>NZ_BAYX01000001.1 GCF_000696095.1 Rhizobium rhizogenes NBRC 13257 | reverse complement strand
CTCGAGCACTGGATTAGCCACTGGTTGAGTGTCTATTTTCGTATTGAGCTGGAAGAAGCCGAAGCGTTAGCATCCAAGCTTAAGATTTTTCACCCTTACGGCCAAATCGGCCGCTTGCCGTGGCAAAACTCGATTTACCAGAAGGTGGGCTTCGGCCAAAATATCGACTCGAGGGAGCTGTTGGAGATTTCACAACAGCTTAGAACTTTCACCGAACGCATTTCTGACCATCAAATGGTAGAGGACATTCGGAGTGAAATTTCCGCCGCTGAGACGATTGTTTATCTCGGTTTTTCGTATGGCGAGATGAATATGCAATTATTGAGCATGAATAAACCGGGGTCTAGGAAGCGTGTAATTGGAACAGCGTTGGGAATCTCTCCGCAAAATAGAGATATCATCCAACAGTCGATTATTCGATCGGTCACCCACGAGGGAAGCATATTTTGGGATAGCTGCTCACTCGAACCGGACGCATGCAATAAGCTCTTGGATAGTTATTGGCGCGTATTAACATCGTAAGGCGAATAATGCCGCTGGGACATCGCCGTGCCATAGTTATGGCAAATGGCGAAAGCGCCAGAAAAAACATAATGAAATCAATGTTAATGGCGGAAGAGGTGGGATTCGAACCCACGGTACGGTTTCCCGCACGCCGGTTTTCAAGACCGGTTCCTTAAACCACTCGGACACTCTTCCTGTCGCCGAAGCGTTACGCTTCAGAAAATGTGGTGGGCTGGCTTTACAGCTATTCGGGCCGGAGCGTCAACCGGTTGCGCGGCGGTGTGCGGCCCAATTCGTGTCCCAATCGAGGACGTCTGGATTGGGCTAGGCGTTTCAGTGATCGGGCGATAGTAATTTGGGACCGATTATCCGGAAGGACACCGCCCTCGCCCATGACGCCCAGCGACCGCCCCCTGCCCCTCGGCCAGGCACCGCTTGCCGGCCCTGACCTTGCCGCTTTCTTTTCCCGTGACGCCGTGGTCGTTGCGTCCGATCTCATCGGCGCGCGCTTTACCGTTGCGGGCGTTGGCGGGCGTATCGTGGAGACGGAAGCTTACCGGCCGGATGATGAGGCATCCCATGCTTTTCGCGGGCCAACGGCGCGCAATGCGGCTATGTTCGGTCCGGCGGGGCATGTCTACATCTATCGGTCCTATGGCATTCACTGGTGCGTGAATTTCGTCTGCACGACGGGGAGCGCGGTGTTGATCCGGGCGATGGAGCCGGAAAGCGGAATCGGAGAGATGATCCAGAGGCGCGGCACTGCCGACATAGCGGCACTTTGCAGCGGGCCGGGAAAGCTGACACAGGCGATGGGCATCGATATCAGTCTGAACGGCAGGGCATTGGATGCTGCGCCCTTTGAATTCTCTCCGGCCGAACCATTGTCCGTCGTCGCGGGCAAACGCATAGGCATCAGTAGGAATGTCGATCCGCTCTGGCGCTTCGGCGCGATCGGCTCACGCTTTGTCAGTCGCCGATTCCCGCAAGGATAAAAAGGGCCGCCGGCGTGGTGTCCGGCGGCCATGTAACCGCGCAGTGAAACTGGAAAGACTGCGCGGCTATTCCATAGCAACGCTATGATCGACCACCGGCGGCGCGGCTGGCTTGCGCAGCAGCATGAGCAGCGGCATGGCAAAGATCGACATCAGCATCAGCAGCTTGAAATCGTCCATATAGGCGATGATCGTCGCCTGCGTGGTGATGATGCTGTCGAGCGTGGCGCGGCCAACGGCCGTCACCGGGCTGAGGCCTTGGGCCGCCGTCGCGTCGAAATAGCGGTTGAATGGCGTCACATAGGCGGCGATCGTCGAATGGTTGACCTGGGTATTCTCGGTAATCAGCATCGAAACGACGGAAATGCCGACGCTGGAGCCGATGTTGCGCGAGAGATTGTAGAGGCCGGTCCCCTCGCCGCGCATCTGCGCCGGCAATGTCGCAAAGGCGATTGTCGTCAGCGGTACGAAGAGGAAGCCAAGACCGGCGCCCTGCACGAAACCGACCGAGATCAGCGTCCATTGCGAGACGTCGGGCGTCCAGCCGGTCATGTCGTACATCGCCCAGGCGGTCAGAGCGAGGCCGATGAACAGCAGCCAGCGCGTATCCACCTTGCCGATCAGCCGTCCCACAAGGAACATGCAGAACATGGTGCCGAGGCCGCGCGGACCCATGACGATGCCGGCGGTGACGACGGGATAGCCCATCAGTGTCTGCAGATAGGGCGTCATCAGCGCCAGCGAGGCGAGATAGGTGACGCCGACGATGAAGATGAACAGCATGCTCACCGCGAAATTCTGGTCCAGGAACAATCGCGGATTCACGAAGGACTTCTTCGCCGTGAACGTATGCACCAGGAAGAGATAGAAGGCGCAGGCGCAAACCAGGGCCTCAATGATGATCTCCCCGGAGTAGAACCAGTCCAGCTGCTCGCCACGGTCGAGGAAAAGCTGTAGTGCTGCGATGCCGATCGACAGCATGCTGAAGCCGAATATGTCGAGCTTGGCGAGCGCGTCGAGCTTGGTTTCCGTCACATAGACGACGATGCCAAAGAAGGCGAGCGCGCCGATCGGCACGTTGATGTAGAACACCCAGCGCCAGCTCATATTGTCCGTCAGCCAGCCACCGATAACAGGCCCGAGCACCGGGCCGACCATGACTGAGACGCCGAACAGCGCCATGGCTTTGCCGCGTTCCTCGACATTGTAGATGTCAAGCAGGATGCCCTGCGACAGCGGCACGAGCGCTGCACCGAACAGGCCCTGCAACAGGCGGAAGCCGACGATCTGGTTCAGTGATTGCGCCAGGCCGCACAGCACGGAGGCGACGACGAAGCCGGCGATCGCCACCAGCAGCACGCGTTTGCGGCCGAACTTGGCCGACAGGAATCCCGACGGCGGCGTCATGATGGCGGCGGCGACGATATAGGAGGTCAGCACCCAATTGATCTGGTCGGCGCTGGCCGAAACGTCGCCCTGGATATGCGGCAGAGCGACGTTGGCGATGGTGGTGTCCAGCGCCTGCATGATGACCGCCAGGATGACGCAAGCGGTGATGGCGCCGCGATTGGCGATCGGGCCTGCGGGGGAAGCGATGGCAGCGTTACTCATGATCCTGACCGTGGGATTGGCCCAACAGGCTGGCGATGGAGTCCGGCAGGCCGCGGGCGTGACCGGTATCGACGCCGGCGACGACGCTCATGCCGACGCGCAGCGGCGGCTTGCCCTGCGTATCGTCGATGCTGATGATCATCGGGATACGCTGTACGACCTTCACCCAGTTGCCCGTCGTATTCTGCGCCGGCAGCAGCGAGAAGCTCGCGCCCGAGGCCGGCGCAATGCTGGAGACGGTCCCCTTCCAGGTGACGCCAGGATAAGCATCGACCGAGATCGTCACCTTCTGACCGGTCTTGACATAGGTCAGCTCGGTTTCCTTCGGGCTGGCGTTGATCCACATATTGGTGGTGGACACCAGCGAGAATCCCTGTTGCGCGGCCGTCAGATAGGCGCCGACCTGCAGCGAGGGAACATTGGTGGTGATGCCGTCGAAGGGTGCACGCACGACCGTATCGTCGAGTTCGCGCTGGGCGTTGTCGACGGCGGCCTTGGCCTGCAGGTAAAGCGGATTCTGTTCGACCGGCAGGTCGGCGTTGCCGCCGAGCTGGGCGAGCGTGGTTGCCGCCTGCGCCTGGGCGACGGAGACCTTCTGCTGAGCCGCATCGAGATTGTGCTTGGCCTGATCGTAAGCGGCCTTGGAGGCGACCGAGCTGTTGATCAGGTTCTGCTGGCGCTCATATTCATTCTGGTAATAGGGAATGTCGGCCTGCGCCTGGGCGATCTCGGCGAGCGATTGCTTGTAACTCGCCTGCAGGTTCAGGATCTGGTTGCGGGCGTTGCCGAGCTGCGCCTGCGCGCCTTCCAGCGTAATGCGGAACGAATCGGGCTTCAGGCGGAAAAGCACCTGCCCCTTCTTCACCACCTCATTTTCATGCACGTCGACCGAGATCACCGTGCCGGAAACATCGGTCGAAACGCCGACCATGTCTGCCTGGACATAGGCGTTGTCGGTGGACATGATTTGCCCGCCTGTGACGTAATAATAGCCGCCAACAACCAGGGCGACTGGCAGTAGCGCGAAGAGGATCGGCCGCGTCGGGCTGCGGCGCTTGCGCGGCTTTTCGGGAGCGGCAGCCGGAGCCGCGGCCCCTGCTGCTGCAGGCGCGGGCGCAGGATTGGAGGACGGCGCCTCTGCAACTGCGGCTTGATTCTGTTCGCTAGCGGAATTTGCATTTGCGGGTACGCGAAGCGGAGAGGATGCGTCAGCCATGATGTGTCTCTTTGTCGCCCACCGTTGCACGGCAGGCCTGAACCAGGTTCGATTTCATTAGGGTAAGCAATTGATAAAGGCGCTCATGTTCCTCGATGGGAACGCCTTGCAGGGCCTCCCTGCGGGTCTGGTCGCCCAAACTGCGCATGGTGTCGAGCAATGGCCGGGCGTCATCGCGCATGTAGAGCAGCCAGCTCCGGCGATCGTTCGGATGCTGGCGACGTTCGACCAGTCCGCGATCGGCCAGCTTGTCGAGGATACGCACCAGCGTAATCGGCTCGATTTCCAACATCTCGGCAAGACCGGCCTGATGGATACCCTCGTTGTTCGAGAGATAGGCAAGCGTCTGCCATTGGGAGCGCGTCAGTCCCAAATCTTTAGCACGCTGCTCGAACCGCTTCCGAAGAAGCCGGGCAACGTCGTGGAGGAGAAAGCCGAGGGTCGGTGCTGTGTGCATGATATGAGAAGCCTGCTATTCATAAGCAACCTTATAATGCCGTGACGTATAATAAGCGGACGCCCGATTCAAGAGGTCGAGGCGCGATCAACGGCGGATTGTCAAAATGTCGCAGGGGTGTCGCAAAGATGTCGCAGTCGCCAGGGATACGAAGCTACGCGCGACTCATGATTCAAAATTCAAACTGGAAACGGAATCCGCAGGCTCCAAGCCCGCGGATTTATAGATTCTGCACGCACATGCGCTATCGATGGCTGAGCAGGCCTATCAGATAACCAATGCCGGCTGCGGCCGCGACCATGAAGATCGGTTCCTGACGAACCTTCTCCCGAAGCTGCTCGGTTACTTCCTGAGCCTCCTCGGTGACGACCGACTTTGCGCCCTGCCCGACCGCTGCCACACTATGGGAAAGTCTTGTCAAATCCTCCCGCAGCGCTGCAATCTGTGCGGCCAGGTCGTCGACGGCGGTTTCTGCGTGTGCCTGTGCTGAGGCGGATTGGGCGGAAGCGGATTTCGTCTCGGCCATCGTCGGCTCCTTTTGTTGTTACCTTGTCAGTCAACGTCAATGCTGGGTAAAGGTTCCGGAGCTTTGGTGCCTCGCCCGGTTGATTTCCTTGGTAGCTCTTCAATTCCGTTTCGGATTGCTCTAAGGAACTCCGATTGCTTCGCCCGCGGGCGAAGAGGTATTGATGACGAGGTTTGCCTTCCGATGTTCGATGTGTTGAGAAAACTGGCCAAGACCTGGGTTGCCAAGGGTATCTTCGTGCTTCTGATTGCTGCTTTCAGCATATGGGGCATCGAAAGCCGAATGGTGACGGGAGGGAGCAGTAATGCCGTCGTGACCGTCGGTGATCAGAAGATCGATACCAACGAATTCCGCCTTGCCTATCGTCGTCAGATTCAGGCGATCAGCCAGCAGCTGCGCATGCAGATCACGCCGGAACAAGCACGCGCCTTCGGCATCGCGCAGCAGACCGTCGCGCAGCTTGTGGCCGGCGCTTCGCTCGACCAGCTCGCCAGCGATATGAACCTCGGCCTGTCGCAGGATCGTCTTGCTCAGCTCATCGGTGACGATCCGGCCTTCAAAGCGCTGAACGGCACCTTCGATCGCCAGAAGTTCGAGAGCCTGCTGCGCAACAGCAACATTAATCCCGACGATTATATCAAGGAGCGCAGCAAGGTCGCGGTCCGCAGTCAGATCGTCGAAGCTGTCTCCAACGGCTTTGTCGCCCCGAAGACGCTGGTCGATGCCGTCAAGCAGTATCATGATGAAAGCCGCAGCATCGACTATCTGCTGCTGACCAATGCCAATATCGATCCGATCAAGGCTCCGGCAGACGACGTGCTGTCGAAATGGTTCGATGGCGTCAAGTCGAAGTTCCGCGCTCCCGAATATCGCAAGTTTTCTTATGTGAAACTCCAGGCGGAAGACATTGCCGATCCGGCAAGCGTTACCGACGATGCCGCTCGCGCTGAGTTCGAGAAGCGCAAGAATAGCTTCACCACGCCGGCAACGCGCACGATCGAGCAGCTGACCTTCGCCAACAAGGACCTCGCAAATGCGGCCTCGGATGCGCTGAAGACCGGTACGACGTTCGATCAGCTCGTCACCGACCAGGGCAAGAAGCCGGCCGACGTATTGCTTGGCACCTTCACCAAGGAGCAGGTGCCGGATCAGACGCTCGCCCAGGCCGCTTTTGCCGTGGCTAAGGAAGGCGGCACGACGCCCGTCGTCGACGGCTCCTTCGGCCCGGTGATCCTGCGTGTGACCAACGTCAAGGACGAGACCGCGAAGAACTTCGACGACGTCAAGGAAGATATCCGCAAGCAGATCGCGCTCAACGCTGCCGCCAGCGATATCACCAGCATCCATGACAAGTTCGAAGACCTGCGCGGCTCCGGTGTGTCGTTGCAGGAGGCTGCTCAGCAGTTGAACCTGAAGGCGATAACGGTGGATGCGATCGATTCCACCGGGCTCGACCAGGCCGGTAACGAGATCAAGGATCTGCCCGCCAGGCAGCAATTGCTCGGCGAAGTCTTCAAGGCGGACCAGGGCAGCAATGCTGCCCCCCTGACGGTCGGCAACGACGGTTACGTCTGGTACGATGTCCTGGGTCTCACCCCGGATCGTGATCGCCCGCTTGCCGAAGTCCGTGAAAAAGCCGTTGTCGACTGGACTGCCGAGCAGCAGAAGATCGCTCTCGCCGCCAAGGCCAACGAGCTGAAGCAGGAAGCGCAGAAGGGCAAGTCGCTTGCCGATATCGCCACGCCGCTCGGCATCGCCGTCGAAAGCAAGGCTGACGTGACGCGCACGACGGACGATCCGGTTCTTGGTCGTGCCGGCGTTGCCGCCGCCTTCTCCGGCCCGATCGACACGGCTGCCAATGCCATCGGTGCTGATGACACGACGCAGATCCTGCTGAAGGTCACCGACGTCAACAACAATCCGACGACCGATGCGCTCAGCAACCAGGATCAGCAGGCGACCCAGATTGCCAACGCTGCCGGTGACGACATTCTCGACCAGATCGTTGCCGACCTGCAGTCGAAATACACCGTCACGGTCAACCAGAACCTCGCCGAACAGGCGATGTCTCGCTAGCTCGGTCGGGAGGATCGATAGCCGATGGCTGAATTGAAACCTTTCCTCGCCAAGGTCGCCAATCGCGAGGTGCTGACGCGGGACGAAGCCCGTCAGGCATTCGATATTTTGATGTCAGGTGAAGCCACGCCCTCGCAAATCGGCGCATTCCTGATGGCGCTGCGCGTGCGGGGCGAGACGGTCGACGAAATCGTCGGCGCCGTCACGGCGATGCGTGCCAAGATGTTGCCGGTGGAAGCGCCGGCGGATGCGATCGATATCGTCGGCACCGGCGGCGATGGCTTTGGCACCTACAACATTTCGACGCTTGCGGCGTTCATCGTTGCCGGTGCAGGCGTGCCGGTCGCCAAGCACGGTAACCGTGCTCAGAGCTCCAAGGCCGGTACGGCCGACACGCAGTCCGTGCTGGGTATCAAACTCGATATCGGTCCCGAGGTCATTGCCCGTTGCATTCGTGAGGCCGGTATCGGTTTCATGTTCGCGCAACTGCATCATTCCTCGATGCGCCATGTCGGCCCTTCCCGCGTTGAACTCGGTACTCGCACAATCTTCAATCTATTAGGACCTTTGGCGAACCCGGCTGGCGCTCGACGGCAGTTGCTTGGCGTTTTCGCGCCGCAATGGGTCGTGCCGCTCGCCGAGGTGCTGAAGGACCTAAATGCCGAAAGCGTCTGGGTCGTGCACGGCAATGGCCTTGACGAAATCACAACGACAG
This sequence comes from Rhizobium rhizogenes NBRC 13257, assembly GCF_000696095.1. Classification (GTDB taxonomy): domain Bacteria; phylum Pseudomonadota; class Alphaproteobacteria; order Rhizobiales; family Rhizobiaceae; genus Rhizobium; species Rhizobium rhizogenes. Next base: position 806,357 of record NZ_BAYX01000001.1, on the reverse strand, counting down.
GAACGACCTCGGTCGCAGCGCTCGAGGACGGCAAGATCCGCACCTTCGAACTGACGCCGGCCGACTTTGGCCTCGCGCATGCCGATCTTGCCGACCTCAAGGGCGGCGACGGCATTGCCAACGCGGCAGCGCTCCGCGCCGTGCTCAGCGGTGAAAAGAATGCCTATCGCGATATTTCGCTTGCGAACGCGGCAGCATCCCTGGTGATTGCCGGCAAGGCGGAAACGCTTCATGATGGCATGAAGCTCGCGGCCCAGTCGCTCGATAGCGGCGCAACCGCCGCTGCGCTGGAAAAGCTGATCGCCGTCTCCAACGACGAAGAATAGGTTCAGGACGTCATGACCGATATTCTCAAGAAGATCGAAGCCTATAAGCGCGAAGAGATTGCCGCCGCCAAGGCCAAGGTCTCGCTTGCCGATCTCAAGGCGATGCAGGCCGACCAGTCCGCGCCGCGCGGTTTCCATAAGGCGCTGGCCGCCAAGAAGAATGCCGGCTCCTTCGGCCTGATCGCCGAAATCAAGAAGGCCAGCCCCTCGAAGGGCCTGATCCGTCCCGATTTCGATCCGCCTGCTCTCGCCAAGGCCTATGAAGTGGGTGGTGCTGCCTGCCTCTCCGTCTTGACGGATAGCCCGAGCTTCCAGGGTGCGCCGGAATTCCTGACCGCCGCTCGTGCAGCCTGTTCGCTGCCGGCATTGCGCAAGGATTTCATGTTCGAGACCTATCAGGTGCATGAAGCGCGCGCCTGGGGTGGCGACTGCATTCTCCTGATCATGGCTTCTCTCTCCGACAGCGATGCCGAGCGCCTGCAGGACGAAGCCTTCGGCCTCGGGATGGATGTGCTGGTCGAAGTCCACGACGCCGAGGAAATGGAGCGGGCGCTGAAGCTGTCCTCGCCGCTGATCGGCATCAACAACCGCAATCTGCGCACCTTTGAGGTCAGCCTGTCGGTCAGCGAAGCCCTGGCACCTATGGTTCCCGCCGACCGGCTGCTGGTGGGCGAAAGCGGCGTCTTCACCCATGCTGATTGCAAGCGGCTGGAAGCCGTTGATATCACCACGTTCCTCGTCGGCGAAAGCCTGATGCGCAAGGACGACGTGGCGGCGGCAACGGGCCTGCTGCTGACCGGCGAAGTCGGCGCCGTCGCGGCCGAGTAAGATGAGCACGGAAAAGACCGGCCTCACCCATATCGGCGCTTCCGGCGAGGCGCATATGGTCGATGTCGGCGACAAGGCCGAGACGATCCGTATCGCGACCGCCGAAGGCCATGTCACGATGAAGCCGGAAACGCTGGCGCTGATCCGCGAAGGCAATGCCAAAAAGGGTGATGTCATCGGCACCGCACGGCTTGCTGGTATCATGGCCGCCAAGCAGACCGCCAATCTCATCCCGCTCTGCCATCCGCTGATGCTGACCAAGGTTACGGTCGATATCACCGAGGACGCCGCCCTGCCCGGCCTGCGCATAACCGCAACCGCAAAGCTTACCGGCCGCACCGGCGTCGAGATGGAAGCGTTGACAGCGGTCTCCGTCGCCTGCCTGACCATCTACGACATGGCCAAGGCCGCCGACAGGACAATGGAAATCGGCGGCATCAGATTATTGGAGAAATCCGGCGGCAAATCCGGCGATTTCCGTCACCCGGAGGCCTGACGCATGAGCCTTTTACCCGTAGCGGACGCCCAGGCGCGCCTGCTGAATAGCGCAACGTCGCTCCATCGCATCGAAAGCGTTCCGCTCGACCTGGCCGAAGGCCGGGTTCTCGCCAAGGATCTCTCCGCACGCCTGACCCAACCGCCCTTCGACGCTTCAGCGATGGATGGCTATGCGCTGCGTTTCGAGGATGCCGCCGAGCCGGGCGCGGAACTGACCGTGATCGGCGCTTCCGCCGCAGGCCATGCCTTCGAGGGTGCAGTCGGCAAAGGCGAAACGGTGCGTATCTTCACCGGTGCGCCAGTTCCGGCTGGAGCCGATACGGTGCTGCTGCAGGAAGATGCCGAACGGCCGGAGGATGGTCGCATCCGCACAACTTACCCACTGCGTAAGGGGCAGCATATCCGCCCGCGCGGCCAGGATTTTGCCGAAGGTGAAGTCGTGCTTCCGGCCGGCACGGTGATGGATTTTTCGCGCCTGACGGTTGCGGCGGCCATGAACCATCCGGCGCTCGATGTCTATCGCCGTCCGCTGGTGGCGATCCTTGCGACGGGCGATGAGCTGGTGACGCCGGGAACCGAGCCGGGGCCTTCGCAGATCATCGCGTCGAACACCTTCGGGATCGCCGCACTCGCCCGCAGCGCCGGCGCCCATGTGCTAGATCTGGGTATCGTCCCTGACGACAAGGCGGAAATTACCGCCGCGATCGGTCGGGCGCAGGTGGCGAAAGCGGATGTCATCGTTACGCTCGGCGGCGCCTCCGTCGGCGATCACGATCTGGTGCAGGCGACGCTTATCGAAGCGGGAATGCAGCTCGATTTCTGGCGGATCGCCATGCGCCCCGGCAAGCCGCTGATGGTCGGCAGCCTCGGCGAGACCCATGTGCTCGGGCTGCCCGGCAACCCGGTCTCCAGCCTCGTCTGCGGCCTGTTGTTCCTGGAGCCGCTGATCCGCAAGTTGGCGTCTCTACCGCCGGTGAAACGCGAGGCCACGGCCCTGGCCGCCATACCCCTCAAAGCCAATGATCAGCGTCAGGACTATGTCCGCGCGACGCTGACGAAAGCCGCCAACGGTTCGTGGCTGGCAGAGCCTTTTTCCAAGCAGGATTCCTCGATGATGAAAGTCTTTTCCCGCGCGGATTGCCTTATCATCCGCCCGCCGCATGTGCCGGAACTTGCCGCTGGCTCCCCATGTCCGGTCCTGCTGTTGCGCCCCGATCTGCTGGGCTAAACCGGTTACAAAAAATGCCGGGCAGTTTCGACCACCCGGCATCAATATCACGACATTCAGAACAAGATTACTTGACCGGCTTCTCGTGGTGGCCGCCGAAACCTGCGCGCATGGCCGACAGAACCTTGTTGGCGTAATCGTCATTGCCGCGCGACGCGAAGCGGCCGTAGAGGGCGGCGCTGAGCACCGGCGTCGGGACGCCTTCGTCGATGGCAGCCGAGATGGTCCACCGACCCTCGCCCGAATCCGAAACACGGCCGGCATATTGCGACAAAGCGGCATCGCCATGCAGTGCGTCGGCGGTGAGGTCGAGCAGCCAGGACGTGATGACGCTGCCGCGGCGCCAGACTTCGCTGATTTCTGCGATGTCGAGGTTATATTGATAATATTCCGGATGGGACAACGGCGCGGTTTCCGCGTCGGCTTCGGTGGTCTGCGTGCCGATATTAGCGTGGCGCAGCACGTTGAAGCCTTCGGCATAGGCAGCCATCAAGCCATATTCGATGCCGTTATGAACCATTTTAACGAAGTGGCCGGCGCCGGACGGGCCGCAATGCAGGTAGCCCTGTTCGGCCGTGCTCGCCTTTGCCGCTTCATCGGACCGCATCGGCGACGGAAGAACATCGCCAATGCCCGGTGCAAGCGTTGCGAAGATCGGCGACAGATGCTGGACGGTATCCTTTTCGCCGCCAATCATCAGGCAATAGCCGCGCTCCAGGCCGAAGACGCCGCCGCTGGTGCCGACGTCGACATAGTGGATGCCCTTGGATTTCAGCTCGCCGGCGCGGCGAATGTCGTCATGATAATAGGAGTTGCCGCCGTCGATGACGATATCGCCCTCGTCGAGCAGCGGAAGGATCGCGGCGAGTTCCTTGTCGACGATCGCGGCGGGCAGCATGAGCCAGACGGCGCGAGGACGGGCGAGCTTCGATACGAAATCTTCGAGCGACGTGCTACCGGCGGCGCCGAGCTTTTCAAGCGTCGCGATGCTTTCCGGGCGCGCGTCGAAAACGACAGCACTATGGCCGCCCTTCATCAGACGCTGCACCATGTTGCTGCCCATGCGGCCAAGGCCAATCATTCCGATTTGCATATGTCAGTCTCCTAGGAAGGATTTGTATCGGTTGAAATCTCAATAAAGATATTTAGCGGTCTTTGCCAATGAACAAATGACGGGCGAGCTATGCAGCCGCGCGGGATCAGGGCGAAACATACGGCGCTCACGCATCTGTGATATTGCCCGACGCTGGCAAGCTGCCATGCTATCGGCATCGACCGTCCCTGGAGCCAATATGCTGGATCACGTTACAATCGGAGTGAGCGATGTCGAGCGGTCGAAAGCCTTCTACGACAAGGCTTTGCTGCCCCTCGGCATAGAGCGTCTATACGCCGAAGGCGCGATATTTGCGGGATATGGGATCAGGCCAAAGGCCTTTTTCTGGATAGGGCAGCGAAATGTGCCGCAAACCGGCGTTCACGTTGCCTTCACGGCAGAGGACAGAGCGGCCGTTGATCAATTCTACGAGGCCGCCCTTGCCGCCGGTGGGCTGGACAATGGGCCTCCCGGTATCCGGTCCCACTATCATCCCAATTATTATGGCGCCTTCATCCTCGATCCCGATGGCCACAATATCGAGGCCGTCTGTCACTCGACCGATGGGCCGATATAGCGGGCTCGGGGGCGGATGAGATGACCGCTGGTCGACTGCTCCATGGCATGCGCCAGCCAGCCAACCGTGCGGGCAAGCGCGAAGATGATCATCGGGGCATCCTGGGGCAGATGATAGGCTGACGTCATCGCCGTCAGGGCAAAGTCGACATTAACCCGTTCTCCCACGAGGTCTTCAGCGACGCTCCGAACCTCCGCAAACAAGGGCGGCAGGGTGAAGCAAGCGAGCAGCGCCTTGGCGCGCGCATCGCCGTCCGGATAGAACGGATGTCCGACCGCCGGCACTGGCCGGCCTTCCGCCAGATAGCTGCGCACGGCCCCCTCCGCCCCGATCGCGGCGGCGCGGGTGACCAGCGAGCGCACGCTTTGCCACGCACCGCCATGCAGCGGCCCGGTCAGCGTCGCAAGACCGGAGAGTGCGGCGGCTGACAGCGTCGCCCCAGCGGAAGCGGTGATTCGCGCCGTGAAGGTCGATGCGTTGAGCTCGTGATCGGCGAAGAGAACCAGGCAGCGGCGGATGAGGTCGCTTGCATCCGGCCTGTCCCAGGCCGTTGCCAGGCGCTCATGCACCGGCAGCGTCGATGTCCCCGGTGCCAGTGCTACCGCAACGGTGCCGAACACGCTTTCGGCTTCGTTCTGGAGCGCCGGCAACGAACGCCCAAGCGAAGGCAGGTCCGTCGTGGCGCGCCCAGCCAGGGCAGAAAAGGCAGCGCTCAGGGCGGGCAATCGTTTATCGCCACCCTGCCCTTCCAGCCGCAGCGGCCGCTTCATGTCCCAGAGCAGGACCGCGATCTCCTCCAGTGTCGCATGTTCGGCAAGCTTGGCCGTATCCTGCCCGCGATAGAACAGGCGGCCATCTGAAACCGTCGACAGTGCCGAAGGCAGCACCGGATCGCCCCATTGGATCGCCTCGGCCGCTACGGTCTCGGTCTTGCGCCGTCCCGCGTGGCGGGCCGCCAACCGTTTGACGTCATCGGTGAAGTAAAGGCTGCGCCGCGTATCCGCGGGATCGGGCTTTGCACGGATGCGACCACGGCTGACATTGGCGTAGAGCGTCTGCGTTTTTGTGCCTAGCAGGGTTAGCGCCTGTTCCGCCGTCAGCCAGCTCATAAATCCTCACATTGATCAATTTCATCAAGATTGACGTCAATGAAAATAGGACTGATCTAAACGCATAGTCAAAGGAGAATGCTGATGAAAAGTGGTCTTGAAGATGTCATTGCTGCCGAAACTAAGCTGTCAGATGTCGACGGTGCTGCCGGCCGGCTGATCATTCGCGGCGTGTCGCTGGACGATCTGGTGGCAACGAGCCGTTTCGAGGATGTCGCAGCCCTGCTGCTCGACGGCCTGTTCGAGGAACACGCCGATGCTGCAAGCATCAGGACGCAGTTGGGCGCTGCTCGTGCAGAATTGTTCGCGCATGTCGGCGCCGCCGATCCGGCATTGCTGGCCCTGCCGCCGGTCGAGGCCGTGCGGGCGTTGCTGGCCCGCATCGAGGACGGCGAGGACTTTGCGACCGCCATCCGCTTGATGGCGGCACCAGCCGTTTTCCTGCCCGCCGTGCTGCGCCTTCAGGATGGCGAAACGCCGATCAAGCCGGACGCCTCGCTTTCGCAGTCGGCTGACATCCTGCGCATGCTGACAGGCAAGCGCCCGACATCGGAGCAGACGGCCGGCCTCGACGCCTATCTGGTGACGATCTCCGACCATGGCCTGAATGCTTCCACCTTCGCCTCCCGCGTCATCGCCTCGACTCATGCCGGCCTGACATCGTCGGTGCTGGCTGCGATCAGTGCCCTCAAGGGACCGCTGCATGGCGGCGCTCCCGGCCCAGTGCTCGATATGCTGGATGCCGTCGGCGTGCCCGCCAATGCGCGCGCCTGGCTGTCAAAGGCGCTTGACGATGGCGAGCGGCTGATGGGGTTCGGCCACCGCATCTACCGCGTTCGGGATCCGCGCGCCGATGCCCTGAAGACGGCGCTCAAGCCGATTTTCGCAAGTGGTCAGGCGGATGCCGGTCGTATCGCCCTTGCCGAAGCGATCGAGGCTGCGGCACTTGCGCTCCTCAAGGAACGCAAGCCGGATCGTCCACTCGATGTCAACGTCGAGTACTACACGGCGCTGTTGCTCGATGCTCTCGGCTTTCCGCGCAACTCCTTCACCGGCGTCTTTGCGATCGGCCGCACAGTCGGCTGGATTGCCCATGCGCGCGAGCAGACATTGGATGGCCGCCTGATCCGCCCGCAGTCGCGCTATGTCGGCCCGTTGCCGAAGGCGGCGTAGTAAAAGTATCTCATGCGGCCGTGACCTGTCGCGGCCGCATCAGCCCCTCGCGGATATGGCGGGCGAGCTCGGTGGCGGGAAGCGTTGCTTCGCTTTTCGGCAAATGGAGGTTGACGGAGAAGACCGGCAGCTCCGGTAGGCCGTCATTGGTTCCGAGAATATCGAGATCTGCGGGAACGGTGGAGGCGAGCCAGGCGGTGACCGCTAGATCGGTGCGCACCGTTGCGGTCGTCGCTTCGATATTGCCGTTCTCAAAGACCGTCCGCCAGCGCCGCCCATCATCGGCGAGTGCTGCGAAGACCGATGGCCGGAAGGCGCAGGTGTCGGCCACCATCGAAATCGGTAGCGGATCCTTGCGGTAGGCATTGCCCGCCTTGGCGCCGACCCAGACCAGCCGGTCGATCGCCAGGCATTCGCCCTTCGATGCGCCGAGTGGCTCCTCCACGATGCCGAGATCGATTTCACCATCGTCAAGCGCCCGCATCAGTTCCGGCGATGAGGCGCAAATCAGAGAAATCTCCACCTGGGGATGACGTTCCGCATAGGATTTGAGAACCGGTGCCAGCGTTGTTCCTATCAGATCATAGGGCACGCCGAGTCGCACGCTGCCCTCGATGGCACTATCCGTCATGTCGGCCCAGATATCGTCGTTGAGGATCAGCAGCCGGCGGGCATTGCCGAGCAGTCGCTCGCCAGCATTCGTCAGCCTTAATCCCCGCTTCTCCCGCTCGAACAAGGCGCAGCCGAGCGCATCTTCCAGGCGCTTGATCTGCTGACTGACGGCGCCCTGCGTCATGTGAAGGGTATTGGCGGCAATCGTCATGCTACCGTGATCGGCCACAGCGGCGAAGGTTCGAATGAGCGAAATATCAAAGTTCCGGGTCATGCATCCATTATAGATGCTAATGCATGACCCTTTCAATATTCGTTTTTCTGATGAACGCCATTTGCCTATGTCTTCGTTGAAAACGGAGATTTCCCGGCATGACCATCGATTCCCTGTTGCCCCTAATCCTCTTTGCGCTCATCTCGACCATCACGCCGGGCGGTGCCACGACGCTTGCGACTGCCTCCGGCGCGCATTTCGGCTTTCGTCGCTCGATCCCCGTCATGGCCGGCTGTGCTGTCGGTCTCGGCTCGATCGCCTGTGCCGCAGCGGCCGGGCTCGGCAGCCTGCTGATGGCCCTGCCCGCGTTGCAGATCGCGATGAAGGCGCTCGGCTCGCTTTACCTGATCTGGCTTGCCGTCCGGATCGGCCGCAGCGGTCCGCCGCATCTTTCAGGCGATATGTCGAAACCCACCAGCTTTGCGGCCGGCGTGTGGATGCTCTGGTACAATCCCAAGGGCTGGGCGATGACCGTGGGTGCAGCCGCTTCCTTTGCCGCCTTGGCGAGCGGTCCTGCTACGCTCGCGATCTTGCTTGGCTCAACCTTCTGCCTTGTCGCCGCATTCTCGCTGGCGGTCTGGTGCGCGCTCGGACAATGGCTCGGACGCTTGCTGAAAACGGCATGGCAATGGCGCGTGCTCAATGTCTCGCTCGCTTGTTTGCTCGCGATATCCATCATCCCGATGTGGCGCGGATGACGTCTGAAATGCTCAGGGCGTTCCGGATCACGCCTGGCTGCGCCAGAGCCACACGGCCAACAATCCGGCGCGGCCGCGCAAGCTTGTTTCGAGCGGACCTTCGAGCCTGCCTTCGATATATGGCAGGCTGTCATGTCCGGCGGAATGCAACAGGTCGTTGCTGATGGCGATCTCGGCTCGATTGCGGGCGGCCACTTCCATCAGGCGGCTGGCAACGTTGACCGTGTCGCCGGTCGCCGTGATCTGCTGGCGGCCTTCACCGCCGAGCCTGGAGGCGACGATAGTCCCGAAATGCGCGCCGATCTTGAAGCCGATGCGAGAAGCGGTCGCCTCCGGCAGCGCTGCGAGCCAGCCTCTCATCCTGTCGGCGAGGCGAATGCAACAGCGCGCCGCATTGGCGGGATCGGTTCGCTTCGGCTGCGGCAGGCCGAAAAGGATCATCGCGCCGTCGCCCATGAAGCTGGTAATGGCGCCGCCGCTGGCTGTCACCTCCTCGTCGACAAGATTGTAGAAACCGTTCAGCAGCTCCCGCACGGCGGCCGGGCCGATTGCCTCGCTGAGACCCGTGAAGCCATTGATGTCGATAAAGACCACGGCCGCCTCCTGATGCACTGGCTCGGCGAGAAAGCCGGGATCATGGGCAAGATGTTCGGCAAGACCGGGTGCCTGGATGCGCTGCAGGCGTTCGCTCTGCTCGGCAAACCGTCCGGCCTGCCTGCGGCCGAGCCAAAGCTGGGCCGCGCCGAAGAGCAGCGCCGGCGGCACCGTCGCAGCGATCGGCAAGGCGGCGCTCAGCCAGATCCCGTGCTTGAAGGCGCTGAGGTTGATCGCCAGCCAGGCAAGGATGACGCAGAGCGCCATGATCAGGCCGATGGTGTTGCGCCGCCAGGCAAGCAGGCTGACGATGACGAGCGGCAGGCCGACGGCGAAATAGAGGTCGATGAGACGCACACTGCGGTCACGAACCAGGCCATCGCCGGCAATCAAATGTGTGATCGAGGTGGAGATGACTTCGACGCCCGGTAGCACCGGATCGAAGGGTGTCGGAAAGACATCGCCACCGCCGGTGACGGTGGCGCCGATGACGACGATATGGTCCCTGATCGCCTCCTCCGGCAATTGTCCATTCAACGCCGCGCTGGCGCTGATGGTGCGTATCGTACCGCGCGGACCGTAGAACGAGAGCGGCATGAGATAGCCTGTATCGGTATGCACGGAACGGTCGCCGATCTTGATGTGGTCGGAGATGACCGTTGGGTGTTCGCCGGTCGCGGCCGAAACGACGCGCAGCGAGAAGGACGGCTCGATCCGCTCGCCGCTGCGAAACAGCATGGGCACGAAACGCGGCGTTCCCGTCTTGTCGGTCTGCACATTGACGATGCCATAGCTCGCAGCCTCCGCGAACCGCCGCTGCGGCTCCAGGAATTGCAGCGCGCTGGGAACGCGGGCGAGAGGTTCCCTACTGTTATCAGTGACGCGCTGGCGGCTTTCGGGAAAGATGCCGGCGGCAGCCAATACGATATTGACCCGCCTGAGCGATTGCTCCAGCGCCGCATCGCCGGCTTCATCGCCGGGATCAAGCAGCAGCATATCGAGCGCGATTGCTTTTGGTCCCAACGCGGCGATCGCATCTATGATCGTGGCGAGAGTAGCGCGGGGCAGCGGGTAGCGTCCTGCCGCCCGCGAGGCGTCGTCATCGATGGCAAGAATGGTGACGATATCGGCCGGTTGGCGGCTGCCGCCGACCGCATTCCTGAGGTTCGCCAGCGTCGCCTCGGCGCCGTCGATGAAGGGAATATCACCGCGCAAATGCGTGATGCCGAGGCCGAGACCCCAGACGGCGGTCAAGACAAGCGCGATCATCGTTTGGAGCGGCGGTCTGCGCATGGGCGTCAGGATCTCACTGGCCGAGGCGGGCCATCAACGCGTTTATGCGTGGTTGTCCCCAGGCTGTGACATGTAGTGGGGAGCGGCCGCGATCGGCATCGACGCCCTGCCCTTGCCCGAGCGTAACGCCTTGGCCCGTCGAAACCTTGTTGACGACGACGCGGCCCCGCAGCACCAACACGGATGTCTTGCCACGCTGCGCATCGACTGCCCATCGCGTGCCCCGGACGGCCGCAATCGCCTGCGGCGTCACCACTTCGAACCCGCCCTGAACGCGGCTGCTATCGACATCGACCAGCGCCGCCTTGCTGTTGAGCACGATAGCATCCACCTGACCATCGCGATTTCGGTCGGCAAGCCGGTAGCGTGCCCCGCGTTCGACGGTGATGCTAAGCCCTGGTTCGCAATTCAGGGTCTGACGCTCAGTGCTGACCGCCGGCCGCAGCGAGCAGTTTGCGGCGGCTTGCGCAGAGGCCGAGCCGGCGCTGATGGCACAGAGAACGCCCGCTGCCAGCGCAGCGCCGAGAATATCGCTTGTCTGGATCATGATTGTGCCCCCTCATCGCATGTAACTGGGGCCACGGATGACCATTTCCAGTTACGGCATTCTCGATCCTTGGAGCCGATGATGCGTCAGGAGCGGTTGATCTGCAAGTTGTCGTAGCCCCCGGCCTTGTAGAGGACAGTCGAAACCAGCCAGCTCAACAGGAAGATGCCAACGATCGCGAAGCCGAAATTGGCGAGATTGTCGTTGAGATCGCCGATGAAGCTCCAGACACCGCCTTCAAGGCCAAGCTTGTCGGAGATCAGCCCTATCGCCTCGATGCCGCCTATGAAAATGGCGACGACGACCGAAGCGGCGGTGATCGTCAGATTGTACCAGAGCTTGCGCACCGGCTTGACGAAGGCCCAGCCATAGGCGCCGGTCATCAGCGTGCTGTCGATGGTATCCATCAGCGACATGCCGGCGGTAAAGAGCGCCGGGAAGACGAGAATCGTCCAGAAGGACATGCCTTGTGCTGCCTGCGCCGCCGAAATGCCGAGCAGGCCGATCTCCGTCGCCGTGTCGAAACCGAGGCCGAAGAGGAAGCCGATCGGATACATATGCCAGGAGCGCGTCACCACCTTGAACATTGGCCGGAAGATGCGCGCAAGAAAGCCGCCGCCGGCCAGCAGCGCGTCCAGATCCTCGTCGGCGATCTTCTCGCCCCGCCTTGCCCTGCTGAAAGCCGACCAGACGCCCTTGAGCACGAACAGGTTGGCCACACCGATGAGAAGCAGGAAGACGGCCGAGACGCCCGTCCCGATGACCCCGCCGACATCGTGAAAGGATTCGAACTGTCCCTGCATCACAGCCGCCGTCGCGGCAATGAAGATCGAGGCGAGTACGACGATGCTGGAATGGCCGAGCGAAAAGAAGAAGCCGACGGCATAGGGCTGCTTCTTCTCCTGCATCAGCTTGCGCACCACATTGTCGATCGCAGCGATGTGGTCGGCGTCAAACGCATGCCTGAGGCCGAACATATAGGCGAGAAACGCAGTGCCCAGCAGCGACGGCCTGTCGGCGAAGGCGACCCATGCCCAAACCCAGGCAGCTACGTTAAATGCAATCAGCAAAATATAGGTGACGACGATCTTGGTCTTCGACCGCTCGATCCGGTCATCAAATGGATTGAGTATCATACTTTTGTTCCCAATGTGCTTACCGGCAAATTGCCATGGAAACGGGAACGGCGCGACAGTCAAATGACGTAGGGAGCAGGATTTTTTGCGATGCAAAATAGAAGCCCGGTGAGAACCGGGCTCCCTTCCGCTGACGTTCTACCCTCTCTCGAAAATAAACCCCTCGTCCGCCCAGCCTGTCATACCACCAATCATGACCTTGACGCGCTTGCCAAGCGTGCCGAGACGCCAGGCCGCCTTGTCGGTTCCGTTGCAATGCGGGCCGGCGCAGTAGACGACAAAGAGCGTATCATCCGGCCATTCCGCCATCCTTCTTACTGTCATCTTGCCGTGCGGCAGGTTGATTGCGCCGGGTATGTGTTGCTGTTCGAACAGCGATGGTCCGCGAACGTCGAGCAGGACGAAATCGGCATTTCCCGAGGTCATGGATAGCTGGACATCCGAACAATCCGTTTCGAAGGCAAGCTTCTGGCTGTAATATTCGGCGATAGCACTGGGAGAAGCGGTTGGTATTTCACTGACGCGGCTGGACATGAGAGGCTCCTGCATTGGTGTTGCGGGAGCATTTATGCCGCGAGTATCTCCCTGTTGAAATTGGCTGAAACGCCATATATCGTCAAAATCATGCCAAACACCTCCACTCCCGTTCTTCACGGTCCGCATGTCGTCGCTCTTGTCTATGACGAGCTCTGCACTTTCGAATTCGGCGTCGCCTGCGAGATATTCGGTCTGCCGCGACCTGAGATGGGAGAGGATTGGTATCGCTTCTCCGTTTGCGGCATAGAGGACGGTCCTCTGCGCGCCGCCGGCGGCCTGCTGGTCCAGGTCGATCGCGGTCTCGATATTCTGCAGGAGGCCGATCTGATCATCGCTCCCGGTTGGCGCGGAATAGCCTCTCCCGTCCCCGCACCGTTGATCACCGCGCTGCAGGCTGCGAGCAATCGCGGCGCTCGCGTCATGTCGCTGTGCTCAGGCGTTGCCGTTCTCGCCGCCGCTGGACTGCTGGCGGGGCGAAAGGCGACGACGCATTGGCGCTATGTCGATGTCATTGTAGCCCGCTATCCCGATGTCACCGTCGATGCGGATGTACTGTATGTCGATGAGGGTGCTGTTCTGACCGCAGCCGGAAGTGCTGCGGCGATCGATCTTTGTCTTCACGTTGTGCGTAGGGACTTTGGGCCAGAAGCGGCAAACAGCGTAGCGCGCCGGCTCGTGGTGCCTCCCCATCGCGAGGGCGGTCAGGCGCAATATATCGAAACGCCGGTGTTGCGTCAGCGCGAAGGGGCCAGACTAGGTCCGCTGCTCGATTGGATGCGCCAGAGGCTGCATGAAGAGCAGCCGATCGTCACGCTGGCAGAGCGGGCCGGCATGAGCGTGCGGACTTTTCAGCGCCGATTCGAAGCGACGACCGGCATGGCGCCGGGTGAATGGCTTCTGGCTGAGAGATTGAGATATGCGCGCGATCTTCTTGAAAAAGAGACGGCGAGATCGCTGGACGATGTTGCCGTCGCGAGCGGTTTTGGATCGCTCGCCACGATGCGCCATCATTTTAGGGAGAAGCTTGCGGTCAGTCCAAGTGACTACCGCAAGCGATTTTCAGCCATCAAACCAGCCGGCTCTGTTCCGTCGCAGCTTCGATGAAGCTCGAGAACAGCGGATGCGGTTCGAGCGGGCGGGACTTCAGTTCCGGGTGGTACTGAACGCCGATGAACCAAGGATGGTCGGGATATTCGACCGTTTCCGGCAGGATGCCGTCCGGCGACATGCCGGAGAAGATGAGGCCGCAATCTTCCAGCCGATCCTTGTAGTCGACATTGACTTCGTAGCGGTGGCGATGGCGCTCGGAAATATCGGTCGAGCCATAGATTTCGGAAATCTTCGTGCCCTTCTTCAGGGACGCCTTGTAAGCGCCGAGGCGCATCGTGCCGCCGAGATCGCCGGATTTCGTGCGCTTCTGCAGCTCGTTGCCCTTCAGCCATTCCGTCATCAAACCAACTACCGGTTCGTTGGTCGGGCCGAATTCGGTCGATGATGCATGTTCGACGCCGGCAAGGTTGCGGGCCGCTTCGATGACGGCCATCTGCATGCCGAAGCAGATACCGAAATACGGCACCTTGCGCTCGCGGGCAAAGCGGGCAGCTAGGATCTTGCCTTCGGAGCCGCGTTCACCAAAGCCGCCGGGCACGAGAATGCCATGAACCTTTTCGAGATACGGCGCCGGATCTTCCTTTTCGAAGACCTCGGATTCGATCCATTCGAGGTTGACCTTGACGCGGTTGGCGATGCCGCCGTGATGCAGCGCTTCGATCAGCGATTTATAGGCATCCTTCAGGCCGGTATATTTGCCGACGATAGCGATGGTCACCTCGCCTTCCGGCGTGCGGATGCGATTGCAAACCTCTTCCCATTGATCAAGGCGAGGCTTCGGCGCCGGCTCGATGCCGAACGCGGCCAGCACTTCGTTGTCGAGGCCTTCCCTGTGATAGGCCATCGGCACGTCGTAGATATTCGCGACGTCGAGCGCCTGGATGACGGCGGACTGGCGGACATTGCAGAACAGCGAGAGCTTGCGACGCTCTGCCTCGGGGATTTCCCGATCGGCGCGCACCAGCAGGATGTCGGGATGAATGCCGAGTGCCTGCAACTCCTTGACGGAATGCTGCGTCGGCTTGGTCTTCAGCTCTCCAGCCGCCGGAATATAGGGCATCAGCGTCAGGTGAACGTAGATCGCGGTGCCGCGTGGCAAATCGTTACCGAGCTGGCGGATCGCCTCCATGAACGGCATCGCCTCGATGTCGCCGACCGTGCCGCCGATCTCGCAGATGACGAAATCATACTCGTCATTGCCTTCGATGACGAAGTCTTTGATCTCGTTGGTCACATGCGGAATGACCTGAACGGTGGCGCCGAGATAATCGCCGCGACGTTCCTTGTCGATGATGTTCTTGTAGATGCGACCGGTGGTGATGTTGTCGGTCTTGGTGGCCGAGCGACCGGTAAAGCGCTCGTAATGACCGAGATCGAGGTCGGTTTCCGCGCCGTCGTCGGTCACGAAGACCTCGCCGTGCTGGGTCGGGCTCATCGTGCCCGGATCCACGTTCAGATAGGGGTCAAGTTTGCGCAGGCGGACCCGATAACCACGGGCCTGCAACAACGCTCCGAGAGCCGCGGCCGCAATTCCTTTTCCGAGGGAAGAAACCACGCCGCCAGTGATGAATACATATCGCGCCATGGGAGTCACCGGATACCTTTTAACAAACGATTCTGCCAGCCCTAAAATTCGTTTCCGGAATTTTGGACACAGAACACGGAATTTCGACAAAACAAAACCGGCAGATCCGAAGACCTGCCGGAGGATGATATGCGACCGGGCTTAGTTGCCGGTCGGAACGCCGTTGCCGCTCTGGGCAGGCGTCGTCGTAGCTGGCGCCGTCTGCTGACCGGTAGCGGCCGGAGCCTGCTGGGTGGTCGTTGCCGGAGCAGGCTGCGTCGTCTGAGACTGTGGAGCAATCGCGCCGTTGTTCGGAACGCCGCTGTTGTTGGCCGGCTGCGTTTGGCTGCCTGCCGGGGCTGCGCCCTTCTGGCCGCCAAGCGAATCGAGAATGCCGTTGCCCTGTCCCGACGTGCTCGGAATACGGTTGAGAATATCCGTCGGACGTCCCTCAAAGCGCGACAGCACGTTCATGCCGAGCGCCAGTGCGAAGAACAGAGCAGCCAGGATTGCCGTGGTGCGCGTCAGCGCATTGGCCGTGCCGCGCGCCGACATAAAGCCCGATCCACCGCCAATGCCCAGGCCACCGCCCTCCGAGCGCTGAATCAGCACCACGCCGATAAGGGCGACAACAATCATGAGATAGATGACAAGCAATACGGTTTGCATAGGTCCAGTCCTGCCCACGGGCGCGGGCATCAATCAAAAAGAAAAGCTCGCGGCTCTTTACATGAGGCTATCGCCTATTCCAAGCCCTTTTAAGATTGGAATTCAGGCAAGTGAGGCCTTCAGGCGAACTGCCGTTCGAATGCGCCATAGATGGCGAGGAAGTCGACGGCTTTCAAGCTTTGCCCACCGACGAGCAAACCGTTGACATTTGCGACCGAAAGCAGGTCCGCCGCATTCGCGCCGCTGACCGAGCCGCCGTAGAGAAGACGGAACTTTTTGCCGTCCTCGCCGAAGCGTTCCACGAGTTCGCCGCGGATGAAGGCGTGGG
This sequence comes from Rhizobium rhizogenes NBRC 13257, assembly GCF_000696095.1. Classification (GTDB taxonomy): domain Bacteria; phylum Pseudomonadota; class Alphaproteobacteria; order Rhizobiales; family Rhizobiaceae; genus Rhizobium; species Rhizobium rhizogenes. The sequence continues at coordinate 790,163 of NZ_BAYX01000001.1, read as the reverse complement.
CTTCTTCAACATCGGCGCGCGTTGGAACCTTACCGGTGCCGATTGCCCAAACGGGTTCATAGGCTATGACGGTCGTTTCCGAGACGGAACCGTCTGGAACCGAACCGGCGAGTTGGCGCTTGAGCACGTCAAGTGTCTGAGCATTGTCGCGCTCTTCCGCCGTCTCGCCGATGCAGACGATCGCGATCAGATCGGCGTTGAGCGCCGCTTCCGCCTTGGCGCGCACCAATGCGTCGCTTTCCACATGATTTCTGCGGCGTTCGGAATGGCCGACGATAACGTGGGTGCCGAAGCAATCGGCAATCATTTCGGCGGAAATATCGCCCGTATGCGCGCCGCTGACCAGCTGATGGCAGTCCTGCGCGCCAATCGCCAGCGGGCTATCGTCGCAGAGAGCCGTCGCGACATAGAGGAGTGTTGCCGGTGGGCAGAGCAGCGTGTCGATCCTCTCCGACAACGGCGCCTTCACCCCTTCCGCGATCGCCTTGATCTGGTCGAGGCTGGCGCGCGTGCCGTTCATCTTCCAGTTTCCCGCCAAAAGCGGCCGTATTTGCTTCGTCATTCCTCATCTCCCCTTCATTCATGTGCTGCCGCACTAACAAAAGTGAGAGGGAAAGAAAAGTTAACGGTGGTCCCCGGAACGGCTTAAAATCGTTTAAAAATCGCTTTTACGAAAATAAACCGAAAATTTTTCGAAAAGACCTATGAAGGCTGTGGATCAAGGATCCAGTTCAGAACTTTCCGCCAGTCGGTCATACGAACCGGCGTGCCGTGATTGCCGGTCGCAAACAGCGTGAACCGCGTCGGGTAATGCGCCTTGTAGAGCTTTTCGAACAGCGCCTCCTGGTCGGCGGCGGCATAGACCGGATCCTTGCTGCCATGGGTGAACCAGACCGGCAGTTTCGCCTTGTAGAACGCGCTCTTGGCAAAGTCAGGATCGGTTACGCCGCTCAATATCGCCATACCCTTCAGGCGCTTGACGCTCTCGGCATCGCGGGTGATGCCCCAGCAGACGAAGCTACCCATCGAGGCGCAAGTGAGGATAACGGGCTTGCCGCCGGATTGCTGATAGGAATAGCGGATCAGGGCCGCGATATCGGCGACGCCATTGCTATCAAAACTCTTGACGCTTGGGGCATAATAGGTGCCGCCATTGTTGTAGGCGAGGTTCTTCAGCCGGTTGAAGTTGCCGCCGAAGGTGTAGTCGTTTGACCCCAGCCGACGGTCGCCGCCGCGGCCATGGATGAAGATCACCGTGAAAGCCTGTCCGGATGCCGGGCCGATGCGGGTGAAGTCGAGGTTGCGATCGCCAAGCGGCAAGGTCTCGTCTTCCTGCGCTTTCCAGCGTACGCCGGTTTCGACATAGGCCGGCTTGACCCGCTTTTCCGGAATCTGGTCGCGGCCGTTGATGTCGCGCATCTCCTGGTAGTCGATCGTCTGGAAGGCGCCATTGTCATGGCTTTCGATGACCGTCTGGTTGGAAAACAGCTCGTCCTTGAATGGCTTCAGCGCTTCGGCGGCGGCACCCGAAGCGTTGGCTAGCGGCAAAAAGGCCGCAATTGCGGCTAGTATCGACAAATGAGCTGTGGACATTCGCATGCGGACACTTTCCTCGATAGGCTCACGGGCTTGCCATTCGTCGCCCGGCAACGCAAATCTTTTTTCGAATTTGTCCCGTCACTGGGGCGCCATCGCGTTAGAACGTCATTTCTGGCAGAATCAAGATGATTCGCGGCATCGACGGCAAATGTGATGATTCTGGGGTGTGACCCCTTCAAGGATAAATCTGAACAGCTCCATGGATAACAGCAACGATCTCTTCTCCGGACTGCCGGTTTCGCCGAAGCCCGAAACGGCGGAAAAGCCGGCACCAAAGGCTGAAAGCCCTGTGGCCGCTCCCGCCCCTGCCCCGCGCGCAGCTCCGACAACTTCGTCCGCCGAAGAATACGGTGCGAATTCGATCCGCGTCCTCGAAGGGCTCGAACCGGTGCGTATGCGCCCCGGCATGTATATCGGCGGCACCGACGAGAAGGCGCTGCATCATCTCTTCGCCGAAGTCATCGACAACTCCATGGACGAGGCCGTCGCCGGCCATGCCGATTTCATCGAAGTGCATCTCGACCAGCGCGGCTACCTGACCGTCACCGACAACGGCCGCGGTATTCCGGTCGAAAACCATCCGCAGGTCCCGGGCAAGTCGACGCTCGAGGTCATCATGACCAAGCTGCATGCCGGCGGTAAGTTCGATGGCAAGGCCTATGAGACCTCCGGCGGTCTGCATGGCGTCGGCGTCTCCGTCGTCAATGCGCTCTCCGACGATCTCGAAGTCGAGGTGGCGCGCAACCGTAAGCTCTATCGCCAGCGCTTTTCGCGCGGCGTGCCGCAGGGCGGCCTGGAAGAGCTCGGCGATGTTCATAACCGCCGCGGCACCCGCGTCCGCTTTCATCCCGATCCGCAGATTTTCGGCGACCACGCCAAGTTCGATCCGGCCCGCGTTTTCCGCATGGCCCGCTCCAAGGCCTATCTCTTCGGTGGCGTCGAGATCCGCTGGAGCTGCGATCCGGAATTGGCGCCGGCGGGTTCGGATGTTCCCGACAAGGCCGTCTTCCATTTCCCCGGCGGCCTGAAGGATTATCTCAAGGCGACGATGGGCAACGAGTTCACCGTTACCCGCGAAATCTTCGCCGGCAAGTCGGAGAAGGGAACTGGCCATGGCTCGCTGGAGTGGGCGATCACCTGGTACGGCGGCGACCCGCAGGTCCATTCCTACTGCAACACCATTCCTACCCCCGAAGGCGGCACCCACGAGGCCGGTCTGCGCATCGCGCTGACCAAGGGGTTGAAGAACTATGCTGAGCTGACGCAGAACAAGCGCGCGGCCGGCATCACCACCGATGACGTGATGATTTCCGGCGTCGGAATGCTCTCCATTTTCATCCGCGAACCGGAATTCGTCGGCCAGACCAAGGACAGGCTTGCGACCGTCGAGGCACAACGCATCGTCGAAAACGCGCTGCGTGACCCCTTCGATCACTATCTCACCGACAATCCGACCGAGGCCGAAAAGCTGCTGGAATGGGTGATCGAGCGCTCGGAGGAGCGCCTCCGCCGCCGCAAGGAAAAGGAAGTCAACCGCAAGACGGCCGTGCGCAAGCTGCGCCTACCAGGCAAGCTTGCCGATTGTTCGCAGAACACAGCCGAAGGCGCCGAACTCTTTCTCGTCGAAGGTGATTCGGCTGGCGGCTCGGCCAAGCAGGCGCGCAACCGCATGAACCAGGCGATCCTGCCGCTGCGCGGCAAGATCCTCAACGTCGCCAGCGCCGGCCGCGAGAAGCTTTCCGCCAACCAGCAGATCGCCGATCTGGTGCAGGCGCTGGGCTGCGGCACGCGCTCGAAATATCGTGAGGAAGATCTTCGTTATCAGCGCATCGTCGTCATGACCGATGCCGACGTCGACGGCGCACACATCGCCTCGCTGCTGATCACCTTCTTCTATCAGGAGATGCCCGAGCTGGTTCGTGGCGGCCACCTGTTCCTGGCCGTGCCGCCGCTTTACAAGATCACGCAAGGGTCGAAATCCATCTATGCCCGTGACGACGCCCACCGGCTGGAGCTGATGGAGAGCGATTTCAAGGGCAAGGGCAAGATCGAAATCAGCCGATTCAAAGGCTTGGGTGAAATGCTTCCCGCCCAGCTGAAGGAAACGACGATGGACCCGTCGAAACGCACGCTGCTGCGCGTCGTGATCGACGAGGTGGATTTCGAAGGCACGCGTGACGCCGTCGACAACCTCATGGGCACCAAACCCGAGGCCCGCTTCCGCTTCATTCAGGAACGCGCGGCATTTGCGGAGAATCTGGATATCTGACAACCGCGCTTAAGCGGCTGCGGCAAAATCGATTTCCCGATATTTTTAGGCGATGGAGCGCGATCCGTAACGAAAGCGTCATGGGCGGATGCATAGATGCGGCGCAAACCCGCAGCTCATGATCCGGATGTAACGATATCGCCATGATGAAGCCCTTCCTGACGACCGCCACTCTTGCCCTTCTTCTTAGCGCCACCGCCCGCGCCGCCGATATCGGTGCGGTTGTCGACGTGCCCTGCCCCTTCGGTGACTGCAAGGCCGGCATCAGTCTCTCCTATCTCGGCGAATACGACATTCCGACGGGCTTCAGGGAAAACGGCGTTGAGGTCGGTGGTCTCTCGGGCATCGATTTCGACCCCTCAACCGGTCGCTATATCTCGATCAGCGATGACCGTTCCGAAAGGGCACCGGCTCGCTTTTACGATCTCGACATCGATGTCGGCGCCGACGGACTCAAGGGCGTGACGGTGCTCGATCATGTGACGCTGAAGGACAAAAACGGCCAGCCTTTCGCATTTCGCACGGTCGATTCCGAGTCGATCCGTATCGGCAAGGACGGCATCTACTGGAGCAGCGAAGGCGACGGCAAGGCGCTGTTGCCGCCATTCGTGCGCGTTGCCAATCGCGACGGCAGCTTCGTGCGTGAATTGCCCTTGCCGGATGGTTTTGCCCCCACTGCCGACAAGAGCACGGGTATCCGTGACAACCTCGCCTTCGAGGGGCTGACGTTCCTATCCGGCGGCGATCTCCTCGTTGGCATGGAGTCCGCGCTCTATCAGGATGGACCGATGACGACGCTGACCAATGGCGCACTTGCTCGTCTCATCCGCTACGATGCGGCCACGGGCGGACAGAAAGCGCAATATGTCTATCCGATCTCGCCGATTCCGCAGGCGCCGACCAAGCCCGGCGGCTGGAACGATTTCGGCATGTCGGAAATCCTGGCACTGGACGACCGGCATGGGCTGTCGGTCGAGCGCGGCTATGCGCAGGATATCGGCAACTCCGTAGTCATCAACATGTTCGATCTCGACGGGGCGACCGATGTTTCCGCCATCCCGTCGCTTGCCAAGACCGATCAGCGCATCGTTCCGGTACGCAAGTCCCAGGTGATGGATTTGCGCGCGCTGGGCCTCGCACCCGACAATATTGAAGGCGTCACCTTCGGCAAGGCGAAGGACGGCACGGATGTGCTGATCTTCGTTGCCGACAACAATTTCAATCCGACGCAGAAAACCCAGTTCTTTGCCTTCAAGGTTCTTCGCCGGCCATCTTAAGGCAAGTCGTCTTTTGCCCGCATTGGTAGTCGTTCTGCCGTCATGACAACGGATTATATGGGCTTTCGGGTTGCGGCCCTTGAATCGGCCTAGATCATGGCCCATAACCGGTTGATCGAATAAAAAAGGTAAAACAAGTCCGGTGGGTGTATTCGAACGTCAAAAGCAGAGGGAACCACGGTGGCTGGGGCCTACCGCACCTTCACGCATGGCCCTTATTCCGTCCATTTCGGCGGCACGCTGGCTGCTGATCCTGATTGCCGCAGCCGGCATTTATTTCTTCTACGGCTTTCTGATCCCGGTGCTGGCAGCCGCCGTGATCGGTTTTGCCACCTGGCCGCTCTATAGCGACCTTCTGCGCCGCACCGGCGGCAACACGACGCTCGCCGCCGCCATTGCCATTGCCTTTATCGTCACCTTCCTGGTGCTGCCGATCGTGCTTTCCGCCATCTATATGGCTGGCGAGGTGCGCGAATGGTTTGGTTGGGCGGTGCATGTCAACCGCGACGGCGCTCCGCCGCCGCAGTGGATTCTGGCGCTGCCGATGGTCGGGGCTTGGCTTGGCGATCAGTGGACGCAGTATATAGGTAGCCCCGGTTCCATCGGCGAGTTGGCGCAACTCATCAGCGGTGCGCATATCGGCAATATCTACCGCGCGGTGCTTGCCGCCGGCGGTGGCGCCTTTCATGTCATCCTGACCTTGCTTTTCATGCTGATCGCGCTGTTCTTCATATACCGCGACGGCTCGATGTTCGTCCGCCAGGTCGACCTTTTGGGCGAACGCATCCTGCCGAATCGCTGGGAGCGGATCTCCCGCGTGGTACCGGCGACGATCAGTTCCACGGTCATGGGCATGACGCTGATCGCCATCGGCGAAGGCATCGTCCTTGGCGTTGCCTATTGGATCGCGGGAGCACCATCGGCGATCACGCTCGGCGTTCTCACTGGCGTCATGGCACTGGTACCGGGCGGCGCGCCGCTTTCCATGTCGCTCGTCTCCATCTATCTGATCGCCAGCGGTTCGCTATGGGCGGGCATCGCCCTCTTCGTCTGGGGCACGGTCGAACTCTTCATCGTCGACAAGACGTTACGGCCGAAGCTCGTCGGCGGACCGATCAAGCTACCCTTCCTGCCGACCTTTTTCGGCCTTGTCGGCGGCGTCAAGACTATGGGGTTCCTTGGCCTGTTCATCGGCCCGGTGCTGATGGCCATCATCGTCGCTATCTGGCGCGAATGGATTCGCGAAGCCGAACTCACTGAGGAACAGCATGCCCAGGAGCCGGAACTGCAATTGAAAATCCGGGATGGTTCTGAAGTCTGATCAGATCCTGCCTACGGGGACAGGGTCTTTTCCATGAACAGACTGAGCGGATCTGGCGTGTAGTCGCCGAATGGTTCGATCTCGACGTAGCCGGACTTGCGGTAGAGAGCGATGGCCTCCGGCTGGTATATGCCGGTTTCCAGCCTCACCGCCGTCAGCTTCCGTTCCGCCGCCATCCCTTCGAGGACTTCCATCAGCCTCAGGGCGACCTTTTGTCCCCTGGCGATCGGATCGACGAACATGCGCTTGATCTCGGCCGTGCCATCGCCGGCCTCGACCAGCGAGCAACAGCCGACAATATTGCCATCCAGCCGCGCAACCCAGAAGGTCACTTCAGGCTTTTCCAATGAGCTCAGATCAAGCAGGTGGTTGCTCTCCGCAGGATAGAGCGATTCGGCATAGGCGCTCGACATGTCGAGAAGGCGGATAACACCGTCCTGGCGCGGCGGTTCAACGGCAATGGTCAGCAAACGTCATATCCTGAAAGCTTTGATGGTCGATCAGTATCACGCCGCCGCGAGAGCCGCCAGCGCTGCAAAGCTCCGCGCCGTCTGCCGTCGTTCGGCATTGGCGAGCTTCTCCACCATATCCAGCAATTGTATCGCCGCGGCAGGCGACCGCTCGGCAACGTGGAACTTGCGCATCAGCCGGACCGAGACATTTTCCAGCATGCCGCCGCCTGATGTCTGTGATGCCTCGCGCCAGATCAGGGTCGCCTCGACGAAGACGACACTAATATCGCGCGGCAGGCCGGCGGACTCATAAAGCGCGCGTACGGCATAGACACGTCCGGTCGACAGGATCGAACGGACCCGCCGCTCGTCGCAGCCGGAAAGATTTGTAATCGCACCGGCGAAGAAATCGACCTTGCCGGAACAAAGCGCGTGCATCAGGAACGCCGGCGTCAACCAGCCGGACTGGCGCAGATGCTCGGCCAGATCCGGAATATCGTCATGCTGAACCGATCCAGCGATGGAGACCGTCGCCGTCTCGCTGGCCTCGCGGGTAATATGCTGCAACCGGCCGGCACCGATCGTGGCCTGGATTAGGTTCGAGCCCGACAATGCGGCGCAAACATGCCGGATCAGCAGGTGGCGAACATCGGAAGGCAGTGCGTCGCGGGCAAGAAGCTGGCCGCGAATCTCGGCGTGATCGCCAAGTCGCTCGGCAATGCGTTTCAGCGAGGCGCGCGACAATGAGGCTGCGTCGTTTTCCAGCAGGCAGAGAATCTCGGTTTCGCCACCGATCTCGGCCAATGCCGCGGAAACCGGTCGAGACACCTGTCCGCGCGAGGCAATCAGGACACGGGTCACATCGCTGCCACGCAGTGCGAGATCGACGAGATCGGCATCGGTGAAGACCGGCGACAAGAGAATGACCTGCCCGGCAATTTCCGGCTGGTCTTCCGCCAGGGAAAGGATGATGCCGCGTGGTGCATTCGGTGCACGCGCCACGGCTTCGGCCAGCGACAGGCGGACGCGGGGCGAAGGATCATCAAGCAGATAGGTCATCGCCATTTCGGCGGCCTCACGCTCTCCCGCCGGCATTGCCGATTGCAGATAGGCACGACCGAGGGCATTGGCCGCCCTTGCCCTGCCCTCTGCCTTGGCGGTCTCAGCCCAGCGAAGAAATGCTTCTATGATCACGTAATGCCCCGATATCGTCGGGACGATTCTTGCCCCGCAAACTCATGAGGGACACGCTAACGGCGAAAGGTTTACGGGCCGTTTACCTTATTTATTAACCACTAATGCGCGAACCGGCGCCCGCTAGCGTCACGGCGTCTTTGGCCGCACCAGTTCGAAGACATCGCTGCCTTCGCTGTAGTCCATATAGCCCATGCGCGCGACGGGCCGGGCAAGCGCCATGTCGAGCCGGCCGTCGCGAATGATCGCTTCATCGATATGGATGCCGACGACCTGGCCGAAAACCATGACGTTGTCCGTCGGCTCTCCGTTGAGGTCCTTGGGTCGCATGATCTCCGTTACCCGGCATTCGAGGACGGCAAAGGCTTCGCCGACATAGGGCGCATCCACCAGCCGGCCCGGCTCGGCCGTCAGGCCGGCCAGCGCGAACTCATTGGTGCCGTAAGGCACGGAAATGGATGAATGATTCATCTTTTCCACGAGGTTGCGGCTGACCAGATTGGCGGTGAAGACACCGGTTTCCTCGACATTGCGGGCGCTATCCTTGCGGCCCGTCGAGGAAAACATCACCAGCTTCGGTCGATCGCTGACGGCGTTGAAGAAGGAGTAGGGTGACAGGTTGATAGAACCATCTCTGCCCTTGCTGCCGATCCAGCCGATTGGGCGTGGTGCAACGATCGCCTTGAAAGGATCATGAGACAGGCCATGCTGATTGGTGTCGGTCGTGTAGAACATTACGCCCCCTCACCGCCAACCCAGGTCACGGTTTCCGTCAGTTCCGGGCGCGGCCTTTCTATCGGCGGGAAATCGGAGGAGCCGATATGGATGAAGCCGGCAACCTTTTCGCCCGGCTGGACGCCGAGGAGCGGATAGGCGCGCTCGTCATAGGCGAACCATTCGGTCAGCCAGTTCGACACCCAGCCATGTGCATTGGCCGAGATCAGCAGATTGAGGCAAAGCGCGCCCGCTGACATCAACTGTTCCCATTCCGGGATCTTGAAATGTGGGCCTACCTTGCTGACGACGGCGATAACGACCGGCGCGCGGGTGAAGCGCGTGCGCTCGACCTGAATCATTTCCCCGGACAGATCCGGCTTGGCTTCCAGCGCGAGCTTCAGCAACTCTTCGCCGATCCGCGCCCGCTCTTCGCCACGATAGACGATGAAGCGCCAAGGAGCGAGCTTGCCGTGATCCGGCACACGGGAGGCTAGCCGCAGGATCTCTTCGATTTCGGCCTTATCCGGGCCTGGTTCCGCCATCTGAAATGCGGGAATGGATCGGCGAACCGCCAGATAATCGACCAGCTTGATATCGGTTTTCATGGAATGATTGCTTTCATTTTCATGCGCGGGAGGAAGTGGGTCTTGAATTTGCCACCGCATTGGTTTTGAAGTGGCCTGTGTTTTATCGGAAGTCAATCGGTTGGGAACGCATGTCAGGTATTTCATCCGCTCACCGATTGGGCGCGGCTTTTGCCATGCTCGCAAGCCTGAGCACGGCTGCCTCGGCGCAGGATGCCTTTCAGGAGTTCAAGCAGCTCGACGGCAGCATGAAAATGCCGAAGCTCAATGCCTTCGTAGCGCCGGGCGGCGAAAATTCGCCGGTACGAACATTGCGCGATGTTTCGCTGGAAGCCAAGCTTGCACCCGACAGCGGCCCGCAGCAGCAGGGCCTGTCCTGGTATGTCTTCAGCCCCTTTGCCGGCGCTGACGGCAAGTTGCCGCTGGTGGCGAGCTCCAAGGGCGGCTCGGCCTCCTTCCACCTCCTACCCGGCGATTATTTCGTCAATGTCTCCTTCGGCCGCGCCGGCGTCACCAAGAAGCTGACCGTGCCCGAAAGCGGCATGTCGCAGAAGCAGACCATGGTGCTGGACGCCGGCGGCATGGTGCTGAACGCCGTCTCCGGTTCCGACGTACGCATCCCGCCGGCCGAACTGAGTTTTTCGATCTATGCCGGCGACGCCAAGGAAGATGGCGATCGCGGCCTGGTCATGTCCGATGTCAAGCCGAACACGCTGGTGGGTCTCAGCACAGGCACTTATCACATCGTCTCGGAATACGGCGCCGTCAATGCCGTCATTCGAGCCGATATCCAGGTCGAGGCCGGCAAGGTGACCGAGGCGACGATCCAGCACAGAGCGGCCAAGATCACCTTCAAGCTGGTCTCGGATGCCGGTGGCGAGGCGATCGCCGATACCGCATGGTCGATCCTCACCTCCGCCGGCGATATCGTTGGTGAAAGTCTCAGCGCCTTCCCGGTGATGGTGCTGGCCGAAGGCCAATATACCGCCGTCGCCCGCAACAAGGACAAGATCTACCAGCGCGATTTCACTGTCGTCGCCGGCAGAAACACCGATGTCGAAGTGCTGATGAAGGAACAGCAGCCGCAGGACGCTGACGATCAGCAGCCCGCGCAGCAGATTCCCGTCCAGTCGCCGCAGGCACAGCAGAACCAGGGGCCGTCGAGCCAGCCAGGCGTGTCAAGCCAGCAGCGTCCGTTGCCGACCTACGAGCAATTGGCGCCGTCCGCCGGCGGCGATGATGGCGGCGATAGTATGGATTGATGGTGAGGCAGCCTTTGCCTCAGCCGGCTTTTTTCCGTAGCGCCCGCTTTGGCGGCGCCATGGAAAACACCGCGCCGTAGAGTTTAGACAGCAGATCCTTGCGGTCGTTGCCTTCGCTCAACGCTTCCCACGTCATCAGCTTGCCGACATGGGCGGTGATCGTGCTGCCGGAAAGGCGGCGGAACTCGCGGATCAGCAGCGAGATGCGCAGCGTCATCGATACGCGGCTGGCGAGATGAAACAGCCGGCCGTTCTGGCCTTCGAAATAGATGGGAATGACGCTGGCGTGGGCCGCCTGGATGAGCTTTGCCGGAAAGATCTTCCACGGCAGATCTTCGGCGCGGCCAAAACCCTTCTTGGCCGTCGCGACGCCGCCGGCCGGAAAGACGATGATGGTGGTGCCTTCCTTGAGCAGCCGAACGGCCTCATGGCGCGTCTTCATGTTGATCGCCATCGCCTCCTTGGTCTCCTCGAAGGAAACCGGCAGCGAATAGTCGTTCATCTCGGGTACTTTCAGCAGCTCGTTGTTGATCAACACCTTGAACGGGCGACCGAGCTCCTCGGCGAGCGCCAGCACGGCAATGCCGTCGCCGATACCGAAGGGATGGTTGGCGACGATGACGATCGGCGCGTCGGGAACCTCAAGCGGCGGCCATTCGCCCTTGGTCACGAGGCGCACGTCTATGAGATCGAGCATCTTGCCAAAGACACGCTCGCTTTTGCCGACGATATCGCTGCGCCAGATATCGTAGAGCCGGGTATAGCGATCGCGGCCGGATAGGCCTTCGATGGAGCGGATGAACCAGCGCTTGATGCGCGTATCCCGTTCGTTGGCATAGGATAATTCTTTGAAATCCAAATCCGCAACGGGCTGCCCCGCTCCTTGTGCATACAGGCGCATATATTACAGATCTATGTCAGTTATCTGACGGCGCACTGAAGGCGCCGTCAGACGACATCTGTTATCTCAAGCGAGCTTGGCCCGCTTGGCTTCGCGCTTGCGCAGAACATCCGGCGGAGTGGCTTCGAGCGAGAGCGAAGCGATCGCCTCGTCGAGCGACATTGCCGTCTGTGCCTGGCTGCCGAGACGACGGATATTGACCGAGCGCTCCTCGGCCTCCTTCTTGCCGCAGACGATGATCACCGGAACCTTCGTTACCGAATGCTCGCGGATCTTGTAGTTGATCTTCTCGTTGCGGAAGTCGGTCTCGACGGTGAGCCCGGCATCGCGTAGCGCCTCCGCTACCTCTTCGCCGTAACCATCGGCTTCCGATGTAATGGTCGCGACAACCACCTGCAGCGGCGAGACCCAGAGCGGCATGTGGCCGGCGAAGTTCTCGATCAGGATACCGAGGAAGCGCTCCATCGAACCGCAGATGGCGCGATGGATCATCACCGGCTGCGTCTTTTCGGAATGCTGGTCGATATAGAAGGCGCCAAAGCGTTCCGGCAGATTGAAATCGACCTGCGTCGTGCCGCACTGCCATTCACGGCCGATGGCATCCTTCAGCGTATATTCGAACTTCGGTCCGTAGAACGCGCCTTCGCCCGGCAGAATACCGGTCTTGATGCGGCCGCCGGACTGTGCCTCGATGGTTTTCAGGACCTCCATCATCACGCTTTCAGCGCGATCCCAGAGCGCATCGTCGCCGACGCGCTTTTCAGGACGGGTCGAAAGCTTGACGACGACTTCCTCGAAACCGAAGTCTTCATAGACTGAGAGGATCAGGTCGTTGATCTTCAGGCATTCGGCCGCCATCTGCTCGTCGGTGCAGAAGATATGCGCGTCGTCCTGCGTAAAGCCGCGCACGCGCATCAGACCGTGAAGCGCGCCCGAGGGTTCATAACGATGCACATTGCCGAATTCCGCAAGGCGGATCGGCAGTTCGCGGTAAGACTTCAAGCCATGCTTGAAGATCTGGATGTGGCCGGGGCAGTTCATCGGCTTCAGCGCGAAGACGCGATCGTCGTCGGTGTCATCGCCGGCAACCGTCACCTTGAACATGTTGTCGCGATACCAGCCCCAGTGACCGGAGGTTTCCCAGAGCGACTTGTCGAGCACCTGCGGCGCGTTGACTTCCTGGTAGTCGCCCTCCAGACGGCGGCGCATGTAGGAGACCAGCGTCTGGAAAATGCGCCAGCCCTTGCCATGCCAGAAGACGACGCCCGGACCCTCTTCCTGGAAATGGAACAGGTCCATTTCGCGGCCGAGACGGCGGTGATCGCGCTTCTCAGCCTCGGCGAGGATATGCAGATAGTTGTCGAGATCGGCCTGCTCGGCAAAGGCCGTGCCATAGATGCGGGTCAGCATCGGATTGTTGCTGTCGCCACGCCAATAGGCACCGGCCACCTTCATCAGCTTGAAGGCCGTGCCGATCTGGCCGGTGGAGGCCATATGTGGCCCACGGCAAAGGTCGAACCAGTCGCCCTGATAATAGATCTTCAGATCCTGTCCCTCAGGAATGGCGTCGACAAGCTCGACCTTGTAGCGCTCGCCCTTTTCGGCAAAAACCTGTTTCGCCTTTTCGCGCGACCAGATCTGCCTGGTGAAGGGCTTATTGCGCTGGATGATCTCGCGCATCTTCTTCTCGATGACCGGCAGGTCGTCGGGCGTGAAGGGCTCGTTCTTGGCAAAGTCGTAGTAGAAGCCGTTTTCGATCACCGGGCCGATGGTTACCTGCGTGCCGGGCCAAAGCTCCTGCACGGCTTCCGCCATCACATGCGCCGCGTCATGCCGGATCAGTTCCAGCGCGCGGTCGTCGTTGCGGGTGATGATCTCGATCTTGCCGTCGGCTACCGGCTCGGAAAGGTCGCGCACGGTGCCGTCAATCGCAATGGCGACGGCCTTCTTGGCAAGCGACTTCGAAATGGATTCGGCGACATCCCGGCCGGTTGCGCCAGCATCGTAGCTGCGCACGGAACCATCGGGAAATGTCAGGGAAACGGATTGGGACATCGAAATTCTCCTTGTCCAGTCCCGCCAACGAATGCGGGTGGTTTCAACAGATGCGGTCAATCAATGTTGTTGAACGCGGTCGCCTGATAGCGATATTTCGCCGTTTAGTAAAGGAAAAGAGGCTTACGAGCCGATCATCCGGGCCACTCCGCGTACCGTATTCCAGTTGCGCAATGTGCCAACGCCGAGGCGTTTGGTGGTGAGGGAGGACAGCAGGCGCGTTTCGCTCGCTTTGCCGCCGAAATCGATCCATAGATCGCCGTCGACCACGGCCAGTCGCTCCGGGTCGCTTCTGCGCTTTTCCAATATTTCGATCACCGACGGATCGAGCGGTTTGCGCATGACGCGGACAGCCACCTCGCTGCCCTCGCCATCTGCGAACGGACTGCCGGCGACAAGCTTCATCCATGTCGCAGCATCGCGGGCGATGATGTCGACGCGCTTGCCGAAAGTCTTCGCAAAGCCTGCTTCGAGTTGAGTTTCGATTGCTGCAATCGGTTGCTCGCCAGCCTCGAAGATCAGATTGCCGGTCGCGACCAGTGTTTTGACGTTGGTGAATCCGAGATCCTCTGCCATCTCCCGCAGATCGCTCATGACCACGCGACGGCCGGCTGTTAGGACAATGCTGTGAAGCAGTGCGACATACGTCGTCATGCCACTCAGGCTGCCTTTCGGCCGATGACAAAATACCGCCAGGGTGTCCACCAATGATAGCGGTTTTCCAGAGCCTCCGGCACGGGGTCCAGCCCGCTGGTGCCGCCGGGTCCGCATCGCGCCACCCGAAACAGCGTCATCCAGCCACCGGCCCACAGGCCATGACGAGCGACGGATTCATAGCCATATTCCGAGCACGTCGGAATATGGCGGCAGGAATTGCCGATGAAGCTGGAAAGGGTCAGTTGATAGAGGCGGATAAGGCCCATGCCAAAGAGCCGATCGGGTGTCTTGCGGAAGGGGCCGGAATAGTTGCGGGAATGCAGGGGTTTAGCATTGTCGCGAGATGCTGTCTCGCCGCGCCTCAAGCCGCTGGAGCCTGCAGCGGCGCCTCCCTCATCATCGTCTTCTTGAATGGAACAGAGATAGCACATGGCTCGCCGTCTTTATGAAACGGCTGCGGCAGTCGCATGATTTCCGCGCGCCGCCTCGACCTGCCCGATCGCATCCACCACCGCATCGAATGTCAGCATTGTCGATGCGTGGCGCGCCTTGTAATCCTTGACCGGCTTCAGATAACGCATGTCTTCGAAACGGCCCGATGGCCCCTCGCCGTCAGCCTTGAGCATTGCAAGCATATCTTCGCGGGCCTTGCGCAATTCCTCGGCGGTCGCACCTACTATGTGGCGGGCCATGACCGAAGAAGATGCCTGACCGAGCGCACAGGCCTTGACGTCGTGCGCAAAATCGGTAACGACACCGTCGTCCATTTTCAGCCAGATCTTGACGCGGGAGCCGCATAGTCTGGAATGGGCCTGAGCGCTTGCATCGGCGTCTGAAAGGCTGCCAATGCGTTCGATATTGCCGGCGAATTCCAGGATCTTGCTGTTATAGATCTCGTCCATCATCGATTTCGCTCCGATGTACCTGTCTTGTGTTTCGAAACAAAAAACACACTGTATCTCGTTCGGACACTTTCACAGGGACAATGCCATACTATATGTATGTCGTTCGAAGACCACAAAATTGCAATGGTCTTCTGTAAGTTTGATGGGAAACCGTGCAGGACGGCAGGCTTGTCCGCCAGCCAGAACGCCCCGGAGCCCGCCAAAGGTGCACATTTTCCCATGTCATGGGGAATACCAGTGGCGAGTCCGACAAAACAAGATCCGCGGTGCGGATCAGGAGACCACAGGTAATGGACGCCATTGTAAAGAACTTTCCGCAAGCCGTTGAATCCGATCGTATATTGGACCGCCCTTCGCAGAAGGAAGCCGAAGACGCTGTCCGCGTTCTGCTTCGCTGGGCAGGCGATGATCCGCAGCGCGAAGGCCTGCTCGATACGCCGGAACGTGTCGCCAAGGCCTATCGTGAGCTTTTCGCCGGCTATGATATGAGCCCGGAGGATGTGCTAGGTCGCACCTTCGAGGAGGTTTCCGGCTATGACGACATGGTCCTCGTGCGCGACATTCCATTTTTCTCGCATTGCGAACACCATATGGTGCCGATCATCGGCAAGGCGCATGTCGCCTATCTGCCGAATGGCCGCGTCCTCGGCCTGTCGAAGATCGCTCGCACCGTTGAAATCTTCGGCCGCCGCCTGCAGACGCAGGAGGCCATGACCGCCCAGATCGCCAACGCCATTGACGACTCGCTGCGTCCGCGCGGCGTCGCCGTCATGATCGAAGCCGAGCATATGTGCATGGCGATGCGCGGTGTACAGAAGCAAGGCTCGTCGACGTTGACGACGACTTTCACGGGCGCCTTCAAGGCCGATCCGGCCGAGCAGGTCCGCTTCATGACGATGGTCCGGAGCCGTTGATAGGGCTCCAGGGAAAGAGCCTGAGATGAATTTGGTATTCAATGCCCCTTCCACGGACAAATCCGAGCTTGAGGATGCGGGTGATTTCACGCCTCGTTTCGACGATCGCGGCCTGATCACCGCGATCGTAACCGATGCCCATGACGGCGAGTTGTTGATGGTCGCGCATATGAATGCCGAGGCGCTGGCGCTGACGATCAAGACTAAGACGGCGCACTACTACAGCCGTTCGCGCGGCAAGCTCTGGAAGAAGGGCGAAACCTCCGGAAACCTGCAAACGGTGACGGAGATACGCACCGATTGCGACCAGGATGCCATCTGGCTGAAAGTTGTAGTCGCAGGTCACGATGCAACGTGCCATACTGGTCGCCGTTCCTGTTTCTACCGCACGGTGGAGCTCGAGGATGGAAAGCCTGTGCTGAACGTGGTCGACGATCACTTGCATTTCGATCCCAGCGAAATCTACCGAAAGTAGATGGGGCGATAGCCAAATATACGATTTGGAAACAAAAAAGGGACAGTATTTTAGCAAGGGGCACATAAAGGCCTCGGAGGAAGATATGTCATGCTGAATTGGGGGTTGAATCGTCAGGGCGCCGGACAGACTTCGGCAAGTTCAGATCCGACGACTTCGCACGACATCCTCGCTCCCCCGATTGCTCCTGCTCCCCCAAAGAAAGTGAAGATTGCGCTGGCACTCGGCGGAGGTGCAGCTCGCGGCTGGGCTCATATCGGCGTGCTGCGTGCTCTGGACGAAGCGGGTATCGAGGTCGGCATGGTTGCCGGCACCTCCATCGGGGCTCTGGTTGGCGGCTGTTATCTTGCCGGCAAGCTCGACGAGCTGGAGGCTTTTTCCCGCTCCTTGACCATGCGCCGCATCGCCAGCCTGCTCGATCTCACCATAGGCGGCAGCGGCCTGTTTGGCGGTATGCGGCTCACCAAGCGCATGCAGGAACACCTCGAAGGCCTGTCGATCGAGGATCTCGATCGCACATTCGTCGCCGTCGCCTCGGAATTGAACACCGGTCACGAGGTCTGGATCGCCAATGGCTCCCTGATCACGGCGCTGCGGGCGTCCTATGCCCTGCCCGGCATTTTCGAGCCGGTTCGCACCAACAGCCGAACGCTGGTTGACGGCGCTCTGGTCAATCCCGTGCCCGTTTCCGTCTGCCGCGCCTACGAGCAGCCGCTCGTGGTTGCCGTCAACCTGAACTACGATCTTTATGGACGCTCGGCCGTCGTCAAGCACAATGCCGGGCCGCCGACCAGCGACCAGCAACGCCGCGACGAGGCACCCTATACCAAGCTCGGCATGACCGGCGTGATGGTGCAGGCCTTCAACATCATCCAGGATCGGATCTCACGCGCCCGCCTTGCCGGCGATCCGCCGGATCTATCGCTGCACCCGCGCCTCAGCGATATCGGTCTCTCGGAGTTTCATCGCGCTGGCGAGGCAATCGAACGCGGCTATGAGGAAACATTGGCTCGCCTCACCGAAATCCGGCGCATGCAGGAAGCCTATGCGCGCTAGGGCCTCGATAAACGTGAAAATCTGAAAAGGCAGCTAGCCACAACCCCATCTCGCTTACTAAGGGCGGGATGGGGTTTGCATGTGATGCACCATCCGGCCCTTCGCTTTAGGCTCAGGGCGTTCGTCGCTGCAATCGACTCACTGGATCGATTGCTCGGGCTCTGCCCGACCGGTCCTCACCCAGCAATATAAGCCTTGATCTGCTCGGCCTCGAGTTCGATTTCGCGGATGCGCCATTTGACGACGTCGCCGATCGAGATGATGCCGGAGAGCTTGCCTTTGTCTTCAACGGGAACATGACGGAAGCGGCGCAGGGTCATCACTTCCATCAATTCATCGGTGGTGGTCTCTTCCTTGCAGCGATGCACCTTCGCCGTCATCAGCGAGGCGATCGGCTGGTCGAGACATTCGCCACCGTGCTTGGCCACAGCGTTGACCACATCGCGCTCGGTGAATATGCCGGAAATCTTGCCTGCCATGCCGACAACGACGATCGCGCCGATGCGGTTCTCGTTGAGCATTCTGGCGGCTTCCGCAACGGTCGTATTACCCCCGGTGGTAACGACATTGCGGCCTTTGGTATCAAGTATGGCTTTTACGGAAACTGACATTCGATTCTCCCATCTCGAAAGCACAGTGAACATGCGAGCCTCGGATTTGTTCCGAAACCACCCCAAGGTTTCGGACCGCTGCTCCCGTCATCGGCCGCGTTGGTCTCCTCCCACGCGCATCCGATAGAGATGAATGTTGCGCCTGTGGAGCCAAGAAAGCAACAGCTTCATTCCGTTGATGCAGCTGGATTTTCGACTTCAACGCGAGGCTGCCGGTCGAACAGCGAAAACAGCAGGAAACCGAAGAGAAAGCCGCCGATATGCGCGTCCCAGGCGACGGGTTGCGAGCTGTCGCCAACGAGTGTGATGCCGAAAGCGACCAGCGCATTGCCGGCGATCCACATGAGGATATAGACGACGACCGTCCGGCTGCGCAGCGAGGCGAGGATCGACAGCCGCGGGTTGAGGTGGGCTTGCCGTATGCCGGTGCGGCGGCCGTCCATGGCCGGAAAGGCAAAGCGGCATGCCGCACCCATCAACCCTGAAACGACGCCGGATGCGCCGATCAACAGGGTCTGGTCACCCCAATAGATGGCCGCGTGCAGGAATGCGGAGGCGGCCGCCGAAAAAATCCAGAACATCACATAGCGCACGACGCCAATCCGGCGCGCGACGGGCGCAGCAAAGACCATCAGCCACAGCCCGTTGAAAACGATATGCTCGATCCCGCCATGCAGAAGCGAATAGGTAACCGGCGTCCATAGCCACTCCAGCCCCTGCTGCGACAGCGGGAAAGCATAGCGCGCGGGAATGAAGCTGAAGGTGAAATAGAGCCAGTTCAGCGTATCGTCCGACCACCAGGGCAGGTTCTGAACAGCGAAGACTACGGCCAGCAGTACCAGGCTTGCAAGGATGACGGGTGGCAGGTTGAAAACCGGAACGCGCTCCGGCGGCCGCGGGGATTCTGGCTGTTGGCGCGGCGGCTCTGCATTATCCATGTCTTGCTCTGAGATCCTCAAAAAGGGACTCGAGACATACAGCAGCGACCGTCAAAAAAAAAGCCGCCCAACTGAGGTGGACGGCTTGCTCGGGCGTTCACAGCGATGGCTTGCATCCTACGCCCGAAAGACTTTGTGCTGAAGGTCACCTCGTGAAGTGATGGGATATTTCTCCCATTCAGGCTCGCGAAAGGCAAACGATACCCTTTGTTAACCCTAACGGCTCGGCGTTGGCATGAAATAAGCAAGGCAAGGTGCAAGGGCGATGAGCGCCCCGGTATTTGAACTGAAATGGGACACCGACGCGTCATGCGCCAGAAGACGAGCATCGAGATATTTACCTATTGGGAGCAATTGCGCGGCAACGCGGATGCCCCCTTGCGCAATTTGATACAGCCCTCGGCGGTTCGCCATATCCTGCCGGAGCTCTTCATTCTCGAACTCTTGCCGAATGATACACCACGTTTCCGGCTGGCCGGGACGGCGATTTGCAGTCTCATGGGGCGCGAAATTCGTGGTGAGAGCTTTGCCGCACTTTGGGCGGGCAGCCAGATCGACGACCCAATGCGTATTGCGACGGGCGTTATGACGCATGTGGTTCCCGCCTTGATCAATGCGACCGGCTACAGCATCAGCGGCCGCCATATGGCCTTTGAAATGGTGCTGATGCCGCTGCGTTCGTCGGGCGATGTCTGCGATCGTTTGCTCGGCTGTCTAACGCCGGTGGCCCATACGGCATGGCTCGGCAGCGAGCGTCTGGAGTTCCTGGCGCTTGACCGCAGCCGCCTGCTTTACGACCGCCCTGCCCGCGCCGCCGAACAGCCATCGCATCCGCAACCCACCGATCCGATCGCCCCTCGGGATGGCGCTCGGTTTGGTGGATTAATGCGCCGGGTACTGAACCTGAAAACGGGCATGCACGATTCGCGCGCCGGATGACCCATCGCGGCACAAATTCATCCGTCACTTCTCAGTCATTCCTCGGCAAAGACAACCTTACCTTAAGAAAGTTCGGCTAAAGATTGTAATAAACATAATCGGTTGAAGAAGCCCTTTCATGCATTCATTCCAGCCAGCTCAGACGACGCGGCCCAACCAGATGGTAGGAGGTGCGCCCCGCAATGATCAGCGGACCTTTCAGCGGGTTCCGATCAATATGCAGGGCCGTCTGATGCTGGCCAGTTATGAAGAGTATGAGTGCCTGGTCACAGAGATGTCGCCCGGCGACATGTATGTCACCTGCCTGGGACGTCCGCGCGCCAATGAGCGCATCGTGGCCTATATCGATCATCTTGGCCGGGTCGAGGGCAATGTGGTCGCCGTCGATGGTCGTGGCTTCAGCATGTCGATCAACGCGACCGACCGCAAGCGCGAGAAGCTTGCCGCCCAGCTTACCTGGCTTGCCAACAAGCATGAGCTTGGCCTTCCGGAGG
This sequence comes from Rhizobium rhizogenes NBRC 13257, assembly GCF_000696095.1. Classification (GTDB taxonomy): domain Bacteria; phylum Pseudomonadota; class Alphaproteobacteria; order Rhizobiales; family Rhizobiaceae; genus Rhizobium; species Rhizobium rhizogenes. Next base: position 769,543 of record NZ_BAYX01000001.1, on the reverse strand, counting down.
ATCGCCGCCATGATCGCTTGACGCCGCGCTCCACCACCAGCGAATTGACCCTGGAAGACGGCACTCTCTATGTCTGCCGCATCATGGATCTGTCGCTGTCGGGTGCGGCCGTTGACGTCGAGGCTCGCCCACCGATCGGAACGCCTGTTCGTCTCGGCAATATGCGTGGCCGCGTCGTGCGTCACTTCATGGAAGGCGTCGCAATCGAGTTTCTCTCGCTGCAATCGCGCGAGACCTTGCGCGAATTCCTCTGATCCCGTCATTCTGACGTCACGTTCTCTCTAGAGACAGAGGCGCTTCACCTCCTCTATCCGCGTGGCCGCCGATGAAGACGCTTTATCCGGAAATCGAGCCCTACGATCAGGGCATGCTCGGTGTTGGCGACGCCAACAGCATTTACTGGATGCAGTCGGGCAATCCGAACGGCGTTCCCGTTGTCATCCTGCATGGTGGTCCCGGATCCGGCAGTTCCGCCGGCGCCCGCCGCTTCTTCGATCCGCAACATTATCGCATTATCCAGTTCGACCAGCGCGGCTGTGGCAACAGTCTGCCGCACGCGTCAGAGCCGGAGAGCGATCTTTCTGCCAATATCACATGGCACCTGGTTGCCGATATCGAGCGGCTAAGGCTCTTTCTCGGCATCGAGCGTTGGTTGGTCTACGGCAATTCCTGGGGATGTACCCTGGCTTTGGTCTATGCTCAGGCACATCCGGAGCACGTCGTAGCCCTTATCGTTGCTGGCGTGACCACGACCCGACAATCCGAGATCGATTGGCTTTACAAAGGGCTTGCTCGTTTCTTTCCCGAGGAATGGGAGCGATTTCGCGCAGGTGTTCCAGAGAGCCAGCGCGATGGCGATCTCGTCGCGGCTTATTATCAACTGCTCCGCGACCCAGATCCTGCCGTCCATCTCAAGGCCGCCAGGGACTGGCACGAATGGGAATCGGCCAATATTCTGGTCGATCCACGGGCGACGCTTTCAGACCGCTGGGCTGATTCACGCTATGTCATCGCAAGAGCCCGTATCATCACCCACTACTTCCACCATCGCGGTTGGATGGAAGACGAACAGATATTGCGGAATGTCCATCGGCTTGCCGGCATCCCTTGTACGATGATCCAGGGCCGCCTCGATCTGGAGGGACCCGTCGTCACCGCATGGGAATTGTCGCGGGCCTGGCCCACGGCACGTCTGGTGGTCGTGCCCAACGCGGCTCATTCGCCAGAGACGTCCGAGATGGCGGCAGCCATTGTCGAGGCGACGGATGCATTTCGCGCACTCGCCTGAGGGCAGTAAAAAAATCAAAAATATTTTTCTGCGCACCGTCCCGAAATGGCACAATACGAGGAAATTCCGGGCATTCGGATGGCCTCTGCTATGTGCGGAGACAGGGCGTCGGCCCTGCTATATTAACGCCTCGGGTGAACAAGCTGTTCGGCTAATTTTAGCACTTAAAAAGAAAGTCATTCAAAAACAATTGGATATGAGAATTCCAATCACGGCGGCAAACGCGGGAGGATTTTGGAATTCCGATGGAAATCACTTCAAATTTGATTCAAATTTTATTCTCATTTTACGACAATTCGACGCGTGTTTGAATAAACTAAGTACTTAATTTGACTACGTAATTTTGCGTGGGGTAAAAGCCTGCATGTCATTCTGGTCCCAATAAAAAAGGGACACGGACATGAGCTTTCAATTTCTTCTTCGCGGATATGCCGCAGTAGCTCTCTTCACCTTCGGCTGTCTCGGCCTCGCCCATGCGGCGCCTGCCAATATGACGATCACCGGCGATGCTGCGCCGCCGATCGGCCATTACCAGTTCTGCAGGGAAAATCCGACTGAATGCTCCTATGCCGGCGGCGATGCCGGTCCAGCCATCCTTACCGAGGATCGCTGGAAGACGATCGTGAAGATCAACTATGCGGTCAACACGACAATCCGGCCGATGACGGACATGGACCTCTATGGCGTCGAGGAAAAATGGGCGATCCCGACCACAGCGGGCGATTGCGAGGATTTCGCGCTCCTGAAGCGCAAAGACCTGATCGACGCTGGCTTTTCCCCTTCCGACCTGCTGATGACCGTCGTGCTGCAGCCGAATGGTGAAGGTCATGCCGTCCTGACGGTACGCACCGATCGCGGCGACTTCGTCCTCGACAATATGCGCAACAAGGTGAAGCTCTGGTCGGAGACCGAATACACCTTCCTGAAGCGTCAGTCCGCCGATGATCCGGCTCGTTGGGTTAAGATACAAGATGGTCGCGCGGTCGCTGTCGGCAGCTTGAAGTAAGTCATTCTCCTCCTTGCGACCGCCGGCGGCCTAGCGTTGGCGGCGTGAGTAAGGGCCCGGTCCGTCCCCAGATTTCTGTTCCGACCGGCGCCTCGGAGCCGTTCCCACTGTCCCGGGAACGGCTCTTTTCGTTTCCGGGCACATCACATCGAAAAATCATCCAGACAATCGCGAGAGCATATCCGCGATTAAATATGCAAGCTGACACACTATTAATCACTCATTAACCATGAAGGCGGCAATCATTCCACATCGGGACTCATCAGGGGTCTCTTGCCGCAGCGGATATGTCACCGACGATGATGACCGATGCGGGTTGGAACCGAAGGCAAGAGCATGGCCCCTCCTCTGTCGTCCACCTCCATGATCGACGAACAGCCGCTGATTTCGAGCGGCCTGGTTTATCGTCTGACCGCCGGTGTTGCCGTGCTCGCAGCACTGACCGTGGCAATCACCATCGGAGGCCGCTGGCTCGGCGAGAAGATTTCGCTTGCGGGCCACACCGACAGCATCAGGCCGATCACCGTGACGATCGGCGAAGACACGTTGCGCCTTGGTGCCAATACGATCCGCTTTCCGAGCGAACGCGCAAACGGCATCGCCGAACGCGTCGATCTCTATATGACCTGGCCGCAGATGCAGGGCTACAGTGATGTCGACCGGCTGCGTTTCGACGATACTTCCCAATCCTCCTCGTTGATCTTCCTCCAGATCAGCCAGAGCACCATGTCGCGCGACATGTCGGGCCGGCTGGAGCCGATCTATTCGCATTTGATGGAGGGGCAGGCCTTTGCCGGTCCGCATGGCCTGACAGCGCATCCGCTCCGCGCCGATGCCGGCTATAGCGGCGAAGTGCTTCTGACCGCGCCACGCGCCGGCGAGCCTGATTATGTTGTTCGCTGCATCCTGCCCGCCTCGCCTGACCTTGCGACCAGCGGCGACTGCCAGAGAGACGTTAAGGTCGGCAAGGATCTGAGCGTCCTCTACCGCTTTTCCGCCAATCAGCTTGCCGACTGGCAGGCAATGGATGCGGTCGTCCAGGGCTTTGTCAAATCCCACCTCATCGACGCACCAGACGCCGGCGGTATTTCCGCGAGCGACGGCTAAAATGGTGCCAAAATTTGAAACCAACTGTTCATCATAAACCGATTGGTAACGCTAAGCCCCTACGTTGGAACCCAACGGACGTTCATGGAGGCGGCGGCCGGATAATCGAGACCGTAAATGCAAGCAGAGAGTGAAGTAGTGTCCAGATCAAAATTTTCCGCATCCTCATCGCACTCCGGCAAGTTTCTGGCGAAGATGCTGTTTGGTCTCGCAGTTTCGACGGCGACGATAACCATGACCGTTGATGCGTCGTACGCAGCCGGTGGCTCGAAATATGCGGGCATCGTCATCGATGCGAATACCGGCAATGTTCTCTACAGCGAGAATGCCGACACACTTCACTACCCCGCATCGCTGACCAAGATGATGACGGTATACCTGACCTTCGAGGCGCTCGAATCCGGTCGGATCACTCTCGATACGCCGGTGGTCTTTTCGAAGAATGCGGCCATGCAGGCGCCGACGAAGCTTGGCATCGGCACCGGCCGGTCGGTTACCGTTCGCGAAGCAATCCTCGGCATTGTTACCAAGTCGGCCAACGATGCGGCCATGGCGCTCGGCGAAATGCTCGGCGGCTCGGAAGACAATTTCGCCCGCATGATGAATGACAAGGCACGCATGCTCGGCATGACGCGCACGACCTATCGCAACCCGAACGGCCTGCCGAACACCGCGCAGATGACCACGGCGCGCGATCAGGCCCGCCTCGGCATCGCCCTGCGCGAGCACTTTCCGCAATATTACGGCCTCTTCTCCACGACGAGTTTTCGTCTCGGCAACAGAGTAATCCCCGGACACAACCACCTGCTCGGCTCGGTCCGTGGCGTCGATGGCATCAAGACCGGTTACACGCGCGCCGCCGGCTACAATCTTGCGACTTCTGTCAAAGTCGACGGTCGTTCGATCGTCGGCGTCGTGCTCGGTGGCGCTTCGACGCCGGCCCGCGACAACCAGATGCGCAAGCTGATCGCGACCTATCTGCCGGTCGCATCGACCAAGCATATTTCGTCCAACGTGGTTGCCCAGACCGTGGCGGAAACGCCAAATATCCAGGCTGCGAGCGCCCGCATGGCGGCGGCTGGCAGTGTGAAGGCGAGCAAGGTCGAAAGCGCCGAGGTAGAAGACGATCAGCAGCCATCCAGCGCCGCCGCTTTTGCCGCGGTCGCGCCGAAATCCAGCAATCCGCTGCTTGCGAGCAAGCAGAAGCACCGCGCCGCATCCGACGAAGTCGCCTCCATAGCGCCGACCGCCTCGGACGAGACCAGCGAGGATGATGTCGATACGCTGACGACCGCTTCGACTTCCAAGTCTGATACGAAGATCATCAAGCCGCAGAAGGTCGAAAAGGCCGAGAAGGCGGACAAGCCTGAAAAGCTTGCCAAGGCGAGCAAGGCTGAGAAAGGCCCGACCGGCTGGGTCGTTCAGATCGGTGTTTCCTCCAGCAAGGACGGCGCCGACGATCTGCTCGACAGAGCCAAGAGCAAGGGCGGCAAGGCATTGCGCTCGGCAAAGGCTTACGCAGTTGCCTATGACAACGGCTATCGCGCCCGCTTCGGTGGCTTTGGAGACCAGAATGCGGCGGTCAACGCCTGCAAGGCGCTCAAGAAGGCCGGCGTGAAGTGCTGGGCAAGTTTGGAATAGGAATGTGGACACGGTTTTCGTGCCGCATTGTCAATAGATTGCCGGGTTTCGCGTGGCGACGCCCGGCTTTCCGGTCCCGGATGTGTATCGGGCCGGCCCTGAGTTTGTAATGTGTTGCGGGGATATAAGATGGCGATGAACGAGAACTTTCCAGGTTTCTCGCTCGATGGCGCGGGAAAGACCAAACAGAAGGGCTTTGCCCTTCATCCGCTGCATGAAGCGGCATTGCGGCTGGCCGATCTGGGTCTCAACCGTTCGCGTTCGCGCAGTAAGACGAAAGACCTGATCGGCATCCTGCTCTGCCATGGCGCGCGCGCCTGGCGTTATTCGCAGCCGGAAGCCAATATTCGACTGCACATCACCTCGCCGAACGGCCAGGCACCGGTGCAGCTGCGGGTGCGCTGAGCGCCCGCTCTACAGCAATCCCAATTCGGAAAGCTCGCGTCTCAAATCCGCGGGCAACTCGGCAACGCCGCCGAGACTGTCGAGGTCGCGCGGCACGTCATCCTGCGGCAGGTAACGCCAACCCTGAAAAGCCCTGCGGGGCTGTCCGGCGGTTTCGACGACGCTCGGATCGAGAATCAGCCGGCAGCGATGAATGCCGTCGACATCGGTGAAGGTTTCGATACCGAGCAGCTTTTGCCGCGCCTGCACCTGCCCTTTGATCACCCAATAGAGCGAGCCGCCATCCAGCAGCTCATCCATGCGCTTCGGCACCATGCGGGTTGTATGGGTCGTATGTGGCTCCAAGCCGGCGGCAATAGCGCTCATCGCCCGTTCGGAAACCCATTCGCGCAGATCCTCAAGCGAGTCAGCGCCCACGCATAATTTGATCAGATGCAAAGCCATAACGCCGTTGAAATCCTTTTGACCGGCAGCGTCAAGCTTTTCACGTCACGTGTCCACAAACTCGATATCATTCTGTCCGGGCCGTGCATGGTGCGATTGATCGAGGAATATGATTTGGTATCCAGTTGGAGCTTATAGGGGGCGTAATCATGGTGGACCATCGAAAACAGCCGTCGAAAAGACACCGCCAGGATGCCTCGTCGAATAATGCCTTCACGCCACATGAAATTGCATCGGATACTTCATGGGTGGATCTGCCGGAAATGGAGCAACCACCCGGCAGTGCAGACGCCTATGTTCAAGCTTATCTTGCTGATCCCGACACGTATTGGTGGTCAACGAACGATTATTCGTCAAGCGAGGCGGACGTCGTCTTGAAACGGGTCCTTGCCATTATCGCGCAAGCCCGCTTGCCCGATCACAAGCAAGCACTCGGTCAATTAGGCGTCGGGCCGCTGGAGGATATGATGTCCGATGCTCTGCTTGATCTATTGGGACCTTGGATGCCGTTCACGGCGGCAATGTGCTACGCTCTTGGCTCCGTGCGGATGGAGTTCGAACCGCCCGCTTTACAACGGCGTTTAGCCACGATGATCCTGCATTCGCAGGGTAAAGACCGTTGATGCCAAAGAACTACAGGAAAAGAACTCGGTTGGGCGGTTTGAAAGCTACCCGTTAACCGGCCCTCATTGCCCACCTCACCTGTTGCGTGAAGCAATGCCTCTAATATTCTGATTCAACATTCGACGACATTCACAGCGAGACCGCCTGTCGACGTCTCCTTGTACTTCTCGCTCATGTCGTAGCCGGTCTGGCGCATGGTTTCGATACAGGCGTCAAGCGGCACGAAATGCTGGCCGTCGCCCTTGAGGGCCAATGATGCGGCGGTCACGGCCTTGACGGCGCCAAGCGCGTTGCGCTCGATGCAGGGTACTTGCACGAGGCCGGCGACAGGGTCGCAGGTCATGCCGAGATGGTGTTCGAGGGCGATTTCGGCGGCATTTTCGATCTGCTCCGGAGACGCGCCCATGACGGCGGCAAGCCCCGCAGCCGCCATTGCAGCCGCCGAACCCACCTCGCCCTGACAGCCGACTTCGGCGCCGGAGATCGAGGCATTGTGCTTGATGATGCCGCCGACGGCGGCGGCTGTCAGCAGGTAATTGCGGATGCCGTCCTGGTCCCAGTCTTCATGGAAGTGCTGGTAATAGCGGATCGTCGCCGGGATGACACCAGCGGCCCCATTGGTTGGCGCGGTGACGACGCGACCACCGGCCGCGTTCTCCTCATTGACGGCCATGGCGTAGACGCTCAGCCAGTCGTTGGCGAGCAGCGGATTGATGCGGTTGCTGCGCCATTCCTCCTGCAGCTTGTCATGGATGGAGCGGGCGCGACGGCGCACCTTCAGGCCGCCCGGCATGATGCCATCGACCTTCAAGCCGCGATCGATACAGCTGCTCATCGCCATCCAGATACGATCGAGCCCGGCATCGAGTTCATCGCTGCTCATACGCGTCTCTTCATTGGCGCGCTTCATCTGTGCTATCGAGAGACCGGAACGCTCGGCCATATCAAGCATCTGCTTGGCAGTGGAAAAGGGGAACGGAATGCGTTCGCCGGAAGACGCCTTCTTCTTGTCGGCCCGCATCTGTTCAAGCTCGGTATCGGTGACAACGAAGCCGCCGCCGACGGAGTAGTAGATGCGTTTGACAAGCAGGCGCTCGTCCTTGTCGAAGGCGGAAAAGCTCATGCCGTTGGCATGGCCCGGCAGCGGCACCTTCTTGTCGAAGATCAAGTCGGTTTTCGGCTGAAACTGGTAGGCCGGATGCCCCGGCGGCGTGATGCGGCCGCTGCGCTCGACCTCGTCGATAACGGCATCCATCCGGTCGGGATCGACCTGATCCGGGCGTTCGCCCATCAGGCCGAGAATCACCGCCCTGCCCGTGCCGTGGCCGATGCCCGTATGGGCGAGTGAGCCATGCAGGCTCACCTTGATCGAGGCGACATGCACATTCGAGGACGGCCGCGGCCACTCGCTCGACAGCACGAGGTCAAGAAACCGATTCGCGGCCGACATAGGTCCCATCGTGTGCGAACTGGACGGTCCGACGCCGATCTTGAAAACATCGAAAACTGAAAGAAACATGGACCTTTGGTGCCTCCTCGGCAAATCAAGCAATGACAAGGCTACGCTATCAGGGCAGCCCTGCACGGCGATCGACCGACATCGGATTTCATGCCTGCGACATAACATATAGGCTTGAGGCGGCGCAAACATAAGGCCATTGCGCCCGAACAGGCGTGCGTTACAGTCTGGAACAGAAAGACTGGGAGAATCTGCCTTCATGACGACCGTCGACTATGTCGCCCTCGCCCTCTTCATTTTTCTCTGGATTGCCCTGAACTGGATCACCAGCAGCGCCAGCTTCTTCAATCGCACCAGCCTGACGCTGGCGATGAACGAGCGCCGGCGCGAATGGATCCACAATTCGCTGCGGCGCGACCTGAAGATGATCGATACGCAAATCCTGGCTGGCCTGCAGAACGGCACTGGTTTCTTTGCCTCGACATCAATCTTCGCCATCGGCAGCTGCTTCGCCCTGCTCGGCGCCACCGACAAGGTCAATGCCTTCTTCGCCGACCTGCCCTTCATCCTCAATGGCGGCCGCGCCGCCTTCGAGCTCAAGGTGGCGGGGCTTGCCTGTCTGTTCGGTTACGCCTTCTTCAAGTTCGGCTGGGCCTATCGCCTGTTCAACTATTGCACCATCCTCTTCGGCGCCCTGCCGATGCGGCAGGATGCCGAGCTCGATCCCGCGCGGGCGGAGCGGGCCGCAGAGCGCGTCATCCGCATGAACATCATCGCCGCGCGCAATTTCAATGCGGGTCTGCGAACCATCTTCCTGTCGATCGGCTATCTCGGCTGGTTCCTGAGCCCTTACGTCTTCATGGTCACGACGATGTTCATCATCATCGTTCTGGTCCGCCGGCAGTTTTTTTCCGACGCCCGTCTGGCCATCATGGATATCGATGTGCCATGACATCGCCGCGTTGGCGATGATTAAGCTGGTGCCGACGATCTGAATTCATGCCTGGAAGGATCCGCCAAATGGCCGTTATCGCCGAGAGTATCGATGCGCCGCAGAAAACGCCCCGCATCGGCATTCTGGACACGGCCCGTGGGATCGCGCTTCTGGCGATGGCGAGCTATCATTGCACCTGGGATTTCGAGTTCTTCGGCTATCTCGAGCCGGGTACGGCAGAGACCGGCTGGCTGAAATTCTATGCTCGCGCCATCGCCAGTACCTTCCTGTTCCTCGCAGGCGTCAGCCTGGTGCTTGCCAACACGCCCGAAATCCGCTGGCAGTCCTATTTCAAGCGCGTCGGCATGATCGCAGCCGCTGCTGTAGCGATTTCTATCGTGACCTTCATCGGCATGCGCGACGAGTGGATCTTCTTCGGCATCCTGCACTGCATTGCGGCCGCCAGCATCATCGGCCTGCTCTTCCTGCGCCTGCCGGCCTTCGCGACCTTGCTGATAGCCGTGCTGCTCTTGGCCGGTATCGTCGTCGACAATGTCATCGCGCCGTTTTCGCTGCATTCCTCTTTCTTCGACGTGCCCTGGCTCTATTGGGTCGGCTTGTCCGAAAGCCTGCCGCGATCCAACGACTACGTGCCGGTTTTCCCATGGCTGACGCCGTTCCTTTTCGGTCTTGGCATCGCGCAGCTTGCGATTTCGCTCGGTTGGCTCCGGTCCCTGGCAAAGCTTGGCCCCGGCCGCAACCTGATCGCCCGCGCCGGCCGCCACAGCCTGATTTTCTATCTCGTGCACCAGCCGCTACTCTTCGGCCTCGTCTATCTTCTGTCGTTGGTAGCACCCGCTCCGGCGCCGGACCCCACGGTCGGCTATATCAGGCAATGCGAGGTGTCCTGCACACAGTCCGGCAGCGAAGCCATGTGCCGCAGCTTCTGCAAGTGCACGCTCGATCAATTGCAGGCGCAGAACCTCTTCGCGCCCCTGAATTCCGGGGCAATTAAGGCAGATAGCGATGAACGGATCAGCCGAATCGCGCTACAGTGCACGGAACAAGCGCAATGACAGGGTTATTCGATGAATGCCTATCGTTTGAAGTCGCTGAGTTTCCCATGGCCGCCATTATTATATAGTCTCGCAGTCATAACAGCGCTGTATCTGAACAAGGATTATCCGGTGCGACTGCCTTATCTCTGGGCCATCATCGGCTGGGGTATCGGCGCTCTTCTCACCACCGTCGCGGTGACGCTGAATGTCTGGGCGGTGAAGACTCTGATCGAGAGCCGAACCACCGTGCTGACACAGCGCTGTACCGCGCATCTGGTGACCAAAGGCCCGTTCCGCTTCACCCGCAACCCGACCTATCTCGGCTATACGCTGCTGACGGCGAGCCTTGGCCTGATGATCGGCAACGTCTGGTTCGTCGCCATGGCGGCCGTGGCGGCGGCGCTGACCACGCTATTGGTCATCCGCTGCGAGGAGATGCATCTACTATCCCGCTTCGGCTGCGAATTTGAATTTTATTGCAGGCATACCCGCAGGTGGATTTAAGGGGTCACGTCCCCACGCCAATCTCGGCCAGGCGGCCAAGGCAGGCTTCCTCGACATTGTCGAGTTCGGTCAGCGTATCTTCGATATCCTTGCGCTTCTGGCGCAGCTCGTTGCGTTTCTCGTCGACGCGCTTCATCAGCAATTTCAGCTGACCCATCTCGCCCGGCGGTTCCTTGTAGACCTGGATGATCTCGCGGATTTCGGCGATGGTGAAGCCGATACGGCGGCCGCGCAGGATTTCCATGATCAGACGGCGGTCGGCCGTGCGGAACAAACGTGTGCGGCCCCGGCGTTCGGGGTGGATAAGACCTTCGTCCTCGTAGAAACGCAATGTTCGGGTCGAAACCCCGAATTCCCGCGTCAGCTCCGTTATGCTATAGTATCTATCCACCAGTCGCGCGCCCCTGTCTTGCAGGGGGCATAATATTGACTTTTACGTAATAGTCAATTTGTGCACGATGGCACTCCCCCGCTCATTTCAGCCTAGTGAATCGCGAACCACCACGTCGCAATGCCCAGGAATGCGAAATAGCCCGTGCAATCCGTGACCGTGGTGACGAAGGCCGACGAAGCAATGGCCGGGTCGGCGCCGAAGCGATGCAGAATCAGCGGCAGAAGGATGCCGCCAAGAGCCGCCGCGACCAGATTGATGATCATCGCCGCGCCAACGACGATACCGAGCTGAAAATCATGGAACCAGAATGTGGCGACGGCACCCATGATGATGGCGAAAAGGATGCCGTTGATCAGACCGACGCTCGCCTCCCTGCGGATGACGCGGAAAGCGTTGTAGATGTCGAGGTCGCCTGTGGCGAGCGCCCGCACCGTGACGGTCATCGTCTGGGTGCCGGCATTGCCGCCCATCGAGGCGACGATCGGCATCAACACGGCAAGCGCCACCATCTTCGCGATGGCGCCGTCGAAGACATCGATGATGCTGGAGGCGAGGATCGCCGTGATCAGGTTGACGGCCAGCCAGACGAAGCGTGAGCGCACGGTCGAGGTGACGTTATCCGACAGTTCTTCGTCGCCGACACCGCCGAGACGCTTGATGTCCTCGTCGGCCTCTTCGTTGATGACGTCGACCACGTCGTCGATGGTCAGCACGCCGACGAGCCGTTGATTCTCGTCGACGACGGCGGCGGACAGCAAGTCGTATTGCTCGAAGAGCTGCGCCGCCTCTTCTTGGTCCATTTCGGCCGGGATTGGGTGCGAGGTCTCGCGCATGATGCCCTCGACCTTCGCCTGCCGCTTGGCTCTCAGGATACGGTCGAGATCGATGCTGCCGAGCAGCTTGAAGGTCGGGTCGATGACGAAGATCTGCGTGAAGGCTTCCGGCAGCCCCTCTTCGTCGCGCATGTAATCGATCGTCTGGCCGACCGTCCAGAATGGCGGCACGGCGACGAATTCTGTCTGCATGCGGCGGCCAGCTGACCGCTCCGGGTAATCGAGCGCGCGCCGAAGGCGGACGCGCTCGGTAAACGGCAGTTGCGACAGGATTTCGTCGCGGTCTTCCTGGTCGAGATCCTCGAGAATGTAGACGGCGTCGTCCGAATCAAGCTCGCCGATACCGGCGGCGATCTGGTCGTTCGGCATCTGGTCGACGATCTCCATACGGATCGCCTCGTCCACCTGCGTCAGCGCCGTCATGTCGAAGTCGTTGCCGAGCAATCGCACCAGTGCCAGACGTTCATGCGGCGGCAGCGATTCGAGAAGATCGCCGAGTTCGGAATCGTGCAGCCGCACGACATTCTGCTGCAGGAACGGAACGTCCTGCCGCTCGATCGCATCGCTGATCTTGGTCAGAAAATCGGAGCGGACGACGCCGTCCTCATTATAGATGTCGGGATCTGTCTCCGTGGAGGTCCTGCGTACGCGCTCGTCTTCGTCGGTCGTGGTCATTACCACCTCCCAGCCTGGTTCAGTCTATGGAGACGCAGGATTTCACCATGCAGAATGACGGTGAAAAGATCATTGTCAACAATTGGATAGACGGAAAAGCTAACATTTTTTGTCTGATCCGAAAGACGATGGCATCAGCCTCGTATTGTCCCTATTCTTAGATGGAGAAGATGTCGTCCCGACAATAGAGAGAGCCGTGTCAGTCCGTTCCATCATTCGCTTTCCAGATCCATTGTTGAAAACCACCTGCGCGCCGGTGACCATCTTCGATGACGGTCTGCACAGTCTAGCCATCGATCTGGTGGACACCATGCGTGCCGCGCCCGGCGTCGGCATCACCGCCGCCCATATTGGCGTTCTCCGGCGCGTCACGGTAATTGAGCTCAGCCGCGAAGATGGCATCCGCACCTATATCAATCCGGAGATCACATGGTTTTCCGAGGAGACGATGCGGCACATGGAAGGCAGCGTGTCCATGCCGGGCATCACGGACGAGGTTGTCAGGCCGAGGGCTATCCGCTTCCGCTATCAGGATATTGACGGCGAAGCTCACGAAGCTGCGGCCGAAGACTTCCTGGCGATTTGCATCCAGCATGAGGTCGATCAGCTTGACGGCCTGTTCTGGCTGCAGCGGCTTTCAAAGTTGAAGCGCGATCGGCTGGTGAAAAAATGGGAAAAGGCGAACGCCTGATCTGGCTCACCACAAAAAATACGGGCGCCTGTGGGCGCCCGCTCGATTATCCGATAAAGAGGCAGATTAGCTCTTCAGCTTGGTATTGCAGAGGCTGTAGTAGCCGCCGCCCTTCTGGATCCACTTAAGACCACCGAGGCTGTTCTTGGCCTTGTTGGCATTATAGGCATCGACGCAAGTGTGGAAGCGGCCCTTGCCGGGCGTTTCGCTCGAATACTTGGTATCGACAGCAGTCGGGAAGGTCACGCCCGACGGTGCGACGGTCGTCGGCTTCGCTGGCTCCTTAGCTGGCGGCTTGGTGACATCCGGCTCATTGGGATCGACCTTGGCGGTCGTGGTCGTCTTTGCAGGCGTCGTTGCGGCCGGTGCGGTAGTGGTAGTTGCAGAAGAATCGGCACCGCACTGAGCAGCACGGAAATCATTCCACTTCTGGCCGTTCAGAGTACCCGCATCCTTGGCAGCTTGATATTTGGTGCTGCACTCTTTCATCGTTAGCGCAGAGGCCGGCGATGAGAGGGCCATCGAGCCCAAAACTGCAAAAGACGCAAAAGACATCAACAGGATGGCACGACTAGTCATTGGCAAATCCTCCGCTCTATGACGAATGTCGAAACTATTAATCATCTCACCCCTTTGATTTGTCAATTGACGCAGCATCAGGGTTCGATGAGCGACACCATATGATGACGAACATGAACGGTAACTGTACAGAACAGCGACCAGCGCGAGTATATCACATATCGCGCAACTCAAAAGGATGTGAAAAACTCAAGCGGAGCAGAAAAACAAAAAAACCCGCCGAAGCGGGTCTTTTGTTTTGGTGCGGTCGAGAAGACTCGAACTTCCACGGGTTGCCCCACAGCGACCTCAACGCTGCGCGTCTACCAATTCCGCCACGACCGCATCGTGGTAGGCGCCGAATTGCTCCGGCGCGGCTGCATGTAGCAAAAGCATTCGGGGGGCACAAGAGATATGTGTCAGTTTTTTTGAAGAGTTTCACAACTGTTTGAATTCCCCTGTGAAAGCCTCCATATAGGCGGTGCCTGCCGGCTCGTTCGTTTTATAAGAGATACGCGCAGCCGCAGGCATGCAAAGGACTGGCAGGATGCTACGCACCGATCTCGAACACCAAATGTTTCCGCTGATTGATTCACCGCCGGTGCGTTGGCGCATCGCCGACTGTCCTGTGCCGTATGAAGAGGCGGTGGCGACCATGGAGGCGGAAGTCGCTGCTATTGCCGATGGTCAGGCGCCGGAACTCGTCTGGCTGGTCGAACATCCTCCTTTATATACGGCAGGCACCAGCGCCAACGCGGCCGATCTCATCGAGCCCGATCGTTTTCCGGTTTTCGCCACCGGGCGCGGCGGCGAATACACCTATCACGGCCCCGGCCAGCGCGTGGCCTATGTCATGCTGGATCTGAAACGCCGGCGTCAGGATATCCGCGCTTTCGTGGCCGCGCTGGAAGAAGTCATTATCCGCACGCTCGATTCGATGAATGTCCGCGGTGAACGTCGCGAGGATCGCGTCGGCGTCTGGGTGCGCCGTCCGGAAAAGCCGTTGCTGCCGGATGGGACCATGACAGAGGACAAGATCGCGGCGCTCGGCATCCGCGTGCGCAAGTGGGTAACGTTTCATGGCCTGTCGCTGAACGTCGACCCTGATCTCTGCCATTTCTCAGGCATCGTTCCCTGTGGAATCTCAGCCTATGGCGTTACTAGCCTTGTCGACCTCGGTCTGCCGATAATGATGACGGATGTGGATATCCGCCTGCGCGAGGCTTTCGAGCAGGTCTTCGGCGAAACAGCCAATGAGGTCTAATGCGCGACGTCCTTGCTGACGTTGCGCAAGCGAATCTGATGGTCGAGCCTTTCGATCTGGCGCGTCGTCGTCTCGATCAGCCGGCCGATGTCCTGATGGGCGGAACGTAGTCGGGACAGTTCGCTCCTGACGGCTTCCAGCGCCCGTTCTTCACTATCCTCGCGCGGCCCATCTCCCGTGCCGGTCATCAGCCAGGCCGGCGAAACACCGAACAGACCGGCCATTGTGGCCAGAACGGCCGATTTCGGTTCCGAACGGTCCGATTCCCAGGCCAGCATCGTCTCCTGGTTAACGCCCAACTGGCCTGCCAGTGATTCGAGGCTGATGCCGGCGGCATCGCGGGCCATGGAGATGCGCCCACCCAGGGTGTCGTCGCTTTCATCCGAAAAAACGGTCGTTTCCTGTTCCGTCTTCAACATCGGTGCGATCCTCCGTTTTGGTCGCGCCGGTTAAATTCTGAGCGGCGCGCTTAAATTTTTAGCGGATTAACCAGGCGGATATAGGTCTAGAGGCGTCATGTAGCGACCTCGATGTGTCCGATTTGGGAAAGTCCGGCACTTTACGTCAAATGGTGCAACCAATTGATAAGGACAGGTTGCATCCAATGCCTTGATCGAATGATGTTCCTGTGATTGATGACCGGTCATGTCCGCTATCGCCACCGCTCCCGCCCAGCAAAACCCTCTGCAAGGCATGGCCATCATGGCCGGTGCCATGATCGTGTTGCCGGTGATGGATGCCATCGCCAAGTATATGGCGACCTTCGAGGCGATGTCGCCGGGACAGGTGACCTTCTACCGCTTTTTCTTTCAGCTCGTCTGCACCCTGCCGCTGCTCTTCTTTGCGTTCGGCTGGGGAGCGCTTTCGGCCAAGCGGCCATGGATGAACCTGTTGCGCGGCGCATTGCATGGCGCGGCCAGCCTGCTGTTCTTTGCAGCGGTCAAATACATGCCGCTTGCCGACGTCTTTGCCATCTATTTCGTCGAGCCCTTCATTCTCACCGCCCTTTCGGCGCTGTTTCTCGGCGATAAGGTTGGCTGGCGGCGCTGGCTGGCGATCGTCGTCGGCTTTGGCGGCGCTATGATCGTCATTCAGCCGAGTTTCGAGATTTTTGGCCTGAAGGCGCTGCTGCCGGTCGCCTGCGCCTTTCTTTTTGCGCTCTATCTCTTCATGAATCGCGCCGTCGGCGACGCCGATTCACCTTTGACCATGCAGACCATGGCCGGTATCGGCGGTACGATCTTCATGATAGGCGCGCTGTGGATAGGCGCCTCGGCCGGCGCTACCGATTTCGCACCGTCCCTGCCTGCTTCATGGCTCGGTCTCATACTGCTGCTGATTCTCGGCGCGGTGTCCGGCTATGCCCATCTGCTGGTCGTCCGTGCTTTTCGGCTGGCACCGCTGTCGCTGCTTGCGCCCTTTCAATATTTCGAGATCATCTCCGCTACCGTTCTCGGCTATGCGCTGTTCGGTGATTTTCCCAATTTTTCCAAATGGATCGGCATCCTGATCATCGTCGCATCGGGCCTGTTCATCATCTGGCGCGAGCGGGTGCAGTCGCGATCCGCAGCGTCGGCCTGAGCACTCATATCTTCCGCATGGACCGCCGGGGCGATTTGTGGCTAAAACGCTAGCAGGGCATATGCATTGGGCGGAGTTTCCATGTTCAAGAAAATCCTGATCGCCAACCGCGGCGAGATCGCTTGCCGTGTGATCAAGACCGCGCGCCGGATGGGGATCCCGACTGTCGCGGTTTATTCCGACGCCGATCGTGATGCCCTGCATGTCGAGATGGCCGACGAGGCCGTGCATATCGGTGCAGCCCCTGCCGCCGAAAGCTATCTCGTTGCCGATAAGATCATCACCGCCTGCAAGGAAACCGGGGCCGAAGCTGTGCACCCCGGCTATGGCTTCCTTTCGGAACGCGCCTCTTTCTGTGAGGCACTGGAGAAGGAAGGTATCATCTTCATCGGCCCGAAGCCGAAGGCCATCAAGGCGATGGGCGACAAGATCGAGTCGAAGAAATTCGCCAACGCCGCCAAGGTCTCCACCGTGCCCGGCTATCTCGGCGTCATCGACGATGCCGATCACGCCGAAAAGATTGCCGGCGAGATCGGTTATCCCGTGATGATCAAGGCATCGGCGGGCGGCGGCGGCAAGGGCATGCGTATCGCCTGGAGCAAGGATGAAGTGCGCGATGGTTTTGATCGCGCCCGTTCCGAAGCGAAAAGCTCCTTTGGCGACGACCGCGTCTTCATCGAGAAATTCGTGGTCGATCCCAGGCATATCGAAATCCAGGTGTTGGCCGACGGCCACGGCAATGTCGTCTATCTCGGCGAACGCGAATGCTCGATCCAGCGTCGTAACCAGAAAGTCGCCGAGGAGGCACCCTCGCCTTTCCTTGATGAGGCCACGCGCAAGGCGATGGGCGAGCAGTCCGTCGCGCTCGCCAAGGCGGTCGATTACCAGAGCGCCGGCACAGTCGAGTTCATCGTTGATCGCGACCGCAATTTCTATTTCCTCGAGATGAACACCCGCCTGCAGGTCGAGCATCCGGTGACTGAACTCGTGACCGGCATCGATCTGGTCGAGCAGATGATTCGCGTTGCCGCTGGCGAAGCGCTGCCGTTCAAGCAGGACGACATCAAGCTGAATGGCTGGGCGATCGAAAGCCGTCTCTATGCCGAGGATCCCTACCGCAACTTCCTGCCGTCGATCGGCCGCTTGACGCGTTATCGCCCGCCACGTGAAGGCAAGAACGGCAAGACGATCGTCCGCAACGATACCGGCGTCTTCGAGGGCGCTGAAATCTCGATGTATTACGACCCGATGATCGCCAAGCTCTGCACCTGGGCACCGACACGGCTTGAAGCAATCGACGCCATGGGCGAGGCGTTGGATGGTTTCGTCGTCGATGGTATCGAACACAATATGCCATTCCTCTCCGCGCTGATGAAGCATCCGCGCTGGCGTGAAGGCCGCCTGTCGACCGGCTTCATCGCGGAGGAATATCCCGACGGCTTTGCACCGATGACGCCAGATGGCGACGAAGGCGCCCTGCTGGCGGCCATAGCCCTCTCCTGCGGCCTGGTCGATGCCAACCGCCGCGAACGCTATGCCGACAGACTGCGGCCGGCCACGGGGCCGCTGCGCGAGGAATGGGTAGTCAAGCTTGGCGCGGATTATATTCCGATCACGCTGCTCGATGGCCTCGTCACCATCCCCCTCGAAATGGACATGCAGATCGCCGGCGAGAACCTGACGGTTGCGACTGAATGGCGTCCGGGCGATGCTGTCTGGGCCGGCTCGGTCGGCGGGCGCAAGGTGACGGCGCAGATCCGTCCCTTCCTCAATGGCCTGCGCATCGATTGGCAGGGGCTCTCCGTCCGGACCAGGGTCTTCACCCCGCGCCAGGCCGAACTCGACAAGCTCATGCCGGTGAAAATGCCACCGGATACGTCGAAGCTGCTGCTCTGCCCCATGCCGGGCCTCGTCGTTGCCATCGCTGTTGCCGAAGGCCAAGAGGTCAAGGCTGGGGAGACGCTGGCGATCGTCGAGGCGATGAAGATGGAGAATGTCCTGCGCGCCGAGCGCGACCTGACCGTCGGCAAGATCAACGCAAAGCCCGGCGAAAGCCTCGCCGTCGATGCGGTGATCATGGAGTTCGACTGATCAAAATACGGCATTAAGTGTCCGATTTTTAGCTTGAGCCGTACTGCGCGCCCATGCGAATGTCGCGCCGACCAAATCATTATTAGAAGGGAATGAAACGATGGACGTACGCGCCGCCGTAGCCGTTCAGGCAGGTAAACCGCTCGAAGTCATGACCGTGCAGCTCGAAGGCCCGAAGGCCGGAGAAGTGCTGATCGAGGTCAAGGCCACCGGCATTTGCCATACCGACGACTTCACGCTGTCGGGCGCCGATCCGGAAGGGCTGTTTCCCGCGATCCTCGGCCACGAGGGTGCCGGCATCGTCGTCGACGTCGGTCCGGGCGTTACCTCGGTCAAGAAAGGCGATCACGTCATTCCGCTTTACACGCCGGAGTGCCGCGAGTGCTATTCCTGCCTGTCGCGCAAGACCAACCTCTGCACCTCGATCCGCGCCACCCAGGGCCAGGGCCTGATGCCCGATGGCACCTCGCGCTTCTCGATCGGCAAGGACAAGATCCATCACTATATGGGCTGCTCGACCTTCGCCAATTACACGGTCCTGCCGGAGATCGCGCTCGCCAAGGTCAATCCCGACGCACCCTTCGACAAGATCTGCTATATCGGCTGCGGCGTTACCACCGGCATCGGCGCGGTCATCAACACCGCCAAGGTCGAAATCGGCTCGACCGCGATTGTCTTCGGTCTCGGCGGCATCGGTCTCAATGTCCTTCAGGGCCTGCGCCTTGCTGGTGCCGACATGATCATCGGCGTCGATATCAACAATGATCGCAAGGCCTGGGGCGAAAAATTCGGCATGACCCACTTCGTCAATCCGAAGGATGTCGGTGACGATATCGTGCCCTACCTCGTCAACCTGACGAAGCGCAATGGCGACCTGATCGGCGGCGCCGACTACACCTTCGACTGCACGGGCAACACCAAGGTCATGCGTCAGGCGCTCGAATCCTCGCATCGCGGCTGGGGCAAGTCCGTTATTATCGGCGTTGCTGGCGCCGGCCAGGAAATCTCCACCCGTCCGTTTCAGCTGGTCACCGGCCGCAACTGGATGGGCACCGCCTTCGGTGGCGCACGCGGTCGCACCGATGTGCCGAAGATCGTCGACTGGTACATGCAAGGCAAGATCCAGATCGACCCAATGATCACCCACACCATGCCGCTCGAAGACATCAACAAGGGCTTCGAGCTGATGCATTCCGGCGAAAGCATCCGGGGCGTGGTAGTCTACTGATCTCTGCCAGCAAGCAGCATGCGGCGCATGAATTAACCGCCGCATGCCATTGTAAATATTGAAGTATAAAATGATCTATGTTGATGCCGATGCCTGTCCGGTCAAGCCGGAGATTTTGAAAGTTGCCGAGCGTCACGGCATCGAGGTGACGCTTGTTGCCAATTCCGGATTGAGGCCATCGCGCGATCCGATGGTGAAGAACGTCATCGTCTCCAGTGCTTTCGATGCCGCCGACAACTGGATTGCCGAGCATGCCGGACCCGGTGATATCGTCGTCACCGCCGACGTGCCGCTTGCCGGGCGCTGTGTCGCCACCGGCGCGCTGGTGACCGGGCCGACCGGCCGCATCTTCGATATGGCCAATATCGGCATGGCCACCGCGATGCGCGATCTCGGCGCGCATCTGCGCGAAACCGGCGAGAGCAAGGGCTACAACGCTGCCTTTTCGTCGCGCGACCGCTCGGCCTTTCTTGAAACATTCGACCGGCTCTGCCGGCGGGCGAAATCCCACAATTCGTCTGGAGATCAATCTTGAACATTATTTCCCAGAACACCGCCTTCGGCGGCATGCAGGGCGTATTTTCGCATGAATCCGAGGCCTGCCAGGGCGAGATGACCTTCGCGGTCTTCGTGCCGCCGCAGGCGATCAAGGAGCCGCGCCCCGTCCTCTGGTATCTCTCCGGCCTCACCTGCACCCACGCCAACGTCATGGAAAAAGGCGAATATCGCCGCATGGCGGCTGAACTCGGCCTGATTATCGTCTGCCCGGATACCAGCCCACGCGGCAACGATGTGCCGGACGAGCTGACCAACTGGCAGATGGGCAAAGGCGCCGGCTTCTATCTCGACGCCACCGAGGAGCCGTGGTCCGAGAACTACAAGATGTACACTTACATCACCGACGAACTGCCCGCGCTGGTCAGCCAGCAGTTTCGCCTGGATATGAGCAGGCAGGGCATTTTCGGCCATTCCATGGGCGGCCATGGCGCGATGACCATCGCGCTGAAGAATCCGGATCGCTTCAAAAGCTGCTCAGCTTTCGCGCCGATCGTTCAGCCCTCAACCGCCGATTGGTCGGCACCAGCCCTGGAGAAATATCTCGGAGCCGACAAGTCTGTCTGGCGGAAATACGATGCCTGCGCGCTGGTCGAGGATGGTGCCCGATTCCCCGAATTCCTGATCGATCAGGGCAAGGCCGACAGTTTCCTGGAAACCGGCCTGCGGCCCTGGCTGTTCGAAGAGGCGATCAAGGGCACCGGCATCGATCTGACGCTACGCATGCATGAGCGCTACGACCACTCCTACTATTTCATCTCCAGCTTCATGGACGACCATCTGAAGTGGCATGCCGAACGGCTGGCATAAGAGTCGTGGCATAGCAGCCATGCAATCGCCAGGTTGAAAAACAGATGCAACTGAGGCATATATCCACCCGCGCAGACGACTGCGGCGGCCGGTATTGCGTTACCGACCGTAAGATACCGCGGGGACGGCCTCGCTCTCATAAAGGAGCGTAAAATGGCTTGGTTCCTGCTTTTTCTCGCAGGTCTGTTTGAAATCGGTTGGGCCATCGGCCTGAAATACACGGATGGTTTCACCCGACCGATGCCGACAATCCTCACCATCATCTCGATGGTTATCAGTGTTGTATTGCTAGGTCTGGCGGTGAAGACTTTGCCGATGGGCACAGCTTATGCCGTCTGGACCGGCATCGGTACGGTCGGCACCGTCCTGCTTGGCATCTGGTTGCTCGGAGATCCCGCAACCCTCGTTCGCTTGTTCTGCATCGGCCTGATCGTTGCGGGCATTGCCGGCCTCAAGCTCGCTGCCTAGGGCGTGCGAACTCCAATCACCCTGACAGCAAGAGCAATATCGCAATTGCAAAGGGCGCGGGCGAAAAGCTGAAGAGCTTTTGCGCGCCGCGCTCGATGCAGATGGGGGTTATGATGATATGTCGGACGCGGCGATTGGCCTAGCCAGACGTTGAGATCGATTACTTCTTGCGATTGTCGATGGCCAGGAGGCCGGGACCCGCGAAGATCAGGAACAGGAAGACGAAGCAGTAAAGGATAGCTGCGTCGCCGCCATTGTTGGCGGGGTAAAAATCCTTCGGATAATGCGCCATGAAATAGGCGACCGCCATGTTGCCGCAAAGGATGAATGCAACGGGACGGGTAAAGAAGCCGACGACTATTGCCAGTCCGCCAATCACCTCAAGAAGACCCTGAACCAAAAGCAAGGTCGGCAGCGGGCTTGGGAATTGACCACCGGCCGGAAAGCCGAAAAGCTTTTGCGTGCCATGTTCAATGAACAAGACGCCGGTAACGATACGCAGGACAGCAAGTGCATAAGGCTGATATTGATTCAGCCGATCGGAAAGCGCCATTTTAAACTCCAGTTCTAAGTCCCCCAAATGAAAGCATTAGAGAGGTCGGTTGCGAACGTGAAAACACGGCTTCTAACGTCCAATCAATTTACCGTGTAAAATCCGTGACTTGTTGTCACATGCCTAAAGTGGGATGTTGTCGTGCTTCTTCCACGGATTGGTCAGATCCTTGTTGCGCAGCATTCTAAGCCCCTGCGCCAGCCGGCGTCGCGTCGAGTGTGGCTTGATCACCTCGTCGATATAGCCGCGCTCGGCGGCGACGAAGGGTGACAGGAAACGGTCTTCATACATCTTCGTATGTGCCGCGATCTTTTCCGGATCGGCGATATCCTTGCGGAAGATGATCTCGACCGCACCCTTAGCGCCCATGACGGCGATTTGCGCGGTCGGCCAGGCATAATTGAGATCGCCGCGCAGATGTTTCGACGCCATGACATCATAGGCGCCGCCATAGGCCTTGCGGGTGATGACGGTAAGCTTCGGCACGGTGGCCTCGGCATAGGCGAAGAGTAGCTTGGCGCCATGCTTAATCAGCCCGCCATATTCCTGCGCGGTGCCCGGCAGGAAGCCGGGGACGTCGACAAAGGTGACGATCGGAATATTGAAGCAATCGCAGAAGCGGACGAAACGCGCTGCCTTTCGCGAGGCGTCGCTGTCCAGCACACCGGCAAGCACCATGGGCTGGTTGGCGACGAAACCGACAGTCGCGCCCTCGATCCGGCCGAAGCCGCAGACGATGTTCTTGGCGAAGCTAGCCTGGATCTCGAAGAAATCCCCCTCGTCCGCCACCTTCTGGATCAATTCCTTGACGTCATAGGGCTTGTTAGCATTGGCGGGAATGATCGTGTCGAGCGACATGTCCGGATCGGTGACCGATTGGTAGCACTCGATTTCCGGAAGAGCTGCGGTATTCGACTGCGGCAGGAAATCGATGAGCCGTCTCACCTGCATCAGAGTGTCGATATCGTTGTCGTATGCGGCGTCGGCAATCGAGGATTTCGTCGTGTGCACGGAGGCGCCGCCGAGCTGCTCCGACGTCACGGTCTCGTTGGTCACCGTCTTCACCACATCCGGGCCGGTGACGAACATATAGGAGGTGTCGCGCACCATGAAGATGAAGTCGGTCATGGCAGGCGAATAGACGTCGCCGCCGGCGCAAGGACCCATGATGATGGAAATCTGTGGGATGACGCCGGATGCGAGCACATTGCGCTGGAACACCTCGGCATAGCCGCCGAGTGCGGCCACGCCCTCCTGGATGCGCGCGCCGCCGGCATCGTAGATACCGATGATCGGCGCACAGTTCTTCAGCGCCATATCCTGGACCTTCATGATCTTCTCGGCATGCGCCTGTGAAAGCGAGCCGCCGAAGACAGTGAAATCCTTGGCAAAAAGGAAAACGGTGCGACCGTTGACCGTGCCCCAGCCGGTGACGACGCCATCACCGGCGATCTTGGTCTTGTCCATACCGAAATCGGTCGACCGGTGCTCGACGAACATGTCGAACTCCTCGAAGGAGCCTTCATCGAGAAAGATGTCGATCCGCTCGCGTGCCGTCAGCTTGCCGCGCGCATGCTGCGCATCGATACGTGCCTGCCCGCCTCCGAGTCTCGCAATCTCCCGGCGACGTTCCAGTTCCTGCAGGATCTCTTTCATGATGGCCCTCTTCTGCGTTTATCCGGCTTAGCATGACGCAGGAATAGTTTGAAGCCGTACGCTCAGTTCACCAGCGGCGGCGCCTTCAGCACGAAAATCGACCGGATACGAGCGGCAACATCCTCGGCCATCAGATCGTTGGCCGCGGTCGGATCCTGTGTGTAGTTCACGATATCGAAGGAGGCGATTGCAAGCACCGCGCCGTTGTCGACCGACGCAGCATCGACATTGATCTTTGCCGAATTGCGATCGTGGTTGAAGCTGCGCCCCTTGCGGAGATCTGTTACACGAATGGTCAATGCCACCTTCGGCAATGGCGTATCGCGGGTCGTCACTGCGATGGCGGCGTTGACGTGATCGTTGATGGCTGACAGCAACGTCGGCGGAACAGGTGGAACAGCCTGATCGGCAACGACCGTGGCGCTACGCACATCATAGGCCGGCGGTGCAGGCGGTTCCGTCAGCGACCAGCTCGAGCATGCAGCCAACGCCAAGCATCCCACGAGCGCCGATACCGCCCCCGACCTCAATTTCAGCATGATTCGCGTCCCGAACTCCCAATCCCATGATATGTAGAGTTCGATATAACGGACTGGAAATCAACAACATTCAACTGCGAAGCGCAGAAAATACATCCGTTGCCGCCTGAAACTCTTCGAAGCGCTGGGCGCGGCGGTGATCGGCCTCTTCGTCATGCCCCCATTGCTCGATCGTCCAGTCTTCATCGAGATGAGCGAGCGACCAGACCTCGGCGAGAGGTAGTTGTCCCTCGGCGAAGGCAAGCGCCAGGATCGCCGACCCCGTCAGCGTGGTGATCGTATGCAGGCTGGCGAGTTCCAGCGGCGTATCGTATTTGCGCAGCGTCACGGCAAAGGCTGCGATCGCCTCGCGCGGCTGTTCCTGATGCATGACGCCTTCCGCCAGGATGAAGCGAGCGCCAAGCTCATTGGCCGCCCAGTCGATCAGCGGATCCCAACGCTCCGATTGCCGCTCCACCAGCCGTTCCGGCTGATCGGCGCGATAGCAGAGCAAGTCGCTGGAGGAAAAGCGCAGGATATCCTCGAAGACCGCTTGCGGATCGGTTGCCACGCCATCGAGCGCAGTATTGACCAGGCGTGTTACCGGCATGACGGTGGGGTCGATGATCTCTACCTGCCGTGCCCATTCGGCCGCCACAAGTTTCGCCAGCGCCTCGGTCGGCACGGCGAGCGATCGGCGGGCTGGCGTCTTCACCACCTTGCCGTCAAGCTCGATCACATGGCCGTCTTCGCCTTCGCGAATGCCGACATCCTTGTAGAAGCGCTTCGGCAAAGGCTTCTTCATCTGG
This sequence comes from Rhizobium rhizogenes NBRC 13257, assembly GCF_000696095.1. Classification (GTDB taxonomy): domain Bacteria; phylum Pseudomonadota; class Alphaproteobacteria; order Rhizobiales; family Rhizobiaceae; genus Rhizobium; species Rhizobium rhizogenes. Next base: position 744,389 of record NZ_BAYX01000001.1, on the reverse strand, counting down.
ATCTGCGCGCGGCGGATCGGGTCGGGGTGGCTCAGGCCTTCGGAAAGGTCGTTCAACAGGTCGCGCATGGCGTCACCTCAGAGAATATGGCTCAACAGATCGTTCGGATGATGGGCAATAGTGTCAGCGCCAGCCGCCAGCAGCTCTTCCACCGAGGCATAGCCCCAGGCGACGCCGATCGCGGTCGCACCCGCTGCCTTCGCCATCTGCATGTCATAGATGGCATCGCCAATGACGATAGTATCATGCGGATCCATGCCCGTCTCGCTACAGCATTCGGTCACCATCGCCGGATGCGGCTTCGAGGGGCAATCGTCAGCGGTGCGCGAGACGACGAAATAGGGCGTAAAGCCGTTCACCTCGAGAATATGTGTCAGCCCGCGGCGCGACTTGCCGGTGACCGCACCCAGCAGCAACCCTTCACGGGCGGCCAGCGTCTCGATCAACGGCTTGATACCGTCGAAAAGCGGCGTCTGCATGTCCGCCTCGTCGCGCACGCCGGGATAGATCGCCTTGTAGTGCGCCGTCATGGCGATCGCCTCGTCATCGACATGCGGCTTGCCCTGCATGCGGGCAATCGCGATATCGAGCGTCAGGCCGATGATCGACTTGGTGGAGGCAACGTCAGGGCGCTTGTGACCGAAGTCGACGAAGGTGCGGGCCATGACCTCGTGGATCAGCCGCGCGCTGTCGACCAGCGTCCCGTCGCAATCAAAAAGAACGAGTTTCATTCGTCGTCCGGCTCCCCCGCCGAAGCCATGTCAAGGCCGAGAAGGTTCCACGTCTGCACCATATGCGGCGGCAATGGCGCGGTGATGCGCAGGCGGCCACCATTGGGATGCGGAATATCGATGTGGCGGGCATGCAGATGCAGCCGGTTCTGAACGCCACCCGGAAAATCCCAGTTATGATCGTCGTCGAAATATTTGGGATCGCCGATGATCGGATGCCCCATATGCAGCGCATGGACGCGCAGCTGGTGCGTGCGGCCGGTATAGGGCTCCATCTCCAGCCAAGCGAGGCTCTGTGCCGCCGTTTCAAGCACGCGATAATAGGTGATGGCGTGATCGGCGCCGTCTTCTCCATGCTTGGCGATACGCATGCGGTCGCCGTCGGCGGTCGCTTCCTTCACCAGCCAGGTCGAAATCTTGTCCTCATGCTTGCGCGGCACGCCCTTTACCAGCGACCAATAGGTCTTCTTGGTATCGCGTTCGCGGAAGGCGGCGGTCAGCTTCTGCGCAGCACCTCGGGTGCGGGCGACGACCAGGACGCCGGAGGTGTCGCGGTCGAGACGATGCACCAGACGCGGCTTCTCGCCCTTCTTGCTCGTCCATGCCTCAAGCATCTTGTCGAGATGACGGGTAAGGCCAGAGCCGCCCTGCACGGCAAGGCCGGCCGGCTTGTTCAGCACGAAGACCTTCTCGTCCTCATGCAGCAACATGCGCGCCAGAAGATCGGCATCGCTTGAATGCTTCATATCCTTGTTGCCGATCGGGCCACTCTTCGGTCCCTTGGCATCGACGTCCAGCGGCGGCACTCGCACAATCTGTCCCGGCTGCACACGCGCATCGGTCTTCACGCGGCCGCCGTCGACACGCACCTGCCCGGAACGCATGAGCTTCTGCAACTGCCCAAAGCCCAGCCCAGGGAAATGCACCTTGAACCAGCGGTCGAGGCGCATGCCGGCCTCGTCAGGCTCGACCTCTATATGCTCAATCCCGGCCATTCTTCTTCTTTCAAAAGTCGCGGCGTGGTCCCGAAAGGTGCGAAACGGTTTCGGGCAACATCATGCCAAATCAGGGAACTGGGGACGATCCCGCCCCAGGGCCGGTCCATCCCGGCCTTTTGACGTGGCTTTAGAGCATTTCGAGGGAAAGTGGAAACCGGAATTGACTATGGGAGGGAATTTTATGACCGCGTTGCTCGTTAGCGGTCGCGCAAACCTCAGTTTGCGTTTGGCGCGACGACAGGCAAGGTGATGTCGACCATCCCCGCCTTCTCGAACATCAGCATGACCGGCACCGTGCCGCCCTGCTTGAATGGCGTCTTCACCTGCTTGAACATCATGTGCATGCTGCTCGCCGAAAGCGTCACGGTGGCGCCGGCAGGAATGGCGATGCCTTCCTTGACTTCGCGCATCTTCATAACCTCGCCCTCCATCTTCATCTGATGCAGTTCGACCTTGCCGGCTTGCGAAGACGTGACGGAGGTAAGCTTGTCGTCGCTCTTGCCGCCATTATGGATGGTGATGTAGCCGCCGCCGACCGGCTGGCCTGGCAGCATGGCGCGGACGTAGCCGCCGCTAATATCGAGATCGCCGAGCTTTGCCGTTGCCGATCCGGCTGGCGCCTTACCCGCATCCATGTGCATGCCTTGCATGCTGCTGCTGCTCTGCTGCGCCATGACGGCTGTCGTCGAAAACCAAAGCACGCTCGCCGATATCAGCAATGCCACGGCATAATTGCGGTTCATCATTGTCTCCTGCCCTGCTCCTCAATTGGCTTCATGGGATAGCCTCTCGAAGCGCCGTTGCAAAGTCCCTCGCATCCGCCGGCCGCGCACTTCCGCGTGTGCTCGAACAAGCCACGCGACAAAAATTTGTTCAAGGGCGACATTTGCCCCTTGCCATCTCTGGCGACTACCAGATAATGGCACTCAACCTTGTTGGGAGAATCCGGTGCAAGCCGGTGCCGAAGGAGCAACCGCCCCGGAAACTCTCAGGCCAAAGGACCAGCAAGGGGCAGACGGAACTCTGGAGAGAAACGCGCAAGCGTTCGCCGAAGGGATAACAATCTCAGGCAAAGGGACAGAGGGGGCTCATCGTAAGGCGCAGCCGCGCCGAAATTTTGAGCCCTGCGCTTTTAACCGAGCGCAAACCCCGGAGACGTCATTTGGACGAGACCGCTGCCCTGAACAAGACACCCCTTCACGCTCTGCATCTGTCGCTTGGTGCCCGCATGGTGCCGTTCGCCGGCTATGACATGCCGGTGCAATACCCCGCCGGCGTGATGAAGGAACATCTTTGGACCCGCGCATCCGCCGGCCTGTTCGACGTTTCACATATGGGCCAGGTGACGATCCGCGCCCGTTCCGGCACCTATGAGGATGCGGCACTGGCGCTGGAAAGCCTTGTGCCGATCGATATTCTCGGCCTCGCCGAGGGACGTCAACGCTACGGCTTCTTCACCGACGACAATGGCGGCATCCTCGACGATCTGATGATCACCCATATGGACGACTATCTTTTCGTCGTCGTCAATGCTTCTTGCAAGGAAGCAGATCTCAAGCATCTTCAAGATCATATCGGCGATACCTGCGAAGTCACTTTACTGGATCGCGCCCTGATCGCGCTGCAAGGACCACGCGCCGTTGCCGTCCTTGCCGAGCTCTGGGCCGACCTCGCCTATATGAAATTCATGGATGTACGCCATTGCCGCCTGCACGACGTTTCCTGTCTGGTCTCGCGCTCGGGCTATAGCGGCGAAGACGGTTTTGAAATCTCCGTACCGGCTGACAAGGCCGAGGACATTGCCAAGCGGTTGCTCGAACATCCAGACGTCCAGCCGATCGGTCTCGGCGCCCGTGACTCGCTCCGTCTCGAAGCCGGACTTTGCCTCTACGGCAACGACATCGATCAGACGACGACGCCGGTCGAGGCCGCCCTGGAATGGGGCATGCAGAAGGCCCGCAAGACCGGTGGCGTCCGCGCCGGGGGCTTCCCAGGCAGCACACGCATCCTTGCAGAACTCGACAATGGCGCATCACGCCGCCGCGTCGGCCTGAAGCCGGAAGGCAAGGCACCGGTTCGCGGCCACGCCAAGCTCTATGCGGATGCCGGAGGCAAGACCGAAATTGGCGAGGTCACCTCGGGCGGCTTCGGCCCAAGCGTCGAAAGCCCCGTTGCCATGGGCTACGTGCCCGTCAGCTTCGCCGCACCAGGTACGCCGATCTTTGCTGAAGTGCGAGGCAAATACCTGCCCGTCACCGTAGCTGCCCTGCCTTTCATCACCCCGACCTACAAACGCTAAGACGTCATAGCCCAGAGAGGATTGTCCATGCTTAAATTTACCGAAGAACATGAATGGCTGAACATCGAAGGCGACGTCGCGACCGTTGGGATCACAGCGCATGCTGCCGGACAACTCGGCGATCTCGTTTTCGTGGAACTGCCTGAGGTCGGCGCCAGCTTCTCCAAGGGCGACGATGCGGCGACCGTCGAATCCGTCAAGGCGGCTTCGGAAGTCTATTGTCCGCTTGACGGCGAGATCACCGAGATCAACGAAGCTATCACCGCCGACCCGGAGCTCGTCAATTCCGACCCGATGGGCGCCGGCTGGTTCTTCAAATTGAAACTGAAGAACGTCGCCGATGCCGATGGTTTGCTTGATGAATCCGGTTACAAGGAGCTAATCGGATAATGAGTACACCGACCGAATTCACCTTCACCGACTACCAGCCCTACGATTTCGCCAATCGCCGCCACATCGGCCCGTCTCCCTCGGAAATGGCCGACATGCTAAAGGTGATCGGCTACAGCAGCCTCGACAAGCTGATCGATGCGACCTTGCCGCCCTCCATCCGCCAGAAGGCGCCGCTCGTTTGGGGCGCGCCGATGACGGAACGCGAGGCGCTCGACAAGCTGCGCGAGACCGCCAACAAGAACAAGGTTCTCGTCTCGCTGATCGGCCAGGGCTATTACGGGACGATCACGCCGCCGGTCATCCAACGCACTATCCTGGAAAACCCGGCCTGGTACACCGCCTATACGCCTTACCAGCCGGAAATCAGCCAAGGCCGTCTCGAGGCGCTGCTGAACTACCAGACGATGATCTGCGACCTTACCGGCCTCGACGTGGCCAACGCCTCACTGCTCGATGAAGCAACCGCCGCTGCCGAAGGCATGGCGATGGCCGAGCGCGTGGCGAAATCCAAGGCCAAAGCCTTCTTCGTCGATGCCGATTGCCATCCGCAGACGATCGCGTTGATCAAGACCCGCGCCGAACCGCTTGGCTGGTCGGTCATCGTCGGCAATCCTTTCACCGATCTCGATCCGGTCGATGTCTTCGGCGCTATCTTCCAGTATCCGGGTACGCATGGTCATATCCATGACTTCACCGGGCTGATTGCCAGGCTGCACCAGACCGGCGCTATCGCCGTCGTCGCGGCCGATCCGTTGGCGCTGACCCTTTTGAAGTCGCCCGGCGAGATGGGCGCGGACATCGCCATCGGCTGCTCGCAGCGCTTCGGCGTGCCGGTCGGCTATGGTGGCCCACATGCGGCCTATATGGCCGTCAAGGACGCCTATAAGCGCTCCATGCCTGGCCGTCTGGTCGGCGTCTCGGTCGATGCACGCGGCAACCGCGCCTATCGCCTGTCGCTGCAGACCCGCGAACAGCATATCCGTCGCGAAAAGGCGACGTCGAACATCTGCACCGCGCAGGTCCTGCTTGCCGTCATGGCCTCGATGTACGCCGTCTTCCATGGGCCGCAGGGTTTGAAAGCGATTGCCCAGCAGGTGCACCAGAAGGCCGTGTTGATGGCCAAGGGACTGGAAAAGCTCGGCTACACCATCGAGCAGGAGACCTTCTTCGACACCATCACCGTCGAGGTCGGTCATATGCAGGGCCTGATCCTGCGCGCCGCCGTCGCCGAGGGTGTCAACCTGCGCAAGGTCGGCGAAACGAAAATCGGCATGAGCCTTGACGAGCGCACACGCCCGGCAACGCTGGAAGCCGTCTGGCGCGCCTTTGGCGGTAATTTCCGCCTCGCCGATTTCGAACCCGGCTATCGCTTGCCGAAGACCCTGCTGCGCACCAGCGAATATCTGACGCATCCGATCTTCCACATGAACCGCGCCGAAAGCGAGATGACCCGCTATATCCGCCGGCTTTCCGACCGCGATCTGGCGCTCGACCGCTCGATGATCCCGCTCGGCTCCTGCACGATGAAGCTTAATGCAACAGCTGAGATGTTGCCGATAAGTTGGCCTGAATTCTCGGATATTCATCCTTTCGTGCCGACCGACCAAGCGCTCGGCTATCGCGAGATGATCGACGATCTCACGGAAAAACTCTGCGCCGTGACGGGCTATGACGCCTTCTCCATGCAGCCGAATTCCGGCGCGCAGGGCGAATATGCCGGCCTGCTCACCATCCGCAACTACCATATCGCCAATGGCGAGGGTCATCGCGACATCTGCCTGATCCCGACCTCGGCACATGGCACCAATCCGGCCTCTGCCCAGATGGCCGGCATGAAGGTGGTTGTCATCAAGGTCAGCGATGACGGCGACATCGACATGGCCGACTTCCGCGCCAAGGCCGAGCAATATGCCGCCAACCTCTCCTGCTGCATGATCACCTACCCTTCGACGCACGGCGTCTTCGAGGAGACGGTGAAGGAGATCTGCGATCTCGTGCATAAGCATGGCGGCCAGGTCTATCTCGACGGCGCCAACATGAATGCTATGGTCGGTCTTTCACGTCCCGGCGACATCGGCTCCGACGTCAGCCACCTAAACCTGCACAAGACCTTCTGCATCCCGCATGGCGGCGGCGGTCCCGGCATGGGGCCGATCGGTGTCAAGGCGCATCTGGCGGAACATCTGCCCGGCCACCCGGAAACGGACGGACGCCCCGGTGCGGTCTCGGCAGCTGCCTTCGGTTCGGCGTCGATCCTGCCAATCTCCTGGAGCTATTGCCTGATGATGGGTGGCGAAGGGCTGACGCAGGCGACCAAGGTCGCGATCCTCAACGCCAACTATATCGCAGCACGGCTGAAGGGCGCTTACGACGTGCTCTACAAGTCGAAGACCGGCCGTGTGGCGCACGAATGCATCATCGATACGCGCCCGCTGGTCGACAGTGCCGGCGTCACCGTCGATGACGTCGCCAAGCGCCTGATCGATTGCGGCTTCCATGCGCCGACAATGAGCTGGCCGGTTGCCGGCACGCTGATGATCGAGCCGACTGAATCGGAAACCAAGGCTGAACTCGACCGTTTCTGCGCGGCGATGCTGGCGATCCGCGAGGAAGCCCGCGCCATCGAAGAGGGCCGGATGGATAAGACCGACAATCCGCTGAAGAACGCGCCGCACACGGTCGAAGACCTCGTCGGCGAGTGGAACCGGCCCTATTCCCGCGAACAGGCCTGCTTCCCGCCGGGCGCCTTCCGAGTCGACAAATACTGGTCGCCCGTCAACCGCGTCGACAATGTCTACGGCGATCGGAACCTGGTGTGCTCCTGCCCGCCGGTTGAATCCTATGCCGAGGCTGCGGAGTAAAGTTCTTCCGAAAAAGTGAAGCGGTTCAGCCGCTTCACTCCCGCCCGACATAAATCTATCGTGAAAAATGTCTATGACTGCGCCGCGTGTCCGATCGGATGCGCGGCGCTTTTCACGGCGCGGCGAAGAACGGCGCTGGAAGCTAGATATCATGCCGGAACTGCCAGGATTTCATTTCGTTACCGGACGGGAAGACTTTCCTTCACCGCCGCTTCTTCTGCTGCATGGCAGCGGCGGAAGCGAGATGGATCTCATTCCCCTTGCGGACGACATTGCGCCGCAGCGGCCCTACATGTCCTTGCGCGGCGGTGTGGAATGGGAAGACGGCTTCGCCTTCTTCCGCCGCAATCCCGATCGCAGTCTCGACTATGGTGATCTCGGCGAGCAGACGCACCTGCTCTGCCGTTTCATTACGGAAGCGAGCGAACAAGACATATTGAAACAGCTGCCGATCCTCGTTGGCTTCTCCAACGGCGCCATCATGGCCGCCTCGATCCTGCGCGCCCGACCGGATATCGTATCGGGCGCAATTCTGATGCGCCCCTTGTCTCCGGCTCCTGAAGCACGATTCCCATCGATGACCAGCCTGCCAGTCCTGATGACGGCGGGAGAAAACGACCAACGCCGCGAACCGGGCGATGCGCTGCTGGTCAACCGACAATTCGAGAACTGCCACGCCGATGTCAGCATGCATGTGCTGCCCACGGGCCATGGTTTGCATCAAAGTGAAGCCGCGCTCATTCGCGACTGGCTTATACGGAAAGGCATAGAAGATGGATCAACAAGCACCCGCCGGCATGAACGCGGTCGACGGCCAAATCGCAGCCGCCTTCGAAACCGACGATCCTTCCTCCATCGCCAAGGCGCTTGGTGAACTGGCGCGGACGCGCAACATGAGCAAGCTCGCCAAGGATGTCGGCATGAACCGCTCGGCGCTCTACCGCGCCCTCAGTGGCGAAGGAAATCCGGAATTCGCGACGATCTTGAAAGTCGTCAAGGCACTCGGGCTCAAGCTGACACCGGTGCCGGCTGCCCATTAAAAATCCGCAATACCAATGAATTAGGCTTCTTGGTCGATCCACGCATCGTTAGCCGATCGACTCTTCAAGCAAGAGAAGTATCAGAAAGCCCGCGAAGAACATCGCTGTCACCCAGGGACGATCGGGTGTTTCATGGGCTTCGACCAGCAGTTCCTCGGTGACGAGATAGAGGAGCGCAATCAGACCGAACGAAAAGAAGCCGGTCAGAATGGGACCGGGCAGCAACGCCACCGGCGTCCCGAGCAAGGCACCTATCGGCAACAAGAGTGTAAGCGCCGCCGTGACTGCGACGATCCTGGTGCGGGAGCGGACGCTCTCGCCAAGCTCCGTGGCTACGGTCAAGCCAAGGAATAACACCTCGATCGTCAGAGCGATCGTCAGCAACAAGCCGACCTTCGGGCCAGCCGCAAACCCAATGCCGAGCACCAGGCCGTCGATCAGGATATCGATGCCGATAGCCGTCAGGAGGCCGACCGGACCTTTGGCCCAATTTTCCAATTGTTTGACCAGCAGCATGACGGCTACGCCGATCGCACCGCCGATCACCGTCGCCAAGGGATTGCCTCGATGCATGAGGTCCGGCAGGATTTCGCCGGCGGCGGCCGCAAACACGACCCCAGCGGCAAAATGTTGGATCGCGCTAACAAGATTAGGTCCTGGCCGCGTGTTCACCGCCACCACAGAGCCCACGATGGCGGCCGTTGCCGGGATCAACGTGTAAACCCATGCCGAAGCCGCCATAAACTTCCTCCGTTGCTCGCCCTGTCGACTTTATCCAGCTACGCCGGTTAGCCAACGAGGCGGCGATCGAAACCGGCAATTACCAGATCACCTTGGACAATTCGGAAAGGACCGTGTTGCCATAGTCCTCGTCCTTGATGCTGAACTCTGCTTCACCGGACACCAGATTGAAATTAAAGAAAACCTCGGCTTGGTCCTGATCGAGGAAAAGCTTGGTGGCGTACCAGTCTCCCGGCCCGCCACCAAAGCCACCACCGGGAAGACGGGCCGTCGCTGCGCCGAGAAATGCTATGCTGAACGGCAGCGTTTCCAGCTTCACGTTTGAGAGGCTGGGGGCCTGTGCCGTCAAGGCTTTGGCCAGTTGTTCGAAGAATCGTGTCGGGCGAGAGCCGGGAACGTGGCGGAATGCGCCGCGCGAGATGCTTATCGGACCACTGCCCTCTTTTTCATCCGGCGCCTGAATTTCGATAACGAATTTCGTTTCGTTTTCACTCTCGCCATAGGTAGCCATCAAAGCGAGGGTTTCCGTATCCGAGCCGCCCGTCAGAGGAGCGACCTTGAAGGCGAGAGGTGCTGGGAAATCGTCATCAGCAAGAACAAGATCCTGCGCAAGGCTGCCGCCGGACAGTATCGTACCAAGCGACATGATCAAAATAGAGCGCCGTGTAATCATTCTGCACTCGTAGACAAAAAACAACGTCTCCGGAACCACTATAAGATAGCAGTAATCCAGATTTCAAATCTGTTCTTCGAATTGGCTGTTCGCGGTGTGGCGTCGAGTAGACCCTCAGGCGGCCGGAGCCGCCTGACGCTGGGCTGCCAAGGCAGCAAGATCGGCTGGCTTCAGCTCGACGGATTCGCCGCAGCCGCAGGCCGATGTCTGGTTCGGATTGGTGAAGGTGAAGCCCGAGCGCAACGTCGTGGTCTCGAAGCCCATTTGGGTGCCGAGCAGATACAGCACGGCCGACGGCTCAACCCAGACCTTGGCACCGTTATACTCGATCAAGTCGTCCTTGGCATTCGGCTCGGTCACCAGATCGATGGTATATTCCATCCCGGCGCAGCCGCCCTTCTTGATGCCAACGCGAACGCCCTTGGCATCGGGGCCGGAATTCTCGACGATTGCCTTGACGCGCGCTGCGGCGGTCTCGGTCATGGTTATTACAGCAAAGCCCATGGGCCCATTCTCCTTCCACAACCGGGGTCAAGATCCGGTGCTTCGAGTCTTAATGTAAAGCGAGCGGCTTAAAGCTTCAATACCAGCCGATCGCCACCTGCGCTTCTTCCGACATGCGATCTGCCGACCACGGTGGGTCGAAGGTCATGCTGACTTCGACGCCCGACACGCCTTCGACGGCGCCGACGGCGTTTTCGACCCAGCCTGGCATCTCGCCGGCGACGGGGCAGCCGGGCGCGGTCAGCGTCATGACGATCTTCACCATGCGGTCATCTTCGATGTCGATCTTGTAGATCAGGCCGAGTTCAAAGATGTCGGCGGGAATTTCAGGGTCATAGACTGTTTTCAGCGCGCTGATGACGTCATCGCTGAGACGAGCCAGCTCTTCCTCGGGGATGCTCGAATGCACGAGGCCTTCGCGCACGTCGATCTTCTGTTCGCTTTCGTCGAGTGACATCGCGTGCCTCCTTAGGCAAAGAATTTGCGCGCATATTCCAGCGCATCGGCCAGGGCGTCTACCTCAGCTCGGGTATTGTACATGCCGAACGATGCTCGGCATGTGGAGGTGACGCCGAAGCGTTTCAAGAGCGGCTGGGCGCAATGCGTTCCCGCCCGCACCGCAACACCCTGACGATCGATCACCATCGACACGTCATGAGCGTGAATGCCGGCGAGTTCAAAGGAGAATATACCACCTTTGCCGGGCGCCGTGCCAATAACACGCAGCGAATTGATATCCCGCAACCGTTCGGCCGCATAAGCCGAAAGATCGGCTTCGTGGCGGGCAATCGCCTCACGGCCGACGCTCTCCATGTAATCGAGCGCATAGCCAAGCCCGATTGCCTGGACGATCGGCGGCGTGCCGGCCTCGAAACGATGCGGTGGATCGTTGTAGGTAACATTCTCCTCGGTGACGTCGAAGATCATCTCGCCGCCGCCCTGGAAGGGCCGCATCTCGGCAAGCCTGTACTTCTTGCCGTAGAGCACGCCGATCCCCGAGGGACCATAGAGCTTGTGGCCAGTCATGACGTACCAGTCGCAATCGATATCCTGCACGTCGACGGGCATATGCACCGCCCCCTGCGAACCGTCGATCAGCACCGGAATGCCACGCTCATGCGCGATCCGGCAGATTTCCTTGACCGGAACGACGGTGCCGAGCGCATTTGACATGTGCGTGATGGCGACGAGCTTGGTGCGTTCCGTCAGGCTCTTTTCGAAATCCTCGATATGGAACGCGCCCTCGTCGTCCACCGGCACCCAGACGAGCTTGGCGCCCTGTCGTTCGCGGATGAAATGCCACGGCACGATATTGGAGTGATGCTCCAGGATCGAAATGACGATCTCGTCGCCTTCACCGATCTTGGGCATGCCCCAGCCATAGGCGACCGTATTGATTGCCTCGGTCGAGTTCTTGGTGAAGACGATATTGTCCACCGACGGCGCATTCAGGAAGCGGCGCACCTTTTCGCGCGCAGCTTCATAGGCCTCCGTGGCGGCATTGGAGAGGAAGTGCAGGCCGCGATGCACATTGGCATATTCGCTCGAATAGGCATGCGATATGGCGTCAATCACGACTTGCGGCTTCTGCGCCGATGCGCCGTTGTCGAGATAGACCAGCGGCTTGCCGTGAACGGTCGTCGACAGGATCGGAAAATCCCGACGAATCGCTTCAACGTCATAGGCGGTGGCTGGTACGATCTTGTCCACGAGCATTGCTCCAATCAATCAGGCGTGCTTTTCGAGCCAGGCAAAGATAACGCCTTCCAGCGCCTCGACCAGTGCCTCGTCTTCCAGCTCTTCGACAATTTCGGCCACGAAGGCATTGACCAGCATGGCGCGGGCCTTGTTCTTCGGGATACCGCGCGCCATCAGGTAGTAGAGATGGTTGCTGTCGATATCAGCGACGGTAGCGCCATGACCGCACTGAACGTCGTCGGCGAAGATTTCGAGTTCCGGCTTGACGGAGAACTCGGCATCGTCGGACATCAGCAGCGTGTTGCAGGCCATTTTGGCGTCGGTCTTCTGCGCATCCGGAGCGACGCGGATCATGCCCTGGAAGACGCCGCGGGCGCGGTCGAACACCACGTTGCGAACGATCTCCGTCGAGCTGGTGTGCGGCACGTCATGGCCGAGCACCATCGTCACATCGGTATGCGTGTCGCCGCCGAGCAGGTTGACGCCGCGCAGCGAGAGCTCAGCGCCCTCGCCCGAAACCTTGATATGCAGTTCCTGACGCACCAGCTTGCCGCCGGCATTGATCACGAACAGCTTTAGCTTGGCGTCCTGACCGAGATCGACACGGATCTGGCCGAGATGCGTGTCCTCGGAACCCTGCTCCTGCAGGATGATCCAGGTCACCTCAGCGCCCTTGCCGACCGTGATGTCACTGATCGAGGACACCAGTGCCGCAGCGCCCGGAACACCCTCGTGACGCTCGATCACGGTTGCCTTGGCACCGACGCCGAACGTAACAGGCAGACGGCTGTGAATCTGTCCGCCAGCATGGATGAACTGGATCTCCAGCGGTGCATCGAGCTCGGTGCCATCGGGAAATTCGATGACGTAGCCATCACGCACGAAGCTGGCATTGATGCGGCCAATCGCGTCATCCCTGCCAAGTGCCTCCAGGCCGGCGGCGGCCGTGCCGTCCGTCAGGCTGTCGATATAACGGCTGACAATCAGGCCATCGACCGAGGCCTTGCCGACCGCGCGACCCTGCAGAACCGAAAGAACGGCCGAACCCTCAGCCGTCGGCGACAGCGGCTCGACGCTGCCGGTGCCGAGATCGGTCGGAACCGTACGCAGCAGGTTCTTGAAATCGGTATAGTGCCAAGCCTCGAAGCGCCGCGTCGGCAGGCCGGCGGTCTTCAGATCATCCAGCAGACGGTCACGGATGGCGAAGACTTCTCCGTCACCCGGCAGATCGCCCAACTGGTTGTTGTAAGCCTCGATCAGCGCGGTTTCCGCGGCAGTCAGGCGGGTCGTCGTCTGAACGTTCATCGACGTATCCTTTCCGCCCCGATCAGGCCGCAGCCCCAATGATGTCGGCATAGCCGTTGGCTTCGAGTTCATGCGCCAGCGTCTTGTCGCCAGACTTGATCACCTGGCCCTTGTAGAGGACGTGGACGGTGTCCGGTACGATGTAGTCGAGCAGACGCTGATAGTGGGTGATGACGATCACGGCGCGGTCGGGCGAACGCAGGGCGTTGACGCCGTCGGCGACGATCTTCAGCGCGTCGATGTCGAGACCGGAGTCAGTCTCGTCGAGTACGCAAAGCTGCGGCTCCAGCAACGCCATCTGCAGGATCTCGGCGCGCTTCTTCTCGCCGCCGGAGAAACCGACGTTCAACGGACGCTTCAGCATCTCGGTGTTGATCTGCAGCTTGGCCGCCGCTTCCTTGACGCGACGCATGAAGTCCGGCGTCGTCAGTTCAGCCTCGCCGCGCGCCTTGCGCTGCTCGTTCATCGCCACCTTCAGGAACTGCATGGTGGCAACGCCGGGAATTTCGACCGGATACTGGAAGGCGAGGAAAATACCCTTGGCGGCGCGCTCGGCAGCGTCCAGCTCGAGAATGCTCTCGCCATTGTAAAGGATCTCGCCCTCGGTCACTTCGTAGTCGTCGCGGCCGGCAAGGATATAGGAGAGCGTCGACTTGCCGGAGCCATTCGGGCCCATGATAGCGGCAACTTCGCCAGCCTTTACCGTCAGGTTCAGACCACGGATGATCTCGGTGCCGTCTTCGGCGATGCGGGCATGCAGGTTCTTGATTTCAAGCATATTCGTTTCCTTCATCCCACCCTTGGCGATTGGTTATCGAACCAACGGTGCTTGTCTCTATAGGTTAGCGCTCGTCTGTCGGCATGAAGCTCTGCGTTACAACAATCGCGCCAATGATATTGCGATTGAATTCGTCGAGTTCTTCCGCTGGCACCCAAAGCTCTTCATGTTCCCGTCCGCCGACAACCTTGCGTTCAAAACGCGATGCATAAGCGGCATTTACCTCAAAACGTGTCACATAACCGCGCTGCGACCCGACCTTGGTGTTCCAGTCTCTTGCAATCTGAGCTGCGTAACCTTCGTTCGTTACAGGATAGAAAATCGGCTGATCCGGAAGTCGTGGCGGAAAGGCTTTCCAGCCGCTCTCTTCGATCAGCTTCAACTCTTCCAATCCAACTGGGCGGAAGAGTGTGACTGTCTCTACTGCGGCCATCACCCCACGCTGCCTTCCAGCGAGATGCCGATCAGCTTCTGTGCTTCCACAGCAAATTCCATCGGCAGCTCCTGCAGCACTTCCTTGACGAAGCCGTTGACGATCAGTGCGATCGCCGCTTCGGTCGGGATGCCACGCTGCAGGCAGTAGAACAGCTGATCTTCGGAGATCTTCGACGTCGTGGCTTCATGCTCGAACTGCGCCGTCGAGTTCTTCGCCTCGATGTAGGGCACCGTATGCGCGCCGCACTTGTCGCCGATCAGCAGCGAATCGCACTGCGTGAAGTTACGTGCGTTCGACGCCTTGCGGTGAGCCGAGACCTGGCCACGATAGGTGTTCTGCGACACGCCGGCAGCGATGCCCTTCGATACGATACGGCTCGACGTATTCTTGCCGAGATGGATCATCTTGGTGCCGCTGTCGACCTGCTGATGACCGTTGGAGACGGCGATCGAGTAGAACTCGCCGCGGCTGTCGTCGCCGCGCAGGATGCAGGACGGATATTTCCAGGTGATCGCCGAACCGGTCTCGACCTGCGTCCAGGAGATCTTGGAGCGATGGCCGCGGCAATCGCCACGCTTGGTGACGAAGTTGTAGATGCCGCCCTTGCCGTTCTTGTCGCCCGGATACCAGTTCTGAACCGTCGAGTATTTGATCTCGGCGTCGTCCAGGGCAACCAGCTCGACCACAGCGGCATGCAGCTGGTTTTCGTCGCGCTGCGGCGCCGTGCAGCCTTCGAGATAGGAGACATAGGCTCCCTCTTCGGCGATGATCAACGTGCGCTCGAATTGGCCGGTGTTCTTCTCGTTGATGCGGAAATAGGTCGACAATTCCATCGGGCACCGCACGCCCTTCGGCACGAAGACGAAGGAACCGTCCGTGAAGACGGCCGAGTTCAGCGTCGCATAGTAATTGTCGCTCGTCGGAACGACCGTTCCGAGATATTTGCGTACGAGATCGGGATGCTCGCGGACGGCTTCCGAGATCGACATGAAGATCACGCCGGCCTTCTTCAGCTCTTCCTTGAAGGTGGTGACCACAGAGACCGAATCGAACACCGCATCGACGGCGATCTTCGGCCGCTCGACGCCGGCGAGAATCTCCTGCTCGCGCAGCGGAATGCCGAGCTTTTCATAGACCTTCAAGAGTTCCGGATCGACTTCGTCGAGTGAGGTCGGGCCGGGCGTGGTCTTCGGCGCGGCGTAATAATAGATATCGTTGAAGTCGATCTTCGGATAGTCGACTCGCGCCCAGGTCGGCTCGTCCAGCGTCAGCCAGCGGCGATAAGCCTCCAGACGCCATTCCAGCATCCACTCCGGTTCCTGCTTCTTGGCGGAAATAAAGCGAACAATATCCTCGGACAGGCCTTTCGGAGCCTTGTCCATTTCGATGATGGTCTCAAAACCATACTTGTACTGGTCCACGTCGATCAGACGAACCTGATCGATTGTTTCTTGGACGGCAGCCATGTCGTTCTCCAATCTCGCCGGATCCAAGGTCCGGCAGCTTGTCAACGTTTCAGTAGACTTTCGCCTACCCTCTATGTAGTCGGCCAAAAGGGACTTTTCAGCCCGCTTGGCAAGCGGAAATTTATGTTTCCGCAAAATTGTAAGCCGTCAGGCCGCAGCGCCCGCAGGTTTGCGTCGTCCGGCAATTCTGGCGAAGGCGGCAATCGCGCGTTCGACATCCTCGTCGGTCGTCGTAAATCCGAGCGAAATGCGCAGCGCCCCGAGCTTCGGATCGCAGCCCATTGCCGACAGCACATGGCTTTCACCAACCTTGCCGGAGGAGCAAGCCGAGCCTGCCGAGATCGCCACACCTTCGAGATCGAAAGCGATCTGCCCGGTTTCCGACTTCAGCCCCGGCAGGGTGAAGAAGCTGGTATTCGGCACGCGCGCACCGCCTTCGCCGTGGATGATGACGTCGGGCGCGGCAAGCTTCATGCCCAGTTCCAACCGGTCGCGGAGCTTTGCGACACCCATGTTCCGGCTATCGAGCTCGGCGATCGCCGCAGTGGCGGCAGCACCAAAACCGATGACACCAAGCGCATTTTCCGTGCCAGAACGATGGCCCTTTTCTTGGCCCCCGCCATGGATCAACGGCTTCGGCATCAGCACTTCGCCGCGAGAGATCAATGCGCCCACCCCTTTCGGGCCGCCGATCTTATGCGACGAGACGATGAGGAAATCCGCACCAATCGCATTGATATCCAGCGGAACCCGGCCCGCTGCCTGTACGGCATCGACGATAAACACGCCTCCGGACGCCTGCACGATCTTTGCCGCTTCAGACACAGGCTGAAGAATGCCGGTCTCGTTGTTGGCAAGCATGATCGCCACCATCGGCAGGCCGTCGGCCTTGTTATGCGCGACAAGCATAGTTTCCAGCGCGGCCAGATCGACCGTCCCTTCCGGCGTCACCGGAATTTCGCTGATATTCTCTTTCGCAAATCGTCCGCCTTCGCGCACGGCCGGATGTTCGATCGCCGAGATATAGAGACGGCCGATCGCAAGTGGCGTGCGGCCCATGCGAAATTCCGGCGTCAGCACCATATTGGCGGCTTCGGTCGCACCGCTGGTGAAAACGACGTGTGCCGGCTCGGCACCCGTCAGGCTTGCAACCTGCCGACGCGCGGTCTCGATCGCCGCCCGTGTCGCCCTGCCCTCGCCATGCACGGAATTAGGGTTTCCATAAAGATCCAAGGCATGCAACATTGCATCGCGCGCCGCCGGGTGGAGGGGTGCGGTGGCATTCCAGTCGAGATAAAGGCGCGTTGCGGCCATAATCTTCTTCCTGCCTGACGAAGCCTTGTTGCGCCGCCCGGCTCATTTTCCTTGAAATTTCGACCGGGCATGCCTTATGACACGTTCCACAAACCGTTGAACAAGCAACGCGTGGAAGACCGTACCAAGTTTCGAATTGTTCTAAACTGCGTTCTAGAAAAGATGAGCGCATTCGTCAAGTCAACTTGCTGCGTCCCACCTAGTTTGAACGCAGAAAAAGAAGAGCCGGAGTATCGATGCCCGAAGTTATTTTCAACGGCCCCGCAGGCCGCCTTGAAGGCCGCTATCAGCCCTCCAAGGAAAAGAGCGCCCCGATCGCGATCATCCTGCACCCCCATCCGCAGTTCGGCGGCACGATGAACAATCAGGTCGTCTACCAGCTTTTCTACATGTTCCAGAAGCGCGGCTTCACCACGCTTCGCTTCAACTTCCGCAGCATCGGCCGTAGCCAGGGTGAATTCGACCATGGCGCCGGTGAATTGTCGGATGCCGCCTCGGCGCTCGACTGGGTGCAGAGCCTGCATCCCGATTCGAAGAGCTGTTGGGTTGCCGGCTATTCCTTCGGCGCCTGGATCGGCATGCAGCTTCTGATGCGCCGCCCCGAGATCGAAGGTTTCATGTCGATCGCGCCGCAGCCGAACATCTACGACTTCTCGTTCCTGGCACCCTGCCCGTCCTCCGGCCTGATCATCAACGGCGATGCCGACAAGGTTGCCCCGGAAAAGGACGTCAACGGCCTCGTCGAAAAGCTGAAGACGCAAAAGGGCATTCTCATCACCCATAAGCTCGTCTCCGGCGCCAACCATTTCTTCAATGGCCAGGTCGATACGCTCATGGGCGAATGCGAGGACTACCTCGATCGTCGCCTGAATGGCGAACTGGTGCCGGAACCGGCAGCCAAGCGGATCAGATAAGAGGTTCGCCTCTTACCGCGATATCCCAAAACTTGGACATGCGAGCCCGTCGATCACCATCGGCGGGCGTTCTCGCATGCCGATTTTGCGCAGAACCCGCTGCGATGCGGCATTTTCCGGATGGGTGAAGGCGATGAATTCGCGGGCTATGCCGCGCTTGAAGAACCACTCCGATAAAGCCCCGGCAATTTCGGTCGCATAGCCATTGCCCCAGGCCTCCCGGCTGAGCGAATAGCCGAGCTCGAATTCACCGCGCCCACGCTCTTCCTGAAAACGGGAAAAGCCTGCCCGGCCGATAAAGCGGCCGTCGTCGCGCCTGAGCATCTTGTATTTCGTCACACCGTCGCGCGCCTGCTCGCCGAACCAGCTCTTCAGCCGCTCCTCGGCCTTCTCCAGCGTCCACGGCGCGGCGCCCGAGAGATAGCGGGTCGTATCGATGGTCGAATGCAACTGCTGAATCAGCGCTGCATCGCCCTTGTGCCACATCGTCAGAACAAGACGAGGTGTTTCCAATATGATTGTGTCGCTCATCAGACGATGTTTTCCCGATCCCGCTGAAATGTCCGGCTCGTACCTGACAGGACGAGCCGCCAGATCAGTGTTAAACGCGCGGCGACGGCTCAACAATAGCGATCGCGGATATCATCGTCGCAGCGAACGGAAGCCGCCAATGAGTAATCTCCCTGGCGGCCATCCGTCCCGATGTCACTTATGCGGTGACGTCCCTCAATGACATGCAGGCAGACCGGGCGCTCCACATTTCTTCACGGGAGGCTTCGGTGGCGGATGCGCCTGTGGTGGCCTTTTCGCCTGCTGTACGGCTCTCGACTGCGGTTGAGGCCTTGGCTGAGCCTGAGATTTGGCAGCCTGTGCTCTGACGGGCGCGGCCACCTGACGTGCCATCTGGGGCGCAGGTTTGGCCTGGGGAGCGGGCCTGGGAGCCGCATGACGCGGCGGCATGGCAGCAACGACCTTCGGCTTTGCGGGCGCTCCTGTAACAGCTGCAGGCGCTGCCGCTTTTGCTGCCTGAGCATGAGCGGCTGGCTTTGCCGCCGACACCGGATTCTGCACGCTATTGGCAAGAGGCTGTGAAGGCAGAGGCTTCTTAGCCTGAACCTGTTTGGGCGTCACCTGCGTGTTGCCGACTGGTGGCAATGGCTGGCCCTTCGTGCCGGGGAGCGCATGTGCGTTGGCATTTTGGCCCTGAGCGGCTGGTGCCACCGCTGCGACACCAGACTTCTGCGCAGTATTGGGAACCGATTGCGGTGACTGGACTTTCTTCGCCTGAGATTGCCCCTGCGTCATCGGTGTATTGCCGACAGGCGGCAAGGGCTGACCCTTGGTGCCCGGAAGCGCATGCGTGTTCTGCGGCTGCCCTGCGGGTACCGAGCTAATCGCCGGAACCTTCGTCGCGGCGGCCGGACTTTGCTTTTGAATGATTGCGGCGTGCTTCTGCACCGAGGGCGGCAGTGCGACATGCAACGCCGTAGCACCCGCGCCGGCGACAACTGCAGCGCCGGTCAGTTTTTGCGCCGTCGTCAGGCTCGGCGCTGCGGGGGCAGCCGTGCTCTGATTGACGGTCGTGCTGTTGTTGATGATCGTGTTGTTGACCACCGTATTGTGGATATTGTTGAAGATCACATTGTTTTCAGGCGGCGCTATATCACGCGGCGGGCGCACCCATTCGGGGACTGGAACGAAGACCGGCGCCGGCAGGACATAGAGATCGACCGACGGCTGCGGCGGCGCCAGCACGACGAAATCCGGAGGCGGCGGCGCTAGGAAGACGACCGGCGGCGGTGGGGCATAACCGAAATCCGTATCATCGAAATAGAGGATGGGCCGATCGACATAGACGATCTCCGGCGGCGGCGGCGGTGGCACGTCATATTCGATCACCGTAAATGACGGCGGTGGTTCGAGTGCCGCCTCGAAATGCTCCAGGCGACGACGAGCGTCCCACACATGCGGGCCGCGTGGATAGCGCCTCAGATAGGACCAATAGGCTTCCGGCGTATCCGCGACCCAGGTCTCGCGCCATGTGATCGCCTCGCGACGGGCGGCAATGATGGCGCGCACGCGCCTTGCCATCGGATCATCCGGATAGGCGGCGAGGAAGTCTTCATAACCCACCAAGGTGTCGCGGTCGAGTGCGGCGAAATAAGCGTCTCTTTCGTCGAAATCGCGGATCGCCTTCGTACGCATCGTGGCGCTATTGTAGCTGGAAACCTGGACCGCGGGCGCATCGGGGCCACGGTCGAGGAACGTGAATGCTCCGCCAAACTTCGAGGCATCCCATGATATCTGCGCACCCTTGCTGAGGTCGCTGACACGCAGCCGCGTGCGGTCGAACACGTCGCTGAGCGGAAGACCGCCGACGCGCATCATCTCCGCCAAGGCATGCGCGTAAGCGCCATAGGGTCCCGCCTCCGGCGGCGCCACTGTGCCGGGCGCGGCATTGAACGCGATCAGCTGATTGGCATCGGCCTCGACAAGCGCCAGGCCGCCCGCAAGCGGCTGATTGGATTGGGCGAACGGATTGGCGCGCGCAGCATCAAGGACAACAATGCTGCCTCTGTTCCTGATCGCCGCCAGCGACCTGGTGAAATCGCTAACCCTGATGGCTTCGACCGGAACGTCGGTGGCGTTGGCGATCTGCGCGTCGACCGGCACGAAATAGTTGTCGCCTTGATATTGAAGCCCATAGCCAGCCAGGTAGACAAAGGCGATCGTGTCGGGGCCGGAAGCGTTTGCCTTGGCGAGAAAGTCGCGCAGCGCATCGCGCAGCCCGTCCTGGTTCAGGTCGCGCGCACCGATCACATCAAAGCCTGCGGCCTGCAGCGTCTGCGCAATCAGACCCGCATCATTGGCCGGCGTCGGCAATGCGCCGGCTTTATAGGCCGAGTTGCCGATGACAAGCGCTATTCGCTTTTCCATGGCGTTTTGAGCTTCGGCCGGACCCGCAACAGCAAGACCAGTCAATACCAGGACCATGGCAAGCAATGCCCAGATCGCCCTTATGGACGACAGTCCCATTACCGAAAACAAAGGTGACATACCGGTTTCTTTCGTGAAACATGTGGTGCACGCAGGATCAATGGTATGCCCAGCATGGGATCGGATTTCGGCGAATGCTGGGCGCATTTTCGGCCCCTTCGCGGCGATCTGGCGACCTCTTTCAATCGAAATACTGCGGCAGGCAAAGCCGTTCGATCGTCTTTCCGGTTTTGCTGAAACTTCCGCGGCGCCGTTCAAGCAAAGTGGTGACGCCACGCGAAATCAGTGCTAAACGCGCCGCGATAGTTCAACAACAGCGACTTCGCCGCACGGCATAGAGATGCGGCGCCCGAGAGACCAAGATCATGGCTGAGTTCAAATCCGATTTCCTGCGCACCCTGCAAGAGCGCGGCTTCATCCACCAGATTTCCGATGAAGCCGGCCTCGACGACCTTTTCGCCAAGGAAACCGTGACCGCCTATATCGGCTTCGATCCCACGGCACCGAGCTTACATGTTGGCTCGCTGATGCAGATAATGATGCTGCACTGGCTGCAGGCGACCGGCCATCGCGCCGTCTCGCTGATGGGCGGCGGCACCGGCATGGTCGGCGACCCCTCCTTCAAGGATGAAGCTCGCCAGCTGATGACCGTGGACACGATCGAAAGCAACATCGCCTCGATCAAGCGCGTCTTCTCCAGCTACCTCACCTATGGCGATGGCCCGAAGGACGCGTTGATGATCAACAACGCCGAATGGCTGCGCTCACTCAACTACCTCGAATTCCTGCGCGACGTCGGCCGGCATTTCTCGGTCAACCGCATGCTGTCCTTCGACAGCGTCAAGACGCGCCTGGATCGCGAGCAGTCGCTGTCCTTCCTCGAATTCAACTACATGATCCTGCAGGCTTATGACTTCGTCGAGCTGGCCAAGCGCTACGATTGCCGTCTGCAGATCGGCGGTTCGGACCAGTGGGGCAACATCGTCAACGGCATAGACCTGGGTCACCGTATGGGGACAAAGCAGCTCTACGCGCTGACCTCGCCGCTGTTGACCACCTCCTCGGGTGCCAAGATGGGCAAGTCTGCCTCCGGCGCGGTCTGGCTGAATTCCGATCTGCTCTCGGCCTATGACTTCTGGCAGTACTGGCGTAACACCGAGGATGCGGACGTTTCCCGCTTCCTCAAGCTCTACACCACGCTGCCGATGGACGAGATCGCTCGCCTCTCCGCGCTTGCCGGCTCGGAGCTCAACGAGGTGAAGAAGATCCTGGCGACGGAAGTCACCGCCATCCTGCACGGCCGCGAGGCGGCCGAACTTGCCGCCGAAACCGCGCGCAAGACCTTCGAGGAAGGCGGCCTTTCCGAAAACCTGCCGTCGGTCGAGGTTCCCGCTTCCGAACTCGATGCCGGCATCGGCCTGCTGTCTCTGATCGTCCGCGCCGGCCTGGCCGCATCGAACGGCGAAGCCCGCCGTCATGTCCAAGGCGGCGCCGTGCGTATCAACGACCAAGCCGTCAGCGACGAACGCAAGCTGATCGGCAGCGGCGAAATCACCGCCGATGGCGTCATCAAGCTGTCGCTGGGCAAGAAAAAGCACATCCTGGTTCGCCCGGCTGCTTGAGCGGGCGAACATCAAACGCATGAAAAAGCCGGCGCATCGCGCCGGCTTTTCTCGTTCTATTTCCAAAGAAATCGGAGCTTACGACCGTCCATCGGTGAACTGCACCAGATCCCACAGATTGCCGTAAAGATCCTTGAAAACAGCGACGATCCCGTAGTCCGCCTGCTTCGGCTCGCGCGTGAATTCGATCCCTTTTTCGAGGTAGACAGCATAGTCACGCCAGAAGTCATCGGTCTGTAGAAACAGGAACACCCGTCCCCCGGCCTGGTCGCCGATATAATTCTCCTGATGGGATGAGGAGGCGCGCGCAAGCAGCAGCGAGGCCGCACCATCGCCCCTTGGCTTCACGACAACCCAACGCTTGTCCTGCGCCGGCTGATAGCTGTCCTCAACCAGGGCGAACCCGAGCTTGTTCACATAGAAGTCGATCGCGTCGTCATAGTCTCGAACGACGATGGCAATATGGGCAATGTTCTGATTCATCCCACTCCGGCTCCCGGCCCGTCGCTTATTTCCTCAAAACTCAAATATCTGCCGGAAAACACCCGGCGCGATGATCGACAGCGGGTTGATCTGCATGCTCGATTTTTCGATCGTGCCGGTCACCCGGAAGGTAATGCCGATCAGGCCGCGGTCGCTGCCGTTGCCGAGGATGAAGCCAACGATCGGAACTTCCGCAAACAGCCGGTTGAGGCCATAGGCAGGCATGAAGGTGCCTGTCAGGTCCATGTTGCCCTTGGCGTCCTTGACCGTTCCCTGGAAGGTCGCGCCCACCTGCGAGCCGCGCACGACGCCGTTTTCCACCGAAAGCGCGCCGCTGCGGAACACCAGCCGCGCGAAACCGCGGTCAAAACTCTGCGACCGCGTGTCGATATTCTGTTTGACGGCGGAATTCAGGCTCTTGCCGTTCTTGCCGCTGGGGGTCGAAACAATGGTCGAGAGCTTCTTTTCGTCGATGATCGCGAAGTTGCGGATATCCAGCGAACCATCCCATGCATCCGGCCCCGTGGAACGCAGCGACAGATTGAGAAGGCCGCCCTTCAGGTGTTTATAGAGGTCGGCAAAGCGTGCCACAGCGCCGGCATCGCCACTGGTGATGCGAATGGTGCCGCTGCCACCGCCCTTGCTCATCTGGCTGACCACGGCTTCGCCGCTATCAGTGAGCCCGGAAAAATCCGCCGCTACAATGTGCCCGCCGGAGACGGAATAGACACCCTTGAGATTGCGGATCGATTCGTCGTTGAAACCGATGACCTTGTCGATATTGGCGCGGACTGTCGCGCTGGACGAATCGTCTGCGCTGCCGCCATTTCCTCCGCTCGACGATGCTTTCAGCCGCGCGAGAACCGGCCGCAGGTCTGCCGAATTGCCGGAAACCGATATGTCATAGGCACCGCTCTTGCCGTGCTTGACCGACAGTGCGAAATCGTCGAGCGCCGACAGTTTGACGCTGCTGAAATTGGCTGATGTCAGGCCGCCCTTGCTGACGACGAGATCGCCGCTGACACCAAAGCCGTCGCCCTTGAGAACGAAATTCTTCAGCGCCGTCTGACTGTCCGGTCCGGAGGCCTCGAACTGGGCGGTGGCCGGAATGCCGCTGCCCTTCGACCAGCCGATCCACGGCACGGTCAGGGCCGCCTTGCCGAGGTCGATCTTGACGGCCTGGCGATCCTCATCGATACGCGTGAGCTCCAGCTTGACCGGGCCGTCTATGATGTCGTTGAGGCCCGGTATGACGGAGTTGCGTTGGGCATCAGTAAGCGTAGCGGTGATCACGCGGCTGCGTTTGGCTGGCGATTTGCTGTCCGTGGGCTCAACCATATCGATCTGTGCGGGAATGCCATCGATCTGGGCCTGAGCATTCAGATGCACGGCCTGGGGATCGGCATCGATGCTCCCCGTAAGATTGGTGACCTTACGATTGTTCATCGGTTTCAGCACGTCGACACTGCTAAGCTGCAGGTTCGCCTTCCAGACGGGCGGAGGCGGCTTCTGGTCGCTGAGCAGGCCGATGGTCGCATCGACATTGGCGACGATCTTGCCGTTGAAGTTCTCCGGCTTGAATTCGGTTCTTTGCAGCACTTCCAGCGGCTTATAGCTCAGCAGTTCGCCGATCGCATCGCCGGTGCCGGATATTGCGAGATTGAGCTCCGCCATCAGCGGCTTGTCATAGGCTGACGGGATCGAGAAATTGCTATCGTTCAGCGTCACCGAGCGACCGCTGGAAAAATAGGAGGTTGCGCTCGCAATATCGACACTCATCGTCGGACCCGTGAGGTCGAAATGCGCCTTGGTATCGCGCAGCGGCGGAATTTCACCGGGCACATCGAGACGGGTGTTGTCGATATCGAAGGCGATGTGCAGCTCATCCTTTCCGAGCTGCAACTTGCCGGTTTGTGCCGCTTCCCTCAGCCGTCCGGCGGGGATGAAGACCGAGATGACCGCGTTGGTCACCGTACCGCCGAAGAGATTGCTCTCCACCCAGACGCGCGGCTTCGAGGCCATCCAGAAAGGCCAGAGCTGCTTGATCGCGGTGGTATCCAACTTATCGGCGCGGCCGCCGAAGCTAATTTCCGGCGAGCTATCGCCGAGTTTCATATGCAGCGAGCCGAACAACGCGCCAAGCGGTGTCGAAATGCCGATATTCTCGAATTGAAACTCCTTGGTCGCCGCCAGGAAGCGCCCCGTCGCCTGCCCGTCGAAGCTGACCGGCTGTTCGCTCGAGATCGAGGAAGCCGCCGTACCGCCACGGATCAGGAAATCGATGCCGAAGCCCTTGCCGGCATTGGCATCGATGCGGTCGAGATCTATGAGAGCGCCGGAGAAGGGTACGATGGTTCCGACGAACTGGGCCTTCGACTGTACGATCTCAAGCTTCTGGCGCGGGAAGTCATAGGCAAGGTTGATATTGGCCTGCGTCAGGTCCTGCATGTCGCGGTCCATGTACAGCGTACCGGGCTGGACATCGATGGAAGCGCTGAGCTTTGGATCGACGCCCTCGCCGCCGCGCACCGCAGTGACCGTCATGCCTGCGAGGCTCATGATACCCTGGCGCGGCGTGCCGTTCTGGTCATAGACCATGGTCAACGGCTTCAGGTCGACATTGGCAAGTTTCGCCGTCAGCGAAGAGCTATGGCCGGTCTGCTGCTGATCGGCGACCACATCCAGCGTCGCCAGGGAGCCGTTGACGGCAACCTCTCCGTAGAGATGTAACGCCGTCGGCCCACTGCGTTCGAAGGTGAGATTATCCACCACGAGCGAGATCGGCTCGCCCTCGTGACGCGCAAGCTTGACGGCAAAACCGGAAATACGCACCGAGTTCGTGCCGCCGCGCTGAACGAAGCGCTCCAGGAAGTCCAGATTGTCGAAGGCTGAATTCAGCGCCTGCGGCAGTGCGTCGACGCGCAACGCCGTCAGATCGACGGAATCGCCTTGCGGCAGCAAAGAGGTATCGAGCGCGATGCCTTCGGCCGAAACATTGGCGACCTCGACGCGGCCTTCGACAAGTGCCAGGGGATCCAGTTCCATGCTGACCGACGACATGGTCGACAGGTGCTTACCGCTTTCCTGGTCGACCACATTGACGTCGTGGGCCTCGAGTGCCAGCCGCAGGCTCGGCGTGAACCGGACGACAGTCGAGCCAACTTCCGCCTTATAGCGCGGCCCGATCGCCTCATCGAGTGCCGACTGCGCCTTCTGAGACAGAGGCTGGTCGAAGATGCCGCTCTCGATGGTGGCGACGAGCGCACCACCGATCAGGACAAGGAAGGTGATGAAGACAAGAGTGATTCGGCAGACGTGCCAGACATGCGACCGGCTACGGCGGGCAGGCTCCGGCACATGCACGATCATGGGATCGTCGACCTGGGCGGAAGGCAAGTGGTCGAGTGAGACGAGATCCTTCTTGCGGAATATAATCTTTTCGCCTCGGATCACTCCCGTGCGTCCCTTTCGTTTTTCGCAATTTTGTTGGTGACGCTGCGTCCGATGTGGACGGCATACCGGTACAGTATATATGGCTGATGCCCAGTGTCATCTAAAATACCGGCAAAAGAAAGGTTTTCCCGTGACCAAAATCCCAGCGGTTGAATTAGCAATCGGAGACAAAGCACCGGATTTCGATCTTCCGCGCGACGGCAGTGGCCGCATAAGCCTTGCAGACTTTGCCGGCAAGCCGCTGGTGATCTTCTTTTATCCCAAGGACAATACGTCCGCCTGCACCGCCGAATCGATCGCTTTCACCGCGCTTGCAGCGGACTTCAAAAAGGCCGGCGCCTCGATCGTCGGCATGTCGCCGGATTCGGTCAAGAGCCACGACAAGTTCGTGAAAAAATACGACCTGTCCGTTCCCCTTGCCGCCGATGAAGAGAAGACGGCAGCCGAGGCCTATGGCGTCTGGCGGGAAAAGAGCATGTACGGCCGGAGCTATATGGGTGTCGTCCGTTCGACCTTCCTGATCGCCGCGGACGGCCGAATCGCGCGCATCTGGGATAAAGTCAAAGTGGCCGGCCACGCTGAGGAAGTCCTGGCTGCCGTGAAGGAACTTTGATGACGATGTCGGAACCGGCGGACATCGAGACGATCACGTCACTGCGCGGTGGCGCCATCGCCGCTATCCGCTCAGCCGATCTCGACCGTAAGACCACCCTTGCCCAGGAGACGGCCACCCGCTGGTTCGCGCGCACCCTGTCGCTGCGCTCACCACTCGATCCGCCGCTGGCCGATCGCCCCGGCCGGCCGCGGAAGCCGGAACTGGTGCCGCCAAAGCACATGAAAAAGCGGTCGCTGCACACGCTGCAGGGCCGTATCGCGCTGCTGCACGCCATCGCCCATATCGAATTGAATGCGGTGGATCTGGCGCTCGATATCGTCGCGCGCTTTGCGACCGGCCCGGTGCCAAACTCCTTTTTCGACGGCTGGATGCAGGTTGCCTTCGAGGAAGCCAAGCATTTCAAGATGGTGCGCGCTCGTCTGCGCGATCTCGGCGCCGACTACGGCGACCTGCCGGCCCATGACGGCCTGTGGCAGGCAGCGCACGCAACTCGCACCGATCTCACCGCCCGCCTCGCCGTCGTGCCGCTCATTCTTGAGGCGCGCGGCCTCGACGTGACGCCGGCGCTGCAGGCGAAGATGCGCGAAACCGGCGATATGGAAAGTGCCGCCGTGCTCGATGTCATCTATAATGACGAGAAAGGCCATGTGGCCGTCGGCGCCAAATGGTTTCGCTTCCTCTGCGCCCGCGAAAAGCGCGATCCCGCCCGTACATTTCAGGAGCTGGTGCGCTCGAATTTCCGTGGCTCGCTGAAAGCGCCGTTCAATGACATCGCCCGCGCCGAGGCCGGCTTGACGCCGTCATTCTATCGCTCACTTACCTCCACAAGCAATGCATAACATACTAAAACACAAGAGTTTTTCAGTTTTCTAATAGTGCAGCGTAAAGCAATCATTAACCATAAATCCGTCTACTTCGACAATGGATGCGAGAATGCGTCGATTGGGAGATTCTCGGTGACAACCAAGCCTCAGAACCGGGTTTTCGGCAAGCAGAAGCGGTGTCACACCATCATCGTGGCAAGCGGCGATAGCGTGCGTCACATGACCGTCCGCCCGTGGATGGCAGCGTTCGCCGTCTGTCTCGTCGGCATCTTTTCGATCGGCTACCTCCTGGCGACCTCCTATCTCGTGCTGCGCGACGACCTGATCGGCGCCACTATGGCCCGGCAGGCGCGCATGCAATATGATTATGAAGACCGGATCGCCGCGCTGCGCGCCCAGGTCGACAGGGTCACCTCGCGCCAGCTTCTCGACCAGCAGGTCGTCGAGAAAAAAGTCGACAAGCTGATGGAGCAGCAGCAGGCGCTGTCCTCGCGTCACGGCAAGCTCGATGCACTGCTCGATCGGGCCGAGAATTCCGGCCTGATGGATAATAAGGGTGCCAATACGGAGACCACCGGCAATCGCGTCGACAAGGGCGACCATGCGGAATTGACCGGCGGCCTGAAAGCAATCGAAACGCTTCTGTCGAGCGGCAAGCCCGCCGATGCCACACCCGACAACTCCACCCTCGCCTACGTTCCCGCTCCCGAGACAGTCGCCGACCGTGCCGACCGCGTCTTCTCCAGGGTGACGCTGTCGCTGAAGCATATCGAGCAGGATCAATTGACTCGCGTGCAGCGCCTGACAACCGGCGCTGCCGACACTGCCGACAACATCCAGTCGATCATGCGGAATGTCGGCATCAAGGTTCCTACCGTGACGGCGAGCGTTGCGAGCAAGGACGCGGATCCCGCCAATGATGACGAAGGCGTCGGCGGCCCCTATGTCGCGCCTGAAAACGTCGATCAGTTCGAACAGTCCATGGCCGATCTCGATACGGCCCTGACGCGTCTGGAGACGGTGCGTGGCGCCGCCGAGAGCCTGCCATTCCGCAATCCCGCACCGGGCAAGCTGATCACCAGTCCTTTCGGCAATCGCAAGGATCCCTTCCTCGGCAAGCTGGCACTGCACACCGGTACCGACTTTCATTTCAGCCCGGGTGAGAGGGTCAGGGCCACGGGGCCAGGCAAGGTCGTTTCCGCCGGCTGGACAGGCGGCTACGGCAACATGGTCGAGATCGACCACGGCGATGGGATCTCCACGCGCTACGGCCACATGGAAGAGCTGCTGGTCAAGGCTGGCGATACGGTAAAGACGGGCGACGCTGTCGGCCTAGCCGGCAGCACGGGGCGCTCGACCGGCACGCATCTGCATTACGAAGTCCGCGAGAACGGCCATCCGATAGACCCGATGTATTTCATCAATGCCGGCATGAAGCTGGCAAGTTATATCAATGGGATCGGGGCAATTTCGGCGCGAGAATTGTGACAAACGAGCAACAAAGATGGCGCTAATCTAAAAATTGCGTTATGAATGAGCCTCAGGCTTTCTGAAGCGCCCGCTTTCCTTGACTTCGCGGGTATTTGGTTCTATGTCGCGCAGCATTGCGGCACGCTAGAACGTGTCGACTCATGAGTGTTCGACCGAACCGGAACGGAAATAGTTTTCCCTTTGACAACATTTGCTGACCTTGGCTTGAGCCAAAAAGTCCTATCCGCTGTAACAGACGCGGGCTACACCACGCCGACTCCGATCCAGGCCGGCGCCATTCCCTTTGCGCTGCAGCGCCGCGACATCTGCGGCATCGCCCAGACGGGCACCGGCAAGACCGCTTCCTTCGTTCTGCCGATGCTGACCCTGCTTGAAAAGGGCCGCGCCCGCGCTCGTATGCCGCGCACGCTGATCCTCGAACCGACGCGCGAACTCGCTGCGCAGGTCGCCGAGAACTTTGAGAAGTATGGCAAGAATCATCGCCTGAACATCGCCCTGCTGATCGGCGGCGTGTCCTTCGAAGAACAAGACCGCAAGCTTGAGCGCGGCGCCGATGTGCTGATCTGCACGCCCGGCCGCCTGCTCGACCATTTCGAACGTGGCAAGCTGCTGATGAGTGCCGTCGAGATCTTTGTTATCGACGAAGCCGACCGTATGCTCGACATGGGCTTCATCCCGGATATCGAGCGCATCGCCAAGCTCATTCCTTTTACCCGCCAGACCCTGTTCTTCTCGGCCACCATGCCGGCGGAAATCCAGAAGCTGGCCGACCGCTTCCTGCAGAACCCGGAACGTGTTGAAGTCTCGGCGCCGGCATCGACGGCCAAGACCGTGACGCAGCGTTTCGTTGCTTCGCATGGCAAGGATTACGAGAAGCGCGCCGCTCTGCGCGATCTCATCCGCGCCCAGACCGACCTGAAGAACGCCATCATCTTCTGCAATCGCAAGGTAGATGTGGCCGACCTCTTCCGTTCGCTCCAGCGCCATGGTTTCTCTGTCGGCGCACTGCATGGCGACATGGACCAGCGCTCGCGCACGACGATGTTGCAGAACTTCCGTGACGGCCAGATCCAGCTTCTCGTGGCTTCCGACGTCGCGGCACGCGGTCTCGACCTTCCCGATGTCGGCCATGTGTTCAATTTCGATGTTCCGATCCATTCGGAAGATTATGTCCACCGCATCGGCCGCACCGGCCGTGCCGGTCGCTCGGGCGCAGCTTTTACTCTCGTGACCAAGCGCGACACCAAGCATATCGACGCGATCGAAAAGCTGATCGGCGAAGATGTCCAGTGGCTGAACGGCGACCTGTCGGCGCTGCCGCCAGCTGAAGAAGGCGGGGACGACAATCGTTCTTCTCGACGCCGCGAGCCGAAAGGCAAAGGCCGCGAGCGTGATCGCAGCCCCAGAGGCCGGAGTGCCTCGAGTCATAAATCTGATATCGACGTCGAAGATAATGTCGTCGTTGAAGTGATCGAAGCAGCACCAGCAAAGGCCGAGAGCGTGAGAAACGAGCGCAAGTCTGAGAACAATAACAAATCCCACAACGGTTCTCGTAACAACAATCGGCCCTTCCCCGCTGCCAATGACGACAATCGCGAACGTCGCAATCGTTACCGCGACCACGATGACGGCCCGACTCCGGTCGGCTTCGGCGACGATATCCCCGCATTCATGCTGATCGTAGCCAACGCCAAGGGCTAACAGGGTCGCGCGGCATGGGGAAACCCGGCATCGATTTCCCAGGATTAGGAACCGGTCTCGCAATTTTGCGGGATCGGAAATTGCTGCTCTATAAGCGCCTCAAGGCGCCGGAAGCCGGCTTCTGGAGCATCGTCGGTGGCAAGGTCGATCATATGGAGCCGGCCGCCAAAGCCGCCATCCGTGAGGCCGAAGAGGAAAGCGGCCTCTCCATCGGCAATATTGATTATCTTTGCGCCACGGAAGTCATTAACGACACCGACCGGCAGCACTGGATCTCGCTGATTTATCTCACCAAGGATTTTTCCGGCGAAGCAAGTCTGGTTGAGCCGGATAAACTCTCCGATTTCGGCTGGTTTGGCCGCAACGAGCTACCGCAGCCGCTTTCGGCTTTTGCAGAAGCGACGATCGCTCATCTGAGCAAAGACGATTTCTAGCTAGAACTATTTATCCGCCCGCACGGCTGCTTCGTAGGCAAGCCTCACCCAGCGCGCCATGATATCCGGATCGTCGAAAGCATCGTCCGGGATCGACCAGTAGGGCATGTTGACCGGCTTGCCCTTCTTGCCCTCATAGGCCCAGCGCGTGGCGCCTGCCTCCTCAAATTCCGGTGCGCTGATCTCGTCGGCCTTCAACAGCATCTCGCTATCCAGTTCGATGGCAAGGATGCGGCCCATATGATAGATGCCCTTGCCGCCGAACATGCGCTTGATCGTCACCGGACCGAGCGCCTGAAACATCTCTTCAATCTCGATATTGTCCATTCCCTACCCCTTCAAAATCCCACCGGCGGCAAGCACGGCTTCGGGCGTATCGACATCGAGATGGGCGGCATCGCCGATATCTACATCGACGACGGCGAGCCCTGATGTCTCGATGATATGCCGGGCGCCAACATCACCCTCCAGACGCATCACGGCATCGTAGACTGCCCGCGGCAGAATGACCGGATTGCCGCGCTTGCCGAGCGACACGGCCCTCACTATTGCTTGACCGTTCGCTTGGCGGAAAGCCGCAATCAACACCTTCAGGTCGTCGCTCGTGATACCCGGCATGTCGGCCAGCATGACCAGCACGCCATCGCTCCGTTGCGCCGCCGGCGCGCCGATGCCTGCGACCAGCGAGCTCGCCATGCCAGAGGCATAGTCGGGATTGTAGACTTGCTCAACCGCCAGCCCGGTAAGCGCCTCTTCGATCTCCTCGCGGCGATGACCGGTGACCGCCGCCACGGAGGCGGCTCCGCTTGAAAGGGCCGTCAAGGCAGAGCGTCGCACCAGCGGCATGCCATCGAACTCGGCCAGAAGCTTGTGTGGTCCACCCTCGCCCATGCGGCTCGCCTTGCCGGCAGCAAGCAGAACGACGGCAACGGAAATCGGTACTTCCGGCTTTACCGGGATATCGCGCGGCCGTGGCCGCGATTGTATTTCCATTAGAAGACCTCCGACACCCATGCCGCTGATTTCCTGCGGCGTCGGCTGCTCGCCAGCAAGAATGCGGTCCAGCACCCAGTCGAAACCATTTTCCTTCGGGCTGCGGGCGCAGCCAGGGGCACCGATGACATAGACGTCACCGACCTTGCCGAGCACCATCAGATTACCGGGATCGACCGGCATGCCAACCTGGATGACCTCGCCACCCGCCAGCCGGATCGCTTCCGGAATGACATCGCCGGCGTCGATGACGGCAGATGCGCCGAAGATAATCATCAGCTTCGGCGATCGATCCGCGGTGCGCAGCGCGCCACCAATCGCTTCCGCCACCGCAGGCGCGCGATGCGCCACACGCTCTTCCCGCACCAGCGTACTGCCGGCAAGCTGCAGCCGTTGCGACAGGATGCGCGCCGTCTTGTCCATCACGGATATCTTCAGCGACGGCAGTTCGGTGGCGATCAGCGATATCGCATGCGGCAGGAACGGCTTGACCTCGAACGCCGTCATCCGCCGCAGGATATCGACACCGGCTGCAATCTTCGTACCGGAGACAGCAAGCGGTATGATCTTGAAGGTCGCCACCATGTCGCCACGGCGCACCGGGACATGATCGGCAAGACAGGCAAGCGTAATCGCCGGGTCGACGCTGTTCAGCCGGTCAACGGCGGCGCGGTTTGCAACGAACAGGCCGTCGACTGCGCTATGAACATTGACGCGCCCCGTGGCCGCTTCGGAAAAACTCAGATGATCCGGCGCGATCACCCGCGCCAGCCGCTCCGCGGCCTCGTCCTCCATCAGATCGCCAGGCTCGATCCGTGCGGCGATGACCCGATCGATCCCGGCCACAGCAAGGCGATGAATATCTGCCGGCTCAAGCACATGCCCCTTGGCAAAGCTGCCATCCGGCAAGCGGACGGAATGCGCCAGGACCGCGCCAACCGCCTCTCTCGTCAGAAAATCGCCAAAGATCATGTCTTGTCACCTTTTGGCGACAAGACATTGCGGCCGCGCAGCGCTCCGATAATCTCGGCCAAAATAGAAACAGCGATTTCCGCCGGGCTCGACGCGCCAATGGGAAGGCCGATGGGGGCGTGAATCCGCGCGAGATCGCCTTCCGTCAGCTCTTCCCGCGTCAATCGCTCCAGCCGGCTCGCATGCGTCTTGCGGCTGCCGAGCGCGCCGACGTAGAAACAGCCCACTTTCAACGCTTCGGCGATCGGGAAATCGTCGATTTTCGGATCATGGGTGACCGCGACCAGCGCCGTATAGGCATCGAGCGGCCGCTCCTTCAGCGCATCCACGGGCCAGTCGGCAACGAGATCGACGCCCTCGAAGCGCTCCGGCGTCGCAAAGGCGGTGCGTGGGTCGACGATGCGAATATCGAAGCCGGCAAGCACGGCCATCTGCGCCAAGACCTGGCTGATATGCACGGCGCCGATGACCACGATATGCGGTGGCGGCAGGTGAACATTGAAAAAGAGGTTGCGTCCGTCGATGTCGACCGCCGATGACTTTCCCGAGCGGAAGGCGGAAGCGGTGGCGTCGGCAAGAAGCCCATCAACAGCATCCCCCTCGACAATCAGTCGGTCCGGACCACCGGACAGATCGGTGACCAGGATCACCGCCTGCCGCGCGCGTCGCAGCGCATTCAGCTTCGTCAGTATCTGACGGTCCATCAATGAAGCCTTTCGACATAAACTCGAATACGGCCGCCGCAGGACAGGCCAACGCGCCAGGCGGTTTCATCCGCCACGCCGAAATCCAGCGTGCGAGCCTTGCCGCTTTCGATCACGTCCAGTGCCTCGGTGATGACAGCGCCTTCGACGCAGCCGCCGGAAACCGAGCCATGAAAATTGCCCTCACCGTCTATAACGAGATGGCTGCCGGTTGGGCGCGGTGCTGAACCCCAGGTGTCGACGACGGTCGCCAGCGCCACGCTGCGGCCGGCGGACGCCCATTCCTCCGCGATTACAAGCGGATCCAGGCTTTCGGATATGTTTGTCATGTTTGCCTCACAGCTTGGCGAGAAAACGGCGTGGATCATAGGCGCCGGCACGGCCGGCGCTGAGGGCCGAAACGAGATCGGCCAGAGATAATAGATTGTGAACCGGACGGAATTCGTCAACATGCGGCAGCATGGTTCGCACACCACGGGCACGAGGTTCGAATCCCTCGAAGCGCAATAGCGGATTGAGCCAGATCAGCCGTCGGCAGGAACGATGCAGCCGGTCCATCTCGGTTTCCAAAAGCTCGACGCCGTCCCGCTCCAACCCATCAGTGATGAGGAGCACGATGGCACCCTGCCCGAGCACGCGGCGCGCCCAGAGCCGGTTGAACTCCTTCAGCGTTTCGCCAATGCGTGTGCCGCCCGACCAGTCACGGACAGCAGCGGCGCATTCGTCCAGCGCCTCATCCGGATCCTTGTGCCGCATCGCCCGCGTGACATTGGTGAGCCGCGTGCCGAAGAGGAAAGTATGTACACGCCGCCGTCTTTCGGTGAGCACATGCAGGAAATGCAGGAAGATGCGGGTATATTGGCTCATCGAGCCGGAGATGTCCGCGAGAACCACCAGCGGTGGCTGCATCTCTCTGTGCCTGCGATAACGCGGGAGGATCAGGGAGCCGCCGGTGCGCAGCGCCGAGCGCATCGTTGCGCGGGGATCGATCCGAACCGGCGCATGTGCCGACACGAAACGGCGGGTCCGTACCCTATCGAGCGGCAGTTCCAGCCTTGCCAGCTCCTTCTTCGCAACGGCGATCTCCGCCGCCGACATCTGCGCGAAATCCATGCGGCGCAGCACTTCACTGCCGGATGTAGTGAAGCGGGCGTCGATCTCGATATCCGGCATCTCGCGCTGCGGTCGGCGGTCGTTGCGATCGCCGAGCAAGGCATCACCGGCGCGGGTCTCGCCCGGCTTCGGCTTTTCCTTCTCGCGATTGTCGAGCGCGATCGGCGACATCATCGCGATCATCTTCTGCACGAGATCGCGTGAGCGCCAGAACAGCCGGAAAGCCTCGTCGAAAACCGCCAGGTCCTCATGCCGCTTGACGAAGGTGGAACAGAGCGCCGCATGAAACTCTTCGCGCGAACCGATGCCGATCGCCTCCACGGCCTCGATGGCATCGGCAATGGCCGCCGGCCCGATCTTCAGTCCTGCCTTGCGAAGTGCCCGCGCGAAGAAGACGATATTGTCGGCAAGGCGCCCGTCACCAGACGATGATGACGGAGCGGCGATGCTATCCTGTGCTTGCGGATTCATCGGCCTATCCCGTCGCGAGCAGTTCGGATTTCACCTCATCCAGCACCCGCTTGCCCTCGCCACCCTGAATACGGGCGATATCATCCTGGTATTTCAGCAGGGTGCCGAGCGTGTCGGAGATCGTCTCCGGATCGAGCGCCAGCCTGTCGAGTTCGGTGAGAGCCGTCGCCCAATCGATGGTTTCAGCGACACCGGGATTCTTGAAGAGGTCAAGCGCACGCAGCTTCTGCACATAGGCGACGATCTGGCCCGACAGCGCCTCGTTGCAGCCGGGCACTTTGCGGCGGATGATCTCCAGTTCCTGCGCGGCCTCTGGATAATCGACCCAATGATAGAGACAGCGCCGCTTCAGTGCGTCATGCACCTCGCGCGTGCGGTTGGTGGTGATGATGACGATCGGCGGCTCAGCGGCCTTGATTGTACCAAGCTCCGGCACGGTCACCTGGAAATCGGAGAGCACTTCCAGCAGGAAGGCTTCGAACGCCTCATCGGTACGATCAAGCTCATCGATCAGGAAGACCGGCGCACGACCGTCGACGCTCGACAGGGCCTGCAACACGGGCCGGCGGATCAGATATCGCTCGGAGAAGATATCAGCCTCGATACGGTCGCGATCGGTGAGGCCCGATGCTTCGGCAAGACGGATTTCCAGCATCTGCGCCGGGTAGTTCCATTCATAGACGGCGGAGGAAACGTCGAGACCTTCATAGCACTGCAAGCGGATCAGCGGCCGCTCGAGCGCCTTCGACAGAACCTTGGCGATCTCGGTCTTGCCGACGCCGGCCTCGCCTTCGAGAAACAGCGGCCGCTTCATCTTCAGCGCCAGAAACAGCACCGTGCCGAGCGCGCGCCCAGCGAGATAGTCGTGAGCGCCGAGCAAGGCGATCGTCTCGTCTATCGAGCCAGGCAATGAAGGTGCAGCTTTATCGGACATGGTTTCTCCCTTCAGGGAGTTTATAGCGTGTGATAGTCGCGGTTCATATAGAGCAGCGCCGGCTTGATTTCACTGAAACGCACCGCCATGACCTCGCCGAAAATGATGTTGTGCGTCGACGCTTCCTTGATCTCGGTGACGCGGCAGTCGAAGGCCGCCAGCGCGTCGGCAAGCACCGGTGCGCCGGTCACCAGCGTCTCGAATGTGCCGGCGGCGAAACGCTCGTCGTTGGTCAAGCCAGTCTTGCCGGAAAACGCATCCGCAAGCCCCTGATGATGAGCGCCGAGCGCATTCAGAGCGAAGACGCCGCTCTTGAAGAAGATCTCGTTCTTCACATTGCTGTTGTTGAGGCAAATCAGGACCGTGGCCGGATTATCCGACACCGAGCAGGCAGCTGTGATAGTCACCCCGCGCCGCTCGCTGCCGAGTGCCGTGGTCACCAGTTGCACATGCCCCGCATAGCGGCTCATGGCATCGCGATAGAGCGCTGGCCCCATACTCTGCCTGTCTAGCACGATCGTTTCCCTCATTTCTGTCATTTCACACGTTCCGTTCAATATGGCGGGCGAATGCTAGCTTTTCTACAATAGGATTATTGAAAACCGAGTGATTTTGTTGCTTTTTCTTTGACGACCACTGTCATGTGGATAAAAGGGCAGAAGATTTGCCTGGGATAACCATTCGATGAATGTTCTGCGTCGCACACCGCTTCTGATGATGCTGCTCCTGGCAGCCGGCAGCAGCCATGCCGCGGGCATCAATATCGGTATTGTCGCACCGCAGGGCGGAAACTTCGCAACGCTCGGCGCGGAGATCACTGCCGGCGCCAATTTCGAAGTGCAGGCACAACAGAATTCCGCCACCGTCATCGACGAGCCCTGCACGGAAGATGGCGGCCAGGCCGTCGCCGAGGCGCTGATCACCGCCAAGGTACAGATCGCGATCGGCTTCTTGTGCAGCGAAACCCTGGAAAGCGCGCTGCCACGGCTGAAGGATGCCGGCATTCCCGTCATCACCGTCTCAGCGCGCTCCCATATCTTGATGGAAGATGCGCTAAAGAACGGCTGGCCGCTGTTCCGCCTCGCTCCGGTCGACACTGCCGAGGCCGCAATGGCGGTCGACGCCATCCTGAAAGGCTGGACGGCGGAGCCGATGGCGCTGATCGACGACGGCACGATCCACGGCCGCGAACTGGTGAGCGCGGTTCGCAGCGCACTGGAGGACAAAGGCTTGAAGCCGGTCTTCACCGATACCTTTCGCCCGGGTCAGGACCAGCAAATCGCCCTTGTCCGCCGGCTGAAGAAAGCCGGCGCCGCGCGCGTCTTCATCGGCGGCGACCGCAGCGACGTGGCGATCATCGCCCGCGATGCCCAGAGCGAGAACGTCCCATTGAAATTGATGGGTGGCGACGCAATGCGTGCCGCCAACCAGCCGGTACCCTTAGCCGACGGCGTTCTGGCCATCGCCTTGCCCGACTACACCAGCCTGCCTGCTGCCCAGGCCGCAACGCAGGCCATGCGCGCCAGCGGCATAGAGCCGGACGGCTATATCCTGCCGGCAGCCGCAGCAGCGTTGATTGCAAATCAGGCGGTCGAAAGTGCCAAGGCGGAAAACAAGCCAGTTGTTGACAAGCTCATC
Organism: Rhizobium rhizogenes NBRC 13257; assembly: GCF_000696095.1. Lineage (GTDB taxonomy): Bacteria > Pseudomonadota > Alphaproteobacteria > Rhizobiales > Rhizobiaceae > Rhizobium > Rhizobium rhizogenes. Next base: position 705,792 of record NZ_BAYX01000001.1, on the reverse strand, counting down.
GGCACAGCCTTCCAGACCCCGATCGGCCCGATCACCTTCGGCAGCAACCACGAATTGACGGACAATCCTTACCGTTTGCTGGAATGGCGCGGCAACGCCTTTGTGCCTCTGATGGCGGCGTCGAACTGATAGGGTCCGCGCAAGTCTGGCGGACTAGGTTGTCCGCCAGCCGAACCGGTGATAAGCCAAGCGCGAAAAAATTAGACGGAGTTCAGCTATCCCATGACCCTGCCGATCCGCATTGCCCCTTCCATTCTCGCAGCCGATTTCGCCAAGCTCGGGCAGGAAGTCAAAGATGTGACCGAAGCCGGGGCGGACTGGATCCATCTCGATGTCATGGACGGGCATTTCGTGCCGAACATCTCCTTCGGCGCCGATGTCATCAAGTCGTTGCGCTCCTATACCACTGCCACATTCGACTGCCACCTAATGATTTCGCCGGCCGATCCCTATCTCGAAGCCTTCGCTAAGGCGGGCTGCGACCGGATTACGGTTCATGCCGAAGCGGGCGTGCATCTGCATCGCTCGCTGCAGACGATCCGTAATCTCGGCAAGAAGGTCGGCGTCACCCTCAATCCTGCAACGCCGCTGTCGATCCTGGAAAACGTGCTCGACGATATCGACCTGATCCTGATCATGTCGGTCAATCCGGGCTTCGGCGGTCAGAAATTCATTCCGGCCATGGCCGATAAGATCCGCAACGCCAAGTCACTCATCGGTGACCGGCCGATCGAACTTGAAGTTGATGGCGGCGTCACCGTCGAGACCGCGCCGCTCATCACTGCTGCCGGCGCCAATGTTCTCGTCGCCGGCTCGGCCATCTTCAAGGGTGGTTCCGTCGAAGCCTACAAGCAGACGGTCTCCGACCTCAGGGCTGCGGCAGAACGGGGCCGCGTTGGATCAAATTAATCCGGCCAGCGCTGTCGTTGCGAGCGGGCGGCTCAAGGCAGCCGTCCCTTCCTATCGACAGTTGCTGATCGGAGCGCCCTGTTGGGGCGCAGCAATGGCGGGTTCTGTGCTGGCGGCGCTTTATCTGCGCAATGGCCTTCTGACGAGCCATCTGCCCGCGCTGACAGCCGTCTATTTCCTCGGTGGCACGCTAGCCTGGCCCTTCATGCTGCCGCTGGCGCGGCTTCTTGCCCGCGGTCAAACGCTTGAAGCGCGTTTCGCAGCCTTCTTCCTGATGCTGTCGCTCGGCACCGTCGCCATGACCGCCTTTCTCTTCGCCATGGATTACCGCTGGTTCTATGCTCGCTGGCACGCGCCTTTCGGCACGGTCGTCTGGGCATTTCAGTTCGCCTTCACCAGCGCCAGCGCCGTCTATCAGTTTGCCGTTCTCGGCCTTGGCCTGTTTCTGCCGTTCGGTCTCCTCTGTTTGCTGGCCGCGAGCCTCTATCTCGCCAAGCATATGCGTTGAACCGAACGAAAGATTGCGCCAAGAAACATTGAGATTGCCGCCCGTCTTTGTTATGGGGGCGCCAAGCATTCGTTTCCCGCACCCCAAGAAAGTTGTGAGCCCATGATCCCGCGCTACTCCCGACCGGAAATGGTCGCCATCTGGTCGCCCGAAACCAAGTTCCGTATCTGGTTCGAGATCGAGGCCCACGCTTGCGACGCTCTGGCCCAACTCGGCGTCATTCCGAAGTCTGCTGCTGAAACCATCTGGGAAAAAGGCGGCAAGGCGACCTTCGACGTCGCGCGCATCGACGAGATCGAAGCCGTCACCAAGCATGACGTCATCGCCTTCCTGACGCATCTGGCCGAAATCGTCGGTCCCGACGCCCGCTTCGTGCATCAGGGCATGACCTCTTCCGACGTGCTCGACACCTGCTTCAACATCCAGCTCGTGCGCGCCACCGACATCCTGCTCGCCGATATCGACAAGCTTCTGGAAGCACTGAAGCGCCGTGCTTTCGAGCATAAGGACACCGTCACCATCGGCCGCTCGCACGGCATCCATGCCGAACCGATCACCTTCGGCGTCAAGATGGCGCTCGCCTATGCCGAATTCGAGCGCTGCAAGCAGCGCCTGATCGCCGCGCGTGAGGAAGTCGCCACCTGCGCCATTTCCGGCGCCGTCGGCACCTTCGCCAATATCGATCCGCGCGTCGAAGAGCATGTCGCCGCCGCCCTCGGACTGAAGCCGGAGCCGGTATCGACGCAGGTTATCCCGCGTGATCGCCACGCGATGTATTTCGCGACACTCGGCGTCGTCGCCTCCTCGATCGAGCGCCTGTCCGTCGAAATCCGCCATCTGCAGCGCACTGAAGTGCTGGAAGCCGAGGAATATTTCTCACCCGGCCAGAAGGGCTCGTCGGCCATGCCGCACAAGCGCAATCCAGTGCTGACCGAAAACCTGACCGGCCTTGCCCGCATGGTTCGTTCCTATGCCCTTCCGGCAATGGAAAACGTCGCCCTGTGGCATGAGCGCGATATTTCGCACTCCTCCGTCGAGCGCATGATCGGCCCGGATGCGACCGTCACCCTCGATTTCGCACTGTCGCGGCTCACCACCGTCATCGACAAGCTTCTGGTCTATCCGGAAAATATGATGAACAATCTGAACAAGTTTCGCGGACTTGTTCATTCGCAGCGCGTGCTGCTGGCGCTGACCCAGGCCGGCGTTTCCCGCGAAGATTCCTATCGCCTCGTGCAGCGCAACGCCATGAAGGTCTGGGAACAGGGCAAGGACTTCCTCGAGGAGCTGCTCGCCGATCAGGAAGTGCGCGCGGCGCTCTCGGAAGAGGACATTCGCGAAAAGTTCGATCTCGGCTACCACACCAAGCACGTCGACACGATCTTCAAGCGCGTCTTCGGCTGAGGTCGAACCGACCTATTGATCCGATTTTGAAGGGGCGGCGCTGACGATGCGCCGCCTTTTCTGTTTCAGGCGCGTCTTCCCGCCAACGTGGTCCTTGCGCTGCCCGCTGGCCGGTCTGTCTCCATCAAGCTTGGCAGCTTTTTCCACCAGCCGGTCCAGATGCTTCAGATCCTCCTCGTCGAGGTTCTCGATCCCGACAAAGCGGTTTTCCGCGGCGCTGGTCAGAATGAGTTCATTGAGCTTGGCTTGAATAGCGCGCGTATCGCGCGTCTGGGCGTTCTGCAGCAGGAAGACCATCAGGAAGGTGATGATGGTCGTGCCCGTGTTGATGACGAGCTGCCAGGTCTCGGAGAAATCGAAGATCGGTCCTGTCAGGCCCCAGACGATGACCGATAGCAGCGCCAAGATGAAAATAACCGGTTTCCCCGCCCATTCCGAAACCGTGGCGGCGAAATGCGCGAAAATATGCTTGAGCCTTGCCATGCATCGAGTCCTCGGCCACGCTCTGCGTATCTCCCGAATTCGGGAGATACATGCGGGATGACGCGGATCAACGCCGCAAGATCACTGTGGTTCCACTCGCCCCAGTTATCTAGTGCGTGTCGGCCGGCACGACCAGCTTGCGATAGAGATGCCAGGTGGCATGACCGAGGATCGGCATGACAACGGCAAGGCCCGCAAAGATTGGAATGGTGCCGATCACCAGAAGTGCGGCCACAATCAGGCCCCAGATCGCGACCGGTACCGGATTGAGCAATGTTGCGCGTAGGCTCGCATCGACCGCCGCCACGGCACCGACATCGCGGTCGAGCAGCAACGGAAATGTGACGATGGTGGTTGCCAATACCACAAGGGCGAAGACGAATCCGGTGAGATTGCCCCAGAACATCATCGCCATGCCCTGCGGCGTCGACAGCACATTGGACAGGAACGACGATAGCGTCACCGGCACCGAGTCACCGAAAAAGGCCATGTAGATATTCTGCGCCACGACCAGCCAGACGATGAAGAAGGCGAACAGCATGAGGCCGACCACGATGATCGACGGCAAGGCTGGCGAAAAGCGCACGTCGAAAGCATGCCGCCAGGAGGTATCCATCCCTCTTTCCCGTCGCATGCTGATTTCGTAAAGGCCCATGGCCGCCAGCGGTCCGACCAGCGCGAAGCCGGACATCAACGGAAAGAGCAATGGCAACAGGTTGGCACCGGAACTCCATAGCGTCAGCGCAATGCCCGCGATCGGATACATCAGACACAGAAAGACATAGTGCGATGGTTTTTCCCTGAAGTCGTCCAGCCCCATTTTCAGAGCGTCGACGAGGTCGGCAATGCCGATCTTGCGGATGGCCGGGCGCGTAAAGGTGTGGTCTGCGCCAGCCATGACGTGAAATGCCGCCATAATATTCCTCCTCCTCATCAGCCTATGTGTTCAGCTGGCGGCACGAAAATATCGGGCAAAAGAGACGCCGACATCATCAATCGCTACCGGCAAGCGTCATCCTAACAAATTTTGCCGCAATTGTCGCCTTTTCCCTTGACAGTCAGGTCTTCCTTTTCCACATCGGCGCATCATGAAAGTCTCCGACGTAGATATTCTCATCGTTCCCGGTTACACCAATTCCGGCCCGGACCACTGGCAGACACGCTGGGAGCAAAAGCTCTCGACGGCTCGGCGCGTGGAACAGGCGGAATGGTCGAAGCCCGTGCGCGACGACTGGGTTGCCCGTATCGCCGAAGAGGTGAATGCCGCGACCAAGCCGGTGGTGCTGGTGGCGCATTCGCTTGGCGTCCCCTCGGTGATCCACGCAATCCCCTATTTTCGCAACAAGGTGGCCGGCGCGTTCTTCGTCACGCCGCCCGATGTCGCCAATCCGAAGATCAAGCCGAAGCATCTGATGACCTTCGGTCCCTACCCGCGCGATCCCTTGCCTTTTCCTTCGCTCATCATCGCTAGCCGCAACGATCCCTTCAGCAGCTACGAACAGACCGAAGAGCTGGCTCATAGCTGGGGTTCCCTACTGATCGACGCCGGCGAGGCGGGCCATATCAATGCCGATTCCGGCCATGGGCCTTGGCCGGAAGGCACGATGGTCTTCGCCAAGTTTCTGAGCAACCTTAAGCCGTAATCGCGGCCAAGTGTGATACAATGGTTTGCTTGGGGTGGATCACTAGCCTGTGCAGTACTTGCGGGCTTCATTCCATCGTCAAATAAAAGCCTGTAGAACATGAGAAGACAGGATCCCGATTCTCGCATTGGTACCCACCAAAGCCGGAATTCCGAGGAAGGAGGCGCTGGCGGATTGTGAATTTGCTTCTTATCCGTTATGGGGACGCCAACAGACAGATCCAATTGCGCTTCCTCCAGAGCGCCAACGACAGAGAACAACACCAATGAACCGTCGCCGCCGTATTTACGAGGGCAAGGCCAAGATCCTTTACGAGGGACCTGAGCCGGGCACGCTGATCCAATTCTTCAAGGACGATGCCACCGCCTTCAACAAGAAAAAACACGAAGTCATCGATGGCAAGGGTGTTCTGAACAATCGCATCTGCGAATATATTTTCAGCCATCTGAACAAGATCGGTATTCCCACGCACTTCATCCGCCGCCTCAACATGCGCGAGCAGCTGATCAAGGAAGTGGAGATGATCCCGCTCGAGATCGTCGTGCGCAATGTCGCCGCCGGCTCGCTCGCCAAGCGCCTCGGCATCGAGGAAGGCGTGGTGCTGCCGCGCTCGATCATCGAGTTCTATTACAAGTCCGACGCGCTCGAAGACCCGATGGTCTCCGAAGAGCACATCACCGCTTTCGGCTGGGCGAACCCCGCCGAACTCGATGACATCATGGCGCTTGCCATTCGCGTCAACGACTTCATGACCGGCCTCTTCCTCGGCGTCGGCATCCAGCTCGTCGATTTCAAGATCGAATGCGGACGCCTGTTCGAGGGCGACATGATGCGTATCATCCTCGCCGACGAAATCTCGCCCGACTCCTGCCGTCTCTGGGACATCGAAACCCATGAGAAGATGGACAAGGACCGTTTCCGTCGCGACATGGGCGGCCTGGTGGAAGCCTATTCCGAAGTTGCCCGCCGTCTCGGCATCATCAATGAAAACGAACCCGTGCGCGGCACGGGGCCGGTTCTCGTCAAGTAAAGCGCAGGAAGGACAATCGTGATCAAGGCTCGTGTAACCGTCACGCTGAAGAACGGCGTTCTCGACCCACAGGGCAAGGCCATTGAAGGCGCACTCGGCGCGCTCGGCTTCGAAGGCGTCGGCCAGGTCCGCCAGGGCAAGGTCTTCGACCTGGAGCTCAACGGTGCCGACAAGGCAAAGGCAGAAGCTGAGCTGAAAGCCATGTGCGAAAAGCTCCTCGCCAACACGGTGATCGAGAACTTCAGCATTTCGATCGACTGATTGCCGTTTTCCGGGAGCCATTCTTTCTTTGTCACGGACAATAGAGTATGGCTCGCCGAACACCTCCAAGCCAGCATCTTTCGCCTAATCTCGGGAGCAGAATCATGAAATCAGCAGTCGTTCAACTTCCCGGTCTCAATCGCGACCGTGACATGATCGCGGCGCTGACCAAGATTTCCGGCCAGGCGCCCGTCACGATCTGGCAGACGGAAACCGAGATTCCGGATGTCGACCTGATCGTCATTCCCGGCGGCTTCTCCTATGGCGATTACCTGCGTTGCGGCGCGATTGCAGCCCGCATGCCGGTCATGCAGGCGATCAAGGACAAGGCAGACAAGGGCGTCAAGGTTCTCGGCGTCTGCAACGGCTTCCAGATTTTGGTCGAAGCCGGCATGCTGCCGGGCGCGCTGATGCGCAATGCCTCGCTGAAGTTCGTCTGCCGCGAAGTCAAGCTTGAGGTCGCCAATGCCGAAACGGACTTTACCCGCGCCTATGCCAAGGGCCAGGTGATCCGCAGCCCGGTTGCCCATCATGACGGCAACTATTTTGCCGACAGCGAAACGCTGGCTGCTATCGAAGGCAATGGCCAGGTGGTCTTCCGCTATGCTGAAGGCACCAACCCGAACGGCTCGATCAACGACATCGCCGGCGTCATCAACGCCAAGGGCAATGTGCTTGGCATGATGCCGCATCCGGAAAACCTGATCGAGGCGGCTCATGGCGGCTCCGACGGTCGCGGCCTCTTCGCCTCCGCCCTCGACGTGATCGCCGCCTGAGGCGATCATCCACACCAAGAGTGAATCTTGTGGACCGACCGGCGCTTTGTCCCATAGGGGCGTCGGAACGTTCCTTTCACATCATCGGCTAGAGCAGCCCAAACCCATCCATTGGAAGAGAGATTGATGCGCCCTCGCCTCGCTACCGGATTTTATTCCGCCGCCGCTCTTGTGGCTCTCTGCCTGCTCGTCACGTCCTGCGGCACGCGTGCACCGACCGCTATCACGATTGATCGCACCGCCCTGACGACGATGGAACGCGTCATGCTGAGCGCCAATGCCTGCTGGTTCAAATCGGGAGATCCGGCCTTTGCCGGCTATCAGCTTGCGCCTGAACTCAACTCCTTCACCGGCCGCCCGCGCATTCTCGTGGTCGACAAGAAACACCCGACCGGCCGCCCGTCCCTCGTCGTCCAGGCGGAAGGCAATCCGGCGCAGCTGCAGGCTTTCGGCCCAATGATGGGTGGCGCTTCCGGCGGCCGCATCACCGGCGACGTCAACCGTTGGGCCGCGGGCTCGAAGGGCTGCCAGTAAGGGTTTCGCCGCCGCAGTTCCATCGCTGGCAAGTAGGCCATCTCGGGAAAGCATGACATGGCCTTGTTCTCGGAGCTCATTGCCATGGATCGTTTCGTCGTCATTTCAGGCTGCTCTGGCGGCGGCAAGTCGACCTTGCTCGAGGTGCTGAAGCATCGCGGATATCAGGTGGTCGAAGAGCCGGGGCGGCGTATCGTTGTCGAGGAACTGGGCCGCGGCGGCTCCACCCTGCCTTGGGTGGATGCTCCCGCCTTCGCCCGGCGGGCTATCGAAATGTCGATCGCTGATCGTTCCAATGCAGCGGCCGCCCAAGGTGTCGTCTTCTTTGACAGGGGCCTTATCGACGCCGCTTCCGCTCTCCAACATTTGACGGGCGAACCGGTTCTGGACGCGCTGCGGCATTCACACCGCTACAACAGTCATGTCTTCCTGACGCCGCCCTGGCCGGAGATATATGTCGGGGATAGCGAGCGAAGGCATGACCTTTCCGCTGCTATCGCGGAATACGATAGGCTGAGCAGCGTTTACCCCTCGCTCGGCTATCAGATCCACCTTCTGCCGAAGGTAAGCGTCGAAGAACGTGCGGATTTCGTACTGTCCGTATTGGATCATGGCTAGCACCTGCCACTGTTCGACTTAGCCTGACACGCGGCCCAACTCGCTCAATCCCAGAAAAACGACTTGTTGACCTCAGTCCTCGCTTCGCTGCGGGTCAGCCCGATATCGCACAATTGCTCATCCGTCAGATCTCGCAACGTCCACCGGCTTTCGCGCTTCTCGATCCAAAGCGCAAGGGGCGCCAAAAGACGGTGTGCCAGGCGCGACATGAGCTGCGCCGGCTTGAAAGCATCAAGCGGCATCTTGACAGGTTCGGTAACCTTGGAAAGGCAGATTGTATCTATTGTATCCATTTTGCGCTCGCAGAATAATGACAATGAGGATGTATCGAGCCAAACGATACAATTGACTCATAGTATTGACTCTATTTCCGAGGCAATCTAAGAAATTGTCATCATGACAAATTGGCTACCTGACATTTCCAGCGGGAACGGACCTGTCTACATCCGCGTCGCCGACAGCATTGAAAACGCGATCACCCATGGCGTATTGCCGCCGGGGACGAAGCTGCCGCCGCAACGCAATCTCGCTTATGATATCGGCGTGACGATCGGCACCGTCAGCCGGGCCTATGCGCTCGTGCACGAACGTGGCCTTGTCGCCGGCGAGGTCGGCCGCGGCACCTATGTGCTCGACCGCATCAACAGCAAGCAGATCGAGCCGGTAGATCCGATCACGCAGGCGCTGGCCGGCACGCGTGGCCTGGAAACCCCTGACGGCAAGATCCGCTTCGATACGACGGCGGCGCCCGATATCGGCCAGGGCGAGGTTATCGGCCGGCTTTTCGCCGACATCAGCCGCGATCATCAGGCGGAGATTTCCTCCTATTCGCGCAGCTTCCCAACGAACTGGTTCCGTGCCGGCCAGGTCTGGCTCGCCCGCAATGGGTGGCAGCCGGCAATCGAAACGGTGGTGCCGACGCTTGGCGCCCATGCCGCTGCCATCGCCGTCATTTCAGCCGTCACCTCCCCCGGCGACAAGATCGTCTTCGAGAACCTGACCTACACGCAGGTCAGCCGCGCCACCCGTCTTCTCGGCCGCCGTTCCATATTGGTGGATTCCGACGAGCACGGCATCATTCCCGACGATTTCGAGCGGCTTTGCCAGCAGCAGCATCCGCGCCTGGCGTTCCTGATGCCCACGGCCCACAATCCGACGTTGACGACCATGCCGGAGGCGCGCCGCCGTGCGATCGCCGCCATCGCCCGGCGTCACAGCGTCTGGCTGATCGAGGACGATCTCTACGGCGGCATGACCGAGGATCCGAACCCGCTGATGGCAAGCATCGCGCCGGAGCGCACCTTTCTCGTCAGCGGCCTGTCGAAATCGGTCACCGCGGGCGTGCGTGGCGGCTGGGTCGCCTGCCCGCCGCATTTCGCCCAGCGCATCAAGGTCACCCACAAGATGACGACCGGCGGCCTGCCCTTCATCCTGGCGGAAACCTGCGCCCGGCTCGTCCTCGAAGGCCACGCGCTGGCACTGCGCCGCAAGGCGGTCGATGAAATCCGCGCCCGCGAACAATTGGCGCGCGAGGCGCTATCCGGCTTCGAATTCGCCTCACATCCGCATGTACCGTTTCTGTGGCTGAAATTGCCGGAGCCCTGGCTTTCCGGCACATTCAAGAACGCCGCTCTTGCCGAAGGCGTGCTTGTCGACGACGAGGACGAATTCAAGGCGGGCCGCTCGGATAAGGTCTATCACCGCGTTCGCGTCGCCTTTTCCTCTCCGCAACATCGCGACGATGTCGCCGCCGGGTTCATGACGTTACGCCGTCTTCTGGAAAACGGCTCGGCCGGCTACGACAGTCACATATGACGGCATTGTTGCGGTTTTGCTTCGGCCTCGCAAAATAAGCTCTACTTAGCAACATGCGCTTTACCTCGATTTCGAGGGTGCTACGATCCCCCGATACGACGCGATTCGCTCGCCATATTTGGGGGGAGTGCATGGTTACGGCTTCTATTTCCGGTCGCCTCTTCACCAAGAGCGGCCTCGCAGCAATTTTTATTATGAATGCCTCGATTTTCGCTGCTACTGAAACCGCGGCTGCCGCGGACAACAAGATATTTGATGAACTGCGCTTCGGAGCGAGCGGGTCTATCCAAAGCGGATACGACCATGAAAAGGGCGTCTTCCCGGATGTCCAGGTGCTATTCAATCCGTTGGGGTACAATCCGACCGCGGATTGGAAGGATCAACTGACCCATCCGCGTATCCATCTCGGAACCTCCGTCGGCACAGCCGGTTCGGCAACGCAAGTTTATGGCGGTCTGTCCTGGACGCTCACGCATAGCAACGGCATCTTCACCGAAGTCGGTCTCGGCGGCACGATCCATACCGGCAACCTCGATGACTGGACCGAGCACGGCCCGATGCTCGGCTGCCGCCTGCTCTTTCATGAATATGCAGGCCTTGGATATAACTTCGACAGCCATTGGAACATGATGGCGCAAATTGCCCATTCCTCGCATGCCGATCTCTGCGATGGTCCGAATGGCGGGATGACGCGGGTGGGCGTCTTGGTCGGCTACAAGTTCTGATCGCCGCCAAGCGGCCACAAATGATCACGCCCGCGATTTACCTATTGTGAATCGCGGTCATTTTCCTGTCGCGCGACAGGTTCACATGCGCTAAAGAGACCCCGATCCCCTGACCGGCCTTCAAACCCTTTACAGGCAAGGACCTTCGAGCGCCCATGACCCTTTCGAATACGATCCAGATCACCCCGGAACTGATTGCCGCCCACGGCCTGAAGCCGGACGAATATCAGCGCATTCTGGATCTGATCGGCCGCGAGCCCTCCTTTACAGAGCTCGGCATCTTCTCGGCCATGTGGAACGAGCACTGCTCTTATAAATCCTCGAAGAAGTGGCTGCGCACTTTGCCGACCAAGGGACCGCGCGTCATTCAGGGACCGGGCGAAAATGCAGGCGTGGTCGACATCGATGACGGCGATTGCGTTGTCTTTAAGATGGAGAGCCACAACCATCCGTCTTATATCGAGCCCTATCAGGGTGCGGCGACCGGCGTCGGCGGCATCCTGCGCGACGTCTTCACCATGGGCGCCCGCCCGATCGCGGCGATGAACGCCCTGCGCTTCGGCGAACCGGATCATCCGAAGACCCGCCACCTCGTTTCCGGCGTCGTCGCCGGCGTTGGCGGTTACGGCAATTCCTTCGGCGTACCGACAGTCGGTGGCGAAGTTGAGTTCGACGCGCGCTATAACGGCAATATCCTCGTCAACGCCTTTGCGGCCGGCCTTGCGAAATCAAACGCCATCTTCCTGTCTGAAGCCAAGGGCGTCGGCCTGCCGGTCGTCTATCTCGGCGCCAAGACCGGCCGTGACGGTGTCGGCGGCGCGACGATGGCATCGGCGGAATTCGACGAATCGATCGAGGAAAAGCGCCCGACCGTTCAGGTCGGCGACCCCTTCACCGAAAAGTGCCTGCTGGAAGCCTGCCTTGAACTGATGCAGACCGGCGCCGTCATTGCTATCCAGGACATGGGTGCCGCCGGCCTCACCTGCTCCGCCGTCGAAATGGGCGCCAAGGGCGACCTCGGCATCGAGCTCGATCTCGACAAGGTGCCAGTGCGCGAAGAGCAGATGACGGCCTATGAAATGATGCTGTCGGAAAGCCAGGAGCGCATGCTCATGGTGCTGCAGCCGGAAAAGGAAGCCGTCGCCAAGGCGATCTTCGTCAAGTGGGGCCTGGATTTCGCCATCGTCGGCAAGACCACCGACGACCTGCGCTTCCGCGTCATCCATCAGGGCGAGGAAGTCGCCAATCTGCCGATCAAGGATCTTGGCGACCAGGCTCCGGAATATGACCGTCCCTGGCGCGAAGCCGACAAGCGCGCCGCCCTGCCCGCCAATCTCGTCGCAGCACCCGAAGATTACGGCCAGACACTGCTGTCGCTGGTCGGCTCGGCCAACCAGTCCAGCCGTCGCTGGGTCTACGAACAATACGATACACTAATCCAGGGCAACTCCCTGCAGCTTCCGGGCGGCGACGCCGGCGTTGTCCGCGTCGAAGGTCATCCGACCAAGGCGCTTGCCTTCTCCTCCGACGTCACGCCGCGCTATGTCGAGGCCGATCCGTTCGAAGGCGGTAAGCAGGCCGTTGCCGAATGCTGGCGCAATATCACCGCGACAGGTGCTGAGCCGCTGGCCGCGACTGACAATCTGAATTTCGGCAACCCGGAAAAGCCCGAGATCATGGGTCAGCTCGTCGGCGCCATCAAAGGCATCGGCGAAGCCTGCCGCGCACTCGACTTCCCGATCGTCTCGGGCAATGTCTCGCTCTATAACGAAACCAACGGCGTCGGGATCCTGCCGACCCCGACGATCGCCGGTGTTGGCCTCTTGCCGGATTGGCAGGCGATGGCACGTATTGGTTCTGCCTCCGAAGGCGATCGCATTATTATGATCGGCGTCGATGGCAGCCATCTCGGCTCTTCCATCTATTTGCGCGATATCCTCGGCTCGACGGACGGTCCGGCCCCGGAGGTCGATCTCTTCGCCGAACGCCGCAACGGCGATTTCGTCCGCTCCGCCATCCGCAATGGCCAGGTCACCGCCTGCCACGACATTTCGTCGGGCGGTCTCGGGCTGGCACTCGCCGAAATGGCCATGGCCTCGGGCAAGGGCCTGAACATCGATCTTGGAGAGTGCAAGGGCCTGTCGCATGCCCTGCTCTTCGGTGAGGATCAGGCGCGCTATGTCATTGCCGTGCCCGCCGATGTCGCCGATTTCGTCTGCATCAACGCCGAAAGCGCCGGTGTGCCTTTCCGTCGTCTCGGCACAGTCGAGGGTGACGCGCTTGCCATTGACGGCCTGCTTTCCGTTTCCGTTCAGCAGTTGCGTCAGGCGCATGAATCGTGGTTTCCTGCCTTCATGGATGGCAGCGCGCTCGCTGCTGCCGAATAGAATGAGGTAAATCACTGATGCCAATGAATCCCGGCGATATCGAAGACATGATCAAGGCCGGCATTCCCGGTGCCAAGGTGACGATTCGCGACCTGGCCGGGGATGGCGATCATTATGCCGCCGAAGTCGTGGCCGAAGCCTTCCGTGGCAAGAGTCGCGTGCAGCAGCACCAGATGGTCTATGACGCATTGAAGGGCAATATGGGCGGCGTGCTGCACGCCCTCGCGCTGCAGACCTCAGCGCCCGACTGAGGAAATCCGGACGCTGTCACTGCCGGGGCCGAAAGCCAGCTCCGGCATATCCGTCTGCGTGAATGCAGCAAAACTGGATGCCGGCAACGGCCCGGCCGTCAGGAGCGTGAAATCGAAGGGAGCTCGGACATCCGGTCCGAGCACATATTGCCTGTGTACGCGCAGGAAATCGCGCTTGATCTTGGCATAGTGCTTCGACGACAGCATCTTCTTGAAGCGAATGAACTGGATCGTGGCCTGCGGCGCATCAGCATGTCCGCAGACCGCGGCGACTTTGGCTTTGTAGAAATGGATCGCATCCGTCAGACAGTGAACGTCGAGCCAGAAGATCTCCTGACAACGGGCCAATAGGCCTACTCGCGAACGCAGCGTCACGGCCGGCCGCATCAATGCACATTGCAGGATGGCGCTGCCAAGTGTCGTGAACACGATGCGTTTGCCCTCAAACAGCGCCGGCTCCCGTTCGAGCAACAGCCCGATCACATGCGCGGCAACACTCGATCCCATGCTGTGCGAGGAAATGACATACTCATCCGCCGGCTCATCAAGCGCCTGACGCGCGCTGATAGCACAGGCTTCGATCCATTGCTCGGCGCCAATGCCGTTCAGCCCCGCCATGGCGACAGCCATCTCCCAGTCGGCGAAGAGATGCAGCGTGTGCAGCCGCTCGGCCTGGGGCAGGAAGACGTAGATGAAGAAGGCCACCGCCAGCGCGATGCTGCCGATATGGCTCCAGGACGGAAGCCCGAGGAGAGAGGGCAGAACGGCGATGGACAGGCTGAAGAGCAGCCCGACCAGCATCAACAGGAACGGGAAGATAAAAAAGAGACCGAAGCGCCAAGCGTGCCGGAAATAGCCTGTCATGCCACCGGAGGCCACAACCCTCCCGGCTGCGAGATAGCCATGCCGCAGTCGCGTGAAAAACGGCCTGCCATTGAGCTTTGCGACCAGATCATTGTGATCGAGGATATGGACGCGGCTATGGGTCTGCCAATCCGCGCCCTTGGAATTCACATCGAAATACGGCGCCCTGCCGAAGTTTTGCAACGAATCGACGGCCACCGAAAAATCCCACGCGGCGGCACTTTGCTTCGCCGAACGCTCATAACGCGCCCTATGCAAGGACGCATCCAAAGGCTCAAAGCCAGGGAAGTGAAGGACCACCCTCTTTTCAACGTTACGCATAATGTACTTGGTTCCCCGGGCGCACGGACGGCATCGCATCAATATCAGAGACCGCCAACATCATGACCAGCCGGCTTTTTCATGGCAGACCGCGATGAAAACTGGCGAAGAAGTTCTCACGGCATGATTAAGGAAGCCTCTACGTCAGCTACGTCAGCACTCCCGGCCTGAATAGGGCGAGTAATCGGCGCAGGGATCGGCCGGCGGCGCGGTCATGATCCTATGGATCGCCTGGGGCTGCGGCTGAACCTGCGGCGCCGCTGTCGTGGTCGTCGCACGGTAACCAAAGGCAATACTGAGCATAAGAACGATGGCGCTGACCGTGACAGCACTATTCAGTATCGATGCCTTGGGGGTTCGGACATGCTCATAATATTCCCGCTCGCCGTCGCTCGTCTCGCTGGAACCGTAAAAATCGCGTTCCTCGCCGACCTGGCCGTCAGAATAGTGATGATGGCTCATGATACCCACTCCCTAAAATGCAATGCTCGCAAGGGGACAGGTACCCGTCATGCACGCCCCTACAGACGCGCCTCAAAAACTCTCTCGCCACCGAATCTAAAAAACCCAGCAGCGTAATATTAAGCGTCCCTTGCTTCTTTCTATATGTGTTGTTCGGTTTCCGAGTTGAAGAAGCGATTTCAAAACGCACTGTTCAAAAAAAGGTGATAATTCCAACGCGGCGCCATCATTCGGGACCAATGTTGCGCGAAAGCCCATTCATGCGATGAAAAACATTCGGGCACGTTATTGCGGCTGGAAATCGAACCTTCTCCTTGCTATTTAAGGAAAAGATTTGGAGCTGCGGACCTTGACCCCGCATGTGAAAGGACTGGAATATGAGCGGCATCAACGAATTCATCGAAAATGAAGTGAAGACCAACGATGTCGTTCTCTTCATGAAGGGCACCCCACAGTTCCCGCAATGTGGTTTCTCGGGCCAGGTGGTCCAGATCCTCGACTACATCGGCGTGGACTATAAGAGTGTCAACGTTCTGGCTGACGCGGAAATTCGCCAGGGCATCAAGGACTATTCCAATTGGCCCACGATTCCTCAGCTCTACGTGAAGGGCGAGTTCATCGGCGGCTGTGACATCGTGCGCGAAATGTTCCAGGCGGGCGAGTTGCAGCAGCATCTTCAGGAACACGGCATCAGCGTTCGCGGCGCCGCCTGACCGGTCACCGGGCACTCTCGTCCGGTTTCCATAGTCCAATTCGATTGATAAGGCGCTGCCGCCGGGTAGCGCCTTGATATGTTTATGGGAATAAAACCGTGACGAACCCATCCCCAGCCATGTCCCATTGGCAATTGCCCATGGGCAAACGCGAGTTTATAGCGCTTGCGGCTTTTCTGATGGCGATCAACTCGCTGGCGATCGACATCATGCTTCCCGCCCTTCAGCAGATCGGCTCCTCACTCGGCGTCGAAAACGAGAACCACCGTCAATATGTGGTGACCGCCTATCTGATCGGTTTCGGTTCGGCGCAGCTTTTCTATGGCCCCTTGTCGGACCGATTCGGCCGCCGCCTGCCGCTGTTGATCGGCCTTATCGTCTTCATCGTCTCCGCTTTCGGCATCGCACTCATCCCGTCCTTTGCCGGCCTGCTTGCCCTCCGCTTCATCCAGGGCCTGGGCTCGGCGGCAACGCGCGTCATCACCATTTCCATTGTCCGCGACATCTTCGGCGGCCGCCAGATGGCCGAGGTCATGTCGCTGATCATGATGGTCTTCATGATCGTTCCAGTCATTGCGCCGGGAAGCGGCCAGATCATCATGCTGGTGAGCACCTGGCACATGATCTTCGTCTTCATCGCCACCATGGCGACCCTCGTTGGCATCTGGATGTATTTCCGCCTGCCGGAAACACTGAAGCCAGAGAATGTCCGGCCCCTGACCGTAAAGTCCGTCGCTGCTGGCTTCCGCATGGTTCTCACGAACCGTGTCGCGCTGTGCTATACGCTCGCCAGCACCTTCCTGTTCGGCGCGCTGTTCGGCTTCATCAATTCGGCACAGCAGATCTATAGCGGCATTTATGGACTGGGCGTCTACACACCCGTCGCCTTTGGCGGCGTGGCGGTGTTCATGGCCCTGTCGTCCTTCATCAATTCGCAGCTCGTCGGCCGCTTCGGCATGCGGCGGCTGTCGCATGGGGCACTCTTCGGCTTCTGCCTCGTCACCTTCATCTGGTTGATAGTGCAGCTTTACGGCCCCGCGCCGATGCCCTTCCCACTGTTCATGGTCTTTTTCGCGCTGGCGATGTTCCAGTTCGGCCTGATCGGCTCGAATTTCAATTCGCTGGCGATGGAGCCGCTCGGCCATGTCGCAGGCACCGCCTCCTCCGTACTCGGTTTCATGAGCACGGTCGGCGGCGCATCGATTGGTGCCGGCATTGGCCAGTATTTCAACGGCACGGCAACGCCAATGGTCGTCGGCTACTTCACCGTTTCACTGATCGGCATCGTCTTCGTGCTGATTGCCGAGAAGGGACGCCTCTTCCAGCCACACAATGCGCCACCGCCGGCCGATCAATCCCTCGCCCTTCATTGACAGGCATTTTTACATGATCTCGCCCCAAGCAAAATCAGCGGAGCCCACCGGCTCCGCACGTATCGGCCTCGGCATCGTCGAATTCGTCATCATCATCGCACTGATGACGGCGAGCATTTCACTCGGCATCGACAGCATGCTGCCGGCCCTGCCGAATATCGGCCAGTCGCTGGCAGTCGCCAATCCCAACGACACACAGATGGTCATTGCCGTCTATTTTCTCGGCTTCGGCATCTGCCAGCTATTTTTCGGCAGCCTGGCCGACGCCTATGGCCGGCGCAATATTCTGCTCGGCGGCCTCGCTTTCTATACGGTCGCGTTGTTTGCCGCCGCCTGGAGCGGTAGCCTGACCATGCTACTGGTGCTGCGCTTCACCCAGGGCGTTGGCGCCGCAGCCGTGCGGATCACCACGCTGGCGATCGTGCGCGATTGCTTCGGCGGCCGCGAAATGGCGCAGGTCATGTCCTACGTCACCATCGTTTTCATGATCATGCCGATGGTCGCGCCTGCCGTCGGTCAGTTGATCGTCGCCTATTCGAACTGGCAATGGATCTTTATCGCGCTCGGCATCACCAGCGCCATTCTCCTTCTTATCGCATTCTTCCGGATGAAGGAGACGCTGCCGGACGATGAGCGACTGCCACTCTCCGTCAGTTCGGTCATATCCGGCTTCAAGACGGTGCTGACCAACCGCATCACCTGCGGCTACATGATCGGCCTGACGCTCTATACCGCCGTTATCTGCGCCTATATCGTCTCGGTTCAGCAGGTGTTCGGCGAGGTCTATGGCCTCGGCGAGTGGTTTCCGATCGCCTTCGCAGCGACAGCGGCGGGCACAGCGGTCGCGCAGTTCGCCAATGGCTATTTCGTTCGCAGCTTCGGTATGCGGCGCATCTCCCATGCCGCCATGATCATCTTCACATTGCTTGGAGCCTTCGGCTATGTCGTCGGAATGGCCGGCATGCCGAGTTTCGTGTTCACCTATGTTCTGATCTCGGTGATGCTGATGATGTTTGCGGTCATCACCACCAATATCATGGCCATCAGCCTCGAGCCGATGGGACACTTGGCGGGAACCGCTGCCTCCATAACCAGCTCGGTCTCCACCACCGGCGGCGTGATTCTTGGCGGCATTGTCGGTCAAATGTTCAACGGCACGCCCCAGCCGTTAATCGCCGGCTTCACCATTTTCGGTGCGCTATCGATCCTTGCGACGCTTTGGGCGGAAAGAGGCAAGCTGTTCACCCATCCCGGCGACAGCCCGAAGCTGGAGCCCGGCATGGGTCACGTCTGATCAGGGATCTCCGGTGCGGCAGCTAATCAAATGTCGCCACGCGGACGCCTGACCCAGCGCATAGCGGCAACGATGGCCAAGCCCAGCAGTGGCCATATTGCCCACGGCGTTCCATGCCAGGACAGAAGGTTGATGCCGATGAGACCGACACCGATCACGGCGAAAGTGGCAAGCTGAGAATCTATCTGCCTGTTCGTTCGTGCCCATCGTAGGCCTGCGGCGAAGGCAAGACCGAGCAAGGGCCATCTTGCCCAAAAATCGCCATGCCAGGTGAATGCGTTGACCGCCAGCACGGCAATCGCAGCCACCGCCAGCGTACCGTAAACCTGGGCGAATCCCGCAGCAGGTCCGGCGTTCGCCGCCGCTGGAGCCCGAACCTCTTCACGAATGCTGCGAGGGTCCGGCGAGGCACTGGCCGCCTGCGGCGCGCCGATCCGCACAGCATAGCTCGCCACGCCGCCGTCGATGTTCTTGACCTCCAGCTGGCCAAGAAAATCGAAGCCGACAGCAACCTTGTTGCGAACCTGATCATAGACCGTGTTGGAAATCACGATGCCGCCAGCCGCCGCGCAGGCCTGAAGGCGGGCGGCAATGTTGACGCCATCACCATAAAGATCGTTGCCTTCGGCAATCACGTCGCCGAGATTGAGCCCGATGCGAAACAGCATCTGCGTATCCGGATCGCTTTTCGCATTGTAGCCAGCGAGTTCATTCTGGACATCAACCGCCGCGCGCAATGCCTCGACGACACTGGGGAATTCGGCGAATACCCCATCCCCCCAAGTGTTGACGACACGACCACCATGCGCTTCGATGAGGCGCGCCATCGCATCGCGATATCGTTTGAGCGTTGCGAGCGTGCCTTCCTCGTCGTTTCGCATCATGCGGGAATAATCCTGCACGTCGGCACAGAAGATAGTGGTCAGCTTGCGGCTCGTCTCGGACATCGGCCTCATCCCAGCGGCAAACTCCGCCAGAAGACGGTTGCCTGTCGCGGGTGAAGATAACGCTGCGCCCACGACTTTCCAAGAGGCACCATCTCAGACGGTGAAGACCTCTTGCCGCAGCAGGTCCCATGACGGCTTGTCCACAGCAACCAACAACCCGCCATCAAGATGATGCGGGAGATAGGGCGAACCGTCGAAGCGCCTGACATAGGCGCCCGCTTCCTCGGAGATCAGCGCGCCAGCGAGGTGATCCCAGGGCATGAGCTTATTGTACATGAGATAGTGGACATGCCCGCCGGCAAAGGTGCGGTATTCATGGGCCGCACAGCGATAGTTGGTGATAAACCGCACCTTGGCGAGGTTGCCCAGGATTTCGGCACGTTTGCCCGGCGGCAGATAACCGGTGGAGGCCATGCCGACCATCTCCTCCAGGGCAACTGGCTTTGCTACGGAGAGGCGCTGCGCCTCGCCATCCGGCCGGCGCAGCCAGGCACCGCTGCCCTTTTCCGCCAGCACCCAATCATCGCCCATCGGGTCGAAGATGATGCCCGCTACGGTCTCGCCTTTCGAAACCACCGACGCCATAACGCCGAATGCTGGAATGCCGGCGGCGAAATTGAATGTGCCGTCGACCGGATCGACGATGATGGCCAGATCCGCAGCCTGCAGCTTGTCCAGCAGCGCCGGATCGGCGGCGACCGATTCCTCGCCGATAAACAGCGCCTCGGGCCACAACCGCTCCACCTCGACCTTAATCATCCGCTCGGCCTGTTCATCCGCTTCCGTCACCAGATCGGTCGCCTCGCTCTTGGCGCGGATATCGTTGCTGCCGAGCCTACGGAAGCGCGGCAGGATTTCCGCCTTTGCCGCCTGGCGCAGCAGATCGGCAAGGGTCGTCACGTCAACATGTGATGTCATGGTGCAGTCCTTTCCTGTCAGGCGCCGACGATCTCGCGGCGGATGATCCGCCAGCTTTCCTCATCCGGAGCCGAAATAATGCCACCCGTCGTCTCGCCGGGCCGGTAGGGCGTGCCGTCAAATTTCGCCGTGAAGCCACCGGCTTCCTGGTGCGCGAGCACGCCGGCCAGATGATCCCAGGGCATCAGTTTCGAATGGCCGATGAAATGGATCCTGCCGGAGGCAACCATCCAATATTCATAGGCCGAGCAGTTCAACGCAAACCCCATGCGTATCTTCGCCATATTGGCGCTGATGCGGGACCGGTCCGGCTCGTCCATATGGCCCCAGGAGATCAGGCCGGTCATATCGCTCAATGGAACGACCGGGGCGACTGCAAGCCGGCTTGCCTGCCCGTTACGCCGCCGCAAATAGGTGCCGGCACCTTTCACAGTGGTAACGGTATCGCCGAGCACAGAATCATGGATGATCCCGGCGATCGTCTCGCCCTTGGCGACGACGGCGAGGATCGTTCCGAAGACCGGCAGGCCGGAGGCGAAATTGAAGGTGCCGTCGACGGGATCGATGACAAAGGCAAGATCCGCATGGGCCAATGCCGGCACGACGGATCTGTCCGCCTCGTAGGCTTCCTCCCCGACCACGAGCGCACCGGGAAAGCGTGCTTTCAGTGCCGCCGTGATGCGCTTCTCCGTCAACAGATCGGCTTCCGTTACCAGATCGACGGCGGAGGTTTTTTCGGAAATATCGCCTGCTCCAAGATTGCGGAAGCGCGGCAGAATTTCAAGCGCCGCAGCCTCGGCCACGGTCGCCATCAGATAGTCGAAGTCTGGATCGGAGAGGGTCATCGATGATCTCTGCAGAAAGAGGATGGCTCCCCTTATGCCCGATTCGATGACAGCCTTGTGGCAAAACCAATTAAATCGAGTGCAGGCGACGACTTAGGGCTTTTGCGCCATCAGCGCCGCAAAATCGAAAAGCTTCGGATCGAGCAGATGCGACGGGTTCACATGCGCCAGAGCCCGCAGCATCGTATCCTTGCGGCCGGGCATGCGACGCTCGATATCACCAAGCATGTCTTTCATCGCATTGCGCTGCAGGCCGTCCTGCGAGCCACAGAGATCGCAGGGAATGACCGGAAACTGCATGGCGGCGGCGAATTTGGCAAGATCGTCCTCGGCGGCGTAGGCGAGCGGGCGCAATACCATCAGGTCGCCCTCATCATTGAGGAGCTTCGCCGGCATCGAGGCCAATCGGCCGCCGTGGAAGAAATTCATGAAGAAAGTCTCGAGAATGTCCTCGCGGTGATGGCCAAGTACCAGCGCGTCACACCCTTCTTCGCGGGCGATGCGATAGAGGTTGCCGCGACGCAAGCGCGAACAGAGCGAGCAATAGGTCGCACCCGCCGGCACCTTTTCCTTCACGATGGAATAGGTGTCGCGATATTCAATGCGGTGTTCGACGCCGATCTTTGTCAGATATTCGGGCAGGACATGCTTCGGGAAATTCGGCTGGCCCTGATCGAGATTGCAGGCGATCAGCTCCACCGGCAGCAAGCCGCGCCATTTGAGATCGAGCAGGATCGACAGCAGCCCATAGGAATCCTTGCCGCCGGACACACCGACCAGCCAGCGCTTCTGGCCCTTCAGCATCTGGAAATCGTCCAGCGCCTGGCGCACCTGACGCAGCAGGCGCTTGCGCAGCTTGTTGAAGGAGACCGAACGCGGTGCATCGGCGAACAGCGGATGGGCAGCATTGCCGCCTTCTTCCGCGTCTATATCAAGCTCGTCCGCCACTGTTGTTGCGATATTCATCTTATCATCCCTCAGGCCTTGCGACGCTGATAGCAGAAAGCGCAGTCAAAGACACGGCATCAATCGCCGAAGACCGACCATCCGGTCCGCGCGGCAAGCATCTCCAGCGCCACCGCGCCGAGTTGCGAATTGCCGACCTTATTCAGCCCCGGCGACCAGACCGCGATGGAGCCGATACCCGGCGCCACCGCCAAGATACCACCGCCAACGCCGCTCTTGCCGGGCAAGCCGACGTGATAGGCGAAATCCCCGGAACCGTCATAGTGGCCGCAGGTCAGCATCAGCGCATTGATACGCCGCGCCCGTTTCGGCGAAACGACGGAATGGCCGGTGATCGGATTGGTGCCGCGCGCCGCGAGATAAAGCCCAGCCTTGGCGAGCTGCTGGCAGCTCATCGACACGGCACATTGATGGAAATAGACGCCGAGCACATGTTCGACGGGATGGTCGATATTCCCGTAGGCGCGCATGAAATTGGCGAGCGCGAAATTACGGAATCCGGTCTGCGTCTCGGAGCGCGCCACCTTATCATCGATGGTGATCGACTCGTCATCGGCGACATAGCGCACAAAGCGCAAAAGCTCGCCGATCGCCTCGCGTGGCGCGTGGCCCGACAATACGACGTCGCTGACAGCGATCGCGCCGGCGTTGACGAAGGGATTGCGCGGAATCCCCTCTTCGCGCTCAAGCTGGACGATGGAGTTGAACGCGGTGCCGGAGGGCTCGCGGCCCACCCTGTTCCACAGGCTCTCACCCACCTTGCCGAGCGCCAGCGTCAGCATGAAAACCTTGGAAATGCTCTGGATGGAGAAAGGCACATCGGCATGGCCGACGCTATGGATATTACCATCCACCGTTGCGATCGCCATGCCGAACTGGTTCGGATCGACCTTGGCAAGCTCGGGAATATAGTCCGCAACTTTGCCCTCGCCGAGACGTGGCGAAAGCTCAGCATGGATGCTGTCGAGAACTGCCTGCAAATCCGCCATGATGATCTCCAGAAAGAAAAAAGCCGCCCGGAAGGAGCGGCTTTTCCATTCGTAAGAAAGATATCCGCTGATTAACGCGAATAGAATTCGACGACCAGCTGCGGTTCCATGACGACTGCGTACGGTACGTCAGCGAGGGTCGGAACGCGAGCGAAGGTCGCAACCATCTTGTTGTGGTCAACCTCGATGTAGTCCGGAACGTCACGCTCTGCGAGCGAAACCGATTCCAGAACGATCACGAGCTGCTTCGACTTTTCGCGAACTTCGATAACGTCGCCAGCCTTGCAGCGGTAGGAACCGATGTTGACGCGAACGCCGTTAACCGTGACGTGGCCATGGTTGACGAACTGACGGGCTGCGAAGACGGTCGGAACGAACTTGGCGCGGTAGACGATCGCGTCGAGGCGCGATTCGAGCAGGCCGATCAGGTTTTCCGAAGTGTCGCCCTTGCGGCGGTTGGCTTCGTCGAAGGTGGCGCGGAACTGCTTCTCGCGCAGATCGCCATAGTAGCCCTTCAGCTTCTGCTTGGCGCGCAGCTGCACACCGAAGTCCGAAAGCTTGCCCTTGCGGCGCTGGCCGTGCTGGCCCGGGCCGTATTCGCGACGGTTAACCGGGGACTTCGGACGACCCCAGATATTTTCGCCCATACGGCGGTCAATTTTATACTTGGACGATTCGCGCTTGCTCATCGCATTTCCTTTCAAAGTGTTTTAGCGGCTTGTTGCCAAACCGCGAAGGAAACACGCCCTCCTCTGAACTCCGTTTTCGAGCTCTGACAGGTTCCTCACGTTAGCGAACGGAGGAGCCACGGGACATGTCAGTGAAACACCGGACATTTCTGCCCGGCGTTGGGGCGGTCTGTAAGGGGTCGTCATGAAATTGTCAACAGCGGGAACGGCAATAACATGCCTATTCAGCGGCCGCCTGATCGCCACCATTGATATCAGGCGCATTGGCATCGCCCGGCGCGGTCTGGCTGCCGATATCCGGGAAGGCGACGATGCGTTTCCCTGAGAAATCCGTGTGAACAACAACACTGCCCTGCTCCTCAAAATAGCTGAGCAGCCGTCGGGCACGGCGGGCGGAATGGGTGCCGTAGGCCCGTGCGATGCGTGCGTCGGAAGGACAGGGCTCGCCGCAGATGGCCGCCTTGGCGAGCATCAGGAACACACCTTGCAGATCGTCTGTAACGCCAGAGGAGAGCGAAATGGCCGTGCCCCAGGCCTCGGTCGCCATGGTGGCCTCGTCGGCACCGGAGCGCACGATCGCCACACGGCGTCGGAATTCCGACAGGGTCATCGGCACGCCCGGCACCCGGCGCATACGCAGCCGTACGAGGAATTCCTGATAGAGCACTGAATCCGTTCGAAAACCCGAGGCTGGATCGTCGAGAATTTCAGAAAGCACGGCACCTACCCGCGCCTCGCGATCTTCCGTCGACAATTCCGGCTGGCTCACCCTCGGTTCGGCAGGCGCCGCGCTGGCGGCAGGCGTGGAACGGGAAAGTTCGGCCAGAATATCCGTCGTCGGACGCGGCGCGGGCGTGGTGCGGCGAACGACCGGCCTCGAAAATTCCTCCGGGTCCGGCGTGAAGATCAGATCCTCGACATCCTGCGGCGCATCCGGCAGCGGCATCAGCTTGGGGCTGGAGGAACGCGCCGAGGTTTCGACGTTACCGATGGTGATCGCCAGCGGCCGGCGCGACAAGGCCGGACCGAGCGCGACGAAATTGCCGCGCTTCAGGTCGCGGAACATTTCCGCTTGCCGGCGATCCATGCCGAGCAGATCGGCGGCACGCGCCATGTCGATATCGAGAAAGGTGCGGCCCATCAGGAAGTTCGAGGCTTCGGCAGCTACGTTCTTGGCAAGCTTCGCCAGGCGCTGCGTGGCAATAACGCCCGCGAGACCACGCTTACGGCCGCGGCACATCAAGTTGGTCATAGCGCCGAGCGACATCTTGCGCGCGTCTTCCGAGACATCGCCACCAACCGACGGCGCGAACATCTGCGCTTCGTCGACAACAACAAGCACCGGATACCAATATTCGCGCTCGGCATCGAACATGCCGTTGAGGAAGGCGGCGGCGGCGCGCATCTGCTGCTCGATATCAAGCCCCTCCAGCGTCAGGACGCAGGAAACACGATGCTGACGGATACGGTTGGCGATACCGGCAAGCTCAGCCTCGGTGCGCTCGCCATCGACCACCACATGGCCGAACTTGTCGGCCAGCGTGACGAAATCGCCCTCGGGATCGATGATGACCTGCTGCACCCACTGCGCGGATTGCTCCAGCAGACGCCGCAGCAGATGCGATTTTCCAGAGCCGGAATTGCCCTGTACGAGCAGACGGGTTGCCAGCAGTTCCTCGATATCGAGTTGGGCGCTGGTCCCGCCGGACGCCGTTCCCATGTCGATGCCGACCTGCAATGCAATACCCCTTTTGACAAGACTCAGATGTGGAAGCGCCCATCTTTCAGAAACGGGGCGCTTCCGTCTATCAAAGATTTCTGCGGCTTTCGCGAACGGATTTCAGAAACCCACAGGGGAATGCAATCCGGTCGCCCCTCTACCGGAAACGCAGGTTGGCGCGTGATAGCTGATCGACCGTCGTGCAGCCCATGAGCTTCATGCCGCGCTCGATCTCGGTGCGCAGCATGCCAAGTGCCCGTTCGACACCCGGCTGGCCTGCAGCCGCCAGCGGATAGAGATAGAACCGTCCGACGCCGACAGCTTTGGCGCCGAGCGACAGTGCCTTCAGCACATGCGTCCCGCGCTGAATGCCGCCATCCATCATCACGTCGATCCGGTCGCCAACCGCATCGACGATTTCGGCCAGTTGATCGAAGGCTGAGCGCGAGCCGTCCAGCTGCCGCCCGCCATGGTTGGAGAGCACGATGCCGGTGCATCCGATTTCAACGGCGCGCTTGGCATCCTCCACGGACATCACGCCCTTGAGGCAGAATTGCCCACCCCAATGCCGTACCATTTCGGCAACATCATCCCAATTCATCGACGGATCGAGCATTTCGGTGAAATATTTGCCGATCGACATCGCCCCGCCGCTCATGTCCACATGCTCGTCGAGCTGCGGCAGACGGAACTTCTCGTGGGTGACATAGTTCAAGCCCCATGCTGGCTTCATGGCGAATTGCGCCAGGCCAGCAAGGTTGAGCTTGAAGGGAATGGAGAAACCGGTGCGCAGGTCGCGCTCGCGGTTCCCCCCGGTGATGCTGTCGACAGTCAACATCATCACATTGACGCCGGCATCCTTCGCCCGCTGCATCATGGCGCGGTTAAGCCCACGATCCTTATGAAAGTAGAATTGGTAGACCTGCGGCCCCTGATGCTTCTTGCGTACCTCTTCAAGGCTGACCGTGCCGAGCGAGGAGACGCCGAACATGGTGCCCATGGAAGACGCCGCGGCCGCAACCGCGTTTTCGCCCTGATGGTGGAAGAGCCGCTGCAAGGCCGTCGGCGAGCAGTAGAACGGCGTTGCCAGTTTCTGCCCCATCACCGTGACGGACATATCCACGCTGCTGACGCCACGCAGGACATTGGGAACCAGATCGCAGTTTTCGAAGCTTGTCGTGTTCCGGCGAAGCGTCACTTCGTCGTCGGCAGCGCCATCGATGTAGTTGAAGATCGGACCTGGAAGACGGCTTTTCGCCAAGGCTCGGAAATCATGGAAATTATAGCAGTCAGTGAGGCGCATGATTTGCCTCGACGGTGAAACCGCAATGCTTTTCAAAAGGCATCAAATATCGTCCTCCCAATACCACCCTCACACTGCTCTATAAGCGATGCAGTCGTGCTTCCCACTTATAGAGCACGTCAGGCTCCTTCTCCTCATTGCCCGCCCCGTCCGACTCGTCAACAACCAAGAAGCCGTGTTTCTCGTAAAAACGGCGTGCTGCGACATTTCGCTGAAAAGTCCAGAGCGAAAGCGACGGATAGGCGGCTTTCGCGACCTCCAGCAATCTGGTGCCGATACCGCGACCCTGCGCCTCGGGCAGGACGTAGAGCTGATCGATCCAATCCTCGAGAAAGGCGATGACGCCGACGAGGCGACCACCCTCTTCCGCGCCCCATATCTGGCAATCCTTGAAGACGACCGCGCTCCAGAAGCCGACATCCTCTTCCGACGTGTGAAGCCCCGACAGCGTTGGAAGCCGGTCGTCGAAGGCGGCTCGATGGACCCCAGCCGCAGCCGGCATGTCAACGAGATCGAGTTTCCGCAATGAAATCGTGCCAGCCATATCGTTATGCCCTCAACCCAAAGCCCTGCATCAGCCGTCGTGTCGGAAAATCCGGCGTGCCGGAGGTGAAGACGGCGAAATCATAAGTGTCGGGATGAACGGCATCGGCCACCTGCGGCACCAGACTGCGGGCGCGGCGCGCGATCGCCTCGGCAGGATCGAGCCAATCGACCGGCCAGGGCGCAAGCCTGCGGAAGATATTGGCCATGAAGGGATAATGCGTGCAGGCAAGCACGACGATATCGGTCTTGCGGCCATCCATCTCGACAAAGCACTGGCCGACTTCGGCGAGCACCGCATCGTCGGAAACTGTGCCGCCGCGAATATAGGCCTCCGCTATGCGTGCCAGATTTTCCGAGCCGACGAGCCGGACATGGCATTGCGTCGCGAAGGACTGGATGAGATCGCGGGTATAGGCGCGCTTGACGGTGCCTGGCGTCGCCAGGACCGAGACCAGACCGGATCGTGTCCGCTCCGCCGCCGGCTTGATGGCCGGCACCGTGCCGACGAAGGTCATTTGCGGGAAAGCGGCGCGCAAATCGGCGCCGACAAGCGTGAAGGCGGTATTGCAGGCGATGATGCAGATTTCCGGATCGTAGTCCGCCAAAAGCTTGGCGAAGAGACCAACGATGCGCTCGCGCAGCGCCTGCTCTTCCCAGTCGCCATAGGGGAAACCGGCATCGTCGGCGACATAGATGAAACCGCGCTCCGGCATCAACACCCTCGCCTCGCGCAGCACCGTCAGGCCACCAATGCCCGAATCGAACATCAGGACCGGTTTCAGCTCATTCGCCGTTGCTGTCATCGCTTGTGGGTTCCTTCGGTGCAGCGGAGGATCTGGGATGTGAGCCGCTGCCGCGCGGAGATTTTCGCGTGAAGCGGTCGAGGGACGAGATCACGCCGCGCAAGACGCTGATTTCCTGTTCGGTAAACGCCCGGCGCGAGAGGACTGCGCGCAGATTGTCGATCATTTTGGGCTTTTTCCCGGCAGGATGGAAATAGTTGCGCGCATCCAACGCCTCTTCTAGCTGATCGAACAGACCGAAGAGCTGCTCCTTGGTCGAGGGCCGCTGCTCCGTCGCCTGGAACGGCACGGCGGCGACATCTTCCATGCCGGTCTTCATCCATTCATAGGACATCAGCAGCACGGCCTGAGCGATGTTCAGCGAGGCAAAAGCGGGATTGACGGGAAAGGTCACGATCTCGTCGGCCAGCGCAACTTCCTCGTTCGTCAGCCCCCAGCGTTCGCGACCGAAAAGGATGCCGGTACCCTCGCCTGCCTTGAATCTCGCCCGAAGCGTCTCGGCAGCAACCACCGGCGACCGCACCGGCTTGAAGCCGTCACGCTCGCGCGCCGTCGTCGCATAGACGAAATTGAGATCGGCGACCGCCTGCTCCAGCGTGTCGTAGACCTTGGTCGCTTCGATGATGTGATCGGCCTTGGAGGCGGTCGCCTGCGCCCGTTCGTTCGGCCAGCCGTCGCGCGGGTTGACGAGGCGAAGCTCGGCGAGGCCGAAATTCGCCATGGCGCGCGCCACCATACCGATATTCTCGCCCATCTGCGGCTCGACCAGAATGACGGCCGGCCCTTCGGCCAGAAGTTGACGCTCGCTATTCGTGCCTGCCATGACGCCTTTCCCTACGCGCGCACCTTATCGCGCAAATCATGGTCGCAATAACGAGACAGGCGGCAATCGGCAAGACTTTTGAGCCTCGGGCCGCTCAGTCCGAAACGGAGACTATTTCTGATCCGGCTGTTTCTGCTGCTGATCCGCCGACTGCTGCTGCTTGACGATATCCTGCATGACGGATTTCAGCGAATTGGACTGACCGCCCTCGTCGACGGTGATGATGTCGTCGATGACCGGCTTGCCTGCCTCCTGAATGACCTCGAAACGTACCGTGGTCACCGCCTGACTGTTGGCGTCAGAGCCCTGGCAAGCCAACGACTTGAAGGTCGCGACCACCTCCGTCGTATCACCCTTGGGGGCCTGCGCGGCGATATTCATATCCTGTAATGGACACGCATCCTGACCGCCGACAATGACATCATAGTCGAAGGGCGAAATACCGTCTTCGTCAACGGCTGGAAACTGCGCCGCCGCCTTGTATTTCGCAATGAGATCCTTGCTGTAGCGCTCATCCAGCTTGCTCTCGTCGAAAATATCCTGCCAGTCGCTGTCGCCGCCCGCCCAGTTGGAAACGGTAGCGTCCATCACTGCCTTGACCGGCGTCGTCACATCAGCCGCAGCAGCCGGGCCTGCACTGAGCGAGAGGGGAAGAAAAACAGCGAGAAGCGCGGCAGCGGCAATTTTCTGCATGATAAGAATCCGTAATGATCAGCGAAGCATGCGCGCGACATTAGCCGCATCCATCGCTTTGGCAATGGTCCGCCCCGGAAAAGCAAACCGCGCGATGAGGAGGATCTGATGAGCAAAAACGCCTCTTTGGCGCCTCTTTGGCTTTGCGTTCGGAACTTGCGATGCTATAGCGCTCGAGACTTCATATCACTCACGGGGACATCCGCTCCCATCAGCTTAAACGAGGCAGAAGCATGAAGAAGATCAAGGTCGCTAACCCCGTTGCCGATCTCGATGGCGACGAGATGACTCGCATCATCTGGCAGTTTATCAAAGACAAACTGATCCATCCCTACCTCGATATCGATATCGACTATTACGACCTCTCGGTCGAAAACCGCGATGCGACCAACGACCAGGTCACCGTCGACGCCGCCAACGCCATCAAGAAGCACGGCGTTGGCATCAAGTGCGCGACGATCACGCCGGATGAAGACCGCGTCAAGGAATTCAACCTCAAGCAGATGTGGAAGAGCCCGAACGGCACGATCCGCAACATTCTCGGCGGCGTCATCTTCCGCGAGCCGATCATCTGCAAGAACGTACCGCGCCTGGTTCCGGGCTGGACCAAGCCGATCGTCGTCGGCCGTCATGCCTTCGGCGACCAATACCGCGCGACCGACTTCAAGTTCCCCGGCAAGGGCAAGCTGACCATCAAGTTCGTCGGCGAAGACGGCGCGGTCATCGAGAAGGAAGTCTTCGACGCTCCGGGCGCCGGCGTGGCCATGGCCATGTACAACCTCGACGAATCGATCCGCGAATTCGCTCGTGCCTCGATGATGTACGGCCTGATGCGCAAGTGGCCGGTCTACCTCTCGACCAAGAACACCATCCTCAAGGCCTATGACGGCCGCTTCAAGGATATCTTCGAAGAGATCTACCAGAGCGAATTCAAGGCGAAGTTCGACGAAGTCGGCATCACCTACGAACACCGCCTGATCGACGACATGGTCGCTTCCGCGCTCAAGTGGTCCGGCGGCTACGTCTGGGCCTGCAAGAACTACGACGGCGACGTCCAGTCCGACACGGTCGCCCAGGGCTTCGGCTCGCTCGGCCTGATGACCTCGGTTCTCTTGACGCCGGATGGCAAGACGGTTGAAGCCGAAGCTGCTCACGGCACGGTTACCCGCCACTACCGTCAACACCAGAAGGGCCAGGAAACCTCGACGAACTCGATCGCCTCGATCTTCGCCTGGACCCGCGGCCTCGCACATCGCGCCAAGCTCGACGACAATGCCGAACTCGCCAAGTTCGCCGCGACCCTCGAAACCGTGTGCGTCGATACCGTCGAATCCGGCTACATGACCAAGGATCTGGCGCTGCTGATCGGTCCCGACCAGCCGTGGCTCTCCACCACTGCCTTCCTCGACAAGATCGACGAGAACCTGCAGAAGGCCATGGCTGCCTAAGCCTCGGCAACAGCAAAGCTTATGAAAACCCGGCCTCAGCGCCGGGTTTTCTTTTGCCGGAAAAACTTGCCGCCGCCCGCTACGGATGACAAGAATGGCAGAATAAAAGGGAGGAACGCATGACCGAGGAACTCGTTTTCTACACCAATCCGATGTCGCGCGGACGCATCGCCCGCTGGATGCTGGAGGAGATCGGTGTGCCCTATCGCACCGAATATCTCGATTTCGGCACGACGATGAAGGCCGCCGAGTATCTTTCAGTGAACCCCATGGGCAAGGTGCCGGCGATCAAGCACGGCGATACCGTCGTTACCGAAGGTGCTGCCATCTGCGCCTATCTGGCCGAAACCTTTCCGCAGGCGGGCCTCGCGCCCACCGCCGCTGAACGTGGCCGCTATTTCCGCTGGATGTTCTTCGCCGCCGGGCCGATGGAGATGGCCGTCACCAATCGTGCCCTCGGCTTCGAAATTCCGACCGAGCGCCTGCGCATGGCTGGCTGCGGCAGCCTGGACAATGTCTTCGACACGCTGGAGCAGGCGGTCACCGCTTCACCCTACATTGCAGGCGACCGTTTCACGGCCGCTGACGTCTATGTCGGCTCCCATGTCGGCTGGGGTCTCAATTTCGGCACGATCGAAAAGCGGCCGGCCTACATCGATTACTGGAACCGCGTGAGCGACCGCGATGCCTATCGCCGCGGCAACGAAATCGACAATGCGGCGATGCCGAAACAGGCGAATGGCTGAAAAGACAAAGCTCTACAGCCATTCTCTCAAGCGAGACTACGTGCCGCTATTGCAGCGGCATGTAGATCTCGGTCAATAATTCCGTCGGCTGCACGTCGCGCGGATTGTTGAGGTATTCCTCGAACATCACCGCGTCGCGCAGCTGACGACCGGAAGCGGGCAGCCATTCGGCGTAGAGCCACTGATAGGCCTTGTACATATCGGCATAGGGGCCTTTGTGCCGCAGCACGGCGTATTCGCCACCATCGACCGTCCGACGCTCCAGCGGAGCGTTGGCGGCGACCTCCTCGCTGGCATTGACGCAAGCATAGGAGCGCAGCTTCTCCGCCGGGACGACATCCGGATCATCGAGATAGACGCCAATCATCCGCATATCGGGCCTGGCAAGGCTACGGGCATAGAGCGTACCGAACAGGATTTCGAAAGCCTGGCCGATCTGCATGTAGGGACCGGTATGGGAAACCCCGATCAGCGAGAGCGAGGGAATGGTGCGAAGCGTGACGTCGAACATGAGCTTGATCCTTCCTTGGGTGCTGGGTTCGAAGATCGTGTGACTTCCCTCATTCCGATATCGCGCCGGCGGCATGCCGTAGACGGATTTGAAGATACGGTTGAACGATTGGAGGTTGGGATAGCCCGACCGCTTTGCAATGTCGTTGACGGCAAGATCGGTGTTGACGAGATCGCCGGCGGCGCGATGCAGCCGCAACCGTTTGACGGTGGCAGCCGCCGTCTCGCCATAGATCGCCCGATAGATCCTGTGCCAATGATAGCTGGACATGCAGGCAATCTCGGCAAGTCTCTCCATATCGAGCTCTTCGTCCAGATGCTCATGGATATAGGCAGAAACCCGCCGCAGACGGGTTTCATAAAGCGCCCATGCCGTTTCGTCGTTCATGTCAGCCCCCTTGCAAATCGATCGGCCCCAAGGAACCATATCTCGATTTGACAAATCCTGCTGAGTTTCGAGCATAGCAAAACGGCAGGAGTTATTCGCCCCCGCCGTTTATCAATAGTGAAATTAAATCCGTATCTTAGCCAGCGAGTGCCACAGCAACCGCTTCAACAGCCTCATCCGCCTTTGCACCATCCGGTCCACCGGCCTGGGCCATGTCGGGACGACCGCCACCACCCTTGCCGCCGAGGGCGGCAGAGGCGATGCGGACGAGATCGACGGCGCTGAAGCGGCCGATCAGATCGTCGGTGACGGCAACAACCGCGCTGGCCTTGCCGTCTTCGGAAACGCCGATCAGCGCGACGACGCCGGAGCCGAGGCTGGTCTTGCCCTCATCGGCAAGACCCTTCAGATCCTTCGGATCAACGCCGGAAATGGCCTTGCCGAGGAACTTGACGCCGTTGATGTCGCGGACTGCATCGGCCGAGCCGCCCTGGCCGCCGCCCATGGCGAGCTTGCGCTTGGCGTCCGCCAGTTCACGCTCCAGCTTGCGGCGCTCATCCATCAGCGCTTCGACACGCGAAACGACATCGGTCGGCTGCACCTTCAGCGCGGTGGCAAGCGCCTTCACGCGGTCATCCTGTTCGGCCAGGTAATCACGAGCGGATTCGCCGGTGACTGCCTCGATGCGGCGCACGCCGGCGCCGACTGCGCTATCGCCCAGGATGCGGATAAGGCCGATCTGACCGGTCGCGGAGGCATGCGTGCCGCCGCAAAGCTCGATGGAATAAGGCTTGCCGGCCTTCGCACCGCGCACGCCCTGCCCCATGGACACGACGCGCACTTCATCACCATACTTCTCGCCGAACAGCGCCATCGCACCTTCGGCAATGGCATCGTCGACGCTCATCAGGCGGGTCGTGACCGGTGAATTCTGCAGCACGATCTCGTTGGCCATATCTTCAACGATCTTCAGCTCCTCAGCCGACATCGGCTTCGGATGCGAAACGTCGAAGCGCAGGCGCTCAGGCGCGACCAGCGAGCCCTTCTGCGCCACATGGGTGCCCAGCACCTCGCGCAGCGCTTCATGCAACAGGTGAGTTGCCGAATGGTTGGCGCGCAGGCGCGAACGCCTATTGTGATCGACCGTCAGAACAACGGCGTCCCCGGTCTTGATCGTGCCGTCCGAAACCGTGGCGATATGCACGAACAGGCCCTCGCCCTTCTTCTGCGTATCGCTGACCGCAAGCTTGCCGGTATCGCTGGAAATCACGCCGGTATCACCCATCTGACCGCCGGATTCGCCATAAAACGGCGTCTGGTTGACGATGATCTGCACTTTGTCGCCGGCGGACGCGCTGTCGACGGCAACGCCGTCCTTGACGATCGCCTGGATGACGCCTTCGGCAACTTCCGTATCATAACCGAGGAACTCGGTGGCGCCGTGCTTTTCCTTGAGCTCGAACCAGATGGTTTCGGTCGCCTTGTCGCCCGAGCCGGTCCAGTGCGAACGTGCCTCGGCCTTCTGCCGCTCCATCGCATCGGTGAAGCTCGAAATATCGACGCCGATGCCGCGGGCGCGCAGCGCATCCTGCGTCAGGTCCAGCGGGAAGCCATAGGTGTCATAGAGCTTGAAAGCGGTTTCGCCATCGAGGCTGTCACCCTTGTGCAGCGTCGAAGTGGCATCGTTCAGCAGCGACAGACCGCGTTCCAGCGTCTTGCGGAAACGAGTCTCTTCGAGCTTCAGCGTTTCGGAGGTCAGCGCCTCAGCGCGCACCAGCTCGGGATAGGCGCGGCCCATTTGCTGCACCAGCGCCGGCAACAGCCTCCACATCAACGGTTCCTTGGCGCCCAGCAACTGCGCATGGCGCATGGCGCGGCGCATGATGCGGCGAAGCACGTAACCGCGACCTTCGTTCGACGGCAGCACGCCGTCGGCGATCAGGAAGGCGGAGGAACGCAGGTGGTCGGCGATGACGCGATGGCTGGCGCGATGCTCGCCCTCGGCCTTGACGCCGGTTGCCTCTTCCGAAGCCTCGATCAGCGCCCGGAACAGGTCGATGTCATAATTGTCATGCTTGCCCTGCAACACGGCGGCAACGCGCTCGAGACCCATGCCGGTGTCGATCGACGGACGCGGCAGGTCGACCCGCTCCTGCTTGGTGATCTGCTCGAACTGCATGAAAACGAGATTCCAGATCTCGATGAAACGGTCGCCATCCTCTTCCGGCGAGCCGGGAGGTCCGCCCCAGATATGATCGCCATGGTCGTAGAAGATTTCAGAGCACGGGCCGCACGGGCCGGTATCGCCCATCGCCCAGAAATTGTCGCTGGTGGGGATACGGATGATCTTGTCGTCCGAGAGACCGGCGATCTTCTTCCAGAGGTTAAAGGCGTCGTCGTCAGTGTGGTAGACCGTCACCAGCAGGCGCTTGGCGTCGAGGCCGAATTCCTTGGTGATCAGGTTCCAGGCGAGCTCGATGGCCCGCTCCTTGAAATAGTCGCCAAAGGAGAAATTGCCGAGCATTTCGAAGAAGGTGTGGTGACGGGCGGTATAGCCGACATTATCGAGGTCGTTATGCTTACCGCCGGCGCGCACGCATTTCTGCGCGGTCGACGCCGTCGTATAGGGACGCTGCTCCAGGCCAGTGAAGACATTCTTGAACTGCACCATGCCGGCATTGGTGAACATCAATGTCGGATCGTTGCGCGGCACGAGCGGGCTCGACGGCACGATCTCGTGACCGTTCTTCTTAAAATAGTCGAGGAAGGTCGACCGGATTTCATTCACACCGCTCATGTTTGGCCCTTCAGTATGCCTTCGGCAAGTCCTATCAAAGTCAGTGGCTTTTATCGTTCGCTCCCGGCCCTGTCCAGCCGCACAAACAAAACCGGCCGCACATCCCTTGGACAATACGGCCGGTTTTGAATTTTAGTCCTATATCAAAGCCTGGAACGGCTCCGGAAACCGCTATTCCGCGGCAGCTTCACCGTCATCGGCATCAGGCCCGCCATTCTGCAGGAAGCGGTCGGCGATCAGGCCGGCATTCTGGCGCAGCGACAGTTCGATCTCGCGGGCGAGATCCGGATTGTCGCGCAGGAAGAGCTTCGCATTTTCGCGGCCCTGGCCGAGGCGCTGGCTGTTATAGGAGAACCAGGCACCGGACTTTTCGACGATGCCGGCCTTGACGCCGAGATCAACCAGTTCGCCGGTCTTGGAAACGCCTTCGCCATACATGATGTCGAATTCCACCTGCTTGAAGGGAGGCGCCATCTTGTTCTTGACGACCTTGACGCGGGTCTGGTTGCCGACCACCTCTTCGCGCTCCTTGACGGCGCCGATGCGGCGGATGTCGAGGCGGACCGAGGCGTAGAATTTCAGCGCATTACCGCCGGTCGTCGTTTCCGGCGAACCGAACATAACGCCGATCTTCATGCGGATCTGGTTGATGAAGATCACCATGGTATTGGACTTCGAGATCGAAGCGGTGAGCTTGCGCAGCGCCTGGCTCATCAGGCGGGCCTGCAGACCCGGCAGGCTGTCGCCCATCTCGCCTTCGATTTCGGCGCGCGGCGTCAGCGCGGCAACGGAGTCGACGACGAGAACGTCGATGGCGCCGGAGCGCACCAGCGTGTCGGTGATTTCAAGCGCCTGTTCGCCGGTGTCAGGCTGCGAAATCAAAAGGTTCTGCAGGTCGACGCCGAGCTTGCGGGCATAGACCGGGTCGAGCGCGTGTTCGGCATCAACAAAGGCGCAGATGCCACCCTTCTTCTGTGCCTCAGCAATCGTCTGCAGTGCCAGTGTCGTCTTACCGGAGCTTTCCGGCCCGTAGATCTCGACAATGCGTCCCTTCGGCAAGCCGCCAATGCCGAGCGCGATATCGAGGCTCAGGGAGCCGGTGGAAACTGTTTCGATTTCGACCACGTTCTCGTTAGAGCCGAGCTTCATGATCGAGCCCTTGCCGAACGACCGCTCAATTTGAGAGAGTGCCGCTTCAAGTGCCTTGCTTTTATCCACCGATTTGTCCTCTACAAGCCGCAAAGAATTCTGAGACATTCGATCCACCTTTAGGTTATTGAAGCCGCTCAAGCAATGTCGCCGCTGATGAGAATTGTGTACTCTATTTGTTCTCATTTCGCAAGGCCACAACAAGCGATTGAAAGAAAAAGGTAAAATGAATTCCGTTCTACATTTGTTTTCTTCTTTCATCCCAAGCACTTACGTGCCCACGCCGACCATTTCCGGCATGTTATCAACCGCTTCGATTCGCCTTTTTGGCCGCTGAGGAGATCGATATGGCGAAGAAGATTCTCGTTTTGGGCGGCGCTCATATTGATCGGCGCGGCCGCATTTTCGGCGATACGGCGCCCGGTGCCAGCAACCCCGGCGCCTGGTTCGAGGAACCGGGCGGCGGCGGCTTCAACGCGGCGCGCAATCTCGCCCGCCTCGGCTTCAATGTACGGCTGATCTCGCCACGCGGCGGCGATCCCTCAGGCGAAATGGTGGCGGAAGCCGCGAACCATGCCGGTGTCGACGACAAGCCCTTCGTCTTCCTTGACCGCAAGACGCCGAGCTACACGGCGATCCTCGAGCGCGACGGCAATCTAGTAATCGCGCTCGCCGACATGGAACTCTACAAGCTGTTCGTGCCGCGCCGGCTGGCGATCCGCGCCATCCGCGACGCTTTCGAAGCCACCGACCTAATCCTCTGCGACGCCAACCTGCCGGCCGACACGCTGAGCTCGATTGCCACCCGCGCAGCCACCCTCGGCAAGCCATTGGCCGCGATCGCGATCTCGCCGGCCAAGGTCGTGCGCCTGAAGCCCTGCCTTGCCGGCATCGACCATCTTTTCCTCAACGAGGCGGAAGCCGCGGCGCTGACGGAAAGCCGCCCGGACGATCCGCGCGATTGGGTTGCCGAACTGCGCGCACTCGGCCTCAAAAGCGGTGTGATTACCCGTGGCAAGCGCGAATTGATCGCCTTCTCCGGCGACACCACCGTCAGCCTGCAACCGCCCGTCGTCGACAATGTCGCCGATGTTACCGGCGCCGGAGATTCGCTTGCCGCCGGCATTCTTTCCGCTTTGCTTGCCGGCCACAATCTTCCCGAGGCCGTGCGCCACGGGACCGCTGCGGCCGCAATCACTGTGCAATCCCCTTTCGCCACGGCGGAAAATTTGTCGCCCGCGCTTCTGAAGGCGATGTTGGCTCTTGTTCCACAAGCCGTAATTCTGTCATGAAGCGCATTGATTTCGCATTTCCTGTTTCAGCCGATTGGACTAGACCATGACCAAGCCCATTTCCCCCCTACTGCCGATCTCATATTCGAAGGAAGTTGCCGCCGCCAAGATGCGTGGCGCGCCGCTCGTGGCTTTGGAATCGACCATCATCACCCATGGCATGCCCTATCCCGGCAATATCGAGATGGCACAGAGCGTCGAGGCTATCATCCGCCAGGAAGGCGCCGTGCCGGCGACTATCGCCGTCATTCATGGCGTCCTGCATATCGGCCTGGAGCCGGAAGAGCTCGAAGCGCTCGCCAAGACCGAGGGCGCGATGAAGGTATCGCGCGCCGACCTCGCCTTCGCCATTGCCGAACGCCGCACGGGCGCAACAACGGTTGCCGCGACAATGATCGCCGCCGCCCGCGCTGGCATCAAGGTTTTCGCCACCGGCGGTATCGGCGGCGTACATCGCGGTGCTGAGGAAAGCTTCGATATCTCAGCCGACCTGGAAGAACTCGCCCGCACCGGCGTCATCGTCGTCTGCGCCGGCGCCAAGGCAATCCTCGACATTCCGAAGACGCTGGAAGTTCTGGAAACCCGTGGCGTCCCGGTCGTCACCTACGACAGCGCCGAATTCCCGGCCTTCTGGTCGCGCGCCTCCGGCCTGCCGAGCCCGCTGACGTTGAACAGCCCAGCGGCGATCGCCAATTTCCAGGCAACCCGCGAACAGCTCGGCATCGACGGCGGCATGCTGATCGCCAATCCGGTGCCGGAAGCAGCCGAGATCCCGCGCGAGGAAATGGAGATCTACATCGAGCGCGCGCTCGACAGCGCCGAACGCGACGAAATCGTCGGCAAGGCGGTCACTCCCTACCTGCTCAGCACCATCTTCGATCTCACCGACGGCCGCAGCCTGAAGACCAATATCGCGCTGGTCGAGAACAATGCACGCCTCGCCGCCGAAATCGCGGTTGCTCTGGCGGAATAAAAAAAACGGCACGAGGAACAGCGCCGCTCATCAGGTCAATATGAACAGACCGAGAGCGGCGCGCAGTTCAGCGACCGTCGCCTCGGTCCGCTCCCTTGCCTTCAGCGTTCCCTGCCGTAGCAAATCCAGGACATAAGCCGGATCGCCGGCATAACGGGCACGCCTCTCGCGGATCGGAGCAAGCAGCGCTTGCAGCACATCCTCAAGATGCCGCTTCACCGTCATGTCACCAAGACCGCCCTTTCGATAGCGCGCCTTCAACCCCTCGACCAAATCGCGATCCTCGGCGAACGCATCGAGATAGGTGAAGACGACGTTGCCTTCGACCTTGCCCGGATCGGCTGCGCGCAGATGATCCGGATCAGTGTACATCCGCAACACCGCCTCGCGAATATCGTCCGGTGAGGCAGAAAGCGGGATAGCGTTACCCTGCGATTTGCTCATCTTCGCCTTGCCATCGACACCCGGTAGACGACCCACCGCCGGGATCATCGCCTCGGCTTCGAAAAGAATCTCACGTCCGACCTGTCGGTTGAGGCGACGCACGATCTCATTGGTCTGCTCGATCAACGGCGCCTGATCTTCGCCGACGGGAACGATCGTCGCCTTGAAGGCTGTAATGTCGGCCGCCTGGGAGACCGGATAGCAAAGGAATCCTGCCGGGATATCACGCTCGAAGCCACGAAGCTGGATTTCCGTCTTGATTGTCGGATTGCGTTCAAGCCGCCCGACAGTCACGAAATTCAGATAGAGAAGCGTCAACTCGGCGAGCGCCGGCAAGGCAGACTGCAAGCAAATCGTGGTCTCGGCCGGATCGATTCCCACGGCGAGATAATCAAAGGCGACTTCCAGGACGTTGCGACGAACCCTGTCCGGATCATCGGCATTATCGGTTAGGGCCTGCGTGTCTGCGAGAAGCAGGTATTGCCGATGGCTGTGTTGAAGGGCCACGCGGTTTCGCAGAGAACCAGCATAGTGGCCGAGATGCAGTGGGCCGGTGGGTCGATCACCAGTCAGGATGACGGGACGACTGTCAATTGGTGGGGACATTTTGATGCTCCGTAAAGGAGCCGCCGCGATCGGGGAGAAACTTGGAAAAACGACCATACCTGCCGGATCACGGCGGCAAGGGTCGATTTCAAGAAATGACGACTGCCGCTCCTACAAGGAGCGCCACCACATCCGCAGATTGGAATTTGCGAGGTCGTTCATGCCCGCTAGATGCCATGGATCGGATAAAATTGGCAATGGGAATATCGAGATATGACGAGATTCCCGCGTCATCATCAGGACGCCGACCGCCTGCATGCTCTTATCTCCAAGAAGAGAAATCCTGCAAAAACAGAATTTTACGGCAACCTCTTTATTAGTGATCCAGCGTCTCTCGGACAACCACCGCAAGCTGCTTCAGCGAGAACGGCTTCGGCAGGAAGCCGAATTTGGCGTCGGCGGGCAGGTTGCGGGCGAAGGCGTCCTCCGCATAGCCGGAGACAAAGATGAACTTCATATCCGGGTATTTCTTGCGCAGCTCTCCAAGCAGCGTCGGCCCATCCATTTCCGGCATGACGACGTCGGACACGACGACATCCACCTGGCCGTCAAGTTCTTCCATGATCTCGAGCGCCTCGACGCCGGAGCCGGCCTCGTAGACCGTGTAGCCGCGTGTCTCGAGCATGCGCTTGCCGCCACGACGGACCGCCTCTTCGTCCTCGACGAGGAGTACGACAGCCGACTTGCCGGTGAGATCCGCCGGTTCTTCTGGCGGGACGACGGCAGCGACGCTCTGGTCCATCGCCGAGATATCGCGGCTCTCGGGCGACTGGCCTTCCGTCAGGGCCGGCATTTCGACGATGTGGCGCGGCAGGAAGATACGGAATGTCGTGCCTTTGCCGACTTCCGATTCCGGATGGATATAGCCGCCGGACTGCTTGATGATGCCATAGACCATGGCAAGGCCGAGACCTGTGCCCTTGCCCACTTCCTTCGTCGTGAAGAAAGGCTCGAAGATCTTGTCCATGATTTCGGGGGCAATACCGGTGCCGGTGTCGTTGACCTCGACCAGCACCATCTCCTCATGCGGCAGATAGGCATAATTGAAAGCAGCGACATCCATGACCGGCAGATTGCGGGTGCGCAGTGTCAGCGTGCCGCCACCCGGCATAGCGTCGCGGGCGTTGACGCAAAGATTAATCAGCACCTGTTCGAACTGCGACAGATCGGTCTTCACAGGCCAGAGATCGCGGCCATAGTCGACATCGAGCTTGACATGCGTGCCCGATAGCAACCGCTCCACCAGCATGCGCAGATCGCCGATCACGTCGGTCAGGTTGAGGATCGTCGGCCGCATCGTCTGCTTGCGCGAGAAGGCGAGCAACTGCCGCACCAGGACGGCGGCGCGATTGGCATTGCGCTTGATTTCCATCAGATCGGCGAAGCTGGCATCGGCCGGACGGGCCTGCAGCAGCAGATGGTCGGACGACAGCAGGATCGCGGTCAACACGTTGTTGAAATCATGCGCGATGCCGCCGGCAAGCGTGCCGACCGCATTCATCTTCTGCGTTTGCGCCATCTGCGTTTCCAGAGCCTTCTGCTCGGTCACTTCGACGGCATAGACGATGGCTGCCTCTTCCGGCGCCTCATCGGTCTGATCGATGACGGCGTTGATATAGAAGCGGAAATGCCGCGTGTCGTCCTTCGGATTGCGGGAATCGATCGGCGGGATATCGCCCTGCCGGTCCTTGGCGGCGGCCAGCGCATCTTCGAGCCGGGGCCGGTCGCTTTCGTTGACGATCGTTTCAAGCGCAGCACCGCGCTCGATATCGTCGCGCGACACGAGATCGGAGAAGAGCTTCAGGAACGGCGCATTCGTACGCAGGATACGCCCAGAACCGTCGACCGAGGCGATCGCCATCGGCGTATTGTTGAAGAAGCGGCTGAAACGCATCGCCGCGACAGAAGCCGACTGGTCGTTGTCGCCGCCATTCTGGCGCGTCAGAACGATGGTCCGGCTTTCGCCCGGCGCACCGTCGCGCATCGAGGTAACGCTGTGGACGATCTGCACCGGCAGACTCTGGCCGTTGGCGCGGCGCAGATCGAGATCGAGCGTCACCGTCTTCTTCAAGCCCGGCTCGGCCTGCACGGACTGGATCAGCGTCAGGCCCTCGCCCGCGACGAGATCGCCGACGCTCATCGAGCCCGGCGTGAATTTGGTGAGATCGAAGCCCAGCCATTCGGCAAGCGTCGCGTTCAAATAGAATATCTCGCCCTTGCGCCCGGCCGAGAAGAAACCCGCCGGCGCATGATCGAGATAATCGATAGCGTTCTGCAGCTCTTTGAAGAAGCGCTCCTGATCATCGCGTTCCGAGGTAATGTCGGTGATCTGCCAGATATGCAGCGCCTTGCCGCGTCCCTGCTCCGGCGGCAGAACGCGCGCCTTCAGGCGATACCAATGCGCGCCGTTGCCATTGCCTTCCGCAAGACCGAGCGGCTTCAGCAGCCGGAACTCCTCGGATCCTTCCTTGCCGTCACGCAGGCTATTGGCCAGGCGATAGAGCGCCTCGTTGGATTCGCGATTGCGCGACAGCAGCGTTTCCAGCGATTGCACTTCGGTGGCCTTGGCAGCACCTGTCAATCGACCGTAGGCGGCATTGGCGTAGACGATGCGGCCCTTTTCGTCCGTGATCAGCGTGCCGTCCGGATGGCTGTTCAGGAAGGAGCGCGCCAGGCTGTCGGACTGGGTCTGCGGCATCACCTCGACGAAGCCGATGATGGACGACACGAGAAAGAAAATGCCGACCATGGCAAGAATACCGAGCCCGCCAAGCACGGCCTCATTGTCGAGCTCGTCCTTGAAGACCACGAAAGCCGCCGCAGCGGCCACCAGCACCAGCGCCAGCAGAATGATGCGCAGCACAGTGCCCGAACGAACCCCGCGGTCCACCAGCGGTACGCTATACTCGTCGGACGGACGCTGCTTCGTCATGGACCCCTCGTCTCCGTCCTCCTCCTTGTCGCGTCGTGCACTTGACGGATCGCCGGAATCGGACCTTTCCGAATCATCTTTAGCAATTTGCCGCCTCAGCAAAAAGCTTTGCGGAGGCAGAAAGGCTTGTATTCACAAGGAAGAGCGCTGAACAGCGAACGATCTTATCTTGCCTCGAAGGTGGACCTGTCCATATGATTGCCTCATATCAGGACAAAGAGGAAGGCGCGCGGCCAGTCGTATACCACGGCAAGGCCGCGACATCGGGGTTAATTACGGAGTATCTCGACATGTGGGACGAAATCGCCGGGGCCTATGGCAGCCGCTTCCTTCTTGCAGCCGGTGGGGTGGGCATTGCCCTTCTCCTGCTGATCGGCATCCTTTGGATCCTGCGCAGCCGAGCGCCGTCGCCCTTCGTGCGGGGCGGAAAGAACCGCCAGCCGCGCCTGCAGGTTCTGGACGCCGCCGCCGTCGATGCCCGCCGTCGCCTCGTGCTGGTCCGGCGTGATGGCATCGAACACCTCATCATGATCGGCGGCCCGACCGATATCGTCATCGAATCCGGCATTTCCGACCCAAGCAAGGCCGCGGCACAGACGCCGATCCCGATCGAACTGCCAACCCTTGCTGAACGACGGCTGGAGCCGGCACCAGAACTCCCGCGCCTTGACCGCCAGCCGCCCGAGCCTGCGGAAGCCAAGATCGAAGCCTATCTGAAGGCCGAACCGGCCGTTGTCGTCGAGCCGGCAATCGAGCGCCCACAGCCTGTTACGGCCCAGCCGCCGCGCGTACAACAATCCACAGCGGCCGTGCTGAGCGAGACGGAGGCAGCCGAGATACTGGACGCGGCGCGTCACGTCGTCCTGCCGCAGGAGCCGCCCCGCCCCGCCCCGGCAGTTGCGGCGCCACAGGCGCGTGAACCCGGCAGCGATTTCCAGCGCGTGCTGGAAGCGGAAATGGCAAACAATCTCACCGCCGAGCGGATCATTCCGAACGTGCAGCCGCAGCAGCAAATACAACAGCAACCGGCAGCCGCCCCCGCTCAACGCCGCGACCCGGAACTCGCGCCGATCACCGGCTCTGACGCAGCACTTCAGAAAGAAGTCGCGCGCATTTTCGGCGAAATGAGCGTCAACCGCGATAAATAGATTCCGGGCATGATACGTCGGATCTATCGGCGGGAACACGACAATCATGAGACTATATCTGTCATCCTACCGGCTGGGCAGCCATAAAGACCGCGTGTTGGAGTTGC
This sequence comes from Rhizobium rhizogenes NBRC 13257, assembly GCF_000696095.1. Lineage (GTDB taxonomy): Bacteria > Pseudomonadota > Alphaproteobacteria > Rhizobiales > Rhizobiaceae > Rhizobium > Rhizobium rhizogenes. The sequence continues at coordinate 661,639 of NZ_BAYX01000001.1, read as the reverse complement.
TGCAAGGCGGGCGACGGGCAGCGATCATTGAGAATGCGCTTGACTACATTCCCGACGAAGCGCGCAGAAAATACCAGGCCACCGTCTACGATCCGAAAGGAGAGTTTTCGAACTTGGGCATCGCGGCGGAATCTCTCGATCTGAAGCACTATTTCGGAGATCCTGATGGCCTCGAAACGACCTTGGACAAATTCGATCTCGTATGGGTTCTTGGCGGAAATTCTTTCCTACTGAGGCGCGCCATGAAGCAAAGCGGCTTTGATCACGTCATCGCCCGGCTGCTGCGTGACGACGCAATTGTCTATGGCGGGTTCAGCGCCGGAGCCGTCGTGATGGCACCGACGCTAAAGGGGATCGATCTCATGGATGATCCCGAACAGCTTGCCGCCGACTATGATCCCGAGATCGTCTGGGAAGGACTGGGGATTGTGGATTTCTCGATTGTCCCGCACTACCGATCAGATCATTCCGAGCGGGAAACGGCAGAGAACGCCGTCCGCTTTTTCGAGCAAAGCGCAATGCCGTTCCGGGCGATATCGGACGGTGAAGTGATCGTCGTCAAAGATGGAACAATTACTTTGCTTCCCATCTCGGCGCTCTCGTCACAAGTATCCGAGAACTGAGAATTCCAATCAATGCCCAGCTGAACGCAAAAAGGCACGACGGGGATTTCCGTCGTGCCTTTATTTTTTGCAGTCCGATTTTAGCCGGACGGTGACTATTCGTCTTTATAAACTTTTTCGCGGCGCTCGTGGCGTTCCTGTGCTTCGATCGACAGGGTAGCGATCGGACGAGCATCCAGGCGCTTCAGGCCGATCGGCTCACCGGTTTCCTCACAGTAACCGTAGGTGCCTTCATCGATGCGTTGCATAGCTGCATCGATTTTCGAGATCAGCTTGCGCTGACGGTCCCGAGCCCGGAGTTCGATGGCTCTGTCGGTTTCCGAAGAAGCCCTGTCGGCCAGATCTGGGTGGTTTGCGCTTTCTTCGGCCAAATGCTCGAGCGTTTCGCGCGCTTCTCTTAGGATATCATTCTTCCAGGCTACTAACTTTGCTCGAAAGTAGGCCCGCTGACGCGAATTCATGAACTCCTCGTTTTCCGAGGGCACATACTCGCTAAGATCGATCTTCTCACTCAACGCGATTCTCCTGAAGAACATCTCATATGGCGGGGTGTATATCCCAACCGATAGTATCGGTTCAAGCCAAATAGACGCTGTAAACTGATTTTTAATTTTGTCATAAAATTCGGCTAACAGTCTATTTTTTCATCATATTCTTGCAATATCGAAATTGTGCTGTTGCCGTAACCTTCGCGTGAGGGGTCGCTAAGTCCCCGTATCACCAATAGTTACGCAGTTGACGGCGCATGGGATGAAACGATACGTCAAGGGATAAATCCAGCATGGGAATTTCGCCATGACCAGCATCTCACCGCCGCCCTCCAGGATTTACCTGTTGCGTCATGCCCAGGCTCAGCACGCCGCCCCCGGCCAGCGGGATTTCGACCGACCGCTGAGCGATAACGGCTATGCAGCGGCCGAGATCGTTGCCGACAAGGCCGCCGACAAGGACTACAAGCCGGATCTCGTCATTTCCTCGACGGCGCTGCGCTGCCGCCAGACCGCCGACGCGGTCCGCCGCGCCATGACCCCGCCTCCCGAATTGCGTTTCGTCGACGCGCTCTATAATGCGACGCTGGACGTCTATCTGGAAATCATCTCCTCGCAGACGACCGAGGACTCCGTGATGCTGGTCGGCCACAACCCGGTCATCGAGCAGACGCTCGAAGCCCTGATCGGCCATGATGCGCTGGTCACCGCCCTGCCCGGCGGCTTTCCGACCGCCGGTCTCGCCGTAATCGACGCCACATCCTCCGGCTGGATCCTCACGGAATTCATCAGCGAATAGGACCAGTTGGAAAATATCAGGCCAGGCGATGATTTAGCGAGTTTTGATCTATAAAGCCCGCTCATCTTTTCGGCGCTTGCATTGCTTCCTATATTGACGACCACGCTGTCATTCAGGGATCCCGCCTTGCCGCCAAGCCTGACCTCCTTCACGGACGACGCCCGGATCGCCTTCGACAACCTCGTCGACCGCACAACCGGCCTCGTCAATCCGACCATTCGTCTTGGCGTCACCGGCCTGTCGCGCTCGGGCAAGACCGTCTTCATCTCCTCTCTCGTACACAATCTCCTGAACGGCGGACGACTGCCGCTGTTCGAGCCGGTGCAATCCGGCCGCGTCTCTGCCGTTCGCCTGGAACCGCAGCCGGACGACGCCGTGCCGCGCTTCCAGTATGAGGATCACATCCGCGCGCTGGTGAAGGAGCGTATCTGGCCGGATTCGACGCGGGCGATCTCGGAATTGCGCATCACGCTGGATTATCAGAGCGCCAGCGGCTGGAACCGGCTGTTCTCGCCCGGACGCCTTTCCATCGATATCGTCGATTATCCCGGCGAATGGCTGCTCGATCTGCCGCTGCTCGCCAAGGATTACCGCACCTTCAGCGAGGAAACGCTGGCGCTGGCGCAGACTGGCGTGCGCGCCGAACTCTCTCAAAAATGGCTGGCGCTGACGCAAGCGACCGAGATTGCCGCACCAGCGGATGAAATGACGGCGCGCGACCTCGCCACCGCCTTTGCCGACTATCTCAAGGCCTGCAAATCCGACGAGCGCTCGCTATCGACCTTGCCGCCCGGCCGCTTCCTGCTTCCCGGCGATCTCGACGGCTCGCCGGCGCTCACTTTCGCTCCGTTGATACCGGCGAGTGAAACGATCGCGCAGAAGGGCTCGCTCTGGGCAATGATGGAGCGACGCTACGAGGCCTATAAATCCGTCGTGGTCAAACCCTTCTTCCGCGAACATTTCGCCCGGCTGGACCGGCAGATCGTGCTTGTCGACGCGTTGCAGGCGATCAACCGCGGTCCGGAAGCAGTGCAGGATCTGGAGCGCGCATTAACCGATGTGCTTGCCTGTTTCCGTCCCGGCACCAATTCCTTGCTATCGTCCCTGCTCGGCCGCCGCATCGACCGTGTGCTGGTCGCCGCGACCAAGGCAGATCACCTCCATCACGAAAGCCATGACCGGCTGGAAGCCCTCACGCGCCGCCTGGTGGAACGGGCCATCGACCGCATCGGCATGGCCGGCGCCGGCATCGACGTCATGGCGATCGCCTCCGTTCGCGCCACGCGCGAAGCGACGGTGAAACGCGACGGCCATACCCTGCCAGTCATCGTCGGGACGCCCATGGATGGAGAAACGATCGGCGACGAGCGTTTCGACGGCAATCGCAAGACGGCGGTCTTTCCCGGCGACCTGCCGGAAAATCCGCAATGGCTGTTCGATGCGCTTGACCCCGGCGCGACAAATGTCCATCTGCCCGAGGTGAACGTGGTCCGCTTCCGTCCACCAGAACTGGACGAGACCGGCGGCGGCATCAAACTCTCCGTGCCGCATATCCGCCTCGACCGCGCCATGCAGTTCCTGTTCGGAGACCGCCTCGCATGACGAAGCCGACAGAAGACGATCCAAAGGGTATTTCCCGCCGTCCCGCTGCCTTTTCGCTGGAGCAGGAGGCGTCAAGGGAAGGTGCCCACACCAAAACGACAGCAGAGACGCCGCGCCGCAAGCCGCAGAGCTTCGACACTGAGATCGTTCTAACGCCGGATGAGGAAGACCCTTTCCTCAATCCCGCCCTGACAGCATCGGATGCAGAAGCCGCCATTGCCGCACCGCGCCGCCGCAGATTCTCCTTCGGCAAGGTCGCCCTCAGCGCCTTCGGCATTCTCGTGTCGCTCGCCTTTGGCCTGTGGACCGATGAATTGATTCGCAATCTGTTCAGCCGCGCCGACTGGCTGGGCTATACGGCATTGACTGTGCTCGCCATCGGCATCCTTGCGGTCCTTGCCATCGTCGTGCGTGAAACGGCCGGCATGATGCGGCTAGCGGCGGTGCAGACCATCAAGGCGGAAGCAGACGCCGCCGTTGTCGAGACGCGCCCGGCGCGCGCGAAAGCGCTGGTCCAGCGTCTCTGCACTCTCCTCGAAGCCAATCCGGCAACGGCAAAGGGTCGCGCCACGTTGAAAGCCGCCGAAGACGATATCATCGACGCGCCGCACCTCATCGACCTTGCCGAACGCGAACTGCTCGGCCCGCTCGACCGCAGCGCCCGCGTGCTCATTCTCGGCGCGTCAAAACGCGTCTCCGTCGTCACCGCCGTCAGCCCACGCGCGCTAGTGGATATTCTCTACGTCCTCTACGAATCAGCCAAATTGGTCCGCGCCATGGCGGAGCTTTATGGCGGCAGGCCCGGCGGGCTCGGCATGCTCAAGCTGATGCGAGATGTGCTCGCCCACCTCGCCGTAACCGGCTCCATCGCCGTTGGCGACAGCATCGTACAGCAGTTGATCGGCCATGGCCTGGCCTCGAAACTCTCGGCTCGACTGGGCGAAGGCGTCGTCAACGGCATGATGACAGCACGCATCGGCATCGCCGCCATGGATCTCTGCCGACCCCTGTCCTTCAAGGCATTGAAGCGGCCCGGGATCGGTGATTTCGTCGGTGATCTCGCCCCGAATATCACCGGCCGCTGAATGTCGTAGATGCCCGCAAAAGCGGCTTTCTCCTGCATAAGAAACCAAGCATTAACCATTCTAAGGCAAAAGTGGACATCAGTTTCAGGTTCCTCTTCGTTAGGGAATGTCCATGTTTTCGCGCCAGTTTCTTCTTGTTAGCGGCTTTGCCGCCGCGGCCCTTTCCTTAGGTGCCTGGGTACATTCAGCCGATGCTGGATCCCGTGATAAGGCCTTCTTCCAGTCCGTCGCCGGCTCCTGGCGCGGCCCGGGCGAAATCGTCGCCGGCAAATACAAGGGCACGAAGTTCACTTGCAATCTGACAGGTCAGGCGCTCGACAGCGGCACGACCGGCGTCAAGCTCGACGGCACCTGCCGCGTCGGCGTCTTCCAGCAGCCGATGTCGGCCGAAATCACCCAGAATGGCGGCAGCTATAATGGCAAGTTCCTGGACGGGGCGGCAGGCAAGGGCCTCGACATCACATCAGGCACGGTCAGCGACGGTACGGTTGTCCTCGGCCTCAACCGCCAGAAGCTGAACGGTGCCATGATCGCCCGCGTTACCGACAACAAGTCGATGAACGTCACGATCTCGGTCAAGGTCGGCGAACAGATGGTGCCGGTGATCGGCGTCACGCTACAGCGCGCCGATGTTGACCAGATGGCCGTGGGCTCGATCCAGTAAGATACTGGCCTATCGTTATTCATGAAAAAGCCGGCATTGATATGCCGGCTTTTTGTTTCCCAGTTCAGACCGAACGCCACCAGTCGCGGTTTTCATCGGCGATCTCGATCCCCTGCACGTCCACTGCGCCCAGCCAATCCTTCACCGCTCGTCCCTTGACCAAGAGGTCGGCGGCAAAATCCGCAAGCGGCATCAGCACAAAGCCCCGTTCTGTCATGCGCGGATGCGGGATCGTCAGCAGTGGTTCGACCTGCTCGATATCGCCATAGGTCAGAACATCGATGTCGATCGTGCGCGGCCCCCAGCGCTCCAGGCGCACCCGCTTCATCTCGCGCTCGATATTCAGGCAGACATCGAGCAGTGCTTCCGGCGGCAACGTCGTATCGATAGCGGCGCAGGAATTATAGAAGAAGGATTGATCGGTCTTACCCCATGGCGGCGTACGATAGACCCGCGACACCGCGGCAACACGGCAATCATCGCGCGCGTCCAGCGTCCGCAAGGCAAGCGCCATGGCCCGCACGGGATTGTCGAGGTTGCCGCCGAGGCCGAGAGTGGCGCGCGAAAAACCAGCTTCAGGCAAAGTGTTCAACGCTCACCTGCACATAATCAAGAACGCCCGGAACCGGCGCATTCGGCTTGCGCACGGTGATCTTCGCCCGACGGATGTTCGGAAACCGCCGACACAGTTCCTTGGCGACGTCGAGCGCCAGCGCCTCGATCAGATAGCGGCGGCGGCCGGTGACGATTTCCTCGATGACGCTGAAGGCGATGCCGTAATTGACGGTATCGCCGATCGAATCCCGATCCAGCGCATCGCCGCCATCGACATCAAGTTCGGCATCGACGAAGAAGCGCTGGCCGAGGAACTCCTCTTCATCATGCACGCCATGGCGGGCAAAGAAGGCACAGTTCTGAAGGGTGATGGTGTAGATCATATCGCTTATGGCGTCCTGCCGCCTAATTTCGCCCGTGTCCTAAGGATAGCATCCGCGACCGCCAGTGCATCCCTGTTAATTGCGACATTGTGTACCCGAAAAATCGCGGCGCCCTGCAAACGCAATATGGCGCTGGTCGCCGCCGTCCCCACATCACGATCGGACGCATCGCGCCCGGTGACGGCGCCGACAAAACGCTTGCGCGATGTGCCGGCCAGCAGGGGCAATTCGAAGCGCAGCAGCGCGGTGAAGCGCGCCATCAGCTCCAGATTCTCCTCGGTATCCTTGGCAAAACCGAAGCCGGGATCGAGTACGATATTCTGCTTGTCCACACCAGCCGCAGCGGCGATATCGAGTGATCGGCTCAAAAACAGCACCTGGTCGTCGATAACATCAGTAAGTTTCTGTCGGTCGCGGCCGGTGTGCATGATGCAGAGCCCCGCGCCCGTCTGCGCCGCCAATGCGGCGATCTCCGGCTCACGCTGCAGACCGAAGACGTCGTTGACGATATGGGCGCCGGCGCCAATCGCCAGCCGTGCCGTATCGGCGCGATAGGTGTCGATGGAGATCAGCGCATCCGTCTTGCCACGCAGCGCCTCGATGACCGGCAGTACCCGCCCCTGCTCTTCCGTGGCACTGACGGCGTCCGCGTTCGGCTTGGTCGACTCCCCACCGATATCGATGATATCAGCACCCTCCTCGACGCAGGCAAGCGCATGGGCGACCGCCGCATCGACAGCCTCATAGTGGCCGCCGTCGGAAAAGGAATCCGGCGTCACGTTGACGATCGCCATGATAACGCTGTGCTCGCCAAGGTCGAGCCTGCGCCCGTGTGCGACATGCCAACTATGGCTGCGAAGCTCCGTCACGAACCGTCCATCCCATTGAAAATGAAAAAACCTCGCGCCCGATATTGCGCTCGCAGTGGCTATGCCGCAAGCTTGATCGAAGTTCAACTGGTAGCAGCATGAATGCCGTTTGCATCCCGCCACATCCGCGTTCCGATCATCCTGTTGCTTCTGTGCGGCATTTGCGATGTGGCGAAAGCGGAGGTGATCGCCCGCAAATCCGTCTCCTATTTCGACATCAAGGGCAATAGCGCCGATACGCTCGACGCGGCGCTGAATGCGCGCGGGCCGGTTGCCATGGGCTCCAGCAGCCATCATCCAGGGGCCACAAAAATCCGCTTCGGCGGCAATGCGACCTATGAGCAAAGAGACGGGCGTTGCCATATCGCCGGCGTCAAGATCACGGTCGATACCGAAATCATCCTGCCGCGCTGGCGCGACCGCCGAAATGCAAGCCGGCAACTGTCAATGATCTGGGACACGCTCTCGGACGACATTCGACGCCACGAGGACCGGCATGTGGATATCGCACGCCAGCATGCACGCCGGATGGAACAAGGAATCCTCGCTCTACGGCCGGCCAGGGATTGCGATACGCTGCAGGACAGGGCAAACGACGTCACCGCCCGGGAAACCGAGCTTCATGACAAGGACCAGGCTCGATTCGACCGAATCGAAGCAATGAATTTCCAGAATCGCATGCAGCGACTGCTGACCTATCGCAGTCAGCGGCGTGGGGAATAAGAGCCGCCGAGGCGGTTTTCCACCAAAATCACGCTTTAATCACAGCCACCTGTGTGAAAACTGTCACTATTAGCTGTGAATCGTTCACCGGTTTTGCTCTTTGAACTTTACGAGAATCTAAAACAGGTTCTTCCTAGTAGTCACAGCGCTGATCCGATTCTGGCGGATCGAAATGAGAAAAAGAAAAAGCTTTTCGCATAGACCTGTCAGAGTTCTATTCTTGAATGCACATATCCAGGTGTTCTCCTGGCGCGTCCTGAAACCACAGGTGTTTCCTCCCTTGCCTGTTGGTGATGCGCCCGCCTTGCCTCGCTCGCTGCGACAAGCTGAGCGAGGCATCTTTTTGCCAACAGCATGGAAAGATCGCCTGTTTATCAGGCCTGACGTTCGGGAACGTGCACGACGAGACCGTCGAGCGCCTGCGTCATCTTGATCTGACAGGAAAGCCGCGAGCTCGGACGGACGTCGAAAGCGAAGTCCAGCATGTCTTCTTCCATCGGCGCCGGACCGCCGACCTTCTCCACCCAGTTATCATCGACATAGACATGACAGGTGGCACAAGCACAGGCGCCGCCGCATTCGGCATCAACGCCAGGAACGGAGTTGCGAACAGCATTCTCCATCACTGTAGAGCCATCGTCGGCATTGAGGTCAAAACGCGTGCCGTCGAAAGCGACGATGGTCAGTTTGGTCATGTGAATGAATTCCGGTATTCGTGTGTGAAGGATGATCCGGAATTTTTCTTCCACCAATTCCCGGAGGCAGTCAACATTAGCGCCGCCGAAACGGCGGAAACCGTTTGGCGGCGCAATGACGAGAATCCTTGGTTTCCGGCCGTCTCAGGTCAACGCGACAGCTTGAGAATGAAATTCTCAGCCTCGATGACGCTGGCGGTCACCGTCGCCATGCAGGAGGCGTCACCCGCCTTGTTCTCCAGTGCGCTGGCGGCATCGGCTACTTTAAAGGCGCCAACCGCACTGGCAGCTCCCTTAAGCTTGTGCGACGCGGCCCTTACACGCTTGCCGTCGCCGCTGCTGATTTCCTGCAGACAGGAGCGCGCCTGCCGGGCAAACATCTGGAGCACTTCCACTTCCAGTGCCTTGTCGCCCATCGTCTGCTTCGCCAGATGAACCAGGTCGATCGCCCGCTCCCGCGACGGCGCCGCGCCCCGCGAATTATCCGGGGCTTCGAACGCGATATTCAATGCTGCCATGTGCCAACTCTCCCGTCTTATATATCTATGACTTCTTAGGGATCTGCCGCATGCTTGCGGCCTGCTGATGGCCATCGAGTTAAATTTTGGCACATTCAGGGCGCAAATCTCGCGACATGGTTAATGCGCGTTAAACATGGCTGAATTATTAGACTTTCGCCCGGTTCCTCGGGTAAAAAATGTTAACAATAGCTTAATGTCGTGATGAGCCGGCAGTGGAATTAATTGTCACGCCTAGGGGAATGTGTCACTACGATACTGTTAAATTGGGTTTATGGCACACGCCTTTGCCCAAGGAGTGGATAGTGGTAATGTTTTCATACCATCCGTTTGATAAAGCGGGTATCCACCCTGAAATGTAATGGGAAATCCATCTCGACAGCAGTCGAAGACGGGTGACCTCGCGGGAGGCAGGGTTCGTCTTTTCCGGACGTGGCGGATTTTCCGGAAAAGACACGGCAGGCCCGATTGAGTTGTAACGAGGCGTAACCGTATGGCGAACAAAAAGTACATCGAGTCGATCGAGGACAAAGCCTTTCAGGCATTGGACGAAGCTTTACAGATCGATTTCAGTGAGGATAGCTTGGAGTCTCGCGGCGGATCAACGCCAGATGCCCCGGAGGCAATAGTGTCTGAGCCATCGAATCCGCCTGCAACACAGTCCCAGGAAGATACGGCCCGCAAGGCAGCCGCAGCGCGCAGCGCGACCGCAGCAGCGGCCCGCCCGGCCGAAGCGCCGAAAGGCCCGGTTTTTGCTCCGGCCAACGACGCCAACCGCGCCAGCCCGGCGAGCATCCTGAAAGCTCTCGACGGCGGTTCCCAAAGCAATGCCGTTCGCAACGCCACGATCGTTTCGCTGTTCTGGATCATCGGGGGCGCCGGGCTCGCTTTCCTGCTGTACGGCGATCAGATCCGCAACATCCGCACGATTGCCGATCTCGCCGCCCTTCCCGGCGTCATTGCCTGTATCATTGGCATCGTCGTTCCTGTCCTTCTTTTCTACGCCTTCGGCATGATGATTTCGCGCGCCCAGGATATGCGCAACGCCGCCCGCTCCATGGCTGAGGTGGCATTGCGCCTCGTCGAGCCCGAAACCGTCGCCTCCGAACGCATCATGACCGTCGGCCAGGCCGTGCGCCGCGAAGTCTCGGCCATGAACGAAGGCATCGAGCGGACGATTGCCCGCGCCACCGAGCTCGAGACGCTGGTTCACACTGAAGTCAACGCGCTGGAGCGCAGCTACGCCGATAACGAGCTGCGCGTGCGCGGCCTTGTGCATGAACTTGGCTCCGAACGCGACGCGATCGTCAACCACGCCGAACGCATTCGTTCGTCAATCGTTGGCGTGCATGAACAGATCCGCGAAGACCTGTCGCTGGCGACCGAGGAAATCGCCGTGCGCCTGTCGACCTCCGGCGAGGCTTTCGCCTCGATGATCGACACACGCGCCGCCACGCTGATGGAGACATCCGATGCCGCCGTGGAGGCACTTGGCACTCTGCTGTCCGCCAAGACCGACAGCCTGCTGCAGAACCTCAATGCCTCCGGTTTCGCACTGAGCCAGGAATTTGACTCGCGGCTTGAATCTCTGTCTTCGACCCTGGCCGAACGCGGCAAGGAACTCGTGGGACAGTTCGAGACCCGCGCATCGACGCTCGATGCCAATACCGAGAAGCTCAATACTGCGCTCAACGAACGTGCACGCCAGCTCAACGAAACGCTGGTCGCCCGCACCCGCGAAATCAGCGAGAGCCTGACCGGCAGCGAACGCTCGATCACCGGAACGCTGGATGCCGTCCTCTCTAAGCTGAACAGCAGCCTCGACGAAAAGGGCGCGAGCTTCCGCCAGAGCCTTCAGTCGACCGCCGACGATACCATCATGGATATCGATCTTCGCTCCGGCTTCTTCGAGGAGCGCTTCCAGTCGACGGTTGCGCATCTTTCGACCACCTTCGACGAACGCGTCTCCGAATTCACCTCCGCCTTTGACAAGCGCGCCGGCTCGCTGGACAGCAAGCTGTCGGAAAGCCTGGCACGGATCAACGAGACACTGGGCAGCGGCTCGGATGCCATTGACGGCATTCTGACCTCCAGCATCGAGCGCCTTGGCTCGTCGCTGAACGACCAGTCCTTCGCGCTGGCAACGACGTTTGCGACAGGACAGGAAGTTCTGGAAAGCGCGATCGGCGATAGGGCCGGCGCCTTCACGTCCGCAGTGCAGGGCGTGGCACGCGATGTCTCGACGGTCCTCAAGACCGGCACGGATGAGCTCACTTCGGCCTTTGCCGGCCGCTCCGCCGAACTGACCGACACGCTCGCGACCCATTCCAGCGAGTTCACCAAAACCGTGCAGACGGCCACCACCGACATCTCCTCTGCCCTCAACAAGGGCACGAGCGAGCTGACCAATACCTTCCTCGGCCGCGCCAACGAGATCAACAACACCCTGTCTGCCCGCACGAGCGAAATCACCCAGGCACTAGGCTCCGCGCATGAGCATGTCGACGCCGTCATGGCCGAGCGCAGCAGCGCGCTGTTCGGCGCCCTCTCCGACCACCAGACGCGCTTCGAGCAGTCTCTGGCAGACCGCTCGGCAGGCATCATCAACGCCGTCAGCGGCACGCATGAAAACCTGACATCGGCCCTCGATGAGCGCACGTCGAAGCTGACAAGTTCGCTTGCCGAAAGCCAAGTTCGTCTCGAAAACACGCTCGCAAGCCGCGCCGACACCTTTGCGAATACCGTCGCCGACACCCATAGCAAGCTCGCAGACACGCTGGACGACAAGGCCATGGCCCTTGCCATCGCGCTCTCTGATGGTCAGTCACGGATCGAAGACACGCTGAACAACCGTGCCGAGCTCCTGACGAGCACATTGGCCGACACGCACGCCAAGATCGCCGATACGCTTGACGATAAGGCAATGTCGCTGGCTATCGCACTCTCCGATGGCCAATCGCGCATTGAAGACACCTTGAACAGCCGCACCGAGAGCCTGACCAGCACGCTGGCCGACACTCACAGCAAGATTGCCGATACGCTTGACGACAAAGCCATGGCGCTTGCCATTGCGCTCTCTGAGAGCCAGGCACGGCTGGACGACACCGTCGCTGGCCATGCCGAAGCGGTTGCCAATACGCTGGATGGCAAGACCAAGGCGCTCGCCGCCGCATTGACCCACGGCCAGTCGCGCCTTGAGGAAACGCTGGCTCATCGCGCCGAAGCGATCACCAACGCCTTCTCAGGCAACCACAACGCCGTTGCCGACACGCTGGATCAGAAGGCCGTCGCCCTGGCTGCCTCGCTCGCCGATACGCAGGCGCGCCTGGAAAATTCGCTTTCCAGCCGTATGGATGCACTCGCCAATACGGTCGCCGGCACGCATGACAAGATCGTCGGCAGCCTCGACGACAAGACGCTGGCGCTTGCCATCGCACTGTCCGACAACCAGGCCCGGATCGAGGAAACGCTGGCAAACAGCGCGGAAGCAATCACCCAGTCGATCAACCACGGCCATGCCGCGCTGACCGACACGCTCGACGACAAGAGCATGGCATTCGCCATCTCGCTCGCCGAAAACCAAAGCCGCTTCGAAAGCACGCTGGAAGCCCGGGCCAATGCCCTGCTCGACAGCGTTTCCGGCGCGGAATCTCGTGTTGCCGGTGCCTTCGGCGACAAGGCCGACGCCATTCGCGCTGCCTACACCGAAAATCAGGAGCGCCTCGACCGTTCGCTCAGCGCTCATACCGACGCGCTCTCAGGTCTGCTCGGCAGCAGCAGCGACCGTCTCGAAACCGTCGTCGGCGGCTCTGCCGAACGGGTTGAAAAGGCGCTCGGCGCCGGCCTGTCACAGATGGATGAGAACCTTGCTTCCGCCTATGAGCGCATGCGCTCCACTTTGGACGATCGCAGCAACGCCATCAGCGTGACGCTCCGCGACGCCCATGCCCAGATCGACAATACCCTTATGGAACAGGCGACTGCGATCGGAACTTCGATCGCCACAAGCGCCAGCATGCTGGAAATGTCGCTCGAAGATCGCGAAGCTTCGCTGCGCCAGACCATCGATGCCAGCGCAAAGACGCTTGAAGAGCGGCTGCACAGCGGCGCCGGCGATATTGCCGGCCGCATCCAGCAGGCAGCCGGCGATATTGAGCGTTCGGCCGCGAGCTTCTCGACCAACCTCAACCAGTCGGTCGACGGCATGACCAGCCGTTTCGCCGAGACCGGCTCGCGCGTCGAAGCCAGCCTGTCCGCTCTCGAAAATCGTATCCATGAAGGCGTCGGCGGCGTTGCCGCCCAGGTCGATGCCGCCGGCAACCGTCTGTCCGACACGCTGGCAAGCGGCGCTGCGCGCATCGACAGCAGCGGCGGCGATGCAGCGACGCGCCTCACCTCCGCACTCGACGAGCGTCTGGCAACCTTGGCCGAAGCACTCGACAGCCGTACGACCCATCTGAACCAAGCACTCGAAAGCGGCAGTGCCCGCATCGAAGAACGCCTGTCGACCATGGACCGCGCGCTGAACGTCGGCCTCGAAGCCGTCAACCGCACCATCGAAGGCAAGGCCACCAACCTCGCCACGACGCTGCGCACCGCCGTCGCCGACGCTGCCCAGGGCATGGACAGCGAAGCCACACGCACGGCCGATCTGCTTGCCCGCACAGGCCAGCAATTCGCTGACGACCTCGGCAACCACAGCGATGCCTTCACCCGCGTTATGAGCGAGCGTTCGGAAGAAATCGTCGGCCGCGTCTCCGAAACGCATAATCGCCTGGCAAGCCAGGCCGCCGCCGTCGCTCAGACCTTCTCGGAAGCCGGCAACGCGATCGTCAACAAGGTTGCCGAAGCCGAAACCCTGGTCGGCAACCAGGTCAACGCCATCTCGCAGGCCCTGTCTTCCGCCGAACAGTCGCTGGAAGCCCGTGGCTCTGCCATCCGCAACACGCTTGCCGGCGGCAGCGAGCAGATCGCCTCCACCATGGCGCAGGTCGAGCGCGCGCTCGACGAACGCAGCAACGCGATCCGCTCCAACCTGGAAGAGCGCGCCAACGAGATCAATGCGACGCTTGCCGATGTCGACAAGGCTCTGGAAGCCCGCGGCACCTCGATCCGTACCTCGCTCGATGAGCGTACTCGCGAGCTCAACTCCATGCTTGCCGGCCGCTCCACCGAACTGTCGCGTCTGATCGACGAAAAGGCTCGCCCGATCGTAGACCGCTACGCCGCAACCGGCCAGGAAGCAGCAGCGCTGATCTCGCAGGCCGCCCAGGAAAGCACCGACCGCCTGCGTGCGGAAAATGCAGCCCTGATCGATGCCATCGCGTCGCGCACCAACGATACGCTGGCGGCAATCTCCGCCCGCACCGAACATGCCGCCAATACCGTCAGCTCGCTGGAGAACAACCTGCTTGCCAGCGTCAACGGCATCATCGAACGGCTGGCCGACAACAACTCGACCATCGTCGGCATGCTGAACAACGCTACGCAGGAGTTCGCTGCTGTCGACGATCGCCTCAGTGCCACCTCGGCGCAGTTCGCCGACTCCGCATCAAAGGCCGGAGAGATGGTCTCCGCTTCGACCCGTCTCCTCGAAGGCAAGGTCGACAAGCTCGCAGACGTCTCCGGCAAGACACTGTCACAGGTCGGCGGTATCATCGGTCGCTTCGACGAGCATTCCAAGGTGCTGACGCAGGCGTCCCAGCTTCTGGGTGCTGCGCAATCGAACCTGGTCTCGACGCTGGAAGAACGCGAAACCGCGCTGCAGAACCTATCCATCGGACTGGTGCAGCGCTCGGAAGAGATCGAAAACACCATGCGCGCCCTCGGCAGCATGGTGGAGACCGCCTTCGACCGCGCCGAGCAGCGCTCCAACCAGGTCACCGGCAATCTGCGCCAGGGCGTGCAGTCCTCCTTCGCCGATATCGGCCGCGTTCTTTCCGAAGCGGAAAAGCGCGCCGAAGAAGCAGCAGAGACCATGCGCGGCACGCTGCAGAAGGCCGGCGAAGAAGCTAACCAGTCCATCGAAAGCACATTCGCCAACGCCGAGCGCCGCTCGGGCGATCTGACGAACCGTCTTCGTGGTGGCCTCTCGGCTTCGATCGCCGATGTCGAACAGATGCTCTCCGAAGCCGGCAAGTCCTCGGACGGTGCCGCTCAGCAGCTACGCGAAACGCTGCGTGTTGCCGTCGACGACGCCGTCGGCCGCTTCTCCGGCGCGACCGATGAAATCCGCCGCTCGGCGGGCGACATTCGCCGGGAGCTCGACCTCACCCGCAGCGAACTGAAGCGCGGTGCCTTCGACCTGCCGGAAGAAGCCAAGGAAAGTGCGGCCGCCATGCGCCGCGCCGTGGCCGAGCAGATCAAGGCCCTGCAGGACATTTCGCAGATCGTCGGTCGCTCGACGCAGCACCTCGAAATCTCCGAACCGGCCGCCCGCGCGTTGACTGAAGCACCGCCAGCCCAGCGTCCGCGCCCGGCAGCACCGGCGCCCACAGCTGCTGCTCCTGCTCCCCGGCCCCAGCAACCCGCTCCACAGGCACCCGTCGCTCAGCAGCCTGCCCCGCAACAGCCGGCTCCGCAGCCACAACAGCCCTCGATCGAGGCTCTGGGCCTGCGCGGCACCATCTCCGCCGACCGTCCGGTTGCTCCGCAGCCGCGTCCGACGGAAGCCCCAGTTCCCGCCCGCCAGGAAACGGCTGGCGGCGGCTGGATCAGTGATCTCCTGCGCGGCGCATCGCGCGATGAGGCTGCCGATCTGCAGCCGGCGCGTCAGGCGACGCCCCGCACGCAGACGGAATCGGCGCCCGCAGCACGTAATCCGCGCCATGTGGTGGAATCGCTGAACTCGCTCTCGGTCGACATCGCCCGCGCCATTGACCATGACGCCTCGGTCGACCTGTGGCGCCGCTATCAGCGCGGCGAACGGGATGTCTTCACCCGTCGTCTCTACACGCTGAAGGGCCAGCAGACTTTTGACGAGATCAAGCGCAAGTACGACCGCGAACCGGAATTCCGCACCGCCGTCGATCGCTATATCGCCGACTTCGAAAAGCTTTTGGCAGACGTCGCCCGCACCGACCGCGACCGCACCGTCACCCAGTCCTACCTGACCTCCGACACCGGCAAGGTCTACACCATGCTGGCCCATGCGGCAGGTCGCCTGAACTGATTGGTCAAAGTGATAAGTGAAACAGAAAATCCCCGGTCATTGCGCCGGGGATTTTTGATTCAGGTCGGATACCCTTGCCGAAAACATAGACGGAGCAAAGCATGAGGCGTTCGGTAGCTATAGGCTTGATGCTTATCTGCGGGGCATAATTCCTTTGGAAGGCTCAGATGACGCGCGCTGCGTCGATATCGTTGGAGCCAACCCCATACAATTTAACCTATACTATGGTATGGGGCTGGGGGCTGGAGCAGCGGTTCAGCATAACGCCAATCGGAGCGCTGCTGTCCGGGCCATCCAGCGGTTGGATGGATATTTGGAAAGAGCCCTATAATTCCGGGCTCGCTCTCTACCGAACTTTGGACGGAAGAACCTACTATCTCGGTCTTTCGTATCAGCTGTTTTGGTTTCATGCCCCGTCAGAAGCCTTGGTGGCGACCTGCGACAAGCGCAACATTCCCGCCTATACCTCGCTTGGTGAGCAAATTTCAAAATTGACGGACTACAAAGCCATCGAGGCTTTGGATCCCGGAGCGCGACATCTTTTCCAATACGTCGAAACTGATCAGCGCGGGACAATTCCGAAAATGCCGCCCAACTCGAGATATTATGCCAACCTCCAATATCTGGGGAAGTTTGGATTGGTTGGAGCACAGGGTCGCGGTGATGAGGTCGGCTTCGCTCCAGCAGGCAAGGCACCCGAGCCCCGTCTTGGCCTAGACTTCTCCTGCGGATAGGCAAAGCAGCGGATCAACTTGGCAGACTTACACAAGAGAAAGCACCGCCTCCGCAAAAGCGCCCGGCGCCTCCTGCGGTAGATTATGCCCTACGCCAGCTATGATCCGGCGCTCATAAAACGCGGAGAAGTGCGCTGCATCACGGTCAACCGCTTGCGGCGGATCGACGCCGTCGTCGGCGCCCTGCAATACGATTGTCGGCACAGTGATATCGGGCTGTTTCGCCAGGCGCGCCTCAATTTCCGCGAAAGCCGGATCGCCGGCAATGCCGCCAAATCTGTGACGGTAGGAATGGATGACGACATCGACGAAATCGCGATTGTCGAAGGCGACGGCACTACGGTTAAAGGTCTCGTCGTCAAACGCCCATGTCGGAGACCATAGACGCCAGAGGAGGCGACAGAACTCACGGCGATTTGCGGCAAGTCCTGCCCTGCCGCGCTCCGAGTGGAAATAATATTGGTACCAGTAGCGAAACTCCTCCTCTGGAGAAAGCGGCGCTCCTGCCCTGGCGATGTTCTGGATATTATAGCCGGCACCGCAGCTTACCAGACCACGAACACGCTCCGGCCAGAGCGCAGCAACGATGCAAGCTGCCCTGCCGCCCCAATCATAGCCGCCGAGAATGGCGCTCTCAATCGAAAGCGCATCCATCAAGACCAGCAAATCCGCTCCAAGAGCCGCCTGCTCGCCGGAACGGGGCGTTTCCGCCAAAAGGAAGCGTGTCGGGCCGTAGCCTCGAAGAAACGGGATGATGCAACGCAGCCCCTTGCCCGCCAGTTGTCGTGCAACCTCATCATAGGCATGCACGTCGTAGGGAAAGCCATGGAGCAGCAGGACCGCAGAGCCGTCCTCCGGGCCGATCTCCTCATAGGCAACGTCGAGTACACCGGCAGCGATCTTCTTCATTGCCGCTCCTTTCATCGGGAATGGCCCGATCAAGACGACTCTTCACCATCAGACCATTGAAAACAAAGAAACCACCTGCGGCGGTCTGCTGCAAGTGGCTTTCGGCTTCGGCCTAATGCCGGCGCTACATGGAGCAAAATACGGCCCGACGGACCATCCTCCTGCACTTCCGATATCAGTCCGCGCTCAGCGTGCGTTGACCACCTTGGAGATCAAACCACTGGTCATGCCGACGAGCAGGAAGTTATTCTTGATGCGAACCCAGTGATAGCCGCGCGGCGGAGCTGAAAGGTGATGGCGGCGATAATCGACGTTGGCGGCACGATGGCGGTCGGATGCCGACAGGCGACGCCCCGTAACCCAGCCACCCTTGCGAACAACGACCTTCTTCTTGACCACGTCTTTCTTGAGGACAACAACCTGCTTGTTCGCCTGTGCTGCATTAGCCTCGGTGGCCATTGCCAGCGGCGCTGTCAGAACCGAGGCGGCGAGAAGGATGGAAAGGATTTTTCTCATTGGGACGTTTCCTCGATTCACGATCTGCAAAGGAAGCTTCTATCCCGCAAGAGATGAAGCGAAGCTGACGATTCCATTACATTTTTGTAATAAAAATTAGATGCTTGCCGGGATTTACTGATAAAATGAGTGCGACAACTCATCAACAGTTCGCATCCGAAAGAAATACCGACTTCCCTTGCAGATGATAATCGGTCAATGATCGGGAAAATCAAAGCTCGTCGTAATTGAACCAATCGAAATCGGCCGTCTTTGCCCGGCCCGACGTATCGAAGGCGAACATGCCGACGAAGGCGCCGGTGAAGGAGCCATGCTCGCCGCGCCCGCCCTCATCGGAGATGACGCCGGCATCGAGCACAGGGCCGATCGCCTGCCACGCCCCCATGCCTTCGGCCTGCCAGAAGAATTGTAGGTCGTTGTCGTAGACTTCCATGGCAAGCTGGATGCGCCCATCGGGAATGGCAACACCACCACCGATCGGGAAGGTCAGCCGGCCGTTCGGGTAATCGCCAGGGCAGGTCATGATGGTGATGCAGCGGCCGAGCTTTTCATGCAGGGTGACGGCGATCGCGTGCAGCTTGAAGCGATTGTAGTAATGCGTCAGGCCCGCGACCTGCTGATAGGTATCCGGCTGGAATTCGACGACGGTCTCGGCGCGGAAGCTATGGTGCTCCTGCCGGCGGGCGACGAGCGCCTGTTCAAACCACGATCCGATGCTTTCGCGCGCGAACAGGCGCAGATGACCTGATCGATCCGTCAGGCTGAAAATGCGCTCCGGCTGCGGCGTGCGCAGCCATTGGAAATCCGCCGGCAACTTGCCGCCGTCGAAATTATAGCCGCTGCGGCGGGGCTTCTCGATACGCTCGCCGCCGCTCAGGCCGGGCACCTCGACATCGGGAACAGTCGTGCCATTCTCGAGATAGAGCCAGCCGTCGTCCTTCCAGACGCATTTCTGCAGGCTGGTCTCGCGGCCAAGAGTGCAGCGGCGATGCGGCGGCAGCGGGCGGCCGGAGAGATGCGTATGGTAAAACTGCCCATCCGGTGTCTCGACATACTGGCCATGCCCTGCCCGCTGCAAGGCCGCGTCCGGACGATCCTTCGAGGTGATCAGATGCTTGTTCGGATGCAGCTCGTAGGGACCGTCTATATTGCGCGAGCGCGCCATGGTGACAGCGTGGTCATAGCCCGTGCCGCCCTCGGCGGTCGTCAGATAATACCAGCCACTGCGCTTGAAAAGATGCGGGCCTTCGACCAGGCCGAGCTCGGAACCGGCAAAAATATTCTTGATCGGGCCTTTCAGCGATTTCGTCGCCGCATCCCATTCCTGCAGCAGGATGCCGTCGAAAGCCGGCGTCTTCGGCGAGCCGCCATAGCTTTCCGTGCGCTGGTTCCATTGCATGTTGACGAACCATTTGCAGCCGTCGTCGTCATGAAAGAGCGAGGGGTCGAAGCCAGATGAATTGACATAGGAAGGCTCGGACCACTCGCCTTCGATCGTTGGCGACGTCACGATGTAGTTATGGGCATCCTTGAAATTGCCGTCGTAGCGCTTGACGTCGGTATAGACCAGCCAGAACAGGCCATCGGCATAGGAAAGGCATGGCGCCCAGATGCCGCAGCTATCGGGCTCGCCGCGCATATCGAGCTGCGAGGCCCGCTCCAGCGGCCGACGTACCAGCGTCCAGTTCACCAGGTCGCGCGAGTGATGGATCTGCACGCCCGGATACCATTCGAAGGTCGAGGTGGCGATGTAATAATCCTCGCCGACACGGCAGATGGACGGGTCGGGGTTGAAGCCCGGCAGGATCGGGTTGCGGATCATGGGACATCTCCTCCAGAGAACACATCACTATGCGCCGTTCGGACGGCAATAGGAAATCAAGACAAAGAAAAACGCCCGGAACCAGGTCCCGGGCGTTTTTGATTGATCAGTCGCGCTCGGCCGACTTGGCCCAGAGATTGATGTCCGCCTCGCGGGCGTAGACATCGATCTCCTTCAGCTCTTCCGCGGTGAATTCGAGATTGTCGAGCGCCTTGACGCAATCGACGATCTGCGACGAACGGCTGGCGCCGATCAGAGCGGAAGTGATGCGGCCGCCGCGCAGAACCCAGGCAATCGCCATCTGCGCCAGCGTCTGACCGCGCTTTTCGGCGATCTGATTGAGCTTCTGGATATTCTCGATGATCGACGGACGAATGAAGTCGCGCTTCAGGAAGTGGTTCTGGGCGGCGCGGCTGTCGCTGGGGATGCCACCGAGATATTTCGTCGTCAGCATGCCCTGGGCAAGCGGCGAGAAGACGATCGAGCCGATGCCCAGATCTTCCAGCGTATCCACGAGGCCGTCATCCTCGACCCAGCGGTTGAGCATGGAATAGCTCGGCTGGTGGATCAGGCAAGGCGTGCCGAGTTCCTTCAGAATTGCGGCGGCTTCGCGCGTGCGCTGCGAGTTATAGGAGGAGATACCGACATAAAGCGCCCTGCCCGAACGGACGATATGGTCGAGCGCCGCGCAGGTTTCTTCGAGCGGCGTATCCGGGTCGAAGCGATGGGAATAGAAGATATCGACATAGTCGAGGCCCATGCGCTTCAGGCTCTGGTCGCACGACGCGATCAGATACTTGCGGCTGCCCCATTCGCCATAGGGACCCGGCCACATGTCGTATCCGGCCTTGGACGAGATGATCAGCTCATCTCGCAGCCCGGCGAAGTCGGTGCGCAGGATCTCTCCGAAAGCGGTTTCGGCGCTGCCGGGAGGCGGGCCGTAATTGTTGGCGAGGTCGAAATGGGTGATGCCCAGATCGAAAGCGGTGCGGCACATGTCGACCTTGCGGTCATGCGGTGTGTCGCCACCGAAATTGTGCCAAAGCCCCAGCGAAACCGCCGGCAGTTTCAGGCCGGAACGGCCTGTTCTGTTGTATTTCATTTTCGCATAGCGGTCAGATGCCGGTTGCCAAGACATGATGCCAATTCCTTTGAGATGAAAAACGCGCGGGCTATCCACCCGCGCGCAAACTAGTTTTTCCTGCGCCTACTTCAAGAGCGCCTGAGCTTCTTCGATGCCAAGAGCTGCCGGCTGCGTGCAGGTCGTGGTCAGATCGATGAAGCGGTTTTCCGCACCCGATTTCAGGATCGAGGTCATCACGTCGACGCCGTGTAGCGTCCGGTCGAGCGAGCAACGCGCGTCGCGCCCGTCGATCAGCGATGCAGCAAGGTCGGCGAGACCGGCCGTGCGGTAGTTGGCGCGCGCGCCGCTCGGGCTTTCCTGGTTGGCGATGCCGAAAGGATGTGCCCAGTCGGCAAGCGGCTTGATGTCCTTGTCGCGGCCGCTGGCCTCGACCACGCCACCAAAGAAGTTCGGATCCGGCACGTAGAGCGAGCCCTCGGTGCCGTAGAGCTCCATATTGGCATGGCGATGCGACCAGACATCCCAGCTCGCCGTCAGCGTCACCGTGGCGCCGCTGACGAATTCCAGCAGCGCCTGGATCGTCGTCGGTGTCTTCACCGGGATGGTCTCCCCGTTGCGTGGCTGGCTGGTGATGGTACGGGTTTCAGACGCCATCGAGGTCATCGCGCCGACGCGCTTCACCGGACCAATGAGGTTGATGAGGTTGGCGACGTAATAAGGGCCGAGGTCGAGGATCGGACCGCCGCCTGGAAGGAAGAAGAAGTCCGGGTTCGGATGCCACATCTCCATGCCCGGGCTCATGACGTGGCAAGTGCCCGACGTCACGCGGCCGATGCCGCCGTCGTCGATGAACTTGCGGGCAAGCTGATGCGCGCCGCCAAGGAAGGTATCGGGAGCGCAGCCGACGGCAAGCCCCTTTTCCTTGGCGATGCGACGCAGTTCCTCACCCTGCTCCAGGGTCAGCACCAGAGGCTTTTCGGAATAGACGTGCTTTCCGGCCTCCAGGATACGCTTGGAGATCGGGAAATGCGCGTCCGGGATCGTCAGATTGACGATGACGTCGAGCTCGTCATTGGCGAGCAGTTCGTCCACCGTCTGCGCCTTGACCTGATATTCCTCGGCGCGCAGGCGCGCCGCATCCATGTTGATATCAGCGCAGGCGAGCACCTTCAGGCCCTTGAAGAGCGGAGAGAGCTTGAAGTAGGTCGTTGAGATATTGCCGCATCCGAGGATGCCGACGCCAAGTTCCTTAGCCATGGGATAGTGCCTCAGTAGGTCTTGAAGGATGCGATGGAGCGCGTGATCAGACGATCGATATCGCTCGGATTGTCATGCTCGATGACGTAGTGCTTGGCCTTGGTGCCGGCGAGCACCTTCAGCAGCTTCTGCCACGGAACGGTGCCATAGCCGAGGTCGGCCCAGCCGTCTTCGTCCTTGTTTTCACCGGCCGCCGCAATGTCCTTGACGTGCACCGACGTGATGCGGGAGCCGAGCTTCTCGATCCAGGCGAAGGGATCGCCGCCGCCACGGATGACCCAGGCGATATCGGCTTCCCAGGAAATGTCCGGAGCACCTTCGAAGATCTGTTCGATCGGCAGCGAGCCGTCAGCCTGCTTGACGAATTCGAAGTCGTGGTTATGCCAGCCGAATTCGAAACCGGCGTCCTTGTAGGGCTTGCTCATCTCCTGCAGCCGCTTGCCGAAAGCGAGCCAGCCGGCCGCATCGGTCGGACGCTGATCGGCGGCCAGATGCGGTGCATAGATCGAATCCATGCCGAGCGTCTTGGCGATCGTCAGCGACTTCTGCACCTGACCGTCGAGGAAGTCGGGGCTGAAATGACCGCTTGCCATTACCAGGCCGTTCTTGTCCAGCTCGGCGCGCAGGCTCTTGAGGCCGGTCTCGTCGAGATCGGCATAGATGCCGCCAAAGCCTTCGACTTCCGCATAGCCGGCCTTGCCGAGCTTTACGAATATGTCGGAATAGGGCTGAAAATTACGGGCGCTATAAATCTGAAATCCAAGTTTCGTCATCGTCATGCTCTCCATTGGCCTCACGGCCTTCTGTCATGGGCCAGCGGCCCTGAAATACCGCCGGATGGCGGCCGGATATCCTCAATCCACCGATTGGCTGGACTGGAGGTCGTAAATGCGGAAGTCAGGAACAACGCCGGCAAGCGGCTTTGTCGGCGTAAAGACGATACGGCGGCTTTCGCCGGCGGCGAGGTCGAAGGCGTTGTCGGAATAACGCCCCTCTGTCTCGCTCTCGATCATAACGAACAGCGCCAGTCCCCGAGCGGTGATAGTCAGCTCCACCGTGCCATTTTTCTCGATCTCTTTCCTCTGGACCGTCAGGCCCGCCGGCTGAAGCTCCAGCGCCTTGTAGGTGCCGTGGACATAATGCCCCTCGCCGCCCATGCCGTTCGATGCGGTGAAATGCCATGCCAGCAGGCAATCGGCTGGCACCTGCGAGGCATCGATGGACAATGCGGTAACAGCCGCATCCGGCGTGCAGACCGCATGGGCCGTCGTCAGCGGTACACGTTCGCCATCGAGCTTGAGCAGTGACACAGCGATATCGACGGTGACATCGACATTGGTGTCATTGACCAGTGACAAGCGGATAGTCTTGTTATCCTCGGACGGGATGGCTGCGACCGAGACAGGCTGGAAGAAGCGGCGCACCAGATAGTGCATTACCTTCCAGCGCCCGCCATAATCGAGGCTCGACCACGAGGCGACCGGCCAGGTATCGTTGAGCTGCCAATAGATGGTCCCCATGCAGTGCGGCTTCAGCGACCGCCAATATTCCACCGCCGTCTTGATGGCGAGGCCCTGCTGCACCTGGCTCAGATAGACGAAGTTCGGGAAATCCTTGGGGAAGCGGAAATAGCGGAACATCGTGCCGGCGATGCGCTCGTTACCGCCAGCATTCTTCTGGTGCAGCTCCATCACTGGAGACGCGATATTCATGTCCTTGGCGTCGGCATAGGTCTTGATGACCGGCAGCGACGTGTAGGACTGGAAGCCGAATTCCGAGCAGAAGCGCGGACGCACGGAACGATAATTGTCGAAGGACTTGTTCTCGTGCCAGACCGACCAGTAGTGCATGTCGCCGGAGCCGTCTGCATGCCAGGCATCGCCGAAGTTGAGATAGCCGGACGCCGGGCTCGACGGCCACCAGATCGCATCGGGCGCTGCCTTCTTCATCGCCTGCTCGATCGTCCGATTGAGGCGATCGTAGGAGACGAGATAGCGGTCGCGGTCGTTGCGGGATTGCTCGAACCAGGTGAGCGCACCCACCAGCTCATTGTCACCGCACCAGAGCGCGATCGACGGATGCGTCGCCAGCCGCCGGACCTGATAGCTAACTTCGTCCGCGACATTCTCAAGGAAGTCGCCGGTCGAGGGATAGAGATTGCAGGCGAACATGAAGTCCTGCCAGACCATCAGGCCGAGCCGGTCGCAGATGTCATAGAACCAGTCATGCTCGTAGAAACCACCACCCCAGACGCGGATGATGTTCATGTTGGCGGCCGCCGCCGACTGCAACAGGTCCTCGGTCAAGGCAGGGCTGGAGCGTGAAAATAGTGCATCGGCCGGGATCCAGTTGGCGCCGCGCGCAAAGATCTCGCGGCCGTTGACCTTCAGCGCGAAACGACTGCCCGCCTCGTCCTCATCGGTAATGAGCTCGACGGTGCGCAGGCCGATCTGGCGGGTTACGGTTTCCGAATTGGTCTCAACGGACAGTGTATAGAGCGCCTGCTCGCCACTGCCGGCCGGCCACCAGAGCTTCGGCTTGTCGATATGGAAGACATGGGTGATCGAGGTCTCGCCGGCATTGACGCCGATATCGAGCCGCAACCGCTCATCCTCCAGCGCGAAATAGACTTGGGCGACGCCGGTGCCTTTCGCAAACAGCGATGCCGTCACCTTGAGATCGACCGAACCGTCCGTATTGTGGAACTGCTGCGTGACGACATTTTCGATGCGGGCAGTCTCAAGCTTCTTCAAGGCGATGGTGCCATAGAGGCCGAGCGGCGCGACCGCAATGTTCCAGTCCCAGCCGAAATGGCATTGCGGCTTGCGCAGCATGTTGCCGTTCGGGATCGGCGAATTGGCCGTGCTGTAAGGAATATAGAACGGCTGCTTCGCCTGCAGTTCGGCGCCTGCCTTGACGCTGGAATGCAGCACGATGCGGATCGTGTTCTCACCGGCCCTCACGGCCTTGGAAACGTCGGGACGGTAGCGCTGGAAGCTGTTGTTGCCCTCAAGCACGAGCACGTCGTTGACATGGACGCTCGCCACCGTGTCGAGATAGTCGATATCCAGATACCAGTCGCCGTTGGCATCATCGAGATTGAAGCTGCGCGTGATCTGCCAGTCCTGATTGGCAACCCACTGCACCACCTCTTCATTCCGGCCGAAATAGGGATCGGGAATGAGGCTCGCCGCATGAAGCGCGGTATGGACGTCACCGGGGATCGGCATGGAGAGGGAATGATCACTGTCGGGGGACGTCAGACGCCACGAACCAGCCAGATCGAGATTGAAACCATCATTGAATGCGGACGACATCGGACTTCCTCGGACTGCTATGGACGGAGGCGGCCAAGCCGCCCCCGTTTTATGACTAGATTCTGAGTTCTGTTTGCGCGTCGAAAAGCGAGGCGACCGTCATGTCGAAGCCGAGCTTGACACGCGATCCCGGGCTGAAGCGACGCGCGCCGTTGATGCGTACCGACATGGTGTGGCCGGCATGATTGAGCCAGAGCAGGTTGTCGGCGCCCATCGGCTCTTCGATATCAACGGTCGCATCGTGCGTTTCCGCTCCGGACCCCAGATCCTCATTGACCTTGATATGCTCCGGTCGAGCCCCGAGAATGACCTTGCGGCCGGCCACCAGCGGCTCGGCGGCCTTGTAGCCGTCAAGCGAGAAAATCACGTCATTGGTGGCGAAGGCGATCTTGCCGTCGCGATTGACCAATTCACCGTGCAGAAAATTCATCGACGGAGAACCGATGAAGCCGGCGACGAACAGGTTGCGCGGCTCATTGTAGATCGTCGTGGGATCGTCGAGCTGCATGATGATGCCGTTCTTCATGATGGCAATGCGGTCGGCGAGCGTCAGGGCTTCGATCTGGTCGTGCGTGACGTAGATCATGGTGTTCTTCAGCGACTGATGCAGCCGCTTGATCTCGACGCGGAGCTCCGAGCGCAGCTTGGCGTCGAGGTTGGACAGCGGCTCGTCGAACAGGAACACGTCAACGTCGCGCACCAGAGCACGACCGATTGCGACACGCTGGCGCTGGCCGCCGGAAAGCTCGGCCGGCTTGCGCTTGAGCAAAGGCTGGATCTGCAGGATTTCGGCGGCGCGTGCGATGCGCTTGTCGATCTCCGCCTGCGGCACCTTGGCGACGTGCAATCCGAACGACAGGTTCTTTTCGACCGTCATCTGCGGATAGAGCGCGTAGGACTGGAACACCATGCCGATACCGCGGTCTTTCGGCTCCTCCCAGGTGACATTCTTGCCCTTGATGAAGATCTGCCCTTCGGTGATATCGAGCAGGCCGGCGATGCAATTGAGCAAGGTCGACTTGCCGCAGCCGGACGAGCCGAGCAACACGAGGAATTCGCCGTCCTGGATCTCAAGATTGAGATTCTTCAGGACGCTGACCGCGCCGAAATCGAGCGACAGTTCCTTGATTGAAACGCTACTAGTCATAAATCAACCCTTCACTGCGCCGGCGGCGATGCCACGGACGAAAAGCCGCCCGGAGACGAAATAGACGACCAGCGGAACAAGACCCGTCAGGATCGTTGCCGCCATGTTGACGTTGTATTCCTTCACGCCCTGGACGGAATTGACGATATTGTTGAGCTGCACGGTCATCGGATAATATTCCGGCCGGGTGAAGACGACGCCGAACAGGAAGTCGTTCCAGATACCGGTGATCTGCAGGATCATGGCGACGACGAAGATCGGCAGCGACATGGGCAGCATGATACGCAGGAAAATCTGCCAGAAGCCGGCGCCGTCGATACGCGCAGCCTTGAAAAGCTCCACGGGCAGCGATGCGAAGTAATTGCGGAACAGCAGCGTCAGGATCGGCATGCCGAAGATGCTGTGCACCAGGATAAGTCCGCTAAGCGTGCCGTAGATACCGATTTCGCGCAGCACGATGACGATCGGGTAGATCATCACCTGATAGGGAATGAACGCGCCGACGACGAGGATCGAGAAGAACAGATCCGCCCCCTTGAAGCGCCAGTTGGCAAGTGCGTAGCCGTTGACCGAAGCGATCGCGATCGAGAGGATCGTGGATGGCACTGTGATGCGAACCGAATTCCAGAAGCCGCGAGAAAGACCGTCGCAATTGAGACCGGTACAGGCCGTCGCCCAGGCTTTCACCCACGGCTCGAACGTGATCTCGAGCGGCGGCGAAAAGATGTTGCCCATGCGGATTTCGGGCATTCCCTTCAGCGAGGTGACGATCATCACATAGAGCGGCAACAGGTAGTAAACGGCGGCAACGAAGAGTGTGCCGTAAAGCATGATGTTGCGGCCGGAGAGCACCGGGCGAGGCTTGCGGCCATTCGGTCCCGAAAACGTCTTGCCGGTCAAGGTCGCGGCATCATTCGCGTTGTTGAGAGTAACAGGATCAGCCACGCTTGCGCCCTCCGCCGAATTCCAGATAGGCCCAGGGGATAATGATGATGGCGACGGTCACCAGCATCATGGTGGAGGCGGCAAATCCTTGACCGAGGTTCTGCGCCTGGAACATGTAGTCGTAGACATATTTCGCCGGGACTTCCGACGAGATGCCGGGTCCGCCGCTCGTTTGCGCGACGACGAGGTCGTAGACCTTGACGATGCCGCTGGCGATGATGACGAGTGTGGTGATGAAGACTGGACGCATCATCGGAATGACGATGAACAGATAGGTCCTCCACATGGGGATCCCATCCACGCGCGCCGCTTTCCAGATGTCCTCATCGATGCCGCGCAGACCGGCGAGCATCAGGCACATCACAAGACCCGTCCCCTGCCAGAGCGCTGCGATCAGCACGCCGTAGATGACGATGCTCGGCGTATAGAGTGGATCGAAGGTGAAATTCGTCCATCCGAGCGAACGCACCACCGACTGGATGCCGAATTCCGGATTGAGCAGCCACTGCCAGACCAGGCCGGTGACAATGAAAGAGAGGGCGAAAGGATAGAGGAAAATCGTGCGGAAGGTGTTTTCGAAGCGGATCTTCTGGTCCATCAATGCCGCCAGCACGAAGCCGATGACGAGACTGAAGATCATCGAAAGGATGCCGTAAACCGCCAAATTTTCAATGGACACGATCCATCGTGGCGCTGCCCACAATCGATGGTACTGGTCCAGCCCGACAAAACTGAGACGAGGCAGCAGCTTCGAATTGGTGAAGGAATAAACCACCGTCCAGATCGAGCCGCCAAGGAAGATGACGACAGCCGTCAGGATCATGGGAATGGATGCAATCTTCGAGTTCAGATTGCGCAGATATTGATTTGGCCGGCCGGCTTTCGCTTGACCCGTCATTGTAGCTCCTTCTGCATCGCGACTGCTTCGACGATCAGAACCGGATCTTGATCGCGGTTCCTGCGCTTCCCCTCACCCACTGTAACCGTCACATACATGCGGATCCGCCGGCCATGAGGGGTGCTGTGGCAAACCGGATCACGCTATGTGTCCCGGCCGTGATACCGGCCCGCTAGGCAAAGCCGGTATCACTACAGCGAGAAGATAGCGGTCAATCAGCCGCGGCGATGATGTCGACGAAGCGCTTCTGCGCCGCTTCCGGCGTCATCGCGGGATTTGCGAAGAACTCGGAGAACAAGTCCTCCTTCTGCTTCTGGGTATCGGCAGAAAGAAGCTGGTCCGTCCCCTCGATCACATTGCCCTTCTTTAGGATCTCAAGGCCCTTCTTCATGCAGTCGTTGGCGGCCGCGAGATCCACGTCACCACGAACGGGCAGCGAGCCCTTCTTCAGGTTGAAGGCGACCTGCGTCTTCGGATCGAGCAGCGTCTTGGCCAGCACTTCCTGAGCCTTGGATTTGGCATCGTCCTTCAGCAGTGGGAAATAGAATGCATCGCCACCTGTCGAAATGACTTCATTGACGCCGAGACCCGGAAGGCAGGTATAGTCCGTGCCAGCCTTCTGGCCTGCCAGCGCAAACTCGCCCTGCGCCCAGTCGCCCATGATCTGACCGCCGGCCTTGCCAGTGATGACCAGGTTCGTGGCCTGGTTCCAATCCTGAACATTGGAGCCCTTGGACAGCTTGCGGGCATCGTCGGCAGCCTTGAAGACCTTGGCGATTTCCGGTCCGGCCGCGACTTCCTTATCCTTGTCGCCGAACACCTTCTGGAAGGTATCCTTGCCGGCGATGGCGACCATCAACACGTCGAAGGCACCCGCGGCCTGCCATGGCTGACCACCCAAGGCGAGCGGAACGATGCCGGCCTTCTGCAGCGCCGGACCAGCGGCAACGAACTCACCCCAGTTCTTCGGAACCTCGACGCCGGCCTTCTTGAAGGCTGCGTTCGAGAGCCAGAGCCATTGCCAGGAATGGATATTGACGGGCGCGCAATAGATCTTGCCGTCGATCGTGCAGGAATCGAGCAGGCTGGCCGGACGAATGACATCCTTCCAGTGCTCCTTCGTGGCGACATCTGTCAGGTCACGCATAAGGCCGGCCTGCACAAGCTCCTCAGCCTGACGGCCGTGGTTGAATTGAGTGGCGCCCATCGGATCGCCGCCGGTGATGCGGCTGACCATGATCGGACGCGCGGTACCGCCGGAGCCGGCAATCGCACCATCCACCCAATGATTGCCGGTGGCGTCGAACGCCTTTGCAAACTCAGCCACCGCGGCAGCTTCGCCACCGGACGTCCACCAATGCGTTACCTCCAGATCGGTCGCGTTGGCCGCTCCCAGTGGCAACACGACCGACGCAGCAAGCGCAGTCGCCATCAAACGAATATTCATGAGTTTTCCTCCCTCACTGAAACGTTGCCGGAAAAACGTAGTCTAATCATTTTCAACGCGCAACCGCCTGTTCGCGAAATTTTACCGAAAGCCCGAATATACGATTTCAGATTACAGTTATGCTTGCAAAGAATGCGATGTGCCTGACGATTCACCAGCTGCCCGTATCAACCGCATTTTCCATTAGTTCATTGATTTTTTTCGATTAAAATTGCTGCACCGCCCCATAAATCTCGCATACCGCTTCGCAGATGCAAAATTTTTCATCCAAGGCTGTGGATTCAACCCCTGGATATCTTATTTGACATCAAGGCAGAAAAAGCGCTCGACTTTTCTACTGTATCGTTACAGATTTCTTCAATGAGGGAGGAGCGGCCGTATCACGCATGTGCTTGCGGCGCTGCCGCAGGCGATATAAGCGCATGGTCGCGGGAGAGGCGGCCGGGAGGCAGGCTTGGACGAGATGGATAATAAGAAAGCTTCAGGCGGCAATATTCAGCCCACGCCCGAGCGGCCGACGCTGAAGACAATCGCCTTCATGACCGGCCTTGGGATCACGACTATTTCGCGCGCCCTGAAGGACGCTCCGGATATCGGCGCTGAAACCAAGGAGCGCGTGCGTATGGTGGCCCGTCAACTGGGTTACCAGCCAAATCGCGCCGGCGTGCGCCTGAGAACCGGCAAGACCAACGTTATCGCACTGGTGCTCAGCATCGATGAGGAAATCATGGGCTTCACCAGCCACATGGTCTTCGGCATCTCCGAGGTTTTGGCCGGCACGCAATATCATCTCGTCATCACGCCGCATTCGCACAGCAAGGACCCGCTGGTGCCGGTGCGCTATATCCTCGACACCGGATCGGCCGATGGCGTCATCATATCGCGCACTGAGCCGGACGATCCGCGCGTGGAACTCATGCATCAGCGCGGCATGCCCTTTGCGACGCATGGGCGCACGAACATGGGAATCTCCCATCCTTTCCATGACTTCGACAACGAAGCTTTCGCGCGCGAAGCGGTGCGTGCGCTGGTCGCCAAGGGACGTCGCCGCATCGCGCTGCTGCAGCCGCCGGGCAAGCTCAATTATTATCTGCACACCCAGATCGGCTTTCAGACGGGCTTGCGCGAGTATCAGGCTCAGGAGGTTCCGCTGAGGGCCAGCACCGATACGACGCTCGCCGAGATCAAGGATACGGTCGAGGCGCTGATGCGCTCCCCGCATGCGCCCGACGGCATCGTCTGCTCCAGCAGCGCTGGCGCTATCGCAGTCAATGCCGGCATCGAGGCGGCGGGCTTCCGTCTTGGCCACGACATCGACATGGTCGCCAAACAATCGACCGACGTGCTGAGCTGGATCCGCCCGGAGATCATCGCGATCCACGAGGATTTCCGCCATGCCGGCCGCGAATTGGGCAAGGCTGTGATCGCCCGTATCGACGGCATCGAGCCGGAACTGCTGCAAAGCATCAGCTCCCCGATCTGGCCGAAAGGCTGACGGGCACGAAAAAACCCGCCGGACACTTATCCGGCGGGCTCTTTTATCTTCAAAATCAGCCGAAAATATCAGCCGTTCGCACCGCTGCCCCATGGGCCGTGGTGGATGTCCTTGCCATCGACACGATCGAAGCCATGGGCGCCGAAGAAGTCGCGCTGGGCCTGGATCAGGTTGGCGGTGCCGCGAGCCTGGCGATAGGCGTCGAAATAGGTCAGAGCGGAGGCCAGCGCCGGAACCGGAAGGCCGGAGGCCGTGGCGGCCGAAACGATGCGGCGTAGCGACGGGATCGATTCCTTGACCATCTCGGCAAAAGCCGGGGTGACGATCAGGTTGGCGGCATCCGGCGTCTTGGTGAAGGCGCTGGTGATCTCGTCGAGGAACTGCGAACGGATGATGCAACCCGCGCGCCAGATCTTGGCGATGACCGGCATCGGCAGCGACCAATTGAACTCCTTCGACGCTTCCGCCATGACGGCAAAGCCCTGCGCATAGGCGCCGATCTTGGCAGCGAACAATGCCAGTTCCAGATCCTTCAACAGGTCCGGACCGAAGGCGATCGGGAACTTGTAGTCCGGCGTGCCGAAGATCTTCTCGGCGGCTTCGCGCTGGCTCTTGATGGCCGACAGGCTGCGGGCGGCGACGGCGGCTTCGATGGCGGTCGCCGGAATACCCATGTTCTGCGCTTCGATGGCAGACCACTTGCCGGTGCCCTTCTGGCCGGCCTTGTCGAGGATGACGTCCGGCATGGCGCTGCCGGTGGCCGGATCCTTGGCGGCCAGAACCTTCTCGGTGATCTCGATCAGGTAGGAGTTGAGGCGACCCTTGTTCCAGTCACCGAAGATACCGCTGATTTCTGCAGCGCTCTTGCCGAGGCCATCACGCAGGATGCCGTAGATTTCGGCGATCATCTGCATGTCGGCATATTCGATGCCATTGTGGATCGTCTTGACGAAATGCCCTGCCCCGTCATTACCGAGCCAGGCAACGCACGGATCGTTGTTGTATGTGGCAGCAATCGAGGTCAGAACCTTCTCGACACGCTTGTAAGACTCCTCAGTGCCGCCGACCATGATCGATGGGCCGTGGCGTGCACCTTCCTCGCCACCGGAGACACCCATGCCGATAAAGGTCAGACCGGTATCCTTCAGGCGGTCGAAGCGGGCAATCGTGTCGCGGAAATTGGCGTTGCCGGCATCGATCATGATGTCGCCCTTGTCGAGATAGGGCTGCAGCGCCGCCATCTGCTGGTCGACCGGCTCGCCGGCCTTGATCATGATGATGATCGGCCGCGGCGGACGAATCGATTCGACGAATTCTTCGATCGTCTTGCAGGGAATGATCTTGTCCTTCAGCGCGCCCGCATTCGCATAGAATTCATCCGTCACCTGCGGTGTACGGTTGAACACCGCGATCTTATTGCCCTTTTCAGCAATGTTGAGCGCCAGGTTCGATCCCATCACAGCGAGACCGATCAGTCCGATTTCTGCCTTTTCCACGACAATCCTCCAATAATTCTCTTGCTGCGCCTCACATCCCATCGCATGCGCAGAGGACGCAGTGATATTTTGAAATGACGCCTAAGCCTTCCCCGAAACCGATACCGCCTTTCGGGAGTTATGCGTTGGGCGTGTTGTTGCACTCCGGGCGCAAAACGGCAAGCCTTCGCCAGCCTCGAATCGGCCCCATTGCAGAACCGGGCAAGAATGCTGCAGGATTTTTCAAAAGACCGGCTTCGGCAACCTGACCCGATGGTGCACCGAAGGCGGATATAGAGGAGGAAGCATCCATGTCGACCATGCCCGCCAAGATCGTTCATGTCTCCATCGACCGCTCCTGGCGGGAGGTCCATGGCTTTGCCGGCCGCCCGGAAAACATGCCGCTCTGGGCCTCAGGCCTTGCATCCGGACTGAAACTGGATGGTGAGGATTGGGTCGCCAAAGGCACTCTCGGCACCGTCCGTGTCCGCTTCTCACCCCGCAACGACTTCGGCGTCATCGACCATACGGTGACCCTCGACACTGGCTTGCAGGTCTATAATGCACTGAGAGTCGTGCCAAATGGCGACGGCTGCGAAGTCATGTTCACGCTGCTGAGATTGCCCGGAATGACGGACGAGCAGTTCGCGGCCGACGCAGCACATGTGCTGAAGGATCTCAACACATTGAAAGCGCTGATGGAGCGATAGCCGATGAGCATGTAAGGATGCTGACCTTACTGAGCCAACTTCTTTGTCATGTGGACGCAGAACATGCGTTGCCCGGAGCCGAGAACATGCTCCCCTCGGGATTCTGTTTGATAGCCCATCGCTTCGTAGAAGGGATGGGCGGTCAAGGATGAATCCAGCTGAAGGATGGTAAGCCCCTCCTGCTTTGCTGTGTGTTCAAGTTCGGCAATCAACGCCCTGCCGACGCCTCTACCCACTGCCCTGGGTGACACGTAGCAAGCCCTCAGCTCCTTACTCGCCAGAATGATCGCAGCAAATCCGACAACCTCGCCGTTGATCTCTGCAACAAAGCGAATTTCGTTTTCCGGGTTCTTATGGAAACGGGATATGGCATCGGCGCTAACAGTCATTGGCGCCCATTGCTCAATGATCTCAGGAGCATAGTCTTTCGCAGCCGTCACGCGTACGGCGGCGTGGTGCACCTCCAAGGCAGCCAAAGCATCGTCAGGCGTGATCGGTCTGACCAAAATGGGCATTTTTGTCGTCCGTTAATCGGATAGGCAAACCTCAAAGCGAGCGCAGGCTCCAGTCAACAATCTCGGCGGTGACGCCGGCAAAGGCCGTGTCGAGCCCCCGAATGAAATCGGGGTTGCTGCCGCCTGTGACCGGGACGACTTTGCGGAAGACGCTCTGCGACTTGATCGTGCCCGTGCGATCGTTGAGGATCTTCACCGAGATTTCGACAGCGGCGGACTTCTGGCCGCCAGCCGCATCAATCTCGAAGGAACGGATGTCGGTGACAATCTGATAGTCGATCGCCAGCCCCTGCCCCGGTACGCCGACGCCGCCAAGCTTGCCGGTATTCTCGAAGGCTTCGACCAGCTTCGATTGCACCATGCGGCTCAGCTTGTCGCTCCACTGCGCCTTGCCGAGATACTGGATTTCAGAGGGCGAGACGCGGATGACGATCAGGTTGCTGTCGAGCGCCTGCAATGCCGTTGGCGGCGGAATCAGGATTTGCTTGCCCTTCATCAACGGACCGCTCGCCTTGACCGAGGCCGAGAGGTCATAAGTATCGTTGGATGGCTTGGAACCGCAGCCGCTAAGCAGGGCCGCGAGCAGCGGCAGAACGATCGCTGCCTTCCTGTACACCTGATAACGCTCACTCGAAACGCAACCGACCATATTCCGCATATCCCTCACAGTCCAAAAACCGCTATCCATCAACGCCGCGCCCGGCCGTCATATTGCTTGACCGTATCGCCACCAAACAGCAGGCGCTGCGGATTGCGATCGAAGTTAGTGATCGTGCTGTTGAGATTGTCAACCGTGCCCCGCATGTCGTTGATGAGGGTCTGGACGTTGCTCAGACCGCTGCTCGAGAACTTCTGCAGATTGTCGGCGATCGGCCCGATTCGGGCGTTGAGATTGTCCGCCATCTTCTTGAAGGACGTGAGCGTATCCTTGGCTTCGGCAAACAGCGACTGCGTGTCGCCGGAGCCAAGCAGCGAGTCGACCTTGCTGAGAACGCCGTCGACCTTGCCGGACGCCGAATTCAGCTTCTCAGAAATCGACCGGGCATTGGCAATCGTCTGGTCGATATCCTGCTGGCGGGCGGCAACCGAATTGGCGACCTCGCGGATGGACGTGACGGCCGCGCGGGCGTCCTTGGTGACCTGCGTAATGTCGTCAACCGAACCTTTCAGCTTGGCGGGATCGATCTGCGCCACGATGGCGTCGACGCGGTCCAGCGTCTGCTGTGCCTTCTGGCCGAAGGCATTGTAGGTGTCGGCGGTCTGCTTGAAGGCAGCCACGGTCGCCTTCAGATCGGTCGTCGCATCCGCCACGTTGGCGGTGATCTTGTTGGCGTTGTTGACGACCTCATTGATCTTGTTGGCGTCGACCGCACGCACCAGTTTCTCGACGGCTTCCAGCGTCGAGTCGATACGAGTCGAGACATTCTTGAAGGTGTCGGAAAGCTGCCCCATGCTGGCGAGGAACTTGTCGATATTGTCGGAATTGTCCGACAATGCCTTGGAGAAGGTCTGTGCGTTGCGCACCGTATCCGTCAGCGGCGCACGGGAATCCGAGACGAATCCCTGGATATCGCCGATCGTGTCGTTTGCGCGGTTCAGTATCTTGTCGGCGGTATTGAGCAGGTTCGTGACGCTCGATTGATCGGCGAGCAGCACGGCGCGCTTGCCGGTATCAACCGAGCGCTTGAGGATGTTCTCGTCACCGTTGCGGCCGCCGGAAAGCTCGATATAGGCAGCGCCCGTCAGACCCTGGATCTCCAGAATCGCCTTGGTGGACGTATAGACCGGCGCGTCTGCCCGCACTTCGGTAAAGGCAAGCGAATAGTTCGGATCGTCGGCGTCAATCGAAAGCCCCTGCACGGAGCCGACCTGAATGCCGTTGAAGCGGACGGGCGAGCCGACGCTCAGGCCGTTTGCCGAGCCCGGAATGCGAACGACCAGTTCGACCATCGGGCCGCCCCGGCCATATTCGGCCATCCAATAAACGAACCCGAAAGCGGCCGCGATGACCAGCAATGTAAAGAACCCGACGATCGTATAGTTGGCTTTGGTTTCCATTGTTCCAATTACTTCTCGCGGCTGTGGGCGCCAGCGCCGTTGTCGTCGTTGCGGTCTCCAACCCTTCCCGTCGGCACGATCGAACGCGCGCGTTTACCACGGAAATAGGACTGCACCCAGGGGTCGTCGCAGGCGAGCATGTCCTCAACCGTTCCTTCCACCAATACCCGTTTCTGTCCGAGAACGGCAATACGATCGCAGACGGAAAACAGGCTGTCGAGGTCGTGAGTCACCATATAGACGGTCAGGCCGAGCGTGTCTCGCAGCTTGGCGATCAGCTCGTCGAATTCCGCGGCACCGATCGGGTCGAGGCCAGAGGTCGGCTCGTCCAGGAAAACAAGGTCGGGGTCGAGCGCCAGGGCTCGCGCCAGTGCCGCGCGCTTGATCATGCCGCCGGAAAGCTCTGACGGGTATTTGTCGGCCGCATCGGCGGCAAGGCCGACCATGCGGATCTTCAGATGCGCCAGCTCATCCATCAATGCTTTCGGCAGGTCGAGATATTCCCGCATCGGCACCTGGATGTTCTCCTTCACCGTCAGCGAGGAGAATAGCGCACCCTGCTGGAAGAGCACGCCGAGGCGCATGTCGAGCCTGTTGCGCTCCGGCTCAGAGAGCTTGTCATAGTCTTCGCCAAGGATCTCGATCTTGCCCGAGCGGCGCGGCAGCAACCGCAGCACCGTGCGCAGCAGCACCGACTTGCCAGCACCGGAAGCCCCGACGAAGCCCAGGATTTCACCGCGATAGATATTGAGGTTCAATTTATCGAGCACGACTTTCGATCCGAAAGCGACGGTGACATCCCGTGCCGACAGCACGATGTCCCTGCCATGCTCATCTTTTTCCAGGGAGATTTCCGAGTGAAGCGCGCTCATCGTTGATATCCCTCAGAAATCGATCGCGGCATAGAACATGGCGAACAGCCCGTCCATCAGGATCACCACGAAAATCGACTTCACCACCGAGGCAGTCACATGCTGCCCGAGCGATTCGGCGCTGCCGCCGACCTTCAATCCCTCGACCGCCGCGACAATGCCGATCACCAGCGCCATGAATGGCGCCTTGATCATGCCCGAGATGACAGTTGAAAGGCTGATCGCCTCATGCAGGCGCGCAATGAAGGTAGCGAAAGTGATACCGGAATAGGCCCAGGTTACCGTCGCCGCGCCGAAGAGTGAGGCAAAATTGGCAAGGATCGTCAGCAGCGGCAGCGCCACGGTCAACGCCACCAGCCGCGGGAAAATCAGGACCCCGATCGGATTCAGACCCATCACCTTCAGCGCATCGACCTCTTCGCGCATCTTCATCGAGCCGATTTCGGCGGTGATCGCGCTGCCCGAGCGCCCGGCGATCATGATGGCGGTCAGAAGAACACCAATCTCGCGCAATTGCAGGATGCCGACGAGATCGACAACGAAGACCTCGGCGCCGAAATAGCGCAGCTGAAATGCCCCCTGCTGCGCGATGATCGCGCCGATCAGATAGGACATCAACAGGATGATCGGGACGGCGCGCACGCCCATATGGTCGATCTGGTTGACGATCGAGGCCGGCGAAACGCCGCTGCCGCGCCCGAACTTCAGCTGCGCGCCGCGCACCGCCGAGCCGAGAATATACATGGCCGCAACAAGATTGCCCCAGACCTCGTAGACAGTTTCGCCGATCGGCGCGAAGATGCGCTCCGTCCAGGATTTCTTTTGCCGGGGTTCCGGCTTCTCGGCATCCGGGTCTTCGGTAAAGGCCGTCAGCAGCTCGTCGATATGCGAATTGGAGCCTTCGATGCTGACGCTGGCGCCATGCGCTTCCTGACTCTCCTTTAGGCGGCGGATCAGCAGCGCTCCGGCGGTATCGACATCGGAGAGATCGGAAAGATCGATCACCACCCGGCCGCCAGCGCTCCGCGTCGTCAGCTCATCGATGCGCCGCAACACGCCATGGACATTGGCGCTACGCCAGTTGCCTTCCAGCCGATAGCGATGCCCGTTGCCATCGGGCTCGTCGTCGATCCTCGGTGCATCGGCTTTCTGTACGGCTGCTTTCAAACTCATACATCTTTCAAGTCTTGCGGCACACTCGCCGACTCGGGAATCCCCCGCGCGACGCTAATCGTTAATACACCGAGTTCATAGGCGATTTCTATGCCGCGCAAGCGCCAAAGATATGGCACGGCATTTTGATATCTAAATGAAACCACTTTGCACGACTTATGAAGCCTCGCTCGCTCTTCCCCCGACCGAGGAACTCCGAGGTTGAAGACTACGCGCGAAAACCACCATGGCAAGACCGAAGGCCGCAACACCGGACATGATGTAGTAGCTGGAAAGACCGAGCCAAGCATAGAGATAGCCGGACGCCAGGGTCATAAGCCCGAGAAACATGCCGTTATAGAAGAAATAAGTGCCCTGAGCAGACGCCTCCTGCGTTTCCTGTACCGAAGCGACGATGCGCCGCTGGATGCCGGTATGCACGCAGGCAAAGGTGCAGGCATGGAAACATTGCAGCATGAAATAGCCGGCGAAACCGAGATTGATCGGGAATAGGATCCAGCGGACGACGCACACGGCCGAGCCGAAAAAGATCAGTGTCCAGGCGCTGAACCGCCGGCCGAGCATCCTCGACATGAAAAACACCATGACCTCCGCCGCCACCCCGATGCACCAGAGGACGGCGATCTGCGTGCCCGAAAAACCGAGCTCTCGCCAATAGATCGACGCGAACGTATACATCATGGCGTGGCTCGACTGCTGCACCGATACACCGATCATGGTGACCAGCAATTGCGGAGACCGCAGCGAGCTCCCGGTTGGCGCCTGCAAATCGATCGGTTGATGATGGCGCCGTCGCGTTGGCCCTATGCGCGGACAGAAGAAGGCCATCAGCGTTGTCAGGACGAAGCCCGCGACCATGGCGGGGAGAACCGTCGTACCGCCCCATTTGCCGATCATTTGACCGCCGATAAGGGTCGAGACGATGAAAGCGATCGATCCCCAGACGCGCATCGAGCCGTAATCGAAACCCCAACGCCGTACGCCGGAAACGGCAATCGATTCAACGATGGGCACATAAGGCGCATATGTCGCCCCCTGGATACCGTAGACCAAAAGCACCGGCCAGAAATCGCTCGTCCAGTAAAGCGCAATCGCCGTCAACAACGACAACGCACCCGACCAGAACAGCACAGTGGCGCGTTCCTGCACACGATCGGCAAGCATGCCGACAATAGGCACGACAAGAACCCGCACCACCATCGGCACGGCGAGGATCAGACCAATCTCGCGATCGCTGAAATTCAACCCGGCGAGCCAGACCGGAAAAAACGGCAAGGCAATCCCATTGACGATCAACGGAGCACAATAGGACAAGGCTGTGCGCAACCGAAAATACGGTGGCGCGGCCTCGCCCTGCAAAGATTTTGTCGCGGGAATCATGACAGACCTGAAGGGAACTGATCTGTTCCTAGCACCCTATCGTGAGTACGACTATGGCGAGAAATGGCCTTGCTGCAACGTTTCAGCTCAAAACGGCGAAAGCAGCGAGATCTCGGCGATCAATAATTGTGACGGATCGTTATCGAGGCGGAAGGAGACCGCCGCATCGACGGGCTCGACTGACATATTCTTCTGCCGGGTCGCCTCCAAAGGGCGCGGCAACGTCTACGGCAGAGATGCCAGAGCTTTCGACAAGCCAATCGGTGAGTGAATAGTGATCGTTGCCTGCCCTGCCTCAAGCCGGCGCGCGTGAATGAAGCCCCACGGGCCGCGAACCAAGAAAACCGCACACATTCCCGCTCTTCTTGCAGGCAGTATATCATTGTCTAGACGGTCGCCGACATAGGCAATTTCTGAAGGTCGACACCCGGCTATTTCGATAACTCTTGCGAAAAAGGCCGGGGACGGCTTCTCAACACCCCAGCGCGCCGAAGAGGCGATATAATCAGCCTCAACCCCACAGGCTTTCAAAGCGCCTTCTGCTTCCTCAGGCTGATTTCCCGCTATGCCGACGCGATAGCCTGCGCCTCTCAATTCGTGAAGCGCGGCTAGCGCATCAGGATAAAGGTCACGCGGTTCTATAGTGTAGCCTTGGCCGCTAGCTGCACGCGAAGCCTCTGCCTGCTTTAGATCGAAATCAGGCACGAAAGCATCGAACACCCGTCGGTGATGCTCTCCGCGCTCAATGACAGCACCAAACGCTGCACAGAATGAGAGGCGGGAAACCCCAAGCCAGTCGGCCCAGGAAAACCACTGACGCGTCTCGTCTACCAAGGTTTCACCGACATCGAAGAAAACGGCTTTGATCGGCACCTGTTGCCTCCCGAATTGCCCGTCGGCGACTATGCCCACGCTCGGCTCTATTTGAGGCATGGAATGGGCTGAAGCAACAATGACCGTTTGTTTGTTGCGGCAGCTACGCCGCTTGCGCCCCAAGCGCTTTCGGCAGCTCCTCGCCGGCAATGCCGATGAGCTGGGTTTCAGCAATCGACTGCCAGGTGATCAGCTCGAACGTGCCGTCGTCATGCTCGGCGATCGCTGTGCAGCTTTCCACCCAGTCGCCGGTGTTGATGTAGCGGATGCCATCGAAATCCTCTATGACGGCATGGTGGATGTGGCCGCAGATGACGCCGTCTGCATCACTGCGCTTCGCCTCTTCCACGACGACGCGCTGGAACTCGCCGATGAAATTGACGGCGTGCTTGACCTGAAGCTTCGCCCAGGCCGAGAAAGACCAGTAGGGCATATTCAGGCGGCGGCGAACCGCGGCAAGGCCGATATTGATCAGGATCGCCATGTCATAGGCCCAATCGCCGAGATAGGCGAGCAGACGGGCATTGCGGACGACGACGTCGAATTCGTCGCCATGCAGAACGAGATACTTCTTGCCGTCGGCGGTCTCGTGGATCGCGCGCTGGGCCACCTCGATGCCGCCGAAATGCGTGCCGGGGAAGTCGCGGAGGAACTCGTCGTGATTGCCGGGGATATAGACGATGCGCGTGCCCTTGCGCGCCTTGCGCAACAGCTTCTGCACGACGTCGTTGCAATCCTGCGGCCAGTACCAATTGCGCTTCAGCCGCCAGCCATCGATGATGTCGCCGACCAGATAGATGGTGTCGGCGTCGTGAAGTCGCAGAAAATCGAGAAGGAAGTCCGCCTTGGCCGCTTTAGAGCCGAGGTGCACGTCAGAAATGAACAGCGTTCGATATCGCCGGGTGTCCATGTTTTCATTCACGAACATTTGTCCGTGCCCTATCCTACGTTGGCTAATCCAAAATCAGACTCGTGTTTCAGGAAGATGACAAATGCTGTGCGGAGTGCTCCCGGTGGGAAATTGCCCGCGTTTTGCAGCTATGGCGAGCTCCAGCCGGTCGGTCATGAAACTCGCGGCCCTGAGCGGGACCATAGGTCCTTGCACCTCACAATGTCTGGTCCGCAATGCCGGGGTTTCCGCAAAAGAAAATTTATGCCTTTGCCGCGACAAAAAACCCTTCAGCAGCGTCAAATCCATACTGTGCACTCCCGGCGATTGATGTATGGAGGGGATTTGAGGCGCACGCGCGCAAGCAGGAATGGAGAAGCGGGATGGATACGCACGACACATCGAAGGCAGCCAAGAACATGGCGAGTGGCAATCTCGACGAACAGGCGCTCTTCTTTCATCGCTATCCCCGCCCCGGTAAGCTGGAAATCCAGGCGACCAAGCCGCTCGGCAACCAGCGCGACCTGGCGCTTGCCTATTCTCCCGGCGTCGCTGCACCCTGCCTTGCCATCCGCGACAATCCGGAAACGGCCTTCGACTACACCTCGCGTGGCAATCTCGTCGCAGTCATCTCCAACGGCACCGCGGTGCTTGGCCTTGGCAATATCGGCCCGCTGGCCTCCAAGCCGGTGATGGAAGGCAAGGCGGTCCTCTTCAAGAAATTCGCCGGTATCGATGTGTTCGATATCGAAATC
This sequence comes from Rhizobium rhizogenes NBRC 13257, assembly GCF_000696095.1. GTDB lineage: Bacteria > Pseudomonadota > Alphaproteobacteria > Rhizobiales > Rhizobiaceae > Rhizobium > Rhizobium rhizogenes. Next base: position 619,193 of record NZ_BAYX01000001.1, on the reverse strand, counting down.
GAAGCCCCAACTGTCGATGAGATGGTCGCTACGATTTCCGCACTCGAGCCCACATTCGGCGGCATCAACCTTGAAGACATCAAGGCGCCGGAATGCTTCGACGTCGAGCGTCGTCTGCGCGAGAAGATGGACATTCCGGTCTTCCACGACGACCAGCATGGCACCGCCATCATCGTCGCCGCCGCCATTCTCAACGGCTTGGAACTGGCCGGCAAGAAGATCGAGGACGTCAAGATCGTCGCCTCCGGCGCCGGTGCCGCGGCGCTTGCCTGCCTCAACCTTCTGGTCATTCTCGGTGCCAAGCGCGAAAACATCTGGGTCCACGACATCGAGGGCCTCGTCTATGAAGACCGCAACGTGCTGATGGACGAATGGAAATCGGTCTATGCCCAGAAGAGCGACAAGCGCGAGCTCGCCGAGTCGATCGGTGGCGCCGATGTCTTCCTCGGTCTGTCAGCCGCCGGCGTATTGAAGCCCGAGCTTCTGGAACAGATGGCGGAAAAGCCGCTGATCATGGCGCTGGCCAACCCGACGCCGGAAATCATGCCTGATCTCGCCCGCGCCGCCCGTCCCGACGCGATGATCTGCACCGGCCGTTCGGATTTCCCGAACCAGGTCAACAACGTTCTCTGCTTCCCCTATATCTTCCGCGGCGCGCTCGATTGCGGCGCCAAGACGATCAATGAGGAAATGAAGATGGCGGCGGTACGCGCCATCGCGTCGCTTGCCCGCGAAGAGCCTTCGGACGTGGCCGCCCGCGCCTATACGGGCGAGACGCCGGTCTTCGGGCCGGACTATCTGATCCCCTCGCCCTTCGACCCGCGCCTGATCCTGCGCATCGCACCAGCTGTCGCGAGAGCCGCTGCCGAAAGCGGCGTAGCACTGCGCCCGATCGCCGATTTCGACGCCTATATGGACGAGCTCAACCGCTTCGTCTTCCGCTCCGGCTTCGTCATGAAGCCGATTTTCGCCGCCGCCAAGATCGCCGAGCGCAAGCGCGTGGTCTTCTCCGAAGGCGAAGACGAGCGCGTTCTGCGCGCCGCCCAGGTCCTCCTGGAAGAAGGCACCGCCGTACCGATCCTGATCGGCCGCCCCAATGTCATCGAGACCCGCCTGAAGCGCTACGGCCTGAAGATCCGGCCGCATACCGATTTCGCCGTCATCAACCCGAATGACGATCCGCGCTTCCGGGAATATGTCGAGCTCTATTTCTCGCTCGTCGGCCGCAGCGGCGTCATTCCGGAAGCAGCCAGAACGATCGTTCGTACCAACACCACGGTCATTGGCGCCCTGGCGCTGAAGCGCGGCGATGCCGACGCATTGATCTGCGGTCTCGAAGGCCGTTACGAACGCCATCTGCGCATCGTCCGCCAGATCATCGGCAAGCGCCCGGATGTCGGCGACTTCTCCGCTCTCAGCCTGTTGATCTCACAGCGCGGCGCGACGTTCTACACCGACACCTATGTCACCTTTAACCCGAATGCAGCGGAGATCGCCCAGTCGGCGGTGCTGGCGGCCGAGGAAATCAAGCGCTTCGGCATCTCGCCGCGCGTCGCCCTCGTCTCGCATTCGAACTTCGGATCGCGGGAATCGGAAAGCGCCACCAAGATGCGCGACGCCCTAGCGCTCGTGCGCGAAGCGGCACCGGAGCTCGAAGTCGACGGCGAAATGCACGGCGACAGCGCCATTTCCGAAAGCCTGCGCCGCCACGTCATGCCGGACAGCACGCTTTCCGGCGAGGCGAACCTGCTCGTCTTCCCCAATCTGGATGCCGCCAACATCACCCTCGGCGTCGTCAAGACCATGACCGATGGCCTGCATGTAGGCCCGATCCTGCTCGGCACGGCGCTTCCGGCCCACATCCTGTCACCCTCCGTCACCTCGCGTGGCGTCGTCAACATGGCGGCTCTGGCCGTGGTTGAAGCATCGCAGCCGAATTGATCTGAGATTCACCGCGTGCGGCCGTCTCCAAAGGCGGCCGTCACGACACAGACGGCGGGTTATTAGCCGGATACATCATCACATTTAATGCTCCTATTTTCGTCGGTTGCTCCCCGTTTTGTGGCCTCACGCCGCCGAGAAGGCGCAAGCCAAGTTTGTTTTCCGATCTAACCGCAAAAAATCTTTCACAATCAGCATGTTTTGATGGGTACGTTGTTAAGCAACACGGTATATTCTCCGTGGAGATCAAACCGCTTTTCGAAGAGCACAACGTGAACCGCGGCAAAAAATTCTACTCCTCTCTCTTGCTATCCCTGCTGGCGGCGACGCCGGTCCTCGCCCAGGCGAATGCCATCTGCGACGAATTACACGTCCGATATGCCGACACGACGGAGTTTGTTGGCGCCAATGCGGAGACGCGTCAGCTTTCGCGATCCATCGTCCAGCAGAACATGGCAATACGGCGCCTGAAGAGCGACATGCGCAATCAAGGCTGTACGTCCGACAGCAGCTTGACCATCCTCGGCTCCGACAACGAGGCTGCCTGCGATGACATGCACGATGCGATGGAGCGGATGCGCGATGACCTTGCATCGCTGATGGACGAGCGTGAATTGAGCGTGTCCCGCATCGACGATGCAGGCTTGGAGAGGCGGCGATTGCTGGATGACATGCAGCGGAACGGTTGCAGCACTCCGATGTCGGCCACGCCGGACACCGTCATCGACACCCGCGTGAAACCCGAGGGTTATGCACCGCAGCAACAATCGCTGGTGCAGCCGGAAAGTTCGATCACGACGATAGAGACGCAAAAGCCCAAGACGGACGACGCCACTCTGCCGCAGCAGAAGACAGCGGTGATAGCCCCTCCGGAAATTACTCCGGTTCAGCCGAAACAACTGCAACCTGATCGACCCTACGATCCCGCGACCAACAAGGTGCGCCAGGTCGGCCCACAATTTCTTGCGACCGACCAGGGCACGCTCGACCTCAAGCATCCGAAAGAGGTTGGCCCGCAGCCGTCGCAATAGGCTGCCGCAACAACGCGATGACGGCCTCGTCGCCCATCTCTCTCGCGAGATCACGATAGGATCGGCCGGACGCATCTCTCACAGAACGATCAGCGCCACGCTCTAGCAGGAAGCGCACCGCATCAACGCGACGATTGAGAATGGCAAAGCCAAGCGGCGTCATCCAGTCACGATCCACACTTGCCTCCCCATGCGGACGAAACTCACCGAAGCGAATGTTCATCAGCTCCGGATGGGCACCCAGATGCACGGCCAGTTGGTCGATCTGGCCATAGGCAGCGGCCGCAAAGATATCGAGCGGCTGCGTTTTCAGGAACTCCACCATCTCTGCTCTGCCATTATATTCGGCCCAGCCGATCGGCGGCGCATAGTAGTAGCGATCGCGGATGGTGGTATCCGCACCATGCTCGATCAGCAGTTTCGCCATGTCGATATGACCATGTAGTGCGGCTTCGTGCAGCGGCGTACGGCTGGTCATGGCGTTGACGTCGAGGCCAAGCGCCAGCATGCGGCGGACGGGTACGAGCGCATTTTCACCGGCCGCTTCATGCATCATGGTAGGATGAGCGCGTCGCATCGCATCGGGAATATCGATATCACCTGAAACTCTTTGTATGTGCTCGACCCACATCGTTTGATCGGTAGATGCATCGCCAGTCGCTAGTTGAATATAGACCCAGTCTTCTTGCTTCAGACGAACGGCTATGGCTCCCTGCTGAACGAGATACAGCGCTAGATCCTTGTCATTTCCTAGCCGCGCCCATTCATAAGGCGTTCGGCCATTGACCGTCTTATTGACATCGGCTCCATGCTCGATCAGCAGCCTGACACGCTCGCCCATGCGCTTCTCGCAGGCCCAGGCGAGCTGATAGTCGAACACCGTCTGTGCATTCGCCACCAGCTTGCCATCCTCGCGCACCAGCCAGTTGTTGCTGTCTTTAGCGGAGAGCCCGTATTCCAGCAGCAGCTCAAGGCAGGAATTATCGGGCTCGAACATCCGGTTATAAAGTGCCTGGCTGTCGTTCGCCGCCGCACCCGCATCGAGCAGCAAACGCGCGAAAGCCTCACATTCCGGATGTTGCGGCTGTCCGACCTTGCCAGCCTCGCCCTCGCCGAAAACGCCGGTCAGCGCCGTAAAGCGATATTGGCCATGGTCAAGAAAGAAGGCATTGGGATCGGCGCCGCGCTCAATCAGAACCCTTGCAGCCGGCAGGCTGGATCTGCCGGGCACGCGGGCATAGGCGGCATAGAGCAGCGGCGGCCAGTCACAGGGACCGCCTTTGCGCTCGAGAAACTGCGGTTGGCGATCGAGCCAACGCGCCACGCCGTCTGCATCACCGAGAGCAGCAGCAATATGGATGCTATCGCCGGCAATGTCGGAATTGGCCTCCAGCAGTTGCAATGCCTCGTCGAAGCGCGCCGGATCGGCAGCAATATGGGAAAAATAGGACACCGTCGCCAGCGACAGGAATTTATTGGCAAGCTGATCCAGCGGGACCTGTCCGCGATTGGCGCTCTCCAGATGCGCCTTGAGTTTCGCCCAGCTCGAGAAGCCATGTTCGCGGGCAAGGACAAGCTGGATGTCCTGAAGCCCGATATCGGTGACATCGGCAAAGTAAGGCGTGACACGGCTTCGGGCCGATGCGTCACCCGACTGAGCGGCTTTCAGAAAAGCCTTGGCCTGCTTTTTGAGAGAATCGAGAGTGGCGTTACCCGCCAGAGAGCGCGTGGTCACAAAGACCTCCTTTCATTCACGTCCGGTATCCGCGCCCACAGACTGAAAAGAGGTGTGGCAGTCTTTAAGTTCTATGCATCAGGTGGGCCTTGCCCTTCCCGCGGATCGGATGCGCCCTGAGAACGTCCAAAGATTTATAACGGAGCGTGCGCCCTGTCCAGAGCGGTCACGCCGGCTCGTAGCGGACATAGGCGAATTCATCGCCATCGGGCGACCAGTTCGGCACATTGATACTTCCCTGCCCGCCGAAAAGCTCGAACAATGTCGTGAGGTTGCCACCATCCATGTCCATCAACCGCATGCGAACATTCAGATCGCGCGGATGATCGAAGACATCGGGATCATAGGAAATCAGCAGGACCTTGTCGTTCCTGGGCGATGGATGAGCGAACCAGTTGCCGTAATTGTCGCTTGTCACCTGCTGGAGACCTGTGCCGTCAGGATGAATGCGCCAGATCTGCATCAGGCCGGTGCGGCTGGAGTTAAAATAGATCCATTGCCCGTCGGCGGAATAGTCCGGCCCGTCATTACGGCCCTCGCCATGCGTCAGCCGCGTCTCCTCGCCGCCATCGACCGAAATCGTGTAGATATCGAAGACGTTGTTGCGGATACCGCAATAGGAGAAGCGTTTTCCATCAGGCGACCAGCCATGCCAGTAGGACGGCAGATTGGTCGTCACCTGCCGTGGTGTCCCGCCTTCGGCCGGCAGGACATAGATGCAGGACTTGCCATGCTGGGTCTTGTCGGAGATAGCAATCAGCGAGCCATCCGGTGAAATGCCGTGGTCGTTGTTGCAGAGCGTTGCAAAGCTGGTATCGACCTGAACGGGCTCGGCTTTGCCATCAAGGGCGAGCCGATAGAGCAATCCATCACCGTTCAATAGCAGATAGCGCCCGTCGGGCGAGAAATTCGGCGCTTCGATCAACGTCTCCGTCTGCCAGACGATTCGGTTTTCACCGGTGCGGATATTGTAGATTTCGACCGAACTGCGCATTGCTTCTCCACTCGCCGGATGGGCGTTACGATCAACGATCGCGGAACCGGTTGGTGATAGGATAGCGCCGATCGCGACCGAAATTCTTGGTGGTGATCCTCACGCCCGGCGCCGACTGGCGGCGCTTGTACTCGGCAAGATAAAGCAGATGCTCGATCCGATGGACCGTCGCGACATCATGCCCCCGCGCCACGATCTCGTCGACCGCCATTTCCTTTTCCACCAGGCACTCCAGAATGTCATCGAGCGCCGGATAGGGCGGCAGCGAATCCTGGTCGGTCTGGTTCGGCCTGAGTTCGGCCGACGGCGCCTTGTCGATGATGTTGTAAGGGATCACCTCGCCCGATGGGCCAAGCGCCCCCGGCGGCACATGAAGATTGCGCCAGCGCGACAGCGCATAGACCTGCATCTTGTAGAGATCCTTGATCGGGTTGAAGCCGCCGTTCATGTCACCATAGAGCGTGGCATAGCCGACCGACATTTCCGACTTGTTGCCGGTGGTGACAACCATCGAGCCGAACTTGTTGGAGATCGCCATCAGGATGGTCCCGCGCGCGCGGCTCTGCAGGTTTTCCTCGGTGATGCCGCTTTCGGTGCCTTCGAACAGATCCGCCAATGCCGAGGTAAAACCTGTCACGGGCTCCTCGATCGGCACGATATCGTAGCGGCAGCCGAGCGCCTTGGCGCAATCGGCCGCATCCTTCAGCGAATCCTCCGACGTATAGCGGTAAGGCAGCATGACGGTACGCACCCGCTCCTCGCCGAGCGCATCCACCGCAATCGCCGCACAGATGGCCGAATCGATGCCACCAGACAGGCCGAGCACGACCGATTTGAAGCCATTCTTGTTCACATAATCGCGGAAGCCCAACAGGCAGGCACGATAATCAGCCTCCTCGCCTTCCGGAATATGCGCCATCGGGCCTTCGCTGCAATGCCAGCCATCGCCGTTCTTCTTCCAGGTCGTCACCGCCAGTGCGGTTTCGAACTGACTCATCTGGAAAGCCAGAGACTTGTCGGCGTTGAAAGCAAAGCTCGCGCCGTCGAAAACATACTCGTCCTGGCCGCCGACCTGAGCTGCAAAGACGAGCGGCAAGCCCGACTCGATCACCTGACGGAGCACGACCTGATAACGAACATCGACCTTGCCGCGATAGTAAGGTGAACCGTTCGGAACCAGAAGAATTTCCGCGCCGCTTTCAGCCAGCGTTTCGCAGATGCCGAGATCGTTCCAGATCTCCTCGCAGATCGGGATACCGATCCGCACGCCCCGGAAATTGACCGGCCCGGCGATAGTCCCCTCGTCGAAGACACGTTTCTCGTCGAACTCGCCATAGTTTGGCAGGTCGACCTTGTCCCTGATGAAGATGACTTTGCCGCCGTCAATCACGGCAACAGAATTGTAGCGCCCGGTCTCGTCCTGGCGTGGAAAGCCGATGATGACCCCTGGTCCGCCATCGGCGGTATCGGCGGCGAGACTTTCCACAGCCTTCCAGCAGGCGCGGATGAAGGCCGGTTTCAGCACCAGATCTTCCGGCGGATAGCCGGAAATAAACAGCTCCGTAAACAAGACAAGCTGCGCGCCCTCGCGCGCCGCCTCGGCCCGGGCTTCGCGCGCCTTCACAAGGTTGCCGGAGACATCGCCGACCGTCGGATTGAGTTGCGCGACAGCGATGCGGATGGTCTGGGTGATGGGGCTTTGCTGTGTCATGCCATATATTTAACGACGGCGCCCCCGTTCCGCAACAACCTTTGGCGGCCTTCGCGTGCGAAAGATGGCGGCGCTCGCATGAGCGGTATTTTGTCACCGGAAAATACTAAGTCAGCCTTGCGGTTCATCCGGCATTCATGACAAAGGAGTGACACTTCTGTGAAACCTTAGTAACATACGGAGAGATCGGTGATCGCCCCGGTATCCAGTCCCGCATTGGCAGGCAAGCCCGCCATTCTTCAAAAGCTTGGCACGGCGAGACAGCAATCGGCGGTTCTGCGCCAGATTCTCAGCCTTTTGCTGACCTTCCTGTCCTCGCTGCTGATCGTCATCGCGGTCGAGTGGGTCGCGCGCGGCGAACTGACGGATGTCCCGGCCTATTTGTTTTCCGCCAATCAGCCTGCCTTCACCACCATCGGCATCGTCATGCTGCTAATGCTCGTGCTCGACGCGCTATTCGGCCGCGCGCATCAGTCGATATTGGTGGTCGCACCCCTGGTCCTCATCCCGGCCTTCCTCTCCAGCCAGAAACAGCATTATCTTTCCGATCCCCTCTATCCCTCGGATTTCCTGTTTGCGCGCCAGATCATGGAGCTCATGCCGGTGATGGTGCGCGAGCGGCCATGGACCGCCGTCGCGCTTGCTTTCGGCATCATCGCCCTGGTCGCCGCCCTCGCCCTTCTCTGGCGCTATGCCTGGCGGCATGCCGCGACGCTTTCGCGCAAGGCGAGGGTCATGCGGCTCTCCGTCTGCCTGCCTCTGGCAGCCCTCTTCGTCTCGCAGATGGACGCGACGCAATATTCGTTCATCCGCGAGAAATTACGCATCATCCCCATCGTCTGGGATCAGAAGGAAAATTACAGCTACAACGGCTTCATCATCGCCTTCTCGCTGAACCTGCCGATGGCAGATGTCAAAGTGCCGGCGGGTTATGGGCCGGATGCGATGGACGCCATTCCCGCCCGCAATTACGGTTATCTCTCCGGTCCGCGCCGAAAGCCCGACGTCATCATGCTGATGAGCGAATCCTTCTGGGATCCGACCCGGCTTTCCAACCTGACCTTCACGCCGGACCCGATGCCGACGATCCGCGCGGCGCAATCCGGCCAGGTCTTCTCGCCGGAATTCGGCGGCATGACCGCCAATGTCGAGTTCGAGGCCCTGACCGGCTTCTCCAACGCCTTCCTGCCCTATGGCAGCATTCCCTACCAGCAATATGTCCGCAAGCCGATGCCATCGCTTGCCACCTTCTTCCGGGGTCAAGGCTATGCAGCGCGCGCGCTCCATCCGTTCAGCGGCTGGTTCTGGAACCGCAACGAAGTCTACAAGGCCTTCGGCTTTGAGGAGTTCCACACCGAAGACACCATGCCGCCGATGGAAAAGCGCGGCATTTTCGCCTCCGACGACTCGCTGATGAAAGAAATCATGCACGAAGGCGACGAGATGGACCGGCCGTTCTTCTTCTTCGCCGTCACCCTGCAGGGCCATGGCCCCTACGAACCGAACCGCTATGCCGAAAACACCGTCGATATCAAGGGAGACCTGACGGATGCCGACCGCGATACGCTCGCGACCTATGCGCAAGGTGTTCACGAATCCGATCAAAGCCTGAAGATGCTGATGGACTGGGCCTCCAAGCGCGACCGCGAGACGATCATCGTTCTCTGGGGCGATCATCTGCCGCCGCTCGGCAGCGTCTATCCGAACACCGGCTACATGCCCGAACAGGTGGCATCTAGAAAAGCGCCGCTCGACATCATGAAGCGGGAGCACGAAACGCCGCTGGTCATCTGGTCGAGCAAGAAGGGCGTGCGCAAGGATGTCGGCACGATCAGCCCGTCGCAGCTGCCCTATCATATCCTCAAGACCGCTGGCTACGAGCATCCGTTCTACACCGGCTTTCTCGGCCGGGTGCAGAAGAAGTACAACATCATCGATCGCTATCAGCTCGCGACGCGCGACAACCAGACCTTTCCGGACTGGTCCCGCAACGAGCAGAACCTCGATCCCATGATGCGCGACTACCGCTATTTGCAGCATGACATGATGTTCGGACGGGAATACGGCCTCGACCGCTTCTTCCCGTCGCATGCCTGGCTGGTCAACCAGGGCAGCTAGGCTGCGACCCTTTTCACGTTGCATTTCCATCGGGCAGTCGAATACTTGGCACTCAAAGGCGATCGAGTCCTTGGAGTGTTCCCATGTATAATCTGCCCAATTTCGTTCATCAGCATTTCGACAAGACGGCCGAAGAGCTGGGCGAGGTCGAAAAGCGCGTGCTGAAGAAGGCACATGAACGCAAGATCGTTTCCACCGACATCAATGCTGCCTTCTCCGCCAAAGCCTCTTATGGCGAACGCCTCGCGGACGGCATCGCCCGCGTCGGCGGTTCCTGGTCCTTCATCATCTGTTTCCTGCTGTTCCTGGTCTTCTGGTGCATCGTCAACACCATCGTTCTTCTCACCCGCGCCTTCGACCCCTACCCCTTCATCTTCCTCAACCTCGTCCTCTCCATGATCGCCGCCATCCAGGCCCCGATCATCATGATGTCACAGAACCGCCAGACCGAGCGTGACCGCTTCGAGGCCGCCAAGGATTACGAGGTCAATCTCAAGGCCGAACTCGAAGTCCTGTCGTTGCACCAGAAGATCGACCTGCAGGTACTGACAGAACTCGTGGCGGTGCGGGAAGAAGTCGCGAAGTTGAGCAAGCTTGTGGCGGAGAAGAATGGGAACTGACAAGGAAGCCGTTGCCTCGTCCTCAAAAATTGACTTTCAGCGCATCCCCTGTATTTTGTAATACAGAAGGAGATAAAGTTGATGAAAAATCAAAGTGGACTTTCGGATCCTATTACTCTCCGAGTTCCCGTTGACATCCTGGCCGAGATCGAAGAGATCGCCGATGTCTGCGAGCGGACGCGTAGCTGGGTCTTTGTGCGGGCGCTCAAATCCTATCTGGCGGCCGAGGGTCGCGAGGTACTGGAAATTGCAAAGGCTCGCCGCGATATGGCAAACGGCGAAGCATATGATCTTGACGATGTCATCAGCGAAGCGGCGAAGGTCGTCAAAGGGGCCGCCGCCTGAAAAGAGTTCCCCTTTCGGCTGGCGCCAGAGCCTATATCAAGTCGGAAGCGCAATACCTGAAAGATAGAAGTCCTGCCGCGGCTCTCCGCTTCCTCGACGATCTGAACAGACTCAAGACAAATTTGCTTCTTTTTCCTCAGATGGGTTTTCGAAGCGACGAACTGCCAATCCCCGGGGTTTTGCGATTTACGATGGGAGATTATCTCATCGACTACGAAATTGCCGATGACCTGATAGAGATCAGAGCCATTCGCCACGATCACCAAAGACCTCCGGGTCTCCAGATCGACGATGATTTCGATTACGAAGATGGCGATCCCGAACGGCCCAAAACTTAACGGCGCCGTGCTTGATCAGTCTGACGGCCCCGCAGTCAGCAGCCCCGGCCGGCCCTGCCGATATTGCGGCAGCCCGTCGCCGATCTCGTAGAAATCACCCTTGTCGGCGCAATAGATGTGGTAGGCGAGTTTCAGCTCGCTCGGCTGATCGAACAGCCCGGCCATGATCGAGATATTGTCGGAACTGTCCGCCAACCAGAAAAGCGCCGAACCGCAGACGCGGCAGAAACCTCGGCGCGCGAAGGAGCTGGCGCGATACCAGGTGATCGCCTCTTCTCCTTCAATGATGATGTTGCCGCGAGGCACGTCGGTTGCGGCGTAATAAAGCCCGGTCTGCTTGCGGCATTGCGAACAATGGCAGGCAACAACCTCCCGTAATGCGCCGTGTGTCTTGAAACGTACGGCTCCGCAAAGGCAGGCGCCGGTGTGTTCGTCATTCATGCTGATCCCCTTCGTTTCCCCGCAATCTTGACGAGGACGCCACCAGCGTCAAACGCAAAGAAATGAAACAATCTTCAGCCGGATTGATTGCGAAAGCACAAAAGCAAACGGGCCGGTTTTGAGCCGGCCCGTGACAGTAACGATCTGATTATTCGGGATCAGCCGTGCGCGGCCAGACGCTTCTCGTCGCGGCCGCCCTTCATGCGTTCGGCGAGCAGAAAGGCCAGTTCCAGTGCCTGATCGGCATTGAGACGTGGGTCGCAATGCGTGTGATAGCGATCCTGCAAATCCTCGGCACCAACGGCACGGGCGCCGCCCGTGCATTCGGTCACGTCCTTGCCGGTCATCTCGATGTGGATGCCGCCCGGATGCGTGCCCTCGGCACGATGGATCTGGAAGAAGCTTTCGACTTCCGACAGGATACGCTCGAACGGCCGGGTCTTGTAGTTGTTGAGCGTGATCGTGTTGCCGTGCATCGGATCGCAAGACCAGACGACCTTGCGGCCTTCCTTCTCGACAGCGCGAATGAGGCGCGGCAGGTTGTCGGCGACCTTGTCGTGGCCGAAACGGCAGATCAGCGTCAGGCGACCGGCTTCGTTGGCAGGGTTCAGGATGTCGATCAGATTGAGCAGATCGTCCGCCTGCAGCGAAGGACCGCACTTCAAGCCGATCGGGTTCTTGATGCCGCGGAAATACTCGATATGCGCGTGATCGGCCTGGCGCGTACGGTCGCCGATCCAGAGCATATGGCCCGAGGTCGCATACCAGTCACCCGAGGTGGAGTCGACGCGCGTGAAGGCCTCTTCGTAGCCGAGCAGCAACGCTTCATGGCTGGTGAAGAAATCGGTCTCGCGCAGGCTCGGATTGTTCTCCGAGGAGATGCCGATCGCCTTCATAAAGTCCATGGTTTCGCTGATGCGATCGGCGAGCTTGCGGTAGCGCTCGCCCTGCGGGCTGTCCTTGACGAAACCGAGCATCCACTGGTGGACGTTTTCGAGGTTGGCATAGCCGCCCATCGCAAAGGCGCGCAGCAGATTGAGCGTCGCCGCCGACTGGCGGTAAGCCATCATCTGGCGTTCCGGATTGGGGATGCGCGCTTCTTCATTGAATTCGATGCCGTTGACGATATCGCCGCGATAGCTCGGCAGCGACACGCCGCCCTGGGTCTCGATGCCCGAGGAACGCGGCTTGGCGAACTGGCCGGCGATGCGGCCAACCTTAACCACCGGCAGCTGAGCACCAAACGTCAGAACGACGGCCATCTGCAGGAAAGCGCGGAAAAAGTCGCGGATCGTGTCGGCGCCATGCTCGGCAAAGCTTTCTGCGCAGTCGCCGCCCTGCAGCAGGAAGCCATTGCCTTCGGCAACATTGGCAAGGTGCGCTTTCAGACGGCGAGCCTCACCGGCAAAAACGAGCGGCGGATAGCTAGCAAGCTGCGCTTCCGTTGCCGCCAGCGCCGCCTGGTCCGGATATTCCGGCACCTGCTGGATCGGTTTTTGCCGCCAAGTGCTCGGTGTCCAATTCTGTGCCATCTCACTCACCTGTTTTCGCGCCTGGTCTCTTCGCCAAGTGCCCGTCGCCGTAAATTGTGCGCGCTTATAAACCTTTGCCGGCCACTTGCAAAGGCGAACCAACTATTCGGCAGGTCTTTTGTGCGCCAGGGAATTACTATCCCTATTGCTTACACGCGCTCGCCGTTGCGGATGCGGTAGCTTGGGGAATACATCGTCACCAATTCTTCGGCAGCCGTCGGATGAACGGCCATGGTACGATCGAAATCTTCCTTGGTGCAGCCGGCCTTCAAGGGAATGCCAAGCAGCTGCGCCATCTCGCCGGCATCGTGGCCGAGAATATGCGCGCCGATGACCTTGCGATCGGCGGCGTTGACGATCAGCTTCATGATCATTTTCTCGCTGCCGCCGGACAATGTTGCCTTCATCGGCCGGAACTGGGCACGATAGACCTCTATCTCGGGATAACGCTTGGCGGCATCTTCCTCGGTCAGGCCAACCGTACCGATCTCCGGCTGCGAGAAGACGGCGGTTGCGATCAACTCATGATCCGGGCGGGTCGGATTGTTCTTGTAGACGGTCTCGATGAAGCACATGGCTTCATGGATCGCCACGGGCGTCAGCTGTACCCGGTCAGTGACATCTCCAAGCGCATAGATGTTCGGCACCGATGTGCGTGAATATTCGTCGACGACGATGGCGCCTTGTTCATTCGTTGCCACACCGGCCGCTTCGAGCCCGAGATCTCTCGTATTCGGCGTGCGGCCAAGTGCCAACATCACCGTGTCGACAGTCAATGCCTTGTCGTTCTTCGTCCGGACGCTGAGACCCGCTTCCGTCTTCGTCACGCTCTCGATGATGTCGTGGCAAAGGATGCGGATGCCCTTGGCCTCCATGGCCTCATGCAGGCCCTTGCGCAGGTCCTGATCGAAGCGCGACAGGATCTCCGCGCCGCGATAGATCAGCGTCGTCTCGACACCAAGCCCATGGAAGATGTTGGCGAATTCCACTGCGATATAGCCGCCGCCGGCGATCAGGATCGATTTCGGCAGTTCGTCCAGATGGAAAGCCTCGTTGGAGGAAATGCAGAATTCATGGCCGGGCAAGGCCGTGTGCAGGTTCGGCGTCCCGCCGGTCGCAACAACGATCGTTTCCGCGGTGACGGTCTTGCCGGTCTTCAGGAGACGGATCGTATGGGCATCGACCAGCTCGGCGCGCGTATCGAAGATCTCGGCCTTGGCGTTGTCGAGCCCCTTGCGATAAAGCCCCTCAAGCCGCTCGATTTCCTTGTCCTTCGCCCCGATCAGCTTCTTCCAGTCGAAACTGCTCTCCCCGACCGTCCAGCCGAAGCCGGCGGCATCCTCGAAATGCTCGCTATATTGCGAGGCATAGACGAAGAGCTTCTTCGGCACGCAGCCGCGGATAACGCATGTGCCGCCGTAACGATATTCCTCAGCTATGCCGACCTTCTTGCCGAGCGACGCGGCGACGCGCGCACTGCGCACGCCCCCGGAACCGCCACCAATGACGAAAAGATCGAAATCAAAGGAAGACATCGGATACTCCTGCGGAAATAAGGGCGGCGCACGAAGCGCTCATGGGGGTCGGCACTGATATAGGATCTCGACCTACAAAAAGAAAAGCCCGGAACGTTATCCGGGCTTTTAAATTCCGAGAGCTCGAATTGCGCAACCCCAAAAATTCGGATGGGATCACGACAAAAGTCGAGCTTACTTCTTGGTTGCAGGGGCCGGGGCCGGCTGGGCGCCGGTCGTAGCGTCGGTTGGCACGGGAGCGATCGGCGCCTTTACCACCTTCTGCAGAGCGTCGCTGCTCTGGTTGGCGAGATCACGCGAGATGCCCTGCCCCCAGATGTCGGCCGCCTTGTAGAGTTCGCGCAAAGCAACCGGGTTGTCCTGCAGGAATTTCTTGCCGGTTGGCGAGGTGAAGAATGCAGCGATAGAGTTGAGCTCTTCGGTCGTAAATGCCTTCGAGTATGTTACGGCGGCTTCACGCTCCAGGTCAGCGCGGCGCGGCGCAAGCGCAAGTGCGGTAGCGTCGACGGACGAGTTGATGGCATCGCCGAAGTTCGGATTCGCCTGAATCATCGTGCTCTTCAGCTGTTCGGCGAGGTTCGGCAGGATGTTGTCGAACTGGTTCGTGACGCCGAGCGCGTTGATCGCGGCACGAGCGGCCTTGATCTGCTCTTCCGAGACTTCCTGTGCACTGACGGAGCCGAGCGCGATACCAGAAAGAACGATGGTTGCAGCGGCAAAACGGCCAAGACCCGCAATTTTGATCATGAGTTCAGTGCTCCTATGTATTGTTCGCCTGCAACGTGCGTGCGCCGGAGGGACCGGCAATAATCGCAAGTGTCGCCATGTTGATAAAGAGCCCGTGTTCGACAACACCGGGAATCGAATTTAGCGCAATCGACAGCGCCTCTGCATCAGGAATACGGCCAAAAGATGCGTCGATGATGAAATGCCCGCCGTCGGTCATGAAGTTGCCGTCTTCCGATTGGCGCAGGTTGAGCGCGCCGGAAAGGCCCAGGCGGGCGGCCGTCTTCTCGATCTGGATACGCGTGGAAACGAGGCCGAAAGGGTTCACCTCGATCGGCAGCGCAAAGGCGCCAAGCGTCTGAACAACCTTGCTTTCGTCGGCAATGACAATCATCCGCTGTGACGAGGCCGCGACGATCTTTTCGCGCAGCAGCGCGCCGCCGCCACCCTTGATCAGCCGCAGGGCGCCATCCACTTCGTCGGCACCATCGATGGTGAGATCGAGTTCGGGAAGTTCATCGAGCGACTTCAACGGCACGCCGAGGTCGACGCAGAGCCGGGCTGTCCGCTCGGAGGTCGGAACTCCCTCGATCACGAGGCCAGCCGCAACCTTCTCGGCGAGCAACCGAACAAATTCCTCGGCCGTGCTGCCCGTACCGACCCCGAGCCGCATACCGCTCTCGACATAGGCCAGAGCCGCCCTTGCGGCCTCGATCTTCATTTGGCGGGCGTCCATACGCCACCTGCTCCCGATTGTTACGTTGGGTGCTGTTTACACGGCTCTCCGGGCAAACGAAAGCCAAAATAACGGCCTCACATAGAAATCCCGGGCCATATTCGAAGCGGCTCGCGACGCCATTAGTTGCAATTGCCGGCCCGATCTTCTAACTCCGAACGACTTGCTTTTCTCTTCTGTTCCAAAGGCTGATTCCTTGTGAAATCTCCCCTTGTCGTATTCGATCTCGACGGCACCCTGCTCGACACCCATGCCGATCTCGTCGCCAGTCTCAATCACACGATCGACGCGCTCCATCTCGCGCCCGTCAGTTACGACGACCTGACTCATCTTGTCGGCAATGGCGCGCAGGTGATGATCGAACGTGCTTGCAAGCTGCGGGATTATACGCTTGCTCCAGAGGAGCTGCCGGCACTTCTTCAGCGCTTCATCACGCATTATAGCGAGACGATGCCGGGCCTGACCGAACCCTATCCCGGCCTGCTGGCTGCCATGGATGCACTGAAGGGCCAAGGCTACAAGCTGGCGGTCTGCACCAACAAGATGGAATCTCTCGCCCGCACGCTGCTCGAGAGGCTCAATCTCATCCATTATTTCGAAGCCATCACCGGAGGGGATACCTTCCCCGTTCGCAAGCCGAATGCCGATCATCTGATCGGCACCGTGGAGCGCGCCGGCGGCGACCTCAGCCGCACCGTCATGATCGGCGACAGCGTCAATGACATCCTCGTCGCCCGCAATGCCGGCGTCCCCTCGATCGCCGTGCCTTTCGGCTATTCCGACGTCAGCGTGGAGAGCCTCGGCCCAAGCCGCATCATCAGCCATTATGACGAACTGACGCCGGCGCTGGTGCAGGGGTTGCTTGCCGCCTGATCCAAAGCGGATTTTTTGAGCGGATAAGAAAAAGGCGGCCCAACGGACCGCCTTTTCTGTGTTCAAATATCAAACTGCAATCAGATCTGCGCCGTGCGGGACTTGGTGGTCGCGTCGAGCGCCTTTTGCGTTGCCGCGTCGCGATCGTAGACATCGTTGAAATACTGCACGACGCCGTCCTTGTTCGGCCAGGCGGTGAAGTAGGCGATATAGATCGGCACCTTCTGCGGCACGGCCACGGCCTTGTTCTGGCCGCCGGCAATCTGCTTTGCAATATCCGCAACTGTGGTGTTCAGCACGGCAGCAGCCATGGCGCGCGGATCGGCAAGGCGGACACAGCCATGGCTGAGGGCGCGCATATCCTTCTTGAAGAAGCTCTTCTGCGGTGTGTCATGCATGTAGATCGCATGCGAGTTGGGGAAGAGGATCTTCAGCTCGCCCAATGCATTGTCGCTGCTCGGCGGCTGGCGCACCGCGACGCTTTTGGTCGAGCCGTACCAGTCGACGCTGGACGAAGCGACAGCGCGGCCACCGACCTCGACCTGATAGCCCATGCGGTCGAGATAGTTCGGGTCGGCGCGTAGCTTCGGCAGCATCTCGTTGATGATGATCGACTGCGGAACGCCCCAGAACGGATTGAACTCGACCGTCTGGATCTGATCCTCGAAGAAGAAGGTCTGATGCTGCTTGCCGCCGACGACGACGCGCATCGACAGCTGTTCCTGATTGTTGTTGTGGTAGTAGACCATGAAGGCCGGCTGGTTGATCAGGACGTAGCGTGAGCCGAGTTCGTTCGGCAGCCAGCGCAACTGCTCCATGGCGATAACCAGCTTCTGGATCTTCGCGTCACTGTTTTCACCGACCATGGCGCGGACCGAAGACTGGCCGATGACGCCATCGGACGTCAGACCCTTCTCCTTCTGGAAGTCCTCGACCAGCGCCACGAGATCCGGGGTATAATCCGGCGTCCCCTGATAGGAGGCGAGCGTGGCGGCGTGAGCCGTCTTCAGCACATCGGAGCCGCGATGCTGGATCGCCTTGACGATGTTGGTCATTTCCGGCGAGCTGCCGCCCGGCTTCAGAATACCGGTCAGCGAAATGGAAATATTGCTGCCATTGGTGCTGTTTGCGCCCTTGAGCTTGGCAAGCTCAGCCTTCAGCTCCGTGAACTGCTGGTTCGAAGGGCTGCGACTGTTGAGATAGGCGGCGGCATCCGGGCTTGCGCGTAAGATGCCAAGCACCGGCATCAGATTGACGTCCTTGCGCTTGAAGTCGTGATAACCGGAGATCTTGTTCGGGTCGAGACGGCCGCGCACCGTGTCCTGAACGAACATCAGCACCTTGCTGGAGAGCGTCAGCTCGAACTGCATCAGGGCGCGGTCGCGCATTTCCTGATCGACGCTCGACTGTTCGAAATTCGGCGGCGTCACTGCATAATCGGCAGGATCGAGGCCAACGGAGGCAGCATCGGCAAGAACCGCCAGAGCAGCCTTTGCCTTGTCGTTGATGGCATTATCGGCAACCCAGACCAGCGGCTTGCTCTGGTCGGCATAATAGGACTCAACCGCCTTGGCGACGTCATTCGTGGCCATGACGCGAACTTCGGTCAGATGATGGCGCTGCGACGCGCTCGAATCCACGGCAACCGGAGCGGCCGAAGCATCTGCGACGGCGCCGGTCACCACCGGGTCCGCGAAACGATTGGACGCAATCAGCCGCAAGGCTTCGGGTTTGTAGGTATAATATTGCGGGGCATCAACCTTGGGCAACGGCCCTTTCGGCTGCGCCGACTTGGGAGCAACAATGCTCTCCTGCGCTGGATTGGCGGTGACCGGAGCGGAGACTTGCGTGCTCTGCTGACGTCCCTGGCCTCCACGAATGAAGTCCATAAGGGTCATCGCGTTCGCGGATGTCGCGCCGACGGCGGAGATGCAGCAGGAAAGCGCCAGGACGGATGCTGCGGCTTTGGTGACAAGTTTCATTCTCTAATCAGTCCCCGTGTCATGCTCTAGCCTCAAGACAGACGGTGCTGTTTTCAAATCGGCCACGATGTTCCTAACATCGTTTAACCATCAAAATGAAAACGACCAGCCCCGCCTTTTGTTCAACGCCTCAACTTCGTGTGAGAAAGCAAAGGCGCGCTTCGCGATTTAATTCACACAAAATTATGAAATTATTGGTTAATTTTTTATTGAATTTTCCTGCGGTTTTCATGCGTCTATAAGCACATCGCAAAGAATATCCGCCGAGCGTGTCAAAAAGAACACGCCCTACCCTGTGGGTTAAAAACATGATGAATTTCGTCATGAAATACGCGCACCAGCTGTTTTCTTGGGCGCCATTCGGACCTATATGGCAACTATCTTTTTCAACGGAAAAGCAGGATCTGAGATCATGACCTCCACCCGCACCGAAACCGACACGTTTGGCCCGATCGAAGTGGCAAGCGACCGCTATTGGGGCGCACAGGCACAGCGCTCGCTCGGCAACTTCAAGATCGGTTGGGAGAAGCAGCCATTGTCGATCGTCCGCGCGCTGGGCATCGTCAAGCAGGCGGCCGCCCGCGCCAATATGGAGCTCGGCCAACTGGATCCCGCTCTCGGTAAAGTGATCGCCGAAGCGGCACAGGAAGTCATCGACGGCAAGCTCAACGAGCATTTTCCGCTGGTCGTCTGGCAAACGGGCTCCGGCACGCAATCGAACATGAATGCCAATGAAGTGATCTCCAACCGCGCGATCGAAATGCTTGGCAGCGTCATGGGCTCCAAGAAGCCGGTGCATCCGAATGACCACGTCAATATGAGCCAGTCGTCGAACGACACCTATCCGACGGCAATGCATATCGCCTGCGCCGAGCAGATCGTCCATCACCTGCTGCCAAGCCTGCGACATCTGCATGCTGCTTTGGAAAAGAAGGTCGCCGACTTCGCCCATATCATCAAGATCGGCCGCACTCACACGCAGGACGCCACGCCGCTGACGCTGGGCCAGGAGTTTTCCGGCTATGCGGCCCAGGTCGCCTCGGCCATCAAGCGTATCGAACTGACGCTGCCGGGTCTCAGCGAACTCGCCCAGGGCGGCACGGCGGTCGGAACCGGCCTCAATGCGCCGATCGGCTTTGCCGAAAAGGTGGCCGACGAGATCGCCAAGATTACCGGCCTGCCCTTCGTCACCGCGCCGAACAAGTTCGAGGCGCTTGCTGCACATGACTCGATGGTCTTCAGCCATGGCGCCATCAACGCGGCGGCTGCCGCCCTCTTCAAGATCGCCAACGACATCCGCCTGCTCGGCTCCGGCCCGCGCGCCGGGCTCGGCGAGTTGTCGTTGCCGGAAAACGAGCCGGGTTCCTCGATCATGCCGGGTAAGGTCAACCCAACTCAGTGCGAAGCCCTGACGCAGGTCTGCATCCACATCTTCGGCAACAACGCCGCCCTCACCTTCGCCGACAGCCAGGGTCATTTCGAGCTCAACGTCTACAACCCGATGATGGCCTATAATTTCCTGCAATCGGTGCAACTGCTCGGCGACGCCGCCGTCTCCTTCACCGACAATTGCGTCGTCGGCATCGAGGCACGCGAGGACAATATCAAGGCGGGTCTCGACCGCTCGCTGATGCTGGTCACCGCGCTGGCCCCAAAGATCGGCTACGACAACGCCGCCAAGATCGCCAAGACGGCACATAAGAACGGCACGACCTTGAAGGAAGAGGCTTTGGCGAGCGGGCTTGTTTCCGCCGAAGATTACGATGCGATCGTTCGGCCGGAGACGATGATCGGGCCGAAGTAAGTTCTGGAACCAAGATCGAGCTTCCGGCAGGCAAGTCGGGAGCTCACATCGCTTGAAGATTGATTGTCCATCAACACAGCAATCTCCTGTTTTGAAATTCCATCGTAGTAACCAATCAATTGCATTTGGACCTTGCCGGATTTAGACCGTTTCCAAACGTCTCTTCCGCCACTTCAAGGCATTGAAAGGTCCACGCATGGCTGACGATCTCTTTCCCCTCGGTGCAGACGCCACTCCCTATCGCAAGATTTCCGGCGATTACGTCTCTGTCGATACGTTCAAGGGCCAGGATATCCTGACCATCGATCCCGAGGGCATCCGGCTGCTTGCCGAGACCGCTTTCGCCGATATCAACCATCTTCTGCGACCCGGCCACCTCAAGCAGCTCGCCTCCATTCTCGAAGACCCGGAGGCGACCGACAACGACCGCTTCGTTGCCTACGATCTGCTGAAGAACGCCAATATTGCCGCCGGCGGCGTGCTGCCCATGTGCCAGGACACAGGCACGGCGATCATCATGGGCAAGAAAGGCCGTCGCGTCTGGACCGAGGGCGGCGACAACGCGGCGCTGGCCAAGGGCGTGCTCGACGCCTACGAGAAGAAGAACCTGCGCTATTCGCAGCTCGCTCCCATCAAGATGTTCGAGGAAAAAAACACCAAGAACAACCTTCCGGCCCAGATCGATATTTACGAGGAGGGCACCGACGCCTACGAATTCCTCTTTGTCGCCAAGGGCGGCGGCTCGGCCAACAAGACCTTCCTCTATCAGGGCACGCCGTCCCTGCTCACCCATGACCGCATGTTGGATTTCCTGAAAGAGAAGATCCTGACGCTCGGCACGGCTGCTTGCCCCCCCTATCATCTGGCGATCGTCATCGGCGGCACGTCGGCCGAGATGAACCTCAAGACGGTCAAGCTCGCCTCGACGCGATACCTCGACTGTCTTCCCACGGAGGGCTCCGAAAGCGGGCATGCCTTCCGGGATATCGAAATGGAAAAGGAAATCCACAAGCTGACGCAGAGCCTCGGCGTCGGTGCGCAGTTCGGTGGCAAATATTTCTGCCATGACGTCCGCGTCATCCGCCTGCCCCGCCACGGCGCCTCCCTGCCGATCGGCCTTGGCGTCTCCTGTTCCGCCGACCGCCAAGCCAAGGGTAAGATCACCCGCGACGGCATCTTCATCGAGCAGCTCGAAACCGATCCGTCGAAATACATGCCCGAAATCGATGAGGCAAAGCTGTCCGAATCGATGGTCCGCATCGCCCTCAACCGGCCGATGGCCGATATCCTCGCGGAACTCTCGCGCCATCCAGTGAAGACCCGGCTGTCGCTGACCGGCACCATCATCGTCGCCCGCGATCTGGCACATGCGAAAATCCGCGAGCGCCTGGAAAAGGGCGAAGGCATGCCCGAATATCTGAAGAATCACCCGGTTTACTACGCCGGCCCGGCCAAGACCCCGGCAGGCTATGCTTCCGGCTCCTTCGGCCCGACGACGGCCGGCCGCATGGACAGCTATGTCGACCAGTTCCAGTCCTTCGGCGGCTCGATGGTCATGCTCGCCAAGGGCAACCGTTCACGCGCTGTGCGCGAGGCCTGCAAGACGCACAAGGGCTTCTATCTCGGCTCCATCGGCGGTCCGGCAGCGCGCCTCGCTCAGGACTGCATCAAAAAGGTCGAGGTGCTGGAATATCCGGAACTCGGCATGGAAGCAGTGTGGAAAATCGAAGTGGAAGACTTTCCCGCCTTCATCGTCATCGACGACAAGGGCAACGATTTCTTCCAGGAGCTCAATCTGGGCTGACCACTTTTACCGGAATAGAGCGAAGGAAGGCGCCATTTGGCGCCTTCTTGCTAAGTATATATCTATATGAAAGCAATTAATTCTGAATCTTAGATTGCAAATAAAATTTGATATTAATTGCCTTATTTCTTTTCAAAGATTCTTAGGCTAAGTAAAGTTAGTGCTTTCATGAATTGATATTATGGAGTTCGCCGATGAATACGGTGATTGCGCCCAAGGCGCAAGTTCCCGACGTGGCAGGACAGATTACCTATGCCATGCGGTCCATGGGTGTCGCACCCATCCCGCGGAATTATGAACTGTTCTACGAAGCCTATATCGGCTCCAATCCTGTCCTGACCCGCGAACTCGCCGCCCTCGGCAGCAACGCCACGCAAGAAGAGCTGGATGCGATCAGCGCGCGGCATTTCGCCCGCCATTCCGGTCGTATTTTCGATGAGGCTCATACCCGCATCATTACCGAATTGGATGGCGTGTTGCGCGCGCTTCAGCAAGAGCAGACCTCTCTGGAAAGCTACAACCGGCTGCTTGGCGAAACCTGCCAGCGCATCATGTCCAAGAATCACAACAGCGTCGACTTGCTGCGCGGTGCTATCGACATCCTGACCGAAGCGACCGGCGACACCATGGCGCATGGTGAGCGGACCGTCGAGAACGTCAACCAGCGCAGCCAGGAAATGGACCAGGTCCGCAAGGAGCTGGACGAATACAAGCGCATCGCTAACACCGATGCGCTGACACGCCTCTCCAATCGCCGCGCCTTCGACGACCGCCTGGCTGCCGTTTTCGACAACCAGATGGCCAGGCCCGTGACGGCGCTGGTGCTGGCGGACATCGATCATTTCAAGAAAATCAACGACAACTACGGTCATCCGGTCGGCGACAAGATCCTAGCAACCGTCGCCTCCGTTATTCGCGCCAACGTCCGCCGAGAGGCCTTCGTCGCGCGTACCGGCGGCGAGGAGTTTGCACTGATCCTCGAAGGCTATACGCCGGATGACGCGCTGGCGACCTGCGAACGCATCCGTCGCGCACTGGAGGCAACGCCGTTCAAGAATTCACGCACCAGGGTGAATTATGGCCCGATCACCATCTCACTGGGTGTCTGCATGGCCTCCGACGCCACGGATCCTGGCGAACTCTACGGCAAGGCGGATATCGCGCTCTATTCCGCCAAAAATGCCGGACGCAATTGCAGCTACGTCTATCAGAACGGCATGCAGAAAGACTTCGCGAAAAGTTGGCTTATCTACAAGACATAAAATCGAGGCCAACGGCCGCCGGCACCATTCCTCTGGAGACGCCAGCAGCTTTCATTACCACATGCTCTTGGCGGCGCGCACCGGCCATTCGCGGTCATAGGTTTCCTGGTCGAAATCGCCCTTCGCCGCCTTCAGCAACATGCCAGGCGTCGGCAGGTTCGCAGGATCGATGAACCTCTCAGTATTCCAGAGCTCCGCACGCATTACCGCCCGCGCGCACTGGAAGTAGACTTCATTGATGGTGATCACCACGACGCTGCGCGGATGCTTGCCATCCATCTCAAAGCTTCCCAGCAGGCTTTCCTCGATGGAAACGACCGCGCGGCCATTGAGCCGCATCGTCGTGTTCGAGCCCGGGATCAGGAACATCAGCGCAATACGGGGGTCGCGGACGATATTGGCAAGCGAATCGACGCGGTTGTTGCCGCGCCAGTCGGGAAGCAACAGCGTCTTGTCGTCCTCTACCCGCACGATGCCGCCGAGATCGCCGCGCGGCGAGCAATCCAGCCCTTCCGGACCGACCGTTGCCAGCGCCATGAACGGTGAGGCCTCGATCATCAAGCGATAAAGCGGCGTCAGAGCATTCGTCACCTTGGCGGTCGCGGCCTCGCCGGCACCGCCATAGAGTTCATTCAATTCTTCAACGGAAGTAATGATCTTCATGTTGCCTCACGTCTTTTCGAACCGGATCCGGTGGATTAGGCACAAGGCATGACGTGGCTATGACACGCGCCGCGCTCGATTCCGGGAAAACGATATCACCGTTTCACCGTCGGTTTCGAGCGCATTTTCGTCTCCGTTTGCAGTTTGCGCCTCCGCCAGGAATTCGCCGATCGCCTCCAGCACCGGAGCGGCGCCGACGATGCGGCGGTGGCCGAAACCGTTCGCCCAGAGCATGCGAACATCGCCGCCCACCTTCTCATAGGCGCGGGCATGGTCTGCACTGACCTCCTTGTCGTCCTCGGCATGAACGACCAGCATAGGCCTGCCGAGATCACGAACGCCACGCCCTGCATCATAGTCCTTCAATGGTCTGCCGGTGACCCGGCCAACCTCCGCCTCAAGCGCCATCTGGGTCTTCGGGTTGAGTTCCATCAGCCCGCCAAAATCGGTGAACAGCCAGCCCATCGCGCTCGGAGCACCGATCAGCACCAGCCGCTCCGGCAGAACCGGCTCAACACCCGGCAAGAAGCCTGCCGCCGCCAGCGCGACGGAAGCTCCGCCGAAGGAGTGACCGATGGTCGCATCAAAGGCGCCAAACCGCTCCGCCGCCGCGGCGATGGCGGAAACGGCAAGGCGCAGATTAAGGAACCGCCCCGGCGAACGACCATGGCCCGGCAAATCGAGCGCGATCACCTCGGCGCCTGTATCAGCGAGGAAAGCAGCCAGTTCCGACATGTATTCGCTGCTGGAACCCCACCCATGGACGACCAGATAACGCTCACGTCGGCCCTTGGCACCGCCGTTGAAGCGATAGGCCATTGCCCGCCCTCCGGGGAAGGACAGCATGATCGCCTCGGCGGAAGCAAGCCGTGCCCTGCCCTCGGCATGAGCGGCCTTGGCCTTGGCGCCTTGGGGCAGACGCGACGGTGTCAGGCAAAAGAGCTTGAAGGCAGCCCGACCGGCAAGCCTTGGCGAAACACGACTGAGGCTGGATAATCCCAGCCGGGTGACCTTGAGCGCAAAGGATGGCATAGTGGGAATCTCTAAATATGTTCAACTATGAACAATAAAGTACAATGATGAACAAAAATCAATCCCTCCCTTGGGATCATCCGCGTTTTCATAGCTGGATTGCCGTTGCCCGCGCCTGCCAGCTGATGCAGCAATCGCTCAGCCGGGCGCTCGGTCATCTCAACATCAAGACGCCGCATCTCGATATCCTCATCAATCTCTTTCGTTTCGAGGGCATTTCTCAGCAGGAACTGGCACGCAAGCTGCTGGTCGGGCGCTCGAACATGAGCATGCTTTTGCCGCAGATGGAAAAGCGCGGCCTGATTGAGCGGCGCGGCGATAAAAACGATAAACGTGTCCTGCGGCTTTATCTCACCAAAGAAGGTCGGCGGGTGACGGAAGAGGCCATCATCATCCAGAACGATCTTATAAGCCGCATGCTGTCAGACGCGCCCGTCGAGGAATGCGAACTGATGACAAGGCATATGGAACGCATTATCGGTCTGCTGCTGCAGGACGAGCGCGAGCCCTTGGAAGCCGTCGGCGATCAGTGATGGCCCGGCGGCCGGGCAAGCGGTACGGCGCGCGACAGCGAAGCATACTCCCAGATCGCCACGACAATCAGCACGGCCGTCGCAAGAATGCCGAGCTGATAGACCACGACCATCGGCAGCGTCAAAAGCAGCAATGCCAATCCGGCAAGGCCGGCGAGATGCGATAGCGGCGGCCGACCGGTCGTCGCGCCCTTGAACCAGAGATTGCCGACGAGGAACACCGCCGGGCCGCCGAGAATGGCGGCTGCGGTGTGAAGGTCGGCCTCATCGCGGGCATGCGAGAACAGGAATTCGTCGCCGACTACGCTGAGGATGATGCCGGCAAGAATGAGAATATGAGCATAAGTGAAGGCCTGCCGCGCCAGGCCGCCGGGCGTGTCGTCGTGCTCGATGCGATGGGCGGCGCGCTCATGGCCGAATTGGAAATAGATCCACCACATGACCACGGTACCGACGAAGGCAATGATGAACACGGCGATCATCAGCAGCGAAAGCGGCTCCTCCGCAAAGGTCTTGCCCGCAAGCAGCACTGCCTCACCCAGGCAGATGATGATGAACAGCGCGCAGCGCTCGGCGAGATGCGCGCCGGAGACATCCCAATCCTCGATGGTCGATTTGCCGAGACCGGGCACGCGGAAGCCCAAAGCGGGAGACGCATAT
Organism: Rhizobium rhizogenes NBRC 13257; assembly: GCF_000696095.1. GTDB lineage: Bacteria > Pseudomonadota > Alphaproteobacteria > Rhizobiales > Rhizobiaceae > Rhizobium > Rhizobium rhizogenes. Next base: position 592,777 of record NZ_BAYX01000001.1, on the reverse strand, counting down.
TCGATCACGAGCGCCACAAGCCACAGCACCACCTGCGCCTCGCCTCCCAGGATCGCTCCGGCAATCCAGAAGATGCCCGACAGGATCAGCCAGCTCGAGATGCGCAGGAAATTGCGATAATTGCCGGGATTGACGCCCCTCAGGACATAGGCGGCAAACAGCGAACGACCCACCTGCATGAAGACATAGGCGCCGGCGAAAAAGATGGCCTTTTCGCCGAAGGCGTCCGGGATTGAGGCCGAGAGTACCAGGCCGGCAAACATCAACACCAGCAGCATGATGCGTACCGGCATGCGCTCGGGATCGAGCCAGTTCGTCACCCAGGCCGTAAACACCCATACCCACCAGACCGCAAAGACCAGCATGATGGCCTCAAGAGCGCCAAGCGGTGTGAAATGGCCGGCCAAGGCATGGGATAGCTGGGAAATCGAGAAGACGAAGACGAGATCGAAAAACAATTCGATGAAAGAGACCTTGCTTTCGCTCTTGCCGCCTTTGACGCGCAGCCAGCTTTCCCTGCCCCGACCGACCATGCCTGCCCCCGTTTTTTTAAAAAAAGCCTATGTTAGCGAGGCTTGCCGGCCACATCGCGACTCAAGCCCTTTTCCTTCAATTCGGCCTCGTAGGCCGCGAAAAGCTCAGGACCTTTCTCGCCGAGTTCTCGTAGATAGGTCCAGGTGAAAATGCCGGTATCGTGCATGTCGTCGAAGCCGATGCGTACGGCGTAGTTTCCGGTCGGCGTCATCGACATGATCCCGACATTGCGCTTGCTCGGCACCGTGATCTTCTGCCCCGGCCCATGCCCCTGCACCTCGGCCGATGGCGACAGCACACGTAACATTTCCGCCGACAGATCGAAGCTTGCACCGTCGTTGAAGCTCACCACCAGATGATGACGGTCCTTCGATACTCTCAATTCGGTTGGCCAGACGTCGCCCATCGATTTTCCCATGCGTTTCAATGTCTGTTTGGAGAAGTAGGCCGACGCTTCTTCACGCGCAAGTGCATTCGAAATGCATTTCCCTTGACGCAACAATCGCCTATGCACACATTAGCATGGTAACGGAGGTTTTCGTGAACAGCATTGTCGGTACGATAGGCAACGGATCGCCCCTGGTGGCGGATGCGTCACCGATGGTTGACCCCTTCGGTCGGGCAGTCACCTATCTGCGCGTCTCCGTAACCGACCGCTGCGATTTCCGCTGCACCTATTGCATGTCGGAAAATATGACCTTCCTGCCAAAGAAGGACCTGCTGACGCTGGAAGAGCTGAACCGGCTCTGTTCCGCCTTCATCGCCAAGGGCGTGCGCAAGATCAGGCTGACCGGCGGCGAGCCGCTGGTGCGCAAGAACATCATGTTTCTGGTACGCGAACTCGGCAAGCGCGTTCATACCGGCGAGCTCGAAGAATTGACGCTGACCACCAACGGGTCGCAGCTCTCCCGCCATGCCGACGAGCTTTACGATTGCGGCGTACGCCGCATCAATGTCTCGCTCGACACGCTCGACCCCGACAAGTTCCGCGCTATTACCCGTTGGGGCGATTTCGCCAAGGTGATGGAAGGCATCGACGCCGCGCAGAAGGCTGGTTTGAAAATCAAACTCAATGCCGTGGCGCTGAAGGACTTCAACGACGCCGAGATCCCCGAGATGCTGCGCTTCGCCCATGGTCGAGGCATGGATCTGACGGTCATCGAGACGATGCCGATGGGCGAGATCGAGGAAGACCGCACCGACCGGTATCTGCCCCTTTCCAAGCTGCGTGCCGACCTAGAGCAACAATTCACATTTGCCGATATCCCCTACAAGACTGGCGGCCCAGCCCGCTATGTCGAAGTCGCGGAAACCGGCGGCCGGCTCGGCTTCATCACGCCGATGACCCATAATTTCTGCGAGAGCTGCAACCGCGTGCGTCTCACCTGCACCGGCACGCTCTATATGTGCCTCGGCCAGAACGATGCCGCCGACCTGCGAACCGCCCTGCGGGCCACCGAAGACGACGGCCTCCTCTACGCCGCCATCGACGAAGCCATCACCCGCAAGCCGAAGGGCCACGATTTCATCATCGACCGCACCCACAACAGGCCCGCGGTCGCGCGCCATATGAGCGTCACCGGCGGCTGATTTGCAGCCGCAAGACTAAGGAATTCGCGGCAATTCAGGCCGCTTTCCGGCTGATGAACAGGCCGGTTTCCTTCTCGGTTTCCAGCGCACCGCCGCCTGCCCGAAAAGCCTCGGCAATTGCATCCCGAAATGCGGCAAGCTGCACCTCGTCGGCCCCTTCACCCGGCGGATAGGACGTGAGCGCCAAAAATACGTCTTCCGGCTCGGTTACCCGCAGGCGGGCCGGGTGCTGCGTCATGGTGACATTCCCGAACTGGGCTTGCATGAGCCGTTCTGCGGTATCGTAACCGAAAGCAGCCCCGGCCGGATCATAGGGAGGACTGCCGAACACGGTCGTCAGTTCATACATCTTGCGCATGTTGCCGGCCCCGTTGGTTGTCACCGCAAGGAAACCGCCCGGCTTGAGCACACGATACATCTCCGCGATGGCCAGCGACTGATCCCGTATATGGTAGAGCATATGCATCGCGATGACCGCATCGAAAGAACCGTCCTCGAAGGGCAATGCAGTCGCGTCGGCTTGCTGATCTGTAACGCGGCCGAACGCCAACGGCCGGCACCGTTCAACCGCCTCCTGCACCATGCCGGGGGAAAGATCGGAAAGAGTGAGGTCAAGGCTTTCCGGCAGATTGTCGACCGTAGCCGCCCAGAACCAGCCAGGACCGCAACCGACATCAAGAATGCGATCTCCAGCTTTAAGAGGAAACTGTCCCGCTACCCATGGAAACCAGCCGGTCTCGGCAATCGTATATTCGCGGTTGAGGCGGCCTCGCGCGGCAAGCTTTCGGCTGTCGCCATACTGCTTTTCGTTACCGGTGGTTATGGAGGACATGCGATGCCTCTGAAGTCAGTTTGACGAAAGTTCCGATCAGTTACCCGTTTTGCAACAACGGAATGTGCAGAATGCTTGAGGTCGATCTTCCAAGCAAGGAAAAGTGCGGCAACGGCCATGGTGCAAACGGGCTTGGCACCCACACCCTCCTTTTCGCTAGCTGGGGAAATCCCAACCACTCTCGCCAATTATGACGACCTTCTAAAGTAAATTATCAGGCGGCGCGATGCCGCTGAACGCCATTGTCATAGCTCTCGTGGGTCTCATCACCATCGCCCGTGCGGAAGCGGTCGATTTTCTCGGAAAGCGTGTCGACGCGCTGGCGCAGGCCGTGAATTTCGGCATTGTTCTCCTCGACCATCGCCGCATTCCTCTGCGTGATCAGTTCGACTTCGCCAACCGCCCGCGTGACTTCTTCGATGCCGGTCGATTGTTCGGCGGTCGCGGAGGAAATATCGGACACGAGCTTCTGGACACCGGTAACGTGCCTGATGATCTCCGACAGCGCCGAGCCGGTCTGCTCGACCAGATGCACGCCGCTGCGCACCTGTGCAGAGCTCGCGGAAATCAGCCCCTTGATCTCCTTTGCCGCGTTGGCGCAGCGCTGCGCCAATTCACGCACTTCCTGGGCGACGACGGCAAAGCCACGGCCGGCATCACCAGCGCGAGCCGCTTCGACGCCGGCGTTCAGCGCCAGCAAGTTGGTCTGGAACGCGATCTCGTCGATGACGCCGATGATGGTGGCGATCTTTTCCGACGAGCGATTGATCTCACTCATCGCGCCAACAGCCTTGGCGACGACTTCGCCGGACTGGCTGGCATAGGCCTGTGTCTCGTTCACCGAAAGCGCCGTCTGCTTGGCGCGCTCGGCAGTGGAGCGCACGACGTCGCTGAGGCGATGCAGCGCCCGCGAGCTTTGCTCCAACGCCGCCGCCTGCTGTTCCGTGCGGCGCGCCAGGTCGTCGGCCGACATGGCGAGATTGCCGGTGCCGCCCTTGATCTCCTCGGCGGTGTAGCGAACATCCGTCAAGGTCTCGCGCAGAGCTTCTATCGCATGATTGTAGGTAAAGGCCATTTCGACGAAATCAGCGGAGAGGTCTTCGCGCATGCTTTCCTCGAGATTGCCGTCGGCAAGCTTGGCAAGAACGTCGGCGAGCGCATTCAGCGCCTGCTTCTGCTCGGCCTCGATGCGGGCGCGGTCTGCGGCTCGGCGCTCAGCCTCTTCCGCCGACAGAGCGCGAGCACTCTCCGCTTCCCGCTCCAGCCGGACGTTTTCGACAGCAGCATCGCGGAAGACGGTGACCGAGCGCACCATGTCGCCGATCTCGTCACCGCGATTGCGGCCGTCGATCGCCACTTCCAGATCGCCGCTTGCAAGCCGCGTCATAATCTCGGTCACCCGCTTCAGCGGTCCGCGCAGCGTCTCCACCAGCATCAGGCCACCGACGATCGCCAGCAGCGTGCCGAGGATCATGGCGATAACCGAGACATTGGCCGAACGCTCGCTGTCTTCCTTGCCGATCTCCTGGGCTTGGGCGACGAAGCCACGCAGCGAGGTCATCGCATCAGCCAATATGCCGTTGGAGTCGACCCGCGTCGTCTTCCAATCGGCGGAAGTCTGCAGCAGATCGGCCGATCCTTTGGTCACGCCGTCGATCAGCGGCTGAATACGAGAGGCAAAGTCGCGCATGGTGGCGTTGGTCGGACCGAGTGCCGAAATCTTTGCGGCAACCTCCTGCAGATCCTTCAGATCGGTGATGACGGCATCGCGCGAGGCAGCGTCGCGGACATTCTCCATGCGTGACGCATGCAATGTCAGGCGATCGATGATGCCGAGCGCCGCGTCGACGCGATCCAGAAGCTCCTTCTGGCCGTCGATGATCTTGTCGAGACTGACGAAGCGATCGGCGGCGGTGTCGCTATTCTTGGCCGATTGCAGGGTCATGTCGCCCTCGATCTTCACGAAGCTCTGCAGGATCGGCCCCATGGCCTCGACCTTCTGGTCGGACGTGCCGCTCCCCTTCAGCAGGGCGTCGAGCTTGTTGGCTGCGTCGGCTGCGTTATTCACCAGTCCGGCACCGCGCTTGGAGACGAGGGCTTGCGAGATGGTCAGCTGCTTCAGAATAGCATCGGCATAGGTGCGCGCATCGGTGATTTCCTCATCGGCGTCGGCAGCCATCTGCACCTGGATGCGCAGGTTGCTCATCTTTTCGGACAGGCCCTTGTAGGCGGCCGCATCGTAGAGCAGCTCCTTGGCGAAGGTTTCCTTGTCGCTGAATTCCTTGCGGATGATGTCGATCTGCTTGGCGGCGGCCTTGCCGCCGGCTTCGATGCCCTGCACCGCCTTGCGGATCGCATCGACATCGCTGTCCTGCTTCTGCCTGATAGTCCAAAGGGCAGCCGTCTGGGCACGCATCTTGTCCGCCAAGGCGCCGACGGTGGAAATCTTGGCACGCTGGTCGTCACTGAGCAGGCCGCTCAGGCGCTGAACACCGGCCTCCTGCGCATCGATCTTGCCGGTGAGAGCCTGGCGCGTCTCATCGGACGGCGAGGTGGTGAATTCCTGCAGCGCCGCCTGCAAATTCTCGAAATCGCTGATGTTTTCGATCGTCGCCCGCGTCACGGTCATATGCCCGTTGAGAATATTGGCCGTGTGATAACCGACCATGCCGACACCGGCGATCAACACCACCAGCGGCACAACGAAAATCAGAACCTTGGTCACGATCCTGCGACTTTGCAGAAGACGATCAATGAAGAACATGCCACGCCCCAATCAAATTGGTTGGTATCCGGCGAAGGCGGGATCATCATTCCTGCTGCGCTGCGGTAGATGCTTCTGCGTCATGCAAAACCGAGTGGGAGCCTCGGGAAATAAGATTGAATAAGAATTAAGCGCACACGTAAAAGGTGGTGCAATCTACGAAAAATCCGAAATTCTGTCTCGTTTTGCGATTTCATCGAAGCCAGGCACGCGATCAACTGGAAGTTTCGCTGCAGCGCACAATCGAATTCCACCACCAACAGACTATGAGCGATTCCAATTTGACGAAAAGCACAGTAGGTCAAACTGATATATCCAGGGAATCGTTTCATGCCGCGGACCAAGAATACGCAGGGTGCCCTTTACATGGCCGCATCAATGGCAGGCTTTGCCTGTAGCGATGCCCTGTCCAAATCGGTCATCTCGGTGATGAATGCCGGCGAGATCATTTTTATCCGTGGGCTCTTCACCAGCATCATCGTCTATCTGCTCGCCCGGCACATGGGTGCCCTGCGCTCATGGAAAGTCATCCTGCAGCCGATGATCGCCCTGCGCATCGCCTGCGAGGCGATCGCGGCGGGAACCTACATCACCGCGCTTGGAATGATGCCCATCGCCAATGCCTCGGCCATTCAGCAGGCGGTGCCGCTTGCCGTCACGCTCGGCGCGGCGCTGTTTCTCAAAGAACCTATCGGCTGGCGGCGCTGCGCGGCAATCATCGTCGGTTTCGCCGGCGTACTGATCATCGTCCGCCCCGACCCCCAAGGATTTACAACGGCCGCCCTGCTTTCCATTGCCTGCATGTTTGTCACCGTCGCGCGCGATCTGGCCACGCGCTGCATCAATAAGGACGTACCGTCGCTGATGGTGACGGTGTGTACCGCAGTTTCAATTTCGATCTTCGGCGCTCTGTTGACAGCACCGCTCGGCGGCTGGCAGCCGGTCAGCCTCACCTCGTTCTCGCATATCCTGCTGGCATCGGTCCTGGTGCTGATCGGTTATCAGGCGACCATCCTGGCGATGCGAACCGGCGAGATCTCCTTTGTCGCGCCGTTTCGTTATGTCAGCCTGATCTGGTCGGCGTTGCTCGGCCTGCTCTTCTTCGGCGAGGTGCCGGATGTCTGGACCTTCATCGGCGCCGCCATTGTCATCGCGTCCGGCATCTATACATTCTATCGGGAGAGAAAGCGGCAAGCGGCCCAGCCTATCGCCCAGGAATCAGAGCCGCGTGTGCCCGCCTGAGGTCGCCAGCATGCCCGGCTTCATCGCAGATCCCGCCGAAGTCCCGCCCTTCCTGCTTGCCGGGGGTCGCTCCAGCCGAATGGGTGTGAACAAGGCATTCGTTTCGCTCGGTGGCGAAAAACTTCTGACGCGCATCGCGACACGGATCGGGCAGCGACAGACAATACCGGTTGCGCTCAACGCCGATGCCGACTGGCCGGATACGGAAGGACTGCCGCTGGTTCCCGACACTATTCCCGGCAAGCTTGGGCCCCTCGCCGGCGTGCTCACCGCCATGCGCTATACAGCGACACATCATCCCCACGCCTCCCATCTCGTCACCGTGCCGATCGACAGCCCGTTTTTCCCGATCGATCTAGTCGCACAGTTGGCGGAGCCCATCGAAGGCCGGAATGACATCGCGATCGCTACATCGCTCGGCCGTGATCATCCCGTCTTCGGTCTCTGGCCCGTCTCCATCGCCGACGATCTCGAATCGTGGCTTCTCGCGGATGAGAAACGGCGCGTCCGGGACTTCCTGGCGCGTCACCTCGTCCGGACGGTGGATTTTCCGACCATCGAAACGGCGATCGGCCCGCTCGACCCCTTCTTCAACATCAATAGGCCTGACGACCTGATCGACGCGGAAAAATGGCTCGCGGCACTGGAGAGGACCCCATGACAACCCCGCGCCCGAAAATCTTCGGCATCGCCGGCTGGAAAAATTCCGGCAAGACCGGCCTTGCGGTGCGCCTGGTCACCGAATTCACCCTTCGCGGCTACAAGATTTCGACCATCAAGCATGCCCATCATGATTTCGACATCGACAAGGTCGGCGCCGACAGCTTTCGCCATCGCGAGGCCGGAGCGCATGAAGTCACCATCGTTTCCGGCACGCGCTACGCCATCATGCACGAACTGCGCGGCGCTCCGGAGCCGAGCTTCGAAGAAATCCTCGCTCGGATCGCGCCCTGCGACCTCGTCCTGATCGAAGGCTACAAGCGCGAACCGATCCCGAAGATCGAGGCACGCCGGCTGGAGGCCGCGAAGAACGAACCTCTCGCACCGCAAGACCCGCATATCGTCGCCATCGCCGCTGATCATCCAGTCGAGAATGCCGGCGCACTGACCGTCTTTGATCTCGACGACACTCAGGCGATCGCCGATTTCATCACCGCGACGGTCGGGCTCGGCCAACCCTCCAAATGACAAAGGCCGCCGGTTTCCCGACGGCCTTTGCATCATGAGACAAGAAGATTTTACCGGTTGGAAGCGACCGGACGCACCAGCGCCGTGATACGGCGGATGGTGACGCGGCGGTTTTCCTGCTCCGGCCCCTGCGTGTTTACCTTCAGATATTGCTCGCCATATCCCTGAGTCACCAGGTTTTCCGGAGGAACACCGTAGACATCGCTCAGCACCTTGGCGACCGATTCCGCCCGCTGGTCGGAGAGGATCAGGTTGCTCTCCGCCGATCCGACGGCATCCGTATGACCTTCGATCAGGAAGGTCTCGGTCGGATCCTTCTTGATGATCTGGCCGATAGCATCGGCGACGCCGCGCAATGTGCTCGCCTGCGACATCGGGATTTCCGCGCTGCCGGTTGCGAAGGTGATCGTATCGAGATCGATACGGCGCACCTTGTCGCGGATACGAGCGGAATAGCGCACTTCATTGACCGAATAGATGCGCTCGACAGGCTCAACCGGCGGCTCACGCAGGAAGTCGTAATAGTCCGAATCGCGCTCGGTTCCGGTGTCGATGATGTACTGGCTCAGCGGAATGAGCAGACGCATCGGCGGCAGGCTGTCGCCCGGATCGCGGAAATAGTCGTCGTGATCCGGCTGCTGTTCAAGCTCCGGCGAATAGAACAGCACATATTCGCGGCCGTCCGCATCGACACGCGACCGCTGGATGATGTCTCCGTATCGGTTGCGCACGGTGATGATGCGATCGCCGTCCGGCTGGTCGATGGTCTCGCGATAGCGGTCCCGCGGAAGCTGCTCGTAGGTCGGACGCTCACCGCCGCGGACAAAGCGTTCGGTATCGTCATGGCGAACGACATAGTTGTTGTCGACATTCACGATGGTGCGGTTGTCCTGATTGATGATGGTCTGGACCGTCGTTCCGCCCGGCGCCGTAAAATTCGGCCGACCATCCATCCGGCGGCCCTGCTCGCTGGTCACGGCTTCCATCTTCACAGGTGGCTGTTGCTGACCGCCCGCCGCGCGCTGTGCCTCGGCATCGGAGGTCGGCGGCTTCGTGTAGGCGGCCGGCGGCGGCGTCCGGGCGTTCTGCCCCTGACCCGCTTGGCCCTGGCCTACCGGAGCTTGGCCTACCTGGCCCTGCTGCCCTGCTTGAGCACCACCCTGACCGCCGGGGTTCTGGCCGCCCTGGCGATGTCCGCGACGGGCCGCATCCTTGTCGCTATCCAGCACGGCGGCACCGTTCTGGACCGGCAGGATGACGGGCCCTTTGCTCTCGGCGGGATTTTCCGCGATCTTCTTGCGACGCTCGAGCTCCTGCGGCGAGACCGGTTGGCTGGCGGGAACCGCCGTCTCGGCGCCCGGCTGGGCAGCGCCGTTGGGCTGCGCTGTACCGTTCGCAGGCACCGGCGTGGCCGTGCCTTGCGCGGGAGCGCCGGTTTCATTGGCGGGCTGCGGCTGCTTGCCGGTTTGCGGAGCCGCTTGATTTGGCTGCTGGCTCTGCTGACCTTGCGGCTCGCCCTTCTGCGCCGGCTGCTGGGCATTGCCTGCAGGCTGTTGCTCGCCTTGCTGGCCTTGCTGTGGCTTACCGTGCGTCTTGTCACCGCCGGGCTTCTGTCCCTGCTGGTTACCGGGTGCTGCCTCCGTTGCCGGCTGAGCCTGGGTCTCAGGCTGGGTCTTGTGACCCTGCGGTTGTTGCCCGGCTGGCGCCGGTTGCTGGGCAGGTGCCGTCTGCTGTTCGGCCGGCTGCTGCGCCGGTGCCTTCTGTTGTGGCGCTGTCTCGGCAGGCTGAGCCTGAGGCTTCTGATGCGGTTTCTGCGCGGGCTGAGTTTCAGTCTCCGGCTGAGCCTGCTGGGCCTGAGGCTGCTGCGCGGCCGGTGCCGGCTGCTTGGCGGGTGCTGTCTGCTGTGCCGGCTCGGCTGGCTGGCCTTGCGGCTTCTGGTGCTGCTTTTGCTCGGGCTGGCCTTGCTGCTGCGTCTCAGGTGCGGCCTTCGGCTGCGGCTTTGCTTCCGGTTGAGCCGTTGGCTGCTGCTCAGCAGGTTGCTTATGCGGCTTCGGCGCCGGCTCGGCCGGCTCTTGCGCCTGCGGCTCTATGGCCTTTGGCTGCGGCTTGGCTTCAGGCTGAGCCTGCGGCTTCTGTGCCGGTGGCTTCTCTGCGGGCTGCTCCTGTTGCTGTTTCGGAGCCGCCTGTGGCTCGGCGGCCTTCGGCGGCGTCGCTTCCGGCTGATGCTTCTGCGGTTGCGGCGCCGCCTCGGGCTGCGCTTCCTTCGCCTTATGCTGAGGCTCGGCTCCGCCCTGCTGCGCGGGCGCTGCCTCGTGCTTCTGGCCCTGCGGCTCGCCCTGTTCGGCTTCACCCGGCTTCTTGTGCTTGCGCAGCTCTTCCTCGGACTGGCCGCCCTGAGGCTGCTCCTGGGCAACTTCGAAACTTGCCCCACCGTTGACGGCGACCGATCCGCCGGCGTCATTGCTCAGCGGCATAATGGCCTGGTCTCGCAGCGCGGCGGCAGCCACCGGCTCAAATGCAAGCGACAGCGAAAGCAGCGGGAATGCAGCGCTGGCAAATAGTCTGGATCGCTTTCCCATAGATGGGGTCTCCTCTTATCTTATCGTCATTATCCGCCGGGTTGCGGATGCAAGCCCGCAGAGGCGATGTCTCATGATCCCGGCCGATTTTCGTTCTTCGTAGGGTTGAATCGCGGCAAGGGGGCGTATTGTTCCGGCACTATTAGGAGGGCTGAATTAACCCTAGCTGAATACGCCAGACGGCTTTCATTCAGTTTGTGAAGCCATGCAAAGCACTTGGAAGACAGTGTGCGGTGCGAAAGCTCTTCGTAATTCCAGTTGCAATTTGCGGAAAAAAAGTACGATTATCTTACCAAGGCGGGTCCTTGGCCCGCTCCATTCTGGCCGGCCGCCAATGAAGAAAAAGAGCTGCCGGTCGCCAACAGAGAGGATCAAAATGCGCATCTCCACCCGTCTTTTCGCTGCTGCATCGCTTGCAGCGATGTCGCTTTTCGCAGGCGCCGCGCTCGCGGACGGCGATTCGATCGTCATCGGCACGGACGCCACCTACCCGCCGTACGAATCGCTCGATGCTTCGGGCAAGATCGTCGGCTTCGACATCGATATAGCCAATGCGCTTTGCGATCAGATGAAAATCAAGTGCACTTTCGTAAACCAGGATTTCGACGGCATCATCCCGGCGCTCCAGGCCAAGAAGTTCGACGCCATCGTCTCGTCCATGTCGATCACGCCGGAGCGTGAAAAGGCCATCGACTTCACCAACAAGTACTACAACACGCCGCCGGCCATCGCCGTGCCGAAGGATTCGACCATCGCCGACACGACCGATGAAGCCCTGAAGGGCAAGAGCATCGGCGCGCAGTCCTCGACCACGCACGCCAACTACGCCACGGCGCACCTGAAGGATGCTGAACTCAAGCTCTATCCGTCGCCGGACGAATACAAGCTCGACCTCTCGAACGGCCGTATCGATGCGGTCATCGACGATGTCGTCGTCCTCTCGGAATGGGTCAAGTCTGACGCTGGTAGCTGCTGCAAGCTCCTCGGCACGCTGAAGATCGATCCGGAAATCAACGGTATCGGCGCGGGCATCGGCCTTCGCAAGGGTGACACCGCGCTCAAGGACAAGTTCAACGCGGCCATTACCGCGATCCGCGCTGACGGCACCTACAAGAAAATCCAGGACAAGTATTTCGACTTCGACGTCTACGGCGACTGATCGCCTGTCGATTCCTTGGGAAAAGATGACGGCGGAAGCTTGCCCTTCCGCCGTTTTTGTTTGACAACGGCTAAAGAAGAGTAACACGGCACAAGCCGTGAGGGGAATTATGGTATGGGCGGATTGTTTTCCGCGCTCGGCTCTCTTTGGGCTTGGCTGAGTAATATTTTCGATCCGCTGTGCGGCCCGGTCGGGCTTTTCACCCTGTTCGGCCAGAACACCGTCATTGCATGCGGTGATACCGGTTGGGGCGACGAGATCGCCGGCGGCCTCAGGGTCACCATAACGGTGGCGGTCCTGACACTGCCCCTCGGCCTGATCGTCGGCTTCCTGGTCGCATTGGCGCAGCAATCCGAAGAAAGGTCGCTGCGGCTAGCCGCCGGGGTGTTCACCACCATTTTCCGCGGCCTGCCGGAGCTTCTGACCCTCTTCATCATCTACTACGGCATGCAGATCCTGCTGCAAACGGTGCTCGCATATGTCGGCTACGAGGGACCGGTCGAGATCAACGCCTTCGTTGCGGGTATGATCGCCCTTTCGATCGTCTTTTCAGCCTATTGCTCGGAAGTGCTGCTATCGGCCTTCAGGGCTATCCCCAAGGGTCAGTATGAGGCGGGCGACGCGCTCGGTTTCCATCGCGTCCGCACGATGCGTCTCATCATCCTGCCGCAGCTGATCCGCATTTCGCTCCCCAATCTCGGAAACCTCTGGATGAACCTGCTGAAGGACACATCCTATGTTTCGATCATCGGGCTCGCCGATATCGTTCGCCAGACGGGCCTAGCCGTGCGCTCGACGAAGGAGCCGTTCTTCTTCTATGCCGTTGCCTGCTCCCTCTATCTGGTACTCGCCATCATCTCCTCAGCTGGTTTGTCCTACCTCGATCGCTGGGCCAAGCGTGCGGAGTTTCGCCGATGAGCTATGCTGAAGCTTTGATCCCGGCGCAGCCGGCACCGCCGGAGACGATGAAGCGCATCTCCAAATCCCGCATTGTCGGCTATTTATTCCTGTTCATCTGGGCGCTGCTCGGCATCGCCTTGATCACGATGATGATCACCAACTGGGATAACGCAAAGTTCTTCAAGTTCGGCCCGCGTTTCCTGCACGGTCTCTGGATCACCGTCACCCTGGTGGGATATTCCTTCATTCTCGGCGCGATACTCTCGATTCCGCTCGCTCTCGCCCGAATGTCGAAGAGCAAGATCCTCAACAGCCTGACCTATGGCTACGTCTATCTCTTTCGCGGCACGCCTTTGCTGGCGCAGATTTTCATCGTCTATTACGGCTTTCCGCAGGCCCGCGGCTTCCTCGACTATATCGGTCTCTGGTGGTTCTTTCGCGATCCTTTCAATTGCGGTCTGTTTGCCATCACGCTGAACACCGCAGCCTATCAGGCGGAAATCGTGCGTGGCGCCATCCAGAGCGTCCATCGCGGCCAAAGCGAGGCGGCCGCATCGCTCGGCCTGCACAAGCTTGTGACCTTCTACAAGGTCATCATGCCGCAAGCCTTGATCGTGGCGCTGCGCCCTTACGGCAACGAGATCATCCTGCTGATCAAGAGCTCGGCGACCGTCTCGATCATCACCGTCTATGATCTGATGGGAGAGACGCGCTACGCCTTCTCGCAGACCTACGATTATCAAGCCTATCTCTGGGCGGCGATTTTCTATCTTTCGATCGTCGAAGTCATGCGCAATGGCTGGGCTCGCATGGAAGGCTATCTGACGCGGCATCTGAAGCGTTGATCCGATTGCGGTGGCATCCTCCGGTGCCACCCGCCCTTTTGGCAGCACTCATCCTGATGGGCTGCTATCACATTGATTTCTGTGAATAAATTTTCTTTCGTGACACTTTTATAAAGCATAGGTTTAGCTTGAAGTGCTTCCATTTATCCGTGACCATCTGTCACGGAAGGTAGTGGAAACAGAAAGAGAGACCTCATGCACGACGACATGCAAAAGCAGTTGCAAGGCTACGGGTTGACCACGGCGCAGATCCTTTATCGCCTGCCCGATCATCCTCAATTTCTACAGACCTATATTTGGCAGGACTACGATCTCGCTCCCAACTTTCCTGAGATGCGCGGCTTCCTGAAGTTCTGGCAGGAAAAGCTGGACGGACCGCTGCACTCGGTGCGCTATGTCCATCGCAAGCTGATCTCGGCGACGGAATGGCGCGCGCTGAAGGGAGAGTTCATCCTGCACTAACGCTGGCTGCCAAACCATTTGCAAAAGCCCCAAACTATTTGCAAAAGCCATTGAAGCGCCTTAAGGCCTGCCTGACAAACGGAAAGGCTGGTGTCCCATGGCTAAGAAGAAGATCGACGAAGACGCGCTGGCGGAAGCCTATAACCGCGCGCTCGCGTTGGAAAAGGCCGGCGACATCGATGCCGCCGTCAAGGCCTATCAGCAAGTGCTGACGATCGATCCCGACGACCATGGCGGCGCGGCTGTACGCATCGCCTCGATGGGCCGCGGCGAAACGCCGGTGAAGGCGCCCGACGCCTATGTCGAAACCCTGTTCAACCAGCATGCAGAAGTCTTCGAGGACGTACTTGTCGAGCAGCTCGGCTATCACGTTCCGGTTTTCGTGCGCCAGCGCCTGCAGGCCCTCGGTCTCGGCCCATTCAAGCGCATGCTCGATCTCGGCTGCGGCACAGGGCTGACCGGCGGCACGCTGCGCGATATCGTCGAGGACATCACCGGCATCGACATCTCCGAAAACATGGTCGAAGTCGCCCACGAAAAAGACCTCTACGAGACGCTGTTCGTCGCCGAAGTCGAGGACTTCCTTGACGATAACGACGAGGAACCTTTCGACCTGATCACCGCCACCGACGTCCTGCCCTATCTTGGTGCGCTGGAACCGCTGTTCTTCGGCGCCGCCGACAACATGACGCCGGGTGGTCTCTTCATCTTCTCCTCCGAGACCTTGTCGGACAGCGCGCTTGCTGGTCGCCCTTATATGGTCGGCCCGCATCAACGCTTCGCCCATGCCGAAAGCTACGTGCAGGAACGTCTCAAGGCGACCGGCTTCGAGCTGGTCGAGATCACCGATATCAATGTCCGCATGGAAGACGGCCAGCCGACGCCGGGCCATCTGATCATCGCGCGCCTCGTCGCGGAATAAGACGCTCTTCTCAGGACATCCGGAATAGTTATCCAATTGGATAACTATTTCTTGCCCGATCAGCACCGATCTGTTACTTAGCCATTCGGTTAAGTTTTAGTACGACGCCACGATGTGGGAAAGGTCTCCGCATGTCCCTTATTCTCTATCAGCATCCCCTTGCCTCCTTCTGTCACAAGGTCCTGATGGCACTCTACGAGAACGGTACGCCGTTCGAGAGCCGCATTATCGATCTCGGCAACGTGGATTCGCGCGCCTCCCTGCTCCGGCTGTGGCCGATCGGGAAATTCCCAGTCCTGCGCGACGAGGCACTCGACAGCACCGTTCCGGAAACCAGCATCATCATCGAATATCTCGACCGACACTATCCCGGCCCAACGCCCCTGCTGCCGCCCGATCCGACGGATGCGCTCTGCGTCCGCCTCTGGGATCGCTTCTTCGATCTTTATGTCCAGGAGCCGATGCAGGCGATCGTTACCGACAAGCGTCGTCCCGAAGGCGCACACGATCCTCAAAGCGTCGAGCAGGCGCAAACACTGTTGCGCACCGCCTATGGCATGATCGAGCAGCAACTGGGCGAAAAAACCTGGATCGCCGGAGACGCATTGACGATGGCCGATTGCGCCGCAGCCCCGGCGCTGTTCTACGCCGAAACGCTGGTGCCCTTCGGCGAACAGCATGTCCGGCTCAAACAATATTACCAGCGCCTGCTCGAGCGTCCGTCCTTCGCCCGCGTGCTCAAGGAGGCGATGCCCTATTTCCATTTCTATCCATATCATGAAAAGCTGCCGCCGCAGTTCCGGCCGGAACACCCGCATGCTTGAGGACCCCCTGGCACTTGACCGGATGTTCCAGGCCCTGTCGGATCAGAGCCGACGCGGCATGATCGACCGTCTCGGCAACGGTCCCGCCTCGGTGACGGAACTGGCACAGCCATTCGCCATGGCGCTGCCGACCGTGATGAAACACCTGCAGGTACTGGAAAGCAGCGGTCTGGTGCTGTCGGAAAAATCTGGCCGGGTGCGGACCTACCATCTGCGTAAGGAGGCGCTTGCATCGGTCGAGCACTGGATCACAGAGCGCAAGGCGGGATGGAACAGAAGCTTCGACCGGCTGGATCAGTTTCTGGCCGATACGTCCACGGAGACGATAACAGAATGACCGGAAGATCGACGGAACATACGACGCTTACCATAGAGCGGCATTTCAAGGCACCCCTACCGCGCGTCTTCGGCGCCTGGGCAGTGGCCGAGAACAAGCGCCAATGGTTTTCCTGCCATGGGGAATGGACACCGCTGGAATATCAACTCGATTTCCGCCCCGGCGGCAGCGAGAGCAACCGCATTGCATCGACGGACGGTGTGGTACACGCCTATCAGGCCCGCTATATCGACATCGTGCCTAACGAGCGCATCATCTATGCTTTCGACATGATGCTCGACGACAAGCGCATCTCCATGTCGCTCGCCACCGTCGCCTTCGCACCGGAATCAGCCGGTACGCGAATGCTCTTCACCGAACAGGTGGTTTTTCTCGACTGCTATGGCGACAACGGTTCGCGGCTGATGGGCACGGAAATGGGCTTCGACAATCTGCGCCTCTATGTCGAAGGCGACGAAACCCGGCCAAATTAGCCTGCCTTGGCATCCCCGAGAATAGCAGCCAGCAACTGTCCCTCGAGTTCGGCAAGCGCCGGATTGCCATGGCGGCGGGGGTGCGGATGGGGAACCGCGATATCGAGCACGATCCGCCCCTCGTCCAGCACGACGACGCGATCGGCCAGATGCACGGCCTCGCTGACGTCATGCGTCACGAGCACAGCAGTGAAGCCAAGTTCGCGCCAGACGCGGTTCAGCAGTTCCTGCATGCTGATGCGGGTGAGCGCGTCCAACGCGCCCAGAGGCTCATCCAGCGCCAGGACGCCGGGTTTGCTCACCAATGCGCGGGCAAGCGCCACGCGCTGCCGCTGACCGCCGGAAAGCCGCGACGGCCATTCGCCGGCCTTCTCCGCCAGCTGCACTTCGGAAAGCACCGCCGCGGTTTCGGAGCGTACCACTTGCTGCGGCAGCCCCTCGCCGAGACCGACGGCGACATTGTCGGCAACGGAGAGCCAGGGCAGCAATCGCGGCTCCTGAAAGACGATGCGGGCATTCGGTGCCGCGTCATTCGCGTCAGTGGTCTCGAAACGCAGATGGCCCGAAGTCGGCTCATCCAGCCCCATCAGGATGCGTAGCAGCGTGCTCTTGCCGCAACCGCTCTTGCCGATGACGGCGACGAACTGGCCGGCGGGAATATCGAGATCGATGCCACGCAGCACGCGATTATTGTCAAAGCTCTTTTCCAGGCCCTTGATGTGGATGGCGGCAGCACCTGTCTGCAACGGAGCGCTCCCGGAGGAGCCCTGATGAACGCGTTCCAATGCGATGGCGGTCATAGATGCTTCCTCACTCAATTCTGATAGGCCGGGTTCCAGCGCAAGGCCCTGCGCTCCAGCGCACGGGCAACGACATCGGCGAGCTTGCCGAGCACGGCGTAGATCACCAGCGTCAACACCACGACATCGGTCATGCCGAACTCGCGGGCATTGTTGGCCATGTAGCCGATGCCCGAGGATGCGGCGATCGATTCCGCCACGATCAGCGTCAACCACATGATACCGAGCGCAAAGCGTAAGCCGACGAGGATTGACGGCAGGGCGCCGGGGAAAATTACCTTCTTGAACAGCGTCCAGTTGCTCATGCCATAGACCCGGCCCATCTCGATGAGGCCACGATCGACATTGCGAACGCCGTGATAGGTGTTGAGATAGATCGGGAAGAGCACACCAAGGGCCGTCAGGAACAGCTTCGATTCCTCGCCGATCCCAAACCAGAGAATGACCAGCGGCACCATGGCCAGATGCGGAATGGTGCGTAGCATCTGCAACGTCGTATCCGTCAGCTTTTCCGACAGGCGCGACACGCCGTTGGCGATGCCGAGCAGGAAGCCGATCGAGCCGCCAACCAGCAGGCCGGCAAAGGCCCGACCGGCGCTGACGAGGATATTATGCGGCAGCTGCCCGGAGATCGTCGTCTGCCAGAAGGCAAGCACGACAGCGGCCGGCGACGGCATGATGCGCGTGGAGATCCAGCCAACCGACGAGCCAAGCTGCCAAGCCGCTATGACGACGGCCGGCAGCAGGAAAGGCAAAAACCGCTCCAGGGAGATGACCGGCCGCGCCTGCTTTGCCGGGCGAGCCCGGCTTTGCGCGGTGACGCGGACGAAGGACGTGTCGAATGTCGACATGAGAATCTCCCTGAATTGTTCGCGTTAAGAGCCGGAAACGACTTTCAGATTGCCGCCATGGCTACCGCCGGCGAAGATCTGCTTTGCACCGAATTCGTTGCGGAAGCCGGCACGTTGCTCTTCGCGGGAGAGTCCGATTTCGGGGAACAGCAGTTCCGCGACACGATAGGCCTCTTCCAAATGCGGATAGCCGGAGCCGATCACCGTTTCGATGCCGATATCCTGATATTCGCGGAGCCTTGCGGCCACCGTCTGCGGCGAACCGACGAGCGCCGTGCCGGCACCGGCGCGCACGAGACCAACGCCAGCCCAGAGGTTCGGCGAAACTTCGAGCTTGTCGCGACGACCGCCGTGAAGAGCTGCCATGCGCTTCTGGCCAACGGAGTCGGACTGGTTGACGAACTGTTCCTGCGCTTCGCGGATCGTCTCGTCATCGAGCTTGGAGATCAGCCGGTCGGCGGCGGCCCATGCTTCTTCATCCGTCTCGCGGACGATGAAATGCAGGCGGATGCCGAAGCTGACTTCGCGACCCTTCTTGGCGGCGGCAGCGCGCACCTTCTCGACCTTCTCGGCCACCTGTGCCGGCGGCTCGCCCCAGGTCAGATACTTGTCGACGCGGCCAACCGAGAAGTCGATGCCGGCGTCCGACGAGCCACCAAAATAAAGCGGCGGGCGCGGCGACTGCACCGGCGGCAGGCCAAGCCTTGCGTTGGTCGCCGTGATATACTTGCCCTTAAATGTCGAGGAGCCCTTCTCCATAAGCTCTTCCCAGACAGTGAAGAACTCGTCGGCATGGGCATAGCGCTCGTCATGTTCGAGATGAATGCCGTCACCCGCCAATTCGGCCGGGCTACCGCCGACAACGATATTGAGCAGCACGCGACCATTCGAAACGCGATCGAGCGTCGAGGCGAGACGGGCATAATAGGCGGGCGATGCCGTGCCGGGGCGGATGGCCACCAGGAACTTCAGCTTCTGAGTGTGCGCCGACAAAGCGGCAGCCGTGATGAACGACTCCTCACAGGAGACGCCCGTCGGCAGCAGCACGCCGGAAAAACCGAGCCTGTCGACCGCCTGGGCGATCTGCGTGAGATAGCCGATTTCCGGCCCGCGGTTGAGATCGGTCGAGCCCAGATAGGTACCGTCGCCGGAGGTCGGAATGAACCACAGGAAGTCGATGGGTTTGGCAGTCTTGGTCATAGTGTTTCCCTGTCTTCTGGGCGCGTGTCATCGGGAGCATGTCCCTCGGAGCTTCCAAGGGATAGTGGCATAGACTACCGATTATATCGACAATGCAGATTTTCTATTACTGGCCATCTCGCGGAATATTTTTCCGCGATACGAGCCGCGCCCGTCATCTTTCGAGCGCGGTCATATCAGTTGGGACGAGTAAGCCTTCGTCGCTCAGCTCGCTTTCGGCCGCCAGACGATATCGGTGATGGTGAGCTTCTTCGGAACGATCCCGAGGTCGTAAAACGCATCCGCCAGCCCCTGCTGATAGGCAATGGCTGCGTCGTTGATGGTCGAGACGGCACCAAGATTGAAATCAGGCCGCGTCAGTGTCACCCGCGTAATATTGGCCGGCACGCCGGTGATCTCCGAAAGGGCTGCAACAGTATCGTCAAGATTGGCCTGGGCCGCAGTGCCGACCTTGGCGAGCTCCTCGAGCACATCCACGATGACCTGCGGATTGTCCTTGGTGAAATCTGCATTTCCCAGGAAATAACTGTAGGAATCGAGCAGGCCTCGCGCCGTCGTCAGGATGCGGGTGTCCGGATCGGCCTCCGCAATAGCGAGATAGGGATCCCAGATCGACCAGGCGTCGATCGCGCCGGTCTTGAAAGCAGCGGAAGCATCCGGCGGCGCGAGATCAAGCGCCTGGACGTCGTCGACAGTCAGGCCACCCTTGCGCAGCGCCTTTACGGCGACATTGTGAGCGCTCGACCCGCGTTTGAAGGCCAGCTTCTTGCCCTTGAGGTCCGCAAGCGTCTGGATCGGCGAATCCTTGCGCACCAGGATGGCCGAACCTTCCGGGCTTCCCGAGTACTGACCCACATAGAGCAGATTGCCGTTGGCGGCCTGCGCGAACAGCGGAGGCACATCGCCTGTCGCGCCGAAATCGAGCGCACCGGCGCCCAGCGCTTCCAACAGCGGCGGACCGGATGTGAACTCGGACCATTCGACAGAAATGCCGCGACCGGCAAGCAGCTTTTCCAGCGAGCCCTTGCGTTTGGCCAGCGCCAGCACACCGTTCTTCTGCCAGCCTATGCGAAAGGTGGTTGCAGCGGCAGCACGCGCCGACCGTATGGAAGGCAGCGCCAGGGTGGCGGCCGTGGCGCCGAGAAGGCTGAGTGTCTGTCTGCGCGAGATCATGAAAAGTCCCTTTCCCACCGGACCGGGACGCGTCCCGTTGCCACCGGCATTGCTATTGATGCCCTAAGAATTGCAAATCCATGGATTATATCGACATCTGATATTGTGAATTTCCGCGGATGTAGCGAAATTCGATTTCGAAAAATGACGAATATAAGGAATTATCTTCCAAGACGAATGAGACCGAGACAAGTTCGCCGACAAATCGGTCTTCCGTCCCCCTCGCCTTTCCGCTAAGCCTTTTGTCAAAATTCGTAAGGGAGTTTCGCGAATGGCAAAGGTCGCTTTCATCGGCATGGGCGTCATGGGCTATCCCATGGCAGGGCATCTAAAGACCAAGGGTGGCCACGACGTCACCGTCTACAACCGCACCGTCGCCAAGGCGGAAGCCTGGGCCAAGCAGTATGACGGCAAGTATGCCTCCACCCCCGCCGCGGCTGCCGAAGGCGCCGATTTCGTCTTCACCTGCGTGGGCAATGACGACGACCTGCGCTCGGTAACGATCGGCAAGGACGGCGTGCTCTCGGGCATGAAGGCCGGTGCGATCCTGATCGACAACACGACGGCAAGCGCCGAAGTCGCCCGCGAACTCCATGCGGCGGCCAAGGAAAAAGGCGTTGAGTTCATCGATGCCCCCGTCTCTGGCGGCCAAGCCGGCGCGGAGAATGGCGTGCTGACCGTCATGTGCGGTGGTGACGAGGCCGTATTCGAAAAGGCAAGGCCCGTTATCGACGCCTATGCCCGCATGGTCGGCCTGATGGGCGCGGTCGGCGCGGGCCAGCTCACCAAGATGATCAACCAGATCTGCATCGCCGGCATCGTCCAGGGGCTTGCGGAAGGCATCCATTTCGGCAAGCAGGCCGGCCTCGACATTGAAAAGGTCGTGGACGTCATCTCCAAGGGCGCGGCCGGCTCCTGGCAGATGGAAAACCGCCACAAGACCATGAATGCCGACAAATACGACTTCGGCTTCGCCGTCGACTGGATGCGTAAGGATCTCAGCATCGTGCTGGCGGAAGCCCGCCGCAATGAGGCCAAGCTTCCGCTAACCGCACTCGTCGATCAATTCTACGGCGACGTCCAGGCCATGGGCGGCAATCGCTGGGATACTTCGTCGCTGCTGGCGCGGCTGGACAGGAAGTAATTTAGTCCGCCGCTCTTTACTAAGCGCCATTGCAAATGTGGCGCTTAGTCCTCCTGCGACTTCGCGGTATCCAGCAGCATGTAGTCCAGCGGCAGTTCCGTCGAATACTTGATCCGCTCCATCGCGAAGGCCGAGGAGACGTCACGGATTTCGATCTTGGCGATCATGCGCTTGTAGAAAGCGTCATAGGCGGCGATATCCGGAACGACGACGCGTAGCAGATAGTCGACATCGCCGCTCATGCGATAGAATTCGACCACTTCCGGGAAGTCGGCGATCACTTCGGAAAAACGTTTCAGCCATTCGATCGAGTGGCTGTTGGTGCGGATCGAGACGAAAACGGTAACCTTGGTGTTGACCTTTTCCGGATCGAGCAGCGCGACGCGACGGCGAATGACGCCATCCTCTTCCATCTTCTGAATACGGCGCCAGCATGGTGTCGTCGACAGCCCGACCTTCTTGGCAAGATCAGCCACGGCCAGAGTGGAATCTTCCTGCAGCAGGCGCAGGATTTTGCGGTCGAGACGATCCATTTCGGCTATCCTTTCGAATTATATTCTCTCTATAGCGCGTTTTTGGCGAAAGAAAAGAAACTTGTTTCAAGAAACGAGGATTTTCACACGTTCTTGTAACACCGGCAGCAACTCCGCCTCGAACCAGGGATTGCGCTTCAACCAACCGCTATTGCGCCAGCTTGGATGCGGCAGCGGCAGAATGGCCGGCGACCGATTGGTCAGAAGGTAGCGCCGCCATTCCGAAACAGTTTCGGTCATCGACGCCATCCGCGCCGCGCCGAGGTGCCAGGCTTGTGCATATTGCCCGATGGCGAGAACGAGTTCGATCTGAGGCATCGCCTCCAGCGTCCTCTGCCGCCAGAGCGGCGCGCATTCCTTGCGCGGCGGCAAGTCGCTGCCGGCTGTGTCATAGCCCGGAAAACAGAAGCCCATCGGGACAATGGCGAAACGATCGGGATTGTAGAAGCTGTCGCGGCCGACGCCCAGCCATTGCCGCAACCGGTCGCCGGATGCGTCATTGAACGGCAGGCCACTTTCATGGACGCGCAGCCCCGGCGCCTGCCCGGCGATCAGGATGCGTGCCGTCTCCGACAACACCGCCACCGGCCTCGGCTCATGCGGCAACCGATATGCCTCGCCGCGCATCGGCGTGTCGCGACAGATACGACAGAGGGCGATTGCATCGCGCAACGCCTGCAACTCATCGCCCGGCATCGTCATTGACCCCATCCCACCAGCTTTCGCAGGTAATCGGCCAGTCCGCCGAGCGGGTCACCGCCGGAAACATGTTCCATCTGTTCCTCGCGTCGATAGTCGCGCGGCCGTTCGAAATCGCCGGCCCAAAGCCCGGCCTCCGCTTGCCGCGCCTGAGCCTCCTCGGCGGCATAACCGCCATAGGATACAGCCATGCCACTGCGGACCATAGCGGCGTTGATGTCGATATCGCCAGCCTTGCAGATCACCAGCAGCCGGCCGTAGCGATCCTTTTCACTACCACGGCATTCGGGCGCACCCGTCTTCATAAGTCGATCAAGGGCCTTGCGCGCCTCTTCGCCGCAGGCCCAGCCTGCATTATTGCGCTGACATTGCTGCCGATATTCCGGCGCATCGATGCCACGCAGCCGAAACCGCTGGCCGCCTTGAGCGAGCGTATCGCCGTCGACGACATAAAACCTTCCGGTTTGAACCAGTTCCGGACGATTGTTCAACTTCAGCGCCAGCAAACCGAGCAACACCAGCAGGGCGAACGTCGTTACGCCGTCACGAAACAGGCGCCCAGATCGCGTCACGCTTTTGCCTCCTTCACGAACAAACCCTTGGTAAAGATGGCAAACAAAACATTTCAGGCAGCATCTTCTTAAGATTTGACCGCTAGTCTGTAGCCTTCCGCAAGCCAAGTTTCAACGCAACCATGAGTACCGGCGTCAGCACATCGACAGATAAAATCATCGTCGACCGATCGCGCAGTCACCGTAACCGGGCTGTGTCGAAGGCCGTGCGGCAGACGCGCGAGCGCCTGCAATCCGGCCATAGCCGGAGTTTCGACCGCGAACTGATGATGATGCATGTCGACACCCTGTTGCAGGGCGCCTCGGTCATGCCGATCTTCGTCATCATCGTCGCGGCCCTCGGCGCCTACCTTACCCGCGACGCGCAAATCTTCATCTGGGCCATTCCGACCCTGACGATGCATGCCGTCAACATGCTGCTTGGCCGCCGTGCGAAGAAGTACGAGATGACCGTCGGGCGCGCCAGGAAATGGCGCCAGATCCTGCTGTTGGGCCAACTCTTCATCGGCTTTTGCTGGGCGTTCTTCGCCATGCAGGACTGCTCCGCCTGCGGTGGCGACAGCTTCGTGCTCTACAAGGGCGCGGCGCTGTTGGTGGCGATCTGTATTACCACCATGGCGAATTTCATGCTGCCGCGTGCGGTGCCCTTCGCCTTCGCCCCGGCAATCGTCGCCCTTGCCGTCAAGGCGACACTGACCCGTGACCCTCTCGATATCACGCTTGCCGCCGCAGTCACCGTCGCCGCTATCTTCTTCACCTTCATCACCAACCGGATGTTTCAGTCCAACCTGAAGATCCTCTCCTTCCAATCGGAGAAGGATGACCTGATCGCCGAGCTCGAGGTCGCCAAATCGATGTCGGATGAGGCCCGCCGCCGCGCCGAAGAGGCCAATCTCGCCAAATCACGCTTCCTGGCCTCGATGTCGCATGAACTCAGGACCCCGTTGAACGCTATCCTCGGCTTCTCCGAGGTCATGTCAGCTGAGGTCATGGGGCCGCTCAACAACGCCACCTATCGCGAATACACCACCGATATCCATCGCTCCGGACAGCACCTGCTCAATCTCATCAACGAGATCCTCGATCTTTCGCGCATCGAGGCCGGCAAATACGAGCTGAACGAAGAGGCGATCTCGCTGCTGGATGTCGCGGAGGATTGCATCGGCATGGTGCAGCTGCGCGCTCGCGGCAAGAATATCTCCATCTCGCCACAGTTTGAGCTACAGCTGCCCTCCGTCTGGGCCGATGAGAAATCCATCCGGCAGGTAATCCTCAATCTCCTGTCCAATGCCGTAAAATTCACGCCCCAGGGCGGTGAGATCACCGTCAAGGTCGGCTGGACTTCCGGCGGTGGGCAGTATGTGGCAATCAGGGACAATGGACCCGGCATACCCGAAGAAGAAATACCGGTGGTTCTGTCCGCTTTCGGTCAGGGTTCGATCGCCATCAAGAGCGCGGAACAAGGAACGGGCCTCGGCCTGCCGATCGTGCAGGCGATCCTTGCCAAGCATGACGGTCAGTTCATGCTGAAATCCAAGCTGCGCGAAGGCACCGAGGTCATCGCCATCCTGCCAGCCAAGCGCGTGCTGCAAAGCCTGCCGGCCGTCGAGGACGCGCCGTCGGTCGAACGCCGCAAGAAAAGCTTTGCCTGACACTTGAGCCGTAGACGACTAGCGGAAAAACAGGTGGTAGCCGATGGTGTACAGCAGATAGAGGCCGGACGCGACGAGCATGCAGAAAACGGCAAAGGATCCCAGATCCTTCGCATGCTTGCCGACATTGGAAATCTCAGGCGAAATCCGGTCGATCACTTCTTCAACCGCGGTATTCATCGCTTCGACCGCGAAAACGCCGAGAAACAGCACGACGGCAATCATGATTTCGCCAAGCGTCGCGCCGACCGCGATCAACAGGATCAAGGCGACCCCTGCGAACAGGAGTTCCTGCCGGAAAGCGGATTCCTGCAGCAGGCGCTGAAAGCCACCCCAAGAATAGCTGGCAGCGGCAAAAAAATGTCGGATACCTGTTTCCTTGGTTACCGCTGATTTCGAAAACTCGGCCATCTTCGCCCTGTCCGCGCAGTCCTGACTGCAATTTAGCTGCCTTGCGAATACAGTCTCGTCATCGCCAAGGCAAGCCGACCACTGAGTCGGCCCCAGAATTTGTTACGGCTTTATGACATAAATCGAAAGTCGGACGGAATTTTGGAGGCGAGGCGCGCAATCGTCGCGCCTCGCTATTTTATCCGTCAGTGTTTGTTGGTAACGCCAGCGCTCTCAAAGGTCGCCATGCCGGAATGGCAGGCGGCAGCGGCCTTGACGATACCCGCGGCAAGGGCCGCGCCCGTGCCCTCGCCGAGCCGCATACCAAGCGCCAGGAGCGGTGTCTTGCCGAGCTTGTCGATCGCTTTCAGATGCCCCGGCTCCGCCGAGACGTGGCCGATCAGGCAATGATCGAGAGCGGACGGATTAGCGGCCTTGAGGATCGAGGCAGCTGCGGTTGCCACGTAGCCGTCGATGATAACAGGGATACGCTCCATGCGGGCAGCGAGAATGGCGCCGGCCATGGCCGCGATCTCGCGGCCGCCGAGGCGACGGAGCACTTCCAGCGGATCGGAGAGATGCTCGCGATGCAGCGCTGCGGCCTTTTCAACGGCGGCGATCTTGCGCTTTAGCATCTCGCCCTCCGAGCCGGTTCCGGGGCCGACCCATTCCGCCGCCGTGCCGCCATAGAGCGCGTAGTGAATGGCGGCTGCGATCGTGGTGTTGCCGATGCCCATTTCACCGATGCAGAGCAGATCCGTGCCGCCGGCGATCGCCTCCATGCCGAAGGCCATGGTCGCGGCACAGTCGCGCTCGGAAAGCGCCGGCTCTTCCGTAATGTCACCGGTCGGATAATCGAGCGCCAGATCGAACACCTTCAGGCCGAGATCATAGGTGACACAGATCTGGTTGATCGCGGCACCGCCTGCGGCGAAATTCTCCACCATCTGCTGCGTCACCGACGGCGGAAACGGCGTGATGCCCTGCTTGGTGACGCCGTGATTGCCGGCGAAGATCGCGACGAGCGGGCGGGTGACGGCCGGCGCTCGGCCAGTCCAAGCCGCGAGCCAGAAGGCAATCTCCTCAAGGCGGCCGAGCGCACCCGGCGGCTTGGTGAGCTGCGCGTCGCGCTCGCGCGCCGCAACCAGCGCTCGGGGATCCGGGCCTGGGAGGTCGCGCAGCAGAGTGCGGAAATCGTCGAATGGCAGGCCGGTAACGCTCATGAATGCCGTTCCTTGTCTTTTGGTCTCAAATCAGGTTTTTTGCGTGCGACTCTATTAGTCTTCGGCACGGGCGCGAACAACTGCAAAAAGCGCCCGATGCTGTCGCGGGAATAACGGTGCGAGAATGAATATTCGGGAATATACGAGCGACGTCGCCCGCGCCGTGGCTTTCTTGAGCCGCATTCCCGTGCCCGCGTCCTTCTTCGAGGGCGATGACGGCAAGCTTGCCCGCGTATCGCGTGCCTTTCCCCTCGCCGGCCTGCTGATCGCCCTGCCCGCCGCAATCACCTTCGGCGTGCTGCTGGCCTTCGATGCCGATCCGCTGATGGCGGCACTTCTGGCGCTCGCCATCCAGACGGTAACGACGGGCGCACTGCATGAAGATGGCCTCAGCGATACCGCCGATGGGCTGGGTGGTGGCAAGGATCGCGACCGGGCGCTTGCCATCATGAAGGATAGCCGCATCGGCACCTATGGCGCGGTGGCGCTGATCCTGTCCTTCGGACTGCGCGCTGCCGCCCTTGCCGCTATCGGCCGTGGCCTCGCTCCCCTCGACGCGGCGCTGACCATTCCGGCCGCTGCCGTCTTGAGCCGCGGCGCCATGGTCTGGCACTGGTATGCCCTGCCGGCGGCCAAGCCGGACGGGGTTGCTGCGTCAGCCGGCAAGCCGGACTATGGCCCCATGCAAATCGCATTGATCGCCGCGCTGATACTTTCGGCCTTTCTGCTCTGGCCGAGCCTCAGGCTTCCAGCCTTTGTCCTTTGCCTTCTTGTTACAGTAGTGGCGGCATTTCTCTTCACCCGCCACGTGCGTCAACGGCTTTCTGGCCACACCGGAGACACCATTGGCGCTGCGCAGCAGATTTGCGAGATCGCCGCTTTCTGCACCCTTGCCATGTGCGTCTGAAGCATCGATATATGATTTTATGCTAACACCTTGCATTCTTGTCTGTTCCATCGATTTAAACACCGGCTATTGCTTCGGCTGCGGGCGCACGCGCGAGGAAATCGGCGGATGGATGACCTATAGCGACGCCGAACGCTTTGATATCATGCAGGTCCTGCCGGACCGTCTCGCGACTGTCGAGCGCAGGCCGCGCCGGGAAACCCGCCGCCAACGGCTGGCGCGGGAGCGCAGCGCCGTATGAACCGCCTGAACATCGCCCTCGCCATCATCGGCATCGGTCTTGCCCTCCTGCTCTTCAACAATAATAGCGGCATGACCTTCGGCCTGCCCAATGACGATTTTGCCCGCATCGTTTACCTGCTGCCCCTTTCGCTCATGATGGCTGCAGGCATCTGGGCAAGCCGCCAAACCGTTAGCCAGTCGCTGCGCAATCTGCTGGTCTGGCTTGTGATCATCATGGCGCTGGCGACCGCCTATGTTTACCGGCGCGACGCCCAGGAAGTCGGTAGCCGGCTATTCGCCGGCCTGGTGCCCGGACATGCCGTCGTCGTCACCACCAGCGAAGGCGGTCAGGAGGTCATCCTCCACAAGCTCTCGAACGGTCATTTCCAGGCACAGGTGATGATCAACGGCCAGCCGATCGACATGCTCGTCGACACCGGTGCCAGCTCCATCGCGCTGTCGCGGGAGGACGCAGAGCGCGTCGGCATCATCCCGGAAAACCTCACCTATTCCATGACCATGATCACCGCCAACGGGCGGGCAAGAGCCGCCCCCGTCGAACTCGGCTCTGTCGCCATCGGCCCGATCGTGCGTCGCGATGTCAAGGCGACCGTCGCCGAGGAAGGCAAGCTCGACCAGAGCCTGCTCGGCATGAGCTTCCTTGAGACACTGGGATCGATGCAGATGCAGACTGACGAATTGCGGCTGCGGGATTGACGGTAATAGTTCGATGAGGCCCGAAGCATTGCGGGCCGAATGCACGCTAGGGATGACGGCATATATCCCAGTATCGGTCCCGAAAGTTCAGTCGTCATGCCACAGACCAAAACCAACGCCACGACGGAGCTTCTGCTCCTTTTGATGCTCGCGACCCTCTGGGGCGCCTCCTACACGTTCATCCGGATCGGTGTGGCGACGATCCCACCGATCACCCTTATCGCAGCACGCACGCTTATTGCCGGTGGCGTGCTATTTGCAATTATCCGCTGGCGAGGGCTCAGCCTGCCGAGAGATCCGTCGGTATGGCGTCGCTTCCTCGTTCAGGCTTGCCTCAACAGCGTTATTCCCTTCACGCTGATCGCCTGGGCCGAACGTACGGTTGATGCCGGCCTGGCGACCATCCTGAACTCCACCACACCGATCTTCACCTTCCTGCTTGCTGCCATACTGCTGCGCAACGAGCGCGTCACCGCATACAAGCTGTTCGGCATCGCCATGGGATTGGCAGGTATCTGCCTCATCGTCGGCTTCGACGCCTTGAACGGCTTCGGTCGGCAATTGCCCGCGCAGCTCGCCGTCGTGCTCGCTTCGGTCTGCTATGCGGGAGCCGCCTTGTTCGGCCGCAATTTCAAGGGCCTCGATCCGATGATGCCCGCCGTCGGTTCCCTACTCTGCGGCGCCGTCATCCTCATCCCGGTTGGCCTTGTCGTGGATCGGCCATGGACGCTCGCGCCCTCCACGGCATCGATCCTGGCACTCCTGGCGCTCGCCATCCTGTCGACTGCGCTTGCCTTTTCGATCTATTTCCGGCTGATCCAAACCCTCGGCTCGATCGGCACCACCGCGCAGGCCTATCTGCGCGTCCCGATCGGTGTGGCCATCGGCGTCGTCTTTCTTGGGGAGCCTCTGACCCAGACGGCTGGCATCGGCCTTGTCTGCGTCATCATCGGCGTAATGGCCATGACGATGGCGCCGCGGAGAAAGACCGTCAGCGAATAAGAGCTGGTGCGACGCTACATCAGTAACGTCAGGTCATCCCATACGAAGATGATGTTTTCGGATCGCCAGACCGGGCCGGGATCAGTGTAATGCCCGGTCATTCGCCCACCGAGCAACTGATAAAACGCTATTGCCGGATCGTTGCCGACGACGACACCGAGCGCCGCGCCGGGATAGTCCAAAGCCGCCAGATGCAGCGCCAGTTCGCGCATGAGGCGGCGACCGACGCCCTGACGCTTGATGGCGGGATCGACGTAGAGCGATCGTATCTCGCCCCGCCCCTCGAAAAGCACCAATGACGGCGCGCCGGCCGCGCCAATGCCAACCAAACGCCCGTTCTGCTCGGCGAGAAGCACCAGCTGATCACGGCCCGGTTCGGACAATGTGGCCGTCCATCTCGCTCGCCGGAAAGCCTCATCCATGATGCGAAAGGCATCGGGCGTGGCCAGCTCCCGATAGGTTTCCCGCCAGACGGCAAGGTGCAGGCGGGCTATGGCCGCAGCATCCTCGGGAACGGCTGGCCGAATAGTGATTTCCATCGTCAACCGGCACCTTCCAGCACGGCGCCTCGCAGCGCTCCCACCAGATAGAGCGACCCGGTCACGAGGATCCAGCCATCATCTTCCGATATCTTCATCGCAGCCCGGTCCAGCGCCTTGCGCGGATCAGGCTCGGCTTCGCAGGCTATCCCCATGGACGTTGCCAGTGTTGCCAATTCATCGGCGGGGTGAGAGCGACCGGACCCGGACGCTTCCGTAAAGACGACATAGGCGACGGATCGGGACAGGACCGTGAGGAAGCCCTCAGCATCCTTGTCGGACGCCAGCGCGACGATGGCGACGCATTGGCCGCTGAAATCGGAAGAGCGGGCAATATCGCGCAGGACAGCCTCGATATTGAACGGAACATGCGCGCCGTCCATCACCATCGGCACCACGCGCCGCGCGGTATTCGACACGGAGGGAAGTGTGAAGGCAAACCGCTCCATTCGCCCCGGCAGACGCGCATTGTCCCTGACCGACTGATCGAGCAGCCGCGCGCCGATTGGCGCGCCGGTCTCGGTGCCCTCGCGCACGCATTCGCCCTGCTGTCCCAGATGATCGAGAACCAGGCCGACCAGCGCAGCATTCTTGTCCGCGATCGTCGCATCATCGGCGATGTCGGTGCGCAGCACGCGACAACCGAGTTCATCGGCACGCTGTTGCAAGACACGACCGGCGGCGTCGGTGGCAAGGAGCGTAGTGGCAAGCGTCGCGCCAGGCTTCAATATGCCGACCTTTTCGCCGGCGATCGCCTCGCGCGTACTCCCAAGAATTTCCGTATGCTCAAGCTCGATATTGGTGACAATGGCAACTTCGCCGAAGACCACATTGCTGGAGTCCAGTCGCCCGCCGAGCCCGACCTCGACAACGGCCCAATCCAGACCCGCATCTTTGAACACGACAAAAGCGGCGGCCGTTATCACATCGAACCAGGTGGCGTCCTCGCCCGGCGTTGCCTCGCGCTTTGCGGCTTCGTAGCTGTCCAGCACCTTCTCCAGCGCTTCCGCCAAGCGGTCGTCCTCGACCTCCTGACCCATCACACTGATACGCTCGTTCACACGATCGACATGTGGCGAGGCATAGCGGCCAACCCGCCATCCCGCCCGCAGCAAGGCGGCGGCGGCAAGCGCGCAGACGGACCCCTTGCCCTTGGTGCCGGCGACATGGATGGCACGGAAACTCTGGTGGGGATTGCCCAGGCGCTGCATGAGATCGAGCATGGGCTCCAGCCCGACACGCATTTCCCCGCGCGGTTTGCGCTCCCAATTGGTCAGCCGATCGAGGCGCGAGAGAACGTCTGGCAGTGAACGGCGCTGGGGGATTGTGGGCATGGAACACCTGCAGAAAGGATCGACTTGGATGCCCAGGCATGCTGCATGGCCGTCATCTCGCCCCCGCTTCCCGATGACCTACCATCCTGCTCCGCCTGCTGTATCGGCGCCGAGTTTATGAGCCGCGAGAACAGCGATTGCAACACTCATGTTTGCGGGAAAAATGTTCCGCCAATCAGTTCCGCAACCGATATCCCGTCTTGAATATCCACCAAAGGGTCGCAAGGCAGATGACGAGGAAAAACGTGATCATGGCAAGGCTCAACACCGGGTTGACGTCGGCAATGCCATAGAAGCTCCAGCGGAAGCCGCTGACGAGATAGAGTACCGGATTAAGGTGACTGACCGCCTGCCAGAAGGGCGGCAGCATGTTGATCGAATAGAAGCTGCCGCCGAGGAAGGTCAGCGGCGGTACGACCAGCATGGGAATGAGGTTGAGCTGCTCGAAATTCCCAGCCCAGATGCCGATCATGAAGCCGAACAGGCTGAAGGTCACCGCCGTCAGCACGAAGAACAGGATCATCATGAACGGATGTTCGATGGTGATATCGACGAAGAAATTAGCCGTCAGCAGGATGATCAGCCCGATCAGCATGCCCTTGGTCGCGGCCGCGCCGACATAACCGAGCACGATCTCCGTCATGGCGACGGGCGCGGACAGAATCTCGTAGATCGTGCCGGAAAATTTCGGGAAGTAGATACCGAAGGAGCCGTTGCTGATGCACTGGCCGAGCAGCGTCAGCATGATCAGCCCCGGCGTGATGAAAGCGCCGTAGGAGACGCCCTCAACCTGCTGGATGCGCGAACCGATCGCGGCACCGAAGACGATGAAATAGAGCGACGTTGAAATGACCGGCGAGACGACGCTCTGCAACAGCGTGCGGCGCGTGCGCGCCATCTCGAAACCATAGATAGCCTTGATCGCCTCGAAGTTCATTTGCTCTCTCCTACCAGCGATACGAAGATGTCCTCGAGCGAGCTCTGCCGCGTCGACAGGTCCTTGAAATGAATACCCTCGGCCGCCAGGCGCGACAGCAGCACCGCGATGCTGGATTGCTCGTGCTCCGCATCGAAATCGTAGATCAACGTCATGCCGTTCGGCCCCAGCGACAGGCCGTTGCCATCGAGACAGGTCGGAACAGATTCCAGCGGCTCCGCCAGATCTAGGATAAGCTGCTTGCGGCCAAGCTTGGCCATCAGCGACTTCTTGTCCTCCACCAGCAGCAGCTTACCGCCATTGATAACGCCGACACGGTCGGCGATCTCCTCGGCTTCTTCAATGTAATGCGTCGTCAGGATGATGGTGACGCCATTGGCACGCAGCCGCTCGACGACGTGCCACATATCCTTGCGCAGCGTCACGTCGACACCCGCCGTCGGCTCGTCGAGGAAGAGGATCTCGGGCTCATGCGAAAGCGCCTTGGCGATCAGTACACGTCGCTTCATGCCGCCGGAGAGCTGGCGCAGCATGTTGTCCTTCTTGTCCCATAGCGACAGGTCGCGCAGAACCCGCTCGATGTGAGCCGGATTCGGCTTCTTGCCGTGCAGACCGCGTGAAAAGCTCACCGTGTTCCATACCGTCTCGAACAGGTCGGTGGTCAGCTCCTGCGGAACCAGCCCGATCATTGCGCGCGTGGCACGAAACGCCGTCACCACGTCATGACCGCCAACGATCACAGTGCCGCCACTCGGATTGGCGATGCCGCAGACGATGGAAATCATTGTCGTCTTGCCGGCGCCATTTGGTCCAAGCAGCGCCAGGATTTCACCCCGTTCTATATCGAGGTCGATACCCTTCAGCGCCTGAAACCCGTTGGAATAAGTCTTGGTGAGACTACGGATGGAAATGATCGGGGCCATGATGCAGGCAAAGTCCGGCTTTGTGATTATTTTCGCGGCGTTTGCCCGCTATATAGCCGGGAACAGGCTTTTACCATCCCGCATGACGGAACAGTGCGTTCGCCTAAACGAATAAGTTGTCATCAAACCGTGACTTTCGTCGGGCATATGTTTGCTTAGGTGAGCAACGGTTGTCGCAACCCCGCCCAACGCCTCTTGGTGACAGCGTCAGCGCCGATGATACTTGAAGACTGATTGCCCTCGTATCCATATTTCATGCGTCATTGCGCGATATAGTTTTTTTCCGGAGCCAGCAAAGATCCCCTGTCGTTGCTGAGCGCCACTATAGCCGGCCTTCGTGCCGGCTTTTTTCTTTTTTGCCGGCTAAGTACCGATCAAGCATCGAAAGGCCCGCGGATCACCAGCTGCCGTTCACGCCGCAACCGGCCGGCGGCAACGTCTTGTTTTCAAAACGTGCCTTTAGCATCGCACAGCCCTTCTCGCGGATCGGACCTGGCATCATCGTGTTGAGACCAATGCCGACTTCATCGAACGGATCATCCGCATAGGCGACATAGGCATACCAGCGGCCGCCGATCACGAGAACAATCGCAACAAGGGCAGCGACCAGCGCCCTTCCAAAGCTACTCTTCCTTCTCGGAACGTCTTCCATCGGATGGGTCTCCTAATTTAGCGAGCCGCAGTTAACTGCGATTCCCTTCATAGGTAAACCGCGTTTATCCCAGCAAACCGGCCATTACATGCTGCAATAACGTCGCCCGCCCTTGCGATCCCTGAGATCGAAGTGGAAATGGTTCCAGTGTTCGGGATTGCTGCCGGGGCCGAGCACGGTGTCGAAATAGCGGCAGCTGTCGCTCCGCACCGCCTTCAGCAGCCGCCCTTCGCGGAAGGAGAACAGCCCCTTCTTGCGCACATCGATCACATGGCCGTTTTTCAGGACGAAGGTGCCGACATCTATGGCGTTGCCATGGGCATGTTCCGACATTGGGTTGTAGCGTTGCCGGCTATTGTTCATTCGCCGGCAGGAATAGCCCCCCAAGGGAACGATCGTGCCGATGCCTGACCAGTAGCGCGTGCGCGCCGCCGGTGCCAATTCGTTCTTGACCCATTTCGCGAAGGCAAGCGTCACCTGGCAATTCAGGGTCACCGCCGGCCTGACGGCGATATTGCCCGAGAGGCCGCTCAGCGAAACCGGGTAAGGAACCTGGCAGGCCGGGCCGTTCGAGATCGACGGCTTGTCGGTATAAACGACCCCCATGCGCTGCAACTCCTGCCGGCAGGCGATTTCCGAGGCCGGCA
This sequence comes from Rhizobium rhizogenes NBRC 13257, assembly GCF_000696095.1. GTDB lineage: Bacteria > Pseudomonadota > Alphaproteobacteria > Rhizobiales > Rhizobiaceae > Rhizobium > Rhizobium rhizogenes. The sequence continues at coordinate 558,009 of NZ_BAYX01000001.1, read as the reverse complement.
TGGCGCCCGGCGATGACTGCGGCGCCTCCATCTGCCGGTCGATGCGCGGCATCGGATTGTCGACGCGAGGCAACATTGCCACCTGCGTATCCGGCTGCTGCCGGCGGATCGGCGACTGGTTGAGTTCGGCCTGCGCGGATGGACGCTGAATGATGGAGCGGTTGGTCTGTACCGGCGCGTCGGAACCGATGCCGTCGACAACAGGCTGATCGGTCTGCCCTTCGGCTATGTTCTGCTCTTCTTCCTGCGCCAGCCCAACGACCGATCCGGACTGCGCCTCCTCGCTCGGATCGACGCCGAGTTCGGCATCCATGTTGACGCCCTGGGACTGCGCATTCGATTGTTGCGCAAGACCCTGCTCGACATCCGTGGTGGTCACGGCCTCATCACTGCCGTTCGTCGGCAGGCGGCCCTGCCTGGCCACAGCTTGCGGGTTGCCGGAGGAATCGTAGGTGTTGGCATAGTTGGCGGACGCTGAGTTCACGGGCGCCTGGCCACCCTGATAGGTGAACTGCCGCGACTGCACGCCGCGATGCGGCTTGATCGAGCTTACGCGGCTGCTGTCGATGCCGGACGGCGGCACCAGGCTGTCGGCCGTGCAGGCGACCAGTGCCGACGACAACAGCAAAGGCAGCGCCGCGCGCCGCAGAAAGGATAAATACGCCATACTTCGGATCCGCTCTCGCTGCCCCAGCCACGGTCGACAACACTTACGAAGATTAAATAAAAACGGTGAATGAATACTTACCGCCCATGAGGGACATCCGGTGGGGTGGCCGCGAATTGCGGGAGGCGTGCTGGAAAAGGTCACCCTCGGGCACGATTGCCTGGTGACGACATGTTGAGGCAGCTTTCCCATCCCGGTCCGATTGCGTAGGCTACTCGCCGGAATCAAGCCTTGATCGATAGGAGCGAGTGAATGAACGACAGCCCCAAGCCGAGAGGCGAATTGACCCTGCGCACGCTGGCCATGCCCGCCGATGCCAATCCCGCCGGCGATATCTTCGGCGGCTGGGTCATGGCGCAGATGGACTTGGCAAGCGGTATTCGCGCCGCCGAGCGCGCGCGCGGCCGCGTCGTCACCGCCGCCGTCAAGGAGATGGCGTTCGAGCTGCCGGTAAAGATCGGCGATACGCTGAGCGTCTACACCGAGATTGAACGCGTCGGCCGTACCTCGATCACGCTCGTCGTCGAAGCCTGGGCGCACCGTTCACGCTATAACCAGATGGAAAAGGTCATCGCCGGGACATTCATCATGGTCGCGCTCGACGAGAACGGCGCGCCGAAACCGGTTCCCGCGGAGAGCTGACAGGATGATGGAAGCCGCACGGACGCCCGAGGTTTACGTCTACATCAGGACGGTCATGAGCATGGTCATCGGCCTTTCGCTCGCCCAGCTCCTGACGCGGCTTGCCGGCTTCGTGCAGGCACCGGGCAAGCACCGCGTCTATTTCGTTCATCTCGGCTGGGTCTTGTCGATGTTCCTGTTCATCATCCATTTCTGGTGGTGGGAATATCGGCTGCAATCCGTGGCCGAGATCAGTTTCGGCGTCTACCTCTTCCTCATCTGCTTCTGCTGCCTGTTCTATTTCCTCTGCGTGCTGCTGAACCCGCCCTCGGTCGAGGACTATGGCGGCTTCGAGGAATATTTCATCTCCCGCCGCCGCTGGTTCTTCGGCCTGCTCGCCGTCACCTATGCCGTCGATCTCATCGACACGCTGCTCAAGGGGGAGACCTATTTCCGATCGCTTGGCTGGGAATACCCGACCCGCAACGTCGTCTACATCGTCCTCTGCATTATCGCCGCCATCACCGCCAACAGGCGCTTCCAGGCCGCCTTCGTGACGATCGGCTTGATCTATCAGATCACCTGGATCTTCCGGCTCTACGATGTCCTGCCGGGATAAAGGCAGCGATCAGCATCTGATCGGCAGCGAGAAAACAACCATCGTCCCCAGGCGTTGCAGCCAGCGGCCAAGACATCGCCATATTGTTCAGATCGATTGCGCTTCAGCGCGCAGGCGGGGAGAATAAGTTTTGAAAATCGGAAGATTGGCATTTGGACTGGCGGTAGCCCTTTCGCTCGCGCCACTTGCCCATGCCGAAGATCCCGCGCCGGCGCCTGGCGACACCTCGATCTCGCTGAAATATTGGGTGCAATTCGCAAAGGACGGCAATGCCGCCGCCCAATACGGCCTCGGCTATCGTTACGCCAAGGGCCAGGGCGTGGAGCATGACGACGCGCAGGCGGTGCAATGGTATCGAAAGGCCGCCGCGCAGGGAAACGTGCAGGCCGAATACGCCCTCGCCTACATGTATTCCAACGGCCTCGGCGTCGATAAGGACCTGAAACAGGCAAATGCCTGGTATCGCAAGGCCGCCGAACAGGGCTATGCCGACGCGCAGTATGCCATCGGCTATTCCTATGCCAACGGCCGCGGCACGGATGTCGATAACGAGCAGGCAGTCGGCTGGTATCAGAAATCCGCCGCCCAGGGCCAGGCACAGGCGCAATATGCGCTCGGCTACATGTATGGGCACGGCCTCGGTGTGCGCGAGGACGATGCGATCGCGCTCGGCTGGTATCGCAAGGCGGCCGATCAGGGTCGCGCCGATGCGCAATATGCGCTTGGCTACATGTACGACAAAGGTCTCGGCACGGCTGCGGACCAAAGCCTGGCGATCGACTGGTATCAAAAATCAGCGGATCAGGGCGACCCCCAGGGTGAATACGCCCTCGGCTATGCCTACACCAATGGCCGGGGTGTCGATCAGGACGATGGTCAGGCCTATTCCTGGTACAAGAAATCCGCCGAGCAGGGCCGTGCCGATGCGCAATACGGGCTTGGCTACAGCTTCGCCAACGGCCTCGGCGTTCCCCGGGATTACAAGCTGGCGCTGCAATGGTATCGCAAGGCGGCCGATCAGGGCCGCGCCGATGCGCAATATGCCGTCGGCTACCTCTATGCCAACGGCAAGGGTGTGCCGGTTAACGACAACGTCGCTGTCGAATGGTACCGCAAGGCCGCTGCTCAAGGCGACGCGGAGGGCGAATACGCCCTTGCCACCATGTATACCGACGGCCGCGGCCTTTCCAAGAATGACGGCAAGGCGCTGGAATGGTATCGCAAATCGGCCGAACAAGGCCATCCGGACGCGCAATATGCGCTCGGCTATATCTATGACAAGGGTCAAGGCACGGCGCCGGACAAAGGTCAGGCGGCAGCCTGGTATCGCAAGGCGGCCGACCAGGGCAGCGCGGGAGGTCAATATGCCCTCGGCTATCTCTATTACAACGGCAGCGGCGTTCCCAAGGACTATGGGCAGGCGGCTGATTTCTTCCGCAAAGCCGCAGAGCAAGGCAACGCCCGCGCCCAGTACGGCCTCGGCTCCATGTATTATAGTGGCGACGGCGTGCCGAAGGATATCGGCCAGGCCACCAAATGGTTCCGCAAGGCAGCGGGCCAGGGGCTGCCGGAAGCGCAACATAGCTTGAGCTACATGGCAGCAAATGGCGAAAACCCGCTCAAAAGCGCCAGCCCAGAAGGCAATAAACCGACCACGACGACCAGCCAAAGCGAAACACCGGGCTGGGTCATTCTCCAGATACTGGCGACGCTGTTGCCATAAGCCGATCATGTATGTGTGCGGAGGCGCCTTGCGCCCTCGCCTGTCACATCATTTAGTATTCACACACAAAAGACGACTGATTGAGGGGTAGATTGTGCATTTTAAGCGAGCAGCCATCGCACTGTTCTTCGCGCTGGCATCAAGCGGCCTTGCCCATGCCGACACCGGACAAAATGCCTATGACCGGGGCGACCACAAGGCGGCGCTCGATTATTGGCGCCCGCTCGCAAACAAGGGCGACGCGGCGGCACAACTGAAGCTCGGCGAAATGTACAAGCTGGGCGATGGCATCGAGAAAGATCTCAAGCAGGCTCTCAAGTGGTATCGCAAAGCAGCCGAACAGGGCAACGCAAAGGCCGAATTCGATCTCGGCGCCATGTACGATAAGGGCGAAGGCATCGCCAAGGACCATGCACAGGCCATCCTCTGGTATCGCAAGGCGGCAGATCAAGGCTATGCCGACGCGCAATACAATCTCGGCGTCATATATGACGAGGGCGAAGGCGTGCCCAAGGACAGGACCCTGGCTTTCGTCTGGTACAGCAAGGCGGCCGAACAGGGAAATGCCGCCGCGCAGTTCAATGTCGGGGTGATGTACGACAACGGTGATGGCGTCGATCAGGACAAGAGCCAGGCCATCGCCTGGTATCGGAAGGCCGCCGACCAGGGCAATGTCGATGCGCAGTATAATCTTGCCATCATGTATGACAGCGGCGAAGGCATAACCAAGGACAGCGGTCAGGCTCTCTCCTGGTATCGCAAAGCGGCCGATCAGGGCAAGATCGAGGCGCAATACAACCTCGCGGTCATGTACCGCGACGGCGCCGGCGTGCCCAAGGACGGCGCTCGGGCCGTCACCTGGTTCCGCAAGGCCGCCGACCAGGGCGACGCCGACGCGCAATATAACCTTGGCACCATGTATGCCGATGGCGATGGGATCGCTGAAGACGACGTCGAAGCGATCGCCTGGTTTCGCAAGGCAGCGGATCAGGGAGACGTCGAGGCTGAATATAACCTCGGCGTGATGTATCGCGACGGCGAAGGTGTTGCGAAGAACGGTCCCGAAGCGGTCGGCTGGTTCGAAAAGGCAGCTGCCGAGAACTACGCCGATGCGGCTCTCAATCTCGGCGTCATGTATCGCGATGGCGACGGCGTACCCGCGGATCGGGCGAAGTCCCTAGAATGGTTCAGCCGCGCCAAAGCCATGAGCGGCGACGATAGTGAACCTGACGGCAATGAGGACATGCCGCTGCAGCGGAAAAGCATTCCGATCTGAGGCGAACGGACAAACAAGGCCATCTCCAACCTTGCCCGGGCACCGGGGATAGGCCTAGCTCTTGCATGAACTGAAATCACGGATGGGAGATATCTCCGGATGCGGCTCAAACAGATAGGCCTCGGACTGGCGCTGGCACTCTCGATCACCTTCCATGCCCAAGCCGAGGATGGGCAAGTGGCCTACGACAAGGGCGACTACGGCAGCGCCCTCGCCTCCTGGCAGCCTTTGGCGGACAAGGGAGACGCGGCCTCGCAGGACAATATCGGCAGCCTCTATGCCCTCGGCAAAGGCGTTCCGCAGGATTATGCCCAAGCTATCGGCTGGTTTGCCAAGGCCGCCGATCAAGGCCTGCCCAAAGCGCAATTCCATCTCGGCTACGCCTATCTTCGCGGCGACGGCGTCACGAGGGACCGTAACATGGCGATCGCCTGGTTCCGCAAAGCCGCCGCTCAAGGATATGCGCCGGCACAGAGCATTCTCGACCAGATGAACTGAGTTCGACGGTTCCCGCTCAGAGCATATCCCCCGAAGCTCCAATGGTTGCTCCATCGCATGATATCGCAGCCTCATAATCGACGGCAAGCCAGTAATCCCCTGATCGTCTGGCGCGGTCAAACCCTTTATGATCACTTCACCAGCTGCAAAATGATGAGGGGCTGAGCCGCCGCGCCTCATCTTTACCGCAGATACGGCATTGCTAGCTGGGCTCGATGCGTGAAGAATATCGCAAACATCTTCCCGATTCAGCCACCAAGGGATTGACCGCAGTGATCAAGATATCCGCCGCATTGCCCTCCTCGCTTCTGCCGCCACTCCGCATGAGATTATTGGCCGCCGCAATCATCCTGCCGCTGTCGCCCTTGCCCATGGCAGCCACGCCGGCGCAGGCAGCGCCCGGTTCCTGCTGGTCGCTGCTGCAGAGCAAATTCGGCCCGCAGATCGAGAAATCGGTAAACGAAGCGGACCCCTGCAAGAAGCTGCCTGGGCTCGATCGCAAGGAGAAATTCGAGGTCAAATCGCTGGATGTGTGCAGCGCCCCCGGCGGCGTACAGATCAACGCCCGCGCCGACCTCGCCTGCAAATCGCATGGCGTGTTGCAGGCAACGGTGAAAGGACAGCTAGAAGCCTCGGTGACCGTCGATGTCGGCGCCTGCCGCATCACCGATTCGCATGTCGGCATCAGCGGCCCGATCGGCGATCTGATATCCTCCGTCGGTGGCATGCAGGAGCTTGCCCGCGGTTTCGCGCAGGCGAAAATCTCCGAGATTTGCGGCAAATAAGATGGCGGCCGGCGGCACTAAGCCGCCGGCCATGCTTCGACGGGGCACGGCGATCTAGATCGGCATCGTGCCGGGGGTCTCCTCCACTCCCTTTCCGCCGAAGCGAATATCCTTCTTCTCGAAGCCGAAACCGGCAAGCACCGCCACCACGGCGGCGACGATCACGGCTACAATCAATAACGCGAAAGCATAGTCACCGTTCCAATGCACCGCCAGGCCCGCCTGAATCGACGCATTGCCCGAGGCCAGCAGATTGCCGAGCTGATAGGCGAAACCGGGGAACGTGCCACGTATCTCGTCCGGCGATAATTCGTTGAGATGCACCGGCACGATACCCCATGCACCCTGCACGAAGAACTGCATCAGGAAGGCGCCGATAGCGAGCATGACCGGCCCATGCGCGTAGACCCAAAGCGGCGCGATCGGGATCGCCAGCAGCGCCGCAATGACGATGCCCCGCCGCCGGCCGAGGCCCTGCGACAGCGCCCCGAATGTCAACCCGCCGATCATCGCGCCAATATTGTAGACGATCGCGATGGCGCCGACCGTGTGGCTGTCATATTGCCGCTGGGTTTCGAGGAAGGTCGGATAGAGATCCTGCGTGCCGTGACTGAAAAAATTGAATGCCGTCATCAGTAGCACCGCCCACAGGAAGAGCGGGATATTCTCACGCAACACAGTGAAGAACGGCCGTTGCGGCCTCTTCTGCCGCTCCACGAAAGCCGGCGACTCCTCGACGTTGCGACGGATATAGAGCACCAGTAGCGCCGGGAGAGCGCCGACCATGAACATGCCGCGCCAGCCGATCACCGGGAACAACAGGAAGAACACGATCGACGCCAGCAGATAACCGGAGGGATAACCTGCCTGCAGGATGCCGGAGACGATGCCGCGTGATTCCGGCGGCACGGTCTCCATCGTCAGCGATGCCCCAACGCCCCATTCGCCGCCCATGGCGATGCCGAAGAGCGCCCGCAACAGGAGGAACATGGTCAGGCCGGTCGAAAAGCCGGTCAGGAACTCGAACACCGAATAGAGCAGCACATCTGCCATCAGCGTCGCGCGCCGGCCGTATTTGTCGGCCGCAAAGCCGAAAATCAACGCCCCAAGCGGCCGCATGGCGAGCGTCAGGAAGATCGCCACCGCAACCGCCGGAACATCGGTATGAAACTCCTCTGCGATATGCTTGAGAACAAACACCAATATGAAAAAATCGAAAGCGTCCAGCGTCCAGCCGAGATAGGCGGCGATGACGGTGTTGCTTTGCTGGGGGGACAAGGAACGTAAGCTATCCAATGCGGTCATCATGATCCTCCGACCGGATGGCGGCGGCGAGGCGGGCAAAGTCCGGATGCCGTCGAAGCTGGGGGAACCCGGCCTTGGCCGGGTATATCGACGTTGCGGCCGGCTCCTCCCTTGGCGCCTTTGAGGATCGCGCTATGCCGACGAGATCAGCGATAACGCACCAGCCAGCTTGGCTTGTAACATATTTGACATATTGGGCGAACGGAAAAATCCACCGCTTGTTTCCCTTTTGTACTCTTCCCCTCTTCACATCGGCGCTGACTCTCGCCATATTCGCCCGATGGCCAGATCACCGAAAAAGTCCCCCGCCCCGACCGGTTTCGAAGAGGCGCCGCAAGCACCATTTGAAGGCGCGCCGCTCAGCGGCAGCGTCGCCGACTGGGTGAAGCAACTGGAATCGGAAGCCGAGACATCCGGCATCGAGACGCAGCGGCAGATCGCCTCGAAGGCCGGCAAGCATCGCAAGAAGGTGGAAATCGCCGCCTCGAAATCGGGACGCGGCACCTCCATGGGCGGCTCGACCGATCCGAAGACGCGCGCGGCTGCCGGCCTCAATCCGGTGTCCGGCATGGATACCTCGCTGGAAAATGCCGCCGATGCCGGTACGGCCGTCACCGCGACGGTCGAAGCATTGTCGGCGCTGATCGAGAGCGGCAATCCGCTCTTCAAGGACGGCAAGCTCTGGACGCCGCACCGCCCGGCCCGCCCGAACAAATCCGAAGGCGGCATCCCGATCCGCATGGTCTCCGACTATGAGCCGGCCGGCGATCAGCCGACCGCCATCCGCGACCTCGTCGAGGGTCTTGATAATGGCGACCGCAGCCAGGTGCTGCTCGGCGTCACCGGCTCCGGCAAGACCTTCACCATGGCGAAAGTGATCGAGGCGACGCAGCGCCCCGCCGTCATCCTCGCCCCGAACAAGACACTGGCCGCGCAGCTCTATTCCGAATTCAAGAATTTCTTCCCCGACAATGCGGTGGAATATTTCGTCTCCTACTACGATTATTACCAGCCGGAAGCCTATGTACCGCGCTCGGATACCTTCATCGAGAAGGAATCCTCGATCAACGAACAGATCGACCGCATGCGCCACTCGGCGACGCGCTCACTTTTGGAACGCGATGACTGCATCATCGTCGCCTCGGTCTCCTGCATCTACGGTATCGGCTCGGTCGAGACCTATACGGCGATGACCTTCCAGATGAATGTCGGCGACCGGCTGGACCAGCGGCAATTGCTGGCCGACTTGGTGGCACAACAATACAAGCGCCGCGACATGGATTTCATTCGCGGCTCCTTCCGTGTGCGTGGCGACACGATCGAAATCTTCCCGGCCCACCTGGAGGATGCCGCCTGGCGCATCTCCATGTTCGGCGACGAGATCGACGCCATCACCGAATTCGATCCGCTGACCGGCCAGAAGACCGGCGACCTGAAATCGGTGAAGATCTACGCCAATTCGCACTATGTCACCCCGCGCCCGACGCTGAACGGTGCCATCCGCCATATCAAGGAAGAGCTGAAAATCCGGCTCGCCGAACTGGAAAAGGCCGGCCGCCTGCTGGAGGCACAGCGCCTGGAGCAGCGCACCCGCTACGACGTCGAAATGCTGGAAGCCACCGGCTCCTGCGCAGGCATCGAGAACTATTCGCGCTATCTCACCGGCCGCAACCCCGGCGAACCGCCACCGACCCTGTTCGAATATATCCCCGACAATGCGCTGCTGTTCATCGACGAAAGCCATGTCTCGGTCAGCCAGATCGGCGGCATGTACCGGGGCGACTTCAGGCGCAAGGCGACGCTGGCCGAATACGGCTTCCGCCTGCCCTCCTGCATGGACAACCGGCCGCTGCGCTTCGAGGAATGGGATGCCATGCGCCCGGACACGATCGCGGTCTCGGCGACGCCAGGCGCATGGGAAATGGACCAATCCGGCGGCGTCTTTGCCGAACAGGTCATTCGCCCGACGGGATTGATCGACCCGCCGGTTGAAGTCCGCTCCGCCCGCAGCCAGGTCGACGACGTGCTCGGCGAAATCCGCGAGACCGCCGCCAAGGGCTATCGCACCCTCTGCACCGTGCTCACCAAGCGCATGGCCGAGGACCTGACGGAATATCTGCATGAACAGGGCGTCCGCGTCCGCTACATGCACTCTGATATCGACACGCTGGAGCGCATCGAGATCATCCGCGATCTCCGTTTGGGTGCTTTCGACGTGCTTGTCGGCATCAACCTCCTGCGCGAGGGTCTCGACATCCCCGAATGCGCCCTTGTCGCCATCCTCGACGCCGACAAGGAAGGCTTCCTGCGCTCGGAGACCTCGCTGATCCAGACCATCGGCCGCGCCGCCCGTAACGTCGACGGCAAGGTCATCCTCTATGCCGACAACATCACCGGCTCGATGAAGCGGGCGATGGAGGAAACCAGCCGCCGCCGCGAAAAACAGATGGTCTACAACACTGAAAACGGCATCACGCCGGAATCGGTGAAGGCGAGGATCTCCGACATTCTCGACAGCGTCTACGAGAAAGACCACGTCCGCGCCGATATCGGCGGCGTCTCCGGCAAGGGCTTTGCCGATGGCGGCCATCTCGTCGGCAACAATCTGCAGGCCCATCTCAACGCGCTGGAGAAAGCCATGCGCGACGCCGCCGCCGACCTCGATTTCGAAAAGGCCGCGAGACTGCGCGACGAGATCAAGCGCCTCAAGGCCGCCGAACTCGCCGTCATGGACGATCCGATGGCAAGGGAAGAGGCGAAGAGCATTGAGGGGAAAGGACCGTCATCCTCAGCCAAACGCAGCGCGAGCCCATCATCCTCGGGCTCGACCCGAGCACCGGCTGCGGCAGACGGAAACGCCGATCAATCCACATCCTACTTCACCAAACCAAGCCTAGACGAAATGGGTCCAGGCAGCGACGCCGGCACGCCGCTCTTCCGCAGGAACACCCTCGACGAGATGACCGTCGGCCGCACCGAAAAGCCGGTGACTGGCAAGGTGCCGGACAAGCCGGTCATCCGCGCGAAGCCGGGTGTCGGATCCTATGAGGATGCGGTGGACGAGAAGCAGAGGAAGAGCCGCACCAAGGGCAAGACCGGGCGACCTGGGCGGTAGAATACACGCTCCCCTTGTTGAGATCGCGCTTTTGCCTACATGCTGCCGGGTGAGGAGAAGCCCCGCCGAGCGGAGCAAGCGACAACAACAACGGGAGAGAGACATGCAAGAAGCCCTCGTCGTCCGCCGTGAAACCCATATCGCGGCGCCACCTGCCGCCGTGTTCGCCCTGCTGACCGATCCGGAAAAGATACTGCGCTGGATGGGAACGGAGGCGCAGATCGAGCCTCAGCCCGGAGGGCTCTATCTCGTCAATGTCACCGGCGCCCGTTTTGCACGCGGCTCCTTTCGCGAGGTGGTGCCGGTGCATCGACTGGCCTACAGCTTCGGCTGGGACGGCAGTGAAATCGTGCCGCCGGGATCGAGCCTGGTCGAGATCGACCTGATCGAGCAGCCGGACGGAACATTGCTGCGCCTGACCCATACCGGCCTGCCCAACGCCGACCAATGCGCCGGCCATGCGGAAGGCTGGGCTCATTATCTCGGCCGGCTGGCCGAAGTCGCGGCTGGGCGCACGCCGCCTCCGGACTCGTTTTCCGGCAGGATATGACATCTTTCCGCCGTCACTTCTCTTGAGCCGATCGCCCTTCCAAGGTGAACGACGCTCATGGCGCGGATGACAACCCTTGGCTGCCATGGCATGATCGCGGCATGGATCTGCCCGCCCCCCTTGCCTGGCTGGTTGACGAGGCCGGCACCTCGCCCGGCCCTGAATCCTTCCTGGCCGATCTCGGCGGCCGGCTGCTGGCCGATGGCCTGCCGCTGGCAGGCGGCGCCTTGACGCTCGCGGTGCCGCATCCGATAATCGCCCGCCGCACCTGGCTGTGGCGGGCAGAAACCGGGGCGGTGATCGAGGCGCTGGGTTTCGCCGGCAGTCCGCTCAGCCAAGCCGGTCACGATTGGCTGGCCGGGCTCGGCCCAGTACAGGAAACGACGATCGGCGCTGCGCTGGACAGTCCGTTGCTGGGCTGGGCCGGAACCCGGCCCTTCAACCCCGCCGAGACCGACCGGCTGCACGAGACCGCCCGCTTCGCCGCCGCACCCTTGGCTGCCTTGTCCGCGCGGGCGGCACAGGCAGCCTTGCTCGAAGCCTATCTCGGCCGGCGAAGTGCAGCCCGCGTTCAGGCCGGCTCGCTCTCCCGCGGCACCGGCGAGACCATCCGCGCCGCGCTTCTCTGCGCCGACCTGCGCGATTTCACCGCCCTGTCCGAAGTGACGGAGCCGGCGGCGATGATCGCCATTCTCGACTCCTGGTTCGACCGCGTCACCGGCTCGGTGAACGCCTTCGGCGGCGAGGTGCTGAAGTTCATCGGCGACGGAGCACTGGCGATCTTCCCCGTCACCAGCACGCCGACCGAAGCCTGCGACGCGGCCCTGCGCGCGGCAGCCGCCGTCCGCGCCGGCATGACCCATCTCGACGGCGTGCGGCAAGCGCAAGGGCTGCCGCCGCTCCCCTTCGGCATGGCCCTGCACTTCGGCGAAATATTATGGGGCAACATCGGCGCCGCTGACCGCCTGGACTTCACCGCCATCGGCCCCGCCGTCAACCTGGTCAGCCGCCTCGAAGGCCTCTGCAAGCCGCTTGGCTACAATGTGCTGATCTCAGGGGCAGTTGCGGCGGAGACGAAGATGGCGCTGATGCCGCTGGGCGAACATGTGTTGCGCGGGATTGCGGAGCCGTGTGGGGTTTTTACTTTGGTAGAGGGGTGAGATCGGTGGCGACACCATTAAAATTAAATCAGTAGTGATTAGGTTGAATTTAAATCCCAGCTCAATCAACGTGCAAGTCAGCAATGCTTTTCGTGCAAATGGCATTTAGTTATGCGCTTTCGGGTGGCGATCGTGGTCCTCTCCTTTCCAACCCCTTGAAATCCCCCTCCAATCCCTCCTCTTTCTTGGCTCTGCCCTAATATTCCCCCTTGCCTTTTGCCGCAAATCCTGTCACCCATAGTGTGCTCGGGCATTTGCATGCCGGTGACTGGACTGATTTGGCAATGCCGACTGCGCGAGGCAGCCTCAGGGGGTTAACCTCTGCGTAGACGTTCTTTCCCCGTACGTGAACTTCTCGACTGGCTTTCGCATTTCGCGGGGGCAAAGCCGTCCGGGAGATCTCGGGCAATATTCAGACTGTAGGGAAAAGGACTATCCCAATGGCCACCAAGGGCATCGTAAAATTCTTCAACCAGGACAAGGGTTTTGGTTTCATCACTCCTGATGGCGGCGCTAAGGATGTATTCGTCCATATCTCCGCTCTCCAGGCTTCCGGCATCCAGTCGCTGCGCGAAGGCCAGCAGGTCACCTTCGACACCGAGCCGGATCGCATGGGCAAGGGCCCGAAGGCCGTCAACATCCAGGCTTCCTAAGTCTTAGTTGATATCCGGATAAAGTTTCGAACGGCGCGGTGCAAACCGCGCCGTTTCGCGTTTGTGGAGATGGGGCAGCCCTCGTCCTGAAGCACGCTTGGCCTATCTCCCTTACCGCAGGTCCATCGTCTGCCCCGGAATATCCCAACACTCCGTCATCCTCGGGCTTGACCCGAGGATGACGGAGTGTGAGGTAATCTTTAAACACGAAACTGCTCCCGTAAGCGCCGGTCAATTAGCCCTCACGGTGAGGCGGTCCGAAGGGCCTTCGAACCACGAGGGCAGGCGGGAATCACCAGCCCCTCAGGCGCTCACCCGCTCCGCATCCCCGCCAAAATCCACCGCCGCAAACGCCGCCGCGATCACCTCCGGCTCTGCCCCCGGCTTGTTGGCGTCGGTCGACAGGATCTGGCGGTAGCGCCGCGAGCCCGGAAGACCGGTGAAGAGACCGACCATGTGGCGGGCGACGTGGTGTACGCGGCCGCCACTCGCGATGTGGCGTTCGGTATAGGCCATCATCCGGTCGCGCAGGTCGTTCCAGTCCGGCTCGACGGCCGCTTCGCCGAAGAAGCGATGATCGACATCGGCGAGGATGGCGGCGTTCTGATAGGCGGCGCGGCCGAGCATGACGCCGTCGACATGGGCGAGATGCGCCTCCGCCTGATCCAGCGTCTGGATGCCGCCGTTGATGCCGATGAAGACATCGGGCCAGCGCTGCTTCATGCGGTAGACGATGTCGTAGTCCAGCGGCGGGATCTCGCGATTCTCCTTCGGCGACAGGCCTTTCAACCAGGCCTTGCGTGCGTGTACCCAGATAGCGTCGGCACCGGCATCGAGCACGCGGGCGATCAGCTCCGGCAGCGCCTGTTCCGGCTCCTGCTCGTCAACGCCGATCCGACATTTCACCGTCACCGGCGCCTTTGACACCGCCTTCATCGCCGCGATGCACTCTGCCACCGTCTCCGGCGTCAGCATCAGGCAGGCGCCGAAGGTCCCCGATTGCACACGGTCTGACGGACAGCCGACATTGAGATTGATCTCGTCGTAATTATAGGCTTCGGCGATCTGTAGGGCATTGGAAAGCTTGGCCGGATCGGAACCGCCGAGCTGCAACGCAACAGGATGCTCGCTGACATCATGCCCCAGCAGGCGGTCGCGCGGCCCATGGATGATCGCATCCGCCACCACCATCTCGGTATAGAGCAGCGCATGGCGGCTGATCTGCCGGTGCAGATATCTGCAATGGCGGTCAGTCCAGTCGATCATCGGGGCCACGGCGAAAATCTTGCGGCCTGAAATGCGGGCTTTTTCGTATAAATTCAATTCGTTATGGCCGATATTTTTTGTCACGATATGTCAGACTTTTTCTGGCTGTTGCACCGTTTTTCAGTGTGCGGTACAACAATGTAGCACTTCCAACGAGGTATGTCGTACCGATGGGCACTATAAACGCTCGTAAGCGCAAGGACGGATCAGTCGGTTATACCGCGCAGATACTTCGAAAGAAAGGCGGCGCGATTGTGTTGCGCGAAGCCAAGACGTTCGACCGTCGTCGCGAAGCGGAAGCGTGGATTCGCTTCCGTGAAGCCGAACTGGATAAGCCGGGCGCTCTGGAGCGGGCGCAGGCACCCTCTAGTACACTGGCTGATGCCATCGATATGTATATTAAAGAGAGTGAGAAGTTGATCGGCCGCACGAAAGCCCAGTGCCTAAAATCGATCAAGGATTACGCGATTGCTCAGATGGATTGTGCTGCCATTCGCAGTGAGCACATCGTGGCCTTCGCCAGGGAGCTACTGGCCGGCGACAGGAAGCCACAGACCGTCGGCAATTACATTTCTCATCTTGCTGCAGTCTTTCGCGTTGCGCGACCAGCTTGGGCTATGCAACTGGATCAAGCAGCGATGAAGGATGCTCAAATAGTTCTTGGCAAACTAGGCACGATATCGAAATCGGCTGAACGGGACAGGCGCCCTACCCTGCCAGAGCTCGACAAGCTCATGGAGCACTTCATAGATCGGCAAAAGCGTGCGCCGCGGTCTGCACCGATGCATAAGATCATCGCCTTCGCCATCTTCTCGACGCGGCGGCAGGAGGAGATCACACGGATAGAATCGATCGATCTGGACAAGTCGCACAGCCGAATACTGGTGCGCGACATGAAGCATCCTGGACAGAAGCAGGGCAATGATGTCTGGGTCGAACTTCCACCAGAAGCTTTGAGAGTAATCGAATCTATGCCTCGGAAAGGTGACAGGATATTCCCTTACGGTACAAACGCGATCAGTGCCGCGTTCACACGAGCGTGCAAGCTACTTGAGATCGACGATCTGCATTTCCACGATCTTCGTCATGAAGGCGTGTCGCGCCTTTTTGAGATGGGCCGCACCATCCCTCTCGCCGCCAGTGTTAGTGGTCACCGCTCATGGAATTCGCTGCAACGCTATTCGCATCTACGCGAGGTGGGCGATAAGTTTGCGGGGTGGAAGTGGCTGGAATCGGTTTGCAATTGACCTCACCCAGGCACGTAATGAAGCGGCCTTCGCGATTGAGTTGCTCTGCCAACCAAAGAATGGCATTGCCATGAGTGCGAGCAAATTCAAGAAAAGTATGGATGCACATCACGTCGTTGGCGTCATTGGCGTTCTTGACACTCTCACAAAGGTTGTAGATTTATCAACTCTGTGATCTACCAAATGTGTATGCCAATGGTATTTCTATGAGCCTAACTGAACTAGACACACTTTTCGGTCCAGCCACGCCACCACCTTACGTGGGGCCAGGCGAAGAAACGTTCTCGCCTCGAACGCTTGCTTGTCTCGACGCGCAAAGCGCCAAGCTCATAAAAGACCTCTTTGCCACTGCAACTGAGGGCCTCGGGCTGACGCGCCTGACCCACGAATGCTGCATCGTCCTGTGGTTGTTAGATGAGAATGGGGAAATATGGTTTGCGCTTGAGGAGGTGACATACACCGACGAACTAGGACAGCGATACCACCATCCAATTTCTCGCTCGATACCATTTGATCCCGCAATAGAATTTTTAAGATTGGGTCATCCCTCCCTTATAGCGGGCGAACGTCGCGCACGCATCGGGGGTGAGATTGTGTATGACGAATCGTTTGGCACTAACGGATGGATAATATCTAATAAATCCGGTCGATACGGCAGTAAAAATCGACCACAGAAGCGGGAACACCTGGAAGCGGCGGCGCGAGTTTGGGAGAAATTTGGAATTACCATGGACATCCACTATCTTGGTGTTGAGTGAACGACCTCGGTAACCATTTCACTATAGGATGATGCGATGAGATTAGTAACTTGGACATCGCGGCCATCAACCACGAGATCCCTAGCTGCGAGCTTGGGGCATCCCAATGGCTTCAAAGTATTTATCCAAGCACTGAGCGAGTTTTTGCACGAGACCATACTCGATGGCGGTGCAGCGAATGATCTAGTTACGTCGACCGCGCTAGAACTATCTGCGGCTGAGGTATGGAGCAAAATATCCGCAAGCGAGATCGCCGCGATTTTTGCCAATGCCCCGAAGCAGACGGTGGACCTTTTTTTGGATGGGATACCGTCAACATATAAGGTGCAGTTGTTCGAGGAAAATCGCAAATGGAAACTCCGAAAAGTCACCGATATATTAAAGGCTTATACTGAAAGCCATCCTGTGACGCATGTTGCGGTTCCGGCGGCAATTTCCCCGGCTCTACATAATATTCTCCACATAGCTAGCGAGCGAAAGTATCGAATGGGCGTCCGAATAACTCAGGCCGAAGCTGTTCCTAGTGAAAGGGAAATTGTATATTCCGTTTTGGAGGTTGACCACGAAGCCCGCGAGAATTTCGTGTTTCTTGGCTCTTTTGAAGTAGACCCAGAACATCGCCAAAACCCCGCCATCAATCCAACCGCTCCACTTCTTGTCGACAAACTGAATTGAGGCTGACGTGAGTGAAGTAAGCACATCCGAAAATAGGAATACATCCGAAGACGATCCTGAGCATGACTGGTTGCTTGAAATGTTGGTGCAAGTGGCCAATGATGCTGGGGGGAAGTTCAATATTACAATCAGTGTCGGAGGTACACTTATTTCGGGCACTTTGATCGGCGGAGCAGAATACTTCGAATCGTTTGCAAACCAGTATTCAAGCTTATTCACTGGCGAGTTAGCGACAAACGTTCGCCAGCACTATATAGGATTTGGCCGACAATATCTTGCTGAGAACAGAGATGGAACTCCGCTTCCACCGGCCGCCTATCTTCATCTCAGTGATGCAAGATTCTTTGATAGCGCCGGCAACAGCATCCCGAGTGATGTCGGCGCGACATGGCGCGGTCGGTTGTCAAGTGTCGATGGCTTCTTTCTAGGGCGACTTGAAAAAGGTCCGCCGAAGTAAACATCTTGAGATGACCGCAATTCGGTTTAAGTTTTAATTCCAATCGGAAACCAAGCAAAAAAACCCGCCGGCTGGTGAGGCCGACGGGCAGGCTTGTGGTGGCGATGGTAATAGGGAGCCGTCGGCGCCCAGAGAGAAGCACCAACGGCCGCCGGTACGGTTGGGGCGCACCGACTCGCCTGCCGCGTGATGGCCGGCAGGGTCTGAATCCTTAAGCAAGCTCGAGAGCATCTGCAGTCGAGCAATCGAAACTGCGAGCCGTCAGAGCGTCTGCGAATACCCATCTGAACGGTAGATTTTCGTCGGCGACGTCGATCCAGATGTTATAAAACTGGCAACCTTTGGCGGTTGAGTGCCTGGACAAGATCACGCCAGGCGCCCCGTGGTAATCGATGCGCTGGCCGATTTGGAACTTCCACCGAAAATCAAAGATGCGCCGCTGCCGCATAGGCGCGTTCGCGTGCTTGAATTCCGGCTTGATTGCCTCGATTTCCGACTCAAAGACATCTGCAGGTGCTGCGTCGCCGCCGCCAAAATCGATGGTGTATTCATCCTCACAATCAGCCGTCTGCGTTCTGCTAACGACCAGCGCGGGCTCGCCGGTCGCGGTCAAACAGACGAAATCACCAATCGCAAACTGGAATTCCTGAGCATTCTGATTGGGTCGTCTTGCGATCAGCGAGCGTGGCAATGCGCGTCTATTGGAATGAGCGATGGGCTGATGGATTGTCATGGCGGCCTCCTTGTTGCGTCCGGGTGGATCATTTGTTACAACACGATACAAAATACATCGACTTTCAACAAAGTCAATACATTTTGCATTGGATGATATAAAATGATCACACCTTCTCAATGTCGCGCGGCTCGCGGGATTATAGGATGGTCACAAGCTGAACTTTGCGAGGCGGCGGGCGTAGGCCGCGCAACGCTGGCAAACTTTGAGGCAGAGAAGACAACTCCATACGAGCGCACCCTTCGAGACGTGGAGCGAGCCCTAGAAGCCGCCGGCGTCGTCTTTCTTGACGGCACCTACTCAGGCTCTGGCGGTCCGGGCGTGCGTATTGCTTCGTCTGCGAGCTCACCGATAGACACTGATGACTCCCAGACAATCCAATATCCAGAATTCTTAGAAGGCGACGGCGGCCCAGGGAGCGGCGGATGACGGATAACACGGCCACGAAAATCAATGACCTTTTAGCGTCAGTCAAAACCGTCCGCGACCGGTACGAAAAAGGTCGGATGGAGCGAGAGACCGTACGCGAATGGGTGTTGCGGCTCGGCTCATATCCATCGCCGCATGGCGATCGGGTACGAGAGGCATCGGAGTGGTTTAGGACACACCCCGAGAGCGAAGCGTCGGCCGATACAAGGCAAATAGACATCGCGAAGCTAGCCGCGATCCATTCCGAGCGCACATGTCTGGCGTTGTGAATGTCTTTGCGAGAAATACCTATGTCGGCTGCCGATGGAGGGGCGTCAACCAAACGTTCCGACTGGAAACGTTTGCCAATCGTTGCAACTTCGCCTCGTGATCGCGGCATCTTGACCGCTCCGTTGCCAGACAATACCTTCTAAACGCGGCCCACCAATCCGCACGCCACCACATCGAGGAGACAACGTTACTGCAGTCGGCATTCGTGCCGGCGGCGATTGTTTGTTTTCTTGCTGGAGGTGCATGTGGTGCTCAAACTCGTCAGAAGAAAAGACTCTCCCAACTGGTGGCTCCGTGGAACGATCCGTAGCATTTATGTCTACGAAAGCACTGGAATCGCTGACCGGGACGTCGCCGAAGTCATCCTCACCATTCGAAGCAAAGAGGTGCTCGACGAGAGCATATTCGGAAGGAAGGTCAACGCCACATTTGAGCAGGCGGCGGAATCATATCTGAAGGGTGGCGGATCGCTGAGGTTCTTGTCGGCGATCTGCAAACACTTCGGCACCAAGCCTCTTCGAAAACTCCGCCAGAACGATCTCGATGCAGCTTCATTGAAGCTTCTGCCAAACGCGTCGCCAGAAACGCGAAATCGCCAATGTTACACCCCGTTCATCGCAGTATGGAACCATGCGGTGAAGAACGATTGGGCTGATGTTCGGCAATGGTCACGACCACGCAAGCGTAAGGGAACGGTACGTCACCGAGGTGAGACTCGGAGTGGCACGCGGCCTGCACCCTATGATCGTGCAGCACAGTTTGTGGCCGCCATGTCCCCCGCTCCAGCAATGGTGATGACCGCACTGTTCTATACTGGCATGCGGCCGATCGAGCTATTCACGCTCGAGTCCGCGGACATAGATGTGGACCGGCGGTGGATTGTTATCGGCAATTCAAAGACAGGGGAACCACGCGGTGTGCCCATGCATGACTTCCTGGTGCCCCTGTTTGAATCGTTGTTGAAGCGGCGTGATAAATCTCGGCAAGTGTTCAGGACCTTTAGGGGACTTCCCTATGTGATCTCGGCCGAAGGCGGTGGTCAATTGAGCAACGGCATTGTCGGCACCCGTAAACGTCTTGCGAAAGCAGGTTTGCAAATCACCGACGTCAGTCCGTACACCGCCCGCCACTCTGTTAGCACGCAACTCGTCGTGAACGGCGTCCATCCCCACATCAAAGACCAGATCCTTGGCCACGCGGCCAACGATATGAGCCGCCACTATACCAACGTGGCGCAGGCACCGCTGATAGAGGCAATCAATACATTACCCGTCCCTGATGCTTGGCGCAGGTTGGACTGGTGGAAAGACCCGCTACTGCTTTCACGGCATCACGTAAAATGGGGTAAGTAATGACCGATCTGCTTTCGGAGCTTCCTCTGTTCGCCACAGACCAACAGCTAGCGCTAGCCATCGTTGGAAAAGAGCGCGCCTCCATGTGGATAAAGACCGTCATTCCAGCACTAGAGCGGAAGGGCTTCCCTCGCATCGATCCGCTCCACGACGGTCGACCTGTTCCGCTAGTCAAGAAATTCTATGATGGGTATTTTGGCATAACGGCCGGCTTTTCTGCGGCCGCGCCTGATGGAAAAGAGAATTTGGGCGTGTGGAAGAGATCAAGAAGCGGCCGCACGGAGTCCCAATCATGAACGACCAAAAAATCCAGCAAGCCGCCCTGTACTACGTCCGATTCACGACGCCTTTGAACCCTGATCTCGGATGGCGTAGTGAAGATGTACAGCTTGCATTCATGGCAGGCATGAAAGAGCAGCCAATTCGTCGGCTGCTCCCCATAAAAGAGGTTGCGGAGCTCCTTGCCGTCTCCATAGCAACGATCCGAGATCTAGTCCGACACGGCGAACTCGCGCATGTGAAGGTCGACCGCGGCACAGAACGCAGCCGTCTGGTCTTTGCTCCGGAGGAAATTGAAAGCTTCATCAAACGGCATACCCAGCGTGATTTTCCGATCTCCGCCCCGAAGACGGTACGTTATGGCACGCGCAAGCGCGCACACGAGCTCGCCGTCGAACGTGCGATTGACGGTCAAACAGGATTTTTAGCTCGATATGAGGCCTTGGTTGCGGCGCGCAAGGCAGCCAAGGCGGCAAAAAAGAAATGACCCGCACTAACTTTAAGGGCCTAGCCAAGGTCCAGCGGACGCTTTCGGACGGCACGTTGCAGACCTACTGCTACGCTTGGCGCGGTGGCCCGCTTCTTAGGGACGCGGACGGAAAGCCGCTTCAACCCGACGACCCCGCCCTTCCAGCTGCCTTTTCGGCTGCCCACGATTGCCGGCGTAATCCGAAGACGAACGACCTATCAATGTTAATCCGCGAGTTCCGCAGTTCATCCGATTTCCGAATGCTGAGCAAGGCAACCAGCAAAGACTATCTGATATACCTCGACATGGTCCGCGAAAAATTCGGACGCCTCTCGTTGTCGGAGATCGAGCAGAAGGAGACGCGCGGCAAATTCAAAAACTGGCGCGACACTATGGCTGAAACGCCGCGCGCGGCCGACTACGCCTGGACAACCCTCGCCCGCGTTCTATCGTTTGCCAAAGACCGTGGCCGAATTGCCATAAACGTCTGCGAGCGAGGCGGCCGGTTATATCACGCCAATCGCCGCGATCGGATTTGGACGGTCGATGACATAGCAAAGTTCACGGCTGTGGCGCCTACATATATGCGTCTGGCTATGTTGATGGCTCTATGGACTGGCCAACGCCAAGGCGATCTTCTGCGCGCACAATGGAGCTCTTATGATGGCAAGGTGCTGAAGATGCAGCAAAGCAAGACCGGCGTTCGCGTGATCATTCCAGTAGGCGCAACGCTGAGGGCAGAGATAGGTGAACGCGGTGGACGCCACGGAACGATATTGGTGAATACGCGTGGCGACACCTGGACGGCGGAGGGGTTTCGCACCGCCTGGCGAAGGTGCTGTGATGGCGCGCATATCAATGGCCTGACATTCCATGATTTGCGCGGCACAGCGGTGACACGGCTCGCTCTCGCCGGCTGCACCGTAGCCGAGATAGCGGCGATTACCGGCCATTCCATGCTCGATGTGCATCAAATCCTTGACGCCCACTACTTAGGCGGAAAGCTTGACCTCGCAGAGCGGGCGATCGCGAAATTGGAGGCTGCTGAGGCGATACGACCGGGAACATAATTTCTCGATCTTCGTTTTGCGCACGCGGGTCTACCCCACTACCCGCAGCTCTAGTTGTTTACGCACGCAACTGAGCTTTGGGCCTGCCGTCATTCGTCCCCTGCTAAGCGGCAGGCTCTTTTTCGCTTATTGCGCGAAACGGAATTTAAAAGATTGACCGCATTGATTGGTCACTATGCCGTTACCTGTTCCACCAAACTGTGCCACTTTTCGCGGTAGGGTTCCAGCCAACCGGCGCCGCATCCGATAGGAACTCCAACCTTATCATAGTTTGGAAGAAACCGCCGGAAATCGCTGTCCTTGTGCTGCTGTCCATTCTTGCCGGGTTTGGACAACCAGACCGCATGACCCCTTTTTAAAACGTCGGCTACCGTTGCGCTCGGCACCAAAAAACACATGGGCGGGTCAGTGAGCGACTTACCGAAATCGAGGAAAGCATAAAATAATCTTGGCGCTATGATCGCCTCATGCTTCTTGCTCATATGCCATCCGCCGTCAGAGCCTTTATCGAGCCGCGTCTTCACCTGAACCGCGCAAAGACGATCCCCGATACCATCCGTCACCACGATATCGCAGTTGGGCACACCCACGGGCGCCAGTGCAGCGATGAGACCACGGCGAAGTAATTGACACATCACGTAATGTTCGCCTGCAGCGCCGAGAACAGTTGATATAGCAACCATGATATCCTCCCCAAAAAAATCGCGAGTACCAAGTCACCATACGCAGCGAAGTGCGCCCCGAGGCTACCTCATCAACAGATGTGCGGGACGTCCCTTGTCGAAACGAAGAACGTCCCGCGGTGCGTAATGAACTTGGTTCCTTTGAAACCGTGGTACGCATACCGGAAATCGGCCTATGCGCAGGAATGAACTGCTTTGGCACCTATTTGGTTACGCGAGCGAAGTGGCCAAACCTGGACTCGGCATTATAATGCCTGAAGAATATTCACGACCTGTTCCACTCATTTTTCACCACTCCAGAACCATCGTTCATGTACCGCACCTAACTGGCATTCAGGTCTGGTTATCCTATCGAAGGTTCTGCCAAAGGCTCATCGCGTTGTTTGTAGATGCCGCCCTTCTTCAACAACGCCCAAATTATTCTCGCAGTCTTATTGGCAAAGGCGACTGCAACGACCCTATACGGTCGCCTTGAGATCAACCGCTTTAACCAAGGCTGCCCTTTTTCACGCTTGCGAGCCCAGGCAATAGCCGATCTTGCCCCCAATACGAGCAATGATCGCAACTCCTTATTGCCCATTTTCGAGATGCGGCCGAGGCGGGACACACCTCCTGTCGAACGAGTCTTTGGCGCTAGACCGAGCCAGGCCGCAAAATGACGGGCAGATTTAAATAGGCCGGCATTTGGAACATAAGCCTTTATGGTCGATGCGATAAGTGGCCCGACACCAGGGATGGTTGTTAATCGGGATATGTCTTCATCTTGTTTAGCATGGAGCGCGATTTCCTTATCAAGTTTTCCGATCTGCTCCGAAAGCGCTTTGATCTGCTCATTGATAATTGAAAGCGAAGAGACCACATTCGGCGGCAATTGCTCATCATCCTTGGCATCAATTTTCTCTGCCAAGGCGTCCCAGTTCGCGTTGCCTTCCGGAACGACCAAGCCGAACTCAGCCAAATGAGCACGCAGCGCGTTAATGGCTTTCGTCCTCTGGCGAACGAGGAGTGCACGGGTCTTAATCCGAATAGTCACGGCTTGCTGCTCTCGCGTCTTCACTGGAACAAAATGCATGCTGGCATGCATAAGGGCAGTATTGATGGCCTCAGCGTCAGTGGCATCCGTTTTGCCCCGCTTTACAAAGGGCTTAACATATTGCGCAGGGATCAATTTGACCTCGTGCCCCAACGCGCCGATTTCCCGTGCCCAATGATGGGCGCTTGAGCAGACTTCTATGCCGACAACACAAGGCGGAAGCTTCTCGAAAAACGATTTCACCTCTACACGTCGAAGCTTCTTGTTAAACAGGCTCTTGCCTAGCGCGTCTGAGCCATGCACCTGAAACACCTGCTTGGCGATATCCAATCCAACAGTTGCAACTTCTTTCATCGAAGGCCTCCTGGCGAAGCGGTTTGCATTTGAATTTTAGGGCGCTGCCGCTGCAGGCGCCCTCGCCAGTGGGACTCTCGATCGCTTGAATGTCAATTTTTCGCTTCGGCTTGACTCTCCGCTAAAATGAGAACATTTTGAGAACAAACGCGAGCTGCGCCCCGGCCTGAGTTTACCTACAACTTGATGATGAGAACCGCCCGACAGGCGGGACGGAGATGTGTGTCCGATGAGTGCCGAAGCCGCCGTAATACCCGAAGAGCCGGAATTTGATCCAATCGAGGCAATCCTTGCCGCCCATAGCGGAGATGCAAGGGCCGCCATTGAGGATCTCGTGCACAGAATCCAGCACCTGCGGCATCAGCTCTCGCTTGCCTCTGGCGTGATGAGCCGGGGCATAACGCGAGGCTGGACGCCAAGCCTTGACCAAACCTGAAGGAGAGACATGATGAGTAGCGCCATCTTTAAAAACGGAGACGCACGCATGTCAGGGGATATGGCGGGTCAGCTTGAGCACGTAGCCGACCGCATAGGAGACGCATCGCGCGCCGATCTGCAGGTGATGCTGCGACGTGCGGCGCTGCTGATACGGAACGCCGCGCCGATCGGCCTTGAAGCGGAAACAGAGGATGCCTTGCTTTCCATCGCAGGAGAACTCGGCATGACGCGAAACGACATGATCCGGCACATCGTCAAGGAATGGCTGGAAACGAATGCCTATCTGCCGGTGCGCGAATTGGACGAGGATGGCGACATAGACGGGCGCGCTTAGGAAATTTCCCTAAATTGAAAAATTCTCGGCCAGCGTCGATCGGCCGAAGTGGATTGCAATTCGACATTCTCTCAAAAATTGCTTATTGTTTTACTAATGCTCTCATTCATTGCAGCCACTTTACCAATAGCTTTTTGGGCGGAGGATTCTATGCGGTTAATGACGACGGTCATGATACTCGGTTTGACTTTTTCACCAGCCACAGCTCAGAATAATTCCTGGTCCAAATCTGAGATATGTGAGGCAGGAGGAATGACGTATTTTTTCCTGAAGTCCGCCCCTCTCATTACTGAATTGGACGACGGCTGGGTTCGTCTTCAAAGCTCAGCTGATAATATCTATGACTGCCAAATCATTGATAATACAGTGTCCTTTAGGTGGATTAGCAAATCTAACACCTCTATGACAAGTAACAGCACGAAATGGTCCATGCGGGATGGGAGATTGATAATAGTCTCCGACATAATGACCCAAACTTTCGAAAGATCGTCCGATGGTTTGAAGCTATTGGATTAAATCCATGTACGCCGCTTTTTCCGGCATAAGTTGACGAATGCCTATCTGGCTTTCATTTCCTCGCTCGGGCCGATCAAACTGATATCTGAAAACGAAAAAAGCCGCCCAACCGGTTAGGGCTGGGCGGCTTGCTGATGTGCTGATTAAAATCGTCTAGCCCCCTGGCGGAAGCGCAAACTGATTCATGATTTTTATGACATCGAAATTTCCCCAGCAACGCTGTGAGAGTTGACTGCCGCTTGGCGGAAAAGCTGCATGTATCACCTTGATTCCCTTCGTCTGAAGAAAGTCGGCGACCGGCACAAAATCCCTATCAGCTGAAGCTAGGACTGCTATTTCATAGCCGTTTGACCAAGCCAGACTGATCATTTCCGTTCCAATGCGAGTGTCGACTCCCTTTTCTTCTGTACCTCGCGGGTCGGAACCGCAATGTATACAAGCGGTCTGCTCGCCTTGACAGTGAGGGCATTTTGCGTGAGTTCGCTTCTTCTGCCGCTCAAGAAGTTCAACATGAACGCCAGGCTGCTTATCAAGCCAAGTAGTGTACCAATTTTTGAATTTGACATCGTTGGGCTTGGCCGGATCATACGACCCGAACACATGCATCGCCTCATATGCGCAAGCGACTGGGCCACCAACTAACGCAGCAGCCTCGTTCGTTAGAACTGGCGCAACTTTCTTCCAATCAATCTTGTGATTTTCATCGACGCGCCGCAAAGACAGGGAAAAGTTCCAGAAATCCACAAAAATTCTGATTCTGGGAGACCTTACAACCTGATCGGCCATGCGCCC
This sequence comes from Rhizobium rhizogenes NBRC 13257, assembly GCF_000696095.1. Lineage (GTDB taxonomy): Bacteria > Pseudomonadota > Alphaproteobacteria > Rhizobiales > Rhizobiaceae > Rhizobium > Rhizobium rhizogenes. The sequence goes on along the minus strand of NZ_BAYX01000001.1, from coordinate 531,882 downwards.
TCAAAAATGAATACGGGGACGCCATAAATGGCATCCCCGGGGTCAATATACTCAGTCCGCTTTGTACCGTCGCGCGGGAGGCTTTCTGAGGGGTTTGTATGGGCCGTACATTTACTCTCCAATTCTTAATAATCAACCCTGTTTTTAACAGGTGTTATATTTTCGAATTGGTGTTTCATTACCCTCTACCCGTTGTTGTGCGGCGCGGTGGGTTTTCATAGAGACGATCGAGGCGATCGCTGAGACCGGCTAGCCCGCTATCGAGGCGACTGCCGACGGTTTCGATCGCTCGCATGATTTGGTTGGTCTGCTCATGCATGCCTGCCTTGGTGGCGAAATTCTCAGCCGAGTGCACCTTGTGATCGGAAAGGCCTTTGTCGACATTATCGACCTTTTCACGCAGCGCTGCGAACTTGCCGTCAAGAAACTTGAACACACCAAAAATCGTGCCGAATACGGTGATGCCGAACAGCACCACGCCCATCAGTTCGGCGCCGGTCATTGCATGGACTCATTAGTTGTGTTTGTAATCGAAAACGCAACCGGAGAGAAAGCATGTTCGAGAGCAAAGAGATCGCGATGCCATGCCCTAACTGTGGTCATAAGACCAAGAAAAGCATCGCTTGGCTGAAGTCTAACGATAAGTTCTCCTGTGACGGATGCGGTAGAGGCATCACTGTCCAGGCGGACGAGCTCTTCGCCGGAATCAAGGAAACCGAGAAGAGCATCGCGGACCTCAAGAAGAATCTGAGCCGCATCGGCAAGCGACGCTAGAAAGTCGCCACTCTCGGCCTTCAATTTTACGACTGTATCGCTCATTTCTTGCCAACCAGCCTGCCGTCACGATCGGCGTAGAAGTCTCTCAAGGCACCATGGCGGCGCCGGCATTCAACGAGAGACTGGCGATCTTTCATCCAGAACTTCTCTGTCTTGCTTTGGCTCAATGGCGCCCTGCCGATATCGACGGGCGCATCGCAATCCTTCGTCAGCGCGCTATCCGGAGCGGAAAGCTTCGGTGGCGGTGGCGGAACGGCGAGTTTATCGGATCTGGTTAATGCGCCGCACGCTGTCAGCACCGAGAGCAGAGCGGTTAGCGTCAGGATCTTGATCAGCTTCACGCTGTAGCTCCTCGATTTGGATTTGGAGGGATTGATTGGCGGCCTGTATCTCAGCGATGCGCCTGGCTTCAGCGGCCTTTGCTGCATCATTCACAGCGCTCTGGCGATCGATCTCGTCGGCGCGAGCCGTTGCGGCGTCGGCCTTCATCTGGGCAATCTGTGCGGTATAGTGAGTCTCGGCACGTCCATAGCCACGGTGATCAGCCAGGGCGTACGTGCCGCCGAACGCCGCGACCATCAGAAGGGAGATCACAGCCCATGCCGCCAGCTCACTGCCGCCAAGCAGTTTCGCAATAATGGAGATCATGTTTTCTCCTGAGAAGATGTGTCGACGAGCGGGAAATCTCCGCCACCGGCAACAACGCCACCGGCAATGTTGGCCACTTCCGGCGCCGGCTGCGCGTTGCGAACGAACGCCCGGTAGTCGGCATGGCCGATGCCCATGTAGGCGCCCGCCACAAGGCCGATGAAGGCGAAGCCGCTGGCAACAACTGCCGCGGCCTGCAGGTAGACAATGGCCAAGAAAATGGCCGCCCATGCCAGAAGGACATTGACGGCCACAAGCCACTTGGAAAAACGGCGACTGCTTGTGCTTCGGGCCGTGCTCATGCGGCGTCATCCACAGCGTCTAGCAGAGCTTTATAGATCAACGACCAATAGCCAGCGATCATCTGCGCCTTGTCTGTGCCATTGATGATGCGTCGAGCGTTCACCGGGTCATTGCGCGCGCCGAAATAGTTGGCGAGCTTGCGACCGGTATACCAACCCTCGACCATGCCACGCACCGCGGCCTGTGCCGCCATGTTGGTGTCTGTCAGGAGCAAGTTGTAATTCTTTACGAGCGCGCCATCGAGCCCAAGCTCCTTATCGGTGCGCTCGTAATTGGCGTCCCACGTCGTCTGCACAAAGCCGCGCCCATATGGGATCTGGCCACCGTTGCGACCTGGCTTGCCGTATGACCTGCCCTTGCCGCGGCCATACTCGGCGATCGGCTGCATGGTCTTGGCGGTCTCGTGATAGGCCGTGGCAAACACGTATGCGACTTGCGCCGCAGGCAGGCTTGCTGAGGCGGCCAGCAGCGCGTTGATGCCATCGACCTGCGGCTGCGTCAGTCGACCGCCGAACAACGACGAAGCGACCGCCGCGAAGAACTTCGCGTGGTTCATTTTTTGATGATCCTATGAATGAGAAAGGCAACCGAGATTGATTTGCAATCTCGGTTGCCTCTATGCCTACGAAACGTTGGCTATGTAAGCGAACAGCGTTTCTGCATATTGCTCACGAATTGGCGACGGATCAGGTCCAGGATGGATAGTATCGGCTATCTGCGCGCGAGCAACGTTGTCCGCTACCGTCGGCGTGGCATTGAGCCACCAGCCAATTTCCGAAGAGACGTGCGCCCAAGCCGGGACGATGTGCATGTTGGCGTCGCCGTTCGTCAAGATCCAAGAGCAGACTGCCCTAATGACCTTGTTCTGGCGAACCCATGCTCCCGTCCCGTCGAGGGTGTTGGACTCAGGCCCAGGTGGAATCCACCAAGCGATCATGGCACTCGGAAGCGCAGCGCGGATCTGCGTCATCATCACTCGGATACCGTCGAGGGCGTTTTGTACGGCCACGGCATCGGTTTCGAATACACGATCGTTGGTGCCCAAACCGATAATCACGATGTCCGGATTGACCCCGGCGAGATAGTTCGTGATGTAGTAAGAGAAGTCGAAAACGTAGCCGTTGAAGATCAGGTTCGCCGCATCGCCGCCAGTGGACGGCCGGATAAACGGGTTAAGACCGACCTTGGTGGCCTTGCTCGCCGCGTTATAGGCCGCCACGCTCGTCGGCACAGTCATCTTGACGGTCAGCGCGTGGGTGTGGTCGCCGAACTCACGGCCGCCTCGACCTTCGCCAGGAAGACCGTCGGTAGCGTTCTCCGAGAAGTATGTGTCAGTCGAGTTGATCGTACCGAGCCAAGTCGCGGTGATGCCCATGGCTGTCAGCTTCGCGTCGACTCGACGAGCCAAGCCAGCGTTGGTCAAGCTGTCACCAATGAGCAAGACCTTCTTGGCCGCAGTCTTCGAAGCCGGCGCGACATGGATGGTGACCGGCGACTCGAGTCGCTGCGTCTTGTCAGCTCCAGGCCCGAGGAGGCGAGAGACCACCTTGCCTGTCGTGCCGCACAAATCCGGGTTGATTAAGAACTGTTCGTCACCCTCGACGAAGTGCGGATACTTGTCCGTGCCCTTCAGGGTGTAGAAGCCGGAGCGCAAGATAAAGTCGTCACGCAGACCGACCGTGTTCTTCGGATAGTAGGGCAGCGGACGGCCAGAGACCGCCCAGATGTCCTTACCGATAATCGGACGCATACTGCCATAGTCCGGTGCATAGTCGTCACGGGAGATCCATGGCCATTCTGTGTCGCCGAACCATACCTGACCGCCAGCGATTGCATGGGTGCCTGCGGTCATGCCTGCCGGTCCGACGTAGAAACGGTTCGCGCCGTCGAAGCCAACAGCCGCGCTGCCACTGAAGATCGCCACGTTGGAATTGATTTTCTTCTCCATCGACAGGGTGACGTTGCCGAGGAACGTCTCGTCCTTCCAGAAGTGGACGAGATATGGGCCAGTGCCGAAGTTGTCGGCGACAGCCGTGTGCAGGTAGAAGCGAGCGAACACTTTGGTCTTGACGCGCGTCGGCTGACCGATGTCTCCGCCATAGTAGATGTCTGTGTCGGTGGATTTGACGCAACGGGTGAAGCCGAGGGCAACCATGGCGGCTGGTGCGTCGGTCACGTAGTCGTTAGTCAGGAGGCGAGCCGCCTCGTCTGGGTACTTGCCGTCGCGCCACTGGTTCTTGACGATGTTAGCGACCGGGAAGTGTTCCGATGAGATGACATTGCTTGAACCGATGCCACCCTTGCGAGCGATGCAGTAGTTGCGATATCCTTCAGCGTTCGGAAAGCCGCTGCCACCAATGATCTGCTTGATCGCGGTGCCGCCTGCCTTGTCTGCAACGTTGTCATACCAATAGCCCTGGACGGCGTCTTCAGTCGCAGCGAACTCGAAAAACTTGCCAGTTGTGGGTTGAACGAACCCGAGATTGCCACCATCGTGATACTGATAGAATCGCGGAATAAGTACGCTCTCGCCGTCATGGACGATGGCACCCTCAGCCCAGATTTGTCCGGTATCCGATTTATTCATCTCGATCACACGTACGGGCGATGAATAGAAGCCGTTGGTGGAGATGGTAAGAAGTTGAATGGCTCCCCACGCAGCATCGAGCGGCGGCACAGATGGATAATCCACCCGTACAAGCGGCGATGATGGAGTATCCATATCATAATAGAACGTGATCTCCTGCGGTGCGCTGTCGCCTGGACGATAGCGCGGAATGGTAATCGCCTCATATCCTGGAAATAGTGTATCCGCTGTACCAGTATTGGCGTCCAGAGCACCATCATTACGAGCAAAGAACTTACGTCTGGGTATATACACGCGAGCAGTGCCGTCGTAAATGCCATACTGATCGAGAATAATAGGGCGATCGTTGAAATAACCCTCCCAGCTCCCTGCCAGTTCCTTAGTTGGGCGCTCATCAAGTTCAGATTGGATTCCAGCCGCGTTGATTAGATCGCCGACACGTACCCAAGCAGCACCGTTCCATCGATACTCACCCGTATTGGCTCCGTCATTGAACACCTGTCCAGGCTGATTCAAATGTGTGCCTGGTGTAGCGTTCAGCTGCGAAAGGTTGTCTGCACGCAATATGCCTGCTGATGATGCATCTACCGAGCTCTGAATAACCACGCCAGCAGCTCGAATCATGGACTTATCTGGCGTTGTAGGGCTAGAAGATGGTCCATCAGGAAAAGCAGCGTTGAATGCTGCAACAATTTCGCTAGACATGATTTCCCCAAAAGAAAACGCCCCGGCGCTAGCCAGGGCGATGATTTGAATTTTCGTTGGTGTTAGATGACGCGGACAGTTACCGGGCCGCTCGACGGGCCGATCACGCCGGAGCCATTGAATGGCGAAGCGTAATAATCCCACGTCCCTTGCGGCGCCGACGTCACGGTCTGCAGATAGAGAATCGCGTTATCGACATTGCCAGAGAAGCCGCCGTTTCCGTTGAAGCCGAAAACGTTGCTGCTCGCGCCTGCGGTCAAAACATCCGAGAACGAACCGTTCGCCGTGCGCCCTGTACCGTTGACTGTCGTGCCACCTTGGAAACGAGGCGTGACCGTTCCGGTACCAGTATAGCCTGTCACATCAAATGCCACTCGATAAACAGAACTTGGCGTCAGTGTCACCGGCTGCGTAATCTGCGACTGTGTTGGCGTCACATGTGTCGCAACACCGCTTGCAATGCTCCATCCTGTTCCCAGCGTCCACGGCCCTGGACTGGTGGCGAAATCGCCATCCGTAAGCAGGTTTGTGCGCGTCGCATCACCATCGACGTAACTGTATGTCCCGTTTGGAGATACGGCCAGCGTGGCAATTCTCAGCGAAGTGGCTGGGTCAAATGAAGCACCAGTCGCAACTCTGAATATCTGCACCGTGCGAACATGAGCATCATTTCCGGTCGTAAAGCCAAGCGTCGCGCGACCGAGATGCGGGGCCGCATCAGTGTTGCTGAACGACGACAGTGCAATCGGCATCACCGGATCAACTGTAGACGTCAATTGCGCAGTTATCGACCACGGCCCATATGAATCATTCGAACCAATGAAGGCCGCCTCTACGTCAAGCAACGTGTCTTGAGGCACCGTGTTGGTGTTCAGGTCGACATATCCGCCTGCCGGGGGCGCGTCAGGAAACTCCTGCTCCACCCATGCGCCTGGATTGCCACCGCCCGTATCGTGGACGCGATAGCGCACCACAGGCGTCAAGCTGTCATCTGCCGGATCGATGATGACGACACGGATATAAACCGCGCCACCGTTCGGCTTTGCCTGTACCAGATTAATGACCGGAGCAACGATCTCGTCGGAGCTCAGCGCCTCTGGAACTGGTGGCTGCGCGCCCTCGTCAACGGATGGGTTCCAGTCGTCGATCGTATCCGGATGCTGATTGATTTCCATCGTAAAGCCGCCGCGCGTAATCGCCACGGTCGACCGACGATTTTCGACCAACTTTCCATCCAGTCGCGGTAGCCTAATTGGCGTATCAAGCCTCACCCAGCGGCTATAGATCGCGTTGATGCCAGACATGCGGACATCGATCGATCCCTTGACCTTTTGCTGAATGCGAAGCCAATCACGCTTGCCGAGCCGGCGAGCCTGGCGCCACTGATGGCACCAGCCGTAATCGGCCTCTTGCGACAGAACGCGACCGGCCTCGAGCTGAGCTGCCGTGTCCTCGAAATAGTCCGTATCGCAGGTAGAATAAGCGGTCTGCGGATAGGTGAACTTCGGAACAAGACGATTGCATTCATCTTCAAAGAGGACATCGTAGCCGATCTGGTGGCCGATGATATCGGCGTCACTCAGCGTCGCAACTCGGCTCTCCCTGAACTTGCCAACGGTAAGCAATAGCGCCCCGTCGCCGCGTTCGCACATCCACCCATCACAGGTCGCAAGAATGGAATTCGTGCCGACCTTGGGGCCATTCTCTGTCGTGTCGAAGCCGTTGCACTCGTAGCGCTTTTCAGAACCGCCACCGTTGAGAGGAACGTCCTCGTCGCAAATGTTGGCCTCTTCGACCCACATATCTAGGACCGGAAGAATGGCCTTGTGATAATCGCGACGGTTGCCGAATTCGTTGAAGCATTCGTGCCAGCAGAGAATGAGCACGCTGTTGCGCGTCCACGTCCATGTTGCCGGATTGTCTGGATTCTGGCCAGGATCTCGAAAATCCCAGCAATAGGCACCATCGATCTCAACCGACAGAGATGGCGCCCCATATGGAAAGCGCTTCTGCTGGTTCTTGGCCTCGCTGCTCTCCGCAATCAGTGCGACAGACGCTTGTCCGTCGCCGCGGTGATTGTTGGTCCAAATTCCATCGGCAGAAAGTGCCGACACGAGCTGCGTGTATGGCGTCTCCGGGTCGTTGCCGACCTTGTGCAGAATGCGGACGTTGTTGCCGTAGCGGCCATTGTCGTCATTGGTGGTGACACCATCGACGTCAATCTCGACCTCATCATCATGAAGCCAGTAGCGATTGACTGCCTTAATGCGATGGCCAGCGAGCGCCTGCACCGAATAGAGGTACTTTCCCCGCGCCTCCCAAAGCATATAAGCACCGGCGATGCGGGTGCGGCCGACAGCCCAAGTGCGGTACGGCACACTCTGCGTCTTCGGAACCTTGCCGTCTTCTGGCTTCGGCGGCTTTGGCGCCATGAGCGCCTGAATGCCGATCGACAGAGCCGTGACGGCGATTGCTGACGCGATCGAGGCGAACGTGATGGTCGACGTGCCGATCGTGATGCCGGCCGTACCGAAAATAACCGTGAAAATCGGCGTGAAAATTGGATCGTACGCCGGCGGCGCAGGCATTAATGACGTGCTGCTGTAGAGATAAATTTCGCAGACGCGCCGGTAGACCTCCTCAGAGGGCATATCTTCGTAATGTCTCTTGAGGCTCATACCATAAGCCTCCACGCAGCAACGAATTCAGCTTTCTTGCCGACCACGCCGGCCGGCCCGAGAGCCAGCCAGATCGGCCCAAACCGAATGGCGCCGATTTCTTTCATTTCGCCGGCAACGCCGGCAGGAGCGACGACAACGCCGATATCGCCATCTTGTGGGTCATCGGTACGCTTCATGCTCGCGCGCGCAGCCATGCGGTCCACGAGGGCAACAATGCCCCCAGCCGCCGAGATGATCGCCGCAGCCTCTTCCTCTGTGCGGTAGGTGCCGCGGTATTCGGCCACAGGATCGATGCCAGTGACTTCCGCCACCCATGTGGCGCAGAACATCAAGCAGTCGTCGCCGCCTTGGCCGCCCCACCGAAAACGGTGCGGCAGAGCCACAAATTCGCTCAATGTCATGGGGTCTCGCTCTGTCTGTAGCGGTCAGCAGCCGTCAGTAGTTCGGCCAAACCGGAGCCAGCCCGCGCGCCAGGCGCTGGACCTGCTTGCAAAAGTCGTCAGTGGGCGAAATTGCTTTTTGCATCGCGTCGGACCACAGCGACCGAGACGGCCGCGAGCGCGTGACGCTACCGGTGACGACGGAGAGGCTTAGTGTGATCGAAGGCGAACCATCGCCGGGGACGGCGTCACTTGCCTCGGAAACGTGCGAAGCTGTGCCTTTCCAGATGGGAATGATCAGTCCCATGGGCTGGTAGTATTGGTCCAGCGTGGCAATACCCAACTGCACGGCCGCTCCGCGCAGGGGCGGAATGCTGTCGAGTGCTTTAGCGCTTGTCGACGGATCGATGCCTGATAGGGTGAATTCCACGCTATCCGCCGTGCCATTCACAAGCACCTCGAGCGTCGGTACGCCGATCAAACGACCGCCACCCATATAGACCGTGCCGTCGGCATCAATGCTGTCAAAGCGCGCTGGGATATCGTTTACGCCAAACCAGATATGCAGCGCCGGATCGGTATCGATGCGAAGGAATATGCCGAGCTGAAAGCTGCCGCGCATGGCAGCGATAGTGTCATCTGGAATCCAGCCCACGCAGCCTCCTGAAATGAAAAAGGCCCGCATGCGCGAGCCTGAAATTGGGAATTTGGGTGGGAAGGCAGCGGCGACAACGCAGATGCGGCGGCTAGAAAGCCTCTGAAAACTGGATCGTCTGCTGCGTCACGAAGAACGCCTCAATGACCGATGGCAGTGTGAAATCTGCCTTGAACTTGGCCACGAACCGCGGTCGCGCAAGATTGACTGGCGTCAGGGTTTCCGTCGCTTGTCGCAACGGCGGCTGAATAGCCACCTGAAAGTCGCTATAGGAAACGCTGTAACCAGCAGACGTATCGACGCCACCACCTATTTTCGTGCAGTCCCAATCGCGATAGGCGCGCCAGCCTTTGACGGAATGATTGATGGAGAACCAATCGCCCTCGATATCGCGCGGCGCGCCGAATACCCTGATCTTGATCTGCCCAGCATTAAGCGCGGCATTTTCCAGGGTATGACCCCACACCGTAGCTTGGCTATATCCGCTTCCGTCCGAAAACAGCGAACCATCGGAATGCGTAATTCCCGTGGCGATTGGAGTTGGTAGGCCGCCAATCGTTGGAAATGGGCCATACCAATCCGTCGGGATCGGAACGACGATATTGCGAAAACCACCATTCAGGCGAGCGCCCAAGCGGTTGATGTATCGCATCTGCTCTTTACTGACGATCTTGCAGTCTTCCAAAACGGCGGTGACGATACCGCCACCGCTCATTTCGATTGTCTGGCTTTCTCCGGTGCCATTTCGGCCACCGTCGATAGCTGATCCCACAACATCATAGATAGCCTTGGGGCAAGCAAGAAAGTCCAACAACAGATCGGGTTGGCTTGTGAGAATACCCATTCCTAACCCTTCTGAGCGTTAAATCGGCTTTGCAGCGTGCCGAAGCCGCCGCGCTGTTGTTGGGTGTTGTAGGTGCTAAGACCTTCGCCAACGCCTTGCTTTACGAGCGTGCGGACATGGTCATCGCCGTTGGCGCCAGTGATGTGAACCTGCAACACGCCTGGCTGGCTTGAGCCGCCATTGACTGCCGCTCTAGCGCGCAACGCTGGCGCCGTTGGTGCGGATACCAGCGCTGGTGTCACGAGGCCGCCATTGGCATAGCCCTTCATCATCGTCGACAAAGCTGGCACGCCGATCTTGTCGACGATGTGCTTCGGCACGACGAATTCGCCGGCATGCACAATCCCGGCCGGCGTGTTCTTGCCGCCAGGGCCGGTGTAGCCGCCGTCAGCGAAGAGGCCTGGCAAAAGCTTACCAGCCGACGCTGCATTCCACTGGGAACTCTTGGATGCGCCACCAAACAGGCCACCCAACCAGCCAAATATGCCGCCACCACCGCCACTGGCGGCGGGAGCTGCTGGGAAAATACTGCCGGTTGCACCGGTGAGTTGTTGACCAAGCTGGCCTACGCCGGTTCCGAACGTACCAAGACCCTTGGTCGCGTTGCCGGCCGAGCTTGCCAACTTGTCGAGTGCTGCCGCAGAATCCGGCACCTCGAAATGCATGGCATCCTTTTTCGAATTCCACGCGCCTCCCCACGACAGTCCGTTCTTTGCCGCAAGCTCACCGACATTCGACGGAAGATCGGTTACGAGGTTTTTGCCCATAGGGTTTTGCTGCGGATTGATATCGATCGCATCGCCAAAAGCATGGTTCGAAAGTTTGTTCGTCCCTGCGATATTCCGATAGTTGTATCCGCCTATGGATTTGATCTTGTAGCCGGTGGCCTCGAGGTCTTTGACGAAACCCTGAAACTGCTGCGCATACTTCGCATTTACGTCGGCGCCCAACCCGTTCGAGGTTGCGATTCTGGCGAGACTGATGCCGGTTTTTGTGGTGCCGGCACTTGATATGGCTGGCATCGGCTGAGTTGCGATCGGCGCCGGAGAGATCAGACGACCTACAGTTTGCGTCCCAAGACCGGCCACTTGCGCGCCGACACCGGTAACAGCAGTCGCGGTCGACTTGTTGCCGCCCATAAGCAGGCTGGTGAGACCATTGGCAATCTGCGAAAACAGATTGTCCAAAGCCTTGTTCGCAGCATTCATCGCAGCGTTTTTGACTGCATCGCCCAGCGCTTCGCCAAGGCTTTTTCCCTTGGTTGTCAGGCCGCCTTCAAGATCAGTGAAAAACGTCTTGATACCGTCGCGCAGGTTCTGGCGATCAATATCCTGCCCAATCTGTTGACCTGTGTCGCTGTTCGGATCACCGGCAAGACCATATTGGCGCTGGGTCTGTATGATCTGCTGGTCGCGCGCCGACATACCGGCAAGTTTATTCTTGTCAGCCAGATCATAATTCAGCTGAGCCTTTGCCCTGGCATCGACAAGTTCGCCGTAGCTGGTCGTGGCACGTTTGATAAGATCAATCTGGCTGCCGAACGTCTTCTGAAACTCGGCCTCGCTTGTGATGCCTTGCTTCACTGCCTCAGCGCGCAATTGGGCCATCAGTTGATACTGCTGAGTGGCTGCGGCGGCTGCGCCACCGGTCTTGCCAATCATCGCAATATCTTGCTGCTGATCCTCAACTAGCTTTTTGAGGCTCTGCGTACGTTCGCGCTCAGCGTCCGCCAGTTCCTTCGTGATTTGAACACGAGCAATCAGCTCGGCGTTGTTAATCCGCTGCTGACGCAGGTCTGTCGGCTCTTTCGGATCGTACTGAGCCTCTGCGGCTGCTCTTGCCGCCGCAACACGCTCCGCTGGCGATCGCGCGTTGATGCCAGCCACCTGCGCATTGAGAGACCGCTGAGCCAAGTCCTTGGCGCGCTGTGTGTCACGCGCGTTTGCCTCGGCGAGTTGCTTGGCGGCTTGCGATGTGAAATCGATCGGCAAGCCAGCCGACTTCAGTTGATCCGCGATGTTGCGCTGTTCTGGCGATCTATTGAACTGATCGCTCTGAAACGACAAGTCACTGGAAAGCTGCGCCCTGGCTCTCGCCTCGGCAAGCCGTCCATATTCGTCGGCATTCTGCTTGATCAGCGCTATCTGGTCGGCATAGACCTTGAGAAACTCTTTCTCGTCGGTGATGCCACGCTTTGCCGCTTCTGAGCGGAGATCCGCGGTGAGCTGATACTGACGACGAAGTGACTCTGCCGCAGCGCCGACCTTTCCAACGAGACCAAGATCCTGCTGCTGGCTAACGATGGCTGCATCAAGCGATAGTTTTCGCTCTCTGGCTGCCTCGTTTAGCTCTCTGTTGGCCGTAACATAGGCGTCAATGCCAGCCTGATCGATACGCTGCTTGCGAGCCGGCGAACTTTCATCGTTGTGCTGTGCTGCCGCTTCTGCCCTTGCAGCCGCTACTCGCTCTGCCGTTGTCCTGGCAGCCTCGCTGGCAAGCCTGGCGTAGAAAGCCTGCGAAGACTGCCTACCTGCCACCGCCTGTTGAGACTGATAAAGGGCATAGTCGCTCATATCCTTGGTGTTTGTTGTCCCCTGCGACAGCAGCTGCTTGTTGGGGCCTATATCGTTGAATAGAGCATCTTGAACACGCTGGTATTCCTTCAGCTGATCGGCTGCCTGCTTGAGTTTGTCGCTCTCAGCGATGACGTCATTGCCGGCCTTGGCTAGGCTTGGATTGGCCTCAACCTTACGAGCGATGGCGTCGTAGAAGGCATCGAAGTCAGCCTTACCGGCTTTTACATCGGCGCGAAGCTTGGCAAGTGGTTCCTGAAATTCAGTGGTGGTAGCCTGAAACCCTCTGAAACGGCCGCCGATCGGCGTGCTGCCGACCTTGGAATTCCCGAAGTAATCCTTTGACTCGGAAGCCACAGCCACAGAAAGAGCGGCGGCGTTGCGCAGCGCAACAGCATCGACAAGACGCTTATTCTCTCTGCCGGCTTTTGCTGCCGCCTCTGCAACGCCGCCATATGCTTCAGCAACGCGCTTAAGCGAAGCCTCATGGTCCCTCATGGCGTCGTCGAGCGACTTTACCTGCGGCAAAGCCTTCATAACAGCTTGAATAGCTGCGGCACCTACAGCGATGAGGCCTATGGTTAGAAGGCTAGTCATACCTAACAGCGAACCAAAGGCAGCTGCCATCCCCGATATAACGCCTTTATTACCCCCAGCGTCTTTTAATTGCTGAATTACTTGCGATGCCTGCGTGCCCTGTTGAAGGGCAATTTGCCAGGCACTTTGACCAGCAAATGACTGCACCAAGACATCCTGCCCCTGTGCGGCAAGATTGGCAGTCTGGAACGAGTTTGTACCATGGCTTCCCTGCTGCTGTGCAGTATTGCGGCTCTTGATGGCTGCGATGCTGGCAAGCGTGGCCTGGCGCTCACGGGAAAGCGACGCGGTATATTCGTCGACGCCGATCGCATTGCTTCGATACAACGTGCGGATTTCCGCAATGTTCTTCTTGTAGTTTGTGACGGTCGCAAACAGCGGGCTATATTTTGCCCGCAAACGATCCAGTTCCTTTCCCTGGTCAACAAGAGCTCCGGTCCACTCCTTGGATGCAGTCGTCCCAATTCCAACCATGGAATTGATGCGCTGCTGCATGGAGGTCGAAACGCTCTTGTCGATCGAGCGGCCAAGGGCATCAAATTTCTTGACGACCTGATTGGTTGCCGTGCCGATATCGCCAACGAACTTGTTGACGTTGCGCTGCGCGGCGCTCATGTCGGAGCTGACGGTAAAGACTAGATTATTGTCGTTGTCAGCCATGCTTTGCGCCCTACAATAGAAAAAGCCCGCGTGATGGCGGGCTTGGAGGATGAGATGAGCAGATTTTCATTTGCTGCAGTCTTGGCAGCGCTGCTGATGTTGTCATCGTGTGCAAACACGCTTCACGGCATGGCGCGGGACGCAAAGGATACCGGCAACGCTATGGATTCGAGCACCCACCGGGTGCTGAAAGCAGGCGCCAGCGGCAATGCAGCCGCCAACTAGCCGTACTTCGCCAACAATCCAGCCATCTCGTTTTCGGTCGGTGCGGCTGGCTCAGTCTCGCCGCCCTGCGCCTCGTTGTGACCACGAATGGCCTCAAAGAATTCCGTCATGGTGGCATCCCAGAAATCGGCAGGCCGCCACCCAAGGCCGCCTATGCCGATCCGCATCCATTGGCGCCAGGGAAAGTCCTCGTCGGCATCGTGGGTGTCGTTTAAGCCGCCTCGTCGACGGCTCCCGCGTTTCCCTCATCACCATCGAAATGATGAGCCAAGATGGCAGAAAACGCCACGGCGCAGGCCGTGAAGTGCTGCAGCTTCAACGCTTCCAGCGCCTTCACGACATCACCCTTGACGGTGAGCAATTCGATCCCAGCCCATGTAGCGGCAGCCTCGACGCCCGACAGGCGCAAGAACAAGTCGTTGAGCGACTTACACTGCAGTCGACTGGAAACGGCAGCTAATCGGCTCATCTCAGCGGCCAAGACTAGCGGAACATCGGCGATCCAAAGCGGCGCCTCGCCCCTCGCCTCGTTTACCGAGAGCGGGAACGGCTTTGTTACTGCCTTGGTGGCAACCACGCCCTTTTTCTCCTCTTTCGCCATGGATTACACCTCCGCCGTAAAGTCGAGAATATCGGCGGCCTCAAAGGTTGCGCTGAACTGAAGATCATTCTCCATGTCGCCGCTTGCCGTGAAGCTGGTCACGAAATACGAGCCCTCGAAGGTGCCGAGGCCGGGGACGATGACCTGTGCGTTAAAGACGGTCGCATTGATGACGTGGGTCATGAATGCCTTCATAGCAGCGCTAGAAACGAAAGTTCCGGAGCCCTGAAACGTCCGGCTGGTAATACCTGGACGACCAGTCTTCTGAACCGGGCCGCCAGGATTCGTGCAGCTCGGCTTGGTGGTGTCCACCGAGTTTGCGGACAGATCGAAGCTTCGATCCTTCAGGCCGCACAGATTCGAAAATACCTCTGGGTCGGCGCCATCGCCTACCTTGATGAGCAAAAGTCTACCGAGCTGTTCGCCGTCGGCCATGGTGGTCTCCTAAAGATGTGGTGGTGGGTTAGATGGTCGACGCCTAAGCCAGTGGCTTGTGCGTGGATGCCACGAATTCGATAACCGCGTGGCTGGTCAGCCCGTCAGCGTCGCGAAACGTTCGCGTCTGTCGGTGCATGATTGAAACAAGTCTGTTGGTGGGCAGCGCCAATGGCGCCAGATGCAGGCTCTCGACGACCGCATCCGCCATCTTCTTTACGGCTGGATAGCCAACCTTTCGCGACCAGGCGTGCAGCGTCAAAAACACCTGCCCACCGCTAATGCAGGTCGCATCGTCACGAATGGTCTGTGCCTCGCCGAGTGTTACGTATCCCTCTTTGGGGGCTGCCCAGCATTCTTTTGGCGGAATGTCGTAAACACCGTTGGCCAGGGCCATCAGCGCAGCATCAGCCTTCAGGCGAGCGTCAATAACAGCCTGCAATTCCAGTTCAGCGCTGGCCATCGGTCACCTACTTGAAGGCTTGGCGGAATGCCTTGTTGATGGCGTTTCGCTTGATTCTGTTGGCTGTCGCCTGAAAAGCGCGCCATGTCGGCCAAATGTGCGGTTGCGCCGGGGTGCCTGGATGCAAATGGCCTTTGCCCTGCACCGCATCCGATCGGCCCTTGACCGTGCCGCCGCCTGGCGCCGTGTTGTGCGGTGCGGTGCCGAATTCCAGGAAGCGCCAAATAAAGGGAGCAAAAAGGCCAGCTGCGTCTTTGTCCTTGGTAGGATTATCGCTAAAGCTCTTTGCCTCTGGCTTGTTCTTCAGGAAATCGCCCTCAATGCTTTCTGCGTATTCCAGCGTGGCGCCTCGAGGAGCAACGTCACTGATTTTCTCGGCCGCCTGCTCAACGATCTGAAGATTGGCTTCCGCGGCATATTTCAGCGCGTTCGGCACAATGGCTTGCAAATCTCTGGTAAGCTTGGCTCGACCTTGAACTATCGTTTTGAGCGCCATTACCGCACCCAAACACCACGCTTTGAAACGTGACGCCCCAGCCAATCGGAGAAAGCGTTCCGCCACGACTGCAACGGAATGGAATAGTAGATCAGCCATCCGACAAAGACGACCGCCCTCACCCACCAGCGCAGGCCAAACGTCACGGTGATTTCGTTGATTGAGTTCACGTCGCCACTCCCTGCGTTGCCATGATCTCGATCCAAGCATTCTTGTTGTTCGGATCGACGGCCGCCGTGATGTTGAATATCCGCGATGGATTGCGCGCATCGACAACGCGCCAATCGGTATCGACCTCGCGCGCAGCAAAGCAGCTTCGAATGCGGATGATGAATGGTTGCGTCCCGGTCAGTCTGGCGGCAAGGACTGGCTCGCCGCCCTTCAGCGGAATGAGTTCAGCTGCCGCGGTGAACATCGTAGCGAAGTCGCCTGACTGCTCATTGCCGTAGCCGTCGTCAATCGCCTCGCGGCGCTGGAAATTCAGCTTGTTGCGAAGCAATCCAGATCCCGGTTTCGTTGCCATCGTCGCTCTCCTGCGCTTCTTTTGCGCGCGCACAGCGCTCGGCCCCATCACCGGCCGCTGTCGCACATGCTCTCGTCACCTGATAGCGGCCATCCTTAAGAGGGCCGCCGTCAGGCTTAAAAACGATGGTGATGGCTGGCGTCACATGCCAGGAGAAGCGCTCTTTGAATTTCATCCACATTAGACACCACGTCTGAAATTGCAGAGCAGCGCATCAAGCGCAGTCCAATCTTCGATCGCAGCATTCTCGCGCTGCTCGTAGGCGTCGGAGATGAACAACAGGATCGCGTGTTTGACTGCTGCCGGGGCGGTGTCATAACCGACAACGGCAGTGATCGTGATGCGTGATCCGTGTCGCACGGCCGGCCAATGCTTTCCGTAAGCTCTCGCAATCGAAGTCTCGAGTCCGTCATTGCGGAGCTCATACACTTCCGCATCTAGGGTTGCCTCGGCGCCGTCAGTGTCAATGTAGGCAACGGACGCAATTGATTGCACCGGTGCCTCCGGCAGTCTATCCATGTCCGTAAATGCGTCGCACTTGATCTCGACAGTCTGCGTTGCGAACCGGGTGTTGCAATACTTCTCAGCGTGGTCGCGCGCCGCAGCGATCATCAATTCGATATCTTGATCGTCATCACCAAAATCGACGCGCAAGCGTCGCTTGACCTCATCGACTGACAGCGGCTCAGATGTCGCCGCCGCTGTTATTTTCGCCGGATACCACATCAGTTTTGCCCTTTTTGGATCGGCGTTCGGCAACGATCTGCGCAACTGCGCGTTCGACTTTGTCTTCGGCTACCGGCACTGCATAACCAGCCTCGATCAACCGAATTGCCTCGTTCTGCGGGAACTCACGCTCGTCGCCTGGAGAGAGCGAATATTCATTGCCGGATAGACCGACCAACATTCTAATGTTCAATGTTCCCTCCCAAGGAGGAGGCGGGCCGAAGCCCGCCGCCGAATGATTAGGAAGCAGCCGTGATCAGGTGCTTGACGGCAGCGGTATCGCCGAGCTCGCCGTCAAAACGGATCAGGCCGGCGATGCCGAGATCAGGCCAGAAACGTTCGCGCAGTACACCGATGACCGGCGAACCGACCTTGCGGACGAAATACTTGCTGAAGTCGCCGAACAGCATCACCTTCTTGGCAGCGGCAAGAGAATCCATGTCGTCATTGATGCTGTATTGGTAGCCGAGCAATGTGCCAGGCTGAGCGGTCGTGACATCGCCCATCTGCCACAAATAGTTGCCCTGCCCATCCTTCAATTTTCTGACGGCGGCAAGCGTAGTGTCGGCGAACATGAAACGCGCCTTCGGCGAGCGGCGATACGCCGAATTGACCGAATGCAAAAGATCGATGATCTCGTCTGAGGCAATTGCGGCGGCGGCAGCGGCCGTCTTGCCGAGCGAGGATGCTGTCACGATGCCGTTCGGATCGCCAGAGCCGTCGCCGGTGGTAAGCTGCAGATTGGCAATGCGCGCCAGACGCTCGCCGAGGAGTTCGCCGAGAAGTGATTCCATATTGAAGATGGAATCCTGCGCGAGCTCCATGGAAAAGCGGACGAATTCGGTGTCGTAGACGAATGCGTCAAGAGACTTCTGGCCGAACGTGGCATCTTTGCTGCCGTCATCGGTAAGCGCCACGCCTTCGGTGTGCTTCACCGCAGTAACGGCGGTGTCGTCCACCGTCGGAAGCTTGATCGGATTGCCCGCTGCGGTATTCAGGACGGTGCAGATCGCATCGTCATACATTGGACCCCACGCCTTCATCGTCTTGATGATGACGTTCTCAAGCTCTGTCGGCACGGTAAAGCCGCCGGCGGTGGTTGTTCCGGTGTTCTGAGCGCGGAATTCCTTCGCCGACTGAACACCGGCCTTGAGGATAGAGCGCTCCTCCGCAGAAAGTTCGCCAAGATCAGCGCCGGCCGCCAAATACTTGTGGAAGACGTGCCGATAGGACAGTTGGTCGCCAATGTCCTGACCACGCTGGTTTTCCTCGCTGCCAACCGGGCGCCTCTTGGCGCGCTCTTCCGCGGCACGATCCTCGAACCGCTTCTCGAGTGCAGCGGTGCGCTCTTCGCGCTCAATCTGCTTCTCGACCCGATCGAAGTCGGCCATAATGTCATCGTGGCGCTTGTCGAGCTCCGCGGAGCGAGCGTCGTCGGTATTCTTGGTGATTTCGTCCAAGGCTTCGCGAGCCTGCGTAACAAGGCGGCCGCGCTTTTCCTGAAGTTCGTTCAGAGACATTCTTCTCTCCAATAAAAAAGCCCGCCGAAGCGAGCTGTGATCATGTTGTGGTGAATGGCAGGATGCCCTGCCCTCCGGCTGATGCCGGGTGACTACGTGACGTCCTGCCGGATGCCCCGAAACTTTTGCTCGCTGGAAGCACGCTTCTCTGCTACGCGCCGTGCCGCTGCGGCCGCATTGCGGCTTGCGGATCCACCCTCTGCCCTTACTGCCTCTAGCGAGCGCAGGCCGATAGTCGTGTCTTCGTATGCCGGCCAGGCGACCGCAGAGACCTCGTGAAGCTCAAGCTTCTCGATCGTCCGGATCGGCGTGTCGCCGGTTTCGTCCCAAGTTTCCTTAGTGACGCGGAAGCCGAAGCTCATGCCGCTGATGTCCCCGCGCTCGACGAGCACCCAAAGATCGTTGCCATCGGTCGTGTCCGGCACGTCGATTTCAACGCGAAGACCGACACCATCCTCGGCAAGCCGAAGCGTGCCGCTCTTGGTGCGTCCGATAACGCGGCCTGGATCATGGTCGACCAATGCGCGAATATCGCCCTTAATGGCGTCAGTGAAGGCACCTGATGCGATCTTTTCATCGAAGTAACCGCCTATGCTGGCCAAGCGGTCGAATTTCGCCGCATAGCCAACAAGCGTTCGCTTCTCACTGTCAGCTCGCACCTCGACGCCAAGGCCGGATGTGCGCTTTTCAATGTTCGTGGTCATGCGGCGTCAGCCTCGCTATCGGAATTGTTGTCGTTTGCGGGCTGGATCGCGGGTGATGTGCCGAGCGGTACGGTAGCGCCCTGAATGTAGAGTTTGTCGGCCGCGCCGCCTTCTGCCTGAAGATTCTCCATTGCGCGGATTTCATCCGGCTTGCGAATTCCATTTTGAATGGCAATTCCATAGCCTTCCATTCGTGTCTTGAAGTCGCCCCTTAGAAGCCCATCAAGATTGTGCTCTATGTATCGGCTGCCAGAACGACCAAAGAATTTGAGATTGATCTCATCCTCGAGCGACTTGGCCCACTGGCCAATCAGGTGCTTGACCAGGTGCAAATCCTGCTGTTCGGCATTGCTAAACGTAGCGCGCGATAGATCCTGCAGAAACACTGGCGGCAGTTGGTAGGCTCGGGCGATCTCTTCGATCTGGAAACGCCGCGCCTCGACCATCTGGCCTTTAGCCGGATCGATACCAACTGGCGACAGTTTATAGCCAGCCGGAATTGGGAAGATTGGCTCGTCTGCGTTCTTAGCTGCATCCACAGACCGCTTGATATCCGCCTGCGCGCGCTTCATTGCTTCGGCGCCCGCAGGCAACGGACCTTCCAAGGCCAGCGGAGGAACACCGCCGCCGGCAAAGAAATTCGAACCGTAGTCGTTCATCGCGAGTGCAAGTTGGATCGCCTTCGACGCCTTATTGATCGGTCCATAGTGCCGAAGGCCACAAGGCTTCAGCATGAACGGAACGTCGATCACATCCGCAGCGTCGTAGGTCTTGCCATCGTACTCGTAGGTGACCTTGAACCCAACGCGCTTGATGTTCGTTTTTGTTGGATCCATCGGCCACAGCGAGTCGATCCCCTGCGGAGTGCGCTCGATGTAAGCAAGCCCTCGGCCGCCGGTAAACACTTGTTGCCAAAACCACTGCCAGAACTTGAACGCACCAACGGTGTCGTTCGGTGCCGAGTTTACGACTGTCTCAAGCCTGCCCCCGATACGCTCGCCGCTGCTTTTGCGGGTACGGTAGGCGTGCCGCGGCAGTGCAGCCAGGGTGCGTGACATGAACGCCACCGCGGCCATGACTGCCGGAACATTCAAGGCATTGTCGATCGTGACGTGAGGCAAGTTTGCACTCTGCACTCCGAAGAACGCCATGAAGTTCTCTGCGCTCACCGGCACCGTCGGACTTTCGACACTCGCGCGCGTTTCAGGCGCTTTCACCGCATTTTGGCGGTTAAACCAGTCTTTTAGAGCCATTACGCCGCCATTAGTTGGAAGTTCGGGTCATCCCACGGGGACGCGGTGGGCGCGATTTCAACGCCGCCGTCTGCTGCGGCGCCAGTCGCCATTGCAAGAGCAACCACCGCATCGATCCGCACCGAAGCGCGCGTTTTCACAAACCACCTATTTCCGTGCGGATCCGGTGGATGATTAAAGGTCGCCCCCATGAGCGCTGACATCAGCACAGGGCTGCTGCAAAGCCGAATGCGACCATCGATGATGAGGTTTTCCAGTTCGGTGACGGAGCCAGGCATCCACAGGCCGAGTGGCGCTTTTTCGCCGGCGGCCCTAGCTGCCTCAAGGCGCGCCTCAGACGGTCGAGCCCTCACCTTCCCGCCTTGCGGATGCGGCAAGGTCTCAGCTTCTACGCCAAACGCATCTAGCTCGTCTTTGAACTTGGCGAACGCGTAGTTGTCATAGGCAATCGCTTTGATGTTATAGGTGCTGTTGATCTCGGCCACTCGAGCGGCAATGATATCAAAGCGGATGCGCGGGCCTGGTGGAGCGTTTAGAAACTCGTCACGAACCCAAAGATCATAGGGCTGCTTGTCGGCAGCGGTGCGGGCCGCCAGAGTATCTCCCGGCGTCCATGCCTCAATCCAGGCGTCGTAGGTCGGCAGAATTGCCAGGCTACTATCGGCCCGAACGATTTCGACCATACCGGTCGGCACGACGCACGCCACAACAGCCATGTCCTTGGTGCCAGCGAGGTCGATGCCTAAGTAGACATCCTTGCTTGCGTGCTCGTCCGGATCAAACGGCGTCATGACCGTCTCGACCGTTGCACGAGACATCCATGCCTTGTCCGCGTCCGTCCAGACACAGAAATGTAGGCGAAGAACGTTGTTCAGCTTGCCAGGGACTGCCTTAGCCTCGGCAACGACACCGGCGAGGTAGTCGGCTGTTAGAATCGTTCCGAGAAGCGGGTTCGCCTTGATCCAGCATGACGGGTCCGTCATCGGGTCGTCGTCTTTATCTAATCCGCAGATGTACGCAAAGACGCTATCGCTGCCCTCCCACGCCTCGCCAACGAAAGTAAAATCATCGTCTGGAGTTTGGGTGCCGGCAACAACCTTTACGGCTCGATCTCGCTCTTCCCAGCACACCGAATTGCGGTCGCTGCCGGAGTTCGTGATCATCAGAAGCAGTGGATTCTGACGGAACTTGAAACCGCGCTGAAGCATCTCCATGATGCCGCGGTCTGGGTGCTCGTGCACCTCATCGCAAAGTGCGAAGTGCGGGCGCGGCCCAGATCCGGTCTTACCAGCCTCTTTCGAGATCGGCCTGAAAAACGATTGCGACTTGTGGTGGGCGATGTTGAATTCTTTGCCGAGGCCGCCGCTGAATTTCAGCCGCTGCCCCAACGCTGGCGCCTGCCGAACCATCTTGCAAGCGTCCTGAAACAGGATTTGTGCCTGATCTTTCTTGGCTGCCGCGGCATAGATCTGCGCGCCCGGTTCGTTGTCAGCCATCAATCCGTAGAGACCAACGCCGCCGGCAAATGGCGACTTTCCGTTGCCTTTGCCTTCCTCGATATAGACAGTCCGAAAGCGGCGCGTGCCGTCGGCTTTCTTCCATCCGAAGATCGAGCCAAGTTTAAACGCCTGCGATGGATGCAAAAGAAACGGCGTACCGTCGAACTGGCCATCGCTAAGGCGTAGCCGCTCCTCAAAGAAGCGGAAAACCCGTGTGGCCGCAGCGTCGTCCCAGCACAGGCCGCGCTCATGGCCATTAGCCAGATCAGCAAGGTGCCTGCGGCATGCATTTCGAACGTGAGGGCCAGCAATGATTTCACCGTCAAGCACGGCTCTCGCATAGTCAGAGACACGCTTAAGCGCCGGCCCCTCAATCGAGGAGGTCGTCTTTCTCGTCGTCACCATCTGGCACCGCGATCTTTGAGGCGTCGGCCGGTGTCGCACCCATCTGGCCGAGCATTTGTCTCAGCAGGTTTAACGCCTGAACCCCGACATCTTGCCCCGCCATGATGCGACCTTGAATGCTGGCGGCCATGCCGACCAACATCCGATGCGATTCCGTCAGCCAGGGAACCTCCTTCTGGAAAAGTATCCAAGCCGACTTTGCCTTGTTGGTATCGGTGTCGGCCAACCACTTAGGTGGTGGCCCGAGCGGGCCGTTTACCTTTGGTTCTTTGCGGACCTTGAACCGACCGGCATTGATCTTGTCACGTCCCTCGGTCTTAGCCTTGCCGAGGGGATTTCTCGGCCTTGCCATGGGATGAAATCCTATTCAGGGTCATATTTTCATTTGCAGATGCGTGCGTTTTGGAGACCCACCGGTTCCTCGTCCGCGATGCTCCACAACAATGGAACACCCCCACCCGTCAGAGTGGCCAGCCATCGGCGCCATAGCGCACTACGACTTTGCCGTTGTCCTCAAGCTGGCCTCTTGATGAGTGGCAAGGCTTGCAGGTGCTGACGAATGGGCCGGACCAGAAGAGCTCCTCGGATCCTCGATGAGGTGTGGCATGGTGGACTTCGGTGGCCTCTGCGATCGTCTCGCTCTCCAGGCACCATTCGCAAAGTGGACTTAGCGACAACTGATGATGACGTATACGACGCCATCTCGCCGTCTTGTACAAGACGCGGTAGCGCGCTGCTTCTTCGCTACGATGGTCTGTCATTTTGCTCTAATGCACCAAATCAGCTGCCCATCTCGAAGGCCTCACGCCCTGTATTCCAAGGCTCGACAACGGACACCACAAGATATTGTGGCGCAATCAAGCGTACGAATTATTGAAGGTTCACCTATTGATTCGAAGCGACTATTACCGCACCATTATCCATGGCATCAAACAAATGGGAATGAGGCCGCGCATGGGGCTCGACAGGAACCTGAACGTCGCTTGAATTCGCTGGATAGCAGTATAATTGTCAACTTCACACAACCAAGGGTATATTCTATATTAATAGTCGGTACTTCCTTGGTGTACCTTCTGGACAAATCGCGAATCACATGGCTTATAGAAATTACGGTAGGTTGGCAGAGCGGTTTATTGCACCAGCCTTAGAAACTGGCGGGGTTTCGCATCCCCCAAGGGTTCGAATCCCTTACCTACCGCCACCCCATAATATCTGAATACGTGCATGGCGCTATTTGCGTTGGCTCACTCTTTTGCGAAGGTGCCATGCTCATAAAGAAATAGCCGCGCTTTCGCACGGCTATTTCCTGATAGTTTACCTACCGCCACCCAGCCTTTTGGCTGAGACTGAATTTCTTCAGTATCTTTCCGCAGCCCGCTTTCGCGGTTCGCATGCCACGTACTCAACGTCTGCAATCTAATTCCCATCGGCATAATGTCAACATTTAGTTGACTATCAGCGTTTCGTTTACGCATTGATTTTCAATAATTTCTTGCAAACACGCAAGGAAATCAAAGCCATAAATAGGCAGCTCGATTTCCAGAAATAATTCAAGACACTGTCCATAATTCAAGGATTCAGGTCGTATATTTCTTTGGCGAATTGAAGGATTCGAGCGCAAGCGCAATTGTTGACATTTTGCTGGTGCCTTCAAAACCAAAGCCGGCGGATCCGCCGGCACAGCGGCTCAATGCTCAGCTGCGCGTCACGCATGACACGCCATCGCTTGCCATTGTAGAGCCCGCGATAGAGGCGCGCGTCGGCACTACGGTAGTCAACCATTTGCAACCTATGGAGCTAGCAGCAGGAGTCGAACCCGCGACATCCTGCTTACAAGGCAGGCGCTCTTCCTACTGAGCTATGCTAGCGTGATGTGGTCTGCGTGGTTGGATTTGAACCAACGACTCCCGCAGTCCAAGTGCGGTACTCTGGCCAGACTGAGCTACACACAGATGTTTGGTTGCGCAGGTCCGATTCGAACGGACGATTTCCAGCTTATGAGGCTGGCGAGATACCGGGCTTCTCTACCGCGCAGAAAGCAAAAGCGGCGAGGAGCATGACTAACTGGCGTCCGTAGACACCAAGCATACTCAACTCGCCGCACGATCGCCCGTCGCTGGAGGAGGCAGCGCCAGGCAATGCAATATCGTGGGCGCATACGAAGCGCAGAGGCGTGACCACGATGTACTGAAGAGGCCCGACATGGTGCGCCGATATGGCGTGTCAGGCACGTAGTTACGCCCGGCTCACATCGTGGCCGAGCGTCCGTCGCAAACAATTCGTGCGCCCGGAAAGGTGTGGGGATCAACCCCTTCACCTTTGTAGGGTTTTGAACTGCGAGAAACTTCCCGTCATCCTTCCGCTGCGTATTTCGCCAGTTTCATTGCTTCTTGGAAGTTATCATTGGCAGCCCGCAACAGACGTCGACCGGCATCGACAGCATGTCGGCCACAGTAGCCGCGCGCCTCTCCGAGTTCGCTTAGGCTCTTCGCCGTCATGGCTTCATTGAGCACCCGCACATGGGCGTCCTGCATCGCATCGAGGCCGCGATTGAATGTCTCGCGATTTTCCTTCTGGGTGTAGATGTCCTGCCAAGCCTGTGAGCCGCTCTCTCCTTTCTTCCCCTTTCGCCCACCGATGAACAGTTGCCGCAGATTGCTAGGAGCATAGGGAAGGCCATCGGGACAAACCTTGGTCTGTGGCAAGACCGGCGTATTTGCGTAGGCGTCGGCAAGTATCTTCCGAGCCTCAGCTTTTGAGATGGCAAACCGCTCGCCCTTTTTCGGGGTTAGCTTCGGCGGCGTGGCAACACGACCTTTGACCATCCATCGATAATACGCGTTGCTGCCGGTGGTATCTATTTCGGCGCCCTTATCTCGCGCTGATTTTTCGCGGCAGCCAAGCATGGCGCCGACGGGCATCTTGATGTCAGCGTCTACCACCTTATCCAGGACCAGCTTCTGTCCCTTTTCCGTCTGACTGCCGTCGCTGAAGCGCAACTTACCGATCCGGGTGATTACTTTGTGACGCTTGCCGTTTTCGTCGATATGGAGCCCGTACTCGATATCGTCCTCCCACACCTCGCGCATAATCATATCAACGCTTGGGATGACTTCGACGACGCGCTCGACACCTGCATCTTCATGCGGTAGCTCATTGTCGTTCGCCGGAACAAGGCGCCAATTCGTTGCAATGGGTGATGTTGGCTCCACGGTCACGTCGACGCCCTCAGCAACACCTATCGGCCGGCTGCGCATCGCGAGTAACGCCGACAGTTCAGAAAGATCTCGATGACGAGGCTTTTCGGCCTTCACCTTGCGACCGAAAATTTCGTGATCGTTCTTGGGAGCCGAAGCTCTCCATACTTCGACCTCGGCGCGGTGTTCTTTGGTGGTGCGTTCGATCAAGCCGCTTTCTCCTTCTTCGCCGATTTATTGTCATTTGCAGCCACAAGCGAGCCCGCGTCTGTCACGGTCGGCCGCATGGACGCGGCATCGTTAAGTGCTTCGAATGCTGCCCGTCGGCCGGGAAGCAGGACCTTGTCATGCAGCATGCTTGGCGCTGCGCCCTTGCCCGGAAATGGGCCGCCTATGTTTTGAACTCGGGTTCGGATCATCTTTTCTCCTTTCAGAGTGTGGGAGCGCTGCGGTGGTTTCCACCACCGCGAGGTGCTTCCACCTCGCAGGGGGTATAAGGGGGAGAGGTGGTAGGGTCGGTGGAAGGCGGTGGAAGGGTGGTGGAAGCCCGGTGGAAGGGTCGGTGGAAATTCATCCATTCTCTCTAGCTCCGTAGTCGTCAGTGCTCACCATTAGCCTCTGGCGTTGCTTGGACGGCGGCCCATCCCACACCAGCTTGACCGTTCCGTCTTCCAGAAGTCGCTGCA
The DNA here is from genome assembly GCF_000696095.1 of Rhizobium rhizogenes NBRC 13257. Taxonomy (GTDB): domain Bacteria; phylum Pseudomonadota; class Alphaproteobacteria; order Rhizobiales; family Rhizobiaceae; genus Rhizobium; species Rhizobium rhizogenes. The sequence goes on along the minus strand of NZ_BAYX01000001.1, from coordinate 505,739 downwards.
TTGCGGCTTCAAGTGCCTTCTTCGATAGGCCGTCCGCTCCAGAATTCTTTGCCATCTTCGCCGGCGCATAGTTTGTTCCTGGCGAGGCTCCTACGTGCTGCCCGGTTCTCGCGAATGTTCTGAGGAGCTCGACGAATACGCCATCAGCCTTTCGATTTATCAGCCCGAGCGTCGGGGACGACCCGGCAGTCTCGACGACGAAGCAGCCGTTTTCCCATCGCAGCTTGCTCTCTCCACCGACCTTGCCGTAGTTGCTCTTCTTGGTGCTGAGAAAACGCAGGTCCGGATCGACTTCCTTGTCGTTGTCAGGCCTGCTGAAATAGAGCATCGAACGTGAGCTGTTCTTCCAGCCGGTGCTGCCAGAGGCACCCGAACCGGAGCGAATACCTTCCTGTGACGGATGCGCCAACAGCACGATCGAGCAGTTTATTTCGATCGCAAGTCTCCGAAGCATGCCGATAAATTGGCGTGCTTGCCCACGCTTGATCTCATCGCCTCCGAAAAGATCAGCCACTGTGTCTAGAACGATGAAGCACGGCCGAAACTCGCGTGCTAGATCGCACAGCTGCGTCCAGACCGTCGTCGGCTGCATGACGCCCTTGTTGTCTGGAACGGCCAGCAAGGCATCGAGGTCCGCCATGGGGATCAGGCGGAAGTCCTCGAGATCTGATAGCTGCTTGCCATGGCCTCGAACAATGTCGGCGAGGCGTCGGTGAAACTCGTCTGCTTCATCCTCCGCGCCGAGATAGAGCACCCTGCCCCGTTGAGGCGAGCAACCCACCGTGTCAATGCCAAGCGCGGCTGCAGCGCCAAACTGGAGAGCCAGCAACGATTTCCCAACGCCACCATCACCAGCCAGAATTGTCACCTGTCGGTGAGGTATAAGTCCATCAATGAACCATTCTCGCGGCGGGACATGCTTACCCTGCCAGTCCGCCGGATTCACGACAGGCAGCTCCACCGATTGCGTCCTAGCTGGCTCGTTGTCGTTCGCAGCCACTGTGGTCACGTCCGCCTTCTTGCGCAGACTGTTTTCAACAAGTCGCTGAAGCATCGCCGGATCGATTGGCGGGGTATTATCTCTATGAAGGTCGGATTCAGGAATGTGCTTTGGATGCAAGATGCCAGCGTCGAGGCCGCGCCGGATCTTGGCGTAGATCTCGCGCTCGCCATCCTTTGCGACGACGCCATTCGCCTGCGCGGCAGCAAAGAGCCCCGCCTCTGCCTCCGATCTCAACAGCAAGCCGGCGCCGACAAACTTGCCAAGGTTGTAGGCGCTAGCGTTGACTTGGGCGCCACGTCCCCCGACGGCATGGTTTGCGAGAATACGCAGCTCGTCGTCGACTGAAGCCTCCACGTACCGATCAGCGGCATGCGGCCGGTAGTCGAACCGCTGCGTGGCCACTGGCGCCGCCTGGCGTGGTGTGACGATCTCAAGCAACCACGCCGGCGCGTCGGCGATCGGCAGATCGTTGTCCCAGCTATAGCACCGGCCGTCTGCCATGACGCTGCCTGGCGCGATAACATAGCCGCCTTCGCCTCTCAGATCAGCGCCAGGTCCGATAGAAGCACGGTTTTTGACTTCGGTGGTATATCGCCAGAAATAATGCTTGCCGCCGCTGGCCGTCGTGGCCGTGCGTGTTTCTGGCAACGGGCCGTGCACCTCCTCCATTGCGGCAAGCCAGATGCGGCCGTCCTCGTGGTCTGGCGGCACGTCGATGTCGAGCACCCATGCGCCAATAGGCGCCCCGGTGGGGACGCCTATCATGGCGTTAGGATAGCGCGCCCAAAGTCTGCCAATTAGGGGCGCATTCAGCGTTGCGTCTTTTAGCCCTCTCGACACGAGTGGCGTCTTGGCACCGCGCGTTTCGATCTCGCCGGTCTCTAGATCAACGATGTCCTCGGGCGCTGCCCGGCACGGAAAGACCGGCCATTCCAGCCGGTTATATTCGAGCGCTATGTCCAGCGCCGTCGTCGGGATTTCAGGCTGCGCGGCCGGTGCGGTCATGGGCGGTGTCGAGCTCCGTGAGTGTCTGTAAAGCGGCGGCGGTAATGGCCTCAGCTAAAGGGCGAGCAAATGTCACCGATCGGCGACCACCAAGTGCGGTGGGCGCATATGAAACATGCTGGCCGTTTGGCGCTTTCAGTAGGCGCATTCCGTAGACGGCGATGTCATCCGTCACCTGCGCGTCGAATGTTGCGACGTGCTCCATCCTTCCGCCGCCAGGATAGGCGGCGGGTTTCATGTCGAGTATCTTCATGGATCAGACCGCGAGCGTGTTGGTCAGTGGGCCGAAATCCAGCGAAGTACGACCTCGGTTCCGCGTCGAGAAATAGCGGCCTTCGATCTGACGCGTGTCGTCGACTCGTTCTTTGATGCCGCACGCTCGTACAAAGGCATCGAACCGATCAGACCGGCGTTTACCAAGTTGGTCGACGAGGAATTCGAAAACGGCGGCTTCGCGATAACCCGCGCCAACCGGCTGCGCATGGACATTAACTCGCGACAATTCGTCGGCGTCTTCCGTGACTTTAATCGCAGAAACCCGCCAGCCGTACCATCCGCGAACCGCCGCCATGCGATCAGCGACCGATCGCTCAACACGGGCAACATCGTCAATGTTTTCGATCATAGTAAAGGCCAGAACTTCGACCAACGATGGGCCTTCAACCTGTTTGGAAACGCGCAAAAAATCCTCCTTCGCCGGCAGTGCCGGTCGGCAAATATGATGTCGATGATGGGCGATGTCGGCCCGAGACTAGGAAAAGTCCACGGGCGAATTGAATTAGGCGGCTGCCATAGCCCGCACGTTGTCATTTGCGAAGTCGTACACTGCAGTGCGCCGCATTCCGGAAAGCCAATTGTCCAGATCAGACTTCACATAGAGAACAGAGCCGCCGATCTTCAAATACACAGGCCCCGTCCCGGTCAGCCGCGTCTTGTTAAGCCATGACGCCGACTTACGAATGTATCGAGCGGCCTCAGGCGTGTTCATTTTTTCGCTTGACAAGCTTTCCCTCCTCAGGTTACATATTTGACATGTAGATTATCATATCGCAGAGCGTTTATTTACAGTATTCTAATTTGATATTTACAGTATTCTAATTTGACAATTTTGTCAAGATTTGGCACGGTTTAGCTGCGCTCCGGAGCGTAGAATAATCCCACTCGCCGTTGATGTGTCGCGCGTGCGGCTCTTTCCATATCTATATCTATCTCCCTTGTGGCAGTTCATGAGAGAAGTAGAATGTAAACTTACAAATTTGTCAAAGGCGCACGAGTTTGTAGGTTGTGCTGCGGTCTGCGCGGCTGCACCGATATACCCCCCCAAAAAAGGTAAGATAACTCCCCGCCTATTCGCACTACTGAATAATAAGGTACGACGAGAAGTACGACACGCCCTTCGCAGGCCTTTATTTCAAGCCAAGTCAGTCCAGTCGATCATCGGGGCGACCGCGAAAATCTTGCGGCCGGTCTTCAGGGCGTCAGCGTACATGGGAAACCTTTCTGCCCGCGATCTACACCAAAACCTTGTCGAAGGCCAGTTTTCCCGGCGGCAACAATGATGCTAGGTTGACCAACGGAGTCGGAGGCCGCAAGTCTTCCGGATACAGATTGAACAATTGAAGAGTAGCCATGACCGAAACTCCCGCCACCGTCATTCCCCTGCCCGCGCCCGTGTTGCTGCCGATCGAGGGTGAAGCCGCTTTCTTCCCCGTGCGACGCGTCTATTGCGTCGGCCGCAACTATGCCGATCATGCGATCGAAATGGGCCATGATCCCAGCCGCGAGCCGCCCTTCTTCTTCCAGAAGAACCCGGACAATCTGCTGGTGTCGGGCGACTTTCCCTATCCGCCGCTGTCGTCCGATGTGCATCATGAGGTCGAACTGGTGATCGCGCTCAGAAGCGGCGGCGCCGACATTCCGGCCGAACGCGCGCTGGACTGCATCTACGGCTACGGCGTCGGCATCGATTTCACCCGTCGCGACCTCCAGGGCGAAGCCAAGAAGCTCGGCCGCCCCTGGGAAATCGGCAAGGCGTTCGAACATTCCGCGCCGGTCTCGGCGCTGGTTCCGGCAACCCAGGTCGGCCATCCCGACAAGGGCGGCATCTGGCTGATGCGCAACGGCGAAGCGGCACAGCGCGGCGACCTCCAGCAGATGATCTGGAAAGTGCCGGAGATCATCGCCGAACTGTCAAAGCTCTTCACGCTGGCGCCCGGTGACATCATCCTGACCGGCACGCCCGCCGGCGTCGGCCCCGTCGCACGCGGCGACCGGATCACCTGCGCCGTCGACGGCGTGGCAACGCTGGTGCTGAACGTGGTTTGATCGCAAGGAGGACAGCATGCCGCTCTACGCCCTTTCCGGCCTGGTGCCGAAGACGCCCGAACCCGGCCTCTACTGGATCGCGCCGGATGCCACCGTCATCGGCAAGGTGGAGCTCGGCGAGGATGTCGGCATCTGGTTCGGCGCCGTGCTGCGCGGCGACAACGAGCCGATCGTCGTCGGCAAGGGCACGAACATCCAGGAAGGTGTGATGGTGCACACCGATCCCCGCTTTCCCGTCACCATCGGCGAAGGCTGCACCATCGGCCACCACGCCATCATCCACGGCTGCACTATTGGCGACAATTCTTTGATCGGCATGGGCGCGACGGTTCTGAACGGCGCGAAGATCGGCAACAACTGCCTTGTCGGCGCCAATGCGCTGGTGACCGAAGGCAAGGAATTCCCGGATGGCTCCTTGATCGTCGGCGCGCCTGCGAAGGCGATCCGCGTGCTGGACGAAGCCGCTATCGATGGCCTGCGCCGCTCGGCGCGCAACTATATTGCCAACTGGCAGCGCTTTGCGCGGGATCTCAAGAGACTGGATTAGACGGCGTTCCCAAAAGTGTACTCGGTTTTGGGATAAAACGCCGTCCAGAGACTTAAGTCGCGCAGCTCGCGCAATGGCCTCGGATTTCGATGGTCGACTTCTCGGCCTTGAATTTCTGCGATTTCAGCCAGCCCATCAACCGGTGATCCACTTCATGGTCATGGAATTCGGTCACCTGTCCGCAGCTCTCGCAGATGGCAAAGGCGACCAGGCCGTGGCTGTGGCAATTCTCATTCGGATGGGCGCAGGCGACGAAGGAGTTGATGCTCTCGAGACGATGCACGACGCCATATTCCAGCAGCTTGTCCAGCGCCCGGTAGACCTGCAGCGGCGCGCGGAAACCATTGTCGCGCAGCTTGTCGAGGATGGTGTAAGCGCTGAGCGGACCTTCGGCCTTGGTCAGGACATCGAAGACAAGCGTCTGGTTCTTCGTGAGCATCGGAGTGGTCATGATTCCTGTCCTCCTTGTTGCGCCGCCGGCGCGCCGCCCCTGCGAACAAGAGGCAGCAGACTGAAGATAAATAGGATGAGCGCCGCGACCACAATCGACGGGCCGGACGGCGTGTCGTAGCGTAGCGAGCCGAACAAGCCACCAACGACGGCAACCGCACCGACGAGCGAGGCGAAAACAGCCATCATCTCCGGCGTCGCGGCAAACCGGCGCGCGGTGGCGGCGGGAATGATCAGCAGCGCAGTGATCAGCAATATGCCGACGATCTTCATGGCGATGGCAATGACAACGGCCATCAGCAGCATGAAGAACAGCTTCGCCCGCTCCGGCCGCAAGCCCTCGGCCTCGGCCAACTCCGGATTGACGGTGGAGGCGAGCAGCGGCCGCCAAAGCCAGGCGATCGCCGCCAAGACGAAGAGACCGCCGCCCCAGATCATCGCGATATCGGCGCGGCTGACAGCGAGGATGTCGCCGAACAGGAAGGCGATCAGATCGATCCTGACCCAGCTCATGAAAGCCACGATGACAAGGCCGATCGCCAGCGTCGCATGCGACAGGATCCCGAGCAGTGCATCCGCCGACAGCGCCTGCCGGCGTTGCAGGAAGAGCAGCAGGATCGACACCAGCGCTGCGACCGCAAAGACAGAGAGCGTCAGATTGAGTTGGAAGAGCAGCGACAGCGCCACGCCGAGCAGCGCCGAATGCGAGATCGTATCGCCGAAATAGGCCATGCGCCGCCAGATGATGAAGCAGCCGAGCGGTCCGGTGGTCAAAGCCAGCCCGACGCCGGCGACGACGGCGCGCAGGAAGAAGTCGTCAAACATGGCGCTCCCCCTCGGCGTGATGATGGTGCTCGTGATCATCATGACGATGATCATGGTCGTGATGGCCGTCATCGGCGTGGCAATGATCGGTGATCGTGCCGTCGGCATGCTGCACCCGGCCATCCGGCAGATGCGTATGGTCATGATGATGGCTGTAGATCGCCAGCGATTGCGCCGCCCGCGTGCCGAACAGCCTGACATATTCCGGGCTCTGGCTGACCGCCTGCGGCGTGCCACGGCAGCAGACATGCCCGTTGAGGCAGACAACCGTATCGGTTTCGGCCATGACCACATGCAGATCATGCGAGATCAGCAGAATGCCGCAACCTTCGGAATTGCGGATCGATTTGATCAGATCGTAAAGCGCGATTTCGCCGCTGAAATCGACGCCCTGCACCGGCTCGTCCAACACCAAAAGGTCTGGCTTGCGAGCGATGGCGCGAGCCAGCAGCGCCCGCTGGAACTCGCCGCCGGACAGATTCTGCACCTCGGCCCTGGCGAGATGGGCAATCCCCACAGCCTCGAGCGCCGCTCTCAATTCAGTTTCGGGCAAAGGTCCGGTCAAGGTCATCAGGCGGTGGACGCTCAGCGGCAAAGTCCAGTCGATCGCAAGCTTCTGCGGAACGTAACCGACCTTGAGGCCGGCGATACGCTCGACGCTGCCTTCATCCGGCTTCAGAACGCCGATCGCCGCCTTGGCGCTGGTGGATTTCCCCGAACCGTTTGGGCCGATCAGCGTAACGATCTCGCCGCGGTTCACTGAGAAATCAACGCCGCGCACCAGCCAGCGGCCGCCACGGCGGACGCCGACATCATGGAGCGACACCAGCGGCTGTCTCTGATTGTCCACGGAAGAAAGCATGAAATTTCCACTTGCGCTGTTGCGCCTTGCTATCGCACACGTTATAGCATAACGCAATTGATGTAATAACATAACAGACCCATTCAAGGGCGATCGCGCATGACCATAGTAAAGTCCTTCCTCCCCCTCACCGCCTCCCTGCTGTTCTCCGGATTTTTCGCAAGCGCCACGATGGCTGCCGATGCGCCGGATGTGGTGGTATCGATCAAGCCCATTCACTCGCTCGTTGCCGCAATCATGGACGGAGTTGGTACGCCAGAGCTGATCGTCGACGGTGCTGCCTCGCCGCATACCTATGCGCTGAAGCCCTCGAACGCGAAGGCGCTGGAAGCCGCCAAGGTGGTCTTCTGGGTCGGACCTGGCATGGAAACCTTCCTGGAAAAGCCGCTTTCGGCTCTCGGCGCGAACGCCCTGGTGGTCGAACTCGACAAGGCGCCCGGCATCACCAAGCTGAAATTCCGTGAGGGTGGCGCTTTCGAAGCCGATGACGATGGCGACGAGCCCACGGATCATGATCACGATCACGGAGAGTTCGACACGCATCTCTGGCTCGATCCGCACAATGCCAAGGCGATGACGGCCGAAATTACCACCACATTGGTCGCCGCCGACCCCGCCAATGCGTTGACCTATGAAGCCAATCAGAAGGCGCTGGACGACAGGCTGGACGCGCTCGACGCGGAAATCGCCTCCACTCTCGCTCCAGTGAAGAGCAAGCCCTTCATCGTCTTCCATGATGCCTACCAATATTTCGAGCGCCGCTATGGCGTGCGTGTCGCCGGTTCGATCACGGTCAGCCCGGAGAGCATTCCCGGCGCGCAGCGCATATCGGAAATTCATGGCAAGGTCGCCGAACTCGGTGCCACCTGCGTCTTCGCCGAGCCGCAATTCGAGCCAAAGCTGGTCAATGTCGTCCTTGAAGGTACATCCGCGAAATCCGGCGTGCTTGACCCGGAAGCGGCAACCCTTCCGCAAGGCCCGGATCTCTATTTCGACCTGATGCGCGGCATCGCCAATTCCCTGAAGACCTGCCTCTCCTGAGACAGGCACTCTATCGCCGAAAGGAGCGAGCTATCTGCTCGCTTTTTTCAGATTCATAAACGTAATGATATTACATTACAGATGAGGTCATCATGAACAGAAAACTTCCGGTCACGGTGCTTTCCGGCTTCCTCGGCGCCGGCAAGACGACGCTGCTCAATCATATCCTCAACAATCGCCAGGGCCTCAGGGTCGCTGTGATCGTCAACGACATGAGCGAGGTGAATATCGATGCCGCGCTGGTGCGCGACGGTGGCGCCAATCTTTCGAGAACCGAAGAACAGCTCGTCGAGATGACCAATGGCTGCATCTGCTGCACGCTGCGCGATGACTTGCTGAAGGAGGTGCGCCAGCTCGCCGCCCAGGATCGCTTCGACTATCTGCTGATCGAATCGACAGGGATCGCCGAACCGCTGCCCGTCGCCACGACCTTCGAGTTTCGTGACGAAGACGGCAATAGCCTTTCCGATGTCGCCAGGCTCGACACCTTGGTCACCGTCGTCGACGCCGCCAATCTGCTGGCCGATTACGGCTCGACCGATTTCCTCGCCGATCGCGGCGAAACCGCGGGCGATGGCGACAACAGGACCATCGTCGATCTCCTCGTCGAGCAGATCGAATTCGCCGATGTCGTCGTCCTCAACAAGATGGGCGCGGCAAGCCCTGAGCAGCAGGACGCCGCCCGCAAGATCATCGTTGGCCTCAACCCCGATGCACGCCTGATCGAGGCAGATTTCGGCAAGGTGGAGCCGGCGGAGGTGCTCGGCACCGGCCGCTTCGACATTGACCGCGCCGAGACGCACCCGCTCTGGTACAAGGAGTTGCACGGTTTCAAGGACCATGTTCCGGAGACGGAGGAATACGGCATACGCTCCTTCGTCTATCGCGCGAAGAAACCGTTCGATCCCATGAAATTCCAGGAGTTTCTCAATCGCTCGTGGCCGGGCGTCGTGCGCGCCAAGGGGTTCTTCTGGCTTGCAACCCGCCCGCATTATGTCGGCGAAATGAGCCAGGCGGGCGCGCTGGTGCGTACCGCCAAGATGGGCCTCTGGTGGGCGGCCGTCCCGCAGGAACAATGGCCGACCGATCCCGCCTTCAAGCGCGCAATCGCCCCCTATCTCGACCCGACCTGGGGCGACCGCCGCCAGGAACTGGTTTTCATCGGTGCCGATCCAATGGATCAGCAGAAGATCACCGCTGAACTGGATGCCTGTCTCATCGAAGGGAAGACTTTCACGCCAGAGCGCTGGAAGAAACTGCCGGACCCATTTGCGAGCTGGAACAGACCAGCCGCATGAGCGAACCGAAGGCCATTAGCTTCCGCTGCTTCTGCTTTGAATGCCAAGCGGAAGATGGCGAGAAAAAACCAGCAAAAACAATTCCGAAAGCCGCTTCACCGGCTTTCGATCAAGAAGAAGAAAATTTCGACAAACCGGCGGCCCGCAGACTTGCGGGCACGCTGGAACGTTTGTTGTTCGGAGCCTGAAACGGCGTGATCAGGCCACCAGCATGCTGGCTGGAACGACACTGACTTCATGCACGACCAGCAATGCGCCGATCACCTCGCCTCTGGGCTTGGTGGCCCGCAGCGGCGTCATGCGGCAATGCAGGGTCTTTCCGGCATCCGTCGGATGCTGGGCCGGATAGAGGCAATCGACCGTCTCACCGAGAAAGCAGGCATCGAGCTTGTTCTTGAAGCTGCTCTCGAAGCATTCGGAGCCGATGAACTCGGCAAGGTGCCGCCCGACCAGCTCGATCGGCTTCGACTTCAGGAATTCGGAATTGGCCGCATTGCTGTAGAGATAGCGGTAATCGCGCGTGATCACGGCGACCCGATCCGGCAGGCTGTCGAGAATGACGTCGTTCAGAACGTTGTCCTCGTCGAAACCGGAGACCTCGCTCTCATGCTCGTCTCTCTCCGTGGAGAATGCCATCAGCACTTCCGCCGCAGCATCGCTGGAGCCGCCAAAATAGCGATCAATCAGCAACGACAACGACGCGGAGTTGCGCAACACACGCGAACGGTCATCCGATTCCTCGCGAATGAGATTGCTCATGAATTGGAGCTGCATGTACATTTCAAGAAGACTGTTGGCCTTGTAGGCCATAATAGCCGCTATAAGCGGTTCCAATTCGCGATCCAGAGAACTAACCAGCTCGTCATCACCCAGCTTGACCGCACGTTGAATCTGGGCGCATTTCGTGGAGAAGGCATGAAAGAGTGCCAGCAAATTGCCCTCCTGCCCTTGCCCATAAACAACTATCGGGCCTCATTCCCAACGCTATCATGACCAAGGATTTTCAGCTTGGTGTCCGCAATCTCACCAAACTTTCTGAAAATTGAAATAACATGACTTACCCTCACGTTCAATCCTGTGATGAATGGAAGTTCTCGGAAAAGGCGAATTTTTCGAAAGCAAGGGCTTACCCAAGGTCAAGTATGCGACCTATTGGGGTTAAAACTGGTTCATTTCGACACAAACCACCCCGTTTTCGGTAATATTTTAGAAAACAGTCTTCTTGATATTCCAGCGGTCGTGATACCAAAGCCACTGTTCGGGATACTCCCTCACCCAGCTCTCGACCTTGTCGTTCAGCAGTTGCGCGGTAGCCGGCAAATCCAGGTTTCCCCGCTCGTCGCGGGGCATTTCCAGCTTCGGTTCGATCTCCAAACGATAGCGATTGCCCGGCAAACGTATACATCTGGCCGGATAGACCTCGCAATTGAACTGCCGCACCAGCTTCGGCAGCAGCGGATTGGTCTTCACGTCGCGACCGAAGAATAGCGTCTTCAGCCCCTTGCGGAACTTCTGGTCGACCAGCACACCGACCCCGCCGCCATTCTCAAGTTGCCGAGCTAGCGTGAAGGACGATCCCGCATGCGAAGGCACGAGACTGCCCATGCGCTTGGCGCGAAAATCGAAGACTTTCTGTGCCACATAGGGATTATTGGGCGGACGAAAGAGCACGGTGACCTTCAGTCCGAAGGCCGCGCCAGCGACCGGCAGCAACTCGAAGTTGCCCGTATGCCCGGTAAAGACGATGAATGGCCGCGGGTTCTCCCGCAAGTCGAGAAAGATCGGAATGCCGGAGACCTCGATACGGCCCGGTTCATCACGAGACGGATCAAAATCGAACAGCCGGTCGAGGAAAACATACTCCGCCGCCAGCCGCCCCATATTGCCCCAGCTCGCCAGTGCGATCTCAGCGATCTCCGTCTCGCTCTTCTCAGGAAAAGCGTTACGCAGATTGGTCTGCATCAGCTGGTGCCGACGCATGCGCGGCCCGATTTTCCGCGTCAGCCAGTCGGCGAAATTGATGCCGCCATCGGCCGGAAAGAGCTTCAGGAAGTTCAGGAACCCGAAGATGACCTGCGCCACCAGCCATTGCTGGAAGTTCCTGAGCGCAATGACGATCCGGGTGATGACGAGCTTCACGCCGGTCAATCCATCTTGAGGATGATCTTGCCGAAGATCTGGCGCGATTCCATCCGCTCCAGCGCCCGGTCGATATCGCTGAAGCTCACTTCAGTGTCGATCACCGGATGCACCAGTCCGCGCGCCATCTTCTGCATGGCATTCGCCATGTTCTCCATGCGGCAACCGAAGGAGCCGAGCAGTTTCAGCTGCTGCTGGAAGAGCATCATCAGGTTCATCTCGGTGGAGACACCCGAGGTCGAGCCGCAGGTGACAAGACGACCGCCGCGCTTCATGCACAGCATGGAGCCGGCCCAGGTATCCTTGCCGACATGTTCGAAGACGACGTCGACGCCCTTCTTCTTGGTCAGCTTGCGCACCACGCCCTCAAAACGGTCGGTGCGGTAGTTGATGACGTGATCGGCGCCCAGCGCCTTGGCCTTCTCGATCTTGTCGTCGGACCCAACGGTGGTGATGACGGTGCAGCCGATCTTCTTGGCAAGCTGGATCGCCGCCGTGCCGATGCCAGAGCCGCCGGCATGAACGAGGATCGTCTCGCCCGGCTCCAGCTCGGCATTGTCGAACAGCATGTGCTCGACCGTGCCGAAGGTGACGGGCGCCAGCGCCGCGCCGATCGCATCAACACCGGGAGGAGCCGGAACCAGCAGGCGCGCCGGCAGATTGACCTTTTCCTGGGCGAAGCCGTCAAGATGGAAGCCATGCACGCCGCCAACATGTTCGCAGAGATTGTCGCGACCCTCGCGGCAATGACGGCAGAGGCCGCAGGTGCGCGCGCCATAGATCGACACAAGCTGGCCCGGCAGCACATTGGCAACGCCCGGCCCGATCGCTTCGACGACACCGGACGCTTCCGCGCCGATCACCAGCGGCATCTTGCGCTTGGCAAAGGCCATGCCGCGCCAGCCCCAGACGTCGATATGATTGAGGGCGACCGCCTTGACACGCAGGGTCACCTCGCCCGCGCCTGGAGCCTCTGGCTCCGGCAGATCGGTGATCTCAAGTTTGCGGTCGTCGATCAGTTGCAAAGCACGCATGGCAAAATCCCTCGCCCCTTGGGCGCAGTTATGTCTTGTTCTTCAAAAGTCCGATTAAGCCGGTTCGAGCGCCATGACAAGGCTGGCGTTCTGTCCGCCGAACCCGAAGGAGTTCGAAAGGATGGCGCTGACCTGCTTTTCACGCTTCTGGTTCGGCACGACGTCAAGAATGATCGTCGGATCGGGGTTGTTATAGTTGATGGTCGGCGGCAGCGTGCCAGTCAGCATCGTCTGCAGCGAGAACACCGCTTCGACCGCACCGGCCGCCGTCAGCGTATGGCCGATCATCGACTTGTTCGATGAGACCGGGATGGTTGGCAGCCGTTCGCCGAAGACGGCGGACATGGCACCATATTCCATCTTGTCGTTTTCCGGCGTCGATGTGCCATGGGCATTGATATAGCCGATATCTGTCTCGGCCATGCCGGCATCGGCAAGAGCTGCACGGATCGTCGCGATAGCCGGGCCGCCATCGGGCGACGAGCGGGTGCGATGGAAAGAATCGGCCTTGTCGCCGGCGCCCTTCATGATGCCGAGGATCTTTGCGCCGCGAGCAACCGCCGATTCCAGCGATTCCAGCACCAGTGTCGCCGCACCCTCGGCGATAACGAAGCCGTCGCGATCCTTGCTGAAAGGCTTGGATGCCTTGGTCGGCGGGTCGTTCTGGGTGGAAAGAGCCGACAGCAGGGAGAAACGGATCAGCGCTTCAGCGCTGAGCGAGCCATCGGTCGCGACCGTCAATGCCCGCGTCGTGCGACCCTGGCGGATCGCCTCTATACCGAGCTGGATCGCGGTGACACCCGAAGCACAGGCCGTGGACAGGGTCACCGGCAGGCCGCGCGTACCGAAACGATCGGCAAGACGCTCCGAAATAGCGCCGAACAGTGCTGCCTCATGGAAGGCCGGATCGGGACGCTGACGCATCGCGGCAAGGAAGCGATCGTAGGCGTCGCCCGGATGATCAGCTGGCGGCGAACGGTCGGCAAGGGCGAAACGCGCGCTCCATTCCGGCTCAATCGGCGGCGCGGCCAGAAAGAGCGGCGCGTTGAAATCACCGGAAAGCCCGGCCTGCGCAAGCGCCTCGATCGTCGTCTCGCGCGCGAAGGCATAGGAGCGCTCGACAGCGTTCGGCGCCGGAATATCGATGAAATCCACCGTGCCGGCAATGCGCGTCGAAAGCCCGTCAGTCGGAAAGCGGGTGATGCCGTGAATGCCCGACGTGCCGGAGGAAAGCGCGTTCCAATTGTCCTGCAATCCCTGGCCGAGCGAGGTGATGATGCCCATGCCGGTAACAGCGACGATGGGGCGGCCGAGATGATCCTTATAGGCGGATGCGGTCATGATGCTAACTCCTCACGCTTCGGCGGACAGGACGGCGATGCCTTCGCCGCGCGCGTGGCCAACGGTCGTCACGACGGCCTTCGTCGCTCCGACCTTCATCGGCTTCTCGTGTGCGGCGTCGAAAGCCGGCACCTTGGCCTTGTTGGCGACCGCGAGCGCCGCAAAAGCGATCCCGAGCGGAAACTGGCTTTCGAGCCCGTGGCCGGAAACCCCGGCATACCCTCGAATGGCCGATGCGGGGAGCTGCGCTTCCAGCACGGTCTTTTCGCGCGTTGCAAGATCGGCAATCGCCGTCGTGCCGCAGAAGACGATCGTGTCGTCGCCCTGAGCGTCCTTGGCGGGCGCGAGCAGGCGTTCCAGCCGCGCCTCGAACTTGCCACCGTCGCGGCTGCCGCGATCGCCTTCGATCGCGTCAATCGTCGCGTAAATGCGCGCGCCGCGCGCTTCCGCGTGGGCGCGGGATTCCAGCACAAGGAAGGCACCAAGCGAACCCATGATCATGCCGCCGCCGTTTTCCGGCTTGCGGGACCAGAGCGGGTGCCATTCGCCGATCGCATGGGCGTTCACCGATTCGAACAGCAGCATCATGTCCTGCCGCTCGGCCGAAAACGCGCCGCCGACCAATGCATGGCTCGACTCGCCCGACTTGATGCGATGGAAAGCGGTCTCAACCGCTGAGATACCGGCTGCCTCTTCACCCATGAAGGTGCGCGACGAGCCCGTCACCTTATGGACGATCGAAATATTGCCGGCCAATAGATTGGAGAGCTGTGCCAGGAACAGCGTCGGACGCAGTTCGGTCGTCAGCTTCTCGTTCAGCAGCAATTCGCGGTCGTTGCGCTTCAGACCCTCGTCGACGATCAGCGTATCGACATTGAGGTCGCGCTCGCCACCACCGGCCGCAACAATCATGTCCATGCTGCCGCAGGCCTCGAGATCGTCCTTCAAGCCGGCATCGTCCAGCGCCAGGCCGGCGGTGAAGACACCGATGCGCTGCCAGTTTTCCATCTGCCGCTGATCGCCGCGCTTCTGAATCTGCTGCGACCAGTCGATCTCCGGCAGCGGATGCACGGGATAGGGTTTGAATTTCTCGGTTTCGACGATGGTCGTCGGCGTCTTGTCCGCAGTCAGCAGAGCGACATGCGCTTCCTTGCCAACACCCTGACAGGTGACAATGCCGACACCCGTGATCACCACATCATTCTGAGCCTTGCTCATTCATCAATCCTCTAAGAATGCGGCGCCATCTAAGCCGGAAGCGTCAGCCATTGGCGGCGATGGCGTCGAGAAGCCCGACCTCGCCTGCCCGCTTGCGCACGATGTCGGCGAGCGGCACTTCATTAAACGGCATGGTGCGCAGCTTCAACTGCGCATCGCAGATCTTCTTGCCGGCTATGGTGATCCGCGCCTTTGTCACCGCAAAGCCCGAGCCGTCATGCTCCAGTTCCGCCTCGATGTCGAGCTCCGCCTCGGGCTCGACGAAGGTCCGCATCTTGGCGCCATCGACCGACATCAAAAACGGCATGGAGGCGAAGTTGGTTGCCGCCAGCACCAGCATGCCGGACGCCTGCGCCATAGTTTCGATCAGGAGAACGCCGGGAACGAGCGGCATGCCGGGAAAATGACCTTCGAAAACAGGGCTCTTGGCCGGCACGACCGAATGCGCCTTCAACAGGCCCTTGGACAGATCGACGGACACAACCCGATCGATCATCTGGAAATATTCCAGCAGCATCAACGCCTCCGACCCTGCCCCGCTGACCTCTGATGGTCCGGGCAGGATACGATAGTTAAGAATGAAACCGCCCGGCCGCTATAGTCAGGAGCGGCTGGGCGGCAAAAATGCAAAGACGTTGCTCAGCCCTTGGCGGCGCGCAATTCGTCGATCTTGGCACAGAGATTCTTGAGGACGAAATATTCCTCGGTCGAAGCCTTGCCGTCGTTGACTTCCTGCGTCCACTGTTCCAGCGGAATCTTGATGCCGAATTCCTTGTCGATAGCGAAGACGATGTCGAGGAAATCCAGGCTATCGATGCCAAGGTCGTCGATCGTATGGCTCTCCGGGGTGATCGTTTCACGATCGATTTCGCTTGTCTCAGCGATGATGTCGGCAACTTTGTCGAATGTAGCAGTCACGCCCATACCTCATGAAATAATAATTCAATCCCCCTCATAGGGAAATCCATTCCAAAAGCCAATGGTCTCCGCTCGAAACCCCGGCAATTTGGCAAAGCACTGTTGCGCAAACAGCAAAGACGCTTCTGGCCTTGGATAGCGGCGGGCATGCGAGCAAGATACGGCAGCATTGCGGCTAACCGTAATGGTTTGCAAATGAAACCGATCAGTCGCTGATGACGATGCGGGTGTTCTTGAGCCCCGCTTCCGATGTCATCGAGAAGAAGGTCGCGGCGTTTCGCGGCTCCAGCCGCACGCAGCCATGTGACGCCGGCCGGCCAAGACGCTTCAGCTCGTAGGTGCCGTGCACCGCATAGCCGCCATTGAAGAATACCGCATAAGGCATCGGCGCATCATCATATTTCTTGGAGCGGTGATCGCGCGACAGCCATTTCGCCGTATAGGAACCGGTCGGCGTCACATAACCCTTGCGCGCCGTCGATACTTTCCAACGATACTTGAGGACGCCGTCCTCGGAAACGGTCATCGTCTGTGAGCGGAGATCAATCTTGGCAAGAACAGTTCCGGCCTGCGCCGAAGCGACATGAAACTGCAGGAATAGACATGCGGTAGCAGCTGCCAGTATCCGTTTCATCTTGTCCCCTTCCATCGTTTGCTTCTCTTTGAAACAATTCCGATGAAGGAAACCACTATCATACATCAGATTATACTAAATTAATACATATGGTATGCGATTCATTAACGCAAACCGATGGATCAAAGCAGCAGCAGGAAGGCTAGGAAAGCAAGGAACGTCAGCATCGAGCAGGCGGAATAGAAGATCGAGATGCCCGCCTCGACATCGCTGACGGTGGCCGTATCCCGACCGGAACCGTTGATCATCGGCTCGCTCACGACTTCGCCGCCATAGACGCGCGGCCCGGCGAGCTGGATATCCAGGGCGCCGGCCATCGCCGCTTCCGGCCTGCCGGAATTCGGCGAGCGATGCAGCCCGCCATCGCGGACCGCGACGCGGATCGTGTTGCCGAGAGCCGAAATCCCCTTCTTGGCGAGTGCACCGGCGGCAATCAGCAGGATCGACAGCCGCGCCGCCGGCCAATTGGCGACATCGTCCAGCCGAGCTGAAGCCCAGCCGAAATCGATATAAGTCTCGGATTTATGGCCAATCATCGAATCGGCGGTGTTCAGAATCTTGTAGATAAACAGACCCGGCAGGCCGAAAACGCCATACCAGAGCGCCGGCGCCACGACGCCATCGGAAAAATTCTCCGCAAGGCTCTCGATGGCGGCACGGCAAACGCCGGGTTCATCCAAGGTCTCGGGATCCCGCCCGACGATGCGCGACACCGCGCGACGTCCGCCTTCCAAGCCTTCGCTGCGCAGCGCGCTCGACACTTCGCCGACATGATCGGCCAGGCTCTTCTGCGCCAGGAATATCGCCACCAGCCCCGCCTCGACCAGAATGCCGAACCAGCCGAAGAAAGCGAGCAGTCCGTGAACGGCCCAGCCGGCGACAGCCGCGCCGAAGAGCAGCGCGGCAATCGACATCACACCATTGCGGCGACGCGTCAGATCCGGCAGGTGCTCGGCATTGAAATGGCGATCGAAAAAGGAAATTGCCTTGCCGAACACCACGACCGGATGCGGCAGGCGCTGCCAGAGCCAGGCGGGATCGCCGATGATGCGGTCCAGCAGCAGCGCCAGAATGAGAATGAGCAAATGTTCGTCGATGATCATATCGAATAATTCTCCAGCACCCCGGCCAGCCTGCGATCGCCTTCCTCGTCCGGAGCAAGGCCGAAGCGCAGCCAATTCGGCGCATAATCGAACTTACGGACAAGAATATGATGATGGCAGAGATACGAATAAATGTCGCTTGCCC
The DNA here is from genome assembly GCF_000696095.1 of Rhizobium rhizogenes NBRC 13257. Taxonomy (GTDB): domain Bacteria; phylum Pseudomonadota; class Alphaproteobacteria; order Rhizobiales; family Rhizobiaceae; genus Rhizobium; species Rhizobium rhizogenes. The sequence goes on along the minus strand of NZ_BAYX01000001.1, from coordinate 487,851 downwards.
GCTCGTCGGCAACCAGAGCAAACAACCCCGTGCCGCCGGCGATATTGAGTTTGGCTCTGTGAAGAACGGCGTCCAGCGCTGCGCGCCGGTCGAGAATGCGATTGCGGATAGCGGTGGTATCGCCGTCCATCAGGCAAGCAGCCAGTGAAAGCGCCGGCCCGGAAACCGCCCAGGGGCCAAGCCAATCCTCGAAACGCGCGAGGATAGAGGCTTCCGCGATGACAAAACCGAGGCGCAGGCCAGCGAGACCGAAGAATTTACCGAAGGAACGGAAGATAATGAGGTTCGGCATGGAGGAGGCATGAGGCGCAAGGCTTGCCTCCGGCTCCATATCCCCGAACGCCTCATCGACCACCAATATACCGCCGCGCTCTTGCAGCCGATCATGCAATTCCCGTAGCCGCTCGATGGGCAGCAGCCGGCCATCCGGATTGTTGGGATTGACGACGACGACAAGGTCATTGCCCTCGGTGACATCATTGATCTCGGTGACTTCGTTCAACGGCAACCCGGCCAGTTTAAAGGCTCGGGCATATTCCCCATAGGTCGGCGACAGGATCGCGACGCTGCCGACCGGTGCCAGTCGCGGCAAAAGCTGGATGACCGATTGCGTACCTGGAACCGGCAGCGGCAGAATGTCGCCGCTGCGATAATAGCCCCTTGCCGCCTCCCGCGCCCGCTCCACCAGATATTGATCCGGCAGCCTATGCCAGGCGGAAACGGGTATATCGGGCAATGGGACGGGATTGGGGTTGATGCCGGTCGACAAATCGAGCCAGTCTTCCGGTCGTCCGCCGTAAAGACATGCCGCGGCGGTGATGCCGCCGCCATGTACGATCCTGCCCGTCACGCGACGTCACCGGCAAGGTCGATCAGATGCATATAGGACCCGGCGACATTGCCGCGCTGCAAGCCCGCCGCACCTAGGTCAGCGCCAAGTGCATCCGAGACCGCGAAGAGCCGATCAGCCTCGCCTTCCGAGACGATGGTCGAATAGTGAAATTCATGCGCCGTCATCGACCGCTCGAAGAAGGACCCTGCCAGCGGTGTCACGCGCCGGTAGCCAAGATGGCGTTGACGCTTCTCATAGCTGGTGACGACCGGCAACAGGCCAAGCATTGCGTGGCGCATGCCGGCGGCATCCACCAATCCATCGCCAAGCACCATATAGCCGCCGCACTCGCCATAGATCCGCACGCCTCGCGCCGCCGCAGCCTTTATCCCCTCATGGAATTGCATTGCAGCCCCGAGCTTGCCCGCATGCAGCTCGGGATAACCGCCCGGCAGATAGATGGCGTCCGCATTCGCCGCCGGAGCCTCGTCAGCCAGTGGCGAGAAAAATGAAATCTCCGCCCCGCGCCGGCGCCAGCCGAGGAGCATATGCTCGTAGCAGAAGGCAAAGGCGATATCGCGGGCGACGGCGATCCGCTGACCGAAGGGCATGAGCCGGGCGACGTTGGCGGCCGATGGCCGGACGATATTCTGTTGCGCGGCGCGCAGCAGCAATCCGAAATCACACGCCTTGGTGAGCGTTTCCGCCGCATGTTCGATGAAGGCTTCCAGACCCGCATGTTCGCCAGCCTGCACCAGCCCCAAATGCCGCTCCGGCAACGTCAGCCCCTTGTCGGCGCAAATGACGGCGGCGACGGGAATACGAACCGCTTCTAGCGCCTTGCGCAGCATCGTCTCATGCCGGTCACTGCCGACCCGGTTGAGGATGACGCCGGCGATGCGGATATCGGTGCGGAAATTGGCAAAGCCGCTAACGAGAGCGGCGACAGACTGCGACATGCGCGAGGCATCGACCACCAGCACGACGGAAAGCCCCAGGAAAGCGGCAAGATCGGCGGGCGTACCCGAGCCATCCGCAGCGCCGTCGAACAGTCCCATCATGGCTTCGATGACCAGCATCCGGTCGCCGGCACGGTGCAGCGCCGAATTGGCGGAGATCAGTTCGTGGCGCATGGCCCAGGGATCGAAATTGAGGCAGGGCGAGCCGCCCGCCGCCGCAAGAAAAGCAGGATCGATATAATCGGGACCGGCTTTACCCGGTGCAACCGCAATCCCCTTTTTCCGCAACGCCCTAAGCAGGCCGAGCGTGATCGTGGTCTTGCCCGAGCCCGAGGCTGGAGCTGCGATCAACAGGCCGCTCATGCCGGCACCTTACGCCCACCACGCGCCCGCATCTCCGTTGCCGGAACGAGCTTGCGGCCGTTCAAAGCGCCCAGCCAATCGAGGGAGGGCCGCAACCGTACGACATCGCCGACCACGACGATCGCCGGTGGCTCCAGGCCCGACGCGATGACATCGGCCTCAGCACGCCCGAGCGTCGTCTCCAGCACCTGCTGTGCAGGCGTGGCGGCATTACAGACGAAGGCAACCGGCTCGTCGGCCGAGCGGCCGGCTGCGATGAGATTGGCGCTGATCTGGGCGATGTGCTTCATCGCCATATACATGACGATGACGGGCGAGCCCTTGCCGATCGCCTCCCAATTGATCGCATCCGGCACGAGGCCGGAAGAATCGTGACCGGTGAGAAAAGTAACGGCGTGATTGACGTCGCGATGCGTAACCGGAATGCCGGCATAGGCGAGACCGCCGATCCCGGCGGTAATGCCCGGCACAATGCGGAAGGGAATGCCATGTTCCACCAGCATCAGCGCTTCCTCACCGCCGCGCCCGAAGACGAAGGGATCGCCACCCTTAAGCCGTAGCACCCGCTTTCCGGCCCGCGCCAACTCGACCAGACGCAGCGAAATGTCCCTTTGCTTGGCGGACGGCTTGCCGCCGCGCTTGCCGGCATATTCGAGTGCGGCGCCAGGGCGCGCGAGCTTCAGGCAATCTTCGTTGACGAGCGCATCGTGCACAATAATGTCCGCCTCCGCCAATCCCTTGGCCGCCAGCAAGGTCAGCAGCCCGGGATCGCCCGGTCCGGCGCCAACGAGCCAAACGGAGCCCGGCTCCAGCGCCGGCAGATTGGAAAATGCGGTATCGTTCATCCCATCTGTCCTATGCCCGGATGGCAAAAATTGCAATCTTGAGAATGGGATAAGAGGGCAGCGGTCGAACTCCCGATTCCTCGATGAAGGATAGATCAGATCGGATCCGGACGGCAGCAATAGTGCGCTATTCGTTTTCCCGACGACGACAAGAGCAAGCCCGATTCAACGCTTTAAGCGCTTGAATCGAATTGCGACAGAGCGACTGCAATTATTTGATAATATTATAGAATAAGAAAATCATAGAGCAAAATTCCATGGAGGGGACAGCATCGCCGCCCCCTCCAAGACTGACTTTAGTGGCTCACTTGCCGAGAATCACATCACGGATCAGATCGATCGTCGCCTCAGAACGGATACCGGTGCAGACGATCTGGCTCGGCAAGTCGTCCCATTCGTTCGGCGGAAAGTGCCGGCCGTTCGGCTTGACGATCGTCTGGCCGTCGGCAATGCCGCCGCAGACGACGCGCACCGCACCCTCGATCGCATCAAACAGCTCCGGCGCCACGACATAGACGCAGGCGCAGCTATCATGCACCATCATACCGTCATCGACGATATGGCCGTAGAAATCGATATAGGATTGCGACAGGTCGGACAGAAGCTGCACGGACGGCCCGCCGACTTTCGCCATATCGGCGAGATAGGTCCGGCTCATCGTCGTGACCGCGGTCACGTCGAGCCCGATGACTACGACCTTCCACGATGCGGTCATAACGGCATCTGCCGCTTCGGGGTCGCCATGAATATTGGCTTCCGCCACCGGCGTAACATTGCCCGGAACGTAGAAATTGCCGCCCATGATGACGACATCCTTGACCAGCTTGGCGATCTCCGGATCGTGCTTCAGCGCCAGCGCCAGATTGGTCATGCGGCCGACGGCCACCAGCCGCACCTCGCCCGGATTGGCGCGGACGGTATCGATGATGAATTGATAGGCCGGACGCGGATCGGTGGGCAGATCGATCGTTGCCGGCACCTCGATATCGCCGAGACCGTTATGGCCGTGTACGAAGGTCGGCCACGGCCGCTCCTGCCGCGAGGGATCGAAGGTGACGCTGGCGCCGCGGGCAACGGGACAAGGAATGTTCCACTCGCGCTTCAGGAACAGCGCATTGCGCGTCGTCGTATCGACGGAAGCATTGCCGAATACGGTGGTGACGCCGAGAAGATCGATATCCGGATGACGATGCAGAAAGAGAAGCGCCATGGCGTCATCGACGCCAGGGTCCGTATCGTAAATTACCTTATGCATGATATTTCCTTCTTAACATTCTGATAAAATATAGGATTCTCCCAAAATGGCGCTGCAATTTCGGAGATCATATTTCGGGATTGCCGGGACACGCGAGAACCGCGATCGGCGAGATACCTCACCATACCCACAGCGGCCATTTCTGCAATATCGGAAGCGAGCTCACGCAAATTCGTCACAAATTGCGACGAAACGATGCCAAAAGACCGGTGTTCATCCGATTTTCGCAATGGCGGCCGTGGCAAAGGCGGATTTGATTTTCGGAACGACAAGCTCAGCATCCGGTCCAGCCGCAGCCAATGCCGCAGCCTCGGCGACACCATGGCAACCGACATGGGCAAAAACGAGATCGGACGGATTCTTCAAACGCGGCGTCTCCCGCTCCAGCGCGGCAACGTTGAAACACCGAAGTGGGAGGCGGAAATGCGTGGCCACCTCCAGCATCGCCGGCTCATTCATTCGCGTATCGATCGAGACCACCGCAAGGAGCTGATCGGCCCCTATCCCGGCCTCTTGCATGGCCCGTTCGGCAAGCAGACGCACATCATTCCAATCCGTGCCGCGCTCACAACCCAAGCCAAGAAGGAAGCGGCGCGTAGAATTGGAATAGGTCGTCATAGTCATTCCTCGGCGGCGGTGGTTATGGTCAAACACATCTACCCAGCCATCCCCTGCCCGTCAATTTCGTGCAATGTGTCCCATCGGCAATTGCCTTGGCACAACAGGAATGCAAGAAGGCGCCTCGATTTCATACCGCCGAGTTCCCGCCTTGCCAGACATTACCCTTCATCTGCTGCTTCTGCTCTTTGCCGCCGCCTTCTTCGCTGGATTTGTCGATTCGATTGCCGGTGGTGGCGGGTTGGTTACGGTGCCCGCCATGCTGCTTGCCGGCATTCCGCCGCTGCAGACACTTGGCACCAACAAGGTGCAATCGATCTGCGGCGCAGCCTCCGCGACCATCGCCTATGCCCGCCAGGGCCATGTGCAGCTCCGCGAGCAATTGCCGATGGCATTGATGGCCGTGATCGGAGGCATGCTGGGCGCGGCACTGGCGACGATCATGCCCGGCGATGTCCTCCGCATCATCCTGCCCTTCCTGCTAATCGCGATCGCCCTCTATTTCGCCTTCAAGCCCAATCTCAACGATGTCGAAAAACACCGCCGCATGAGCGCCGGCCTCTTCGGCATCACCTTGGTGCCACTGATCGGCTTCTACGACGGCGCCTTCGGTCCCGGCACAGGCTCGTTCCTGATGCTCGCCTTCGTCGCACTCGCCGGCTTCGGCCTGCTGAAGGCGACCGCGCATACCAAGCTGTTGAATTTCGGCTCGAACCTCGGCGGCCTGATCGTCTTCATCTTCTCGGGCGCCATCCTCTGGAAGGTCGGTTTGGTGATGGGCTTAGGCCAGTTCCTCGGGGCGCAAGTCGGCTCGCGGCTCGCCATGCGTATCGGCGCGCGGCTGATCAAGCCGCTGCTGGTCATTGTCTGCATCGCCTTCGCCATCAAGCTGCTGGCCGATCCGACCAATCCAGTTCGGCTCTGGCTGGGATTTTGATATCGGGCAGCTTTGATTACCTGAGGCGTAATTGATACTGTTTAAGGGCTCGCCGATGATCGCCCTGCCTGAACGGTTCAGGCGATCCAAAGGAGACAACCCGATGACCGATGCGAAAACCATTGCCGAACGCTATATCGCCGTCTGGAACGAAACCGATGCCGAGCGCCGACGCGCGCTCATCACCGAAGCATGGACGGAATCCTGCAGCTATATCGACCCGTTGATGCGCGGCGAGGGCCGCGAGCAGATCAATGCCCTGGTCGCCGCCGTGCAGGACCGCTTCCCCGATTTCCGCTTCAAACTCTCCGGTTCCGCCGATCGCCACGGCGACAATATCCGCTTCTCCTGGGATCTCGGCCCGGAAGGTAGCGAACCGCTGGTCAAAGGCACCGATTTCGCCATTCTCGACGGCGAGCGGCTGAAAGCCGTTCATGGTTTCATCGACCAGATGCCGGCAGCCGCATGATGATGCCCGCCCGCTCTCTCGGCGATTACCTGCGCGAATGGCGGCAGCGCCGCCGTTTGAGCCAGCTCGAATTCGCCCTTGAAGCAGAGATATCGCAACGGCATCTCAGCTTCATCGAGAGCGGGCGCGCGCTTCCGAGCCGCGATATGCTGATGCATCTCGCAGAGCGGCTGGACGTGCCGCTTAGAGATCGCAATCCGATGTTGCTGGCCGCCGGCTTCGCGCCGGTCTTTCCGGAACGCTCGCTGGACGACCCGGCACTTGCCCCGGCACGCCGGGCTATCGACCTCGTTCTGAAGGGCCACGAACCCTTTCCGGCATTGGCGATCGACCGGCATTGGACGCTGATCGCCGCAAACGCCGCGGTCGCACCCCTGCTCTCCGACGTCGTCGACGTCACACTGCTTAAACCACCGGTGAACGTGTTGAGGCTGAGCCTGCATCCGGGCGGCCTCGCGCCTCGCATCCTAAACCTCCCGGAATGGCGCGCCCATCTGCTCGAACGCCTGCGCCAGCAGATCACTGCCACCGGCGATCTCATCCTCACGGCATTGCTGAAAGAACTTGCAGCCTATCCCGCTCCGCCGACACCAAGGCCGAACCCACACGGACAGGACTATGCCGGCATTGCCGTGCCGCTCGAACTCACCACCAAAGCCGGGCGCCTCTCCTTGATCTCGACCACCACCGTCTTCGGCACCCCTGTCGACGTCACCCTGTCGGAACTGGCAATCGAATCCTTCTTTCCTGCGGATCAGCAGACGGCTGATCTGTTGAGGGCGACGATGTCAGTCGGCTGAAGCGCGTCACTCCTCCAATCAGAACTCGACGCCCGGCTGTCCCTTGATGCCGGAGCGGAAGGGATGTTTGATCAGCTCCATTTCAGTGACGAGATCGGCGATCTCGATCAGCTCTTCCTTGGCGTTGCGGCCGGTGAGCACAACATGCGTCATGTGCGGCTTTTCGCCCTTCAGGAATTCCACCACCTCGTTGATATCGAGATAATCATAGCGCAGCGCGATGTTGATCTCGTCGAGCAGCACCATCGAGTTGCGCTCGTCGCGGATCAGCTCCTTGGCCTTTTCCCAGGCCGCCGTCGCCGCAGCCACGTCGCGAGCGCGGTCCTGCGTTTCCCAGGTGAAGCCCTCACCCATCGTGTGGAACTGGCAGATGTCGGAGAAATGCGTCTCGATCAGATCCCGCTCGCCCGTCCACATCGCGCCCTTGATGAACTGCACCACCGCGCATGGCTTCTTGTGGGCGATATGGCGAAAGATCATGCCGAAGGCGGAGGACGATTTGCCCTTGCCCTTGCCGGTGTGGACGATGATCAGACCCTTCTCGTCGGTCTTCGTTGCCATGATCTTGTCTCGCGCGGCTTTCTTCTTGGCCATCTTGTCGGAATGGCGGGCGTCGTCGTTTTTCGGTGCGTCAGTGCCGGTTTCGGCTATGTCTTCACTCATTTTTCTCTCCCTGAAATGATGGATTTCTGCGCCAGCGGTCCGCCTCGCCAGAGGTAAAGCGCCACCAGCGGCATCTTCTCGGTCCGCATCGCATGGCGGATGTCCGAGGGATGATGAATGATCTCGCCGGACCAGCGCGGCAGGAAATGTTGGCCGTCCTTGCTCCACAGCGCCCCGTCGGTCAGCGGAATATAGATTTCCTCCGCTGTATGATGATGATCCGGATAATGGACGTCCGGCCCAAGCAGCAGAAAGCCGCCGGCCATATCATCGCTGACGAAGTGACCTCGCGTACCGAACAGCTCGACCCAACCGTATCTCTGGAGGAAATCCGCACCGAAATCGGCAATGCTATAGGTCTGCCCCCAATGCAGAGCGCTTGCGGTGCTTGAGAGGGCGGAGAACAGATCACGCTCTGCGGCATCGGCCGGCGCGTGGAGCCCATTCAGATGGTCCAATACGGGCAGTCTATGGGCAGCAAGCAGCCGCTTATCCATCCGCCAATCAAAGCCTTCGATGAAACGCTGCAATAGGGGATCGCTCCGCGACATCACGTAGCCATGAAAAGCCTGAAGAAGATCGCCGGCCGCACTCACGCCACGGCCTCCTTGCCACGCACAGGAGCCTCCAGATCGAACCGGGCAGAATTGCTGCGCGGCGTCCAGAGCTGGCGGTCGATGGCTTCCAGCAGGCGCTCCTTCATTTCGCAAAGGGCGGCCGGATTCTTCTCGGCCATAAAGTCGCGCACTTTCTGATCGACCACGAAAGCCTGATAAACCGCCTCGAAATGATGATTGCGCACGGCGCCTGTCGTCGCCGCGAAGGCAAAGAGATAATCGACCGTCGCTGCGATCTCAAAGGCGCCCTTGTAACCATGGCGCATGACGCCATCGATCCATTTCGGATTGACGACACGGCCGCGCACGACACGGCCGATCTCCTCTTCCAAGGAGCGGATGACCGGCTTTTCCGGTCGGGAATGGTCGTTGTGGTAGATCGACGGGCGCGCGCCGGCGAGCTGCTCTGCCGCCGCCGCCATGCCGCCTTCGAACTGGTAGTAATCGTCGCTGTCGAGCAGGTCGTGTTCGCGATTGTCCTGGTTCTGCACGACAGCCTGGATCGAGCGCAACCGTTCCTCGAACACACCGCGCTCGGCCTTCCCGTCCTCGCCCGCCCCATAGGCATAGCTGCCCCAGACGAGATAGGCCTCCGCCAAATCGGCGCGCCGCTCCCAGCCCTTCTCGTCGATCAGCGCTTGCAGCCCGGCGCCATAAGCACCCGGCTTGGAGCCGAAGATGCGATAGCCGGCACGCCGGCTGGCCGAAGCCTGGTCCAATCCCGCCGCCTCAAGCCGCGTGATCTCGCCACGCATGCGCGCCGCAATCGGATTGTCCGCCGCATCCTCCTCCAGCGCGCCGACCGCGCGGATTGCCTTGTCGAACAGCGCAATCTGCTCCGGAAAAGCATCGCGGAAGAAGCCAGAAATGCGCAGCGTGACATCGACGCGCGGGCGACGCAGCAGAGCGGGCGGGATGATCTCATAGCCCGTCACGCGCCGCGAGGTCATGTCCCAGATTGGCTTGACGCCAATCAACGCCAGCGCCTGGGCAATATCGTCGCCACCGGTACGCATATTCGACGTGCCCCAGGCCGTCAGCCCGAAGGAGACCGGCCATTCGCCATGATCCTGCACATAGCGGCGGATTAACAGCTCTGCCGACTTCCTGCCAAGCTCATAGGCGGCCGGCGTCGGCACTGCGCGGCTATCGACCGAATAGAAGTTCCGTCCTGTCGGCAACACATCCGGCCTGCCGCGCGTTGGCGCACCGGAAGGACCAGGTGGCACGAACCGGCCATCCAGGCCCTTCATCAGGGCGGAGATTTCGGCATCTCCGCACGCAAGGATCGAGGGTTTCAGGCAGGTTTCGATTTCGGCGAGAACGGCGAGTGTGTGCGTCCAGTCCTCGGGGCATGCGATACCGCCAGCAACGAATTTCGCGGCCAGAAGTTCGATGCGCTCGACAGTATCGCCTTGCGTGCGCCACGGATCGTCGGAAACGCCGGAGAGAATATCGGGGCGCTGGCCAGTCCATTCGGCGGCCATATCGCAATCTAAGGGATCGAACGGCGTATCCTGGCGCAACGCATCCCGCGCAATCGCCCGCTGCAAACTCTGATCGCCCCCTTCGCCCAATCCCCGCGGCACCCGCGCCAGAGCCACCGTCAAATCCGTAAGCAGCCTACCCACCGGCGAAACGCCGAAAACATGCAGCCCATCGCGGATCTGCATTTCCTTGAGATCGCAAAGATAGGCGTCGAGCTTCTTCAGCGCCTCATCCTCGCCTTCGCCCTTTGCAATGCCCGCATCCTGATCGAGGCCGATATCGGCGACGAGATCAAGGATCTGTTTGCGCAACAGGCGAATACGGCGCGGATCGCCGCCGGAGGCCTCGTAGTATTCGTCCACCAGCGCTTCGAGATCCTTGAGCGGACCGTAGCTCTCGGCGCGGGTCAAAGGCGGCGTCAGGTGGTCGATGATGACAGCGCTCGTGCGGCGCTTGGCCTGCGTGCCTTCGCCGGGATCATTGACGATGAAGGGATAGAGATGCGGCAACGGCCCGAGGATCGCCTCCGGATAGCAGACTTCCGACAGCGCCAGGGCCTTGCCCGGCAGCCATTCGAGATTGCCATGCTTGCCCATATGGATGATCGCATGCGCGCCAAAGGATTGGCGCAGGAACGCATAGAAAGCGAGATAGCCATGCGGCGGCACAAGATCCGGGGAATGATAGCTTTCCTTCGGATCGATACTATAGCCGCGCGCCGGCTGGATGCCGACCAGCACTTCACCGAAGCGGGTGAATGGCAGTGCAAAAACGCCGTCGCGAACATAGGGATCGCTCTCGGGATTGCCCCAACGGGTAATGATCTCGTCCTGAATCTGCTTGGGAAGAGACGCGAGGAAACATTTGTATTCGCTTAAAGAAAGTGTCTCGCGAATAACCTTGCCATCGTTACCGGAGTTGGTCGGTCCGTCCATCAGATGCCGGATCAGCGCATCGCCATCACCGGGCAGATCGGCGACCGGGTAACCCGTCTTCCGCATCGCCTTCAGCACCTCGATCGTACCCGCCGGCGTATCGAGCCCGACGCCGTTCCCAAGCCTTCCGTCACGATTCGGATAGTTGGCCATGACCAATGCCACACGCCGCTCCGGCGGCGGCGTCCTACGCAGCCGTGCCCAATTGGCGGCAAGCCGCGCCGTATAGCGCATGCGGTCCTCGGCTGGCTCACTGGCAACGATATTGGCCTCGACGCGCTCATCATAGCGCGCCGCCGCCTTGAACGAGACGGCGCGGGCAAGCACACGCCCATCCACCTCGGGCAGCGCGACGTTCATGCCGAGATCGCGCGCCGAAAGCCCCTGTGACGAGGCATCCCAGGCCTCTCTCGATGAAGCGGAAAAGATCGCCTGCAGCACGACTGCATCACTCGTCTCCAGCACGGTCGGCTGTCGATCGGCACCCGGCGCCGAGACCGCAAACCCGGTCGTGTTGACGACGACATCCGGCTTCAATTCGGTGAAAACGCTCTCTAGGATACCGATTGATACCGGATCTTTGAGACTATAGGCAAACACCGGCAGCGGCCGCATGCCCTCGGCAATAGAGGCTTCGATCAAGGCTTCGACAGGCTTGGTTTCACCGCTCTGGACGAGGGCGCGATAGAAGGAGATGGCAATAGTTGGGGGTTCGAGTCCCTCCGGGACCGCCAATTCGGAGATACTCTTCCACTCCTCAACCCCAATCACGCCCCTGCCCGGCCACCAGATCCCGGCCTTTATCAGAGGTGATGCCGTTGCCGGCTTCTCTGCCCCCGACAGCATCGCCTCGGCATAGCCAAGAAACGCCCGCGAATTCGCATCCCCGCCTTCGATCAGGTAGGACCACAGCGCATTGAGATCATCGAGCGCGATATTGGAAAACGGCATCAGCCCCGGATCGGACTTCGAATCCCCCGGCAGCACCGCAATAAGAGCGCCACTGCGCGCGGCACAAGCATGCAGCGCCTCGAGCGCATAGTGGAAATAGCTGGCGCCGCCGAGCGCGCGGACGATGATCAGCTTCGCATGCCTCGCTGTCCGCTCGACATAGGTATCGACCGACATCGGATGCTTGAGGCTCATCAGGCTGGCGAGCCGCAGCGAATAGCCAGCCTCTCCCTGCTCATGGGCGGCGGCGATAGCCGCAAGCTCCGTATCGGCCGCCGACAGGAACAGGATATCGCCCGGCGACTGACCGAGATCGATCGCCTCCTCGCCGTCACTGATCGTACCCTTTTGCGCTAGGAGGAGATGCATGGCTCTGCCTTAGACCAAAGCCTCGATCGACTTGCGCACGATCCCTTCGTCCATCTCATGCAGCCCGATCACCACCAGCCGCGTCGCGCGCGCTTCGCCCGGCGTCCATGCGCGGTCGAAATAATGGTCGATGCGGCTGCCGACGGCCTGGATCTGCAGGCGCATGGGCTTGCCGGGCACATCGACGAAACCCTTGAGACGCAGGACATCATGTTCGGAAATCACGCCCTTCAGCTTTTCGATGAACGAAGTGGGATCGGCGATCGGGCCGAGCTCGACGACGAAGCTGTCGAATTCGTCGTGATCGTGCGGTGCACCGTCCTCGTGTTCCAGCTCATGATGCGATTTGCGGTTGGCGATGTCGGCTTCCGTGCCGATGCCGAGGCCGAGCAGGATGGCGGCCGGGACGTCGCCGTTCTTCGCCTCGATGATCGTCGGCTTGCGCACGGTGCGCGACGCGACTTCGGCGCGGACGCGGCCCAGGCCTGCGACGTCGATCAGGTCGGTCTTGTTGAGAACGATCAGGTCGGCGCAGGTGAGCTGATCCTCGAACAATTCCTCGATCGGGCTTTCGTGATCGAGCGAATCATCCTCGACGCGGCGGGCTTCCACAGCGTCATGATCATCGGCGAAACGGCCGGCGGCGACGGCGGCGCTATCGACCACGGTGATGACGCCGTCGACGGTGACCTGGGTGCGGATATCCGGCCAGTTGAAGGCCGCGACCAGCGGCTGCGGCAGCGCCAGGCCGGATGTCTCGATGACGATATGATCGGGGCGCACGTCGCGCTCCAGAAGCTTGGTCATGGTCGGAATGAAGTCATCGGCGACAGTGCAGCAGATGCAGCCGTTGGTCAGCTCGATGATATCGTCCTCGGTGCAGTTCTCCGCGCCGCAGCCCTTCAGCACGTCGCCATCGACGCCGAGATCGCCGAATTCATTAATGATCAGGGCGATCTTCTTGCCGCCGGCGTTCTGCAACAGATTGCGGATCATCGTCGTCTTGCCGGCGCCAAGGAAGCCGGTGATGACGGTGGCGGGAATCTTTTCCTGGTTCATGCGGATCAACCCTTCATTTTCAGCGGCAGTCCCGCCGCGATAAAATAGACTTCGGCGCTTGCCGCCGCGATCATCTGGTGCAGCCGGCCGGCATGATCGCGAAACTCGCGCGCCATGCGGTTTTCCGGCACGATGCCGAGCCCGACCTCGTTGGAAACGAGGATAAGCCGCGACTTGGCCTTCGGTAGAAATTCGGTGAGAGCGGAGAATTCCGCCGCAATGTTACGCTCGGCCATCATCAGGTTGGTGACCCAGAGCGTCAGGCAATCAACGAGAACGGCACGGCCATCGCCATCGATCGCCGCCAGCCGGGCGGTCAAATCAAGCGGCTCTTCATGCGTCGTCCAGAGGTCGCCGCGATCGCGGCGATGCTGTGCAATGCGATCGCGCATCTCTTCATCCCAGGCCTGCCCGGTCGCCACATAATGACGGTCAAGACCGGTATCGGAGATCAGGGATTCGGCGAATCGGGATTTGCCGGAGCGCGCGCCGCCGAGAACGAAGACAGCGCGGGATGGGGAGGATGACATGAGCTATTACCGCCCCCGCACGAGCGGGCAGATCGGCACAAAGCGGCTAGGCCCGAAAAGCCGGCGCTTACGCGCGAAAAATTCGTTTGGCGCCATGACAACCTCCGTGCTGGCAACGAGACATGCGTCCCAAAATAGGCTTTGCGCCCGGTACGCATGGCAGGTCTCCTGGCTCGCGGGTAAGGTGCGGCAAGCGGAGGCGAACCGAAACCGGTCGCCCCCGCTCATGCACCAGCGGATCTTCCTCGCCTTCCCGGCAGATCATCATGAAAAAGCGGACGATTCGTAGATATTAGAGGCGTCCAGCCCTGGTTGATCATGATGCCACGCCAGTGGCTTTTTCCGGCTCTGAAGCTGTTTCCACTCGCCCGCACCATTGCGAACTGTCAGCGAAATGCCCCAAAACCGAATGGAAAACCCTGACCGCTCTACAGTCGCGGGGTCGGCTGTGATGAGAACGCCCGGATTGGGTCCGTCCCTTCACATTCCCTTTTCATCCCATGCGACAGATCGCCGCTCGGGAACCATTCGTTATGCCGCAATGATTAGGCTTTCGGCCCTGGCAAGTCAATCAAGGCAGCGGATACGACATCGGCTGTTCCAACAGCGAAAATAGCTCGGGAACCACTGATCGCGCAGTCTTTTTGCCGTAATTGTTTGATGTTAGGAGTTTATGGAAGCCAGGTATATAAACCTGAGCACGAAACTATCGTCAGTTCCCCATGTTGCAGAAATTTCAACCACGCCGTCTTGGTGTTCTCTCCGCCTTTTTCAGCGCTAGCCGGCTGAGGGCGCTTTTTCGTCGTGGCGAACTCGGCCTCGTCATCGCCGGCGCTTTCGTCGGCGTCACCTCCGGTTGCGCCGTCACGGCGATGAGTCTCATTTCGCGCGAGCTGCACAGCCTCGTCTATGGCATCCCCGATGACGACCGGCTGAGCTCGGCCGCCATGCAGATTACCGACAAGTCGCTGCTGCTGATCGCCCCGATCGCTGGCGGCATCCTGCTCGGCCTGATGATCTTCATTATGTCACGCATCCGCAAAAAGCCGATGATCGACCCGATCGAGGCCAATGCGCTCCACGGCGGCCGCCTGTCGCTCACCGACAGCATCCTCGTCGCCGTGCAGAACCTGATCTCCAACGGTTTCGGCGCCTCTGTCGGGCTGGAGGCCGGCTATACCCAGCTCGCTGCCGGTATCGCCTCGAAATTCGGCTACAAGATGCAGTTCCGACGCGCCGATCTTCGGATGCTGGTCGGCTGCGGTGCGGCCGGCGCCATTGCCGCCGCCTTCAACGCACCGCTCACCGGCGCCTTCTATGCCTTCGAGTTGATCATCGGCACTTATTCCATTCTGACGCTGACCCCGGTCGTCGTCTCGGCGCTGATCTCGACCTTCATCGCCCGTATGCTTGCCGGCGATGATTTTGCGATCGATGTCGGACGATTCGGTGCCGTGGTCCCCGCCGACTATATCCCGGCCATCCTGCTCGGCGGCTTCTGCGCCGGCGTCGGCATCCTGATCATGCAGGGCGTTGCCTTCGTCGAGGAGCTTGCGCGCAAGAGTTCGATCGCGCCCCCCTTTCGCCCGGCGCTCGGCGGTTTGGTCGTCGGCCTTCTGGCGCTGATCTCACCGCAGGTTCTCTCCGCCGGCCATGGCGCACTGCATCTGAACCTCGGCAGCGAAGTCACCCTATGGGGACTGGCGAGCCTCCTTTTGCTGAAGTCGCTTGCCTCCGCGGTTTCGATCGGCTCCGGCTTCAGGGGCGGCCTGTTCTTCGCCTCGCTGTTCATGGGCGCGCTGCTCGGCAAGATCTTCGCCTATTGCGCTCCCTATTTCGATCACACCACGCTGACGCCGGTCATCTACGCCGTGGTCGGCATGAGTTCGCTTGCGGTCGCCATCATCGGCGGGCCGCTAACCATGACTTTCCTGGCGCTGGAAATCACCGGCGATTTCCCGATTACAGCACTGGTGCTGGCGGCCGTCATCACCTCGTCGCTGGTGGTACGCACCACCTTCGGCTATTCCTTCGCCACATGGCGCTTCCATCTGCGCGGCGAAAGCATCCGCAGTGCCCATGACGTCGGCTGGATCCGCAATTTGACGGTCGCACGGATGATGCGCCCGGATGTACACACGGCAAAAGTCGACATGAGTATCGAGGAGTTTCGGCACGATTTTCCGATCGGCTCGGCCCAGCGCGTCATTCTGCTCGACAGGGAAGAGAAATATGCCGGCATGGTGCTGGTGCCGGACATCTATGCGAGCCCGGTCGAAAAAGACGACGAACAACACGGCCTTGCCGACTTCATCCGCCACCGCAACGACTTCCTACAGCCGCAGATGAACGCCAAGCAGGCCGCTGCTTTGTTCGACCAGACGGCAAGTGAAGCCTTAGTGGTGGTCAATGACCTCATCGAGCGCCGGGTCATCGGTCTGCTCACCGAGAGCTATACTTTGCGCCGCTACAGCGAAGAACTCGACCGCCGCCGCCGCGAGGTCTCCGGCGAGCTCTAACCCGCGAGACTGTCGAGCCAGGCCGGATCAAGCACCGCTTCCAGTTCCGTGGCAATCTCATCCAGCGCCGTCTCGACGCTGGCGCGGTAATCCATTCGCTCGCCGCTCAGGCCGAAGCTTGCCAACAGCTTTGCCCGATAGGCATCGCTGCAGAAAAGCCCGTGCAGATAGGTGCCCATGATCAGGCCGTCGCCGGAGCGCGCGCCATCCGGCCGGCCGTCGATCACGGTCGAAGGCCGGTCGCAATCCTTGCCGCGCGTCACGCCGAGATGGATTTCATAGCCGGATAGCGGAGCATCATATTCCGTGGACAGAGCCGTGCTGTTGCGCACGGTCTTTTCCGGCGCCATCTCGGTCTCGACATCGAGCAGGCCGAGCCCCGGCGTCTCCGTGACCGATCCCTCGATGCCGAGCGGATCATGGACCATGCGGCCAAGCATCTGATAGCCGCCGCAAATGCCGATGACGCGACCGCCGCGCCTGACATGGGCGGTGATATCCCGATCCCATCCCTGCGCCCGCAGATCCATAAGATCGCCGATGGTCGATTTCGAGCCCGGCAGGATCACCAGCCCCGCATCCGCAGGCAGCCGCTCGCCGGCGCGAACGAAGACCAGATCGACATCCGGCTCGGCGCGCAACGGATCGAAATCGTCGAAATTGGCTATGCGCGGCAGAACGGGAACGGCAATCTTCAGCGCGCCGTCGGAACCCCGTGCCAGCCGCTCCAGCACCACCGAGTCCTCCGGCGGCAGCCGGCCTGCCGCCTTCAGCCACGGCACGATGCCGTGGCAGGGCCAGCCGGTGAAGCCACCGATAGCCTCGATCCCCGTGCCGAACAGCGAGACATCGCCGCGAAACTTGTTGATGATATAGCCGCGGATCATCCTCCGGTCTTCCTCCGGCAGGATATGGTAGGTGCCGACCAGGGAGGCAATGACACCACCGCGATCGATATCGCCGACCAGCACCACCGGCACGTTGGCGCGGGTGGCAAAGCCCATATTGGCAATATCGCCCTGCCTGAGATTGATTTCGGCGGGAGAACCCGCACCCTCGACGATCACCAGATCGGTTCCGGCACGCATGGTCGCAAAGCTTTCCAGCACGGCGCCGAGCAGTTGCGGCTTCAGCGCCTGGTAATCCCTGCCCTTGGCATGTCCCCAGACCTTGCCCTGCACAATGATCTGGCTACCGGTCTCCGACTGCGGTTTCAGAAGCACAGGGTTCATATGCACCGAGGACGGCACGCGCGCGGCCAGCGATTGCAGCCATTGCGCCCGGCCGATCTCGCCACCATCCTCGGCGACGGCCGCATTGTTGGACATGTTCTGCGGCTTGAACGGACGCACGCGAACGCCCCTATTGGCGAAGAGACGGCAGAGCCCGGCAACCAATACCGTTTTTCCGACATCGGAGCCGGTCCCCTGCAGCATGATCGCCTTCGTCATCCGTCATCGCTCCGATCGGTCTTTGTTACTGGAATACCAGGATTTTGCCTTGATTTTGCCGCCATCAGCAAGGGCTGGGAACCTGCTGTCCAGGGCAAGAATGCACCACGTTATCATTTACTCTATTTGCGACATCGGATGACGATTTCATCCATTGCTCGCCCTGTGGAACAGGATTATCTCCACCACCAAATCATACAACAAAAGCCGGCCGATCCGGCCCGGAGGATACCCTGATGCTCTTCATCTTCAACAACAAGAATTCCATCCAGATCGCCTGGAATTCCAAGCTGCCGGCACCCCGCCCCGACACCCGGTTGCAGCAGCTCGACACTCGCTCCGGCCCCGTCGGTTTCATCCGCACCTACAGCGTCGGCTGATCGACCGTCAAGCCACAGCCCGCCGTACAACAAGCCGCCATGCGACCGCATCGGCGGCTTTCCTTATGTTCCCACCATTCATTCAGCGAGCAAAGCTGGCGCCTGCTTATGCGCCGTGACGCATGCATGCTACATCGATTCTGACGGCAACAGTGAGACCAGGGCCTGAAACGCGAAAACCGCGCGATCCGGGGATCGACGCGGTTTGCCAAAAAACGCCGGCTCGCTTGCATATTACACTGCAAGGCTCGCTATCTCCGGGACGCACTACCTGATCCGGAGATGGGGCGGTGTCCCCCGCCACATCTCGATTGATAGCCGGACATCGTTACCGGAGGGTTATTAAGTGCTTAAATAAGGATGAATCCGAAAGATTTTCCGAAAATTTTCGGGTTTTTCTCAAGACGTCAAAAACGCCGCGAATGGAATATAAAAAGTCTCTGTCGGACGCGATATTTTAGAGACAATTCATCCCTGCCGGATCCGAGCACTCACCCCCGGCTCCCAATGCCCATTTTACAGCCATGAATAGCGGAAAAGAGGCTAATTCAAACGCTTATATAGGCTTCCCGATAAGTCGCCGTAAGTCGGATTGACCAACAGTAGGTTGATTTCCCCCCTCAAATCATTAGGCTGCCTCACGTCGATGTGAAGAGAGCATGGCTGCGACAGGGTTTCGCGACCACATAAAAAGCAAACGCACGACAGCAGCATAGGGGACCGGACAGACGTCGTCAGCGGCGCGTGAACGGTTGTGGTTCGACCACGCTGACGGGGGATCGGCAGGCGTCAAGTCCGCCTGGCACCGATTTCCGTAACTTAACGAGAAACTGGGAGACGTAATCCAATGAAGAAGCTTATCGCTTCCGCCATCTTCGCAGTCGGTGCCTATGCTTTGGCTGGCTCGGCACAGGCTGCAGAATGCGGCGACGTGTCGATCGCCGAAATGAACTGGGCATCCGCCGGCGTCGCCGCGCAGGTCGACAAGATCATCCTGCAGAATGGCTACGGCTGCAACGTAACGCTGGTCACCGGCGACACGCAGCCGACCTTCACCTCTATGAACGAAAAGGGCACGCCTGACATCGCGCCCGAACTCTGGATCAACTCGGTGCGCATCGCGCTCGACAAGGCCGTTTCCGAAGGCAGCCTGATCGAGGCGGCGCCGCTTCTCAGCGACGGTGGCGTCGAAGGCTGGTGGATTCCAAAGTTCCTCGCCGACGCCCATCCCGACATCAAGACCGTCCAAGATGCATTGAAGCATCCGGAACTCTTCCCTGCCCCGGAAGATTCTTCAAAGGGCGCCGTCTACAATTGCCCGTCGGGCTGGAACTGCCAGATTTCCACTGCCAATCTCTATAAGGCGACTGGCGCCGAGAAGCTCGGCTTCACGCTGGTCGATACCGGCTCGGCCGCCGGCCTCGACGGCTCGATCGCCAATGCCTTCGAAAAGAAGACTGGCTGGCTCGGCTACTATTGGGCGCCGACTGCCATCCTCGGCAAATACGACATGGTGCGCCTGAGCTTCGACGTGCCGCACGACAAGAAGGAGTGGGACGCCTGCACCTCGCAGCAGGATTGCGCCAATCCGAAGGTCAATTCCTATCCTGTTTCCGAGGTCTATACGGTCGTGACGAAGGCTTTCGCATCCAAGGCAAGCGTCGCCATGGACTACGTCAAGACCCGCAAATGGGACAATGGCACGGTCGGCAAGGTTCTCGCCTGGATGACGGATAACCAGGGCACGAACGAAGATGCAGCAAAGTACTTCCTGAAGACCTACCCCGACATGTGGACCAAGTGGGTTTCCGCCGACGTCGCGACCAAGGTCAAGGCGTCGCTCTGACTAGGAAACGCCGAAACTGGCGGCAGGCACTCTGTCGGCCGCCAGTTCCGCATTCACAACGCCTGCGGCGGCGCTCATATACCGACAGGCCGGCACGGCCCAAGGTCGCAACAAGTCCAGAATGGCGCCTGCGAATGATGTAAAAAAGAAGAGGCAGCCTGAAGAACCGGCTCAGTGTTGCTGTACCATCTTGCGTGAAGGCGACACGCATGGGCTGGACAACAACCGGGCAAGAAGGGGAAGTTCATGGCTATTCAATGTAGTGTCTTGCCGGATGTTCTGTGTAATTTTCCGGCGATAGACGAGACGCTGATCCGCCTCGCGCGCAAGAATATCGATGACGGCTTCAGGGCGACCGTGCGTTCCTACGGCAATCTCATCGACACCGTGGTGCAGCCGCTGCAATGGTTTCTGAACCATCTGGAATGGCTTTTCACCAATACGCCCTGGTTCATCGTGATCCTTGTCATGATGGGCGTTGTCTATGCCGCCAGCCGCAATCTCAAGATCGTCGCCGGCACCGCCATTTCCATGATCCTGATCGGCGTCTGTGGTCTCTGGGGCGACACGATGGTGACGCTCGCCATGGTGACCGTCTGTACCCTCATCGCCATCGTCATCGGCCTTCCGATCGGCATATTGATGGCCCGCTCCGACCGGCTGCAATCGATCATCAATCCGACCCTCGACGTGATGCAGACGATGCCGACCTTCGTCTATCTCCTCCCCGTCGTCATGATTTTCGGCATTGGCAAGGTGCCGGGCCTGATCGCCGTCGTCATCTACGCCGTCCCGCCGATAATCCGCCTGACCAATCTCGGCATCCGCCTCGTCGATAAGGAAGTGCTGGAAGCAGCCGACGCCTTCGGCTCGTCGCACCGGCAAAAGCTGTTCAACGTGCAGATCCCGCTGGCCTTGCCGACCATCATGGCCGGCATCAACCAGACCATCATGATGGCGCTCGCCATGGTCGTCGTCGCCTCGATGGTCGGCGTCGGCGGGCTCGGCAAGAACACGCTGCAGGCCATCAACAACCAGTTCATCACGGTTGGCTTCCTAAACGGCTTCGCCCTGGTCGCGATTGCCATCATTTTTGACCGTACGAGCCAGGCCTACGGCAAACGGCTCCAAAAGCACTCTGAGGTCCTCCATGGCTAGTCACGCGATCCAGATCAAGAACCTCTACAAGATCTTCGGCCCACGCGGGCGCGACTATGTGGATGCGGTCAAGAACGGCCTCGGCAAGGCTGAACTCAATGAGACGCACGGCCATGTTCTCGGCCTGCAGGATATCAACATCGACATGCCCGCCGGCGCCATTACCGTCGTCATGGGCCTCTCCGGCTCCGGCAAATCGACGCTGATCCGCCATATCAACCGGCTGATCGAGCCGACGGCCGGCGAAGTGCTCTATGACGGCGTCGATGTCTGCAAAATGGGCGAGAATGCCCTGCGCGAGTTCCGCCGTCACAAGACGGCGATGGTGTTTCAGAAATTCGCCCTGCTGCCGCACCGCACGGTGATCGAAAACACCATCTACGGCCTGGACATCCAGGGCGTTTCCCGCCCCGAGAGCGCGAAAAAGGGCCAATACTGGATCGAGCGCGTCGGTCTTAGAGGCTTCGAAAATCATTATCCGAACCAGCTTTCGGGTGGCATGCAGCAGCGCGTCGGCCTTGCTCGGGCATTGACCAATGACGCCGACATCCTGCTGATGGACGAAGCCTATTCCGCGCTCGACCCGCTGATCCGCGTCGACATGCAGAGCGTGCTTCTCGATCTGCAGAAGGAATTGAAGAAGACCGTGGTCTTCATCACCCACGATCTCGATGAGGCGCTGCGCCTCGGCGACAAGATCGCCATCCTGCGCGACGGCAAGGTCGTGCAGCAGGGCAGCGGCCAGGAGATCGTGCTCAGACCCGCCGACGACTACATCACCGCTTTCGTCAAGGAGGTGAACCGTGGCCGCGTCATCCAGACCCAAACCGTCATGAAGCCGATTGCCGGCGAGCCCCACGGCCCCCGTTTGCCGGGCGACATGACGCTGGAAATGGCAGCCAAGCAGATGACCGACAACGCGCAGAACGCTGCCATCGTCACCGATGCCGCCGGCCGGCCGATCGGCACGATCGACCTGCAAGGCATCATCACCGCCATGGTGACACCGACGACGCATGAAACGACGAGAATGGCAGCAGCCTGAAATCAACACCGTCGCAAGTGGAAAGCGCCCTGCCCGGGCGCTTTTCTTCGACATCGGATCATCGAGCAAGCTCCGCCTTCATCCCGACATTGCGATCACATAAAGAAATGTTTATATCTGCATTTCAATCCAGAACATCCGAGGAGGCCCTATGACCGTCACAGCCAATCCCTTGACCGATCTTCTCGCCGAAAAGGGCGTGCTGCTCGCCGATGGCGCTACAGGCACCAATCTCTTCGCCATGGGGCTGGAGGCCGGTGAAGCGCCGGAAATCTGGAACGAACAGCATCCTGAGCGCATCACCAAGCTGCACCAGGATTTCGTCGATGCCGGCGCCGATATCATCCTCACCAACACGTTCGGCGGCACGCGTCACCGCTTGAAGCTGCATCATGCGCAGGATCGCGTTCACAACCTGAACAAGACGGCGGCGGAAATCGCCCGCGCCGTTGCGGACAAGGCCGGCCGCAAGGTCATCGTCGCCGGCTCCGTCGGCCCGACCGGCGAGCTATTGGTGCCGCTCGGCGCGTTGACCTACGAGGATGCCGTTGCCGCCTTTGCCGAACAGATCGAAGGCTTGAAGGCAGGCGGCGTCGATGTCGCCTGGATCGAAACCATGTCGTCGGCGGAAGAAATCCGCGCCGCGGCTGAAGCCGCCGTCAAGGTCGGCCTGCCCTACACCTATACCGGCTCCTTCGACACCGCCGGCAAGACCATGATGGGCCTGCATCCAAAGGATCTTCATGACGTTGCCAAGGACGTCGGCGAGGGTCCGCTCGCCACGGGCGCCAATTGCGGCGTCGGTGCATCGGATATTCTCTCGAGCCTGCTCGACATGACCGAGGCTGATCCGACTGCCACCATCATCGTCAAGGGCAATTGTGGCATTCCCGAATATCGCGGCGCCGAAATCTATTATTCCGGCACGCCGCCGCTGATGGCCGACTACGCACGCCTTGCCCGCGACGCCGGCGCCAAGATCATTGGCGGCTGCTGCGGCACCTCCTGTAACCATCTCGCCGCTATGCGCGAGGCGCTCGACAATTACACACCCGGCCCACGCCCGACGCTGGAAACCATCATCGAGCGCATCGGCCCGCTGCGCAACAAGACCGCCAATGAAGGCGGAGCCGCACCGGCACGAGAGCGCCGCCGCCGCGGCTAAGGTTCGCCGATATGGAAGCCGGTAGAGACATTACGGCCGGTTCGCCGCAACCCGAGTTCCGTGCCTGACGGCTATCACGGGCGATTTATGCCTCCGACAAAGCCGCCGTGGGCACGAAACTTGCGGCAGATGTGTTCGGTACGAACCATTTCTCCCATTCGCCGGCACCCGCCAATTTCAGCTCGTTGCCGCCGCGAAGAGTCCAGGCTTTGACCCGCCCCGCATGCCTCGACAGCAATTCGAAATAGGCGGACGCATTACCGCCGCTGCGAGCGATGAGATGCACCTCGCAGAGAAACTCCGGATGAAGCGTCACATTGCGCATGGCCTCGGTTTCATGATCGCAGGTGACGAAAACCACCGGATCGCGCTCGCGCCCGGCGACTGCCAGGATGAACTCCACCAGCCCGTCGGGACGGTCAGCATCCACGAGATAGATGATCGACGAGGCATTCTCCGCATCTGAACTCAGGAGCGAGATCGGATATATCGCCGACAGAACTTCGTCCTGCTTGCTCGAACTGTCATAGGCCGACCCCGTGCCGGCTGCCGATTGCGCATAGATCGTCGCGCGCGGCACCTCTATCGACTTCAGCCAGCCGTCGTTGCGCGGCACGACATAAGAGGGAATACCCCGGCGATGCAAATACTCCGTGAGCCAGATGTCCGCCATATTGCGATGACGAAAATCGGCGAGCGTCACTTGCACCACGCTGGAGTGGAAAGCGCTGGTGCCGGTCGCGGCAACATGGACCCGGCGACGCCGCATCAGGGCGCGCTCATAGTGGAAGACGGCACGACTGCGATCCTTGTAGTAGCCGTGGCTCGGCTGCAAGATGATCGAACCGTGTACGCTGACAACGGCTTGCCCTCGTAATTGCGCCAACTCGCCAACCATGCGGGCGACGAAATCATCAGGATAGATAATGTCGTCGTCGCAGCTGATATAAATCGCGTCCTTGACCTGCTCCAGCCCCCAGAACTTGCCGGCATCGCCATAGCGGCTGCCATCGGTGTCGATGAAATGCCGGATCTTCGGATGTTCGGCAATGAAGCGTGGCGCTTCGGTGAAGCCGTTGAGATAGACATAGAGCCGATCGACCTGCGGCAACAGGGACATGACGGTCGCTCGCAGCGCGACCTCGTTGCCGGCGACCGTCGCCATGCCGGCAACGATCTCCTCCGTCGGCGGCAGGGCAGCGACGTGCATGGGATCGATCGCCTGGATGCGCTTTTCCGGATAGGCATCCGCAAACTTCGCTTCGAATAGATAGGTCGGCGTTTCGTTGTAAACCTTGATCTTGCGATAGCCGAGTGGCCGCAAAACAGCCTCGACATCCTGCAAGGCCTGCGCCGTCGCCGCTTCGACGAGCAGCTTCGGGCTGCATCGCTCTATCGTGCCGATGGCGCCGCGCAACACGTCCACCTCCATGCCCTCGACATCGATCTTGATCAGGTGCACATGCTGCCCCCGAGCGATGTCGTCAAGGCGAGCTACCGGAACCTGCCCGTCGGCCGTAACCATGACGCGGGCCATCCCCAGTCGTGAGGAATCCTCTTCAATGACATTTCCCATGCCCGCCTCGGCACCCAAGGCTATCGGCTTGATATCGACACGATCCTGCAAGCCGTTCAGACTTACGTTGGCCCGAAGAATATGCAGCGCTTCCCCATTCGGCTCGATTGCCAGTATCCTGGCACCGGCAACAGCGCTGAAGAACAGCGTGTGATTGCCGATATTGGCGCCGACATCGATCACGAAGGCATCCTCCGGCAAGGAGGATCCGATATCTTCCAGCATCGCCCGCTCGTAGAACGCGCGGCTCTGCAGGATGATCCTCTGGATGTGATCGTTCGGATTGGGAAGGTGGAATCGGACCGGGGTCCGGTAGCTATTCACTTCGCAGGCGACCGTGGCTTGCAGAGTCATCGCGGTTCTTTCCAACGTGCAGAGGTTTATCGAAAATATGTCGGCGCGTCCGAGTGCATCATCAGCGGCCGCCGATGACCATCAATCCGCTACCGCCGATGGCATTAAGGCAGAATTTCAGGCCGGAACTGACGCTGGCCCAACGCTTGGCAGCCATCGCCTCGGTGGCGCTGTCCTGGGCGAAAAGGCAGAAGCTGAAGCCGCGCGGCGAAAGGTTGTTTGCCAGCGCCGGCAGGGCGACGAGTGCGCTCTCGGCCGGATAGGACGTGTTCCACAGATCCACGACCACCAGATCGAACTTGATGTCCTCGCTGATCTGCCTTGTATCTGGAAAGACAGCGGAGACCTCTTCGAAATTTATGTTGGCCGCTTCGGATTCGATGATGGAAATGCCCTCGGTCAGACCGCTGGCAACGAAGCGGGCTTCCATATCGCCGACTTGCTCCGGCGAAAGACACAGGCAGTTCAGCCCGGCATCGAGGCCGGAGAGAATGGACGCCAGCGCCAATGCCGAACGCGGCGCGCCGATGTGCAGAATATTCGGAGCGTCGCCCCTGCTCAGGGCCGCACGGCGAAGCGCCCAGATCTGCATCGGCGTCAATGGATTGCGGCCGGCGACCGATTGGGCGTCGAGCAAAGTCGGGTAACCGGCGACGAGGATACCGCCCGCAGTCTCCTGCCAGGCGTCCGCAGCTGCCACGACGGGCACGCGGCTTTCGACGAAATCTGCAACGGCGACAGGCGCAGCGACGGTAGCGTTTGCCGGCCGGGTGAGCGGCAGCGGCGGCTTATTGAATACTTCCTGTGCAGACCGCTGCTGCGTGGTGGAATTCAGCCCGCGCGACTGCGGATCGAGATTATGGTGCGAATAGGGATTGGTCGCCGTGTAACGATGGGCATTGACCGGGATGAACTCATAACGTCGGGTCTGATCAAGAATGGGCAGGGCAAGGGCGATGTCGCAGGCCGCCATGAACCATTGTCCGGCATCGTCACGCAAATAGCCCTCGGGCACATTATCCAGCAGCGAGGCGCGGAAACTGAAGAGATGGCTGGTCTTCCAACCCTGCCGGCGCGGCGAAAGGTTGGGATCGAGAGCGCCATTGCCGCCTACCCCGCCGCCATCGGTGACGAAATTCGTCCAGACGACATCCTGCCCACCGGCATAGCTCTCAGACATCCGCTCCAGAATGTTGGGAATGATCAGCTGGTCGTCGCCATCAAGCATGGCGATGAACTCGGCCATCTTGGTGCGCGGTCTCAGATGCTCCCAGACGTTGCGCGACTTTCCGAGCCGCGTCTCGTTGCGGATGAAGGTGTGGCGATTGGGGAAAAGATCTTTGAGCAGTGCCGCTGCGATAACACCGGTGTCGTCGTCGGAGCGATCGTCGATAAAGAGAACGTGCAGATCATCGAGCGTCTGCCTGGAGAGGCTCGCCAGGGATTGCCTGACATACATTTCGCAATCGCGCGCCGTCATAAAGATCAGCGCTTTTGCCTCGCCTGCAATTTCCGTCATCGATGTTCGAAGCCCCAATCCGACAATCCGCATCCGAAGGATAAAATCCCCCTGCGATGTGGATTAGCGATTGTGGCTGGTTCCAACCTTACGCCCCGTTGCACTCAGCCCGGCAGCGATCGCGTCACCGCGATGATCGGACCGAGCGGGAAGAAGCCATCCCGCCTTTGCCATGCCGGAATATCGAGGCTGGAAATGCTGCCATCAAGGAAAAGCGCGTTGGCGCAGCCGAGTTCGTCGCGGAACAGGGTTGCGAAATCATGGAAGCGGACGAAGCCATCGGAGACGGCGAAGACGACCTTGCCATCCGCTGAGACGCCAACGCCATTACGCGTCTTGAAACTGGTGCTATCGGCAAGGAACGACGGATGCAGCTTGCCGTCAATCACCAGCATCGGCCCGGACTGTGTCGCGTAGAAGGGCTTGATGCCGGAAGCGACAAAGGCCTTGCTTTCCATAACGCCGGCGCGGCCCGGCTGGATATAGAAGACGCCGTTCGGCAGGAGATGAAAGTTACCCCAGCCCTTGTTGGTGTTAATCGCCTTCAACTGCTTGCCTGCCTCGACGTAGAGGCCGACTGGCGAGAGATCGTCCTGATACATGCCGCCGTTCATCGCGAAGCGGACAAAGAGACGGTCCTGGGCGAGATGGCTTTCCAGAGCCCGAAACGAACCATAGGGCTTGCCGCTGTGGTCATATTCATAAAGCTGGATGCCGTCGATGGTGGGATCGAAGGCGCAGACGGTGTAGCTGTCGCCAAGATGCAGAACCTTGCGGCAGGCCTCGTCGGCAAAGGCCGTCGTGGCGCAGGCAAGAATGGCAAGCACGGTCAGCAATCGAATCAAGCGACAACTCCGGAGAAAATTTTAGTTGCGCCAAAGCGCATCGCAAATGCGGCGAAAGAAGGAATCGCCTCGCCTTTCTAAGGGTGGAGTGCAGCCATGTGAAAGGCAAGCTGTGCCGGCGAATAGCGATAGCTGGCTCCCACGGGACAGGCGTTGCGCGCCAGACAGCCGCCGATCATACAGCCAACTTGCCCCATATCCGTCCGCAGATGCAACCGACAGCCCGCAACGTCGAATCCAACGGATGTGACTGCATCGGCGGGACAGGCCGTCAAACAAGGCTTCTCCGCACAATGATCGCAGGGATGCTTAGACACCGTCCTTGCTCCATGCTCTTCAATAGACTCTGCAAACCCCAGAGCACCACGATAGCCATGCCACAGGCCGTATTCCGGGTGGATCAGAATGCCGAGCGGCGATGCGCTCAAACCTTCCGCCTGCATTGCCCACCGCTGAAATGGCTGCCACGGCGGATCGGAGGGGAAATAAGCGGTCGCGCCCAAGGCTGCGGCAATCGGCTGGATGATCGCTTTCGACCAGTCGTCGAGTGGGTCGCGACATCCGGTATTTTCGGACAACTGCCGCCAGCGCGAAAACGGCTGCCAGATCGAGCCACCGATATTACCGAGCAAAATGACGCTTCGTGCCGGCGTGCCATCACGCAGCAACGGCCCCTCGCCTTCCTCAAAACATACCACGCCACGAACAAAAACTCCGTGGACGCCAAGCGCCGCGCGAAGTTTTTCAATCATGGGCGAGCCGCTCATCAGCGCGGCCCCTTATATTCATAATGCGGCCGCCAGACTTCCTTCTGGATCAGATCGGCAACACGTACCGCACCGCCTTGCTCCCTGGCGGCATCGGGCTCTCTTCAGGTGAAGGCGTCCGGCATCGAATCCTTGCGCTTCTGGACATAGGCCAGCAGCGCCTCGTCGATCGCGGGATCGAGCGGCGGAGCTTCGTAGTGATCGAGCCAGGAGCGGCAAAGCGCATTGGCACGCTGCTCGACACGCTTCTGGCCTTCGATTTCCCACTGCTCGAATGAGTTGTTGTCGGCGAGCGCCGAACGATAGAAAGCGCTCTGGAAATTCGCCTGCGTATGGGCGCAGCCGAGATAGTGGCTGCCGGGGCCGACTTCGCGGATCGCGTCCAGAGCCTGGCCGTTCTCGGAGAGATCGACGCCCTCGGCCATTTTCTGCATCATGCCGAGCTGATCCTGGTCGATCATGAATTTCTCGTAGGAAGAAACCAGACCGCCTTCGAGCCAGCCGGCCGCATGCAGCACGAAATTCGTGCCAGCGAGCAGCGTCATGTTCAGCGTATTGGCCGATTCATGCGCCGCCTGTGCGTCCGGCACCTTGGAGGCGCAAAGCGAGCCACCGGTCCGGAACGGCAGGCCGAGACGCCGGGCAAGCTGGGCCGAGCCATAGGACACCAGCGACGGCTCCGGCGTGCCGAAGGTCGGAGCGCCCGACTGCATCGAGATCGAGGCAGCGAAAGTGCCGTAAAGCACCGGCGACCCCTTGCGGATCAGCTGCGTGAAGGAGGCGCCCGCCAGCACTTCGGCCAGAATCTGCGTCAACGTCCCTGCAACAGTCACCGGGCTCATGGCGCCGGAAAGGATGAAGGGCGAAACGACCGAAGCCTGGTTATGACGTGCATAGACCTTCAGCGCACCGAGCATGGTCTCGTCGAACACCATCGGCGAGTTGGCATTGATCAGGTTCAGCGTCACGCAATTGTTTTCGACAAAATCGTCGCCGAAAACGATCTTCGCCATGGCGATCGTGTCCTCGGCGCGCTCCGGCGCGGTGACCGAGCCCATGAACGGCTTGTCGGAATATTTGATATGGCTGTAGATCATATCGAGGTGGCGCTTGTTGACCGGCACGTCGACCGGTTCGCAGACCGTACCGCCGGACGAATGCATCGACGGCGCCATATAGGCGAGCTTCACGAAATTGCGGAAATCCTCGATCGTCGCATAACGGCGATTGCCTTCGAGATCGCGGACGAAGGGCGGCCCATAAACCGGCGCGAAGATTGTCGCCTTGCCGCCGACATGGGCATTACGGGCACTGTTGCGCGCATGCCAGGTGAACTCCTTCGGCGCAGTTTTCAGAAGTTCGCGGCAAAGCCCTTTCGGGAAATGCACCCGCTGACCCTTGACGTCGGCACCGGCGTCTTTCCACAGCGCCAACGCTTCAGCGTCGTCACGAAACTCGATGCCGATTTCCTCGAGTATGGTGTCGGCATTGCGCTCGATGAGCTGCAGACCTTCCTCGTCCAGTACCTCATAGACACCGATCTTTCGGACGATATAGGGAAGTGACGGACCCGGTCCGCCGCCGCTGCGCGACGCTCGCCGCGCGGCCGCACCCCTGCCCTCGCCGCGCGAACGCCGTCCGCCACCATCACCGCCCGCGGCCGGTTGCTCAATGATATCGTCCATGATGCTTCCTCACTCCTCCGCATGAATGCGTCTATTCTGCTCCATGCTACCCTATTCCGTCGCATGGACATTCCTTTATGCGCCAGCGACTAGCATAGGACAGACATGCGCGCAGCGATATCGCCTCATCTCCATCCGTCGCGAATTATCCGTGCAGCGTCGCTTTCGAAAAGAGTTTTGTCATCGTTGAGGTTTATCGCTTAATGAGGCAGTATTTTATACAAGCTTCCGATGCACTGCACGAAAATGGGATGGAGCGCATGTCTGACGACGAAATCATTCTCGCGGAACTTTCTGATGAGGAACTCGTGCAGCAGATGCATGACGACCTTTACGACGGACTGAAGGAGGAGATCGAGGAAGCCACCAACATCCTCCTCCAACGCGGCTGGACGCCTTATGATGTCCTGACGCAGGCACTCGTCGAGGGCATGCGTATCGTCGGCATCGATTTCCGCGACGGCATTCTCTTCGTTCCCGAAGTGCTGCTGTCCGCCAATGCGATGAAGGCCGGCATGTTTATCCTGCGGCCGCTGCTGGTGGAGACCGGCGCGCCGAAGCTCGGCAAGATGGTGATCGGCACCGTGAAGGGCGACATTCACGACATCGGCAAGAATCTCGTCGGTATGATGATGGAGGGAGCCGGCTTCGACGTCATCGACCTCGGTATCAACAACCCGGTCGAAAACTATCTCGATGCCATCGAGCGCGAACAACCTGACATTCTCGGCATGTCGGCGCTGCTGACGACGACCATGCCCTATATGAAGGTCGTTATCGATACGCTCAAGGAAAAGGGCATGCGCGACGATTACGTCGTTCTCGTCGGCGGCGCGCCGCTGAACGAGGAATTCGGCAAGGCTGTCGGCGCCGATGCCTATTGCCGCGATGCGGCCGTGGCGGTTGAGACCGCCAAGGACTTCATGAAGCGCAAGCACAACAGCATGGCTGCACGAGCCTGATTGCAGCGAATTCCAAACTGGCGACAACCGAAAGGTTGTCGCCGGCCTATTGGCATCCCAAATTGGTTATTGGGCAGCCTTCTTGACGGTATGACCGGCATCTTCCGTCGCGTTGACGGCATTGGCCGTATCCCTGCCCACACCACGAATTGTATTGGCGCATGAAGCCAGCAGCATAAGAACAGCGCAGGCGGCGGCGATTTTGGTGAATGTCGGTGAAGTCATGATCGGGAACCCTCTCGGAATGGATATTGATCGGCAAAAGGCGGAGAAAAAGCCTCCGCCCAAGAAACGCACAACATCGCAAAAGGTTCATGTGATCGCGTGCGGAGCAATCGCGCGCGAGATACTGGCGGTCACCAGAATTAATAGTCTCGATCACATTGACCTGCACTGTCTTCCCGCGATCTACCATTCCTACCCACAGAAGATCGCACCCGCCCTGGAAGAAGCGATCGCAAACGCACGCGCGCGCGGCTTCGAGACGATCTTCATCGGCTATGCCGATTGCGGCACCGGCGGTGACATCGACAAGATCTGTGAGCGCGAGGGTATCGAGCGCCTCTCCGGCCCGCACTGTTATTCCTTCTTCAGCGGCAACG
The DNA here is from genome assembly GCF_000696095.1 of Rhizobium rhizogenes NBRC 13257. Lineage (GTDB taxonomy): Bacteria > Pseudomonadota > Alphaproteobacteria > Rhizobiales > Rhizobiaceae > Rhizobium > Rhizobium rhizogenes. The sequence goes on along the minus strand of NZ_BAYX01000001.1, from coordinate 456,287 downwards.
AGGCCTTTGCCGCCCGCGAGGATGATATCACCTCGTTCTTTCTCACCGATTTCCTCGCCCGCCAATTCGAAGCTTTCGTTATCGTACCGCTTGGCCTCGACCGGCATCCGGAGCTGCGAGACATGTATTTCGGCAATTATCGCAAGGTCGTCTATCTCTCGCAAGAAGAGGATCCGGCACTACAGGAAAAGGCGAAAGCCGCGGCCGCCTTTCTCGGCCTGGACTACGAATATCGCTTCACCGGCTATGGCGATCTCGCGCGTGAATTGCTAGCTGTCTGATTACGACATTCCATCCCATATCGCCGCTTGCGGCCTTCCTGCGATATCGCCATGCTGGGCACCATCGAAGGCGTTGAATCACGGCCTAAAACACTTGCCACCTTGCGTGACGGCGAAGTTTACTGCCGTTTGTGAAGGTGCTTTGCATGGAGCGTCGTTTTTCGGCATGTGCCGCGTCGTGGCAAGCGCAGTCCCTGGGTGGACGGACGTGCATTCTTGATCAAAGAGGAGAACTTCTGCATGGCGGATCGCATTGTCGTCTATTGGCGGGATATTCCGGCCCAGGTGATCATCAAGAAGGGGCGGCAGGCGGCGAAGCGTGAGCTCTCTCTGCGCTTCACCGAAGCGATCGACATGTGCGCCATGCGTACCGGCGCCGCCGAGACAGACGATTATCTGGCTGAATGGCGCAAGGCCGATCCCGTACCCGTCTCCGACGATCTGGAAGCCGAGGCCGACAAAGCCGCAAGCGAGCTCGAAACCGCCTATGACCGGGAACGTCTCATTGCGCTGGTAAAGGCCGGGGGCCGCGACAATGGCTGATCCCGCCCTGAAACCGGGCAATGCCGCCCCAGGCGCGAAAGCTGCCAGCGGCGCCTATACGCCCGCCGGCGTCTCGCCGAACCGTCGTGCACGGCGCAAATACACCGTCCGCCTCTGGGCCGTGCGCCATTCGCGCTTCCTCGAATGGTTCTACCGCCGCTTCGCCGATGCTTTTCTGCTGCTGCACCCGCTCTGGAAGAAAATCGGCTACGAGCGCGTCGAACGTCCCATCACCTTTGTCGAGCGCAATGTGAAGGGCTTCCTCTTCGACTGTCGCATGTGCGGCCAGTGCGCGCTCTCGTCGACCGGCATGTCCTGTCCGATGAACTGTCCGAAGCAGTTGCGCAACGGCCCCTGCGGCGGCGTGCGCGCCAACGGCAATTGCGAAGTCGAGCCCGACATGCCCTGCGTCTGGGTGCAGGCCTGGAACGGCTCGCGCAACATGGCCTATGGCGATGCGATCTTGAACGTGCAGAAGCCGGTGAACCAGTCGCTGAGCGAGACTTCTTCCTGGCTGCGTGTGACAGCGGAAGCCGCCGCGGCCCGTGAAGCGGCAAGCAAGGAATCCTGATCGATGGCGCATATCGATGAAAACCCGCTTGGCGCCCATCTGCCGCTCGATCCCCTGCCCGGCCACTCCTCACTGGGACGCCTGGAGCGCGTGCTTCGCCGCGGCGAATTCGCCGTCACAGCCGAACTGAACCCGCCCGACAGTGCCAACCCGGAAGATGTCTATGAGCGCGCCGCCATTTTCTCCGGCTGGGTCGACGGCATTAACGCGGTCGATGCTTCCGGCGCCAATTGCCACATGTCCTCCGTCGGCATCTGCGCGCTGCTGACCCGCATGGGCTATGCGCCAATCATGCAGATCGCCTGCCGCGACAAGAACCGCATCGCCATTCAGGGCGACGTGCTGGGTGCTGCCGCCATGGGCGTCTGCAACATCATGTGCCTGACCGGCGACGGTGTGCAGGCCGGCGACCAGCCAGGCGCCAAGCCGGTTTTCGATCTCGATTGCATGTCGCTGCTCGAAACCGTGCGCGTCATGCGCGACAATGCGAAATTCCTGTCCGGCCGCAAGCTGACCTCGCCGCCGAAGGTCTTTCTCGGCGCGGCCATCAACCCGTTTGCGCCGCCCTACGACTTCCGTCCCTATCGGCTAGCGAAGAAGATCGAGGCCGGCGCTCAGTTCGTCCAGAGCCAATATTGCTACGATGTGCCGATGTTCCGCGACTACATGAAGAAGGTCCGCGACCTGGGCCTGCATGAAAAATGCTTCATCCTGGTTGGCGTCGGTCCGCTGGCTTCGGCCAAGACTGCCCGCTGGATGCGCTCGAACGTGCCGGGCGTGCATATTCCGGATGAGATCATCAAGCGTATCGAGGGCGCCGAGGATCAGAAGAAAGAGGGCAAGCAGCTCTGCATCGACATCATCAACGAGGTGAAGGAGATCGAGGGCGTGTCCGGCGTCCACGTCATGGCCTATCGCCAGGAAGAATATGTCGCAGAGATGGTGCATGATTCCGGCGTGCTGAAAGGCCGCCGGCCGTGGAAGCACGAGGCCAACCGCACCGACGCGCTGGTCGCCGAGAGACTGGAACGCATCCGCGAGGGCAAGGAAGAGAACCAGCAGGAAATGGCCGAAGCCGCCGCTCACCATCCGCCGCATCAGACGCATTGAAATCAAGCGGCGGGCGGAGGAGCCCGGCCCGCTTGTAACCCCCATCCCGGCACGATAGATCTTCTCTATCGTGCCAACTGACCAGAGGATCAGACATGACGCGCACCATCGTTGCATCCGCCACCCGCGAAATCATCATCGGCTTCGATCAGCCCTTTTGCGTGATTGGCGAACGCATCAACCCAACGGGGCGCAAGAAGCTGGCGGCCGAGATGATCGAGGGTAATTTCGATACCGTCATCAAGGATGCGCTCGAACAGGTGGCCGCTGGCGCGACCATGCTCGACGTCAATGCCGGCGTCACCTCGGTCAACCCGAACGAAACGGAACCTGGCCTGCTGGTGCAGACGCTGGAAATCGTCCAGGGCCTCGTCGACGTGCCGCTGTCGATAGACAGCTCGGTGACGGCTGCCATTGAGGCGGCGCTGAAAGTCGCCAAGGGCCGGCCGCTGGTCAACTCCGTCACCGGCGAGGAAGAAAAGCTCGAGGCCATCCTGCCGCTGATCAAGAAATACGACGTACCGGTCGTTGCCATCTCCAACGACGAGACCGGCATCTCCATGGACCCGGACGTGCGCTTCGCCGTCGCCAAGAAGATCGTCCAACGCGCGATGGACTACGGCATCAAGCCTGAGGACATCATCGTCGACCCGCTCGTCATGCCGATTGGGGCGCTCGGCGACGCCGGCCGCCAGGTCTTCGCGCTGCTGCATCGCCTGCGCAACGAGTTGAAGGTCAACACCACCTGCGGCCTCTCCAACATCTCCTTCGGCCTACCGCACCGCCATGGCATCAATGCCGGCTTCATCCCGATGGTCATCGGTGCGGGCATGACCTCGGCGATCATGAACCCCTGCCGCCCGCAGGAAATGGAAGCGGTGCGCGCCGCCAACGTGCTGAACGGCACCGACGCCAATTGCACCAACTGGATCATGACCTACCGCGACTATAAGCAGGCAGAAGGTGGCGTCGCCCCGACCGCAGCTACTCCGGCGGCTGGTGGCGGTGGTCGGCGTGGTGGGCGCGCGGCACGAGCCGGCGCAAGCGCAGCGAGGGAATAGCGATGACCTATCCAAGCCAGAAACTTACCAACGACCTCGCCACATTGTGGTTTCAGGCGCCCATGGTGATCTCCATGCGCCTGTCGCAGATGTGGATGACCGCAATGACGGGCGGCGGCGTGAATTCCACGGAAATCAATCGCATGGTCTCCGAAAAGATGATGGCCGCGGCCGAAAGTGCGACCGCAACCAATATGGCTCTCGCTCAACAGGGCATCGCGGCAATGACGGCAATAGCAACGGGTGGTCGCGTCTCATCGAGCCGCGCCGCCGATGCAATCGCCCAGGCTTCAGTGAAGCCCTACAGCAAGCGTGTTCGATCGAACGTGCGCCGCCTCAGCAAACAGAAAGGCTGATCCGTGGCTCAAGCCGGCGACAGCACGAATCCCCTCGTCCTCTTCATGCCTTCCGGTAAGCGCGGCCGTTTCGCGGTCGGCACGCCTGTGCTGGAGGCTGCACGGCAGCTTGGCGTCTATGTCGAAAGCGTCTGCGGCGGTCGCGCAACCTGCGGGCGCTGTCAGGTCTCCGTACAGGAAGGCAATTTCGCCAAGCACAAGATCGTCTCCGCCAACGACCATCTCTCGCCAATCGGCCCGAAGGAAAAGCGCTACGCCGAGGTCCGCGACCTGCCGGACGGACGCCGCCTCTCCTGCTCGGCGCTGATCCAGGGCGATCTCGTCATCGACGTGCCGCAGGATACGGTGATCAACGCGCAGGTGGTCCGCAAGGCCGTCGATGAGCGCATTATCGCCCGTGATACGGCCGTGCACATGTGCTACGTCGAGGTCGAAGAGCCGGACATGCACAAGCCGACAGGCGATCTCGATCGGCTGAAAGCGGCACTGGCCGCCGACTGGAAATACGACGATCTCGACGTCGATTTTCACATCATCCCGCAGGTGCAGTCGATCCTGCGCAAAGGCGAATGGAAAGTCACCGCTGCAATCCACCGAGATCATGAGAGCGATCCCCCACGGCTGATTGCGCTCTATCCGGGCCTTAAGAACGAAGCCTACGGCATCGCCTGCGATATCGGCTCGACCACGATCGCCATGCATCTCTCTTCGCTGCTCTCGGGCCGCACGGTGGCGTCCGCCGGCACATCCAACCCGCAGATCCGCTTCGGCGAAGACCTGATGAGCCGCGTCTCCTACGTGATGATGAACCCGGACGGCCGCCCCGCCATGACCAATGCCGTACGCGAGGCATTGAATGGGCTGATCGACAAGGTCTGCGCCGATGGAGGCGTGTCGCGCCAGGACATTCTCGACGCCGTCTTCGTCGGCAATCCGATCATGCATCACCTCTTTCTCGGCATCGATCCGACCGAGCTTGGCGGTGCCCCGTTCGCGCTTGCCGTGTCCGGTGCGGTGCATTTGACCTCGGCCGAGATCGCATTGCCGATGAATGCCGGCACGCGCGTCTACATGCTGCCCTGCATCGCCGGCCATGTCGGCGCCGACGCAGCCGCTGCGACACTGGCCGAAGGACCGCACCGGCAGGATGAGATGATGCTGCTGGTTGATATCGGCACCAATGCCGAAATCGTCCTCGGCAATCGCCATCGTGTCGTCGCCGCTTCCTCGCCCACCGGCCCAGCCTTCGAAGGCGCCGAGATTTCCAGCGGCCAGCGTGCTGCTCCCGGCGCAATCGAGCGCGTACGCATCGACCCCGTGACGCTCGAGCCGCGCTACCGCGTCATCGGCATCGAACCATGGTCGGACGAGCCCGGTTTTGACGAAGCCGCCGCAACCGTCGGCGTCACCGGCATTTGCGGCTCGGCCATCATTGAAGTGGTCGCCGAGATGTTTCTTGCCGGCATCATCTCCGAGGACGGCGTTGTTGACGGCGGCATGATGGCGCGCTCGCCGCGCATCCTGCAGAACGGCCGCACCTATTCCTACCTGCTGCGCGACGGCGAACAGCGCATTACAGTGACCCAGAACGACGTGCGCGCAATCCAGCTCGCCAAGGCCGCGCTTTATGCCGGCGTCAAGCTCTTGATGGACAAGCAGGGCATCGATCATGTCGACCGCATCGGCCTTGCCGGTGCCTTCGGCACCTTCATCGATCCGAAATATGCGATGGTGCTGGGCCTGATACCGGATTGCGCCCTCGACAAGGTGAAAGCGGTCGGCAACGCCGCCGGCACCGGCGCGCGCATGGCGCTCCTCAACCGCGGCTATCGCCGCGAGATCGAGGAAACCGTGAGCAAAATCGAGAAGATAGAGACGGCGCTTGAATCAAAGTTTCAGGAGCATTTCGTCTACGCCATGGCGCTGCCGAACAAGGTCGATGCCTTCCCGGAACTGTCGAAGGTCGTGACCCTGCCGGAACGCAAGCAGTCCGCCGACGATGCGGGCGGCGAAGGTGGCGGCCGCAGACGTCGTCGCAGCCGCGAGTAATTGCAAGGCTGGGACCTTAAGGTTCGGGATAAGCCGTGCCGTCCTTGTGCACGAACCGACCATCGGCATTGGTGCTCATCATGTCGATGTCCGAGCAGGTGGTGATATCGGCGGGTTGACGCGAACCGATTTCGAGATAAACGGCCGTCGCGCCTGATCTGTTGATCATGTGGTGGCCGTTGCCGGTACCCTTCGGAAAGGCCGCGCAATCACCGGCGCGCAGCACCGTCTCACCTTCGTCTTCGATCAGCGTCAGCTCGCCTTCCAGCACATAGACGAATTCGTCCTCGTGCGAATGCCAGTGCCGCTGGCTCGACCAGTTGCCCGGCGGCAGGTGCATGAGATTGATCCCGAAATCGGTGAGCCCACCGGCATTGCCCAGCCGTTGCCGTATGCGCTCGACAAGGGGCGCATCGAAGGGTGCCGGATAACCCGAGCCCTTGCGTTTCGGCACGGCGGCGACGTTGATTTTCGGCATGGCAATCTCCCCTGCGACGAGCGATAGAGCTTACGCACTTGTCGCAGCACAGTAAAAAACCACTCTCGTCAAATTCGGTCGTGCCGCCTGATTGGGCTTTGCCCTTACGCCGCCACTCTGCGTCCGATCTCCACGAAAGCTTCGCGGATGCTATCGGCCACCGCCTTCATCGGCCCCGTCATCTGCGATGCCGTCAGCAGGCGAATGTCGAAGGAGGTGAGTTCCGGTAGGCCCTCATTCGGTCCGAGAATTTCCATGTCCTCACCAATGTAGGAGCGTGGAAACGGCGCGACCGCGAGGTCGGAGACAATAGCGGCGCGCTGCGCCATCGTATGGGCGCTGAGATAGGAGACACGGTAAGGGCGCTTGTGCCGTTCGAGCTGGGCCAATGCTTCCGACCGCCAGATGCAACCGTCTTCCCAGATCGAGATTGGCAAGGGATCGCGTCGATAGGCCGTGCCACACTTGGCGCCCGCCCAGACCAGGCGCTCCGTATAGATGACCTCGCCTTCCGTCGGGAAAGGCCGCGTTGCGCAATTGATCAGCGCCAAATCCAGCCGCTGCTCCTCAATGCGCTTCTTCAGCTGGATACTCATATCCACGACGACATCGACCATGATGCTCGGGTAGCTCTCCGAAAAACTCTTCAGGATACTCGGCAGCAGGCGCTCGCCGATATCATCTGGGGCACCGAGACGCACGACGCCGCTAAGCTCCGGCATGATGAAGCGGGATACCGCCTCATTGGAGAGCGCCAGAATATTGCGGGCATAGGAAAGCAGCATTTCGCCATGCTGCGTCAGACTGACGGAACGGGCGTCGCGCAGGAACAGCGTCACGCCAAGCTGCTCTTCCAGCTTCTTGATCTGCATCGAGACGGCCGACGGCGTGCGAAAGACCGCATCAGCCGCGGTGGAGAAATTACCGGTCTCGGCGATGGCGACAAAGGTGCGCAGAACTTCATTGTCGAGCAGCGGTATGGGCCGGCGAAACGGTACGGTCATATCGGCATCCTTCAATTTTTCTGATCTTAAGCACCATATCATTTCGTTTGTCTGAATGTCAACGCGGGACCATATTGGCCCTAACGAAATAGGTAAGGCAGCCGAAAAGGAGCACGACCATGGCTGGCACAGTACTTTACGAGGCATCTCGCCTGTTCAACCTCATGCGTGTCCGCGTCGTCCAGCGGACGGCACAGCACACGCTCGATGAGATCGTGGCGCGCTTTCCAGCCCATCTGATCGACGACGTCAACGCACGCGGCTTGCCGCCGGATCGGATGCTATCGGCCCACGAACGAAAGCCCGCGAAAGCTCCATCGTTCAATAATTCTCATGGCAGCTATAAGATCTATTCGCTTGATTGATACGTGAACCAACTCCATATTAGCTCGTAAAGGTCGCGACCTTTCGGGCGTCTAAAAACCGAAAGGAACCTGGAAATGACGACGATTATCTATAGAGACACCGGCAGGACGCGGAGCACGCTCCCGGCGAGCGGTAGTTATGTGCCATTTATCACCCGCATCGCCGATCGCTGGCAGCAGTGGCGTTCCGAGCGTGAGCTTGAGTCCCTTTCGGACGACATGCGCAAGGATCTCGGCTGGCCGGTTGCCAACGAAACCAACAATCCCAAGGCCACGCGATGATTGTGATAACTTCTAAATTCTAAGGGCGACGCTCAACCGAAACGAGTGTCGCCTTTCGAACATTTGACGCATAGAAGCCCGCTTTTCTTTTATCTTGATTATGATCCCCATATATATTTGACCATCTAAGGGAATTGCTTGGCTACCCGGCCCGCTTTCTTTCCTCCGGCAATTTTAATGAGCCGGCACAAATATCTCTTTGCGGCCGCTATTATCCATGCCAGTGTCGCTATTAGACCATCGAGCCGACGCATTTGACGCAAGGTATACGCAATGGTCCTGGAGCATGGATTTTCCCGATATGAGCAAGACTCCGATTAAGACGCGTTCCCTGGTTTTCTTTCTCGTACCCCATTTTACCATGCTGCCGTTTTCCGCGGCGGTTGAAACGCTGCGGATCGCCAACCGCATGCTGGGCTACCCGGCCTACTCCTGGCGGCTTGCCTCCACCGACGGCCAGAAGGTCTATTCCTCCAGCGGCATCGGCCTCGAGGTCAATTCGGCGCTCGCCGATGAGCGCCGCTATCTCGGCGGCGAGAACCGCCCGAACATGGTGCTGGTCTGTTCAGGCATCTATGTCGAGGAGTTCAACAACAAGTCGGTCAATGCCTGGCTGCGCGAGACCTACAATCGCGGCGTTGCCGTCGGCAGCCTCTGTACGGGCGCACATGTGCTCGCCCAGGCAGGTCTCCTGAACGGCAAGCGCTGCGCCATCCACTGGGAAAACCTCCCCGGCTTCTCCGAGACCTTCCCGCAGGCGGAAGTCTATGCCGATCTCTACGAGGTCGACAGCAATCTCTACACCTGCGCCGGCGGCACCGCTTCGCTCGACATGATGCTGAACTTGATCGGCCAGGACTTTGGCGAGAACCTCGTCAACCGCGTCTGTGAGCAGCAATTGACCGATCGCGTCCGCAGCCCCCACGACCGCCAGCGCCTGCCGCTGCGCGCCCGCCTCGGCGTCCAGAACGCCAAGGTGCTGTCGATCATCGAACTGATGGAAAGCAATCTTGCCGAGCCGCTGTCGCTGCTTGAGATCGCCGACGATGCCGGGCTGTCGCGCCGCCAGATCGAACGTCTGTTCCGCCAGGAAATGGGCCGCTCGCCGGCTCGTTACTATCTCGAAATTCGCCTTGATCGCGCCCGCCATCTGCTGGTGCAGTCTTCCATGCCGGTCGTGGAAGTGGCGGTTGCCTGCGGCTTCGTCTCCGCCTCCCACTTCTCCAAGTGTTATCGCGAACTCTACAATCGCTCGCCGCAGCAAGAGCGTGCCGAGCGCAAGCTCACCATGTCGAACAATCGCACCGGCGTGGTGATCTGAAGCCGAAATTGCTACCCAATCAAAAATCGAAGCGGCCTACTCGGCCGCTTCTTTCGTCATCTTGAAGTCGGAATAGACCTGGTTTCGGCCATTGTGCTTCGCCATGTAGAGAAACTGGTCGGCAGCATTGAGATAATTCTCGAATGCCTCATAGCCGGCGATCTCCGCCACGCCGATCGATACGGTCACCGACAATTCCTCGTCGTCGGCGTTGACCTTCAGGTTCGAGAGACTGACGCGCACATCGTCGCAAATGGCGGTGGCGGCGCGTGAATCCGTCTCCGTGAAGAGAATGGCGAACTCCTCACCACCGAGTCGGGACAACAAGCTATCGCTGCCTTCGAACAGGGATCTGAGCCGGTCAGCGACCGCCTTCAGCACCTGGTCACCGATTTCGTGACCGTAGGTATCGTTCAGCTTCTTGAAATGGTCGATATCGAGGATCGCGACCGAACTCGGTCGCTGGCGGCGCAGGCACTCGTTCACGATCCTCGGACCCTGATCATAGAAGTATCGCCTGTTGTAGAGCCCGGTCAGATAGTCGCTCGCCGCCAAAACGCGCAACTGCTTGAGCTGCAACAGTGTCTCGACATTGAGCGCAATGCGGCACTGAAGCTCTTCTTCCACGAAGGGGCGGTAAATGAAGTCGTTGGCGCCAGCCTTGAGGAAGGCCGCTGAAAGCAGGCGATCATTCGAAGAGGAGACGCCGACGACGCGCATCCGATCCGAGCCGAAGCGATGGCGAATGCGCCGCGTCAGCTCCTGACCGTTCATATCGGGCATATGATAATCGGTAAGCACCATTTCGATATCGCTGTATTCCTCGAGCACCGACAGGGCTTCGACACCGGAACCGGCTTCAACGACCTTGAACTGCTGTGCCTCCAGAATCTCGACCAGCACACGCCGTGCCGAGGGCATGTCATCCACCACCATCACGCGCGTACTCCGGTTGGAGATGGCGCGCCTGACCGAGGAGACGAGATTGTCGAGGGCGAATTCATTGTCCTTCAGGACATAGTCGACAATGCGCCGCTCCATGATGCGGCTGCGCATCGCCACATCGAAGGATGCGGTGAAGACGATTGACGGAATATGGTGAGCGATAGCGACATCCAGCCCCTCGCCATGCGGCGAATCCGGCAGGTTGAGGTCGACGACCGCCATAGTGAAACCATGCCCGTCGATCGCAAGCACTTCGTTCAGTTGCTTCAGCGAAGAGCAGTGGGTGACATTAAGTCCAAGTTCTGTTTGGAAGCGGTGGCCAAGGACAGCAGAAAACATGCGCGAATCTTCCACCAGAAGTATCTCCTGGCTGCCACGGCGATGACCTTGGCCATCACTGAGGAAATCCACGCGGACCACCATTTCTTTCACGCCCTCCGAACCGCCTGGCACGGCCTGTTCGTCATCGCTATAGCGGACGAAACGACAGTGCTATCGATCCCATCGTGACCGGGATTCGTGAAGAAAGCGGAACCATAGATTGTACAAATCTCGGGAAAAACATGAATCATCCTCATGTTTTTCTTGATCGAACATTCATGGCTCTCCCCTTCCAACATGTCAGGCACTCATTCTGACCTGCCGCACAGACTGGATCTGCAGCAGCGTGTCGAGATTCTGGTTCACGCGGCAGTAGAATTCTTCATCGATGAACGGCCGCAACATGAAGTCATTGCCGCCGGCCTTGAGGAAACGCGCCGAGAGCAGCCGATTGGTTGAGGACGAGACGCCGATGATGCGCAGCTCATGCGAACCGATACTGGCGCGGATGCGGCGCGTCAGTTCGAAGCCGTCGATATCGGGCATGTTGTAATCGGTGACCATCAGACCGATGTCGCGGTTTGCCTTGAGGATTTCCAGCGCCTTGGCGCCGTTCTCCGCCACGCTTACGCGGAAATTATAACGCTTCAGGCGACTGGACAGCAACGCGCGCGCCGTGGCGCTATCGTCGACGATCAGTACATGATGGCGATGATTGGTGAGGAAACGGCAGATCGATTCCACCAGCAGATCGACGGCAAAGACATTGTCCTTGAGAATATAGTCGACAACATCCTTGGCGATCAGCTCGTCGCGCATGCCCGCAAGGAAAGTGCCGGTGAAGGCGATCGTCGGGATACTGAGGTCGATGAGATATTCCAGCGCCTCCCCTTTTTCCGCACCCGGCAGATTGATGTTGGAGATCGCCAGCCGGATCGGCTCCGACGATTTGTCATAGGCAAGCTGCAACTCTTCAAAGTTGCGGCAGATTTCAATGTTGATGTCGAGGAGCTCCTTGAGCTTCGTGCTGATCATCGACGTAAAGACATTCGAATCCTCGGCAAGCAGAATGCGTGCTCCGGAAAGCGACCCACCGGAATATTGCATTCCGGAAATACCCAAAAATGACATGATAAAACCTGCTAATAAAAACTCCGCCTCGTCCGAGTTTCTACAGCAAAGCCTTTGAGTATTTGTTAAGTCGACTGGTTTCCCATAGATGAAGAAAGCAGCCGCCAGAGCACCCGGCTCGTATCTGGATACCAAGCGATGCCCTAGTCTTTCGAAACCAGAGCATCCTTATTCTATACTATCTTTTTTTGATTTCAGACGGTCGACGCCGCAAACCCGTCCGGCCGTATCACTCTGCCGGCGCCCTGCCGCGTCGGCCGCCGACGCTTTTGGTTTCCGATGACTGCGCCGGCTGTTGCGTAGCCGGAGAAACGATCTCTTTCACAACCTCTTCGCTCTCGCCTTCCGGCCCGTCCGCCGATTCCGCGAGAATGCTGCTCGGCTTGCCCCGCTTGCCGTCACGAACGATATGCAATTCCTGATGCGGATAGGGAATGGAAATTCCCTCCTCGCGGAAACGCTTGAGGATTTCGATCCGCAAACTATTACGAATCTCCATGCCGTCGGAGAGATCGGAGAGATAGAAGCGCATCTCGAAATCAAGCGACGATGGGCCAAAGCGCAGGAATTCAACGTGCGGCTCCGGGTTTTTCAGCACCTTGGGAACGCTGCGCACCAGTTCCAGCAGGATATCCATCACCTTCCTGGGATCGGATTCGAAGCTGACGGAGACCGGGATTTCCGAGCGCGCCAGACGGTTGCGGTGCGTCCAGTTGCCAACGGAAGCGTTGATCAGCTCCGAATTCGGCACGATGATCGACTGCTTGCGGAAGGTCTCGATCTCGGTGGCGCGCACCGAGATGCGCTTAACGATGCCTTCCGAGGCGCCAGAAACGATCCAGTCGCCGACCTTAAAGGGCCGCTCAACGAGAAGAATCAGGCCGGAAACAAAGTTCGATACGATATTCTGCAGGCCGAAACCGATACCGACCGAAAGCGCGCTGGCAACAAGCGCCAGGCTCGACAGGTCGATGCCGGCAGCCGAAATGGCAAAGATGGCCGCCAGGGCAATACCGAGATAGCCGATGCCGGTCTTGACCGAATTGCGCACGCCCAGGTCCATCTGGCCGCGCGCCATGACGTTTCCGTCCAGCCAGCGCTGGAACCAGCGCGTCACCAGATAGCCGCCGGCAAACAGCAGGACGCCGGCAAGGATACCGACCAGCGAAATCGACATATTGCCGATGCGGATCTCGGTAAACAGCCGATAGGCGAACAGCTCCAGATCCTGGATATGGAAGCCCCAGGACAGCAGGATCAGGGGAATGCCGGTCAGAAGAGCGACCGCATAAGTCGCAAGGCCAGCGACGAGCCCTGCCTGATCGAGCGCGACATCACTGAGCTTAAAGCGGTTTTCCAGGAAACGCCCGATGATCGTTTCGGCAAAGACGCCCTGCCGCGACACGGCCTTGCCCAGCTGGAAGCCGATATACATGGTGACAAGCACGGCGCTGGTCATGATCAGCTGCGTCGCGATGAAGCGCGCCAGACCGACATAGCCGATGACGGCCGTGAAGATCAGCAATGTCCCGAGTACCCGGAGGATGATCGCCATGCCGTGCGGCCAGCGACGGCCGGGGGCATCCGGATCGCCGCTCTTGGCGAGAATCGGCTTGCCGAAGGAGGACGTGATCAGGATCAGGCCAATCAACAGTGCGGCGAAGAAGCTCTTCGCCACCGTGACGACGACGGGAGACCCCATGGATTCACTGATGCGGTCGAAGACATAATCCAGGCCATTGACGACAGCCATAGCCTGCATGCACCAGCTCAGCGACTTCGCACCCTTGTTCGACAGCTTGACCAGCCGCCAATGCGGCCTGAAAGGCGCGAAAACGGCATTGCTCAGACGGCCGACGAAATAGACCAGCCAGATGAAGCCGAAGAAGGCCGCCAGCACCGGCGCAATATCCGGCCGCAGCACATTGAAGTTCGAAAGGCTCAAAAAGGACGTGACGAGAAAGGCGGCCAGCGATAGCGTTCGGATCAATGTCGACCAGAAGGCAACGGAGAGACGACTGATATAAGGCGGGTTCTCGATGTTTTCGTCCCGGACGTAATAACGTCCGAAGAGCCGGTAGCCGCCCAACAGGAAAATCATGGCCGCGGTCAGCGACAGAAAGACGGCGGCAAGGAGCGACCCAAGCTTTGCCTTCACAACGAAGCCGATCCAGCTTGTGATCGCATCGCTGAACTTTACGCCCTCATCGACAAACGCCGTTCCAGCATCCTCGAAGGTTCCCGCGGAAATCCCTGTGCGCTTGAATAGCGTTTCAGCGAACAGCTTGCGGCGCATTTCGACAAGTTGCATCGAAAGATGGTTGGTCGCCGCGACAAGATTATCGACATCAAGGGTGACGGCGCTGATCTGCGAGCGTTCGGCCGTGAGCCGGTCACGTTCTTGGGTAACGATCGGCGCTTCCGGCGGCTGTCCTTCCTTGGGAGCAGCACCGAGCTGCGTCAGACGCGTATCGATCTCGGCAAAGCGTGGCTTCAACCGCGCAGAGAGCGCCGCGACGGAGCGATTGAGATCATCGGCCCGACCGGACAATGCCACCAGCGTATCGTCGTCCGCGCCTTCACCCTTGGAAGCGTCCTCGATCGAGGAGAAATCCTTCTTTGCCTTGTTAAGATCGGCAACGGCAGCGTCCAGCAAACCATTGGCGAGCGGCGGCGATTGCACTGGCTGATCCGATTGCTGGGCCGGCTGTACCTGTTGCTGATCCTGCGCAAAGGCATGCCCGCCGCCCAAAGGACTTGCCAGCACGGCAAAGCTCAATCCCAAAAGCAGCAAGGATAGAAAACGTAGGCGGTGTTTCAGCAGGCGCAAGCAAAGCTCCTCGTCGCGGATAAAGTCGCTGGCGGCCTCAATAAACGGATTCGCCGCGCGGAAGAAATGAAAGAACGGAATCTATCCATACTGCGATTGCGCATTTCATAGTCCCTACGCGTAAGCCTTGTAAGGCAAAGAAAGGCGACAGAAAGGCATTTGCCGCCCTTATCCTCTTAGAAACCCGCTCCTGGACGGGCGAGATACTCTTTCTCGGCCTCTGTCGATACGCGCCCAAGCATGGCGTTGCGATGAGGGAAACGGCCATAAACGGCAATAACGGCGCGATGCCGAAGCGCATAGTCGATCTGCTCATCCATGCCGAGCGAACGAAAAAGAGCAACCGCCCGTTCCTGCTCGGCAAGATTTTCGGCATGTTCGAACGGCAAATAGAAGAATATCCGCCATTCCGCCGGCATCTCTTGATCAGCGCCAACCTCCAAAGCCGCTTTCGCCTCCTGCAATGCCAAGCCGTCGGTTGCGAAAGCAAGCGGAGTGCCGCGATAGATATTGCGGGGGAATTGATCGAGGACAATGATCGAGGCCAGCCGGTTTCCCGGCGTTGCCCGCCAGAGATCGCTCACCCCTGCCGCCAGAGCCAGATGCGTGTCGCGAAACCGACGATAGATCTCTTCGTCGAGTTTGACGGTCGAGCGAAACCAGTCCTCGCTCGTGCACTCCTCGAACCAGAAGCTTAATACCTCTTCCGGTGTACAAACGATCGGTTTTGCTGCCATTGCCTGTCTCCCAACACTGCCCTCGGGAGATAGGTCCATAAGCGAATGGCGGCAATGGCGAAACTCGCCGTCAGTCACCCTTTTCGCAGGATCACGATGAAATCGATGCCGATTGGCGGCTCTCTTGAACGCGAGCACCGGGCCATGCCACCGTTGACCAGCGAGAGACGGCTCTATTACACCGCCTTGCATTGCGGATAGAACCGCCTGGCAACGCCTTCCGCCGCCGCATAGGCCTGCATCACGATCTCCGGCACCAGATCGATATCCGGCAGGCTCCCGAGCCCCAGTGGCCCCACAGCGAAAAGCCCATCCGTCGTTCGACCATCCACGGAAAGCGCGCCGGTGGCCTCGACGGCAAGGCCGAGGCCGAGTTCGTCCGGCATGGCAAGGCCAGCATTGATCAGGCTCTGCATCAGCGGCGTGGTGAGGTCTGGCGCCTGGCAGCGGCAGTCGATCACCTCGTCGGCATAGATCTGCTCAATGCCCTGCTGGCCGGCTGGCCTCATCGTCAAGCCGGTCGGCGTGCGTCGCAGGAAGTGTCCACGACGCAACAACGTGTTGCCCTCCGCGAGTTCCTGTTGCAGCCGGACATGTAGCGCCTCCGGCAGACGATTTCGGTGGCTGTCGTAAAGGGCGCGCAGATGGCGGTTGAATTGCTGCTTCTGGCCTGCCGGCAGCGACCGCCAGAGCGAACGGGCATGTTTTCGCAGGCCGTTCATGACGGATTGCCAGTTCTGCCCGTTGGCCTCGGCATTTTCGCAGGCCGCGCGAATGAAACGGACGATCTCGCTGAGATTGCCGGGCATCGCTTTGGCTGGAAAGACCGGATCGGCGTTGCTGCGGGTATGGCTCTGCGGTAGGAAGCCGCGCCTGGAAACGAGGGTAATCTGGCCGTCATAGCCGCTATCGCGCATCTGCAGCAGTCGGTCGACGACGCGCAGGCCGCTGCCGAGCAAGACGGTATGCGGGCGCGACACCAGGCGACGAGCGCGCACCGTCGTCGGCGTTGCCACGGGCTCGCCGCTCTGCGGCTGGTCATCGGCAATGCCGTAACCGGTCGCCAGGACCACCATGTCGAACACCGGATTGGCGACACCGGCGCTTTCCACCAGAAAACGGCCGCCACGGCCACGGCGAAGGCCGACCACCGTCTCGCCACTGACCTGCACCGTAATATCCCGTCGCGAAGACAGCGCCTCGGAGAAGCGCTGATAGACATAATCGCTGAAAATGCTCTTCGGCACGAAGATCTGCAGAAATCCCGGTATCGCCGCCGGTACGGCACTGCGAAACGGAGCGTTGCTACAGAGCCAATCGTTGAAATCATCAGGATCGCCGGCGGAGACCGAGAGATCGCGCACGCGGCTGTTGAGGATTTCGCTGCTATGGCCGGAGGCTAACGCCTGACCGCCGCTGACGCTGGAATTGGGATCGAAGAGCTGCAGGTGAAATGGCGTCCGCACCGTCTTCATCAAGGCGATCGCCATCATCATGCCGGAAAAGCCGCGGCCGATAACGGCGATGCGCGGTATCCCATAGGCCTGTGCCGCAGCATTTGCCTTGGCGGAAAAAAATCCCTGAACCGTCATATCAACTCCTGGGGGGCGAGGTGGTCGATCATGCTTTTCTAAGGGCATACTGATACTTTGCCGGTGAACCTCATACGGTTCGCAGCCATCAGGCCGCGAAGCGCTGCGCGCCCGTAAACACACAAGGGCCGCTTTGGTTCCTTGAACCTGAAGTGCATTTCCCACTTCGGCTCTCATCCGAAAGAGGGATGCTTCAGGCAGGTTTCCGCTCCAGCGCGAAACCCTGTTCCCTTCGTCAACCTTCATACTGCAAGCCCATTGGCCTGGAGGAATGTGGTTGCTCATATAGTCTACTTATTTAGTCGTATATGAAAGCGCGAAAATGCGCCGGTAGCAAGCGCTTTCTTGCGACCGGCGTTTCTGATGGTGGGTGGCGCCCTATGACATGGCCGGGCACAGAACGTCGTGCAATCGCGGTCTTGCACGCTTATTCCTTTGGTTTTCAAGTGGCTTGGCGAAATCGGAAAACAATCGATAGCCCTGCTCCCAGCGACCGAAACCGCTGGCAATATTGATATGGCCGGCATTGCCGAGATCGTGAAACCCGCTGCCCCATTGAGCTGCATAGCGGCGAAGTTCCGCAAAATCCATGTAAGGATCGTCCCGGCTGCCGACGACGAGGCTCGGAAACGGCAGGGACCCTATCGGCATCGCACCGAAATCGATGGCGCCGGGATGCAGCCGCTCCGTCCGCCCGAGATCGCAAGGCGCGACCAGAAGCGCACCCTTCACATGGCGCGCAGCAGGCCGATTTGCGAGGTTTGCGGCAAGCAGGCACCCGAGACTATGGGTGACGAGCCATACTTCCCCTGCTCGCTCCAGTTCGGTCTCCAACGCCGCCAGCCAATCCTTGAGCGCCGGCCTTGCCCAGGAGGACTGGCGAACGATGGTTGCAGCCGTATGATCACACACCCAATGGCGCTGCCAGTGCCCCTCGGCGGAGCCGTTCAAACCGGGAACGATCAATGTCGCGACCATAGCGCTCTCCTGGATGGCAATCGGCGGCGGTCGAGCCGCGCACTTACAATTTCTCCATTCGACGCCTATTATGCCAAACAGCCAGATCGGCATAAGCAAAGAAAATCTAATGTACAGTACATCTATAGAAATTAAGAGCTTATCGATTTGGCAAGGCTAAGTCACTGAATATGCCATCGGCTGATGGAGTGATGGATGGGAACTGTTTCGCAGTTGCACGAGCATGTCAGGCCGCCCGCACACCGCATTCAGAGCGAAGAAGAAGCGCTGCAGATCGCCCGATCGCTGGCCGCCCGCTTCGCGCAGCAGGCGAGCGACCGCGACATCAACCGCGTGCTCCCCTACGAGGAAGTGGAGGCCCTGTCGCAATCCGGACTGCTCGGCATCACCACGCCCTCCGAATATGACGGCCTTGACATCTCCAATTCCATTCTCGCCGAAATCGTCGCCATCCTGGCGGAAGCCGATCCTTCGATTGCCGAAATTGCACGGAACCATTTCTATATTCTCGAGGCGCTACGCACTGGCGGCAGCGAAGAGCAGAAGGACGCCTTCTTCGCAAGGGCACTGGCCGGCGATCGCTTCGGCAACGCCCTCTCCGAACCCGGTACTGCAACGGTCGGACAAGACAACACCCGTCTGACGCCGGATGGGCCAGGTCATCGCGTCAATGGCCGCAAATCCTATGCCGCCGGCGTGCTTTTCGCCGACTGGATCGCGATCTCGGCGCTCGATGTGCGGGATGAACTGAGCATCTCCCTCGTCCCACGCGGCACCGAAGGCATCCAGATCATCGACGACTGGGATGGTTTCGGCCAGCGCACCTCCGGCAGCGGCACGACCATCCTGCACAATGTCTGTGTCAACGCCGACGCCGTCCTTGACCATCATGCAGGTTTCGAACGGCCGACGACCATAGGTCCGGTGGATCAGATCATCCATGCCGGCATCGATCTCGGCATTGCCAGGGTCGCCTTTGCCGAAACCGTGGAATTCGTGAGGACCAGCGCTCGCCCCTGGATGAACAGCGGCGTCGAGCGAGCGACGGACGACCCGCTGACCATTGCCAGGATTGGCCAGATCGCCGTCCGCATCGAGGCGGCGGCGGCACTGCTGGATCGTGCGGGCCGGAAAATCGATATCGCCCAGATCAATCCGACCGAAGACCATGTGATCGACGCCACGCTTGGCGTGGCGGCAGCAACGACGCTGACGACGGAAATCGCCATTGAAGCCTCGAACACGCTGTTCGAACTCGCCGGCACCTCATCGACGCGCATCGGCCTCAATCTCGACCGCCATTGGCGCAATGCCCGCACCCACACGCTGCAGGATCCCACCCGCTGGAAATATCATCTGGTCGGCAATTATCATCTGAACGGCGTAACGCCGCCGAAGAACTGGGCGCCGTGAAACGCAAACCGCCGGCTTTAAGGCCGGCGGAAAAATTCAGAAAGATCTGGAAGTCGACTCAGCCGATCTTCGAAGCGCGGTAGTCTTCCCGCTCTTCCGTATCGATGCCCGGCCCACCGCCGGCAACGAACTGCTCCAGCGTCATGTTGTCGAGAATGTCGGCGATCGCATCACGGACTTCCGTCATGGAGCGCCGCACATGACAGCGCTCTGGATCGGCGCAATCGTCACAGGCCTCGTAGGCAGTGCGGCTGGCACAGCGGATCGGCGCGAGCGGGCCGTCAAGCGTGCGGATGACATGACCGATGCGGATCTCGGAGGCGAGACGCGACAGCGAATAGCCGCCTCCAGGCCCCTTCTTAGACCGCAGCACGCCGGCATTGCGCAATTCCAGCAGAATGGTGTCGAGGAACTTCTTCGGGATATTGTTACGCGAAGCAATGTCGTTGATGAACGCAGTCTCGCCCGGCGCGAGGCGTGCCAGATCCACCAGCGCCTTCAACCCGTATTTTCCTTTTTTCGTGAGCATCGCTGTCCGCTTTACTACAAGTTCGATTGTTGGGAGCCCGGCTAACCGGTCGAGACTCGGCCGCCGATCCTGTCATCATTGGCCACGGGAAGTAATACCGCTACCTTCGACGAACAAGACAATAACTCACAAATTGTATAGTTTATATGAGTAAATTTAGGCAATGTATCGCTTAAGCAACGATTTTGCGGTTTTTTTTGCCTTTACGCGGCGCTGATATCAAATTGCTGGCTATCACGCCTGCGATTTTCATGATCGCCGATTGCCGACGCCACTTGCCCCGCGACGAAGACACCATGCTCGACCACTTCCGGCAGGCCCATGAGTTCGCCGAAAGTCCCCCGCGCCAGCGGCCCCGAAATGAACAGCGACGGTGACACCGCGCCATCCGGCCCCTGTGCCTGGGATGTCGTATTGCAGGCAAGGCCGAGGCGCGTGGCATCGATAGCGAGATAGCCCGCATCCGCAAGTGCGCCGATCCAGCCCTGCGTCTCCAATATGCCGCGATGGCCCGGCCCCGTCGTTACCACCACCGCATCGAACTGACGCTCGATACACCCGGCTGAATGGCTGAGATCGAGCCGACAATCAATCGCCCCATCCTTTGTCTCCATGGATGCGACGGAGGCTGCCAGCACCTCCAGCCTGCCGCCCCGAATCGCTTCCTCGCTGGCAGCTTCCACCTGCGGCGCAACGCGGAAACGGTGCACATCCCAGAAGGGCCGCAAATGCCGCACCACGCGCCGCCGCTCTCCAAGCGGCATCGCCCGCCATAAATCCTGTCCTTGCGCACGCACCTGATCAATGACCGCATGCCAGCTCCGCCCCTCAGCCTCCGCCTCGCGAATGGTGGCACGCACATGCCGCAACAGGTCGAGCGCCGTCCGCGATGGACGACTGACGAAATCGCCGAACAGTTCCTGTCTCACGGGCGCATGGCCGCGCGAGCGCAAGCCACGTCTGGAGATGGCAGTGATCGGCCCCTTGTGACCACGCAGGGTAAGGGAGGCGATAACGTCGGCTGAGGTCAGGCCATTGCCGACCACGAGCACGCGATCATCAGCGCGGATGGCGGCGAGTGCATCCGGCCGCGTCGGATCGACTACAAAACGCGGATGACCTGCCAGAGCGCGCCGCAACGGTTCCGGCGGCAATGGCGACGGATGGCTCGTGGCGATGACGAGGATATCCGCTTCCAGCCGCCGACCCGCCTCGTCCGTGATCATCCAGCGACCATCCCGCCGCAGCACCTCGGCAGTCTTTTCGGCTACATGGCTGATGCGGCCATCGTCGACGAAAGGCTGCACCATGTCATTGATATAACGTCCGAAAACCTCGCGCCGTGGAAACAGGCTGCCATTTGCCGCTACGGCCGTCTCGTCGCCGGCCAGCGCATCATGGGCTTCGATCCAGCGTTGAAAATGTTCGAGATCGTCGGGCAGCAGGCTCATCTTTGCCGCCGGCACATTGATGCGGTGCGCGGGATCCTGGGTATCATAGGCTAACCCCGCCCCCAGTCTGGCGCGCGGCTCAAAAATGAAAAGCTGACCGGGCTGCAGCCGCTGGCGCTGCAGCAGATGAAAGGCGACCGCCGCGCCGGAAACGCCGCCGCCGATAATTGCGATAACTGGCCGGTCACGCGACGAAGCGTGAGAATAAGTGGTCATCGCCAAATCCTTCCAGTCCGATCGATCGCGCGGACGATCTTGATGCCGCCAATCGCGCCTGCTCCACAGCAATATACTCTACAAATTTTATTGACAATAGAATGCCGTGACAAGCCGAATGGTTCCCATGAACCAACGCAACAGCGTCGAAACCGATATCACCTTTGCGAACAAACACTTCCTTGTGCTCTGCACAACAGCGTTATTGCACCGCAGGATGTAAAAACCTTGGCATACACCCAATAAAAGAACATACTAATGATCGTCCTGGTTCATGTTCTCTGGGAGGAGAAACATCATGGAACTGCTCGGCATGCTATCCACCTTCGACTATACGCTGATCCTGCTCCTGGTGGTGATCTTCATCTTCAGCGTGATGGAAGGCGGCGGGCATAAGAGGCATTAGGTAAGCGCTGGCACGAACGTCAGATACCTAAAGTCGATTGTGATCGGTTGAATGCTGGCACCTACGGTTGCCTGCTCTTATGCGTTTTTCTCTGCCAAATTTACGACCTGGATCGCGCTTGGAACAAAAGCAAGCCGCTGCTTCACGTCTCTGTCGACAAAGCGACTGACTCTTAACCAGCAGGTCTACGAGATCCAGCATATTGCAAATGCAAATGGCGCAAACTCGTGCTTCCGCCGCCGGCGGCCAGCTTTAACTGGCGCCGCTATCACAATGATATTCTAAGAAAATTTGGTGGGTGATGTAGGGCTCGAACCTACGACCCGCTGATTAAGAGTCAGCTGCTCTACCAACTGAGCTAATCACCCGTAACCGCTCGCTGGCGGTGTGAACGGGCATATAAATAGGATCGGTTTGATTGTCCAGCGGCCAGATCAATTTTCTTTCGTTATTCGTCAAAAAAATTTCGAGGAACGAAAAAAACTCAATGAAATCAAATCTCAAGAATTCCGGTCGCAACACGCACCGCTTGACCGCCAATTCGCGCGTTGGCGATCTCGCCGCCGTCGATATCGATATGGAGGTGGATGAAAGACGGGCGACCCATCTCGACTCCCTGCTCGATGATGATCGGATGGTGCCCATCCGGCAGCTGATCGAACCGATGGATGGCGCCTGACAGCGCCGCCACGGCTGCGCCCGTCGCCGGGTCCTCGACAATGCCCATCCCGACCGGGAACATGCGGGCATGGAACTTTGCGGTGTGATTGACAGCGCCGCGACAATAGACGAAGGCGGAGGCAAGCGCGCCATCGACGAAAGGCACCATCTTTTCCCAAAGCTGCAGATCGAATTCCAGCCGCTCGGCCGCTCCGACATCATGCACGGGCACCAGCAGGAACGGCACGCCGGCGCTCCAGATCGACGGTACGTGATTCTCGAAGCCGACCTCGGTGATCTTCAGGCTAAGCGCGTTGGCAATATCCGCCTTGTCGAGCGGCAGTACGATCTGCTGCGATTTGCGCGGCAGGTCGAACTCGGCAAAGCTCGCCTTCTGCTGCCGCAGCCTGACGGCGCAGCGCACCGGCCCTACCCGCTCGTCGAGCACCGAGACCAGATCGATATCACCGCCATGATTGGCATGTGCCCGCTCCGCAAGCGCGATCGCGGTGCCGACCGTTGGATGGCCGGCGAAAGGGAGTTCACGTCCTGGTGTGAAGATGCGCAGGTTTGCCGTATGCGTCGGGTTCTGCGGTGGCAAAACGAACACCGTCTCGGAAAGGTTCATCTCCTTGGCGATCGCCTGCATCGCCTCGTCGCTCAGACCTTCGGCATCGAAGATCACGGCCAGCGGATTGCCCGCAAGCCTGCTGTCGGTGAACACATCATAGACACTGAAGCTGCGGGCCACCCCTGCCTCCCTCACATGACTTTAGACTGCATAGCCACCCGGCTTCCTCATACATAACGGCAACACCTTCGAGCGCAAGCTAAAGCTGTTCCGCACGAGCGAAGAACCATGCCAGGATGGGCGGCATCGCCGAGCTGTAGCGATGCGCCGTCGGATCGGCGGAGCGGATGGCGACCGCGCCGTCGATCTCCTTTTCCTCGTCCACCAGCATATGAGCCCTGATCTTTTCGAGCATCTCGTCGGCGGTCCAGGGAAAGCGAAAGATACGGAACAGGGTGACGGAGCGGTTGGCATGCGTCGCATAATAGCCGGGCTCGGCAACGGCCACGTCAAGATCGAGACCGGTTTCCTCCAGAACCTCGCGCCGCATATTACCCTCGACATCGCAACGATCGTCGACAATGTCGTTTTCATCCATCGAACCCGCGGCGCAATAGACCTGCCCAGGGTTGGCCGTGTGCTGCGCCATGCGGATAGCGATGATCGCCCCATCGGAAGAGACGGCAACCGGAAAGGCGAAGACATGAAAGCCGCCGCCGCGCTCCCTGTGCTTGCGCCACCACATAAATGTGGAGAAAGGCGTTACATAGCCCTCGCCCGCCACGGCTTGCTCGCTGACCTCGAGACGATGCTGAAAGATCATACGGCCGTCGTAAAGGGCCGGATTGGAGGCAATCTCCCTCTTCCAGTTTTCCTGCGCCGCCGCCGCTTCGTTGAGATGAAAGGGATGATCGCCAGTAATCACCTTGAGATCGATGCGCGCGACCGGAAACACGGTATTCTCCGGCGGCCAGCCGGCCATGTCGTTTTGCGGTTTGAAAGCGGAGTTCA
The DNA here is from genome assembly GCF_000696095.1 of Rhizobium rhizogenes NBRC 13257. Taxonomy (GTDB): domain Bacteria; phylum Pseudomonadota; class Alphaproteobacteria; order Rhizobiales; family Rhizobiaceae; genus Rhizobium; species Rhizobium rhizogenes. Next base: position 432,075 of record NZ_BAYX01000001.1, on the reverse strand, counting down.
TAAAAGATCCAATGTCATGACGATGGGGCAATGGTCGGAGGCTTTCGGCCTGTCCCAACCTGTGCGCGGATAGCGTTCCACCTCTTGTCCGGGCGGAAAGATGGTGCGGAAAGGCTGGCCGGAGCGGACGACATCGGGCAACCGCGCCGCATTGGCGCGCGCCAGGGCCGGAGACAGCCAGATGTAGTCGAGCTGGCAGAGCCATTGCTCCTGCGGCCCGCGCGCATGATAGAGCGTCCAGCGGTCGAGCTCGTCGCGCCGCCGCATGACATTTTCGACGAAACCGTCATGGCTGAAGACATCGAGCGCGCTCGCCTCTTCATCCCGGTGTTCAAAGCGATAGCCCGTATGGCGCGTGCCGATGACGTCGACGCGTTCCTGATAGTCGTTCATATCGCCACAAATGGCGAAATTCTTGGCAGCCGTATGACCGGCGCCGAAACGGGTCTCGATGATGTGGCGCACCGCCAGCGTCTCCGCACGGCGCACCGGCATGGTCGACTGGCGGCCGTCGACACCCTCCCGCGCCGGACCCATAGACTTCAGATGCACGACATAGAGTGAGAACGGCACGCCGCCGATGGTCAGATCCAGCTCCAGGCAGTCGCGCTTGAAGATCTTATCGTCCTCGTGAAGGCCGAGCGCCGCCAGTTCGTCGGTGAACAGATCGAAATCGCGATAAGTCACCATGGCGTGACTCTTGATGTCCTTCAGCACGATCGGCTGCCCGTCGCTGGTCTGCTCGCGCATCATCACGGCAACGTCGATACCCCTGGAGTCATTGCCCTCGATCAGAAATTTCTGCCGATAGCCATTGCCGACCATGCGGTAGAGATAGCCATATTCGAAGGCCTGCAGCGCCGCCATGCTGTCAACTTCCTGCAGGCAGATGATATCGGCATTCGCATCGGCAATGGCGAGCGCCGTCATCTGCCGCGTGTCGTCGGTCGCAGCCACCACGCGGGCCGCTTCAAGCTGCTGGTAGATGTTCTCGTTCTTCACATCGAACAGCTTCAGCACGCGGTCCTGCCGCAACTGATTGCGAAAACCGGTGTAATCGAAACGGGTCAGCAGGTTTTCGACATTGAAGGTGGCAAGACGCAGGGACATGAAGCATTCCGGTTTACGGCGCCGAGACCAACCATCGGGAAACCTTGATCCGACATGGCGCGACTCCCATTCGTGACATAAGGCAAATCAAGCACAGGTGGGGGCAGCGAACAACCGTCTTGTCTTTCCGCCCGGCTGCATCGATCAGAGCCGCCAAGCCGAACGGATGGCGACGGCATAGGCATCGCCGGTCTTCACCGCTTCGCGGCTATAGGCGCGCAACACCTGGCCGTCCGGCAGCGACAGCCGCAGCGCATAGCGCTCGCCCTCATAAAGGACGGAGTCCACCCGGCATCCGATGCCCTCTGCATCGGCGACGACATCCTCGGGCCGAACGAGGATGTCGGCCCGAGTCGCATCTCCCTCCGGCTCGCCCCACATTGCCTTCAATGCCGGCCAGTCGATCACCCGCGGCCTGCCATCCGGAACGACGAGTGACAGGATCGCTCCCTGTCCGACCAATCCACCGACCAACCGCCCTTCCGGCCGCGCATAGATCTCAGCCGGTGCCGCAACCTGTAGCAACCGTCCCTCGGACATCACTGCAACATCGGTCGCCAGCGCCATGGCCTCGCTCTGGTCATGGGTGACGTAAACCATGGTAGCGCCGGAGCGCTGATGGAATTCGCGGAACGTCTCCTCCATTTCCTTCTTCAGATGACGATCGAGATTGGCGAGCGGTTCATCCAGCAGCACGACATCGGGCGATGTCACCAAGCAGCGCGCCAGTGCCACGCGCTGCCGCTGGCCGCCGGACAGATCTGCAGGCCGCCGTTCGGCGTAATCCTCCAGCCGCACCGTCGACAGCGCCTCGCGCACCTTCAGACGGTAACGCTCACCGGAAATACCGCGCACCTTCAGCGGATAACCGACATTGTCGGCGACATTCATATGCGGCCAGAGCGCATAGGACTGGAACACCATCGCCATATTGCGCCGCTCCGGCGGCAGCGTATGCGCGGCATCGGCCAGCAGGCGCTCGCCGAGATGGATCGAACCATCCGTCGGCTGCTCGAAGCCGGCGATCATTCGAAGCACCGTCGTCTTGCCGCAGCCGGACGGCCCGAGCAGTGCCAGGAAACCACCCTCGCGAACATCCAGGGATAGCGCGTGGACAGCCGCGCGGCCGCCCGTGCCGAAATCCTTGCTGACGTGATTGAGGATCAGCTTCGCCACGGCACCACTCCCTTCGGCAGGCGCTTGGCCAGGATTTCCAACAACAGCATCATGGTAACGACCATGGCGATGACGATGATCGACATGGCGGACGCCAGATCGGAGCTGCCGCCGTCATCGAGATTGTAGATGACGACACCCAGCGTCTGTGTCCCCGCCGACCAGAGCAGGGCTGAGACCGTCAACTCGTTGCAGGCAATCAGAAAGACCAGGATCACCGAGGCTCCCGCTGCCGGCGCGATCAGCGGCACGATGATATCGAAGAGACGCCGGAAGAAACCGGCACCCGATAGACGCGCGGCCTCTTCCAGCGCCGGATCGAGCTGCAGGAAAGCACTCATCACCGGCTTGAGACTGACGGCGAAATAGGCGGAGAAATAGGCGAGCAGAATGATCCAGATCGTGCCGTAGAGTGTGACGTTGAGAACTGGCAAAGGGGCCGCAAAAACAAGAATGAAGCAGACGGCGATAATGATCCCCGGCAGTGAATAGGGAATTTCGATCAAGCCCCCGACGATCCGGCTCAGCATGTCCTTGCGCTTTGTCAGCGCGTAAGCCGCAAGAATTGTCACCACAAGGAGACCAAACGCCGTCGTTCCGGCCAGAAACAGGGAATTGGAAAATGCGGTGCGCGTCACGGTCTGGCGAAACAAGATTTCGGCAAAGGCATGCAGCGACGCCGTCTTGAAGGTCAGTGGCACGCCATAGGCCGGCACCAGCGCTCCAGCGACCAGCGCGAAGAAGGGCGCGACAAGCATGATGAACAGGATCGCTGAGAGCAGCGGCAGGGCAACAAGACGCCAGCGACCAAGCGAGAAGGCGGCGGATGCGCCGGACAGGCCGATCATCCGATAATCCCGCCCCCTCAATGCCCTGCCCTGAACCGCAAGGCCCGCGACCGAGATCACCGCGATCATCGCCGACAACAGAGCGATGTCGCCGAAGGTGCGCGGACCGAAGGTAGAGAATTTGGTGAAGATCAACGTCGACAGCGTGAAGATCGAAGCCGGTATTCCGAGAATGGCCGGAATGCCGAAATTGCCGACCGAGGAGACGAAGGCGATGGCCGCGCCGGCGATCATGCCGGGCAGTGACAGAGGCAGGATAATGTCGCGGAAGACGCGCAGCCCCGAAGCTCCTGATAATCTCGCCGCCTCGACGCCATCGCGCGGCAGCGCCATCAACCCGGCCCGAAGCGCCAGATAGACCAGCGGCGCATGCTGCACGCCATAAAGCAGCGCAATGCCGCCGACAGAATAGAGCGGTTGCGGCGAACCGAGCGGCGGTGCGATATGCAGCGCCTTCAATAGCGGACTCGACGGGCCGGACATCTGCACCCATGCCAGCGCCGTCACCTGCGGTGGGATCATCATCGGCAGGACGAAGAGAAAGCCGAGCGGTCCCCTGCCCGGCATGTCGGTCAATGTCAGCAGGAAAGCGAAGAGGCAGCCGAGAGCCACGGAAATCAGCGTGCCGAGCACGGCCGTCTCGATGGTGTACCAAGCGGAGCGCCAGAGGGTGGGGTCGGTGATCAGCTCATAGGCACCGCCGCGCAGCAGCGCTGCTATACCGGCCTCTGCCAGCCGCGCCAGCGGCAGCACGCTCAAGAGCATCACGATGGTGACGACAAAGGGAAACAGCCAGGCTGGCTGGCTGTTTCCCTTACGCATATATCCGTACATCGACAGTCCAGATGGGATCAATTCGATCCGTAATAGGAGGAGAAGGTCTTCAGGTCCTGATCGGTATTCTTCAGGGCTTCGGCAGCATTCAACGGCAAAACCTTGATGCTGTCACGCGCCGGGAAACCGGCAGGCAGCGACATGCCGTTGCGGGCCGGAATATAGCCGAGCTTGAGGAAGCCCTCCTGGCCTTTTTCGGAAAGAACATAATCGACGAACTTCTTGGCGGCGTCGGCATGCTTGGCGCTGGCGAGAATGCCGACCGGCTCGGTCACCGCCGAAACACCTTCGGACGGGAACACGAATTCCAGCGGTGCGCCCTTGGCCTTTTCGCGGATCGGCATGTAGTCGACGACCATGCCATAGGCTTTCTCGCCCGAGGCGACCGACTTCAGCACCGCGCCGTTGCCACCAGCAGCAACTGCGCCATTGGCGGCAAGGTTCTTGTAGAAATCCCAGCCGAGGCTGCCGACGCCAGCGAGCGTCTGCGCATGAATGAGCGCAGCGCCCGAAGCAAGCGGGCTTGGCATGGCAACCAGACCCTTGGCTTCCGGCTTGGTCAGATCCTGCCAGCTCGTCGGCTTCATCGAAGCGGCGGTGTTGTAGACGATGCCGGTGGTGATCAGCTTGGTGGAATAATAATAGCCATCGGCGTCATAGAGAGCCGCGTCGTAATTCGCAGCTTCCGGCGACTTATAGGCCAGCAGCTTGCCGGCTTCTTTCAGGCGTTCCAGCGTGACCGTATCGGCGATCAGGAGAACATCGGCGACCGGAGCGCCGGCCTGGATTTCCGCTTGCAGCTTGGCGATGATCTGCGGCGTGCCGTCGCGGACCCAATCGACCTTGATGCCGGGATTGGCGGCCATGAAACCATCGACGGTTGCCTGCGCATCGGCATTCGGCTGGCTGGTATATAGGACGAGGTCGGCGGCCGCAGCCGAGCCGGAGAAAAGAGCAACGGCCAGGAGGCCGGCGAAAGCGGAAACAAGCGTCTTCATGGAGCGTCCTCGACTGGGTGATCAGGAGCGTTCCTTAGACGTGTGGCTTAACATGATTGTGACAGTTCAATTTAGAGTGTCAGTACCGTTCATACTATCATTCGACCTTGACCATCGGTGCCCTGCCCTATTTCCTAGCGCACGAATTTCAGATCTGATTTTGGGAGGATAAATCTATGGAATACCGTCTGCTTGGCCGTTCCGGCCTCAAAGTTTCCACCATCACCATGGGTACGATGACCTTCGGCGGCGTTGGCTGGGCGAAGACCGTCGGCGATCTCGGCGTCAGCGAGGCGAAGCGGCTGGTCGACATGTGCCTGGACGCCGGCGTCAACCTGATCGACACGGCCGATGTCTATTCCCAAGGGGCTTCGGAGGAAATTCTCGGCGAGATCATCGGTGGACCGCGCAAGAACGGCGTGCTGATAGCCACCAAGGCCCGTTTCCCGATGGGCAGCGACGTCAACGATGTCGGCTCTTCGCGCCAGCACCTGATCCAGGCCTGCGAAGCCAGCCTGAAGCGCATGAAGACCGATGTCATCGATCTCTATCAGTTGCACGAATGGGACGGTCAGACGCCGCTCGAAGAGACGTTGGAGGCGCTCGATACGCTCGTCCGCCAGGGCAAGGTGCGTTATATCGGCTGCTCGAATTTCTCCGCATGGCACATCATGAAGGCGCTCGGCATCAGCGAGCGCGACAAGTACCAGCGCTTCGTCAGCCAGCAGATTCACTACACGCTCGAAGCCCGCGACGCCGAGTACGAACTGCTGCCGGTCAGCATCGACCAGGGCCTCGGCGTGCTGGTCTGGAGCCCGATCGCCGGTGGCCTTCTCTCCGGCAAGCACCGCCGCAACCAAGCGACGCCGGAAGGCACCCGCCAGTTCGCCGGCTGGACCGAGCCGCCGATCCGCGACGAGAACCGCCTGTGGAATATCGTCGATACGCTGGTGGAGATTGCCGATGGCCGCGGCGTCTCGGCGGCGCAAGTGGCGCTTGCCTGGCTGATCGGCCGCAAGGGTGTCACCTCGGTCATCATCGGCGGCCGTACCGACGCGCAATTCAAGGATAACCTTGCCAGCGCCGAGCTGAAGCTGACCGACGAAGAGCGCAAGCGCCTCGACGATGTCAGCCTGCTGCCGCTGCTTTACCCCTATTGGCACCAAGCCAATACTGCCAGCGACCGGCTGAGCGAGGCCGACCTGTCGCTGATCGCGCCGCATCTGGCGAAGTAAGCGTGAAAATGGCGTGGCGGCTTACGCCGCCATCGCCCCGATCTCACCCGCGACCAATTTACCGAGACGCGAAATCCCCTCATCGATCATCTGCTCGTTGGCGCAGGAGAAGCTGAGACGGAAGGTGTTCGGGCCGGAGCCGTCGGCGAAGAAGGCCTGGCCGGGCACGAAGGCGACCTTGACGGTTTCCAGCGATTTCGCCAGCAGCTTGGCGCCATCCATGCCCTTGGGCAGGGTGACCCAGACAAACATACCGCCTTCCGGCTTGGTCCAACTCGTACCATCAGGCATATATTTCGCAAGCGCGGTCAGCATGCAGTCGCGGCGGTGGCTATAGGCCTTGCGGACCTTGGCGACCTGCGCATCGAAGCCGCGCTCGGCAACCTGATGGATGGCGATCTGGTTGATGGTCGAGGAATGCAGATCGGCGGCCTGTTTCATCAGCACCAGCTTGCGGATAACAGGCGCATTGGCAACAACGAAGCCGACGCGAAGACCCGGCGCCAAGGTCTTGGAAAAGCTGCCGCAATAGATCGTGCGCGTATCGTTGATATGGCCCTTGCGGGCGATTTCCAGCGCCAGGATCGGCGGGACCGGCTCGCCGTCATAGCGCAACGACTGATAGGCGGCATCCTCGATGATCGCGATGTCCAGTTCGTCGCCGAGGTCGATCAACTTTTCGCGCGCGGCGAGATCGACCGTTTCGCCGGTCGGATTGGCAAAGTCCGCGGAAAGATAGGCAAATTTCACCCTGCCGCCCGCCTGCTCCGCAGCCGTGCGATAGGAGGCAGGAGTGCGGTTGCAGCCGGGGGTGAGCTGATCATAGGTCGGCTCATAGGCATTGAAGGCCTGCAGCGCACCAAGATAGGTCGGCGCAGTCACCAGCGCCGTATCTTTCGGCGACAGGAACAGCTTGCCGAGATAGTCCAATCCCTGTTGCGACCCGGAGACGATAAAGACGTTCTCAAGCTCGCAGGGAACGCCAAGCGCCACCGTTTGGCCGACCAGCCATTCGCGCAGCGGCTTGTAGCCTTCGCTGACCGAATATTGCAGCGCCGCATTGACCGCGGGACCGGAAAAAATGTCCGCATAGGCCTGCTTGAATTCCTGATCCGGAAACAGCGCAGGATCCGGAATACCACCGGCAAAAGAGATGATGTCAGGCCGCTCAAGGAGCTTCAGCAGCTCGCGGATTTCGGAGGCACGCATACGGCTGGAACGCGTCGCAAAGATATTTTCCCAATTCAACATGGGGCTTCCTCGTAATTTTTGGTCTTTGCAGCACCAAAACACGCAACAAAAGATAAGTCAACAATGCTGACCTATTTTGTTTGCGACGGTGACAAGGAATGAGGATTGATCGGCAGAAGGATGTCGCTCAATCAATACCGCATGTCGATTTCCCGCTTCCGAAAGGACCTACACATTTCTCTGTCCGAGTGTTATTCTTACGCAGCATCAATCGATAGGAAAAACGTAAGAATGGCCACCGCGACCCTCTCATCGAAATTTCAGATATCGATCCCAAAAGAAGTGCGCGATCAGCAACACTGGAGCGCCGGCCAGGAGTTCGTATTCATTCCGAAAGGCAAAGGCGTACTCCTTATGCCTGTTCCAACTTTGGCAGATCTCAAAGGTATGGCGCGTGGCGCAAATCCTGAGAACTACCGCGACCGGGACGACCGCTTCTGATGCGCGTGGTCGATAGTTCCGCGTGGATCGAGTGGATTCTTGGTAGCCCGCTCGGACAGCAACTGTCCGATCAAATTCCGGAACCCGGCGACTGCATCGTTCCAACGATTGTCCAGCTTGAACTTTCCAAATGGCTTCTTCGCGAACAAGATGAAGATGCACTGAACAACTTCATCGCCTATACGATGCTATGCAACGTCGTACCATTGGACACGGCAACTGCACGCCGCGCTGCCGAACTCTCCGTGCAACACAAGCTCGCCACTGCCGATGCGATCATCTACGCGACCGCACTCCAGCACGACGCCGATGTCCTGACCTGCGATGCACACTTCAAAGGGCTGGAAAACGTAATTTATCTCCCGAAGGCAATGGTTTGACATGACAAACGACCCCACCTCCTCCTTCTACGACGACAACGCCGTCATCTATGCCACACGCAAACGCAACCTGCCGCAAAGCCGGCTTGATGCCTTCCTGGCCGCCCTTCCCGCAGGTGCATCCATCCTCGAGCTTGGCTGCGGCGCAGGACAGGACGCGGCCTATATGATCTCGCGCGGTTTCGCCGTGACGCTGACCGATGGTTCGACCGAACTTGCCAAACAGGCGGAGGCCCTGATCGGTAGGCCGGTTCATATATTGCGGTTCGAAACGCTCGATATCGAAGGCGCTCACGATGGCGTGTGGGCCGAAGCCAGCCTGCTGCATGCGCCTCGCGCCGCCCTGCCCGATATTCTCGATCGGATCCGCCGCGCGCTGAAAGACGGCGGCATCTTCCACGCCAGCTTCAAAGCCGGTGAAGCCGAAGGCCACGATACATTCGGCCGATACTATAACTACCCCTCGGCCGCATGGCTGACAGCACTGCTCGGTAAAGGCTGTTGGAGAGACATAGCGATGACCGAAGCCGACGGCGGCGGTTTCGACGGCAAGCCGACGAAATGGCTCTACGTCAAAGCGCGGAAATAGAAAAAAGGCCGGGGCTTGGTCGATGCCCTTGCTGACCAAGTCACCTTGGTGCCGACATCCCCAATCTAAGCACGATGTGCACCGCCAACTACCTCCAATCGACTTAGCGCCAGGCTTTTGTGCCCAGATTGGCCAAAGTCGCCTCAACCGAATCGATACGCCACATATCTCTATCGGCTACGTTGTCGACAATCTCCGTAATAGCAGTTTGCAACGCGTCATCGCACAACCAACTTGCGATCGTTCGTCTTGTTGCCAAATCAAGATCCTCCCAAGAGGCCTCTCCATAGGGAAGGCTGTCCGAACGGTTAATGACTTCGGTAAACTGCAAGGCAGAATTTGGTGTCAGATTGGTCAGCCACGACTCGAGAACGGAATTGATATCTTTTTCGAGACGAATTGCGCAGACGAACCAATTCATCGCGTCAAATTCGTCCGGATGCTGCAATCGTGCCCAGTGCCATGACGCGCTATAAACATTCTCGATCGCAAAGCACTCCGACGCCGGCCACCGATACCAGTCCGTATATTCCAGCTTAGACAAGATTATCAGCGGATCGAAGCCAGGCTCACTCGGTGTCAGAAGACTATGTTGCAGAATGCGCGGAAGATAATGTTTGTATTCCTCAACGCCCCCGACTGTGGTTATCGCCCACATCGCGTAACCACCCAAAGCGTTGCCACTTAACTCCGGCATCGATGCGGAGCGCAAATCGCGCGAAATCTTCTCCGGATCACGCAATTGCGATGCATTCAGTATTTCAGGGGCTGAATATCCGGAAAATGCAGCATACGCTGCCTCCCAGCATCTCTGAAGATGGGAGGCTTCCCGAGCCAAATCTGTTTCATCGGAGATCATTTGCAACCTTATAGCGAATTCGCGACTATCCCGCTAGCCGGTCTCGTTACCAGGTGACGTATATAAAAGGCCGAGGAAGTTTCCCTCCTCGGCCTTTTATTTCAATGCTTCAACGTCTCGAAAAGCTTAGTTGACGCTCTTGTCGACCAGCTTGTTCTTGCCGATCCAAGGCATCATGCCGCGCAGCTTGGCGCCGACTTCTTCGATCTGGTGGCTGTCGTTCATGCGGCGGATACCCTTGAAACGAGCAGCGCCCGAGCGGTATTCCTGCATCCAGTCCGAGGTGAACTTACCGGTCTGGATGTCCTTCAGGACGCGCTTCATCTCAGCCTTGGTTTCTTCGGTGATGATGCGCGGGCCGGTGACGTATTCGCCCCACTCAGCGGTGTTGGAGATCGAGTAGTTCATGTTGGCGATGCCGCCTTCATAGATCAGGTCGACGATCAGCTTTACTTCGTGCAGGCACTCGAAATAGGCCATTTCCGGTGCGTAGCCGGCTTCGACCAGGGTTTCGAAACCAGCGCGGATCAGCTCGACAAGACCGCCACACAGAACGACCTGTTCGCCGAAGAGATCGGTTTCGCACTCTTCGCGGAAGTTGGTTTCGATGATGCCCGAACGGCCGCCGCCAACGCCACAGGCGTAGGAGAGAGCGAGTTCAAGAGCATTGCCGGAAGCATTCTGGTGAACGGCAACGAGGCAGGGAACGCCGCCGCCCTTCTGGTATTCGCCGCGAACCGTGTGGCCCGGGCCTTTCGGAGCGATCATGACGACGTCGACCGAAGCCTTCGGCTCGATGAGGCCGAAGTGAACGTTGAGGCCGTGTGCGAAAGCGATAGCAGCGCCGTCACGGATGTTCGGAGCGATATCGGCCTTGTAGATGTCAGCCTGGAGTTCGTCAGGCGTCGCCATCATCATCAGGTCGGCCCAGCCGGCGGCTTCAGCAACCGTCATGACCTTGAAGCCATCGGCTTCGGCCTTCTTGACGGTCGGCGAACCGGCCTTCAGCGCGATCACAACGTTCTGTGCGCCGCTGTCCTTGAGGTTCAGCGCATGGGCGCGGCCCTGCGAACCATAGCCAATGATGGCAACCTTCTTCGACTTGATGAGATTGAGATCGGCATCACGATCGTAATAGACGCGCATTGTTTTTCCTTCCCTTTGCTTGTCTGGTGTAAGGCGTAAATTGAAACTTCTCAGACGGTTGCGGCTGCTTCCGCCAAAACCTTTTCCGTGCCGTAAAGCTTGAGAAAAGCGGTGACCGCCCTCTCCGCCTGACGGCTCGTATCCTTCAAACCGGGCTCGCCGAGCAGCATGCGGACATGCAGATCGGACACGATGAGCCCGTAAAGCGTGTGATAAGCCTCGTCGGCATCCATGAAGCGCAGCAACCCTGCCCGCTTGCCGGCATCGATGAGGCCACTGGCGCGGCGGTCGATCTGCCGGCGACCGCGCTCCAGCAGCAGCTTGCCGAGCTTGGAGCCATCGCGGTTCGACTGGCCGATCGCCAGGCGGTTCAACGCCAGCGAAACGTCACCCGCCAGAACCTCCAGCAGATCGCGCGAGAACACCACGAGATGATCGTGCAGGCTCGCCGCCGTCAGCCGCTCGCCGTTGCGCTCGAACGTGCGTACCTTGCTGGCCTGATAGGTGATCATCGCCGACAGCAGGCCGTCGCGATCGCCAAACCACTTATAAAGACTTTCCTTTGAGCAATTGGCAGCGCGCGCGACGCCCGAGGTCGTCAGCGCCTTTTCGCCGCCATCGACGAGCAAACGCAACGCCTGCTCCAGAACGGCGTTCTGGCGCGGCGAAAACTCGCTCGACTGTCCTGCTTCGCTAAGCACGATGGCCATCCCCAAATGAGTACCGTACGGTACGGTTCGTGGCGCGTTATGGCGCAGAGCTGAGCGAGCGTCAAGCGAAAATCGTCGCTGCACCGCATCAATAAAGCACGCGAAACTATTCCGCTGCGACCGGACTGCGTATGCCCTCGACGTCCCGGAGCGGCGACAGGCCGTAAAGGCGGCTATATTCGCGGCTGAACTGCGAAGGGCTCTGATAGCCGACGCGATGACCGGCAGAGCCGACATCGAGCTGCTCCACGATCATCAGCCGTCGTGCCTCATGCAGCCGAAGCTGCTTCTGATATTGTATCGGCGTCATGGCCGTGACGGCCTTGAAATGATGATGCAGCGAGGAAACGCTCATCCCTGCACGCTCGGCCAATTCCTCGATGCGCAGCGGCTGGGTGAAATTGCCGCGAATCCAGGCGATAGCGCGCGCCACCCTGTTGCTCTGGCTCTCGGCCATGGCAACCTGCAGCAGCCGGGGTCCATTCGGGCCGGTCAGCAGGCGGTAGAGGATTTCCTGCTCGATCAGCGGCGCCATGGCAGGAATATCCTCCGGCCGGTCGAGCAATCGGAGCAGCCGCAACGAGGCGTCGAGCAACTCCGGCGATGCCGGATTGACCGCCAACCCGCGCACGGGTTCCGCCGTCACCGCCTCGCGCGGAATACCGACGCGCGACAGCAGCTCCTTCAGCCGTTCACTGTCGAGCGCCATGCCGAAACAAAGATAAGGCGTTTCGCTGCCAACATTGGTGACCTGCGTCGATACGGGAAGGTCGAGAGCCGTCAGAATGTACTCGCCAACGCCGTAATGGTATGTATCGGCACCAACGGTCAAGGTCTTGTGCCCTTGGACCACAATGGCAAAGCAGGGCCGGTAAGCCCCGTGCTGCCACACGGTCGCAGCCGACTGCCGATAAAGATTAAGCCCTTCTATCGGTGTGTGATGCTCTCCATCCCCCGTCGCGAAACGAGCGATGATGGAAGCGAGTTCCTGATTGGGATTGAAAGGCAGGGTCATGCGCAACCAATTGTTTTTGAGGATTTGTCGAGACCTATCTAGGTCTTCGTCCATTGTTTCGAAAGAGCGCCGCTCATCCAGATTCGGAGAATCGTACATAAAGCTTGCAGGATCGCTCTAACGCTATCGCCCGTTTCCGATGCATAGTCAGTCATCAGAATTTCCACTTCATCTGAAGCCAATCCTACCAAAAAGGAAATCCCCATGGCTATTGCAAAAGGCTACGCCGCCACCGACGCGTCCAAGCCGCTCACCCCTTTCACCTTTGAACGCCGGGCGCCGAATGACGATGACGTCGCCATCTCCGTCAAATATTGCGGCGTCTGCCACTCCGACATCCATCAGGCCCGCAACGAATGGGGCGGCTCGAAGTATCCGATGGTGCCAGGCCATGAAGTCGCCGGCATCGTCACCGCCGTCGGCTCGAAAGTGACCAAGTTCAAGGTCGGCGACCGCGTCGGCGTTGGCTGCTTCGTCAACTCCTGCACGACCTGCGCCACGCGCGACCTCGACTACGAACATTACATGCCGGGCCTGGTCCAGACCTACAACGACGTCGAAGCCGATGGCGAGACGCCGACTTATGGCGGCTATTCCGACTCGATCGTCGTCAAGGAAGGCTATGTCCTCTCCTTCCCGGACAATATCCCGCTCGACGCAGGTGCGCCGCTGCTGTGCGCCGGCATCACGCTCTATTCGCCGCTCCGCCACTGGAAGGCCGGCCCAGGCAAGAAGATTGCTGTTGTCGGCATGGGTGGCCTCGGCCACATGGGCGTCAAGCTGGCGCACGCCATGGGCGCCGACGTGACGGTTCTCAGCCAGACGCTGTCGAAGAAGGAAGACGGCTTCAAGCTCGGCGCCGACCACTATTATGCCACCAGCGATGCCGAAACCTTCACCAAGCTCGCAGGCAGCTTCGACCTGATCCTCAACACGGTCGGCACCGCCATCGACTGGAATGCCTACCTGAACCTGCTGAAGTACGACGGCAGCATGGTGCTGCTCGGCGTTCCGGAACACGCCGTTCCGGTCCATGCCTTCTCGATCATTCCAGGCCGCCGCAGCCTCTCCGGCTCGATGATCGGTTCGATCAAGGAAACCCAGGAAATGCTGGACTTCTGCGGCGAGCACAACATCGTCTCGGAAATCGAGCTGATCAATATCGACAAGATCAACGAAGCCTATGAGCGCGTTCTGAAGAGCGACGTCCGCTATCGCTTCGTCATCGATATCGCCTCGCTGGCCTAAGCATTACGGGTGCAAAGACCGATTGGAAAAGGGCAGCCGTTTGGCTGCCCTTTTTTCATTCCTCCCGCATGGTTTCTCTCTGCGTAATCAGCCGGGCGCTGTGCTGGCGGCTGATATAGATCCACAGCCAGCTCCAGGCGACGGCGATGCGCCAGCGTGTGCCGATCAGGAAGTAGATATGGGCAAGGCCCCAGACCCACCAGGCAAGCCATCCCTTGAGCTTGATCCGGCCGAAATCGATGATCGCGGCACTTTTGCCGATCGTGGCAAGACTTCCCTGATGGCGATAGTGAAACGGCCCCGGCGCCGGCTGGCCCGCCAGTTTCGCCCTGATCACCTTGGCGACGTAGGCACCCTGCTGCTTGGCGGCCGGCGCAATGCCGGGCACGGGGCTGCCATCCTCGCGCGTCACCGCCGCCGTATCGCCGATGACGAAAATATCCGGCTGGCCCGGCGCGTGCAGCTCCTTGTCGACCACGACGCGGCCAGCGCGATCAGCAGGAACGTCAAGCCATTTCGCCGCCGGTGATGCCTGCACGCCGGCTGCCCAGACGATGGTGCGGCACGGCACGAAAGTATCCCCGATGGTCACGCCTTCAGCGGTGCAGGATGTAACCGGCTTGCCCAAATGGATTTCAACGCCGAGCTTTTCCAACGCCTTCTGGGCATAGTCCGACAATTCCTCGACAAAGCTTGCGAGAACGCGTGGGCCTGCTTCGACAAGGATGATCCTCGCCTTGCTGGTATCGATATTGCGGAATTCCTTCGGCAGCGTTTTTCGGGCGAGCTCGGCGATGATGCCGGCAAGCTCGACCCCGGTCGGCCCGGCGCCGACGATCGTGAACGTCAGGAGCGCATCACGAATGGCCGGATCTTTTTCCAGCTCGGCCTGCTCGAACGCCAGAAGCACACGGCGGCGGATGGTCGTCGCATCCTCGAGCGTCTTCAGCCCCGGCGCCACCGGCTCCCATTCGTCATGGCCGAAATAGGCATGGGTCGCGCCCGTCGCCAGCACCAGCGTATCGTAGCCGATCGTGTCGCCATTCTTCAACGTCACGGTATGTGCCTGGCTGTCGACCCCCGCGACTTCCGCCAACAGCGTCGTCACCTCAGGCCGGTCGCGGAAAAAGTTGCGGATCGGCCAGGCGATCTCGGAGGTGGCGAGCAAGGTGGTCGCGACCTGATAGAGCAGTGGCTGGAACAGGTGATGGTTACGCCGATCGATCAAGGTGATGCGGACCGGCGCGCCTTTCAGATCATTGGCGAGCTGCAATCCGCCGAAACCGCCCCCGACGACGACGATATGATGATCCTGCATGACAATACCCCGCATCTATTAAATCCCTGCAAACGTAGAGTTGAGGGCGACGGCCAGCAACCGCCTTTTATGCATGGCACCTGTGCGGGCCTGATCCTTACGGCGTAATCGAGAATGCCATCATCGATTTCGCGCGCGTTGGATCAGATCGAATGTCTCACGCACATCGGCGATACCGAGAAATTTAGGGGTATTGGAAAGCGCGGGTGTCCAAAGACCGATGCCGCCGCCACGGCGGCCATAGCCGATCTGGACATCGTCTCCGAAGCTGATCGTACCCGTTCCATTACCATTCTGATCCAGATCCAGGGTCTGCAACCGCTCCAGCGATACGGTCAGAAGCTTGGAAAACCAGCCTTCACGCAAGACCATGATACGCTGATCGCTGACCGCATATTGCGTTCTGGCGCGGACAAATGCATCCAGCACGAAACGACCGATGATGAGGTACAAGCCGATCAGGATGAAAGGCAGACCCCACAGCTTGAAAAACAACGGTGCATTGGCCTGGCGCACAGCCATGCTTTCCCAGAAGATAGCAAAGCCACCCCACATAAGCGAAAGCGGCACCAGGAACAGGTCCTTCCTGCTAAACATAAGGCCTTGTTTCGGCCGGCCCTGCCACAACAACTTTTCGCCGGGCAGAGCATAGTTCTGAATGTCCGCATTGCTCATGACAAATTGCCTCTAAAGCACACACGCAATGACACCTTAGCTGAGAGAATTCGCTGGGATAATATGCAAAACCAGCCTGCGACTCTATGGACCTATTGCGCATAGCCGACGGGAATGGAGGCGCCGCTTTTCAGCTCCTCCATCGAGATCGAGGCGGATACATCGAAAAGCTCCACCTTGCGGACGATCTTCTTGTAGATGACGTCATACTGCTCCACACGCGGCAGCACGATCTTCAGGATATAGTCGTAATTGCCCGTCAGCCGATGCGCCTCGACGATCTCGGGAATGTCGCCGATAACCTTACGGAACCTCTCGATCCATTCGTCAGCATGGTGCGCGGTCTTGATCAGCGCATAGAGCGTGGTCGGCACGCCCATCTTCTCGCGATCGAGCACGACGATGCGCCGGGCGATATGGCCGCTCTCCTCCAGCCGCTGGATGCGCCGCGAGCAGGCCGAGACCGACAGCGCCACCCGATCGGCAAGATCGGTCACCGAGATACCGGCATCGGTCTGCAGAAGGTCGAGAATCTTCCGGTCGCGTTCGTCAAGCATGCGCGGCAATCTCCGTAGCAACGCTGTATTTTTGCGTCATTTGACATAATGGCGCAAAAAACTGCAGAAGAAAACGCCCGCGCGACAAAGATTGCAAACATAAGGCGGCTGACATGCCGCACTATTCCGTCATTCAAAATAATAACGGAGAGCGGCATTATGCGTATCATCGGCCTGATCGGCGGCATGAGTTTCGAAAGTTCGGCGGTCTATTATCGCCTGATCAACGAGATGGTTCGCGACCGCCTGGGCGGCCTCGCCTCCGCAGAGGTGCTGATGTACTCCGTCAATTTCGAAGAGATCGTTTCGCTGCAGAAGGCCGGACGCTGGGATGCTGCCGCAGCCCGTCTCGGCGATGTTGCACACCGCCTGCAGGCCGCCGGCGCCGAATGCGTGCTGATCTGCACCAACACCATGCACCTGATCGCACCGGAAGTTGCCGCGCGCATCTCCGTGCCGCTGATCAACATTATCGATGAGACAGCCGCCGCGCTGAAAGCCGCTGGCCGTGTCAAGCCGCTGTTGCTCGCCACCCGCTACACAATGGAGCACGGCTTCTACGCCGACCGCATGGCCCGCAACGGCGTTTCCATCATGGTGCCGGGCGCCGACGACCGCACCCTCGTCCACGACATCATCTTCAACGAACTTTGCGCCGGCATCGTCAAGGACGAGTCGCGCAACACGCTGGTAGAGATCATCGATCGCGCCAAGGCCGCAGGCGCCGACAGCGTCATCCTCGGCTGCACCGAGATCTGCCTGATCCTCGATCCAAACGGGCTCGCTCTGCCGGGCTTTGATTCCACCACGATCCACGCGCAGGCCGCTATCGATTTTGCTCTCGGCGCGGAAAAGACACGCGCCAGCCAGGCGGCGTGAGTCAAATCGAATTTACTTGACTGAGTCCAATAAATAATGGACATCGTTCCCCATATTGCAGGGAGACGATGTCCATGTCTGTTACTACCGAACTCGCGACCATCGACGCGGTCCGCGACTTCAACCGTTTTTACACGAATTTCCTCGGCGTCCTGAACAAAGCCTATCTCGACAGCTCTTACACGTTGACCGACGCCCGCGTGCTGTTCGAGATCGGCTCCCATGGCGGCATCGCCGCCTCGACGCTCACCCGCGATCTGCATCTCGATCCCGCCTATCTCAGCCGCATCCTGAAACGTTTCCGCGAAGACGGCCTGATCGAGACCAAGCCTGATCCTAGCGACCTACGCAGCCAGATCATCACTGTCACCGACAAGGGACAGGCGCAGTTTCTCGAATTTGTCCGCCGTTCCCGCGCCCAGCTCGCCGGGCATTTCGACATGCTTGCTCTCGGCGAACCCGAGCTCATCGTCGAGGCGATGCGGACGATCCAGACCATGCTCGGATCGGATCGGAAGACACCGCCGCCCCTCGTCATCCGAACCCATCGTGCGGGCGACATCGGCTGGATCGTGCAAAGTCAGGCCCGCTTCTACACGGAGGAATTCGGCTGGGATGATCGTTTTGAAGGACTGATCGCGAAAGTGGGAGGCGAATTCCTGTCCAAGTTCAATCCGGATAAGGAACGATGCTGGATCGCCGAGCGCGGCGGGCAAAACGTCGGCTCCGTCATGATTACCGACGGTGGCGACGGCATCGCGAAGCTCCGGCTGCTTTACATCGACAAGACGGCGCGCGGTCTCGGCCTCGGCAAATTGTTGGTCGACGAATGCATACGCTTCTCGCGCGATGCCGGTTACCGGCGACTCTCGCTCTGGACCAACGACATCCTCGACGCCGCCCGGGCCATCTATATCAAGGCTGGTTTCCGGCTTGTCTCCGAGGAGAAGCACCGGATGTTCGGCCCGGAATTGAACGGCCAGACCTGGGTGCTGGACTTGTGACCCGTTATTGGCGGAGGTGAATATAGACAGCCGCCAGATCGATCAATAATGTCAATATAGCCTTGATTTGCATGGGGATATCGACATCCATGACCAGCACGACCGAGATCCGGATATTGCCGATAGCGAGCCAGCATATCGAGGGTTTTCACAAAGCTCTCGATACCGTCGCGCGCGAGCGAAAATATCTGTCCCTGCTGGAAGCATTTCCGCTGGAGGAAACACGCAGCTTCGTGCTTGGCATGATCAGGGACGGCAATCCGCAATTCGTCGCCCTGGATGGAGAAACGGTGGTCGGCTGGTGCGACATCAGCCGCCATTTTTTCCCTTCGCACGCCCATGGCGGCAAACTCGGCATGGGGATCATTCCGTCCTATCGAGGCCGAGGCCTGGGACAGCGGCTGATAGAAACGACGCTACAAGCGGCACGCAATGCCGGCTTCGTGCGTGTGGAACTCAGCGTGCACGCCGACAATGCCCGTGCCATCGCCCTTTATGAGCGGGTCGGCTTTGTCCGAGAGGGCATTGCGCGCAAATCCGCCTGCATCGATGGGCGCTATATCGACACCATCAATATGGCGATCCTCTCCGAATAGCCTTGCCAGAGATCGTTGAGATCTCCGAAAACCGGGCAACACTCATCACGATTTTGTTGCGGCGCAAAATTCCGCTTGATTTGGAAACGATCATTTCCTAAACAATCCACATGACAACGGACTCATTGGACATTTCGCCGAAGCTGCGCGGACGCCCGCGAGAATTCGATATGGACGCAGCGCTCGATGAGGCGCTACGGGTCTTTTCTGAGCGTGGCTATTATGCCGCCTCGATCAGCGAATTGACCGAGGCCATGGGGCTGACAGCCGGCAGTGTCTACAAGGCATTCGGTGACAAGCGCGGCGTCTTTCTCGCAACCTTCGACCGCTATCGCAAGGTACGGCGCGGTCTTATGGAAGAGCGTCTCTCTGCTGCCCCCAACGGCTATGAAAAGCTGCGAGCGCTGGTGACATTCTATGCGGAGTCATCCTGCGGTGACATCGGTCGCCGTGGTTGCCTCGTCGTCGGCAGCGCTACCGAATTGGCGCTCTTTGACGAGGAAGCCGCCAGCCGCGTCGCCTTCGCTTTCGAAACTGACGAGCAGCATCTTGTCGACCTGATCCGTCTTGGACAGACGGACGGTTCGGTGCCGAACCATGTCAACGCGGAAAACACCGCGCGCACGATGCATTGCCTCATGAAAGGCATGCGTCTGATCGGCAAGACCGGCCGCACCCGAGAACAGATGACCACCGTCCTCGAGACCGCCATGACATTACTGAACTGACTTCCCGCTAGAATTCGGGGGAGATTGCGTCCCCCAACCGCATCAAGGATCAAGACATGCCCGCCACTGCCGCCGCCACGCGGGAGAGCACGCCGCTCCCCGAAAAGACCATTTCGCCGTTGATGACCTTCATGTTCGCCGCCGCCTGCGGGCTGGTGGCCGCCAATCTCTATTACGGCCAGCCGCTGGCCGGCCCGATCAGCCAGGCACTCGGCTTCACGCCAGCGGCAACCGGCCTGATCGTGACGCTGACGCAGATCGGCTATGGCCTCGGCCTGCTGCTGATCGTACCGCTCGGCGATCTCCTCGAAAACCGCCGATTGGTGCTGACGCTGGTCGCGCTTGCGGCCGTGGCGCTTGTCGGCGCTGCCTTCGCATGGTCGCCGTCGCTCTTCCTGCTGGCCTCGCTCTGTATTGGCCTTGCCTCGGTCGCCGTTCAGGTCCTGGTGCCTTTCGCCGCCCATATGGCGCCGGATGCCAGCCGCGGCGCGGTCGTCGGCAATGTCATGAGCGGCCTGCTCTGTGGTATCATGCTGGCCCGGCCGGCGGCGAGCTTCCTGTCGGAACTGCTCTCCTGGCACGCCGTCTATATCCTTTCCGCCGGTGTCATGATCGGATTGGCCGTCATCCTGCGCATCGTCCTGCCGACCCGCCGTCCACACACCAAGCTACATTATGGCCAACTGCTCTCGTCGATGGGCCATCTCGCTCTGCATGAGCCGGTGCTGCAGCGCCGCGCCCTCTATCAGGCCTGCATGTTCGGTGCCTTCAGCCTGTTCTGGACGACGACGCCCTTGCTGCTGGCAAGCCCGGCCTTCGGCCTGACGCAAAATGGCATTGCCCTCTTCGCTCTGGCTGGTGCCGCAGGCGCTATTGCTTCACCGATCGCCGGCCGTCTTGCCGATCGTGGCTTGACGAAGCTCGCCACCGGCTCTGCAATGGTGCTCGCCATCGTCGCCTTCCTTATCGGTCATGCCTCCGGCAGCGGCTCGCTGCTGGCGCTCCTCACCCTGACGCTCTCCGGCATCATGCTCGATTTCGGCGTGCAGACCAATCTCGTCGTCGGCCAGCGCGCCATCTATGCGCTCAGCGCCGAACATCGCAGCCGCCTGAACGGTCTCTACATGGCGACCTTCTTTGGCGGCGGCGCGATCGGCTCGGCGCTCGGCGGCTGGGCCTATGCCACCGGCGGCTGGAACCTTACCTCGTGGATCGGCGTCGCCTTCCCGGTCGTGGCGTTGCTGATCTTCCTGACCGAACGGGGAAAATGATCAGGATGGCTGCGGAACGGCGTTCCGCAGCCAATCGCATTCGCTGAGACCCGCCGTCTCAAAGGGATCGACCAGAGTGCCGGAGACGATCGACGCCAATATCTGCGGTCCCGGCGGCACCGTGGCGATGGTGGCGACCAGCCTGTCGCGGACCCAGGCAAGAGCTGCTGAATCCGACTGGTAGAATGGCGTAAACGCCAGCGACAACAGCTGGAACAGCCGCACATGCAGCCGCCGCGCCTGCGCATAGGCGGCAAGCGCCGTCCCGATATCCTCATTGCCGGCCAAGGCATGCGCAAGTGCGGCCACATCCAGCAGCGCCATATTGGCGCCCTGCCCGAGCTGCGGGCTGGTGGAATGCGCGGCATCGCCGACGAAGACCGTGCTGCCGCTATAGGGTGTGGCCATGGTCCGATGGGCATAGCGCGCCAGCGTCAGTTGCTCCCAATCGCTGATCTGATCGAGCAACGGCTGACATTCCGGCCAATAGCCACGGATCGCCGCCTTCCAGCGATCGAGCCCCTGCCGGCGCACCTCGTCGACATCAGCAACCTTTAGGCTCCAGAACAGCGCCGCCTGCTTCTGCACATCCGGTTTCCGCCGCCCGATCGGCAACACGCCGATCATCACCTTCGCCTGATCGTAGCGCTGCGTCAGCGCTCTCTCATCCACCAGTCCATCCGGACAATCGAGTGTCGCCCAGAACGCGCCATAGGCGAGGTTGCGCGCTCTCGGCGTGACCGGCGAAGCCGTGACCAATTCGGAACGCGCGCCGCTAGCGTCGATGACAAGATCATATGGTCCCAGCCGCTCACCACCCTCGACCACAAGATAGGTCTGACCACCCTCTTCCAGCGACGAGACCACCCGCCTCCCGGTGAAAATCAAATATCTCCGAGTGGAGACTTCATGGTAAAGCGTATCGAATAGAGCGGCACGATGGACCGCAAGCCCATAGCGCCCGCCGGCCAAGGCGTCATAGCGCACGTCGAGAACGGTGCGGCCACGCTTTGTCTCGGTGCCGAACAACCGGTCGATACGATTGCCGGCCGCGTGAATGGCGGGACCAAGACCGAGCGATTCCAGCACGGTCAGCCCGGTCGGCTGCAGCATCAGCGCGGATCCGACCGGTGCGGGATTGTCGAAACGTTCGATAATCTCCGTCGCATGGCCGGCACGCGACAGAAAAAGGGCAGCAGCAAGCCCGGCAGGTCCGGCGCCGACAATGGCAATTTTCAGAGATTTCACGGGGTTGCGCTCAGTCCTGCGATTGATCGAAACGGACGCGCGCAGCACGCACCGCCTCATGATTGGCTTCAGCCCAATTCAAAAGCGGCGCCAGCGGCACGTAGAGCGAACGGCCAAGATCTGTCATGCGATACTCGACGCTCGGCGGCTTGGTCGGGAAAACCTCGCGGCCGACATAGCCATCCCGCTGCAGGTCGCGCAGCGTCTGGGTCAGCATGCGCTGGGAAATATCGGGCACCATCCGGCGCAATTCGCCGAAGCGATAGGGCCGCTGCGCCAATGCCTCGAGCAGCAGGATCGACCACTTGCCGCCGATCTGCGAAATCAGATCCCGCACCGGGCAATTCGTGAAATCGAGTTTGCTGATATCGACGGCACGCAGCGGTGCCTCTATGCTGCGCAGATTGACGACGGTGCTGACGCTCATGCTGGTTCCCTTAAAGTAACCTACAGCTGAAAAACTGCCTCCTTTACAGGCCGAAGTCAATTCCTATTCTAGTGTTAGTCTCTTTTTGAGAGCGACAAACCTCTGCGACTCCGCGGCGGTCAAACAAGGATAAAGATATGAGCAGCACCCTCCTCGTTACCGGCGCCGCCGGCCAGCTCGGCCAGCGCGTCCTTCATCACCTGCTGGAGACCTACAAGGTTGCGCCCGGCCGCATCATCGCCGCCACCCGCAGCCCCGAGAAGCTCGCCGATCTCGCCGCCAAGGGCATCGTCACCCGCAAGGCTGATTTCGACGATATAGCTGCCCTTCCCGCCGCCTTTGCCGGCGTCGACCGCCTGCTGATCATCAGCACGGACGCACTTGCAGTTCCCGGTCTGCGCCTGAAGCAGCAGACGGCTGCCGTTGAAGCTGCGAAGAAGGCCGGCGTCAAGCATATCCTCTATACGTCCATGCCCGCTCCGGACGGTTCACTCGTCAGCTTCGCGCCCGACCATCTCGGCACAGAAAATGCCATCAAGGCGAGCGGCATCGGCTACACCATCCTGCGCGACGCCTGGTATTTCGACAATTTCCTCATGGGCCTGCCGCATAGCCTCGAAACCGGCAAATGGTACACAGCGACCGGCGGCGGCCGCACCAGCAACATCAGCCGCGACGACTGCGCACTCGCCATCGCCGCAGCCCTTGCTTCCGACACCACCGAAAGCGCGACCTATACCTTGACCGGCTCCACATCGTTGACGATCGAAGATGTAGCAGGCGTCGTCAGCAAGGTCACAGGCCGTCCGCTTGAGGTCGTGCAGGTGAACGACGAACAGTTCGCCGCTGGCCTGACCGGTGCCGGCCTGCCGAAATTCGTGGTCGACATGCTCGTCTCCGCCGACGCCAACGCCCGCGCCGGCAAATTCGACATCCTCACCAATGATTTCAACAAGCTGACCGGCAAGGAGCCGCAGACGGTGCGTGCCTTCTTCGAAGAGCACAAGGCTGCGCTTCAAGGTTGAGTTTTCGGATACTCCGTAGTTCCTTCTCCCCGCAGTGCGGGGAGAAGGCTAGGATGAGGGGCCAAGCTTGAAGGCACAGCAAAAACAAACTCGCCTGACTAGCCTTAAAATCTCTCCCTTACACCGCCTGCCCACAAGCGCGGCAGAACCGCCGCACCGTCTCGGCCATGCCATATTCCAGCGCATCGGCCGTCAAACCATGACCGATGGAGGCTTCGGCGAGTGCCGGAATGCGCTTGAGCAGCGCCGGCAAATTCGCAACCGTCAGATCATGGCCGGCATTGACGGCAAGACCACTAGCAAACGCGGCATCGGCCGTCTTGCCCAGCGCTTCGAGAATGACAGCCGCCCGCTCCGGCGCGTCATAGCAGCCGCCGTAAGGACCGGTGTAGAGCTCGATACGGTCGGCGCCGACCTCTCTAGCGATCTTGACGGCTTCAGCGTCGCCGTCACCATCCGCAAACAGCGAAACACGGCAGCCGATCGTCTTGTATTTGGCGACGACATCGGCGAGCAGGTTATGGTTCTTGCGAAAATCCCAGCCGTGATCCGAGGTCGCCTGCGATGGGTCGTCCGGCACCAACGTTACCTGCTCCGGCTCGACGGAGGCGCAGAGATCGAAGAATTCATCGGACGGATAGCCCTCGATGTTGAATTCGGCTTCCGGAAACTCGTCGTCGATCAGCGCCCGGATCTCGGGCAGATCGGAGAAGCGGATATGCCGCTGATCCGGCCGCGGATGCACCGTCAAACCGCTGGCGCCGGCGGCCAGCGCAATTCGTCCGAGCCCCGTGACACTCGGCCAGGGCAGATCACGCCGGTTGCGCAGCATCGCGATGGCGTTGAGGTTCACGGAAAGCTTGGCAGGCATGATCGAAATCCATGATTTTCAAAGAGGATGATGGCGTCGTTTTATGCCATTGCGCGCCGCAAGACCAACGAGATTCGAACATCGATCCATGCAAAAGATTGATGATCTTTCGCTCGACGCAACGCTACTCAGCTTACAGCCCTAGCGGACGATCGTCAGCGTCTCGGCAGCGCGCGTGATCGCCGTATAGAGCCAGCGCTCGCGCGTATCGCGAAACGCCCAGCTTTCGTCGAACAGCACGACATTGTTCCACTGCGAACCCTGCGCCTTATGCACGGTCAGCGCATAGCCGTAATCGAACTCGTCGTAGCGCTTGCGCGTCGACCATGGGATCTCGCCTTCTACATCCTCGAAGGCCTGCTTCAGCAGCTTGATCTTCGCAGCACCCCGATCCATGTCGTCATCTTCCGGCCGGATAAGCAGGTTAATGCCGGGCTTCGTCGTTTCCTTGGAAGAGGTCATCACCTGCCAGAGTGAGCCGTTGAGGAGACCCTTGGCGGGATCGTTGCGCAGGCAGACCAGCTTGTCACCGGATTGCGGATATTCGGTCGCAAAACCCTTGAGCTCTCGCAGACGCTGATTATAGCGTTTGCGGGTGCGGTTGGTGCCGACCAGCACCTGATCCGCGTCCATCACCAAGGGCTGCGTGACCTCATTCTTCGAAATCACCTGCGCAGCGCCATAGTCGCCGTGCATGATCTCCTTGCCCTCGCGCACATGCATGGCGAGCTGGATGATCGGATTGTCGCGGGCCTGACGATGAATGTCCGTCAGCAGATAGTCCGGCTCTTCGTTGGTGAAAAAGCCGCCGCCCGAGATCGGCGGCAGCTGGCCGGGATCGCCGAGCACGAGGATCGGCGTGCCGAAACTCATCAGATCCTTGCCGAGCGCCTCGTCGACCATCGAGCATTCATCGACGATGATCAGCGCCGCCTTGGCGACTGGGCTCTGCCGATTGATGGTGAACATCGGCGCGATGGAGGTCTTGCCGGTCTCCTCATCCTCGACGGCCTCCTCGCCGCGCGGGCGATAGATCAGCGAATGAATGGTCTTGGCGTTGCTGGCACCGCGCGAACGCAGCACCTGCGCCGCCTTGCCGGTGAAGGCCGCGAAAAGCACATCGCCATCGACATGCTCGGCAAAATGCCGCGCAAGCGTCGTCTTGCCGGTGCCGGCATAGCCGAACAGACGGAACAGCGGCGAGCGCCCCTCTTTCAGCCATTTGGCAACGGCCTTGAGCGCTTCATCTTGTTGCGGCGCGAATTGCATCGCTCGACTTGGCAGGATTCGGCCCAAGGACGCAAGCAGTAAAAGCCGTTCAGTGCTGCGGATCGTTTTCCAGCAGGACCGGCTTACCATGCGGCGTTGCCTCCGCCGCGCGCTGCCAGCTTTTCTGCAGATCGAGGATCACGCCGGCATCGGCGACGCCGTGACTGATCAACAACCCGGAAAGCGCCGCCACCCAGCAGTCGAAATAGTCGCTGCCATCTTCCGCCCGGCCGGGCTTGTGCAGTTCGGCCGAAAGCCGCTCCGCCCACTGGCCCCAGTTGAACATCCCCTTCTCGTGCAGGTGCACGGTCATCGCAAAGGCTTCCGCGGCCCAGGGTTCGGGGAAGACCGGTTCGCCATCGGCGGATTTCGGCAGTTGCGGCGATTGCGCCAGGGGTGACGCCGTCTCACACGCGCTCAAGATAGCTCTCCCAGGCATCGATGGAGATGGTGAGCGAAGGATCGGCCCCCTCGCCCCAGATTTCTGGCGCGTCGAAGACAACCGTATAGACCCATTGCGGGTTCTCGCCCTTGCCATGGGCGTTATCGTCGGGAAAGACGAACGAGCCCTGCACGGCCTCCACAACACCTGTCTTTGCACGAGCGTAACGCGGCAGCCGTGTATGTCCCGTCGGATTAAAATTCTTCGTCCGCACGCGATCGCCGACGGCAAAAAGCGCCGCGGTCTCGGCCGGCCGATCGCATGGGCCACCCTTGGCAAGAGCGCCGGCCACCATATCGGCCTTCAGCACACGTTTCGGCACAGTGCCTTGCTGCAACGAATGGCCAGCCCGCAACTCCTCGCCCGTTGCAAAGCCATGCCGCTCCAGCAGCATCTCGATACCCCGCGTCCAAACCTCGTAGTAGCTGGCGGCAAGGTATTTTGCGGGCGGAATGCTTTCGCGCGCATGCCGGCTTTCATCGATTGTCCAGGCGCCGAAAGCGCCGCAGGATAGCGTAATGCCGAGTGCGCGCTTTTCCCATTCGGCATGGAAATAGGGCTCATTCGGCTCCGGTGCGACCGGCCCGAAACCCATCTGGCCGCCGAGATCATGCGGCCCGTTCATAGCGCCGCCTCAGGTGACTTGGCGATCGCCGTGCCGATCATCGCATCGCGGCTGACGAGATCGGCCAGCGCCGTCTCATCCATACCTTCCGTACCATCCGGACGTTCCGGAATGACGAGATAGCGCAGTTCCGCCGTCGAATCCCACACGCGAATTTTCTGCCCCTCCGGCAGCGTCAGACCAAATTCCGCCAGCACGCCGCGCGGATCTATAACGGCGCGCGAGCGATAGGCCGGCGCCTTGTACCAGACCGGCGGCAGGCCGAGCACCGCCCAAGGATAGCAGGAGCAAAGCGTGCAGACGACGAGGTTATGCGTCTCCGGCGTATTGAAGACCGCACGCATATGCTCGCCCTGTCGGCCGGTAAAACCAAGGCTGGCAATCGCCGCTGTCGCATCGCGCTTCAACCAATCAGCAAACTCCGGATCGCTCCAGGCCTTTGCCACCACCAGCGCACCGTTGCGCGGCCCGACCTTCGTCTCGTAAGTCTCCACGATAGCATCGATCGCCAGGGGATCGATCAGCCCCTTTTCCGTCAGCAAGGTTTCCAACGCCTTCACGCGCGCCTGCATATCGGAATAGTGATTGTCGTGATCATGGTGATGATGGTCGTCATGATCGTGCATCATGGATCTCCCTGTCGAATGAGACTCAAGTCTAAGCCTTGGCCACACGGTCGCCAAGCACCTTCTTCATTGTTTCAACCGCGCTTAGATGCCGCAACCCACTGCCTTTGTTAGCGCTTTTGGCTAGTCTACTCACCATGAACATTCTGATTCTCGGCGCAACTGGTTTCATAGGCTCCGTGGTCGCGGCACGATTGCGCGCAGACGGGCATATGGTTACGGGCCTTGCCCGCAATCCCGACCGCGCACGTATCCAGCATCCCTCGACCACCTGGATCAAAGCCGATCTCGCGACGATGACCGATCCTGCGGACTGGCGGGCGCTGCTGGGCAGCCATCAGGCCGTCGTCAATTGCGCCGGCGCGCTTCAGGATGGGCTTTCGGATAATCTCTCCGCGACGCAGGAAAGGGCGATGCTCGCCCTTTACGCTGCCGCCAAGCAATCGGCGACCGAGCTTGTCGTGCAGATTTCGGCGCGTACCGACGGCAGCGCCAAGGAACAGCCGTTCCTGACGACAAAACGCAATGCCGACGATGCGCTGGCGGCCAGCGGGCTCAACCATGTCATCCTGCGGCCAGCACTCGTTCTCGGCCGCAACGCGCATGGCGGTACGGCGCTGCTGCGCGCTCTTGCTGCCATGCCCTTTGTCCTACCCCTCATCCATGCGCAAAGCCCGATCGAAACGGTCTCGGTCGATGATGTCGCCGCGACCGTTTCAAAGGCGATCAGCGGGCAATTTCCATCCGGCGCGGATATCGATCTCGCCGGCGACGATGTGCTGACGCTTCGCGATCTGGTCACCCTTCATCGAAACTGGCTCGGCCTTCCGCCGGCACGGGTTGTGCCGATACCTGCCGGTCTGGCAAGGCCGGTCACGTGGGCAGCCGACATCGCCGGGCGATTCGGATGGCGTTCTCCGCTCCGCTCGACTGCCATGGCGGTGATGTCCGAAGGGGTTCTGAGCCGCCGGGACGCACAACACCGACCCAGCCAGCGCCTGGCAAAGGCGACCGAAATCCTCGACGCCAATCCTTCCGGCATTCAGGATTTGTGGTCCGCCCGCCTCTATCTGTTGAAGCCGCTGATGATCGCCGGTCTGGCGCTGTTCTGGATGCTGTCCGGAATTGTGCCATTGCTGGCCCCGATCGCCGCAAGCCGGCATTTCCTGCCCTTCATGTCGTCGGGCATGGCGACGACATTGACGATCGCCACCTGTTTTCTCGATATTGCCCTCGGCGCGCTCGCGCTCGTGCGGCCTTTCACACGCGCGGCGCTCCACGGAATGCTTGGCGTCACCCTCGCCTATCTCGCCGGCGGCACCTTGCTCGAACCGTCCCTTTGGCTCGATCCGCTCGGGCCGCTCGTCAAAGTCCTGCCGTCGATCCTGCTGACGGTTGCGACGCTTGCGGTCTTGGAGGAACGCTGATGCTGGCGGAAGAGCTTCTTCGCCTGGTGCATGTCATCGGCGCCACCGCGCTGTTCGGAACCGGCGCGGGCATCGCCTTTTTCATGGTCATGGCGCATCGCACCGGCGATCCCAAGCTCATTGCGCATGTCGCCGGAACGGTCGTCATCGCCGATACGATCTTTACCGCGACCGCCGCCATTCTCCAGCCGGTAACAGGCTATCTTCTGGCACAATCGATCGGCTGGTCGCTGCAGGAGGGATGGATCGCCCTGTCCTTGCTGCTCTACGTTCTCACCGGTGTCTTCTGGCTGCCGGTTGTCTGGATACAGATCCGGCTGCGCAATCTCGCCCGCACGGCAGCAGCGGCGGGATTGCCGCTGCCCGCAGCCTATCATAGGCTCTATCGCATATGGTTTGCCTGCGGCTTTCCCGCCTTTTTCGCCGTGCTCGGCATAATCTGGCTGATGCTCAATAAGCCGGCGATTACACTATTTTAGCATCGGCCAGAGGCTGAGCACCAGCAGAACCGCCATGGTAATATTGAACCATTTCAGCCGAACTGGATCGGAAAGCCAGTCGCGCAGAGCCGAGCCGAAACCGGCCCAGGTCGAGACGCTGGGCACATTGACGGCCGCAAATGCGAGACCGACGATTACCACGCTGATGAGATAGAGCTCAGGGTTGGTATAGGTTGCCATGGCGGTCACCGCCATCACCCAGGCCTTGGGATTGACCCATTGAAAGGCCGCCGCGCTCAGGAAGCTCATCGGCTGCGCACCGCTTTCCTTCTCGGCAATACTGCGCGACGTCGCGATCTTCCAGGCGATCCAGACGAGATAGGCGCCGCCGGCGAATTTCAGCACGGTGTAGAGGAGCGGCACGGTATGCAGCAGCGCGCCCAACCCCAGCCCGACACCGAGCAGCAGCACGAAGAAGCCGACACCGATCCCGAGCATATGCGGGATCGTGCGGCGGAAACCGAAATTCACACCCGATGCAAACAGCATCATATTGTTCGGCCCCGGCGTGATCGAGGTCGTGAAAGCGAACACAAGAAGAGCCAGAAACGTGTCCAGCGCCATAAAGCCTCCTCGGACGCCGCTCCGTTATGACAAGCGGTGTCCATTTCATTCATTGCGATGCGCCCGGATCATAGCCGCGTATCTCTGGCACATCCCTAATTCGCCCCGGATTCGAATGCCATAGGGCGATTGTCACAGTGACATGAATGCTCCTGATTGAAATCCCGATGAATGGACTTATCCTTGCTCCGGTTCGCAACGAGGACAGGCCATGCACGATCCCATTCCCACCGTCCCCCTTCCCTCCGGCATCACGGTTCCGGCGCTCGGCCAGGGCACATGGAATATGGGAGAGAATACCGCCCGCGCCAAGGACGAGATCGCCAGCCTGAAGACCGGTCTCGATCTCGGCATGACGCTGCTCGATACCGCCGAGATGTATGCCAACGGCGGTTCGGAGGAAATCGTCGGCCGGGCCATCGAGGGACGGCGTGACGAGGTGTTCCTGGTCAGCAAGGTCTATCCCCATAATGCCAGCCGCAAGGGCACGATCGAGGCTTGCGAGCGCAGCTTGAAGCGGATGAACACCGATCGTATCGACCTTTATTTGCTGCATTGGCGCGGCGAATATCTGCTGGCGGAAACGGTCGCCGCTTTTGAAAGCCTGAAGGCTACCGGCAAGATCGGCGCCTGGGGTGTGTCCAATTTCGATGTCGACGATATGGAGGAGCTATTTGCTGTTCCGGATGGTGGCAACGTCGCAGCCAACCAGGTGCTCTATAATCTCGTCCGGCGCGGCGTCGAATATGATGTGCTGCCCTGGTGCCAGGAGCGCAACATTCCGATCATGGCCTATTCGCCGATCGAACAGGGCCGATTGCTGCATCATCCTGATTTGATCCACATCGCCAAGACCTATCAGGCGACCCCGGCCCAGGTGGCGCTCGCCTTCCTGCTGGAGCGCGACGGCGTAATCGCCATCCCCAAGAGCTCCAATACGCAGCGAGTCGCCGAGAACCGCGATGCCGTTTCGCTCGATATCAGTGATGAGGACTGGGCCACCCTCGACGCGGCCTTCCCGCCACCATCGCGGAAGAAACCGCTGGAAATGCTCTAGGCACGCGCCTCGGCGCGCTGCTGCGCAACGATCAGCTCGATCGCCTGAAAGATATCGATCAATTGCCAGTTCGAGGGATCGCGATAGGTCGGATAGAGCGAAAACGCAGCCGCCGCGATCTGGTCGACCGTACGCAGCTTCGTTCTGTTCCCGGCAAGCGTCACCTTCGCAAGCACGCCAAAATGATCTTCGGTCACCCCCCAGCCGGCATAGAAGGGCGCGGCATAGCAGCGAACTGGAATGCCCCGCAGCAGCGCATCGAAGCCAAACTGGCTGGAGACCGTCCAGACCTCGTCCACCACACCAAGGATCGACGCCACCGATACGGCATCGTTGACAAAGATCGCTCCACCCTTGGCAGCAATCTCCGTGGTCAGATACCCCTTGGCATGACCGGCCATGACGTCCGGATGCGTCCGGATCAAGCACTGCGCATCGCTTCCCAGCGCATCGGCGAGCATTCGCTCGAACGAGGCGTTTGAACCGAGCGCCTTACCAACGGAGATATCGCCGACGACCTGGTCGACCAGCAGGATGCGGCGCTTCGTCGTGCGTTCGATTGAAGGGATATTATGCGGCAGGTGATTGTATTTCGAGAGCCTGTGAAGAACGACCTGCTCGCGGATAGCCTTGCCGAGGTCACCCGCCTCGTCCGCACCGGCAATCAGCCGCTCAAGGCGCGACGGCCGGCTTGCATCCACCGGCAGTCCGAGATCGTCAACCACGATGGAGAGCGGCATGGCGCCCGTCTTCCCCAGTCCGACCGAGCGCAGAAAGCCGTCCTCGAGATTCCAAAGCGGCAGTCCGCGCCATCGTGAAATCGCCGCCGCCGTCTTCGCCGGTATGCGGCCACCCCAGGACAGCACGCCGCCGATGCCGGGTGACAGGGTGGTCGCGATCTTCTGCGCGCCGAAATAGTGGCCAAGCCAAGGAAAGGCATTGCGGACGTAGAAGGTGGCGCCGAGGCGCATACCATCAGGCGGATACCAGCTCTTTTCACTGGCTTCCGGCAAATGATCCCCGGTCGAAAACCCCACCTATGCTACCCCATTTGAGATGGGACCCATCACGCCCCGAACGCCGCGAAACCTATGCGACGCCCGGAGATCGGTCAATGATTGGGCTCTCTTACATCCCCTGCGAACCGCGGTTCATCGCCGCGATGCCGGTACGGCAGACTTCGATCAGGCCGAGCGGCTTGATGATGGCCACGAACTGGTCGATCTTCGAGGATTTGCCGGTGATTTCGAAAATGAAATGCTCGACGGTGGCATCGACCACCTTGGCATGGAAGGCGTCGGCCAGACGCAGCGTCTCGGAGCGGGTCTCGCCGTTCCCCGCAACCTTCAGCAGCGCCACTTCGCGCTCGATCGGCCGTTCCTGGCCGAGTTCGCGGGCGCGCACCGTCAGGTCAACGACGCGATGAACCGGCACGATGCGCTCGAGTTGTGCCTTGATCTGTTCCAGCACCTGCGGCGTGCCGCGCGTGACGACGGTGATGCGCGACAGATGTGCCTGATGCTCGGTTTCCGAAACGGTCAGGCTCTCGATGTTGTAGCCGCGACCGGAGAAAAGGCCGATGACGCGGGCAAGCACGCCGGGCTCGTTGTCGACAAGGACCGATAGCGTATGGCTCTCGGCCGCCGCCGTTTCCGGCGAAATGAAATAGGCGGAGCCCGTGGGTTGAAGGTGTGCGTTCATTGTCCTTGTTCCGTTTCCTCAGTTTTTATCTTCAGGAAGTCAGCAGGGCCTCTGCAATATATCGGCTAATCGAAAGGTCCGGGACCCGGGAAATTCCCGGACCCCGGCGATCCGATCAAACGAGCTGCCGGCCCTTGGCGTCGATGGCGTTGGCAACGGCTTCGTCGGTGGCTTCGTCCGGCAGCAGCATCTCGTTATGCGCCTTGCCCGAGGGGATCATCGGGAAGCAATTGGCGAGGTTGGCGACGCGGCAATCGAAGATGACCGGCTTGTTGACGTCGATCATCTCCTGGATGGCGGCATCCAGATCACCGGGCTTCTCGCAGCGCAGGCCGACGGCGCCATAGGCTTCCGCCAGCTTGACGAAATCCGGCATGGCTTCCGTATAGGAGTTCGACAGGCGGTTGCCGTGCAGCAGCTGCTGCCACTGGCGCACCATGCCCATGTACTGGTTGTTCAGGATGAAGATCTTGATCGGCGCATTGTGCTGGATCGCCGCCGACATTTCCTGAATGCACATCTGGATCGAGGCATCGCCGGCGATATCGATGACCAGGCTTTCCGGATGGGCGATCTGCACGCCGAGAGCCGCCGGCAGGCCGTAGCCCATCGTGCCAAGGCCACCGGAGGTCATCCAGCGGTTCGGCTCCTCGAAGCCGAAGAACTGCGCCGCCCACATCTGATGCTGGCCGACTTCGGTCGTGATGTAGGTATCGCGATGCTTGGTCAGCTCATAGAGGCGCTGGATGGCATATTGCGGCATGATGACATCGCCGCTCTGCTTGTAGGCGAAGGAATTGCGCGCGCGCCAGCGGGTGATGTTCTCCCACCAGCCGCCGAGACGATCGGCAGCCGGCTTCTGCGGCAAGGCCCGCCACAGGCGAACCATGTCTTCCAGAACATTGCCGACATCGCCGAGAATGCCGATATCGACGTGAACATTCTTGTTGATCGACGACGGATCGATATCGATGTGGATCTTCTTCGAATTCGGCGAGAAGGCATTCAGGCGGCCGGTAATACGGTCGTCGAAGCGCGCGCCGATGCAGACCATGACGTCGCAATCATGCATCGCCATGTTGGCCTCGTAGGAACCGTGCATGCCGAGCATGCCGAGCCAGCTCTTGCCCGATGCCGGATAGGCACCGAGACCCATCAGCGTCGAGGTGATCGGGAAACCGGTCAGCTCGACCAGCTCGCGCAGCAGCTTGGAGGCTTCCGGGCCGGAATTGACGACGCCGCCGCCGGAGTAGATGACGGGCTGGCGCGCATTCGCCATCAGCTCGATGGCCTGCTTGATCTTGCTGAGGTCGCCCTGAAGCTTGGGCTGATAGCTCTTCTGGACATCATGCGCTTCCGGCGGCGTATAGGTGCCGGTGGCAAACTGGACGTCCTTCGGAATATCGACGACAACAGGACCCGGACGGCCGGACTGGGCGATGCGGAATGCTTCGTGAATGACAGCGGCGAGTTTGTTAACGTCCTTGACCAGCCAGTTGTGCTTGGTGCAGGGCCGCGTAATCCCGACCGTGTCGCATTCCTGGAACGCGTCCGAGCCAATCAGCGACGTCGGAACCTGACCTGTCAGGCAGACCAGCGGGATGGAATCCATCAGCGCGTCCTGCAGCGGCGTGACCGCATTGGTCGCACCGGGACCGGAGGTGACCAGCATGACGCCGACCTTGCCGGTCGAACGGGCATAGCCTTCAGCCGCATGGCCCGCGCCCTGCTCATGGCGAACGAGAATGTGCTGGATATCGTCCTGCTGGAAGATCTCGTCATAGATCGGAAGAACAGCGCCACCCGGATAACCGAAAATGTGCTCGACGCCATTGTCCTTAAGCGCCCGCAACACGATCTCCGCGCCTGTCATCTGATTGCTGCTCGCCTGATTATCTGTGCCGGTCATACGTTTGTTCCGCTATCTGCTGGAGGTTTGGAAAAATGAAATCTCGATTTCGGGCATAAAAAAAGGCTCCTTGGGGAGCCTGTCATCTAGCGCATGGGTGGCTATCGCCGGATGGTTACACCATCCTGCCCATGCGCTGTCCCACCACAATAAGAACCGTCGAGTTTTTCATGGGTCGAAGTGATAGACAGAAAATTTCCAAGCGTCAACGTATTCCGCAATAAAAAATCGCGCCCTATCGCGATCACTTTAAAAAGTGGAGACAGCCGAAAGGGTTTTATTAAGCCGCCCTCCCTATGCTCCATCTCCTAACGCTGGGAGTAGCCGTTTGCTCAATAACGACTTGCAGACGTCCAGCAAAGCTGGAGACCTTGATCGCCGTGACGGACTGAAGCCGGGAAATCGTTTCCTCGGCCGCGTTGTCGCGTGCACAGGTTCCAGGGCAAC
Source organism: Rhizobium rhizogenes NBRC 13257 (assembly GCF_000696095.1). Lineage (GTDB taxonomy): Bacteria > Pseudomonadota > Alphaproteobacteria > Rhizobiales > Rhizobiaceae > Rhizobium > Rhizobium rhizogenes. The sequence goes on along the minus strand of NZ_BAYX01000001.1, from coordinate 397,069 downwards.
CATTGCCGCGGTCGCCGAGGATGGCGGCACCGATTTGACCGAGCTTTGGTCCGTCGGCAAGCTGATCTCGATCAGCGTCGGCACCAATCGCGTTGCGGCTCTCGTCTACGCCATGAATACCGGCAGTAGCGGCTGGGGCGAAGGTGAGGACAATGTTTTCCGTATCGAGGTCGAGCTACTGGGCGAAGTCCGCGTCGGACCAAACGGCCGCGAGGAGTTTTCAAGCGGCATTTCGGCCTATCCCTATCTCGGCGCCATCGCACATCGCATTCGCGCCGCCGACCTCATACGTATCTATGACGCCGGCAAGGACAGCAGTTGCGTCATCGGCAAGTTGACGCAGGACGAGAGCATCGACGCCGCCATCCATATTCCCTCGATGCTGGCCAAGCATTTCGCCGTTGTCGGCTCCACCGGCGTCGGTAAATCGACCGCTGTCTCGCTGCTCTTGCACAAGGCGATCGCCTCTGATCCCAAACTGCGCGTGCTGATCCTCGACCCACACAACGAGTTTGCCGCGGCCTTCCCCAAGCACTCCGTCGTCATCGATACCGATACGCTCGACCTGCCCTTCTGGCTGATGCGGCTGGAGGAATTCGCCGAGGTCATTTTCCGCGGTCGTCCGCCGATCGCCGACGAGTTGGACATGTTGCGCGACATTATTCCGGAGGCGAAGCGCGCCTTTCGCGGCAGCGATTCACCGCTGATGCGCCGCCAGTCCGAGAAAAGCTCGGTGACCGCCGATACACCGGTGCCCTATCGCATGGCCGACCTGCTGGCCCTGATCGATGAGCGCATTGGCCGGCTCGAGGGCCGCCAGGAAAAGCCGCATCTACGCTCCCTGAAAATGCGCGTCATCTCGGCGATCAACGATCCGCGCTACCACTTCATGTTCTCCAACAACACGATCAGCGACACGATCATGGAGACGATCGCGCAGATCTTCCGCATTCCGGGCGACGACAAGCCGATCTGCACCTTCCAGCTCGCCGGCATTCCTTCCGAAGTCGTCAATTCCGTCGCCTCCGTCCTCTGCCGCATGGCTTTCGAACTCACGCTCTGGAGCGATGGCGCGATCCACATGCTTGTCGTCTGCGAGGAGGCACATCGCTATATCCCCGCCGATCCGACGCTCGGCTTCTTCCCGACCCGCCAGGCGATCGCCCGCATTGCCAAGGAAGGCCGCAAATACGGCGTATCGCTCGGCATCATCACCCAGCGCCCGGGCGAACTCGACCAGACGATCCTGTCGCAATGCTCGACAGTGTTTGCCATGCGTCTCGCCAATGACCGCGACCAGGACATCATCCGCTCCGCCATTCCGAACTCCTCGATCTCAACCACCAGCTTCCTCTCCTCCATCGGCAACGGCGAGGCCATTGCCTTCGGCGAGGCGATTGCGGTGCCGATGCGTATGCGCTTTTCCCGCGTTGAGGAGCACCTGCTGCCGAAGGCCAATGGCAGCGTCGCGAGAACCAGCGAGGAAACGCCCGATACCGTCGATCTGCGCACCATCGTCAGCCGCATGCGTTCGATCACAGGCCCCGATATCTCCACCTTCCAGCAGAGTTATGCGACCGTGCACGACGCCGCGGACGATGACGATATGGAAGACGATTTCGGCAATGATCATGTCGAGCAGCCCGCACCCACGCCGCAGCCGACAAGAATTGCCGCGCCACCGATAGAGCCCTATCGGCCCGACATGCTGCCGCGCGCTCCGGTACCCGCCGTCGACACCACACCCCGAACATCGATCGACAGCCGGCTTGCCGAACTGCGCCGCGACTATCGCGGCGAGGACAACACGGGCAACCAGCCGTCACCGGCAAGAGACGCCGCCGCACCGCCGCGGCGCGAACCCGGCCTGTCACTGCGCGACAGCATCCTGAAGAAGCCGCTGAGCAGCCTTTACAACAAGGACTGACGCCGATTACGGACTGACGCGCTCCCAGCTCTCATCCATCTGGTTGCGAAACCAGGTCATTTGCCGCTTCGCATATTGCCGTGTCGCGGCCGCGCCGGTATCCAAAACCTCCGCGCGCGTCATCTCACCCCTCAGCATCGCGGCGATCTGCGATACGCCGATCGCCTTCATGACGGGCATTTCCGGTGACAGGCCCAACGCCAGCAGCGCTTTCACCTCAGCTTCGGCCCCCATGGCGAGCATCTTCTCGAAACGGCCGTTGATACGCTGATGCAGGACGGCGCGATCCGGCAGCACCACGATTTTCCGCGCGCGGCCGGCGTCGATAATGACAGGCCCTGTCTTGCCCTGAAAAGCCGCGATGGATTGCCCCGTCGCCTCGATCACTTCCAGAGCCCGCACGATACGCTGGCCGTCCTGGGGGCTGAGACTTTCCGCCACGGTTGGATCGCAAAGAACAAGCTCTCGATAAAGCTCGTCGGTCCCCTCAACCATCAGCCGCTCCCGCAGGCGGCTGCGAATCTCCGTGGGGATATCGGGCATGTCGGAAAGCCCACCGGTCAGCGCCTTGAAATAAAGCCCTGTGCCGCCGACAAAAACCGGCGTCCGCCCTTCTTCGTGCAATTGCGCCACCAATGCCGCCGCCTCACGCAGCCAGACGCCGGTGGAATAAGCTTGCCCCGCCGGCACATGGCCGTAAAGATGATGCGGAATGCCCTCCATATCGGTTTCAGACGGACGGGCCGTCAGCACGCTGAGCGTGTCATAAACCTGCATGCTGTCGGCATTGACCACAACACCGCCATGCGCGCGCGCCAATTCCACTGCAAGCGCGGACTTGCCGCTGGCGGTCGGCCCGGTTATCAGGATCGCGTCGATATCGCTCATAGGATTTCTGATCATGGCCTTCGTTGCCACGCTTATTGCCAATCCGTCAAACCCCGTTCTCGCTCCGGCCATCGCCGAGCGCGCGTCGGACGCCGTCAAAGCGTCAGGACTTTATTGGCTGGCCGACGGCATCGCCTGCGATATCGCATTGCGCGACGGCACCGACCTCAATGCCGCCGAAACCGATATTCGCGCCGTCATCGGCAGCGCGCCGATCGATCTGGTCATCCAGGACGCGGAGACGCGGCGCAAGAAGCTGCTGATCGCCGACATGGATTCGACCATGATCGGGCAGGAGTGCATCGACGAGCTGGCAGCCGAAGTCGGCCTCAAGGACAAGGTCGCAACGATTACCGCCCGCGCCATGAACGGCGAGATCGCCTTCGAACCGGCACTGCGCGAACGCGTCGCTCTCTTGAAGGGCCTGCCGATCTCCGTTGTCGACGAGGTCATCGCCAAGCGCATCACCCTCACCCCAGGCGGACCCGAACTGATCGCCACGATGAAGGCGAAAGGCTACTACACCGCCCTCGTCTCCGGCGGCTTTACCGTCTTCACGAGCCGCATCGCCGCGACCCTGGGTTTCGATGAGGACCGCGCCAATATCCTGCTGGAAGACAATGGCATCCTGACCGGCCATGTCGCCGAACCGATCCTCGGCAAGCAGGCCAAGGTCGACGCGCTCAACGATATCGCCGAAAAGCTCGGCATTTCCACGGATGACGCGCTTGCCGTCGGCGACGGCGCGAACGATCTCGGCATGCTACAACTCGCCGGCTCTGGCGTCGCCCTCCACGCCAAACCGTCGGTGGCCGCCGAGGCCAGGATGCGTATCGATCATGGCGACCTAACCGCCCTGCTCTACATTCAGGGCTATCGCAAGAGTGATTTCGTCAGAGCATAATTTCGGCGGGAACCCATCAAGGATCGTATGCCATCATGATCATTGCCGAAACCGAACGCCTCATCATCCGCAACTGGCGGGACGAAGATCGTGATCTCGCCTATGAGATCAATTCCGATGATAGGGTGATGGAGTTCTTTCCATTCCGGCGCAATCGCGTGGAAGCGGATGCATTTTTCGAGCGCGTGCGATCCATGATCGCCGACACTGGTCTTGGCCTCTATGTATTGGAGCTCAAAGCCAGTGGCGAGGCCATCGGATATTGCGGGCTGATACGGACGGATCATCTGGAGCCGTTCGTCCCGGTAGGAACCGTCGAGATCGGCTGGCGGCTGGTACCGCAGCATTGGGGCGAGGGGTTTGTCAGCGAAGCGGCACGGACATTGCTCGCCCATGGCTTCGAGATGCTCAATCTCGACCGGATCGTTTCCTTCGCCGTCCATAACAACGTCAGATCGACGTCCGTGATGGAGCGGATCGGCATGCATCGTATCGAGGACGGCGATTTTGATCACCCCGGCGTTCCCGATACCTATCCGCACCTGAAGCGCCATGTTCTCTACAGCCTGGCCGCCGCCGAATGGCGGCTGCAGCAAGCGCCCAAGGACTGACGACTACTCCAGCGCCACGGCGATGAAACGCAGGTCACCACTCGGAGACGCGATCATCAACTGCGCATTGCGCCGGCCTTCCCGCTTCAGCGATGCGACTTTCTCCGAGGCAGCGGTCGGCGTCTGCACGAACTCCTGCGCCACTTCCACAACGACATCACCGGGCTTCAGCCCCTTCTCGGCCGCGGCCGAACCCGGCGCGACCTCGGTGATGACAACACCGTCGACACTGTCGGCGATGCCGAAGCTCTTGCGGTTTTCGGCATTCAGGGTGGCGAGTTTCATGCCGAGCACGCTCTGGGCAGCCTGCTGCTGCGGTGCCTGCGGTTGCTGGTCGCCGCCCTGATCCTGACCGTCCATGCCGTCATCGCCATCATCGCCCCCGTCGGGATTGATGACACCGTCATTGCCGCCGCTGCCATCGTCGTCCGGCGCGAGCTTCGGCGTCTTGTTCTTATCGTCGCCCCCGCTCTTGTCGCTGCTTGCCGCGGCGGCCTGGTCGCTGTCCTCGAGCCGGCCGAGCGTGACCTTGACGGTCTGCTGCTTGCCGTCGCGCATGATGACCACGTCGACGGCCTTGCCCACCGGGCTCTCGGCAACGACGCGCGGAAGATCGCGCATCTCGTCCACGTCCTTGCCATCGAATTTCAGGATGACATCGCCGGCCTTGATCGAACCATTGTCGACAGGCCCGCCCTTGATGACGCCGGCCACCAGCGCGCCCTTGGCGCCATCGAGGCCGAGACTGTTGGCAACATCGTCGGTGACCGGCTGAATACGCACGCCAAGCCAGCCGCGGCGGGTCTCGCCGAAATCCATGAGCTGCTTGACGACGCCCTCGGCCAGCTCGGACGGCACGGCAAAGCCGATGCCGATGGAACCGCCGCTCGGGGAAATGATGGCCGTATTAATGCCGATCACCTCGCCCTTCATGTTGAAGAGTGGCCCACCGGAATTGCCCTTGTTGATCGCCGCATCCGTCTGGATGAAATTGTCATAGGGTCCGGCGTTGATGTTGCGGCCCCGCGCCGAGACGATGCCGACAGTCACCGAGCCGCCGAGGCCGAAGGGATTGCCGATGGCCATGACCCAATCGCCGATCCGCATCTTGGCGGAATCGCCGAATTTCACCGACACCAGCGGTCGCTTCGGCTCCACCTTGAGCACGGAAAGGTCGGTCTTGGTATCCGTACCGATCAGCCGCGCCTTCAGCTTGTTGCCGTTTGGGAAGATCACCTCGATATCGTCAGCGCCTTCGATGACGTGATTGTTGGTGACGATATAGCCCGTGGGATCGATGACGAAGCCGGAGCCGAGCGAGCTGACCTTGCGATTGCTGTTATCGTTGTTGCGGTTCTTGAAGAAGTCGTTGAAGAAATCCTGGAACGGCGAATTGTCAGGCACCTTGGGGTTTGCCGGACCATCGCCCTGGTCCTTGACCTTCTGCGACGTCGAAATATTGACCACAGCATCGAGCAGGCCGGATGCCAGGTCGGCAACGGAAGCCGGGCCGGCATTCATCACCGGATTGCCGGCAATGGCAGGCGCTGCTGCTGGATTGGTTGCCGGCGCGGTCGCGCCGCCTGTCGGAGCCTGAGCCGGACTGGTTGCTGCGGCTGGCGCCTGATTATCGGAGGTCGGGGGCGTCTGTGCCGTCTGCGCATGCGCCTGTTCGACATTGCCCAGAACGGGACCGGCAATCAGAGCCACGCTGGCCAGAAGAGCGAACGAACGTCTGAAAGACAGGCGAATGGTCAAAGCCATCAGGCATCCTCATCGAGAAAGGGAAATCTTGTATAAGCATCACCATAAGGCGGAATGATGAAGCGTGTAATCACCTTTTTGCGATATCCCCGCGCCTCGGTCTACCCTTTGCAATCATGGTAAAGCCGACGCGGCTCCACAAAAAACAAGGGGCCGCCAACCGGCAGCCCCTCGAATTTCAGCTATATGTCGCTCGCCGATTTGCGAGTTTCACCGTTCACGGCTTAGCCGGTGCTGACGTGGTAGCCGAGCCGGCCGAACTGTCGAAATACTTGAAGAATTCCGACTGGTTCGGCGGCAGTACCAGTGTCTTGCCGCCCGAGCCGAACGACGTGCGATAGGCGGCCATCGAGCGATAGAACTCGTAGAAGCTCGGATCACGCGTGGAAGCATCGGCAAAGATGCCATTGCGTTCGGCTTCGCCCTGACCGCGCAGGATTTCCGAATCCTTCTGCGCGTCCGCGATGATCTCGACAACCTGACGGTCGGCGACAGCACGGCGGCGCTGGCCTTCTTCATTACCCCGGGCGCGGATCAGTTCCGCTTCCGCCAGACGTTCGGCCTTCATGCGGTCGTAGGTCTGCTGCGACACTTCCTGGGTCAGGTCGGTGCGGCGGATGCGAACATCCTCGATGTTGAGACCGAGGGTCTCCGCATCGCGATGCAGATCGTCGCGGACTTCCGTCATCATCGAGGCGCGCTCTTCGGAGAGAGCGGCTTCGAAACCGCGCAGACCGTAGACCCGGCGCAGCGAGGCGTCGAGGCGGGTTCTGAGGCGTGATTCCGCCGCATCGCGATCGCCGGATACCGTCTCGCGGAATTTCCGCGCATCGGTGATCCTGTAGACGACGAAGGCGTCGACCTCATAGAACTTGCCGCCCGAAACCTGGACACGGATATTGTCCAGATCGAAGCGCAGTTCCTGATCCTGGATATATTGCACCCGATCAGCATCCATGAAGGCGAAAGGCAGCTTGAAGTATAGGCCCGGCTCGGTCTTGACTTCGCGGATCTGACCGAAGCGCAGAACGATCGCCTGCTCGCGGGCATTGACCACGAAAACCGAGGAATAAACGATCAACAGCAGCACCGCGAGCGCGATGAGAATGGTTGGCAAACGGCTGGACGTCATTATTTGGCCTCCGGCTGAACTGCAGTTGCAGGCTTGCCGCCCGTCTGCGTCGTGGACTTGCCGAGATCATTCAGCGGCAAGTAGGGCAAGACGCTCTGCTTGTCGTCGATGATGATGCTGTTGGAATTGCCGATAACGGACTCCATGGTTTCGAGGAACAACCGCTTGCGGGTCACATCCGGCGCCTTGACGTATTCGTCGTAGATCGAGATGAAACGCTGCGCTTCACCCTGAGCTTCCTTGACGACACGATCCTTATAGGCAGCGGCCTCTTCGCGAATCTGGGCGGCGCCACCACGAGCCTGACCCAACTTCTGGTTGGCGTATTGATTAGCCTCTTGTACCTGCTGGTCTTCGTTCTGCTCGGCGCGCTGCACCTCGTCGAAGGCATCGGCTACTTCGCGCGGCGGAGACACGTCTTCGATCGGCACGGCATTGATGGAAATGCCGGCGCTATAGCGATCCATCGTGTCCTGAATGATGTTTCTCACCTCGACAGCGACCTGCTGGCGATTGTCACGGTAGATGTCCTGGGCCGGACGACGGCCGACCACTTCGCGCATGGCGCTTTCGGCGACCTGCTGCAAAGTCTCATCGGGGCTTTCAACCTCGAACAGATAGGCCTGTGGATTGGTGACGGTATAGAGCACCGAGAACTGAACATTGACGATGTTCTGGTCGCCCGTCAGCATCAGACCGGCATTGGAGCCGGAACCCGAACGCCCGCCGATATTGCGCTGCTGCTCGGTAACCTTGGCGATCTCGACGCGATCCATCGGCCAGAAATGGAAATGCAGGCCGGGCATGGATACTTCGGCGCGGGGCTTGCCGAACCGCAATTCAACACCGCGTTCATCCGGCTGAACCGTATAGACGCACTGAATAAGCCAGAAAACGGCAATGACCGCCGCGACAATAAGAAAAGCACCGCCGTTGAAACCGCCGGGAACGAGCCCCTTCAGCCGGTCCTGGCCACGACGAATAATGTCTTCAAGGTCCGGAGGCCCACCACCGCCGTTACCACGAGGCCGGTTCGGTCCCTGCCCCCATGGCCCTTGATTATTTCCGCCGCCGCCTCCGCTGCCGCCGCCGCCCCATGGGCCGCCGCCGCCATTCTGATTGCTCCAGGGCATCAAAACCTCTTTGTTAGTGAACTCCCAATCATCACACCAAACTTTGTCGTTCGCAGTACGAACGTCACAGATGATGGCGATTGCCCCGTTATAGGTATCGACACACCTGCTTTCAACGCAACTTTAGGAAGTTCCTCGGATTTATTGGAAAATAGTTGCTTTCTGAGTGCAGCTTTTACGCTGGTCTCCTGAAGTAGCGAACAAACCGTGTTGGATAATTGTCCTTCTCGCCCGCCGGCACGGCGAGCTCGCTATCAACCACCCACACGGCCGGATCGATCACCGGAAAGGACGTATCGCCGTCCACATCGGCTTCCACATGGGTGATCAGCAACCGGTCGGCATGGCTCATCGCCTGCCGATAAATCTCGCCGCCGCCGAGGATGCAGATTTCATCCGCGCCGCTTTCTGCGGCGAGATCAGCCGCGACATCGATAGCGTCATCCAGCGAATGCACGACTGTCACGCCCTCGGCAGAAAAGCCGCTATCACGCGTAATCACCACATTCGGACGGCCCGGCAGCGGCTTGCCGATCGATTGAAACGTCTTGCGCCCCATGATAACGGGCTTGCCGAGCGTCAGAGCCTTGAAGCGCTTGAGGTCGGACGACAGCCGCCAGGGCATGTCGCCGTCGCGGCCGATGATGCCGTTGCTCGATACGGCAACGACGATGGTTTTGATTGGTTCGCTCATCCTTCTCCCTCGCTCGGCGATCGACAACCTCATATGCGCGTCGGGCTCACCGCCTTGCAAGCTGATATCCGCGGCTATGCAGGCAAAAATGCCGGTCCTGCTACAACCTCAAGCGCCGACGTTGAGACGATCCAATTCGCCGGCAAGCACACCGCCTGCCTCCCGGTCCTCAGCCATCTTGCGATAGAGGCCGGCCATGCCCCTGAAGATCAGGGCGGCGGGATCATCCTCGCCGAGGAATTCGGCGATCTCTTCCATTTCCGCAACCCAGCGATAGGCTTTCGGATACATGTCCGGAATGCTCTGGGCAAACTTGCGGTCAAGGTCGGATTGACTTTCCTGGAGCTCCCGTTTCAGACCCTCATCCGCTCCGGACCTGATCGCGGCAAGCAGCATGGCGGTGCCGAGGCCCGTGACGCCTTTGTTGATGCCGGCATAACACATCTTCAGTGCCGACGAAGCCCCAATCCCCCCATCGATGCGGCGCACCTGAAGCCCATGGTCGGCCAGCATGCCGCTCCTGTTTGCGGCATCGCCGCTGACGTAGAGCTTGGGGCCTTTCTGGCCAGACTTCGGCGGCGCACCGATGATCGATCCGTCCAGGACTTCGCCACAGTCGCCACCGAAAACCGAAGCAACCTGCGCCATCGTCTTCGGCGAGATCGCATTGCAGTCTATGAATGTGGTCGTCCTGCCACGGCGTCGCAACGCGGCGGATAGAAGCTCGGCCACGCCAATAGCCTCCGCGGGCGGAACGATGGAAAGGATGATGTCGGCCTCGACAAGGCGATCCAGCCCGACGGCCTTCATGCCCACTGCCTTTGCCCGCTCGACAGTCTCAGCCGAGCGACCTTCAACATAAGTGAGAACGTGAGCGCCACCCTCGACCAATCGCCCCGCAATGGCGCTCCCCATCGCACCGGCTCCAATGACTCCGATATCCATCAGCGATCTCCTTCCCCTTGTTTAAAGATGAAGGCTATCTGGGACCTCGCGGAATACATGGCGGGTAAGGCGCGAAACGACGAGGGATAGCTTCGGGCCTATTCGTAAATAAAAATGCGCGGGGATGTAAGTCAACTTCACGAGATGAACGGGCTGTGCCGATCGACGCCTTGAGAGCCAGGGTCCGGCCTAGAACTCCAAGAGACCTTTCCTGGCAAGACCGATAGCCTTCATGATCAAGGCCGGACTCTGCGCGATGCCGAGCGGGTCCATTTTCAAAAAGCTGAAGATGGCCCCTACGCTCTTGGCACGATCGCGGCGACTGTTGCGCATGATGAGATAGGAGATACCCATTCTCGTCTTGTTGATATGCTCGTCCAGAATCTGTCTGTCGTCGTCATCGAGCTTGAAACTCGCACCTACCCTTTTCCAGAACAGAAGGTTGCCGAGCAGGCGGACTAGAACCTTCGGGCTGTCCCAGGAATAGGCGTCGCGATAAACGGAGACGCCCTTGTCCCGATCCCCATTCACATTGCTCGAAAATGTCACCGGCGATCCGCTATTGGCGATCGAAAGCCAGAAGAAATAATCCTCACCGGAATAGCGCAGATCGGAATCGAACCGCAGATCCCTGAATCTGGAAAATCTGTAAACAACGGTGGAGGTCTGCGAGATATATTCTCTGATAAAGGCCTTGAACGCCAATCTCGGCTTGAACTGGAAGATATTCAAAGCGGGCTCGACAATCTCCCAATCGCCGGCACTGGCGGCGCGGCTGAAATACTTGGTTTTCTCGAAAGTCGTAACGGGCCTGTCTTCATAATTGTCGCTGAAGTAGAATACGCCTTCGTCGCCAAGCGCCCTCATGGCGGTCCTGAGATGATCTTCGAACCAGACATCATCGGAATCAAGAAAGGCGACAAACTCCGTCTCTGCGGGAACGGCATCAAGCGCATTGTTTCTGGCCGCTGCCGGGCCGGCATTCTGCTGCGCTATTATTTCAAAACTGACATTCTCCGGAAACTGCAGATGCGAGATTTCAGACAGCGGATCTACGGGGGATTCGTCGTTCACGATGATGATATGAACCCTGACGTTATCCGGCAACCTCTGGCCAATAATGGATTGTACGGCCGCAGTCAGAAAGCCGCTTTTGCGTTGGAAAAAAGGTATAATGGCAGCAATTTTTGTCATCAAAGTCCTTCCAGCGACTACATCGCAGAACGCATGTCGATATAGCGCGCGAATACTGTCCGAAGTGTAACGTGCCACAATTACGGCGGCGGATGCAACAATCCGTAAAGAAGGTTTGCGCTTGATCTTAATAATCTAAATTATAAAATCGAACCCGCGGATATAATAATGCATACTTATCATATCTTTTTATCGAGCATGCACTCATATTGGCCGCATTCAATTTCGATATTCATGTAATATTTCAAATAGAGAGCAAAATTTCGACGGGATTGTTTCCCAAAATTTCCATAGCAAGCAGTATTATTTCCAGAGCCGTGACCACGCATAAGCGTCAACCCCGATCGCCGTGCAAAATCGGTACTGGTGTTCGCTTCCGTGCCTCTGAAACGGAAATGCCGGCAACCTCGCGGTCGCCGGCACCTCTCTCATCTTGCACCAATCTTAATCGGTAATCCCGAACTCTAGTCGCCAGCGCGTCGTCTGCTTGACCTAACTTAGATCATCCAGCGAAGACCCGGCCATCAAACAGCTTTCGCGCTGTCCTGACCGTCCCCGCCCCCTTGATCGAGCCGTCGTCGCCGATATCCAGAAAGACCTCCATCGCGCCGGTCGGATGCTCGATCAGATAGCGCCCATCGGATGGAGCCGTCGCCAGTTCCGCAGCAGGACTGCCCGCAAGGCGCGTTGCGGTCGCGACCGTAACGGCGGCGAGAACGCCGACGGACGCATGAACCCGGTGCGGGATGAAGCTCCGCGTCGAGATCGCGCCGCCATGCTTTGGGGCCGACACCAAGGTCATCTTCGGGACAGAGGCGGCTTTGACATCGCCAAGGTTCATCATCGGCCCCGTCTTCAGGCGGATGGCTTCGATCCGGGATTTCAGCTCGGCATTGGTTTCGATTGCCTCACGGGTCTCCTCCCCCGTCAACCCGAAGTCGGCGGCCCGCATGATGACGCAGGGCATACCGTTGTCGATGAGAGTTGCCTCTATCCCGTCGATGACATCGACCTCGTTCCCGGTCGGCAGCAGCGCGCCGCACATTGAGCCGGCTATATTCATGAACAGCAACGGGACGGCCGCATGACTACCGGGAACACCAGCAATTTCGGTCGTGCCGGCATAATTCACACGACCGCCCGGTGTCTCTATTCGAGCGACCGCCACCTCACCGGAGTTCAGCATGTGGATGCGGACCTCGGTAACGCCGTCGTTCGACCTGACGAGACCACGCTCGATGGCCGCCGGTCCAACGCCGGCGAGAATGTTGCCGCACCCCTGCGCATCGCTGACAACAGCCTGATCCACGAAAACCTGAAGGAACAGATAGTCCACATCCGCATCGGCGCGCGTCGAAGGCGACAGCACGGCAACCTTCGACGTCAACGGATCGGCTCCACCGATCCCGTCGATCTGCCGGGGGTCCGGCGATCCCATGATTTTCAGCAGCAGTGCATCCCGTTCGGCGGGATCCGCCGGAAGATGTCCGGCGAGAAAATATGCGCCCTTGGAGGTGCCCCCTCGCATCCACAGGCAAGGGATACCGTCCTCATACATATTTCAGCCCCTTTGCCAGCAGAGTCGGCCGCATCCCGTAGATATCAAGCCCGAGTTCTCCGGCAGCAAGCCGCTTGCGCTTGGCCTCCTCATTGGCCAGGCGAGTCTCCGCTGCGGCAACAACCGCTTCCGCCTCCTCCCGCTTGACGACGCAGACACCGTCGTCGTCAGCGATGATGACATCGCCGGCCTCGATATAGGCACCGGCACAGACCACCGGGACGTTGACGGAGCCCAAAGTCTCCTTGACGGTGCCCTGAGCCGACACCGCCTTCGACCACACCGGAAAACCCATCTGCGTGAGATCGCGAATGTCACGGACGCCGGCGTCGATGATCAGGCCCTTGCATCCGCGCGCCGATGCCGAGGTCGCAAGCAGATCGCCGAAATAGCCGTTATCACAGGGCGATGTCGGCGCGAGAACGAGGATATCCCCCTGCTTCAACTGCTCGATCGCCACATGCAGCATCCAGTTGTCGCCGGGAGGAGCCGAGATGGTCACGGCTGAGCCGGCAATCTGCGCGCCGGCATAGATCGGACGCATATAGCTGGCGAGCATACCCTTGCGGCCCTGCGCCTCATGCACGGTCGCAACCCCGGCATAGGCCAGCCGGTCGATCACATCCTGCCGAACCCGGGCGATGTCCTGCACAACAATACCCATTACGCGTCTCCTTGCTTTTTAACCGGGGGCGTCCCGTGGGTGTGAAATGTCTCGATCGTCTTCAAGCCCCAGGCCTGCCCCTTCTTTCTCTCCGTCTCCGTCCAGACCACGGGCTTCCAATCCGGAGCCAGGATCAGGCGCGCACCGGAATTGGCGAGCTCCACCCGGTTGCCGGCAGGCTCCCAGACGTAGAGGAAGAACGTGCCCTGGATCGCATGCTTGTGCGGGCCAGTTTCGATGTGCACGCCGTTCTCGAGAAAGATGTCGGCGGCGCGCAATATTTCTTCGCGGCTGTCGGTGGCGTAGGTCACATGATGAAGACGCCCGCCTCCGCCGCCGTGCTCCTCCGTGCAGGCAAGATCGTAGGTCTTGTTGTTGACGGTGAACCAGCAACCGCCAAGCCTGCCATTGTCGAGCTGGATCATCTCCGTCACGCGGGAGCCTAGGCAGGTCTCCATGAAGCGCCGAAACTCGACAACGTCCGAGGCCAACAAGTTCAGATGATCGAGACGACGCGGATGGCAGCCGCGCGCATGATATCGCTGCGCGACATTCTTCAGCGCCGGTTTTTCGTGCTCGGGCGGCGAATAGCGAACGGTGTCCCAATAGATCTCGAACACATGACCGAACGGATCCTCGAACCGGAACGCGCGGCCATGACCGAGATCACCATCGACCCAGCCGAGAAGCTTGAAGCCGCTCGCCTCGATCGCCTTGACGCGCCGCTCCAATGCAGCCTCGGATGACACGCGGTAGGCGATGTGCCCGACACCCGTGGTGTGATGCCGGGTGAGCTTCAGCGTGTGGAACTCGTAATCGTCCCACGCCCGCAGATAGGCCGACTGCTCGTCCTGACCGGCAACCGTCAGCCCATAGACGTTCACGAAGAAGTCGAGGCTTTCCTCGAACTTGTCGGAGTACATCTCCACATGCGCCAGATGGGCGATATCACAACAGAGTTCCATGTCACGCTCCTCTCGAGAGCTCATTAGAGCTCATCGACCGTGCGTGGGAAGACCGACTGGAAACCCTCTGCATATTTCGAGGCGCGACCGCCCGATTGGCCGCCCGAATTGCGCTGGAAATGATTGGCGCGGTTCTGGGCAACGCGGGTGTAGAACTCCCAAAGATGCTCCTGCCCCTCCATGCATTCGATGGCGGCGCGCTTCTTGTCCCAGACCGACGTAATGTCGAGGAAGACATCGGGCTTCCAGCCCATCTGCTCGGTCTGATGCGGCTCGAACAGGTAAAGCTGCGGTGCGCCGAGCACTTTCTCACCCGGATTATGACCCCAGGCCTGCGCGATCATCCGGGTCTCAAGGGCAACCTGCGTCGCATACATATGGTCGGTATTGTAGGGATCGTATTGCGAATGGCTGAGCATGAAGGCCGGCTGTACCTTCCTGATCACGTCGACCAGGCGATACTTGTCTTCATCGGTCAGGCGAAGCGGATAGTCGCCGAGGTCAAAACTGATGAGGTCGTGTACGCCGAGGGCCTTGGCCGCCTTTTCCGATTCCGCCCGTCGCGCCGCCTTGACCTGCTCGAGCGTGATGCCCGGCTGTTTCCAGAGCTTGGCGGATTCTCCCCGCTCGCCGAAAGACAGGCAAACGACGGTCACCTTATAACCAAGCTCCGCATGCAGCGCGATCGCGCCGCCGCAGCGCCATACGAAGTCAGCCGCGTGTGCGCTGATGACAAGTGCAGTCTTTTGTTCCGACATGGGATCTCCTTCCGAATTGCGCGTGATTTCACGCCGGAGGGGGCCTTTTGCCAATTTGGATTTGATGCCTCGCCGATAAGTTTTGGCTATAGCCGCGCAGGCAGACCCGCACTCCCGACAAGGTGCCTATAGCTTTTTCTTATGAGGAAGCGACCATTTTGAAATGGGCAACTGCCCCGCTTCCCGTCATGGCTAATCACCATTCAAGACCCAAAAGGTCCTGCGAAAGATGCGTTCGGGAGAAACAGCCAAATCTGGCGGTCTTCGAGGAGCGCTATCCGGGACAGGGAGGAAAAATGCTAACCCTTTTATTCGACGGCCTCGCCTATGGCATGCTGTTGTTCGTGCTCTCGTGCGGACTGGCGGTCACCTTGGGATTGATGAACTTCATCAATCTGGCGCATGGCGCGTTCGCGATGGCCGGCGGCTATGTCACCGTCATTTTGACCAACAGATGGGGTGTTCCCTTTCTGCTGACACTGCCGATCGCCTTCATTGCCACGGCGATTGCCGGGGTCATTCTCGAAAAGACGCTCTACGCCCGCCTCTATGACAAGACGCCGCTCGATCAGGTGCTGTTTTCGATCGGCATCGTCTTCATGGCGGTTGCTGGGATCGACTATGTCATGGGATCGCAGCAGCAGATCCTCAACCTGCCGGATTTTCTGCGCGGCCGCGTCGATGTGCTCGGCGTCGGCATCGGTGTCTATCGTGCTTTTCTCATCCTCGTCTGCGGCGCGCTCGCCGTTGCACTGCAAATGACCCTCGCCCGCACGCGCTTCGGCAGCAGGCTGCGCGCATCGGTGGACGACCGGCGTGTCGCCCGCGGCGTCGGCATTCACGTCAACACGATTTTTGCCGTGACCTTCGCGGTCGGCTCCGGCCTCGCCGGACTTGGCGGCGCGCTTGGGGCCGAAATCCTCGGTCTCGACCCGACATTTCCGCTGAAGTTCATGGTCTACTTCCTGATCGTCGTCTCCGTCGGCGGCACGTCCAGCATGTATGGCCCTCTCTGTGCCTCCATCCTGCTCGGCGTCGCGGACGTTCTCGGCAAATATTATGTGCCGTCGCTCGGCGGTTTCATCATTTATATCATCCTCGTGGCGGTGCTGGTCGTCCGACCCCAGGGTCTCTTCGCGAGGGCCGGCTGATGCAGATACCTCATTCCGCAATCCCTGCCCTGAAGCAGCGGGTATCTGATGTCATGAGGCGCTCGGCGCGCTGGAGCGTCCTTGAGCTGGCGTTCTGGGCTCTGGCTGTCGCCTCCTGGTTCCTCTTCCCCAACCAGCATCTGATCCTGACCGAGATTGTCGGCTTCGCCATTCTCGCTCTCTCGATCGACCTGATCCTCGGCTATGCCGGCATCGTCTCCCTCGGTCAGGCGGCGATGTATGGCGTCGGCGCCTATGCAAGCAGCCTCTTCTCGATCCATGTCACCGGTGAGCCGCTGTCTGGATTGGTCGTCGGGGCGCTCTCGGGTGCGGTCGTTGCCTTCCTGACGAGCTTCCTGCTGCTGCGCGGCGGCGACCTGACACGGCTGATGGTAACGCTTGGCGTTGCCGCCGTCTTTGCCGAAATCGCCAATCAGGCCAACTGGCTGACCGGTGGCGCCGACGGCCTGCAAGGGATCATTATCAATCCGCTCTTCGGCATCTTCGATTTCGATATTTACGGACATACGGGCTATGCCTACAGCCTTGCCGTGCTGTTCGTGCTGTTCCTCCTGGCGCGACTGATCGTATCCTCCCCTTTCGGCTATTCGCTGAAGGCAATCCGGGACAATCCGCTGCGCGCTTCGGCAGTCGGCGTTCCCGTCAACGCGCGGCTCGTCGCCATATACACGCTCTCTGGCGCCTATGCCGGGATCGCCGGCGCGCTGTTTGCCCAGACACAGCAATTCATCTCGCTAGACGCACTGTCGTTCCAGAAATCCGCTGATGGCCTGATGATCCTGGTCATCGGCGGAACGGGCTATCTTTACGGTGGCATCATCGGCGCTCTGGTCTATGAGCTGATCCAGGACGGGCTGTCGTCGCTTACGCCGCAATACTGGCAGTTCTGGCTCGGCATGCTCCTGGTCGTCTTCGTCCTCATCGGACGCGATCGCCCCCGTCAGCTTGTGCTTTCGCTCTCCGCCCGCCTCACCACCATTCGCGGCAACCTCTTCAGAGGCCGTACTTCGACCAGGAGGGCACCATGACCGCTGCTGTTCTTGAGACAAAACAGCTCAACAAGATGTTCGGTGCGCTGAAGGCCACGACCGACGTTTCGTTCCGCCTGGAAAGCGGTGCTCGCCATGCACTGATCGGGCCCAACGGCGCAGGCAAGACAACGCTTATCAATCTTCTGACCGGCGTGCTCGCGCCTTCCAGCGGGCAGATCCTGCTGAATGGCGAGGACGTATCGTCGCTCAAGCGCGAAAAGCGCGTGCATCGCGGCCTGGTCCGGACGTTTCAGATCAATCAGCTTTTCGGCGATCTGACCGTTGTGGAAAGCCTGGGCCTCGTCATCAGCGAGCGGCAAGGACATGGCAAGGACTGGTTTCGTCTCGCCGGAAAGCTTCCGGGCATCGAGGACGAGATTGCCGGCCTGGTCCAGGACTTCGGTCTGGATACGGTCCTCGACCAGCCATGCTCCGGCCTGCCCTACGGCAAGCAGCGACTTCTCGAAATCGCCATGGCGATTGCCTGCAAGCCCAAAGTTCTTCTGCTCGACGAACCGGCTGCCGGCGTGCCGGAGGCCGACCGGCATGAGGTTCTGGCAAGGCTGGCGGCCCTGCCAACCGACGTCTCGATCCTGCTGATCGAACACGACATGGACCTGGTCTTCAATTTCGCCGACCGGATCTCCGTTCTCGTCGCCGGCGCACTCTTCGCAGAAGGCACCGTCGACGAGATTTCGACGGATCCCCGGGTCAAGGAAGTTTATCTCGGAGGGGCGCACCATGCCTGAGCTCTTGATGTTGGACGGCCTGAAAGCGGGCTATGGCAAGGCCGTCATTTTACACGGCATCAGCCTCTCGGTCGCCCAGGGAGAAGCCGTAGCGCTCCTCGGCCGCAACGGCGTTGGCAAGACGACGACACTCAACAGCATCGTCGGCCTGACACGCTATCACAGCGGCAAAGTCACCGTTGGCGGTCAGAGCATTGAGCGCATGACGCCAGAACGTCGCGTCGAGGCGGGTGTCGGCTGGGTGCCGCAGGAGCGGGGCATATTCAGGTCACTGACGGTCGAGGAAAACATCACGGCGGTCGCCCGTCCCGGCAAATGGAGCCTTCAGGCGGTCTATCTGCTCTTCCCGAGGCTGGAGGAACGCCGGAACAATTACGGTAACCAACTGTCAGGCGGCGAACAGCAGATGCTATCGATCGCCCGCGCGCTCGTTCTCAATCCGAAGATATTGCTGCTCGATGAGCCGACGGAGGGATTGGCGCCGATCATCGTGGAAGAGCTGCTCGCCGCTATCCGGCGCATCGTCCGCGATGAGGGCATGGCCGCCATCATCGTCGAGCAGCATGCGCAGCAAATTCTCGCGATCACCGACAAGGCCGTGATCCTCGAGCGTGGTGCGGTCGCCTATTCCGGAAGCAGTACCGCCTTGGCACAGGACAGCTCGACACTGGGCAAATTCCTTGGGGTCGGCGCGGGGACATCGGCGCCCGCAACGCCAGGCTCCGCACAACGAAAACACTGATCGCCCAAGTCCACGCCGGAAAGAGGGCCGGTTTGAACTACGTCCACACCACATCGATTTTACAACTGGAGGAGAGACATGAGCATTAAGAAACTGGCGCTAGGCGCCATTGCCGCGATCAGCTTGATCGGGGCGCCCGCAATGAGTTTTGCGCAGGACACCGTCAAGGTCGGCGTCGTCATCCCGCTCACCGGCGGATTCCAGTCCAACGGTCGGCAGATCAGCGCCGCGATCAAGACCTATGTCGCGACCAAGGGCGATACCGCCGGTGGCAAGAAAGTCGAGCTGATCGTCAAGGACGACGGCAGCGCCGCCGACAACGCGCTACGCCTCTCACAGGAACTGGTGACCAACGACAAGGTATCCATCCTGACCGGCTTCGGCAACACGCCCGCGGCCCTTTCCGTCGCACAGCTATCCAAGCGCGCCAAGATCCCGCAGGTCATCATGGTGGCCGCGACGTCGTCAATCGTGGATGCCTCGCCCTACATTCTCCGGACATCGTGGACCGTCCCGCAGATGGCCAGCGTCATCGGCAAATGGGCTCCGGAAAACGGCGCGAAGAAATTCGTCAGCATCGTCTCGGACTATGGCCCGGGCGCCGATGCGGAAAAGTGGTTCCAGAAGACCATCGAGGCCAATGGCGGCACGGTCGTTTCGAAGCTGAAGGTTCCGCTTGCCAATCCGGACTTTGCGCCCTTCCTGCAACGCGCGGCCGATGAAAAGCCGGAAGCGCTCTTCGTCTTCGTTCCGACCGGCGCGGGTGCCGCCTTCATGAAGCAGTTCGTCGAGCGCGGCCTCGACAAGTCCGGCATCAAGGTCATCGCCATGGCCGACGTCACGGACGACGATCTCCTGAACAATATGGGTGATCCGACCATCGGCGTCATCACCGGCGGCCCCTATTCGGCAAGCCACGATTCGCCTGAGAACAAGGCTTTCGTGGAAGCCTTCAAGAAGGCCAATGACGGCATGCGCCCCAACATGGTCGCAGTCGCCGCCTGGGATGCCCTCGACCTGATCTACAAGACCCTCGACAAGACCAAGGGCGATGCGACAGGCGATACCTTTGTCAATGCAGCGAAGGGAATGCAGTTGCAGAGCCCACGAGGCCCGATCTCAATCGATCCCGCAACCCGCGATATCGTGCAGGATATCTACATGCGCAAGGTCGAGAAGGTCGGTGGAGAACTGTACAACGTCGAGTTCCAGACCTACGACAACGTCAAGGATCCGGCACACTGAGCCAGGGTCGTACAATCTGAGGATCGCGGCGATGTCGCGGTCCTCATGATAAGTTTTCGCTATACCTTTGTTAGGCTGAATGTTCGCACGAGGAACCGGCAGCATGTCGACGATCGCACTCATCGGGTTTGGGGAAGCAGCGCAAGCCTTTGTCGCCGGCTGGAAAACTGTCGAAGGCAGCCCGATCAAAGCTCCCATCACTACCTTCGATATCAAGATAAAAAGTAGCGATCATCGCCGGGGCCTGCTTGATGCCTGCGCACGGCTGGAAGTGCTATCCGGCGAGAGCCCGCGCGAGGCCACCACCGGCAAAAGAGCAGTCTTCAGCCTGGTGACAGCCGACCGCGCGCTCGAAGCCGCCAAAATGGTGGCCGCCTACCTCGAGAAAGACGCACTTTATCTCGACTGCAACTCGTGTTCGCCTTCGACAAAGGTGGCCGCCGCGAAAATCGTCGAAGAAGCCGGCGCCCGCTACGTCGACGTGGCGGTGATGGCGCCGGTCTATCCCGCCCGCCATCGCACCCCTCTCCTGCTGGCCGGCAGCGACGCGGCAAAAGCTGAAGCCTTGCTGACACGTCTCGGAATGAATGCCCGCGTCGCCGGCGACACAATCGGACAGGCATCCTCGATCAAGATGCTCCGCTCCGTCATGATCAAGGGGTTCGAGGCGCTCACCGCCGAATGCGTTTTGGCGGCACGCCGGGCGGGCGTGGAGGATGCCGTTCTGGCGTCCTTGCAGGCGTCCGATCCGGGGATCGACTGGGCTGCCCGTTCGTCCTACAACCTCGAGCGAATGATGGTGCACGGAACGCGGCGCGCGGCAGAGATGGAAGAAGTGGCGGTGACGCTTCGCGATCTCGGTCTTCCCGACGGAATGGCATCATCCGCGGTCGACTGGCAGCGTCGAATCGGAAATCTTGGCCTCAGCGCCGCCGATCTCTCGCTGACCGAGCGCGTCGACCTGATATTGGAGCACCTCCTGTCTTGAATTCCGCACAGTCGTCAGAGCCGGAGCTACAGCACAATCTTCGCCATCTCAGGGTCTTCCTGATGGTCGTCGATACGGCCTCGGTGACGAAGGCTGCTGAACTATGTCATGTGTCGCAGCCGGCGGTGACCCAGGCCCTGTCGAAAATCGAGCGCGGCGTCGGCATGGCGCTCTTCACGCGGACCGCCCAGGGACTGTTCGTGAACAAGCAGGGCGAGGTGCTTGCAAAGCGCGTCCGACGCGCTTTCGGCTATCTCGATCCGGCGCTGTCCGATCTCAGCCCCCGGCTGCGCATCACCGCGACGACGGCGCAACTTCAGGCGCTGATTGCCGTGCGCGAAATGGAGAATTTCACCCTCGCCGCACGCCGCCTCGGCCTTGCCCAGCCGACCGTGCACCGCGCCGTCACCCAACTCGAGCAGGAGGCGGCACGTCCGCTGTTCGAGCGGACGTCCTACGGCATCGTCGCAACGCGGACGGCCCAGACGCTCGCGCAGGCAGCAAGACTTGCCTTCGCCGAACTCAGCCAGGCTGAAGCCGATCTTGCCGAAACGGTGTCCGAGGAGGCCGGACGCATCGTCATCGGTGCAATGCCATTGTCGAGATCCTATGTCCTGCCGCAGGCAATCGCCAACTTCCGCACGCTTCGCCCCAAAATACCGATCCAGGTCGTGGAAGGCCCCTATGCCGATCTTCTGGCCGGGCTCAGACGCGGGGAGATCGACTTTCTGATCGGCGCCCTGCGCGATCCCGCGCCGATTGGCGATGTGGAACAGCGCGTGCTTTTCACCGATACGCTGGTCCTGGTCGCCGGCCGCGATCATCCGCTGATCGGGAAGGACAATATCGCCCTTGAAGAGCTTGCCTCCTACCCTTGGGTGGTGGGCTTGAGCGGAACGCCGATCCGGAAGCATTTCGACGCCATGTTCGACAGCCTTGGACGAAGGCCAGCGAGCATCGTCGAATCGGGATCGCTGATCCTCATGCGCGAACTGCTGGATCGCACCGATCATCTCGGCTGCATTTCCTATCTGCAGGCCGAAGCAGAGCTGACACGCGGGCTCATCAAGGCCCTGCCCTATAATCTCGACCACACCGCGCGACCCATCGGCCTGACGCTGCGATCCGGCTGGATGCCAACGGCGGCTCAGGAGCAGTTTCTGGATCTCGTGCGGCAAAGGGTCGGCACGCCATTATAGCATTTGCTTATGATGGCGATTCGCATTCTACGAATTGCGCAGAACAATCACAGCATAGATGCAGGGCCACTCACTTTCATTCTTGAACACGCAATCTGTCGGCGGACCGAGTTCAAGGCAATCGCCGGCAGACATTCCGTGCCTGGTGTCGCCCTCGAGGAATACCAGATCTCCATCGAGAACCCAGATAAGCTGCCGGGCAAAAGCATAGACCGACGCGGGCATCGAGACTTCCGCTCCGGCCGGCAGCTCAATGCGAACAAGATCCAGAGGCAAATCCGACTTTGGGGAAATATGCCGCCGCTCATAGCCGGTTTGCGGGTCGACCCATACGGGTTGATCTCCCTTCCTGAGGAGACGCCCCTGATGCATTTCCGCGCGAGCCATCAAGGTTGACATGCTGAGGCCGAACGCTCCGGAAAGCTTGCCGAGCAAAGTGGCGGTCGGACTGCTGTCGCCGCGTTCGATCTTATGGATCATGGCGCGGGAGACGGCAGACCTTTCGGCAAGTTCCGTCAGCGACCAACCACGGCTTTCGCGTTCGATCCGGATGCGGGTGCCTATGCGTTTATCAACACTATCAAGCTGAGACATACATGCCACTATAGTGGACAATTTCGCGCGTAGCAATCGAGAGAGGTTATTTCCCTCTTTCGATCAGGACATCGGGAGATGGATTGGTTCCGGCGAAGGTGGAATAGCCGTAGAGTGATCAGTTAGGCCAAAATCTATCTGAAATTCCAGCAGGTTTCGAGAATGCTCATCTGCCGGCTGCCCGCATCGCTGCACCTATCGGGGCAAGTCGATTTTCATCTTAGTAGATATTTGTATTAATATAGTAGACAGCACTAGAAATCCGACGTATCGAAATACATCTCCAGCGACCACAGCTATCCAATTTATGAGATTCCCGAAGGAAGAACCGATGCGAATTCGCGATGCGGAAGCCACAGACATCGACGGCATCACCGCAATCTACAATGACGCTGTCGCCAATACCGCCGCGATCTGGAATGAAAAGCAGGTGGATGCCGACAATCGGAGAGAATGGCTCCGAGATCGCCTGAAACTGGGCTATCCGGTGCTGGTCGCTATCGACGACCGGGAGGATGTCGTCGGCTATGCGTCTTTCGGCGATTGGCGCGCCTTCGACGGCTATCGTCATACGGTGGAACACTCGGTCTACGTGAGAAATGATCAGCGCCGAAACGGCGTCGGCAAAGGGCTGATGATTGAATTGATCGGGCGGGCAAAAGCGATCGGAAAGCATGCCATGGTCGCCGGCATCGAGGCTGGAAACACCGGTTCGATCCGGCTGCATGAGAAGCTCGGCTTCAAGCAGGTCGGCCTTCTGCCGGAAGTGGGCACCAAATTCGGGAGATGGCTCGACCTTGCCTTTCTGCAACTGCTTTTGGATCGGCGAACGGACCCCGATGCCATGCAAGCCGACTAAGGGCTGTGGCATGTCGAGCTATATCGTATTTGCTACCCTCGCCGTCGCCGGCATCTCGCTTGTCCTGCAGAACATTCTCATGCTGCGGATAACGCAATCCGTTTCCACGGTACTGATCGCGCTCGTCATCAATTCGTCGGTAGGACTGACGGCGCTTCTGCTCTTGCTCATTGCCCGCAAGGGCATCGCCGGCATTGCCGAAGCCCTTGATGCGATCCGGCCATGGACCTTCCTGCCTGGCCTCCTGGGCTCCTTCTTCGTTTTCGCTGGAATTTGGGGCTATCAGCGCCTGGGAGCGGCGCCGACCATAGCGGTGCTGGTCGCCAGTCAGTTGCTCGCGGGCTTGGCATTCGATGCTGCACGGTCCGGGCAGATGCCGGTATCCGACAATGTCTGGCAGATCACCGGCGCCGTGCTGCTGGTAATCGGCGCGGTCCTCGTCGCCAGCCGGCACGCTTCCTGACGAAAGGATGCCAACAGCAATCGCCAACCCTCAAGCCAGATAGCGCTTGAACCAGCCTATCGTTCTGTCCCAGGCAAGCTTGGCCGCAGCCTCGTCATAGCGGGGCGTCGAGTCATTGTGGAAGCCGTGATTGACGTCGGGATAGATATGGGCCTCGTAGACTTTGTTCGAAGCCTTCAACGCCGCCTCATAGTCCGGCCATCCCTCATTGATCCCTTTGTCCAATCCCGCATAGTGAAGCAGCAGGGGCGCCTTGATGCGCGGCACATCCTCCGCCCTTGGCTGCCGGCCGTAAAAAGGTACGGCCGCTGCCAGCTCGGGATAGGCAACGGCGGCTGCATTCGACACGCCTCCGCCATAGCAGAAGCCGGTAATGCCGACCTTGCCGGTCGTGGCATCATGCTTCATGAGAAGCTCGATCGCGGCGAAGAAGTCGTTCATCAGCTTTTGCGGATCGACCTGCTGCTGCAACTCCCGTCCCTTCTCGTCATTGCCGGGATAGCCGCCGACGGAGGTCAGGCCATCCGGCGCAAGCGCGATGAAGCCCGCTTTGGCGACGCGACGCGCAACATCCTCGATATAAGGGTTCAGCCCCCGGTTCTCATGCACGACAACGACTGCCGGCACCTTCCCCTTGGCCGCAGCCGGCCGGACGAAATAGGCCCGAACGGTTCCGTTCCCCTGCGGCGACGGATAGGTGATATATTCGGGCAGGATGTCAGGGTCGGTAAACTCGACCTGCTGCGCAAGCGCATAATTGGGGCTCATCAGCCCGAGGATCGCCGCGGCCGTCAGACCGCCCACGGCATACTTGCCCGCCCGATCAAGAAACTCGCGTTTCGTGATTTTCCCATGGGCGTAATAGTCGTAGAGTTCCAGCAGTTCCGGATGAAAATCCTTGGCGGTCAGACGTGTCATTGGCGCTCCCCCCCCTCGTGTCTACGAAGAGCAGACTAAACACTTAAGCCAGTTCTTGAATTCACTTTTACGCTATCGCCGGATATGCCCGCGCGGATAACGGTATTTAAACCGCAACTTCCGCCGCTATCGCCGCATGGGGCTCGTAGTCGCTGACCTCGAAATCCTCGATACGGTAATCGTCGATGCTGTCCGGCCGGCGGAGCAATCGCAGGGTCGGAAATGGCCGTGGTTCCCGGCTCAGCTGCTCGCGGATCGCGTCGAGATGGTTGAGGTAGATGTGGACGTCGCCGCCCGCCCAGACCAGTTCACCCACGTCCATGTCCACCTGTTGGGCAACCATGGCCAGCAACACAGCCTGCTGGCAGATATTGAACGGATTTCCCAGAAACAGGTCGCAGGAGCGTTGGTAAACCATCAGGCTCAGGCGCGGCCGCTTGGTCTCGCCCGGAGAAGGCAGGTTCGAGACATGGAACTGATAGACCATGTGACACGGAGGAAGCGCCATTCCGGCGAGTTCGCCGACATTCCAGGCATGGAAGATCATCCGGCGGCTGCTTGGATTATGCCTGAGCTGATCAATAACCGTCGCGATCTGATCATGCACTTGGCCGTCGGCATCACGCCACTGCCGCCATTGCTTCCCGTAAACAGGGCCTAGATCGCCCCATGTCTCGGCAAAGGCCTCGTCGGCCAGTATCCGCGCCTCGAAGTCCTCCTGGCTGATAGCCTCTCCCGTCGCCTTGCGATAGGCGGCCAGCGGCCAGTCGGTCCATATCCGCACATTCTGCTTCAGAAGATTGCGAATATTGGTGTCGCCGGTCAGAAACCAGAGCATCTCCTTGACGGCGAGTTTCCAATAGACCCGCTTGGTCGTGAACACCGGAAGCTGGCCCTTGGAAAGATCGAAGCGCATCATCGCGCCGAGCCCGCTCAGCGTGCCGACACCAGTCCTGTCGATCCGGCGATCACCGTTTTCGAGCAGGTGCGCCATCAGGTCGAGATATTGATATTCCGGGTGGCGAACCATTCTGAGCTCCGACATTTCCGCGAAGGATCCGGGCAACCGTAAAAACAATTGCCCCCGTCGCCGATTCCATTGGCCACTAATTTAATGGCAAGTCGGTGCAAAACCAACCGCAACCAGGCGCAATCCCGGCAATTCTCGCTCCCGATGGTCAACTATCATGGCAAAGCGATGCCTAGGCGACGCATTTATGACAATTGCCCTTTCCTTCGCCCAAGGAAAACACTATATCAGCCATGCCGGTCTTCGGGCCGGCTATGGCGATAAACGAGCGATGTAATAAACCTATTGGACCCGGGGGCGGTACCCGGCGCCTCCACCAAAAACCGGCCAGGCGAGCTTTGCTTCAGACCGGCTTTTGATGGGGGCGAAATAGGATCGACAAGGGCGTAAAGATCGACTTTTTGCTCGGCATTGTACCACCGTTATCGGGCTAAAATTGTAGTTGCAAACGACAACTATGCGGAAGCTCGTCTCGCTGCCTAACGGTGGTGTGACACTTCAAATCAAGTCCTGAAGGTTCGCACCTTAAGGCGGGGTTCGAAGGTACCTGGCAACAGAAACCTTCACCTTCTCCCTATCTTCGATATTATGTATGATCAGGCGATGACTCGCGCGGGGGCTTTCCCGTCTGCGCCCGGCGTGGCATAAGCCTTAGAAAAAACATGGCCAACGAAAGACAGGAAAGCATGGGGCAGGATCATATCCGCTACGACATTTTGGCACAGGACGCCCTGCGTGGAGTTATCCGTAAGGTGTTGACCGAGGTCGGCGCCACCGGTCGTCTGCCCGGTGACCATCATTTCTTCATTACCTTTCTGACCGGAGCGCCCGGCGTTCGCATTTCGCAGCACCTGAAGTCGAAATATCCGGAACAGATGACCATCGTCATCCAGCATCAATTCTGGGATCTGAAGATCACCGAAAGCCTGTTCGAGATTGGCCTTTCCTTCTCCGACGTGCCTGAAAAGCTGGTCGTCCCCTTCAATGCGATTCGCGGCTTCTACGATCCATCGGTGAATTTCGAGCTGGAGTTCGACGTGCCGCTCGCCGATGACGAGGAAATGCCGACTGGCGAAATCACCGCTTATCCGGTGGCCGCCGAAGGCAGCGAAGAGCCGGTGGTAGAGGCGAAGGAAGGCGAAGAGAAAAAGCCTGGCTCGGTCGTCTCGCTAGACGCATTCCGCAAGAAGCAATAACATCCTTGGGGGAGCGAAAGCTTCCCCTTTCTGCATCGTCCGTGGGGACAGCAATGAGTGCCGAAATCGTCAATCTGCGTCAGTTCCGGAAAAAACAGGCCCGCTCCGAAAAGGAAACGCAGGCGGAACAAAATCGCATCAGCTTCGGCCGCACCAAGGCGGAGAAGCACCTGACCAAGGCGCTCAACGACAAGGCCACCCAAACGCACGAGGCCGGCCACATCGAGCCGACCAAGACGGACGAGTAACCTACCGAGCCGAACGAAGTCCTTTCGAAATCAGCAGTTTATTCCAGTACTTTGAATCATTTTCAGAATTCCTCCCCCCTTTCCGAGCTTTTTGATCGATCCACCGATGATCCGCAAACATTCCGCGACGTTGCATGGCCACCGCACAAGCTTTTCCCTTGAAGATGCGTTCTGGAGCGAGCTAAAGGCAATCGCCAAAGCGCGCGGCACCTCGCTTGCCGCGCTGATCTCCGAAATCGATGACGGGCGGGAGCCGGAGAGCAATCTCTCCTCCGCGCTTCGGCTCTATGTCCTGAAATGGCTGAAAGAACGCGCTTAGTAAGCCGCACCCGGCCGAATGCACAAGGAGCGCCCGGCCCTTCGCCTTCAGGGCGCATCATATAACGGATGACATCCCTACTGGGCGATGCCGGGAAGGCCGTTGAAATTCAGCGGTGCAATTTTCTGCGGCCCCTGTCCGTTGAGAACCGGCAATTGCTGCGCCTGTGCCTTCGCGCGGGCTTCCGCATCGGCCTTCGCCTTGGCCGCAGCTTCCGCTTGCTTCTCGGCAGCAGCCTTTTGCGCCAGTTCCCTTAGGCGCTGCTCTTCAAGGCTCCGCTGCTGCTCGAGTGCCGCGTCGCGCTGGCGCTGGGCTTCGCGCATAGTGGCGGTGTATTTATACAGCGCCACCTCGCGCCGCAGCCGCTGCTTTTCCAATACGCTCGCCTGAAGCCGTTCGACGCGCCGACGCTCACGCTCGAAGGCACGCAGCGACAGGAAGCTGGTGATGTCGGTGACATTCATCGTTCGGCCGGGGCTTGCCAACGGGCCGGCGAAGTCGAGGCGCAGCGCCGGCTCGGCGCCATTCAACACCTCATTGCCGGCGTTGAAATCGATGCCGAGCGACCCGCGCATACGTTCATCCGGCAGGCTGATCTCGGCGCTGCCTGACAGCTTCGCCACATCGTTGCCAGCGCTGAGATTGGTGGCGCGGATGACGCCGGTCGAGATGTTGAAGGGGATGCTCATCGCCGGCAACACCGCCTCGCCGTTATTCAGCAGCGTCTGTACGATCGGCAACACCTTGTCTGCGGTGATATCGCCCTGGATCTGGTCCGTCGCCGACAACAGCGGTGGGAGTACCGAAAGATTGAGACCGCGGACGCGCGTTTCGCCAAGCTTCGCCGCGCCGGAACCGCTGGCATTGGCGGCAAGCTCACCCATACTCTTGCCACTGGTCTCCATGCTCAGATCCAGGCCAAAGCGGCCAGTGGCCAGCGGCGTGCCGTCACGCTGCCAGGCGACGGTCGCGAGATCGCCATTGGTGAGATTGAGCTTCGTCTGCATCAGCCCGGTGCCATCGGAATTGGCGAGCATCAAATTACCGGCGAGCGTGCCGCCATTCCACGCGCCGGCGATATCGTTCAGCCGCAGCTCTTCGCCCTTATAGGCAGCATTGGCGTTGAAATTGGAAATCGGACCGAATATTCCCGGCCATACCTGCTTGGCCGACAGCTTGATGTTGAGATCGAGCCCGTTAAACGTCGGCAGCCCAAGCTTGGCCTTGGTCAGGTTGCCCGTCGCAGCATCCGTCATCGGCCCGTAAATCGCTTCGCCCAGCCAGCCGAGATCCGCCTTGTCGAGCGCCAGTTCGCCGGTCGCCTTGATGTTCGGAGACTTGCGATCGAAGGTCAACGCGCCAGAGACATTGTTGTCGGCAAGATCGCCTTTCATGTCGGTGAGCGCGATCTTGTCGGCATCGATCACGGCATTCGCCTGGAACTTGACCGGCAGTCCCGTGCCCATCTGCGGCACGCCAATACCATTCATCACGAAATAAGGATCGAGATCGGCGCTATCGAGCGACAGTGCGATCTTGCCGTTGAGGAAGGCGCTGGGACGGACATCGACCTTGCCGTTGGCCGTGAACGAGGTCTTGTCGGTCGCGAAGGTCAGCGCCGCATCCGCCGGTTCGGTGCCCTCTGCCGTCACCTTCAGCGTCAGGCGGCCATTGGCGTCGGCTTCGACGGGCAGCGGATCTAGCCCCGCCTGCCCGAACAGGATCGAGGTGACAGAATTTTCAAGCGTTGCCTCCAGCGTCGTCGTGCCCTTGCCGGTCAACGCCAGCAGGTCGGACATGCGGTAATCGAGATTGACGCGGCTACCGTTAGACACGCCGGCGAGCGTCACCGTCACACCGTCACCTTCATTACCGCCGAGGGATAGCGCACCACGCAACGCAGTATTGCCGTACCACGCAGCATTGCGCACCAGCCGATCCATGACCGGATGATGCGGCAGATGCTGGCTCAGCATTTCGAGGAAAGGACCCGGGTCGGTCGCCTTGAACGTGATCTCGCCCGACCCCTTGTAGTCCAGCAGCGAGCCATCGCCGCGCCCTGTTGCCGTGATCTCGGCCCCGGCAACGTCGCGCACCGATAGCTTGTCGAGCGTCAACGCTCCGTCCGTGATCGAAAAGGATGTCTCGACATTGTCGGCCTGTACGCCGAACAGGGCGAATTTATCTGCCTTCAAATGCGCCGTAATCCGGTGGTCGAGCAAGGCTTCGCCGGCGTCCTGACCGGTGAACATGCCTGTCAGCGCCCTCAGCGCATCAAGGTCTAGCGCATCGCCGCTGAGATCGACGGCAAGCTTCGGCGCCTGCTTATCTGGCGCCTGCCGGTCCAGCTTGCCCTTGAGCGTCGCCGACCCGATGGCGATTTCAAGGTTGTCGAAGCGCTGCTCTTCATGCCGCAAGCTGACATCGGCGGAGAAGCCGGCCTGCCGCAACTGCCGGATCGATGGATCGACCGAACCCACCAGCCAGGACGCCAGGCCCGACGGCTGGTTGGAGGCGACAACGAGATTGCCGATGAAATTTGGCTCGCCCTGCAGCATGAGCTTACCGGTGGCCTCGACCTGCGTGCGCCCCGGCAACATGCCGATCGCATGGTCGATCTTCCAGCCGGTTCCAGCAGGCTCCAGATCCAGCTGCACGTCGCGGATGGTGGTGTCGCCGGCAACGATCGCCGGCAGGCGGAATGTCGCCTTGCCGGGCACCTGCGGGATCGGGACCTCGGCGGCAATCGCGATCAGGTTGTTCAGGCGCTGACGCGCGGAGATGGCTGGATTGCGGTTGGTCTTGCCGTTGGAGCCCTGAGTATTACCGAGGCGATTGACGTCGATCTGCTGGCCATCGGCGGTCAGCAGGAATTCCGGCTTGGTGCCGGTATCCAGCGTCGCTTCGCCGGTCACCACGTAAGGATCGTCCGCCGCCCCGACCTCCAAGCGATATTCAGGGATCCGGATGCGCTCGTTGGTCAGCTCGAAGCGGCCTTTGACGCGGGGTTGAGCTTGCTCATCCGCGGCTTTACGCGCCTGCTTGTCCTCGATCCCCGCGGTAAAGAGACCGAGATAATCCGGCTTGCGATCAACCAGCTTCAACTCGCCATCGAGATCGACAATGAGAGGATGACGATCCGGATTGAGCCGGGTGCGGACACGCAACACGCCGCTATCGTCCGGCTGGCTGCTGGAAATGGTGAAACTGCCGTGCTCGCCATCGAGCGCCGCATCCCCTTCGATCCGCCAGGGACCGGCGAGCGACTTCGCGGACATCTCCGCATTGAAACCGGTAATGTGCCGGGTGCGGCCGGATTGCTCATCGATAAACTGGATATCGCCGCCATCGACATGCACGCTTTCCAGCACGACCGACTTGGCGGGCATTTCCGGCTGGCTGCCGCGCATCCAGTCGAGCGTGCCGTCCTTCAGCAACCGCAGGCGCACCTTCGGCTCGGAGACGCGCATATCGAAGATCAGTGCTTCGCCGGACAGGAACGGTGCCAACTCGGCATCCATGGAGAACTGAGCGATCTGCACTAGCGGCGTCCCGTCGGCCTCCTGGCCAACGCGGACGTCATGCAATGTCACGGAGGGAAATGGCAAAAGGCGGGCATCGACGGTGCCGTGAACGGTCACTTTCTTACCGATGATACGGCTCGCCTGATCTTCAAAATTCTTGCGAAAATCGGTCCAGTCTATGAAGAGCGGAGCGAGCAGCGCCACGAACAGCACCACTACAAGCAATCCCCCCAAGAAAACCAGGACCCTACCTAACAATGCACACCGTCTCCATTCTGCATTCCTATATACAAGGCATCACATATCCAGCCATATAGGCAAAAAAGCAGCCTCGATCCCTTGCGAATCCGATCCCTATCCAAACCACACCGCGGCTCCCGAGATACGGAACGTCGTAGCCTAGCGCCATTCACGCAAGGGGCAAGCCGGGATCATGGAGTATTCCATTTTTCAATGGCCATGAAAGATCTTACCCGGGTTGAAAATCGCGTCTGGATCGAGAGCGTGCTTGACCTGGCGCATCAGATCGACGGCGCCGCCAAGTTCCTGCTCGAGAAACGACATCTTGCCCTGCCCGACACCATGCTCGCCGGTGCAGGTTCCGTCCATGGCCAGCGCCCGCGCATTCAGCCGCGCAACGAAGGCTTCGACGACGGCGATGCCTTCGGGCGTCTTGTCGTCGAACAGCACCAGCACATGGAAATTACCATCGCCGGCATGCCCGACGATCGGCGCCAGCAATCCATGTTCCTCAATGTCGGCCTGGGTCTCGGCAACGCATTCGGCAAGCCTTGAGATCGGCACGCAGACATCCGTCGACAGTGCCGCCAGTTCCGGTGCAAGCGCACGCGCCGCCCAATAGGCATCGTGGCGCGCCTTCCAGAGCTTGTTGCGCTCCTCGAGATTGCTGGTCCAGAGGAATTCGCCACCACCGCACTCCGCCGCGATCTCGGCGAACTGTTCCGATTGCAGCGCGACGGTCTCTTCGGTGCCGTGAAATTCGAGGAACAGCGTCGGCTGCTCGTCATAGGTGAGGCCTGAGTATGCATTGCAGGCCCGCAGCTGGACGGCATCGAGAAGCTCGATCCGCGCAACCGGAATACCCATCTGGATCGTCATGATGACTGCATCGCAGGCTGCATGGATGGTCGGAAAGGCGCAGGCACCGCCTGCGATCCTCTGAGGAATGCCCTGCAGGCGCAGCGTTACCGAGGTCAGCACGCCGAGCGTCCCTTCCGAGCCGACGAAGAGCCGGGTCAGATCATAACCTGCGGAGGATTTCCTAGCGCGACGGGCGGTGCGGATCTCTTCGCCATTGGCGGCGACCACGGTCACGGCCAGCACATTGTCCTTCATCGTGCCGTAGCGCACGGCATTGGTGCCGGAGGCGCGCGTCGCCGTCATACCACCGATCGAGGCATTGGCGCCGGGATCGATCGGGAAGAACAGGCCGGTGTCGCGCAGATAGGTGTTGAGCTGTTCGCGGGTGACGCCGGGCTCGACCGTGCAGTCGAGATCCTCGGCATTCACTTCAAGCACCCGATTCATCCGGCTGAAATCGATGGAAATTCCGCCCTGCGGCGCATTCACCTGTCCCTCCAGCGAGGAACCCGTGCCGAAGGCGACAATTGGAACCTTATGCTCGGCGCAAGCCTTGACGACCGCCTGCACGTCCTCGCTCGTCTCGGCAAAGAGCACTCCATCGGGAAGCTGCGTGGGAATATAGGTAGTCGTATGCGCGTGCTGGGCGCGAAAACTTTCGCCGGTCTGGAAACGCTCGCCGAAGGCCTGTTTCAGAATGCCGAGAACGGCAGCAATCCCTGCCTCGTTGCGTATCCCCGCCTTCGCGTCAGCCAGAGCCATCGTCCCGAATCTCCCATCAAAAACATATAAGAGCGCGTTAACCTTTTGCGGTTCTATGGGGCATCGGAACGACGCTGTCCAGTCATGAAAATCTCCCGTGGTTTCCACACGGCGCGAGCACTCGCCAGCCCAAGATCAAGCCGCCGCGATTGCGATCGCCGACAAGTGTCAGACGATGCGGAGGATCGGCTATTTTGCATATTTTTTAAGCAAAACTCGGCCGAATTGTGCATTTGCCGCAAATTTCCCTCCGAGAGAAAGCACGTCTTGAGCGAGCGAGCACATCCTTCAACCGACTGGCATACCTCTTGCGTGCGGTCCGGCAGTTACACATAGCCACGTTTGGAAGGACATTCGATGAAGCGCAGACAATTGCTCACGGCACTCGGTATGGCGATGCTGGCGATGGGGTCGCTGTCGAGCCCGCACGCAGCCCGGGCGGACGCCTTGAGTGATATCACCTCGCGAGGCACGATCCGCGTTGCCGTTCCCCAGGACTTCCCGCCTTTCGGCAGCGTCGGGCCGGATATGGCGCCCATGGGCTATGACATCGACATGGCAAATCTGATCGGCGAAAAACTCGGCGTGAAGACCGAGCTGGTGCCGGTCACCAGCGCCAACCGCATTCCCTACCTCCAGACAAACAAGGTCGACCTGGTGATTTCGAGCCTCGGCAAGAATGCCGAGCGCCAGGCCGTCATCGACTTCACCGACGCCTATGCGCCCTTCTTCAACGGCGTCTTCGGCCCTGCTGATGTCGCCGCCACCAAGCCCGAGGATCTTTCTGGCAAGACGATCGGCGTCACGCGCGGCGCCATCGAGGATCTGGCGCTGACGAAGGTCGCCCCGCAGGATGCGACGATCAAGCGTTACGAAGACAATAATGGCACCATCTCGGCCTTCCTGTCCGGCCAGGTCGACCTGGTGGCCACCGGCAACGTCGTTGCCGCCGCGATTCTCGCCAAAAACCCGCCGAAGAAGCCGGAGATGAAGTTCCTCATCACCAACTCCCCCTGCTTCATCGGCCTGAACAAGAGCGAACCCGCGCTGCAGAAAAAGGTCAACGACATCATCGCCGCCGCCAAAGCCGATGGCACGCTCGGCAAGATATCGCAGAAATGGCTGGGCGCCGACCTCCCCGCCGGCTTCTGATCAACGCAAGCCCGGCCACACCCTCATCCGATGGTGCGGCCGGAGCCGAGCGAGGCACCATTTCATGCGCTATCACTTCGATTTCGGCTGGCTCGCCGAATACTATCCGGTTCTGATCAAGGGCGTCCTCGTCACCATAGAACTGACCCTGGTCGGCGCGGTGGTCGGCATCGCCCTCGGCATTGCCTGCGCCTGGGCGCGGGCTCTGGGTCCACGCTGGCTCCAGCCGATTGTCGCGACCTATGTCGAGCTCATCCGCAACACGCCGTTCCTGATCCAGCTTTTCTTCATCTTCTTCGGACTGCCCGGCATCGGCATTCATATGAGCGAAATCACGGCGGCCAATCTCGCCATGATCGTCAATCTGGGCGCCTATAGCTGCGAGATCATCCGCGCCGGCATCCAGGCGACGCCGCGCGGCCAGTTCGAGGCCGGCGCCAGCCTGGCGATGACTCCATTCGAGACGTTCCGCCACGTCATTCTGGTTCCCTCGCTCCAGCGCATCTGGCCGGCCCTGTCGTCCCAGGTCGTCATCGTCATGCTCGGCTCCGCCGTCGTCTCGCAGATCGCCGCCGAGGATCTGACATTCGCGGCAAACTTCATCCAGTCCCGCTCCTTCCGCGCCTTCGAAGCCTATTTCGTCTCCACGGCGATCTATCTGCTTCTGGCCATCATCCTGCGGCAACTGCTCACAGCCGCAGGTTCGCTCATCTTTCCGCGCAGGGTCCGCCGATGATTCAATTCACCACCTGGGACATTCTGCGCGGCCTGCTGCTCGCCACCCGCTGGACCATTCTGCTCTCGCTCGTTTCCTTCATCGGCGGCGGCACGGTCGGAGCGATCCTCCTCTTCCTGCGCATCGGCAAGAACAAGGTTGCTCGCATCGCCGTCAAATATTTCGTCGAGCTCTTTCAGGGCACGCCGCTGCTGATGCAGCTCTTCCTCGCCTTCTTCGGCCTCGGGCTCTTCGGTATCGACGTGCCGGCCTGGCTTGCCGCTGCTGTCGCCCTGATCCTCTGGTCCTCGGCCTTTCTCATCGAGATCTGGCGCGGCTGCGTCGAGGCGGTGGCGAAAGGTCAGTGGGAGGCCTCCGCGAGCCTCGCAATGGGCTACATGCAGCAGATGCGCTACGTCATCCTGCCGCAGGCGCTCCGCATCGCCGTCCCACCGACGGTCGGCTTCTCGGTACAGGTGGTCAAGGGCACGGCCCTCACCTCGATCATCGGCTTCGTCGAGCTGTCGAAGGCCGGCACGATCATCACCAATGCGACGTTCCAGCCGTTCACCGTCTACGGCTTCGTCGCCCTTATCTATTTTGCCCTGTGCTGGCCGCTGTCCAAGAGCAGCCAGATCCTGGAAAGGAAGCTGAATGTCGCTCATCGAGGCCACTGAAGTCCGCAAAAGCTTTGGCGAAAACGAGGTGCTGAAAGGCATAAATCTCGACGTCGAGCCCGGCGAGGTGATCGCCATCATCGGCAAGAGCGGCTCGGGCAAATCGACGCTGCTGCGCTGCATCAACGGGCTTGAAAACATCAATGACGGCTCGATTTCCGTAGCCGGCGCCCAGCTTCTGCCCGACGAGCTGCATCTGAAGGCGTTGCGGTTGAAGGTCGGGATGATCTTCCAGCAGTTCAACCTCTTTCCGCATTTGAGCGCCGGTCGCAACGTCATGCTCTCGCAGATGGTCGTCAAGAAGACCTCCAAGGCCGATGCCGAGGCTATGGCGCGGCGCATGCTCGACCGCGTCGGGCTTGGGCATAAGTTCGACGCCTTTCCCGACGAACTCTCGGGCGGCCAGCAGCAGCGTGTCGCTATTGCCCGAGCGCTCGCCATGCAGCCGATCGCACTCCTTTGCGACGAAATCACCTCCGCACTCGATCCCGAGCTGGTGGCCGAGGTTCTCGCGGTCGTCCGCGAACTCGCCAGCGAAGGTATGACGCTACTGATGGTCACGCATGAGATGAAATTCGCTCGCGACGTCTGCTCACGCGTCGTCTTCATGCATCAGGGTCGCGTCCATGAAATCGGGCCGCCGGGCGACGTCTTCGCCAATCCGAAAACGCCGGAGCTCAAGCAGTTCCTCGGCATGCTCTGAGCATTGCCGCGACGCTGCTTGCTTATGGGTGCCGCACCGATAGCCGCGCGGCGCCGACCATCCCACCCCATGCGCCCGGCGCCATGCCGAACGCCTTCTTGAAATGACGGGTCAGATGGCTTTGGTCGGCGAATCCCGTGGCGGCCGCCACTTCGGCAATGGGCTCGCCGTCGCCGATCATCGTCTTGGCCCGCTGCAGCCGCCGCATCAGCAGGAAGCGATGCGGGCTGGTGGCGAAGGCGGCCCGGAAATGCCGTGACAGAGCGAAACGATCGAGGCCGGTAACGCGCTCGAGCTCCTCCGAGCGAACGCCGCGCATGGCATGCGCTTCCAGATAATCCCGCGCCGTTTTGACCTGGCCCCAGGCGATAAGTCCCAAGGGCTTCTGCGGCAGGCGCGCATGCGAAGCGAGCCCTGTCGCCATGCGTGAAATAAAATCGTCGACGAAAAGCTCATCCAGCTCGCGGTCGAGTTCGCCCAGTGCGGCGAGCAGCAGACCGGCGAGACGATCATCCTCGATCACCGGCTCATCGACGAAAGGCAGCCCAATACGCGCTGCTTCCAGGCATTGTATCAGCATCGACGGTTCGAGATAGAGCATGCGGTAGATCAGCCCATCATCGGTCGCCGCACCGCCATCATGCACCTCGTCCGGATGCAGGATGATCACCCGGCCCGGCAAGCTGTAGCGGCGTTCGCCGCGATAGCTAAAGGTCTGCACGCCGCGGATGGTGACGCCAAGAGCATAAGTATCGTGTCGGTGCAAATCGAAGGCGTCGCCATGAAATTGCGCATGAATGCGCTCGATGCCGGGATAGGCGGGCGCCGATACGATGCGGTTCGCCTCCGGCCCCACGCACAAACGTTCAAGACCCTCAAAGGCCCGACCGGCTATCTCTTCGTGCAATGGCTTATTCCCAGACAGCATGAAAGTGGCTACCGATGTTTGATACCAAAATCGCGATCGTTCTGCGAAACAATCTTCAGTCCTGGCAAAAACTGAACGTGACCGCCTTCCTGTCGACCGGGATTGCCGGGCAGTGTCCGGACATTATCGGCGAGCCCTACAGCGATCGCGCAGGCAATCGCTACAACGCCTTGTCGATCCAGCCGATGATCGTGCTATCCGCCGACGAAGAAACGATCGCTGCGATCCATCGCCGCTCGCTAGAACGGGGCATCACCTCCTCGATCTTCATCGAGGAAATGTTCTCGACCGGCCATGACGCGGCCAACCGTGCGGTCTTCTCGGAGTTCGCGCCCGAAGACGCCAAGGTGGTAGGTATTGCCATACGCGCCGACAAGAAGATCGTTGACAAGATTACCAAGGGCGCGGCGATGCACGCGTGAAGACACGCTGATTAAAAGCAAAAAGGCCGGATCTCGCGATCCGGCCTTTTCAATTGAGTGGGCTGCAAAATCAGCCGTTCTGCGTAATCGGCGCGATCTGGATTTCGACGCGGCGGTTCTGGGCGCGGCCGGATTCGTTGGCGTTGCTGGCAACCGGCTGCGTCGGGCCGAAGCCGACGGCCGAAACGCGGCGCTGGTCGATGCCCTGGCTGCCGAGATAGGAGGCAACCGAGCCGGCGCGGCGCTCGGACAGATCCTGGTTATGCTGCAGGCTGCCGGTCGAATCCGTATGGCCGTTGACGTCGATCAGCGTGCGGTTGAACTTGCGAAGCACGATCGCGACCGAGTTCAGCGTCGCGAAGAATTCCGGCTTGATCTCGTCCCGGTCGATATCGAAGGTGATGGCCGACGGCATGTTCAGGATGATGCGGTCGCCGACGCGAGTGACGGAGACACCCGTGCCCTGCAACTGCGCGCGCAGTTCGGATTCCTGCTGGTCCATGTAGTTGCCGATACCGGCACCTGCGAGCGCCCCGACACCGGCGCCGATCAGCGCGGCGTTGCGGCGCGAAGCCGGTGAATGGCCGATGAGAAGACCGGCAACGGCACCGACGCCGGCACCGAGCGCGGCGCCCCCCGCAGTATTGGATACCTTCTGCTCGCCCGTATAGGGGTCGGTCGTCGTGCATGCATTAAGAAAGGCTGCCGAGATGGCAAGAATGGCAATTTTTTTGATCATGGAATCGTCGCTCTCCGGTTCGATGGTCCGAAGCAGATATGGAGCATTGCGGCAATATGATGAAGCGGAATCTTCACGTTGCCGCGATCGATCAGCCGCGCCATCGCCCGGCCTTGTATTTCCCCGACCTAGACCACGGGGGGAGAGCGCGACGAGATCCCAGGATACCCGCCTTGTTTCCCTTGAAACACAGGCTCTGTCCTCAGAAATTCTGGAAAAGCTGCGTCAGCGTATTGTAGCTCGCATTGGCGATGGACAGCGATTGTATCCCCAACTGTTGCTGGGTCTGCAACGCCAGCAGCTTGCTCGATTGCTGCTCCATGTCGGCATCGACAAGCTTGCCGACGCCGCTGGTGAGCGAATCGCTGAGATCGCTGGCGAATTGGCTCTGCAGGTTGACGCGTGTTTCCAGTGAGCCGAAGGCCGAGCCTATGGTGTTCAGTTGATGCAACATGGCGGTGACGGTATTGACCATGTCCGTCAAAGCGCCATTCGTCGTATTCGCATCGAGCGAGATTTCCACCTGTCCGTTGGTGTCACCATACTTGCTGCTGACCAATACATAATTCTGGGCCGCACCGGCTTCCGTCGCAAAGGCGGTGGAGGTGAGCACACCATAACCGCCGGAGCCGCCGGACTGGTCATCGAGGAGATATCGCGCATCCGTCGACACGATAGTGCCACTGGTCGAGGTGACGCCTTCGTAGTCCAGCATGCCGATTGAAATGGTACCATCGGTGTTGCGAATGACTGAACCGGGGATCCGATGCGGTTCGGTGGGATCTTCACCATCTTGAAGCACGATCCAGTTGACGCCATTGAAGCTCGCGGACTGGCCGACGCTGCGAAGCTGATCCTTGAGCTGGGTGATCTCGTCATTGAGCTTGGTCTTGTCAACGCTGCCCTCATAGGCGCTCACCAGCTTCGAGCGGATCTGGGTGACGACATCGATCGCGCTGGTGACGCCCGTGGAGGCGGTGCTGACCGTGGCGGAGGCAAGGCCCAGCGCATCCTGCACGGCCGACACGGCGCCGATATCGGTGCGCGTCAATGCCGAGATCCGCCAATAGGTGGCATCGTCCTTAGCGGTCTGCACGCGCAGGCCGGACGACATCTGCCGCTGGGCGACATTCAAATCCGATTGGGTGTTTCTGAGAACTTCAAGCGCGATATTGACGGAGGGACTAACCCTGATGAAGGTCGAAAAAATACTCACGACACACGGACTCCGGACGCAACGATACACAACAGGCACAAGGAGACATTGGAACCATGCCGCGAGCGCTCATGCACGCGGGCCGACAGTGTCGGCGAACGTGAGTCCGGCAAAAAACAGCGCCTGAACTCGGGTGGTTACAGGCACCTATGATTAACAATCATGTTTAATAAACAGCTAATCGAAACGGTCGAGTTACTATAAATCTTTGGTTGAAGTCGATTTATCTATTACGCCGAAACGTACGGTTACTCCGCCGCCCTGAGTTTCGTCAGCTTCGCCCTGAGCGCGGCATCCGACATTTCCTCGTGCAATCGCTGCTCCTCGTGGGCCTGCGGCTTGGCGAAGCGGGCAATCAGGAGATAGGCGACCGGCGTGACGTAGAGCGTCACCAGGGTCGCGAAACCGAGACCGCCGACAATCACCCAGCCGAGCGCGATGCGCGCTTCCGCTCCGGCCCCATGCGCAAACACCAGGGGCACGCCGCCGAGGATGGTGGCGATCATGGTCATCATCACCGGACGCAGACGCAGCGCGCAAGCTCTCTCGATCGCCTCACGCACGCCCTCACCCGCATCGCGCAGCTGATTGGCGAATTCCACGATCAGGATGCCGTTCTTCGCCATGACGCCGACCAGCAGCACCAGACCGATCTGGCTGTAGATGTTGAGGCTGGAACCAGTGATGACGAGCGCAAAGATCGCGCAGGCGAGACCGAGCGGCACCGTCGACATGATGATCAACGACGACAGCACACTCTCGAACTGCGCGGCCAGCACCAGGAAGATGATGATGATGGCGAAACCGAAGGTAAGCGCCATGCCGCTGGAATTCTCCTGCAGCGTCGCCGCCTCAGCAAGCGGGATCAGCCGCGCGCCGGGCGGCAGAAGCGGCGCGGCGATCCGCTTCACCTCCTCCACGGCCTGGCCAAGCGACATATTGTTCTTGAGGCCGGCGGTGATTGCCACCGATGCCAGTTGTTGCTCGCGGGTGAGCTGCGGCGCAACCGCCCCCTCCTTCAGGCTGGCAATGACCGACATCGGCACGATCTTGCCGTCGCCGGTCTTCAGGAAGACGTTTTCGAGATCAGTCGGATCGTCGATCGGCCGCATGGTCGAGGTCAGAAGTACCGGATATGCCTCGCCCTTGACGAAAACATCGACGACGGAGCGACCTTCGAGCAGCGATTGCAGCGCCGTCGACAGGCCTGTGATGTCGACGCCGAGATCGGAGGCGCGCTCGCGGTCGATCGCGACGGAGACCTGCGCCTGGGTCGGCTCGTTGTTAAGGCGCGGTGTATCAAATTGGCCGGTGGCGTCCAGCGCCTGCACCAGTTTCAGCGCCGCCTGCGTCAGCGCCTCGTGATCATTACCCGTCAGCGCCATCTGCACGCCGCTGCCGGCGCCGCGAATGCGTAGGCTATTCGACTGGAAGACATTGCCGCGCAGCGCCGGCACGCGGGCCATTGCCCGGTTGATATCGGCAACGATGTCGGTCTGCGTGCGATGGCGCTCGCTCCAGGGCGCTAGCGTCAACACCATGAAGCCGGTGTTCACCTGCCCGTTCTGGCCGGAGATTGCATAGACATTGCGGATATCGCCGCTGTCCATCAAGGGCTGCAGGTTCTCCTCCACGCGCTGCAACTGATCCTTGGTGTAATCGAGGCTGGCACCCTGCGGCGTGGTCAGCCGGAGCATCACCAGAGCGCGGTCCTCATTCGGCGTCAACTCGCTCTTGACGCCCAGGAAGGCAAAGATCGCTGCGGCGGAGAAGATCGCGCAGAAGGCGATGACCACCACTGGCGCGTTGAGACAAGCGCCCAGCGTACGACGATAGACACTGGAGAACAGCGCGCCAAAACGGCCGAGCATGCCGTGATCCTCGCGCATCTCCCTGGTCAGCATGCGCGAGGCCAGCATCGGACAAAGCGTCAGCGCCACGATCGACGACAGGCCGACGGAGAAAGCCAGGACGAATCCGAATTCGCGGAACAGGCCACCCACCTGCCCCGGCAGGAAGGACAGCGGAATGAAGACTGCGGCAAGTGTCGCCGTCGTCGCGATGACCGCGAAGAAGACCTCGCGCGTGCCAAGCACCGCCGCCGCACGCGGCCCCATCTTTTCCGACCTGCGACGCACGATGTTTTCCAGAACGACGATGGCATCGTCGACCACGAGGCCGGTCGCAAGCACGATCGCCAGCAGCGTCAGGATGTTGATCGAAAAGCCGACCATGTAGAGCGCCGCCAGCGTGCCCGTCAGCGCCACGGGCATGGTGACCGCCGGGATCAGCGTTGCGCGCCAGTCGCGCAGGAAGAGATAGATGACGATGGTAACGATCAGCCCCGACAATATCAGCGCCAGGACCACCTCATGGATCGCACCCTGGATGAACACGGCGTCATCGCTGGTGATCGCGATATGGGTTCCCTCCGGCAGGGATTTCGACAGTTGCGCCACCACGGCTTTCACGCCATTGGAGATGTTCAGCGTGTTCGATTGCGCCTGCCGGATGATGCCGAGGCCGATGCCCTGCACGCCGTTGGAACGGAGAGCCGTCGTGCCGTCCCGAGGGCCGAGCGTCACAGTCGCGACATCGGCGAGCCGGACGCGATCCTTGACGATCAGTCGCGAAAAGTCCTCGGGAGTCTGCAACGCGGCCGTGGCGCGCACGACGATATCCTGCCGATTGCTCTTCAACGATCCGGCCGGCACATCGAGCGCCGCCGTTGCCAGCGCCGTCGTCAGGTCGCCGATCGTCAACCCTCGCCCGGCAAGCGCTCCCTGATCGACATCGATACGAAAGACTTTCTCCTGATCGCCATAAAGCTCGACATCGGCAACGCCATCGACGGAGGCCAGCCGATCGGTGATCTCATTGTCGACGAGCTGCGTCAGGTCGTCCATGGTCAGCGTATTGGAGGTGACGGCAAGGCGCATGATCGGCTGCGAATCCGAATCCGCCTTGACGATCTGCGGCGCGTCCGCCTCGTCGGGCAGCTGCTCGGTGATGCGGCCGATCGCATCGCGAACGTCGTTGGCGGCAACGGAGAGATCAATGGCGTCGGAAAATTCGAGCGTCACCCGGCTCTGGCCGAAGGATGAGCTCGACGAGACCGATTTCAGGCCGCTGACGCGGGCAACCGCGCCTTCGATAACCTTGGTCAGCTCCTGATCCACCGTCTGCGGCGCAGCGCCGTCGAACATGGTTCGCACGGTCACCACCGGACGGTCGACATCGGGCAATTCACGCACCTCGACGCCAAAATAGGCGGCAAGGCCGGCAACGACCATCAGCGTGTTGAAGACCAGCGCCAGGATCGGCCGGCGCACGAAAAGCGCGGTAAAAGCCTGCTTGCCGGAACCAGTGCCTGTCCCGGCCCCATCGCCGGTATCGTTGCCGTGCCCCATCATTGCGTGACGGCCCCCGTGGCCTCGGCGACTTCGCGGGCAAAGCGCACGGCGCCGCCCTCGGTCACGCGCTGCAACCCCTCGGTGACGATCCGGTCGCCATCCTTGAGATCGGCCTGAACCAGCACCGCATCCGGATTACGCTGCACGACACTGACACGCACCTTGGACGACTTGCCGTCAGCGACGCGCCAGACGTAAGAGCCCTCGCCGTCCCACTGCACCGACAGCGGATCGACGGAGGGATAGGTCTCGCCGGCAAAGCGCATGCCGACATTGAAGGACATGCCGGCGCGCAACTCGTCCGTGGCATTGTCGATACGGGCACGAATCCGCAAGGTACGGCTGGCGCCATCGACGCGGTTGTCGACCGCCTCGACCACACCGGAGAACAACCGTCCCGGCCGCGCCACCGACGTCGCCTCGACCGGCTGGTCGACCTTGACCGTATTGGCGAACCGCTCCGGCACCCAGTAATCGACCAGCACTTCCGAACGGTCGTCGAGCGTGACGATGCTGGTCGTCGTCGTGACGTTGTCGCCGATGACGACGGGCACGATACCGACGATGCCGTCGATCGGCGCAACGATATCCCGGCGCTTCAGCGCCAGCTCAGCCGATTGCAGCGCCAGTCTGGCGCCCTGTTCAGCGATCTCCGAGTCGAAGACATCCATGCGCGACACGCTGGATTTGATGGTGTGATAGAGCTGCGATTTCTCGACAGCGCTCTTCAACGCCACCTCTGCCTGGCCGCGAGCGATGATCTGTTCGTCATCATCGAGGCGGGCCAGCACCTGGCCCTGCTTCACATGATTGCCGGACTTGATGAGGATTTCGCGGATCGTGCCCGTCGCCTGCGGCATGACGACGACGGAACGGATAGCATCGCCGGTGCCGATGGCGCTCAGGCGATCATTGACCACGCCGCTGACCACGGCCTCGGTCACCACCAGCGGCGTATCGGCGCCACGCCGCCCACCGCCATTCGCTGCCTTCTCACTCTTGGTGCTTTCACCAGGCGCAATAGCCCCCACGACGGCTTCAGGGACGCCAACTGCCCGCAGCAATCCAGCCGTGCCGGGCACGAAAGCCACCACAGCGGCAATACCTGCCACTAGCAACAGAAAAGACAACGAAAGCTGCTTCCAGGCGGTCATGTACGTCTCCGGCTCGTTGTCAGAGGCGATGAAATCGCGTCGTCAATTTTATATGGCCTCATCACACCAGCGCACTTACTGAGGCCAATCCCTAGGGCAAATCGCGATATAACGCAGGATTGTGCCCGATTTGCTGCAATATCGTTTTTTTGAGCATATGCGGCAAGCTTTGCCACGCATTATGACAAAGTTGTAATCTTGGCGGGGACAACGAGGCATTTCATTTGCATCCCCACATCCCCGTTCA
The DNA here is from genome assembly GCF_000696095.1 of Rhizobium rhizogenes NBRC 13257. GTDB lineage: Bacteria > Pseudomonadota > Alphaproteobacteria > Rhizobiales > Rhizobiaceae > Rhizobium > Rhizobium rhizogenes. Next base: position 352,426 of record NZ_BAYX01000001.1, on the reverse strand, counting down.
GGGGTAGGATAGCCTCTTGATAACCTCCATACACCTGTGAATGTGCACTTTTTGTTCTATTTTCGGGCCGTTTCTTTTGCCTTTCAGGGCAGAATCATTACATTGAGCCGCATGACCATCGGACATGACGACATTCCCTTCTTCGACGAAGAGCCGGAACACCTGGTTCCGCGCCGGCCCGCCCCAGCGCCCGGCCCTGCCAGTGTAGGCGGCGGTATTGCGGCCCGCGCCATGGCGGCGCGCGATGGCGGCCGGCGGCCCGACTATCTCACCGGCCTCAATCCGGAACAGACGGAAGCGGTCGAGACGTTGGACGGACCGGTTCTCGTGCTCGCCGGCGCCGGCACCGGCAAGACGCGGGTGCTGACGACCCGTATCGCCCATATCCTCTCCACCAACCGCGCCTTCCCCAGCCAGATCCTCGCCGTCACCTTTACCAACAAGGCCGCCCGCGAAATGAAGGAACGCGTCGCGCTGCTCGTTGGCGGCGCGGTCGAGGGCATGCCCTGGCTCGGCACGTTCCACTCGATCGGCGTCAAGCTGCTGCGCCGTCATTCCGAGCTGGTCGGCCTCTCCTCCAGCTTCACCATTCTCGACACCGACGATGTCATCCGGCTGATCAAGCAGCTGATCCAGGCCGAGGGCCTGGACGACAAGCGCTGGCCGGCCAAGCAATTCGCCGGCATGATCGACACTTGGAAGAACAAAGGCCTCAGCCCCGCCGATATTCCCGAGGGCGACGCCCGCGCCTTCGCCAATGGCAAGGGCCGCGAGCTCTATTTCGCCTACCAAGCCCGCCTGAAGACGCTCAACGCTTGCGACTTCGGCGATCTTTTGCTGCATCCGATCAACATGTTCCGGCAGAATCCGGATGTCCTGAAAGACTATCACCAGCGCTTCCGCTACATTCTCGTTGACGAGTATCAGGACACCAACACGGCGCAATATATGTGGCTGCGCTTGCTGGCACAGCGGCCGAAGGGTGAGTTGCAGAATGTCTGCTGCGTCGGCGACGACGACCAGTCGATCTATGGCTGGCGCGGCGCGGAAGTGGACAATATCCTGCGCTTCGAAAAGGATTTTCCCGGCGCCAAGGTCATCAAGCTGGAGCGCAACTATCGCTCCACCGAGCACATTCTCGGCGCTGCGGCCCATCTGATCACCCATAATGAAGGCCGCCTCGGCAAGACGCTGTTCACCGATCGCACCGATCCCGACGACATCAAAGTGCAGGTGCACGCTTCCTGGGATTCCGAGGAGGAAGCCCGCGCCATCGGCGAGGAGATCGAGCAGCTTCAGCGCGGCAATTCCAGCGGCGTTAAGCACAGACTGAACGACATGGCGATACTGGTACGCGCCTCTTTCCAGATGCGCGAATTCGAAGACCGTTTCGTCACGCTCGGCCTGAACTATCGCGTCGTCGGCGGCCCGCGCTTCTACGAGCGCCTCGAAATTCGCGACGCCATGGCCTATTTTCGCCTGGTCTGCCAGCCGGCCGACGATCTCGCCTTCGAGCGCATCGTCAACACGCCGAAGCGCGGCCTCGGCGACACCACTGTCCGTGCGCTGCACGACTATGCCCGCGTCCGCAACATTCCGATGCTGGCGGCATCGGCCGATATCATCGAGACCGACGAGATGAAGCCGAAGCCGCGCAAGGCTTTGTTCGACGTCGTGCAATCCTTCCGCCGCTGGCAGGGCCTGCTCGAAAATACGCCGCATACCGAACTCGCAGAGCAGATTCTCGAAGAGTCCGGCTACACCGACATGTGGAAGAACGACAAATCGGCGGAAGCGCCCGGACGGCTGGAAAACCTGAAGGAACTCATCCGCTCGATGGACAGCTTCGAATCCATGCGTGGTTTCCTCGAACACGTCTCCCTCGTCATGGACGTCGAACAGAACGAAAATCTCGATGCCGTCTCGATTATGACGCTGCACTCCGCCAAGGGCCTGGAATTCGAAACCGTCTTCCTGCCCGGCTGGGAGGAAGGTCTGTTTCCGCACCAGCGCTCACTCGACGAGAGCGGCCGCGCCGGGCTGGAGGAAGAACGCCGCCTCGCCTATGTCGGCCTCACTCGCGCCAAGCGCCGCTGCCACATCTGGTTCGTCTCCAACCGCCGCATCCACGGGTTATGGCAATCGACCATCCCATCGAGATTCCTCGATGAACTGCCGGTCACCCATGTCGAAGTCGCGGAAGTGGAGCAATCCTACGGCGGTTACGGCCGCGGCGGCTATGGCCAGTCGCGCTTCGACAAGACCGAGCCCTTCGCCAACTCCTATTCCACCCCCGGCTGGAAACGCGCCCAGGCCAACAAAACCGACGCCACCCGCGACAACTGGGGCTCCCGCTCCGGCCACGCGGTGGAACGCATCGGCTACGGCGAAAGCGGCCCCAAAACCCGCACCATCGACGGCGAACTCATCGCCAAATCCACCTCCTCCGAACCCTCAAAATTCTTCGTCGGCGACCGCGTGTTCCACATCAAGTTCGGCAACGGCAATGTCTCGGACGTCGAGGGGAACAAGCTGACGATCGAATTCGACCGGGCGGGGCAGAAGCGGGTGTTGGATGGGTTTGTGGAGCGGGTGTGATCAGGAACCGTTGACAACGTAAGACTGTATCACACCCTGAATTTGCGCTTTGGCCTTAAAGATGTCTGCGGTCTGCGTGATATCAAACCGAGACCCCGCCTTTTCGGCGTCGAAGATCGTTAGGAACTTGGTCTTGGAATTAAAATGGAGCCTGACGATCGGCTTGCGGTTATTGTCATCGAAATTGATGCCGCAATATGATTTCTGATCACGCATAACAATTCGCGATACATCCGCTAGTTCGGCGGCGATAGCTCTTACGATATTAAAGCCATCGATCTCTTCTTGAGTCGTCTCGATGCCGTCCCCGTCATCGTTGATCTGAGTGACCGAATCTACATCCTTTATCGTCGGAATGTTCACGTTCTCATTGAACGCCGCACTCAACCGTTTTTGAATCTTCTGACGAACTAGATCTTCAAACGCACGCTTGATGATCGGCTTGAACTCGGCAACGACAGCCGCGGTGAGCTTCCCATCGTATATTTCCTTAGAGATAAGGCGAACAAACTCATCATCGGGATCGTTGAATTGCGCTTCGATACAACTGATCGTCGCCTTCATTCGCTTGAGAGTGCTGGCGGAACTTTTGATATCTTCAATCGAAAATTTCTCTTTGTGAAATTTCTCAAGCTCTTTCAGATCGTTGTCATCATAATCAAAAAGATCAAATTTAAAGAACGGGTTGCTATCGAGCTTGTTAGGCGCATCTAGGTCGGTAAAAAACCAGATTTGTATGCCATTCGTAAGAATCGCGATTGAACAATCCGTCGTCGAAAAATATCGATATAGCTGGCTATATTGAGCTTGCGAAAGATTTGCACTGACAGCTTTGGCTTCGAGAATAAACTCGATCCTGTCATTGATCTTCACCGCATAGTCAACCTTTTCACCTTTCTTCAAACCAACATCAGCAACGAATTCTGGCACGATCTGCATTGGATCAAACACGTCAAAACCAAGCGTTCGCAGAAACGGCATAACAAGAGCGTTTTTGGTCGCCTCTTCCGTGAGGGCGATATTTTGCGCAGAAATTGCGCGCTTCGACAGTTCAGCAACCTGTTCCTTAAATGACATGACAGCCCCTCGATTTGATCCCCAGCCAAACAATATTATATTCGCGAGCGGATGCAATTGATGCGAGTGTATATTTTTAATTGAGTTTATTTTTTTGAACTCGCCTATTTCGCAAGAGCGAGACTTTTGATTGCTAGAAACCTCTGCACTCCCCACGTGCCTCCGCATCCTCCACATGCTCCGCCATCCTCGGGCTTGGCCCGAGGATCCAGGCATAAGCATTTCTGCACGACCTTTAACTTCGCTTTTGGCAACAGGAAAAGAGCGCTAGCTGCAGTGTCGGAACCAAAGCCTCTGGCGGCGGTACCGTTTTACAAACTGCCAGGCTTGAGCGTGGATCCTCGGGCCAAGCCCGAGGATGACGGAGTGTGTGTTAAGCCAAGGTGGCAAACGTAAGTACTGTGAGCCACTTTCTGCACTCTTGACGGCTGTCATTCGCACAGCATCATACACGCATGGGTGGATATACTTACATCATCACCAATCAGAAACGGGGCACGCTCTACATCGGCGTCACCTCCGATCTGGAGCGCCGAATTTACGAGCATCGAGAAGGCCTAACACCCGGTTTTGCCTGGAAATACGGTTGCACACGGTTGGTATGGTATGAAGATCACGCTGATATCGTATCAGCCATCCAACGCGAGAAATCGTTGAAACGCTGGTATCGCCAGTGGAAAATCGAACTTATCGAGAACGCCAATCCGGATTGGCGCGACCTATATTATGAGTTGTAGTGAGAGCAACACCAGCCTCCCGCCTCAAACATTGCTGCATTGCAAAATCCACATCGCTAGCAAGCTACCAATCAGGGGCTAATCGATTATATCGATTAAGCGGCTTCGAATGATCGCGCCTCCCGCGATCTCTCGGCAAGCCGTTGCCAGCCTGCCGTTCGGCGCATTCCGGGTTCCCCATCCCGATCGACAATCGAAAGCTGGCAAAACAAAAATCGAGGATAAAAAAATGGCTGGCATAGCAACAAGCTCTGCGCCCGCCGGCGGTCGCGTCTCCGCGCACCAGGGCCAGGGTAATTATCAATTCGCGCTTATCGCACTCACCTCACTCTTTTTCATGTGGGGTTTCATTACCTGCTTGAACGACATTCTGGTGCCGCACCTGAAGAGTGTCTTTCAGCTCAACTACACCCAGTCGATGCTGATCCAGCTCTGCTTCTTCGGCGCCTATTTTATCGTGTCGCTGCCGGCAGGCGCGCTGGTGAAGCGCATCAGCTATAAATGGGGCATCGTCGTCGGCCTCGTCATCGCCGCGATCGGCTGCGCCCTGTTCATCCCGGCCGCCAGCTACCGCATCTACGCCCTCTTCCTGGGCGCCCTCTTCGTGCTCGCCGCTGGCGTCACCATCCTGCAGGTCGCGGCCAATCCTTACGTCACCGTGCTCGGCCCGCCGGATACCGCCGCCAGCCGCCTGAACCTCACCCAGGCTTTCAATTCGCTCGGCACCACCATCGCCCCGATCTTCGGCGCCATGCTGATCCTCTCGGCCGCAACGGTCGCTGCCACCAACGCCACGCCGGAACAGCTCGATGCCATCAGGCTTGCTGAAGCCGGCGCGGTGAAGCTCCCCTACCTAATGCTCGGCGCAGCCTTCCTGCTGCTCGCCGCCATTTTTGCGGCACTGAAACTGCCCGACGTCGAAGATGAGGAAACGATCGAACCCATGCGCGGCGGCGGCTCCGCCTGGCAGTATCGCCACCTCGTCCTCGGCGCGGTCGGCATCTTCCTCTATGTCGGCGCTGAAGTCAGCATCGGCAGCTTCCTCGTCAACTTCCTGAGCCAGCCGGATATCGCCCATTTCTCCGAGGCCGAAGCCGCGCATTACGTCTCTTACTTCTGGGGTGGCGCCATGATCGGCCGGTTCATCGGCTCGCTGGTCATGCGCCATGTCGACGATGGCAAGGCGTTGGCCTTCAATGCGATTATCGTCGCCATCCTGCTTCTGGTGACCGTGCTCACGACCGGCCATGTCGCCATGTGGTCGGTGCTGGCGATCGGCCTGTTCAACTCGATCATGTTCCCGACGATCTTCAGCCTGGCGCTGCATGGCCTCGGCAAATATACGAGCCAGGGCTCCGGCATTCTTTGCCTCGCCATCGTCGGCGGCGCCGTCCTGCCAATGATCCAGGGTGGGCTTGCCGACACCATCGGCATCCACCTCGCCTTCCTGATGCCGATCATCTGCTACGTCTATATCGCCTTCTACGGCCTGAAGGGTCACAAGCCCTCGTAAGCTTTCGAAAACCATTGCGCCGCGCCTGATGATCAGGCGCGGCGCAAAAGGCTTGATCCGCGGCGCAACGCTTGGCATCGTGCAGCGCAACAGAAACGGAAGGACAAGCCTCATGAAAGCATTGCTGCTGATCGACATCCAGAACGGTTTCTGCCCCGGTGGCAATCTGCCGGTTCCCGAAGGCGATCAGGTGGTGCCTGTTGCCAACAAGCTCATCGACAGCGGCAAATACGACATGGTCCTCGCCTCCCAGGACTGGCACCCCGCCGGCCATGGCAGCTTCGCCTCCGCCCATCCCGGCAAGAAACCCTTCGAAATGGGCATGCTCTCCGGCAAGCCGCAGATGATGTGGCCGGACCATTGCGTGCAAAATACCGAGGACGCCCGGCTTCACCCCGCCCTCCATGTCGACGGCATCGATTTCATCCAGCAGAAGGGTCAAAAGCCGGATGTCGACAGCTACTCGGCCTTCCGCGATAATGATCAGGCGGCCCTCACCGGCCTTGCCGCGCAGCTGCGCGCAGAGGGCGTGACCGAGCTTGATCTCTGTGGGCTAGCGACGGACTATTGCGTGAAATTCTCGGCGCTCGACGCCGTCGAGATGCTGCCGGGCGTTATCGTTCGCTTCATCGAGGATGCCAGCCGCGGCATCGATCCAGCCGGCGTTCAAGCGGCGATCAACGAGATGCGGACGCGCGGCGTCGCCATTATCAGCAGCAAAGTCGCTCTTGCTTAAAATCTCTTATCCCAGGCTAAAGCTTCTCTAAAGAAAATGGCGCAAGCTATTCCCGATATTAGAAAATCGGGATACTCGTGTGCAGTCGATCACCATCAACGGGCGTTTTCTCGGCCAGCCTCTGTCAGGCGTGCAGCGCTTTGCGCGAGAGCTGACGCTGGCACTCGACCGCAAGATCGCCGCCGGTGCTGTGCCTGGCGTACTGAAGGGCGCAAACTGGCGGCTGGCGGTGCCGCGCAACACGCCGGTCGATATCGAACTCTCGGCCATATCGATCGACGCTTTCGGTTCAGGCCCTGGTCATCTCTGGGAGCAGACGGCGCTGCTTGCCCGCTCCCGAGGCGACCTTCTGATCGGCTTCGGCGGCAGCGGTCCGCTGCTGCATCGCCATCAGGCTGTGATCATCCATGACGTGACGATCTTCCGACATCCGCAGTCGTTCAAGCGCAGCTATCGGCTGCTGCATGGCGCGCTCGGCTCAGTGCTGACCCGCACGGCGAAGATCGGCACTGTCTCGGACTTCTCCCGCAAGGAGCTGGCCTCTGTCTTCCGCGTCCCCACAGACGGCATCGATGTCGTCTATAACGCCGTCGATCATTTCGCCGCCATCGAGCCGGACGAAACCATCATCCAGCGTCTGGGCCTCAAGAGGAACGGCTTCTTCCTGCTGGTCGGCACGATGAAACCGAACAAGAACCTCGATTTCGCCATCCGTGCCTTCGAGGCACTTGGCGATCCCGATCAAAAGCTGGTGGTCGTCGGCGGCACCGCGCCGAGCGTATTCAAATCGGAAGGCCCTCAATCCAATGACCACATGCTTTTCCCCGGCCGGCTGAGCGATGCGGAAATCGCGGCACTCGAGCGCCATGCCACCGCCTTCGTCTTTCCGAGCCTCTATGAGGGTTTCGGCATTCCGCCGCTGGAAGCCATGACGCAGGGCTGCCCTGTGCTTGCGGCCGATATCCCCGCCGTGCGCGAAGCCTCGGGCATCGCCGCGCTCTATTTCGATCCAACGAAGCAGGATGAGCTGGTCACAGCCATGCGTCGGATAGCCGACGATGAGGCGTTGCGCGCAGATCTCCGCCAAAAAGGCCATGAAAATGTCGCCCGCTTCTCCTGGGATAGCAGCGCCGAAAAGGTGCTGAGAATACTCGAAAGTCTCTGAGCTACGATGCCAGCCGTGGGCGGAACATCGTGACGAAATAGCTGTAGAGGCCGAGCAGGCAGAAGACACCGCCACCGATAATCCCCGCTCCAACCGAGATCCATAGCGAATAGTCGAAGCCAACAGTCGCAAGAACCGGCACGGCAAGTCCGACGGCGGAAAGCACGACCGGCTGCCAGACGAAATCGAAGGGCAATGCCATCAGCACCTTCCCCCCAATCACCATCGCGATCAGCGCGCCGACCATGCCGCCCGCCATCAGCGCGCCGTCGCTGAAGGAATGAAGATAGCCGCCCGCCAAAGCCCCGGCATTGAGCAGCACGCAATCCACCACCGCCAGCAGAAAGATCGCCAATAGCCGATGGCGCAGATGCGCCGGCGTCGGCAGCATATTCAGTGTCAAGGCCCGGCAGACGGCAAGGCCGGTGACAAACGGCGCAGCACTGAGAAAGCCCTCGCGCAGACCGGGTGCGATGACGAAATGACCGACCGGCTGTAGCAGCGCGAAAATCCCCGCCGCCGTCATCAGCGTGAAACCCGATAGCAGTGAATAATAGCCGCCAAGCTGCCGCCGGAACGCCGGTGTGGCGCCCTCGCGATCATAGGTCGCCACCACATCGGGATATTGGATCGCCTGCAGAGCCGCGACAATGAGCACGAAAGGCCGCTGCAGCAGATCAAGCGCCAGCAGCGCGCCCGCAGCACCACCTGCCCCCAAGACCGCCGTCAGGATCGATTTCAGACCAAGCGGCGCCAGAAGCCCGATGACCGAGGCTCCAGCCGCCACACTGCCATAAACGAAATGTTTTCTGACCAGCGGCGGCTGAAAACCCGCCGCCTCGCGGAGGCTGTTGCGGGTAAGAAACATCGCCAGGATGCTATAGGCGACATAACCACCGAGCAGGCCCGCCACCGTAGAAGTGAAATTCGGCGCGATCGCCGCACCCGCCAGCGTGCCAATGGCCAGAATGGTGGCGCGGGAGCCCTGCAGGCGTGAAAAGGCGTGAAATTCCTGGCGAAAGCGCAGCATGGTCAGATGCAGGTCACTGCCACCCTGAAGGATGACCACAAGGCAGCCGAGCACCGCAATCTGGGGCGATACGGCAAAGAAGATCGAAACACCGGCAACCAGAATGCAGATCACGGCGCAGGCGGCAAACTCGATGCTCAATGCCGTACGCTCCGCCGCCTCGCTGCCAAGCGCCTGGCCGGGATAGAAGCGGCTGCAGGCAAAGCGGATCCACTCGAAACAGAAGATCGCCGCGAACTGGCTGATAGAGATGAACAACGAATAGGCGGCATAATCCGCCGGCGCCAACAGATGCGCCACCGCGATCAGCAACCCGAAGGCAATCGCTGCCTGATAAAAATATGCCGCCAATGCCACGATCTTCGCCATGGCGGCAGCTAACAGCAAAAGATTGAGAAAAACGCTAAGTTATATGAAAAGCTTTGATGGATCCGGGCCGCCCCAATCCTTCGAGGCGCTGCCCTTTGGGCTGCGCACCTCAGCATGAGGTGGAGTGAACGCGGCGCTGCTCGCAAGCGCTGATTTGGCATTAGATTGCCCGGAGGGTTAGCCCTCATGGTGAGGAAGACAGCAAGGCCGTCTCGAACCACGAGAGCGGATGACCGCCTCTCCTTGAATTGCCTTTTTGCACTGCACACGTTAGAAGAGCCGCCAAAATCAAAAGACGGGAGACGGACAAGCGTCGGGCGGCGCGTCCGTGGAGGAGCATCATGGAAACGATCAGCACGATAGCCGCATTGCGCGAACGGCTTGCCGCGCATCGCAGAGCCGGCAAAAGCATCGGCCTGGTGCCGACCATGGGCTATCTGCATGCCGGTCACATGGAACTGGTTTCCCGCGCCAGAGCTGAAAACGACATCGTCGTCGTCTCCATCTTCGTCAATCCGCTGCAATTCGGCACCAACGAAGATCTGGCGAAATATCCGCGCGATCTCGAGCGGGACAGCGCCATACTGCGGGACGGCAAGGTCGATTTCATCTTCGCGCCCGGCGTCGCCGACATGTATCCCCGGCCAATGGAAACGGTTGTCGACGTGCCGAAGCTCGGCACGGAGCTGGAAGGCGCTGTTCGCCCCGGCCACTTCGCCGGCGTCGCCACTGTTGTCACCAAGCTTTTCAATATCGTCCAGCCCGACAGCGCCTATTTCGGCGAGAAAGATTATCAGCAGGTGGCGATCATCCGCCGCATGGTGGAGGATCTGGCCCAACCGGTCCGCGTCGTGCCGGTGCCGACGGTCCGTGATGCCGATGGCCTGGCGCTATCCTCACGCAACGTCTACCTCTCGACGGAACAGCGTGCCGCCGCCGTCATCGTGCCGAAGGCGCTGGCCGAAGCCGAACGACTCTATAACGAGGGCGCCGACGATCCCATCGCATTCGAAGCGGCACTGCGCGACTTCATCGCCAGCGAACCATTTGCGACGTCCGAAGTCACCGCCGTCCGCCATCCCGACACGCTGGAGCCGCTGACAAACCTGCAGGGCCAGCCCATCCTCGTCGCCCTCTTCGTACGCATCGGCGCAACCCGCCTGCTCGACAACCGCATCATCGGCCGCAAGCAGGCCGCCAGCGAAAAGGCGGCCTGACATGAGCGCTACCGGACTGACTAGACGCAACACCACCTCCCAGATCGAGGCGATGAAGGGCACCCGCCCGATCGTCAGCCTGACGGCCTATACGACGTCAATCGCCCGGCTGCTCGACCCGCATTGCGACCTGCTTCTGGTGGGTGATTCCCTTGGCATGGTGCTCTACGGGATGGAATCGACTGTGGGCGTGACGCTGGACATGATGATTGCGCATGGCCAAGGCGTCATGCGCGGCGTCCAAAAGGCCTGCGTCATCGTCGACATGCCCTTCGGCTCCTATCAGGAATCGAAAGAGCAAGCCTTCCGCAATGCGGTTCGGATCCTGAAAGAAACCGGCAGCGACGGCGTCAAGCTGGAGGGCGGCGAGGAAATGGCTGAGACCGTCGCATTCCTGACCGCTCGCGGCGTGCCGGTCTTCGGCCATGTCGGGCTGATGCCGCAACAGGTGAAAACGGCAGGCGGCTATCGCGCGCTCGGCCGCTCGGAAGAAGAAGCCGATAAGATCCGTCGGGATGCGAAAGCCATCGAGCAAGCCGGCGCCTTCGCGCTCCTCGTCGAGGGCACCGTCGAAGCCCTTGCTCGCGAGATCACCGCTTCGGTCGGTATCCCAACCATCGGGATCGGCGCCTCACCCGCCTGCGACGGCCAGATCCTCGTCTCCGACGACATGCTCGGCCTCTTCAGCGATTTCAAACCTCGCTTCGTGAAGCACTTCGCTCAGCTGGCGCCGACGGTTTCAAAGGCGGTGGAAGCCTATGCGGAAGAGGTGAAGGCGCGGACGTTTCCGGGGCCGGAGCATACGTTCCAACCGAAGAAATAAAGCCGATCAGCGCTTCTCCGCCTCCCTCTCCAGCAGATAGATCGCCTCGCCAAAATCCTCCATCTTGGTCATCAGCGCCGCATGGGCGTCGCGCAGGCCCTGATTGTAAAAATGCGGGCCGATTTCGGTGGTGAAGAAATCGAGCAGGAATTCAGCCGGCAGCGTGCCGATCGTCTGATCAAGTTCGTCGGCGAAATATTTCTGAAGGCGGACCACGATCGCGGCCTTTTCTTCCTTCGGGAAGGTGATTTTCTTCATCGATGACACCCAGGTGTTTCGTGGACATATCCCATCGGCTGTTCAACGGAATCGATTGTCCTATCAAGGAAATTGAATTGCCGATGCTCCCTCCCCAGCTTACAGCTCCTCCGTGCGCCGCGCATCCCACCGGACGCGCAAAGCCAGTTGTATTTTTGCTCCGCACATAGCCCGTTAAATCCACGCGGATTTAGCGGGCTATGTGTTGGGCTTTCAATGAAGGACAAAGCGGACCATGAGTCGCGCGGATTTTTTTGAGGGCCTGAAGGGCGGCACTCCGGTCGCCATCGCGGCGGCACCATTCGGTGCCTTGTTCGGCGCCCTGGCGCATGACCAGGGCATGTCGCTCGGCGAACTCACCCTGATGAGCGGCACGGTCTATGCCGGCGCCAGCCAGATGGTCGGCATCGATCTCTTCGGCCACAACGTACAAGCCTGGTTGATCGTGCTGTCGATCCTGGCGGTCAATTTCCGCCATGTTCTCTACTCGGCCGCGATTGCCCGCTACATCCGGCATTTCTCGCCGGTCCAGAAATTCTTCACCTTCTTCCTGCTGGTCGATCCGCAATTTGCCGAAACGGTCAAGCGCCATGAAAGCGGGAAGCCCGTCACCTTCGCATGGTATCTGGGTTTCGCCGCCGTCATCTATGTCGTCTGGGTGGTGCTGAGCCTTATCGGCGGCCTGCTCGGCAGCATGATCGGCGACCCCAAAGCGATCGGTCTCGATATCCTGCTGCCGATCTATTTCCTCGGCATCGTCATCGGCTTCCGCAAGCGCGACAATTTCCTGCCCGTGGTGATCGCCAGCGCTGGTGTTTCGGCCATTGCCTATCGCTATGTCGGCTCGCCCTGGCATGTCAGCATCGGCGCGCTCGCGGGTGTCGCCCTCGCCGCCATGCTGCCGCCGATCAAGGCGAACCGCAAGCCCGACCTCGTCAATGAACATCACGAGGTCTGACCATGTTCGATTTCGACTTGCATATGGTCCTGCTGATCCTCACGGCCGCCCTCGTCACCTTCCTGACGCGCATCGGCGGCTATATCCTGATCGTCAAGATGACCCGCATTCCGCCACGCGTCGAAGCCGCGCTGAATGCGGTACCCGCCGCTGTCCTTACAACCCTCGTCGCCCCGGCCTTCTTCAACGGCGGCTGGGACACGAAGGTGGCCATGTTCGCCGCGCTATTGGTCGGCCTGCGCTTCTCATCCACATTCATGCTGATCGCGGGATGGGTCGTCGTGATGACATGGCGGCATTTTGCCGGAATCTAACACCTTCTCCCCACCGAGGGAGAAGGTAAGTTGCTTCAATGGTTTAACTCCAGCGTCGCATTCTCCAGCCAGGCCCGGATATCCGGATCGTGGATCAGCGGCATCAGCGCTTCACGAGTCCTGGCGTGATAGTCGTTCAGCCAATGCAGTTCGTCATGGGTCAGCAGCTCGGCAAGGATCACGCTGCGGTCGATCGGGCAAAAGGTCAGCGTCTCGAAGCCGAGCATCGGGATATCCCCGCCGTCGATCTCCTCTGGATCGCGAATATAGATCAGGTTTTCGATGCGGATGCCGAAGTGGCCCGGGCGATAATAGCCGGGCTCGTTCGATAGGATCATGCCGGGAAGCAGCTCCTGCGTCGATAGCCGCGAGATGCGCTGCGGGCCCTCATGCACAGAGAGATACGAGCCGACGCCGTGACCGGTGCCATGGGCGAAGTCGACACCGGATTTCCAGAGCGCGATGCGCGCCAGTGGATCAAGATCGCAGCCGCGCGTCCCCTTGGGAAAGCGCGCCGTGCTGATGGCAATCATACCCTTCAGCACTAGTGTGAACAGCCGCTTCTGCTCCTCGGGGACCGCGCCGATACCGACCGTGCGGGTGATATCCGTGGTGCCGTTGATATATTGCGCGCCGGAATCGATCAGGAACAGCTCTCCGGCCTGGATCAGACGATCGGTCTCCGTCGTCACGCGATAATGCATGATCGCCGCATGCTCGCCGGCGCCGGAGATGGTGTCGAAGGAAATATCCTTCAGCGGGTTCTGCATGCTCTGGCCGACGCGGGCGCGGCTTGCCTCCAGCCGTTCGGCAGCGGTGATTTCGCTCACCGTGCCCGGCTTGCTAGTCTCCAGCCAATAGAGGAACTCGACCATGGCGGCGCCATCCTGCAGATGGGCGGCAGCCGAGCCATTGATTTCCGCGGCATTCTTGCGGGCGCGCGGCAGCTTGGCCGGATCCGTGCCCTCCACCACCTCGCCACCCTCGCGACGAATGATGTCGGTCAGCGCATAGGACGCCAGATCGGGATCGACCAGGATGCGCCCGCCATTCGCGGAGGCAGCAGCCAGTCGCTTGACGAGTTCGGAAGGAGGAAGCTGCTTGCAGATCTGCGTGAGGTAAGCCTCCGCCTCGATCTTGGTCTTGCGCTTGTCGAGGAAAATTTCCGCCTCCCCCTCGGCATAGATGATGGCGCGCGCCAGCGGATGCGGCGTATGCGGCACGTCGTTGCCGCGAATATTGAATATCCAGGCGACAGAGGACGGATCGGTGATCAGCGCCGCCTTGAGACTCTTCGCCTTCAGATCGGCCACAATGGTCGCCAGCTTGTCCTTCGCCAAGATGCCGGCCTGCCCGATATCCTGAATGATGACGCCGCCAAGCGGCTCGGCCGGGCGGTCGGCCCAGAGCTTGTCCAGCGGGTTATGCGGCAGAAAGACCAGCTTGCCGCCGATTTCCGCCAGCGCCTTTTCCAGCCGCCGGACCTCTGCGCCGGTATGCAGCCACGGATCGATGCCGAGACGGAAGCCTTTCTTCGCATGACGCGGCAGCCAGACATGCGGCGGCTCGTCGACCAGATCGCCGCCGGTGAACACGGATCGGTCCACCTGCTCGGCCAACTGCGTCACATAGCGACCGTCGACGAAAACAACAGCTTGTGACTGTGTCACGAGCGCAACACCAGCCGATCCGGTGAATCCCGTCAGCCAGGCCAGGCGCTCCGAACATTTGGGCACATATTCACCCTGATATTCGTCCGCACGGGGCACAAGGAAGCCGTCAATGCCGAGATTGCTGAAGGCGGCACGCAGGCCGGTGACGCGCTCGCGACCGAATTGTGGGGTGGATGTGACGTCGAAAGACTGGAACATGGCTTAATCCGAAACTGACCGAGAATCCGCGAAACTGAGCGGCAACAGCATGTTAGAGCATGATCCCGGCAAGTGCGACACGATTTTCGCACAAGATCACGCGCGAATAGGCGCACGGGACTTCTCAACCGATCCGCCAGTCGGCGATGCGAGTCGCCCGTTAACGATTTCGCCCATTTCGTGAGCAACCGAGATCGATTGCGACATCATAGCGGCAGGCAATATGCATTAACTGCATAGCTCCCATGAAGCATACCCCCTGCCACGCAAGGGGGCGAGTCGCTATATGGAGCGCATCAAACGGGGTTCACAACGAACCCGCTCGAAAAGGACAATGAAAATGCCTATCTCTCGCTCCGCATATGTTAGCCCGGCACTGGCTGGCGAGCGGCGCACCGTACGCCACTCTGTCGGCGCACTTCGCCAGCTCGAAGTCGAAACGTCGAAAGCAATCGGCGCAAGCCGTGGCGGTCGCTACTAACAATTACAAGAGCTAGCGTTCATATTGGATCGGACCGGGACTCCTCCTCCCACCCGGATCGAACCAGAACGGTAGAGCCCGCTTGAGCACTCCTCCACATGCTCGCGGGCAAGATCGGTCAAATACCGATCAGCAAGGCGGTGCTTCGGCATCGCCTTTTGCGTTTTAAGGGCCTTTAAAAGCCACTCCCCAATGGAAGATAGACCGGCTCAAGGCCGGTCGAGATGGATGGTGACCCAGCCGTTGCGCCAGATGGTGCGAACATGGCGCATCTTCGCGCCATTATAGGCCGCCAACACCTTCCAGCGCTGCTCGGCAAGGATGCCCGAGAGGATGACCGAGCCGCCGGGTGCCAGGTGAGCGACCAGCTGCGGCGCCATTTTGATCAGCGGCCGGGCCAGAATGTTGGCGATGATCAGGTCGAAAGGCCCATGGCGGGAAAAGGCCGTGGAATGAAAGCCCGGTGCCGTTTCCAGCGCGATGCCAGATGCAATGCCGTTGCGGCGGACATTCTCGCGGGCGACGCGGACGGCGATCGGATCGATATCGGTGGCGAGAACCGGGATATTGCGCAGCTTACGCACGCCGATCGCCAGAACACCACTGCCGGTGCCGAGATCAAGCGCATTGCGCACCCGCCGGCTGGCAAGTACCGTTTCGATCGTCTCCAGGCAGCCCGCCGTCGTACCGTGATGGCCAGTGCCGAAGGCCTGGCCGGCATCGATCTCGATGGCAATATCGCTCGAGCCGATCTTGTCTCTGTCATGGGAACCATGCACCAGAAAGCGCCCGGCACGGACCGGCTTCAAGCCCTCCAGAGACTTGGCGATCCAATCGACATCGGGAATGACTTCCTTTTTGATGACAAGCTCGGGAAAGGCCGGCTTCAGCAAAGCCGCAAAACGCGCGCGCACGTCGTCTTCGTCATCCGCATAGAGATAGATCGACGCTTCCCAGATGTCGCTCTTCTCATCGATCTCGCTGGTTGCGATAGGTAGTTCTTCATCTTCGAACACCGGCGTCATCAGATCGAGAACCTGCTCGGACTTTTTCTCGGTCGTCGTCACGTAAAGGCGGATTTCACTCAACTCTTCGCTCTCTCTTGTTCTTACTCGGCCCAGTCGATCCAAGGCGGCTTCGGCGTGTCATAGCCGGCGACATTGTAAAGCAGCCTGCGCCGCGCCGGCCCGAAACGCAAAAACAGCGGCACGAACAGATTGCGCACCGCGATCGCCAGCGCATTTTCCATGGTGATCAAGCGGGTCAGACCATAGGTCTGCTTCAGCACCTGCTTCACGGCTGGAATTCTGAGGGCCGAATACTCCTCTTCGCGCCCTTCCGCAATGAGCCAGGCGAGCCAGCAGGCGTCCTCTATGCCAAGATTCATGCCCCGAGCCCCTGCCGGAGAATGAATATGCGCCGCGTCGCCCGCCAGGAACACATTGCCCTTGGCCATCGGCTCGACGTGGCGGAAATGAATGCGGAACTGCGAGACCCAGATCTTTTCGACGACTGTGTCCGGATGAACGATGCGGCTTTCAAAATCCTCCCGCGTCGAGATATAGCGCAGGACATCGGAAGACACCGGCAAGCGCCCGATCAAGCCGGGATCGCAAAGCGTGATCTCGACGAAATGCGAGCCCACCGGCTTTGCATAGCGAAAATCGGCAATATAGAAATAAGCCTCCAACGCCTCGCCGGGAAAACCGGCGCCGAGCGCCTTGCGCACGGCCGAATGCGCCCCGTCGGCACCGATCAGAATGTCGGGGCGAACGGTTTCCATGCCGCCATCGGCGCGTCGCAGCGTCACCTCGGGCTTCCGAGTATCGGCGATCGTCTCCGCCACGACCGCGGTCTGCCATTCCGGCGCGATGCCGTAGACGGCGAGCGCCTCGATCAGTAACCGCTCAGTCGCGCCCTGCGCCAGAACGTGCATGGCGCCAAAGCGCCCCGGCACCTGCCGCGTATCGACATCGGCAAGGACTTTCGCTCCGGAACGGATATGAAAATGCATGATCAGCTGAGCCGCCGTGACGATGCGCTCGGCAACGCCGGAAGGTGAAAGCAGCGTCAGTGTGCGGGCATTGATGCCGAGAGCCCGGCTCTCTTCCAAAGGCGTCGGCCCCTGGCCATCATCGATAATGCGAGGCGCAAAACCGCGGCGGGCCAACTCCAGCGCTGCGGTCAGGCCAGCCGGACCCGCACCCGCAATCAGGATGGACTTGGATTTCCTCTCTCCCCCGGCCCTATCCTCCATAGGCGCCCTATCCCTTCTTGATCAGGTTCTCCAGCTTCTTGACTGCAATATCCGCGTCCTCCTGATAGGCGATCGTGCCGGCGAAGCGGCCGGAGGCGTCGAGCAGGAAGACAGAGGCGGTGTGATCCATGGTATAATCGCCGTTCGGATCCTTCTCGTCGAGCGGAACTTTCTTGGCGTAGACCCGGAAGCCCTTGATCATGTCCATCACCTTGGCGGGATCGCCGGAAATGCCGGTGATGCGGTTCGAGACATTGGACACGTACTGGTTCATGATTGCGGGCGTATCGCGCTCCGGATCAACAGTGACGAAATAGGCATTGAGCTTCGTGCCGTCAGGGTCAACCTTCTGCATCCAGCCGTTCATTTCAAACAGCGTGGTCGGGCAAACGTCAGGGCAATGCGTATAACCGAAAAACAGCGCCGTCGGCTTGCCGCGAAAGGCCTGCTCACTGATCGGCTGGCCATTCTGCGCCGTAAGCGTAAACGGCACTCCATAGGGACCTTCGGCTGCCGCCTCCGGTGTCTTGCTGCCCCCGATGGTGAACCATCCCAGCACTCCGGCCATGATCAACACGGCCACCCAGACAACAATTCGCACGGTTTTCATCGCTGCTTCTTCCCCACCATGCCCGGCTAACACTCGGCATGCGAGACGGCGGGCGATCATGGACCGGGTGTAACGGGTCGCACCGGGAGACGCAATTCAAGAAGATGTTTTCACATGCACCGGAATTCGTCCCGGCGTTAAAGCAATCCTAACCTGTCCGCGCCAACATCAAACCCAATAGGCGAAGTCAGATTCGCCGGTCGCAGGGCCTGCGGCAGATCCATCTTGATTCAGAAGGGCATGACGCCCGCCGAAGCAGCCGAGCGCCTTTCGAGCGCCAAAGCCTTCGGATGCTGTAGCAGCATTGAACCGCTCCAGCCGATCCCCCTTGCAATCGCCACTGCCGCGTGCCGCCGGCGCCAAACGGGAAGTCCTTCACCATGACGAATGCCATCAAACAATCGGGCGCCTATCTGGAGATCGTCTCCTTCCATCTTGGCGGCCAGGAATTCTGCATCGACATCATGGCCATCCGCGAAATCCGCGGATGGGCGCCGGTGACGCCGATGCCGCATACTCCGCCCTATGTGCTTGGCCTCATCAATCTGCGCGGCGCAGTGATCCCGGTTATCGACATGGCCTGCCGTCTTGGCATGAAGATGACCGAGCCGTCTGAACGCTCCGCCATCATCGTCACCGATATCGCCGGCAAGCTCGTCGGCCTGCTGGTCGAGCAGGTGTCCGACATGATGACCATCAAGAGCGAAGACCTGCAGCCACCGCCGGAAATCATTCCGGAAGCACAGCGGGCTTTCTGCCGCGGCATCGTGGCACGGGAAAAGACCATGGTCTGCTTCCTCAACCTCGACACCGTCATCGCCGAGCAATTGGCGCAGGCTGCCTGATCTGGGAAAATAGCTTCAACCAAAATCGCCCTGAAGCGGCTGCTTCAGGGCGATTGTGTTATTAAGCCGACGCCAGCAGGGGTGTAGCCGGCGCGGGCGGATCATGCAGGCCGTGAACAGATGGAAGTCCCACTCCCACGTTCGCCCATAAAATTGCACCAAAATGACGCAATGCGGAAGCGTTTAAGTGGGTTTGGCAACTAAAAGGCTAAACTTTTTTTGGTACAATCCTCTTCATGGTTGTTCAACCAGCAGCCAGGCAATCTCAGTTGGGCTTGCCGTTCTTCCAGGTCACGGTCTGGCTGAACAGAGGAATGGTGGAAATCGCCATCTTCGCCGAGCCGTTGGTCAACTCGCGCGAATGAATAAGATAGACCAGCGTATCGTTCTTCTTGTCGTAGATCCGGGTGACCACCAGCTTCTTCCAGATCAGCGACAGCCCGGCGCGAAACACTTCCTCTCCCCCTTGCGACAGGTTGATGTCGCCGATCGAGATCGGGCCGGTCTGCTGGCAGGCGATCGAATTGTTGGAGGGATCCTCGAACCAGTTGCCCTTTCTCAGCCGGTCGATGACGCTGCGGTCGAAATACGTGACGTGGCAGGTGACGCCGGAGACGCCCGGATCAGGCACGGCATCGACCAGAATATCATTGCCGGTCCAGTCCACTCCAACCTTGCCGACGACCTCGGCGGATGCGGAAACGGGCGCCAGCGCCAGGAACGACGCGGCAAGAGCAGCAGGCAACTTCAAAGACGTCATCAATCATCCTCCGACATGCGCCGCCGGGAGTTCAAGCGGCATTGCTAAAGTAAGATAGCGCTCGGGGGATGCAAGAGGTCGACGTGGTCATCACCCGCTCTTAAGCCCAGCCATGAACCTGGCATTTCCCCACTCCATCATGTGGGTGACGACAAGCTTCACCGCATCGCCTGCCACGTCCAACACCATCACAGACGCAGGCCATCCTGTTGACTTCCGAGCAAAAGCACCGGAAGCTGGCGGCATGATCACAAACCGCGCCACCATGATGCATCTTCTCACCACCTCACCCCTTGCAGGGCGAGTGGAAGCAGCGTTGCGTTAAGCTGACTGCGATCCCCTTCAACCCCTGCCGAGGCGAGCAGGGTTTGAAGCCCTTGCTCTCCTCCTGAACATCAAGGAGAGCCATATGAATTCCGAACTGCAAGATCCAGACCGGCGACGACCACGAAAAGCCGTTGGAGTAGAGATTCGAGCCGCAGCTCCATCTGATGCCGAAGGCATCGCCCTTATTGCCAATCTGCCCGGCTTTCGCGCCGGCACACTCCGCCTGCCCTTTCAGAGCATCGAGGAAACCCGGCAATGGCTGGAAAAGCCGACGCCTGGCGCGATCAGCCTTGTCGCTTTGCTCGAGGGGCAAATCGTCGGCAACGCCGGCCTACGCCGCCATGATGGCCGCCAGATTCACACCGGAAACATCGGAATGGGCGTCCATGACGATTTCATCGGCCGGGGCATAGGTTCTGCGCTGTTTGCTGCCCTCGTCGACACCGCCGACAACTGGCTGGCGATCAAGCGACTGCAGCTGACCGTCTATGTCGACAACGGGCCTGCGATCCGGCTCTACGAGAAATTCGGTTTTGAGACAGAGGGAAGGCTCAAAGCCTTTGCATTTCGCAACGGCGAATATGTGGATGCCTTCACGATGGCGCGGATCAGGATGTAAACGGCCAGAGGCGGCGGTCCATGGATCGCCGCCGCCGATTACCCGCCGATCAGTTCCAGCCATTCATCCTCAGTCATGACCTGCACGTTGAACTCCCGCGCTTTGTCCAGCTTCGAGCCGGCGCCCGGTCCCGCCACCACGATGTCGGTCTTTTTCGAGACCGAGCCGGAGACCTTGGCGCCGAGACTTTCAGCCTTAGCCTTGGCTTCGTCGCGGGTGAATTTTTCCAGCGAACCGGTGAAAACTACCGTCTTGCCGACGACCGGGCTACCCGATGTGGTCGGCTGTTCCGCCTCCTGCGGCCTTACCTCGTCAAGCAGCTTCGAGATCACCTCGACGTTGCGCGGCTCCTTATAGAACTCGACGACGGCGCGGGCGACCACCTCGCCGACACCCTCGATATTGTTGAGGTCGTTCCACGCGTCACCCGCGAGCGGGGCCGCCTCCTTCATCCCCGCCTCAAAAGCCTCATAGGTGCCATAGGAGCGCGCCAAGAGCTTTGCCGTCGTCTCGCCGACATGGCGAATGCCGAGCGCGAAGATGAAGCGATGCAGGGCGATATCGCGCCGCTCGTTTATGGCCGCATAGAGCTTGGAAACGCTAACCTTGCCGAAGCCGTCGATATTCTCCAGCTTGCTCAACGACGACTGCTGCCGCCTCTCCAGGGTGAAAATATCGGGCGCGGTACGCACCTGTAGCGCCGGGTCGTCGCTTTCGAAGAAGAAATCGATCTGCTTCGAACCGAGCCCCTCGATGTCATAGGCATTGCGCGAGACGAAATGCTTCAGATGCTCCGTCGCCTGCGCCCGGCAAATGAAGCCGCCGGTGCAGCGCGTCACCGCATCGACCTTGCCGGTCTTCTCATTGATATCGCGCACCGCATGGCTGCCGCAGACCGGGCATGTCTTGGGGAATTCGTAAGACACGCTCGATGCCTCCCGCTTCTCCAGCACGACGTCGACGATCTGCGGAATGACGTCGCCGGCGCGCTGCACGATCACCATGTCGCCGATGCGGATATCGCGGCCATCGCGGATCGGCTCACCCTTATTGCCGATGCCCTTGATGTAGTCGGCATTGTGCAGCGTCGCATTGGTCACCACGACGCCGCCGACCGTAATCGGCTCCAGTCGCGCAACCGGCGTCAGAGCCCCTGTGCGGCCGACCTGGATGTCGATATCGAGCAACCGAGTGAGCGCCTGTTCGGCCGGGAATTTGTGTGCCGTCGCCCAGCGCGGCGAACGCGAGCGGAAACCAAGGCGCGCCTGCAATTCAAGACTGTCGACCTTGTAGACGACGCCGTCGATATCATAATCGAGGTCCGGACGCTGCAGGCCGATCTCGTCATAATGGGCGAGAATATCGGCAACCGAATTCAACCGCTTCATCAGCGGATTGACTGGAAAACCCCATTCCCCGAACGCCTGCACCATGCCGAACTGCGTGTCGGCCGGCATGTCGGACATCTCTCCCCAGGCATAGGCGAAGAATTTCAGCTTTCGGCTGGCCGTAACCTTGGCATCGAGCTGGCGCAGCGAGCCGGCTGCGGTGTTGCGCGGATTGACATAGGTCTGCTTGCCCTCCGCTTCCATCTGCGCGTTCAGCGCCAGGAAATCGCTCTTGGCCATATAGACCTCGCCGCGTATCTCGACGACCGCAGGTGCGCCAGCCGGCAGGGTCTGCGGGATCTCCTTGATGGTGCGGATATTGGCCGTGACGTTTTCGCCGGTCGTGCCGTCGCCGCGCGTCGCCGCGCTCACCATCCGGCCATTCTCATAGCGGATCGACATGGAGAGCCCGTCGATCTTCGGCTCGGCGGTGAAGGCGATCGACTGGTCGGGCAACCGGCCGAGGAAGCGATAGACGCCGGCGACGAAATCCTGCACGTCTTCCTGCGAGAAGGTATTGTCGAGCGACAGCATCGGCCGTGCGTGCACGACGGGCATGAAGGTTTCGGACGGCGCGGCACCGACCCGCCGCGATGGGCTGTCGGCACGAACGAGTGCTGGAAAGCGCGCTTCGATGGCATCGTTGCGCCGCTTCAGCGCGTCATATTCCGCATCCGAAATCTCCGGTGCGTCGTTGCCGTGATAAAGCGCGTCATTGCGCGCAATCTCGGCGGCCAGATAGGCAAGCGCAGCGGCTGCCTCTTCTTCGGTCAAATCTTCGACGGGCTTCTGTTCGCTGCTCATGGATTCGCACTCCCGGATTTCCGAGATGTTTTAGTGAAAATTTGCGGAATGGGAAGTGCGTTGGATGAGGCTTGATGCTCTCAGCCGTTGCCCGCCAACAGCCTCTTGGCCGCCGCCCTCGCCTCTTCGGTAATCGACGCACCGGCAAGCATGCGGGCGATCTCCTCGGTGCGATCCGTCGGCGCCATGGTAGCGACGCGGGTGGAAATCTTTTCGGAACCGTCGGCAACCGGCCCCTTGGAGATCAGGAGATGCGTGGCAGCACGCGCAGCAACCTGCGGCGCATGGGTGACGGAAAGCACCTGCACGCGATCGGAAAGCCGCTTGAGCCTCTGGCCGATCGCATCAGCCACCGCACCGCCGACGCCAGTGTCGATTTCGTCGAAAACCAGGGTCGGCGCTGAGCCGCGATCGGCCAGGGCCACCTTCAGCGCCAGCAGGAAACGCGACAGCTCGCCGCCCGACGCGACCTTCGTGATCGGTCCCGGCCGCGTGCCCGGATTGGTCTGCACATGAAATTCGATGACATCGATGCCCTCGGCCGTAGCTCCCTCGGCATCCGTGGTGATTTCCACCATGAAGCGCGCCCGTTCCAGCTTCAGCGCCGGCAGCTCGGCCATGACGGCGGCGGCAAGCGCTTCGCCGGCATGATGGCGCTTGTCGGAGAGGCTGTGCGCGGCGGCATCATAGGCAGCCTTGGCGACGGCCAGTTCGGCATCCAGCCGTGCCAGCCGCTCTTCTCCGGCATCGAGATCGGCGAGATCCGCAATCATCTTCACGGCCAGCGCCGGCAGCTCGGTCACCGGCACGGAATATTTGCGCGAGGCGGCACGCAGCGCAAACAACCGCTCCTCGACCCGCTCCAATTCCCGCGGATCGTATTCGGTCTTGCGGAGAGCCGCTTCCACTTCCATCTGCGCGTTGGAGAGCTGGTCCAGGGCTGCATCAAGCAGGGCTACCGTGTCTTCAAGCAGGCCCGGCGCCTCATGGCTCTTACGCTCCAGCCGGCGCACCAGCGAAGCGATATGGGGCACCGGAGAGGCATTGCCGTTCAGGAACTCGGAAGCTTCGGCAATATCGCCGGCAATGCGCTCGGCTTTCATCATCCGCGAACGCTTCTCGGCCAGTTCATCCTCTTCGCCATCCTGCGGCGACAGCTTCTCCAGCTCTTCAACTGCGGCGCGGATATAATCGGCTTCGCGAGCCGCGTTCTCCACCTGCTCACGCTGCTTCCTGAGCGTCCGCTCGGTATCGCGCCAGACCTTGTAGAGCCGCCCGACACCCTGCACATCCTCGGCAATGCCGGCGAAAGCGTCAAGCAGCATGCGATGCGCGTCGGTATCGACCAGAGCGCGATCGTCATGCTGTCCATGAATTTCGACAAGAAGCTGACCGGCTTGGCGCATCAGCTGAACGCTGAGCGGCTGATCATTGACGAAAGCCTTAGTGCGGCCGTCGGCGGATTGGGTACGGCGGAAAATCAGGTCGCCGTCATCATCGATGCCGTTTTCGCGCAGAAGCTTGCGAGCGGCATGCTGCATGCCGACATCGAACACGGCCGTCACCTGGCCGCGTTCCTCGCCATGGCGTACGAGATCGCCGTCGCCGCGCCCGCCAAGGGCCAGCGACAGACTGTCAAGCAGGATGGATTTGCCCGCGCCAGTCTCGCCGGTCAGCACCGAGAGCCCGGTCTCGAAGGCGAGATCCAGCCGCTCGATCAAGACGATATCGCGGATCGAAAGCTGGATCAGCATGCGCGCTCAATCTCACGTCCCAAGAAGAAGTTTCTTGCCCGCCTTCGAAATCCAGGAGCCTTCGTTTTCATTTGGCGAAAGGCCGCCAGTCTTCAGAAGCTTGAAGGAATCGGCGTACCAACGGCTATCCGGATAGTTGTGACCCAGAACCGCGGCTGCCGTCTGCGCTTCCTGAACGATGCCCATCGCGTAATAGGCCTCAACCAGGCGAGCCAGAGCCTCTTCGATCTGATTCGTCGTCGGGTATTGCTCGATGACAATACGGAAGCGGGAGATGGCCGCAAGGTAATCCTTGCGCTCGAGATAATAGCGGCCGATCTGCATTTCCTTGCCGGCGAGCTGGTCGCGCGCGAAACGGATCTTGGCCTGCGCATCGCTGACATATTGCGAGCTAGGATAGTTGGTGACGACCTTGCTCATCGCCTCAATCGTCTGCTGCGCCGCGCGCTGATCCTGCGTCACGCTGACGATCTGCTTGGCATAGGACGAACCGACGAGATACTGCACGTAATCGGCATCTTCGGAGCCGGGATATTGCTTGAGATAGCTATTGCCCGACTGCACGGCATCGTCGTAACGGCCGGTGCGATACTTGACGAAGGTGCTCATCACCAGCGCCTTGCGCGCCCATTCGGAGAACGGCTGCTGCTGGTTGATGGCGTCGAACTTGCGTCCGGCTTCCGCCATGTTGCCGGCCTTGATGTTGGCAAGGCCCTGATTGTAGAGGGTTTCCGGCGGATCGGTCTCGACACCGAGCTTACTGATATCGATGTCCTTGTCCGTATTGCAACCCGTTACCACCGCACCGGTACCGGCCAGGAGAAGCGATACGAGCAAAGCCCGTGCTGTAATCTTCATGCTTTCAGACCCTGCAAAACCCATCGGATGACTGTCCCACTAGCCGTTGTTGCGGAAACGGCGTTCTCTCGCTGGCGTTTCTAGCCGCAAAAGCACCATCAGGGCAACGCAATGATGAAGCATTAACGCATTTTTGTGGCAAAGCCCGCCAAATGGCCGGCTTTAATCGCTGTATTGACAAGAGATTTCTTCCCGGGACACCCGATTGCGAGAAAGTGCTCGACCTCCAGGTGTTATCCGCGATTCTCCTGTCAAAAAAAAAGAGCCGCCCCCTTGCGGGAGCGGCGATTTTACTCACCTGGATTTCTGGAGGTCACGCCGACCAGGGAGCGAATTCGGCAGCATTCACGGTGACGAAATCGCGGCTGTGTGCGCGCTGACGCGGCGCCGAAGTTTCGACGACGTCATAGGCAGAGGGATCGCTCAGCAGCGCCTTCAGTGCGTTTGCATTCATGCGGTGACCGCCGCGATAAGAGCGGTAGCAGCCAATGAACTGCGTGCCGGCCAGCGCCAAATCGCCAACGGCATCCAGCGTCTTGTGGCGGACGAACTCATCCTTGGCGTAACGCAGGCCTTCGACATTGATCACCGTGTTGTCGTCGGAGATGACGACAGAATTTTCCAGCGAAGAGCCGAGCGCATGACCAGAAGCCCAGAGCCGCTCGACATCACGCATGAAGCCGAAGGTACGGGCGCGCGACAGTTCTTTCTTGAAGGTCTCGGCAGTCATGTCGCCTTCCCACTTCTGGCGGCCGATCAGCGGGCAATCGAAGTCGATCTCGACTTCGAAGCGCGTGCCGTCATAGGGGCGAAACTCGCACCAGGAACCGCCGGCTTCGATACGAACCGGCTTGGTGACGCGAATGTAGCGGCGCTTGACGCCAAGCGAGACGATACCGACCTGCTCGATGGCTTCGATGAAGGGATAAGAGCTGCCGTCCATGATCGGCATTTCCGCGCCGGTCACTTCGACGATGACATTGTCCAGACCGATCGCGTAGATTGCCGCCATGACATGCTCGACCGTCGCGACCGAGCGCGCCGGAGAGAAGCCCAGAATCGTGCAAAGATCGGTATTGCCGACCTGCGAGGAAACCGCGCGCAGTTCCGTCACGTCGCCATTGTCATGCATGCGCTGGAAAATGACACCTGTGCCAGCTTCGGCCGGGTAGAACGTGATCGACACGTTGGCGCCGGAATGAACGCCGATACCCGAAAGTGTCACGGGGTTTGCGATGGTGGTCTGAAAACCCAGCAATCCGATTGCCATATAAAATCTGCCTTCGTCTGTCTGTACCAAGCCGGGGCGGTCACCTTTGGACCCCTGCCTCATTGCTGGTTCAGTCTGTTACCTAGTCCGCGGAAACCACATGCAATCATTGTCTGATGCGATTCCGCAGGCTCGCTTGCCCTTTACATACGCGCGGGGGGATCGCATTCCAAATCACTGTTTCTTTCGCTTTGTTACGAAAGCAGATGATTGAATTTGCTAGGTAATTTTAAGATTAAAGACAGGCCTCAAAAGACGAAATCCGGGGCTCGTGAGCCCCGGATTCACCAAACATGGTTAGCATCCTATTAAAAGGATGTCTTGGACCGGATCAGTTCGACTGCCGGCGCAGGAAGGCCGGGATTTCGAGCTGGTCGTCTTCCTGGTTCGTCATGCGAGCCTGCGGGACCTGACGGCCCTGGTCGTCGAGCTGGCCACGACGCGGCGCGTAGAGGCTGGCCTCCGGCGACGGTGCGCGGCGCTGCTGCGGGGCAGCACTCGGAGCCGAAGCCGTCATGTCGTTGAAAGCCGGGTCCTCGTCGCGGCGACCGAGCGAATTGGTGATTCGCTTCAGCAAGCCCATCGGACCACGCTCCTCGGCAGCCTGTGCGGCAACCGGCTGAGCGCGATGTTCCATCTCGGCCTTAACAACCGGAGGAAAATCCTCGACCTTCGGCATGCGAACCTGCTCAACAGCCTGCCGGACGATCGGCTGCTGCATCACCGGCTGCTGATACGCGGCCGGCTGAGGTTGCGGCTGAACCGGAGCCTGACGGACCGGCTGAGCCTCAGGTGCGGCTGCGAAGATGCGGCTCTGCGGACGGAAGCTTTCTTCCTGAACGACAGGCTGTTGCATGACCGGCTGCGGAGCGGGAACCTGACGAGCTCCCATCTGGATTTCCAACTCGCGTTCCATGTCGGCTTCCGCCATGCGAATGGTCTGCGCGATCGGATCGACGGCTCTCGGAGCCGGTGCAACAGGAGCCTGGTTGACCTGAGCCTGTGCGGTATGGGCCTGCGCGACATGGGCAGGCTGGGCTGCGGCCGCTGCCGGAGCGGCGGCCGCGGAAGGACGGATAGCCGGCTTTGCGACCGGGCGGAATTCCATATTCCGTTCGGCAGCTTCGTTCATCGCACGATCGATACCGGTCGCAACGACGGAGACGCGGATGATGCCTTCCAGCGATTCGTCGAAAGTAGCGCCGAGGATGATGTTGGCGTCCGGATCGACTTCTTCGCGGATGCGCGTTGCAGCTTCGTCGACTTCGAAGAGCGTGAGGTCACGGCCGCCGGTGATCGAGATCAGCAGGCCCTGCGCGCCCTTCATCGAGGTTTCGTCGAGCAGCGGATTGGCGATAGCCGCTTCCGCAGCCTGCATCGCGCGGCCCTGGCCGGAAGCCTCACCGGTACCCATCATTGCACGGCCCATTTCGCGCATGACCGAACGGACGTCAGCGAAGTCGAGGTTGATAAGACCTTCCTTCACCATCAGGTCGGTGATGCAGGCAACGCCCGAATAAAGAACCTGGTCGGCCATCGAGAACGCGTCGGCGAAGGTCGTCTTGTCGTTGGCGATACGGAACAGGTTCTGGTTCGGAATGACGATCAGCGTATCGACCGACTTCTGCAGTTCTTGGATACCCATTTCAGCCAGCCGCATGCGGCGGCCGCCTTCGAAGTGGAACGGCTTGGTGACGACGCCGACGGTCAGGATGCCCTTGTTGCGGGCCGCCTGTGCAACGACCGGCGCCGCACCGGTGCCCGTACCACCACCCATGCCGGCAGTGACGAAGCACATGTGGGTGCCGTTCAGGTGGTCGATGATCTCGTCGATGCATTCTTCAGCGGCGGCGCGACCGACTTCCGGCTGCGAACCAGCACCGAGGCCTTCGGTGACGTTGACGCCAAGCTGAATGATCCGCTCCGCCTTCGTCATCGTCAAAGCCTGTGCATCTGTGTTGGCGACGACGAAATCGACGCCCTGCAAGCCTGCCGTGATCATGTTGTTGACGGCATTGCCGCCACCACCACCAACACCGAACACGGTGATCCGCGGCTTCAGCTCGGTGATATCTGGCTTATGCAGCTTGATAGTCATTGTACCCGTTCCTTCTCTTTATGGCCGCATCGCCACGCCGGCCAATTCACTATATTTCATTCGCCTGACCCCTGCCCGGAAAGCGCTTGTCGCGATCCGGGATCAGGCACTCAGAAACTCTCCTTCAGCCATTGGCCAACGCGGCCGATGCGGCTGTTGTTACCTCCAAGCGACGAGAGCAGACCGCTGCCCGCCGCGTGTGTCTCCATGTCCGCGACCTGCGGATAGATCATCAGTCCGACCGCCGTCGAAAAAGCCGGTCCCTTGGCTGCCGTCGGCAGGCCGGATACGCCCATCGGGCGGCCGATGCGAACGTTGCGGGCAAGAATGCGCCGTGCCACGTCCGGCAAGCCGGTCAACTGGCTGGCGCCGCCCGTCAGCACGACGCGCTTGCCGACGATCGGGCTGAAGCCCGAGCGCTGGATACGGTCGCGGATCAGCTCCAGCGTCTCTTCGATGCGGGCTCTGACGATGCGCGACACCAGCGCCTTCGGCACCTGTGTCGGCTGGTCGCGTTCATCCTCGCCGATCGGCGGGATGGAAATCAGTTCGCGCTCTTCCGAGGAATTGGCGAGCGCCGAGGCATGCACCACCTTCAGCCGCTCGGCATCCTCGATGCGGGTCGAAAGACCGCGTGCAAGGTCGGTGGTAACGTGATGGCCGCCAAGGCTGACGGCATCGGTATGCACCAGCTTGCCTTCAGCGAAGACCGAGATCGTCGTCGTGCCGCCGCCCATATCAATGGCGGCGCAGCCGAGTTCGACTTCGTCATCGACAAGAGCCGCAAGACCACTGGCATAAGGCGTTGCGACCATGCCCTCGACCGACAGATGCGCCCGGTTGATGCAAAGCTCGAGATTGCGAAGCGCCGCCCGCTCGGCGGTGACGACATGCATGTCGACGCCCAGCTCGTCACCGAACATCGCAAGCGGATCGCGGATGCCGCGTTCGCCGTCGAGCGAATAACCGGTTGCCAGCGAATGCAGAATGGCACGTTCCTGGCGGAGCGACTGCTGGCAAGCGGCGGAAAGAACCTTCTTCAGATCGTTGGCCTCGACTTCCTGGCCGCCGAGATCGATGGTGGCGGTATAGATGTCGCTGCCGAGACGGCCGGCGGAAACATTGACGATCAGGCTGTCGACGGTGAGGCCAGCCATGCGCTCTGCGGCATCGACCGACAGGCGAACGACGTTTTCCAGCGCGTCGAGATCGGCGATTACACCGGTCTTGATACCGCGTGAGCGCTGATGGCCGATGCCGATGATCTCGATATTATGCGTGCGGTTCGGAAGAACCTGGCTTTCCTCGCGCGGCGTAAGCCGGCCGATCATGCAGACCACCTTGGTCGAGCCGATGTCGAGGACCGATACGATGTGCGACCGCTTGGAGGACAGCGGCTTCAGACGCGGCAGACCGAAATGGGACGAACTGAACAAGCTCATGTATCCTGCCCTGCTTTCTTCAAAGCCTTGGTTCTTGCGTCCAGCGCCGTCTGGCGACGAACCACGGCATCCGGGGTCAATTCAATGGCCATGCGATCGTCGAGACGAAGATCCACGGCTGCGATATCACGCTGCAGCAGGCTTTGGTCCTTTTCGAGCTTGGTCAGCCGCGCCAACGCGCCATCGATATTGTCTTCCGGCAACTTGATGATCACGCCGTTGTCGAGATAGAGATCCCAACGGCGGCCGGCGACACGCACGAATGCCTTCACATGACTGCGAACATCAGGCCAATTGGCAAACTCTTCATCGATCGACGCAGCTGCTGTTTCCGCATCGCGGCCGACAAAAAGCGGCAACTGGGCAAACTTGTTGTCGCGAAGCGGCGCGATGACGCTGCCGTCCTTCTGGATCAGCGAGAGTTCGGAACCATGCTGCCAGATGGCATAAGCCTTGCGCTCCGTGAGCTTCACTTCGATTGCCTTCGGATAGACCTTGCGGACTTCGACGTTCTCCACCCACGGCAAATTGGCAATCTTCTGGCGCGCGGCATCAGCATCGAGCGCGACCAGCGACGTGGTGCCATCAAGACCGAGAAGCTGCAGGATTTCGATTTCCGAGGTCTGGTCGTTGCCGGAAACCTTCACGTCTTCGATGGCAAAGCCGGCAGCCGACGTCGTTGCCTGCGCAACATCCTGCGTATGACCACCGATCGACATGCCGTAAAAGCCGGTCGCAGCGAACAGAGCAAGCGCGGAGACGGTACCGGTATGCGCCGGAATATTGACGCGACCCGAACCGAGGCTCACGAGGAAACGTACAACGCGACGCATCGGCCGCGGCAATACGAATGCGTCCTCGACATCATCGATCTCGAGCTGGACACGGTGGCGGGACCGCCTCATATTTTTGACCGTCAGCGCGAACAAGACGAGTCCTCCACCATCCACCGGAGAAATTCACCAAAAGAATAGCCGGCGTGAGCCGCCATTTCGGGCAACAGCGAGGTAGGCGTCATGCCTGGCTGGGTGTTGATCTCCAACCAGATAAGCTCACCCTCCTCGGAGAAGCGATCGTCAAAACGGAAGTCAGACCGGCTGACGCCACGGCAGCCGATAGCTTGATGCGCCCTTAACGCCAATAATTGTATCTTTTGGTAAAGATTCGGTGAAATTTCCGCCGGGATGACGTGTTTTGATCCACCCGCCGCATATTTGGAATCGTAGTCGTAGAAACTATGGCCCTGAGGTACGATCTCGGTGACGCCGAGTGCCGTATCGCCCATGACGCCGCAGGTCAGTTCACGACCATGGATATAACGCTCGACCATGACCTCATCACCATATCGCCATTCCGACGAGGCGATGATCTGCGGCGGATGCGCCTGCTCTTCCTTGACGATCACAACACCGAAGCTGGACCCTTCCCGCACCGGCTTGACGACGTACGGCGCCGGCATCGGATGCTCGCCGGCAATATCGAAGCGGTTCAGGACAAGCGAAGCAGCGACAGGAATGCCGGCCGAAGCCGCAACCGTCTTGGCGCGGGCCTTGTCCATCGCCAGCGCCGAAGCCATCACGCCGGAATGCGTATAGGGAATCTGCAGATATTCGAGGACACCCTGGATCGTGCCATCCTCACCGAAAGGACCGTGCAGAGCATTGAAAACGACATCCGGCTTCAGGTCGGCAAGACGCGCGGACACGTCGCGCTCGACGTCGACGCGCGTAACGCGATAGCCTTCGGCCTCCAGGGCATCAGCGCATGCCTTTCCCGAGGACAGGCTGACAGGCCTCTCCGAGGAAAATCCGCCCAAAAGGACAGCCACACGCTTGCCACCCATCAATACCCCCAGTTCACCATCTTCAACTGACGTCCGTTCGGTCCGTCTGGCAGCGATTCTCGCCACCTCTTCTGTGACCCGATTAGAACGACATTAAGGTTAATGAAGCGTTTACTTTCGTTAACTTCTGACCGCTCTCGCCGAAATCGATTTTCTCGAATCAAATCGACCTAAAGAATTCTGCCATTAGAATCAGAGAGTTGCTACGTTGGAAATATCCGCCTTTAGATTTTTTTAAACAAATAGGCCCGCGACGGGGTGTCCGGCGCGGGCCTACGTAAGGATTATGACGCCCGATCTCAGTCTTTATCGTCGACCAATTTCCAGACGAGGCCGCCGATCGCCCCGCCGACGATCGGAGCGACCCAGAACAACCAGAGCTGCTGCAACGCCCAGCCACCGACGAACAACGCCTGCCCTGTCGAACGGGCCGGATTGACCGATGTGTTGGTGATCGGGATCGAGATCAGATGGATCAGCGTCAGCGCGAGGCCGATGGCGATCGGCGCGAACCCCGCCGGCACCTTGCTGCTGGTCGAACCGAGAATCACGACCAGGAAGAACAGCGTCAGGACGATTTCGGCAACCAGCGCCGAAACCAGCGAATAGCCGCCCGGCGAATGTTCGCCATAGCCGTTGGCCGCAAAGCCTCCGAGCTGGAAATCCGCCTTACCGCTGGCGATCAGATAGAGCACGGCCGCCGCCGCGATAGCGCCGATCACCTGCGCGACAATATAGGGAATGAGCTGCGAACCCGGGAAACGACCCGCAACCGTAAGCCCGACGGAAACCGCCGGATTGAAATGGCCACCCGACACACCACCGACCGCATAGGCCATGGTGAGTACGGTCAAGCCGAACGCCAGTGCAACACCCAGAAAACCAATGCCAAGGCCTGGAAACGCCGCTGCGAAGATTGCACTTCCGCAGCCGCCGAATACGAGCCAGAACGTCCCAAGAAACTCCGCAATAAGCTTTTTCTGCATGAACCCCTTCTCCTTTGCCCTAGACCAAAGCGAAAGTTTGCCCTTTGCGGAAAATAGAGTCTTTCCCAACCCGCCGGTTGGATGCCTACAAAAAGGGCAAACACTCGCCTAACTGCTTGCGACTCAACGATTACGGCTAAATGGTAGCACGCATTTGTTGATTTCTTGCTTTTTAAACATTTGCGCTGAACAAAAATTACGCTAAGGACACGCGTTGCCTGCTGAGGCAGCATTTTAGCATCATAAAAATTGGTGAAACCATGACTGACGCGATATCTCCCTTATCGCCGAGCCCCTCGTCATCGAACAGCGTTGTTGCGAACTCTCCGGCGCGCGTTCTGATCGCGAGCCTTATCGGCACGACAATCGAATTCTTCGACTTCTATGTTTATGCGACGGCGGCGGTTATCGTCTTCCCCAAGCTGTTCTTCCCCGCCAGCGACCCGACCTCGGCGACGCTGCAATCCTTCGCGACCTTCTCGATCGCCTTCTTCGCACGTCCGATCGGCGCGATGATCTTCGGCCATTTCGGCGACAGGGTCGGCCGCAAGGCAACGCTGGTGGCGGCATTGATGACCATGGGTCTTTCGACCGTGGTGATCGGTCTCCTGCCCGGCTATGAATCGATCGGTATTCTCGCGCCGATCCTATTGGCGCTTTGCCGTCTCGGCCAGGGTCTCGGCCTCGGCGGCGAATGGGGCGGCGCAGTGCTGCTGGCCACGGAAAATGCGCCGGAGGGCAAGCGTAGCTGGTACGCCATGTTCCCGCAGCTGGGCGCACCCATCGGCTTCATTCTCTCCGCCGGTCTCTTCCTCATCCTGCGCGAGAGCATGTCGGATGCAGCCTTCCTCGATTATGGCTGGCGTGTTCCCTTCCTGCTCAGCCTGTTGCTGGTCGGCGTTGGCCTCTATGTCCGTCTGAAGATCACCGAAACGCCGGAATTCCGCCGCGCCATTGAAAAGGAAGAGCGCGTCTCCGTTCCGATCGTGGTGATTTTCCGCTCGCATTTCCGCAGCCTGATACTCGGCACCATCATTGCGGTGGCGACCTTCGTGCTCTTCTATCTGATGACGGCGTTTACGCTGAGCTGGGGTACGAGAGCACCCGGCAATGGACCGCTGCCTTTGGGCCTCGGCTATTCGCAGGGTCAGTTCCTGGTCGTCCAGCTCGTCGGCGTCGTCTTCTTCGGCCTGACGATCCCGATCTCCGGCCTGCTGTCGGACCGCTATTCGCGCCGGCTGATCCTCGGCCTGACGACGGTCGGCATTCTGATATTCGGTCTGTTCTATTCGTCGCTGCTGACTGCCGGCCTCGCCGGTGCCTTCGCCTGCTCGATTATCGGCCTGGCATTGATGGGCTTCACCTACGGCCCGATCGGCGCGGCGCTCGCTGCCCCCTTCCCGACGGCGGTGCGCTATACCGGCGCCTCGATGACCTTCAACCTCGGCGGCATCGTCGGCGCTTCGCTGGCACCCTATATCGCCACCTGGCTGGCAACGAATTACGGCCTTGGCTATGTCGGCTACTATCTCGCCGGCGCAGCCGCCCTGTCGCTCATCGGCATCCTGCTGTCGAGCAACAAGGAAATCTGAGAATCTCAGCATAACCAATTGAAAAGGCCGGGTGAAAACCCGGCCTTTTTGTTGAATCGATACATGAGGTCAAAACGAAGGGAGCAATCCTACTCCGTCGTGACACCCTGGAACGGGCGAACTTCGCGGCCAGGCATGAAGCCGCCGAGACGCTTGATTTCCCATTCGAGCTTCACGCCGGACTTTTCGAAGACTTCACGGCGAACCTGCTCGCCGAGATATTCGAGATCGTAGCCGGTCGCCTGTTCCATGTTGATCATGAAATTGCAGTGCAGCGACGACATCTGCGCACCACCGATGACCAGACCACGGCAACCCGCTTCGTCGATCAACTTCCAGGCGGAAAGGCCGTCGGGATTCTTGAAGGTCGAGCCGCCGGTCTTTTCGCGAATGGGCTGCACAGTCTCACGATGCGCGCGCACGGCATCCATCTCGGCCCGGATCTTGGTACGATCCTCGGGATAGCCCTCAAACAGAACATGCGTGAAGATCAGGTCGTCCGCCGCTGCCGAATGACGATAAGTGTAGCCCATCTGGTCATTGGTCAGCACATGCTTCACGCCCTTACGGTCGACCGCATGCACCTCGATGACGCGTTCGCACGTCTCGGCACCGTTGGCGCCGGCATTCATGCGCGCAGCGCCGCCGATGCCACCGGGGATGCCGTAGTAAAAGTGAAAGCCGCCGATGCCGTTATCCATGGCCATGGCGGCCACATGCTTGTCCGGGCAAATGGCGCCGGCCAGAATGCGGTTCTCGCCAGCAAGCTCCACCGAACCGAAGCCCTTGGCCGAAAGCCGCAGGACGACGCCGGGAATGCCGCCATCGCGTACCAGGATGTTCGACCCCACGCCGACCACCGTCAGCGGCACGTCATCCGGCAGTATCTTCAGAAAATCGATCAGATCATCCGTATCATGCGGCTGGAACATCAGTTCCGCCAACCCGCCGGCGCGAAACCATGTGACGCGATCCATCGGCGCATCCGGCGTCAGCCGACCCCTGATATCCTTTACACTGTCGCCAAGCGACGCCAGCAGCTTTTCCCCATTTACCTGTTTCATGCGGACTTACCCGAGAGGCCTTCCAATTCCTTTGGCAATGATGCTGCCCAATATGTGATGCTACCAGCCCCCAAGAGAACCACAAAATCACCCGGTTGCGCAATCTCTGCAATCAGAGGGGCTAGATCCTCTTGAGAGGATAGATAGCGCGCGTCGCGATGACCGCCAGCCTTGATGCGCGATACCAGCTCCTGAGAATCCACGCCCTCGATCGGCTCTTCGCCGGCGGCATAGACCGGTGCGAGGAAAATGCTGTCTGCATCGTTGAAGCAGGCGGCGAACTCCTCAAAGAGGCTCGCCAGGCGCGTATAGCGATGCGGTTGGTGAACGGCGATGACGCGGCCCTTGCACGCTTCGCGCGCCGCCTTCAGCACAGCCTTGATCTCGACCGGATGATGGCCGTAATCATCGAAAACCTTGACCCCGTTCCATTCGCCGGTCAGCGTGAAGCGGCGCTTGACGCCGCCGAAGGAAGCAAGCCCCTTGGCGATGGCCTCGTTCGAGATACCAAGCCGGTTAGCAACGGCAACCGCCGCCGTGGCATTGGAAATATTGTGGCGACCGGGCATCGGCATGACGAGATCCTTGATGTGGATCACTTTGCCCGTGCGGCGCCTGCGGATTTCGATATCGAACAGCGAACGCGTGCCGTCGATACGGACATTCGAGAAACGGACGTCGGACTGCGGGTTCTCGCCATAGGTAATGATCTTGCGATCCTCGATGCGGCCGACCAGGGACTGTACTTCCGGATGGTCGATGCACAGGACACCAAAGCCATAGAACGGCACATTCTCGACGAACTGCCGGAAGGCGGCGCGCACGGCGTCGAAATTGCCGTAGTGATCGAGATGCTCCGGGTCGATATTGGTAACGACGGCAACATCGGCGGGCAGCTTCAGGAAGGTGCCGTCCGACTCGTCGGCCTCGACCACCATCCACTCGCCCTCGCCCATGCGGGCATTGGTGCCATAGGCATTGATGATACCGCCGTTGATGACGGTCGGGTCGAGCCCACCGGCTTCGAGCAGCGTCGCCACCAGCGAGGTAGTCGTCGTCTTGCCGTGCGTGCCACCAATGGCGATGGCATTGCGGAACCGCATCAGCTCGGCCAGCATCTCGGCGCGGCGCACCACCGGCAGCAGCTTTTCGCGCGCTGCGGCGAGTTCCGGATTGCTCTTCTTGATGGCGGTGGAAACAACCACAACCTCGGCATCACCAAGATTTTCGGCCTTGTGGCCGATATGGACCGGGATACCCTTGTCACGCAGCCGCTGGACGTTGGCGCTCTCCGACTGGTCGGACCCCTGGACGCGATGACCGAGATTATGCAGCACCTCAGCGATGCCGCTCATGCCGATCCCGCCGATACCGATAAAATGCACAAGGCCGATGGCCTTCGGCAGCTTCATACGCCTGCCCCCTTGAAGTCTTGAATTGAACGTTTTGCCGCAATAGCCTCAACCATATCGGCAAGCAAGCTTGCTGCATCGGGCTTGCCGGCCTGCTTGGCTGCGGCCGCCATCTTTGCAAGCTTGTCCGGCATCGTCATCGCACCGCGAAGGATGGTCGAAAGCTTCTCCGGTGTGAGCTCGGCTTGCGGAATGACCTTGACGCCACCGGTCGCCGCAAGAGCCGCCGCATTGGCCGCCTGATCGTGATCCAGAGCATAGGGATAGGGCACGAGGATTGCCGGACGGCCGATG
Source organism: Rhizobium rhizogenes NBRC 13257 (assembly GCF_000696095.1). Lineage (GTDB taxonomy): Bacteria > Pseudomonadota > Alphaproteobacteria > Rhizobiales > Rhizobiaceae > Rhizobium > Rhizobium rhizogenes. The sequence goes on along the minus strand of NZ_BAYX01000001.1, from coordinate 315,056 downwards.
ACGGCCAGTTCCGACACCGTCGAAGCGCCTGAACGGCAAAGAACCAGATGGGCGGCGCCGATGCGTTCGGCCATGTCGCTGAAGAACGGCGCGATATCGGCGCCCATCTCCAGCTTCCTGGTGCAGCTATTAACCGTTTCCATATCCTCGGGACGGACCTGCTGCGTGATCCGCAGACGCTTGCGCAGCGGCTCCTCCAGCAGGCTGATGGCCGTCGGCACCGCCTTGGAAAAATACTGCGCGCCCTGACTGCCGCCAAAGACGACCAGATTGAAAGGATCATCCGGAACGGATGGCACGTAAGGCTGTTTGGCGGCCTCGATGACGGCCGGACGCACGGGATTGCCCGTCGTCACCGTCTTCTCGGGAAACGTTCCGCCGTTCTCCGGCAGGAAACCACCGGCGATCGCCTGCACACGCGCGGCGAGCGCCTTGTTGGCACGGCCCATCACGGCATTCTGTTCATGGATCATCGCCGGCACGCCCATGCGGGTGGCGGCAAGCAGCGGCGGCACAGTCGGATAACCACCGAAGCCGACGACGCAGAGCGGCTTGATGGTGCGGATCAGCTTGCGCGCAGCGCGGATACCCGTCCACAGCGTCCATAGCGATCGGGCGACCTTGATAGGGTTCTTCGAGCCAATCGTCGCCGATGGTACGACATGGATCTCGTCGGCCGGAAACTTGCCGGCATAACGCTCGGCGCGGCTGTCGGTGACGAGGTGCACGGAATAGCCGCGCTCCTTCAGCTTGTAGGCCAACGCCTCAGCCGGAAACACATGGCCGCCGGTTCCCCCGGCGGCAAGCAGGATAATGCCTTTACTCATAATCTTCGCTCCCGCGAATACCCCTCTACGCGGGGCATCTCCCTAATATAGGAAGCTGCCGCGGCCACGTCATCGAAGCGCGTCATGCTTCCTTCATAGACCGCCATCTTCGCAAATGCGAACAGAGAATGGTCGAAAGCCGGGGGATGGGAGTGAGGAGTAAACAGGTCCAACTCGATCACTCCGCCGGCAGCCCATGCGTCACGCGGAACTGGCTGCGGTCCTGAGCTCGCTTTTCCGGCCGGTGGCGCGTCAGGGCCAGGATGAAGCCCGCCGTTACACAGATGGCAGTCATCGACGAACCACCATAGGAGATGAGCGGCAGGGTCATGCCCTTGGCCGGCAGCAGTTGCAGGTTCACGCCGACATTGATGATCGACTGGATACCGATCTGCAGCACCAGGCCGGCGACGGCAAAGCGGTTGAAGTCGTTCTTTTCCTTGTAGGCATGCGACAGTCCTCGCAGCACCAGGAAGGCGAAGATACAGACCAAAACCATGCAGAATACGGCGCCGAATTCTTCGGCCGCCACCGAGAAGATGAAGTCGGTATGCGCGTCCGGAATGATGCGTTTCACGATACCTTCGCCTGGACCGACCCCGAACCAATTGCCATGAATGATGGCTTCCTTGGCGGTATCGACCTGGAACGTATCACCCTCGCCGGTCAGGAACTTGTCGACGCGAAGCGCCACATGCGGAAAGACGTAATAGGCCGTCACGAAACCGCCGGCACCGAGACCGCCAAGCACCGAAATCCACAGCCAGGGCATACCGGCCATGAAGAACATGCCGCCCCAAACGGCGGAGGTGAGGATCGTCTGACCAAGGTCCGGCTGGGCGACGAGAAGGGCTGCAACGATACCGAAGAGGATGATAGCGAAGAGATTGCCGGGAATCTCCGGCTGGCGCGCGTGCTCGGCAAACAACCAGGCACAGACGACGACAAAGGCCGGCTTCATGAATTCCGACGGCTGGACGGAGAGCGAGGCGATATTGACCCAGCGCCGCGATCCCTTGACCTCGATGCCGAAGAACAAGGCGAACAGCATCATCGCCAGCGAGACGATCAGGAGAATAACCGCCGTTCGCCGCACTTGCCGCGGCGTCATGAAGGAGATGCCGATCATCGCCGCAATCGCCGGAACCAGGAACAGGGCATGGCGCTTGACGAAATGGAAGGGCTCGAGCCCGATGCGCTCGGCAACCGCGGGCGACGCCGCGAAGGAGAGCATGAAGCCGATACCGATCAGCAGGACGAATAATGCCAGGAACACACGGTCGATGGTCCAGAACCATTCGGCCAAGGCCCCACGCTCAACGCGGCTTACCATATCATTTGCCTCCTGTTGCTGAACCAACCAGCATGGTGACACCTTCAATCGCGGCCACATGGCTGACGAAGGCGTCACCCCTGACTTCGAAATTCTTGTACTGGTCGAAGCTTGCGCAGGCCGGTGACAACATCACCGCCGCCGCCTCATGCTCGTCCTTGTCCGCATCATCGGCCGCATGGGCGACCGCGCGCTCCAGCGTGCCGGAAATCTCGTAGGGTACTTGTTCCCCGAGCGTCGCCGCAAAGGCTGGCGCGGCTTCGCCGATCAGGTAGGCCTTAGCGATGTGCCGAAAGAGCGGAGCCAGCGTCGTGATGCCACCCTCTTTCGGCAAGCCGCCGGCGATCCAGTAGATGCGATCGTAACTGGAGAGCGCGGGCGCGGCCGCATCCGCATTGGTTGCCTTGGAATCATTGACGAAGACGACGCGACCACGCCGGCCGACCGGCTGCATGCGATGCTTAAGCCCGGGAAAGGATCGGAGCCCGGCACGGATATCGTCGCCGGAAACGCCGACCGCCAGGCAGGCGGCGATCGCGGCGGCCGCGTTCTGGGCATTGTGGCTACCGCGCAATGTCTGGATGCCATCGAGATCGGCGATCTCCTCGATCGCACAGATCGATGCCTCGATGATACGGCTGCCTTCCGCGTAAAGCCCGCCCGCCAGCGCATGCCGGCGCGAAATGCGAATAACCTTGGCGCCCGCTCGCTCGATACGGTCGGCGATCAGTGAGGAATAGCTGTCGTCAACGCCGACGATGGCCACGCCACTGCCGGCGACGAGACGCTCTTTGATATCGGCATAGTGCTGCATCGTGCCATGCCGATCGAGATGATCAGGCGTCAAATTGAGCAGGATGCCGGCGGAAGGGTCGAGCGTCGGGGCGAGATCGATCTGATAAGAGGAGCATTCGACAACATAATAGCGCTCCGCCTTCGGCGGATCCAACGTCAGAATGGCCGTACCAATATTGCCGCCGAGCTGAGTATCGCGGCCGCTCGATTGCAGGATATGGGCGATCAGCGCCGTCGTGGTGGATTTACCGTTCGTGCCGGTAATGGCGATGAAGGGGCAATCTGGCGCATGCTCGCGCCGCTCGCGCACGAACAGTTCGACATCACCAATGACCTCGACGCCAGCGGCGCGGGCAAGATCGACCGTCCAATGCGGCTTCGGATGCGTCAGCGGCACGCCCGGCGACAATACGAAGACCGACAGCCCCTTCCAATCGATGGTTCTAAGATCGGCGACCGGGATCCCTTCGGCCGAAGCCTTCGCCACGCTATCGGGATTGTCGTCCCAGGCAGTCACCTCCGCGCCGCCGGCGACAAGCGCCCGCGCGGTGGCAAAGCCCGAGCCGCCGAGGCCGAACAGAGCGACCTTTTTTCCCTTGAGCGTGGTGACTGGGATCATTGTCGCCTCACCGCAGCTTCAGGGTGGAGAGGCCGATCATCGCCAGGATGACCGCGACGATCCAGAAACGCACGACCACCTGGCTTTCCGTCCAGCCCTTCTTTTCGAAGTGATGGTGGATCGGAGCCATCAGGAAGACGCGGCGTCTGGTCATCTTGAAGAAGCCAACCTGGATGATCACCGAAAGCGCTTCCAGTACGAAGAGACCGCCGATGATCGCCATGACGATCTCATGCTTGGTGGCAACCGCCACCGTGCCGATCAGACCACCAAGCGCGAGCGAACCGGTATCGCCCATGAAAATGGCTGCCGGTGGCGCGTTGAACCAGAGGAATCCAAGACCGGCGCCGATAACAGCACCGAGCACCACAGCCAACTCGCCCGTGCCGGGCACAAAGTTGATCGCCAGATAGTCGGCAAAAACGAAGTTGCCGGCGAGATAGGCGATGACGCCGAAGGACGCCGCCGCGATCATGACCGGCACGATGGCAAGCCCGTCGAGGCCGTCGGTCAGGTTCACGGCATTGCCGGCAGAAACGATGACGAAGGCGCCGAACAGCACGAAGAACATGCCGAGATTGAGCATGAAGCTCTTGAAGAACGGGAAGGCGATCGACGAACCGAAGGTCGAGCCGGCGGGGCCGGAGGACAGGGCCGTGTTCATCATGAAGTAGACGGCGATTGCGGCGATGATAAATTCGAGGCCAAGGCGGGCGCGACCGGAAAAACCCTTGTCGCTCTGCTTCGTGACCTTCAGATAATCGTCATAAAAGCCGATGGCACCGAAGCCGAGGGTAACGAGCAAGGTCGCAACCACATAGACATTGGCGAGATCGGCCCACAGCAGCGACGACACCACAATGCCGGCCAGGATCATCAGCCCGCCCATGGTCGGCGTGCCGGCCTTCTTGAAGTGAGTCTGCGGACCATCAGCGCGAATCGGCTGCCCCCGGCCCTGACGCACACGCAGGGAAGAGATGATTCGTGGTCCGAAGAGGAATACGATCAACGCCGAGGTGAACAAGGCGCCGCCTGTACGGAACGTGATGTATCTGAACAGATTGAGAAATCTGAAGTGGGTACTGAAAAAATGAATATGGTCCGACAGTTCGGCAAGCCAGATTAGCATAAGAGCCCTTTCTAAAGCCCCTGATGGGAGTGGGGCTCCGTGTCGGAGAATGCTGGAAACTTGTCAAGCAAAGCCGTCACGATCTTCCCGAAACCTGTCCCCAGCGACGATTTCACCATCAAGACGTCGCCTGGAGCGACGGAATTGAGTACGAATTCCGCGAGCTCTTCCGTGTTCTCGCGATATTCGACATAAACACTTTCAGGCAGCGCATCCCTGAGCGCCGCCATTTCCGGACCCGCCAGCCAGACATACTCGATGCCGGCCGCAAGCAGCGGCCCGGCAAGGTTGGCATGCACTCTCTGGGCATAATCCCCCATTTCCAGCATATCGCCGAGAACAGCGATCCGCCTGCCCGCCCTGCTCCCGACATTCGCATCCGGCGAAGATGTCGCCAGCAGCGCGATAGCCGCGCGCATGGATGCGGGATTGGCGTTGTAACTTTCGTCGATCAGCGTGAAATAGCCGTTGCCGACGACCCGCTTGTGGCGTTGCCCCCTGCCCTTTTCGGCCTGCAGGGTCGCGAGCGCGTCGATCGCCTTGTCGAGATCGGCATCGACCAGCATCACAGTCCCAAGAACGGCCAGCGCATTTTCCGCGATATGCCGTCCAGGTGCGCCGATCGCCACTTCCATCGTTTGGCCGCCGATCGTCAGCCACAGCGTCGAATTTTCTTCCGAGGCGTTGAATTCCGCCAGCCGAACATCCGCCTTGGCGTGCTGACCGAAGCTATGCACATGCTCGACACCGGCGGCCAGTGCGGCGCGCTCCAGGAATTCGAACTGGTCGTTGTCACGGTTGAGAATGACGTGCCCGCCCGGCGCGACGCCGTCAAAAATCTCCGCCTTGGCAGCGGCGATTTCCGTAATGCTCTTGAAATTGCCGAGGTGAGCCGGCGCTATCGTGGTGATGATCGCCACGTGCGGCTCTACCATCTTAGCAAGCGGCCGGATCTCCTCCGGATGATTCATGCCGATCTCGAAGACACCGAAATCCGTATCTTCAGGCATACGCGCCAAGGTGAGCGGCACCCCCCAGTGATTGTTGAAGGAGGCGACGGAGGCATGCACCTTGCCGGATGGCGAGAGCGTCCGGCGCAACATTTCCTTCGTGGTCGTCTTGCCGACCGATCCCGTGACGGCGATGATTTTCGCTTGCGTGCGCTGGCGCGCGGCAACACCCAATCTTCCGAGCGCGGCCAGAACGTCGTCGACAACGATCTTCGGCACGGTCAGCCGACCCATGGCCGGCAGCCGCGCCTCGCTGATGACGATCATTGCCGCGCCATTGGCCATCGCCAGGTTCGCATAGTCATGGCCATCGACACGATCGCCCTTGATGGCGAAGAAGGCTTCGCCGGGCTTGATCGAGCGGCTGTCGATGGAAATCCCCGTAATGCCTTCAGGCATCGCCCCGAAGGAGCGGCCCACAATGGCGGCGATCATGTCTTCAGTTGTCCAAAGCCAGCTCAAGACTTTACCTCCTCCAATGCTTTGCGCAATTCGGCATGGTCGGAGAAGGGCAGCGTAACGCTGCCGATCGTCTGACCTTCCTCGTGCCCCTTACCGGCGACAATCAGCGTGTCACCGGATGTCAACATGCTAACCGCCTCACGGATCGCTTCGGCGCGATCGGCGATCTCGGTAGCACAGGATGCCGCCGCCATGATCTCGGCGCGGATCGCTGCCGGCTCTTCAGAACGTGGATTGTCGTCGGTAACGATGACCACGTCGGCCAAACGGCAGGCAATTTCCCCCATGATCGGCCGCTTGCCGCGATCGCGGTCGCCACCGCAACCGAAGACGACGATGATGCGGCCGGTGGTGAACGGCCGCACCGAGGTCAACACATTTTCCAGGGCATCCGGCTTATGGGCATAGTCGACATAGGCAAGTGCGCCATCATGGGTATGACCGACAAGCTCCAACCGGCCGGCGGCACCCACGAGTTTCTCCAGCGCCGCCATCGCGACCGGCGCGGCAACGCCGGTAGATATTGCAAGGCCTGCTGCCACCAGCGCGTTGGCAACCTGGAAATCGCCGGCAAGCGGAATGTGAATCTCGAAAATATCGTCGCCGATATGCACTTCGGCAATCTGCTTGTGACGGAAATGCTCGACGCGCTTCAGCGCCAGGAAATCCCCCTTGCGGCCGACGGTGCGTATGTCCTGCCCGGTATCACGGGCAGCGGCAATCGCCTGTTCCGACCATGGATCATCGGCAAAGATGACCGCCGGGGAACCCTTCGGCAACAAATCCCGGAACAGCCGCATCTTGGCGGCCATGTAATCCTCAACCGTCGGATGATAGTCCATATGGTCGCGGCCAAGATTGGTGAAGGCGGCGGCCGCCAGCCTGACGCCATCAAGGCGGAATTGATCGAGGCCATGGCTTGAGGCTTCCATCGCCGCATGGGTCACCCCTTCATCGGCGAGTGCTGCGAGCAACTGGTGCAACGACACCGGATCGGGCGTCGTCAGCGAGCCGTAATCGTTGCGCGTCGGCGATACGACGCCGGTCGTGCCGATCATCGCAGCCGGATGACCGGCATATGCCCAGATCTGCCGCGTGAAAGAAGCAACCGAGGTTTTGCCCGCAGTGCCGGTCACGGCAACCATCGTTTCGGGCTGCTTGCCATAAAAACGTGAAGCGGCAACGGCGAGAAAGCGGCGCGGTTCGTCAACGGTCAAAAGCGGCGCGCCGGTAACGGCTGCGCCATTGCCGGCGATAACGACGGATGCACCACGGGAGACAGCGTCGGCGATAAAACTTGCGCCGTCAGCCTTCGTGCCGGCAACAGCGACAAACGCCATGCCCGGTGCAACCTTGCGACTGTCGGCGGAAAGGCCAGTTATCTCGAGATCGCCAAGTGCCCCGCCGACCTGTCCGTTGAGTTCCGGAAACGTATTTCCGGCAATGTCCCGCAAGTTCATCGAATATACTTTTCGTTTTTGATCAGTCCGCCCTCTCGCGAATCGACCCGTGTATTCTTTCACGCTTAATAAGACACCAGCAAGGCCGAGTTATCTTTTCCAAAGCTGGGCTGGATTCCGAGGATCGGCGCGGCCCGTGCGATGATATCACGGGCGATCGGCGCCGCCGTGAAGGCCGAGATCGTGCCGCCATGTTCACCGGTCTTCGGCTCGTCGCAGAAGGTCATGATAATATATTGCGGATTGTCGATCGGGAACGCCGCCAGGAAGGTATTGAAGTTCAGCGTATTCGAATAACGGCCGTGGACGACCTTGTCGGCCGTTCCGGTCTTGCTGCCGACGTCGTAGCCGGGAACACGAGCGGCGCGGCCCGATCCCTTGGAGCCGTTAAAATCAAGTAGGAAGCGGACATTGTCGCTGGTGCTCTTCTTGATGACCGTCTTCGCGATGTCATCAGCCTCGGAGCGGTTGCGCGGCAGGAAGGTCGGGTCGATCAGCTTGCCGCCGTTGACAAGGGCAGCACCGGCAACGGCCGTCTGCAGCGGAGTGGTGGAGACGCCGTGACCGAAGGAAATGGTGATCGAGTTGATCTTCTTCCACACGCGCGGCTGGCTCGGCATCTTCACCTCCGGCAGCTCGGTATGCATCTTGGAGAGCAACCCGATGCGCGTCAGAAACTCCTTGTGACCGTCGATGCCGACGAGATCGGCGATCTTCGCCGTACCGATGTTCGAGGAGTACTGGAAAATTTCCGGAACAGTCAGCACGCGACGCTGGCCATGGAAATCCTTGATGGTGAACCCGCCGATGCGGATCGGATTGGTGGCGTCGAAGGCGTCACGCAGTGTGACCTTGCCGGAGTCAAACGCCATTGCCATGGTGAAGGTCTTGAAGGTCGATCCCATTTCGAACGTGCCGTTCGTCATGCGGTTCAGCCAGCCTTCCGAGGCGCTTTCGTTCGGATAGTTGGGATCAAAATCGGGAGCCGACGCCATCGCCAGCACTTCGCCGGTGTGAACGTCGAGTACCACCGCGCCGGCACCCTTGGCCTGGAAATTATTGACGGCGTTGACGACAGCGTCATGGACGATGTCCTGCACGCGCAGATCGATCGAAAGCTTGACCGGCTGCAGCGGCTGGGAGTTGGTCATGCCGGCGGCGGCGAGATCGGCAAGCCCCTGGTCGTCAATGTATTTTTCCATCCCGGCGACGCCGCGATTGTCGATGTTGACGTAACCGAGAATGTGGGAAGCCGTGGAGCCGCCCGGGTAGAAGCGACGCTTCTCCGGACGAAAACCGATGCCGGGAATGCCGAGCGCCAGGATCTGGCTCTGCTGCTTCGGCGTTAACTGCCGGCGAAGCCAGGCAAAGTGCGAGGTCTTGACCGCAAGCTTCTTGTAGGTGCCCTTGGTGTCGAGATCGGGCAGCACGGTGCGCAATTCCTCGACCGCCTCGTCGGGATCGATGATCTTGTTTGGCTCGGCAAACAGCGACACGGTTCGGATATCGGTGGCAAGCAGTGCGCCATTGCGGTCGACGATGTCAGGGCGCGACGCCATCAGCCGGTCCGGCGGCAGGATGCTCGACGTCGTATCCGGCGCCGTCATGGCAAACTGGGCAAGACGTCCGCCGATGATGCAGTAAACAATGGTAAAGCTTGCAACCAGCAGAACGACGCGGCTCTTGGCCTGATTGGACTTGCGCTTGCGGACGCCTTCGAAGGTTGAACTTCCAAAACCACCGCTCGGGCGGTTGTTGCCGTCGGTGGAGAAATGCGCCTTGCTTTTCAAGACCATGATGCGCGAAAGAAAAGACATCACTCGTTCACCGATCCCGTTGCGATATTGTCGACATCCTGCTTCTTGCGCTTTGCCAGCGACGGCTGCTTTGTAGCTGGGCGCGGCGCGGGAGCCGAGGCGACATCGGCGATCGCCTTCCTGATCTCCGCATCCGTGCTGTCGCCACTCTTCGCGGCCGCAGCAGCAGCCACCTTGCCGCCGCTCGCCTTGGTGCTGCCGGTCTTGGCATTCCCTGCCTTCGTGTCATCCTTGGCATCGGCGACAATTTCAGGCGGAAGCTGCGTGCGCAGCATCGGCAATTCGCTCGGCTGCACGATCGCGGTCGAGAGGGTCGGCTGCAGCTTGAGTTCGCTATTATAGTTGTTGACCAGCCGCTCCAGGCGGTTCGGCTGAACGACCAGCGCCCAGTCCGCCTTCAGAAGCTCTATCGTGTCTTTCTCCAGCTTGATCTCGGATTCGAGGCGATGAACCTCTTCGAGCTTCAGCTCGGCACGATGCTTGATCGTGTAGGTAACGCTGGCCATTGCCGTCATGACGCCAATCAGAACGATGTCAAAAGTCCTCAGCATATCAACCTCCGAGCTTTCCGAGACTGGCGAGATTGGGCAGATCGAAGATAGAAAGATCGGCGGCCTCGGCCTGAACACTGGTGCGAAGGCCGGCGCGAAGCTTAGCCGAACGCGCCCGCGGATTGATCTCCGCCTCCGCATCGCTTGCCGAAATCATCGGCTTGCCGATCGGGTCGAACGTCGCCAGCCGCTCATGCACCATGGGCATATGGCGCGAACCGCCGGAGCGGCCGGAGCGATCGGCGAAGAACTTCTTGACGATGCGATCTTCCAGCGAATGGAAAGTGACGACGACCAGACGCCCGCCCGGCCTCAGCGCCCGCTCGGCGGCAAACAGCGCCTGCGCCAGTTCGCCAAGCTCGTCATTGACGAAGATGCGCAGCGCCTGAAAGACGCGGGTGGCCGGATGAATCTTATCCTTGGCCTTTCGCGGCGTGACGATTTCGATCAGACCGGCAAGGTCGCGAGTGGTGACGAAGGGTGCCTCCGCCCGGCGCTTTTCGATCGCATGGGCGATCCGCGGAGCCTGCTTCTCCTCGCCGAGAAAGACGAAGATGCGGATGAGATCGGCAAGCTTGGCGTGATTGACGACATCGGCTGCCGACACGCCGCTTGCCGACATACGCATGTCGAGCGGTCCGTTCTTGCTAAACGAGAAACCGCGCTCGGCCTCGTCGAGCTGCATGGAGGAGACGCCGATATCGAGCACGACACCATCAAGCCCGCCCTGCGGCGCATGATCGGCGAGCTGCGAAAACTGTGACTGAATGAGTGTGAGACGGCCCGCATGCGCGGCGACCATCGACTGCCCCGCAGCGATCGCTGTTGGATCGCGATCGAGCGCGATCATATCGGCGCCGGCCGCCAGGATGGCCGATGTATAACCGCCGGCACCGAACGTGCCGTCCAAAATGAGCTTGCCGGGAGCGGGCGCCAGCGCCTCGAGTACTTCCTTGAGAAGAACCGGAATGTGGCGAACCGGTCCGCCATCGGCATCAGTCAAACCTCCGCCTGAATTCGCCACCATTCCGTTTCCCCGTTCTATTCCGAGCGCCGCCCCGCCAGCTTGCGCTCCTCTCGTGCCTGCGCCTGCAAGGCCTGAAAAGCCTCCGGCTGCCACAGTTGAAAATGATCCGCCCGACCCACAAAGGTCACCTCGTTGGTGATGCCGGTGAAGTCGCGGATAAAATCCGTGACCATCAGCCGCCCTTCCGCATCGAGCCTCACAAAGACCCCGCCCCCGTGAATGAGGAGCGACATCTGGTTCGCCGCCGGCGAAAACGGATCGTCCGCCGCAATCTGCCGCTCGAACCGGTCGAGCAGATCGAGGCCGCCGACGCTGATCGCCGGAAACACAAAATCCTGGAAACAGTACAGCTCCTGGATATTGCGCTCCGTCAGTACAGACCGAAACGCCGCCGGCACGGAAACCCGGCCCTTGGCATCGATCCTGTTTGTCGCATTCGACAGGAAGCGGTTCATGACGCGAAACACCCGTTCCCCATGACCCACGAGCAACTACTCGCCCACAGACACAGCCAAAATCGGACACAGCTTCGCAAGCCGAAAGAACGAACACTCTTCCGACTCCTCCTTGAAGGGAGGGATCATGGCTTTGCGATGAATGGGCACTGATTTGCCCTTGTGCAACGTGCTTTTGGGATACCATGGGACCATATGGGCGTCAATGGGATGAAGCCACACAGACGTGGCCACAGCCTAAATATTCATAAGCCGTTAAGTTTAACGAATGGTTATGATCGCCCTGAACAGATGCTCCAAAACGGTTTGTTTTCACAGGTGAAAACGCTTCCTCCGGACATGGCGGAAAGGCTGAGAATCAAGGCTTTCGATCACCTGAAAAATGTTTCGCGAGCCCGGATGACGAGGCATCGGCGACGCGAAGGATGATTTGCCAGTTGGCCTGTAAGCCGGGTTCTGTATGGCTCCGGCCGAGGCCGGAACGTGGCAGCCATTCATCTGGGACGACGCTTGCGCGCCGCCTCATGCAACCCACCCGGATGACCGGCCCGGAAACGGGCTGGAGCGCTTTCGCGCTCCGCGTCATCCCTATTCGGTTTTGCTCCCGGTGGGGTTTACCGTGCCGTCGCTGTCGCCAGAGACGCGGTGGGCTCTTACCCCACCCTTTCACCCTTACCCGATCCAAGGATCAGGCGGTTTGCTTTCTGTGGCACTTTCCCTGAGGTCGCCCTCGCCGGACGTTATCCGGCACCGTGTTTCCGTGGAGCCCGGACTTTCCTCCCCCTACCGCCTTTCGGCATTGGTAAAGCGCGGCTGCCCGGCCAACTGGCAGAGGCTCATTAACCGAGACAGCCGGCAATTGCCACCGAAATATACGGCTTTATCCCAGCTTCGACCTAGGCGCGGAAATGTGCTGAGAAATCCGTGCGGTAGCCGTCGTCCTTGATTCGACCTTCGAGCAGCAGCTCGCCGCCAAGCCTGCCGATCTCATCCGAACTCTTGGCCGCCGTGCCGCAGCCGCCGGTCAGAACCGCCACGCGCTGCGAAGACGTATAGCCGATCATCGGGTAGCCGGTCGGCGAATAGGAAACGGCGCAGGAATTGGTAAGCGAGGACGGCCGGGTCACGCCGGGGACCAACTCGTGGAAAATCCGCGCCAGGTGATCGCGCGCCTTATCGCGGCCGGCTGTGCGAAACCATGCGCGTAGTTCCGGCTCGCTATCGAATTGGAGGTCGTCCGGATCGCCGCCGATCTTCATGTAATATTTGCCATCGGGATAGCGGATCGGCGGCAGCATATAGATGCTGTCGGCATCGTCGAGCGTCTTGGAGATCAGCGACGGCATCGCCGACATCGCCTCGGCTTCATCCTTGCTGACCTCGAAGAAAGTTACCGTGCGGCCATAAACCTTCATCTCAACTGGTCGCGGCAACAGATTCTCCGCAATGGAGAAACCGCCGGCGGCAAGCAGGATTTTCTCGGCACGGAACGTCTCGCCTTCTGCCGTGGTGACGGCCGCCAGGCCGCCTTCGTCGCGGATGGAGACGGCGGTCTGTTTGATGACCTTCGCTCCCACCTTTTCCGCCAGCAGCGACTGCGCCTTCACCAGCCGCCTGGGACTGATATGGCCAGCGCCCTGTGGCTCGTGGACACCTTCGCTGCCTTCCGCGAAAGAGAAGAAGGGAAATTTCGCCTTCAGCCCGGCACCGTCCAAAAGCTCGGTACGGACGCCCAACCGAGATGCCGCATCGATGACGTCGCCGACATAGGCATCGGCTCCACCCCGCTTCGGTCCGACGACAAGGCAGCCGACCGGCGAATAGAACTGGATGCCGCTGTCGCGCTCGATCTCGGCATAGCGGGCGATCGACCGGTTGGCGAGGCGCGCCCAGTCGGCGTCGGGATCGATAGTACGGGTAATGCGGCCCTCGTCATAGTGACTGCCGAACACACCCTGATGATTGGCGCGGTCTTCCGGTTCGTCCGGGCCGATGACGGCGATACCGTCCGTTTGTCTGGCCAGATGGCGGGCGGCTGCCGCCCCCATCATTCCTCGCCCGACGACGATGAACCTGAAATCCGCTGCCATATTACGTCCCTCGCGAATGATCACGCGTTCGATAACATGGAAAGCGATTCCGCCCTATCCGCGATCCCGCTGGAAATCGACCTTAGTCGAGCAGCGCCAGTACCTTGCCGCAATATCTTTTGGAGATCGGATTCATGCGGGTCGCGCCGTGGCCGGCATTGTATTTGAGGATGGTATTGCAGGTCGGGCCGCCACCGAGATCCTGTGCCATGGCAAGGTATTTCATGCCGAACTTGATATTCGTCTCGGGATCGTAGAGACCCTTGGTGCTACCGGAATAACCCATCAGCCGTGCCGTCGCCGGCTTGATCTGCATCAGGCCGATCTCGCCGGCGCTGCCACGCGTTCTCGGATTGAAATTGCTTTCGATCTGGACAACGGCAGTCGCCAGTTCGACCGGCACGCCGTTCTGCTTGGCGTATTTGGTAATCAGCGCCGAATAAGCTTTTCGTCCGGTGAAGGAATTTTCCACGTCGCGCAGTTCCGCGGGGACACCCGATATCGGATAGTTGGCCGTGCGCTTGGTGATCCGCAATGAAACGGTCTCGGTTCTTTCGCCACGCTGGCCTGCAAAGGCAGAATCGTATCCTGTCAGCAACACGCTCACGCACGCTGCCGCCGCAACAATCAAATTTTTCATGTAGTCTTTTGTCTCCGGGCGTGGGATCGCGGATGGCATTCACCATCAGTCCGGCGGGAGGCAAAAAGAGCCGCCGGAGGGCACGGTCCCCGTTGTTTGTTTACGGCCGTGCGACACACAAACTAAACTTGCACGGCCGCCGTTCAGCAAGCGCCGTTAGACCAGTGCAATGCGGAAATAATAGGGAAATCATGTGGCAGCGCAGCACCTTAGGCTTTTTCAGCCCGAGAGCTGGCCTGCAACCGTCAACAAGGGACGGCTTATATCAGGAAAAGCGAGGCAGGCTGGAGAGCAGGCGATGCAGCGTGTCGATGGTCGAAAAATCGGCAATACCGTCTACCCGCGCCGGACGGAAATGACGCTGAAAAGCCTGAACATCCCCTTCCAGCTTGGTGGAGAATTCACCTGTAATTTCAGTTCCATAACCATAGAGCGAAAGCATGGACTGCAACGCCTCGATCGGCTGGCCGACATCGCCCTTCTGGAAGAACCGCCCGCCGGTGATCGGCGCCGGCTCGACCCAGTGGCCAACACCCGCCGCAGCCAGTCGCGCCCAAGGGAATTTTTCGCCCGGATCGACCTTGCGAACAGGGGCGACATCGGAGTGTCCGAGCACCCGCTCAGGCGCGATTGCCCAGCGTTGGCCGCAATCGCGACATAGTTCGATGACCGCTTCGACCTGCGCGTCGGGGAAATCCGGCAGCCCGCCGGGATGACCGGCATTGGCGATTTCGATGCCGATCGACAGCGAATTGATGTCAGCTTCGTCCCGCCACAGGCTTTTGCCGGCGTGCCAGGCACGACGCTCTTCCGGCACGAGTTGGACCACCCGCCCGTCCTCGAAGACGAAATAATGGCTCGACACCTGGCTTTCGGCGCGACAGAGCCAATCAAGCGCACCTTCTGCGGTGCCCATGCCCGTATAGTGCAGAAGGATCATGTCCGGCTTGCGCCCGCCCTCCCGTTCGCCATGGTTCGGCGACGGCTGCACGCTGGCGCCAGCAAAATCTGCCGGAAAGGAACTCATGCGGCGCGGCGTTCTCTCTCGATTTCCTCGTAAGCGGCGTTGAGAGCCGCCATACGCTCATTGGCGATGACGTGGAACTCCTCCGGCACGCCGCGCGAAACGAGACGATCGGGATGGTTCTCATAGACCAGGCCGTGATAGCGGCGGCGAATGGTCGTGAAATCATCCTGGGGCGAAACGCCCAACACCTTGTAAGGATCGCGGCCGTCGGCGCTGACATGGCGCGCCATGATCTGCTCGAAGCGCTGCTCGCTCATATGGAAAATCTGCGCGACGTGCTGAAGGAAAGCCATTTCCTTCTCATGGATCAGGCCATCGGCCTTGGCGATATGGAAAAGGCCGTCGAGCACGTCTTCCAGGACCGGGCAATTGGCGGCGCAGGTAACGCAAAGCGACGACAGCCGCTCGGCATAGGCCTCGTAACCGGCGACGTCCTGACGCGCCAGATTATAAAGGCGAGCAACGTTCTTCGCCTGATCCTCCGGGAATTCGAAGATCTCGCGGAAAGCATTGACCTCGTTTTCGGTCACCACGCCATCGGCCTTCGCCATCTTGGCGGAAAGCGCAATGATAGCGACGGAAAAAGCAACCTTGCGGCGAGTTTCCGGGTCGCCTTCAAACAGCGTGCGGATAGCTTCGACCACAGCCGACAGGGCATTGCCAGCGGTGCTGCCAACAGCATTCAGCAACTTTTCCCAAAACGACATCACGGCCTTAATCATCCTTCCTGATAGGAAACACGTTGATCAAATAATGGTTGCGATTGCAAGCTGTCCATTGGTCGCAAGACCGAAAACACTTTTCACAATTCAGTAATGATACCGTGTTCGGTACCGTCGTTTTCAAACTCATGCGACTGGGAATATTCCCTGTGGCGATAACCGGCAAAGCGCGATTTTCTTAAATTCTTTACTTTACAGCCATGCCCGCCTGTCGCATCCATTCCGACGGCACTCACCGAAATGATGCAGTACGGCTGCAAGGAGGATCCCCATGGCCAAACAGAAAGTCGCAATGCTCACCGCAGGCGGATTGGCGCCCTGTCTCTCTTCCGCTGTCGGCGGCCTGATCCAGCGTTATACCGACGTCGCGCCCGATCTTGATCTCATCGCCTATCGCTCCGGTTATCAGGGCGTTCTGTTGGGCGACCGCATCGAGATCACCCCCCGCATGCGCGAGGATGCATACCTGCTGCACCGCTACGGCGGTTCGCCGATCGGCAACAGCCGCGTCAAGCTTACCAATGCCGCCGACTGCGTCAAACGCGGCCTGGTCAAGGAAGGTGAAAATCCGCTGCGCGTCGCCGCAGAACGCCTCGCCTCCGATGGCGTCACCATCCTGCACACGATCGGTGGCGATGACACCAACACAACGGCGGCCGATCTCGCCGCCTATCTCGGCGCCAATGGCTACGACCTGACCGTAGTCGGCCTGCCGAAGACGGTCGATAACGATGTCGTGCCGATCCGCCAGTCTCTCGGCGCCTGGACGGCCGCCGAAGTCGGCGCGCACTTCTTCGACAACGTCAGCAACGAACAGACCGCTGCACCGCGAACCCTCGTCATCCATGAAGTCATGGGCCGCAGCTGCGGTTGGCTGACAGCGGCAACCGCCCGCGCCTATATCCAGAAGACCAGCGCCAATGAATATGTCGAAGGCTTCATGACCAATGCCGAGATGAAGAGCATCGATGGCCTTTATCTGCCGGAAATGGACTTTGACATTGAGGCCGAGGCCGACCGCCTTAAATCACTGATGAACAAGACCGGTCATGTGACATTGTTCGTCTCGGAAGGTGCTGCACTCGACGCCATCGTCGCCGAGCGCGAGGCCGCCGGTGAGACCATCAAGCGCGACGCCTTCGGCCATGTGAAGATCGACACCATAAATGTCGGCAGCTGGTTCCAGAAGCAATTCGCGTCCCTCCTCGGAGCCGAGCGCTCCATGGTGCAGAAGTCGGGTTACTTCGCCCGCTCGGCGCCGGCCAACGGCGAGGATCTGCGCCTAATCCAGGGCATGGTCGACCTCGCGGTCGAAAGCGCCTTGAACAAGGTGTCCGGCGTCACCGGCCATGACGAAGGCCAGGGCGGCAAGCTGCGCACCATCGAATTCCCGCGCATCAAGGGCGGCAAACCCTTCGATCTGTCCTTGCCGTGGTTTGCTGGGGTTATGGATCATATCGGGCAGAAATACACGCAATCCTAATTGACGGATCGCAAATCCAATGTCTTTGCTGGCGGCGAAAAGGAATAGAGGAGGATTCCATGACAATTGAAACCTGGCTCGCTTTCGCCGCCGCATCCTGCATCATGCTGGCAATTCCCGGCCCGACCATTCTCCTCGTGATCTCTTATGCGCTGGGTCATGGCCGCAAGACGGCGCTCGCAACCGTCACCGGCGTAACGCTCGGCGACTTCACCGCGATGACAGCTTCGCTTGCCGGTCTTGGCGCGCTGCTCGCCACCTCGGCGACGCTGTTTACGGCCTTGAAGCTGGTCGGCGCAGCCTACCTTATGTTCCTTGGAATCAAGCTCTGGCGCGCGCCGATCGTGACTGGTCCGATGGGTGATAACGACAATCTTCCTGAGGAAAAACCACTGAAAATCCTGATGCACGCCTATGTTGTAACGGCCCTGAACCCAAAGAGCATCATCTTCTTCGTCGCCTTCGTGCCGCAGTTTCTCGATATGTCGAAGCCATTCCTCCAGCAAACCCTTATTCTGGAGGCCACTTTCCTGACTTTGGCGGCTTTGAATTCGTTGGTCTACGTCTTCGTTGCCGATATGGCGCGCGGCTTTATCCGCAAGGCAAGCGTGCAACGCGCCGTCAACAGGACGGGCGGAACCCTGTTGATCGCGGCCGGCGCCGTCACCGCCGGATACCGTCGGATGGCCGCTTGAGGCCGTCCAGGGTTGCGATGGGATCATTCATAGGTTAATGGGAATTCATAAATTTAGCGATCCTGTGACGAAATTGCATCGCGGGACACAGGGTGGTTTTTCGAAAGTGACAGAATGGTAGCGATTGGATTTCCCAGCCTTAAGCGCAGCGTTGCCTTTTCGGCAATGATGTGCGGCGCTCTTGCGGGGTGCGCTAGCACTCAGCAACAGACGTCCCAGGCCGGGCTCCCGTCGGCACAAACCAACGTGCCGCATCCGAATACAGCCTCGACGACTGGCGCTGTTGCACCGTCCGCGGGAGGCGTTGCCGTAGCTTCCGCCGCTCCTGCGACCAGCGTGCAAGGCCAACCCCAGCAGCAGGCAGTCCTGATGAAGTCCGACCGCATTCAAGCCGGTTCGGTTGGCCAGGGCCAGATCCAGGCAGCCCAGGATCGCATGGGCGCTCCGGCCGCAAATGCTCCCGCCGCCGCCAACCAGGGCACTGTTGCCATCGCTGCCGCGACCGGCGTGCCGACCGCAAACACGTCTCCAGCGGCGGCCTATGCCGCTTCCGACGAACCGCCTATCCCTGCCGTGGTTGCCATCCCGATGCCAAACCCGGCACGTCCCGGCGATAGCGCGCTTCTTCCGGTCTCGAGCTCGGCCTCCACCGCGCAATCGACCATTCCCATGACGTCGGACGTCGCGGCAATCCGCTCAGTAGCAGTGCCAACACCACGCCCGGATGAAGATGCACCAGTCATGGCGCCTGCCGAAGTCGCCTATGCTGCACCCCAGCAGATCGGCGCCTTGCGTTATGCCGACAACCGCATGCGCTACGACTTCAACTTCGACACCAGCGGCCCTACTGTCGTTTCAGCCGTATTGACCACTCCGAATTACGAATCCAACGTGCCGCCGGCGGAAAAGAGCTACGTTACAAAGCTCATCCAGAAATACGCCAAGATTTACGAAATCCCTGAATCGCTGATTCATCGCGTAGTTCATCGCGAGAGCCGTTACGATCCGAAAGCCTATAACAAGGCCGGCTATTTCGGCCTGATGCAGATCAAGTACAACACCGCCAAGTCGATGGGTTATGAAGGCCCGGCGTCGGGTCTGCTCGATGCTGAAACCAACATCAAATATGCCGCGAAATATCTGCGTGGCGCTTGGATGGTCGCTGATAACAAGGCCGAGAACAAGGAAGTCAAGGCCGTTCAGCTCTATGCCCGCGGCTATTATTATGACGCCAAGCGCAAGGGCCTGACGGACGTCGCCAACGGCAATTACTGATCTCGTTTTTTAAATTTCAAACGCCGGCCGGACCTCAGGTCTTGGCCGGCGTTGTCGCATCCAGGATCTTCTTCAGCAGGATCTGCGGCTTGTAGTCCAGCCAGCTCGGCGTCAATCCCATCCGCACCAATACGAGATCGGCTGAAGGAACGATAGCGACACTCTGGCCGTCATGTCCAAGCATCCAGAACGTATCCGCCGGCAGGCCGAACTGCGCATCCGAGCCGCCCGGCCCGGCAAGCCAGGCCTGAACCTGCGAATAGGCGCCTTCCGATGCCTTGGTCGGCGTACGCATCGCGCCGACGAAACCCTCCGGCAACAGGCGCTGGCCTTTCCACACACCATCCTGCAACAGAAACTGCCCGAAACGCGCCCAGTCGCGAGCCGTCGCATAGAGATAGGAACTGCCGATAAAGGTGCCGCGCTCGTCGGCCTCCAGCACGGCGCTCGACATGCCGAGCGGCGCAAACAAGGCATCGCGCGGATAGGCGATCGCAGTGCTTTCGTTCGGGAGCTTGTTCATCCAAACTCTTGAAAGCAGCGTCGCCGTGCCGCTCGAATAGCTGAAACGCTCGCCGGCAGGAGCCTGCTGCGGCGCGTTTGCAGCGATCCCGGTCGAGTCCGGATCGAGATAAAGCATGCGCGTCACGTCCGATACCGCGCCATAGCTCTCATTGAAGGCGAGGCCGCTCTCCATGCCGAGGAGGTCGCTGAGCTTGATATTCTTACGCGCATCCTCACTCCACTGCGGCAGAAGGTTCTGATCATCGAAGGACATGCGGCCGGTCAGCATCAGCCGACCGATGATCGCCGCGTTGACCGTTTTCGTCATCGACCAGCCGATCAACGGCGTGCCCTTGCCGAACCCCTCGCCATAGGATTCCGCCACGATACGACCATCCTTGATCACAACGACGGCGCGCATGGACGGGCCGGCAAGAGCCGGATCGGTCACGAGCTTCGAGAGCGCCGCGCCTGTCGCATCCTGATCGCCCGCGACCTTGTCTCCATCCGGCCAGGGAGAATCGCGCTTTGGCATTTTGACCTTGTTCAGGAAAACCGCGCTACGAGCTGCCTGCAGGTCACCATCCGGCACTGTCACGCAGCCGAGCGCGCCGCGATAGAGCGCATAGTTCGGCGCAAACATGCCGAGGATGCGGGCGGTCACCACCCCCTCCTCCCGATCGACCGAAACCCGGACGAGTTTCAGCGCCGGATTACCCGGCGCCTGCACGTCATCCGCCAGCACCTGATCGGGATCACGTTTGGCGATAAAGGTGTTCGAGCAGACCATTTTGGCGGCATAGCCATCGCCGACCCTCAGCAATTCCGGCGGCGAAACGGAAAGCCAGACGACGCCACCGGCAACAATGATCAGCAATAAAAGAACAAGAGCCGTAATCGCTCTCGATATAAAACGCATGCCATACACCTCCAAAGGTCTGCGGACACAATCAGGAAACGCCGCAATATGAAAGACCTGTCGTCATCACAGTTCCGCAAATATCCGCGCGGCCACCGCATGGCCGAAGCTACCAACAGGCCACGTCATCAGACTGTAGCATTGCCGGGTTACACGCCCTGAACCTGACAAATTGGTGACAAGACTCAGATGACGGAATTCGCCCCGGAAGCCGGTCTCCACAAGAATCGGAAACTCAAGGACGCTCTGCTGCAACACAAGGCCCTGTCCAAGGCCGGCTTTTCCGAACGTCTGTTCGGCATGCTGTTCTCAGGCCTCGTCTATCCGCAGATCTGGGAGGATCCGGATATCGACATGGAGGCGATGGAGCTTCAGCCGCATCATCGCATCGTCACCATCGGCTCCGGCGGCTGCAACATGCTCGCCTATCTCTCGCAGAGCCCGGCCTCGATCGACGTGGTCGACCTTAATCGGCACCACATCGCGCTGAACAAGCTCAAGCTCGCCGCTTTCCGGCTCCTGCCCGGCCATGCTGACCTGGTGCGTTTCTTCGCCACGCCGGGCGTCGATACGAACAGCCAGGCCTATGAAGAATTCATCGCACCACGGCTCGATCCGACAACCGCCGCCTATTGGGATGGCCGCGACATGTACGGTCGCCGCCGCGTTACGGTATTCAATCGCAACATCTACAAGACCGGTCTGCTCGGTCGTTTCATCGGCGCCGCCCATATACTGGCCCGCCTGCACGGCGTCCGTCTCACCCCCTTGACCGAAGCCCGTACATTGCGCGAGCAGCGGCAGTTCTTCGACAACGAGATCGCGCCGATCTTCGACAGGCCGATGGTGCGCTGGCTGCTCGGCCGCAAGAGCTCGCTGTTTGGCCTTGGCATTCCGCCGCAGCAATATGACGAGCTTGCAAGCCTCGCCGGCGACGATTCCATTTCCGGCGTTCTGAAGCATCGCCTGGAAAAGCTTGCGTGCCATTTCCCGATGCAGGACAATTATTTTGCCTGGCAGGCCTTCGCGCGCCGCTATGCCGCCCAGCACCAGGGTCCGCTACCGACCTATCTGAAGCCTGAGCACTATACTGCTATCCGCGCCAATGCCGACCGCGTCAGCGTGCATCACGCCAACTTCACTGAGTTACTCGCCTCCAAGCCCGCCGCCTCGCGCGACCGCTACATCCTGCTCGATGCGCAGGATTGGATGACCGACGAACAGCTCAACGAACTCTGGGCGGAAATCACCCGCACCGCCCGCGAAGGCGCCCGCGTCATTTTCCGCACCGCCGCCGAAAAGAGCATCATCGAAGGCCGCCTTTCGACCGCGATCCGCGATCAATGGGTCTACGACGAAGAGCGCTCGCAGGAGCTCAACGTTCGCGACCGCTCGGCAATCTACGGTGGCTTCCACATCTACGGAAAAAAAGCGTGAGCCAGGCAGATACGGGTCTCGAGACGAATTCGAAAAACCATGCCGGACTGATGGACGGCATGTACCGCTACCAGCGGCATATCTACGACCTGACCCGCAAATACTACCTCTTCGGCCGTGATCGTACGATCGCCCATCTCAACGTCCCCTTCGGTGGCTCCCTGCTCGAAGTCGGCTGCGGCACCGGCCGCAATATGCTGCTGGCGCATCGCCGCTTCCCCTCTGCCAAGCTCTACGGCCTCGACATTTCCCAGGAAATGCTGCTCTCGGCTCGCAATAATTTTCGCGGCCTGAAGCAGATGCCGGACTTCCGCGTCGCCGACGCCACCGCTTTCTCATCCACCGAATTTGGTGTCAGCGGTTTCGACCGCGTCATGGTCTCCTATGCGCTGTCGATGATCCCCGATTGGAAGAGCGCAATCGATGCATCGCTCGATGCCGTCGCCCCCGGCGGCGAGTTGCATATTGTCGATTTCGGCCAGCAGGAGCGCCTGCCCGGCTGGTTCCGCACCGTGCTGAAAGGCTGGCTGAAGAAGTTCCATGTTACCCCGCGCGCCGACCTGCGCACGGTGCTGGAAGAACGGGTTGAAACTCGCGGCGCTAAGCTGATCTTCGAAGGGATCGGGCGGGGTTATGCCTGGAGAGCCGTCATCATCAAACCGATCGCCTAGGCCAAAGACCGGAATTCGGCTCGAAATCCGCCTGTTTTGCGCTTCAAGTATAAGAATTTACTTGAAGATAACGGATTTTTTACGTTGATATGGTGAATAAAGTGGTAAGGCCGAGCTGCAAGCAGCTTGGCCCGCCGCTTCTTTGGATTTTCGGGGACCAGACATCACGGAAGCCAAGCCTTGGGGCAGCAATATTACTCGCGCCATAACGGGATATCCATGCGCAGGCTTCTGTTGTGCTTACTGCCGCTCGCCCTTCTCCTGAACAGCTGCACGACGGGCTATGACGCTCTCCAGACAGCGTCCCTTCCGAAAACCCGATTCAAGGATACCAAGCCGCAGGACTTCGGCCGTGATCACCCCGAGCGCCATCCCATCCACGGCATCGACGTGTCCAAATGGCAGGGCGATATCGACTGGCAGACGGTCAAAGGCTCCGGTGTTTCCTTCGTCTTCATCAAGGCGACCGAAGGCAAGGACAGGATCGATCCGCGCTTCAGCGAATATTGGCAGGAAGCCAGCACGGCCGGCATCCTGCACGCACCCTATCATTTCTATTATTTCTGCTCGACGGCAGACGAGCAGGCCGATTGGTTCATCCGCAACGTGCCCAAGGATGCCATGGCGCTTCCGCCTGTTGTTGACGTGGAATGGAATCCCGGCTCCCCGACCTGCCGTACCAGACCGGCCCCGGAGACGGTCCGGACGGAAATGAAGCGTTTCATGGATCGCCTGCAAGCCTATTACGGCAAGCGCCCGATCATCTACACCTCGGTCGACTTCCATCGCGAGAATCTTGCAGGTTACTTCAAGGACTATCACTTCTGGGTCCGCTCGGTCGCCAAGCATCCGACGGCGACCTATACCGACCGGTCCTGGGCCTTCTGGCAATATACCTCAACCGGCGTCA
Source organism: Rhizobium rhizogenes NBRC 13257 (assembly GCF_000696095.1). Classification (GTDB taxonomy): domain Bacteria; phylum Pseudomonadota; class Alphaproteobacteria; order Rhizobiales; family Rhizobiaceae; genus Rhizobium; species Rhizobium rhizogenes. The sequence continues at coordinate 291,198 of NZ_BAYX01000001.1, read as the reverse complement.
TTCCCGGCATCAAGGGGCCGACGGACATCAACGTTTTCGCCGGCTCCGAGCAGAATTGGCACAATTGGGTAGCGGCAGTAGAGAAGCAGGGAAATTCTTGACACTGCTCTAACTTCTCTCTTGCTTCTGTCACAATCTTCTGTGAAAGCGACCCTATTCTGTCAGAAAAGAGGATCGCCCATGGACCGCTATACCATCCGACGCAGCGCACTCGCGTTGATCTTCGTTTCAGCCATGACGAGCGTGGCAATGGCGCAGAGCGCGACCCCTGCCGCGCCGTCGAATGCGGAGGGTAGCGGCGCTGCCAAGGTCGCCTGCGATGGTGACCTCTCTACGTTCCTGGCGGGCGTCAAGGCCGATGCGATCGCGGACGGCGCGGATGCCGCATCCGCCGACAAGACATTTGCCGGGGCGCAGATCGATCCCAAGGTCCTCGCCATGGATCGCAGCCAGGGCGTGTTCCGCCAGACCTTCCTAGAATTCTCGCAGCGCACTGTCAGCCAGGGCCGGCTGGATATCGGCCGCCAGAAGATGAAGCAGTATGCCGATGTCTTCGCCAAGGCCGAGAAGGACTATGGCGTACCTCCTGGCGTCATCACCGCCTTCTGGGGTATGGAAACCGATTACGGCGCCGTTCAGGGCAATTTCAACACCCGCAACGCGCTGGTCACTCTTTCGCATGACTGTCGCCGCCCTGAATTTTTCCGCCCGCGTCTGATCGCACTGATCGAATTGGTACAGCGTGGTGATGTCGATCCGGCAACCACGACCGGCGCATGGGCTGGCGAAATCGGTCAGACGCAGATGCTGCCGCCCGATATCATTGCTTACGGCACGGACGGCGATGGCGACGGCCACGTCAATTTGAAGACCAGCGCGCCCGACGTCATTCTGACTACCGCGCGTTTCCTCCAGCATCTCGGCTTCCAGCGCGGTCAGCCTTGGCTGCAGGAAGTTGCTCTACCTGACAATCTCCCATGGGAGAAATCCGGCATCGGCGGTACACTCACGGCCGGCGATTGGTTCCAGCTCGGCGTGAAGCCGCGCGACGGTAACACCAATTTTGGCTCGCTGCCCGCCGCTCTCATCCTGCCGCAGGGCCGCAAGGGTCCGGCTTTCCTGACTTATCCGAACTACAACGCCTATCTCGGATGGAACCAGTCGTTTATCTACACGACATCCGCCGCCTATTTCGCCACACGCCTGAGCGGCGCCCCGACCTATAACAAGGGCATGCCGGAAGAAGGCCTGAACGACGTCGACATGAAGGCACTGCAGACCAAGCTGCAGGCTCGCGGTTATGACGTTGGCAAGATCGACGGTATCCTCGGCTCCGGCACGCGCGTTGCCATCCAGAAGGAACAGTTCCGCCTTGGCCTCCCGGCCGACGGCTGGGCGACGCAGGCACTGCTGAGCGCGCTCTGAGAATTTGCTTCTCTTCTTGCGAAAGGCGGCCCTCGGGTCGCCTTTTTGCTTTTAGGGCACCGATCGGAATCCGATGATTTCCGCGGGCCAGAACAACTTCTGCAGGAAACGGGTGGCGAGCATCCCTCCTATCTCCAGAATGGGCGAAAGATGAGGAGAGACGTCCGATGACGACCAACAATGGCATGAATGCACTCACCTGGAGCCTGCTGTTGGCGCTCGGACTGATCTGGGGCGGCTCATTCTTCTTCGCCCACATCGCCGTGCACTCCGTCCCACCGTTTACGCTGGCCTTCCTCCGCCTGTCTCTGGCGGCTCTGGCGCTGCATCTCTATATCGCCGGCCGCCTCCAGATCTATGATCTGCTGAGAACGCATTGGCGGCAATTCCTTCTGCTCGGCCTGATTAACAACGCCATACCGCATGTGCTGATCTTCATTGGCCAAACGCAAATGGGTGCTGGACTCGCCTCCATCCTCAACGCAACGACACCGATCTGGACCGTGTTGATCGGTAATCATTTCACCACGGATGAGAGGCTAACGCCCGCCAAGCTCGCCGGTTGCCTGACGGGGCTCGCCGGTACCATCGTACTTCTCGGGCCGAGCGTAACAGGCGCTGCCGCAATCCCGCTCTGGGCATTGCTCCTGCCGATTCTCGCCGCGATCTCCTATGGCTTCGCGGCGACCTATGCCAAGCGTTTCAAGGGTATGGCTCCGCCTGTTGTTGCGGCGGGTCAATTGACCGGCTCTTCGATCATCATGCTGCCGGCAGCCATTCTGGTGGATCATCCCTGGACCCTGGCAACGCCGCCAGCAAGCGTCATCGCCGCCATTCTCGGCATGGCACTGCTGTCCACCGCCCTTGCCTACATCCTCTATTTCCGCATCATGGCGCTCGCCGGGGCCACCAATGCCTCGTTGGTCACCCTGCTGGTGCCGCCAAGCGCCATCCTGCTCGGCTTCCTCTTCCTCGGCGAACGACTGGGATTGCCGGAAATCATCGGCATGCTGCTGATCGGTGCGGGCCTGCTCATTCTGGACGGACGGGTTTACGCGCGACTACCGCCAGGCGCGAGCCGCCGATAACGAGTGCCAAGGATTATCCGGTGACACTTCAGCAAAGGGCGTACACCTTAACCTTGTTCACAGCCAAATTAACGATACATTAAATTTCGTGAACGGAAGGTTTTCCGTATTAAAACAATAGCTTATTTTGATATCCAGATTCAATTTCTACGTTTCGTGCCGCGATGCAGCATCGAATTCGCTTTCCAAGCGACACATTTCCGACATAGACTCTAACGGTTGACTAAGGAGGAAGACATGGGATTGACACGATCCATCAACGTCCTAGTGGTCGGAGCAGCCTTCGTATTCGTCGTGACGATGCTTTTCATCTGACGAAGAACGATCACCGCAGACAACCGAACTCCTGAAAGCAAACAAAACAGCCTATTCCATTTAAAAAGCGCATGCCGAAGATCGACATGCGCTTTTTCATGGCTACATTTCCCGGGTTTCGTCAGGCGACCGCGCGCGCATCCGCCTTGCGCTGTAGACCCAATCGCTCGAGAACAGCCGAGACGAGCGGCGAACGGTTCATCGTATAGAGATGGAACTCGTGGATGCCCCTCCGCACCAGATCCTTGATTTGCTCGGCGGCGACATCGGCGGCGACCTTGGCGCGTTCATCGGCATTATCGTCGAGGCCGTCAAACCGATCGTCCAGCCAGGAGGGGATGCTGGTGCCGCAAGCGCCAGCAAAACGCTTCAACTGCGTCAGGTTCTGGATCGGCATGATGCCCGGCACGACAGGAATCGTAATACCGGCAGCGCGAACGCGGTCGTGATAACGCTCGAAAGCGTCATTGTCGAAGAAGAATTGGGTCAGCGCCCTGTCGGCGCCGTTATCGGCCTTGCGCTTCAACATGTCGATGTCGGCCGCGGTATCGCGGCTCTCCGGGTGCTTTTCCGGATAGGCAGACACGGAAATATCAAAATCACCACGCTCGCGCAGGGCCGCCACCAGTTCGGCAGCATTGGCATAACCGTCCGGATGTGGCTGATAGGCGGAACCGACGCCCGTTGGTGGATCGCCACGCAACGCCACGAAACGGCGAACACCGGTTGCGAGAAAATCATCGATGACCCGATGCGTGTCTTCACGCGTTGCGCCTACGCAAGTCAGATGCGACGCGGTGGTGAACGGCGTCTCATGAATCATCCGGCGCACGGCAGACAATGTCGGCGCCTTGGTCGTGCCGCCAGCGCCATAAGTCACCGAAACGAATTCCGGTTCCCATTCGCTAAGCTCCTCGACCGTATTCCACAATTGCGCCTCGGCTTCCTCCGATTTCGGGGGGAAGAATTCAAAGGAAATACGGATGCCACCTTGGCCGTTCTCGTTCTTCGAAGACATATCAAACTCTCCCAGCAAGAATGGGGGATGCCTGTCGGCTCTGTTCTGCAGCGATCAGCCGCCGCGGGTCGCGCGCCAGCCAGATCGTAACCGTCAGCCCTGAACCGCCCTCCCTCCCCGAATGAAGGTCCTGCACCTGCTCGACATCAAGCCCCGCCGCTTTCAACCAATCCGACATCATCTGATGGGAGAAACCGAGCCTTAGATGTGCATGTTCGTCGCGCAGATATTCCAGCCCGTGCGGTGCCAGATCGATGATCACCAACCGGCCGCCGGGCCGCAGCATTCGCGCCGCCTCGTTGAGGGCGATTTCCGGCTGATCCAGAAAATGCAACACCTGATGGATGGTAATCAGATCGAAATCCTGCGCCTCGAGCGGCAGATTGAAAATATCACCATGCCGCACCGAAGCGGCGGTGATGTTCGACCGATCGAGATTGGCGCGCGCTACGGCCAGCATGTCGCGGCTGGCATCGATACCGACCGCGCGGCGATAGTGCCCCGCCAGCAATTGCAGCATCCGGCCGGTGCCGGTGCCGAGATCGAGAAAGGCATCGATCTGTTGCGGGCCGATCAACTCGATCATCACCTTGTCGACATCCTCGTCGGCGACATGCAGGCGGCGCAGTTCGTCCCATTCGGCGGCATTACGGCTGAAATAGGCTTGCGCCCGCTCGGCGCGAATACGCTTGACGGCAGTCAGGCGCTCGCCGTCGCGCAGCAATACGGGATCGTTTTCGGCCGTGTGCCGGAGAAGCTCGCGCGCCAGGATCACCGCCTTGCCGTCCTGCTTCAGCCGGAAGTAAGCCCAGGCGCCCTCCTGATAGCGGTCGATCAGGCTGGCCTCGCCGAGCAGCTTCAGGTGCCGCGAGATGCGGGGCTGCGACTGGCCGAGAATTTCGGTAAGATCGGTGACGGTCAGATCCCCGGCGGCAAGCAGCGCCAGCAGGCGCAGCCGCGTCGGCTCACCCGCCGCCTTCAGCACATCCACCAGATTATCCAAGCCCAGTTTAACCAGATCCGCCATTCGTCACCCAATCAAGATATAAAGATATCTTTATGTGATTTTGCCGCGATCTGCAAGAGCCAATTCGCGGCAGGAGACATTCGGACGTCGGAAATCTGTTAGTATCTGTCGGCGGAGGAATACGCATTTCCCTCGCCAGAACAAAGAAAAACCCCGGACGAGCCGGGGTTCTCGATGGCAGGAAAGCCGCGAGCTTATCGTGTCAGACGCTTGTAGGTCACGCGGCTCGGGTTGATGCTGTCAACGCCGAGGCGACGCATCTTGTCCTGTTCGTAGTCTTCAAAGTTGCCTTCGAACCATTCGACATGGCTATCGCCTTCGAAGGCGAGGATGTGCGTGGCCAGGCGGTCAAGGAACATACGATCGTGGCTGATGATAACAGCGCAACCGGCGAAGTTTTCGAGCGCGATCTCAAGCGCACCAAGCGTTTCGGTGTCAAGGTCGTTGGTCGGTTCGTCGAGCAGCAGGACGTTGCCGCCGGCCTTCAGCATCTTCGCAAGATGCACGCGATTGCGCTGGCCACCGGAGAGGTTGCCGACCTTCTGCTGCTGATCGCCGCCCTTGAAGTTGAACGTCGCGCAATAAGCTCTCGAGTTCATTTCATACTTGCCGAGCTTGATGACTTCAGCACCGCCGGAGATTTCCTCCCAGACGGTCTTGCTGCCATCGAGCGCGTCACGGCTCTGGTCGACATAGCCGAGATGAACGCTGTCGCCGATACGGATAGAACCGCTATCCGGCTTTTCCTGGCCGGTAATCATGCGGAAAAGCGTCGTCTTGCCGGCGCCGTTAGGACCGATGACGCCGACGATACCGCCCGGCGGCAACTTCAGCGACAAACCTTCGATCAGCATCCGGTCGCCATAACCCTTATTGATGCCTTCCATTTCGATGACCACCTGGCCGAGACGCTCGCCGACCGGAATGATGATCTGCGCATCGCCGGGACGCTGGTTCTCGGCGGCATCGACCAGCTCGTCATAGGCGCGGATACGGGCCTTGGACTTCGACTGACGGGCCTTCGGGCTGGAGGCAATCCATTCCTGTTCGCGGGCGATCGCCTTCTGGCGGCCGGCCTCTTCGCGACCTTCCTGCTGCATGCGCTTGGCCTTCGCCAGCAGGTAGGAGGAGTAGTTGCCTTCGTACGGAATGCCGCGGCCACGGTCGAGCTCGAGGATCCAGCCGGTGACGTTATCCAGGAAGTAGCGATCGTGGGTGATCATCAGCACGGCGCCCGGATAGGCACGCAGATGCTTTTCCAGCCAGGCGATGGTTTCGGCGTCGAGATGGTTGGTCGGTTCGTCGAGCAGCAGCACGTCCGGCTGCGACAGCAGCAGCTTGCACAGTGCCAAACGGCGGCGTTCACCGCCGGAGAGATTGGTGACGTCGGCATCGCCCGGAGGGCAGCGGAGCGCATCCATCGCCATCTCGACCTGGCTTTCCAGGTCCCAGAGGTTCTGGGCATCGATGATGTCCTGGAGCTTGGCGCCCTCTTCCGCCGTCTCGTCGGAATAGTTCATCATCAGTTCGTTATAGCGATTGAGAACGTCCGTCTTCGCCGCAACGCCTTCCATGACGTTTTCAAGCGCGGTCTTTGCCGGATCGAGCTGCGGCTCCTGCGGCAGGTAGCCGATGGTGGCGCCGTCGGCCAGCCAGGCTTCGCCGGTATATTCCTTGTCGAGGCCGGCCATGATGCGCAGCACGGTCGATTTACCGGCGCCGTTCGGGCCGAGAATACCGATCTTGGCGTCAGGGTAGAAGGAGAGATGGATATTCTCGAGAATTTTCTTGGCGCCATAGGCCTTATTCAGACCGGCCATATGATAAATGAACTGACGTGCCATAGCTTGGGTTACTCCACGGGCGGATAACATTGCGAATTGTGCCGCTATGTAGGCGAAAGCCCGCTCTCGGGCAACGGCGAAACCTTGTCCGAGAGCTATTTATCCGCGTCAGAGGGGCTTCCGGACGTCAAAAACCGGCTGCATCCACCAAGCCTTGATCACAGCCGAACGACGTGCGGCCGGCGCCCTGGATCAGGTCCGCAAGCCGCGGCTCACTCCCTGGCGCGGGCTGAATGGCGTCTTCGGAGAGCCCAATCGTCAGTTCGGAGATCACACGCACCTTGCCGACACGACGGCAGCTCATCTTCACCCGGTCGCTGGCACCTTCGCCAAAACTCTTGTCGAAAGCGGCTTTGATCGTATCGGCGTCGAGCGTCTTGCCGATGTTCTGCACAAAGAGATCGCGCACGGCGGACGCATTGAGTTCATCGATCAAACCGGCGGCTCCACCGAAATAATCATCGGCGCTGAGTTTGGTGCAGGTGCCGTGCTTGATCCATTCATGCCGCTCCAGACCGGATTGCGTGCCCGGCATGACCTTATCCAGTGCAGCCTTGGTCTCCGCCGACAGTTCGACAGCCGGGAGGTCCTTCCAGTCGCTGCTGCGATCGGCCTGCTTCAGATCGTCCGAAACGGCGCAATATTCCTGTCGCATCGGCCAGAGGCCATGCAGCGAAAAATTCTTTGCATCATGATTATCGGATGACTGGTTGCGGCACTCCGCTTTCTTCTGGTTCGTCTGGCAGAAAGCAGGCTCCCAGCTTGCCGCCAAAATGAACCGCGTCCGGCCCCGACTGTTCTCCTGCGCCACCGCACTCGCCGCCATTACCATCGACAGAACCGCGACCACCCATCCTCGAACCCAATGCCTCATTCCATGTCTCCAGATAGAACAATATGAGAACAAGAAAGCAGCTTGATCGACCGGGCGCAACCCTGATTCAAAGACGTCGCGGAGATTTATTTCTGTGCGCTTCGCCAACACTCCATTGCAATCCGTGAGGTGATAACCTTTCGTCTAGGTGCGGAGGAAATGCGCATGTTTGCCGAAACCAGGCATCTGGACAGCCCGACGGGCGCGACGCTCGCCTATCATCATCTGCCGGCGCGGGACGAAGCGCATGGCATTCTTCTCATCAGCCACGGTCTTGCCGAGCATTCCCGTCGCTACGAGGGCTTCGCCGAGGCCATGGCGGCACGCGGCTTTCATGTCTACGCCCATGATCATCGCGGCCACGGCAAGACAACGGCCGCCGACGCGCCGCTCGGCCGCTTTGCCCGGCGAGATGGCGTCGATATAGTCATTGCCGATGTTCTGGCTATGCGCGAACTTGCCGCGACCGCCCATCCCGGCCTGCCGATTATCCTCTTCGGCCACTCCATGGGCGGGCTGATCAGCCTGAATGTGGCGGTGACGCATCCCGATAAATTCGATGCCGCTACGGTCTGGAACTCAAGCTTCAATCCCGGTCTCGCCGGGCGCGTGGCGCAGGTCATCCTGAAGACCGAACGCATGCTCAAAGGGTCGGACGTGCCGAGCGGGCTATTGCCGAAGCTGACTTTCGGCGCCTGGGGCCGGTCCGTCGAAAACCGACGCACCGAATTCGACTGGCTATCGCGCATTCCCGAGGAGGTGGACAAATATATCGCCGATCCGCTCTGCGGCTTCGATGCCTCGGTATCCCTGTGGCTGGACGTCTTCGAACTGACGTTCCGCGCACCGCAAAAGACCTATCTTGACCGGCTCCGGCGCGACATGCCGATCCATCTGGTAGGCGGCGGCCGGGACCCGGCGACGGATAATGGAGAGGCGATATCCTGGCTGTCAAACCATTTGAAAAAGGCCGGCTTCTCGCATATTAGCCTGACCATCTATCAGGACATGCGCCATGAGACGCTGAACGAGATCGGCGCGGCCCCGGCCATTTCCGATTTTGCCGACTGGTGTCGGCAAGTGACAGCGAAGGCCTGACCCCTAAGGACTTTTCAAATGAATGCCACCGGCAGTTCCCTGCCCCGTTTTCGTCAGTCGGAGCTGACGTTCGGCCTGTTGATGATGTTCCTATCGGTGATCTTGTCACCGATCATCGACATTTTCGCAAAGCTTGCCGCCACCACAATTCCGCCGGCGGAAGTCACAGCCGCGCGCTTCATTTTTCAGTCGCTGTTCGCCTTGCCGATGATGGCGCTACGAGGACAATGGGGACTGTGGTCGCTGCGCCGAAGCGGCGTGCATGCCATTCGTGCCGCGGTGCTGACGCTGTCGATGGTTTCCTTCGTCACGACGCTGCAGGTCATGGAAGTGGCCGACGCCATCGCCATTTTCTTCGTCGAGCCGATAATGCTGACCATCCTTAGCAGCATCTTCCTGAAGGAGACCATCGGCTGGCGGCGCTATACGGCCTGCGCCGTCGGTTTCTTCGGCGCAATGCTGATCATTCAACCAAGCTTCGCGGAGGTCGGTTTTGTCGCCCTGCTGCCGGTTGTTACCGCGCTTTGCATCGCCGTCTACGTGATGATCACGCGCGTTGTCTCGCATAGCGAAGATGCATGGCCGATGCAGTTCCAGACCGGCATCTGGGGTACAATCATCTGCCTCATTTTGCTTACGATCGGCCAGGGCACGGGTTCGTCGATCATCGATCCCGTCGTACCGGACGGCACCGCCATGCTCCATCTGCTGGGCGTCGGCGTGTCTGCCGCTATCGCCGGCGTCCTCACCATCTATGCCTATCGCTCCGCCCCGGCTTCGACGCTGGCGCCGCTGCAATATTTCGAGATTGTCTCGGCGACGATCTTCGGCTGGCTGGTCTTCGGCAACTTCCCTGACCTGATCAAATGGGTCGGTATTTTCATCATCATCGGCTCCGGCCTGTATATTCTCTGGCGCGAGCGGCGCTTTGCTTCCAAGCCGGTATCCGATACATCTGAGGTCACTTTCACACCCTAGCCGCCATCCGGATCGACATGACAGCCAACAGCACCAAGAAACCGCCACTCACGGGTATCCGCGTTATCGAATTGGCCCGCGTTCTCGCCGGTCCCTGGGCAGGGCAGATGTTGGCCGATCTTGGCGCCGATGTCATCAAGGTGGAAAATCCCGATGGTGGCGACGATACGCGCCAGTGGGGGCCGCCCTTCGTCGAGGGCAAGGATGGAGAAAATCTCTCCGCCGCCTACTATCATTCCACCAATCGCGGCAAGCGTTCTGTTGTCGCCGATCTCAGGACCGAAGAGGGGCAGGAGCTGGTTCGCCGGCTGGTCCTGACCGCCGACGTGGTGATCGAGAATTTCAAGCTCGGCGGGCTCGTGAAATATGGCCTGGACTATGAGAGCCTGAGAAAGATCAATCCCAAGCTGGTCTATTGCTCGATCACCGGCTTCGGCCAGACCGGTCCCTACGCCGGCCTCGCGGGCTACGACTATATCGTCCAGGGCATGTCCGGCTTCATGTCGATCACCGGCGAGCCCGATGGCCAGCCGATGAAGGCGGGCGTGGCGATCGCCGATATCTTCACCGGCATCTACGCCGTCTCCGCGATCGAAGCAGCGCTGATCCATGCACTGAAGACCGGCGAAGGTCAGCTTGTCGACATGGCACTCCTCGATGTGCAATCCGCCGTGCTTGCCAACCAGAACATGAACTACCTGATCTCCGGCAAGGCGCCGGTGCGCCTCGGCAATGCCCATCCCAATATTTCGCCCTACGAGGTCGTGCCGACCGCTGACGGCTATCTGATCCTTGCTATCGGCAATGACGGGCAGTTCCGCCGCCTCTGCGCAATCCTTGGCATCGATTCGCATGCGGATGACGAACGCTATGCGACCAACAAGGCCCGCGTCGCCCATCGCCATGACGTCCGCGCCTTCATCTCGGCAAAAACACTGACATGGAACAAGGCGGATCTGCTGAAGGCCTGCGAGGACAATGCGGTGCCGGCCGGAGCGATCAATACGATCGAGGATATGTTCGCGGACCCTCAGATCAAGGCACGCGGCTTGCGGATCGATCTTGAGGATGCTGTGGGTACCGTCATCCCGAGCGTACGTACGCCCGTGGTCTTGTCGGAGACGCCGCTGACCTACACGCGGCCGAGCCCGCGCCTTGGCGAACATCAGGAGGAGGTTCTGGCCGAATTGGCGGAACTGGAGGGAAAGGCAAAAGCATGAAACGGACTGGCGGCCAGCTCATCGTCGAAGCCCTGAAGGCAAACGGCGTGCAGCGCATTTCCTGTGTTCCCGGCGAGAGCTTTCTTGCCGTGCTCGACGCTTTGCATGACAGCGACATCAAGGTGCTCGTCTGCCGCCAGGAGGGTGGCGCGGCGATGATGGCGGACGCCTGGGGTCGGCTCACCGGCGAACCCGGCATTTGCATGGTTACCCGCGGCCCCGGCGCGACCAATGCTTCGGCTGGCCTGCACATCGCCCGGCAGGATTCGATCCCGATGATCCTCTTCATCGGCCAGGTGCAGCGGGACGCCCGCGAACGCGAGGCCTTCCAGGAAGTGGAATTCCGCCGCGCCTTCACCGAATTCGCCAAATGGGTCGGCGAGATCGATGACGTCAGCCGCATCCCCGAATTCGTCACCCGTGCCTTTGCCGTCGCGACATCTGGCCGGCCCGGCCCCGTTGTGCTGACCCTGCCCGAGGACATGCTGCGCGACGAGGTCGAAGCTCCACAGGCCAAGCCCTACACGCCGGTATCAGCCCATCCGGGCAGTAGCCAAATCAATGATGTGCGTCAGCGCTTGCTCGCGGCTGAGCGGCCGCTGGTCATTCTCGGCGGCACGCGCTGGGACGAGGATGCTGTTGCCGGTATCGAAAGCTTCGCCGAGCGCCTCAAGCTGCCGGTCGGCTGCTCTTTCCGCCGCCAGATGCTGTTCGATCATCTGCATCCGAACTATGTCGGCGATGTCGGCATCGGCATCAATCCGGCGCTGGCAAAGGAGGTCAAGGAAGCCGACCTGCTGATCTTGCTCGGCGGCCGCTTCTCGGAAATGCCGTCTTCCGGCTATACGCTGATGGAGATCCCCTACCCGCAACAGCAGCTCGTCCATATCCATCCCGACCCCTCCGAGCTCGGGCGCGTCTATCGCCCGGATCTGGCGATCTGCGCCAGCCCGGCCGATTTCGTGGAGGCCCTGGCCGATCTCGAAGCACCGGCGGAGCCGCGCTGGGCAGAGCGGACGGAGCGCATGCATGCAGCCTATCTCGCCTGGTCGAAGACGCCGGAAACGAACCCCGGAGCCGTGCATATGGGCCGGATCATGGACTGGATCGAGGCCAATACGGCAGCCGATACGATCTTCACCAATGGTGCCGGCAACTACGCCACCTGGCTGCATCGCTTCCATCGTTTCCGCCGCTTCAACACCCAGGCCGCTCCTGCCTCCGGTTCGATGGGCTACGGCCTGCCGGCAGCGGTTGCCGCCAAGCAGCTCTTTCCCGAGCGCGAGGTGATCTGCTTTGCCGGCGACGGCTGCTTCATGATGCACGGTCAGGAGTTCGCGACCGCCGTCCAATATGGCCTGCCGCTGATCGCGCTGGTCATCAACAACGGCATGTACGGCACCATACGCATGCATCAGGAACGGGAATATCCCGGCCGTGTCAGCGCCACAGCGCTGAACAATCCGGATTTCGCGGCCTTGGCCCGCGCCTATGGCGGCCATGGCGAGACGGTGAAGGCAACGGAAGAGTTCGGTCCCGCCTTCGAGCGGGCGCGTGCCAGCGGCAAGCCGGCGATCATCGAGATCGTGCTCGATCCGGAAGCGATCACGCCTTCCCGCACTTTGACGGAAATCTCGCAAGCAAAAGGCCGGTGAGCGCGAACTCACCAGCCTTCCCAAAACGCGTCAGATCGAATTAGTCGATCGCGGCGGTGACGATGAACTCGACCTTGTACTTCGGCGCGGCAAGCTTGGCTTCGCTGGTGGCGCGAGCCGGCGTGTTGGCCGGATCGACCCAGGCTTCCCAGGCGGCGTTCATTTCGGCGAAGTCGGAGATATCGGAGAGATAGATCAGCGTCTGCAGGATCTTCGACTTGCTGGAGCCGGAAGCGGCCAGCAGGCGATCAACTTCGGCCAGAGCCGACTTGCACTGATCCGTAACACTTGCGCCTTCGCCAACCTGGCCGGCGAGGTAAACGGTGTTGCCGTGGATGACGGCGCCGCTCATGCGGGCTCCGACGTCGATACGCTTGATGCTCATGATTTCTCTCTCCTGATGTTGTCCAGTGACGGGTCACAAACTGGGCGCTGCTTATCAGCAACGCCCAAAAGCTCTTCTATGTTCGGGAAGCGGCTGCTCAGCCGCGAATATGATGCGTCTTCTGATAGATAGCGGTCGAGCGCGCCCCGGAGCGGCAATAGCCGAGCATCGGACGCGGAAACTCGTCAAGCGCGTCGACCATGCCCTGCACGGCCTCTTCGGTCACGCCCATCGGCCCGACAGGCACATGGGTGATTTCGAGGCCAAGCTCCTTGGCGCGTGCTTCGATGACAGCGAACGGCGTCTGGTCCGGGCTTTCATTGTCCGGGCGATGGCAGACGAGCGACTTGAAACCCAATGCCTTGATCTGGTCGAGATCCTCCAGGCTGATCTGGCCGGAAACCGAGTATTCGTCGTCGATCGGGCGGATATCCATCGTTCGCTTCCTCTATAAAACCGAGGGCCATGATCTACGCCGCCACAAAGCGAGCGTCAACCGCTGAAGCCCCTCAGACGAAGGCAAAGTTGAGTGTAAAACTCCTGGCTTCGCCGGGCTGAAGAATATTGAATTCGTCCGCTTCCTCCAGCTCCTCGCGCGACACCCAGCGATGCGATACGGGCTCGATGCCGAGGACATGAGCGGGCGCACGCTGATTGCGCCAGACCTGCAGGAACGGCAGCGTCTCCGTGCCGAACCGTACCCTCAGCGACTTGCCGCCGATGGCGGCGATCGGCCCGAGGCTCAGTTCGGACCAATCCTCACCTTTCCCCGCTGCCGGCACGCAGAAGATCCCGCCATGCTCCTCACCAAAAGTCCAGGGAAAACCGCCATTCTCCAGCATCTGCCCGGAAAGGCGCACGCCGTCATCGAACCATTTGCCGCCGACATTCATGTGATACATCAAAAAGACCGGCATCGCCTCGCTGCTGGTGTTGACGACGCGATCCGTAAGCGAAACCTCGCCCGTCGCACCATCGATCCGCCAATGGCGCTCCAGCCGCGCCGTTCGACCTTCGGCGGTTAGGATATCGACATCGGCACGGCATTCGGCATTACCATTCTCGAACCGGGTCCAGAGAATCTTGGCCGGGTGCGAGGAGAAAGAACCATGCAGCGGATAGCGCCTGCCCTCGAAAGCACCCGACATCGGCTGCGGATGACGGATGTGGTCCGGGCCGCAGGTGAAGAGAAAACCTTCCAGGGAGTGATCGATGCGCGGATCGCCGTCATCGGGAATGGCGCGTCCCGGCGCGAGATTGTTGCCGTCGACGACGCAGGCGCCGATATCCAGCACGGAGCCCTCGTCGAGCGTCAGTTTCGGCCCCTTGGCCGCGGCAAAGTCGATCATGTCTCGCAATTCTCCCTGGTCGGCGTCAGATTGGCCCCCATCCGAAAGTGGTCTCGAAATGGCGCGCGGCAAGAATAAATGGCGATTTCTCTTACCGAACGTTAACTTGACGCCTTCATCACACAAATTTTTATATTTTATTCAGCATGATAATCTTAGATTCCACACTAGTGTCAAAATTACCATGTGTGTGTCGGCGCAGCCATCATCCGAGGATTCGACTGACGTGAACCGGTTACTGAAAATAAGCCTTTCTTTGGCCCTGGTGGCCACGGCATCAGCTCTCGCATTGACCGATGCGCAGGCGCAGTATTATCGCGGCGGGAGCAACGATGTCGTTCTGGTCACGCCGGACGGGCGAATCCTCGATCAGTATTCAGAGCAAGATTATGTGAGAACGCGCGACGGGCGTGGCCGGCGCGTCTTGGTCGACCGCTACGGCAATGTCGTCGCCACCGAGATGCGGGCCAGCACCTACTACCCTCAGGCACCGGCTGACGACGGTTACAGCGATGGCGGCCGCTATGGCGACACGCAGCTTTCCAACAATGGCGGCTACCGCGACTATCGGCAGTATCGCGGCGACGGGAGTGATAGCAGCGTCATTACCGGCGGCATCCCTCGCGACAGCTCGATTCAGCGCGTGCCGCTCGACGATCAGGCCCAGCCGAATACGGACGCGCAAACCCAGCAGGGTCAGACGAATCCGAACAGTAACGACTATGCCTCGATCGATCCGCAGCAAACGCCCGATATTCAGCGCAAGCCCCCGGCCGAACCGGTCATCACGCTGAAGGGCAAGTCGAAGATGGAGATCACGGCGATCGAGGTCTTCCTCGCTCGCCAGGGCATTTCGCCAGGCGCCATCGACGGCCGCATGGGCGGCAATGTCACCAAGGCCATCTACGCCTATCAGCAGATGACCGGCCAGACGCTTGATCCGAAGGATACGGATTCGATCCTCGAGCAGCTGCGCCTGTCGGGCGGTATGCCGATCATCAATTACACGATCACGCCCGCCGACGCCGCCGGCCCTTATGTCGCGTCGATCCCGGAGGACTATGCCGAAAAGGCCCAGATGCCATCGCTCGGCTATACCTCGACCACGGAAATGCTGGCCGAACGCTTCCATATGGATGAAGGCTATCTGAAGGAACTGAACCCGGGCGTCGATTTCACCGTCCCGGGCAGCACGATCAAGGTGGTCAATACCGGACCGAGCAAGACCGGCACTGTCGCGAAGGTTCTTGCCGACAAGGGCCGCAAGCAGGTTTTCGCCTATGACGCCAACGGCACGCTGATCGCCGCTTATCCCGCCAGCATCGGCTCGACCGACACGCCCTCGCCGTCCGGCACGGTCACGGTCGAGCGCGTCGCCTTCAACCCGGGCTACACCTATAATCCGAAGATCAATTTCAAGCAGGGCGCCAACGACAAGATTCTCGACATCCCGCCGGGGCCGAACGGCCCGGTCGGGGTTGTCTGGATGGCGCTATCGAAGCCGACCTACGGCATCCATGGCACGCCCGAACCCTCGAAGATCGGCAAGTCGCAGAGCCACGGCTGTGTGCGCCTCACCAACTGGGACGCAACCGCACTCGCGAAGATGGTCAAGCCCGGCGTGGTCGTCGAATTCGTGGATTGATTGGCAGTCCAAACAAACAAAAGGGCCGCCGGGAGATCTCCCGGCGGCCCTTTTGTTATCTTAAGATGGTCGATGCGCCGCAATCCAGTCAAAGAGCACCGATGTTCTTTCAGAAGCAATCGCGGAACAGCGCCTTGGTGTTTTCCAGCGTCATCGGCACCGGATTGCCACCGGCGCTCGGATCTTCGATCGCCATGGCCGAGAGTTCATCGATCCGGTCGGGCGCGATGCCCATCGCCGAGAGGCTTTCGGGAACGCCGAGTTCAGCGCGCAGTTGCAGCACATAATCATAAAAGCCGTCGAAACCGCCGGAAATGCCGAGATATGCGGCGGCGCGGGCGATCTTGTCTTCGATGACCTTGCGGTTGAAGCGCAGGACAGCCGGCATGACGACGGCATTGGTCATGCCGTGATGGGTGTTGTAGACGGCGCCGATCGGATGCGACAGCGCATGAATGGCGCCGAGACCCTTCTGGAAGGCAACCGCGCCCATGGCGGCAGCGCTCATCATGTTGGCGCGAGCTTCAAGGTCGGTGCCTTCCTTATAGGCACGCGGCAGGAATTCCTTGACAAGCCGCATGCCTTCCAGCGCGATACCGGCCGACATCGGATGATAGAAGGGCGAGGAATAGGCTTCCAGGCAATGCGCGAACGCATCCATGCCGGTGCCGGCGGTGATGACCTTCGGCATGCCGACCGTCAGTTCCGGATCGGCGATGACGACGCCCGGCAGGAACTTCGGATGGAAGATGATCTTCTTCACATGCGTTTGGGAATTGGTGATGACGCTGGCGCGGCCAACTTCCGAGCCGGTGCCGGCGGTCGTCGGCACAGCTACGATCGGGGCAATACCTTCGACATTGGCGCGGGTCCACCAGTCGCCGATGTCCTCAAAATCCCAGACCGGACGCGTCTGGCCCGCCATGAAGGCGACGCACTTGCCGAGATCGAGACCAGAGCCGCCACCGAAGGCAACGACGCCGTCATGACCGCCATCCTTGAACGCCTTGACGCCCGCCTCGAGGTTCTTCTCGTTCGGATTGGGGTCGACATCGGCGAAGATGGCGCGGCCAAGGCCGGCATCCTCGAGAATGTCCAGCGCCGTCTTGGTGATCGCCATCGAGGCAAGACCCCGGTCAGTGATCAGCAGCGGCTTCTTGATCCCCAGGCTCTTGCAGGCATCCGCCAGTTCCGTGATCCGGCCACGACCGAGCTTGAAGGCGGTGGGATAGCTCCAATTGGCTGAGATAGTGCTCATGCTGTTACTTTCTTCAGATGGTAGGATTTCGGGCGCGTCAGATTGTGGAAGCCGATGACGGAGAGCGAACCGCCGCGGCCCGTTTCCTTGACGCCGGTCCAGCACAGCGCCGGGTCGAGATAATCTGCACGGTTCATGAAGACGGTGCCGGTTTCGATGTCGCGGCCGATGCGCGAGGCGCGCTCGACATCCTTGGTCCAGAGCGACGCCGTCAGGCCATAGGGGCTGTCGTTCATCAACTCCAGCGCTTCCGCGTCGTTCTTGACCTTCATGATACCCACGGCCGGACCGAAGGTTTCCTCGCGCATGAAGGCCATGGAGTGATCGACATTGACGAGGATCTGCGGCGCGAGATAGGCGCCGCCGTCATCGGCCGGAAAAAGCTTGGGATCGACCAACGCCTTGGCACCCTTGGCAACGGCATCGGCAATCTGCTCGCGCACCACCTTGGCGAAGCGCTTATGCGCCATCGGTCCGAGCGTAGTTTCCGGATCGAGTGGGTTGCCGAGCTTGTAGTTTGACACCCAGGCAACCGACTTCTCGACGAAGGCGTCATAGAGCGATTCATGCACATAGATGCGCTCGATGCCACAGCAGCACTGTCCGGAATTGAAGGTAGCGCCGTCCATCAGCGTGTCGACGGCGGCCTCCAGGTCGGCGTCTTCCATGACATAGCCCGGATCCTTGCCGCCAAGCTCGAGGCCGAGGCTGGTGAAGGTGCCGGCGGCAGCACGCTCAATCGAGCGGCCGCCTTCGACCGAACCGGTGAAATTGACGAAATTGAAGCTGCCGGCGGCGATCAGGGCCGAGGTCGTGGCGTGATCGAGAAAGACGTTCTGGAAAACATCGGTGGGAACGCCGACTTCGACAAAGGCCTGCACCAGCCGCTCGCCGACCAGAAGCGTCTGGCTGGCATGCTTCAGGATGACAGTATTGCCGGCCATCAGCGCCGGAGCGACCGTATTGATGGCCGTCATATAGGGATAGTTCCACGGCGCGATGACGAAGACGACGCCATGCGGTTCGCGCTCGATGCGCCGCGCAAAATTCGCACTGTCTTCCACCACCAGCGGCGCCAGCGCATCGGCTGCGATCGAGGCGACATAGTTGGAGCGCTCATTGAAGCCGCGATACTCACCGCCATACTTGATCGGGCGACCCATCTGCCAGGTCAACTCCGGCACGACGACATCGGCCATCTCGTTTAGGCGCGCGACACCCTTCAGCACCAGCTGAACGCGGTCCTCCAGCGGACGGCGCGCCCAGTCCTTCTGCGCCTTGCGGGCGCGGGTCACCACATCCTTGGCGGCTTCCAGCGACAGCGCCGGGCGCTCCGCATAAACCTCGCCGTTCACGGGTGATACACATGTGATCATGGTCATGATCGAAATCCTGTTTTTATAGTCACGAACATATTTTCGGCTGGCCGCGAAGAAGGTTCCCGCAAGTCCTGCGCCGCCGAAAGAAGCGCTTCGCTGCAGCCCCCTTCCCTGCCCTCGTCCGGCGACGAAAATTGGGCAGGGCTCATAATCAACGGCAGGCTTACGCCCTTTCGAATCCGCGCGCCACCTCCCAATCCGTGATGCGGCGGTCATATTCCTCCTGCTCCCATTCGGCAGCGCGAGTATAGTGATCGATGACCTCGTCGCCGAAGGCTGCGCGCAGCATCTTCGAGCCCGACAACGCCACAGCGGCATCGCGCAGCGTGCGCGGAATTTCGCGAACCTCGCGGGCACCATAGGCGTCGCCGACGAAAGGCGCTTCCAGCTCAAGCTTGTTCTCGATGCCGTCGAGACCGGCGGCGATCAGCGCGGCAAAGGCGAGATAGGGATTGAGATCCGAGCCGCCGACGCGGCATTCGATGCGGATGCTCTTGGTCTCCGCACCGCAGAGACGATAGCCCGCCGTGCGGTTGTCCGTGCTCCAGATCGCCTTGGTGGGCGCGAAGGTGCCTGCGACGAAACGCTTGTAGGAGTTGATATAGGGCGCGAGGAAATAGGTGATCTCGCTGGCATGGTTCAAAAGCCCGGCGACGTAATGCTTCATCAGCAGCGTCATGCCATGCTCTGCTTCCTTGTCGAAGAACAGCGGTGTCTTGCCGTCGGCGCTCCACAGCGACTGGTGGATATGCGACGAGCTGCCGGCGGCGCTGTAGTTCCACTTCGCCAGGAAGGTGATGGCCTTGCCCTTTGCCCAGGCAATCTCCTTGCAGCCGTTCTTGATGATCGCATGGCGGTCGGCCATATCAAGCGCGTCGGCATAGCGAACGTTGATTTCCTCCTGGCCGGCCGAGGCCTCACCCTTGGAGTTTTCGACCGGGATCTCGGCGCCCTGCAAGCCCTTGCGGATCGCCCGCATCACATCCTCTTCCTTGGTGGTCTGGAAGATGTGGTAATCTTCATTGTAGCCGCTGACGAGATTGAGGTTGCGATAGCCGGATTCGCGGGCGCTGTCATAGGTTTGGTCGAACAGGAAGAATTCGAGCTCCGAGGCCATATAGGCCTTCATGCCCAGCGCTTCGAGACGCTTGACCTGCTTCTTGAGGATGGCACGCGGGGAGTGAGCCACTTCTTCGTGCGTGTGATGATCGAGCACGTCACAGAGCACGAGCGCCGTGCCTTCGAGCCAAGGAATACGGCGAAGCGTGGAGAGATCCGGCTTCATCGTGTAGTCGCCATAGCCCTTCTCCCAGCTTGTCGACTTGTAGCCGGAGACGGTTTCCATCTCGATGTCGGTCGCCTGCAGATAGTTGCAGCTATGCGTTTCCTTCCAGGCGCTTTCGACAAAGAATTCCGCCTGGAATCGTTTGCCCATCAGGCGGCCCTGCATATCCACCTGGCATGCCAGAACCGTATCGATGCGACCCTCGGCCACATCCAGTCTGAGGTCGTCGAGCGTATAGCTAGTGCTCATGTTTGATCCGCCTGAACATTAATGGTGGCATCGGACAACAAAACGACAAAACCACATTCCCTGACGGGAGGCGCCGCGTTTGTGCCGGTGAAAGAGGCCGCACGGATGCGGCCTCATGATTTTGGGACGTATAGTCCGACCCTCAGCTTTCGCCGACAGCCGCTTCTGCCGCTGCAATATCAGCCTTGCGCTTGGCGATCGCATCACCAATCGGCGGGCCCTTGAAGCGGCGGCGCTCGAGACCGAACCAGACGATTGCCGTCAGCACGAGGAAGCCGACGGTAATGATACCGGCCCAGTCATTCGGCGGTTGAATGCCGAGAACGAAGATGATGATCATCGCGATGACCGTCAGCACGGCAAAGAGCTTGAACAGCCCCTCGCCGAGGTTCCACGGTCCCATCTTGTCCCACTTCGACGTGCCCCATGCGAACAGGCCGAGCGTGATCGGGATCGCGAAGGAGAAGAACAGGAAGATGACGGTGCACGAAACGACGATGCTGTAGACAGGCGTATCACCGATCGAGACCAGCGAGGAACCCCAGACGAACAGCACCGAAAGGATCGAACCGGCCCAGATCGCCGAAACCGGCGTACGGTATTTCGGGCTGACCTTGGAGAGTGCCTTGGAAGCCGGAAGGCCGCCGTCACGCGAGAACGCGAAGATCATGCGCGAGACCGACGTTACCGTCGCCAGGCCGCACAGCCACTGGCTGATGAAGATCAGGAAATACAGGATGTCCTTGATGATCGGGTTCACCTGAGCATCCATCGCCCAGAAGAACACGTTCCAGCCCTGCTTTGCGGCATCGTCCATGTTTGGGAGCATCAGGACGAAAGAGCACAGCATGATGTAGCCGAACAATGCCGACCAAAGCACGGAGGCCACCATGCCGCGGGGAACGGAATGAGCCGCCTTGACGGTCTCTTCCGACGTATGCGCCGAAGCGTCATAGCCGGTGATCGTGTAGATCGGCAGCAGCAGACCGAGAGCGAAGACCCAGAAGGTGGAAACCTGCGGCCAGACCGGAGCGCCGGTCGCCGTGCCGTCGGCTGCAATCGTTGCCACGCCCGAGTAGTTCGTGAAGGTGAACAGGCGGGCAAAGTCATAGGAGGGTGCAGCGAGCAGGCACACGATTGCCAGTGCGATCGACGTTGCAAAGATCAGATAGCCGGAAAAGTCGGTCAGCTTCGCCGTCAGTCCGATACCCATATGGTTCACCAACGCCTGAAGGCCGGTGATGACGACCAGGAACACCATGCGGACCAAGGTCGTATCGGTCATGCCGAAATAGCCGCCGAAGGCGCCGATGAAGAAGTAGTAGGTGCCGACATTGATCGCGCCGAGAACCGTGACGAGGCCGAGAAGGTTGAACCAGGCGGTCAGCCAGCCGGTGAAGCGGTTACCGAGGATAGAGCCCCAGTGATAGAGGCCGCCCGCTGTCGGATAGGCCGAACTGATCTGCGCCATCGCAACGGCAAAGACGAGGGAAATAAAGCAACCGACCGGCCAGCCGATGCCGATTGCCGCACCGCCTGCGCCTGACGTTGCCTGGGCAAGCGAATTGATACCACCGGAAAGAATACAAATAATCGAAAAGGATACCGCAAAATTCGAAAACGAGCTCATGCGCCGTTCCAACTCCTGGGCATAGCCCATGGAGTGCAGGATATGCACATCCTCTTTCTTGTCTAAGTCTGTGTAATCAGACATGTCATTCCCCCTAAAACCAAGCCTTCCGCGGAATTGCGGAGGACCGTGTGTCATGTGAGCCACCGGCTTTTTGCCGTATGGCCCGATCGCAGTTGAGCTGCTCCCCGAGGTCTTTTCTTCTTCTAGTCAGGCTTCCAGACTGCTCTGCAGAAGCCCTGTCAGATAGTCGGCCACGACCTCTTGGCCGACGTCATCCACGATGAGGTCGTTGCGGACCTCGATCATTACGTTATGCAAACCATTGGCGATCCCATGCAATTTCAGCGTATGGGTAACGCCATCCTCTGGCCCGTAAGGTTCGTTGCGCTCGGTACGATAGAGCGGCGCCTCAGCCGCCGCATCGAGCATGCGATCCGCCAGCCAGCGATCGTCATCATGCAGAATGCCGAGCTCCACCGCCCGGGGCTTGCCGTTGTAGACAGACGTAAAACTGTGGACGGTAACGATCACGGTTTTTTGTCCACTGTTCGCCCGCTCTTTCAAAAGTGCCTGAATACGGTTGTGAAACGGTATGTAAAGTGCCTCGGTCCGAGCCTCCCGGTCTGCGGCGCGCAGATGCTGATTGCCGGGGATCGTATAGATCTCGCTAATTTCCGGCATGGCGCCGGCGCTTTCCGGCGGCCGGTTGCAGTCATAGATCAGACGCGAGAAGCGCTGATGGACCAGTGTTGCATCGAGACTGTCGGAGATTTTCCGGGCAACAGCCAATGCCCCAGGATCCCAAGCAATGTGGCTGGAAAGCGCTTCAGGCGACAGACCAAGATCGCCGAAGCGTTCCGGCAGCCTGCGAGATGCGTGTTCGCAAATGATGAAAAACGGGCTCTTTCCGTCCGGCCGTTCGACCGCAACGCATTCGCCATCCGCTTCCGTCAGAATGCCTTGCTGGGCCAGCATTGAAGGCGCCCCATCGCTACTTAATAAAATATTTATAAGAAAAGAATTCTTCAGGTTTCAGCCACTGTCAACTCCAAACTGAAATTATTTCTTCATTTGTGACATTGACACGAAATGTGACAGCGTTGTTATATCGTCACAGGAGACTGGCATAAGACCGTCCCGGGGAGCTAAAATCGAGTGAGCAATGCGTCGAAGACAGTTTCGGACGTAATCCATGCCCAATTCGACGCGTTGACACGCGCCGAAAAGCAGCTCGCCAAGAGCCTGCTCGACAACTACCCCGTTTCGGGGTTGGGCAGCATTACGACGGTCGCCGAGAACGCCCGCGTGTCCACGCCGACCGTGGCGCGTATGGTGCAGAAACTCGGCTATAAGGGTTATCCCGATTTTCAGTCGCACCTCCATCATGAGGTCGAGGCGACCATCTCCAATCCGCTGACCAAGCATGACCGCTGGGCATCCAATGCCCCCGGCACGCACATCCTCAACCGCTTTGCCGATGCCATCATGGGCAATCTCCGCCAAACGCTGACGGACATCGATGTGGCAACCTTCGAAAGCGTCGCCGCGCTGCTGTCGGAGCGTAAACGCGGGCTTTATTTCGTCGGTGGGCGTATTACCGGCGCGCTGGCCGAATATTTCTTCACCCATATGCAGGTCATCCGCCCGAACACGACCCTGCTCTCCTCCAATTCAAGCTCGTGGCCGCAATATGTGTTGAACATGAACCCCGGCGACCTGCTCGTGATCTTCGATATCAGGCGCTATGAGCAGGAGATGGTCAATCTCGCTGCCGCCGCCCGCCGCCATGGGGCCGAGATCATCGTCTTTACCGATCAATGGGCTACACCCGCCGCCAAACATGCCAAGCACACGTTTCGCGTGCAAATAGAGGCGCCTTCGGCTTGGGATTCCTCTGTCGTCACCCTCTTTATCGTCGAAGCGCTGATCGAGGCCGTGCAGAGTTCGACCTGGGACGAGACGAGCGAGCGCATGAAAACCCTGGAAGGCCTCTTCGAACAGACACGCCTGTTTCGCAAGCTAAGTTAGAGGGAAAAGAAGTATTGAATAACGACCTGCGAATTCGCCAGCAAGACATTGTCCGTCTTAGTTCGTGAATAAGAGTAAATCCTTGCATTTGCTGGAAACGCAACTCATTGAACCCGTCACACAACCTTCATGCAACGTCATTAACAGCAACGCCAGACACTGAAAACCTAAAAGGAGGAATACCAGTGATCACGAAAATTCATCGTCTTCTGACGCTCTCCACCGCGATGATCATGGCTTCGACCGCCATCGCGGCTGCTGAACCGAGCGCGGACCTTATCGCTGCCGCCAAGAAGGAAGGCACGCTGACCACCATCGCCCTGCCCCACAACTGGTGCGGTTATGGCGACCTTATCGCAGCCTTCAAGGCGAAGTATGGCATCGAGGTCAACGAACTCAATCCGGACGCCGGCTCGGGTGATGAAGTCGAAGCCATCCGCGCCAACAAGGGCAACACCGGCCCGCAGGCTCCCGACGTGATCGACGTCGGTCTCTCCTTTGGTCCCTCCGCCAAGAAAGACGGCCTGATCCAGCCTTATAAGGTCTCGACCTGGGATTCCATTCCTGACAGCGCCAAGGATGCCGACGGCTACTGGTACGGCGATTATTACGGCGTTCTCTCCTTCGTCGTGAACAAGGACATCGTCAAGAACCCGCCGAAGGACTGGGCTGACCTGCTGAAGCCGGAATATGCCAACACGGTATCGCTCGCTGGCGACCCGCGCACGTCCAACCAGGCCGTCCAAGCCGCTTACGCTGCCGGTCTCGCCGCTGGCGAAAAGGATGCGACCAAGATCGGCGAAGCCGGCCTGAAGTATTTCGCTCAGCTCAACAAGGCTGGCAACTTCGTTCCGGTCATCGGCAAGTCCGCTTCGCTCGCTCAGGGTGCTACCCCGATCGTCGTTGCATGGGACTATAACGGCCTCGCATGGCGCGACAGCCTGAACGGCAACCCACCGGTTGAAGTCACCGTTCCGGCTTCGGGCGTTGTCGCCGGCGTCTACGTGCAGGCGATCTCGGCTTTCGCTCCGCACCCGAACGCCGCCAAGCTCTGGATGGAATTCCTTTATTCCGACGAAGGCCAGGTTGGCTGGCTGAAGGGCTATTGCCACCCGATCCGCTTCAACGATCTTGCCAAGAACGGCAAGATTCCGAAGGAACTCCTCGACAAGTTGCCGCCGGCTGCCGCCTATGAAAAGGCCATCTTCCCGACGCTCGACGAACAGGCTGCTGGCAAGACCGCTATCACCACCAATTGGGACAGCGTCGTCGGTTCGAACGTACAGTAATCCGACTTGAAATGACCTCCCCGTTTCGACGGGGAGGTTTTCCGTTTTTCGATGCCGTAGATTGGGCACTTCATGAGCACCGTCACAACATCAACGATCAGTTCTGCTCCCCTGATCAGCAAGCGCGCCGTCATCGACTGGCTGGGTATTGCACCCTTCCTGCTCTTCGCGCTGCTGTTTCTGATTTTCCCGACGATCTACCTGGTCGCCGGCGCATTTCTGACACCGGACGGTAGCCTCACGCTCAAGAACATCGCCGATCTGTTCACGCCGTCCATCATGAATTCCTACTGGATCAGTATCAAGGTGTCGGTCGTTTCCGCGCTTGGCGGCGCGCTGATCGGTTTCTATCTCGCCTGGGCACTGGTCATGGGCGGCCTTCCGGCCTGGGTCCGCCATACATTTCTGACCTTTTCGGGCGTAGCCTCCAATTTCGCCGGTGTACCGCTGGCCTTCGCGTTCATCGCCACGATCGGCCGTCTCGGGCTCGTCACCGTGCTGATGGTAGAGTTGTTCGGCTTCAATTTGTATTCGACCGGCTTCAATCTCTACAGCTTCATCGGCCTCACCATCACCTACATGTATTTCCAGATCCCACTGATGGTGCTGATCATCACGCCGGCCCTTGATGGCATGAAGAAGGAATGGCGCGAAGCCGCCTCCATCCTCGGTGCTACCAACGGGCAATATTGGCTGATGGTCGCGTTGCCTATCCTCTGGCCGAGCCTGCTCGGCACGACGCTGCTACTGTTTGCCAACGCTTTTGGCGCAATCGCGACAGCCATCGCACTGACGGGCAGCTCGCTCAATATCGTGCCGATCCAGCTCTACGCGCAAATCCGCGGCGATGTGCTGCATAATGCCAATCTCGGCTATGCCATGGCGCTCGGCATGATCGTCATCACCGGCATCTCGAACGTCATCTACATTCTCATGCGTATGCGCGCTGAACGGTGGCAAAAATGAAACTGCAAAAATTCTTTGCCTGGATCGCGGTTGCCATCGGCGCCTTCTATTTCATCGTACCGCTTATCGGCACGCTGGAGTTCTCGTTGCGCATGCGTCGCAACGCCTACAGTTTTGATGCCTATACCTCGGTCTTTTCCGATCCGAACTTCCTTTACGCCTTTGGCTATTCCATGCTGATGGCAGTACTGACCATTATTTTCGGCATGCTGCTTGTGGTGCCGACGGCCTATTGGGTTCGCCTGCGCTTGCCGCAAATACGCCCGCTGGTGGAATTCATCACCTTGATGCCGCTGGTCATCCCGGCGATCGTCATCGTCTTCGGCTATTTGCGTCTCTATAACTCGTCGTCGATCCTGCCGCTGACGGGCTATAATCAAACGACGAATATCCTGCTCGTCTGCTCGTACATTGTGCTGTCCTTGCCCTACATGTATCGTTCGGTCGATACGGCGATGCGTACGATCGACATCGGCACATTGACCGAAGCTGCCGAAAGCCTGGGTGCCAGCTGGACGACCATCATGTTCAAATGCATCTTCCCGAATGTCATGAGCGGCGTGCTTTCCGGCGCCTTCATTACGCTCGCGATCGTCATGGGCGAGTTCACCATGGCCTCGCTCCTCAATCGTCCGGCATTCGGCCCCTACATGCAGCTCGTCGGCGCCAACCAGGCCTATCAGTCCTCAGCGCTGGCGATCATCGCACTCGCCATAACCTGGCTCAGCATGGGCTTGCTCCAGCTGGTCTCCCGTTTCTCAAAATCCGCTCCGATTAAGGCGTAAGGCTCCCCACCATGGCTTTTCTCGAACTCACCCATCTCAAGAAATCCTTCGGCGAAGTTCAGGTCGTTCACGACTTCACCATGCACATCGAGAAGGGAGAATTCATTTCCTTCCTCGGACCGTCGGGCTGCGGCAAGACGACCGTGCTGCGCATGATCGCCGGCTTCGAAAGCCCGACCGCCGGGACCCTGACGATCAACGGCAAGGACCAGCGCCCGCTGAAGCCGAACCAGCGCAATATCGGCATGGTGTTCCAGGCCTATGCGCTGTTTCCGAACATGACCGTGCACGACAACGTCGCCTTCGGCCTCAAGGTCGCCGGAATGGCCAAGCCCGACATCGATAAGCGCGTCAAGGAAATGCTCGGCCTGATCAAGCTCGATCATCTGGCCGACCGCTATCCCTACCAGATGTCCGGTGGCCAGCAGCAGCGCGTGGCGCTCGCCCGCGCCATCGCCGTCAAGCCGCAGGTCTTGCTGCTCGACGAACCGCTCTCGGCGCTCGACGCCAAGATCCGCGTATCGCTTCGCGAGGAAATCCGCGCCATCCAGCGGCAGCTTGGCATCACCACCGTCTTCGTAACACACGATCAGGAAGAAGCCCTGTCGATCTCCGATCGCATCGTCGTCATGAACGGCGGCCGCGCCGATCAGATCGGGACGCCCTACGAAATCTACAACACCCCAGCCACCCGCTTTGTCGCCTCCTTCGTCGGCACGCTGAACCTGATCGAAGGCAAGGTCGTCGATCCGGACAGCAACCGCATCATGATCGGCGATCAGGGCGTGACCCTGAAGCAGTCGGTC
This sequence comes from Rhizobium rhizogenes NBRC 13257, assembly GCF_000696095.1. Classification (GTDB taxonomy): domain Bacteria; phylum Pseudomonadota; class Alphaproteobacteria; order Rhizobiales; family Rhizobiaceae; genus Rhizobium; species Rhizobium rhizogenes. The sequence goes on along the minus strand of NZ_BAYX01000001.1, from coordinate 263,599 downwards.
ACCGCCTACAAGCCGGGCGACACCGTATCGCTGGCACTGCGTCCTGAAGCGGGATCGCTGGCTGAATCGGCCAAGGGCGACACTGCGCTGACCGGCGAAGTCTCCTCGGCGCATTTCCTCGGTTCTGTCATCCGAACACGCATGAATGTCGGCGGCAACACCATCTCCTTCGACATGTTCAACAGCCCCGGCCTGTTGCCGCCCAGTGTCGGTGAAAAGGTGACACTGCGCTTCGCATCCTCCGATCTGCTGGTCATCCAGGACTGATCGACGTCTGTTGGATAAATTTTTTACAAGCGCCGGGTTAATCGCCCGGCGTTTTTCTTTGATTTCTGCTGCGCTGCACTTATATTCCGACCGTTCTCAGGGCGGGGTGAGATTCCCCACCGGCGGTATGGAGACTTGTCTCCGAGCCCGCGAGCGCCTTCCACACAATGGAAGGGTCAGCAGATCCGGTGAGAGGCCGGAGCCGACGGTATAGTCCGGATGGAAGAGAGCAAGCAGAGTCGATGGCTCCTCCGCGCGAGGAGTTCGGTGGCCTTGCGTGTTCGCCCAAGGGATATTGAGTTAAACCCTTGAAAGGCAGAGTTCATGACTATCTCCATTTCCACACAACCGGGCCGCATTGCACTGATCCGGGCCCGTTGGCACGCCGACATCGTTGATCAAAGCGTCGATTCCTTCATTGCCGAATGGCAGAAGACCGAGGGTGCTTCCCCCATCGACATCTTCGATGTGCCGGGCGCCCTGGAAATCCCGCTGCATGCCCAGACGCTTGCCCGCAACGGACGCTATTCGGCCATTGTCGCCACCGCTTTCGTTGTCGACGGCGGGATTTATCGCCACGAGTTCGTTGCCAATACCGTTCTTGACGCGATGATGCGCGTCCAGCTCGATACCGGCGTACCGATCCTCTCGGCCGTGCTGACGCCGCATCATTTCCAGGAATCGGAAGCGCATATCCAATTCTTCAAGGAGCATTTCGTCCTCAAGGGCCGCGAAGTCGCAAACTCCTGCCGGCAGATCCTCGCCGAGCGCGCCAAGCTGCTGCCATCGGTCACGGTCTGAGTTAAGATGATGGAGGCGCGGCAAGGCCCCGCCTCCATTTTTCCGTTGGGAGCACCGCATGGCCGTTCTGCGCATCATTCCCAATCTCCACGCCGCCGATCCGGCGAGCGCCCGTCTTTTCTACGGTAACCTGCTCGGCCTCGATATTGTCATGGATCACGGCTGGATCCTCACCTTCGCCTCCGACGCACCAACCGTGCCGCAGATCAGCATTGCCAGCGAAGGCGGCTCCGGAACCATCGTCCCCGATCTTTCCATCGAGGTCGATGATGTCGATGAGCTTTATGCGCGCGCCCAATCGATGCAGTTCGATATCGTCTACGATCTGACCGACGAACCCTGGGGTGTCCGGCGCTTCTATGTCCGCGATCCACTCGGCAGGATCGTGAATATTTTGTCGCACCGATAGGACACCTACCCCAAATCGACCTTGAAGGTCACCCGCTCCGCCGACCATACCGTTTCCGCATAGGCTATGGGCGCACCGGAAACATCAACATCCACCTTGAGGATCATCAACACAGGCGCCGATTTTGGCTGCCGCAACAGCCGCGCCTCTTCGCCGGTCGGCATGCGCGCCTCAATCTCGGTCGACAGGCGCTCGTAGTCGCGAACACCGTAGCTTGCCAGTGCCGCCGTGATCGTCGGATATTGTAGCCGCACCTTGTCGAAATCGGGAAAACGCTCCGCCGGATAATAGGTGTCGCCGAGTTCGATGGGAACACCATCGGCCGTCATTACGCCGCGGCGATGGATGACCGGCGCGCCGGGAACAAGCTTCAGCCGCGCCGCCACGCGCTCGGATGCCGGAATGATCTCGTGGATCAGCAATTCCCCACCGGGCTCGAAGCCCTGCTCGATGAGATTCTTGGAAAACCTCGTCTTCTTCGAGAGCGTATAATCGATAGCACCCCTGTGCACGAACGTGCCGCGCCCCTGCTCGGCGCGCACCAATCCCCGCTGCTCCAGATGCCCCAGCGCCTGACGGACGGTAAAGCGGCTGACACCGAAGCGCTCCATCAGCTCCGGTTCTGTCGGCAACTTGGCGCCTGCGGCAAACGTCCCGGCGGCAATATCCGCCGCCAGAACCTCGCCGATCTGATGCCAGAGAGCGCTGCCACTCTTGCGATCGATCGTCTCCATATCACACGCGCTTCTCGAGCCGGAACAACAGCTTGTATTCGGCGGGATAGGAGAGTGCATCGAGAATGCTCGGATAATATTTGCGGTCCTTCGAACCGCTCACGAAGCCATCATAGCCGAAACGCCGGACGGAGACATCGAAGCCGGCCGCCACGAAAGCGTCGATGTAATCCTGCGGCGACCGGTCCTGCACCGGCGCATTGCTGTTGCCGCCGATCAATTCCCGCCATTTCGGCCACAGCGGCATTTCATTGTGGCAGCCGGTGACGGCATAATAGACGCCGCCGTTGCGCATGACCTGAAACATCTGCTCGGCATGCTGCCGCAACTCCGGCAAGAGATAGACGACCTCATAGCTGAAGGCGACGTCGAAGCTGTCGGCAAAGGGTGAGAGATCAGTCGTGACGTGAAATTGCAGCGGCATATTGCCCTTAGCGGCATCAGCGGCGGCAACGGATTCCGAGGCAATATCGATGCCGACACCGCGGCGAAACGGCCGCATTGCATAAAGCAGCCGCAGGAAACCACCGCGATTGCAGCCAAAATCCAACACCGTCTTCGACGAAAAATCCCGCTCCGGCACGGTCTCGATGAAATGCCGCCAAAGCGGACTATGCGATGCCGCCATCGCGATGTCGCCATTCGGTTCGGTATGCCATGTCGCATAAGTGGAAGCTGCGTTTGTCATGATGCGCTCGCTGTTGGAGTGGACTGAGCGAGAGATAACCTGCCTCTGTGACAAAGATATGAATTCATCCGGACGACTGGACTATTCCAAGTCGCTACCAGGCAAATAAAAAAAGGGGCTCCGCCGAAACGGAGCCCTTGGCTAAAATGTGAGATACTCATTGTCGGAACAATCGGTCGATCTGCTCACCAAGTTCCGATGAACGCCGCGCTGGCCAGCAATCCACCCGTCAAAATATTTGCCAGGAACAGACGGAAATTCACCTCAGGGCGGGAAAGATCGATCCGCCAGGTTTGCCAGGCAAGGTGCGCCGCAATGACCAGCATTCCGTTGGCGTAGGGCAGCGACATGCCCAACAGCCAGCCCCCGAGCGACCACGCACCGACCGTCAAGGCGTAAAACACGCCGATCCAGATCTTGCCATTTCGCCCAAACAGGATCGCCGTCGATTTGAGGCCAAGTCGGGAATCATCTCTCACGTCAACGTAAGCATAGACAGTGTCGTAGCCGATCTGCCAGGCGATCGCTCCCGCCCACATAAGGACCGCTCCCAGCGGAATATGCCCCGTAACCTCGGCCCATGCCATAAGCATCCCCCAATTGAACGCCGCGCCGAGAACAGCCTGAGGCCAATGGGTGAAGCGCTTGCAGAGCGGATAGACGAACACGAGTGGCAAAACGCATATTGCGACAAGGCGCGTGTAGGGCGTCAGGAAAGACAGGAGAGAGGCCGCCAACGCAAGCTGGATGGCCAGAAAGGCCAGGGCTTGCGGCACGCCGGTCTGTCCGCTTGCCAAAGGCCTGAAGCGGGTCCGCTCAACGTGGCCATCAAACTTTCGGTCGGCAATATCATTGACAGTGGAACCGGCGCTTCTCATCAGCAAAGCACCGAGAGAGAAGATCGCCAGTTGCCGGAGATCGGGAAATCCATGCGACGCCTGAACCAGCGCAGCCCAACAGGGAAAAAGCGTCAGCCATATTCCCACCGGGCGGTCCAGCCGTGCCAACCTTGCAAATGGCCGCCATGTGATGGGCAACCGACGCTCCACCCAGTCGCCTCGATGAATGTCACTTAAATCCGGGCGGCTTAAAGTCGTCATGGAATGATCCAGGTTCTCGTCGCCAAACTCCCAATGAAAGCAGGAGTTTTACAACTGCATTTCGCAATATCGAAGAAACGCGGGCGGCTTCAACACCGCTATCTAAGCTGATTCTACATATTGCTTAAGGGCTCCGCGGAGACGGAGCCCTCTCTTATTTGCTGGATCTAAAGGCTAAGCCCGGATGGCCTGACCATTCTCGTCGAAGCGATGCATATGTCCCGTGTCCGGCGTCGCATAGACCGTCTCGTCCGGCTCATATTGGTGCTCACCGAACAGGCGCACGGTCAAAAGGCCGGTGTGGTCGGATTCGAGATAGATGATGGTGTCGGCGCCGAGATGTTCGACATGGACGACCTTGGCGGCCCAGGTGCCCTGCTCACGCGATAGCGTGATATGCTCGGGACGGATGCCGATGGTCTTGGCGCCCGCCCGTTCGAGCTTTTCCGCCGGGATGAGATTCATCTGTGGCGAGCCGATGAAGCCGCCGACAAAGACATTGGCCGGGCGATTGTAGAGTTCCATAGGCGAGCCGATCTGCTCGATAGCCCCGGCGTTCATCACGACGATCTTATCGGCCAGCGTCATCGCTTCGACCTGATCGTGGGTGACATAGATCATCGTTGCCTTCAGGCTGCGGTGCAGGCGGGCGATTTCGAGGCGGGTCTGAACGCGGAGCGCCGCGTCGAGGTTCGACAGTGGCTCGTCGAACAGGAACAGTTCCGGCTCGCGCACAATGGCGCGGCCGATGGCAACGCGCTGACGCTGACCACCGGAAAGTTCGGCCGGACGACGGGCAAGATAAGGCTCGAGGGAGAGCATGCCCGACGCCTTGCCGACACGGCTCTCGATTTCTTCCTTCGCCGTGCCCGCTTGTTTCAGCCCGAGGCCCATATTGTCCTTCACCGTCAGATGCGGATAGAGCGCGTAGGACTGGAACACCATGGAAATGCCACGCTTGGCCGGCGGCGTCACGGTCACGTCCTTGCCGTTGATCAGCACGGTGCCCGAGGTCACTTCCTCAAGGCCGGCAATACTGCGCAGCAGGGTCGACTTGCCGCAACCGGAGGGGCCGACGAAGATGACGAACTCGCCGTCCTTTACCTCGAGGTCGATGCCCTTCAGCACATCATGCGTGCCATAGGCCTTGCGGATGGATTTCAGTTGAAGCGATCCCACAGTCTTTTATCCTTACAAATAAACGGGCTTGCCGGTGCGTACGCTCTCGTCGGCGGCAAGGCAGATGCGCAGCGATTGAACGGCGTCGGTCATGTGGCGGCCAAGGTCGATATCCTCGCGGATGGCCTTGAGCATGAAGGCCTGCTCAAGATCGCACAGCTCTTGATGACCTGGCTCGCCGTCCATATGAAGGTCCCGATCCGGCCGGATGAATTGGCCGCTCGGCCCGGTCTCGGCGCTATGCAACCGGATGACTGAGGTCTTGGTGTGCGCGTCGATATCATCTGACTTGGCGTTCGGGTCCATGACGATGGACACCGCACCATTCGGCGACATCACATCCTTCACGAAGAAGGCAGTCTCGGACATCATCGGTCCCCAGCCAGCCTCGTACCAGCCGACGGAACCATCCTCGTAGATCACCTGCAGATGCCCGTAATTATACATATCCGGCGCGATCTCGTTTGACAGGCGCAGGCCCATGCCGCGCACCTCGACCGGCTTGGCGTCGGTGATCTGGCACATGACATCGACATAATGCACGCCGCAATCGACGATCGGCGACGTCGTCCGCATCAGCGCTTTATGCGTCTCCCAGGTCGGTCCGCTCGATTGCTGGTTCAGGTTCATACGGAAGACATAGGGGCCGCCAAGCTTGCGGGCTTCGGCAATCAACCGTGTCCATGAGGGGTGATGACGCAGGATATAGCCGATCACCAGCTTGCGGCCGGCCCTCTTGGCGGCGGCAACCACGCGCTCCGCATCTTCAACTGTCGTCGCCAGCGGTTTTTCGACGAAGACATCGCAGCCTGCCTCGAAGGCCATGACGGCATAGTCAGCATGGCTGTCGGAATAGGTGTTGATCGAGCAGAGATCGGGCTTCAGCTCCTTCAGCGCCGCCTCAAAATCCGGATGGATCGTGTAGCCCTGCAGCTCGTCTGCAAGCTTCGGGCTGGAGCGGTTGACGAGGCCGATGATCTCGAAGCCGGGATTGTTGTGGTAGGCGAGCGCATGGCTGCGGCCCATATTGCCAAGGCCGGCGACCAAGACGCGGATCGGTTTTTCGGATGCACTCACTTGACTGCTCCAGAGGTAATGCCGCGAATGAGCTGGCGAGAGAAGATCACGTAAAGTACGAGGATCGGCAGGATGGCGAGCGTCAGCGCCGCCAGCACGGCGTTCCAATTGGTAACGAACTGGCCGATGAAGATCTGCGAGCCCAGCGTCACCGTCTTGGTCGCCTCGCTCGGCGCCAAGATCAGCGGGAACCACAGGTCATTCCAGATCGGGATCATCGTAAAGACGGCAACGGTCGCCATGGCCGGACGGACCAGCGGCAGCACGAGGCGGAAGAAGATCGCATATTCGCTGAGGCCATCGATACGGCCCGCATTCTTCAGGTCATCGGACACGGTTCGCATGAATTCCGACAGGATGAAGACGGCAAGCGGCAGGGCCTGCGCCGTGTAGACGAGGATCAGCGCGGTCAGCGTATTGACCAGACCGGTTGCGACCATGCCCTGCAGGATGGCAACCGTACCAAGGCGGATCGGGATCATGATGCCGATCGCAAGATAAAGCCCCATCACCGTATTGCCGCGGAAACGATATTCCGACAGCGCAAAGGCGGCCATGGCGCCAAACAGCAGTGTGAAGATGATCGAGACGATCGTCACGACGAAGCTGTTCTGGAAATAGGTAAGGAAGCTCCCCTGCCCGAGCACGGTCTGATAGCCGATCAGGCTGAAGCTGGATGGCGTCGGGATGCTCAAGGGTGCGCGGAAGATCGAAGCGCGATCCTTGAACGAATTGATGATGGTCAGAAACACCGGGAAAATGGCAACGAGCGTATAGGCGATGAGCGCCAGATGCACGAGGCCGGTGCGGGCAAGGGACGTGCGTGCCTTGGACATGGTCGCCGCTCCTCAGAACTGGTAGCGACGGATGCGTCGCTGGACGATGAAAAGATAAAAGGAAACGCCGGTGAGGATGATCAGGAACATCACCGTCGCGATCGTCGCGCCCATCGAGCGGTCACCGAGCTGCAGCTGGAAGCCGAAGAAGACGCGGTAGAGCAGCGTGCCGAGAATATCGGTGGAACCGTCAGGCCCGGCTAGAGCGCCTTGCACGGTATAGACTAGGTCGAAAGCGTTGAAATTGCCGACGAAGGTCAAGATCGAGATGATGCCGATCGCCGGCAGCACCAGCGGCAGCTTGATCTTCCAGAACTGGCTCCAGCCGGTAATGCCATCGCATTCGGCCGCCTCGATGACCTCTTCCGGAATGTTCAGCAGCGCGGCATAGATCAGCATCATTGGGATGCCGACATATTGCCAAACCGAGATCAGCGCCACTGTGATGAGTGCCGTTGCTGGCTTGCCGAGCCATGGGGCGAAGAATGACTTGAGGCCGACCATGCTCATCAAATCGGGCGCCACACCCCATAGCGGTGACAGGATCAGTTTCCAGATGAAGCCGACGACGACGAAGGAAAGCAGCGTCGGCAGGAAGATCGCAGTACGATAGAAGGCAACGAAGCGCAGCTTTGGCAGCGACAGAAGAGCCGCGAGCGCGACGCCGATCGGGTTCTGCACACACATATGGATGGCAAAAAAGATCAGGTTGTTGCGCAGCGCATTCCAGAAGTCATGCGACCAGCGCTCGTCCCCGAACAACACCTTGAAATTGTTGAGACCCACGAAGGTCGTCTGGCCATCGACGACGTTGTAGAGCGACAGCCGCAGCGTTTCGATCAGCGGCAGGATCATTACGGCCGTATAGACGATCAAGGCCGGAAGAAGAAAAACAAGGATATGCCAGCGCCTCTGGCGCTTGATCGGAGCCACATCGAATGCGGCGGAAATATCGGCTTCGCTCATGGCTCTCTGCCTGGTTTATTGGCTGCTGATCGAGGCAGCGCACATGTTCAAATTCGTCCGCTAACCCGGTTTCTCCAGCCAAGCATGGAGACGCGATGTTGGGCGCGGCACGATACTGATGTTGCGATAATCGTCGGTTCGACTGCCTGCCGGAACAGGACATGACGAAAGGTGAGGAGCTATGAGGCCCCTCACCCGGATTGCATCAAAGCAGGATCACTTAGCCGGCTTGTACCAGCTGTCGAGGCCCTTCTGCAGCTTTGCGGCGGCTGCGTCCGGCGTATCCGTACCGTTGATGACGTTGGCGGATTCCGTCCAAGTTTCGTTTTCCAGGTTCGGCGTGCCGCGCGACAGGATCTGGTAGGTCGAGCGAACGGTGGACTTGTGGTTGTCACGCCAGGAGACGAACTCCTGGGCGAGCGGATCGCTCATCTTCACCGGATGCGAATTCAGGCTGAAGAAGCCCGGCAACGAGTTGGCATAGATGCTGGCGAATTCGTCGGAAGCGACCCAGCTCAGGAACTTCTTGGCTTCTTCCTGATGTGCGCTCTTGGCGTTCAGACCAACGCCGATGTCCGGATGGTCGGAGATATAGGCGGTGTCGCCAGCCTTTTCGACCGGTGGCGGGAAAGCGCCCATCTTGAACTGAGCCTGCGTGTTGAAAAGCGAAATCTCCCACGAACCAGCCGGATAGATGGCGGCCTTGCCGAGCGTGAAGAGGTTCTGGCTATCGGGATAGCTCTGGGCTTCGAAGCCGTCGCCGAGATAAGGCTTCCACTTGGCAAGTTCCTTGTAGGGCTCGACCCACGGAGCGTCCGTCAGCTTTTCCTTGCCGGAAATCAGAGCCAGACGGCCATCTTCGCCCTTCCAGTAGTTCGGGCCGATATTCTGGTAGCCCATGGTTGCGGCTTCCCAGAGATCCTTCGTGCCCATGGCCATCGGGATATAGGTGCCGTCAGCCTTGATCTTGTCGAGAACGGCGAAAAACTCGTCGCGCGTCGTCGGAACCTTGAGGCCGAGCTTGTCGAAGGCATCCTTGTTGTAGATGAAGCCGTGGATGACCGAAGCCATCGGCACGCAGAAGGTCGACTTGCCGTCATCCGTGCTCCAGGCCGCCTTGGCGACCGGCGAGAAGTTTTCGATGCCCGGCAGCGACGTCAGGTCCGACAGATGCTTCTTGTTGAAGAGATCGAGCGAAGCGTCGAAGGGACGGCAGGTGATGATGTCGCCTGCGGAGCCGGCATCGAGCTTTGCGTTCAGCGACGCGTTGTATTCGGTGGGAGCCGTCGGCGAGAAGATGATCTTGATGCCGGGATTCTTGGCTTCGAAAGCGGGGATGATCTTTTCCTGCCAAATCTGCAGGTCGTCATTGCGCCAGCTTTCAACCGTCAGCGTCACGTCCGCCGCATGCGCGAAGCTGACTGACGTCAGCAGGCTGGATGCGAGGAGCAAGCCTTTCAGAACATTGTTTTTCATTTCCCTCTCCTGTTTTGAGCGCCTGGTGAGGCGCTGTTCTTAGTCTGAAAAATCCGTTGGCATATCCGAGGAAACGGCCAACACTCCACAAGGGCTGCCAACATTGCCAACCCCAAATGCACAAGGGCGCTCGAAGCTGTGCGCCCGACCGGCCCGACCAATCGTGACCTGCCGGACGACCGGACAGAGACACCGGAAACTCAACACACGGGAAAATCATGACGAACATCGTCGCGTGGCCTCTCTTGATCCACGCGGCTCCTGACAACGGTAGAGGTCCGCCACCTTCTGCTGGGCCTTCCGGCTATTGTTATTTTGCCGGTTCCGCCGATATCAGTTCGATACTGTTCCCTTGGTAGGAATTAAGTCCAAAAAAATACCAATTGTCCAGCCGAATTTAACTTTTTGATGCAACAAAAACAGACAAAAAAATTTTACCAATGTTTTTCAATATGATACAGAAAAATAAAAAGCAGCGCATTGTCTCTTGGTAAATGGTATTTTTTTGGTATTGTATTAAAAAACGGGGAACGGACAGTATCCGGAGGGTGTAATGGCGGAGTTTTCAATCGGTATCGACGGCGGCGGAACAAGCTGTCGCGCCGCCGTAACGGACAGGACGGGCAAAATTCTCGGCGCCGGCAAGGCAGGTGCCTCCAATATTCTTTCCGATCTGGAAAACTCTCGGAACAACGTCGTTGCATCCGCCCGACAGGCGCTAGTTGACGCCGGCCTCGATCCGGGATTGACGGATAAATTGCCCGCCGTCATCGGCACCGCCGGCGCAAATGTCGGGGACTACGGCAAACGCCTTGAAAAGGCCCTGCCCTTTGCGACTGTGCATGTCGTCACCGATGCGGCGATTGCGCTTCAGGGCGCACTCGGCGATGCCGACGGCATCATCGGCGCCTTTGGCACCGGCTCCGTCTACAATGCCCGCCGCGATGGCAAGAGCTGGGGAATTGGCGGCTGGGGGTTTGTCGTCGGCGATCAAGCCAGCGGCGCGCGCCTCGGTCGCGACTTGCTAGAGCGATCGATTCTGGCGCATGACTCTGTCTCACGCCCCTCACCGCTCACGGAAACACTCATGACAGAATTTGAAGGCGATCCCGAACGCGTCGTCGAGTTCGCGCACGCCGCCAAGCCGAAGGATTTCGCGCGCTACGCGCCTATGGTCTTCGAGTATGCCGAAAAGAGCGATGCCGTCGCTGTCGATATCGTCAAGACGGCGGTGAACGCGATCGCCCAAAGCCTCGATGCTCTGCTCTGGCCGGACTGCCCGTCGATCTGCCTCCTCGGTGGCCTTTCCAAGGCATATTACCCCTGGCTTGATACCCGCTATAAGGCGCTTCTCAGGGAGCCGAAAGGTGATGCATTGAGCGGCGCGATAGAACTGGCGGCCAAGCTCCTGCGGGATGACAAGGGGAACACGCCATGACCGAGGATCTGAGCCGTATCTTCTCGTCAGGACGCCTGCTCGCCGGTGGCACAGGCCCGCTCTACGTCAAGCTGCGTCGAACGCTTGAGGACGCCGTCAAGGTCGGAACGCTGAAACAGGGTGACGCCCTGCCGGCGGAACGCGACATCGCAGAATATGCCGCCGTCAGCCGCGTAACGGTGCGCAAGGCGATCGACGATCTTGTTGCCGAGGGAATCCTCGTCCGCCGACACGGCTCCGGTACCTTCGTCACCAAACCCGTTTCCAAGGTCGAACAGCGCCTGTCGCAGCTGACGTCCTTTACCGAAGACATGGCGCGGCGCGGCATGACGGCGCGTTCGCAATGGTTGCATAAGGGCGTGCACACACCCTCGCCCGACGAAATGATGATCCTCGGCCTTGCCGCCGATACCAAGGTCTCCCGCCTCAGCCGATTGCGCATCGCCGACGATCAGCCGCTCGCCATCGAACATGCCAGCGTCTCCGGCGAGTTCCTGCCCGACCCTTCGATCGTCACATCCTCGCTCTATGCCGAACTGGAGAAACGCCAGGTCCGCCCGGTGCGCGCCGTGCAACGCATCTCCGCGACCAATATGAAGGAAGCCGACGCCGGACTGCTCGGCGTCCCCGTAGGCGCGGCTGGCCTTTCTATCGAGCGTATCTCTTATCTCGGCTCCGGCCGGGCGGTGGAGTTCACACGCTCGCTGTATCGAGGCGACGCCTATGATTTCGTCGCGGAGCTAACGATCGCGACAACATAAATCACAAATGGAATCAAAAAGATGCGGCCGAAAGATGAATCACCCTCCGGCCGCGCCAATAGTCTGAATCAATTTATCAACACAGAGACCTAAGCCACCGAAACGACTCGCAATTATGCTGCGTCGTCCACGACGGCATCGCGCTTTTCCGGCACATAGTTGAGTACCGGCCCGAGCCAGCGCTCCACCTCCACGATCGGCATTCCCTTGCGGGCCGCATAGTCTTCGACCTGATCGTGCTCGACTTTGGCGACACCGAAATAATAGGACGCGGGGTGGCCGATATAGATGCCGGAGACGGAAGAACCGGGCCACATGGCGTAGCTTTCGGTAAGTTTGACGCCAGTCGCGGCTTCCGCATCGAGCAGGCGGAACAAGGTCTCCTTCTCGGTGTGATCGGGCTGGGCCGGGTAGCCGGGCGCCGGGCGGATGCCGGCATAGGTTTCCGACAGCAGTTCGTCACTGCTCAGGTTCTCATCTGTCGCATAGCCCCAGAACTCGCGCCGCACTCGTTCATGCATGCGCTCGGCAAAAGCTTCGGCGAAGCGGTCGGCCAATGCCTTGACGAGGATCGAGGAATAATCGTCATTGGCGCGCTCGAAACGCTCGGCAATGGCGATTTCCTCGATGCCGGCCGTGACCACGAAACCACCGACATACTCCTCGATGCCGCTGGCAACTGGCGCCACGAAATCCGACAGAGCCACGTTCGGACGTCCGTCACGCTTCGATAGCTGCTGACGCAGCGTGTAGAAGGTTGCAAGTCCGTTCGTCCGCGTCTCATCCGTGAACAGCTTGATATCGTCGCCGACAGCGCCCGCCGGCCAGAAACCGATGACGGCACGCGGACGGAACCAGGTTTCCGCGATGATCTTCTCAAGCATCGCCTGAGCGTCGGCATAAAGCTGCCTTGCCGCCTCGCCCTGCTTTTCGTCTTCAAGAATCGCCGGGAAGCGGCCCTTGAGCTCCCAGGTCTGAAAGAATGGCGTCCAGTCGATGTATTTGGCGAGCTCGGCCAGATCGTAATTTTCGAACACCTTCGTCCCGAAGAATTGCGGCTTCACGGTCTTATAGTTCGCCCAATCCAACTTCTCGGCATTCGCGCGAGCTCTTGCGATCGGCAGACGCACTTTCTCGGCCTCGCTGCGGGCATGCGCCGCCGCTACCTTGGCATATTCCGCCTTGATGGTATCGACATAGCCCTGCTTCGCCTCGGGCGACAGCAGCGCCGAGACAACGCCGACGGCACGGCTGGCGTCGGTGACATAGACCGTTTGACCCTTCTCATAGCGCGGATTGATCTTCACGGCCGTATGCACGCGGCTGGTCGTCGCGCCGCCGATCAGCAATGGAATGTCAAAACCCTGCCGCTCCATTTCCGAGGCGACATGCACCATTTCATCCAGCGAGGGGGTAATCAGGCCGGAGAGACCGATGATATCGACCTTCTCGGCAATCGCGGTTTCCAAGATTTTCGTCGCGGGCACCATGACACCGAGATCGATAATCTCGTAATTGTTGCAAGCGAGCACGACGCCGACGATATTCTTGCCGATATCGTGCACGTCGCCCTTGACGGTCGCCATCAGCACCTTGCCGGCAGCCTGACGTTCACCGCTACCGCCATTGGCGAGCTTCTCCGCCTCCATGAAGGGCAGCAATACGGCAACGGCCTGCTTCATGACACGAGCCGACTTCACCACCTGCGGCAGGAACATCTTGCCCGAACCGAAGAGATCGCCGACGACATTCATGCCGGCCATCAGCGGCCCTTCGATGACATGCAAGGGCCGCGCTACGGTCTGACGGGCCTCCTCGGTGTCGGCTTCGATGTATTCGGTGATGCCGTTGACCAGCGCATGTTCTAGCCGCTTCTCGACCGGCCATTCACGCCAGGCGAGATCCTGTACCTTGGCTTCTCGGGTGCCGGCTCCGCGGAAGCGTTCGGCAACGTCCAGCAGCCGCTCGGTACCATCGGATCGGCGGTTCAGAACCACATCTTCACAGGCTTCGCGCAATTCGGGATCGATGTTGTCGTAGACCGCAAGCTGGCCGGCATTGACGATGCCCATGTCCATACCCGCCTGAATAGCATGATAGAGGAACACGGCATGCATCGCCTCGCGCACCGGCTCGTTGCCGCGGAACGAGAAGGACAGGTTCGACACGCCGCCCGAGATATGGACCAGCGGCATGGTCTTGCGGATTGTCCGCGTCGCCTCGATGAAGTCGACGCCATAGTTGTTGTGTTCCTCGATACCCGTCGCGACCGCGAAGATGTTCGGGTCGAAGATGATGTCTTCCGGCGGCAGCCCGGCCTCTTCGGTTAGGATCTTGTAGGCGCGCGCGCAGATCTCGACCTTACGCTGATAGCTATCGGCCTGCCCCTGCTCATCGAAGGCCATGACCACGACGGCTGCACCATAATTGCGCAGCAGCCGCGCCTGCTTGAGGAAATTCTCCTCACCCTCTTTGAGAGAGATGGAGTTGACGATCGGCTTGCCCTGCACGCATTTCAGGCCGGCCTCGATGATCGAGAATTTCGAGCTGTCGATCATGACAGGCACGCGAGCGATATCGGGCTCGGCGGCAATCAGGTTGAGGAACTCGACCATCGCCTTTTCGGAATCGATCAGGCCCTCGTCCATATTGATGTCGATCACCTGCGCGCCGTTCTCGACTTGATCTCGAGCGACGGCAAGAGCTGCCGTGTAGTCGGCATTGGTGATCAGCTTGCGGAACTTCGCCGAGCCGGTGACGTTGGTACGCTCACCGACGTTGACGAAGGGGATGTCCTTGGTCAGCTCGAAAGGCTCAAGGCCGGAGAGCGACATGAACGGACGATGCGCAGGGAGCTGGCGCGGAGGATATTTGGAAACCGCTTCAGCGATCGCGGCAATGTGCTCCGGTGTCGAGCCACAGCAGCCGCCGACAATGTTGACGAGGCCGTCACGGGCGAAGCCTTCGACCTGCTCCGCCATCATCTCCGGCGATTCATCATACTGGCCGAATTCGTTCGGCAGGCCGGCGTTGGGATAGGCACAGATAAAGGTATCGGCAGCACCAGAAAGCTCCTGCAGATGCGGGCGCATGGCGTTGGCGCCGAGCGCGCAGTTGAGGCCGATCGTGAAGGGGCTGGCGTGACGCACCGAGTTCCAGAAGGCCGACGGCGTCTGACCGGAGAGCGTGCGGCCAGAGAGATCGGTGATCGTGCCGGAAATCATCACCGGTAGACGAATGCCCTTGGCCTCGAACCGCTCCTCGCAAGCGAAGATCGCCGCCTTTGCGTTCAGCGTATCGAAGATGGTCTCGATCAGGATGATATCGGCACCGCCGTCGATCAGGCCGTCGATCTGCTCGCCATAGGCCAAGCGCAGATCATCGAAGCTGACGGCACGATAGCCGGGATTGTTGACGTCAGGGGAAATCGACGCGGTACGATTGGTCGGCCCAATGGCGCCAGCGACGAAACGGCGCTTGCCGTCTTCGCGTTCGGCACGGAGCGCTGCCCGACGAACAACGGCGGCGCCCTCCTTGTTCAGATCGTAAACCGCGCCTTCCATCTGATAATCGGCCTGGGCGATGCGGGTCGAAGAGAACGTATTGGTTTCCAGAATATCCGCGCCGGCCTTGGCATAACGATAATGGATTTCTTCGATGGCATCAGGCTGCGTGAGAATCAGAAGGTCGTTGTTGCCCTGCTGGTGACAGGCACAGCCAATGAAGCGATCGCCGCGAAAATGATCCTCGTCAAAGCCAAGACCCTGGATCTGCGTGCCCATGGCGCCATCAAGCACAAGAATGCGCTCGCTTGCAGCCTGCCTCAAGGCTGCAAACACCTCGCTGCCGTCGCGTTTCGCCGTTTCCGAACCAAAAAGATTGTCAAACATAAGCGAATTCCCTTGGCCTGATTGCGACTGCGCATCCAGATCACATAAAGATATCTTTATGTCAACATATCTATGCGCTATCGTGCCTTGGCGCAAGAACAATACTGCTATGATTTCCCGCCCTTAGGAAAAGTTGATGCGATCGACTAAAAATTCCGACAGGGGTGGATAATGCAAAGCCGCCGACACAGTTTCATCCCATAAAGCCATGACAGCGCTTTCAGGCGGCGCTATAGGGCTTACGGCAAAAGTGTCTCAGGAGGATAGCATGAGCATACAGCGTGAAACGGCGGCTCTGGGGAATTGGAGTACGCGTGCCTACCACCGGCGCTGGCTGCTTGACCAGGCAAGCGGACTTTTCGATTTCTTCCAGTATCGCAGCGTCAATCCCAAGGGTGGCTTCTACGATATGGACGATGCCGGCAAGCCGCTCGATGCGGTCAATCCCGTGCGCGGCATTCACGCGACCGCGCGCATGGTGCATTGCTTCGTAATCGGTTCGCTGCTCGGTCGTCCCGGCTCGGAAGATATCGTCGACCACGGCATCAACTATCTCTGGAAGCATCATCGCGATGCCAAGCATGGCGGCTATGTCTGGTCGCTCAACAATGACGGTCCGGTCGATTCCAGCAAGCAAGGCTATGGCCATGCCTTTGTACTGCTCGCCGCTTCCTCCGCCAAGATCATCGGCCACCCGCTTGCCGACGGGATGCTCGCCGATGTCACCGAGATCCTGAACACGAAATTCTGGGAAGAAAAACACGGCGCCATCGCCGAGGAGTTCAACCAGGATTGGTCGCCGATCGATGACGGCAGCTATCGCGGCCAGAATTCCAACATGCACCTGACCGAAGCTTTGATGGCCGCCTTCGAGGCGACCGGCAACAAGGCCTATCTCGACAAGGCGGAGAGCATCGCCGATCTCGTCATCCGCCGCTCCGCCGGTTCCGTCGGCTGGCGCGTTGCCGAGCATTTCAACGCCGATTGGGTGCTCGACAAGGACTATCGCGGCAACGAGATGTTCCGCCCGTCCGGCACGACGCCGGGACATTGGCTGGAGTGGGCACGTCTTATCCTGCAACTCTGGTCGCTCGGCGGCCAGCGTCACGACTGGATGCCGGAGGCTGCAAAGGGCCTGTTCTCCCAATCCATGTCACTGGGCTGGGACAATGATAAGGGCGGCTTCTTCTATACGCTGGATTGGGCCGACGTGCCGGCCAAGCGCAACAAGCTGTGGTGGCCGGCCAGCGAAGGCGCCGGTGCTGCGCACTATCTCAACCAGCATCAACCGAGCGATTTCCATGAGGCGAGCTACCGCAAGATCTGGGGCGCCATCGGCACTTCCTTCATCGACCACCAGAATGGTGGCTGGCATGAGGAACTGACGGAAGACCTCGTTCCCGCCCACACGCTCTTCCCCGGCAAAGGCGACATTTATCATGCCCTGCAGGCATGCCTCATCCCCTTGTTCCCGGCAACCGGCAGCCTGACGAAAGTCATCGCCGAGGCCGGTGGAGAAATCTGAGATCGAAGGCGGCGCCTGCTTCAAGCCTGGCGCCGCACTCGCCTTTTACGACAGGTTGAGATTGTGCAGTTCGTGGCCAAGCGTCAGCGCCAGGGCCTCGACGACCAGATTATGGTCTTCGCGCTGCGGAAGACCTGACACGGTGACGGCGCCGATGCAGCCCGTGCCGTTGACGAAGATCGGAAAACTGCCGCCGGATGCAGCGTAGTCGGCGCCGGTAAGCCCGTTGTCCTCGATCGTCTTGCCCTGCTTTTCCAGACGCAGCGTGCTGGCGTAGCTGCTGCGGAAATAGCGCAGTACCATATTGCGCTTCCTCCGGACCCAATTGGAGTTGTCCGGTGTCGCACCGGGCAGCGCAATATAGAAAACCGGCATGGAATGCAGCGTGATGTCGATCGCGACCCCGAGATTGCGCTCGCTGGCAAGGTCATGCAGCAATTTGCCAAGCACCCAGGCGGTTGAGAGATCGAAAGCATCGAAACGCAACGTCTCTTCCTGCAAAGCGATGCGGCTGAGGTCCTGTTCGATCGTCATGGAAACCCTTCCTCTAAAATTCGGTCGGCCTATGAAACGCGGGCAAAGTGATTTGTCTACCTATCTCTTCGGTATCTCAAAACCGAGCTGCCATTTCTGGCCGAGTACGAGATCGTAGTCTTCAGGCTCAAAAGCCTCGAAACCACCACCGGGATAGAACGTCAGCTCGCCGACATAGACCCAATCAGCGGAAGCATAGAGATCGACGCGGACAAAATCGATGTCGCGGGCAATCGTCTCGGCGATATGGATCATCTCTTCAAGCCGTGATGGCCGAGCCACCTCGCCGGGATAGAGACCAAGATAGTCGGGATCGTAGAACGGCAATTTCTGCCAATCTCGCGTATAATTGCAGGAATAGCCCCGACCATTTTCACGGATGTCGATCTCGATATGCGAGACCTTGCCGTTGAACGTGAAAAGCCGGTAGTCCCAGGGAACATACCCCTCGGCAAGCAACATGGTCTCAATGAGAATGCGAGGTTCAACCCGGCTATAGGCCCATTCCCTGTTGTAGGAAGCATGGTCGATCGCCAGCCACTCGGCTGAAGGGTCGTTCTTCAGCAGCTGCTCGATATCATTCTGCCCATAGAGAAAGCGGCCGACACCACTCGCATGCGTCGGCTTGACGACGGCGGGCAAAGTGATGACAGACCAATCGATCGTGGAAAGATCCGTGCCAACCCATTGCGTAGGAATGACATATTGGCTGCCGACCCGTTCGGCAATGAGTGTCTTGGCGCCGGCTTTATCGACAAAACCCGTAAACAGCGGGTTGCGGTCGTAGAGTTTGCGGGCCTGGATCTTGTCGGTGAAGGTCTGCGGCGATGTCAGGTTGGGGAACTTGCCGCGAATGACGAAATATTTGAGTGCACAATAGGGCCTGTCCGGCAGTGGCGAGATCAGCCGCCAGAGCAGGTTGCGCGCGCGTTCACCCAATCCCTTCTGCAAATATCCGGGAATGAGGAATGCATCTTGTTCGGCAGTCTTGTCCGTCACCGCAGCGGTCTCAAATCTCAACTTGAACGCTAGTTAGAAGTATCAGTCGGCCTTTAACACAAGGTTATGAGACTGCCCTCATGATTGGGCGTCATGAGTGCCTATACGTCCAACCTCTTGAAAAGTTCGCTGATCAGCTTGGCGGCGACGGTGGTTTCGCTTGCAGCGGGTTTCGTCAGCAGCGTCATCGCCGCGCGCCTGCTTGGTCCTGCCGGCTCCGGCAAGGTTGCCTACGCACTCTGGATCGCGACATCCGCCACTGCCCTGGCCGATATGGGCCTGCCCCAGACGTTGCTGCGCAATGCCGGCGCCCTCTCGGGCGAAGGGGATGCCTGGAAGGCATTGGTACGCTCGGCATTCCGCAGCTTCATGATCTCCGTCGCCATGGTGAGCACCGGCATCCTTTTCTATGCCGTGATCACGTATACCTATCGTGATGCGCGACACGCCTGGTTCTGGGTCGTGACGGCGCTGCTATTTCTGAGCTACGCGTTCTACGTCTTTTCAACCGCCATCGCGCGCGGTCGCAATCGGTTCGGACAAACGGCGCGCAGCACGGTCGTCGGTGGTACTCTCCAGATTCCACTCGTCTTCGCAGGCGCCTGGCTGCTCGGCCCGACGGGAGCACTGATCGGCTATGTCGCCCGCTATCTGCCGCAAGCATTGCACCTGCGCAGTTATATCGACCGTAACGTCCCTGCTTCGAGCGGAGCGTTGACGCCAGAAATGCACCGCTATAGCCGCTACATGTGGCTGAGCGATCTCATCGAGATCCTGGTGCTGTCACGCATCGAGTTCCTGTTTCTCGGCTTTTTCTTCTCATCGACCGGCATCGGCTATTTCGCAGCCGGCCTCGGTCTCGCCGGACTGATCGAGCAGGTCATGCTGCAGATCTCGCCGGCGCTGATCGTCAGCTTTGCAGACGCCCATGCGAAAGGGGATCGGCAGGCGCTGCAAGCGACTTATGGGCGCGTTATCCGTATGGTAGCCCTCGTCATGCTGCCCATCAGCTTCGGCGGCGCGATCATCATGCCCGACCTGATGCCGTTTATCTTCGGCAATGCCTTCGAGCCCGCCATTCCGGCCGCTGCGACATTGCTCGCTTTCGTCTGGCTTGCCGGCCTTTCGGTCATTCCCTGGGGTATGATCAGCGCGTCCGGACGCAGCGATCTGCTATTGCGCGTACAGATTATCTGCGGTTTGCTGACAATGCTGCTGCTTGCAGCCATGGTGCCGCTGGCTGGCCTCGAAGGCGCGGCCATCGCCCGCGCGACGATCACCACACTGACCTTTACCCTGCTCGCCTGGACCGCATGGACGAGCGTCCATACCTCCGTCCCATTTGGGGCTCTTGCAAGAACAATCTTCGCAGCAGCCATTTGCGCCGCGTCGGCCGGTGTCGCCGTCTATTATCTCGATGGGTTGGCGGCAATCGCAACTGCCATTCCCGTTGGCGGGATCGCTTACCTGCTTGCCGTTCGCATCCTGCGTCTACTGGAGGCGAGCGATAGCCGATTGCTGATGGATACGATTGGCGGCAAGCTGCCCGGGCCAGCCCGTCCGCTGGTCAACAATTTGCTGACTTTCCTTGCACCAGGCTAAGGCGTTTATTTCGTCTCGAAGGCCGCGTCGAGCGTTTGCCGGGCAACATCATCCCAGGTCAAAATTCCCTCACTAAAAGCCGGCGAACGCTGCATCGCCAGCGCCATGTCGATCTTCTCGCGCCAAGCGGTTTCGCCATCCAATCGATAGGCGACAGCATTAGCACGGGTAAAGGGGATCAGGTCAGGCAAGAGGATAGGCAAGCCACAATAGCTATATTGCGCGAGCTTCAGGCTCGACTCCGCCAGATAGACCTCGTCCCTCGTCAAACGATAGGGTGCGATGCCAAAATCCGCGTGCTGCAAAAACGGCACGATGCTTTCGAACGCCCGCTCACCATAGACTGTGACATTTGACGGCGCAGAACCCCGCCAATGCGCCCCGAAGATGTGGAAATTTATGTCAGGCGCCGCGGCAGCCATAGCCGCGACGGTGACCTCGTCGAACAGCATATTGCCGATGGAGACGGCGTTACGGCTGCCGGGAACATAGGGGGAAGTTTGTTCGCGGTCGAACAGCGCCGCATCGACGCCCTGTGGAATAACCCTGACGCGCCCACCGGCTGGTAGCAGCACGCCGAGCCGTTCCGAGGGCACGCAGACCGTATCGAAACGTCCGATCGCGGCCGCCTGAATATCCTGCAACACGGGCGCAGCACCGACGCTCCGGAGCAGATCGCGACAGAAATAGAGGGTTCGCGCCTTGGGATTAAGCCTCTTCGCATAATCGAAAAAGGCAAGCGCTGAACCGCTTTCGACTACCACCAGATCAGCCACGGCAAGAGCACTGCGAGCAAAGCGCGGCAGGTAATTGCCGTAGAGCCGGAAGAGCATTTCATTCGCTGTGTTCAGAATGCGATTGCCGGAACTGAAGGCATGCAATGGCGGCAAGTGGGCACCCGCCCTAAGATTCGGTGCGACCGTCTCGAACCGGTTTGCCTGACGCTCCGATAACGCCCGAAAGCGTGGCCGATCCTTCAGCAGGGTCAACCAACTGTGGCCAATCGTCAGGAAATGGACATCATGCCCTTGCTCCGCCCAGCGGGACGCCACAAAATGGACTGACGCCTTGCGGTAACCCCGCAGAAAGACGTGCGACGTCAGAATGACGATCTTTCGTCGCGGTCCGACGCCGTTTTCCGTCGCCGTTCCTTTTCCCAGGTCTGTCACGGGCAACCCCAACTGCGGTTCTCGGTCGGCCTCGCTCATGCCCGACATTCAAATCGTTGATTCAAGCCGCGGCGACGAACCTTCATGTCCGGGGCGCTGACATCCGCAGGCAAAGCCCAATATGCATCGATATGAACCGGAAAGCGTCTAACAGGCGGTTAAAGTGGAATTATTAAATCAGATAACCAGCATGTGAAGCTCCGCCTGAGCGCCAGATATCGGATCGGCTGTACCGGGTCACAATATCGCGAAGCGCCCTCCTCTTGCCCACGAGAGACGAACAGGTCATTGATAGCGCTCAAAGATCGCCCGCCGAAGGAGTCCCCGTCATGAACGCAAAATATGCGCTGCCCGCCCTTTTGGCCTGCACTTGCGCCAGCGCCATGAGCCCGGCCTTGGCCAAGGATCCCGCCCTATTGGTTCTTCGCGACGGTTTCGATGGCACCGATTTCGATCCGGCGGGCCATCTCTACTATCGCGATAATTCCGAACAGAAGGCCGGCACGGTCGAATTCCAATCGGAGGTGAAGCGCAGCGGCACCGGCGCGCTGAAACTCAGCGTCAAGCCACTCTGCGCACCAGGCAAGGCAAACTGCAGCGAGAGAGCGGAAATCTGGGAGCGCACCAAATATCGCGTCCCCTATGATCAAGGTGTTTGGTACGGTTTTGCGGTCAAATTCGCCGATCCCATTCCGTCAGGCGATCATCGCTATCTCATTGCGCAATGGAAGCGGGAGATTGGCCCTACGGCAAAGGGTGATTTCAGTCCCTTCTTGGCACTGCGGCTGAACAACGGCAAGCTCTTCGCCACAGTCGAAACCAACTATGTCGCCCCGCCAAAGACCTATTCCCACGATGGGGCAAAGGCCTGTGACGGCAACCAGACGCCTGTTTGGTTCCGCTCAGACACCAACCAGATGCGAGCGCTGGTCGCGACCGACAGCAATTGGGGCAAGGACGATGGTCAGGAGTTCACAGGCTGCACGAGCGCCATCACCGTGACCGACCACGGCAACAAGTTGCCGACGCCGGATTCCGGCTGGATCGACTTCGCCATCTATACCAAGCCAGGTCCTGACGGTACCGGCCATATCGAGCTATTCGCCAATAATAAGTGGATTGTCACCATCAAGGGACATGTGGGCCATGCCGACAAGGGACTGGGCAAAAACCAGTATTTCAAGTTCGGCCCCTATCGTGCCGCCGATACGACGGAATGGACGCTTTACTACGACGATTTCCGCCGCTCCCCCAGCTGCGCCGATGTATTGTCGGATCCGAGTCTCTGCCCGATGAAATGAGGATTCCCGTCCGTTTTGCTGCAAGCGGCATTACCGGAGAAACATTGGCGGGGCAAATTCAGATTTTCCTTGGATTCGGCTGAACCTTTTTGCCTCTCGTTGGTTATGCCTAATTCAGAGGAGACTAATGAGATGCTCACCACTCATCGCGATTGCAAACATCACGTCAAGAAAAACGCTATTCCTTCCCTTGGCGAAATCGAAGGACGTGTCGCAGTCCTCGAAGTTGTCGCCCAGTCCGCCCTGACGCATGTTTTTTACGAAGGTCATGTCGATTTGGACGCCACGTTGTTGGTGGAAATTCGCAGGGCCATGCATCACAAGTGCCGGGAGTTGAAACTCGATGGCGAAGACACCGCTTCCGCGCTCTCCTATGCGGAGGAATTGATCGAGGCAGCAGTGGAGGCTTCGCATCCGGTCCATCAATGATGCCTTCGCGGCCGCGATTTATACTTTTGATCATGGTGGCGCTGGCCGTCGCGCTCGGCGTTATGCTGTTTGTTGTGCCCCATAACGGCAAGAACGGATTCGAAAATCCGGCACCGCACGCGCCGGACCAGAAACCACAATAACCCTTTTCGCAAGCACTTGTGCCAATACGAAACTCGATCTGTATCATATCAGGCTGACGTTAACGTCGGCACGCGAAGTTGATTGCAAACTTCAGAAATCAAAGCAGTCTCTGCCCCGCCCCCGCTCAAGTCTGAGCTTCCAACCACGGTGTAGCGAATGTCTATGATGGTCAACTCGCCCCTTTATCCCGACGATGTCGACATCCTCGCCAGCGCACTCTACGCCTGGTGCGCGGAACGCAGCATCAAACTGCAAAGCCAGGAAGGCCTATCGGCGGCCAATGTAGCGATCAGCCTGTATGAGGCCGGCTATCAGACGCAAGACCAACTGCTCGGTGCTCTGCATGAATACGAGTTTCATTGAAATTCGTAGCACCGATTCAACCGGGCCTTGATGTTACAATAGCAGGACTAAGCCGCCAGCGGCCCCAGCCCCACTATTCAGAGCCATCACGCTGCGGCAGCAGCCTTCCGCAACACGCCGGCGATGCAATCCCGCTCTTCCAGAATGCCGGACCATTCGTTGTCGTGGAATGAGGAGTCGTAGATCAACGTGAACGGGCCTTTATAGCCGGCAACATTGGAGAGCTCGACGCAACGAATATAATCCTCGGTATCGAGACCCGTTTCCGAATAATGCGCCTTGGCATGGCATAGCTCGGCACGCCCCATGATCTTTGCCAGATCGGCATACTTCCCCGGACCTTGCCAATTGCCAAAATCACCATTGAGACCGAGTTTGCCGTCCAGAGCATCAATCACTCGATTGACCTCGACAGGCCCCGGCAGCAGCGAAAACCAATTTTCAATGACGAGGCGGACGCCGGTGCCTGCCAGTTGAGCTGCCAGCCGACGAAGGTGCGTTTCCGCACGGCTCAGTGTCTCGTCATTCGGCTGCTCCTTGCCGGCGATCACGCGCATATTCTCAGCTCCGAGCGCGACGGCAATCCCGATCCAGCCCGCCATCCAGTCGGCATCACGCTCAGCCATCTCGGGATTGCTGAGATCCCCGTCTTCGATCAACAGCGTCTGTATCTTCACGCCCGCTGTCTCAAAGGCTTTGCGCAGGTCGGCAATATAAGCGGCCGAGCGGCTCGGCAAATGAAACGAGCATATCTCGATGCGGAAGATGCCATGTTCCGCAAATTGTTTCGGAAGATCGATCAACTCCACTGAGCCTTTGCCATAGGTAGGCTGGCGCTCAGGCGTTTTGGTTTCACCAGGCTTGTAAGCATAAGTGCCGCCAAGCGCACGGTGCAACGACCATGTGGAAACGGCAAAACGGTCGGTCAAATCTGTCGTAAAAGTCATCTGTCTCTCCTCTTTCTCTCCCGCAGTATCAACCGATACATCAACGCTCGGCCAGCCGCTTGATGAGTGCGATTGCCTCATTCGCCAGACCGACGGTGAGCTCGGACGACGGAAGCGGCCGCGCCAACTTCGCGGCCTGACCGGACCAGAGATTGGTAAAATCGCCGGAGCCCGTCGCCTCCGCCTTAGCGCGCAGCGGTGCCAGAGCGCCACCGGCTGTCGGAAATGCGGGTGCAAGATCCGTGAGCGGCCCAACCTCGCGCATGACGCGGTTCATCACGCCCCTCGCCGGCCGTCCAGTGAAAACATTGGTCAAAGCCGTACTGTCGTCACCAGCATGCTCCAAAGCCGCTTGATGAACCGCAGGAATGTTTGCCTCGGGCGTGAACAAGTAGCTTGTACCAATCTGCGCCGCAGAAGCACCCAGCGCGAAAGCAGCTGCAATTCCGCGTCCGTCCCCGATACCACCGGCAGCAATAACGGGAATTTTGACAGCATCGACGATCTGCGGCACCAACGCCATCGTACCCACCTGTGTCGCCATGTCCTCTGTCAGGAAATTGCCGCGATGGCCGCCCGCCTCGAAACCCATGGCAATCACCGCATCGACACCACGATCGGCAAGCCATCGCGCCTCCGCCACCGTAGTCGCCGAGGAGATGATCTTTGCTCCAGTGGCCCTTACCCGCCCAACAAGCTCCATATCCGGCAACCCGAAATGAAAGCTGACGACTTCAGGCCGATAGGCCTCGACGACTTCGCAGAAAAAACTGTCGAACGGTGCTCGGCCGCCGGCAGGAACCGGCGCAGCCGGATCAAGGCCAGCCTCGATGTAGAAGGGCGCAAGCCGTTTACGCCACACCGTTTGCCGCTCCGGATCAATCTCCGGCATAGTATGAGCGAAGAAATTTACATTAATCGGCTTTTTCGTCGCAGCCCTTATCGTATCGAGCGCTAAACGTAGCTGTTCGACATTGTATTGCGCACTCGGCAACGATCCGAGCCCGCCAGCCTCGCTAACCGCGATCACCATCTCCGGCGACGTCGCTCCCGCCATCGGCGCCTGGATAATAGGAACTGCAATGCCAAATAGATCAAGGATCCGGGTGTCGGGCCATTGGCTCATCGCGCGCGCCTTTCATCGACAATTTCTGCCAGCCAGCTTTATCAGCCCAGCGGCAACGGCGACAATGATTAGTTCAAATCAAAGACATCACGCGCGGGAATATGAACCAAGGTCGCCCCACAGACCGACTGGCGTATGCCGAAAAACACGGCGTGGAGCCATTACAAAAGCCACAAACGCAAGAAACGCCCCCTCCCGTTAAGGAGAAGGCGAAATAGGGAAATTGCAGGCTCGCGACAACCCGCCATATAGCAACGCTGGATCAGGGTACCGCTTTCCCACCTCTGATCCAGCGTGAGATGCTATCGAAGATCAGGTCGGCGATCCACATGGCACAGACACCGACCACGAAGGCCGTGGCATTCATGGCAGCCAAATCCTTTTGCGGCAAAGGCCAATTGACGGCTCTCAGATAGTAAAGTGCAGGCTCCGTCAGGTAAGCTGCTGCAAGCGCGCCACAAATGGGGGACGCAATGATTTCGCGGGCCGTATATCGACGCCGCGACAGACCACGCAAAATGCCGCCAGAAAGGCCCGCGATGACGACCCCGACCTTGATGCCTAAAGCATCGAGAAATTCGTTTATCGCCATAACCCGCCTCTAAAGATGCTTATTGAAATCAGAAATGCACTGTCCCAGCTAAACGATGGCTGAGAAGCACGGCCTCATTTAGTGACTGGCGGTTGTGGCTTCACCAAACCTGGACGGCGTCGTAGGCCTCACCGGCGGACGTCACGCCCGCGGTGAAATCGAGATCGCAGACATAACCGGCCGAAAGCTCCTGCTTGCCGCTCTCGATCTCCTGGATCACCGCCTCGTCACTGACCATCAGCGGCACGTGAATGAAGATGCCCTCACCCGCAACCTCATCGCCGGTCTGCCCGACGGAATACTTCTTCCAGTTCTCCGAGGTGACCATTTCCGGCGGATGCTCATTTGTCACCGGCCGGTGAGCCGCACTCTTCAGCGTGTCCTCGGAAAACACTTCCGCGCCGGGCCGATAGACACGCACGGTACGCATCTCCGGCCTGCCGATCTCCGCGCCAAGATAGTTTTGAATACCCGTACGGGCGACCCGGGCATCAGCGACAAGATAGCCGTCCCCGGTCCGTCGCGTTCCCGCGACGGTGACAATGTCTGTGAAGTTCATGATTGAATATCCCTTGGTCGGAGCCGACTTTAGTTGATGGATATGTCTTCCGCTTATAAAGAGGTTGCATCAGGCACAGATGCCTCGCGGCCGGCTTCCTCCGAGCTAGGCTCTGGTTGATCGACTTGAACGGATCCCCCCAATGCCGCAATCGCCGCCTCCAGCCCCGGCAACGATCCGTCGTCGACAAGCGTATTCACCAGCGCCTCAGATAATGCTTGACGCGGAATGATCTCCTGCCCGGCGGATGAGCCGAACAAGACGCGGGCCGCATCGGCCTTGGTCTTGAAGATCTCGGCCTTGTCCTTCTCGCTCATCTGCTCCAGCGGTGCCCAGGAGGCGTAGATATCCGGATCGCGGGCGCCAGTGGCGGAGCGGATAAGGCATTCATCGAGGCGGGACATGGCAGGCGTGAAGTCGAGTTCCTGGATCGCCTGGATCCGATCGTGATAGTTCCTCATGTCAGCATCGCCGGTGGCGTTGAGACCAGCCGGGGATTGGCCAAGCAGACGCGTGACCGGAATATCGGCGGCACCTGAGACGATCTGCAGGAAGGCCATGAGGATATCCGTGAGACCGGAGAACGAGGCGCTCTTGCTGTCGTATTCCTCCTCGGCATCGAGGATCAGCGTGCCGTTGACGCCCTTGATGGTGTTGGCCAGCGAATAGCGGCGCAGTACGGCTTCTTCGTAAGCCTGGTTGCCTATATTGGCGAGAACTGCGGCACTTTGATAATGTCGATTTTTGCCTCGAAGACGAGGCTGGCGATATTGGCTGCCGTGCTGTCGGCATTCTTGATGGCATCCAGGGTCGCGGTAAGCACGCTCTCGCCCCAACCGTGACTACCCTGCCCTAGCGCGCCGCCGAAATCCTCGTCCGGCACCATGGCGCCATTGAAGATCACCAGTCGGGACGGATGGATGGCGACTTGTGCTCCGCTTGCGCCGGTCAGCGTGTAGAACTTCGGCTTGCCATACCATTCCGAAGTGGGATCGCGTTCGATCTCTCCGGCGGCAAGCTGGCGACGCGTCAATACGGTCAGATGCTTCAGGCCACCTTTGCCGACGCGTTCGATATCGAGCGGCCGAGAGGGATCGGCATAGCCGACACCGATGAACAAAGCCGCCCCGCCGAAGAGCCGTGCCTTCTTGGATGCCTCCAGCACCTTGCCGCGCAGGTTCAACCGGCGCTCTTCAGCCTCGATCGAGCCGATCTGATCGCCTTCGGCCTGCCAGTTGCGCCATTTGCGGCAGCTATCCAGCGCCGGAATATCAACGATCTTGCGCGGCAGCCAGGAGCCGCGATAGGCGGCGATGATCTATTCGTCGGTCAGCATCGGTTGGGTATAGAAGACCGACGCCGCCTTGTCGCGCTCCGTCCCCATGCGAGACGCAAGGCTCACCAGCCCATCGCGAACCATCGAGAGTAGGTGTCCCATGGATTATCCTTTGGCATGTCTGTGAAGGAGAGACCCGTATCTGCAGGGCCTAGAAATTCTTGAAGCTGAAGGAGGAGCCCAGCGCCAGCTCGTTCAGCGCATCGGCAAAAGCATCCACCTGGTCGTCAAACTGCGCATTCGGGAAAGCGCAGATCTCATCGAGAAATACCTCGTTCCAATCGCCGCGCACGAGTTTGACATTGCCCGCCTCCGCTTGTGCAGACGCCGGCTTGGCGCGGGTCGCCTTGTCACCGGTAACGGACAAAACCCTGATGGGAAAGCCGGCCAGCAGCTTGATCTTCGTCGCGGCATCGGCCTTGCCTGCAGCGCCCGGATCCTGTGGCATGCGGATCATCACCATCGGCCCGTCTTGTGTCGCCATGTTCTTCAGATTGCGTTCGACCTCCGCCGGCGACCAACGACCGCGAGCTATGGTCTCGACAAAGAAGATGCCATCGGCTTCGGCCATACGCAGGCCGACTGTCCAGTCCGGCTGGCGGCCCGGACGCGCTTTAGACGCTGCGAAATCCCAGGCGCGGCAGCGTTTGGCTCCCGCTGGAACAGCATCGACGATCTCGAAATCACCACGCTGGAACAATCCACCAGAGCGCGGCGATGGCCGCTGTTGAAACTGGCCAGCAACGGCATAAGAACCGAGCGGCACCTTGTCCCGTTCCACGACGGCACGCGGAAATCGCTCGGGAAAGAGCAACTCGCCCTCTTCCGTTCGGGGATCTGTAAATCCGATCGATGTCCGGCAACAACGTTCAGGCTCGAACTCCATCGGCAGCATCAGATGCTCGTAGCCGAGCCCAAGCGCCAGGATCGTGCCGGAGACATCAGCCTCGTGCAGCCGCTGCATGACGACGACGATCGCCGAACGCTGCGGATCGTTGAGCCGCGTCGGCACAGATTCTCGGAAAGTGCGGACGGTCGACAGACGCTCCGCTTCGGATTCCGCACCATCGACCGAATGCGGGTCGTCGATGATCACTCGATCACCGCGCCCGCCCGTCAGTCTTGAAAACGGCACGCCCTGACGAAAGCCGGTGCGTGTATTGGCAAAGGCCATTTCGCCCGATCGCGTCAGCTTCACCCGGTCGCCCCAGAGTGTCTGATACCATTCCGAGGCAACGAGATCGCGCATGCGCCTGTTGTCACGCTTGGCATAGTGCTCCGAATAGGATGAGCCGAGATAACGCAGCTCCGGCCTATTCCTCGGCCCCCATTCCCAGGCCGGCCAGAAGACGCCACAGAGAAGCGACTTCATCGTTCCCGGCGGCACATTGATCAGCAGCCGCGTGATCTCGCCTGACGTTACCGCCTCGAGATGTCGGCAGATGGCATCGATGTGCCAGCCATGAACATAATCGACAGAAGGCTCGACCACATGCCAGGCCTCGCGGACGAAACCGGCGAGCGGCTGACATCGCTCCCGAATCCTCTCGGCATCCGCTGCAATCCGCCGGGCAAGCTCAACCCGCTCGGCATCAGCCTTCCGCTTCGCTTTCTCCTCGCGGATCGCCGCCATCATCGCCGCCGGGCCCGGCAAGCGGACCGAAGAGGGATTCGAGTATCGCAAGCTGCTCATCCGTGGCGTTGGTTAAGTCGATCGTAAAACTTTGTCCGCCTTTGGCTCCATTGCCCGGGCGTTCACTCGGCTTCTGGTGAACATAGGATGCGGCGATCTTCGCCATTTCATCCCGTCGTTTCTGATCCGCCTCATCGTCGCGCATGACTTTCAGCATATAGTCGAGCGGCGTATCGCCGGCGGACACGGTTTTGCGCCGTCGGGCACGCGGCTTGCGCGGCGCGACGGGCTTCTCGGCTGTGGACATGCTGTGTGATTTCCGATGGAACGTTGAAAGGAAACAAGCGGCTGAAAGAGAGCCGCTTGCGGTCAACAGTGCGTCGCTGCAACTGTTCTCATCATGCATAAATGAGTACCCCAATTCGGCGCTGTTGGCGACACCCTTGATCGTGAAGACGGCTGCAAGGATTGAGAAATCTTTGATCCACAGCCAGATAATTATTTGAAATTACATTGGAATATTGCATTCTCTCATCCGACGATCAGCACAAGAATACTCTCCTTTTCCGTTGAAACGGCGTTAGCATCAGACAAACGAATGACCAAGAAACAGGATGGACCTCAACCCAATCAGGATCTCTCCCATATCCGCACGATACCGCTGCGCGAAGGGGAGCCTATCGACAGCGGCGACAAACCGGAGGAAGTGGCGCAAGCCGTAGCCACGATCGACGCAGTGCGGACTTTCATTGCCGCCCATCTTCCCGTTCTGCCGGTTCCATCGATTCCTGAGATCCGCCTGCACAAGGCCGGACCTCAAAGCGGCCTACGGCTGCTCGCCGAGCGGGACGAGGCATTCGGCTCACCCTATTGGGCACATTATTGGGGTGGAGGTCTGGTGCTGGCGCGGTATATTCTCGACCGACCTGATGTCGTCGCCGGCCGCCGTGTGCTCGATCTCGGTGCCGGCTCCGGCATTGTCGGCATTGCCGCCGCAAAGGCGGGGGCAATCAAGGTGATCGCAGCCGACGTCGATCCTTATGCCATCGCTGCCATAGAGTTGAATGCCGCTCTCAACAGAGTGGCAATTCTACCTGTCCTTGCCGATCTGACAACCGGCGAGCCACCTGCCACGGATATCGTCTGTGTCGGCGATCTCTTCTATGAAGCGGTACTTGCCGAGCGCGTAACGATCTTTCTCGACCGTTGCCTGGAGCGAGGCATCGACATTCTGATCGGAGATCCGTGGCGCGCCCACCTGCCGCATTCGCGGCTGCGCTTGCTAGCGGAATATGCCGTGACGGACTTTGGTGACACAGCAGGAAGCTCAAAGCCAGGCGGAGTGTTTGCGTTTCAGAAAAAACCGCCGCGACAAGACCAAGACGATAGGGGCTTGCCTTAACGAAAAAGCCCTGGGTTCGAACCAGGGCCATTCTTACGAGTTAGGCTTTCATCTTTGCGCGTCGCCTGTTTTCTCGCTCCAAGCGTTTCGCCAGTGCCGCCAGCTCCGGACTGGCCGCATCGAACACCGGCTTTGCATCATCCGGCAACCAGTATGTCTCGTGCTTCGCAGCAGGCATCTTCGCCCGCTCTAGGCTTCCGGCCGAATTCGGCATCATCGGCGCTACGCGTGACCAATCGGGTTCCTGCAATGCGGGCGAAACCGCGAGCAAAGTCTTGGCCACGGCCTGAAACTCTGCCTGAATCCACCGTTCCGCCGTTCGCCGCACCCGCCCTGTCTTTGCGCAGAACTCGCGGAAGGAGCCGGCAATATATGGCGCGGCGAGGCAAACCGACCATCGGGACAGCAGGATACGGCGTTCCTCGTGCCGGACATGGGTCAACAACCAGCCCTGCAGCACCTCCTCCGCACGGCTGATAGCCGCCGCGCTCGGGCGATAGCGGACACGAATATCCGCATGGTCCCCCGGCTCAGGAAGAACATCCGGCCAAAGACTACGCATCCGATCCGGGCGCACGCCTCGCACGTCGAGATGAACCATCGTGTCGGCGGCCTCGACGAAACGAGCGCGAACGATCAGGCTAAGATCCGCAACCTCGGCCGCATGTTGAGAAAGATCGTTAAACTGCAAGGCGTTCTGGTACATCAAGTCGTCTCTCCAGTTCCCGATAGATCAAAATCCGAAGCGTCGCGCGCACCGGCCAGGGCCGCCGCGCCACGGCGTCCGTCCGCAACACCCCAAGCGCAATATCGTCAAAGGCGGACAGCAGATCGCCGGGCCGCTGCAATGCCCAATCCTGGCGCTGCACAAGGATATCGGAGACCGCGCCGATCGTGTCCGACCAGAGTGCATCGCGATTGTTGCCGGTCTGGCGAATGCAGCGCAGGACAAAGACGAGATGACCGTCGCCATGTTGCCCCCGGATTTCCTGCATGGTGCCACGCGCATGGCTTTGCGCTGGTGCGCGGCGGCGATGGACCGGAACCAGCTTGATGCCGAGGCCGTCAAGAAGAGTGTCGAGCCTGCCTTTGGTCATGGGCGCATTCCCTCCCTTCAACAAGGAAAATTCAAAGCAGTCAGTGGCATCGGTTCGATCATGCGACCTTCCCGTTTTGGGCTTCAGCAGAGGGACGCCTCGACTTGAACAGGGCTTCCGCCTTCGACATTCTCTCTACCCTCGCCCCATCACGCAGCATTGGCGTGTTGAGGTAGGCAATGATCGCTTCGCCGGCGGCCGCCTTGGCTGCATCCTCGGTCAGAAAGACGATCGGTTCGCCGCGGTTGTCCTTCAGGACCTCGTTGGCGGCCCGGTGAACCTTACGGATCCAGCCGAGATGACCACCGGCGACCGCTTCCGTTCCGATCTGAAATTCATTCATAGAAACCTCCTCTGGCCGCCCCCGGCCGGTTATTTGGATTGACTTTTGTAGCAATTCAGCTGCTTGGCAGCAGTGGCCGCGCTATGGCAGTGACCCCGTCACAGGCTCGCTCCGCGCTGAGAAACATCCTCAGCCGTCCGTAAATGAACCTGATCACCCTCCGGCGCACCGCTGACGTCGCCGCCCTCGCCTGCATGTCTCGGCGACGATATGATCGGCGCCACAGCCGCAAGCACACAGACGAAAAACAGCGCCGCCCCGATGCACGCAAGAAAACCCTGAACGATCTCACTCATGCGATTGTCTCCGCACCCTGTTGGCAACCGGGCAAACTGCGATCGGACATTTCCACCGGCTCGACATGCTCCTCGCAGGATTCGCAATGCCGCTCGATCACCTCGGCAATCGACAAAGCCCGCCTGCAGCCTGGGCATCCCCAGAAAAAATCGAAATACAATGGGCCGGAACCCAGCCTTCTGCCTTTCCTGATCGAGACCATGCGACCGCTCCCAAAACCACTATTGCGGGGCGGCACCCGCCCCAGCACGTCAGCCTTGCGGCGATTTTCTCCGCAGGCATCTTGATAGACACAAATTATGTTGTTATTAATGTCGATGTCAACATGATTTATGTTAATTATTTTGCGAGTGTCTGGTCATGCAGAAATCCATGGGCGAACGACTGAAGGCGGCGCGCGAAGCCGCAAATTACTCCTCGGCAACGAAAGCGGCGGAGGCGCTAGGTGTCAGCTTGTCCACCTATCGCGCGCACGAAAACGGACAGAACGAATTCGGTCCCGAAATCGCCGATCGCTATGCCAAGAAGTTCGGCACTACCGCCGGCTATCTTCTGACTGGCGAAGGCCCACGCAAGGTAGAGCGGCCAGGGCCACGCATGGTCACCTCCTTCGACCCCGATGAACAATATAATGAAGGTTTTGCCGAAGACGGCGAGAACGTCAGCTACAGCCGGGAGCACTGGCAATCGAAGATTGAGGGCGCGACGCCGGAGGTGGATGTCAAGCTCGGCGCAGGCAGCGGCATTGTCGGCGAAGTCATCAATCTGCCCGTCGGGGCCGGCAATGTCGCCGGCCACAAGATCATTGCGGAATGGGTGATTCCCGTGGGTTACCTGCGCAATGAAGCAAAGGCCTCGCCGAATCACACCATCATCATGGAAGTGATTGGCGATTCGATGCAGCCCACCTACATGCCCGGTGACCGCGTCATCGTCGATCTCTCGCAGAACCTGATGGTGACGGATACAGTCTACGCTATCAGCGACGGCTATTCCGAGCCACAGATCAAACGCCTTCAGCGCATCCCGTTCACCCAACCCAGCCAGATCAAGATCATCTCCGACAACCCGGCACTGGAAACCTTTACGGTGGAGCTGGAGCGGCTAACGATCATCGGGCGCATCTGCGGACATATCGCGCGGAAGTAGGGGCGGGCTGCCCTCACCCCCTAAGTCAAAGTCACCCATCTCGGCAAGCTTGTCACGCCCGTACGGGACAAGACATTCAATGCTGAAACCAACAAACATCAATCGTGCCCATACTGCAGTCAATAAACACGAATTATGCTGACATAGATCATGTCGCGTGACATCTTTCTTTTCGCGAGCCAATCGCCCGAGACGGAATGAGCCCATGCAAGTTTCAAAATCTTGCATGAAGTCTGCGAAACCGGATCGGAGATCGAGCGAATATGAATGTCGTGTCTCAGATGGGCACGCAAACGAAGGGTGCGTGCTTCATGCCAGCGAAGTCAGACGTCATGATCATGCCTGGACACTCTACCACCGCGATACGCGGCTACGCCGGCCACTAACGGCAGCCGGCAGGCGCAGATGGTTCGCCCACTCTCTGGCGACGGCCTGGATCTGGGCGCGGCAGCAGGCAACCGACGCGACCAAGACCGAAGATCAGCATCGTGCCGAGCGACTGACAGGCTTGAAGCTGGAATTGCTGCGCATCGATGCCCGACCATTCGGAATGTCGATCGCGAAGGATCGGACAGCACTCCTGGAAGAAATAGATCTCCTGACCGCTCAATCATCCGCATCGGCAACACGGATGGCAGCATGATGACACCCAACCATGCCTTCTCCTGCGAATACTCATTCGACGAGCTCACTATCAATCTCTGCGATCGCTGGGAATCAGGCCTGCTCCTCTATGGCCGTGCCGAATTGACATCGGCCGGTGACGGCTATGACGGCGAGTTTTACGTTTCGGCGATCCGATTGGATGGTGGAGCCCGGTTAGCGCGACCAAGTCCGGTTGCAAAGACAGGCACCTTCGAGGCCGAGCTGTTCCAACGCATCGCCGCCGTGATCGAAAATGACCAAACTCTCCCCGGCCGTCACGCTGCCGAACTGTTCGCCTATGAATACGAACAGTCCATGGAGACGGATAACGACATGTTTCATAAGATCAAACGGGAAGAGGTATTGGAGCCGGTGGCGTGACATTCACGCCGGCTTAGGCGTCTCTCCATCTCGAGAACGTCGCTGCCTGCCCTCGCCGATGTCCATCCCGGTCGATGAGCTGCCAGACGATGCCATCCTCAATCCAGAAGCGACGACCCGACTTTGCAATCCGCAGCCCACGATAATCGGCAATAAAGCCGTTGCGTGTAACCGCATCCAGCAATTGCTGACGCTCCGCCCGATTGGGAAGCTCCGCAGACAGACGCGACGGCAGTGTCACAAATTCATCCCACGGATATTCGAAACAAGCCTGGCCGGCTCTATTCGCATAGACAAACCGCGGATCAGGATCCGTGTTATGCGCCACGACCACGAACGGAGCATCCTGATAGAGCCATTCCGGCCCGTACTCTTGATCGACAAGCGCCATCCCGACAATGCGAGCGTAACTTCCAACAAGCAGATCGAAGAACTCGCGATCAAGCGACAAATCTGAAGAATTGTGTCCGGAACTGTCCGCCATCGACGTCTTTCCTATCGAGCCGTTGCCTGCTTTTTTCTAAGCACAAGACACCGGAAATCAAACGAAATCACTCGCTGGAGCTTGTGATTGGTTCGGTTTTGTGGATTTGGGGAAATGGTGGGCCCGGAGGGACTCGAACCCCCAACCAAGCGGTTATGAGCCGCCGGCTCTAACCATTGAGCTACAGGCCCGGCACGACGAAAAGTGATCGTGCATGCAGTTCCGGAGCAATGGTCCCCCGGAAGCCGATCTGGCTCTAACCCAATTCTTCTTTTCCCACAAGGGACTGCCGCAATACCTTCACAATCAATCAGCAAAAACGAATACTGAGGAAACACCAACCAAGGAACGAACCATGCCAATGACGAAAACCGGAGATTTTATTCTTGCCGCTCTGTTCAGCGCGACGCTCCTCGTGCCTGCCACCCAGGCATTCGCCGAAGACGCCAAGCCGCGCGAGGCGATCATCACGGTTACCGGCGAAGGGCATTCGGCGATTGCGCCGGACATGGCAATCGTGACGCTCTCGGTCGTCAAGCAGGAGAAGGCCGCCCAGGATGCGCTTGACCAGAACAACAAGGCGATGGGCGCCGTGCTCGCGACCTTGAAGGACAGCGGCATTGCCGAGCGCGATCTGCAAACCTCTGGCTTTTCGATCCAGCCGCAATATGTCTATCCCAACGACAAGGACGGCCAGTCACAGCCGCCGACGCTGACCGGCTATCAGGTGAACAATGGCCTGACGGTGCGCGTGCGCGATCTCTCCAAGCTCGGCACTCTTCTCGACCAGGTCGTCAAGCTCGGCATCAACCAGGGCGGCGATATCCAGTTCACCAACGACAAGCCGGATACCGCGCTCGAGGAAGCCCGCAAGAACGCCGTGGCTGACGCAACGGCCAAGGCAAAGACGTTGAGCGAGGCAGCCGGCGTCAAGCTCGGCCGCGTTATTTCGATCAGCGAGGGCGCCATCATGGCCCCGCCGCAGCCTTACATGCGCCAGGCCATGGCCAAAGCATCTGCCGATAGCTCGGTGCCGGTGGCAAGCGGCGAGAATACCTACAATGCGTCGGTGAGCATCACCTACGCGATCCAGCAATAGAGCAATTCCAGGAAAAGGGCGGCGCGGTTTTCCGTCCGGAACTGCGTCAAAACAATAGGCTAGAGCGGTCCACGCTCTCGCCACAAAACAAAACCGCCCTTCGCTCAAGTCCGATGAGACCGAGCAAAGGGCGGTTCGCGGCCCCCGCCGATAAAGCGAAAGCGTAAACTGTTAGCCACCGGACGCTAGACGCGCCCGTCAACCTTATCAGCGGCCAATCATTGGGCAACCGCGAACATTGGCGAACATCATCGTGTCCGGGCCACGGCGGGTGAAACCGTCAACGATAACGCGGCGCGGTGTCACGTCGACCACGCGAGCACGGCGCAGGCCGTAGCTGCGGGCGACATCCATGGCTTCCCGCGGATCGCAGCCACGACGACGATCGAAACGCGGATTGTCATAATCCGGCGGTGGCGGCCGATGGCGACCGGGGCCGACATAGATATCCAGTCCCTGGGCGGAAGTGGTTTCGACCGTGCCCGACAGCGCTGTCACCGCGATGGCGGCAGCGACCCCCAACTTTGCCAGTAATTTTTTCATTGTATCCTCCATGGAGTAAAAGGCTACTCTCTCATTAGCTTGCCGCATCTCCCGAGTGAGCGCCTGAGGAGTAACGGCCCGACACTGAACAAGTCCAGAATCAACCGCTCATGCCCTATTCAGGTACAACGAAGACAAACCCGATTCCAGAGGCAGATTCGCCGGAAGGCGGAAAAATAAAAGCCGTCCTCTTTCATGAGGGCGACTTTACTAAGCTTGGAATTGTATAGAAGCGGCGAAAGATCGCCCGTAAACGGTTACACTACCCCTAGCTTTCCGAGCTTAGCGACGGATCAACGGGCAACCCGGCGCGTTGGCGAAAACGATGCGGTCCGGACCGCGGCGGCTAAAGCCGTCGACGACGACACGGCGCGGTGTGATGTTGCCGATATGGGCGCGACGCAGGCCCATGGCGCGAGCCTTCTGGACGGCTGCTATCGGCGAGCACGCGCGGCCGCGATGGTGATCGTAACGTGCCTGATGGACGCCGGCCGAAAAATCGTTGGCCGATGCGGTCGCAGCCGTGGCGGAGATGGCGCCGAGCGTGATGAGGGCGGCGATGCCTGCCTTTGCAAAGAGGCTGATCATGGGTGTTTCTCCTTCAAGTCCTTGAATCGTTGCAATCCCGAAATCCGGCCCCATCAAATGGTCCGATGCCCTTGGGATTGGAGACACGTTAGGTCAGCCAAGCTGAACCGAACGCGAACTGGCCATTCACAACGTATTCAGGAGCGTTAACAAAGGATTGACACCCATATCCACCGCCTCAGGCGGAAAGATGCAGCACGATGTCGCGGCGGTGCGGCCGGTCGCGATGTTCGAAGAGATAGATGCCCTGCCAGGTGCCGAGCGCCAGCCGTCCACGCGTCACGGGAATGCCGATCGACACCTGCGTCAACGCCGCCTTGATATGCGCCGGCATATCGTCCGGCCCCTCCGTCGTATGCACGATCCATCGCATCGAGGGATCGGACGATGGCGGCACGAGGCGGCGGAAGAAGGCATTGAGATCGGTCTTCACATCCGGATCGGCATTCTCCTGGATCAAAAGAGAACAGGAGGTATGGCGGACAAAGACGGTCAGCAGCCCCTCGCCCACACCTGAACTCGCCGTACGAACGAAATCCGCCACCTGCTCCGTGAACTCGTAAAGCCCCTGACCATGGGTGGACAGCGTGATGACGGTTTGCGGCATGACATCTTCCCGGTGGTGATAACGATGGAGCGCTTGAGGTCGGCCGCAACGGCTGCAAAGTCAAGCCCGCCCAGCCGCCGGCAGACTAGATCTGCAGAAAGATATCGAAGCCGCCGTAGATCATGCGTTTGCCATCGAAGGGCATGTTTTCCATCCCATCTTTCATTCGCGGATCAGCCATGACCTTTTCCAGCACAGCGTCACGATGCTGGCGGCTCTCATAGGTAATCCATGAAAAAATCATAAGTTCGTCCGCCGTGGCCAGGACGGCGCGCGGAAACGACGTTAGCTCGCCATAGGGCACGTCATCCCCGATTGCCTCGACGTAGCTGAGCGCACCATGCTCCATCCAGACCTCGCCAGCTGTGTGTGCCAGCGCCTTGTAGGCCTCGATCTTGTCTTTCGGCACGGCAAGAATAAAACCATCCACACAGGGCATATCGGTCTCCTCTGTTCTGTTCTCACTTGCAAAGGACGATCGATGATAGCGCGATCCGACATGGGATGCACTTTTCCATTCTGATTGCCCGGAAGCCATCAGCCGTATGCGGCTGTTGCATCCGCTTGGCCTGCGGATAAGCTTGGCGTCACAGCTCCATCAACAATCAGCAAGGGGATGATTGTGACGATCGAATTCAGGGCCGATCCTTATCCCGAAAACGAAGCTCTCAACGCCCTGTGGGCTGCGGCTTGGAATGAACCCGCCGCACGCGATTTCTCATCAATTCTGTCGAGAAGCCTCGCTCATATCGGTGCCTTTGCCGGAGAGCGTCTGGTCGGCTTCGTCAATGTTGCCTGGGATGGCGGCATCCATGCCTTCATTCTCGATACCTGCGTCTCCCCCGAATTCCGCAGGCAGGGAATAGCAAGCAGCCTTGTCGAAATGGCAACGACGGTTGCGCGCGAACGCGGCGCGGAATGGCTGCATGTCGATTTCGAACCGCATCTTACCGGTTTCTATCGAAACCTGGGTTTTAGGGCGACCGATGCAGGCTTGATCAAGCTACGCGATTGATGGTGATCGCTCTCTCAACCCACCTCGTTGGCCTGAGATATCAACCAATTGCGAAACAGCGCCGCGGATGGATTTTGTAGGGCATTGGGCGGATAGACCAGATTATAGCTGACGGCCGCCGGCTGAACCTCCACGAAGCAACGCACCAGTTTTCCATCCGCTATGTCTTCCGCAACAAGCGAACTGCGCACCAGTGCAAAGCCGAGGCCGTCCCGGCAGGCCTTGAGCATATCTGCGAAGGATTCGAACAACGGCCCGGCCTCCACCGCTTGGCCGATATCGAAACTCGAGACATCGCCATCCTCGTCATGGCTGGTCACCTGCTCGTACCAGCGCTGCCAATCCAGCACCGTATGCCGCATGCCGGCGTAGCGTAGCAGGGGTGCTGCCCTAATCGCATTGCGATTCGGCAATTGCTTGGAAAGGCCCGGCGAGCTGACGACAAATTCCTGGTCGATCAGCAACTCCTCCAGCACAAGCTCCGCATCAGCCCGCCCGAGCCAGATGGCGAGATCAACGCCACCGGGTCCGAAGTCCGGCCTCTGATAGCCGACAGCCATCTTCAACTCGATGTCGGGATAGCGCTGGCAAAAATCCGGCAGTCGCGACGCCAGCCATTGGCTCGAAAATTCCGGCGTCACCGACAATCCCAAGGCACGGACCGACACACTCGCCCGCGCCTGATAGAGCGCTTTCTCCAACTGAGAGACCGTTTCCACGATTGATGGATGCAGACGCGCGCCGAGCGGCGTCAGGCTTGCGCCCGACCGGCCGCGATCGAAGAGCCTGCCGCCGATCCAGCCTTCGAGCTGGGCAAGCTGATGACTGATCGCGGTCTGCGTCAGCCCCATCCGCTCTGCGGCGCGTCCAAAGCCGCCGGTTTCGACGATGGCGCAGAATGCCTGCAAGACGGTCAATGGCGGCAGCGGCCTCTTACCCATGAAAATCCCTCATGCATTGCCGATGAAGGCTTCATTATACGCCGCCAATTTTCAGGCGCATCCCTTTTGATCACGAGACCACAAAGGTGTGTGATAGATGAGAAGTTCTCATGGAAATATTGGATCGAAAATCGTCCAGAAACGGATCGATCAACTGCTGCAAACACTCCGATGTATGCGGAAATCCCGCCCCAAGGATAAAGCAGTGCGCGAAAATATCCTGCGCCTCAGCGATCATCTCAAGCGAGACGCCGGGCTGGATCAAATCCCGGACGACCGATGAGCCTGCGGGACTATTCGTCGTGTCGAATGCGCCTCACCCGTTGAGCGTCTTGACCTTGGTCAAATCGGGGAAAATCCGCGTCCAGAGCAGCACGACCGCAATGGTGCCAACGCCGCCGATAATCCCGGTGAGTACGGGACCAAACGCGCTGGCGAGCATGCCGGATTCGAATTCGCCGAGCTGGTTGGAGGTGCCTATAAACAGCGAGTTCACCGCATTGACACGGCCGCGCATGATATCCGGCGTCAGGAGCTGCACCAGCGAGCTGCGCACGACGACGCTGACCGTATCAGACGCACCGACGACGAGTAGCGCTAGGACGGAAAGGATGATGTTGGTTGAAAGCGCAAAGATAACGGTGGCGACACCGAAGATGAAGACGGCGATCAGCATCTTCTTGCCGACATCGCTTTGCAGCGGCCGCCGAACCAACCAGATCGACATGACGAGCGCGCCGATGGCGGGCGCTGCGCGCAGCATGCCAAGCCCCCAGGGGCCGGCATGCAGGATATCGCGCGCGAACATCGGCAACAGCGCCGTAGCGCCGCCGAGCAGAACCGCGAAGAGATCGAGCGAGATGGTGCCCATCATCACCGGTCGGCTCTTGATAAAGGAAACGCCGGCAAAGACCGAGCTCAGCGTCACCGGCTCGCGCGAGGATGGCTGTTGCCGCTCGACGCGGATGGAAATGACATTGATGCTGGCAATCACATACAGCACCGCCGACACAAGGAAAGGCGCGACCGGGCTGACCCCGTATAGCAGGCCGCCAAGCGACGGGCCGATGATGAAGGCCGTCTGCATCATCGAGGTAGAGGTGGCGATCGCCACTTGCAGCATCGAGGGCGGCACGATGTTCGGTAGCAGTGCCGCCATCGTCGGGCGTTCGAAGGCGGTGGCAGCTCCCATGACCGCAACAGCGGCGAGAATGCCGTGGGGGCCGATCCAATGCTGCCAAACAGCCACAGCCAGCACCAGCGCCGTCAACGCCTCGATCAACTGACAGGCAAGGCCGATGCGCCGCCGGTCGAACCGGTCGGCCACATGCCCGACGATGAAGGTCAGCACCACCATCGGCAGGAATTGGCAAAGGCCAACCAGGCCCAGGTAGAAAGCGCTATGGGTCTGATCGTAGATCATCCAGCCCATGGCAACGGTAACGGACTGGAAGCCGATGGAGGAGAAGACGCGGGAGGCGGCGAAGGAACGGTATCCGGGATGACCGAGCGCACTGGTCCGGTCTTGGCTCTGCAAGGTGTCCATGGGTCTTTCTTCGGTTCCGCGCACAGGGAACGGAACCATCTTCATAGGAAATATGAGATATTGAGTTGAGTTCCCTGCTCTGCCCGAACACAACAATTGTCAACCGCGTTTTTGTCTCGATCCGTCGTTTGCCGCAAAAAGACGTAAGGCTAGAGATCAAAACGTGGTGAAGAGCGGCTGAGGAGCGCGGTCTTTGCTTTCATTGCCCAGACAGCAGCAAGCTCCGCAGCAATGGTCTCAATCAGCTTCGGCACATCACGACCAGCCGCCTCATGCATCGCCTCAGCAACGATCAGTACCGATCGCGTATCCTCACGAACGGCGGAAAGACCGCTTTGCCGGTTGGTCCAGCGCCGCGCATGCGCCCGATCGTTGCTATCGGCGAAAATCACTTCACGCGGCTCCGGATGCTCCGTCTCGCCGGAGAACGTCAGATAGGTCTCGCGTCCTGTCGCATGCCTGACCTCGAGATCGCCCGAAATCTTCGCCAGATCGAACACGGCGATGGGAATCGCAAAAGCGATGGAGATGGCGTTGCAGAGATCGACCAACGGATGCAGTTGCGGCAGCGAATTTTCCTGACGGAAGCGGCGCAGCAGCGCCTCGGAGGCGCAGCGATATTGCGTCGGCTTCAGCCCCATTTTCGAGAAGGTGCGCCGCCATGCCTGGATCTCTGGCATCTCGCCCTCCGAACCCGCCGCCAGCCGTTCCGCGGCAATGGCATGGAACTTTGCGACAGGATCCGTGACCACGGCTTCCGCCGTGATCCCGTCGACAAAGAACACACCGGGGACAAGATCGGGGAATTCGCTCCACATCTCGTTCGAATGGCGGAAATGCATGGTTTTTCCTTCTGCGCGGTTCTGATTTGCCGCCGCAGAAGAGCCGGTCGTCATCGCCGGGTCTTGAACAAAATTGCATGGATCTAACCGGCAGCTGCCGCATAGACGCCCGGCGATATGCCGAAATTACGCACGAAGAGGCGCGTCATGTGGCTTTGATCCGCAAAGCCGCTGGCAAAAGCCGCCTCGGCCAATGGCGTGCCCGCCGCGATCAGCCGCCGCGCTTCGTGAATACGACGCTGCAAGAGATAGGCATGGGGAGTGAGCCCCGTCGCCTTGGTGAATGCCCGCAGGAACTGGAAATGGCTCAGTCCGCAGGCGTCAGCGAGTTCGGCAAGCGTCAGAGGAGCTGAAGGATCGTCCTCGATCAGATCGCGAGCGCGACGGATAGCGGCGGGAATGGCAATATCGCACGACGCCGGCGTGCCCTCGCCCATGACGGCTGCGACGAGCGATAACATTAGCCCATCCCGCAGCAGCGCGTTCTGTGACTCAGAATTGCCGACCAGGAGTGGAAACAAAGCTCTGAAGTATGCCGCTATCTCGCGGCTACGGATGACAGGCGCCGGAAACTCCGCGCCTCCAATCCCACCCTCGCTGATATCGTTCAGCAGATCGCCGATCACCGACGGATCGAAATGAAGCATCGTCCAGGCCCGGCTTTCGCCGATGGGCATGCCGTCATGTACTTCATTCGGATTGAAGCAGATGACATCTCCCGCCTCCGCCCGCACCAATCCGCGCCCGCTCAGTGACGCATGCGCGCCGGACTCGATGACGCCGATACCGAACTGGTCATGCGTATGCTTGGGAAAGCTATATCCCGTTTCGGCTTTCACGGCCCTGATGCCCGCGACGCGGGAGCGGAACATCTTGAACTGGCCGGTCTTCATGTGCCCCGCCCTTCAACCCTGCTGAAAGCTGTCGGCGAGGCATATGTCACGTCTCCGGCCGCTCCTGCGCGGTCGCCAACGCCGCCTGCGTATTGGCGGTGACGGCCGTGGGCAGAGGCGTGCCACGCTTGCGCTCGCGCGCCAGCGTCAGCAGACCGGAGAAAATGATCAGCGCGATGCCCAACGCCATCGGCAGGTCGATATCGTCGTTGAACAGAAGATAGCCGAAGCCGATCGCCCAGATCATCTGGCTATATTGAGGCGGCGCGACGAGGTTGGCCGGTACCATGCGCGCCGCAGTCATCAACAGCACGTTGCCGACCGCACCAAGCAGCCCATAGCTCGCCAGGAACAGCCATTGCCAGGCCGTCGGCATCGACACCTCGGACAACATCAGAAGACCGCTGACGATGAGCGTGCCGAACAGGCCTGCACCATAAAGCGAAATTCTCTTTTCCTTCGCCCCAAGCGCCCGATTGATGACGATCCCGATTGCAGCCGCCAGGCCGCCGATCGCTGCGCAGAGGTGACCGATCGAAAGCTCGCGAAAACCCGGCCGCAGCACGATGAGCACGCCGATAAAACCGAGGATCACCGCCGTCCAGCGCTGCCAGCGCACGTCTTCCTTCAGGAAGACGACCGAAAGAATGGTGACGAAGGACGGCAGCAGGAACAGCAGCGCAAATGCCTCCGCCATCGACAGCTTGGTAAAGGCAACAATCGAGCATATGGCGCCGGTAGCACCGCAGGCAAAACGCAGTATCCAGAGAGGACGGTTCGATGTTCTGACCATATCCACCCAATTATCGTCACGCCTCTTCAGGAACGGGACGGCGGCGAAGCCGAAAAGCGCGCCGATGAAGGCCACCTGATAGGACGGCAACGTTCCATGCAGCATCTTGATCGACGCATCGCTGAAGGCAAAGACGGCATAGGACGCGAATGCCACCA
Source organism: Rhizobium rhizogenes NBRC 13257 (assembly GCF_000696095.1). GTDB lineage: Bacteria > Pseudomonadota > Alphaproteobacteria > Rhizobiales > Rhizobiaceae > Rhizobium > Rhizobium rhizogenes. The sequence continues at coordinate 218,895 of NZ_BAYX01000001.1, read as the reverse complement.
GAACACCGCGAAGCGTGGAATGGCCGGCGGCCAAGGATTTGGAATCGGCAGTGATCGATGTCATCGGATTGAGCAATGCAAAGGGAGGGAAACTGAATCGCGTAGCTGCGAGCAATTGTATGATGAAATGGGCCGAATTTCGATTGGCGCTGAAATAAACTATTGTTTCAAAGCGATGGGGCGGGTGTTGTTGGCAGATCAGTATTCGAACAAACCAAGCTTCTCAGCTTGGCTTTGGGGAATGCGCCCAACAACGGCATGTGAAAAGGCGATCACCTTCAAGGCATCATCATCAACCTGACATGTGAATTTGACTTGCTGCCAACCTTTGGGAGTTTTGACTGCCACGCCGTTACCGAAGAGACCAGTGTCTGAACGCATAGCTTGTGATAGCGCGGAGTTCATGAAGCCCATCCCATTCAGGTCCTGCCCGAACTGCAACTTTTCCTCGGAGTTGCAAAGATAGGAAACGCGCTCGCGCCGTGGCAACTTTTTCCAGGCATCGTAGTCGCTTTTAGACATCTTGGCCATTTCGCTGCCGGAATAGAGCTTCTTGGCCTGTTTGAGTTGTCCCTTCTCTCCACCCGACTTGCCCTTGGCGGCTTGCTGTTGCGATTTGACATCGGGCTCGGTGACGAAGGACGTCCCGTTCGCCGGATCGCTTTTATTGTCCGAAGCGGCCTGCTCCTTTGACGGTGGCTGCGATTGAGGACCTGCAAGGGTCGGCACTGTAATTTGCTGATCAACCTTGTTGTCGGCGGATGACGGCTGCTGTTGCGTATCGGGATCGGCGGCATTCGCCTGCTTCGTCTCGGGATCAGATATCGCCGCCGCCTTCTCCTGCGTGTCCGTGCCATCCTGCTCCGTCGCCGGAGCTTCCGGCTGAGCCACTTGCGCGTCCGAAGGTTGGTCCGTCGTAAGCTGTTTCGGTTGCGGCATCGAGGCAGGGTCGCGTGAATTGGGGTCGGCTACCGGCGAAGCCGCCTTGGCCTGCTCGGTGGACGCGGGTGGGGTAGCCTGTGCTTGTTGCGGCTGCGGATCAGGATCCTTGGCCGGCGATGCGGCATCGGCCTGTGCAGTCTGGGCATCAGAGTCCTTGGCGGGCGACGCAGCTTGCTCTTCGGCTTGGCCATCGTTCGCGGCCGGTGCTTCATCTGACTGAGCCGAGGCATCCGCCTGCTGTGTGGTCGAGGGATCCTTCTCCTCCCCCTTCATGTCCGGAAGGGGTGTCTCCTCTGTCGAGGCCTGCTGTTCAGGCTTCGGCGTAGGTGTATTGGAGCTTGGGTTACTGGCGGGAGGTGCCGCCTTTTCAGCCTCAGCCTTATCCTGCTGATCCGATTGCGTCTTGGGATCGCCGGATTTCTGTTCCGGCTGCTTTTGCGCGTCCGCCTGCTGCGACTTCTCGTTCGGCTTGGGCGTCGGCGTCGGAACCTGGCCGGAAGCCTCCTTCGGCTTTGTCGCGTTCTCCTGCTGCTCCTGCGGCTGCGGCACAAGCTCGACGTTGACATTCTCTTCCGGCGCCGCCTGCGGCGGCATCATCAACGGCCGGAGCAGAAAAATGGCCGCCAGCGCGACATGCAGGAGGATCGACAGGACAAAGCCCCGCCCGATCTTCTCATCCTGCTTTGTCGCGGCCTGTTCCATCGCTCAGCGAACGGCTCGCCGGGCAAAAGCAGCCGATGGGAAAACGCGTATCAATTTCATCGGAACCTTACCGAAAATGACAGATCGAGCGGCGACAGACACCCGACATATGGTGGGCAACAATGCGGCCCGAAAGAGGCAATTGCGAAAAGACAGATTGTCAGGCCCTGAGCGGCTCCGCAATGCCCGGAAAACACACCTGCGTGATCACCCAACAGCTGCGCCGATACGCCCAGAGCTAAAAGAACTCGTCCAGCAGCCGATAGTAGTCCATTTTTTCCGCATCCACCTCGGAGATCCCATAGGTCTCCAGAAAGGACGCAACCAGCGCTTCACCAAAATTATACACGATGCTGCCGCAGGCCAGCGCTATATCCTGATAACGGTCGGCGACGCCGAGACGGCAGCAATCGATATAGCCGGCGAAACGGTGATCGGCGGCGATAAAGTTCGGCAGACAGGCATCGCCATGGGTGACGACGAGGTCCTCCGCTGCCGGCCTGCGCTCTTCGAGTTCGCGAAAAAGACTTTCCGCCGATCGGCCCAATCGCGCCTCATCGAAATCAGTCTCGTCGACACGGCCGGCAAGCATCCGGGCTTTGGCAGCAGCAATCCTTGCGTCCGATCGATGATCAAACGGACAGGCATCGATGCGGATCCTATGAAGATCTCGCAGCGCTTCCGCGAACATCCGCACGCGCTCCAAGGGCGAGATCAAAGACGCACTGGCGAGGTCGGCGCCGTCAAGCGCATTCATCAGCAGCCATTCACGCTCGCCGCCGGCTTCATGAGCGACGACCGCTGGGCAAACAAGGCCCTGCGCGCCAAGCCACCGAAGCCTTGCAACTTCGCCCGCCAATTCGCTGAATGAACTGTTGATTTCACTCTTGAGATAAAGAGGCGGCAGGCTGTCGGCTTCCAAACGAAAAACACTTGCCGAAGAGCGTCCGAGTTCGTCTGCCGCCCAGCTATAACCGGAGAGCAGATCTCGCAGCCGTGCTGGCATAGAGGTCTCGAAGAGTTCAGGCGGAACGTCCATCATGGCCCGAGCCTATATTGCAACCTGTTGCTTGCAAAAAACCCGGCTCGCTTTCGCGAACCGGGCTTTGATTTCATAACGGCAGAAACCGCTTAGCTGTCGAGGAACGAGCGCAGCTTGCGGCTGCGGCTCGGGTGCTTCAGCTTGCGCAGCGCCTTCGCTTCGATCTGGCGAATACGTTCGCGGGTGACCGAGAACTGCTGGCCGACTTCTTCGAGCGTGTGGTCCGTGTTCATGCCGATACCGAAGCGCATGCGCAGCACGCGCTCTTCACGCGGCGTCAGCGAGGCCAGCACACGGGTCGTCGTCTCGCGCAGGTTCGCCTGGATGGCGGCGTCAATCGGCAGCAGCGCATTCTTGTCCTCGATGAAATCGCCGAGATGCGAATCTTCTTCGTCACCAACAGGCGTTTCGAGCGAGATCGGCTCCTTGGCGATCTTCAGCACCTTGCGCACTTTTTCGAGCGGCATGGCGAGCTTTTCAGCCAGTTCTTCCGGCGTCGGCTCGCGGCCGATTTCGTGTAGCATCTGGCGCGACGTGCGAACGATCTTGTTGATCGTTTCGATCATGTGCACCGGAATACGGATCGTGCGGGCCTGGTCGGCGATCGAACGGGTGATCGCCTGCCGGATCCACCAGGTCGCGTAGGTCGAGAACTTGTAGCCGCGGCGATATTCAAACTTATCGACCGCCTTCATCAGGCCGATATTGCCTTCCTGAATAAGATCGAGGAACTGAAGACCGCGGTTGGTGTATTTCTTGGCGATGGAGATGACGAGGCGGAGGTTCGCTTCGACCATTTCCTTCTTAGCGATACGCGCTTCGCGCTCACCCTTCTGCACCATATGCACGATGCGGCGGAATTCCGAGATGGAGATACCGGTTTCGGTCGCAAGGTTCTGAATTTCCTGGCGAATGTCGCGGATCGTGGTGTTTTCGCTCTTGGCGAATTCCTTCCAGCCGCGCGCGGCCAGATTGCCGATGGACTTCATCCAGTTCGGATCAAGCTCGGCGCCCTGATACTGTTCCAGGAAGCTATCGCGCTTGACGCCATAAGATTCGGCAAGGCGCAGCAACCGGCCTTCGTTCTGCACGAGGCGCTTGTTGATGTCGTAGAGCTGCTCGACGAGAGCGTCGATGCGGTTCTGGTTCAGCGACAGAGACTTGACCGACTTTACCAGCTCATCCTTGAGCTCCTTGTAACGACGCTCTTGAGCCGACGACAGCGTGCCCGATGCAGACAGACGCTGCTCGACCTGCTGGTCCTGCAGCTTGCGCAGCTTCTTGTAGGTTTCGGCAATCGTGTCGAGCGTCGTCATCACCTGCGGGCGCAGTTCGGCTTCCATCGCGGCGAGCGAGAGGCTGGATTCGTCCTCGTCCTCTTCCTCCTCCTCGCCCGGCAAGCCTTCACCGCCGACATCGGTGATGTCGTCATCGCCGGAAGGTGAACGGCCGCGACGGGCCTTTTCCTTCTCTTCAGCGGCCTTGCGGTCCGCCTCGATCTTTTCCGGGCTCTGGAACTGCGGCGCAGCCTTGGCTTCCGGGCCGGAATAGGTGGTTTCGAGATCGATGATCTCGCGCAGCAGCGTCGTGCCTTCGTTGAGTTCGTCGCGCCAGATGATCAGCGCCTGGAACGTCAACGGGCTTTCGCAGAGGCCACCGATCATGGTCTCGCGGCCGGCCTCGATGCGCTTCGCGATCGCGATTTCACCTTCGCGCGACAGCAGTTCGACCGAACCCATTTCGCGCAGGTACATACGCACCGGATCGTCCGTGCGGTCGGTCGGCTCTTTCTTCTTGGCGGTAGCAAGCGCCGAACCTGTGGAAGGTGCGAGTTCGCCGCCTTCCCCATTGTCGTCGTCGCTGGAATCGTCATCGTCGCTGCTGGTTGCCGCGCCCGCCTCTTCGACATCCTCGTCTTCAATGACGTTGATGCCCATATCGGAGAGCATCGCCATCGTATCTTCGATCTGTTCGGACGTCACTTCTTCGGACGGCAGGACGGCGTTGAGCTCGTCCATCGTCACGTAGCCGCGTTTCTTCGCGGCCTTGATCATCTTCTTGACCGCGTCGTCGGAAAGATCGAGAAGCGGGCCATCGGAGGTGCCGTCGCGTTCGACTTCAGCTTCTTCGTTCTCTTTGACCTTGGTTGCCATCTCTATATCGTCGCTTTCCCTGACGCTTAAAACTTATACGCGGTGAATGACCGCTCTGGCCCGGCGCGCCTCGCGCCAGCCCCGAATCACCGACAAAGACCTAACGGAATGACCTTTAATGCCTGATTAACCACGATCGCCGGCACTGGACAGCAAAGCTGGATTGCGTTTGGATTTCCGGCCATGGTATAAATGATCCGCCTGATCCAGTTTACCGTTTTTCCGAGGACAAACGGTGATTCCTACAATTTTTGTTCACGTCAAGCTTTTCCAGCAAAAAAGCTCATTAAAATCGTGAAAAAGCCTTATCCACAGGCTCCGCACGCCGGAAACAATTGTTCCCCGTATTTAGGAAGTCCCCGCACGATGACAAGAGCAGCCTTGTCAAACGCTTTCATTTCCGCAGTTTGCGGACAATACTGATGCCATCAGGTCACAAATAAGTTCAAAACCAGTCCATTACCACCTTGCCGGAGTTGCCGGAACGCATCGCTTCGAACCCTTCGCGGAAATCATCGATGCCGATGCGATGGGTGATGACCGGCGAGACGTCGAGCCCCCCCTGAACGAAGGCGATCATCTTGTACCAGGTCTCGAACATTTCGCGGCCATAGATGCCCTTCAGGTTCAGCATCTTGAAGATCACCTTGTTCCAGTCGATCTCGAAGCCGGCCGGCGCGATGCCGAGAATGGCGATCTTGCCGCCATTGTTCATCTTGTCGATCATGTCACGGAACGCCGGCGCCGCACCCGACATTTCCAGACCGACGTCAAAGCCTTCGGTCATGCCGATCGACTTCATCACATCGGCAAGATTCTCTTTCGAGGCGTCGACGACGTGATCGATGCCGAGCTTATGGGCAAGCGCCAGACGGTTCGGATTGATATCGGTGATGACAACCTTGCGCGCGCCGGACCGCTTCGCGACCATGGCGCCCATGATGCCGATCGGGCCGGCACCGGTGACCAGCACGTCCTCGCCCACCAGGTCGAAGGACAGTGCCGTGTGCACGGCATTGCCGAAGGGATCGAAGATCGCCGCCACTTCATCCGGAATATCATCCGGGATCGGCACGACATTGGATTCCGGGATGCAAACGAACTCGCCGAAGGAACCTGGGCGGTTGACGCCGACGCCGAGCGTGTTGCGGCAGAGATGGCCCCTGCCCGCCCGACAATTGCGACACTTGCCGCAGACGATATGCCCCTCGCCAGAAACACGCTCGCCGACATGATACTTCGTCACCGCCGAACCGATCTCGGCAATCTCGCCGCAGAATTCATGGCCGACGACCATCGGCACAGGTATGGTCTTTTGCGCCCACTGGTCCCAGTTCCAAATATGTACATCGGTGCCACAGATCGCCGACTTCCTGACCCGAATCAGCACATCGTTCGGCCCGACCTCGGGAACCGGAACATGCTCCATCCATAGTCCGACTTCAGGCTTCGATTTGACCAGCGCCTTCATCATGTTTGACATGATCTGTCGTCTCCAACCGATTCAAATGATTCCGAGTTCCCGTCCCGCCTCGGCGAAAGCAGCAATCGCGCACTCGACGTCGACCCTCGAATGCGCCGCCGACATCTGCGTACGGATGCGCGCCTGCCCTTTCGGCACAACGGGGAAGGAGAAGCCGATGACGTAGACGCCCTTTTTCAGCATTAGAGCCGCCATCTCCTGCGCCACCTTGGCGTCGCCGAGCATGACAGGAATGATCGGATGGTCGGCGCCGGCCAGCGTAAAGCCGAGCTTGGTCATTTCGCCGCGGAAGAACTCGGCATTGCCACGGAGCCGGTTTCGCAGGGCGTCGCCATTGTCGATGAGGTCAAAGACCTTCAGCGAGGCGGCCGCGATGACCGGCGCCAACGTGTTGGAGAAGAGATAGGGGCGTGAGCGCTGCCGCAGCCAGTCGACAATCTCGGCCTTCGCGGAGGTGTAGCCGCCCGATGCGCCACCGAGCGCCTTGCCAAGCGTGCCGGTGATGATGTCGATCCGGCCCTCGACGCCGCAATATTCCGCCGCGCCGCGACCGTGATCACCGACAAAGCCGACCGCATGGCTGTCATCGACCATGACCATGGCGCCATATTTCTCGGCGAGATCGCAAACGCCACCAAGATTGGCGATGATGCCGTCCATGGAGAAGACGCCGTCAGTGGCAATCAGCTTGAAGCGGCTGCCCTCGGCCTTCTTCAGTTCTTCCTCCAATGCCGCCATGTCGTTGTTGAGATAGCGAAACCGCTTCGCCTTCGAGAGGCGCACGCCGTCGATGATCGATGCATGGTTGAGCGCATCGGAGATGATCGCATCCTCCTCCGACAGCAGCGTCTCGAACAGCCCACCATTGGCATCGAAGCAGGAGGAATAGAGGATCGTATCCTCCATGCCGAGAAAGCCTGAGATCCGCGCCTCAAGCTGCTTGTGCTCCTCCTGCGTGCCGCAGATGAAACGCACGGAAGCCATGCCATAGCCGTAGCGATCGAGTGCCGTCTTCGCCGCCTCGGCCAGTTCCTCATTGTCGGCCAAGCCGAGATAATTATTTGCGCAGAAATTCAACACTCGCGCACCGCCTGCAACGGCAATCTCGCCAGCTTGCTTGGAGATGATAACGCGTTCGGACTTATAAAGCCCCGCATCTTTCAGGCCGGCGAGTTCGTTGCGCAAGTGAGATATGAACGCAGGGGTCATGGTCGCATTCCGATGCTGGTCACGGTGCCTAACTGGCCAAGAAATAACACAGGATTAGGTCCCTTGCTGCATCCAGCCGCGGCAAAAATGCGTAGCGTCGTGGCGCTGGCACGATACAGGGCAAGTTCGATATTATCTGTCGAACCGAACGAAAAACATGCAAGTTCCCTGCCTCGCCCCGTCAGTTGTTATTGCAAAAATTACTTGACTGAGTCCACTATTTTGCTGCAGGTCGATGTTGATCTCAGCAGAAAGGGAGAGCCATGAACATATTTCACAGATTCTCCCTCGCGGGCAGGGTCGCGCTCGTCACCGGAGGCGGACGCGGCCTCGGGTTCGAAATGGCAAAGGCGCTTGCCGACGCGGGAGCGCATGTCATCGTCAATGGGCGCAATGCCGCAACGTTGAACAACGCCGTCGAAGCCATTCAAGCGACAGGAGGCATGGCCGAAGCAGCAGCCTTCGATATTGCCGACCGCGAGGCGCGGAGCGCGATGACGGCCGATATCGAGAGACAGCACGGCCGGCTCGACATATTGATCAATAATGTCGGCGCTCGAGACAGACGCCCGCTGGCCGACTTCGACGACGAATCGATCCTCGCCTTGCTCAACACGGATCTCGCCGCCTCGATCATGCTTTCCCGCGACGCCGCTCGGCTGATGAAGCGACACAATCACGGGCGACTGATCTCTGTTACCTCGATCAGCGGTCGGGTCACCATGCCCGGCGACTGCGTCTATCCGGCGGCCAAACAGGGGCTGACCGGTCTCACGCGCGGCATGGCGGTTGAATTCGGTCCATACGGCATCACCAGCAACGCCATTGCGCCGGGCTGGTTTGCAACGGAAACCAACGCAGCGATGGTGGCGAATGCGGACCTTATGCCGGTCGTGCGCCAGCGCATTCCGATTCAGCGCTGGGGACGGCCGGATGAAATCGCCGGTGCAGCACTATTCCTCGCCAGCGATGCGGCATCCTTCGTCAACGGACATGTCCTGACCGTCGATGGCGGCATGACCGCCAGGATGTGAACAGGCATAGCGCCTAGGTGTCACCGATCGGCGAAATCCTTGATAACCTTCAAAAACGCATCCCCGTAGCGTTCCAGCTTCGCCTGCCCGACGCCTGAAATCCCTAGCAGCGCATTGCGGCTCGTCGGCTGCTCCGTCGCAAAGGCGATCAGCGTCGTATCCGGGAAAACGACATAGGGCGGCACGCCGAGCTCCTTGGCGATCTTCGTGCGTTCTGCCCTCAAAGCATCGAACAGCGGCTGTGCCTCGCCCGAAAGGTTCGACTGCCTCTTTTCTATCCTCGCACCCTTCTTGCCACGACGACCGGCTTCCGGCCGGTCCTTGCGGAAGAAGACCTGACGTTCGTGCTTGAACACGGCCTTTGCCTCCGGCTCCAGCTTCATCGCGCCAAAAGCGGTGTGGTCGACGCTGATAAAGCCGTTCGCCAGCAATTGTCGAAAGACGGATTGCCAGGTGCGCGCGGGAATATCCTTGCCGGCACCGAAGACCGGCATGTTGACATGGCCGAAACGCTCGGTCTTCTCGTTGACGGTCCCTATCAACACGTCGATGACATGGCCGGTGCCGAAACGCTCCCCGGTGCGATAGACGGCGGCCAGCGCCTTGATCGCCGCTTCCGTGCCATCCCAGGTCTCAACCGGCTTCAGGCAAGTGTCGCAATTGCCGCAGCCGCCAGCATGGCCCTCGCCGAAATGCGCCAGGATCGCCTGCCGCCGGCAGCCGGCCGTCTCGCAGACGGCGAGCAGCGCATTGAGCTTGGCGCGTTCGACGCGCTTGATCTCATCCGCCGCATTGCCCTCATCGATCATCCGCCCCCGCTGGATGACGTCCGCCATGCCGTAGGCCATCCAGACCTCGGACGGCAGCCCGTCGCGTCCGGCACGGCCTGTCTCCTGATAATAGGCCTCGATGGAGCCTGGCAGATCGAGATGGGCGACATAGCGCACATTCGGCTTGTCGATACCCATGCCGAAGGCAACCGTCGCCACCAGGCAAAGATCCTCTTCCTTCAGAAACGCGTCCTGATTGGCATCGCGAACAGAGCGGTCCATGCCGGCGTGATAGGCAAGCGCGCGAACGCCCTGCCCGTTCAGCCATTCCGCGGTATCCTCGACCTTAGCCCGCGACAGGCAATAGACAATGCCGCTATCGCCGCGATGGCCATCGAGAAAACGTAGCAACTGCTGGCGCGGCTGATCGCGCTCGACAATCTCATAGGCGATATTCGGCCGGTCGAAGCTGGTGGTGAAGACTTTGGCGTCGTCGAGCCCCAGCCGCTCGATGATATCGTCGCGCGTATGCGGATCGGCGGTTGCCGTCAGCGCGATGCGCGGCACCTTGGGAAAGAGTTCAGCAAGCTTGCCGAGGTCGCGATATTCCGGCCGGAAGTCATGTCCCCATTGCGAGACGCAATGCGCCTCGTCGATCGCGAATAGGGCAATCTTCGCCCTGGCGATCATCTGCTGGAACCCGTCGGTCATGACACGCTCGGGCGTGACATAGAGCATATCGAGCGTGCCGCTGGAGACGGCGCGATAGATGTCGCTCGCTTCCTCACGCGACAATGACGAATTCAATGCCGCCGCGCGGATGCCGAGCTGCTTCATCGCTTCGACCTGATCGCGCATCAAGGCAATCAGCGGCGAGACGACGATGCCGATGCCGTCGCGGCAAAGGGCCGGAATCTGGAAGCACAGCGATTTGCCGGCCCCGGTCGGAAACAACACCACGGCGTCACCGCCGGCCACGACATGCTCGACCACCTGCTGCTGCTTGCCGCGAAAGGCGGAATAGCCGTAGACCCGCTTGAGAACGTCGAGCGGCGCCATTCCGGAACTGCGATCTGCAAACAGCGCATTGTCGGCGGAAAACCGTGGTTCCTGTCTATCCGGCTGTGACATCTATCCCCTACTTCCCTGCGGGTCCTTTAATGCGGCCGGAAAGCACCCCGAAGCCGTCGATGATCGCTTCCTGGTTTTCCAGCCGCAAGGCTTCGAGCTGCACTTCCTGCAAAGCGCGCATCAGCTGTTCGATGAGTTCGCCGTCGCCCTCTTCCGTCGCTTCGGCAACGGCGCGCTCCAGCTCGATCTTGTGCCAGCGCAGCGCCTTCGAACGCTTATGGAGCGCGAGCGCCTGGCGATAGCCCTCGCGCGCATCCTCCATCGCCGCCTCCTCCGTCGCCGTCCAGAGGCGGGCATTGCGCACCTGCTGGTCCAGCGCCTTCAGCAAGGCGGCGAAACCCTGTTCTTCCAGCTGTTCGAGCAATCGCTCTCGGCTGAGCTGCTGAGCCGGTATGGTCGCGGCAGCGCCGAGCATGGCAGACCATAGGCGCTGCAATTCACGGCTCTCATAGTCGATAGCGGCGATCTCGTCATATTCGTCCTGCAACAGCAGCGGATGATTGACGATGGTCACCGCTAGCACGCTTTCGCGCAGGCCCGGAACATCCTGATGGCCCTTGATCATGCCCGAGCGCATCAAACGATCCGTCGCCTTCGTGCTAACGGCCGCCGGCCGATCCCGGCTCTGTCCGCCACGACCACCGAAGGAGCGGCCGTTGTTCTCGCGGGAAAAACCGCGCCCCTGCTGATTGTCGTTGCGCCGAAACTGCGGCTGGAACAGCCCGTTCAACCGGTCGCGAATATCCTGCTGATAATGACGGCGGACATTTTCATCGGCGATAACCGAGACCATCTGCTTCAGCCGCGCTTCAAGCTCGGCACGCGCCTCCGGGGTATCGAAGGTGCCGTTGCTGGTTTCGCGGCCCCAGATCATCTCCGCCAGCGGCTTTGCCTGCGCCAACACCTTGTCGAAGGGCGCGCGGCCATCGTGACGGACGAGATCGTCCGGATCCTTACCGTCAGGCAGAAGCGCGAAACGGACCGTTCGGCCGGGCTTGATATGCGGCAGCGCCAGATCGGCGGCGCGATTGGCGGCGCGGATACCGGCGCCATCGCCATCGAAGCAGAGCATCGGCTGCGGCGTCATCTTCCACAGAAGCTCAAGCTGGCTCTCCGTCAGCGCCGTGCCGAGCGGCGCGACGGCATTTTCGACGCCGGCCTGATGCAGCGCGATCACGTCCATATAGCCTTCGACGGCGATGATCGTCCCTGAACCATCGTTCCCTTGAGCGGCACGCCGCGCGCGGGTGAAATTGTAGAGCACGTTACCCTTATGAAAGAGCTCGGTCTCGTTGGAATTGAGATACTTCGCCGGTGCGTCCGGCGACATCGCCCGGCCACCGAAGGCGATAACCTTCTCGCGAGAAGACAGAATCGGAAACATGATGCGATCACGGAAGCGATCGTAAGAGACCGGAATATCCGGACCATGCACCACGAGACCGCAGGCTTCGATCTGCTCTTTGGCAACATCCTTGCTGGACAGAAATTCCTTCAGCGCATTGCGGCTATCCGGTGAATAGCCCAGACGAAAGGTATCGATGGTACGGCCGGTCAGACCGCGATCGCGCAGATAGGCGCGCGCCCTCGCCCCATTTGCCGTCTGCAGCTGGTCCTGAAAGAACTGCGTCGCCATCTCCATGACGTCGAGCAGCGAGGTGCGTTCCTTCTCGCGCTTCGCTTCCATGGGATCGGCGATCGGCATGGGAACGCCGGCCATGTCGGCGATCTGCTGCACGGCTTCAGGAAAGCTCAGACCCTCGAGGTCAGTCAGAAAACGGAAATGATCGCCGGTGACCCCGCAGCCGAAGCAATGGTAACGGCCCTTGCGGTCCTCGCAATGGAAGCTCGGCGACTTTTCGCCATGGAAAGGGCAGCAGGCCCAATAATCGCCACGCGGCACATTGGTCTTGCGCCGATCCCACGTCACACGGCGGCCGATCACGTCCGAAATAGGGACGCGGTCGCGAATCTCATCGAGAAACGTATTGGAAAATCGCATAATTACCTCTGGCTTGCCCCCTTATAAGCAGGAACAACGCGCATTGCCACGAGGAACCCGTCACCACACCCGCTATTCACAGCCCCTCGCGCCTGGGTCGACAATCAACCACTCCGATCACAAGACCGTGATTGCAGTGGCGTTGTTAATGTTCCCGCACCCTCCTGAAAAGCCATTTTGACATCATTGACGACAGAAATGGCCACGACTCCCCGCGGCCTTTATGTGCATCTGGAAGGCTGCTTCTCCGCAAAAGGAAAATGATGAAAAAGCAGATACTTGCCCACCACTCCAGCTAACAACAGGAGAGTGCGGCAACACCCGCCGCAACCATTGGCCGAAGATCGAGGCGCGCGTGATCTTCCCGCTTGGTGGCACATTTGCGGCATGGTTCGTAAGTCAAACATTATTTTTTTGTAATTTGATTGTTCATGTGCAGCGCAATAGCTTCCATCTCACAGGACGAGACAAGCCGGCGAACAACATGGTTCGCGACGCGACATGCCTAGACGTCCCGACGAACAGGAAGCCAGAGGTACAGGCTTTCAGTTTAGGAGATGAAATGCGCGTTCTGCTGGTACCCTTTGCCGCTGCCGCCCTCTTCGCCACAGCTAACTATAGCTCGGCAACGATGACGGATGGCGCAGCGCCTGCGGCAGCTACGAACGTGCTCTATGCGGATGCTGGCTATCAGCTTCCTGTCGATATGAAAGTGCCGGCTCTCAAGGCCGGTGTCAAAGTTCAGATATCCTGGCTGGAATCGCAAGACATGAATTTGCAACAGCAGGTCAGGATCACCAGATAAGATTTAACCGATCCCCAGGTGAGGCACCATCCCTACCCCCGGCGCCGCCTCACCTGGGTGCCTTTGCAATAGACGTTTGATTTTTGGGCCCCACCCTGCGTCATCAAACGGCTGCAAAGCGCAAGAAGGCAGGAGCTCCCCCAGCTCCTGCCTTCTCTATTTTCAGCCTATGTCGATGCAGTACGCCGAGAATCGAACATCGCGTTGGCCGCGCCAGAGCGCGGCCGCAAACAGATAAAATTTACTTCAACAGATCCTTGAGGATCGCCGACGCCTTGGCGAAATCCATCTGCCCGGCATATCGCTCGCGCAGCGCCGCAACGCACTTGCCCATGTCCTTAAGGCCCTGGGCGCCGAGCTCGGCCACGACGGCGACGCAAATCTCGCGCACTTTCTCTTCGGAGAGCTGTTCCGGCATGAAGCCCTGGATGACAGCAATTTCCTCGCGCTCCTTCTGAGCCAACTCCGGACGATCGCCATCGGTATACATCTTAACCGACTCTTCCCGCTGCTTGATCATCTTGGCGAGCAGCTGCAGGATCTCGTCGTCGCTTGCCTGTTCCTTGGCCAAGCCGCGATTGGCGATGTCCTTGTCCTTGATGGCGGCCAGGATCAAGCGCACGGTCGAAAGCCTCGCCGCATCCTTGGCCCTCATGGCATCCTTCTGGGCGTTGGAAAGCGTTTCGCGGATCATGTCTTTAACTCCCTAAGCAAGCCGGCGACGATCGCCCAGCCTCTCATTTCATGTTGCCAGTCTCATAGACCATGAGCAGCGATCAATGCAATTGCGTGCCTGCGGCCGAAACTTGGCGAATTCCCTGGCGGGAAACGAAAACGGCGCATTGACCGACAGGCCTTGTTTGGCTATGTCCAACACCTGCACATTAGATCGATATTAAGGTCTCAAGCCGCGACGCATGTCGCTGGCTGCAATCTGCGACAAACATGGCGGAAGCCCCCGGTCTTTTCAAGGCCGCGCACGACGCCGGAAACGGGATGACAATGACCGCCACAGCTCCATGGACAATTGAAAAGCCAAGTGCCCTGCTCGTTCTCGCCGACGGCACCGTGATCGAAGGCAAGGGCATCGGCGCGACCGGCAAGGTCCAGGCCGAAGTCTGCTTCAACACGGCGCTGACGGGCTACGAGGAGATCCTGACCGACCCCTCCTATCTCGGCCAGATCGTTACCTTCACCTTCCCTCACATTGGCAATGTCGGCACCAACGAGGAAGACGTCGAGGACCTGACGCCTGCCGCCCGGCACGGCGCCGTCGGCGTTATTTTCAAGGCCGATGTCACCGATCCTTCGAACTACCGCGCCGTCAAGCATCTCGACCAGTGGCTGAAGGCGCGCGGCATCATCGGCATGTGCGGCATCGACACCCGCGCGCTGACCGCCTGGATCCGTGAAAACGGCATGCCCAACGGCGTCATCGCCCACGACCCGAACGGCGTCTTCGACATCGACCAGCTCAAGGCGGACGCCAAGGCCTGGAGCGGCCTCGAAGGTCTCGACCTCGCCAAGGTCGCCACCTCCGGCCAGTCGTCGCAATGGTCGCAGACGCCCTGGATCTGGAACGAAGGTTATGGCGAGCTGAAGACTGCCGATGCCAAGTACCATGTCGTCTGCCTCGACTACGGTGTGAAGCGCAATATTCTGCGCCTCTTCGCCGGTCTCGACTGCAAAGTCACCGTGCTGCCGGCAACCGCATCCACCGACGACGTGCTGGCGCTGAAGCCGGACGGCATCTTCCTGTCGAACGGCCCCGGCGATCCGGCCGCGACCGGCGAATACGCCGTGCCGGTTATCCAGGACCTGCTGAAGACGGACATTCCGCTGTTCGGCATCTGCCTCGGCCACCAGATGCTCGGTCTCGCCCTCGGCGCCAAGACCGCAAAGATGCATCAGGGCCATCACGGCGCCAACCATCCGGTCAAGGACCACACGACGGGAAAGGTCGAGATCGTCTCGATGAACCACGGCTTCGCAGTCGACGCGAGCACGCTGCCGGAAGGCATTGAAGAGACTCACGTTTCGCTCTTCGACGGCACCAATTGCGGCCTGCGCGTTTCCGGCAAGCCGGTCTTCTCGGTACAGCATCACCCCGAAGCCTCCCCTGGCCCGCAGGACAGCCACTACCTCTTCCGCCGCTTCGTCAATCTGGTGCGCGAGAAGAAGGGCGAACCGGCTTTGGCCGAGCGCGCATAAGCAGCGCCACCATGATCATTGGCTAAAAGGAAAGCCCCGGATTGATCGTCAATCCGGGGCTTTCGTCTTTAGGAGTTCTCGATACCGCTTGATCAGGCCTGCAAGCGGCGGCGCCTGACCTCTTCGAGTTCGCTTGTCAGGATTTCCTGCAGGAACTCGAAATCGGATTCACTGAACGGAACCAGGCCAAATCTCAACTTGTAACCCCAGTTCTTATCCTGGGTAAAATCCAGCCAATCCAGCAAAGGGCGGATCGGTTGCTCAGGCACATCCAGCCAATCGACATCGCGGCGATACGCCTTGCCGCATGCCATCTCACCTTGATAGGGCTCGCCGTCCCGGACATATCCGATCGCCGTAAAGCTTTTAAAGCCGTCCTTATCGCCCATGGCCACCGACGGAGAATAATAGACCACGCCGTCGCCCGGCTTAATCCGCTTCAATGGTCCCTGCTTGCCGTGATTGACCTGCATGAAGCCGTTTGCCCGCCCATGCCGGACGTGCGCGGCGCAGGCAACGGCCAGCCAATACGACTTTGCTTTCGGTTGCTCACGTCGAGGCGAACCATCGGAATGTGCAAGCATGTGCACGACCGCACCGTGGTTGAAAAGTCCATCCAGCGGGAAAAGCGTGGCCTCGCTGTGAGCGCTTGCTTTGTATGTCATGGTCGTCTCCCATCAAATTGGTATGACGCCAATATACGGGATCATGCTGCCAATATCTGTCAGCAGTCTTCACGCCACGATGCGAAAATAGCCGACCTCAGCCGACCATTTTCTCCGAGCGCACCAGAATATAGAACCGCACGCAAAGCATCGCCGCGGCCGAGGCCAGCCCTAGGAAGAAGCCGAGCCAGATGCCGACGCCACCGAAGCCGAGCGGGAAGGCAAGCAGCCAGGCCAGGAAGAAGCCGATCGGCCAATAGGCGATCAGCGCCAGGATCATCGGCACGCGCGCATCCTTCAGACCGCGCAGCAAGCCGCTGGCGATTGCCTGCAGACCGTCGACCAACTGGAACAGGCCCGCAACGACGATCAGCGGCGCGGCGTAGGCGAGCACCTGCGGCGCCTCAGCCGAGGTCACATCAAGGAACCAGCTTCCGAACCACATCGGCATCGTGGCGAACAGGATACTGCCGAGCAGCGAGATACAGCTCGAAACGATGAGCACGACGATCGCCGCACGCGTCAGACCGATGCGATCCCCCTGCCCATGCGCGACGCCGACCCGAACGGTCGCCGCCTGGCTGAGGCCGAGCGGTATCATGAAGGCGATCGACGCCCATTGCAGCGCGATACCGTGGGCGGCAAGCTCGATCGTGCCGATCTGGCCCATCAGCAGCGACGCCGCCGTGAACAGGCTGACCTCAGCCAGAACCGTGATGCTGATCGGAAAACCGAGGCGAACCACGTCCCACAATGCGTGCCAATCGGGCCGCCAAAGGCGAACGAAGATCTCATAGCGGCGCGTCTTTTCACGGCTCTGAACGAAGGCGACGATGAAGAGGAAGCCTGCCGTCTGCACCGCTACCGATACGATGGCCGCGCCATGCAGCCCGAGCGCCGGCATGCCGAAATGGCCGAGCACCAGGCCGTAGGCGAGTATGGCATTCATCACCAGCATGGCGATGGTGACGTAGAGAATGACGCGCGCCATGCCGATCGCGCTTACCAGCGCGCGGATAACGTTATAAAGCAACCCCGGCAGCACGGCGTAATGGCCGATGGCGATATATTCGCTGGCAAGCCTTGCCACATCCGGCTTCTGCCCGGCGGCCAGAAGGATCTGCTCGGAATAGAAGAAGGCGGGCTGCGTCAACAGCCAAAAGGCGGTGACGACCCAGATGCCCATGCGCAGCGCCCGGCGAACCGAGGTGACATCGCCTTGGCCATAGCCCTGCGCCACCAGCGGCACGACAGCGATGGAAAAACCGGAACCGAAAATCTGGATGGTGAACAGGAACTGCGCGGCCAGAACCATGGCGGCCAGCTGCTCGGCACCGAGCCGACCGACGATCATCACATCCGTGGTGTTGATGCCGAGCTGTGCCAGCTGCGCACCGATCAGCGGTATGCCGAGCGCCAGGGTGGCGCGGACATGCGCAGACCACGAATTGTCATTGTCATGCGCGAACGGGCGCGCAGTTGCCGGCATATCCATCTTGAAAACTCGATTTTAAGAAACGCGCAGACCGCTCCTACCCGAGGCGCGCGAACCTGCCGCCTTAGCGCAACTTCAGCGAAAAAGCCAGTTGGCAAAGCTAAGATGCTAAAGAATTCATCAGATCATCAAAATATCTGATGATTATTTAAGCCACCTCTTGAGCGGCCGGTTCCACCACGGCTTTCGGCTCGTCCTTGCGCACCTTGACGACAAAGAGGATCACTGCGGCCAGGATCAGGATTGCCGACATGATGAAGGGGGCACCGGCAAAGGTGACGGGTGCTTCCGGCGCGGTGAAAAAGCGAAACAGATAGGGAAACAGCACTGGTCCGATGATGGCCGTGATGCTGGTAAGGCTGCCGAGAGCGCCTTGCAATTCTCCCTGCGCCGACGGCGACACCTTGCTTGCGGCGATAGAGCGCAGCGGCGCATCCGCAACGTTTTCAATCACGGTCAGGATGATGACGGCATAGACCATCCAGCCATGCCAGGCGAAGGCATAGCCCACCAAGCCGATTCCGGAAAAGACAAGCCCCAACACCACGGTTTTCCATTCGCCGAGCACCCGCACGATGCGGGGCAAGACCAACCCCATAACCAGTGCCATGCCGATGCCGTAGGTGCCGAGCGAAATGCCGATTTCCAACGACGTCCAATCATAACGATAGGAGGAGACAAAGGACCAGACGGCCGGAAAGACGCCATGTGCCAGCCAGTTAAAGAACATCACGACGAAGATCCAGCCGAGCCCCTGATAGCGACGGACCTGCCGCAGAGCGCCGAGCGGATTGGCGCGCCAGAGCTCAAAACGGCGACGGTTCTTCGCCTCCAGCGTTTCCGGTAGCAGGAAATAAGCGCCAATAAAGTTCAGCAACGCCAACGCGGCCGCGCCGTAAAAGGGTGCACGCGGACCGAATTCGCCGAGAAAACCGCCAATGACCGGCCCGAGTACGAAACCGACGCCAAAGGCCATGCCGATCAGGCCGAAATTCTTAGCCCGGTTCTGGTCATTGCTGATGTCGGCAATATAGGCGGAACATGTCGAGAAACTTGCGCCGCTGATGCCGGCCAGGATGCGGCCTGCGAACAATATCCAATAGGTACCGGCGATAGCGCAGATGAAATTATCGATAGCGAAGGTCAGCACCGAGGCAAGCAGGATGGGACGGCGGCCGAAGCGGTCGCTCAAATTACCGATCAACGGCGAGAATAGAAACTGCATGGCGGCATAGGCAAGCAGCAGCCAACCACCGTCGGTGGCCGCCTCGCTGACCGAAGCGCCCGTCAGCTCTTCGAGATACTGCGGCAACACCGGCATGATGATGGCGAGACCCATGACATCCAGGAAGAGAATAATGAAGACGAGCAACAAGCCGCGACGCGCGAATTTCGGATCGATCATGGAGTTTGCCTTTTTGTGGCCCTATCTCCATGAAGAGACAGAACGTGAACGAAAATCAGTGCGTTCCCAATACTTGAAGATTTTGCCCGAAACAATCCGTGAACGCTTCAATCTTTCTGATTCATCGGCCGATTCTTTTGATCGCTTACGTTTGGAATGCCAGTTATCCCCAATGCACCTATCGTCGCTCCAGCCTCAAAAGTAGACCAGATGCCAGGCGCATTAAAAGGGTTAGGGTGAGGAGCAAAGGAACCATCAAGCTGCCAATAATGAGGAGACCCCTCACCCGGCCAATCGCCATTTTGCCTTGCTCAAAATCCTTCTCCCGCCCCTTCGACAGAATGAGGAGCGGGAAGAAGAGTTTGAGAGCTTAAACCGGATTGTTCAGCGTATCGCAGTCGCTGAGCTTGCCGGAATCGAAGCCCTGCTTGAACCATTTCATACGCTGCGCGGATGTGCCGTGGTTGAAGCTGTCGGGAACGACATAGCCCTGGCTGCGCTTCTGCAGCGTATCATCACCGATCTGCTGCGCGGCATTCAGCGCCTCTTCGAGGTCGCCCTGCTGCAGAATGCCTTTCTGCTGGGTGAACTTGCCCCAGATACCAGCAAAGCAATCGGCTTGCAGCTCGATACGTACCGACATCTTGTTGGCATCGACCTCGTTCATGGTCTGACGCGCCTGATTGAACTTCGGCAGGATGCCGAGTTGGTCCTGAACATGGTGGCCGACTTCGTGCGCTATGACATAGGCTTGCGCGAAATCGCCGGATGCGCCGAACTGGTCCTTCATCTGCTGGAAGAAGGCCATGTCGAGATAGACCTTCTGGTCACTCGGGCAATAGAAAGGCCCGGTCGCCGCCGAGGCCGTACCGCAGGCTGAAGGGAAACGGCCTGAAAACAGCACCAGCTTTGGATCGGTGTAGGTCTGGCCCATGGATTTGAAGATGCCGGTCCAGGTGTCCTCGGTATCGGCGAGCACCGTGGCGACAAATTGCTTCATCTCGTCATTGGCCGGTGCCGCTGTGCCGCCACTGTTGTCGCTCTGCTGATAGCCGGACCCGGAAGTGGAGCCGCCAGTCAAGGCGCCGCTCTGCTGCAACAAGCCGATGACGTCGACACCCATGGCTCTCAGCACCAGGAAAATCACCACCAGGACGATTATGGTGCGGAAGCTCAAGCCACCGCCGCCCAGTCCTCCACCGGGAAAGCGAAACCCGCCGCCGCCGAGAGGACCTCCTCCCGTCGGCGAAGAACCGCGTTCGTCCTCGATATTGTCGGATTGCCGACGTCCCTTCCAGTCCATGGTGCACCTCCGGGCGATACGTTGAATCGATACTCTTTCATACACTTATATATCGAGGAAGGTACGCAACGCCAGTTCTCCGTGAGAGCATTCTCAAATCAAATGCCGGCGCTTTCTTATGTTCATGATGGCAAGCCATGCAAGGAAGGTCGCTATCGTTGCCACCACACCAAGAGGCACCAGCGCGTCACCTGAAGAAACAACCTCGTTCATGATCCGCCCAGGCAGGAGCGTGAACAGGCCAGCACCAATGATTCCGCCAAGATAAAGGCCTATGACGATACGTCTATGCGTTCGTATATCGTGGCGGCGTGCAGTGACGATGACCCGCCAACTGCCGACGAGGACGTAAACCGATAGAATATGGATCGGGCTGAAACCGAAGAACATATTGATTCGGTGAATGAAGAAGCTGGACAATGCGGCAAGCACCATCAGCCCCAACCAAATTTTCCCGAGAAGACGATGCCATGGCGTCCCTTTCTGCCTGAGCAGAATATAGGCGCCGAGGAGTGCCGCGGGCATAACAGCCAGCACATGAATCTGAATAGCGATTGGAGCATTGAATAGTGGTTCGAGCGTCATGGCTCCCTCCGGTTGAATTTGCCGCCGGTTTCCGCCAAGACTGTTGCCTGTTCAATCGAAATGGCATGAAAGAACGGGAAATTTCGTGGATCGCACCTTTCTGCAATCGACGCTTCGTGAATTGCAGGTCTTCCTGCGTTCAGCCCGCTTTTGGGCAACATTCGCCGTTGTGGTTCTGCTCTTCACCATTACCGGCCCCTACGGCACCATGAACAGCATGCCGGTCGGCACGCGCTTCGCCTATTGGCTTCTCGTCCAAACCGTGGCCTGGAGCATCGCGATCTCCTTTTCAGTGATGGCGGAAATCCTGCTCCGCCGCCAAATAAGCAGCATGTTCTGCCGAATGATGGTCGGCTCGCTGGTTGCCGCGGTGCCGATCGCCGCTTCTCTCTCAGTCATCGGTTTTGCTCTTACGGGCGACGTCACAACCTTGGTCTCCTTGCTCCAGCAGATCGTCTTTACCACACCGCTCTGCGCCTTGTTCTGCCTGCTGACCTACATGACGATGCATTCGCAAATCGCCGCTGCGTCGGAGATCGCAAACCCAACCATCGACAAGACTGACTCGCCGGTGCCAATTCTGGCTCGTCTAAAGCCGGAAAACCGAGGCCCGATACTCCGCCTTGCGGTGCAGGATCACTACACCGAAGTCGTCACGAACCGAGGTCGAGAGCTGATCCTGTTGCGTTTCGCTGACGCCATACGCGAAACCGGTACTGTCGAAGGCATGCGGTTGCATCGATCGCATTGGGTTGCCTACGCACATGTCGAAAGATTGAAGCGCGACAATGGCAAGCTTTTCGTCGTGATGCAGGACGGCACGGCAATCCCGGTAAGCCGCCCCTATGCGGAGGATGCGCGGCGGCGCTTCAGATAGAAGTGGCGGGAGCTGTCGATTCCTGTCGATTCCGTGATTTATGGGGTTCCGTTTGCAAATACATTTGCCTATAAGCCGCTTCTAGCCTGAAAAGACTTGACCATGCGCCCCGGCCGGTGATCTCCCACCCTGGCCGGTTTTTCGCGCAGCCAAAAAACGGATGTGAGCCCATGCCGAAGCGCCAAGATATCAAATCGATCCTCATCATCGGCGCTGGACCGATTGTCATTGGTCAGGCATGCGAATTCGATTACTCCGGCACACAGGCCTGCAAGGCGCTTCGGGAGGAAGGCTACCGCGTCATCCTCGTCAACTCCAACCCGGCGACGATCATGACCGATCCGGGCTTGGCCGACGCGACCTATGTCGAGCCGATCACCCCGGAAGTGGTAGCCAAGATCATCGCCAAGGAGCGCCCGGACGCACTGCTGCCGACCATGGGCGGCCAGACGGCGCTCAACACCGCGCTGTCGCTGAAGCGCATGGGCGTGCTCGACCGCTACAATGTCGAAATGATCGGTGCCAAGCCGGCCGCCATCGACATGGCCGAAGACCGCGCCCTTTTCCGCGAAGCCATGGCGCGCATTGGCCTCGAAACACCACGCTCGATGCTGGCGAACGCCACCGACATCAAGGATGCCGACCGCAAGACGCATGAGGCTGAGCGCAGCAAGCTGAAGGCATCCCTTTCCGGCGCAGCGCTCGACAAGGCGCTCGATGAGCTGGAAAACCAGTGGAACCTCGGCGAGAGCGACCGCAAGCAGCGTTATATGAGCCATGCCATGGCGATCGCAGCTCAGGCGATCGATCATGTCGGCCTGCCCGCCATCATTCGTCCTTCATTCACGCTCGGCGGCACAGGCGGCGGCATTGCCTATAACCGCTCGGAATTCTTCGAAATCGTCGGCGGCGGTCTCGATGCTTCGCCGACCACGGAAGTGCTGGTCGAAGAATCGGTGCTCGGCTGGAAGGAATTCGAGATGGAAGTGGTCCGCGACAAGGCGGACAACTGTATCATCATCTGCTCGATCGAAAACATCGACCCGATGGGCGTCCACACCGGTGATTCGATCACGGTTGCCCCGGCGCTGACGCTGACCGACAAAGAATACCAGATCATGCGTAATGCCTCGATCGCGGTTCTGCGCGAGATCGGCGTCGAGACCGGCGGTTCGAACGTGCAGTTCGCCGTCAATCCGAAGGACGGCCGTCTGGTCGTCATCGAAATGAACCCGCGCGTGTCGCGCTCGTCGGCGCTGGCCTCAAAGGCCACCGGCTTCCCGATCGCCAAGGTCGCGGCCAAGCTCGCTATCGGCTATACGCTGGACGAGTTGGAAAACGACATCACCGGCGGCGCGACGCCCGCTTCGTTCGAACCGTCGATCGACTATGTCGTCACCAAAATCCCGCGCTTCGCCTTCGAAAAGTTCCCCGGCGCCTCGCCTGTGTTAACCACCGCGATGAAGTCGGTCGGCGAAGTCATGGCGATCGGCCGCACCTTTGCCGAATCGCTGCAGAAGGCGCTTCGCGGCCTCGAAACCGGCCTCACCGGCCTTGATGAGATTGAGATCCCCGGCACCGAGGAAGGCGAAGGCAACCGCAACGCCATCCGCGCCGCCATCGGCACACCGACACCGGATCGCCTGCGCATGGTCGCCCAGGCGTTGCGCCTTGGCTTGACCGCTGAAGAAGTGCATGAAGGCTGCAAGATCGATCCCTGGTTCATCGCGCAACTGAAAAGCATTGTCGACATGGAGGCCCGCATCCGCGAACATGGCCTGCCGGAAGACGCGACCAACCTGCGCATGCTGAAGGCTATGGGTTTCTCCGACGCCCGCCTGGCAACGCTCACCGACAAGCGTCCGAAGGAAGTGGCTGAGCTGCGCAACAGTCTGAATGTTCGACCGGTCTTCAAGCGCATCGATACCTGCGCGGCCGAATTCGCCTCGCCGACCGCCTATATGTACTCGACCTACGAAACGCCCTTCGTCGGCGCTGCTCGCTCTGAGGCACAGGTCTCCGACCGCAAGAAGGTCGTCATCCTCGGCGGCGGTCCGAACCGTATCGGCCAGGGTATCGAGTTCGACTATTGCTGCTGCCACGCCGCCTTCGCGCTGAAGGATGCCGGCTATGAAGCGATCATGATCAACTGCAACCCGGAAACCGTTTCGACCGACTACGACACCTCGGACCGGCTCTATTTCGAGCCACTGACCGCCGAAGACGTCATCGAAATCCTACGCGCGGAGCAGGAAAATGGTGAACTGGTCGGCGTCATCGTCCAGTTCGGTGGCCAGACGCCGCTGAAGCTTGCCGAAGCGCTCGAAAAGAACGGCATCCCGATCCTCGGCACCGCGCCGGATGCGATCGACCTTGCCGAAGACCGCGACCGCTTCCAGAAGCTTCTGATGAAGCTCGATCTCAACCAGCCGAACAACGGCATCGCCTACTCTGTCGAGCAGGCTCGCCTCGTCGCCTCCGAAATCGGCTTCCCGCTGGTCGTGCGCCCGTCCTACGTGCTCGGCGGCCGCGCCATGCAGATCATCCATTCGGAAGGCATGCTGCAAACCTACCTGCTCGACACGGTGCCGGAACTGGTTCCGGAAGACATCAAGCAGCGCTATCCGAACGACAAGACCGGCCAGATCAACACGCTGCTCGGCAAGAACCCGCTGCTGTTCGACAGCTATCTTGCCAACGCCATCGAAGTCGATGTCGACTGCCTGTCCGACGGAACCGACGTCTACGTTGCCGGCATCATGGAGCATATCGAAGAAGCCGGCATTCACTCCGGTGACTCGGCCTGCTCGCTGCCGCCGCGCACGCTGTCGCCCGCCATGATTGACGAGCTGGAACGCCAGGCAAAGGCCATGGCCAAGGCGCTGAATGTCGGCGGCCTGATGAACGTACAGTTCGCCATCAAGGACGGCACCGTCTACGTGCTCGAAGTCAACCCGCGCGCCTCGCGTACCGTGCCCTTCGTCGCCAAGACCATCGGTGCGCCGATCGCCAAGATCGCTGCCCGCGTCATGGCCGGTGAAAAGCTGGATGCGGTCTTTGCCGCCTATGGCGAAAAGCCGGATCCGCGCAAGCTCAAGCACATTGCCGTCAAGGAAGCCGTCTTCCCCTTCGCCCGTTTCCCCGGTGTCGACATTCTGCTTGGACCGGAAATGCGCTCGACCGGCGAAGTCATTGGTCTGGATACGGATTTTGCGCTGGCCTTCGCCAAGTCGCAGCTCGGTGCCGGCGTCGAACTGCCGCGTGACGGAACGGTCTTCGTCTCCGTCCGCGACGACGACAAGCCGCGCGTCCTGCCCGCCATCCGCATGCTGACCGAGCTGGGCTTTAAGGTGCTCGCCACCGGCGGCACGCAGCGTTATCTGGCCGAACAGGGCATTGCCGCCACCAAGATCAACAAGGTGCTGGAGGGCCGTCCGCATATCGAGGATGCCATCCGCAACCGTCAGGTCCAGCTCGTCATCAACACGACCGACAGCAACAAGGCGATCTCCGATTCGAAGTCGCTGCGTCGCGCAACTCTGATGCAGAAAGTGCCCTACTACACCACCATGGCCGGTGCCGAAGCCGCCGCTATGGCGATCAAGGCACTGAAGGCCGGCAACCTCGAAGTCCGGACTCTGCAGAGCTATTTCTGAGGCGATCGAGGCCCGCGACCGCTACTTTCGAGTTGCTGATCGTCGGTTGTGCAAAACTGACTCTGGCGGGTGCTGACCAAGATCAGCCTCGCCATAAGTCTTCGAATTTTCTGGAAATCGGCTGTCGCAATCTGCTATAGATGACAGAATAATGGCTCAACATGGTTCCGAAGTACCGCTTCGGGACCTGTTTTCTTTTGTGTCTGCGACAGCGCAGTACAGGGAGTGAAGGACAAGAAAAATGGTTGAAAAGGTACCGATGACACAGAACGGGTTCGTCAAGCTGCAGGAAGAACTGCGCTGGCGGCAGC
This sequence comes from Rhizobium rhizogenes NBRC 13257, assembly GCF_000696095.1. Taxonomy (GTDB): domain Bacteria; phylum Pseudomonadota; class Alphaproteobacteria; order Rhizobiales; family Rhizobiaceae; genus Rhizobium; species Rhizobium rhizogenes. Next base: position 193,114 of record NZ_BAYX01000001.1, on the reverse strand, counting down.
AGGAAGAACGCCCGCGAATCATCGAAGCAATTTCGGAAGCCCGTGCCCATGGCGATCTCTCCGAAAACGCCGAGTACCATGCTGCCAAGGAAGCCCAGAGCCACAATGAAGGCCGCATCGGCGAACTCGAAGACCTGACGGCGCGCGCCGAAGTCATCGACCTCACCAAGATGTCCGGCTCGAAGATCAAGTTCGGCGCCAAAGTAAAGCTCATCGACGAGGACACCGAGGAAGAGAAGAGCTACCAGATCGTCGGCGATCAGGAAGCCGACGTGAAGGCTGGCCGCATCTCCATTTCCTCGCCGATCGCCCGCGCGCTGATCGGCAAGGAAGTCGGCGATTCCATCGAGGTCAACGCCCCAGGCGGCGCCAAGGCCTACGAAATCCTCTCCATCTCCTGGGGCTGATCGCCCGTGCGCGATCGTGACTCATCGCATGCAAGCGATCTCAGCGAGATCGAGGTCATCGCGACGAACTTCAAACGCCGGCTCTCCGGCGTTACATCAACGATCGTGCAGCTCATTCCGAAGCAGATCGAGCTCGGCTGCCATATCGCCACGCTTGGCCCGGGCTTGCCGGAAGATTTGCCGAGGCTCGGATGGGCACGGCTGCCCGGTCTCTGGATAAGACCGCGTCGCCATCGCGTGCGTGTCTGGCATGCCCGCCGCAACAATGAAATGCTGGTCGGGTTGCTGCTACGCTCCGTGCTGCGGATGCCACTGAAACTGCTTTTCACCTCGGCGGCCCAGCGCCGCCACACCGGCTATACGCGCTGGCTGATCCGCCGCATGGATGCGGTGATCGCCACCAGCACTCGCTCCGGCAGTTTCCTTGAGGTGCCGCATACCGTCATTCAGCATGGCGTGGACCTCAAGCTGTTCCATCCGCCGGAAGTGCCCGACGACCGGATGGCCGCCAGTGGCCTGCCCGGCACCCACCTTGTCGGCTGCTTCGGCCGCGTCCGCCACCAGAAAGGCACCGATCTCTTCGTCAAGGCGATGATCGAGCTTCTGCCGCGCTATCCGGACTGGACAGCCGTCATCTGCGGCCGCGTGACCGCAGAACACCGCGGCTTTGCCGACGACCTGGTAAAGATGGTGGCCGCAGCCGGCCTTACTGACCGCATCCGCTTTTTGGGTGAAGTCGATAGCGTCAGGCCCTGGTATCGTCGCGCGACGCTGTATGTCGCCCCTTCCCGCAATGAAGGTTTCGGCCTGACGCCGCTGGAGGCCATGGCCTCGCGCACCGCAGTCGTCGCGTCCGACGCAGGCGCCTATGCCGAGATGATCGTGCCGGGAGAAACCGGCGCGATCGTGCCCGCCGGCGACGGCGAGGCGCTGACCAAGGCGATCGCCTTCTATCTGACCAATCCGGACCAGGCGCTCCAGCAGGGTGAAAACGCCGTGCGTCACGTCCGCAGCGAATTCGCCCTGGAAAAAGAAGCGACGGCCATCGGCGATGTCTATCGGCAACTACTCGGCTGAACCGTCAGGCTATTGATCAAGGTCGATGCGGTTGCGCTCGATGAAATCGATCATCGCGCGATCCTCGACCACATCCTCCTCAATGCTTTTGACGATCGACAAAACCTTGTCCCGATATTTGGTCGGCGAAGTATCGTAGGCCCACCCGCGCGCCAGCTTCGCCATCAGCTCCTCGCGGGACTTGGTGTAATAGTGATTGAGCTGCAGGAAACGGTTCGAATAGAACTCCGGCGACTTCCGCGCCCGGCGCGTGAAGCGCTTTCCGGCATCGTTCGCTGTGAGATCACCGAATTCGCGGGTCTGGAACTGATGCACGCTGACTTCCGTCACCTCGCAAGGATCGACGATGCATTTGAAATTGCGAACATCTTCCTTTGATGTCATCGGATCGGCGCCGCGCATCGTGTAGTTCAGCGTCAACGGACCGCCGGGAGGCGTCGCATGGCCGCTGGTGGCAAACATGTGCCAGGGCAACGAGACATTCGGGAAATCCCCCACCGCCTCAAGCGCCTGCTCGACCGTGCGCCCTTCCTTCGGCAGCAGAAATTCGTCGACATCAATAAAAGCCATCCAGCGATATGCGCCGCCGAAATTAAGGATGGCATGGGCAAAGACGATGACCTGGCCGTTCAGCGTCGTTCCAGTACCCGCGTCCTTCATCCGCCCGGCCCAGGGGATGATCGTCAGCATGTCGGCATCGAGGAGATCGCGCAGAATTGCCAGGGTCTCATCCGTCGAGCCGTTATCGTAGATATAGAAGTGACGAATGCCGACGGCACGATGGAAACGCACCCATTCCTCAATATACCGCGCCTCGTCCTTGACGCAGACGGCGATAGCGATCCCGTGACGGCCCTCTCGAGGCTGCGGCGGGTCGATGGCCAGTTTCTTAGCATCGGCAGTCTTAGGTTTCAGCCAACCCATGCGTCCGTTCCCTACAACTCAGATCGTCGATGCCGCGGCAAACCTGTCATCATAGCCGAACCCATGTTTCAACAGTGCCGAAACCGGCGAATAATTGACAAATGTCACGCCTCGCTTCGAGGCGATTTCTCTTGCCAGAACAAAATGTTCGAGGATCCGGTCTTCGGCCCGCGCGATTCCGGAAAAAGCGGCTTCATCGCCCGTCTCATAAAAACGTGGCTCGCCGGCGTTGGAAATATCGATGCCGAGGAAGCCGATCGTTTTGGGTGAGCAATAAAACGCGAACTGCAGCGCCGACAGGGCGACCGAGCCTCCCTGAAAGACACCCAGATCCGGGGCAAAGGAGAAACCGGCGGTGCCAGCTGCGTTGAGCCGCACAAAATCGAGCTTTCCAAGATCGTCTATCAAGCGGCGGCGAGCGCCATAGGGCTTGCTGATATTGTCTATCAGAATAACCGTCTTGTCCGACAACCAACGGCTATCCAGCTCCGAAATCGCCCGCAGCACGGAAACTGAAAACAGGCAGACCATGCCGGGTTTGATCCTGCGCCGCATCATCTCCGAATGCCGCCAGACGAAACGCTCATCTTCCACGGCAACGGCAAGCGGCGTGGCAATCTGCGCGCCGATCAATCCAATCGCGCCGTTCAGCAAGATGGCGCTTTTCGGCTCCAGGCCGGTGAGATCGCAGTCACGGATCGATGGGCCAGAGCCGACGATGTAGATATTTTCGCTCGCCCCGTCCCGCAGCCGATCGCTATTCGAGAGATCGGCGACCTTGGCACGGTGGTAGAACACCTCCCCCACGCCGCTCTTGCGCACAATGCCAAGCCCTGGAAACCAGTCCTGCGCGTGAGCGCGCGAACTGCCGAGCAGCACGCGCGCGCCCAGCTTGACCAACGTTCGGTGCCAGGGACGGTCCACCATGTCCTTAGAGCTCCACGAGACCGAGTTTCTTCACCTGCCGGATGGTCAGCATGGTACGGACCGTATCGACATGCTCGTTGGCCGTCAGCACTTCGATGACGAAATCCTGGAAGCGGGTGAGATTTTCAGCAACGCAATGCAGCAGGAAATCGCTGTCGCCGGACACCATCCAGGCTTGGCGCACGAGCGGCCACTCCGCCGTCGCACTGGCGAAAGCCTTGAGGTTGGCCTCCGACTGATGCTTGAGGCCCACCATGCAGAAAGCAACGAGATCGAAGCCGAGCCTCGGGCTGTTCAGCATGGCGTGATAGCCTTCGATGATACCGGCTTCTTCCAGCTTGCGCACCCGGCGCAGACAGGGCGGCGCGGAAATGCCGACTCGATCGGCCAGCTCGACATTGGTCATGCGCCCGTCGCGCTGGAGTTCCCGCAGAATCTTGATATCGATGGCGTCGAGTTCAGCTCGCAGCACTTTTGTGGCCTTTCTTTAATTCCCCATCGCCAGCTTCTATATAAAGCGAGGAAATTCGCAAGAAAGTTTCGCTTGCGTAACCGAATCTTACACAAAGCAGATTTGCTCTGTTGGTAATGCAAGGCTGCCCTTGAATAAATGCATGCGGCAATCATAAATGGGTCAGCAGATCGTGAAATCGCCTGCTTCGCCCGTTTGAAGCTGCAGTCCACGACGCGCTGAGATTGAAAGGACTTAAACTATGCCTGCCCGCCACACCAAGGTGCTCATCATCGGTTCCGGCCCCGCCGGTTATACGGCTGCCGTCTATGCCGCGCGCGCCATGCTGGAGCCAGTCCTGATCGCCGGCATGGAACAGGGCGGTCAGCTGATGATCACGACGGATGTCGAAAATTACCCGGGCTTTGCCGATCCGATCCAAGGCCCGTGGCTGATGGAACAGATGCTGCAGCAGGCCAAGCACGTCGGCGCTGAGATCGTCAACGACCTCGTCACCGAAGTCGATACGAATCAACGCCCCTTCGTTGCACGCACGGATAGCGGCCAGGTCTGGACCGCCGACACGCTGATCATCGCGACCGGCGCCAAGGCCAAGTGGCTCGGCATCGAGACCGAGCAGCATTTTCAGGGCTTCGGCGTTTCCGCCTGTGCCACCTGCGACGGCTTCTTCTATCGCAACAAGGATGTGATCGTGGTCGGCGGCGGCAACAGCGCCGTCGAGGAAGCACTCTATCTTTCCAACATCACCAAGTCGGTGACGGTGGTGCATCGCCGCGATTCCTTCCGCGCCGAAAAGATCCTGCAGGAGCGACTGTTCGCCAAGCCGAACGTCAAGATCCTCTGGAACACCGAAGTCGCCGAAATCACCGGCACACCGGCCAAGCCGCCGATGCCGCCATCGGTTTCCGGCGCGCGCCTGCGCGACACCCGCACCGGCGTCATCACCGACGTGACCATCGACGGTATTTTCGTCGCTATCGGCCACGCGCCGGCGACCGAGCTTTTCAAGGGCAAGCTGAAGCTCAAGGATAATGGCTACCTCTGGACCGCACCGGATTCGACTGCGACCAGCGTCGAAGGCATCTACGCCGCCGGCGACGTGACCGACGATACGTTCCGACAGGCGATCACTGCAGCGGGGATGGGCTGCATGGCCGCCCTCGAGGCGGAACGCTATTTGACTGGGCACATGCCCGTCGCCGTGGCTGCGGAGTGATATAGCCGATGAGGGGAAGCGGCATGCCATTGGACTGGGACAAGCTGCGTATTTTTCACGCGGCTGCCGAAGCGGGATCGTTCACGCATGCGGCCGACAAACTGCACCTGTCCCAATCCGCCATCAGCCGCCAGGTCAGCGCATTGGAGCAGGATGTCGGCATCAAGCTGTTCCATCGCCATGCCCGCGGTCTGATCCTGACCGAACAGGGCGAATTGCTGTACCGCACCGCGCATGACGTTCTCCTGAAGCTCGAAACGGTCAAGATGCAATTGACCGAGACGACCGACAAGCCGAGCGGCAAGCTGCGCGTAACGACGACGGTCGGCCTGGGCCAGGGCTGGCTGACCGACAAGATCCAGGAATTCCTGCAGCTTTATCCCGACATGCAGATCCAGCTCATCCTCGACAACGAGGAGCTGGACGTGAACATGCGGCATGCAGACTGCGCCATCCGCCTGCGTCAGCCGCAGCAATCGGATCTGATCCAGCGCAAGCTCTTCACCGTGCACATGCATGTCTACGCCGCCCCCTCCTATATCAACCGCTACGGCGAGCCGCAGTCGGTGGAGGATCTGGACGACCATCGCATCATCAGCTTCGGCGAACCAGCACCGAACTATCTTCTCGACGTCAACTGGCTGGAGATCGCCGGCCGCTCGTCGGACAACAAGCGCCTGCCGCATCTGCAGATCAACAGCCAGACCTCGATCAAGCGCGCCTGCCTGCTCGGCATCGGCATTGCAGTGCTGCCGGACTACATCGTTGGCCGCGACCCCGGACTGATTCAGCTCGCGATCAATGCCGACGTACCGTCCTTCGACACATATTTCTGCTATCCCGACGAGATGAAAAATGCGGCGAAACTTAAAGTTTTCCGCGATTTTGTCGTTGCGAAGGCGCGGAACTGGAACTTCTAATCCGATCTAAATGATTGGAAATTCAACGATTTTTTGAACTAATATATCAGCTACGCGTATTATGCATGGCTGATATGCACAAAACAGAGTTGAAGGATGCCCATTTAGACACCATATCGCACATAGCTGATGCACACGGTGGCTTTTCCTCCCAGTTCCACCGCATTGGCTGTTCCCCTCTGGAGGTTTTTGACCTTCATACCTATAGGGCCCTGGTTTACTCCGGAGGCCCTTTTTTTTGCCTTTTTTCACCAAGCGCCACCAACGCATAACTGCCATGCACAAAAAAGCATTGCGCAGTGCACAAATTAGCATCATAACGCCCATAGCTGATGCATATGGTGGCTTTTCCTCCCAGTTCCACCGCAGCAGCTGTTCCCCTCTGGAGGTTTTTGACCTTCACACCTATAGGGCCCTGGTTCATTCCGGTGGCCCTCTTTTTTTGCCCATTTTCTGAGCACGCAACAAAATACGCCACGTAAAATAATATCTGACGGCAGACCTTGATATATCGAAATCCGACGATACATAAATCGTCTACTTTCGATATTCGCGAGGTAAGTTCGATGGACAGGACTGAGATACTGAAGGCATTGGCCCATCCGGCCAGGCTCGAAATCCTCAATCACCTCAAAGATCCGCGCGCACATTTCCCGACCCAGGAGCACCCGCTGGAGCTGGGCGTCTGCGCCAGCCAGTTCGAGCGCTGCGGCCTGTCACAATCGACCGTCTCCGCCCACCTCGGCACATTGCAACGCGCAGAGCTGGTAACCACCAAGCGCCTTGGCCAGTGGATCTTCTACAAGCGCAACGAGGAAACCATCGCCGAATTCCTCGCGACCTTGCAGAAAGAACTCTGACAATAGCCTTGGCTCTCTTCACCCTCACATCGAGCCCCTCCTCCACCCAACAATCCGCATAGCAAAAAAGGACCCCCAATGACCAAACTCTTCGACCCGACAAAGCTGGGCGATATCGCCATCGCCAACCGCATCGTCATGGCGCCGCTGACGCGCAACCGCTCTCCCAACGCTGTTCCGAACGATCTGAACGTCAAGTATTATGCCCAGCGCGCCACGGCGGGCCTGATCATCACCGAAGCCACCGCCATCACCCATCAAGGCCAGGGCTATGCCGACGTGCCCGGTCTCTACACCAAGGACGCCCTCGACGGCTGGAAGAAGGTGACCGACGCCGTGCATGCCAATGGCGGCAAGATCGTCGTGCAGATGTGGCATGTGGGCCGCATCTCGCACACCAGCCTGCAGCCGAACGACGGCAAACCGGTCTCGTCGACCTCCAGAGCCGCCAAGGCCAAGACCTATCTCGTCGAAAAGGACGGCAGCGGCCACTTTGCCGAGACCTCCGAACCACGGGCGCTTGAAACCGCCGAGATCCCGGGGATCGTCGAGGACTATCGCAAGGCCGCTCGCGCTGCGATCGATGCCGGGTTCGACGGCGTCGAGATCCATGGCGCCAACGGCTATCTTCTCGATCAGTTCCTGCGCGCTGACATCAACGACCGCACCGACCAGTATGGCGGCTCGATCGAGAACCGCGCTCGCTTCCTCTTCGAGGTAGTCGACGCCGTGACCAAGGAAATCGGCGCCGGCCGCACCGCTATCCGCATCTCGCCGGTAACGCCGGCAAACGATGCCAGTGATCCGCAGCCGCAGCCGCTTTTCACCTATGTCATCGAAGGCCTGGCAAAATACGATCTCGCCTATATCCACGTCATCGAAGGCGCAACCGGTGGCGCGCGCGACTTCCTGCCCTTCGACTATGACGCGCTGCACGCTGCTTACAAGGCTGCCGGCGGCAAGGCCGGCTGGATGCTCAACAACGGCTACGACCGCGAGTTGGCCGAGGAAGCCATCGACAGCGGCAGAGCCGACGTTGTCGCCTTCGGCAAGCCGTTCATCGGCAATCCAGATCTCGTCCGCCGACTGAAGGAAAACGCCCCGCTCAATGGCCTCGACCAGGCAACGCTCTATGGCGGCGGCGGAAAGGGCTACGCAGACTATCCGACGCTGGACGAAGTAGCCTAGCGCCAACCAGCTCCCGTCGAGATTGAGAAACCCCGCTGGAAGGCGGGGTTTCTTTTTGAACGATGAACGCTAAAGTTACAGACATGTTCGAATCCTACCTCAAGCGCTGGTCGCTGACACCCGATGGCAAGCCCATCATTACCCATTCCAGCCATCTCCTCCCTGTCATCTGGCACGACAAGCCGGCCATGTTAAAGGTCGCGCTCAATATCGACGAGAAATTCGGCAATAGGGTCTTGCGCTGGTGGGAGGGCGACGGAGCCGCTTACGTCTATCAACACGATGACGATGCGGCACTTCTGGAACGGGCGACAGGACCAGGCTCGCTGCTGACCATGGCCATGGACGGCGCCGATGACGAGGCAAGCCGGATCATGTGCCGTACGGCCGCGAAGCTGCATGCGCCACGGCTGGCGGAATTGCCATCCGATCTCGTGCCGCTCGACCGCTGGTTCCACGAACTGGAACCGGCCGCGCGTGCACATGGCGGCATGCTCGCCACCTGCGCAGAAGTGGCTCGGGGTCTGCTGGCAGATCAGCGGGACGTTACCGTGCTCCACGGCGATATCCACCACGAGAACATCCTGGATTTCGGCCCTCGCGGCTGGCTCGCCATCGACCCGAAGCGCGTTCACGGCGAACGCGGTTTCGATTTCGCCAACACTTTCTGCAATCCGGAACTGCCCATCGTAACCGCTCCGGGCCGCCTACAAAAACAATTGCCGATTGTCTGCGCCGAGGCCGCCTTGGAACCGAAGCGATTGCTGCAATGGATCATCGCCTATGCCGGCCTTTCCGCCACTTGGTTCCTCAGCGATGGCGACACGAAGAACGCGGAGTCGGATTTTACCGTCGCCCGGATCGCACTCGCCGAACTCCAAACCTGACGGCGCGCCTTATCGCGCAGGCAAGCAGCCGATCCCCATCAGACTTGCCTTCATCGCCGCATCGATCGGCGTATGCGGCTCCTCACCGAGCACGGCCAGGAGCCTGTCGTTTCTCATCTGTAGCGGCACGCTCCATAGGTAGCGCATCTCGCGGAGTTCCTTCATGAGCGGCACGAAGGGTGCGGCAAGCGGCAGCACCCACCAGGGAAAAGCCTTCACTTTCACCCTATGCCCAACCACGCGCTCGATCGCACCGATCATTTGCCGACCATCGCCATCCCAATGGCCGCGCATGTGATAAACGGCAAAGGCGGGAAGCGCGTCACCCTTCTCAATCAGCCGGATCATCGTTTCGGCAACATCCGGCAGATAGGCCCATTGATGGCCGATACCAGCCCTCCCCGGATAACTCACCGACGTCACCGGCTTGCCAGCCTTCACGATCCCCTGCGCTAACCAGCTATTGCCGGCGTGCTCGCCAAAAAAATCGCCAGCGCGAACTATGATGACGGGCGTTCCATTCTCCGCCGCCACCTTCAGCCGCCGCTCCATTTCGACACGGATCGCCCCCTTGCGCGTCCGGGGACGCTGCGGGCTGTCCTCGGTCACATCGGGAAGCACATCCGGCCCGAAATTATAGACCGTACCTGGCAGAACGATCCGCGCGCCGACCGCCCTCGCCGCCGCGATCGTGCTGTCGAGCATCGGCAGAACCAGCTGCCCCCAGTTGCGATAACCGGGCGGGTTGACAGCATGCACAATCACGTCGACCCCATGCGCCGCCTTCAGCACATCGCTTGCCTGCATCGCATCGCCCTGTATCCAGTTGAAACCGGATTCACGACGCGCTGCCTCAGCAGCGTTGCGATTTAGCGCCCGGATGCGCCAGCCGCGAGCGGCCAACTCCCGCGCAACCGCACCACCGATGCCGCCAGTGGCTCCCAGTACGAGAGCCGTCTTTCCATTCTCCATCTGCTCAGTCATCGTCATCTCCATCACTTTGATAGCGTGACTATGCCGTGCAGCGGCAATAAACGAAATTGCCAAAAAATATGCATATGATATACAAAAATTTATGACAACATCGAAACCTAGCTGGGATTTCTACCGCACATTCCTCGCCGTGCTGCAACACGGCTCGCTGTCCGCTGCCGCCCGAGAGCTTGGCCTTACCCAACCAACCATCGGCCGCCACATCGACGCGCTGGAAGAAGCGATCGGCGCCGAGCTGTTTACCCGCTCGCAGCAAGGCCTTTTGCCGACGGACGCGGCACTCGCCCTGAAGCCCTATGCGGAAACGCTGGCCAATACGACCGCCGCTCTTCTGCGTGTCGCTTCCAGTTCCCGCGACCGCGTCAGCGGTACAGTCCGCATCAGTGCCAGCGAGGTTATCGGCGTGGAAGTTCTGCCGCCGATCCTGGCCGGACTGCAGGCAGCATATCCCGACCTCACTATCGAGCTTTCCGCTTCGGATGCCGTCGAAGATCTGTTGCAGCGCGAGGCCGATATCGCTGTTCGCATGGTCGCGCCCGCGCAGGATGTGTTGCTGGCGCGTTATATCGGCTCCATCCCCCTCGGCTTATTCGCTCATCGCAATTATCTCGAACGATATGGCGAACCCAAGAACATAAGAGAGCTGCACCAGCATAAACTGATCGGGTTCGACCGCCAGACCGCTTACATCCGCACCATGATGAAGCGCTATCCCCTGCTTGACGGTGTCTCTTTCACCTTCAAGTCCGATCACAGCATTGCCCTGCACAATACCTTGCGCGCCGGCATCGGCATCGGCTTCTATCAGATACCGCTTGCAAAAAGGGATGGGGAACTTGTTCGGCTGCTGCCCGAGATCGGGCTGCCGCTCGACACCTGGGTTGCCATGCACAAAAATCTCAAGACATCGCCGCGCTGCCGCGTGACGTTCGATGCGCTGGTGGCGGGGTTGCTGGAATACGTTCGTAACTAGGCACCCGGCGCCGTATCCACTGGCGGGAAATGCACCTTGCCGTCGACCACTTCCGTTTCCGGTCGATCGCCGCCATCGGCATATTCCTCGTGCCACTTGCCCCTTTCGTCCTGCCAACTGATCTCGGCTGAATCGCCACCGACCTGTTGCTCGGCCGCTACGATCCGGGCTGCCTCCACGGCTTCTGAATGGCTGGGAAACGCCTCGGAATAGACGTCTCGAAATCGATACGCCCATCCGCCGTCATGCGGCACGATTTCGTAAGTGACCTTGACCATGCATATCCTCCTTCTCATCTGCCAAGACCTTGAGAGCCGGGCACACCCGGCAGGACCGCGGTCCATCTGAGACGAGTATCGAGGATGCCGCGACATTTTATTGGGCAGACCTATAAGCTCAGTATTCCATTAAACGCCGCCGACTGCAAATTTTGTCGCCCTCGTACGTGCTTGATGTGAAAAATCATTGGTTTAGAGTGCAAAAATGAATCGGCGCGCGAGGTGGGGATCTTGGCTATATCGAATTGGCTGAAGCAGGAAAAATTCCTGATCATCGCGTTGGTAATCGGCGTGATCGCCTATCTCAGCGAACATTCCGTGCTGGAGATGGGACAGACCGCATCGATGGTGGCCGCCGCTGCGCTGGTTGCGACCATCGTACTCGCCTCCATGCGCGTCGCCCATCACGCCGAAATCCTGGCGGTCAAGGTCGGCGACCCCTACGGCACGATGATCCTGACGCTATCGGCCGTCGCAGTCGAAGTCATCATGCTGGCGATCCTGATGGGTGGCGAAAGCTCACCGACGCTGGTGCGCGATACCATCTATTCCGCCGTCATGCTCGACATCAACGGCATCATCGGCCTCGCCGCCCTGATCGGTGGATTGAAGCACGGCGAGCAACCCTACAATGACGACTCCAGCAGGTCCTATGGCGTGATGATCCTGACGGCCATGGGCATTTCGATGATCGTGCCGGAATTCGCCCCCGAGGCCAAATGGCACTATTATTCCGCCTTTACCATCGTTGCGATGATCGCGCTTTATGCGCTCTTCCTGCGCATGCAGGTCGGCAAGCACAGCTATTTCTTCAGCTACAGCTATCCGCGCATCGAAAAGCATCAAGGAGCCGAGGAGGAGCATCACGGCGAGGAATCGACGATGACCTCCATCATCACGATCCTGATCGGCGTCGTGCTGATCGGCGGACTTGCCGAGTTCATGTCCGCCTTCATGGATGTCGGCCTCAAGAATAGCGGCGCACCGCCCGCGATCGCGGCGATCGTCGTCGCCACCATTTCCGCCGCCCCGGAAATCCTGACGGCATTGCGTTCGGCATTGCGCAACCGCATGCAGGCGACGATCAACATCGCCATGGGCGCCTCGCTCTCGACCGTCATCCTCACCGTGCCGATCATGGAAGGGATCGCGCTCTATACCGGCCAGCCCTTTATCATGGCGATGACGCCGGTGCAGACCGTGATGATCATGATCACCCTCATCGCCGCCGCCATCAACCTCAACGACGGTGAAACCAATGCCATCGAAGGCATGACCCATTTCATCCTCTTCGCCACCTTCATTATGCTGACGATATTGGGACTTTGAGCCTGATTTCAAAGGGTTGGAGTAGGCGGCGGAATCGGTTTGAGAGAGACTTGACTCAAGTGATGAAGCAGCGCCGCTTCTAAAACCGACAAACGCAGAAAGCCCGCCATCACTGGCGGGCTTTCTGATTTGTCTTGGCTGAGGCTGCTTACTTGCAAGCGCCGCAGAAGCGCTGGATGCGGCGGCAAGCTTCCTCGAGAAGCTCTTCCGAGGTCGCATAGGAGATGCGGAAGTTCGGGCCGAGGCCGAAGGCGGAGCCGTGGACGACCGCCACACCTTCCGATTCCAGCAGTTCCGACACGAAGTCCTCATCCGTCTCGATGACCTTGCCGGTCGGTGCGGTCTTGCCGATCAGGCCGGCGCAGGACGGATAGACGTAGAAAGCGCCTTCCGGCACCGGGCAGGAAATGCCCTTCGCCTGGTTCAGCATCGACACGACGAGGTCGCGGCGACCTTCGAAGATTTTCTTGTTCTGCGGGATGAAATCCTGCGGACCGTTCAGCGCCTCGACGGCTGCCCACTGCGCGATCGACGTCGCGCCCGAGGTCTGCTGACCCTGGATCATGTCCATCGCCTTGATGAGCACCAGCGGGCCGGCGGCATAGCCGATACGCCAGCCGGTCATCGCATAGGCCTTCGAAACGCCGTTCATCGTCAGCGTCCGGTCATAGAGGCTGGGCTCCACTTCGACCGGCGTGGCGAATTTGAAATCGCCGTAGGTCAGGTGCTCATACATGTCATCGGTCAGGATCCAGACATGCGGATGTTTGACCAGCACGTCCGTCAGTGCCTTCAGCTCGGCATGCGTATAGGCAGCACCCGACGGGTTCGACGGCGAGTTGAACATGAACCATTTGGTCTTCGGCGTGATGGCCTTTTCGAGATCAGCGGGCTGAAGCTTGAAGCCGTTGGCCTGCGTCGTCTCGACGAAAACCGGGGTGCCGCCGCACAGCGCCACCATTTCCGGGTAGGACACCCAGTAAGGCGTCGGGATGATGACTTCATCGCCAGGGTTCAGCGTCGCCATGAAGGCGTTGAACAGGATCTGCTTGCCACCCGTGCCGACAATGGTCTGCTCGGGAGCATAGTCGAGATTGTTCTCGCGCTTGAATTTGGCGGCGATCGCCTTGCGCAGCTCAGGGATGCCGGCAACCGGCGTGTACTTCGTCTCGCCGCGGTTGATCGCGTCGATGGCGGCCGTCTTGATATTGTCGGGCGTATCGAAATCAGGCTCGCCGGCGCCGAGGCCGATCACGTCGCGTCCTTTTGCTTTCAGCTCGCGCGCTTTCTGGGAAACGGCGATGGTGGCAGAAGGCTTTACACGGGAAAGGGCGTCGGCAAGAAAGGCCATGATGATCGGTCCTATTCGGTTGAAATGGGCAGAAAGCCTGTGGACCAGATTTCTGCGCTAAGCTCTATGTCGAATGTAGGCCGCCGTTTCAAGCAGAAAGGCGTCACAGTGACGTTATTTCGCGCGCGCGTAGACAGTGCGCCACACGTCATTGTTGGGCACCGTACGCCTTCCATTCTCCCAAAGGGAGCTTCTTTGCACGCTGTGAGTGAAACAAACAAAGAAGATGAGCAGATGCAAATAAGCCACTCGGCGGATGAATCATTTTATGAAGGGTCTGATTCAATCTCTCAGCTCTCTCGAAATACTTAAATAAAATCAGCAATATAAGCTTACATCTCAACCGTCATCAATTAGCATCGCGAAATTCCTTCAGCATCCGTTTCGATCTGGCAGAGGTGCTCTTCTCACACCTTTGTCGTGTATTCATTGGCCACAATGTTCGGGGAAGCCATGTTTTGGACGATGGCGTCGTCACACATAGGTCGATGGGCCATATCGCGGATACCGGCAAGGGCGGACACAATGACGTTATCGACACTCTGACGCGCTTGAACCGCGATCCGCCTACCCCACGTTGCGTAGGCTATTCTAGCCACGGAGGAAATGGTTCGATGCGTTTTCACAGAGCGGGATTTTCCGTTGCTTTTGCAGCGTCTGCCATGCTGGCGGCAAGCGCTGCCCTCGCCGACCCGGCGAAGATCGTCAACACGCAGAAGGTCGCCGTCAAGGTCGAGACCATCGCAAGCGGGCTCGATCACCCGTGGGCCGTGGAAGCGCTGCCAGACGGCGCCTATCTCGTGACGGAACGAGTTGGGAACATCCGCATCATCCGCAACGGCAAGCTATCGGAGCCGCTTGCCGGGGTACCCGAAGTCCATGCCCGTGGCCAGGGAGGGTTGCTCGACATTGCACTTGATCCGAAATTCACCAGCAACCGCACAATCTTCTTCACCGCCTCCATTTCCGAGGACGGCGGCAGCGGTACGGCGGTTTTTCGTGCTGTCCTGTCGCCGGACGAGCGGCGGCTGACCGATGTGAAGCGCATCTTCCTGATGAACAAGCTGTCGCGCGGCAATATCCAATACGGCGCTCGCATTGCCATCGCCAGGGATGACAGCCTGTTCGTGGGCCTCGGCGATCGCGGCGAGCAGGATCGCGCCCAGGATTTCCATGACGACGCTGGTTCGATTATCCATATCCGGGCAGACGGCAGCATTCCCGGCGACAATCCCTTCAAGGACGGCGCCAAGGCCCAACCGGAGATCTGGTCCAAGGGCCACCGCAATCCCCAGGGTATCACCTTCGATGCCGCAGACGGCAAGCTTTACACGGCCGAGCATGGCGCCAGAGGCGGCGACGAGATCAACACACCTCAAGCGGGCAAGAATTATGGCTGGCCGATCATTTCCTATGGACGCAACTATTCCGGCACCAAGATCGGGGTCGGCACGGCGAAAGAGGGAATGGAACAACCGATCTTCTATTGGGATCCATCGATCGCGCCCGGCGCCATCGCCGTCTATCGCGGTAAGATGTTTCCCGAATGGAACGGCGACTTCCTGGTTACGGCGCTGAAATTCAAGCTTCTCTCGCGTCTCGATCGTGACGGCAGTGGCAAGGTGATCGAGCGAGAACGCTTGTTCTCAGGTAATTTCGGCCGACTGCGCGATATCATCGTCGCACCGGATGGCGCGCTGCTGATCACCACGGATGAAGATGACGGCGCATTGCTGCGTGTTTCGAGAGCAATGAACTAGCGACGGGATTTGCCGCTGGCGGTCAGCCTTTCACCCTTGCCCCGGAGAAAAGCAACTGCTAACGCACCGCCATCTTCCCTCCTTTGCTTCCTTCTCCCGCAGGTTGTCGATGACGCGCATACAAGCGAACTTGGTATTGTTGTTGGCCGCCGCTATCTGGGGTGGCGGTTTCGTCGCGCAGTCGACAGCGATGAAGGCGATCGGGCCGTTCTGGTTCATCGGCCTGCGCTTTGCCGTCGCCACCATCGTCATCCTGCCCTTTGTCTGGATGGAAAACCGGAGGGCCGAAAAACCTCTCACGCGCGGCAACTGGCTCTCCTTCCTCTGCATCGGTATCGCGCTCTTCGGCGGCGCGGCAACGCAGCAACTCGGGCTCTTGACGACCAGCGTCACCAATTCCAGCTTCATCACCGGCCTTTACGTCGTCTTCGTTCCGCTGATCGCCGTCGTGTTTTTGCGCCGGCAGCCGCACTGGATCATCTGGCCGGCAGCGTTGACGGCGCTGAGCGGCATCTATCTGCTGTCCGGCGGCTCTCTGTCCCGGCTTACATCAGGTGATTTCCTGACCGTCGTCTGTGCCGTCTTCTGGGCTGCGCAAATCACCCTTGCCGGCGTGTCGGTTCGCGAAACCGGTCGGCCTCTAGGCATTTCCGCCGCACAATTCGCCGTCACCGCTGTCCTTGCCCTCATCGCCGCCGCACTGGTCGAGCCCATCAGCTTTGCCGCCATCGGGGCCGCACTCGGCGAAATTCTCTATGTCGGGATATTTTCGTCCGGCCTTGCATTCGCGCTCCAGGTCATCGGCCAGCGCTATACGAGCGCCCCGCAAGCGGCGATCATCCTCTCTTCAGAGGCATTGTTCGGCGCGTCCCTTGGCGCGCTGCTGCTCGGCGAAACCATGGGGCCACTCGGCTATGCCGGCTGCGCCCTGATGTTCAGCGCGATGCTTGCAGTGGAATTGGTGCCCGAGCTCAAGCGCCGGCGCAGCGTCACCGCATAAAAGGTTGCTGGAAATGCCCGTCATGGCTGTGCCAGACCGCTTCCGTTAGATTTTTTTAAATGACCCGAAAGACGTATCTCGAGGCCGTCATTTGGGAAAATTTCGCCAAACTTATATCGCAAACGATACAAAAACCTTGGAAATCCATTTCGCATGAGGGAAAATTTGCGAATCGCCCTAGCACGCGCGCATAACAGCAATACGCCCCTTTTAGGACATTAAAAACTTTTACTTGCCAATTCCCGATAAACACAGCACTCTCAACGGTGTTCGGGCATTTTTAAAGCATGGAAAGTCCTTAAGAAAGTGCGCGCCGGGAACGCTAATATTCCGGTCAGCCTGGTCGAGAAATGATACGCGGATATCGTTTCGTGACCACGCCGAGGTATAGGGGACCTTTTCCTTCAAATTGCGAGAACTGCCTGCGAGCGCCCGCAAGGGCAATACAGCAATGCTGCCCGTGTGGATGGTGGGCAGAGAGAAAAGGACCTGACGCATGGCCGAGACTGGCACTGTAAAGTTTTTTAATACCGATAAGGGCTTCGGTTTCATCAAACCGGACAAGGGTGGCGCTGACATCTTTGTACACATCTCCGCAGTACAGGCTTCTGGTCTGGCAGGATTGTCGGAAAACCAGAAGGTAAGCTTCGACACGGAACCGGATCGCCGCGGCAAGGGACCGAAGGCCGTCAATCTCCAGATTGCCGGCTGAAAAGCCTGACGGCTATCATTCGAGTTGAGGCCCGGCAGAGATGCCGGGTTTTGTCATTCAGTCTGCATTCAGCTTGCCGTGCCTAGTTTATCCCCCAATGCAAGATTGGGAACGACGGTTCTACCGCTCCCGTTCAGAGGATAGACGAATGAACATGCTCGGCAAAACCCTCCTCATGTCCGCCATGGCTGCAACATTGACGCTGACCTCCATGTCAGCCGCTTCGGCCGACGATCGCTGGCATCACCGCGACGGCTGGGTATTGGGCGGCGCCGCAGGCCTTGCCACCGGCCTGATCGTCGGCTCCGCTATCGCCAGCCAGCCGCGTTATGTCGAGCCAGGCCCGGTCTACGTCGATCCCGACTATGAGGCACCGCCCCCGCCCTATTACTATCGCGCACCGCCGCGCCGCGTCTATGTCGAGCGTGATGTCAGCTATTACGCTCCGGCAACCGCCGGCCTGCGCCCCTGGTCGTCGCAATGGATGCGCTATTGCTATGATCGCTACAGAAGCTTCGATGGCCGCAGCGGCACCTATGTCGGCTTTGATGGCATGCGTCATTTCTGCACGGCCGACTGATCGACGTATCGGTGGTCTCGATAAAAAGCGCCGCCTCCCGCGGCGCTTTTTTTGATCCTAGAGCCCGCGCAGGAAGGGGTTGGTCCGGCGCTCCTCGCCGATCTGGCCGCCCGGGCCATGGCCGCAGATGAAGCCGACATCATCGCCGAGCGGAAATACCTTGTCCCGGATCGAGTCCAGCAACTGCTGATGATTGCCGCCCGGCAGGTCCGTGCGGCCGATCGAGCCGTGGAACAGCACGTCGCCGAGATGCGCGAATTTCTGCTTCCTGTTGACATAGATGACATGGCCCGGCGCATGACCGGGGCAATGGAAGACCTCGAACTCATGCTCGCCGAAGGATACCTTGTCGCCATCCTTAAGGAAGCGATCCGGCACGACGTTGCGCACGCCCTCTATGCCGAACATCTCTGCCTTACCCTCGATGTCCTGCAGCAGCGTCAGGTCATCCTCATGTGGACCGATGACTTCCAGGCCAAGCGCTTCACGAACTTCGTCCGCGCCGCCGGCGTGGTCGATGTGACCATGTGTCAGCCAGATCGCCTTCAGCGTGATGTTGTTCTCACGAACCGTTTGCAGGATGAGATCGACATCGCCGCCGGGATCGACCACGACCCCTTCGTTCGTCTCCGGATCGAACAGGATCGTGCAATTCTGTTCGAAGGGTGTCACCGGAATGATGCCGGCCTGGAGCATGCCCATGAAGCGCCTCGTCTGTTTGATGTCCGTCCTGCCGGTATAATCACAAATATTGGCCAAAACAGCCCCTTGCTCTGAAAATGCCGGGGCAGCAAGGACGGCACGCCGTACTCCGATGACCATAATCGAAAATTCAGGGCATCACGAACTCTCCGAAAGCGGAAGCAGAACCAGATGCTTAGAGAAAATTTCTTCCGTGGCGCATCAATCGACATACCCATCGGGCGGAACACCGAAGCATTCGAGGCGTTTGCTGCTAGGCTCTCAAAGCAAAAGGAGATAGCCAATGTCCTCGAAGAAAAACCTGCTGCTCGCCGGCCTCGTTCTCCTCGGAAGCGCCGGACTGGCGCAGGCCGAAATGTCTGCGACCACAGCCACCGACATGGAGGTTCGCTCTGGCCCTGGCCCGCAATATCCCACTGTCGGCATGGCAACCCGTGGCTCCGAGGCTACGCTTGACGGCTGCATCCAAGGCAGCCGGTGGTGCCGCGTCGACGTCAACGGCATGCGCGGCTGGGTCTATGCTCAATATCTCAACGTCGAGCAAAACGGCAATACGCTGATAGTCGAAGAACATCGCGACGATCTCGGCGTCCCGACCATCATCTACCAACAGACCGATCCAACGAGCACCGGAAGCATCCAGACGGCGCAGCCAGGTCCGAATGACGAATTGCTCGGCCCTGTCGGCCAGAGCGGCGGCGATGTCGTTGCGATCACGCCGCCAAGCGAGGTGGAGACCTACATCACGGACAATCCGGTCGACACGGTTCAGTTGCGCGGTGACGTCGTCGTTGGTGCCACTTTGCCGCAAAGCGTGACCGTTCACCGGATACCGGACTACCAATACAGCTATGTCGAGGTAAATCGTCTGCCGGTGTTGGTCGATCCCGACACGCGCCGCATCGTCTATGTCTATCGCTGATTCGCGTTGCGGCGGCAGCAATACGTCGAAATCACGGGCGGCTGCATGGCCGCCTTCCCTCATATGTGACTTTTCCCCCGAATTATTGCAGATTTCTCCCGTTTGAGTTGCCTTTCTATTTCCACCAGTCGATGCATGATGTAATTCTTATATAAATTAGGATTATCGCCACTCCCAAGGCTCGATCCGGGGCGCGGCGCGACGGCATCCGGAAATGGCTTCCGGTACAATGGGAGAAGGCTGATCATGGAAAGTTTAGGGCCTATCATCACGCAACTGGTTGCCGGCGCGATCGGCGGCAACGGCGCCAGCGCCGTTTTGAAGCAGGAAGGGATCAATCTCGTCGCCAGGACGATTGCCGGCGCTGTCGGCGGTCTCGGCGGCGGCCTCATTCTCAACCTGATCGGCAGCGAAGCCCTGACCGGCTATATCGCACAGGGCCTCTCCTCACTGGTCGCTGGCGGCATACTCTCGGCAATCGTCGGCGCAGTGCTCGGCCGTAAGTAAGACGAGCACATCAGATCAAGGAAAGCCGGGCGGGAAGAAACCGCATCCGGCTTTCCTTGAGTATCCTGCGATTTTGCCCGACGGCGGCGGCAGTCGGGCAGCTTCTTGCTGTATGGTGACTTGTCAGGCTTTCGCTGATCGCTTGCCGACGCGAAGCGATAATGCGCCCGTCACCTCTGCTATCTCGCTACGATAGTCGTAGCATTGCCCTTGAAAATCCCCCACAGCCAGTCGCATCTAAGCCCCATGACTGCCGGTTGTTGTTCCGACGCATTTTCTCCACAAAGTACGTGGGAGGGCATGAGACCTGTTGGAGTTTTGCCAAGCCCGGTCTAGTTTCCATTTATGGCTATCCGTCCAGGCTGCAAAAGGTTCAGGAAACTTGCAGTGACGCAAAAATACGTCAATAAAGCTGACATATTTTTGCGCAAGTTTCCCCGTTGCCCCGAAACAGGAAAGGAAATGCCAAGGTGACACGGCAGGTGAATCAAAAAGCGGCAAAACCGGAGCTACTGGCCGCGCCGATGCAAAATGTCGGGATCATCGATTTCGAAATCATCGAGCTGCTTTTCTTTGCCTATCGCGACTTCGTATCCGATCCGGACCAGATCCTGGACAAGAGCGGGTTCGGGCGAGCACATCACCGCGTCGTCCATTTCGTTAACCGCGAACCCGGCATGACGGTTGCGGACCTTTTGGAAACATTGAAGATCACCAAACAGAGTTTGGCGCGGGTTCTCAAACAATTGATCGATTCGGGTTATATTCGTCAGGTGGCCGGGCCGGAGGATCGTCGTCAGCGCAAGCTGTATCCGACGCAGGCCGGCCGCGATTTGGCGCTGGCGCTGGCGGAGCCGCAATCACGCCGTATTGAACGGGCATTCGAAGGCGCGTCCGACGCGACGCGCGAAAGCGTCAAACGGTTCCTGAGGGGAATGCAGGACTAAGACATGATCTCGAACCGGAGAACCGCGAAGCGGGTTTGGGATAAGATCATCTCAATCAAATAGATAAAACAAGATCGAGACGGATTGAATGACGACAAAGACAGCAATTTCCGATGATGCGGCGCATCTCCTGGTCGTGGATGACGACACGCGTATCCGCGCCCTTCTCAATCGCTATCTCATGGAAAAGGGTTTCCGGGTGACGGTCGCCGCCGAAGGCGCCGAGGCCCGTCGCAAGCTCGAGGGGCTGGACTTCGACTTGATCATCATGGACGTGATGATGCCCGGCGAATCCGGGATCGTGCTGACGTCTAGCCTGCGCGCCATCAAGAACATCCCGATCATCATGCTGACCGCCCTTGCCGAAGCCGATGCGCGCATCGCCGGATTGGAAGCCGGCGCCGACGACTATCTGCCGAAGCCTTTCGATCCGCGCGAACTGGTACTGCGTATCAACAATATCCTCCGCCGCAATGCTCCGGCCGACTCGCCGAAGATCGAACAGGTGATGTTCGGCCCCTATACCTTCTCGCTGACCCGCAAGGAGCTGAAGAGAGCCTCGGAACTCATCCGCCTGACCGACCGGGAGCAGGAAATCATGCTGCTCTTTGCCAAGCGCGCCGGCGACACCATTCCGCGCCACGAGTTGATCGGCAGCGATGCCGAAGTCGGCGAGCGCACGATCGACGTGCAGATTAACCGCCTGCGCCGCAAGATCGAGGACGACCCGGCCAATCCCATCTGGCTGCAGACGGTGCGTGGCATCGGCTACCGCCTGAGCATAGATTGATATCAAGTCTCAAGGGCCAGCGGCGATGGTGACATTCGACTCGATCAGGCGCGATCAGGACCACCCGCCGTCCAACGGCATGCGATGGCTGTCGCGCTGGCTGCGTCGACGTCTGCCGACCGGTATCTATGCACGTTCGCTGCTGATCTTCATCCTGCCGATGATCATCCTGCAGGCGGTCGTCACCGTCGTCTTCATGGAACGCCACTGGCAGATGGTGACGCAGCGCCTGTCGATGGCAACCACGCGCGACATCGCCGCCATCATTTCGATCATCGAAACCTATCCGCAGGATGCCGACTATTCGGCTGTCACGCAGATAGCCCGGCAAAAACTCGATCTCACCATCTCGATCGAGCCGGGCGGCGAGCTGCCGCCGCCGCGCGAAAAGCCGTTCTTCTCGATCCTCGACAGCATTCTCAGCGACGAAATCCGCGACCAGATCAACCTGCCGTTCTGGGTCGACACACTCGGCAATTCCAGCCTTGTCGAAATCCGCGTCAAGCTGCCGGACAAGGTGCTGCGCGTCTTTGCCAAGCGCAGCCAGACCTATGCTTCGAACACCCACATCTTCATTCTCTGGATGGTCGGCACCTCGCTGGTGCTGATCGGCATCGCCGTTCTGTTCCTGCGCGGCCAGATCCGACCGATCCTGGCACTGGCGCAGGCCGCCGAAAGTTTCGGCAAGGGCCAGCGGCTGGAGAATTATTCGCCGCGCGGTGCTGACGAAGTCCGCCGCGCCGGCCTCGCCTTCATCCTGATGCGCGAGCGCATCGAGCGCCAGATCGAGCAGCGCACGGCGATGCTCTCCGGCGTCAGCCACGACCTGCGCACCGTGCTCACCCGCTTCAAGCTGCAGCTTGCCCTCGTCGGCGAAAACCCGGACCTTGTGGGCCTTAGCGAGGACGTCGAGGACATGCAGAGCATGCTGGAGGGCTACATGGCCTTCGCCCGTGGCGAGGCGGAAGAGGATGTCGGCACGCTGCATCTCAGCGATATTCTCGACAAGGTCGAGCAGGACTTCTCTCTCCACGGCAAATCCATGACCTACTCGATCGACGGCGACGATGAAATCTCCGTCCGCCCGAACGCCTTCGCGCGGCTGGTGACGAACCTTGCCTCCAATGCGCGCCGCTATGCCCAGACGCTGCGCGTCGACGCCAAGCACAGCGCCAAGTGGCTGACGGTCATTTTCGACGACGACGGTCCCGGCATTCCCGTCAATGCGCGCGAAGACGTGTTCAAGCCATTCTTCCGGCTGGACGAGGCGCGCAATCTCGATAATTCCGGCACCGGCCTCGGCCTGGCGATCGCCCGCGATATTGCCCGCAGCCATGGCGGCAACGTCACGCTCGGCGACAGCCCACTCGGGGGCCTGCGCGCCACCATCCGCATTCCTGCTTAAAAGGACGCACATGCCGATTGACATCAACGACATGCATTGGCTGAATCCGCCGCCCGTCTGGGAAATGAACCAGGGGCGTCTGCTCGTCCGCTCCGGCGACAAGACCGATTTATGGCAGGAAACCTATTACGGCTTTCACCGCGACAACGGCCACTTCCTCGGCCGGCCGCGTCGAGGCGACTTCACCGCCGAAATCACCTTCATCGGGCAATATCGCGAACTCTACGACCAGGCCGGCCTGATGGTCCGCCATGACGCCACGCACTGGATGAAATGCGGGATCGAATATACCGACGGCGCCAGGCATTTCAGCGTCGTGGTCACCAACGGCAATTCCGACTGGTCCGCCTTCCGGCTCGATCACGGGTTCGACGCCATGTCGGTGCGAGTGACACGCAACGGCGACGCGCTCTTCATCCAGTACCGCACCGATAAGATGAGCGAGTGGCGTATGGCCCGGCTCGCCTGGTTCGATCCGGCCCTGGAAGAGGTCTCCGTCGGCCCTGCCTTCTGCTCACCGCAACGCGAAGGTTTTGAAGCGGAGTTTCTGGATTTCAGCCTGACGGACCCGGTGTCGCGGGATATTCACTAAAAGACCTTCGCCCCAGCGGGGAGAAGGCCAAAATCACATCATCTTCCTGCCGTTCGGCACCGGCTGGGTCACGGCGGCAAGCACGATGGCGCCATTTTCATCCTCGAAGCCGAGAGTCAGCACTTCGGAGCGGACAGGGCCGATCTGTCGCGGCGGAAAATTGACGACGGCAAGGATCTGGCGGCCGATAAGGCTCTCCAGCGTATAATGCACCGTAATCTGCGCCGAAGAGCGCTTGATACCGATCTCCGGTCCGAAATCGATCCTCAGCTTGTAAGCCGGCTTGCGCGCTTCCGGAAAAGCCTCTGCCTCGATGATCGTCCCGACACGGATATCCACCCGCTCGAAATCGCCATAGGTGATCTCTTCCGCCATACGCATACCCTCTTGGTCGTGGAAATTTAGCCGGCCAGTTCCTGCGCGCGCTTGCGCGCCGCTTCCAGCGCCTCATCGAACAGCGGCTGCATGCCGCCTTCGGCCATCAGGACGGCAAGGGCGGCGGCCGTCGTGCCGCCGGGAGACGTTACGTTCTGGCGCAGCCGCGAAGCGTCATCGGGGGACTGATGCAACAATTCACCAGCCCCCGCGACAGTTTCCCGTGCGAGCCGCATGGCGAGGTCCGCCTGCAGGCCAAGCTTCCGGCCCGCTTCCGCCATGCACTCGACGAGATAAAAAACATAGGCCGGTCCGCTGCCGGACACCGCAGTCACGGCATCGATATCGCCCTCTTCCGGCACCCATTCGACCGGGCCGGACACTTTCAGAAGATCATGCACCAACTGCCGCTGGCCTTCGCCGACCTCGGCATTGGCAAAGGCGCCGGTAACACCGCGACCGACCATGGCCGGGGTATTCGGCATGGCACGCACCATCGCCGCTTTCCCAAGATGCTTTTCGAGGAAGGTAAGCGTCTTGCCGGCAGCGATCGATACCACCACCGTATTCGGCCCGACAATGTCCTTGAAGGGCGGAAGCACCACATCCATAAGCTGCGGCTTGACCGCAACAAAGAGAACGCCTGCGGTGACCCCGGCGGGAACACCAGTGACATGGCTTGCGCCAGCATCGGCAATCAGTTTCAGCATCGTCTCGGACGGATTGGGATCGACCACGGTCACCGAGGAACCCGGCACACCGTTCTTCAGCCAGCCCGTCAGCATCGCGCCGCCCATATTGCCGGCGCCAATCAGGATGATGGCCCCGGAAGATGCGAGAGCGCTTGAGGATGCCTCAGTCGTCATATCAGCATTCGCCCACGGTTTCGAACAGTACAGCTTCCATGGCGCGATTTGCGTCAAGACCCGACCATACGACGAACTGGAAAGCCTGATAATAGGCCTCGCAGGTGTCAAGAGCGTTGGACAGCAGCACTTCCACCTGCCGGTTGGTCGGCTCGGCCCCGCCGGAAAGCAGCAGCGACTGCCGGAAGATGACGATATCCTCCTGCCGCCACAGGTCGAAATGACCCATCAGCACCTGGCCATTGACGCAGGACAGAAGCTTGATGACTTCGTTGGCGCGGATATCCGGGACCTTGATGTCGAAAGCGCAGGCGATATGCAGCGCCTCGAACTCCTCCATCCAGGAGAAGGATACATGATAGTCCGTCCATTTACCCTCGACGGTCATGGCGATTTCGTCTTCGCCCGACCGCTCAAACGACCAGTCGTTATTGGCGGCCACGAACTCGATCATATCGACCGGATTTGACTGGCGTTCGACTTCTATTTCCATAAGGCTCATGCAGCACCTTCTTGACCGGAACGAATGCAGCTTTCGCGTGCTTCAACATTGAGAGAACGCAAACTGTTTTACTCCGGAAACATCTTCGGGATGATGTTGAACGGCTGCCAGACTAACGCATCCACCCTGCCCGGAGCTTACCAAGTCCGTTTCGAATCATCATTTAAAATCAGTGTATAACGGCATGCCCGGCATGCCAGCCCCTGAAGGGAGATTTTGGACAAAGGCGCTGTGGAAAGCTCTTCCGATGTCTATACAGAAGGGAGTCATAACCGACTCTGGCGATTGGCTTTTTTGCCAGTGTCCACAGGTGGATAAATCGCCGAAAATTTTAGAGGAAAAGTGCGTGGCAGAGGCCTGCCACGCCGATTTCTCGCAAAATTAATTGCAGTTACTTGCTTTTCGAGGAAAGACGCGCTTCCAGCGCCTCGATTCTGGCGAGCAGCGCTTCGTTCTCGTCACGCGCCTTGATCGCCATTTCGCGGACGGCTTCGAACTCCTCGCGCTTGACGATATCGAGGCTGTTCAACCAGCGTTCGGCATGTGCGTTGAAAGCCGTCTCGATCTCGCGGCGCACGCCCTGGGCAGCACCGGCGGCATCGGTCATCAACTTGGCGAATTCGTCCATGATACGGTTCGGTCCAGTGCTCATTGCAGTCTCCTTGCGGCCGTCAGCCCCGAACGTGAATAACATCCTATAGGGGCCAGATAGGGATGAGGTAGGATTTCCGAGAGTTCGATGCAAGCAAATTGAGATAGAGTGGGACAAGCCCGGCCATGACGGAAGACTGACGAAAATCGACTTGACCGTTTCAATACCGAACGCCATCTTCCGGCCACATTGGATTTAGCATGCTCTTGTCCAAGAATCGCATCGCAATTTTGCGAACCATGCTCTAACGGATCTGACAATCTTGCTGACCGCCAACCTCGCCGCCATCCTGCCGTTTCCCGATATCGATCCGATTGCCTTTTCAATCGTGTCATGGCCCATTCATTGGTACGGTCTCGCCTATGTCGCAGGCATCCTGCTTGGTTGGCTCTATGACAGGCGGCTGGTCGACGATGGCAAGCTTTGGGTGAACGATACTGCTCCGATGACGCGCGAGCATCTGGACGACTTCATCCTCTGGGTCGCCTTGGGCATCGTTCTCGGCGGCCGCATCGGCTATATCCTGTTCTACGATCTGGACAACGTGCTCGCCGAGCCGATCCGCGCGATTCAGATCAATAGAGGCGGCATGTCCTTCCATGGCGGATTGATCGGTACCACCATCGCCATGTTCTTGTTCGCCAAACGCAACAAGATCCCGGTCTGGGGCCTGTTCGATATCGTCGCCGCCGTCGCCCCTATCGGCCTTTTCTTCGGCCGCATAGCCAATTTCGTCAACGGCGAGCTCTGGGGCCGGGTTTCAGACGTTCCTTGGGCTATGGTCTTCTGCAGCCCGCATCTCATAGCCGCCCATGAGGGCATCTGCCCGGCCGGCCCTGATCCGCGCCATCCGAGCCAGCTCTACGAGGCCGGCGTCGAAGGCATTGTCCTCTTCATCGTCCTCTTCATTCTGACGCGCTGGGCTCTGGCGCTGAAGAAGCCCGGCACCATCAGCGGCGTTTTCGTCATCGGCTACGCCTTCTCGCGCATCTTTGTCGAGTTCTTCCGTCAGCCCGACGAACAGCTCGGCTACCTCCTCGGCACCAGCTGGCTGACCATGGGCATGGTGCTGTCCCTGCCGATGGTCGCGATCGGCCTCTGGGCAGTCATTCGCGCCCACCATGCCGCCGCCAGGCAGACGGCTTGATCTCAGGGTGAAATATCGCGTGATCCTTCCGAAAACTGCCTTATATTTTTCGGAATCATGCACTAGCGAGACCAAATGATGACGACCCCCCTCGGCGAAAAAATCAAAGCCATTATCCGTGCAAACGGACCGGTCAGCATCACCGACTACTTTTCGCTCTGTCTCGCCGATCCGCAACACGGCTATTACAAGACGCGCGAACCCTTCGGCAGCGTCGGCGATTTCGTCACTGCGCCCGAGATCAGCCAGCTCTTCGGCGAGATGATCGGCATCTTCATGGTGCATGCCTGGCAGCGCCACGGCGCACCCTCAGAGGTCCAACTGGTCGAAATCGGCCCCGGCCGCGGCACGATGATGGCCGACATGCTGCGCGTCATCAGCAAGCTCGCGCCGCCGCTTTATGACGCCATGAGCGTACACCTGGTCGAAACCAGCGATCGGCTGCAGGAGTTTCAGCGGCAGACGCTTGCCGACCATGGAGACAAGGTTTCCTGGCATTCCGACTTCAATGATGTCCCGGCAGGCTTTACCCTGCTCGCCGCCAACGAGCTCTTCGACGCCATTCCCATCCGTCAGTTCGTTCGCACTGCCAACGGGTTTCGCGAGCGCACGGTCGGGCTTGATGCCAATGACGAGCTGACCTTCGCGGTCGGCGTCGCAGGCCTCGACTCGGCGTTCCTCCCGGACGGGCAGCTACCGCCCATCGGCACGATCTTCGAGATCGCCCCTGCCCGCCAGGCGGTGATGACGACGGTCTGCGACCGGATCGCCGCGCATGGCGGCACCGCGCTTGCCATTGACTACGGACACATGGCAACCGGCTTCGGCGACACGCTGCAAGCCGTGCGTATGCATGAATATGATCCGCCGCTGGAGCACCCCGGTGAAGCGGATCTCACCAGCCATGTCGATTTCCAGCATCTGGCGGCAACCGCCGCCGCTTCCGGCCTGCAGATCAACGGATGCTGTCATCAGGGCGATTTTCTCATCGGGCTCGGACTACTGGAGCGGGCGGCAGCACTTGGCCGCGACCGCGACGCGGCAACGCAGGACGGCATCCGTGCCGCCGTCGAACGGCTTGCCGGCGCCGGCGAAGGCAAGATGGGCGAGCTCTTCAAGGTGCTGGCAGTCTCGAGCCCCGCGATCGATCTCCAACCCTTTCGCCCGGCGCGCTGAACAAGACTGCTAAAGCCAGCGGATTGACAGGGCGCGTATGGCTGGGCCAACATCCCGGCCAAATCGAACCGCTTCGCCACAGATGCGTTATTCATCACGATCCACGCCAAAGACCATATCAAGGACACGCAGTATTGCCGACTCCGATCGAAAGCACGCTGCTGAGCGCCGCCAAAAGCGCCGGTATCCGCCACGGCTATTTCACCCGCGAGGGCGGCGTTTCGGAGGGCCTCTATCGTGGCTTGAACGTCGGCCTCGGCTCCCATGACGAACGCGCCCATGTGGAAGAAAACCGCCGCCGCGTCGCCAGCTGGTTCGGCCTGCCGCTGGAGCGGCTTGCGACCGTGCATCAGGTCCATTCGCCCGATGTGATCACCGTCGGCATGAACTATGACGGCAATCGTCCGCAGGCGGACGCGATCGTGACGGCGACGCCGGGGGTGGTGCTTGGCGTGCTCGCCGCCGATTGCGGCCCGATCCTCTTTGCCGACTCGGAAAACCGAGTGATCGGTGCCGCCCATGCCGGCTGGAAGGGCGCCCTGACCGGCGTGCTGGAGAACACCATCGAGGCGATGGTCGCGCTCGGCGCCAAGCGCGAGACGATCACGGCCTGCCTTGGCCCCTCGATCAGCCAGGCAAGCTACGAAGTCGGCCCGGAATTCGTCGATCGCTTCACCGCTTACGACCCGGACTACACCAAGTACTTCATTCCGTCCGAAAAGCCTGGCCACGCGATGTTCGACCTGCCGGCGCTGACGGTCGACCGCCTGCGCAAGGCTGGCGTGACCGCCGAAAGCCTCGCTCTCTGCACCTATCCCGATCCCGACCGCTTCTTCTCCTATCGCCGCACCACGCATGCGAAGGAGCCGGATTACGGCCGGCAGATTTCCGCCATCGCCATCGAGGAGACCTCCTAAAATGGCCCTGCATTTCGAACGTAGCGAATTCGACGCCCGCCTGGCCCGTCTCCTCGCAAAAATGCAGGAGGAAAAGCTAGATGCCATGCTGCTCTTCGCGCAGGAGAGCATGTATTGGCTGACAGGCTACGATACCTTCGGCTACTGCTTTTTCCAGACGCTGGTGGTCAAATCGGACGGCACGATGGTGCTTCTGACCCGCTCGGCCGATCTTCGCCAGGCGCAGCTGACGTCCGTCATTTCCGACATTCGCATCTGGGTCGATCGCGTCAATGCCGATCCGACGGTCGATCTCAAGGAATTGCTGGTGGAGCTCGACCTGCTCGGCGCCCGCATCGGCGTCGAGTATGACACGCACGGCATGACCGGCCGCGTCGCCCGCCTGCTCGACAGCCAGATCGCCACCTTCGGCCAGATCGTCGACGCCTCCTATCTCGTCGGGCGTCTGCGTCTCGTCAAAAGCCCGACGGAAATCGCCTATGTCGAGCACGCCGCCGCCCTCGCCGACGATGCGTTGGATACAGCCCTTGCGCTGATCAAGCCCAATGCCGACGAAGCCGATATCCTGGCTGCCATGCAGGGCACGATCTTTTCCGGCGGCGGCGATTATCCCGCCAACGAGTTCATCGTCGGCTCCGGGCCAGAGGCCCTGCTCTGCCGCTACAAGGCCGGCCGCCGTAAGCTCGACGCCAATGACCAGCTCACCCTCGAATGGGCAGGCACCTATGCCCACTACCATGCCGCCATGATGCGGACAGTCGTCATCGGCGATCCAACCCATCGCCATCGCGAACTCTTCAGCGCCTGCCTCGAAACCATCCAGGCGATCGAAACCGTGCTG
Source organism: Rhizobium rhizogenes NBRC 13257 (assembly GCF_000696095.1). Classification (GTDB taxonomy): domain Bacteria; phylum Pseudomonadota; class Alphaproteobacteria; order Rhizobiales; family Rhizobiaceae; genus Rhizobium; species Rhizobium rhizogenes. The sequence goes on along the minus strand of NZ_BAYX01000001.1, from coordinate 162,919 downwards.
AAACCCGGCCATACCTTCGGCGACGTGTTCGACATGCATGCCAAGATCATGGACGAGCGCGGCCTTGCCCGCCACCGGCTGAACGCCTGCGGTTATTCGCTTGGCGCCCGCTTCTCGCCCTCCTGGATGGAGCATGAGATGTTCGTTGCCGGCAATCCGCAGGAGATCGAGGAGAGCATGTCGCTCTTCGTGCATATGATCATCATGGATTCCGATACCGGCACCGCGATGACGCTCGGCCAGACCTATCTGACGACGTCCCAAGCCCCCAGAGCCTTGTCGCGCCATCAGCTCGAATTTCTTAACCGTTAGCAGCGTAAAATAGCGATCCTGAACGGGGTGCCCCTCGAAGGAAAGGATCGTGTACATGGGACAGGTCAGGACAACGTTGATTTCCGTTGGCTTCTGCCTTGCGCTCGCCGCCTGCAACACGACAGACGCCCTGACGCCGCCCGGAACCATCGGCGATGCCGGCTCCAGCCCCGTCACGCAACGCGATGTCGAACGCATGGCCTCCGCGCCGCAGCGCCAGCGGAGCTATCAGACCGCGCAGGACAGCTACGGCTACCAACGACAGGGTTATCAGCAGCAGGGTTACCAACAGCAAAGCCCCAGTGGAGGCTCGCTGGACGATCAGGCGGCAGCGCTCAGAAGTGGCGGCGGCAACCCTTACGCCTCCCGCCCTCTTGATGGCTCCCAGACTGCATCCATTCCGCCGGGCAGTGCGCCGATCTCGGAATCCGACGAGCAGCGCGAGGCCGATCGCCGCCTCGCCGACGAGCCACAACCGCAACAGCAGGCGGCTCAGGATCAGCAGGACGATCAACAGCCGCCCGCACAACAGCAACAACAAGCCTCCATCGCCCCCGCAGCCGCAACCGGTGAAAACAGCGTTCGCTTCCTGCCGATCATCGGCGCGCCGGTCGAGGCCGTCACACCGCTTTCACGTCAACTCGGCGCGGAGGCACGTTCGCTTGGTCTTGCGATCAAGAGTTCGAGCGATTCCAGCGCCAGCTATATCCTGAAGGGCTACCTTTCCGCCTTCCAGGATGGACCGCAGATTTCCGTTACCTATGTCTGGGATGTCCTCGACAATAGCGGTGCCCGCCTGCACCGAATCCAGGGAGCGGAAAGTGCGCCGCTGAAGCGTGGCGATCCATGGAGCGCCGTTCCGCCTGCCGTCATGCAGAAAATCGCCACCAAAACCATGTCGGAATTCAATTCCTGGCGTGACTCTCGCGGTGGATAGCCACAGGCTTTTCAGAAATATGAAAGCTATCATGCCTCTCCCCCCTTGCATTCGGGAGCAAGGCGGTTAAAAGCGCGGCTATCAGGTTGGTAACAGGCGGGCCAAAATGAAGATTTTCGCAGGCAATTCGAACAGGCACCTCGCCGAAGCGATCTGCAACTATCTCAATCTTCCTTTGGGTAAGGCAAGCGTCCGGCGTTTCGCGGACCAGGAAATCTTTGTTGAGATCCAGGAAAACGTGCGTGGCGAGGACGTGTTTGTCGTTCAGCCGACATCGTTTCCGGCCAATGACCACCTCATGGAATTGTTGATTATGGTCGACGCGATGCGACGCTCTTCGGCGCGGCGCATCACGGCTGTCATCCCCTATTTCGGCTATGCTCGTCAGGACCGCAAGGCCGGTCCGCGCACGCCGATCTCGGCGAAGCTCGTGGCGAACCTCATCACCGAGGCTGGAGCCGATCGCGTATTGACGCTTGATCTGCACGCCGGCCAGATCCAGGGCTTCTTCGATATCCCGACGGATAATCTTTACGCCCTGCCGATCCTGACGCGCGACATCGTGGCCAATTACGATATCGGCAACGTTATGGTGGTTTCGCCCGACGTCGGCGGTGTGGTGCGTGCCCGCGCGCTCGCCAAACGCCTCGACTGTCTCTTGGCGATCGTGGACAAGCGCCGTGATCGCCCGGGTGAATCCGAAGTCATGAACATTATCGGCGATGTCACCGGCAAGGACTGCATCCTGATCGACGATATCGTCGATTCCGGCGGCACGCTCTGCAACGCCGCCGAGGCGCTCCTGAAGAATGGCGCGACCAGCGTTACGGCCTATATCACCCACGGCGTTCTGTCCGGTGGCGCCGTGACCCGCATCGCCAATTCGAAGCTGAAGGAACTCGTGATCACCGATTCCATTCAGCCGACGACGGCGGTGCTATCTGCGCCGAACATTCGCGTCATCAGCACCGCCAGCCTCATCGGCGAGGCCATCAACCGCACCAGCCAGGAAGAATCGGTTTCCAGCCTGTTCGACTGAAAACCGGCCATCCCTTCCTTATGCCGGTGTCACACCGGCCGGATGTCTTTGCCGCCAGACAAGCAGCCCTATTCCGATCAGCCCGGCGACGAAAACCGCGGCGCCCGCCCCCATGATCGACGGCCCGATGCCGAACCAGGCAAAGAGCGTCGGCGACATGAGATAGGCCAGGAAAAGGCCAAGGAAGATCGCGCACATCATCAAGCGATAGATCTGCGCCAGACGGTGTGGCTCGCTCCTCGTCTGCATCAGATGCAGCATGGCGAGATTTTCGAAGGGACCGTTGATCGAGGCAAAGCATGCAACGGCCATCAACCATAGACGGTCATGCATCAGCGGCAGCAGGAAAACGCCGGTGCCAAAAATCAGTTTTGCCACGATGATCCAGACCACCGGCCGCCGCGGCTTCATATTGCTGAGGATGAGGTTGGTCGTCACGTTGCCGACGCCGTAGGCCATCATCATCAGGCTGTAATCGGTCAAGGGATCGGTGCTGGTTTCGCGCAGGTGCAGGATCATCCCAAGCAGAATGCCCATGGCCCAGGCGATATTTCCCATCAGGTTGGTGAACAGCCCATAGAGTATCGCGGCATGACCCCGCGCTGCCCTCCATCCGCCCAGCACGCCGTCGATTACCGCAGCCGCGCCTGAGAAATCGCGACGGCGAGGCGCGGGCGGCAATCTGGCGACAGCCAGCCAGACCGCCAGGGCAGACAGCAGCAATGTCGCCGCCGTCACGGTGAAGAACTGCGATTTCGGCAGGAAGCCGTTAACCAATGCAATCAGGCTCGGCCCCAGAATGCGGGCCATGCGCCTCGTGGCGTCGAACAATCCGTTGGTCGCATGCCGGATGTCGGGGTCGACGGCGATGGTCGGTAAGGTCGCCTGCAACGACGGATCGAACGCTGCCGTCAGCAGGGCGATACATCCGGCAAGCACTATCAGTAATGGCAGGCTCATGACATGCATCAAGCCGGCGACGGACAGCACCAGCAACAAAAGCGCGCGCAGCACGTCGGACGAAATCATCGTCGTGCTATGCCGCCAGCGATCCGTCAGGATGCCGCCGAAGAGACTGCCGAACAGAAGCATACCCGACTGCAACGCGGACACGTAGCCCGCGTTGCTGCCGATGAAATCCGCCGCAATCCAGACGACGGCGACCATGTAGAATTCGGATCCGGTCGCCGCCAGCACCTGGCCGGCCCATAGGAGAGAAATCGAACGCTGGGCCAGCGGCCTTAGGACAAACATCTTCGCATTCTGGTATTCGAGCGACTTACTTGATGACCTGGCCGTTGATCGTCACGGTCTTGTCGTCGGCGATGCTGACCTCCCAACGCGAACGTCCGTCGGGATCAGTCTTGGCGAAACCTTTGGCCATCATCAGGCCGAAAGAGAACTGATTGAGATCCGGCTGCGTCTTCGCAGCCTCCTGAACAGCGGCAATCGTCTTGTCGAGATCGCGGGCAAGCACCGTCATGTTCATGGTGACACGGTCGCTGTCGCCCAGAGCCCCGCGCATGCTGCCGGAAGCTTCGACGTCGTAGAGCCCCGAAACCGCACTGATCTTCGGAAAATTGACCGTTATCGTTCCATCCGGGAACATGGCCCGCTGCAATTGGTTATCCACGGCTTCCTGACCGGCAGGATGGTTGAAGTCGGTCTGCTGCAGAACGTCCGCGAGAGCGGTGAAGTTCAGGTTCGGCAGTTGCACCTGCATTTCGGCAGCGTCGGGAATGAAAGCGACATAGTCTTGCGGCACCAGACCGGATGCCAAAGTGAGCTTTTCAGCACGCAGACCGAAATCGGCATTCATCGCATTGCTCGGCCCGTCCACCTTGAAGGAGTAGCCCATATTCTGCAGGCCGCCGTCTCCAAAGAGCGTCGAGACGGAAAGATCCTTGATGAAGACCTTCTCCTCGAACGAACCGGCAATCGGCATCGCCTTCTGCAGCAATGCCTTGATCTCGGCGCTCTCGCTATCGGACAAGGTTTTCTTCTCCTTGTGATCGGAGACGAAGCGCAATATTTCGTTCAGCGCCTTCAACGGCAGCTTGGTCGCGCTCGCATTGAAATCGATCGCCCCGACCTTGATCTCACCGAACGCCATGTCGCCGGAGGAAATCTTGTTGTTGAGGGATTGCAGGCTGCCGTCCATCTTGAGATCAAGCTTGCCCGGCTCGCCGCTGTCCGTCGAAGACAGCTTGTAGACGATGCTGTCGGCCGTGGCATCGTTCTTTTGCACGCCATTGTCTTTGTCGGTGGTCTTGCTGGCGAAGGTAATGCCGCTGCCCTTCAGATCCATCGAACGGACGTAGTGGAGCGCAGGATCGAAGATCCCCTGGAAGCTGGAAGACGCCAGGGCATAGCGAAATTCCATGTCCGTCGCGCTACCCGGCTTCGAACGCGCCGTCACGTCAATGGCGTTGCTGCCCTCAATTGCCCAGAGACCACTATCCTGCGGCGTTGCAAGCGCCGTTAGCGGCTTGAGACCACTGATGACGATATCGCTGATCTTCAGCTTGTCGAAGAGCTTCTGGAGATCATAGGTAATCTCGTAATGGCCGCTCACCGGCTTCACCGCGACGAAGCCGCTCTTGGCCATATCGTCGGGCAGGAAATAGGTCAGATTGCCAAGCAGATCCTTCGCGCCCTGCTCATTGACATCAGCCGCCTGCGACGCGCCAGCCAAGCCCGCGGCGAAAACCGCCGCCGCGGCTACTGCTTTGAAACGCATATTTCATTCCCCCAAAATACTTAGAAAAACAGTTGGAAACAAAAGAACCCTGAAGTGGGTTCCCGGTCAGATCGAAGACGCCGAAACGAGCGTCGGGTACAAACTCTTAAGGGTTTTTCTGGCCTTTCGGCCCCTTCAGCACCTGTCCGTTCACCGTGACGGTGCGGTTTTCATCCATGGTGACATCCCAGCGCAGGCGGCCATCCGGATCGGTCTTGGCGAAGCCTTTGGCGGCCATCAGGCCGAAGGACACCTTGTTCAGTTGCGGGTCCGTCTTGGCTGCATCCTGAATGGCGGTGACCGTCTTGTCGAAATCACGAGCCAGGATCGTCGCCTGCAGCGAGTAACCGGCATGGGATTGGGTGGCCCTCTTCAACGCACCGGAAACCTCGACATCGTAAACGCCGGAAGTCGCGCTGATTTTCGGGAACTCGAGCGTCGCAAGGCCGCCCGGGAACGCGATGCGTTTCAGCGCCTCGCCGGAAACCGGCGTTGCGCGCGTCGACACATTCTTCAGCGCCGCATCGACAATGCCCTCGAAATTGATATCGGGCATGCCGATCTGCACATCGAGCGTCTCCGGCAGGAAGGCGGCATAGGCCGACGGAATGAGGCCGGCGTCAGGCGTGAAGTGCTCCGCACGCAGGCCGAAATTGACGTTGGAGGCCTTGGTGAGGCCATCCATCTTGAAGCTGTAGTCGACTGTCTTGACGCCGACCTTTCCCTTGGCGGTCGTCACCAGCAGATTGTTCAGCGTCACGGACTCGTCCAGCGAACCGAAGCCGGGCAAGGCGCGACGCACCAGTTCCGCGAATTTCTCGCTGCCGCTGTCGGATAGCTGCTTGGCCTTGACGTGCTGAATGAAGAAGTGGACGAGTTCGCGCAGTTCCTTCGCCGGCAGGCTTGTCGCCACCACCTTGATATCGATGCTGTCGGCGCCGAGGTTGACGGACGAGGCGCCAGACCCGGTCACTGTTTCATTGAAGTGCTGCAACGTGCCCTGCGACTGCAGGTTGACCTTGCCGGCCCCGGTGCCGTCGGTCACCAAACTGGAGAACGATGCACTATCGATGGTGGCGTCCATCGCGTGACCGGTGTTTCTGCCACTGCCAATGCTGGAGAACTTGATGCCGCTGCTCTTCGTCTCCAGCGACCGCATCACCTCGAGCGCCGGATCGAAAATGCCGTCGACCGAGTTGGAGGCAACCGAATAGCTGACATCAGCTGTCGGCGAATGGACCGAAACATCGAGGCTATTATCGCCTTTCAGATGCCATTTGCCTTCCGCGAGCGGCTGCGCAAACAGCAATAGCGGCTTGAAACCGGTAACCGACAGCGCGCTGGAATTGATCTTGTCGAAGAATTTCGCGAGGTCGTAGGTGATCTGATATTGATCGCCCGAGGGCGTCACGGTGACGAAGCCGCTGCGGGCAAGATCGCGAGAGAGGGAATGCGTCAGGATATTGCGCAATTCCTTGGCGCCCTGTTCGTTGACGTCAGCCGCCTGCGACGCGCCAGCAAGACCGATGGAAAAAACCGCGGCGGCGGCAATAGCCCTGGAGCGCATACCCGACCTCTCCTTTTGACCCTGATCGATTGAAATCGACTGTTGAAGAGGCTGGGGGTATATGTCAAGGCATTGATAGAAATAGCATCGCCGGCTCTTTATCGAGAGTTGCAATGTCATCACAGATGCGCTTTCTCCGGTGAGACTTGCGCCTTGGGCCTGTTTGTACTATACGCCACGCGTCCGCGTAGACACCCTTGGAGGCAACGCGGATGAGGCAGGGCTTGCCCTCCTCCAGTTCAATCGGTCCCCGCATGCCGGCGACCGGATGAACTCTCCAAATAACCTCGAAAGGAATAGCTATGAGCCACGAAAGCTACGAGCTCAAGGCCGAGGCGCGCGAACGGGTTGGTAAGGGGTCCGCCCGTGAACTTCGCCGCAATGGTTTGATTCCCGCTGTCATCTATGGTGACAAGCAGGCCCCCATCTCGATCACTCTCAACACCAATGAAGTGACGAAGCGTATTCATGCCGGTGGTTTCCTCACCACGATCGCGACGATCGACGTCGACGGCACGAAGATCAAGGTTCTGCCGAAGGACTACCAGCTCGATCCGGTCCGTGACTTCACGCTCCATATCGACTTTCTGCGCGTCTCCGGCAACAGCCAGGTGACCGTTGAAATCCCGGTTCACTTCGTCAACCAGGAAAAGTCCCCGGGCCTCAAGGCTGGCGGCGTGCTGAACATCGTTCGCCACGAAGTCGAAGTCCATTGCCCGGCCGATGCGATCCCGGAATTCTTCACCGTTGATCTGTCGGGCCTCAAGGCCGGCGACAGCATCCACATCTCGCACGTAACCCTGCCGAAGGGCGTAGTCCCGGTCATCGCCGACCGCGACTTCACGATCGCAACGATCGTCGCTCCGGCTGCCGGTCTTACGGAAGAAGAAGGCAGCGAAGAAGCCAGCGCTTAATCAGCGTCTTCATCGCTACGCATTCAGACCCGCCTCCCCTCTGGGGATGGCGGGTTTTTCATGTGTAGATTCTAATAAAAGTAACCAGAACTTCTACAATTTGCGGAATCAATACTTGGTTTAAATCCATTAACCCCATGGTTTCAGCAACATTTAACACATTCATGAAAGTTTACGCCAAACAGTTGTAGAGAACGGCACGCCCCAAGATCAGCCGGTCTGCGACCGGGGAGCAAGCGGAACTATGAACCATTCCGTCGAAAACAGGTTTTTCGCGATCGTCTGCGGTGCGCTGCTCGTTTTCGTCGCGCCGCTTTTTGTGCTGTTCCTTTTCCTCTCCTCCGGACGGGCCGAAAAGGAAATCAAGGACCATATTTCCGTTCTGCTGGTCGCCAACGCCCAGGCGCTCGCCAAACCGCTATGGGATCTCGACGAGGACAGTGTCACGCAGATCAGTGCAACGACGGTTGCCGAGGGGGCGATCGTCAAGGTCAATGTCCGCGATCTCTCCGGCCAGCTCGACGTCACGCAATCGACCATCCCCAAAGCCTATAAGGGTCCGCTGGAGGCCGTCTCGCGTTCGATCATCTACAATGGTGTGGATGGCGCAAGGAATCTCGGCTCCATCACCGTCTACTATCCGAAGCTCGGCCTCTTCGACGGATTGAAAAGCGAGGAGATCGTCTTCATCTCGATCTTCATCTTCGCCGTCCTGACCGTTTTCGGCGCCGCCCTGATCGGCAACCGCATCTTCGTCATCCAGCCGCTGATGCGGCTGACCCATGCGATAGAGGCGACACGGCAACTGGGTTCGCGCCATCATGTCGACTGGCAGTCCAACGACGAAATGGGCCGGCTCGCCCATAGCTTCAACGAGATGCAGAGCAAGCTGGAGCGCGAGGAGACCGAGCTGAAGCTCGCCCATCGCCGCGCCACCGATACCTATAATCTGACGCCGGCCATGCTCTTCTCGCTCGACAAGGACGATTGCATCGCCGCCGTCAGCGACTATTGGCTGGCCGCCACCGGCTACGCCCGCGCAAACGTGGTCGGACGCAAGTTCGCAAGCCTGGTCCTGCCGGAATCGCGCGCGAAATACATCGAGCGCAAGCGCAGCCATCCCGACAGCGCCGCCCGCTTCGACGTCACGGTAAAATTCCATTGCCGGGATGAACGGGTCATGGATGTGCTGATCCTTGAGACGACGGCAATCCAGGATGGTCTTTCGCTTTCGGTCATGACCGATGTCACCGATCTCAAGCAATCCGAAGACCGAAACCTACGCCAGGCGATCACCGATCATCTCACCGGCCTGCTGAATCGCCAGGGTTTCGAAACAGCGCTGGATGCCAAGATCAACGAGGCGGACAAGCGCAAGCGCGAGCTTGCCTGCCTGTTCATCGATCTTGACCGCTTCAAGTGGATCAACGACAACAAGGGCCATGCCGCCGGCGACGCGGCCCTACGCGAACTGGTTGCCCGCTTGCAGGCACGGCTGGAGCCCGGCGACATCGCCGCCCGCCTTGGTGGCGATGAGTTTGCTATCCTGCTGCTTGCCGAGGACGCCGAAGCGAGGGCGATCGACATGGCAACCCGCATCGCCGATGTATTCGAGGCCCCCTTTGGTGGCGATGCCCGCCTCAGCGCCAGCATCGGCATCGCCATCTATCCCCGCCATGCCGCCAATGCGGCCGAACTGCTGCTGAAGTCCGATATCGCCATGTATGCCAAGAAGCACGACGGCAAGAACGGCGCGCAGATCTTCGACAACGGCATGCTGGACGCATCCCGCCGCCGCGCCGAACTCGAGAACCATATCGAGAACGGCCTCAGTGAAGACTGGTTCGAGGCCCACCTGCAGCCGATCGTCAATATCGATGATCGCTCCATCGCCGGCTTCGAGGCGCTGATGCGGCTGCATCATCCGCAGAAGGGCATTCTGCCGCCGGCCCGGATCATCGAGGTCGCCGAGGAGACGGGCTCGATCATTCGCATCGGCAATCGCATCATGGAGAAGGCCGTCTCCAATTTTGCGCGTCTCTCGCGCCTCGACGGCATGCAGGACACCTATCTCGCCATCAATTTTTCGCCGCTGCAGTTTGAGCCGGAGCTACCCGTCCGCATCGCCGCCCTGCTCTCCCGCCACGATATCTCCCCGAAGCGGATCGTCGTCGAAATCACCGAAGCGGTATTGATGGACGACAACCCGGAAACCCGCATGGTCATCAACGAGATATGCCGCTACGGCTGCCGCATCGCGCTCGATGACTTCGGCACGGGCTATTCGTCGCTGAGCTATATCAACCGTTTCCCGGTTGATATCATCAAGATCGACCAATCCTTCATTCGCGCGATCAACGACACCGCCTCGGATGTCAGCGCCAAGAGCCGCATGCTGGTCGAAAGCATCACGACGCTGTCGCACAAGATGAACTGCACGGTCATTGCCGAAGGCATCGAGACCGAAGAGGAGTGCACGACGCTGCGCACCATGGGACTGGATTACGGCCAGGGCTATCTGTTCCACCGGCCGCAGCATCCGAATGATCTGATGAAAACACTGGCGGGATCGCAAGCAGACAGCCTTCTCTCCGTGGCGCAAGCATCGTAGAGGCGGGAAACCACATGCGGAAACTGCTTCTCCTCGTCCTTCTCAGCCTCTCCTCCTATAGCCTTCTCTCCGTGGCCCGAGCAGAAACGGTCGCCTTCACCACGGAAGAATATCCGCCCTTCAATTACCGCGATGGCAAGATTGCCGTGGGCGCGACCGTCGAGCAGGTGCGCAAGGTGATGGCCGATATCGGCGTCGATTATTCGATCGAGGTCATGCCGTGGGCGCGAGCCTATTCCCAGGCGCAGACAGTACCGATGACCTGCGTCTTCGCCACTGCCCACAATGAAGAACGCGACAAGCTATTCAAATGGGTCCAGCCGCTGCTGGTCGACCGCAACATCCTGATCAAACACACTGGATCCAGCGTCGTCGCCGCCACGCTCGATGAGGCACGGAAGTATACCGTCGGCACATGGCGGGAGGACTACACCGAGGCCGCCTTGCGGCAGGCCAATTTCCCACGGATCGATGTCGCCAGCGACTTCAGAGCGACGCTGAAGAAGCTGATGAGCGACCGCATCGACCTGATGCCGATCTCTGAAAGCTATTTCGACAAATTGAGGAAAGAAGGCAACGCCGTCGAAAAGGTAACCGTGCTCTCCGCGCAGCCCATGGGCATCGCCTGCCAGAAGGATTTTCCGGACGATCTGCTGAAGAGGATGCAGACAGCGCTCGACAGCTTGATTGCCGACGGCACGCAGAAACGGATATTCCTGAAATACGGCCTGCACCTCGGAGACTGACGAGAGGTCCCGCCTTGACTTTGCCGTCAATTCCTTGTCGTGAAGGGCATCGGCATTTTCCAAAGGGCGAAGCGCATGCTTCTCATCGTGGGCCTCGGCAATCCCGGCGCCAAATATCAGGGCAACCGTCACAATATCGGCTTCATGGCCGTGGATGCGATCCACCGTCGCCACAGCTTTTCACCCTGGGCGAAGAAATTCAGGGCGGAGATTTCCGAAGGCGAACTCGGCGGCCAGAAAGTCCTGCTGATCAAGCCGCAGACCTTCATGAACCTCTCCGGCGAATCCGTCGGCGAGGCCATGCGCTTCTACAAGCTTGAGCCGTCCGACCTCGTCGTCATCTATGACGAACTCGACCTGCCGGCCGCCAAGGCGCGGCTGAAGACCGGCGGCGGCCATGGCGGCCACAACGGCATCAAGTCGATCGATGCCCATTGCGGCCGCGAATACCGGCGGCTGCGCCTCGGCATCGGCCATCCCGGCGTCAAGGAGCTGGTGCAGAACCATGTGCTCGGCGACTTCGCCAAGGTTGATCGCGATTGGCTGGAGCCGCTGTTCGACGCACTCGCCGACAATGCCGACATGCTGGTGCGCGGCGAGGATTCGCAGCTGATGAACAAGATTGCGCTAGCGCTGGGCGGCAAGACGGAGGAACCAGCGCCGAAGCCGGAAAAAAAGACTGTCGCCAAATCGCACATTCATCAGGCCCGCAACCACAATCAGCCGCGCATGCCCGAGAGCGGTCCGATGGCTGAGATGCTGAAGAGAATGTTCGGCAAGAAGGACGATTGATATGGCGGAAGCCGCAAACGGCAGCGACACGGTGGTGATCCGTCCGGCTGCCGCCGGCGATCTCCCCACCCTTCTCGCGCTCTACCGGCACCTTAATCACGGCGATCCGGAGCTGGAACCGGCGTTGGCCGAAAGCCGCTTTGCCGAGATCCTGCAACACCCTGGAATGACGATCTTCGCTGCCTTCGTCGGCGACCTTGCCATCTCCTCCGTCACCCTGGTCATCACCCCCAACCTGACACGCGGCGGCGCACCCTATGCGCTGATCGAGAATGTCGTCACCCATGCCGACCATCGCCAGCGCGGTCACGCCCGGGCGTTGATCCATAAGGCCATCGCAACGGCCTGGGAGAAGAATTGCTACAAGGTGATGCTGCTCACCGGCTCGAAGACACCCGCAACATTGCGCTTCTATGCCAATTGCGGCTTCTCGCAGGACAAGACCGGCTTCCAGATCCGCCGTCCTATTGCAGGCTGACCGTCGTCCTCCTCCGAAATTCTATTCTTCTGGCTCGGTGGTGAACATCAACGGGAAATCGGCGCTTTTCGCCAGATCGATGGCTTCCTGCGCCTTGGTCTCGGCAATGTCCCGCGCACAGACCATCACCACACAGCTGCCAAGCTTATGCGCAGTCATCATCACACGATAACCGGCCTCCTCGCTCATGCGGAAGACAGCTTGCAGCACCATGATGACGAATTCGCGCGGCGTGTAATCGTCGTTGACGAGAATAATCTTATAGAGCTTCGGCCGCTCGACCTTGGGCTTCGTCTTGGTCTTCGGTTTTAGGACAACATCATTGTCACTCATCGGAGTCACCGTTGATGACAGGGGAAAAGGGCTTGTCGCTGATAACAGGTTTATACCGCACCGCAACCGGCCATTCAAGCAAGACGATGGCCTCGCGATAGCCGTTCGGATCAATCGACCGTGAGCAGGAAGAGGACGGCAACGGCGTCCAAGCACGATCCACCGCAGAAAAACAGCGCTTTTCCCCTGCAAGACTTGACCAGCAACGGCCCTTCCCCCATACGCACTGCAAAGATTTCAAGATATGGACAAGGTGCCATGGGTTTCAAATGCGGTATCGTCGGGCTGCCGAACGTCGGCAAGTCCACTCTGTTCAACGCGCTGACCAAGACGGCGGCGGCGCAGGCGGCGAATTATCCGTTCTGCACGATCGAGCCGAACACGGGTGAAGTGGCGGTTCCCGATCCGCGTATGGAGCAGCTTGCCCAAATCGCCAAGTCGAAAGAACTGATCCCGACGCGCATCTCCTTCGTCGATATTGCCGGCCTGGTGCGCGGCGCATCGAAGGGCGAAGGCCTGGGCAACCAGTTCCTTGCCAACATTCGCGAAGTCGATGCAATCGTGCATGTGCTGCGCTGCTTCGAAGACAGCGACATCACCCATGTCGAAGGTCGCATCAATCCGGTTGCCGACGCCGAGACCATCGAGACCGAGCTGATGCTCTCCGATCTCGAGAGCCTGGAGCGCCGCACCGAGCAGACGCGCAAGCGCGCCACCGGCAAAGACAAGGAATCCATGGCGATGCTGCCGCTGATGGAAGCCTCGCTCAAGCTGTTGAACGAAGGCAAGCCGGTTCGCACCTTGCTGTCGAAGCTCGACGACGAGGAGCTCCGTATCCTCAAGAGCCTGAACCTTCTGACCTCGCATCCCGTGCTCTATGTCTGCAACGTCGCCGAAGCCGATGCCGTTGCCGGCAATGAGCATACAGCCGCCGTCGCCGCCATGGCGAAGGAGCAGAATTCCGAAGTAGTGATCATCTCCGCCGCCATCGAAGCGGAGGTGGCGCAGCTGCCCGCAGACGAAGCCATGGAGTTCCTCTCCGAACTCGGTCTCAAGGAAGCCGGCCTCGACCAGCTGATCCGCGCCGGCTACAAGCTGCTGCATCTCATCACCTATTTCACCGTCGGCCCGAAGGAAACGCGCGCCTGGACGATCGAGGAAGGCACCAAGGCCCCGCAGGCGGCCGGCGTCATCCATTCCGATTTCGAACGCGGCTTCATCCGCGCCCAAACCATCGCCTATAGCGATTACATCGCCTTCAAGGGCGAAGTCGGCGCCAAGGAAAACGGCAAGATGCGCTCCGAAGGCAAGGAATATGTCGTCCAGGACGGCGACGTCCTCAACTTCCTCTTCAATGCCTAAGACATAAAGAGATTGCCGGCCCTCACCTGAGCGCCGGCAGTCTTCCCTGCGTGGCCGTCGGACGGTTGCGCGGTGCAGATGCGACCAGCCAGCACCGATCACCAAGGCGCAGCCAAGGGCCGCACGTCCTTCCCCGTCACGAAAATACTTGCGCCACTCCCGCCCGCCATGCGATTGCGCTCGGGAGGAATAAGGAGGCTGCTGACGGATATGGCGAAACTGACCTATGAGGATTTTCAGCCGGGACAGATGTTTCCGCTTGGGCCGAAGCATGTGACGGCCGAGGAAATCATTGAATTCGCAAGCGAGTTCGACCCGCAGCCGATGCATCTCGATGAAGCCGCCGGCCGGGCCAGTATCCTGGGTGGGCTTGCCGCCTCCGGCTGGCACACATCGGCAATGTTCATGCGGATGATGTGCGACAGCTATCTGCTTAACACCGAATCCGAAGGTGCGCCGGGCATCGACTTCATGGACTGGAAAAAGCCCGTTCTCGCGGGCGACACACTTTCCGGCCGTTCAATTGTGCTCGAATCCCGTGCCATGCGCTCTCGCCCTGGCCTCGGCATCGTCAAGTTCCGGCATGAAGTGAAAAACCAGCACGACGAACTCGTCTGCCTCGGCGAGAACGCCACCATGATCCGCATGCGCTCGCCTGTGGAGGTCTCGCCATGAAGATGATGGAGCTCTATCCCACCGGCGAACGGGCCGAGATCGGCAGCCATACGTTTACGGCTGAAAACATCGTCCACTTCGCCTCGCGCTTCGACCCGCAGATTTTCCATATGGACGCGGAAGCAGCCAAGGAGACGCTATTCGGCGGCCTCTGCGCTTCCGGTTGGCACACCTGTGCAGCCTGGATGAGGACCTTCATCGACTATTGGAAAGGCGAAACCGCCCGCCTGATTGCCGAGGGCGGAAAGCCGCCCAAACTCGGTCCCTCGGCCGGTTTCCAGAAGCTGCAGTGGCTTCGCCCCGTCTTTGCCGGTGACACCGTCACCTACGGCGTCACCCTGCTTTCCAGCCGCCCCCTGGCGTCACGCTCGGGCTGGACGCTCAACACCATCCTCTGCGACGGAACCAACCAGCATGGCGTACCGGTGATACGCTTCGAGAGCACTGTTCTGGAGTTTGAGTGATGCCTTCTCTCCATTGGGCAGAAGGTCTTTCCATCAATGCCCGCTGAATTCCACCAGTGTGTGGACCGGCACATCGAGTGCTTCCAGCTTCTTGCGGCCGCCGAGATCCGGCAGGTCGATGACGAAGCAGGCGGCGACAACTTCCGCGCCGATCTGGCGCAGCAACTGGGTGGCGCCAACCGCGGTGCCGCCCGTCGCGATCAGGTCGTCGACCAGGATCACCTTTTCGCCGGGGTTCACCGCGTCACGGTGCATCTCCATCTCGTCGACACCATATTCGAGGCTGTAGGCGATACGCACGATATCATGCGGCAGTTTGCCCTTCTTGCGGATCGGCACGAAACCGGCCGACAGCTGATGCGCCACTGCGCCGCCCAGAATGAAGCCGCGGGCCTCCATGCCGGCGACCTTGTCGATCTTGGTGCCGGCATAGGGCTGCACTAGCGCATCAACGGCACGGCGAAACGCCTTGGCGTCGCCAAGCATCGTGGTGATGTCGCGGAAGATGATACCGGGCTTGGGATAGTCCGGGATGGAGCGGATGCTGGCGGCAAGCTCCGAAGCAATGGTCTTCATGGAAATATGTACTCTCAGGCTAAGATAGGGCCGGCAGCACCCTAGCAAGACGCGTGCGCGATACCAACAAAAAAGGCGACCACAACGGGCCGCCTTTTGTTGATTGCAGGGCCGAACTGCCTAGTGAGCGCCAGCCTTGGCATAGACCGACCGCTTGGTGAGATAGATCAGCGTCGAGAAGATCAGCAGGAATATGATGACCATGAAGCCAAGGTGCTTGCGCTCCTCCAGATGCGGCTCCGCGGCCCACATCAGGAAGGCGGAAACATCGTGCGAATACTGATCGACCGTCTGCGGCGAGCCATCGTCATAGGTGACCTGACCGTCGGAGAGCGGCTTCGGCATGGCGAAGGTCGCGGCCGCATCGAAATACGGATTATAGTGCGAATTCTGCGCAACCTGGAAGCCAGCCGGCGGCTCCTCGTAGCCGGTCAGCAGCGAGTAGATATAATCCGGGCCGCCTTCCTGATACTGCGTGAAGATGTCGAAGATGAACTGCGGGAAACCGCGCTCGATTTCACGCGCCTTGGCAAGCAGCGACATGTCCGGCGGCACGGCGCCGTTGTTCGAGGCGGCTGCCGCTTCGTCGTTCGGGAACGGCGACGGGAAATGGTCGGACGGAAGCGCTTTGCGCGTAAACATCTCGCCCTGGGGATTCGGGCCGTCCTGCACTTCGTAGTTCGCCGCGAAGGTCTTCACCTGCGCTTCCGAATAGCCGAGTTCACCCAGCGTGCGGAAAGCCACCAGCTTCATCGAATGGCAGGCGGAACAGACTTCCGTGTAGACCTTGAGGCCACGCTGGAGCTGCGCCTTGTCGTAATAGCCGAAGGGGCCGGAGAAGGTCCAATGCTGGGTCCTCGGCTCCTTGAGCGGGTAGTGCGGGGTCGCTTCTTCGGCGGCGGGCTTGGTTTCCGCGGCAACGGCGGCAACCGTGGCGAAGCCACCGATGAGTGCGAGCGACAGAAGGCCGGCAACAAGCTTTTTCATTGTTCTCTTCCCCGGTTACGCTTGAGCCGGAACGGCTGTCTTGCCGTTCTGCTTCTCAAGGACCGCCTCCGTAATCGAATTTGGAATGCGCCTCGGTGTTTCGACCAGACCGAGAACCGGCATGGCGACGAGGAAGAACAGGAAGTAGAACAGCGTCGCGAACTGCGAGATCACGACGAAACTGCCTTCCGCCGGCTGCGAACCGAGCCAGCCGAGCAGAACGGCATCGGCGACGAACAGCCAGAAGAACAGCTTGTACCAGGGACGATAGACCGCCGAGCGGATCTTCGACGTATCCAGCCAGGGCAGGAAGAACAGCACGATGATCGCGCCGAACATCGTCAGAACGCCGCCGAGCTTGGAGTCGATCGGGCCGATGTTGAAGGTGATCGAGCGCAGCATCGCGTAGAACGGCAGGAAGTACCATTCCGGAACGATGTGAGCCGGCGTCTTCAGCGGATTGGCCGGAATGTAGTTGTCGGCGTGGCCAAGGAAGTTCGGCAGATAGAAGACGAAATAAGCGAATACCAGCAGGAAGATGGAAACGCCGAGCGCATCCTTCAGCGTCGCATAGGGCGTGAAGGGTACGGTATCGGTCTTCAGCTTGACTTCGACGCCGGTCGGGTTCGTCTGACCGGTCACATGCAGCGCCCAGATGTGCAGGATAACCACACCGGCGATCATGAACGGCAGCAGATAGTGCAACGAGAAGAAGCGATTGAGCGTCGGATCGTCGACGGCGAAGCCGCCGAGCAGGAAGGTCTGGATCCAGTCGCCGACCCAGGGAAAGGCCGAGAAGAAGCCGGTGATGACGGTCGCCCCCCAGAAGGACATCTGGCCCCAGGGCAGAACGTAGCCCATGAAGGCCGTTGCCATCATCAGGAGATAGATGATCACGCCGAGGATCCAGAGGATCTCGCGCGGCGCCTTGTAGGAGCCGTAATAGAGGCCACGGGCGATGTGGAGATAGACCGCGACGAAGAAGAAGGAAGCGCCATTGGCGTGCATATAGCGCAGCAGCCAACCGTGGTTGACGTCTCGCACAATCTTTTCGACGGAGTTGAAGGCGACGGTCGTGTCCGCCGCATAATGCATGGCAAGAACGACGCCGGTCAGGATTTGCAGAATGAGCATCACGGCCAGCATGGCGCCGAACGTATAGGCATAGTTCAGATTGCGCGGGACCGGATAGGCAATGAAACTGTCATAGACCATGCGCGGCAGCGGCAACCGCGCGTCGACCCATTTTTCGAGCCCTGTCGATGGCTCGTAAGACGAATGACCACTCATGATTCAGTTCCCCCTCAACCGACCTTGATCTTTTTTTCTGCGGTAAACGCATATAGCGGAATGGCGAGGTTCTGCGGCGCCGGCCCATGGCGGATGCGACCGGCAGTATCATAGACCGAACCGTGACAGGGACAGAACCACCCGCCATATTCCCCTGCCTGACCGAGCGGTATGCAACCGAGATGGGTGCAGACGCCGATCATGACCAGCCAGTTTTCCTTCCCGTCACCGGCCGAACGCGCGACATCGGTCGCCTGCGCATCCGCCGGCAGATTGGCGTTACGGGCAACCGGGTCCTTCAGATCGGAAATCTGTGCGCCCTTGCCGTCGTCGATTTCCTTTTGCGTGCGGTTGCGGATGAAGACCGGCTTACCGCGCCATTTCACCGTCAGAGACATGCCCGGCTCCAGGCTGGACACGTCAACTTCGATGGAAGCAAGGGCAAGGGTCGAGGCATCCGGCCGCATCTGGTCGATAAACGGCCAAGCAACAGCCACGGCACCGACCGCGCCGGCCATGCCCGTCGTCAGATAAAGGAAATCTCGGCGAGTTGGCTCGCCCGTGGTTTCACTTGTCGTAGTATGCTCGCTCAAAGCCGGACCATCCTCTTCCGCAAAACCGCAGCTAGGCGCTGCGGTACCCCCTCACTAACGGCGAATCAACGCGACCATAATTCCGCCATAGATTCCTCCGTATCCCGCCGCGTTCTAAGCTTGATCGCAAATTATGTCCAGTCTTGGCAAGGGGTGGAGGCACAATGTCGCGGGAAAAGCGCGCTATTTGGCTGCGAGCACCGAGCTTAAAATCACGGCCGTCAGTCAAATCGGCGTAAGAGCATGAAAAACCGTAAGATTCGCATAATAAAATTTCTCATTGCAGAGCAAAATAAACAATGATTTCAATGCTGCATCGCAACAAATTCGATGACACGCCGATCATTGATCTCTAAGACGATAGTCTTTCCTCGTCTTTAAGCGCTATGGATTTCATGACCGCATCACGCACCATTTCACGCTCTGCCGCCCGCTTTTGAACTGCGTTTTAGCAATGCCAAGGATATGTTTATGAGGCAGACGATTTACTGCGTTTTATGCGTGCTCGCGACCTTATTGCTGGTCACGCTGTCGGCGCGCTATGTCATCGACATCTGGCTGCTCGCCTTCTTCGAAAGCCTACAAACCCATTTCAGCCTTTTCGGCATTGCGCTTGCCCTGCTCGCGCTTGTTTTCCGGCGACACTGGTATGCGGTTCTCCTCATCGTCTTCGGCGTCGGGCTTGCGGTCCATTCGGTCCTGATGCTGCGGGAATATGCCGCCTCCCCGCTAGCACCCGGCACAGGCAAGAGCTTCAAACTCCTCTCCTTCAACATCGAAAACAGCAATTTCGAAAACGGCACTCGCATCGCCGACCTCATCGTGGGCTCCAACGCCGATGTCGTGGAGATTTTCGAGGCCGAGCCGATCAAAGCCGACTTGCAGCGTATCGGTGGCGCCTATCCCTATCGCATCGGCTGCAGCGACATGAGCGTCGAATGCGATTCACTTTTGCTGTCGAAACGTCCGTTTCAGGCACAGGATATGCGCAGCCTCGGCAGCCTCTGGCGCAATCGTTTCATTCTCGCGACCATCGACATGGACGGTCAGCCGGTGAACTTTGTTTCAGCGCATCTCAGCAAGCCTTACTTCGATGAATTTCATGCCGACGAGTTGAGCATCCTCGGCCCGATCCTCAAGGGTATTCAAGGGCCGCTGATCCTTGCCGGTGATTTCAATGCGTCGGTCATTGCCCCGGATATGCGGGATTTCCTCAACGACACCGGACTCAGCCACACCTTTCCGGAGCCGGCCACCTGGCCGATCGTGGCCGGTGCTTACGGCATCGCCATCGACCATGTCTTCGCCCACGCGCCGTTGCAGCTGATATCCGTCCGACAGATACCGGATGCCATGGGTTCGAACCATTTTGGTCTGATGACCGAGTTCAGCGTTTCAAAGTAGCCTTTTGATTTTGCGCGAGCTTCCCGGAAAATCGTACGACGCTTGCGATGACGAGGTTACTCGGCATCCTCTGCTATAAAGCCGCCGGATTGACGTGCCCAGAGCTCGGAATAGAGGCCGCCGCGGGCAATCAGCTCGTCATGCGTGCCATCCTCGATGATCCTGCCCTTGTCGATGACGATCAGCCGGTCGAGCTTGGCGATGGTCGACAGGCGATGCGCAATGGCCAGCACCGTCTTGCCTTCCATCAGCGTTTCGAGATTGGACTGCAGCGCCGCCTCGGCTTCGGAATCCAGCGCCGAGGTCGCCTCGTCCAGCACCAGGATCGGCGCGTCCTTCAGCATGACGCGGGCTATGGCGATGCGCTGGCGCTGGCCGCCGGAGAGCTTGACGCCGCGCTCGCCGACATGGGCGGCATAGCCCTTTCGGCCCTTCTGGTCCTCCAGCGTCGCGATAAACCTGTCCGCTTCCGCCCGCCGCGTCGCCTGTGCCATCTGCTCCTCACTCGCCTGCGGACGGCCGAAGAGGATGTTGTCGCGGACGGAGCGGTTGAGAAGTGCGGTATCCTGGGTGACCATACCGATTTCGGCACGCAGCGACTCCTGCCGAACCATGGCGATATCCTGCCCGTCGATCAGGATACGGCCGCCTTCGAGATCGTAGAAGCGCAGGAGCAGATTGACGAGTGTCGTCTTGCCTGCGCCGGAACGGCCAACAATGCCGACCTTCTCGCCGGCGCGGACAGTCAGCGAGAAATCCTCGATGATGCCGCTGCCGCGACCATAGTGGAAGGTTATGTGCTCGAAGCGGATGTCCGGACGGACGATCTGTAGATCTCTGGCGCCCGGTCGGTCGACCAGCCCGATCGGCTCCGAGATCATTTCCGCCGAATTCTGGATCGTCCCGAGATTGCGCATGATCGCATTGAACTGCGACATCATCCGGCCGAAGAGCATGTTGAGCCGTAGCACCATGCTGAGCGTGAAGGCCACGCCGCCGGTCGAGATCTCGCCGGCGAGCCACAGATGGATGGCAAGGGCCGCGATCGTCGTGATCATCACGCCCGACAGAAGCGCCAGCGACGAGCGCACGCCGGTCAGAAGCCGCGTGAACGGCATGACGGCCGCCTGGAAGCGGTCGAAGCCGTTGCGGATATAATCGTCGTTCTGCTCTTCGCGGCCGAAGAGCTTCAGCGTCTGGATATTGGCATAGGCGTCGACCATGCGCCCGTTCAGCACCGATGCCGCTTCGGCGGAATTGCGGGCATGACGGCGGATGCGCGGCACGAAATAGCGGGCGAGCAGCGAGAAGACACCGATCCAGATCGTGATCACCAGCGCCAGGCGCCAGTCCAGCCCGCCGACCAGCGCGATGGTCGAGGCCGCATAGATGATGATGAACCAGACCACCTGCAGCAGCGACACGACAAGATCGCCTGTCGACTGCCCCGCCGACCAGACCTTGGTGACGATGCGGCCGGAAAAATCATTCTGGAAGAAGCTTATCGATTGACGCGCGACATGTGCATAGGCCTGCCAGCGCACCAGATTGAGGAAGCCGGGAACGACCACTTGCTCCTCGACCAGTGCCCCGAGGCTCACTACCACGAACCGCACGACCAGCACGACGAAGACCATGCCGAGCAGCGTGCCGCCATGGCCGGCAAGCAGTCCCGTCCAGCCCTCGCCCGGCTTGACCTTGTCCAGGATATCGACGAGATGCCCGACGAACCAGAACAGCGCCGCCTCGAGCATCGCCACGGCGCCGCCCAGCGCCGCCATCGCCAGGAATGGGCCTTTCGCCTGCCCGACATAATACCAGATGAACGCCCAGAGCGACCGCGGCGGCCGAAGATCGCCGGCGCGGTAGTAGGGATCAATCCAAGTCTCGAACAGCCGATAGACGGAGCGGATCAACATCCCATGCGATATAGGAGGTTTCGCCGACGGCGCAAAGGAATGTCGTGGGTGGAAAACATTATATTTTTGTCATGTTTGAGGTGATTGCAAACCGTCAAACAAGTTTCGAATGCACTCGAGGATGACAAAATGCCCCGCCATCCCAAATGAAAAGGGCGAGCTCCAAAGCCCGCCCTTCCCCCGATTCCTACTGCGCCGCCGCCTCGGCCTCTTCATGATCCGCCAGGAACCCGCCGGACTGGCGGTTCCAGAGGTCGGCGTAAATGCCGCCGCTCTGGACCAGATCCTGATGCGTGCCTGTCTCGATGATGTGGCCCTTGTCGAGAACGATCAGGCGGTCCATCTCGGTCAGTGTCGACAGACGGTGGGCGATCGCGATCACCGTCTTGCCCTGCATCAGCGCGAAGAGGTTTTCCTGGATCGCCGCTTCCACTTCGGAATCGAGCGCCGAGGTTGCCTCGTCAAGCACCAGGATCGGCGCGTCCTTCAGGAAGACGCGGGCGATCGCGATGCGCTGCCGCTGGCCGCCGGAGAGCTTGACGCCGCGCTCGCCGACCTGTGCGTCGAGCCCCTGGCGGCCTTGCATGTCGACCAGACCCTCGACGAACTCCCAGGCATTGGCGCGCTTGGTCGCCTGGATAATGTCGGCGTCGGTCGCCTCCGGATGACCATAGGCGATGTTGTCGCGGATCGAGCGATGCAGCAGCGACGTATCCTGCGTCACCACCCCGATCAGCGAGCGCAGGCTGTCCTGCGTCACCTTGGAAATATCCTGGCCGTCGATGGTGATGCGCCCGCTTTCGAGGTCGTAGAACCGAAGCAGCAGGTTCATCAGCGTCGTCTTGCCGGCGCCGGAGCGGCCGACAAGGCCGACCTTCTCGCCGGCACGGATGTCGAAGGTCAGGTTGTCGATGACGCCCTTGGTCTTGCCATAGTGGAAGCGGACGTGATCGAAGTGGATCGCGCCCTGTTTGGCCGTGATCGCCGGAGCCGCCGGCACATCAACGATATCGTGCGGCTTCGTCAGCATCTCGATGCCGTCATAGATCGTGCCGATATTCTCGAACAATGCCGAGACTTCCCACATGATCCATTGCGACATGCCGTTGACGCGCATCGCAAGACCGATGGCGATGGCGATGGCGCCGATCGAGATCGAGCCGCTGAGCCAGAACCAGATCGACAGTGCCGAGACGACAAAGAGCGCCACGCAGTTGTTGACGTAAACCGCGATGTAGAACAGCGTCACCTTGCGCATCTGTCCGTGGACGGTCTGCAGGAAGCCATCCATGCCGGCCTTGGCATAGCTCTCCTCACGACCCGCATGCGAAAACAGCTTCACGGTTGCGATATTCGTATAGCTGTCGACCACCCGGCCCGTCATCGTCGAGCGCGCATCGGCCTGGGCGGCGGCGATCTTGCGCAGCCGCGGCACGAAATAGCCGACGATGGCGATGTAGGCCGCCAGCCAAGCCAGGATCGGCAACATCAGCCGCCAGTCCGCCACCGCGATGACCAGGATCATCGATAGGAAATAGGTGACGACATAGACGAAGACGTCGAGGATCTTGATGACCGCTTCGCGCACGGCAAGCGAGGTCTGCATCACCTTGGTGGCGACGCGGCCCGCAAATTCGTTGGCGAAGAAGGTCATGCTGTGGCGCAGCAGGAAGCGATGCATCTGCCAGCGGGCAATCATCGGATAGTTGCCGAGCAGGACCTGATGCATGATGACGGAATGAATGACGGCAGCCAGCGGCAGGCCGACCACCACCATGGCGCCCATCCAGAAAAGCTTTTTCCATTCCATCTGCAGGAACGTCGCCCGGTCGGCATGCGACAGCCAATCGACGATATTGCCGAGGAACTGGAACAGCGCGACTTCGCCGGCAGCAATCAGCATGGCGAGAAAAGCCATGGCGAGCAGCCAGGGGGCTGCGGGCTTTGTGTAGTGCCAGCAAAAGGCAAACAGCCCGCGCGGCGGAACGTCCGGCACTTCGCTCGGAAAGGGATTTAGTCGCTGTTCGAACCAGCCAAACATGAAATGCTCCAAAGACTCGACCCTTTGGCCACGGCTGCTGCATCTCAAAGGATCACAGGCTGACATGGTGGCCGGGTGATAAAAGAACGAGGCCCTACCAGCCGCGTATCGAATCGAAAAAAGGGGAACTCGCGAAAGTGCGCTTTATAGCGCCTGAATCACAGCCATGGTCGAATGGCCAGGAGGCGCATCATCACGAACGATATATTCATCTAAGCCTCCCTGTGTCGCAAGTTGTAGAGCGGCTCCCTTTTACCGTGCATTTTTAGCTTTGAAAAGCGGAATATGCCTAAAAACGCGCCGAAATCTTCAATTTTGCTGATGGACGCCATCACAAAAACAGAGCTATTCGACGATTATCTGAAGACAGGCTCAGGTGTTTTCGCTAGTTGCAAACCATGACTTCGCTGCGCATCGCCCTCTATCAGCCCGACATTCCCGGCAACACCGGCACGATCCTTCGGCTTGCCGCCTGCCTCGGCCTTGGCGTCGATATCATCGAGCCCGCCGGCTTCGATATTTCGGACCGCAACCTGAAGCGCGCCGGCATGGATTACCTCTCCGCCGTTGCGCTGGCACGGCATGTCAATTGGGAGCGCTTCGAGACCTGGCGCGCGGCAACCGGGCGGCGGCTGGTGCTCGCCTCCACCAAGGCGGCCGAGCGCTACACGGACTTTGCCTTCCGGGAAGACGATATCCTGCTCTTCGGCCGCGAGAGCGCCGGCGTGCCCGATCACGTCCACGAAACGGCCGATGGCCGCATCCTCATACCCATGCTCGAAGGCCAGCGCTCGATCAATCTGGCCATGTCCGTCGCGATGATATCGGGTGAGGCTTTGCGGCAGACGACGTGGTCGTGAATTGCCGTTGGCATGCTGAATAAAGTGTGAGAAGCTTTCCATCGGAATGCTCTAACTTACGGCAACCTTGGCGAGGTGACCCATGTTCCAGACGGCATTCACCCTCACTCTTACTCAGTTCGCGCGCACCCTTAGCCTGCCCGAACGGCTGCAACGCTCGCCGATGCGCAATCTCGCCCTGGAAGCCCTTCGCCAGCGCAACACGACGCTCGATGCACTGTTCTACGACATCAAGGTCATCACTCCCGACGAAGCTTTCTACATCAGCGACTCTCTGGCCGCCGAAGGCACGATCATGATCGTGCCGCCAAGCGGCAGCGGCGCGATCATTCTCTGCGAGACGTTGGAGGAGTTCGCGCTGCGCGGCGGCCATAATGTGCAAGCATTGGCTGTCGCCGGCATCGGCGGCTCCGCTCTCGGCGCGGCGGCCTTTACCCGCAATGTTGCCGATGCGATCGGTGCACCGGCCGCGGTCGTCGTTTCCGGCTATGGCCTCGCCGATGTCATCACCGAGACGCTCGGCGGACATTTCTTCTTCGGACATCTCAAAGGCCTGCGCCCCGTCCTTGAAATGCTGGACGACCTTGCCGGACGGCCGAAATTCGGCGCCGCCGACGCGAGCGGCAACGAGACGACCTCGCGTACCAGCCTCGACACCCGCACCCTGCGCGCGCTTCTGGCCGATCCCCGCTTCTCCTTCCGCCTACTCGTCGGCCACTCCAAGGGCAATCTGGTGCTCTCGGCAGCCCTTCACGACCTCGGTCGGCAGGACGAGACCCGAGCCGCGAAACTGGCGGAGGGCACGAAGATCGTCACCATCGGCACCCGCATAGCCATGCCGCCGACTTTTTCCGATGTGGTCGACGTCATCGGCGAGTGGGACTGGTTCGGCGAAATGAATTCCCGGCCGTTCATTGCCGCCGACCATCGCGTTCCGCATGCCGGGCATCATACCAATACCGATTTGCACAGCCATCTGCCGGTGACATCAGTGTTGAAAGAGATCCTGGCCGCCACACCGTCGCTGCAGGTCGAAACCAAAGCTGAAACCTCGATGGCCGAACCCGCCGCCACCTCACCTTCAATACGACCGGCGCGGCGGCCCGTGCCGATCGAGAAGGTGAAAAAAGCATTCTCGAACAAGACCTTACCCAAGATTCTGCCGAAAGAAACCAGCCCTTCCGACGAGGCGCCGCCGCCGAAGCCGCACTAAAATCGGACACTGCGCAAATATTACTCCGATATGTCGCGCATAGTGTTGGAGCACTGGCGCTACGAGCGTATAATCCTTAGCCGGCGAGTAAAGTTGCCGCGATTCCAGACAGAGAAAAAATCACTGAAATACATGCCTTTTCAGTGAAATACGTCAAATTTCCATTTCATCGGCGATAGCATCACGGCATGAGAAAGATATAAAAAGACGACATGGAATCCACCGTCGTGATGATCAATCTGTTCGGAGCCGTCGCATTGCTGCTATTCGGCCTCGCGCAGGTAAAGGATGGTGTGTCGCGTGCCTTCGGCGCGAGGCTTAGAACCGGCCTTGCCAGCGGCACACGCGGCGGCCTTCGCTCCTTCGTCTCCGGTTTCGTCGCAACCGTGGCGCTGCAAAGCTCGACCGCGACCGCACTGATGATCGCCTCCTTCGTCGAGCGCGATCTCGTTCTGCCCAGCATGGCCCAGATCGTGCTGCTCGGCGCCAATGTCGGCACTGCGGTAACGGCATGGATCGTCGCGACCGGCATCGAATGGCTGTCGCCGCTGATCATCCTCATCGGCATCGTGCTCTACCGCCGCTCGGCCACCACGCAACAGGGCGCGGGCACAGCCTTGATTGGCATCGGCCTGATGCTGCTGTCGCTGCAGCTCCTGAGCCTCGCCACGGAACCGATGCGGCAGTCTCCCGCACTCGCCGCCTTCATTGGCCTGCTCGACGGCGCACTGCCGGTAGCGCTGATCTTTTCGGCCGTGCTTGCCTTCGTCTCCTCGTCCAGCCTTGCCGTGGTCGTGCTGATCCTGTCGCTTGCCTCGGCCGGTATCCTGTCTCCGGCCCTCACGGTGGTGCTCGTGCTCGGCGCCAATCTCGGCGGCGCGATCCCGCCCGTCATGGCCACTCTCTCCGGCCCCGCCACCGCCCGGCGCGTGACGCTTGGCAATCTGATCGTACGCACCATCGGCTGTCTCATCGTCCTGCCCTTTGCAAGCTATATCGGTGCGTGGATGCAGGGCCTGCATTTTTCGCCCGCCAAGCTGCCGGTCGACGTGCATCTGCTCTTCAATATCGCCCTTGCCATCTGCGCCTGGCCCTTCTCGTCCTTCCTGTCGAAGACGATGCTGAGGCTGGTACGCGACGATCCGCAGGCCGATGACGGACCGAAGTTCCTCGATCATAACGCGCTCATCACGCCGGTCGTGGCGCTCGCCAGCGCGACGCGCGAAGTGCTCGGCGTCGGCGATCTCATCGAGCGTATGCTGATCCGCACGGAAAATGCCTTCAACCACAATGACCTGTCACCGTTGAAGGAAATCGCTGTTCTGGAAAAGCGGGTCGACCGCATCCAGCAGGAGGTGAAGATCTATCTCTCCAAGCTCGGCCGTGAAGGGCTGGACGACGAGAATGGCCGCCGCTCGATCGTCATCATCGACTATGCCATCAACCTCGAGCATATCGGCGACATCATCGAAAAGGGCCTGGCCGAACAGGTGGCAAAGAAGATCGGCAAGGGCCTGACCTTCTCGGACGACGGTTATCAGGAGCTGCATAAGCTCTTCGGCATGACGATCGACAATTTGCGCATCGCCCAGACTATCTTCGTCACCCGCGATTTCAATCTCGCCCGCCAGCTTATGGAGGTGAAGGTCGATGTCCGCCGGCTGGAGAAGCAATCCTCCGAGCGCCATCTCGAACGCCTGCGCGACGGCCGCGTCGACAGCCTGCAGACCAGCTCGCTGCATCTCGACATGCTGCGCGACCTGAAGCGCATCAACGCCCACATCGTCTCCGTGGCGCATCCGATCCTGGATGAAAGCGGTCTGTTGATCGAGAGCCGGCTACGGAACACGCAATAGCCGTTTCAAACCGCTGGCGACGGCGCTGTTACTGTCTTCCGGTCAATCCGCCGATGGAAGGCGTCGCATGGTGAACTCAATACGGTCGCCATCGACCTGCCGCCAACTCTCGACTTCGGTCCAGTAAGCAGCTTTCGGGAAAGTATCGAACCATTCGCGCGCCTTGGCGCGGGCTTCCGGACGGCTGAGACAAAAGGTCTCGCGAACGAACTCGCTTTTTCTACCGGTCGGGTTTTCCTGCCGGTACCGGAATAGTCTACGTTTCAACCCATCGAGGGGCGGCGGTCCGGGTATCTTCATCATGAAACCTCGCCTTTAACAGGGAACATAATACCGCATTTGACAATTTGCGAGTCGATTCTCCTGCGAGGCAAGCGAGCTGGTTCCGCCACGATGTTGCTGATATTCAAGGCGACAAATCGAATCGCGGGCCTCTGGCCGCCCGCATCCGGAGAGCACATATGGAACGACCGAACCTCCCCAAGGAACTACCCGAGGACATCGAAGACAAGAAGGAAGCGGCACAAGGCTGGTTTCAGAGCCTGCGCGATGCACTCTGCGCCGAGTTCGAACAGCTGGAAGACGAGCTTGCCGGTCCGCTTTCCGATCAGACACCGGGTCGCTTCGTCGCCAAGGACTGGCAGCGGGAGAACGGCGAAGGCGGCGGCGGGCGCATGTCGATGATGGAAGGTCGCGTCTTCGAGAAGGTCGGCATCCACACCTCCACCGTCTACGGCGAATTCTCGCCCGACTTTCGCAGCCAGATCCCCGGCGCCGAAGAAGATCCCCGCTTCTGGGCCTCCGGCCTGTCGCTGATCGCTCATCCCGTCAATCCGAATGTGCCGACCGTGCACATGAACACCCGCATGGTGGTGACGACAAGCCAATGGTTCGGCGGCGGCTGCGATCTAACGCCGATGCTCAACCGGCGGCGCACGCAGGAAGACACCGACAGCGTCCTCTTTCACCGCGCGATGCAGATCGTCTGCGATCGCCACAAGGTAGCGGATTACCAGCGCTACAAGGCATGGTGCGACGAATATTTCTATCTGAAGCACCGCAATGAATCGCGCGGCATCGGCGGCATCTTCTTTGACTGGCTGCACTCCACAGAAGAGGCAGGCGGCTGGGATGCCGATTTCGCCTTCACCCGCGACGTCGGCCGCGCATTCTCCATGGTCTATCCTCGGATCGTCCGCTCGAACTTCAACGAAACATGGACCGAAGAGGATCGTGACGAACAATTGATCCGCCGCGGGCGCTATGTGGAGTTCAATTTGCTCTATGACCGGGGTACAATCTTCGGGCTGAAGACAGGCGGCAATGTTGAGTCGATCCTATCGTCCTTGCCGCCCGTGGTGCGTTGGCCTTAGGCGCCAACATAAAACATCAGGAGAACCCTGAAATCACTCGGAGGAGTACCTAGGTTAGGTAATGCGCGTTTCAATCGGAGGAGATTGTAATGGCAGTACAGAATCAAGTTGCAGAGACTGCGAATGAACAGAAGCTCTCGCGTAGCGTCGACACGCCGGAGTTCATCGTTCGGCTGGCCGAGGATATGCGGGTCCGAAGCGGATCGGATCTGCCCCTCTCCTGCTTCATCGAGCAGGTCAGGATGCAGCTCTCCGGTAAGTCACCAGGCGAGATCGCCAGCATGGCGGCGGATCATCCGGCACGACAAACGCCGGCTCCGAAATATCAATCTTCGGATTGCTTCAAGGCATGGGCCATGCCGGACTGATGTCCGGAAAGCATCGTCCGGCGGGGTGAAAGCCTTGCCGGACGCACGAAACCTTTCTCCACCTTTCGCGTTTCGACCTTCATGCCCCTACGGCATGAAGAGATGACATCACGTTGAAATATCAGGAGGCAGATATGCGACTGTTCGAATGTGGTACGCTCGTGCCCGGCTGCGACTGGCACACCCGCGCCAACGACGATGCCGAAGTGGTTCGTCGCGCCGTCGAGCACATGCGTAACGCCCATGGCGAGACGATCATCCGGGAAGGCATGGTCGATAACATCAAGGCACGCATTCGCGACGAAGCGAACGCCGCCTAATCCAAGCCCATGGACGTCAGGACTCGATCAATTCCTTCAGCCGGGCGAGCAGAGCCGCCCGGTCCATGGCGAAATTGCCGTCGAGCCATTGCTGCTCGAGCTTGCCGAGAATTTCGCCGACCCGAGGCCCGGCGCTGACGCCAGCGGCCAGCGCATCCGCACCGCTGACCGGAAAGGCCGGCTTCTTCCAGCCTGCCGTCCGCTCCAGCAACTTGCCCAGCCGGGCCGTGCGCGCCATCTCCTCGAAATCACCCTCCGCCTTGCCCCGCGCAACGGCAAGCGCCAGCTTCAACCGAGCGGCGACGCCGGGCGTATCATAGCGGTAAAGCAAGCGGTCAAAGACCACTTCAGACATGTCGTCCTTGATACCTGGCGCATTCGCCCAGCCCTGCAAATAGGCGGCCTCCGCCTTCGACAACCGCAACCGCTCGGCAAGCTTTGCCAGTCTCGCGGCATCCGGCGGGACTATAGCCGCAAGCCGCAGCAACGGATCTGACGTCCAGCCGAGCGCCTGTTCCGTGGCGATCAGCGCCGGAATGGCGTCGATGCCCCATTTCTCGGTCTCCGGCAGCACCTCGGTCAGGATCCCGACCTGCCGCATCCAGAGCAAAGCCCGGCCCGGATCCTTGGCCGCAAGCAGCTTCTTCATCTCCGACCAGACGCGCTCCGCCGACAGCGATGCGATCTTGGAGCGCGCCGCCGCGCAGGCACGCAACCCGTCGGCATCCGGCCGGCCGCTGCCGTAATAGGCGAAGAATCGAAAGAAGCGCAGGATACGCAGATGGTCTTCGGCGATCCGCGTAGCAGCATCCCCGATGAAACGGATATTGCGGCGCTCAAGATCGGCGAGTCCGCCGACCATATCGATGACCTCGCCATTGTCAGAGGCATAGAGCGCGTTGATCGTCAGGTCGCGCCGCTCGGCATCCGCCTGCCAGTCATTACTGAAGGCCACCTGGGCGCGCCGTCCGTCCGTCTCAACATCGCGGCGCAAGGTGGTGATCTCAAACGGCTTTCCATCGATTACCAGCGTCACAGTCCCATGCGCGATGCCTGTCGGCACCGCCTTGATACCGGCGGTAGTTGCCCTTTCGATGACTGCCTCCGGCAGCAAGGTCGTGGCGATATCAATATCGGCGACGGGCAATCCCAGCAGGCTGTTACGCACCGCGCCGCCAACGACACGCCCCTCGTCGCCCTCGGCGTTCAACAGGGACAGCACGCGCTGCAGGGCCTCGTCCTTGAACCAGGTCTGACCGGCAACGGAAGTCATGAATAGAGCCTTTCATAAAGCGTGCGGACAATGCCCGCTGTAATGCCCCAAATCATGTGCGATCCATAGGGCATGCGATAAAACTGGCGCTCGATCCCCTGCCACACCATGCTGTCGGTAACGTGATGATCGGGGTCCATCAGGAAGGAGAGCGGCACTTCGAAAGCATCCTCCACCTCAGTCGGATTGAGCGTCAGCTCGAAGCCGGGCTTGACCACGGCAAGGATCGGCGTGATGCGAAAGCCGGTCGCCGCCAAATAATAAGGCAACCGGGCCACCGGCTCGATGAAGATATCCGCCAGACCGATCTCTTCGGCCGCCTCGCGCATGGCCGCCATTTCCGGCGATACGTCCTCCGGATCGATGGCCCCGCCGGGAAAGGCGATCTGGCCGGAATGCTTGCGCAGGGTCGAGGTGCGCAGCGTGAAGATGACCTTGGCGTCCTCGCCGTCATCCACTACCGGCACCAGCACCGCCGCATCGCGCAGGTTTAGCCCCTCGACCTGCACGATCGTTTCAGGATTGAGCACATGGTCGCCATGGTCGCGCCAGGCAAGTTCGACCGGGCCGCCGCTCTGATTGAGCGCGCGACGCCGGAATTCACCGGCGGAATAAAGAGGAAATTCGCTCATCGCGTCAGGGCATCCAATTCGGCAACCGGCATGACCGGGAAGATCGTGCCGCCGGAGCGCACGCAGAACATGTCGCGCCCGGCGATCTCCACCGTCTCGCCCAGCTCGACGAGATCATACATCACCGCGCGTGTCACCAGCGCTTCCAGCCGGCCGCGAACATGCAGATAGGGTTTCAGTTCGTCATTGTCGCCGCAGATGACGAAGCGAATGGGATGCTCCCTGCCCGCCTCGACGACATCGCCGACATTGGTGCGGAACGTCAGCAGCCGTTTGCCATCACGTTCGGTCACGCTCATCTCGACGGCGACGAACGGCGCATCGACGACGCGGATGCCGACCTTTTCCACAGGCGTGACGAGATAGGTCTTCTCATCCGCATCCTTGCGCAGAACGGTGGAAAACAGCCGTACCAGCGGCGCGCGGCCGATCGGTGTGCCCATATAGAACCAAGTGCCGTCGGCGCGGATTTCCATATCGATATCGCCGCAAAACGGCGGGTTCCAGCGCTCTACGGGTGGCAAGCCCTTCTTGCGTCCGCCACTGTCGCCGGCCGCGCGCGAAATCAGCGCAGCCAGACTTGCCGCATCGCTGGTCGCCTTGATTTCTTCGCTTGCCATTGTTCCGTCCCGGTTTGCACTTAGTCCTGAATACAGCCGTTTCTCACGAGATAGTCATTCGAAACGCGCTTGTCAGCTATCTTCATGGCGGTAAGTTGTATTGAGTATGAGGCAAATGTGTAAGGTCTGCGAATCGCGCGTACCGTTTTTCAGCCGTTGGAGATGCAAATGGGTATGATCAAATCGACCGAAACGAGCCTCGATGACCAGGCCATGATCGCATCGGCCGAGCGGGCACTGGGCGATATCGCCACCATCCGCGACGAGGTTTCGAAGGTCATTTTCGGCCAGGAAAGCGTTGTTGAAAACACGCTTCTCGCCGTGCTTGCCGGTGGCCACGCTTTGCTTGTCGGCGTACCGGGCCTTGCCAAGACCAAGCTGGTGACCACGCTCGGCGCCGTCCTCGGCCTTGCCGCCAACCGCGTGCAGTTCACGCCGGACCTGATGCCGTCGGATATTCTCGGCTCCGAAGTCATGGACCAGGATGAAAGCGGCCGCCGCTCCTTCCGCTTTGTCAAAGGCCCGGTCTTCGCGCAATTGCTGATGGCCGACGAAATCAACCGCGCCTCGCCGCGCACGCAATCGGCGCTGCTGCAATCGATGCAGGAATATCACGTCACCATCGCCGGCCAGCGCTACGACCTCCCGGCGCCGTTCCATGTTCTGGCAACGCAGAACCCGCTGGAGCAGGAAGGCACCTATCCGCTGCCGGAAGCCCAGCTCGACCGTTTCCTGCTGCAGGTCGACGTCGACTATCCGGAGCTTGCCGACGAACGCCGGATCCTGCTCGAAACCACAGGCCTCAACGAAGCGACTCCGCATGCGATGATCGATGCCGAACGACTGATCGAGATCCAGACGCTGATCCGCCAGATGCCGGTCAGCGACGGCGTCGTTGACGCCATCCTCTCGCTTGTGCGCTCCGCCCGCCCCGGCCAGGGCAATGCTTCGACCGACAAGCATGTCGCCTGGGGTCCCGGCCCGCGCGCCGGCCAGGCGATGATGCTCTGCGCCCGCGCCCGCGCGCTCTATGAAGGCCGGCTTGCGCCTTCGCTCGACGATGTGCACGCGCTGGCCGAGCCGGTGCTGCAACACCGCATGGCACTGACCTTTTCCGCCCGTGCCGAAGGCATGTCGGTGCGAGACGTGATTGCAGGGCTGGTCAAACAGTCAAGAACGTAACTCGGGATATCGAGGAGACTATAAGCGCGTGGCATCCATCGGACAGATCGTCAGCCCGACCTCAGGCAATGATGCCCTCTCCCGCGCTCGCAGCCGTGCCGCCCTCGTGCCGGATTGCCTTGTCGAAGCCAAGCGCATCGCCAACACCGTCATTGCCGGCTGGCATGGCCGGCGCAAGCGCGGCATCGGCGAGAATTTCTGGCAGTTCCGCCCCTATAGCGAGGGTGAAAGCCTGTCGCGCATCGACTGGCGCCGCTCGGCCCGCGACGATCATACCTATATCCGCGACCATGAATGGGAAGCGGCGCACACGATCTGGCTCTGGGCCGACATGTCGCCGTCGATGATGTACAAATCGACCTACGGCCATGTCTCCAAGGAAAGCCGTGCGCTGGTGCTGATGCTGGCGCTTGCCGAAATTCTCGCCCGTTCCGGCGAACGCGTCGGCTGCCCCGGCATCATGGAGCCGGTTTCCACCCGCAATGCCGCCGAACGGCTGGCAGCGGCGCTGATGCACACGCCGCTCGAAGGCGGACTGCCGCAGACAAGCATGATCCGCGGCTGGAGCGATATCGTACTGATCGGCGATTTTCTGGATGATGCCGACGATGTCATGAGCCGGATCGGGCCGCTTGGCCGCCGGGGACTGCGCGGCCATGTGGTCGAGATCGCCGACCCGGCGGAGGAAATCTTTCCCTATAGCGGCCGCACCGAGTTCAGCGACCCGGAAACCGGCACGAAGCTGGTAGCCGGACGGGCGGAAAACCTGCGCGAGGATTATCAGCGCGCCTATCTCGCCCGTCGCGACAGTCTCGGCCAATCGCTCCGCCATCTCGGCTGGACCTTCGTAAGCCACCGCACCGACCGGCTGGCATCGGAGGCGCTGGTCGCCGTGCATATGTATCTTTCCGGCATGCCGGCCCGGGCGATATCTGGAGGGCAGCCATGAGCGGTCTCTCCTTCGCATTCGCCTCCCCCGCAATCCTTGGCGCCCTGATCCTGCTTCCGGCGATCTGGTGGCTGCTGCGTCTCACCCCGCCGCATCCAAGGGCGGAGGTCTTTCCGCCTCTGCGCATCCTGGCAAAAATTCTGAAGCGTGAGGAAACGCCGGCGCGCAGCCCCTGGTGGTTGACGCTGCTGCGCATGGCGCTCGCCGCCCTCGTCATCCTTGCCATCGCCAATCCGATGTTCAATCCGCGCACCAATACGCTGTCGAGCAGCGGTCCGCTGGTGCTGCTCATCGACAATAGCTGGGCGACAGCCTCCGACTGGGAGCGCCGCG
Organism: Rhizobium rhizogenes NBRC 13257; assembly: GCF_000696095.1. Lineage (GTDB taxonomy): Bacteria > Pseudomonadota > Alphaproteobacteria > Rhizobiales > Rhizobiaceae > Rhizobium > Rhizobium rhizogenes. Next base: position 128,160 of record NZ_BAYX01000001.1, on the reverse strand, counting down.
TGCAGACGGCCGATGCACTGATCGACGATGCCGACGCCAAGGGCATACCCGTGTCCATCGCGTTTACCGCCGAACAGAGCAACGACAGCACGCCCGGCGCTGCGACAACTGCCCGCGACAGGCTGCATGCGATCAATCCGAGACCGCTGGTGCCCGATCGTCAGCGCGCGGTCCAGGCCATCAAGTCCGCCCTCAACGGCACCGAGCCGGGCACGATCGCCTTCCTCTCCGACGGCGTCGAAAGCAGGGACAAGGACGATATCCTCACCCAGCTCGCCGCCTTGAAGCCGAGCGAGCTGCGCCTGATCCAGGGCGACGGCGGCGATGTGCTGGCGATCACCGGCGCCACCAATGCCGCCAATGACATGACGGTTACCGCGACGCGGCTGAACGCCACCAACCCGCTCCGGCTCGGGCTATCCGCCCTCGACAACCAGGGACGGCCGATCGCGGCGGGTTCGCTGAACTTCGCCGGTGGCCAGACGGTCGCGACCGGCTCCATCGCTGCTCCCTTCGAGATGCGCAACGATTTCGCGCGCATCAGCATCGACCGGCATGCGAGCGCCGGCACCGTGCATCTGCTCGACGACGGCTTCAAGCGCCGGCGCGTTGCGCTGCTGTCCGGGCAGGCCGCCGACGAATTCCAGCCGATCCTGTCCCCGCTTTATTATATCCAGCGCGCCCTGCAGCCCTATGCCGACCTGGTCCAGCCGAACAGCGCCGATCTGGCAAAGTCGATCCCTGAACTGCTCGCCGGCAATCCATCCGTGATCATCATGGCCGATGTCGGTCGCCTGCCGCAGGAAAGCTATGGCCCGCTGCAGCAATGGATCCAGAATGGCGGCACGCTGGTGCGCTTTGCCGGACCGCGCCTCGCCGCCGCTCCCGCCGACGACCCGCTGGTTCCGGTAACGCTTCGCCAGGGCGAACGCACCTTCGGCGGCGCACTCTCCTGGGCCGAACCGCAACCGCTCGCCGATTTCCCCGCCTTCGGCCCTTTCGCCGGCATGCCGAAGCCCGCCAACGTGCTTATCAAGCGGCAAGTGCTGGCCGAGCCGACGCCTGATCTTGCGGAACGCACCTGGGCAAGCCTTGCCGACGGCACGCCGCTGGTGACCGAAAAGCAGATGAAGGCCGGACGCATCGTCCTCTTCCATGTCAGCGCCGAACCGCAATGGTCCGATCTGCCGATCTCGGGTGACTTCGTCGAAATGCTGCGCCGTATCGTGCTGCTCTCCCGGTCCGGCGGCGTTAACTCGGGCAATAGCGCGCCGAAGACCAGCGAAGCCATGCCGCCCTACCGGCTGCTGACCGCCAAGGGTGCGCTGATCAGCGAAACCGGCGCTGCCCGTCCGCTCGAACCGAACAACAAAGGCACCATCACCGCCAATTTCGACAATCCACCTGGCCTCTACGGTTCGGAAGAAGGCTTTGCGGCACTCAATGTTCTGCCGGACGGCGCGCAACTGAAGCCCCTGGATGCCTCCGCAACGGGCCTCTCGGTCGCGCAAGAAGGCCTCATCGGCGGTGAAGCCTGGTCGGCCAAACCAATCCTTTTCACCGTCGCCTTCCTGGTCCTGCTTGCAGACAGCCTGATCGTGCTCTTCATGAACGGCGCCTTCCCGCGCCTTCGCAGATCCGCGAAGACGGCCGCAACCGGTGCCGCGATGTTGCTGCTCGCAGTCTCGGTTGCCATCTTCCTGCATCCGGGCAGCGCGTCGGCCGACGATTCCAAACCCGGCGACGACACCATCTTCTCGCGGCTCGACAAGACGCATCTTGCCTATGTCGTCACCGGCGAGTCCGAGGTCGACCGTATTTCGGAGCGCGGCCTTGCCGGCCTTTCCGATTTTCTGACCTATCGCACGACGCTGGAGCCCGGTCCTCCGGTCGCGCTGGATCCCGCCAAAGACGAGCTCGCCTTCTATCCGATCATCTACTGGCCGATTTCCGCCACCGCGCCGATGCCGTCCAACGACGCCATCAACCGCATCGACGCCTATATGCGCAACGGCGGCACCGTGCTCTTCGACACGCGCGACGCCATCGACACCATGGGCGACAACACCACGCCAAGCCCGAACGGCCAGCGACTGCAGGAAATCCTCGCCAATCTCGATATTCCGGCGCTGGAGCCTGTGCCGAAAGGTCATGTGCTGACGAAGTCTTTCTATCTGCTCTCCAGCTTTCCCGGCCGTTACGCCGACAGTCCGTTGTGGATCGAAGCACGACAGGATACGCGCGGCGACGGCAATGCCGTGACTTCAGCGGATGGCGTGACCCCGATCATGATCACCGGCAATGATTTCGCCGGCGCCTGGGCGATCGGCGACAATGGCGCGCCGCTGCTGCCGACAGTGCCGCCGGACGAGACGCAGCGCGAATATGCCTACCGCACCGGCGTCAACATCATGATGTACATGCTGACCGGCAACTATAAGGCCGACCAGGTGCATATCCCTGATATCCTGGAACGGTTGGGGCAATAGAATGAATATCGGTTTCGCCCCCTTCCTGCCCTGGCCCGTTCTCGCCGCCCTCGCGGTGATCACGCTTGCCATTGCCGCGCTCGCGGTCTTCCGGCGCATGCGTGGCGGCTGGATCCGTGCGCTCGCGGCATTCGCCCTCTTGACCGCACTCGCCAATCCCGTGCTGATGCAGGAGGACCGCGACCAGCTCTCCACCATCGTGCCCGTCATCGTCGACCGCAGCCTGAGCCAGCAGACGCCGGAGCGCATCAAGATGACCAACGAAGCGCTGGACGCGCTGAAGGACCGGCTGGCGCAATTCCCACGCATCGAGCCGCGCATCGTCGAAGTGCGAGAACCCGCCGAATCCGAGTCTCCCTCGACACGGCTCTTCTCCGCACTCTCCTCGGCAATCGCTGACGTGCCGCCCGCCCGCGTCGGCGGCGCGATCTTCCTGACGGACGGCCAGATCCACGATATTCCAGGCGTCAATCAGGCGCTTGGCTTCGACGCACCGATCCACGGACTGATCACCGGCAAGCCGGATGAGTTCGACCGTCGCATCGAAGTGGTGCGCGCGCCGCGCTTCGGCATCGTCAATGACGAGCAACAACTCGTGCTGCGTGTCATCGACGACGGCAAGAGCCCCGGCGGCACGGCAGACGTCACCGTCAAGATGAACGGCGATGAGATCGCGGCGCTGCAGGCGACACCCGGCCAGGATACGCCTTTCAGCTTCAAGGTGCCGCGCGCCGGCAACAACGTACTCGAATTCGCCGTCGCCGAAGTGCCGGGCGAAGTCACGCCCATCAACAACCGCACCGTCCAGATGATCGAAGGCATCCGCCAGAACATGCGCGTGCTGCTGGTCTCCGGCGAGCCGCATGCCGGGGAGCGCGCCTGGCGCAATCTGCTGAAATCGGACGCCTCCGTCGACCTCGTGCACTTCACCATTCTGCGTCCGCCGGACAAGCAGGATGGTACGCCAATCAATGAGTTGTCGTTGATCGCTTTCCCAACGCGCGAACTCTTCGTCGACAAGATCAACTCGTTCGACCTGATCATTTTCGACCGTTACCAGGACCGTCCCAACGTCCTGCCGACAATCTATTACGACTACATGGCCCAATATGTCGAAAACGGCGGCGCGCTGCTGGTGGCCGCCGGCCCTGAACACGCGGCCGGCAATTCGATCGCGCTGACACCGCTTTCCGCGGTGCTCCCGGCCGAGCCGACCGGGCAGATGATCGAGAAGCCCTTCTATCCGCGCCTGTCGGATCAGGGCCGCAAGCATCCGGTCACGCGCGGTCTCGACGGATCGGATACCGAGCCGCCGCATTGGGGCCGTTGGTTCCGCAGCGTCGATGTCGAGAAGCCGCAGGGCCAGACCGTGATGGTCGGCGCCGACAGCAATCCGCTGCTGGTGCTGAACCGCGTCGGCCAGGGCCGTGTCGCCATGCTGCTGTCCGATGAAGGCTGGCTCTGGGCACGCGGCTTCGAAGGTGGTGGCCCGCATGTGTCGCTCTATCGCCGCATCGCCCACTGGCTGCTGAAGGAGCCAGCGCTCGAGGAAGAGGCGCTGACGGCGCGCGCCGTTGGCCGCACGCTGGAAGTGACCCGCCAGACGATCGGCGATGATCCCGGCCCCGCCACGATCAAGTCTCCCTCCGGCAAGACACAAACATTGCCGCTGAAGCAGACCGAGCCGGGGCTCTACCAGGCTGACAAGCGCATGGATGAGATCGGGCTCTACCAGATCGCCAACGGCAATCTCTCGACGCTGGTGCATGTCGGCGCCGTCGATGCGCCGGAGTTCAAGGCGATGATCTCGACGACGGAGACGCTGAAGCCTTTGGCGGAAAAGACCAAGGGTCTCGTTGCCCGGGTTGCGACCGCAGGCGGTGACGTCACCGTCCCACCGATCCTGCCGGTGCGCGGTGCCGTGCGTGTCGCCGACGATCAGCGCCTGACCATTCGCATGACCGACGAAACCATCCTGAAGGGCATCAACAACCTGCCGCTCTTTGCGGGCTTTGCCGGTCTTGCCGCCCTCCTCTTTGGCTTTTCCGCCATGTGGTGGCGTGAAGGACGGTGAGTACCATGTCGCGACTTGATTTAACGGACACGCCTTCCGAAAGCGACCTCGCAGCGATCAGCGAAGGCCTGACCGCCTTCAATGCTGCCGACGTCGGTCCGTCCGAGCGCCGCGCGCTTGCAGTCCTGATCCGCGACGAAAGCGGCAAAACCATCGGCGGCGTCTCGGGCTATACTGCCTGGGGCTGGCTGTTCACGGCATGGCTGTTCGTTCCGGAAACATTGCGCGGCCAGGGCATGGCCGGCAAGCTACTGGAAGCGGCGGAAGCGGAAGCGGTGACGCGAGGTTGTTTCGGCGCCTGGATCGACACCTTCAATCCGCAGGCACTGCGCGCCTATCAGCGGCAGGGCTACGCCATCTTCGGCGAATTACCGGACTTCCCCGCAGGTCGCAGCCGTTATTTCCTGCAGAAAAAACTATCGCCCCGCTGAGGCAGACGGGGCGATAGGCTGCTCTTTACAATGCTTTAGACGGCGATCTTGCCGCCGCCGGTCTTGGTGATGGCCACCACGGCGGGACGCACCGGCATGTCCGGCTTGAAGTCCGGCCAGCGTGTCGACAGATCCTCGTAATAGGACGGACGGCCGTGACCAGACCAGTCATCGCCGCCATCGCCCGGATGCTGCACGGCGACGAAAGCCGTTTGATCATCGGGCAGGAACAGCGGACCGCAAAGCTCGGCGCCGACGGGAACGCGATAGAACAGTTTCGAGGTCGCCCGAGCATCGCCTTCCGTATCGACGGCCCAGAGGCCATCGGTGCGGCCGGTCGCCTTGTTGCTGTTGCCGTCGGTCGCCACCCAGAGACGGCCAGCGGCATCGATGGAACAGTTATCCGGCATGCCGAACCAGCCATTCTTCGTCGTCTCGGTCGAGAAGGAGGCCCCGACGGCGGCAACGGAGGGATCGCCGCATTTCAGCAGCACTTCCCACTTGCCCTTGGTCGCCGAGAACACGCCGTCCTCTTCGCTGATCTCGATGATGTGACCGAAGGCATTGTCGGCGCGCGGATTGGCGGCGTCGATCTGGTCGGCCTTGCGCTTGCTGTTGTTGGTCAGCATGAGATAGACCTTGCCGTTGACGGCATTGGGTTCGATGTCTTCCGGCCGGTCCATCTTGGTCGCGCCGAGCAGATCGGCGGCACGGCGCGTTTCGATCAGCACGTCGGCCTGACTGGCAAAGCCGTGTTCCGCCGTCAGCGGGCCCTGACCGAAGGTCAGCGGTAACCAGGCAAGCGTGCCGTCCTCGGAGAACTTGGCGACATAGAGCGTGCCATTGTCGAGCAGATCGAGATTGGCGGCTCGGTCGGCGGCATTAAAGGTACCGGCCGTCACGAACTTGTAGACATAGTCGAACCGTTCGTCGTCGCCGAGATAGAGGACCACGCGGCCATCCTTGGAAACGATATTAGCAGCACCCTCATGCTTGGTGCGACCGAGTGCGGTGCGCTTCTTCGGCACGGATTGCGGATCGAAAACGTCGACTTCGACGACCCAGCCATAGCGGTTCGGCTCATGCGGCTCCTTGGAGAGATCGAACCGGTCGTAGAAATTCGCCCATTCATAGCCGCCTTCCGGCACGCCGTAGCGCTTGTAGTTGGCCGCTTCCTTGTGGCCTTCGGGCAGCTTGCCGGAGAAATAGCCGTGGAAGTTCTCCTCGGCCATGATGTAGGTGCCCCAGGGCGTAACGCCGCCGGCGCAATTGTTGAGCGTACCGAAAACCTTGGCGCCGGTCGCGTCGGCCGAAGTCTTCAGCCGATCATTGCCGGCAGCCGGACCGGTCAACTGCATCTCGGTCGTCGCGGTGATGCGGCGATTGTATTTGCCGCCCTGAACGACCTGCCACTTGCTGTCGACCTTGCGGATCTCGACGATGGTGCCGCCATGGGCGGCCATCTCGATATCGACCTGCTCCTTGCTGAGCGGCGCTTGCTTGATCTTGCCGTCGGCGATCGTCACCAGACCCGGAAACATCAGATGCGGGTTGGTATACTCATGATTGACCACCAGCAGACCATGTTCGGAAGACCCCTCCAGCGGGATATAGCCTACATAATCATTGTTGTAGCCGAACTGGCGACGCTGTGCCTCGGCGGAGTGGTTCTTCGGATCGAAGACCGGTGAATCGGCAAAGAGCGCGTCGCCCCAGCGCAACAGCACATTGGCGTCATAGCCTGCAGCGACATGGTGATCGGCATCAACGCCGGCTTCGACTTCCTTGAAGGCGAAGGCCGAGCCGCCGGCCGCGCGTGCCTTTTCCGCGCTTACCAATGCGAGCGGCCCCACCGTCGCAGCGATAGCAGAAACAGCGAGCGACCCTTGCAGGAAGCCGCGGCGGGAAAAGCGACGTCCGATGATTTCCCCCATCGTCGGATTGTCGGTACAGTTATGGCCTTCCCCGTCAGCGTCTTCCAGCTGACTGGTCGCAAATATATCTTTTTGCGTGAGATTTTCAGTCATTGCACTACCCCCAAAAGTTTCGCAATCGCTCTTCATCAGAACAGGCAAAACTCTAGGTTGGCCGTATGACAGGTAGATGAAAAATACCCGCGCGAGGGAGCGCGCGAGCAGCGGTTGGCCGGATCTGTGGAAATCGTTGCGTTTAGACCGCGATCGCCACCGGCGGCAGATCTTCGTCGTCAATGTCCTCGGCAATGACGGCCGATACGGCGCCATCATGCCAGGCAATCGTGCCCTTCAGCCGCTCATGCGTGTCAGCGGCGAGCGGCACGACGAGCACCCGGCCCGGATCGACCGGCCCCGGAAATGCCAGCGCATTATAGGCGACCTTTTCGAAGCCGAGCGGGCCGTAATAGGGCGGATCGCCGACCAGGATGACGGCTTCCGACCCCTTGCGCCTGGCGGCCTCGATCGCGATCCGCACCAGTTCCCGGCCGATGCCCCGGTTCTTGTGCGACGGGCGGACGGCGAGCGGTCCGAGCAGATGCCCCTTGACCGAGCCGGCAAACACCGGCGTCATCCGGACGGAGGCGATCGTCTCGCCGTCGTCGGCGCAGATAAAGGAAAGCGAGCGGTCATGCGGCCCCTGCTCGCGAATCCGCGCTGCTGCGCGGGCGAACCGGCCGGGACCGAATGCTTCTTCGTTGATGAGTTCGATGACAGCGTCGTGCGACGCATCCTCAGTGAGGTAGACCAGATCGTGCTTGTACATTAGACCAAAGAAACCAGATAGACAGACGGGATGGTTCTCGAAAACGCTTTTCGAGCGTTCGGGATCATCGGCGTCGTCGCAGGCTTCTGGTTGCTTTCATGACAAGTGGTCCTCAAAGTGTGACAAGCCGGATAGCAGGAAATTTTCGGTTCGTCCAATGCAAAATGTAGGCGACCGTTTGTTGGTGGATGATCCTGTCGGGATGATGACGTGACGCAGTGTTCATCGTTTATCGCCTCGAAATTCCGCTCGCATGCCGTATCTTCCGGATCAAGTTTTCGACAGGATCTCCGAAAGGATGGAGCAATGGGCATGTTGGTTGACGGCGTCTGGCATGACGTCTGGTACGATACGAAGGAAACCAAGGGCCATTTCAAGCGCGCCGCCTCGCAGTTCCGCAACTGGGTCACCGCCGATGGCACACCAGGTCCGAGCGGTACGGGCGGCTTCAAGGCCGAGGCCGGACGCTACCATCTCTACGTCTCGCTCGCCTGCCCCTGGGCGCACCGCACATTGATCTTCCGCAAGTTGAAGAAGCTCGAGGACCTGATCTCCGTTTCCATCGTCGATCCGCTGATGCTGGAAAATGGCTGGGAATTCAAAGGCAAGGATGGTGGCACGGTCGATCATCTCTTCGGCGCAAAGGCGCTCTGGGAAATCTACGTCGGGGCAGATCCGCACTATTCCGGCCGCGTCACCGTTCCCGTCCTCTGGGACAAGCAGACTGGTACGATCGTCAACAATGAGTCCGCCGAGATCATCCGCATGTTCAACAGCGCCTTCGATGGCCTGACCGGTTCGAAGGACGATTTCTACCCGACGGACCTCAGAGCCGAAATCGATGCGCTAAACGAGGTCATCTACGACACGGTCAACAACGGCGTTTACAAATCTGGCTTCGCCGGCACACAGGAAGCTTACCAGCAGAATGTGCTGCGCCTGTTCGAAACCCTCGACATGCTCGATACGCGCCTGGAGTCAAACCGCTATCTCCTGGGCGACCGGCTGACCGAGGCCGACTGGCGGCTTTTCACCACACTCGTCCGCTTCGACGCCGTCTATGTCGGCCATTTCAAATGCAACATCCGCCGCATCGAGGATTATCGCAACCTGCCAGCCTACCTGCGTGACCTCTATCAGGTCCCTGGGGTCGCCGAGACGACCAACCTTACGCATATCAAGGATCACTACTACCGCAGCCACCGAACGATCAATCCGACCGGCATCGTCCCCGCCGGTCCTGATCTGGATTTTGACCGCCCGCATGGGCGCGAAGGATTGGCGAAGGCGGCTTGAGGAACTGTGGACTACCAGTAATTCGACGGCGCCTCGCCACCTTCCAGCTCCTTCAGCCGCCGATACGTCGCCTTGGTCGTCCCCATCGGCAGGGCGTCGAGCGGAAAGAAGCCGCTTTCGACAATCTCGAGATCCGGCTTGCGCGGCACGGTCTGCTCGACTTGCACGCGGAAGAAGACGACATGGTCGCGCTTGCTGGTGCGGTTGTTGAGATAGACGTGGAAGAGCTGCGGCCTGCCCGATATCACCAGATTGCCTTCTTCCCGCAATTCCTTCGCCAGCGCCTGCTCCACCGTCTCATGACGCTCGACGCCGCCGCCGGGCATGTGCCAGCCGGCAATATAAGAATGCCGCACCAGGAATATCCGCCCCTCCTCATCGAAGCAGGCGGCCCGCACGCCCAGGGTCATGCTGCGGGTGAGCGTAAAATAGCTGTGGAGCATCCAACCAAGCAACCGTGCCCGCCAGTTGCGGGATTCGTCCGGAGCAGCGCCGTCGCTCATGCCGCAACCCCGCCGATGTGATCGGCCAGCGGCAAATGGATGTATTTGTTTTGACAATGGACTGGGCTATGTCTCAACCCATGTTCAAACTCGCGCATATTTCCGACGTTCATCTGGGTCCCTTGCCCCGGCTTTCGATCAGAGAACTCGCCTCCAAACGCATTACCGGATTTGTGAACTGGCACCGAAACCGGCGCAAGCATCTTTTCGGCGGCACCCTCGATCTTCTTCTGGACGATATCAGGGCGAAGCAGGCGGATCATCTCGCCGTAACCGGCGATCTCGTCAATCTCGGTAGCGGCATTGAGATCCGCACCGCCGCCGAATGGCTGAAGACCGTTGGCGACCCCGCCTTCACCTCCGTCGTTCCCGGCAACCACGATGCCTATGTGCCCGGCGCCTACGAGAAGGCCATGCGTGCCTGGTATCCCTATGTTCAGGGAGATCTTGCCCCGCCGGAGTGGCCGGAAGATCAGCACGTCTTTCCCTATCTTCGCATCCGCGACCGCGTCGCCCTGATCGGCTGCTCGACGGCGGTCGCCACGCCCCCCTTTGCAGCAAGTGGCTTTTTTTCCGCCCGGCAGGCGCGCGAGACGGTGAACATGCTGCGCGCCGCCGGCGAGGCCGGCCTCTTTCGCGTGGTGATGATCCACCATCCGCCGATCCGCGGCGCCACCAGCTTCTACAAGCGCATGATCGGCATCCGCCGCTTTGCCGCCGTGATCTCCACCGGCGGCGCCGAGCTGGTCCTGCACGGCCACACCCATCTGAACACGCTGCATTGGTTGAATGGCCCGACCGGCCCGGTGCCCGTCGTCGGCATCGCGTCCGCTTCGCAAGGCCCCGGCGGGTTGAAGCCGGCCGCCGCCTATAATCTCTTCACCATCGCCGGCCATCCGGGCGCGTGGGAGCTCAAGGCCGAACGCTTCAGCCTCAATGCCCATGGCGATGGCGTGGAGACCCAGGGCGTTGACGTCCTGGCGTAATAAAGGTGGTATTTTATGAAAGCGAAGCTATCGTTTCGGTAGCGTTTTCGAATATCCGGAGCTACAATCCACCCAGGTGATTTCGGGAGGATGATATGGGCTTTCGCGTCGCGACGAAGAATTCCGCCATGACGGCGCTTGCCGCTGTGTTTCTGCTCGGCACCAGCCTGCAAGCCTTCGCCGCCGGCTCGGAGAGCGACGAGACCGCGCCGCCGCCGAAGACCAAGACGACCACCCAATGCAAGGACGGCGAAGTCTGGGACAAGGACAAGAAGAAGTGCGTGAAACCGCGGAAAAGCGGCTTCAACGACGACAAGCTTTTCCAGGCCGCGCGCGAGTTCGCCTATGCCGGCCAATATGACAACGCCATCACCGTTCTGAAGCTCGCCAGAAACCAGGACGATCCCCGCATTCTCAACTATCTCGGCTATTCCAACCGCAAGGCCGGCCGCATGGAACTCGGCACGAGCTACTACCGAAAAGCCTTGCAGCGGGACGAGAACTATATCCTCGCGCGCTCCTACATGGGTCAGGCCTTGCTTGAACAGGGCGACGTCCAGGCAGCACGCGTGCAGCTCGTCGAAATTCGCGATCGCGGTGGCGAAAACAGCTGGGCCTATCGCTCGCTGCAGCAATCGCTGAAAGGTCAGATCACCTATTGAGATGGCGATGGGGCATCGTCTTTCTCAAGATCGTGTGAGACCGTGAAGAGGAAGTGTTCAACCGCTTTTTGAAGACTTGCGAAACGGCAGGAAAATGGTTCATACCAACACGGAACGATCCTTCGGCTCACACAGCTTTTTCACTAAGAAAAGCTGTCTTTTGCCGCAAGGCGTCCACAACACGACAAACCTCGACAGCTCCCTGGAAAGACAATGCCGACGCCGGTAGTAGCCATCGATATCAGACGCGATCTGGTCGGCCTTCTCCCGAAGCTCCGGCGCTTCGCCGTGACATTGACCGGCGACCTGACCGAGGCGGATGAGCTGGTGCAGAGCGTCTGTCAGCGCGGTATTGCCAAATTCCATCTCTGGAACAATGACGGCCGGCTGGAAAGCTGGCTGTACACCATGGCCCGCCATCAATGGGTCGACGAGGCACGGCGCCACCGCCTGCGGTCCGTCACCAAGGGCAGCGCCCTGGAGCAAGGCGAACTTGCGGCACCGGACACGCATGTTAATCCGGTCGAAGCGAGCGAAGCGCACCGAATGGTCACATCTTTGCCCGAAGGACTTGCCAGTGTCTTCCTGCTCGTCGATATCGAAGGGCACAGCTACAAGCAGACGGCCGATATTCTCGGCATCCCCCTGTCTACGGTGGCGTCGCGGCTTTCCAGCGCCCGCCTTCACCTTGCCGCCCAGGGACACAGTCGTTCGCCGCGAAGGTTTTAGCATTGCAGGACATGAAGAAAATGCCGCTCGAAGCCCGCTTGTCCGCCTTTATGGACGGCGAGACGAGCCGTGAGGAGAAGGACGAGCTGGAGCGGCTCATCGCCTCGGATCCGGAAGCGCGACGGATTTTCGACGAGCTGAGGCATGGCTCCGATGTCGGCCGCAAGGCTTTCGAGGAAGTGCTGAAGGAGCCCGTGCCGCTGGCGCTGGTGCGCTCCATCAAGAGCGCGCAGGCCCCGAAGGCGCGTGAGCCCGCTCCCCGGCTTTCCCGACCGTCCCTCAAGCTTGCTCCAACCGGACGCCAGGCGCTCGCCGCCGCCCTCATCCTCTTCGTCGTCGGCGGCGGCATTGGCTATCTTCTTGGTGTCCTGCCGCCCAGCGCGCCCCCAGCTCCCCCGGTCTCCTCGGCACAGAGCCGCACCTGGCTCGACGACATCGCCGCCTACCACCGCATCTATTCGCGCCAGCCGCACCATGTCGTCGAAGTGCAGGCGACCGAAGCCGACGAGATCAGCAAATGGCTGACAAGCACGGTCGGCGTGAAGTTCAACGTGCCGGATCTTGCCGCCGACGGACTGGTCTTCCAGGGCGCACGCATGTTCATCGCCGACGGCAAGCCCGCCGGCCAGTTGATCTACAAGAACCTCGATGGTGACATCATCGCCATCTGTTTCACGAAAGATGACGGCGTCGCGGACAACGGCAATCTCGATGAAACGATCAAGGACGATGTGAGCATCGTATCCTGGCATCGCAACGGCACCGCCTATGCCGTCGTCGGCCCCTCCTCCGACGCAATGCTCGACGAGATCGCCAACCGCGTCTCGACGGAAATCTGAGCTGGCGGCTGGCCGAAGTCCTGGCTTGCGGCCTTGCCCCAGTGGGAGGATACTGTTTGTCAGCCAATCGCACCCGTAGGGATCACCCAACGGATGCCTCCCTGGAGATCGACCATGTCCGACATCTTTCTGACTATCCCGGAGATTGACGAGCGTATTGCGGTCATCAGGGGCAACCTGCGCGAACTGATCGAGCAAGCCGCCGCCTATTCCGGCGCAGCGGACGAGGAACGGGCATCGGAACGCATCGCCGATCAGGAAGAAGAGCTCGAACGCCTGATCAAGCGTCGCGACGAGCTTTCCAAGACTTAAATCCTGAACACTGAGAGACGGGAGTAACAGACTACCCATTCGCGTCTCTCATTACAGGATCAGTGAGACGGCGCAGGCGAAGCCGTCGTCGCAGTTTGCTCGCCGGTAAAGATGATGACAGCGAACAGCAGTACGCCGATGAAAGTGACGATCGACGCCACGGCCACCACCGGCTCCATGGCCATATTGCCGAGCAGCATGAAATAGAGCGACGGCACCATCACCGCGACGCCCGCCGTGTAGACGTAATATTGGATCATCGCCAGCCGCCTTTCCGCCTTTCGTGGGTTCAGCGCATGATAACCGCCGAATATCGCCATGGTCACCCAGCCGAGAAGATTCGCATGTGCATGGGCGCCAATGACGCTGTGATCCTCGGTGATCGCCATATTGAGACCCATCCCGATTCCGATGATCAGGAATATAATCGCCGTCTTGAAGTATAGATTGGCAATACGTGGCATGATTTCCCCCATGAGTTTGTTGGATCTCAAAAATATCACACGTACGCATTTCCGAAAATACAGATTTAAAGATCACCATCAGGGGTGTTTTCTTTAAAAATTCCAATCTTTACATGTACTGCTGAGTTAACGAGCAGTACTGACGTCAATAGTGGATGAGAGCACCCGCGCCGATGGCACGAGCCAGAAAACCCTACTGACATCGCCGCCGTCATGCGCTATACAACCACCAAGCGACTTTCAGAGGAGAGCACTTTGATGAGACCCCACGGTACAGGAAACCACCGCTGAAAAGCAGTGCCGTGAAAGGCTGCTTGCTCAGCCCATCCGTCAAATTGCCATCTCTCGCCCCTGGAGGGCACTCATGTTTCGTCGCTTCGAAAAGCTCGTCGATCCATTCCAGCACTATGACGACCTGACCCCGCAGCCGGACGCCTGGCTGTATCTCAAAAGCAATCTGCATCCCTTCCGTTTCGTCATGACCATGAGCCTTGCGCTCACCGTTATCGGCGCGGCGATCGAAGTCTGGCTGATCGGCTATACCAGCCAGCTCGTCGATATTCTGGCAGCCGCCCGCCCGGATCAGCTATGGGCATCCCACGGCCCCGGCTTACTTGCCGCTGCCGCGCTCATTCTCATCGGGCGGCCGATTGCCGGCTATCTCCGGGAAAGCCTCGACGACATCGCATTCCGCCCGAACGCCGAGACATTGGTCCGTTGGCGAGCCCATCGCCATGTGCTCAGACAATCGGTGGGTTGGTTCCGCCAGGATTTTTCCGGACGTATCGCTGCCCAAGTGCGCGATATCGGCAACTCCGCCACCGGAGCAGCCTATGCGGTGCTGCATACGCTGTCCTTCGTCATCATCTATGTCGCCGGCTCGCTCTGGCTTATGGCCTCGATCGATCTGCGTCTTACCTGGCCGCTGCTCATCTGGGTCGTCTGCTATTTGAGCTTGATGGCCTTCGTCATCCCCAAGCTGCGCAAGGCATCCGAAGAGTTCCAGGGCGCCTATGCCTCCCTGACCGGCATGCTGGTCGATACCTATGCCAATATCGACATCATCAAGCTCTTCGCCAATGCGGCCGAGGAAGATCGTGAAGGACGGGAGCGTTTCGCGGCAGCCCGCGAGACGTTCGTACGGGTCCAGAAGCTCGAGGTCATGGTCAATTCCAGCATGCTGTTCCTTGGCAGCTTTCTGATCGTCGGGCTGGTCGGTTATGCCGTCATCCTGTGGCAGAGCGGCAGCGCGCCGCTTGGCCTCATCGCCGCCTCCCTCGCCTTGAGCTTTCGCATCACCGGCATGGCCGAATGGATGCTCGATGCGGTATCGTCGCTGTTCAGCCATCTCGGCGCGATGCGGCAATCGCTGCTGACCGTAGCGCAACCACTCGCCATTGCGGATGAACCCGGTGCTCGCGAGCTTGTCATCAACAACGGCGAGATCACCTTCCGAGACGTGACACACCACTACGGCAAGGGCAATGGCGGCCTGAACGGTGTCTCGCTGGGGATAGCGCCAGGCGAAAAGGTCGGCGTTGTCGGTCGTTCCGGCACCGGCAAGTCGACGCTCGTCAATCTGCTGCTGCGGTTCTTCGATCCCGAAGCTGGCGCCATCGAAATCGACGGACAGGATATCCGCAGCGTCGTCCAGGAAAGCCTGCGCCGGCAGATCGCCATGGTGAACCAGGATGCCGCCCTGCTCCACCGCTCCATTCGAGACAACATCGCCCATGGAGACCCGCGCTTTTCGGAGAGCGCGATTGCAGCGGCACTCGACAAGGCGGCCGCGAGCGGATTCGTCGCCACCCTGCGAGACCACGAAGGCCGCACCGGCTACGATGCACATGTCGGCGAGCGCGGCGTCCAGCTTTCAGGCGGACAGAGGCAGCGCATCGCGCTTGCCCGCGCCATCCTGAAGGACGCGCCGATCCTCGTGCTCGACGAGGCTACATCCGCTCTGGATTCGGAGGTGGAGGCTGTCATCCAGGATACGCTCTATCGCGTCATGGAGGGCAAGACGGTGATTGCCATCGCCCATCGCCTCTCGACCATCGCTCGCATGGATCGCATCGTCGTTCTCGACCAAGGGAGGATCGTCGAGAATGGCACGCATGGCGAACTGCTCAGTCGAAACGGCATTTACGCCGCTCTCTGGGCACGCCAGTCCGGCGGCTTCATCGGCGACGACGATCCGGCCGTGGCTGAATAGGCGGAAACAAAAATCCCCTCGATCATATCGAGGGGATTTTGTCTTCACTGGACTTGAGCGGCTGAAATTCAACCCTTCTTCGCCTTGATATCGAGCACGCGGTTCGCCGCCGAGACGATCGCCTCGAGGGAAGCGGCGACGATGTTGGTGTTGATGCCGGCACCGAAGAGCTTGCCGCCCGGATAGGAGGTCTCGACATAGGAGATCGCTGCGGCGTTCGAGCCGTGGTGCAGCGAATGCTCGGAATAGTCCTCGACCGTCATCTGAATGCCGAGATAGATCGAGAGAGCATTGATGAAGCCGTCGATCGGACCGTTGCCACGGCCTTCGATGCGCTTCACTTCGCCCTTGTCGGTGATCTCGGCGGCGACGATGCGCTGGCCCTTGTGCTCGGGATCGGCAAAGGTGTGGTGATCGACGAAGCGGATGCGACCATTAGGCTGTGTCACGTAGCGCTCGATGAAGTGCTCGTAGATCCGCTTAGCCGGCAGTTCCTTGCCTTCTTCATCGGTGATCCGCTGGATCTCCTCGCGATATTCCACCTGCAGGTTGCGCGGCAGGTTGAGGCCGTAATCCTGCTGCATGATGTAGGCGATGCCGCCCTTGCCCGACTGCGAGTTAATGCGGATGATCGCCTCGTAGGAGCGGCCGACGTCCTGCGGATCGATCGGCAGATACGGCACTTCCCAGACGGGATGATTGGCGACCTTCGACGCCTTCATGCCCTTGTTGATCGCATCCTGATGGGAGCCGGAAAAGGCGGTGTAGACCAGTTCGCCGACGTAAGGATGACGCTCGCCGATTGCCATCTGGTTGGAATATTCGAAGACGTCCTTCATCCGTTCGATGTTGGAGCAATCCAGCTCCGGATCGACGCCTTGCGTGAACATGTTCAGCGCCATGGTGACGACATCGACATTGCCGGTGCGCTCGCCATTGCCGAACAGCGTGCCTTCGACGCGGTCGGCGCCGGCCAGGAGTGCCAGCTCGGCGGCGGCGATGCCGGTGCCGCGGTCATTATGCGGATGCAGCGAGATCAGCAGGTTCTCGCGATTATCGAGATTGCGGCACATCCATTCGATCTGGTCGGCATAGATGTTCGGCGTCGCCATTTCGACCGTGGACGGCAGGTTGATGATCAGCTTGTTGTCCGGCGTCGGCTTCACCACCTCGATGACGGCGTTGCAGATTTCCAGCGCCACTTCCAGCTCGGTGCCGGTAAAGCTTTCCGGCGAATATTCGAAACGGTAGCCGCCGCCTGCCTTGGCCGCCATATCGGTGATCATCTTGGCCGCATCGACGGCGATCTGCTTGATGCCCTGCACATCCTTGGCGAACACCACGCGGCGCTGCAATTCGCTGGTGGAATTGTAGAAATGCACGATCGGCTTGTTGGCGCCTTCCAGCGATTCGAAGGTGCGGGTGATCAGCTCGGGCCGGCACTGCACCAGGACCTGCAACGAGACATCCTCCGGCACGTTGCCCTGCTCGATGCACCAGCGGGCGAAATCGAAGTCGGTCTGTGAGGCCGAGGGGAAACCGATCTCGATTTCCTTGAAGCCCATGTCCAGCAGCAGCTGGAACATGCGGGCCTTGCGGTCGTGACCCATCGGGTCGACCAGCGCCTGGTTGCCGTCGCGCAGATCCACGGAACACCAGATCGGCGCCTTGGTGATGGTCTTGGAAGGCCAGGTACGGTCGGGAATGTTGATCTGCGGGTAAGAGCGGTATTTTACCGCCGCTTCGGGCATGCCTTTGGGGGAATGGCTGTTCGCGTCCATGGTTTCGTCTCTTCCTTTCCCGTCATTTGCCCCGCGTATTAACCGATCATAGGCGGCTTGGCGATGACAAATGCGGACCCGCTAGGGGTATGCTGTCGATTTTGGGGATATGTCTCGAGGAGCGATGGCCGGGCGGGCTTTACGGCCGCCGAGCGCTCCTCAAAGGACCCGGCAACCGCGCGTAAGGCCGAGAAGAAGAAGCGAAGTGAGGGCGCGCGTATTGTCACGCAGGGCAATACGCCCACGTACAATCTGCTCGGAAATCTTTGCGCCAGTCGTCTTCATGACCGCGCTTATAACCGCGCGGCGGAAAGGAAGCAACCCCCTGCTTATCTTTTCAACACTTGCACCAAATGCGAGAGCGCCATCATCAACAAGCCGGCAATCAGGCCCCAGAAGGCGCCGGAAATCCCGGCGAAGGAAACGCCGGATGCCGTAACGAGAAAGGTCACCGCCGCCGCCTCGCGCGATTCTACTCTTTGAAAAGCGTTCATGGCCGAGTTGGACAGAGCGCCGACCAGCGCCAGCCCCGCGACCGCCTCGATCAGGACGGGCGGTGCCAGCGTCACGAAGGCGATGACGGCGCTCGCAAGCAATCCGAGGACGATATAGACGACGCCCGCAATGATAGCTGCCCAATAACGCCGCTTGGGATCGGCATGCGCGTCCTGCCCAGCGCACATGGCAGCGGTGACGGCGGCAAGATTGACGGCGTTGCCGCCAAAGGGCGCGCTCAGCAGCGAAAACAGGCCGGTGACGGCAAAGAGCGGACCGGGCTTCGGATCATAGTGATGCACCTTCAGCACCGCGATCCCCGGAATATTCTGCGACGCCATGGTGACGATGAACAGCGGCAGCGCAATGGAGACAAGCCCGGCGAGCGTGAAGACCGGCTTGACCAGCTCGACGCTTGGCAGCAGCGAATGCTCCAGCGACATCAGCGCTCCATCAGGTATGTTCACTCCGAACGTCAGCACCAGCGCAAAGGCGACCACCGCCGCCGGCACCGCCCAGAGCCGCTTGACCGCGCCGACCACGATCCAGGCAAGGACGATGGGCAGGCCGAGCAACGGATCGAAGGCGATCGCGTTGACCGGCGCAAAGCAGAGCCCGAGCAGCACACCGGCCAGCATGGCATTCGCCAGCGGCGCCGGGATGGCGGCAACGGCACGCCCTAGCGGCCGAAACAGGCCCGCAATCACGATCAGCACCGCGCAGACCAAAAACGCGCCCACCGCCGCCGGAAAACCACCCTCGATCGCCCCCGTACTGGCCAGCAACGCCGCCCCCGGCGTCGACCAGGCAATGCTGATCGGCATCTTCGTAACGCCACTGACCACAATGGCGCAAATACCCATCGAAACCGACAGCGCCATCAGCCCGGACGCCGCCTGCGCATCCGTCGCCCCGACCGCCTGCAGCCCATGCACGATGACGGCAAAGGAACTGGCAAAGCCGACAAAGGCGATGAGACAGCCCATGAACAGGCTTTGAAGGGAGAAATCTTTGAACATGGCGGTGGTAGAAGACTCGTAGAAGCGGGGGATGCGCATGGAGCATCTTAGACAGTGGTCATGCAAGTGCTGTTTTGGGGGAGAATGGCAGCCACTTGGACGTTCTATGCGATGGCAATGATTTCGAGTTCCTGATCGCCTACGCTCGCGACATCCCCAACCGATTTGCCCATCAGCAGCTTTGCCACCGGCGACACGAAGGAAATCGATCCGGTCTTGGGGTCCGCTTCGTCCTCTCCAACGATCCGATAGGTCTGTACACGCCCGTCGTCACGGCTGAAGGTTACTGTGCTTCCAAAGGCAACAATGTCGATCGAAGCAGGTGCAGGGATAGGCTGAGCCGTGCGAATTCTTTCTGCCAGGTAGCGCAGATCACGCAAGGGGCCGGCAGCCTGGCGCCGTCGTTCGTTCACATCTTCGATCGTACTCGCAGCAGCATAGGCCGCGCGCGCCTGCTGAAGCTGCAGCTCCAGAGCCTTCAATCCCGCTTCCGTCATAAGGTTCGGGTGCGGTGAGATCGGACGGTCAGGCAGCAGCGTTTCTGAAGCAGTTTCGAAACTCTCTTCCTTGGTGAAGGCAACGGCCAATCTCGAACTCCGTTTAGGCGTGGTGTGTTCCGACCGTGCGGGGCGATTGCCCCACGCGTTTATCAGAACCATGTATACGACGGGAATGGACGAACCGCCAATCCGGGGCCGGGCCGACACCCATCCGCTCGTCACGGGTGACGAGAATGGTGCGACTTCAGACGAGGGCCGCGTCGGCGGCTAACGTCTGCTCGATGGCGACAGCTTCCGTTACCGCCAACTCTGCCATGGCGAGAGCGGCTTCGCGGGTCTTGGCAGCAGCGATGAAGCGGCCATTGTGGCAAAAACTCGCCCCTTCGACGCCGGAAGCCGCCTCCAGATCGCCATTGGTCAGGCCGGCCCAGGCTGCAGGCAGATCGGCCCGCAACTCAAACCCCTGGTCTGCACGACGGATGCCGGTCAGGCACCAATCCTTGTCGCGCGGGTGAACGACAAACAGCAGGTGGTCGGCGCCCGCCTTCACGATGGCGGGTCGGAAGGGCATTCCCATCGGGAGTTCCAGGATGCGGCCCTCGCCTGTCTCCACGATTGCCTGATGCACCAGCGCCTCGGCACGCAATTTCGCAGCGCTCTGGCCAATCCTTGCCTCGACGAAACTGCGGGCAATGCCGAGCGCATTTTGGAAGCCGCGATCTTCGGCCTCCGGGTCGGTCTCATCGAAAACGGGTTTCAGAGTTTCCAGCAGGGCCGGCAGCATAAGCCCAGCCAACTGCCCGGCGACGGAGGGGCTCAGCGCACCATTGTCGACCAGGTCGACCGGCAGCACGAAACCGTTATCGAAAGAAGTGTGTAGCGCCTCGATATGCGCTTCCGGCAGGCCTGAGGCGCTGAGATAATCGCGGCCATAATGCTTCCAGATCAATCCGAACGAGCTGTACGGTTGACCATCGTCGCGCAACGGTGCGCCGCGCTGATGATGATCGTAGATCCGCTCTGCGGCATCATATTTTCCGCCGACATCGTAGATGATCCGGTCTGCGCCGGGCGTGATCCATTCCGGCGCCCTGCTGCGAATGATACGAGCCTGCGGGAAAAGCCGGGTCAGGATGACGCTGGACAGCAGTTCGTCGGCATGGAAGCCACCGGAATGGGTGACGAGGAAATCTGGGGTCATGCCGATATGCGCCTTGTTGTTCGCGGAAGGCCCGCTTGGGGTTGGCTCCAGATAGCCGTTGCCGGAGGACAGCTCAACCCGTCATTCGCTCTTAAAACAGCTGCCGCCGCACGAAAAACGCCCTCGCCTGCCTTCCGGCAAGCGAGGGCGCCTATAATCGATATCGCTAGATCAAATCTCGGCCTGAGACGTGACGATCCGCGAAACCAGGCCATAAGCCTTGGCTTCTTCGGCGGAAAGCCAATAGTCGCGATCCGTGTCCTTGGCGATCTTTTCGATCGGCTGGCCGGTGGCTTCCGAGAAGATCCGGTTCAGACGCTCGTTCATCTTGATGATCTCGCGTGCCTGGATCTCGATATCGGAGGCCATGCCGCGCGTACCGCCGGACGGTTGATGCAGCAGGAAGCGCGTGTTCGGCAGGCAAATACGACGCTCCTTGGGAACCGAAACGTAAATCAGCGCGCCGGCGGAAGCGACCCAGCCGGTGCCGATGATCCAGACCTTCGGCTTGATGAACTTGATCATGTCGTGAATGGAATCGCCGGATTCGACGTGGCCGCCGGGCGAATTCACGTAGATGCGGATATCGTCATCGCTGGCGGAAGAAAGCGCGACGAGCTGCGAGCAGACCTTCTGAGCCAATTCCTGCGTGATGCCGCCGTAAATGAAGATCGAGCGCGACTTGAAAAGATTCGCCTCCGCGTCCTTGCCCAACGGCGCTTCGTTCTTCTTGTCTTCCTGTTCGTCTTCGTCGTTCATTCGCAAGTCTCCAGCATGATGCGTCGTTCACCGCACATAGTGCGACTCAATGCGTAAAACAATGCTGGAAAAAGACAAGGCGCGAATAGACCACGAAAGCATGGCGTTATGGTTGCGGGTTACCGAAATGTAACTTGCCGCGGCTTTGAAAAACCGAAATTGCATCCTACGTCAGGTCAGCGCGAGAGGATTCGCGCCCCGAATTTGCAGCAACAGATAGCCAAGGAGGCCATCATGTCGCCTGAAGAACGTCAATTGCTCGCGTCTCTCTTCGATCGCGTCCGCTCCGCAGCCAGCACCCAGCGGGATGCCGATGCGGAAACCTTCATCAACCAGTCGGTTCACGACCAGCCCTATGCCCCCTATTTTCTCGCGCAGGCTGTCATCATGCAGGAACAGGGCATGAAGGCTGCGGCTGACCGCATCCAGCAGCTCGAAGCCCGCGTGCACGAGCTGGAGCAGCAGGGAGCCGACAACCATCAGCAAGGCCAGAGCGGCGGCTTCCTGGGCGGCCTCGGCTCGCTCTTCGGCGGTGGCCAGCAGCAACAGCGCGGTCCAGCCCCTCAGGCCGGCTATCCGCAACAGCAAGGTCGTCCCTATGACGATTACGCGCGAAATGCCCAGCCGCAGCCGGGTCCTTGGGGCGGCCAGCAACAGCCGTCCGGCCCCTGGAGCCAACAGGCCGCACCAGCCTCAGCCGGCGGCGGTTTCCTGCGCGGAGCACTTGGCACGGCAGCCGGCGTCGCCGGCGGCGTGATGCTCGCCGAATCGCTCTCCAGCCTCTTCAGCCCCCATCTCGGTGGTTCCGCGGCTGGCGGTCTCGGCGGCCTCTTCGGCGGCGCTGGCACTGGCGCCGCTGCCGGCATTGCCGGACAGCCGGCCCAGGAAACGGTCATCAACAACTATTACGGCAACGACGACAACAACGACCAGAATGATCAGAGCGGCATCGACACCGCGTCGAACGATCAGGATGACAACAGCTACGATGACTCGTCAGACAATAGCGGCGACGACAGCTCGTTTGCCTGAGGCCAATCGTCTTTGACCCATAAAAAAGGCCGCCTCCCTCGGGATGACGGCCTTTTTCAATTCACCCACGCCCGCGATAGGGCTGCACGCCCTGATCCGGCAGCCACACGCCTTCCGGCGGCTTGCCCGTCTGCCAGAAGACGTCGATCGGGATGCCCCCGCGCGGATACCAGTAGGCGCCGATGCGCAGCCACTTGGGCTCCAACAGCTCCACCAGACGCTTGGCGATATAGATCGAGCAATCCTCGTGGAAGGCGCCGTGGTTGCGGAAAGAATGCAGGAAGAGCTTCAGCGATTTCGATTCCACCAGCCATTCGTTCGGCACATAGTCGATGACGATATGGGCGAAATCGGGCTGGCCGGTCATCGGGCAGAGCGAGGTGAATTCCGGCGCGGTGAAGCGCACGACATAATCCGTGCCGGCATAGCCGGCCGGCACCTTCTCGAGAACGGCCACCTCGGGGTTCGCGGCCGTTTCCGTCTGGTTGCCGAGCATCGACAGGCCGGAAACATCGGTCTTGGGCATATCAGGTCTCCTTGATCACTTTGACGCGGATGCCGTGGGCCTTCTCGCCCTCCGGTTCCACATGAATAGTTATTTCCGCGCCCGCATGGATCGCCCTTATGGCGTCTTCAAGGCGGTCGCAGATACGATGTGCGTCACGTACCGGCATGGCGGCCGGCACGACAAGGTGGAAATCGACGAAAGTCACGGCCCCTGCCCGACGCGTCTTCAGATCGTGCACGCCGAGCGACCCATCCGCATGCGTCGCGATCGCCTCCTTGATCACCGCTTCCTCCTCCGGCAGGACGGCCTTGTCCATCAGTCCGTCGATGGACGTGGAGATGACCTTCCAGCCCTGATAGAGAATGTTGATCGCGACGAGAATGGCAAGCACCGGGTCGAAAATCGGATAGCCGGTGCCGAGCGCCAGGAGCAGGCCGATGAGCACGCCGACCGAGGTATAGACATCCGACATGATGTGCTGCCCGTCCGCCGTCAGCGCCGGAGAACGATGCTCCCGGCCGGCGCGGATCAAGATCACCGCCCACACGGCATTGATGACGCCGGCGACGAGGTTGATGGCGAGACCCAGGACCGGCGCCTGCATCGGTTGCGGATTGCCAAGATGCCCCACCGCCTCCTGCACGATCATCAGCGCCGCGACGACGATCATCACACCCTCGGTGACGGCGGAGAGATACTCCGCCTTGTGATGGCCGAAAGGGTGGTCGTGATCGGCCGGCTTCTGCGCATAGCGGATGACGAAGAAGGCGATGAAGGCGGCAACGACATTGACGGTGGATTCGAGGCCGTCCGACAGCAGCGCAACGGAACCCGTCACCCACCAGGCGGCCATCTTCAGCCCCATGACGCCCAGGGATAGCGGCATGCCCCAGAAGGCCAGTCGCCGTATCGTCTGATTGCCCTGTTCGTTCATGCGTGTCTCCAATGCGGATGCGGCCCATGCATATGCGAATGAATTGCAAAAACAGTGCCATTGAAATGCAAAACCGCCCGCGCGAAAATCGCGCAGGCGGCTCATTGGGGGCTCATATGGTGCAGAACGCGCCATTTGTCAAAGGATGACCTGTGCCTCGCACACCACAATTTATCCCAAATACACCGGTTAAACGGGGCCAAGTCGCCAAACCGCTCGCAAGCTCGCCAGTGAAAATCATGCTGGTAGTTTCCCGCGTGATCGCGCACTAAGCTATATCCTAGCCCAACACATCGCCGCCCTCGGTAAAAACCATGGTTGAACATGCCCGCTCTTGATGATCGCATCGATCCGAACAACACCCCTCCTCTGGCCGCCGACGCGTCGCCAAAGGAGCTGGATCATCTGATTGCGGCATGCGCGTTTTCGGAAGCAGAACGCACTGCGGTCTACCACGCCATAGAAACTCGCCGCGATGTGCGCGATCAGTTCCGCTCGGATCCCCTGCCCGAAGACCTCGTCCGCCGTTTGCTCGAGGCGGCCCATCATGCGCCTTCCGTGGGCTTCATGCAGCCGTGGAATTTTATCATGATCCGGCAGGCCGAGACGCGGGAACGCGTGTGGCAGGCCTTCAGCCAGGCGAATGAGGAAGCCTGCTTGATGTTCGAGGGCGATCGTCGCGCACAATATCAGCGGCTGAAGCTCGAAGGCATCCGCAAGGCGCCGCTCAGCATCTGCATTACCTGCGATACCCAGCGCGGCGGACCTGTCGTGCTCGGGCGCACGCACAATCCCGCAACGGACGTCTATTCTACCGTCTGCGCCGTTCAGAATCTATGGCTGGCGGCCCGCGCCGAAGGCGTTGGCGTCGGCTGGGTCAGCATCTTCCATGAGGACGCCATCAAGACGATCCTCAACATACCGGAGCATGTCAAAATCGTCGCCTGGCTCTGCGTCGGCTATGTCGACGAACTCTATGACATGCCCGAGCTCGCCGTGAAGGGCTGGCGCGACCGCCTGCCGCTCGACAAGCTTGTCTTTGAAGAAGGCTGGCAGGACTGCGAGGACATGTAAGGGGCCGCCGCTCTCCGGCAACCCCAAACAGATTCAAGCGTCACGATCTGAACGCGACAAACGAGATCACGTTGCCATCCGGATCACGCACATGAAAATCGGTGCCTCCCCATGCCTGCTTGGTAAGCGGCTGCGCGAACTCCGCACCCCTGGCCTTGAACTCCTCGAACAATCCCTGGACATTCGAAACCTCGATCGAAGCCAGAATGAGCGACGTCTCCTTGGCCGCAGCCGCTGCAAAATAGGGCTCGTAGACGAGCCGCAAGTGAATCCAGATGCCGTCGCGCGACACCGCTCCATAGAACGGCGGTGCGCCATGCAGGAATTCTGCCACGAAGCCCAGCCTGTCCCTGAAGAAGGCCGCGCTGGCCGTCACATCGCGAACGAAAAGGATCGGCACGACGCTCTTGAAAGCCGGCGGTTCGGTCGATGGGGCCGGCGTCTTCGGCGCGTCAGCGGCAACCGCCTTCAACTCGGCCCAATTTTTGTGACCTGCTTCGACCGCAACGATCTCTTGCGCCAACGCCAAAGGGAATTTCATCGCCAGGATCTCACGATCCGTCAACGCGCTGAAACGGTCGAGCGTTCGAACTCTTCCACCAATCGAATAGTCACGATCACGGTGCCAGCGCATCAGCAGCTTGGCTTGTTTGCGATAGGTATCGAGGGTTGGCATGGGCGGACTCCTGCTGAGAATATCAGCGGGCGGGCCTAGCCCTTTCGGCCTCAATGCCGATGTGCCCCACAGGAACGCGGAAAGATTAATTTACAACCCACGGCGAGTCAAACCGCCCTACGGCATAACTGCGTGCGCGAGATTTGCAGCAACATGACTCTGCCAAAGCAAAAACACCCCCATGCACATTTCAGAGTGCATGGGGGTGCGTGTCCAAATTTCGAGGCTGACGGCTCTTGGCGTCAAGCAGCCTTGGTCTTCGCCCGGCGCGCCAGATGCGCCACCACATTCTCAATCATCCGCATGCCGGCGTCGCCGCCGAGTGTCATGATCGATTCCGGGTGGAACTGTACCGCAGCGATCGGCTCCTTGACATGCTCGATACCCATAATCGTGCCGTCCTCGCTTTCCGCCGTGATCATGAAATCACGCGGCAGGGTCGAGGGATCGGCGAAGATCGAGTGATAGCGGCCAACGGTGACTTCCCGGCCGAGGCCGGAGAAAACAAGACCCGGCTCCAACACGCGGATGCGCGACGGCTTGCCGTGCATCGGCAGCGCCAGATGGCGAAGCTCGCCACCATAGGCTTCGGCCAGCGCCTGCAGACCGAGGCAAACGCCGAAGATCGGCAGATTGCGCGCCCTCGCCTTCTTGATGGTCGCCTTGCAATCGAAATCCTTCGGATTGCCAGGACCGGGCGACAGCACCACCAGATCCGGATCCAGCCGGTCGAAGACCTCTTCTGGCACCGGCGTACGCACGGTCGAAACCGTAGCCCCCGTCTGGCGGAAATAGTTTGCCAGCGTGTGCACGAAGCTGTCTTCGTGGTCGATAAGCAGGATCTTCACGCCCTTGCCGACGGAAGCGACGTCGCGCTGCTGCTTGCCGGAATTGCC
The DNA here is from genome assembly GCF_000696095.1 of Rhizobium rhizogenes NBRC 13257. GTDB lineage: Bacteria > Pseudomonadota > Alphaproteobacteria > Rhizobiales > Rhizobiaceae > Rhizobium > Rhizobium rhizogenes. Next base: position 101,549 of record NZ_BAYX01000001.1, on the reverse strand, counting down.
GGTCTTGGCATCACGGATGGCGGATAGCATGGCGGAGGCCTTCAGTTCGGTTTCGGCTTCTTCTTCCTCGGGGTTCGAGTCGTTGAGCAACGTCGCGCCGGCGCGCACTTCGGCGATGCCGTCCTTGATACGCACGGTGCGCAGCGTCAGGCCGGTGTTCATGTCGCCATTGAAGCCGACCATGCCGATCGCCCCACCATACCACGCACGAGGGCTCTTCTCATGGCTCTCGATGAAGCGCATGGCCCAGAGCTTTGGCGCCCCGGTGACGGTGACGGCCCAGGCATGACTGAGGAAGCCGTCGAAGGCATCCATGTCGTCGCGCAGACGGCCTTCGATATGGTCGACCGTGTGGATGAGGCGCGAATACATCTCGATCTGCCGGCGACCGATGACCTTGACCGAGCCCGGCTCGCAGACGCGGCTCTTGTCGTTGCGGTCGACGTCGGAGCACATGGTCAGCTCGGACTCGTCCTTCTTGGAATTCAGGAGCTTCAGGATCTGCTCACTATCGGCGATCGGATCGTCACCGCGCTTGATCGTGCCCGAAATCGGGCAGGTCTCGATACGGCGGCCGGAGACGCGCACGAACATCTCAGGCGAGGCGCCGACCAGATATTCCTGATTGCCGAGGTTGATGAAGAAGGAATAGGGCGATGGATTGATCGCCTTCAGCCGCTTGGAAATATCCGACGGCTTGCTGTCGCAGCGCTCCATGAACTTCTGGCCGGGCACGACTTCGAAAAGATCGCCCTTGCGGAAGCTTTCCTTCGCCTTCGTCACCAGTTCCGCATATTCGCCGGGACGATGATCGCTCTTCGGCGGAATGGCGTCTGTATGATGGAACGGCTCGGGAGCGATATCGCCGGCCTTGTCCTCGGTCGAAACGCCACCCTTGGCGAAATCGTAGCGATCGATCCACGCCTTGGCGGAATAGTTGTCGACCACCAGGATTTCATCCGGCAGGTAAAGCACCATGTCGCGCTGATCATCCGGACGCTTGAGCTTCAAGTTGATGGCGTCGAACTGGAAAGCCAGATCGTAGCCGAAGGCGCCATAGAAACCGATGCTGGCGTCGGCCTGCGAATAGAAGAGATCGGTCACGGCGCGGAGCACGGTGAACACCGTCGGCATCTTCGAGCGTTCTTCCTCGGTAAAGACCCGGTCCGGCGTCTTCACCGTCAGGTCGAGGCGGCGCGGCGTCGAGGCGCCGAGCGTCACTTCGGAAACCGTCTTCAGCTTTTCGGTGATGAAACCGAGAATGACCTCGCCACGCTCGTTATAGGCATCAATCCAGACATCGCGCCCATTGCAGGACAGGCCGAGCGGCGGATCGACGATGGCGGTGTCCCAACGGGTATAACGGCCGGGATATTCGTAGTTCGACGAAAACACCGCACCGCGACGCTCATCGAGCTTGTCGATATAGGACGAAACCGCATCCGCATAAGGCGTCGGTCTACGTTGCCGGGTGACGGTGATCCCGCCCTTGGTCTCGTAGATTTCCGCACCATCATCCCGAAGGATCGTTACCATTGTTCCTCACTCCGTTATCAGGCCTGGATGACAGACGGCCAATATAACAAAAAAGCCGCCTCGAAATCTCGGGCGGCTCACTCGTCGTCTTTGAACACGATTGGTCGAGGCCGCCTTAGCGAGCCCACCACCAAACTGCAATGTTGTTCAAGGACGTGTTCATGGTGCGAATTGTTAGCGTGAGATGACGTGATGCGCAAGCCGCAATCTCAGAGAACGAGCAGAAACGATATTCGCCTCTGCCCGCACTCTTTTTAGTCGCGCCGTCCTGCCTCCGCGAAAAACGCCTCCGGGCCTTCCACCTCGATCAGCCGCTTCCGGTCGATGAGCCAGAAGCGGTTGCCGATGTTACGGACGAAGCTGCGGTCGTGGGAGACGAGCAGGCAGCTTGCCTCCTGCGCCATCAGTTCCCCCTCCAGCGCCTCCTGCCCGTCAATATCGAGATGGTTGGTCGGCTCGTCGAGCAGGTAGAAGTTGGGATTGGTGAGCCTCAGCACCAGCATCGCCAGCCGGGCCTTTTGCCCGCCCGAAAGCCTGCCGATGGCGCGGCCCTGCATGTCAATGCCCATGCCGGCGCCGGCAAGCAGCGTACGAGCCCGTTGCTCGCCAAGTTCGAACAGCCGCGTGATCACGCCAAGCGGCGTATCGCCCTGGCCGAGATTGGACAGGGCCTGATCGCTATAGCCGAGCACCAGCGACGGCGTTGACTTGACCGCTCCCAATGTGGCCTGATCGGCAATAGCCCTGCGGATCATCTCGACAAGCCGGGTCTTGCCGGCACCGTTGGGCCCGAGCAGGACGACGCAGTCACCCTGGCAGATCCAGTTCTTGCCGGTCTTGAACAGCAGCGTCCCGCCCGGCGTCTCGACGGAGGCATCGTCGAGCGTCAGGAGTATCTTCGCTTGCGTACCACGATTGACAAGCTTGATCGCACCTGCCGAACGCTCAAGATAGCCCGGCCGAGCTGCCTCTTCCAATCGTTCGGCCCGCGCCTTGAGCTGCTTCGTCTTCACCGTCAGCAGGTCGCTGCCGGAATTAATGCCGAGATTATTGAGCTTGGCCGCCTGCTTGCGCAGTTGCTGCGCCACCTTCATGTCTTTCTGGAAACGCCGCTCGTCCGAGGCATCCGCCTCATCCAGCACCGCCCTCGCCCGGCCATAGGGCAAGGCATAGGTCTGTGATTGCTCCTGGCGCAGGAACAGGGTGCGGTTGGTCACTGCATCGAGAAAGGCGCGGTCATGGCTTGCGATCAGCACCGGTACATCACGGGGCAGAGCGTTCAGCCACTCCTCCAATAGGGCGATCTTGGCGAGATCGAGATGGTTGGTCGGCTCGTCCAAGAGCAGAACATCGGGCTCGGTCACCCAGACACGGGCGAGCATGGCAAGCCGTTGCCAGCCGCCGCTGAGCTGCGAGAGCGCCTTCTCGCGCAGTGCCTCCGGCACGTCGAGTGAATCGAGCGTGACGTCGACGCGCCAGCCCTCGCTCTCGGCCTGCTCAGCCGGCAGAGCACGAAGAACCGCATCATAGAAGGATACATTCGCGAGATCGGCGGGGACATTCTGCTCGACATAACCGACCGTGAGGCCGCGCGAACGGGTGATATCCCCCACCGTCGGCTCCAGCCTGCCGGCAATGCAATTGAGCAGCGTCGACTTGCCCCGCCCGTTGGCCGCAACGATGCCGATGCGGTCGCCGGCCGTGACGGTGAAATTGAGATTAGAGATTAGCGGCACACCCAGGGTGATGCCGAAATTGCGGAGATTGATTAGAGTCATGGTCTTCTTCCGGTCTGACCCGAACAGGACACCGGCGTCGATCAGAGACGCCTTGTCGCCACGCAAGCGGATGTTGTTCGGTAAATCATCATGACGCAGTCGCGCGAACGCAAAAGTTCGGCGCTGCGATACCCGCAGGGGCAGACCAGAAGGAAATGAGTGAGTAACGGCCTCTGATCAGCCCTGCAAACGCATTTGCAGGGCCAGAGTCGGACCGAACTGGCGAATATGCCAAACTATCTTGCTCATACGGTCCTCCTCTCTCTTTCTCTCAAAGTGTTAAAAACTGCGTGTTTCCAATAACACCGAACATTGCGATTTTCAATTGCGCAACCTTCCGATGCCGAGCCCAAAGGACAAAAAAAGGCGATGCCGAAGCACCGCCCAAGTTTGCTGCGTGGATAAAGACCGCTTAAAACTTCTGCGTCAGCGTCAGCTTGAAGGTCCGACCCGGCTCCGAATAGTAGGCCGAAGGCTGAGTAAGGCCTGAGGAAGCAACATTGAGCGAGTCATAGTAGGTCTTGTTGAAGATGTTGTAGACACCGGCGCGCAGTGTCAGGCCCTTCACCTGTTCCGGTTCCCACCAGCCTGTCAGATCGAAGATGCCGTAGCCAGGCGTGCGGAAGTTGTCGCCATCCTTCTTCGGCTCGCTAGTCGCCGTGATGAAGGTCAGGTCGGTTCCCCAGATGTCGGTCGCATATCCCACTGTGAAGGCCGCCTTGGCGGGTGCGACGGAGTCGATCCATTCGCCGCTGTCAGAGTCCTTGCCGTTGACATAGGCGAGCGAACCCTTGACGTGGATGCCGTTGTCGAACTTCTTGTGCGCGTTGACCTCGATGCCGAACATGCGGACATTGGCGCGGTTGAAGTATTCAGTGATGCCAAGCGGATACGTGCCGGTCGGATCGGCTGATGTTTCGGAATCGATGAAGTTCTTGTATTTGTTGTAGAATGCGCCGATATGGCCGCCGAAATCATCGTCGCCGAGGTTGGTGCCGATTTCGATGCCGTTGCTGGTCTCCGGCTTCAGATCGGGGTTGCCGTAGCTAACATAACCGCCGGGCACGCCGTAGTTCACGTAAAGCTCGCTGACGTTCGGAGCGCGGAAGGCCATGGCCCATTGCGCATAAAACTCGACATTGTCCTGCGGCTGGTATGCCGCGCGCAGCTTCGGCGAGAACCGGCTGTCGGACTGGCCGGACGGCAGGCCGCTATAGTTGGCGCTGTCGCGATAGGCATCCGTGTTCTTCGGCGCATAATCGTACCAGTCGAAGCGCAGACCAGGTGTCAGCGAGAAGCCGCTGGAGCCGACCTCGATCTTGTCGTCGACGAAGGCGCCAATGCGTTTGCCGTCGACATCAGGCATGTCCGACTGGTTGGTATGCAGGAATGCGCAAGTGGCGCGCCAGCGGGGGAGATCGCAGCTATCTCCGCCTGCCGAATACTGATGCGCCTTGGTGAAGGCGAGGTCGAGACCAAACGTAAGCTTGTGATGCAAGCTGCCGGTATCGAAGGATTTCGAAGCATTGCCGTTAAAACCGATACTGCGGTCCTCAAGCTCGTTGCGGCGCCAATAATCGCCGATGACGGAGGTGTAGCGATAACCCTGTAGGCCCTCTTCCCGCAGCACGTTTTGCCAATAGAAGACAGCATTGGCCGTATCGAGAAGGGAATCAGCGCTTTCGGCCTCATACTTGTAGTCAAGGGAAACGCGGTTGCGTTCGGTATTGTCGCTCGTATCGTAGTTGCCCGGCCGGAGGTTCCCGGTCAGGCTCTGAGAGTGCATCGCATCGATGTCTTTGTCTTTATTGTAGTGCTCTGCCGTGATGCCGAAGGTGCCAATATCGGTATATTGGCGGATCTTGAAGAGACCGCTTCTCTGATTGTAATCGGCTGGATCTGCTTTGGTGCGCTTGGTCGAATAGCCGCCAACATCGCCGTTGTTTTCAAGCTCATGACCATGGGTGTAACCACCTTCGAACAGAACAGCAGTGTTGTCGATGCGCTTGGCAACCGCCGCCGATCCACCGGCGCTCCGGTCATCGCCGTTATAGCCGAACTTGAAGACGCCGCCCCAAGTGGAACCGGGGGTTATCAAGTCTTCCGGCTCCAACGTGCGCAGTACGAAGGCGCCGCCGAGAGCGCCCGAACCGGCGCGGCTGGAGTCGGCGCCGCGTACGACATCGACACTCGAAAGCGAGTTGAAATCGAAGCTGTTGACGCCTCCGTCCGCCCCACGGGCGACATCAAGCATGTAGGGGATCTCGATGCCGTCGACCGTGGTCAATACACGGTCATCGCCAAGGCCGCGAATGTTGATGCCGCCGGTGGTGCGGTTGTAGCCGACGCCAACCTCGGTGCTCCGGCCGAGATCCTCGATACGTGTGATCTGCTTGTCATCGATCTGCTGCGCTGTCGTCTCGGTCGTCGTCGGCGAGTCGGCGAGCACATCTTTCGCCGCCTTGCCCTTGACGACGATCGGCTTCAGAGCCGTGACGCGGTCGCCTTTCGGCGCCGCATCGTCTGTGGCCGCATCATTCTGAGTTGCAGTCTGCGCATAAGATGCCGTGCCGAGCCCGAAGGCCAGAAGCGCGGAGCATGCCAAGAGAACCGAGCGGGATCGCCGGACAACCATAACCATTCCTTTCGAATTGCTTCACCGGGCTGGCTGGTTGCTGCTTCTAAGGCACGCAAGGGGCTGGCTGGGTTCATTCCGTTCACGAAGCGGAAAATTCCGCCTTCTTTCTGCCGCATAAAAAACATGACTATTATTGTCAATATATCCGATCAAGATAATCATGAATAAAATTCTCATGTTTAAAAGTGGATCGGTAGAGTTGCTGAATTGCAACGAAATCGCTGCGTCGAGCGTTTCCACCATGCCATCATTAGAAACAGGCAAAATACTTCATTAGAGAGGGGTGAAATACTTGATGCTATTCCGGATCATCTCCGCCATGACTGCCATCACCGTGCTGACAGCAGCATCCCTCCCCCAAACCGGCCCGATGCCACAGCAAAAACCCGATCGCGAGCAAGCCCAACCTTCCGCCGAGCCGCCGACACCCATAGAGAAGCCGGCGGTTCCCGAGACCCAGCCAACCGCCGGGGAAATGCAGGGGCCGCCCAAACCGCCGCTGACCATCGCAGCGGAATCTGAGGAGGAGCACAAAGCTTGCCTCACGCAACTGACCGCTATCGGCGCCACCTTCAAGGACATTCCCCGCATCGATGACAGCAATGGCTGCGGCATCGACAAGCCTATCGCCCTTGCCGAGCCCTTGCCCGGCATCCAGATGAAACCGCAAGGCACGATGCGCTGCGAGACCGCCCTGGCGCTCGCCCACTGGATGAAGGAAAGCGTGATACCCTCCGCCGCCACGCTGAAGGACAATGGCCGGATCGTCACGGTCAACCAGGCCTCGACCTATATCTGCCGCCTGCGCAACAACGCCACCACCGGCAAGATCTCGGAACATGCCCGCGGCAATGCCGTCGATATCGCCGGCTTCACCTTCGAGAACGGCAAGACCATCGGCATCGAGCCCCGTCGCGAGGACCCGACGCTGACCGGCGCGTTCCAGCGCACCGCCAGCGCCTCCGCTTGCCTCTATTTCTCAACCGTCCTCGACCCGGACAGCGATGCCGCCCACGAGACGCATTTTCATTTGGATGTGCTGAAAAGGAACAGCGGCTTCCGATACTGCCATTAAGAGCAGCCACCTCGACACAAGCCCAGCTCCACGGGAATCAGAACTTAAAATAATCCCTCGATATAGCCCTGATCATTGAGGAAAATCCGTTCCGCCGCCGGCGCTTTCGGCAGGCCGGGCATGGTCATGATCTCACCGGTAATGACGACGACGAAGCCGGCGCCGGCCGAGAGACGTACTTCACGGACCTGCACGATATGCCCCTCCGGCGCGCCGCGGACGTTCGGGTCGGTCGAGAAGGAATATTGCGTCTTCGCCATACAGACCGGCAGGTAGCCGTAGCCCTGGTCCTCCCAGGAGCGCAGCTGGTCGCGCACGGCCTTGTCGGCGGTCACCTCGCCGGCATGGTAGATCTTCGACGCGACGATCTCGATCTTTTCCAGCAACGGCAGATTGTCGGGATAAAGCGGCTGGAATTTCGCCTGACCGGATTCGGCAAGCTCCACCACCTTGTAGGCCAGCTCCTCGATCCCCGCCGACCCCTCGGCCCAATGGCGGCAGAGGATGGCCTCGGCGCCAAGCCGCGCGACATAATTCTTCACCGCCTCGATTTCCGCATTTGTATCCGAGACGAAATGATTGATGGCAACGACGACTGGCACGCCGAACTTGCGGACATTGGCGAGGTGCCGGCCGAGATTGGCGCAGCCCTTCACCAGGGCCTCGACATTCTCTTGGCCGAGATCGTCCTTCTTGACGCCGCCATTCATCTTCAACGCCCGCACGGTGGCGACGATAACCGCCGCATCCGGCGCAAGTCCGGCCTTGCGGCATTTGATGTCGAAGAATTTCTCCGCGCCGAGATCGGCGCCGAAACCCGCTTCGGTGACGACATAATCGGCAAGCTTCAGCGCCGTGCGCGTGGCGATCACCGAATTGCAGCCATGGGCGATGTTGGCGAAGGGACCGCCATGCACCAGCGCCGGATTGTTCTCCAGCGTCTGCACCAGGTTCGGCTGCATCGCATCCTTGAGCAATACCGCCATCGCGCCGTCAGCCTTGAGATCGCGGGCATAGACCGGCGTGCGATCGCGGCGATAGCCGATGATGATGTCGCCGAGCCGCTTTTCGAGATCCTTCAGGTCCGAAGCCAAACAGAGGATCGCCATGACCTCGGAGGCGACGGTGATGTCGAAGCCGCCCTCGCGTGGATAGCCGTTGGCCACGCCGCCGAGCGAGGCGACGATGTCGCGCAGCGCCCGGTCGTTCATATCCATGGCGCGCCGCCAGGTGATGCGGCGCACATCGATATTCTCTTCGTTGCCCCAGTAGATGTGATTGTCGATCAGCGCCGCCAGCAGATTATGGGCCGAGGTGACGGCGTGAAAATCGCCGGTGAAGTGCAGGTTGATGTCTTCCATCGGGATGACCTGCGCATAGCCACCGCCGGCAGCCCCGCCCTTAACACCGAAGCAGGGACCGAGGGACGCCTCGCGCACGCAGACGATCGCCTTCTTGCCGATACGGTTCAGCCCGTCGCCAAGGCCGACGGTCGTGGTCGTCTTCCCCTCGCCCGCCGGCGTCGGATTGATGGCGGTAACAAGGATCAGCTTGCCGTCCGGCTTGTCTTTCAATGCGGCAATGAATTGGGCACCGATCTTCGCCTTGTCATGCCCGTAAGGCGCAAGATCTTCAGCAGGAATGCCGAGTTTCGCGCCGATCTCGATGATCGGCAGCTTCTTCGCGGCACGCGCGATTTCTATGTCGGATTTTACCGTTGCCATGATCACCGATCCCGCCCTGGACATGAGGTATTCACACAACCGGGATAACCCAATAAATATCCACTGTGAATAGCCGCGAATTGTCGTCCGTCGTGAAACTATCCCGCCTTGCCGCGAGGCGGCCGCCCACCTAATGTCCCGCGCCGGACGAACGAAAAAGGAAAAGACATGAAGTCCCTGGAACTACTGATCGAGCGCATCATTCTCTCCAGCCGCTGGATTCTGGTCGTCTTCTATCTCGGTCTCGCGGCCTCGCTTGCGGTCTATGCCGTCTCGTTCGGCTACAAATTCTACAAGGTCGCCATCAACGTCTTCCAATATGAAGAATCGGACATGATTCTGGCGATCCTCGGTCTCATCGACGCTGCGCTGGTGGCAAGCCTGATCGTCATGGTGATGATTTCCGGCTACGAGAATTTCGTCAGCCGCTTCGATGAAGGCGAAGGCGAGGTCTCATTCCTCGGCAAACTCGATTCCGGCAGCCTGAAGATCAAAGTCGCCTCCTCGATCGTGGCGATTTCCTCGATCCACCTGTTGCAGATTTTCCTCAACGCCACCCAGTACGACAATAGCAAGCTGATGTGGTTCACGATCATCCATCTTGCCTTCGTCGTCTCGGCCGTCCTGCTCGGCTACCTCGAAATGATCATGTCGAAAGCTAAGGGCAACAAGGACGCGTGAGATCGGAGCGCGCGATTACTCGCCGACCGGCGCAGGGGCAGCGGCGTCCGGCGGTGGTGCCGCGCAATCCGCGATCGATTGCTTGTCCTTGCAGTTCCTCGCGACGACGAGCTGATCGGCAGCGGCAAGCTCCGTCGTCAACCGCAACTTCAGCGCATCCGTCTGCGTAATGAGATGGATCGAGGTGGGTTGGGTGCCCAGCATCAGATCAAAGAGCGATTCATCCACGCCCATCTTCTTCAGGAAGCCGGCAAGCCTTGACCTCTGCTGCCTGCCAAGCTTGGTCGTATCGTATTTGCCGACAAACTGACGCCCGATCTCCTGCCTGGAGAGGACCTTGCGCTTACCGTTCACCGTCTCGTATTCGGTGCGGTATCGGATACGGACTTCGCTGTAGGTCGTCGTGATCTGATGCACTCCGAGGAGCGCGAAGGGGCTGGAAACGCGCTGGACGCCGCCGGCGAAAAACAGCGGACAGGCCGAGAAGCAGATGGCGCCGACCGAAAATGTCTCGCCCTTGATGGACCCATCCTTTGCGCGCGCCGCCGAACAGATCGGCTCGGCATAGGGACAATCGCGCGAGCGCGTCCGGCCGACCGCAATCGCCAGCTTCTGCTTTCGGATCACGTAGGCCATCTCCATGGCCGCCCGAACATCGCCGCCAGGCGAGCTGACGATGATCGGCAATTTCCTGCTACCAAGGCGCTTCAGCAGTTTTTGCAATTTCCTAGGTGAATCCGCCATGATCTGCCCTTCGGCGGAAATCCAGTCCGGGCAATTATTAGCCACGCGGCAGGTGGCCATATCACCGTGAACCAGCAGGAATTCCATCGGCTGGCCAACGCTGGAACCAGCGGCCTCGGCGGAGGTGAAGGAGAAGACCAGAAGAAAAAGACCCACCAGAAACGATGTGGTCTGCCGGCAACAGCGCGCAACAAGCTGTTGGGAAAAACAAAAGGGCATGAAAGAGGCCTGGGAGCGATTGCTATCGCAAGACCGATAGCAATCGCTTTGGCCCTTCGCAAGGCACACCGGCATCAAGGCTCATCCGTCCTGACCGGCTGGCATTGTCGCCGGCCGTTGCCGTTTTGACGGAAACCGCCTGTTCATGCGCGAAGCATTGTGACCGGGCAGGGCTTCCACTCTAAGCCACTCGCCGAAAAGCTGCGTGCAGACTATGCTGCGGCTGACTTGAATGTTGCCAGCATCGGCAATGCTGAACCGCACATGCCGCAACTCATGCATGTGCGCGCCATGGAGATTTACCAGCGGTTTTGCCTGAAATCATTACCCTTATCCGCTGTCCGGAGGGCACGTCCCGGCGCCATCATGAAGGAAGTTGACCGAACAACTTTTTTACTTGCGTGGGCACCATTTTTAAAAAAGTATTACAAATCAGCAATTTACAATATTAAGATATATGGAAATGAAATTATTTCTGGATATGTGGTATTTTTGCGTCTAGCATTCGCCTGCAAATCCAGTATTTGATAGCTACAACACGCTGTGGGCGCCAATAAGTCACATGTCCTATTTCATCACTGCTGAGAGACAACTGTTGCTTTCCGCCGAGTTGGCCACAGCCCGGACTCAGACGGCTTTTGCCCAGGCTTTGGAACGGACGAGCTCCGCCTTCGGCTTCAGTCAGGTGGCCTTTCTCAACGCCCCGGTTTCCGAAGACTCCATGCTGACGCCGCTCGTCATCGAAGGTTCGGTGCAACCGCAATTTTTGCGCGATTTTGATCGTCAGCAACTGCTCCGCCGCTGCCCGATGCTGCAGCGGGTACGGGACTCCGTGATGCCGCGCGCCTGGCACCTCTTGGAGAAGAACATCTCGCAGGACATGGAGCTGCCGCGCGAACTGCATGCGCTCCTGCTCAGCCACAATTGTCCGATGGGCATTGTGATTCCGATCAATTCCTCCGACGGGCAGCGCCTCGTCTTCTGGTTCATGGGCAACCGCAGCAGCCTCGGCCAAAGCGAGCTCAACGAGCTGAACATGATCATGCTGCAGGCGCACGACATCTATAACTGCATCAAGCGCAATGACGGTTCCGTGCTGCACATGCTTTCGGCCCGGGAACTGGAAGTCGTCCGCTGGACCGCACAAGGCAAGACCTCGGTCGAAATCGGCCAGATCCTTTCCCTCTCCGACCACACGGTCAACGCCTATATGATGAACGCGATCAAGAAGCTCGATTGCGTCAACCGCACCCAGCTCGTCGCAAAGGCGATCCGGCTGAAGCTGATCAGCTAGCCCTTTTCGCTATTTCCTAAAATTCCGAAATTTCCGGCCCATCGACCCCGCAGATTGCGGTGGAGAATTGGCGATCGTCAGAACAACGATCGCCCAGCCGTCTTAACGGCCGCCAAGGACGGAGCGCATTTCCACCAGATTCGAGCGAACGCGCAGGATATAGAAGCCCATCGTCGCCAGATGGCTCGGCATGATCCAGCCATCCTCGCGCCCGTTCGAGATGATGAAGGGCTGAATGCGTAGCGCCGCCTCCAGCTGCTTCATGGTGCCGCCCCAGAGCGTCCCGAGATTGCGTTCGGCGATGACCTGCTGGAAATCGGCCTCGATGGCGCTCAGGATGCCGTAATAGCCATAGAGCTGACCATAGGCGAACCAGAAGCGGTCGTCGGCGCGCATGTCGAACCAGCCGTAATTATGCTTCTCCGATCGCTCCGCAAGGATGTCCGATGTGCTGCCGAGGTCGTTGGCGACACGATCGATGAATTGCAGGAGGTTGTCGGCCCGGCTGTCGAAGACCGCATTGCAGGTGCCGAGATCGGTGTTGAACTTGCGCAGGCTGGTGATTGCCGCGCGATAGTAGCTCGGCGTCGGCGTCTTCGGGCCGAAGGGGCGCATGCCGAAATACCAGCTCGCTTCGTCGAACTGCAGATTGCCACGGGCGCTTTGCAGATCGCCGTTGATGCCCGACGTACCACGTACGCGGCCGAGCGTGTCGACCAGCTCCACCGCCGTGCGCCGCACCGCCTGGTTCACGCCGCGCTGAAAGGCTGCCTTGTTGTCGAGGAACGGCGTGTCGTCCCAGGCGACGCCGAAGAACCCGAGCTTGAAAAGCAGCATCGAGGAGATCCAGGCGTTCTGATTGACGTTGAAGTCGATGAGGTCGGCGGTGACGTCGACTGTCCCGGACGTCTGGCAGGCTTTCGGCGTGGTCGCTGCGACCTGTTGGCCGCTCGCTGCCGGCAATTCTTGCCCTGCCCCGACCTTGCGGTCGTCGAACCTGTAGACGCTGGGATAGCTGGTGTCGAAGCCGCTCCAGACCTGCGTCTGCCAGATGAAATAGATGTAGAGCACCGCCATCAGCGTCACGAAAGCGGCAACCGGCAGCTTGATCAGCCAATTGCGCCGCTGATACCAGCCGTGAGCGGCGAGGAAGGGCCATAAGATCCCGACGACGAGAAGCCCGAGGCCGCGCGCGATGGCGGCGCCGATCCGCTTGAAGAACGCAGTAATCGAATCAAGCATGGACGTCTCCTCTAAAGAGCCGCAGTCCTTCGGATACGTAAAGGACGCAAGGACACTTTGAAATCGCGCAACATATTCACGCCCATGCAGATATGTGTTTCCGCAGGAGACGGCAACCGGCTGATATCATTTTTCAATCGCAGACGATAACGAGGTCTCAGGTTCGGGCTCGACCGGCTGCTCCCCTTCCGTCACCGGCACGGCCGGCAGTGGAGATTCCAGCCGCCGCGCAAATACCTTGTCGGCATGCTCCTTGCGTCTTGCAAGATCATGACCGGCGAGCACATTGGCCTCGAATGCCCTGATCAACGCGGCGACCGTGGCCGGTCTTTCAACGGCCGGCAAAGGCGGCGCAGCCTCCGACGTCACCGCCTTCAGCAAGGCGATTCGCTGTTCGGTATCGACCGCAAGCTTGGCCGCCATCGCGTTGACGGCGGCGACCTGCGCATTCAGAATTGTCGCCACACCCTCATAGATATCGATGAGCCGCTGCAATGCCACCCGCCCGGGCTGCAAAGCGCGCTCGCGTACGTGGAGATCTTCCTGCTCGGCAAGCAGCCGCCGATACTCCGCTTCAGGTTCGGATTGCGAATCCACGTCGCGCTTGGACGATACGCTGACACGCCGGTCCACAATCCTCAGCGCCAGATCATCGGCCTGGCGCTGAGCGTCCTCAATATCGAGATCGACGCGTTGCCGACGCTCGATGACCTGCTCCAGCCGCGTCTCGCAATCGCGAAAGGCTTGAACCAGCAACGGCCGAGCCTCCCTGAACAGGGCCTCGAGTGAAGCTGACGCCGCCAGCGCCGCATCGAGTTCCGCCACGATCGATGCCGGCTTGGCATGTCCTTGGCCAATCCTGCGCCCGAACCAGGTTGACGTTTCAGCACCGGCCTTTTCATCGAACAATCGCCGATGCTGCAAATCCGCGGCCGCGGTGACCTCATCGAGTTCCCTGACCAGCAACCGAGCGAGGGATTTCCAGCGGTCGAGCAACTCGAGCGTCTCACGCACCTGCGCCTCTTCCACCGGGAAATTGACAGCACCGAGACGGGTGTCGCGCTTGGCGTGGCTGGCAAGCATGGTGTTTGCCGCAACCAAGCCCTTGATCGCATCATCGAGCGTCACGCGCGCCTTGTCGAGCGCGCCGTCGAAGGAATGAACCTTGACCATGAAAGCGTCTCTCAATTGCCTTTACCGGCGAGATTAACCGCTTAAAGGTGCAAAGAAAATGACCGAGCGACACATCTGTTTTTGCGTCAATTACCCTTGGGTACTTTATTCTCTGGCTCGCCGATCTCGATCGCATGCCCATCCGGATCATAAAAACGGAAGACCCGCTGCCCCCATTCCTGCGTTTCGACAGGGTGGATCAATTCGACATGCGGTGCGATATTGGCGAAGGCCGCATCAATATCCTCATGTTCGAAATACAGAAGTAGGTTCCTTTGCCCATAGGACTTGGGGGGATCGCTATTTTGCCGCCAGATCGTCTTTTCGAGAGACCGCCCTTCGTGGATCGCAAAACCAGTCTCGAAGAGAATAAAATTTCCGAAATCTTCTATGATCTTCAGGCCGAGCCGCTCGTTGTAGAACGCCTTCGAGCAATTTATGTCGCGAACAAACGGGATGGGATTCACAAAACGCATTGCTTTTTACCGACGGAGTTTGAGAAACACGTCCGCAAGAGGTTTTGACGCGGCAGCCCGATTAGAGCGACAGCAGAGCCTGCACCTTTACTGCGCAACGGCCGGGCTCTTCAGATAGGCGATGATATTGTCGATATCCTTGTCGCTCTTCAAGCCCTGGAAAGTCATCTTCGTGCCCTTCACCAGGAATTGCGGGCTGGGCAGGTATTTCCGCAGTAGCGCCTCGTCCCAGACCTTGCCGTCGGCGCCGAACGCCTTCATCGCCGTCGAGTAACTGTAATCCGGCACAGTGGCGACGGGGCGGCCGACCACGCCCATCAGCGACGGCCCGACATGGTTCTCATGCGCGGTCGCCGTGTGGCAGACGGCGCATTTCTTGAAGACCGTCGCGCCGGCGACCGCGTCACCATCGGCAAAAGCGGCCGAACTGGAGAAGAGAGCAGCGGCCGCGGCCAGCCGACAGAGCGATTTCATTAGTCCTCCCTGATCGGGAAGCGATCCATCCCGTCGCCGCGACCATAGAGACATTTGCGGTCTATTGCCGGATGACGCAATGACGCGGACGTTCCTATTCTTCCGCCATCGCCGCTTCCCAGTGGCGGCGGCAAAGCGAAACATATTTGTCGCTGCCGCCGATCTCGATCTGCGCGCCGTCGCGCGCCGCCTTGCCGGCCGAATCGAGGCGCACCACCATGGTCGCCTTGCGCCCGCAATGGCAGATCGTCCGCACTTCGCGCAACTCGTCGGCGATCGTCAGCAGCTCCTGTGAGCCCGGAAATAACTTCCCATGGAAATCCGTCCGCAGTCCGTAGGCCATGACCGGCAGGTCAAGGCGATCGACGACATGAGCAAGCTGCCAGACCTGCTCATGCGACAGGAATTGCGCCTCATCGACAAAGACGCAGGCCAGAGGCTCCTCGGCATGCATTTCATCGACCAAGGTGAAGAGATCGTCGGCGGCATCGAACGGTATGGCATCCATCGTCAGGCCAATACGCGACGCAATCTTGCCGCGACCGGCGCGATCGTCCAGCGCAGCAATAAAAGCCGCGGTACGCATGCCGCGCTCCTGATAATTGTAGGCCGCCTGCAACAACATGGTCGACTTGCCGGCATTCATCGTCGAATAATGGAAATAGAGCTTGGCCATGACGTTCTCCTTGATTGCTTCATGGGTGCTCTGAAGCGTGAAGGAAAGACGCCTCCTGCAAAAACCACAGGATTTACGGTGGATTCACGCAATACGGGATTAGCCCGACAACACTCGACCGGAAAAAAGAGGAGCGTCGCAATCAGCCCCTCCAAACCGGCGCAAATACGCGGAGGTCGCTTGTAAATCTCGGTTATTGGTGCTTGCTTGGGAACGTTAGACTGGGAGTCACGTAATGATAAAAATGACATTTACCGCACTTGCCTTCGCTTCAACCCTTTCCGCGCTCACGCTGGGCGCAACCGCAGCTTCCGCCGCCGAACCGGCGAGCTGTAGCACCGTGCATTTCGCCGATGTTGGCTGGACGGATATTACCTCCACCACGGCGACGGCCTCCATCCTTCTGAAGGCTCTCGGCTACGACACCGACGTCAAGGTGCTCGCCGTGCCGGTGACCTACCAGTCGCTGAAAAACAAGGACATCGACGTCTTCCTCGGCAACTGGATGCCCTCCATGGCCGAGAACATCAAGCCGTTTGCCGAAGACAAGTCGGTCGAAACCGTCGGCGCCAACCTGGAAGGCGCGAAATACACGCTCGCGACCAACGAAAAGGGTGCGGCACTCGGCATCAAGGACTTCAAGGACATTGCCACCCACAAGGACGACCTGGACGGCAAGATCTACGGCATCGAGCCGGGCAATGACGGCAACCGCCTGATCATCGACATGGTCGACAAGAACACCTTCGGCCTCAAGGGCTTCGAAGTGGTCGAATCCTCCGAACAGGGCATGCTTGCCCAGGTGTCCCGCGCGGACAAGGAAGGCAAGCCGATCATCTTCCTCGGCTGGGCCCCGCATCCGATGAACAGCAATTACAAGATGACCTATCTCTCCGGTGGCGACGACGTCTTCGGTCCGAACTACGGCGGCGCGACGGTTTACACCAACGTCCGGGCCGGTTATCTGCAGGAATGCCCGAATGTCGGCGCCTTCGTGAAGAACCTCGTCTTCTCGTTGCCGATGGAAAACGAGATCATGGGCAAGATCCTGAACGACAGCAAGGAACCGGAAGTGGCTGCAACGGAATGGCTGAAGGCCAATCCGACGGCCATCACCCCCTGGCTTGCCGGCGTCACCACCAAGGATGGCGGTGACGGGCTTGCGGCAGTCAAGGCCAAGCTCGGCCTGTGACATCGAAGGGATAAGGGGCGGCTTAACCGCCCCTTTCTCTTCCATGAACGGACTGCTTCCCTCCTATTGCGCTGCGCATCGGGTAACGCCCATCTGGCGCCATAGGCCGTTATTCTCCGGCGGCCGCATCCGGAACGACCCAAGACGTCCGGGTTCGCCGCCCAAAGAGTGGGCAAAGACGTGAACTGGTTAACCGATTACCGCATCCCTATCGGCCCCTGGGCCAAAGCCGTCGTCGACTGGCTGACGACCAATTTCATATGGTTCTTCGACGGTCTTTCCTTCGTCGCGTCACATGGGATCAAAGGACTGCTCTTCCTCCTGCAGGCGCCACATCCGCTGATCGTCGTCGTTGTTATTGCGGCCATCGCCTACTGGATGCGCCGGAGCGTTGCGGTCACCGCCCTCACCTTCATCGGACTGCTCGTCACCATCAACCAGGGCTACTGGAAGGAAACGACGGAGACGCTTGCGCTGGTGCTGGCCTCGACTTTCGTCTGCATGCTGGTCGGCGTCCCCCTCGGCATCGCCGCCGCTCGCCGCCCGTGGCTCTATGCCATCATGCGGCCGATCCTCGACCTGATGCAGACCATCCCGACCTTCGTTTATCTGGTGCCGGCGATGATCCTGCTTGGCCTTGGCATGGTGCCGGGCCTGATCGCCACCGTCGTCTTCGCCATTCCCGCATCGATCCGCATGACCCGCCTCGGCATCATCTCGACCCCGCCCTCTCTCGTCGAAGCGGCTGAAGCCTTCGGCGCGACGCCGCGACAGGTGCTGCGCAAGGTCGAGGTGCCCTTCGCCATGCCGCAGATCATGGCCGGCCTGACGCAGACGATCATGCTGTCGCTCTCCATGGTGTCCATCGCCGCCCTCGTCGGGGCCCCTGGCCTCGGCGTGCCGGTGCTGCGCGCGCTGAACAGCGTCAATGTCGCCAAGAGCTTCGATTCCGGCTCCTGCATCGTCATTCTCGCAATCATTCTCGACCGCATGTTCCGTGCCCCCGGCGAAGGAGACCGCTCATGACCACTGCCGTCGCCTTCAACAATGTCAGCATCATCTTCGGCGACCGCCCCGAGGCAGCCCTCAAGCTCGCGGACGAAGGAAAGACCCGCGACGAGATCGGCAAGGCAACAGGCCTGGTGCTCGGCGTCGCCAATGCCTCGCTAGAGGTCGAGGAAGGCGAAATCCTCGTGCTCATGGGCCTTTCCGGTTCCGGCAAGTCGACGCTGCTGCGCGCCGTCAACGGCCTGGCCCCGGTCGTGCGCGGCAATGTCGTCGTCAATACCAAGACCGGGCCGGTCAATCCCTATGACTGTAGTCCCAAGACGCTGCGCGACCTGCGCATGCACACGGTCTCCATGGTGTTCCAGCAGTTTGCATTGCTGCCCTGGCGCACCGTTGCCGACAATGTCGGCTTCGGCCTCGAGCTTGCCGGTGTGCCGGAGCCTGAACGCAAGAAACGCGTCGACGAACAGCTGGAACTCGTCAACCTGACACAATGGGCCAATCGCCGGGTCAACGAACTCTCCGGCGGCATGCAGCAGCGTGTCGGCCTTGCCCGCGCCTTTGCAACCGGTGCGCCGATCCTGCTCATGGACGAGCCGTTCTCGGCGCTTGACCCGTTGATCCGTACCCGCCTGCAGGATGAGCTTCTGGAATTCCAGCGCCGCCTGAAGCGAACGATCCTCTTCGTCAGCCACGATCTCGATGAAGCCTTCCGCATCGGCAATCGCATTGCCATCATGGAGAGCGGGCACATCATCCAGTGCGGTACGCCGCAGGAAATCGTCAGAAACCCTGCCGATCAGTATGTCGCCGACTTCGTGCAGCACATGAACCCGATCAGCATGCTGACAGCGGGCGATGTCATGCAGCAGGGCATCGGCCATTCTTCGGTCGGCGGCTCTGTTACCGGCACGACCACGGCGACAACGCCGCTCATCGATATTCTCGACGCGCTGACGCGTCAGCCGGGCAATATCGGCGTCGTTGACAACGGCGTGATTATCGGGACGATTTCCGCCCAGGATGTCGTGGCTGGCCTCACCAGCCACCGGCGAAAGGAGTAGTCCACCCGGACTGCTCTTCTTATCCTGCGGGAGAGAGACGATGAACGACAAGCCGTCCGTGCTGCGGGAAACCGACGAGGCGGCGCGCAAACAGGCGCGTATCCTCTTACATTCGGCCCGCTACGCGGCACTTGCCGTCATCGATCCTGAGACCGGCTTTCCCTCCGTCAGCCGCGCGCTGACCGGCACCGATATCGACGGCGTGCCGGTCATCCTCGTCTCCGACCTCTCAGCCCATACCAAGGCGCTGTCGAGGGATCCGCGCGCCTCGGTTCTCTTCGGCGAGCCCGGCAAGGGCGATCCCCTCGCCCATCCACGCCTCAGCGTCCAATGCAATGCGGAGCGCGTCGATCGTGAACATCCGCTGCATGAACGCATCCGCTCACGTTTCCTCGCCCACCATCCGAAGGCGAAGCTCTACATCGATTTTCCGGATTTCTGCTTCTTTCGCCTCGTCCCACTTGTCGCCAGCCTGAATGGCGGCTTCGGCAAAGCCTTTGTTCTGCCGGGCTCCGATCTGATGATTCTTTCGGCGGCTAATGAAGTGCTGGTGAAAGAGGCAGACGCCATAGTGCGAGAATTAGTATCCCGCCGCCCAACATAGCCTCGGCCATCACGGGTGGGTCAGAGGGAAAAATGGGCGAGTGGTGGCGGATTTACGACCTAGATATGGCGGGAATCGACCTAATTCGGGAAAATGGGACGTTCGGAGGGGAATTCGACCTACCCGTATGGGCGGGAGACGACATTAAATTACACATATCTAAAATAGCATACTCGATACCTTAAATTTAGGTATATACAATCTTTCACCCAACTTGGTATTGTTAGCTATCGGGTTAGCTCCCCGGTTTAGAAATTACGCAATTTCTGATGTACGCTCCGCATTAGGAAGATCAAGAGATGAAAACAAGAAATTTGGCTGACCACTCCAACGTGGCGGCAGCACTACTATCTGCAATGGCGAACCCCAAGCGCCTGATGATTCTTTGCAGCTTGGTCAAGGGTGAAGTCCCGGTCGGCGTATTGGCCAACCAAGTGGGGCTCAGCCAATCTGCGCTTTCCCAGCATCTTTCGAAGCTTCGTGCCCAGAAGCTGGTAAAGACCCGCCGCGATGCTCAAACCATTTACTACTCCAGCACTTCAGAGTCGGTCATCCGGGTCCTGGAAACGCTGGAAGACATTTATTGTGAACCGGAAAAAAGTAGAACGGCTGCTTAAGAGCCAAAACTGACTCTAGGACTGCCGGAGCATGATCCGCAGGGGGAGGACACGTCCCACCCTTAAGATCAGGCTGCTTTCATGACCACAATTATATATCTGATTTGGCTGGCAAATTTTCAATTTGCCAGCTTTTTCGTGTTTAGCCCCATCTGCGTACCAGCGACACATGCCACGGCTCCATCGCGTTCGCCAGTCGCTTCTCTCCGTACTGGATGCGATCTGATCTGATTTGGCGTGAGCAAACAAGACAAGACGAGACAGAACTGGACTAAAAACGAAATCACCGCGTCCTCCCTTCCCCGAACCCTCCGTCGTCTCCCCCGGCTTCATCTTGACGCCATGGGGCCGACTGATAATTTGACCAGACAGTCAATAATCACGCGGGCTCTACCGCGATCGGGAGATGGCCCCGAATGGCCATGGAGAACAGCATGTCCAACCGTCTGAACGCCGCCCCCAACGATCTCAGCGCCTTTTGGATGCCGTTTACGGCCAATCGCCAGTTCAAGAAGGAGCCGCGCCTCTTTGTCGGCGCCAAGGACATGTATTACACCACCCATGACGGACGGCAGGTGCTGGATGGAACGGCGGGTCTGTGGTGCGTGAATGCCGGACATTGTCGCCCGAAGATCACAGAAGCCATCAGCCAGCAGGCAGGCGAGCTCGATTATGCGCCGGCTTTCCAGCTCGGCCATCCCAAGGCCTTCGAACTGGCCAACCGGCTGGTGGATATCGCACCCGAGGGCATGAACCATGTTCTCTATACAAATTCCGGCTCTGAATCCGTCGAGACCGCGCTGAAGGTAGCGCTTGCCTATCATCGCGTGAAGGGCAACGGCTCTCGCTCCCGCCTGATCGGCCGCGAGCGCGGCTATCACGGCGTCAATTTCGGCGGCATCTCCGTCGGCGGCATCGTCACCAACCGCAAAATGTTCGGCACACTGCTGACCGGCGTCGATCACATGCCCCACACCCATGTTCCCGGCAAGAATGCCTTCACGCGCGGCGAGCCCGAGCATGGCGGCGATATCGCCAGCGAGCTGGAGCGCATCGTCACGCTGCATGACGCCTCCACCATCGCTGCCGTCATTGTCGAGCCGGTCGCCGGCTCCACCGGCGTGCTGATCCCGCCGAAGGGCTACCTGCAGAAGCTGCGCGAAATCTGCACCAAGCACGGCATCCTGCTGATCTTCGACGAAGTCATCACCGGCTTCGGCCGCCTCGGCACGCCCTTCGCCGCCCAATATTACGATGTCACCCCCGACATCATCACCACAGCCAAGGGCCTGACCAACGGCGTCATCCCGATGGGCGCGGTCTTCGTCACCTCGGAAATCCACGACGCCTTCATGCAGGGACCCGAGCACATGATCGAGTTCTTCCATGGCTATACCTATTCCGGCAACCCGATCGCCGCAGCCGCGGCACTTGCCACGCTCGACACCTACAAGGAAGAAGGCCTGCTGACCCGCGCCGCCGAACTCTCGGACTATTGGGCCGACGCACTGCACTCGCTGAAGGATTGCCCCAACGTCATCGATATCCGCAACACCGGCCTGATCGGCGCCATCGAACTCTCCCCCATTACCGGCGAACCCACCAAGCGCGCCTTCACCGCCTTCCTGAAAGCCTATGAAAAAGGCCTACTGATCCGCACCACCGGCGACATCATCGCTCTCTCCCCGCCCCTGATCATCGAAAAACACCACATCGACGAACTCTTCGGAAAGCTCCGGGAGATCTTGCAGAATAATATCTGAGGCTTAGTCTTAGGAAATCACCGCCCCTCATGTCCCCATTGTTGCAAACGCAGAATGGTCGGATATGAGGGGCGAACTTTATGCGAGGGATGAACATGACCGCCAAACTCGAACGCTATATCGACCAGGGCGTCGGCCGGGAGCCGGCGGATATCGTGCTTAAGGGCGGGCGGTTCTTCGATCTGGTGACGGGCGAACTCGTCGCTTCCGACATCGCCATTTGCGACGACCGGATCGTCGGTACCTGCGGCGATTATCAGGGCCGCGAGGAGATCGATATCTCCGGCCGGATCGTCGTGCCCGGCTTCATCGACACGCATCTGCATATCGAATCCTCGCTGGTGACGCCGCATGAGTTCGACCGCTGCGTTCTGCCCTATGGCGTGACGACCGTCATCTGCGACCCGCATGAGATCGCCAATGTGCTTGGCACGGAGGGCATCCAGTATTTCCTGGACAGCTCGCTCGAGACCATCATGGATATCCGCGTCCAGCTCTCCTCTTGCGTGCCCGCGACGCATCTGGAGACCTCAGGCGCCGATCTGCCGATCGAGAAGCTGCTGCCCTTCCGAGACCATCCCAAGGTCATCGGCCTAGCCGAATTCATGAATTTTCCGGGTGTCGTCTATAAAGACCCCATCTGCATGGCAAAGCTCGACGCCTTCCAGGGCGGCCATATCGACGGTCATGCGCCGCTGCTGCGCGGCAACGATCTCAACGGCTATCTCTCAGCCGGCATCCGCACCGAGCATGAATCGACCACCGCCGAGGAGGCCCTCGAAAAAATCCGCAAAGGCATGCATATTCTCGTGCGCGAAGGGTCGGTTTCCAAGGACCTGCACGCCCTGATGCCGATCCTGACCGAGCGGCTGTCGCCCTATCTGGCGCTCTGCACCGACGACCGCAATCCGCTCGACATCGCCGAGCAGGGCCATCTCGATTATATGATCCGCACGGCGATTGCCCATGGCGTCGAACCGCAGGCAATCTATCGCGCCGCCTCGATCTCCGCCGCCCGCGCCTTTGGCCTGCGCGATCGCGGCCTGGTGGCGCCCGGCTGGCGCGCCGATCTGGTCATCATCGACAGCCTGGAGAGCTGCAAGGCTGAGACGGTGTTCTCGGCAGGCCGCCGTGTCACCACAGAGCTATTCGCCACCCGCAAGCCTGTCGCCCCCGTCGGCCTCGACAGCGTCCGGGCACGCCCGATCAATGCCGCCGATTTCGGCGTGCCGGTCGCAGAGGGCGAAAGCTCCGTCATCGGCGTTATCCCCGGCAAGATCATCACCGAACATCGCCGCTACCGTTTGCCGCTCAGGGGCAACCAGACCGACCTCGACCTCGGCAACGACATCATCAAGGTCGCCGTCATCGAGCGCCACGGCAAGAATGGCAACCATGCCAATGGTTTCGTTCAAGGCTTTGGATTGAAGAAAGGCGCAATCGCCTCGACCGTCGGCCATGACAGCCACAATATTTGCGTCGTCGGCGTCAACGAGGACGACATGGCCCGCGCCGCCAACCGTCTAAGCGAAATCAACGGCGGCTTCGTCGTCGTCGAAAACGGTGTCGTCACCGGCGAAATCGCCCTGCCCGTTGCTGGCCTGATGAGTCTGGAGCCCTATGAAAGCGTGCGCGACACGCTGCATCATCTGCGCCAGGCAGCCTACGCCCTCGGCGCGACGCTGGAAGAACCCTTCCTCCAGCTCGCCTTCCTGCCCCTGCCGGTCATCCCGCACCTGAAGATCTCGGACCGAGGTCTTGTGGATGTCGACAAGTTCATGCTGATCGGTTGATCAGTCAACCTTCCCGCAAAACACATCCAATGCGGCAAGCGTTATGACCTCGTCGGCGTTGGCAGCTCCAAAGCCCGGCATCGGCACAGCCTTCACCACCTTCACCCCTTCCGGTAGAGCAACCTTCACAGGCGCGCGAGAAAGATTGAAGACGAAAAGCAACGTCTCGTCGCCCTTGCTGCGCATGAAGGCGAGCACATCTTCCTTGGTGTCGAGAAAGGTCATGTCGCCGTCGAGCAGTGCCGGATGCTGCTTCCGGAAAGCCAGCGTCTCGCGATAGTGATGTAACACGGATTGCGGATCGGTCTCCTGCTTGTCGACGGCAAGTGCGGCATGCTGATAGGGTACTGGCAGCCATGATTTCTCCGCCGTGGTGAAGCCAGCATGGGCGCGGCTTGCCTCCCAGGGCATCGGCGTGCGGCATCCGTCACGCCCCTTGAAGGCCGGCCAGAAGCGGATGCCGTAGGGGTCCCGCAGGTCCTCGAAAGCGAGATCTGCCTCGGGTAGGCCCAGCTCCTCGCCCTGATAGAGGCAGATCGAACCGCGCAAGGTCGACAACAGCGAAATCGCCAGCTTGGCTACACGCGGCTGCTCGGCCTCGGTTGCGGCGAAGCGGCTGACATGGCGGTTGACGTCGTGGTTGGAGAAAGCCCAGCAGACCCAGCCGTCGGCGACATTGGCCTGGAAATCGCCGACGCAACGGCGGAAATGCGCCGGCGTGAAATCCGGTCCGAGCAGATCGAAGGTATAGCACATATGCAGCTTGTCGCCGCCGCTGGTATAGGCGGCCACCGTCTGTAGCGAGCGGACGCCATCGCCGACTTCGCCGACCGTCGTACGTCCCTCATACTGATCGAGCAGCGCGCGGAAACGTTTCAGGAAATCGATATTTTCCGGCTGCGTCTTGTCGTAGAGATGATTCTGCATGCCATAGGGATTGCTCTCCGGCGCATCCAGCCCGCCGACCACGCTCGCCGCGGGCGGATTATCCCTCAGCTGCTTGTCGCAGAAATAGTAGTTGACCGTATCCAGCCGGAAGCCGTCGACGCCGCGGTCGAGCCAGAACTTGACCGTCGCCAGCAAGGCGTCCTGGACTTCGCTATTGTGGAAATTCAGGTCCGGCTGCGAGGTCAGGAAATTGTGCTGGTAATATTGCCGGCGCACGCCGTCCCATTCCCAGCCAGGCCCGCCGAAGATCGACAGCCAGTTGTTCGGCGCCGTGCCGTCCGGCTTCGGATCGGCCCAGACATACCAGTCCGCCTTCGGATTGTCGCGGCTTGCCCGGCTCTCGACGAACCAGGGATGGCGGTCCGATGTATGTGAGATCACCTGATCGATGATGACCTTGAGACCGAGCGCATGCGCCGATGTCATCATCTCGTCGAAATCGGCGAGCGTCCCGAAGATCGGATCGACATCGCAATAATCGGCGACGTCATAGCCCATATCCGCCATCGGCGAAGTGAAGAACGGCGCCAGCCAGATGGCGTCGACACCGAGCGAGGCGATATGCGGCAGGCGGCGGGTGATGCCCTTGATATCGCCGAGCCCGTTGGCGTCGGTATCCTGAAACGACCGCGGATAGACCTGATAGATTACCGCTCCACGCCACCAATCGGCTCCCGCCGTCTTGTCCGCTGATGTCATCAACAATCCGCCTCGATTTCATAAGGATTCCTTCAAGTCGCACACTAAACTTGAGGCGGCAAGCTGCCAATCGGGGAAGCGCGTCACTTGAATTGAACGCGCAGGTTTTATGAGGCTGATTTCGCAAAACTCCCAGGCTGCAAAACTTCCGACCACCAGCGGCGATTCGTCTGGGGGGCTTGAAAGCGACGTTGCTTCAGATAACTTGCGACATTGACCTGCACGTCCAGGTCATCTGCGGAACTAAAATAACCTTGAAAAAACAAGGTCCGTAACTCCAGAAAGGTGGGGAATAGATATGGCTTATTTCACTCGAAAATTCATCGCGTCGGCGTTCGTCGGCACCTTATTGAGTGTTTCCGCACATGCGGCGACCCTCAATATCCACAATGGCGGCGACCCCACGTCGCTCGACCCACAGAAGATTTCCGGCGACTGGGAAAATCGCATCGACGGTGATATTTTCGAAGGCTTGGTGACCGAAGATCCCAAGGACAACCCCATCCCTGGGCAGGCTGCAAGCTGGACCATTTCCCCGGACCAGAAGGTCTATACCTTCAAGCTGCGCGACGGCATCAAGTGGTCGGACGGCACGCCGGTGACCGCGAGCGACTTCGTCTTCTCCTTCCAGCGCCTGATGGATCCCAAGACCGCCGCCCAATATGCCTACCTGCAATATACGATCTTGAACGCGGAAAAGATCAACAAGGGCGAGATCAAGGATCTCAGCCAGCTCGGCGTCAAGGCGATCGATGACAAGACGCTGGAAATCACGCTCGAAAACCCCACCCCCTACTTCCTCAACGCATTGATGCACTACACGGCCTATCCGGTGCCGAAGCATGTCGTGGAGACCAAGGGCGACGAGTGGGTCAAGATCGGCAACATCGTCACCAACGGCCCCTACAAGCCCACCGAATGGGTGCCCGGTTCGCATGTCAGCATGGTCAAGAGCGATCAGTATTACGACGCCAAGGACATCAAGATCGACAACGTCAACTACTATACGCTGGAAGACCAGGCTGCGGCGCTGAAGCGCTACCGCGCCGGCGAGTTTGACATCCTGACCTCGTTCCCCGCCGACCAGTATGAGTGGATCCAGAAGAACCTTCCTGGTCAGGCGCATGTCGTTCCGTTCCTCGGCACCTATTACTACGTCCTGAACTCCACCAAGCCGCCCTTCAACGACAAGCGCGTCCGTCAGGCCCTCTCCATGGCCGTCAACCGCGAAGTCATCGGCCCGAAGATCCTCGGCACCGGCGAACTGCCGTCCTATTCTTGGGTGCCGCCGGGCACCGCCAATTATGGCGAACCGGCCTATGTCAGCTGGAAGGACGAGCCCTACAAGCAGAAGGTCGAAGAGGCCAAGAAACTGCTTAAGGAAGCAGGCTTCGGCCCCGACCATCCGCTGAAGGCGCAACTCCGCTACAATACCAACGACAACCACAAGCGTATCGCCGTTGCGATCGCCGCCATGTGGAAACCGCTTGGCGTGGAGATCGAGCTCTACAACACCGAAACCAAGGTGCATTACGACGAGATGCAGCGCGGCGAAGTACAGATCGGCCGTGCAGGCTGGCTCGCCGACTACAACGATCCGATCAACTTCCTGAACCTACTGTCGACCGGCGTCGAAATGAACTACGGCCGCTGGAGCAACCCGCAATATGATGCCCTGATCAAGCAGGGCAACGAAGAGATCGATCTGAAGAAGCGTGCCGAGGTCTACAAGAAGGCCGAACAGCTGGCACTCGACGACAGCGCCGCGATCCCGATCTACTATTATGTTTCGCAGAATATCGTTGCACCGAAGGTTGAAGGCTTCGTGGACAATATTCAGGACATTCACCGTACCCGCTGGCTGTCCATCAAACAATAATAGGAAAAGGCCCTGCCCGCTCTTGCCGGGCGGGGCCTCAACGCACCCATGTTCCGTTACGCTCTCCGTCGTCTGCTGTCGACAATCCCCGTCTTGTGGATTGCCGTGACAGTGTGTTTTTTCATTTTGCGACTTGCTCCCGGTGGTCCTTTCGATGGCGAACGGCCATTGCCGCCGGAAGTCAAAGCCAACCTCGCGGCCCACTACAATCTCGATAAGCCGCTGGTCGAGCAATATCTCATCTATGTCGGTGATGTGCTGAAGGGCGATCTTGGCCCCTCCTTCGCCAACCAGGATTTCACCGTCACCCAGCAAATCATGTCCGGCTTTCCCTACACGCTGACCATCGGCGGCGCGGCCTTCGTGCTCGCCACGGTCATCGGCGTTTTCGTCGGCTGTCTTGGGGCGCTGTATCAGAACCGCAGCGCCGATTACTGGCTGGGCGGAGGTCTGCTTCTCGGCCTCGTCATGCCGAGCTTCCTGATTGCCCCGATCCTCCAGCTTATCTTCGGCAACACGCTTGGCTGGCTGCCGGTCGGCGGCTGGGGCGACGGCTCGATCCGGTTCCTGGTCCTGCCCATCATCGTTCTGACCCTGCCGCATGCGGCGCGCATCTCACGCCTGATGCGCGGCTCGATGATCGAGGTAATGGGCCAGAACTTCATCCGCACAGCCAAGGCCAAGGGTATCGGCCCGCGGCTGACAGTGATGCGTCACGCACTGAAGCCTGCGATGATGCCCGTCGTTTCCTATCTCGGGCCGGCGGCAAGCTATCTGCTCACCGGTTCACTGGTGGTGGAAAGCATCTTCGGCCTTCCCGGCATCGGCCGCTACTTCGTCGGTGCGGCGCTCAATCGCGATTACGGCATGGTCCTCGGCACGGTCATTTTCTACATGGTTCTGATCGTGGTCCTCAACCTCATCGTCGACATCGCCTACGCCTGGCTCGACCCGAAAGTGAGAATGCGATGATCCTCAATTCCGCCAAACGAGAACTACTGGAAGCGGAGTTGCTTGCAGCCGAGGGGCTCGCACCGAAAGGACGTTCTCTCTCGGGCGACGCGCTGCGCCGCCTGCTGCGCAACAAGGCAGCCGCACTTTCCCTCATTGTGCTGGCACTGCTGGTCCTCATCGCCATCGTCGGCCCAAGCTTGCTCCCCTTCAACTACGAGGACCCCGACTGGAACTCCTTCCGAGGCGCGCCGGACTTTGCCGCCGGTCACTATTTCGGCACGGATGGTAACGGCCGTGACCTCCTGGCGCGAACGCTCTACGGCACGCGCGTTTCACTGACCGTCGCGCTCGTCGCCACCCTGGTCTCGGTCGTCATCGGCGTGCTCTACGGCGCCGTGTCGGGCTATTTCGGTGGCCGTGTCGACGCCATCATGATGCGCTTCGTCGATATCATGTACGCGCTGCCCTACGTCCTCTTCGTCATCCTGCTGATGGTGATCTTCGGCCGCAACGTCTATCTGCTGTTCGCGGCGATCGGCGCGCTTGAATGGCTGACCATGGCCCGCATCGTGCGCGGCCAGACGCTGTCCATTAAACAGCGGGAATTCATCGAGGCGGCGCGGGCCTCCGGCCAGCGTCCGTTCAAGATCATCCTCAAGCACATCGTTCCGAACCTCGTCGGGCCAGTCGTCATCTATGCAACGCTCACCATCCCCGAGATCATCGCCACGGAGAGTTTTCTTTCCTATCTCGGCTTTGGCGTGCAGGAACCGCTGACTTCGCTCGGCACACTGATCGCCGAGGGGTCGGCCGGCATGGAGACCACGCCCTGGCTCCTGTTCTTCCCCGCCGGCTTCCTCGTTGCCCTGCTGATGAGCCTGCTCTTCATCGGTGACGGCCTGCGCGACGCTTTCGATCCGAAGGATCGCTGACATGACAGAAACACTTCTCGAACTCAAAGACTACTCCATCACCTTCCGCACGCCGGAGGGTGAAGTTGCCGCTGTCTCGAAAATGAACCTGAAGATCGGTCGTGGCGAACGCATTGCCATCGTTGGCGAATCCGGCTCCG
The DNA here is from genome assembly GCF_000696095.1 of Rhizobium rhizogenes NBRC 13257. GTDB lineage: Bacteria > Pseudomonadota > Alphaproteobacteria > Rhizobiales > Rhizobiaceae > Rhizobium > Rhizobium rhizogenes. Next base: position 72,226 of record NZ_BAYX01000001.1, on the reverse strand, counting down.
GCAAGAGCCAGACCTTCCTCGGCCTGATGGGCCTGCTCGCCAAGAACGGCCGTACCAGCGGCCAGGCACTGCTGGACGGCAAGGACATCCTGAAACTGAAGCCGCGCGAACTCGATCATGTGCGCGGCAAGGATGTAGCGATGGTATTCCAGGACCCGATGACAGCCCTCAATCCATCGCTGCGCATCTCGCGACAACTGACTGAACAGCTCGAGGTCCATGGCGGACTGTCCGCACGCGCTGCCTCGACGGCCGCACTGGACATGCTGAAGCGTGTCGGCATTCCCGACCCCTCCCGGCGCTTCAACCTCTATCCGCACGAGTTATCCGGCGGCATGCGGCAGCGCATCGTCATCGCCATGGCACTGCTGACCAAGCCGAAGCTCTTGATCGCCGACGAGCCGACCACCGCGCTCGACGTCACCATCCAGGCCCAGATCCTCGATCTCTTCAACGAGCTGACGGCGGAGATGAACACAGCGCTGGTGATGATCACCCACGATCTCGGCGTCGTCGCCGGCCTCGCCGATCGTGTCGCCGTCATGTATGCCGGCCGCATCGTCGAGGAAGCACCCGTCGAGGAGCTGTTCGAAAATCCGGCTCATCCCTATACCGCAGCGCTGCACGCCTCGATCCCACGGCCGGATCAGGACGTCGACGATCTCGCCGTCATTCCCGGCCGTCCGCCGAACCTGATGCACCTGCCGCGCGGCTGTTCCTTCTCGCCGCGCTGCGCCCATGTACAGGACGACTGTCTTGATGCGGCGCCACCGCTCAATCAGCTGGCATCACAGCGTTGCGCCGCCTGTTTCCATCCCCTTTCGGCTAATCAGGAACGGAGCCTCGTCCATGGCTGAGCAAACGCTTCTGAAGGTCGAGCACCTGACCACCGAATTCGAGCTTCCTTCGAAATCCTTCTTCAAGCCGCCCTTGATCCTGACTGCGGTCAACGATGTCAGTTTCGAGCTGAAGACCGGGCGCACGCTCGGCATCGTCGGCGAATCCGGTTGCGGCAAGTCCACACTCGGCCGCTCGATCCTGCGGCTGATCAAGGCGCAGAAGGGCCGGATCATGTGGCAGGGCGGCAATCTGCTGGATCTGTCCGAAGAGGAAATGCGCGCCGCCCGCCGCGACATGCAGATCATCTTTCAGGATCCGATCGCCTCGCTCGACCCGCGCATGACCGTCGGCGACATCATCGCCGAACCGCTCACCGTATTCGAGCCGAAGCTCACGAGAGCAGAGCGACAGGATCGCGTCCGTGAGATCATGGCCGCCGTCGGCCTGGTGCCGGAGATGATCAATCGCTATCCGCATGAGTTCTCCGGCGGACAGGCACAGCGCATTGGCATCGCCCGCGCCGTCATCACACGGCCGAAACTGATCGTCTGCGACGAGCCGGTCTCCGCGCTCGACGTCTCGATCCAGGGCCAGGTGATCACGCTTCTGCGCAAGCTGCGCAAGGAATTCGGCCTGACGCTGATCTTCATCAGCCACGACCTCTCCGTCGTGCGTCTGATCTCGGACGACGTGCTGGTGCTCTACCTCGGCAAGGTCGTGGAAGCAGGCAGCGCCGCTACCGTCTTCGACCATCCGGCACATCCCTATACGCAGGCGCTGTTCTCGGCGGCACCGATCCCCGATCCGAAACTGGCGCGCGGTCGCGAGCGCATCCGCCTGCAGGGCGATCCGCCCTCGCCGCTCTATCCCCCGCCCGGCTGCGTCTTCTCGCCGCGCTGCTGGAAGGCGACGGATATCTGTCGGACGAAAGCGCCGCCAACCGAGCAGGTCCGCCCCGGCCAAACCGCGGCGTGCTATCATATGGACTTGCCCTAAGGCAGCAAAAGTGGACGGCGGAGCCCGCCGTCCACCTTGCCCAAGCGGTCCCATGCGGGTATGCAGCAAGCAGGCAAACTGCGGGAGGCAAGTCTTGGGCGGGTGTTTTCTATCGATCGGCGAATGCATGGTGGAACTGTCGCAGACCAAGGACGGTCACCTGCGCAAGGGCTTTGCCGGCGATACCTTCAACACCGCCTGGTATGCCCGCGCCTGCCTGCCACAAGATTGGGCGATCGATTATTTCACCGCACTCGGCGATGACGCCATGTCCGACGAGATGCTCGCTTTCATGACTGCACACGGCATCGGCACGGCCAATATCCGCCGCCTTCGCGGCAAGACACCCGGCCTCTACATGATCAATCTGAAGGACGGCGAACGCTCCTTCAGCTATTGGCGCGACAGCTCCGCCGCCCGCCAGCTCGCTGCCGATGGCGACCAGTTACGCACCGCGATCGAAGCGTCCGACGTCCTCTATTTTTCCGGCATCACCCTGGCGATCCTCTCGCATGAGGATGCCGAAACGCTGCTCGCCGAACTTCGCCGCGCCAAGGCCATCGGCAAGCTGGTGGCCTTCGACCCCAATATTCGTCCGCGCCTGTGGTCAAGCCTCGACGCAATGCACACCTTGATCGGCGAAGGCGCCCGCGCCTCGACGTTGGTCATGCCGAGCTTCGACGACGAGGCTGCACATTTCGGCGACGACTCGATTGCCGGCACCATCCGCCGCTATCGCCAGCACGGCGCCAACATGGTCGTCGTCAAGAACGGGCCTGAAGGCGCGACCATCGGCACCGACGCCGGCGAGACGCTGGTTCCGGCGGTGAAAGTCGCCAAGGTCATCGACACCACCAGCGCCGGCGATAGCTTCAACGGCGGTTTCCTTGCCCATTATCTGGAGCATGACGATCCCGTCGCCGCTGCCCGTTTCGCCGCCGAGATTGCCGCGAAAGTCATCCAGGAACATGGCGCCTTGGTGCCCCCGGAAAAGCTCCAGCTGGCCGGCTGAGCGCTGTAATATTTCCATCATGGACAACCCGCACAATAGAACAGGCGCGGGAATCACCTTTGTTGCACCGCATTTGGTTGTACCGGCACCATGAGGTGCGGTGCGGATGGAACGTTTTGGACATGTTGCAACGTTTGTCGGACATCGATCACAAGATATGGGATCAGGCTGCGACCCCGGTCGCAGTGCCCGAGCGCTTGCTCATCGTCAGCGATGCCTGGCATCCGCAGGTGAACGGCGTTGTGCGATCGATCGAAAACACCAACCGCGAACTGGCGCGCATGGGCATTGAGGTGACCATGATCACGCCGGAAGGCTTCCGCAACATTCCCTGCCCGACCTATCCGGAAATCCGCCTGTCGATCGCAAGCTACCGCAAGGTCGCAACCCGGATCGAAGCGGCTCAACCGACCTATGTGCATATCGCAACGGAAGGCCCGCTCGGACTGACGGCCAGGCGTTGGTGCCTGAAAAACGGCATGCCGTTTTCGACCAGCTACCACACCCGCTTCCCCGAATATGTCGCCGCCCGGCTGCCGATCCCGCAAAATTGGCTCTATGCCTTCGTCAAATGGTTCCACAATGCTGGCTTCGGCTGCATGGTCGCCACACCGAGCCTTGCCTACGAGCTCAAGCAGAAGGGCATCAGCAACCTGTTGCCCTGGAGCCGCGGCATCGACTCGACGCTGTTTCGTCCGCAGCCGCTGGAGGAAAATCCCTTCGGCCTGCCCCGCCCGATCTTCATGACCGTCGGTCGCGTCGCGCTCGAAAAAAACCTGCCGGCTTTCCTCGATCTCGACTTGCCGGGCTCAAAGGTCGTCGTCGGCGACGGCCCGGCGCGCGCAGAACTGCAGAAACTGTATCCGAAAGTGCATTTCCTCGGCTCGAAGTTCGGCGAGGCCCTCGCACACGCCTATTCGCAGGCCGATGTCTTTGTCTTCCCGTCGAAGACCGACACATTCGGCAATGCCATTCTGGAAGCGCTGGCAAGCGGAATCCCCGTCGCCGCCTATCCCGTCACCGGCCCCGCCGACATTCTTGCCGGCGACGAAACAGCCGGCGTCGTCAATGAGGACCTGGGAGAAGCCTGCCGCGCTGCACTCTCCTCCTCCCGCGAGGCCGCTCGCGCGCTGGCGCTCAACTATTCCTGGGAAGCCGCCACGACACAATTCATCGGCAACGTCCGCGTCGCCAACCATCGCGGCCGGACGTTGGTTCGCAAACACTAGGTTCCTGCTATTCGCTATCGACCGGCGGCCATTGTTGCGCGCCGTGCAGGACACGGATCAGCTCGATATTGTCCTCGACCCTGTAGACTACGAGAAACGAAGTCCGCGTCACGACCAACTCCCGCGTGCCCGGCAAGCGACCAATGCGACCGGAATGAGGAAAATCCCTAAGGCGCTCGACTTGGGCTTCGATTTCATCCCACATGGCCAACGCAGCCGTCAGGTTATTTTGCGCGATATAGCCGACAATCTTCTCCAGATCGGCTCGGTAAGTCTCGGTACGGAAAAGCAGCATTTATTGGAGCAAGAACCTAGCGGTTCTCCTCCGCGACGCGGCGCAATAGATCGGCGCGCATACGTGCCGATATGTCTTTCCACTCCTCCTCCGGAATTACCCGGTTCGTCCCATCCTTGATCCCGTCCAGTGCCTCCTGCACCTGCGCACGAAACCATGTGTCGTATGCCGCCGCTTCCTGCTGCTGGCGGAGCCGCTCCGTCTGGTCGGGGCGCTTGCGCTCGACCGCGCCCGGATCGTAGTCGACGGTATCGATTTCAAAACGGGGCATGCCCAACTCCTCGCGCACGAAAGAAACGGCGGTATTCAGGTTCCGCCAGAGCCGGGGTTGATGCGACCGTTGCGCGGCGACGGCCCGTTCGACCGTGCCGTAGCGTACAAGAACGGCCCAGCCGCCCGGCTGGCCGACGACCACCGCGCCCTGGATCGCATGCGCCTCGGCAAGGCTCTTGACGGCCTTGCCATCGATAATTTCTGTGAGCTTGCCTGCGTGGATCATAGTCATCTCATAAATTTTGAGTGAGCATGATTGGATTATTGAGTAATCAAGTACAGAAGTCGAGGAAGAATGTAACGATAAGCGATATCAGCGAAATTCAGCAACCATTTCTCGGGAAATCGGGAACCATGCATGGCAGTCATGCATTTTTATGATTACGATTGTTTATCGCACGACTTAAATAGACTCCCTACGGAGTGTTAGAGATGACCGACGACCTATTGAAATTGGATAACTTCATATGCTTCGCCCTCTATTCGGCGAACCATGCGATGAACCGGCTGTACAAGCCGATGCTTGACGAGCTGAACCTCACCTACCCGCAATATCTCGTCATGGTGACGCTGTGGGAAGAGGATGGCCAAACGGTCGGCGGCATCGGCGAGAAGCTGTTTCTTGAATCAAGCACGCTGACACCGCTACTGAAGCGTCTGGAAGTCGCAGGCTTCATCCAGCGTACCCGCAGCAAGGAAGACGAGCGGCAGGTACTGATCCGCCTGACGAGCGAAGGCGTGGGCCTGAAGACCAAAGCAGCCGGCATCCCCGCCTGCATCTTGGATGCGTCGAACACAACGGCGGCCGAGCTGACGCGGTTGAAAGCGGAAATCGTCACGCTGCGCGAAGCACTGAACAAGGGCGCAGCCTGATCCTTCAGGCCGTCACCGCTTCTTCCTGGTCTCGTAGGGATTTTCCGACGTGCGGAAATGGATGCGGATCGGCACGCCCGGCATGGCGAAATCCGCACGCAGACCGTTGATGAGGTAACGCACGTAGGATTCCGGCAGCGAGTCCGAGCGCGTGCAGGAAATCATGAAGGCCGGCGGACGCGCCTTTACCTGTGTCATGTATTTCAGCTTGATGCGCCGTCCGGATACGGCCGGTGGCGGATGCTGAACCTGCTGCGTTTCCAGCCAGCGGTTGAGCTTGGCGGTGGCGATGCGCTTGTTCCAGACCTTATCGGTATCGACGATCGCCTGCATCAGCCGATCCAGGCCGTCACCCGTCTGGCCGGCGATCGGCACGGCGCGGATGCCGCGCGCCTGCGGCAGCAGCCGATCGGTCTTTTCGCGAAGGTCCGCAAGCACGGCCTGGCGATCCTCGATCATGTCCCACTTGTTGAAGGCGATCACGGCGGCGCGACCTTCGCGGATAACCAGATCGACGATCTGCAGATCCTGCTTCTCGAAGGGAATGGTAGCATCGAAAATGATGACCACGGTCTCGGCAAAACGGATGGCGCGCAGCGTATCGGCGACGGAGAGCTTTTCCAGCTTCTCGGTTACCCTGGCCTTGCGGCGCATACCGGCGGTATCGAACATCTTGACGGTGCGGCCACGCCAGGTCCAGTCGACCGAAATGGAATCGCGCGTGATGCCGGCTTCCGGGCCGGTCAACAGCCGGTCTTCGCCGAGAAAGCGATTGATCAGCGTCGACTTGCCGGCATTCGGGCGGCCAACGATGGCAACGCGCAACGGCCGGGTCTCGTCGTAAGCCGGTTCTTCGTCGATCTCCTCGCCGTCTTCGCCGACGGCGGAACGCGGAATGCTGACATTCGTCTCCGCTTCGTCATCCCTGGGCGGGAAGGCCTGGTCGTGACCAATCGCCTCGACGATCGCGTCGCGCAGATCCATCATCCCCTGGCCGTGTTCGGCCGAGATCGGGCAAGGGTCGCCGAGACCGAGCGTATAGGCATCGTAAAAGCCGCTATCGGAGCCACGCGCTTCAGATTTGTTGGCAACCAGCACGACGGGACGGCCGCGCTTGCGCAGCATCTCCGCCAGCGTCTTGTCGACATGCGTCAAGCCCATCTTGGCATCGACGACGAACAGCGTCAGGTCGGCCTCATCGATCGCCAGCTCGGTCTGGGCGCGCATGCGGCCTTCGAGCGTCTCTTCGTCCGCTTCTTCGAGACCGGCGGTATCGACGATGCGGAAGCGGAGATCGATCAGCTTGGCCTCGCCGGGACGACGGTCCCGCGTGACGCCCGGCGTATCATCGACGAGCGCCAGCTTCTTGCCAACCAGACGGTTGAAAAGGGTGGACTTGCCGACATTCGGGCGACCGACGATCGCAACCGTGAAACTCATTTAATGATTTACCCTTCAGCCGTTTGCAGCCGGAGCCTTGCCGGATGCCGTGATGAGGTCAAGCAGCATTTGGGCGCGATTGCCGACATTGCGCGGGCTCTGAGGATCGTCGACGATCGCCTGGAACCATTGCCGCGCCTTGGCGAAATCGCCTGCCTTGTAAGCGGCAAGGCCCAATACGTCGCGTGCCGAGTGCCGGAACGTATTGGCGGGCACCGCCAGTTCCTGCGCCTCGGCCGCAACCTGATCATAGGTGCCGGTATCGACCAGCAGATAGGCGGCGCGCAGGCGAGCCGCATCGCGGATTACGGTCGGAAGACCCGTTTCCTTGCCGATCGCCGAGAAAGCGGCAATGGCGCCGGCAGTATCGCCCTTCTGTGCCTGCAGCGTGGCGGCGCGCATGCGCGCCAACAGCGGATAGGAACCGCTGCCATCCTTCTCGATGGCGGCAAGGGCTGCCAGCGCCTCGTCCGTCTTGTTCTGATCGGCCAGAGTCAGTGCGGAAATGAACTGATCGCCGCTGTTGCCTGCCTGCTGACCAGACCAGTAGCGGTAGCCGCTATAAGCGGCGGTGCCGACAACGATAAGCACGGCAGCGCCGATGATAACCCGGCCAAAACGGCGCCATACGAACCGCAATTGGTCCGAACGCAGTTCCTCGTTCACCTCGCGGATGAAGCTGTCGTCATTGAATGCCATTCTCGTCTCCGGCCCAGGCCAAATTATTCCAAAGAGCTTATGGGGTTGTGCGCCTTCTACCCCATTTTGCGGCTGTTGTAAGGGGGAATGGCAGAAATCGTCACATAACGAGCGGCGAAACCCCGATAATCCACGCGTGAAGCTTCCAAATAATCAACCCCCAGGCGACGACACCGATGACGACCACATAGAGATCGTATTTGGCCGACACGAACGGGCGCAGCACGATCTCGCCGGCGCGCTCGCGCTTCTTCAGCGAAATCCGGAGAATAACGCCCCAGGCGAGGAAGGCGGCAAACAGCAGCATGGCGGCACCATCGCCATTGGACAGCAGATGCGCCAAAGCCCAGATCTTCACGGACAGCACCATCGGATGCTTCGTCCTGACCGCGATATGCCCCGCCGGCAACAGCGAGGCGACAAGACAGATCATTGCGAACAGCATCAGCAGAATGGTAATATGGCTCATCCAGAATGGCGGCGACCAGATCGGGGTCATATCGCGCGCCTGCCCGAAACCATAGATCAGGAGAATCAGCGTCAGCACGCTGGCAATCGAATAACCGATCTTCCAGCCGGACTCGCCGACGCTGGAGATCGTCGAGCGGCGGAATTCCGGCGCGACGACGCGGATCAGGTGAAGACCGAGGAAAAGAACGATGCCGAGAATAAGCAATGACATGAGGAAATCCTGTTTTGCCGTTGTAACGACATCAGTATCGATTATGGCGAAAATTACCAGCGCCACCGTAGCTTTGCCGCATTTCCGGCAGAGGAAGCGACGGAACCGGGGCATGATCCCCAAACGTATGTAGCGGCTTTCGAATGAGAACACGCTGGATCAGATAATCGTGGTGCCCATGTTTCGTTTTGTCTCCTTTGCGTCCCTCGCCCTTTCCCTGGCGCTTCCCGTTGCGGCACGGGCCGATGAGAAGCCTAGGCAATTGGTGATGATCTCGTTCGATGGCGCGCACGACAACGCGCTGTGGACGAAGAGCCGCGAGATCGCCTCGCGCAACGGCGCGCATTTCACTTACTTTCTCTCCTGCACCTTCCTGATGAACCGCACCCAGGCCAAGGCCTATCAGGCGCCGGGACAGCGGGCCGGCAAATCCAATGTCGGCTTTGCCAAGAGCGAGGACGACGTGCGGACCCGTATCGCCAACATCTGGGGCGCGCATGTGGAAGGCCACGATATTTCCAGCCATGCCTGCGGCCATTTCGACGGCAAGACGTGGAGCGCCGCCGATTGGAAACAAGATTTCATGAGCGCCCGCGTAGCCCTGCGCGACGCCTGGAAGAATGTCGGGCTGGCGGACAAGGAGCCGCAGGGCTGGGAAGATTTCGCCACCCATGACGTCAAGGGTTTTCGCGCGCCCTATCTCTCCACCAGCGACGGGCTGGTGCCGGCGGAAAAGGCGATGGGCTTTCAATATGACGCAAGCCTTGTCACTAAGGGTCCGGCACTGCCGCAGGTGGTCGACGGCCTCTATCGCTTCGGCCTGCCACTGCTCCCCGAAGGCCCCGAAAACCGTCTGGTGATCGGCATGGACTACAACCTCTATGTCCGCCATTCCAAGGGCGTCGAGGACAAGGCCAATTCCAAGACCTATGAGGATCGCACCTTCGCGGCCTTCGAAGCTGCCTTCAACAAACAGTACAACGGCGACCGCATCCCGCTACAGCTCGGCTTCCACTTCGTCGAAATGAATGACGGCGCCTATTGGCGCGCCCTCGACCGCTTCGTCAGCGACGTCTGCCACAGAGACGGCGTCGCCTGCGTCAGCTATTCCGAGGCGATCCCGATGATTGCAGCACGCGGCAAACCGCAGCAGGGGTGAGGAGCGATCCAGCGAAGCTGGAGCAATCGGACCCGATGGGTCGTTGCAGCGACGAACGCCCTGAGCCAAAGCGAAGGGCCGGCGCAAGCAGCAAACGCGGAGTTTATCTCACTTACCAACGGCTAGACGAGATCGTGACCGACATGACGTTGCGTCTCATATGACAAAGGCCCCGTTTCCGGGGCCTTGTTTCGTCAGCCATCCGTGTGAATGACGCCCGCTTCACGCTCCAAATAGCGCTGATCGATCGACGGCAGTGGCTCATCATCGATCGCCGCCTCGAAGGATTTGAGACGCTTGTGAATCGACAGGAGCTCGATGATCGTCGTCCAGGAACTAACGAGGTACTGGAAGGAATCGCTCACCTGTCCAAAGGCAGTCAGGATCTGCTGATAGATACCGTAAGTGATCTTGCCCGCTACGATCGTAGGAACAAGCATGATGGTCAGGAAGATGCCGTCGGCCTGTATGTAAAAATAGCGGGCGATATTGAAATAAAGATAGTGAAAATACATCCGGAAATAGTTCCGCCGCACATTGGCAAACAGTTCCTTGACCGTCGCTGGCTGAGCGCGGTCCGCATGATCTTCGCCGTAAACCAGCTCCTTACGATAGGCCGCCTCGACGCGCTGATTACGGAAGTTGAGCCCTGGCAGCTTGATGCCGACAATGGCGAGCAGAAGCGTTCCGAAGACGGACCAAAAAAGCGACAACCAGAACAGTGTATGCGCAATCTGACCGACGATCGGCAACTCCGTCACGTAGCTTGAAAGCTGGAAGAGAATGGGAAGGAAGACGATTAGCGTCATCACCGAATTGATCAAGCTGCTGCCCAACCCTTCGAGGATGGTCGAAAACCGCATCGTGTCTTCCTGAACACGCTGAGCCGCACCCTCGATATGCCGCAGCTTTTCCCATTTCGACATATAGAAATTGTTCATCGCTGTGCGCCAGCGGAATATGTAATGGCTGGTAAAGAAGTCCGTCATCACCAGAAGAAACATTCTGAGAAATGCGAGCTCTGCAAATAGGATGAACAGACTATAGAAATCCCACGCAGTAACATTCCCTTGTTTGGAAAGCGCATTTTGCAGGGTATTTCCGAATGGAAGACGCCAATTGTTCAGAACGACCGCCGCCTGAACCAAAAAATACGTGACGAGAACGATCAGCGCCGAACCCCAGATCGACCAGTTCTTCCACGGGTGATCTTTCGCCAATATATGCCACGCCGCACAGAACAACAGGACGCAAAGCAAGAAGTAGCTGTAGAACCAGACATTGCTGGCCACCAGGAAGAACGTCAGGTCATAAGGCTCTGTACCTTCCGGTAGCGGAACGATGCCGTAGGTCGTCGCAAGGTCCGCTCCAAACGAATACCAGACAGCAAGACAAATGACGGTCCACACCAACATGGACGTGAAGAACAATTTCGGCTGAGGGAAGAAAGAGTGAAACACGAGAAGCGCAGCTTTCTTTATTGGGGTTTCGAACCGCAATGACGTTTGTTAACGGCGAACCTAAGGCAGTTCGCAAGAGGCGGCAACCGACCTCGCCGAATTCTTACGCAAATGTAATCGCTTATCCCGTGATCGTGACGCAATTGTTCAGCCGGCCATAGGCAGCTCTCCCGCTCCGCTACACGCCCCACCCACCTCATTCTGCAAAAAAATTGCCGTCCTCTTGCAAGATGCTATCTTACGATATATATCGTACGACATGACTAACGATACGAAATCACATCACCCCAACAGGAGACACACTATGAAAGGCTTTAGAGATCATATGTTCGGCGATAGCTTTGACACCGTCGAGGCATATATCCTACGACATGGCGAACGCCGCGATTCCCGCGGCAGGCATGGGAGAGAGTTCATGAGAGGCTTCAAGGGCGGCATGTTCGGCGGCGGGTTTCGCACCGGTCGGAAGTTCGACGCCGCCGATCTGCAGCTCATCATCCTCGCTTTGCTTTCCGAGCAGCCACGCCATGGCTATGAACTGATCAAGACCCTGGAGGAGCGCTCCGGCGGCTTCTATGTGCCGAGCCCGGGCGTCATCTACCCCGCCCTCACCTATCTCGAAGAAACCGGCCTGGCCGAAGTCGAAGCGAGCGGCACTAAGAAGCTCTACCGGATTACCGAAAGCGGCCAGAAGCGGGTCGAAGAGAACCGCGAGCTGGTCGAGGCGACGCTCGCCAAGCTGGGTGCCATCGGCGAGAGAATGGCGCATGTCAAACGGGCTTTTGACGGCGAGAATAACGGAGACGATGAAGGCCGTGACGGCCCATTCGGCCGCGAGGCCGGCGACGTTCACCGCGCTCGCCACCTTCTGCACGCAGCGCTGCGCTCAAAACACCCTTGGAGCAAGGCTGAGGGCGCGCGCATCGCAGTGATCCTCGAGCGGGCCGCCGCCGATATCATCCGCGGCGAGACGAAGACGGAAGACTGAGCCAGAACAATTCCTGGCATCACGTCGAACACGAGAGGCTGGAGCGCTGAAACACTCCGGCCGCTCAGCTATCAGCCAACGTCAGGATCATCGGACCATTGCGGGTGGCAACGACTGTGTGTTCGAACTGAACCGTCGGCGCGCGCGGATCGCCATAAAGCGTCCATGCATCGTCTCCGCCTTCCGCCCAGGTGGCACCGAGCGACAGAAATGGCTCGACGGTGAACACCAGGCCGTCCTGCATGATCCGGGTCTCGTCGGGATCCGCCCAGGTGGATACCTCCGCGGGCTCCTCATGCAGCGAACGGCCAATGCCGTGGCTGGCGAGATTGGCGACCAGCGTATAGCGGTTCTTCTGTGCGAAAGCACCGACGGCGTGGCCGATCTTGGAGAAAGGTGCGCCGCTGCGCACCTGGTTCAGACCGACCCAGAGCGCCCGTTTGCCGTCGCGGCAAAGACGTTCGATCTTCGGCTTGACCGGCGGCACGGCGAAGGACGAGCCGGTGTCGGAAAAGAAACCATCCTTCTCGGCGGAAACGTCGAGATTGACGAGATCACCGGCCTGGATCACTCGCGGGCCGGGAATGCCATGCGCCACTTCCTCGTTGACGCTGATGCAGGTTGCGCCCGGAAACCGATAGACAAGCTCCGGCGCGGAACGCGCGCCGGCGTCTTCCAGCACCTTGCGGCCGATGGCGTCAAGCTCTAGCGTGGTGATGCCCGGCTCCAGCGCCGCCGCCATCGCCTGCAGCGCATTGGCGCAGATGCGGCCGATCTCTTTCAGCTTGGTCAGTTCGTCGTCGTTCGAGATGATCATTCACGGCTTCCGGCTGGCTCGCGCGCCCCGCAAACTCCCGACGCGAAGGCTCAAGCAATCGCTTTCGCCTCTCCGCCCTGTTCAGTCAACGCCTTTCTGACAAGCGGCGCGACTTTCGTGCCGTAGAGCTCGATGCCGCGCATGATCTGATCATGCGGCATTGTGCCGATCGCCATCTGCAATAGGAAGCGGTCATTCTTGAACAGCTTGTGATGCGCGACGATCTTCTCGGCCACGGTTTCGGGATTGCCGACAAACAGCGCGCCATGCGGCCCGCGCGACTGATCGAACTGCGTCCGGCTCGTCGGTCCCCAGCCACGTTCGCGGCCAATGCGGTTCATCACCTCGGCCTGCGGGCCATAGAACTGATCGGCGGCGGCCTCGGTCGTATCGGCGACAAAACCGTGGACGTTAATGCTGGTCTTCAGCTTAGCCTGATCCTGATCGGCGCGGCGGGCAGCCTCGCGGTAGAGATCGACCAGCGGCGCAAATCGGCGCGGCTCGCCGCCGATGATGGCAATCGCCATCGGCAGGCCCAGCGCACCGGCACGCGCCACCGATTGCGGCGTGCCGCCGACCGCGATCCAGATCGGCAACTGATCCTGCAGCGGCCGCGGATAGACCCCTCGCCCGTTGATCGGCGCACGCATCTCGCCAGTCCAGTTTACCTGTTCGCCATCGCGGATCGCCAGCAGCAGATCGAGCTTTTCCTCGAAGAGCTGGTCATAATCCTCGAGATTATAGCCGAACAGTGAGAAGGACTCGATGAACGAGCCCCGCCCCGCCATGATCTCGGCGCGGCCATTAGAAATGAGGTCGAGCGTCGAAAACTGCTGGAAGACCCGCACCGGATCGTCCGAGCTCAGTACCGTGACGGCGCTGGTCAGCCGAATGTTCTTCGTCCTTGCGGCAGCAGCCGCAAGCGCCACTGCCGGAGCCGATGCCGCATAGTCCGGACGATGATGCTCGCCAAGCCCGAAGACATCGAGACCGACCTGATCGGCCAGCTCGATTTCCTCGATCAGATTGTTCAGACGCCGCGCTGCCTCCGCGCCCTTGTTAAGAGCGGGATCGGGATTGACGTCAGCGAAAGTATAAAGGCCAAGTTCCATGGTGAAACATCCATCTGTTGTTGACGGACGAGATAGGAAGGCAGGGCTGCAATCGCAAATGTGAATTGTCGAACGGTTTGTTCGATAATATCGATAGCAACCCCTAATAGGAATCCGCAATCAACAGCTTCCCCACCGTCTCGGATTCAACCTCCAAAGCGCTTAATGTTGCGGATCAAAGTCGCGGATCGTCTCCCAGCAACGCCCAGCGCTCATGATCGCACCAGACACCGCCGATCTTCAGATATTTGGGCGAAAAACCCTCCATGCGAAAACCGAGCCTTTGCACGAGCGCGATGGAAGCCTGGTTCGCGGGCTGGATATTGGCTTCCAGCCGATGCAGGCCGACAGTATCGAATGCATGGCCAACTGCGAGACGCAACGCCTCGGTCATGAAACCCCGGCCGGCAAAACCCACCATGCCGTGATAGCCGAGAAAGGCGCTGCGGAAACCACCCCAGACCATCTGGCTGATATTGACCACTCCGACAATGCCGCCTGAACCGGTGTCGCGCGCCACCAGGCCGATATTGGGTCCGGTCACGGTTTGCCCAAACCAGACATCGAAGCCATCGCGATCGACAAAGGGAAAGGCCCAGGGCGCATGATAGGCGCGGCTCGCAACATTGGCCGCAATCAGGTCTTCGGCATCCGATTGCGCGACTGGCGCTATGGTGACGTGCAGCATGGCTCGCTCCTCTCATTCATGCGGGAGCGAGCCTTAGCAAATCGAATCCGAAATCAACAGCTTCGGCGGAGAAGCGGAATCATTTTCCGAAGCGTCCTCCGTTTTTCGGCCGCGCCAAGCCCAAGTCCTCGCCCCTGAATCTCCCGCATAGAGCTCTGGCACATCTATAGGGTATGACTCGATAATTCAGATCCTGGCCGCCAGCACTGCGAGCTGATCAGTGCACTGGCCCCATCCCTCGTGGAAGCCCATCTTCTCATGCGCCTCACGATCTTCCGCCGTCCAATGCAGGACCGTTGCGGTGTAGCGCGTCTTGCCACCGCCGAGATCGTCGAGCTGGATGGTTACCACCATGAAGGGCTTGGCTGATGGCACCCAGGCGCTGGTGAAGGCATCGGTGAAGACGATCCGTTCGTTCGGGACGACCTCGAGATAGACGCCGACATTCGGATAATCCTCACCCTCAGGGCTGCGCATGGTGACGGAGCTGGTGCCTCCGGCGCGGACATCGAGTTCGGCGGCCGACGTTGTCCATGGCAGCGGTGCGAACCACTGTTTCAGCAGGTCCGCTTCCGTCCAGCAGCGATAGAGTTTCTCGCGCGGGGCGTCGATGATACGGGTCAGCGAAAGCTCGCGGCGTGCCGTCTTTTCGGTCATGGTTCTATCTCTCTCCAGTGTGCATCGGCCCGATCGGCCTATACTCCAAGGACGTTTGAGGCCACTTCATCCCGACAGGGGGTGAGAAAATCCGTCGATTATTTTGCGATTGCGGGAGCCGTCGTGCTCAAGCGGTCGAGCTGATGGCGGATATGCTCTGCCTCCGCCGGCGAGCGAGCAAGTGCGATAGCGCGGTCGAAGGCCGAACGCGCTTCCCGCGCCTGGTGCAACTGCATAAGCAGGCCACCCCTCAGGCCATGAAAATAGAAATAGCTGTCGAGTTGATCCGCCAAGGTCTCCACCAGGGCCAACGCCACCTCCGGCCCCTTGAGCTTGGCAACGGCGACAGCACGGTTCAGGGTGACGACCGGCGACGGATGCAGCCGCTCCAGCGCCTGATAAAGCAGATCGATTTCCGCCCAGTCCGTATCTTCGGCTCGCTTGGCCCTCGAATGCAGCGCGGCGATCGCCGCTTGAAGCTGATAGGGGCCGGGACGGCGATGGCGGATCGCCTTGTCGAGCAGGGCCAGCGCCTCGTCGATGAGCGTGTGGCTCCAGAGCGACCGGTCCTGCTCTTCCAGCAGCACGATCTGGCCGCTCGCATCGAAGCGCGCCGCGTTGCGCGATTGCTGCAGCAGCATCAGCGCCAACAGCCCCATGATTTCGGGTTCGGTCGGAAAGATGCGTAGAAGCAGCCGGCCGAGCCGGATCGCCTCATCGGCAAAAGCGGCGGCCTCGCGTCCCGGCCCGCCGGCGGAATAGCCCTCGTTGAAAATGAGGTAGATCATGGCGCTGACGAGCGCCACGCGCTCGGCCCGCTCGACGGCGCCCGGCGTCTCGAACGGCACTCCGGCCGCGGCAACACGCGCCTTGGCGCGGGTAATGCGCTGCTCCATGGCGCTTTCGCTGACGAGAAAGGCGCGGGCGATCTGCGCCACCGAAAGGCCGGAGACGACGCGCAGCGCCAAGGCGATCTGCTGCGTCGCCGGCAGATCCGGATGGCAGCAGATGAATAGCAGCCGCAGGATATCGTCGCGATAGTTCGATCCGTCGAGCCGATCGACGAGATCGCTTTCGGCGTCCCCTGTGTCGGAGATCGCCTCCTCATCCGGCAGGGCCTGTGTCTTTGCCTGCTTGCGCACAGCATCGATGGCACTGTTGCGGCCGACGAAGATCAGCCATGCCACGGGATCGCGCGGCGGCCCCTTGTCCGGCCAAGTCTTCAAGGCCCGGAGACACGCCTCCTGAAATGCCTCTTCGGCGATATCGAGATTGCGGAAATAGCGCAGCAGTGCGCCGACCACCTGCGGCCGGGCATTGGTGAAGGCTATATCGATCCAGGCAAGGTCCGTCATGTCGCAATCGTCCCCGGGTTGAAGACGTAAAGCGGCCGGATCTCATAGGAGCCGCCTCCGGGATTGGCGACCGCCAGTTTCTTTGAAAATTCAATCGCTTCGTCGAGAGATTCAAAGTCGATGACATAGAAGCCGAGCAATTGCTCCTTCGTCTCGGCGAAGGGACCGTCGATAACCAGCGGCTCGTTCTTGCCCTTGCGCAGCGTCGCCGCCGCCGTCGTCGGCATCAGCCGCGCGACAGGGCCGAGTTTGCCGGCCTCGCTCAGCGGTGCCTGCACCGCCAGCAACCGCTCCATCGTCGCCTGCTCCTCTTCCTTGGACCAGGCAAACACGGTATCTTCGTCGTTGTAGCATAGGATCGTGTAGAGCATGAGCTCCTCCTTCTCATGTAAAGACGAAGGAGTATCACCCGCACCGACAGGCCACGTCAAAAATTATCGTTTGAAAGGTTCGGCTTGGCGGATGAGGCCAATCAAATCGGCGACCTGGTGAAGCCGGGGAGACTTCAATGGCAGATCGCGGTCGGTGCGCTCGACAATGACCAGATCCTCCTGCGGGATGACAAAGGCATATTGCCCGCCTGCACCCCAAGCAAAATAGGAGCCCGCCGGCAAGCGAAATGCATTCGTGCTCCCATCAGTGGCCGGCGATGGCCGGTCCGCAGTCCACCAAAGATACCCATATCCGAACTCGTGATCGGCATCCGAGTAAGGCGTCGTGCTGTCCCGCACCCATTGTTGGGGAACGATCTCCTGCCCATTCCAGCGCCCACCATCCAGAAAGAGTAGAGCAAAGCGGGCAAGATCCCGGGTACTCATCCGGAACGTATAGGCGGGATGGATCGATGCGCGCCCGCGAACCTTGTGCTGCGCATGCGGGTCGTAATCCTGCATTCCGATTTTCCGCGCGATCTCATCCTCGAAGGCGTCATAGATGGAGATGCCGGTCGCCTTCTCGTAGATCGTGCCGAGAGCATTGAAATCCCAGTTGTTGTAATACCAGAACATTCCCGGCACATGGCTGAAGCGCTGCGGCCGCCGCGCGGCCATCGCCTCCGTCTCATAGAGCGCCGGATGATAGATGCCGGACCGCGCCTCCAGCAGCATCCGGACCGTCGCCTGCTTCTCCTGATCGGACAGCGACGGGGGGTTATCGTCGATACCCAATTGCTGGAGCGCGCTGCCAAGATCGATCTGATGGTGCACAACCGCGATCCCGATCAGGGAATCGAGCAAACTCTTGCGAATGGAAGCCAATTCCATCGGCTTGCTCGTATCTCCCCATTCGGCAACGATGGCCCCATGCTGGACCACCATAACGGCGCTGACATCATGCCCGTCGGCAAAGGCCTTCGCCTCTGCCAATTTCGGCGCCGACCATCCGGATGTCTGGGGAGATAATTCTGTCCATTCGGCCGAAGGGACGGTTTGCGCCAAGGCCGGGGTCGACAGCAGTCCAACGAATAGCAGCCAGATGAAACGCATAGCCGATGCCCTGTTTCAAACGTCGACATCGAACTTCCGGGCGAATAAGTCTTTTCGTTGACTGAAGCGCGCCCGGCACGGTTCTGCGACATCAGGGCGCATGCCTTCCCATTCACGATGCGCAGGACTGGGCACAGACGCCACGCCGGATCACCAATGTCCCTCTTTCCGCATCCAGCTCGGCAACAGCACCGATCAAGGCGCTGACCGGGCTACGCCCATGCCCCAGCGGCAAACCGCCAAGGACCGGCACACCGAGCACATCAAGATGTTCGCGCAAAATATCGATGACCGAGAAACGGAGATCGAATTCAAAATCGGTGAACTGGCCGACCGCGACACCTGCAAGACCATCCAAATGCCCGGCCCTGCGCAGCATCGTCATTTGCCGGTCCACCTGCCCTCGGTATCTGCCGTTGGCTTCAAGCAACAGGATCGCCCCATTCAAGTCCGGCAAGGCCCAGCCGGCCGCCGCCGTCACCGTTTCGAGATGCCCGCCGATCAGCCGCCCTGTAACCCTTCCACTCGTCGTCAGCGCTGCCGTCGGCTCCTCCGGACGGGATTGGATAATGATATCTTCTGCAGTCATCAGTGCCCGGTGAAGCGCGCTGATGGTCCCCGCACTGACATCCTGCTCTCCGGGACCGGCGAAAAACGCACCGTGAATGCCGATCAGGCGGCAATGCTTCAGAAGACTGAGATGCAAGGCGGTGATATCGCTGAAACCGATCAGAAACTTCGGATCGCGTCGGGCAGCCGCAAAATCCAGCCGATCCGCGATCCGGTACGATCCCTTGCCGCCACGCGTGGTGAAGATCGCCCGAACCTCGGGATCGCGAAGCGCGGCATCGAGATCCGCCAATCGCTCCTCATCGGTCCCGGCAAGATAATCGTGCTTGCCAAAGGCATACTCGCCGAAACCGACGCTGAGCCCCCACCCTTCCAATATTTCGGCGTGTCTCAGAACCCTATCCCTGTCGGGCGGGCTTGCGGGAGAGACAAAACAGATCCTATCGCCCGGCCGCAATGGCGGCGGCGTCAGAACTTGATCGGTGTTTGCATGATCCAGTGATTCCATGCCGCGATTTTGGCATGGAATGATGACAGGCGGCAGCCTTCGATCGAACTGCTAGTTCGTCAGCCGAGCGACGGGGTCAAGACGCCAGCCGGTTTTGAATCCGTCCGCGCAGCCCTTGCCTGGGCCTCGGACATCTGCCGGGCGCGAGCCTTGCCCTCCCAGAGCGGCAGGCCGAGGGACTGCGCGACTGCCGGGTCGGCGGTGAAGATCGGATAGCCTTGCCCTATCAGCCGCAATAGGATTTCCCTGTCCTTACCAATGTGCAACCGGGTCAGATTTTCCTGATTGTAGACATGACCGCCGGAATCGGGGTTGATGCCGGTAATAACGACGGCAGTAGCGCCGTTATAGAGCGCGAAAAGCACGGCGTTGATGCCATTTGAACACTTGTCGTCCGCGCCCAGTTCGCTGCATTTCATGCCGCCAACCCGGTCAAGAAGCGCCATGCGCCGGTAGCGGTCGACGATTTCGAGATTGTCGTACCGATAATTGAAGGCTTTCAGCCCATCCTCGAGCCGCTTGCGACCATCGCGCCAGAGCAGGATGTACAGCATCTTCGCCCGCTCGCCATTCAGCACGCGCCGGACTTCAACCGCATTCGTATTCGTTCCCTCGATCTGGTTGAACTGCACCAGCGCGACATCGGGCGCCTCGACGCCCCAGGCCTTGGTGACAACCTGAGAGCCATTGATGGTGATCACCCGGAAGGTCTCGTCGAAATCCGCAGGCTTGTGCGACACCGGCGCCGATCCGACCACGACAACGGGTCCAGAAAACGGTTCTGAGAGCGTGGGCGGCTTCGGCCGGATAAGCCGATATTTCAGACGCCGATAAAAATGTTTCTTCAGTTCCGCAAATTTAGCAGCCATGCCTCGCCCTAAGACCCCCGAAGGCGTTCACCAAAAGATAGTCGAACCCACCGAAAGCGACCCCGCAACAAGATGTTGCCTGGCCGCTCGTAACATCGACTATCGCTGCTTCGAGTTGCATTAGGAAAATAAAGAAATCTTACACGATCAAATTTTCGGTGAGCTGCGCATAATTCAGTGGCTTTTATCCCGCGCTCAAGGTCCGCCGCACCGCGTCTTTCCAACCCTTGAGTTTCCCGCTTCGCGTTTTCTCGTCCATCGCGGGCTCGAACCGCCGGTCGCGCGCCCAGGCCTTGGCAAAGCCCTCGCGGTCCGGCCAGACACCGGCGCGGCTGCCCGCAAGCCAGGCGGCGCCGAGCGCCGTGGTTTCCAGGATGGTGGGGCGATCGACTGGGGCGTCGAGCAGGTCGGCGAGCCGCTGCATCGTCCAGTCGGAGGCGACCATGCCGCCATCGACGCGCAGCACCGTCTCCTTGCCATTGCCGTTGCGCCAATCCTTGTGCATGGCATCCAGCAGGTCGCGCGATTGGTAGCAGACGGCTTCCAGCGCTGCGCGGACGATTTCCTCAGGCCCGGTATTGCGCGTCAGCCCGAAGATGGCCCCGCGCGCGTCCGGATCCCAATGCGGAGCGCCAAGGCCGGTGAAGGCGGGCACAAGATAGACCTCCTGCAAAGGATCGGCTTTTTCCGCCAGCGCGCCGGAATCGGCGGCGCTCTTGATCGCCTTCAGCCCATCGCGCAGCCATTGTACGGCCGCGCCGGCAATAAAGATCGAACCTTCCAGCGCATAGGTCGTCTCCCCATCCAGCCGGTAGGCGATGGTGGTCAGCAGCCGGTTCTTCGAGCGCACGATATCCG
Source organism: Rhizobium rhizogenes NBRC 13257 (assembly GCF_000696095.1). Lineage (GTDB taxonomy): Bacteria > Pseudomonadota > Alphaproteobacteria > Rhizobiales > Rhizobiaceae > Rhizobium > Rhizobium rhizogenes. The sequence goes on along the minus strand of NZ_BAYX01000001.1, from coordinate 51,362 downwards.
TGCCGGTATTGAGCAGCGCGAAGCAGCCGGTGCCATAGGTGGATTTCATCATGCCACGCTCGAAGCAGGCCTGGCCGATGGTCGCCGCCTGCTGATCGCCGGCAACGCCGAGGATGGGAATGGTGGCGCCGAAAAGCGATGCGTCGGTAATGCCGAAATCGGCGGCGCAATCCTTTACTTCCGGCAGCATGGCAGCGGGCACGCGCAGGATCTCAAGAAGATCCTCGTCCCACGCATTGCTGGCGATATTGTACATCAGCGTCCGCGAAGCGTTGGTCGCATCGGTGACGAAGCTCTTGCCGCCGGTCAGCCGCCAGATCAGGAAGGTGTCGATGGTGCCGAAGCAGAGTTCACCCTTGGCGGCGCGGGCTCGCGCGCCCTTCACATTGGCCAGCATCCAAGAAAGCTTGGTGCCGGAAAAATACGGGTCGAGCAGCAGGCCGGTGCGGCGGGTGAAGAGCTTTTCCAGATCCTGCCGCTTCAGCTTGTCGCAATAGCTCGCGGTGCGGCGGTCCTGCCAGACGATGGCGTTATGGATCGGCTTGCCGGTCTCGCGGTCCCAGACGACAACGGTTTCGCGCTGGTTGGTGATGCCGACGGCGGCGATGTCCTTTGCCGTGATGCCGGCCGCCGTGATGGCCTTGCCGACAGTAAACAGCACGGATGCCCAGATTTCCTCCGGATCATGCTCGACCCAGCCGGGTTTCGGATAATGCTGCGTGAACTCCTTCTGCCCGACGCCCGCAACTTTCATATTGCCGTCGAAAACGATCGCCCGTGTCGAGGTCGTTCCCTGGTCGATCGCCAAGACATAGCCGCCCATGTATTCCTCCCGATAGTTCTGTCTTTAAAGCAACAGATACGACAGCAAAACGAATGTGAAAAGAAAGCAAAACGAAATTTTTGTCGAAAACGCCCCATTCCCGCTCGCGAATATATGAAGCATGCTGTCGCAAAAGAGTCTTGCAGCGATGCGATTGCCATATTCGCGGGTTTGGGACTAACCTCAAGCCGCTATTGCGCTGCACCAAGATGCCGCGCGTCCAAGGAGAACATCATGGCAAGAACAGTCGTTGTCACCGGTTCTACAAGCGGTATCGGCCTCGCCATCGCGACCGCCTTCGCCGCGAAGGGTGAAAACATCGTCATCAATGGTTTCGGCAAGCCGGAAGAGATCGATGCCATCAGAAACACGCTTGAAGCCTCGGGCGGCGGCAAAGTGATCTACCATCCGGCCGACATGACCAAGCCCGCCGAGATCGCCGACCTGATCGCGACCGCCAATTCGACCTTCGGCAGCGTCGACGTTCTGGTCAACAATGCCGGCATCCAGCATGTCGAGAAGATCGAGGATTTCCCGATCGACAAATGGGACCAGATCATCGCCATCAATCTGTCGAGCTCGTTCCACACCATTCGCGCGGCCGTGCCGCTGATGAAGGCGAACAAATACGGCCGCATCATCAATATCGCATCGGCCCACGCCCTCGTCGCCTCCCCGTTCAAATCCGCCTATGTCGCGGCAAAGCATGGTATATTGGGCCTGACCAAGACGGTTGCGCTCGAGCTTGCCGAATTCGGCGTCACGGCCAACGCCATTTGCCCCGGCTATGTTCTGACCCCGCTCGTCGAAAAGCAGATCCCGGACACGGCCAAGGCGCGAGGGATGACCGAGGAGCAGGTCAAGAACGAGGTGATCCTCAAGGCGCAGCCGACGCATGAATTCGTCAAGGCCGAGGAGATCGGCGCATTGTCGCTCTACCTAGCCAGCGACGACGCGCGTCAGATCACCGGCACACACGTCTCGATTGACGGTGGCTGGACTGCGGAATAACGATAGACGGTTAGGGCCGGATTCGACGACGCGTCCGGCCCTGAACGACAAAAAACAATTGGGAACCACATGAACGACAGCATCCGCTTTATCCTCAACGGCGAGGATATCTCACTTTCCAGCCTGCGCCCCACCGAGACGCTCCTCGATTTCCTGCGTCTCAACCGGCATCTGACGGGCACGAAGGAAGGATGCGCGGAAGGTGATTGCGGCGCCTGCACCGTTCTGGTCGGCCGGCTGATTGACGGCGGACTGCACTACGAATCAGTCAACGCCTGCATTCGTTTCGTCGGCTCCCTGCATGCCACCCATGTCGTCACCGTCGAGCATCTGGCCGCCAGGGATGGTACGCTGCATCCGGTGCAGCAGGCCATGGTTGACTGTCATGGTTCGCAATGCGGCTTCTGCACGCCGGGCTTCGTCATGTCGCTCTACGGCTTGTGGCTATCGACCGAAAAGCCGAGCCGGGAGCAGATCGAAAAGAGCCTGCAGGGCAATCTCTGTCGTTGCACCGGCTACGAGCCGATCGTGAAAGCCGCCGAACAGGTGAGCCAGAAACGCCCGAGCGCCCTGTTCGATCCGCTGGAAAAGACCCGCTCCGACATCGTCGCCCGTCTCTGGGCCATGCAGGGCGGCGATACCATCAATATGACCTCTTCCGACGGAGATCGCCTGATCGTACCGGGTTCGGTTTCGGCGCTTGCGCAGGTACTTGCCGACGAGCCGAAGGCGACCGTCGTCGCCGGCTCCACCGATGTCGGCCTCTGGGTTACCAAGCAGATGCGCAAGCTCGACCCGGTCGTCTTCATCAACCACCTGACTGACCTGCAGAAGATCACCGTGGACGACACCGGCCTCACCATCGGCGCCGGCGTTACCTACAGCCGCGCCTTCGCCGCCATTGCCGAAAAGATCCCGGCATTCGCGAACCTGATCAACCGCATCGGCGGCGAGCAGGTGCGCAACATGGGTACGATCGGCGGCAACATCGCCAACGGGTCACCGATCGGAGACACGCCGCCGCCGCTGATCGCGCTCGGCGCCACCGTCAAGCTGCGCTCGGTCGCCGGCAGCCGTACGTTGCCCTTGGAAGATTTCTTCATCGACTACGGCAAGCAGGATCGTAATCCCGGCGAATTCGTCGAGGGCATCTTCGTGCCCTACCCCGCCGAAGACATCCATTTCGCCGTCTACAAGATCTCCAAGCGCCGTGATGAGGATATCTCGGCACTTTGCGGCGCTTTCCATCTGGCGCTGGACCAGGCCGGCAATGTCGCCGACATACGTATCGCCTTCGGTGGCATGGCCGGCACGCCGAAGCGCGCCCGCACGGTCGAGGCCGAACTGATGGGCAAGCCCTGGACGGAAGCGACGGTCAACGCCGCGCGGCCCGCCTTTGATGCCGACTACTCGCCGCTCACCGACTGGCGCGCCACCGCCGAATACCGGCAACTGACCGCCAAGAACCTGCTGATCCGCTTCTATCTCGAGACGGCCGGCGCGCCGCAGGAATTGAAGCGCTTCGCGACGGTGGAGGCGTAACGATGGACAAGTCCACCTTCGAAGAGCGCAAGGTCATCAACGGCTCGATGCATGGCTCGCAGAAGCATGACTCGGCGCACAAGCATGTAACCGGCGGTGCCGACTATATCGACGACCTGCCGGAACCCTCTGGCCTGCTGCATGGCGCGCTCGGTCTCTCCGACCGCGCCCACGCCGACATCGCCGGTATCGATCTTTCCGCCGTCAAAGCCTATCCGGGCGTCGTCTGGATGTTCACCGGCAAGGACATCCCCGGCGTCAACGACACCAGCTCGAACGGCATGCATGACGAGCCGCTGCTCGCTGAGACCAAGGTCGAGTTCCACGGCCAACCGATCTTCGCCGTCATTGCAGAGACCCGCGATGCCGCCCGCCGCGCCGCGAGGCTTGCCAAGATCGATTATCGCGATCTGCCGCATTGGAGCGATATCGATGGTGCGCTCGCCAATGGCGCGCCGCTAGTCTACGAGCCGATGACGCTGAAGCGCGGCGAGCCGGAAAACGAGATGGCCAATGCCAAAAACCGCATCAAGGCGCAGATGCGTATCGGCGGCCAGGAGCATTTTTATCTTGAAAGCCACATCGCCATGGCGATCCCCGGCGAAGACGACGAAGTGACCGTCTGGTCGTCCACCCAGCATCCGAGCGAAATCCAGCATATCGTCGGCCATGCCCTGAACATTCCGTCCAATGCCGTCACCGTCAACGTGCGCCGCATGGGCGGCGGCTTTGGCGGCAAGGAGACGCAAGGCAATCAGTTTGCCGCCCTCGCCGCCGTCGCCGCCAAGAAGCTTGGCCGCGCCGTGAAGTTCCGACCCGACCGGGACGAGGACATGGCCGCCACCGGCAAGCGCCACGACTTCCTGGTCGACTACGAAATCGGCTTCGACGATGAGGGCCGCATTCATGCGGTCGACGCGACCTATGCCGCCCGCTGCGGCTTCTCCTCCGACCTCTCTGGCCCGGTCACCGACCGCGCGCTGTTCCATGCGGATTCGAGCTATTTCTATCCGCATGTGCATCTCGTCTCGAAACCCTTGAAGACGCATACGGTCTCCAACACCGCCTTCCGCGGTTTCGGCGGCCCACAGGGTATGGTAGGCGGCGAGCGGTTTATCGAGGAGATCGCCTACGCGCTCGGCAAGGACCCGTTGGAGATCCGCCGCGCCAATTTCTATGGCCAGCCGGGTTCCGGCCGGACGCTGACGCCCTATCATCAGGAGGTGGAGGACAACATCATCCACCGTATCGTCGATGAGCTGGAAGAATCCTCCGATTATCAGGCGCGCCGTAACGCCATCATCGAGTTCAACCGTTCCAGCCGCTTTATCCGCAAGGGCATCGCGCTGACGCCGGTGAAATTCGGCATCTCCTTCACCATGACCGCCTTCAACCAGGCGGGCGCGCTGGTGCATGTCTATCAGGACGGCTCGATCCACCTGAACCATGGCGGCACGGAGATGGGCCAGGGCCTCTATACCAAGGTAGCGCAGGTCCTGGCCGACAGTTTCCAGGTCGATATCGACCGGGTGAAGATCACGGCGACCACCACCGGTAAGGTGCCGAACACATCCGCGACCGCCGCCTCCTCAGGCTCCGACCTGAACGGCATGGCGGCCTTCGACGCCGCCCGGCAGATCAAGGAGCGGCTGGTTGCTTTTGCCGTGGAGAAATGGAGCGTCGGGACCGAAGAGGTCCAGTTCCTGCCGAACCGCGTTCGCGTCGGCGACAGCGAAATCCCCTTTCCCGACTTCATCAAGCAGGCCTATTTCGCCCGCGTGCAGCTCTCAGCTGCCGGCTTCTACAAGACGCCGAAAATCCATTGGGACCGCAAGGCCGGTCGCGGCACGCCGTTCTATTACTTCTCCTACGGCGCCTCCGTCTCCGAAGTCTCGATCGATACGCTGACCGGCGAATATCTGATCGACCGCACCGATATCCTCCACGATGTCGGCCGTTCGCTGAACCCGGCCATCGATATCGGCCAGGTCGAAGGCGCCTACGTGCAGGGCATGGGTTGGCTGACCACTGAGGAACTCTGGTGGGATGCCAAGGGCCGGCTGCGAACCCACGCGCCATCCACCTACAAGATCCCGCTCGCCTCCGACCGGCCGAAGATCTTCAACGTCCGCCTCGCCGAATGGTCCGAAAACGCCGAGGCCACCATCGGCCGCTCCAAGGCCGTCGGCGAACCACCCTTCATGCTGGCGATTTCCGTTCTCGAAGCCTTGTCCATGGCTGTTGCGAGCGTCGCGGACTACCGCGTCTGCCCGAGGCTGGATGCGCCGGCAACGCCGGAGCGGGTGCTGATGGCGGTCGAGCGGCTGAAGGGGATGTGATGGTTGGGGGGGTGACGTGCCGTAAGGAATACCCTTCGCTTGCGCTCAGGGTGTTCGTTGGTACGCGCCGAACGGCCCCCCTCTGCCCCTTTGGGGCATCTCCCCCACAAGGGCGGAGATCGGCAACTCGCAGCATTCTTTCGCCTCAAGCAAACAACGAACCTGCTGAAGCCGAGTTTATTGTTTCTACCGATGGCGCGGCAAACGCCCAACGATCTCCCCCCTTGTGGGGGAGATGTCACGAAAGGTCCGAAGGACGAGGGGGGTACACACTCTCAGCATACTCCAAGGGTCCCAATATATGACCCAACCCCTCGAAGCCTTCCTCTCCCAAAACCCACGCGCCATCCTGATCGAAATCACCGGCACGCAGGGCTCCACCCCGCGCGAGGCCGGCACCTTCATGCTGGTCTCGGCGGATCATATCTGGGGGACGATCGGCGGCGGGCAGTTCGAGTATCTGGCGATCGGCAATGCCCGGGAAATGTTGGCGGGTACGGGTGGCGTGGAGTTCATGGATATCCCGCTCGGCCCCGAGATCGGCCAATGCTGCGGCGGCCGCACGCAACTGCGCTGCCGCCCAGCGACGCCGGAGACGATCGAGACGCTGAAACGGCGGCTGCGGGACGAGAGCGGCGACTGGCCGGAGGTCTATCTCTTCGGCGCCGGCCATGTCGGGCGCGCCCTGGCGATCGCGCTGAAACCGCTACCGATGATCACCACGGTCATTGAAACGCGGCAGGAGGAGCTGGACGAGCTTCCGGCCGATATCAACACTCGCCTCGTCGCCATGCCGGAAGCCTTGGTATCGGATATTCCCGCAGGCGTGGCCATCGTCATCCTGACCCATGACCATGCGCTGGATTTCCTGATTGCCCAGCAGGCGCTTGCCCGCACCGATCTCGCCTATGTCGGCATGATCGGCTCGGCGACGAAACGCGCCACCTTCGCCCATTGGCTTGCCCGCGAGGGCGGCGACAAGACTTTCCTCGACCGGCTGACGCTGCCGATCGGCGGCGGAGCGGTGAAGGACAAGCGTCCGGAGGTCATCGCCGCCATGACGGCCGCCGAGTTGCTGACGGCCTTTACGGCCTATCGCATCCGACCATCCTCATAGTGAGGCGCACGCCCGTCGAGAAACCCGAGGTCACGCTTGAGCTGTTCGGGCATCTCGTCGAGATCAAGCCGCGGCAAAGACGCCGTGCTTCCGGGAAAGACCTGCGCCAAGGTCTCCAACATGCGGGCCAAAACCGAAGGCCTCGCGATATTCACCTGTTCAACAGCATGGCAATCCATGACAACACCTCAATCCAATCGATGATATGGATTGCAGATTGCTCCCGAAAATGCTGAAATTCCAATCGAACAAACGTCTGCATGCATAAAGAGAGCTTATCCATGAAGCTGTCGAAACAGTTTCCATTGAACGCGCTCCGCGTCTTCGAGGCCGCCGCCCGGCTCGGCAGTTTTACCCGCGCCGGCGAGGAGCTGGGCATGACGCAGACGGCCGTCAGCTATCAGATCAAGCTTCTGGAGGGGAATATCGGCGAGCTACTCTTTTTGCGAAAGCCAAGGCAGATCGCGTTGACCGAGGCCGGAGAGCGGCTGGCGCCGAAGGTAAGCGAGGCATTTGCCCTGCTGCAGGAGGCCATGGCTTCGGTCAGCGGCGACGCCGAGACCACGCTCCTCATCGATTCGACGCCGACCTTCGCGTCGCAATGGCTTGCTCGACATATCGGCTCGTTTCAACTGCAGCATCCGAATGTCGCCGTCCGGCTTGCCACCTCGGGCAAGCTCATCGATTTCTCTCGCGACCCGGCCGATATCGCTATTCGCAGCGGCCGCGGAACATGGCCGGGCCTGCGTGCCCACCTGTTGATGAAAATCAACTTCACACCGATGCTCAGCCCCGAGCTGGCAGCCAGCATCGGCGGCATCCATGAGCCCGCCGACCTTCTCAAGCTGCGGATCATCGACGCCGGAGATCCCTGGTGGGAGCAATGGTTCCAGGCGGCGGAGGTGCCCGACCCCGGCCTGCAAGGCAGGCCGAGAAGCCGGCTCGGCGCGCAATCCTTCGAAGCAAGTGCCGCCATCGCCGGACAGGGCGTGGCGATCCTGACCCCCGAATTCTACGCCGACGATCTCGCCGGCGGGCGGTTGATCCAGCCCTTCGACATCCTTTGCAGCGATAGCTCGGACTACTGGATTGCCTATCCGGAAAGCAGGCGCCACACGCCGAGAATCCGTGCCTTCAGGAACTGGATCCTCGGCGAATTCGACATGCCACTGGAATAGGGCTCAATAGGCCATGTCCGGCGCGTAGAAACAGCGTGGCGTGTTCTCGTCCGGAAACAGGCAAAGGTGATAGGACCCATCCGGCGAACGCATCGTCTTGCCCTGCGGCAGCGTGAAGATATGAGCATGCGTTACATAGCGGTGATCGCCCGGCTGCAGCATGATCCGATAACCGCCCGGAATGACGGTGACCGTGCGGGAGGGGATCATCTCGCAATCGCCGGTCTCGCTGTCGCCACTACAACAGTAGGGATCATAGGCCCAGCCGGAAGGCGCATCGTGCGCGAGAGCCGCGGTAGAAAAAAGAAAGAATACGAACGCCAGAATACCACGCATGGGCAATTCTCCGTCGAAATGGACGGCTGACGCGGACGCAGTCCGCTCAAAGCAGCCGCAGGCGTTTCACAACTCGCCATATTCTGATCTAATGCGAGCCGGACGCACGACAAGAGTGTCGCTTTTCCCTGACACATCAAACTCCCCCCTTCCCTCCGTCCCCAACATTTTGCAATGTGTCGAGTCGGAGGAAGAAAAGGGGAACTGAATGTATGAATACGCCATCGCGTGGGAATGGCTGGCCTTTGCTGCCCGCTGGTTCCACGTCATCACCGCCATTGCCTGGATCGGTTCGTCCTTCTACTTCATCGCGCTCGATCTCGGGCTGGTGAAGCGTCCCCATCTTCCACCCGGCGCCTATGGCGAGGAGTGGCAGGTGCATGGCGGCGGCTTCTACCATATCCAGAAATATCTGGTCGCACCGGCCTCGATGCCGGAACACCTGACCTGGTTCAAGTATGAGAGCTATTTCACCTGGCTCTCCGGCTTCCTGATGCTCTGTATCGTCTATTACGGTGGCGCCAATCTCTTCCTCATCGACCGGCATGTGCTCGACGTCAGCGTTCCCGTTGCCATTCTCATCTCGCTCGCCTCGCTTGCCGGCGGCTGGATCGTTTACGACCTGCTCTGCAAGTCGCCGCTCGGCAACAATACCTGGGGCCTGATGGCGGTCCTCTATGCCGTCCTCGTCTTTATGGCCTGGGGCTATACGCATCTCTTCACCGGCCGCGCCGCCTTCCTGCATCTCGGCGCGTTCACGGCGACGATCATGTCGGCGAACGTCTTCATGATCATCATCCCCAACCAGAAGGTCGTGGTCGCCGACCTGATCGCGGGCCGCACGCCTGACCCGAAATATGGCCGCATCGCCAAGCAGCGTTCGCTACACAACAACTATCTGACGCTGCCTGTCATCTTCTTCATGCTGTCGAACCACTATCCGCTGGCCTTCGGCACGACCTATAACTGGGTCATCGCCGCGCTGGTGTTCCTGATGGGCGTCACCATCCGCCACTGGTTCAACACCACGCATGCCCGCAAGGGCCGCCCGACCTGGACCTGGATCGTCACCGTCATCCTCTTCATCCTGATCATGTGGCTTTCGACCGTGCCGAAGATCTTGACCGGCGAGAAGGATGCCGAAGCAGTCGCGCCCGCCTTCCAGCAGTTTGCGTCGGACGCGCATTTCCCGGCGGTAAAGCAGACGGTTTCGACGCGCTGTTCGATGTGCCACGCCGCCGAGCCGGTTTATGAGGGCATTGTGCGCCCGCCGAAGGACGTGATGCTGGAAAACGACGCAGAAATCGCTATGCATGCCCGCGAGATCTATATCCAGGCCGGCCGCAGCCACGCCATGCCCCCCGGCAATGTCACCGAAGTGACCCCGGAGGAGCGCAAGCTGCTGGTCGCCTGGTTCGAAAGCTCCGTCGGAGAAAAAGACCAATGACCACCCTTTTGCGCGGCCGCCTGCTGTCCTTCAAGCGCGCGCCGCAAAGCCTTGATGACACAGGCAGCTATACGTATGAAAGCGATGGCGGCCTGCTGATCGAGAATGGCATCATCGCCGCTGTCGGCCCCTATGCCGAGATCAAGGCGAAAGCACCGGCGGACGTTGCCGAAATCGACCACCGGCCGCATCTGATCCTGCCGGGCTTCATCGACATGCACCTGCATTTCCCGCAAATGCAGGTCATCGCCTCCTATGCCGCAAACCTGCTGGAATGGCTGAACACCTACACCTTCCCCGAGGAATGCCGCTTCGTCGAGAGCGCTCATGCCGAGCGCATCGCCACCCATTTCTACGACGAGCTGATCCGCCACGGCACGACGACGGCGGTTGCCTATTGCTCTGTGCACAAGACCTCCGCCGACGCCTTCTTTGCCGAAGCCATGCGCCGAGACATGCGTATGGTCGGCGGCAAGGTGATGATGGACCGCAACGCGCCGCAGGGTCTGCTCGACACGCCGCAGATGGGCTACGACGAAACCCGCCAGGTGATTGCCGACTGGCATGGCAAGGGCCGTAACCACGTCGCCATCACGCCGCGCTTCGCCATCACCTCGACGCCCGAGCAGATGGAAGCCACCGCGGCCCTTGCCCGCGAGTTCCCCGACCTGCACATTCAGACGCATCTTTCCGAAAACCACGACGAGATCAAGTTCACCGGCGAGCTCTATCCGGATGCGATCGACTATACCGACATCTACGCCCGCTACGGCCTGATCGGCCCGAAAAGCCTGTTCGGCCACGCAATCCACCTGTCGGAGCGTGAAGCCGACGCCATGAGCGAGGCCGGCGCGATCGCCGTTCACTGCCCAACATCCAACCTCTTCCTCGGCTCCGGTCTTTTCCCGCTGAAAGCGCTGACCCGCCGCGAAAAGCCCGTCCGCATCGGCGTCGCCACCGATATCGGCGGCGGCTCCAGCTATTCCATGCTCAGAACCATGGATGAGGCCTACAAGATCCAGCAGCTCCTCGGCGAACGCCTGAACCCGTTGGAAAGCTATTATTACATCACGCTCGGCAACGCCGAGGCCCTGTCGCTCGCCGACAAGATCGGCACGCTCGAACCAGGCACCGATGCCGACCTCACCATCCTCAACGCGGCCGCTACACCGGCCATGGCGCTGAAGATGGAGGTGGTAAAAGCGCTGCCCGAGGAGCTATTCCTGTTGCAGACGATGGGCGACGACCGGGCGATCGTGGAGACATATGTCGCGGGAAAACCTGCAAAATCGGTCTTGAATTGATAGAGTTCTCCCGCGATTATGGAACTCTCACATCCGGAAACAAACCGTTCTGATCCAAATTTCTCCATAGCATTTTCGTCAAGAAGGCAGACCGCCATGACCGCGCCGCTCACCATTGCCGACCTGAAACAGCTGGCCAAACGGCGCGTGCCGAAAATGTTCTTCCAATATGCCGATTCCGGTTCCTGGACCGAGTCGACCTATGAGGCCAACGAAGCGGATTTCAGGAAGATCAAGCTGCGCCAGCGCGTGCTCGTCGACATGACCAACCGTACGCTGGAAAGCACCATGATCGGCCAGAAGGTGTCGATGCCGGTGGCACTGGCGCCGACGGGGATGACCGGCATGCAGCATGCCGACGGCGAAATGCTGGCGGCGCGGGCGGCGGAAGAGTTCGGCATTCCCTTCACGCTCTCGACCATGAGCATCTGCTCGATCGAGGACGTGGCCTCAGCGACGACGAAGCCCTTCTGGTTCCAGCTCTATGTGATGCAGGACCGAGATTTCGTGATGAGCCTGATCGATCGCGCCAAGGCGGCAAAATGCTCGGCTCTGGTACTGACGGCCGACCTGCAAATTCTCGGCCAGCGCCACAACGACGTCCGCAACGGCCTCTCGGCACCACCGAAATTCGCTCCGAAGCACGTATGGCAGGTGGCAACCAGGCCCTCATGGTGCTGGCAGATGCTACAGACCAAGCGGCATTCCTTTGGCAACATCATCGGCCACGCCAAGGGCGTGAACGACGTCAAATCCCTTTCGAACTGGACGACCGGTCAGTTCGATCAGCGACTGTCGTGGAGCGACGTCGCCTGGATCAAGGAATATTGGGGTGGCCCGCTGATCATCAAGGGCATTCTCGACGTGGAGGATGCCAAGGCGGCGGTCGATACCGGCGCGGACGCAATCATCATCTCCAACCATGGCGGCCGCCAGCTCGATGGCGCTCCCTCTTCGATCAGTGTGCTGCCTGGGATCGTCGATGCGGTCGGCGACAAGATCGAAGTGCATATCGACGGCGGCATTCGCTCCGGCCAGGATGTGCTGCGCGCCGTGGCGCTTGGCGCCAAGGGCACCTATATCGGCCGCCCCTTCCTCTACGGCCTCGGCGCCATGGGCAAGGACGGCGTGACGCTGGCGCTGGAGATCATCCGCAAGGAGATGGATCTCTCCATGGCGTTCTGCGGCAAGCGGGATATCAAGACGGTGGACCGGGGAATTATCGCCGGGGCCTAGCGCAACCAGCCCGTTGCCAGCCCGCTCGCCCAATCGGCACGACCGACTTTGGTGGCGAATTCGGCCATCGTTTGATGATCGTAGGCCACCTGCCGGAAGATCGGCACCCAGACGCCGCCGACCTTTTCCATGATGGCATAGGAGGCCAAGGGATGGCCTGCCTCAACCCTGTGATAGTAGGGAAGATCGTCGTCATAGGCCGGGCAGCCGACGCTGCCGGGATTGACGATCAGGCGCCCGTCGGAAAGACGGACAGCACGCGGAATATGGCTATGGCCGCATAGGATCAGCGGGAAATCAACGCCGACAGCGAAGGTTTCGATCTCTTCAAGCGGCTTCAGATGGATATAACCGTCCGGAGAGACGGTTTCTAGCCAGTAGATATTGTCGTTTGCCGGCGTGGCATGGCAGAGATAGGCTTCGCCCTTATAAGTCGTACTGAAGGGCAGGCTTCGCAGCCAATCGAGATGATGCGGGGATAAGTCCTTATAAGCGACCCTGTCCGAGTCATGCATCGTCTCCGGCGCCTGTTCGATCAGATAGCGATCGTGATTGCCGCGAACCGTCACAGCATCAAGGGCAAGCAGAATATCGGCCGTCATGCCGGCGGTCAGCGGTCCGCTGAAGCAATCGCCGAGATTGATGATGTCCTCGATACCCTGCGCACGGATATCGGCAAGCACGGCCTCCAGCGCGAGGTGGTTGCCGTGGATGTCCGCAATGACAGCAAAACGCAAAACTCAGCTCCCGCGATAGGTGGAATAGCCATAGGGCGAAATCAAAAGTGGCACATGATAATGCGCCGTCGTATCGGCAATGCCGAAGCGGATCGGCACGAGATCGAGGAAAGCCGGATCGGGCAGCGTGGCCCCGCTCGCGCGCAGATAATCACCGGCCCTGAAGAGCAGCTCATAGGTGCCGGCAACGAAGCTATCGCCAATCAGGATCGGGCCGCCACCGACGCGCCCGTCGGCATTGGTCGTCACGGTCTTGAGATGCGTCCGCGTCTCGCCCGCGATCTTGAAGAGATCGATCACCAGTCCTTCAGCCGGCTTGCCGAGGGCAGTGTCGAGCACATGGGTCGTCAGTCCGGTCATAGGGTCGGCGCTCCAATGATGAAGGGGGTGTCGAAGAAGAATTCCGCCAGATTGTTGCCCGGCCCGTCACGATCGACAATGAGGAAATCGCTCGGCTGATCGAGCGTCATCAGCGGATAATGCCAGACATTGGCCCGATAATTCACGCCCTGGTCACCGCGCGCCAGAAAGACCTGCGGCCTACCAGGCTTGCCGTCCTCATCCTTCGAAACGATCACGAGGAACGGACGACCGTTGAGCGGCACGAAACTCTGGCTGCCGAAGGGGTGACGCTCCATCATCTCGATCGCATAGGGAAAGGCGCGTGGCTGACCACGAAAGAGGTTTAGGATCACCCGTGCGCCGTCGCCAAGGGCCTCGGCGCTGGAAAGCGCATGAAACCGCTCCGTCGTGCCGCCATTGATGAACCGCATCGTCGCCGGGTCAGCCTCGATCACGTCGCCGAAGGGGGCGAAGGCAGCCTTGGTCAGAGGGTGAATTTCGAGAGTCTGGGTCATTATGATCATTCGCCTTCTGCCCGCCAATGGCGGATCGCTTCGAGCTGCGATAGCAATTCCGGGACCGCGTGCGCAACGGCAGTCCAGAGATCCTCGACACCCATCGAAGCTTCGTCGAACAATAGGCGCTTGCCCATATCCCTCAGCTCGTTCCAGCGCACCTCCGGATGCTCCGGTTCGAATTCCGGATGTTTTTCCAACAATTCGACTGCTGCTGCACCAATGACGCAAAGGCTGTATGCGACAGCGGATTGCACAAGCTTGTTTCCAGCAAATGCAGCCCCATTCATGCCTCGAACGAAAAGACACGCCTCGTCGGCGGCCTTCTGCATGCGATCCAGATAATAGACAGGACCCTGCGTGGTCATAGCTAGGCCTTGTCGCCGAAAAGCCGGAGCCGCATCACACACCTCCGTCTGGAAGCATGGATTGCAGGCGAAGCAGGGCGATCTTCTCCACCTGCGCCGTTGCGGTCGTAAATTCCGCGTCCCGGTCATTGCCGATCCGCGTTTCGAAGGCGGCAAGGATGTCGTCCTTGCCGAGACCCCTGACCGCGATAATAAAAGGAAAGCCGAATTTCGTCACGTAAGCCGTGTTGAGTTCGGTGAAGCGGGCATGCTCTGCAGGGCTCAGCCGATCGAGCCCTGCCCCCGCCTGCTCCTTGCGGCTATCCTCGGTAAGCTCGCCGGCAATCGCCAACCGGCCGGCAAGATCGGGATGCGCCCGCAAGACGCCAAGCCGCTCGTCCGCACTGGCAGCGCGGAAAATAGCAGCCAGGACGGCATGAACGCCACCCGACGTCAGCGGCTCGGCAATGGAACCAGCGTCATAAGCACGCTCGGCGATGAATGGGGAGTGCTCGAAGACCCCGCCGAAACGAGCCACGAATTCGTCACGCGACACCATCTCAGGGAGCGCCCGCAGGCAGGTGGTTCTCGTACCAATGATTGGCGATCTCGATGCGCTTGGGCACCCAGACCTTGTCGTGCTTCAGCACATACTCAATGAAGCGCCTGAGCGCCGCCGCGCGACCCGGCCGTCCGACCAGACGGCAATGCAGGCCGACCGACATCATCTTCGGGCTGCCCTGCTTGCCCTCTTCATAGAGCGTATCGAAGGCGTCCTTGAGATAGGTGAAGAACTGATCGCCGGAATTGAAGCCCTGCGGTGTGGCGAAGCGCATGTCGTTGGTGTCAAGCGTATAGGGAATGATCAGGAACGGCTTGCCGTCGAGGCCATCGACCCAATAGGGCAGATCGTCGGCATAGGAATCCGACGAATAGAGAAACCCGCCCTCCTCCATCACCAGCTTAAGCGTATTATCGGAAGGCTTGCCCTGATACATGCCGTAGGGGCGCTCGCCGGTCAGCTCGGTATGCAGCCGCACAGCCTCGAGGATATGCTTGCGCTCAAGATCCTCGGGAAAGTCCTTATATTCCAGCCAGCGATAGCCGTGGCTGGCGATCTCCCAGCCGGCTTCCTTCATGGCAGCAACGGCTTCGAGATTGCGCGCCATGGCAAGCGTCACGCCATAGACGGTCGCCTGCACCTTGAGCTCGGTGAACATGCGCCACAGCCGCCAGAAACCGGCGCGCGAACCATATTCATAGATCGATTCCATGTTGAGATTGCGCTGGTTCGGCCAGGCCGCCGCGCCGACGATTTCCGACAGCAGGTTCTCAGAAGCCGGATCGCCGTCGAGAATGCTGCTTTCCCCGCCCTCTTCATAATTGATCACGAACTGTACCGCGACGCGGGCATCACCGGGCCATTTCGGATCGGGCGGATTGCGGCCGTAGCCGACGAGATTGCGGGGATAGGTATCGGACATGAAAGCACCTTCTCGAATATGCGGAGACGGTAGCATCCACGGCCGGAAAGTCGAGATGGAAAGTAAGAAACTCACTTTCCTTTCAGGAATAAATCCCTAGGCGATTTTGCGGGCGCTGATCTTGCCCATCGGATGCAGGGAGTGCACGCGGAACGGCCCGCCCATGCCCTCTTCCATCATCAGCGCGATGTTCGACACCGGCACAGGCTCGGCAAGTACCGGCTCGAAGACATCACGCAAGACCTGCTCCATGCGCGCGGTATCGGTGGGATTGACCGTGCCCGTCAGCATCATATGGAAGCGGAATTCGTCCATGACATGGGGATGGCCCCAGCGGTGCAGATTGGCGAATTGCGTGGCTGACAAGCCGTCGGGGTCGCTGCGTTCAATTTCCGCCTCGGTCAGCGGCGCACGGTAGTGATCGAAGGCCTGGATCACCGATGCGGCAAGGAAATGCATTTTCTGGCAGGGGACCGACGGCACCAGGCCAAAAGCGCTGCCAAGGCGCGCGACTTCCAGCCGCGGAATCTCGAAGGGCGTAAGCGTGCCGGAAAAGCGCATGAGATCGCGCAACAGCCCAGCCTCGGACGCATCCTCCGCCAGTCGAAACGGCGCCTTTAATGTGCCGTTGAAGCCATAGCGGCGCGGCACGGCGGTATGGAAGGCGATTTCGTGAATACCGAGCCCGCGCGTGGCGGGCGGATCGACCATCTCGCCGGAATAGACATTGCGGCCGAGCCAGTTTGCGGCCACCAGCGTCAGCGGATCGCTCGCGGACGGCGTGAAGCAAATGGCGTAGCGCATAAAATCTCCTCCAGAGGGCGATAAACCGGCTGGTCCAACCGGTTGCCGATGGGCAAGGAGATAGGTGATTTGCGTGACAGATTGACGACCTGAACGCAGCTTACGTTCACGTTTTATGTGATGCAGCTACAATATGATTCGAAAGCGCAAAACCCTGCGGCAGCTTGAAAGAACACGGAATCTCCGCCGCCTCCAGAACCGCCGCCTCGGCCAGACGATGGGCCAGGCCGAAGCTGACCTTGAAACCGCCGGTCAGCGCGATCAGGCGCAGATGGTCCGGATGTGCTCCCACCATCGGGTCCCTGTCGATCGCCTTCGGCCGCAAGCCGGCCCAGCGCTCGACCACCTCGGCGTCGGCAAGAACCGGCGCCATCGCGCGGGCAGCGGCGAGCAGAGCGTCCAGCTGGCTATCCGTCGATGTCGGATCGTCAAAACGGTTCTCGCTGGTGCTTCCGACCGCTACCAGCCCGCCTTCGTGCGGAACGATATAGAGCCCGTCGCGAAAGATCACCGGCAGGCTTGCATCGACATCCGCCTTCAGCAAAGCCGCCTGGCCCTTGACCGGCTGGCCGAGAGGAGAATGGCGGCCGGGCGTCAAGCCGTCGAGTATCGGAAAGGAGCTGTGGCCGGCGGAAAGAATGCAGCGGCCGAAATGAATGGCATCCTCGCAGGTCGTTGCAATACCTCTGTCCGGATCGATACTGTCGACGCCCAATCCCTGGACAAGTCGAACATGTTTCGCCTTGCCGAGAAACTCGATCAGAACCTTCAGCAAGGCGCGCGGCGCCACGCGAGCGGCGAGCGTGTCGAAAACAAACCCGCTTTCGCCGGCGGCGGCATCGATCCAGCCATCGACCTGCGCGGTGTCCAGCACCTGCCAATGGAACTGCCGATCACCGTGACGCCAATGTGTCTCTGCGTCCTGCGAATGACCAAGCGCGATCTTGCGCAGATGCGGCTTCGGTAGGGGAATAAGTCGTCCCGAACGGCGATATCCAGCGGAAAGCCCGGTTGTGGCTTCAAGCGCCGCAATATCACTCTCCAGAGCCACCAGCGCATCGAATTGAAATTGCTTCTTCCCGGACCACTTGTCGGGCATATGCGGCATCAGCGCACCAAGCAGGCCGCCGCTTGCTCCGCTTCCCAGCCGGGCGCTATCGACAAGCAGCGTCTCTATGCCCAGCCGCTCCGCATGCACCGCCGCCCACAGGCCCATGATGCCGCCGCCGACGATCAGAAGTTCGACGGATGATTGACCGGCAGGCCCCGGAGGATTATCGGCTTTTCCCATGACAGATCCAGTTTCCGATCGGACGCACGCGACCGAGACCACTGCAGTGAGCCAAGAGCTCGAATGGCGCGACGGCGATATGCCCTATTCGACCGCCTTTGGCGACCATTTTTATTGCCAGACCGACGGCCGGCTGGAATGCGGCCACGTCTTCCTCGATGGCAATGGCCTGCCCGCGCGCTGGAACGGGCAGCAGAATTTCCTGATCGGCGAGCTCGGTTTCGGCACCGGCCTGAATTTCTGCGAGACCTGGCGGCAATGGAAGCAACACGGCGAGCCGAACTCGCAACTGCATTTCATGTCCTTCGAACTCTATCCGATGCGCGCCGAGGAGATCGACCGTGCGCTCGCACGCTGGCCGGAGATCGATGCCGAACGTCAGGCGCTTGTCGCCGCCTGGCCGGAAGAGCCACGCGGCACCGTCACGCTTACCCTTGACGCCCGCACACGCCTCAGCGTCGTCTGTGGCCCGGCAATGGACGGTGTGAGCCAGGCAAAAGCAGGCTTCGACGCGTGGTATCTCGACGGCTTTGCGCCGTCGCGAAACGCCGACATGTGGTCGCCGGAACTGATGCAGCTTCTTTATGAGAAGAGCGCCCCAGGCGGTACCTTCGCCACCTATGCCGCAGCCGGCTTCGTGCGCCGTAACCTGCAAACGGCAGGTTTTGCGGTCGAGCGGCGCAAGGGCTTTGCCGGCAAGCGCGAAATGCTCTGCGGGATCAAACAGGCTTAGTTGCGGGAGCGCTCGGTCTGAAGCACTTCGTCGCCGAGCCAGCGGCGGACCTTCGCTTCAAGAAGCTCAGGGCTGATAGGCTTCGACATATAATCATCCATGCCGGCCTCCAGGCACATGTCGCGGTCGACATCGAGCGCATGGGCGGTGACGCCGACGATCGGTACATGACATCCCAGCCCGGCTTCCGCCTCCAGCTGCCTGATCGTGCGCGTCGCCTGATGGCCGTTCATGACCGGCATCGAGACATCCATCATGATCAGTGACGGCCGCAGCTTGAGCCAGGCGTCCACGGCCTCCTGGCCATTCTGAACCACGAGGAAGCGCAGGCCTGTGACCTGCAGGATCTGTGTGAAGACGATCTGGTTGACCTCATTGTCCTCGGCCACGAGGACATCGATGGCGCTGACGGGGTTTGCTGACACCTCCTGCTCGACGGCCAGGATCGCGGCTTCCGCTTCAGCCTCTATCGGCAATTGCGCGGCGACCGCGGTCGCATAGCCGGTCATCCGTTGCCGGCGCGCCATGCGTACGACATCGATGATGGTACCGCGCAGCACATTGGCACGAACCGGCTTCATCAGATGTGCCTGACCGTTCAATGCCGCGAATTCCTTGTCGCTGCCGACCACATCCATGGATGTCAGGAAGATCAGGGACAGAGCTTCGAAGCGAGCATCCGCGCGGATGGTGCGCGCTACCTCGTCGCCATTCATGTCCGGCATATGGTAATCAAGGATCACGGCATCGACCGGCGCGCCCATCTCGGAAGCAGCATGGAGGATGGCAAGCCCTGTCTTGCCGTCTTCGGCGGCATAGCCGTCAAAGCCCCACTGCTGCAACTGCTCTTCCAAGATCCGCCGGTTGATCTCGTTGTCGTCGATGACAAGAATGCGCGCACCCTTGACATTGACCGGCACCGTGCGCGGTTCGCTGCGCGCGGCTACCGGCGGCATCGGTAGATGTACGGTAAAGGTCGACCCCTTGCCCCATTCGCTATCGACTTCGAGATAGCCACCAAAGAGATCGACCAGCCCGGCGGTGATCGCAAGACCGAGACCCGTGCCTTCGTGGCGCCGCGTCGAGGAGGCGTCGACCTGCGAAAACTTCTCAAAAATGGAGTCGAGCTTCTCCTTGGAAATGCCAAGGCCGGTATCCTCGATGCGAAGCGTCAGCATGACCTCGCCATTGTCGATCGGCTGGCTATCCACCTCGACCAGCACATGGCCGCGCTCGGTGAACTTGATCGCATTGCCAAGCAGGTTGGTCACGATCTGGCGGAAGCGGCCTGCATCCCCCAGCACCATGGCCGGCACCTCGGGCGTGGCGCGCACCAGAAGCTCGATGTCCTTTTCCGCCGCCGGCGACGACAGGAGCGTCGCGACATCTTCCACCGCTTCGGTCGGATCGAAGGCCGCCTTGCGCAGGCGCATCTGGCCGGCGTCGATCTTGGAGAAATCGAGGATATCGTTGATGATCGTCAGAAGCGCATTGCCCGACTTGACGATGATGTCGATGAAGGTCTTCTGCCGGGCATCTAGATCGGTCTTGGCCAACAATTCCGCCATGCCGAGAACGCCGTTCATCGGCGTGCGGATTTCATGGCTCATATTGGCGAGAAATTCTGATTTGGCCCGGTCGGCAGCTTCGCTGCGGGCCAGCAGCAGCTGTAGTTCCGCTTCACGCTTTTTCATCTCGGTGACGTCGGTCAGCACCACGGTCCAGCGGCGACTCTCGCTCACCGCCGCTTCGAGCTGTATCCAGCGCTCACCCGCCACCCGGAAGATCATCGAAACCGGCTTGTCCGCCGCCATATTTTCGCGCCAGGCAAACCGCAAGGCCTCCGGATCGGCACCGAAATCGCCGCGGGCAGCACAATGATCGAAGGCGGCGGACCAGTGCTTGCCAACCGCCAGACAATCCGCGGGAACGAGCAGCATGTCTGTCAGCGCGTCGTTCGCCAGCATAATGATGCCGTCCTGCAAGATCAGCAGCCCTTGCGACATGGCATGTGTCGCGTCCGTCATCAGATCGCCGAGACGTTCCAGCGCAAGATGCGCTTCATTGATCTCTCGCTCCTGTTGGCGCACGGAGGAGATGTCGGCATAGGTGACAAGCGTGCGGCCGTTTGAAATGCGGCGCGAATCCATAATGACCGATTTGCCGTCGGCATAGCTCATCTCGGTCTGGAGATTTGGCCCGGCGTTGTGGGAGGCCTCCATCCGGGCCTGGTAGATATCGTCGATATCGCCGGCATCGGCGCCGTAACGGCCAAGCTCGAAATGCTTGACGATGAGATCGCGAACAGGCCGGCCCTCAAAGCGCTCGTCCTTCGAGAAATCCCAGATGTCGTAAAAGGCATCATTGGTATATTCGACGTTGCAATCGCTATCATGGATCATCACGCCGATCGGCATAGAGCGGAGGATGCTCCCGAGATCCTGATGCAACGCCTCGGCGCGCGCCTGCGCCTCGATCAACTGCGTCTCGCGCAGCTTCAACTCGGAAATATCGTTCATGGAGCCGACGACATAGCGCTTGCCGTCCGAGGTGACGACACGGTTGATGCGCGTCATGATCGGATGCGTCACATGCTGCCGATCGACCACCTGCCCCTCGAAGGCGAGCCCACGCCCCTCATTCAGCACTTGCTCGTTTTCGGCGAAATAATCATCGGCGCCGGTTTCGAACATCTCGTGCTCGGTCTTGCCGAGTACATCGGCGCGGCTAAGCCCCGTGATCGCCGCGTAGGCCTCGTTGGAATAGATCAGCCGATGGCTCGCATCGCGCACGAAGGAGGCAACCGGCAGATCCTCGAGAATGGTGCGATAAAGCCCGGTCTCGTCGACGCTTTCACCCTGAATGCCGACGTCACGCGTCTCGGAGGAGAAAACCGAAGGCACGGCCGGCGCATCGAGAAATATGCCGAAGACATAAAGCCGGTCCTCGGACGGCGAGAAGCTTTCGATCTGCACCCGCGACCGGACATGGCCGGCCGGATCGAAGCACAGCGCCGTCTCCTCGGAACCGAACACCAGCGAGCGGCGCTCCTTGTCCTCGCGGTCGACTTCCTCGCCACTGTCGAAGAGATCGCGGCTGCGATTGCCAATGAAATCGGAGATATCGCGCCGGAAAAACCGCGCATAGGCCTGGTTGACGGCGACATAGCGCAGATCGCTGTTCTTGACATAAGCCGGCTGATCCAGATCGGCGATCCGGCGGCAGGCCAACTCCAGCAGTTCACCGTCCGAGTTCAACAGCGCCCCTCTTCTCACCGCTCACGATAGTTTACTGAACCAAGGCTGTATCACAAAGCGCTTTAACAAGCCGTTAACCATATTTTCAGCCCACCGAACGTCGCGTTCAGACCACCGAATATCCCAAAACGGTCACTCCCTGGTCGCAAACGACGGCAGCATCCAGCATCGAACTCTGCCAAGAATCACGTTGGGATAATGGTGGAGAAAGAGCGATGAGCCACGATGCAACAACGGCCTTGCGCGAGACCGATACAGCAGCGGTGCCAGCCGAGCGCCGCCGCCGGACCGGTGGCCGCGGCGCTGAACGCAGCCGCAAACCGAGCGGTTCGAAGTACCTCAACCTCGTCAACAATCTCGCGCGCACCGAACTTCTGTCGCCCGAAACGCTGGACGACATTCACGAGGCGTCGCTGACCATTCTCGAAGAGATCGGCATGGACATCATCCTGCCGGAAGCGCGCGAGCGCATGAAGGCGGCAGGTGCAGACGTCACGCCCGGCACCGAGCGCGTCCGCTTCGATCGCGGCATGATCATGGAACTGATCACCTCCGTCCCCTCGACCTTCACGCTGCATGCCCGAAATCCGCTCAGAAACGTGGAGATCGGCGGCAACAACCTCATCTTCGCTCAGGTCGCCTCCGCACCTTTCGTCGCCGACCGCGAAGGCGGCAGGCGGGCCGGCAACCGGGAGGATTTCCGCAAGCTGATCAAGCTTGCCCAATCCTACGACGTCATCCACACGACGGGCGGCTATCCCGTCGAGCCCATCGATATCCACGCCTCGGTGCGCCATCTCGACTGCCTCTCCGACATCGTCAAGCTGACCGACAAGGCGTTTCACTGCTATTCCCTCGGCAAGCAGCGTAATCTCGACGGCATCGAGATCGCCCGCATCGGCCGCGGTATCAGCATGGAGCAGATGGAGCGCGAACCGTCGCTCTTCACCATCATCAACTCCTCCTCCCCACTGCGCCTCGACGGGCCAATGCTGCAGGGCATCATCGAAATGTCGTCGCGCGGCCAGGTCGTGGTCATCACGCCCTTCACGCTGGCGGGCGCCATGGCGCCGGTGACCATTGCCGGCGCGCTGGTGCAGCAGAATGCCGAAGCGCTCTGCGGCATCGCCTTCAGCCAGATGGTGCGCAAGGGAGCGCCGGTCATGTATGGCGGCTTCACCTCGAACGTCGACATGAAGACAGGCGCGCCGGCCTTCGGCACACCGGAATATATGAAGGCGGTGATCGCCGGCGGCCAGCTCGCCCGCCGCTACGGCATCCCCTACCGTACTTCCAACACCAACGCCTCCAACACGCTGGACGCACAGGCAGCCTACGAGTCGGCGCTGTCGCTCTGGGCGCTGACCCAGGGCGGCGGCAATTTCGTGCTGCACGCCGCCGGCTGGAGCGAGGGCGGGCTGACCGCCTGCTTCGAGAAATTCATCCTCGATGTCGACATGCTGCAGATGGTCGCCGAGTTCCTGACCCCTCTGGATGTCAGCCAGGATGCACTGGCGCTCGACGCCGTGCGCGATGTCGGCCCCGGCGGCCACTATTTTGGCACGGCCCATACGCTCGCCCGCTATGAGACCGCCTTCTATTCGCCCATTCTTTCCGACTGGCGGAACTACGAGACCTGGACGGAAGCCGGCCGTCCCACGACCTATGATCACGCCAACCGCATCTTCAAGGAAACCCTTGCCCGTTACGAGCGTCCACCGCTTGATTCAGCAATCGAGGAGGAGCTTGATGCCTTTGTGGCAAGACGCAAGGAGGAAGGCGGCGTGCCGACTGATTTCTAGAGTGAAATCAATACACTCCATGCGTTCAGCATGAACAAAATTTAATGTGACACGCGCCCGTTTAGCCGCGACTTCGCCTCGTTTCCCGCCCAATTTCGACCTCGGCTTCGGCTGGGAGGCCTTTTGTTTGGGAAAGGAATTTCAATGTCTGTGCTTCGCACTGTAACCACGGCGGGCCTCATCGCGCTGACACTCGGCAGCGCCGCCGCCGTCACCACCACAACTGCCGCCGCTTCCGAGCGCAGCGCAATCTTCGGCGGCCTCGCTGCCGGCCTTGTCGGCGGCGCCCTCGTGGCGGAGGCCGCCCGTCCGGTTTACCCGGCTTATCCGACCTATTACCGCGCCTATCCGGCCTACTACAATGGTCCGGTTTATGAGCGGGTCTACGAGCGTCCATACCATGGCTGCTATTGGTCATGGCGCCATGACCGCTGGGGCCAGCCGTTTCGTGTAGAGGTCTGCCGTTAAGGCCGATCTATCCACTCGCGAACCTGTTGACGCCGCCGGACCTCCGGCGGCGTTTTTATTGCGCCTGCGAACAAGCTTTCGGCCGTACCCCTTGACTTTAGCCGCGAATAGGACCAAATGCGCTTCAGCTTTCACCTTCCGGCCGCCGCGTGAGCGTGCCCTGCGGGACTTTATGTACGCAAGAGAAGGACAAAAGCGCTTTTGAAATGAGACCGCACCCAAGGCGGTCAGATGCGCTGGAAAGCTTTTTCCAACTTACAAGTTCCCACTTCACGCGGGGTTCTTGACGCCAGAGACAGACCGGACCGCATGGTGCGACCCGGCCTATTTGCTTTGGCGCCCCCGAAAGGTATTGAATTGACCGATTTTCACTCGCTTGGTCTCTCCAAGCAGATCGTCGATACGCTGTCGCAGAACAACTTCGCGACGCCGACGCCGATCCAGGCACAGGCTATCCCGCTTGTCCTGCAGGGCCGCGACCTCATCGGCCTCGCCCAGACCGGCACCGGCAAGACCGCCGCTTTCGGCCTGCCGATCATCGAAATGCTGTTGAAGGACGCCAAGCGTCCCGATAACCGCACCGTCCGTACGCTTATCCTCGCCCCCACCCGCGAACTGGTGAACCAGATCGCCGACAACCTCAAGCTCTTCGTCCGCAAGACGGCGCTGAGGATCAACGTCGTCGTCGGTGGCGCCTCGATCAACAAGCAGCAGCTGCAGCT
The DNA here is from genome assembly GCF_000696095.1 of Rhizobium rhizogenes NBRC 13257. Taxonomy (GTDB): domain Bacteria; phylum Pseudomonadota; class Alphaproteobacteria; order Rhizobiales; family Rhizobiaceae; genus Rhizobium; species Rhizobium rhizogenes. Next base: position 26,527 of record NZ_BAYX01000001.1, on the reverse strand, counting down.
CGAGCGCGGCACCGACATTCTCGTCGCCACCCCCGGCCGTCTGCTCGACCTCATCAGCCGCCGCGCCCTGTCGCTCGGCCAGGTGAGCTACCTCGTCCTCGACGAAGCCGACCAGATGCTCGACCTCGGCTTCATCCACGATCTGCGCAAGATCTCCAAGATGGTCCCGGCCAAGCGCCAGACCATGCTGTTCTCGGCCACCATGCCGAAGACGATCGCCGATCTCGCTGCCGAATATCTGACCAACCCGGTCAAGGTCGAAGTGTCGCCTCCGGGCAAGGCCGCCGACAAGGTGGAACAGTATGTCCACTTCGTTTCCGGCCAAAACCACAAGACCGAGATCCTGAAGGAAAGCATTTCCGCCAATCCGGATGGCCGCGCCATGGTCTTCCTGCGCACAAAGCACGGCGCCGAGAAGCTGATGAAGCATCTCGAACACGTCGGCTTTGCAGCCGCCTCGATCCACGGCAACAAGAGCCAAGGTCAGCGCGAGCGCGCCCTGAAGGGCTTCCGTGACGGCGAAGTCCGCGTTCTCGTCGCCACCGACGTCGCCGCACGCGGCATCGACATCCCCGGCGTTACGCATGTCTACAACTACGACCTGCCGGAAGTGCCGGACGCCTACGTCCACCGCATCGGCCGTACCGCACGCGCCGGCCGTGACGGCATCGCCATCGCGTTCTGCGCTCCCGACGAAGCCCGCCTGCTGCGCGACATCGAGCGCCTGATGGGCATCGAAATCGCCGTTGCCAGCGGCGAAGCCCCGGCCGATCGTGGCCGTCCGGCTCGCGGCAACAACCGCGCAGGCGGTCGTGGTGGTCAGGGTCAAGGCCAGGGTCGTGGCGGCGCAGGCCAGGGACGCGCCGAAGGCCGCCCCGCTCGTCCGGCCCGTCGTCCTCATCGCGAAGGTGAAGCCGGCGAAGCCCGCGCCCATAACGGCGAGCGTCAGGAACGTCGTCCGCAGCGCGAGAACAATCGCAATGCCGACTTCCGCGGCCAGCGCCGCGACGAGCGCGCCCCGCGTCCGGAAGTAGACAACGATCTCGCATCGACGTCCGATTTCCGCCCGGCCAAGAAGCCGCAGCACAATGGCGCGGCAAACGAAGCCGGCGCCCATCGCGGTCCCCGCCACGCTCACGGCCGTCCCACGGGTCGCCATGAAGACCGTGGCCAGAACGCTCAGGGCGAACAGCGCAAGGACGGCGGCATGAAGCGTCGCGGCCCCGGCAATGGCGGCCAGCGCCGCGAACGCGCTTGATCAAATCTTGATTGAACGAGAAAGGGGGCCGATCGGCCCCCTTTTTTATTGCCGTTTGAAACCGCAAAATTCCGACATCTGACAGTCACGGCAACAATTTCGAAGCGCTAGAGATTTCTCGAAAATCTCATCCCGATCAACGGGGAACATTTGAACGGTTATTCCGCCCAAATCCGGCTGCGCGCGGGTACACTGCCAACACATTCGCAAAACTCCCAATATTTGGAGCGAGGCATTGCGCACGGCAACATTGACACGGTCGATGTCGGCAAGCGACTGGGGGCAACTCTTGCTTCTCGGCAGTCTTTGGGGCGGCTCGTTCTTCTTTGCCCGTATCGCCGTGGCCGACATTCCGCCCTTGGCGCTCGTCCTCTACCGCGTATCGATCGCAGCGCTTGTACTGCACCTGTGGCTGCGGTTGCGCGGCATTTCCTTCGCGCCCGCCTTGGCAAAGCCTGGCTCATTCCTCTGCCTCGCCCTGCTCAACAACGTCATTCCCTTCTCGCTGATCTTCACCGGACAAACGAAAATCGGCGCGGGTCTCGCCTCCGTGCTCTACGCGACGACGCCGCTCTGGACGATCTTGGTGGCAAATTTGCTGACGGCGGATGAGAAGCTGTCGACGGCCAAGCTTATCGGCGTCGGGCTCGGGATCGCGGGAGCGGCGATCATGATCGGGCCGGGTCTTCTATTCCAGACCGACGGCCCGACATGGGCCAAGCTGGCGGTAGTCGGGGCAGCAATTTCCTATGCCTTTGCCGTGGTCTATGCCAAGCGCTTCAGGGCTATCACACCATCCGTCGTTGCAACTGGCCAGCTCACCACTTCCACCATCCTGATGGCGCCGATTGTCTTCTTTCTCTATCGGCCCGAAAGCATCGTCACGTCGAACATTTCCATCTGGATGGCTGTCGGTTTTCTCGCAGTTTTCACGACGGCATTCGCCTTCATTCTCTACTTCAACATCATCGCCTCGGCCGGAGCGACAAACGCATCCCTCGTCACGCTGCTGGTGCCCGCCAGCGCAATCATCCTGGGTGCTGCCTTTCTTGGCGAAAGGCTTGAGCTTTACGAATTCGCCGGCTTGGCTCTGATCGTTTTCAGCCTCATCATCATGGATGGCAGGCTTTTCCGCCGATGAGGATGAAAACAGCCCTCGCCGGGTGCCCTATTCCGGCACCACATCCGCCGTGCGCCGGTTGGTCAGATAGACGCCCATCACCACGACCAACGTGCCGATGATGATCGGCAGGGTCAGCGGCTCGCCGAAGGCAATCGCCGCTTCTATGGCGACGGCGGGCGGCATCAGATAGATCAGCGAGGCCGCACGCGATACCTGTCCTCGCCGGATAAGATAAAGCAGCAGGCCGACCGCACCCATCGACAGGCCAAAGACCGACCAGATGACGGCAAGGATCGCCTCATGCGTTCCGTCAAAATGCAGATCCTCGAACATCAGCGCCAGCGGCACGGTGACGATCAGCGCGCCGACATATTGCAGCGTCGCGATGGTCCTGAGATCGCCGGTCTGCAAGTGACGCTTCTGGTAGAGTGTGCCGTAGGTCACCGACACCATCGCCAACAGATTGACAGCGAGCGGGATCGCCGATTGCCAGAGGCCGGTCGTATCCGACCCCAAGAGCTTCGGCGAGATCGCAATCGCAATGCCGATGAAGCCAAGCAGCAGACCAAGACGCTGCACCGGCTGCAAACGTTCGCCGACCAGATAGGGCGCGGCCATCGCCGTCATCAACGGCTGCAGGGCGGCGATAATGCCAGCAATCCCAGCCGGCACGCCCCTGGAGATCGCCCACCAGAGACAGCAGAGATAGATCCCGTGCAGAAAGATGCCGGAATAGATGGCGCGAAAGACGCTCGACCAATCGCGCGGCCATTTCGCGCCGGTAAAGGAGCAAAACAGCACAAAGGCGAGCGCCGACAGGCTGTAGCGGATCATCAGGAAGGTGAACGGCCCCGAATGCATCGTCGCATATTTCGCGACGATCCAGCCCGTGGACCATAGGAAGACGAAGATGGCCGGCGCGAATTTATCGAGGGACATGGGGCTCGGACTGACATTGATTTCGCACGCCGGAGCCGGCGTCAGAATTGAGACCGGAACGTCACGCGCCCAAGCGGGCAACCCGCTGATAGCCTAGGGCAAGCAAGGCGTCAAAATCGATCCGCTGAACACAAGGATCAATTTTCCTTCATGTCAGCTCTCGCTAGTTGGGCTCAAGGGGATTCGGCGTGCTGCTTCAGCGCGCAGATGGCGTAATAAGCAGATGCTCAAATTTTGATCGCGACTTCGAGGCAATCGTCGAGCATCTTCCGTCAAGACAATTCAAAATGCCTGGAAATCCGGCATTTTTGGCAGCTTCGAAATTCGTGCACGCAAACGCGCATACTTCTTGCATTGTCAAAACTGTTGTACTCAAATGGAAAAAAATGGGGACCGCACCTTTGGCATTTGATGAAATGATTACTGCGGATGAAAGTCCGCGCACACCTTACGAAAAATATTTCGAATGGTACTCCGGCCAGGACAGAGGCCATCTTATTGCCAAATCCCGCGACGCGGAAAACATCTTCCGAAAGACGGGCATCACCTTTGCGGTCTATGGACACGCAGATTCCTCCGAAAAGCTCATCCCCTTCGACATCATTCCGCGCATCATTTCCGGCCGTGAATGGCGCAAGCTCGCCCAGGGCATCGAACAGCGGGTCATCGCTCTCAACGCCTTCCTCCACGACATCTACCACAAGCAGGAAATCATCCGCGCCGGCCGTATCCCGCGCGAGCTGATCGAGAAGAACGATGCCTTCCTGCCGGAGATGATCGGCTTCCGCCCGCCCGGCGGCGTCTATACCCACATCGTCGGCACCGACATCGTGCGGACCGGCGAGGACGAGTTCTACGTGCTGGAGGACAATGCCCGCACGCCCTCCGGTGTCAGCTACATGCTGGAAAACCGGGAAACCATGATGCAAATGTTCCCGGAGCTGTTCCACCAGAACAAGGTGCAGCGCGTCGAGGACTATCCGTTGCAATTGCGCCAGAGCCTCGCCTCGCTCGCCCCTCCCGGCTGCACCGGCAAGCCGCGCGTCGCGGTGCTGACGCCCGGCATCTACAATTCCGCCTATTACGAACATTCCTTCCTCGCCGACATGATGGGCGTCGAGCTGGTGGAAGGCTCGGACCTCCGCGTCATCGACGGCAAGGTGAAGATGCGTACCACACGCGGCTATGAGGCGATCGACGTGCTTTACCGCCGCGTCGACGACGATTTCCTCGACCCCCTCACCTTCCGCTCGGATTCGGCGCTCGGCGTTCCCGGCATCATGGATGTCTATCGCGCCGGCCACATCACCATCGCCAATGCCCCCGGCACCGGCATTTCCGACGACAAGGCGATCTATTCCTACATGCCGGAGATCGTCGAATTCTACACCGGGCGCAAGCCGATCCTTGAGAACGTGCCGACCTGGCGCTGTTCCGAGCCGGACAGCCTGCAATATGTGCTGGACAACCTGGCCGACCTCGTCGTCAAGGAAGTCCACGGTTCCGGCGGCTACGGTATGCTTGTCGGACCGACCGCCTCGAAGAAGGAGCGGGCGGAATTCGCCGAGAAGCTGAAGAGCAGGCCGAATAATTATATCGCGCAGCCGACCCTTTCGCTGTCGACCGTGCCGATCCTCGTCAACAAGGGCATCGCGCCCCGCCACGTCGATCTGCGCCCCTATGTGCTCGTTTCCGACAAGGTGCGGATCATTCCCGGCGGCCTGACGCGCGTGGCACTGAAGGAAGGCTCGCTGGTGGTCAATTCGAGCCAGGGCGGCGGCACAAAAGATACCTGGGTTCTGGAGGACTGAAACGGACATGCTTGGAAGAACCGCGAATGGCCTCTACTGGATGTTCCGTTACATCGAGCGCGCCGAAAATATAGCCCGCCTTGTCGATGCCGGACAGCGCATGTCGCTGACGCGCAGCGGGGCGGTGGAAGACGATTGGGACGGCGTGCTGCAAAGCGCCGGCGTCCGCGAAGCCTATGACGAAGTGCACAGCAAGCTGACGGGCGCCGACGCGATCGACTATCTGATGCGCGACCGCTCCAATCCGTCGAGCGTGATGTCCTGCATCGAATATGGCCGCAACAATGCCCGCATGGTTCGCACCGCACTGACGCGCGAGACCTGGGAAGCGACCAATGAGTGCTGGATCGAGCTGAAGACATTGCTCGGCAAGCGCCTGAAGACCGCCGAACTGCCGGAGACGATCGACGTCATCAAGCGTCGCGCCGGATTGATCCGCGGTGCCTTCCACGGCTCGATGCTGCGGAACGAACTCTATAACTTCGCCCGCATCGGCACCTTCATCGAACGCGCCGACAATACCGCCCGGATCCTGGATGTTAAATATTACGTCCTGCTGCCGTCGGTCTCGCATGTCGGCTCCTCGCTCGACAACGCGCAATGGGAATCGATCCTGCGTTCGGTCTCCGCCCACCGCGCGTACAAATGGGCCTACGATCCGGAATACAAGCCGGCCAATATTGCCGACTTCCTGATCCTCAACAGCCAGATGCCGCGCTCGCTCGCCTATTGCTACGACAAGATCGTCAGCAATATCAGCTACCTGGCACTGGAATACAACAAGCGGCTGGCGGCGCACGATACCGCCGACGCCATCTGCGAGTTGCTGCAGAAGCTGACCATCAAGAACATCATGGACCAGGGTCTGCACGAATTCCTGGAGGATTTCGTTTCGCGCAACAACAAGCTCGGCGCGGAAATCTCCGACGGCTACCGGTTTTATCAGTAAGCGGATGACAATATGAGACTGACGATCAGCCACATCACGGAATACCGCTACGACGAACCGTCGCAGTTCTCGCTGCAGCGCCTGCGGCTGACGCCGCTGACCGGCATCGGCCAAACCGTCCACGACTGGAAACTCACCGTGGAAGGCGCCCGTCCGGAGGTCGAATACGAAGACCAGTTCGCCAACCGCGTCACGCTCGTCTCGCTCGACGGTGAGCAGGACGCGACCCGGATCGTCGCCACCGGCGAGATCGAAACGCAGGATCTCAACGGCGTTCTCGGCCCGCACACCGGCTTCGGCCCACTCTGGCTCTTCCTGCGGGACACGCCGCGTACCAAAGCCGGCAAGCTGACGAAGGAGCTGCTGCGCGGCGTTTCCGGAGACAATGAACTCGGCCGGATGCACGCGCTGATGAGCGCCATCCACCAGACAGTGGACTACAGGCCTGGCACCAGCGACACGGAAACGACCGCCGAACAGGCACTGGAGAAGAAGAGCGGCGTCTGCCAGGACCACGCCCACATCTTCATCGCCGGCGCCCGCGCGCTGAATATCCCGGCGCGCTATGTCTCCGGCTATCTCATGATGGAAGGCAAGAACGAGCAGGCCGCGACCCATGCCTGGGCCGAAGCTCATGTTCCGGGCCTTGGCTGGGTCGGCTTCGACCCCGCCAACGACGTCTGCCCCGACGAGCGCTACGTCCGCATCGCCACCGGCCTCTGCTACCGCGACGCCGCCCCCGTCTCCGGCATGCGTGTCGGTGGACCGGGTGAAAGCCTCACGGTCAAGGTGACGGTGGCAAGCCAGGGGCAGAGCCAAAGCCAGAGCTGATAGGAGAAAATTCGGGCTGCGGGGACATCTAAGAGCTTGATCTTTATTGAGCTCCATCTCGCAATTTTAGAAGGTGAGCCCATGCGTCAGGTCATATGCGTTGGTGTACTTCTCATCGTCGCGGTTTTGCTCAATGCGCCGATGGCCGCCAAAATGGCAGGGGATGGCAATTGGGGTGAAGCGGTCGGCAGCATGCTCTTCGCGCCGATCGTCGTCTTCTATTTCGTTCATTCGCTGGTCTATTACGCAACGCGCTTTCTGCGTGGGCCGGCTGCGGTCGCGACCTATGCGGCTTCAAAGCTCAACTACATCGCGTTCGTGATCAGTCTGCTCGGCGTGCTCGGCGCTGTCGCACAGCGTATGACGCCGCCGGTTTAACCGCCCCCCTGTCTCAAAACGCAATCGCAAAATTCGCAGTTATGCGACTGAGCCTTGCGACAGTAAGTATTTCACATATCAAAAGGGGCGGAACTTGCGTCCCGCCCCTTTCCAATTCCAGACATCAATCTCAGTGGCTATCGCGATTATTCGGGATTTCCGAGCCGCGTGCGCTAACCAGAAAGTCCGGGTCGGCGCCGGTATCGGCCTGCCCAGATCGCCAACCTGGGCGCTGGCGGCTCCGAGGCGACTTGGAGTCGCCGCAAAAATCCTGACCTTTGCTAAGATGTTCTAATTGAGATTGCAGCTGGAAGGTGATCCTATTCCTGCTAGCTGAGTCCTCGCCCTCCTTTCCATTTAGAGCCCGAGCGAGCCATGTCGATTTCAGATGCGATCTACCGTCCGTTCGAAAATTTGATTCGGCCACTCGATATTCCCTACCGGCCGCTACCCTCCAAAGGGCCTGTCACCGTCCTTCTGCACTTCATCTCGATGTTTCGTGGCGTGTTGATCGCGCTCGCGCTTTCATCCATGGCGATGGAGGCCATCAACCTGACTACGATCTGGGGGCTTTCAGTCATCGTCGATGGCGTATCGCAGAAGGGCGCATCCGCCTTCTTGCACAGCGAATGGCCACTTCTGACCTTTCTCGGGCTCCTGATCTTTCCGGCCATACCAATTGCCTCGTTCCTTCTAAACACGCTCACCTCGCACACGCTCGGCATTGGCATGCCGGCCGCCATCCAGTGGCAGGGGCACAAGGCGGTGGAGCGACAGGATCTCGCCTTTTTCCATGATCTCTATGCCGGACAAGTCGCCTCGCGCCTGCAGCAGGTGTCATCTGCCGTCCAGCAGCAGATCATTGCCGCCTTCCAGTCCATTCCGCGCTTCCTGCTGCAACTGGTCGGCTCCGTGATCCTGCTGTCGAGCCTGTCCTGGCAGCTCGCCTTACCAGTCGTGGTCTGGATCGCGCTCAATGTCGCTCTCACCGTCAAGATGGCGCCGATCTTTGCCGAGCGTTCGCGCCGCACCGCCAAGCAACGTAGCCTCGTGGCCGGTGCCATCACCGACCTCTACACAAATATGCAGATGATCAAGCAGTTCGCTGCCGAAGACAGCGAAGCCGGCGCCATCCGCCGCGTCATCCGAAAGGCCATACAGACGCAGCACGGGGAACAGCGTATCTATCGCACCTCGGAACTGGTTGTCGTGCTCCTCAATACGGTGCTTTGGCTGGTAATGCTGTCGATCGGTTTTTCAGGCCTCGTCAACGGTTTCCTCACGGTTGGCGAGTTCGTCGGCGCGGTCTATATCCTCCAACGGCTCTCTACGCAGATCTTCACCTTCCTGCAGATGGGCCAGCAGATCTTTCAGGCGATTGGGACGATCAAAGACGCGATGCCCGTGATGACGACGCCACCCAGCATCACGGATCAGCCTGACGCGGCCAGTCTCGCGGTCAACAGCGGCGAGATTCGTTTCCAGGATGTCCGCTTTGCATATAAGTCCGGGAAGCCTGTCATTGATAATCTGTCGCTGACGGTTCGGCCCGGCGAGAAGGTGGGGCTGGTCGGCCTCTCCGGGGCTGGCAAGACGACGCTGGTGAGTCTGCTGCTGCGCTTCTACGACATCGGAGACGGCGCGATCCTCATCGATGGACAGGACATTCGCGAGATCACGCAGGCAAGCCTTCGCCGCAACATCGGAGTCATCGCGCAGGACGTCGCGCTACTGCACCGTTCGGTCGGCGATAACATCCGCTATGGCCGACCGGAGGCGACACAGGAGGAGATCGAAGAGGCAGCGAAGACGGCAAAAGCCGATGTATTCATCACCGATCTTGCGGACGGCGAAGGCCGTAAGGGCTATGATGCCTTCGTCGGCGACCGCGGCATCAAGCTCTCCGGTGGTCAGCGGCAACGCGTAGCGATCGCCCGCGTTTTGCTGAAAGACGCGCCGATCCTCGTGCTCGACGAGGCGACCTCCGCCCTCGATAGTGAATCGGAGGCCGCCATCCAGGAAAAACTCAACCTCGTGATGGAGGGAAAGACGGTGATCGCCATCGCACACCGCCTTTCGACCATCGCCATGATGGACCGGATCGTCGTGCTCGATCAGGGTCGTATCCTGGAAGAAGGCAGACCGGACGAACTGATCGAACAAGATGGCCTGTTTGCCCGCCTGTGGAAACGCCAGACCGGCGGCTTTATCCCCGAAGAAATCAATTAGCGATATTTTCGCCGCGAATTCATAATTTATGAAACGAAATCAATACCTTTGAAAGGCCGACATTTCCTGCCACATATCAAAAGGGGCGGAACTCTCGTCCCGCCCCTCTCAAATTTCAAACACCAATCTCAGTGGCTGTCACGGTTCATCGGGATGTCCGAGCCGCGTGCGCCAACGAGGAAGTCCAGGTCGGCACCGGTATCGGCCTGCATAACGGTCTTCACATAGAGACCACCGTAGCCGCCGGCGAGTGGCTTGACCGGGGAGACCCAGGCAGCGCGGCGCTTGGCCAGCTCTTCGTCGGAGATCTCGAGCTGGATCGTGCGGGCCGGCACATCGACCGAGATCAGGTCGCCGTTCTGAACCAGTGCCAGAGGTCCGCCATCGGCGGCTTCAGGCGCGGTGTGCAGGATGACGGTGCCGTAGGCGGTGCCGGACATGCGCGCATCGGAGATGCGGATCATGTCGGTGATACCCTTTTTCAGCACCTTCGGCGGCAGGCCCATGTTGCCGACTTCGGCCATGCCCGGATAGCCCTTCGGGCCGCAGTACTTCAGCACCATGATGCAGTTCTCGTCGATGTCGAGATCGTCGCGGTTGATGCGGGCGTGGTAGTCCTCGATGCTTTCGAAGACGACAGCGCGGCCCTTGTGCTGCATGAGGTGCGGCGAGGCGGCGGACGGCTTCAGGACGGCACCCTTGGGCGCCAGATTGCCGCGCAGAACCGCGATACCGCCCGACTGCGTCAGCGCCTTTTCGCGCGGGACGATGACGTCGTCATTGTAGTTGACGACATCCTTGACGCCGTCCCAGATGCTTTCGCCGGTGACGGTGATCGCGTCCTTATGCAGCAGGCCCATGTCGCCGACCGCCTTGATGACGACGGGCAGGCCGCCGGCATAATAGAACTCTTCCATCAGGTGCTTGCCCGAGGGCTGCAGGTTGACGATGGTCGGAACTTCGCGGCCAAGGCGATCCCAGTCGTCGAGCGACAGATCCACGCCGATGCGGCCGGCGAGCGCCAGCAGATGCAGCACGGCATTCGTGGAACCACCAACGGCGCCGTTGACGCGGATGGCGTTCTCGAAGGCTTCCTTGGTCAGGATGTCGGAAGGCTTCAGGTCTTCCTTGACCATGTCGACGATACGGCGGCCGGAGAGCTGCGAGATCACGCGACGACGGGCATCTACCGCCGGAATGGCGGCGTTGCCCGGCAGGGTCATGCCGAGGGCTTCGGCCATCGACGCCATGGTCGAGGCCGTACCCATGGTCATACAGCTGCCGGCCGAGCGGGCCATGCCCTGCTCCGCATCCATGAACTCTTCCAGCGACATCTCGCCGGACTTGACCATTTCCGAGAACTGCCAGACGGCCGTGCCGGAGCCGACATCCTTGCCACGCCATTTGCCGTTCAGCATCGGGCCGCCGGATACCAGAATGACCGGGATATCGACGGAAGCCGCACCCATCAGAAGGCTCGGCGTGGTCTTGTCGCAGCCGCCAAGCAGCACGACGCCGTCGACTGGATTGCCGCGTATCGCCTCTTCGACGTCCATGGCCGCCAGGTTGCGGAACATCATCGCCGTCGGGCGCAGCGTGCTTTCACCGACCGAGAACACCGGGAATTCAACCGGGAAACCGCCGGCCTCGTAAACGCCGCGCTTCACGCGCTCTGCAAGATCGCGCAGATGCGCGTTGCAGGGCGTCAGCTCCGACCAGGTGTTACAGATGCCGATGATCGGACGGCCGTCGAACGTGTCGGCCGGCAGGCCCTGGTTCTTCATCCAGGAGCGGTGCATGATCGCGTTCTTGCCCGTGCCGCCGAACCAGTCATAGGAGCGCAGTCTGCGCGGCCATTCAGCTTTCTTCTTCATAATCTCAGTACCTTTTTTCCGTCGTCCAGGCCGCCTCGTACGAACCTGGACATTGAAATCGATGGTCAGGCCAGCGTGTAGGCCGTCTTGACCGTGGTGAAGAACTCGGCGGCGTATTTGCCCTGCTCGCGCGGGCCGAAGGACGAGCCCTTGCGACCGCCGAACGGCACATGGAAGTCCACACCCGCCGTCGGCAGGTTGACCATCACCATGCCGGCTTCGGCATTGCGCTTGAAATGCGTCGCATGCTTCAGGCTGGTGGTGGCGATGCCCGAGGACAGGCCGAACGGCGTGTCGTTGGCGACGCTCAGCGCCTCTTCATAGTTCTTCACCCGGATGACCGAGGCGACCGGCCCGAAGATCTCTTCGCGGCTGATGCGCATCTGGTTCGTGGCTTCGGTAAACAGCGTCGGCTGCAGGTAGAAGCCGGGGGTGTCGCGGCTGATGATCTCGCCGCCGAAAGCGAGCTTGGCGCCTTCTTGGCGGCCGATCTCGATATAGTCCGTGTCGGTCTTCAGCTGCTTGGCGTCGACGACCGGGCCGATATGCGTGCCGGCCTTGACGGCATTGTCGACGTTCAGCGTCTTCAGCTTCTCCGTCAGCGCCGCCACGAACTTGTCGTGGATGCCTTCGGTGACGATCAGGCGAGACGACGCGGTGCAGCGCTGGCCGGTCGAGAAGAAGGCGGAGTTGGCGGCGGCCTCGACGGCAACCGTGAGATCCGCATCGTCAAGAACGACCATCGGGTTCTTGCCGCCCATTTCGAGCTGGTACTTGCGGCCGTGCTCGACGGAGGCGAGTGCCACGCGCTTGCCGGTGCCGACCGAACCGGTGAAGGTGATGCCGGAGAGAACGGGACTGTCGAGCATCGCCTGGCCGACGACCGAGCCCTTGCCCATGACAAGGTTCAAGACGCCCTTCGGCAGGCCGGCGCGGTGAAGAATATCGACGATCGCCCAGGAGCAGCCCGGCACCAGATCGGCGGGCTTGAAGACGATGGTGTTGCCATAGCAGAGCGCCGGTGCGATCTTCCAGGCCGGAATGGCGATGGGGAAGTTCCAGGGCGTGATGATGCCGATGACGCCGAGCGGCTCGCGGGTGATTTCGACGCCGATGTTCGGACGCACGGAAGGCAGCACTTCGCCCGCAAGACGCAGCGCCTCGCCGGCAAAGAAATCGAAGATCTGCGCGGCGCGGATCGTCTCGCCGATCGCCTCGGGCAGCGTCTTGCCCTCTTCGCGGGCGAGCAGCGCGCCGAGTTCGTCCTTGCGGGCGAGGATCTCGTCGCTGGTCTTCCTCAGGATCGAGTGACGCTCGAGAATGCCCGAACGCGACCATGCCGGAAACGCGGCCTTGGCGGCAGCAATCGCATCCGCAACGTCCTGGACGCTGGCGCTGGCGTAGAGGCCGACGACCTCGTTGGTGTCCGACGGATTGATGTTCTCGGCGCCGGTCGTACCGGTCCATTCGCCGGCGATCAGATTCTGATGAATGGTCATGGCTTCATGCCTTCCTGGATCTTTTTGAAAACGACCGGCCGCACGGGGCAGCCGGCCTCGACGGATTAGAGCTGGCGAACCGCCACAGTCTCCTCAGTGGCAACGGCGAGCGGATTGCGCAGCGGCAAGCCGAATTCGGCGACTTCGATTTCAAAGACATCGCCCGCTTCCGGCTTTATACCGTCGGCGAAAGACAGCGTCGCGGTGCCGAACATGTGGACATGAACGTCGCCAGGCGCTCGGAACAGGTCGTACTTGAAGTGATGATATTCGAGATTGGCGAAGGTGTGCGACATGTTCGCCTCGCCCGACAGGAACGGCTTTTCGAAGATCACCTTGTCGCCGCGCTTGATGCGCGAAGAGCCACGGATATCCTCCGGCGCAACGCCGATGCGGATTTCCGGGCCGAAGCTTGCCGGACGCAGCTTGGAATGGGCGAGATAGAGATAGTTGATCCGCTCGGTGACGTGATCGGAAAATTCGTTCGAGAGCGCAAAGCCGATGCGGAACGGCGTACCATCCTTGGCGATGACGTAGATGCCGGCCATTTCGGGCTCTTCGCCGCCATCAAGCGCGAAGGACGGAGAAACGAGTGCCGCGCCCGGAGCTGCCGCGCCATAGCCGTTGCCCTTGTAGAACCACTCGGGCTGTACACCCTTCTCGCCGTCCTTGGGCTTGCCGCCCTCGATGCCCATCTTGAACATCTTCATGGAGTCGGTCAGCGTCTCTTCAGCCGCTTCGCTCGTCTTCTTATGCATGGAATCGCGGGTCGCGGCAGAGCCGAGATGCGTGAGACCGGTGCCAGTCAGGTGCAGGTGAGCGGCGTCAGGATGGGTGATCGGCGACAGGAAACGTCCGTCAGCATAGGCTTTTTCCAGATCGATCGTCTCGCCGAGACCATGTGCCTCGATGACGGAAACGAGAGACTTGCCGCTATCGGCAGCTTCCATTGCCAGTGCATAGACGCTGCCGGCATTGACGACAGCCTTGGCGGTATCGCCGGGTCCGTTGCGCACGGCGACAACGATCTCGCCGTTCGAACCCTTGATCTGGGAAATGAGCATAGTTTCATCCTTTCCTAATAGACAGAGGCTGGATGCATTCCACCGCTCCGGCTCTCAGCGAGAGCCGGACTCTGTCATGGATTTGGTTTTAGATCTCGGCTGAGCGCTTTAGCGATCAGCCCTTGTTCTTGTTATAGACGTCGATGAAGACGGCGGTGAGCAACACCGCGCCCTTGATCATCTTCTGCGAATCCGTCTGGTAGCCGAGGATCGACATGCCCTGGTTCAGAACACCCATGATCAGAGCGCCGATGACAGCACCGGTCACCTTGCCGACACCGCCCGAAGCGGAAGCGCCACCGATGAAACAGGCCGCAATGACGTCGAGTTCCAGACCGTCACCGCCCTTGGCGGTAGCCGAATTCAGACGCGTGGCAACGATGATGCCGGCGATGCTGGCAAGCATGCCCATGTTCACGAAGGTATAGAAGGTCAGGCGCCGGGTATCGATACCGGAGAGCTTGGTCGCCTTCTCGTTGCCGCCCATCGCATAAATGCGGCGGCCGATCGTCGTCCGCTGGGTCACGAAGGCATAGATTGCGATCAACACCAGCATGACGATCAAGACGTTGGGCAGGCCCTTGGCGGAGGAAATCTGATAGCCGAGGAACAGGGTCGCTGCAAAAAGCAATAGATTTTGCCCAATGAAGAAGCCCAGCGGTTCGACATCGATACCATGTTTTTCATTCACCTGGCGACGACGCCAGGAAAGGAAGAACATCACAATCGGTATGGCGACGGTCAGAAGGATCGATGTTCCATGGATACCACCGATGTCGAAGAAATCCGGAAGGAAGCCGGTCGCCATGATCTGGAAAGCCGGCGGGAACGGACCGATGCTGCTGCCGCTGCCGGTCATATTGATGATCGCATAGGTCAATCCGCGAAACACCAGCATGCCCGAAAGGGTCACGATGAACGACGGAATGCGGTGATACGCGACGAAATAGCCATGCCAGGCACCGACAAGGGCGCCCATCGCCAGGCAGATAATCGTCGCAAGAACCAGATTCATCTGCCATTGCACGACAAGGACGGCGGCAACCGCGCCGACGAATCCGACGACGGAACCGACAGACAGGTCGATATGGCCGGCCACAATGATCAACAGCATGCCAAGCGCCATCACGACGATGAACGAATTCTGCAGCACGAGGTTGGTCAGGTTCAGTGGCCTGAAGAGAACACCGCCGGTAACGATCTGGAAGAAGAGCATAATGGCGACAAGCGCGATCAGCATGCCGTATTCGCGGATGTTATTGCGGATATAGTCGCCGATCGAGACGACGCTGGGGCCTTCTTTGCTTGGGCTGGCCGTAGTCATTAGTGCTTCTCCCCTGAGCGCATGATAGCGCGCATGATGGTTTCCTGGCTCGCCTCCCCCTTCGGCAATTCAGCGACGATCCGGCCTTCATTCATGACGTAGATGCGGTCGCAAGTGCCGAGGAGTTCGGGCATTTCCGATGAGATCATCAGAACACCCTTTCCGTCGGCGGCAAGCTGGTTGATGATGGAATAGATTTCGTATTTGGCGCCGACGTCGATACCTCGCGTCGGCTCGTCGAGGATCAGCACCTCGGGATCGGAAAACAGCCACTTCGACAGCACGACCTTTTGCTGATTGCCGCCGGAAAGATTGACCGCCTCCTGAAATACGCCCGAGGAGCGAATACGCAGCTTCGAGCGGAAATTGGTGGCGACCTGAAGCTCGCGGACATCGTCGATGACCGTCGCCTTGGAGACGCCCATGAGATTGGCAAGTGTCGTATTGTGCAGAATGCTTTCGGTCAGCACCAGGCCGAGCTGCTTGCGGTCTTCGGTAACATAGGCAAGCCCGGCGTCGATAGCACGGCGCACCGTGCTGACGTCCACCGGCTTGCCGTCGATGAACACCTCACCGCTGATCTTGTGACCATAGGACTTGCCAAAGACGCTCATGGCGAATTCGGTGCGGCCAGCGCCCATCAGGCCGGCAATGCCGACCACTTCGCCCTTGCGGACGTTGATATTGATGTCGTGCAGCACCTGGCGGTCGCGATGTTGCTGGTGGAAGGCATTCCAGTTCTTGACTTCGAGGATGGTCTCGCCGATCGGCACAGAGCGCGGCGGATATCGATCGGCAAGTTCGCGACCGACCATGTTGCGGATGATGATGTCTTCGCTGATCTCTTCCTCGTGACAGTTCAGCGTCTTCACCGCCATGCCGTCGCGCAGCACGGTGATCTCGTCGGCCACCTTGCGCACTTCGTTGAGCTTATGCGTGATGATGATCGAGGTGATGCCCTGATTGCGGAATTCCATCAGGAGGTTGAGCAGCGCGTCCGAGTCGCTTTCGTTGAGCGAAGCGGTAGGCTCGTCGAGGATCAGAAGCTTCACGCTCTTCGACAGGGCCTTGGCGATCTCGACGAGCTGCTGCTTACCGACGCCGATGTCGGTCACGAGCGTGCTCGGAGATTCCTTGAGGCCGACCTTGGCGAGGAGCTGCTTGGTACGGCTGAAGGTTTCCTGCCAGTTGATCACGCCCGAGGCGGCGACCTCATTGCCCAGGAAGATGTTTTCGGCAATCGACAGGAGCGGCACAAGGGCCAGTTCCTGATGGATGATGATGATGCCGATCTCTTCGGAGTCCTTGATGGTCTTGAACTGACGCACCTGGCCGTCATAATAGATATCGCCGTCATAGCTGCCGGCCGGATAGACGCCGGAGAGCACCTTCATCAGGGTGGATTTGCCGGCCCCGTTTTCGCCCACCAAAGCGTGGATCTCGCCCTGACGGACCTTCAGATTGACGTTTTCCAAAGCGTTCACACCAGGGAACGATTTGGTGATGGTCCGCATTTCGAGGATTGTATTGTCCATGTTTTGTATCCAACGCCGCAGCCGAACATAACAGACCGGACGACCGTCTTAAATATCAGAGTCAGGGCCCGTCTTGCGGCGGGCCCTGATCGGTAAATCGAAAGACTACTTCAGCTGGTCGGCCTTGTAGTAGCCGCCTTCGACGAGAACCTTCTCATAGTTGGTCTTGTCGACTGCGACCGGGGTCAGCAGGTAGGACGGAACAACCTTGACGCCGTTGTCGTAGGTCTTGGTGTCGGTGACTTCCGGCGTCTTGCCTTCCATCAGAGCGTTGACCATGTCGACGGTAACCTTTGCGAGGTCACGGGTGTCCTTGAAGATCGTGGAGTGCTGTTCGCCAGCGATGATGGACTTGACCGAAGGAATTTCGGAGTCCTGACCGGTAACGATCGGCAGCTTCTGACCGCCGGTGCCGTAGCCGACGCCCTTGAGCGAAGACAGGATGCCGATGGAGAGACCGTCATACGGAGACAGCACGGCATCGACATGTGCATCGGTGTAGTAAGCCGAGAGCAGGTTGTCCATGCGGGCCTGAGCCGTTGCCGGATCCCAACGCAGCGTGCCGACCTTGTCCATGCCCTGTTGGCCGGACTTCACGACCAGCTTGCCGCTGTCGATGTAAGGCTTCAGGACAGACATTGCACCGTCATAGAAGAAGAAGGCGTTGTTGTCGTCCGGCGAACCGCCGAAGAGTTCGATGTTGAACGGACCCTTGCCATCCTTGAGGCCGAGGCCGTCAACGATCGAGTTAGCCTGGAGAACGCCAACCTTGAAGTTGTCGAACGTAGCGTAATAGTCGACATTGCCGCTGTTGCGGATCAGGCGGTCATAAGCGATGACCTTGATGCCGGCATCATGCGCCTTCTGCAGAACGTCGGACAGCGTCGTGCCGTCGATCGCAGCAATGACGAGAACCTTGTCGCCCTTGGTAACCATGTTCTCGACCTGCGAGAGCTGGTTCGGAATATCGTCGTCGCCGTACTGAAGGTCGGTGCCGTAGCCAGCAGCCTGGAGCTGCTTGACGATGTTGTTGCCGTCATCGATCCAGCGCGCCGAAGCCTTGGTCGGCATGGCGATACCAACGGTGCCTTTGTCTGCCGCGAAGGCAGGCGCCACAAACATAGCGACGCCGATAGCAGCGGCAGCCGTCAATGAGATAATGGACTTCATTACTCTCTCCCTTGTTTAATAATGCGGCGGACAAAAAATGCCCGCCCGAAACTGCGGCAGGTTCCGTAGAAGGAACAGTTACTTCTGGTTGTGAGAAACGAAGTAGAACTCCTCCACGCTCTCACGTGCATGAGCTGCACCCGGCGCACGCTGGGCAAATTCGTACGATTTCGTATAACTGTCAAATAGAATAACTGGCAAAACATATACCGAATTTGGTATAATGTTAAAAAATAGTACTTTTTTGCCGGCGAAAGGGAAAATTGGCCGCCATGGAGAAAATATATAACGATTATTCGAGCGAAGGCATCGAGATTCACTCGGACAGTTTTCGCGACGACACCCTGCTCAAGGCCGGTTTGAAGCTCAATCACCTGCGTATGATCGTGACGATCGAGGATCATGCGCAGATTTCCGCCGCCGCCGAGTCCATGAACATGTCACAACCTGCGGCTTCGCGCATGCTGTCCGAAATGGAGTCGATTGTCAAAAGTCCGCTCTACGAACGGGTGGCTCGCGGCGTCGTGCTGACCCCCTTCGGACTGGCGCTCGCCAAGCGGGCGCGCAAGATTCTGCTTGAATTGCGCGAGGCGAGCCGGGAGATCGGCGAGCTTAGAACCGGCAAGGGCGGCTCCGTCTTTCTGGGCGCCGTCACCGCCCCGGCAATCAGCCTCGTCGTGCCGGCGATCCAGCGCGTGACGCGCGCCTATCCGGGTATCGAAATCAATATCGAGGTGGAGAACAGCAATGTGTTGGCGCGCGAACTCCTCGCCGCCCGCCATGACTTCATCATCAGCCGCATTCCGGACGAGCTTAATCCACGCCTGTTCACCTCCCATGAGATCGGCGTCGAGAAAGCCTGTCTTGTGGTCCGCAACGGTCATCCACTCTTGGAGAAAGGCGTCGCCAGTCTTGAGGACCTGCCCGGCTACGATTGGGTCTTCCAGCCGCCCGGCACGATGCTCCGGCGCAAGGTGGAGGATATCTTCATCACCGCCGGCGTGCCCCTGCCGGAAAACATCGTCAACACGTCGTCGCTGCTACTGACGCTCGCCGTCGTCTGCAAGACGGACGCCATCGCCCCGATCGCGCTCGACATGGCGCAATTCATCTGCGGGCAATCATCGAAAGCCGGCGAATCCTGCATCCTGCCGATCGACTTCGAGCTCGAAGTGAAGCCCTACAGCCTGATCACCGCCCGCGAACGCGCCATGCCGCCGAGCGCCCGGCTGCTGCATGACATGATCCTGGAGGAAAGCCGGAATCTTCTTCTGGCATGATCCCCGCCCATGATCGGCAACCCGCCATAAGCTCCGCACCAACTTGCGCGCTTATCCAGGATGCCTCTGGAGGCAGGCATGTTATTCGGGCAATCACTGTTTCAATCCGTCCTCGATCGCCTCGAGACGGAAGACGACAAATCGGCAAAGGATGAGGCGGCGCATCGCATCCGCGGTCTCAACGTCAGTTTTGTCGCAACCGTTCTCGGCGGCGAGCCGGCCGGGTCCTCTCGTCCGGACGATGCCTATCTCGACAATCTTGGCAATGAGATCCCGTCGCCGGAGCCGAAAGAACCGGAGCCACCCGTCATGCCGGATCACTTGGCGCGGACGTCCAGGGAAGAGGTAGCCACGGATCTGGCGATCTCCCCGCAAAGCACCTTGCAGTCTCTCCACGAGAAACGCCGCGCCTTCGCCAAGGTCAATCATCCCGACAGCGTCGCCCCGCCCTTTCGCGAACAGGCGACCACGCGCATGATGATCGCCAATCAACTGATCGACGAGGCCCTGCGGCGTCTGGCGCGATAGCTATTTCTTTTCGTCAGTCGGCTCGTCGTTTTCGTCCTGATCGTCCGCAACAATGCTTTCAACCTCGGCCTTGGGTGGCTCCGGCTTGAAGTTCAACAGCAATACCCAGCCGCTGTAGAGGCCGAGCCCGCCGACGATAACAGCCCAGAACGGCTCCGGACCGAATGCCTCGATCGTCGCCCAGCCAAGGCAGACGCCAACGATCAGAACCCGCACCCAAAGCGGCTTGTAGACGGGATGGTTGGGATCGATCAGTTGCATGGGTCTCGTTCACCTGTTGGAGAGATCCCGTCTTTAGCGCATGATCTTGAAAACTGTGAAGCGGTTTCGGAAAAGTCTGTCCAAAGATAAGCCATTTTCGCAATGTGAATTTTAAAATTGTGAAACGCTGGCGGCTTGACGCCGCCTTCGGAAGATGGAATGAAAATTCCATCTTGATTTTTATTCGGTTCATTTGTTCCGAATCCAGGGAGGTAAAAATGACTGTCAGATTTGGTCTTCTCGGCGCCGGACGCATCGGCAAGGTGCATGCGAAAGCCGTCTGCGGCGATGCCAACGCCAAGCTCGTCGCGGTGGCGGATGCGTTTCCGGCCGCTGCGGATGCGATCGCTTCGGCCTATGGCTGCGAAGTCCGCACCATCGAGGCAATCGAGGCGGCCAAGGATATCGACGCCGTCGTGATCTGCACGCCGACCGACACCCATGCCGATCTGATCGAGCGCTTCGCGCGCGCCGGCAAGGCCATCTTCTGCGAAAAGCCTGTCGATCTCGATGTCGCCCGCGTCAAGGCCTGCATCAAGGTGGTCGATGAGGTGAAGGGCAAGCTGATGGTCGGCTTCAACCGTCGCTTCGATCCACATTTCATGGCCGTCAAGAAGGCCATCGACGAGGGCCGTATCGGCGCGGTTGAGATGGTAACGATCACCTCACGCGACCCGGGCGCCCCGCCGGTCGACTATATCAAGCGTTCCGGCGGCATTTTCCGCGACATGACCATCCATGATTTCGACATGGCCCGCTTCCTGCTCGGTGAAGAGCCGGTTGCCGTCACCGCCACCGCCGCCGTCCTGGTGGACAAGGCGATCGGGGAAGCCGGCGACTACGACAGCGTCTCCGTCATCCTGCAGACCGCCTCCGGCAAGCAAGCGATCATCTCCAACTCCCGCCGCGCCACCTATGGCTACGACCAGCGCATCGAAATCCACGGCTCGAAGGGCATGGTCGCCGCCGAAAACCAGCGCCCCTTCTCGATCGAAGTCGCCAATGGCGAAGGCTATACCCGCCCGCCCCTGCATGACTTCTTCATGACTCGCTACACCGAAGCCTACGCCAACGAAATCGCCAGCTTCATCGCCGCGATCGAAAAGGGCGTAGCAATCACACCATCGGGCGCCGATGGCCTCGCGGCACTCCAGCTTGCAGACGCAGCGCTGCAGTCCGTCAAGGAAGGGAAACTGGTGAAGGTCGCCTGAGACCAGCCCAGCGTCATCAGAATCACAATGGCCGGGTTATCGCCCGGCCATTTCAGTTTGCCCGCGTCACTTCGCCGACCGCTGATCGGCCGGCGGAAGTATCTTGTGTTTCCGGCGTTACGACGCCAGCTTTGACGATGTCGCTGTCCATCATCGTCAGCGCGCGGTTGAGATGCCCTTCGAAGACCAGCGTCGGCTCGTCGGCAAGGACCCGCAATTCCGGCATGCCTTCCATACGCACGATATGCGAGTCCGCCAACCCCTCGGAAATACCCTCCAGCAACAGGTCGTAATAGCGCGCACCGGGACCGGTGATGGCGATCGGCATGCTCTCATGCAGGCTGAGCACGCGCGACAGGCCGTTGCCCAGCGCCAGTCCCGCCTGGCGAAAGGCGAGGATGTTGCGGCGACTGCCCTGACGGGCGCTGGCTGCAATCTTGTCGAGTTCGGCGACCGGCACGAATTTCGCGGGGATCGTGTCGAGCGGCACGTCGAAGGCCGAGCGCAGGATGGCGTAGAAGCCGGCATAGGCCTCGATGCAGCCGCGCGACCCACAGCGACAGAGGCCGCCTCCCGGCAGATGCAGCATATGCCCGAAATTCGGCGCCGATATCTGATGGACGCCCTCCTCGCCGCGGCGCACGATACCGAGGCCGATGCTATGACCGAGCGATAGAGCGGCAAGCGCCCGGAAATCGGCGCCCTTCTCATTCTCTTCCTGCCGGCCGACGGCGGCGGCGACCAGCAGCGTCTCGTTGCCGAGGATGATCTTTGCCGGCCAGTCCTCGCGCAGCACCGCGGCGAAATCGATCTCTTCCCGCCCGAAGATGGGCGACCAGCGCAGTATCGGATCAGACGCATCGACCAGCCCTTTGCTGCTGATCGAGATCATCAGAACCTTGTCGCGCGACAATCGCGAACGGGTAACGATACGGTCGAGCGCATTCCGCAGACCGGCCACGAAGGAGCCGACGCCGGAGACATCCTGCGGCCTCTCCTCGATGAAACGATCCATCAACCGGCCGGCATAATCCACAAGCGAATATTGCACGGCATCGGATGAAATAATGACGACGATGAGATAACCGCAATCGCGCCGCTGCGAGAACAGCACGCGCGGGCGGCCACGGCCGCTCGTGGCCTGCTGCTCCGCCTTCTCGATGATCTGCGCCCGCTCCAGATCGGCAGTGATGACCGACACAGTCGCGGATGAAAGCTTTGTGAAATCAGAGAGTTCTGTATGGGCAAGAGGACCATGGCGGCGCAGCGCCGCAAGCACCAGAACACTGTTCTTCTGACGGACCAATTCGGTACTCGATTTGGCCAGCATCAACAAGCCTCCCCCTCATTCCACCCTCCTGTTCGCATCTTCAGATGGCTCTTGTCCAGCGGCCAATTAAACCTGCAGACGCGGGTGTTGACAGTCGAAAAAATCTCTGACACTAAATTTCTCGACTGTCGAGAAAAAAAGCGAAACCTTTCTCGTCAGCATTATCGCGGCGGCCGACGGGAGTTTCAGGATACGTGCGGTCGCATTCACTCGGGAGGGTAATATGAAAGCTTTTATCAAGCTGGCAGCGGGCGCGGCCATCGTTTTGACCATGCAGACGGCAGCCTTTGCCAAGGACCTCGTCGTTGGCGTTTCCTGGTCGAACTTCCAGGAAGAGCGTTGGAAGACTGACGAGGCCGCCATCAAGAAGGCACTCGCAGCAGCCGGCGCCAAGTATATTTCCGCTGACGCGCAGTCGTCCGCTTCCAAGCAGCTGACCGACGTTGAATCCCTGATTTCCCAGGGCGCCAACGCGCTGATCATTCTCGCTCAGGACTCCGACGCCATCGGCCCGGCCGTCGAAAAGGCTGCCGACGAAGGCATTCCGGTTGTCGGCTACGACCGCCTGATCGAAAATCCGGCTGCCTTCTACATCACCTTCGACAACAAGGAAGTGGGCCGCATGCAGGCTCGCGAAGTCCTGAAGGCCAAGCCGGAAGGCAACTACGTGTTCATCAAGGGCTCGTCTTCCGACCCGAACGCCGACTTCCTCTTCTCCGGCCAGATCGAAGTGCTGAAGCCCGCCATCGACGCCGGCAAAATCAAGAATGTCGGCGAGGCCTACACCGACGGCTGGCTACCGCAGAACGCACAGCGCAACATGGAACAGTTCCTGACCGCCAACAACAACAAGGTTGATGCGGTCGTCGCCTCCAACGACGGCACCGCCGGCGGCGCCGTTGCCGCTCTCGACGCCCAGGGTCTTGCCGGTTCGGTTCCGGTTTCCGGCCAGGACGCCGACAAGGCTGCGCTCAACCGCATCGCGCTCGGCACGCAGACCGTTTCCATCTGGAAAGACTCGCGTGAACTCGGCAAGCGCGCCGCTGAAATCGCCCTTTCTCTTGCCGGTGGCAAGACCCAGGACCAGATCGACGGCGTCCAGACCTTCAATGGCGGCCCGAAGCATGTTGCCATGAAGTCGGTCTTCCTGACCCCGATCGCTATCACCAAGGACAATCTGAACGTCGTCATCGACGCCGGCTGGATCTCCAAGGCTGAAGCTTGCCAGGGCGTCAAGGCCGGCGCCGTCGCAGCCTGCAAGTAAACGGCGACCTTTGGACGGTTGATCCAACGATACCATCGACGCCGCAGCGGCTTTCCGTTGCGGCGTCGAATGCGGATGAGAGGCCAACAACTCTTCCTTGCAGTTGGAGACAGAGCTTCCCGCAGCGTGCCACGCCATCGCATACCCGTTGATTTGCCGGATGGCGGCCATCGGGACCGGACGAAGACCGGCAGGACTTGCGATGACGAATTTTTGAGATTGGCGCGGTTGCCAGCGATAGCCCAAATGCATCGCAGGCCGCGCCCAATAAAGGGAGAACGGCAAAGCGATGGCCGACATGACACAGTCCACCACATCGAGCGGGCCCCGGAACGCAGATGCCGGCGCAATTACCCGCTTCCTGCGCGCCACCGAAATCGATACCCGCCTGCTCGGCATGATCGGAGCGCTGCTGATCATCTGGATCGGCTTCGATCTTTATCTCAGGGTCTTCGACGGCCGCGAATTCCTGACGGCCAGAAACCTCTGGAACCTCTCGGTGCAGACCTGCGAAATCGCGGTGCTGGCGACCGGCATGGTGCTGGTCATCGTCACGCGCAATATCGACCTTTCGGTCGGCTCGCTGCTCGGCTTCGTCGCCATGATCATGGGCGTCATCCAGGCCAAGTGGCTGCCGCAATATCTCGGCTTCGACAGTTCCTGGACCTGGATCATCACGCTCCTCTGCGGCCTGGCGATCGGCACGGCCATCGGCGCCTTCCAGGGCGCGATCACCGCCTTCATGAATGTTCCCTCCTTCATCGTCACGCTCGGCGGCCTCCTCGTCTGGCGCGGTCTCGCCTGGTATGTCACCAGCGGCCAGACCGTTGCGCCGATGGACTCCACCTTCGTCATCATGGGCGGCAGCGGCGCCACCGGCTCGATCGGCGCCACCTGGAGCTGGGTCGTCGGCGTGTTCGCCTGCCTGATGATCGTCGCCAGCATCGTCGGCTCACGCCGCCAGAGGAAGCGTTTCGGCTTTCCGCGCCGGCCGCTTTGGGCGGAATATTTCCTGGGCTGCCTCGGCTCCGCCGTGGTGCTCGGCACGGTCTATCTCTTCAACAGCTATAACTGGCCGGTCGGCATCGCCAAGAGATACGCCACGGAACACAATATTACCTGGCCGGATGCGGGCCTGGATATTCCCTATGGTATCTCGGTTCCGGTTCTGATCGCCGTGCTCATCGGCATCGTGATGACTTTCATCGCCACCCGCCTGCGCTTCGGCCGCTATGTCTTCGCGATCGGCGGCAATCCGGAAGCAGCCGAACTCGCCGGCATCAAGACCCGTTGGGTGATTATCAAGATCTTCGCGCTGATGGGCTTCCTTGCCGCCGTCGCTGCCGCGATCTCGACCGCCCGCCTGAATTCGGCAGTCAACTCGCAGGGCACGACTTACGAGCTCTTCACCATCGCCGCCGCCGTCATCGGCGGCACGTCGCTCGCAGGCGGCAGCGGCACGATCGCCGGCGCCATGCTCGGCGCCCTGGTCATGCAGTCGCTACAATCGGGCATGGGTCTCGCAAATGTCGACACGCCAATTCAGAACGTCGTTGTCGGCGTTGTCCTGGTGGTCGCTGTCTGGCTCGACATCGTCTATCGCTCGCGTGCCAAGTAAAAGGAATTCTGAACCATGACGGATCAAACCACTCCGCTTGTGGAAATGAAGAACATTTCCATCTCCTTCGGCGGCATCCACGCTGTCGACAACGCCTCGGTCGACCTCTACCCCGGCGAAGTCGTAGCCCTGCTTGGCCACAACGGCGCCGGCAAGTCGACGCTGATCAAGATCCTCTCGGGCGCCTACAAGCGCGACAGCGGCGATATCCTGATCAATGGCGAACCTGTCGATATCCGCACCCCGCGCGACGCCAAGAAATACGGCATCGAGACGATCTACCAGACGCTGGCCGTCGCCGATAACGTCGACGCCGCCGCCAACCTCTATCTCGGCCGCGAGCTGCAGACCCGCTGGGGCACGCTCGACGACGTCGCGATGGAAGCGAAAGCCCGCGAAGTGATGGGGCGCCTCAACCCCAACTTCAAGCGCTTCAAGGAGCCGGTGAAGGCACTCTCCGGCGGCCAGCGCCAGTCGGTGGCGATCGCCCGCGCCATCCTCTTCGACGCCCGCATCCTTATCATGGACGAGCCGACGGCGGCACTCGGCCCTCAGGAAACGGCGCAGGTCGGCGAGTTGATCAAGCAGCTGAAGAAGGAAGGCATCGGCATCTTCCTCATCAGCCACGACATCCACGACGTCTTCGACCTCGCCGACCGCGTCTCGGTGATGAAGAACGGCCAGGTCGTCGGCCACGCCCGCACCGAAGATGTCACCAAGGACGAAGTCCTGGGCATGATCATCCTCGGCAAGGTCCCGCCAAAGGCCATCCCCGGTCCCGGCGCGATGAAGGCCTGAACCGCAACATTGTCACCCCATAAACAAGGCCGCGACCCAAAGGGCTCGCGGCCTTGTTTCATTTGATCGCACCGATCTGCACTTTCCCGCATTTTCCACATTGAAGCCAAACGCTTCCTAGGCTAAGAACCTGCCATCGGACAGGCGAGTCAACCCGCCTCAGGCATGCACCCGTAGCTCAGCTGGATAGAGTGTTGGATTCCGATTCCAAAGGTCACAGGTTCGAATCCTGTCGGGTGCGCCAAATTCCGCC
>NZ_BAYX01000002.1 GCF_000696095.1 Rhizobium rhizogenes NBRC 13257 | reverse complement strand
CCACAGGCTATCTCGCCCAGAGCGTGAGTCTATGATCCAAAAGCTCCGGAAATGATGTCCGGTTTACCGTTTAGCCGGTTCGCACTGTTGAGCTATTCCAAGGCAGTACTCTCGATCCTCGCAATAGCGCGTTCGCCCGCATCACTGTGAATTTAGTCGGAGCCGCAAAGGTAATCTATTCGGCAATGACCGCAATTGGCGCGTTCCGAACGAAGCGGCCGTCTGCCCTCGGCCCAAAGCAGCCGTCCTACATCACGTCAGGGAGGGCGCTGTCGTCAATGAAGAGCCGTCGATAAAGCTGAAGTCGCCCTTGTGGAGACGATAGAAGCCATCTTGAGGCACCGGCAATTCCAGCATTTCGCGCCTCGACAGACCTGAGTAGACACCTCTGACTATCCTGCCGAATAGCCCATGCGATATCGCCACGGTCGGACTTTGCGCGTCTGCAAGCCAAGCTTTCGCACGATCACACGCTTGATCGAAGGTCTCGCCATCAGTTGACCGAAAATACCAATCAAAGACGTCTGAGCCGTCAAGGACTCCTGGAAACTCGGAATCGATTTCAAATTTTGTCATTCCGTCCCATGATCCGACCGTCACCTCCATCAGGCGGGAATCTTCCCTGCTTGCGAGAGGTAGCACATGACTGATCCTTTTTGCTGTCTCGCGAGTTCTTCCCAGCGGACTCACTTGCATTTCGAATGACTGAGAGTCGTCAGAAAGCTCACGGGAAAGAATGTTAGCAACAAAATCAGCCTGTTCGAGGCCATAGTCCGTTAGCGGCGAGTCCATTTGGCCTTGAAATCGTCCGAGTGTATTCCAGACGGTTTCGCCATGTCGCAATAGATAAATCATCGAGCCGCCTACAATGCTCCCAAACAAGATATTCTGACAATATCGGGCTCTCGTTTGATCCAGTTGGATGACAGTCTGATGACTGGTATTGGCGCGAAACCGCCGTGGCGTTCGTTAGCCCTCGACCCTAAGCGGTTACCGCGCAAACCAAGGTGGTGACTTTGAGCAACAACGAACAGGCCCAATCCGTTGATGCTCCGAGTATCGTTCGTCGCTTCACACCGTTGTCATCTGCAAGACATAGCCATTCGCCCGTGTTTTCAATTCGGAGAGGTTCTACAGTTGGCACAGCATCGCCCGCGCATCGTAGTTGTCGGCGCAGGGATAATCGTAAGCGATGTTTTCAGGCCACCGCTATGAGATTGCGGCAGTAGCTTTGAATTCTGTGGACATGCTGATTGCCTTGCCCCACCCCGTTTCATAAATTGAGATTTTTCCACCGGAAATGTATTGAACGTCAATGAGCTATCCAGGACGGAGACTTCCTTTCGCGGTTGAATTTGGGGCTCATGCAGAGCCTCCTCCGCTCAATGTCTCTCATCTATCAGAGGGTCGCATCGTCCTCACGGGGGGTAGACGGATATCGGGCACGCATGAACTCCGGCAAGAAATTGCCTTTGTTGACGAAGGCAAGCTCTGGGAGAACGCGGACCTGTATTCCAAGCTGATTGATCTCAATTCGAGGGGAGTTCCGTTTCAATATCAACCAAAAGAAATGGAATCTCCTGATATCCTGATGGTCTGGTGGCAAGACATCGGAAGGCTCAAAGTACGCTTCAAGGAGATTTCTTGGCGTAATCCAGATGAATGGCTCATCACAACAATCGAGCCTCCGGTCATCGGGACCCATGGTTGGGCCGGTCCCAAACCTTTTGGATGTTGATTTAATCAATCGCCTCGCCCGCGAAGCCGACGACCCGTGCAACCTACTTTCGGGCCATGACCTTGGAGTTATGCATTACGGGGCAGTTCCAGGGAAGCAGATCATCGATCCGCCTCTGTTTATGGCCATTGACGATGGCAGTGAGCGTGCTGGTCATGTAGGTTAGGGGATCGACGGCATTGAGCTTACACGTCTCGATCAGCGAGGCGATGATCCCCCAGTTCTCTGCTCCGGCGTCGTGTCCGGCAAAAAGCGCATTCTTCCGATTGAGAGCAATTGGCCTGATGGTCCGTTCAACGGTATTGTTATCGATCTCGATACGACCATCGGTCAGGAAGCTGCAAAGGCCATCCCAATATTTGGCGATATAGGCGAGCGCTTCGCCGAGCGGCGACTTACCAGCGACACGGGCACGATGCTGAGGGAGCCAAGTTCGCATGTCCGCAATCAATGGCGCTGATCGTTCCTGCCGGCGGACCAAGCGAGCTTCAGAGGAAAGACCACGTAACTCAGCCTCGATGCGATAGAGTTCACCAATCCGCTTCACGCCTTCTTCAGCAATCGGCGCTGAACCAGTGCGGGTGATCTCGACCAGCTTGCGACGAGCATGGGCCCAACAATAGGCGAGCTGAATGTCCGGGCCGACACGATCCAGTGCGATCAGCCGATTATATCCGGCATAGCCGTCCACCTGCAGGACGCCCGTAAACCCTTGCAATATCCGCTCGGCATGTTGACCGCCGCGACCGGGCGCATAGGTGAAGGCGACACCTGGCGGCGCACCTCCGCCCCACGGTCGGTCATCACGGGCCAGAGCCCAGAAGTATCCGGTTTTGGTTTTACGGGAGCCAGGATCGAGGACCGGCGCACGGGTCTCGTCCATGAACAGCTTGGTCGAGCGCTTCAGATCGGCGATCAGAGCGTCGAAAACAGGACGCAGTTCGAAAGCAGCCCGACCAACCCAATCGGCGAGTGTTGAGCGGTCGAGATCGATACCTTGGCGGCTCATGATCTGGGCCTGCCGATAGAGTGGTAGGTGATCGGCGTATTTGGACACCAGCACATGAGCGATGGTCGCCTCTGTCGGCAACCCGGCCTGGATCAATCGTGCAGGCGCGGGAGCCTGGGCAACGCCGTCGGTGCAGGCGCGGCAGGCATATTTGGGGCGACGGGTGACAATGACGCGGAACTGCGCCGGGATGACGTCCAGCCGCTCGGACACGTCCTCGCCAATGCAATGCAAGCCTCCGCCGCAGGCGCAGATTAGGCTTTCCGGTTCGATGATCTCCTCGATACGAGGAAGATGGGCGGGAAGAGCGCCACGATTGGCAGCGCGTGGTTTGGGATGCGGCTTGCCAGAGGGGCTGTCCGCTTCGTCGACGACGATTTCTTTCGCTACCTTCTCTATTGCCCACGTCCCGATGGGCTCGACCAGCGGACCAGAAACGAACTGTCCTATCTCCGCTCGCGGGCATTGAGGTTGGAGATCTTCGACTATGCCAGCGGCCTCCAGGTGAGGGACGACGTGCTGAATGGCTCTCCCACGCTCGCCGCGGGGATGTTCGTGGCCGACATCGAAGGATGCCCGAAGACCTTGGGCGAGGTCCATGCAGGCCTTTTGAAGACCGCCACGCCGCTCTCCTGGTTCATCGTTCGGCACATCCCCGGCGCCGAGTCTCACCTCCGTGGCAGGCTTTCGGATGGAACTGAGCTGCGACAGGGTATCGAGCTCCACAAGGAGAGCGATGACCTCGTTTCGATGATCGTGCGAGGCGACGAGGAAGTCGTCGAGATCATTTCCGAAAAGCTCGCGGAGCGCCGCTGGGCCTGGCGGTTGCTGCCCGCCGCGACGCTTACCATCACTATCTCGGCCGGTGAGCCGGCGGACCGGGACCGGCCGCGCTGGGATCGGGTCGACTGACACGGAAAGGACTGACCGGAATCTGAGGTCTAGGAGCGAAAGTGAGTACCGGGAGTGGGCTCATCGTCGACGAACAACATGTGGTACGGCGGTTCGCTCGTTGAATCCTTCACGGGATACCATGCGATCGTCTCCGTGACGGCGGAACTCTCGTTGCGATCGGTTACATGCTCAGGCATGAAGTAGTTTCCATAGACGACCTGAAGCTGGCTGCTTCCCGGATCGAAATCTTTCATCTGCTCTCTGTTCAGACGATGGCGGAGACCATCGACGGTGTTCCCCCCGACCGCCTCATAGCCGACATGGATTGCCCCCGGTCGGTCGCCGGGCAATTGTTCGCATGCCCTGCCTACTATTCCTCGGAAATGCTGCGCTTTTCGTCTGGCGGACTCCTCCGAGCTCGTGCTCCATCCGACAAGGCTGACATGCTGGACGCTATTCGCATGAAAAGGCCTACCCTCTGCAGCCGTCCAGGCGCCGCCCAAGCTGTAGTCGACGTCGTGCTCATGGGCCCCTATCAACAATTCGATCATTCGACTGCTGCCGAAGCTTATGTCGTCGACCCGGAGAACTTGCCGAAGGCCTTTCCATTGGACGTCGCTGACGACGCCGAAGCCGCCTTCGTCTGACCAACTGTAACTTCCCGGTCTCCGCATGAAGCGAAGCGCCTTTTCTTCCAGGTACGACGGATCGAGGTTCGCAACCTCGTCCTCGAACACCGCCATGATTTGCATGGATCGGTTTTTTCGAAGCGACAGGGCGTGCACGGCGTCCGCCAGTCGATGTCCGGCATCACGTTCCTTCCGCGCGTACTCCGACCGGCCGGCACGTTTGCATTCGACCGCCCAGCTCGATCGTGACTTTTCAACAATTAGATCCTGCTGCTTCTGAAGACCCGGCTTTTCAGGAACGAAGGAGACATCCCATCCACGCGTGGAATACGCGGCAGCAACGAGCAGTTCGTAGAAACCGTCGTCGGGCTGCATCCGTCCGTCATTCATCAGTCGCGCGACCCTATCTTCGACGCCGACAACCTTCTGCAGATCGTCCAGCACCATTCCTATCCGCCGAAACAGCGGAGCGATACGATATGCCTCGGGTTCAAACAGTTCGGATCGGAGCCGGTGATCGCCGTAGGTCGCCGCTTGTTGTGCATACCAGGCGATGCCGTCGGCAGGATCGTAAAGCGGAACGCGAACGCCAGACGCCCAGCTCCTCTTCGCCGTTTCGAAGAACGTCTCCGTGTGCTCTTTACGCCGCTCCCAGTCCGCCGATGCGACGAAGGAAGTCATCCAATCGAGTGCAGCCAGGACATGGGGGTCGTCCCAGTCCTGTCCATGACGCTGTGCTGTCCAAAGAACATTTCGAGCCATCCGCATCCTCCCGCGCGATAGCGATGAGCTCATCGCAGAATGCAACGGAAGAGGCAATGGGTCCGACGCCTAGTAAGGACTGGCAAAGGTCATCGGGCGCTTCTCACTAAGGATTCGCCGACAACTGGCGGTTAAGCTTTCACCTGTATAATAAGGTGCATTCAAGTATCACAGAAGCGCCAGAGTGAGATGCAGCCACTCACATCCCAGAACATCGAATCCGAACTCAGCTACGCGTATCTCCACGCCGTCGCGAGTGCAGCAGGCATGGCATGCGAGAGTTGCGGACGTCACGAGGACAATGCCGGCGCCGACGCGCGCATCGTCGCCTGGGCGCCGTTTCAGAATGGTGGCTACAAGACCGAAGTCGAGTTGAAGATACAGCTCAAGGCTACGATTAGGCCGCCGAGTATGGTTGGCGAATCCTTCGCCTACGCGTTCAAGGGCATCCGGCGGTACGACGACCTTCGAGCGGAATCGTTGACCATTCCGCGGATTTTGGTCGTCCTGTTTCTGCCGCCGGAGAGCACCGACTGGCTTCACCACAGCGAGGACGCATTGCTGTTGCGTAAGTGCGCCTACTGGGTGAGTCTCAGAGGGGCGCGGCCGTCGGCGAACGACACTACGCAGACGATCTATATCCCGAAGGCTCAAAGGTTCGACGTCGATGGTCTTGCAAAGCTTATGGCAGACTTGTCACGGGACGTGATACCTTCCTATCCATCGGCGAAAGGGGAAGAGGAATGAGTGCCGGGAAGTTCATACCGCCCATCGATCTTCGAGACTTCCTGAAGGCGGGCGGCTGGAGCGTTCTCAAGGAGGGATTGGATCATCGGCAATACGTGCTCGATCATCCGGAATATCCACGCAGGCAGCTCATCTATCCTATGGACACCTCGGCGCCGGACTATGTCGAGGCAGTCGAGCGCGTCGTCGAGAAGCTGGCCGACATTTCGAGACGTAGCGTGCGAAGCATCTATTCCGCATTGTCCAGCCTTCATGAGGACGTGCTCAAGCTGAGGGTCTTCTTCGACGGCGACGACCGATCGCTTCCATTGCCTTTTGCCTCGACGCTTGTCGCAAACACGGAGAAGCTCCTGAAGGCCGGCGCCTGCACGGTGCTGCAGCCGAGGATCAGCCATCCGAAACTGTCGCTCGCCGAAGCCGTTCAGTTCATCGACCATTCCAAGTTCGGGCAGACGGAGGAAGGTAGCTTCATACTGAGCGTGTCCTGCGCGATCAACGCGCTTGATGCGCAAGGCAAGCTTCAGTTCGACGAAAAGGACGCCCCATTCGTACGGCAGGTGACCATCTCCCTTCAGAACGCGATGACGCAGCTCGTCAAAGCGATCGAGGCCGATACCCTTGATTCACTTGTAGAGGAATTGCGCGCCTCCTCCTCGCCTATAATTTCCGCGAACCTCTGCGACGCCCTTGCGGGCATGCACGACGAACACATAAACAATGCCCTCGACGTGGGGTTTGTCTGGTCGCCGAAACGCCCTACCCTTGCAAGGGGCAATGCCGGCCCGATCCGTTTGCAGCGCGACTACTTCTCCCGAATCGAAGACGTTCGTCGTGCGCTGAAGGCGGATGATGACGACGAGGAGGATTCTTTCATCGGCACGGTCGAGCGGATGGAAGGCGTGATGGGCGCGGACGGCAGGCGTGCCGGACCGGTGATGCTGGCGCTGCTCCTGCCGGACGGCGAGACCGTCAGAGCTCGGGTCGATCTGAACGCAGAGGACTATCTGAAGGCAAATGCGGCCCACCTCAAGCACGGCTCCTACGTACGCCTGAGTGGTCGGCTTCGGCAAGGTCGCCAGCCCCGACAGCTCGCCAACGTAGAAAAATTTGAATGGTTGTCCGCGGGCCAGCCTGCCTCGCTGCCGCAAGAAACCTAGGCAGTGTCTCAATCCTCGATCATCGAGACAGGGAGATATTCATGAAAATCGCTTGCTTGGGCTGGGGGTCGCTTGTCTGGGATCCAAGGGAACTGCCCCTCAGATCGGAATGGCTGCCCGACGGCCAGACGATCCGGGTCGAGTTCGTCCGCCAGTCAGGAAAGGAGTTCGGGCGCATCACTCTGGTGATCGTGCCGACTGCCGAGCCGGTCGTTTCCAAATGGGCCGAAATGAATTCGGACGACCCGGACGAAGCGGCCGAGATGCTCCGGCTTAGGGAGGGCAAGCCGCATCGCCACCATATCGGACAATGGCGCGTCGGGCAGGATGATCCCGCGGTGTTACCCGGCCTTTCCGGATGGGCGGGGGATCGAGGCGTCGACGCAGTGATCTGGACCGCCCTACCCCCAAAGTTCCACGGGGAGGAAGGGCGAATACCTTCCGTCGAGGAGGTGGCGACTTATCTGAACAGCTTGCCGGAAGAGCGTCGTGCCGAAGCGGTCGCATATATCCGCAATGCGCCTGTGCAGATTAACACCGCCTATCGCCGAGAACTGGCGATTCTG
Source organism: Rhizobium rhizogenes NBRC 13257 (assembly GCF_000696095.1). Taxonomy (GTDB): domain Bacteria; phylum Pseudomonadota; class Alphaproteobacteria; order Rhizobiales; family Rhizobiaceae; genus Rhizobium; species Rhizobium rhizogenes. The sequence continues at coordinate 591,473 of NZ_BAYX01000002.1, read as the reverse complement.
GTACCAGCGACGGCGCTCTGAAATCGGGACAATGCCACGATGGAACGACCTCCCCAAAGATCGCCTCAGAGCTGTTGCCTTACAGCCTTCATGACCTTTCCTACTCGGTCCCTTCTCGATCACGACATAGATGAGGTCATCAAGCGCAAGCATGCAGACAAGACCTCCTGCGGACTCGATGATCGCCGGCCTCCCTTCGGATGCGCACGTCGAAATAACGAAGAGCCGACGCCGCGCCTTACGGAGTCGAAGCGTGACCGTGCTTCGAGGATCCCCGACGTCGAGAAGAAGGTCAACAAGCGTCGCATTGCTTAATTCCTTCTCGAAGCTCAAGGTCCGCAGAAGTTGCGGCATTCGCAGACACAGGCGGGAAGCCGGCCTGATACTAGCGGCGGGGCTTCGCAAACCTCATCTCGACGAACGCTCTTGATCCGCCGCTCGCTAGATCTGGCAGCGCCGATAGGGCATCTCTGACAAAGGCCTTTATGTCTGCTTCGACTTCGGCCACGCGATTTAGTTCACACTCCAGGATCGTCGGTGACGAGCCGGTCATCCGGTATCTCGTTCCCCCAAGCCTGTCCTGCCTCAGGAAGGCTGAACATCCCTGACCGGACGAAGGTCAGGCTCCATCAGCGTAATGCCTACAACTACGGACAACTGGGCGTTCGATGTCGCTCGGGTAGACTTAACTACGTGGAACTGCAATGCCGACACCCGCGCATTGGCGTTCACGACCTCTTGGTAAAACACTTCGATGGAAGCAAGCTGGATGAAAACGCGCGCCCCTATGGGCAACCGCTGCCCACTCGTCGACGTTTTGACCCAAGCGCGGACCGCACCTTCGACGCTGAGGGCTTCAGCGCCGGCTTTAGCTTGATCTGCGACGAACGTGTACAGCATCTCAAGAGCTGCATTCCGCAACGCCGTAGAGCGTGCTTTTTCCTCACGCGCGACAGAGCGAGATCGCTCTTCCTCCGCTATCTTCGCAACAGCACGGTTCCGCACCTCGTAACCTGCCGGCGAAAGCGCCAGGGGCGTGTCAGGCGCGCGTAAGCGTTGAAGCCGGGCGAGAACCACGTCCATCGTCTTAAGCCGCTGTTCCAATGGGCAGATCATCTGAGTTAGTAGAAGCCGAAGTCCCTCCAGTCCCGTGCCCGCGATGGGCTTCGCAAACTTCTCATCATCCAGGTTCTCACGGGGTAAGCGGATACCTCCCGAAAAAAAGGAAATAGATCACCTTGCCAAGCGAATAGATGTCGGCAGCGGGCGTGGCGTCCAGATGACCGTCCCTTTCCTGCTCTGGTGCCATAAAGAGCGTCGGGCCGACGACCTCACTGTCCGGAGTATAGTGCGCTCGCCCGTCGTCTATGAGACAGATTCCGAAGTCAGATATCCAAACGTGATCGCCATCACCGGAACGAAGGATGTTCTCCGGCTTGACGTCGCGATGAATGATCTTCTTTTCATGAGCTGCATTCAACGCCTGGGCGATCTGGATAGCCACGTGCAACACCCGCCCAAGATCCGATAAAAATTCGGCGGCAATCCGACCGATATCGCCTGCCTTGGCAAGGGGCATGACAAGATAACGCTTTTCGTCATCAGCTTCTGCTTCCACGTCCAGTGCGGAGTGGTCGATGAGCGGGATGACGTTTTTATGGGACAGCGCCTTGATCGCCTCTACCTCGCTTCTAAAGCGATCGGCGCGCTTGGGGTTCAGGATGCGCTTGAGCGCATAGGGTCCGGCGTCCTCGTCGGTAAGATCAATGACAGTGTACACCCGTGCCTGCCCTCCTTGGCCCAGGTCGCCTTCAATTCCTTGCCAACGCTTGCCATACACCCTTGCCATGAATTCCGTTCCACTCGTACGAATCGAACCCTTTCGACCACCTGCGATCATCAGAAAGGGCAATGCGAACGGCCACCACGGCGAGGGTTCAACGTCCACGAAAGGGACAAGACGAAAAAGCCTGTGGCTCTCGCGGGTTTGAAAATTGTGGCAATTGCTGCCTAATACCTTTCAAATTTATGCGATTGCGTGGCGAACAAACCTGTGCCCTTTTTGATCGATGATGTCTGCCACTGGGCCGGCAGAAGTTCCACAGGCCGACTTCAAGGCGCCGTTGAGAAATTCGCAAGCGACAGCGTCTGAGATGAGCACCGAGGTGGTTAGTGCAGGACGTTCGACATAGGAGCCGAGGCGGGCGTCGCGGAATGGACGGGTCCATACCGTCGCCTCCGGCCACCGTTCCAGGACTTTCGCGAGTACTACCGGGATCAACTTAGGTCGCGGGGGAAAACACACACACAAAGCCTGAGCCTCCAACACTGTGCATCTCGCTTCGCCCGCAGCGACAGGGTGGAAACAGGATCGCTCGGGTTGTCAACTCCTGATTTCCGCGCGGGGTCAGCCGGGAGCGGCAGCACCCAGGTACAGGAAGACCGATTTACTATTTAAAAGCATTTGGCGGATAGGTAGGACGTCGACAAACTTGGTCCGACCTCCAATGCCCATCGATAACCAAGAGCGAATAGAACTTTTCGACTTGTTGAGGGACCAGGAAGCTCTCGAGCAATATGGCTTGGAAATGGTGCGCCGTGATTACCCCGGCGCGAACGCCGCCGAATTGTCGGAGCAGGTGATGGTCCGTCATTTCCATGATTGGATGACACGAAGCCTCCATTTGGTTGATTACGTCGACTCCCCGATGGAGCAGGCGTTCATGGGGTCGATGATTATCCGGGCGATGACCACAAAGGCATTCGCAGTCGAGTTCAGGTCGACGACGGAGGATATCGAAGACGATATCAAGCGTGTCGAGTACCTAATCCAGCTTCGCTGGGATCTGAGCCGAGGCCATGAACTGGAAGTCGAAAGCATCCTGGAGGACGCGAACCACATGTCCGCCCCTGATCGCGCGGAATTCATTAGAGAGTTCGCATATTTTGATGATTTCGAAGCTTATTTGGACAAGCTGGTTTCTAAGGGTGAGCTATCGACAAAAGATCGCCGCGACGCCTTCGATCGCTTCCCTTTCTTTGTCTTTGACCACCACGTTTTTTGCTTCGTTCAGCCGATCATTCACTTCGGTGGGATCAGCTATCGGCCTGACTTCTTGATGTGGATGCCCAGCGTCCCAAATGTGAAGGTCGTCGTGGAGTGCGACGGCCGAGACTATCATATCGAGCCCGAGGTATTCGCGGCCGACCGGATACGGGATCGAAAGCTCGCCCTGAATGATTATTATGTTCTCCGCTACAGCGGCTCGGAAATTTTCCGCGATCCAAGTGAGGCGACCGCCGACCTACATCTACATTTGCTGAAGAAGCTTGCTGTACGCCGTTAGCGACAACTGCCACTCCGGGCGTGCCATTTCCACATTCCTTGATGGTGGGCCCGGCAGGACTTGAACCTGCAACCAGACCGTTATGAGCGGTCGGCTCTAACCAATTGAGCTACAGGCCCAGCAGACATTGAATAGAGAGCCGGGTGCGCCGCTTCAAGACGGCCACCCGAAAATCGACACCATTTCTGACGGTCGACGAATACGATCATCAGGTCGCCGTCCCATCGCGAATGGTCCGTTTAGGCCTTCAATTTCGGCCATCAGGAACTCCTCACATCTCAGAAACGAATTGTTAGCTGACATCCCATTATGAGTATGACCAAGTTCGATGGAGATGTTTCGATGCAATTTTTCAATGAAGGTACTGTGGAGATTGAGATCGACGGCGTCCTGGTCTTCGACGCCGTGGATGCCGAAGGCGGCCCGCTCGGCCTCTTTACGAGCCGAGCAGCCGCGCTGGGAGCTCAGCGCGAGGTAAACATCAAGAAACTCTTGCTAAAGAGTTCCCCGAATGAAGACGACCTCATTGAGGCGTATAGCTGCGAGATCGAATATGAAGACGGTAGTTCGGACACGCTCTTCGCAGTCTTGGAAAATGGTGAGTGGGTCGAAACGGAAGAACTCGAAGATGCATTGAAGGACGCCCAGACGGCATCAACCTGGTCCGTCTAGCGGGCTTCGATCCTCGCAAGCGCCTCCAGGTGTTTCGGATGCGTTGGGTTGAAATATGATCCAGAGCCATGCTCGGCCTCGTAGCTCTCCGCGGCAACCAACCAAGCAGCAGCGCTTCTCACAATTTTTGCGACTTCGGACTCAGCGGCCAGGTCATACTGGGAAAGAATTTGAACAACTTTCTCAGCACGGCGAACATAACCGACGTCCATACAGAACTGAAGGTGCTTGGCGTATGGCAGCATAAACGGATCCGCGACTCGCGTCGGAACCTGGGTGTTTTGTGTGCGAAAGAAAGCAGCGGTCGACATGGGTACCCCGATCCTCACAGTAAAATCTCGAGATTATTATTATCCTGCCGGCGCAACAATCCAAGTCGCCCAGCCAACACGCAGAATTACGACGGTGGACCGTCATCTACGACGCGGCTACCGCTAAACGCGGTCTATGCCGCGGCAGCAATTCCACCTTTTAAGGCCGCCAACGCCCCCGCATAGCGCTTCTCGTAATCCGCCATGATATCCACAAAAGCAGCCAGCAACGGCTCGAATTTGGTGAAATCAATCGTGGCTCGCTGGGGTGCGACGATCTTCGTAGCGAACTCGTTCTTGCCGTAATAGACGCTCTGATCGAACTTCTTGTTGCTGGGGTTGAAGGTTCGGCCATTTATCGTCTGAGCAAGTACCGTGGCATCGAAGAGGTCTTCGACCGCGACGTGGCCCGTGGTCTTTGGGATCGGTGCTAGATACAGGTTTTCGTACACATGGTAGAACGGGTCCATACCGCCAACCGCCGTTCCCAGGATGTTGCTGAGGTGAGCGAATATCTTCGCCGAGGCTGCGTCGTTGTCCACAACCATGATAACAGGATGCCGCGCGATGTGCTTAAAGGACGACGTGCGCGCTCGATACGAGCTCAGAAGCTTGTGCATCTCGTCCGTACCGCCCGACAAATCCTGGAACAGCGCGCTCCGCGTGTTGTAGTGAAAAAAGTCGACTGCCTCCGCAAGTGGTGACGATGGTTCGATCAGTGACGGAAATTTGCCGGCGAGGCGTTTTATGGCTGATCGAATGTAGATGTTATCGGTCTTCCCCTCTCCGATGATCCGGGGACGCAGAATGCCGTAGAAGGCCTGATAGTCTAAAAACTTCCCGTAGAGCGAACTGAAACCTGGCTGATCGGTTTTGAAAAATCCGGCGTTTTTCAGACTGCGCACCTGATGAATGAACCCCAGCATCCCGTCGACGGATTCGTTCTTAACGGGATCCCTGCCGGCACCGAGGCCCGAATGGGCGTATCCATGTACGAAGAGATGATGGCACATGGCGCGCACCTGCTTGTAGTATTCGTGGCGCACGTTGAGTTTCTGGTTGACGATCAACCCCGTCGTGTCCTGGCGGGAATCCCGACGTTGCATCCTCGACTTGTCGTGGTTGATTTTGAAGCCCGCCCGGTAAACCTCGCGAAGGATCTTGTCTCCTGCCACCCACTTGTCTTCGCTGCCTCGAACGAGTCTTGCCACGGCTTCTGGGAATTCTTTCTCGTTCGTGGAGAAGGTGATGTCGTCCGCGTAGCGAGTGTATGTGCACCTATGCGCGTTCGCCAGCTTGTTAAGCTTTAAGTCGAGCACGTGGGCGATGAGATTGGATATGACCGGTGAGCACGGACTGCCCTGTGGCAGCCTGTTGTTGTGGCAGGCGATCTGGGCGATGACAGCCGCGGTCTTTGGTGCAAGCTCGAAGTTTCTATCTTTCAGAAGAAAACCGTAGACGCGTCCGAAGTTTATCGAGTGAAAGAAGTCCTTCAGATCAATGTTGAAGACCCAGCGCTTGTTACGGTGGAGCGCCGCATTCGTCATAATAGAATATCCTGGCTTGAAGCCATGCGCCAGGACCCTCGCCTTGGTCGTGCGCTTGTTCTCCATCTCCGCTTCGATGCGCATCAGAAGATCGGCCAGGCGGGATTGGACCAGCTTCAGGCGAGAGTTGGGTGCTTCGATGAGCCGGCGTCCGCCGCCCTTTTTAAGGATCGAGAAGGTGGCGTAGGGATTTGACTGCCGATACCAGTAAAGCGAATGCGATAGGTACTCGCCTTTGAGCTTTAGCAGCCTTGCAAGCCGCGGGAGAGTCGTCGCGTTTCGTAGTGCACTGAGATCGGACATTGAGGCTTGCGGAAACTCGTTTGCCAAGTCATCGGACCATGGGTGAACAGTCCGTAAGGAATGCGTAGGGCAATGCCCCGCGCACTGGTATCAACTATCGCGAAACACAATAGCAGAATCTATCCGCAAGCCTTGATTGCACTAATTGTGATTCTGCCGTGTTGGTCAAGGCGCTTCTCCAAGATAAACCAGAGACTTCAGTGCAATGTTACGGCCGACCAAGATGCCTCGTGAACGAGTCCCCGCAGCGCCGCTCGCCCTCTCGAATTCGACAGGAACGGATCAAAGTGCCCTCCCTCAATCATCACCAGCTTCTTCGGCTCGAGGGCCCGCACTCGTAGGCCGCCAGCTCCAGGTCCGTCATCGTGATGTAGTCGTGAGAGGCCATTACCATCAGCAGCGGCGTCGGTGAGACCCTCGGGACCCACGCGCCGGGCTCGTACATGCGCGCCATTCGCGTCGAGCGGATCGTAACGTTGTTCGTCCAAAGACCCGGCCGGATTGCCTGCAGATAGAAGTCGACGGCGTCCTTCGCCCTGTACGAAGCCGCGACCGAAGGATCCGAGCTCACTATCGACTGTCAAAGCGGCTCCATTCCCGCTAGCTTCCCTCGCTCGTCCTCATTAAAGCGCGCTTCCATTGCGGCGACCGCCTCCCCCGGAACGCGGCGAAGGCCTGCCTCGTAATCGGAGATCGTGGGTACCTTACCAACACGAATCCTTAGGAACTGCCTTCCATTTGCCTCGGTTTGAAGCTCGCTCATGAACAGCGTCGACAGTTGCGAAAGAAACGCCACGGTCTCGGAGGTTATCGGTTTCAGCCGCTGTTCGATAATCTCTTCCGTATATTCGAGGTAGCGTGCCAGCGGAAAAGTGGTCTCGTTGACGCTGCCGATCGCGACGTTCCACTCATCAACGTTTCCGCTCATCAGCAGATTGTACAAGCCCAAGATCCTCCAGTTCAAACCGTTGTAGATCGCTCCATGATCTCAAGCAATTGCGTGATCGGCACAAATCTGCAGTTGCAAGCGATTTTAACGATTGGGTTGCCGGTCCAGCAATGAATGTCCCGATATGACACGTACCGATTTCATATGCGGGACGGTTTAGATGTCGGATTTGAAGAACGAGGCGCTGAAGAACGCCAAGAGGGCGATACGAAGCCTACAGCAGCAGATCTCCGACCGGCTGTTCAAGATGGCGGAGGAAGTCGAGGAGCTGCTAGGACATCTCTCTCCGAAGGAGGTCACGCATTTCCTCCACGCGGGATGCGAGATGGATCTCGTCGAGGCCGGCACCTTCGTCAAAGTCACAAAGACCCTGAAGGGCTCTGAAGAGATGCTGCGAGAAGCGCGGGTCCAGTTCCCGATGCTGAAAGCGCTCGCTGGCGCGGATGACGAAGCACGCAACGAAGCGCTCGCCCGCATGCGTGCTGGCGCGACGCTAGGGTCCAAGGACGTTTCCGCCCTTCGGACGTACTTCCGGAAGAATAAGCTCTCCTACGTTGCGCAGTGGACCAAAGCCGGTTTCAAGAAATCCTCGCTGATCGCCCGACGCCGGGCCACCCTTGCCGTCAACGACGTCGATCATCGGATTGCCGAGCTCATGGTCCTTCTCGACCAGCTTCACTCTCTCGGGACAAAGTTGGAAGGTCGGGAGGCACTTCACGAAAAGCTCCGAGCCAAGGCGCTTGAAACGCTGCCGCGTTTTGAAGCCGTGTTCGGTAGATACGATCAGTCCTTGAACGACATTCTTAAACAGCCAGTGACCAGCGATACACACCACGTCGCGCTTGCCCATGCCGCCATTCGCGCCCTGACAGAGGGGCCGCCTGGTGACAAGCACGGTTTCTTCGCACTCGACAACTCGACGCGCTTTACTGCGATCCTCACGGACGTCGTAGAGTGCCTTCACCCCATGACGAGTTCGATCCCGCCAAAATGGGAAGACGTCTTTCCTTCGAGGGGGAAGCCTCTGACAGAAATTCCTGTCCTGCGTCTCAAGGTCGTCGAACTCTGCGCGGGCGCCGGTGGGATGTCTGTCGGGCTCGAGGCGGCAGGTTTCGAGCCGGTCGCGCTCTTCGAGTTCGACAAGAATGCCGCAGCGACCCTGCGACAGAACCGACCTTTGTGGAATGTGGTCGAGGGCGACATCCGCAAGATCGATTTCACGCCATACCGCAAGGAGCGGATCGACCTGGTTGTCGGGGGGCCGCCCTGTCAGCCCTACTCGGTGGACGGCAAGGGCCTTGGAAAAAACGATCCTCGGGATTTGCTTCTTGAGTGCGCAAGAGTGGTTGACGAGATCCGACCGACCGCATTCGTTTTTGAGAATGTCGCGGGATTGCTGCACGCCCGCCATGCGGACCATGTCGGGAACTTCCTTAGGCACTTTAAGAGCTCTGGATACTCCATTCAAATCATTAGGATGGAAGCCGAGGACTATGGCCTTGCCCAGGAACGAACCCGAATCCTCTTCGTAGGCATGAAGAGTGACGCGATGGCAGCGTTTCGTGCGCCACCCACCTTTCCCGAGTGGCGTTCCAATCTGGGCGACGTCCTCGAAGATCTCATGGCGGCGAACGGGTGGAATGGAGCTAAAGCCTGGGCCGAGGCGCGCCGTAGCACGATCGTGGTCCGCGACGGCGTCGAGAGGCGCGGTCAACTTGCCTCCACGATCGTGGGTCGAAAGGGGGGCGCCCGCGAGAAGGAAGCGGTCCGCTGGGCTTCGAAGGGTCTGGACATCACTACCGTCGCCGACGCCGCGCCTACTCAGGAGCAGGCAGACAGGGCCGGCGACGCCTTCCTTCCGCAGCTCACGCTCCGGATGCGCGCCAGGCTGCAAGGATTCCCCGACTGGTGGACTTTCACCGGGGGCAAGGATTCGAGCGCCCGCCAGGTCGGAAATGCGGTCCCTCCCGTGATCGGTCAGGCGATCGGGCTCGCTGTTAGGTCTGCGCTGACCGGAAAGAACTTCGACTACTCGATAATCCTGCGAGAGCAGCCCTGTGCGGAGGACCCATTCCGACGTTGTGTTGTTGAAGCTCCGCCCATGGTGCCGTCTCTTCAATCGAAAGAGCTGTCACCGACTTAAGCGGTACGCAGTTAGGTAAAACCTCATGATCGACATGCAGCTAATTCTCCAGGTTCTCGGGCGGGACGCCCTCACGCATCTCCACAGAAAGTATGACGGCGCGGAAAACAGCGAGGTCGGCAGACGCTACGAACTGAGCAACGTCGCGTTCGAGATCCTCGATCGGGCACTCGCCTGCCTCCCAGAAGGGCGGCGTCGCGGCAATCCGGACGAAGTCCAAATACGCCAAGGCGGGAGAATCTTCGTCGACGACGTGGTTATCGAGCGTCCGTGGATCGAACAATACAATCGTTTTACTCGCTCCTTTTAGAGGCGGTCGCTCGACGCAGGCGATACTTCGACACATGCCCGAATCCATCGAGGCCACGCTTACCGGATGCGTCTTCCAGCCCGGCAGCACGTTTGGACCGTGACGATCGTCTTGATCACCCTGCGTCTCTGCCCATTACCTCCGCCAAGCTTGGCGGAGGGTCGGCCAGGATGTCCAGGAGATCAGCGAACGCGATCAAGCAGACTTCTCCTTCTCCGTGAACGTCGATAAACCGTGGCGTTCCGGAGAGCGCATCGACCGACATCGTCAGCAAAACTTTCCTAGCCTCTCGAACCGGCGCGGCGTCACCGCCGACGTCCTTCAGCACTTGGGCGATCATCCCTTTCCGGCCGGCGACCGCCTTGTTCTTCAGGCCCTTGACGACGAGCTTCCAGGAGGCGTCCCTCGGGTTCGTCATGGCGACGTCTCCTGCCGTTTCGTCGACAGCATCTGTTCCACTTCAGCCCCATCGAGACGACCCTTGGCAGCCAGTTGCGACGCCACCAGCTCAATGACATCGACATGCTCCTCGACGATGGCTCGCGCGCGCTTCCACTGCTTCAGAAGAACGTTCTCAACGCGTTCGCGCACGGCGGGAACCCGACGGCGAAGTTCCTCAAGCTCGACCGAAGAGCTTGCCCGGAAATAACCCAGCGTCTCCCCCATGCCGAGTTGAACCTCCATCAAGGTCGCGAGGTCCGTCGCGTGGTGGATATCAGACCCTTCGCCGCCCGATCCTTCATATGCCGATCCGAGAATGACTTCTTCCGCCAGCCGTCCTCCCAGCAGCATTGCGATCTGGTTTAAGAAGGTCTGCCTGTCACGCTCGACGTCACCGTCGAGAACAAAGTGAGTAAGTCCCGCGGCGACCCGTTTTCCGCGGATGTCGCTAGCGACAACCACGCTTTCCAACCGTCCGACGGCGACCTGAATACCGACAACAGCGTGACCGGCCTCGTGCACCGCCACGGTTCGCCGCCGCTCCCCTTCGATTTTCAGCGCGGGCGGAAGAAGAGCGAGAACCATGTCCGCAGTGATTTCGATCGCCTCCTTTCGCGAAGTTCTACGCACGTCGCGGCCAAGTTTTTCAAAGTCCGCGCCACTGAAACCGAGAGTGGCCAGAACGATACGTTCGATATCGCCCGCACGCATATCAGTGCGGATATATCGCCGGCACAACGACATTCGGGTTTCTGTGCTCGGCAAGAGAATTTCGAGGTGGCGATCTAGTCGACCGGCCCGCCGGAGTGCGGGGTCGATCTTTTCAGGGAAATTTGTGGCGCCCACCAACACGACGCCCTCGAGACGGTCGTGCCCATCGACGAGTTCCAGCAGGCCATTTACGACCTGCGTCGAGTACTGGACATGATCGCCCTTAAAACTGGCCCGGTCTCCAATGCTGTCGAGCTCGTCGAGAAAAAGGATGCACGGTTTCTTTGAGGCAGCCTCCTGAAAACTTTTCCGCATTGCCCCGAGCATGTCGCCCAAATGTCCCATCGACTGCCACCGGCTGACAGACGTCGCGACGATTTCGATTCCGCAGGTGCGAGCCAGCGCAGAGGCGAAAAGCGTCTTCCCCGATCCTGGCGGCCCACTGAGGAGAATACCTCGGTCGACCTCCGACCATGGGATCTCACCCCTGCCCCAAGCCCGGATATCCTCCGCCAACGCAAGTCCCCAGTCTCGTGCGTCGCCGTAGCCTTCGAGCTCGTCGAGGCCGGGGGCCGCGGGCGGCAAACCGGAGGCAGAACACGAAGCTTGAAGCCGCTTCAGGACTAACTCAGTAGGACGTCCGGCGCGCAATGCGGCGAACATGCAATGAAGAGGGTATTCAAGAAGCTTGACCGCCTCGCTGATGTCCAGCGTCTGCCCCTCGACTTGCTTGACGGCGGAAACGAGATGATATGCTCGGACTGGATGGACGTCGACAATTCTGTCCGCTGCCGCAATGATATACGTAGGCACCGTCAAGCTGGCGGGCCACAGAACGATGAGCGGACGGCCGAGATCGAGAGCGTCGTCCAGCTTTTCAACGTCAAGAACGCCCCTCCGCGTGACGTCAGCTCTCAAAAGCAGGAAGCCAGCAAGTTCGGGGGCGCCTTTGATCAGCAGCCCAGCCGCGGTTTCGTAACCTCTTTCGTCCGCCTGCAAAGGCAATCTCACGATGACGACCGTTTGCCGGAAGTTCGCTCCTTTCACGAAGGCGCCCCCGAGCCTCATCGCGGCCTTCAGGGCGATTCCATAGGTCGCGGAAGCGATGGTCATGGTGGTAGTGCGTCGCCGGTTCATCGCACCACCTCGTTGCTAGAGCGACGGATCAAGGTGTCCGGCCCGATCGGCGCTTCGTCGAGATCGATAGAGATGAACCTATGCAGCGTCATCCATGCGATCGCTGTCAGAGGCGGCACCTCCCGAAAGAGGCTGAACGTTTCGCCGATCATCATGGACCCGGCCTCGTCCAGGGCGGCTAGCAGTCTCACGCGATCGTTAAGAGGCGTGCGATGCCTTCCATAGCGCAGCAAGTCCTTCGCATTCTGAAGCCGATGTCCGGAATAGATTTCGCCCAAAGTGACGAAACGGTGCCGTCGCCTCATGCATGCGATCGTCTCCGTCACCGCGGGGTCTCCGAAGAACTCGACTACGTCAAGGAACTCGCGCGTTCCGTCGAAATGATCGACCATAAAATCGACCACGTGTACGCGATCCTCGACGTGGACGCCGAAGCACAGGCAGGACCAGGCGATGACCGTGTCGTCCACGTCCAAAAGGCAGCCAAGATCGCGCGCGATCTGGTTCCTGAAGGCTGGTCGATCGGGGCAGCGGACTGTGGCTAGTGGAAAGAAAATGTTCAGTGACGCTTCACGAAAGGCCGCGTCGAGAATGGAGTGGTCAGCAGCAAGCTTTTCCATGTTCGAAAATCCAACACACGATGATACCGGCCGCAGGAGCGGCGTTCAGTGTCAACGGATCGTGGATATTCGAAGATTGTGTCCCATATCGGAACATATAGGGAACAAAATGGCCGGCGTCAATAGAATATTTGTTGTGCTCCGAGGCACATGTCAACGCCGGCGCCAACCGCGTTCGAGATCATTCACCCAGCAGGTCGCATATCTTCGAATGTGATCAGTCTAAGGTGCTCTTCGTTAGAGTCCGACAGCTCATCACGGGTCATTCCTGGCGGCTTCTTTCGAAACTTCGCGCGAATCGAACCAGCGCACTAGACAACCAAGAGTCGTTGTTCAATTGTCACCAACATGGGGAGCAATTGATGACCGAGAATCAAAGCGCGATTAGAGAGCTTCATCTTCTGACCACGGACGTACTGTTAGCGGATCTTGTGAGCGGTCGATCTATAGCATTGACCGATGGAAAAATACTTGAGATCGCGTCCGACGACGCTCGAGCGATCTTAGATTGGTATCGTCGAAACCCGAATAAGTGGACGGCGAACCAAAACGCACCCGACGCCGACGCGGTCATTAATTTGGTCGGCTCCGAGCCTCCAACCATTGCTTCGCATGCAGATGGACCGATCTCCAAGCCGAAGCTGCTTCTTCATCTCCTGGGGCTGAAAGCGCACCGCTTCGCTGGTCTGCATGCCTATGGCCGCGCCAATGAGCCACCCGAGGATTTCGACTTCTCTCCTAAAAAAAACGTAACCCTACTTGAAGGCGCCAATGGATCCGGGAAGACGTCCATCGCCAATGCGATCGTATGGTGCCTGACGGGCCATCTGATTCGATCGCAACGCCAGCCCGAAGCCGGCCCGACCGAATTCAACTGTGAGGTAAGGCGCAACGATGCGGAAACGTCGGCACATGCGATGTCGGCAGTCACGCCTATGCCCGACGCCGAAAGCGATCTGCCCGCAGACGGCGCGCCGATCCCAGCGGACACATGGGTGGAGCTCACATTCAGCGATGGCGATGGCAACTTGCTGCCCACCCTTCGACGTTCTCAGTCTCGCGCGCCGAGAGGCAAGATCATAGAGACGCCACCTGATCTCGAATCAATTGGTCTTGATCCGGTTGCATGGCGGATAGCTACTACAATGCCAGCACTCCTGCCGTTCCTATCCGTGGGCTCCGTCTCCCAATTGGGCGAGGCCGTTGCGCGCCTCACCGGATTGTCTGATCTCGTCGATCTGTCCAAACACTCCGAGAAGCTTTCTGACCGCATCGAAAAACGCAGTGTGCCAGAGCTTGAAGAGCTCTCCGAAAAGACCCAAACCCGATATCGCGAACCTGCCGACGACCTCGCTCGAGAACTTTTGGAGTACGAGGTGATGGCATTGGATGAGCCGGCGCCGAACATTCATCAAGCTAATTGCAAGACCCGTCTAGAGACCATCTCCAAGCATTTTTACGATCTTAAAGCGGTAGGACTAGCTTCTGCCACCAAGGTTCTCGGGAGTCACTTCAATCCGGAGAACAAGCAATCACGAGACGATCTCGAGAAGAGCATTCGCCCCGCCATTGAACAGCTGAACCACGCCAAGACTTTACCTGCCATCGCGAAGCTGTCGACCCTGAAAATGGAGGACGGCGACGAAAAGACAATCTGTGGGCTCCTCGCAGAAGTACAAGCCCAGGCTATGATACTGAGCCAGTTGGCGCTCGACCCTAATCGGGCATGTCGTGCCCAGCTCTACGCCAGGGTTTCCGCCTGGATGCATCAGCATTCTCTTGAGAATGGAACCGAGTGTCCGATTTGCAGCAGGTCTCTGGATGAGTTGCAAGATCCGGTGACCGGCAATCTGATCCGCAAGGACCTTGAGGACGCTGCCAAGGACAGGGAGACGATGGCTCGGACCATTGGAGAATGGTCGTCTTACTGGATTGGGAGACTCCTTCAGGAGCTACCCGATGGCATCAAACGCGAGGTGGGGGCCGACTTGCCGACCGCACCGGTCGATCTGCTGCGCATCGGCCTGATCGACGAGCTGTTCGCGACAGAGGTATTCGCGGGTGCTTTGCATGCACTCAAGGCAGATGCGGCCCAGCTGTTCGACGAGCGAGTCGCTGCAATGCCGGTATTCCAGGAGCCCGAAACACCGACCTTCCCCGATGGCCTGTCAGATGCAAGGGCACTTCGGCAGATGCTTGGCAGGATCGTGCGGGCGTCGGCCTTCGCCCAGTGGCGAGTCTCGAGCGCAGCAGATATCCGCAAGATTTGGACGATCGTCCTGAAGGGCGAGTCCGAAGGCGTCGATGCTGAGCGAGCGGTCGGAAGCAGGCTGGCGACGCTCCTTTCGATCGTCGAGGGCGTGACTCCCCTCAACAGGGCTTTGGGACATGTCGAGCGAATGGAGCGAGCACGCGCCGAATACGTCAACGGATTGGACCGCATAGAAGCGTGCCGGAAAGCTGTGAAGGCTCTTGCGTTCATCACACCACTCGGAGCACTTGCCCACACCCAAGTGGATGGCCTGCGGTCCAGGCTCCACAGTCGCTCGGAATACTGGCGCAAGGAAATGTTCAGAAATGCAACGGATTTCGCCCCGGATCTAACAGGAACCGCCATGGATGCCAGGGGCGTTCTCGAGCTTCGGGTGGGCCGACAAGGCGTAGAAGCGCCGGCACAGCACATCTCCAATGCATCCTCGCTTCGAGCCGCCTTGCTTGGATTCTTTCTAGCATTCAGGGAACACGTCCTGAGGTCCCGAGGCGGTCTGCGGACGTTAGTCCTGGATGATCCCCAAGAACTGCTCGATAATGACAACCGAGAGCGGCTGGCACGAGGCTTGTCGAAGTTGGCCGACACCCAAGCTCAACTGCTGGTGACTACGCATGATCGGAAGTTTGCACGCTCCCTTGTGGCCGAGAATCGGCCAAGCGATTCCGTCGAGCACCTGTCGGTCCATCCCGTCAATCGCGTCCGTCCAAAGCTCGGCATGTCGCTGGCGGTAGAGGAAGTCGATCGAAAAAAAGATGAATTCGTCAACAACCCAGACGATGCAGTGAAAGCGCAGGACTATGCCTCCGCGCTGCGAGTTTTCCTCGAAGTCCGGCTGGGCGACCTGTTCGACGAGACGACGCATCCAGCTTACACAAGTGCGACCCAAGCGCTCACCCTATCACCACTCGTCGATCGCTTGAGGGGGTTGATCGCTTCTAATCAGGGGGAACTGTTCCGCAATCCTATTCTTAAGCGATTCGTCGACCATCCTGGCCTTGCCTCCGACGCGGAGGCAAGGCGAATCCTCAATGCCTCACACCATCAGAAGCCATCCATCACGTATGGCGACGTGAAGGCCGTTGCGGCGCATTTCGCCCAGCTGCGCACCGCCATCGAGGACGTCCACGAGCAGTTCCGCCTCTATCGATGGCGCGAGCCGCTTACTCACGCGGGAGCTGCGAACAACATCGTTCCGTTGAAGGCAATTTCGGTACCGGGTTTCGCGGTACCGGTCTTCCCTGACATTGCCGCATTCGTTGGCAGCGCGCCGGAAGGCGGATCGCAGGACGTTCCCGACGAGCAGGTGATCGGCAACTGGTTCCAAAACAAGGCGCTATACTACGTTCGGGGCGAAACTTTAGGATTCGCCATTCCCTCTGGATCGGTGGCGATCGTCGACGTGGATCCATATCCGGGGAGTGATCAAAATCTAGTCATCGCACGCCCGAGGGGCCAGGTGCTGGCGCGGCGTTTGGTGAAGTCTACCGGCTCGATCGGAGTTTCGCTCGCGGCCCAGATGCCAGATCCCCGCGTTCGCCGCCCAACTTTAACCTTTGATGAGAGCCAGATCCGATTACATAGAATCGTTGGCGCGATCTTTAGTGACATGCCACCACCTCCTGGCGGCAACGAAGCGATCCAAATTGAAGAGGTGCCCGAACTGGCACAGGTCGCAGTCGCCTATCGCGTGAAAGAAGAGAGCGCGATTCCATTGGCACTGCCGGGCCAGATCATCCTCGGCGGCGCGGAACTTTCGGCGCAAGATCTGGATCTTTGGGAAGGACGTCTCGTTGCGGTAGCTCTGGATGACGGCGCCAACGTTTTCAAGAGGGTCGGTGCTCGCCTGCCCGGCAAGTGGAGCCACTTGCGACAGCTGGAAACAATTGGCGGCCTGGGATCTTCCTTGGTCGTAGCGACTGCATACTTGGAGGCAACGCACGGCGTCCCCACCATCATATCCGCGCGCAAAGTAATTGGTGTGCTGTACTCCTAGTCTGACACTGGAGCGGTGTTTGCTTTGCAGTTTGCACACGGTCGAGTTGGAACCCAAGATGACCAAATATCTGCAATACTTTCCAAGACCATTGCTTGATGACTTGGTTAAAGGTCGATGGCTACCTGTCGTTGGAGCAGGTATGTCGCTTAACGCAATCTTGCCGGCCGGCAAAAAAATGCCTTTGTGGGACGATCTTGGCAAAGCCTTTGAGGACGATCTTACGGATTTCGCAGCAAAGAATCCTATCGACGCCATGTCCGCCTACGAACATGAGTTTGGCCGAGCCCGTCTCATTGAAAGACTTTCCGAAATTCTGCACCAACGGGATGCTCTGCCCGGCGAAGCTCACCGCGCTTTTTGCACGATTAAGTTCGACCTAGTCTGCACCACGAACTTCGATTTTCTTCTGGAAAAGCAGTACGATCTCATCCCTAGATACGTGAACCCCGTGGTCGATGAGGAGCAGCTGTCGCTCGACATCACACATGACGGGACCATCTTACTGAAGCTGCATGGCGATCTGCGACATCCCTCAAGACTCGTCGTAACCGAAGGCGACTACGATGCTTTCCTCACCAAGTATCCGCTGATCGCAACCTACCTTGCCAATTTGCTGATCACCAAGACAGCTGTTCTCATAGGATACAGCCTCGACGACCCCGACTTCCGACAGGTCTGGCAAGTTGTAGCGCAACGCTTGGGCAAAACCCGCAGACAGGCCTATGCGATCGCCGTAGGTGCACAGGCAGCGGATGTTGCGCGGTTTGCGCGGCGCGGCGTTACCCTCATCAATCTGCCAAAGACAAAAAAGGAACAGTATGGCGAGGTCTTAGTTGCTGCGTTCGACGAGCTGGCAGCACACTGGCGCGGCAACGTGTTGGATGTCAGCACCGTCACCGAAGAAGCCCCTCTTCGAGAGCTGAAGCTTCCAAAGGAGTCCAGTTCAAGACTAGTTTTCTTCGCGGTGCCGTTGCATCGATTGCCTGTCTATCGTGAGCGCGTGTTTTCCGCTGTTTCCAACATCGGATTGGTACCGGTAACAGCAGACGACGTTGTGTCGCCCGGAGACTCCATCAGCGCAAAGATCGATGCGCTGATGGATAGGGCTGTCGCAATCGTTGTTGAAGTTGGCAGTGCTTGGACTTCAGCCGAGCTCCGTCTTGCAATGAGCCGTGTGAGAGAGCCGAACCTTGTTGATGGACGTGCCCCCCAAATAATTGTCGTCGGGGATCTGAACGATCCCCCGAGGGCAGTGAACCTCAACAGGCATCTAATCACGCGGATCGACCTCGATGCCGAGAGTGATGATGGCATCTCGCGATTGGTTGAAGCGCTCCGCATGGTGGTGCCACACGATGACCAAGAAAGGCTCGAACCAACCCGCCTCCTTGAGAAGCGCGAGTACCGCGCGGCGGTTATTTCGGCAATGGGATTGCTGGAGTCTACGCTCCGCAAGAGACTAGACAAGGCAGATTGGAACCGTAATTCTCGACCGATGAGCATTCGCCAATTAATAGAAGTAGCCGCCGCTCAGAATTTGATCCGCAATGTCAATTCTGGCCGCATCGAGGAATGGATCAAAGTTCGCAACAACGCTGTTCACACAAACGACGCGGTGAGCCGCGACGCTGCAAGATCGATTGTCGAAGGCGTTCTCAACTTGATAGGACAACAAATCTAGTTGTTCATGTACTCGTTGCGCGATCGCGAGAGTGTCTTACGGGAGCTATGCCCGACAGGTCGAATTCGATCGGTCCGCGAGCCTGCGGGAAGCGGCGGCCTTTATCCAGCGCCGTGACGGTGGCCCCACCAACTGGAGAAGCTCGAACGCCTCATGACTTCTTCGTCACCGGCCCCGAAGATGGCAAGGTCACCGTCAAGCTCGGAAAGACAGGCTGGTTCGCCAGTGCCGACGAAGATCTCGTATGGCCATAGGACGACGCCCTCTACACGGTATGATATCTGTTGACCTCCGGTCGGCGTTCGTGCCTTCCTCTGGCGCGAGACACATCAGAGGCCTGCCATGTATCGCTTCTCCATCATCTTCGCCGCATGTGTATTTGCCACGTCGGTCGCCGCCGCGGACTTCAAACCTTACGAGAACGGCCGCTTCGGCTACGTGATCGACTTGCCGTTGGATTTCAAAACGGTTCAGACGCCCGCCAACGGCGATGGGATTGGTCTCAAGAGCGCCGACGGGACGGCGAAGCTATCGGTCTGGGGCAACTATCTGACGGAAGGCGGCTTCAGACAGGAGAGCGATCTTCGGAAGAAGTTCGAGACCGAGGACGGCTGGAAATTTAGTTTCGAGAAGCGCGGCGCGTCATGGGCGAGCCTTTCAGGAACCAAGGGCGACCAGATCATAT
The DNA here is from genome assembly GCF_000696095.1 of Rhizobium rhizogenes NBRC 13257. Taxonomy (GTDB): domain Bacteria; phylum Pseudomonadota; class Alphaproteobacteria; order Rhizobiales; family Rhizobiaceae; genus Rhizobium; species Rhizobium rhizogenes. The sequence continues at coordinate 572,348 of NZ_BAYX01000002.1, read as the reverse complement.
ACATGCGGCAGATCGCGCTCTGCGATGACGCCATGGGGAACTTCACGCTCGAGTACCCCGCCGCGCAGCAAAAACGGTTCGGGCCACTGGTGGACAGGATGGTGAAGACGCTTAAGGCACCGAAGCACTGCGACTGAGGGCCGCCGGCTAAGTCACCGCCGAGCGTGCGGCATTGCGTGCCAGGATGTCGGCAAGTTCGTTGCCACCAGCCCCGGAATGCCCTTTGCACCATTCCAAGACCACATGCGGATGCCGCTCCAGAAGGCCGTCGAGCTGCTGCCAGAGTTCCATGTCACGAATCGGTCGCCGTCGCGCGCGCGGGTTCGGAGTGATCCGCTTCCAGCCGTTGGAGCGCCAGATGGCCCTCCATCGACGGCAGCCTTCTATGACGTGGGCGGCGTCCGTCCAGAGCGTGACCGACCATGCGGGGGCTTCGGCTGCGATCCACGAGATGGCGTTCAGGACGGCGAGGACTTCGAACATGTTGTTCGAGGTGCCAACCGTCTTACCGGAGGCGGCGTGCACCTGGCGGTCGCCTTCATAGACGACGAACGCCCATCCTCCGGAGCGGGAGGCGGCGTCGAAGGAGCCGTCTGCGTAAATATGGAGCGGGTGGGTGATCATACGCTGATATTCGTCTCGGCTAGCCATCCGCTGGAAGCGTTGATCTTTGAAAGAAACGTTGAAGTATGGTGAACGAATCCTTTCCAGACGGCGCCAAATTCTAGCTTTTTGGACGTAGCTTCATAAGAAGCTCGGTGGCGTCCGGCTTGGTGAAGTCGTCCTCGATCTTCAGCACAAAAATGCCCGTGTCGTGACTAATGCGCTGTGGCCCAACCGTTCTGGCCATTTCCAGCACCCTCACAAAATTCTCCTCGACGTCCTTGACCGTCCAGATTGCACCCATTTCCATCCGTCGCTCATAAAGATTCGCGTAAGTAACATTTTAACAGGCGCCGAACGGTTAGCATACATCTCGTTTGAAGGGACCAACAACTGAAAGCGCGCGCCGGTGGGGCAGATCCTCGTTGATACCAACATAATCAGCGTGGCTTACCTTCCCGAGCCTCCGGCCTGGATATGGGATTGGCTAGCGGAACTACCAGGCGGATCGCTCGCCGTCTCGTGGATCACGATTTACGAAACCGAATATGGAATTAGGAACGTGCAACGGCACAATCCTCAAAAGGCGATAGAATTGCTCGCCTGGTTCCAGGAGTTCCTCGCCAGTCGGATGGTTCGTCCAGAAATGGACGTCACCGCAGCCCGCATACTGGGTGCCATGGCTGCCCACCCGCCTCTCAAGCACTTCTTCTTCACTCCGGAGAAGAGGGACAGATATGGAAGGACGATCAAACAGGACCGGGTCAACCTCGGCTGCGACCCGATGCTGGCGGCCCTCTCCATATCCCACCAACTTCCGATCGCAACTCTCAATCCGGCCGATTTCTGCTTGATCCACCAGCACTTTTCGCTGCCTGGCGTCTATGATCCCCGAGCGGACGTCTGGCATGTCGAGCCGCCCATTGGCTGGAACGTAGGCGAACCCGCGAACGACGACGTTCAGCCGGCGAGATGGCCGGTGCCTGGCAGCCGGATATAGCCGCACCAACCGTCCGACCTCGGTCGCCTTTGTACCTTGCGCCAAGAGAAGCGACGCTCAGTCGCACGCTCATTCGGAAGGTATCCATGTCGATCAGGCTCATGAACACACCAAACAACTATCCGTACACGCACGGGTGGGGTGTCTATCCTCAGCTTCCCACTGAGCTTGGAAAACGTCGTCGCAGCGCGAGAAACCTCCTCGGCTTCATCGACGCGACGCCAGGCGTGAAGCCGAGCGACTGGCGGTTTGCCATCGGGATCCTTGAACTTGCGTTCCGGTCCGTCGCCGGGGAGAACACACGGGACTGGTTCACGCTGGCGAACCACCTGGGACAGCCGTCGAGGGCTCTCGCGCACGAAATCTACGAGCATCTTCGGCAATTGAGGGAAGTTGAGCCGCGGTCGAAAGGAGCTGCTCGGGTTCTCGGCCTCCTCGATGATCTCGCCCTCCCCGACATGCTCCAGTACTTCAGGGAGACGACGTCGGTGGAAGTCTCGCGTCCGACCGACATCCGTGAAGGCTGGTGCCATGTCCTGTGGTCGCACGAGACGCCGGACCGCGTCCTGGTCGGCGCCGTCCACGGCACGCCGCTGGAAGTCGTATCCGTGCTGGACAACCGGACGCCCGAATCCTGCCACGGCCTCCTGGCTGCGTGGCACGTCGACGATCCCGACTGGGCTGCTTCGCAGATCGTCCGTACCTTCGGGCAGCCGCTCGACCAACTTGGGCTGATGCATCTCTCCGCTTCGGAGGGGATCCCCTCAATCAAGATGCTGACCGAAAACGCGGTCTGGAGGACGATCGTCAAATCACCGTGGCATGCCAAAGCTGTCGAACCGTCCCACGATGACCTCGGCACCGACGAAAAATATGTCGCCTCGGGGCCGGCCATTTGAGGCGCGAATCCTTACTCTCATTAGTTGAATCCTTGATAGTGTCGGCTGGATCTCAAAACGGGACAGGATTCGAGTATTGTTGACATTTTGTTAGGTATGGCAGATCGTAAGCTACTGAAACGGCGTCACGTTTGAAATTACGCATAGGACGCATCTTTTCACGACGGCGCGAAATACTCTTGCAATACGTGTATTATCGCATTATGGTGCGCCTAGCCGTAAGGTCCGTCATATCGGCGGATCGGCCATTAGGAGCATGCCATGACTGCAGTCATGTCGATAATAGCCGGGCCCCTTGCTCGCTTGGCCGCGTAGGCGTCGACAGAGCTGCGCCGTGCCCGTGATGAGGGTTCGGCCGTCTCGAAGTTCTTCCCACCGATTTTGGTATGAGGGTTCGAAATGTCTGGTTACGAGAATGCAGCCTTCTCGGCTTTCATCCGCAACATCTCCCGGAACAACGCGGATTTTCCGCAGATAGCCTGACGCGGCCTTCGCCGTCGTTGCGTTCGTCCTGTCCGTCGCGTGCCATTGAGGCCCGACGGCTCCTTCCGGAGGTGCCTGTGATTATGCTGCTCCCCTGCGGTCCTAAGACCGCCATCGCCGCCCCCGTCCCGTTCGCACGCGTCGCGAAGCCGGTAGGCTGACGTTCGAACGGTCGCAAGCGCGGCCATTCCCCCATCATGCCTAACAGGACTGCATCGCAGCCCCAGGTCTCGTGCGCCCAATCGGCGCCGAGCCGGTCGCGCCGTCGTCCTGCTGAACCGAAAGTTTTGTCGCAGCACAAGGAGTAGCTCGTCATGCGCGACCTGATCGAATCCATCCTGCCCCGCACCTACCTCTCCGAACTCGATGAGGAATACGGCGTCGTCGACGTCGAAGACATTCTCGAGGTTCTGGACTTCGAAACCGACGCCCGCCATCTCTCTTCCACGAGCCGCGCGCTGCAGAAGAAGTTCGCGATCCAGCATGTCGAAGAACCTGCGGGCGTCTTCTCGGCATACACGGAGATGCTTTCGGAAATTGAGCACGTCAACGACTGGCAGCCGTCCGGCCATGTCCTCCACGCTTGCTCGCTGCGCACTTTCATCAATCGTATCGCGGACCTTGATCGTCGCGTGAAAAGCGAAGCGTTCGTCCTGCCTCTGCTCGATGAGGCCGCCTGATCGCCAAGGGGATATCGCGACGGCGGGCCGGGGCATCGCTCCGGCTAGCCCTTCATTGATCGATAGAAGGACAACGTGATGATTGCGGACATTATTGAATCTATGCACCTGCGCGAACAGGGCTACGACATCTTTGATCGCGAAGTCGACCAGCGCACTCACTTTGCGGTCTCGACGGCTCCTGCCAAGGCAGGAGACTGGTTTATATGACGAGACGATCGGCACTTGGCGCGGCACGCCGCCGCAGCGCGCGGAAACGGATCGCGACGTTGCGCCCAAGGGGCACCGCAGCGAACGCGACGACGAGGACGAGTTCGAATACGAAGACGAACATCAGATGACCACTTCCTCGAGCCGTGTCGCCGTGGTCGATCCGGCAACGAACACCTATCACCGCATGGAGAGCGGTCTCGAGGCTGATCTGGTCACAATCCTTCTCGCCCGCCACGATACTCGCCGCATCAAGGCGCAGGATGGACCTTACCCTTATGTCGTCGAGGGCAAGAAGCACCATCACATGATCGACGTCCTGTGGGGTGCCGACGACGGATCCACGAACCGCATCGCGGTAAAAGTCAGTGGAAGCGCCGCAGAGCGCACCCGCGGGGAGATGCAACTTCTTAATAACCAACTTCCCAAAGAGAGCCGTGGCCGGTTCGTTTTGGTCACCGACGAGGAGATCACGAAAGGCCGCGTTAACCTGGCCCGGAACATTCTCCACACGCGCAAGGTGCTAAATGAATTCGACACCGCGCGAGTGCATGAAGCACTGCTGGCCATGGGCGGTGTCGCCCGTGTCTGGCAACTCTCCGAACGCCTGCCCGACCTGTACCTCTCGGCCGTTTGCACCGCCGTCTGCGACCTCGTCGACAACGGCCTCATCATCTACGACCACCCGAAGCCCGAGGACGTCATCTTCTCGCTGGCGTCGTGGGTCCGTGTCGTCACGAAGGGAATGAAGCGATGACATCCGCGTCTCCGGAAAAGCAGTTCTCGGCATTCGGCATCGGCCTTGAAGACCGCGTTCGCTTCGACAATCGCTACTGGTGCCTCAAGACCCGACGGAAGTTAGAAGGCGGCGAGCCGGAAGCGCACGTTTGGGAGCACGGCTACTTCTTCGTCACCTGCGATGATCTCGAACCTCACAAGACCGAGGTGAAGACCTACGAGCAGCTCGACGAGATGTTCAGGTGGCGAATGTTGGAATGGGAAAAGGGATACTTCAGCAACCGCAACGCCATCTATCGGCAGAAGCAGGCCGTCAAGATCTTCGACCTGCCTTCCGTAACCATCTTCCGGGCGCGGATGGTCGCGGAATTTCTTGAGCTGGAACTCGACCGTTACGAAACCGGGGCCTACATCACCCGTTCCGATGCGGGCTACGCGAAATTCATCGAGGATTTCACGAAAGAAAACGAGTACCTCATCCCTCCGAAGAAGGGCAAGCGCGAGGTCATTCCGGGACCTCGCCAGTTCGGACGTCTCGTGAATAGGTTCGAAGCGAATGCCTATGATCCCCAGTCGCTGCTTCCCCGCCACCGCGGCGGCGTCGGAAGGCGGACCGACTTCACGCCCGACGAGCTGGGTTTCCATATGGAATTCGCCACGGCCTACCAGTCGAAGGACCGGCCGACCAAACTCGACTGCTATGCGCAGATGGGAGAGGCAAACCGAGATCGAAAGGCCGCCGGCGAGACCGCGATGAGAGTGCCTTCTCTCCGTACGTTTCAACGTATCATCGATGGTCTTGGAGACTACAAGAACGAGCTGACAAGAGCCGGCGACCCCTCGCGTGTGACCCGGAAGTATTCCATTTCGCGCCGCGGCTACCAGCCGCAAAGACCGTTGGAATACATCGAGATGGACGAACACAAGATCGACGTGATCCGGATGCTCGTGAAGAATGGCCTCTGGGAGTATCTGCATCCCGAAGTTCGCGAGAAGATCGTGAAAAAGATGGAGTCGACGAACGACGGCCGCGTCTGGCTTTCGATCGCCCTTGACGCCTACTCGAGATCGGTCTGCGGCGCCAAGCTGCTCTGGGGCGCCCCCGATGGCGCCTCGGCAGTCGCAACCTTGGCTATGGTCGCACGATCCAAGGAGTTCGAAACCAGGCTTTATGGTACCATGACTCAGTGGCCTCAAGGCGGAACGGCCGAGAACATCCACGTCGACGCGGGCGCCGGCTACACCGCGGAAGAGTTCCAGCAGGCAGCCTTGTCCTACACCGGCAAGGTTACCGTACCCGCCTCGAAGCACCCCCATCTACGTGGTCGTGTCGAACGGTTCTTCCGAACGATCAACCAACGCTACATCCACCTTCTTTCTGGCCAGACCTTCAGCAACGTCCTTCTGCGTGACCGATACGACGCACAGAAGCACCGCCACATGACGGACGATCAGCTCGCCGAGTTCCTCGTACTGCTCATCGTCGACTGCTACCACAACACCAAGCATCGCGGGCTCATGGGCCTGACGCCGTTGCAGATGTGGTATCACGGGACCCAGAAGGGCAAGGGCACGGTCGAAGGCTATCCGGACCGGCGCACGTATGCGGAGGCGTTCAGCGTCGTCACCGAATGCAAGGTCGGCAACCACGGCATCTCGATCCTCGGCCTGCCCTATTCCAACGAATGGCTACAGTCACGCCGTGAAACGCGTTACGATCTCGATCTGTCGGTCAAGTTCAACGAAATCGACATCTCACGCATCCTGGTCAAGGACCCCTTCTCGCCGGAATGGGTTGAAGTTGAATGTGCATTTGACGGGCTCCAGAACTTCCGGGTCTTCGACTGGCTGGAACAGCTAAAGTACTTGAAGAAGCGCTTCGGGGCTTCGTCGACGATCAGTGCCGAGGTCGCTCGGGCCGCCCTTGCGGGAGCGCGCGCCCTTGCCCAGTCGAGCAAGTCCTCGGCAGGCATCGGCGCGCCCACCACGACACGAGCGATGATGGATTACTGGAAACAAGAACTGGTCGGCAGCTTTAGGATCGCAACAGAAACCTCCACCGACTATGGCGACCGGAGAGTTCTGAAGGCCTTCGACGCCTTGGAACGGCCGGATCCGTTCGCGCCCGAAACGCTCGAAGCTCAGGTCATCCGGAATGGCGATGACGAGTCCGAGTTGGATGGCGGACCAACGTTGCCGGAGGGTTCCGAGGGCTCGGTTCCGCGGCCGGCGCCGGCAGCTCACGACGATCACCAGCCCCTGCCTCGACGCGCGCCTTCCATCAAGGTCGAGAAAATCAAAAAGGACGACAAATGACCGAGATGTCAGCAGACCTTGAAATGCTCGCTCATATCCATTCGACCGTCTCGCCGGACACGGCATATCGCGCGCGACTGCTCAACGAGCTGAAGTCGATCCACATCGTTACGCCGGACGACGACAAGATCGCGGCGGAACTCGACCTGATGGTGGCCAACATTCTCGCCGGAAGCTCCGTCGGATATGCGCTTACAATCACCGGCAAGAGCGGCGCGGGAAAGTCGGCCAGTCTCGACCGGTGCCTCAACGCCCATCCCTCGTTCGCTCCGTTCGAAGGAAGGTACAACCGCTTGTCGCTCAGCCTGCGTGCCACCACGCCGGCCAGCACCACGCTGAAAACCCTGGGCAAGGAACTGCTCCAGATGAGCGGTTATGAGATGGCGTTGTCGACGGACGAGGACGAAAACTGGCGAACGTTGATCCGCCGCATGAAAATCATGCAGACAAAGGTTCTCGTTCTCGACGAATTCCAGCATGTGCTGGACGCTCCGACGAGCAAGAAATACATGCACCTGACCAACAGCATCAAGAACCTCACGCAGATGATTGACTGGCCTATCTGGCTAATCATCTGCGGCATCCCGGAGATCAAGGACTTCATCGCTCGCGACGTGCGTGGTCAATTGGACCGACGGGCGCCGCTCGTCGAGTTTGAAGGCATGAAGGATGTCAATGAAGATCGTGAGCGGGTCGAAGACACGATCTATGCGCTAGCGGAAAGTTGCGAGCTGGAACTGGGGTTCGCCCTGACACGGGATTTCGTGATGCGCCTCATGCATGGTGGCATCTGGCGGTTCGGTACGACCGTTCACATCATCAAGAACGCGATCGAGAAAAGCCTTTGGGACAAGAACTGGTCTAGGGGCAAACGCGGATCGCTTACGGTCGAGCATTTCGCGCTAGGTTACAAGCGCCTGGCGCGAAACTGCCCTGACGAGACCAATGTCTTCAATCTCAGCATCAAGGATTGGCATTACATCCAGCGGGAGGTCGACGACAAAGGTCGTCTGGTTGATCCGGCGTCGGTAAAAAGGCGGAGGAGCCGCAGCGAATGAGCGGACTGTTTGCTATCCCAGCGTTGAGGGAGGAGCCGCTCACCAGCTTCCTCTCGCGTTTTGCCCGCGCGAATGGCGCGTCGACGAGCCGAAAGTTTTGTTTGCATATGGGACTGGACATATCCGCCTTGAACCGAGGCGACGAGTCCGAGGTGGGCCGGCTTGCTGTGCTCGCACAGTTGCCCCTGGACGAACTTGTTACGTCAGCGGTCCGTGTAGACGAAGATCGGGGCGCGACGATCGGAGATTCATATTATTCAAAACTTATGCTCCGTCGGTCGCGTCTCAGGTTCTGTCCGCACTGCATACTGGATGATGACAACGACGTACGTTTCATGCCGGCTGCTCGTAGACGCGCGCGAACTTATTGGATGTTCCCCCAGATCGCCGCTTGCTTGTCGCACTCGAGGAGGCTCGTCGAGATTGAAGACACCCGTTTCGATAGGCATCGCTATGACCTGATCACCCAACTTGAGATCATCCAGGACCGAATGCCGGAGATGATCGAACAGAGCACGCCGAGGCCAATTCTTGCATTCGAGCGTTACGTGCATGACCGACTCTCTAACATCAAAGGTCACGGCGCGTTCCTAGACTCGATGAACCTTGCAGCCGGCATCGTCGCTTGCGAACTATTGGGGATTGCAGAGGTCTATGGCCGCAAAGCAAGCCCGCGCTCCAAAAGTGAAGACGAGTTGGCGCGCGCCCGCGACGCGGGATTCCGCTCCCTGTCCCAGGGTTTCGAAGGCTTCCACAGGAGCCTCGAAACAATCATGTCAGACGATCCCCGCCGGAGCACCCGCGGCGGCAAGATTCTTTATGGCGGGCTGTATTCAGCTCTTGATCAGACCTACGAACATCCGCAGTACGACGTCCTACGCCAGGCCATTCGCGAACACACGTTGCAAACGGTCCCAATCTTGGAAGGCGCGACCTTCTTCGGGCCGGTGACCGACAGCCCGTGGACGTCAGTGACGGCAATCGTCAGGGCGACCGGGCATTCTGATCAGACCGTCAGGCGATTGCTCGTCGAACTGGGCCATCTTGAAACACTCAGGAAGCCGAAAGATGCGACCTTCATCAGAAGAGATGTGGCCGACGACGTGATCGGTCGCTTCAAGCATACCGCCACGCTGGAGGAAGTTTCCGACATGCTCGGGCTCACCTCGAGCGTCGTTAGAAAATTGATCGACGCCGGATTTCTCTCCGCGGTTCGCAGCGTCGAGGCTGCCCCCGCTCAAGCGTTCAAGATGAATGACAGGTATCCGAGGGCCGAAGTCCTCGAATTCCGCGCCAAAGTGCTAGGCGACTTTGGGAGCACGCCGGACCCGGCCTGGCTGCCTCTCGGACCGGTGGCGAAAAGGTGCAACGTCCGGATCATCGACGTCCTCCAACTCTTGCTCGACCGGCGCTTGGCGAAGGTAGGTCGGAGCGCGGATGCAACGGGCATCGGTGCGTTGAGGTTCGACTGGAAGGAGGTCGAGGCCCTACAGCAGACTCCAGAAAGTTCCCTTTTCGGTCGAACGGAAGTCTGCAAGAGACTTAAGATCGGAAACGATACTTTCGCGCTTCTCGTTCGAGATGGCTTTCTTCGCTCCAAGAAAGTGCGGCCACGCGCCGGACGTGCTTTGTCGTATATGGTCACAGAGGAGGCGATCAAAGATTTTGACAGGCATTTCGCGAGTTTCTCTCGGTTGACGGACGAGACTGGGATTACCGGCAAAAGTCTCGGAATTCGTCTGCGACGGGCGGATGTCGCACTGGCCTTCTCCGGCCAGACAAGGGATCGCCTTGTTGAGCGTGCTTCCCTCCCGGACTGGGTGCCGCATGCGTACCGTTAAACAGATCACCTTTGAACGGTGATGCATTGTTAGATACTGGCATCTTCTAACTCCAGGGATTAGTCATTCTCGTCTCCGGTTTGGATTCGGCACGACTTGAGGACAACTCCGGTATTATGTAGCAAGTGCCACAAAGGGTCCCAATCACGTCTGGTCGTCGGGCACAGCAAAGACGAGGCCGAAGATCGGCGCAAAACGCTCAAGGACTTCTGTCATGACATGATCCGGCACCTTGTCTCGCGACTTCTCCGCGTTCCGATTGCGCCAATCCATCGACTTAACTTGATCAATCTGAATGACACCGGTGACACCTGTCCCAGCGCCACTCAACTGAACCGCGAATCCGTCTCTACGTGAAGCGTTCCCTGTAGTCGTAATCGGCGCGATGAAAGCGAAGCCAGTCGCCATATTGAACTTGAAGTCTGACAAGATGAGCCCAGCATGACGCCCACGCTGCTCTTTGCCCGCCGATGGTTGCATGTCGAGCCACCAAACTTCTCCCGGAGCAGGAATATTGGGCCTTACCAAACTTCATTTCCTATGGGAGGAGCGTCCATCCATGCCTTCTCCTCCGCTGAAAGCGGGACGTCGGATTCATACCCCTCCAGCAGCTCGTCGAGGGTGTATTTCGGCTGACGCACCTTAATGGGTTTTGCCGTCATGGATACAGGTTCTGCGATAACCTGCCTTCCTTTCACCGAAACGATCATTTCCTGGCCTTCACTGAGGCCCAGCATGTCTCGCGCAGCGGCAGGAACGGTTAAAACCAACGATCCACCAGCTTTCTTCAGCTTCGAGGTTGTCGAATACTCGCCGCCTGCCGTCTGTCCTCTAGCGGGGAGCCTAGGCGAGGTGCCGATATCCGTGGCTCTGGTGCTGTGCGGCGTTGCACCTTTTGTCTTTGTCATCAGCATCACCTAAAGGAAAGTAGGACATTTATATAACATTCACCGTGATCAACATCAAGGCTCGGGCCGTCACAGCCATTTGCGAACATCCATAAGAGTAACACCGCTGCGGCTCGTGGCGTTTGCTACATAAGTCCGGACAACTCCAGCAGCGATTTCGACGTATCCTTGCCGACGTGGTGAGATCGAAATGAGTTGCTTGCATACTACCCTGAGATGCCGAAAATTTAACATATCAGCGTTATCTCGGTTATAAGCAAATGACGCCGTGGGCTGGCGAGTTGCGATATTATTTCGGTTGAGCTTTAGGGGGCGGTCCAATGCCGGCTATTTCTATACAGACTGCGTTTCAAGGCGGAGGCGCGAAACTGGGCACTCTGATCGCCGCCGCTAAATCGCTTCACGAGGCGCAAAAGCGCGGCGACTTTTTGGTGACCCGGATCGCGGGAACGTCGGCGGGCGCGATCGTGGCCGCTATGCTAGCTTCGGGCCATGATCCGAGCATTTTCGCTGCACGAGTCCGAGAACTCGCACCTAAATACCTTGGGCCGATCGTTCGAAAGCGGCACAAGCTATTAAGAGGCTACGATTTTGTTCAAGGGGTCCCGCTGTTTGATACGCAACTGTACCGGACGTTTTTGCGGGAGCTATTTACCGTCGATGGGCGACCGTTGACCTACGTCAGCGACTTGAAGGGCATCGAGCACGTCTACTTTTATTCGACCGACGTCCGTACCAGAAAGCCAAGGGTCTTCGAGAAGACGTCGGCCGAGCTATTGGTTGATGCACTTTTCCATTCGTCCGCACTGCCATTTATCTTCGCTTCCTTCAAAGACATGGCGGGGCTCATTGACGGGGGGATTATCAATAACTTCCCTGCAAATATTCTCGACAAGCCCAAGGAATTTGGTGAGGTCGTAGGCTTCTCTTTCCCACGATCAGAAATCCAAATGGAGCATTCGTCGGCCGCAAGCTTCGCCAAATCGATAGTCGAGACAATGATGGACAATGCGGTGGACTTGGCTCTTTCGAGGCTGGATAGTCGCAACATCCATTTGCTCGATACCAAGACTACTACGCTGCAATTCGATGAAGCTCTCCGAGATGACCTTGGTACAGACTTCCAACGACATGTGAAGGGCGTAGACCTGTTCCTCGATGGAGTTAAGAAGAGGATGTGGTTGGAGGGCGTCGGCCTTGACCAAGTCAACGCGCTCGACAGGATCGATCAGTACTATCGCGCGGTAAGCAAGGATGATTTGATCGACGTGCCTATCGTCAAAACTACCTACCGATGCAACGCACTAAAGGATCACGATCCATCCAAACTTGACGAGTGTACTGTCGAGCTCGAGCTCGTTCCTCGGAAACGGCCTGCGCGGACGTTCAGTTTTCAGATCGGGGTGGCGAGCCATTCTTTCCATGAAAAGGCCAACGAGTTAGGCATTCATGTCACTGACAGCCAAGGCCGGAGCATCGACGCCACCATCATTCCGGTGGTCGCAGAGATTTCGGGTCTAGGCACGCCGGCTGCGAAGATTATAATTCTCTTCCATGAGGAACTCGCTGTTGGAAACCAATACCGGCTCTCTTTTTCCGCGCCGACAAGTGAGGTTCTCTACGATCTGACTGCATCACAGAAAACGGATTTCGTTCGATTTTCCTTGAATGTCGTTGACCGCGTTGAAAAGCTCTACCTGATAGCCTATGTTCCTTCTGAGTTTAAGAATGTTGAGCTGGTGGACTGGAACAAGCCTGCGGCGAAAGAGACTTGGAAAACAGGTCAGCAGATGAGCCGTGACGAGGTTCAAAAAATTGCCTCGCCTCTAGGTGGATTCCATGTTATCGGTTGGACAGCAGAGAATTTAGTGAGAGGAAATGCCGCTGGCTTTAAGGCGTCAATTCCATAAGGAGATTGAAAATGCGCAAACCTAACGAAGTATTGCTCTAGTTGTGGCGGCTTTGACCGCGCAAACCTAGCAAACCCGGCGGCTCGCCGGGTTTTTGTTTTTTGGCGTCATTTGCAGCCCTCGGACCCAGGACGAGTCAGCGTATTTGGATGACTGTATTGTCCAATAGGCTAAAACGCCGCGTGATCTTCGCGCTTCTCCCTTTCACGCCTGATATTCCGGAAATTCTGATCTGAGCGGATCGTCTCTGTGCCGTTGGAAGGTTTGGTTACAATCCAGAGCATGTTCTCCGATTGATACCTAATTGCCACGCTTTGGATCTTCCTCATCGAGCGTGGACACAATCCAAGATGCAGCGTGGGGCCAGCGAACCTCCGATGGCCATTGGCATCGAGTAGAGCCTGGCACTCTCAGTCAGACGCCCCTGCCCGGAAACACTTCCAGATATTCGCCGTAGCCCGACTGAGAATAACGTCGGTCCTTGCACTCGTGCGCGAGCATGCGTGCTCGCCGGCCCACGCTCCTTCGTTGGCGACTACTATCTGCCGTTCTCCAATCCGTCACCTCGTTGCTTGAAGGCTAGGTAAGTTACCCAAGTAAATCAAGCGCTTCTCAGGAGTCGTCAAAATCACATGGCCGTAGCGACAAAATAGATTGGCTGCGAGGTATGCCAAGTCATTGCAACTACACAATTCGCTGCGTCACAATCAATGGCTGCCTATACTTGCTTGTGCTTGTCACAAAGTGATTGTGCCCAGGTTTCCGCGCATTCTGTTCTGTTAGAAATGTCAGAGAGCGGCCGAAAGGCCGCTTTCATTCGTTAGAGCGAACCTTTTGCCGCAATCATTGCGAGGCCATAGGTTCCTGTTCGCTTCCCTTGACGCGTTCCCCTGATATCCGCGTTTATAAATGGCTCTGTTTTCGACCATCGATAGAGAAAGTGAGATCCCCGTGTCCTACACCGCTTCCAACCTCCTCCTCGATCTCGATGGAACGTTGGTCGATTCCCAACCAGGTATCCTTTCAAGCTGCCGCGCGGCGTTGCGGGCTCTTGGCCATGAAACGGACCCCGAGATGGATATCCGCTCGATCATTGGGCCGCCGATCGAAGATGTGATGCGTTACCTTCTCAGCTCATTCGGCGATGATCGTGTCGCGGAGGCGGTCGACGCTTACCGAGCTGACTATGGAACTCGTGGTCTCCTGCTGAGCGAGCTTTACCCCGGCATCAGGGAAACACTCCTCGAGCTGCATTCTCAAGGCATTCGCCTCCTTCTGGCGACTTCCAAACGGCAAACATTCGCACAGCGCATTCTCGACAATCACGGACTATCGAACCTTTTCCGGGGCATATATGGCTCCATACCAGGAGCCGGTCTGGACCATAAGCCCGAACTGCTGGCGCATATTCTGCAGGATACTGGACTGGCCGCCCAGGATTGCCTGATGGTCGGCGATAGAAAATTTGACATCGTCGGCGCCCAGGCGAATCGGATGCGTGCCGTCGGCGTTCTTTGGGGCTACGGTAACCGTGAAGAACTCGAGCTCGCTGGCGCGGATCTTATTCTGGTTGCACCAGAGGAATTGAGATCATTATCGAGGTAAGACGCGCGCTACCGCTCTTCTTCGTTTTTAACGTCCTGGTGCCTGTTTCGGCTTATTTCATTTCACATACGTCGGAATGGCATAAGTACCAGCCAGGAAGCCACGGGCAGTTATGACTTCATCTATCTGGACTTCCAATGAACGAGCACATGAATTCCGTTGAGCTTAAGAAGGCCTTTCGTCTGATCAACCACGGCCCGACCGTGCTCTTGTCCGCACGGCATGGCGGCATCGACAACGTCATGGCTGTGGCCTGGTGTTGCGGTCTTGATATCGATCCACCGAAGCTCACCCTGGTTGTCGACAAGGTTGCGCAGACGCGCTCCCTCATCGAGGCGAGCGGGGTTTTCGTCGTGCAAGTTCCGACGGTCGCCCAACTTGCGCTGACACGGGACGTCGGAACGCGGACATTGTACGACGAACCGGACAAGCTTCAGAAATCAGGTGTCTCGATCTTCGAAGTGCCCGGACAGGATCTGCCGTTCGTTGAAGGCCGTTCGGCCTGGCTCGCCTGCAGACTGGTCAGCGAGCCGCATACACAGGACACCTACGACCTCTTCATTGCCGAGGTCATCGCTGCGTGGGCGGACGACCGCGTGTTCCGGGATGGGCATTGGCATTTCGAAACAGCGGGGCCGGAATGGCGCAGCCTTCATCACGTCGCGGGTGGACACTTCTATGCCATTGGGGAGGCGCTTTAGACCTCGGCCGAAACAACCTGAAATCGCGTGCCCTCATATTCGATAGCCAATTGCGCTTAACTCCTGCCGTCCAAGACTGTCCGTAGCAACACAGGATCGAATGTGACCCTGGGCGAAGGATAGAGGCCATATCTGTCACATCTGACGTTTACATGGCCGCTGCCATCACTTACGGGAAGGCCCATATTGTGGGTTTAAGGGCAAACGATCATGCTGATCAAGCAAAGCGACTACCATCGGATTTACCGGGTCATCAACAGCCTGCTGATCAACGAAAACGCCAATCCCGCCACGGCTTCGATGTATTTCAGTACGTTCGGAGCCTTCATTCTCGAACATCATTTCAAGATCAAGGCAAAGCCGAAGGGCGGTCTCGCCGCTTACAATCTTGACGGAAAACACATCCTTTTCGCCGACCAGCGCGACGATGGCTATGTCTCCGGCGCTGGCGAAAATTTCCACTGCTGGGTCGAAGCGGACGGTTGGGCCATCGACTTCATGGCCCCTGCGTTCTCGGAAAGTGCGCCAGGCCTGTTGATCCATTCGAAGATGTTTCAGCGTCGGCTTTCATCCATGGCTGCGTCTATCAACGATCTCGGCCAGTCCGGCGATTTCTTCTATCATTCCGAGCCTGAGGCGACGGCCGAGCGTTTCGCGGATTGGCGCAAGCATCCGATGATCGGAGACCTCGCCACCGTTGCCACGAACTGGTTTCGGAAGTCGCCTAAGAAAATGCAGGCGTCTATCACCGTTCGGAACCAGGATGGAAGAACCAACCTCGTTCCGCTCCTCGGCAATTCCCTGATTGGCGCTTGGTAATCTTCGGAAACTCGTTCAAGCCAAAGTCACCGTCGCGGCATGGCTTCGCGTTTGCCCGCAAAGGGTTTGCTAGATATCGTAGGGCGCCCAAGCGAACATATTTAAACAGCCATTGACCACCAGTTGATGACGATATGAGGCTTTCAGAGATGGTCATCGAACGCCGACGCCGGTCTGCCTTGCAATTGCTTCTGCTACCTTTGCGGCTCGTCATAACCGTGCTCGTGCTCATCAGCGAAGTCGCCCGACCACTATACCGCCCGTTCGTGAACTGGTTCGCCTCGCTCTCCATCGTAGTGCACTTCGGCGAGTTTGTTGGTTCATTGCCACGAGGCGTCATTCTCGTTCTGTTCGTCGTCCCGCTTGCGATTGCTGAGCCACTGAAGATCTACGCTCTATTCGTCATTGCCAGGGGTCATGTGATCTTCGGACTCGTAATAATCGCATTGGCATACCTGATGAGCTTCCTGTTGGTCGAACGTCTTTTCCACGCAGGCCGCGAGAAGCTGCTAACTTACGGCTGGCTCAAATGGATTATGGATCGTGTGGAGACCGTTCGAAACTCGGTCGCTGACATGAAAAGAAGCGTCATCGCAATGGTACGCAGCTGGCTTCGACAAGGCGCTTGAACGAAGGCCGACTGTTATCCAGCTTGGTGCTGATCAGTCTCGGCTTGAGGAAAAACATTACTTTTCATGGTGCTCGATGGGGCACTGCGAGATGGCAATTGGGGTGAATTCAACCCTATCCCATCAATGCTGCGGATGCATGCATTCCCCGTGATCCGCAAGAACCTCGATCACCCGGCATTGGTCGACGCGGCCGTGGCCGCAGCCTTTTACCATCATTTCCAATTCGGCTTTCAGCGCCATCAGGCTGCGGATGCGCTGCTCGACCTCGATCAGGCGGGCCTTGGCGATGGCGTCGGCCGAGGCGCAGGATTGGTGCGGGTCGTCCTGTAGCGCCAGCAGCGTGCGGATGGAGTCGACTTCGAAGCCGAGTTCACGGGCGTGGCGGATGAAGGCGAGCCTCTGCAGATGCGACTGCTGGTAGGAGCGCTGATTGCCCTCGCTCCGCTCCGGTTCAGCCAGAAGACCGATGCTCTCGTAGTAGCGGATCGTCGGCACCTTCACACCGCTTTGCCGGGCCGCTTCGCCGATCGTGATCTTTTTCATAATTTTCCTCTTGCACCTCTAGTCACTAGAGGATGTAGGAAGGATGCCACGGTTTGACAAGGAAGCGGATCATGGCAGCAGCGACACAGACACGATACAGAGTTGGCGGGATGGATTGCGCGTCTTGCGCGGCCAAGATCGATACGGCCGTCAGGCGCATGCCCGGCGTCGAGGATGTCTCGGTCTCGGTGACCGCCGGCACGATGACCGTCCGCCACGACGAGACCAGCAACCTTGTCGCCATCGAAAAGAAGGTGGCGGGCCTCGGCTATTCCGTCGCGCCGCTTGCCGGCAAGGCAGCACCCTCGCCCACTGAACATCAGCATGACGATCATGGCCACCAGTGCAAAGGCGATCATGACCATTCCCATGATCACAGCGGCCACGATCATTCGGCGCATGACCATGCCAGCCATGATCATCATACCGATCAGAAGCACGCCGAGAAGGAGATCGAGGGACTGCATGGCCACGACCATGCGCCGACGAACGGCCCATGGTGGGCGAGCAAAAAGGGCCGGCTGACGATCCTGTCAGGCGGCGCGCTGGTTGCCGCCTATGCTATCGGCCATCTCGTTCCCTCGATCGCACCCTATGCCTTTATCGTCGCGATGCTGGTCGGCCTCGTGCCGATCGCGCGCCGTGCCGTCATGGCAGCATTGGCCGGCACGCCTTTTTCCATCGAGATGCTGATGACCATCGCGGCCATCGGCGCCGTCATCATCAATGCCGGCGAAGAAGCGGCAACAGTCGTCTTCCTTTTCCTCGTCGGCGAGCTGCTGGAAGGCGTGGCCGCCAGTAAGGCGCGCGCCAGCATCCAGTCACTGACGACATTGGTTCCGAAAACCGCGCTGGTCGAGGAAGACGGCCAGACCCACGAAGTCCAGGCCGACAGCCTCAAGGTCGGCACGATCATTCTCATTCGCCCCGGCGACCGTATCGCCGCCGATGGCGTGATCGTCGAAGGCGAAAGCGCCATCGATGAGGCGCCGGTGACCGGCGAAAGCACGCCGGTGCGCAAGGGCATAGACGCCAAGGTCTTCGCGGGCACGATCAATACCGACGCCGTGCTGCGCGTCAAAGTCACCGCGGCCGCCGCCGACAACACGATTGCGCGTGTCGTCAAGCTGGTCGAGGAAGCCCAGGAGTCCAAGGCACCGACCGAGCGCTTTATCGACCGCTTCTCGCGCTACTATACGCCTGCTGTCGTGGCTGTGGCGGCACTGGTCGCGGTGACGCCGCCGCTGGTGGCCGGCGCGAGCTGGATGGAATGGGTCTATAAGGGCCTCGCCATCCTGCTGATCGGCTGCCCCTGCGCCCTCGTCATCTCGACGCCGGCAGCCATCGCTGCGGCCCTTTCGGCGGGCGCTCGCAACGGCTTGCTCTTGAAGGGCGGCGCAGTTCTGGAAACCATGGGCAAGGTGACGACGGTCGCCTTCGACAAGACCGGCACGCTGACCGAGGGCAAGCCGAAGGTGACTGACGTCGCCGGTTTCGGCCATACCGAAGCCCAGGTGCTGTCGAGGGCTGCCGCACTGGAAAGCGGCTCAAGCCATCCGCTTGCGCTTGCGATCCTCGAACGGGCAAAGGCTGACAGGCTCCCGGTTCCGCCTGCTGCCGAAGCGAAAGCCCTGCCCGGAAAGGGCGTCAGCGGCCGGGTTGGCGGCGAGGCCATATTGCTGCTCTCACCACAGGCGGCGCGGGAGATCGAAGTATTCTCGACCGAACAGGATGCCCAGATCGTGGCCCTGAACGATGAAGGCAAGAGCGTCTCCGTGCTGGTCGTGGAAAGCAGGATCGCCGGCCTGATCGCCATGCGTGACGAGCCGCGCACTGACGCCCGCGCCGGGATCGAGGCACTGAGAGCGGCCGGGATCGGTGCTGTCATGCTGACCGGCGACAATGCACGGACGGCTGCGGCCATCGCCAAGGGTCTCGGCATCGAGCCCCGCGCCCAGCTCCTGCCCGAGGACAAGCAGCGCATCGTGCGCGAGTTGCAGGCGCAAAAGCAGATCGTCGCAAAGGTCGGAGACGGCATCAATGACGCGCCGGCGCTGGCGGCCGCCGATGTCGGCATCGCCATGGGCGGCGGCACCGATGTGGCGCTGGAGACGGCCGATGCCGCGGCTCTTCATGGCCGCGTGACCGATGTCGCCAACATGGTCGTGCTGTCGCGCACGACGATGAGCAATATCCACCAGAACATCACCATGGCCCTCGGCCTGAAAGCGGTGTTCCTGGTGACCACGGTTGTCGGCATCACCGGCCTCTGGCCGGCGATCCTCGCCGATACCGGCGCCACCGTGCTCGTCACCGCCAATGCGATGCGGCTTCTCGGATGGAAGGGTGCGAGATCGTAAGGGTCGGCCCCTCATGCCTGTAACGGCAAAAGCGGGTCGGCATCGCTGCCTCACCCGCCTTCCGCCATTCATGACCCGGCCAACAGGCCCTGAAGTTCCGTCAGCTTGTCGTTGACCAGCCAGCCGTAATAATTCTCCTCCGGCAGCTTGCGACCACCGGGCTTATCGGCATCCTGCCGGAGCGACAGCGCCCGGCGACGCGGCTGGCCGACATTGTATAGCGTCGCGGTCAGGCCGGGATTGTCGGAGATATCGAAGCCCTGATCCCGGTAGGCCTCTATGGCATCCTTGATGATCGCGGCGATGTAGAGAACGCTGCGCGCCGGATCCATGATGTCGCGATAGATCGCCTGCGGATCGTCCGGCGATAATTTCGCCAATCCGCTGGTGGCATGCACCCGGTCGGTGACCTCCAGCGCCGTCAGCGGGCTGATCTGCCCGAGGCCGAAGGTCTGCCCGGCATAGAAGGGCTGAAAGAACGCTCGCTGGAACGTCATGTTCTCATAGGAAACGCCGTCGATGGTCTTACCGCGAAAATTCTGATCCCACGTCTCGTCGCGGCATTCCCAGAGTTCGGTGCTGCCGGTGAAACCATTGCAACGCGCAAATTCCGGCCTCTTCACGAAGGACTGCACGGACGTGCCCTTGTAGCTGAACGTGAAGTCCGCCTTCGAATAGGCGAGCGCCTTGACATAGTAGGACTGAACCCTGTCGACGATCGTGATGTTGTAGGTGTGCTCGCCGACAAGGGCGCCAATGATGTGGATCGGATCGATCTGATAGGTCTCAGCTGCCTTCTTAATCTGCTGCATCAGGCTTTTGTCCTGGCGGAGCACCGTGAGGATCTTCTCGTATTTCTCCTCATAGGTCGTGGAGAAGGCCTTGGCGCGCATCGCCGATGTCGAGGGGATCGCAGGCTGCTCGGAATTGCGGTTGCCGGGAGGCACGCGCACCATGTCCTGGGCCGCGCAAGTGGAGGTAATGGCAAGAAAAAGGATGAGGCTGGTCGCCGAAATCTTCGATAGGCTTGTTCGCATTTGATAATCGCTCTCGTAAAAGGCCCCGACCACAGGACCGCCTTCATATTCGAACAAGCTCCTGAAACAAGGCTGAGCGGTTCTTCCGTGAGACGAATCGCAATAAACTTTAGGTGACGTGGCACTTGCCCACGCACGAATCCACGACTTCAGAGAGGAACCCGGTGAACCATCTTTTCGTGACCGGAGGCATTCTGCTTGCCGCAGCACCTGGCGCCGCAATTCCGACGATGGACGATGTTCCGGCACTTGCCGCCGCCGCGATCGTGCGAAGGATCGATGTCCCGATGTCGGCCATCCACATATCGAGCACCAAACCCAGCACCAAAATGCCCGGGTTCGTCGTCTGTGGGATCATCGACGAGCAATCCGCCGGTGGGGACAAGAACGAGCGCTTCTTTGTCGTCATACCCGGTGACTTCGCAATCCTCGACCGCGACGGGCAGAAGCTCGTGGATACCTACTGGTCTGCCAATCAGTGCAAGTGATTTGCCATGGCCTTGCTGATCATGGCAAGTTCTTCGGGCGTGCGGCCCGGCTCAAGACGGAGCCAGACATTCGGATCGTCAGCGGATTGCCGCTTGATATAGGTGTAACCCGTCCCGCTCCACGTCTTCACGGCATCGGTCAGATTGTCCAGAACGAGATCGCCGTCGTTCGTTCGCGCCATCAGCACGAGATGCCCCTCATTGTGCTTGTCGAGAACGACCGTCAGCAGCAAGGCCGAACGGGGCCAGCCCGCCTCTATGAGAAGCTTCCTTTTCAGCAGAACATAGTCGTTGCAATTGCCCATGCCGTCATCGGGATAGGTCCACCAGTTCATGATGCCTAGCTTGTAAATTCCATAATGGTCGTCATCTCCGACGCCCTGGATCTCATGATTGACCAATTGGTTGATCTGCAGCAGCTCCGCCCGGCGGTCCTCGTCGACTTTTGCGAATTCTTCGCTCTTCTGCCCTGCGGCACATTCGGCGGGTTGGGCGTCGCAGAAGCTGATCCAGCCGATCGGCACGGTCGTTCTTATGGTGACACGCGCAAAGCTATGCGGCTGCGAGCCGGACATATTCCCTGCGGGCTTCGCGATGGTCGCGCCCGAAAAGAACAAAAGCCCGGCTAGAAACAGAATGCATGTGACGAGTAGCGATCGCATCTTTGGCTCCATGAACGACGCCATGAAGCCGAAAGCCCGTCAAATTTATTCAAAAGAAGATTGTTCGCATTTTAGGTTTCCTGCGTTTTTCACCCGACAGAGCCATCGAGATCGATCGCATGTTAAAAATTCTCCGAACGATCAAAACCGGCAGTCGGCCTTCTTTTGAGCCCCACAACCGGCCTCTCGAGGATATTATGCCGCCCTTCCCACTGGCGCGGCGGGGCATTGATGCATATCTTCACCGGCATCCTCATCAATTATAAGAGCCGGTTTTGTTTCTCGAAATTTCAATCGTCGTCCTGCTGACCATCCTTAACGGTGTCCTGGCAATGTCGGAGCTTGCCGTGGTTTCCGCACGACCGGCACGTCTCAAGGTTCTTGCGGATCAGGGCAGCAGAGGTGCCCGCCTGGCGATCAGACTGATCGAGCACCCCGGCCGCTTTCTGTCGACGGTCCAGATCGGCATCACGCTGGTCGGCGTCCTCTCCGGCGCGTTCTCAGGCGCAACGCTCGGCGCCCGCTTCACGAACTGGCTGGTCACCCAGGGCATGTCCCAGGGGTTGGCCGACGCCCTCGGCGTCGGAACAGTCGTCGTGGCGATCACCTATCTCTCGCTGATCGTCGGTGAACTCGTGCCGAAGCAGATTGCGCTCCGCGCGCCCGAGACAGTGGCCAGCAAAGTCGCCCCGGCGATGACCGTTCTCTCGAAGCTCGCCTTGCCGCTGGTCTGGCTTCTCGATGCGTCCGGCCGTCTGGTGCTCAGCCTTCTCGGGCAATCCGGAAAGGGTAGCGACGGCGTCACCGATGAGGAGATCAAGACCATTCTTGCCGAGGCGCAGAGCGCCGGCGTGATCGAGAGCGAAGAATCCGCGATGATTTCGGGCGTCATGCGGCTGGCGGACCGGACCGCGCGAGCGCTGATGACCCCAAGGCGCGAGGTCGAGCTGATCGATGTCGATGACAGTGCGGAAGAGATACGCACACAGCTTCATCGCACCAACCGTTCGCAGCTTCCCGTGCGCAGGGGAAGTTCCGACGAGGTTCTGGGCGTTCTGTTCGTCAAGGATTATTACGACGCGATGTCCACCGACGGCCGCGCCGATATCAAGGCGCTAACGCGCGAGGTTCCGGTCGTGTCGGATCTTGCCACCGCCAACACCGTCATCCAGATGATCCGCACGTCGCCCACCGACATGGTCCTCGTCTTCGACGAATATGGGCACTTCGAAGGCGTCGTTACCTCCGGCGATATCATGGAAGCCATCATGGGGGTGTTCCAGACCGAACATGGCGAAGAGCCGGCAATCGCGCGGCGCGACGACGGTTCCTATCTCGTCTCCGGCTGGATGCCGATCGACGAATTCTCGGAATTCATGAACATCCCGCTCGACGAGGATGCCGAGTATCAGACCGTCGCGGGTCTGGTGCTGGAGGAACTGAAACATCTTCCGGAACTCGGGGAGAGTTTCAGCAGGAACGGCTGGCGTTTCGAAGTCATCGATCTTGACGGCCGGCGGATCGACAAGCTTCTGCTGTCACCCGAAAAGACCGAGGCTGCATAGCATCGACCCGGCCGACTGTGCTCTTCTCGTACCGGCGGCAATTTTCGACGGACCGGATGGCTGAAAACCTGGGACAGACCGAGAGACACATGGCATAAGGGCGCCAAAATCTCTCTCTTCGGGCCTCGCGTAGACAATATGATCCGTATCGAAAATATCAGCAAGCAGAACAGCCACCGCATCCTCTTCATCGAGGCGTCCGCAGCGCTCAACAGGGGCGAGAGCGTCGGGCTCGTCGGTCCCAACGGGGCCGGCAAGACGACGTTGTTCCGGATGATCACCGGACAGGAGCTGCCCGACGAAGGGCAAGTCTCCGCCGATAAGGGCATCACCATCGGCTACTTCAACCAGGATGTCGGTGAGATGGAAGGCCGCAGCGCCGTCTCCGAAGTCATGGAAGGCGCGGGTCCGGTCAGCGTCGTCGCCGCCGAATTGCGCGATCTTGAGGCCGCCATGGTCGATCCCGATCAGGCCGACAACATGGACAAGATTATCGAGCGCTACGGCGAAGTGCAGGCGCGCTACGAAGAGCTGGACGGCTATGCTCTGGAGGGTCGCGCTCGCGAAGTCCTGGCAGGACTGAGCTTCAGCGAAGAAATGATGGACGGCGATGTCGGCGCGCTGTCGGGCGGCTGGAAGATGCGCGTGGCGCTCGCCCGAATTCTCCTCATGCGCCCCGATGTCATGCTGCTCGACGAGCCGAGCAACCATCTGGATCTCGAAAGCCTCATCTGGCTCGAAGAATTCCTGAAGGGTTATGAAGGCGCATTGCTGATGACCTCGCACGACCGCGAGTTCATGAACCGCATCGTCACCAAGATCATCGAGATCGATGGCGGTTCGCTGAACAGCTATTCGGGCGACTATGAGTTCTACGAACAGCAGCGGGCCCAGAACGAGAAGCAGCAGCAGGCGCAATTCGAGCGTCAGCAGGCGATGCTCGCCAAGGAAATCAAGTTCATCGAGCGCTTCAAGGCGCGTGCCTCGCACGCTTCTCAGGTGCAGAGCCGCGTCAAGAAGCTGGAGAAGATCGACCGGGTGGAGCCGCCCAAGCGCCGCCAGACGGTCGCCTTCGAATTCCAGCCGGCCCCGCGCTCCGGCGAAGATGTCGTCAATCTGAAGAACGTCCATAAAAAGTACGGCAGCCGGGTCATCTACGAAGGGCTGGACTTCATGGTACGGCGCAAGGAGCGCTGGTGCATCATGGGCATCAACGGTGCCGGCAAGTCCACCCTGCTGAAGCTGGTTGCCGGCTCGACGCAGCCGGACGAAGGCAGCGTTGCCTTGGGCGCCAGCGTCAAGATGGGTTATTTCGCCCAGCATGCCATGGATCTTCTCGACGGCGAACGCACCGTGTTCCAGCAGCTCGAACACGACTTTCCGCAGGCGGGCCAAGGGTCGCTGCGCGCGCTTGCCGGATGTTTCGGGTTTTCCGGCGACGATGTCGAGAAGAGATGCCGGGTGCTGTCGGGCGGCGAGAAAGCGCGTCTGGTCATGGCGATCATGCTCTTCAACCCGCCGAACCTCCTCGTGCTCGATGAGCCCACGAACCATCTGGACCTCGACACGAAGGAAATGCTCATCAAGGCGCTGTCGCAATACGAGGGCACCATGCTGTTCGTCTCGCATGACCGACACTTCCTCGCAGAGCTCTCCAACCGCGTGCTCGAGCTGACGCCCGAAGGCATCCACCAATATGGCGGCGGCTATACGGAATATGTGGCGCGTACAGGCCATGAGGCGCCCGGTCTGCATAGCTGAACATAAGAGCGAGAGCTTTCGCGGCGAAGGTCGCTAGTGCGTGCTGACGCTGACAGGCAGAGGGGTTGACCCGTCGACCACCGCGACAGGCGTCGTCCTGCCACGGACGCGGATCTCGATGCGGCGGCGGGTTTCCACGGCTCCCGCCTGCCCCGCCGAGATCGTATCGCCCGGCAGGATCAGCTGAGCCGCCGACATTGGCAGGATCGTAGCATTCTTCAGCTTGGGATTGGCCTTCAGCACATTGGCAACGGCGATGGCGCGGGCCAGCCCCAGCCCGGCATTGTCGGCCGGCTCGACGGCCGATATCGGCAACCTGCCATCCATGGCGCCGATCAGCGTGTCGTCGAGGTTGGAGACCCTTCGCGCCACCGGCTGTTCGTCCGTATGGCCAATCACCTCGACGATATTGGCATCGTAGTCGTTGAGGTTGCCGGCGATCTCATCGGCGACGGTGGTATTGAGCAACTGCACGAACGTCCTGGTCAGATCGGTGCTGCCCGACTGAAAATAATTCGTCCTGACATCCTCCAGATTGATGATCGGAGGCCATTCGTGGGGGCCTGTCCCGCCGAGCCCTGCCGCCAGAAGCCTGTCCACTTCGTCGGGCGCCTTGGCGAGCGCGACGCCGTGCTGCTTCAACACTGCCGCAACCTTGGCAAGCTCTCGCAAATCCTCGGGCTTCGTTCCCTCCGTGCCTATGCTGTCCAGCGTCTCGCGCGCCAATACCAGCTCGCGCCAGTCCTTTTCCAGCTTCGCCTGATCCGCCGGAGAAAGGTCGCCGGACTTGAGCTGCTTTTGCAGCTGTACGATGAGATAGCTCTGCTCGGACCGCTTCTGTTCCAGAAGAACAAGCTGCTGCTCGGCATTCTTCAGCTTGCGCTCTGCCTCATAGCGCTGGCTTCTTTCTCGCGAAATCATCGCCGCTGCGACCAGCAGCAAGCAAAAGACCAGGAGCAGCATGGATTCAGCCATGGTCAAGCCGAGGATAAGGCCACGATTGTAGCCCCTGTGTTCCAGCTTCGGCTTGGCGTCCGTGGCGCGTATCACCATAGATGCCACCGGCGTTTGCGCCCAGCCGTCCCGGAAAGTACCTCATTATGCATGAGCACATCCTCGGCACCGGATGACCTCTCCGGATGTGGATCAACCACTTTGAGTTCGGGCGACAGTGGCCGTCCCGGCAGATCGGCTATACGGTTCAACGTCCGCTCGATATTCTGCAGCGGCTGCAATTGTGCCTCGGCCATGTCCTTGATGGCGGCGATGGCCGGCGCGAGCTCGGCCCGGACCACATCTTCCGGCGCGCGGATATCCTCGAGCTTCTTGCCGACCGTTTCGACGGCGGTGCCGAATTTGCCGATGATCTCGGATAGCTGCGATGTCGTTTCCGTCAGTTGCGCCGCCGCCTCGTTGATCGGCTTGACCGCCTGTTTCGCCAGGACTTCCAGGATCTTCTGGATTTCCTCGCCATTGCGCTCGGCCTGGTGCGCAATCTCCTCGAACCCCTCCGACAACATTTGCTGGCTGACGCGCCTATAGTGGGAGAATTCACGCGAGGAGGCGTCAAGCTCCGTACGCACACGCCGCGTCATCTCGGCCAGCTCATGGCGGGTACTGCGCTCGATGTCGATCGGGTCGCGCCGCATCTGGTTGAAGAGAATGCGCAGCGTCACGCCGGCGATGGTCGAGGTGACAGCAATGCCGAAATTGCGGACGATCGTCTCAATCGAGGTCTCACCGGCGAAGAGATAGAGCGAGACGCCGAGGCTCGACAGGGTGAACAGGAAGCCCATGTAATAAAGATTGTCGCCCGTCTGCTCGTTCTGGAGGCGGAATCCGGCGAAGGCCAACGAAGCGACGAAATAGATCGCCATCAGCAGCAGCGGCACGCCGGTCACGACCGGCAGCGACCAACCCAAGAGCTTGGAGGTCCAGATGAAGATCATGCCGCCGATGGTGGTGGAGGCGAAGAGGACCATCGGCCCGTAGTCGCGCATGGCGAACCTTGCCTCAGCATCGGCCATCAGCGTATCCCCTCCAATCGGACGAAGCCGTCGAAATAGCCATTGTTGTTCTTGATCCACTGCGCCCAGAAATTCGCAAGATCCTCCATACTGAACTTCGTATTCGGCCTTTGAAAGGCGATGATCTTGACCATGACACCATCCAGTGACGTCCGGTACTTGTCGCGCGCGGGGCTCGCCTGAAATTTCTGGTAGGAGGCGCCATCGCGATAGTTCGAGAAGGCGTCGGTGTGCTCCAGCATGTCGGAAGCGATGTAGAGATGCTTCGGCGTGCCCGGAGCGGCGCTTGCGAAGACCTCCAGATTGATCTTCTGGATCGCGGCCATGATCGGCGACAGCTTGCCCGCCTCGCCGACGCTCAGCTTACCGGCGATATCGGCAAGCGGCTTCTGGAATCCCTTCTCCCAGCGCGCCTGCGCCAGCCGTGGATTGCTGGTCCATTCGTCGACGTTGGCGCCGCTTCCAGGATTGCAGCCGTGGAAGGTCTGGATGAGCTCGCCCTCCTTCGCCGTCAGCGCGTAGATATCGATCGCGCCGCCGACCGGCACATCGGCGACGATCTTCTGGAACTGGTTGCGCAGGTCGAGCGCCGTCGTGTCCGATATCGGATCGGTGACGTCTAGCAGGATTGCCGTTTCCGACTTCGGTCCGTCCACCGGGCAAAGCGATACCTGGTCGACCGCGACATTGCCATTCGCCTTGTAGCGCAGCCAGCCATAGGCGCCGACGATGCCGAGCGACAGGACGGCAAGGCAAACCGTCGCGATGATCAGACCCGCCGAGCTGCCGCCCCGGCTACGCCGCTTGCGTCGCGCCAATGGTGCTCTCCGGGAAAAGATTGTCGAGCTTGTGATACTTCTCGATGGCGCTCTCGAATTCGTCGCCGATCCGTTTGATCTGCTCGCTCAATTCGGCCTGCGCGCTCTGGATACGTTCGCCAAGCAATTTGTCATCCCATTCCTCGTTGCTATGCAGCACCGGCACCAAGCGCTCAAGCTGATAGCGGGAGGCGAAATAGGCTGGCTCAGGCTCCGTGCGCGCGCCTCTATTGGCCTCGCGATAGATGGTCAGAAGCGTGTTGGCGGTGCGCTCGAGATGATTTTGATGTTCGGCGAAGAGACCGGCCGTCCGGGCGCGGTGGGCGAGGATCGCGGCGGTCTCCTGGCGGCGCATGCTGAGATCGCGGATGATCGCCTCGATCTTGCTGTTGTGTTCGTCGCGGATATCCCGGAGATCGTCGATCAGATCGAGCTTGCGGTCGATATAGCTGCTTCTCGCCGCATCGAGGCGCTTCTGCACGCCGGCAAAGCCTGGATAAGGATCCGTCAGGTAGCAGCCGTCGATGAAGGCAAAGAGCGAAAACATCAAGCCGACGGCAAACAGCATCCAGGAATTCAGCTCCTGCAGGCCGAACGGCGCGGTCTTCAGCCGCTGCATCACCTCCACGCCCGCGCCGGAGAGAATGGTTGCCGACACCTCGCGGTAATGCGCCAGCGCGATGTTGATCGCCAGCGCCACGGCGACGTAGGCGACCAGACCAAGCAGGCCGAGCAGCTTCAAAAGAAACGACCGGTGCACGAGGAAACGGACGCAGAAGAAGGAAAACATCAGCGCCGCGCCGATGTTCAGGAAGGCGAAGGCCGCCGCTTCCGTCACGCCGCCGACGACACCCTGCTCGCTTCCCTTGGCAAGAAAGCTGCCGTTCATCACCATCTCGATCAGGATGAGGAAAACGATCAGCGCCACCTTGAAGCCCCAGGCAGCCTTGCTGGAAATCTTCGCCGCACGCTGCAACCTGTGCCTCGACTTGAAGTCCACCAATTCATCCTCGGCGGTCTTCAGACTGCGGCGCAGGCCGTGCAGCTCGTCGACGCCGCTCGCGACCTCCGCCTTGAAATCCGAAATGCTCGACGCATTCGCCTGCCGGATCAGCCCGAATTGCCCCTCGAAATCGAGATTGCGCAGGCGGCTGTCGAAGGTCTGGAACTGATCCTCGAGGACCTGATGCGAGCTTTTCTTTTCCGTCTCGATCCAGGCGACCACATTCTGTTCGGTCTCGTCGAGGGATTGCGCGATTGGCCCCGGCCGGTTGAGCCTGCCGGCGGTCGCACCCTTCTCCTTTAGGCTGAGTGTCGTGCTCAGCTTCTCGACATCGACGACGGGAAACACATCGGTCGAGGCCCGAAAATCATGGCTGGTCTCCCGAACGGTCTCCCAGAGGCGGTTTAAGGCTTCAAAACGCAACGATCTTCCCCAGGCGAAACTATCAACTTTAGAAGGACCAGTGATAGACCGATACCGTACCGGTTGTCCCTGGTCCAGAGCAGTGCCGGCGAAGTTAAAACGGGATTGTGGTAAAGAATAGCCCGAAAGAACCTTGCCGGCCGGGAGGCTGCCGCGGTTGACGGCAAAGGCCCGGGATTTTTGTCGCCAGCCTCAATAAACCACTCGCCAAATCATCAAGATCGCCTAATTTGCTCCAATCGCGACAGAGCCGGAGATCAAGACCATGACATCCTCCCCCCTCAAGAATATCTGTATTTACGGTGCCGGCGCGCTTGGCGGCGCGATTGCGGCAAAACTGGCTTCAGGGCTCGGGGAACAGGCCCGCATTTCCGTCATTGCGCGCGGCGCGCATCTGGATGGCATTCGCACGCAGGGTATTCGTCTCTGGGAGGCCGAGGCGGATAAGCCGCTCGTGGCGCAAGTGACGGCAACCGACGATGCGGCAGAGCTACCGCCGCAGGACTTGGTGATCACGGGGCTTAAGGGCCACCAGCTCGGTGCGGCAGTGCCCGGCATCGCCAAGCTGCTGCACGCCGGCACCCGCGTCATGATGATCCTGAACGGCATACCCTGGTGGTATTTTCATCGGGACCAGCAAAGCGGCCATGCCGAGCGCCAGATGGAGGAACTCGACCCGAACGGCGACCTCTGGCGATCGATCGGCCCTGAGCGCGTTATCGGCTGCGTCGCCTATCAGGGCGCGGAGGTCATCAATCCCGGCGAAATCGAGCTCAGCAATAACGGCCATTTCATCCTCGGCGAGCCCTCGGGCGAGACATCAGGCGACATCGAAGCGATTGCGGCCCTGCTGAAGCAGGCAGGCGTCAACATCTCGATCTCGCCGCGCATCCGCGACGAAATCTGGAGCAAGCTGATGGGCAACGCCGCCTTCAATCCGATCAGCGCGCTGACACGGGCGCGGATGTCGGAAATCATGGCCAACCCTGCCCTCTCGGCGATGGTCGGTGCGGTGATGCACGAGGTGAAGGCAGTGGCGGAAGCCCTTGGGTCACACCTGGCAATCTCCATCGAGGAGCGCCTGGAACGCTCCCGCCATATCGGCCCGGTGCGCACCTCCATGCTGCAGGATCTGCTGGCCGGCAAGGCGCTGGAAATCACGCCTCTCGTCGGTGCGGTCGTTTCGCTCGGCAAGCTGACGGGTGTGGCAACGCCGACCTCGGCGACGATCCTGGCGCTGGTGACGCAATTGGACCAGGAGAATTTACGGACGGCAGAGTAGCCGTCAGCCGTCCTGATGCTGAGGTGGGAATCTGAAGGATTCTGTGAGGTCCGCTCGCGGAGCGTGTCGCAGTCTGCAAGCTGCAGTGCTACTTGTTGGGCGCGTTGACGCTGAGCAGCGAACGCACCAATGCAGCCTGGCTACGCACACCGGTTTTGTCGAAAATGCGCTGCAGCTGAGTGCGTAGCGTATTGACGCTAACTGCCAGGAGGCCGGCTGCCTCCGCGAGATCGTGGCCATCGACGATGAGGCGGGCAAGCTTGACCTGCGCGGGTGACAAACCATAGATCTCCCGTGCCCCATCTATCCGGCGGGCGACCGTCTCCGCATCGTCGAACGACACCAGCGCCTTGCCATCTTCGAGCAGGACCCAGCAGTGCATCGGTATCCCCGCCGCGTCCTCGCCAAGGGCCACCGCCCAGGCTTGCTTCGGCGATAAGCGTAGCCGTGTCTGGCCCTGCAGTTCGCGAAAGGCCAGACGGACGGCGTCACGAAGCGCGGGATCGTGTTCGCGCCGCTGGGCGCGGAGGCATCCGGCGGCGACGGCGAGTCCCTGATGGTCGCGTATCCGCTCTTGCGCGAGTCGGTTACTCCACAGGATACGCCTATCGGCATCGACCTCAATCAACGGGGAGTTCGCCTGTTCGACAGCGCTCTCCATCATCACCATGCAACTGATCTTCCAGATACCATCGACCCGGTGCAGGATTTTTAGCATGCGCTTCAGATCGCCGTTGGCGTTGGTGCCGATCTCGTCGTAGGTGACCCAGGCCATATTCCCGGCAACGATGACGTTGACCTTCTCCCACCGAACGCGCTCCGAAAAGAGGTGTTTCTCCGGAAATCGCTCCACGATCGTCTTAAGTCGCGCGGCGATCGCGTCCCAGCCTTCGTCGACCCGGATGCCCAGCGAGACGAAGGAGTCCATCCGCCGGGTCTGCGGCGATTGCACCCAGTGGCTTGCCACTGCCTCGAAGTCCCGCTGCAACCAGGCCTCGGTCTCGCTGCGGATCATTGCAATGATCGCGGCCTCGCCAGCCTCGCTTTCGTCCATTCCACGATCTCCGGTGACCTCGGGTCGCAGCATAACACGCTGATATCTCGTGGTACTAGGCTGCCTCAGATCAGGGTTATGCCAAGGATCAGGATCACGCCAACCATTATCGTGACCGACCCAAGCAGTCCCGAGCTCAAGCGCGGCAGAGCGATCTGGTTCGAGTAGTAGCGGTCCTCGGCCCAAGCACTTATCCGCACCGGTCGGGGCCTGGTGTGAATGTGTGTGATGGCGAGACTGTAAATGTCCATGATTTCCTTCGCTCCTGACGCTTTGATCCAAGCATCTTGGCATGGAGAGGTACCCTGACTTGTCATGCGAGCGGACGACAGCGGACAGGTTTGCAACAGGCTTGGCCCTTCACCCCGACCCCTTCCCCATTTGCACGGGAAAGGGAGTTACAGAGCCACCACCCGCATCTTTATATCCCACTTATTTCTTCGCCTCTCGCCGCGAATGGATTTCCTATGCCGCTCGGCGTTACCCTTACGGTCGAATGTAGAGGTAAACGTCATGCTTGACACACATTCTCCCAATCTGACCGAGTCCATCCGCTTCCTTGTCCACGACAGCGACAAGAGACACCATCGCATTGCCGCTTCCGTCCCTACCGATAAGGTCCAGCCGAAACGCCGGCTCCGCAACCGGCAGGTCCGCGAGAAGCGCACCTTCTATGCGATGTTTGCCTTCGGGCTGCTGCTAGGCGCCCTCGAGCTCTTCATCGTGCTGCACTATCTCTAAGCGGCCTCAGGATCATGACCAGAACAGCCTTGCAAAGGCGCATTGGCGGCGCGATCACCGCGCTCGTCACACCGTTTCGGGATGGCGCGCTCGACAGCGTCGGTCTGATGACGCATGTGGAGTGGCAATTGCTCAGCGGCATCGACGGGCTGCTTGCCTGTTCGCTGACCGGCGAAGGCCCGGTGCTTGACGAAGCCGAGCGGGCGCGGATCATCGAGATCTGCGTCGAACTGGCGGAGGGACGAGTTCCGGTCATCGTTGCCACAGGCACCAATGATACGGCAACGACCATCGAAGAAACGCTGCAGGCTGAAAAGCTTGGCGCCGACGCCGCCTTCGTCACCCTTCCCTATTATTCCAAGCCCACCCAGAAGGGCATTGTCCATCACTTCGAGCGGCTGGCGGAAAGCACCGACCTGCCGCTGATCATCCACAACCTTCCTTCCCATACCGCTGTCGACCTAACGCCGATGACGGTCGCGCGACTGGCGGAAATCCCCACCGTCATCGGCATTGCCGACGGCAGCGGCGACCTCGCGCGCATCGGTGCCTGGCGGCCATCGCTGCCGGGATGGATCGGGCTCTATTCGACACATGATGTGACAGCGCTCGCCTTCACCATTGCCGGTGGATGCGGATCGTTTTCGAGCGCCGCCAATATCGTGCCGCGGCTTTTCCACTCCATGCAGATGTCGGCCGAATGTGAGCATCTGGCGGCGGCGCGGCTGATCGAGGATCGGCTGCGGCTGTTGTTCACTGCACTTGCGTGCGAAAGCGCCCCGGCGACAGTGAAGCATGCGCTAGCCTTGATGAAGGATATGAGCCCCGATGTGCGCCTGCCGTTGATCGGCGTCGAGGCAGAGACCGATGCAGCAATCCAGACGGCCATCGCTTCGCTTCGACTGGATTGCGATCATCGCGCTCCCGCGCCGCTGGCATTCCGCCTAGGTTTATAAAAGCGCTCTATCCCTATGAGATTTTTATATTTTAGCCTTTCCTGCCAAATGGAAATCATACCGCATAGCACATAGATTTGAGTGCGTGGCGCTCGCGTCGGTCAGGATCGACAGCAGCGCCGGTGACACTTGGAAAGGAACTATGATGTCACGCTACATCGAATACGGCACTGCCGCTGACCCACTCCAACGCTCTCGTGCTGCTGCCAAGGCCATGCGCCCGGCCCGTTCGCATGCGCTGCAAGACGGCCTTCTCGCCATTGCGCCGCGGCTTGCCCTTGTCGTTCTCGGCGCCGGCGTCGTCCAGGTGCTGATGCACTGGGCCGTCAACTGAGCCTATCGAAGCGAATTTACGAGAGAAAACCATGGCAAACGCACAGCATATCCAGCGCCGCACGGCTCATATGGCCGCTTCACCGGCACCCGCCCGCTTCACCGTCGGCCGCGACCGGCGTGGCAGCTGGATCGTCCAGGACCGGCAGGGCCTCGTCGGCGGCCTGTTCGCCAATGAAGCGGCAGCGCTGCATTTCGCGGCGGAAGAGTGCAATCATAATCCAGCCGATATCTGCCGCGCCCCGGAAGGCTCGGTTCTCGATCTCAACGGCCTCGTCATACCCTTCTCCAACCTGCATTAAGGCGGGATAGTTCAAGAAACTCTTCGACCGCCTCGCGCGCCCGGCCCAACGCTTCTTTAACCCACGCTTGGGTAAAATAGCGGCCGGGTGCCATCAGAGTGAAAGCGCAATGTCGAAGCCTGCCTTCCGTTATAGCCACTACGATCTCAAGGAGCAGCGTGCCGGAACAGTGATCGAAATCACGTTGTCGGCCATCGCCAATGTCCGGCTGATGAACGGCTCCAATTTCCAGCGCTTTACGGAAACTCTGAAGCATCAGTTTCTCGGCGGCGTCGCCAAGAAATCGCCAATCCGGTTGACGATACCGGAGACCGGCCATTGGCATCTGGTGGTCGACATGGAAGGCCATAACGGCTTGGCGGAATCGAGCGTCAAGATGATTGAGAAGGCGCCTGCTCCGCGTATGCAGAAGACCGGATCGCAGACCATCACCAACCGGTGACACCTAGTCTATCTCATTGTCTCTACGCAATTCCGGACGGAAAACCGCTGCGCACTTTTCCTGGCATTGCTCTAGCGCTCGCCGCGCTCCTTGCGCAACTTCGACCACCAGTCCAACCGCTTGCGGATTTCGCGCTCGAAGCCGCGCTCCGGCGGATCGTAGAAGGTCTGGCGGCCCATCTTTTCCGGAAAATAGTTCTGGCCTGAAAAGGCATCCGGCTCGTCGTGATCGTAGCGGTAGCCGTCACCATAGCCCTCGGTACGCATCAGCTTCGTCGGCGCATTGAGGATCTGTTTGGGCGGCAACAGCGAACCATTTTCCTTGGCGGCCTGGGTGGCAGCCTTGAAGGCCGTGTAGAGGGCATTCGATTTCGGGGCGGTGGCGAGATAGACGCAGGCTTGCGCCAGCGCCAATTCCCCTTCCGGCGAACCGAGATAATCATAGGCGTCCTTGGCGGCGTTGCAGATCACCAGCGCCTGCGGATCGGCAAGCCCGATATCCTCGACCGCCATCCGCACCAGCCGACGCCCAAGATAAAGCGGGTCTTCGCCTGCATCGAACATCCGAGCGAGATAGTAGAGCGCCGCGTCGGGGTCGGAGCCGCGCACGGATTTATGCAGCGCCGAAATCAGATTGTAATGGCCATCCTGCGCCTTGTCATAGACCGGCGCGCGGCGCTGCACGATCTTCACCAGCGCGTCCGGATCGAAAAGCTCATCCTTGCGGGCGGCGCGCCAGACTTCTTCCGCCAGCGTCAGCACCGAGCGGCCATCGCCATCGGCCATGCGGATCAGGCTGGCGCGGGCGTCCTCGGTCAGCGGCAGCGGCTTGCCTTCCGTCTTTTCCGCGCGGCTCAGCAGCTCCGCCAGACTTTCCTCGTCGTGCGAGCGAAACGTCAGGACGCGGGCGCGGGACAAAAGAGCGGCGTTGAGTTCGAAGGACGGGTTCTCGGTCGTGGCGCCGACCAGAATAACGGTTCCGTCCTCCATGACGGGCAGGAAGCTATCTTGCTGAGCGCGGTTGAAGCGATGGATCTCGTCGACGAACAACAGCGTCTGGCGGCCATCCATGCGGCGCAGGCGCGCGGTTTCGAACACCTTCTTGAGATCCGCGACGCCGGAG
Source organism: Rhizobium rhizogenes NBRC 13257 (assembly GCF_000696095.1). Taxonomy (GTDB): domain Bacteria; phylum Pseudomonadota; class Alphaproteobacteria; order Rhizobiales; family Rhizobiaceae; genus Rhizobium; species Rhizobium rhizogenes. The sequence continues at coordinate 537,026 of NZ_BAYX01000002.1, read as the reverse complement.
AAGATCGCCGAGATCTGCTCGAAGGCGAGACCCGCCTCGCCCGACAGCAGCCGCGCCACCGTCGTCTTGCCGGTGCCGGGTGGCCCCCAAAAGATCATCGAGCCGAGCGAACCGGATTCGATCATCCGCCGCAGCGCGCCGTCCTCGCCGGTCAGGTGTGACTGGCCGGTGACATCAGCCAGGGTTTGCGGCCGCAGACGATCGGCAAGAGGCCGCTTGCTGGCGACCCCCTCCGGTATCTTCGGTGCAAACAGGTCATCGCTCATCGGAAGAATTGCCGTATGCGCTGGCCGTCGCGTTCGATCTCGACGCGCCAGAAGCTTGGATTGCCGCTAACGGCCTGCTGTAACACGTCGGTCGTGGTGATGGCGACGCCGTTGACGGAAATAATGATATCCTTCGGAGCGAAACCAACGCGATCGGCCGGTGAATTCGCCTTCAGGCTCTCGACCACGACACCGGCCGTATCCGGCGCCAGGTGCAGCTCATCGGCGACACGCGGCGACAGATTGGCGACCGTTACGCCCGCGAAGGGGTTGTTACCCTGAATTAGCTTCTCTTCGCGTGGCGTGGTCTCTGGCGCGGCGGCGAGCGTCATGCTGGCCTGATGTTCCTTGCCGCCATCCAGAACCGTCAAGGTCACGGTGGCGCCGAGGCCGGCCGTCGTCAGACGGTAGCCCAGGGCATCCGGATGCTCGACCGGGATATTGTTGAGGGCGGTGACAACTTCGCCCGGCTTCAGACCGGCCTTCGCCGCCGGCCCACCGTCAATCACCTTGGTCACCAGCGCACCGCGCACCTTGTCGAGGCCGAGCGCTTCGGCAACGTCAGATGTCACCGGCTCAAAGGAGGCGCCGATATAGGGCCGGTCGAAAGTTTTGTCGCCACGATCGGCAGCAGCGAGGAAAACCTTGACCAGATTGGCGGGGATGGCAAAGCCGATACCGTTGGAGCCGCCGCCCTGCGAGAAGATCGCCGTGTTGAGACCGATCAGCTCGCCGTTCATGTTCGCAAGCGCGCCGCCGGAATTGCCGGGATTGATCGAGGCGTCGGTCTGGATGAAGAAGCCAACCTCGTTCTTCACCTGGTTGCGGGCGAGCGCCGAGACGATGCCGCTCGTCACCGTCTGGCCGACACCGAAGGGATTGCCGATCGCCAGCACGAGATCGCCGACTTCAACGCCATCGGAATTGCCGAGCGGCAGAATCGGGAAGGTCTCGTTCTTCGACTGGATCTTCAATACCGCGAGATCGACCCGGTCATCTTTCAGGATGACCTTGCAGGGAAATTCGCGGCCGTCCGACAGCGCGATCTTGATATCATCGGCGCCATCGACAACGTGATTATTGGTGATGACAGTGCCGTTTGCTTCGACGATGACGCCGGAGCCCAGTGAGGATTGCTTCTCCGTGCGATTCGGCATGCGTTGGCCAAAGAACTGCTCGAAAAAGGGGTCGCCGGCAAAAGGCGATTGCCGCTGCACCACCCGCTCGGCATAGACGTTGACCACCGCGCCGGCCGTCTGCTTCACCAGCGGCGCGAACGACAGCTGCATTTGCATCTGGCTTTCCGGCACCGACTTCGCAGTCTGCGCCGCGGCGGAAAGCGGCATCGCCATGATGAGGGCAATCATCGAAACGGCAGTGCGCTTCAGCAGGACCTGCATGGAATTTTCCTTTTTAAATGCTCTTGAAACAACGTTGTAGCGCCCGACGCTAGAAAGAAAAGAGGGCGGAAGCATGAAGCATAGATGGTCGTGCGCGCTCATAAAAAACAGGTGGAATGAACAAAACTGTGTGATTGCGCATTTCACTTCGGAAATCGACAGATGGAGTGACCTTATGCGACCAAACAACCTGACGGCAGCCTTCCTCATCACCTCTCTCACCCTGCTTAGCACCCTCTCCGCGACCGGCACATCCTGGGCCGCGAGCTTCAATTGCGATGCGCAGAACCTGCAGCCTGACGAGAAGGCGATCTGCGATGTGAGGGCGCTCAACGATGCAGACGTGAAGATGGTGACGACCTTCGACCTGCTCTCAGGCCTGCTCGCCATGGGTTCGCGTGGCACGCTGCAGGATGAACAGTCCGCCTGGTTGAAGAAGCGGCAGGCATGCGGCGCGGATGTCGGATGTTTGACGTCGTCTTATCAGGAGCGGATGAAGGAGCTGGATGAGACGTATAAGAGGATCAATCGGCCGATCTAAAAGTAAAGTTGCCCGTCAAAGACAAAACCCCTGATTTGTAATCAGGGGTTTTGCGCTTGCTTTAGATGGTCGGCGATTACTTCCCGCCCAGATCCCTGACGGCGCCGCGGTCCGCGCTGGTCGCAAAGGCCGCATAGGCCTTCAGCGCCGTGGTGACATTGCGCTTGCGCTTTTCGGCCGGGAACCAGCCCTTGGCGTTCTGGGCTTCGCGGCGGGCGGCGAGTTCGGCCTCATCGACGCGCAGGCTGATCGTGCGGTTCGGGATATCGATGTCGATCATGTCGCCTTCGCGCACCAGGCCGATCGTGCCGCCATTGGCCGCTTCGGGTGAAGCGTGGCCGATGGAGAGGCCCGAGGTGCCGCCGGAGAAGCGGCCGTCGGTGATCAGTGCGCAAGCCTTGCCGAGGCCCTTCGACTTCAGATAGCTGGTCGGATAGAGCATTTCCTGCATGCCCGGGCCGCCCTTCGGACCTTCGTAGCGGATGACGACGACGTCGCCGGCCACGACCTGGTTGCTGAGGATGCCCTTGACAGCCGAATCCTGGCTTTCGAAGACCTTGGCAGGACCGGAGAATTTCAGGATCGATTCATCGACACCAGCCGTCTTCACGATGCAGCCGTCGAGCGCGAGATTGCCCTTCAAGACGGCGAGGCCGCCATCCTTGGAGAAGGGATGCTGAGCATCGCGGATGACACCCTTTTCACGATCGAGATCAAGCTCTTCCCAGCGCGCGCTCTGGCTGAAGGCAACCTGCGTCGGGACACCGCCAGGGGCAGCGCTGAAGAGCTCCAGAGCCGCCTTGTTGTCGGTCACCGCAATATCCCATTGCGCCAGCGCCTCGCCCAGCGTTGGGGCGTGGACGGTCGGCAGATCGGCATTCAACAGGCCGGCACGGTTCAGTTCGCCGAGAATCGCCATGATGCCGCCGGCGCGATGCACGTCTTCCATGTGAACGTCTGCCTTGGCCGGTGCCACCTTGGAAAGGCAGGGAACACGCCGGGACAGGCGATCGATGTCATCCATGGTGAAATCGATTTCACCCTCATGCGCTGCCGCAAGGATATGCAGCACGGTGTTGGTCGAGCCGCCCATGGCGATGTCGAGCGCCATGGCATTCTCGAACGCACCCTTGCTGGCGATTGTCCGCGGCAGTGCCGTGACATCGTCCTGCTCGTAATAACGCTTCGCGAGAGCGACAACACGGCGACCAGCCTCAAGGAAGAGCTCCTTGCGGTCCGAATGGGTGGCGAGCGTCGAGCCGTTGCCGGGCAGCGACAGGCCGAGCGCTTCCGTCAGGCAGTTCATCGAATTGGCGGTAAACATGCCGGAACAGGAACCACAGGTCGGACAGGCCGAACGTTCGATGGTGGCGACGTCCTCGTCGCTGATCTTGTCATCGGCCGCGGCGACCATGGCGTCGACGAGATCGAGCGCGACCTTCTTGCCATGCATGATGACCTTGCCGGCTTCCATCGGGCCGCCGGAAACAAAGACCGTGGGGATGTTGAGGCGCAGCGACGCCATCAGCATGCCGGGGGTGATCTTGTCGCAGTTGGAGATGCAGACCATGGCGTCGGCGCAATGGGCGTTGACCATGTATTCGACGCTGTCGGCGATCAGCTCGCGCGAGGGCAGCGAATAGAGCATGCCGTCATGGCCCATGGCGATACCGTCGTCGACGGCGATGGTGTTGAATTCCTTGGCAACGCCGCCGGCCGCTTCGATTTCGCGCGCGACGAGCTGGCCGAGATCCTTCAGATGGACGTGACCCGGCACGAACTGGGTGAAGGAGTTGACCACCGCAATGATAGGCTTGCCGAAATCGCTGTCCTTCATACCCGTGGCGCGCCAAAGGCCGCGCGCGCCCGCCATGTTGCGGCCGTGGGTCGTGGTTCTGGAACGATAAGCTGGCATGGTGTATTCCTCGTCGTCTCGGAAATTGTGAGGCGCCGGCCGGCCCTGGCTTTGCGCCAAAGGGAGCGCCGACATTCCTGCTTTTTGGAATTGTCCTAATCCAATCGCATCGGACTGTCACTATCAACTCAGCCGAATCCGGTACGCCGTAAGGGCAAACCCGGCCTCGGGCCGTTTGTCGGGCGTATTCATCGGCCAAATGACGTGAACACGCGAGCAAGCCGTTTCATCGATCACGGACAGACACAAAAAATTGGTTTCCGTTCGAAAGAAATACCGGCGTAAGACCGTAACAAATCGTGCGTCCCGTACGTAGAGGTCGTATTATCTCTACGATCGCTGAAAGGACTATAGCATGCCTTCCTATCGCCCGCCAAAGATCACCTCCTCCGAGATCACACCGCGCTCGATCTATCTCAGGCGCCGGGAGTTCCTGACGGCGGCGTCAGCCAGTGCCGGCTTGGCCATCGCCGGCGGCAAGAGCGCGCTGGCGGATCCCCTGAACGCGACGAAGAGCAACTATACGGTCGACGAGAAGCTGACACCGATCAAGGATGTCACCACCTACAATAACTTCTACGAATTCGGCCTCGACAAGGGCGACCCAGCGAAGCTTTCCGGCAACTTCAAGCCGCGCCCGTGGACCGTCAAGGTCGACGGCATGGTCAACAAGCCCGGCACCTTCGACATCGATGCGCTGATCAAGGAATTCCCGCCGGAAGAGCGTGTCTACCGCATGCGTTGCGTCGAGGCCTGGTCGATGGTGATCCCGTGGGATGGCTTCCCGCTCTCGGCCTTGCTCGACAAGGTGGAGCCACTCGGCAGCGCCAAGTTTGTCGCCTTCGAGACGGTCGTGCGGCCCTCGGAAATGCCGGGGCAGTCAGGCCTCCTCCAGTCCCTGGACTGGCCCTATGTCGAAGGTCTGCGGCTCGATGAAGCCCGTAATCCGCTGACGCTGCTCGCCGTCGGGCTCTATGGCGAAACGCTGCCAAACCAGAACGGCGCACCGATCCGGCTCGTCGTGCCGTGGAAATATGGCTTCAAGGGCATCAAGTCGATCGTGCGTATCACGCTCACCGACAAGCAGCCTATGAACACATGGCAGGTGGCCAACAGCCAGGAATATGGCTTCTACGCCAACGTCAATCCGGCGGTCGACCATCCGCGCTGGAGTCAGGCAACCGAGCGCCGTATCGGCGAAGGTGGTTTCTTCAGCGCCAACCGCCACCCCACCTTGCCCTTCAACGGCTATGCCGACCAGGTCGCAAGCCTCTATGCCGGCATGGATCTGAGGGCGAATTTCTGATGGCCGTCTCTCTCGCTCTGCCCAAACGCTGGCAGCCCGCTTCCGTCTGGGCGCTCTATGTCATCGGGCTGATACCGGCGGCATGGGAATTCTATCTCGGGGCCACCGATCAGCTCGGCGCCGATGCGGTGAAAACCTTCGAGCTCTTCCTCGGGCTTTGGGCGATCCGCTTCCTGCTGCTGACGCTCGCCGTCACCCCGGCGCGCGATCTGTTCGGCTGGAACTATCTGCGCTATCGCCGCGCGCTCGGCCTGCTCTGTTTTTACTACGCGCTGATGCATCTGGCTGTTTACATGATTCTCGATCAGGCGCTCGACGTCGGAGCGGTGATCGACGATGTGCTGAAGCGGCCATTCATCATGTTCGGCATGGCGGGGCTGGTGATGCTGCTGGTGCTGGCCGTGACCTCGAATAGTTTCTCGATCAAGCGCCTCGGCAAGAAATGGATCTGGCTGCACCGGCTGGTCTATATCATCGCCGCCTGCGGCGCGTTGCATTTCGCGCTGTCGACCAAGGTCCTGTCGCTGGAGCAATATATCTATATCGGCCTGCTGATCGCCATGATCCTCTACCGGTCGTATCGACCGATCATGATGGAGAGACGAAGGGCGGCGCGGAAACCGGTTGCAGCGTCCAGTTCCAGAGCGGCCTGAACTCGGCCGTCCTGTCCTTTTCACACGACGTTCATTCCGCAGCGCTGGCGATCTTGGCCTGGCCCTGTTCCTGCACCTCGACGGTTGCCGTCAGCCCGGCAATCAGCTTGGTGCCGTCTGGCACCTTGTCGAGCGCAATGCGAACCGGCACGCGCTGCGCCAGGCGAACCCAGCTGAAAGTGGGCGTGATATTGGCAAGCATGCTGCCGGAGGTGCGCTCGCGATCCTCTATGCCGTTGGCGATGCTCTCGATATGGCCGGTCAGCTTTTCGGTCTGGCCCATCAGGTGGATGGAGACCTCGTCACCGACATGGATGCGCGGCAGTTTGGTTTCCTCGAAATAGCCCTCGACGCGCAGGGAATCGCTGTCGATCAGCGCCACTTCAGCGCTGCCGGCCGTCACGTAGTCGCCCGGACGCAGGCTCAGGTTCGAGATCCTGCCGTTCACGGTGGCGCGAACCTCGGAGCGATCGAGATTGAGCTGGGCGAGATCGCGACTGGCTTGCGCCTGGCGGAAGGCCGCATCGGCCTGCTGCTCGGCGGTCAGCGCCTGCTCTTTCTGCTGCAGGGAACCTGCGTCGCCGAGACGCGACTGTCGCTGGTTTTCACGATGGGCCTGATCGAGCGCGGCTTTGCTGCTTTCCAGCGCTGCATCAGCCTGCGCCAGCGCAATGGCGAAGCGCTCCCGGTCTACACGGAAGAGGACGTCGCCCTTGTTGACGGTCTGGTTATCCTTGACCAGCACGTCGCTGACGAGGCCCGCGACATCCGGCGCGATGCCGACGACATCGGCGCGCAGGCGCGCATCGCGCGTCCATGGCTCATCCATGTAATGCCCCCAGAGCTCTCGGCCGACGAAGACAGCTCCGACGACAAAGATAAGGGTAACGAAAAGGCGGCCGATCATTTTGAACGTGTTCATGTGAAGTACCAACGGGAGAGTGAGGAAGCCGCGCCAAGCAGCAGGACATAGAGCGCGAGATCGAAGAGACCGCGATGCCAGACCAGGGCATAGGCCCCAACCCTTGCGAGAAGGCGACGGAGGGGAATGACGGCGAGCAGCGTCACGAGCATCAGGACAAGGAGGCGTGGGATATAGACGCCATAAAGATCGAATTCTGCGGGCATGATGTTACTCGGCTGCGATGGAAAGAGGTGAGGACGTATCCGACATAGGCGGCTGCCAGCTTTGCGGCGGCTCGGCATGGGGAAAGAGCGCCCGGCGCAGACCGACCAGGGCATCGAGGCTAGGACGGCCCGCCGACCCATCCCGGAGCGCAATCGCTTCCAGGCTGTTGTCGATAGACTGGCGCAATCCCTCCGATGGATCGATGGCCTGCCCCGCCTTTACCCGCGAGCGATAGAAATCCGCGACACCGGAAAGAACCGTGCCCACCGAAGATGCGCCGGCGGTGCTGAGCTGCGGGCGTTCCTTCTGCAACATGAGCACGTTGAAGCCCAGGCGAACGTCGGCATAGCCGTCGACCTTTTTCAGTTCGCGGTCCTCGACTGCGGCAAGGCGGGGAACGAGCTGGCCGAGGCGATCGAGGATGCGGCCGGACAGACGCGTATGATCGCCTCTCCGCGCACCGGCGGCGGTCTCGGCAAGATCGCTCCAGCCGGCCCGCACCAGCCGCGATGCGGCAAGTTCAGAGCCGAACGGCCGCGTCAGTTGCGTCCAGACCAGCGCGAAGCCGACGCCTGCCAAGGCGGCAATCGCGCCATTGATGAAAGTGCTGAAATCGGCCGTATAGTGATCCTGCAGTGCGATGAAGGTGGCGCCGTTCACCGTCAGCAGCATGGCGAGCATGTTCGACTGCGGCCGCGGGATCAGCAGGCCGATTACCAGGAATGGCGGCGCGAATGCCAGCACAAGCAGTTCGTAGCTGTTGATGCCCGGCAATATGCCAAAGAGATAGATGAAGGCGATCACCAGGCTGAATGCGGTCCAGACGAACATCGAGGTGATGAACGGCGCCGGACGATCAAGCGCGGCAAAGAAGGAACAGGCGACGGCGGCCATGGTCACGAAGCCGGCGCCGTCTTCCCAGCCGGTCACGATCCACAAGAAGCAGGCCATGAAGATGCCGACGACAACCGAACCGGCGGAGAAAGCCAGCAAGGCATAATCATAATGCCGGCTGCGCCCGACGACGTCGCGATGGCGAAAGGCGGGGTGCCAGGAACCAGCTCGCTTGCCGGCGACGATCTCATTGCGCAGCGTCAGGCAATCCTGCCACAGATCGACGATTTCCTTCAGCCGTGCGAGCGCGCTGGAGAGCACAAGGTCATCCCAGTTCAGATCGGGATCGGCATTCTGTAAAGCCTCGATCTTTCCGGAGAGGAGGATAGCCGTCTTATCGGTTTCGCCCTTGCCACCTTGGGACAGCCAATCGGCCACTTCGTTCATGACCGCGAGGAGTTCATAAGGCAACGCCTTTTCCCTCGCCTTCAACGCATGCAGGCGATCGGCCAGCGATGAGAAGAGCGGCAGCAGCATCAGGAGGCGACCGCGCAGCTCGCGGGAATGGCGGACGATATCGCGGCTGTCGGCATCATAGCCGAGCTGGCTGATGATGAGATCGAGGCCGGTGACATCTGAGGCAAGCTTCTGCCGCTTCAGCGGCGTGGCGGGCGAAGCACCCTCCCCGCGCAGGATCTCGTCGGCCCAGCTGCCGGCATCGTCGAGCCATGTCGTGATGCGCTGACCAAGGACCGAGCGCACGCTGGTCGGGAAAAAGACGGCACTGACGACGCTGGCGCAGGCAATGCCGATGAGGATTTCTTCCGAGCGGGCAAGCGCAACATCGAAAACTGTTTCCGGAGCGCCGACGGTCGGCAGGGCGATCATGGGCAGCGTGTATCCGGCCAGCATGAAGACGTAGCTGCGCGAGGTCCGATCAAGCATCGATATGAACAACAGCGTGCCTGTCCACAGCGCGATGACGATGGAAAGGAGCATAGGTGCATTGACGAAAATCGGAACGAAAAAGACGGCGGCGGAGGCGCCCAGGAGCGTGCCGAGCGCGCGAAAGAGCGCTTTCGAGCTCGTTGCCCCCGCAAGCGGATTGGCAACGACGTAGACGGCCGCCATCGCCCAGTAAGGGCGCGGAAGGTCCAGAGACAATGCGATGAAGAGCGCGAGCATAGCGGCCACAAAGGCCTTGCCGGAAAACAGCCAATCACGCCAGGACGGGAGGCTCATAATGCCTCCTCGCGCTGTTGATTGGTTCCGGACGCCTTCGGCGCCTCGAAATCTTCGAAGGCCTGCAAGACACGGATCGCGGCTTCGATATCGGCCTTGTCGACATTGGCGAGGATCCTGCCGCGCAATTCGTCGAGCGTCTCCTCCATGCGCGTCGCAAGTGCCTCACCCTCTGTGGTCAGCCACAAGCCTTTCGCCCGGCGGTCCGTCGGATCGTCCTTGCGCATGACAAGCCCGAGACCTTCGAGCTGATCGAGCAAGCGCACCAGCGACGGGCCTTCGATGCCGACATAATTGGCAAGAACCACCTGCCGCACCCCGCCGCCGAGACGGCCGATCCACAGCAATGGTGCGGCGGACGCCTCCGAGATCCCATGGGAACTCAGGACAAGGTCAACGACCCGCCGCCACTGGCGACCGGTCGTCAGAAGGTTAGCCGTGAAGATTCGCTGGAGAGCGTTAAACGATTTCATGGCTATCTATTAGCATTAAATTAGTTAGGATTCAAACGATCTCATCAAAATGAGCCTGCCAAAACGGAAATGCAGCTATGCAATCAAGGATGAGCGATGAAGCGGATTTTCATGCCGCCGGCTTCTGCCGATCTCCCCTTCCCGCCGAAAGAGCGGCATCAAGCGCCAGAGCCGCGGCTATTCCGGTGGCATAGGCCAGTATGTTCCACAGGGAAAACACGCGGCCGAGCAATAGAGCGCCGGCGAACATCAATCGAAACGCGTCCAGCCACGGCATATGAACCAGCCGGAACACTTCGACGCAAATGGCAATCAATACTGCGGCCACAGCGATCTTCGAGGGCTTCGCAGTGACCACTATCGACGCCAGCAGAAAATAGACCATCGATCCCCACAGGATCGAGCCGCCATATTTGACGACGGTAAAAGGCAGATGCGCTTCGTATCCAAATCGCCTGAGGACGAGACCGCAGGCAATGGTCAGGACGAGAGCGGAAAGCAGCAACATCCTTCTCGACACGTCACTTTTCCGGACCTCCAAATATCGTACCTCGCCGACCGACAGACATCAATCTCAGACGCAGGTAGCCCACGATCTTCTTGAAAAGCAAGAGCATGCAGCGCCACCCTGGATACGGAAAATTCACGCGTGTCAGCACAATGTTGAGCTGCAATTTCGCCACGCTCTTCCTGTCATCAACATTGCCATCCGAGACATCATCAGCGCCTAGAGCGAGAAATACTGAAAATGTCCAAAGTCGCTGCACTCGAAAAGCTTTTGCCGTCTCTCGATAGCTACCTCACCCGCATGCCTGCTCACTCCGATCTCAAGGGCATCCGTCGGTTTGCCGTCGAGTTCCTGTTCTTCGGCATAAAGGAGGCCCGCGCCTGTGTTTTCGTGGGGCTGTTTTTCCTGGCGATCTTCACGATTCCACATGCGGGTATCCTTCACATTCCGCGCTATGACGTCCTGCTCATCATTGCACTCGCCATTCAAATCTGGATGGTCTGGGCGAAGCTGGAAACTGTCGACGAGTTGAAAGCGGTCTGCCTCTTCCATGTCGTGGGCTTTGCACTCGAAGTCTTCAAGACGTCCGGCAGCATACAATCCTGGGCCTATCCGGACTTTGCCTACACCAAGCTCTTCGGCGTCCCGCTATTTTCCGGCTTCATGTACGCCGCCATCGGCAGCTACATCATCCAGGCGTGGCGCCTGCTCGATCTGCGCATCAAACATCATCCGCCCTATTGGATGGCGGGCCTGATGGCGGTCGCCATCTATGCCAATTTCTTCACGCATCATTATATCGGCGATTATCGCTGGTACATCGTGGCTTGCACGCTGGGGCTCTACTCGCGCTCCACAGTTATCTTCCGCCCCTACGATCACGACCGCCGCATGCCGCTGCTGCTGTCCTTCATCTTGATCGGCTTCTTCATTTGGCTGGCGGAGAACATCAGCACCTTTTTCGGCATCTGGAGATACCCAAATCAACTCGGAGCCTGGTCCGCAGTCCATATCGGAAAATGGAGTTCCTGGTCACTTCTCGTCATCATGATCTTCACCATCGTCGCCAACCTGAAGCACATCAAGAAACACGTTCATATTCCCCAATAGTGCCGCAGCACTGGAAACGACGTGTCTGGACACAAGGAACAGAAAAAGGCCGGATGATCGCTCATCCGGCCTTTCGATTGTCTGTCAGAAGCGAGCCTTAAGCGGCTGCGGCTTCTTCCTCGGCGGCAACGCGGGCCTTGTCGGCTGCGCCCTTGGCAGAGGTGTCGCGATCGACGAATTCGACGACTGCGAGAGCGGCATTGTCGCCCTGGCGGAAGCCGGCCTTCATGATACGCAGGTAGCCGCCGTTGCGGGTGGCGTAACGCGTTGCGATCGCATCAAACAGCTTGGCAACGACAACGGCGTCGCGGATCTGCGAGATGGCCTGACGACGAGCGTGCAGGTCGCCGCGCTTGCCGAGGGTAACCAGCTTCTCGACGATCGGGCGAATTTCCTTCGCCTTCGGCAGAGTGGTGACGATCTGCTCATGGGTGATGAGCGAAGCCGCCATGTTGGCGAACATCGCCTTACGGTGGCTAGCAGTTCTATTCAGCTTGCGGCCGGCTTTACCGTGGCGCATTGCTATTCTCCTTCACTTGCAGGCATCATCCACCTGCAGTTTGTTGGTTAGTATTGGTCTTCGTATCGCTTGGCGAGATCTTCGATGTTCTCAGGCGGCCATGCCGGCACTTCCATGCCGAGGTGCAGACCCATGGAAGCGAGAACTTCCTTGATTTCGTTCAGCGACTTGCGACCAAAATTCGGCGTGCGGAGCATTTCTGCTTCGGTCTTCTGAATGAGGTCGCCGATATAGACGATGTTGTCGTTCTTCAGGCAGTTTGCCGAGCGAACAGACAGTTCCAGTTCGTCCACCTTCTTGAGGAGCGCCGGGTTGAAAGCAAGTTCGGTAACTGCTTCTTCTTCGGCTTCCTTCTGCGGCTCGTCGAAGTTGACGAACACGCCAAGCTGATCCTGGAGGATGCGGGCCGCGAAAGCGACTGCATCTTCACCGGTGATCGAACCATCGGTTTCGATCGACATGCTCAGCTTGTCGTAGTCGAGAACCTGTCCTTCGCGGGTATTTTCAACCTTGTAGGACACCTTCTTGACCGGCGAATAAAGGCTGTCGACCGGGATGAGACCGATAGGAGCATCTTCCGCACGATTACGCTCGGCCGGGACATAGCCCTTGCCGTTATTGACGGTGAATTCCATGCGGATTTCGGCACCCTCGTCGAGCGTGCAGATCACATGCTCGGGGTTGAGGATTTCGATATCGCCGACCGTCTGAATATCGCCAGCCGTTACGACGCCGGGGCCCTGCTTGCGGACGACCATGCGCTTGGCATCATCGCCATCCATCTTGATGGCGATTTCCTTGATGTTCAGCACGATGTCCGTCACATCTTCCCGGACGCCCGGGATAGAGGAGAACTCATGCAGCACGCCGTCGATCTGCACGGCCGTCACAGCGGCACCGCGCAGAGAGGACAGCAGAACGCGACGCAGCGCGTTGCCGAGGGTGAGGCCGAAGCCACGCTCCAGCGGTTCGGCCACGAGCGTTGCCTTGGTGCGGCCGCTCGAGGTGAACTCGACCTTGTTCGGCTTGATCAGTTCCTGCCAGTTTTTCTGAATCATATTCTTGCCTTCCGTTCGTTGTCACCATCCAATCGTGACAACCGAGCTTGAAAAGCACCGAGCCGGACACATATGCGCCGGCCGGTGTCGTGAGTGGCGATGATCAGACGCGGCGCTTCTTGCGCGGGCGGCAACCATTGTGCGGGATCGGCGTCACGTCACGGATGGACGTGATCATGAAACCGGCAGCCTGGAGTGCGCGCAGAGCGGATTCACGACCGGAACCCGGACCGCAAACTTCAACTTCCAGCGACTTCATGCCATGTTCCTGGGCCTTCTTGGCGCAGTCTTCAGCAGCGATCTGGGCAGCGAACGGGGTCGACTTGCGCGAACCCTTGAAGCCCTTGGCACCAGCGGACGACCAGGCAATAGCGTTGCCCTGTGCGTCGGTGATGGTGATCATCGTGTTGTTGAAGGTCGAGTTGACGTGCGCAACGCCCGACGAAATATTTTTACGCTCGCGACGGCGAACGCGTACGGCTTCCTTGGCCATGGTAGTCCTTTCTTGGATCTCTGCACCGCCGTAATGCCAGCGGCTCCACCGGAGCAGCGCCCGATCGGCGCCGTTCCAAACTCAAAAGAGGCCGGCGCAGACCGCCAGCCTCCCAAATCCGGTTTCCCGGAAATTACTTCTTCTTACCAGCGATGGCCTTTGCCGGACCCTTGCGGGTGCGGGCATTGGTGTGGGTGCGCTGGCCGCGAACCGGAAGGCTGCGACGATGGCGCAGGCCACGGTAGCTGCCAAGGTCCATCAGACGCTTGATGTTCATCGAGGTTTCACGACGAAGGTCGCCTTCGACCTGATAATCGCGATCGATGGTTTCGCGGATCTGCAGAACTTCAGCGTCCGTCAACTGGTTGACGCGACGCTCGGCCGGAATACCGACCTTCTCGCAGATTTCCTGTGCAAACTTCGGTCCGATCCCGTGAATGTAGCGAAGCGCAATAACTACGCGCTTTGCAGTCGGGATGTTGACGCCAGCGATACGAGCCACGCCTGTTCTCCTTGCATTCCTTTTGCCTGAGCAAAGGGCTTTTGTTATGCAGCCCGGGAGCTGCTTGTTCGATTAGATCCGTAACACGTCAAAACGACCGTACCCGGACTTCCCGATGGAAATCCGCGCCGATCGCTTGGTATGTCGCGAGTTGGCGCGGTGTTTAACGGAATCAGTGCAAAAAAGCAACCGCTCCCGGCAAGTTTATTTTAAGCTATCTAAAGCTTAGAGAGGATCGCCTCGATATTGGCGGTCACATGTTCGATATCCGCCATGCCGTCGACCGACTGAAGCTTGCCCTTGGCATAGTAATAGCCGATGAGCGGCGAGGTTTCCTTGTAGTAGACCTGCAGACGCTCGACGACCGTTTCCCTGTTGTCGTCGGCCCGGCGTTTGAAATGTGTGGAACCGCAACGGTCGCACACACCCTCCACCTTCGGTCTCAGATTTTCGTCGTGATAGCCGGCGCCGCAGTTGGCGCAGGTATAACGGCCCGAAATACGATCGGCGAGCACGGCGTCATCCACCTTGATCTCGATCACGGCGGAGAGCTCGAGACCCTTCGCCTTCAACATCGCTTCCGTCGCATCGGCCTGAACGAGCGTCCGCGGAAAACCATCGAGGATAAAGCCCCTGGCGCAATCCGGTTGATCGATTCGCTCGGACACGATGGCATTGACGATGTCGTCTGAAACAAGCTTGCCGGCGTCCATGACGGCCTTGGCGCGCTTGCCTACTTCAGTCCCGGCCGCCACGGCGGCCCTCAGCATATCCCCCGTGGAAAGCTGCGGAATGCCATGCTTTTCCACGATACGCTGGGCCTGGGTTCCCTTACCTGCACCCGGCGGCCCTAAAAGTATCAATCTCATCGCCCCCTCTTTCCTCCACGCAACTTCGATTTCTTGATCAGGCCTTCGTATTGCTGTGCGATCAGGTGACCCTGAATCTGTGCCACCGTATCCAGCGTTACGCTAACCACGATCAGAAGCGAAGTGCCACCCAGCGCCAACGGAATACCGGTCTGGGACACGAGAATTTCGGGCAGAATGCAGACGAAGACGAGATAGATCGCGCCGATGACCGTGATACGGGTCAGCACATAGTCGATATATTCGGCGGTGCGATCACCCGGACGGATGCCCGGAATGAAGCCGCCATGCTTCTTCAGATTATCGGCCGTATCCTTCGGATTGAAGACCAGCGCGGTATAGAAGAAGGCAAAGAAGGCGATCAGGGCGGCGTAGAGCACCATGTAGAGCGGCTGGCCGTGCCCGAGGGCCGCGACGATCGAGGTGACCCAGGTCGGCAGCGCCGTATTGGTGCCGAGGCCGGCAATGGTCGCCGGCAGCAGCAGCAACGAAGACGCGAAGATCGCCGGGATAACGCCCGAGGTGTTGAGCTTCAGCGGCAGATGCGAGGTGTCACCCTGGAACATGCGGGTGCCGACCTGGCGCTTCGGATACTGGATCAGCAGGCGGCGCTGAGCGCGCTCGACGAAGACGATCAATGCGATGACCAGGACAGCCACGACAAGCACGAGGAGAATGAGGCCCGTCGACAGAGCGCCGGTGCGGCCAAGTTCGAGCGTACCGGCAAGTGCCGTCGGCAGACCGGCTGCAATGCCCGCGAAGATGATCAGCGAAATACCGTTGCCGATACCGCGCGAAGTCACCTGCTCGCCGAGCCACATCAGGAACATCGTGCCGCCGAGCAGCGTAATGACGGTCGAAATGCGGAAGAACCAGCCCGGATCGAGAACGACGCCATTGCCATGCTCAAGGCCAATCGCAATGCCATAGGCCTGCAATGCGCCGAGCAGCACCGTGCCGTAGCGGGTGTACTGGTTGATGATCTTACGACCCTGCTCGCCTTCCTTCTTCAGGTTCTCGAGCGCCGGCACGACCGAGGTCATGAGCTGCACGATGATCGAAGCGGAGATGTAGGGCATGATACCGAGCGCGAAAATCGCCATGCGCTGGACGGCGCCGCCGGAAAACATGTTGAAGAGGCCGAGAATGCCGCCAGACTGATTCTGGAACGCCTGGGCATAGGCCGCCGGGTTGAGACCCGGAAGCGGGATATGAGTTCCCAGTCGGTAAACCAGGAGAGCTCCGAGCGTGAACCACAAGCGCTTCTTGAGATCCTCGGCTTTGGCAAAGGTCGAGAAATTGAGATTGGACGCCAATTGTTCCGCAGCAGAAGCCATGCAAATCTCCGCACTACCAATTCCGGCAAAATCGGCCGGGTCCGGAATCAGTTTTCAAATTGTTCAAAAGCCGGGCTTCGGACGGATTGCACTGCAATCGGATGCCTCACCCTGGGGTCCCGTTATTCACCGGAAAGACACAGCTGCATCATTCAGGTTCGTGAGGCACACATATGGGAGCAAAATCGCCCGGTGTGAAGCACCCCGGGCGACTTATTGATAAGATTATTCTGCGGCAGAAGCGAGCAGCTTAATGGAACCGCCAGCCTTTTCGATCTTTTCGACCGCCGGCTTGGAGGCGCCTGCAACTTCCAGCGAAATCTTCGCCTTCAGTTCGCCGTCCGAGAGAACCCGAACGCCGTCCTTGACGCGGCGAATCACGCCGGCAGCCTTGAGAGCGGCAGCATCGATGGTCTTCTTGGCGTCGAGCTTGCCGGCGTCAACCGCAACCTGGATGCGCGCCAGCGATACGACAACGTAATCGGCAGCGAAGATGTTGTTGAAGCCGCGCTTCGGCAGACGACGGTAGATGGGCATCTGACCGCCTTCGAAGCCGTTGATCGCAACGCCCGAACGGGACTTCTGACCCTTAACACCACGGCCGCCGGTCTTGCCGGAGCCGGAGCCAATGCCGCGGCCGAGGCGCTTGCGGCTATGGGTCGAGCCTTCGTTATCCTTGATCTCATTCAATTTCATAGCGATTACCTCCGGCTCACTTCTCGTCGACTACGCGAACGAGATGCTGGACAGCACGGATCATGCCACGAACGGCCGGAGTATCTTCCAGCGTGCGGCGACGGTGCATCTTGTTCAGTCCGAGACCGATCAGCGTCTTCTGCTGAACATCCGGACGGCGGATGGGGCTGCCAATCTGCTCGACCGTAACGGTCGCCTTGGCTTCAGCCTTCTTGGTCGTCTTGGCCATAGGTCAAACTCCCTTATTCTTCAGAGGCATTGCCCGAAGCGGAGCGACGAGCCTGCAGAGTGGCATACTTGATGCCGCGCTGAGCTGCGATGTCCTTCGGGTGAACCTGGTGCTTCAGGGCGTCGAACGTAGCGCGAACCATGTTGTACGGGTTCGACGAACCGGTCGACTTGGCAACGACGTCATGAACGCCGAGCGTTTCGAAAACGGCGCGCATCGGGCCGCCGGCGATGATACCGGTACCGACCTTGGCCGAGCGCAGCAGAACCTTGCCAGCGCCATGACGGCCATGGACGTCGTGATGCAGCGTACGGCCGTCGCGCAGCGGTACAAAGATCAGATCGCGCTTGGCGCTTTCAGTGGCCTTGCGGATAGCTTCCGGCACTTCGCGTGCCTTGCCATGACCGAAGCCTACGCGGCCCTTCTGGTCACCAACAACGACGAGAGCGGCGAAACCGAAACGGCGGCCACCCTTTACAACCTTGGCGACACGGTTGATCGCGACCAGCTTGTCGACGAATTCGCTATCGCGCTCTTCACGGCTCTGACGGTCATCCCGCGAGCCCCTCTTTTCCTGTGCCATTGTCCTCTTCCTTTTTCTTTTCCGGGTGCAATCGGCAAACAACAAAGACCGCATGCCCTCCCCTTACGGGGAAACGTGCGGTCCGGTGAATATCCGGCCGGCGCTTAAAGCTGCCGGCCGGAAACTTGATTAGAAGGACAGACCGCCTTCGCGAGCTGCTTCAGCCAGGGCCTTGATACGGCCGTGGTAGATGAAGGCGCCGCGATCGAACACGACTTCCTTGACGCCTGCCTTGGTGGCACGCTCGGCGACGAGCTTGCCAACGAGGGCGGCGGCGGCTGTGTCGGCACCGGTCTTCAGAGAACCGCGCAGATCCTTATCGAGCGTGGAGGCAGACGCAAGCGTCTTGCCGGCCGCATCATCGATGACCTGAACGTAGATGTTCTTCGACGAGCGATGAACCGACAGGCGCGGACGGCCATTGGCCACCGACTTGAGTTGACGGCGCACGCGGTTGGCACGACGTGCAAGTGCTTCTTTCCTGCTAGCCATTTCGCGTGATCCTTACTTCTTCTTGCCTTCTTTGCGGACGATCCGCTCGCCGGCATACTTAACGCCCTTGCCCTTGTAGGGCTCAGGACCGCGATATTCGCGGATTTCAGCGGCAACCTGGCCGACCTGCTGCTTGTTGATGCCGCTGACGACGATTTCCGTCGGCTTCGGCACAGCAATCGTAATGCCTTCCGGCGGCTCGTAAACCACGTCGTGGCTGAAGCCGAGCGCGAGCTGCAGGTTCTTGCCCTGCAGGGCGGCACGGTAGCCGACGCCGTTGATTTCGAGCTTCCGCTCGTAGCCTTCCTTAACACCCTTCAGGATGTTCTCGATCATCGTGCGGGACATGCCCCACTTCGAACGAGCATCCTTGGAGTTGCTAAGCGGCGTTACGACAATTGCATTATCTTCCAGCTTGAGACCGATTTCGTCGTTAGCAACGAAAAACAGTTCGCCCTTGGGGCCCTTAGCAGTCACCTTTTGGCCATCAACCGAGGCCGTGATTCCTGCAGGCACCTGAACGGGCTTCTTACCGATACGAGACATTTTTTCAAACCTGTCTGTTTCGAAGGAGATCCATGTTCGGCCTTAGAAGACCGAGCAAAGAACCTCACCACCAACATTCTGTTCACGAGCCTGGTGGTCGGCCATTACGCCCTTCGGAGTCGAAAGGATAATGATACCGAGACCGTTCGCGACCTGCGGAATGGACTTGACCGAGACATAAACTCGGCGGCCCGGCTTAGACACACGGCCGATCTCGCGGATCACCGATGAGCCTTCATAGTACTTGAGTTCGATGCTGAGCTCAGACTTGCCGTTGCCGAAATCGACGACGGAGTAGCCACGAATGTAGCCTTCAGCCTGGAGAACATCGAGAACGCGTGCACGGAGCTTGGAAGCAGGCGTCGAAACCGACGACTTGCGACGCGAAGCGCCGTTGCGGATGCGGGTGAGCATATCGCCCAAAGGATCAGTCATAGTCATCTAATCTGCTCCTTACCAGCTCGACTTGACAATGCCCGGCACCTTGCCGAAATTGCCGAGTTCACGCAGCGCGATACGCGACATGCGCAGTTTGCGGTAGTACGCACGCGGACGGCCCGATACTTCGCAACGGTTGCGAATGCGGGTCTTCGATCCATCGCGCGGGAGCGATGCCAGCTTCAGTGTGGCCTTGAACCGGTCCTCGATCGGGAGAGACTGGTTCATGATGATTGCCTTCAGAGCAGCCCGCTTTGCGGATTGAGTGGCAACCGTATTGCGGCGGCGCTTGTTCTTTTCAACTGCGCTTGTCTTCGCCATATTTAGGTTCCTTTTCTACGCTCGTCGTTACGGTTATTGACGGAACGGGAAGTTGAACTCTTTCAGAAGAGCCCGAGCTTCGTCATCCGTTGTCGCCGTCGTGCAAACGATGATGTCCATGCCCCACATCTGATCAACCTTATCGTAGTTGATCTCAGGGAACACAATGTGCTCCTTGATGCCCATGGCGAAGTTGCCACGACCGTCAAAGCTTTTCGGGTTCAGGCCGCGAAAGTCGCGAACGCGCGGGAGCGCGATGTTGACCAGACGATCCAGGAACTCATACATACGGGCGCCGCGAAGGGTTACCTTGGCGCCGATCGGCATATTTTCGCGGACCTTGAAGCCAGCGATGGAGTTGCGCGCATGGGTGATGACCGGCTTCTGGCCGGCAATCGCTGCGAGGTCGGCGGCAGCAACAGTCGGCTTCTTCGAATCAGCCGTTGCTTCGCCAACGCCCATGTTGATCACGATCTTATCGAGCTTCGGGATCTGCATTTCGTTGGCGTAGGAGAACTTCTCCTGCAGCGCCGCACGAATGCGGGCAACATATTCCTTCTTGAGCCGCGGCTCGTACTTTACCTCAGCCATCGATCACTTCTCCCGAGGTCTTGGCCACGCGGACCTTCTTGCCTTCTACAACCTTGAAACCGACGCGGGTCGGCTTGCCGTCCTTGTCGACGATTGCCAGGTTGGACAGGTGAAGCGAGGCTTCCTTGCTGATAATGCCAGCTTCCTGGGTCTGCGTCTGGCGCTGATGGCGCTTGATGACGTTGACGCCACGGACGACCGCACGGTCTTCCTTCGGCATTACTTGAATGACTTCGCCGGTACGACCTTTGTCCTTGCCGGCCAATACGACAACCTTGTCGCCTTTACGGATCTTTTGCATCGCTCCGCTCCCTTACAGTACTTCTGGAGCCAGCGAGATGATCTTCATGTGGTTCTTGGCGCGAAGTTCGCGCGGAACCGGTCCGAAGATACGGGTGCCGATCGGCTCTTTCTTGTTGTCGATGAGGACTGCTGCATTGGTATCGAAGCGGATGACGCTGCCATCCGGACGACGGATATCCTTGGCGGTGCGAACGACCACCGCCTTCATCACGTCACCCTTCTTCACGCGGCCGCGCGGAATGGCTTCCTTGATCGAAACGACGATAACGTCGCCGATCGAGGCATACTTGCGCTTCGAGCCGCCCAGCACCTTGATGCACATGACACGACGTGCGCCGGAATTATCCGCCACGTCGAGGTTTGTTTGCATCTGAATCATGTCAGGTCGCCTTCTTGTTGTTACCGGAATGGTTGGGTCTAACGACCCCCTACCCCGGCTTATGGACTAGTCTCTTGTCTGATTTCTCCAGCGTGCGGAACCACCAGGGTTACCTTTGCCGGCCATCAATAAAGCAAAAGAACGCTCGTACTCGAGCGTCCTGCTTCCAAGCTCGTGCTTCATACAGATATTTCGCCCAGACGCAAGGGCCTGAGCGAAATTCTGTTACTTGGACTGGGCGGAAACGACCGTCCAGGTCTTGTCTTTGGAGATCGGCGCGCATTCCTCGATGGAAACGGTGTCGCCGACCTTGTACTGATTGTTTTCGTCGTGAGCCTTGTACTTCTTGGAACGACGAACGGTCTTCTGGAGCAGCGGGTGAGCGAAACGACGCTCAACGCGGACAACTACCGTCTTCTCGTTCTTGTCGCTGACCACGACGCCCTGCAGAATGCGCTTCGGCATGTTATTTTTCCTTTAGGCCTTTGCTTCTGCCGCCTTCTGGCGGGCAATGGTTTTCACGCGGGCGATATCCTTGCGGACTTCGTTGATGCGCGAGGACTTTTCAAGCTGGCCAGTTGCCTTCTGAAAGCGCAGATTGAACTGCTCCTTCTTCAGCTTGGCAAGCTCGTCCTTGAGTTGGTCGGCGCTCAGGGCGCGAACATCTGCGGCTTTCATGAGCTTCTTCCTTACTCTGCAATGCGCTGCACGAAGCGCGTCTTGACCGAGAGCTTGGCGGCGCCGAGGCGCAGAGCCTCACGAGCGATTTCTTCGCTCACACCATCGATCTCGAACATCATACGGCCGGGCTTGACCTTGCATGCCCAGTATTCGACAGAGCCTTTACCCTTACCCATACGGACTTCGGTCGGCTTTGCGGTTACCGGAACATCCGGGAACACGCGGATCCATACACGGCCGGCACGCTTCATGTAGCGCGTGATCGCGCGGCGAGCCGCTTCGATCTCACGAGCATTGACGCGGTTGGGTTCCTGCGACTTCAGGCCGAATTCGCCGAACGCCAGATCAGAACCACCCTTGGCAACGCCCTTGATGCGGCCCTTAAATTGCTTCCGGTACTTCGTACGCTTTGGCTGCAACATTTTTCTATTCTCCGAACTTATCTGCCACGTACGCTATCAAGCGTTATCGCGGCGGCGGTCTCTATCGCGATCACGGCTAGCCGGACCCTGGGCGTCGCCTTCCAGCGCACGGCGTTCGGAGGCCATCGGATCATGCTCAAGGATTTCGCCCTTGAAGATCCAAACCTTGATGCCGCAGATGCCGAATGCGGTTTCTGCTTCAGCCGTACCGTAATCGATATCGGCGCGCAGCGTATGCAACGGCACGCGACCTTCGCGATACCATTCCGTACGAGCGATTTCAGCGCCGCCGAGACGGCCACCGCAGGTGATCTTGATGCCTTCGGCGCCAAGACGCATCGCGGACTGAACAGCACGCTTCATAGCGCGGCGGAAAGCCACACGACGCTCGAGCTGCTGAGCGATCGACTGGGCAACCAGAACAGCGTCGATTTCCGGCTTGCGAACTTCAACGATGTTGAGGTGCGTTTCAGAATTCGTCATGTCCGACAGCTTCTTGCGGAGCTTGTCGATGTCTGCGCCCTTCTTGCCGATGATCAGGCCCGGACGAGCCGAGTGGATCGTGACGCGGCACTTCTTGTGCGGACGCTCGATGACCACCTTAGAGATACCAGCCTGCTTCAGTTCGTCCATGACGAACTTACGCATCTTCAGGTCTTCGTGGAGAAGCTGGCCGTACTCGGCATTGTCCGCAAACCAGCGGCTATCCCAGGTACGGTTGATGCCGAGACGAAAACCGATTGGATTGATTTTCTGACCCATTATGCGGCCTCCCCTTGAGCTTCCACAGCTTCCACTTCACGAACAACGATCGTCAGGTGGGCGAACGGACGCTCGATGCGAGACGCACGACCACGGCCACGAGCGTGGAAACGCTTCATGACGATCGACTTGCCGACGTAAGCTTCCGCCACGACCAGCGAGTCAACGTCGAGATCATGGTTGTTCTCTGCATTGGCGATCGCAGATTCAAGCGTCTTCTTGACGGCGCCTGCGATACGCTTGCGGGAGAATTCCAGCTCTGCGAGTGCACGATCAACCTTCTTGCCGCGGATAGACGCTGCAACCAGGTTGAGCTTCTGCGGGCTGACGCGGAGCGTGCGCGCAACTGCCTGCGCTTCATTGTCCTTCAGCCGGCGTTCGGCTTTTGCCTTGCCCATTGTTACTTCCTCTTCGCCTTCTTGTCCGCGCCGTGACCGTAGTAGGTGCGGGTCGGGGCGAACTCACCGAACTTGTGACCGACCATGTCTTCGTTGACACTGACCGGAATGTGCTTGCTGCCGTTGTAGACGCCGAAGGTAAGACCAACGAACTGCGGCATGATCGTGGAGCGACGGCTCCAGATCTTGATTACTTCACTGCGTCCGCCTTCGCGCACCTTCTCAGCCTTCTTGAGAAGATAGCCGTCAACAAACGGACCTTTCCATACTGAACGAGCCACTTGAGACTTCCTCTCTTACTTCTTGCGCTGATGGCGCGAGCGCATAATCATTTTATCGGTCGACTTGTTCGACCGCGTGCGCTTGCCCTTGGTCGGCTTGCCCCATGGGGTCACCGGATGGCGACCACCAGAGGTACGGCCTTCACCACCGCCGTGCGGATGGTCGACGGGGTTCATGACGACGCCGCGAACGTGCGGCTTCTTACCGCGCCAACGCGAACGACCGGCCTTACCGTCGTTGATGTTGCCGTGGTCCGGGTTGGAAACGGCACCGATCGTTGCAAGGCAAGTGCCGTGCACGAGGCGCTGTTCACCGGAGTTCAGACGAAGGATCGCCATGCCCTGGTCGCGGCCGACGAGCTGAGCGTAACCGCCAGCGGAGCGAGCGATCTGGCCACCCTTGCCCGGCTTCATTTCCACGTTGTGGATGATGGAGCCGACCGGGATGAACTGAAGCGGCATGGTGTTGCCCGGCTTCACGTCCACTGCTTTCTCGGAAGCGATGACCTTGTCGCCGGCAGCAAGACGCTGCGGAGCAAGGATATAGGCCTGATCGCCGTCGGCATACTTCACCAGAGCGATGTATGCGGTGCGGTTCGGGTCGTACTCGATGCGCTCGACGGTTGCTTCGACGTCAAACTTGCGACGCTTGAAGTCTACCAGGCGGTAGGTACGCTTGTGACCACCACCCTGGAAACGCACGGTGATGCGGCCGGTATTGTTACGGCCACCCTTGGAAGACAGGCCTTCCGTCAGCGACTTGACCGGCTTGCCCTTGTAGAGGGACGAGCGATCGACGATGACCAGCTGACGCTGGCTCGGGGTCGTCGGATTGAATGTTTTCAATGCCATTTTCTTATTCCTCAGAGACCGGTGGAGACGTCGATCGACTGGCCTTCGGCGAGCGTCACGATAGCCTTCTTCACGTCCTTCTGCTTGCCGACGAGACCTTTAAACCGCTTGGTCTTGCCGAGGCGCAGCAGAGTGTTAACGGCCGTAACCTTGACGCCGAACAGAGCTTCGACGGCAGCCTTGATTTCAGGCTTCGTCGCGGTCTTGGCAACGTTGAAAACAACCTGGTTATTGTCCGAAAGCAGAGTGGACTTTTCGGTGATCGCAGGAGAAACGATCACATCGTAATGGCGAAGATCCGTCACTTGAATCGCTCCTCTAGAGCTTCAACTGCAGCCTTGGACAGCACGAGCTTGCCGCGGCGCAGGATATCGTAAACGTTGATGCCCTGAACCGGCAGAACATCGATATTCGGGATGTTAGCGGCTGCGAGCTTGAAGTTGCTGTCGAGCTCTGCACCACCGATGAAGAGCGCGTTGGTCAGGCCGAGCGTCTCGAAAGCGCCGGCCAGAGCCTTGGTCTTGGCATCCGCTGCAACCAGGTTGTCGAGAATGATGACATCCTCGGCCTTAAGCTTGGCGGACAGAGCGAGACGCAGGCCGAGGGCGCGAACCTTCTTCGGCAGGTCATGCTCGTGGCTGCGCACGACCGGGCCGTGAGCCTTACCACCGCCGCGGAACTGCGGAGCACGAGCCGAATGGTGACGAGCGCGGCCCGTACCCTTCTGCTTGTACATCTTGGCGCCGGTGCGCGAAACTTCCGCGCGGCCCTGTGCCTTGTGCGTGCCCTGGCGCTTCTTGGCGAGCTGCCAGCGAATGACGCGTGCGATGATATCTTCACGCGGCTCAAGGCCGAAAATCGCGTCAGAAAGGGAAACCTTCCCAGCGTCTTTGCCCTCGAGGGTCTTGACGTTCAATTCCATTGGTTTGGCTCCCTTACTTCGCTGCCGACTTGACGGCATCGCGTACGATGATCCAGGCACCCTTGGAGCCGGGAACTGCGCCCTTGACGAGGATCAGACCGCGATCTTCATCGGTCGATACCACTTCGAGGTTCTGCGTCGTGACGCGCGTCTGGCCCATGTGACCAGCCATCTTCTTGTTCTTGAACACCTTGCCCGGATCCTGGCGCGAGCCGGTCGAACCGTGCGAGCGGTGCGAAACCGACACACCGTGCGTGGCGCGCAGACCGCCGAAGCCGTGGCGCTTCATGGCGCCGGCAAAGCCCTTACCGATCGTCGTGCCGGTCACGTCGACGAGCTGACCCGCCGAAAAGTGAGCTGCCTTGATCTCGGTGCCGACTTCAAGCAGGTTGTCGTCCGAAACACGGAATTCAACGAGCTTGGCCTTCGGCTCAACGCTGGCAACGGCGAAGTGACCGCGAAGGGCCTTCGACGTGTTCTTGACCTTAGCCTGGCCAGCACCGAGCTGAACTGCGGTGTAGCCATTCTTTTCTACTGTGCGCTGGGCTACGACCTGGCAGCCTTCCATACGCAATACGGTTACCGGGACATGCTCGCCGGCGTCGTTATAGACGCGGGTCATTCCCACCTTCTGTGCAATCACACCTGAACGCATCGGTTCAATCCTTCTCACTCAGCTCGAGAACCAAAGGTCTCAGAGCTTGATCTCAACATCGACACCGGCGGCGAGATCGAGCTTCATCAGCGCGTCTACCGTCTGCGGGGTCGGGTCAACGATGTCGAGAAGACGCTTATGCGTACGCATCTCGAACTGCTCGCGGCTCTTCTTGTCGATGTGCGGGGACCGGTTAACCGTGAACTTCTCGATACGGGTCGGAAGCGGAACGGGGCCCCGGACGCTAGCACCGGTGCGCTTAGCCGTCGATACGATCTCGCGCGTGGAAGCGTCGAGAATCCGATGATCGAACGCCTTAAGGCGGATGCGGATATTCTGGCCGTTCATTCGACTTTATCCTTGTGTCTGTTACCTGCGCGCCTCTCTAAGAGACACGTCTTTAACTTTAGTTACTCGAGGCGGGCCACCGGTTTCAAAGATCGAGAGGGACACCAGTTTCGGTGTCCCTATCCTTAATCTCCGGGCGTTGGCCCAGCCGCCTAATTACTCAACGATGCTGGCAACGATGCCTGCGCCGACGGTACGGCCGCCTTCACGGATAGCGAAGCGCAGCTTTTCTTCCATCGCGATCGGAACGATCAGCTCGACGGCAACAGTGACGTTGTCGCCTGGCATAACCATTTCCGTGCCTTCCGGAAGCGTGACGATGCCCGTCACGTCCGTCGTGCGGAAGTAGAACTGCGGACGGTAGTTCGTGAAGAACGGCGTATGACGGCCGCCTTCTTCCTTCGTCAGGATGTAGGCTTCTGCCATGAACTTCTTGTGCGGCTTGACAGAGCCCGGCTTGCACAGGACCTGACCACGCTCGACGTCGTCACGCTGAATACCGCGAACCAGGGCGCCGATGTTGTCGCCTGCCTGGCCCTGATCGAGCAGCTTGCGGAACATTTCAACGCCGGTAACCGTCGTCTTCTTCGTATCACGAATGCCGACGAACTCGACTTCTTCGCCAACCTTGACGATACCACGCTCGACGCGGCCCGTCACAACCGTACCACGGCCGGAGATCGAGAACACGTCTTCGACAGGCATCAGGAACGGCTGGTCGATCGGACGCTCAGGCGTCGGGATGTAGGCGTCAACAGCAGCCATCAGCTCGCGGATCGAGTCTTCGCCGATGGTCTTATTGCTGTCATTGAGTGCAGCAAGTGCAGAGCCCTTGACCACCGGGACGTCGTCGCCCGGGAAGTCGTAGGACGACAGAAGTTCGCGAACTTCCATCTCGACGAGCTCGAGAAGCTCGGCGTCGTCAACCTGGTCGACCTTGTTCAGGAACACAACGATCGCCGGAACGCCAACCTGGCGGGCGAGCAGAATGTGTTCGCGCGTCTGCGGCATCGGGCCGTCAGCAGCCGAGCAAACCAGGATCGCGCCGTCCATCTGTGCCGCACCCGTGATCATGTTCTTCACATAGTCAGCGTGGCCGGGGCAGTCGACGTGGGCGTAGTGACGAGCTGGCGTCTCATATTCAACGTGTGCCGTCGAAATCGTGATGCCGCGTGCCTTTTCTTCCGGTGCAGCGTCGATCTGGTCATACGCCTTGAACTCACCGAAGTACTTCGTGATCGCTGCCGTCAGAGACGTCTTGCCGTGGTCAACGTGGCCAATCGTGCCGACGTTAACGTGCGGCTTATTGCGCTCAAACTTACTTTTTGCCATTTTCGGCTCTCCGTTTTTCTTGTCCCCGAAGGGATCAATTCTTGTTATCGGTCAATTGGTATTCCGGTCACTTCTGACCGGAATACTTTGCCTGGATTTCCTGTGCGACGTTCGACGGAACCGGCGCGTAATGATCGAAGGTCATCGTGTACTGTGCACGGCCCTGAGACATGGAGCGAAGGTTGTCGACGTACTTGAACATGTTTGCCAGCGGAACGTTCGCGTTGATGACAACAGCGATACCGCGAGCTTCCTGGCCCTGGATCTGACCACGACGCGAGTTCAGATCGCCGATGACGTCACCGACGTAATCTTCCGGCGTCACGACTTCGACCTTCATCATCGGCTCGAGGAGCTGGGCACCAGCTTCACGGGCTGCTTCACGGAAGCAAGCGCGGGAAGCGATTTCGAAGGCCAGAACCGACGAGTCAACATCATGGAAGGCACCGTCGATGAGCGTCGCCTTGACGCCGAGCATCGGGAAGCCAGCCAGCGGACCGGAGGACAGAACGCTTTCGATACCCTTCTGAACGCCCGGAATGTATTCCTTCGGAACAGAACCGCCAACGATCTTGGACTCGAACTTGAAGTCGTCGCCTTCCGGGTTCGGTTCGAACACGATCTTGACGCGAGCGAACTGACCGGTACCACCAGACTGCTTCTTGTGGGTGTAGTCCTTCTCGGTCAGACGCGTAATGGTTTCGCGGTAGGCAACCTGCGGCGCGCCGACGGTTGCTTCGACCTTGAATTCACGACGCATGCGGTCGACGATGATGTCGAGGTGAAGTTCACCCATGCCGGCGATGATCGTCTGGCCCGATTCCTGGTCCGTCTTTACGCGGAAGGACGGATCTTCAGCAGCCAGGCGGTTGAGCGCGAGGCCCATCTTTTCCTGGTCGCCCTTGGTCTTCGGCTCGATCGCGATCTGGATGACCGGCTCCGGGAATTCCATGCGCTCGAGGATAACCGGCTTCAGCGGATCGCAGAGCGTATCGCCAGTGGTGGTTTCCTTGAGGCCCGCCAGAGCAACGATGTCGCCAGCGAAGGCTTCTTCGATGTCTTCACGCGAGTTCGAGTGCATCTGCAGCATACGGCCGACGCGCTCGCGCTTGTCCTTGACCGTGTTCATGACCGACGCGCCCTTTTCGAGCTTGCCGGAGTAGATGCGGGCGAAGGTCAGCGAACCGACGAAGGGGTCGTTCATGATCTTGAAAGCCAGCATGGACAACGGCTCGCTGTCGTCTGCATGACGTTCGATTTCGGCGTCGGTCTTGAAGTCGATGCCCTTGATCGCCGGAATGTCGAGCGGCGACGGCAGGTAGTCGACGACGGCGTCGAGCAGCGGCTGAACACCCTTGTTCTTGAAGGCGGTGCCGCAGAACATCGGATGGAACTTGACGTCGATGGTGCCGCGACGAACGAGCGCGCGGATCTGATCGTTGTCAGGCAGATTGCCTTCGAGGTAGGCTTCGGTCGCGGCTTCGTCGATCTCGACAACGGTCTCGATCAGCTTTTCGCGATATTCTTCAGCCTTGGCCTTCATATCTTCCGGGATTTCGACGACGTCCCACTGAGCGCCGAGCGATTCGTCGCGCCAGATGAGAGCATTCATCTCGATCAGGTCGATGACGCCCTTGAACTCGGTTTCCGCACCGATCGGCAGCTGCATCACAACAGCAGTCGCACCGAGACGGGTCTTGATCATCTCGACCGAGCGATAGAAGTCAGCGCCGGTCTTGTCCATCTTGTTGCAGAAGATCATCCGCGGGACATTGTACTTCTCAGCCTGACGCCAGACGGTTTCCGTCTGCGGCTCAACGCCGGCGTTGGCATCGAGCAGCGCGATGGCGCCGTCGAGAACGCGCAGCGAACGCTCGACTTCGATGGTGAAGTCGACGTGGCCGGGGGTGTCAATGATGTTGAAGCGGCGGGTCTTGCCGTCGCGGCCCTTCCAGTAGGTGGTGGTAGCAGCGGAAGTGATCGTGATGCCACGCTCCTGCTCCTGCTCCATCCAGTCCATGGTGGCTGCGCCGTCGTGGACTTCGCCGATCTTGTGCGACTTGCCGGTGTAGTAAAGAATACGCTCGGTGGTCGTGGTCTTGCCGGCGTCGATGTGCGCCATGATACCGAAATTGCGGTAGTCTTCGATTTTATATTCGCGAGCCATAATGGACTGCCTTTCGGATACCGTTCGGGATTACCAGCGATAATGCGAGAACGCACGGTTGGCGTCAGCCATCTTGTGCGTGTCTTCGCGCTTCTTGACGGCAGAGCCGCGGTTGTTGGAGGCATCAAGAAGTTCGCCGCAGAGACGGTCGACCATGGTGGTTTCATTGCGCTTACGAGCAGCAGTGATCAGCCAGCGAATGGCAAGAGCCTGACGACGCTCGGGACGAACATCGACCGGAACCTGGTAGGTTGCACCACCGACGCGGCGCGAACGGACTTCAACGTGCGGAGCGATGTTATCCAAAGCCTGGTGGAACACGCCGAGCGGCTCCTGCTTTGCCTTGCCCTGCACGGCGTCGAATGCGCCGTATACGATGCTTTCTGCAACGGACTTCTTGCCGTCCAGCATGATGGCATTCATGAACTTGGTAACGATAAGATCACCGAACTTCGGGTCCGGATTGATCTCGCGCTTTTCTGCTCTGTGACGTCGGGACATACTTCTCGTCTCTCAACTTGTTAGCGGCGCTTTATCACGCGGAGAACCTCGCGCAGCGCCGGATGATCTAAAACCGAATTACTTCGGACGCTTCGCACCGTACTTGGAACGGCGCTGCTTGCGGTTCTTGACACCCTGGGTATCGAGAACGCCGCGGATGATGTGGTAACGAACGCCCGGAAGGTCCTTTACGCGGCCGCCACGGATCATGACGACAGAGTGTTCCTGAAGGTTGTGACCTTCACCGGGGATATAACCAATGACTTCAAAGCCGTTGGTCAGGCGGATCTTTGCGACCTTACGCAGAGCCGAGTTCGGCTTCTTCGGCGTGGTCGTGTAGACGCGGGTGCAAACGCCGCGCTTCTGCGGGTTCTCCTGGAGAGCGGGAACCTTATTACGCTTTACCTGCGCCTGGCGAGGCTTGCGGATCAGCTGGTTTACGGTAGGCATTCAACCATCCCTTGTAAATCTATCTTAACACCCTTGCGGGCTTAACTCTCGCCGTCTCCGGCAACGACACACGATCGTCTCAATGCGCAAAACGTGGCCCGATCCGCTTTCGCAGATGGACCACAGAAAAGCAGAGGACACCGAAAATAGCGTCTTGCGTGCAGCATTCTTGTCTTCAACGTGCGTTTTGAACCTTGTTTGAGGTGAACTCCAGAGCGTGTCGCTCCGAATGGCCATGCCTCACATGGGTCCGATGGCGGCGTAACTACTGGTTTCCCGCCGGTTCGTCAAGGCCGGTTAAGGAATTATCTTTGTCACAAAGCCCTAAAAGGCCCTGCAAACCAGCCCTTTGGCGCATTCGTTAACGAAATGGCGCCCCTCCGGCAAGATAGACTTGGGTATTTCACCAAAATCCCTATAAGGAATCACAGACAGATCATTTCACGGGACGGCAGCGGCAGATCGAGAGAATCGCCCGGCCGAATCGAAACTTCCGAAGGACCGCTCATGATTACTACGCCAGACAATGACAACAACTCCGACGGCCCCATGGTCTTCATCATCATCGGCAAGGGGTATGAGACCGACGGCAGCGAAGGCGTCGATCTGCATGTCATGCTGAAGGCACCGGATGACGATACCGCCGTGCGCGAGGCGCTGAACGCCCTTGCGGAGGAAGGCTTCATCGAGGCCGATCTCGACCAGATCGGCATGCTGACCGACGTGCCGGACGAAGAACCGCATGCCTCCGCCTATCAGGGCGCGCTGGAAGGCGAAGTGGCGATCATCCGCTTCCGCTGAGCCGTTGCTCGGGCGGCGTTTTGCAGCGACCGCCCTCTCCTCTTCATATAGTCAAAATACAAAAACCGCCCGGATCGCTCCGGGCGGTTTTAATTTGTGCTGGCTATAGCCGCTTATTCAGCGGCCGGAGCGCTTTCGCCTGCCATGTCCTGAAGCATCGGCGTGGCGACGGCAGAACCCGTGCCCTTGCGGCGCTCTTCCAGGATCAGCTCGTCGCGAGCCGTCGCGATGCGGCGGATCTGCGTCATGGTACCACCGGTACCGGCCGGGATGAGGCGGCCGACGATGACGTTTTCCTTCAGACCCTGCAGGCCGTCGGTCTTGCCGGCGATCGCAGCTTCCGTCAGCACCTTCGTCGTTTCCTGGAAGGACGCGGCGGAGATGAAGGACGGAGTCTGCAGCGATGCCTTGGTGATGCCGAGCAGAACCGGATCGCCGTAAGCGGGCTTCTTGCCTTCTTCGATCAGGCGGTCGTTGTTGTCGTCCAGCTCGATACGGTCGACATTGTCGCCGACGATGTAATGGCTGTCGCCCGCATCGGTGATTTCCACCTTCTGCAGCATCTGACGGACAATCACTTCGATGTGCTTGTCGTTGATGACAACGCCCTGCAAGCGGTAGACTTCCTGGATTTCGTTGACCAGGTAAGAGGCCAGAGCCTCCACGCCCTTGATCGCCAGGATGTCGTGCGGAGCCGGGTTACCGTCGAGGATGTAATCACCCTTTTCGATATAGTCGCCTTCCTGAAGGTGGAAGGGCTTGCCCTTCGGGATCAGGTATTCGACCGGCTCGACACCGTCTTCCGCCGGCTCGATGATGACACGGCGCTTGTTCTTGTAGTCGCGGCCGAGGCGGATCGTACCATCGATCTCTGCGATGATGGCGTGGTCCTTCGGACGACGGGCTTCGAACAGTTCGGCAACACGCGGCAGACCACCGGTGATGTCCTTGGTCTTGGCGCTTTCCAGCGGCGAGCGGGCAAGAACGTCACCCTGGGATACCTTCTGGCCCGGCTCGACCGACAGGATCGCGTCGACCGAGAGCAGGAAGCGGGCTTCACCACCACGCGACAGCTTGGCAACATTGCCGCTGGCGTCCTTAATGACGATTGCCGGCTTCAGATCCGAACCGCGCGGCGTCGAACGCCAGTCGATAACCTGACGCTTGGTGATACCGGTCGACTCGTCGGTCGCTTCGAGAACCGAAAGACCATCGATGACGTCTTCGAACTGAACCGTACCGGCAAGTTCCGTCATCATCGGACGGGTGTAAGGATCCCATTCCGCCAGACGCTGGCCGCGCTTCACCTTGTCGCCTTCGTCCACATAGATCTTGGAGCCGTAAGCGACACGCTGCGAGGAGCGCTCGACGCCACGTTCATCCAGGATCTGGACGGCCATGTTGCGGCCCATGGCAACCAGGATGCCATCGGAGTTGCGCAGCATGTTGCGGTTCTTGATCTGCACCGTGCCTTCATACGAAGCTTCCAGGAACGACTGGTCGACCACGGTCGCCGTGCCGCCCAAGTGGAAGGTACGCATGGTCAGCTGCGTGCCCGGCTCACCGATCGACTGAGCGGCGATAACACCGACAGCTTCACCGAGGTTGACCGGCGTGCCGCGCGCGAGGTCGCGGCCGTAGCAGATCGAGCAAACGCCCGTCTGGATTTCGCAGGTCAGGGCCGAACGGATACGGATCGACTGGATACCAGCCTTTTCGATCTCGATGACATCCGGTTCCAGGATCATCCGGCCGGCGTCAACGATGCGCTCACCCGTGACAGGATGATCGATGTCGTCCAGCGCCGTACGGCCGAGGATTCGGACGCCGATGGAGGCAACGACCTGACCGGCATCGATGATGGCGGTCATGGTGAGGCCCTTGTCGGTGCCGCAATCGACGTGCGTGACGATGCAATCCTGCGCGACGTCGACGAGACGGCGGGTCAGGTAACCGGAGTTTGCAGTCTTCAAGGCGGTGTCTGCCAGACCCTTACGGGCACCGTGCGTCGAGTTGAAGTACTCGTTAACGGTCAGGCCTTCCTTGAAGTTCGAGATGATCGGCGTCTCGATGATTTCGCCCGACGGCTTGGCCATGAGGCCGCGCATGCCGCCCAACTGACGCATCTGGTTCGGAGAACCGCGGGCGCCCGAATGGCTCATCATGTAGATCGAGTTCATCGGCTTCTGACGACCGGTCGCCGGATCGAATTCGACGGCCTTAATGCGGGCCATCATTTCCTCGGCGACCTTTTCCGTGGCCTTGCCCCAGGCGTCGACAACCTTGTTGTACTTTTCGCCCTGGGTGATCAGACCGTCATTGTACTGCTGTTCGTATTCCTTCACGAGCGATTCAGTATCGCCGACGATCTTCGCCTTGGTGTCCGGAATGACCATGTCGTCCTTGCCGAACGAAATGCCGGCGCGGCAAGCATGGGCAAAGCCGAGCTGCATGATACGGTCGCAGAAAATGACCGTGTCCTTCTGGCCGCAATGGCGGTAGACCGTGTCGATCATCTTGGAGATGTTCTTCTTGGTCATTTCCTGGTTGCAGATGTCGAAGGTGACCTTGCCGTGCTTCGGCAGCAGTTCGCCGATGAGCAGGCGGCCCGGGGTCGTTTCATAGATCTTCGAGTAGGGCTTGCCTTCCTCGTCAACCGACTTGAAGCGGCCGCGGATCTTCGAGTGCAGCGTCACGACCTTGTTTTCGAGAGCGTGATGCAGCTCGCCGAGGTCGGAGAAGGCCATGCCTTCGCCCGGCTCGTTCTGGTTCAGGATCGACAGATAATAGAGACCGAGAACCATGTCCTGCGACGGAACGATGATCGGTGCGCCGTTTGCCGGATGCAGGATGTTGTTCGTCGACATCATCAGCACGCGTGCTTCAAGCTGGGCTTCAAGCGACAGCGGTACGTGAACGGCCATCTGGTCACCGTCGAAGTCGGCGTTGAAGGCCGTGCAGACGAGCGGATGCAGCTGGATGGCCTTGCCTTCGACCAGCATGGGTTCGAAGGCCTGGATGCCCAGGCGGTGCAGCGTCGGTGCGCGGTTCAGGAGAACCGGATGCTCGCGGATGACCTCGTCGAGGATATCCCAGACTTCCGGCTTTTCCTTTTCAACCAGCTTCTTGGCCTGCTTGACGGTCGAGGAGTAAACCTTGGCGTCGAGACGGGCGTAGATGAACGGCTTGAACAGTTCGAGCGCCATCTTCTTCGGCAGGCCGCACTGGTGCAGCTTCAGTTCCGGACCGGTCACGATGACCGAACGGCCGGAATAGTCGACGCGCTTGCCGAGCAGGTTCTGACGGAAGCGGCCCTGCTTGCCCTTGAGCATGTCGGACAGCGACTTCAGCGGACGCTTGTTGGCGCCGGTGATGACGCGGCCGCGACGGCCGTTGTCGAACAGCGCATCGACAGATTCCTGCAGCATGCGCTTTTCGTTGCGGATGATGATGCCCGGAGCGCGCAGTTCGATCAGGCGCTTCAGACGGTTGTTACGGTTGATGACGCGGCGGTACAGATCGTTCAGATCCGACGTCGCGAAACGGCCGCCGTCGAGCGGCACCAGCGGACGCAGGTCCGGCGGGATGACCGGGACGACCTTCATGATCATCCATTCCGGGCGGTTGCCGGATTCCATGAAGTTCTCGACGATCTTCAGGCGCTTCATCAGCTTCTTCTGCTTGAGATCCGACGTGGTCTCAGCAAGTTCGGCACGCAGGTCGCCAGCGATCTTCTCGAGGTTCATGCTGGCCAGCAGCTCGTAGATCGCTTCAGCGCCGATCATGGCGGTGAACTGATCTTCGCCATATTCGTCGACGGCGAGCATGTACTCTTCTTCCGAGAGAAGCTGATGCTCCTTGAGGGCGGTGAGGCCCGGCTCGGTGACGATGTAGTTTTCGAAGTAGAGAACGCGCTCGACATCCTTCAGCGTCATGTCGAGCAGCGTGGAAATGCGGCTCGGCAGCGACTTCAGGAACCAGATGTGGGCAACGGGAGCAGCGAGCTCGATATGGCCCATGCGCTCACGGCGAACGCGCGACAACGTCACTTCGACGCCGCACTTTTCGCAGATGATGCCCTTGTATTTCATGCGCTTGTACTTGCCGCACAGGCACTCGTAGTCCTTGATCGGCCCGAAGATTCGCGCGCAGAAGAGACCATCGCGTTCCGGCTTGAACGTACGATAGTTGATCGTCTCCGGCTTCTTGATCTCACCATAAGACCAGGAAAGAATCTTCTCCGGCGATGCGATCGAAATCCGGATGGAGTCGAAGTTCTGTGCAGGCACCTGCGGATTGAAAAGATTCATGACCTCTTGGTTCATGCCTGTCTCCTTTTGGGGCTATGCGCCCTCGAACTGCAATCAGCGCCGGCAAATTCCCGGGAACCGGACTGACGCGTTAAAACGACAATAACCGCGAAATGCGGCGAAAACGTCCCTGCCTGCGCTACACGAAATCGGGCGAAGGCAAGAACGGTGCGCGCTGACGGACAGCGCGCACCCTGTCGACTGTTACTCGGCTGCGTCCGGAAGCTGGCCGGCTGCCTGCAGATCGTCGACCTTGGAGTTTTCCAGTTCGACGCTGAGACCCAGCGACCGCATTTCCTTGACGAGAACGTTGAAGCTTTCCGGAATGCCCGCTTCGAAGGTGTCGTCGCCACGGACGATCGCTTCGTAGACCTTGGTGCGGCCGGCCACGTCGTCCGACTTGACCGTGAGCATTTCCTGCAGCGTGTAGGCTGCACCGTAAGCTTCGAGCGCCCAGACTTCCATTTCGCCGAAGCGCTGACCGCCGAACTGCGCCTTGCCGCCCAGCGGCTGCTGGGTAACGAGCGAGTAAGGACCGATCGAACGAGCGTGGATCTTGTCGTCGACCAAGTGGTTGAGCTTCAGCATGTAGATGTAGCCAACCGTGACCTGGCGGTCGAACTGCTCGCCGGTACGACCGTCATAGAGCGTCGACTGACCGGTCTCTTTCAGACCTGCCATGGCGAGCATCTCGTTGACATCGGCTTCACCGGCGCCGTCGAAGACCGGGGTCGCGATGGACACGCCACGCTTCCACTGGTCAGCCAGACGCAGAACCGACGCATCATCGTAGTTATGAACGTCGTCGCTCTTCGGGCCGTCGCCGACGACCATATCGATCGTCTTGCGCAAGGGCTCGATGTTGCCGTTCGCCTTGTAGGCTTCGATCAGTTCACCGATCTGACGACCCATGCCGGCGCAAGCCCAGCCCAGATGCGTCTCGAGGATCTGACCGACGTTCATGCGCGAAGGCACGCCGAGCGGGTTGAGCACGATGTCGACATGCGTACCGTCTTCGAGGAACGGCATGTCTTCGACCGGCACGATGCGCGATACGACACCCTTGTTACCATGACGGCCGGCCATCTTGTCGCCCGGCTGGATCTTGCGCTTCACAGCAACGAAGACCTTGACCATCTTCATGACGCCCGGAGGCATTTCATCGCCGCGCTGGACCTTTTCGACCTTGTCCATGAAGCGCTGTTCGAGATGCGACTTGGATTCGTCGTACTGGCCGCGCAGAGCTTCGAGCTCGCCCTGAACCTTCTCGTCCTCGACAGCGAACATCCACCATTGCGAACGCGGATATTCGGAGACGACGGCGTTGGAAAGTTCCGTGCCCTTCTTGAAGTTCTTCGGGCCGGCAAGTGCCACCTGGCCGCGGAGCATTTCGATCAGACGGCCGTAGACGTTACGGTCGAGGATCGCCTGCTCGTCGTCACGGTCCTTGGCGAGACGTTCGATCTCTTCGCGCTCGATTGCCATGGCGCGTTCGTCCTTCTCAACGCCGTGGCGATTGAAGACGCGAACTTCGACGACCGTACCGTAGGTACCGGGCGGCATGCGCATGGAGGTGTCGCGAACGTCGGACGCCTTTTCACCGAAGATGGCGCGCAGAAGCTTTTCTTCCGGCGTCATCGGGCTTTCACCCTTCGGCGTGATCTTGCCGACGAGGATATCGCCCGGCTGAACTTCAGCGCCGATGTAAACGATGCCGGCTTCGTCCAGGTTCTTCAGCGCTTCTTCCGAAACGTTCGGAATGTCGCGGGTGATTTCTTCCGGACCGAGCTTGGTGTCACGCGCCATCACTTCGAACTCTTCGATGTGGATGGAGGTGAACACGTCGTCGGCAACGATACGCTCGGAGAGCAGGATCGAGTCTTCGTAGTTGTAGCCGTTCCACGGCATGAACGCGACGAGCACGTTACGGCCGAGCGCCAGATCGCCGAGGTCCGTCGACGGACCGTCTGCGAGGATGTCGCCCTTGTTGACGAAGTCACCGACGGTGACCAGCGGACGCTGGTTGACGCAGGTGTTCTGGTTCGAACGCTGGAACTTCATCAGGCGGTAGATATCGACGCCGGACTTCGACGGATCGAGGTCTTCGGTGGCGCGGATAACGATACGCGTCGCGTCGACCTGGTCGACCACGCCGCCGCGACGGGCACCGATGGCGGCGCCGGAGTCACGGGCAACGACCGGCTCCATGCCGGTGCCGACGAACGGAGCTTCGGCGCGCAGCAACGGCACGGCCTGACGCTGCATGTTCGAGCCCATGAGAGCGCGGTTGGCGTCGTCGTTTTCCAGGAACGGGATCAGAGCGGCAGCAACCGAAACCAGCTGCTTCGGCGAGACGTCCATCAGGTTGATGTTGTCGCGCGGAGCGAGCATGACTTCGCCGGCATGACGGCAAACGACGAATTCCTCGATGAAGGACCCTTCGGCATCAAGCTCGGCATTTGCCTGGGCAACGTAGTACTTCGCCTCTTCCATGGCGGAGAGGTAGAGCACATCGGTGGTCACCTTGCCGTCGATGATGCGACGATAAGGGCTTTCGATGAAGCCGTACTTGTTGACGCGGGCAAAGGTCGCCAGCGAATTGATAAGACCGATGTTCGGGCCTTCCGGCGTCTCGATCGGGCAAATACGACCGTAGTGGGTCGGATGCACGTCGCGGACTTCGAAGCCTGCGCGCTCGCGGGTCAGACCACCCGGGCCAAGAGCCGAAAGACGGCGCTTGTGGGTGATTTCCGAGAGCGGGTTCACCTGGTCCATGAACTGCGACAGCTGCGAGGAGCCGAAGAATTCGCGAACAGCGGCGGCAGCCGGCTTGGCGTTGATCAGATCCTGCGGCATGACCGTGTCGATCTCGATCGAGGACATACGTTCCTTGATTGCGCGCTCCATACGGAGCAGGCCGAGACGGTACTGGTTTTCCATCAGTTCGCCGACCGAGCGAACGCGGCGGTTGCCGAGGTTGTCGATGTCGTCGATTTCGCCCTTGCCGTCGCGCAGTTCGACCAGCATCTTGACCACGGCCAGGATGTCGTCCTTGCGCAGGACACGAACGGTGTCGGCCACTTCGAGGTCGAGACGCATGTTCATCTTCACGCGGCCAACGGCGGAGAGGTCGTAACGCTCCGCATCGAAGAACAGCGAGTTGAACATGGCTTCGGCTGAATCCATGGTCGGCGGTTCACCCGGACGCATGACGCGATAGATGTCGAACAGAGCGTCCTGACGGTTCTCGTTCTTGTCGGCGGACAGCGTGTTGCGGATGTAGGCGCCGACATTGATATGGTCGATGCCGAGAACCGGGATTTCGTCGAAACCAGCCTTGAGGATGACCGGCAGGGTCTTCTCGTCGATTTCATCGCCGGCTTCGAGATAGATCTCGCCGGTCTGGAAGTTGACGATGTCTTCCGCCAGGAAGAGGCCGTAGAGGTCTTCGTCGGTGGCCTTCAGAGCCTTGAGGCCCTTGTCCTGCAGCTGACGCAGCAGACGCGGGGTCAGCTTCTTACCGCCTTCGACCACGACTTCGCCGGTGTCGGCGTCGATCATGTCGGTAACGGTCTTGGCGCCCTTCAGCGTTTCCGCGTTGAAGGGAATGCGCCAGCCGTCGCCGGAACGCTCATAAAGCGACTTCGTGTAGAAGGTCGACAGGATTTCTTCGCCATCCATGCCAAGCGCCATCAGCAGCGACGTCACCGGAATCTTGCGGCGGCGGTCGATACGGGCGTAGACGATGTCCTTGGCGTCGAATTCGATGTCGAGCCAGGAACCGCGATACGGAATGACGCGGGCAGCAAAGAGCAGCTTGCCGGAAGAATGGCTCTTGCCCTTGTCGTGATCGAAGAAGACGCCCGGCGAACGGTGCATCTGCGACACGATAACGCGCTCGGTGCCGTTCACGATGAACGTACCGTTGTTCGTCATGAGCGGCATGTCGCCCATGTAAACGCTCTGTTCCTTGATGTCCTTGATGGACTTCGCGCCGGTATCCTCGTCAATATCGAACACGATCAGACGGAGAGTGACCTTCAGCGGCGCAGCGTAGGTCAGGTCGCGCTGGCGGCACTCATCAACGTCGAACTTCGGCGGCTCGAATTCATAGGATACGAACTCCAGCATCGAAGCGCCGGAGAAATCGGTGATCGGAAAAACCGACTTGAAGACGGACTGAAGACCTTCGTCAGGGCGGCCGCCCTTCGGCTCTTCAACCATAAGGAACTGATCGTAGGATGCCTTTTGAACCTCGATGAGGTTCGGCATCTCTGCGACTTCGGGAATCTTACCAAAAAACTTGCGTACGCGCCTACGACCATTGAACGAAAGGGTCTGAGCCATCGTCGCTCCTCTAAATCCTGCACCCGGGCCTGCAACGGACGGGAACCGCTGGCCAGGCGATCCCGTCAATCAATGAGTAGTTCAATCTCGTCTAACTAACCGAAAACCGCTCAGCACGGATTGCGTCGCGGTTCGGTTTGAGACCATCCTCTTGAAGAACCCATTACCCAAAAGCCGTTTTACCTGCGGCTTTTGGGTAATTTGTTCAAAAAAACGGCAAATGGGAGGGGGCAAAATGCCACCTCCCAAAGCAGTTTCAAGCTTACTTAACGTCAGCCTTGGCGCCGGCGTCTTCGAGCTTCTTCTTGATGTCAGCGGCTTCAGCCTTGGAAACAGCTTCCTTGACAGCCTTCGGAGCAGCTTCGACGAGGTCCTTAGCTTCCTTCAGGCCGAGGCCGGTGATGGCGCGGACTTCCTTGATGACGTTGATCTTGTTCGCGCCGGCATCCGTGAGGATGACGTCGAACTCGGTCTTTTCTTCTTCAACGACAGCAGCAACGGCACCACCGCCAGCAGCAGCAACAGCTACCGGAGCAGCGGCAGAAACGCCCCACTTTTCTTCGAGAAGCTTGGACAGTTCTGCGGCTTCGAGAACGGTCAGCGAGGAGAGGTCGTCT
This sequence comes from Rhizobium rhizogenes NBRC 13257, assembly GCF_000696095.1. GTDB lineage: Bacteria > Pseudomonadota > Alphaproteobacteria > Rhizobiales > Rhizobiaceae > Rhizobium > Rhizobium rhizogenes. The sequence continues at coordinate 496,446 of NZ_BAYX01000002.1, read as the reverse complement.
ACGATCTTTGCGAGATCAGCCATTTTTTTGTTCCTTTTGTTCGGTTCGAACTGGTTGATTATGAACAGCGAAAAACCGCCTTAAGCGGCTTCGTCCTTCTTGGCGTAGGCCGAGAACACACGAGCAAGCTGGCTTGCCGGTGCTGCAACAACACCTGCGATGCGGGTAGCTGGCGTCTGGATCATGCCCAGCAGCTTCGCACGCAGCTCGTCCAGCGACGGCAGGGTCGCGAGCGACTTCACACCATCGGCGTTGAGCGTTGTTGTTCCCATGGCGCCGCCCAAAACAACGATCTTATCGTTGCCCTTGGCGAAATCCACGACGACCTTCGGAGCGGTAATCGGATCAGTGCTGTATGCAATCAGCGTCTGACCGGTGAAGAGATTGGAAATCCCTTCCGCATCCGTGCCCTGAAGAGCAATTTTGGCCAGGCGGTTCTTCGCGACTTTGACGGTGCCGCCTGCAGCGCGCATCTTCGAACGAAAATCGTTCATCTGTGCGACTGTAGCACCAGCATAGTGGGCCACGACAACCGAGCCCGAAGCCTTGAAGACTTCGTTCAGTTCCGTGACGAATTCGCGTTTTTCCGCTCTTTCCACTGCTTTTCTCCAGTTGACAGGACCGGGTTAACGGGCCTGCCGGGTTGCCTTTTGCCTCCTGGGATCAAAAGAGATCCCAAGCGACGCTTGAGGATCCTGTCCCCTCGCGCTCGAGCCGTAAGGCTCCAAGGCACAAGGCATCCAAGGCTCGAACCGAGTTCATCGAAGCAAAGCTTCATCAAAATTCGGGTCTTACCCGTCTCATGCAGGCTTAAGTGATTAAGGGATAACCACCTGCAATCTCGGACAGGAATTCCGGATTTCTCCGGATATCCCGGCCTCGAAAGGCCGGGAATTCTTAATAAGCCGGGCTTAACGCCCGGCCAAAATCATTAGGCGTTCGGAGCCGTGACCGAGGCAAGCTCGATCTTGACGCCCGGACCCATGGTCGAAGAGATAGCTACGCGCTTGACGTAGTTGCCCTTGGCGCCAGCCGGCTTCGCCTTGATGACGGCGTCGGCGAAAGCGCGGATGTTTTCTTCCAGCGCCTTGGCGTCGAAGGAAGCCTTGCCGATACCGGCATGGACGATACCAGCCTTCTCGACGCGGAACTCAACTGCGCCGCCCTTGGAGGCTTCAACAGCGCCCTTGACGTCCATGGTAACCGTGCCGACCTTCGGGTTCGGCATCATGCCGCGCGGGCCGAGAACCTTACCGAGACGACCGACGAGCGGCATCATGTCCGGGGTCGCGATGCAACGATCGAAGTCGATCTTGCCGCCCTGAACGATTTCTACCAGCTCTTCCGCACCGACGATGTCAGCACCGGCAGCCTTGGCTTCATCAGCCTTGGCGCCGCGTGCGAAAACCGCAACGCGAACCGAGCGGCCAGTGCCGTTCGGCAGGTTGACGACGCCGCGAACCATCTGGTCAGCGTGACGCGGGTCAACACCGAGGTTCATGGAAACTTCGATGGTTTCATCGAACTTTGCGATAGCCCGTTCCTTGACCATGCCGATGGCCTGGGTCAGAGCATAGAGCTTTGTGGGATCAACGCCTTCGCGGATCTTCTGAATACGCTTTGCAACCATGATCTTAACCTACCACTTCCAGGCCCATGGCGCGGGCAGAGCCCTCGATCATGGCCATTGCGCCTTCGATATCGGCGGCGTTCAGATCCTTCATCTTGGCTTGGGCGATAGACTGCACCTGAGCCCTGGTGAGGGTACCGGCCTTGGCGCCCTTGCCGGGCGTCTTCGAGCCGGACTGGATCTTCGCTTCCTTCTTCAGGAAGTAGCTGACCGGCGGCTGCTTCATGACGAAGGTGAAGGACTTGTCCTGGTAGTAGGTGATGACGACCGGGATCGGCATACCCTTTTCCATTTCCTGCGTGGCGGCATTGAACGCCTTGCAGAATTCCATGATGTTAATGCCACGCTGACCAAGCGCAGGACCGATCGGCGGCGACGGATTCGCCGAGCCGGCCTTTACCTGCAGCTTGAGCTGGCCTGCAACTTTTTTAGCCATTTCTCTCTGCCTTTCTAACTGACCGGTTGCCCGGCCTCTTCTGCCGGATTGCTCCGGCGGCTGCGGTTGCGTGGTGCGGGTCAGAAAGTCCGGCTAAGACCCCTACCCTTCCACGCGGATTGCGGCGAAGCCGCGAGATGTAAATAAGTATTTACTTACTTACATCAAAACCCGAACGAAAGACCAGCCAGCAATGACTGATCTTTCCAATCAATAGACAATCAGACTTTTTCGACCTGACTGTATTCCAGCTCGACCGGCGTAGCGCGGCCGAAGATCGAAACTTCCACCTTCAGGCGCGAACGCTCTTCGTCCACATCCTGAACCGTGCCGTTGAACGAAGCGAACGGACCATCCGAAACGCGGACCTGTTCGCCGATCTCGAAGGACACGGAAGCCTTTGGCCGCTCGACACCTTCCTGGACCTGACCGAGAATGCGATCAGCTTCATAATCCGGAATCGGAACAGGCTTATTGTCAGAGCCGAGGAAGCCAGTGACCTTCGGCGTATTCTTGATCAGGTGATAGGCTTCATCCGTCAGGTTGGCGCGAACCAGCACATAACCCGGGAAGAACTTGCGCTCGCTATCAACCTTACGGCCGCGACGCACTTCAACCACCTTCTCGGTCGGCACGAGGATCTTTTCGAACAGATGTCCGAGACCCTTCTGCTTGGCCTTCTCCTCGATGGATTCAGCCACTTTCTTTTCGAAATTAGAATAAGCGTGGACGATGTACCAACGTGCCGCCATGTTCATCTCCACTCGATATCAATTGCCGGTGTTCAGCACGTAGCCGAGAATCCAGCCGATGAGCTGGTCAGCGGCAAAGAAAAACAGCGAAGCAAAAACGACCATGACCAGCACCATAACCGTCGAGATCATCGTCTCGCGGCGGGACGGCCAAGTGATTTTCGACGTCTCGGAGCGGACCTGCTGCAGAAACGCTAGTGGATTCGATTTGGATGCCATTGACTGCCCACGCAATTACGGCGCGTAAAGCTGAACATATCAGCCCCACGCACCGCGTGTCTGTTGAACCCCTACATAAACACCGATTCCCGATTTAACAAGAGAGAATTCGATGCTTTCGAAAATTTGCCGCCAAACCGGCATATCCCCAACCCAAGAAGCAGCGAAACGACGCGCCAGTCAAATTAAGGAAAATGGCAGGGGCAGCAGGGCTCGAACCTACGACCTGCGGTTTTGGAGACCGCCGCTCTACCAACTGAGCTATACCCCTTCATGTTTCAATAACCGGCTCCGTGCGGTTGCCCGCCAGTGCCTTTCGGAAACATGGCGCTCCTTTAAGACGGGATGAAACGATTGGCAAGTGCGTTTTTTGTTTTTTCCCAATCGGGTCCACCGCTTCGTCCGGCGCAAACCGTCGCCGTGCCACCGGTGGTAGGGAATTGCGGGCGTCTCGCGATCTATCAGCGGCGATGCATCGGCAGGTTTTAGCCTTCCTTCTGCTCGCCGGGCGTCCCCTTGGGCTTCCCCTTCAGAAATTTCGGCCGCAAACGGCGCAGGAAATTGTCCGTGGAGCGAATCACGTTGGTCAGTGAAATCAGCTTGTCGACCTGGGCATCGGTATTGCCCAGCCGCTCGGACAGCACTTCCGCCACCGCCAACGAAATTTCGGCGGGCGGAACCTCCGAGAAGCGCTCGGCAAGCCGGGTATAGGCATTGGCGGAAACGCCACCATGGATAGTGATCTTGCCCAGCCGAGCGAAGAGACGCAGGAAGGTCTGCTCGAAGCTCCAGTCGTGGACCGAGACCACCCTCCACTTTTCACTGCGCTTGGCCGAGAAGCCGGCCAGCACGATGGCGCCGGGCAATTTCAGATCGCTCAGCCAAAGCGCCAGGGCAAAGCCGCTGGTTGGCGTCTTGGCCTCCGTGTAGAGATCACCGCAGAAACCGACGAGATCGAGATGGCCGGTCGGCGCGCCCTGGAAATCAGCGGCGGGATTGAGCTTCTCCTCGAGACCGAGGCGAATGTTCATGATGCCGAGGAAATATTCCCTGGGGAAAAACTTTACCACCTCGCCCACCTCGCCCCGATAGACGATGTTGGCACCGCGCGGCTGGCCGCGCGAGATCAGCAGCGAGTGCCCGAGGAAGGGGCGATCCAGCACCTTGTAGACTTTATTGAAGAAGACGAAGAGGGCGGTCGACGGATACTGCGCCTGAAGGCTCCCGATATCGACCGTGTCACTGTTGGCGACAAGGACGATATGGGAAAACGCAGTCAGTATGGAGCGCCACTCCTCGGCAGTCGTCAGACCTGCCGCGGCTCCCGCTGCCGGGAAAGCAGGCTTGTCGGTCGCTGTTTCCGATGTCACGCCCTGATCCTGTTCTTGTTATTTCTGCTGGACGTGCAATAGGCGGTCGCGCATGGCGAACCATTCGTCGGCATAATCGTCGTTGCGATACTCGTCGAAATACGGCCCGCCATCGGTGAAGTGCACGAGCTTGGCGTCTTCACGGCGATCGTACTCGTTGACGAGATAATTCCAAGTCACGGGAACCTCGCCGATCTGATCGTCGCTTTCCAGCCACTTGAACTGATGGAGTTGAAGGCCGGTGGCTGTGTTAACGAAATCCTTCGTCAATGCCTTGCACTTGGCATTGTTGAACAGGATCATGCTCGACCAGTTCTTCTTCTCATATTTGGTCTGGGTCTGGCCGAGGAACTTGGTTTCGACCTTCGGCTGGTAATCGTGCTTGACGCACATGGCGGCATAGCGATCGTCGCGCAGCTTCCAGAGCTCGGCAATATCGGCGCGGGCGAGCATGTCGCAATCCATGAAGATGCTCCAGCCCTCGAAATCGCTGAGGTAGGGAACCAGGAAGCGGGAGAAGGAGAACTCGGTCGATTGCAACGGATTGCGCTCGCGCGTGAAAACGCCCTCGAGATTGCTGAGCACGATCGGCGAAAACACCACCGGGATCGAGGAGCGCTCGATTATGCTTTGTGCGAGAACGTGATAGGCGACAACTTCCTTAGAGTCGAAGCCGACAAAAATACGTGCAACACCGTCGTTCATGGTCCCTCCTAAACGGCCGACCGCCTAGGAGATCAGCCGACTAAAAACATCTTTCCGTCGCAGCGCAGGTCGCGCTGCCGGACATCGTGCCGGCGCATGAGCCATACCATGCCCGCTCCGAACACCGATCGCGACTGTATCGTCAAATGCCATTGCAATTTCCCCGATACGCCTTGCGAATGCAAACCTACTTACTTTAACCCAGATATTTGTCGAGTGTTTGCGGAAGCATTTTTGGTTTTCGGCCGTAACAAATGGAGAGGCGCGCCCTCCCCTTGCCGCAGGTTCGACCGGACGCGATTGCCGCGCCCGGTATCGCTTCGCCTCAAACCTTCACATAACGCCGCCAGTCATGCTCCTCCTTGAAGCCGAGGACCTCGCGGATCTTGCGGTTGGAGAGCAGGCCTTCATATTCGCCGATCTCGCGGGTGAAAGGCACGTTCGGAAAGTGCTTGGCCGCGAGTTCGCGCGACGGCGTGTTGGCCGACACCGTGTCATTGGCGGCGTTGAACACCTGGAAGCCGAGGCCGCTCTTTTCGATGCAGAGATGGACGATCTGGCCAAGATCGCGGGCGTCGATATAGCTCCAGGCGATGCGCTTGCGGATTTCGCTATCGGCGAAAAATTCCGGGAAGCGCTCATATTCATGCGGCTCGATAACGTTGCCGATGCGCAGCGCATAGATGTCGATGCCGAAGCGTTCGGCAAAGGCGCGGGCCGTCTTTTCATTCAGGACCTTGGAGAGGCCGTAGGAATCCATCGGATTGACATCATAGTCCTCCTCCAGCGGAAACTGGTGGAAATCGCGATGGCCCTCGGCGAAGCAGACGCCATAGGTGGTCTCGCTGGAGGCGACGATGATCTTCTTGACGCCGAGCTTCGCCGCCGCTTCGATGACGTTATAGGTGCTCATCGTGTTGATGCGGAAGGTCTCGTTGTCCGGCTTTAAGAGGATGCGCGGCACGGCGGCGAAATGCACCACGGCGTCATAGGGTTGCACGCCCTTGCCCTGATTGAGATCGGGGAAATCACGATGCATGGTGAGGACGTTATAAACTTGTCCCGCATCAGTGACATCGGCCTGCAAATTGGTGACGCCGGGGCTGTTCAGCGGCACGAGATCGATATTGTGGACCTCGTAGCCGGCTTCGACCAGCCAGGGAACCGTGTGACGCCCGGCCTTGCCGCTGCCGCCGGTGAACAAAATACGCTTCTTCATGAAATCTCCTCCTGGTAAAATCGAGCGATAGATAGACCGTTTCCGGCGTTTCGCAAGACGGGTGAAGCAGTCGGATTGTCTCAGCCGGCGGATTAAAGATCCCTGAGCAGTGGTGGAACGTTCAAGGGTGAGGCGCATGCGTCCGATCAGGCTTGTCGACTACGATCCCGCATGGCCTGCTCTCTTCCAGAGCAGGAGCGCGGCTATCGCCACCCTGCTCGGCCATCCCGCAGACATCCATCATATCGGCAGCACATCCGTTCCGGGACTTTGCGCCAAGCCAAAGCTCGATATCGACGCAGTGCTCTCATCGAATGAAGCCAGGATCAACGCCACCGAACATCTTAAGAAGGATGGTTATGTCTTTCACGGCGATCCGTACGGAGCCGACAGATGGGCGTTCACCAAGGATGAAGCACCCTACGGAACTCGTCTTTATCTATGCCTGTCTGATAATCCCGCCCATCGTGATCGCGTCCTCTTTCGCGATTACCTTTGCGCCCATCCTGAAATGGCCGAAAACTATGCAACGCTGAAGCGACGGCTGGCTGAAGAAGCGAATGGCGATTGGGATCACTATACCGGCGGCAAGAGTGACTTCGTTGCCGATATCCTTCGCCGAGCTTTTGCTGCTCTGACGTAGCCCGCCGTGGTCACCAGATAGAGGCCTACGCCTCCTCCGTCCCGAAATGCGAAAGGCCCCGCTGTTTCCAGCGGGGCCTTCGTAATCAAGGAATAATCCGAGGATTACTCAACGATGCTGGCAACGATGCCGGCGCCGACGGTACGGCCGCCTTCACGGATAGCGAAGCGCAGCTTTTCTTCCATTGCGATCGGAACGATCAGCTCGACTTCAACAGTGATGTTGTCGCCTGGCATAACCATTTCCGTGCCTTCCGGAAGCGTGACGATGCCCGTCACGTCCGTCGTACGGAAGTAGAACTGCGGACGGTAGTTCGTGAAGAACGGCGTATGACGGCCGCCTTCTTCCTTCGTCAGGATGTAGGCTTCTGCCATGAACTTCTTGTGCGGCTTGACAGAGCCCGGTTTGCACAGGATCTGGCCACGCTCGACGCCGTCACGGTTCACACCGCGAACCAGTGCGCCGATGTTGTCGCCAGCCTGACCCTGATCGAGCAGCTTGCGGAACATTTCAACGCCGGTAACCGTCGTCTTCGAGGTCGGACGAATGCCGACGATCTCGACTTCTTCGCCAACCTTGACGATACCACGCTCAACGCGGCCCGTCACAACCGTACCACGGCCAGAGATCGAGAACACGTCTTCGATCGGCATCAGGAACGGCAGGTCGATCGGACGCTCAGGCGTCGGAATGTAGGCGTCAACAGCAGCCATCAGCTCGCGGATCGAGTCTTCGCCGATCTTCTTGTCCGAATCTTCAAGAGCAGCAAGTGCCGAACCCTTGATGACCGGGATGTCGTCGCCCGGGAAGTCGTAGGACGACAGAAGTTCGCGAACTTCAAGCTCGACGAGCTCGAGAAGCTCGGCGTCGTCAACCTGGTCGACCTTGTTCAGGAACACAACGATCGCCGGAACGCCAACCTGGCGGGCGAGCAGGATGTGTTCGCGCGTCTGCGGCATCGGGCCGTCAGCAGCCGAGCAAACCAGGATCGCGCCGTCCATCTGTGCCGCACCCGTGATCATGTTCTTGACATAGTCAGCGTGGCCGGGGCAGTCGACGTGGGCGTAGTGACGAGCAGGCGTCTCATATTCAACGTGTGCCGTCGAAATCGTGATGCCGCGGGCCTTTTCTTCCGGTGCAGCGTCGATCTGGTCATACGCCTTGAACTCACCGAAGTACTTCGTGATCGCTGCCGTCAGAGACGTCTTGCCGTGGTCAACGTGGCCAATCGTGCCGATGTTAACGTGCGGCTTATTGCGCTCAAACTTACTCTTTGCCATTTGAATGCTTCCTGTGAACGTAAATGAGTGACCCCGGCGAACCGGTTTAGTGCCGCCGTTTAAGGCTTTCATCGCATTTGCGCAAGACTTAATTGCAGGCCCTGTTCTTGGTGAAGTATGGCCGATGACGGGCAGTGAGCGGCCCTCGGCACAGATTCACCGCGAAGGTTTCGCCGGCCGATCCGGAAAGACGTAAAAGCATTTGCCGGTTCAGCAGCTTAGATAGGGATGCCGAGGAAATAGTTCCAGATGCCGGCAGCGGGATTGCACCCGCGCTTATCAAGCCGATGGCGCCCCGCCAACGCAAAGCGCCCTCTCCGATAAAGGGAAAGGGCGCTGAAAGCCACGATCTCAGTGATCGCTTGTCTACAACGTAAACTTATGGCGCCGCTCCAGATGCAGCGCGCCATAAGCCTGCTGCAATCAATCGAGCAGATCGGCCGGCACCTTGCCGCCATTGTCCGAAAGCTTCTTCAGCAGTGCCTTGTGCAGGAAGATGTTCATCTTGGCGGAATCGCCCGCATCGCCGGTATAGCCCAGCTCCTGTGCGAGCTCCTTGCGTTCCGTAAGGCTCGCATCCATCCCGAGCGCCTTCATCAGATCCACGATCGAATGTTTCCAATCGAGTTTCTGACCACTCTTTTTCACGGCCGCGTCGAGGATCGAAGCGATATCCACAGGGGACGCCGATGTCGTTGAGGCCGGCGCGGTTGCAGCTGGCGTCGTCGGCGCGGAAGATGAAGGTGCCGTGCCAGTTGTGGTGGTTGGCGTTGCCGTGGGAGAAACTTCGGCAGCCTTTGCCTCTCCCCAGATTGCATTCTTGATCTTGTCGAAGATACCCATGTGCACTCCCCCTTTTCGGTTGGCTCACAAATATCTACCGCTCATTAAAATATAAGCAACCCCTCACGTCAAAGATGCATAGCTGAATATCTTATGACCTCTGAAGATTCATCAGGACCGGTTCTTGCAAGATCTGCCAGTTACGCCGGATTCATCCGCGTTAAAACCACGGCGATGGCCCTAGGGGCCGACCGCGGGATATCTGCCCTGGATACGGCAGATATCGCCCCGGGGCCACGGCAGCAAAGATCCGCATTGCGATTACTCCGCTATCGAATTTACAAACAGAACGTGCATTGATGAGACATCGACCGTTTGGAGATTTGAGATGGCATTAGCTCAACTGACAAGTGCGGACGTGAGCATTGGCACGATCTACGTAAATCCACATAATGTGGTGTACGTTGCAGCCGGACAGAAATACACCGTTCTCGCCACAACGGTGTCCAATCCAAACGGCGTGCCGCTTCTGCTGTATGTCGCTGATAGCGTCGAGCAAGTGAGGCAGAAGCTCAACATTGCCATGGGCAAAGTGCTCGCTCCCGCTTGATAGCGGCGGATACCTTCGGCACGAGCTTGATCTCATCTGGCATCACCGGATCGACGTGACCCGGGCTGGTTGTCGTTGACCGACCCGAGGCCGAGACCCTATTCGGGAATACGATCCCATCGCTCAAAACGCACAAGACCAACGCTACGACGGCGCGTGATTTGAACGGCTGTCCACTGAAGGCAGCAGCATTGTCAAAAGTCGCAGCCGACATACGACGATACGCGATATAACCAATTGATTGAAAATTCTGGAGCGGGTAGCGGGAATCGAACCCGCGTATTCAGCTTGGAAGGCTGCTGCTCTACCATTGAGCTATACCCGCGGGTGGTCAAGATCCGGTCCGGAATGGTGGAGGGAGTTGGATTTGAACCAACGTAGGCTGAGCCAACGGATTTACAGTCCGTCCCCTTTAACCACTCGGGCATCCCTCCAGTATTCCGACTGGATCTTGCGACCAAGCTTGCTAGACCGGGCGTCGCCGCTGCGATCTGCGCCGCGTATATGACCGGCCCGTTTCCGTCTGTCAACACAAGGAATTGCCAAAAATGACGAAAAAATTTCAGCCTTGGGAAAAACCCGTGGATGAAAGAGGACTATGCGCTCCGAGGCGCTGCCGCTATAAAGCCGCATGAGCAAAGACAGAACCTCCGGCCCTTCAGGCCCAGAAAACACCGCTGACGACAAATCGGCCAAGGACACACACTACGCCACCCTGCGGCGGGCGCATCGCGACGCCAAGCGCGAGCGCGGCGAAATTCCGACACCTGTGCCGCAGAAACGCAAACGGCCCGGCGCGGACGACTGGAAGCCGCCGGCGCTCGCTCCCGATCAGGTCTATCTCTATGGCCTGCACACGGTTCGCGCGGCCCTTGCCAATCCCGAGCGGAAAAATATCAAGCTTTCGACGACGCAGAATGCGCTGGTACGGCTGGAGATCGGCCCCGTCGACGCACTCGGCATTCCCTTCGAGATCGTCTCGCCGCAGGATATCGACAAGGTGCTCGGTCCTGAAGCCATCCATCAGGGCGTGATGCTGGAAACCCGCCCCCTGCCCGTTCGCCGCCTTGAAGCGCTGAAAGACAGCCCGCTGCTGCTGGTGCTCGACCAGGTGACCGATCCGCACAATGTCGGCGCGATCATGCGCTCGGCCGTCGCGTTCGACGCCGCCGCCGTCATCACCACGCAGCGTCACAGCCCGACCGAATCAGGCGTGCTGGCGAAATCCGCCTCCGGCGCGCTGGAACTCATCCCTTATATACAGATCACCAACCTTGCCGACGCGCTCGGCGAGCTGCATCGCCTCGGCTTCGTCAGCATCGGCCTTGATTCGGAAGGACCGGCGCCGCTTGAAGGCACGTTTTCGGGCGAGAAGGTCGCTCTTGTCCTCGGTTCGGAGGGTAAGGGGCTGCGCCAGAAGACGCGGGAAACCGTGAATGCGCTGGCGCGCCTCGACATGCCGGGCGCGATCAAGTCACTCAACGTCTCGAACGCGGCCGCGATCGCGCTTTATGCGGCACGGTCCTATCTGAGAAGCTAGCGGCACGACGCTGTCGCAGCAGATTTTGGGGGAATTTGCCTTGATCCGTAGTTTTGGTCTCGCGGCGGCCTTTTCCGCCGTCATCCTCGCCGTCGGCCAACCGGCTAGCGCTGCCGATGACGAGCTTGTGCAGGCACAGGCGGGCACTTGGCTGCTAGCGCCCGAGAGCGGCGCCAAGGGCTGCCGCCTCACCTTCGAGACCGCGAAAACGGCCGGTGGCTATGCCATCAGCGGCGCGGATGCCTGCGCAACCGCCCTGCCCGCGCTTGCCAAGGCGAGCGCCTGGAATTTCACCGACGACGGCTCGCTCACCATCAGCGATGCCACGCAGAAGGTGCTGCTTCGCCTTCAGGAAGAGGAAGGCTCGCCCTGGGAAAGCGAAGGGAGTGATCCGATGTGGCTGCTGCCGGCGCTTGGCGATGTCGACCATGTGCCCACCACCGCAAGCCTGAGCGGCGTCTGGCAGGTCCGGCAGCCGGATGGCAAGGCCATGTGCGATGTCACGCTGACCAGCGAGACCGACAAGGACGGCACGCCGAAAATGTCACCAGGCGAAGACTGCCCCGCCAACATTGCCGATCTCAAACTTTCCCTTTGGGCCATGGAAGGTTTCGGGCTGGTGCTGATGGGAGGCGACGGCTCCTCACTCTCCTTCGATATGCAGCCGGACGGCAGCTTCAAGACATCCGACGAGGAAGAGGGAGAACCGATGCTGCTGGTGCGCAAGCAAGGCGGCTAAAAATCCGATACCCAGCTACGGGTTGAAATCCCCGCAATATGACTATCTAACATTAGATAAATCTAAAACTGAGTGAGATAAGACATATCGCAAAACGGGCGCGGCGTGCATGATTCCATCGAATATCCGTAAATTCATCTTCCACGATTTGCGAAGTGTTGAAGGATATATCGATCCGCCCGATGCCCTTGTTTATCTGTCCATCCTGGAGCGCCAGCGCGAGCATGGATTGGAAGGCGGCGTCGCAGAAATCGGCGTATATTTCGGCCGCTCCTATTTTCTCCTGAAAAAGATCACCTCGCCGGACGACCGCGTACTCGGCATCGATCTCTTCGACATCGGCGAAATGTCGAACGGCACCTCCGAGCAATACCGCTCGTTCCTACGGAATGGCGACCGTCTTGGCCTGTCAGTCGACAAGGATCTGCTGGTCGTCGGCGATAGCGCGGAACTGTCACCGCAGGACGTATTGGACAAGGTTGGCAAGGTGCGCTTCTTCAGCATAGACGGCGGCCATACATTGGCGAATCTGGAAGCCGACTGCAGACTGGCAAAAGAGACGATCGCCGATCATGGCGTCATAGTCTTCGACGACACCTTCAATCCCGCCTGGCCGGAAGTGACCGTCGGTGTCGCCGATTTCCTGCGCAACAACGATCAGGGCTTCTCGGCCTTCTGCATGACGAAATACAAGACCTACGTCTGCCGGCGCGAATTTTACGACTTCTACCGCGCAGCAATCCTGCGGGCGCCGCATCTCAGAGCCTTCGAACGGGCTGAAACGCACTTCCTGGGATCCGACGCCATCCGCCTGCATAATCCCTTCGGCCGGCGTATTCTCTATGAACTCATGACCCGCTCAGGCATGGGCGCCCTATCGGAGCGCGCCTACCGCTGCCATTAAACAAGGTCTCGCTTAGCGAAGCACAATCGGCTGCGGATGCCAGGCCGATTGTTGCCAAAGGGATCGCTGGGTGACCGGACATCCCTCCTGCAGCTTCGACCAGGAGGTGACGTTGAGGTTCATCTCACACTGGGCAAGATAGCTCTTGCCGTCGACGGTCATGCAGGCGATCTCCCCGATGGCATGCTGTTTTCCATCGCTGTTCTTGCAGTAGCAATCCTGGCCGGCCAGTGCCGGCACACTCGCAATCATCGCGCTCACAACGAGCGGCAGTCCCAAGACGATATGCCTGAATGCCTTGTGCATGGCCATTCCCTCGTCCGCAGTCGGAAGAGAAAGTGTATGCCCATTTCAGGCATTGTAAATACGCCCACATTCGTAGCGGATTCGCGCTGCGTAGGCCGTATCGGGCTTGCGATGCCCGGTTAGTGAACCGCCGGATCGGAATCGTCAAAGAACGTCTTGATGCCGTCGCGGGCGACCGTCGCCAGGAACTCGTCAAACGCCTCGCGATCGGTCGCAAAAGGCTCTTCCCATTCGATCAGGTCTTCATCAGGCGTGATCACTTCCATCCGCCAGTCCTGCTGGGTGCCCGCCGGACGGAAGATATCCACGAGCACGGTCATCCCGTCCTCGGTGAATTCGCCTGAGAGTTCGGAATGTTCAAGTTTGGGCTTCTTGGGCTTACCGGTCATATTTTTTCACACCTAGCAAAAAATAGAATCGCATGTCGGCGATCATCATGAATACCCAAAGGATGACATTTCCAATCATGCCGGCGCAAATGCCTTCTCGCGCTGGGCGATCTGGCAGCCAACTCATGAGATGTTTCGTCACTGGGAAAATGTGGTGCCCCCGCCAGGGTTCGAACCCGGGACCCCCTGATTACAAATCAGGTGCTCTACCAACTGAGCTACAAGGGCACAACGGCATGCCAAGTAGCAGATTTTGATCTCCTGTAAAGAGGAAAATCGGCTCTTCCGCCTCGATCCGGCAGATCGGCCATCCCCTTGTGGATTCACCAGTCTTTGCAAAACGTCTTGTCGCATAGGGGGAATATCATTTACCTAGTATGACCGTTTAAAGGACGTTGCATGTCACGCGCTTTTCAATCTGTTTGTTTTCTCGCCTCGACCGCGCCGGAAGCCCAGGCCGCACAAGAGGAGCTGATTCGCCTCTATGGCCAGACGCCGCAGGCGAATGCCGATATTGTCGTGGCGCTCGGCGGCGATGGCTTCATGCTGCAGACGCTGCACACGACGATGAACTCCGGCAAGCGTGTCTATGGCATGAATCGCGGCTCCATCGGTTTCCTGATGAACGATTATCGCACGGAAAACCTGCTGGAGCGCATTGAGGCCGCGGTCGAGAACGCTTTTCATCCGCTGCAAATGACCACGCGCAATGCGGATGGCAGCAGCTGCGTCGCGCTCGCCATCAACGAGGTGTCGCTGTTTCGCCAGTCCTATCAGACCGCAAAGCTGAAGGTCGAGATCGACGGCCGCGTCCGCCTGCCGGAATTGATCTGCGACGGGCTGATGGTGACGACGCCGGCCGGTTCCACCGCCTATAATCTGTCCGCCCATGGCCCGATCCTGCCCCTGGAAGCGCCGCTGCTCGCCATGACGCCGGTCAGCGCCTTCCGCCCCCGCCGCTGGCGCGGTGCCCTCCTGCCGAACAAGGTAACGGTCGATATCACCGTGCTCGAAGCGGAAAAGCGCCCGGTCAACGCCGCCGCCGATAATACCGAGGTCAAATCGGTCGTCGGCGTTCGGATCACCCAGAGCGAAGACACGACGGCGCGCATCCTGTCCGATCCGGACAGGTCATGGTCCGACAGGATCCTGGCGGAACAGTTTTCGGGTTGAGGATTGCTATAAAAAAAGCCCCGTCTCCGGGGCTTTTCTTTGATCAAACAAATCCTGATCTCAATCCACGTCGTCGACGACGGCATCGGCTGCGCCGCTGATGCGGTGGGCAAGCGCTGCTTCCATGAACTCGTTGAGATCGCCGTCGAGGACGTCGTCCGGAGCGGTGCTGGTGACGCCGGTGCGCAGGTCCTTGACGAGCTGGTAAGGCTGCAGGACGTAGGAGCGGATCTGGTGGCCCCAACCGATATCGGTCTTCGACGCGGCTTCGGCGTTGGCCGCCTCTTCCCGCTTCATCAACTCCGCTTCATACATGCGGGCGCGCAGCATGTCCCACGCCTTGGCGCGGTTCTTGTGCTGCGAGCGTTCCTGCTGGCACTGCACGACGATGCCGGTCGGGATGTGCGTGATACGCACGGCCGAATCGGTCGTATTGACGTGCTGGCCGCCGGCGCCGGACGAACGATAGGTATCGATGCGGCAGTCGCCTTCATTGATATCGATCTGGATCGAGTCGTCGACAACGGGATAGATCCAGATCGACGAGAAGGACGTGTGACGGCGCGCGTTGCTGTCATAGGGCGAGATACGCACCAGGCGATGAACGCCCGATTCGGTCTTCAGCCAGCCATAGGCATTGTGGCCCTTGACCAGAAGCGTCGCGGACTTGATGCCGGCTTCTTCGCCGTCATGAACTTCCAGAAGCTCCACCTTGAAACGCTGGCGCTCGGCCCAGCGTGTGTACATGCGCAGCAGCATGTTCGCCCAGTCCTGGCTCTCGGTGCCGCCAGCGCCGGAATGGACTTCGACGTAAGTGTCGTTGCTGTCGGCTTCGCCTGACAGCATGGCTTCCACCTGCCGCCGCGCAGCCTCGGTCTTCAGCGCCTTCAGTGCCTCTTCGGCCTCGCGGACGACGTCGGCATCGCCCTCTTCTTCGCCAAGCTCGATCAGCTCGACATTGTCGGCAACCTGCTGCTCAAGCGCGCGCACACCGCTGATGCCATCGTCAAGCTGCTGACGCTCGCGCATCAGCTTCTGTGCTTCGGTGGCATCGTTCCAGAGGTTCGGATCCTCTGACTTATTGTTCAACCAGTCCAGTCGTCTTACCGCTTGATCCCAGTCAAAGATGCCTCCTCAGCAGGCTTATGGCCTGCTTGGTTTCGTCGACAATTTTCTCGATTTCCGCTCGCATGTTCCTGCTTCTTTATTCGGCTGTTCGATGTGAACCGCTGTTCAATTCAAAGAGTGCTGGTGACATAGATACACATGCCGCGGCTGTAAAGCCCCGCGGCATGTTCATTAAACAAATCCGATGGGATCAGAAGAGGCCGCCAGAACCTGATGTGACCGCCTGGTTGGCCTGCGGCGAGGTTCTGAGAATCTCCTCGGGCGCAACCTGTGCCGAAGCATCGCCGCCGCCAATGACCGTGAAGGTCGTGGCCGGGCCGGTGCCGGGCTTGAAGGCTTCCATGATGGCGTTCGGATCGCCGGGCTGAGCGGCCATGCCGGTTCCTCGATTGACCGCCGTGATCGTCATGCCCGCCGGAACCTGGAACTTCTGCGGCGGCTGGCCCTGGGTGGCGGCCTGCATGAATTCGTTGAAGATCGGCGCGGCGAGCGAGCCGCCGGTACCGCCGCGGCCGAGCGTGCTCGGCGTATCGTAGCCGATATAGAGGCCTGCAACGAGGCTCGGCGTGTAGCCGACAAACCAGGCGTCCTTCTCGTCATTGGTCGTACCGGTCTTGCCGGCGACATCGGTGTTCAGCTTGATCTTGCCGGCAGCTGTGCCGCGAAGGATCACGCCCTGCATCATCGACGTGACCTGATAGGCCGTCATCGGATCGAGCACCTGTTCGCGATTGTCGGCGATCACGGGCTCGTCCTGGTTTTTCCATTCGCTGACATTGCAGGCTTCGCAGACGCGCTCTTCATGCTTGAAGATGGTGGCGCCATAGCGGTCCTGAATGCGGTCAATCAATGTCGGCTTGATCTGCTTGCCGCCATTGGCAATGACCGAATAGGCCGAAACCATGCGCAGCACCGTCGTTTCTCCAGCGCCGAGCGACATGGCAAGCACCGGATTCATACGGTCGTAGATGCCGAAGCGATTGGCGTACTCGGCAACCAGCGGCATGCCCATATCGGCGGCGAGGCGCACGGTCATCAGGTTGCGCGAATGCTCAATGGCAAAGCGAAGCGTATGGGCACCACCGCCCTCGCCTTCATAGTTCGTCGGTTTCCAAACGTCGCCATTGCTGAGGGTGATCTGCAAGGGGTCATCGAGAATGACCGAAGCCGGCGTGTAGCCATTGTCCATAGCCGCGGCATAGACGAAGGGCTTGAAGGACGAGCCGGGCTGGCGCTTGGCCTGGGTGGCGCGGTTGAATTCGGATTGCGAATAGGAGAAGCCGCCGACCATAGCGAGCACGCGGCCGGTATGCGGATCCATCGCGACGAGGCCACCCTGCACTTTCGGCGGCTGGCGCAGGCGATAGGTGCTGGAATCCGCGCCGCCGGTCTTCTGGGCGAAGATCACATCGCCGGGGCTCAGCACGCCGCTCGGCGATTTCGCCGTCTTGCCGCCCGCCAGGCGAAACGCCCAACGCATATCGGCGGCAGCTATGACACCACGCTTGCGCTCGGTCGCAACCCTGCCGGCGGCATCGACGCTCGGCTGCAAGCCGATATCCACCGCCTGGTCGGATACGGAAAGCACCACGGCAAGCTGCCACTCCGGAACGTCATTCAACGTCGGAATCTTGGCAAGCTCCGGACCCCAGTCCTGCGACGTGGCGATCTGCTTGATCGGGCCATGGAAACCACGGCGCTCGTCATAGTCAATGAGGCCGTCCTGAAGCGCCTTGCGCGCTTCGAGCTGCAATTGCGGATCAAACGAGGTGCGGACGGAAAGGCCGCCCTCATAAAGAGCCTTCTCTCCGTATTGGTCGATCAACTGGCGGCGAACTTCCTCGGCAAAGAAATCCGAGGCGGCAAGCGACGGCCCATTCTTCGGCGGCACGACGCCGAGGGACTGCTTCTTGGCCTCTTCCCCATCGCTCTGGCTGACATAGCCATTCTCGACCATGCGGTCGATCACCCAGTTGCGGCGGGTCATCGCAGCTTCGGGATGGCGGAAAGGATTGTAATTGGCCGGCCCCTTGGGCAGCGAGGCGAGATAGGCCGAATCGGCAATGGTCAGTTCGTTGACCGACTTGTCGAAATAAGTGAGCGCGGCACCGGCGATACCGTAGGAATTCAGGCCAAAATAGATCTCGTTGAGATAGAGCTCGAGGATCTTGTCCTTGCTGTAGGCCTGCTCGATGCGGAAGGACAGGATCGCTTCCTTGATCTTGCGGTCGAAAGTCTGGTCGGCCGAAAGCAGGAAGTTCTTGGCAACCTGCTGCGTGATGGTCGACGCGCCGACAAAGCGGCGGCCGGAACCGATATTCTGCAGGTTGACGGCAACGGCGCGCAGCAAACCACCGACATCGACGCCGGGATGATTGTAGAAATTCTTGTCTTCAGCCGAGAGGAAAGCAGCCTTGAGGCGGTCGGGAATGGCTTGAATCGGGATAAACAGCCGATTTTCCCGCGAATATTCCTTCATCAGCGCGCCGTTGCCGGCGTGGATGCGCGTCGTTACCGGCGGCGCGTACTTCGCCAGGACCTCGTAGTCCGGCAGATCCTTGGAGACGACGCTCAGATAAATGGCCGCCGCAGCCGCAACACCCAGGAACAGGATGCAGCCCAGTCCAAAGAAATATCCTATCAGTCTGACCATATGATGCTACCGGTGCTTCTTCTTCATGCGGCACATATACGAAACCATCGCATATTTACGGGCGTTTTGCACGCTGACGGTGTTAATGCAAGACGGCAACAACACAAAGCCGTGCATGCCGTCCGTGGGCTAACGATACTTCGCTGTAACGGCGGGAATGTGAGCAAAATAGGGCTCCTGCCGGTATTTGCCATTTCATCCCGGCCTATTAGCAGCGGCTGTTACATGGAAGACACGAACCGCGCCCGCCGTCCATACCCTTTTAACCGCCATTCGCAACGATCGAAGCGCGATATTGTTTGACCGCATTGGTCAACTGACCCACCAGCTTCTGCCGCCAATCGGGATCGAGCAGCAGCTTCTCGTCGTCCTTGTTCGACAGGAAACCCAGTTCGAGCAGAATGGAAGGCACGTCCGGCGCCTGCAATACGCGGAATCCGGCGTGACGATGCGGATTGTTGATCATGGCGATCTGGCCGTTGAAGGAGGTCAGCACATCCTGCGCCAGGGATATGGAAAAAGCCTGCGTCTCTCGCCGGGTCAGATCCATGAGGATATCAGCGACGGCGGCGGGCTGGGTCTGTGTCTCGGCGCCGGCGAGCTGATCGGAATTGTTCTCGCGGTCGGCCACTTCGCTGGCGAGCTTGTCGGACGCCTTGTCGGAGATGGTGTAGACCGTCGCGCCGCGAATATCCTTCTGTTTCAACGTATCGGCATGCAAGGATATAAAGAGCGAGGCGTGGTTTTGCCGGGCGATGGTCACCCGTTGCGACAGCGACAGATATTCATCCTTGTCGCGCGTGAGGAACGCCTTGATGCCGGGCTGGGCATTCAGCCTGTCAGCCAGAAGCTTGGCGTAGGCGAGCGTGATTTCCTTTTCCTGCGTGACACCATCGCTGGCGGTCGCGCCGGTGTCGATACCGCCATGGCCCGCATCGACGGCCACGAGGAAGACGCTCGGATCAGGCTTTTCCATTGGAACCACCGGGCCGACATCCTTGGCGGTATCATCATTGGTCCAGCTCTGCTGCTTGACGAGTTCCGCGAATTGGCCGGCCGGCAGCATTTCCGCATCGAGTACAAGACGATGCCCCTTGCCATTTTCGTCGGGCTGCACCTTGGCCATCACCAGCTTTACGGGTTTGGTTGCCGTCAGCACGATGCGGGCGCTGTCCTGATCCATGGTGCCGTAGCGGATATCCTTGAAGAGACCGACCGGCTTCAGGTCGGCAGCCGGAAAGCCAAAGGCGGTTGCCGGAAGATCGATGACGACGCGCACGGGGTTGTCGAGATAGTGCACGGAAAAGCTTGGCTCGCGGTCCATGTCGATGACGATGCGGCTGCGAGCATCATCTCCGGCAATGCGGGCACCATAGGCAAGCACAGGATCGGCAGCGGCCTTAGCCGCCGCAAGCGGCGAAACGACTGAAAGAGCCGTCACAGCGAAAGCCGCTAATGCAATTCGCAAGGCCCTCAAGCCACTCTCCGCTGCATGCCGCTATCCCTTTAACAACTGTCCGTCGCGCCCCATATTGATTCCGACGTTGTTTTTGAAGTCCCAAAACGACGCGAAAGCCATCGGTGGCGCGATATTTGTGATGTGACGCGCGCCGGTTGAGGAATCGGAAACGCAGTCTCCGCACCTTCATCATCCGACGAATCCATCAATATTATGGCATACTTGGCTTTCCCCTTGCTATTGTGACAGATAAAACATACAACGCATATTAGGGTATAAGTGTTGACGGGATAGAGTCGCCGCAAAGGCAGCCGCCTTAGAGTACTAGGCGCCATCCGCGGCCGTCATCCGCCGTCTCCAGTGCTTCTACCCCCATACTGGATATCTGGGTTTCCGGTTTTGCGCGGGAAATTCATCGGTGGATAGCCACCAAACGCTCTTTAGAGAGCACATTCATCGGACCCGATTGTGGGTCTAAGGCATTGTCGATCTCGCTTGGTTACGGATGTTACCGCAGCAGCTTTCTCAAGAAGTGAACAGACCCCGGGGAACTAACGTCCCGGCTGCTGTCTGGCTGTTGTCATCGCAAAACAACCAATCGCGACTTTCATTATCCGGTGCAGCAGTGGTGGATTGCATCCAGCCTGTCTCAATGACAGGCCGGACCCTTTCCGCATGCCGGCGCCGAGGAGCACAACTTTCATGGCAGACAAAATGCTTATCGACGCGTCTCACGAGGAAGAGACGCGCGTTGTTGTCGTTCGCGGGAACCGCATAGAAGAATTTGACTTCGAGTCGCAGCACAAGAAGCAAATCCGCGGCAACATCTATCTCGCCAAGGTAACCAGGGTAGAACCCTCGCTACAGGCTGCTTTCGTGGATTACGGCGGCAACCGGCACGGCTTCCTGGCCTTTGCCGAAATCCATCCCGACTATTACCAGATTCCGCTCGCCGACCGGCAGGCGCTCTTGAGGGCGGAAGCCGAAGAGCATCGCCGCGACGACGACGTCGAGCACGTCGAAACGGCGCTCGATCTTTCGCAGCAGGACCAGCCGGATATCGGCATCGTTGAGAAGGATGAAGCCCCAGCCGCCATCGCGGAAGAAGCCCCTGCCCTCGAGGCAACTGCTCCTGCCGAAGAAGCGGAAGCTCCGGTCAAGAAGGCCAAGCCGCGCCGCAGCCGCAAGAAAGTGGTCGCGGAAACTCCTGCCGACGACGCGCCCGTTGCCGAGGCAAAGGTCGATGCTCCCGGCGAAGACGAGGAAGGCCCCTCCGGCGAAATGGCCGCGATGGTCGAAACCGACTCGATCTCCGAAGATGTCGACGTTTCCAAGCGCCGTCATGATGATGACGACGATGATGATCACGACCATGAAGAGGAAGTGATCGAATCCGTCGGCGCCGAAGACGCGATGGAAGAGGTTCCGGACCGTGTGCAGCGCAAGCCGCGCAAGCAGTATCGCATCCAGGAAGTCATCAAGCGCCGGCAGATCCTGCTGGTGCAGGTTGCCAAGGAAGAGCGTGGCAACAAGGGTGCGGCTCTCACCACCTATCTGTCGCTTGCCGGCCGCTATTCGGTTCTGATGCCGAACACGGCGCGCGGCGGCGGCATTTCCCGCAAGATCACCAATCCGCAGGACCGCAAGCGCCTCAAGGAAATCGCAAAGATGCTCGAAGTGCCGTTGGGCATGGGCGTCATCCTGCGTACCGCTGGCGCTAACCGCACCAAGGTCGAAGTCAAGCGCGACTTCGAATATCTGATGCGCCTGTGGGAAAACGTCCGTACGTTGACGCTCGCTTCGACCGCTCCCTGCCTCGTCTATGAAGAAGGCAGCCTGATCAAGCGCTCGATCCGCGACCTCTACAACAAGGACATCAGCGAAGTCATCGTCTCCGGCGAGGAAGGCTACCGTGAAGCAAAAGACTTCATGAAGATGCTGATGCCGAGCCATGCCAAGGTGGTTCAGCCCTATCGCGACATCCACCCGATCTTCTCCCGCTCCGGCATCGAGGCGCAGCTTGACCGCATGCTGCAGCCGCAGGTCACGCTGAAGTCCGGCGGTTACCTGATCATGAACCAGACGGAAGCGCTGGTTTCGATCGACGTCAACTCCGGCCGCTCGACCCGCGAACATTCGATCGAGGATACGGCGCTTCAGACCAACCTCGAAGCCGCCGATGAAGTGGCTCGCCAGCTTCGCCTGCGCGACCTTGCAGGCCTGATCGTCATCGACTTCATCGACATGGAAGAGAAGCGCAACAACCGCGCTGTCGAGAAGAAGCTGAAGGAATGCCTGAAGAACGACCGCGCCCGCATCCAGGTCGGCCGCATCTCGCATTTCGGTCTTCTGGAAATGTCGCGCCAGCGTATCCGTGCATCGGTTCTGGAAAGCACCACGCAGGTCTGCTCGCATTGCGGCGGCTCCGGCCATGTGCGCTCGCAGTCCTCGGTCGCGCTGCATGTTCTGCGCGGGATCGAAGAGTATCTGCTCAAGAACACGACGCACGACATCACCGTCCGCACGACGCCTGAAATCGCGCTTTACCTGCTCAACCACAAGCGTCAGACGATCGTCGATTATGAGAGCCGCTTCGGCGTTGCCATCATCATCGGCGCAGACAATGCCGTCGGTGCACAGCATTTCGCGATCGACCGTGGCGAGCCGGTGGAAAATCCGGTGAAGATCGAAACCCTGTTCAACTTCGCCGCCATTCCGGAGGATGATGACGACGATATCGTCATCGAGGCCGATGAGGACGAAGACGAAGAACTGGAAGAAAAGGCAGCCAGCGTCGAGCAGGCGCCCGTTGCCCGGTCTTCCGAGACCAATGACGGCAACCGCAAGCGCAAGCGCCGCCGCCGTCGTCGCGGTGGTCGCGGCAACGAAGTCCAGACAGCCTCCCAGCCCGGAGACACCTCCGCCGAAGACGGCGATGAGGATGGAGATGAAGGCGACGAGGACGATAACAACGAGAACAGTGAAGTCTCGGCCGTTTCCGGCAGCGACGAAGACGCTCAGCAGAAGCGCAAGCGCCGCCGCCGTGGCAAGCGTGGTGGTCGCCGCAATCGTGATGGCGAAGGCGAAGGCAATGAATTGGCTGCCGGCGAAGAATCCGGTTCCGACGAAGGCGCTGACGGTGAGGATGATGGCGAAAACGACGTCGCTGTGACAGTCGCCGAAATCGTCATCGCCGAAGGCGAAGCTGCCGTCGAAAGCCAGCCGGCCATGGCCGCTGTCGAAACGGCATCCACCGTCACCGAAGACGTAAAGCCCGCCAAGAGCCGCAGCCGTCGCAAGCCGAAGGCGGAAGCATCGCCTGTTGAAGCTCCAGTTGTCGAAGCCGCACCTGTCGCTGACGCCGAAGCTGAAACGGTTACCGAAATCGCAGTCGCTCTCGACACCCCGGCCGAACCGGTCGTAGCCGCGGAACCAGAAGCGGCCAAGCCGGCACGTGCCAACCGCGAATCGAACGTCTCTTCCTCCTCCGAGCCGGTGGTCAAGTCCACCCGCACCAACGAGGGCACTGATAGCGACGGCAAGCCGAAGAAGGCTGGCTGGTGGCAGCGCCGCGGCTTCTTCTGAACGCTGCTGTTCGGAACGAATTAAAAAAACCGGCCGTGGTGACACGGCCGGTTTTTTGTTTTGAAAGACTGCTCTTTTCCCAAACCCGCCCTCGCCCTTCGACAGGTTCAGGGTGAGGGTTAGTCTTTCGAGCTGAGGGCGACGGGCTAACCTTCAAGCTCAGGTGACTGCTGATCTTCAAGCTTGGAAATGAAGCTCTTTTGGACAAGCCAGAACACTCTCCCAGCCTCACCCTGAACTTGTCGAAGGGCGATGCGGCCCGATTGGCGGGCCTCCCGCTCCTCACAGTTTGATTCAAGAGCTTCCTGAAATACCTTCAAAACCCATCGCAAGTGACTGATATAGGATTCTATTTCAGCCAGGCCGCCATGCGTTCCACGGCTTCCTCGATCTCCGCATTCGAGCCGGCATAGGATAGGCGCATCGCACGGTGTCCCTCGATCGGATCGAAATCGAGGCCGGGCGTGGCGGCGACGTTGATGTCTGCCAGCATCTTGCGGGCAAAGGCCATGCTGTCGTTGGTAAACCTGGTCACGTCGACATAGGCGTAGAAGGCGCCATCCATCGGCGAGGCGATGGAGAAGCCAATTTCGGGCAGGCGCTGCGTCAGGAAATCGCGGTTGCGGCGATAGCTTTCGCGATAGGTGTCCAGCTCGGCCCCTGCCCCGAGCGCTGCCGTGGCAGCAATCTGCGACAGTTCCGGCGCCGAGATGTAAAGGCTTTGGGCGACGCGCTCGACGGGTCGCACCAGCCGCTCCGGCAGCACCATCCAGCCGATGCGCCAGCCGGTCATGCAATAGTATTTCGAAAAGGAATTGATGACGATCGCCTCGTCGGTCAGTTCCAGCGCGCTCGTCTCCTCGCCGACGAAGGTCAGGCCGTGATAGATCTCGTCGGAGATGAATGCGATCGAGCGATCGGCGCAATAATCGGCAAGCGCCTTCAGCGCCGCCCTGCCCGTCACCGTACCGGTCGGGTTGGCGGGGCTTGCGAGCAGCACGCCCTTCAGCCGCTTGCCGCTGGCCACCTGCGCCGCCTCCAGGCTCTCCGGCGTCAGCGTGAATTGCGTCTCGGCCGTGACAGGCACCTCGACGACATCGAGCCCGAGGGCGGCAAGGATGTTGCGATAGGCCGGATAGCCGGGTCGGGCGATTGCCACACTGTCGCCGGGATCGAACAGCGTCAGGAATGCGAGATTGAAGCCGGCCGAGGAACCGGTGGTAATGGCGATCCGCGCGGGATCGATCTCCAGCCCATGCCGCGTCCGGTAATGGCCGGCGAGCGCCTGCTTCAGCGCGAGCGTGCCGAGCGCATCGGTATAGCCGATGCGGCCATGATCGAGCGCCGTGCGTGCCGCCTCAAGCGCTGCGCGAGGTGTAGGATGCGACGGCTGGCCGACGGCCATGGAGATGACCGCGTGCCCCGCCTGCCGGCGTCGCGTCGCCTCCGCCAGCACGTCCATGGCATGGAAGGGTTCGACATCGCTGCGTTTGGATAGGGAAAACAAGGTCAATTCTCTCTTCATATCGGATTGGCGTGTGACAATTGCCGCAATATCGGCCTGTTCACAATCCCGCGATTGCGGCTTCGCCGTGAAAATTCCTGTTTCTGGAAATAAGCATGCACCGTAAATTGCCGATACCTATTTGCAGACTTTAACCTGCCGGTGCTATGTCGCACGCGACGATGAAGTCTTAGCATCGACTCTAACGAGGACCCAATGACCCTTTTTTCGAAAACCCTGCTGACGGTTTCGGCGGTCGCCATTGCCGCATCGCTCGCCTTCGTCCAGCCCGCCGCCGCGCTGGATGATCAGCAGAAGAAGGAGTTCGGGGAATTCATCAAGGAGTATCTCGTCGAGCACCCGGAAGTCCTGCTGGATGCACAGGCGGCGCTTGAGAAGAAACAGGAGGCAGCGCGCCTCGCCCAGTCGAGCCAGGCAGTCACCCAGAACAAGGACGCCATCTTCAACTCCAAGAACGATGTCTCGATCGGCAATCCGAAGGGCGACATCACCGTCGTCGAGTTCTTCGACTATAATTGCACCTATTGCCGCCACGCGCTTGGCGACATGGATACCCTGCTGAAGCAGGACACGAACGTGCGCTTCGTGCTGAAGGAATTCCCGATCCTCGGACCGGATTCCGTTGCGGCATCAAGGGTCTCCGATGCTTTCCGAAAGCTCGCGCCTGAGAAATATGCCGCATTCCATCGCGCCCTGCTGGGCAGCGACGGCCGAGCATCGGAAGACAGCGCCATTGAAGTCGCGGGTTCGCTCGGCGTCAACGAGGCAGCGATCCGCGCCGAGATGGCCAAGAGCCCGAACACCGATTCGGTCAAGGCCACCTACCAGCTCGCCACCGATCTCAACGTCACCGGTACGCCGGCCTATGTCATCGGCAACGAGACGATCTCGGGCGCCATTGGCCTGGAGGCCATCCAGCAGAAGATTGCCAATGTCCGCAGTTGCGGCAAGACCACCTGCTGAACCAATTGGCCTGACCATCCCGAGCGACCTCAGGCAGGCAGCATGCTGAAGGACGCTCGGGCCTTCACGAAACCGAACCGCTTCCGAATTGAGCGCAAAATCGCCAAAATCGGGGCGTTTCCACATCAGACATGCACACCCTCTTATCTGGGGGCTTTCCTCTAGGCCCTCGGGAGTCTATAGGTTGCGCTGCACTTTGACGGAACCTCTGATGGCGCAAACCATTTTCGTCCTGAACGGACCCAATTTGAATGCCCTTGGCAAGCGCGAGCCGGGCATCTATGGCGGCAAGACACTCAAGGATATCGAAGCCGATTGTAAGTCCGTGGGCGAAAGTCTGGGCTTCGTCATCGATTTCCGCCAAAGTAATCATGAGGGCGTGCTGATCGATTGGATGCACGAAGCCGGCGACACTGCCGTCGGCGTCGCGATCAATCCTGGAGCCTACGGCCATACGTCGATCGCGCTTCATGATGCAATCCGAGCCATCTCGGTTCCAGTGGTGGAGGTTCATATTTCCAACATCCACGCACGCGAAGAATTCCGGCACAAATCGATGATCGCGCCCGCCGCCAAGGGCATGATCTGCGGTTTCGGGCCTCACAGTTACATCCTGGCGCTGCACGCGCTGAAATCCATCACACAATGACAAGAATTACAGGGCACAAGATCCATGGCTGAAAAGAAAACGGGTATCGACCAGGCGCTGATCCGCGACCTCGCCAATATTCTCAACGAAACCGATCTGACCGAGATCGAAGTCGAGCAGGAAGATCTGCGTATCCGCGTCTCCCGCGCTGGCACGACGCAGTATGTTCAGGCGCCGATCGCAGCCCCGGCCTATGCCGCAGCGGCTCCTGCTGCCGCCCCCGCAGCCGCCGCTCCGGCTGGTAAGGTGCGCAATCCTGATAGCGTCATCAGCGCTCCGATGGTCGGTACAGTCTATCTGGCGTCCGCGCCGGGTGCCGCCGCCTTCATCCAGGTCGGCTCCGTCGTCAAGGAAGGCCAGACGCTGCTCATCATCGAAGCGATGAAGACGATGAACCAGATCCCCGCGCCGAAGTCCGGAACCGTGACCGAAATCCTCATCAAGGATGGAAGCCCGGTCGAATACGGCGAAGCCCTGGTGGTCATCGAGTAAGCCCATGCCCATGATTTCGAAGATACTCATAGCCAATCGCGGAGAGATCGCCCTTCGGGTGCTGCGCGCCTGCAAGGAGCTTGGCATCGCGACCGTTGCCGTGCACTCGACAGCCGACGCCGACGCGATGCATGTGCGTCTGGCGGATGAAAGCGTGTGCATCGGCCCGCCGCCGTCACGCGAGAGCTATCTCAACATCCATCAGATCGTTGCCGCCTGCGAGATCACCGGCGCCGACGCCGTGCATCCGGGCTATGGGTTCCTGTCGGAGAACGCCAAGTTCGCCGACATCCTCGATGCACATGGGATCACCTTCATCGGCCCGACGGCGGACCATATCCGCATCATGGGCGACAAGATCACCGCCAAGACGACCGCGCAGCAGCTCGGTATTCCCGTCGTTCCGGGTTCGGACGGCGAAGTGAAGACCGAAGAGGAAGCGCTGAAGACGGCCAAGGAAATCGGCTATCCCGTGCTGATCAAAGCGACCGCCGGTGGTGGTGGTCGCGGCATGAAGGTTGCCCGCACGGAAGCGGACGTCCTCGAAGCCTGGTCGACGGCACGTACCGAGGCGGCTGCCGCCTTCGGCAACGAATCCGTCTACATGGAAAAATACCTCGGCAAGCCGCGCCACATCGAAATCCAGGTGTTCGGCGACGGCGAAGGCAATGCCATCCATCTCGGCGAACGCGACTGCTCGCTGCAGCGCCGTCACCAGAAGGTCTGGGAAGAAGCCAATTCACCGGCGCTCAACGTCGAGCAGCGCATGAAGATCGGCCAGATCTGCGCCGACGCCATGATGAAGCTGAAGTATCGCGGCGCCGGCACGATCGAGTTCCTCTACGAAAACGGCGAGTTCTATTTCATCGAAATGAACACCCGTCTGCAGGTGGAGCATCCGGTCACGGAAGCGATCACTGGCATCGATCTCGTGCACGAACAGATCCGCGTCGCCTCCGGCGGTGGTCTTTCGGTGACGCAGGACGAAGTGCATTTCCATGGTCATGCCATCGAATGCCGCATCAATGCCGAGGACGCGCGCACCTTCGTACCCTCCCCCGGCACGATCACGCATTTCCATGCCCCCGGCGGCCTTGGCGTGCGTATCGATTCCGGTGCCTATCAGGGCTACAAGATTCCGCCCTACTACGACAGCCTCATCGGCAAGCTGATCGTGCACGGCCGCACCCGCGTCGAATGCATGATGCGCCTGCGCCGCGCGCTGGATGAATTCGTGGTCGATGGCATCAAGACCACCCTGCCGCTGTTCCAGGATCTGGTTTCCAATCAGGATATCGCTAATGGCGATTACGATATCCATTGGCTGGAAGACTACCTGGCGAAGACCTCGGTCTAATCGCCCATGGCACGGCCGCGCGGCAGAAATCCCGGCATTACTCCGGAAATTCTGCTGCGCGCCTATTCCATCGGACTCTTCCCGATGGCGGAATCGGCCGATGACCCGGAAATCTTCTGGGTCGAGCCGGAACTGCGCGGTGTCCTGCCGCTCGACGCCTTCCATATTTCCAAAAGCCTGGCGAAGACCATCCGGCAAAAGCCCTTCGATATCCGCTTCAACACGGATTTCGACGCCGTCATCGCCGCCTGCGCCGAGCAGACCAGCGGCCGGCCCAGCACCTGGATCAACAAGACGATCCGAGCGCTCTATTCGACCCTCCACCATATCGGCCACGCCCATTCCGTCGAGGCATGGGACGGCGACATGCTGGTCGGAGGGCTCTACGGCGTATCGCTCGGTTCGGCCTTCTTCGGCGAGAGCATGTTCTCACGCCGCACGGATGCCTCGAAGATCTGCCTGGTACATCTGGTCGAGCGCCTGAGAGAGCGGAGCTTCACCCTGCTCGACACCCAATTTACCACCGAGCACCTGAAGACATTCGGCGCGATCGATATGCCGAAGGACGAATATGCAAGGATGCTGGAAAAGGCGATGGAATCGCCCAATTTGAGCTTCTCCGACAGTTAAGAATCTCCATTTAAGCATTGATTTAAACCATCAGTCCGCTAGTTTCGGCTCGACAGCCGGGGGTAGTATCTTGAAGAAATATCTTGCAATCGCTTTTCTCGCCGCACTGACCGCAACGCAGGCCGAGGCGAAATCCTTTCACGACATGTTCGGCGCCGATGTGCCTGAGGGCGACGCGGGCACCGTGCTGAAGGGACTCGATTTCCAACAAGGCGCGATCAAGCTTTCCGGCGCCAATGCCACGCTGAATGTTTCTGATCAGTTCTACTATCTCAATCCGCAGGATACGCGAAAGGTGCTGGTCCAGCTCTGGGGCAACCCGGATAGCGCTGCCAGCAACACGTTCGGCATGATCTTCCCGGCGAAGTATTCGCCGATCGATCCGCGCTCCTGGGGCGCGGTTATCGATTATGACGGCAGTGGCCATGTCTCCGACGACGATGCCGCCTCGACGGATTACACAGCGCTGCTGAAACAGATCCAGGACGGGATCCAGGAGAGCAATCCGGAGCGCGAGAAGGCAGGCTACGATCCAATCACGCTGGTCGGCTGGGCCGAGCCGCCACATTATGACAAGGCGACCCACGCCCTCCACTGGGCGCGCGACCTGATCTTCGGTAAGGATCCGAACGCTCCGCACACACTGAACTATTCCGTGCGTGTCCTTGGCCGCGAGGGCGTGACGGAGCTTGATTTCGTCGCCGGGCTCGAGCAGCTGCCGGAAATCAACGCGGCCATCCCCAGCGTCATCAATACGGTGCAGTATGACAGCGGCAAACGCTATGTCGATTTCGTCAACGGCGACAAGATTGCCGCCTACAGCATGGCGGGCATGATTGCTGCCGGTGCCGGTGTGAAGATCGCGGCAAAGCTCGGCTTCCTCGCCGTCGTCCTCGGCTTCTTCAAGAGCTTCGGCGTGGCGCTTCTGGCGCTGAAGAAGGGCTTGATCGTCGTCGTCGCCGGCGTCGTTGCAGCCGGGCGTAAACTCCTCGGCCTATTTCGCCGCAACAAGAACACCGACGCGTAAGAACGCTTCCGTCCGGTTTCGTCCACAGAAGGACAGCCGGCCATTCTGCGCCTTCACGACTTCAAATTATGGTTGTGATCTGCTATCGCTCGACGCGAAGAGTGTTGGCGCGTCGAGGTTTCACTTTGCCTTCATAAATACCGGTCTCATCCAATTTCACCCCGTATGTCAGGGCAGCGCATCGCCGCCCGGCGTATGATCATGTTCATCGGGTGGTGGCCTGAGACCGGTTTGGCATTGTTGACATGCGCCTTGCGCAGCCATTGCTGTCTCAGCTCTTCATCTGTCCTAGACATCGCCACACCGCGCCCGTGAAGGGCTTGTCTTGCCGCCAGCTTGGTGAACTTCCGAACGGAAGACCAAGACGGTATGTGCACTATTCTAAAGGTCCGCTGGACCATTAATCCTCGAACTGCGCCTCAGCCATGGATCGCCTGCAGCGGTTGCGGAGGTCTCAAGCCCTTCAGATCCAGCAGCAAGATCAGGCTCAACGCCAACGGCAAGAAACTCGACGCCTGGCTCGTCTACAAATGCTCGGCCTGCGACAAGACATGGAACCGAACGCTCTTCGAGCGCCAAAATGTTCGTGGCATTGCCCCAGCCACGCTTGAGGCACTGCAAAGCAACGATCCCAACTGGATACGGACTCAGGAATTCGATCTCGATGCATTGAGACACAAGGCTCAGCGCATCGACGAATTCGCCGATGCCGATGTTCGAAAGGACGTGTTGGGCGAAACGGACGGCTGGAGAAGGCTGGAAATCGAGCTGGTGCTCACGGTTCCCATCAACATGCGCATGGACCGTCTTCTCGCTTTCGAACTCGGCATCTCGCGCTCCCGGCTTCAGGCATTGCACGAAGGCGCGAAGCTACAAATCCATCCGGATCGCGCCGATGCCATGCGGCGAAGGGTCAAGGACGGCATACGTATTGCCCTTGACCTCACGGACGACACCGACCGGCTTCCGATCGGGCAAGCTGCCATGTCGCCGCGAGAGAATGACTAACGACATAACCCGCAGAAGGTCACTTCTGCGGGTGAGACTAACGGCACTATCGATGTTTGAATCAAAGCGCTTTACTTCGCGCCAGCATTATCCGGCGGCGGGATATCCGACTTCTGTTTGCACTCTTTGAGCCAAACGTCATAGATCGGATGCTCGACGGCGTTGAGGCCGGGGCTGTCGGCGAACATCCAGCCGGTGAAGATGCGGCGAATGCGGCGGTCGAGGGTGATTTCGTCTACTTCAACGAACCCGTCGACCTTCTGCTGCTCGGTGTCATCGCGCGAATAGCAGGCCTTCGGCGTCACCTGCAGGGCGCCGAACTGCACGGTCTCGTTCACGTAAACATCGAAGGTGGTGATGCGGCCGGTGATCTTGTCGAGGCCGGAGAAGACGGCGACGGGATTGGAAATACGCGCGGCTTCGGCGGCCTGTGGCAACACGGCTCCAGCGGCAAGGGCAAGAACTGCTGCCGATATCGCACGCAAAGTAGCGCTCCGCGTGAAAAACGTCATATCCGCCAATCTCCGCTTGGTCTCGGTCAAAGCGCCGAGCACGAGCCGGCATGTTCTGCGCCTATAGGCCAATTGTGGCCAAAGGACGAGCCGGCTACCTATGCTCAGTTGCCCGGCGTCCAGGCGTCATAATCGCCCGTCACGCGCGGGCGTTCGCCGGCAACGGCGAGCGAGCCCGGAGGACGATAGGCCTGCGGCGAGCCAGTCGGATTGGCGCGATGCGAGATCTGCCATTCCTTGGCGACGTAATTGTCCTTGGTCGGTGGAACGTCGGTACGGTGATGCATCCAGCCGTGCCAGCCCGGAGGAATGGAGGAAGCCTCTGCATAACCCTTGTAGATCACCCAACGCTTGGGAAGACCATAGGACGACATGCCGCCCTCGTAATAGACATTGCCCAATTCATCCTCGCCGACGCGCTTGCCGAACCGCCATGTCGCAAAGCGGGTGCCCATCGTCTGACCATTCCACCAAGTGAAGGTTTGCAGGAGTAAATTCCACATGTCTTTTCCTTGTGCCCGCAAAAAGGCGAGCGATACCAGAATTCGATCCTTCGCTTATGCCGCCACTGGACTTGCTTGTCCAGTGATTCCAGCGGGAAAAGCGGTCATTTCAAAGCCATCTTGAAGCCGAGGTGGCTCGGCTTGAAACCCAGTCTCTCATAGAAACGATGGGCGTCCTTGCGCACGGCGTTCGATGTCAGCTGCACCAGCCGCATACCGCGACTTTTTGCCTCGCCAATGCAGAAATTGATCATCGCGGCGCCGATCCCCTGCCCGCGTAGATCGCCGCGCGTCTGTACGGCTTCAATGATCATTGCGCTGGAGCCACGACCGGTCAGCGACGTCGTGATCATCGTCTGGAACGTGCCGACGACTTCGCCGGCCAGTTCGGCGGCGTAAAGTGTCTGGTCGGACGAGGCGTCGATCGTGCGGAAAGCCCGGAGGTAATCGTCATAGGCGGATGGATCGATGGTATCGCCGTGGCCGCCGACAGCATCGGCGGCGAAGAGCGCGATCAAGGCGGGAAGGTCAGACTCACGGGCTTCACGAATGATCAAATCGGCGCTGTTCATGATCGACCTGCCTAAGCTTTCAGTGGTTTTCGAGAGGCTTCTCGAATATCAGCGCCGGGATGCCCGATTGTTCATTCCCGCAGTTTTCCGTGCGGCCGACTTCGATGAAGCCATGCGCTTTATAGAAGGCGATCGCCGGATCGTTCTGGGGATCGACTTCGAGCCGCATAACCTCGGCATCCGGAAAGCAGGTTTCCAGTTCAGCGAAGATGTCGCGGCCGATGCCCTGTCGCTGACAGCGCGGGCTGACATAGAGCATGTAGAGCATGACGGTCTTCGCCAGCTCGGTCGACATGGCGGCATAGGCCATGCCGCCGATGTTCTTGCCGTCGTCCGCCACGAGAAACTCGGAATTCTTTCCGGCGAGCCGCGTCCTCAGAGACTGAAGAGAATGCCAGGAACCATGCAGTTCGCTGACCTTGTCTGCGCCGTAGAGCCGGTCGTAGGTCGCATGCCAGGTTTCGCGCAGCAGAGCACGGACCTTTTCGAGATCCTGCTCGCCGGCAGTGCGGACGAAATACACCCGACTATTCCTCTTCGATGCCGAGCTTGGCCTTGACGAGGGCCTGCACGGCCTGCGGATTGGCCTTGCCGCCGGTCGACTTCATCACCTGGCCGACGAACCAGCCGGCAAGCGTCGGCTTGGCCTTGACCTTGGCGACCTGATCCGGATTGGCGGCGATGATCTCGTCGACGGCCTTTTCGATCGCACCGGTGTCGGTGACCTGCTTCATGCCGCGAGCTTCAACGATCTCGGTGGGATCGCCGCCTTCGGTGAGCACGATCTCGAACAGGTCCTTGGCGATCTTGCCGGAGATGGTTTCGGCCTTGATGAGGTCGATGATCGCGCCGAGCTGGGCAGGCGAAACCGGAGTCTCTTCAATGTCTTTGCCGGTTCTGTTCAAGGCGCCCAGCAAGTCGTTGATAACCCAGTTTGCAGCCATCTTGCCGTCACGGCCAGCCGCGACCGTCTCGAAATAATCGGCAATCGCCTTTTCCGAGACCAGCACGGAGGCGTCATAGATCGACAGGCCGAGGTCGCGCACGAAGCGCTCTTTCTTGTCGTCCGGCAGTTCCGGCAGATGTGCCGCAAGCTCGGTGACGAAGGCATCGTCGAATTCGAGCGGCAGCAGATCCGGATCGGGGAAATAGCGATAGTCATGCGCGTCTTCCTTGGAGCGCATGGAGCGGGTCTCGCCCTTGCCCGGGTCGAACAGGCGGGTTTCCTGATCGATGGAACCGCCATCCTCCAGAATAGCGATCTGACGACGGGCTTCGTATTCGATCGCCTGGCCGATGAAGCGGATGGAGTTGACGTTCTTGATTTCGCAGCGCGTGCCGAATTCGCCACCGGGACGGCGCACGGAGACGTTGACGTCGGCGCGCATCGAGCCTTCGTCCATGTTGCCGTCGCACGTGCCGAGATAGCGCACGATCGAACGCAGCTTGGTCATGTAGGCCTTGGCCTCATCCGACGAGCGCATGTCCGGCTTGGAGACGATCTCCATCAGCGCCACGCCCGACCGGTTGAGGTCAACATAGGACATGGTAGCGTGCTGGTCGTGCAGCGACTTGCCGGCATCCTGCTCCAGATGCAGGCGCTCGATGCCGATCTCGATATCCTCGAACTGGCCCTGGCGGTCTGGGCCGAGCGAGATGACGATCTTGCCCTCGCCGACAATCGGATCCTTGAACTGCGAGATCTGATAGCCCTGCGGCAGGTCAGGATAGAAATAGTTCTTGCGGTCGAAGATCGAACGATTGTTGATCTGCGCCTTCAGGCCAAGACCGGTCCGCACGGCCTGCTTGACGCATTCCTCGTTGATGACGGGCAGCATGCCAGGCATGGCGGCATCGACCAGCGAGACGTTGGAATTCTGCGGCTTGCCGAACTCGGTCGAAGCGCCGGAGAAGAGCTTGGATTTGCTCAACACCTGGGCATGGACTTCCATCCCGATAACAATCTCCCAATCGCCGGTGGCACCGGGAATGAAGCGCTTCGGATCTGGGGTACGGACGTCGACAAGGGTCATGGGAAGCTCTTGAAATGCTGTTCTTCTGAACTTTGTGAGGTAGAGCAATTGGCGGGGCGGCGCAAGACTTTCGGCACCGCTCCGGCGCTATAAGCCCGAACCATATGTCCCGTCGCTGCCGTCAACCAACGCTTTCGAAAGTCCGATCGTCGGCACGTCGCGATCGAGCTTCGGAGAATAGACGACGGAGAGCCAATGGATGGCATAGCCATGGGCCTTGAAGAAACCGATCGCCTCGCCGTTGTCGGCATGGGTCTGCAACGAGACCCTCTCCAGCCCCTGCTCCAGAACATCCTCTTCGATGCGCGCCAGCAACGCCGAGCCGAGCCCCTGGCGCAGATAGTCGGGATCGATCCAGAAATCGGAAATGGTCTCATCCAGCGCTTCGCGCGCCGCCCAGCCGGCGACCTCCCCGTTCAGTTCGACGACGGTGATCGTCAACCAGACATCGCGGGTGAAATTCGAAAAGGCTTCGCTGGCGCTTTCCAGCATCGCCTCGGAGCCGCCGATCGAGCCCATGGCCTTGCGCCACGACCGCAGGCCGATATTGGTCAATACCTCCGTTTCGCCCTCGCGCGCATTGCGAATATGGATCATCGAGCCCCCGATGTTTTCAGCAGTAAAACACCGGCCCGCAGCTTTTGCCAGCCATATGTGAGCAGGCGCACCATAGCAGCCCGTGCCCCACGAGAGTGCAACTTGACCGCCGGCTGCAACCTGTTTTAAAAATGCGGCATCAATGGAGTTTTAATGTCCAACTCGTCTGAGTCCCGGTAAAGGCCCCGCCCGCAAGTCTTCTTGTGCGCTGGGCCAGAAAACGAAGCCCCGGCTTCCCTAAAGGGAGCGCCGGATCGTTTTGTTGCGCCTTGCGGCGCTTTCCGGATCTTGAAAACCATGGACATTTCCCGCGCAGAACAGCGCATCCTGCATCTGCTCGCCCAGGGCGGGCGCATCGAAATCATTCGTTCCGAAACCAAGAAGATCGAGGCGGCGAGCTGCTTCACCCGCGACGGCTGGCTCTATCCCGGCTTCGACCTCACGCTCTTCCGCAAGCTCAAACACTTGAAGGCCATCAAGTCCTCCGGCGGGCATCCCTATCGGATTACCGAACGAGGGCTGAGGCTGGTGAGGGCGCAGTTGGATAATCGGTAGAGAAAACGTGAGAGCCGCCCGATCGGGGCGGCTCTTTCCTGCTGATGCGACGCATCTGGCGAAGCGCTCGTGGCGATTAGAACGCCCTGATGATCTCCGCCACCTGGCTGCCCAAACGATCGCTGTCCTTCTGCACCCCGGCGCGTTTTTCACCAACGGCAGCGATTTGGTCTTCGCTGTCCGCCAGAGCCTTCAAATAGCGCTTCTTCAAATCGCTATTCTCCGGCACAGCGCCGATATTCTGTCTTATCCGCTCCTGGTCATTGGTGAGTTTCTCTATTTCGTTATCAAAACTCTCCAGATCGTTCTGGGCGGCGACCTGCTGTTTACGCACCTCCGCCAGGTTTGCGAGCTTGTCCGTGAGTGCCTTGTCATGGGCCGAGGCCGACCATCCAAGCAGCATGTCCGGCTGCGCATCGACCAGGGCATAACTGTTGCTCTGAAGTTGCTCGTCGACCGCCGTCAGAGTTTTTTCCGTAGCCGCCGGAACAACCGTCTTGAGCCGCTGGTGTGTTGCCGTCTTACCGAAGCTTTCGCTCGACGAAAATGACCAACCGTCCCTGATCGGGTGCTCGACAATGACAGTCCTATCGCCGTCAAGCGCCCCCGAAACGGTGTATGTCGTCGTCTGGCGATATTTGACGACCGCTTGCATCACGCCATCCGAAACCTTCAGAGAAGCAATCTCCTCCGTCGGCGTCTGCTGCTCGCTGATCGATACCTTTCGATCGGTCGCAAAACTGGCGAGACGCGTGTCACCCTTGGGCAGCGCGGATAGCTGGGAATCACCGACGTAGCCGATCTTGCTGTCGTACAACGTGAGAATTCCCGCCGGCATGCTGACACCCGCGGTGTTCTTGAGCATCACGGCGGCGATCGGATTGCGGAAGGAGCTGCCCGCTCGATACATGTCCACCATATCCGCATCCAGTTCCACATCCACGATCGGCACCGACAAGGAGTCGCCATTTGCCAGATCGTAAGTCCCTGGAAGTTCAAAAGTCGCCGAGATATCGCTTTCGGTCGCAGCGGTCGGATTGGCTGCAGCCATTTGCATTGGCACCGCCGGCCTTCCCAACTCGTCAGCCATATATGCCGACGCCTGTGCCTTTCTGCGGACACCCCCCATCGTGACCTCGGCAGGCGCGGGCGCTGCTCGTCCCTCGACATCCGAGGATAGACTCTGCCTGTTGGACAGGTCTCCACTATCGGGATCAGGGACATTGTTCGAAGCCGTGTCGACCGGCACCTCTTGCCGCTCTCGCCAATAGAGCTGGTGCAGGCCCTGCTTCAACGTCACCGGCTCGGCAGAAGTCAACGTAAGTTTTACGCCCTTCCAATCTTCGCCACTGGCGTTTTCCAGCACAGTCCATGCCTGCAAACGCGCTTTGCCATTTCCTTCGGTCACAACCTTATAAGCTGTTTTCCAGATCGGTGACGGAACGACATAGGTTAGACCGATATCGCCGGCGCTCTTCGCACCGTTCACCCTGATATCGATGGTGCGGGTGCTGTCGTTTTTGGCACGGGCAATGGCTCCTGCCGCTTTGGCAACCTTTGCTCTCATGTCGGCATCGTCAATCCGGACGGACGCATCCTCACCAAGGGCCAGCGTCTCCACCGCACCATCCTTGTCAAGAACGGTCAGCAAGTGAATTGTCGCATTCTCGCCGGCCTTCCTGATCTCGATCCCGAGAATGTCTCCCTCGACGGTTTTTCCGCCGCTGGTTACCGAGACCCTGGCGCCCTGTATCGATGTCAGAAGCGACGGCACAGATGAGAGCGCTTCCGGCGTGAACGGCAGGCCCTTGAAGGTCTCCTGCAACGGCTGCGGCCCTGCCAGCGAAATGCCCGCCACCGAGCCCTCGGTCCCATTGACCACAAGGCTCTTGAGCATGTCGTCGACCTGATCGAGCGGCACCTCGAGCCGGGCTACGCCGTCGCTATCGACCACTGCTGATCGAGAGACCTCGGCAAGGCCGCCCGACGACAAGGTAATGGCACGAATGGCCCCATTGTCGGCCGCCAGCGAAACCACTGGAATTGCCACACTGAGAAGCAGGATCGCCGAAACTTGCTTGAGCATGAAGAGACCTTCCGAATCGGTTGCAAATGATAAGACCAAGCGGCTCATTGCAATTTATGATCGAATTTCGGTCCAAAGTATGATCCTGCCCGGGCGGAATATTGGCATGTTCGGACAGGCAAAGAATTCATTACGGGCTGCGTCTATGACGCTGGCATTCCTGAAATTCGCATCCAGCACATCGCCGCTCAGTCAGCCGGCAAAGCCAACCGCGCCGACCGCTTCATGGTCGGCGACGGTCATGGATCTCGAGTGAGGTTGCTTACCACCACTTCGTCGGCGTGAACTTGCCGGCGGCCTGTTCGATGACATGTGCTGTCTTGAACAGCGTTTCTTCGTCGAACGGCTTGCCGATGAGCTGCAGGCCGAGCGGCAGGCCCTTGGAATCAAGGCCAGCGGGAACGGCGATGCCGGGGAGACCGGCCATGTTGACCGTCACCGTGAAGATGTCGTTGAGGTACATCTTGACCGGATCGGAGGCGAGGTCCTCGTCGGCAATGCCGAAGGCGGAGGATGGTGTGGCGGGCGTCAGGATGGCATCGACACCGGCGTGGAAGGCGAGTTCGAAGTCGCGCTTGATCAGCGTGCGAACCTTCTGGGCGCGCAGGTAATAGGCGTCGTAATAGCCGGCGGAGAGCACGTAGGTGCCGATCATGATGCGGCGCTTGACCTCGTTGCCAAAGCCGGCAGCACGGGTCTTCTCGTACATGTCGGCGATGTTCTCGCCGTCGACGCGCAGGCCGTAGCGCACGCCGTCATAACGGGCGAGGTTCGACGATGCCTCGGCGGGGGCGACGATGTAATAGGCCGGCAGGGCATATTTCGTATGCGGCAGCGAGATGTTGACGATCTCCGCGCCGGCCTCCTTCAGCCAGGCAATGCCCTGCTGCCAGAGCGTTTCGATCTCGTCTGGCATGCCGTCGACGCGGTATTCGTTCGGAATGCCGATCTTCATGCCCTTCAGCGACTGGCCGAGCGAGGCTTCATAATCCGGCACCGGCAGATCGACCGAGGTCGTATCCTTGGCGTCGACGCTTGCCATCGACTTCAGGAGGATGGCGGCGTCGCGGACATCGCGAGCAATCGGGCCGGCCTGGTCGAGCGACGAGGCGAAGGCGACGATGCCCCAGCGCGAGCAGCGGCCATAGGTGGGCTTGATGCCGACCGTGCCGGTGAAGGCGGCGGGCTGGCGGATGGAGCCGCCGGTGTCGGTGGCAGTCGCACCTGCGCAAAGGTGCGCGGCAACCGCAGCGGCCGAACCACCCGAAGAACCACCCGGAACGAGCTGCTGGTTCGAGCCGTTGGCGCGCCAAGGGTTGATCACCGGGCCGTAATAGGAGCTCTCGTTGGAGGAGCCCATGGCGAACTCATCCATGTTGAGCTTGCCGAGCATGACAGCGCCGTCGTTCCAGAGGTTCTGGGTCACGGTCGATTCGTAGCGCGGCTCGAAACCGTCGAGAATGTGGCTGCAGGCCTGGGTGTGGATGCCTTCGGTACCGAAGAGATCCTTGATCCCCAGCGGAATGCCTTCCAGCGCACCGGCCTTGCCGGCGGCGAGACGGGCGTCGGAAGCCTTCGCCATATCGCGCGCCTTTTCCGGCGTCACCTTGATGTAGGCATTGAGCTGATCATTAACCGCATCGATCGTCGAGAGATAGGCCTCGGTGAGTTCGGTAGCGGTGATATCCTTGGCGCGCAGCTTGTCGCGGGCTTCGGCAATGGTCAGGCTGGTCAGTTCGCTCATCTTGTTTCGCTTCAGATCTTTAAAAAGGGCAACGGGTCGGAACAGGCTCGAAGCGAGCCCTTATTCGACGACTTTGGGCACCAGGAAGAAATTCTGATCGGTATTCGGCGCATTGGCGACGATGTCGTCGGCCTTGCTGCCGTCGGTGACTTCGTCCGTCCGCTTCTTCATCGCCATCGGTGTGACGGAAGTCATGGCCTCGACGCCATCGACATTCACTTCAGAGAGTTGCTCGACGAAGCCCAGCATGCCATTCAGCTCGCCCACCATCCGCTGCGCTTCGTCTTCATTGACGGCAATGCGGGCAAGATGGGCGACGCGTTTAACGGTGGCAAGATCGACGGACATGGCATTCTCCGGATAGGATTTTTCCTATCGCTATAAAGGCCATGTCCGCCATACGCAACGGGTATCGTTATGCGGAAATGCTCTCGCCCGGCTTCGGCGCCGCGACGGCCGTCTTCGAACCTTCCAGGCCGGCGATGAACTTTTCCGGGGTCTGGTCGATGATCGGGAAGGTGCCGTAGTGGCATGGAATGGCGGTCTTGAAATTGAAGAAGCGCTGGCAGGCGAGCGCCGCAACAGCGCCACCCATGGTGAAGCGGTCGCCGATCGGCACGATGCCGATATCGGGCTGATGCAGTTCGTTGATCAGGCCCATGTCAGAGAAGATGTCCGTATCGCCCATGTGGAACAGCGACGGCTCGTCGTCGAAATGCAGCATCAGGCCGTTCGGATTGCCGAGCGCGTGCGACACGCCGTCTTCGGTGATCTGGGCAGAGGAGTGCAGCGCGT
Organism: Rhizobium rhizogenes NBRC 13257; assembly: GCF_000696095.1. Taxonomy (GTDB): domain Bacteria; phylum Pseudomonadota; class Alphaproteobacteria; order Rhizobiales; family Rhizobiaceae; genus Rhizobium; species Rhizobium rhizogenes. The sequence continues at coordinate 455,875 of NZ_BAYX01000002.1, read as the reverse complement.
TGGTGAAGGTCGCGGTGAAGCCGCCGAGGGAGACGGTGCCGCCGGTATTGCCCATTTCCAGCTTCTCGACACCCTTGCTGCCGAGCCAGGCGGCGAGATCGGCGTTGGCGAGAACGACGGCGCCGGTATCCTTGGCGATCTGAACGGTATCGCCGACATGGTCGCCATGGCCATGGGTGAGCAGGATATGCGTGACGCCCGCCGTGGCCTCCTTAAGGTCGATCCCGGCGGCGGCAAAGGAGGAGTTATAGCTGAGGAATGGGTCGATAAGGATTTTAGCCTTGGCCGTTTCAAGACGGAAAGCAGAGTGGCCGAGCCAAGTGATCTTCATGGATTTCTCCTTAATACTTGATTTGAAATGCAAGACTGGTGTTAGGACATATCCGAAACCGTCACAAAGAAAAGCAGCATGGACTTCACTTTGTTTTGACGGGGAGACAAGAGCCTATGACCACACTGACCATCGAAGACCTTGCCGTGATGCTGCTGCCCGGACAGGCGATTGCTGGGCTTGATCTCGGCACCAAGACGATCGGCCTTGCCATGTCCGATCTCGGTCGCCGGTTCGCCACGCCGCGCCCGGTCATCAAGCGGGTGAAATTCACCCAAGACGCCCAGACGCTGCTTGCTTTCGCCGAGAAGGAAAAGGTCGCCGCCTTCGTTATTGGACTGCCTATGAACATGGATGGGTCGACGGGGCCGCGCGTCCAGGCGACGCGAGCCTTCGTGCGCAGCATGGCCGACAAGACCGCCCTGCCCTTCGTCTACTGGGATGAGCGGCTGTCAACGGTCGCAGCCGAACGGGCGCTACTGGAAATGGACGTTTCGCGCGCCAAGCGAGCCGAGCGCATCGACTCGGCCGCCGCAAGCTTCATTCTTCAGGGTGCCTTGGACAGGCTCTCTGCTCTCGGCAGGCCGGCCTTTCCAGACCTCGATTCCTGACGGCGCTTCCACCACGCCAGAATCTCGGCGCGCTTGCGAAAGGCGAGGATCGAGAAAACCAGCAGAGTGTCGAAGGCAATGGCGCGGGCTACCAACGGCGGAATGCTCTCCGGCGGGATGCCGAGGATATTGCCATAGATATGGAAAACGAGGTCGTGCATCTGGCGCGTGAGCATGAAGATGCCGAAGCTCATGTCGTAGTATGACAGGTAATACCACGCCCCGAGGAACGAGACAGGCGCGGCCCAGAAGATCAGCACCCACTTCATGCGGTTCCCCTTCGACGCTGATAATGCGTCGTTCCAGTCGAAAGGACTAGCCAGTTCGTCAGTGCCATGGCGCTCAACACCAGCGCCGGCACCGTTATATCTAGTGCCAGAATGGCGAAGAACATCATCGCCGCGATGAGAAACGCGATTTTTGCGGGTCTGGACCCCATGGCTGCACGCTTATTGGTTAACAATCAGTGTGCGTACAGTGGCGAGTTAACCGATGCGGCGCAATGTAAACCAATTGTTAAGGTTAACGGCCGGGCGGGGCTGTGGATATCTCCCGCACGATCAGAACATCAGCCGTAGACGCCGCGCACGATACGTCGCAGTGCCGTGGCCGCCTTCTCCCAATCCCTAGATGTTTTCAGCGCAAGACCGGCGCATTGGTCACCGACGGCAGCGGAGAGAACGAGATGCTGTATGGCCGAAAAAATGAGAGCATTGACGGCGACCGCATCGATCCCCTTCGGCGGGACCAGCGAGCCGCGCATGCGCTCGATCCAACCGCCAAGCGCTTTCGAACGCGCTTCCGAAAGCCGGCGCACCTGCTCGGTGTTCTCGGACACTTCCCAGGCGACGATGCGGCGCATCAGCGGATCGGCGCGCAGCGCATCGAGGAAAAGCAAGGCCAGCCGCTCCATGAGGTCACCATAGGTCAGCAGGAACATGCCGCCGGTATCGTCGGGGATACGATCCTTCACCCAGCTTCCGAGATCCGTGCCGATCTCCTCCACCAGCCCGTCGAGGCCGCCGTAATAGCGGTAGATCAGTTGCTTGTCACAGCCGGCGCCGCGGGCGACCGCGTTGATGCCGAAATTCTGAAACCCCTCTTCCGCCAGCAGCTGTTTGGCGGCATCCAGAATCGCCTGCTCGGTCGCGGCGCGATTACGGATTCGCTTTTCCGGCTCGACGGGTGTTTCGATCGGTTTTTTCAGAACGGCGTTTGCGCTCGGCATCGTGTCGGCTCCAGTCAGTCACCGGTCGGTGAATAACAAGCCAAGCACACGCGAACAATGACGCGACGACCGTGGAGGTGTCTTAAACTCGGGAATCCACAGATTAGAGATATTGGCCGAACCAGACGGTACTCGGCGAGGTAAGTTCCGGCGGCAACTCCACCTGAGTAAACCCACGCGACGCCCAGAATCGAATCCCGCTGTGATTGCCCGCGCTCGCGCCGAGATGAACGCCTTTGACACCCTTGTCGCGGGCGTTCGACAGCCATTTGTCGAGAAGAGCGCTGCCGATGCCCTGCCCCTGCGTGCGCGGCAGAAGGTTCATATGGATATGGGCGGGAAACCGGTCGGTGAGAAAGGCCGGCACGCGTTTCGGATGGTGGATCGCATAACTGCGCCGCTGATCTGCATTCCAGGTCGAAGGATCGCCCGATGGATCCGGATAGCGCTCACGCAACTCCGGCCACCATTCGCGCTCCAGCCTTTCCTCGAAAGCAACCGTGTCGAAGACGCCGGCGATATAACCGCAAACACCCTCATCGTCCTCGGCAATAAAGACGGTCTGCGGGCTGAGGACCGTATAGGGCACAGAATAAATATGCCCAATCATCCGCCCATCGCGATGAAGCGCTGTGGCATCCTTGCCGGCATCGCCGGTGACCAGCGAGATGATGTAGAGCTGGTTGATGTCGTCGGGTTGGACGGAGCGGAGGTTGATCATGGAGGCCTCTTCCATAGGTCTTAAATTATGCGCGCGACGGATCGATCGGGGCCGATGAGCTCCGTCAGAGATGAAGGCCCACGTCCATTCGCTGATGCAATATACGAATGACGGCAATCTCCGTATCCTGCTATCGATAGTAGATCACATGGGAACTGATGGCGTATTTGAAATAGCCTTCGCGAATGTCAGCATAACGACCAACCTTGAGACCAGACGCAAGGCCCTCAAAGGCATCGAGGATACCGGCATGGTAGGTCTCCGCCTGCTTTACCGACCAGTTTTCAGCGGTGTAGCGCCAGATCTCCTCAAGATCCGCCTCTGCAAGAGGTGATAAGACATACCGGCCCGACTTACTCGCCATATGTAGCGCGCATCCGCTTCGGGAATGCGGCATTGTCGAATGGAGTAGGCTTCCCGGACTCTTCTCCGGCGATCAATGCGCCCTGAAGAGCCTTGACCTTGGCTTCGTGCTCTTCCAGCAAACGCAACCCTGCCCGAACGACATCGCTGGCGGAGCCATATCGGCCCGTCTGCACTTGAGCATCGATGAAGGTATTGAAGTGGTCACCAAGCGAAACAGATGTGTTACGGGCCATGAGCAGCTCCCTTGCTGATACCATTATATAATAATTATTGGCATCACATCAACTGACGCCGCCGCAGACCCGCGGCGTCAGCGGAACGACAGCTCAAGTCGCCGGCGGATACAGCAGATCGACGATGTAGCTCGCATCGAAGCGCGCATCGAGCATGCCGTAGGTGGAACGCCAGCCGCCTGCCAGGCGGGTTTCGATGAAAGCGTCGGCGATCTTGCCTGCGCCCAGTCGATAGAGTTCGGCGGCACCGGCGGCGAGCGCCATCTGCTCGATCAGCAGGCGGGCAGCACCCTCGTCCTGTTCACACAGCGCCATGGCGGCGCGGAGCACGTCGATGGTTTTCTTGCCGGCCGGGCCGAGATCGCGGGCAAGGCCGGCAAAGACGGTTTCGAACAGGTCCCTGCCCCGGTTCAGCACGCGAAGCACGTCGAGCGCCATGACATTGCCGGAGCCCTCCCAGATCGCATTGACCGGCGCCTCGCGGTAATGCCGAGCGATCGGGCGTTCCTCGATATAGCCGCTGCCGCCGATGCACTCCATCGCCTCGTAGATCAGCGCAGGCGCAATCTTGCAGCACCAGTATTTGGCGACCGGCGTCATGACGCGGGCATAGGCGGCGTCTTCGCTGCTGCTGCTGGCCTTGTCGAAGGATTCGGCCAGGCGGAAGGCGAGCGCGGTCGCGGCCGCGACATCGAGCGCCATATCGGCCAACACACGCGTCATGATCGGCTGCTGGACCAGCGTCTTGCCGAAGACGCTGCGGCCGCGCGTATGATGCACGGCCTCGGCGAGCGATGCCCGCATGATGCCGGCAGAGGCCAGCGCACAATCGAGGCGCGTCAGCGTCACCATATCGAGAATGGTGCGGATGCCGCCATCGGGCGCACCGAGCAGGAAGCCGAAGGTATCGCTGAACTCGACTTCGGAAGAGGCGTTAGAGCGATTGCCAAGCTTGTCCTTCAGCCGCTGGAATTGCAAGCCGTTGGCGGAGCCGTCTTCGAGCAGGCGCGGCACCAGGAAGCAGCCCATGCCGTCCTTGGTTTGCGCCAGCATGATGAAGGCATCGCTCATCGGCGCCGACATGAACCATTTGTGGCCCGAGAGCCGATAGATGCCGTCGCTGACCTTGTCTGCGGTCGTCCTGTTGGCGCGTACATCCGTGCCGCCCTGCTTTTCCGTCATGCCCATGCCGATGGTGACGGCGGACTTCTGCATGGCCGGCTTGTTGGACGAATCATATTTGCGCGACAGAACCTTCGGCGCCCAATCCTTCTGGACGGCCGGAGACGCCATCATCGCCGCGACCGAGGCACTGGTCATGGTGAGCGGGCAGAGATGGCCGCATTCGAGCTGCGCCGTCAGGTAGAAGCGCGCGGCGCGGACCTTGTGCGACTGGCCTTTCGCGTCCGGATCGGCCTGGGCATCCCAGATCGAGGAATGCAGGCCCGCCGACATCGAGCGGCGCATCAGCGCATGCCAGGCGGGATGGAATTCGACCACGTCCAGCCGCTCGCCGCGCGGCCCATGCGTGCGTAGCTGTGGCGCACCCTGGTTTGCCATGCGCGCCAGTTCCTGCGCCTCGTGCGAGGTGACGTAGCGGCCCAGCTGCTCCAGGTCTTCGCGCGTCGAGCGCGGCAGGGTGGAGGTCAGATCGACGATCAGCGGATCGGAACGATAGGCATTGATACCGGACCAGAGGCTCGGCTGGTTCAGTTCGGCAAACGTATCGTCATTCCGGGTCGATTGGGTCATATTTCGCTTTTAGAGCAAGAGGATTGCAAAAGGAAACCTGAAGTTTCGGCTTTTAAGATTAGCGCTGTAACGAGATTCGAATCAAATTGCATGGGGAACAAATGCGCTTATCCAAAGCCCGCGCTTGCCCCTGGGGCGCTCCCTCTTTATAGACCCCCTGACGAAATTCAGAGGGCAGCTTCATGGTCTTCTTTCCCCACCGCCATCTCATCGGCATCAAGGGCCTCACCGAGCAGGATATCACCTATCTTCTCGACAAGGCCGACGAGGCGGTGAAGATCAGCCGTCAGCGCGAAAAGAAGACATCGACGCTTCGCGGGCTGACGCAGATCAATCTCTTTTTCGAGGCCTCGACCCGCACGCAAGCCTCTTTCGAGCTGGCCGGCAAGCGGCTTGGCGCCGACGTGATGAACATGTCGGTCGGCAACTCCTCGGTGAAAAAGGGCGAGACGCTGATCGACACGGCGATGACGCTGAATGCCATGCGCCCCGACGTGCTGGTCATCCGCCATTCCAGCGCCGGCGCGGCGGCACTGCTGGCGCAAAAGGTCTCCTGCTCGGTGGTCAATGCCGGCGACGGACAGCACGAACATCCGACACAGGCGCTGCTCGACGCACTGACCATCCGCCGCGCCAAAGGCAAGCTGTCGCGCATCATCGTCGCGATCTGCGGCGACGTGCTGCATTCACGCGTCGCCCGTTCCAACATTCTGCTGCTGAACGCCATGGGCGCGCGCGTCCGGGTCGTCGCGCCCGCAACGCTCTTGCCCGCTGGGATCGCCGATATGGGCGTAGAGGTCTTCCATTCGATGAAGGAAGGGCTGAAGGACGCTGACGTAGTGATGATGCTGCGCTTGCAGCGCGAGCGCATGTCCGGCGCCTTCGTACCGTCCGTGCGCGAATATTATCATTTCTATGGTCTCGACGCCGAGACGTTGAAGGCGGCCAAGGAGGATGCGCTGGTCATGCATCCCGGTCCGATGAACCGTGGCGTCGAGATTGCCTCGGAAGTCGCCGATGGCCCGCAAAGCGTCATTGCCGAGCAGGTGGAAATGGGTGTCGCGGTGCGTATGGCGGTCATGGAGACGCTGCTGGTCTCGCAGAACCAGGGGCCGCGCACCGAGGGAGCTGGCGCATGAGCAACTCGATCGTCCTCCAGAACGTTCGCATCATCGACCCTTCGCGCAATCTCGACGAGGTCGGCACGATCATCGTCGAAAACGGTCTCATCGTCTCCGCCGGCAAGGATGCGAAAATTCAGGCCGCTCCGAAGGGTGCCGAGGTGCGCGATTGCACCGGCCTTGTCGCCGTTCCCGGCCTGGTCGATGCCCGCGTGCATGTCGGCGAGCCCGGCGGCGAGCATCGCGAGACCATCGCCTCGGCAAGCCGCGCGGCCGCGGCCGGCGGCGTGACTTCCTTTATCATGATGCCGGACACCGATCCGATCATCGACGACATCGCGCTGGTCGAATTCGTCAAGAAGACGGCGCGCGACACGGCTGTCGTCAATGTCTATCCGGCAGCGGCACTCACCAAGGGTCTTGCCGGCGAGGAAATGACGGAAGTGGGACTCCTGCGCGAAGCCGGCGCCGTCGTCTTCACCGACGCGCATTCCGGCGTCCACGACACGCAGGTTCTCCGTCGGATCATGACCTATGCGCGCGAATTCGGTGCCGTCATCTCCTGCGAGACCCGCGACAAATATCTCGGCGCCAACGGTGTCATGCATGAGGGACTGTTTGCCAGCTGGCTCGGTCTTTCCGGCATTCCGAAGGAAGCCGAACTCATTCCGCTCGAGCGCGATCTGAGGATCGCCGCCCTGACCCGCAGCCATTATCACGCGGCGATGATCTCCGTGCCGGAATCGGCGGAGGCCATCCGCCTCGCCCGCTCGCGCGGCGTAAAGGTTACCTGTGGCATCTCGATCAACAATCTGGCGCTGAACGAAAACGACATCGGCGAATACCGCACCTTCTTCAAGCTTTACCCGCCGCTGCGCTCGGAAGACGACCGCTCGGCGATGATCGAGGCACTGGCGGACGGCACTATCGACATCATCGTCTCGTCGCATGATCCGCAAGATGTGGACACGAAGCGTCTTCCGTTCGGAGAGGCGGAAGACGGTGCGGTCGGGCTCGAAACGTTGCTCGCTGCCGCACTTCGCCTGCATCATAGCGGCCAGGTCAGCCTGATGCGGCTCATCGACGCCCTGTCGACGCGGCCGGCGCAGATCTTCGGCCTCGATGCCGGCACGCTGAAGCCGGGCGCGAAGGCGGATATTGCCCTGATCGATCTCGACGAGCCTTGGCTTGTCGCCAAAGACATGCTTCTGTCGCGCTCGAAGAATACACCGTTCGAAGACGCAAGAATGAGCGGCCGGGCCGTTGCGACCTATGTCGCGGGCAAGCTGGTTCACAGTCTGTAGGCAAAGCTGGGGCTTATGGAGAATAAGACGTGATGGCGCAATTCTGGACATGGCAGCTCTCCCCGCAGACCGCACTCGCAGCAGCCGTCATCGGCTACCTGCTCGGCTCCATTCCTTTCGGTTTGATTCTGACGCGCATGGCCGGTCTGGGCGATGTCCGCAATATCGGCTCGGGCAATATCGGCGCAACGAATGTGCTGCGTACCGGCAACAAGGGTCTGGCGGCGGCAACGCTGCTCCTCGATGCCTTCAAGGGCACGGCGGCCGTGCTGATCGTCTGGCATTTTTTCGGTGAAGACGCGGCCATACTTGCCGGTTTTGCCGCCTTCATCGGTCATATTTTCCCGGTTTGGATTGGCTTCAAGGGCGGCAAGGGCGTTGCGACCTACCTGGGTATTCTCCTTGGTCTTGCTCCATTCATGGCTTTGATCTTCGCCATCATTTGGCTGGTCATCGCCTTCACCACCCGCTACTCCTCTCTTTCCGCACTGGTTGCAACCCTTGTCATTCCGGTTGCATTGTGGATACTGGGCGCCGACAAGATCGCCGCCGTCATGGCGCTGATGACCGTCATTTCCTGGTACAAGCACCGGGCCAATATCGTCAGGCTGACTGCCGGCACGGAAACCAAGATCGGAGCGAAGGGGTAATGGTCGCAGGCAGCGCAGGACGAACCGGAATTGCGCTGACGGAAAAACAAAAGATCGCCTGGCTCAGGCTCATCCGCTCCGACAATGTCGGCCCCTCGACCTTTCGCGATCTCATCCAGCATTATGGCTCCGCCGAAGCCGCGCTCGCCGCTTTGCCGGACCTTTCGCAATGCGGTGGCGCGACGCGAGTAATCCGCATCGCCAGCGAGCAGGATGCGCTGCGTGAGCTGGAGGCGGTGCACCGTTTCGGCGCCCGCTTCGTCGGCATCGGCGAACCGGGCTATCCGCAGGCCCTGAAAGAGATCGACGGTGCGCCGCCGCTTCTGACTGTCAAAGGCAATCTATCGACGGCGGTTCGGCCAGCCATCGGCATCGTCGGCTCGCGTAACGCCCCGATCAGCGGCGCCAAATTTGCGGCCATGATCGCCCGCGCCTGTGGCGAGGCGGGCTATGCCGTCATCTCCGGCCTTGCTCGCGGCATCGATACGGCGGCGCATCGCGCTAGCCTTCAGACCGGCACCATCGCCGCCATGGCCGGTGGGCTCGACCAGCCCTACCCGCCCGAAAATGTCGGCCTGCTGAATGAGATATGGGACGGCAACGGCCTTGTCGTCAGTGAAATGCCATTCGGCTGGGAACCGCGCGCCCGCGATTTCCCGCGCCGCAACCGGCTGATCGCAGGCATTTCCCTCGGCCTCGTCGTGGTCGAGGCGGCGACGCGCTCCGGCTCGCTGATCACCGCGCGCCTTGCCGGCGAATTCGGCCGGCTGGTCTTTGCCGTCCCGGGCTCCCCGCTCGATCCGCGCTGCGAAGGCACCAACGGCTTGCTGAAGGACGGCGCGATCATCGTCACCCGCCCGGAGGATATCGTCGACGCGCTGCGGCCGCTGGCCGAACCCGACCTCTTCCGCCCACAGCTTGCCGAGGCCCCGGTTGAAAAGAACGACAAAGCGCTGTCGCCTCCACCCGACGATACCGACCGCGACCAGATCGTCGACGCGCTCGGGCCGACGCCCGTGGAAATCGACGATATTATCCGGCATACCGGCCTGTCGGTGTCATCGGTTCATTCCGTGTTGCTCGAACTGGACATGGCCGGCCGGCTGCATCGGCATCCTGGCGGGCTGGTGTCTATATCAATGCTGGATTGAAAGCATGCTCGATCATCCCGATATGATGGCTACACCGCTTCCGGAAGCGACCACAGACATTCTTTCGGGATGTAACACAGATGCCATCCGGCACGGATCGTGGCATCGAGCCGACGGCAAAAATCGACATCGCCTCTTGACCGCGACGAATTCCCTGTCCATGTCGAAAGGCCGGGGAGCGAAAATACCCGGTCTCTCCCGCGCCTTTTTCCGGCGCGACCTCTTATTCAGAGAATTATGATGAACGTTGTAGTGGTGGAATCGCCTGCCAAGGCCAAGACAATCAACAAATATCTGGGACCCGGATATACGGTTCTTGCTTCCTTTGGCCATGTGCGAGACCTGCCCGCCAAGGACGGCTCGGTCCTGCCCGATCAAGACTTCGAAATGCTGTGGGAAGTCGACCCCGCCTCGCAAAAACGCATGAAGGACATCGCCGACGCGGTGAAATCCTCCGACGGCCTGTTTCTCGCGACCGACCCGGATCGCGAAGGCGAAGCGATTTCCTGGCATGTTCTCGATCTTCTCAACAAGAAGCGCGTCATCAACGGCAAGCCCGTCAAGCGCGTTGTCTTCAACGCCATCACCAAGAAGGCTGTGCTCGATGCGATGGCCGATCCGCGCGACATCGACGTGCCGCTGGTCGACGCCTATCTCGCCCGCCGCGCGCTCGACTATCTCGTCGGCTTCAACCTGTCGCCCGTGCTCTGGCGCAAGCTGCCCGGCGCCCGCTCGGCTGGCCGCGTCCAGTCGGTGGCGCTTCGCCTCGTCTGCGACCGTGAATCCGAGATCGAACGCTTCATCTCGGAAGAATACTGGAATCTCTCGGCGATCTTGAAGACACCGCGTGGTGACGAATTCGAGGCCCGGCTGGTGGCTGCCAACGGCAAGCGGCTGCAGCCGCGCGCTATCGGCAACGGCGAAGAGGCCGGCAATCTGAAGGCGCTTCTGGAAGGTGCCTCCTATGTCGTCGACACCGTCGAGGCAAAGCCGGTCAAGCGCAATCCGAGCCCTCCCTTCACCACCTCCACCCTGCAGCAGGCCGCTTCCTCGAAGCTCGGCTTCTCGGCTTCGCGCACCATGCAGGTGGCGCAGAAGCTGTATGAAGGCGTCGACATCGGCGGCGAAACCGTCGGTCTCATTACCTATATGCGTACGGACGGCGTGCAGATGGCGCCGGAAGCGATCGACGCGGCACGCACCGCCATCGCCGATCAATTCGGCAACCGCTACCTGCCGGAAAAGGCACGCTTGTACTCGACCAAGGCGAAGAACGCCCAGGAAGCGCACGAAGCAATCCGTCCGACCGATTTTGATCGTACGCCGGATCGCGTCCGCAAGTACCTGGATGCCGACCAGCTGCGGCTTTACGATCTCGTCTGGAAGCGTGGCATCGCCAGCCAGATGGCCTCGGCCGAGATCGAACGCACCACCGTCGAGATCCTCGCCGACAATGGCGGCCAGAAGGCCGGACTGCGCGCCGTCGGCTCCGTGATCCGCTTCGACGGCTTCATTGCCGCCTATACCGACCAGAAGGAAGACGGCGAGCAGAGCGACGATGCCGACGACGAGGATGGTCGTCTGCCGGAGATCAATGCGCGCGAAAACCTCGCCAAGCAGAAGATCAACTCGACGCAGCATTTCACCGAACCGCCGCCGCGCTATTCGGAAGCGTCGCTGATCAAGAAGATGGAAGAACTCGGCATCGGCCGCCCGTCGACCTATGCGGCGACGCTGGCGACGCTGCGCGACCGCGATTATGTGACGATCGACAAGCGCAAGCTGCTGCCGCAGGCCAAGGGCCGGCTGGTGACCGCCTTCCTCGAAAGCTTCTTCACCAAATACGTCGAGTATGACTTCACCGCCGATCTCGAAGAAAAACTCGACCGCATCTCGGCCGGCGAGTTGAACTGGAAGGACGTGTTGCGCGACTTCTGGCGCGACTTCTTCGCCCAGATCGAGGACACCAAGGAGTTGCGCGTCACCAATGTGCTCGACGCGCTGAACGAGGCGCTGGCGCCGCTGGTCTTCCCGAAGCGCGAGGATGGCAGCGATCCGCGTATCTGCCAGGTCTGCGGCACGGGCAACCTGTCGCTGAAGCTCGGCAAATACGGCGCCTTCGTCGGCTGCTCGAACTATCCGGAATGCAATTATACGCGCCAGCTTTCCTCGGAAGGCGGCACGGAAGCGGAGGCCTCGGGGCTCAACGAGCCGAAGGCGCTCGGCACCGATCCGGTGACCAACGAGGAGCTGACGCTGCGTTCGGGCCGTTTCGGACCCTATATCCAGCGCGGCGACGGCAAAGAAGCCAAGCGCGCCTCGCTGCCGAAGGGCTGGAAGCCGGAAGATATCGACTATGAAAAGGCCATGGCGCTGATCTCGCTTCCCCGCGATATCGGCAAGCATCCCGAAAGCGGCAAGATGATCTCGTCCGGCATCGGCCGTTACGGGCCTTTCCTGCTGCACGACGGCAGCTACGCCAATCTCGAGACCGTGGAAGACGTCTTCACCGTCGGCCTCAACCGCGCCGTGACCGTGCTTGCTGAAAAGCAGAGCAAGGCAGGCGGCGGACGCGGCACGCCCGCGGCCTTGAAGGATCTTGGCGCGCATCCCGACGGCGGCGGCTCGATCACCGTTCGCGACGGCAAATACGGACCCTATGTCAACTGGGGCAAGGTCAACGCCACGCTGCCGAAGGGCTCTGATCCGCAGGCCATCACGGTCGAGGAAGCCCTGGCGCTGATCGTTGCCAAGGCCGGCAAGTCCGGCGGCGGGAAGCCTGTCAGAGCGCCCGCGAAGGCGAAAACCAAGACGGCAGCGGCCGCCAGCAAGACGACGAAGACCACCGCCAAGTCGAAGGCCAAAGCGGCCACCAAGGCGAAGACAACGAAGAAGAGTGCAGAGTGAGCAGAGAACCACGCGGCAGGAATTCATCGCCGGAGCACCGCTCCGGCAAGGTTGGCCGCGTGACAAAGAACAGCGGCGATGCGGAGCCGATGGCAGCGATCATTCACGGCGTCCTGCCGCCGCGCGAAGTTCTCCTGCGCTTTATCGCCGATCATCCGCAGCAGGCGTCCAAGCGTGAACTCGCCAAGGCCTTCGGGCTGAAGGGCGAGGCCCGCATCGAACTCAAGAGCCTCCTGCGCGAGCTTGAACAGGACGGTATGGTGCAGAAGAACCGCAAGTCGCTCATCCGCCCCGGCGCACTGCCGCCGATCGCCGTGCTCGACATCACCACGCGTGACAAGGACGGCAGCCTGATCGGCCGACCGACCGAATGGCCGGAAGAAAACGGCGTGGCCCCGGCCGTGATGATCAAGCAGTCCTCTTCGCCCGCCGGCCGCAACGGCAAGGGCAAGGCGCCCGTCGCCGGCATGGGCGACCGCATCCTCGCCAAGATCTTTTCGGCCGTCGATCGCGGCGGCCCTGCCTATACTGCGCGTATCATCAAGGTCATCGACAAGCGCCAGGGCGCGTCCATGGGCGTCTTCCGCGAAACGCCGGGCGGCGGTGGGCGGCTGATGCCGATCCAGCGACGCGGCGAGGAAATGGTGATCGATCCGGACTATACCGGCGACGCCAAGGATGGCGATTTGGTCGAAGTCGAAGTGGCGCGCCTTGGCCGTTTCGGCCTGCCCCGCGCCAAGGTTCTCTCGATCGTCGGCTCCGTCGCCTCGGAAAAGGCGATCTCGATGATCGCGATCTATGCACATGGCATTCCGCATGTCTTCCCGCCGGCCGTCATCGCCGAGGCGGATGCGGCCAAGCCCGCCACCATGTCGCATCGCGAGGACTGGCGCAGCCTGCCGCTGATCACCATCGATCCGGCCGACGCCAAGGACCATGACGACGCCGTCTATGCCGAAATGGATCCCTCGCCCGATAATCCCGACGGCGTGATCGTCACCGTCGCCATCGCCGATGTCTCCTGGTATGTGCGCCCCAATTCTCCGCTCGACCGCGAGGCCCTGAAGCGCGGCAATTCGGTCTATTTCCCGGACCGCGTCGTGCCGATGCTGCCCGAGCGCATCTCCAACGATCTCTGCTCCCTCAAGGAAGGTGTCGACCGCCCTGCCCTTGCCGTGCGGATGATCTTTTCCAAGGAAGGCCGCAAAGCTGGCCACACCTTCCATCGCATCATGATGAGGAGTGCCGCCAAGCTGTCCTATCAGCAGGCGCAGGCAGCGATCGACGGCCAGCCGGACGACAAGACCGGACCGATGCTGGAGCCCATCCTGAAGCCGCTCTGGCACGCCTACAGGATCATGCAGCGTGGCCGCGACAGGCGTCAGCCGCTCGAACTCGACATGCCCGAACGCAAGATCCAGCTGAAGCCGGACGGCACGGTCGATCGCGTCATCGTGCCGCCGCGCCTCGATGCTCATAAGCTCATCGAAGAAATGATGATCCAGGCGAACGTGGCCGCCGCTGAGACGCTGGAGAAGAAGAAGCAGGCGCTGATCTATCGCATCCATGACGGCCCGTCGCTTGCCAAGCAGGAAGTGCTGCGCGAATTCCTCGCAACGCTCGACATCTCGCTTGCCAAGGGCGGCAATGTCCGCGCCAACAGTTTCAACGGCATTCTGGCCAAGGCCGAGGGCACGCCGCACCAGACCATGGTCAACGAGATGGTGTTGCGCTCGCAGAGCCAGGCGATCTACAGCCCCGACAATATCGGCCATTTCGGCCTGAACCTGATGAAATACGCGCATTTTACTTCGCCGATCCGCCGCTATGCAGATCTGATCGTGCATCGTGCCCTCGTCGGCTCGCTGGGCTTGGGCGAAGGCGGCATCACTCCGGACGAGGAAGCAGCGCTCGACGATATCGCCGCCGAGATCTCCACCTTCGAGCGCCGCGCCATGGCCGCCGAGCGCGAGACGGTCGATCGGCTGATCGCCCATCATCTTGCCGGGCGCGTCGGCGAGGAATTCGAGGCCCGCGTCGGCGGTGTGACCAAGTCGGGACTTTTTGTCACCCTGCCCGACTATGGCGCCGATGGTTTCATCCCTATATCCACACTCGGCTCCGACTATTTCATCTATGACGAGGCACATCAGGCGCTGACGGGTGAAAAGACGGGGCTCGGCTTTCGCCTTGGCGATAGCGTGACGGTGCGGCTGGCGGAAGCGATCCCGCTTGCCGGCGCCCTGCGCTTCGAAATGCTGAGCGACGGCCGCGCCATGCCGACAGCGGTGCGCTCCTTCCACAAGGCGACCCGCCGCAACAAGAGCCCGGCGCGCAAGGCACCGGGAACGAGACCACCGCGCGGCCGCCGATAGACGGCGGCTGCCGGCAGGAAGGAAACGTTCATGACGAGCAGCCCGTCCGATTCCACAATCCGCTACGGCGGTCCCGACGAGGCTGAACGACCGCTGGGACGCTCCATCATGCGCGGTTTACTGAACCGCTGTCCACGCTGCGGCACGGGCAAGCTCTTCCGTGCCTTCCTGAAACCGGTCGACCAGTGCGCGGCCTGCGGCGAGGAGATATTCCACCAGCGCGCCGACGATCTGCCGCCCTATCTGGTGATCCTTGTGCTCGGGCATGTCGTGGTCGGCGGCTTTATGATGACGGACATGGTTTTTCATCTGCCCGTCTGGGTCCATCTCGCCATCTGGGCACCGATCACGGTGATCACCGCGCTGGCGATCATCCAACCGATCAAGGGTGGCGTCATCGGTCTGCAATGGGCGCTCAGGATGCATGGCTTCGGCGGCCATGACGACAGCCCGGATGAGTGGGATCAGGGGAACGGCCGCTCTTGAACATCGTATTCGATCGGATATTGCCAGCCTTGTCGGCCGGCCAGGGTCGGCATGTGCCGCTACGCCCTTCAGCCATGATCGGTATCGAATCATCCCATATTGGTGATTCGCGCGAATTGCCGGATCTCCCACGGCTTGACATCGGCGGCGTTTCTTGTCTGAACATGCCGGGCGTCGAAAGGATCATTCTGGAGGGTACGACCGATCCCATGAAAGCCGAACCGTCACCTGGATTTGGCCGTGCCGTGCCTTTCTATCCCCCCGCGTCGCGAATGATTTGTTCGCCAAATGCTCTAAGGATCAATTCATGACTGAACCGACGAACGGCAAGGCCGGCCATGTCGAAGAAATTCATTGGCCTTCGCTCGTCGCCGCTATTTCGTCCGTTTCCGCTGTCGGCATCGCCATCGGCCTCGGCCTTCCGCTTCTCAGCATCATCCTGGAAAAACGCGGTATTCCCTCAAGCCTGATCGGGCTGAACACGGCGATGATGGGGGTCGCTGCGATGATAGCGGCCCTGATCACCACCAAGCTCGCCCACCGCTTCGGTGTGGTGCAGACGATGATCTGGGCCGTCGTGCTCTCCGCATTGAGCTCGCTCGGCTTCTATTACGCCGAGAGCCTGGTCCTCTGGTTTCCGCTGCGCCTGATCTTTCACGGCTCGACGACGACCCTGTTCATCCTGTCGGAATTCTGGATCAACGCGGCCTCCCCACCCTCCAAGCGCGGCTTCGTGCTCGGCATCTACTCCACGGTCTTCTCGCTCGGCTTTGCCGCCGGTCCCCTGCTGTTCTCGCTGGTCGGCAGCGAGGGACTGATGCCGTTTGCCATCGGCGCCTGCATCATTCTCGCCGCAGCCATCCCGATCTTCATCGCCCGCAACGAGAGCCCGATCGTTGACGAAAAGCCGGAACTGCACTTCGTTCGCTACATCTTCCTGGTGCCGACAGCCACGGCCGCCGTCTTCGTGTTCGGCGCAGTGACGGTCGGCGGCGGATCGTTGTTCACCAGCTATGCGACGCGCCTCGGTTTCAACGAATCACAGGCAGCCCTGCTGCTGACCGTCATGGGCGTCGGCAACTTCATCTTCCAGATCCCGCTTGGGCTGCTTGCCGACCGTATGCGCGACAAGCGGCCATTGCTGTCGATCATGGCAACGATCGGGTTCGTTGGCGCGCTTCTGCTGCCCTCGCTGGCCTCGAACTGGATGCTTCTGGCGGTCATCCTGCTGTTCTGGGGCGGCTGCGTCTCCGGCATGTATACGGTGGGCCTCAGCCACCTGGGAACGCGCCTGACGGGCTCTGATCTGGTCGCCGCCAACGCCGCCTTCGTTTTCTGTTACGCGATCGGCATGGTCCTCGGCCCGCCGACCGTCGGCACAGCCATGGATATTGCCAGCCCCAGCGGTTTTGCCTGGGCGATCGCCTTTTTCTTTGGCCTTTATGTCCTGCTTTCGGGGATACGGCTGCTTTTCATGGGCAACAGAGGTTGACTTTTCGGGCGCGATTTGTATTTTCGCGCCAGAATTTGCCGTGGACCTCCGCACTGGCCGTCCACGGCTTTCATTTTTCTTAAAGGCAGGACGACCATGGCCAAGGCTACCACTATCAAGATCAAGCTGCTGTCGACGGCCGACACCGGTTTCTTCTACGTCACGACGAAGAACAGCCGTACGATGACTGACAAGATGACGAAGACGAAGTACGACCCGGTTGCTAAGAAGCACGTCGAATTCAAGGAAACGAAGATCAAGTAAGTTTCCTAAACTTCTGGTTACAGCAAAAGGCGCAACCGCAAGGTTAGCGCCTTTTTCTTTTTCAGCCCTTCTTCCCTGTGCAAAACTTCGCGAAGACGCCGCTGATCAGCAAAATCTAAAACGCATCCCACTGATATTTATGAGCAAAGAAAAACGCCGCCTTCCATAGGAAGAGCGGCGTTTTAAATCGGGGGCCGGCTAGCCTGCAAAACGGCACGAGGAACCGCTTGAAATTGCCTGCCAGCCGACCGACCCCACGACCCAGGAGATGCGGCGGACCTGAGCATCATGGGGTATTCTCAAACCCTTGCGGGCTATCTCTGTACGGGACTAAATTTGCCCGAAATCGAAAGAAAATCAACAAATTCTTAATGATAAAAAATTCTCGTCTGGCCGAATGGTTAAAATTCCCGGTTTCGCCCAGTTTTATCCCTTGAAAAGATAACAATCCCCAAGCGAGTACATCGCAAAAAACGAAGAGATAATTAGCGTATGCATAGCAAATTCAAGCGAGAGATATTTAAAGACGATTTCATACTATAATGACAGCCATATTATGAGTGGCATACTCATGGTTCTCTATCAACTCAAACTCCGAGCCATCAAGAATATCGCGCGCAATACACTATTGTACATTTGATCATTGCCGGCAGGCGGGTATTTCCGTCAAATTATACGACAATTATAGCGTTTATTCTGCAGTACTGATCCGTTCGCATATAGCTGTGGACCCATGGTTATAAATTTTAGATCGCTGCTCAAAACTCAGAAAAGCCCTTGGATATTGAAAGAGGCCAAGGAATTGAGCACTGGATCCGTTCGGATCAGGCTGCCGCAGCAACAACGCGATTGCGGCCTGCCTTCTTAGCTTCGTAAAGGGCGAGATCGGCCTGCTTCATCAACTGCTCGGGCGTCTCTATGGATTCCAGGCGGGACGAAATGCCGAAAGAGGCGGTGATATTAAGCGCGGCTCCCGCTTCCCGCAGCGTGACGGGCGCGGTTTCCACCGCGGCGCGCAGACGCTCGGCAACGGCGGCAGCAACCTCCGGAGGCGTATCCGGCATCACCACGACAAATTCCTCGCCGCCATAGCGACAGGCCAGATCGGCGCCACGAACGGTGGAGCGGATACGAGCGGCAAATTCCTTGAGCACCTCGTCGCCAGCATCATGACCATAGGTATCGTTCACCAGCTTGAAGCGGTCGATATCGGTGATCAGGATTGAAAGCGGCCGGCCACGCGCCAGCGAGCGGTTGAAGAGGATCTTCAAGTGATTGTCGAGATAGCGCCTGTTGTTCAGCCCGGTAAGCGCGTCGGTGACGGCAAGCTCGATCGTATGTTGCACGCTGGCGCGCAGACGGTCGTTGTAGCGCTTGCGGCGGAT
Source organism: Rhizobium rhizogenes NBRC 13257 (assembly GCF_000696095.1). GTDB lineage: Bacteria > Pseudomonadota > Alphaproteobacteria > Rhizobiales > Rhizobiaceae > Rhizobium > Rhizobium rhizogenes. The sequence continues at coordinate 437,498 of NZ_BAYX01000002.1, read as the reverse complement.
CTGCGTCAGGCTGCGGGCAACCAACTCGTTCGGATCCAGCGGCCGGACAATGTAATCGTTGACGCCGAGATCGAGCGCCCGGACGATCATCTCGTCGGCCCCCTGCTCCGTCACCAGCAGCACCGGCAGGAAGCGCGTGCGCTCCAGCGAACGAAGCTGCGAGCAGAGCCGCAGCGGATCATAGTCTTCGAAATTGGAATTGACGATGACGAGCTCGAACGGCTTCTCCGCGGCCTCGAACAGGGCCGCCTGCGGATCGGACGTCGCCGTCACCTGGGCGATCGGTTTCAGGGCGCGGACGATGCGCTCCTGCGAATTGGCGCGGCCGTCGACCAGGAGGACATGGCCGGTTTCGTCAATACGGCCATCCCCCAGGCGCAGCAGATCCTCGATGCCGAGATTGCGGGCCGTCTCATTGCGCATGCGCAGCTCGTCGCTCAGCGTCTTCAGCCGCAACAGGCTCTTGACGCGTGAGATGAGCTGCAGGTCGTTCACCGGTTTGGTCAGGAAATCGTCGGCACCGGCTTTCAGGCCGCGCACGCGATCGGCGGGCTGATCCAGCGCCGTGACCATGACAACGGGGATATGCGAGGTGCGCGGATCGGATTTCAGCCGTTCGCAGACGTCGAAACCGTCCATGCCGGGCATCATGATATCGAGCAGGACCAGATCGACCTGCGTGCTGTCGCAGATGGCCAGCGCCTTCAAGCCGTCCTCGGCGGTCAGCACCTCGAAATACTCGGCCAGCAACCGCGCTTCTAGAAGCTTCACATTGGCCGGGATATCGTCAACTACCAGGATGCGCGCCGTCATCAGTCGTTCCCCACGCTCACGCGTCGCCCAGGTAAGTCTTGATGGTCTCGATGAATTTCGGAACGGAGATCGGCTTCGAGACATAGGCTTCGCAGCCGCCCTGACGAATGCGCTCTTCGTCCCCCTTCATCGCAAAGGCGGTGACCGCGATCACTGGGATGACATGCAGATCGTCATCCTCCTTCAGCCATTTCGTCACTTCCAGTCCCGAAACTTCGGGAAGCTGGATATCCATGAGGATCAGGTCCGGGCGATGTTTGCGAGCCAGATCAAGGGCTTCCATACCGTTCCGCGTCTGGATCGTCGTGTAGCCTGACGCCTCGATCAGATCGCGAAAGAGCTTCATATTCAGCTCGTTGTCTTCTACAATCATCACTTGCTTAGGCATGGAGAGCTGTCCCTGCATTCGGTATTGCATCCACTTGCTGAAAATATAAGGTCGCGACAAATCGATTCCAAAAATATTTGAATCGGACTTTAGCGGCATTTGGTTGAAAAATAGGTAACTTACCTCTCAAAATGCAAAGTAACTTCAAGAACTCGAAGAAGGCCGCCGCCGACCCGCAAGAGACTGCGATCGCGGTACTTGGCTGGCTCGCCAACGAGCCGGATATGTTCGGTCGTTTCCTGGCACTGACCGGCGTCGAGCCGGCACAGGTGCGCAACGCCATCAACGAACCGGCCTTTCTCGCGGGCATGCTGGATTTCCTGATGAACCATGAGCCGACCTTGCTTGCCTTCTGCGAGGCAAGCGGGATGGCACCGGAAACCGTTATGGCGGCCGCTGCGCATTTCTCGCCACCTGGCCTCTCCTCGGGGGAATATTGACCATGGACGCCCCGCTCGAACTTGATATGTCGCATGTGCGCCTGGGAGACCGGCCGCTGGTCGTCTGCGACGTCGATGATGTCGTGCTGCATTTCTTCGCGCCTTTCCTGGTCTTTCTTGATGCCGAGGGCCATGAATTCCTGCCGCGTTCCTTCCGGCTGACTGGCAATATCATTTCGAAGGCCAACGGCACCGCTTTGGAGGAAAAGGACGTCCATCGCCTGATCGAGGCCTTTTTCGAAGCGCAGGAACAGTGGCAGACGCCTCTGGACCGCGTCGTCGATGCCCTCGGTGACTTTTCCAAGAACGCCGATGTCGTTTTTCTCACCGCCATGCCGCCGCAATTCTCGGCCCAGCGCCGCCGCCTTCTCGACAGGCTCGGCCTTGTCTATCCGCTCATAGCCTCGCTGCAGCCGAAGGGGCCGATCCTGCAAACCCTGCATGGCGGCCGCCCTCTTCCCGTCGCCTTCGTCGACGATATGGCGCACAATCTGCATTCGGTTCGCGATCATGTCGAAAGCTGCCTGCTGATCAATCTGAGGCCGGATTCGATCGTGCATCGCATGGCCCCGACCGTGGCCGCCGATATTCCCCAGACGAACGACTGGGCTGAGGCCGCGCCATTGATCCACGCCCACATCGCCCGCTGAGCCCCGCTGCGGCGCCATCAGAGAACAAGGCGCATCAAGGGTCGCCCATCCTTTCGTTTTGCCACCTCGGAAAATCCGGCCGCCTCGAATATCCGCAGCGATCCGACATAGAGGCCGACGGATTTCGACTGTTTCGTCCGTTCGATGGGACAGCCTTCAAGAATGCGCGCGCCGGATGCCTTGGCGAAATTCACCGCCTCCGACAGCATGCGGTGGCTATATCCCTTGCCGCGATCGCGTGAATTCATGAAGAAGCAGCTCACGGCCCAGACCGAGTCGTCTTCGGCATCGGCGGGATCGAGCGGCCGTGACACGGTTTTCGGGGAATTCCATTTCGGCAGTTCCGAGCGCGGGCCGACCTGTGCCCAGGCGACCGGGCGTTCGCCGATATAGCCGAGAATGCCGGGCGACGGACCGGCAGCGACCCTTGCCTGCATGAACGCCTTCTTGCCATCACCATCCATCGTCTTCCGCTCAGATGTCGGAATGCGGAAATGGGTGCACCAGCAACCATAGCAGGCGCCGCTCGGGCCGAAGAGCGTCTCGAAATCACCCCAGCGATCCGACGTCAGGGGCAGCACTTTCAATTCCTCCAACATCCCCTCCTTTGGCGTTTTTCCGCCTTGAGACTCGCGAGCTTAGAACATAAGGTAGCGATGTTCAATTTTTGTTCTCGTTTCATGACCAGCGCGCCCGACAAAATTTCCGGTTTTTGCCGCGATTGCTTGAGCGAGCAATTGAGCGAGCGTGCGCGCTGTCGTGCCTGCGGCAGTCCGCGCCTCGTCTATCACCGCGAACTCTACGACCTGACGCTGGCGCATATCGATTGTGACGCCTTCTATGCCTCAATCGAGAAGCGTGACAATCCGGAGTTGGTCGACAAGCCAGTCATCATCGGCGGCGGCAAGCGCGGTGTCGTATCCACTGCCTGCTATATCGCCCGCATCCATGGTGTCCGATCGGCCATGCCGATGTTCAAGGCGCTGGAGGCCTGTCCGCAGGCGGTCGTCATTCGCCCGAACATGGAGAAATATGTCCGCGTCGGCCGCGAGGTACGCACGCTGATGCAGGAACTGACGCCGCTGGTGCAGCCGCTTTCGATCGACGAGGCCTTTCTCGAGCTTGAGGGCACGCAGCGCCTGCATCATGATCCGCCGGCGCGGATCCTCGCCAAATTCGTCAAGCGTATCGAGAGCGAGATCGGCATCACCATCTCGGTCGGTCTTTCCTATTGCAAGTTTCTCGCCAAGGTCGCCTCCGACTTGCAGAAGCCGCGCGGCTTTTCCGTGATCGGCCGCGAGGAGGCATTGTCGTTTCTGGAGCCGCGTTCGGTGACGACCATCTGGGGCGTCGGCAAGGCCTTTGCCGCGACCCTGGAGCGCGACGGCATCCGCACCATCGGCCAGTTGCAGACCATGGACGAAGGCGACCTGATGCGCCGCTATGGCGTCATCGGCCAGCGACTTTACCGCCTGTCGCGCGGCGTCGATGACCGCACGGTGCATCCGAACGAAGCGGCCAAAAGTGTATCGGCAGAGACGACCTTCTTTGAGGATATCTCACGCCATGAAGATCTTGTGCCGATCCTGCGCGATCTCTCGGAAAAAGTATCGCGACGCCTGAAACGCGGCGACATTGCCGGGCACACCGTCGTGTTGAAGCTGAAATCGGCGGATTTCAAAAGCCGGACCCGCAACCGCCGCCTGGAAGACCCGACCCAGCTTGCCGACCGCATTTTTCGTACCGGCCTGCGGCTCCTCGAACATGAGACCGATGGCACGAAATTCCGCCTGATCGGCATCGGCGTCACCGATCTCTGCGATGCCGCCCGCGCCGATCCGCCGGATCTGATCGACGAACAGGCGAGCCGCCGCGCGGCAGCCGAGGCGGCAATGGACAAGCTCAGGGAAAAATTCGGCAACAAGACGGTGGAAACCGGCTACACATTCGGCGGCAAGCGCGGGACGTGAGAGAGGGGCGGCAGCATGTCCGGCTCCTCATCGAAAAGTGCTGCGCGATTGGCAAGCGCCTGTTCGTAGTCCGGCCTGACCGCAATCGCGTCGTCATAGCTCGCCAGCGCCTCGTCAGGACGTCCCAGATGGCGCAAGGCGTTGCCCTTGTTGTTGTGGGCAACCGCATGGTCCGGCTCCAGGGCGATCGCGCGATCATAACGGATGACGGCCGGCTCGAAATTCCGGGTCGCGGCAAGGATATTGCCGTAGGTGCAATGGGCGGCAGCGGAATCGGGGCGAAGCTCCAGCGCCCGCGCGATCTCGGCCTCCGCCTCCCCGGCCTCGCCGCGCAGCAGCAGGAGTATGCTCAGCCGGCGCGCGGCATCGAAATCTCCGGGATTTTCAGCGATCGCGGCGCGGCATTGCCTTTCCGCCTGGACGCGATCGGTAGATCCCTGCTCACCAGCCGGGGCATCATCGGACCAGAGTGTCTGCCAGAGAGTCCGCGACGCTGCGATATCGCGATAGAGCGCCAATGCCTCGCGATGCGCAGGCTCGACGGCAAGGATCTGCCGGCAGCCGATCTCGACATCGCTCTGATCGCCGTCAGCATGAAGGCCTTTCACACGGGCAAGCACAAGCGGCAGACTATGCGGATCCAGCCGCTCGCCGAGGTTCCACCCCGTCCTTGTGTCGATCCTATAGTGCTCCAGGCGCCGACTGACGGAACCAAAAATATACTTATGGGCATAATTGCCGGCACCGAGATCGTAGATGCGAAAGCCGTTCTCGATCGCCCAGCGGATCGTATAGGCATGTAGCATCAAGCCTGGGGACATATCCCGGATTGCCGCGTCGCGTGCGCTCAGGAAACAGATCAAGCTCTTCCTGGGTCGGTCGAGAAGGATGGCAGCAGCCGCGATCGGCGTCTCGTCCTGCCACAGGATCGGCAAAAAGAGATCGCCATCGCGGATGCAATCCGGCAGAACCGACCGCGCATTGTCGAGAATGTAGCTCGCATGGCCCGGATCGCGCTGTCCCCATTGCTTCTCCCAGAGGCCCAGCAGCGTCGCCAAGTCCTTCTCACCGGCTCCACTGTCGCCATGCGTCACCCGCAGCGTCGTCGAGCCATCCAGCTTGCGCAGGCCAAGGCGGACATTGCGCCGCACGCGCGGACGCAGTTTTTCGCTGAGGAAGGATTCGAAATCCGCCGGCAGCGTCACATGGAGATGGATCTCCGGATCGACCCGGTCTGTGGCATTCTGGATCCGCGCGGGGTGCCTGACCCTATCGCCGGTAAAATCCTTGGGCGGGAAATGGTCAAGGAATAGTCCGATCCGCACAGATGATCGATCGATGCCGTCCAGATGCAGGCTGCGCCAATGAAAGCTGCGGATATGCTCGGCAAAGGCCAGGGCCGATGCGTCGGCATAGGCGGGATCGCTGAGAATGCCGGTATAGGGTGCGAAGTAGGAGCCGCCCATGACGACGATATTGTAAAAGCCCTTGCCCCGATCGAGGCCCGTACCGATCTGGATCGGGAGGAAAGCCACATAGGCGCCGTCAGCCTCCTCCCTCGCCGCCAGTACGAACCAGGGCAAGGTGCGCGAGGCAAACCAGCTCATTATCCATGTCGAGGACAAAAAGCAGTGCGCTTCCGGGTCGATCTCGTAGATCCGATCCCAGTTGCCTTTCAGCGCTTGCAGATCTTCCAGCGTTTCGATCACGTCCACTTGCATGTCGAACCCCCACACGGCCCCACAATCCGTAACTTAAGAATTACATAAAATACTTCCTACCGCAATTGCGCTCATTGAGCGGTCTTTTCCTGGTGAATCGCCGAAAAAGCATTTCGAACTGAAGGCTTGTCTTCAAGTCTTCCTTAAACTTCGAAGTCTAGTCTACATCAATACGAGTATTGCGTTTGGTATGTGTGTATGAAGCCGCGTTTTCTTTTCGGACTTGGCCTGTTGTCGGCCACAGCCCTCGTTCACCCTGCCCTTGCGGCGGACGATGTCCGCACCTTGCAGATCGTCGTGTCGAAGGACCGGCAGTCGCTGGCCGTCTATGACGGCGACAAGGTGGTGGCGACATCGAAGGTTTCGACCGGCAAGCGCGGCCACACGACACCGAGCGGCATCTTCTCCATTCTGGAGAAGGAGGTCTATCACGAATCCAATCTCTATTCGAACGCGCCGATGCCCTTCATGCAGCGCCTGACCTGGTCCGGCATCGCGCTGCACGAATCGAGTTCGGTGCCGAACTATCCTGCCTCGCATGGCTGCGTGCGTATGCCGAAGGCCTTTGCCAAGATGCTCTATCAGATGACCGAGCGCGGCGTGCACGTCGTCATAGCCGACCATCCGCTGGTGCCGCAGCCTTTCCAGCATGCCATGCTGTTCCAGCCCGAGGCAGCGCCCGCCTCCGTGCTGTTCTCCGATCTCGAATTACGTCCGACGACAGCCGTCTTCATACCGCAGGCGCAGCCGGTGCAGGTCGCCACCAACGATGCCGCCGCCTTGCCTGTGCCACCAGCTGTGCGGACAGCACCGCCGGTCGACCAGGCACCACTCAGCATCCTGATGACCCGCCGGGGGCTACGCGAAAACGTTCGTGATCTGCAGGGCCTGTTGAACGCCTTGGGTTTTGCGACCGGCACCCCGGACGGACTGCTTGGACCGGCGACCGTGCAGGCGATCGGCGACTTCAAGAAAGCCCACGGCATCACGACATCGGGCAGCCTTGTCAGCCCCGCGCTGATGAAGGCCGTCTATGCCGCTGCCGGCAAGGGCGAGCCGCCGAACGGCGCTATCATGGTTCGCCAGAACTTCAAGCCGCTGTTCGAAGCACCGGCAATCATCGCCGAGCCGCAGGAAGCGCTCGGCACACATTTCTTCACCGCAAATACGGTCGACAGGATAAACGGCAAGACGGACTGGTTCGGCGTGACGCTGGAAGACGATCTTTCCAAGGATACCAAGAAGCGGCTCGGCATCACCAGCGAAGAGCAGGCGCAATCATTCGACGCCGCCGACCGCGCGCTGAACCGCATTACCATCCCCGACGACATCAGGCGCAGGATCGGCGATCTGCTGACGGCAGGATCGTCCCTGACGATTTCCGACACCGGCGTCGGCCCTGAAACCGGCAACGGCACCGATTTCATCACCATCACCAATAAAGGCGCTTTGGGCAAGAAGGGCTAGACCAGCTCCACATCGATCACGCCGGGCGCTGTGCGCAGGGCCGCGGCGATCTCCGGCGTGATACGGTATTTCTCAGCCAGCACCACCTCGACCTCGCGCTTGCCCTCCTCCTTGATGACGATGAAGGAGACGAGGCCATCGCCCTTGGCGTTGAGATGGGCGGCTACTGCCTTCAGCGGGCCGGAATCGCGGACATAGACGCGCAGCGCCTTTTGCATCTGCAGCGACTTCTCTTCCAATGACTGTGCCGTCTGCAGCCGCAGGCTGATGCCTTCCGGCCGCTCGTCGGCCTGGGCCGTGACGACGAAGGATTTGCCCACTTCGAGCACATCGCGATACTGATTGAGCACTTCAGAGAACAGCACGGCTTCGAACTGCCCCGAAGCGTCGGAGAAGACGAAAATGCCCATCTTGTTGCCGGTGCGCGTCTTGCGCTCCTGCTTCGAAATGACCGTACCCGCCAGACGGCCGTTGCTGGCCCCCTGCTTCACCGCCGCCGAGAAGTCGGCAAAGTTTTGCACGCGCATCTTGTCCAGCACGCTCTTGTAGGTGTCGAGCGGATGGGCCGTCAGATAGAAGCCGAGAACCTGGAATTCACGCAGCAGCCGCTCCGAGGCGAGCCAGGGCGTGAACGGCGGGAAGGAAATCTTCTCAGGCCCGGAAGCGGCACTTCCGAACATATCGTGCTGACCGCTGCGCTTGTTTTCCTGCGCGACCTGCGCGTAGCCCATGATCCGGTCGATCCCGCCGATCAGCTGCGCGCGGTCAATCTCGAAGCAATCGAAGGCGCCGGCGGCGATCAGACTTTCCAGTACACGGCGGTTGATCTGCTTCGGATCGATGCGCAGGCAGAAATCCTCGATACCCGCGAAAGGCTGGTCGCCGCGGACCTCGACAATATGGTCGACGGCGGATTCGCCGACACCCTTGAGGGCGGCCAGAGCGTAATAAATGCGGTTCTCGCCCGTCTCGAAACGGCGGAACGAGGTCTGGATCGACGGCGCGATCACTTCGATGCCGAGGCGCTTGGCGTCCTGGCGGAAGTCGTTGACCTTTTCGGTGTTCGCCATATCGAGCGTCATCGACGCTGCAAGGAACTCTACGGGATAATGCGCCTTCATATAGGCCGTCTGATAGGAGACGATGGCATAGGCGGCGGCGTGCGACTTGTTGAAGCCGTAATTGGCGAACTTGGCGAGCAGATCGAAAATGACATCCGACTGGCCCTTCGACACACCATTCTTGACGGCGCCATCAACGAAGCGCTCGCGCTGCTGGTCCATCTCCGCCTTGATCTTCTTACCCATGGCGCGGCGCAGAAGATCCGCTTCACCGAGCGAATAGCCCGACAGAACCTGGGCAACCTGCATCACCTGCTCCTGGTAGACGATGACGCCCTGGGTTTCCTTCAGCAGATAGTCGATGGTCGGATGGATCGATTCGATCTCTTCCTCGCCATGCTTGCGGGCATTGTAGACCGGGATGTTTTCCATCGGGCCCGGGCGATAGAGCGCCACGAGCGCGATGATATCCTCGATGCAGTCCGGGCGCATGCCGATCAGCGCCTTGCGCATGCCCGCACTTTCCACCTGGAACACGCCGACCGTCTCGCCGCGCGAAAGCATGTCGTAAGTCTTCTTGTCGTCGAGCGGGATGCTGGCGAGATCGATGCTGATGCCGCGCTTGGCGACGAAATCGACCGCCGTCTTCAGGACCGTCAGCGTCTTCAGGCCAAGAAAGTCGAATTTTACCAGGCCAGCCTGCTCAACCCATTTCATGTTGAATTGGGTGACCGGCATGTCGGAGCGCGGATCGCGATACATCGGCACCAGCTTCGACAGCGGCCGGTCGCCGATCACGATGCCGGCGGCGTGCGTCGAGGCATGACGATAGAGACCCTCGATCTTCTGAGCGATGTCGAGCAGGCGGGCGACGACCGGTTCCTTGTCGGCCTCTTCCTGCAGGCGCGGCTCTTCCTTGATCGCCTGGTGCAGCGGTGTCGGATTGGCGGGGTTGTTCGGCACCAGCTTGCAGATCTTGTCGACCTGGCCATAGGGCATTTCCAGCACGCGGCCGACGTCGCGAAGGGCGGCACGCGCCTGCAACGAACCGAAGGTGATGATCTGCGCCACCTGCTCGCGGCCATACTTGGCCTGAACATAGCGGATCACCTCTTCGCGGCGATCCTGGCAGAAGTCGATGTCAAAGTCCGGCATCGACACGCGTTCGGGATTGAGGAAGCGCTCGAACAGTAGCGAGAAACGCAGCGGATCGACATCGGTAATGGTCAGCGCATAGGCGACCAGCGATCCCGCGCCCGAACCACGGCCCGGTCCAACCGGAATATCGTGGCGCTTCGCCCATTTGATGAAGTCCGCAACGATCAGGAAGTAGCCGGGGAACTTCATGCGTTCGATGACGCTGAGCTCGAACTCCAGCCGCTCGCGATAGTCCTTTTCCACATAACCCGGCGCCATGCCGAGCGACGCGAGCCGCTGGTCGAGACCCTCGATCGCCTGGGCGCGCAACTCCGCGGATTCGGCGCGATCGGCCTCTTCCTCATCGTCGGCGGCGCCGGTGAAGCGCGGCAGGATCGGCTTGCGGGTCTTGAGCACGAAAGAGCAGCGCCGCGCGATCTCGACAGTGTTTTCCAGCGCTTCCGGCAGGTTGGCGAACAGCTTCGCCATATCGGCGCGGCTCTTCAGATAATGATCCGGCGTCAGGCGGAAACGGGTATCGTCCGAAACGATGGCGTTATGGGCGACCGCCATCAGCGCGTCATGGGCATCGTAATCGTCGCGGGTCGGGAAGAAGGCTTCGTTGGTGGCGACCAGCGGCAACTCGTGCTCATAGGCGAGCGCGATCATCTTTTGTTCGTGGCGGCGGTCATAGGTGCCATGACGTTGCAGCTCGATATAAAGCCGGTCGCCGAACAGGCGCTTCAGCGCCAGAAGCCGCGACAGTGCCTGAGGCGCGTGCCCCTCCTTCAGCGCCATGTCGACCGGACCGCCGAGCGACCCCGTCAGCGCGATCATCCCTTCCGTGCCGATCTCTTCCAGCCAGGAGGCGGTGATATGAACGGCCTGATTGCCCTCGCCGCCAAGATAGGCGCGGCTGACAAGATCGACCAGCCGCTCATAGCCCCGCTCGGTGGCGGCAAACAATACAATAGACGGCAGCTTGGCCAAAGCCTGCTGCGGACCGCGCTTCTCGCCCTCGACACCATCCTCCATATCGATGGACACCTGACAGCCGATGATCGGTTGCAGGCCCTCGTCCATCGCCTTCTGGGAAAACTCCAGCGCGACGAAAAGATTGTTGGTGTCGGTGACGGCAATGGCCGGCTGATTGTCGCCGGCCGCCTTGGCAAGGATCTTCTTCAGGGGCAACGCGCCCTCGAGCAGCGAATAGGCGGAGTGGACACGAAGATGCACGAATTCCGGCGTGTCACCGACCGGTGCGCTCGTCGCGCCGCTGCTCGTCATACCCGCCATTTTATGCCCTTCCGCATGCCCAAATGAATCGGCTGCATTGTCGGCATAGCGGACGATAAAGTCCAGAAGCTGTCCTCATGATTCACGGGCGCATCGCAACACCCGTGGGGATAAGATTCACATCGCCATCATGATCAGGGAAAAGCTGGCGACGAACATCACGATGGAGGTGAATGCTGCAACGTCTCGAATGATATCGGTCATTTACGCGCTCCTTACTCGTTATGTTTCTTATTTGTTCTATTTTTGTTCGAGAGTCAATAGGACCATCAATAAATTTCATCATCGATGTTTGCCTGCATGCCAATGGACGGAAGAACCAGCCGCAGCTAAGAGAGAATGAACGGGGAGACCACCATGAAACCGCTTGCTGTCGCAGCCCTCATTTCGATTTCTGCCGCCACGGCGGCCGCCGCCGAAACCGCCGTCGCGCCCGGGCGTATCGTCGATGCCGCAATCGGCGACTGGAACAAGGACGGCAAACCGGATCTCGCTTTGCTGGTGGCGCCGGCGCCTGATGATCAGGCGGACAGTTCCATCGGTATCTACATCTACCTGCGCGACGGCGAACACTCCCTGCTGAGGCTTGCGGCGGCCGCACCGAACAAGGTGTGGGGCAGTACGGAGCCCGACGGCATCTTTGGCCAGGAACCCTCCATCAAGGCGCTCCCGAACGGCTCGCTCGCCGTCACCTCGCAGAATGATGCCATCGGACGCGACCGCTGGGAGCAGACGCTCACGCTCGCCTTCCGCAACAACGCCTTCGTCGTTGCCGGATACACCTATGTGTACCGCGACACGCTGAACCCCGATGGCGGCTATAGCTGCGATTACAATGTCCTGACCGGCAAGGCGACGAAGGGCGGCAAAGACCTCAAGACCGAAGGCAAGACCGTCAAGATCGAGGACTGGGAGGACGATCTCGGCCAAAAAGGCTGCGGCGTCAGCCAGTAACAACACCCTATTTGTTCACTATATGTTCTTTACAAATCGTGGTGCACGTGACATGTTGATCGCTCACCATGAATGGAGAGAACCGTGCCGGATCCTGCCGAGCTGAATCATTTCATTGTCACCGCGAAGGCCGAAACCTATGTCGGCGATGGCGAAAGACTGCCGTCCTGCCGCAGCGGTTCACATGATATCGGTTATGCCAGCGGCCGCTGGCGCTACCTCGACAGCTATTTCGGCGGGACGGATTTCGCCGGACAGGAAATTGTCTGGCTCGATGATAAGCCGGTCTGGGCGATGAATTATTTCGGACGCATCGTCGAGCCCGATCTGATCGACGGCACGACGGCGGGGATGATCATCAAGGCGTCGCTGCTGCGGCTCTATCTCGATGAGAAGCGCTTTCTCGGCGGCTTCGAATTCGACCATCCGCTCGGCCGCTATGTCGACCGCAGCACCGGCGGCTGCGATCACTTCATCGGCCACGAAGTCATCCTGGTGAATGAGCGCAAGGCTTACGAGCTGGACTATCGCGGCGGGCTGATCGTCCCCTGACGGACGATCAGAACTCGACGACCTTGCCGTCGTTGATGGTAACGCGACGATCCATGCGGGCCGCAAGGTCGTGATTGTGCGTGGCGATCAGCGCTGCAAGACCCGACTGCCGCACCAGCGCTTCGAGCGCGTCGAAGACATAATGCGCGGTTTCAGGGTCGAGGTTGCCGGTCGGCTCGTCGGCCAGCAGCACCAGCGGCGCATTGGCAACGGCGCGGGCGATGGCGACGCGCTGCTGCTCGCCGCCGGACAGTTCTGCCGGGCGGTGATCGGCACGGTGGCCGATACGCATGTAATCGAGAAGCTGGGCAGCGCGGACGCTTGCCTCCTTCCGCGAGAGGCCGGAAATCAGCTGCGGCATCATGATATTTTCAAGCGCTGAAAACTCCGGCAGCAAATGATGAAACTGATAGACGAAACCGATTTCGCTGCGGCGAACGGCCGTGCGCTTTTCATCGGACAGTCCTTCACAGGCATGGCCGTTGATCGTCACCTCGCCGGCATCGGGATGTTCCAGCAGGCCGGCGACATGCAGGAGCGTCGACTTACCTGTCCCGGACGGCGCGACCAGGGCGACGATCTCGCCGCTATGCAGGGCGAAATCAGCGCTCTTCAGGATCGACAGCCGGGTATCGCCCTGCCCGTAATGACGCTCCACGCCCGAGAGCTGGAGAACGACGTTGCGTTTCATCAAATGTGGAATTCCTTATTCGTACCGTAGCGCCTGCACCGGATCGAGCCGCGAGGCACGCCAGGCCGGGAAGATCGTGGCGAGGAAGGATAGCGTCAGCGCCATCACGACCACGGAGATGGTCTCGCTCAGGTTCATCTGGGCCGGCAGCTTGCTGAGGAAATAGACCTCGGGATTGAAGATCACCGTGCCCGATATCCAGGAGAAGAACTGGCGGATCGATTCAATGTTGAGGCAGACGAGAACGCCAAGCGCGACGCCGGCGAGAGTGCCGACAACGCCGATCGCGGCGCCCGTCATGAAGAAGATACGCATGATCGCGCCCGATGTCGCGCCCATGGTGCGAAGGATGGCAATATCGCTTCCCTTATCCTTCACCAGCATGATCAGGCCGGAGATGATATTGAGCGCTGCGACGATGACGATCAGCGTCAGGATCATGAACATGGTGTTGCGTTCGACCTGGAGCGCCGAGAAGAAGGTGGCGTTGACCTGCCGCCAGTCGGTCAGAAAAATCTGACGACCCGCCGCCGCTTCGATCTTCGGCCTCAAGAGGTCGACATCATCGGGATTGCTGATGAAGAGCTCGATCTTCTCGACGATCCCTTCGGCATTGAAAAACAGCTGCGCCTCTTCGAGCGGCATGAAGACCACGGAGGAATCATATTCCGACATGCCCACTTCGAAGATGCCGGAAATACTATAGGCCTTGACGCGCGGATTGACCCCGAACGGCGTGACATCGCCGTCGGGCGCGGTCAGCGTGATCTGGTCGCCGACCGTGAGGCCGAGTTGCCGTGCCAGGCGCGACCCCACCATGACGCCTTGGCCGGCGGCAAAGCCGACCATGTCGCCATCGACGATATGGTCCGAAACCGTCTTGAGCTTCGTCAGGTCCTCGGAGCGGATGCCGCGCACAAGCGCGCCTGTGCCGGAGCCGCCGCGACCGGAGGCGAGCGTCTCGCCCTCGACCAACGGCAAAGCCATGGTGACGCCGGGAACGGCTGCAAATTTCTGAGCGAGCGAGGCATAGTCATTCAGCGGTGAATCGATTGGCTGGACAATGACATGGCCGTTGAAGCCGAGAATCTGCTTGAAAAGCTCGGCGCGAAAACCGTTCATCACGGCCATGACGATGATCAGCGCCGCGACGCCGAGCATGATGCCGACCAGCGAGAAGCCGGCAATGACCGAAATCGATGCTTCCTTGCGCCGGGAGCGCAGATAGCGCCAGGCGACAAGCCGCTCGAAACCGGAGAATGGACGCGATGACGGACCAGTCGTGAAAGACTTTTCCTGCTGCTCGGCTGCCGCGGTTACCGCCATTCGCTTCTCATCCTATTCCTGTATCAGCCTGCCAGTTTATTGATCGCCGCTTCGACGGTCATCGTCTCGCGGGCGCCCGTCTTGCGGTCCTTGACTTCCACTTCGCCGCCCGCGATCGAACGCGGCCCGACGATGATCTGCACGGGCACGCCGATCAGATCGGCCGTCGCGAACTTCGTTCCGGCACGATCGTCCCGATCGTCGAACAGGACATCCTTGCCAGCCTTGGACAGAGCCGCGTAGATCGTCTCGCAAGCGGCGTCGCAGGCCTGGTCGCCGGACTTCATGTTGATCACGACGACATCAAAGGGCGCGACCGAGGCCGGCCAGATGATTCCGTTCTCGTCATGCGATGCTTCGATGATGGCGGGAACAAGGCGTGTCGGGCCGATACCGTAAGATCCCATGTGGACGGCGTGTTCCTTGCCATCCGGACCCTGCACTTTCGCACCCATCGGCTCGGAATATTTCGTGCCGAAATAGAAGATGTGGCCGACTTCGATGCCGCGGGCCGACAGGCGCTCGCCTTCGGGGATAGCGTTGAAGGTCGCCTCGTCGTGCATTTCGGAGGTTGCCGCATAAAGCGACGTCCATTTGTCGAAGATGCCCTTCAGGCCGGCGACGTCATCAAAGTTCGTGTCTTCCGATGGAATGTCGAAATTGACGAAATCCTTATGGCAGAAGACTTCGGATTCGCCGGTATCAGCGAGGATGATGAACTCATGGCTGAGCTCGCCGCCGATGGGGCCGGTGTCGGCACGCATCGGAATTGCCCTCAGACCAAGACGATCGAAGGTGCGCAGATAGGCCGCGAACATCTTGTTGTAGGCGATCACGGCGCCTTCCTGCGTCAGATCGAAGGAATAGGCATCCTTCATCATGAACTCACGCGAGCGCATCGTGCCGAAGCGCGGACGGATCTCGTCGCGGAACTTCAGCTGGATATGGTAGAGGTTCAGCGGCAGGTCCTTGTAGGACTTGACGGAGGAACGGAAGATGTCGGTGATCATCTCCTCGTTGGTCGGACCGTAGAGCATGGGCCGGTCCTGACGGTCCTTGATGCGTAGCATCTCCTTGCCATAAGCGTCGTAACGACCGCTTTCCTGCCAGAGCTCGGCCGACTGCAAGGTCGGCATCGACAGCTCGATGGCGCCGGAACGGTTCTGCTCCTCACGGATAATCTTGTTGACCTTGTCGAGAACACGCTTGCCCAACGGCAGCCAGGAATAGATGCCTTGCGACTGCTGACGGATCATGCCGGCACGCAGCATCAGCCGGTGGGAAACGATTTCCGCCTCCTTGGGATTTTCCTTCAGGATGGGCATGAAGTAACGAGACAGGCGCATGGGTTGATTCCAGATGGTTTGACGTTCCGCGTCCGGCGGAATCGTTAAAAAATTGAATGCTGGAGGCAGTTCATAACTGCTTCGGGGCAGGAAGGAAACCCGCATTTGCGCGGCGCGAATCCGGCGCGCGCCCGCAAATACCGGACGCCATCAACCATTTTCGCGAATTCGAAAAAATGCATGTTTATAAGGATTTGTGGCGAGAAACTGTCAACAGAAAAATTCTGCGCGACTGTAACAAAAAAGCAAAAAAACAGATGACAAAGCTCATTCTTTGAGCTAATTTTAGCTCACAAAAGAGGCAGGAAGGCTAAATTCTTGTCGTTTCGCGGTCAAGTCTTGGGAGGATCAGATCTTAGGCGCGCTCGTCGCTGCCCCGGCAACGGATAAGGATCACGCGATACTTAAAAACAAGGCTTACCGCCTTGTTTTTTTTTGCTTTCTCGTTTCAAGCAGCCACAGAATCTTCTCAAAAACCAGGCTTTGAAGCGCCCCTTTGGGCCGGTCAGCCGGCACGGTGCGACGCCCCTTGTTGCGCAGTCTCTTTGCCCCAGTCACATGACGAAGGTGTGACAGTTTCCGGGCTATTCAATGACATAGGATTTCCAGTCCTGCATCCCGGAAATTTCCGGGCATGGGCCTTAGTCGTCATAATGTGGAATGATCTGCGGCATGGAGTTGAAACCGAAGCCGAAATAATGCGCGCTGACATACCATGCCGCATAGATCACGGCGGATACCAGCGTCGTGATCAGCACCACTCGCAAACCCCGGAATTTCGTCGGCGCGCTTTCGATCGTGCCGAGGATGACATGATTGTCCTCAGCTTGCGTGCGCAGGCCAAACGGCAGGACGGCGAACAGCGTGATCCACCAGACAACGAAATAGACGGCGCAAGTCGAGAAAATCTGCTGGGCCATATGCTCCCTCAAGACAGGCCAAGATCGACCCGTCTCCTCCTCATCCACAACAGCTTATAGAGCCAAAGCCGCCAGGTTTCAAAGCGCGGCCCAGCGCCCTAATGTCACACTTGCTCAAGCTCGATGAGCGTCCCGAAGAAGTCCTTCGGATGCAGGAAGAGCACCGGCTTGCCATGGGCGCCGATCATGGGTTCGCCATCGCCCAGCACCCGCGCGCCGCCTGCGATCAGCCGATCGCGCGCCGCAAGGATATTCTCCACCTCGTAGCAGATGTGATGCATGCCGCCAGTGGGATGCTTAGCAAGGAATTTCAACAACGGCGAGGCATCGCCAAGCGGCTCCACGAGCTCGACCTTGCTGTTCGGCAGCTCGACGAAAACGACGGTGACGCCATGTTCCGGCAGGGATTGCGGCTCGGATACCTTGGCGTCCAGCGTTTCGCGATAGATGGCGGCGGCGGCGGCAATATCAGGAACCGCAATCGCAATATGATTGATGCGTCCGAGCATGGCTGTTCTCTCTTCCTTGATCGGATCGAAACCGTGGATCAACCCGCCATGCGCGTGACGAAGACGGTCACGACAGGCTTCTTGCCCCAGCCATGATTGGCGGCAGCGCGCACGGCGCGGCGCGCGGCTTCCTGCAGCATGTCGATATCCTTGCGGCGAGCGCGCGGAATGCTCTCGATGGCGCTGACGACAGCGTCGAAGAGCGTATCTTCCATCTCCTCGCCCTCGTCGTCATAGGCCGGCAGGCCGATCGCGACGATATCCGGATCGCCGACGATGTCGTAACGGGCATCGAGCACGACGTTGACGGCGACATGACCGACATAGGAGAGCTTCTTGCGCTCGCCGATACCCATCTCGTCAAAATCACCGATCAGTATGCCGTCCTTGAAGATGCGGCCATGCGGGGCCTGGCCGATCACTTCGACCGAACCGGGCGCCAGCCGCAATATATCGCCGTTGCGGACTTTAGGCACAATGGCGATGCCCGACTGCTCGGCCAATTCCTTATGCGCTGCCAGATGCGTCGGCTCGCCATGCACCGGCACGACGACTTTCGGCCGCGTCCATTCGTACATCTTCTGCAACTCGTTGCGACGGGGGTGGCCGGATACGTGGACCAATGCTTCGGCGTCCGTCACCACATGCACGCCCTGCTCGGTGAGACCGTTCTTGATATCCTGGATCGCCTTCTCGTTGCCAGGGATGGCGCGCGAGGAGAAAACGACGATATCGCCGGCGGCGAGCGCGACGTGGCGCATCTCATCGCGTGAGAGCTTGGCAAGGGCGGCGCGGGGTTCGCCCTGGCTGCCCGTCAGGATGATGACGACCTTGTCGCGCGGGATATAGCCATACTCGTCCTCGGCAATGAACGGCTTGAGGCCTTCCATGATGCCGATATCGCGGGAGACGTCGACCACGCGCTTCAGCGAACTGCCGAGCAGCAAAATCTCGCGGCCCGCGGCCTCGGCTGCCTCGGCAATGGTGCGAATGCGGCCGACATTCGAGGAGAAGGTGGTGATCGCTACCCTGCCCTCGGCATTCTCGATGATCTTGCGCAGGCTTGCGGAAACATCCTTTTCCGAGGGCGATACACCGTCACGCAGGGCGTTGGTGGAATCGCACATCAGCGCCAGCACGCCCTCGTCGCCAAGCTGGCGGAAGCGCGCCTCGTCGGTGAGCGGCCCAAGCGACGGCTCGTGGTCGATTTTCCAGTCACCGGTATGGATGACATTGCCGACCGGCGTGCGGATCATCAGCGACATCGGCTCGGGAATGGAGTGATTGACGGCGACGCCTTCGATGTTGAAGGGGCCGACGTTGATGCGGTCACCAGCCTTGAACGGGGTGATCGGGATCTGGCCCATCGTCCTCTCATAGTCGCGCTTGGCTTCCAGCAGGCCGGCGGTAAAGCCAGAGGCATAGACCGGGACGTTCAGGCCCGGCCAGAGATCGCTCAGAGCGCCGTAATGATCCTCATGGGCGTGCGTGATGATGATGCCCTTGAGGTTCTTGCGTTCCTTGGCGAGAAAACGGATGTCGGGGAGCACGAGATCGACGCCCGGCAGATCCGGCCCCGGAAAGGTGACGCCACAATCGACCATGATCCACTGACGATGTTCCGGCGTTCCATAGCCGTAAAGGGCGAGGTTCATGCCGATCTCGCCGACGCCGCCGAGAGGCAGAAACACCAGTTCGTCTTGCTTCGCCATATCTATCTTTTACCTACGATCTGAAAAAAACGTCGCCCGCCGCGATCGGCAAAACCTTGCCGCCGCCGGCGTCGAGCATCAACAAGCCATTATCATCAATTCCGGCAAAATGCCCGGAAATCGAACGGTCCGGCAGATTCACTGTGATCTTTTCACCAATGCCGCAAGCAACTTCGCGCCAGCGCGCCGTTGTTTCGCGAACACCCTTGCCGCTGTTCCAGACGGCCAACGCCTCGGCCATGGAGGCGTAGAGATGTGCAAACAGTTCTTCCGGCGACACCGTGGAGCCTTGCTCGCGCAGGCAGGTGACCGGATACATCGGATTGTCGGGCATAAAGGTGACATTGATGCCAATGCCGATGACCAGCGCGTAGCGCCCGTCGGGGAGCGCTTCGCCTTCGATCAGAATGCCGCAGGTCTTCTTGCGGCCGATCAGGATGTCGTTCGGCCACTTGACCTCGACGGGCTCCGCCGCCAGAGGCAGCACGCCGCCCACCGCCTGATGTACACCGACGGCGACAGCCAGAGGCAACGAGCCGAGGCGATCCATGGGGGCTGGATCGATGAGAAGAAGAGAAGCGTAGAGATTGCCGGGTTCGGACACCCAGGGACGCCCGCGGCGTCCACGACCGCCGGTCTGGCGGGCCGCCGTCACCCAGAGATTTCCGGCGTCACCAGCCCGCGCCCGCTCCAGGCATTCGCTATTGGTGGACGCAGTCTCCGAGAGAGCATCATGCCGGAAGTCGGCAAGCGACTTCCGGCTGTTCATGTCAGTCGCCATCAAAACAGCGTCGCGGCGGCAAGATCGGCAGCACCACCGATAGCACCACCAAAGAAGATGTAGGTGATGACGAAGAGACCCGAGAGGCCGAAGACCAGACGCAGCGAACCGTCCGTGCGGACGAACTCGTCCTTGGCTTCATCGAACCACATCAGCTTGATAACGCGCAGATAGTAGTAGGCGCCGACGACCGACGAGAGAACGCCGATAATGGCAAGCGCATAGAGATGGGCCTGGATGGCCGCGACGAAAACGAAGTACTTCCCGAAGAAGCCTGCAAGCGGCGGGATGCCTGCCAGCGAGAACATCAGCGCCGTCAGCACGACCGCCATGAACGGGTTAGTCGTCGAAAGGCCGGCGAGATCGTCGACATTTTCAACCTGACGTCCATCCTTGCGGCGCATCGCCATGATAATGGCGAAGACGCCGAGGGTCATGACCATGTAGATGACCATATAGAGCATCACACCGGAGACGCCGGTCTGGTTGCCGGCGGCAAGACCAACCAGCGCATAGCCCATGTGGCCGATGGAGGAATAGGCCATCAGTCGCTTGAAGTTGCGCTGCCCAATTGCTGCAAAGGCGCCTAGCACCATCGAGGCGATCGAGATGAAGACGATGATCTGCTGCCAATCGGCGAGCACCGGATGGAAAGCGGTGATCACGATGCGGGTCAGGATCGCCATAGCCGCAACCTTCGGAGCAGCCGCGAAGAAGGCGGTCACCGGGGTCGGCGCGCCTTCATAGACGTCCGGTGTCCACATGTGAAACGGCACGGCGGAGATCTTGAAGGCAAGGCCGGCGAGAACGAAGACCAGACCGAAGACTAGGCCGAGCGAACGGGTCTCGGCGCTGAGCGCGGTCGCAATCGCATCGAAGGTCGTGTGGCCGGTGAAACCGTAGACCAGCGACATGCCGTAGAGCAGCATGCCCGAGGACAGCGCACCGAGCACGAAATACTTCAGGCCCGCTTCCGTCGACTTCAGGCTGTCGCGGTTGATGGCAGCGACGACGTAGAGCGCCAGCGACTGCAGCTCCAGCGACAGATAGAGCGAGATCAGGTCATGCGCCGAGATCATCAGCAAGATGCCGAGGGTCGCCAGCAACAGGAGCACCGGGAATTCAAAGCGATCGAGCTGCTGCTCGCGCGCCTGCCCCATGCTCATGAACATGGCGACGATCGAGCCGACCAGCGCGACAATCTTCATGAAGCGCGAGAAGCCGTCGGCGAGATAGGCGCCGCCGTAGGCCAAGCCTTCGCCCGGCACAAAGATGATCCAGAGACCGGCCACCGCGAGAACCGCGATGGCAAGACCGGTGACCGTGGGACCGGACCGTTCGCCTGAGAAGACGCCGATCATGAGCAGCACAAGCGCACCGACCGCGAGGATGAGCTCCGGGATGGAAAGATGCAGGCTTGCAAGAATTGTGTCAGCAGTCATGTCGAATAAGTCCCGTCATCAATTCATCGACAGCGCAACATTCTGCGCGGCGTGCAGGGCTGCGGTGTAGTTGTTCACAAGCAGATCCACCGAAGCGGCCGTCGCATCGAATATCGGAGCCGGATAGACGCCGAAGAGGATCGTCAACGCGATCAGCGGATAGAGGATCAGCTGTTCGCGCGGCGACAGATCCAGCAGCTTCTTCAGGTTTTCCTTTTCCAGCGCGCCGAAGATGACGCGGCGGTAAAGCCAAAGCGCGTAAGCGGCCGAAAGGATGACACCGGTGGCGGCAAACAGCGCAACCCAGGTATTGGCGCGGAAGACGCCGATCAGGGTCAGGAATTCACCGATGAAGCCGGAGGTGCCGGGCAGACCGACATTGGCCATGGTGAAGACCATCATCGCGACCGCATATTTCGGCATGTTGTTGACCAGGCCGCCATAGGCCGCGATTTCGCGGGTATGGGTACGGTCATAGATCACGCCGACGCAGAGGAAGAGAGCGCCCGAGACGATGCCGTGCGACAGCATCTGGAAGATCGCGCCCTGCACGCCCTGCTGGTTGGCCGCAAAGATGCCCATGGTGACATAGCCCATGTGCGCGACCGAGGAGTAGGCGATCAGCTTCTTGATGTCTTCCTGCATCAGCGCCACCAGCGAGGTGTAGATGATGGCGATGACCGACATCGCAAAGACGAGCGGTGCGAAATATTCCGACGCGTTCGGGAACATGCCGAGCGAGAAGCGGATGAGACCGTAGCCGCCGAGCTTCAGAAGAATGCCGGCCAGGATGACCGAGCCCGCCGTCGGCGCCTGGACGTGCGCGTCGGGAAGCCAGGTATGGACCGGCCACATCGGCATCTTCACCGCGAAGGAGGCGAAGAAGGCAAGCCATAGCCATGTCTGCATATGCGGCGGGAACTTGTAGGCAAGCAGCGCCGGGATATCCGTCGTACCGGCCTGCCAGTACATCGCCATGATGGCGAGCAGCATCAGAACCGAGCCGAGCAGCGTATAGAGGAAGAACTTGTAGCTCGCGTAGACGCGGTCCTTGCCGCCCCAGACGCCGATGATCAGGAACATCGGGATGAGGCCAGCTTCGAAGAAGACGTAGAACAGCACGATATCCAGCGACACGAAGACGCCGATCATCATCGTCTCAAGGACGAGGAAGGCGATCATGTAGTCCTTCAGGCGCTTCTCGACCGAGAGCCAGCTTGCCAGCACGCAGAAGGGCATCAGGAAGGTCGACAGGATGACGAACAGCATGGAGATGCCGTCGACACCCAGGTGATAGCTGATGCCGGTGCCGAGCCAGCCATGCTTCTCGATCATCTGGAAGCCCGGATTGGCGTTGTCGAAGCCGATCCAGATGAATAGAGAAATGATGAAGGTGAAGACCGTCGTCAGCAGCGAAACGTTCAGGATATTGCGGCGGCCATTGGGTCCGTCATCCCGCATGAACAGCAGGATGAGAACGCCGACCAGCGGCAGGAACGTGACCGTTGAAAGAATAGGCCAATCGGTCATCAGAGGGAACTCCCGAGCATCATCCAGGTAACGAGGGCTGCAATACCGAGCAGCATCGCGAAGGCATAGTGATAGAGGTAACCGGTCTGCAGGCGAACGACCCGGTTGGTAACATCAGAGACGCGGGCCGCAATACCATTGGGACCGTAGGTATCGATGACCCCGACGTCACCCTTCTTCCAGAGGAAGCGACCAAGCGCCTTGGCCGACCGGACGAAGAGGAAGTCATAGAGTTCGTCGAAGTACCACTTGTTCAAGAGGAACTCGTAGAGCGCACGATGCTGCTTTGCGAGCGCCTTCGGCGTTTCCGGCGACTTGATGTACATGTACCAGGCAGTGACCAGACCAAGCAGCATCGCGATGAACGGGCTGAGCTCAACCCAATGCGGTGCATGCTCCATCTCTTCGAGGATCTTGTTGTCCGGCAGCGTGAAGAGCGCGTGCTTCCAGAACTCCTCATATTCATGACCGACGAAATCGGCATGGAAATACATGCCGGCGGCGACAGCGCCGATGGCCAGCAGGTAGAGCGGGATCAGCATGACGTTCGGCGATTCATGGACATGATGCATGACCTCATGCGAAGCGCGAGGCTTGCCGAAGAAGGTCATGAAAATCAGGCGCCAGGAATAGAAGCTGGTGAACATCGCGGCGATGACCAGCAGCGTGAAGGCAAAACCAGCGGCCGGATTATGCGAGGAGAAGGCAGCGAGGATGATCGCGTCCTTCGAGAGGAACCCGGCAAAACCGATATGCGTCAGGGGAATGCCGACGCCGGTGATCGCCAGCGTGCCGATGACCATCATCCAGAAGGTCTTCTGGATGTGCGGACGAAGGCCGCCCATGAAGCGCATGTCCTGCTCGCCATCGACGGCATGGATGACCGAGCCGGCGCAAAGGAAGAGCAGAGCCTTAAAGAAGGCGTGCGTGAACAGGTGGAAGATGGCCGCGCCGTAAGCGCCGACACCCAGCGCCACGAACATGTAGCCGAGCTGCGAACAGGTCGAATAGGCGATGACGCGCTTGATGTCGTTCTGCACGAGGCCAACGGTTGCCGCGAAGAAGGCGGTGATCGCGCCGATGATGGTGACGACGGTCAGCGCATCCGGCGAGAGTTCGAAGATCGGCGACATACGGGCGACGAGGAAGACGCCGGCGGTAACCATGGTCGCGGCATGAATGAGCGCCGACACCGGTGTCGGGCCTTCCATGGCGTCCGGCAGCCAGGTGTGCAGCAGGAACTGCGCCGACTTACCCATGGCGCCCATGAACAGCAGCAGGCAGACGCCGGTGAGCGCATGGCCGCGATCAAGATGCATGCCGAAGAGGTTCAGAACGATATCGCCCGGCTGACCGCCCTGCCCCGCGGCAAATGCCTGGGCATTGCCGAAGATGACGTCGAAGTTGATCGAGCCGAAGAGCACGAAGACGCCGGCAATGCCGAGCACGAAACCGAAGTCGCCGACACGGTTGACGATGAAGGCCTTCATCGCGGCCGCGGACGCCGACGGCTTCTTAAACCAGAAGCCGATGAGCAGATACGAGGCGAGACCAACGCCTTCCCAGCCGAAGAACATCTGGGCGAGGTTGTCGGAGGTCACCAGCATCAGCATGGCGAAGGTGAAGAGCGAGAGATAGGCGAAGAAGCGCGGACGATGCGGATCGTGGTGCATGTACCCGATCGAATAGACGTGAACGAGGGTCGAAACCGAGTTCACGACGATCAGCATCACCGAGGTCAGCGTATCGATGCGCAGCGACCAGGCGACGTCGATGCCGCCGGACTGGATCCAGCGCAGCACGTCGACCTTGATCGGGCCTTCGACGTGGCCGAGCGCCACGGTAAAGAAGGCGACCCAGGACAGGATCGCGGCAATGATCATCAAGCCGGTAGTGACGTATTCCGACGCCTTGGCACCGATGCCGCGGCCGAACAGGCCCGCGATGATCGCGCCAATTAGGGGAAGAAAGACGATAGCCTTATATAGGAACATAGCTTTATCAGCCCTTCATCACGTTGACGTCTTCGACGGCGATGGAGCCGCGGTTACGGTAGAAGACGACGAGAATTGCCAGACCGATGGCCGCTTCGGCAGCAGCAACGGTCAGAATGAACAGAGCGAAGACCTGGCCGACGATGTCGTTGAGGAACGACGAGAAGGCGACCATGTTGATGTTGACCGCGAGCAGGATGAGCTCGACCGACATCAGGATGATGATCACGTTCTTGCGGTTCAGGAAGATACCGAAGACGCCGAGCACGAAAAGGATGGCGCTGACCGTGAGGTAGTGGGAAAGTCCGATGACCATGTTCTTGTTCCTTTGACCCTCGTGCCTCGCCTCAGACGCCCTGCCCCGGCTTGACCTTGACCACCTCGACGGCGGTCGCGGGCGTGCGGGCGACCTGTTGGGAAATATTCTGGCGCTTGATGTGCGTGCGATGTCTCAGCGTCAGAACGATAGCGCCGATCATCGCGACCAGCAGCACAAGGCCGGCGATCTCGAAGAAATAAACGTAGTTGGTATAGAGCACGTCGCCGAGCGCGGCGGTGTTCGTCCGCTCCGTCAAAGCCGGGATCGGCATGGCGACCGACTTGGCGATCTCGGGCGAAATCACGCTGCCACCGACGACGACGATAAGTTCGGCGGCAAGGATGATGCCGATCAGCGCGCCGATCGGGGCATATTCCAGAATGCCAGCCCTCAGCTCCGAGAAGTCGATGTCGAGCATCATGACGACGAAGAGGAAGAGAACCGCAACCGCGCCGACATAGACGACCAGCAGGATCATCGCCAGGAATTCCGCCCCCAGGAGGAGGAAGAGGCCAGCGGCATTAAAGAAGACCAGGATGAGGAACAGGACCGAGTGGACCGGATTCCGCGCCGAGATAACCATGAACGCCGACGCCACCGCGACAAAGGCGAAGATATAGAAAAAAAGAGCCTGCAGACCCATGTTGGTGCCTTTTTCGTCTTCCCCCGGGCAGCCGGGAGTGTCCCTGCCCGATGGGACTTGGCCGGACACATGTCCGGCACAAAGCCCCGGTCTCTATTCAACCGCGACGGCGACAATCTCAGTCGCCCGTCACGGCATATTCAAAGTTCCGCTTAGCGGTACGGCGAGTCGATCGCGATGTTGCGCGCGATTTCGCGTTCCCAGCGGTCGCCATTTTCCAGAAGCCGCGCCTTGTCGAAATAAAGCTCTTCGCGGGTTTCGGTGGCGAATTCGAAGTTCGGCCCTTCGACAATGGCGTCGACCGGGCAAGCTTCCTGGCAGAAGCCGCAATAGATGCACTTCACCATATCGATGTCGTAACGCACCGTGCGGCGGGTGCCGTCATTGCGGCGCGGCCCGGCTTCGATGGTGATAGCCTGGGCAGGACAGATCGCCTCGCAAAGCTTGCAGGCGATGCAGCGCTCTTCGCCGTTCGGATAGCGACGCAGGGCGTGTTCGCCACGGAAGCGCGGGCTGACCGGTCCCTTTTCGAAGGGATAATTGATCGTCGCCTTCTGTTTGAAGAAGTAACGCATCGACAGAAAGAATGCGCCGACGAATTCCTTGAGGAACACCGAGCTGACGGCGTTGGAAAATCCGGCCATCTTCAACCTCCAAATCTGCTTGAAGCGAGGATCGACATCATCATGCCCATCCCGTCAGCTTCAGCACGAATGCAACAATGACGACCATGGCGAGCGACAGTGGCAGGAATACCTTCCAGCCGAGACGCATGAGCTGGTCGTAGCGGTAGCGTGGCACGAAAGCCTTGACCATCGCGAACATGAAGAAGACGAAGCATGCCTTCAGCATGAACCAGATGATGCCCGGAACCCAGCTCAGGATCCAGATATCGACCGGAGGCAACCAGCCGCCGAGGAAAAGGATCGTGGTCAGCGAGCACATCAGAACGACGGCGGCATATTCACCGAGCATGAACATCATGTACGGCGCGGAACCGTATTCGACCATGAAGCCGGCAACCAGTTCCGATTCCGCTTCAGGAAGATCGAAGGGCGGACGGTTCGTTTCAGCCAGAGCCGAAATGAAGAACACGATGAACATCGGGAACAGCGACAGCCAGTGCCAGTCGAGGAACGAGGCTGGCAGGCCGAGCTTGGTGCCGAGGCCGGTCTGCTGCGACATGACGATATCCGTCAGGTTGAGCGAACCGACGCAGAGCAGCACGGTGACGATGACCAGGCCGATCGAGACTTCGTAGGACACCATCTGCGCGGCCGAACGCAGCGCGCCGAGGAACGGATACTTCGAGTTCGAAGCCCAGCCGCCCATGATGATGCCGTACACTTCGAGCGACGAGATCGCCAGAATGTAGAGAATGCCGACATTGATGTTGGCGATAACCCAGCCGTTCGCCACCGGCACGACGGCCCAGGTGGAGAGCGCCAACACCACGGAAACCAACGGCGCCAGCAGGAACACTGCCTTGTTGGCGCCGGCCGGAATGATCGGCTCCTTGACCATGAACTTCAAAAGGTCGGCGAAGGACTGGAAAAGGCCGAAGGGACCGACGACGTTCGGGCCGCGGCGCAACTGAACGGCCGCCCAGATCTTGCGGTCGGCAAGAAGGATGTAGGCGATGAAGACCAGCAGGCAGACCAGAAGCAGCAGGGACTGACCAATCATAATCAGCGCCGGCCAGAGATAGGTCGAAACGAATGAATCCATGGTCCTCTGCCCTTACTCTGCCGCAGCCTGGAAATTGTTGCGGGCCAATGCGGAGCACTCGGCCATAACCGCCGAGGCACGCGCTATCGGGTTCGTCAAATAGAAGTCTTTGATCGGCGAAGCAAACGCGGATTTGCCCATCGCGCCGGCTTTTTTCGCAAGTGCGACAATTTGAGCGCTATCGCCTTCGGCGATCTCGTCAATACCGGCGAAATGCGGGAAAGCGGCATAGAGCTTGACGCGCAATTCTCTCAGCGAATCAAAGGGAAGCTTCTTGCCGAGTACGTCGGAAAGAGCGCGGATGACAGCCCAGTCTTCGCGGGCGTCGCCCGGGGCGAAGCCTGCGCGGTTGCCGACCTGTACGCGGCCCTCGGTGTTGACCCAGGTGCCCGACTTCTCCGTGTAGGTGGCCGCCGGCAGGATGACGTCGGCGTTGTGTGCGCCGTTGTCGCCATGCGAGCCGATGTAGACGGTGAACTTCGCGCCCTTGCTGCTGAAGTCGAGTTCGTCGGCGCCGAGCAGGAAGAGAACGTCCATCGAAGAGAGCATTGCCTGAGCGTTGACGCCCTTTTCGCCCGGCACGAAGCCGAGATCGAGGCCGCCGACGCGGGATGCTGCGGTGTGCAGCACTGCAAAGCCGTTCCAGTCATCCTTGACCACGCCGACGGCAGCGGCGAGCTTGGCGGCATTCGCCAGCACCTTGGCGCCGTCTTCGCGGATGAGCGCGCCCTGGCCGATGATGATCATCGGCTTCTGCGCGGTCTTCAGAACGTCGGCGAAGCTGTGCGAGCCGCTGACGAGATCGGCAAGCGTCTCCGGACCGGCGCCGAGATAGTCGTAGGGGTAACGCAGGTCGCCATGTTCGCCGATCACACCGATCGGGAACTTGCCACGACGCCAGCGCTTACGGATACGCGAATTCATCACGGCTGCTTCGACGCGCGGATTGGCGCCGACGATCAGCAGCGCATCGGCGGCTTCGATGCCTTCGATGCTCGGATTGAAGATGTAGCTTGCACGGCCAAGCGACGGATCAAGCGCCGTCCCGTCCTGGCGACAGTCGAGATTCTCCGATCCCAGCGATTTCAGCAGCTCGGAGAGAGCGTACATTTCCTCGACGGATGCGAGGTCGCCAGCGATCGCGCCGATCTTGTCGCCGCTCGTAGCAGCGACCGCAGACTTTATGGCAGCGAAGGCATCGCCCCAGGTCGCCGGCTGCAGGCGGCCGTCCTTGCGGACGTAAGGCTTGTCGAGGCGCTGCGTCTTCAGACCGTCCCAGATGAAGCGGGTCTTGTCGGAGATCCATTCTTCATTGATCTGCTCATTGACGCGCGGCAGCACGCGCATGACTTCGCGGCCGCGGGTGTCGACGCGGATAGCCGAGCCGAGTGCGTCCATGACGTCGACCGATTCGGTCTTGTTCAGTTCCCACGGACGAGCCGTGAAGGCGAAGGGCTTCGAGGTCAGCGCGCCGACCGGGCAAAGGTCGACAACGTTGCCCTGCAACTCGGAGGTCATCGCCTGCTCGAGATAGGTGGTGATTTCGGCGTCTTCGCCACGGCCGATCAGGCCAAGTTCGGAGATGCCGGCGACTTCCGTCGTGAAGCGGACGCAGCGCGTGCAGTGGATGCAGCGGTTCATCACGGTGCTGACGAGCGGGCCGATATACTTGTCTTCGACGGCGCGCTTGTCTTCCTGATAGCGCGACGAGTCGATACCGAAGGCCATGGCCTGGTCCTGCAGGTCGCATTCGCCGCCCTGGTCGCAGATCGGGCAATCCAGCGGATGGTTGATCAGCAGGAATTCCATCACGCCTTCGCGGGCCTTCTTGACCATCGGCGTGTTGGTGAAGACTTCCGGAAGCTCGCCGTTCGGGCCGCCGCGGATATCGCGCACGCCCATGGCGCAGGAAGCCTGCGGCTTCGGCGGGCCACCCTTCACTTCGACGAGGCACATGCGGCAATTGCCGGCCACCGACAGTCGTTCATGGAAGCAGAAGCGCGGGACTTCGGCGCCGGCTTCCTCGCACGCCTGGATAAGCGTGTAGTGATCCGGGACTTCGATCTCTTTGCCGTCAATCTTCAGTTTTGCCATCGTCCACTCAGTCCTATGTCACGTCTGCCGCCGAACCTGGCCACAGACAATTTCATGACCGCAACACCTACTCGCCACCGGCACGGCATTTGAGCCGCGTGGCACCAGTCTTGCTCACAATCACCTTTGCCGAACCTTGTCCCCCACAAGATCCGCATTCCGGCGAACTATCACGGGCAGCACCTGCACCATGTCCACCGCTCATTCTCACTCCAAGGCTGGATCAGCCGTGGAAAACTCTCAAGCCCGGCCTTTCGGCTGGAGCGCCTTTGCCTGGCCGACCCAATCGTCACGGCGGATACGGCCGTCGAAACCGAGATCCGCATCGATCCGATCGATATCCGCGTCGCTCCAGGCGGCGATATCGGCAACCCGCAGAATGCCGCGCCCGTTCAGAACCTGCTCAAGCTTCGGACCAATGCCCGAAATCCGCTTCAGGTCATCCGTCTTCACGGCAGCCTTGCGGCTACGCACCGGAACCGCCGCTGGCTTAGCCGCAACCGGCGCCTCAACGGCAATCTTGGCTTTGGCCTTCGCCGGCACCTTTGCTGGCGCAGTTTTCACCGCGGCCAGCTTCGGCTCGACCTTCTTCACCGCTGCCTGCTTTGCAACGATGGGCTTGGCACCGGGCGACGCCTTGACCGGCTTCGCTTCCCCTGCCCCGTCCTTCTTTGCCGCCGGCTTTTCTTCATCCGGCACAACAGATTGCCTGTTCGTCGCTTCGACCGCGCCCTGCAGCGCGCCGAAGAACGCTCCGGCGATCTGCGACGTGAAACCGAAACCGATGGCAGCAGCCGCGGCGAATGCCGCCGCGGGATGCGCCATCAACGGATGGATCGGCATGACCGGCGCGTTCCGCAGCATATCCGCAGCAATACGGCCGAGATCAGCCGATGCATCGGCCGCTCCGCTGTCTTGCCTGGTATCTGAGGTCTTCGCCATCGTCATCCTTACTCGGCTGCTTCCAGCACTGCGCCGTGACTCGTCGCATTGGCCGTGTACTGGTCGATGCGCTTTTCGATTTCCGGGCGGAAGTTGCGGATCAGACCCTGTACCGGCCATGCGGCGGCATCGCCGAGCGCACAGATGGTATGGCCTTCGATCTGCTTCGTCACCTGGAACAGCATGTCGATCTCGCGCTTCTGCGCATTGCCCTTGGCCATACGTTCCAGCACGCGCCACATCCAGCCGGTGCCTTCTCGGCACGGCGTGCACTGGCCGCAGCTTTCATGCTTGAAGAAGGCCGAGATGCGGGCGATCGCCTTGATGACGTCGGTGGACTTGTCCATGACGATGGCCGCCGCCGTACCGAAGGACGACTTGACTTCGCGCAGGCCGTCGAAATCCATCGGGCAATCGATGATGTCAGCCGCCGGAACGATTGGGCACGACGCGCCGCCGGGAATGACGGCAAGGAGATTGTCCCAGCCGCCGCGAATACCGCCGCCATGCTTGTCGACCAGCTCGCGGAAGGTGATGCCCATCGTTTCCTCGACCGTGCACGGACGATTGACGTGACCGGACAGCATGAACAGCTTCGTGCCGACATTGTTCGGACGGCCGAAGGAAGAGAACCAACCGGCGCCGCGACGCAGGATCGTCGGGGCAACGGCGATCGACTCGACGTTGTTGACGGTGGTCGGGCAGCCGTAGAGACCCATATTGGCCGGGAATGGCGGCTTCAGGCGCGGCTGGCCCTTCTTGCCTTCCAGGCTTTCGAGCAGCGCAGTTTCCTCGCCGCAGATGTAAGCGCCGGCGCCATGATGAACGTAAACATCATAATCCCAGCCCAACTTATTGTTTTTGCCGAGAAGTCCGGCATCGTAGCATTCGTCGATCGCCGCCTGCAGCGCTTCACGCTCACGCATATATTCGCCGCGAACGTAGATGTAAGCGGTGTTGGCACCCATGGCGAACCCGGCGATGACGCAGCCTTCGATCAGCGTATGCGGATCATGGCGCATGATGTCGCGGTCCTTGCAGGTGCCAGGCTCCGACTCGTCGGCATTGACGACGAGGTAGTGCGGACGGCCGTCGTTTTCCTTCGGCATGAAGGACCACTTGAGGCCGGTCGGGAAGCCTGCGCCGCCACGACCGCGAAGACCGGAGGCCTTCATCTCGTTGATGATCCAGTCACGACCCTTTTCGAGGATCTGCTTGGTGCCGTCCCAATGGCCGCGCGACATTGCGCCCTTCAGGGACTTGTCCTTGTGGCCGTAGATATTGGTAAAGATGCGATCTTGATCTTGTAACATGCTTCACCTCTTACCGCGGCTTCTTGCCGAAGACCTTGATATATTCCGCTTCGCCACCCTTAGCGAGTGCCTTGGCCTGATTGATCCAGTCGTCGCGCTCGATGCGGCCCTTGAAATTCAGATAGCCGTCGACCCATTCGCGTTCGGCCTTCTTCCACTTTGCGACCTGCGCGAAGGTGAAAATACCCAACTCGTGCAGGATGGCTTCGATCTTGGGACCGACGCCGGAAATCAGCTTCAAGTCGTCCGGGGTCGCCGGCTTCTCGATGCCGGCCGGACGGTTCTTGTCGGTCAATGCCGGCTTCTGCGCGCTTTCGGCCTTGCTGGCCGGCGCCTTGACAGGCTCGGCGGCGGCAGTTCCTGAAAGCGGCTGCGCTTCGGCTGCCTTGACATTCTTGGCGGCGGCTGCCGGCGCGGTCGCCGGTGTCTTCAGCGCTGCGTTGGTTTCAGCGTCGGTGCTCTTTGGGCGAGCCGCTTCGGATGGCGGAACCGGAGCTGCATCGACCTTGGCGGAAGCCTTGCCGCTCGCGCTCTTTGCCTTCGGGGCCTCCGTCGTCAGCGACGTCAGGCCACCTTCCGGCGCGGAGAAGACGCGGTCGATCTGCGGACCGGTCGGAACCTTGCTGCCCTCGCCTGCTGAGAATGCATCGATGATCTCTTCGAGACGTTCCGGCGTCAGATCCTCATAGGTATCCTTGCCGATCACGACCATCGGTGCATTGACGCAGGCGCCCTGACATTCGACCTCTTCCCAGGAGAGCGTGCCGTCGGCATTGCGTTCGAAGGCGTGGCCATTGATCTTGCTCTTGCAGACCTTCACCAGCCCTTCGGCGCCGCGCAGCATGCACGGCGTCGTGCCGCAGACCTGGATATGCGCCTTGGTGCCGACCGGGTTGAGCTGGAACTGCGTGTAGAAGGTCGCGACTTCAAGCGCACGGATGTGGGCCATATCCAGCATATCGGCGATCGTCTCGATAGCCGCCCTGGTGACCCAGCCTTCCTGCTCCTGCGCGCGCATCATCAGCGGGATGATCGCGGATTGCTGGCGGCCCTCTGGATATTTCTTGATCGTCTTTTCCGCCCAGACCGCGTTCTCCTTGTTGAAGGCGAAGGCTGCTGGCTGGAATTGATCTTCGGCTAGTCGACGAACGGACATCTTTCACGCCTTATCTCAGTTTATGGACCCACACCGCGTATCCGTCAGGGACAGGAATTCGCAGGCATAGGCCGACTGGTCTTTTTGCATAAACACAACAAACTTTCCGCCGTTCGGCACAGCGGCCTTGATTTCATAACCGCGTGACACGAGATCGGCCATGGTCGATTCCGTGCCTGGCGGGATTGCATTGTCACCCTTTGCAACATTCGGGCTTTTGGCATTCGAACCTTGCAGAGAGATGCTGGGCAACGTCTGCGTCTTGCCGACCTGCTGGGCGGAAGCGCCCGAAGCAACAAGCAGCACAGCAGCGATGACCAGCCATTGCTGCATCAGCGATCCACCTCACCGAACACGATGTCGAGCGAACCGAGTACGGCCGCGACGTCGGCAAGCTGATGGCCGCGGCACATGAAATCCATGGCCTGCAGATGCGCGTAGCCCGGGGCGCGGATCTTGCAGCGATACGGCTTGTTCGAACCGTCGGAGACGAGGTAGACGCCGAACTCGCCCTTCGGCGCTTCGACGGCGCAATAAACCTCGCCAGCCGGGACGTGATAACCTTCGGTGTAGAGCTTGAAGTGGTGGATCAACGCTTCCATCGAACGCTTCATCTCGCCACGCTTCGGCGGTACGACCTTACCATCGAGCGAAGAAACCGGACCGGTCTTGGCATCGCCGAGCAGACGGTTGACGCACTGCTTCATGATACGGACGGATTCGCGCATCTCGATCATACGGATCAGATACCGGTCGTAGCAGTCGCCGTTCTTGCCGATCGGAATGTCGAATTCCAGATCCGAATAGCACTCATAGGGCTGCGAGCGGCGCAGGTCCCAGGCGGCACCCGAGCCGCGAACCATGACGCCAGAGAAGCCCCAGGCCCAACAGTCTTCCAGCGAGACGACGCCGATGTCGACGTTGCGCTGCTTGAAAATGCGGTTTCCGGTCAGAAGGTCGTCGATATCGTCGAGTGCCTTCAGGAAGGGATCGCACCAATCGCCGATATCCTGGACCAGCTTTTCCGGCAGATCCTGGTGAACGCCGCCCGGACGAATGTAGGCAGCATGCATGCGCGAGCCCGAAGCGCGTTCATAGAACACCATCAGCTTTTCGCGCTCTTCAAAGCCCCAGAGCGGTGGCGTCAGCGCACCGACGTCCATGGCCTGCGTCGTGACGTTCAAGAGATGCGAAAGGATACGGCCGATTTCCGAGTAGAGCACGCGGATCAGCTGACCACGGATCGGAATTTCGATGCCGAGCAGCTTTTCGACGGACAGCGCATAGGCATGTTCCTGGTTCATCGGCGCCACATAGTCGAGGCGATCGAAGTAAGGAACGGCCTGCAGATAGGTCTTGGTCTCGATCAGCTTTTCCGTGCCGCGATGCAGCAGGCCGATATGCGGATCGACGCGTTCCACAATTTCGCCGTCCAACTCGAGGACAAGACGCAAAACGCCGTGCGCAGCCGGGTGCTGCGGACCGAAATTGATGTTGAAGTTGCGGACGTTATGTTCTGTCATGGCGACGGGCTCGCGTTTTCAGGTATTCTAGAGAATGGCAGGCTGAAAGCCCGCCACACACCATCAAATTATGCCTTTGCTTTCTCATCGCCCGGCAGCACGTAGTCCGTGCCTTCCCAGGGAGACAAGAAATCGAAGTTACGGAATTCCTGCTTCAGCTCGACCGGCTCGTAGACGACGCGCTTGGCAGCGTCATCGTAACGAACTTCAACGAAGCCGGTGGTCGGGAAATCCTTGCGCAGCGGGTGGCCTTCAAAACCATAGTCGGTCAGGATGCGGCGCAGATCCGGATGGCCGGTGAAGAGAACACCGTACATGTCCCAGGTTTCGCGCTCGAACCAGTCGGCGCCCGGATAGATGCCGCAGGCCGACGGAACAGGCTGATCTTCAGCGACCGGAACCTTGATGCGGATACGCAGGTTCTTCTTCGGCGACAGCAGATGATAGACAACATCGAAACGATCGGGGCGCTGAGGCCAGTCGACGCCGCAAATATCCGTCATGTTGACGAAGCCGCACTTGGCATCATCACGCAGGAACGTCAGCAGTGCGATAACGTTTTCGGCCGTCGTCGTCACGTTCAGCTCGCCATACTTGATCTCGCTGGACGAAATCAGGGCGCCACGAACTTCCGTGAGATAGGTGGCGAGCTCGTTCAGGGCTTCACTCATAATACCTTGTCCCCTGCCTTACCGTTCGATCGTGCCGGTGCGCCGGATTTTCTTCTGCAGCAGAAGCACGCCGTAAAGCAGCGCCTCCGCCGTGGGAGGACAGCCCGGTATATAGATATCGATCGGCACGATGCGGTCGCAGCCGCGCACAACCGAATAGGAATAGTGATAGTAGCCGCCGCCATTGGCGCAGGAGCCCATCGAGATGACGTAACGCGGTTCCGGCATCTGGTCATAGACCTTGCGCAGCGCCGGAGCCATCTTATTGGTCAGCGTGCCGGCAACGATCATGACGTCCGACTGGCGCGGCGAGGCGCGCGGCGCGAAACCGAAACGCTCGACGTCGTAACGCGGCATGGAAACCTGCATCATTTCGACGGCGCAGCATGCAAGACCGAAGGTCATCCACATCAGCGAACCGGTACGAGCCCAATTGATCAGCTCATCGGTCGAGGTGACCAGGAAACCCTTGTCGGCGAGCTCGTTGTTGATCTCGCCGAAGAACGGATCGTTGCTGCCAACCGGTTTACCGGTTGCGGGATCGATGATCCCCTTCGGCTGCGGCGCAACGAGCGTTGTGTTGCTTTGGGCTACTCCCATTCCAGGGCTCCCTTTTTCCATTCATAAATAAAGCCGATGGTCAGCACCGCGAGGAACACCATCATCGACCAGAACCCGAGCCAGCCGATCGCACTGAAGGATACGGCCCAGGGAAAGAGGAAGGCGACTTCCAGGTCAAAGATGATGAAGAGGATCGACACCAGGTAGAACCGGATATCGAACTTCATACGGGCGTCATCGAATGCGTTAAAGCCGCACTCATAGGCCGAGAGCTTTTCCGAATCGGGCGCCTTGAAAGCAACGGCAAACGGCGTGATCAACAACGCCAGGCCGATCACTACGGCAATACCAATGAAAATCGCTATCGGAATATAGGAACTGAGCAGTCCAGTCATCATGTCCATCCCTGCCTGCCATGAGCGCCGGGGCGGCGCCTTTGAGCAAATGCCCAAGCCAAGCGAAAGAGCGTTGCAACAAAGCCGTGGTTAGCGCAGCCGGAGCGCGGGCGCAAGCCTTTTGAATGTCTCGCTTCAAGCACTAGCGAAGCGGACTTATCAATGTGTTGCAACGATATCGCGACAAATCGGCACAAAGGCTAAAAGGGCCTTTCGCACTCGCAGCAAATAGATGATTGATTGTAGTTACTTGAAGCGAAATGGCGCGAGTGACGGGGCTCGAACCCGCGACCTCCGGCGTGACAGGCCGGCACTCTAACCGACTGAGCTACACCCGCGCATTGTTTGACCTTACGGCCCGGCAAAAGCCCGGAATTCATTCTTTGAAATGGCGCGAGTGACGGGGCTCGAACCCGCGACCTCCGGCGTGACAGGCCGGCACTCTAACCAACTGAGCTACACCCGCATTCATTTCAAAGCGTTCCGGATG
The DNA here is from genome assembly GCF_000696095.1 of Rhizobium rhizogenes NBRC 13257. Taxonomy (GTDB): domain Bacteria; phylum Pseudomonadota; class Alphaproteobacteria; order Rhizobiales; family Rhizobiaceae; genus Rhizobium; species Rhizobium rhizogenes. Next base: position 400,963 of record NZ_BAYX01000002.1, on the reverse strand, counting down.
CTTTCGCACCCATCAAAGCGGCCTTAGCCGTTCGATGAGCGGCTAACTACGGGGTTCGTGTTTGGGTGTCAAGCAGGTTTGAATACAAATCCGTGACAGATTGCGAATTGTTTTCAGAAGCGACGCCGGCGCGTTTCGGTTCCATCGATTTAGCATGGCTGGTTCGCGCCCCACGCATTTCTAAAACGGCTGATACGCCCCGCCCTCCCCCGGCCTGCTTTCGAGAAAGCACATATTGTTGATAACCTGCGCCGAGACGGCGCGAACAAAAAAATCAAAAAATCTTCACAAACACTCTTGCGGTTTTTCGTCGTTCCGCATAGATCACGGCCACCGAAACGCGGCGGGCAATTGCACCGCTTCGCTGAAGGGCGATTAGCTCAGTTGGTAGAGCGCCTCGTTTACACCGAGGATGTCGGGAGTTCGAGTCTCTCATCGCCCACCATTTTTTCAAAAAAAGATGAATAGGCAAAGCCGCGCTTGGCAATTGTTCAACGCTCGTTCTCACTTCGGGGAGAGCGCGCCCTCTATATCTTGCGCACGAATGGAACCGGGCACGCCGAAGCGTGCCGCTCAGTAGTTGCCCGTGATGACGATCGTCAAAAGCACTGCCGAAACAAGCACGAGAGCTGCGATGGCCAACTCCCATGGCCAGTGATTCGCCATGGAGGCGATGAAGACCAAATCTTTTGTGCCGCGTCCTTGAACCAGCTCCTTTAAGCTGGTGCGCCATGAGCAACAGCTCGCGCGAAGGACTGCGAGACCGGATCACGACCGGGGAGCGGCACCTCACGCAGCAACGTAGGGACCGCGACCGCCTGGATGGATGCCTCCTTGGCGATTTCCGTAACATAGTTCGAGAGAATCGGGCGCGGCGCGATCTCGATAAACAAGTTGCACCCCATCGCCATCGCCGCCTGACAGGCAACCTTGAAAAGCACAGGATCGCGAACATTGCGCCACCAATATTTGGTGTCCAGCAGACGCCCATCATAGAGCTCACCTGTCACCGTCGAAATGAAAGAGGCCGTGCCAGCGTCCGGCGCGACATCTAGCAGATCCGCGAGGAAGGCATCCTTTGCCCGGTCGATGATCGGATGATGAAAGGGATAGTTGATGTCGAGTATGTGCACGACAATGTGCGCCTGGCGGGCAGTATTCTTGAATGCCTCGATCTGGTGGACAGGACCGGAAATCGTAACCGAATTCGGTGCATTGATCGCCGCGATGCAAATATCGTCTAGGTCGTGTGCCTTGGCAAAGGCGAGTGCGCCATCCTCATCGAGAACAACGGCTGCCATCTTGCCTTCACCGGCAAGAAGATCCTGATGCAGCGAGCGTTTAGCGATGATGGCGACCGCCTCGGCAGCCGTCAGTGCTTTGGCCACATAGGCGGCTGCTATTTCACCAACCGAATGGCCGAGGACAACATCAGGCTTTACACCAAGCGCCGAGAGGCAGTCCGAGAGGGAAACTTGAACGGCAAACAGCAGGGGCTGCGCAACCTTCGTATCGGCAAGCCGCGAAGACAGGTCAGCGGACACCAGGATATCCGTCAGCCTCTCGCCAAGATAGTATTCAAAGAGAGCACTGAACGACTGGAAACATTGCCGGAAATGGCGGTTCTCTTGATAAGCCTCGACGCCCATTCCCGCCCATTGCGAACCGTTACCAGAGAAGACGAAGGCAATTTTGATCGGTTGGGCCGGCAATTCACCAGTGAAATATTTAACCGGTGCCGTCGGCAGCGGACTTAATCCATTAAGCTTAATCTCCAAGGCCACGCTCCAGCTTCGACGGCGCTCGCCACGCTTCGTCCCTCCCCAACTTATGCCATTCGATGACGTCATCCAAGTCTTGTAGCATGCCAGCACCGCAAAACGAGCAGGGCAAAGAACTGATTCTCAGCGACGACGGATCGACTTCGGAAGAAACGAGGCGATGGTATGAGACGCAGAAGTTGAAGGGCAATATCCGGTTCGTTCTGAACGGCAGGAATGGCGGCATAGCGGCTGCCTCCAATGCCGGGCTGTCTCAGACCCGTGGCCTATGGGTTGCCTTTCTGGACCATGACGACATGATCGCGCCGCATACGTTCAAGGTCGTGCGGCATGTCTTCAAACAAAATCCACGCGCGAATTTTCTCTATACCGACGAATTGGTGGTCGACGATATGCTGAAGGCAACAGGACTGATGCTGAAACCGGCCTACGATCCCGTTCTCCTGACGGGCGTCAACTACATCAATCATTTCTCCATCTATCGCCGCGGCCGGCTCCAGGAGATCGGCTATCTGCGCACCGGATATGACGGCTCTCAGGATTATGACTTGCTGTTGCGCTATCTGGATGGATTGCCCGACGATACAATCCTGCACTTGCCCTACCCGGCCTATTGGTGGCGGCGCAATGGCCGCACCTATTCGCGCAAGTTCATGGATGCGGCGACCACCAATGCCCGCAAGACGCTTTCCGAACGATTCGCGCACCGGCAGCAGCCCATTCGCACGGAAGAGGCGCTGACGGACACCCTCCATCGCGTCATGTTCGAGCGGCCGGAGGCTGCCTGGCCCAAGGTTTCGATCATCATCCCCAGCAAGGACAGCCTCGACCTGATCTCGAGGGTGCTGAAGGATATCTTCGAACGCACGGATTACCCCAATTTCGAGGTGCTGGTCGTCGACAACGGCTCCTCGGATCAGGCTGTCCTCGATCTCTACGACCATTATCGTCGGACCTACCCGCAGTTCTCCGCGTCGATCATACCGGAACCGTTCAACTTCTCTCGTTCGGTCAATCGAGGCCTCAGTGCCGCTACAGGCGAACACTATCTGATCCTCAACAATGACGTCGAAATCATCGAGCCGGGCTGGCTGAAAGAGAAGGTGACCTGCCTCGCCTATGAGGGAACCGGCATTGTCGGCGCCAAGCTGCTCTATGGCAATAACAAGCTCCAGCATGCCGGTGTCATCGTCGGCTTCGGCGGGCTGGCCGGTCATTGGTATATGAACAAGCCTAGGGAATTTGGCGGCCCGATGAACAGGCTGCATGTCCGCAATTCGATGACCTGCGTCACAGGCGCGGTGATGCTGATTTCCGGCGACTGCGCCCGCGCCATCGGCGCATTTGACGAAGAGAATTTCGCGGTCGCCTATAATGACGTCGACTATTGCGTGCGTGCCCACAAGGCCGGGTTCCGCATCATATGGACGCCGTTCGCCTGCCTCTACCGCCATGAATTGGTGTCGCGCGGGTCCGACAACTCGGGAGAGCGGAAAAAGCGCTTCGAGCGGGAGAAGGATAATTTGCGCAGGCTAGACGAGACGCGGACCTTCGTGGATCGCGCCCTCAATCCTGCCTATAGCCGGGACAAATCGGCCCCCAAGATCCTGATCCCGACGAAATTGCACACGCCACAATGAGTTCACGATCCGGCCGGATCGATGTCTTATCGCGTCGTTAGGCGCGATACTGTTCCTCGCTCACATATTCCATCCAATCCGCAGCCTTGCCATCCTGCGTCTCTTGAATAGCGATATGGGTGAGTGCGGTCTCTGGTCCCGCACCGTGCCAATGTTTTTCGCCGGGCTCGAACCAGAGGACATCACCGGCATTGATCTCCCGGATGTCGCCGCCCCAGCTCTGCGCGACCCCCTTGCCCGCGGTTATCACCAGGGTCTGTCCGAAAGGATGAGTATGCCAGGCGGTGCGGGCGCCCGGCTCGAAGCTGACGCTGACGACCTGGACGCGGGCTGGCGCCGGCGCTTGCATCAACGGCTCCTGGCGCACCTCGCCGGTAAAATACTCCGCCGGTGCCTTCAGCGTTGGGCGTGATCCATTAGGCTTAATTTCCACGGCTTTTCTCCTGCTTTGACCGGCGCTCGCCGCGTCTCGCTCCTACTGCCAGCCTATGCCATTCGGTGAAATCATCCAAGGCCGACATTCTGCCGGGCGCTCAAAGCCGGATCAGGTCCAAACCCCCACCGATCTCCCGCTTGGCGATCTCGACCACGCTCATCTCATGGGTGAAGAGAATGGTCTGGAAACGCTCCGCCGTGCCGGCGAGCGCCTTCAATCCGGCGCTGGCGCGCTCGTCGTCGAAGGTCTGGAAGATATCGTCGACGATCAGAGGGGCCGGTTCGTTGCGGGCGGAATAGTCTTCGAGGAAGGCAAGCCGCAAGGCGAGGTAGAGTTGATCGCCGGTTCCCTCGCTCAAGCCTGCTAGCGGCACGCGCTCGCCGCCGGAGCGTTCGGCCAGCAACTGCAGCGTATCCGCGTCGTCGTGTTCCTCGACCAGCCGCGTGAAGCCATGGCCGGTCAGCAGCGAGAAGAGTTCCCCTGCCCGCGTGATCACCGGATCGGCCTGCTGTTCGCGATAGGCCTCCATCGAGCTTGCCAGCATCTGTGCGGCAAGCTTCAGCACCACCCATTGCCGCGCCAGGTCCTTGGCTTCCTGCTCGGCGGAAAGCTTTTCGAAGACGGCGTATTCGGCGCTGACGCCGGTTTCAAGCGCGCTCCGTTGCCGCTGGTTTTCCGCCAGGCGGGCCGCGAGCGCACCGTTAGCGCTGAACTGCCTCTGGTCCTCTGCAGATAGCCGCTCGATCTCCAGTCCGGCGGCGACGCGTTCGAAGCCGACGAGTTCGGCACGAATCACCTCTTCGCCATCGCCTTCCGACTGCTGACGCAAGCGGTCGCGGCTTTCGGCGAGCCGCGCATGCAAGCGGGCGCGATCGCGCAGGCGCGAGAGCAGAGCCGGCAGATCGGTGTCCTCGGGCAAATCCGCTGTTAGATCGGCAAGGGCGGCCGTGACCGTCGCAAGCGCCTCGCCACAATGGGCGGCCTGCGCCTCCGCGCGTTGGCGCTCCTCCTCGAGCCGGTCATGCTTCTTCTGCTCGCCACGCACCGCGCTGACACGGGCGTGCAATGCCTCGGCGGCGGCATCCGGCGGCAGATGATCCACCTCGTATCCAGCGGTTGCGGCAAGGGTAGCGAGCCGCCGCTCGAAATCGGCCATGTCACGGCGCATGCCGCTGACGCGGCGCTGGCGATTGTCATGCTCAGCCAGAACATCCGGCAACTCCGTCCATGCCTTCAAGGCTGCGGCAGCCATTTCCAGCGTCGCATCGGCGGAAAGACCGAGCGACAGGACTGCCTTGCCGAAGGCATCGCGCCAAACGGCTTGACGCCGCTCGATAACCTGTTGCTGCTCGCCAAGCCGCGTCAGCCGGTCCCGCGCCGCGCCGATCTCGCCTTCGCGCGTCCGGCTCTCGCTCCAATGCTCCGACAGCAAACGGAGATGTTTTCTCAAACCTTCCGCCATTGCGCCCGGCGGCAGGCGGCCGCTCTTGTAGCCGGTGGCATCAGCAATATCCTTCAGCGCCGGCGAGATACGCGTCTCCGCCAAGCCAGCCTCACTCCGCTCATCCTGCAGATCACGGAGAGCCCGGCGCTCGCGGAACAAAGCCTCGACCCCACGCCGCCATTCCAGCATGGCTGCCGGATCGAGAGCGGAAACACCCGATGCATCGAAGAGTGCCGCGAAAGCGGCCAGCGCCTTTGCCGAGGCTTCCTCGCGCTGCTGCAATCGTTTTGCGGCCTCCTCGCACTCCTGCAGCAATCGTGCCTGACGCAGGCGGTTATCGGCATGGCGCGAGACGCGATCCGCATCGCTCAATGCCGCATCGGCCAGTCGATCCGCTTCAGCCAGGGTTGCCGCAAAAGCGGCGATCGCTTTGCCGTCCGGAGATTGGCCGGCATCCGTCAGCCCATCGCGGATCGATCGCCATTGGACATCACGCGCTTCACGCGCGCCGGCGATCTGTTCACGGGTGACGATCGGGCCGGTCCGCTCCGCATCTGCCAGCGCCTGTTCGATCTCTGCCAATTGCTCATCATAGCCGCGCAGCTTGTCGGATGCTTCGCGTACGCCGGCGCGGGCCGCATCTATGGTCTCCCGATGCGCGGCGATCTCGGCGCCATCCGGCAACGATGTAGCAAAGAGCGCGTCGATATCGGCGACCGCCGGGCGCAGGCGGCCCGCGGCCTCGCGAAGATCCGTCACGATACGGCTGATCTGCGTCTCAAGCCCATCAAGACGGGCAAGGCTAGCGAGATCACTTGCCAATGCTTCCAGCTGATCTGTGTACGGCCTCGGATCGATCAGGCGGCCCGCGGAGCCGTCCTTCTCCAACGATGCCAGCTGCCGGCGCTCGCTGTCCAATTGCTCGGCATTTCCCTGGCCCTGCTGCAACAGCCGCCTGCCTTCCTCGACCAGTTCGGAGAGGCGGACGCGATCGGCGTCGCTGGGCTGCTGCTTTTCCAACTGTGATACATCGGCAAAGCCAAGGCGGCGGCCGAGTTGCGCAAGCGTCGCCTCATAGCCGGCCAGTTCCTGATCGACGCGCGGCAGATCCTGGCGCTGGCTGCGATAATTGCCGGTATCGGCAAAGAGCTGGGTGATATCGTCGGCTAATTGCAGCACGGTTTCGTCGATGCGGATCATCGACAGTTCTTCGCCGGTGCGCGTGGCCAGTTGCTGGGCGCGGTGTAGTTCCTCTTCGGCGGTGCGCTTGTCGTTCAGGCCCCGCTCCAGCCGATCGGCAAAACTGTCCGGTATTGCCGCGAGATCAGCGAGGTCCTCAAGGGCCGCCCTCTCCGCATCGATTTCGGCCAGTAGAGGCTGCAGCGTCTTCAGCTTTTGCAGCCGGTCGAGGGCCTGCCGCGTCTGATGACGCTCATCCTGCAAACGCTCCAACTCGGCCTCGATCTCGGCGGCTTCGGCGAGCAGCTTCTTCCAGTCGCCGGATTTGAGCTCGTTGTCGCGTTCGGCTTTGCGAGCCTCGTCGTGGCGGTCCAGCGCCTGATAAAAACTTCGATCCTTGGAGCGGCGCTGCGCATAGATGCCATCGGCTTCGCCTTCCAGCGACTGGCGCAGGCGAGAGAGGCCGGTGAGACCGGAGGCAGCGGAAAACAGCAGACTGCCTATCTCGCCGCCGCTGCGCAGCATCGCCGTCGCCCCTTGCCGCAATCGGAGGGAATCGAGGCCGAAGGCGCGCTCGAAGACATCACGGCTCAGATTGCCGAGAAATGGCGCCAGGGCATCTTCTGCAAGCGGCGTTTCCTTGTCATCAGGTGCAAGCAGCGTGTTCTTTCGTCCGCGACGCCGACGAAAGGCGAGCGTTGCACCATCGCGCGTGGCGATCGACGCGCCGACGCGCAGGGTCGTCGGCTCGTGCAGAAAGCTTTGCTCAGCGGCAGTCGGAAAGCCAAACAGCAGGTCGGAAATCGCGCTCAACGCCGACGACTTGCCCGCTTCGTTTGGCCCGTAAATGACGTGCAGCCTGGCGCCCGTGCGAAAATCGAGCGTGCGGTCGGTCAGCGCGCCGTAGCGAAGAATATCGAGCCGGTTAAAGCGCATGGGTCAGCCCGCTCCCTGCCCGCGTGCCAGCAGCAATTGCCGCGCCTCTTCGATCAAGGTCTCGATTGAGTCGTCCAGCGGCAGCTCTGCCGCGCCCAACCCGCCCGGCAGGCGGACCGCGATCTCTCCGACCAGCCGGCTTGCTTCGGCCACGATATCCGCGTCACCGGCATGCTCGGAGAGCAATTGCCCAAGATCAAGCGTGCCATTGGCCTCGACAGCAGCCGCAGAGGGCGCTTCGAGCCGCAGTTCAAGCTTTTCCAGCCAGATATCCTCGTGCACGCGATGGCAGGCTGCCTCGACTTCATCGCGCCACTGCTGGCGATTGGCGGCGATAGCACCCTGCAGCGGTGTGATGCCCGACAGCCGCACCCTCAACGCTGTCATCCGCCCTGCCATCTCATCGGCCAGCAATTGCACCGCCTGCTCGACGTGGCGCAGGATCGCGGCCTGATCGTCCTCGGGATCGACTGTGATATCGACCTGCGCAAAACGCGCCTCGTCGACGATCAGGCGTTCGTGGCTGATGCGGCCATCCTCGACGGTGACGAGCACGGCGCCCTTGGCGCCACGTTCGCGAATGCTGCGGCCCTGTAGATTGCCGGGAAAGATCACCAGCGGATCGGTTGCCACCACTTCATAGTCATGGACATGGCCAAGCGCCCAATAGTCGTAGCCGCGCGAACGCAGGTCATCGACCGAGCACGGCGCATAGGGCGCATGCGGCTCGCGGCCGGTGAGCGAGGTGTGGAGAACACCGATGTTGAACCAGCCGGATACGGGTGCCGGATAGTTTATCGCCAGATTGTCATTGGCCGAGCGTTCGGCAAAGCCCTGCCCGTGCAGCGCCACCCGCAAAGCCTCCAGCTTGACGGAGCCCGGCTTGCTGGTTGGGAATTCATGGACATTGGCCGGCAGCGTGATGGTCTTGGTGATGACGCTCGCCGCATCGTGATTGCCGCGCAGCAGATAGACCGGGATTCCGGCTCGTTCCAGGCGCGCCATTTCGCGGTTGAAGAACAGGCCGATCTTGTTGTCCTTCCAATCGCCGTCATAGACATCGCCGGCAATGAGGAAGAAATCGACCCGTTTCTCGATCGCCAGCCCCACCAGCGTCGAGAAGGCCTTGCGGCTCGCCTCCACGAAGATCGAGGCGATCGCGGCATCCTTCAGAGCCAGCCCCTGGAAAGGACTGCCGAGATGCAGGTCGGCGGCGTGGATGAAGCTGAAAGAGGCCATAGGCTCCAGTCGATGTCAGATATCTGGCATCCCTTTTAGGCAAATACGGAGGCAATGAATACCTGCCGGCAGCGGTCATCCCATGCTTTCGTGGATTGCCGAACGCTGTCATATTCCTATGTCACACGATTGCGATCCTGCGCCATCCTCACGCGCTTGCCGCGACTTCAGACGGCTGCTACTGCGCTAGACTTTCAGTACGAACGGAGAGATTTTCATGAGACACCATGCTTTCGGCCGCACGCCCTTCACCGTCACGGATGTCGGCTTCGGCGCCTGGCAAATCGGCGGCGCCTGGGGCGATGTCAGCGAGGCCGATGGCCGCGCGGCACTGAACGCAGCACTCGATGCTGGCATGACCTTCATCGACACTGCCGACGTCTATGGCGACGGCCGCTCCGAAAAGATCATCGCCGACGTGCTGAAGGATCGCGGCGGCGAGCGCCCGATGGTTGCCAGCAAGGCTGGCCGACGCCTCAACCCGCATGTGGCCGACGGCTACACCAAGGCCAATCTCGAAGGCTTCATCGACCGCAGCCTGAAGAACCTCGGCGTCGACAGCCTGGATCTCGTACAGCTGCATTGCCCGCCGACGGAAGTGCTCTACCGCCCCGAAGTCTTCGCAGGTCTCGACGAGCTGCAGAAGGCCGGCAAGATCAAGGGATATGGCGTCAGCGTTGAGAAGGTCGAGGAAGCACTGAAGGCAATCGAATATCCCGGCGTCGTCAGCATCCAGATCATCTACAACATCTTCCGCCAGCGTCCTGACCATCTGTTCTTCAAGGAAGCCAAGCGGAAGCAGGTCGCCGTCATCGCCCGCGTGCCGCTGGCCTCCGGCCTGCTCTCCGGCAAGATCACCCGTGACACGCACTTCGCCAGCGACGATCACCGCAACTTCAACCGCAACGGCGAAGCCTTCGATGTCGGCGAGACCTTTGCCGGCGTGCCCTTCGAGGTCGGCCTGCAGGCGGTGGAAGAAGTGCGCAAGCTTGTTCCAGCCGGTGCTAGCATGGCCGCCTTTGCGCTACGCTGGATCCTGATGCACGAGGCGGTCACCGTCGTCATCCCCGGTGCCCGCAATGCCGAGCAGGCCAAGGCCAATGCGGCCGCCGCCGATCTCGCACCGCTGCCTGCCGACGTCATGGCGGCAACGCGCGAAATCTACGAGCGTCTGATCGCCCCGCACGTCCATCACCGCTGGTAAGAGCAAAGGCCTCTAGAAAACTGGTGGTCGGGTGCAGACCCGGCCACGAACGGGAGACACGGGAGGAGAATTCAATGAAAGTAGCGCTTGTAACGGGTGCATCCCGCGGGCTTGGCGCGGTCATCGCGCGCGGATTGGCGCAGGACGGTTGGGCCGTTGCAGTTAATTATGCGAACGATACCCCTGGAGCGGAAGCGGTAGTTGATGCGATCCGGCAGCAGGGCGGCCAAGCCTATGCGGCAAAATTCAGCGTGATCGACAAGGCTCAGCTGACCGCGGGGCTGGATGCAATCAGGGACGCGATCGGCCCCGTCGACCTGATCGTCAACAACGCAACGGGTCCGCAGCCAAGCATGCCCTTGATGGAGCAATCCTGGCGGACCTATCTCGATCAGCTCGAGTTCTTCGTCAAAGCCCCCCTCGAACTGCTTCAGGCGGTGCTGTCGGATTGGCGCCAGCGCAAGTCGGGACGAATTATCAATATCGGCTCGGAAATAGCAGAGCTCGGCAATCCCAATGTCGGGAACTATGCGGCGGCAAAAGGCGCCATGCTTTCCATGACCCGCTCCTGGGCTCGGGAATTGGCGCCCGAAGGGATTACGGTCAATCTGGTCGCTCCCGGCTGGATTCCCGTCGAACGCCATGTCGGATCGTCCCAGCAGTCGATCGATGACTATCTCGCCCAAACTCCGCTTGGGCATTTCGGAACACCGGAGGACATCGCCCACATGGTGGTATTCCTCGCCTCGAACAAGGCAGACTTCCTGACGGGTCAGAAATTTGCAGTCAACGGCGGACGCACGCTTCTCTGATCGCCGCGTGCCAACAAAAAAGGGGTTCGAAATGATTCGAACCCCTCATATCGTCCGCCATGGAGCAACCGCTCCGACGGCGGGTGAAAACGGATCAGCTGTTAACAGCGTCCTTCAGGCCCTTGCCGGGCGTGAACTTCGGCACGTTACGGGCCGCGATGTCAACTTCAGCGCCGGTCGACGGGTTGCGACCCTTGGAGGCTGCACGGTGAGAAACGGTGAAGCTACCGAAACCTGCGAGACGAATGTCGCCGCCCTTCTTCAGTTCAGCCTGCACGGCATCGAAAACAGCGTCAACAGCGGAAGCAGCGTCGGCCTTCGTAATACCGGCCTTCTCGGCCACTGCGGACACGAGCTCATTCTTATTCATGTTTCCACCCCTTTCTACTGGTATGAAACGACTAGTCTGTTAGCGGGGCGCAGAATACGTATGCTCCGGCCCGCCGCAACCCCAAAAGCCCTGCAAATCAAGGAAAAGCAAGCGCCGCCAAAAGCTTTTCACAAAAAAAGACCGGCAAAAACGCCGGTCTTTTCTCGTTTTATGTCAATTTGTCATAAATCAGGCGAAACCGCACTTAATGCGCGATCGTCGCTCCGACATCGTCCACACCCTCGACCGTTGCAATCACCGGTGTTTCGACGGTGCCGTCCCATTCGATCGGCTCGGGCCGGCGAACCAGCGCATGCTTGATCACCTCGCCCATGCGGGATACCGGGATGATCTCCATGTTGTTCTTCACGTTGTCCGGGATCTCCGCCAGGTCCTTGGCGTTTTCCTCCGGAATGAGCACGATCTTGATGCCGCCGCGAAGTGCTGCGAGCAGCTTTTCCTTCAGTCCGCCAATCGGTAGGACACGGCCGCGCAGCGTGATTTCGCCGGTCATGGCGACATCCTTGGAAACCGGGATGCCGGTCATGATCGAGACCATGGCGGTTGCCATCGCGACACCGGCCGACGGACCATCCTTCGGCGTTGCCGCTTCCGGTACGTGGACGTGGATGTCGCTCTTGTCGAAGCGAGGCGGCTCGATGCCGAAGTCGACAGCGCGCGAACGGACATAGGAGGCCGCGGCGGAGATCGATTCCTTCATCACTTCCTTCAGGTTGCCGGTCACGGTCATGCGACCCTTGCCCGGCATCAGCACGCCTTCGATCGTCAGCAGCTCGCCACCAACTTCCGTCCAGGCGAGACCGGTGACGACACCGACCTGGTCTTCACGCTCGGCTTCGCCGTGGCGGAAGCGCGGAACGCCGAGATACTGGTCGATATTCGCAGCGGTGACCGCAACGGACTTGCTCTTGCCCTTGATGATCTCGGTGACCGCCTTGCGGGCGAGCTTCATCAATTCGCGTTCGAAGTTACGAACACCGGCTTCGCGGGTGTACTGCTGGCTAATTGCCATCAGGGCATCGTCGCTGACCGAGAATTCCTGCGGCTGCAACGCATGTTCCTTGATGGCCTTCGGCAGCAGGTGCCGCTTGGCGATTTCGCGCTTCTCGTCTTCGGTGTAGCCGGCGATACGGATGACTTCCATGCGGTCCATTAGCGGAGCCGGAATGTTCAACGTGTTCGCCGTCGTGATGAACATCACGTCCGACAGGTCGTATTCGACTTCCAGGTAGTGATCCATGAAGGTCGAGTTCTGCGCCGGATCCAGCACTTCGAGCAGGGCCGAAGACGGGTCGCCACGGAAATCCATGCCCATCTTGTCGATTTCATCGAGCAGGAAGAGCGGGTTGGACTTCTTGGCCTTCTTCATCGACTGGATGACCTTGCCGGGCATCGAGCCGATATAGGTACGGCGGTGACCACGGATTTCGGCTTCGTCACGAACGCCGCCAAGCGCCATGCGGACATACTCGCGGCCGGTCGCCTTGGCGATCGACTGGGCAAGCGAGGTCTTGCCGACGCCCGGAGGGCCGACGAGGCACAGGATCGGGCCCTTGATCTTGGTCGCGCGGGCCTGGACGGCCAGATATTCGACGATGCGCTCCTTGACCTTGTCCAGACCGAAGTGATCCGCTTCGAGGATCTTCTCGGCATTGCCCAGATCGGTCTTGATCTTCGACTTTTTGTGCCACGGAATGCCCAGCAGCCAGTCGAGATAGTTGCGCACGACAGTGGCTTCCGCCGACATCGGGCTCATCTGGCGCAGCTTCTTCAGCTCCGCATCGGCCTTTTCCTTGGCTTCCTTGGATAGCTTCGTCTTGGAGATGCGCTCTTCCAGTTCGGCCATCTCGTCGCGGCCTTCCTCGCCGTCGCCGAGCTCCTTCTGGATCGCCTTCATCTGCTCATTCAGATAGTATTCGCGCTGGGTCTTCTCCATCTGGCGCTTGACGCGCGAGCGGATGCGCTTTTCGACCTGCAGGACCGAAATCTCGCCTTCCATGAAGCCGAGCGCCTTTTCGAGGCGGCCCTTGACGCTGGTGGTTTCCAGCATCTCCTGCTTCTCGGTGATCTTGATCGACAGGTGCGAGGCAACCGTATCGGCGAGCTTCGAATAGTCTTCGATCTGGCTGGCCGCACCGACTACTTCCGGCGAAATCTTCTTGTTGAGCTTCACATAGCTCTCGAACTCCGAAACGACCGAGCGGCTCAGCGCCTCCAGTTCGACCGGATCTTCCGCTGGCTCATGCAGGACGTGGCCGAGGGCCTCGTAGAAATCCTCGCGCGCCGTATAGGTGTCGACCTCCGCGCGTGCCTTGCCTTCGACCAGCACCTTAACGGTGCCGTCGGGAAGCTTCAGGAGCTGCAGTACATTCGCCACGGTGCCGACCTTGTGGATCGCATCCGGGGCCGGATCGTCGTCGCTGGCATTGATCTGGGTCAGCAGCATGATCTGCTTGTCAGACCCCATGACCTCTTCCAGCGCGCGGATGGATTTTTCCCGTCCGACGAACAGCGGCACGATCATGTGGGGGAAAACCACGATGTCGCGCAACGGCAATACCGGATAGGCAATGCTCTCATTTGCCGCAGACGTTTTCTTAGTCATGTCATTTCCTTTCCGTCGTCCCGTTCCCGGGCTCTCTGCCGGCCTTGGGGGATTAGCCGGCTCTCTCACTTGGGTTAGAAGTGGAGCTTCACATTATCTATTTCAAGTCGTGCAGGACGCGCGCCGTGAGGCAGCGAGACACGAATTCACAAGGAGGAACGCAACAACAAACACCGGACCCCGGCTACTCGAACACTGCCGGCAACGCAGGCCGCGGAGGACCACAGCCGAGCAAAAACCCGATCCACCGACGATTCCGGAATCATGCCATCATGGCTGCGGCGGGCGCTCTTCACAACCGGTTTGGACGGCGTTCCCATAAGCTTATCCCGGACTTTATCAGGAAACTGTACGATTTTTCAAATAGAAAGGGGCCCGTCAACGACGAGCCCCTGTATTTAAGCTGCAGATCTGTCGATCAGGCGGTGGCGTTGGCCTTTTCGTCCTGCCGATCGGCGTAGATATAGAGCGGGCGGGCGGAGCCGCGAACCACTTCCTCGGAAATGACCACTTCGCGAACACCTTCCAGCGCCGGCAGATCGAACATGGTGTCGAGCAGGATCTTTTCCATGATCGAACGCAGGCCGCGAGCGCCGGTCTTGCGCACGATCGCCCTACGGGCGATTTCGCGCAATGCGTCCTCATGGAAGTTCAATTCGACGTCTTCCATCTCGAACAGGCGCTGGTACTGCTTGACGAGCGCGTTCTTCGGCTCCGACAGGATCTGGATCAGTGCATCCTCGTCCAGGTCTTCCAGCGTCGCCAGGACCGGCAGACGGCCGATGAATTCCGGGATCAGGCCGAACTTGACCAGATCTTCCGGCTCCAGCTCGCGCAGCACTTCGCCGACACGGCGGTCATCGGGGCCCTTGACGGCAGCACCGAAGCCGATCGAGGTCTTTTCGCCACGAGCGGAGATGATCTTGTCGAGACCGGCAAACGCGCCGCCGCAGATGAACAGGATGTTCGTCGTGTCGACCTGCAGGAATTCCTGCTGCGGATGCTTGCGTCCACCCTGGGGAGGAACGGAAGCGACCGTGCCTTCCATGATCTTCAGAAGCGCCTGCTGCACACCCTCGCCCGAGACATCGCGGGTGATCGACGGATTGTCCGACTTGCGGGAAATCTTGTCGACTTCGTCGATGTAGACGATACCGCGCTGGGCGCGCTCGACATTGTAGTCGGCAGCCTGCAGTAGCTTCAGGATGATGTTTTCGACGTCTTCACCGACGTAACCAGCTTCGGTCAGCGTCGTGGCATCAGCCATCGTGAAGGGCACGTCGATGATGCGGGCCAGCGTCTGCGCGAGATAGGTCTTGCCGCAGCCGGTCGGGCCGACGAGCATGATGTTCGACTTCGCCAGTTCGACATCGCCGTTCTTGGACGCATGCGCGAGACGCTTATAGTGGTTATGCACCGCCACCGACAGGATCTTCTTCGCCTGCCTCTGGCCGATGACATATTCGTCGAGAACCTTGATGATGTCCTGCGGCGTCGGCACGCCGTCACGGGACTTGACCATCGAGGATTTGTTTTCCTCGCGGATGATGTCCATGCACAATTCGACGCATTCATCGCAGATGAAGACGGTCGGTCCGGCAATCAGCTTCCGGACTTCATGCTGGCTCTTGCCGCAGAATGAACAATACAGAGTATTCTTGGAGTCGCCGCCGTTGCTGCCGCTGACTTTGCTCATATCCTTTTCCTTCCAGCACGCCGCGGATTTTCCAATCGAAATCGCGGTCCACTCAATGCGCCCGCCGGACCTGCCCCTCGTTTCATCAGCAGATCGCGGCGCTCTTCGGGGTACTGAACGCAGCCCAGCAATCATACCGGGCCGCGGTGGCAACGAATCCCCCTTCGAATGCCGAATGCCATGTCATAAAAACGCTACATAGCATGAATGCGTACTATTACCGTGTTCCGCTCCACATTAAACCCCTATTCGATCACAAATGGGATAGAACTGTGGCGTAGAAGTCACCGCTGCGTGGATAACTCACGTAGCGGCTTCACCTTCCATTTCGGTACGCGACGTCAGCACCTTGTCGATCAGACCCCAATCCTTGGCCTCGTCGGAGGACATGAAGTGGTCACGATCCAGCGTCTGCTCGACCTCTTCATAGGTCCGGCCGCAATGCTTGACGTAAATTTCGTTCAGGCGACGCTTCATCTTGATGATGTCGCGAGCATGCCGTTCGATGTCCGAAGCCTGCCCTTGGAAACCGCCCGACGGCTGGTGAACCATGATGCGGGAATTCGGCGTTGCGAAACGCATGTCCTTGTCACCAGCGGCAAGCAGCAGCGAGCCCATGGACGCAGCCTGGCCGATGCAAAGCGTCGAAATTGCCGGCTTGATGAACTGCATCGTATCGTAAATCGCCATACCGGCGGTCACGACGCCACCCGGCGAATTGATGTAGAGCGCGATTTCCTTCTTCGGGTTTTCAGCCTCGAGGAAAAGAAGCTGGGCGCAGACCAGCGTCGCCATGTGATCTTCGACCGGGCCGGTCAGGAAGATGATGCGTTCCTTCAGCAGGCGGGAATAGATATCGTAGGACCGTTCCCCGCGGTTAGTCTGCTCAACAACCATCGGCACCAGAGCCATAGCTGTATCGACTGGATTTCTCATGTGCGTCCTTTACCAAGCTTGCCCCGACGGCGATAACGCCGGGAATCGAATAAAATCCTTTATCCCTACATAGAGTGTCCCTGCCCTACACTTCAAGACGCCCGAAGGGATAACGCCAAAAAGGCCTAATGCTCATTAGATGTTGAAGAAGCGTTTCCAACCGCCGATGCCAATAGATCCGATGACGTGATACGCGTACTCCACCACATTTCCCAACCAAAAGGTGAAGGAAGGGTGAAATCCAGGCGATGTTGGCACAGCGCCTGCCACAAGCGCAGCTAAAATTTACCAAGCGGCTCAAGAAACTCATCATCTTACTCGGCGACGATTGCAAGCGTTGCCCTGTCCCCTTACGCCGTCGCTATCCGCGCCGCGGAAAGGGAGAAACGCCGACCGTGCTCAATATCACCACGGGACTGACCATCTGGTGCTCGGAAGCGATCACGCTCGCTGCCGTGCTTTTTCTCGCCTGGCGGCACAATCGCCAGATGCCGGCCTATCTGATGTGGGCGCTGGGCTTCGCCTTCAGCGCCGTCGGGTTCGGTCTCGTGGCGGCGCGTGGCCTCATTCCGGATCCACTGTCGATCGAATTCGGCAATGGGATCGCTCTCCTCGGCGAGAGCGCCTGGATCGCTGGGTTTCACCGGATGGACAAGCGCAAGCTCCAGTGGTCGTCGCTGCTGCCACCGGCGATCTGGATCGCCGGCATCGGGCTGCCATGGATCCATGAGAGCTATGCCAACCGAGTCTTCCTGTATGACCTGGCGGGCGCTGTCGGTGCGATGCTGATGGCTCGCGCAGTGCGCCCGGCGGAAGGCCGGCGCGAGGCAACACGCGGTCTGCTTGGTCTCGTGTTGATGGCTCTCGCCTGCGCCTGCCTCATCTCCTCCATGTCGATGATACTTCTCAGACCGAGCTTCGAAGAGGCGTTGATCTATCGCGGCTATTCCGCCCTTGGATATGCGTTGCTGATCACTACGGCCATTGCGCTCAGCGGCCGGTTGCTGATGGAGCGCGCCGAGCGGCACTGGCGAACGATTTCGATCACGGACATGCTGACGGGCGTCCTGAACCGGCGCGGCCTGCAGGATTATTTGCCCCTTGTCGTCAAAAAGGCAGCAAGGGGTTCGCACAAGATTGCCGTGCTGCTGTTCGATCTCGACCACTTCAAGGCGATCAACGATCGTTATGGCCATCAGACCGGCGACACCGTGCTTGCCGAATTTGCCCGCATCGGTCGGCAGTTCATACCCGAAAGCGGCGCATTCGGCCGCATGGGCGGCGAGGAATTCATCGCCTTCATCCCAGTCGCCGATCAGGCCGAGGCCGAGGCGATCGCCGAGACGGTCCGTGCGGAAGTCTGCCGTGCGCCGCTGCTTGCCGGCCAATCGTTCGTATCGGCGACGGTCAGCGTCGGGCTGGCGATCATGCCCTGCGGCAGCGCTAATTGGGACCGGCTCGTTTCCGCCGCCGATCGGGCGCTTTATGCCGCCAAACGCGCGGGCCGCAACTGCACCGTCGTCTTCGGCGAGGCGGAAGCGTCGACGGCGACCGACATGCCGCCGGATCCGAACGGCGGCGAACTGGTGCCGACGCTCGACGACCAGATTCATGCGCTCCGTCGTCTCGGTACGCTCGCCCAGATGTAACGGTCTTTTCCCATTCGATTTATTCCGATAATCCTCTCGTCATGACCATATCTTCCGTCTTCTCCATCGATCCCGTCTCGCGCCGCCTCTCCCTCAACGGCCGCGATCCCGCTTTCTACAGCAACCCGAACGCGGTCTACGCCGCCTTGCATGCCGAATGTCCCACATTCTATTGGGAAGAGCAGAGGCGATGGTATTTCATCGGCTACGACCATGTGAACGGGCTGCTGCGCGACCGCCGCTTCGGCCGGCAGATCCTGCATATCGCCAACCGCGAAGAGCTCGGCATGCCCGCGCCGCTGCCACACCTGAAAAATTTCGATCTCTCCGAACAACATTCTCTGCTCGAAATCGAGCCACCGGAACACACGCGACTTCGCACCCTCGTCAACCGCGCCTTCGTCTCCCGCCATGTCGAGAAAATGAAGCCGGAGCTGGCTGAGCTGGCCAATCGGCTGATCGATAAATTCGAGAAGAACGGCGAAGTGGAGCTGCTCTCGGCCTTTGCCGATATCATCCCCGTCACCATGATCGCGCGGATGATCGGTATCCCGGAGGAGATGGGGCCACAACTCTTGAAGTGGTCGCATGCCTATGTCCGCATGTACATGTTCGGCCGCACGCGCGAGGATGAGGACGCAGCGGATCAGGCGGCGAAGGAATTCTCCGACTATGTGAAATCCGTCATCCGCGAACGCCGCGCCAATCCGCGCGACGATCTCCTGACGCATATGATCACTACCGAGCATAAGAGCCAGTATCTGACCGAGGACGAGCTGGTGTCGACGACGATCGTGCTGCTGAACGCCGGGCACGAGGCGACCGTGCATCAGATCGGCAATTCCGTCCGCGTCATCCTCGAAAGCGGCTATGCGCCATCGGCACTTTTCAAGGACGAGGCAACGACCGAGCGCACCGTGGAAGAGACGCTGCGCATCTGCGCGCCGGTGCATATCTTCGACCGCTGGTGCCTGGAGCCGACGGAAATAGACGGCGTCTCCTTCCAGCGCGGCGACAAGGTGGCGATGATTCTCGCCGCCGCCAATCTGGACCCCAAGAAATTCTCCGATCCCCTCACCTTCAAGCCCGACCGCAATGAAGCGCCGAACCTCTCCTTCGGGGCCGGCATCCATTTCTGCATAGGCGCGCCGCTGGCTCGACTGGAGCTGAACGTGGTGCTGCCGATCCTGTTCGAGCGCCTGCCCGGCCTGAAGCTTCAGAAGACGCCCGAGGTCAAGGACGTCTATCACTTCCACGGCCTCGACAAGCTCGAACTGAGCTGGTGAGCTTGGCGGGCGCGAGCCTGTCGGTTCGCTCGATCATGCCCCAAAACGAAAAATGGCGCGCCAAGCGGGCGCGCCATCGCAAAATTGCCGGCAGCGGGCGATACCCGCTTTTGTCGTATCAGCCGTAACGGCCGGTGATGTAGTCTTCCGTGCGCTTCACCTTCGGCGCCTGGAAGATCTGCTCGGTCGGGCCGTATTCGATCAGATCGCCCAGATACATGAAGGCGGTGCTGTCGGAGATGCGGCTTGCCTGCTGCATGTTGTGCGTCACGATGACGATGGTGAACTCGCCCTTCAGCTGAGATACCAGCTCCTCGATCTTGGCGGTCGAGATCGGGTCAAGCGCCGAGGTCGGCTCGTCGAGGAGCAGGACTTCCGGACGCAAGGCGATGGCACGGGCGATGCAGAGGCGCTGCTGCTGACCGCCGGAAAGGCCAAGTCCGCTCTGGTGCAGCTTTTCCTTCACTTCGCTCCATAAGGCTGTTTCCGTCAGCGCCGCTTCGACGCGGGCGTCCATTTCCGCCTTGGAAATCTTCTCGTAGAGCCGGATGCCGAAAGCGACGTTTTCATAGATCGACATCGGGAACGGCGTGGGCTTCTGGAACACCATGCCGACCTTGGCGCGCAAATCGTTCAGATCGACGTCCTTGGCAAGAATATTGCGACCGTCCAGCAGGATCTCACCCCCAACCGTCTGACCCGGATAGAGATCATACATCCGGTTGAACGTGCGCAGCAGCGTGGACTTACCGCAACCCGAAGGGCCGATGAAGGCGGTAACCGCATTTTTGCGAATGTTCATATTCACACCCTTCAGAACGCGATGGCCGTTCTGATAGGTGAAATCGAGGTTCTTCACCTCAAGTTTCGCGATCATGCCGAGATCCGACTGAGAAACGGCGTCCTTCCCCGGCTGTGCGTTGACGCTCTGGAAATTGTTGTCGCTCATGTTCATGGTCTCATTCCTATCGTTCGGCGGCGTCATTGGCGGCGTCCACTCAAGACACGGGCAAGGATGTTGAGGGCGAGGATGGCAACGGTGATGATCAGCGCGCCGGCCCAGGCCAGTTGTTTGAGATCCTCGCCTGCATCGGCGGCGAGCGTATTGATGGCAACCGGCAGCGTGGCGATTGGACCGGTCAGGCCTGCATTCATGAATTTGCTGTAACCGGCCGTGAAGAGGAGCGGCGCAGTTTCACCGCTGATACGGGCTATGGCCAGCAGGATGCCGGTGAGGATGCCTGTCCAGGCGGACCGGTAGATCACCATCGTCATGGACTTCCAGCGCGGCGCGCCGAGCGCAGCGGTCGCCTCACGAAGCTCGTTTGGCACTAGCAACAGCATATCCTGCGTCGTGCGGTTGACGACCGGAAGGGCGATCAGCGCCAGCGCGAGGATGCCGGCGAAGGCAGAGTTGCCGTGCATGGGCACGACCACGGCGCCGTAGACAAACACGCCGATGATGATCGAGGGTGCGGACAGCAGGATGTCGTTCAGGAACTTGGCGGCCTCGGCAAGCTTGGTGCCGTTGGCATACTCCACCAGATAGGTGGCGGCGAGAATGCCGATCGGCGCGGCGATCAGGATGGCGCAGCCCGTGACCAGTACTGTTCCGTAGATTGCGTTGATCAGGCCACCGCGCGAACCCTGGGCCGGGATCGACATGGTGAACACGTCAAGGCTGAGCGCCGATACACCGCGATAAACCAGGGTTCCAAGGATCACGCTGAGAAAGAATATGCCGAGAATGGCCGCGATGAGGCACAAGACCATCATCACCCGGTTCTTCCCATAACGCCTCGAGACGAGGTTCTGACGAATTGCATTGTCCATGGGTTTATTCCTCAAAGCGCGTTGCCGCGACCGATCATCCACCTCGCCACCGCAAGCACGCAGAAGGAAAGGACGAACAGGAGCAGGCCGAGCGCAATCAGGCTCGACAATTGCAGACCGTCGGCGTCGCCGAAGTTGTTCGCGATCTGGGCGGAAATGGTGGTGGACGGCGAGATGATCGACGATTGCAGACGGCTGACCGAACCTATGACGAACGTGACGGCCATGGTTTCGCCAAGCGCGCGGCCGAGGCCGAGCATGATGCCGCCGACGAGGCCGCGACGTGTATAGGGGATCAGGATGTGGCGGGCCACTTCCCATGTGGTCATGCCCGTGCCGTAAGCGGATTCACGCAGCATCGGCGGCACGGTGCTGAACACGTCGCGGGAGATCGCGGTGATGAACGGCAGGATCATGATGGCCAGCACGAGGCTTGCCGTCAACAGGCCGACGCCCGGCGCCGGCGGCTGGAACAGCAGGCCGATCACCGGCACCTGGCCGATCGTCATCATAAGGAAGGGCAGGATATAGGTCTGCATCAGCGGCACGAGAATGAAGAGGCCGACGATGCCGTAGATAATGGAGGGAATACCGGCCAGAAGCTCGATGGCCGTACTGATCGGACGTCGCAGGCTGCCGGGGCAAAGTTCCGTGAGGAAGATGGCGATGCCGATGCCCAGGGGAACGGCGATCAGCATGGCGATGAGCGAACTCACCAGCGTACCGACCACGGCAGGGACAGCACCATAAATATCGGCGGGAGCGCTCCACTTCGTGCCCCAGAGGAACGAAAACCCGAAGGCCTGGAAGGTTGGCAAGGCATCGATGATGAGAACCACGATGATTGCCAGCAGCAGAAGCACGACAAGAGCAGCCGAGCCAAACGTCATAAAATAGAAAATTCGATCCTGTATCCGGAATTTTCTGGTGACGGCGCTGGTATCCAGTGCCTGGAAGCCAGCCGTCTGAGTCGCGTCAGCCATCGATTTCCCCTTGTCCTGTCACGAAAGGCGGACAGGGCCGTGCCCTGTCCGCCGTAACTTCTCAGCTAGCACAAATTACTTCGCGCCAAAGTCCTTCGTCCAGGACTTCTCGACAACCGCGGCAACACTCTCCGGGATCGCAAGATAGGACAGGGCGGTCGCGTCCTTCTGTCCGTGCTCATAGGACCACTTGAAGAATTTCAGCGCTTCTTCGTTGAGAGCAGGATCGGCCGGCTTCTTGTAGAGCAGAACCCAGGTCGAAGCTGCAATCGGCCAGCTCTGATCGCCCGGCTGATTGGTGATGATGAGGTTGAAGTTCTTGGCGTTGGCCCAATCGGCGTTGGAAGCAGCAGCCTTGAATGTCTCGAGGCTCGGCTCGATAACCTTGCCGGCAGCATTCTTCATCTTCGCGAAACCAATGTGGTTGGCGATGACGTAGGAATATTCAACGTAGGAGATCGAACCAGCTGTCTGGTTGACAGTGGTGGAAACGCCTTCGGAACCCTTGGCGCCGAAGCCGACCGGCCATTCAACCGCCGTGTTCGAACCAACCTTTTCCTTCCACTCCGGCGAAACCTTCGCCAGGTAGTCGGTGAAGTTGAAGGTCGTGCCCGAGCTGTCGGCGCGATAAACGACGGAGATCGGCGTGGAAGGCAGCTTGACGTCGGGGTTGAGGGCCTTGATGGCCGCATCGTCCCACTTGGCGATCTTGCCGAGGAAGATGTCGGACAGCGTCTTGCCGTCGAGAACGAGTTCGCCCGGCTTTACGCCTTCAACATTATAGGAAACGACGATGCCGCCGGAGATCATCGGGAACTGGGCAATGCCGTTCTTCTCGAGGTCAGCGTCGCTCATCGGCTTGTCCGAAGCGCCGAATACGATGGTCTTGTCGAGGAGCTGCTTGATGCCGGCGCCCGAACCGACAGACTGGTAGTTGACGACATTGTTCGTCGCAGCCTTGTAGCCTTCAGCCCACTTGGACAGAACCGGCGCGATGAAGCTCGAGCCAGCGCCTGTGATGTCGGCAGCCGAGGCCGAAACGGACATGGCAGCGATGAAGCCTGCCGTCAGGCAAAGCGAACGAAATTTCTGGTTCAGCATGTTAGACTCACTTCCTCAAGTGATGAAAGGATGGCGAGCAGGAGTCCGGCGCGGGGTGTCCCATCGGTTGGTAACGCCCACCTGAATCTCCTGGCGACAGTGATGCGTCTAAAGGCGCAGTGTTTCAGTTTGATGACAGTTTGGTGAAAGCCCGGTGACACAACCTGTGGCAATGGAAATGGTTATCGCGCGGACGGCACGGCAAAGACCGGCGCGCAATCGAAGCGGCACCGGTCTTCATGTTTTGATTCAACTGGCTTTGCGGCAAAATCCAAGGCGCCGTCAGAGACGGATCACATAGTCCTTGCGAGTCGTTTCAATGACTTCCCACGTCCCCTTGAAGCCGGGCTTTAGGATCATCCGGTCACCGGCGCGCAGGTGAAAAGTCTCGCCATTCTCGGCGGTTACCACCGAATGACCGGAGAGGATGTGGAAATATTCCCACTCGTCATAGACGATCTTCCATTTGCCGGGCGTCGCTTCCCAGATGCCCGCATAGAGCCCGCCATCGGCCTCCTCGGCATTCCAGGTGCGGAATTCCGGTGCTCCGGAAATGATGCGATCGTCGGCCGGTGCACCCGTTTCCGGCTCGATGCCGTCGGTATCCAATCGTAAATATGTTGTCATAAATCCCTCATGACGATCTGGAAACACTCGGTCGTAGTGCACCGCATTCGGTTGGCTTCGCGACGTTCAGGAACACCAGGCCTGAAGACCTGGCTATCGACCGCCTCTTGCAAGCCCGTGTTCGATTAGCCGGTCGACGAGCGCCGGATAGGAAATCCCCGTCGCTTCCATGGCCTTCGGGTACATGCTGATATTGGTGAAGCCCGGCATCGTATTGACCTCGTTCACCACCATGCTCATGTCCGGCCTCACGAAGAAATCGACGCGCGCGAGACCTTCGCAGCCCAATGCGCGAAACGCGTCCAGCGAGAGCTCGCGGAGATGCTGGGTGAGATCGGCAGGCAATTGTGCCGGAACGCTGGTTATGGCGCCATCCTCATCGATATACTTTGCGTCATAGGTATAGAAGCTGTGGTCCTGGCCGGTGACGATCTCGCCGGGCAGGGAAACGAACAGCGTGCCATCGGTCTGCTCCAGGACGGCGCATTCGATTTCGCGCGCCTTGACGAACTCTTCTATGAGCACCTTGTCGTCATGCTTGAACGCCTCGATGAGCGCCGCGCGAAATTCCTCGGCGTTCGCCGCCTTGCTGACGCCGACGGAAGAGCCCTGTCGCACCGGCTTGACGAAAACGGGCGAGCCCAAGGCACTCGCTGCCTCCTCAAACGATAGAGTATCGCCAGGTCTCACGGTGATCGAACGGGCGACCGGCAGGCCGGCGTCGCGCAGCAGGCGCTTGGCGATATCCTTGTCGATGGCGGTTGCCGATCCCAGGATGCCGCAGCCGACCAACGGAACGCCGACCATTCGGGCGAGGCCCTGGATGGAGCCATCCTCGCCATAGAGACCGTGCAGAACCGGGAACAGGATGTCTATCGCCGGCAGCTCGCGCGGTCCGGTCGGGTCGCCGACAGCGAGAATCCGGCCCTTACCACCCGGCAGCAGGCAAACTTCGCTCCCCGCATAAACGACCGGGTCCGGCAGCGCTCCCCCTTCCAAAGCGGTCAGCAGCCACTGTCCATCGCGGCGGATGACAATCGGCACGATCTCGTATTTGTCGACATCGATTGCTTTAATGACGTTGCGGGCGGACATGAGGGAAACATCGTGTTCAGAGGACTGTCCGCCGAAGAGGACCGCTACGCGCAATCTTGAGGTCATAGTTTTCTGGTGCTCACCGTTTCAATTCGTCGCTAAAGTTGTAGCGGACCAATTGTAACGAAATTGAGATCTCCTGGAGGCCGTGAACCGAGAAAGTAGTTGTAGCCCGTCAAACCTTCGCCAGGGCCTGCTCCAGGTCGGCGATGATGTCCTTGACGTCCTCGATGCCGATCGACAGGCGCACCACATCGGGGCCGGCGCCGGCGCCAATCCTCTGTTCGTCGGTGAGCTGCTTGTGCGTCGTCGAGGCCGGATGGATCACCAGCGAGCGGGTGTCGCCGATATTGGCGAGATGGGAGAACAGTTCCAGAGCCTCCACGAAGCCCTTGCCTGCCTCATAACCGCCCTTCAGGCCGAAGGTAAAGACGGAGCCCGCCCCCTTTGGCGAATAGCGCTGCTGCAACGCGTGGTTCGGGTGATCCTCGAGGCCGGCATAATTTACCCAGGCCACCTTGTCGTGCCCCTTCAGCCAGCGGGCGACGGCAATCGCATTGTCGGAATGGCGCTGCATGCGCAGCGGCAGCGTCTCGATGCCGGTCAGGATCAGGAAGGCGTTGAAGGGTGAAATGGCGGGGCCGAGATCGCGAAGGCCAAGGACGCGGCAGGCGATGGCGAAGGCGAAATTGCCGAAGGTCGCGTGCAGCACGATGCCGTTATATTCCGGCCGCGGCGTTGACAGCATCGGATAGTTGCCCGAGGCGGACCAGTCGAAGGTGCCGCCATCGATGATCACGCCGCCCATGGAGTTGCCGTGACCGCCGATGAATTTGGTCAGCGAATGCACGACGATATCGGCGCCATGCTCCAGTGGCCGGATGAGATAGGGACTGGCCAGGGTATTGTCGACGATCAGCGGCAGGCCGTGCTTGCGGGCAATGGCGGCAATGGCCGCGATATCGACGAAGGTGCCGCCGGGATTTGCGAGACTTTCGATGAAGATGGCGCGGGTGCGTCCGTCGATCTGCGCCTCGAAGGTGGCGGGATCATCGCTGTCGGCCCAGCGTACATGCCAATCGAAATTCTGGAAGGAATGGCCGAACTGATTGATCGAGCCGCCATAGAGACGCTTGGCCGCGACGAAATTATCGCCCGGCTGCATGATGGCGTGGAAGACAAGCAACTGGGCGGCGTGGCCGGAGGCAACCGCAAGGCCCGCCGTGCCGCCTTCGAGAGCCGCCACCCTCTCCTCCAGCACCGCCTGGGTCGGGTTCATGATGCGGGTATAGATATTGCCGAACTGCTGCAACCCGAAGAGTGCAGCGGCATGATCCGCATCCTGAAAGACGAAGGAGGTCGTCTGGTAGATCGGCGTCGTGCGGGCACCCGTCGTCGGGTCCGGCTGCGCACCCGCATGGATCGCCAGTGTGTCGAAACCTGGATTGTTCGTCGCCATGCCTTTTCCTCCCGTCGAGATTGTTATTGCAGCAACGGGATCATAGCGCCCGGGATCTGAAAGGTAACCGCGAAGTTTTCCAAGCTCTTCCTCTTACAGGAAAAACTTGCTCTCTTTCGGTGATACCGCGCGACAAACGGCCAACGGTCGCGGTCGAGCGCTATGCCTCAGTCAGGCGACCAGCCGTGGATATTCGATTGCCGGGCAGCGGTCCATGATGACCTTGACGCCGGCAGCTTCCGCTCTCGCTGCAGCAGCATCGTCCCGCACGCCAAGCTGACCCCAGATGACGGGCGGGCGCGGCTCGATCATGATCGTCTCCTCGACCACCGTTCTCAGATATTCCGGGGCGCGAAAGACATCGACCATGTCGACCGGCTCCGGAATATCGGACAGATGGCCGAAAACCCATTGACCGAGGATCTCCTTGCCGGCCTGTCCGGGATTGACCGGAATGACGCGATAGCCCCGCGCCATCAGATAGGCCATGACGCCGTTGCTCGGGCGCTCGGGATTGGGCGATGCGCCGACGAGCGCGATGGTCCGCACGGATAGAAGAATATCGGCGATATAGGAATCGTCATAACGGTCGTGGTTCATCACGGAGCCTCCCTATTCGATCACACTTGTGTTTTGTCACAAATCCAGAAGCCAAAGCTTCGCTTTTGGATGTATATATAAGAATTATAACAGTTTCAGGGAGGATTGCCTCGATGAAAAAATTCATCCTGCTAAGCCTGCTGATCGCCTCGGCCGCCACGCCGGCTCTGGCGATATCACGCTATAACGCCATGTCTTTCACCTGTGCCGAGGCCAGGGCGGTCATCAACCGTGAGCGAGCCGTCATCATGCGCTATCCGTCCACGAGGGTGCGCAACATGACGCTCTACGATCGCTACGTCTCGGACAGCAATGCCTGCAATGCCGGTTACTATGCCTACCAGGACTACATGCCGACCAAAGACCGGGCCAATTGCCCCGTCTATACTTGCCGACCGTCAAGCGACTTCGACGACGACGATATTCTCTTTCGGCGCTGACGAGATTGGCATCGTCGCCGGATCAATCACGGCCCGATAAGCATCTGATCGCTCCGGGCCTTTCTCCATTTTCGAATACGTCCCCCGGATTCGAATCGGAGCCGCCATTATCTATCGTCAGGCCGCCGTTGGTGGCCGTTGCAACGCAAAATAGTTTCTGGCGCATAGATTTTGCGGTTATTGCCCAAAGCGCTTTCAGTCACGCTCCCCGCAGATGGCGGGTTGCGTTCTCATGAAATGCAACTTTTGTTCACCGTTCATTCAGAGGATAATTAGCAAGAACTCATGATGCATGAGGAAATGAGAACTGATTGCGAACGGCCGATATATGCCACCACATGAATTTCTCAGAGAAAAAGACCGTGGTTAAAAATCACTTATTCCGAAATAAATATTACTTTTTATTGTCTCTGTTGGGAATGTTAGTCGATTTTCCCAGAAAAAGCTAGAGTTGCGCCGATTAGGCATTGTTCTTGAATTTTGCGGCCCCCGCTTTCGCTGACCACCCTTCATGCTGCGCTATACTTGTCCCGCTTCGTCTGACGGATGACCGAACGGAGCGGCATGGTCCAATTAGTTAACCTACTCCTCTCCCATATTTTCACAGCGCTTTGGGAACTTATCGACAAAAGCTGCCACAATGCGTTCACTCGACATCCGATTTTTGTTCTCGCTTCATACTCACATGCATTAGAAACGCCTTATAGTTGTAAGCCGGAAATGGAACGGACAGGAAACGAGAAGACCCGTATATTTCCGTGGGTCTGAAATACGGTGATACGGCCGCAACGTTCCACAAACAGCTCGTCTGTTGCTTTTTGATGCATTGAGGATCAAATGACGGCGCGATAACCACAAATTATCAAGTTTTTTGCCCGCCATAGCCTATTTCCCCCGAGGTTTCCGTGTCTCTTGACGTCATCGCTCTCGTCCTTCTCGGTGCCATGCTGCACGCGACCTGGAATGCGATCATCAAGGCCGGCAACGATAAATCGCTGGATGCGGCTCTGGTCGCAGCCGGCGGCGCAATCACCGCCCTGCCCTTCCTGTCGTTTCTGCCGTTGCCCGCCTCGGCCGCCTGGCCCTTCATCGGCGCGTCGGCGATCCTGCAATTCGCCTATTTCCAACTGGTGGCCGCCGCCTATCGCGCCGGTGATATCGGCCTCGTCTACCCGCTGATGCGCGGCGTTGCGCCGATGATCATCGCGGCGACCAGCGGCTTCATCCTTAAGGAGAGCCTGTCGGGTGGAGCCATCCTCGGCATCATGACCATCTGCGCGGGCATCATGACGCTGGCCTTCGAGGCACGGAAGGGCGGCCGGACAGCCATCAAGCTCGCGCTTTCCAATTCCGTGGTGATCGCCACCTATACCTATGTCGACGGCATCGGGGCACGGCTATCGGGCAATTCCATATCCTATACGCTGTGGATGGCGCTGCTACCGCCCGTGCTGCTGTTCACCTGGGCGATCTCGCAGCGCGGAGTGAATGCCGTGGCCGCTCATGTCCGCTACAACTGGTGGCGCGGCCTGATCGGCGGCGCCGGTTCCATCGCATCCTACGGCCTGGCGCTATGGGCCATGACGAAGGCGCCCGTCGCCACCGTCGCGGCATTGCGCGAAACCTCGATCCTGTTCGCGCTGGTGATTTCCGTGGTCATTCTGAAGGAGCGATCCAGCATTTGGCGCTACATTGCCGGCGCGATTATTGCCGCGGGCGTTCTGATTCTGAAGCTGGTTTGACGTCGAAAAGTATGTGGTATATAAATACCGTACGATTAATATGCTGATTTTTCTAGGTAATTTTTACAAGCGTCGAAATCCGTCATATTGACCTTCACATACATTCGCTCTATAAGCCGCCCCAGATCGCAGCCTTTCCGGGCTGTTTTCTTTTTGGCGTGTGTTTCGCTCGTCAAACCAAGCAACAAGAAACGCCCTGATGCCTTCGGGTCCGGGGTCCTAAAAGAGAGTATACAACATGGCAACCTTCTCCCAGAAGCCTGCAGAGGTGGAGAAGAAGTGGATTCTCATCGACGCCGAAGGGCTTGTCGTTGGTCGTCTCGCTTCTATCATCGCTATGCGTCTGCGTGGCAAGCATAAGGCTACCTTCACGCCGCACGTCGACGACGGCGACAACGTCATCGTCATCAATGCCGACAAGATCGTTCTGACCGGCAAGAAGTACGAAGACAAGGTTTACTACTGGCACACCGGTTATGCCGGCGGCATCAAGGAGCGTACCGCTCGTCAGATCATCGAAGGCCGCTTCCCGGAGCGCGTCGTTGAGAAGGCTGTCGAACGCATGGTTCCCCGCGGCCCGCTCGGCCGTCGCCAGATGAAGAACCTGCGCGTCTACGCCGGCTCCAACCATCCCCATGAAGCGCAGCAGCCGGTCGTTCTCGACGTGGCCAAGCTGAACAAGAAGAACGTAAGGAGCGCCTGATAATGGCTGATCTCTCTTCCCTGAAGGATCTCGGCACGGTATCGGAAGCAGCTGCTCCCGTTCACGTCCGCAAGGTTGACTCGCTCGGTCGCTCCTACGCGACCGGCAAGCGCAAGGACGCAGTTGCCCGCGTATGGCTCAAGGCCGGCTCTGGCAAAATCATCGTCAACGGCAAGGACTACACGGCATATTTCGCCCGTCCGGTTCTGCAGATGATCCTGCGCCAGCCGATCGTCGCTGCTGCCCGTGATGGCCAGTTCGACATCATTGCTACCGTTGCCGGTGGCGGTCTCTCCGGCCAGGCCGGTGCTGTTCGTCACGGCCTGTCCAAGGCTCTCACCTACTTCGAACCGGGCCTGCGCTCGGTCCTGAAGAAGGGTGGCTTCCTGACCCGCGACAGCCGCGTTGTCGAGCGTAAGAAGTACGGCCGTGCGAAGGCACGTCGCTCGTTCCAGTTCTCCAAGCGTTAATCGCTTATCCGAGATCGGATTTGGAAAGGCCGGGCTCTGCCCGGCCTTTTTCTTTTATACATTGTCGTATGCGGGCGATGTCTGATAGATAGTCGTAACACCTCCGAAACAATCGAGGCCTCAGACAGGACCTTACGATGGGAAGCACTCCGTCAGCAGACAGATAGGCCGCAGCAGCTTTTTTGTTGTTGCGGCGTCTGTCCCAGCCAATCTGATCGTGATGAAAAGACAGGCCGCCGCCAAATCCAATTATTTGAGCGGATGCTTACTTATGCCTTCAAGAATCCCAACGTGGAACTATCGCCTGCCGGCAGCGCTGCTGCTGATGGCGCCCTTCGATATCCTTACCTCACTGGCAATGGATATCTATCTTCCTGTCGTCCCGATCATGCCTCGCGCACTCGATACGTCGCCGGCCGTCGTCCAGCTGACCCTCAGCCTCTACATGCTCATACTCGGCGCGGGCCAGATCGTCTTCGGTCCGCTTTCCGATATCGCCGGACGTCGTCCTGTGCTCCTCGGCGGTGCGGCGCTGTTTGCGGCCACCTCCTTCCTGATGGCCGGCACCTCCTCCGCCGACCTCTTCATGGCACTACGACTGCTGCAGGCGGTCGGCGCTTCCGCGGCTCTCGTCGCGACCTTTGCAACGGTTCGCGATGTCTATGCCGAACGTCCGGAAGGTGCCGTGATCTACAGCCTGCTGGGCTCGATGCTGTCCTTCGTGCCGGCGGTCGGTCCCATCGCCGGCGCCTTGATTGCGAACCATTTCGGATGGCGTGCCATCTTCCTGGCTCTCGGCATCCTGACACTCGCTGCAATCTTCAATGCGACGTTACGATGGGATGAAACCCGTCCGGTAACCGTTTCGAGGCCGAAGACAGCCTTTCGTCCAATCCTGAAAGATCCTTCCTTCTGGACCTATACGATAGGCTTCAGCGCAGCCATGGGCGCATTTTTCGTTTTCTTCTCGACCGCTCCGCGCGTGCTGATCGATCAGGCCGGTTTCTCCAGCCTCGCCTTCAGCCTTGCTTTCGCAACGGCGGCGCTGGTGATGATCGCAACGGCGCGCTTCGCCGGACGCTTCGTCAAGCGGTGGGGCACGGCCGGCAGCCTTGCCCGGGGAATGCTGATGCTGCTCGTCGGCGCAACACTGCTCGCCGGCGGGGAGCTGTTTCTAACTCCCTCCTTCGTCAGCTTCGTCCTGCCGATGTGGATTATCGCAATCGGCATCGTCTTTACGACAGCGGTCACCGCAAACGGCGCGCTTCGAGCCTTCGGCGATACGGCAGGAACGGCGGTCGCTCTCTATTTCTGCGTCGAAAGCCTGATCGTCGGTCTGATCGGCACCTTGTTTGTCGTCATCCTCGGCGGCGATACCGCATGGCCACTCGCCGGCTATTGCGCCGTCATGGCGCTCGTCACGCTATTCTCTTTGTGGCGCCTGCAGAAGAGAACCTGAAACGACGACGAAAGGCCGGGCTCTGCCCGGCCTTTTTTGTTTTTCCTGGGCTTTTTTGACGGATACCACATCGCCATGCAGGCAAAGCGCGCATTTTATGGCAAACTCGCGCATCACCCATGGAGGAGCCTTAGGATGACACGGACGATAGCTGGATTGATCCTGCCATTTCTGCTTGCAATATCGGGCACCTCGCCTGCCCTTTCGGCGGACGCTCCGCAGCCGACGCCGCAAGAGCAAACGCAGATGGAAAGCATGAAGGAATTCATACAGGCCAATCCGGATTGCAAGGAGTTCACGGATCAATGCTCTGTCTGCACGCTTGCCGACGGAAAAGCTGAATGCTCCACGCCGCAAATCGCTTGCGTCAAGCAGGCCTATCAATGCTCGGCTCCGGCCAGTAAATAACAGAGACAGGAAAGCCCTCTGTTTGAAGCCTTGCAGGCATGCATGCTTGCGCGCATCGAGCCAGCCTGTGCTTTCAGCATAAACGTAGGAGAACTCCGTGCCGAGCACGTCGATCGACCATGCCTTTACAGCGACCAGCCTGACATCGGCGGCCAGCGACCCGACCTTTGCCGGCGCGCTCTCCTTCATGCGCCGCCGCTTCACCAAATCGCTCGAAGGCGCCGATGCCGTCGTCTGGGGCATTCCTTTCGACGCGGCCACATCCAACCGGCCGGGAACACGCTTCGGGCCGCAGGCAATCCGCCGCGCCTCGGCAATCTTCGACAATGATCCGCAATATCCCTTCAACCGCGATCTCTTCGCCGAGATGTCCGTGATCGACTATGGCGATTGCCTGCTCGATTACGGCAATCACCAGGAAACATCGGCCGCGATCGAAGACCAGGCGAATGCCATCCTCGACAGCGGCGCCTTCCTGCTGACGCTTGGCGGTGATCATTTTGTCACCTGGCCCCTCCTCAAAGCCCATGCCGCCAAGCACGGGCCTCTGGCGCTGGTGCAGTTCGACGCGCATCAGGACACCTGGTTCGATGACGGCAGGCGCATCGACCACGGCTCTTTCGTCGCCCGCGCCGCCCGCGACGGACTGATCGATCCCGGCCGCTCCATCCAGATCGGCATCCGCACCCATGCGCCGGAGGATTATGGCATCCGGGTTCTCTACGGCCATGAGGTCGAGGATATGAGCGCCGCTGATATCGCCTCTGCTATCATCTCCCATACCAAGGGTGCGCCGACCTATCTGACTTTCGATATCGACTGCCTCGATCCGGCCCATGCGCCGGGTACGGGGACGCCGGTGGCCGGCGGTCCGTCGAGCGCGAAGATCCTCTCGACGCTGCAGCGGCTGCATCAGCTCGATATCAGGGGCGCCGATGTCGTTGAGGTATCACCGGCCTACGACCATGCCGACATCACCGCCATTGCAGGGGCGACGGTGGCGATGTATATGCTCGGTCTCCACGCCGAAAGGCGTGCGGCTGGAGGCTGAGACCAGCTGTTATCATTTTGAATCAACTTCATGGCAAACTGAGTCCGGAAACATTCTGAACCTATTGAAAGAGCAGGAATAAAGAACATGGCACCGAAGATCTTCATCGATGGCGAACACGGAACCACGGGCTTGCAGATTCGCACGCGCATGGCCGACCGCCGCGACGTCGAGCTTCTGTCCATTCCGGAAGCAGAACGGCGCAATGCCGCCATGCGCGAAGACATGCTGAATAGCGCCGACATCGCCATTCTCTGCCTGCCCGACGATGCGTCGAAGGAAGCGGTGAAGATGGTCTCGGCCAACAACAATGTCCGCGTCATCGACACGTCGACTGCCTTCCGCGTGCATCCGGACTGGGCCTATGGCTTTGCCGAAATGGACAAGGATCAGGGCGGCAAGATCACGAGCGCGCGTTTCGTCGCCAATCCCGGCTGCTATCCAACCGGCGCCGTCGCCCTCATTCGGCCGCTGCGGGCCGCCGGCATCCTGCCGGACGGCTATCCGGTGACCGTCAATGCCGTTTCCGGCTACACCGGCGGCGGCAAGCAGATGATCGCGCAGATGGAAAATGCCGATCATCCCGACGCAATCACCGCGCCGCATTTCCTCTATGGCCTGCCGCTGACCCACAAGCATGTGCCGGAAATGACCACGCATGGGCTGCTCGACCGCGCGCCGATCTTCTCCCCCTCGGTCGGCAAGTTCGCGCAGGGCATGATCGTGCAGGTGCCGTTACATCTCGATAACCTTGCAGAAGGCGCGACGATGGAAAGCATCCATGCCGCTCTTGTTGGCCACTTTGCCGGCCAGGACGTCGTACAGGTCGTCTCGCTTGCCGAGAGCCGCGCCCTGCCGCGCATCAATGCGGTCGAGCTGGCTGGTAAGGACACGATGAAGCTGTTCGTGTTCGGCACGCCCGGCACCTCCCAGGTCAATCTCGTCGCCCTGCTCGACAATCTCGGCAAGGGCGCTTCCGGCGCTGCTGTCCAGAATATGGACCTGATGCTAAGCGCCTAAGACTCTCAGCGGCACTTCCAATCTTCGGCGGTCGGGATTTCATTCCGGCCGCCGAATGCATTTGACGATTGCCTTGTGGACAAGTGCGCTGTCCTGTCACATGCAAATTCACCACCAAAGCAAAAAATGTGTTGCCTGTGATAATTGCGCCACATTCATTCCCTACGGCCTGCATCAGCCGCTCCGGGGACGCAGCGGTATGGGCACTGCTCGTCAGGCAATTTTCAAGATCGCGCCAGCGTAAAGGAATTGGTTACCATAATTCGGCATGCTTTCCGATAACCGGCAAAGTGACGTCCGGACGCAGATTTCGCGTCGCGGCATAGGCCCTTTTGTGAGCCGGTGTGGTGCGTATTTAGTTTGGATCAAGAGTATCATGGCGTTTGCGACCGAGACGTTCGGTAACATCAATCCCCGTTCCGGGTCCGCTTTGCGCCGGAAAAAATCCTCCGGGATCAGTCCCGGCACAGTTATCACCGGCGTTTCGGTCGTGGCTTTCGCCTGGGTGGCCGCAACCCTGATCACCACGCAATCGATGGTCCTGTCCCTGCCCGGCGCGGGTATGTCGGCGATAGATTCGTTCACGCCGAGGGCGTCCGCCTTCATCGTGCCGCAGAGCCATCTGACGCGCCCGACCCGGCTGGCGAGCCAGACCTTGCCCGTGAACCAGCAAAGCCGCACAAGCAGCGTGCCGGCCGACGCGCCGATCGGCGGGGCCGGATACACGGCGACAAGAGACGTCGTCGTTCAGCCCAAGGCAACCGCCGCCGATGCGATGCGGGCGCAGCTTGCAAGCGCCCTTGCGCAACAGGCCTCCGAGTTTCGACTGGCGCAAGCTTCGGCCTCGATCATCAAGGGCAACCGTCCGGTCATGCACGCCTCACCCGCCGCGATTGACCATCTGCGCAAGGTGATCGCCCTCAACTTCGCCAACACCATGCAATCGCTGATGCAGGTCAGATATGCCGCCGCATCCTTGCCGACGGTTGCTCCGGCAAACGCCGCTCCGCAGCCGGTTGAAATCGCCTCCGCCGCTCCCCTTGCCGGCGCGCCGGCCGTGGTTGATGCCGTGCCGCTGCCTGCAAAGGACACCGACCTGCCTGCCGCGGAGACCTTGCCGGTCGCCGCGAACCTGCCGAGCGTGATACCGCTTGCCCGCCCGGAGCATGTGGTGGAAACGGCGCCCGTTGTCGCCTCAGCTGCGCCCGCCAGGTCCCGCAGCGACGACACCGTTCCCGTGGCGCCGCCCGCGCATCTGACGGCTTACGCCAGGACGGACGACGATGAGACCCGGCCGAAGCGGTTCCTCAATCCCTTTGCCGCGATCAGCCCGCGCGGCGGCAACGGCACCGCCATCTACGATATCTCGGCCGGAACCGTCTATCTGCCGAGCGGCGAACGCCTAGAGGCGCATTCGGGCCTCGGCCACATGCGTGACAATCCCCGCTATGTCGACCGCAAAAACACCGGCCCGACGCCGCCTGAAACTTATAACCTGACATATAGGGAAAGTCTGTTCCATGGCGTGCAGGCGCTGCGCCTGACACCCGCGAACGGTGCCCGCGTCTATGGCCGCGACGGCTTGCTCACTCACTCATACATGCTCAGAGGAGGCCGCGGCGAATCGAACGGTTGCGTGGTCTTTAAGGATTACGCCCGCTTCCTGGCTGCGTTCAAGCGCGGCGAATTCAAACGTATACAGGTGGTGGCGCGTCTGTCGTCGGCGCCCAGCAATATTGCGTCACGCTGAAGCTTTGCGAACAGGAGGGCGAGGCGATCATCCGCCTCAGTCCCTCACGGCAATGACCGTCTGGCGCGGATATTCTCCGTAAAAACCGCGCCAGTTGGCGATGGCAAAGCCGAAGACGATCAGCGCGCCGGCCTGGTGGGTCAGTGCCAGATGCAGCGGCACCTGCAGGAGCAGCGTCGTAATGCCCAGGATCGCCTGGATCAGCACCAGCACGAACAGCACGACCGAGCGGCGGGCATGGGTCGTCTCCGCCGCCGCGCGCAGCGAGATGATCATATTGACCGCGACGACGGCGAAGAGCGCATAAGCGCCGAGTCGATGGACATATTGCACCATCTTCGGGTTCTCGAAGAAATTGATCCAGCCCGGCGACTGCACGAACAATCCGCCCGGCACCACCGCACCGTCCATCAACGGCCAGGTATTGTAGGACATGCCCGCATCGAGGCCGGCAACCAGCGCGCCGAGATAGATCTGGAACAGCGACATGAAGGCAATAAGGCCGGCGAGTTTCGCCGAGTAACGCGTCGGGGCCGGCTCGTTCGAATGCGGCGACAGCGCGCGCATGAACCACATGCAGGAGGCAAAGATCAGACAGGCGGTGACGAGATGGGTGGCGAGGCGATACTGGCTGACGTCGGTCCGCGCTTGCAGGCCGGACGAGACCATCCACCAGCCGATCGCGCCCTGCAGCCCGCCAAGCAGGAAAATACCGCCAAGCGGCAGCCATAGCTTGCGCTCGACGCGGCCGGTGAGCACGAAGAACAGCAGCGGCACGCCGAAGATGACGCCCATGGCGCGGGCAAGGAAGCGATGTGCCCACTCCCACCAGAAGATGCCCTTGAATTCGTCGACCGTCATATCCTTGTTCAACAGCTGGAACTGCGGAATGCGCTTGTAAAGGTCGAACTCCTCCTGCCATTCCTGTGCATTGAGCGGCGGGATGACACCATGGATCGGCTGCCACTGCGTAATCGACAGGCCGGATTCGGTGAGGCGCGTCGCGCCGCCAACCAGCACGAGGGCAAAAAGCGCCAGAAGCACGCAACCGAGCCAGATGCGGATAGCGCGGCGATTGCGGTCCTGGCGGGCCACTTCGTTCAAAACAGCCTGTTCCGACGTCAAATTTGCGACAGCCATAGTATCTCCCTTCATGCGCCTGTTGATTTGCCTGATGGGGGCGTGCAAAACAAGTCCCGGGAGTTTGCGGCATGCCGTCGCGGTATGCCGTCGTAAGAGGAGAGACCAACCCGTGCCCCTTCGCCTGCGCAAATTTGTAGGGATGATTTTGCTCGTCCTGCTGGTGGTGATCTATGCGATCGTGGCGATGATCGTGGCGGTACGCACGCTGGCCGATCAACCCGGCTGGGTCCATTTCCTCTATTTCTTCGTGAGCGGCATCATCTGGGTACTGCCGGCGATGGGGATCATCAAGTGGATGGCGGGGCCTCGCGCCCGATAGAGGCGCACCCAAACGCTCGCGGATTAACGTGGGGATAACCGTGATGAGCGGGAAGTCTTTCGCATGACCCTACCTTAAATCAAAAATAAGCCGCCTGAGCGAAGACTGCACCGGAATGCCGTCCGATCGGAGACATCAGGTGCAGAGACAGAAGCTCGATATCGCTGACATGCCCGCTACGAATGCGGCGCACAGGGATATTGTGTCCGCTGCCGTGCTATCGACAGCTGGTCGCAGCATCGACATCGAGATTTTCGACAGCATGGCGCCGCTGGAGACAGAATGGCGCACGCTGGGGCGAGACGATCTCGCATCGCTTCACCAGAGCTATGACTGGTGCATCGCCTGGGCCGAAACCTCAGGGCATCCGCTGGCAATCGTCCACGGCTCCGTCAATGGGCGCACCGCCTTTATCCTGCCGCTGGAGATCATTCGTTCCAAGGGCGTGCGCCGCGCCGAATTCATCGGCGCGCGCCACAGCAATATCAATACCGGCCTGTTTTCCGCAGAGTTTCTGGAAACCGCCGGCAATGGCCTGACAGCGTTGCAGCGGGCTGAGATCGCGCGGGCGTTGCGAGGCAAGGCCGATCTGATGCTGCTGCGCAATGTGCCGCTCGCCTGGCGCGGTCGCACAAGTCCCCTCGCCTCGCTGCCGGCCGTCGAGAACCAGAACCACGCCTTTCAACTGCCTTTCCTCGGCTCCTTCGAAGCGACCCTGAGGCAGGTGAATGCAAAGCGGCGGCGCAAGAAATTCAAGCACCAGAGCCGCATCCTCGATGACAAGGGTGGCTATGAGCATGTGATCGCGGGGCCTGATCAGCAAGACGCGCTGCTCGATCTGTTCTTCCGGCAGAAAGCGGTCCGCTTCAAGACTGCGGGCCTGCCGGATGTATTCCAGGATGCGCCGACCCGAACCGCCCTGCACCGGCTGCTGTTGCATCGGGACGGCGAAGAATCCCATTCCACGCTGGAGATGCACGCGCTACGGCTTAAGGGCGAGCATGAGGGGCATATCCCGGCGATCGCCGCACTATCGCGGAAGGGCGATCACGTCATCTGCCAGTTCGCCTCGATCGATGAGACGCTGGTTCCGGAGGCGAGCCCCGGCGAACTGCTGTTCTGGCTGATGATCGAGCGGTTGCATCGCGAGGATGTTGCCCTCTTCGACTTCGGCATCGGCGACCAGGGCTACAAGCGCTCGTGGTGTCCCATGGAGACCGTGCAGCACGACCTGATCCTGCCGATCTCCGCGGTCGGCCATGTCGCTGCTTTCGCACAAAGAGGCATGACCCGCGCCAAAGCAGCCATCAAGGCCAGTCCGCAACTCTATGGCCTGATCCAGCGACGGCGCGCGCGGCAACGCGTCAACACCCCTTCGACGGAAGAAACCGACAAGGATTGATTAGGCCGCATACTGACGAGCGTCGGCGCCACGCTCGGCACGCCAGCCGGACATCAGGATGATGTGCTCATAGCCAGCCTTCTGGAACTCCGTCATCGCCGCCATGAACTGGTCTTCGTCGGGCTCCGGCATGGAGAGCAGGATTTCCGTATCCTTGCTGCGTGTCAGACGCGCGACGCCGGAGACGTCGGCGGCACCGCATTCGACCAGAACAATATCATAGGCCGAACCGAGCGCATCGAGGATGAGCGACAGACGGTCGGCGCCGCGCATCGCGCGACCGACGTCACTGGTGCCCTGCGGCACAAGATGCGCGTCGGACAGGCGATCCGGGTGAATGGTGTCGGCAAAAGCGGCCTCTCCGCAGAGTAGATCCGTCACCCCTGAAAGATCGTCGGATTCGGCCATCAGCCGCGACGGGCAGCCGGTTCCCGTCATATCGACCAGCACGATGCGGCATCCGGCATCGGCAATGGTGCGGGCCAGCATCACGGTTGCCGTGGAACCATTGTCGCCGGTCGGAGATATGGAGATAGCAAGGCGAGAGTCGCGTCCGATCAGATAATCGGCGACCGACTGGATGGAGAAATCCTCCTCGTCTTCCGCTGCCTCTTGCGGCATATGTCCAAGATCGACCGCCTCTTCCATCTCGCGCGCCAATACCGGATCGACGGCGACGGAAAGCATGCTTGCAGGCACAGGCCCCTGATGCACGTTGGCCGCGGTTAGCGGACGAGCAGCGGTCTCGCGCTCAGCCGGGCCGACCGGACGCAGGGCGCGGCCACTGAAGAGCTCCATCAGCATGATGACGATGCAGGTCAGGAGAAAGGAGGCGAGTGCGGCGACGACGACGATTGGCCCAACCTTCGGAAAATAAGGATCGACCGGCTCGACGGCCTGGGAGACAACGCGGGCATCCGCCGGACTTGAATTCTTGTTGACGCGGGAGGCGGCCTCCCGATAGCGGGCAAGATAGGTTTCCAGCAATTGCCGTTGCGCGGTCGCTTCACGTACCAGCGCGTTGAGGCCGACTTCATCCTGCCCTGCCCGGGCGCTATCGGCCTTCAATGTGTTCGACTGCGCCACGAGCTGCTGTTCGCGCAGCTGCGCGACCTTGGCTTCGTTCTCGATGCTGGCAAGGATCTTCTGGGTCTCGCGGTCGATCTGCTGACGGATATCGGTCAGCTGGGCACGCAGGCTCTTCAACCGGGGGTGCCCTTCCATCAAGCTGGTGGACAGATCCGAGATCTGCGATTCCAGGCCGGACTCCGTTGCCTTCAGCCGCTGGATAGTCAGCGAGCCCGAGACATCGGTCAGCGTATCGATGGAACGGCCGGAGGCGAGCGCGCCGCGCACGGCCTGGGCGCGTGCCTCGGCATTGGCCCTTTCGCCGCGCACCTGCGCCAATTGACCGGAAATATCGGCAAGCTGCTGCGTCGCGAACGTATTGGTGTCGCTGGTCTGCAGGAGGCCGTTGGCGGAGCGGTAATCAGCGACCTTCTTTTCGGCCTCGCTGACCTTCTCGCGCAGATTGGTGATCTCCGGCTCCAGCCAGCGCGTCGCCTCGCTGTTGGAATCGAGCTTGGCGCCGCTCTGCATCGACAAATAGATCTGCGCCATGGCGTTGGGAACGCTGGCCGCCAGATCCGGATCGCGGGAGGTGAAGCTGACACCGATGACGCGGGAACTGTTGATCTGATAGACCTGCAACCGGTTGGTAAAAGCATCGAGCATCCGCTCTTCCGGCGCCTTGTCGAGCGAGCTCTTCTTGAGGTGCAGCATGACCAGAATGTCGGAGAAGGCGGAGCTTCTTGTCGCCGCATCGAATTCCGGGTGCTCATAGAGCTTCAGTTTGGTGATCACCTGCTTGACGAGATCGGCCGACTGCAGGATCTGCACCTGGCTGGCGATATTGAGCTCGTCCAGCAAGGGAGCCGAGCCGGCGTCATTGTTCTGAGTCGTCGTCGCGAATGCCGGCGCGCGCTGCTCGATCAGAATGCGGGTTTCGCTGCGATATTCCGGGGAAACGACCTTGGCGACGGCAAACGCCAGGCAAGCGCCGGCGAGCGTGATGGCGATGACCCGCAGCCGTCGCTGCCATACAGCGCGAAAGAGCAGCGCCAGATCAATATCAACATCCTGCTGGCTGCTGTTGATGCCGGGCATATACAAGAACTCCATAATATAAAGCCAAGATTAAATGTAAACGACTATAGTAACCCAAGCGTTAATAGTATTTTCGAGTATTATTTTCGACACCTCTAATGAATGACATGAATTTTTCTTCGCTCTTTACCGACCGTTAACCCTAACGGATCGATAACGACGACAGTGATTTTCCTCGTCCGTGAGCGCGAAATGTCCTTCGCAAAGCCAAAGATTGTCCTGGCACTCGGCATGGCAGCCGTGAGCGCCGCGCTCAGCGGCTGCAACACCTATCAGCCTGCGCCGAAAGCCTTCAGTGAAGCGACGATCCAGCCCTATATGCTGGATAGCGGCGATCGCCTGCGCGTGACCGTCTTCGATCAGGAAGGCCTGACCAACACCTATACGGTCGACCAGGCCGGCTACATCTCCTTCCCGCTGATCGGCCAGGTCCCTGCCCGCGGCCGCACGCTGCAGCAGCTTTCCGGCCAGATCGCCCAGAAACTTCGCCAGGGCTACATCCGCGACCCCGATGTCACCATCGACATCGACCGCTACCGCTCGGTCTACATCATGGGCGAAGTCGGCCAGCCCGGCCAGTATTCCTACGTCCCAGGCATGACGATCCAGAACGCCATCGCGGTTGCCGGCGGCTTCAGCAGTCGCGCCAACCAGGCCAATGCCGACGTGACCCGCAAGATCAACGGTCATGTCATGACAGGTCGGGTCGGCATCTCGGATCCGGTGCTGGCGGGCGATACGATCTATGTCCGCGAACGGCTGTTCTGACCGTTCACGATCATGACAAAACCGCTCCGCATCCTCCATTGCTTCAGGTCACCGGTCGGCGGGGTCTTCCGCCATATCCGCGATCTGGCGGAGGAACAGAGCAAGGCGGGACATCAAGTCGGCATTCTCTGCGACAGCCTGACCGGCGGGGCGCATGAGGACCGGTTGTTCGACGATGTCCAGCCCTTTCTTGCGCTTGGCGTGACGCGCCTACCGATCCGGCGTCACATCAGCCTGTCGGATATTACGACGCTCTGGAAAAGCTATAAGACAATCAAAAGTTTGCGGCCGGATGTGCTGCATGGGCATGGCGCCAAGGGCGGCCTGCTTGCACGCATCATCGGCTCAGTCTTGCGGGTGAAGAAGTATCGCGTAGCCCGCGTCTACACAGCGCATGGCGGCAGCCTGCATTTCTCGCGCACCTCGCCGCAGGGCATTCTGGTCCATAGCCTGGAGCGGCTGCTGGAATTCCTGACCGACGGGCTGATCTTCATCTGCGATTTCGAACGCCGAAGTTACGAGCACAAGATCGGCAAGCCGCGGACGCGCACCGCCCTGATTTATAACGGCATCAGCGATAGTGACTTCAGGACCGTCCCCACGCGATCGGACGCGGTCCATTTCGTCTATATCGGCATGCTGCGGGACCTCAAAGGTCCCGATCTGTTTGTGGAGGCCTTCGCCAAGACCGAACGGCGGATCGGACGCCCCCTCTCCGCGCTGATGATCGGTGACGGGCCGGACAGGGACAAATACCGGACGATGATGATCGAGCGCGGTCTCGGCCAGCGCATCGGCCTGTTGCCTGCCATGCGCGTGCAGGACGCCTTTGCCCTGTCGCAGGCCGTCGTCGTCCCCTCGCGCGCCGAAGCCATGCCCTATATCGTGCTGGAGGCGCTTGCGGCGGAGAAAACCGTGATCGCCTCGCGCGTCGGCGGTATTCCCGAAGCACTTGGTGAGGATAGCGCGGCGCTCGTGGTTCCCGACGATACAGACGATCTTTCGCGCGTGATGGCCGAGGCCATCACCGAACCGGACTGGGCTCGCCGCATCATGCCCGATATCGGCACAATCCGCTCGGCGTTTTCAGCCTCGATCATGGCAAGGGATACTGTCAACCTATATTACAATATACTTGAGCCAGGCGCCGAACGTTAGAATACAAGCGAGTGTTGTAAGCGTTTCTTAGCTCATACCTGCTAGGCGATATCCGGTAACGATCGGATGAACTGCCATGAACCCCATCGAGAAGTCCAAGCAATTTGACTTGGACCATATTCGCAAGCAGGTTTCGGAAATCCGCGCCCGCAGCGCCGAGGAAAAGGGCGGCGAGAATCTGTCCGGCGACATCAATGCCTATGCCCGCCAGATCGCCGAGCAATTTCGCGAAGGCAACCAGACACCGGCGATCATCATCGGCCAGTATCGGCTCTTCGAATTCCTGTGGCTGCTCGTCGTCGGACTTGCGGTTCTCTTCTTCCTGACAGCACCGGGCGATCATTCCTTTCTGGCGAAGACAACGGTAACGATCTCGCTCAGCACGCTCACCATCATCTTTCTGCAGGTGGCTGACGCCTATCAAATCCCGATGCTACGCCTGCCGCACCGCTTCCTGCAGCGCATCCTGCTGCCATGGGTGGCGGCGTTCGCGGTGGTCGCCATTGCCCTCGTGCCGTTCCATGTCGATGGCGTCTATTCTGTCCGCCTTCTCACCACCTGGTTTGTCGCCGGCGCGATTTTCCTTGTCGGCGCGCGCCTGATGTTCGCCTATGGCATCCGCCACTGGGCTCGCAACGGCATCATGGAGCGGCGCGCCGTCATCGTCGGCGGCGGCGAGCCGGCCAAGGAACTGATCCGCGCGCTCGAGCATCAACCCGATAACGATATCCGCATCTGCGGCATCTTCGACGATCGTGGCGAGAAGCGGTCGCCGGTGATGGTGGCCGGCTATCCGAAACTCGGCACTGTCCCCGAGCTGGTCGAATTTGCCCGGCTGACCCGGGTCGACATGCTGATCATCGCGCTGCCGATGAGCGCCGAAGACCGTATTCTGCAGCTCCTGAAGATGCTCTGGGTGCTGCCCGCCGATATCCGCCTGGCGGCGCATGCCAACAAGCTGCGCTTCCGCCCGCGCGCCTATTCGCATGTCGGCGCGGTGCCGATGCTCGACATCTTCAACAAGCCGATCCGCGATTGGGATGGCGTCGCCAAGCGCATCTTCGATGTCTTCTTCAGCCTGCTCGCGCTGTCCCTGCTCTGGCCGGTCATGCTTGCCGCAGCGATCGCGGTGAAGACGACCTCGAAGGGGCCGGTCTTCTTCATGCAGAAGCGTCACGGCTTCAACAACGAGATCATCAAGGTCCTCAAGTTCCGCTCGATGTACACGCATATGAGCGACCCGACGGCCCGCAACGCCGTCACCAAGAACGACCCCCGCGTCACGCCGGTCGGCCGCTTCATCCGCAAGACCTCGGTCGATGAGCTGCCGCAGCTCTTCAATGTGCTGCTCGGCAACCTGTCGCTCGTCGGCCCGCGTCCGCATGCCGTGCTGGCGGCGAGCCATAACCGCACCTATGCCGATGTGGTCGAGGGTTATTTCGCCCGCCATCGCGTCAAGCCCGGCGTCACCGGCTGGGCGCAGATCAACGGCTGGCGCGGCGAGATCGACAGCGACGACAAGATCAAGTTCCGCACGGCCTATGACCTCTATTACATCGAGAACTGGTCGCTGTTCTT
Organism: Rhizobium rhizogenes NBRC 13257; assembly: GCF_000696095.1. Taxonomy (GTDB): domain Bacteria; phylum Pseudomonadota; class Alphaproteobacteria; order Rhizobiales; family Rhizobiaceae; genus Rhizobium; species Rhizobium rhizogenes. Next base: position 356,454 of record NZ_BAYX01000002.1, on the reverse strand, counting down.
CGATCTGAAGATCCTGTTCCTGACGCCCTTCCGTCTTCTGAACACGGAAAACGCCTATTGACCGCGATCGATCTCCCCTTCCCGCGCGTCGACCGGCCGCAGCTTGCCACGCTTCGGCTGATCGGCACGGCCTGCGTCGCCTTCGGGGTGTTCCTGTCGGGTTTCGTCATCGCCGAGCCCGCGCCCTATGAGCTGTGGCTCGCCTTTCTCATCGGCACCTGGTTCATCCTCGGGCTGAAGATCTCGCGCAGCACCGCGCCGCTGCTGGCTCTCTTCCTGGCCTTCAATGTCGGCGGCATGCTGTCGCTGACGCAGATGCGCGATCTCGGCGCCAGCGACCATCTCGACGGTCCGGTCTATATCGCCGTCTCCACCTTCCTGGCGCTGAGCGCCGTCTTCTACGCCGCGATCATCGAGGACAGCGAAAAACGGCTGAAGTTGATCTTCAACACCTGGGTCGTTGCCGCGCTGATCACGGCGAGCCTTGGCATACTCGGCTATTTCCACGCTGTCCCCGGCTTCGGGATTTTCACGCGCTACGACCGCGCCATGGGCGCATTTCAGGATCCGAACGTCTTCGGTCCCTATCTGGTGACACCGACCATCTTTCTCATGCATGGCATATTGATCGGCGATCTCAAGAAGGCGCCGATCAAGGCGCTATGCCTGATCGTCCTGGCCTTCGGCATCTTTCTCTCCTTCTCGCGTGCCGCCTGGGCGCTGTTCGCCTTTGCCTCGGTAATGCTGATCTTCTGCATGTTGCTGAAGCATCGCAGCAACGCCTTTCGGTTGCGCATCCTCGTGATGTCGCTGACGGCAATTGTTCTCATGGTCGTCGTGCTGATTGTCGCACTGCAATTCCATCAGGTCAGCGACCTGTTCTCGACGCGCACGCAGCTCGTGCAGGATTATGACGGCGGACATCTCGGCCGCTTCGAGCGGCATCGCCTCGGCTTCATGATGTCGATGGAAAGGCCGCTCGGTATCGGGCCGCTGGTGTTCTCCACCCTCTTTCGCGAGGACGAGCACAATATCTGGCTGAAGACGCTGACCACCTATGGCTGGCTCGGCTTCTTCTGCTGGGTCAGCATGATCTGCTGGACCATCTATATCGGCTTCCGCAACCTTTTGAAGGAGCGGCCCTGGCAGCCTTACGTGATGATCGCCTGGATCGTCATTCTCGGCCATGTGGGTATCGGCAACGTCATCGATACCGACCATTGGCGCCATCTCTACATGCTGATCGGTATCGTCTGGGGCTGCGGGGCGCTGGAGCAACATCATCAGCGTGGCTTGACCCGAAGGGAAGCGGCGCCGTGAACATCAATGTCGCCGTCAAACGCCTGTCGTTGCTGCAAGTCCTCGAACCGAGCGGCGGCGGCTCCGGCCGCCATTTCCTCGATCTCTGCCGCGCCATGCAGCACCGGGGCCATTCGGTGACGGCGGTCTATTCGCCGCTGCGTGCCGAAGCCGCCTTCGTCGCCGAACTGGAGGGCATGGGCCTCGACAGCGTCATTCCGCTCGCCATGCGGCGCGCGCCGGGGCCGTGGGATCTCACCGCGTGGTGGAACATTCGCCGGATCGCTGCGCGGTATGGGCCATTCCACCTGATCCATGGCCACAGCTCCAAGGCGGGCGCGCTGACACGGTTGCGACTGCCGGGGCCGCATGTCCCGGTCATCTACACACCGCACGCCTTTCGGACTATGGACCCGACACTCGACTCCAAAGGCCGGACGATCTATGGCGGCATCGAGCGTCTGCTCGGCAGCCGGCTGTCCGACCGCCTGATCTGCGTGTCCCGCGATGAATATGATCACGCGCGGTCGCTGGGTATTCCGGAGGCCCGCCTGCGCATCGTCGTCAATGGCGTCAGTGCGCCGCCATCAGGGCAACGCGCCGCCATCCGCGTACGCTACGGCATACCGCAGGACGCCCTGCTCTTCGGTTTCGTCGGTCGACTGACGCGGCAGAAGGCACCGGAACGGCTTATTCAGGCTTTTGCCCGTATCGCTAAGGAATTGCCTCGGGCGCATCTGCTGATGATCGGGGTCGGCGAACTGGCCGACACGGTCAAGGACATGATCAAGGCCGCCGGCCTTGAGGACCGCGCCCATCTTGACGATGCGATCCCCGGCGCTGCCGCCATCGACGCCTTCGACGTCGTCGTCATGCCCAGCCGCTACGAGGCCATGTCCTATGTCATGCTGGAGGCCGCAGCCGGCGGCAAGCCGTTGCTTTTGAGCGATGTCGGCGGAGCGCGCACGGTGATTGAGCCCGGCCGTAACGGCTATATCATTGCCAATAGCGACGACCCTTCAGAACTGGCGATGACGATGCGGCGTTTTGCCGACCCGAAATTGCTGCGGAACTTCACCGCCGAGGCCCGCCAGCGCAAGGATGGCTATACGCTCGCCGGCATGGCCGACGCGACGGAGGAAATCTATTTCGAACTGCTCGGCTACCGCGCTCCTGCGCCGCTGAGGAGACCGGAAAGAATCATGTTGCGCAGCGCCTCCTGAAGGATGCTCGAAAATCGCCATCCCATTTCAGTTTGAAGGTGAATTCCATTCGAAATCAGTTCCGATTTTCGAGGTTTTGCGCTAAATTTCAATCATGATCACATCAGCGCAACTCCGCGGCGCACGCGCCATGCTCGGCCTCACATCGGAGGCGCTTGCGGCCGAAAGCAAGCTGCCCCTGGCAACGATCAAAACGCTGGAAACGGATGTCAGTTCGGCGGACGCCAAGTCGCTTGTCGCCGTGCGCTCGGTTCTCGAAGCTCATGGCGTCCTGTTCCTTGCCAATGGCAGCGACGGAAACGGCGGCGCCGGCATCCGCTTCAAGCACTGGGCGGAGGATGGCGGCACCCGGCCAGAAAACCTGAATGCCACCAACGACGATTGATATCCGGAACATTGCCACGCAAGTGAATATTCGTTAAAATATATTCGAATATTCATTCTGGGATATGCAGATGCCCCTCTATATAAGAGACGACGATATCGACGCACTCGCAGTTGAACTGCAGACGTTGAGCAAGGCTCGCACCAAGACTGAAGCGGTACGTTCCGCGCTTCGTCATGAAATCGATCGGCTGCGAGACGCCGTACCGCTTCGCGATCGTATTGCCAAGATTCAGGCGGAAGCTACGAAACTCAGCCTGCCCAATCCAGATTTCGACTTCAAGGCATTTACGGATGAAATGTGGGACGACGTCTGATGTTCATAGACGCATCGGTCATTGTCGCAATCCTCAACCAGGAACCCGGCTGGCAGGAGCTCGCTAAAAGGCTCGCGCATGTCGAAAATGCCTGTGCAGTGTCTCCGCTCGTCCGTTTCGAAGCGATGCTGGGCATTGCGCGGGCTGCCGTTCACAAGCGCAGCGGGCCGGGTACGAAACCAGACCCTATGATTTTGCAGGAGTCTCGCAAGCTGGTGGATGACTTAATTGCTGAAATTGGTGCAACAGAAATTGCCATCACGAACACCGTTGGCAACGGAGCGATGGACGCAGCTGCGATGTACGGAAAAGCAATCGGCCATCCGGCCGATCTCAATTTTGGTGACTGTTTCGCGTATGCTTGCGCAAAAGCGTGCGGAAGCGGCCTTCTATATAAAGGCGACGATTTTGCGCAGACTGATCTAGCTTGATCGTCTAGGCGCTACGCCAGCTTCCAGCTTTGAACGAGCTGCTCCGGCGCCGAGATGGCGGCCGGCAGGATGAAGCGCTCGGTATCATTAGCCGGCTCCTTGCCCGCGACGATGGATCGAGCCGGCAGGCCGTGGCCGAAATCATTGAGTGTTACCAGTTCCACCACCACGTCGCCGTGCTCGCCTCGCCATTCGCGCCGCTCGCCGCCTTCGAACAGGCGCAACCGGCCTTTCGTTTGCGGACGTTCATGCACCGCCAGCCACTGCGCCACCGATGCCTCCGCATTGGCATATGAGACGGTGCCGTCGTCAGATCCATGCCAGATGGAGACCGACGGGAACCGAACGGCATCCGGCGAGACTTCGCGGACAAGTTCGGCCCATTTTTCGGCCGGACGCGCCGAGCCTCTTCTCATCACATCCAGCGCCGACATAGCATCGCGTGCCGCACCAAAAGGCAGGCCACTGATGATGGCACCGGCAGCAAACAAGTCCGGATAGGTGGCAAGCAGCGCCGACGCCATCGCGCCACCGGCCGAAAGGCCCATGACGAAAATCCTGTTGTCGTCGATCTTGTGCAGCCGGCGGCTGAAATCGATCATCTCGCGGATCGAACCCAGTTCGCCGCGATCGCGCGTGACCGAACTCGGGCGGAACCAGTTGAAACAGAGATTGGGATTGTTGAACGACTTCTGCTCGGCATAAAGAACAGCGAAGCCATGCTTGCGCGCCAAGGCTGTCCAGCCGCTGGCACGATCGAAATCCTCGGCATTCTGCTGACAGCCATGCAGGACGACGACAAGCGGCATCGGCCCCTCGACGCCCGGCGGCACATATTCGAGCATGCGTAGGTCACCCGGATTGCGCCCGAACCACAGGACCTCCGTCAGGCTCTGCGGCACGAGCTGCGTGGATACGCGCTGACGTGCCGGCTGCGAGCGCGGCCGCGTTACGGGGAACTTGAGCTGTGGCAACTCGACGGAATCGACGAGCAAACGGCGCAGCCGGCTCGGAACCTTGAAATTCATCCTAGACCTTTCAAATTATCCGCACCCACCGTTGTTGATCTTGTTTGGCGGGCGGCGACCGCACTCCGTCCCCAAGGGGTCGGCATCGAGCAATGCGACTCTATTTGTGCGATGCAGCAAATATAGGGCGGCAAATGAGATTCGAATAGGCACAATGCATCATTGCAGCTATGTGAAATCCGCTTAAATCGATTAGATAGTTATCGCTAAAATGACGAAAATGTCAGAGATAGGCTCGAGCAAGCGCGACAAGCTTCGCGTCTTCCTTCACGCCCTGGCGATAAAGTTGGATGATCAGCGCGCCGAGACGCTCAGCTTCCGGGCCGCGATGATCGATGCCGCGATCCTTGCAGACGATATCCAGCACCTTCTCCAGACGATCCAGATCGTCCGAAAACAGGGGTAGATCCCGGGGATGGATTGAGGTTTCCAACATCTGCGCTGCCTCGTCCGTCGGGCGGAAGCACGCTAATACATTCGCCGGAGCCCGCTTTATAACCGGCATATCCACGCTAACTATGCGCCCTGCCCGGGGGCTTGGCAAGGAAGGTTTTATCGCATTACCCCCTGACGACCGCGCATTGTAATTTGCAAATGCCTGATACCAACAAACGAAAAGCCAACGGATCGGTAAGAAATCACGGCGATAATCCCCCCGCAATTGAGGGATGACACCATGGCAAAAGCGAAACGACGCACGCGGCGAAAGCCACAGTCCAAAGCGGGCAATTCGATGTGGCTATGGGGCGTGGTTGGCCTCGCCGCAGTAGCCGGCATCTTCGCCTATGAGCACCGCCGGGAAATGCCGACACTTCTGGCCAATGCCGGCGCCACAGGCGCCCGGCATGTATCGCAGGTGACAGAGGCAGTACAGGCCGCGCCGACGCCGGCTGTAAGACCGAAGGTCAGGACGGCTGTCGTCGTTCCGGAACGCCCGGACACGACAATGCCGGTTCCGCCCAACGCCATTCCCGTATCCTTGCCAATGGAACGCGCGGCTCCAGTGCTGGCCACCGCTCCTGTCCACGAAAACGGCGGCCGATTCGGCCTATGTGGCAGCGCGACTGGCGCCAACTGTGTCGTCGACGGCAGCACCTTCTGGCAAAATGGGGTCAGGATCCGTCTGGCGGATATCGATGTGCCTGACATCGCCCCCTCCCACTGCGCCGGTGAACAACAAAAGGGCACCGCCGCGAAGCTGCGCCTGCAGGCGCTTCTCAACGACGGCACGTTCGCACTCTCCGGCAGTGCCCGCGGCGAGGATCAACATGGCGGCAAATTCCGCATCGCCATGCGCGCCGGCCGCTCCATCGGCGATCAGCTGGTGTCCGAAGGGCTCGCACGCCGCTGGACAGGACAGACGCCATCCTGGTGCAGCTAAATCAGTGAAAATTTGATTGGGAGTTCAAGGAGATAAATGGTCGGGGCGACAGGATTTGAACCTGCGACCCCTTGACCCCCAGTCAAGTGCGCTACCGGGCTGCGCTACGCCCCGACCTGCCTAAAAAGGCCTGATTGCATTAGTCTGTCGGGCATGGCAGCGCAAGAGGTAAAATCGCAGCTCGGTAGAAAAATGGCGTGCAGAGCGAGAAAAATCCTCGCTCTCTTACTCACCTGCATTGTCGGCGTGGCCCATGGTTCGGCTGGTAAGTGTTGTCCGACGCCCGGTAGGATTGGTAGCGGCTGGCGCAGGCTCGTGCGTGACCGTCGTAGCGTTCCGCGTGCTGCCTGTAGAACAGCGTGCCGGTCACGAATGACTTGAAAAGCACGCCGCTATCCGAGTCGTCGTCGTAATAGCTGTCGGAGCCGTGGCGTTTGTGGCCACCGCGCCAATGGTTGTGGCTATGCCAGTGCCCATGGCCGCGAACCTGGATGATATCGGACCCTTGCTCCGGCGCCGAAAGCGCGGGCATGGTGATGGCGCTGGCGGGCAAGACCGCGCTTGCGGCCAGCAATAGGCCGAGACCGGCGACAGCCATGGATCTGGTGATCACGCGCATGTGTAGCTCCCTTCAAGTCCAACAGCGGTAGATCCAAGCACATCTGCGTGAAAAACCTTGCCGCCGACCACTCCGACATTACCTCTATATAGTGGGTTCGAGCCACACTCACAGATGCCTTTCCGTCTTTCTTCCCGACGGATTGTCATTGAATAAGAAGTAATTGGAAAGTTACGCGATGAAGCCGCTGATTGCCCTTCTGCTATGCGCGCCGCTGCTTGCCGCATGCACAACGACCGAACAATCCCTGCAGCCGATCCCCGGCAGCATTACCTATCGCGGCCAGCCGGAGATGAAGCTGACGCAATCGCCTCCGGGCACGCGCCTGCCACATCATTTCACCAATCAATGGGGTGAAGATGTCTATGAGACCTACATCATCCAGCCGGATCACAGCCTGAAGCTGGTCAGCCGCCAAGTGATGACGCGGCCGCTATAGGCCCTAGAATACGTTTGCAAACAGAAACTCCGCCGACGCTGCGCCGGCGGAGTTTCTGTATTCTGTCGTGTCCGGCTTACCAGCAACGATAGCAGCGGCGGTAATAGGGCCGGCCATAATAGCCGCGATGATGATTGTCGCTGACCGCAGCGCCGACAAGGACGCCGCCGATGACGCCGGCGGCAATGCCCGCAGCAGCTTGATTTTCGGCTTGCTGCGCCTGCGAGCGATTGGCCTGATAGGTGGCACCGACACAGCGGCTGTAGCGCTGCGTGCCCGGACGCAAGCCCTGAGACTGGCAGGTCATTTCAGCGCTGGTGGCGGATTGCTCCGGCGTCTGGCAGCTCGTCAAAATAGTCGATATGGCGAAAAGACCGAGCGCCATGGTAGCTCGTATACGCATATTACCTCTCCAACAATTTAAAGTGTTATCCCTGGAGAAGGAAATACAGCCAAAGGTAATTTGACGCAAGCCTCACATTACCAATTAGTTAACAAGAAAGCACCGTGAACTTGATCCACTTTCCCGCGCCGACGGGCACTCTTTCGCTCAAGAATGCCGTCAAGGCGGCGCCAAAATGAAGGGTCCGGCACGACTGCCGACCCCCCTCTGTCATTTCTCGAATGATCAGCCGAAACCGATCAGAAATTCCGCTCGAAACGCAGAATGCCGGCAACGGTGTCATCGTTGATGAAATCATAATGCATGTAGGTCAGTTCCGGCTCGATGAGCAGATCCTTGACCGGGTTGAACTTCAGGTTCGTCGTTGCTTCGAAGATCTTCGAGTCGGTATAGGCAAGCTGCAGGTTCCACTTCAGCTTGTCGTTGACCGGTACGCCAACGCCGCCCCAGACGGCCCAATCTCCCCAGCCGCACTTTGCCCCATGGACGACGCCATCGGAGGTCGTGCAGGCCGATTCATCCTGATAGGAGCCGGCATACTGGTTGAGCTTTTTGCCATCCGTGTTCCAGCCGCCCATCAGGAAAGCTTCCACGCCGCCGAACTTGGCGTCGACGCGAGCCTTGATGGCGCCTTCTTCGACGATGGAGTCATACCCGCCGACGACCTTGAAGCCGAGCGTGTCGGTCGTATACCCCAGACCGGCAACGACGTTGGGCGCATATTGATCGGCCTTTGAGGTAACCCAGGCGCCGCCGTAGCTGTCCGAGTCAGACCCCGAATTGCTGTCTTCTAGCGAGATGACGGCGGAGAAACCGGAGCCGGTATCATATTTGTAGGTCAACTGGTTGAGTTCGTACGGGCCATCATAGATCGCATCATCGTTGATGACGTCGCCAGCATAGCCCGTATAGAGATTATACTGCGAGTCGAGCTTGCCGACGGTGAAGCCGGCAAGGCTGATATTGGCAAACAGCAGCTTATCGGCTGTGGCACCCCCATCGTTCCATTCCCAGCGCAGGATCATGTTGGTCTTCAGCGGACCATATTCCGTGTCCGTCGCCGTATCGACATTGAGCTCGACGCGCTCATGCCAGAGCGTACCGACCTTGTTCGTCGGATTGTAGGCGTCGTACCACTCACCCTCGGTGCGAACCTTGCCACCGATCTTCAGGCAGGTCTCGGTGCCTGGAATGAAGAAATAGCCGGTGCCGTAGGCATCGCAGATGCGGACATATTCCAGAGGCTCGGGTTCGGCCGCAACGATGGCATCGGCCGCATGGGCGCCGCTCACCGTTGCCAGCGCGGCAGCGGAGCCGAGAAGAAGGCTCTTGATGTTCATGGTGTCTCCATTCGAATATCCATCAGGGGATGGAGTCCGCGGTAGACAACTTCACACCGCCCCATAGCCTGATTTGGCATCTCCCCATGACGGGGCGAAGCAATAACGCTTCGTTAGCAAAATTGAACCCGGTGCAGAGAGCTTGCAAGCCAATAAACATAGCAAGCTAATTGTCATATTGGCATGGATCGTCGTTCGTGACAAAAATATCACGCCCTTGATCCGGCAGGGCGGCGCTCACGCTGGGCCAGCGGTATTGAAGGGCGGCGATAAATAAATACAATCGCCTGCCGGGTTCAGGAGGCGGTCGCCATCAAACGCGATGCCAGTGAGGTATGATTCGGAGGAAAAATTATGGCTTTCAAAATCTTAAGCGTATGCCTGCTCGCCGTCGGCATGGGCACGACGGCAATGGCCGCGTCCAGTGACCACGGGGGCGGCGATCGAGGCGGCTGGGGAGATAGCCCTGGTGCCGAAGACAACAACAACTATCGCAGTACCATCATCGACAGAAGCGACACCGCCGGTAGGGACGAAAAAGATCCGAATGCCTGCTGGACGCTGCCACGCTCTGCCGACGGCAAATCCATTGTCGCGCCGAGCCAGGCTAATCCCATCGTTCCGCGCAAGTGCAATTGACCAGGTAGTTTTGAAGCAGAAGGCCTCGCCTACCGCACCTGGTCGAGCAACCGCTTGCATTCCAGCAAGTCGTAGAGCGTTTCCTGCAGCAGCGCCCTGTCTTCCTTGCCGACGCTCGACTTGCCGAGGGAAACATCCGGCACGTCGTCTTCGCCGCTGACGAAGTTGAAGAAGCGGCGACTGATCGGCGCCTTGGCGCGTCCGACGATCTGATCCTCGTCGGGATGGCCGGATCCAACACGCGGCTCGGCCGGGGCCGGTTCCTGCGCGGCGGCGGCAAGCGCCTCGACACTGGCGAGGTCGCCATGGCCGACGGCGATGACGAATTTATTGCCGTTGGTTTTCAGGAGTTTCTGGACGCCCTTGATCGTATAGCCGTGATCATAGAGCAGATGGCGGATGCCGTTCAGCAGATCGACGTCCTCGGGCCTGTAATAGCGCCGGCCGCCGCCTCGCTTCATCGGCTTGATCTGCGGGAAACGGGTTTCCCAGAAACGCAGGACATGCTGCGGCAGATCAAGGTCTTCCGCGACTTCGCTGATCGTGCGAAATGCATCCGGGCTCTTGTCCATCGTCATACTCCCACAGCATGTTTCTGACGCCACGCGGGCCAGACCATGCAAAACCGGATATCCGCACCGCGGCTCGTCGCGATACGACTCACCATATTTCAACGGTTTGCCGGGAGAAATTCAAGTCATCTCTTCGGCTGTTTCACAAGCAAGCCGAAAAACAACCAAGAAAGGCCGGGAAAACGGCGGGACCGCACGAGTGCCAGGTCACGCCGACAGCAGTTTTCAATGGATCAGGAAGCAGGATTTGCCGGCCGCGCCTTCGCCTTGCGGCTGGCATGGGCCTTCAGGATACGTGTCTTCAGGACGTTGGACGCCTTGAAGGTCATGACGCGACGCGGGGAGATCGGTACCTCTTCGCCGGTCTTCGGATTTCGACCGATACGCTCATTCTTGTCGCGCACCTGAAATGTCGCGAAGGAAGAGAGTTTCACAGTTTCGCCACGCACGATGGCGTTGCAAATCTCATCGATCACCGTCTCGACGAGTTCCGCAGATTCGGTCCGGGAGAGGCCAACTTTCCGGAATACCGACTCCGCCAAGTCTGCGCGCGTCACTGTCTTGCCCGTCATGGTTCCCCGCCCAAATTGCTGCGTATTATTATCCAAGTCGCAAGAGTATTGCCCTTGCGCCAAACGGTCAAGCTCTTGTTCGGAATCGGGTTTTAGAGACTTGGCCTACCAGCGCAGCAGAACCGCGCCCCAAGTGAAACCGCCGCCCATGGCTTCCAGCATCACCAGATCGCCCCGCTTGATTCGGCCGTCGCCGGCAGCAACCGCGAGCGCCAACGGGATCGACGCGGCAGATGTATTGCCGTGAAGATCCACCGTCACCACAACCTTTTCGGGAGCAATTCCGAGCTTCTTAGCCGAGCCGTCGATGATACGGCGATTGGCCTGGTGCGGCACCAGCCAGTCGAGATCATCGGCCGTGACGTCGGCTGCCTTGAACGTCGCTTCGATGACATCGGTAATCATGCCGACGGCATGCTTGAACACTTCTCGGCCGGCCATATGCAGCACGCCGACCGTTCCCGTCGAGGAAGGTCCGCCATCGACATAAAGCTTGTCCTTGTGTGCACCATCGGAGCGCAGGCTTGCCGTCAGCACGCCGCGATCGGTATTGGCGCCCGTCCCCTCGCCTGCTTCGAGAATCAACGCGCCAGCGCCGTCGCCGAAGAGAACGCAGGTCGTGCGATCGGTCCAGTCGAGGATACGGGAGAATGTCTCGGCGCCGATGACGAGCACGCGCTTGGCAACGCCACCGCGAATATAGGCGTCGGCGGTGGTCACGGCGTAGACGAAGCCTGAGCAGACGGCCTGAACATCGAAGGCGAAGCCATGATGCATGCCGAGCCGGTTCTGGATATTCACCGCGGTGGCGGGAAAAGTGTTATCCGGCGTCGAGGTGGCGACGATGATCATGTCGAGATCGTCAGCCGTCAATCCGGCATTAGCAAGAGCTGCCCGTGCCGCCTGCTCGCCGAGCGAGGCCGTGGTTTCACCTTCGCCGGCGATGTAGCGCTGACGAATACCGGTGCGTTGGACGATCCAGTCATCACTGGTGTCTACGACTTGCTCCATATCGCGATTCGTCATGACACGCTTAGGCAGCGCCGCCCCGAATCCGCGAACAACTGAACGGATCATTCCTATTATACCCCGTCACTCATGCCGCTTCAGGCCCAATCGGCGGCTGCCGCTTGGCATGATATCTTTTCAGATCATTTTCTATTTTTTGTGTCAGGCCGTTCTTGGCCATGTCGTAGCCGACATCGATGGCAGCCGCAAAGGCCTCGGCACTGGCGCCACCATGGCTCTTGATGACGATGCCGTTGAGGCCAAGGAAAACGCCGCCATTGACCTTGCTGGGGTCGAGCTTCTCGCGCAGCAGGTCGAAAGCGCCCTTGGCGAAGAGATAGCCGATACGGGCAAGCAGCGTGCGCGTCATCGCCGAGCGCAGATAAGCGCCGATCTGCTTTGCCGTGCCCTCGGCGGCCTTCAGTGCGATATTGCCGGAAAAACCTTCCGTCACCACCACATCGACCGTACCCTTGCCGATATCGTCGCCTTCGACGAACCCGGAATATTCGAGCGATTCAAGGTTGGCTTCGCGGATCAGGCGGCCGGCTTCCTTGACGTCTTCCTGGCCCTTGATTTCCTCGACGCCGACATTCAGCAGGCCGATGGTCGGACGTTCGATCTCGAAGAGGGCGCGGGCCATCGCCCCGCCCATCAATGCGAAATCGAGCAATTGCTGCGAATCGGCGCCGATCGTCGCGCCGACGTCGAGCACGATGCTTTCGCCCCTGAGCGTCGGCCAGATCGCGGCGATCGCCGGACGTTCGATGTTGGCCATGGTGCGCAGGCAGAACTTTGCCATCGCCATCAGCGCGCCGGTATTACCGGCGGACACGACGACATCGGCCTCGCCCAGCTTCACCGCCTCGATCGAGCGCCACATGCTGGAGACATAGCGGCCACGGCGCAGCGCCTGGCTCGGCTTCTCATCCATGCTGATAGAAACATCGCATTCGTGAAAGACGGATTTTTCACGAAGCTTCGCGTATTTCCCGAGGATCGGTTCGCAACGATCCTTCATACCGTACATGATGAAGGTAATGTCGGGATGCCTCTCCAGCGCCTTGGCCGCGCCAGGAATAACAACCTCAGGGCCGAAGTCGCCACCCATTAGGTCAAGAGAAATTCTGATCACGCGTCCCTAGTCCTTCTTGTCCGCCGGGCCCGGCGGAATTGGCGTCAAAATACCGGTTTCTCCCCGCGTTACAACTGAATTGTGTTCAATTGCCAGGGGTGTCTATTCCTTTTTCCAGTCTTTCAGGACAGCGAATGGCGAGGGTTTCTTGTCATCTTCGCCTGTATCTTCGATGTGGTCTTCAAACGCGATACCGGGCTTGCGCGGGTACGGATCGATGGCAAGCGCGGCGAATTCCGCGACGGCGGCGCCGGCATCGATCGTATCGCCGGTGAAAGTTTCCGGAAGGTCCGCACCATCCGGATCGAGCACCATTTCTCCGGCATCCACAGACGGCATCCGCGCCAGTTTCGACCCCTCGGGGACGAAGATCTGCTCGAATTCCTCATTGATATCCGATTCGACCGGCTCGAGCGTGACAACGCAGGCCTGAACGATCTTTGCGCGCACATTGCCCTTGAGGCGAACCCCATCGCGCTTCCATCGGGCGATCTTCAGATCCGCCTCGAGTGTCGGCACGGAGAGCACATTCCAAAGCTTGGCGAGACCGGCAAGCTCCCGGTCGTCGGCTTTGAGACGAACCTCCACCGGATTGGCGGAGATATGGCCGACTTTTACCGGATAGGAAAAGGGCGTTTCGTCGGAGTTCGGTTTCTTCATTTTTGTCTCCTAGGCTACGTCTTTGTCGATCCCGCCAGGCTGCGGGAGGATTGCCGAACCGGTGGCAATCTCGGCTTCCGCCACGCTTGCCAGATGCGTTTCGGCCATCGTCATCCAGTCCGCCAGACCAAGCATCGAGGGGGCCTCTTCGCCTGCCGTGGGGTAGATATTGCGCCGAAGCGCTGCGGCCAGTGCATCGCGATCATTACCGTCCATGGCGGCCGCATAGCTTTCGAGCCGCCCGTAGAACATGCCCGCCAGTTTCTTCATCCGCTTCGGCACGCTGTTGTCACCTATACCAAGTTCGCGGATGGAATAATCGATATCCTCGAAAAAGGCATCGATAATTTCCTGCGCAAGCTCCTGGCCGCTGGTCGCGGACGAACGCGTCCGGCGAAAAAACAGGATCATCACCGCCGAAAGCAGCTCAAAACGCCCCATGACCGTATCCGGCACGTCATAGTCGGTATAGAAAACCGGCTGGCGCGCCATTGCGGTCAGAACGTCATATTGTCTGACGACGATGATCTGATTGTGATTTCTTTTGCGGAACAGCCCAAAAATCATGAAAATTCCCGGAATTGGCCATTCAGAGCGCCGTGTCGCGCTTGGCCTTGTTGCATCCACTTGAAAGCTGGTTTACCGAAGCAGGCGCGAATTGCAATGCCGTTTGTGCCCGCTTCAAGGCCCCGCCCCGACCCATCGTCGCACAGTGCATGATTGGTGATGAAGAGTGCCGAACAACATCGCTAATGCCTTACCCAATCGCGGAAAGGCCACAATGATGTGCACAGCAAGATCTTATTGGCCACCCGGCCATCGGTTTGATTCATTAGGGGAGATGGGATGTCGTTGAAGAAACGGTATTTCAAGTCTGACAGAACTTTCATCAGCAGTGCCGCCATCGCCCTGGTGATCGGGACCGCGGGGCTTACGAGTTGCAAGACCACAGAGGTCATGAACAACGGCTACATCTTCGATCAGCAATCGCTCAATCTCGTGCCCGTCGGCTCGAGCCGCGAGCAAGTGCTGCTTTCGCTCGGTACGCCATCGACGACAGCGACCTTCGACGGCGAAGTCTTCTATTACATATCCCAGAAGCGCACCCGCGCCGCGGCCTTCATGAAGCCGAAGCTGGTCGACCAGAACATTCTGGCGATCTACTTCGACAAGGATGGCATCGTGAAGCAGGAAGCCAACTACACGCTGAAGGACGGCAGGGTCTTCGACATGATCAGCCGTACGACGCCGACCGGCGGCCGCGACATCACCTTCCTGCAACAGATCCTGCAGGGTGGCGGCAGCGGTATCAACGGCGCGAGGAACTTCCTCAACAACCTCAATCCGGGTCAATAAGCCGGATAGACCGCATAAAAAAACCCGCGAGGCGCGAGCCCCGCGGGTTTTTCATTGGTTGCGCCTTCGCCCTTATCCCGCAAGAACGGCAAGCAGCAGCAGCGCGACGATATTGGTGATCTTGATCGCTGGATTGACCGCCGGGCCAGCCGTATCCTTGTAGGGATCGCCGACAGTATCGCCGGTCACGGACGCCTTGTGCGCCTCTGAGCCCTTCATGTGGCGCGTGCCGTCCTTGTCGACAAAGCCGTCTTCGAAGCTCTTCTTAGCATTGTCCCAGGCACCGCCGCCCGACGTCATGGAAATGGCGACGAACAGGCCGTTGATGATGACCCCCAGCAATGAAGCTCCCAGTGCCGCGAAGGCCGAAGCCTTGGAGCCGGAGATCAGAAGCACGCCGAAATAGACGACGATCGGCGCCAGCACCGGCAGCAGCGACGGGACGATCATCTCGCGGATGGCCGCCTTGGTCAGAAGGTCGACGGCGCGGCCGTAGTCTGGACGCTCCGTGCCCAGCATGATGCCCGGCTTCTCGCGAAACTGCCTGCGCACCTCCTCGACGATCGCGCCCGCCGCACGGCCGACGGCCGTCATGGCGATGCCGCCGAAGAGATAGGGGATCAGGCCGCCGAACAGCAGCCCGGCGACGACGTAGGGGTTGGAGAGATCGAAGGAGATCGGCCCCACATCGGCAAAATAGGGGAACTGATCGCCGTGCGCTGCGAAATACTTCAAGTCGTTCGAATAGGCGGCAAACAGCACCAGCGCGCCGAGACCGGCCGAGCCGATGGCGTAGCCTTTCGTGACCGCCTTGGTGGTGTTGCCGACAGCATCCAGCGCATCGGTCGATTTGCGCACTTCCGGCGGCAGATGCGACATCTCAGCGATGCCGCCGGCATTGTCGGTGACCGGGCCGAAGGCATCGAGTGCCACGATCATGCCGGCAAGGCCGAGCATGGCGGTGACCGCAATGCCGGTGCCGAACAGGCCGCCGAGCTGGTAGGTGGCGAGAATGCCGCCGACGATGACGATTGCCGGCAGCGCCGTCGATTCGAGCGAGACGGCCAGACCCTGGATGACGTTGGTGCCGTGACCGGTGACCGACGCCTGGGCGATGGAATTGACCGGCCGCTTGTTGGTGCCGGTGTAGTATTCGGTGATCACGACGATCAGCGCCGTGACGATCAGCCCGACGATACCGCAAAGGAACAGGTTCTTTCCGGTGATATCGAAACCTGCGACAGTGCCAATCGAACCCCAGCCGATGGTCAGCGAGGTGGCCACGCCGAGACCGATGATCGACAGCAGACCGGTGGCGATCAGCCCTTTGTAGAGCGCCCCCATGATCGAACCATTGGTGCCGAGCTTGACGAAGAAGGTGCCGATGATCGAGGTGATGATGCAGGTGCCGCAGATCGCCAGGGGATAGACCATGGCAGATGCGAGGACCGGCGTGCCGGCGAAGAAGATCGCGGCGAGAACCATGGTGGCGACGACGGAGACCGCATAGGTTTCGAACAGGTCGGCGGCCATGCCGGCGCAATCACCGACGTTATCGCCGACATTGTCGGCAATGGTCGCGGGATTGCGCGGATCGTCTTCGGGAATGCCGGCTTCCACCTTGCCGACGAGGTCGCCGCCGACGTCGGCACCCTTGGTGAAAATGCCGCCGCCGAGACGGGCGAAGATCGAAATCAGCGATGCGCCGAAACCGAGCGACACCAGCGCATCGATGACATCGCGCGAGCCCGGCTCATGGCCAAGCACGATGGTCAGCACGTAGAAATAGATGGAAACGCCGAGCAATGCGAGGCCAGCGACCAGCATGCCGGTGATGGCGCCCGACTTGAAGGCGATATCAAGACCGGCCGACAGGCTATGCGACGAGGCCTGCGCGGTGCGAACATTGGCCCGCACGGAAACATGCATACCAATGAAACCGGCAGCGCCCGACAGGACCGCACCGATCAGAAAACCAAAAGCGGCTTCGGCCGATAGCAAAAGCCAGGCCGCGATGAAAACGATGACGCCGACAACGGCGATAGTCATATATTGGCGCGCTAGATAGGCTTGCGCACCTTCTCGAATATAACCCGCAATTTCCTGCATGCGTGCATTTCCCTGGTCGGCGGCAAGCACCGACCGGGTTGTCCAGATGGCATAAACCACCGAGAGCAATCCGCACGCGATAACACCTAGAAGAATCGACATTTCGCTTTTTCCCTCCAAAAAAGCCGGCGGGTCACTCCTCCTCCGGCCGCCTGCGACAACGGTGACCCCCCTCCTCCAAGGCGGTCGACAGATGTGCATAGCGGAGATTGCGTTTGGGAAAACGTCGCGTCAAGACCGCCCGCGGGTAAATCACCCGATGGCGGTTCAAAAGAACATTCGTAGCTGAAATCAGGCGCGAACGAAGCAAACGAAAGTAGACGGCGCCATCAACGGCGCCGACATCGCTGCTTATTTCTTGGCTTCGCCGCGAACTTGCTTGGCGATTCGATCGAGCACGGCGTTGACGAGCTTAGGCTCATCATCATCGAAGAAGGCGTGGGCGATCTCGACATACTCGGTAACGATAACCGCGACCGGGACATCCTTGCGGTCGAGAATCTCGAATGTACCGGCGCGCAGGATGGCGCGTACGGTACTGTCGAGACGCGACAGCGCCCAATCGTCCTGAAGCGCGGAACCGATCAGCGGATCGAGACGCGTCTGCTCGCGCACGACGCCGGAAACGATAGAGCGAAACCAGGATGCGTCGGCCTTCAGATAGGTGTCGCCATCCAGCTCCTGCCCGAGACGGTGCGCCTCATATTCGGCCACCACCTCCAGCACGCCGGTTCCGCCGATATCCATCTGATAGAGCGCCTGAACGGCGGCAAGGCGGGCTGCCCCGCGCTGGTTCGCGGTCTTTGCCGGTCGCTCGTTATCCTGATTGCTCATGAACTTATGCACCCAACTTTTGTTTCAACGCGATCATCGTCAGCGCTGCACGAGCGGCAAAGCCACCCTTGTCCTTGTCCGAACGGCGCGCCCGCGCCCAAGCCTGGTCGTCGTTCTCGACGGTCAGGATACCGTTGCCGATCGCCAGGGATTCGCTGACGGCGAGATCCATCAGCGCGCGAGAAGATTCATTGGCGACTATATCGAAATGATAGGTCTCGCCACGAATGACCATGCCGAGGGCGACATAGCCCTGATATTCCGTGCCACCATTGTCGGCGCCGTCGAGCGCCATGGCGATGGCAGCCGGAATTTCCAGCGCGCCGGGCACGGTGACGATGTCATAGGTCGCTCCGGCTTCTTCAAGCGCAGTCTTGGCACCATCGAGAAGGGCGTCAGCCATATCGTCGTAGAAGCGGGCTTCCACGATCAGGATGTGGGCATTGGTAGAGCTGGACATACGTCACCTGCGGAATGAGAGGGCGGGCAGCACCGATAACGGCGGGTCAAACCACGGCGGGCCGCACTTGGCAAGTGTTTTTCGGCTATCCGCCCCGATTCTGATCGGGATTTGAGGAAGATCGGGCCTTGCTGGAAATTGCATCTTCCGCCGCCGCACTCGCTTCGATAATAATTCGCGACCGGCAAGGGAGGGCCTCATGACAAAGAAGACCAGACGCGCCGTCAATATTGGCGAGCTTCAGCTCGACCATTGGCAGCAGGGAGATTTTTTTGCCGGCAGCGACGCCTCTTTCGGCGCGCTGCTCGGCCTCAAGGATCTTGGCATCAGCTACAACGAAGTGCCGCCCGGCAAATCAGGCTGTCCGTTTCACAATCATCATGTCGAGGAAGAGCTTTTCGTCATCATCGACGGCGAAGGCGAATATCGTTTCGGGAGCGAGCGCTTTGCCGTTGCAAAAGGCGATGTGCTGGGGGCTCCGGCCGGCGGCCATGAAACAGCTCACCAGCTTATCAACACCGGTCCCGGCGTGCTGATCTATCTTGGGATATCGACCAAGGCGCAGACGGAGATCGTCGAATATCCCGACTCCGGCAAATTCCTGGCAAAGACCAACCGGGCCGATGGGACACGGTTCCGTTTTATCGGCCGCGACGGTGGGCCCCTGGATTATTGGGATGGCGAACCGGGAGCGTGACAAGATGAGCATGAATTCTGCAATGCCCGAAAGGAAGGAAATCGCCCCCGCCATGACCACCATCCCCACCTTGACGACAGAACGGCTGATCCTGCGCGCCCACCGGCTGGAGGAGTTTGAGAATTATGCCGACTTCTGGAAACAGAACGACCTGATGCGCTTCGTCGGTGGTGAACCGCCATCACGCGAGCAGACATGGGCGCGTTTCCTGCGCTATACCGGCATGTGGCATCATCTGGGCTTCGGTTTCTTCGCCATCGAGGAGCGCGGCAGTGGCCGCTTTGTCGGCGAGGCCGGCTTTCTGGACTCCCATCGCGACATGAATCCGACGACGGAGGGCACCCTGGAGACAGGCTGGGCGATCTCGCCGCCATTGCAAGGCAAAGGCTACGCAACGGAAGCCATCAGGGCGGCAATTGCATGGGCCGACGGGACCTTCGCGGATCGGCGGATGACCTGTATTATCGACCCTGAAAACACACCATCGCTGCGGGTCGCCGAAAAGGTCGGTTTCCGCCGGATCGGCGAGACCGTTTACAAGGGTGGAACGAACGTCATGCTCGAGCGATGGAAATAAAGCGGCCGCGACCGTCGAAGGGATCGATGCCCATGAGTTCACGGCATGACATCGGCATTAGGGAATATGCCCCCGACGACGCCGGCGCCACGATCGACATTTTCCTGCGAGCAATTCGGGAGATTGCGTCGAAGGATTACGGTCCCGCGCAGATCGATGCCTGGGCGAAGGTCGATGATCCCGAGGTCTGGGCGCAGTGGCGCGCTGGCAGGCCGACCTGGATGGCGATTTACGAGGCGCAGCCCGTTGGTTTTTCCGATCTGAAGGCGGATGGCTGCCTGGACATGATGTTCGTCCTCCCGGACCATCAGGGCAAGGGTGTCGCCGGCCTGCTTTTAAAAACAGTGGAGGCCGCCGCCCGCCATCAGGGGCACCGGCGAATTTTCACCGAGGCCAGCCTCACCGCCAGACCCTTCTTCGAACGAAAAGGGTTTATTGTCCTCGCCGCTCAAACCGTGGAAAAGCGCGGGCAGACCCTTCCAAACTTTCGCATGGAAAAGACGCTCGCCTGAGAGGGTCGAAGCTCAGCCTTCCCGGACAACCGGGAATTCCGCCAACCGCGCGGCATAGCGGGCCATGGTGTCGACTTCGAAATTGACGAAATCGCCGGCCTTGCGCTCGCCCCAGGTGGTGACCTCCAGCGTATGGCGGATCAACAGCACGTCGAAATCGGTGCCGTCGACGGCGTTGACCGTGAGCGATGTGCCGTCGAGGGCGATCGAGCCCTTGGGAGCGACGAATTTCGCGAGATGTTCCGGCGCGCGCAGGCGATAGCGGGTGGCGTCGCCCTCTTCCGTCGCCGACAGGATTTCGGCCTTGCCGTCCACATGGCCGGAAACGATATGGCCGCCGAGTTCATCGCCGATCTTCAGCGAGCGCTCG
This sequence comes from Rhizobium rhizogenes NBRC 13257, assembly GCF_000696095.1. Lineage (GTDB taxonomy): Bacteria > Pseudomonadota > Alphaproteobacteria > Rhizobiales > Rhizobiaceae > Rhizobium > Rhizobium rhizogenes. The sequence goes on along the minus strand of NZ_BAYX01000002.1, from coordinate 336,089 downwards.
AGATTGATGTTGCTGCCGGCCTGCCACTTGCCGATGGTGGTCAGCCGCAGGGCTTCCTCCCAGGCTTCCACTTCGAACCAGCGGCCGTTGCTGCCCGCTTCCGGCAGACCGGTCACCGTCAGGCAAATGCCGGAATGGGAAATCGAGGCGCCCATGTCGATCGTCGCCGGGTCGTAATTGGTGACGACACGCAGCTTGATGCCTTCCTTGAGCGGAGAGACGGATTCGACTGTGCCGATATCGGTGACAATTCCGGTAAACATCAAAAACCTCTTTCAAATTCGTCGCAGCGATCATCGCCAAACTGGCTCGCGCGGATATGCCTGAAACTGGGTGGGATATTGGTCTTCGTGACCGGCGATTCAATACCGCCCTCGCCGATCGCATCCGGCCCCTGGAAGAGAAGAATACGGTCGACCAGGTCCGCATCGAGAAAGCGTTGCGCTACCCTTGCGCCACCCTCGACGAGAAGGGAGGAAATGCCACGCGTGCCGAGCGCTTCCAGCAACTCGCCCGGTTCGTTGGAATTGGATTGCAGCACTTCGACGCCGGCATCATCGAGCGCGGCACGGCGGGCCATAAGGGCCTTGTCGGTATTTTCATCGAAGGGCGGCGGATGACCGGCAACGGTGATCACCGGATATTGCCGCGCCGTCTTCACGAGCTTGCTACCGAGCGGAAGCTGAAGCTGGTCGTCAATGACGATGCGCAGCGGCGTTCGATCTTCCAAGCCCGGCAGGCGGCAAGTCAATTCCGGATCGTCGGCGATGGCCGTGCCGATGCCGACCAGGATGGCGTCGCTTTCGGCGCGAACGACTTGCACCTGGGCGCGGGCGACATCGCCGGTGATACGCACCTGCCCTGTGCCCGTCTTGCCGATCATCCCGTCTGTGGAAACGGCAAGCTTGAGAGTCACATACGGCCGATTTCTCGTCTGGCGCATGAGATAGCCGGCGAGCGAGTGCCTGCCCTCTTCCTCGAGAATACCGATATCGACCTCGATCCCCGCATCCCGCAGCATCGCGATGCCGCGCCCGGAAACGCGCTGATCGGGATCAGTAACGCTGATGACGACACGGGCGACGCCATAGGCGATGAGCGCCTCGGAGCAAGGCGGCGTCTTGCCGTAATGCGAACAGGGTTCGAGCGTGACATAGGCCGTGGCTCCCCTCGCCGCCTCACCGGCGTCGGCCAGCGCCTGGGTTTCGGCATGCGGCCGGCCTCCAACCGCGGTAACGCCGCGGCCGATGACGGCACCATCCTTGACGATCACGCAGCCGACGGAAGGGTTGGTGGAGGTAAGCCCTAAATGCCAGCGCGACAGGCGGATCGCCGCGGCCATGAAACGTTCGTCGTCCGGCCGGCGCGTCATGGTCAGGGATCCAGCGGATCGCGGGCGATCTTGGCATTGATCTCGGTGATCACGTTCTCGAAATCCTCCGCATGCGAAAAATCGCGATAGACGGAAGCATAACGCACGAAGGCAACGTCATCGAGGCTCTTCAGGGCTTCCAGCACCTGCAAACCGATCTGTTCCGAGCTGATTTCCGTCTCGCCCGAGCTTTCCAGGCGGCGGACGATGCCGGAAACCGCGCGCTCGATACGATCCCGGTCGACCGGGCGCTTGCGCAGCGCGATCTCGAAAGAGCGCACCAGCTTGTCTCGATCGAACAGCACCTTGCGGCCGGTCTTCTTGATAACCATCAGCTCGCGCAACTGCACGCGCTCGAAGGTCGTGAAACGGCCGCCGCAATCCGGACAGATCCGCCGCCGGCGAATGGAGGTATTATCCTCCGCCGGCCGCGAATCCTTGACCTGGGTATCTTCCGAACCGCAATAGGGGCAGCGCATTCGCTCTCCTCAGCCCATATAGCCGTACATCGGGAAGCGATCGGTAAGCTTGATCACCTTCTCGCGCACGGCAGCCTCGACAGCGGCATTGCCTTCATCGGAGTTGGCGACCTTCAGGCCATCCAGCACTTCGATGATGAGATTGCCGATCTCGCGGAATTCAGCTTCCTTGAAGCCGCGCGTCGTGCCGGCCGGAGTGCCGAGACGGACGCCGGAGGTCACGAAGGGCTTTTCCGGGTCGAACGGGATACCGTTCTTGTTGCAGGTGACGTAGGCGCGGCCAAGAGCAGCCTCGGCGCGCTTGCCGGTGGCGTTCTTCTTGCGCAGGTCGACCAGCATCAGGTGGTTGTCGGTGCCGCCGGAAACGACGTCGACGCCGCCGGAGATCAGCGTTTCGGAAAGCGCCTTGGCGTTCTTGACGATCTGCGCGGCATAATCCTGGAATTCCGGCTGCAGTGCTTCGCCAAGCGCCACGGCCTTGGCGGCGATGACGTGCATCAGCGGGCCGCCCTGGAGGCCCGGGAAAACGGCCGAGTTGAACTTCTTCGCCAGATCCTCGTCATTGGTGAGGATCATGCCACCGCGCGGGCCGCGCAGCGACTTGTGGGTCGTGGTGGTCGCGACGTGGCAATGCGGGAACGGCGACGGATGCTGGCCACCGGCGACGAGGCCGGCGATGTGGGCCATGTCGACCATCAGGTAGGCGCCGACGCTGTCGGCGATCTCGCGGAAGCGCTTCCAGTCCCAGATACGGGAATAGGCGGTGCCGCCGGCAATGATCAGCTTCGGTTTGGTCTCTTCGGCCTTGCGCTGAACGGCTTCCATATCGAGCAGGTTGTCGCCTTCGCGCACGCCGTAGGAGACGACGTTGAACCACTTGCCGGACATGTTGACAGGTGAACCATGCGTCAGGTGACCACCAGAATTGAGATCAAGACCCATGAAGGTGTCGCCCGGCTGCAGCAGCGCCAGGAACACGGCCTGGTTCATCTGCGAACCGGAATTCGGCTGAACGTTGGCGAAGTTGACTCCGAACAGCTTCTTGGCGCGCTCGATGGCGAGCTCTTCGGCGATATCGACATACTGGCAGCCGCCATAATAGCGCTTGCCCGGATAGCCCTCGGCATATTTGTTCGTCATGATCGAGCCCTGCGCTTCCAGCACTGCGCGGGAGACGATGTTTTCCGAGGCGATCAATTCGATCTCGTGCCGCTGGCGACCCAATTCCTTGCCGATTGCGCCAAAGATTTCCGGATCGGTATCGGCGAGCGAGCGATTGAAGAAAGGTTCGGTGGAAGCAGAGGTCATCGTGAAAGCTCCTAACGGGCCGGAACGGCAATGGAGACACGGTATTAGCGTCAGGGTTGCCCGAGAGCAATACGATCAGCGACATTTGCTGGGCATTCTACGATGAGTGCCTCCCGCAAACGAAAAAGCCGCATCCGAAGACGCGGCTTTTCACAGATTCCATCAAAGCAAGACCGATTATTGAACCGGCTGCTCCATGCCCTGGGTCGTGTCGAGCGCCAGCTGGGAATTGCCGTCGAGATTATAGATATCGTCACGGAACTGGACGATGCCGTCGGCAGCGCTCCAGGCGGAGATATAGACGAAATAGACCGGCACTTCCGTCGCCAGCTTAATCGGCGTGTTGACGCGCGTGGAGATGACTTGCTCAATGTGCTGACGCGGCCAGCCCGGAGTATCGGTCAGCAGCCAGGTCGCCAGGTCGCGGACGTTCTGAACGCGCACACAGCCCGAGCTGTCGAAACGCATCAGCTTGTTGAACAGGCCCTGTTCAGGCGTATCGTGCATATATTCGTTGTTGGGATTATAGAAGTTGATCTTCGTGGACGCCATGGCGTTGGTCTTGCCCGGATCCTGACGGAACATCAGGTTCGGAGCCTTGTCCGAATTCCAGTCGATCGTCTCAGGCGCAACCTCCTGGCCCTTGCCGTCGAGAAGGCGGATGTTGTTCTTCGACAGGTAGGTCGGATCCTTCCGCATCAGCGGCATGATGTCCTTGATGATGATGGAGCGCGGCGCCGTCCAGTACGGGTTGAGGATGACCTCGTAGATCTTTGAATTGATAAGGTGCGTCGGGCGCGATTCCCGGCCGACAATCGCCTCGTGACGCAGCGCTACTTGACCGTCCTCTACGGCTTCGACACGGGTCGCCGGAATATTGACCATGACGTGACGCCGGCCCAGATCGGCCGGGAAGGTCTGCAGGCGAACGAGGTTGGTGTTCAGCTGCTGCAGGCGGACGTTTGCGGGGATGTTCATTGCCTTCAGCGTGAAGTCGCCGAGGACACCATCCGGCGGCAGGCCGTGGCGGGCCTGGAAACGCTTCACGGCGCCGTCGACATAGGAGTCGAAGGCGGAGGAAATGCCGGCTTCCCTCGGCAGGTCGCCCGTCACCATCAGATGCTGGCGCAGCGCCTGAACGGCGCCATCGGTGACGCCGAGCTGCAATTTCTGATCGCCGGGGGTGATCTGCGGCCAGCCGCCATTGGCGGCGATGTTCTGATACTGGGCGATCGCCTGCTGGATGTTCGGGACGGAATCAGGCCCGAGGATCGGCGTGTTCGACTGGACGGCGGCGGCGGTGCGTGCCGCGGCCTTTGCGTCGAACTGGTCATCCCAATTGCCGCGGGCGCGGTTGTTGATCAGCGCGTCGAGGGGCGTCTGATCCTGCTGCGCGAGAGCAGGAGCGGCCAAGGCGGCCACGCCAAAAGTTGCCGCAGACCGCAGGAAGAAGCGGCGCGAGAAAGGTTCAATTCCGTTTTTCTTCGACATATCCCTACCGTTCAACGCTGCGATCAATTTCATCCGCAGCCAAGAGAGGAAGCAGCAAATACCCCGGCTTATGCCAAGTCGTGCAGCTCAGTATCAATCCGTTGCCTCAAAGCACCACAAAAACTTCGTCACGGACCGTCACAATATTGCGAGGCCAAAGCGCTCAGGCATGAAAATCAAGACTTGAAGCGCAGCTTGCCGTTCGTTTCCGCTGTCATAGCAATATGGCCGATTCGTGTCGCCCGGCATGAAACTTGCCTTCGCCTGCCGGATCGGAAGAAACGCCATATTGCACTTGCTAAAATACCACTAGATGAGCGCGGTTAATAGCGCCTGTTGATCCGGCGTCAATCGTGTAGAGGTCGCGGACGGCGCTCGTCCCGCAAGGTCGTGGCGGGACGTGGCAAAAAGCCCACAGACAGGCAGATATCCCTCCCCTCAAACAAACACAGCCGGACGCGCAGGGAACGCATCCGGCTTGTTTTGACTGGAGAGTCTTGCGGTCAATCCGCGGGTATTGCTTACAGGCGATACAGGATCTGGTCGTTCCAGAAACGGTCGAGGCGCTGCAGGAGCTTGTTCATCTGGGTGAACTCGTCCGTGCCGATGCCGCCGACCTTGTCGATCGAGCCGATATGGCGGTCGTAGAGCTTGGCGACGGTTTCGGCGATGTCCTGGCCGCTTTCGGTCAGGCTGATACGGACCGAGCGACGGTCGATGCGAGAACGCTGGTGGTTGATGAAGCCGAGGTCGACCAGCTTCTTGACGTTGTAGGAAACGTTGGAACCGAGGTAGAAGCCACGCGAGCGCAGCTCGCCGGCGGTCAGCTCGGAATTGCCGATGTTGAAGAGGAGCAGCGCCTGAACGGCGTTGACGTCGTCGCGACCCTGGCGGTCGAACTCATCCTTGATCACATCGAGGAGACGGCGGTGAAGACGCTCCACCAGGTGGAGGGATTCCATGTACAGACCACGGATGTCCTCGACCTGCTGGTCCCGAGCGGTTGCAACTGCCTGCGGCTTGATTTTCGTGTTCATCATGACTTGGCCTCACTGTTTGTTTGGCGGTGTCGTTTTCTTCCCGCCTTGAGTGAGACCCTATCGAATACACATAAAATTCTACTTAAACTGCAAGCTTAACAGCACCTTACCACGACGGGTTAGTGTCTCAGGGTAAATCAACCATTACCTGCTGCTGGCGCCGGCGCTTTTCCAGCCATAGCAAAATGCGGAAAGCGCAGTAGAGAACGGCCACGCAGGCATGCAGGATCACGATCAATAAATTGGAGCCAAAGATCTGCGGCCAGAGCCCGTACATCAGTGCCTGGCCGCCTGCGGCAAGCACCCAGATGACAGGTCCCCAGGAGACGGTCAGCCACAGGCCGAGCGCTGCGACGGGGAAGACAACGGCCAGGCCGGCGCTCGCCACCTTCCAGGGCAGATTGAGCAGATCGAACCGGGCCTGGCCCGCCAGCGAATAGCCGACCAGCATCGACCAATATTGCAGGCCTAGCCAGAAACAGGCGATGGCGATCAGCCGCAAGAACACGACGAACAGGATGTCCGTCAGCGTGCTCTTGGGTACGGCGGAAGAATCAGGTTCCATGCGCGAACAATACGTAGGAGGCCTCGGGCTCGCCAGAGTTATAATGGCTGCGGCCTTTCGCCTGGTTTTGAATCCTGGGGACAGCGTGATAGGTACGCTGCCTATATATTAAGGCGATAGATAGACCAAAGAGGACGGCGGGACCATGCAGGACAAGACGCATCTTGTTGACGAGATAACCGGGCATCGGCGGATGCGGCGCAACCGCAAGGCCGATTGGACGCGTCGCCTAGTGCAGGAAAACCGCCTGACCGTCGACGACCTCATCTGGCCGATCTTCATCATCCCCGGCAGCGGCATTATAGAGCCGATCCCGGCCATGCCCGGCGTCAATCGCATGACCGTCGACAAGGCCGTGGAGGCGGCAAAAGAAGCCGCCGATCTGGGTATTCCGGCGCTTGCCACCTTCCCGAACATCGAAATGGAGCTGCGCGACGCGACCGGCTCGAACAGCCTGGAAAAGAACAACCTCATCAATCTCGCCACCGCCGCCATCAAGAAGGCCGTGCCGAATATCGGCGTTATCACCGACGTCGCGCTGGATCCCTTCACCAGCCACGGCCATGACGGCATTCTGCGCGGCAATGAAATCGTCAATGACGAGACGGTCGAGCAAGTGATGCGCGCCGCGGTCTACCAGGCCGATGCCGGCGCCGACATCATCGCGCCGTCGGAAATGATGGACGGGCGCATCGGCGCCATCCGCCAGGCGCTGGACGCCGCCGGCCACCAGGGCGTCGGCATTATGAGCTACGCCACCAAGTTCAGTTCGGCCTTCTATGGCCCCTATCGCGAGGCGATCTCGACCGGCGGCCTGCTGAAAGGCGACAAGAAGACCTATTATATAGACCCGGCCAACGGCACCGAGGCCGTGCGCGACGCCGCTCTCGACGTCGAGGAAGGCGCCGACATGCTGATGGTCAAGCCCGGACTGCCCTATATCGATATCTGCTGGCGTCTGAAGGAGGCATTCGGCCTTCCGACCTTCGCCTACCAGGTCTCCGGCGAGTATTCGATGATCAAGGCGGCCGCCGCCAATGGTTGGATCGACGGCGAGCGGGTGATGCTGGAAACGCTGCTCGCCTTCAAGCGCGCCGGCTGCGACGGCATCCTCAGCTATTTCGCCATGGACGTGGCGAAGCTTCTGGCAAAGAGGTAATTGATCACCACAGACTTATTGCATTTGCCGAACCTCACACCATATGTTCCGCGAATGTTTCTCTAAGGAAGAAGACAATGAGCTCTAATCCCAGCCCGCTTTATGCAGCACCGGACGACTGGCGCGCCTATAGTGGCGTGCTGAGCCGGCGCATCTTCGCGTTCATCATCGACTACGTCATCGTCGCTTTGCTCTGCATTCCGGCGGCAGTCGTTCTGTTTTTCGTATCGGTCCTGACGCTTGGGCTCGGCTTCTTCCTCTACCCCGTCCTCTTCATCCTCGTGGCGGGCCTTTATTTCGGCTGGACGCTCGGCGGACCGCACCAGGCCTCGCTCGGCATGCGCGCCGTGGGCATCGCCATGGTGCGGGTCGATGGCCGGCGGATGGATTTCCTGACTGCCATCGTGCATCTGGCGCTGTTCTGGATCCTCAATTCCGTCCTGACGCCGCTCATCCTGCTGGCGGGCCTGTTCATCGAACGCAGCCGCCTGATTCATGACCTGTTGCTCGGCACGGTTATCGTCAAAACCGCCTAGAACAGGACGATATCCACCTCAAATATCCTCGCGGCCCGATCATCCGAGCCGTTTATTGTGCATGGAAAGACATTTTGCATCAAAACAGGGCAGGAAACTGTGACCTCACATGAAGGACATGGTTGACGTTTTCCAAACTTGGGCCATGCTTGTGCGATGTCGAATGCCGGATGAAAGGTCAACCAGCGGCAGATGAATACGCAGTCGACGCCATCTCCGCAGTTTTATCTGACGGCACCGGCAGCCTGCCCGTACCTGCCGCGGGAGATGGAGCGCAAGGTCTTCACCCATCTCGTCGGCCCGCGCGCGGCGGAGATGAACGATATCCTGACCCAGGGCGGTTTCCGCCGCTCGCAGAACATCGCCTACCGCCCCGCCTGCGAAGCCTGCCGCGCCTGCATCTCCGTCCGCATTCTCGCCCAGGAATTCGAGCCCAGCCGCTCGATGAAGCGCGTGCAGTCGACAAACAGCGATATCATCGCAACCGAATTTCCGGCCCAGCCGTCCAGCGAGCAATATTCCCTCTTCCGCCGCTATCTCGATTATCGCCATCAACAGGGCGGCATGTCCGACATGACCGTGCTCGATTATGCGATCATGGTGGAGGACACCCACGTCAACACCCGCATCATCGAATATCGCCGGCGCGAGGAAGGCTCAGGGCTGGAGCAACGGCCGAAGGGCGAGCTGCTGGCGGCGGCCCTGACCGACGTGATGAGTGATGGGCTGTCGATGGTCTATTCCTATTTCAATCCCGATCTCCAGGATCGCTCGCTCGGCACCTTCATGATCCTCGATCATATCAGGCGGACCAAGGCGCTCGGCCTGCCGCACGTCTATCTCGGCTATTGGGTCAAGGGCTCGCGCAAGATGGACTATAAGACCCGGTTCCAGCCGCAGGAACATCTGACGCCACGCGGCTGGGAACGCTTCGATCCCGCGGATGCCGGCGAAGATCACTCCCGCTGAATGGCCTCGCATCTCTCCGATCACAGGAAAGGCCTGCTGCTGAGCACGATCGGCGGTCTTGCGATGTCCGTGGATATTCCGCTGATCCGGCTTTCGAGCGGCGACGCCTGGTCCGTGCTGTCGGCGCGCAGCGTCGCGACCGTTATCGTGTCGCTTCTTGCCCTTGTCGTCATCCGCTGCGTCACCGGCTCCCTGCGCAGCGTCCTGCCGGGCTGGACCGGACTTCCCGTCGCCCTGCTCTACGGCCTGACGACCATCGCCTTTGTGCTTGCGGTCTATTACACGACGGCCGCCAATGTCGTCTTCATCATTGCCCTCAATCCGATGTTCGCCGCGCTCCTCTCCTGGATCTTCCTCAAGGAGCGCCCCGCCCTTTCCACCATCGTCACCATGATCGCCATGATCTTCGGCGTCGGCCTGATCGTACGGGATGGCATGGAAAGCGGCCATATCCTCGGCGATGCGCTCGCAATTTTCGCATCCTTCGCCATTGCCTGCGCGATTACCATCGGCCGCGCCTCGCGGCGGGACATGGGCTTCGCCTCATTGCTCTCCGCCGTCATTCCGGCCGCGGTCGGCCTCTATCATGTCATTCCCTCGGGCCTCAGCATCGATCATCCCGGCTGGATCCTGCTCGACGGCGGGATCCTGATGCCGCTTGCCTTCTGGTGCCTGGCAACCGGCACACGCTTCCTCTCGGCACCGGAAGTGGCGATGTTCTACCTGCTGGAAACGATCCTCGCGCCGATCTGGGTCTGGTTGATCTTCGCCGAAGCCCCCAGCAACATGACACTCGCCGGCGGACTGGTGCTGGTCCTGGCGCTGGCCGCGCATTCGCTGTGGCAGGCGCGGGTCAAGGCACGGGCGGTGGCGGTGGGGTGAGGCGTTGCGACGGCGATACTCCTTGTGTTATAACTTGGTTATTACACAAGGAGTATCGAGCATGAACATCGTCATCCGCAAGATCGGCAATTCCGAGGGCGTGATCATTCCGAAGGAAGTTCTTCAAAGACTCGGCTTGAAAAGCGGTGATGCTCTCGAAATACGTGAAGTGAATGGCACTATCGAACTGGTTCCAGAGCGCGCTGACCTTGCTGAACAATTGCGGGCGGCAAGGCTCGGGATGCAAAAATATCGCGCAGCCCTGCGCGAGCTCGCAAAATGAGCGGATACAAATGGCTGACGCGCGAAGCCATTGAGATCATGCATCACGAACAGCTCGCGGAGCATGGCGGATTAGTGGGTCTCAAAGATGAAAACGCGCTGGAAGCTGCTGTCGCACGTCCACTAAACAAAGCTGCGTACGGCGAGAATGATCTATTCGCTCTTGCTGCGGCCTATTTGCATGGCCTCGTTCGGAACCATCCTTTTTCAGACGGAAATAAAAGAACGGGCTATCTGGCCGCCTTTACGTTTCTCTACATCAACGGCTATCTGATCGACACGGACGATGGAATGATTGTCGCCTTCGTATTGGGCGTCGCAGCCGGAGAAATCGATGAGACAGGAGCGACCCACTTTCTCAGAGACTTCTCCATCCCGCTAAGCGACTGACGATTACCCCACCTGCCACACACCCGGCCCTTCGCTTGAGCTCAAGGCATTCGTTCCCTGAAACGCCCCAACGGGGCGTTTCATCAACTATTCAAACCGTCCCTCACCCCGAAAACCTACCCGTCCTGGGGAAGCCCTTCGGCACAGCACGGCCGGCGGCAGAACGATCGCCCAGCCATTCGGCCAGCTCGTCCTTCGTCTTGGTGAAGGTGCGGCCGGCGCTGTCTTCCCAGGTCAGACCGTCAGCGATGGCGAAGCACTTGATATCGGAGACACCGCCGTCCTTGTAGCGCTGCAGGCGCACGCCCTTGCCGCGCGACATTTCCGGAATCTGCGACAGCGGGAAAACCACCATTTTGCGGTTCTCGCCGACGACGGCGACATGATCGCCGGAGACGGGCACGAGCAGCTTCGTCTCGTCCGGCGTCGTGAGGTTCATGATCTGCTTGCCCTTACGGGTATTGGCGACCAGTTCCGTTTCCGCTACGACAAAACCGTTGCCGGCGGTCGAAGCGACGAGCTGCTTGCGCTGCGGATCGTGGACGAAGGCAGTCAGCACGTCCTGGTCGTTCTCCATGTCGACCATGATGCGCAACGGCTCACCATGACCGCGCCCGCCGGGCAGCTTGTCGCCGCCGAGCGTATAGGCCTTGCCGCCAGTGGTGATGATCAGGATCTTGTCCGTCGTCTGCGCCGGGAAGGCCACCTTCAGCGCGTCGCCTTCCTTGAAGGTCAGCGTCGAGGTCTCGGAGATGTGGCCCTTCAGCGCGCGGATCCAGCCCTTTTCCGAAACGACGACAGTGATCGGTTCCTTCTCGATCATCGCCTGCTGGAGTGCCGCATCATCGGCCTCGGGCGCTTCGGCAAATTGCGTGCGGCGGCGGCCGACTTCGGTCGCCTTGGCGAACTTCTTCTTCACCTCGCCAATTTCCCAGGCGACCGTCTGCCACTGCTTTTCGTCGGAGGCGAGCAATACCTCGATCTCGGACTTTTCCTTGCTGAGGCCGTCGAACTCCTTGCGGATTTCGAATTCCTCGAGCTTGCGCAAGGAGCGCAGTCTCATGTTGAGGATCGCTTCGACCTGATTGTCCGTGAGCCCGAACCGCTCCATCATCACAGGCTTCGGCTCATCCTCCTCGCGGATGATGGCGATGACCTCGTCAATGTTGAGGTAGGCGATCAGGAAGCCGCCGAGAATTTCCAGGCGTTTCTCGATTGCCGCGAGCCGGAAGCGCGAGCGGCGCTGCAAGACTTCGCGGCGATGGTCGAGCCACTCCTTAAGCACCTCGTTCAGCGCCATGACCTTCGGGATGCGGCCCATGGACAGGACGTTCATATTGAGTGGGAAGCGGCTTTCCAGCTCCGAGAGCTTGAACATCGATTCCATCAGGATCGTCGCATCGACGGTGCGGCTCTTCGGGATCAGGACAACGCGGATGTCCTCGGCGGACTCATCGCGAATGTCCTCGAGCAGCGGCAGCTTGCGCGCCAGAAGCAGCTCGGCGATCTTTTCGATCAGACGGGACTTCTGCACCTGGAACGGAATTTCCGTGATGACGATCTGGTAGCCACCACGGCCGAGATCCTCGATCTCCCATTTGGCACGGACGCGAAATCCGCCGCGGCCGGTCTTGTAGCTTTCGATGATGCTCCGGCGATCATCGATGATGATGCCGCCGGTCGGAAAGTCCGGGCCTGGAATATAGAGCTCCACCAGCGTCTCGACGGTGGCATCGCGATCCTTGATCAAATGCAGCGCTGCGTCGCAAAGCTCATGGGCGTTGTGCGACGGGATCGAGGTCGCCATGCCCACAGCAATGCCGGAGGAACCGTTGGCGAGCAGGTTCGGGAAGGCGCCGGGCAGGACGATCGGTTCGGAATTCGACTCGTCATAGGTGTCGCGGAAATCCACGGCATCCTGGTCGATGCCTTCAAGCAGCAGTTCGGAGACCGCCGTCATCTTGGATTCGGTGTAGCGCATCGCGGCCGGGCTATCGCCGTCGATATTGCCGAAATTGCCCTGGCCGTTGACCAGCGTATAGCGCTGCGAGAAATCCTGCGCCAGACGGGCCAGCGCATCATAGATCGATTGGTCGCCGTGCGGGTGATAGTTACCCATCACCTCGCCGACGATCTTGGCGCATTTGCGGAAAGCGGCGTTGGGGCGCAGGCCCATCTCGCTCATTGCATAAACAATGCGGCGATGAACCGGCTTCAGGCCGTCACGAACATCCGGAAGCGCGCGATGCATGATCGTCGACAAGGCATAGGCCAGATAGCGCTCTTCGAGCGCGGCCTTCAGGTCGACCGGAACGATGCTGTCGTCGTCGCCGCCACCAGGCGGTAAAAGATTTTTTCCCATGGCTCTTGACTAGCGGAGAAGCCGATTCCCGGCAAGAAATCACTGGAAAGCACTTGTGGATGACGCCTCAGTTCAAGCACAATCTGGCGTAAGGTTGCACACAACTCCCATGCTCGCGCTTGCGGCCGCCATTGTCATTGGAATTTCAGGCAAAGGTGAATATATACCGCCGCAGTACACGCAGAATCTGTACGCCCGCCGACAACAGCTCAATGAGGAAACGCCACCATGACTTTCTATCGGACAACACGGCTGATGCTGTCCAGCGCCGTCATCCTGTCTTTCGCTAGCTCTGCCTTTGCGCTCGACGGTAACGACCTGCTGAAGAAGATCAATGACGCCTATGCACAGCAGGGCGGTTCGATCGCTGCGGAGAGCGTCGATGTCAGCGGCACCACGGTAACGTTGAAGGGTGCAAGCTTCAAGGCAGCCGGCACGCCCGACGGCATCAAGCTGGGCGACGTCACGTTCTCCGGCGTTGCCGAAGCAGGCGGCGGCTACACCGTCGATCAGGTGGCCTTTCCCGACGTGGCCTTGAACAAGGACGGCGTGGCCATCACCGCCGCCGACCTCAAGCTGAACGGCGTCGAAATTCCGGCCGACACGACAAAGGGCGATCTCGACTCTCTGCTCTTCTACAAGAGCGCGCATACAGGTGCGATCTCCGCTACGAAGGACGGCACGCAGGTCTTCGCAATCTCCAACGCCGACGCTACGATGACCAAGCGCGCCGACAAGTCCGGCCTCGACTTCGGCGTTGAAGTCGACGGCGTCACGGCCGACCTGAGCAAGGTCGATGACCCGCAGAGCAAGCTGGCCATCGAACAGCTGAACCTGAAGCAGTTGAATGGCAAGATCGCCATGAAGGGCGGCTGGGAGCTTGCTCCGGGCAAGATCGACATCACCGAATACTCCTTCGATTTCAAGGATATCGGCAAGCTGAACATTGCGCTCAGCCTCTCCGGCTACACACCGGCCTTCGCCAAGTCGCTGCAGGAAGCGCTGAAGACCGTCCGCTCCAACCCGAACCAGCAGGATGCGCAGCAGTCCGCCGGTCTCGCCATGCTCGGCCTTCTGCAGCAGCTGACCTTCAACAGCGCGCAGATCCGCTTCGACGACGCTTCGATCACCGCGCGCGCGCTGGAATTTGCCGGCAAGCAGCAGGGCGTTACCGGCAAGCAGCTGGCCGACACGCTGAAGGCGATGACGCCGATCATGATGGCGCAGCTCAATATTCCGGAACTGCAGAATGCCGTCTCCGCCGCTGTCAGCGCCTATCTCGACAATCCGAAGAGCCTGACGGTCACCGCTTCGCCGGACAAGCCGGTGCCGCTGCCGATGATCATCGGCGCCGCCATGGGCGCTCCGACCTCGATCCCGAACGTTATCGGCCTCAAGGTCTCGTCCAACGATTGATCGGACCTTCGATCCTGACAACAAAGAACCCGGTGATTTCGATTGCCGGGTTTTTTCATGAGCTCATTTCACCGCGCCCGGCCCAAGCCGATGCCGCATCAGCTCACCTCGGGCATGAGCGACGATCTCGAGCAGCTCCTCCCTGGTCGCACCGTCCCGCGCCTGAACGGACATGCCCTGCACGATCGCTCCGAGAAAGCGGGCCAGTGACCGTGCATTCGCATCCGGTCGCATATCCCCCTCCGCGATGCCACGCTCGACCCGTGCCGCAAACAGATCCAGCGTCTGCAGGCGCATGGAAGCGACATGATGGGCCACCGGTTCATTCTCTTCCGCGCAATTCAGCACAGCCGTCGATATCATGCAGCCTTTCGGGTGCTCTGGCGCGGTGAATATCCCGGCAGCATTCCGGAGAAAGCGATCGAACGCGGTGACGGTGTCCACCGTTTCCTGCAAAGGATTGCCCGGCTCGGGTCGCGGCATGCGTCGATATTGCTCCAGCGCCTCGCGGTAGAGGTCGGCCTTCGAACTGAAGGCGGCATAAAGGCTCTGCGGTGTGATCCCCATGGCGGCGGTCAGATCCGCAATGGACGAGCCGTCATAACCATGCTTCCAGAAGGTATCGCGCGCAGCCGCAAGAACCGTCTCACGATCGAAGGCCGGCGGACGGCCACGCTTTCGCTGGGGGGAATTTTTCGTGTCTTCGCTATTTTTCACAATGGTCACTCTAGAAATATCTCGCAACTTGGTTTATTCAGGAGCGGTCATTGTGATTATAGAAGGTTTCTCACCATGAGTCTTCCCCTTGAAAACGCCTCTCGGCCGTCCCTCGGCTCTTTTGCCCAGGGCGTCGATGCCGCAATCGATGCTGCCTTGATAGATAAGAGACTGGTCGGGGCCGTGGTTCTGATCTCACGGAATGGCGAGCAGATCTATCGCCGCGCCGCCGGCCTGGCGGATCGCGAGAACGGCGTGACCATGCGGGAGGAAACCATCTTCCGCCTCGCCTCCGTCACCAAGCCGATCGTTGCCATCGCCGCCATGCGGCTTGTCGAACAGGGCCGGATAGGTCTGGACGATCCGATAACGAAATGGCTGCCGGACTTCCGGCCACGCCTGCCGGATGGGAACGAAGCGGTCATTCGTATTCGGCACCTGCTGACGCATACGTCCGGACTGGGTTACACATTCGCCGAGGAAGAAGGCGGCCCCTATCACCGCGCCGGCGTGTCCGATGGGCTTGGTGAACCAGGCCTCTCGCTTGCCGAAAATCTGAGGCGTCTCGCAAGCGCACCACTGCGCTTTGCCCCTGGAGAAGGCTGGCAATATTCACTGGCGATGGATGTTCTCGGCGGCATCCTTGAAAAGGAAACTGGCGGCCGCCTCGACAAGGCAATTGCAGAGCTGGTGACCGGGCCGCTTAGTCTTGTCGACACCGCCTTTTCGGTGCGCGACTCGAGCCGCCTCGCTGCCGCCTATATGAATGGTTCGCCCGAACCACAGCGGATGGGAGACGAGGCCGTGGCGCCCATACTCGACGGCTTCATTCGGTTCGCGCCGGACCGGATATTCAACCCGGCCTCCTACCACTCCGGTGGCGCCGGCATGGCCGGAACAGCGGATGATGTGCTTGCCATCCTGGAGACCGTGCGCAAGGGCGGCGCGCCGCTCTTGTCCGGCGAGACGGTCAAAACCATGATGGCGGATCAGGCGGGTGGGCATATGCAGCCGCTAATGCCGGGCGTCGGCTTTGGTTACGGCTGGTCCGTCGTCACTGACCCTACCGCTGCGAATATTCCGTTCTCCGTCGGAACTGTGAAGTGGGGCGGCGTCTATGGCCATCACTGGTTCGTCGATCCGCAGAAAGGCCTCACCATGGTGGCACTCACCAACACTGCACTCGAAGGCATGTGGGGACAATTCACCGTCGACCTCGATAATGCGGTCTACGCAGGGCTCTAAGGCTCATCCAAGACCAATAAAAAACCCGGCGATTCGGTCGCCGGGTTTTGCATGTTCAAAGCTCGCGAGAGCCTCAGTCCTTCTTGACCGGCGGAACCGGGCGGATCGCCAGTTCGCGCAGCTGCGTCGGCGTTGCCACAGACGGGGCACCCATCAAGAGATCCTGCGCCTGCTGGTTCATCGGGAACAGCGAGATTTCGCGCAGGTTCTTGGCGCCGACCAGCAGCATGACGATACGGTCGATACCGAAGGCAGCGCCGCCGTGCGGAGGTGCGCCATACTGGAAGGCCCGGTAGAGGCCCCCGAAGCGTTCTTCGACGTCAGCCTGGCTGAGACCGACCTTTTCGAAGGCGGCGACCATGGTTTCCGGCGACTGGTTACGGATCGAGCCCGAGGCGATTTCGAAGCCGTTGCAGACGGCGTCGTACTGGTAGGCCTTGATCGTCAGCGGATCCTGGTTCTGCAGCGCCTCGAGGCCGCCCTGCGGCATCGAGAACGGGTTGTGAGCGAAGTCGACCTTCTTTTCTTCCTCGCTCCATTCGAAGAACGGGAAGTCGACGATCCAGCAAAGCTCGAAGCGGTCGCGATCGATGAGGTTCAGCTCGTCGCCGGCGCGGGTACGCGCTTCGCCGGCAAACTTGTAGAACTTGGCGGGATCGCCAGCGACGAAGAAGCAGGCGTCGCCATCGTCAAGACCAAGCTGCGTGCGGATCGCGTCGGTGCGCTCCTCGCCGATGTTCTTGGCAAGCGGGCCGGCGCCCTCGAGCTTTTCACCCTCCTTACGCCAGAAGATATAACCGAGGCCGGGCTGGCCCTGGCTCTGCGCCCAGGCGTTCATGCGGTCGCAGAATGCGCGCGAACCGCCGGTCTTGGCCGGGATCGCCCAGACTTCGACCTTCGGGTTGGAAGCGATCATGTTCGCGAAGACCTTGAAGCCGGAGCCGGCGAAATGCTCGGTCACGGCTTCCATGACGATCGGGTTGCGCAGGTCCGGCTTGTCCGAACCATACTTGCGGATCGCAACATCATAAGGAATGCGCGGCCATTCCTTGGTGACGGGCTTGCCCTCGGCGAACTCCTCGAAGATGCTGGTCATCAGCGGTGCCATCGTGTTCCAGACGTCTTCCTGGGTCACGAAGCTCATTTCGAGGTCGAGCTGGTAGAATTCGCCTGGCAGACGGTCGGCACGCGGGTCTTCGTCGCGGAAGCACGGCGCGATCTGGAAATAGCGGTCGAAACCGGCAACCATCAACAGCTGCTTGTACTGCTGCGGCGCCTGCGGCAGCGCGTAGAAGGTGCCGGGATGGATACGGCTCGGCACGAGGAAGTCGCGCGCGCCTTCCGGCGACGAGGCCGTCAGGATCGGCGTGGTGTATTCGGTGAAGCCGACTTCGCCCATGTGGCGGCGCATCGAGGAAATGACCTGCGTGCGCTTGACGATGTTCTTGTGCAGCGTGTCGCGGCGCAGATCGAGGAAGCGGTACTTGAGACGCACATCTTCGGGATAGTCCGGCTCGCCGAAGATCGGCAGCGGCAGCTCCTTGGCGGCGGAGAGCACTTCAATCTCCTGCGCGTAAAGCTCGATCTCACCGGTCGGCATGGTCTTGTTGACGGTATCTTCCGTGCGGGCCTTCACCAGGCCATCGATGCGGATGACCCATTCGCCGCGCACGGTCTCGGCCAGCTTGAAGGCGGGCGAATCCGGATCGGCGACGACCTGGGTGATGCCGTAGTGATCGCGCAGGTCGATGAACAGCACGCCACCATGATCTCGGACGCGATGAACCCAGCCGGAGATGCGGACAGTCGAACCGACGTCGGACTTGCGCAGGGCGGCGCATGTGTGGCTGCGATAGCGATGCATAGTATATATCCTGGACTTGGCGGTCGGCGGCGAATACGGACAAAAGCCCCTCGCCTGCCGACGAGAAAATCGGGCGGAAAAGCGCATGGTGCGCCTGATTTGTCAAGGCTCGAAGCACTGGTCTATCTCGCCCCTGGCGGGCGAGAAAGCAATTTCTTACATTTAGCCGCGAGGCTAAGTGTTAGAAATTGCAAGAGAGGGGGTAGGCAGGGACGCAGTAAGCTTCCAGTTTACCGAGGCAAGAACGTGACCCCCGCTCTTGCAATTTCAATGGCTTAGAAATTGCGCCGAGCTTCTGAAGATATAGAGCCCTCTGTTTCGCAATTCCTAAGCCAGTGAAATTGCTTTCTCGCCCGCCAAGGGCGAGATAGGCTCCGCGCCTGCCTTGCTCTCCATCATTCTCCAGTGTTTTTCAACTCCGCGAGGATTGTCAAACAGATCCCATCAAGATTCGTAGCGACCTCATGGTTCCAGACTCGCAGCACGCGGAAACCCTGATTTGAGAAATAGGCGTCTCGCTTCCGATCCATTGCGCTTTCCGCGTGTTGTGCGCCATCAACCTCGATGATCAACCGCGCTTCAAAGCACACAAAATCCAAAATGTGACCATCGACCGGAACCTGTCGTTTGAACTTGAACCCCTCGAGCTGACTGCGCCGGAGGGCTTGCCAAAGCATATTCTCCGCTTTGGTGGCATCACCGCGCATTGCTCTGGCGAATTGTCGATGTCGATCAGGAACGTCGCGATGCAAGAGCTCTCTCGCTTCAGTTGTCTTTGTATCAGAAAGCACGAAATCAGATGGATTTCCATCACCACAAACATCATGCATCAACGGCCCGCGCCACCCCCAGTGGCCGATGCGGCGGTTTGGCTACCTCAGTGCTATTGCTGAACACCACGCTCAACTTTAAACAGATGAGCATAGTCCCGCGTCCCTGGAGCCCCGCATGCCCATTCTCACCCGCCGCAATCTCCTGAAAGCCTCCGCCGTCGCCGGTGCCTATGGCGTGGGGCTCGGCATCGCCGGCAAGTTCGGCGGCAGGGCACTGGCAGCGGAGCCGCAGGTGTTGAAGACCGTGAAGACCCAGGCCAGCCTGGCGGATAGCGGCGTGACCAGGGATGTGTTGACCTATGGCGACGCGGGCCAGCCGCCGGTCGTACGCATGAGGAAGGGAGAGCCCTTCGCCGCGCGGCTGATCAACGGCATCGACGACCCCACGACGATCCACTGGCATGGCATCCGGCTGCCCAACAAGATGGATGGCGTGCCGTTCCTGACGCAGCCCTATGTCTATACCGGCGACCACTTCGACTACGCCTTCACGCCTCCGGATGCCGGTACCTTCTGGTATCATCCGCATTGCAACACGCTGATCCAGATGGGCCACGGCATGACCGGCGTCATTGTCGTGGAAAATCCGAAGGATCCGACGTTCGATTCGGAAGTGGTGCTTAATCTGCGTGACTGGCGGCTCGGCGGCGATGGGCAGTTTATCGCCCAGTTCCGCCCCCGCGATTCCGCCAAATCCGGCACCTATGGGACGGTGCGAACCGCCAACTGGCAGCAGCAGCCGCAATATGACGCGCCCTCCGGCGGGCTGGTGCGCCTGCGGCTTGCCATTACCGACGTCACGCGCATCTATTCCTTCCGGATGGATGGAGCCCAGGCGACGGTGATCGCCATCGACGGTAATCCGGTGCCTGAGCGTTTTCCGCTGGATCTGTTGCAGCTCGGCCCCGGCCAACGCCTAGAACTGGCCGTGCGGATGCCGGACGAGGAAGGCGCGATCGTCAAGCTGGAGGACATCCGAGGCACCGATCCGAAGGTGCTGGCGACGCTACGCTCGGTCGGCGGCTCGCTAAAGCGCGACGTTCGCGATCTGGCGCCTCTTGAGGACAATCCCGTCGCCAAGGCGGATATCGGTGCTGCGCAGCACATCCCGCTCATCCTCAGCGCCACGGCGGAGGATACCGCCACAGACAGCATCTGCGGCTCGCTCGGCTACAGTTTCTGGGCAATCAACAAGGTGCCGTGGCCGGGCGATACGCCCGATCCGACAGCACCACTTGCCGAACTGAAGCTCGGCAAAAGCTATGTCCTCGACATGGAAAACGTGACGCCGCATGCCCATCCGATCCATCTGCATGGGATGAGCTTCACCGTGCTCTCCTCCTCGACCCGGCAGGTGCAGCCCTTCGTGTCCGACACCTACCTAATCCAGCCGGACGAAAAGGTGCAACTCAGCTTCGTTGCCGACAATCCCGGTGACTGGCTGCTGCATTGCCACATCATCGAGCATCAGAAGACGGGCATGACCAGCTATATGCGCGTCGCCTAGAGCAGTGGCCTTTTTGACGAATTTTCCGAAAAGCGGAATGCTGCGAGATACTTCGTCTCTCCACGTATTGACATATCCGGCCGAAAGGAGAAGGAAGATTAACAAACTATTTTACCGATGAATGTGTTGATATGATCGAAACTACCGCCCAGTTAGAGGCGGCCTGCCAAGAGCTGGCCAAGTCAGAATTCATTACCATCGACACCGAATTCCTGCGCGAGACGACATTCTGGCCGGAGCTTTGCCTGATTCAGATGGCAAGCCCGACGACTGAAGTGCTGGTTGATCCGCTAGCCAAGGGCCTCGACTTGAAACCCTTCTTCGAGCTGATGGCCAATACCGCTGTCATGAAGGTGTTTCATGCTGCCCGCCAGGACATCGAAATCATCTTCAATCGCGGCAATCTCATTCCGCATCCAATCTTCGACACGCAGGTGGCCGCCATGGTCTGCGGCTTCGGCGATTCGGTTTCCTACGACCAGTTGGTCAGCCGCATCAAGAATATCCAGATCGACAAGTCCTCGCGCTTCACCGACTGGAGCCGCCGGCCATTGTCGGAAAAGCAGCTCGACTATGCACTGGCCGACGTCACCCATCTTCGCGATGTCTATCTTTCGCTGAAGGAGCAGCTTGAGCGCGAAGGCCGTGCCTCCTGGCTGCTTGAAGAAATGGCGATCCTCGAAGCGCGCGAAACCTACGACCTGCATCCCGATGATGCCTGGCAAAGGCTGAAGATGCGGCTGCGCAAGCCGCAGGAACTGGCCGTGCTGAAATATGTCGCCGCCTGGCGCGAACGCGAGGCACGCGCCCGCAACGTGCCGCGTGCACGCGTGCTGAAGGATGACGCCATCTACGAAATCGCCCAGCAGCAGCCGAAGGACACGGAAGCGCTCGCCCGCCTGCGCACCATCCCCAAGGGCTGGGAGCGTTCCGCCTCGGGTGCCGCCGTGCTCGAAGCGATCAACCAGGCCCTTGCACTACCGAAAGCCGACATGCCGCATGCACCGCGTCACCAGCAGGCCCCGGAGGGCACTGCCGCCGCTGCCGAACTGCTGAAGGTTCTGCTGAAGCTCACCGCCGAAAAGCATGGTGTCGCCCCAAAGGTCATCGCCAACAGTGAAGACCTCGACAAGATTGCCGCCGAAGGCGAGAAGGCCGAGGTAGCCGCCCTCACCGGCTGGCGGCGCGATCTCTTCGGCGAGACGGCGCTGCAGCTCATCCAAGGCCAAGTCGCATTGCGCTTCGTCGGCAAACGGGTCGAGACGGTCGCCCTCTAGCCGCGCGCTCTTTTCCGGCCGCAACCACGAATGTGCCGTAAATCTCTTGGAATGAACGCTTGGCGTTATCATATGTTTGGTGACGCATAGTCTTTGCCGAAACGCTCCGCTTTTGGCAATATGCGTCATCTCTGGGTGGGCCGACCGAATGGGAACGTTCCCTTCAATACGTAACTGGATCCTAACGCTACTCTTCGTCGCAGGAAGCGGCGTTGCCTATGGTAAGATGTTTTTCCCGGAATCGCCGATGTATATCGGCGCAGTCTTCGCAGTGTTCACCGGCATGCCGCTGTTGGCCTTCGAGCGCCGCATGATCCTGCCACGCCTGAACCACTGGATGCATCGCCTGCCCACGCCAGCCTTCATCGCCTCCGCGCTTATTGTCGATTTCGCCCTGATCGCCACCGGTTTTGCGATCGCCGGTAGCCTGATGAAATCCGCGGGGCTGATAAATGGCTCCTGGGCCGACGTGACGCTGCTGCAGATCAACGTCTATCTCTACGCCGTGGCGGTGACCGCCATCGTCATCTTCATTGGACGCGTCCGGGAGCTGCTTGGCCGCGACGTCTTCCTCAGCCTGTTGACCGGCCGTTATCGCAATCCGGTGCAGGAAGAGCGCGTGTTTCTGTTCATCGACCTTGTCGGCTCCACGGCGTTTGCCGAAGAGCATGGCGACCTCAAGGCGCAGGAATTCCTTGGCTCGCTGTTCAGCGCATTCGCAGAGCCGGTGCGGCGACACAAGGGCGCGATCGACGACTATATCGGCGACGCCGCCATCATCACCTGGCCGCTCGCACGCGGCGTGAAGGATGCCCGCTGCGTGCGCTGCGTTTTCGACATTCTTGCCGACATCGAAGCGAATGCAGAGAAATGGCTGAAATCCTATGGCCGCGTGCCGCGCCTTCGGGCAGCGCTGCATGGCGGCAATATCGTCACCGCCGAAATCGGTGTCGATCATCACAAGATCGCCTATTTCGGCGACACGGTGAACACCACCGCGAGGCTGGAATCCTTCTGCAAGACACTGGAGCGTCAGGTGCTGATCTCGACCGATCTCGCAAGGCAATTGGAGCTTCCCGATGGGATCGTCAAGGAAGATCTCGGCGACCATGCCGTTCGCGGTCGCGACCAGACGCTCGGCGTCATCGCGCTACATATGCAGAGGCGAGTAGTGCCGCAGGCCATCAGCGGCGCGCAGTAGGTAGGTCTTCATCGGGCACCGACGGTGCTACAGCCCATGAGTTGTGCACAGTCATCAAAGCTTCACTCAAGCGTTAATTCGCCGACATAGCTCGCCTGTTAAGCGGGGTTGTCTTGCCAACCCAAGCCAACAAGGTGACATGATGACCCGAATTCTTTTCGCTTTCACGGCACTTTTTGTTCTGATGGCCGCCTCGGTTCAGGCCGATGAGCAGCAGTTTCCCGCCAAGCTCGCCGCGCAGGCCATTCTTCCGGCCAATACCATGGTCGCAGCCCCTGCCGATGCACCCGACTTCCTGAAGACCTCCGGCAAGTTCACCACGCCGGACCGCAAGCGCACCGAAGCGCTCGGCACGGTGCCGGGCAAGGACGGCGCCCGTGTGACCGACCTGAAGCTGCCTTTCGACGGCCAGCCAATCCAGGGCTTCTCCGGCATCAAGGCGATGCCCGACGGCAGCTTCTGGACGCTGTCGGACAACGGCTTCGGCTCCAAGCAGAATTCCAGCGACTCCATGCTGTTCCTCCACCAGCTCAAGTTCGATTGGGACAATGGCAAGGTGGACGTCGTCAAGAACCTGTTCCTCTCCGATCCGAACAAGAAGGCTCCCTTCCCGATCGTTCTTGAAGGCTCGAATACGCGGTATCTGACGGGCGCCGATTTCGACATCGAATCGATCCAGCCCGTCGCCGACGGCTTCTGGATCGGCGATGAATTCGGCCCCTATCTTCTGAAATTCGACACATCGGGCCAGCTGACCGACGTGTTCCCGACCACGCTCGACGGCAAGCCGGTGATGTCTCCCGACAACGCCCTGCTGCAGCTTCCGGGTAACCCGACGCTGAAGATGCCGGCCTTCAACCTGAAGCGCTCCGGCGGCTTCGAAGGTCTCGCTTTGTCCAAGGACGGCTCCAAGCTTTATGGCCTGCTGGAAGGCGCACTCTACAAGGACGACGGTCAGATGGAGAGCGTCGACGGCCACACCGCCATCCACGTCATCGAATTCGACACCGCGTCGAAAAGCTGGACCGGCCGCAGCTGGCTCTATCCGTTCGCTGACAAGGGCGTATCGATCGGCGATTTCAACATGCTGGACGACAAGACCGCCCTGGTGATCGAGCGCGACAACGGCGCCGGCACCAAGGACAAGGCCTGCGCCGACCCCAAGCAGCCGAAGCCGGATTGCTTCGAGGCGCCGGCCGAACTGAAGCGCGTCTACAAGATCGAATTCAGCGACGCCAATGTCGGCAAGGCCGTGCGCAAGATCGGCTATATTGACCTGCTGCATATCGAAGATCCGGACCACAAGCGCCGCCAGGGCGGTGGTGACGGCTTCTACGACATGCCGTTCGTCACTATCGAAAATGTCGACCGTGTCGATGCCACCCACATCATCATCGGCAACGACAACAACCTGCCCTTCTCAGCCGGTCGTGCCGTCAACAAGGCCGACGACAACGAGTTCAGCATTCTCGAAGTCGGTGATTTCCTGAACGCGAAGTAAGAAACCTGCCTTCTCCCCCCGGGGAGAAGGCTTTCTATTCGAACCGGAACGCCAACCGCCGGTTCGTCAGCTTTGCGAGCTGCTGCAAGCGCCCATCCAGTCGCTCGCCGGCGAAATCGTGATATTCGGCCGGGACGACGAATTCGAGGTCCAGATCCGGGCTCGACGAGCGACGGATCGACAGATTGCGCACGATGCCCGGCATCGAGGCCGAAAACAGATAGACGACGCGCAAAAGGCCGCCGAGCAGCTTGGCACGCTCGATGAGCTGAGGCGTGGCGATGGTTGCCAGGGGCTCGGTCGCGCCGTCGTCGTGCAGGCCTTCGAAACGATAGTAATTGGCAAGCGCGATGAAGGCGCGGCCGGCATGGGTGATGCCGACGAAGGACGTGTGAGCGATGATGTTCAGCGCCTGCAGGCCGCGATAATCGGGATGGGCACGCCAGCTGATATCGGCAAGCAGGCACGCGGCCTGGCGATAGCGGCTCTCCTCCTCCGTCTCGGTGATGCCGAAGAAGGGCATCATCCGGCCGGTCCATTCGGCAAGCTCGCGGGCATGCTCCGGCGAGCGGGCACGCAGAATGGCAAGTTCGCCGGCGGCCGTCAGCAGCGGATCGCTGTTGCGCTCGGCTTCGGTCAGCAACGAATAAAGATAGCCTTCGCGCACGCCCTGGGCCGAGAATGTCACGACGGATGGCTTCATGGCCGCCAGCACTTCCCGCATCGCCACCGCACCGAAGGGCAGCAGCGAGCGACGGTGCTTGGAAATCGATAGGAATGCCGGATCCCTAGTTTCCTTGGCTTCGCCGATCTGATCGAGGAAGCGCATCATCTCGTCGAGAGGCACTTCATAGCCCTGCATCATGTGCAGCGGATATTTGCGGATTTCCATGTGCAGCTTAGCGATATTTCGCCAGGTGCCGCCGACCGCGTAGAAAGTACGCCCCTCGCCCTGGCCGAGCAGCTTTGCGGTCTTCACATGCTTGCGGGCAAAGCTGCGGGCTTTCTCGATCGAGCCATTGGCATATTCCGACAATCTCAGGCCGCCGAGCGGCAAGGTAATGCCCTTGCCGATCTCCCGGTCCTTGATGTCGATCAACTCCAGCGAACCGCCGCCGAGATCGCCGGCGATACCGTTCGGATGGAAAAAGCCGCTGACGATGCCGAGCGCCGAAAAACGCGCCTCTTCCTCGCCCGACAGCACGCGTACTTTCCGCTGCAGGATCGTCTCGGCCTTGTGGATGAATTCCGGACCGTTGCTCGCCTCGCGAGCAGCGGCCGTCGCCAGGACATAGATGGTCGATGCGCGCGCCTGGTCGGACAGCGCCTTGAACCGGTGCAGGGCGGCGAGAGCGCGTGCTACGCTCTCCTCATCCATCTTTCCGGTCAAGGCTATGCCCTTGCCGAGGCCACACAGCACCTTCTCGTTGAAAAGAATGGTCGGCGACCGCGAATGGCCTTCATAGACGACAAGACGAACGGAGTTCGACCCGATATCGACAACGGAGACCGGGGCTATACCGGGAAGGCGCCCCTGGGCTTCTGATTCAACCATGCAGGTCCAGTTATTTCTTGCGGCCCGACAATAGCCCGGCGATCAGTTTCGGCGCACTGGATTTCAGCGATTCACCACGGCCGGACAGGCTGGGATTGGTCATGAAATACTGCTGCGCGTTGAACGGCTCTTTCCCCGCACGCACCTCCGTGCGCCTCGAAGTACCGTCCGGCAATATCTCGTAGCTCTGCTGATTGTCAATGATGTTGCCCAGCATGATCTGCGAAAGAACCTGCTCGTGCACGGTCTTGTTGGTCAGCGGCACGAGGGTTTCGACACGTCGGTCGAGGTTTCTCGGCATCATGTCGGCCGAGCCGATATAGACCAGCGCCTTGTCCGACGGCAGGCCATGGCCATTGCCGAAACAGAAGATGCGGCTGTGCTCAAGGAAGCGGCCGATGATCGACTTGACGCGGATATTTTCGGACAGACCTTGCACCTGAGGACGCAAGCAGCAGATGCCGCGTATGACGAGATCAATCTCGACGCCGGCATTGCTGGCGCGATAAAGCGCATCGATGATGTCGGGATCAACCAGCGAATTCATCTTCATCCAGATCGCCGCCGGCTTGCCGCTCTTGGCGTGCTCGATTTCCTCCTCGATGTGCTGGAGGATGCGCGGGCGCAGCGTATAGGGCGAAACGGCAATCTTCGTGCTCGGCTCCGGCTCGCCATAGCCGGTGATAAAGTTGAAGATGTTCGCCATGTCGTGGGCGATCTTCGGGTCGCAGGTGAAGTAGGACAGGTCCGTATAGATCTTGGCAGTGATCGGGTGGTAGTTGCCGGTACCGAGATGGCAATAGGTGCGCAGCTTGCCGTCCTCGCGGCGTACGACCATCGACATCTTCGAATGCGTCTTGAGTTCGATAAAGCCGAAGACGACCTGCACACCGGCACGTTCCAGATCTCGCGCCCAGCGGATATTCGCCTCTTCGTCGAAACGAGCCTTGAGCTCGACCAGCGCGGTCACGGACTTGCCGAGATCGGCGGCATCGATCAGCGCACGCACGATCGGGCTGTCATTGGAGGTGCGGTATAGCGTCTGCTTTATCGCCAGAACATCAGGATCGCGCGCAGCCTGAATCAGGAACTGGACCACCACGTCAAAGGATTCGTAAGGATGGTGGACCACCATGTCCTTTTCGCGGATGGCGGCGAAGCAGTCGCCGGCATGTTCGCGGACGCGCTCAGGAAATCGCGCATTGTAGGGCTCGAAGCGCAGATCGTCGCGCGGAGCCTTGCATATCTCGGACAGGGTGTTGAGCGCCAGCAGGCCTGGCAGAACGGCGATGCGGTTTTCCGGTACGTTCAGCGATTCCACCACGAACTGGCGCAGTTCGAGCGGCATCTCCGAGTCGGTCTCGATGCGGATCACCGAACCACGGCGGCGGCGCTTCAGCGCCGTCTCGAAGAAACGCACCAGATCTTCGGCTTCTTCCTCGACTTCGATATCGCTGTCGCGGATGAGGCGGAACGTACCCGAACCCTGTACCTCATAGCCGGGATAGAGCCGCTGAATGAAGATGTTCACGACATCTTCGAGCGTGATGTAGCGGATGACGTTGCTGGCGTCCGGCAGGCGGACGAAACGGTCGAGCGCCGGCGGCAGGCGCAGCAGCGCCGTCATCGGCTCGCGGCCGTTCATGCTGTTCAGCTGCAGCGCAATCGAAAAGCCGAGGTTCGGAATGAACGGGAACGGATGCGCCGGGTCGATGGAGAGCGGCGTCAGGACCGGGAAGATCGCCTGTTCGAATTCATTGGCGAGCCAGACCCGGTCGGCCTCGGACAGAGCCGGCGGGCGGACGATCAGAATGTCTTCCTTGGCGAGATATTGTTGCAGCACGGCAAGCGATGCCTGCTGCTCCATCTGCAGGTTGTCGATCTCGCGCAGGATATCGTCGAGCTGTTCGGCGGGCGTCTTGCCATCCGGCGTACGCACCAGGATCTTTTGGCGAACCTGGCCCTCGAGGCCTGCGACGCGCACCATGAAGAATTCATCGAGGTTGGCGGCAGAAATGGAGAGGAAGCGGATGCGCTCCAGAAGCGGATGCGCCGTGTTCAGCGTTTCCTCGAGGACGCGGCGATTGAACTGCAGCCAGGAAAATTCACGATTGATGAAGCGTTCGGGGCTGCTCAGCAGCTCGTTGATCGGCGGCACGGCCTCCGTGGCCTGCTGGTTGGCGTCCTGCTGTTCCGTTACTGCCGAGTCCATGTTCCACCTACCCTCATCTGAGACCTTGCCACGTATAGCAGTTTGACGACGGAACTGTGACAGTTCACCTGCCGCTCAATCTGCCGGGCCGGAATTGCCCAATTCATTCAAGACTTCAGCGGCCAGTATGCGTGTAATTCTCGTGCCGCGGCCAAGCGCCAGCCGGTCCAGCCGGTCGACGATCAACTGCGCGGCATTCAGGGACCGCTCCATCCGATTGACGATATAAAGGACAAGTTTGTCATCGATATAAAGCTGCCGATCGGCAAAGAGCTTTACGATCACCTGCGACAATAATTCTTCATCCGGCTCGCCGATTTCGACGACGGTCGCCGCCTTCAGCCGCGAGCGCAGGTCGGGCAGCGTGACCGGCCAGGACATCGGCCAAAGCCTGCTCGTCATCAGTAGACCCGTGCCGTTTTCCCGGACGCTGTTGATGACGTGGAAGAGCTCGGTGTCGTCGAAGCCCAGGCGATCGACATCCTCGAAGACGACCGGCCCATTCGCCGCGATGACGGCTGCGTCCGAGCCCGCTTTCGGATGGATCGGGACAGCGCCGCTTCTCTCGCACCAGATGCTGGCGAGATGCGATTTTCCTGAACCGACGGGTCCAGCGAGAATGACCACCGGCGACGGCCATTGCGGCCAGGAATCGACGATCCTCACTGCCGCGCTCAAGGGATCGGCAACCAGCAGGTCGTCGCGGCCGCTTGCGGCATCATGGGTAAAGGCCAAGGGTAGCTGTTCGGCGGGCTTGCGCCTCAAATCAGCGTTCTTCACATCGGTCATGTCTAGTTTTTCTCAGGATTGCCGGCCTTGGCTCTGCGCGCCTTGTCGGCTTCCGAGTGTCCATAATAAAGGTCGCTCTGAAGGTACCGCGAAAGGGCGAAGCGAACAAGCACACCACAGGCGGCCGCGGCCGGAACGGCGACCAGCAGGCCGACGAAACCGAAGAGCGCGCCGAAGGCGAAAAGCGCGAACATCAGCCAGACCGGATGCAGGCCGACGCTTTCGCCGACCAGCTTCGGCTGAAGCACATTGCCTTCCAGGAACTGGCCGGTGAAGAAGACGGCGAGCGTGAGGCCGACCCAGATATAATCCGGCCAGAACTGCACCAGCGCGACACTGACCGCGATGAACAGGCCAACCAGTGAGCCGACATAGGGGATGAAGCTGATCATGCCGGCGAAGAACCCGATCAACAGACCGAAATTCAGGCCGACCAGCGACAGGCCGACGCCATAATAGACGCCGAGGATGATGCAGAGCGAGCCTTGGCCACGGATGAAGCCGGCGATCGACTGATCGATCTCGGTGGCAATCTGGCGGACGGTGGCGACCTGGTCGCGCGGCACCCAGGCATCGACCTTGGCAATCATGCGATCCCAGTCGAGCAGCATATAGAAAGCGACCACGGGAGTGACGACCATCAGCGAGATGATGTTGACCAGCGCCTTGCCGGAACTCCAGATCTGCGCGAACAAACCGCCGACGAAGCTCAGCCCTTCCGACATGATATTGGAGAAATTGTCCTTGATGACGCCGAGCTGGTTGCGGACCCAGTCCGGCAGCACCATCGTCTGCGTCTTGGCGATGAGCTGCTGCAGCTGCTGCACATAGCCCGGTATGTGCTGGACGAAATCATTGAACTGATTGATGATGATCGGAATGACGATCGTCAGCGCCAGCGCGAAGAACAGCACGAAGGCAACGAGGATCACCACCGTCGCCATCAGCCGACTGAGGCCGATCCTTTCCAGCCGGTCGGCAACCGGATCGAGGAAATAAGCAACTGCCATGCCGGCGATGAAGGGCAAGAGGATCGAGCTGAAGAGGTAGAGAAAGACGATAAAGATGGCGAGCACGACCACCCAGAAGGTGACCTGACGCTTGAGGCTCGTCCCGCTGACTTGTTGCTTCATCGTCGTCCCCACTGCTCGCCGCCCTGCTGTCGCTCGCTTAGGACATAGGATGACGCCGCAATTATGGTCAAGCCTGCGGCCGGAAATCGGCCTTCAGGCACTGTGAAGCGGGGAAAATCGAGGGTTTACCTATGTTAGCGCCTTGCATAAAGGCCCACGTCATGCAATGGCGACCCGATCAAGGCCCTGTCGCGATTGAAGGGCGGCCATCGGAGGCGTAAGCATGAGCCAGTCTGGAAAAAACGGTCTGACCTATAGCGACGCGGGCGTCGATATCGATGCCGGCAACCTGCTGGTCGAAAAGATCAAACCCGCCGTGCGTTCGACGCGCCGTCCTGGCGCCGATGGCGAAATCGGCGGCTTCGGCGGCCTCTTCGACCTGAAGGCCGCAGGCTTCACCGATCCGGTGCTGGTTGCCGCCAATGACGGCGTCGGCACCAAGCTGAAGATCGCCATCGACGCCGACTATCACGACACCGTCGGCATCGACCTCGTCGCCATGTGCGTCAACGACCTCGTCGTCCAGGGCGCAGAGCCACTGTTCTTCCTCGATTATTTCGCCACCGGCAAGCTCGACCCCGATCAGGGTGCGGCGATCGTCGGCGGCATTGCTGCCGGCTGCCGCGAGGCGGGCTGCGCATTGATCGGCGGCGAGACGGCGGAAATGCCGGGCATGTATTCCGACGGCGACTATGACCTTGCCGGTTTTGCCGTGGGTGCGGCCGAACGCGGCCAGCTTCTTCCCTCCGGCGATATCGCAGAGGGTGACGTCATTCTCGGCCTCGCCTCCTCCGGCGTTCATTCCAACGGCTTCTCGCTGGTGCGCAAGATCGTCGATCTCTCCGGCCTCGCCTGGGATGCGCCTGCTCCCTTCGCAGAAGGCAAGGCGCTCGGTGAAGCCCTGCTGACGCCGACGCGCATCTATGTGAAGCCGCTTCTGAAGGCGATCCGTGAGACCCATGCCATCAAGGCGCTCGCCCACATCACCGGCGGCGGCTTTCCGGAAAACATTCCGCGCGTATTGCCGAAGCACCTCGCCGCGGAGATTGATCTCACCGCCGTCAAGGTGCCGCCGGTATTCTCGTGGCTCGCCAAGACCGGCGGTGTCGAGGCCAAGGAAATGCTGCGCACCTTCAATTGCGGCATCGGCATGATCGCCGTCGTCGCCGCCGAGAATGTCGATACCGTCAAGGCGGCGCTCGAGGCCGAAGGCGAATCCATCGTCACGCTCGGCCGCATGATCGCCCGCGACGAAGGCGCTGCCGGCACCGTCTACAAGGGTACGCTAGATCTATGAGTTCGGCCCGCAAACGCGTCGTCGTCTTCATTTCGGGCAGCGGCTCCAACATGATGGCGCTGGTCAAGGCGGCTGCGGCTTCAGACTATCCGGCCGAAATCGTCGCCGTCATTTCCGACAAGGCGGATGCGGGCGGGCTGGCGAAGGCCGCCGCCGAGGGCATTGCCACCTACGCCTTCGTGCGCAAGGATTTCGCCAGCAAGGACGCGCATGAGGAGGCCATCCTCGCGCAGCTCTCGGCGCTTTCGCCCGACATCATCTGCCTTGCCGGCTATATGCGCCTGCTCACCGGCCGCTTCATCCAGAGCTACGAAGGCCGGATTATCAACATTCATCCGTCGCTGCTGCCGCTTTTCCCTGGCCTGCACACGCATCAGCGTGCCATCGACGCAGGCCAGCGGATCGCCGGCTGCACCGTGCATTTCGTCACCGAAGGCATGGACGAAGGTCCGGTGATCGGCCAAGCGGCCGTGCCGGTGCTGACCGATGATACCGCCGACGCGCTGGCTGCGCGCGTGCTGACGATCGAGCATCAGCTCTATCCTCAGTCGCTGCGGCTGCTGGCGGAAGGCAAGGTCCGGATGGAAAGCGGCAAGGCCGTTACCACGGCAAAGGCACCGGCTGCCGCTGGCCAGCAGATTCTGTCCCTGCTTGGCGACGTCAGCCGGATCTAGTCGAACGTCCCCTCAGGCAGCCATGGCCATCAGCGGATGCAGCGTGCCGTCGCTATAGACGACGCGGCCGTTGCGGAAGGTCGCGCGGATGCGATGAACCGCACCATGCTCGACAGCCACCAGATCGGCTTTCTGGCCGATGGCGATCTCGCCGCGATCCGTCAGGCCGGCAGAGCGCGCGGCATTTGCTGTTGCCATGGCGACCGCCGCTGGCAGGCCGCCGCTGGCAACTTCGGCAATCTTGAAGATCGCCGGCACGAAGGCGGCAGGATGATAATCGGCGGCGATGATGCCAAGCAGGCCCGCTTTCGCTGCATCAAGGGCGCTCAGATTGCCCGACATGGACTGACCGCGCAGCGCATTCGGCGCACCCATCAGCGTCCAGAGGCCACGACGGCGCGCTTCTTCGGCAGCCGGCAGCGTCACAGGGAATTCGCTGATCGTGACGCCGAGATCATGCATCTCGGCCACCTTCTCGGCGCTGTCGTCGTCATGCGATGCGAGCGACAGCTTGTGCTTCAGGGACAGGCGGACAATGTCGCGTAGCTTGCGTTCGATATCCGGATCCTGCCGCATGGCGATGCGGCGAGCGACCACGTCCTCTGCCGCCTCCCGCGACATGGAGCGGCGCTCGGACATGCTGAGGACATAGGCCTCGATATTGTTGTACTGCCCCTGCCCCGGCGTGTGGTCGGTCAGCGACACCATATCGACGACGCCATCCTCCAGCAGCCGCTCCAGCGTCGGCGCGGCGCCGATATTGGTGATCTCGTAGCGGGCGTGGACGCGATGGTCGATGAGCAGGTGGTCACGCAGGCTGCTGATGCCCTTGATAACAGCCGAAGTGGTCTCTAGCGAACGGACGTGGCCGTAGACGCTTTCCGTGGCGAAGGAGACGGCGGCGTAAGCGGTGGTGACGCCGGCAGCAGCAAGCTTCTTGTCAAGTTCGTGGATGCCGAAATCGATCGGCATGGTGGCATTCGGCCGCGGTGCGATCTCGCGCTCGATCATGTCGCCATGCAGATCGACAAAGCCCGGCATCAGCAACCGTCCACCGCCATCGAAGGTCGCATTCGAAACTTGTTCGGTGCGGATCTCGGCAATCACGCCGTCCTCGATGCGAATGGAACCCTGATCGACCACCTCATTGGGAAGAACGAGCTTGAAATTGCTGAGCCACATCGGCTTTCTCCTGGAATAGCGTCAATTGTTTCAAACATATGACAATGGTCCGGACCTATCCGGCGAATGCCTCCCGATAGGCGCGATTCGTGACGCCGTGATGAAGATCGTAGCACTGATTTTGACAGTGCTCGCACGCTTCCAAACGGCCTATCCCAAGCTCGCCTTGTTCAGTGCCGCCCATTGCAGCAACATGACCGTCTTGGCGTCATAGATCTCGCCCGCTTCGATCATCGCCACCGCGTCGGCCAGCCGGACTTCGAGCACCTCGATGTCCTCATGTTCGTCGGCAAGCCCGCCGCCATCAGCGATACGGTCGGTGGTGTCGACGACAGCGGCGAAGAAATGGATGATTTCGGTGACCGCGCCGGGCGAGGTGAATGTCTTGAAAAGAAACCTGATATCGCGGACCCGGAAACCGGTTTCCTCCATCGCCTCGCGGCGGATCGCCTCTTCCGGATGATCGCCATCGAGCAAGCCGGCCGGCACTTCGATCATCCAGGCGGGAAAGCCGGTGAGATAGGCCGGCAGGCGGAACTGCCGCACGAGGATGACCGTCTCGCGCTTGGGATCGTAGAGCAAGATGCAGGCGGCCGGCGTGCGGTGATAGATCTCGCGCTTCAGCCGGTGCGTCTCGCCGCTGGAATCCGTATAGTCGATGTCGTAGTTGCTGAGCCGTGTCCATTGATCCGAGAGCGTCTTCTCGCTGACGATCTCGACCTTGGCCTTTTCAAACTTATTCATTTCGCATCCTTGCGCAGCCAAACCTTGTTGTCGTGGACAGCCGCGCCGCCATAGGGCGCGACGGGATCGGCGCCGGTGAGCACATTGATCCCCTCGCCATCCACATGCGCCTTGTTCGGCCACAGGCCCTCGGCGATCAACACGCCGGGCTTTACCTCCGTCGTGATGCGCGCATGGAGGCGGATGTCGCCCCTGACATTGCCGATCTGGACGAGATCGCCTTCGATGACCTCAAGCGCTGCGGCGTCCGCGGGATTGATCATCACCTCCGGGCGGCCTTCCTTCTGGCGCGAGGTCTTGGTCTCCGCAAAGCTCGAATTCAGGAAATTGCGTGCCGGCGAGGTGGCAAGCCGGAAGGGATGATCCGGATCGGCGACTTCGATGACATCGACCTGATCGGGAAACTCCGGCAGCTCAATGTGCGGGCCGAGCAAGCCAACGGCTTCCGGCGGGCGGTTCGGAGCGGGCTGGTTGACCCAGTCCGGGCGGAAACGGAACCTGCCGTCGGAATGGGCAAAACCGTTGAGGAAATGCGCTTCCTCGAAAGCCGGCTGACGGTCGAACCATTTATGCTCGAGAAAATAATCGTAATCCGGCAGGCCACTATCCGACAGGATACGGTCCACCATTTCGCGTGCGGAAAAACCGAAGCCGGGACGATCGGCGACGCCAAGGCGCTTGGCCAGTTCCTCGATGACGAAGAGATTGCTGCGCACGGTCGAAGGCGGCTCGACCAGCTTGGGGCCGAGCAGAATGTGGTTCTGGCCGCCGGCACGGTAGATATCGTCATGCTCGACGAACATGGTGGCCGGAATGACGATATCGGCCATTTCGGCGGTATCGGTCATGAATTGTTCGTGCACGGCGACGAAGAGGTCGTTGCGGGCAAAGCCGCGCTTTACCAGCCGCTGTTCCGGCGCGATGTTCACCGGATTGGTGTTCTGGATCAGCATGGCCGTCACCGGCCCGCGATGGCGCAGCGCCACGGCATCGCTGGTGAGCGCCCGGCCGATCTGCGACTGGTCGATCATGCGGACATCCTGATCCAGCATCGAACGACCGGTCAGCTCGCTGCCATCGATGCGGAAGATATCGCTGTTGGAATGGAAGGCACCGCCGCCCTCATATTGCCAGGAGCCGAGCACGGTAGCGATCGAAGCCGCCGCATGCATGGCCACGGCACCGTTGCGCTGGCGGGTGAAGCCGTAGCCGAGGCGGAAATAGGATTTCTTCGTGGTGCCAACGAGCCTGGCAAAGGCTTCGATCTCATCGACCGACAGGCCGGTGATAGCCGCCGCCCATTCCGGCGTCTTCGTCTGCAAATGCGCTTCCAGACCGGCAGGATCGTCGGCAAATTTAGCCATATAGGCACGGTCGGCATAGCCATCACGGAAGGCGACGTGCATGACGGCGCAGGCCAGCGCCGCATCCGTGCCCGGCTTGACGATCAGCGCCAGATCGGCCTGCTTCATCGTCGGATTGTCGTAGATATCGATGACGACGATCTTAGCGCCGCGCTCCTTGCGCGACTTCACCGCGTGGGTCATCACATTGACCTGGGTGGCGACGGCATTGGTGCCCCAGATGACGACGCAGTCGGTACGGCCCATTTCATGGGGATCGGGGCCGCGCAGCGTGCCCGTCGCCATGGTGAAGCCGGTCCAGGCGGGATTGGTGCAGATCGAGGAGAAGAAGCCGGAATAGCGCTTGGCATGGCGCAGGCGATTGATGCTGTCGCGCTGCACCAGGCCCATGGTGCCGGCGTAATAATAGGGCCAGACAGCCTCGCTGCCGTCCCGCGCCTCGGCCTTGACGAAGGCATTGGCGATCTCGTCCAGCGCGTCGTCCCAGGAGAGCTCCTGCCAGCGTCCCTCGCCCTTGGCGCCAGCGCGGCGCAACGGCTTCATCAGCCGGTCGGGATGATAAAGCCGCTCGGCATAGCGGGCGACCTTGGCGCAAATGACGCCCGACGTATAGGAATGGTCCCTTGCGCCGCGCACCCGACCGACCTTGCCATCCTCGGTCAGATCGATCTCCAGCGCGCAGGTGGAGGGACAGTCGTGCGGACAGGCCGTGTGGCCTATCTTGGATTTGGTGGGAATGGGGGTCGCAATGTTCATCGTATTTGTATATTTCAAGCCATGTCCGGCCAAAAGGCATAATCTCGCCCATCGCAACAATTCATACGGACTTCACCGAAAATGAACTATCGGCATATCTACCACGCAGGCAATTTCGCCGATGTGCTCAAGCACGCAGTGCTTGCCCGGCTCGTCCGCTACATGCAGAACAAGGACAAGGCGTTCCGCGTTCTGGATACCCATGCCGGCATCGGGCTCTACGACCTCTCTTCGGAGGAGGCGCAGAAGACCGGCGAATGGCAGGATGGTATCGGCCGGCTTCTCGATGCCGAGCTCGTGCCGCAGCTCGCCGAGCTGCTGGAACCCTATCTGACCGCCGTTCGCGAACTCAACCCCGATGGCGGCCTGCAATTCTATCCCGGTTCTCCGAAGCTCGCCCGCATGCTGTTCCGCTCGCAGGACCGGCTATCGGCGATGGAGCTGCACCCCGAGGACTTCCAGCGGCTGCACCGGCTGTTCGAGGGCGACCACCATGCGCGCATCACCGAGCTCGATGGCTGGCTGGCGCTCGGCGCACATCTGCCGCCGAAGGAGAAGCGCGGCATTGTGCTGGTCGACCCGCCCTTCGAGGAAGAGGACGAATATGAGCGGCTGGCGGATGGCCTTGCCAAAGCCTGGCGCCGTTTTCCCGGCGGCACCTATTGCCTCTGGTATCCGATCAAGAAGGATGCGCCGATCAAGGCCTTCCACGAGACGCTGCAGGCATTGGAGATCCCCAAGGTCCTCTGCGCCGAACTGACGGTCAAGAGCGACCGGGGCTTCACCGGGCTGACAGGCTCCGGTCTCATCATCGTCAATCCGCCCTTCACGCTGAAGGACGAGCTGCACGCGCTGCTGCCGGCGCTGAAAGATATGCTGGCGCAGGATCGTTTTGCCTCGCAACGGGCCTTCTGGCTGCGCGGCGAACACTGAATTTCATTCCGCACATGACAAGGTGAATCCATGAGGCTTCTCTGCTCGTCCACCTCTCCTTTTTCCAGCAAGGTGCGGATGGCCGCCCGGCATCTCGGCATCGAGCTCAACGAAATCCGCGTCGATACCAATGCCGGGCCGAACGTGCTGGTCGACAACAATCCGCTCGGCAAGATCCCGACGCTGCTGACGGATGACGGCGAAGCGATCTTCGACAGCCGCTCCATCATGCATTATTTCCACCGGATGAAGGGCAAGACGCTTTATCCCGCCAAGGATGGCAAGCGCACCGAAGTCGAGGTGCTGGAAGCGCTTTGCGACGGTACCGCCGAATGCCTGCTGTCGATCGTTTACGAACGCCGGCTGCGCGATTCGGACAAGCAGCATCAGCCCTGGATCGACCGCCAGTGGACAAAGGTCGGCCGCGCCCTCACCCATCTCAATGCCGAGCCGCCGAAGATCGGCAAGAAGCTGCATGGCGGACACTTTGCCCTGGCCGCCCTGCTCGGCTACCTGCAGCTGCGGTTCGAAGGAGAATGGGAAGCAGATCATGCCGACCTGATCGCCTGGGCGCGCAAGTTCGAAAAGCATTTTCCCGACTATCAGGCGATGAAGCCGCAGGGCTGATTGCCGTCAAGCTCCCCCGTATGACGAATGCGCGGAGCCGCCAGCATGCTGAAACGAAAAAAGCCGGGGCAAAACCCCGGCTTCTTCGTCAGACATTGCTGTCAGATTATTAGAACTTCACGCCGATACCGACCTTAACGCTCTGCTCGTCGTAACCGCGAGAGAAGTTGCCGGAGTCGAGGTCGAAGTTCTTCTTGCCGTAGTCGGTGTAACGGTACTCGAGACGAGCCGTTACGTTGTTGGTGATGAAGGTTTCAGCACCTGCACCAACCGTGTAGCCAACAGCCGTCTTGCTGTCAGACGAGGTATCGTCGGAAAGCTTGTTCTGGCCGATTGCCAGACCGGCCGTGCCGTACAGCATGAACGGGTTGAAGTCGTAACCGAGACGACCGCGAACCGAGCCGTTGACGCCGTTCTTGGCAGTCAGGCCGTTGCGGGTCGAGTCGATGCCAGCGTAACCAAGGTCGGCTTCAACACCGTATACGATCTGGCCCTGCTGCCAGTTGTAGCCGGTGAAGGCCTCGCCGCCGAAGCCGTAGCCGTTACCGTTGCGGCTGAAGTGACCCTTGTTCCAGTCGCCAGCGCCACCGATGTAGAAACCGGACCAGTTGTTGATGGCCGGAGCCGCTTCCTGAGCGACCGGCGGCTGCGGAATCTGCTCTACGGCGTCAGCTGCATAAGCTGCATTGAAGCCGCCAATAGCAAAGGCGGAGACCATGAGGGTCTTGATAAGAGTACGCATACTTTTCTCCTTTCAGGCTCGTGTTCTTCGTCTACTGTTGTCGACTTCGGAGCACCACGAGCAATTACTAAATGTCCCCTCCCGGATCGACACTGAAATTGGAATGCAAATGAGGAAATCGAAGAGCTAAATTATGATATCATTGTGGCACACACGTGGCTGAATTTCGATGTTGCTTCAGCGCAACAGACGAATTGTTAACCATAACGAATGGTTAAAGCGCGTATACTTATTTTACCTCAAATATATCTAAAGCTTTACACTGGTTATCGTTGCCGCTTGTGTTGCATAAGCACCATTTCATATGGTGTATCGACGCCCTATATGAGTTTCTGTTGGGCAACGGCGAGGAAAAGGCAGCATCTTGAGCCAGGAAAAACTACGCACCGCGCTGATAACAGGTGCATCAAAAAGAATAGGCCGAGCAATGGCCGAGGATTTGTCGGCGAACGGCTTTGCGGTGGCGCTACACGCCAACCGATCGTTCGCCGAGGCGGTCGAGATTGCGGCAACATTGCGGCAACAGGGCAAAAAGGCGATTGCGATCAAGGCCGACCTGCAAAATTCGGCGGAGACGTCGACGCTGATCGAAAGGGTCGTTTCGGAGCTCGGACCGCTGGATCTGCTGGTCAACAACGCCTCTGTTTTCCAGGGTGATTCTGCCGACCGATTCGATGCCGAAGCCTTTGACGCGCATTTCGCCGTGCATGTCCGCGCGCCTTCTATCCTCGCAGCCGATTTCGCGCGCCAACTTCCGGAGGGGATTCCAGGGCTGGTCGTCAACATCGTCGACCAGCGCGTCTGGGCGCTCAATCCGCGCTTCTATTCCTATACGCTGTCAAAGGCGGCGCTTTGGACGGCGACCCAGACGATGGCGCAGAGCTTTGCGCCGCGCATCCGTGTCAACGCCATCGGCCCAGGCCCGACGGTGCGCAGCATCCGGCAGACGGAGGAGGATTTCCAGGCGCAGATCGATGGCCTCATTTTGAAGGCCGCGCCCGGGCTTGAGGAATTCGGCCGCACCGTCCGCTTTCTTTTTGACACGCCCTCGATCACGGGCCAAATGATAGCGCTCGATGGCGGCCAGCACCTTGCCTGGGAAACGCCTGATGTGTCGGAGAGCATGGAATGAACGGACGAAAGCTGCCCGACGGCGGCATTCTCTATGACGAATCAGATGATACTGAAGACGACATCGAGGTAGAGAGCGATGCCGGCGCCTCCCCTGTCGCGCCTGTCGACTGGAACGAAGGCGGGAGGAACGAAACCGGCCTGCGCGGCGCCGAGCTGATCGCCGAATTCGTCAAGCGTCTGCCGAACAATCCCGGCGTCTATCGCATGTTCAACGAAGCCGGCGACGTGCTCTATGTCGGCAAGGCGCGCAGCCTGAAGAAGCGTGTCGCCAACTATGCGATGGGCCGGGTGCATTCCAACCGCATCGCCCGCATGGTGCGCGAAACCGCTAACATGGAGTTTGTCACCACCCGCACAGAGACCGAAGCGCTGCTGCTGGAAGCGAATCTGATCAAGCGCTTGCGGCCGCGCTTCAATGTGTTGCTGCGGGACGACAAGTCCTTTCCCTATATTCTCATCACCGGCAATCATCGGGCACCGGCAATCTTCAAGCATCGCGGCGCGCGGGCGCGCAAGGGCGAGTATTTCGGCCCCTTCGCCTCAGCCGGCGCCGTCGGCCGCACCATCAATTCGCTGCAACGCGCCTTCCTGATCCGTACCTGCGCCGACAGCGTCTTCGAAACCCGCACCCGCCCCTGTCTGCTCTACCAGATCAAGCGCTGTTCCGGGCCCTGCACCCACGAGATCAGCGACGAGGGCTATGCCGAGCTGGTGCAGGAGGCAAAGGATTTCCTGTCCGGCAAGAGCCAGAACGTCAAGGCGCATATGGCCGAGGCGATGAATGCCGCCGCCGAAGACCTCGATTTCGAGCGCGCCGCCGTCTTTCGCGACCGGCTGGCGGCGCTGTCGCATG
This sequence comes from Rhizobium rhizogenes NBRC 13257, assembly GCF_000696095.1. Taxonomy (GTDB): domain Bacteria; phylum Pseudomonadota; class Alphaproteobacteria; order Rhizobiales; family Rhizobiaceae; genus Rhizobium; species Rhizobium rhizogenes. Next base: position 295,698 of record NZ_BAYX01000002.1, on the reverse strand, counting down.
TGCAGAGCCATCAGGGCATCAACCCCGCTGGCGTCGAAGAGGCCGATGTCTTTGCCATCCATCACGAGGGCGGCATCTCCTGCATTCAGGTGTTTTTCTTCCGCACCGGCCAGAACTGGGGCAACCGCGCCTATTTCCCGAAGGCCGACCCATCGCTTTCCAGCGCCGAGGTGCTGAACTCCTTCCTGGCGCAGTTCTACGACGACAAGCCGGTGCCGAAGCAGATCCTATTGTCGGAAACGGTCGAGGAAATCGAGCTGCTGGCCGCCGCACTCGGCGAAAAGGCTGGCCACAAGGTCTCGATCCTGGTGCCGCAACGCGGCGAGAAGCGCGATCTGGTCGATCACGTCGTTGCTAATGCCCGCGAGGCGCATGGCCGCAAGCTGGCCGAAACGGCCTCGCAATCTCGGCTGCTCGAGGGCTTCAAGGAGACGTTTCAGCTTCCCTATGTGCCGCAGCGCATCGAGATCTACGACAACTCGCACATCGTGGGCACGAATGCGGTCGGCGGCATGGTGGTGGCCGGGCCGGAAGGTTTCGTCAAAGGCCAGTACCGCAAGTTCAACATCAAATCGACCGACATCACGCCCGGCGACGACTTCGGCATGATGCGCGAAGTCATGACAAGGCGCTTCTCCCGTCTGTTGAAGGAAGAAGGCATACCGGATCGCAGCGGCGCGGCGGAGGCTGCCGCCGTGGATGCAGCCGATCAATCCTTCCCCGCCTGGCCGGATGTCATCCTCATCGATGGTGGTCAGGGGCAGATGACGGCGGTGCGCGCCATTCTCGAAGAGCTGGGAATCACCGACAGCGTCATCGCCATCGGCGTTGCCAAGGGCGTCGACCGCGATGCCGGCCGCGAACGCTTCTTCGCCCTTTCCCGCGAGAGCTTCACCCTGCCGCCGCGCGATCCCGTGCTCTACTTCATCCAGCGCATGCGCGACGAGGCACACCGTTTCGCCATCGGCTCGCACCGGGCGCGGCGCAAGAAGGAGCTGGTCAAGAACCCGCTGGACGAAATCGGCGGCATCGGCCCCTCGCGCAAGCGGGCGCTGCTGCAACACTTCGGCACCGCCAAGGCCGTGTCACGCGCGGCACTGTCCGATCTGATGGCGGTCGAAGGCATATCGGAAGCCGTGGCGACGCAGGTTTACAACCACTTTCACGAAGACGCCGCGAAATAAGAACAACCCGTCGCAAATTCCACGGAATAACGACGAAAAAACAGAAACAATGTTGACGGTAAGGTTCTCAAACCATCATCTAGGACATGGTCTCAAAAAGTGCTGAGCGGTTTTTGGACAAGATCATGCTAAATCAAATGACTGGAACGAGATGGCGTCCTTAAGGACAAGTCCATTTCGGTCCAGTGAAACAACCGAAACGAAACGAATCCCATGGCTTCGCGCGCATACAGCATTCCCAATCTGCTTACCTATGGCCGCATCCTTTGCGTACCGCTGATCGTCCTATGCTTCTTCGTCGAAGGCAGGTTGGAGGGATCCGATTTTGCGCGATGGGTAGCGCTCTGGATCTTCATCATCGCCTCGCTCACCGATTTCCTCGACGGCTATCTGGCCCGCATCTGGAATCAGACCTCGAATATCGGCCGCATGCTCGACCCGATCGCCGACAAGCTGCTGGTCGCCTCGATCCTGCTGCTGGTGGCTGCCGACGGCACCATCGCCGGCTGGTCGCTCTGGGCGGCAATCATCATTCTGTGCCGTGAGATACTCGTCTCCGGCCTGCGCGAATATCTGGCGGCGCTGAAGGTCAGCGTGCCGGTGACGCGCATCGCCAAATGGAAGACCACCGCGCAGCTCGTCGCCATCGCCTTCCTGCTGGCTGGGCCGGCGGGCGACAAGGTGCTACCCTATACGACGGAACTCGGCATCGTCCTGCTCTGGATCGCGGCGCTGCTGACGATCTATACCGGCTACGACTATTTCCGCGCAGGATTGAAGCATATCGTGGACGAAGAATGATGACGAAGCTCGTTTATTTCGCCTGGGTGCGGGAGCGGATCGGCAAGGGAGAGGAAGAGATTTCGCTTCCCGTCGATGTGATCACCGTTGGCGATCTCCTGAGTCATTTGAAGACCTTGGGCGAGGAATACGAGACGGCGCTTCAATTTCCCGACGCGATCCGCGTCGCCATCAATATGGAGCATGCCGATCACGACGAGCCGATCGCCGGCGCCCGCGAAATCGGCATATTCCCACCGATGACGGGTGGGTGAGGAGCGGTCGGGCAAAGCCCGGGCAATCGATCCAGTGAATCGATTGCAGCGACGAACGCCCTGAGCCAAAGCGAAGGGCCGGGAGTCTCCGTAAACTCTTTGAGAGTGCGACAAGGAAATTGCGATGACTTCACCACTCGTCAAAGTCCAGCGTGAGGACTTCGATCTCCAAACCGAGATCGATCGCCTGACGAACGGGCGGCATGATATCGGCGCGGTCGTCACCTTTTCCGGCCTCTGCCGCGACGAAGGCGGAATACTGGGCGCGCTGGAGCTTGAACACTATCCCGGCATGGCGGAAGCGGAGATCGCCCGCATCGCGACGCTCGCCATCGAGCGATTTAACCTGCGCGGTCTGACAGCCATTCACCGTTACGGCAAGATTTCACCCGGTGAAAACATCGTCCTCGTCATTGCCGCCGCCTCGCATCGGCAAGCCGCTTTCGACGGCGCCAATTTCGTCATGGACTTCCTGAAAACCTCTGCCCCCTTCTGGAAGAAGGAACACGCCAAGGACGGCACGGAAGGCGACTGGGTTTCGGCCAAGGATGCCGACGATGCCGCGCGGGAGAAATGGGCCGGCGACAAATAGGCTCTCAGGGAGCCACGCGCTCGCGCCGGCTCAGCACCAGCAGCAGGACCAGCAGCGAGAAGATCACGAAATCACGCCACAGGAACGGGCCATAGGCGCCCCACAAGGTCTCGAACAGGCCAAGCAGTGCCGCCCCACCCGCCGATTTCAGCGGATCGGAATAGCCGCCGACAGCGGCGATCAGCAGCACCTTCAGCCCGAACATCAGCCCAGCGCCGAAATCCATCGTGCCGTAATAGGACGTCGCGAGCAGGCCGCAGACGGTCGCGACCAGGGCGGAGGCGACATAGGCCAGAAGAAAGACGCGATTGGCGCTTGTGCCGCAAAGCTCGGCGGCCAGCGCATCATCCGTCACCGCCCGCCAGATACGGCCCCATCCGGTATATCTAAGCACATAGGCTCCACCGAGGATCATCAGGACCATCAGCGCCGTGTTGATGAGCTGGATCTTGGTGAGCGTGACGCGGAAATCGCCGCTGTCCCAGAACACGATCATATCGTTCAGGAAAGGCGGCAGCCAGATGCCGCGCGTATTGGAGGCAAGCCGCGCCGTCTCCATCAGGATGATCATCATGCCGAGAGCCGCAACGATCACCGTGTTCGGCGACTTGCGCGACAGCGGCAGCATGATCGCGCGGCCGACGAGAAGGCTTGTTCCCAAGGTATAGAAAGCCGCGATGGCAGCACCGAAAGCAAGAGCCGCCGGCAGGATCAGGATGAGCCTCGTATAGCCGACGTCAGTGAACAGGACCAGCATCTGGCCGGCAAAGGCAAAGAGCGCCCCATAGGTGATATCGGCCCGCTTCATCACCCCAAAAGCAATGGCATAGCCGAAGGCCAGCGCCGCATAGAGCGCGGCGAGCGGAACGGCATTCGCCAGTTGCTGCAGGAGATAGGCCATTGATCCTCCGACCAGTTGGTAAATAGTAACTGGTAAAACCAATTTTACCAGTTATAATTTCGGCATGAGCTTTTCCTGGACTCCACATCGTTTTTCCGGTGGCGCGCTGGCGCTGGATGTCGCCAACAGCGTCATTCTGCGCCATGACGACGAGCGGCGCACCGACCGCTTCGAGGCGCCGGGGCAGATGGAGAGTTTTCCAAAGGCAGCCGCGAATTTCTGCGCCGAGCGAGCGCTGTTCGATGACATCCTACCGGTACGGCTGGAAAACAGACCTGACTTCATCGCACTCCGCGAAACAATAGACCGCTATTTCCGCGCCCGTGTCCTTGATCGCGGTGCCGATGCGCTACTGGCCGATTTGCTGGAAGCGCTATCGAAAGTGCTGAGGCAAGCTGCCTCTCCCGATGGGCTCGATGCCGCGACGGTCTATTCCACCTTGCGGCTGATCGCGATGCCAGACCCCGAGCGCATGAAGATCTGCCGCAACTGCGGCTGGCTGTTCATCGACCGCAGCAAAAACAAGAGCCGGGCCTGGTGCGACATGGCGGTCTGCGGCAACCGCGCCAAGGCGAGCCGGCATTATCGCCGCAAAAAGGAGGAGAGCACGCCATGAGGACCGGAACGATCGTTTTGATGGCGGCAATCGCCGGGCTCACCATTGCCGGCTGTCAGCGAGAGCCGGAAAGCGGCCCGACCGAACTCAGCGGCCGGCTCTTCGTCTTCAACTATCGCGTCGCGACCGCGAGCTACATGATCACCCTGAAGAAGATCGCGCCGATCCCGGAAGGGACGACGGCGGTTGCGGAATTCGAAAATCCGGCGGGTGGCGATCCCCTGGTGGTGCGGCAGAAGATCTTTGCGTTCTGGGACAAGATCACGCTCGAGAGCCCGGATCTGCGCTGTGTGCGCAAGGATCGCCCCTATTCTGTCTCGATCAGGCTGGTCGATGCCAGCGACAAGACGATCCAGACCATCAAGACCGAGGTGAAATCCGACCTCGACCAGACCGTGCTGCCGACGAAGCCGCTTGTCGTCGGCCCGGTCTACACGGAAAATCCGGATGTCTTCAAAAGCGACGGCAGCGTCGACTATGGGCACGATACCGCCTGCCCGGCATGAAAAAGCCGGAGCGCAAGGCCCCGGCTTTTTCTCAATCAATTCAGTCTCTTCAGCGCGCAGGCTGAGTGACTGATTCAGCCGACGATTTCGGTTTCGGAGAACCAGTAGGCGATTTCGACGGCAGCAGTTTCCGGAGCGTCGGAGCCATGAACGGAATTTTCGCCGATCGACAGGGCGTGGATCTTGCGGATCGTGCCTTCAGCGGCGTTGGCCGGGTTGGTAGCACCCATGATTTCGCGGTTCTTCAGGATGGCGCCTTCGCCTTCCAGGACCTGAACGACGGTCGGGCCGGAGGTCATGCCGTCGACGAGTTCGCCGAAGAAAGGACGTTCCTTGTGAACGGCGTAGAAGCCTTCGGCCTCGCGCTTGCTCATCCAGACGCGCTTGGAAGCGATGACGCGCAGGCCATTGTCTTCAAAAATCTTGGTGATGGCGCCAGTCAGGTTACGCTTGGTTGCGTCCGGCTTGATCATCGAAAAAGTGCGTTCAATCGCCATGGGTCAATTCCTTGTATTCAGAGAAAAGTGGGCGGTCTTTACCCGCCCCACAGCCTGAAAACAAGGGGCATGCGCCAATTTCACGCCGCTGTCACAGTCTGGAGAGGCGATTCGGAGGCAGGTTGGCGGAGGAACGACAATCCCATCAGCAAATTTCGTTGATGCCATCAGTCTCATTTGCTCAATTTTATTCTAGGCTTGCCGCAAAGCTCGCGGAGGAGAACCAATATGCTCAGACACTTCGGAATGTTTGCCCACTACAATCGCTGGGCCAATACCCTGCTATATGATGCGGCTGCTCAGCTCAGCGATGCGGAATTTCACGAAAACCGCGGCGCCTTCTTCGGCTCCTTGCGCAACACGCTCAACCATCTGCTGGTCGCAGACCGCATGTGGATGCACCGTTTCACAGGCACCGGCGAGGCCGCGGCGATACTGAACGCCATTCCGCATGACGCTCTCGCCGATCTCCGTGCCGCGCGCGCGGCCGAGGACCAGCGTATCATCGATTGGGTCGAAACACTCGACGATGCCCGGCTTGCAGCAGACATCACCTATTCACCGGTCACCCGGCCGGGCGCCATTACCCATCCGTTGAGAGCCGCGGTCGCACAGTTCTTCAACCATCAGACCCATCACCGCGGCCAATGTCACATGACGCTGACAGCCTTGGGCAAACCGTCGCTGGAACTCGACCTGATCTACTTCCTGCGCGGAGAAGGAAGACGCTGGATGTAAAGTCACACGCGAGCCATCGGCACCCGATTGCAGCCGCGCATTGTCATGCCGTCTAATTTTGATGCAAGATCACGCCGATAAGACGTTTCGTTCATGTTGCCTTAACCTGCGAGCCTGCAAATTGGAGAGATATATCAGCCGGGTGGCAAATTAGAGAGCAGGCATGAAGAGTTCGAAGGCAAATGTTTCGGCATATTCCATCGACGATGACAATGGCGAGGCGGAAACCGAGCTTGAGACAATCGGCCGTCATATGGCCAAGCTGAAGGTCAAAAGCCTGCCGCGCAACTACCAGCTCTTCCATGAGGCGCTTTACGGCCATGATCGCGGGATCGCCAGCGAGATCGCGTCCCTCGGCCCTGCCCCGTCGCAAACCAAACTCGACGATATCGGCTTGAAACATCACCTCGTCAGCCATTGCGGCCTGGTCGCCCGGAAATCCGAGAGTGATGCGGCCGAGATGCTGCGCGAAGTGGCCAATCAACTGGCTGAAGGGCTGAGGAAAAAACAGCGTTTCACCCGCGAGATCGACGCGGCGGCGCCGGCCGACGACGCCATGGACTGTCTTAACGCCTCGCTCAGCAATCTGCTGCTTTACGAGACCGAGCTGACCGAGCGGCTGCGAGACTGCGCCAACCTCCCGGTGCAAGTACGCAACACCCTCGCCTAAGGGCTTTCCAGCTCTTGCCTTCAGCGCGGAGTTCCGCCAAAACCGCGCCATGATTTCGATTTCCGACCTTTCCGCCCGCATTGCCGGCCGTCTTCTCATCGACCATGCCAACGTGACGCTTCCGGCGGGCACAAAAGCTGGGCTTGTCGGCAAGAATGGCGCCGGCAAATCGACACTGTTCCGGGTGATCACCGGCGATTTCGCCGCTGAGAGCGGATCGGTCGCGATCCCGCGTAACGCCCGCATCGGCCAGGTGGCACAGGAAGCGCCGGGTACGGAAGAGCCACTGATCGAGATCGTGCTGAAAGCCGACAAGGAGCGCACTGCCCTGCTGGCAGAGGCCGAGACGGCGACCGATCCGCACCGCATCGCTGACATCCAGACCCGGCTTGCCGATATCGGTGCTCATTCGGCCGAAGCGCGCGCCGCCAGCATTCTGGCCGGTCTCGGCTTCGACCATGAGGCGCAGCACCGCCCCGCCTCTTCCTTTTCCGGCGGCTGGCGCATGCGCGTGGCGCTTGCGGCCGTGCTGTTCTCCGAGCCGGATCTGCTGCTGCTCGACGAACCGACCAACTATCTCGATCTTGAAGGCACGCTCTGGCTCGAAGACTATATCCGCCGCTACCCGCACACGGTCATCATCATCTCGCATGACCGCGATCTGCTGAACACGGCCGTCAACGCCATCGTCCATCTCGACCAGAAGAAGCTCACCTTCTATCGCGGCTCCTACGACCAGTTCGAGCGGCAGAAGGCGGAGGCCGACGAGCTGCAGAACAAGGCCAAGGCCAAAAACGATGCGGCGCGCAAGCACCTGCAGAGCTTCATCGACCGCTTCAAGGCCAAGGCAACGAAGGCGCGGCAGGCGCAGTCGCGCGTCAAGGCGCTGGAGCGCATGGGCACGGTCGCCGCCGTCATCGAAGATCATGTGATGGGCTTCAGCTTTCCCGAGCCGGAAAAGCAGGCGGCATCGCCGATCATCGCCGTCACCGGAGGTGCTGTCGGCTACGAGCCCGGCAAGCCGATCCTCAAGCGCCTCAACCTGCGCATCGACGCCGACGATCGCATCGCACTCCTCGGCTCGAACGGCAACGGCAAATCCACCTTCGCCAAATTCGTCTCCGGCCGTCTCGATGCCGATAGCGGCGACGTGAAGCTCGCGCCGAACCTGAAGATCGGCTTCTTCGCGCAGCATCAGCTCGACGACCTCGTGCCGAACCAGACCGCCGTCGAACATGTGCGCCGCCGCATGCCCGACGCGCCGGAACCGAAGGTGCGCGCCCGCGTCGCGCAGATGGGGCTTGCGACCGAGAAGATGGACACGCCGGTGAAGGATCTTTCCGGTGGTGAGAAGGCTCGGCTGCTGATGGGCCTTGCCGCCTTCGACGCGCCGAACCTGCTGATCCTCGACGAACCGACCAACCATCTCGACATCGACAGCCGCAATGCGCTGATCCAGGCGCTGAACGACTATTCCGGCGCCGTCATCCTGATCTCGCACGACCGCCATCTGATCGAGGCGACTGTCGATCAGCTTTGGCTGGTGCGCGACGGCACGGTTTCCACCTTCGACGGCGACCTTGAAGAATACCGCAGCCTCGTGGTCGCCAGCCCCAAGGCCAGGGACGACAAGGCCAAGGCGAATGGCACCGACGATGCCGTCTCGAAGGCGGATCAGCGCAAGCTCAATGCCGACCGCCGTGCTTCGCTCGCGCCGCTCCGGAAAAAGATCAACGAAATCGAATCCTTGACGGCTAAGCTGGAGAAACTGATTCAGGCGCTTGATGTGGAACTTGCGGATCCCGCGCTCTACGAGAAGGCACCCGCAAAGGCTGCCGAGAAGGCCAAGCAGCGCTCCGACGCAGCGGAGAAGCTTGCCGCCGCCGAGGAGCAGTGGCTCGAGCTTTCCTCGGAATATGAAAGCGCGATGGCCGGTTAGAACGGTTGACTCCGGTGGCGGCCGCACACCGATCCTAACCGATCATTAACCATAGTCGGAGAAAATACGCCCAACATTCAATCACATATGTTGAGCGCTTCCGATGACCTACCGTCTCCTATTGGCCGGCCTTGCCGTGTCCCTGTCCCTTGCCGGTTGCGCCACGAAGCCAGGGGGCGAGGCTTCGCTGAAGACGAGCTTTGCCGCCGAAGAACCGCAACGCAAGGCGTTGAAGGCCAACGACCCCATCGACATGGAGCCGTCCAAATGGGCGAGCACCGATGCTGAGACGCGAGAAACAAGCGACGAAGGCCGCTCTCACACGCTCGCCGGGCGCACGCTGGAAGTCTCCTCGCTGCAAGAGCTGAAACTCGCCGACAGGGAAGTCATCCTGAGCTTCGATGACGGCCCCGCCCCCGGCAAGACGGAGCGCATTCTCGCAACCCTCGACAGGTTCGGCGTCAAGGCGACCTTCATGATGGTCGGCGAGATGGCGCAGGCGCATCCGGAGACAGCACTCAAGGTCGTTGCTGCAGGCGAAACCATCGGCAGCCACACCTTCCGTCATGCCGATCTCGACAAGATGAGCTTCGACATGGCGATGGCCGAGATCATGCGCGGCAAAAACGCCGTTGCAAAGGTCGTCGGCACGGATGTCCCCTTCTTCCGCTTCCCTTATCTTGCTGATTCCAGGCGCCTGCGCGCGGCCGTCACCATGCGTGATCTTGTGATCATGGATGTGGATGTCGACAGCAAGGACTATTTCACCCTGTCGCCCGCCGCCGTCGCAGCGCGCACCATGAACGAGCTGCGCAAGCGCGGGCGCGGCATCGTCCTGATGCACGACATCCACCAACGCACCGCCACCATGCTGCCGGCCCTTCTGACACGCATGGAAAAAGAGGGCTACAAGGTCGTGACGCTGAAGTACAAAGCTGCCCCCAAGCCGACTTCGGATCTGGTCGCCCAGGCCGATATCAAGATGGTGCGCTGAGGCGGATAGACAGCAGAAATCTGTATGATGGGATGCGCTTGGAGAAGCACGGTTGCTTCTCCGGATGCATTTTGATTTGTTTATATGCGATTCACATCATCAATAGCGTATCAGGTATCTTATGCATCTCCATCTCGAGCACGACGACGATCCCCTCACCCTGCAATTCGTCGCCGAGAGGAATGCGCAGTCGGAGCGGGCTCTCGTCACGCCCGAATTCGAGGCAGACAGCGCGGCGATCAAGGCGATGATCGAGCGCGAGGACCGGCTGATCCAGCCGGTTCGCCGCGGCAAGTGGCTGTTCGATTTTCACCGCAGCGCGGATCATCCGCTTGGCGTGTGGCGGCGACTTCCGGCCGACCTGGACCCGGTGCCGAGCGCTCCCTGGGAGCCGATCTTCGATCTCGACGCCTTCTGCGGGGCGGAGAACAAACTCTGGATCTGGCGCGGCGCGATCACCTGCCCCTGGGAACAAACGAGGGTGCTGATCTGCCTCTCCGACGGCGGCTCCGATCTCGGGCGGTTGCTGGAGTTCGATTGCGAGGCCAAGAGCATCGTCGAAGGCGGCTTCGATACGCCGCCGGCACGTTGCCATGCAACCTGGCTCAGCCGCGATGAGATCGCCTATTTCGGCTCGATCGACCGTCTCTCCGCGACGCGCTCCGGCTGGCCCCGCGTCGGCCGGCGCTTGAAGCGCGGTCAGGCGCCGGCGAACGCGCCGCTGCTCTACGCCACCGCCGATACGGATGTCTACGGATCCTGCGTGGTCATCGATCCGGTGCTCTCCGGCATCGCGAAGAAGGGGACCGCCAGGCCGATCCGCCTGTTCATCACTGGCCACGAGATCGGCAGTTGCAGCGTCTTCGTCAAGGATCCGGATTTTTCCCTGCGGCGGATCGATCTGCCGAGGGAAATCGACGTCCAGTTCAACTATTCCTATTGCCTCTGGCTCGCCAAGACCGATGAGCGCATCGCCGCCGGCGCTCTGGCGCTGCAGCCCTTGCCGCGCCAGGCTGGCGATATCAGCGCCGAGGCGACGCGCGTGCTGATATCGCCCAGTGAGCGGCAGTCCGTATCGCAATTCCTTCTCATGCGCGAATGGTGCGTCTTCGTCGTCTCCGACAATCTGCAGCCCCGTCTTTTCGTCCTGGATCTGACCAAGCCGGATGCGGAGATCCAGGAGATCCCACTGCCGGCGGATGTCGAGACGATTGCGCTTCAGCCGCTTTATTCCGAACTGCATCTCGGCGACGACACGCTACAGGTCTATGGCGAAGGCTTCCTGCGGCCGCCAACCTGCTATCGTCTGGAACTTTCCAACCGCAAGAAGCCGCTCGAACTCATTCAGGGTGCCAGCTCGCCCGCCTATTTCGACAGCGACGACATGACCTCCGAATTGCTCGAGGCCACATCCGAGGACGGCACGAAGGTGCCGTATCGGCTGGTCTTGCCGAAGACCTGGACAGAAGGCGAACTGCCGGTGCTGCTCTACGGCTATGGCGGCTTCGATGTCTCGCTCAGCCCCAACTATTCCGGCGTCATCGGCCGCTGGCTGGAACAGGGGGGTGCCTATGTGCAGGCCTATATTCGCGGCGGCGGTGAGCTCGGGCCGAACTGGCATCGCTCCGCCAAGGGCCATGGCCGCCATAGGGCATTTGCCGACTTTGCCGCCATCGCCCGCGATCTCGTTGCTCGCGGCTATACCAAGCCGTCGCGCATCGCCGCCAATGGCGGCAGCAATGGCGGGCTTTTGACCGGCGCGATGCTGACCCGCTATCCTAGGGATTTCGGCGCGATCTGGTGCCAGGTACCGGTGCTGGACATGACCCGCTTCCACACCTTCCCCGCAGGCCAGGCCTGGATCGACGAATATGGTAATCCCGACGACCTGGCGGATCGCGACTACCTGCTCTCCTACTCGCCGCTGCACAATCTTAAGCCCGCCTCGGACCTCACCTATCCGCCGATCTATGTCGAAAGCTCCAGCAATGACGACCGGGTTCATCCTTCGCATGCGCGGCGGTTCGCGGCGCGGATGGAAGAGCTCGGCCACCATCCGCTGTTCCACGAATTCGGTTCCGGCGGCCACGGCGGCGATGGCGCGTCGAGCGACCTCGCGGCGCGTATCGCCCTGGGTTACAGCTTCCTCCGGGAGACGATCATGAAGCCGGACGGCGCCTGAATTTGGCCTTCCCGATATCCTTGGAAAATCAGCGGTTGCAGATCGTTCGGTGCGCTTGAAACGCATCGAACGACATGATTAGTTGCAGCGTGATCACGAAGAGCGGGCCAACCCGCCCGCTCGTATCCTGGGGGGAGTACATAGATGGATCGTCGTTCATTTCTGAGGAAAGCCGGCGTTGCCGGTGCGGGCTCGGTTGCCGCCGCGGCCCTTGCGGCTCCGGCCATTGCTCAGAGCAATCCGAAAATCAACTGGCGCCTGGCGTCATCATTCCCGAAGTCGCTCGATACGATCTATGGCGGCGCGGAAGTGCTGTCGAAATATGTGTCGGAAGCGACAGACGGCAATTTCACCATCCAGGTCTTTGCTGCCGGTGAAATCGTGCCCGGCCTACAGGCTGCCGATGCGGCGTCGGCGGCCACGGTCGAAGCCTGCCACACGGTCTCCTATTATTATTGGGGCAAGGATCCGGTCTGGGCACTGGGAGCCGCCGTTCCCTTCGCGCTCAACGCCCGCGGGATGAACGCCTGGCAGTATCACGGCGGCGGCATCGATCTCTTCAACGAATTCCTGGCAACGCAAGGGCTGGTCGGTTTTCCCGGCGGCAATACCGGCGTGCAGATGGGCGGCTGGTTCCGCAAGGAAATCAACACCGTCGCCGATCTCAAGGGCCTGAAGATGCGTATCGGCGGCTTTGCCGGCAAGGTGGTGGAGCGCCTTGGCGTCGTGCCGCAGCAGATCGCCGGCGGCGACATCTATCCGGCCCTGGAAAAGGGCACGATCGATGCGGCTGAATGGGTCGGCCCCTATGACGACGAAAAGCTCGGCTTCTATAAAGTCGCCCCCTATTACTACTATCCCGGCTGGTGGGAAGGCGGCCCGACCGTGCATTTCATGTTCAACAAAGCGGCCTATGAGGGCCTGCCGAAGGCCTATCAGTCGCTGCTGCGCACCGCAGCCCAGGCGACCGACGCCAACATGCTGCAGAAATACGACTACCTGAACCCGGCCGCCATCAAGCGCGTCGTTGCCGAGGGCGCCAAGCTACGTCCGTTCAGCACGGAAATCCTGAACGCCTGCTTCGAAAAGTCGAACGAGGTCTATGCCGAAATGGAAGCCTCGAACCCGACCTTCAAGAAGATCTGGGAATCGATCAAGGCCTTCCGCGGCCAGCATTACCTCTACGCCCAGGTCGCGGAATACAGCTACGACGTCTACATGATGACACAGCAACGCGCGGGAAAGATCTGATCCTCGCACGCTATCAACTGAAAAACCCCGGAGTGTTGCTCCGGGGTTTTTCTTTTTGAATGCATGAAGCGCGGCAGCCCTGCCCTCATTTAAACGATGGCGGCTGGCTGAGATCGTTGGCCGGCGGATTGGCCTGCCCGCCATTCTGATCGGCCGGCTTGTCCTGCAGCGGATTGCCGCCCGGCAGCTGCAGGCCTGGCAGACCGAGACCGCCGCCATTGTCCTGGCCAGGAGTGCCGAAGCCCGGCACGTCGATCTTGATCGTATTCGGATCGATGCCCGTGCCCGCGCCTTTGTAGTGCATGACCATTTGCGGGAACATGATGGTCAGCGCCACCATCAGGATCTGGATACCGACGAAGGGCACGGCACCCCAATAGATCTGCCCTGTCGTCACCGGCGCGGTGTTTTTGCCCGTCACCTTGTCGAGATAGGGCACCTTTGCCGCGACCGAGCGCAGATAGAATAGCGCGAAGCCGAAGGGCGGATGCATGAAGCTCGTCTGCATGTTGACACCGAGCAAGACGCCGAACCAGATCAGGTCGATACCGAGCTTTTCGGCGGCGGGCGCCAGCAGCGGCACGATGATGAAGGCCAGCTCGAAGAAATCGAGGAAGAAGGCCAGCACGAAGACCAGCAGGTTGACGGCAATCAGGAAGCCGACTTCGCCGCCCGGCAGCGATACCAGCAGATGCTCCACCCAGACATGGCCGTTGACGCCGTAGAACGTCAGCGAGAACACGCGCGAGCCGATCAAGATGAACAGCACGAAGGACGAAAGCCGCGTCGTCGACGCGAGCGCCGAGCGGACCACGTCCATGCTCAAGCGACCCTTGGCCAACGCCATGATCAGAGCACCCACCGCCCCCATCGCGCCGCCTTCCGTCGGCGTCGCGATGCCGAGGAAGATGGTGCCGAGCACGAGGAAGATCAGCGCCAGCGGCGGGATCAGCACGATGATCACCTGCTGCGCCAACCGCGACATCAGGTTGAACTTCATCGTCTTGTCGACGACGGCAATGGCATAGATGAACGTCACGCCGACGGTTGCGCCGAGAATATCGGCGTTTTCCCCGTAGATCGGCGTCAGATAGACATGGGCGGCATAGGCGACACCGGCGCAGACCAGCAACGCGACGAAGAGCGAGGTCACGCCCGAACCAAGCGACCGCGCCTCCTTCGGCAGCGCCGGCATGGAGTCCGGCCGGACGATCGACATGATCAACACATAGAGCATGTAGAGGCCGGTCAGCACCAGGCCGGGGATCAGAGCACCGGCATACATGTCACCAACCGAGCGGCCGAGCTGGTCCGCCAGCACGATCAGCACCAGCGACGGTGGAATGATCTGCGCCAGCGTACCTGATGCAGCGATGACGCCGGAGGCAACCCGCCGGTCGTAGCCGTAGCGCAGCATGATCGGCAGCGAGATCAGGCCCATGGCGATGACCGATGCGGCGACAACGCCGGTGGTGGCGGCCAGCAGCGCGCCGACGAAGATCACGGCATAGGCAAGGCCGCCACGGATCGGGCCGAAGAGCTGGCCGACCGTATCAAGCAGGTCCTCGGCCATGCCGGAGCGCTCCAGCACGATACCCATGAAGGTAAAGAAGGGGATCGCCAGCAGCGTGTCGTTCGACATCACACCCCAGAACCGATCCGGCAGCGCGTTGAGCAACGGCCAGGACAGGTTGATCGATCCGCCGGAATAGGGCGCCAGCTCAACACCGATCCAGAAGAACAACAGGCCGTTGGCGGCGAGCGCGAAGGCGACGGGATAGCCGATCAGCAGGAAGATGATCAGCGAAGCGAACATGATCGGGGCCATGTTCACGGCAATGAATTCCAACATCAACGCACCTCCCCTGCATGCGTCTCGATATCGAGAGGCGCATGGGTCGGCACATAGGGTGTCGGATCATCCATATCGCCGCGCATGATGGCGATCTTCTTGATGATCTCGGAGACACCCTGCAGCGCCAGCAGAAAGAAGCCCGCCAACAGCAAAGCCTTGCCCGGCCAGATGATCAGGCCGCCGGCGCTGGAGGAAACCTCGCCGGACATGAAGGACATCCGGACATAGGGGATGAGATCATAGATCATCAACAGCACGAAGGGCATGAGAAACAGGCAATGGCCGAGAAGGTCGATCCAGTGCTGCACACGCCGCGACAGGGAACCGTAGAGGATATCGATGCGGATATGTTCGTTCTGCCTGAGCGTATAGGCGGCGGCGAGCATGAAGGCGGCGCCGAACAGATACCATTGCGCCTCCAGCCAGGCATTCGACGAGACGTTGAACACTTTGCGGACGATGGCGTTTCCGGAACTGACCAAAACGGCAACCAGGATGAGCCAGGAGACCGATTTGCCGATGATCTCCGTGACATGATCTATGAGCCGGCTGAAGCCGAGCAATGCTTTCATGATTTTTCCCCCCGCGGCAGTTTCTTCCCAGGATCCTTTCGCCGCGCACAGGCAGAGTGCCGATTTCACGCTGTCAATCAAGAGCCTAAGCTGGTTTTCCAAGTGTGATGATGGCAGGGTGAGCGTGGCCTTGCGGGAGCAGCGCCGCATTTGCGCTTTGCCACCCTTGCCCACCTCTGATGTTCTGATAAAAGACCATACCAATAATCATACTAATCGAGAGACACCCCATGTCCCCCATCAACCTCGCTATCGTCGGCGTCGGCAAGATCGTCCGCGACCAGCATCTTCCGTCCATCGCGAACAATGCGGATTTCAAACTGGTCGCCACGGCAAGCCGCCATGGCACGGTTGAAGGCATTCCGGCTTTCACCACCATCGAGGCCATGCTGGACGCGGTTCCCGAGATCGATGCAGTCTCGCTCTGCATGCCGCCGCAATATCGCTATGAAGCCGCCTACAAGGCGCTTCAGGCCGGCAAGCATGTCTTTCTGGAAAAGCCGCCGGGCGCGACGCTGAGCGAAGTCGCCGATCTTGAGGCCCTCGCCAAGGCAAAGGGTGTTTCGCTGTTTGCCAGCTGGCATTCGCGCTACGCGCCAGCCGTCGAAGCCGCCAAGGCCTTCCTCGACGGGACGACGATCAAGAGCGTGCATGTGATCTGGAAGGAAGATGTGCGCCATTGGCATCCGAACCAGGAATGGATCTGGCAGGCCGGCGGCCTCGGCGTCTTCGATCCGGGCATCAACGCGCTGTCGATTGTCACCCATATCCTGCCGCCGCTCTTCCTGACCGGCGCCGTGCTGGAATTCCCAGAAAACCGCGATTCGCCGATCGCCGCCGACCTGCACTTCAAGAGCGGCCAGGGGCTTCCGGTTCGTGCCGAATTCGACTGGCGCCAGACCGGCAAGCAGAGCTGGGATATCGTCGCCGAAACCGAGGCGGGCCAGATGGTGCTCGCCGAAGGCGGCTCGAAGCTCTCCGTTAACGGCGAACTGACCTTCACCGCGCCGGAGGCCGAATATCCATCGCTCTATCGCCGCTTCGCCGAGATCGTCAAAGCCGGCACGTCCGATGTCGACCTCGCGCCGCTTCGCCATGTCGCCGATGCATTCATGCTCGGCAAGCGCAAATTCGTCGAGGCTTTCCACGACTAAACTCGATTGACCGGTGAGATGCGTCACGCGCCATGCTAGAGTGGCGCATCTTCACTTGCTACGGAGATCGTAATGTCCTCGGAGAGCGGGCGAAATTTCGGGCTGGGCGTCGGCAACAAGTGCGTGACGCTTGCTGTACCGAATGCCCGATGGCAGGAAGCCTACGCGCTCGAAGCGGCAGCCATTCGCAAGGCGCTCGGCGATATCGCCCTCGACATCCAGCATATAGGCAGCACGTCGATCCCTTCGATCAAGGCAAAGCCGATCATCGACATCGCCGTCGCAGTCAGGCGCTTCGATGATGGCTTGGCATGCATCCGGCCGATGGAGGAGATCGGCTACTGCTATGTCGGCACCGAGCTCGTTCCCGACGATCATATTTTCGGTCGTGATATCGAAGGCGAGACGCGCACGCATCTCGTTCATATCGTTGAATATAACAGCACCAACTGGAATCGGTGGCTTCTATTTCGCGACAGGCTCCGTGCACATCCAGATCTGGCACTGGCCTATGAAATGCTGAAGATCGACCTGGCCGGGAAATATGCCGACAACCGCGCCGCCTATACGGCATCAAAGAAAGACTTCATCGAAAAGGTTCTGGCTGCGTCAGGCAAGTGAGCCATTACCCACTCCCCAAGAGGGAAGGAGAAAGCACTACGCTTTCTTTTCCCAACGCCCTTCCTGGGTCTGCTGCCAATAGGTGAGGTTATGCCCCTCGCCCTTCAACTTCTTCCATTGCGCGCGGGCGCCTTCCAATTGTTCCTGATCGTAACCGTCGAAGATGAAGACGACGCGCTGATAGGTGTCGATATCGGAGGCTTCGGCGCCGTCGATGAAGAAGCGGACGCTGGCATTGTTCAGATTATCCGGTGAGACGGTCAGGAGAACCGGCTGCCTGTCCGCCATCTCGCTTTCGTCGGTGCCATGCGGCAGGAAGCTGTCCTCGCGATAGGTCCAGAGATGCGTGTCGAGCGCATCGCGCCGGGCCTGCTCGCGTGTCTGGATGGCGACCTGCCAGCCGCGCTCGACACTCTTGTCGATCAGCGGCGGCAGGGCATCTTCGAGCTTCGATTCGGTCAGGTGATAGAAGAGAACGTCGGTCATGCCGCCTCTCCTATCTCAAACATGTCCGAAGGTCACGATTCGTAGTTCTCACGGACCAGTTCGTCGAGCAGGCGCACGCCGAAGCCCGAACCCCAGGACTGGTTGATCTCGTCCAGGGTCGAGCCCATCGCCGTGCCGGCGATATCGAGATGCGCCCAGGGCGTTTCCTGCACGAATCGCTTGAGGAACTGCGCGGCGGTGATCGAGCCGGCATAGCGGCCGCCGGTGTTCTTCATGTCGGCGAACTTGCTGTCGATCATCTTGTCGTAGTCCTTGCCGAGCGGCATGCGCCACAGGCGTTCGTTGGTGACAAGGCCGGCGGCGGTGAGCTGGTTTGCGAGCTGGTCGTCATTGCTGAACAGGCCAGCCTGCAGGTTGCCGAGCGCCACCAGGATAGCGCCAGTCAAGGTCGCCAGATTGATCATGAATTGCGGCTTGAAGCGGTCATTGGTGTACCAAAGCGCGTCGCAGAGCACGAGCCTGCCTTCTGCATCGGTGTTGATGATCTCGATCGTCTGGCCGGACATGGAGGTGACGATATCGCCCGGACGCTGGGCATTACCATCGGGCATGTTTTCGACCAGGCCGATGACGCCGATAGCGTTGACCTTCGCACCGCGGGCCGCGAGCGTGTGCATCAGGCCGGTCACGGCCGCCGCCCCACCCATGTCGCCCTTCATGTCTTCCATGCCGGCGGCGGGCTTGATGGAAATACCGCCGGTGTCAAAGACGACACCCTTGCCGATGAAGGCGACCGGCTTTTCCTTCGCCTTGCCGCCCTTCCATTGCATGATCACCAGACGCGGCGGACGCACGGAACCCTGCGCCACGCCAAGCAGCGCACCCATGCCGAGCCGGCGCATCTCGCGCTCGGTCAAGATTTCCACCTCGACGCCGAGTTTCTCCAGCGCCTTGGCCTTGGCGGCGAACTCGACCGGGCCAAGCACATTCGGCGGCTCGTTGACCAGATCGCGCGCCAGGATAACGCCGTCGGCAATCGCTTCCGATGCGGCGAAAAGCTTCTTTGCGGCTGCAACATCCGGGGTAACGATGGTCACCTTCACGGGTTTCTGAGCACCGTTCTTGTCGTCGTCATCGCCCTTCTTCGTCTTGTACGTGTCGAAACTATAGGCGCGCAGCAGCATGCCGAGAGCAAAATCGGCAGCCGCCTTGCCACCGGCTTGGACGCCGGGCAGGTCGATGAAGATCGCGGCCTTTTCGACATTGCGGATCCGCGCGGCCGCAGCCCCGCCGAGCTTCAGCCAATCATGCGCGTTCAGTTCCTTTGCCCTGCCGGTGCCGATCACGATAATCCGGTCAACCGGCGACCCCTCGGGCGCAACGATATCGAGGCTCGACAAACCCTTGGCGGTGAAACGGGCGATGCGCGCGGCCTTGGCGAAAACATTGGCCGGATCGGCGCCTGCGGCCCCCGCCGGCGATTCGCTGTCTGCGTCTTTCAGCAGGATGGCCAGACCGCCATTCAGTCGAACCGTTTTGGCAAAGGAAATCTCGAATTTCACAGACATTTCTGCTCCGATATATATGCGTATCGCAAAATAGAATTATAGACTTTGATCATTCAAGCTTTCCCCCTCAAATACAAGCTTTTGGCGAGACATTCGGCAAAGAAGCGTCCACTGCCACCTTCAAATCCCTGTCATCTATTGTCGCTAGCCTATTGGCGCATGCGTTGCGTGCCGCCGCCTGCCCAGCGTTGTCACTGACAGGAACGCCACCTTGATCATCGATTTCAGCGCCTTCGATCGCCAGGACCGTTTTCCCGAGATCCTGCGACCACGCACGGCCGGCGACGCGTTCGTCGCTCTGTTTTGTCTGTGGTGGATACTGCTCGGGCTATTTTCGATTTTTCCACAGATCGATCTCGCCGTCGCCAATATGTTCTTCCTGCCGGAACAGTGCATCGTCCCCGTCAAAGCCAGCCAGGTCTGCGGCATTTTCCCCTATGGTGACGATCCGCATATGCGTCTGCTCAGGGAGATCTTCTTCCAGCTTCCCTACGTCGCCGCCGCCGTCCTCTGTTGGATGCTGATCCAGTGCTGGCAGCATCACGGCGCAACGTTCAAGACGTTGCGAGCCTGCAATCTGAAGGTTGCGCTCGGTTCGCTGCTTCTCGGCCCCGTGCTGATCGTCAATCTCTGGCTCAAGGCGTTCTCAGGCCGCCCGCGGCCGCGGCAGACCGACTTCTTCGGCGGCACACTCGATTTCGTTCATGCAGGCTCCTTCGCCGGAAAATGCGTTAGCAACTGTTCCTTCATCTCCGGCGAGGCCGCCGCTGCCGGTTGGTTGTTCTGCCTGATTTTCATTATTCCACAGCCGGCCCGCACCGCACTCGCGCCGCCGATCGCGGTCGTTTCGATTCTCATTCCAGCCCTCAGAGTGGCTTTCGGAAGCCACTATCTGTCGGATGCCGTGCTTGGCTGGCTCTCGTCCCTTGTCATATTCACGGCGCTCATGGCCCTCTCCCAAACAACACACAGCAGAAGAATCTCAGAAAATTAACGAATTTTTTGCGACTGGGTTGTCGCCAAAAAAACGCAAACAGCGTAGAGGAGGATGAATCTCTGCCGGCTCGCCCGATAGAGCGTTGCGTTTAAGGGCCGGCATGAAGTTATTCGAAACATATATCGTACGGCGTGTCGGCATGATGTTCCTGGTAGCCCTGCTGCCGGTGCTCGCTATTATCTGGACGACTCAGGTATTGCAGCGCATCAACCTTGTGACCGATAGCGGCCAGTCGATCGGTTCGTTCGCGAAGCTTGCGACCCTTATCCTGCCGACCATCATTCCCGTCGTCCTGCCGTTTGCATTGGTCATCGGCATCACCCAGACGCTCACCGCGATGAACAGCGATTCGGAGCTGACCGTCATGGAAGCGGCGGGCGCCAGACGCAGCATCATCATCCGTCCGATCATGATTCTCGCCATAGCAATCAGCGTCTTCTCCTTTTTCGTTGACAACATGGTCGAGCCGAAGGCCCGCGTCGCGGCCCGGCAGATGGTTGCGGAAGCCTATGCCGACCTGCTGTCGACCGTGATCGAGGAAAAGAATTTCCGACGCATCGAAGACGGGCTTTACGTGCAGATCACCCAGCGCATGTCGGGGCGAATCCTGAAGGGCCTGTTCGTGGTGGATTCGCGCGATCCGGCTTTCGATCTCATCTATTATGCCAAGGAAGGCGCCGTTGATGCGAGCGGCTCGTCGCTGCTGATGAGGGACGGCGAAGTCCACCGCAAGACGTCTGATGGCGACGTCTCCGTCATCAAATTCGATTCCTACTCCTTCGACCTCTCCGACATGACACAAAGCCGCGGCCAGGCAACCCTGCGCGCCGGCGACCGCAGCCTTGGCTTCCTGCTCAACCCGGATCCTAACGATGCGGATTATAAGGCCAAACCGAGCGGATACCGTTCCGAATTGCATCGGCGCCTGACCGACTGGGCGCTGCCAGCCATTTTTGCCCTGATATCCCTGGTGATCGCCGGCGACGCGCGATCCCATCGCGAGGCGCGGCTGCATCCGATGGTATCGGCGCTCACGATTGCTTTTGCACTGCGATGGGCGGATTTTTACGCGGCCAACCAGATCGAGACGGCGCCCTATTTCGTCGGCATCCTCTATGGGATCAACATCGCCGCAACGCTGATTGCGATCTTTCTGCTGTTCAGGAACCGTAGAATGTCCATGCCGGTGTCGATCCGCAACCGTTTCGGTAGCTGGCGGCAGAAGCTCCAGGAACGCATCCCGACGCCCGGCAGCTCGAATGGGAGCGGCGCATGATCTTCAGCACGCTCGGCCGCTACTTCTTCACGCGCTACATCATCACGACGCTCTGGTTTTTCCTCGGTGTCACCTCGCTGGTGTATCTGATCGACTTCAGCGAGACCGCTGGCCGGCTCGCTGGCCTTCCGGGATACACGGTCAAAATCGGTCTGCTGATGACGGCCGTCAGATTGCCGTTCATCATGCAGCAGACGGTGCCGTTCATCGCCCTGTTCGTCGGCATGACCGTGTTGATCGCGCTCAATCGCCGCCGCGAGCTGGTGATCGCGCGTGCCGCCGGCATCTCCGTCTGGCAATTCATGACGCCTTTCGTGGTCGGCGCCTTCTGTGTCGGCTTGCTGACCATGCTCGCTCTCAATCCGGTTGCGGCATGGGGTCAGCGGCAGGCGGAAACTATGGAAGCCGATTTGCGCGGCGATCCGTCCTATCGCAATACACTTTCCATTCCGTGGCTGCGTCAGTCGGATGGCAAAAGCGACATCATCATCGGTGCCAAGGCTGTTCTCGACAACGGCACGACTTTGATGAACGTCGTCTTTATCCACTTCGATTCACAGGGAAATATCATTCTGCGGCAGGATGCCCAGTCGGCTAAGTTGGAAAATGGTTACTGGCTTCTTAACAGTGTCGTCGAGCGTGCACCGGGCGAAATTCCCGCGCACAAGAGCACGACACAGGTTCGTACGAATCTGAAACAGGATTTCGTCTCGGAGCGTTTGGCGCAGCCGGAAACCATTGCTTTTTATGATCTTTCTAATCGAATAGCGATTGCAAAGTCCTTTGGCATCTCAACCAAGGCGCTTGAAACGCAATTTCACTCGCTGCTGTCACAGCCATTCCTTTTGGTGGCAATGACGCTGATCGCAGCAACCGTGTCCCTAAAATTCAGTAGATTCAACCAATCGCGCTCCGTGATTCTGGGTGGAATCCTCTCAGGCTTCGTGCTTTATGTTGTCACCGTGCTTGTAAAAGCATTTGGGAGCAGCGGAGTGGTTCCTCCCTTCGTGGCGACATGGATACCCGTGATCGTCGCTTTGGCATTCGGAGCAACGATCCTGCTTCATCAGGAGGACGGCTAGTGGCGGGCAACCGCAAGAGTATCAGGAAGTTTGTGGCTGCCCTTATTACGGGCACGGCTACATGCGCGTATATCATGAGCCCGGTCGTAGCTTACGCCCAGGCTACCAACAACAATGGCGGCGCCGGTGCTGCGACCGCTCCCGTAAAGGTCAACGTACCCGACGGCTCCAAGCTGATCCTTTCGTCCAACGAATTGGTCTACAACAAGGACAACCAGATCGTCACCGCCACCGGTGCCGTGCAGAT
Source organism: Rhizobium rhizogenes NBRC 13257 (assembly GCF_000696095.1). Classification (GTDB taxonomy): domain Bacteria; phylum Pseudomonadota; class Alphaproteobacteria; order Rhizobiales; family Rhizobiaceae; genus Rhizobium; species Rhizobium rhizogenes. The sequence continues at coordinate 272,754 of NZ_BAYX01000002.1, read as the reverse complement.
CAACTATGGCGGCTACAAAATGGTCGCCCAGAAGGTTGAGTATAATCAGAAGTCCGGTCGGATGACGGCAATCGGCAATGTCGAGCTGATCAGCCCCGACGGCAATCGCATGTACGGTGACAAAATGGATGTCACCGACAGCTTCTCCGACGGCTTCGTCAATGCCCTGCGCATTGAAATGCCAGACAATACCCGCATGGCCGCCGAAAAGGGCGAACGTGTCGGCGGTACGCAGATGATTCTGACGAAGGGCGTCTATACGGCCTGTCAGTCCTGCTCCGAACAGGGCCGAGCGCCGTTGTGGCAGGTCAAGGCGCAGCGCGTGGTGCAGAACGGCGTGACGCATACCGTCCGCCTCGAGCATGCCCGCTTTGAACTGTTCGGCCATCCGATCGCCTACATTCCGTGGATCGAAGTTCCCGACAACACGGTAAAGCGCAAGTCCGGCTTCCTGTTCCCGTCGATGAGTGTTTCCCAGCACCTCGGCTTCGGTCTCAAGGTTCCGTACTATTACGTCATCTCGCCGAGCATGGACGCCACGATCAGCGCCACCGGCTACACGAACCAGGGTCTGCTGCTGGAGGGTGAATTCCGGCAACGCCTTGAAAACGGCACGCATACTCTGCGCGTCGCCGGCATCAACCAGATGGATCCCAGTGCTTTCACGTCCGGAACCACCGATGCCGAGCACAAGACTCGCGGCATGATCTCGTCCAAGGCGGATTTCAGGATCAATCCTCGCTGGACCTTCGGCTGGGATGTCATGGCGCAGAGCGACAACAACTTCTCGCGCACCTATGGGCTGGATGGTCTCAACCAGAGCACCCATACCAACCAGGCCTACCTGACCGGTCTCGGCAAGCGCAATTATTTCGATATGCGCGCCTTCTACTACCAGGTCCAGGACTCCGACAATAACGACACCGCTACGAAGCAACAGGCGGTCGTCTACCCGAGCATCGACTATCACTATGTCGATCCGAAGTCGGTCTATGGCGGCGAATTGTCGGCGACCATGAACTTCACGCGCCTGTCGCGTGATACGACATCGGTGCTCGACGCCACCAATACTCTCGGCGACTCCAGCCTGAACGACCGCTATCTCGGTCTTTCCGGAGATTATACGCGTCTCAGCACCGAGGTGCAGTGGCAACGTACCTTCACCACGGATCAAGGTCTGGTGTTGACGCCATTGGCCGCACTGCGAGGTGACGTCTATGGCCTGGACATGGATGCGCCTGGAGCCGGTACTTATTCCGGCAATTACGACACGAGCGACTATGCCACGCGTGGTATGGCGACGGCCGGTCTTGAAGCGAAGTATCCCTTCCTCATCACCACCAGCAACAGCACGCATGTGTTCGAGCCGATCGCACAGCTCTATGTGCGTCCGGACGAGCAGCTTGCCGGGCAATTGCCGAATGAGGATGCCCAGAGCTTTGTCTTCGATGCGACCAATCTGTTCGATCGCGACAAGTTCTCCGGTTTCGACCGCGTCGAAGGTGGCACACGCGCCAACGTCGGTTGGCGCTACACCGGCAGCTTCGACAGTGGCTACAAGTTGCAGCATATCTTCGGCCAGTCCTTCCAGCTTGCCGGCCGCAACTCCTTCGCAGAGACTGATCTTGCCGGCGTCGGCACGGATTCGGGGCTTGAAACCGCCCGTTCCGACTATGTGACCATGTTCGGCCTCACCACGCCGCAGGGCTTCTCGCTTTCGCAGTCCTATCGTTTCGACGAAAAGGATTTCGCGTTCCGTCGCGGCGATACTACGGTCGGCTTCGCCAACGATGTCTTCCAGACCACGGCGACCTACACCCACATTGCCGCGCAGCCGCAATATGGCTTCACCTCGGATCAGGATGAAATCCAGACGCGCGCTCAGATCAAGTTCAAGGAATATTGGTCGGTGTTCGGTACGGTGAACTATGACATCAACGATAGCGAGATCACTCGCCAGGGTGTTGGCCTCTCCTATGAGGACGAATGCACGATCTTCAGCGTTTCCTTCCTGAACAAGAAGGATTCGACGAGCGCCTCGGCAAGCGACTGGTCGATCGGGGCCCGAATCACGTTCCGCACGCTCGGCGACGTCAATCTCGGCAACACCCAGGACGCCACGTTCTGATCTATCAAACTTCAAAAAAGGGCCGGCTCCACAAGCCGGCCCTTTTTGTTTGAAACCGGCTTCCACTCCCCTCCGCGTCATTGTTTCGCCGCAAGGATTTTGCAATTCGTCGTGCTTGTTGTAGACATGTGGCGCAAAATTGCCGTATTGCGCGAACGGCGTCCCGATGTGACGCAGTGCGGATAAGGACCTTTGGGAAGGGGTAATTGATGTTCTCTGAAAAGACACCGATGCGCGCTGTGCTATTCGGAGCCGCGGCGCTGATCATGGCCACGTTCGCCATGCCGAGCAGCGATGTTGCCTTCGCAGCAAGCGAGGTGAAGGTCGTTGTCAACAATTCGGTGATCACCTCGGGCGATATCGCCAAACGTATCAACTTCCTCAAATTGCAGCACCAGAAGGGCGACCTCAACAAGCTGGCCCAGGAACAGCTTGTCGACGAGACGCTGAAGCGCGCTGAAATCTCCCGCGTACGCATGTCGGTATCGACGTCAGACGTCGACAGCGCCTTCGGCCGCTTCGCCGCGAGCAACAAGATGTCGCCGCAGCAGCTTGGTCAGATCCTCGACAAGATGGGCGTCGGCGTCGATCACTTCAAATCCTATATCGCCGTCTCCATGAGCTGGCCGCGCGTCGTCAATGCCCGCTTCGGCTCGAGCGGTGGCAACAAGCTGTCGAATGATGACCTCGTGACCCGTATGACGGAAAACAAGACGAAACCGGTCACCACGGAATACTTCCTGAAGCAGATCGTCTTCGTCGTTCCGCAAGCGAAGCGGAATGCCATCCTCAACCAGCGCAAGTCCGAGGCGGAAGCCTCGCGGGCCAAGTTCCCAGGTTGCGATCAGGCGAAGGTCTTTGCCGCGACCATGCGTGATGTCTCCGTCCAGGATCTCGGCCGCGTGCTGGCCCCCGATCTGCCTGAAATCTGGAAGCCGCTGCTCGAACAGGCAAAAGGCAATACGACCACCCCAGTCGTAACCGATCGCGGCGTCGAGTATGTCGCCATTTGCTCACAGCGCCAGGTCAATGACGACGTTGCCGCAGCAGCCGTCTTCCGCGCGGAAGACATCGGCAAGGCGGGTGCACAGGGCATCAGCGCCAACGACAAGAAGTATATGGACGAACTGCGCTCCAAGGCGCAGATCCTGTATCGCTGATCGCCGCGATGCCGCAGCACTCTTCCCGCCCCCTCGCGCTGACGCAAGGGGACCCGGCAGGTATCGGACCTGACATTACGCTCGCCGCCTGGCTCCGTCGCGGCGAGCTTTCTCTGCCGCCCTTCCTCTTTCTCGGCGATCCGAACGTCCTTGCCGCGCGCGCCCTGCAATTGAACCTCGACGTGCCCCTGCGGGAAGCGGACGCCTCGATAGCCTGCGGCGTCTTCACCGCAGCCCTGCCGGTGCTGCCGATCGCCGCCGGCGCGACGGTGATCGCGGGCGAACCGCATGTCGCGACAGCCAAGGGCACCATCGCCGCCATAGAAACGGCGGTCTCGCTCACCATGAACGGTGACACCTCCGCCGTCGTCACCAATCCGATCGCCAAATCGGTTCTCTACGATGCCGGCTTCGGCTTTCCCGGCCATACCGAATTCCTCGCCGATCTGGCAACTCGCGCAACAGGCAAGCCGGTGATGCCGGTGATGCTGCTGGCCGGGCCGAAACTGCGGGCCATACCCGTCACCATTCATATCCCGCTGAAGGACGTGCCAGCGGCGTTGACGGCCGATCTCATCATCGAGACCTGCCGGATCACCGATCACGATCTTAGAACCCGCTTCGGCATCACCAAGCCGCGACTGGCGGTCGCCGGTCTCAATCCGCATGCCGGCGAGAACGGCGCGATCGGCAAGGAGGATGAGGAGATCATCCGCCCGGCGATCGAGGTGCTGCGTAAGGAAGGCATAGATGCCTTCGGCCCCCTTCCCGCCGACACGATGTTCCATGACGACGCACGCCGTCGCTATGACGTCGCTATCTGCATGTATCACGATCAGGCCCTGATCCCGGCCAAGGCGCTCGGGTTTGACGATTCCGTCAATGTCACGCTCGGCCTTCCCTTCGTCCGCACCTCGCCGGACCATGGCACGGCCTTCGGCATCGCCGGCAAGGGCGTCGCCAAGGAGGACAGCCTCGTGGCCGCCCTCAGGCTGGCAAGCGAGATCAGCCGCGCAACGGGAAGCATTCGCTGATGGCTGCACTCGACGGTCTGCCCCCGCTTCGCGATGTGATCCAGCGCCATGGCCTCGACGCACGCAAGGCACTCGGCCAGAATTTCCTGCTCGATCTCAACCTGACCCAGAAGGTCGCCCGTACCGCCGGATCGCTCGAAGGCGTCACCGTCTTCGAAGTCGGACCGGGACCAGGCGGGCTGACACGCGCCATCCTGGCGCTCGGAGCCGCCAAGGTCATTGCTATTGAGCGCGACGCGCGCTGCCTGCCGGCGCTTGCCGAAATCGCCGATCACTATCCCGGCCGGCTGGAGGTCATCGAAGGCGATGCGCTGAAGACGGATTTCGCGGGCATGGCGTCGGAAGGTCCGGTGAAGATCATCGCCAACCTGCCCTACAATGTCGGCACGCAATTGCTGGTGAACTGGCTGCTGCCGGGCCATTGGCCGCCCTTCTGGCAATCGCTGACGCTGATGTTCCAGAAAGAGGTCGGCCAGCGGATCGTTGCCGACGAGGATGACGATCACTATGGCCGTCTCGGTGTTCTCTGCGGCTGGCGTACGCAGGCACACATGGCCTTCGATATCTCGCCCCAAGCCTTCTCGCCACCGCCGAAGGTAACCTCGACGGTGGTGCATCTGACGCCCAGGGAGAACCCGATCCCTTGCTCCGTCGACAAGCTGGAAAAGGTGACGCAAGCAGCCTTCGGCCAGCGTCGCAAGATGCTGCGCCAAAGCCTGAAGCCGCTCGGCGGCGAAACCCTGCTGCAGAAGGCCGATATCGACCCGCAACGGCGCGCTGAAACGCTCTCCGTCGAGGAGTTCTGCAGGCTGGCGAATTGCCTCTGATTGGATCAGAGCTTCTGATCGGGATCAGAGCTTCGGCGTTTCTTCCAGGAGACCACGTACGAAATCGAACATGCCGTGACGGCGGTCGCGGCGCAGGCGTTCGGCCTTGACGATTGACTGAACCGCATCGAAGGCGGCATTCAGGTCGTCGTTGATGATAACGTAGTCATACTCACGCCAATGGGCGATCTCCGATCGCGAATTGGCAAGCCGCGTGGCAATCACCTCTTCGGAATCCTCGGCGCGACGGTGCAGGCGCGATTGCAGCTCCGTCATGGTCGGCGGCAGCACGAAGATGGAGACGACATCGGCGGGCATCTTCTCCTGAAGCTGCTGCGCGCCCTGCCAGTCGATATCGAAGAGCATGTCGCGGCCCTCGGCCATCGCCGTTTCCACTGGCTCGCGCGGCGTGCCGTAGAAATTGCCATGCACCTCGGCCCATTCGAGCAGCGAATCGGAATCACGAAGCCGCTCGAACTCCCGCTGCGAGACGAAATGATAATGCACGCCGGCGATCTCGCTCGGCCGACGCTGCCGTGTCGTGACGCTGACGGAAAGGCCGACATGCTTGTCGGTGTCGAGCAGAGTGCGGGCGATGGTCGACTTTCCCGCGCCCGACGGCGAGGAAATAGCCAACATCAGCCCCCGACGGGCAATTGGAATGGATGTGGATATCACCGGCTTCATGGCCTACTCCAAATTCTGGACTTGTTCGCGGAACTGGTCGATGACCACTTTCAATTCGATACCGGCGGCGGTGACCGCCGCGGAATTCGACTTCGAACAGATAGTATTCGATTCCCGGTTAAATTCCTGTGCAAGGAAATCAAGCTTGCGTCCGACCGGACCACCCTTGGCGATGAGGTCGCGAGCGGCCACGACATGCGCCTTCAGCCGGTCGATCTCCTCGCGCAGATCGGCCCTGGTGGCGATCAGCGCAGCCTCGGCATGCAGCCGGTCGCGATCGAGGCTGGCGGCACCGTCGAGGAGCATGGAGACCTGTGCGGTAAGCTTCGCGGCAATCTCCTGCGGCGAACGCGAAGGGTCGAGCTCCACCGTTGCCGTCAGCGTCTCGATCGTGGCGACGTGACCGAGCAGGATCTGGCCGAGTGCCCGGCCTTCCTGGCTGCGCATCTCGCTGAGATCGCCAAGTGCCGCCTCAAGACCCGCCATGATGTCGGCGTCGCGCGCTGCGAGCGCTTCTTCGCTCTCCTCGGCTTCCTTGAACTCCACGATCCCTCGGATGCCGAGCAGCGTGTCCAGCCGCAGCGGCGCAGGATCAATGACGCCTGTAAGCTGATCACGCAGCGCCAGCACGGTCGCCAGCGCACCCTGATTGACGACGGCTTCGACCCGGCTTTCATCGACGGACACGGAAAGGCCAACCTGGAGATTGCCACGCGAAAACCGGTCGGTGATCAGCTTGCGCACATCGGTTTCCAGGCGCTCCAGCCCAGGCGGCAGGCGCAGGCGGACGTCGAGGCCCTTGCCGTTGACCGACCGCAGCTCCCATGCCCAGCGAGAGCGCCCGCTCGTTCCTTCACGCCGGGCAAAACCGGTCATGGACTGCAGCACCATGCAAGCCTCCGATGATTCTAGTCCGTCATCCGCCGAAAATCAGCGCATTGCGGATGATTGTAAAGTGAGTCCGCCCGTGCGTCCCATAGAAAGCACGGTGCAGGTCGAGGATCAGTTCGTCTTCTTTTTCTGCTGTGTGCCGGAACCTGTGGTGGTGGCGGCGCCATCGTCAGGCTGACCGTCGACCGCGATCGCGCTCGGGTCCTCGCCCTTCTCCGCCACGAGCTTGCGCCAGCGTTTGACGTTGGCATTGTGCTCTTCCAGCGTCGCGGCAAAGACATGCCCGCCGGTGCCATCGGCGACGAAATAAAGGTCCTGCGTCTTCCAGGGGTTAGCAACGGCTTCCAGCGCATCCCTGCCCGGATTGGCGATCGGCGTCGGCGGCAAACCCTTGATGATATAGGTGTTGTAGGCTGTCTCTTTCTTCAGATCCGACTGGAAGATCGGGCGGTCGCTCGGCTTTCCATCACCGCCGAAGAGACCGTAGATGATCGTCGGGTCGGATTGCAGACGCATGCCCTTGCCAATCCGGTTCAGGAAGACGGAGGCGACATGGGCGCGCTCATCCGCCAGACCTGTTTCCTTCTCGACGATCGAAGCCAGCGTCACGAATTCCTGCTTGTTGGCAAGCGTCAGGTTCGGATCACGTTTCTGCCAGATCTGGTCGACCAGCTTTTCCTGCGCGCCAGCCATTTGCTGAACGATCTCCGTCCGCTTGGTGCCGCGCGTGAATTTATAGGTGTCGGGCCGCAGGCTGCCTTCGGCCGGCAGCGCCGACGGCAATTCGCCTTCCAGCACCGGGTCGGCCTGCAGCTTGTTGAATATCTGGCGCACCGTCAGCCCTTCCGGCAGGGTGACCGAATAAAGGATCGACTTGCCGGATTTCAGCAGCTCCATGATGTCCTTCATGGAAGCGCCGGCCTTGATCTCATATTCACCGGACCGCAGGGTCTCTCCGTCATGCAGATTGGTAGCCGTCATATAGCGGAAGATGCGGGCGTCGGAGATGAGGTTGTTGGCTTCGAGCCGATTGGAGATTTCGGCAAGGCCAGCGCCACTGCGCACGATGAAGTTGCTGTTGGTCGCCAGCGGGCCAGGGCTCTGATAGGCGGAGATGGCATAATAGGCACCAATGATCGCGAGAACGATGACGAAAACCACCAGCGTCATCAAAAAATTCAGGAAGATCACCATCTGGCTGCGGGCTTTGCGGGAGCGCTTCGGCGGATCCGGAACACGCTCCGGACGCAGCGCCTCGTTGGCCGATTTCGGGATAATCGGCCCCTTCTGCCCGTTCGGAGTTCCGTTGCTCTGATTCGTATCGCTCACCGGCAATCCCTTCATTTTGTCGTCGCCTGCTGTTTGGCCAAGCAATGCGGCAAAAAGCAGGTTCTGGAAACAAAGCGGAGCCCGGTGGAGCTCCGCTTTCGACCGATCAGACATTACCGCGAACGCATCCGGGATGCGCGAAAGACGCGGTAACATTCAAGGGCGGCGCATAATCTTGCCGAAAAGCACCTCCGCCTTTCGGACTTATATGCGCAATTTCTTATGCCTGATAGCGCCGCAGGACAAGTGACGCATTCGTACCGCCGAACCCGAAGGAGTTCGACAATGCGACATTGATCTCCCGCTTGCGAGCCTTGTGCGGGACGAGATCGATCGCGGTTTCGCGCTCCGGATTGTCCAGGTTCAGCGTCGGCGGCGCAATATTGTCGCGAATGGCAAGCGCGGAGAAGATTGCCTCGATCGCGCCGGCAGCGCCCAGAAGATGGCCGGTCGCCGACTTGGTCGAGGACATCGAGATCCTGGGCGCGGCGTCGCCGACCAGCCGCTCGACGGAACCGAGCTCGATCGTGTCGGCCATGGTCGAGGTGCCATGCGCGTTGATATAGTCGACGTCAGCCGGCGTCAGGCCAGCGCGCTTCAGGGCCGATGTCATGCAGCGGAACGCACCCTCGCCGTCAGCGGACGGCGCGGTGATGTGATAGGCGTCGCCGGAAAGGCCGTAGCCGACCACTTCGGCGTAGATCTTGGCGCCGCGCGCCTTGGCATGTTCCAGCTCTTCCAGAACGACGATACCGGCACCCTCGCCCATGACAAAACCGTCGCGGTCGCGATCGTAGGGGCGGGACGCCTTCTGCGGATTGTCATTATATTCCGTCGACAGCGCCTTGCAGGCGGCAAAGCCGGCAAGCGAGATACGGCAAACCGGAGCTTCGGCGCCGCCGGCAACCATGACGTCGGCATCGCCGAGCATGATCAGGCGGGCCGCATCGCCGATAGCGTGCGCGCCGGTGGAACAGGCCGTGACGACCGCGTGGTTCGGACCGCGCAGCTTGTGGCGGATCGAGACCTGGCCGGAAACGAGATTGATGAGGCGCCCTGGAATGAAGAAGGGCGAAATGCGCCGCGGACCCTTGTCGCGCAGCGTATAGCCGGCCTCGACAATGCCTTCCAGGCCACCGATGCCCGAGCCGATCATGACACCCGTGGCGATCTGGTCTTCATCCGACGTCGGATGCCAGCCGGCGTCAGCCAGCGCCATGTCGGCCGCTGCCATGCCGTAAATGATGAAAGGATCGACCTTGCGCTGTTCCTTGGGCTCCATCCAGTCGTCGGCATTGAAGGTGCCGTCGCTGCCATCACCAACCGGAACGCGGCAAGCAATCTTTGCGGGGAGGTCTTCGACCTCGAATTCCGTTACCAGACGCGCGCCGTTGTGTCCGGCGATCAAGCGCGACCAGGACACCTCCGTGCCACAGCCCAAAGGTGATACCATGCCGGTACCCGTGATAACGACACGTCTCATCGCCTGCAGACCCCCGTCCTCTTATGCCATGCGTATGAATAGAAAGCGCCCGGCATCGCCGGACGAAATAGGGCGGACTCAGAGAGCCCGCCCATCAGAAAGTGCAAATGATTAGGCCTGGGCCTTTTCAATGAACTTTACCGCGTCGCCGACCGTCAGGATCGAGTCAGCTGCGTCATCGGGAATTTCAACGCCGAATTCTTCTTCGAAGGCCATGACCAGTTCGACGGTGTCGAGCGAGTCAGCGCCGAGGTCGTCGATGAAGCTAGCGCCTTCAACAACCTTGTCGGCGTCAACGCCAAGATGATCAATAACAATTTTCTTTACGCGTTCTGCGATATCGCTCATGTCGGTTTCCTCGACCTTATATCCTGATCAGAATGTCGTCTGACATCCCTACCCTGTTCAAAGCCTGCAACGCCCCTATTGGCGCCGCTGGCAAATCTGTTCAACCCCGCCCTGAGATCCGGCCCGGCCACCTTATACGCGGCACAGTCCTTCTGCATTTTCGGGGCGACTGTTCACAGTCATGGCCCGCTTAACACGGTTTAAGTCCGTCGCAAAGCCAGAAAATCGCCGGTTCTGCGTTGCTCAACATGCTATTGGAGGGAAAATTCCCGCCAACGGACTTTTCCATTTCAGATCATCGCCATGCCGCCATTGACGTGAATCGTCTGGCCGGTGACGTAGCTTGCCTCGGAAGACGCAAGATAAGCGACGGCCGATGCGACTTCGGCGCCGTTACCCATGCGCTTCATGGGAATGGCACCCATGATCGCTTCCTTCTGCTTGTCGTTGAGCTTGCCGGTCATGGCGCTCTCGATGAAGCCGGGAGCGACGCAATTGACCGTCACGTTGCGGGTCGCGATTTCCTGCGCCAGCGACTTGGTGAAGCCGACCATGCCGGCCTTGGCCGCACAGTAGTTGGCCTGGCCGGGATTGCCGACGACGCCGACGACGGAGGTGATGTTGATGATGCGGCCATAGCGGCGGCGCATCATCGGGTGGGTCAGCTCCCGCGTCAGCAAGAAGACGGAGGTGAGATCGACTTCCAGCACGCTATCCCAGTCCTCGTCGCTCATGCGTACGAAAAGACCGTCCTTGGTGATGCCGGCATTGTTGACGAGGATGTCGACGCCGCCGAGCTCTTCTTCCGCCTTGACGCCAAGCGCCTTGACCTCTTCGCGATTGGACAGGTTGGCCGGAAAGATCTTGACGCGGTCGCCAAGGTCGGCAGCCAGCGCCTCAAGCTTCTCGACGCGGGTACCGTGCAGGCCGACGATGGCGCCCTGCTTGTGCAGCAGCCTTGCGATCTCTTCGCCGATACCACCCGAAGCACCGGTTACCAGGGCCTTGCGGCCGGTCAAATCAAGCATGTGGTGTTCCTCGTTCCGTAATGTTCTTAAAGCAGGCTTGCGAGCGCGGTATCGATATCGGCGGCCGAATTCACCGCGATGCCGTTCACCGATTTATCGATGCGCCGTGCAAGTCCCGTCAGCACCTTGCCGGCGCCGATCTCATACAATGTTGTCACGTTATGGGCGGCGAACCATTCCACCGTCTCGCGCCAGCGTACCTGGCCGGTGACCTGCTCCACGAGCAGATTGGCGATCTCGCCGGCGTCCGTAACCGGAGCAGCGCGCACATTGGCGATGAGCGGCACGATCGGATTGGATTTCGCGACGTCGGCGAGTGCCACGCGCATCGCCTCGGCGGCGGGCGCCATCAACGAGGAATGGAAGGGTGCGGAGACCGGCAGCAGGATAGCGCGCTTGGCACCCTTGGCGGTTGCCAGTTCAGCAGCCTTCTCGACCGGGGCCTTCTCGCCGGAAATGACGATCTGGCCGCCGCCATTGTCGTTGGCGATCTGGCAGGCGCCAAGGACCGACGCCTCCGTGCAGACAGCGACGACATCGGCATGTTCGAGGCCGATGATTGCCGCCATGGCGCCGACGCCGACCGGAACCGCCGCCTGCATGGCATTGCCGCGAATACGCAGCAGCCGCGCCGTATCGGCAAGCGAGAACGTGCCGGCGGCACACAGCGCCGAATATTCGCCGAGCGAATGGCCCGCGACGTAGGCGACCTTGCTCTTCAGATCGAGGCCGCGTGCCTGCAGAACGCGGATGACGGCGATCGACACGGCCATCAGCGCCGGCTGGGCGTTGGCCGTCAGCGTCAGCTTGTCCTCGGGACCATTGAAGATGACGTCGGAGAGCTTTTCACCAAGCGCTTCATCAACTTCCTCGAAGACGGCGCGCGCTTCGGCGAAATTGTCTGCAAGGTCCTTGCCCATGCCGACAGTTTGGCTGCCCTGGCCGGGAAATGTAAAGGCTACAGTCATTATATTAGGCTTCCTATGGCGTCGTTTCGTTCCCAAATGACATTGTTTGCGGTGGAGTCAATAGCGCAAGCCCCGCAGCCAACGGCTTTTGCGTTTGCGAAATGCACCAATTTTCTTCTTGCGCTTGCTCAATTCGAGCCTAAATTCGCTCGACCTTCCCCTTAGAGACGTTCCCGTTATCCGCAAGGTTTTCCCATGAAGTATAAGAATTTAGGCCGCACCGACATTTCCGTTTCGCAGATCTGCCTGGGCACGATGACCTGGGGCACGCAGAACAGCGAAGCCGAGGCGCATGAACAGATGGATTATGCCCTGCAAAAGGGCGTCAATTTCTTCGATACCGCCGAAATGTACCCGACGACGCCGGTCGGCGCGGAGACTCAAGGACGCACCGAAGAATACATCGGCACCTGGTTCGAAAAGACCGGCAGGCGCAAGGATGTCGTTCTCGCCACCAAGGTCGCCGGCCCCGGGCGCGACTATCTGCGTAACGGCCAGGGCGCCGATGCCGCCAATATCCGCGCCGCGATCGACAGCAGCCTGAAGCGGCTGAAGACCGACTATATCGACCTCTACCAGGTGCACTGGCCGAACCGCGGCCACTTCCACTTCCGCCAGAACTGGCGTTACAACCCCTTCACCCAGGACCGCGAGAAGGTGGTCGCCAACATCACCGACATCCTGGAGACGATGGGCGAGCTGGTGAAAGCCGGCAAGATTCGTGCGCTTGGCCTTTCCAACGAGACGACCTGGGGCATCCAGAAGTATCTGACGCTCGCCGAGCAGAAGAGCCTGCCGCGCGTGGTCTCGACGCAGAACGAATACAACCTGCTCTACCGGCACTTCGATCTCGATCTCGCCGAGCTGTCGCATCATGAAGATGTCGGCCTTCTCGCCTATTCGCCGCTCGCCGGCGGCATCCTCAGCGGCAAATATGTCGGCGGCGCGCGCCCGGCCGGTTCGCGCGGCTCCATCAACCATGACATCGGCGGCCGCCTGCAGCCGTTGCAGGAACCGGCGGTCAAGGCCTATCTCGAGATCGCCGCCAAGCACAATCTCGACCCGTCGAAGCTGGCGATCGCCTATTGTCTCACCAAGCCCTTCATGGCCTCCGTCATCATCGGCGCAACGTCGATTGCCCAACTCGAGACCGATATCGGCGCAGCCAACGTGACGCTGTCGGAAGAAGTATTGGCAGAGATCGAGAAAGTGCATCGGGTGTATCCGCTGCCAATGTAATCTCCAGGGATAAGGCGCCTTGCCCGTTTTCGGGCGAGGCGCAACGACGGCCTTGGATAACAGCTGCCCACCTGATTTTGCTTTGCGCACGCTATGAGAGCTGCCCGCGCCCTGATTGTCGCGCATAAGTATTGATCGATACGTAAAGTTACTTTAGTCTGATCTGACTTATAATCTCATCTGGATAGTCAGAATGTTCGATGTAAGAAAACTTACTTTTTCCAGCATGGCAGCTATTTTCGATAGATTTCACAGCAATAAATCTATGCAGAGAATGATATTCAATGCCATTCGTCTGAACCGGCCCCAGATATCAGACATCATCTTGAATGAAGACGTCAGATTTATTAGTTATTGCTTATCAAGGAGGGAGCGGTCCAAAGCCCAGATCATGCAGGATTTATGGGTCTGTTTTGAGCTGTCGGAAAAGAGAAACGGGTTTTTCGTGGAATTCGGTTCAACCAATGGACTGAAAAACAGCAATACTTGGCTGCTCGAAAAGAAATTCGACTGGAACGGTATCCTGGCCGAACCCAATCCAATCTGGCACGCGGATCTCGCGGCCAACAGAACAGCCGCTATCGAGCACAAATGCGTCTCTTCGAAATCCAACGAGATTGTCACGTTTATCGCGACCGATGAATCCGATCCCGAACTGAGCGCGATCGCCGATTTCGCCAAGGGCGACCACTTCTCCGACGTTCGCAGCCAGGGAAAGCACATCCAGGTGGAAACCATATCCCTGGACGATCTGCTGGAAAAATATCAGGCACCGCCCACCGTAGACTATCTGTCGATCGACACGGAAGGCAGCGAGCTGGACATATTGTCCGCCTACAGCTTCGACCGGAAATTCGATCTCATATCGGTAGAGAACAATCCAAAGACGGAAAAAGCGATACAAGGGCTGCTGGAGAGCAAGGGATACAAGAGAGTATTCGAGCAATTCTCCCAATGGGACGGCTGGTATGTCTCCGGCAGGCTTCGGGACGGAAAAAAGATCGAGATAGCGGCACCGTCATCTTGATATGCTGGTGGGTCGCATCTGCGAGACCACTTCCCGACCTTCAATGTTTGAGTTCTTGCACCATGGGCAGTTCTCTTTCATCGCCACCCGCCCGGCGACACTCGCCACCCGATATAGGACAATTTCTAGCACAAACATGAATTTCGATAGTTATTTCATCGAAATCGATCGACACATTTCAGATTTCATATATAAAAAACTGCACAATTCACTCTAAGAAAGATATGTTTTCTTACAGTTTACACTGACATGAAGAAAACAACCCAATATCCATTATTCTAAACCAGGAAATTATCAGCTTTAAACCTTAATTATACTGAAACTGATATTTGACCGGAACATCCCCCTAAAAGAGAGGTTCTGGGAATGCGTCGGCTCCAATATGCAATCTGGGCAATTACCTTCAGCGCGACTACGGCCATCTCGTCTATGGCGTGGGCTGATGGCTTCGAAAACATCGTCATCTCCTCAGCCAAGGGCGCAGAGACATCCGAAGACACTTTTGCCCCGGATACCGCCAAAATATTCGTATCGGCCGACCTGACAGATGACATCAAATCGGGATCGACGATCACCGTATCCTGGATAGCCGTAGATACCGCCGGAGCGGCTCCACCGAATTACAAGATCGACGAAGTGAGCTTCGATATCAAAACGAATGAAAATCAGGTCGATTCGTCGATCACCAGGCCGAACAGTGGTTGGCCCATCGGCACCTACAACATCACATTCTCGGTCGATGGCAAGCCGATGGAGACCTCCGACTTCTCCATAGAAGAATAAACCCCTGACCTGGCCAGCGTCTTTGCGCCTGGCCAAGTCAGGGAAAGTGCCTTGGTTCATCGGTTCGAAACATACGCGTCACAGCAAACTTCACGGACATACGTATTGCCATAAGTGACGAAAGCACCCTTCGGGATCTCTTTGCTTTTTCTCAATCGCTGGAACAGCTAAGAATAGATATTCTTGCCATAAACACCCCTGACGGTGACGGCAAAAAGTGCGTCGGAAGTCAGATGAATGGCCAGGGGAGTCTTTGAATTTTGAACGAATGATCGTGCGGTCTCAAAATTCTTGTAAGTGGCAATCTCAATATATTGCTTGCCATACTTGTTTTCGTCGAATTCACGCACCCATACTGATGTGCGGCGCAGATAGCCGGCTTTGTCACCGATCAACACTTGGTACCAGTCCCCGTTGCGACCGACGATCTCCAAGCCGCTTCCATTCGCAAAAGTCGCAATTGTCCGTGATCGTATATCGCGGCTCGCCTTTAAGGAGACTGATCCCTGGTCATCTTGAATAAGTCCGTTTCGAGCGACCGGAATTTGCGGCAACGATGGCTTTTTGCTTGGTGCCAACGTCTTATTCGCGTTGGCTACTGGGGGCTCATTCGATGACGATTCGGCTTCAAAATCCTGCACTTCCTGCAATGACATCGTTGTCACCCGGAACTGCGTCATTTCGCTCGATGACAGATAGCGGATATCGTTGCTGTCGTATTTGAGAGCAAGTTGCAGCAGGCTGGGATCGACGCCCATCTCGGTCATGTAGGAAATCACGTCGGCTGTCTGCACCTGAATAGCCGCAACGGCGTCCTCCACATTCATTCCTCTGGTATCGTCAAATGAAGATTTGTGAACGCCGATTGAGCCCGGCTCGGCAAAACGATTTATCCCACCTAGAAATGATAGGGAACAGGCCGAGGCACAGACCAAGTCCCGCACGGCGACGGTGTTCAGTCCCAGAGATCGGATCAGACGGCCAAACTCCATGGCTTTGTAGACATTCCCACCACCGCTATCGAAGCTGACAGAAAGCGCGTGGTTAGAAAGAACCTTGCTGCGAAATACGCTCAAGTCGTCATCAGCATCAAACCTGCCGGCCACCACGATAAAATTATCGCCATCCTCTGTCGTCCCAACGTCGTAGCTTAGCCGTGCCGCAGCATCATTCGCGATGAGGGCAAGCCCGAAAACAAGACTTGCTGAAGCGAACTTTCTTTTTGAGATATTCACGAACCCACCCCCTGCACTACCCCATCAGCATGAATTCCATAGCTGCTATCGTTTCACAAGCGGCACCAACACGTAGCCAAATGTGTTTCACTCTTGGCCTCCCCTTGCCTTTCCCGCAAAAATCCGTATAAGCCGCCGTGTTCGCAACCCGGTCTTCTGGCTGGTGGCTGAACGGAGGGCCGGTTTTCCTTTGGGAAGATCGTCGGAACGGAAGCGTTCCAGCCTCCCGTGTCTCCGCTCTCGACCGTCTCGGAAACGCTTTTCTTGCTTGGGGTTATCCCTCTCAGGAGCAGTCGTTGAGGCTTAGCCGCTAGAGCCCGGGTGCAGATCAACGCAAGAAAGGCGAAGCTATCATGGCTCTTTACGAACATGTATTCCTTGCCCGACAGGATATTTCCGCACAGCAGGTCGATGCCCTCGTAGAACAGTACAAGGGTGTTATCGAAGCTAACGGCGGTAAAGTCGGGCGTATCGAAAACTGGGGCCTCAAGTCCCTTACCTATCGCATCAAGAAGAACCGCAAGGCTCATTACGCCCTGATGGACATCGATGCACCGGCCGCTGCCGTCCACGAAATGGAACGTCAGATGCGTATCAGCGAAGACGTCCTGCGTTACATGACGATCGCTGTTGAAAAGCACGAAGAAGGCCCGTCTGCGATGATGCAGAAGCGCGACCGCGACGACCGTCCGCGCCGCGATGGCGACCGTCCGGAGCGCAGCTTCGGCGACCGTGATCGTGGTCCGCGCCCGGACCGTGGTGATCGTGAAGACCGTCCGCGCCGTCCGCGCGAAGATCGCGTATAAGGAGATTTGAGAAATGTCTGAAGTTTCCTCCGCACCGGTTCGCCGTCCGTTCCATCGCCGCCGCAAGACCTGCCCGTTCTCGGGCGCCAATGCGCCGCGCATCGACTACAAGGACGTCCGTCTCCTGCAGCGCTACATTTCCGAGCGTGGCAAGATCGTTCCGTCCCGCATCACGGCCGTTTCCCAGAAGAAGCAGCGCGAACTCGCCCAGGCGATCAAGCGCGCCCGTTTCCTCGGCCTGCTGCCTTACGTCGTCGCTTAATTCAAGCCGACGCTGCATGATTTGAGGGAAGGCATTCGTGCCTTCCCTTCTCCCTTTCGCGGTGGGCGCGGATCGGAACTCTAAACCCCATGTTGGGGACGGCTTTTGGACCAGAGTGTCGGAAGCATCCTCTAACTGCTCATACGAAGCAGGACAGCGACGTGAAAAATTTGAACGCTAAAGTGCTGGCTATCGGCGCCCTCGCCGGTTTTACCGCTGCCTTACTCGTGTATGGCGCGACGGTACAGCCGTTGCTGTTCATCCTATTTGGCGCGCTCTCCGCCCTCCCTATTCTCATTGTCGGCCTCGGCTGGGGCAACATTGCCGTCATCACCGCCGTCGTTACGGCCGGCATTGTCGGCGCGGTCGGCCAGTCGCCGTCCTTCGGGCTTTTCGCCGTACTCATGGCGCTGGTGCCGGCCTGGCTCAGCCACCTGGCCAATCTCGCACGTCCCGCCTCCGAACTCGGCGGCCCCGAGCATCTGACGGCCTGGTATCCGCTCTCGGACATCATGCTGCATCTCTGCGGCCTTGCCGCCGCCGTCATCGTCATCGTCGGCGCGATCATGGGCTACAACGCCGATCTCGTCGGTCAGGTGGTCGATGCCTATGTCAGCGTCATGAACCAGCAGCCGCAGCCCGAGCTTCAGCTCAATCCGGCGGTGATCGACAAGACCAAGTCGCTGATGCTCTACGCCATTCCCCTCGTCTGGGGCATGATTTGGGTCATGATGCTGCTGGCCGCCTACTACATGGCCATCCGCATCGTCGCAGCCTCCAGCCGCAACCTGCGCCCGCGCGAGGACATTCCCTCTGCGCTGCGCATGAACCGCAACGCGATCTTCGTCTTTCTCGCGGCTGTTGTCGCCATGTTCTTCGGCGGCATCCCGGCCTTGATCGGCGCCGCCACGCTTGGCGCCTTCGGCGCCGGCTTTATCGTTTCCGGCTTCGCTTCGCTGCATTATCGCACGCGTGGCAAGGACTGGCGCATTCCCGTGCTGATCCTCTGCTACCTGACGTCGCTGATGCTGACGGTGCCGCTCTTCATCATCCTTGTTCTCGGGCTCTACGATACGCGCAAGGCGATCGCGCTCACCCCGAACAAGAATGCCGAAATACCCAAACAACCAGACACGAAAATCTGACATCTGAAAGGAACACTAAAATGGAAGTCATTCTCCTGGAGCGCATCTCCAAGCTCGGCCAGATGGGCGAAGTGGTTAAGGTTCGCGACGGCTTTGCCCGTAACTACCTGCTGCCGCTCGGCAAGGCGCTCCGCGCCAACGCCGCCAACAAGACCCGTTTCGAAGCTGAGCGTGCAACGCTCGAAGCCCGTAACCTTGAGCGCAAGAGCGAAGCCCAGAAGGTTGCCGACGTTCTCGGCGGCAAGTCCTTCATCGTCGTTCGCTCGGCTGGCGAAACCGGCCAGCTCTACGGTTCGGTCGCTGCCCGTGACGTCGTTGAAATCCTCGCTGCTGAAGGCTTCAACATCGGCCGTAGCCAGGTTCACATGAACACGCCGATCAAGGCCATCGGCCTGCACGCCGTTGCGATCGGGCTTCATGCTGAAGTCGAAATCACCGTCGAGCTCAACGTTGCCCGTTCTGCTGAAGAAGCCGAACGTCAGACCAAGGGCGAAACCCTCACCTCCGCTGACGCCATCTACGGCATCGACGAAGATGCCCTGCGTCCGGAAGACTTCTTCGATCCGGAAGCCGACGGCAACGCCGAAGACGACGACGCATAATTTCCAGCCCCTCGCTGGATATCGAAAAGCCCGGATCTCACGATCCGGGCTTTTCTTCTTTGCGGCCATAGAAGCCGGGCCAACGTACGTTTCCCGGAATTGCTTCAGTCGTCGTTGACACCAACCTCCGGCTGGGAGTCCTTGTCGATCGAGACAACGACCGACATGCCCGGTGCCAGATCATCCGCCAGCGGTTGATCCTTGTCGATCTTGATCCTGACGCCGATGCGCTGCGCGACCTTGGTGAAATTGCCGGTCGCGTTGTCAGGCTTGATGACGGCGAATTCCGAGCCCGCCGCCGGCGAGAAGCGCTGGACGTGACCCTTGAGCTGGCGGTGGCCGAGCGCGTCGACCGAGATCGTCGCGGGCTGATCGATCTTCATACCGTCGAGCTGGGTTTCCTTGAAATTGGCGATCACCCAGATATCCTTGGGCACGAGACCCATGAGCTGCGTTCCAGCGGTCACATATTGGCCGAGGCGCACGCCGACTTCTCCGACACGCCCGTCCTGCGGTGCGACGATGGTCGCGTTCTGAAGATCGATCTCGGCAAGCTGCACGGCCGCTTCCGCGCCGCTGACGCCGGCCTCCAGCGAGGCGCGGTTGACGATGATCGTCGTGAGGTTCTGCTGCGATACGTCAAGGGCCGCCTTCGCCTGGTTGACCGATGCCTGCGCCTGTTGCAGCGTCGCCTGTGCCTGCTCGGAATCACTTGTCGTGGACACGCCCTTGGCCACCAGCGTCGTGACGCGATCTGCAGCAAGCTGTGCACGCTTCAGCGCGGCATTGGCGCTGTCGATCTGCGCCTGGCTGGAGGCGATGCCGGCCTTGGCGGCTTGCTCCTGCTGCTGCGAATTGGCAAGCGCCGCCTTCTGGCCGGCCAGCGTCGCGCGCGCTGCGCCACCTTCTGCTGATAGATGCGGTCGTCGATCTTGGTCAGCACCTCGCCCTGCTTGACGAGCTTGTAGTCCTTGATCGGGACATCGGTGATATAGCCGCTGACCTGCGGGCTGATGGTGGTGACATAGCCTTTGACATAGGCATCGTCGGTCGTCTCGACAGAGCTTTTGAAGGGCGGCAGATGCCAGGCATAAAGCACCAGCATGACGCCGCCGACACCGGCAAGAACGGCAATGACTTCGATGGGGGAGCGAACGAGCCTCGACATGGCGCTATTTCATATCCTCAGGGGTTGGATGCTACGGTCTGCGGCCGATTGTCGGCCAGCCGCGCCTTGATGAAGCGGTAGAATACATGCAGCGAAAGTCCGGCAAGCGATACGACGGCGATTACGCCGGCAACCAGGAAAGCATCGGCATAGGCGAGCGTATTGGCCTCGCGGGTAACCTGCGCACCGAGCAGCGCCAAACCCTCGCCCTTCAAGAGCGCGCTGTCGCCGATCACCTTGCCGTAGGATGATGAAAGCTGGCTGACACGCTGGGCAACATGCGGATCGGTCAGCAGCACGCGCTCGGTCAGTACGGCGGAATGAAATTTTTCGCGGATAACGATCAGCGTTCCATAGAATGCCGAGGCGATCAGGCCGCCGATACTCTGCGTGAAGGTGAAGACCACGAAGAAGGTCACCAGATAAGGCGGACCTTTCGAAAAGGCCGCCTTGAAGCCCTCGGACATGGAAGGCGGCAGGAAAAGAGCCGCTCCCGCCGCGACCAGCGCCTGGCTGAGAAACATCTGCTCGGGCCGGGTCAACGTGGTGACCTGCGCATCCATGAAGGCGCCCGCCGCCATCATGACGAGCGCTGCAAACTGGATCTGCCAGCTCAGCCCATAGCGCATCAGCACCGTGCAGACGAGGCCGCCGAAAATCGTGAAAACCAGGATGATCCAATAGAGCATCGAGAGCTGGTCATAGAGCAGGCCAACGGCATTCTGATAGAACGTCATGATGATCGCACTCTGCTCGCCGAAGATGATGCGAAAGAGCAGAAGAATGCCGGTCAGATGCAGGATTGCCGGACTGAGCAGCCAGCGGACGTCGATCAGCGGCGTCGCCCTGCGCAGCTCTATGACGGCGGCGAGCGTCAGGCTGGCGATACTGATCGCCAACAGCACGCCAAGCCAGGGCACTTCCAACCACCAGTAAAGCCGCCCGACGGAGAGAACGACAGCCAGACAGCCGAAACCGATGGCGATCAGCAGATAGCTGATGATATCCCCGAAGACGATAACCTTTACGCGCGGCGGCGGCGTCAGCGGCAGCAGATAGATGATCGGCATGACCAGCAGCGCCAGTGCCATTTCCAGCGTATAGAGCCCGCGCCATTCACCGTAGTCGAGCAACGACGGCGAGACGAGGCGCGTGATGGGTGCGGCCAGCAATGTGTTCATCATCGCCAGGCTGACGCCGATGGTCATCTTCTTCGCCGGTTCGAAGGCTTCCAGCATGTAGAGAAAGCCGAGCGTCGAAAGCGGTGCCGCGGCAATGCCGCTCAGAAAGCGGACGACGATGGCCGATTGCAGGTCGGAGACGAAGAGATTGAGCAGCGAGGCGACGACGAAGCCGATAATGCTGACCTCGGCGAAATTGCGCACGCCATACTGCATGCGGATCTTCACCAGCGCGATGGCGAGACTGACGTTCGGCGCCATATAGGCGGCCGACAACCATACCGATTCGGTGGTCGTCGCAGCGATCGAACCTTGGATCTGGGTGAGATTGGCAAGAGCGAGATTGAGACCGAGGCCCTGCGTCAGGAAGAACATGACGGATGCAGCGATGTAGAGCAGCATCTTCCAGCCGGGCATGGGCGGTGGAGCAGCTTGAACAGCAGGTGCGGCGGCGGTGGCTTTCGCATTTGCGATCGGGCCTGGCTCACCGCTCATACGTCACCTCATGACTTGCCCACATTCTGCAGATTTGCAGTCATGGCACGGATGACCTTGAGAGCCATGCCGATATCCTCGTCCGGAATTCCCTGCAAGATATCCGCCCGCACGCCGCTGGCAAGAGCCTCCACTTCGGCGGCCACGAGTTTTCCGGATTCCGTCATGAAAATCTGCTTGGCGCGCCGATCCGACGGCACAGCGCGACGCTCGATGAAAGTCTGCGCCTCCATGGCGTCGAGAATGCGGACCAGTGTCGGGGTCTCAAGCTCGAGCTCGTCGGCGAGTTCCCGCTGATTGATACCATCACGGCGCGACAGCTTATGGAAGACCCGGGCTCTCGCCAATGTCATTCCATGCTCGCGCACCAGGCTGTCGAACGCCGCCCTAAGCTTCCGATTAAAAGCGGAAAGCTCGTCGAAGATTTCTCGGCGTTGTGGCTGACCCGGCATATACCTACTTTATATGATTAAAAACCTACCCTATTTCTAGGAAATAGCTGGATTTTTTCATTTTTACAAGGGCGACCGCCAGTTTACCGATGTATGCCGGGGCGGGCTGAGTTAAAATCATCGTCAGACATTCTGCATAAGTGATTCGCGCGTCGGCAATTCCATTGCAAGCCAGCGACAAAGACTTTTTTACTGCGGAGAGTTTGTCCCTGTGGATGAGTGGAACAACGTGAATAGCGCGAGCGAATTCGTCTCGCGCACCACGCCAACGCTCTTCTGCAATTGACCGTGACACCGGAACGTCGCAAACCATTCGGCACACCAAGAGACGAAGAGACGGAAAATGAACGAAGCTGCGCGCAACATTGCCGCCATTGCTCCCGCCGAAGCGCATTACCGCGAGGCGCCGAACAATATCGAGGCGGAGCAGGCCCTGCTCGGCGCCATTCTCGTCAACAATGACGCCTATTACCGTGTCTCCGACTTCCTGAAGCCCATCCATCTCTATGAGCCGCTGCATCGGAAGATCTACGAAGTGGCGGGCGACATCATCCGCATGGGCAAGACCGCCAATCCGGTGACGATCAAGACCTTCCTGCCGGCCGACGACAAGGTCGGCGACATGACCGTAGCGCAATATCTTGCCCGCCTCGCCACCGAAGCCGTGTCGATCATCAATGCCGAGGACTACGGCCGCGCCATCTATGACCTTGCCCTGCGCCGCGCGCTGATCACCATCGGCGAGGACGTGGTCAACATCGCCTATGACGCACCGCTCGACATGCCGCCGCAGAGCCAAATCGAGGACACCGAGCGCCGGCTGTTCGAGCTTGCCGAAAACGGCCGCTACGACGGCGGCTTCCAAGCCTTCAACGACGCGGTAGCGCTGGCGATCGACATGGCGGCCGTCGCCAAGGAACGCGATGGCGGCCTGTCGGGCATTTCCACCGGCATTCATTCGCTCGACAGCAAGATGGGCGGCCTGCAGCGCTCTGACTTGATCATCCTCGCCGGACGTCCCGGCATGGGCAAGACATCGCTTGCCACCAACATCGCCTATAACATCGCCGCCGCCTTCGAAGGCGAAGTGCAGCCGGACGGCTCCACCAAGGCGAAGAACGGCGGCGTTGTCGGCTTCTACTCGCTGGAAATGTCGTCCGAACAGCTCGCCACCCGTATCATCTCCGAGCAGACGGAAGTCTCCTCGTCGAAGATCCGCCGCGGCGACATCAACGATGCCGATTTCGAAAAGCTGGTCGCCTGCTCGATGATGATGCAGAAGGTGCCGCTTTTCATCGACCAGACCGGCGGTATCTCCATCGCCCAGCTGTCTGCCCGCGCGCGGCGCCTGAAGCGACAGCGCGGCCTCGATGTTCTCGTGGTCGACTACGTTCAGCTGATGACCGGCTCGGGGAAATCGAACGAGAACCGCGTCCAGGAAATCACCCAGATCACCACCGGCCTGAAGGCGCTCGGCAAGGAACTGAACGTTCCTATCGTCGCACTCTCTCAGCTCTCGCGCGCGGTCGAAAGCCGCGACGACAAGCGGCCGCAGCTGTCTGACCTTCGCGAATCCGGCTCGATCGAGCAGGACGCCGACGTGGTGCTTTTCGTGTTCCGTGAAGAGTATTATGTCAAGAACTCCGAACCACGCGATCCGGCCGATCCGAAATACGCCGAATGGGAAGCCCTGTTCGAAAAGGTGAAGGGCACGGCCGATGTCATTATCGCCAAACAGCGCCACGGGCCGACCGGTACGGTGAAGCTCGCCTTCCAGTCGGAATTCACCCGCTTCGCCGACCTCGCCGACCCATCCTTCTCCCCCTACGAGGAGCATTGATGACGGTCGCTCACGGCACATATGTGCAGTGCAGCACTTTCTCTTTGCAGCGATGATCACTATCCTGGCCGGAGCAACAGTCCCCTCCGGCCATTTTTCGTTCAGGCGGTTTCATGACAGATAGTTTCGACGACAATGACGCTTTCGCCGCTGCCGGCCTGCGGCTGACGGTCGATCTGGACGCCCTTGTCGAGAACTGGCGCGACATGGCGCACCGCTCGGGACGCGCCCGCACCTCAGCCGTCGTCAAGGCGGACGCCTATGGGCTCGGGATCGAGGATGTCGGTGAGGCGCTCTATCTGGCCGGCGCCCGCGATTTCTTCGTTGCGACCGCCGATGAGGGCGCGACATTGCGGCTCTACGCTCCTGATGCACGCATCTTCGTGCTCTCCGGCATCTGGCCTGGCATGGAGCGCGTCTTCTTCGAAAACGATCTCGTTCCCGTCATAGCCTCGGAAGAGCAGCTCACCTTCTGGATGTCGGTGCTGTCGGATTATGGCGACTACCCTTGTGCGCTACAGGTCGACACCGGCTTCAACCGGCTCGGCCTGCCGATGGAGGATGCGCTGGCGCTTGCCGACGACGTCTCCCGCCCGGCAAGCTTTGCGCCGGTGCTGGTCATGAGCCACCTTGCCTGCGGCGACGATCCCGCCAATCCGATGAACCGGCAGCAACTGGAAGCTTTCCGCAAGGTGAGCGCCGCCTTCGAAGGCATCGAGGCGAGCCTTGCCAATTCCGCCGGCATCTTTCTCGGCCCGGAATATCATTTCGATCTTACCCGTCCGGGTATCGCCACCTATGGCGGCGAGGCAGTCCCCGGTATCGCCAATCCGATGCGCCCGGTCGCGACAGCCGAAGCGCGGATCATCCAGACCCGCTTCGTAAAAGCCGGCGAAACCGTCGGCTATGGGCGGGCGATGCAGCTTACGCGTGACAGCCGTCTGGCGATCGTTTCCGCCGGCTATGCCGACGGCTATATGCGCGGCCAGTCGAGCGGCGGCGTACCGCTGCGCCAGACCGACCTGCCCGGCGGCCATGGCTTCATCGCCGGCCACAGGGTTCCTGTTGCCGGCCGCATCACGATGGACCTCACCATCTTCGACATCACCGATCTGCCGGACAATCTCGTCCGCGCAGGCGACTATGTCGAACTCTTCGGCAGCAATATTCTCGTGGACGACGCGGCACGGGCAGCCGGTACGATCGGCTACGAAATGCTGACGAGCCTGGGGCTCCGGCATGAGCGACGGTATGTTTCGGAAGAGGCTGAGGAATAGCCGATCTCAGCGCGTGCTGATCGCCAGGCGGACGCCCAAGGCCACGAACAGCGCGCCAAGCCCACGATCCAGCCACAAGCCGACGCTTCGATTGCGCCGCAGCGCCTCAGTGAGACGGCCGCCGAGGAGGATAAGCGGCGGCTCGATGAAGGCGGCGACCACGATGATGAGACTGCCGTGCAGCAGGAGCTGCGCCCAGACCGGACCGGCGCCTTCAACGACGAACTGCGGCAGGAAGGCGAGAAAAAAGATCGCTACTTTCGGGTTGAGCAACGACACGAAAATACCCTGCCGATAGATCCGGCTCCACGGCAATGTCTTGCCCGTCTCCTTGATCCAAGCACCCTCGCCCTTCGAGCGCAGCGCCTGAATACCGAGCCAGATGAGATAAGCGGCCCCCGCCCATTTTATTGTCGAAAAGGCGATCGCGGAGGCGGCCAAGATTGCCGACAGCCCGGCGGCCGCCATGAGCACATGCAGACACGCGCCGCTCCATATGCCAAACAGTGCAGCAAAACCTGAGCGTATGCCGCTTCTGACCGTATGGCCCAGAATGAAGGCGATGTCCGGTCCCGGCGACAGATTGAGAAGTGTCGCTGCGGATAGAAACGCGATCCAGTGTGCAAGCGAATAGTCGAACATCGGTCATCATCCATCAAAAAGCTGGCATAAGCCTGACACGATCGCCGTTGATGCGGAAATCATTAGTTTTGATAGGCCGCGAAAGACATTATCTGACAGCCGATCGCGATTCGCTTTGAAGAGCGAAGCATTCGAACATTGAGAACAGCATCCGATGGCAAAAGCCCGTACACAATTCATCTGCCAGAACTGCGGCACGATCCACAATCGCTGGGCGGGAAAATGCGACGGCTGCGGCGAGTGGAACACCATCGTCGAGGAAGATCCGATGGGCGGCATCGGCGGCGGTCCCGCCAAGGTGCCGAAGAAGGGTCGAGCGGTGACGTTGACGGCGCTGTCCGGCGAAATCGAGGAAGCGCCGCGCATCTATACGGGCATCTCCGAGCTTGACCGGGCGACCGGCGGCGGTTTCGTGCGTGGTTCGGCCGTGCTGGTCGGCGGCGATCCCGGCATCGGCAAATCGACACTGCTGATGCAAGCGGCTGCCGCCCTTGCCCGGCGCGGACACAAGATCGTCTATGTCTCCGGCGAAGAAGCGGTGGCACAGGTTCGCCTCCGCGCCCAGCGGCTGCACGCCGCAGACACCGACGTGATGCTGGCCGCCGAAACCAATGTCGAGGATATCCTGGCGACGCTTGCCGAAGGCAAGCGGCCGGATCTTGTCATCATCGATTCCATCCAGACGCTGTGGAGCGAGCTTGCTGAATCCGCGCCCGGCACGGTGACGCAGGTACGCACCGGCGTGCAGGCGATGATCCGCTTTGCCAAGCAGACGGGCGCCGCGATGGTGCTGGTCGGCCACGTCACCAAGGACGGCCAGATCGCCGGCCCGCGCGTCGTCGAGCATATGGTCGATGCCGTTCTCTATTTCGAAGGCGATCGCGGCCATCACTACCGCATCCTGCGCACAGTCAAGAATCGCTTCGGCCCAACCGACGAGATCGGCGTTTTCGAAATGTCCGATATGGGCCTGCGCGAAGTGGCCAATCCGTCCGAACTCTTTCTGGGCGAACGCAATTCCAAATCGCCGGGTGCCGCCGTCTTTGCCGGCATGGAAGGCACGCGGCCGATATTGGTCGAGGTACAGGCGCTGGTCGCCCCGACATCGCTCGGCACGCCGAGGCGCGCCGTCGTCGGCTGGGATTCAGCGCGGCTATCGATGATTCTCGCAGTTCTCGAGGCGCATTGTGGCGTGAGGCTCGGCCAGCACGACGTCTATCTCAATATTGCCGGCGGTTATCGCATTTCTGAGCCGGCTGCCGACCTTGCCGTCGCTTCTGCACTGGTTTCCTCCCTGGCCGGTATTGCCCTTCCCGCCGATTGCGTCTATTTCGGCGAAGTCAGCCTGTCGGGCGCCGTCCGGCCGGTTGCGCACACCGGCCAGCGCCTCAAGGAAGCCGAGAAGCTGGGATTTTCAGCAGCGCTTCTCCCGACTGCCTCCGCCGACCTGCCGAAAGGCAATGGCGGACGCTGGAGCGAGATCGACAGCCTGCCGGATCTGGTGGCGCGCATTGCCGGATCGAAAGGCGCGCTCAAGCGTGCGGAAGACGAAGACTGAGCCTTACTTCAGCCGTTCTTGACGGCAAGAGAGGCGCATAGTGAGGCCGATGGCAGCCGTGCTTGGCATGGCAAGTCTTGGAGTGGATTATACATGCCCATTACGATTTTCGACGGTATTGTTATCGGCGTCATCCTGTTCTCCGCCGTTCTGGCCATGGTGCGCGGCTTTTCGCGCGAAATCCTCTCGATCGTCAGTTGGGGCGGCTCGGCCGTCGCCGCCTACTATCTCTATTCGCTGCTCGTACCCTATGCGCTGCGCTACACGGCAGACACGCGTATCGCGACGATCGCCTCTGCCGCGGTCATCTTCCTCATCGCACTGATCATCATTTCCTTCATCACCATCAGGATCGCCGATTTCATCATCGACAGCCGCATCGGCGCGCTGGATCGTACGCTCGGCTTTCTGTTCGGCGCCGCCCGCGGCCTGCTGCTGATGGTCGTCGTCGTCGCCTTCTGGAACTGGCTGGTCGCGCCGCCTGCCCGTCCTGATTGGGTCAACAACGCGAAATCGAAGCCTTTCCTCGATTCGATGGTCGAAAAGCTGAAATCCGCGCTTCCTGAGAACGTTCAGGCGATGCTCCCGGCCGAGATCATCAACAAGATCGCGCCGAATCAACAGCAGTCGCAGCCGCAGGATGGTGGCGCCGCGAACGATACGGCACCGTCCGAC
Source organism: Rhizobium rhizogenes NBRC 13257 (assembly GCF_000696095.1). Taxonomy (GTDB): domain Bacteria; phylum Pseudomonadota; class Alphaproteobacteria; order Rhizobiales; family Rhizobiaceae; genus Rhizobium; species Rhizobium rhizogenes. Next base: position 244,484 of record NZ_BAYX01000002.1, on the reverse strand, counting down.
GACGCACCTGCGCCGCAAACGAATAACTAACAGTGCGTTTACAGGCTTGACCCGCCGGGCGATAATCGCCATGTGAACGCCATGAAAACCGAAGATCCGGCCCGATAATCTTTCCGGCCGGATTTTCAGCTATTTTTGCATTCAGTAGCGATGCCGCCCCGACCCACCCATGTTGAGAGCAAAGGTCCTGCAGCCATGACCCATTCCCTTTCCATCGAGGATGATATCGACGGCGATACGCTGCATGAAGAGTGCGGCGTATTCGGCATTCTAGGCCATCCCGATGCGGCAACGCTGACGGCGCTCGGCCTGCATGCCCTGCAACATCGCGGCCAGGAAGCAGCCGGCATCGTCTCCTTCGACGGCCAGCGCTTTCATTCCGAACGGCGCATGGGCCTCGTTGGCGATCACTACACCGACCCTGCCACGCTGGCCCGCCTTCCCGGCGACCGGTCGATGGGCCATGTGCGCTACTCGACGACCGGCGAAACCATCCTGCGCAACGTACAGCCGCTGTTTGCCGAACTCGAAGTGGGCGGCATCGCGATCGCTCACAACGGCAATTTCACCAACGGCCTGACCATGCGCCGGCAGTTGATCGCCGACGGTGCGATCTTTCAGGCGACGTCAGACACCGAAGTCGTCCTCCATCTCATTGCCCGCTCCAAGCAGGCCTCCTCCTCCGACCGCTTCATCGATGCGATCCGCCAGATGGAAGGCGGCTATTCAATGCTCGCGATGACGCGCACCAAATTGATCGCAGCGCGCGACCCGATCGGCATTCGGCCGCTGGTGATGGGAGAACTCGACGGCAAGCCGATCTTCTGTTCGGAGACCTGCGCGCTTGATATCATCGGCGCCAAATACGTCCGCGACATCGAAAACGGCGAAGTCGTCATCTGCGAGATCCAGCCGGACGGTTCGATCACCATCGATGCCCGCAAGCCGGAAGTCTCTAAGCCAGAGCGCCTTTGCCTGTTCGAATATGTCTATTTCGCCCGTCCCGATTCTGTGGTCGGCGGCCGCAACGTCTATGTCACCCGCCGGAACATGGGCATCAACCTTGCCAGGGAAGCCCCCGTCGAGGCCGATGTCGTCGTGCCGGTGCCGGATGGCGGCACGCCGGCGGCCATCGGCTATGCGCAGGAAAGCGGCATTCCCTTCGAGCTCGGCATCATCCGCAACCACTATGTCGGCCGCACCTTCATCGAGCCGACGCAGCAGATCCGCGCTTTCGGCGTCAAGCTCAAGCATTCCGCCAATCGCGCTATCATCGAAGGCAAGCGCGTCATTCTCGTGGATGATTCCATCGTGCGCGGCACCACCTCGGTGAAGATCGTGCAGATGATCCGCGATGCCGGCGCCCTTGAAGTGCATGTGCGCGTCGCCAGCCCGATGATCTTCCATCCGGATTTCTACGGCATCGACACGCCGGACGCCGAAAAGCTGCTCGCCAATCAGTACAACAGCCTGAAGGCGATGGGCGATTTCATCGGTGCCGACTCGCTGGCATTTCTGTCGATCGACGGCCTCTACCGCGCCGTCGGCGGCACGCCGCGCGACAATGCGCAGCCGCAGTTCACCGACCACTATTTCACCGGTGACTATCCGACCCGCCTGCTCGACCGGGAAAGCACCAGCAATGTGCGCAAGCTCTCCATGCTTGCCAGCAACGGCTGACCCCGGTAACTGCTGACAAGGGGCGTTTCTTCGCCCCTTTCCTTCCCTAGAGCATTCGGATCCAGGCAGCATGAGCGTCAATCTCAAGGACAAGATCGCCCTCGTTACCGGCGCATCGCGCGGTATCGGCTATTTCACCGCTCTGGAACTGGCCAAGGCCGGCGCGCATGTGATTGCCTGCGCCCGCACGGTGGGCGGCCTTGAGGAGCTTGACGACGCCATCAAGGCTGTCGGCGGGTCCGCAACGCTCGTGCCTTTCGATCTTGCCGACATGAACGCGATCGATGCGCTCGGCGCGTCGATCTTCGAGCGCTGGGGCAAGCTCGATATTCTCGTCGCCAATGCTGGCGTGCTCGGCGTCATCTCGCCGATCGGCCACATCGAGGCCAAGGTGTTCGAGAAAGTGATGACCGTCAACGTCACCGCGACCTGGCGGCTGATCCGCTCGGTCGAGCCGCTGTTGATGCGCTCCGATGCCGGCCGCGCCATCATCCTGTCGTCGGCCGCGGCCCATCGCTGCCGGCCCTTCTGGGGCGCCTACTCGGCCTCCAAGGCCGCCGTCGAGGCGCTTGCCCGCACCTGGGCCGGAGAAACCCAGAGCACACCGCTGCGCATCACCAGCATCGACCCCGGCGCCACCCGCACCGCCATGCGCGCCCAGGCTATGCCGGGCGAAGATCCAGATACGCTGCCGCATCCCCGCGACGTGGCTCAGGCCATCGTGCCGCTCGCCGGCCCGAATGTGACCGAAACCGGCAAACTCTTCGTCGTGCGCGAGAACAAGCTCGTCGATTATCGGACGCCGGAATAATCGCTCGCTGGGTCCCTATCCTGGCTCTTGACCAATCACTGTAGTCGAGCGATAAAGCCTGCCATGAAAACGGTTATCTGCATTATCTGCCGGAAAATTATTCGCTAGCGCTTCGCTGGCCTGGCCGTTTTCGTCTCCCAAAATCCAAGATGACAAACGCCCCGGCCTGCCGGTGACGATATTTTTCGGATTTATGCCTTTGGGAGAATGAAATGGGTACCGAGCCACAATTGAAGCTGTACAACACGCTGACGCGCGAAAAGGTCGACTTCCAGCCGATCGATCGCGAGAACGTGCGCCTGTATGTCTGCGGCCCGACTGTCTATGATTTCGCCCATATCGGCAATGCACGCCCGGCCATCGTCTTCGACGTGCTGTTCCGGCTGCTCAGGCAGGTCTATGGCGAAAACCACGTTACCTATGCGCGCAACATCACCGACGTCGACGACAAGATCAACGCGAGGGCACTGCGCGATCATCCTGGCCTGCCGCTGAACGAGGCGATCCGCCTGGTCACCGAGAAGACCGAGACGCAGTATTATCAGGACACGACTGCCCTCGGTTGCCTGGAGCCGACGGTGCAGCCGCGGGCGACGGACAACATCGCACAGATGATCGAGATCATCGAGAAACTGATCGCCAGAGGCCATGCCTATCAGGCGGCGGGCGAAGTATTGTTCGACACAAAGTCCATGGCCGATTACGGCCAGCTCTCGAAGCGCAATCTCGATGAGCAGCAGGCCGGCGCCCGCATCGCCGTCGACGCCCATAAGAAGAGCCCCGGCGACTTCGTACTCTGGAAGCTATCCGCCGAGAACGAGCCCGGCTGGGAAAGCCCCTGGGGCCGCGGCCGTCCGGGCTGGCATATCGAGTGCTCGGCCATGAGCGGACGCTATCTCGGCGACGTCTTCGATATCCATGGCGGCGGTCTGGACCTAATCTTCCCGCACCATGAAAACGAAATCGCCCAGTCGCGTTGCGCCCATGGCACGGACGTGATGGCGAATGTCTGGATGCACAACGGCTTCCTGCAGGTCGAAGGCCGCAAGATGTCGAAGTCGGAAGGCAATTTCGTCACCATCTACGAACTGCTGCAGACGGAGAAACTCGGCGGCCGGACCTGGCCAGGCGCGGTGCTGCGGCTTGCCATGCTGATGACGCACTATCGCGAACCGATCGACTTCTCCGTGAAGCGACTGGAAGAGGCCGAAAGGCTTCTCGCCAAGTGGCCAGCGGCGGATATCGGTAATGCCAAGCCGGACGCCACCGTGCTGGTCGCCCTTGCCGACGACCTCAACACCGTCGTCGCTATTCAGGCGCTGCATGCCCTGGCGCAAGCCGCCAATGCCGATGCCAGCATCTTGCCCGTGTTTGCGGCAAGTGCTGCATTGCTCGGTCTGCTGCCCGAGAAGGTCGAGATGGATGATGCCGTCGCTTCGGAGATCGATGCACGGGTGCGAGCACGTCTGGAACTGCTGAAAGCGAAGAACTTTGCCGAGGCAGACAAGATCCGAGACACCCTTCTGGCTGAAGGCATTCAGCTAAAGGACGGCAAGGATCCGGCAACGGGCGAGCGCATCACGACCTGGGAGGTCAAGCGGTGAGTGTGACCTACACCGGCGGCTGTCAATGCGGTGCGGTTCGTTTCCGGGTGCGGGGCGAGCTCAAGGACGCGTCGATCTGTCATTGCCGGATGTGTCAGAAGGCCTTCGGCGCCTATTATGCACCACTGGTCTCGACGCGCGGTGCCGAGCTTGTCTGGACGCGGGGGGAGCGGAAGACGTTCCGGTCGTCGAATTTCGTCGAGCGGGGTTTCTGCGGCGATTGCGGCACGCCGCTGACTTATGAGGCGCCGGATGGCATAGCGGTCGCGGCGGGCGCCTTCGATGATCCGGCGCTATTGCCGCCGGTGGTGCAGTTCGGCACGGAAGGCAAGATCGGCTTTGTCGACGGCCTGCATCTGCTGCCCGGCCACCGGACGGAAGAGGATGCGGAACAGGCGCCCTTTGTGCTGGAGCTTGTGTCCTATCAGCATCCGGACCACGATACGACAGCATGGCCACAGGAGACGGGTCAATGACCAAGGCGGCGGGATATAGCGGTGGATGCCAATGCGGCGCGGTTCGCTATCGTACCGCCGGTGCGCTCGGCTATCCGCATCTCTGCCATTGCCGCATGTGCCAGAAGGCATCCGGCAACTATGCCCTGCCGCTGGGCAGTGCCAAGTTTACGGACTTCGAGCTGACGCGCGGCGAGCCCTCGTGGTTTCATTCGTCCGACCTCGTGCGCCGCGGCTTTTGCGGCACCTGCGGCACGCCTCTGTTCTATGATATTCCCGGCGCGGACTCCATCAATGTGACGCTTGGTTCGCTGGACGAGCCGATGGCGGTGCAGCCCGTTGCGCAATCGAACCTCGCGGGAAAAATGCCGTGGTTCCATGCGCTGGATGTGCTGCCGGTGGAAGCGGATGAAGATGAGGCTGACCGCACCGAGGCGATCCGCGCGTCCAACCATCAGCATCCCGATCACGATACCCAAACCTGGCCACAGGAGAAGAGCCATGACTGAAGTCACCAGAAGCGGAGGATGCCAGTGCGGCGCGGTGCGGTTTCGCATTCGCGGTGAACTCGGACGCCCCTCGATCTGCCATTGCCGCATGTGCCAGAAACAGTTCGGCAGCTTCTTCTCCGCTCTGGTGACCGCACCGGACGGTAAGCTGGAATGGACGCGCGGCGAGCCGACCTATTTCCAGTCCTCGGTCAACATCGAGCGCGGCTTCTGCAAGAATTGTGGCACGCCGCTGACCTATCGCCATCCCGGCGGCCTGGAGATCGCCATCGGCGCCTTCGACGAACGCGACGATCTGGCGCCGCAGATCCAGGTGAACCACGCTTCGCGCCTGCCCTGGGTCGAAACCATATTCCAGCAGCCGGTACATCAGGATCCGGATTTTTATGCCCAGCAGGAACGGATCATTTCCTTCCAACACCCCGACCATGACACCGACGTGTGGCCCTCGGAAGGGCTGAAAATATGACGGAAGTTTTGCGCACGCTTTACCCGGAAATCGAGCCCTATGCCTCCGGCTATCTCGATGTCGGTGACGGCCATGTCATCTATTGGGAACGCGCCGGCACGCCTGGCGCCAAGCCTGCCGTCTTCCTGCATGGCGGCCCGGGCGGCGGCATCTCGCCGAGCCATCGCCGTCTGTTCGATCCGGCGCTCTACGACGTGACATTGTTCGACCAACGCGGCTGCGGCAAGTCCACGCCGCATGCGGGGCTCGAGGCCAACACGACCTGGCATCTGGTCGATGATATCGAGCGGCTGCGCGCAATGGCGGGTGTCGACAAGTGGCTGGTGTTCGGCGGCTCCTGGGGATCGACGCTGGCGCTCGCCTATGCGGAAACCCATCCGGGGCATGTTTCGGAACTGGTCGTACGCGGCATCTATACGCTGACCAAAGCCGAGCTCGACTGGTATTATCAGTTCGGCGTCTCGGAAATGTTCCCGGATAAGTGGGAGCGCTTCTTAGCGCCGATCCCGCCGGAAGAACGCCACGAGATGATGCTCGCCTATCACCGCCGGCTGACGCATGAGGACAAGGCGGCACGTCTCGAGGCCGCCAAGGCATGGTCGCTCTGGGAGGGCGAGACCATCACGCTTCTGCCCGACCCTTCGACCAGCACGCCGTTCGAAGATGCGGAATTCGCGCATGCCTTCGCGCGCATCGAGAACCACTTCTTCGTCAATGCCGGCTGGATGGACGAAGGCCAACTGCTGCGCGATGCCTACAAGCTGAAGGACATTCCCGGCGCTATCGTTCATGGCCGCTATGACATGCCCTGCCCGGCAAAATATGCCTGGGCGCTGTACAAGGCATGGCCGAAAGCGGAATTTCATCTGATTGAAGGCGCAGGCCATGCTTATTCCGAGCCCGGTATCCTCGACCAGCTGATCCGCGCCACCGATAAGTTTGCAGGGAAGATCTGAGCCTGAACGATACCTCTCCCCGCCCCTTCGACAAGCTCAAGGTGAGGAGAGGAAGTGACTGAGCAAGAAGAAACCGGCTCGCCGGAGGAAACAGTATGACACGCGAAAAAATCTATCTCTTCGACACGACCTTGCGCGACGGGCAGCAGACGCCCGGCATCGATTTTTCGGTCGAGGACAAGATTTCGATCGCCACCATGCTGGATGAATTCGGCCTCGATTATGTCGAGGGCGGCTATCCCGGCGCCAATCCGACCGATACCGCCTTCTTCAATGAGAAGCGGACGCAGACGGCATCCTTCGTCGCCTTCGGCATGACCAAGCGCGCCGGCGTTTCCACCTCCAACGATCCGGGCCTTGCGACCCTCCTGCAGGCCAAGGCGGACGCGATCTGTTTCGTCGCCAAGAGCTGGGACTATCACGTCAAGGTCGCGCTCGGCTGCACCAACGAGGAAAACCTCGAAAGCATTGCCGAAAGCGTCAAGGCGGCTGTTGGCGCGGGCAAGGAAGCGTTGGTCGACTGCGAACATTTCTTCGACGGCTACAAGGCCAATCCGACCTATGCACTGGCCTGCGCCAAGACGGCTTACGAGGCGGGGGCGCGCTGGGTCGTGCTCTGTGACACCAATGGCGGCACGCAGCCGCCGGAAGTGCGCGCCATCGTCGAGGCCGTGATCGCTGAGGGCGTTCCGGGGCACTGTCTTGGCATTCATGCTCATAACGATACCGGCCAGGCGGTCGCCAACTCGCTTGCCGCCGTCGAAGCCGGCGTGCGGCAGATCCAGGGCACGCTCAACGGCATCGGTGAGCGGTGCGGCAATGCCAATCTGATCACGCTGATCCCGACGCTGGCATTGAAGAGGACCTATAGTGAGCGTTTCGAAACGACGATCGATGGCGAACGGCTTCTTGGCCTCACCAGCCTGTCGCATGCCTTCGATGAGCTGCTGAACCGCTCGCCGGACCATCAGGCCCCCTATGTCGGTGCCTCCGCCTTCGCGACCAAAGCCGGCATCCATGCCTCGGCACTGCTGAAGGATCCGCGCACCTACGAGCATGTGCCGCCGGAAACCGTCGGCAATTTCCGCAAGGTGATGGTCTCCGACCAGGGCGGCAAGTCGAATTTCATCAATGCGCTGAAACGGCGCGGCATCGAGGTCGGCAAGGACGACCCGAAGCTCGATCGGCTGATCCAGATCGTCAAGGAACGGGAAGCCACGGGCTACGCTTATGAGGGCGCCGATGCCAGCTTCGAGCTTCTGGCGCGCCGCACGCTCGGCACCATTCCGGACTTCTTCGCCGTTGACGGCTTCCGCGTCATGGTGGAGCGCCGCTTCGATTCCCACGGCCGTGTGAAGACCGTTTCGGAAGCGGTGGTCAGAATCATCATCGACGGCCAAACGATCATGTCGGTTGCCGAAGGCGACGGCCCGGTCAACGCACTCGACCTGGCGCTGCGCAAGGATTTCGGCAAATACCAGCATGAGATCGACGATCTGGAGCTGGCTGACTTCAAGGTGCGTATTCTCAACGGCGGTACGGGAGCCGTGACCCGTGTCCTGATCGAATCCACCGATAGCGACGGCGTGCGCTGGTGGACGGTCGGCGTTTCCGAAAACATCATCGACGCCTCGTTCCAGGCGCTGATGGATTCCGTAATCTACAAGCTGATGAAGAACCGGCATATGGCGGGCAAAATCGCGGCGGAGTGATCCGCCGCTCATCAAAAACCTTGACCATGCCGTCAAGGAAATGAATTGGCCCCGCACGACGCTTTGGAGTAATCCCGTCCTCAATAAAAATAGCATGGGCGGAAAACACCAATGGCTACCGACACGGTCGCACCTGACGTCAAGAACGAGGACAGCCTGCGCGGCTTCGGCTTCGCGCTGACGGCCTACCTCTTTTGGGGCGTCTTGCCGCTCTACATGAAAGCCTTGGCGCATATTCCGGCCACGGAGATCGTCGCCCACCGTATTTTATGGTCCGTACCCGTTGCCGGGGTCGTGCTTCTGGCGCTCGGTCGTATGGGCGATATCAAGGCGGCACTCAGCAGTCCACGCACGGTCGCCATGGTATCGCTGACGGCGACGCTGGTGACCATCAACTGGGGAACCTATGTCTGGGCGATCAGCGCCGGACATTCGCTCGACGCGGCGCTCGGCTACTTCATCAATCCGCTGTTCAGCATCGCGCTCGGCGCCCTGCTGTTGAAGGAGAAGCTGGCACCGCTACAGATCGCCGCGATCTGCCTTGCAGCGGCAGCGGTGGTCATTCTGACCATCGAGGCCGGCACCGTGCCCTGGGTGGCGCTGACGCTGACCTTATCCTGGGGCTTCTATGCCTTTTTCCGCAAGACGCTGCCGGTAGGGGCAAACCAGGGCTTCTTCCTGGAGGTGCTGCTGCTCTGCATTCCGGCTACGCTTTACATCCTCTATCTGGAAGCGCGCGGCGAAGGCCATCTCTACCGCACGGGCATCTCGGATACGGCGCTTCTGCTCGGTTGCGGCCTGGTGACCGCCCTGCCGCTGATGATCTTCGCCAATGGAGCGAAGCTACTCAGGCTCTCCACTATCGGCATCATGCAGTATATCGCGCCGACGATGATCTTCCTCATCGCCGTCTTCGTATTCAAGGAGCCTTTCGGCACGACGCAGATGATCGCCTTCTCGCTGATCTGGGCGGGGCTGGTGCTCTATAGCTGGTCGATGCTGCGTCAAAGCCGGGCACGCTAACCGGAAAACATGGTTAGCAAGTCCTTAATCAGAGCTTTGAGATAACAGCCTCTTCGCCATCACGCGGTCCCTGCACTTCAGCGGCATGCTTGCGGATCGCCGGGATGATGTCGGCAATCTGGTCGATGACCAGCGGCTGGACGCGATGGGACGTATGGATGAAGCCTTCTTCCGTCATGTGGCGGATCAGCTCCATCATCGGATCCCAGAAACCGTTGATATTGGCAAAGACCATCGGCTTCTCATGACGGCCGAGCTGGCCCCAGGTCATGATCTCGACGATCTCCTCCAGCGTGCCGATACCGCCCGGCAGCGCGACGAAGGCGTCGGCGCGCTCGAACATGCCATGTTTGCGCGTATGCATGTCCGGGGTTATGATGAGCTCGTCCAACTGGCCGAGCGAATGGCGCGTCGCTTCCATATCGACGAGGAATTCCGGAATGATGCCGGTGACCTTGCCGCCATGCGACAGGACACCGCTTGCCACAGCGCCCATGATGCCCTTCGTTCCGCCGCCATAGACGAGGCGCAGCCCGCTCTCGGCGATGTGCTTGCCAAGCTCGCGGCCCGCGGCCATGTGGGCAGGATCGCGTCCCGGCCTGGAGCCGCAATAGACGCAAATGGATCGAATTGGCGCAGAATCGTCAGTCATAAATGCAAACAACTATGCTGCAGATGCTCAGTCAAGAATTTTCACAAGAAAACTTGTGCCAGAACATGCGGAAATGGCTGAGAAAGCTTGTAAAAGCAGGCGAAATCGTTAGCAATTTCAAGAGTGGGGACGATGCCGCCGCTTGGAGATAAATGATGATGAAGAACCGTGCCGGCTGGCTGGCTCTGTTGGTGCTGGTAATTGCGACCCTCCTGATGGTCTTTTTCGTGATGCCGCGCATCAACGGCGACAAGAAGCCGATCGGCGACGCCGTCAATCAGGCCAGCGACGCGGTAAAGAATACGATTACGGAGAGCGCGCAAAAAGCTGACGATGCGGCGCAAAAGGCAAGCGAAGCAACGCAGAACGCTGCCACAACCGCAATCAATGCCGCCGATGTCGTCAAGAAGCTCACCGATCTCAGCGGCGCGGCGACCGCCTCCCTCGCCGACTTCAAGGCGCTCTTCAAGGACGGCAAGGGTCCAAGCGAGGATATATTCGCAGCCACCAAGACGAAGGTGATCACGGCGCTGCAAGCGATCGTTGGTTTTGCCGTTCCCCAAGGGACGGACGCCACCACGACCGCCCTGGTCGACAAGGCGCATGACGGCGCCGGCAAGGCGCTCGCCATCATCCAGTCGCTTCCGGAAAACATCGCCGATGCCAATGCCGCGATCGACAAGGCGCTGGCAACGCTGACCGGCCAGGCCACACCGCAGACACAGGCCGCAGCCGGCTCCTCGACGCCGTCCTTCGACGTGCTGCGTGTCGAGCCCGACGGCTCCACCGTCATTGCCGGCTCGGCCGAGCCCAATTCCAAGCTGGAAATCGTCGACGGCGACAAGGTGGTGACGACCACCCAGGTCGGGCCGACCGGCGATTTCGTTGCCGTACTCGACAATCCGCTGCCGCCCGGCGACCATGAACTGGCGCTGCGCGCAACCGGCAAGGACGGCAAGGCCGTGACATCGGAAGAAGTCGCTACCGTTTCGGTTCCGAAGGACGACAAGAGCCAGCTTCTCGCCATGGTTTCCAAGCCCGGCGCGGCAAGCCGCATCATCACCGCACCATCGGCCAAGCAGGGACGCGTCACTCCGAGTGAGCAGACGACGGCCACCGACGCCAAACCACAGGACAATGCCGCCGTGGCATCCGCCAATCCGGCGACCGCCACTCCACCTGCCGCAACGTCCAGCGGCGAGCCGGACGTAATGGTCAATGCGGTCGAGATCGAGAACGACCGTATCTTCGTTGCCGGAACGACCAAGCCGAACACCAAGGTCCGTGCCTATGCCGACGACAAGCTGATCGGCGAGATCACGGCCGGAGCCGATGGGCACTTCGTCGTCGACGGCACGTTGCCTCTGGCGGTCGGCGACCACAAGATCCGTGTCGATGTCCTCGGCGCCAACGGCGACGTCGTGGTCCGCACCAGCGTCAACTTCACCCGCCCCGCAGGCAATCAGGTGACCGTTGCAGCACAGACACCAGCGGCTGCCGGTGCCAGCGGCAGTCCTGCTGCCACCACCATGGTGCCGCTTGATGAAGGCGAACTCGGCAAGCTGACGGAGAATGCCTCCAAGGCCTTCACCCTGCTTAAGAGCCTGTTCGCCGATGGCAAGCAACCGAATGCCGAACAGCTCGCCGCCGCCCGCTCGGGAACGGAAATCGCGCTCAAGTCCCTTTCGGAATTCCGTCCCACGATCGATGCGAATGCGGCGCTGAAACAGGCGGCCACGGATGCCTCCAACGCGGCGCTCAAGGCGCTGTCCACGCTTCAGGCCCTGCCGAAGGATCCGAAGTCGGTTGGCGATGCGCTGCCCAATCTCGATCAGATGATCGCCGCCGTCGCCAAACCGGAAAAAGCGGCGCCGGCAAGTGCCGAAACCGCCTCCAATGGCGGCGGCCCGAAAACCATCGAACAGGCGCCGCTATCGCAGGACACCAATGCGGTCATCATCCGCCGCGGCGATACGCTCTGGCAGATCTCCCGACGCATCTATGGCGCTGGCGTGCGCTACACGACGATTTACATCGCGAACGAAGACAAGATCAACAATCCGGACCGCATCCTGCCGGGCCAGGTCTTCGGCCTGCCGAAGGACGCGCTGCCGAATGCTGAAGAGCTGCACCGCAAGCGGCTTTCGGGCGGGCACCTGTAAAAGGCACGCTTCACGACAGACCGACACGATATGGCCAGGCGCGATCAGCGGCTGGCCATTGCTTTTACCCGCCATAAAAATGGTATAAGCCTGCCTCCAACCCCATTGCCCTGGTCATGATCCGACCGGGCCTTTCCAGCCAGGCTGCGCGATTGCGCACCGTTGCCCGGCTGCCTCACATATTCGCCGGAGACGGACATGGCAGACCGCAAGAAAACCATATCGGCGGATAGCAGCAATCCATTGAATACGCTCGTCAATCTCTGGCCCTATATGTGGCCGACGGGGCGCATGGACCTGAAGATGCGGGTCGTCTGGGCGACCGTCTATCTGCTGATCTCGAAATTCTTCCTGCTGCTGGTCCCGTATTTCTTCAAATGGTCCGTCGATGCGCTAAACGGCAAGCTGGACATGCAGGGCATCCTGCCGGCCTTCATGGTCGGCGCCCTCGCGCTCATCGTCGCCACCAACGTCACGCGCCTGATCCAGCTCGGTCTCAACCAGCTTCGCGACTCGCTCTTTGCCAGCGTCGGCCAATATGCCGTGCGCCAGCTCGCCTACCGGACCTTCGTGCACATTCATGAGCTGTCGCTGCGCTTTCATCTCGAGCGCAAGACCGGCGGTCTGTCGCGCGTCATCGAGCGCGGCACCAAGGGCATCGAGACGATCGTCCGCTTCACCATCCTCAACACCGTCCCGACCTTCGTCGAGTTTCTTTTGACCGCGATCATCTTCTGGCGCGGCTACGGCTTTTCCTATCTCGCCATCACGGCGGTCACGGTCTGGCTCTATATCTGGTTCACCGTCAAGGCGAGCGACTGGCGCATCTCCATCCGCCGGACGATGAACGAGAGCGATACGGACGCCAACACCAAGGCGATCGATTCTCTCCTGAACTTCGAGACGGTCAAATATTTCGGCAACGAGGAGATGGAGGCCAAGCGTTTCGACCAGTCGATGGCGCGTTACGAGAAGGCCGCCACCGGCGTCTGGACGTCGCTGGGCTGGCTGAACTTCGGTCAGGGCGTCATCTTCGGCCTGGGCACCACGGTCATGATGGTCGTCTCCGGCTGGGCCGTTCTCAACGGCCACCAGACGGTCGGCGACTTCGTCTTCATCAATGCCATGCTGCTGCAGCTTTCCGTGCCGCTCAACTTCATCGGCTTCGTCTACCGCGAAATCCGCCAGGGTCTGACTGATATCGAGGAGATGTTCGACCTTCTGGAGGTAAAGCCCGAGGTGACGGACGCACCCGACGCCAGGGAACTGGTCATCGGCCAGGGCGCCATTTCCTTCAAGGATGTGCATTTCGCCTATGACGCCGCCCGGCCGATCCTCAAGGGCATCTCCTTCGAGGTGCCGGCCGGCAAGACTGTCGCCGTCGTCGGCCCCTCGGGCGCCGGCAAATCCACCCTGTCGCGGCTGCTCTACCGCTTCTACGACGTCCAGAGCGGTACGATCACCATCGACGATCAGGATCTGCGCACGGTGACGCAGAAGAGCCTGCGCAAGGTGATCGGCATGGTGCCGCAGGACACCGTGCTTTTCAACGACACCATCGCCTACAACATCCGCTACGGACGGACGGGTGCGAGCGAGGACGAGGTGATGGCAGCAGCCGAAATTGCCCAGATCGGCGACTTTATCCGCCAGTTGCCCGAGGGTTTCGAAACCAAGGTGGGCGAACGCGGCCTGAAACTTTCCGGCGGCGAAAAGCAGCGTGTCGCCATTGCCCGCACCGTTCTCAAGGCCCCGCCGGTGCTCATCCTCGATGAAGCGACCTCGGCGCTGGACACCACGACCGAACAGGAAATCCAGACGGCCCTCGACGTCGTCTCCAAGAACCGCACGACGCTGGTCATCGCCCACCGGCTCTCCACCGTCATCGGCGCCGACGAAATCATCGTGCTGAAAAGCGGCGAGATCGCCGAACGCGGCACCCATGCCGTCCTTCTGGAACAGAACGGCCTCTACGCCTCGATGTGGAACCGCCAGCGCGAGGCAACGCAGGCCGAAGAACATCTGAAGCAGGTGCGCGAGAACGACGACCTAGGCGTGGTCAACCGGCTAGCGCCGGCGCGCTGAAGCAAGCGGCTGTCATGAGACTGAGATGCGCGCTTGATAGCGAGAGCGGTCACTCATTCGAAGAGGCCCCCGAATGCGCAATCTCGCCAGAACCTTTACCCTCCTTCTCGCCGTCGGTCTTGCCGCGCCGGTCTTCGCCGACGAAGCCAAGCCATTTGCCGATGCCAAGGAGATCAATCTCCTGAACCTTCTGCCCCCACCACCGGCCAATGACTCGGCCCAGACCAAAGCCGAGCTGGGAGAAATCCTGACGCTGCAGGTGACACGCACCCCGGAAATGGCGGCCCGTGCCGTTGCCGACGCCGAGGAAAACGTCTGGCGCTTCTCCGACGTCATCGACAATCCGAAATTCACCAAGGAAAACCTTCCGAAGTTCTCGGCCTTCTTCGATCGTATCGTCGAAACCGAGGGCGCCGTCGTCGATCCGGCCAAGGATGTCTGGAAGCGCCCGCGCCCGCATCTTTACAGCGATCTCGTCAAGCCGATCGTGCCTCTGTCGAAGTCCGGTTCCTATCCGTCCGGCCACACGACGCTCGGAACACTGATGGGTATCGTGCTTTCGAACATGGTGCCGGAAAAGAAGGCTGCCATCATGACCCGCGCCTGGGAATACGGCCATAACCGTATCGTCGGCGGCATCCACTACGCCACCGACATTGAGGCCGGCCGCATCGCGGGCACCGTCATCGCGCAGACCATCACGACCCATGAGGACTATAAGGCCGAATACGAGGCCGCCAGGGACGAGCTGCGAGCCGCCCTCGGCCTCTGATCTTCGCTGATCACAGCACTGGTATCAGCAAGCCGCCGGACCATCTTCCGGCGGCTTTTCATTTGCTGTCGCGACGGCCCTTTCAGCGTCGCGACAGCTTGTGCGTGATCATGCGTTTCGGAATGCGGGCTTATCCCGGCCGGTTTCGCCTGGGGGTGACTGCGTGAAACCATTGCCCATGACGGCTTTTGCCTGTAGTCACCGTCAACTGGCAATCATAGGAGCCCGCCATCGATGAGCTTGTTGAATAGCGTACGCAACGTAATCGTCCCCGTGCACAAGGAAGGTTATCCCTTCGTCGCAGGCTTCTTTGTTGCATCGCTGGTTCTGGGCTGGGTCTTCAAGCCGCTCTTCTGGATCGGCCTGATCCTGACGCTCTGGTGCGCCTATTTCTTCCGCGACCCCGAGCGCATGACGGCGCAGGACGACGATCTCGCAATATCGCCCGCTGACGGTAAGGTCTCCGGCGTGCAGATGGTCACGCCGCCGGCCGAGCTCAATCTCGGCACCGAGCCGATGCTGCGCGTGTCGATCTTCATGAATGTCTTCGATTGCCATGTGAACCGCTCGCCGATGCGCGGCCGCATCACCAACATCGCCTATCGCCAGGGCAGCTTCCTCAATGCCGAGCTGGACAAGGCGAGCGAGCAGAATGAGCGCAACGGCCTCGTGATCGAAACCAAGCATGGCGAAATCGGCGTCGTGCAGATCGCCGGCCTTGTTGCCCGCCGCATCCTTTGCTTCGTCAATGTCAACGAGCCGCTCGACGCCGGCGAGCGCATCGGCCTAATCCGCTTCGGTTCGCGTCTCGATGTCTTTTTCCCCGCAGGCGCCGAACCACGCGTCGCAGTCGGTCAGAGGGCGATTGCCGGCGAGACCATAATCGCCGAATTCGGCTCGCCGAAAGGCCCGACCGTTAGCCGCCGTAGCTGAGCCTCAAGGAAACGAGCAGGATGAAGACGCCTTTTCCACCCTTCGAGCCGAATGGTCCCAATGACGAGGCGCGCGGGCCGCGCCTTAGGGAAATTCCATTGCGGCTGATGGTCCCGAACATGATTACCGTCCTGGCGATCTGCGCGGGCCTGACCGGCATCCGTCTTGCTTTCGAAAACCGCTATGAGCTTGCCGTGGTCGCCGTGCTGGTTGCCGCCTTCCTCGACGGCGTCGACGGGCGCGTGGCGCGGCTGATGAAGGCCACGTCCAAATTCGGCGCGCAGATGGATTCGCTGGCCGATATCGTCAATTTCGGTGTCGCGCCGGCGCTTGTCGTCTATGTCTTCCTGCTCGATCAGGCACGCTCGCTCGGCTGGATCGCAGCCCTGATCTACACCATCGCCGCCGGCTTGCGCCTTGCGCGCTTCAACGTCATGGCGGAGCGCGAGCACAAGGCGTCGTGGCAGTCGGAATATTTCGTCGGCGTGCCGGCGCCGGCCGGCGCCATGTTGGTACTGCTGCCGGTCTATCTCGGCTTTCTGGGCGTGGAGCCGAGCAGAACCTACGCCTATTGGGGTGCCGCCTATACCGTGCTGATCGGCTTCCTGCTGGTCAGCCGCCTGCCCGTCTGGTCCGGCAAAACGGGAGGTAATGGCATTCGCCGCGATCTCGTGCTGCCGGCCATGCTGGCAATCGTCGTCTATGTGGCGCTGCTGATGAGCTACACCTGGCATGTCATGGTGGTGACCGTGATTGCCTACCTGCTGTCGCTGCCGCTCGGCGCCCGCTCCTGGGCGCGCAAATACGGCACCTTCACCATCAACGGCCCCGCCGATCCCGACGTCGACGATTCCAACGACGATATCGGTCGGCATATCTAGCCCAAAAGCCGGCATGGCTCGACGCGCCGCTCGTCTCGTTAGACGACTGGTTGCGACGTTTCACGCAAAGCGCGAAGATGGTTAATGAAGAATTAACACCCTGAGTAGGCGAGGAAAATACGAAAATTTCGCCCTCATCTCGCGAAATATGGTCGGTGTTTACAAAAGCTGATCGCCAGACGCCTTTGATTTGTCATGATTTACGACACATTAGCAAAGCAGTTTGGTGATTCAGAAAACACCAGCGGGAACAAGGTGAGGAGTAACCCATGACCACGAAGAAAGACGAAGCGGCACAACCGCAGGCAAAGATCGATCCGAGCTTGCTTTATCGTCCGCTCGGCCTGAAGGCCGTTCTGGCAGCACATCTGATGCTGAAAGCCAAGCCGATGAAAAAGAAGATCGCCTAAGACCAGACATTATTTGCCAGCCAGGGGGAGCCGACTGTTAGCAGCGGCTTGTGGCAGCGCCGATCTCGACACGAAGCCGTTCAGAAGAGGTTCAACTGGCCATCGCCAGGGTCCGGCTTCTTCGGCGGCTTGGTCGGAGCCTCTATCGCTACCGGCTCCTGCAAGTCAGGTCCCATATTGGCGACCTTGTTGACGCGATCCGAAACCGGGATCGCCTCGAAGAAGTCCTCCTGAACCGGTGCCATCAGGTCGAGAACCTCGCGCGGCTCCTGTGTCTTGCAATCCAGCCAGCGGGCAAAATCCTCCGGCTTGATGACGACGGGCATGCGGTCATGAATGGGACGCATCGCTCTGTTTGCAGCCGTCGTCAGGATCGCACCGGTATCGACTTCCGACCCATCGGCCGATGCCCATGTCTCCATCAGGCCGGCAAAGGCGATGACGCCGCCATCGCGCGGGCGTATCCAATAAGCTTGAGACTTCTCGCCGCTCTCCTTGGCGGGGCGGCGCCATTCGTAGAAACCCGAAGCGGGGATCAGAATGCGCCGATGACGCATGGCGGCGCGGAATGAGGCCTTGCCGATTGCGGTTTCGGCGCGGGCATTGATCAGCAGCGGAAATTCCTTCGGTTCCTTCACCCAGGCGGGCGTAAAGCCCCAGCGCACCAGCACCGCGCGACGATCCGGCAGATTGCTGCCCCGTTCCTGCCGATCGCCCGAGATGACGACGAGGATCGGCTGTGTCGGCGCTATGTTATAGCGCGCAGGAAAGCCTTCGCTGAGCAGGACGCCCAGCGCCTCGCCCACGTATTCCGGCGTCGATGTCAATGCAAAGCGTCCGCACATAGGGTTTGTTTTGCACCCTGAAAGCGCCGGGTCAAGGAGAAGGTCAACCGCGCGGGCCGAAGAGAATGATGGCGCCACCCGCAAGGCAGACCACGGCGCCGAAAATATCCCAGCGATCGGGCAAACGTCCCTCGGCCAGCCAAAGCCAGAGAATGGAGGCGACGATATAGACGCCGCCATAGGCCGCGTAGGTACGCCCCGCCGCATCGCTCGGCACCAGTGCCAAAAGCCAGGCGAACAGCGCCAGCGACACCAGGCCGGGCGCCAGCCACCAGATGGGCTTTGCCAGCCGCAGCCAAGCCCAGAAGGCAAAACAACCGGCAATTTCCGCCAGCGCGGCAAGGGCATAGAGTGCGTAGGTCATGATGATTTCCAGCAACGCGGGCGGCGGTCTCGAATCGAGGTTCTGATTTACGACTAAAAGGGCTTTCATCCGGCACAACAAGAGCCGTATCTTGCGAGGGCTTAGAGCTTTCATCACCGCCTGATATTTCCCTCGGAATCCGAAGATCCATGACCTCGATCCCCCGCCCCGCCTCTTCCGCCATTCTCGAACGCGACGGTCGTTTCCTGTTGGTGCTGCGCCGCAATCCGCCGTCGGCCGATATGTATGCTTTTCCAGGCGGACGGGCCGAGGATGGCGAAACACCAGCGGAAACGGCGTTGCGGGAGTTCGAGGAGGAGACAGGGATATCGGCCCGCAATCCCCGTCTGTTCGAGACTTACGATCTGCGGAGCCATGCAGCAGACGGGAGGCTCACCAGTCACTTTCTCCTCTCCGTCTTTCGGGTCGATGCCGACGAAGAAGCGACCGCCGAAGCGGCCGACGATGCCGCCGCGATCGGCTGGTACTCGCTGGAAGAGATCCGCGTCCTGCCCGTTCCGGCAAGCGTTCTCGAATGCGTCGAGCGGATCGCCGCAACCCGCGACTGACGGGATCAGCCGGGTTCCCGCGTTAACGATGCTTAACAATAACAGGGTGGAAAGCGAGCATTTCGCCTTGTTCCCGTCATGCTTGCCATATCAATTGGGCACATGATTCATCGTCGCCTCATTCATCCGCTTATGATCTGCGCCGCGCTTGCGGCCGCATTTCCGGCGTTTGCGCAGTCGGCGACGACCGTTCCGCAGGGACAGGCGCCCGCCAATAGTGGCGACGCCGAGCAGCCGACGCCCTATGACGACCAGCTTCTGCGGCTCTCCGAAATTCTCGGTTCGGTCAACTATCTGCGCAACCTCTGCAACTCCTCCGCTGAAGACGGTTGGCGGGTTGGCATGCAGCAATTGCTCGATGCCGAGACCAAGAACGAGCCGAAACGCAAGGAAAGACTGACCGCCGCGTTCAACCGTGGATACAGATCCTTTGCGTCGGTTTACACGAATTGCACGTCGCAGGCCGTTGTCGCGGAGGAGCGATACCGTAACGAAGGTGCAACACTTGCTACAGAAATAACCGCTCGCTTTGGAAATTGACGATTTATTAACCCCTTTTCGTACCGAGCCGTGTCGTTTTAGGAAAAGGCTGATAGAGTCGTTAAGCAAGCGGTAAGGACAATGGACGTCTCGAGGAAAGAAATGATGGAAGCCAGCCTGAACGAAATCGATGACATGATCGTCCACGAAAAGATGCAGGCAGCGCTGGAATACCAGAACGAAGCGTGGGCTGACGGGATGGCCGATGGCATTGAGCCGGAGATCATTGCCGACGCTGCGATTGCCCATGCCATCCGCGAGACTATTCGCATTCATGGGGAACAGGGCGCTGAGGCCTTGCTCGAATCGCTTAGGGAACGCATGCTTGCTGGTGAATTCTCTCCGAACCGCACCCTGCAATAACAGCCAGAGATCCTTTATGCATATCGTACCGGGCAATGAGTTTCGACGTTCCATTGCCTCGCTCGCTGCCGCGACCATGTTTTTCGGTAGCCTTGCCCAGCCGCTTCCCGCTCTCGCCTTCTCGCTGATCAATCCCCCCGCCGCTCAGCCGGGTGCTGCGAGCAAGCCCGCGCAGCAGAACAATGACAAGCCGGTCGAGCAGGCGCTGGAGGCGCCCTCCAAGGCTCTTCCCATGCCGGACCCGCTGGTCAAGAGCCAGGGGCAATCCAGCAGCAACGCCACCACCAGCGATGCCTCGACCAGCGGCAAGTCAGCAGAGATCATCTACGATATCAGCAAGGTGCCGGAACCGGTGCGCAAGCTACGCGAAACCATTGTCGAGGCAGCCGCTTCCGGTGATCTTGAGCGCCTGCGCCCGCTGATGAATATCGGCGGCGGCCTCAACCAGACGCAGGTGACGGCGGACGATCCGGGGGAAGACCCGATCAAGACGCTGCATGATCTCTCCGGCGATTCCGATGGCATCGAGATCCTGTCCATCCTCCTCGATATCCTGTCGAGTGCCTGCGCCCATGTCGGCCAGGGAACGCCGAACGAAATGTATGTCTGGCCCTATTTCGCCGAGAAGGACATCAAGACCCTGACCGCGCCGGAAAAGGTCGACCTGATGCGGATCGTCACTGCCGGTGATTTCTCCGACATGCTGGAATTCGGGGGCTATAATTTCTATCGCGTCGGCATCACGCCCGACGGCAAGTGGAAATTCTTCACCTCCGGCGAATGATCCGGCCGCAGAACTTGCGGTTCCCGAGCAGAGGCCCTACCTCTGGGCGATAGGCGAAATTAGCGGGTTCATCATGCCAGCCGTATTCCTCAGAGATCGCTCCTTTCTTCGCGTCACCGGCGCTGAGGCGGAGCCTTTCCTGCACAATCTCATCACCACCGACCTTGTCTCGCTCGGCACGGACGAGGCGCGTCCGGGCGCGCTGCTGACGCCGCAGGGCAAGATCCTGTTCGACTTCATGATCTCCAGGGACGGCCCCGGCTTTCTACTGGAGACCGATACGGCGCAAAGGGATGGGCTGCTGAAACGGCTCACCATGTACCGGCTGCGCGCACCGGTCGATTTCGCTGTCGGGGAAACCGAGGGCGTTACGGTCGCCTGGGGCGACAATGTTGCCGAAGGCCCCAGGGACAGCCGCTTCGCCAAGGCGGGCATTGCATTGACGCGGACATCAGGTCATCACGGCGACGATGCCGAGGCACTTTACGAGGCGCTGCGCATTGCCAATGGCATTGCCGTTTCCGGCCAGGATTTCGCCCTGCAGGACGCTTTTCCGCATGACGTGCTGCTGGACCTCAATGGTGGCCTCGGCTTCCGCAAGGGCTGCTATGTCGGCCAGGAAGTGGTTTCCCGCATGCAGCATCGCAGCACCGCGCGCCGCCGGGTCGTCATCGTCATCGGCAGCGCCGATCTGCCCGCAAGCGGCACGGAACTGACCGCCGGCGGCAAGCCGATCGGCACGCTCGGCTCTATCGAAGGCGCCAACGGGCTTGCCATTGTCCGCATCGACCGCGCCGGCGAAGCTATTGCGGCCGGCACGCCGATCCTGGCAGCCGGTCACGAGGTCTCCGTTGCACTGCCCGTTTGGTCCGGCCTCTCCTTCCCGACGCAGACCGATGAGGCGTCGGCATGACATCGGGTGCTACCCCGCGTGCCTGGCAGCGCATGCTGTCCGGTCGCAGGCTCGACCTACTCGACCCCTCGCCGCTCGACGTCGAAATCAGCGACATCGCCCATGGCCTTGCCCGCGTCGCGCGCTGGAACGGCCAGACCTCGGGGGATCATGCCTTTTCGGTGGCGCAGCATAGTCTCGTGGTCGAGGCGATCTTTCGCCAACTCAATCCGGCGACACCGGACGAACTGCTGGCAGCACTGCTGCACGATGCTCCCGAATATGTCATCGGCGATATGATCTCACCGTTCAAATCGGTGGTCGGCGGCGAGTACAAGCTGGTGGAAATGCGCCTGGAAGCGGCGATCTACCGGCGCTTTGCCCTGCCGCCGCATTGTGCTCCGCAGTTGAAGGCAAAGATCAAGAAGGCCGATACGGTGTCCGCCTATTTCGAGGCGACGCTGCTGGCCGGTTTCACGTCAGCGGAAGCGCGAAAGTTCTTCGGCCAGCCGCGTGGCATTACACAGGACATTCTGCCGATCCAGCCGATGCCGGCGGTGGAAGCCCAGCGGCTTTTCCTGAAGCGTTTTGAAGCGATCGAAGCCGAACGCGCCAGCGTGAGTGCCGAGGCATGACCGCGATCGTCGTATCGCCGCTGGCCCGCATCGCGGAAATGGCCGTACGCCACGGTGCATCCGAAATGATCAGCCTTATGGCGAAGGAACAGAGCTTTCATCGTCCCGCCGTTATCAAGGCGGATAGGCATCTGTTGCTCGGCATGAACGATATCAGCTTTGCCGGCACCGGCAATCTTGTCGCGCCGCAAGAGACGCATGTCCGCGACATCATCGATTTCGCGAGAAGCTGGAATCGCACCGCGCCGCTGCTGATCCATTGCTGGATGGGCGTGTCGCGCTCGCCTGCAGCGGCTTTGATCGCAGCCCTTGCCGTCCATCCCGAAGAGGACGATATGGTTCTCACCCGTCGCCTGCGCGCCGCCTCACCCTATGCCACACCGAACACGCGGCTGGTCATGATCGGTGACGATGTGCTTGGCCGTAAGGGCCGGTTGGTCGACGCCGTCAAGGCGATCGGCCGGGGTGCTGACGCGGACGGCAATGCGCCCTTCGTGCTGCCGCTATTGGCGAAGATCGACGTCCCATAAAAAAACGGAGACTGCATTTGCGCAATCTCCGTCCATTTCAAGTCTTAGCCGTAACCGCCGATCAGGCGGCAACGCTGTCCGTCTGATCCGTATCATACTGACCATAGGTATTTTGATAAACGTTCATCGAGGCCTGCATCTCGCTGATGAAAACTTCCAGAGCATTCTGGTCAGCAGTATCGCCGCTGCTATCGCCAGAGGATTGCTCCTGCGACAGGACATCGGCGGCGGACGGATCGGTCGGCTTCAGGACATCGAGGCCTTCGGCGAACTGATCCTTGTCCAGCGAGCCTGAGTTTTGGGTATCCAGGCTCTTGAACAGGTTCGCAGCATCGCTTTCGCTCATGTCCTTCGGGCGTCCGGCCACGAACTCGTCGGAGGAAACCTTGCCATCCTTGTTGGTGTCAAGGCTGGCGAAGAGCTGGTCCATCGGTGATTGGTCAGACGAGTCGTCGCTCGACGTGTCAGTGCCGGTCTGGCCGCTGGCGCTCGCCTGCTGCATTTGCAGCAGCATGGACGCCAGATTGCCAGAGAACGCACTCGTCGGGCTCTGATCGCTGCTGTCATCGCTATCTTCGTCGCCGAGAACGCTCGCCGACAGAAGCCCTGATTGTGCTGCTTCCTGCAGCTCCTGGGCGTCCACAACGCCGTCATGGTTTTTATCAAGGGGATTGTACGAGGCAGCGCTCATGCTGCTTCCAACTGAAGAAATACCACTCATCCAAATCTCCTGAAGTAAACGCCATCCGGCGCTTTCCGTGGGACGCAGTACGCTTGTTGAAATGCCTGATGGGATAGGCCGATTTGGAGAGGTGGTCAAAGATAGGTGTTAATTGATCATTAACCCCAATTGACAAGCATCGAATCACATCACCGGTGGGTCTCCGCATGCGGAAGACAACCGGCGCGTGGCAAAGATCGGAACAAATGCCGCGAATCACTAAGGCGGCAAAACTATTGGATGACCGCGCAGGCCAGCCGCTTG
The DNA here is from genome assembly GCF_000696095.1 of Rhizobium rhizogenes NBRC 13257. GTDB lineage: Bacteria > Pseudomonadota > Alphaproteobacteria > Rhizobiales > Rhizobiaceae > Rhizobium > Rhizobium rhizogenes. The sequence continues at coordinate 220,863 of NZ_BAYX01000002.1, read as the reverse complement.
CCGGCACCGCCAACGGGCTGGCTGCGGTAATCATCGGAGTCCGCGTGGATCATCAGCGTCCGGCCACGGATGCCGTTCTTACCGTCGAGCGATACCATGCCGTTGAAAACCTGCGCCCGCAGCTTGCCGTCCTGATCGACATATTGATTGGGCATATCGCCGGCATGCGGACCATTGGCCGCAAGCAGACCATGCTCCGCCTTGGTGGGATTGAAATGGCCGCCGGCGGAATCGAATCCGTGCGTATGGTCGCAGCGATCGCTCTCGTGGATATGGAAGGCAACCCAGCGGTTGACCGGCAGGCCGGAGACATCGAGCTCGATCAGCACGCCCGTCTTCGCCTCTGTCAGGACCGCCCGTCCCGACTGCTTGCCGTCGGCACCGACAAAATTGGCGATCGCCGTCTGCTTGCCCTGCGCGAACGCCGGCAAAGCCGAAACCAGCGCCAGCGTTGCGGCAATAATGATCGTTCTCATGGATACATCCTCCCTTTTGGCATTACCAATGCAACGCATCACGGGGACGGGTGTTCCGGCGAGGAGGAAAATGAATGGTTTCAATCACAAAGAAGCGGTCCGCCGTTGTCCGGCGAACCGCTATAATCACACTGGCAAAAGAGGATCAGGCCGCTGCGCTGTCCACGTCGTACTGGCCGTAGGTGCTGTTATAGGCATCCATCGGCGTCAGCAGGTCGAGGTCGAAAGCGCTGTTCGTCTCCAGCGATTTGCCCGTCGCAGTCGTGCCGGCAATCGGCATTTGCATAAGCTTCGCCATCAGGCTGCTCAGCGCACTGCTTGTTCCATCGCTGCTTTCGGCATTCGAATCGGCCTCGAGGATACCCGGGCGTTCATCGGCTTCACGCTCCTCACGGCTCAGGACACCATCATCATTCGCGTCGAGCCGCGAAAGAGTGCCCCGATAAGGATAGGAACTGTTGGATATGGAAGATACATGGGACATACAAACCTCCTAGGGTTAGGAGCCGCCTCATGCGACATCGTTTGTACGCAATACATTTCAGTTGAACTATATATGTGCTGATAGGCCGGTTCTCAGCACCGGTAAAGGCCAAATTGTTAATGAGTATTAACAATAGTTTCCAAGTTATAAATTAACACACCCTAATAATTCTAAAGCCGCCAGCAAACCAGAACACGCCATCTCCGGCGCGTAATCCCCTGGAATCATAGGTAAATTGACTGATCTACCCTTACTCCCCGGCTCATTTCGTATAATGTGCGGCCAAGAGCCCATGGAGGGGACATCATGGATTTGCTGCTGATCGCGGTCGTGGTCGTCGGTATTTTTATACTGCGGAGCTACAATCTACGGCTAGGAAAGCTCGAAAGCCGCGTCCAGGAGCTGCAAAATGCACTCGCCGGCCGGGTGCTGGCCATGGGAAGCAGCGAATCAGCCAGTGCGGCCGAAACCATCGATGTGGCCGATTCATACACCGAGGCTGCCGCGCAGCCATTGGCAGAGACGGTCGCGGCGCCTGCGGTGGAAGCCGCCGCCATGACCGATGACGGTGAAACGGCACCAATCCACGAGACCACCGCTCCCGCCTTTGCCCGGGATACCGCGGTCTCCAGTAACGAAAGCCTGGAAAGCACGATCGGCGCCCGCTGGGCCGTATGGGTCGGCGGCATCGCGCTGGCATTCGGCGGCATTTTCATGGTCAAGTATTCGATCGAGAGCGGCCTGCTCAGCCCTGGCGTGCGGCTGGCGCTTGCCGCGCTCTTCGGCCTTGTCCTTGTCGCGGCCGGCGAAGTGATCCGTCGCCGTTCCGAACCCGTTCTTGCCAACACCTTCCAGAATGCGATGATTCCCGGCGTGCTGACGGCGGCGGGTGTCGTCGCGCTGTTCGGCTCGACCTATGCCGCGCATGGCATTTACGGCTTCATCGGACCGGCGACCGCGTTCTTTCTCCTGGCATTGATCTCCCTTGCCACCCTCGGCTTGTCGCTGTTGCACGGCCAGGCGCTTGCCGGCCTCGGTCTGCTGGCCTCGATGGTCACCCCGGCCCTGATCGCCTCGACGGCGCCAAGGCCGTGGGTGCTATTCGGCTATCTCGTCCTGACCTGGCTCGCCACCGCAACCGCATCGCGGCTGCGCCGCTGGCAGATCGCGCCCGCCTTGGCCAATGTGCTCCTCGGCCTTTGGGCACTGCTCTACATTACAAACAGCCCTGTCGTTGACCTTAGCCCCGTAACACTCGCCATGCTGGTGATGATCGCCGGTACGATCTTCATCTGGCCGGGGCGTTATGAAGCCGTAGCAGCACCTAGCGAAGACCCTCCAGCGCTAGCAGAGCTAAGCGACTCAGAAGAGTCGCCAGCCTCGCAACCCGCGAGCCATCCGGTCCTGTTCCTGGCCCGCGAGCCGCTCGGCATGACGCTGACGGCATCCATTGGCGCCAGTGCAGTCGCCCTGTCGCTGTTGGGCTACAGCCTGCTGAACGGATACCCACTGCCGAACGCTACCCTTCTGTTCGCGGCGATCGTTGCGGCGGTCGCGGCCTTCGGAGCCAGCCGTTTGCATGCGGCCTGGGCGGCAATCCTGTCGGTCGCCGCCGCCGGCCTTGGCATGTCCATGGTCCTGACATCCCCGATGAATGCCGCGGATTGGGGTCTCGCGGAGGTCTCGCCGGCGCTTTATAATGTCGTGGTCTATGAAGGTCTCGGCCTCGGTGCAGTCTTCGTGCTGATCGGCGTCTTTTTCCTCAAACGGTTCGGCGAGAGCGAGAAGCCCTTTGCGGCGGTCTGGAGCGTCATCATGGCGGCCACGCCGCTGGCGATCGCTGTCATCAGCTATATCACCTTCGGCAACTGGACCCGCGACTGGCTGCATGGGCTCTATGGCATCGGGCTCGCCGTCATCCTGATGGCGCTCGCCGAATGGCAGCATCGCCGCTCCGCCGAGAGCAGTCTGGCGCTGCCGACGAATATCCTCGCGGCCGGCTCCTTCGCCGCTGCCGTCCTTGCCCTGCATACGCTTGCCCACGACGCCGTGGCGACGATCCTGCTGCCGGTGCTGGGCATTGCCTATCTGCTGGCCGGGCGGGTCCGCTCGTGGCTGGTGCTGCCATGGACGATGGTCGCGGCGCTGATCATCACCATGGGGCGCATTGCCTGGCAGCCGACGATCGTCGACCCGGGTGAGCTCGGCACGACGCCGGTCTTCAACATGCTGCTTGCCGGCTACGGTATCCCCGCCGCACTCGCCGTCTGGTCCGCCTTTGAGGTCAGGCATTTGCCGAGCCTCAGACTGCGCAACGCATTGCAGGCGCTGGCGAGCCTTCTGGTGCTGCTGACCATCGCCATCCTCGTGCGTCATGCGATGAATGGCGGCGTGCTGAATTCAAACGTTCCGACGCTTGGCGAACAATCGATCTACACATTGCTGGCGATCGGAGCCTCGGCGACGCTGATGGCGCTCGATCTCAGCGCATCGAGCCCTGTCTTCCGCTATGGCGGCATGGCAGTCGGCGTCCTCTCCGTCATCTCGATCCTGACGCTGCATCTGCTCGGGCTCAATCCGTTCATCACCGGCGAGAGTACGGGCCGGATCCCCTTCTTCAACCTGCTGCTGCTCGGCTATCTGCTGCCGGCGCTCGCCTATGCCGGGTTGGCGCTCTATGCGCGAAACAGGCGGCCCCTGCCCTATGTGACCATGCTGGCAGTCGCCGGCGCCGTCATGACCTTTGCCTGGGCGACGCTATCGGTGCGCCGCTTCTGGCAGGGCGAGTATATTGCGCTCTGGAACGGCTTCATTCAGGGAGAACTCTACTCCTACTCCGTCGTCTGGTTGGCGATCGGCATCGCCCTTCTCTGGCTCGGGGCACGCTTCGATGCGCGCAGCCTGCGCATCGCCTCCGCCGCGCTGGTCTTCGTCGCCGTCGTCAAGGTCTTCCTGATCGACATGGCAAATCTGGAGGGTTTCCTGCGGGCACTGTCCTTCATCGGCCTCGGCGCGGTATTGATCGGCATCGGCTTGTTCTATCAGAAGCTCCTGACGGGCAAGAAGGCCTCGGAGTGATTGCAGAGAATCTCCGCGCTCGATAGGAACAGGAGAGATCATTCCGACACGGGGCTGACGATGGACACCAACAGGATGGCGCGGGCCTTTGCCCCGTTCGAAACGCTGGCTGCGGATCTTATCCCGCATGCGGCCGATGGCGATGACGGTTCGCATGACATCGCCCATATCCTGCGCGTATTCAGAAACGCCATGGCCATCCAGGCCGAGGAAGGCGGCAATGCCCGCATCCTCGCCGCCGCCGTATTGCTGCATGACTGTGTCTCGGTCGAGAAGAACTCGCCGCATCGCGCCCAGGCATCGAGGCTCGCCGCCGAGAAGGCATCCGGTGTTTTTAGGGAGCTTGGATGGGCCGATGAGGATATCGCCGCCGCTGCGCATGCCATTACCACGCACAGCTTCTCGGCCAATCTGCCGCCGGAAACGCTGGAGGCGAAGATATTGCAGGACGCCGACCGGCTGGATGCGATCGGCATGGTCGGCGCCGCCCGCTGTTTCTATATTGCCGGGCGTATGGGCTCCGGTCTCTACGATCCGTTCGATCCACTTGCCACGGAGCGGCCGCTTGACGACAAGCGCTTCGCCATCGATCATTTCGAGACGAAGCTGTTCAAACTGGCGGATGGGTTCCAGACCGAAGCCGGCCGCAGGTTCGCCGGCGACCGGCATGAGCGGCTGAAGACCGTGCTGGCAATGTTCATCGACGAAATCTGAGGGCTATTCATGCAGGTCAGCGACCTCTTCATCTATCCGCTCAAGAGCGCGCGCGGCATAGCCATTTCCTCCGCCACCATCGATGCCTTCGGTCTGGCCGGCGATCGCCGGGCCATGCTAGTCGACCCCTCAGGCCGTTTCATTACCCAGCGCGAATTGCAGGATATTGCCCGCATCGAAATCCAGCCGGCTCCCTCTTATTTGCGGCTGAAAATGGAGGGCAAGGCCGACATTATCGTGCCCCCGCCCCACCCGGATAATCGAATGGACGTCGTCGTCTGGAAGTCGGCCGTCAATGCCTCCGTCGCCGACGACGCGACGAACACGGCGCTGTCCGGCTGGCTCGGGCGCGATATCAGGATGGTGTTCTTCGACAGGCTCGCCACGCGCATTGCCAGCCCGGAATGGGCGGGCGACGGGACCCCGGTCACCTTTTCCGATGGCTATCAGATCCTGATCACCACCACCGGCTCGCTGAGGGCGCTGAATGCCGATCTTGCCGCCCATGGCGAGGGCTCGGTCGGCATGGAACGTTTCCGCCCGAACATCGTCATCGACTGCGACGAGGAATGGCCGGAGGACCGCTGGGCGGCGATCGAAATCGGCGGCATTCGCCTCGATCTCGTCAAGCCCTGCGCCCGCTGCATCATGACGACACAGGACCAGCAGACGGGCTCACGCGACGTTCCGAACCCTATGCCGGCCATGGGCCGCGTCCGCATGTCCGCCGATCGCCGTGTTCCAGGCCCGCTCTTCGGCTGGAATGTCGTCCCGCGCGGCGAAGGTACCGTGAAGATCGGCGATGTGGTGACAGTGATCGAGGAACGGGCGGAAGGCTGGGCATTCAAGCGGCGATAGTCGCTTCGCCAATTTAACAAGCCTCAACGTTTGGCGGCGATGACCGGCGGATTGTCCGGTCGATCCAGCGAAACGGCATTCACCGCTTTCAGCGCGGCTTGAATGAAACCCTCGCGCGCCGCGGCGATCTCGATGCCGCGCGGCTCGTAGACATGGCGATGCAGGAAGAAGCCGGTCAGGCGGAAGGCGGCGGCGAGGCTTTCGCCATTCGCGGCCTCGACGGTGCCCGCGGCAAGAAAAGGCGGCAGCGCCAGCATCTTGTCGGCCCAGGGCGCACCGGCCGTACGGCAGACCGCGCGTCCGGTCTTCGGCGAAACGAAAGCCAGGTCGTCACGCACCCCGGTCGCGGCGCATTCACCCAGATCCAGGCCATAGCCAAGCTCGTTGAGCACCGCCAACTCGAAGCGGACGAAAAGCTCGCCTGCGTCCATCGGGTTCTGCATGTTCTCGAGGATGACGTCGAGCGCGTCGTAGAGATAGGGATGCGGATCGCGCTCCGGCAGCAGGCGCAACAAAGCGCCCATGGCCTGCACGCCATAGACCGCGGTCGCCGTCTCCATCAGCCTCGCTGCCCGCAGCCGCACCGGCTCCATGCGGAACTCACCGAGATGTTCGTGCAGCCGCGCGCGCCACGTCACCTCGACCAGATTGCCCGGCTGCAGCACCGGCTGCATGGAACGCGACCGGCCGGAGCGCACCAGTCCCATATGCCGGCCGCGATCACGCGTCATCACCTCGGCGATGACGCTGGTCTCGCCGAGGCGTTTGACGCCCAGAATAATCGCATGGTCCTGCCACTGCATCGGCCGGTTTGTCCCGTAGACTGTCTTGATTCGAGTTTAGGACAAACGGCGGGCGCTGTCACATCTCGGAGGATCTGCTTGCCGATGACAGCTTGTCGACGAACACCCGCATGGCGGCCTCGTCGAAGGGCTTGTTGAGCAGCGGCACATGCCGCAGGTCCGCCGGGAAATCGAGCGTATCGGAATAGCCGCTGACGAAACCGAAGGCGATGCCGCGCTCGACCAGCAACCGGGCAAAGCCGAAGCTCATCGACTCCCCCAGATTCACATCCAGCATCGCAAAATCATAGTGATCGGTATGAATGGCGTTGACTGCCTGCTTCAGGTTCGAGGCGATTTCCACCTCCGCGACCCCGACAAGGCGAAGGATTTCCTCCGCCTCCATGGCAATGATCAAATTATCTTCCAAAATAAGAGCGCGCTGAACCGTCATATCAGCGCCACCCCTGCATGCGTGCGCCTGACGACGCCACGCCCCGTAGTACTTTCCACATCTATCCCTCCGGCGCCAATCATCGGCCCGTGTTGAATGGACGGCATTCCCCCATCCGTGTTGGCTCGGTCTCAAGTCACATGACCTTGCCCTAACCCGCTTCGCACTTTTCGCCCCGCGGTACTATGGGCTCGTGATCATGCTCCAATCGCTTTTGCCGCTGCGGTTAGTAAGAGGTGAAACCGGTCGAAAAGTGACGGTGATAATAGTCTATGTTGATACACTATTAGCCGCCATTAAAAAGACATGTGCCAGATCGTGTCAACGCCCCCGCCTGCCGAGCATTCACTTGTCCGAATAGAGCCGTCCCGATTCGCGCAAGCGTGGTGAACCCGTCGGCCTACCAACAAGCCACAGCTGCGCGCCGCGAGTGGATCAACCCGCGTTTCGATAGCTTTTTCAATGCTTTGTTTGTTAGAACGGCGGAGAGACGGATGAGGTCGCCGGGATCAAATGGGCGACGGCCTGCCAGTGCCCTTCTTCAAGGGGTCTGCTGGAAAGATCCAACCGAAGAGATGCGCGAGGGGGTAATCACCCAAAAAATCGCCGTGCCGGCTCCAGCATTTGTCCGGCGATTGTCGCGAGGTGAGACAATCGCCGGAGCTCAATTCTATCCGCGCGGGAACTCGAGCCCCATTTCGCGGAAGCGTTCTGGATCGTCGCCCCAGTTCTCGCGCACCTTCACGAAGAGGAAGAGATGCACGGGCTGTTCCAGGATCGCTGACAGCTCCTTGCGCGAGGCGGTGGAGATCGCCTTGATCGCCTCGCCCGATTTGCCGAGGGTGATCTTCTTCTGGCTTTCGCGCTCGACATAGATCACCTGCTCGATGCGAACCGAGCCGTCCTTGCGCTCTTCCCACTTTTCCGTCTCGACATGCGAGGAATAGGGAAGCTCCTGATGCAGGCGCAGGAACAGCTTTTCACGGGTAATTTCGGCCGCAAGCTGGCGCATCGGCAGATCGGAGATCTGATCTTCCGGATAATACCACGGTCCCTCAGGAAGGGTCTTTGCCAGATAGTTCATGACATCGTCGCAGCCCGAGCCGTTTTCGGCCGAGACCATGAAGGTCTCCTGGAAGGCGATCTTCTCGTTGGCGGCGGCGGCAAGCGCCAGTAGGTCTTCGCGGCGAACGCGGTCGATCTTGTTGAGAACAAGGATCTTCGGCTGAAAGACTTCCTTCAGCCCCTCGAGAATGGCTTCGGCATCGCCGCGTATTCCGCGTTCGCTGTCGATCAAGAGCATGATGAGATCGGCATCCTTGGCGCCGCCCCAGGCGGAGGTCACCATGGCGCGGTCGAGGCGGCGGCGCGGCTTGAAGATGCCGGGCGTATCCATGAAGACGATCTGCGCATTGTCGTGGATCGCGATGCCGCGCACGATGGCGCGCGTCGTCTGCACCTTATGGCTGACGATCGACACTTTGGCGCCGACGAGCCGGTTGACGAGCGTCGACTTGCCGGCATTGGTCGGGCCGATAAGGGCCACGAAACCCGAATGCGTCGGGCCGCTATTTTCAGCTGCACCTTCGCCGGCAGCCGTGTCTTCCTGATTGGTCATTTTTTCCGTCATTTCTGAGCCGACTGCGGCTGCCATATGCCTTCACGCTCCAGGATCCGCGTCGCAGCCACCTGCTCGGCGGCGCGCTTGGAGCGTTCTATACCGGTTTCGGGCGCGGCTCCCGCCACTTCCACCGTCACCGTGAAGCGGGGATCATGATCCGGTCCGCTGCGGTCATCAACCCTATAAACGGGGGTGACGCCGAATTTCGCATGCGCCCATTCCTGCAATTCCGTCTTGGCGTCGCGGCGGGCGCCATCGGGCCGGACAGCACGCCCTTCCCAATAGCGCAGAATGAACTTGCGCGCCACTTCGAGGCCGCCATCGAGATAGAGCGCCGCGATCAGGCTTTCGACGACATCGGCGCGCACGTTCAGCATGCGCTTGCCGGTCAGTTTCTTCACATCGGCACCGGTGCGGATGAAGAGATGCAGCTGCATCTCGTCGGCAACCGCCGCGCAGGTCTCGGCACTGACGAGTTGGTTGAGGCGCACCGAGAGCTCGCCCTCAGTCGCCGCACCAAACGTGCGGAACAGGAGCTCGGCGATGCACAGACCTAAAACCCGGTCGCCGAGAAATTCCAGCCGCTCGTAATTGCCCGCCTTGTGCGTGCGGGCGCTGGCATGCGTCAGAGCCCAGTCCAGGCGCTCCTTTTCCACGAAGGCATGGCCTATCGCGGCTTCAAGCGTAAGACGATCCGCCTGCGAGAGCGTCGGCGTCTTCGTCATTCGACAACCTTGAAGAGGCGGTCCCAACGCATATTGGTCGGCCATTTCCAGATTTCGCGGAACGACGTGTCATGTCCGAGCGAGAAGAAGATGACGCTGGCGCGACCGATCAGGTTCTCAGCCGGCACGTAACCGACATCGAAGCGGCTATCGTCGGAATTGTCGCGGTTATCACCCATCATGAAGTAGTGATCGGCCGGAACGACATATTCCTGGGTGTTGTCGCCGCGCGAGGTCGGAGAGAGGTCCAGCGTATCGTAGACCTTGCCGGAGTCCGCCAGCCGCTCGCTATAGACGGGGATCTTGTCGCCCGGCTCCTGGCTGTAATCCGAGGCGAAAGTGCCGTGCGGCTCACGCGGAACGGCCTCGCCGTTGATATAGAGAATATCGTTCTTCACCTGAATGCGGTCACCCGGCAGACCGATGACGCGCTTGATATAGTCGACATCCGGGTTCGGCGGGAAACGGAAGACGACGACGTCGCCGCGCTTCGGTTCGCTGCCGAAAATGCGGCCGCTGAACAGGTCAGGCGAGAAAGGCAAAGAATATTTCGAATAGCCGTAGGCGAACTTATTGACGAAGATATAGTCTCCGACAAGAAGCGTCGGCATCATCGAGCCGGACGGAATGGTGAAGGGCTGAAATAGCACCGTGCGGATGATCATGGCCAGGACGAGAGCCTGTACGATAACCTTGATGTTTTCCCAGAGGGCGTTCTGCTGTTTTTCGGCTTTCTCGGACACGCAGTCTTATTCCTTGTTCGCACCCCACCGGCGCACTTTCATTCAGGCACTCTCTACCCGCTTCATATCACGGCGGCAATGGCGCCGGTATCAAAAGCGACATAGGGCTGTCATTCAGCCGGCAATCGGCAGCGCCTCGATAATCACAAAAGCTTGAGCAAGAGGAAAATCATCGGTTATCGTCAAATGAATGGCGGCGCGGTGATTTTCCGGCAGCATGGCGGCCAGCCTCCTGGCTGCTCCGCCCGTCAATTGCATGGTCGGTTTGCCGCTCGGCAGGTTGACCACACCCATGTCACGCCAGAAGACCCCTTGCGCAAGGCCGGTGCCGAGCGCCTTGGAACAGGCTTCCTTGGCGGCGAAACGCTTGGCGTAGGAGGCGGCCTTGTTCTTGCGCCCTTCGGACTTGGCGCGCTCGATGTCGGTGAAACAGCGCTCGGTGAAGCGTGTGCCGAAACGCTCGATCGATTTCTCGACGCGGCGGATGTCGATGAGGTCGCTGCCGATCCCGATGATCATGAGAAGGCCCTCCAGCCGGCCGCGACGATATCAGCGTTCGTCAGACGCCCGATGCGTTTTCGGCAAGCGACAGGCGCTCGCGGGCGCGTTCCATCAGCCGTTCCTTGCGGCGGGTCTTGAAGCTCTTCACGCCGTAATAGGTCAGAGCATAGACGATGACACCCGAAACGATCGCCGGCGGAATGCCGCCGATCAGCATCGGCTTCAGAACCGGATCCCAGATTTGCGAGAGATCGCCCTTGTGCCACAGCGCCGGCAGATCGACACCACCGCCCTGCCCGCCGCTGTCGCGCGCCAGGATCAGATGGCCGATTTCCCAGGTGAAGGCCCAGATGAAGGGGTAGGTGATAGGATTGCCGGCCGCCAGACAGCCGAGCGCGGAGGCAACCACATTGCCGCCGATCAGATAGGCGATGATGATCGCCATCACAAAATGCACGCCGATAAAAGGAGTCCAGGACACGACGATGCCCGCCGCAAAACCAGCCGCCACCGAATGCGGCGAAGCGGCAAGGCGCACAAGGCGTTTTCCAAAATATTGGAACGAGCGGACAAAACCCTTACGGGGCCAAAGATGCTCCCGCAGTTTCTCGCTGAACGTCAGTGGTTTTCGGCGTCGAAATAACATGCGGCTTATCTAGTGTATTGAGGGCCGTCATGACAAGAGCGGCAAAGCGTTCATGCGCTGATTGTCCAGCAACCGTGCCCTGCTCTTTGGAGCGTTACGTGTTCAAGACACGAAAACCGCTCCAGCTTCTGGATCAGGAACATTCAATCCGCTCGTGGCGGGATGCTCCAAGGGCGCAGCAACTGTCACGCCCCTTCCCATTCGAAAGTATTGTCAGCGATTAACGCTGACGGAACATGCCGCGATCGACCTGACGCTGACGATATTCAAGGTCAAAACGGTCGTGCGAGCCGTTCAGGTAAGCCATTTCGCGCTCTTCAGCACTCGGAACACGCAGGGCACGGGCGAATTTCTTGATAGGACCAAACATTGTCTTCTCTCATCTCTGTTTCGTTTCTTCGATGACCAGAAGATAAGCGTTGCAAAGGTTAATTACCAACGCTGTAAAACCGATACAGCCATGCGTATATCGCATGGCTGCACATAATGGTGGTCGGATTTGACCATAAATTGGTCACAAAATATGCAGCCACGCCGGATCGGCGCCATCGCTACAGATAATTATTCGTAAAGCCGTTTTACAGTGGCGATGCAGTCGAGCTCCTTTAGCTGCACCAGGAGCTGGTTGAGCTGGCGCAGATCCCAGACTTCGACGTCGAGAGCCATCTCGGTAAAGTCGGCGGCAACGCGCACGGTGTTGAGAATGCGGATATTGACGTCGACGCCGGCAACCGTCTGCGCGACCTTGGCGAGCGTGCCGGGTTCGTTCAGCGCATTGATCAGGATCCTCGCGCCAAAGCGAGACTTGTTGGCCTCGTCCAGATCCCAGCGCACATCGATCCAGCGCTCCGGCTGATCGTCGAAGCGCTGCAGCACCGGCGACTGGATCGGATAGATGGTGATCCCCTTGCCTTTTTCCATGATGCCGACGATGCGATCGCCGGGCACGGCACCCGTCGGGGCGAAATGCACCTCGACATCCGCCGCCAGGCCACGGATCGGCAGGGCATCGATACCCTCGATGCTGGCCGCGAGATCAGCCTTTGTCTTGCCGGGGATCTTGAAGATCATACCGGAGGCGCTGCGGACGTTGAACCAGCCTTCGTCACCGGCGGGCTTGACGGTCACGCGCTCGTCCTGATGGTCGGGATAGACGGCGCGCAGCACATCGAGCGACGACATCTCCCCGCGCCCGACGGCGGCAATCGCGTCCTCGACATCCTTCTGGCCGAGGCGATGCAGCGCCGGCTTCAGCGCCTCGCGCGAAAAGACCTTGCCGGCGCGCTCGAAGGTGCGCTCCAGAATACGGTGACCGAGGCCGGCATATTGCTTGCGGATGGCAAGACGCGTGGCGCGGCGGATGGCGGCGCGCGCCTTGCCAGTCACGACGATCTCTTCCCAGGCAGCCGGCGGCACCTGCACGCCGGAGCGGATGATCTCGACTTCATCGCCATTGGTCAGGCGCGTCACCAGCGGCATGATGCGGCCATTGATCTTGGCGCCGACGGTGGTGTCGCCGATATTTGTGTGAACCGCATAGGCGAAATCGATCGGCGTGGCGCCGCGCAGCAGCGCGATCAGCTTGCCCTTCGGTGTGAAGCAGAAAACCTGATCCTGGAAGAGCTCAAGCTTGGTATGTTCAAGGAACTCTTCCGGGCTGTCGCCTTCGGCCAGCGCCTCGATGGTGTGGCGCAGCCAGGAATAGGCATTGCTTTCGCGCGACAGCAGCTCGCCGTCGCCATTGCTGTTGCCGTCCTTGTCCTTGTAGAGCGCATGGGCGGCAATGCCGAATTCGGCGATTTCATGCATGCGCTTGGTGCGGATCTGCAGCTCGATGCGCTGGCTGGACGGGCCGACGATGGTGGTGTGCAGCGAGCGATAGTCGTTCTGCTTCGGCGTCGAGATGTAATCCTTGAACCGGCCGGGCACGACACGCCAGCGCGTATGCACGATGCCGAGCGCGCGATAGCAGGAGGGAATATCGTCGACGAGCAGGCGGAAGCCATAGACGTCGGACAGCTGTTCGAAGGAAAGCGACTTCGACTGCATCTTGCGGAAGACCGAATAAGGCTTCTTCTGTCGCCCCTTGACCATGGCATTGGCAAGGCCGTTGGCGACCAGGAGGTCGCGCAGTTCCACCTCGATCTTCTTCACCAGACCTTCATTGCGCCGTGACAGCTCCTCGAGGCGCTTGGTCACCGTTTCATTCGCTTCGGGATTGATGTGGCGGAAGGAAAGCTCCTCCAGCTCTTCGCGCATGTCCTGCATACCCATGCGGCCGGCGAGCGGCGCATAGATTTCCATCGTCTCTTCGGAGATGCGAGCGCGCTTTTCCGGCGACATATGGTCGAGCGTACGCATATTGTGCAGGCGGTCGGCGAGCTTGACCAGCAGCACGCGGACATCGTCGGAAATGGCGAGCAGCAGCTTGCGCAGGTTTTCCGCCTGCTTCGCCTTCTTGGTGACGAGATCGAGCTTCTTGATCTTGGTCAGCCCCTCGACCAGACGGCCGATATCCTCGCCGAACAGCTCATCGATTTCGGCGCGCGTCGCGGTCGTGTCTTCGATCGTGTCGTGCAGGAGAGCGACGGCGATCGTCGATTCATCCAGACGCATGTCCGTCAGGATGGCGGCGACTTCGAGGGGATGGGAAATATAGGGGTCGCCGCTGGCGCGTTTCTGCTGCCCATGTTTCTGCATCGCATAGACATAGGCCTTGTTGAGAAGAGCTTCGTTGGCATCGGGCTTGTATTTCTGCACACGCTCGACAAGCTCGTATTGCCGCATCATTCCCAAGCTACTCCAGCAAAAACAAAAGCGCGCCAGTCATACGACCGGCGCACACATTACTTCATCATATCGCTCTTGGTTAGAGCATCAAGCTCGACGATCAGTAATCGTCGCTTTTTTCTGGCGGAACAAGGCCTTCGATGCCAGCCAGCAGTTCCTCTTCCGACATCTGGTCGAAAGTGACAGCTTCCGGAGCATCTTCTTCCTCGTCGCCCGAAGCCGAGGCGTTGCCGCCAGCGGCCAGCAGGCTTGCCGGATCGGGTTCCGGCTCGTCGATTTCGACGTGCTTCTGCAGCGAATGGATCAGGTCTTCCTTGAGATCGTCGGGAGACAGCGTCTCATCGGCGATTTCGCGCAAGGCCACGACCGGGTTCTTGTCGTTATCGCGGTCGATGGTAATCGAGGAACCCTGCGAAATCAGGCGCGCGCGATGGCTGGCGAGCAACACGAGCTCGAACCGGTTCTCAACTTTATCAATGCAATCTTCTACTGTGACACGGGCCATTGCCTGTCCTTTGCGGTCGTGATGTCGTCATCATGTCTCGGAGTAGCACGCCGATACAAGCAAACGAAGGCAAATTCAAGTTTTTCCTGCTGCAGGGGTCCCAATCCCCCCACAATGCGCTAAAATTCAATAGACAAATCATGGATTCTACTTAAGATTGCTTGGAATATCACATTACGTGCCCTAAATCTCGGCTATATGAATGATTCATAAAGTAATACGAATTGTTCGCCGGCGTCATGCAAGACATTGTTTTGACTACATTTTGCGTACGGTAATTGCATTTTGATAACAGTGGATATGTAAGCGATGTTCGACCCACGCGAAAAAATTGCACTTTTTATAGACGGCGCCAATCTCTACGCCGCATCCAAGAGCCTCGGTTTCGATATTGACTACCGTAAGCTGTTGAAAGCGTTCCAAAAGCGCGGATATCTGCTGCGTGCCTATTATTATACCGCCTTAATCGAGGATCAGGAATACTCCTCGATCCGCCCGCTGATCGACTGGCTCGACTATAATGGCTACAAGGTCGTCACCAAGCCGGCGAAGGAATTCACCGACTCCATGGGCCGCCGCAAGATCAAGGGCAACATGGATATCGAGCTGGCGATCGATGCCATGGAGCAGTCCGAAACCGTCGATCATCTGGTGATCTTCTCCGGCGACGGCGACTTCACCACCCTGGTCGAGGCGTTGCAGCGTCGCGGCCGCAAGGTGTCGGTCATCTCCACCATGGCCACCCAGCCGCCAATGATCGCCGACGACCTGCGCCGCCAGGCCGATCACTTCATCGACCTCGTCTCGCTGAAGGCCGAAATCGGCCGCGATCCCTCCGATCGTCCACAGCGTCCGGCCGAACCGGCGGCTACTGCGGCTGATGCCGAGGAATAGGTGACCCCGCAGCGGATGCATATCGTATTCGCTGCGCCACCGGCCCTTTACTAGGGCATCTTGAGTTCAGCCTAACGGCCGCCCGTCACCGTCACCTATTGTCCTTGAGGATGCGGCCCTTCTGCCGGTTCCAATCGCGTTCCTTCTCGGATTGACGCTTGTCGTGAAGCTTCTTGCCCTTGGCAAGCGCCAGTTCGAGCTTGGCGCGACCGTTGTCGTTGAAATAGATCTTCAACGGGATCAGCGTCATGCCTTCGCGATTGATGCCGGAGCGCAGCCGGCCGATTTCACGGCCCGAGAGCAACAGCTTGCGGCGGCGGCGCGGCTCGTGATTGAAGCGGTTCGCCTGCAGATATTCCGGCAGATAGGAATTGATCAGCCAGATCTCGCCGTCTTCGTCCGAGGCATAGGATTCGGCGATATTGGCCTTACCCTCGCGCAGGGACTTGACCTCGGTGCCCATCAGCACGATGCCGGCCTCATAGGTATCGATGATCTCGTAATTGAAGCGCGCCTTGCGGTTCTCCGCGACAATCTTCTTCACTACGCGTTGGCTGCCTTTGGGGGCCATGATTTTTCTTCTTCTTTTTCGTGCGTCAATTCCGAGGTTCCAGACCTTAAATAAGCGAGACCGCCCTCCTTGTGAAGAGAGCGGCCTCGAATAGGACTGGCGTCGGTGTTGCCGTCAGTTCAGCAGGCCGGCATGGCGCATGGCGGCATCGATGGCCGCTTCCGTACCCGGCTCCAGCGTCGAGAGCAGCGGTGAGCGTACATTGCGGCTCATCCGGCCGAGGCGGGACAGGCCGTATTTGGCGCCGCAGAGGCCGGGCTCCAGGAAGATCGCCTTGTGCAGGGGCATCAACCGATCCTGGTAGGCGAGCGCCTTGGCATAATCACCCGCAAGCGTTGCCGCCTGTAGTTCGGCACAAAGGCGCGGCGCGACATTGGCCGTTACCGAGATGCAGCCAACGCCGCCATGGGCGTTGAAGCCGAGCGCCGTCGCATCCTCGCCGGAAAGCTGACGGAAATCGTTGCCGCAGGTGATGCGCTGCTCGGACACGCGCTCGATCTTGCCGGTCGCATCCTTGACGCCAACGATGTTGCCATAGGCCTTGGCAAGCGCGCCCATGGTTTCCGGCGTCATGTCGACGACAGAACGGCCAGGAATATTGTAGATATAGATCGGCAGCTTCACCGCTTCCGCAACGGCCGCAAAGTGTGCGTAAAGCCCCTTCTGCGTCGGCTTGTTGTAGTAAGGGGTGACCACCAGAACCGCATCGGCGCCAACCTTTTCGGCATGCTGGGCAAGCTCGATCGCCTCGCGGGTATTGTTGGAGCCGGCGCCGGCCATGACGGGGACGCGCTTGTTCGCAACTTCGATCGAGAGCTCAACGACACGCTTATGCTCGTCATGCGACAGGGTCGGCGATTCACCCGTCGTGCCGACGGGAACGAGCCCGCTGCTGCCCTCTTTGATCTGCCAATCGACATGGGAAGCGAAAGACGCTTCATCCACCTTGCCGGCGTCAGTGAAGGGCGTAACGAGTGCGGGAATGGACCCCTGGAACATGCAAGTCTCCTCGCGGCGCGCTTTCACGCTTCAGCCGCAATCCATGGTTATGAATCCGCGCACCATAAAGCGCCGACTTGCCGGCGACAAGCAGGCTTTCAATGGTGAAGGGCAGTTTCCGATATCATAATTGATTGAAATTCGGACCAACGCTAAGGTTTCGTTAATATAAATTTCGGCAAATGGAAGGGACCTGTTTTTTGTTGTGAGTAACCGGATGAAAAGACCTCTCGTGATCATGACTGCTGTGGGCGTGGCGGTCGCGTGGGGCGCTTTTGCGTCACAACTTCCCGGTGAACAGGCACTCCCCCGCAAGACGACCGATGTGGCGATGAGCGCACCGGATCCATTGAACACGGGAGCCATCCCGCGCGGCACCGCCGTAGCGCCTCTCAACAGCGACCTCAAGACCGGCCTCGACGCCCTTTCCAACAAGAACCCGATGCAGGCACTCGCCATCCGCAACGGCATGGGCCAGGGCACGCTCGACCGTCATATCCTGACCTGGGCGATCGCCACCTCGGGCCAGACCGGCGTTCCCTCCGGCGAAATCGCCGCGGCGGCACGCGAACTTTTGGGATGGCCTGGTCTCGGCAGCCTACGCGCCAACTCCGAACGGGCGCTCTACACCGAAAATCCCCCGACAGATCAGGTCCTTGCCGCCTTCGGCAATACGCAGCCGGAAACGCCGGAAGGCAGCGTGATCCTGTCGCGCGCGCTGGTTTCGCGCGGCGCATCGGCGCAAGCCGCCAAGCTCATTCGCAAGATCTGGCGCGACGAGGCGCTGGACAAATCCTTCGAAGACAAGATCCTCGCGGAATTCTCCGCCCTGCTGACACCCGCCGATCACAAGGCGCGCATGGACTATCTGCTCTATCGCGACCGCACGGCGCAGGCCAAGCGCTTCGGCGATCTCGGCAGGGCGCAATCGCTCTACAAGGCCTGGGCAGCCGTCAACAATCGCTCCGCCAATGCCAGCGCACTGCTTGCCAATATCGATGCGCAATGGCGCAAGGATCCGGCCTATCTTTTCATGCGGATCGAAAACCTGCGCCGCCAGGACAAATATGACGATGCCGCCAGTCTGTTGACACAGATGCCGCGCGACCGCGCAGCACTCGTCAATACGGGCGCATGGTGGAACGAACAGCGCATCGTCAGCCGCGGCCTGGTGGACCAGGGTAATTTCAAAACCGCCTACCGCGTCGTCGATGCCAGTGCTGCCGAGAGCCCGCAGGATGTCGGCGAGGCAGAATTCCATGCCGGCTGGTATGCGCTGCGCGGCCTGCAGAACGGCGCTGCGGCCTCGACGCATTTCCGCAAGATCCTGCAGGTGTCGAACGGCCCGATCTCACAGTCGCGCGCCTGGTACTGGCTCGGCCGCGCGGCCGAAGCCGGCGGTCCCGGCAAGGCTTCAGAATTCTATGCGAAGGCGGCCTCCTATCCGAGCACCTTCTATGGCCAGCTCGCTGCCGAAAAGCTCGGCCGGCGGACATTGAACGTCGCCTACCCCTCGCCGACGAGCGACGACCGGCGCATCTTCCAGTCTCGTGAAGCTGTCCAGGCCATCACGCGGCTCGAAGCGGCAGGCCATGGCTGGCGCGCCGAGGCGCTCTATCGGGCATTGGCCAAGCAATTGGATAGCCCCGGCGAGATCGCCATGCTGGCGGCGCGGGCCGAGCGCTCCGGCAATCACCAGCTCTCCCTTCAGGTCGGCAAGATCGCCTATGGCCGTGGCGTCGATGTCGCGGCACTTGCCTTCCCGATCGGCGTCATTCCGGACAATGCCAATATTTCCGGCTCGGGCAAGGCGCTCGCCTATGCCATCGCCCGGCAGGAAAGCGCCTTCAATCCGGCAGCCGTCTCCTCGGCCAATGCGCGCGGCCTGTTGCAACTTCTGCCAAAGACGGCAAAGGCCGTCGCTGGCCGACATGGTCTGGCCTATTCCGACGCCAAGCTGACGCAGGATGCCGGCTACAACGCAACGCTCGGCGCGCACTATCTCGGCGAGCAGATCGACGCCTTTGGCGGCTCCTACATCCTGACCTTCATTGCCTACAATGCCGGCCCGAACAAGGTTCCGGAATGGATCAGCCGCTATGGCGATCCGCGTGGCAAGTCGATCGACGACGTCGTCGACTGGATCGAGCGCATCCCCTTCCCCGAAACGCGCAATTACGTTCAGCGCGTGATGGAGAACTATCAGGTTTACAAGGCGCGGCTTGGTCAGAAGACCGATATCGAGCGCGATCTGATCTACGGCCGCGGCTAAGTCCATCGCTCGCAAGCCCGATTGTCCACGGCGGCAAAATGGCGTTACATCCCTCGTGAAATGTCATCCACGGGGGACTATCGATGAGCAGCGACGATGAGAGCGGCTTTGTTGTCAGAACGATCTCGGCACCGGACGGACTGAAGCTCTATGCCCGCGATTACGGCGGCAGCGAATCACCGGTCGCCGGTCCGCCACCCGTCATCTGCCTGCCGGGTCTCACCCGCAATTCGCGGGATTTTCATCAGTTGGCGCTGCTTCTGTCCCGCGATCCGGCTGCGCCGCGCAGGGTGATTACGCTCGATGCGCGCGGGCGCGGCTTGTCTGCCAGAGACGACGACAAGAGCCACTATAATCTCGTTGTGGAAGCCCAGGACGTGCTCGCCCTATGCTCCGCGCTCGATATCTCTCAAGCCGTCTTCATCGGCACGTCGCGCGGCGGCCTCGTCCTGCATCTGCTGGCCGCCAGCCGTCCCGATCTTCTGAAGGCGATCATTCTCAACGACATTGGTCCCGTTCTGGAGAAGGAAGGGCTTGGCGATATTCGCGACTATCTGAACCGCGATCGGAAGCCGGCCGACTGGAGCGAGGCCGCCGACATCCTGCGGGAAAATCACGGTGCCACCTTCTCGGCGCTCGCGGATGAGGATTGGCGCGACATGGCGCGGGCGATCTACACTGTCAAAGATGAAAAGATCGTCGCTGATTATGACCCCGCAATTGCCGCACAGATGCAGGCGCTGGACCTTGAGGCGCCGCTTCCGGATCTGTGGCCGCAATTCGAGGCATTCCGAGACATCCCGCTGATGGTGATTCGCGGGGAAAACTCCAAACTGCTGACAATGGCGACGGTCGAGGAAATGGCACGGCGCCATCCCGGCATGACGATCAAGACTGCCGTGGGGCAAGGACATGCGCCCATCCTGCATCTCGGGGATATCCCGGCTGCGGTCGGGGATTTCCTCGCGGCGAGCTGAGCCTGCGCGACAGCAAGCGTAAGCCAAGAACAGAAATGGCCCGGTTGGGAAAACCGGGCCATTTCCTTCTGATCGGAGGTCAGATCAGAATATGAGCTATATCAAATCCGGTTGTTCGAACCGAATTAGAACGTACGCTGGAAGCGCAGGATACCAGCCCAGGTATCCTTGTTAGCGGCGTCATAGTTCACGTAGGTCAATTCCGGCTCGATCAGCAGGTCCTTGACAGGGTTGAACTTGACGTTCGTCGTCGCAGCGAAGGTCTTCACGTCGTCGTAGGAAAGCTGCAGGTTCCACTTCAGCTTGTCGTTGACCGGAACGCCAACGCCGCCCCAGACAGCCCAGTCGCCCCAGCCAAGACCATCTCCGCCTGCGCCGGCATACTTGTTGAGCTTATTGCCATCGGTGTTGTAGCCACCCATAACGAAAGCGGTCAGAATGCCGAAGTCGGCGTCAACGCGAGCCTTGACAGCGCCTTCTTCAACGATGGAGTCGTAGCCACCGACGACACGGAACTGCCAAGCGCCAGCCTTGTAGCCAGCACCGGCGACAACGTCCGGAGCATAGTGGTCGGAGCTGTTTTCGCCATTTGCACCGGTTGCGCCCGTGCCGGAATTGGAATCTTCCAGCGAGATTACAGCGGTGAAGCCATTGCCGGCATCATAGTTGTAGGTGAGCTGGTTCAGCTCGTCGCCACCATTGATACCGTACTCGATCACGTCGTCGTTGATGACGTCGCCGGCATAGCCGAGGAAGGTCGAGTAGACCGAATCGTTCTTACCAACGAGGAAGCCACCGAGGCTGATATTGGCCCAGAGCAGCTTGCTGGTGGTGGAGTTGCCGTCGTTCCAGTCGTAGCGATAGACCGTGCTGGTCTTCAACGGACCGTATTCGGTGTCCGATGCGGTCGAAAGTCTCAGTTCAGCGCGGGTATGCCAGTAGGTGCCGCGTTCACCGGCTTCCTGGCCAGCCTTGTAAGCATTGTACCAGCCACCTTCGGTACGAACCATACCGCCGATCTTGAGGCAGGTTTCGGTGCCCGGAATGAAGAAATAGCCGGCGCCATAGGCGTCGCAGATGCGAACGTATTCAAGCGGCTCGGGCTCGGCAGCGACGATAGCGTCGGCTGCATGAGCACCGGAAACTGCTGCCAGCGCAGCAGCGGAGCCGAGAAGAAGGCTCTTGATGTTCATGGTAACTCCAGTTCCAATATAAATTTAGGTAAGAGAATTCGCGCCGAAAAACGACGTGCCCCACCCCACCTTGCGTTCAAAGTTGACCCCTGATCTGGGAGAAACGAAACCGTAAGCCTCGCTTCTGATTTGCGAACCTACAGATCGAATTTTTCAGAGCAATATCAGAGATAAACTATGAGCATATGTGACGCTCGTTTCGAATTTTGCGTTGCACAAAAATCACGTCGCAAAATTGTCACATGAAATAGCCGATCTTGCCGCCGCACTTTACCCGACATTACTTTCCGGGGATCCTCAAGTTATACGGCGCCCACCATTTATACAAAACTAATACATAAAATAGCGGAGAATGTGCTTCAGACGCCGAAAGCAGAGGGCGATCGACCTTGCCCGGAACGCAAAAAGCCCGGCTCGAAAGCCGGGCTTTTCGTCACTTGCGTGACAAATCAGATCATGACCGAAGTCAAATCAGATTAGAACGAACGCTCGAAGCGGAGGATACCAGCCCACTGGTCCTGATTGATGGAGTCCCAGTTGGTGTAGGATACTTCCGGCTCGATCAGAAGGTTCTTGACCGGGTTGAACTTGAGGTTCGTGGTCGCGGCAAAGATCTTCGAGTCGGTGTAGGCGAGCTGCAGGTTCCACTTCAGCTTTTCGTTGACCGGTACGCCAACGCCGCCCCAAACTGCCCAGTCGCCCCAGCCGATATCAGCAGCGTCGCCGCCACCGTTCGAGCCGGCGTACTTGTTCAGCTTGTTGCCGTCGGTGTTGTAGCCGCCCATGACGAATGCCGAGAAGGCACCGAAGTCAGCGTCGACGCGAGCCTTGACAGCACCTTCTTCGACGATGGAGTCATAACCACCGACGACCTTGAAGGCCCAAGCGCCAGCCTTGTAGCCAACACCGGCGACAACGTCAGGAGCATAATGGTCAGAGCTGTCTTCGCCGTTAACGCCCGTAGCGCCAACGCCGGAGTTGCTGTCTTCGAGCGAGATCACAGCCGTGAAGCCGTTGCCTGCATCGTAGTTGTAGGTCAACTGGTTGAGTTCATACGGGCCGTCATAGACAACGTCGTCGTTGATGACGTCGCCGGCGTAGCCGGTGAACTGGTTGAACTGCGAGTCCGTCTTACCAACGGTGAAGCCACCGAGGCTGATGTAAGCCCACAGCAGATTGGTGTTGGTGGAAGCGCCTTCCTGCCAATCCCAACGAACGATGGTTTCGGTCTTCAGCGGACCATATTCAGTGTCGGTCGCGGTGTTGACGTTCAACTCAGCGCGGGTGTGCCAGAGCGTGCCACGAACGTTGTTCGGGTTGTAGGCATCGTACCACTGACCTTCGGTACGAACCTTACCGCCGATCTTGAGGCAGGTTTCGGTGCCCGGAATGAAGAAGTAGCCGGCGCCGTATGCGTCGCAGATGCGAACGTATTCAAGCGGCTCAGGCTCAGCAGCAACGATAGCGTCAGCTGCATGAGCACCGGAAACTGCTACCAAAGCAGCAGCGGAGCCGAGAAGAAGGCTCTTGATGTTCATTATTGACCTCCAGTCAAAGTTTCATTCGAGAATGAGAACTACCCGAAGGTATTCCCTGCCCCATCCTCGTGTTTCAAGAAGTGGACGATCAATCGCCCTCGCTTCCGAATTTGAAAATACAAGACGCGAACTGTCACGCAATCTACATCTTGCCTGAAAGGGAGATTCACAGGAGCCTTACACAATTCCTGTTGCCGAAAGGACACAAGTCAGCAACACAGGCGCCACATTTGTTTAGACTTCGTTAAGAAAGTCCTTAATGTACGGACACTTACGAGCCGATTTTAAATAAGACATGGAAATGGGACAAGCTGCCAACATGGCAGATCCGCGGCAAATCCGTGATATCAACGACGCTGCACACGCCATTTCCGACATTTACCGCGACCCGCTTCGACAGCGCGGAACGGGCAAACCTCATTCCGAGGTCCCCGACCGGTACTTGCGAGCGCGCGATTCTATTGCGACCGATTCGACGGGGAGCCACGATTTGAGAATTATCCGCTCGCACGATTGCAGCAGAATGACAAAATAGGACCGACAAACCTTATAATGGAGGAAACGGCAGCCGGATGGATGCCACTTCAGCGCCACTCTCTCGACCTTTAGGCCGCGCAGCAGTCTTTGCCAGCCGCCCTCGGGCCACAGCATGCAGCCGTTTCCTGTCTTACCCGATGCCTTGGTTTACAGATCGCCGAACGAGCGACGAGCCGTAGTATGACGCGATCGGCCTCGATGCGCAGCCTACCAACATCAAAAATCTGCATCGCCACATCCGGCGGCCCTACCTCGAGGGTGAGTCGCGCGCCAGCGTCAAGCTCGATTCGTTGAGCAACCTGATCGAGAATCCCCCGAAATTTGTCGACCGACAGGTAATCGCCCTCGCCTTCTTGGGCGATGTCTTCGATCTGCAGGATCGTCTCGCGCCATACATCCGGGTTTCCGCCGCAGTCGAGCGTGACGAATGAGCCGGCCTTCACCTCGGTAACGTGATAGCCGGGCCGGATCGTCTGCCCACCATAGTCGATTACAAGCGCCTTGCCGGCATACGGCTCCAGGGCGGCCAGAAGTGCGCCGAGCGAAGCGTCGCCATGAAAATCCATCTCGCGGGGTCTGGTGTCATCAATCATCTTCGTATACCTTTATCTCAATTACTCTTGAGATATTGAGGCGATAATGAACGAAAAGCAAGCCCTCGACGCTTTCGCGGCACTCTCGCAGGAAACCCGGCTGCGAATCGTCCGCCTGCTGGTGACGGCCGGCCCCGAAGGATTGCCGGCCGGCGCGATCGGCGAAGCCATGGATGGCGCCTCCTCCTCGCGCATATCCTTCCACCTGAGCCATCTCGAACACGCCGGATTGGTCGAATCCCGGCGCGAGGGCCGCTCGATCATCTACACTGCCTCCTATCCGGCGCTCTCCGGTCTCATCGAATTCCTCATGCGCGACTGCTGCCAGGGCCATCCCGATGTGTGCAGCCCGGCTGTTGCGGCGCTATCCTCCTGCTGCGAGCCCGAGAAGGACGCCGCTCATGCGTGATGCCCATCAATCAGACCGCTTCTTCAACGAAATCGCCCGACCCCAAGAGGCAACCGCGCACCGGGATAAAGCCCAACGCAACACAAAGTGAGTCAGATCATGGATGTTATCATTTACCACCACCCCGACTGCGGCACCTCGCGCAACACAGTGGCGCTGATCCGCAATGCCGGCATCGAGCCGCATGTCATCGAATATCTGAAGACGACGCCGTCGCGCGCGATGCTGATACAGCTCATCGCGCGGATGGGAATAGCCACCCGCGAGTTGT
Organism: Rhizobium rhizogenes NBRC 13257; assembly: GCF_000696095.1. Classification (GTDB taxonomy): domain Bacteria; phylum Pseudomonadota; class Alphaproteobacteria; order Rhizobiales; family Rhizobiaceae; genus Rhizobium; species Rhizobium rhizogenes. Next base: position 196,232 of record NZ_BAYX01000002.1, on the reverse strand, counting down.
TGCGGGAAAAGGGCACGCCCTATGCGGAACTCGGCCTTGGCGATCCGAGCCTGACGGATGATCAGCTTCTCGACGCGATGATGCAGCATCCTATCCTGATCAACCGGCCGATCGTGGTGAGCCCGAAGGGTGTGAAGCTTTGCCGGCCGTCGGAAGAGGTTCTCGATCTGCTGCCTCCCCAGCTCGGTGAATTCTTCAAGGAGGACGGCGAACGCATTGTCGACGAGCACGGCCGCCGCGTCGCGAGCGCGTGAGGAGGCGCCATGTCGACCTTTGAACGCTATCTCACCCTCTGGGTCGCCCTCTGCATCGTCGTCGGCATCGCGCTCGGGCACATCATGCCCGGTGCATTCCAGGCCATCGGCGCGGCCGAGATTGCGCGGGTCAACCTGCCGGTCGCCTTGCTGATCTGGCTGATGGTCATTCCGATGCTGCTCAAGATCGATTTCGCCGCCCTTGGCGAAGTCGGCCGCCATTGGCGCGGCATCGGCGTGACACTGTTCATCAACTGGGCGGTGAAACCCTTTTCGATGGCTCTGCTCGGCTGGCTGTTCATAGGCTGGCTGTTCCGGCCCTATCTGCCGGCCGGCCAGATCGACAGCTATATCGCCGGGTTGATCATCCTCGCCGCCGCGCCCTGCACCGCCATGGTGTTCGTCTGGTCGAACCTGACCAAGGGCGAACCGCATTTTACGCTGAGCCAGGTGGCGCTCAACGACGCCATCATGGTCGTCGCCTTTGCGCCACTCGTCGGCCTGTTGCTTGGCCTTTCCGCCATCACCGTGCCGTGGGGCACGCTTGTCCTGTCGGTTGTGCTCTACATCGTCATTCCGGTGATCATCGCACAGCTCCTGCGCCGACGATTGCTTGCCTCGGGCAGCCAGGAGGCTCTCGATCTGCTGCTGGTCAGGCTCGGCCCGGTATCGCTCGCGGCGCTGCTGGCAACGCTGGCGCTGCTGTTCGGCTTCCAGGGCGGAGAGATCGTTGCGCAACCGCTGGTCATCGCACTCCTTGCCATACCAATCCTGATCCAGGTCTATTTCAATGCCGGGTTCGCCTATCTGCTCAATCGCATTGCCGGCGAACAGCATTGCGTCGCCGCCCCCTCCGCATTGATCGGGGCGTCGAACTTCTTCGAGCTTGCCGTTGCCGCCGCAATCAGCCTGTTCGGCTTCCATTCCGGCGCCGCACTCGCCACGGTCGTCGGCGTGCTGATCGAAGTGCCGGTCATGCTTACCGTCGTCTGGGCCGTGAACAGATCCAAGGGCTGGTACGAGCGCAGCGACAGGGTCGCGGGAGTCGCCGAGATCCAGCGCTGATGTCGGGCGATCTCGCGGATGCATCCACCGATTGCCTCAACGGATCCCCGGCGAATCCTTCCGCCGCTACGCCGCGCGCAAGACCCTTGCTCGTCATCGCGGCGCTCGGCCTGACGCAGATCATCGGCTATGGCACGCTCTATTACAGCTTCAGTATTCTGGCGCCCGCCATGGCGCATGACTTTGGATGGCCGACCGAATGGATTTTCGGCGTGCTGTCGGGCGCGCTTTTGATCGGCGGTCTGGCCGCGCCATGGGCAGGCCGCTGGATTGACCACTATGGTGCCGCACGCATCATGACGGTCGGGTCGCTGGCGGCCGCGGCCGCTCTGATCGCCTGCGCCCTGGCACCCGTCGGCATCGCCTTCGTGCCGGCGCTGATCGCCGTCGAGATTGCCTCGACCCTGGTGCAATATGGCGCCGCCTTTGCTCTTCTCGTGCAGCAACAGCCCCGGACCGCGCAGCGCAGCATCGTCCACCTGACGCTGATCGCCGGCCTTGCCTCGACGATCTTCTGGCCGTTCACCACCGCGCTCCATAACGCACTGTCGTGGCAGCAGGTATATTTTGTCTTCGCGGCGATGAACTTTTTCATCTGCCTGCCGATCCATGCATGGCTGTCACGGCTGAACCGGCGTCCCGATAAAACAGGTGACGCCGACGCCACCGCACCGAACGCAACGGTCGACGGCAGCCTTCCCCTCGCCGCGCGACGAAGAGGCTCCATCCTCCTGTCGATCGGCTTTGCGCTCCAGAGCTTCGTCAGCTCGGCCATTCTCGTGCATATGCTGCCGCTTCTCGGCGCGCTGGGGCTCGGCGTTGCCGGCGTCATGGTCGGCACGCTCTTCGGCCCTGCACAGGTGACAAGTCGCTTCATCAACATGATGTTCGGCAAAAACCTGTCCCAGCTCAGGCTTGCGATGATTTCCGCCGCAATGCTACCGGCATCGGCGGCGCTGCTGCTTCTGACCGCACCTTCCGTTCCCGGAGCATTGGCCTTCGCCGTCCTGTTCGGCATGGGGAACGGGCTTTACAGCATTGTCAGCGGCGTATTGCCCCTGGCCCTCTTCGGCAGTGAGGGATACGGCGCCCGCCAGGGTCAGCTCATGTCGGTCCGCCTGATCGTCTCCTCGGCCGCGCCCTTCGCCTTCGCCCTGCTGATGGAGAATATCGGCGTGAATTGGGCGCTAACGATCACCGCTATTCTCGGAAGCGGAGCCTTGCTGGCGTTTCTGGGAATTGCGCGATTGTATCGCGAGCCGCACGCTGGTTGACACCGCTGGCCCTCGAGAGATCAGCGGCGGCGACAGTCTCAAGCGTCATCCACCGGAATGAGACCGGCAACGAGCCGGTTCGCCGGACGGTCACTCTTGCCGAGCCCCTCGGCGACACCCGCCCGGTCCGCCGCGCTGCGGTTCTGGCTCATCTTGCGCTTACCCTCGATTCGGCCGATGGGCAGGCGTAGTCCGACAATGCCCCTGAGCTGGGCCTTGATGAAGGGCTCTGGCGCGTCTGTAACCGCCCATGGCCCGGCGCGCGGCCCTTCGTAAAGATTGGTCAGGCGCGAGACGACCTCCAGCAATCTATCCGCATCCTCGAAGAACTCCACCGGCCCGTAGGCATGTACGGCAGCATAGTTCCAGGTCGGCACGACCTTGCCGTGCTCCCGCTTTGTCGCATACCAGGATGGGCTGACATAGGCATCCGGCCCCATGAAGATGGCGAGAGCCTCGCCGATCACCGGCGTCTTCCATTGCGGATTGGCCCGGGCAAGATGGCCGTAGAGCGTCCCATGTTCGCCCTCGCTCGGATCGAGAAACAGCGGCAGCGGCGTCGAAAGCAATCCGTCCGCGGTTGCCGTGACGAAATTGCAGAGGCGCGCGTCACGCACCATGGCATGGAGTTCGGCGGGATCGTCCTCCCGAAAGGCTGGCGGAACATACATGAAAATCATCCTTGGTTTTCCGGAGCAATACCGGCATACTGGCATGCTATAAACAGCCAGTCTGGATAATAAATGGAAGACCAGTCAGAGGATGGGGCCGGCGATGTGCCGAGGCTCGGCGCACGCCGCATCTATGAAGAGCTGAAGGCGCAGATCGCAAACGGTATCTATGCCTCCGGCTCGCCCATGCCCTCGACCCGCTCGCTCGCGGCCGAGCTTGGCGTGGCGCGCTCGACGGTGACGATCGCCTATGAACAATTGCTGTCTGAGGGCTTCATCGAGAGCAGGCAGGGCGCGCGCACCCGCGTCGCCATGCTGCGCCCGGTCGAATCTCCTCCGGAGCGAGCCGCCTCAACGGCAACGACCAGACGCAACCTCTCCGCCTATGGCGAGCGACTACAAGTGTTGCCGCATCCGCCGCAGCACAATCCATCAAAGCTGATCGCCGATTTCCGCTACGGAGACCTTGCTGCGTCGGACTTTCCGACATTGCTGTGGAAACGGGCGGTCGACGACACAGTCAAGCGGCGTCGGGACCGGTTGGCCTATGACGACCCGCGCGGCAGCCTTGCGCTCCGCACGGCACTGCAAGCCTATCTCTGGCGAGCGCGCGGCATTCGCTGCGAGCTGGGCCAACTCATTATCGTCAACGGATCGCAGCAAGGGCTCGATCTCTGCACGCGCCTGCTCGTCGATCCCGGCGACGCCGTGGTGATCGAAGACCCCTGCTATGCGATGGCGCGCAATGTCTTTGCGGCCATCGGTGCGACCGTCGTGCCGGTCCCGGCCGATCACGAAGGACTGAGGACAGACTTGCTTCAGGCCATCGATGCGCGGCTGGCCTATGTAACGCCCTCGCATCAATTCCCGCTCGGCGGCGTCATGCCGATCGGGCGCCGGAATGCGCTGCTTGCCTGGTCGCGACAATGCGGGGCCTACGTGATCGAGGACGATTACGATGGCGAATACCGTTACGATATCGCACCGGTCCCACCGCTTCAGACGCTGGGCGGAGCGGGCAATGTCATATACCTGGGCACTCTCTCCAAGACGCTGTCACCGACGCTTCGCCTTGGCTACATGGTCGTGCCGCAGGAGCTGGCGGAGGTATTTGCGGCCGCCAAGCGGCTCACCGACCGTCATTCGCCACAGCTGGAACAGGAGGCAGCCGCGATGCTGATTGCGACGGGCGCCTATGAACGGCACGTCCGCCGGACACGGCGACGCAATGCCGCCAGGCGGGCAACCCTGCTTGCCGCGCTGCGCGCCAAACTCGGCGACCGCCTCACGATCGTCGGGGCAGACGCCGGCCTGCACGTCATCGTCTGGTGCAACACCATATCCGCAAACGAGGAAAGCCAACTGATCGAACGCGCCCGGCAAGCGCGAATCGGCCTCTATCCCGTGACGCCGACTTATGCCGCCGCTGATGCGCCCTACCGACCCGATCGCGCCGGCTTCATCATCGGCTATGCGAGCCTTGACGAGCATCAGATAGAGCGTGGAGTGGATGTGCTGGCGACGGTGCTATTGTGAAAGGTCTCTGTCGCGACTGACGCCTGGAGCGTGCCTCACAACCGCTGAAGGAAGAATTCAGCGGAGCCGGCTTTTCGCATTTTTGGGAAAATGGCGGAGAAGATGGGATTCGAACCCACGATACCATCTCTGGTATACTCCCTTAGCAGGGGAGCGCCTTCGACCACTCGGCCACCTCTCCGGTGCGGCCCTGATAGGGCCATTCATTTATCGACGCAAGCCCTTTTTCGCCTGCGCGTGTGTTCTCCCTGCATTCGACGTCACGCGCATCCTGCAGGGAAGAACTCGATAGCCGGCTTGCGGCCTTTCTCAGGCCAGGAGCTGCTTGAGGTCCGTAGCGGGATCGGCCAGAACGGATTTCGCCGGGTTGATGCCGGTTTCCAGCAGCTTCTTGCCGGTCACATAGGCCTTTGCGTCGTTAATGGCATCAACGGCAATGAAACGGCCCTCCTTGAAATACCAGACAGAAGCCGACCCTTCACGGGTGCCGGGGCGCAGAAGGGTCTCGTCGTAGCCGAGGTTGAAGCCAGCGATCTGGAGCTTAACGTCGTATTGATCCGACCAGAACCACGGTTTCGGATCATAGGTCGCATTGCCGCCGGTGATGATTCCGGCTGCGGCTTCGGCCTGATCGACGGCGTTCTGGACCGATTCGAGGCGAATGCGGCCGCCGTTCCAGGGCAATTCGGCGCAATCGCCCGCGGCGAAGATTGAGGGATCGGAGGTACGGGCGAGCGAATCAACGATAATGCCGTTGCCGACCTCCAGGCCAGCTTCCTTGGCGAGCCTGTCGTTCGGGGCGACGCCAATGCCGACGATGACGAAATCGACATCGATGGTGGAGCCGTCGGATAGCTCGGCGGCAACGACGTGACCGTTCTTGCCGATGAGCTGCTTGAGGCCGGTCTTTTCACGGATGACGACGTCATGCTCCCGGTGGATCACCCGCATGATGTCGGCCGTCTCCTTGGCGGCGACGCGCTGCAGGATCCTGTCGGCCATTTCGATGAGGGTGACTTCAAGGCCGCGATGGCGGGCGACAGCCGCCGCTTCGAGGCCGATATAGCCGCCGCCAATGATCAGGACGCGACGGCCGGCGCGCATTTCGGCGGCGAGCTGATCGGCATCGCGCTTGTCGCGGGCGACATAGACGCCTTCGAGGGCGCCGCCGACAGCGGGCGGCAGCCGGCGCGGCGTGGCGCCTGTCGTCAGCGCCAGCGTCTCGTAGTCGAGCGCGGAGCCGTCCTGCATGATGACCTGCTTTGCGGCGCGCTTGATCTGCTCGACCCAGGTGGACAGGCGGATCTCGACATTGTTGTCGGCATACCAGTGCTCCGGGCGGAACAGCAGCCGGTCGAAGGCCATTTCGCCGAGAAGATACTTCTTGGTCAACGGCGGCCGTTGATAGGGAAGGCTTTCTTCGGCGCCGACGATGGTGATCGGCCTCAGATCTCCGAGCGCCCGCACTTTGGCGGCAAGCGCGAATCCGGCCTGCCCGGCCCCGACAATGACCAATCTGCCCGTCACGATCCTTACTCCATTATTGTTATAGCGGCTCGCCGTCCTGATATAGGGCGTCGAGCCTATGGATTTCAGGGGTAACGCTTACCCTTGCAAGCGTCAATTGCAGCTGACCTTGCATCTCGGATCGGGCAGAAATTAGGGCAGACCCTTAGGCTGTTACTTCAACCCACCGGCGCTCGTGGAAGGAACGCGCCATGGCGTGCACCGATTTTTCGATGCGCAAGCCGTCCACGAAGCTGATGACCGATGCCGTATCGCCGGAAATGGCGCGGATCAATTCGCGGCACTCGATAATCTTCAGATCGTTGAAGCCGAGCCCGTGACCGGGCGCGGGGATGAACCGGTCATAGGGCTTGTGCGCGGGAGCGGCGAGGATCTTGCGGAACCCCTGCTCCGAGCCCCTGCCCTCCGCCTGATAAAGCTCGAATTCGTTCATGCGCTCCTGATCGTAGGTGATCGAGCCCTTCGAGCCGAAGATCTGCAGCGCGATGCGGCCTTTGCGACCCCAGGCGGAGCGATTCGCCATCAGCACTGCGGAAATGCCGCCGCCGAGCCGCATCAACACATTGGCGAGATCGTGATTCTCCACAGTCCGCCGGCCTCCCTCCTTCAGCGGGCGTTCGGCATAGGGCTTTGCCATGTCAGTGATAACCGCCTCGACATGGCCGAACAGGAACCAGAGCAGCGACAGCGGATGCACGGCGAAATCATCAAGCGCACCATAGCCGGAGGCGAGCTCGCTCTTCCAGTAGAAGAGGCCTTCCGGATCGGCCATGAAATCTTCGTCCATCTCGACGCGGATATGATTGATCTCGCCGATGGCGTCCTCGCCGATCAGCTGCTTGATATGCCGCATCACCGGGTTCTGGATGTAGTTGTAGCCGAGGATGGCAACCTTGCCCGAGGCCTTGGCGGCGCTCAGCATACGCTCGGCATCCGCATAGCCCGGCGCCATCGGCTTTTCGCACCAGACGTGTTTGCCGGCTTCCAGCGCCGCAATCGCCATTTCCGGATGGAATTGATTGGGTGTGGTGACGGAGACGACATCGACCTCAGGGTCGGCGATCAGCGCGCGCCAGTCGGCGGTCGCCTTTTCGAAACCGAACTCATCGCCGCGCGACCGCGCCAGATCGGCATTGGCCTCGGCAAGATGCACAAGGCGCGGCCGCTCGACGTCACCGAACACGGTCTTGACCGCATTCCAGGCCAGCGCATGGCATTTGCCCATATAGCCGGTTCCGATCAACCCAACGCCCAATGGCTTCATTTCCGTCTCCTCCATAAGCTTCCCTCTGAAGCACGCGCATTTTTTGGAATATTTAGACCGTTTTGACAAGCGGGCTCGTTAGACAGTTATGTCGGAAGATCGGAATAATCGTAATTTAATAGCACAAATTCATGCACTTAAAAATAATCGTGCCGACTGTTTCAAAATCCGTTATCGTTCGAAATATGGAATATTTGTTTCATCAACGGGCATAGCAGCGAAAAGGCGGGGCATGGACAACAGTATCGAGACGCGAACCAAGGTGCCGCGGGATTTCGAAAGCCTGCGCAGCATCATCATAGAGCGCAAGGATTCCATGCCGAAGCGGCTGGCGCAGGTCGCCGCCTTCGCGCTTGCCAATCCCGACGAAATCGCCTTCGGCACAACGGCAAGCATTGCCGCTGCCGCCGATGTCCAACCATCGACGCTTGTGCGCCTCGCCCATCACCTCGGCTATGAAGGCTTTTCCGACCTGCAGAGCATCTTCCGCGAGCGGCTGCGCGACCGGACGCTGAGCTATGAGGAGCGGCTGATCACGCTCGAGCAATCCGGCATCAAGGATGAAGAGGCCGGCATTCTCTCCGGCTTTCTCTCGGCCGCCAGCCAGTCGGTCAACAAGCTTGCCGCCACCATCGAGACCGATACCTTCGCCAAAGCGGTGGATGTGCTCGCGGCGGCCGAGACCATCTATCTGATTGCCAAACGCCGCTCCTATCCGCTGACGGCGCATCTGACCTACGCCTTTTCGAAGCTGAACATCCGTCATCAGATCGTCGCCTCGCCAAACGGTATCGACGGCGAGATCGCGCGCTTTGCGACCGAGAGGGATGCCGCGATCGCCGCAAGCTTCTCCCCCTATGCCGCCGAAAGCCTGCTACAGGCGCAAGACCTTGCCGCGCGCAACGTGCCAGTCATCGCCATCACCGATTCGGCTTTTTCACCCCTCACCGCTTGCGCCACCCACTGGTTCGAAGTAGCCGAGGCGGATTTTGCCGGCTTCCGCTCCTTATCGGCGTCCATGGCACTGATCATGGCCTTTCCCGTCGCCATTGCCGAGCGACGGCGCAAAGAGACGATAGGAAAACCTCAGAAAACTAAAATGGAATAAATATTCCGAATTGACAAAATTTCGGAACCGCTGTTTCATTGCATTCATATTCACGGTCTCGGGAGACGGCCGCGAAATCGACCACAACCCGGATGAAACCAAGACGCACCGGGACTTTCAATGATGCATGACCCAAGGAGAAACTGAAGAGTTTCCGGGATCATGCCTGGACGGGAGGACATCATGGCTCACGACAATCCTGGCACTCAGCCGGAGGCGACACTCGATGTCATCACCATCGGCCGCTCTTCCGTCGATCTTTACGGCCAGCAGATCGGCTCGCGGCTGGAGGATATCGCCTCCTTTGCCAAATCGGTCGGCGGCTGCCCCGCCAACATCGCTATCGGCACGGCGCGACTCGGCCTGAAATCCGGCCTCATCACCCGCGTCGGCGACGAGCAGATGGGGCGCTTCATCCGCGAGCAGACGGCGCGCGAAGGCGTCGCTGTCCAGGGGATCGCCACCGACAAGGAACGGCTGACGGCGCTGGTGCTGCTGGCGGTCGAGGCCGAAGGCGTCTCGCCGATGATCTTCTATCGCTCCGACTGCGCCGACATGGCGCTCGACGAAAACGATATCGATGAGGATTTCATCAAGTCCTCCCGCGCCGTGCTGGTTTCCGGCACGCATTTTTCCAAGCCCAACACCGAGGCCGCGCAGCGCAAGGCGATCCGCATCGCCAAGGCGAACGGCCGCAAGGTGATCTTCGATATCGACTATCGGCCGAACCTCTGGGGCCTCGCCGGTCACGCGGAAGGGTTCGAGCGCTATGTGAAGTCGGATCGCGTTTCCTCGAAGATGCGGGAGACGCTGCCGGATTGCGATCTCATCATCGGCACCGAAGAGGAGATCATGATCGGCTCGGGCGTCGACAACGTGCTCGGCGCGCTGAAGGAAATCCGACGTCTTTCCCCGGCGACCATCGTGCTCAAGCGCGGCGCCATGGGCTGCATCGTCTATGACGGCCCGATCTCGGACGATCTTGAAGCCGGTATCGTCGGTGAGGGATTCCCGATCGAAGTGTTCAACGTGCTCGGCGCCGGCGATGCCTTCATGTCCGGCTTCCTGCGCGGCTACCTGCGCGACGAGCCGCTGAAGACTTGCGCCACCTGGGCGAATGCCTGCGGTGCTTTTGCGGTCTCGCGCCTGCTGTGCTCGCCGGAATATCCGACCTGGGCCGAACTCGACTTCTTCCTGCAGACGGGCAGCAAGCACCGGGCACTGCGCAAGGATGAGGCGATCAACCACATCCATTGGGCCTCGACCCGTAATGGCGACATCCCGCTCCTGATGGCGCTGGCCATCGATCACCGCTCGCAGCTCGTCAGCGTCGCCGATGAACTGGGTGTCGGCCATGACAAGATCGTCGCCTTCAAGCGGCTGGCGGTGGAAGCGGCAGCGCGGGTGTCGGGCGGTCGTTCCGGCTATGGCATGCTGATCGACGAGCGCTTTGGCCGCGATGCCTTCTTCGATGCCGCCACCAAGAATTTCTCCTGGATCGGCCGCCCCGTCGAACTGCCAGGCTCCAAGCCGCTGAAATTCGAGTTCAGCCAGGATATCGGCTCGCAGCTCGTCGAATGGCCGCTCAACCATTGCATCAAGTGCCTGTGCTTCTATCATCCGGACGATCCGAAAGAGCTGAAGGCGGAGCAGCAGGAGAAGCTGCGCACCCTGTTCGAAGCTGCCCGTAAGGTCGGCCGCGAGTTGCTGGTCGAGATCATCGCCGGCAAGAACGGGCCGCTCACCGACGACACGATCGCAACCGCGATGGAAGAGCTCTATGCGCTCGGCATCAAGCCCGACTGGTGGAAGTTGGAACCACAGGATTCGACGGCTGCCTGGAAAAAAATCGATGCCGTGATCGCCAAAAATGATCCATGGTGCCGCGGTATCGTGCTGCTTGGCCTGGAGGCACCTGCGGATGAATTGATCCGTAGCTTCGAAGCCACGCTGGCCGCGCCTTCGGTCAAGGGTTTCGCCGTCGGGCGGACGATCTTTTCCGATGCGGCCCGTGCGTGGCTATCGGGCGGCATGAACGACGAGGAAGCGATCGCCGACATGGCTGGCCGCTTCCGGCAACTGACCCAGGCGTGGTTGAAAACCCGCGGCCTGCAATAGTTTAGAAGCATTTGGGAGGCGCCCCATGGGCAAGACGATCCGATTGACGATGGCACAGGCCGTCACACATTTCCTCACGAAGCAGATGACCGTGATCGATGGTCAGAAGCTGCCGATCTTCGGCGGCGTCTGGGCGATCTTCGGCCACGGCAACGTCGCCGGCATCGGTGAAGCGCTCTATCAGGTGCGCGACGAGCTGACGACCTATCGCGCTCACAATGAACAAGGTATGGCGCATGCTGCCATCGCCTATGCCAAAGCGAGCTTCCGGCAGCGCTTCATGGCGTGCACCACATCGATCGGCCCCGGCGCCCTCAACATGGTGACGGCTGCGGGCGTTGCGCATGTCAACCGCATTCCCGTGCTCTTCCTCCCCGGCGATGTCTTCGCCAACCGCGCGCCCGATCCGGTGTTGCAGCAGATCGAGGATTTCGGCGACGGCACCGTCTCCGCCAACGACGCCTTCCGCTCGGTCTCACGCTATTTTGACCGCATCACCCGGCCCGAACAGATCATCACCGCGCTGAAGCGCGCCATGCAGGTCTTGACCGACCCGCTCGATTGCGGCCCGGTAACGCTGTCGCTTTGCCAGGACGTGCAGGCGGAAGCCTTCGATTATCCGGAAAGCTTCTTCGAGGAGCGCATCTGGACGACGCGCCGCCCGCAGCCGGACGCAGACGAACTCGCCGCTGCGATTGCGATCATCCGCAAGGCTGAAAAGCCGGTCATCATCGCCGGCGGCGGCGTGCTCTATTCGCGCGCGACCAAGGAACTTACGGAGTTTGCAGAGACACACGGCGTACCCGTCGTCGTCAGCCAGGCCGGCAAATCGGCAATCGACGAGCGCCATCCGCTGGCGCTCGGCTCGGTCGGGGTGACCGGAACTTCGGCTGCGAACGCGATTGCCGAAGACACGGATCTGATCATTGCCGTCGGCACGCGATGCCAGGACTTCACCACCGGCTCCTGGGCGCTGTTCAAGAACGAGAAGCTCTCCATCCTTGGCCTCAACATCGCGGCATATGACGCATCGAAGCATGACGGCCGGCCGCTCGTTTGCGACGCGCGCGAAGGGCTGAAGGCGCTTTCGGCCGGGCTCGCCGGCTGGCGGGCACCGGCTGCACTCCTGGAAAAGGCGACCCAAGAAAAGAAGATCTGGGTCGAAGCTGCAGCCAAGGCGATGGCCTCGACTAATACCGCCCTTCCCTCCGACGCCCAGGTCATCGGCGCGGTAACCCGTACGATCGGCGGAGAAAACGCCATTTCCGTCTGCGCCGCTGGCGGCCTGCCGGGCGAGCTGCACAAGCTCTGGCCGGCGACGGTTCCGGGCAGCTACCATATGGAATATGGCTTCTCCTGCATGGGCTATGAGATTGCCGGCGGTCTTGGCACCAAGATGGCTTGCCCGGAAAAGGATGTCATCGTCATGGTCGGCGACGGCTCCTACATGATGCTGAATTCCGAGATCGCCACGTCGGTCATGCTCGGCCTCAAGCTCAACATCGTGTTGCTCGACAATCGCGGTTACGGCTGCATCAACCGGCTGCAAATGGAAACCGGCGGCGCGAACTTCAACAATCTGCTGAAGGATTCGTATTATGAGGTGATGCCGGAGATCGACTTCCGGGCACATGCGGAAAGCATGGGCGCCATTGCCGTCAAGGTCGCCTCCATTGCCGAGCTCGAGCAGGCCATCGAAGCCTCGAAGAAGAACGACCGCACCACGGTCTTCGTCATCGATACCGATCCGCTGATCACGACGAGCGAAGGCGGACACTGGTGGGATGTTGTCGTTCCCGAGGTCAGCCCGCGCCCGCAGGTGAACAAGGCCCGCGCCGCCTATGAACAAGCGCGCGGCGCCCAGCGTATCCGCTGATCGATTTCTGTCATTTTTCTGGAGGAGCGTTGCTGCTCTTCCAAACGATGCCTTTAAGGAGACTATTAATGAAGGCCAAACTCGGCATGTCGCCCATCGCGTGGTGGAACGACGATCTTCCTGAGCTCAGCGATGACGTGTCCCTCGAGGAATGCCTGCGGCAATCGCGCAGCGCCGGTTTTACCGGCATGGAGAAGGGCCGCCGCTTCCCGGATGATCCCGAGGTGATGCTGCCTATCTTGCGCGCCGCCGACGTGACACTTTGCGGCGGCTGGTTCTCGGGCACGCTGGTCAATGAGGAGCTTGCCGTCAACAAGGACCGCATCGCTCCGATGATCGAACTGTTCAAGGCGGTCAATGCACCCTGCATCGTCTATGGCGAGGTCGGCCGTTCTATCCAGGGCGACCGCTCCAAGCCGCTCGCCACCAAGCCGCGCCTTTCGGATGACGAGATGAAGGCCTATGCGCGTCGCCTGACCGAGTTCGGCGAATGGTGCGCCGATCAGGGCATGCCGCTCTCCTATCACCATCACATGGCAGCAGTCGTGGAAACCGAGCCGGAACTCGACGCTTTCATGCGCTATTCGGGTGCAGGCATTCCGCTTCTGCTCGATGCCGGTCATCTTGCCTTTGCCGGCGGCGATGTCCTGCGCGCCATCGACAATCACCACGCCCGCATCAACCACGTTCACGTCAAGGATATCCGCAAGCCTGTCGTGGACGGCCTGGACCGCAGCCGGCAGTCCTTCCTTGACGCAGTGGCGCTTGGCGCCTTCACCGTACCGGGCGACGGCTCGCTCGATTTCGGTGCTATCGTTCAGCGTCTGGCTGGTTACGGCTATGAAGGCTGGTTCGTCGTCGAGGCCGAACAGGACCCGCGCAAGGCTCCTCCGCAAAAAATGGCCGAGATCGGCCATGCCGAATTGATGCGCGTCATGACGGCTGCGGGTTATACGGTGGAAACCGAAGGTTTTCCCAAGGGATAGAGGAAGAACGCCCATGCCAAATCTCAAGGTCAAACCTGATGGCTCCCATGGCCGCGTCACCCATGTCACGCCCGAAAGTGCCGGCTGGACCTATGTCGGCTTCGACCTTCACCGGCTGAAGCCCGGCGAAACGGCTTCGGCCGAAACCGGCGATCGCGAGGTCTGCCTGGTCTGGGTCAGCGGCAAGGGAAGCGCCAAGGCAGGTGCTAAGGATTTCGGCCTGCTCGGCGGTCGTATGAGCCCCTTCGAGGGCGCGCCCCACGCGCTCTATATTCCAGCCGGTTCAAGCTGGTCGGTGACCGCGGAAACCGAGCTGGAACTTGCCGTCTGCTCGGCTCCGGGCGGCGGCTCCTATGAGGCCCGCGCCATTCCGCCGGGTACGCATCCGCCTGTGACGCGCGGCCAGGGCACCAATGTTCGCCACGTCAACAACATCATGCCGGAAGACGATGGCGCGGCGCACTCCCTGCTGGTCGTCGAGGTGATCACGCCCGGTGGCCACACCTCTTCCTATCCGCCGCACAAGCACGATCAGAACAATCTCCCGAACGAGAGCTTCCTCGAGGAGACCTACTATCATCGCCTCAACCCACCGCAGGGCTTCGCCTTCCAGCGCGTCTATACGGACGATCGCTCGCTGGATGAAGTCATGGCGTTGGAAGATGGCGACGTGACGCTGGTGCCGAGGGGATATCACCCTTGCGCCGCCTGCCATGGCTACGATCTCTATTATCTCAACGTCATGGCCGGCCCGAAGCGCATCTGGAAATTCTACAATGCGCCGGAGCATGAGTGGCTCGTCAAGGCTTAGCCTCCTTGGGTACTCAAAGGGCCGCGCCTCGATAGCGCGGCCCTTTTCGTTACGCCGGCAGCAATCCATATCGCCAGCCACGATCCCGGGCGTTGCGCGACAGGACCAGCCAGGCGAGCGCGAACATCCCCGCCTCCGCAAAGACCGGCACCATCCAGATTCCGCGTTCGCCGAAGATGAAGGGCAGCAGGAATGTCAGCGGCAGTGTGAAAAGATAGGGCCGCGACAGGCCGAAGATCGCCCCCCGTTTCGCATCGCCGATCGACTGGAAATAGGACGAGAGCATCATCATCTGCCCATAGAGGAAGTAAGCGCCGATCGTCCAGGGCAAGATCCGCCCCACTTCTCCGACAATGACGGCATCGCCGACGAAGACGCCGCCGAGGTGCCGGGCAAGCAGCTCGACGACCAGTTCAACCGTCGCACAATAGATCAGCGCGGAGATCATCGCGATCTGCAGGCTGCGGCCGACACGGGCCGGAAGCGCGGCACCGTGATTGTGACCGGAGATCGTTTGCAGGGTGATGCTGAGGCCGAGCAGCGGCAGATAGGCAAAAGTCAATATCCGGGTGATGATCCCGTAGGCGGCGACCGTCGCGACATAATCGCGCTCATGCCAGATCGACAGGTTGAACAGGATTGCCGCCGAGCTCAGTGATATGCCGATGAAGCCAAGGCTCATCGGCGCTCCGAAGGTGAGGATTCCAAGCCATTCCGAGACCGCGCCCGTCATGCTGGGCCGGAGTGCTGCGGGATGGCGCCAGCGATAGGCGAGAATGATCGTCGCGCAGATGAATTGCGCCGCGATCGAGCCAGCCGCCGACCCGATGACACCCCAATGCGCGACCGCGATCAGCAGCCAATTGGCGACGATATTGAGCAGCGTCGAAGCAAGAGTCACCAGCGTCATGAAACCGATCTTGCCCTCGCAACGCAGCGCGTCGGTGTGCAGCTGCAAGAGAAAGCTGACCGGTGCGAAGCCGACCATGACTCCCATGAAGGCATTGGCATTGGCGGCAACCGTGGCGTCGCCGGCCGCACTCGCGGCGATGACATGCCGGCCGACGGTCCAATAGGCGGCATTGACCAGGATTGCGACCGCGAGGGCAAGGGCATGGGCCGCAGTGAAGACTTTTCCCGCTCCCGCGCGATCCCCCGCCCCCAGGCGGCGCGCCAAAATGCTCGCCATACCGTTCGAAACCAGAGCTTGCAGGGCGATCAGCAGCATGAGCGCCGGGAAGATCAGGCTCACCGCAGACAGCGCGTCCGCGCCGACATAGATGCCGAGGAAATAGGCGTCAACGACGGCAAACAGGCCACTGATGGTGGTAAGCATGACGATCGGTGCGGCTGTACGGGCAAAGACGCCCGGCAGCCAGCCTGTCAGGAAGATATTGTTTTCGGAATGCTTGGTCATGGCAATATCCACGCGGCATCGCGCGCCACCTGTGGCGGCGGCGATCCATCGATAAAAAGAGGATTGTCAGATGTCGAGTAACAAATGCGGCACGCCGTCCGACGTCTTTCTCGGCGAAATGCCGTCGGCGTCGATCTGGGCGTTGATGCGTCGGCGAAAGGCCGAAAAGCTTTCGAAGGTCACGACATCCACCGGTTCGTCGAAATGGATGGTGATCTTGTGGAGCCCACCCGCTTGCTCCGAAAGGGCCAGAACCTTGCCGGTGAAGGGCTGGTTCAGATAGCGGCCGCGAACGGCGGAGCCGACGGCAAACGGCACGCTCGGCGCGACATTCGGTTTTGCGGCGAGCGCCGACAGCGTATTCCAGTCGCGCAAACCATGTTGCTTGGCAACCAGCTCCAGCGCTGCGCTATGGGCAATATCGTTGCCGCGCTCGGCCATGGCCTGGCGCAGACGCCTGGCTTGCGCCTTCAGTTCATCGATGGACGGATAGATCGTCGTCACGGTATCAGCCTTTGCTAAGGCATGCATCTACGACTGCAAATCGGGGCTCGCATTACCGTCAGTCAGCACGCCTTGAATGGCTGTGACCATATTCGCGAGGGCTTCACCGTGGATTTTCATCCGCGAGCGGCCGGCGCCTCGAACCATCCTTCGTATGGTCGAAGCCGAAGCCCCTGTCAAGACAAGGCGCCGGAATGCGGGGTAGCTCAAAACGCCAGGGAAAGGCGGTTTGCGCCTTTCTATTCTTCTCAGGCGGCCAGATAACGCTCGATCTGATCAACCGGGAAATTCGTCAGATCCTTGGCAAGCTCGGCGACGATGGCTGTTTGCGAATGAGCCCCTAATCGGGGTCGCAGGACGCCAAGCGCCTGAGGCGGTGCCACGAGGATCATGTTCTTGATGCCTTTGCTCTGCACAAGCATATCGATCTTCGTCGCCACACCCTTCAGGAACTCCTCTTCCGCCTGATCTTGCCATGTCGTTTCCTGCACGGCACTGCCGCCAACACCCGCGGCTTGATGGCTGCGCCCCGGCTTACCCGTTCCGAGCTCCCGATCCGGCGTACTCGGCTGCTCGAGGATTTCGCGCGTCTTCAAGTCCAGCTTCAGATCACTGCTTGCATTCTCCAAAAACAATGCCTTGGCGCCGTCGCAAATGACAACCCATGTCCCGCCTGCAATCCTGATGTCGACCATCATCTCTGTCCTCATGCTTTCATGCCACGGCTAAAATTGCCGATGGGAGGGAACGCCTCATGGCCCGAAGGGTTCAAAAATCGGCATATTCGGTAAGCACAGCGGCCCGATCGGCCGCGAAAGCGTCGATTCATTAAAATTCGACGGGCACGATTGACGCTTATGCAAAACCTCCGTGCAAGGTTCATGCTGTACCGAGATGAATTCGGGCCGCCTCCAACGGGGAATGACAATGCTTCGCTCAACGCATCTGGCGAAAGTCAAATCCGAAGTCTATGAACGAAGCTGGGAACGATTCCACGTTCAGCGTCCAGCACGTCTCATTGCCGTGCGACCCTGCCTGACGGGCATTTCCGTGCGTAGCGCGGAGATCGTCGATATCTCCCGGGGAGGTGCCAGCTTCTTTGTCGGCACGACCGTGGGATTGCCGGCGCATTACTATCTCAACATCCTCGGTCTCGCCTATCGCATCGCCTGCGCCGAGGTCAGCCGGATCGACAATCGCATCTACGTCCGCTTCATCAATCTGCTGGAGCCGGAAACATTGAGACGCGTCGTTCGTGCCGATTTCATGATCGGCAACACCGAAGCGCTTGCCGCGCGTGGCAAGCGAATTGCGCGCGCCTAGCGCTACAGCAACGCGCGTCACATTTGACGCGCAAAGGTCGCTGTAGCACTTTAAATCTGCTGCATAATTTTATCCTTAAATCGATGCCGATTTAAGGAATTATGCAGTGGCCTTTTCCGCTCTTGCAACCGCCCGCCAAGCGCCTATTGTGCTGCGCCTTGCAACAGAATTCGGGAAAACCAGCCAGAATGTCCGCCTTTTCGCGCTTCACCCCGCTGATCAGCGCCCTTCCCTCCACCGTGCCCTTCGTCGGACCGGAAGCTCTCGAGCGTCAGCGCGGGCTGACCGTTCAGGCGCGCATCGGCGCCAATGAAAACGGCTTCGGCCCCGCTCCCTCCGTCATTGAGGCGATGCGTGAAAATGCCGGTGACATCTGGAAATACAACGATCCGGAAAATTTCGCGCTGAAGGAGGCGCTGGCCGCACATCTCGGCATCAAACAGGCGAACATCGCCGTCGGCGAAGGCATCGACAGCCTGCTCGGCCTGATCGCCCGCATGGTCATCGAACCGGGAACACCTGTCGTCACCTCGCTCGGCGGCTATCCAACCTTCAATTTCCATGTCGTCGGCTTCGGCGGACGACTGGTGACGGTACCTTATGTCAACGATCGCGAGGATCTGGATGGACTGCTGGACGCGGTCCGCCGAGAGAATGCGCCGCTCGTCTACTTCGCCAACCCCGACAATCCGATGGGAAGCTGGTGGGATGCCGACAGGATCGTCGCCTTTGCCCGCGCCCTGCCGGAAAGCTGCCTGCTCATCCTCGACGAGGCCTATAGCGAGACCGGGCCGGCCAGCTCTCTGCCCGATATCTCCACGCTGATCGATCTGCCGAACGTGCTGCGCACCCGCACCTTCTCCAAGGCCTACGGCCTTGCCGGCGCCCGGGTCGGCTATGCCATCGGCGTGCCGGAAACGGTGCTGGCCTTCGACAAGATCCGCAATCACTTCGGCATGAACCGGCTGGCGACAGCAGCCGCGCTTGCCGCGCTGAAGGACCAAGCCTATCTCGCCGAAGTCGTCGGCAAGATCCAGGCGGCCCGCGAGCAGATCGGCATGATCGCCCGTGACAATGGGCTTTTACCCCTCGCCTCCGCCACCAATTTCGTCGCCGTCGATTGCGGCCGCGACGGGACCTATGCCCGCGCGATCGTCGACGGGCTGATCCAGCACGGCGTCTTCATCCGCATGCCGGGCGTGGCGCCGCTCAACCGCTGCATCCGCATCAGCGTCGGGCCTAGCCAAGATCTCGACCTTCTGGCGGAAGCCCTGCCGAAGGTTCTGAAGGCGATCGGCTAAAGCTGGAGCAACAAAAAACCGCGCCGGCCTTGTTTCCGGCCGGTCGCGGTCTCCCTGTTGGTGGCAACGCGCCTCTCCGCTCGCTGCCGGTCGCCCCTCTTTTGAGGTTATTATTGTCGTATTCTTTGTGGCACGCTTCAGTGCATGGTCATCCATTCACGGGCGGCGCGGAGCGCTGCGGCGAGCTGCATCTTGGTCAGCGTGGCGGCGACATCGGCGCGAAGCTCGGCGGCGCGGTCGCTGCCCTTGATGGCGGCGATATTCAACCATTTATGGGCGGCAACCGGGTCTGCCTTACAGCCCCTGCCGGTTGCATAATTGACGCCCAGTTCACAAAGGGCATCGGCGCTGTTGCCACCCATCATGGCCATTTCAGACATCGGAATTTCGAAGCGTGCCATCGGTTTTATCCCTGTTTCAGTCTCGTTGCGTCTGCCCTGTTTTCCGTCCGGACCTTGCCATCTATCGCAGCTTGATGGTCCTTACGGTCGGCGGGTTTGCCCCGCTCGTTTGATGGCTTCACTATCGCAGACGGCTTTCAAAAAACGGCTAAAATGCATGCTTAATTCGATGCAAACAAAGTACAAATGCCTGGTAAATTTGGGATTTTGTTAAACATCGCTTCCCTTGCAAATTAAGGACTTTTGAGCGAGCTTTACGCATTGTTAAGATCTGGATTTAAACCCTTCCTTCACCATGAAAAGAGCCAGCGAAACAAGACTTGCCGTTTTCCGGTGTGACGAACGGGGCTGGAACCTGAGGAAATTGCGCTTGAAAAGCATATTTACCTTTACGTTCGCGTCAGATAATTTCACCGCGACCCCGGCTATGGGAACGGGAGACTTTCGGGGAGGAAAGATATGATCCGCACGACCATCATTGCCGTTGCACTGGTTTTCAGCGCAGACACCGCTTTTGCCGACGAGCAGATCGTCGGTAATTGGAAGACCGAGGCGGGTGATACCGCCGCCATCACATCCTGCGGCGGCGAATATTGTGTGACGCTGAAGAACGGCAAATATGCCGGCCGACAGATCGGCAAGATGCATGGCGCGGGCGGCACCTATACCGGCGAGATCACCGACCCGGCCGCCGACAAGACCTATGCGGGCTCCGGCTCGGTGAAAGGCAACGCTTTGAAGATGCAGGGCTGCGTCTTGAAGGTCTTCTGCAAATCGCAGACCTGGACGCGGCTTTAAAGACCCCTCGCCTCATCGAAACAGCTTAGCGAGGGCGGACAACGCGCCCTCGTGCAGTCGATAACTATATCTTCGAGGATACGCGCAACGTGATTGACCACATAACCATCGCAGTAAGCGATCTACAGAAGAGCAAACTCTTCTATGAGCGAGCGCTTGCCCCTTTGGGATATCACCTTTCCTTTGGAAAGGAGGGCGTGTTCTGGGCTTTCGACGTTGGCGCGGGCAGTCTGTTCGAGATTCAGCAAACGGATAGCAAGCCACCACTGACACATCTGCACGTCGCCTTCCGGGTCAAGAGCAAGGCGGAAGTCGAGGCATTTTATAACGCTGCTCTTAAGGCGGGAGCCGCGGACAATGGCGCACCTGGCCCGCGACCGGAATATACGCCAAATTATTACGCCTGCTTTGTTCTTGATCCGGATGGCTACAACATCGAAGCCATGCTTAACGAGCCTTCGACGAAGGCGTGATCAAAGCGCCTTCGCCGGACTGGCGTGGTCCATTTTCCCGGTCATCTTCCTGAACGCCGGATGAACCGGTATCTCAGCACCCGTTCAGGCTGACCATGGCAAAACAGTGTCCAGTATAGGGCACGGGTAGGGCCAAGGATATGAACACGATCATCATGGCATGGCGTTTCGCAGTTATCATGCTGTTTGCCGCCGTCTTTGCATTCACGTTTTCGATGGCGGTCGAACATACCGGCCGCAGCGGCGCGCAATCGCATTTCGGCGCGAGCTTCACTTGCCTGCAAACGGGAGCCCCCTATTGCACCACGGTGCAATAGTCGGGGACTTCTGGCCGATTTTCAGGAACTGAACTGCGCAACGGCATAAAAATAGCTGCGAAAATCCCAGACCATGCCTTGCAACGTCGTTTGCTTGTTAAAGATGCCACTATATAATAGCGCATGAGCAACCGAATCTCTCCCTTTTCGCCCCTCGAAATCTCGTCTCCCAGCCCGTTTCAGCCGCGGAGCTTTACCGATCCTGGCAAGGCAGTCGAGGCTCTGACCGAGCTTTACGACCGCAACACCGCCTTCCTGATCGATAATTTTACCAAGCTCGCCAATGGTGAGCCGATCACGGCGCGCTACCGCGCCTTCTACCCACAGGTCAGCATCGAGACGACCAGCTTCGGCCACGTCGATTCGCGCCTTTCCTATGGCCACGTTACGGCACCCGGCGTCTACACCACCACCATCACCCGCCCGCAGCTCTTCAAGCACTATCTGAAGGAACAGCTCGCGCTTTTGATGCGCAGCCATAATGTGCCGGTGGTGGTGTCTGAATCGACGACGCCGATCCCGCTGCATTTCGCCTTTGGCGAAGGCGCCTATGTGGAGGCATCCGCCGCCGGTTTCGCCGATATTCCGCTGCGCGACCTCTTCGATACGCCGGACCTGAACACCACGGATGATGAAATCGCCAACGGCGAATATATCCCGCCGCCGGGCGAGCCCTCGCCGCTCGCGCCGTTTACCGCGCAGCGCATCGACTATTCGCTCGCCCGCCTGTCCCACTATACGGCGACCAGCGCGAAGCATTTCCAGAACTTCGTGCTGTTCACGAACTATCAGTTCTACGTCGATGAATTCTGCAACTGGGCGCGCGACCTCATGGCCAAGGGCGGCGATGGCTATACCGCCTTCGTCGAGCCGGGCAACATCACCACGCCGGCCGGCTCCAGCCAGCCGGAAGGCGACACGACCCCGCCGCGGCTGCCGCAGATGCCGGCCTACCATTTGAAAAAGAAGGGCCATGCCGGCATTACCCTGATCAATATCGGCGTCGGCCCGTCCAACGCCAAGACGATCACCGACCACGTCGCGGTGCTGCGCCCGCATGCCTGGCTGATGCTCGGCCATTGCGCCGGCCTGCGCAACAGCCAGCGGCTTGGCGACTATGTACTGGCGCATGCCTATATGCGCGAGGATCACGTTCTCGACGACGACCTGCCGGTCTGGGTGCCCATCCCGGCGCTTGCCGAAGTGCAGGTGGCGCTGGAAGCAGCCGTTGCCGAAATCACCGGTTTCGAAGGCTTCGAGCTGAAGCGCATCATGCGTACCGGCACGGTCGGCACGATCGACAACCGCAACTGGGAGCTTCGCGATCAGGCGGGACCGGTCAAGCGCCTGTCGCAGGCCCGCGCCGTGGCGCTGGACATGGAGTCAGCGACCATCGCCGCCAACGGCTTCCGTTTCCGCGTTCCCTACGGCACGCTCCTCTGCGTCTCGGACAAGCCGCTGCACGGCGAGCTGAAACTGCCGGGCATGGCGACCGCCTTCTACCGCACCCAGGTGAACCAGCACCTGCAAATCGGCATCCGCGCCATCCAGAAGCTGGCCGAAATGCCGCCGGAAAAGCTGCATTCACGCAAGCTGCGCAGCTTCTTCGAGACGGCGTTTCAATAACGCGATAGGGCCTGCGCGTTACTGCCCTTCCGCAGATACCGCATACGTCTGAGCAGCGGCCGCAACTTGCGGCCGTTCGCTGTTTGGCTCGGCGGTCCAACTCAAGCATAGGATCACCACGGCAAGAACGGCAAATCCGATCATCGTGCGAAGTATGACTTCGCGGGGATTCAACATTTGCAGTATCTCTTCCTCCGACAGTGTCTTCCTGTGCCAGTGATAGATGAGCGCTGCTTCCAGGGTGTGCATGTCCGCCTCTCCTTTGGTGATGACGGATGTTGTCGACCGGCCTCGGCTGTTTTCGACAGCGCTGAATTTTTTTGTCATGCTGCCTGAAAGGATGTCGATTTGCGCGCGGCCCGCTCGTCTATGGCTGTCAGCAAATGGAAGAGGAGACGGCTGCGATGAAATATCTTTGCCAGGTCTGGTTCGACGGCACGAGGCTCGATGCCATGACGAAAGAGGAAAAGCACAGGCTCGATTCGGATTCGCTCGGTTACGACCGGGATCTGATGGCAAGCGGGCACATGATCCACGCCGAGGCGCTGCAATCGCCAAGCGCGGCGGTGACCGTGCGCGTCCGCAACGGCGAGACAGCCGTAACGGATGGCCCCTTCATCGAAACCAAGGAATATCTCGGCGGCTTCATCCTGATCGACGCCAAGGATCTGAATGACGCCATTCGCGTCGCGGCCGGCATTCCGCTGGCGAAGCTCGGTGCCATCGAGGTGCGGCCGATCTACTCCTTCGGCCTCGAACTCTGAGGAGACGACGATGAAATTTCTCTGCCAGGTCTGGTTCGACACCGCCGAGATCGCGACCATTACCGAAGAAGACGGACGGCGGTTGAAGCAGGAGTCCATCGACAACGACAACAGGCTGCGCGACAGCGGGCATCTCATCGTCGCCAATGCCCTGCGGGAGCCGGAGACCGCCAGGACGGTGCGGGTGCGCAAGGGCGAAGCCACGGTTACCGACGGTCCTTTCGCCGAGATCAAGGAACATCTCGGCGGGTTCGTGCTGATCGAGGCAAAGGACATCGACGAAGCGACCCGCATCGCCGCCACCTTCCCCGTCGCCCGTTACGGCATGATTGAGGTCCGTGCAGCCTTCGACATCCGGTTTCCGGATGAATAGTCGCCAAGGGAGAGAGTGATGCGATTTCTATGCCTAATCTACACATCCGTCGACGTCGACGGACGGCTGACGCAAAGCGAGATGAACCATCTGATCGGCGAGCATTTCGTCTATGACGAGGACCTGCGGCAGGACGGCACCCTGATTGTTTCAGATGCGCTGGAACTCCGAAACAAATCGATCGTCATCCGACCACATGGCGACACGTTTTCGGTGACGGATGGGCCATTCGTGGAGACGAAGGAACATCTGGCCGGTTTCTACCTCATAGAGGCGCCCGATCTGGAGAGCGCAACCGATATCGCCAAACACATTCCCTCGGCGCGTTACGGCGCCATCGAGATTCGTCCGGTGCGTATCCTGACCCTTCGGGGAGACCTTGCGGAGGAACGCTGACGCCGTGTCCCTGAACGCAATTATCGACGATATCTACCGCAGCCAGTCGCGCCGCGCGCTGGCGACGCTGATCCGCCTGCTTGGCGATTTCGACCGGGCAGAAGAGGCGCTTCACGATGCCTTCGCGGCCGCAGCGAAGCAATGGACGGAGGAGACGATACCGGCCAACCCCTATGCCTGGCTGGTCTCCGCCGGTCGCTTCCGGGCGATAGACCACATCCGGCGGCGTACACGCTTCGACGCCTCGAGGGCCGATATTGCCGACAGCTTCTATCCGGAGGGCGAGATGATGGAGATCGCCGAGCGCCAGGAGATCGAAGACGATATGCTGCGGCTGGTCTTCACCTGCTGCCATCCACTCATCCCTGCCGAGGCGCAGATGGCCATGGCGCTGCGCGAGGTCTGCGGCCTAACGACGGAAGAGATCGCCCATGCCTTCCTTGTTCCGGCGCCGACCGTCGCCCAGCGCATCGTCCGTGCCAAGAACCGCATCCGCACCGCCCATATTCCCTATGAAGTCCCGGCAAAAGCAGAACTGCCGGAACGGCTGGCGCAGGTGCTGCATGTCATCTATCTCGTCTTCAACGAGGGCTATTCCGCCTCCTCAGGCGCAACGATCGTCCGCGCCGACCTTGCCGCCGAGGCCATCCGTCTCGGCCGCCTGCTGCTGACGCTCCTGCCCGATCCGGAGGTGGCAGGCCTGCTGGCGATGATGCTGCTGCAGGATTCGCGGCGGTCGGCACGGGCAAGCCCCTCCGGCGATCTCATTCTGCTTGCCGATCAGGACCGTGCGCTCTGGGACGGCGCGAAAATCCGCGAAGGACTGGCCTTTGCGACCGAGGCAATGGCCGGCGAAAGCGTCGGCAGCTATGCGCTGCAGGCGGCAATTGCCGCCGAGCACGCGCGCGCGGCAACGCCGGACCAGACCGACTGGCGAGGGATCGTGGCGCTTTACGATCTGTTGCTGGTGGCTCATCCGTCGCCGGTGGTCGAGCTCAACCGGGCTGTCGCCGTTTCGATCTGCGATGGACCGGCCGCTGGGCTGCGGATCGTCGATGGTCTGCTTGGCGAGGATCGATTGGCGAGATATCACCTCGCCCACGCGGCAAGAGCCGATTTCCTGCGCCAGCTCAACCGCGACGACGATGCGCGACAAGCTTACGAAACCGCACTTTCGCTTTGCCACCAGGCGCCCGAGCAAACATTCCTGCGCAAACGATTGGCCGAACTTGCCGGCAAGACCAGGCGGTAGGCTCGATCAGGCACGCTTCCGGGAGGCGAGCAGGCCGAGTGCTGTCCCCGTCAGAGCAGAAACGACGATCAGGAGATGGGCGTTGATGCTGGCCTGCGCGAGATTATCGATCGCCGCCTTTGCGCCCGAGGCGCCGAACGCCATCGCACCGGCGGTAATACCGGCCGGATAGGTGCCGACGCCGCCGGGCGCATGCACCGGCAGCACGGACGAAAGCTCGCCGCCGAGCGCGCCGCCGAAGCTGGCCGAGAGCGGCGTGACATTCATCAGGCCAAGCGCCCAGGCGAGCACCGCGACCTTCACCAACCAGTTGACCACCGTCGTCAGCCAGGCGCGGGCAAAGGCGCCGGCGTCGGCGGGCAAGCCGCGCTCCAGCTCATGCACCAATCCCTGCGCCTTCTTTGGCAATACCTTCGCGGCAAAACGGATCAGCGGCCGGCGCAGAGCAAAGCCGATAACCGGCAGGAGCAGGAAGGCAATCCAGACTATCCAGGCAAGTGCGGGATAGGGCGAGGCAAGAGCAAGGCCGATACCGGCTGCGGCCAGCAGCGCATGCAGGTCGAACAGCCGCATGACAAACAGCGCTGAAGTACTACGGGCGAGAGGAATGCCGAATTCCGAGCGCATCAGCACAGGGAAACTGGTCTCGCCCGCGCGGAAGGGCATCATTATGTTGAGGAGATTATGGACCTGCGTCACGCGGAAGAGTGCGGCGAAATGGCCGCCGGTCTCCTTCGGAAAATAATCGTAGATGCGCCAGGTGCGCAGAAAATAGGTGCCGGTCAAAAGCGCCAGTGCCAGCAGGATGGGCAAGGCGCCGACCTTGCCCCATTGCGCCAGGATCGAACTCCAGCCCCAGAACCATTCGATGAAGGCGGCATAGGCGAGCACGACGGCAAGCGTCAGTAGCGTCATGCGGTTGCGAATAAACCAGCTCTGTCGGCTGGCAACCATCGGAGTCTTCATGTAGTAGAGCACCCAACGCGAGCGGAGGCAGACGCCGGACATGTCGCTCGCTCCGTCCGGCAGGTTCTGCCGGTCTTTTAGGAGAAAGAAGAGTTGCAGACAACGGCAGAGTCGATCCTCTCCCTGGCCGATACCGCGAGCGCCCTTGAGCTTTCGCTGGTCGTGCCCGTCTTTAATGAGGAAGAAAGCGTCGGACCGCTGATCGAGCGCATCTGTTCCGCGATGGTGGATTTCACCAAGCCCTGGGAACTGATCCTGATCGACGACGGCAGCACCGACGCCACGCTCGCCAATGCCCGCCGCTCGCTCGGGCGTGAGGGGCTGACGCTGCGCATCGTCGAGCTTCAGCGCAATTTCGGCCAGACCGCCGCCATGCAGGCCGGCATCGACGCCGCCACCGGCCGGCTGATCGCCACCATGGACGGCGACCTGCAGAACGACCCGAAGGATATCCCCTCGATGGTCGACGAACTGGAGCGCCGGCAGCTCGACCTGCTCGTCGGCTGGCGCAAGAACCGTCAGGACGGGCTTCTCCTGCGCAAGATCCCCTCCTGGTGCGCCAATTACCTCATCGGCCGCATCACCGGCGTCAAGCTGCACGACTATGGCTGCAGCCTGAAAATCTACCGCTCCACGATCATCAAGCAGGTTAAGCTGATGGGCGAAATGCATCGCTTCATCCCCGCCTGGGTCGCCGGCGTCGTACCGAGCTCCCGCATCGGCGAAGTCCCGGTCACACATCACGCGCGCCAGCACGGCACGTCGAAATACGGGATCTCGCGAACCTTCCGGGTCATTCTCGACCTGCTGTCAGTGATGTTCTTCATGCGCTACAAGGCACGGCCGGGCCACTTCTTCGGCTCTCTCGGCCTTGGCCTCGGAGCGCTCGCCGCAATCGTGCTGTTCTGGCTCTTCATCGACAAGTTCATCTTCGGCGACGATATCGGCAACAGGCCGCTGCTGTTGGTCGGCATCGTGCTGCTGCTGTCGTCCGTGCAGATGATCACGACGGGGATTCTCTCGGAAATGATCGCGCGCATCTATTATCGCGACGATCTGTCGCCGAATTATATCGTCCGCAAGATATTCGATCGGAACGATTTGGATGCATAGACTTCTGGTCCGCCGGCCAGATGTTATCCTCCTCTTGCTTGCCGGTTACTTCCTTCTCGAGTTCGTCGTGCGGCTCGCCATGCCGCATGGCATGCGCTACGACGAGTCGCAGCAGGCATTGTTCTCGCAATGGCTGACGCTCGGCTACGATTCGCAGCCGCCGCTTTATAATTGGGTGCAGGCGCTGGTCGTCTCCATCTTCGGCCTGTCGTTGACGACAATCTCCATCGTCAAGAATGTCGTCCTGTTCCTGGTCTATTTCAGCTATTACAAGCTGGCCAAGGAAGTGCTGTCGGACAGGGTGTTCGCGGCGATCGCCACCCTGTCGCTGCTGACGATGCCGCAGCTCTTCTGGGAGGCGCAGCGCGACCTGACGCATACGGTGACGCAGCTCCTGGCCATCAATCTCTTCCTCTATGGCGCGATCCGCACGCTGAAGGCCCCGAGTACAGGCTCCTACGTGCTCACCGGCGTAGCGCTCGGCATCGGCATGCTGTCGAAATATAATTTCGCTTTGCTTGCCGCTGCCGCCACCGTCGCGGTCCTGATGCATCCGCAGGGCCGTGCGCGCATCCTCGACAAACGTTTCCTGCTGACCCTGCTGATCTCGGCTCTGATCTTCCTGCCGCACGGGCTCTGGCTGGTCCACAATCTCGACATCGCCTCCGGACGCACCTTGGGGATTATGGGGCAGAATGCACCCAAAAGCGCCTTTACCAAGCTGCTGAAGGGACCGCTGGAATTCGTGAAGCTGGTCGTCGTCATCGTGGCGCCGACGCTCCTCGTCTATTGGCTCGTCTTCGGGAAAAGCTTCTTAGGGAGCTTGCGGCAGTCGAACGAATGGACGCGTTTTTTTGAAGTCCTGTTCGCCGTAATCGCCGTACTGGTGCTGATCCTTATCGTTGCCATCGGCATGACGGCACTGCGGGACCGTTGGCTGATGCCCTTTCTGTTCCTGCTGCCGATCTATGCCTGCCTGAAGATGGAAGTGGCTGGCGTCAGGGCGGCGGATTTCGGCAAACGCTTCTTCTTTGTCCCTTTGGCCATGATGTTGTTCGTCCCGGTGCTGCTTTTGATTTGCGCCAGATTTCCGCTGCTTTTCGGCTCCTATGAACATTACAACAGCCCCTACCCCACCTTCGTACGCCAGGTCGTCCAGGCGGAAGGCAAGAAGCCGGGGCTGATGCTGACGGACAACTGGTTGCCGGCCGGCAATCTGCATTTGCAGCTACCCGATGTGCCGACCATGTCGCTCTTCTTCGGAAATCTGACGGCAGACTACGTGTGGACCGCAGACCGGCCGATCCTCGTCGTCTGGCAGCCGAGAAGTGACGGCACGGGAATGCCGGCGCCGTTGACGACCTGGCTGCATGACACGCTCGGTCCGCAATATGCCGCACCGGAGGTCAAGCTCGCGGATGTTCAGTATATGAGCGGCAAACCCGGTGATATGATGTCCTTCGCCTATGCCTGGGTCTACCCGAAATAACCGCCGACCATCCGATCCGCGGGGACTGCTGCTCGATTTCAACGCCGGAACCGCTGATGAACCCGACCGATACGCCTGAGAACACGCTGCCTGACTCCACCGATCTTCCGCCATGGCAGGTCAAAAGCTCCACCCATCTGCTGCATGACCGTTGGCTGAAAGTCCGGGCCGACACCTGCGTCACTGCGGAGGGTGTGGAGATTGCGCCCTATTACGTGCTGGAATATCCAGACTGGGTGGAAGTGGTAGCACTTGATGCCGAGGACAACATCTATCTGGTCCAGCAATATCGCCACGGTCTGGGTGTCGTTGCGTTGGAGCTGCCGGGCGGTGCGGTCGACGCGAGTGATGCAAGCCCGGTCGAGGCTGCGGCACGAGAGCTGAGGGAAGAGACCGGGCTCTCTGCTCCTGAATGGGAATATGTGGGCAGCCTTGCCGCCAACCCGGCCACCCACACCAACCTTTGCCATATCGTACTTGCCCGCAATGTCGAGCTCACCGAGAAGCCCTCGGACGATCCGACCGAGCGGATCCGCCTCATTCGCATGCCGATCCGGCAGGCTATCGGGCTGGCGCTCGAGGGCAAGATGATCCAGGTCATTCATGTCGCGGCACTGACGCTTGCCCTGCACAAGGCCGGCAAGTGGGACGCGCCGTCCCCGGCGAACAAGAGCTGACTAGCCTTTCGCCTCAGACCAGACGGCATCCAGCGCCAGCCAGGTGATGCGGACCATCTCGTCTACCTGATCGTGGCTGATGATCAGCGGCGGCGAAGCCAGCATGCGGTCTGCGGTGGCACGCAGGACGAGACCATTGGTCAAGGCGTGGTTGCGGACGGCCGAGCCGATGGCATCCGGCTTTTCGAAGCGGCGGCGGGTGGATTTGTCGGCGGCGAGCTGTAACGCGCCCATCAACCCGATGCTCACCGCTTCGCCGACCATCTCATGGTCCGCGAGGCTGCCCCACACCTTGGCGAAATAAGGGCCGATGTCGTCGCGAACGCGCTCGATCAGCCGTTCATCCTCGATGATCCGGAGATTTTCCAATGCGGCGGCTGCGCAGACCGGGTGACCGGAATAGGTGAAACCGTGGTTGAACTCGCCGACCTCGTTGATCAGCACATCGGCGATGCGGTCGCTAACCAGCACGCCACCGATCGGCAGATAGCCCGATGACAGACCTTTGGCGATCGGCGCCAGATCGGGCTCTACGCCGAAATGCTGATAGCCGAACCAGGAGCCGAGCCTTCCAAAGCCGCAGATCACCTCGTCGCAGACGAGGAGAATGTTCCTTGCCTTGCAGATGCGGGCGATCTCCGGCCAATAAGTCGCGGGCGGAATGATGACGCCGCCCGCTCCCTGCACCGGCTCGGCGATGAAGGCGGCGACATTGTCCTCGCCCAACTCGTCGATCTTTTCTTCCAATTCGCGAGCGACCTTCAGGCCGAATTCCTCCGGCGAGAGATCACCGCCCTCGGCATACCAATAGGGCTGCCCGATATGGACGACGCCGGGGATCGGCAGGTCGCCCTGTTCGTGCATGTATTTCATGCCGCCCATGCTGGCGCCGGCGACGGTCGAGCCGTGATAACCGTTCCTGCGGGCAATGACGGTCTTCTTCGCCGGCTGGCCGATAGCTCTCCAATAGACGCGCGCCATGCGGAACCAGGTGTCGTTGGCCTCCGAGCCGGAATTGGTGAAGAAGACATGGTTGAAATGCGGGCCGGCATGGGCGCAGACTTTCTGCGACAGCAAGGTCGCAGGCGTCGTCGTCGTGCCGAAGAAGGTGTTGTAATAGGGCAGCTCGTTCATCTGCCGGATGGCGGCATCGGCAATTTCCGTTCGCCCGTAGCCGATATTGACGCACCAGAGCCCGGCAAAGCCATCGAGATATTTATTGCCGTTGCTGTCGAAGATGTAGACGCCCTGGCCGCGCTGGATGATCCGGGCGCCGTCGGCGTTCAACTTCTTCATGTCCGCGAAGGGATGGAGATGATGAGCGGCATCAATGGCGGCGAGATTGGAGCGGCTGGAAGTGTCGGACATCGTTTGCAGAATCCCTATCGGATTGAAAGGCTGGCTTCGATCGTTTACGACCATGACGTGAGCATCGGGGAATGACAAGGGCATGGCGGCTGACAACGCGACCAAGGGTACGGCACGCATCGAAGTGCTGATCGCCGACATGAACGGCCGCCTTCGTGGCAAGCAGATCCCCATCGAAGCCGAAAAGAAGGTTTGGAGCGGCGCAGTCCGCTTGCCGACCTCGACGCAATCGCTGGACATCTGGGGCTATGACAATGACGAGATCACCGGCCTGTCGATGACGATCGGCGACCCTGATGGTATCTGCATCGCCGATCCACGCACGCTGGCCGACATGCCCTGGGCGCCGCCGGGATCGAAGCAGGTAGTCGCCACCATGCATGAGCTTGACGGCAGCCCGAGCTTCCAGGACCCACGCGCGATCCTCGGCTCCGTCCTCGAACGTTACAAGACGCTCGGCCTGACGCCCGTGGTTGCGACCGAGCTGGAATTCTATCTGCTTGCCGGCGACTGGCGCGAGCGCGACATCCCCTCGCCACCCCCAGCGCTGATGTATCGCGGCGAGCCGAACGGCTACCAGCTCTACGACATGGATGCCGTCGATCTGCTCGGCGACTATCTCGAGACTTTGCGCACCTATGCCAAGGCGCAAGGCCTGCCGGCAGATGCGACGACGGCGGAGTTCGGTCCCGGCCAATTCGAGGTCAATCTGCTGCATCGCCCGGATGCGCTCGCCGCCGCCGACGACTGCATCCTCTTGAAAAGGGTGGCCGAACAAGCGGCGCGCAAACACGGCCTGAAATCGACCTGCATGGCGAAGCCCTATACCGACCATGCCGGTTCCGGCCTGCATGTGCATGCCAGCATCATCGACAGTAAAGGCCGCAATATTCTCGACGCGGCAGGCGGCGAGCCGGTGAAACTGAAATCGATCTCTGCCGGCCTGCTGCAGACGCTGCTGGATGCGCAGCTGGTCTTTGCGCCCTACGCCAATTCCTATCGGCGTTTCCAGCCAGGCTCCTTTGCGCCAGTGGACCTCACTTGGGGCTACGGCCATCGCGGCACCGCCATACGCATCCCCGAGAAGGATGGGCCGGCTGCGCGCATCGAACACCGCGTCGCCGGCGCCGATGCCAATCCATATCTGATGCTGGCGGCGATCCTGGGCGGCATGCTGCTTGGACTGGAGAAGGATCTCGATCCCGGCGAGGAGACGACGCCGAGCCATGTGCCGGCCGACGCGCCACGGCTGACGCATGATTTCCTGACCGCCGTCGAGCGCTTTCGCGCTTCCCCTTTCATCGCCGATATTTTCGGAGAGCGCTATCAGAAGCTCTATGGCGACACCAAGCACAAGGAAGCGATCAGCCACCTGCGCACCGTGTCCGATTTCGATTATCGGACCTATCTGCCGCGTCTCTGAAGAACTTCAGACGGCCGCACTACGGATCGCCTGTTCTTCAGCCGCGCGCGCGGCCGTGCCCTGCCTAATCATCACCTTCAGCTCACCGGCATGCAGCTTGAGCGTGACATCGCGCTCCAGCGGCAGCAGTTCGCCGTCCATGACGCAATTGGCGAGGCTGCGCAGCTTCGGGAAATGCAGGCGCACTTCACGCGTATGCATGACCATGACATCGGCGTTCTCGCGGAACCGGCCGCGCAGCATATCGACGGCAAGCCGTGCCACGCCCAGCGGCCGCAGGGGCCTTGCCGTGTAGAAGCCGAGCTCACCACTGCGAAGATCGTCGGCATAAAGCAGCGCGTTGGCGCCAAAGGGATTGTTGGAGACCGAAATCGCCGAGACATGCCGGTGCTCGCGAATACCCTCCGCCTCGAAATCGACGGCAAACTCCGGTGGATTGAACACGACACCGAAGGCGGCGCGGGTGCTGGCCGACATCTTGCCGATGCGCGAGCGATAGGTATAGCCATTGCGATAGCGCACCATGCGCGCATGCAGGCCGGCGGAAAACTGATGGATGAAGGGCCGGCCGTTGGCACTGCCGATATCGACCTGCTCGACCTCGCCGGTCGCCAGCACGTCCAGCACCTGCCAGATATCGAGCGGCAGCTTCAGCGACCGCGCGAAGAGGTTCATGGTTCCAGCCGGAATGACGCCGAGCGCGACGCCGTTCTTCCAGGCGACCGCGGCGGCAGCCGAAATCGTGCCGTCACCGCCGCCGGCGACAATGCCATCGATATCGTCGCGCCGCACCGCGCGCTCCATTGCCGCCACCACCTCGCGGCCCGAGACCACCAGGCCCTCGAACTCGTGGCCTGCGTCCCGGAAAACCTGTTCCGCCTTCTTCTCATAGGCGGCCATATCAGTGGTCTTGAACGTGCCGCCATCGCGGTTGAAAAAGCCGATCAGTTTCATAAATGCTCTCGGTTTTCTCAGCAATTGGATCCCAGGAAGGAGCTGATCCCCACGCCTGCTTCTTCACAGATGGTTCCAACCAGAGCGATTTCAAGCAATCAGTGCCGCTTGTGACCAACACGGCCGGCGGCAGATGGGCAAGGCTGCGCGAACACGTATGCACGAGGCGATATGCTGCACTGCAAAAAATGCACGCGACAGAGGTGCAGCCCTGACTAATATAATCGATTAAGGCATGTTCGTGCCTTCCCAGTCTTTTCAGTTTCTATGTTGTGCTCGATCCCTGCATGCCGGGTTTCGCTGCCTGCCTCGCGGCACTTGCACATAATTGCCGCCTTGGAGTTTTCGTGAGCGATATCACTGCCGACGTCATCGATTCCCAATCCGTCCTCGAGGCACCGTCGCGCGCCGCGATCGCGCTCGTCACTCTGGCTCTCGCGGTCGGCAGCTTCGGCATCGGTACCGGTGAATTCGTTATCATGGGCCTGTTGCCGAATGTCGCCGACGCATTCGGGGTAACGACCCCACAGGCGGGCCATGTCATCAGCGCCTATGCGCTCGGTGTCGTCGTTGGTGCGCCGATCATCGCCATTCTCGCCGCCAAGATGGCGCGGCGCACGCTGCTTTTGCTGATGATGGCGATTTTTGCCGCCGGCAACATTTCCAGCGCGTTTGCTCCGACCTTCGAAAGTTTTGCGGCCCTGCGCTTCATTACCGGCCTGCCGCATGGCGCCTATTTCGGTGTCGCTGCGCTTGTGGCCGCCTCGATGGTGCCGGTTCATCGCCGCGTCCGCGCCGTCGGCCAAGTCATGCTCGGCCTCACCATCGCCACCCTGATCGGCACGCCGATCGCCACCTTCCTCGGCCAGATCCTGAATTGGCGCGCGGCCTTCATGCTGGTCGGCGGCATCGGCCTTGCGACCATGCTGCTGATCGCCCTATTCCTGCCCAAGGACCGGGTTGAGGAAGGCGCCAGCATTACTCGTGAACTCGGCGCACTCAAGCGCATCCAGGTCTGGCTGACGCTCGGCATCGCAGCCGTTGGCTTCGGCGGCATGTTCTCGGTCTTCAGCTATGTCGCAACGACAACAACGCAGGTTGCCGGCATGGGAACCGCCATGGTGCCGGTCGTGCTGGCGCTCTTCGGCATCGGCATGAATGTCGGCAACGTCGTCGGCTCGCGTCTCGGCGATCTGTCGATCAAGGGCACGATCGGCGGGATGATGGTCTTCAACGTCATCGTCATGACGCTGTTTTCGCTGACCGCCGCCAATCCGGTCATGCTCTGTCTCTGTGTCTTCCTGATCGGCTGCGGCTTTGCTGCCTGCCCCGCCGTGCAGACTCGGCTGATGGATGTCGCCGCCGATGCACAGACGCTTGCAGCCGCCTCCAATCATTCCGCCTTCAATATTGCCAATGCGCTCGGCGCCTGGCTCGGCGGCATGGTGATCGCCTGGGGCTTCACTGCCGCCGCGACCGGTTATGTCGGCGCAGTGCTCTCTGTCCTCGGCCTTGTTGTCTTCGGGATATCAGTTGCCCTGGAGCGCAACAGCCGGAACGCATGAGGCCGGCGAAAGCCGCACCTGCTGCATGCCGGTGTGGCAGAGGACATTTTCCTCACCCCAGACGGCCATCGCCTTGATGATCGGCTCAAGGCTGGTGCCAAGCGGCGTCAGCGCATAGTCGACGCGTGGCGGCACGACCGGGAAAACGGTGCGCGAGACCAGGCCGGACACTTCCAGTTCCCGTAGCTGCTTCGTCAGCATGCGCTGCGTCACCGACGGCAGCTTGCGGCGGATTTCATTGAAGCGCAGCGTCCCCTCCATCAGATGGAACAGAATCACGCCTTTCCACTTGCCATCGAGCAGGCTCAGCGTCGCCTCGACCGGGCAACCGGGGAAATTCTGAACGAGTTTGGCGCGGGGCAGCGACATCGACAGTATCCTTTTGGGTACTACGTATATAATTTGTGCATTCTTGCATCTTCCGATCATAAGACGCATCTGGATCCTGTGCAACAAAGACAGGAGTTTGCCATGCGTGCCATCGCCTACAAGATCCCGCAGCCCATTTCCGCCGAGACGTCGCTTCTCGACATCGACCTCCCGACACCCGAAGCCAAGGGCCGCGATCTCCTGGTCGAAATCAAGGCTGTGTCCGTCAATCCCGTCGATGTCAAAGTTCGCGCCAGCGCCGCCCCTGCCGAGGGCGAATACAAGGTACTCGGCTGGGACGCCGCAGGCATCGTCAAGGCAGTCGGTCCCGACGTCACCATGTTCAAGCCCGGCGACGAAGTCTTCTACGCCGGCGCCATCAATCGTGGCGGCTCGAACGTCGAGTTTCATCTGGTCGACGAACGCATTGTCGGCGCCAAGCCGAAGAGCCTTGATTTCGCAGCTGCTGCTGCCTTGCCACTGACCTCGATCACCGCTTACGAGACCTTATTCGACCGCCTCAAGGTTCAGGACCCGGTTCCGGGTGCTGCCAATACCATTCTCATCATCGGCGGTGCGGGCGGCGTCGGCTCGATCGCCATTCAGATCGCCCGGGCGCTCACCGGCCTCACCGTGATTGCCACCGCCTCGCGGCCAGAAACCCAGACCTGGGTGAAGGAACTCGGTGCCCACCATGTGATCGATCACTCCAAGCCGTTGGCCCCGCAGATCGAAGCTCTTGGCATCGGCGCCCCCGCCTTCGTCTTCTCGACCACCAACACCAGCGATCATATTGCCGCGATCCTGGAGATCATCGCGCCGCAGGGCCGCTTGGGGCTGATCGACGATCCGAAGGTGCTCGATATCGTCCCCTTCAAGCGCAAGGCGATCTCGATCCATTGGGAGATGATGTTCACCCGCCCGCTCTTCAATACGGCCGACATGATCGAGCAGCACAGGCTGCTGACCAAGGTCGCCGATCTGGTCGACACCGGCAAGATCCGCACGACGCTGACCGAAACGCTGGGCACGATCAACGCTGCCAATTTGAAGAAGGCACATGCGCTGGTCGAGACCGGCAAGATGAAGGGCAAGGTCGTCCTGGCCGGTTTCTGAGGCTCATTCCTTCGCTCAAACGGCCGGGTGCAGAACGCCCGGCCAAGCCATTTTTGATCCTTCTGAAATAGTGATTGCTGCAATGCAAAAGTCGTTGGCCGTGCAATCGAATTTTTTCTGCGACATTATGGCATTAACCGTCTCTGCCACTTGACTTTTCGCCACTTCGGAGCGACTTCTGCCCCATGTGGGGAACGGCGTTTTCCATACCGATTAACCGGAGCCATCTTACGATGCCTAGCGACAGTAGTAGTCGATTGCCTTTGCCGTCAGTGGCCTTCGTGCAGTAACCGACTCCTGTCGGCTCGCCACGATCCGCCGCGACGGCAGATCGACTGGAAAGGCGAGCTATAATGAACATCAACAGCTTTCCTGTGCGGGCCGGCAATGCCGCTCGTGCATTCATCAATAACAACCGCGCCGTCACCATCGCGGAACGTGTCGAATCGCTGAATGCGATCGACGCGAAGGAAGCCGCACGCATCCTCGCCAAAATGCCGGAGGAACGCGCCGTGCGTATCCTCGACCGGCCGGAACTGCGCAACGCCTCTGCCATTCTCGAGGTCATGAGCAATGCCGACGCCGCACGGCTGCTGCATGGCATGTCCAACGACCGCGTGGCCGACGTCCTGCTGGAACTGGACGGTGACGCGCGCACCCGGCTGTTTGCCACCCTCGATGAGCCGGTTCGCGTTGCGATCCAGGGCCTGATGGGCTACCCGCCGCGCACGGCAGGCGGCATCATGACGACAGAGTTCGTCAGCGTATCCGCCAGCTGGACCGTCGCCCAGACGCTCGACCATGTTCGCCAGGTCGAACGCTCCCGCGAAACCGTCTATGCGATCTATGTGCTGGACGACGAAACGCAAGCGCTGCTGCATGTCGTGACGCTGCGCCGCCTCATCACCGGCGAGCCCGACGCCTGCATCCTGACGGTCGCGCAGAAGGGCACGCCCGTCACTGCGCCCGCGCTGATGAAGCAGGAGGATGTCGCTCGCCTGATCCGCCGCCATGACCTGCTCGCGCTGCCGGTTGTCGACGAAAACTGTCGCATGCTCGGCATCGTCACGGTCGATGACGTCATCGACACGATGATTGCCGACACGACGGAGGCAGCTCAGAGGTTCGGCGGTATGGAAGCCCTCGGCCAGCCCTATATGAAGATCGGCTTTGCCGGCATGATCCGTAAGCGCGCCGGCTGGCTCGCCGCCCTCTTCCTCGGCGAAATGCTGACGGCAAGCGCCATGCAGCATTTCGAAGGCGAATTGGAAAAGGCCGTCGTGCTGACGCTGTTCATCCCGCTGATCATGAGCTCTGGCGGCAATTCCGGCTCGCAGGCGACCTCGCTGATCATCCGGGCACTGGCGCTCGGCGAACTCAAGCTTTCGGACTGGTGGCGTGTCGCCCTGCGCGAGCTGCCGACCGGCATGGTGCTCGGCTCCATCCTCGGTCTTGTTGGCTTCGCCCGCGTCGTGCTTTGGCAGACCATCGGCCTGTTCGACTACGGCCCGCACTGGCAGTTGGTCGGCCTGACCGTCTTCGCCGCACTGATCGGTATCGTCACCTTCGGCTCGCTTGCCGGCTCGATGCTTCCGTTCCTGCTGCAGAGACTGCGGCTCGATCCGGCCAGCGCATCGGCTCCGGCCGTTGCAACGCTGGTCGATGTGACCGGCTTGGTGATCTACTTCTCGGTCGCGCTGCTGATCCTCAGTGGCACGATGCTCTGAGGGCAATCGAAATCCTGATATCGAAGGGGCCGGCGACGGCCCCTTTTTCGTTTCAGAGCGGCTGAGGCAGCTTCAGGGCGCCATTGGTCTTGAGAGTACGGATGGCGAAATTCGAGCGCAGGTCGGAGACACCGGGCAGCACGAGAAGCTTTTCCGACATCACCTTTTCATAGGCCGCCAAATCCTCCACCACGACCTCGGCCAGAAAGTCGGCCGTTCCTGAAATCAAATGGCAGGAAACGATCTCGGGAATCGCAAGCAATGCCGCCTGCTGCGCCTCGGAATTTTCCTTCGAATGATGCCCGACCTTGAGCTCGACGAAAACCGTCAGGCCGAGACCTGCCGCCTTGCGGTCGATATCGGCGCGGTAGCCGCGCAGCAAACCGGATTTTTCCAGATTGCGGATGCGCCTCAGACAGGGCGACGGAGAGAGGTTCACTTTCTCGGCGATCTCGACATTGGTGGCGCGCGCATCCTCCTGAAGACAGTTGAGAATGGCAATATCGAATTTATCCAGTTTTGGCATTTTTGCGAAATCCAACTGCTTAAATTGGCATATTATGGTTCATAGCATGTTCCATGAGCTATAACTAGCAAGGACATGCCTCGGCCTCCGGCGCTATCTTTTTTTCAACCGGATGATGATCCGGACGGTTAGAAAGGATATGTCGATGACCGCTTTGACCTTCTCCTCCCGCAAGACGATGCCCGCCGCGATCGGCTATGCCGGCGCCATCATCACCGTGCTGATCTGGGCCAACTGGATCCTGGCCACCCGCCACACCGCTGAAACACAGATGAGCACGATCGACCTCGGCCTGATCCGCTACGGCATTCCAGCGCTGGTGCTCTCCCCTGTCTGGCTGCGCACCGGCCTGCTGCCGAAAGGCGTGCCGCTGAAACTCCTGGCGCTAATGGTCTGCGGCTCTGGCGCGCTGTTCTTCCAATTGACCACCTTCGCCATCCACTTCACACCCGCCGCCTCGGCCGGCATCCTGCTCGGCGGCTCGATGCCGCTGGCGGCCGCGCTGATCGGTGTGCTGCTGTTTCGTGAGCGTCCGGATATCACCCGCTGGCTCGGCCTTGGCGGCATCGTCGCCGGGGTCGTCATTCTTCTGGTGCGCAGCCTTTCCGGCGCCGAGGTATCCTGGATCAGCTTCACCCTGCTGCCGCTCGGCGCGCTGCTCTGGGCCGGTTACACCCACGCCTTCCGCCGCTCCGGCCTGAACGCCGTCCAGTCGAGCGCCATCATCGCCGTCTGGTCGTTCCTCATCCACGTCGGACTGGCTTTCATCTTCGGCAGTTCGCTCGCCTCCATCCCGCTACCCGAAATCGGTTTGCAGATCGTGAGCCAGGGCCTACTTTCCGGCCTCGCCGCCACCCTCGCCTACGGCCTTGCCGTCCAGGCTCTGGGCGGTACGCAAGCCGCCGCCTTCACTGCCATCACCCCGGTACTTGCCACCTTCGGCGGCGGGCTGCTGCTGGGCGAGCCACTCGGCATGGCCGAAATCTCGGCGGCGGTGGTTACGGGATTGGGTGTCGCGCTGTCGACGGGGCTGTTGTCACGGAAATGAGCACATCAGCAGTAGTATAGGGAAAGATTGAAGGCTGCCATTGGCAGCCTTCGACATTAAGTACCTTGGAATTGCCGCACTATCTTAACTCAGAACCACAGCGCCATCGCAACCCGGCGAGCCGGGTCGGCGCCATGCTCGACCTCCCTTTCCAGGATCCGCGATAGCTCCGCAGACCTCTCGCCATCATCCAATATGCGGAAGCCAAGCGAGGCATAGAATGGCGCGTTGAAGGGGACATGACGGTCCGTCGTCAGCGTGACACCCGATGCGCCGCGCGCCCGCGCTGTCTCGACGGCAGCCTGCATCAAGCGACGCCCGACGCCCTTTTTCTGCCAATGCCGGATAACATCGATTTCGGCAATATGGACAGCATCTGCCATCGCGATCCCTGCGAGGAAGCCGAACGGCTGGTCCAGCGCATCGGCTGCGACGAACAACAGATCCGCCTCCAGGGATTGCCGGAGCACATCGATCGGCAGGGACGTCGGTTCGCAGGCAACCGCGCCGGCATCGTGCAGTGCCCAAAACGCGTCCACCTCGATGGCGGCCAGCAGGTGCAGTTCGGCCGGGCGAGCCAAGCGTATCGTGTAGATATCCCGCCCGGTCTCCTCCATCCCGATCACATATTCGGATAGACCGGCCCCTCGCCGCCTTGCGGCGGGACCCAGTTGATGTTCTGGTTGGGATCCTTGATGTCGCAGGTCTTGCAGTGGACGCAGTTCTGGGCGTTGATGACGTAGGTCTCCTCGCCGTCCTTCTCCACCCATTCATAGACGCCGGCCGGACAGTAGCGGGTCGAGGGGCCGGCAAAGATATCGTGTTCCGAATTCCTCTGCAGCGCCATATCCTTGACCTTGAGATGAACCGGCTGGTCTTCCTCATGATTGGTGTTCGACAGGAACACCGAGGAGAGACGATCGAAGGTGAGGACGCCGTCCGGCTTCGGATAGTCGATCTTCTTGTGCTTGGCCGCCGGCTCCAGCGACTGGGCGTCGGTCTTGCCGTGCTTCAGCGTGCCGAAGAAAGAGAAGCCGAGGAGCTGGTTCGTCCACATGTCGAGGCCGCCGAGTGCCACGCCGACCGCCGTGCCGAACTTCGACCACAGCGGCTTGACGTTGCGCACGCGCTTCAGATCCTTGCCGATGTCGCTTGCGCGCCATTCGTTCTCGATCTCGATGACTTCGTCATTGGCGCGGCCGGCGGCGATTGCGTCTGCAATCTTGTCGGCAGCCAGCATGCCCGAGAGCACCGCATTGTGGCTGCCCTTGATGCGCGGCACGTTGACGAAGCCGGCCGAACAGCCGATCAGCGCCCCGCCGGGGAATGACAGCTTCGGCACCGACTGATATCCGCCCTCGGTGATGGCGCGGGCGCCATAGGAAATGCGCTTGCCGCCTTCAAACGTGCCGCGAATGGCCGGATGCGTCTTGAAGCGCTGGAATTCCTCGAAGGGATAGAGATAGGGGTTCTTGTAGTTGAGGTGCACGACGAAGCCGACGGCAACCAGATTGTCTTCCAAATGATAGAGGAAGGACCCGCCGCCGGTCTTCATGCCGAGCGGCCAGCCGAAGGAGTGCTGCACGAGACCCTGCTTGTGGTTCTCGGACTTGACCTGCCAGAGCTCCTTGATGCCGATGCCGAACTTCTGCGGCTCGCGGTCTCTGGACAGATCGAACTTGGCAATCAGCTGCTTGGCGAGCGAGCCGCGCACACCTTCGCCGATCAGCACATATTTGCCGAGCAGCTCCATACCGCGGGTATAGTTCGGGCCGGGCTCGCCATTCTTCTCGATGCCCATATCGCCGGTGGCGACACCGATGACGGCGCCGTCGTCATTATAGAGCACTTCAGTCGCGGCAAAGCCGGGATAGATATCGACGCCCAGCGCCTCCGCCTTTTCGGCGAGCCAGCGACAGACATTGCCGAGTGAGACGATATAATTGCCGTGATTGTTCATCAGCGGCGGCATGGCGAAATTCGGCAAGCGGATGGAACCGGCGGGACCCAGAAGCATGAAGTGATCGGCCGTCACCTCGGTCTTGAAGGGATGCCCCTCCTCCTCGCGCCAGCCAGGCAGCAGCCGATCGATACCAACAGGATCGACGACGGCGCCCGACAGGATATGCGCGCCGACCTCGGCGCCCTTCTCGAGCACGACGACCGTCAGGTCCGGATTGACCTGCTTCAGCCGGATCGCCGCCGACAGGCC
Source organism: Rhizobium rhizogenes NBRC 13257 (assembly GCF_000696095.1). Lineage (GTDB taxonomy): Bacteria > Pseudomonadota > Alphaproteobacteria > Rhizobiales > Rhizobiaceae > Rhizobium > Rhizobium rhizogenes. The sequence goes on along the minus strand of NZ_BAYX01000002.1, from coordinate 154,244 downwards.
CGCAGGTCCCGCCCCGACAATCACGACGTCGAATTCCATGCTCTCGCGTTCAGGCAGCTCGCTGGCGTCAGTCATTCACTCTCTCCGATTGGCCAGGCTCCGATTGAACCGGATGCGCGGCCTTGTCCCCTTTGGGCGTCTTCCCCATTTCGATTATCTCTTGTCAAAACGGGAGAGGATTGTCGAGCCGGGAAGCGACAGGCAATCCTCCAATTCACCCAACACGGCAATCACGTTAAATTACGCTTACGTTAACGTCAATATTTTAACCCGTATTTCGCTGTCGTTTGTTGGCATTCAACTTTCAAAAGCAGTTTGCGACGCTCTATAAATTCCGCCTGAAAGACTCAAACACTGTGAAGGATGAACAGGATGGATCTCGGCATCAAGGGTAAGCGGGCGCTGGTTCTCGCCTCGTCCAAGGGATTGGGTCACGGCATCGCAGTGGCGTTGGCGCGTGAAGGAGTCAATGTCCTGCTTTGCGGCCGCAGCGGCGAACGGCTGGAAGCTAATTGTAAGGCCATCAATGCCGAAGGCAAAGGCCGGGCCGACTGGATCTGGGCTGATCTCAACGACGAGAACTTCGTAGACGTCGTCAGCAAGGCGGTTACCGACAAGCTCGGCGGCCTCGACATTCTCGTCAATAATAGCGGCGGGCCGACGCCGGGGACGACGGAGGATATAACCGCCGAGCGGCTGGAGACTTATTTCCTGTCCATGGTGGCGCGGATCATCACGCTCACCAATACGCTGTTGCCAGGCATGAAGACGCAAGGATGGGGGCGTATCCTCACCGTTGCCTCCTCCGGCGTCATCGAGCCGCTCTCCAATCTGGCTCTGTCCAACACGCTGCGCCCCGCGCTTGCCGGATGGAGCAAGACGTTGGCGACAGAAGTGGCGGCGCATGGGATCACCGTCAACATGCTGCTGCCGGGCAGCATCGCCACCGACCGGCTGGCCGACCTCGATAATGCCGCGGCCAAACGCAGCGGCAAAAGCCTGGAGGACATCAGTGCCGAGCGGCAACAGCGCATCCCCGCCGGCCGCTACGGCCGCGTCGAGGAATTCGCCGCCACCGCAGCCTTCCTCTGCAGCGAACCCGCAAGCTATGTGACCGGTTCGATGATCCGCTGCGACGGCGGCGCGGCGCGGTCGCTCTAAATAACAACTTTCACGCGCTAGAAGAGGCGGACTGAAACCACCAAAGGCAACACAATTGCGTGAGTAACAGCGAGTCTCGTCATGGCGGCGGGACTCGCCACTTCAAGATAAACCCAGCAAAAATCGGCTTCGCCTCAGTTTTATTACATGGCGGCAATCAAAAAATAGTCATTTCGATCATTTGCTGCGCTGCGAGAAGCGTCGTGCCGGCAAAGCTTTCCAAGCTTTAATTTTTCACCACCGCGAACTGTGGTAAATTGCGGCGGAATGGCGTTCATGAATTCGCGTTATAGGGACAGAATAACCGAACGTTAGCGGTAACGGCGATGTGAGGAGTTGCAGCGAAACCCATCTTTGTTTGCGCCGCAACAAATCCACTTCGAAGTCATCGCATTTCCCGCAACTCGCCTCGACCGGTTCTTAAATATGAAGAAATTCTGGCTCTCTCTCGGCTTTCTCGTTATTGCCGCCTTTGCAATATGGAATTACCGCGACCGTATTCCCTTTATGTCCGCTTTCGTCGACAAGGCATCCGCCAAAACCGAGGACAGCGCCAAGACGGCGGATGCCGGCGGCCATGGCAAACGCCAGGCCGCCGCCCAGGTCGTCAAGACCGTGGCGGTCACGAAAACGACGTTGGCCAACGATGTTACCGCCACCGGCTGGGCCGATGCGCAGGATACGACGACGATCGCCGCACAGGAATCTGGCATCATCGTTTCGATCGAAGCCCAGGACGGTGCCATGGTCAAAGCCGGCGATCTGATCGCCAAGCTCGATCCGCGCACGGCCCAGGCCTCGGTCGACAAGGACCAGGCGACGCTGGCCAAGGATCAGGCAACCCTGACCCAAGCCGAATCCGCCCTCACCCGCGCCAAGAGCCTGTTGAACGGCGCCGGCACGCAGCAGACATTGGACCAGGCCGTTGCGGCGCGCGATACCGCGGTGGCGACGGTCAACGGCGACAAGGCGCAGCTCGCCTCCGATCAGGTCCTGCTCGAGAACACCCAGATCCGCGCGCCCTACAACGGCCGCCTTGGCGACGTCGCTCTCAGCGTCGGCGCCTATGTGAGCCCCGGCACGGCGATCGTATCGATCGCGCAGTACGATCCGATCTACGTCAAGTTCCATCTGCAGGAGAGCCATCTTCGCGAACTGGAAGAAGCGATGAAGACCGGATCCGTGCCGGTCAGCACCGTTCCCCGGTCGGAGCAAGGCAAGTCGCGCCAGGGCGCGATGAGCTTTTATGACAACCAGGTCGACGCCGCGTCCGGCACCATCCTCGCCAAGGCGAAGTTCGACAATGCCAATGGCGCAATCTGGCCCGGCCAGTCGGTCAATATCGTCGTGCATTTCAACGACAGCCAACCAGTCATCGTCGCGCCCACGGTCGCAGTCAGCCCCGGTGCCGAGGGCTTCTACGCCTTCGTCGTCAAGGACAATAAGGTTCATATGACTCCGGTCACCGTCGCCCGCCAGAACGGAGGCTTCACCGCCGTCGCCACGGGTCTTTCAGAAGGCGACCATGTGGTGGTCGAAGGCCAGGTGCAGCTCAACGACGGTCAGAGCGTTGTCGAACAGTTCAACGACGGCAAATCTCAGAATGTCGCCTCGGCCGACGGCGAGTCGGGTCAGAAAACCGAAACGATCACGGTTGGAGCACAGCAATGATACCCAATTTCTGTATCCAACGGCCGGTTGCGACGACACTTCTGGCCCTGGGTGTAGTCATGGCCGGCTTGGCCGGCTATCAGCTCGTGCCCGTGGCGGCCCTGCCCCAGGTCGACTTTCCCACCGTCAACGTTACCGCTCAGCTGACCGGCGCCTCCCCGCAAACGATGGCGACCTCGGTTTCGACGCCGCTGATCAAACAGTTCGAAACTATCCCCGGCATCAGTGAAATCTCGTCGACGAACTCGCTCGGCAATACGAGCATCGTTCTGCAGTTCGACCTCAGCCGCGATATCGATGCGGCCGCCGCAGACGTCCAGGCGGCAATCTCGAATGCGACGCGCCAGTTGCCCGACAATCTGACCGTGCCGCCGAGCTATCGCAAGACCAACCCGGCCGATGCGCCGATCCTGCTTCTGGCCGTACAAAGCGATACGATGCCGCGCAGCAAACTCGATGAAATCGCCGAAGACATCATCTCGCCGTCGCTGTCGACCATTTCCGGTGTCGCCCAGGTGACCGTCTATGGCGCGCAGACCTATGCCGTGCGTGTCGAAGTCGATCCGAGCAAGCTGCAGGACCGCGGCATCGGTATCGATACCGTCAACACCGCGCTTGCCAACGCCAACAGCCAAGTTCCAATCGGCACTCTGCAGAACAAATCGCAGAGCATGACGGTCAACGCCAACACGCAGCTGCTCAACGCCCAGCAGTTCCGCACGCTGGTCATCGCCAACCCCAATGGGGCGCCGATCCATCTGAGCGATGTCGCCGACGTCCAGGACAGTGTGGAAAATACCAATACGGGCTCCTGGTATGACGGCAAGCGGGCGATCATTCTCGCCGTCCAGCGTCAGCCGGACGCCAACACCGTCGACGTGGTCGATGCGATCAATGCCAAGCTGCCGCAGTTGCACGCTGAAATCCCGGCTTCGGTGAAGACGAGCATCATGAACGATTCGGCACAGCCGATCCGCGATGCCATCGCCGACGTCAAATTCACGCTGATGCTGACGATCAGCCTTGTCGTCCTGGTCATCTATCTCTTTACCGGCAAGCTGATGGCAACGATCATTCCGGGTCTTGCCGTGCCGCTATCGCTGATCGCGACATTCGGCATGATGTATGTGCTCGGATACAGCGTCGATAACATCTCACTGCTAGGATTGACGCTCGCGGTGGGCCTTGTGGTCGACGACGCCATCGTCATGCTTGAAAACATATTGCGGCACGTCGAAGAAGGCATGCCGGTGCTGCAGGCGGCGATCAAGGGCTCGGCGGAAGTCAGCTACACCATCATCTCGATGTCGATCTCGCTGATCGCCGTCTTCATTCCGATCCTGCTGATGGGCGGCGTGGTCGGTCGTATCTTCAACGAATTCGGTATGGTGGTCGCCATCGCCATCGTGTCGTCGGCGATCGTTTCCCTGACCGTCACGCCGATGCTCAGCTCCCGGCTTTCCAACGACCACCGCCCGCCACCGCTGCCGGTCCGCCTCTTCAATATCGGCTTCGACTGGGTCCAGCGCGGCTACGACAGGGGTGTCGCCTGGTGTCTGCGCAACCGTGGCATCGTTCTTCTCTGCTTTGCCGGCTCGATCGGTCTCTCCGTGTACCTGTTCATGGTGCTGCCGGCGAGCTTCTTCCCGCAGGAAGATATCGGCCGCCTGCAGATATCCACCCAGGCCCGTCAGGACATTTCCTATACGGCCATGCGCGATCTGCAGAATCAGGCGGCAGCGGCCATCAAGCAGAACCCCGCCGTTGCGCATGTCATGTCGATCGTCGGCGGCAATGCGCGCCAGCCGTTGAACAACGGCACGATGTTCGTCGAGTTGAAGCCGAAGGATCAGCGTGAGCCCCTGGATACGACGTTGCGTGAACTGCGCGCCAGCATCGGCAAGATCGCCGGTATCAAGGCCTTCATCACGCCACAGCAGAGCCTGCGCTTCGGCGGCCGCCAGACGGCCAGCCAGTATCAGCTCGTCGTCCAGGCGTTGAGTGCCGACCAGACCAACCTCTGGGCCAACAAGATCGAAGACAGCATGCGGCGCGATCCGCGCTTTACCGACGTGACGTCGGACGAGCAGAATAATGCGCTTCAAGCCAATATCGTCGTCGATACCGAAAAGGCGGCGGCCTACGGCATCAATAACAACCAGTTGCGCACCACGCTGGAAGAGGCTTTCAGCAGCTACGAAGCCGCTCAGATCCAATCCACGGGCGATAGCTACGACGTCATCGTCGAGTTCGACACCAGCAAGCCCTGGGATGACCAGAAGCTTCAGGAGATCCAGATCGCCTCGGCAAGCGGCGCTCTCGTTCCGCTGTCGAACTTCGCGCATGTCGAACGCACGACAGGTCCGGTCACCATCAACCAGACCGGACAGCTCGTTTCGACCACCGTGTCCTTCAACCTGCCGGCCGGCGAAGCACTCGGCGACGCCACCGCTCAGATCGAACAGATCAAGAAGGATCTCAATGTGCCGGCGGACGTCTTCACGTCCTACGGCGGCACCGCCCAGATCTTCCAGCAGTCGCAGGGCAGCACGCCTTACCTGATCCTTGCCGCCGTGCTGACGATCTATGTGGTGCTCGGCGTTCTCTATGAAAGCTTCATCCACCCGCTGACCATCCTTTCCGGTCTGCCGGCCGCCGCCCTCGGCGCGCTGCTCGCCCTGAAGCTTTTCGGCTTCGACCTGTCGATCATCGCACTCATCGGCCTCTTGATGCTGATCGGTATCGTCAAGAAGAACGCGATCATGATGATCGACGTGGCGCTGGAAACGCTTCGATCGACCAGCGGCATATCGCCCGCGGAAGCGATCCATGAAGCCTGCGTGCGCCGTTTCCGTCCGATCATGATGACGACCTTCTGCGCCCTGCTCGGCGCGCTGCCGATCGCCGTCGGCGGCGGCGCCAGCTCGGAGCTTCGCCAGCCGCTCGGTATCGCCGTCGTCGGTGGTCTCGTCGTCTCGCAGATCCTGACGCTGTTCATCACGCCGGTCATCTTCCTCGAGATGAACCGCCTGAACGACTTCGTCGGCCGCCTCGGCAAGCGCAAGGAAAAACCGCCGCACGAAGAGGAAACGCCGACCGCCATCGCGGCCGAGTGATAGATAACGGGCGCCGAGAGGGCGCCCGTTTCGCTTTGGCGCGGTCTCGAACTCAAGGACGGCGCGGCGAAAAGCGCAAGGCCGTTTCCGGATCGGATCCCACCCAAATAAATCCTCCTTCCAGTCTTGCGCTTGCTATCCAGCCATGCCATGACGCGCCCTCTTTCAGACAGGGGCGCGTCTCGCGTTCCATGAGGGGCATCGGTCCCATTCCATAAAATTTCGACAGAAGGGAGTGCGGGCATGGCTCGGGCGCTTGGTCTTGACTTCGGCACAACGAATACGGTTCTGGCTCTGGCCGACGGTCCGGCGACGCAATCGGTCGCCTTCACCAGTGCGGCCGGCACGGCGGACAGCATGCGTACCGCACTGTCTTTCATGAAAGATCCGGGATTGGGTGCTGCGGCCCTGAAGGTCGAGGCCGGGCATGCCGCCATCCGGCAGTTCATCGACAATCCCGGCGACTGTCGCTTTCTGCAATCGATCAAGACCTTTGCCGCCAGCGCGCTCTTCCAGGGCACGCTGATCTATGCCAAGCGCCATACGTTCGAGGATCTGATGGAGATCTTCGTGCGCCGCCTGCGCGCCTATGCCGGCGATGGCTGGCCGGCGGAGGTCAGCCGCATTGTTGCGGGCCGGCCAGTGCATTTCGCCGGCGCCAATCCTGATCCGGAGCTTGCCACCGCACGCTACAACGAGGCGCTATCGCGCTTCGGCTTTCCCGAGATCCATTATGTCTACGAGCCGGTGGCAGCCGCCTTTTACTTCGCCCAGCATCTGAAGACGGATGCGACCGTGCTGGTCGCCGATTTCGGCGGCGGCACGACGGACTATTCGCTGATCCGCTTCGAGAGCCATGCCGGCCGGCTGACGGCGACCCCCATCGGCCATTCCGGCGTCGGCATCGCCGGCGACCATTTCGACTTCAGGATGATCGACAACATCGTCTCGCCGGAGATCGGCAAGGGCAGCTACTTCAAGAGCTTCGACAAGCTGCTGGAAGTGCCCACCTCCTACTACGCCAATTTCGGCCGCTGGAACCAGCTTTCGATCTTCAAGACCTCGCGCGAATATGCCGACCTGAAGAAGCTGGTGCGCAGCAGCATGGAGCCGGACAAGCTGGAAACCTTCATCGATCTCGTCGAGCATGACGAGGGCTATCCGCTCTATCAAGCGGTGTCGGCGACGAAGATGGCGTTGTCGGCCGAAGAGGAGGCAGAATTCAATTTCCCGCCGCTCGGCAAGGCTGGCCACAAGACGGTGCGCCGCGCCGATTTCGAGCGCTGGATCGGCGACGATCTCACCCGCATCGAGGGCGCGCTGGATGACGTGCTGACCAGGACCAACACGTCTCCCGACACCATCGACAAGGTGTTCCTCACCGGCGGCACCTCCTTCGTGCCGGCGGTGCGCCGCATCTTCACGGAGCGCTTCGGTCAAGAGCGGATCGAGACCGGCGGCGAATTGCTTTCGATCGCCCACGGTCTCGCCCTGATCGGCGAGCGCGACGACATCAGCCAGTGGACGGCGTGAGAAGGAAGGGAACTCAGCACTTCCCCTGCCCTGCCTGGTTGGTTACAGTTCACCCATGATCTCCGCCAACGACCTCTCGCCAGCCGAACTCGCCGCCCTTCTGCATTTTCATGCGGATGCCGGCGTGGAGTGGCTGCTGGAAGAGGAGGCCGTCGACCGCTTCGCCGAGTTCGAGGCGATGAAAGCCGCTCGGCAGGGTGCGCGGGCGGCACAGCCGCGTGTCGAGACACCGCAACCCGCAGCACGGCCGGCACAGCAACCGGAGCGCCGTCAGGCTGCGCCAAAGGCGGCCGCCCCTGCAGCGGCGCCCCGCAGCGCGCCTGCCATTCCCGACGAGCAAGCCGTCGAGCAGGCCCGCTTCGCGGCCGAAAGCGCGCGGTCTCTCAGCGAACTCAAGACGGCGCTCGAGGCTTTCAACAGCTGCAATCTGAAAAACAGCGCCCGCTCGACCATCTTCGCCAGCGGCGCTCACGAAGGCCGGATCATGGTGATCGGCCCGATGCCGAGCGCCGATGACGACCGCGAGGGTGCGCCCTTTGCCGGGCGGACGGGACTGTTGCTCGACAAGATGCTCGCCGCCATCGGCCTCAAGCGCAACGATATCCTGCTCACCAATGTCATTCCCTGGCGGCCGCCGGGCAATCGCGCGCCGTCGGCGCCGGAAATTGAGATCTGCCGTCCCTTCATCGAGCGGCAGATCACCCTTGCCGAGCCGCAAGCCCTGCTGCTGCTCGGCAATTTCACGGCGCGCCACTTCTTTGGAAGCAACGAAACGATCCATGGCCTGCGCGGACAATGGCGGGACGTGACGATATCCGGCCGGGCGATACCGGCGATCGCCAGCCTCCATCCCCAGGAATTGCTCACTGCCCCAATCAACAAGCGATTGGCCTGGAACGACCTGTTAGCCTTCAGAACGCGCATCGACGCCGAAGCCAGAGGCTAATTTTTTAGCAGCATTAACGGAATATGAAAGCTGTCATGCATATCTTGCATAGCAGCACTCCAATTGCGTGCATTGCGAAATCAATGTTGCACTGCAATATATGGTGCGTGTCTTGGGAGGAATTTTGAAAGGAACCAAGGCCGTGACTGCACGTTTTCGACCTATCCATTGCGGGTTTGATACCCTGCGCCGCGCCATCTTGCCTGCGCGCGCCACTAGCGGCCATCGCAGCGTCGGCATTGCCGCTAATGAGCAGATGACTGCTCGCGGCACCGGGATTTCCGCGCGTGTTGCCCGCCCAACCGCCATATTCGCCGATTTTCGTCAGTGCTGAAGAGGGATCATATCATGTCTGCAGGATTTCGTTCCCTCTTTACCCTCCTCGATACCGTTGGGCATATCGGCTCAGCGGTGCGCGCGGCGGAAGAGTTCGAGCGCTCCCGCGGCCTGCATAAGGTCGCAAAGCGCGAAATGAGCCCCGCATATGCAGCGGCGGCCGGCATTCCCCTATAAGTTTGAAAAGGGCGGGATCGATGATCTCGCCCTTTTTCGTTTCGGATTTTCATCATCAATTTTCATGAAGTACGCGCCGGGCCTAGCCCGGCGTTTTTTCTTTGGATCATTCCTTCGGCGTGGCGTCCGCCACAACGGCTTGCGCCGATTCGAACCCCTCGTCCACAGCCGCGAACTTCACGGCCTGCCAGCTGCAATATTCATCGAGAAAGTCACGCGACATCCATAGCCACGTCTTCTTCGGCTCGTCGTACCAGCCAATGCAGCCGTGGTCGGCGGCCTTGCGCAAAAGGCGCTGCAAATGGGTGCGCGACATCATGAACTGCGCGGCGATGGCGCGCGTGTCGATACGGCCAAGGTCGATGCGACCGTCAGCCTCCGCGCCCGGATCCACCCGGGACATGAGGTTATCAACCACAAGACCGCCTGCCTCCGTCCATAGGAACATGCCGACCCGCTCCGGCGGCTCGCGCCAGGCCGCCTCCTCCAGGCAGCGGCGCGCCATGCGTGGCTGTGCCAGATCGAACAACCCCGGATGAGTAGCAAGCGCCACGGCACGGCTGCCATTGTCGAGCAGATCGAGGGCGGCAAGATTGGCGAGAAACCAACTGAACATCGCAGCATGACTGATCTCTGCCGGCTCATAACGACGCGGGCGCAGGACCGGGCCGGCAGCGGGAGCGAGGAAACGATAGGTCAGCAACTCCTCGATGTAGGTCAGCACGGTATTGCGGCTCGCCACACGGTGTTGCGTAATAAGATTGCGGAGCTCGACGGCAGTCAGGCCGGAGCCGGCTATGGCGGGATCGTATTCCAAATGAAGCGCATAGGCCGTCTGGGTCAACAGCCAACGCTGTTGCGAGGCCAACAGGCGCGCAATCCGCGGTCCGCTATCATAGCGGTTCCGCAGCGCCTCCGCCAGAAAGCGCAGGGAAGATACGAATTTGGGATGGCAAGCAAGTTGCTCGGCGGAAAGACTCAAGCGGGCCTCCTTATGGCGCCCTTCTTAAATATCAATAGGAAAGGAATTTTTCTAATTCTTACATAAATTTGCCGCCACCATGCACCATATTGGTACAACATAGCATGCTATAAGCGCTGTTAACGCAAGAGGTTAAACAAAAAATACTTTCCCAACTGCCTTTTCCATGGCCGCGCGATCGCAAGACGGGAACGACCATCCGCGTCACACAGAGTCGCGATTGATCGCGCATCCTTGCCGGGTTAGAGCAAGATGGCCGTGGCAATCGGCGTGCTCTTCAACCCAATCGACCGGAATCCCGTTCCAATGCTGGCCAGCCTCGTTTCGATCGCCAGTCTGATGTTGTCAACGCTGTTGATGATGATCGGCTATGGCCTGATGAATTTCGTCGTTCCGATCCGCTCGGTGGCGGAGGGCTGGTCGACCTTCACCATTTCGGTGATCGCCACCGGCTATACGTTCGGCTTCACCATATCCTGCATCATCACGCCGCGCTTCGTGCGGCGGGTGGGGCATGTGCGCGTGTTCGGCGCGCTGATCTCGCTGCTCAGCATCGGTATCCTGCTTTGCGCCCTGATGGTCGATTGGCGCGCCTGGCTTGCCTTCCGCTGCATCAGCGGCTTCGGCATCGCTGGCGCCTATCTCATTATCGAAAGCTGGCTGAACGAGCGGGTCAACAATGACAACCGCGCGACCATCTTCTCCGTCTACATGATCACCTGCCTGGTAGGCTCGATCGGCGGCCAATATCTGGTGCCGCTCGGCGACCCCAGCAATACCTCGCTTTTCATCCTGTGCGGCATCATCTTCGCGCTCGCCATGCTGCCGACCGCACTCTCGACCGCCAAATCGCCGACGCCGATCCATGAGGCCAAGTTCGACCTGCCGAAGCTTTACCGGCTGTCGCCCATCGCCTTCATCGGCTCACTGCTGTCGGGCGCCCTCTCCGGCACCTGGAGCAGCCTTGGCGGCGTCTACACCCAGAATGTCGGCATGAACACGGCCGAGGGCGCGACGCTGCTTGCCTGCGTGCTCGCCGGTGGTGCGGTGTCGCAAATGCCGATCGGCCGCATCTCCGATCTCGTGGACCGGCGCTATGTGATGATCATCTGTGGCGGGATCGGTGTTGTCGCCTGCATCATCATGACCTTGTTCGACGCGCATACGCTGATGACGCTCTATGTCGCCGGCTTCTTCATCGGCACCGTGCTCTACCCGATTTATGCGCTCAATGTCGCCCATGCCAACGACCGCGCCGCCCCCGACGAATATGTCACCATTTCCAGCGGCATCATGCTGCTCTACGGGCTCGGCACCGTCTCCGGCCCACTGGTCGGCGGTGCGATGATGGAATTCGTCGGTCCGTCCGGCCTTCTCTGGTTCCTGGCATTGGCTTTCGCACTTTACGCGGGCTACGCCGGCTGGCGTATCGCCAAGCGCAAGCCGAACGAAGGACGTATCGAGAAGACCGATTTCCAGTCGATCCCGCTTCCCGTGCGCGGCGGTGAGCCACCCGCTCCTCAGGCGCCGTCGACAGTCGATTGACCAGCTAGCCCCTGGCGAAGACTTTTTTTGGGTTAAAACGATATGGCTACTTCATAACGGGCCATATTAACCTTTTAAAAACCATAGTATTTCAACTTCATTTCACCGCATTCAATAATTCCGGCGGCATATCATGTATTTCCAATAACTACTTCAGCTTTTACTGTTTACGAGGTCTAGGTCCGATGACAGCAGCCCCATCGATGAAACGGAGCTCTCAACAACATGCGGTAACGCCGCGCTCGATGCGTGTCGTGACCGATGGCATCGGCAAGGACCTCGAGCGCTTCAGCACCGATAACACCCATGTCGTCAAGCAGATCAAGCTTCTGGCGATCAACGCGCTGATCGAGGCTGCCCGTGCCGGCGAAACCGGCAAGGGCTTCGCCGTGGTCGCCAACGAAGTGCAGCGCCTCGCCCAGATCGCGACCGATATCGCAAGCAAATTTCAGGATAACGTGCTCAGCCGCATTGGGGTCAGCCGCAGCATGGCCGAAGCGCTGGTGGAGGAGATGGAGGGCGTTCGCCTGACCGACCTCGCCCAGACGCTGGTCCAGCTCATCGTCCGCAATCTCTTCGAGCGCACTGCCGACGTCCGCTGGTGGGCAACCGACACCGCCCTTTGGGAAGCGCTTCAGGACCCTCAGCCGCAACGTATCGCCTTTGCCGCCGAACGGCTCGGCGTCATCAACCGCTTCTATACGGTCTATCTCGATCTGGTCGTGACCGACATGAAGGGACAGGTCATCGCCTCGGCCAACCCCGCCTATCAGCGCAAGCTCGCCGGCGCCAATCTTGCCTCGGATGCCTGGTTCAGGGCGGCAGCCAACTGCCGGTCGGGCGATGACTATATCGTCGACGAAGTCCGGCCGAGCGAATTTCACGAGCGGCGAAACGCGCTCGTCTATGCCACCGGCATTCGCGAAAGCGGCCGATCCGACGGCAAGCAGATCGGCACGCTGGGTGTCTATTTCGACTGGCAGAACCAGGGGCAAGCGATCGTCGACAAGGAAGCCAACCTGCCGCCGCAGATCGCCGAAAAGACCGTGGTGATGCTGCTTGACGGCAAGAGGCGCGTGATCGCCTGCAGCGACCCGAAGCTCATGTTCTCGCATTTTGCGCTTGCCAATCCCGAGGGCACGACGCGAGGAAGCTATTATGACAACAACGGCGCGATCGTCGCCTACGCCAAGACGCTCGGCTATGAGGATTATGATGGTCTCGGATGGTATGGCGTTGTCGTGCAGCAGACCGAAGCCGACGATGTGATCAGGACGGCTTTCAACCTGAAATGATGCACAACCTTCTCGATCAAATACTTTCCCCGCCGTCACAAATTGCAGCGATGCGATGATATGACTTTAACTTTGGTTCAGATTTCGATGTAATGATGCGGCGGATTTCGCTCCAGAGCTTTGCTCCGGATCAATGCCCGCCGCAGTATCAGCCCGATCAGGATAGACCATGCGAACAGACACCGGCCAGATCGTTCATCTGGCAGACTATCGTCCCACCGACTTCGTTCTGGAACGCGTGGACCTTACCTTCGATCTGCATCCGACGGAGACCAAGGTCGAAGCCCGGCTGATCTTCCATCGCCGCGAAGGCATCGATCCCAAGGCACCGCTGGTGCTCGACGGAGACGAGCTTGTCCTTTCGGGACTGTTGCTCGACCAGACCGAACTGCCTGCCGAACAGTATATCGCAACGCCCGACAGCCTGACGGTCCGCGACCTGCCGGAAAGCGCGCCCTTCGAACTGACGATCACGACGGTCATCAATCCCGAAGCCAATACGCAGCTCATGGGGCTCTATCGCACCGGCGGCGTCTACTGCACCCAATGCGAGGCCGAAGGCTTCCGCCGCATCACCTATTTCCCCGATCGCCCTGATGTGCTTGCGCCCTATACGGTCAACATCATCGCCGACAAGGCCGCCAATCCGCTGCTGCTGTCGAACGGCAATTTCCTCGGCGGTGCCGGCTATGGCGAGGGCAAGCATTTCGCCGCCTGGTTCGACCCGCATCCGAAGCCGAGTTATCTCTTTGCGCTGGTCGCTGGCGATCTCGGCGTGGTCGAGGATACGTTCGTCACCGCGTCGGGCCGCGAAGTGGCACTGAAGATCTATGTCGAACACGGCAAGGAGCCCCGCGCGGCCTATGCGATGGATGCGCTGAAGCGCTCGATGACATGGGACGAGGAGCGGTTCGGCCGCGAGTACGATCTCGACATCTTCATGATCGTCGCCGTTTCCGATTTCAACATGGGCGCGATGGAGAACAAGGGGCTCAACGTCTTCAACGACAAATATGTCCTTGCCGATCCGGATATCGCCACCGACGCCGACTATGCCAATATCGAGCGGATCATCGCACACGAATACTTCCACAACTGGACCGGCAACCGTATCACCTGCCGCGACTGGTTCCAGCTCTGCCTCAAGGAAGGCCTGACGGTCTACCGCGACCACGAATTTTCCGCCGACCAGCGCTCGCGTCCGGTCACGCGCATCGCCGAAGTTCGTCATCTGAAGTCGGAGCAGTTTCCGGAAGACGGCGGCCCGCTCGCCCATCCGGTGCGCCCTACGACCTACCGCGAGATCAACAATTTCTACACGACGACGGTCTATGAGAAGGGCAGCGAAGTCACCAGCATGATCGCGACCCTGCTCGGCCGCGATCTGTTCAAGACGGGCATGGACCTCTATTTCGACCGCCACGACGGCCAGGCCGTGACGATCGAAGACTTCGTCAAATGCTTCGAGGATGTCAGCGGCCGCGACCTCGCGCAGTTCTCGCTCTGGTATCACCAGGCCGGCACGCCGCTCGTCACCGCTTCCGGCGCCTATGATGCCGCCGCGAGGAGTTTCACGCTATCGCTCGAACAGATGCAGCCGGCCACTCCGGGCCAAACGAGCAAGGCGCCGTTGCACATTCCGCTGCGCATGGTGCTGATCGCCGAGGACGGCACGTTGCTGACGCCGACATCGGTGACCGGCGCGGAACTGACCGGCGATGTCCTGCATCTGACGGCGCGGACGCAGACGGTGGTCTTCAACGGCATTCCCTCGCGGCCGGTGCTGTCGCTCAACCGCAGTTTCTCGACGCCGATCAATCTGCAATTCAGCCAGAGCGCCAACGATCTGGCGCTGATCGCCCGTTACGAGACCGACCATTTTGCCCGCTGGCAGGCGCTGATCGATCTTGGCCTGCCCAACCTGCTGCAGGCCGCCCGCGATGCCCGTGAGGGCGCGCCGGTGACCTGCGATGCCGTCTTCATCGACACGCTTCTGGCCGCCGCCAGCGACGAAAGCTTGGAGCCTGCCTTCCGCGCCCTGGCACTCGCTTTGCCGAGCGAGGCCGACATCGGCCGCGAACTCGGTGGCGACAACGATCCCGACGCAATCCATACTGGTCGACAGGCGATCCTCAAACAGATCGCCGAGGCCGGGAAGGACATTTTCGCATCCCTCTACGACGGCATCCAGACACCCGGCCCCTTCAGCCCGGATGCGGCCAGTGCTGGACGGAGGGCGTTGCGCAATGCTGCCCTTACCTATCTCTCGCTTTCGGACGATAGTCCCACCCGCGCCAAGGCGGCCTATGACGCCGCCAACAACATGACCGACCTCAGCGCCGCACTGACCATTCTCGCCCACCGTTTCCCGGACACGGCGGAGGCCAAGGCTGCCCTCAAGGACTTCCACGACCGTTTCGCCGAAAACGCACTGGTCATCGACAAATGGCTTGCCATCCAGGCGGCCATTCCGGGTGCGGCGACGCTCGATCGCATTCAGGGCCTCATGAAGATGCCATTCTTCAAGCGCACCAATCCCAACCGCATGCGCGCCCTCGTCGGTACCTTCGCCTTCTCCAATCCGACCGGCTTCGGCCGTGCCGATGGTGCCGGCTATCGCTTCCTCGCGCAGGAAATCCTCGATATCGACCAGCGCAACCCGCAGCTTGCCGCCCGGATTCTGACCTCGATGCGCTCCTGGCGCTCGCTGGAACCCGTTCGCGCCGACCACGCCCGCTCCGCCTTGATGCAGATCGAGCGTGCCAACAGCCTTTCGACCGACGTTCGCGACATTGTGGATCGTATCCTCAAGGACTGATTTTCCGCTTGCCATCCTGTGATCGAGGCGGGTGATTTGTACCCGCTTTTTCATCCTGAACGAGTCTCGGATGCCGGCGCCCTACCCTTGCGAGTCCAAAAAGCGCTGAAATCACTTATGGTTAACAAAGTTTTACCAGACCCTCTGGACAAGGCGAATCACGAGTGATTCATTAGGGTAGATTCGGGCGAGCGGCGCAGCGAATCACACGAGGGACAAGGCTAGAGCGATGGTGGACGTGCGGCGGGCAACCGCGGCCGAAGGACGGCTGCGTGTTAATTTCGACGGTCTGAAATCCTGGCATAGCGGTGTTAACGATAGAGCGGGAGTCCGTGCGGAGACGATTTCGCGCCGATTTCCGCAAACGGAACATATTCTGAAGCGGGTCATTCCCGTCCTCATTGTCTCCTTCCTGATGGTCGTTGCCGCCTCGCATTTCTTCAGCATGGTCACCGAACACGGACGCATGGCAGCCTCGGCCCGGCAGGCGACGTCACTTTCCATTGCCGCGGCAGCAGCCGCATTTTCCAACGATGCCAGCCTGTTTCGGGCCGGTGATCGCGATGGAGCGGAAAGGAAGCTTTCGACCTACCTACCGCAGGACCGGCTCGATCCCGGCGCCTTTGTGCTTTTGGTCCAGGCGAGCGGCCGCGTCTTCGGCTCATCAGCTGCCGGTTCCAACTATATCGGCCTGACGATCTCAGATTTCTTCCCCGAGGTCTCGGCCATCCGCAGTTTCGGCGACCATGCCGGCGTGATCGAGACGATGATCGACGGGGCGCCCTATTATGCGGCGATTTCGCTGATCGGCGACAAGGGCGATTTCGTTCTCTCCGCCGCCTCAATGGAGCAGATTGATAAGCTCTGGCGCGATGAACTGACGCTCAACGTCACGCTCTTTGCCGGCATTTCCTCCATCCTGCTCGTCATCCTCTACGCCTATTACACCCAGGTGAAACGGACGCGCGACGCCGACGAGATCTTCCTCGAGTCCAACATGCGTGTCGAAACCGCGCTGTCGCGCGGCCGTTGCGGTCTCTGGGATTTCGATTTCGCCAGCCGCGAATTCTTCTGGTCACGATCGATGTACGACATGCTCGGCCTGCCGGCCGCCGACCGGCCGCTGTCGTTTGCCGACGCGGAACGGCTGATGCACCCCGACGATAACAGCCTGCATACGCTGGCGCGCTCGATCACCCGCGGCAATGCCGGTCAGGTCGATCAGATCCTGCGCATCCGTCATGCCAAGGGGCATTATGTCTGGATGCGCGCCCGCGCCCAGGTCATCCGCACCAATTCCGGCCGTGTCCACATGATCGGCATCGCCATGGACGTCACCGAGCAGCATCGGCTGGCGCAGCGCTACGCCGAGGCCGACCAGCGTCTGGCGGACGCAATCGAATGCACGTCGGAAGCCTTCGTGCTCTGGGACAAAAACGACCGACTGGTCATGTGCAACGACCATTTCCAGCAGGCTTACGGCCTTCCGAACGGCGTGCTGGTGCCGGGCACGGAACGCGCCGTCGTCAACGCCGCCGCGGCACGCCCGATCATCGAGCGGCGCATCGTCGACCCCGGCCGCTCCAACCATTCGCAGACGACGGAAGTGCAGCTTGCCGACGAGCGCTGGCTGCAGATCAACGAACGCCGGACGCGCGATGGCGGCCTCGTTTCCGTCGGCACCGACATCACCCAGCTCAAGCGCAATCAGGAGCGTCTGCGCGAGTCCGAGCGCCGGCTGATGGCGACGATCAACGACCTCTCCGCCTCCCGACAGATCCTCGAGCGGCAGAAGGCCGAGCTTTCGACCGCCAACACCAATTATCTCGCGGAAAAGGAACGCGCCGAAGCCGCCAACAAGGCGAAATCGGAATTCCTCGCCAACATGTCGCATGAGCTGCGCACGCCGCTCAACGCCATCCTCGGTTTCTCCGAAATCCTGCAGGACCAGATGTTCGGTCCGCTGGGCTCATCCCGATACAATGAATATGCCAAGGATATCCACGACAGCGGCAAGCATCTGCTCAACGTCATCAATGACATTCTCGACATGTCGAAGATCGAGGCGGGTCATATCAAGCTATCCTGCGAGAAGATCGATCTCGCGCCCCTGATCGAGGAATGCCTGCGCCTGACTTCCATCCCGGCCGCCTGCAAGAACATCCACGTCGAGCAAAGCATTTCCTCCGGCATCAAGCTGACGGCTGACCGCCGCGCCATGAAGCAGATCCTACTCAATCTCCTTTCCAATTCGGTGAAGTTCACCAACAATGGCGGCCGCATCGCGGTGCGGACCCGCAAGGTCGATGACGCCGTGGTACTGACCATCGCTGATACCGGCATCGGCATTCCCAAATCGGCGCTCAGCAAGATCGGCCAGCCCTTCGAGCAGGTGCAAAGCCAATATGCCAAGAGCAAGGGTGGCTCGGGCCTCGGGCTCGCCATCTCGCGCTCGCTGACATTGCTGCATCAAGGCCGCATGCGGATCCGTTCACGCGAAGGCATCGGCACCGTCATCGCCATCCGCATCCCCGACCGGGGCTGAATCAGGCCTTCACCACCGACTGAAAAACTTTCCGCACCGCTTTCGACAGCCGCTTCAGCTCCGCCTCCAGCGTACGGATATCGGGGCAGTCGCCGGCCCGGCAGACCAGCTCGATCAGCCCGGAGGGAGCGTTGCCGGGATCGAATGGGCCGTCGACGCAAAGCCGGATGAGCTGAGACAACTCGGTGTAGAGATGTAGCGCCTCCAGGCAGAGATCGAGATCATTGCGGTCCATCAGGCTGCCACCGAGCAGTTTCAGCGTCTCGCCGGTGCTCAGGCCATTGGCATCGATGCCGACGCCGCGAACAGGTGCAATCAATCTCAGATATTGCGCAATGAATTCGATGTCGATCAGCCCGCCGGGGATCAGCTTCAGGTCCCAGATGCTGACCGGCGGCTTTTCCTGTTCGATGAGACCACGCATCTCGGCGACATCCCCCGCGATCTTCGGGATATCTCGTTTTGCCGAGAGCACCCCGCCAATGATCCGTTCGGCGCTGAGGATAAGGTCCTCATCGCCGCAGATCAGGCGGGCGCGGGATAGCGCCATATGCTCCCAGGTCCAGGCTTCCTCGCGTTGGTATTTCTCGAAGGAATTGATGCGGGTTGCGACTGGGCCTTTGTTGCCGGACGGACGCAGGCGCATGTCGACTTCGTAGAGCACGCCTTCCGCCGTCGGCGCCGACAGGGCCGCAATCAGCCGTTGAGTGATGCGGGTGAAATAACGGGTGGCGTCGAGCGGCTTCGGGCCAGAGGATTCGCCTGCGATGTCGTCGTAGTCATAGAGCAGGATGATATCGATGTCCGAATCGGCGGTCAGCTCGAAACTGCCGAGCTTACCCATGCCCATGACCGCGACGCGGCCGCCGGGATAGTCGCCATGCGCAGTCGTGATCTCCTTCATCACCGCGTTCAACGCCGCCTCGACGATCAGATCGGCAAGATAGGTGAAGGCACGGGCCGCCATGGCGCCGCCGATCGTGCCCGTCAGCAGGCGGATGCCGATCAAGAAACGTTGCTCGGAAGCGAAGATGCGCAGCCGGTCCAGCACCTCCTCGTAATGCCCCGCCGAGGCCAGAAAGCTGGTGATCCGCTCGGCCAGATAATCGCGCGTCGGCAGCTCCGCCATCAGACCGGGGTCCAGCATGCCGTCGAAGACATGCGGCTTGGCGGCGATGATCTCGGCGAGCCGCGGTGCCGACGACATGATGTTGACGATGAGGGAGAGCAAGGCCGGGTTGGTGCTGAGCAGCGAAAAAAGCTGGATACCGGCGGGCAGGCCGGAGATGAAACTATCGAAGCGCAGCAGCGCCTCGTCTGCTCGCTTGCTCTCGCCGAAGACCCGCAGCAACTCCGGCGTCAATTCGGTCAGCCGCTCGCGCGCCTCGACTGACTGTGTGGCGCGGTAGCGGCCGTAGTGCCAAGTGCGGATGACGTTGGAAATATCGGACGGGCGCTCGAAGCCGAGGCGACGCAGCGTCTCCAGCGTGTCCGGATCGTCGCCCTGACCGGTAAAGACCAGATTGCCGGTCCCGCCCGAAAGCTTGGCTTCCTGTTCGAACAGACGCGCATAGCGCCGCTCTACCGTCTTCAACCTGGCGACCAGCGCCTCGGAGAAGCTGGAAATATCGGTGAAGCCCATCATGAAGGCGACACGCTTCAACTCGGCATCGGTTTCGGGCAGCAGATGCGTCTGCTCGTCGCGTACCATCTGGATGCGATGTTCGACATCGCGCAGGAACCAATAGGCCTCCGTCAGCTCGTCGCGCGTTTCCGCGTCGATCCATTTCGCCTTGGTCAGCTCCGCCAGCGTTTCCTCGGTGGCGCGGGAGCGCAGCTCCGGCATGCGGCCGCCGGCGATCAGCTGCTGCGTCTGGACGAAGAACTCGATCTCGCGAATGCCGCCACGGCCAAGCTTGACGTTGTGGCCTTTGACCGCGATCGCGCCATGGCCCTTGTGCACATGGATCTGCCGCTTGATCGAATGGATATCGGAGATCGCCGCATAGTCGAGATATTTGCGGAAGACGAAGGGCACGAGATCGCGGATGAAGGCCTGACCGGCGGCAATATCCCCGCCGACGGCGCGCGCCTTGATGAAGGCGGCGCGCTCCCAATTCTGCCCCCTGCCCTCGTAATAGATCATTGCCGCGTCAACGGGGATGGCAAGCGGCGTCGAACCGGGATCCGGACGCAGGCGCAGATCGGTGCGGAAGACATAGCCGTTGGCGGTGCGCTCCTGAAGGATACGCACCAGGCGGCGCATCAGGCGCGGAAAGATATCGATGGCATCATCGGGATTGGGAACGATACCGGCCATCTCGTCAAAGAAGATGACCAGGTCGATATCGGAGGAATAGTTCAGCTCCCCGGCGCCGAGCTTGCCCATGCCGAGCACGATCAGGCCGGAGCCACGGCTCGGCGCGGAGGGA
This sequence comes from Rhizobium rhizogenes NBRC 13257, assembly GCF_000696095.1. GTDB lineage: Bacteria > Pseudomonadota > Alphaproteobacteria > Rhizobiales > Rhizobiaceae > Rhizobium > Rhizobium rhizogenes. The sequence goes on along the minus strand of NZ_BAYX01000002.1, from coordinate 133,687 downwards.
TCGCGAAGCGTGACCTTGCCGGCCTCGTGCGACGACAGCAGCAGATGATCGATCGCCGCCGAAATCGACGCCTCGGCAAGCGCACTCAACCAGCGCGTGGTCACCCTGCCATCGAAGATGCGAGCGAGATCGGCAAGCGCGATCAGGAAGGCGGCGCGGCGCTTGGCGATGCGCAGTCGGCTCATGACCTCGGATTCAGAAGGAGAGGATGTATCCCCCTCTCCCGGCAGCCAGGCGCGGCGGGCCTCGGTCACCAAAACCTCAATTTGCGGCGACAGTGGTTTGCTGATGGCCGCAACGAGCAATGCCGGATCGAGATTGGCGGTTTCGCGAAGATAGGGCGAGAGCGTCAATGCGGCGATAATAAAATCGCGCAAGGAACTATCGCCATCGAGAAGAGCGGCGATAGCCGGTTCGGATTTGGCGATATCCTTGAGGTCGGCAAGCGCCGCTTTCAGCTCCGTCTGGTTGAGCGGCCGAAGCCGACCGGGCGGAACATTCCGCAACAGATCGCTTTCCATCATCGTCATGCAGTGTCCTCCCTACCGCGGCGCGCATCCGACTGGACACGCAAAGACGCGGTAACCTCTTGAATCGAAACATGATCCCGAAAATCATCAACGACTTTCGGGATCATGTTTCGAGCAATCCGATGAAGCAGGATTAACCTATTGTTTCTGCGTGGGGAAGATCATGGTCACGGTGAGGCCACGGGCATCGGGGCTAGCCGGGTCGGTATCGGAAAGCTCCAGCTGGCCACCATGCAGCTCCATCACCGCCTCCACCAGCGAAAGGCCAAGGCCGGTACCGGGCTTGGAGCGGCTCTCGTCCAGGCGGAAGAAACGCTTGATCACCTCGGTCCGCTGGTGGGCGGGAACCCCTGGCCCATGGTCCGCGACGGCAAGGTTCACGGCATCCGGCGTCCGCGACAGTTTCAGCGTGACCGCCTGCTTGCCGGGGCAGCCGGAGGCATATTTGACGGCATTGTCGATCAGATTGAAGATCGCCTGGCCAATCAGTTCGCGATTGCCCTGTACTTCGACATCGGGCTCGATTTCGGCGGTCAGGGCGAGACCCGCCTCTTCGGCCACCGGCTCATAGAGCTCGGCGGTATCGGCGACGATGGAGGAGAGATCGACGCCGGTCATTTCGGCGGCGACCGAACCCGCCTCGACGCGGGAGATCATCAGCAGCGCGTTGAAGGTGCGGATCAGCTGATCGGATTCGCCGATAATACCTTCCAGCGCCACGCGACGGCCTTCGCCGTCGGCATTATCGAGCGCATCCGCCGCCTTGTTGCGCAGTCGCGTCAGCGGCGTCTTCAGGTCATGGGCGATATTGTCGGAGACCTGCCGCAGGCCCTCGTTCAATTTCTCGATACGTCCGAGCATGGCATTCAGCGATGTCGACATGCGGTCGAATTCATCGCCGGAACCACCGACCGGCAGGCGCTGCGACAGATCGCCGGCCATGATCTTGCGGCTGGCATCGGTCATGCGGTCGATGCGCTTCAGCGCGTTGCGGCCGATGCCGAACCAGATGACCAGCGCGCCGAGACCCATGATCGCCAGCGCCAGCATCAGCGCCTGGCGCACCAGTACGCGGAAACGCTCAGGCTCGCCGAGGTCGCGGCCGATCAGGATGCGCAGGCCGTTGTCGAGGAGGAAGATATTGGCGATGGCCAAATGCCGGCGTTCGGGATCGACACCGGAATCCGTGTAGCGTTCATAGACGAACGGCAGCTCCGTCCAGCCGGCCTGGCCGAGAACGCCGGGCTGCACCGAAGCGACGTTGCCGGCGAGGATATCGCCGGTGGGGCTGGCGATGACATAGAGGTTGGCGCCCGGCTGACGGGCGCGGCGTTCCATCGTGCGCAGCAGCAGGTTCAACCCACCGACATCGTAGGCACGCTTGACCTGGCTGACTTCCTGCTGCACGGCATCGCGGATCTGTCCGGTCAGCAACCGCTCGGACATGGCCGTGACGTAAAAGACGAGCGTGGCGGCGCAGAGCGCGAAGAGAAGGATATAGAGGGCGGACAGGCGGACTGCGGTGGACTTGAAGAGGACGCGAAAGCGACTCATCCTTCGTCCTTGATCATGTAGCCGGCGCCACGGATCGTCTTCAACAGCGGCTGGCTGAAGTCTTTTTCGATCTTCGAGCGCAGGCGCGAGACATGGACGTCGATAACGTTCGTCTGCGGATCGAAGTGATAATCCCAGACATTTTCGAGCAGCATGGTGCGCGTCACCACCTGACCGGCATTCTTCATCAGATATTCCAGCAGGCGGAACTCGCGCGGCTGCAAGGGAATCTCCTTGCCGCCGCGGCGGACCTCATGCGACAGCCGGTCAAGCTCCAGATCGGCAACGCGGTAGAGCACATCCTGATCCGGCGTGCCCTTGCGGCGGCCGAGAACTTCAACGCGGGCGAGCAATTCGCTGAAGGCGTAGGGTTTCGGCAGGTAGTCATCACCGCCGGCGCGAAGGCCGGTGACGCGATCGTCGACCTGGCCAAGCGCGGAAAGAATGAGAACCGGCGTGTGCACACCCTTGCGGCGCAGCTCGCTGATGACGGAAAGACCGTCGCGGCGCGGCAGCATGCGGTCGATGATGGCGACGTCGTAGGCATTCTCCGTGCCCATGAAGAGACCGCTCTCGCCGTCGCTCGCATGGTCGGCAACAATGCCGGCCTCGCGAAACGCCTTGGTGAGATAGGCGGCCGCCTCAAGATCGTCTTCGATAATCAAAATCTTCATGTGGGCGACATTATCCGCCGGCAGTGCTTTAGCACAACCGGAATCGGAGGAGTCCACAGCATGTTGGCCAGAGGTTGTCATCTTGTACCCGCCTGAAAACGTTGATCGATGAAGGCACGTCGGAAACAGAGGAGCCGCGCCAGCCGTGGCCAGCGCGGCTCCAATTCATTCAATCAGCCGAAAAATCAGCCGGCGTTGATCGGCAGGGCGACGAAGCGGCTGCCGTCGCCGGACTGAATCTGGAACAGCGCGCGGGTGCGGCCATCCTTCTTCGCCTGCTCGATAACCTTCGCGATGTCGCCGGCATTGGAGACTTCCTCGTTGTTGACCGAGGTAATCTTCTCGCCTTCCTTCACGCCCTTGTCGGCGGCGTCGGAGTCCGGATCGACACCGGTGATCGCGACCCCCTTGCCATCGTCGGACGGGCCGACGGTGAGGCCGAGATCGGCAAGCGCCTTTTCGGAGGACGGCTGCTGCGGCTGGGACGGCAGCGAATTGTCGTCGTTCGAAGCCTGGCTCTGTTCGGCCGGCAGCGTACCGAGTTCGACGGTGACCGACTGGGACTTGCCGCCGCGCCACAGCGAGACATCGACCTTGGCGCCCGGCTGCATCGCACCGATACGGCGGGCGAGATCGCGCGGATCCTTGACCGGCTCGCCGTTGACGGCGGTTACGACGTCACCGTTCTTGATGCCGGCCTTCTGGCCCGGAGAACCGTCCTGCGGGGAGACAACCAGCGCACCACTCGGCTCAGACAGGCCGAGAGATTCGGCAATGTCCTTGGTAACCGGCTGGATCTGAACACCGAGCCAGCCGCGCGATACGGTACCGCTCTTGATCAAGTCGGCAACGACGTCCTTGGCCGTGGTGGCGGGGATGGCGAAGGCGATGCCGACGCTGCCGCCCGACTGCGAGAAGATCGCAGTGTTGATACCGACGACCTGGCCGTTAAGGTTGAAGGTCGGGCCACCGGAATTGCCCTTGTTCACAGGGGCATCGATCTGGATGTAGTCGTCATAGGGGCCGGAATGAATGTCGCGGCCGCGGGCCGAGACGATACCGGCTGTCACCGTACCGCCGAGGCCGAAGGGGTTGCCGACGGCAACGACCCAGTCGCCGACACGAACCTTCTCGTCGTCTGCCCAGCTGACATAGGTGAACTTCTTGCCCTTGCCGTCGACCTTCAGCACAGCGAGGTCGGTGCGCGAATCCTTGCCGACCAGCTTGGCGTCGAACTCGGTGCCGTCATTGAGAATGACAACGAACGCAGCACCATCGGAAACGACGTGGTTGTTGGTGACGATATAGCCATCTTCCGAGACGAAGAAACCGGACCCCTGGGCGACCGGGCGCAGATGACCCTTGCTATCGGGCTGACCTTTTTGCTGACCTTGCTGCTGGTTGCGACCCTGCTGCTGCTGTTCGAACTGCTTGAAGAACTTCTTCAGCGGATGATCGTCCGGCAGCTCGTCGAAACCGCGGCCGAGGCCGAAGGAATCGTCCTCATCGGCAACCGGATTGATGCGGGATTCGACGCGAACGGAAACGACCGCCGGAGATACGGCGTCGACGACATTGGCGAAGCTCGGAACCTGCGGAGCCTGAACATTGACGGCATCTGCGTAGGAACGGCTGACTTCAGCCGGGACACCGGCAGCAAGGGCGGCAACAGCGAGACCGGCGACGACAGAAGCTTTCATAGCGGTGCTACGGGACAAAGTGTCCTTGATATTCCTGAACATATGCGAGTTACCTTTTCTTCTCTCGTCCGATTTTCTTCCACCGGCGGAACCGGTGATGAAGGCTCATGGGAATGATATAGGGCTTCAGACCTTACAGCGAACTGTCCGACCCATGAAAACTTGGTAATGTAACGAAATATTGTCGACAGGAGCAAAACAACCTGTCGTGTGACATCACTTGTCGAGGATCTCGCTAAGGCGCGCCTCTTCCTCCGGCGTCAGCCGCGTACCCGTCGGCTTTCCGACGCGGCGTCTGGCGTAAACTGCGAGAGCAAGCCCGCCGAAAAGGAAGAGCGTCACCGGCGCTCCCCAGAGCAGCAACGTCTTTTCGGTAAAGCGCGGCTTCAACAGCACGAACTCGCCGTAACGGGAGACGATATAGTCGAGCACCTGCTTGTCGGTATCGCCATCGGCGAGGCGCCTGCGGACCAGAAGCCGCAGGTCGCGGGCGAGATCGGCATTGGAATCGTCGATCGACTGGTTCTGGCAGACCATGCAGCGCAATTCGGCCGAGATCGTGCGCGCTCGCGTTTCCAGCGCTGGATCGGGCAACACCTCGTCCGGGTTGACGGCGAAGGTGGGAGCGGCCGCGAGAAAGAGTGCAAGGGCCAGGAACAACCGCCGGATCATTCCGCCGGCTCCATGGCTGGGCGGGACACCGGTTTCGCCTTGCGGCTCGGGGCGCCGACGCGCAGGCGACGGTCGCTGAGCGAGATGAAGCCGCCGAGCGCCATGATGACCGCGCCGCCCCAGATGCAGAGGATGAAGGGCTTCCACCAGATGCGAACGACCATACCGCCGTTGTTGGTGGGATCGCCGAGCGAGACGTAAAGCTGGCTCAAGCCGAGGGTCAGAATGCCGGCCTCGGTCGTTGCCGTGCGGCTGGCGGTAAAGACGCGCTTGGAGGACGAAACCTCGGCGACAGCGACGCCGCCACGGCTGACGGTGAAGTGGCCGCGATCCTCGGTGAAATTGGGGCCGACGCCCGGCTGCGTGCCGTCGAAACGCAATGTATAGCCGCCGAGTTCGGCCGTGCCGCCCGGCTTCATCGTGGTGATATTCTCGGTCTCGAACGTCGTAACCGCGACGATGCCGAGGACGGTGACGCCGAGGCCGGCATGGGCAAACGCCGTCCCGAAGGCGGAGCGCGGCAGGCCGCTCAGACGTCGCCAGGCGACATTGCCTTTAACCTTGCCGAGGCCAGCACGATACCAGAGATCGGTCACGGCGCCGAAGACCAGAAAGAAGCCGGCGGCAAGGCCGAGAACGGCAAGCACCGGCCCGCCATGGCGGACGTAGAACAGGATGAGGCCCGCGATCAGAGCCAGGCCGGCGGCAACATAGAGCCGCTGCAGCACGCCGAGCAGATCGCCGCGCTTCCACGCCAGCAGCGGTCCGAAGGGAACGGCAATCAGGATCGGCGTCATCAGCAGGCCGAAGGTCATGTTGAAGAAGGGCGGGCCGACGGAGATCTTGTCGCCGGTCAACGTTTCCAGCGCCAGCGGATAGAGCGTGCCGGTCAGCACCGTGCCGCAGGCGACCGTCAGGATGAGGTTGTTCAGCACCAGCGCGCCTTCGCGCGAAATCGGCGCGAACAGGCCGCCGGCGGCAAGCCTCGGAGCGCGGAAGGCGAAGAGCGACAGCGCGCCGCCGATGAAGATCATCAGAATACAGAGAATGAAGATACCGCGCGTCGGATCGCTGGCGAAGGAATGCACCGAGGTCAGCACGCCGGAGCGCACCAGGAAGGTGCCGAGGAGCGACAGCGAGAAAGTCAGGATCGCCAGAAGAACCGTCCAGATCTTCAGCGCATCGCGCTTTTCCATGACGAGCGCGGAATGCAGCAGCGCCGTGCCGGCAAGCCAGGGCATGAAGGAGGCATTCTCGACCGGATCCCAGAACCACCAGCCGCCCCAGCCGAGTTCGTAATAGGCCCAATAGGAGCCCATGGCGATGCCGAGCGTCAGGAAGGTCCAGGCGGCGAGCGTCCACGGACGGACCCAGCGCGCCCAGGCGGCGTCGATACGGCCTTCGAGAAGGGCTGCCACGGCGAATGAGAAACAGACAGAGAAGCCGACATAGCCGAGATAGAGCAGCGGTGGATGGATCGCCAGGCCGATATCCTGCAGCACCGGATTGAGGTCCTTGCCCTCAGCCGGGGCCGGGTTGAGGCGGATGAAGGGATTGGAGGTCAGAAGGATGAAAACCAGGAAAGCGGCCGAGATCCAGGACTGCACGGCGAGCACGTTGGCGCGCAGCGTGTCCGGCAGATTGCGCCCGAACAGTGCAACGAGCGCGCTGAACAGCGCCAGAATCAGCAGCCAGAGCATCATCGATCCCTCGTGATTGCCCCAGACGCCGGAGATCTTGAAAATCATCGGCATCAGCGAATGAGAATTCTCCCAGACGTTCAGTACCGAGAAATCAGAAGTGACATAGGCATAGGTGAGCACACCGAAGGAAAAGGCGACCAGCGCGAACGTGACGATGGCGCCGACCGGGGCGATATCCATCATCGACAATTCGCCCCGCCGCGCACCGATCACCGGGATGATCGAGACGATGATCGCGGTCGCAAGCGCCAGCACCAGCGCGTAATGTCCAAGCTCGATGATCATTGGCTTGCTTCCTCGCCCTTCCAGACGCCGTCGGCCTTCAGCCGGTCGGCAACCTGCTTCGGCATGTAACGCTCATCATGCTTGGCCAGCACGCTGTCGGCAACAAAGACGTCGCTGCCCGGCTCGAATTTGCCTTCGGTAACGACCCCCTGCCCCTCGCGGAAAAGATCGGGCAGGATGCCGTTATACCGGACCTTGATCGCATCGGAGCCGTCGGTGACGGAAAACTGGACCTGCGTGCCCTCGCCGCGCACGATGCTGCCCTCGCCGACGAGACCGCCGAGGCGGATCAAGGTTCCAGCGCCGATGGGGCTCTTGGCGAGATCGCCGGGCATGTAGAAATAGGCAACCGACTGGCTGAAGGCGAAGAGGACGAGAAGCACGGCAGTGGCGATGAAGCCCATGCCGCCGGCAATGACGGCCAAACGTTTCTGCTTGCGGGTCATTGCTGCGTTACCTCCGTCGGCAGTCCGAGCTCCTTCGCCAGAGCCACGAGCTGCTGCCCCTCGCCGCCATAGGCGGGAAACGCGGCAAGACCGCGCTTCAGCGCATCGGCCGCACGCTCCCTGTCGTTCAGCACGGCATAGGAGCGGATCAGCCGCATCCAGCCCTCGAAATTCTTCGGATCTTCCTTGAGCCTGGCGTCCAGGCTCTCCACCATGCCGCGGATCATCTGCTGCCGATCGCCGCTGTTCAAGGCACTGATAGCCTTAACCTGCTCGGGCGTCGGATTCCCCGGCGCCTTCGCGTCAGCCGCGGCCATATCCTCCGCTGTGCCGCTGTTCTTGGCGATATGATCGTTGACCGCAGCCATCCAGGGCGCTTCGGGCGGAGATTGCTTCGCCAGCGCCACGAAGGCGGTTCTGGCTTCCGCCGCCTTGCCGTCCTGCTCCAGCGCCAGCGCGAGATAGAACAGCGCGCGGGGATTGTTGGCATCGAGCGCAAGCGACTGCTGTAGCGTGCTGCGCGCCTCCGCCGTGACGATGCCGCCGGCCTTCATGATCAGCACCTCGCCCAGGCTGCCAAACCGCTCGGCGCTGGGGCCGAGCAGGCGAATGACATTGCGGTAGGCAAGCTCCGCGTCAACGATGCGGTTGGTCTTCAGGTAGATCGGCGCCAGCACTTCCCAGCCCTTGCCGTCATCGGGGCTCTGCGCCAGATGCTGCTCGACCTTGACGATCGAGATGGCGAGATCGTTGCCGGGCTGTTCGAGACGCGCCTCCAGCGGCTGCGACGGCAGGCCGGGCGCGCCTTTCATGAGATAAAGACAGAGCCCGATGGCGGGCAGTATGAGGATGATGAAGGCCTGCGAGAAACGATAGTTACCGTGCCTAGCCGCTTTCGCGGTATTCGACGTGGCATTCGAAACGGCCAGCAGGCGGCGGCCGATTTCGGCGCGAGCATAGCCGGCCTCTTCCGCCGAAATCAGGCCGCCCGCAAGATCGCGGTCCAGCTCGCGAAGCTGGTCGCGGTAGACCGCAACCTCCCCGGCACGGCCATCATCCGCCGCATTTGCTCCGCGCAAAAGAGGATAGAGCAGGACGGCGCCGACAACGGCCGTCAGAACGGCCACGAGAATCCAGAACAGCATAGACGCCCAATACTTTAACCGGGCGACTATTCCAACCGTCAAAGCCGGGTTGACGAAGATTTGAGGCGTTTGGCCGCGCTTTTCAGCAGTACGGAATCCTAGTTCAACGGCGACCAGGTGCCGTCGTCATTGCGGCAGGCAGCGCCCCTTGCCTGGGTCGGCTTGCCGTCAACGGTGACCGTGTGCCTGTATTGGCGGCAATTCTGCGAGCCGACCTGATAAGGGGCCGCGGCCACGACTTCACCACTGATATTCTTACTTGTCCAGACGACGGGCATGCCAAGCGGCGCGGTTTCCAACGCCCGATATTCCGCTTCCAGCGCCCGCCGTTGATCATTGTCGCTGAGCTGGATACCGGTACGCCCGACGATACCGCCCTCCAAAGCCGCAATATACGGCGTCGAAGCCGGCGGCTTGGCCGTGGACAGGAAACTGACGCCGGGGATCTTACCGCTCGGTGTCGAGCAGGCGGAAAGGCCAATGGCGGCAAGAACGGACGGAACGATCAGAAAAAAGGTGCGAAGCTTCATACAACCGAACCAATATCAACGAGCAAACCAGAGGCACTGCAGTGCGGCATCTTCATGACGCAGCACATCTTTTTGGCATCATGCCGCGCATCAAGCAACATCCTTCGTTACCCCCGGCAGAATTAGACTGGCGCGAAGACCGCCCCAGGGACCGCGGGACAGCTCGAGCCGCCCCTGATATTCGTTGATGATCTCGCTGACGATCGAAAGCCCGAGGCCGGTGCCCGGCTTGCTCTCATCGAGCCTGCGGCCGCGCTTCATTGCCTCGCGGATCTGATCCGGCTCAAGACCAGGCCCATCATCCTCGACCACCAGTTCCACCCAATGGCGCCTGGCCGGATCGATGCCCTTCACCTCGGCCGGCGCCTCATTGGCGGCCACGCGCACCTTATGCTCGGCAAAACGGGCGGCATTCTCGAGCAGGTTTCCGACCGTTTCCTCCAGATCCTGCTGCTCCATGGCGAGCGCCAGGTTCGGCGATACGGAAAGCTCGAATTCCTTGTCGGCATTGAGCCGCCGCATGACGCGCACCAGACGCTCCAGCGCCGGCTCCGCCTCGGTGCGGGCCAGCACGGATTCGCGCTGCGCCGCGATGCGGGCGCGGTTGAGATAGGACTGTACCTGTCCCTGCATGGCCTCAGCCTGGCTCTTGACCAGATCGCCATGCGAACGTTCCAGCACGCGGGATTCGTTGAGCAGGACCGCAATCGGCGTCTTCAGCGAATGGGCGAGATTGCCGACCTGCATGCGGGCACGCTCGACGATACGCCGGTTGCTTTCGATCAGGGCATTGACCTCGTTGGCGAGCGGCAAGATTTCACGCGGGAAATCGCCCTGCAATCGCTCGCTCTCGCCGGCGCGGATACGCTCAAGGGCCGCGCGAGCCTTATCGAGCGGCATCAGGCCGTAGAGAATGGCAAGCGCGTTGACGATGAGGCTGCCGACGCCGAAACCGACGAGCGCGAAATACAGGCTCTGGGAGAAATTGCGGACATCGTCTTCGACGACGGCAACGTTACCTGTGACGCGGAAACGGGCGGCGTGGTCCGTATCCAGCTGGACTTCAGTTTCAGCCACCTGCACGCGATTCCCGAATGCGTCGCTGACGATGTAAGAGCGCTCGTAATGTTTGTCGAAAGGAGCCTCCAGCACCGACAGCACCGTTAGGTTCGACGCGCCGAGCGACGGCGAGACCAAGGGGGTCGCGGTATATGTGCCGAGCGGTTCGACCATCCAGTACCATCCGGTCTTCGGCTGGGTGAAACGAAGGTCGCCAAGCTGCGGGCTGCCCGACAGCGCACCCTGGTCGCCGATGGTGACGGAATTGATGACGTTGTAGAGCTGCGCTCTCAAAAGATCCTGAAAGCCGCGCTCGGCGCTCTTGCGATAGATATTGGAAATGACAAGCCCGATCACCACCAGCGCTACGGCGGACCAGAGTGTGGTCAACAACAGGACGCGAGCGGTGAGTGACTTAATTCGCATTGGTCGGAGCTTGGATGCGGTAGCCCAGACCACGGACGGTCTCGATCAGGTCGACGCCCATCTTCTTGCGCAGACGGCCAACGAAAACCTCGATCGTGTTGGAATCGCGGTCGAAATCCTGATCGTACATATGCTCGACCAGCTCGGTGCGCGAGACGACTTCGCCCTTATGATGCATGAGATAGGCGAGCAGGCGGTATTCATGCGAGGTGAGCTTCAACGGCTTGCCGTCGACGCTCGCCTTCGAACTCTTGGTGTCGAGGCGCACCGGGCCGCAGATGATTTCGGATGAGGAGTGGCCGGCGGCACGGCGGATCAGCGCCCGGATGCGCGCCAATACTTCCTCGACGTGGAAGGGCTTGGCGACATAGTCGTCGGCGCCGGCGTCAATGCCGGCGACCTTGTCGCTCCAGCGGTCGCGGGCCGTCAGGATCAGCACCGGCGTTCCCCGGCCCGCACCACGCCATTTCTCGAGCACGGTGATCCCATCCATTTCCGGAAGGCCGATATCGAGGATGATGGCGTCATAAGGTTCGGTATCGCCGAGGAAATGCCCTTCCTCGCCGTCGAAGGCTGTATCGACCACATAGCCTGCCTCTTTCAAGGCATCGGCAAGCTGGCGATTGAGATTGATATCGTCTTCGACAATGAGAATTCGCATATTCCGACCCAATTTCCCCGGTTCGAGAAACAGTACTGCAAATCAGGTTTGAGTGGAATCCACTCGGCCATAAGATTTTGCGTGAGATTCAAAGCGTTAGAGCGTTCCCTGCGTGCCGGCGTGACAGTGTTTCCACCTACATCGGCACCTTCATGGTCACTTTGCGCGGCCGCTGGCCGTTGCCCTGAACGAGGACGGTGACGACACAACTGTCGCCTGACGGCTGCGCGGAAAGGAGTTGCCCGCCTGTCTTGGCGACAACTTCGGCCGCAGCCTCGCTGCAGTCGCTGTTTACACGCGCCACCAGGGTCGGCGTCGGCGTCGGCAGAACAGTCGAGCCGGCCATGAGCGCGGCCGCTGCTGCTATGCTTATGAATGATGCCATACTCAGACTTCCCACGGGGACATTAACTTGACCGAATATGTACCCAAACGCGTCTGAATGGCAAATGAATGGGCGGTAATTTTCCACGCGCAAAACGTGCGGCCGGAGTTTTTCCTCTTTTAAGTCATTGCGTTAATTATACTTATCGTAATCCGCATCTCCGATCCGGCGACGAGTGGCCCGTTGACGCGCTTCGAACCTCGGCCGCATCCGGAAACGGCTGACAAGCCGCGCCAATTGCCCCTCCCAAATGCCGGAACCACGCCTGAGACTCGGGAGAAGTCAGGCATTTTTAATCTTTCTTGATTATCATTACCTGATAGTCGCACCATGACAGGTGACGCATCACGGGCTGATGCAACTGGCCTTAAAGCGTTTTACGCACGTAAGACGCGTAGATTTTCTTGAGTCTTTTGAATCGCTTGAGGTCACTTTTTCGCGAGTTGAGTCGCCAGCGAGAGAAGTTGAGTCCGGATCTTCGCGCGATGAATCCAGTTGCGGCGAAACTGATTCCGCTACCATACCCAACTATCCGGATTGACTGCGCTATAGTGCTTTCGCCAACGGTTAAACCGGCTCGCGCACCGCCGCTGTGCTTTCGTAGTCCGCCGCGATCCGCATTTCGCGCAGCGGGCGGACCCGCTCGATCGAAAGTTGATAATTCGGATGCGCCTTGTAGGCCGCCAGCGCCGCTTCGTCGTCGAATTCGCCATAGACCACGATATCGACATCGGTGCCGAGCTGATCCGTCTTCACATTGGTGCCGATCTCCAGCAGGCGCGCATGGGGAATAGCCGTCAGGATCGACAGCCCGGACCGCACAGCCTCGAGATTGGCGCGATCGGGAACGGTGAAGAAGACGATATGGCGGATCACGCGGAGGCTCCCTGTGCATTGGCGAAGGCACCGCGCGATATCATGCGTGGCCGGTGAATTCAACGAGCGCCGATGCGACAGCTTGGCGCGACAGGGCGCCAAAACCTAGGCTTTTGCCGGAGGGGTGGCCTCCATCTCGTCCTCCACCGTCAACGGCCAGTCGACGACATAATCCTCGAAATCGTCGACGGAGACTTCGTCTTCGCTAATGGTGCGACCACGCGCCGAGGCGCGGGCAATATGAACCGTTTCCGGGTCGCCCGATATCAGCGGATGCCACCAGTAGAGATCACGTCCTTCGTCGACGAGACGATAGGCGCAGGTCGGCGGCAGCCATTGCAGGTCCGGAACCTTTTCTGGCGTCAGCTGCACGCAGTCGGGCACGAAATCCCAGCGGTTCGGATAGCTGGTGCATCGACAGCTTTGGCCGTCCATCAGCTTGCAGCGGACCGACGTGAAATAGACGTCGCCGCTATCCCAGTCCTCCAGCTTGTTGAGACAACAGAGACCGCAGCCGTCGCAGAGGCTTTCCCATTCGGGTGTGCTCATCTCCGTCAGCGTCTTGCTTTTCCAGAAAGGTGTGTCGTCCATGATCGTCGTCCTCGCCGCGCGCGAGGGAAATGCGGGCTGCGGCATGCATGTCTCTTGTTCTTTTTGGTAAATCAACCAAATATTCAGTATGCCAGTCTATCAGAAGATAGGCATTGCGTGTCCCAAAAGAATACGCGACGCGGCATTGTGGTCGGGAAGTAGAGCGTGGAAGACCCATCCAACCCAGAGAACGGGCCAGAGACCAAGCCCGATGCGCAACCGGAAGGCCAGGCGGAAAAGCGGCCGCGCCGGAAGCGGCATATTCTGCTGCGCATCGATTCCTGGATCGACTCTTCTCTATGGAACGCAGGCTTTCGCCTTGGCGAACTTTGGGAAGACATTACCATTTTCTTTCGTCGTTTCCGCGCCCGCGGCTGGAAACGCATCCTGTTTGAACTGCTTGGCGAAGGATTAACGCTCGGCACCGCCGGGTCCGTTGTGCTACTGATGCTCGCCATGCCGGCTTTCGAAGCGACACAGGGCGACTGGCGCAATCGCGGTAATTTCGCCGTCACCTTCACCGACCGCTACGGCAACGTCATCGGCCATCGCGGTATCATCCATGAGAATTCCGTACCGGTGGACCAGTTGCCGGACTATTTCGTCAAGGCGGTGCTGGCGACCGAGGACCGGCGCTTCTTCGATCATTTCGGCATCGACGTCATCGGCCTGTTCCGGGCATTATCGGTGAATGCCCAGGCCGGCGGCGTCGTCCAGGGCGGCTCGACCCTGACACAGCAGCTCGCCAAGAACATCTTCCTCAGCAACGAGCGTTCCCTCGACCGCAAGATCAAGGAAGCCTTCCTGGCAATCTGGCTGGAAGCCAATCTCTCGAAGAAAGATATCCTCAGCCTCTATCTCGACCGCACCTATATGGGCGGCGGCACGTTTGGCGCGGCTGCTGCCGCACAGTTCTACTTCGGCAAGAGCATTACCGACGTCAACCTGGCGGAAGCCGCGATGCTCGCCGGCCTGTTCAAAGCGCCGGCGAAATATGCCCCGCATGTCAATCTGCCGGCCGCCCGCGCCCGCGCCAACGATGTTTTGAGCAATCTCGTGCAAAGCGGGCTAATGACCGAAGGGCAGGTGATTGCCGCGCGGCGCAATCCCGCCTCCGTGGTCGACCGCGCCCAGATCGAATCCCCGGACTTCTTCCTCGACTGGGCCTTCGACGAGGTGCAGCGCCTTGCCGCCCGCTTCCCCGAGCGGTCGCTGATCGTTCGCACCACCATCGACATGGGGCTGCAGAAAGCCGCGGAAGATTCGGTCGAATCCAGCCTGATGGAATATGGCGAGCGCTATCATGCCAAGCAGGGCGCAACGGTCGTCATCGAAAACGGCGGCGCGGTGCGCGCCATGGTCGGCGGTCGGGATTATGGCGAGAGCCAGTTCAACCGTGCCACAAGGGCGCTGCGGCAGCCGGGCTCTTCCTTCAAGATCTACACCTATTCCGTTGCCATGGAGAGGGGCATGACGCCGACCTCCACCATCGTCGACGCGCCGATCACCTGGGGCAACTGGAGCCCGCACAATTATGAAAACCGCTATTCAGGCAAGGTGACGCTGGCGACTGCGATCGCGCAATCGATCAACACTATTCCGGTACGCCTCGCCAAGGAGAAATTCGGCATCCAGCCAATCCGCGACATGGCCAAGGCCATGGGCGTGGAAACGCCGATCCGCAACGACAAGACCATTCCGATCGGGACGTCCGAAGTGACCGTGCTGGACCAGGCGACGGCCTATGCCGTCTTCCCGGCCGACGGCATGCAGTCCCGCCGCCACGGCATCGGGCAGATCGTCGGCTATGACGGCAAGGTGCTTTACGACTTCAGTCATGACGAGCTGCCAGCCAAGCGCGTCCTCACCGAAAAAGCCAATTCCTATATGAACCAGATGCTGATCCAGATCCCGCAAATCGGCACGGGCCGCAGGGCGGCGCTCGATCGCGGCATCCTCGTCGGCGGCAAGACCGGCACGACGCAAGCTTATCGCGACGCCTGGTTCATCGGCTTCACCGGCAACTACACCTGCGCCGTCTGGTTCGGCAACGACGACTACACCTCCACCAACAACATGACGGGCGGCACCCTGCCGGCCATGACCTTCAAGAAGATCATGGACTATGCCCATCAGGGCATCGTGCTGAAGCCCCTCCCTGGTATCGACAACCCCTTCCCGGTGCAGAAGCCGCAGGCCGTGGCCGCCAAGAAGCCTGCCGACGGATCCGAAAACACCTTGCCGCCGCTTGTTCGCCCACGGACGCTATCGGTGGATTCCACCAAGATACTGCGCGACCTCGGCGACAAGCTGAAGGCGGCGGCACCGCTTGCGACGCAGAAGGTGGCAACCGCGGAATAAGGTCACGCCGACCGCATGGCGCAATGCGTTATGATCCTGTGTTTTTGAACGCAAGTTCGGCAATCTACCCACTAACCCTTTCCCCTGCCGTCAGAATCAGGGATAAATCGCCACCTGATTGGTCATAAGGACGATCTTAGGGTGTTCCGGGTTCCCCTTCTTGTTGCAGTTTCGCTGATGCTCGCCTTTGGCGGCGGAATCCTGTTCACGCTTTTTGCGCTGGACGCGACCTCCGGTTTCGGTGCGATCAAGCTTGGCGCCTGGCAGGCTTTTCCGGATATGCACACGTCGGATGCCGACCCCTATGCGAAGTCGCATCGCGCGCGCGCCGGACGGTTGCTCTATGGCACCGCAGAGGGATTGTCGTTCATTGCATCCGATGACGATAGCGGCGCTCGGTTGACGGCGGCTTGCAGCTATCGCATCAGCGGACAAACCCCGCCGGCGCGGCTCTGGACACTGTTCATCGCCGGCAATGACGGCGAAGCGCTTGAAGCGCCTCCCGGCCGGCCCTCGGCGATCAATTCCTGGGTGGTGCTGCGCAATCCCGATTCAAGCTTCAGCATCACCGTTTCATCGAACGCGCAAGCCGGCAACTGGCTGGCCCTGCCCTCCGGAGGCAATTTCCGGCTGACATGGACGCTGCTGGATACGCCAGCCGCCGGAAATTCCGGTCTGATCGACCTCTCCATGCCCAAGCTCGAGAAAATCGGATGCGGCCATGTTTAGGACCGTCTTCGCCATCCTGACCGGAGTACTTGGCGCAGCCCTGCTGCACCTCATCATCATCTTGTCCCTGCCGCATTTCTCGGACCGCGACGCCTATACCCGCATCGAGGATGAAGGTGATGAAAACCATTTCTATATGCTCGACAACAAGGATGACGATGCGGGGCTTTCCAACAGCGATCCCTATATCCGCACCGCTGTCTGCGCCTTCGACATCGACGAACAGCCGATCCGCCTGACCGCCAAAGGCAAGGTGCCGTTCTGGTCGCTATCGGTCTACGACGCGGCATCCAACGAGGTCTTCAGCATGAGCGACCGCACCTCGGTCGGCGGCGCGCTCGACCTTTTGCTCGCCTCGCCGGTCCAGCTGACGGGCATCCGCAAGGCGCTGCCGCCATCGCTTGCGCAATCGATCCTGGTCGAAGTGCCGCGTGCGGAGGGCTACGTCGTGCTGCGCGCCATGGCGCCCGAAGCAAGCTTCGACGATGCCGCCCGGAACTTCCTGTCTGAAGCCGGATGCGATGTGTTTGATGACAGTGAAATTGAGCTGAAAAGCCGGGGCTAACCGACGGCATATCGTGGTTTGAACCGCGAAGCTGAAAGCCGCCCTGGCGGCTGAACGCCGACGAAATCCGCCGGCCTATGATCGAACTACTTGCCCTTTGCCCGCTTCGGTCCCGTGCCGGGACGGTGGGAGCTAGCGTCGAGGCGCTCGTAGCGCACGCCGGTGAACAGAAGGATCTTCGCCTCAACCGGCTCCTTTTGGGCACGTCGCGGCAACCGCGATCGTCGGTCCGAAAGGGATATGATCTTTGCCATTCTCGTCTCCATTAACAACCCGAGACGGATGAATTTGCGACTGATTTCACCCTGTCCGCCATCAAAGCGGACCAGCGTGCCCTTTAGTCTTCGCGGCCTCCTGCGGCTCCGACAAAGGGCATTCACGCCTTCTCACGATATTCTCTGAACACCGTGACATGGACGACCAACTGTGGCTTCCATGCGAACTATCATGCGACCAAATTCTGCAAATCGCTGTTTTCACCCGAATTCAGACATACTGTGGTTAACAGAATGCTAATCATCGTCGCACCTTACCACGGGCTTCCGCGGCCTCCTGAGCAATAAACGCGGAAAGGTCGGATTTGGTTTCATATGCGATGTAAAAAATTCGGGGATCATCTCATCCATAAAACATCGCAAAATCATGCTCTTAGATGAGTATAGCCTTCTATCCGCGAATGAAGCAGAGACAAGATGCGTTGCAAAAAAGTGTCACGCAAATATTATTTGCGGTAACGGCAAATTAACGTATTGTGACGGGTGAAACAGAGGGTGGGCAATGTCAGTCGCGGCCAATTCCTTCTTCTCTCCCGAGGACGTTAACGTCCTGCGGGGCGCACTCGATAAGTGGTGCCTGGAGAAGCGGATCGACATCAAAAGCACTGAAGCCCAGTTCGCGGCAACGGCGGCGATCAGCCTGTTTCAATCCGGTTGCGACACCTCCGAGAAGCTGCTGGTGGCGTTGCGCGAGCATAAAGGGCTCTGAGCCGGAAGCGTCGAAATCCAAGCGTCCAACTCCATCTTCACGCCGTTGGACAGCACAAGCCGTCAAAGCCCTCATAAGTTGAGCACGACAATCCAGGCATCGCGCCAAAACGATCTCGATGTGGGCCGAGAACCATCAAACACAAGCGATCCGACGCGAATGTCGCGGAAAACCCTGCGCAAGCTTAACGCGCAGTTTTTATTTGGATTTTAATAAAGTTTTCACCAACCATTAACCCTGCCAGCCTTACTCTCCAAGAAAGCCAGATCAGGACGACCGTGTATACGACCGTTTCGACAGCCACCGCCGATTGCGCGCGCGAAAGCCACGCACGCTCCGGCTCGGCGGCGAAAAGATGTCGCGTCGCATGCGTTTGATGATCGGGTTCCCGTTCTTTTTGTTTCGCGTATCAGTATGGGTGTTGGCGTGCGTGACCGGTTTCGAGATCTGGAAGAGCCTGCGACAGTTCGCAAGAAGGACGTGGTCCTGATGGCGACGGTTACCAGTTTCGAAGGCATGAACCACCCGTCCAAATCGGAGCTTCGCCAGTTTGCCGAGCTCTTCAGCCCCCTCTTCCAGGCATCGACCGACGAGGCGAAACGCCAGGCCGTCGCCGCACTCTCGCAATGCCCGACCGTGCCGGCCGCCGTCGCCCTCTTCATCGGCTGTCAGCCGATCGCCATCGCCGCACCGTTTCTGACAAGTTCGCAGGCGATCGACGACGACACATTGATCACCATTGCCCGCACACAGGGCGCCGCGCATGCGAAAGCCATTGTCCGCAGGCCGTCGCTGTCGCCCAAAGTCATCGACGCTCTGGTAGGCCTGCACCAGGCGGAGCCGGAGCGCGGCATGACCGCATCGGAGATCCCGGCGGCCGGACCGGCACCAGCGCCACGCTCGGAGGCAAGCGTACCCGACCCTGAGGCTGAACGCCTCGCCCGCGAGGAAGCCCTGCGGCAGACGATAAAGCACGTCGCGCGCCATCTTGGCCGCGACGACAATGACCGTCTGGGTCTTCGCAATCTGTCCGATACGCAGGAAGCCTTGATGGTGCGCTTCGCCCGGGAACGGGATGCGCAGCATTTTGCCGCCACGCTCGCTGACGCGCTCACCTCCAGCCACTGGCTTGCCGAGCGCATCATGATCGATACATCCGGCCAGCAATTGGCGGTGACGCTGGTCAGTCTCGGCATGGGCTTTGCCGACGCCGTCTATGCGCTCGAACGCTTTTATCCACACCTTTCCGAACGTCACGGTAGCGTCAGCCGCGCCTGGCTGGTGCTGGACAGCATCGATGCGGAGGAAAGCCACGCTCGCGTCGAAGCCTGGCGCCGCGCCGACAGCTACACCTATCTGCCGCCGGAACAGAAGACTGCCCCGCAATCGGGCGCGCCGCTGTTCGGCAACAGGGAAAGCCCGATCCGCGAACTGCGCGTCGTCAGCCGGCGCTAGAACGTTTCAACGCTTCACGGAAGCGCAGAAACGCTCTAGCTCTTTGTTGTTACGCAATTCCGGACGGAAAACCGCAGCACACTTTTCCTGGAATTGCTCCAGATCCCACTCTCAGTCGAGCGGATTGATGCGCTGGTCGGTGAGCGGCACGATATCGGCGATATCGTCCGTCTCCAGCTCGATGATCCAGAGATCGGGATCGAATTTCAGTTCGCGGTCGAGCATCTGCCTGATCTCGTCAGGCTCCTTGCGATCCATGCGAATTTCAAATAGGCGCGTCCCGCTTTCCTCTTCATCGAAGAAGCTTTGCGGCGCCGGCGCATAGAGCGTTTCCAGCCCATCGCGAAAACGCTGGCGGATGAAGATCGCCCCGGCCTCCTCCGAGCCCTTGTGCTCGACGGCAGCAAAGTCGCCACGGGAAAAAAGGCGACGGGTCAGGGCGGAAACGAAGATGTCGCTGCGCAATCTCATGGCTGAGCTATAGCCGCCAGCGGAAGACGAGGCAATTGATGGCGAGGATTAAAGCGCGCCGATATCCTGCAGTTTCTTCAGGACCGCCATGTCGGGCTCGCCGGTTTCCGGCAGCCGGTAATGTTTCTGGAAGCGGCGGATGGCAGCCTTGGTCTGCTCGCCGGCAACGCCGTCGACACTGACATTGCTATAGGCGATGTTGCTCAGGCCCTTCTGGATCTGCATCACCATGTTGACGGTATTGACCGCGTCACTGGGAGCACTCTTGGGCGTAGCCGGGCTTTTGCCGAGGCCCTTCTCGGCGCTCTGGATAGCCGCAGCGACAGGATCGATAGCCGAGGCATTGGCGGAAACATTGATCGGCCGCTCAGCCGGAACGGCGGCGACCGTCGGTTTGCTGGCCATGCGGGTGGCCGGGCTGGCAGTTTGAACGGAGGCCGTCGACGTGACAGTCGGCTGATTGGAAGCGGCATCGTTCGACGCCTCGGAGTCCTGGCGCTCGATACGAAATGTCGTGACATTGCCAGTATCGGCTTGCTGGCCGAGCAGGAAGGCCTTGCGACCGGGGATCTGATAGGGTGCACCGGGCTCACGGGTGCGCAAGAGCGGCGACGGGTGTATGCCCACCTGATACCAGAGAGCGTTGGCGGTGACGAAACCGAAAACCGCGAAGAAGAGCGCAATGCCACCGGCCGCCGCCGGATGCCGGCCGACAGCGCCGCCCAGCAACCCAGCCAATGCACCAGCGCCGCGCACGCCAAGGCCACCCAGCGCGCCGGCACCGCGCAGGCCAAGGCTGCCAACGGCAACCGCCCCTCGGGAAGCAAGGCCAGGCTGCTTGCGCCTGCCCTTGCCCCTTCCCTTAGGCGATTTTCGCTTTTGCGGGGCCATTCATCTCTTCCTCTTTTCGCTTTCCATTCATCTCCAGATTATGTTTCAGACGTGGCGGAAAATCGACCGTGCGGTTGGCATCCACAGGCTGTTGCACCACCACTCCGGAGCCGTCGAGCGGGATCAGGATCGTAATCACCGTACCTTCGCCCGGCGCGCTGGCGATGGCAAAGCTGCCGCCATGCAGCCCGACCAGCCCCTTGACCAGCGACAGGCCAAGACCGGTGCCGGCGTAACGGCGAGTATAATCATTCTGGATCTGCACGAAAGGCTGACCAAGCGAGGCGAGCCGATCGGCGGCGATGCCGATGCCGGTGTCGCAGACCGAGAGCTTCAGCATCCCGTCGGCCATGGCCGCATCGATGGTGACGGCGCCGCCGGCATCGGTGAACTTGATGGCATTGCCGACGAGGTTGATGAGAACCTGCTGGATGGCACGCTGGTCGGCGACGATATCAGCGAGGCCGCGCTGCACGCGGCTCGTCAGCGTCAGCCCCTTCTCCTTGGCCTGCAGGGCCAGCATGGCTTCGCAAGCGCCGATGGAGGCTTCGATGGGGAACGGCTCAGGCACAAGCTCGTAGCGTCCGGCCTCGATCTTGCTCATGTCGAGCATGGTGTTGACCACGGAGAGCAGATGCGCGCCTGACTGGCGGATCAAGCCGACATATTCGCGCTGGCGATTGTTCTCGAGCTTGCCGAAATATTCGCCGCTCAGGATATCCGAGAAGCCGAGAATGGCATTGAGCGGTGTGCGCAGTTCGTGGCTGACGGCGGCGAGGAAGCGCGACTTGGCGTCATTTGCCGATTCCGCTTCCGCGGTCTTGCGGTTAGCTTCGTCACGCAGCTGCTGGTCGTAGGAGATATCGCGTGACTGGCTGACGATCGAGGTCAGTCGGCCTTCGCCGTCGCGCCGCGCGCTCATCTCCATGCGGATATGAATGAACTGGTCGTTGCCCTCGATAACCGCCGAGCGCTCCAGGCGCAGATCGACGCCGAGGGCATCGCGGCCCTGGCGCAGCGTATCGACGGCCTGCAGGAAGAGGATGCGATCGGAGATATGCACCTGCTCGATGAAACCGCGACCGGAGGGGTCGCGCATCCAGCTCAGGAATTCCGCGCGATCGCGCCCGCCGACAGTGGTGACGCTGCCCTGCGGATCGAACAGGAGCACAAGACCGCTGGCGGCTTCAAGCATCAGGTCGCGATGCTCGACAACGACGGCCTCGACGGCGTCCGAGGCGGGCCGCTGACGCGACAGAGCGATGCTGCCGACAGCGGAAAACAGGAATGCGGCGCAGACCGTGGCAACGCCGACGGGCAGCGCGACGGCCGGGCTGGTGATGAAGGAAAGTCCCGCCGGAACGGCGACAAGCGCCACGGAAGAGGCGAGCGCAAGCCGGCGCAGGATCGCCAGTTCCTGTCCACGGACCTCGCCATTCCCGCTTGTCCGCGACAGCCAGCTTTCGCCCGTCCGGTCCACGAGGGCTCCAGCCCTGCCAGCCATGTTACTCAATACGCGCACACCAAAACCCGCACAAACGGTCATTTATCCAGGCCCACAATAGGCTCTGGCGACTTAAGGAAAGAATAAAGGACAGGCGCGCGGATCGGCCGAAAAAGCCCGAAAGTCCCGTTTTGGCGCACATGGCGGGACCTTTGGGTTTTGTGGTTAACAGCGGGTAAGCAACGGATTTTATTTAGATTTCCGTTCCGCGTTAACTTTTTGAACGCCGCCGACGCCCGTAATCCCCTGGAGATCAAGCAGATCGGCAGAGACATACTTAACAGCAATCGCTACAATTCGAGCTAAATAGGCTTCAAATTCCGAAAGCTAAAATTTGAATCAAATTTGCCAAAAATGCATCCAAGTTTTGAAAAGCGATGTTGTCCTCTGCCGAATAGGGTCTGAGCAACGTCGGATCAACGGATTCGAATCGGTGGCAAGACCGAACGAAGCACAGGATGGGCAAGGCAATGTGGTTTCTCATTAGAACAGGGTTCTGGTTTTCGCTGGTTCTCATGTTCCTGCCGATCTTCGCCAAGCCGCAGGGCGATCCCCGACCGGCGGGCGAGCCGCAGGTGCAAGTTTCCGACGCGCTGTCGGCTGCCTCCGGCGTGATGCAATATGTCGGCTCCATGTGCAGCGAGAAGCCCGATGTCTGCCTGAAGGGCGGCGAAACGCTGACCGCGCTGGGATACCAGGCCCGCGACGGCGCCCGCGTTGCCTATGACCTTCTCGGCCAACATTTCAAGGATCAGAAGCCCGGCGAACAGGCCGTAGCAACGCCTGGCGCCAGCCATGAGCAGGCAGCCGCGGAAGCGCAGCCCATGCCCCCGAAGCGCGTGGCCGGCACCCAGACCGCAGATGCGGTCGTTACCGGCACGGTCAAGCTGCCCTCTTTCATTCCGGTACCCTTGCCGAAACCCCGGACCTGATACTCTCTCCATGAGAAGACGCCGTGAGCCAGCCCGTCGCTCACGGCGTTCTTTTTTGTCACGGGTTCAAATCATCGGCCATTTCACCTATATGCAAGCAGATAGACAATTGGACCGGCATAATGGCGACGCTTGAGCAGATCATTGAGGATTTCTCCTTCCTGGACGACTGGGAGGATCGCTATCGCTATGTGATCGAGCTCGGCAAGATGCTGCCGGACCTGCCGGAAGAAAAACGAACTCTGGAAAACAAGGTGCAGGGTTGCGCCAGCCAGGTCTGGCTCGTGACCCATGCCTCGGGTGATCCGGAAAATCCGGTGCTGACCTTCGAAGGCGATTCCGATGCCCATATCGTACGCGGGCTGGTGGCCATCGTCCTTACCACCTATTCCGGCAAACCGGCGGCCGAGATCGCCGCGCTCGACGCGCTCGACGTCTTCGGCAAGATCGGCCTCGTCGAACATCTTTCCTCGCAGCGCGCCAATGGATTGCGCTCGATGATCAGGCGCATCCGGGAAGAGGCGAGAGTCCGGGCCGCCGCATAGGTTTCTATGCGCGAAGGCAATAAAAAACCCGGCTCGAAAGCCGGGTCTTTTCGATAGCGTCCAGTCGAGACCTTACCGAGCGCCGCGCTTGCGGCGCTGACCGAGGCCCATTTCCTTCGCGAGACGCGAACGGGCTTCGGCATAGGCGGGCGCAACCATCGGATAGTCGGCCGCCAGATCCCACTTCTCGCGGTATTCTTCCGGAGAAAGACTATGGTGGGTCATCAGGTGACGCTTCAATGACTTGAAGCTGCCGCCGCATTCCAGGCAGGTGATCTGATCGTCCTGTACTGATTTACGAACGGATACCGCCGGCTTCTGCTTTTCAACAACGGTAACGGCGGGTGCCGGAGCCGAAGTGCTGCTCAAGGCGGAATGTACGTCGGAAATCAGATTCGGAAGGTCGGTGACCGGGACTACATGATTGCTGACATAAGCCGCCACGATGTCGGCGGTCAGCTCAACCAGCAAGTCCTGGCCAGTGCCAAGGGCCGTATCTGTCATTATCTTCTCCTGTTCATCGGCTTGCTTACCGTGTCACGCCTCCACTTGAGCGCGTAAGACACAGCATTCACATGATCCGCGCATAATCCTGTCGAAAACCATTTTGATTTTCGGGGCCCATGCACTGGGCAATCCGCGCAAGCGCGCATCGTCCATATTCGTAGCGGTCATCGGCAAAAAACGGGGCATTACATGCCAAAGTGCCGACAAAACGACATCCACCCCTAGATGTCGTACGACGAAACCCGTTTCTATACCGCCTGATGATAGAATCAGTGATGACGGAGATAGGTCCGTCAATCCTTAACCGGAAGCAAGTTTTGCCCACCGTTGCTTGAAAGAAAGATCAGAACATTGGGCACTTAAATCCGGCCGAGACTAACTCAACATCAGAACTCTACTTGAATGTGAATTAGCACTCTTTATCCAAAAGTCCAGTTTTTAATTGTATCACTTACTGGCAAAATTCTCATCTATTAAAAATAGGTAACTTACAACTAGAATTGTATTCCTCTTCTAGCAATCCTTGCGTTTGTTAGCCCTTCGTTTTGTAAGGGTGCCTTGCCATCTGATCCTTCATTAAATCGTCACGCACAGACGGCGGCGTCAGCCGGTGGCCAGCCTTGTGGGCGGCCCGCGCAAGGAGGTGAGCCGCAATCGGCGCGGTCAAGACGAAGAAAAGGAAGCCGGCCAGCGCCCGTGCCAATATGGACAGATCCTGCGAATGAACACCGACCGCAAGTAGCAACAGACCGGAGCCGACCGTGCCAGCCTTCGAGGCGGCGTGCATGCGGCTATAGAGATCCGGTAGGCGGATGATGCCGATCGCGGCGACCAGCGCGAACATGGCACCTGCCAGGAGCAGGAAGGCGACGATGACGGCTGCGATCAATTCCATTACCGCCCTCCCTTTTTGCTCCGGCTATCCTTACGGGCCTTTTTACTTGCGGTAGGCTTGGATCCGCCCTCCGCCGTAAGGACCGGCGAGGTTGACGGCTCGTTTCCATTTGACGCACCATGGCTCAGGATGAACCGAGCAAAGGCGACGGTGGCAAGGAAGCCGACAAGGCCGAGTGAAATGGCGATATCGATGTAGAGGGTGAAGCCGGTCTTGATGGCAATGACGGCGATAAAGCCGATGGCGACCGCCACCAGCATATCGAGCGCCAGCACCCGGTCGGGCAGCGTCGGACCGACCACCACACGATAGACGGTGAGCAGAAAAGCCAGGCCGAGAATGCCGAGCGCGATCATGGCGGCGGCGGAGACGACGGACGCGGCGATCATCGGAAAGCCTCCAGTATCCGGCGCTCGAAACCCTCGGCGATGCCACGCTTCACCGCCTCCGGGTCGGAACAGTCGAGCGCATGGACATAGAGCGTCTTGCGGTCATCGGAGACGTCGACTGAGAGCGTGCCGGGCGTCAGCGTGATGAGATTGGCAAGGAGCGCAATCTCGAAATCGCGATCGACGGTGAGCGGAAAGGCGAAGATGCCCGGCTTCACATCCATCTTCGGGCTCATGACCGTGACGGCAACGGCCCAAGCGGATTTCGCCAGCTCGCACAGGAATAGGAGAAGCAATGCCAGAATGCGCCTGACGCGGCCAAAATACAGCACGCCGCCATAAGGCTCCCGCACGATTGCCAAGGCTAGTGCGGAGAGAATGAAGCCGAACACCAGATTGAGGAACGAGGCGCTACCGGTGATCGCGGCCCAGACAATGGCGAGCAGAAGGTTGAAGACGAACAGGATCATTGTGCCCCTACCCCTCCCGGAAAGACCGAATGCAGATAGGCGGAGGGATCTTCGAGGCCGCCGGCTGCGCGTTGCGTCAGATACAGGAGCTGTTCGGGAAACAGGCCGAAGCCGATCACCAAGGCGGCCAACGCCAGGATCGGCAAGCCTGCCTGCCAGACGATTGGCTCCGGCGCGACGGCGTCTGGCTCGGTTCTCGGACGCCAGTAGGCGAGCAGGAAGATACGGCCAAAAACGATGGTGGTGAGGAAGCCGGTCAACAGGATCGTTGCGGCAATCCACCAGGCGCCGGTGTCGAGCGCTGCCTTCACCAGGATGACCTTGGGCCAGAAGCCGGAAAACGGCGGCAGGCCGCAGGCGGCGAAAAACAGCACCAGCGAAAGGCCGGCGAACCAGCCGCTTTGCCGATAAAGCCCGCCGAGCGCGGAAAGCGAGAAGCCGCCGCCGAGGCGTGCAGCCTGGCCCGCCAGCAGATAGAGCGCCGTCATCAGCACCATGGAATGCAACGCATAGAAGATCGCGCCGCTGAGGCCATCGGCACTGCCGAGCGCCACGCCTGCCAGCATCGTGCCGATGCCCGAGATGACCACATAGCCAAGCAGGCGGCGGAAATCGTTCTCCCCAAGCGCGCCAACCACACCGGCAAGCATGGTGGCGATGGCGACGATCGTCGTGATCGGGCCGAGCCCGGCGCGCTCGACCGGCAACAGCATGACCAGCACCCTGATCAGCGCGTAGATGCCGACCTTGGTGAGCAGGCCGGCGAAGAGCGCCGAGACGGTGATGCGCGGCGTATGATAGGAGGCCGACAGCCAGAAATTGACCGGGAAGGCCGCAGCCTTCATGCCGAAGGCGAGAAGGAAGAGCCCGGCAAGCGTCATCAGTGGCGCCGTGTTGCCGGGCGCCCTCGCCTTCATCGCGATATCGGCCATGTTGAGGGTGCCGAAGATGGCATAGAGGTAGCCGACGGAGACGAGAAACAACGTGGTGGCGATCAGGTTCAGCACCGCATATTTCAACGCGCCGTCGATCTGCTCGCGCTCCGAACCGAGGATCAGCAGGCCGAAGGACGAGATCAGCAGCACCTCGAACCAGACATAGAGATTGAAGACGTCGCCGGTGAGGAACGCGCCGCTGACGCCGGCAAGCAGCAGCAGCAGGAAGGGGAAGAAGCCATAGCGACGGCCGCTGGTGGTGATTTCGCCGAGCGCATAGAGGCTCGCCGCCAGCGCCACGACCGCCGCCGTCAGCGCCATGATCGCACTGAAGAGGTCGACGCTGAAGGCTATGCCGAAAGGCGGGAGCCAGCGGCCCATGACCATGGTTATCGGCCCATCAATGGCGACCTTGCGGAGCAAGGCTGCATCGACCAACACCAGCAGGACCAGGCCGGGAATGGCGATCCAGCCGTGCCACGCCGTGCGGTCGCGCAGCATCATTAAGATCGCTCCAAGCCCGATGCATAGCGCCACCGGCAGGATGACCAGCCAATGCGCCATCTCGACCGGCGCGGTCACCAGCGCGGCGGATAGATCGACAGCGGTATTTGCGGGTGCCGCCATGTCGCTAATACCCCAAAGGCGGCATCGGCCGCTCGTCCGGTTCCGCCACCCGCATCTCGCCGGTATTGTCGGTCTTGAGATCCTGATAGGCCCGGTAGGTCAGAACCAGGAGGAAGGCGAGGAAGGAGAAGGAAATGACGATCGCCGTCAGGATCAGCGCCTGCGGCAGTGGATTGGCGGCATCCACGCTCAGCGTGTCGGCGCCGGCCGGAATGATCGGCGGCACTTCGCGCGTCACCCGTCCGGCTGTGAACAGCAGCAGATTGACGGCATTGCCGAGAATGGCGATGCCGAGCATGATGCGGATCGAGAACCCCGATAGCATCAGATAGATCGCGACGGCGAAGAACAGGCCGACGAGGCCGGCGAAGACAGCCTCCATCACTCCACCTCCCGCTCTTCGAGCGCCAGCGCGATCGAGGTGATCGCGCCGACGACGACCAGGTAGACGCCGATATCGAACAGCATGACGCTGGAGAGCGGCACTTCGGCGCCAAAGAGATGCGGATAGATCCACAGCCCGGTCATAAAGGGCACGCCGGAGAAAATCGACAAGAGCCCGGCAACCGTCGACGCCAGCAGGCCGAAACCGGCGATTGCCAGCGGATGGAAAACGATGGCGCGGCGCACCGCCGAGACACCGCAGGCAATGCCGTAGATCGCAAAGCCCGATGCCGCGATCAAACCGCCGATGAAGCCGCCACCGGGCTCGTTATGGCCGCGCAGCAGCACGAAGACGGAGAAGAGCAGTATCAAGGCGGTCAGGAACGGCGCGGCGGTGCGGAAGATCAGCGTGTTCATCGGCGCTCGGCCTCCATCTTCTCTTCCAGGTCCGGATCATTGGCCGCGAGCTTGCGTTCGCCGCCGGCGCGGATGCGGATCAGCGCCAGGATGGCAAGGCCGGTAATAGTGACGACGGCGATCTCGCCAAGCGTATCCGTGCCGCGGAAGTCGACGATGATGACGTTGACCACATTGGTGCCATGGGCGATCAGCTTGGAATATTGATTGAAGAAGGCGGTCAACGTCAGGTCGAAGGGCGCTTGTGTCGCCTTCAGCAACAACAGCCCGAAACCGAGGCCGCAGGCGGCGGCAAGCACCGCATGCAAAAGCATCTGCAACGGCGGGCGGCGATCGGAGGCGGAAAGGCGCAGCCGCGTCATCACCAGCGCCAGGATGACGACGGAGAGCGTCTCGACCATGAACTGGGTGAAGGACAGATCCGGCGCACCAAAGAGCAGGAAGATGACGGCGACGGCAAAGCCCTGAATGCCGAGCGACACGATCGCCGTCAGCCGGTCACGCGCCATAACGACGGCTCCGAGGCCGATGATGGCGATGAGGAAGATCGCTGCTTCATGCCATTGCATGTCGGGCCATGAGGGCATGGCCGGCAGCTCGCCGTAGAGCACCGGCGGCACCAGCAGCATGGCGGCAAGGCAGAGGAAGGTCACCGCGATATAGATTTCCAGCCGGCCGGGCTGCAAGACACGCGAGACGGCATGCGACAGGCGCACCAGCCCGGAGATGAAGCCATCGAAACCGCGATCAGGCCCCGGCCCGAGGTGGCGCAGCACCACCGACATCAGGAAGCGGGCGCGGTCGAGCTTCCAGTAGACGAAGACACCGATCAGCGCGGTCAGAGCCGACAGCAGCAAAGGCACACCGATATGCGGAACGAGCGAGACCGATACCTCCATTGCCTTGCCGCCGACGGCGCTCGCCATCGGCGAAGAGATATAGGCATGCCAGAAGCCGGAGAGCAGCGCCGCGATCAGGCCGAGAACGGCCAGCATGACCGGACCAAGCCAGAGCAAAGGCGGTGCTTCATGCGGATGTCTGGGCGTCTCGACGCGCGCGCCGAGGAACGGCTTCAGCGCTACGGCGAAGGCGATGGCGAACATCAGTGCGTTGCCAGCGACCGCAATGATGGTCAGGGCAATCGACCAGACGGAAGCGTCGGCCAGCGCGGTATAGATCTCCTCCTTGGCGAGGAAGCCGAAGGCCGGCGGCAGACCACCCATCGAGACCGCCGCGACGATTGCTGCCGCAAACGTCAGCGGCATGGCGGCGCGCAGTCCGCCTAGGCGGGTGATGTCGCGGGTTCCCGTCTCGTGATCGACAATGCCGGCGACCATGAACAGCGCGCCCTTGAACAGCGAATGCGCTACCAGATAGAGCACGGCCGCCTCGATCGCATAATCGGAGCCGAAGCCGGTCAACAGCACCAGCAAGCCCAGCGAAGAGACCGTCGTATAGGCAAGCTTCAGCTTCAGGTCCGTCTGGCGAATGGCGAGCAGCGTGCCCACCAATAGCGTCGCGGCGCCGAAGAGCGGCAGGATCGTCTGCCAGGCCATCGTGCCGCCCATCGCGGGATTGAGACGCATCAACAGATAGACGCCGGCCTTCACCATCGTCGCGGAATGCAGATAGGCCGACACGGGCGTCGGCGCTTCCATGGCGTTCGGCAGCCAGAAGTGAAAGGGAAACTGCGCCGACTTGGTAAAGGCACCACCGAGGATCAGGATGAGTGCGGCAAGATAGAGCGGACTTTCACGCAAAACGCCGCCGGCCCTCAGCAGGCCGGACATGTCGGCGGCCCCAGTGATCTGCCAGATCAGCAACAGGCCCGCGAGCAGCAACAGCCCTCCCCCGCCGGTAACGACCAGCGCCTGTAGCGCCGCCCGCCGCGCCGCCTCGCGCTGATGATCGAAACCGATCAGCAGGAACGAGGTGATCGAGGTCAGCTCCCAGAAGACGAACAGCGTCAGGAAACTGTCCGACACGACGAGGCCGAGCATCGAGCCCATGAACAGGAAGATGAAGGAAAAGAAGCGGCCGAGGTCGACATGGCCCTTCAGATAACCACCGGCATAGAGCACGACCAGCGCACCGATGCCGGTGATCAGCAGCGCGAAGGTCAGCGACAGGCCGTCAAGCAGCCAGGAGAAGCGCAGACCCAAACTGGGCACCCAGTCGAAACCGCCCTGGACGGTTTGGCCAGCAGCGATGGAGGGGAGAAAGCCGGCAAAATGCAGAAAGGCGAGCGCGGGAAACAGTGCCAGCGGCCAGGCCGCATTGTGGCCGAGATAACGGACAGCCGCCGGCGCGATCATTGCACCGAGAAAGGGCAGACACAAAGCCAGGAATGTCAGGCCGGTGACACTGGCCATGTCTTCTCCCTGCTGAACAATTGCGCGGAATCCGGCAAAGCCGAAACACTACCCTTGGGATAGGCCAAAGGCCTGATGGTCTCAAGCCCTGCGGGAGAAAACCCGGACTTAACCCACTGAAATCATTTTTTCGGCATGAGGGGCTGGATCAAGTTGGGATGCGCAATTCCATGCAGGTCAGATCCAGCCAGCGACCGAACTTGGTGCCCACTTCGGAGAATTGCCCGGCGATGCGGAAACCAAGCTTTTCATGCAGGCGGATGGAGACAGCGTTGCCGGTCTCTATGGCGGCAATCATGACGTGGACATTGCCCTTGGCGGCGCAGGCGACGAGTTCGCGCAGCAGGCCCTCGCCGATACCGAGACCACGATGATCCTTGTCGACATAGATGGAGTTCTCGACCGTATGGCGATAGCCGTCGAAGGCGCGCCAATCGCCGTAGGAAGCATAGCCGGCGACCTTGCCGTCCTTCTCCGCGACAACGACCGGGAAGCCCCGCGCCCTGCGCGCCTTGAGCCACTCGATACGGTTGTCGACATCGACCAGCGTGTCGTTCCAGATCGCGGTCGTGTGCACGACGGCGTGGTTGTAGATCTCGCAAATCGCCGGCAGATCGGCCTCGATGGCGTCACGCAACAGCACGCCTTGGTCCATAATCGTCGTCCAATTGTTTATGAGACAGAGTGCGGCATTACTCCGCGATATTTATCAAGTAAATCCACCATTCCTGCATGGCTCGCAATCAAGCTGTAACGAATTCGCGCTATTTTTCGGTCATCCTGAGAATCACTATGGAATTTCTGCTGAAAAACGCGCTATTCATAGCTGGTTTGCAGATCTCGCCTCCCGGAAAACACAATGCTCGCGCGATTGACCGCCCTTCTGTTTCTTTCCGTCGTGCCGGCGCAAGCCGCCGACTGGTGGTCCTATGACAATGCGCGCTTTGGCTATGCGATTGAACTACCATCGGAATTCCGCCTGTCCGCACGAAGCGACGATGGCAACGGGCTGACGCTGACGCCGGCCGATCAATCGGCGCGGCTGCTGATTTTCGGCGCCAACACCCTCAACGGCGACTTTTCCTCGGAAGCAAACATCCGTGTCGCGCGCGCCAAGGATGAAGGATGGCAGATCTCCTATTCGAAATCGACCTCGCGCGGCATCAGCTTCTCAGGCACAAAACAGGGCCACATCATCTATGTGCGCGGCGTTGCCCTCTGCAATGGCGCCGCTGCCTTCTTCCAGATGGATTATTCGAAGGCGGCCATGCAGCGCTATGACGCCGTCGTCATGCGGCTGGTGCGCAGCCTCCACCCCACGAAGAAATGCGCGCCGACGACGCAAGTCGTCAAAAGCTTCCCGGTGACAGGCTGAAGCAGGTGAACACCGCCGAATAATGCACGGCGGCGGCTGAGATGACGAAGCCGTGCCAGATGGCATTCTGGAAACGCAGCTTCTCCCAGACATGAAAGATGACGCCGAGCGAATAGATGATGCCGCCGATCACGATCAGCATCATCGACGCCGACGGTATATGCATGGACACGGGCTTGGCGACCAGCACGCCGCTCCAGCCCATGGCGAGATAGAGCAGGATCGCCAGCCGATCGTAACGGCCGGGAAAGAAACATTTCAGCGCGATGCCGCAAGCCGCGAAAACCCAGAGGGCGATCAACATCGCAAACAACAGCGGATCGGCCGAGCCACGCTCAAGGAATGGCGTATAGGTGGCGGCGATCAGCACGAAGATGGCGGAATGATCGAAGCGCCGCAAAAACCACTTCATCCGCGATACCGGCCAGAGATTGTAGGTGAAGGACATGGCAAGGGTCAGAACCAGGCCGACGCCATAGATCCAGGCAGCAGCGATCTCGCCGTGGGAGCTCCACACGGTCGCATAGAAGATCAGCGCGGTCGCGCCGATCAAGGCAAAGACCACGCCGACGCCGTTGACGATACCGTCGGCGATTATTTCATATCGATCGTAGGCCCAACGAATGCCTTTGAACTCGGCCATCTCTATATACGTTCCAATTCCATATCGGCATCAATCGTGGCATCTCGGAAGCATCCAGGCAACCGCGTTCGACCGGCATATCGGTAAATCTTCGTGAATGGCGAGACGCGCAGGTGAAATGGTCCGTCAACGAATTGCGAACGCTCAATCCGCAATTTCTGGCCTTCTGTGAACAATCGAAATCCGCCATATACAAGGCCAAGTACAGCAGGCCAGAGGATCTCTAAAGAGGCATATCGACCGGCGACAGCTCTCACGCCTGCCATTGACGGCGATTTCGCCGCCTTCGCCGGTTCCTCTTTCTTCCGAACATCGAGGTTGGAATAAGCCCATGACCGAAACCGCCCTTTCCTATGCGCTGACGCGTCCCTCCTATGTCGGCCAGTCGCATCTTGTCGTCACCGATCTTGCGCTGGTGTCGCGCTTCTATCAGGACATATTGGGCTTGAAGGTCGTCGAAAAGACCGCGAGCGGCGAAGTGCTGGGCGTTGCCGGGCAGCCGCTGCTGACGCTGACGACGGATCGCGCCGCCACGCGCGCGCCGCAGACGGCGGCCGGTCTCTTCCACACCGCCTTCCTGTTGCCCAACCGTGTCGAGCTTGCCCGCTGGCTGCGGCATGCGGCGCACAACAATGTCGCCCTCGAGGGTGCGTCCGACCATATCGTCAGCGAGGCGATCTATCTTTCCGATCCGGAAGGCAACGGCATCGAGATCTATGCCGACCGGCCGCATGAGCAGTGGACATTCCATGGCGACGGCACGGTCGAGATGGCGACACTGAGGCTCGATCTGCAGAAGCTTTACGAAAGCGCACCGCAGGATCGCTGGGACGGCATGGCCGACGGTTCGGCGATCGGCCATATCCACCTGCAGGTCGGCGATGTCGAGGAGGCAAATGCCTTCTATCGTGACGTGCTTGGAATGAAGGTGATGGCGGCGCGTTATCCCGGCGCGACCTTCCTTGCAACCGGCGGCTATCACCATCACCTCGGCGCCAACACCTGGAACAGCCGCGGCGCCGGCGTCCGCTCCGAACACATGACCGGCCTGTCCGACTACACGCTGCGCTTCAACGACAGGCAAGCCCTCGGCAAGGCGGTTACCGCACTCGACGCGCACGAGATCAAGACGGAAAAGCGCGACGGCGGCGTTTCGCTGCGCGATCCCTGGGGCATTGGGCTGAATTTGATCGCCTGATCACAACCACAGATCGACAATCCAAAAGACCCGTTCCGGAACCGGAACGGGTCTTTTGCGTTTGCATACCGAGGCGATGGGCCTTCGGGGATTGTTTTGGATGGATATTGCCAAGGGCACAAGCAAGCAGGAGCGCAAACAGGCGCTGAAACGCGAGGAGCGTTCCAGCGCCTGGGTGGAGGCGTTGCGAGCGGACACCGAGCAATTGGGCAGAGCAACGGCTGAAACGCCCATCGAGAAAAGCGGGCTGGATATCGCCTCCGCCTGGGCTCTCATCGGCATCTTCCTCATCCTGGCGCTGGCAGGCATCTACATGATGTCGATCATTCTGATCCCGGTGACGTTGGCTGTCGTCGTCGGTATGATCCTCGGCCTCGCGGCGGAAAAGCTCAGCAAGTTCGGCGTTCCGCGCATTCTCAACGCCGTTCTGCTGTCATCGGCTGTGGCGTTGGTCATCTTCCTGTTCATCAATGCGCTTGCCGGACCGTTGGCGCGGTTGGCACAGGAAGGCCCCGACGTCTTCCAGCGCACAGTCGATCGACTGATGCCATTCCTCGAGCGGATCAAATGGCTGCACATCACGCCGCAGACCTTCGAGAGCGGGCCGATGTCGATCAATGTGCTGCTCGAGAATACCGGTAATGTGCTGCATCTTGTCACTAACAGCCTGACGCCGGCCATTGTCCAGGGCCTGATCTTCTTTGCCGCCTTGATGCTCTTTCTCGCCGGACGCGCCAGCCTGCGCAAGACGCTCATCATGACTTTTGTCAGCCGGACGTCGCGATTGACGGCAATCCGCATCATCAATGCGGTGGAGCAGGTCCTCGGCTTCTATTTCGCCACGGCGGCGCTGATCTATGCCGGTCTCGGCATCATCATGACCATCATCGCCTATGCCGGCGGCTTGAGTGCGCCGATCCTCTGGGGCGTCTTCGCCTTTCTCTCCAGCTTCATTCCCTTCCTTGGCATCGCAACGATGACGATTGCACTGGCGATCGCCGGCATCATCACCCATGATGACATCATCTTCGCCCTTGCGCCTGCCGTCGTCTTTTTCTCTATCCATCTCGCCGTGGAGAATCTTGTGTTTCCGGCGGTCATGGGTCGGCAATGGGAGCTCAATCCCTTTGTCGTCTTCCTCGCCATTATCTTCTGGACGTGGATGTGGGGCGCCGTCGGCGCCATGCTCGCCTTGCCGCTATCCTTGGTCGTGATGACCGTGGTCAACGAGTTATTCATCGAGGAAAAGGTGCAGCCGCAATTGCCTGAGTAAAAGTTGTCGGCAACCTCATGATTAGCCGCCGCTCGCCCACTCAGTTCGTGGTGTCGTCATCGCCCTGTTCGGGAATGTCCTGCAATCGGACGAACTGCACGCCCTTGGCCTTCAGCGCCAGGATGCTCGCAGCGACCCCTTCGCCGGCTGCATGGGTCGGCTGGTTGATATGGGAGATGATGACATCGCCATCCCTGGCGGAGGCATATTGCTTTTCCACCATCTTGGCCGGCAGCAGCGAACCGCTGTCGCCGTTCACGGAATAGCCGGCAATGCGATAGCCCATGCCGCGGATCTGAGCGATCGCCGAGAGGCTGTATTTCGCCGTTGCGCCCCGGAACCAACGTGGCTGCGGGATACCGGCGGCAAGCATGGCGTCGGCGCCACCCTTGACTTCCTGAGCAACGGCCTGCGGTGAACCGGCAGCGGCAATGCCATAGACCTTGGTCGGGATATCCACAGCGGGAATATGGTTCTGGCCGTGGTTTTCCAGCTCGAAGAGGTCGGGATGAGCGAGGAAGGTGGCGAGTGCGTCGGGATTGGTCCGCAGCCAGCGGGCGGTGACGAAGATCGTCGAGGGAATGCGCTGATCGACGAGGGTGGAGAGGATCCGCGGATCGGTCTTACCCATGCAGGCATCGAAGGTCAGCGCAATACGCGGAGCACCCTTGCCGGCGCGATTGACGTGCAGGTGCGGCTCGACCAGCTTGACGTTCGAAGCAGACGCCTTCGGCGGCAGCGGTGGCCAGCCGGCGGGCGGCGTCTCCTGCTTGGCAGCGAAAGCAGCCGGTACGGCGGCAAGCAAGAACGCGGACGTCAGCAGAAAGCGGTTCATCAGTATCCACCGGTCAGATCGAGCGAAATCAAATTTGGCGGAAAAAGCGCGCGGTTGCCATAGGGCCTTTCCCTTTGCGCCCGCCATCCTCCGGCAAGGCGACGGAAATATGGCAATTTGCCGGCAAGGGGCCATTTCCGTTCACAAATGCGCCTATAACCGCTCTACCCCAGTCGCGGCATCGATGCTCCTCATTTATGATATCATTGATACCAGACCGACCTGCTACTATTTGCATATTTTCCTGTGCTCCCAAAGGGAACCATCCATGAGCCGCGATCCCTATGACATTCTGGGCGTAAAACGGGACGCCCCGCAGAAAGACGTTCAGAGCGCCTATCGCAAGCTCGCGAAAAAACTGCACCCCGATCTCAATCCCGGCGACAAGCAGGCCGAGGAGAAATTCAAGGAAGTCTCCGCGGCCTACGGCATCCTCGGAGATGAGGACAAGCGCGCGCGCTTCGACCGCGGCGAGATCGACGGTAGCGGCGCGGAGAAGCCGCCCCGCAACTATTATCGCGACTACGCGGCCAACGAGGGCCAACGCGGTCCGTATCGCAACGCTGGCGGCTTCGCCGATTTCGGCGATACCGACGATGTGCTGTCCAGCTTCTTTTCACGTCGCAGCCGAGGCCAATCCGGAATGCAGGGTCAGGATCGTAAATATTCCATGGAGGTCGACTTTCTCGACGCCGTCAACGGCACGAAAAAGCAGATCAATCTGCCGGACGGACCCGCGCTCGATGTGCAGATACCGCCGGGAACCAAGGATGGGCAGACGCTGCGCCTGCGCGGCAAGGGCGATCCCGGTTTTGGCAGCGGCGCGCCAGGCGATGCGCTGATCGAGGTGCATGTGCGTCCGCATCGCTTCTTCACCCGCGATGGCGACGATATCAGGCTGGAATTGCCGATTTCGCTGACCGAGGCGGTGCTCGGCGGCAAGGTTCGTGTACCCACACCCTCCGGCCCGGTGACAGTCACACTTCAGCCGAACTCCAACACCGGCAAAGTCTTGAGGCTGAAGGGCAAAGGCGTGCCCGTGCGTGGCAAGGACGCCGGCGACGCCTATGTTTCACTGAAGATCGTCCTGCCGGACGCGCCGGATGCCGAGCTTACCGCTCTTGTTTCCGATTGGCAGGCCGGCAAGACGCATGATCCCAGAAAGACCATGGGAGGCTGAGCCATGAACGAGAGCGAGTTTCGTCTGCGCCTCGAGATCGATGTCACGGTGCTGGAAGTCTGGATTGGCCAGGGCTGGCTCATTCCAGAAACCACGGAAGAAGGCCGGCATTTCCGCGATGCGGATCTCGCCCGCGGACAGTTGATCCTCGATCTGCTCGACGCGATGGGCCTCAATGAACCTGGCGTCGACCTGGTCATGGATCTGGTCGATCAGCTTCATGGGCTGCGATCGACATTGCGCGAACTGACGGATGCCGTCTCCCGCCAAAGCCCCGATGTGCAGGAGCATATCCTCTCCGAACTTGACCGCCTGGAGCGTCATGAACGGCGCTGAAAGCTATTAATCGTAGAGATAGTATTTCTGCCAGCTGTCGCGCGGCACCTTGTCGCCGATCTGAAAGCTGAGATTGCGCACGTCAACATGCTCCGCGTCGGTCGTGCACTTATAGGAGAGATGATACCAATCGCCCTTGCTGCGGAAGACGGCGCCGGGAGCATTCATCGAATCCGGCTCCATGTTGGGATCGCCGAAGGTATAGGCGATGACCTTGTCCGGCTTGAAGCCGGTCTTCTCGGTGCCGATCCGCTTCATCGCCTCCGCATCGCAGGCCTGCTCCATCCGCTCGGAAGGATCAAGCTTTTCCAGCTCCTTCTTCATGGTCGCATCGACGGCGAGCGCCGAGGTCGCGATGGAGGCCAAAGGCAGGAGAATGGCGATGAACTTCAGCATGAAGACCGGTCCCTCATTTGTTTGTTTTCCGGGCTGGCTGCGTCTGCTCCACGGGGGAAAGCGATTCTAAGAAACACTTACTATCGACGCGACGCTAAGCGGACTTCGTTAAAGAATGTGGTCACATCAAGGCAACCTTGTGCGCGACCTTCTATCATCGTCAGCTCGACCCCAAGGTAGGATCATCCGCTTGCACGAGGCTTGAGCCGGCAATTGCCGCTTGAACCTCGGCCAAGCGCCCTCTATTTCTCTTTCATCGCATACCCGACTTTCAGCCCAGAGAAAGCCCTTCAGTGTCTTCATTCAAGAACCTCCCCGCCCCGCCCGCCGCGCCGAAAAAGCCGGTTACGGATACGCGCCACGGCATCACCCGCAGCGACGATTACGCCTGGCTGCGCGCCGACAACTGGCAGGCGATGTTCAAGGACACCTCGATCCTCGATCCGGAAATCCGCACGCATCTGGAGGCCGAGAATACCTATATGAACGCCGCCATGGCGGATACGAAAGAGCTGCAGAAGCTGCTGTTTGCCGAGATGAAAGGCCGCATCAAGGAGGATGACAGTTCCGTGCCGGTCAAGGACGGTCCCTACTCCTATGGCACGCTGTTCGTTACCGGCGGTGAGCAGCCGCACTACTTTCGCGAGGCGCGCGACGGCGGCGAACGCAAGCTGCTTCTCGACGGCGACAAGGAGAATGAGGGCAAGTCCTATTTCCGCCTCTCCGGCATCGACCATTCCACCGATCACAGCCACGGCATCTGGGGCTATGACGACAAGGGCTCGGAATATTTCACACTGAAGGTCCGCAATCTCGACACTGGCGAGGACCTTGCCGACGTGATCGAGAACACCGGCGGCGACGGCGTCTGGGCGCCAGACGGCAAGAGTTTCTTCTATACGCTGCAGGACGAAAACCATCGTCCGTCGAAGATCTTCCATCACATTGTCGGCACACCGCAATCGGAAGACCGGCTGATCTACGAGGAAGAAGATTCGGGCTTCTTCATGGGCGTCGGCGGTTCGCTGCTCGACGACTACATCTTCATCGACATCCACGATCACGAGACCAGCGAATACCGCCTGATCCCGACGTCGGACCTGACGGCCGAGCCGAAGCTGGTAGCCGAGCGCGACACCGGCATCGAATATGAGATGACGGAAGGCGGCGACGTCTTCTACATTCTCACCAACGACGGCGACGCCAAGGATTTCAAGATCATGGAGACGCCGGTCGACAAACCAGGCAAGGAAAACTGGCGCGATGTCGTGGCCCACAAGCCGGGCAAGCTGATCCTCAGCCATATGGCCTATGCCCGCCATCTCATCTGGCTGGAGCGCAAAGACGGCCTGCCCCGGATCGTCATCCGCGACCGCGTCTCCGGCGAAGAACATGCGATTGCCTTCGATGAGGAAGCCTATTCGCTGGGCCTGCAGGGTGCCGCCGAATACGATACCGACGTCATCCGCTTCTCCTATTCCTCGATGACGACGCCGAGCCAGCTCTACGACTACAACATGGTGACGCGCGAGCGCAGCCTGTTGAAGACGCAGGAAGTTCCCTCCGGCCACAATCCGGACGACTACGTCACCCGTCGCGTCTTCGCGCCGGCATGGGACGGAGAAACGGTGCCGGTCACCCTTCTCTATCGCAAGGATACGCCGCTCGACGGCTCAGCACCCTGTCTGCTTTACGGCTACGGCGCCTACGGCGTCACCATTCCGGCCGGGTTCAACACCAACTGCCTGTCGCTTGCCGATCGCGGTTTCGTCTATGCCATCGCCCATATCCGTGGCGGCAAGGACAAGGGCTTTGCCTGGTACGAAGACGGCAAGATGGACAAGAAGACCAATACCTTCAAGGACTTCATCTCGGCGGCCGACTATCTGAATCAACAGCAGTTCACGTCCTACGCGAACATCATCGCCGAGGGTGGTTCGGCCGGTGGCATGCTGATGGGTGCTGTCGCCAACATGGCACCGGAGAAATTCGCCGGCGTCATTGCCGCAGTACCCTTCGTCGACGTGCTCAACACCATGCTGGACGACACCCTGCCGCTGACGCCGCCGGAATGGCCGGAATGGGGCAATCCGATCGACAGCAAGGAAGAGTATGAGCAGATCGCCGCCTACAGCCCCTATGACAATGTCGGCGAAAAGCCCTACCCGC
Source organism: Rhizobium rhizogenes NBRC 13257 (assembly GCF_000696095.1). Classification (GTDB taxonomy): domain Bacteria; phylum Pseudomonadota; class Alphaproteobacteria; order Rhizobiales; family Rhizobiaceae; genus Rhizobium; species Rhizobium rhizogenes. The sequence continues at coordinate 93,612 of NZ_BAYX01000002.1, read as the reverse complement.
CTATCCTGGCACTCGGCGGCCTGACGGACCCGCGCGTCACCTATTGGGAACCGGCAAAATGGGTCGCCAAGCTGCGTGAGAAGACCACCGGCGACGCGCCGATCCTGCTGAAGACCAACATGGATGCCGGCCATGGCGGTGCCTCCGGTCGCTTCCAGCGCCTGGAGGAGATTGCCTTCGAATACGGCTTCGCTATCAAGGTCGCCGGCAAGATGTAATCGGGATTGCGGGAGGAGCCGATGCCGGTCCATGTCGCCCTGCTGCGTGCCGTCAATGTCGGCGGCACCGGCACTCTGCCGATGGCGGAGCTGAAAACGCTTTGCGAGGAGATCGGCTTTACGGATGTGAAGACCTATATCCAAAGCGGCAATGTGCTCTTCCGTTCGGATGAAGATGAGGCGGCGGTGCGGGCGCGCCTGGAAGAGGCATTGGCACGCAAGATGGGCAAATCACCGGGCGTGATCCTGCGCAGCCGGCAATCCCTGGAAGCGGTGGCCGAAGGTTCGCCCTTCCCGCATGCCAAGCCGAACTACCTGCTCGTCGTCTTTCTTCCCGAAGCTGCTCCGGCCGATGCTCTGGACAAGCTTGTGGCACCAGGCGGAGAAGAGGTGCATGTCGCGGCTAAGGAAATCTATATCCACTATCCCGACGGCTCCGGCCGCTCGAAACTGAAACTGCCGGCGCTGAAGCTTGGGACCGCGCGGAACCTCAATACGGTCAGGAAACTGGCAGAAATGGCGCGGGAGATGGAAAAGGGCTAGGAACGCTTTGCATCATTGCGCGGGGGCTCGCCAAGGAGGATCGATACGGTTCGATCCGGCGAAGTAAAGGATGACGCGATTTCCACCGGGATCGAATAGCTCGGCCTCGCGCCAGAGCCATTTTTTATCTTCCGGCCCGCTTGTGAAGTAAATATCGGAGGCTCTGAGAGCATCAACCGTTGCGTCGAGATTGTCGCATTCGAAATAGACGGTTGTTCCGCCGCCGCCCTTTTCGCCCTGATGCAAGGAAAGGGTGCTTTCTCCGTCTGGGCAGACAAAACGCGCATACCGGGGACGAGCATCAACGATCGGCTTGAGACCTAGGGCACAATAGAAATCCCAGCCGGCGTTCAAATCCGGCATCGTGACCGTCACCTGGTTTAAGCGCACAATCAGTACCTCCTACTTCGAGCCAAGCTCGGCCTCTCGAGCATAGGCTTCGAAATATTGCATGACTTCCTCCCCGGTCAAATTTGGCCTCGGATCATCCAGCGATGCCTGGACCTTCTGCCGGATCGCCGCGATCCGTTCCTGATATTCTTCCTCTTCCCGTAGCCAGACCCGGACGGCCGCGCGCAGGACTTCGCTGGTCGAAGCGTAGGCTCCGGCATCGACGCGGCTCTTGATGGCGGCGACCATTTCGCTGGGAAGTGAGATGCTGAGTTTCTCGTTCATGACAAACTCTATCCTTAGTGGGAGAAAGTAGGATAACTTCCTACTGGAGACAAGCGCCTTGCACCGCATCCCCGCCGGCCCTACCTTAGACTTATGAGCTCTTTTCTCCACGACAGTCCGGTGCTCGAGGCACCGCCCATCCCATTCGACAATAGCTACGCGCGCCTGCCGCCACAGTTCTTCGCGGAACAGGCGCCGACGCCAGTTGCGGCACCGCGGCTGATCAAGTTCAACTCGGTGCTGGCATCCGAGTTGGGGTTGGACGCCGAGGTTCTGGAGCGGGATGGAGCGGCGATCTTCTCCGGCAACGCGCTGTTGCCTGGTTCCCAGCCGCTCGCCATGGCCTATGCCGGCCACCAGTTCGGCGGCTTCGTGCCGCAGCTTGGGGATGGTCGGGCAATCCTGCTCGGCGAGGTTATCGATCGCAACGGCAGGCGCCGCGACATCCAGCTCAAAGGAGCGGGGCCGACGCCGTTTTCGCGGCGCGGCGATGGGCGGGCAGCCCTCGGGCCTGTATTGCGCGAATATATCGTCAGCGAAGCGATGTTTGCGCTCGGCATTCCCACGACACGGGCGCTGGCGGCAGTCACCACCGGCCAGCTGGTCTACCGCGAAGAGGCGCTGCCCGGCGCGGTCTTTACCCGCGTCGCTGCAAGCCATATCCGTGTCGGCACCTTCCAGTATTTTGCGGCCCGCGGCGATACGGACAGTCTGCGCATGCTCGCCGACTACGTCGTCGACCGACATTATCCGGAAATCAAGGATCGCAAGAACCGCTATCTCGCACTGCTGGAAGCGGTGGCCGACCGGCAGGCCGCCTTGATCGCCCGCTGGCTGCATGTGGGCTTCATCCATGGCGTGATGAACACCGACAACATGACCATTTCCGGCGAGACGATCGATTTCGGCCCCTGCGCCTTCATGGACGCCTATGATCCGGCCACCGTCTTTTCCTCGATCGACCGGCAAGGGCGCTATGCCTATGCCAACCAGCCGGCCATCGGCCAATGGAATCTCGCGCGGCTCGGCGAAACATTGCTGCCGCTGATCGATCCGACGCTCGATACTGCCGTCGAACTGGCGAATGGGATCATTAAAGCTTATGGCGAGCGCTTCCAGACGTATTGGCTTGCCGGTATGCGCGCCAAGATCGGTCTCGCAACGGAAGAAGACAGCGATCTCGATCTGGTCCAGTCGCTGCTGGCGGTGATGCAGGAACAGGAGGCGGATTTCACCCTGACCTTCCGCCGGCTTGGTGTGCTTGCCGCAAGCGTCGACAACGAGGCTGCCTTCACCGCGAGTTTCAAGGATCCGCTATCCGTCGCGCCCTGGCTCTCGCTCTGGCGCGAGCGGCTGGGCCGCGATCCGCAATCGCCGGCCGCGCGTGCAAAGGCGATGCTGGGCGTCAACCCGGCCTTCATCCCCCGTAACCATCGCATCGAGCATGCGATCGCGGCTGCCGTCGAGGAGGATGATTTTTCGTTGTTCGAGGCGCTGCTGGCCGTGCTGGCCAAGCCCTATGAGGACCAGCCGGCCTTTGCGCCCTATGCCGAGCCGCCACGGCCGGCGGAACGGGTGCTGCAGACCTTCTGCGGGACATAGCGAAAGCCGGGCGCGGAGCCTCAGGATACCGCGCTATTCATCGCCTGAACTTCTCGCACCACATGAAGGCGATGCGATCCTGATTCACATCGCGACCGTATCGCCCTGATTTATCGATTGCATTGCAGAGCGCTACTATTTCATCCCACCATGCCCGCAACGATCTTGCCGACCTCGGCGAAGACGGCTTCGATATCTTTTGCAGGCGCGGTCGCTTCGCCGACATAGGTCACAACGAGGATAGGGCCGCGATCCGGGAGCCAGATAACGGCAACGTCGGCATAGGAGCCGTTATCGCCGGTGCCGGTCTTGTCGCCAACCTTCCATTCCTTCGGCAAGCCGGCGCGCAGGCGGGCATTGCCGGTGGTGTTGGCGACCAGCCAGTTCGACAATTGATCCCTCGAGGTTTCCGATAGCGTGTTGCCGAGCGTCAAAAGCCCGATCGTATCCAGCATGGAATCGGGTGTCGTCGTATCCCGCGGATCGTCCTTGATCGCCTGGTTAACATCGGGCTCCTTGCGGTCGAGCCGGGTTTCGGTGTCGCCGGTCGTGCGCAGCCATGCGGTCAGCGCCGCCGGACCGCCGAAGCTGTCGAGCAACAGATTGCCGGCGGTGTTGTCGCTGAGCGTGATGGCCGCGTTGCAGAGCTCGGCAATCGTCATGCCGTCGGTGCCGGCATGCTTTTCAGTCTCCGGCGAATAGGTGACGACGACATCCTTGCCATAGGTGACGCGACGGTCGAGCTTCTCGACGCCCTGATCGACGCGGGCGAGCACGAAGCCGGCGGCAAGCGCCTTGTAGCTGCTGCACAGGGCGAAGCGCTCCGCTTCGCGATAGCCGAGCGAAATATTGGTTTCGGTATCCAGCACGGAAACACCGAGGCGGCCGCCGGTCTTCTTTTCCAGATCCGCAAGCTGCTTGTCGGCATCCTCCGTCACCTGGGAATTGTCCGCCCCCTGGGTGCCGTCCATTCCATCGTCGTCGTCAGGTGCCGCGGAACTGTCCGGCGTATCGGAGGCGCCCGGCGCTGGAGCCGTCGCGTCCGGACTTTTGTTGGCGTTGGCATCCTGCGCAAACAGGGCTTGCGGGCCAAATGTCAGGGCGGGAAGGAGCAGCGCCGAGCCTGCCAAGAGGCGGCGGCGGGTAAGCAATGTGGGCATGCGGAAACCTCCAGCGGAATCAGGCGGATTCAGAGCTAAGCGAGGAATATGGCAAGCCTCTGGCACACCCTTCCTTCAACCCGCCTTATGCCGCCTTTTCGACCGTGACTTCAACGGTGACATGCGACAATTCATGCAGATCCGCCAGTCGGGCCTTGTAGAAGGCAGGATCGCGCGGCTCCGGCGTCGCCACGGCAACGATCGCCGCGTGATGACCGGGGCCGACCTGCCAGACATGCAGGTCGGTGATGCGGTCGTCGCCGGTTTCGATGGCCTCCCGGATTTCGTCCGGCAGCTCTTCGCCGGACGGAATGAAGTCGAGCAGGATCGAACCGGAGGAACGCAGCAGGCTCAGGGACCACTGCAGGATCACCAGGCCGCCGACGATGCCCATCAACGGATCGAGAAAGGTCCAGCCGAAATAGCTGCCGAGCAGAAGGGCGACGATCGCCAGAACAGATGTCATGGCGTCTGCGATGACATGAACATATGCCGAGCGCAGATTGTTGTCCTTGCCGCCCTGGTGATGATCATGGTCGTGACCGTGCTCGTGATGATGATCATGCGCGTGGCCATGCCCATGGTGGTGGTGGTCATGATCATCGCGCAGCAACCAGGCGCTGACGATGTTGACGAGGAGGCCGACCGACGCAATGGCGATCGCCTCGTGGAAATTGATCGCGACCGGGTTCATCAATCGCACCAGGCTTTCCCAACCCATCAGCACCGCGATCATGGCGAGGATGATGGCGCTGGCGAAGCCGGCGAGATCGCCAAGCTTTCCGGTGCCGAAGGTGAAGCGCGCATTATGCGCGTGACGGCGGGCATAGAGATAGGCCAGCGCCGAAATCAGCATGGCGCTGGCATGTGTCGACATGTGCCAGCCGTCGGCGGTCAGCGCCATCGAGCCGTAGAGCGTGCCGGCGGCGATCTCGACCGCCATCATCACCGTCGTCAGCGCGATGACCAGCCAGACGCGGCGCTCATTGCGCTGGTGGTCGGCACCCAGAAATACATGGCTATGCGTCAACGCATCCGAAGAACCACTCATGACATCCGTCTCCTGTTGAATGTTCCAAAGCCCCTGCTCAGCGCAGATAGGTCTTCAGCACATCGGATATTTCATCGACCGCCTGACGGCGTGCCGTTTCGCTTTCGGCATGAAGCACATGCTCCTGCAGGTGATCGTCCAATATCTCGCCGGTCAGCCCCGTCAGAGCGCCGCGAATGGAAGCGAGAAGCTGCAGCACCTCACCGCAAGGCCGTTCGGCCTCCAACGCCCGCTCCACCGCCTCCATCTGCCCCTTCAGGCGACGGACACGCGAAAGAAGCTTGGCTTGTTCACGAACGGTGTGGGACATGGCGACCTCGAATTATAATATAGGGGGGTATACTATATTTGACGCCACGAGCAAACCCTCGTTCGATGGAACTGAGTGCGATAGACTGACGCGCCCTAACGGCGGTCTCGATGCTGAAGAGTGGCTCGGCTGAGCGAGCAGGTGGCCCCCATTGACAAATCCGCCATTCCGGATCATTGATGCGCCCATGATCAAGAACGCGCTCCACACCTGCTCGTATTTTTGGCTGTACCTGTAAAGGGCGGCTGGACAGATCATATTGTCAACAAGCCGCCGTCAGGCGGCTTTGTTGTATCAGCAGCGTCCTGACGGCTCATTCGAAACAAGGACGCGAAATGCCATGCTAGACGATAGCGAAATTTCCCTTCTCCGCCCGCCGGTGCTGACCATCCGCAGCGCGCATCCGCGCGACATGCCGGAGCTGAACGACATGATCCGGCTGCTCGCCGCCCATCACGGCGACCCCTCCGGCACAACGCCGGAACAGCTTGAGCGCGATCTCTTCGGCCCGCTGCCATGGATCACGGCGCTGGTGGCCGAAGGCGAGAACGGATTGATCGGCTACGCCATTCTCGTACCGCTCTACAAGGCGCAGGAAGGCCAGCGCGGCATGGACCTGCATCACCTCTTCGTGCGCGACGGTCATCGCGGCCACGGCATCGGCCAGCATCTGGTCGACCGCGCCCGAGACGTCGCCCGCAAGGCCGGCTGCAGCTTCCTCTCCGTCGGCGCGGCAACCGGCAATGTCCAGGCGCATCGCTTCTACGAACATATGGATTTCAAGCCGCGCCCGGTCACCGGCATGCGCTATCTCCAGGCACTGGCCTGATGCCGGCCTTACCCGGGATCGCCGTTGACCTTCCTATCGTCAGCGATCGATGGCGATCCCGCGCCCGGCGAAGAAGCGGCCGAATATCTCTAGCGGCAGCTCCACATTTTCGCGGGTAGCAACTTCATGTCCGGAGGGATTGTGAAAGCGGACTGAGCCTGCATCGACCGCAGTCACCAGCACGAGATGTCCGCCCTTCGATGGCGGCTCGGTATCGGACCAGCGGATGGAATGGTGCACGGACGCAACGAAGAATTCCGATTGCGCCAGGATATCGCCGATATCTCCGACAGAAATCCCGGTGACGACCTTGGCGTCCAGACCGAACCTGTCTTTGACGAAGGGAACGAAAGGCGCATAGATCAAGCCTTTGATCCTGCCGTCCGCCTCTTCGACATAGCCGCCATAATCCTTGCATCCCATGGCCAGATCCATGATCGGCATCGTCCGGCCGGTGCGGGCGGCGAGAACCATCTTCAGGCAGGCCATGCCGCAAAGATTGCCGGCCCAACGGGCGTAGTCCTCGACATTGCGAGCCCCTGAAGATGCCCAGAGCGGGTCCTTCAACAAAGCTGTCTGCGCGCCCTCGGCCACCACGGCCAGCGTCATGTCAGGCGTTTCCCATTGGCTGAAATAAGGAACTTTCTGCTTCACCGCTATGTCCACGGCCACCCTCTCCCGTTGCTGCATTCCGAGCTCACCGAGCTGTAAAGTTCAACGCAAATACGCTAGAAAAAAGGCTATGCGTCCGCGATTTCTCAACTGAGGATATACCCTTGGAACAGCGGTTTACTTTTGACGGCGTGGCAGCCCTTTATGGCGGCGCCCGCCCTGTTTATCCCGAGCCGCTCTTCGACGACATCGTTGCCTTCGCCGATTTGGCCGCTAAGGATCGCATCCTCGAAATCGGCTGTGGCACGGGACAAGCGACGCAAGGGTTGGCACGCCGTGGCTTTTCCGTCCTCGCGCTCGATCCCGGTTCGGAGCTGATCGGCATCGCGCGGGAAAACCTGGCCGAGTTTCCCAATATCCGCTTCACGGAATCGACCTTCGAAGCCTGGCCGGGCGAACCGGCAGCCTTCAAGCTCGCACTTGCCGCCCAGTCCTTTCACTGGGTTGCGCCGGAGATCCGCTTTGCCAAGACAGCCGCGCAGCTCACGCCGGATGGAACGCTTGCCGTTTTCGGTAACGTACCGCTGCCGCCGGCATCGCCGCTCGGCCCGGAGTTTGCCCGCATCTATTCGCAATACGCGCCATCCCTCTCCGGCCCACCAGCAGAAGCTTGGTATTTGCCGGGTGGCTTCTTTGCGGCGCTATTCGAAGAGTCCGAGCATTTCGGGCCGGTAACGCACCGCTGCTATCCCTGGAGCCGGATGCATAGCACCACAAGCTATACCGACCTGCTCCGCACGCTCTCAGGCCATCGGCTTCTGGCGGATGAGCAGAGGGAGGCTCTACTTGGGGCAATCGCGGAGGTGATCGCTGCACATGGCGGAGAGTTTGAGCTTCGCTACGAAACACATCTCTATCTAGCAAAGCGAATCTGAGAGCAGGCACGCGCGCTCATCGCGCCGGCAGCGCCTTCAGATAGGCCGCGATCGCCTCGCGGTCAGCGGCCGGGAGATGCGCAATGTTCTGCTGTACTTCGGCCATCGAGCCGCCGGCGGAATCATAGTCGGGGGTGAAGCCGGTTTCGAGATAGGTGGCGATATCGCCGGCGCTCCAGCTGCTGATCGCCTTCGAGCCGGGGGTGATATCGGGGATGTTGCCCTTGCCTTCCGGGTTCGGTGCACCGGCCAGCCACTGATCCCTAAGGAAGCCGCCGAGGGCGTCGCGCGGGGTATGGCATTCGCCGCAATGACCGGGGCCTTCGACCAGATATTGGCCGCGCCTGATCTTGTCGTCGGCATTGGCGAGGACGACGCGCGGCTGATCGTTGAAATAGAGAAATTTCCAGCCGCCGAGCGTCAGCCTGATATTGAAGGGGAACGGCAGCTCATGCGGCGGGGCGACATTGTCGCTCTTCGGCAAGGTCTTCAGGAAGCCCCAGAGATCGTTGATATCCTTGTCGCTCATGCGGGCGTATGAGCCGTAGGGGAAGGACGGATAGAGATGTTCGCCGTTTTTGCCGACGCCGCGCTTCATGGCATTTCCGAAATCGGCCAGCGTCCAGCTGCCGAGACCGGCCTTTTCATCAGGCGAGATATTCGGGACATAGAAGGTGCCGAAGGGGCTGGCCAGCGCCAGCCCGCCAGACAACACCAGCTTTGCATCGCCTTGCGCGCCGGATGCGGCATGACAGCTCGTGCAGCCACCGGCCCAAAAGACCATCTCACCGTTCTTGATATCGGGATCACCGAGATTTGCCCAATGGCTTGCCGGCAGGGGCGATGGTCCGGTGACGACATAAAAGGCGCCGAAGCCGATGATGGCGAGGCCGACGAGACAGAGCAGCCACCGGACAAATCGCGCAACCATGCCTCACCCCTTCCATTCAACCCACATCATAAAATACTAAAATCCACACCGGCGGCAAAGCCGGTGCGGATGTCTAACCTGATTTCCGGACGATGCCGGCCTACCGCTAGTCCTTCTTGATGCGGTAGGCCTGATGACAGGCGCCGCAATTGCCGCCCAGGGTCTTCAGCGTCGCACCAACGCCCGCCTGGTCGGCTGGGAGCTGCGCAAGTGCTGTCTCCGCATCGGTGGACAGCTTGGCGGCCTTGGCCTTGAAGTCATCGAGGTTATCCCAGATCTTCGGATTGACCTCGGCATCGGTCTTGTCGCTGTCGGGGTTGAACTGATCCGGGAAAGCTTTGGCCGTCTCGGCGATCGTCGTCAGCGAGGCCTTGACGATTTCGGCGTCGTAGGGCTTCTCACCCTTGGCGATGGCGCCGAGAGCGCCGGTCGCGCCGCCGATCTTCTTCATCAACGCGATACGGGCATCATGCGTACCGCCATCGGCCGCCAGGACCGAACCAAAGGCAACGCCGGCCAGAGCCGTCGCCACCACAATCGCTCTCCATTTCATATGCTTCTCCTACCTCTGCGGATGTGATCAGGACCGCGGATGCGGTCGGCGCGTCATCACGCTAGCATGTTTGCCGTTTTCCGCGCAGGCGATGAAGTCACAAAGTGGTGAGAGCTGAGCAAAATCAGTGTCATATTCGAGACATGAGCCGGCCCTCACGCCGTCCTCCAGCCCTCCCAGACGGTGAAGACCGAGACCGCAAAGAGGAGCAGCCCGGCGGCACGCCCGGCAAAGGCGGTGGCCACGGGGTTGGCAACCAACAGATCGCGGCTGCGGCCGGCGGTGACGGCGAGCCCGCCATAGATGAGGAACTGCGTGGCGACAGTCATCAATCCCATGATGGTCGCCTGTATCCAGATCGGGCCGTAGTCCGGCTTCAGAAACTGCGGATAGACGGCGAGGATGAAGAGATAGGCCTTGGGGTTGATCAGGCAGGTGACCGCGCCTTGGCGGAAGGCCTTCCAGGCGGAGCGGCTACCGGCCGGCCCCTGATCGCCGACAGTGATCGAGCTACGCATCAGCGTAATGCCGATAAAGGCCATGTAGCCGGCGCCGGCAAGGAGCAACGGATTGAAGAGGACCGGCACAAAATGCATCAGCAGGCCGACGCCGAGCGCGCCGTTCAGCGAATGCACCGCGCCACCCAGCATGATGCCGCCGGTCGCGGCCAAACCCCTGTTGCGCCCGCCGGTCAGCGAATTGGCCAGCACGAAGAGCATGTCCATGCCCGGAACGATGATGATGCCGAAGAGAAGGAGAAAGAAAAGCCAGAGATTTTCGGTATAGCCCATGTCAGTTGCCTATCGTCTCGTGCGGGTGATCCGCGGAAGAATTTGTTGATTTTCAAATCGATAGGCAGTCTTATAGTTCAGTCCAACTGACAGGGTATTGTCACGAGCCTTCAAGCCGGGAGGATGAAATGCGCAAGGCGTCGCGCCTGTTCGAGATCATCCAGATCCTGCGGCTGGCGAAAAAGCCGGTGACAGCGGCCGTCATCGCCGAGCGGCTGGAGGTGACGGTACGCTCGGTCTATCGCGACATCGTCGCCCTGCAGGCGATGCGCGTGCCGATCGAGGGCGGGCGCGGCATCGGCTATATCATGCGCCCCGGCTTCGACCTGCCGCCGCTGATGTTTTCGATTGAAGAGATGGAGGCAATCGTGCTGTCTCTGGCGCTGCTGGAGCGCACCGGCGACGACGAACTGAAGCTCGCCGCCAAGCGCGTCAGTGCCAAGATCGCCGGTGCGGTGCCGCCACCGCTGCGCCAGACATTCGAGGCCAATGCGCTGCATGCCTGGGGCTTTGCCGCACCCCTGGCCGGCGCCATCGATCTGGCGCTGGTGCGCCGCGCCATCCGCGACGAGGAGAAACTGGATCTCTCCTATCGCGACGAACTCGGCCGCGCCACCGAGCGCATCATCCGCCCGATCGCCCTCATCTATTACGCCGAAACCGCCAACATCGTCGCCTGGTGCGAATTGCGCCAGGCCATCCGCAACTTCCGCAGCGATCGGATCGAAGGTTGCGAAGCGGCGGGATCATGGTTCAAGGGAGAAGGGGATGGGCTACGGCAGATCTGGGTGAATGGGTGGCAGGTGAATGCCCAAGCCGCCGGCGGTTGACGGCAGGGGCGACTGAATCGATACTCTTCTATCTAGAGCATCATGCCGCCAGACACTTCGATCCGCTGACCATTGATCCAGCGATTATCCTCCGACAGCAGCGAGGCGATCATCGGACCGATGTCATCGGGCAGGCCAACGCGGCCGAGCGCCGTCATGGAGGCGACGAACTTGTTCACCTCGGGATTGTCGCGCACCATGCCACCACTGAAATCGGTCGCGATCGCGCCCGGCGCAACGGTATTGACGGTGATGCCACGCGCGCCAAGCTCCTTGGCCAGATACCGCGAGAGAACCTCGACCGCGCCCTTCATCGCCGCATAGGCAGACGAGCCTGGATTGCTGAAACGGGCAAGGCCGGAGGAGATGTTGACGATGCGACCGCCATCCGCAATCAGGGGCAGCAGCTTCTGCGTCAGAAAATAGACGCCCTTGAAATGGACTTTGTAAAGCTTGTCGAGCTCGGCTTCCGTCGTTTCCGTGAAAGCTGCATGATAGGATGCGCCGGCATTGTTGACGAGAAAATCGAAACGATCGCGATCCCAAGTTTTCCGCAGCGCCTGTCCAACCTCGGACACAAACGTGTCAAAAGAGGCGACGTCGCCGGCATCGAGCTGCAACGCCACGGCCTTCCGTCCGAGCGCCTCGATCTCGGCAACCGCGCTTTCCGCTTCTGCCCGATTTGAGTTGTAGGTGATGATGCTATCGACGCCGCGATGGGCGAGATGGACAGACGTGTTGCGGCCGAGACCACGGCTGCCGCCCGTGACGATTGCGATCTTTGCCTTTGATTTATCGATATTTTCGGTTGTCATTGCCGTTCTCCAGGGAATGCTTGATGACAGAAATCTACGCCCGTCCTGCCATCTCCTTGAATGCCGGAACTCTCGAATTTCTTGCCTATTCCTCCAAGTGCCTTGCCGGCCGACGTTACACTGCTATGATGATGGCACTTCGCCCCCTGCCCTGGAGACCGCCGATGTCGTCAGCCCTTAAAGACGCGCTCATACAGTTCATCGAAAGCAGTGATGGCGGCGACAACGGGGTCTTTTGGACCGGCATCGATGGCTTTTGCGTCATGCGCTCGAGCGAGCCGAAGATGCCGCATAAGATGATCTACAGGCCGGCGCTCTGCGTCATCGTCCAGGGTGCGAAGCAATTGATGCTGCACGACCGGGTGATCGACTATGCCGAGATGCAAGCCCTCATCATCAGCATCGAGCTGCCCGCCGCCGGCCGGGTGATCGAGGCAAGCCCGGAAAAGCCCTATATCGCCATCTCGCTCGAATTCGATGTCGGCATGATGCGCGAGGTGATGGAGCAACTCGACGTGCCGCCGAAGCCGACGGGCGGTGCAGGTCTCGGCATCTTCGTCGAGGACCTCAGCCAGCCGCTCGCCGATTGCCTGGTGCGATTGACCGGGCTGCTCGCGACCCCGAGGGCTATTCCGGTGCTCCATCCGGCAATCATGCGGGAAATCTGTTTCTGGCTGCTCACCGGCCTCAACGGCGGCGAGGTCTGCAAGCTGGTGCTTCCTGACAGCCAGACGCGCCGCATTGCCGACGCCATCCGCCTGCTGCGCGACAATTTCGCCGAGCCGGTACGCATCGAGCAGCTTGCCGCCGCCGCGCGCATGAGCCCCTCCTCGTTCCATCAGCATTTCAAGACACTGACCTCGATGACGCCACTGCAATATCAAAAGCAGATGCGGCTGCTCGAAGCCCGCCGCCTGATGGTTGCCGGCAGCGCCAACGTGGAGAATGCCGCCTACCGGGTCGGCTATGAAAGCGCCTCGCAATTCAGCCGCGAATACACCCGCATGTTCGGCGCGCCGCCGAAACGGGACGTAGCGGAGATGCGGGTGGCGGCGGAATGAGACGCTAGTGCAAGGCCAGAACCCTGCTCTCCTCACGCCCGAAGCCGATGATCTCCAGCCGATCCTCGTAGACCGTGACGATCGCATAGGCGCTGTTGTCTTCGGTATCGACCATGCCTTTGAAATTGACGAAATACGTCCCGTCGGCGACGCCAAAATTGCCAGCATGGTTGTGGCCGTTGAGATAGGCGATGACGTGATCATGTTCGGCGAACAGCGCCAGCAGGCGTTCGCTATCGATCGCGTTGTGCGAATTCTCCGGGAAAACCGGATAGTGGTTCATGACCACGACTTTCTCGCCCGCGGCCTTCGCCTCGTTCAGCTTCGTGGCGAGCCAGGCATATTGCGTGTCACTGATAGCGCCATTCCAGCGGTGCGAATTCGGCGCTCCGGCGTCATTCAGCGCCCTCATCAAAGCCTTGGCCTCATCGCGACGCGGGTCACCTTCCGGTGAAGCAAACAGGCTGATCTCGTTGCCGTCGAGAGCAATGAAGCGATAGCCGGCTCGGGCGAAGTCATAATAGGCCGACGACAGCCCGACGCGGTTTGCGACCTTCGCCAAATGCTCTGGCGCGACCGCAAAATCGTGATTACCGAGCAGGAAATACCGCTCATGCCGCAGGGTCTCGTAGACCGGCAGGATATCGTCGAAACTCTGCCAATTCCGGTCGATGATATCCCCGAGAGTGACGACGAAGGCGAGGTCGTGTCGGTTGAATTCCGTGATTGCCTCTTTGAGCTTGGCGAGGCTTTTTGCCGGATAGCGATCGAGCTCGAGATTGGGCTCGAGAGCAGCATATTGCGGATCGGCGACGACGCCGAAACGGAAGATCGGGGCGGATGGAGACGACATGGAGACGACATGCAGCCTCCTTGGGCTGACGGGTTAGTAATCGGACGATACATACGAAAACACCCGACGCTTGGACAGCGCCGGGTGCAAAAGCAAGCCTGGAAGGCAAAACTTACTTCGTGGCGGCTTCGTAGCGCTCCAGGACGTAGTCCCAGTTGATCAGGCTGTCGATGAAGGCCTCGAGGTATTTCGGGCGCAGGTTGCGGTAGTCGATGTAGTAGGAGTGTTCCCAGACGTCGACGCCGAGGATCGGGGTCGCACCATGAACCAGCGGGTTTTCGCCGTTCGGGGTCTTGGAGATTTCGAGCTTGCCGTTCTTGACGGAAACCCAGGCCCAGCCGGAGCCGAACTGGGTGGCGCCGGCAGCAGCGAAATCGGCCTTGAACTTGTCATAGCCGCCGAGATCGGAAGCGAAGGCAGCTTCGAGCTTGCCTGGCAGCTTGTTGCCGCCGCCGCCCTTCTTCATCCACTTCCAGAAATGGACGTGGTTGTAATGCTGGGCAGCATTGTTGAAGAGGCCAGCATTGGTGCCGAAGGACTTCTTCACGATCTCTTCGAGCGAGAGATCGGACAGGCCTGCTTCAGCAGCGAGCTTGTTGCCGTTGTCGACATAGGCCTTGTGATGCTTGTCGTGGTGATACTCGAGAGTCTCACGCGACATGAAGGGGGAAAGAGCATCGTAATCGTAGGGAAGTTCAGGCAATTCGAAAGCCATGGTCATATCTCCTCTTGGCAATTGATTGCGTCGGCAGGTGACCCGGAACATAGGAGGGGACGAAGTGAAGGGCAACCGGCGACATGCCAAAAAATCGCGGGCTGGAGGAAAATTTACCCGTCTTTCAACCAGATACCACTTGTATTGCTCATCACTCAAATTGGGTGTCAAACTGCCCAATCGTCTTCTCACCCAAGACTGGTCTTAATTAAACCTTAATCAGCCTGTAGTTGTCCTTCTATCGTCTTGGGCAGTTTGGCTTATCGCAGCGTCAGAGGTTCTCGACCCGCCGATCTCCTCAACCGTATGGTCCTGAATATGCTGGGCACGTTTGCCTGCATCGACCATGCCAAGCCCAAGGAGACAGCATGTTCAATGGCATCGTCAAGAATTTCGACCTGGAAAAGGGCTACGGCTTCATTCAGCCGACCGACGGCAGCGTCGCTATTTTCGTTCACGCGAAAATAGTGGTGAAATCCGGCTTGGAGACGCTCAAAAAGGGTCAGAAGTTGATCTTCGAAATCGAGCAGGACGGCATGGGCCGCAGCTCGATCTCCAAGCTCAGATTGGCCTGATTGGAACGGAATGCGGCGCTGACCACGGATGTACTGGCAGCCCGCGATCACCCGATTGACAATCAAGCCGGAATGTTCGGCAAGCGGCATCTTGGCCGTCTTGCCGAACATACATTTCCCGATAGACGACATTTGCGCGCGAGCGCCATGATAACAGGGCCGTTGCAACAGACAGGGCCGGAAAGACGTAGCGCACCGTGGCCATTCACCGTTTCCCCATCGGCGAGACCGTTCGACTGAAGAGCCTGAAAGGCCTTTCCCCGAAGGCGGCGGAGGTTTACCGGATCACGGCCTATCTTCCAGCGAGGGACAACTCCCCGCAATATCGGATGCGCAACGACGAAGTCGCCCAGGAACGGGTGACACAGGAAATCGATATAGAATCGATCGCCCCTGCGGCAAAAGCCGAATAGATCGCACCGTCGCAGCAGTCGCGCGCAGTAATAGCATTTGAGGCCTCTGTTTAGATGGTGGCGCGCGCGAAACCGTGCGCCGGTCTGACAGACCGGCGACAATCGTCGCGTTGAGTTCCGAGGCCATCAACTATGCCGGAAGGATTGATGATGCCCGCCGATACTGCCAGCGAGACCAGCAGCAATGACGGCCCGGTTGGCCTCATTCCATTCTTCGAAAGCCGTTCGTCCCGCCATATCAGGGACACATCCCTCCTGGATAGTAAGGTGCCGCTCTTTGAAAACGATGAGTGGCTGATCGACGATTTCGGTATCCGGGCGAAGATGCCAGTGGGCACCTTCAAGATTCCCGCCAGCCGCCTCGGCGAATTGACGACATCCGCGGCGGGCGCCTTCCTGTTTTGGCCGACGCATATGGCACAAGAAAACTGGACCAGGATCAATCTGTTTATCGAAGCCTATAGGCAAGCCTTGAAGCTCCACAAGGGACGATACGGACCACAAATTCCAGACGAGCTGCTTGACAGC
The DNA here is from genome assembly GCF_000696095.1 of Rhizobium rhizogenes NBRC 13257. Classification (GTDB taxonomy): domain Bacteria; phylum Pseudomonadota; class Alphaproteobacteria; order Rhizobiales; family Rhizobiaceae; genus Rhizobium; species Rhizobium rhizogenes. The sequence goes on along the minus strand of NZ_BAYX01000002.1, from coordinate 77,612 downwards.
AGCTTAGGCGCCGCGATGGCGATAGCCGCGGATAAAACGCGAAAGACAACCACTAGCTGAGGAAATCAGACTCCATGACACCCTCATTCTCTGCCAAAATGCCCCGCCCCAACGCACCTGAAACGATCGACCTCGAATTCGCGGTGGAAAACGCGCTGGCCATCGCCGAAGATATCGACGGCCCGGATGTTTTCGTAACTGCGGACGGTCCCAAGATCGTTCTCAGCGGCTGGCTTGCAACGGAAGAAGAGATCGATCGCGCCGGCAAAATCGCCGCCACGATCTGCGGCATCGCACGCGTCGACAATCAGATCGTCAGAGGCTAGGCTCGGTGAACCGCCGCCTTGTCGGGTGGCTTCAGCGAGACCAGCTCCGTGAAAATTGCCTGCCTGCACACTGCCGAAAGCAACATTCCCATCTATGAGGACGCTGCCAGGGAGCTTGGCCTTCCTGTTGGCGCCCTCCATCATCATGTCCGCGCCGACCTTCTCCTGACCGCCGAACGGCTGGGAGGTTTGACGGCCGATATCACGACGGAAACGGCTGATGTCCTGCTCCACCTCGCACAGGAGGCCGATGCCGTCGTGCTCAACTGCTCCACCCTTGGCCCGGCGGCATTGCTGGCGGCCGGGAAGTCGCCGGTTCCCGTTATCAGAGCCGACGGTATCCTAGCCGAAAGAGCGGTGAAGGCGGGCGGCAAAGTCATTGTCCTTTGCACCGTTGAAACGACCATCGACCCCAGCACACGGCTATTCGAAGAGGCCGCAAAGGCAACCGGTGCCGTCATCGACGTGCGGTTGATCGAGGGCGCCTGGGCGCTGTTCCGGGCCGGCGAACAGGAGGCTTATCTGATGTCGATCGCTGCAGCGGTCGACGCAGCGCAGCGCGAGGGGGCGAAGACGATCGCCTTCGCACAGGCGTCGATGACCGGAGCGCTACGGCTGCTGACCGGAAGCGCTGCCCAGCCGATGACCGGCCCGCTCGTTGCGCTGAAAGCGGCTATGGCAGCGGTTGCCACGAACTGAAAACTGGAGCCGAGAGAACCGACAAGGCGCTTTGCGGGCTTGGCATCACCATTGGCGTGGTCCAGACTATCGCCCTAGTCGACATCAGCAGGACGCCGTCGCCATGCCCGAAGCTCATCAGATATTGGAGAAGCTGCGCCGCCTGGCGGGGAAAGACAATCGGCCTGCCGTAATGCCGGCTGATGGAAAAAGCTATTCCACCCTCTTCACCTTCGTCACCCGGCAGCGCGAGCGTATCGCCGGCTCGGCCTTTGCCCATGTCTCGATCGTCGTTCTCATAGAGGGCTACAAGGAGGTGCTGAGCATGGGGCGGCATCTGCGTTTGCCGGCCGGTACGGTGCTGGTACTGCCCGCCGGCTGGCGCGGCGATGTCGTCAACGATCCCGATCCGCAGAGCGGCGTCTATCGCGCCATCTTCATCAGCTTTCCCGACGAGCTCGTGCGCCGCGCCATCAGGGCGTTTCCGCCTGCGCGCACGGCTTCGCAGATCGACCTGCCGCTCGATCCGGTGCTGGCTGCAGCCATCCATCATGCCGGCGACGGCATTGCCTCCGGTGAGCTGCCGGCGGAACTGATCGAGCACCGCCTGATGGAGGTGCTGATGGTGCTCGGCATGCGCGGCGCCCTGCCCGCTTCGCCTGAAACGACGGCGGAGGCTGTGCGCGCATTGGTGCGCTGGCAGCCGGACCGCGCCTGGACCGCCGACCTCATTGCCGTCGAACTCGGCACCAGTAATGCGACGCTGCGCCGGCGTCTGTCGCGCGAAGGTTCATCGTTGCGCGACGTGCTGGCAAGCGAACGTGTGGCGCTCGCGACCACATTGCTGGCCGAAGACGGACTGTCGCTGCGCGAGGCAGCCCTTGCCACCGGCTATCGCTCCCCTCGCCGCTTCGCCGAGCGGCTGCGCAGCACTTGAGCGTTTCCGGCTTCACTTTGAGCGTTTACGTACGCAAGCGTACCGGAACGATCTGTTAGACCCTGCCCCATGAAAGCTCGAAAGGGCTGAAACGCGAAAGGGCAAGACCATGCGACATACTCCCCATCTCCTCGGCGCAATCGCTATCGCAGCGGCGGTCACCACCGGCTCACCGGCCTTTGCCGCTGATCTCAAGGTCAAGTTTGAAAAGAGCGATGGCCGCATGCTGCTGCCGGAAAACGCCTCGTGTATCGCAACCCCAAACAGCAAATCGGCGCCGGGACCGAACAAGAGCGTGGCTTTGTCTTGGTCGAAAGGGCCGAAGGGCACACGCTCCTATGCGCTGACCATGGTGGATCCCGATGTGCCCAGCGACTTCTCGTTGTTCAACAAGGACGACACGATCATCCCTGGGAACTTCAAGCGGATGGAATTCGTCCATTGGGTACTCGCCGATATACCAGCCTCTCTCACCAGCCTTCCCGAAGGCGCCGATGGCGATAATTCGCCGGTGGCCGGGCTGCCGCTCGAGCGCACGGACCACGGCCGGCGCGGACAGAACGGCGCTGGCGGCGGCTCCTTGAAGAATGGGCCGCATGGGGGCTATATGGGCGCGTGCCCGCCCTGGAACGACGAGCGTATTCACGGCTATCACGTCACCGTCTATGCACTCGATGTCGACCGCCTCAATCTTCCCGATCTCTTCACCCGCGCAGACCTGCTTGCCGCGGCAAAGGGGCATATCCTGGCGTCGGGCAGCCAGGAATTATTGTATACGTTGAATGCAAAGGCCAGAAAATGACAGAGACAAGATGGGAGGCAGCCGCGCCGGCTGAACCGGAAACCGCTTATTGGATGCGGAATCTGATCATCTGCCTCGTCGGCTCCTTCACCACCATCGTGGCGATGACGCTGCTGCTTCCCTTCCTGCCGCTTTATGTCGAGGAGCTCGGCGTCACCGACAAGGCCGCGATCGTGCAATGGTCCGGCATTGCCTATGGCGCCACCTTCTTTGCCGCCGCTTTCGTCGCGCCGCTCTGGGGCCGGCTCGGCGATATCTATGGCCGGAAATTGATGCTGGTGCGCGCCAGCCTCGGCATGACGGTGGCGATCTCGCTGATGGGCATGGCGGGCAGCGTCTGGCAATTGGTGGCACTGCGCCTGTTCACCGGCCTTGCCGGCGGCTATGCCTCGGGCTCGATGGTGCTGGTGGCGACGCAGACACCGAAGCTTCGCTCGGCCTGGGCACTCGGAGTATTGTCCTCCGGGATCATGGCCGGCAATCTGGTCGGGCCTCTGATCGGCGGCGCATTGCCGCCCATCATCGGCATTCGCGGCACCTTTCTGCTGGCTGGCAGCGTGATCTTCTTCACCTTCCTGGCGACCACCTTCCTCATCAAGGAAGAGAAATCGCCGGCGCGGAAAAAGGCCGCCAAGGCGAGTGGCGGCTGGGCTTCCATCCCCGACAAACGACCTGCTATCGCCATGTTGTCGATCGGCCTGCTGCTGATGCTCGCCAATATGTCGATCGAGCCGATTATCACCGTCTATGTCGCCCAGTTCGTCGAGAATGCGCATGTCACGATGATTTCTGGCGTGGTCATGGCTGCGGCGGCACTTGGCAGTATTATGTCGGCCTCATGGCTCGGCAAGCTGGCTGACCGCATCGGCCATTGGACTGTCATCATGACGGCTCTCGCGGTCGCGGCGCTGCTGCTGATCCCGCAGGCTTTCGTGACATCAGCCTGGCAATTGATCGCGCTGCGCTTCCTGATGGGTATCGCGCTCGGTGGACTGCTGCCCTGCATCACCGCCGTCATCCGCCACAATGTACCGGATGCGGCGGCCGGCAGCATCCTCGGCCTTTCGATCTCGTCGCAATATGTCGGTCAGGTGGTTGGCCCGGTCATGGGCGGCTTCGTCGGCGGCCATATCGGCATGCGCGCCGTCTTCCTCGGCACCTGCGTGCTGCTGGCGATCGGCGCAGTCTATTGCTGGTGGGTCAGCCCGAGGAAAGAGGCGGAATAGTTCTCCTCAGCGAAAGTCATTCGGCGTCAGAATGTACATGCGCCGGCGGGCATAGCCATAGGCTTTCATGGCCACCTGCTGGATCGCATCGCGCCCGGCATCGAAGGCGGCAAGATAGCCTGCCTCGGTGTTGGCTTCTGGAAAGACATCGGCTTCGACCAGAAATGGAACCTCGAACATGCCATCATGCCCGATAAAACGGATACGCCGCGCCGACGCATCATAACTGCGGCTCCGATTGGGAAAGCTCAAGCTCATCGTCGACTACCTTTAAACAAGAATGGACCCGGCGGCCTCATAAAGGCCGGCGGTTTCAATTGCTTCCGACATCACCACGTCAATCCGAACAGCATCGAATAGATGACGAACCCGATCGCCGCGATGACACAGAGCTGCAAAAACAGCCTGTAGTAGTCGAAAAGATAGACAGAAGCAGGAAGAGAGATTTTCATGGCGGCCTCCTTAGTGGTTTTGCCGACCAACTCCATAATAGCACAAAAGCAATTGCCGTGGGAGAATTCGCTACATTTTCTTGTACTGCGAATTATTCTTCCGCATCCCGGCGTCTATTCTTATCTTTACGGATATCGATAAATCAGGAGAAACAACCGTGCTTCCGACCTTTGAAACCGGCCGCCTGATCCTGCGTCCGCGCACCATGGCCGATATCGAGGAATGCATGGCCATGGATCGCGATCCGGAGGTGACGAAATTCATTCCCGGCCCGTGGAATGATCCAGAAGCACACAGGCTGTTCCTGACAAACCGCATTCAGGCGGACTTTGGTGAGGGCCTCGACTATTGGTCCGTCTTTGCCAAGGACAATCCAGAACAATTTCTCGGGTGGATCTTGCTCATACCCGCCGATGCGGTTGGGCCAGAGATCGAGATCGGCTGGCGGCTGAACAGGCTCACCTGGGGCAAGGGCCATGCGACGGAAGCTGCAAAGCCGGTCCTCGCCCATGCCTTTACAACACTCGGCCTCGAATGCGTGATCGCCGATATCGCGCCGGGCAACACGGCTTCCATCCGCGTTGCAGAAAAGCTCGGCCTGTCGCCGACGCGCGCAACCGAATATCTCGGCCAATCCTTCGCATCCTACCGGATCACGAAGCAAACCTTCAAAGCCAATTCGAAGGCATCGTGATCCGAAGACTGCGTGCAGTATTCCTTATTCTTCGCTGATACTCCGCCCAAAGGCCCAGTCCATGTAAAGCTCCAGCGCCTTGCGGGCGATCGGGCCTTGCTGGAATTCGCGGCTATCGAGGCGGGTGACGCCGACGACCTTGGAGAAGTTGCCGCTGGTGAAGATCTCGTCGGCGGCCATGAACTGTTCGACCGACAGTGTTTCCTCGCGCACCTCGAATCCTTCCTGGCGCAACAGGCCGATGACGCGGGCGCGGGTAATTCCGGCGAGGAAGGTACGGTTGGCGACCGGCGTGTAGACGATACCGTCCTTGACCATGAAGACGTTGGACGAAGCGGTCTCGGCGACATTGCCGTTCATGTCGCATGCAAGCGCATTGTCGAAGCCGCGCTTCCTGGCTTCCAGGATCATCCGGCCGCTGTTTGGGTAGAGCGAGCCGGCCTTGGCATCGGTCATCGCGGTTTCGGGCGACGGACGGCGGAAAGGCGAAACGGTCAGCGAAATGCCACCCTGGCCGCCCAGCGGCGCCTCAAACAGGCAAAGTGCGAAGCGGGTCGATTCCCCATCGACAGCAACAACGCTGCCCGCCGTACCATGTTCGCCCCAATACATCGGCTTGATATAGAGCGGTGTCTTGCCGTCGAATTTCTTGATGCCTTCCCAAGCGAGTGCCTCGATCTCCTCCGGCGTCTTTACCGGCTTCAATCCCATGGCGAGCGCCGAGCGATTGATGCGCTGGCAATGAAGGTCGAGATCGGGCGCGATGCCGTCGAACCAGCGCGCACCATCGAAGACGGTCGAAGCCAGCCACATGGCATGCGAGGTCGGCCCGATCAGCGGCGGATTGCCGGGGAGCCATTCTCCATCGACATGGGTCCAGGTGGTGGTGCGGGGGGATGTATCGACGGCCATGATGATTTCCTCGTGAAAGCGGCAAAAGGAAATCCCTGTGCAACCTGGGGGTCAAGCGGAATTTTCAACCCGAAATCCATTCGCAACAAAGCGCCGGATGATGCTTTCCGTGCGCAATTTTCATGCGCCGAAACAACAGCTTGACGAACGGGTCGATCAGGAAAAATGATGAGCCAAAGCAAACGCGGCGAGCTATAGGGGATACCCATGAAAGCTATGTATTATGAGGCCTTCGAGGCCACCCCCGAGATCCGTACCCTCCCCGACCCCACACCCAGCGAAGATGGCGTCGTCATCGCCGTCGGCGCAAGTGGGCTTTGTCGCAGCGACTGGCACGGCTGGATGGGCCACGACCCCGATATCAAGCTGCCGCATGTGCCCGGCCATGAGCTGGCCGGTAAGGTGGTGGCGACCGGCCGTGGTGTTGTCCGCTTCAAGGTCGGCGACCGTGTCACCGTGCCGTTCGTCTCCGGCTGCGGCCATTGCGCCGAATGCCATTCCGGCAACCAGCAGGTCTGCCCCAGCCAGTTCCAGCCCGGCTTCACCCATTGGGGGTCCTTCGCCGAATATGTGGCGATCGACTATGCCGATACCAATCTCGTGCATCTGCCGGAGACGGTCGACGATGCCACGGCGGCAAGCCTCGGCTGCCGTTTCGCCACCTCGTTTCGCGCCGTTGCCGATCAGGCGAAAACACGGCCGGGCGAATGGATCGCCGTGCATGGCTGCGGCGGCGTTGGCCTCTCCGCGATCATGATCGCCAGCGCCCTTGGAGCGAATGCCATCGCCATCGATATTTCCGATGAGAAGCTGGCTTTCGCCCGCGAATGCGGTGCCGTCGCGACCATCAATGCCGCCAGTGTTGCCGATGTCGCGGAAGCCGTGCGCGAGATCACCAAGGGCGGCGCGCATGTGTCGATCGACGCGCTCGGCCATCCCGTCACCTGCTTCAACTCGATCAAGAATCTCCGCCGCCGTGGCCGGCATGTGCAGGTCGGCCTGATGCTCGGCGACTATGCGACGCCGCAGATCCCGATGGCGCAGGTGATCGGCCACGAGCTGGAAATCTACGGCAGCCACGGCATGCAGGCCTGGCGCTACGACGCCATGCTTGACATGCTCGCCGCCGGCAAGATCGCCCCGCAAAAGCTGATCGGCCGCCGGATCAGCCTGGAGGAGGCCGTGCCGGCGCTGATGGCGCTGGACAAGGCCGAGGGCACAGGGATCAGCGTGATTACACGATTCTGATATATCCCGGTGCTACGCCGGGATGAAGCAAAGTCCATCTGAGAGGATACCATCATGGCGTGGTCTGCCGGCCAATATGTGAAGTTCGAGGATGAGCGCACGCGCCCGGCGCGCGACCTGCTGGCGCAGGTGCCGCTCACGCGCATCGACCGTGCCATCGATCTCGGCTGCGGACCCGGCAATTCGACCGAACTGATCGTCGAGCGTTATGGCGTGGCCGGTGTTTCCGGCCTCGACAGCGACGACAACATGCTGGAGGCGGCCCGCGCCCGCATGCCCGGCACGGACTTCGTCAAGGCCGATCTCGCGACATGGCAGCCGGACGAACCCGTCGACCTGCTGTTCGCCAACGCCGTCTTCCAGTGGCTGCCCAATCATCTCGAGATTTTCGACCGGTTGATGGACGGGCTGAAATCCGGCGGCGTACTCGCCATCCAGATGCCGGACAACCTGACCGAACCCAGCCACCTGATGATGGAAGAGACCGCGAAAAGCGGCCCCTGGAGCGAGGCCTTCGCGAAGAAGAGCGTCCGCCGCAATCCCCTGCCCGCGCCGTCAGTCTATTATAACAGGCTGATCGGCAAGTCCGCCCGCATCGATCTCTGGCACACCAATTACAATCACGCGCTCGAAAACGCCGCCGCCATCGTCGAGTGGGTTAAGGCCACGGGCCTGCGCCCCTATCTCGATCATGCCGGTGCCGAACATCGCGAGGCCTTCACGGCCGATTATCTCGCGCGCATCGAAAAGGCCTATCCGCCGCTCACGGACGGCAAGGTCCTGCTGCGGTTTCCGCGGCTGTTTCTGGTGGCGGTGAAGAAGTAAGCCGCCGCCGAGATCCACAAAGACAGGCTGGCGGCGATCCATCGACAACCGACGCCAGCCCGCGCTACAGCGCCGTGCGTCACATGTGACGCACAAAGGTCGCTGTAGCACTTCAAATCTGCCGCATAATTTTATCCTTAGATCGATTCCGATCTAAGGAATTATGCAGTAGAACATGCGCAGCCAAAGCAAAAACTGCAACAGGTCCGAGGAGATACCCCATGTCGTCCAGAAACCCGATGTTTATCCGCTTTGCCGAGGTACACGCATGAGCGGCCCGGATGTTGCACCGGCTCCACCGTTGACCTTCGTGATCTTCGGCGCCACCGGCGATCTGACGCGGCGGCTGCTGATCCCGACCCTCATCAACATGTCGCGCAGCGGGCTGGTGGGCGACGACCTGCATATCCTTGGCATCGGCATCGAACCTGGCGGCGTCGATATGCTGCTGGAGCGGCTGGATTCGTTTCTCGCGACATCGGGCGACATGCAGGAACCAGAACGGCAGGAGGCGTGGCAGAGCCTGCGCAAGCGCATTGCCTATATCTCCGGCGACTTCACCCAGAACGCCGTCTATGATGAGATCAGCAAATACCTGTCGCAGGCGCCGAGCGCCAATGCGGCCTTTTATCTCGCCGTGCCTCCGCGCTTCTTCGGCGATGTCGCCGAAAAGCTCTCTGCCAACGGCCTTATGAACGAAACGGCTGGCGCCTTCCGCCGGATCGCGATCGAAAAGCCTTTCGGCCACGACCTCGCCTCGGCTCGCGAGCTGAACGCCCGGCTGCTCAGCCACGCCAACGAAAACCAGATCTATCGCATCGACCATTTCCTCGGCAAGGAAACCGTCCAGAACATCATGACGACGCGCTTCGCCAACATGATGATCGAGGCGCTGTGGAACAACAACTATATCGATCACGTCCAGATCACCGCGGCGGAACTGGTCGATGTCGGCACGCGCGGCAAATTCTACGATGCGACCGGCGCGTTGCGCGACATGGTGCCGAACCACCTCTTCCAGCTTCTGGCCATGGTGGCGATGGAGCCGCCGAACAATTTCGACGCCGAGTCGATCCGCAATGAAAAAGGCAAACTTCTAAAGGCCTTGCGCATCTATTCGCCGGAAGATGCTGCCAAGAACGGCGTGCGCGGCGCCTATACGGCCGGCCCTCTCGCCGGCAAGGATCTGCCCGCCTACACCGGGACGGCCGATGTCGCGCCCGATAGCAGCACCGAGACCTTCGTGGCGCTCAAACTGCTCGTCGATACCTGGCGCTGGGCTGGCGTCCCCTTCTATCTGCGCACCGGCAAGGCGCTGAAGGCGCGTGATACCGAGATCGTCATCACCTTTCGGCAGGTGCCCTTCGCGCAATTCCCGCGCCCGGCCTCGCGCCCGCAGCTGCCGCCGAACCGGCTGATCATCCAGGTGCAGCCGGACGAAGGGCTGGACATGGAAATCTCGATCAAGGCCCCCGGCCTCGTGCTGAAGACCGTGCCGATCTCGCTCGATTTCCGCTACGCCGACCGCTTCGACATCGGCAAGCAGACCGGCTACGAGAGCCTGTTCTACGAACTCTTCGTCGGCGACCAGACCCTGTTCCAGCGCGCCGACGGCATCGAAGCCGGCTGGGCGGCGGTACAGCCCTTCCTCGACCTCTGGGCCGAGGGCGGGAAGCCCGATCCTTACGCGCCCGGCAGCATGGGACCGGCCTGTGCCGACGACCTCATCCAGCGCGACGGCCGCGCCTGGCATCAGCCGGATGAGAAGCCGGAGGGCAAGAAGGTCTGAGTTAGCGAGGCCAGCTCCGGAGAAGGGGCTGGCTCCGCGTCTCAATCCTCGAACTGATACAGGATACGTTCGGCTCGGCGCGATTCCAGAACGGCCGCGAAGAAGCGATCCTGTTCGGGATCGTCGGCCAGCGCGTTCATCGTGAAGCCGGCCTCATGGCGCGTGGCCTGTCCGCCCATATATCCGCCGCGCTCCACCCATAGGCTTGGATAATCCTGGCTGTACCGGCAGGAGTTGGCAGAGCTGACGGCATAGACATATTGCCGGCCATAGGCTTGCATCAATGGCGGGATCGTATGGGTTTCATTCTTGTCGCGCCCCTGACCGTCGGCGCAGGCGGAGTGAAAGACAAGTTCGACCTGGCCTTCATACGCACGCCAGAGCTCGGGATAGCTCCAATCTCGACAGATCAGAAAACCGCAGGAAACGCCTTCAATATCCAGGATGAGCTGGTGGCGACCCAATTCGAAAGCCCGCTGATCATTGGTCGAGCAACAGCGCTTGTCATAGCGGCCGGCGAGTTGACCGTCGCGGTTGAAAACATAGAGAGAATTGAATTTCTTCTGCGTGGCGTCGTCGCGATGCACACAGCCAGTCGCGACCCAGACGCGGTGACGACGCGCCGCGGATTGCACCGCTTCCACCGCCACCTGAAGACCAAACCAATCGAAGCCGGTCCAGTCCGGCCAATTGGCCGAGCCATAGCCGGACAGAGCACATTCCGGGAAATGGGCGACATCGGCTCCTGCCTCGGCCGCCGCTTCAATCAGCGACAGAATCTGCGCAGCATTCACCGCGATGTCATGCCCCACGGGGATCTGGCACGTTGCCACTCTCAGACGATCCGGCGCTCCGATGGCCGAAGGCCGCTTGTGCCAAGTATAGGCGCCATCCCACTTCGCCATGAACTTTCCCCGCAAAGACTCGATTCGGCTATGCGATTAGCCTAACAGAAAGCGATCCGCACTCGAACGAACCATGCTACCTGCCGGCAGCCTTTCCGATGTGGAGCACCCCAGACCCTCGGTGGATCACTGTGCCGCAGCAATCGAAACCTGCAGCCCGCTGCCCACGAAGGGACGATCCGCCGCTCCACCCTGACCATGGCCCACGCTCCATTGCGACGGCCATACCAGACGCTCGAGGCCGGTTGCGGAGGCCGCATCGAAGGAGGTCCATCTGTTATCGCCATGCATGCGGTAGAGCACGCCACCCGGCCCCATGCCGGGATGCAAGACAATATCGAGGTCGAAAGGCTGGCCTGCGGCGAGATCGGGACCCAACCAGTAATGCGGACTGCGACCTGGATCGCGACCCAGGATCACGGTCAAGGTCTGTCGCGGACCGCGCAGACCAAGCCAGAGCGGCGCGATACTATCGGGATTGAAGGCGGAGAAGAGGGTTTCAGCCGGAGCATGTGCCTCCTCCGGCATCAGCCCCCGTATCCGCAGTTCGACAACAGGGTCATTGCTCGTCGAGCCGCTAAACCCAGCCGCATGCGTTCCAGGTGAGAGGTTTTGCCACTCCTCCGGATCAGCCGGCTTGAGAGGCCATTGCAACCGTTCGCGAACAACTCCGTCCGTATCCAACACCTGATAACGAAAACTGTCCGCATCGAGCGCCGCCTGGATGCAATGGAGATATTCCACGCCCTCCGGCATTCGATGAGCCGTGCCCGCGCCAGCGGTGCAAAGCTGTAGGACACCGCGATGAACCTGGACGTCGAAGACAAGGATATGGCTGCAAACATAGGCCAGCACATCGGCTTCAACCAGAATATCCCAAAACCGCTTGGCATATTCGGGGCCGATCTCGCGCTGATACGCGCCGGAAAATCCGTTGACGGGGAAGACTGGGTGGTGGCCGAGGACGATCTTGTGGCTGATATCGTCATGTGCCTTCAGCGTTGCTTCCAGCCACTCGGTCTCGACATGGCCCTCGCCGCCGAGGCCGGTCCAGAGCGTATGGACGAAGACCAGCAGAAGATCGCCATGGCGCACCCAATAGGACAGGCCTTCCTGCCCCGGTGGTCCGTTTTTAGGAAGCTGCAGGACCTCGCGGAAGATCTGCTCGCTCATCTCGTCATAGGTGGTGTGGTTGCCGGTCGTGTGCCAAAGCGGCGTCTTTTGACGATCGAGCCAGCTCATTTCGTGATCGAGCCAATGTCGCCATTGTGCTCTCAATTCTTGGGCATCGGCGGTCAGGCCGATGACTTCATCGCCCGGAAACAGAATGAATTCCGGTGGCGGATCGAGCCGGCGCAAGACGGCATTGACGGCAGCAAAGGTCTTTTCGTGCAGCGCGCCTGGAACGCCGGAACAGGAATCGCCATAGAGCACGAAGTTGTGGCCTGATCCTTGCGGCAGAAGAGACGGAATAGGATTGGCGGACATGAGCGGCCTGCAATCTACAGCATAACAAAACGAAAAACCCCGCGGATGAACCGCGGGGTCCCTGTCACGAATAACAGCAGATTACACGAACTGGCTCAAGCCCGGCACGGAGCCGACGACCTTGTCGACCACGTCGTTGCCGGCATGCTCGCGGGCGGCTTCAATGGTTGCCTTGGCGAGCGAGGTCACCTCACCCATGCTGAGGCCGCTGCTCATCAACTGCTGGCCAAGCGCCATGATACCGCCGCCGCCGCCGACAGCGCTGAGAAGGCCGCCAAGCAGGCCGCCGCCGGAGGCTTCTTCGCTGCCATATTGCGCCACCAGATCGGTAGCACCGGGGATGGCGGCAATCATCTTGGTGACCGGGCCATCTGGAGATTCACGCTGCAAGAAGCCAAGGATCGTGCCGACGGCTTTCTCCGCGACATCGGGTGCAATACCAGCTTTCGCCGCGATTTGATCAATAACTTCGTTCACTTAAACCTCCAGCCTGTTGATTCCGACGTTAACGTCAACGTAACCGAATGAGCCGACAGGCACAAGCCGTGCCGGATATGCGTAGTCTATCATGAACATAACCATGACGCGAATGGTTGTCGCCATTCAAGTCTGTTCTTATAACAGCTTCAGGACAAATCGATGAACCGGCCCGGGCAGCTCCTTTAGAGTTGCCGTGCCGCCGCCCACAGGGAGACGACACCTCATGCCGCAGCAAGATGGACAGATTTTCGTTGGCGCCAGCCGCAAGCCGGACGACAGTCTCAACAAGAGCGAATATCTGACGCTGAAATTCGGCAATCGCCACGGTCTCATTACCGGCGCGACCGGTACGGGCAAGACGGTGACGCTGCAGGTGCTGGCGGAAGGCTTTTCCAAGGCCGGCGTGCCGGTCTTCTGCGCCGACATCAAGGGCGACCTCTCCGGCATCGCCGCCAAGGGCGAGCCGAAGGATTTCCTGTTGAAGCGCGCCGAGGAAGTCGGCCTGAAGCCCTATGAATTCGAGCAGTTCCCCGTGATCTTCTGGGATATCTATGGCGAAAAGGGCCATCGCGTGCGCGCCACCATCGCCGAGATGGGACCGCTGTTGCTCTCCCGGCTGATGGATGCGTCGGAGGCACAGGAAGGCGTGCTCAACATCGCCTTCAAGATCGCCGATGAAAATGGCCTGGCGCTGCTCGACCTCAAGGATTTCCAGGCGCTGCTGAACTACATGGGCGAAAATGCCAGCGAGCTTTCCAGCAAATACGGCCTGATCTCGAAAACCTCCGTCGGCTCGCTGCAGCGGTCGCTTCTGGTGCTGGAGCAGCAGGGGGCGGCGAACTTCTTCGGCGAACCGGCGCTGAAAATTTCCGACATCATGCGCGTCAACAATAACGGCTACGGCCAAGTATCCGTACTGGCCGCCGACAAGCTGATGATGAATCCGCGCCTCTACGCCACCTTCCTGCTCTGGCTGCTCTCCGAGCTCTTCGAGGAACTGCCTGAAGTCGGCGATCCTGAAAAACCGAGGCTGGTGTTCTTCTTCGATGAGGCACATCTGCTCTTCAACGATGCGCCGAAAGTGCTGATCGAGCGTGTCGAGCAGGTCGTACGCCTGATCCGCTCCAAGGGTGTCGGCGTCTATTTCGTCACGCAGAACCCGCTCGACGTGCCGGAAACCGTGCTCGCTCAGCTCGGCAACCGCGTGCAGCATGCGCTGCGCGCCTATACGCCGCGCGAACAGAAGGCCGTGCAGACGGCGGCCGACACGTTCCGGGCCAACCCGGCCTTCAAGACCGCCGATGTCATTACCACGCTCGGCACCGGCGAGGCGCTGGTGTCCATGCTCGAAGGCAAGGGCGCGCCCTCGATCGTCGAGCGCACCCTGATCCGCCCGCCGTCCGGCCGCATTGGCCCCCTGACCGATGCCGAACGCCAGGCCATCATCAATGCCAGCCCGGTCGCCGGCCTCTACGACCAGACCATCGACCGCGAATCCGCCTATGAAATCCTCGCCGCCCGCGCCGGCAAGGCAGCCGAACAGGCTGCAACCAAGGAAGATGGAGACAGCACCGGCGGCTGGACGCTTCCCGGCTTCGGCGGCGATAGCAACAAGCCGGCAGGCCGCGGCCGCTCCGGCTACCAGCGCGAAACGATCCTGGAAGCAACGATGAAAAGCATGGCGCGTACGGTCGCAACGCAGGTTGGGCGGGCGCTGGTACGGGGGATTCTGGGAAGCTTGAAGCGATAAAAGATCACCCTCCCCTTGAGGGGAAGGGTCGGACCGAAGGTCCGGGGTGGGGTGATCTGCGACAAACTCTGCAGATCCGAATGTCACCCCCACCCGCCGCTTTGCGGCGACCTCCCCCCTCAAGGAGGAGGTGTTATACTACCGACCCGGCGCGACCAGAGAGAAGAACGCCCCTTGCGGATCAATGGCCTGGACGATCCAGCTGCCGCCGGGGACTTCCATCGGACCATTGACGATCTTGCCGCCGGCTTCGTTGATCCGGCCAATGGCTGCATCGATTGCCGGAACGTTGAAATAGAAATTCCAAGCGGGCATGGGCATCTCCGCCGGCTTCGTCATGATGCCGCCGAAGTCGCGGCCCTCGATCTTGAAGATCTTGTACTGGCCCATCGGACCCATGTCGAAATCGGAACTCCATTCCCAGCCGAACATGTCGCAATAGAAATCGAAAGCTTTCGCGCCGTCACCGGCATAGAGCTCGTGCCAGCCGACATAGCCGGGCGCGTTGGGTGCCGGCACCTCCCAGTCCTGCCCCGGCAGCGGCGTGAAGAGGCAGAAGGCGGCGCCATAGGGATCGCCGACAACGGCGAAACGGCCGACGCCGGGAATATCCCCCGGCTCCCGATAGACCTTGCCGCCCTTGGCCGTGATCGTTTTGGCCGCCTCATCGACATTGGGCACGCTGATATAGCCGGTCCAGCAGGGCGGCGTGCCCATGGCCTTGGCCTCGTCCGGCAGGATCATCAACCCGGCGATCGGCCCCGCGCCGGCGCTGAACAAGGTATAGGCCATCTCGATTTCCGGCATGCCGGCATCCTGGGCATCCCAGCCGACGACCTTGCGGTAGAAGGCTTCCGCCGCCGCCATATCGGTGGTCATCAGTTCGTACCAGACAAAATATCCCTTCGCAGCAGCCATTGTCTCTCTCCCTATTGCTTGCGGCGGTGATTGGCGATCACGAGCTGCTTCCGGCTCCACCCGGATGACAAGCCCTATCCATAGTCCTAAACACGGCGCTCCGGATCTTTGTTCCCTATAGCCTTCAGCCGTGACCCCATGCGGCCAGACTCTCACGCTTCAGTGACAGCAGGATTGCGCCTTCGGGCTCTCTTCATATTCGTCGTGGCGACGAACGAAAGACATGGTGCCATCTTCGTTGCGACCCTTGGGCGCGCGGTCGAGGATCATCAGCGTGCCGATCAGCTCTTCCGGGCCGCGGGCGTAGCTGGAATAGGTATGGAAGATATTGCTTGCCTCGTCCTTGTAGAAAGCGCTGAGGCCCGGCAACTCGTCATGGCCTTCAGACGGATCTATAGCTGCGAAATTGTAGAATATCGTCTCGCCAGCGAGCTGCTCCTTCGAAAAGGAGACGTGATAGTCGAAATTGAAATCGTCGGCGAAGGACGAGAACCACGGGAATTCCCAGCCCATGCGCCTCTTATAGGCTTCCACCTTCTCGAGCGGAGCGCGGGAAACGGCGACCAGGCTGACGTCATGATGATTGAGATGCGGCAGGGCTCCATCGAGATGATCCGCAAGGAAAGAACAGCCGGGACATCCCGCGTCCCAATCCGGACCGAGCATGAAGTGATAGACGATCAATTGACTGCGTCCGTCGAAGAGATCGGCAAGCGTCTTCTTGCCCGTCGGCGTGTCGAAGACATAGGTCTTGTCGACCTTGACCCAGGGCAGAGCCAGGCGCTCGGCATTGACGCTGTCGCGCAGATGCGTCGCTTCCTTCTCCCGGGCCAGCAATTTGCGGCGGGCCTCCAGCCAAACTTCGTGGGAAACGATCTGGTTCATTGTCCGCCCTCCTCCGGCGTTCATTATTCCAAATCTTGACAAATATATTGATATCAATATTATTTCATCATGTCAAATGTGATTGAGATTCCCTTCGAAACAACGCTTCTGGTGCGCGATACCTGCCTTTGCCTGCATGTGCAGCGCGCCGCCCGCGCTCTGGCACGTCGCTTCGACGAGGCGCTAAGGCCGCTCGGGCTCACCAACGGCCAGTTTTCCCTGATGATGTCCCTGAACAGGCCGCAGCCCGCGCCGATGGGACCGGTCGCGACACTGCTCGCAATAGACCAGACGACGCTGACAGCGGCCTTAAAGCCGCTGGAGCGACGGGGCTGGGTGAGCGTTCTTCCCAATCCCAGGGATCGACGCGCGCGGCTGCTCAGTCTGACGCCGTCAGGCAAGGCAGTGCTGGCGGCCGCGGTGCCGATCTGGGAAGCGACGCATACCGAGGTAGAGCAGCGGTTGCCCGACGGCAACGGCGATGGATTGCGGCGGGACCTGCTGGCTCTCGCCTGACCGCTAGCCCCGCATGCGGGGGTCGTCGCCGAAATCGCTGCGCGCGAAGCCGAGACGGGCTTTGGGAAACTCGCAGAGTGCCTGCACGCCGGCTGGCGACAGCCGGATGCGCCAGGTCTGACGCTCCACAGGCTCGCGCGCGGCAAAAGCATGGGCTGTCAGAAGTGCAATATTCTTGCCGCCCTTGGGATCGCGGACGGACTGGTAGAGGATCGCGTCAACCTTCCCTGCCCGCGCTGCGTCAGCAAGAGACTGGCAGGCTTCGTAATTAACGGGATCGGCCCAGGCTTCGCGATCGCGCTCCAGTGGCGCAAGCGTCAGATCGACCGCCTGCTTGGTCGCAATCACAGCCGCAAAGGCGGTATATTCGGCCGCGTTGGCGGGCAGCGGCGTTCCCGGAGAATCGCTGAAGAAAAGCAGCCGATAGAAGCTCATTTCCGCCAGTGCCGTCTCGACCTGTTCGGACGCATAGAAGACGCCCAGCGTACGCCCTGCTCGCCGAAAGCGCGAGCCATAGGGATAGATCGCACCGTAACGAAAGGGCGTGGCCAGCAGGTAATCCAGGCCGGCGCATTCCGGTGGTAAAGCCGGCTTGCTCTCTTCCAGAAGGGTCTCGAGAAGAGCCTGCTCCTCCAGCGTGTCGACCAGCTTCAATGTCGAGACCTGATGCTGCGCCTCCACCAGCCGCCAATAGCGGCCGGACATCGGCCGCGCCTCAGACGAGAGCGCGTCGGGCGTCCAGATAGGCAAGGACATCGGTCAATCCGGAAATGGAAGTGATCTTTTCAAGCGGCGTTGCGCTGAAGGCGAGATTGGGATTGCGCAGCCATTGCCGTGCCACGGCCTCGTCGCCGCCGACGATCGCATCGAGCGAGCGGAAGAGGCGCACGAAGAGGACCGCGAGCTCGAACGGCTTGCTGTGACGTTCCAGCAGATGGTCCCGCCGCTTCATGCGCGACACCGTCGCTTCCGAAACGCCGATGACATCTGCGAGTATGCGTGCGTTCAACCCCAGCCGCTCGGCGGCATTGACGGCCGCCTTGGTGATGACCAGAGCCTCGCCGGGGATTGCATGATGTATCGCTTGAGCATTTGCCATAGCCACATCCTTTCTCAAGAAAATATATAGCAACTTTCTTGCAAAAGAAAAAGGGGCGATACGCCGAAAAGCGTGTCGCCCCTTTTATGTACCGTCCGCTCCGTTAGTCCGGTGCGACGGTAAAGCCTATTCTCAGGCCACCGTGACCGGCACTTCCGTCGAGGTGCGGAGCGCATGGCTGTAAGGGCAAACGATGTGGGCTGCGGCAACCAGCTTTTCAGCTTCAGCCTTGTCCAGGCCCGGAATGTGAACCGACAGTGCGACTTCGATGCCGAAACCGCCGCCATCTTCGCGCGGACCGACGCCGACCGTTGCGGTCACTTTGGCGTCTTCCGGAATCTTGACCTTCTGCTGGCCGGCGACAAATTTCAGCGCACCGAGGAAGCAGGCGGAATAGCCGGCAGCAAAAAGCTGTTCGGGATTGGTGCCGGTGGCGCCATCACCGCCCAGTTCCTTCGGCACGGTCAGCGTGACGTCGAGAACGCCGTTGTCGGAAACAGCGTGGCCAGCACGGCCGCCGGTGGCGGAAGCTTTGGTGGTGTAGAGAATAGGCATGTCGGATCTCCTTTGCGGGTTGAATGGATTTTGTATATAGCACGATTTAATCGTGTACAACATATTTTTGCGGTTTGATTTTGAAAAGTGAACCTGTGACAATGACACTAACAACAAAATGGTGGAGCAGCGATGACAGACAAGGTGCAGGGGCGAGCAATCCCGGATGAGGAAAAGCGGCTGGAGCGGCAGCTTTGCTTTGCGGTCTACGCCACTGCGCATGCTTTCAATCGTGCCTACAAGCCGATCCTCGATCGTGTCGGCCTGACCTATCCGCAATATCTGGTGATGCTGGTGCTCTGGGAAAAAGGCTGCCTGCCGGTCAAAACCATCGGCGAACAGCTCGATCTCGATTCCGGCACGCTGTCGCCGCTGTTGAAGCGCCTGGAACAGGCCGGCCTGATCGGCCGTGTGCGCGACCCGAAGGACGAACGGCAAGTGATCGTTTCATTGACGGAAAAGGGCGCCGGTATGCAATGCCAGGTCAGCACCATCATGTCCGCCATCGGCGAAGCCACCGGCTGCGACATGGATGAAGTGGCCAGCCTGCGCGACCGGCTGCAACGACTAAGGGCGAATTTGACGGCTGAATAAAAGCCACCAAACCCGCCCTATCCTATCTTAAGCTATGTAAGCCTAGGCCTGCGTTACCAGGATCGGCGCACGCTCCGGCACGCGATCGTAGAGATCGATGACATCCTGGTTCAGTAGACGGACGCAGCCGGAGGAAACGGCCTTGCCGATGGAGCGCCAGTCCGGATTACCGTGTAGACGGTAGAGCGAATCCTGATTGTCCTCGAAGATGTAAAGCGCACGCGCGCCAAGCGGGTTCTTCAGGCCAGGATCCATGCCGCCATTGGCAATCGAATATTTGACGAGTTCCGGCTGGCGGGCGACCATTTCATCCGGCGGGTTCCAGCGCGGCCACTTCTTGCGCCACTGGATGACGCCGCGGCCCTGCCAGGCAAAGCCCTCACGACCGACGCCAATGCCATAGCGCATCGCGGTGCCGCCCGCTTCGGTAACGTAGAGGTGACGCTCGCGCGTATTGACGACGACGCTCCCCGGCGCTTCGCCGGTCGGGTCGGCAACGCGCTGGCGATAGAATTGCGGATCGATCTGCTGGTAGGGCACGGGCGGAATGAGAAAACCACCATCCTCCACGGCCGCGTACATCACGGCCGGATCCGGTTGTTCGCCGCCATAATTGGAGAACCAGCTACGGAAGGGGCGAGAGGCCGGAGCACCGGTGTACTGCACCGGGCTGACGACAGGGCCGCTTTCGACCGTGGAAGCGCAGCCGGCGAGCGTCGAAACGGCGCCAATACCAGCGAAAGCGAGGAAATTTCGTCGGGAAAAAGAAGAAGGCAGGCTCATGTCGACAGCATCATTCCTGTTGGACGGGAAGCGAGAACCGATGACAACAAAGCTGATTCGGCTTCCCACGAGATTCGCAGAGACAGGAGCAAAACTAAAGAGCGCAAACCGGTCCGGCTATCGCACTTATGCAACATCACGAAAATTTGTTATAAACTGTCGTTATAAAACGACAATTTCCGCCTTATCGGGCACCCGGTTGTAGAGATCGATCACATCCTGGTTGAGCATACGCACGCAACCGGACGAAGCCGCCCTGCCGATCGACTGCCAATCCGGCGTCCCGTGGACACGATAAAGCGTGTCCTTGCCGTCCTTGAAAATATAGAGCGCCCGAGCGCCGAGCGGATTGGTCGGCCCCGGATTCATGCCGCCGCGCTCGGCCGAAATCGGCCTGATCTGCGGTTCGCGCGCCACCATTTCAGCCGGCGGCGTCCAGCGCGGCCATTTCGCCTTCCACTGGATGACGCCCCTGCCATGCCAGGCATAGCCGGCAGCACCCAGACCGACGCCATAGCGCATGGCGCGGCCACCCGGCTCGACGAAATAGAGATAGTGGCTCCGGGTATCGACGACGATCGTTCCGGGGCGTTCATTGGTCTGATAGTCCACCTCCTGACGCAGGAACTGCGGATCTATGCGCTTGTAGGGGATGGCCGGCAGCGTGAAATCATCCTCGCTCCTCTGCGCATACATGGCCTGATGCACGGGATTGAAGGTCGGCAAGCCGTAGGTCTGATGGAATTGCGTGCGGAAGAGATCGCGCGATTGCGGCACCGGCTGCACCGGCAGGCGCTTCACCTTCTGCGGATCGATACCTTCCGGCCGATAGAAGACAGGCGAGGTTTCCTGCACGAACCGGTCGGGATCGGTCGCACCCGTATCGGGAACGATGCTGCAGGCGGACAGCATGGCAAGGGCCGCAACGGCAGGCAGGAGGCGGGAAACGGGCAAAAGATCGGCCATCATCGGGAACCAGTTGGAATACGGATCGGTGAGCCGCATGATGACCGGCCCGGCTGGCGCGAGGCTGGCGTCGAAAGCAAAGATATTGCACCAGGAGGTCAAACTTCTGTTTTCCCTCGCCCTGGCTTGGGTTAGACCATTGCGAGACGGAGGATGGCATGAATATCGACAGTCTCGACCCGAACCTTTTTGCGCCGGCAAGCCGGGACGCCTGGCTCAAGTTGGTGAACCGAGCGCTGAAGGGGGCCGACTTCGAGGAGGCACTGGTATCGCGCACCGATGACGGCATCGCAATCCAACCGCTCTACGCCCGCCACCTCGACGCCACTCCGCTGCCGCGCCGCCGGATTGACGCCCCCTGGACGATCAGCCAGCGCATGGACGACCCGGACGTCGATCGCGCTTTCACGCAACTCGACGCGGATCTCGCCAACGGCGCCGGCGGTGTCCACCTCCTGTCGAAAACCAGCTCATCGGCCTTTGGTATCGGCATAGACGCAGAGGCGGACAGGCTCGCAGCGAAACTGGCAGCCGCGCTTTCGGGCAAGGATATCTCGCTGCGCCTTGATGGCTTTTCCCCGGCCCTTGCCGAGGCGCTTGCCGGTTCCTCCAAGCTTGCAGGCCTTCATGCGGGTCTCGACATGTTCACGCCGAGCCAGGCAACCAGCGAGCTGGCAGACAGTTTCAAGCGCCTGCTTGACGAAGGGTTGGCCGGCGCGATCCTCAATGCCGACGGCCGCGCCGTTCACAATGCCGGCGGCACGGAAGCGCAGGAACTGGCTGTCGTTGCCGCCTCTCTCGTGTCGCATTTGCGGCTGCTGGAACAGGCAGGCTCGGCACCGGAAGCGATCCTGAAGGCCACAAGCCTTTGTCTTTCTGCCGATCAGAACCAGTTCGTCACCATGGCGAAGGCTCGCGCCGCGCGGATGCTGTTCGCGCGGATCGCTGAAGCCTGCGGCGTTTCCAATCCGCCGAGGGCTCATCTCTTCATGGAAACGAGCTACCGCATGCTGACCCGGCTCGATCCGGAAACCAACATCCTGCGCAACACCATCGCCGTCTTCGCCGCAGGCACGGGGGGCGCCGATGAGATTTCGGTGCTTCCGCATACGCTTACCCACGGCATCCCGGACCCGCTGGCGCGGCGGCTGGCGCGCAATACGCAGACTGTCCTGATCGCCGAAAGCCACCTCGATCACGTCATCGATCCCGCCGCAGGTGCGGGCGGCATCGAGGCGCTGACGAAGGCACTCGCGGAAAAGGCCTGGGAGTTCTTTGTCGGCATCGAGCGCGATGGCGGACTGACGACGATGATCGCCAGCGGCCGGTTGGCGGCGATGGTGGCGGAGGCGCGCGCAAGCCGCGTGGCAAAGCCGATTGTGGGGACGACATTGTTTGCGATGAAGACGGAGCGGCCGGTTGTGGTTTTGGGAGCGCTTGGGACTGTTACGGCCGGCATGGGATTGAGGCCGGTGCGGCTGGATGAGGTTGGGGCATGAGGGTGGTTATGGAAAGTACGGAGAGTGCGTACCCCCCTCTGTCACTTCGTGACATCTCCCCCACAAGGGGGGCGATTGGTGGGAGTTTGCCGCTCGTTTCCGCAAAACAAGCCAACACAAGCTCAACATATGCGATGCTCGTTTGGGGCAAGATGGCCCCGCGCGTTACCAATCTCCCCCCTTGTGGGGGAGATGTCACGTCAGTGACAGAGGGGGATGGCGCAGGTACAGCATACTCGGAGGTCTCGGTCCCATGAGCCCCATCCCCGACTTCACCACTATCCCCTGGACGAAGCCCAAGACCAAGACGTCGAAAACCGACGCCCCCTCGTGGCAAACCCCGGAAGGCATCGCCGTCAAGCGCGTCTACGACGCGGCGGATCTTACCAACCTGAACTTCCTCGACACTTACCCCGGCGCCGCCCCCTTCCTGCGCGGCCCCTATCCGACCATGTATGTCCAGCAGCCCTGGACCATCCGCCAATATGCGGGTTTCTCCACCGCCGAGGAATCGAACGCCTTCTATCGCCGCAATCTCGCGGCCGGCCAGAAGGGCCTTTCCGTCGCCTTCGATCTTGCCACCCATCGCGGCTATGACAGCGATCATCCGCGCGTGGCGGGCGACGTCGGCATGGCGGGCGTGGCGATCGATTCCATCCTCGACATGCGCCAACTCTTCGACGCCATCCCGCTTGATGAGATGAGTGTGTCAATGACCATGAACGGCGCAGTGCTGCCGGTGATGGCGCTCTATATCGTCGCGGCGGAGGAACAGGGCGTTTCCGAGGACAAGCTGTCGGGCACGATCCAGAACGACATCCTCAAGGAGTTCATGGTTCGCAACACCTATATCTATCCGCCACAGCCCTCGATGCGGATCGTCTCCGACATCTTCAGCTATACCAGCCAGCGCATGCCGAAGTTCAACTCGATCTCGATTTCCGGCTACCATATGCAGGAGGCCGGTGCGACGGCAGATCTGGAGCTCGCCTATACGATCGCCGACGGCATCGAATATGCCCGCGCCGGCGTTGCCGCGGGCCTTGATATCGACAGTTTCGCGCCACGCCTCTCCTTCTTCTGGGCAGTCGGCATGAACTTCTTCATGGAAGTGGCCAAGATGCGCGCTGCGCGGCTGATCTGGGCGGCGCTGATGCAGAAGAACTTTGCGCCGAAGGACCAGAAATCGCTGGCGCTCAGAACCCACAGCCAGACGTCAGGCTGGTCGTTGACGGCGCAGGACCCGATGAACAACATCATCCGCACCATGGTCGAGGCCATGGCCGCGACGCAGGGCCATACCCAATCCCTGCACACCAACTCCTTCGACGAAGCGCTGGCGCTCCCGACCGACCACTCGGCCCGCATCGCCCGCAATACGCAGATCATGCTGCAGAAGGAATCCGGCACGACCGATATCATCGACCCCTGGGGCGGCTCGGCCTATGTCGAGCGGCTGACGCATGATCTTGCGGCCCGCGCCCTCACCCATATCGAAGAGGTCGAAGCCCTCGGCGGCATGGCCAAGGCGATCGAAAAAGGCATTCCGAAGCTCCGCATCGAAGAAGCGGCCGCACGCACGCAGGCGCGCATCGACAGCGGCCACCAGACCCTCGTCGGCATCAATTTCTCACGACCGGAACAGGACATCGAAGTCGACGTGCTGAAGGTGGACAATTCCGAAGTCCGCGCCCGGCAGCTTTCGAAACTGCAGCAATTGAAGGGCACCCGCGAAACGGCGGCGGTGGAGAGCGCCTTGGATACGTTGACGGATGCCGCCCGTAACGGCACCGGCAACCTGCTCGATTTCGCAGTCAAGGCAGCGCGGGCGCGCGCAACGGTCGGCGAGATATCGCTGGCGCTGGAAAAAGCCTATGGAAGGCATGTCGCCGAGATCAAAACCATCTCCGGCGTCTACCGCAAGGAAGTCGGCGATGCCGATCCGGTCTTCAACAAGGCCATTGCCAAGGTCGAGACATTCCGCAAGGCACGCGGCGAAAAGCCCCGCATTCTCGTCGCCAAGATGGGCCAGGACGGCCATGATCGCGGCCAGAAGGTGATCGCCACCGCCTTCGCCGACCTCGGCTTCGATGTCGTCGTCGGCGCGATGTTCCAGACGCCGGAGGAAGTGGCCGATGTCGCCGTGCGCGAAGGTGTCGATATCATCGGCGCCTCGTCGCTCGCCGCCGGCCATCTGACGCTGGTGCCGGAATTGAAGGAAGCGCTCGCCCGCCGCCATGCCGGCCGCGTCCTCATCGCCGTCGGTGGCGTCATCCCACCACAGGATTTCGCAGCACTGGAAACCGCCGGCGCCGACGCGATCTTCCCGCCGGGAACGGTGATCGCGCAGGCTGCGGTGGCGCTGATCGATCGGCTGATGAAGTAGGCAGCAACGCCGCGACTACGGTGCAGCGTGTTCGAACCGTTCATGCAGGGTTTGCTGCGTCTTGACGGCACGGCGACGGATCATCAGAAAGCGGCCGGCGAAGACGCGTGCCGGATCCTCATGCGGAATGTGCCAATGTCCTTCTATTTCACAGCCATCCAGGCTTAGATGTCCTTCATAGTGGACATTGTGTGACAAGTCGTCGCCGTCGTAGAACTTGACGAAGGTCACAAGGTCCTCGGTTCGCCTGCCCTCGACCGAGGCGTGAGCCTTGACGCCCCGGTGGCCGCGGCGCTGCATGATTTCGTGAATCGAGCCGGAGAACGAACTGCCGAATTCGATCAGCGTTGCGAGAAAATGGCTTTCGGGAATCTCATACTTCGCTGGATAATTATAAATCCCGTTCCAGATGCCCGTCAGGTTGAAGCTCTTATCGACCGAACCCACACGCCCTCCCATGCTTTGCCGTCACCCAAAGCGCTCCGAACCTCTCAGATACGCCTCTCATGCTTCAAGTCATTGTTTTCGCATATCATTGCACAATTTTGCACGACATGCGCTAGCCGTCTCACGAACCTATTGCGCAGACGAGAAAAAGCAAGGCGGCTCTACGCCGCCACGCTCTTAAAAAACTGGATGCTCTGCTCGATTTCCGCCGGCAGGGCCGAGGTGTGGTTGCCCTGAACGGTCGCAACCTCGATCTTGACGCCGCCGGCGATAGCGCGCTTGGCAAGCAGCGCGGCACGGCCATCGAAATGGCTTTCCTCCGTGCCGTGCATCACCTTCACCGGGCATTTGAAACTATGCGCGTAGCAAAGTGGCGAACGCATCTGGAATTCGCGCGGATTCTTGGCGTTGAAGCGGATATCCTCGGGATAGCGGTGGAAGAAGGCGAAGGCATCCGGATTGCCCGAAATCGGAGCCGTGGCCCGGAAACGCTTGGTCGACATGGCCGTGAGCATCGCCAGCGTGCCGCCGACGCTATGACCGGCAAGGAACAGGCGATGCGGGTCGACGCCGGGAAGATGGCGCAGGCGATCGGAGGCGGCCAGCACGTCCGCCACCTCATCATAGAAGCCGGAGAAATTGCCCTTCTGGCCGTTTTCGCCGCGCATCGACGGGATCATCAGGACATAGCCGGCGTCGATATAGGCTTTCGCCAGCAGCCAATGGCCCTGACCGATGGCATTGCCGCCATGCAGGAACAGCACCGCCGGTCGCGGCTTCGGCGTGCGCTCGTAGCGCGACACCCAGGCAACCAGCTCAAGCTCGCCGCCAAGCCCGCTGCGATAAAAAATCTGGTCTGCGCCGAGAGGAGCGGTCAGTGGTTCATATTTGTCGGGTGCCGGACCCTTGCTTAGAAGGTCGGTGCGAAACTTGTGGCGTTCCTTGGCATAGTCGCCCGCCAGCAACGGCGGATCGGCCGGGGCGTCGGCCGTCTTGGCGACCGGAGCCTTGGGGTCTGCAGTCTTGGCATCCGCCGCCTTGGTCTCAAGGACCTTCGTGTCGGTTGCTCTAGCGATGTTGGGGGCCAGGAGGGTTGCGGCGAAACCGGCAAGAACGATGCGGCGGTTGGGGCGAAATGCTTTTTCTTCAGACGATGTCATATGCTCTGTCCAAATATGCCCGGCAAATCGATATCTGCACCGGTTGAAAGGCGAGGCCAATTCACTTTGTAGTGAGGAATCAACCTGTCCTCATTCATCAACCGCGGGAGCCTTGGCGTCAATTAGCGCCACCAAAGTTTCGAGCCGATCCGCTTCATAGGGCGGCTTCTCCGGCCGGAGGCGGGAAATGCGCGGAAATCGCATGGCGACGCCGGATTTATGCCGCATCGAACGGTTGATCCCTTCGAAGGCAACTTCGAGGACGAAGCCGAAATCGCGATCGGCCCGCACCGCCCGCACCGGGCCGAAACGATCGATCGTATTGTTGCGCACGAACTTGTCGAGCACTTCGAGCTCGGCATCCGTGAAGCCGAAATAGGCCTTGCCGACCGGCACCAATTGTTCGCCCTCCGGGGTCATCGACCAGACGCCGAAGGTGAAATCGGAATAATAGCTGGAGCGCTTGCCGTGGCCGCGCTGGGCATACATCAGCACCGCATCGACATTGTAGGGATTGCGCTTCCATTTGAACCAAGGCCCCTTGGCGCGGCCGGCGAGATAGGCGCTGTCGCGGCGCTTGATCATGACGCCTTCGATGACGGGATCCGGAGGAGACGACCGCAGCTGATCGAGCTCCTCCCACGAGGTAAAATCGACCAGCGGCGACAGATCGAAGCGATCATGGGGTGCAGCCTCGACGATCTCCGTCAGCCGTTCACGTCGGTCGAGAAAGCCGCGAGCGCGCACATCCTCCTCGCCGTCAAACAGCAGGTCATAGGCGCGGATGAAGGCCGGATAGTCCTCCAGCATCTTTGCCGTCACCGACTTGCGGTTCAGCCGCTGCTGCAGGTCGGAAAATGTGCGTGTCGGGCTGTTGGAACGCACTGTGCCGCCGATCAGCAATTCGCCGTCGACGACGCCCTCGAAGCTGATCGCATCGACAATATCGGGGAAAGCGCCGGAGATATCGTCGCCGGAGCGGGAATAGAGCTTGGCTGTCGCGCCCGCCCGCGAAAGCTGGACGCGGATGCCGTCCCATTTCCATTCGGCGGCGAAATCCTTCGGGTCGAGCCCGTCGAGATCGCCCGGTTCGACGGGATTGGCCAGCATGACGGAATGAAAGATCGCCGGCGTCGCCAGCACCGGCCGCTCTCCTTTGCCCTCCAGCCAATGGAATAGGCTTTCATAGGGCGGCTGCAGCCCATGCCACAGCGTTTCGATCTCGGTTACGTCCTTGCCGCTCAGCTCCGCCAGCGCCTGCTTGGCAAGCCGCGCCGACACGCCGATGCGCAATGCGCCGGTCGCAAGCTTCAGGAAGGCGAAGCGGCCGGACGTATCCAGCCGGTCGAGGAGGTCGCGAACGAAACCGCGCACCTCGGTGCGGCCAAGCGCATTCATGCGGCGCACGACCTCGCCGAGCCTGGGCTGCTCGCCGGGCGGGCGAACGATATCGCTTTCCTTGTCCCAGACCAGCGAGATGGTCTCGGCGAGATCACCGACATAATCATAGGAATAGCGGAACAACACCTCGTCCATGCGCTCCAGCACGAGTTCGCGCAGCATGGCCGGCTTGACGTTGCGCACCTCCAGCGTGCCGGCGATTGCGGCCAGCCCGTAACCGCGATCGGGATCGGGCGTATCGCGGAAATAGTCAGTCAGCAGCTTCAGCTTGCCGTTGCGGCTCGGCGTCAGCACCAGGCGGTCGAGAAGATCAGCGAAAGCTTTCATCAGTCGCCCTCGTCTTCATAGCCGATCAGATGCAGCGGCTTGGCCGTGATGCCCTGCAATTCGCACCAGCGCACGAGAGCTTCCTCGCGCCCATGGGTGACCCAGACCTCGCCCGGCTTCAGCTCCAAGATCGTCTCTGTCAGCTCCGGCCAATCGCAATGATCGGAGATGACCAGCGGCAGCTCGACGCCGAGCTGCTTGGCACGCTGGCGCACCATCATCCAGCCCGAGGCAAAGGCCGGCAGTGGATCATGGAACCGCCGTGCCCAACGATCGGAAAAGGCCGATGGCGGCCCGACGACGATGGCACCCTTGAAGATCGACTGATCCCGGCTTTCCACCGTTGCCGGCAACAGCTCGCCAAGCGCAATGCCCTGCCCGGCATAATAAGCACACAGGGTCTCCAGCGCGCCGTGAATATAGATCGGCTTGTCGTAGCCGGCATCGCGCAACAGTCGGATGACGCGCTGCGCCTTACCGAGCGCGTAGGCGCCGACCAGATGGGTGCGCTCCGGAAACTGCCGGAGCGAGGCCAGCAGCTTTTCCGTCTCCGCCATCGGATCGGGATGATGGAACACCGGCAAGCCGAACGTCGCCTCGGTGATGAAGACATCGCAGGGAACCGGCACGTAGGCCGCGCAAGTCGGGTCCGGCCGCCGCTTGTAATCGCCCGAGACGACGATGCGCAGCCCGTCCTTCTCCACCGCGATCTGCGCGGAGCCGAGCACATGCCCTGCCGGATGAAACCGCACCTTCACGCCGTTGAGCGTCACTTCCTCACCGAAACCAACCGCCTGCTCCGATCCGGCGAAGCCGCTGCCATAGCGTATCCGCATGATGTCGAGCGTCTGGCGGGTGGCGAGCACATGGGCATGGCCGGCGCGGGCATGATCGGAATGTCCGTGCGTGATCAACGCCCGCTCCACCGGCTGCACCGGATCGACATAGAAGCCGCCGATCGGACAGAACAGCCCTTCAGGGGCGGGATAAAGCAGTTGCTCCGGTCTCATAGGGACAAGGATAGCGCGATTTCCGTGATTATGTAGCGATCATCGATGCTTTTCGACCGAATCCGCGCGCAAGGGGCTGATCGGGCAGGTCGAAGACCAGGACATCCTCACTATGCGGCTTCGCCCTCGCAACGACAACGCCGTTCGGATCGACGATCGCGCTGCTGCCATAACTCAGCCAGCCATCGTCGTTGCTGCCGACAACATCGGCCGATATGACCCAGCATCCTGAATGTCTGGCACATATCTGCAGCCCGGCGATGGCCGGCTTATGCCACATCTCCGCCTTGTGCGGCCGCAGCATCAGATTGACGGGATTGCAGATAAGGTCGGCACCCTTTCTGGCAAGCCGGGATGCCGTGTAGGGATATCTGAGATCGGCGCAGATATTGATGCCGAAGCGCCAATCGGCGAGCGGCCAGATCGGAAAATCCATTCCCGGCGTACAGCCGCTTTCCAGCGGATGCGCCTTGGCATAGACCCCGATGATCCGGCCTGCCTTCGCCACGATCGCACTATTGTAGATCGCCTCCCCTCGCAGCTCGAAAAGGCCGATGACCGCTGTCGTCTTCCCCGATACGCAGCGGCCGATCAGGGCATTCAGGGCGGCGTCATCGAGAGAGAGGGCGCGCCGCCTGGCAATGGCCTCGTTGTAGCTGTGGCCCTGAAGATAGCATTCGGGGAAAAGAGCGAGATCGATGCCTTGCGCATCCGCCCATGCCAGATCGCGCGCAAGCACATCGCCCACCTTATCGACGGCGTCGAATAGTGCCAGACGTTGAAAGGCCGCGATCCGCATGGCGAAGGGCTAACACGCTTCGCGAGTCGTCCACAGAGCGGCACCTGATTATTTCCGCGGCGGCGCAGGGGTAAACGAAGGAATAAGACGGAAAGCCTGTCGGTCGCTTTCGTACCAGAATGGCACAGATACGGATGGCACGTTTTCTGCTTCCGTAAGCGTTGTCTCAGGAGTTCATCATGATGCAGCGCCGCGCGTTCATCGCCTACATTGCCGCCTCAGCTGCGGCCGGCCTGCTTGCGCCGCGCACCTCTGCAGCGCCGCTTGCCAAGATCGCCGGGGCCGAGATGCGCGGGCCGATCGACGCTATTGCCTACAAAACAACGCCGGGCACCAGCGATATCAGGAGCGGCAAGCTGCAGGCGATGATCGACAGTGCCGCGCGCGATAACACCCCTCTCTTCCTGCCGCCCGGAAACTACAACGTCTCGAACCTGACCTTGCCGGACAATACCCGCATCACCGGCGTGCCCGGCGCCTCGCGGCTGGTCTATGGCGGCGACGGCCATCTGATGAGCGCCGACAAGGCCAGGCGCATCGAACTCTCCGGCCTCGTGCTGGATGGCGGCAACCGCTGGCTTGCGGATTATGCAGGCGGCTTGCTGCAATTTACCGGCGTCGACGAGGTGCTGATCGACAATTGCGAGATCGCCGGCAGCCGCAAGCATGCGCTGCAACTGGAGCGCTGCGGCGGCCGGATCGAGCGCAGCCGGATATCAGGTGCGGCCGATGCCGGCCTCTATTCCGTCCAGTCGGCCGGATTGACGGTTACGGACAATATCGTCGAGGATTGCGGCAATGGCGGCATCCTCATCCACCGCTGGGACAAGGGCGAGGATGGCAGCATCGTCACCGGCAACCGCATCGCCCGCATCGGCGCCAATGACGGTGGCACCGGCCAAAACGGCAACGGCATCAATATTTTCCGCGCCGGCGGAGTTCTGGTTTCCGGCAACCGCATCACCGATTGCGCCTTCACCGCTGTACGAGCCAATTCGGCATCCAACGTGCAGATAACAAGCAATCAATGCCTGCGCTCCGGCGAGACGGCGATCTTCTGCGAGTTCGAGTTCGAAGGGGCTATCGTCGGCAACAATCTGGTGGATGGGGCTGCGAACGGCATTGCGATCGCCAATTTCGACAAGGGCGGGCGGCTTGCCAGTGTGACCGGCAACATCATCCGCAACCTGTCGCTGACCGGCCCCTATCCGCAGGAGAGCGGTTTCGGCATCGGTATCTCCGCCGAAGCCGATACGCTGATTGCCTCCAACCTCGTCGAAAACGCCCCGCTCTGGGGCCTGAAACTCGGCTGGGGTCCCTATCTCCGCAATCTCGTCGCCACTGGCAACATTATCCGCCAAACGCCCATCGGCTGCGTCGTCTCAGTGGTCGAGGGCGTCGGTTCGGCGGTGATCTCGGACAATCTGTTCCAGCAAGTGGAAAAAGGCGCGATCGTCGGATTCCGCTGGGACAAGCCGGCGTCAGGCGATTTGATGGTGAAGGGAAGCGAAGAGTTTCCGCAGCTGACAATCGAGAAAAACAGGCGGGCCTAGCCCTTATCGCCACTTCGGCTGCCGCCGCTCGAAGAAGGAGGCAAGCCCTTCCCTTGCCTCCTCGCTCTCCCACGCCTCCACCAGTTGCTCGATAACACGGTCGATCACTTCATCGGTGATCGGCATGCCGAGAGAGCGGGCCAGCGCCTTTGCGCGGGCAGCGGCCTGTGGCGAAGCAACAAGGAAGTGACGGATTTCGGTTTCGACGGCTTCGTCCAGCGCATCTTCGGGAACGACGCGGGAGAGCAGCCCGGCGGCATGGGCCTGCCAGGCATCGATGATCTTGCCGGAGAGGAAGAGTGGGCGGGCATGCGACTCGCCGATGCGGGCGATCACATAGGGGCTGATGGTGGCGGGAATGATGCCGAGGCGCACCTCCGTCAACCCGAAGCGGGCGGTGGCGGCGGCAATCGTCATGTCGCAGACGCTCAAGATGCCGATGCCGCCGCCGAAGGCATTACCATGCACGCGGGCGAGCAGTGGCTTCGGCAGTTCGTTCAGAGCCTTGAACAGCATGGCCAGTCGCCGGGCTTCGACGATACGTCCCGCGCGGGTGGCGTCGAACTGGGCGCGCATCCAGCCGAGATCGCCGCCGGCGCAAAAACTTGCCCCCTCACCCGCAAGAACGACGACGCGCACGCGCGTATCGCCGCCGAGGTCATGAGCCGCCTCGGTGAGCGCATCGATCATCTCGGCCGACAAGGCATTATGCTTTTCCGGACGCGCCAGGGTCAGTTGCGCGACACCGCGTTCGTCGATGGCGACATGGATCGTTTGCGATGTCATGCGGCGCTCCTGAGGCTGCGGGCGAAGGCGGCGGCGTGGCTAAGTTTCTCCTCATTGAGGCCGGTCTCGAAGCCGTGTGTCGTCAGATAGTCGTGGACGGCAACGGTATCGACATTGCCCTTGGCGCCCGGCGCGAAGGGGCAACCGCCGAGGCCGCCGGCGGCGGCGTCGAACACGCGCAGGCCGCGTTCCAAGGCAACGGCGATATTGTCCAGCGCCCTGCCCGTCGTATCGTGAAAATGGCCGGCCAGCATGGCCGCCGGAAGCTCGCCAAGCACGGCTTCCAGCATCCTGTTCACCGCCTCCGGCGTGCCTCGGCCGATCGTATCCCCCAGGCTGATCTCGTAGCAGCCGAGCCCTCCCAGCAACCCGGCAACGCTGGCGGCATTCGCCGGCGGCATCATGCCTTCATAGGGGCATTCGACGACGCAACTGACATAGCCGCGCAGGGGAATACCGCGATTGCGGCACGCCTCGGCCACCGGCCGGAAACGCTCGATGCTCTCGGCGATGGAGCAGTTGATGTTGCGCATCGAGAAGCTTTCGGAGGCCGAAGCGAAGATCGCCACCTCGTCGGCGCCCGCCGCAAGCGCTTCCTCAAACCCTCGTCTGTTTGGCGTCAGCACCGCATATTTGACATTGGGCTTGCGTTTGATCCCGGCCATAACCTCGGCGGCATCGGCAAGCTGCGGCACCCATTTCGGACTGACGAAACTGGTAACCTCGATGCGCTCGAAACCGCAATCGGAGAGCATGTCCACCAGCTTGACCTTGTCGTCCGTGCTGATCTGCCGCTCTTCGTTCTGCAAGCCGTCTCGTGGCGCCATTTCGACGATGGTGACATGGTAGGGAGCACGGTCGGTCATTGCGTATCCTCCGGGCGGAGCGACAGCAGCACGGCACTTTCGCTGGTCTGGTCGCCTTCGCTGACATTCAGGCTTTCCACCACGCCATCGCGCATCGCGGTCAGCGTCAGCTCCATCTTCATGGCCTCCATGACGATGAGGGCCTGCCCCTTCGCCACCGCATCGCCTTCTCGTACCCGCACGATCTTGATGAGGCCGGGCATCGGCGCGATCAGCCGGTCGCCACCGGCGGCCATTTCCGCCTCGCCATCCAGCGGGTCGAGCCGATGGAAATGATGGGTTTGGCCGTCGAGGAAAAGCGTCAGGCCATGCGGTATCCGGAAAATACTCACACTCACTTGTCGGCCATCGACCTCCACCCGGCACGTATCGTCGCTACGGTCGACAAGACGAATAGTGACAGTGCGATCGTCAAAAGGCACCGAGAAGAGACCCTGTCCTTTCGCAATCACACGGCAATTCGTCTGGCCACCGCCATGATGCAAAACGACGGGACGGCTTGTCTCGCCCCAAAGCTGCCAGGCGCCAAGCGACGCCCAAGGGTCATCGCTCAAGGAGCGCGTCAGACCACCCGCCTCGACAATGGCCGCAATGACGAGGGCGACATCGTCAGGCGGCTGCACTGACGTCAACGCCTCCACCTCGCGGTCGATCAGGCCCGTATCCGGACGGCCGGCGACGAAAGCCGGCTGCTCGCTCAAGCGGATCAGGAAATCGAGATTGCTTGCCGTCCCCGCCATCTGCGTATCCCGCAGCGCCCACGTCAGCTTGCCGAGTGCCGCTTCGCGGGTTGGGGCGTGAACGATGAGCTTGGCGATCAGCGGATCGTAGTATGGCGTGATGCTGTCACCCTGGCGCACGCCGGCGTCGATGCGGGCATCGCCCTTGGGAAATTTCAAACGCGCCAGCGTGCCGGTTGCCGGCAGGAAGCCGCGCGACGGGTCCTCGGCGTACAGCCGAGCCTCGAAAGCCCATCCGTCGATCGCCAGTTCGGCTTGCGTCTTCGGCAAGGGCTCACCGCAGGCAACCCGCAATTGCCACTCGACCAGATCGACCCCGGCAATCGCCTCGGTGACGGGGTGCTCGACCTGCAGGCGGGTGTTCATTTCCATAAAGAAGAACCGGTTCGGCAACAGGCCCTGCGAGACATCGGCGATGAATTCGACGGTGCCGGCGCCGCGATAGTCGATGGCGCGCGCTGCCCGCACCGCCGCCTCGCCCATGGCGCTGCGCATCTCCTCCGTCATGCCGGGTGCCGGCGCTTCCTCGATTACCTTCTGGTGCCGGCGCTGTAAGGAGCAATCGCGCTCAAAGAGATGCACGACATTGCCGTGACTATCGCCGAAAACCTGGATCTCGATGTGACGCGGCTGGATCAGATATTTCTCAATCAGCACGGCGTCATCGCCAAACGCCGATTTCGCCTCGCGCCTTGCCGCCTCCAAGAACGCCGCAAAATCCTCCGGCCGGTCAACGCGCCGCATGCCCTTGCCGCCGCCGCCTGCCCGCGCCTTGATCAGCACCGGAAAGCCGATCTCCGCCGCTCGCTCAGTGAGGAACGCCGCATCCTGCTTGTCGCCGTGATAGCCGGGGACGACCGGCACGCCGGCTTTCTCCATGAGCGCCTTGGCCGCATCCTTGAGACCCATGGCACGGATCGAGGCGGGCGACGGGCCGATGAAGGTCAGCCCAGCCTTCTCGACGGCTTCAGCGAAATCGGCGTTTTCCGATAGAAAGCCATAGCCGGGATGGATGGCCTCCGCGCCAGACCGCTGTGCGGCCGTGATGATCCGCTCCTTCGAAAGATAGCTCTCGCTGGCAGCAGCCGCACCGATATGGATAGCCTCGTCGGCGAGCGTCACATGCAGGGCATCGATATCCGCATCAGAATAGACGGCGACTGTGCGAACACCCAAGTGCCTTGCCGTCCGGATGATCCGGCAGGCGATTTCTCCGCGATTGGCGATCAATATCTTCGAGAACATCGGTTGATCCTATTGCGCGGCGATAACCTCGACCTCGAGCAGCCATGCGGTGTCAAAAATGCCGGCGATCACCACCGTCATGGCCGGCGTCAGCGAACCAAGATATTCGGCGCGGATCTCGCGGTTCTCCATGGTGTGGTGACGGTCGGCAAGAAAGACCGTCACCTTGACGATGTCGGCCTTGCTCATGCCGGCGGCTTTCAACTGGGCATCGACATTGAGCCAGGCCTGGCGGGCTTGCGCCTTGAACCCCTCCGGAAGCGCATCATCTGATGTCATCGGAATCTGGCCGCTGACGAACAGCAATTTCTCGAAATTCTCGAGCTTTACGGCCTGGGCATAGCCACCACGCGGCTGTGGTGCGTTCTTGGCATTGATGGCGTCGCGTTTCATCTCAATCTCCTCACATCCTGAACAAGCCAAAGCGCGTGTCTTCGATCGGCGCGTTGAGTGCGGCCGACAGCGACAGCACCAAGACATCGCGGCTCTTGCGCGGGTCGATGATGCCGTCGTCCCAAAGGCGCGCCGAGGCATAGAGCGGGTGGCTCTGGGTTTCGAACATTTTCAAGGTCGGCTGCTTGAAGGCTGCCTCTTCCTCTTTCGTCCAGGGCTTGCCGGCGCGTGCTAGAGCCTCGCCGCGCACGGTCGCGAGCACACCGGCCGCCTGCTCTCCGCCCATGACGGAGATGCGGCTGTTGGGCCAGGTCCAGAGAAAGCGCGGCGAATAGGCACGGCCGGCCATACCGTAATTGCCGGCGCCGAAGGAGCCGCCGATCAGCATGGTGATCTTCGGCACCTTGGTCGTCGCCACCGCCGTCACCAGCTTGGCGCCGTTCTTGGCAATGCCCTCGGTCTCATACTTTCGGCCAACCATGAAGCCGGTGATATTCTGCAGGAAGACCAGCGGGATTTTACGCTGCGAGCAAAGCTCGACGAAATGCGCGCCCTTCACGGCCGATTCCGAAAACAGCACGCCATTGTTGGCGATGATGCCGACGGGGATGCCGTGAACATGGGCGAAACCGCAGACCAGCGTCGCGCCGTAGCGTGCCTTGAACTCATCGAAGCGGGAGCCGTCAACGACGCGGGCGATCACCTCGCGGACATCATAGGGCGTGCGCGGATCGGAGGGCACGATGCCGAGGATTTCCTCCGGATCATAGAGCGGCGGCTCCGGCGTGCGCAGCTCGACAGTCACCGGCCTGTGGCGATTGAGATTGGCGACCGCCTGCCGCGCCAGGGCCAGCGCATGGGCATCGTCGCGCGCCAGATGGTCGGCAACGCCGGAAAGGCGAGTATGCACGTCGCCGCCGCCGAGATCTTCGGCAGAAACCACTTCGCCGGTCGCGGCTTTGACCAGCGGCGGACCTGCTAGAAAGATCGTCCCCTGCCCCTCGACGATGATGGTCTCGTCGGACATGGCCGGGACATAGGCGCCGCCCGCCGTGCAGGAGCCCATGACCACCGCGATCTGCGGAATGCCGGCCGCCGACATATTGGCCTGATTGTAGAAGATCCGGCCGAAATGATCGCGGTCCGGAAAGACCTCATCCTGGTTCGGCAGGTTGGCCCCGCCGGAATCGACCAGATAGAGGCACGGTAGATTGTTTTCCGCTGCGATTTCCTGCGCCCGCAGATGCTTCTTCACCGTGACCGGATAGTAGGTGCCACCTTTGACCGTGGCGTCGTTGCAGACGATCATGCAGTCGCGGCCGGAAACGCGGCCGACGCCGGTGATCAGGCCTGCGCCCGGCGCTTCATCGCCATAGAGGCCATGTGCAGCCGTCGCGCCAATTTCGAGGAAGGGCGTCGCCGGGTCGATCAACCCCGCTACCCGGTCACGCGGCAGCATCTTGCCACGTCCGACATGCCGCTCGCGCGCCTGCGCGCCGCCGCCTTCCGCCGCCCGCAATGCCGCCGCCTCGGCCACGCCGATCGCTTCCAGCATGGCGGCACGATTGTCCCTGAACCGGTCCGAATGGGTGGAGGTCTCTGATTTCAGGACGGTCATGCGGCATCACCAATGTGTTGGGGTGAAATCTCGAAATCAGATGGTTTCGGCAAACAGCTCCCGCCCGATCAGCATGCGGCGGATTTCAGAGGTGCCGGCGCCGATCTCGTAGAGCTTGGCGTCGCGCAGTAGCCGACCGGCGGGGTAGTCATTGGTATAGCCGTTGCCGCCGAGCGCCTGGATGCATTCGAGCGCCAAGGCAGTCGCCTTTTCGGCTGCATAAAGGATGCAGCCGGCGGCGTCCTTGCGGGTCGTTTCGCCGCGATCGCAGGCGGCGGCGACGGCATAGACATAGGCGCGGGCGGCGTTCATCGTCACATACATGTCGGCAAGCTTGCCCTGCATCAGCTGGAACTCGCCAATCGGCTGGCCGAACTGCTTGCGCTCGTGCAGATAGGGCAGCACGACATCCATGCAGGCGGCCATGATGCCGACAGGACCGCCGGACAGCACGACGCGCTCATAATCCAGGCCGGACATCAGCACGCGGGCGCCGCCATCGACCTGACCCAGCACATTTTCCGCCGGGACTTCGCAATCGATGAAAATCAGCTCCGAGGTGTTCGAACCGCGCATGCCGAGCTTGTCGAGCTTCTGGCCGACGGAGAAACCCTTGAACCCCTTCTCGACCAGGAAAGCAGTGATACCGCGCGGGCCGGCATCCGGCGTGGTCTTGGCGTAGACGACCAGTACTTCGGCATCGGGGCCGTTGGTGATCCACATCTTGCTGCCGTTCAAGATGTAGCGATCTCCGCGCTTTTCGGCATGGAGCTTCATCGAGACGACATCGGAGCCAGAGTTGGGTTCCGACATGGCAAGCGCGCCAACATGCTCACCCGAAATCAGCTTCGGCAGGTAGCGCGCCTTCTGCGCCTCGCTGCCGTTGCGGTTGATCTGGTTGACGCAGAGATTGGAGTGGGCGCCGTAGCTCAGGCCAACGGAGGCCGAAGCGCGGCTGATTTCCTCCATGGCGACCGTATGCGCGAGATAGCCGAGGCCGGCGCCGCCATAGGCTTCGTCGGCGGTGACGCCGAGCAGACCGAGATTGCCCATCTCCCGCCAGAGCTGCATGGGAAAGCCATTGTTGCGATCGATCTCGTCGGCAAGCGGCGCGATGCGCTGGCCAGCAAAGCGGCGCACGCTGTCGCGCAGCGCCTCGATCTCGTCGCCAAGCGCGAAATTCAGTCCCCCGTCATACATGGCTTGCTCCTCCCGCTTCTCTCCTGAACATCACGCCGCGTCGGCGGGAACGTGCTGCTTCTCCTGCGGCATTTCATAGGTCTTCAGCTTCTCGGCGATCCGCGCCATGACCTTCCGGGCGGCCTCCTCCTTGACCGGTCCGTAACCTCTGATCTCATCGAACAATGACAGAATAGCAAGGGCCTCTGCTTCATTATCCGCGCGCAGGCGGCTGAGGACACGCTCGGCGATTGCTTCATATTCGCCGATCAACCGGCGCTCGAGCCGACGTTCGGCCATATAGCCGAAGGGATCTAAGGCGGTGCCGCGCAGCCGCTTCATCGGCGCGAGCCAGCGCAGCAGCGGCAAGATCCAGGCGCCGAATTCACGCTTCCTGGGCCGGCCGTTCGGGTCTTTGCCGGCGAGCATCGGCGGGGCAAGATTGAGCGCCAGCTTGAAATCGCCTTCCATCTCATCACGCAGATGCGCCTCGAAGGCAGGATCGGTCAAAAGCCGCGCCACTTCATATTCGTCCTTATAGGCCAGCACCCGAGCATAGGTGACGGCAACGGCGAAAGGCACCTTGTCGGAAAGCTGAGCCTTGGCGGCCGCTGCCGAGGTCCGCGTGACGAAAGCGTCATAACGATCGGCAAGGGTGGCATTCTGATAGGCGGTCAAATGAGCCTTGCGATGGGCGATCAGTTCGCCGAGGCTCATCTCCACCAGTGTCTTCTTGGCGTCCGGCTCGGACATCATCTCATGTACGGATTGCGGATCATGTGCCAGCAGCCGGCCCCAATGGAAAGCGGAGAGGCTGGCCTTGACCGCCACACCATTGAGCTCGATCGCCTTCTCGATCGCCTCCAGCGACAGCGGCAGCAGGCCGCGCTGCCAGGCGAAACCAGTAAGTAGGATATTGGTCGACATGGCGTCGCCGGTGACTTCGCTCGCAACATGGCCGAAATCGAGGAAGACAGATTTGTCGGTGACGGTCTTGGCGATCGCATGCTGCACCGAACCGACCTTGAAATCGAAATCGCGGTTGCGGACGAAATCGGCGACCGGCATCAGGCCGGTGTTGACGATGGCGGTGGTGCGAGCGGAAGAGCAGAGCGTGATCGCGTCCTTGGAGGCGCCGACCACTTCGTCGGCGGAAAGCAACAGGTCGGCGCCACCGTTAACGATGCGCGACGAGGTGACGTCGGCCTGATTGTGGCCGATGCGCAAATGGCTCATCACGGCGCCGCCCTTTTGCGCCAGGCCCGCCATGTCAAGGATCATCGGCACCTTGCCGTCGAGATGAGCCGCCATGCCGAGGATGGCGCCGATGGTCAGAATGCCGGTGCCGCCGACGCCGGCGATGGCGATATTCCAGGGACGCTCGCCGAGAGCCGGGACTTCCGGCATCGGCACCTCAACATCGGCATGTTCCAGCGCCTTGCGCTTGCGGCGCTTACCGCCATGGACGGTGACAAAGGAGGGGCAGAAGCCCTTCACACAGGAGAAATCCTTGTTGCAGCTCGACTGGTTGATCTGGCGCTTGCGGCCGAATTCGGTTTCCAGCGGCTCGACGGAGATGCAGTTGGACTGCACCGAGCAATCACCGCACCCTTCGCAGACGGCGGGATTGATGAAGACGCGCTTGGCCGGGTCTTCAAGGAGACCGCGGCTGCGACGGCGGCGCTTTTCCGCGGCGCAGGTCTGGACATAGACGATGGCCGAGCAGCCCTCGGTCTCGCGCAGCGTCAGCATGACCTGATCGATATTGTCGCGATGCATGACCTTGACGCCGGGCGCCAAATCCGATGCCCGATAAGCCTCAGGACTTTCAGAGAGCAGATAGATCGGCGTGACGCCTTCGCCATGCAGCTGGCGGGTGACGAGTTCCGGCGTCAGATAGCCGTCGATCGGCTGGCCGCCGGTCATGGCGACGGCGTCGTTATAGAGTAGCTTATAGGTGATGTTGACCTTGGCGGCGACGGACTGGCGGATGGCGAGAATGCCGGAATGGAAATAGGTGCCGTCGCCGAGATTGGCGAACATGTGCTTCTCGTCGGTATAACGGGCGATTGCCGTCCACGGCACGCCCTCGCCGCCCATCTGCGTGAAGGTCTCGGTCTTGCGGTCCATCCAGGTGACCATGTAGTGGCAACCGATACCAGCCATGGCGCGGCTGCCTTCGGGAACGCGGGTCGAGGTGTTGTGCGGACAGCCGGAGCAGAAGAACGGCGTGCGGTTCACCGGTGCGACATGGGTGCGGCTGATCTGACCGCGCTCGGCGAGGTAGGTGAGCTTGGCGGCGATGCGATCATGCAATGAGGAATCGAGATCGAGCTTGACGATGCGGCCGGCAATGGCTCTCGCGACCGCGCCGACGGTCAGTGCCGCCGACAGGCTGAGATAAGGCTTGTCGTGCTCGTCGAACTTGCCGACGATGCGCGGGCGGACATCGGAGCGCCAGTTGAAGAGCTGCTGCTTGATCTGGTTTTCGATGATCTCGCGCCGCTCCTCGATGACCAGCACCTCGTCCAGCCCTTCGGAGAAATGCCTGACCGCTTCCGGCTCCAGCGGCCAGGGCATGCGGACCTTGAGGATGCGCAGGCCGATCGCCGCCATTTCCTTCGGGCCGATCTCCAATTCGCGCAGCGCCTGCAGCACATCCTCATAGGCCTTGCCGGAGGAGATGATGCCGAAGCGGGCGTTGGGTACATCATGGGTGACTTCATCGACGCGATTGGCGCGGGCGAAGGCGATGGCGGCATAGGCTTTGTAGGTCTGCAGACGGTCGTCCTGCACCAGCGGCGGATCGGGCCAGCGCAGGTTCAGGCCACCGGGCGGCAGTTCGAAATCGGTGGGCAGCACGAATTGGCGTCTTTC
This sequence comes from Rhizobium rhizogenes NBRC 13257, assembly GCF_000696095.1. Classification (GTDB taxonomy): domain Bacteria; phylum Pseudomonadota; class Alphaproteobacteria; order Rhizobiales; family Rhizobiaceae; genus Rhizobium; species Rhizobium rhizogenes. The sequence goes on along the minus strand of NZ_BAYX01000002.1, from coordinate 36,497 downwards.
GCCGGAGAGATCGACGGCGGCCGTCGTCTCGATGGTGTCGGCGATAAACTTCATGCCGACCCAGCAGCCGGAATAGCGCGACATGGCGATGCCGAGCAGGCCGTATTCGAGGAATTCGTGAATGGACGAGGGATAGAGGACCGGAATGACCGCCGACATGAAATCATGGTCGGTCTGGTGCGGAATGGTGGAGGATTTGGCGGAATGATCGTCGCCGGCAAAACAGAGGACGCCGCCATGCTTCGATGTGCCGGCGGCATTGGCATGTTTCAGCACGTCGCCCGATCGATCGACGCCGGGGCCTTTGCCGTACCAGATGCCGAGCACGCCATCCTTGCGAACGCCGGGCGATAAACCAACTTGCTGTGTGCCCCAGACGGCAGTGGCCGCGAGGTCCTCGTTGATGCCAGGCTGGAAGGTGACGTCATGCGCGTCGAGATAGGTCTTGGCTTTTAGAAGCTGCTGATCGTAGCCGCCGAGCGGCGAACCGCGATAGCCGGATATGAAGGCGGCGGTGTTGAGACCGGCAGCGCGATCGCGGCGCATCTGGGTCATAGGCAGACGCACCAGCGTCTGCAGGCCGGTCATGAAGACACGGCCCTCGTCTGCGGTATATTTGTCGTCAAGCGATACGCTCGTCGCCAGCATCTGCTCTCCTCCCGAGATCGCAGTCACCAATTGCGCATGGACTTCTTCGCCGAATGCCTCCTACCGCATCCGATGAAAACCATGAGTCGAATCTAACATGCACGGAGGCTAATTTCCGAACAAAGGAGGTGAGCAGACAGCATGATTTGCAAAGATTCCGGGTGGCTTGCAGATATTTTCGTGCTTAGTCCCGTGCACCCATCAAAAGCTTTCATCCAGATATCAGCGAACACCCCTTCCTTTCGCCAATAGCCGCCAATACCCTCGCCCCACCCAAAACACTTCGGAGACGGAACATGCTGACAATCTATGGCGTCTATCGCTCGCGTGCATCGCGCAATTACTGGATGGCGGAAGAACTCGGCATCGAGTTCAAGTCCGTGCCGGTCATTCAGGCCGGCCGCATCGCGAATCCGCTCGCCACCGATGCTCCGCTCAACACGACGTCGCCGGAGTTTCTGGCGATCAACCCGATGGGCATGATTCCCTGCATCAAGGATGGCGCTCTCGTCATGCATGAATCGCTCGCCATCAACCTCTATCTCGCCCGCAAATATGGCGGCCCGCTTGCCGGCAAGACGGTGGAGGAGGAAGGCCAGCTTTTGATGTGGACCATGTGGGCGGCAACCGAGGTGGAGCCCTATTCCGTTGCGCTCGTCAGGATCTACGACAATGGCCTGGAAGGCAGCGAGGCCGGCAAGGCCGGGATCGCGGTTGCCTGCCGCTCGCTGAAGAAGCCGCTGGACGTGCTGGAACAGCATCTTCAGAACCAGGATTATCTCGTCGGGGATCGCTTTACCGTTGCCGACCTCAACACCGCCGAGGTGCTGCGCTACGCACAGACGGAGCAGCCCCTGTTCGACAGCCGTCCGAAGGTGAAGGCCTGGATCGAGCGTTGCCAGTCGCGCACCGCTTACAAGACGATGCAGGCAGGCCGGGCCAAAGAGCCGGCCTGAGGCCTGCTCACTGGAAGAGCCTCATGCTTTCTTCCATCTCCTCGCGGATCCAGGCTTTGAAGGCGGTCACCTTCTTGGCTTCCCGCACGCCTTCGGCCGTGATGAAATAGTGACCGAAGCCGGTCTTGGCGCGGATGCCGAAGGGATCGACGAGGCATTGCTGTTGCAGCGCATAAGCCGCCAGCGTCTGCCAGGCGAGCATCACGCCCTGGCCGGCCATGGCGGCGTCGAGGCAGAGCGAGGCGTCGTTGAAGACATGCCGCTCCTCCATGCATCTGCCGGCAAGGCCGACCTGTTTCAGCCAGACATCCCAGGTAAACATGGCGTGCCCGTCGATCACGGCGGGCACCTTTAAGAGATCCGCCGGCTCCTTGAGCGTGGCGGCGATCTGCGGCGTGACGACGGGAAAGACCTTCTGCGCGAGCAGCAGCTCGGATTTGACACCCGGCCATTGCCCGCTGCCGACGCGGATGCCGATATCGACATCCGATGTCGCCGGATTGACCAGTTGCGTGGTGGCGTCGATGCGCAGGCGGATATCCGGATGACGCTTGGCGAAGCGATCGAGCCTATGCACCAGCCAGCGGGCGGCGAGAACCGGCGCGACCGAGATAGTGAGAATGTTGTCGTCACGATACTGCGCCACGGTCACCGCCGCCGATAGCGCCTGAAACCCCTCGCCAAGCCGCGCCAGCACCGCGATGCCCGCCTCCGTCACCGCCATGCCCCTCGGCGTGCGTTCGAAGACAGGCCGGCCCAGCTGCGCCTCCGCCTTGATCACCTGCTGGCTGACGGCTCCGATGGTCACGCCAAGCTCATCGGCGGCCGCCTGCAACGAACCCAGCCGGCCGACCGCCTCCAGGGCGCGAAGCCCGTTCAGATGAACGCTGTTGAGATTTTTCATATAGAATATCTATATCAGCATCCCGGCATTCTCAATTGAAATTCAGCGCGAAATGCGCGATCATCACAGCATAGAGTTGAAACCTGCCGCCACAGACCCACTGAATGCCCCATGGGCGCATATTCGCGGAGAGACGAGGAGGCATGTCATGTCGATACTGAAGCTTTTCTTCAATCACCTGCTGGACGAGGATCGCGAGCGCGAAGACGATCCGCTCAGTCATCCCGTGCTGGAAGCCATGTCGCTGGAAGAACTGGCCGATCTGCCGCTCATGCCGGAAAATCTGGGGCGGCGGATGGAAAGACGGGAAGCCTGCTCGAATGAATGCGCCTGAAGAAAAGCGGTGCTGTTTGTGGCGTTGACGAGCACAGCATGAAACCGAACGGCGAAACCGCTGCCATTCTCCAACGCCTTTTGCGGCTCGTAACAGCAGCCCACTTGCCCGACGTCGAAACCAGTACCCATTACGGCCTGCCGGCGCTGAAAATCGGCGGCAAAGCATTCGCCTCGATCAAGAACACCAAAACCATCGTGCTGTCCCTGCCCGTCGACCGCAAGGAACAACTGATCGAGATGGCACCGGAGATCTATTTCCAATCGGATCACTATATCGGCTGGCCGTCGCTGCCGCTGCGCATCGCCGAAATCGGCGATGCCGAACTGCAGTTGCGGCTAATCGAAGCCTGGCGGTTTCGCGCGCCGAAAAAGCTGCGAGCCGCCTTCGAGACCATCTGATCAGCTCTGCTGGGCTGCAAGCGCCCTTTGCACGGCCGGGCGTTCCAGCATGCGGGCGTGATGAGCACTGACCTTTTCGAAGCGGGCCAGATCGACGCCGTCGCCGGGCAGCCAGCGCGTCAGGGTGAAGAGGTAGCCGTCTGCGACGGTATACTGCTCACCCATGACCCACGGGCCTTCCAGCATCGTCTCCTCGATCAGGGCAAAGCTCTCGCTCATGGTCTGCGGCACCTTGGCCTTCATCGCCTCGATTGCTGAGGCATCGTCAGTCCAGCGATGGCCACGCATCTTATGGGCATGATTGATATGCACGGTCGAAGCGAGATAGCTGTTGAAAGCCTGCATGCGGGCGAATTCGAAAGGATTGTCGAGCGGCGCCAGCTTTGCCTGCGGGGCGATCTGGGCGACATAGGCGAGAATCGCTACATTTTCGGTAATGACGCCCTTGTCGGTGATCAGCGCGGGAACGCGACCCTTGGGATTGATCGCCAGGTATTCCGGCGACCGCTGCTCGCCGTTGGCGAAGCTGATGGGCCGGGCTTCGTAGGCGAGACCGGATTCTTCAAGCGCGATCAGGCTTGCGAGCGCACAGGTGCCCGTTGCAAAATAGAGTGTCGGCATATTCTGTTCCTCGGTTCGACTCCGAGGAAAGCTAAAGGCATCCGGGCAAATACGGAAGTGGCTGGCACTGATACCTGCCATGAAAGCTTTTGATTGATGCGGAAGGGCGTGCCCATCCCCATGACGCGACGCTGGAAACCGAAGGCCCGCACGTCATGCCATGAAGATGGGCGGCAAGTTCCTTAGGCGCAGCCAGGCACATCCTCCAGCCGATGCCAGACGGGAATGCCGCGTTCGCGGGCAATGCGAACATCATTGTCCGCGCCCTTGGATTCGCCCGGCAATCTCAAAACACCCTCGCAAAGCTGCAGCAGCCGGTGGGCGGTCGGGTGGAAGATTTCCTCATAGAGATCGTCACCGATGCTCTTGCCGCCGGCGGCGTGCCAGACCGGCAGGGCGACCCATTCGCCGATCATCGGCAAGTGCCCTGCCCTGAACAGCGCATGGGACGGCTCTTCCAGCCGCTTGAGATTTTCGGCCATCTTTTCGGGATCGTCCCCGGTTCCGGAGCGATAGGGTCCGGCAATCAGGATCAACATGTCACATCTCCTTTTTCTCCTGCCGCTTGCAGGAATTTGCACGAAAATGCATTAAATTTCTTGATTGTCGACTCATTTCTGGTAAACTCACGATATATCATGAATTATCGTGCAAAAGCAGGCAGCATGCTCACCAGTCAACGAAAGACCCTCATCCTCGATATCCTGCGCCGCGACGGTCAGGTGATCGCCAAGTCGGTCGCGGACGATCTCGGTCTGTCAGAGGACACGATCCGCAGGGATCTTCGAGAGATGGCGGCGGAAAAGCTGCTGAAGCGCGTGCATGGCGGCGCGCTGCCGCTCTCACCCGAACTACCGGATTTCTCGGCGAGGCAAAACGTGTCGTCGGAGGTGAAGCGTCAGCTCGGCGCCTATGCGGCGGGGATGGTTCGGCCGGGACAGACCGTGTTCCTCGACGGCGGCACAACGAATGCGGAAATCGCCCGCCACCTCCCCAGGGACTTCGCCTTCACTATCGTCACCCACAGCCCGACAATCGCAGGCGAACTGGAGCATCACCCGACGGCCGAAGTCATCCTGATCGGCGGCAAACTCTACAAGCATTCGATGGTGGCGACGGGGGCCGTGGCGATGGCGGCGATCTCGCTGGTGCGGCCGGACATCTTCTTCCTCGGGGTCACCGCGATCCATCCCGCCCGCGGTCTTTCGACCGGCGACTTCGAGGAAGCCGCCATCAAGCGGCATATCACCCAATGTTCGGCGGAAACCTATGTGCTGGCGACACAGGAGAAGCTGGATGCCGCCTCGCCCTGCCACATCCTGCCCATCACGGCGATTTCGGACATGATCGTGCCGTCTAACGTTGCGGAAGGAAGTCTCGCACCCTATCGAGACGCCGGAGTGAGCATCCTCGTCGCGTAAGCCGTATCAAGCCGTCAGGACTGTCGTCGCCCTGATATCGCCGACATGAATGCGGTTCCAGTTGTTCAGCGCCTTATTGGCCATGGCCATCAAACCCGAGTTGATATCACCGCCCTTTTCAAAGAAGCGGGCGAGTGTGGCCGCCACCATGGCCTCGGCGGCGCGCGTTGTGCCATCATCGCATTTGACGGCAATCGCAACGCCCTGCTCGGGGATCGCCGCGCAGAAGACGCCTTCGGCGCCGGTCTTGGCGAAAATCCGGCCGGGAGCGATCTGCATCAGCTTCGTGCAGGCGCGATCGGTGCCGGCGACATAGAAGGGCTCGGCCATGCAGGCGTCGAACAGGCGGCGAGACGCCTTGGCGCGCAATGGCTCCAGTCCGTTACCGGTCGCCATCCTGGCAAAGCCATGCGCCAGGCTCCTGAGCGGCACGGCGTAGCTCGGGATGGCGCAGCCGTCGATGCCGCAATTGTCATGGCCCAGCGGCGTGTCCGTCAGGCTCTGCATCGTCGCGCGGATCTGCTGCTGCAGCGGATGGTCGTAGCCGACATAGCCCGTGGGATCGATGTCTTGATGAGAACAGGCGCAGATGAAACCGGAATGCTTGCCCGAACAGTTGTTGTGCAGCGCCGTCGGCTTGTCGAGAGTGCGCGCCTGATGGATAATCGTCTTCTGGTCGAAGGACCAATGCGCGCCGCATTCAAGCGTGGTCACATCACGACCGGCACGCGCAAGCATGGACGCGGCCAGCGCCACATGCTCGTCCTCGCCATTATGCGAAGAGCAGGCCAGCGCCAGCTCCTTATTACCGAAGCCATAGGCATCCGCCGCGCCGCTTTCGACCAGTGGCAAAGCCTGCATCGCCTTACAGGCGGAACGCGGAAACACGCCGTTTTCGATATCGCCAAGTGAGAAAACCAGCTTCCCGTCGCCATCGACCGCGGCGACCGATCCACGATGACGGCTCTCAACGAGATTTCCACGGGTGACTTCGACGCAGACAGGATTGGACATGATGGAAAGCGCTCTTTGATTTGCGGGATGAGGTATTGTTAGTCGCTGCTGGGAGGGTTGCCAATCGGCATATAGTGGCAGCGGCTATCTGGTTACAAAGTTGGTGCAGATGGGCGTCATTCGGGCTCTCGGCTTGAAACTGACCGTGCCCCTCCTTCAGACAGCAGCTCGAATCCTGTACGCACAACGCCGCGCCCCGAGCAGAATATGCTCCTCCCGCTCCACGCTTGCCGCCAGCGCCTCACGAAACGTCTCGAGCTCCGACCGACAGAAGCCGGCGCAGACGCTTGCGGCTGAACAGATGGGGCAGTGATTTTCCACCAGGATGACGGAGCCGTCCTCCTCCAACCAATGATCGGCCATGTAGCCTTCGCGCGTGCGGATGGCCGCAAGCGTGGCAACACGCGAAGGCAGGTCGGAGCCGATGTCGATTTCGCTGCGGTAACGCTTCAGTGTCTCCACCTCGCGGGCTGAAATCACCGCGTCGACCGCCCCCTGCCCAAGCTGGTCGGCCATGGTCGCCAGAAGCGTCGCGGTGAGGTCAGCATGGCCGTCGGGAAACTGCCGGTTGCCGGCTGCCGTCAGATGCCAGAGCTGTCGCGGCCTGCCCCTGCCCGAGGACGCCTCCGTCACCGGCTCGACCAACCCCTCCTCCGCCATCTTCGTCAACTGCTGGCGCACCGCTTCCGACGATATGCCAAGCGCGCTGCCGAGGGCTGCTGCAAGCTGCGGACCTTCGGTTTTCAACAGGATCAGGATTCGGTTGACAGGCGACTGGCGCATTTTTCCAAGTTTTCTCTTGTTTTAATTCCACGGCGATGTAATTTTCCAATCTATAACTTGGAAAATAATTATTCGCCAGGGAAAACACCGAGGAACATCCGATGTCCAGCATCGACCACGCAGATACGTCCGACTCCATCTTCACTCTCTTCTCACCCCGGCTCCTCCCCGCGACATTGATGCTCGGTGGCGGCGTCACCCTCTATGCCGTCGAATCCTACATCACCGCGACGCTCACGCCGTCTATCGTTCGAGACATCGGCGGCCTAGAGCTGTTTTCCTGGATGACGACGCTTTTCGTTGCGGCCGGCGTGCTCGGCTCGATCACCGTTGCGACACGGCCGAGAGGCATGGGCCTGCGCGCGGTCTATGTTGCGGCGGCGCTGATATTCGGCGCCGGAAACCTGATCTGTGCCATCGCACCCACGATGCATGTCGTGCTGGCCGGCCGCGCTGTACAAGGTTACGGCGTCGGCATGCTCGCAGGCCTTGCCTATGCCTTTATTCGCTTCGTTTATCCCGAGCCGATGTGGCGCAAGGCCTCCACGCTGTATGCGGCAATATGGGGCGTCGCCACGGTGCTCGGGCCAACGCTCGGCGGAATGTTCTCCGCCGGTCATGCATGGCGCGAGGCCTTCATTATTCTCGTGCCTGTGGCCGGTCTCATGGCCCTGTCGGCGCGATGGCTGCTGCCGAAGGTCAAGGACGATCGCGCGGAGGGGAAAACGCCGCTGGTCCAGATCGCACTTCTGCTCACGGCAGTCCTGCTAACGAGTTTTGCGAGCACAAGCGATCATGAATCCTACAAGATCCTGCTGATCGGCCTATCTGTCGCTTTCATCGCAGCAATGTTGATCTTCGAGAGCAAGGGGCAGACCCGGCTCCTGCCAACGGGCGCCGTCACCCTCGCCAAGCCGATATCCCGGCTCTATCTGATGATGTTCACCATGATGCTGGTGCTGACGAGCGATATCTACATCCCTTACTTCCTGCAAAACCTGCACGGCGTCGCACCGCTCGCCTCCGGCTACCTCGTCGCGCTGGTGGCACTCGGCTGGACCGTGGCGGCCTTCTTCAGTGCCTCGTTTTCGGGACGGCAAGCCGTCATTGCGATCATCATCGGCTGCGTGCTTGAAACCGTCTCCACCGCTTCGTTGATCCCCTTTGTCGCCAGAGACAATCCGGCCGGCCATCTCATCTGGCTCGCGCCCGCTGTCATCTCCATGTTCCTGATGGGCTTCGGCGTCGGTCTTGGCTGGGGACATCTGATCGCCAGGATCATCAGCCTTGCCGACCAAACAGAGCAGGACAAGGCTTCGGCGGCCATCTCGATGGTCCAATCGCTCGGCGGCGCCTTCGGCGCAGCGCTCGCAGGCGTCATCGTCAACAGTGCCGGGCTCGCCCATCCCGGCGGCATCGCCGGCAGCCTGTCGGCGGCGACATGGCTCTATACGCTGATGGCCCTGCCCGGCCTCGTCGCCATCGCCATGTCGTTCACTCTCAAGCCAGCTTCAGCATGATCTTGCCGATGTGATTGCTGGTCTCCATCAGCCGATGCGCGTCGATGACGTCGTCAAAGGCGAAGGTCTTGTAGATGACGGGGGCAATCCTGCCCTCGTCGAGCAGCGGCCAGACCTGCGACAGGAGGTCGTCGCGGATGGCGCGTTTCTCTTCCGCTGTGCGCGGACGCATGGTTGATCCCGTCACCGTCAGGCGCTTGACCATGATCGGCTGCAGATTGGCCTTTTCGGCCACCGAGCCACCGAGGAAGGCGATAATCGACAGGCAACCGTCCTTGGCGAGCGAGGCCAGGTTCTTTTCGAAATAGGCAGCACCGATCATGTCGAGGATGATATCGACACCGTGGCCGGTTTCTGCCTTGATCACCTCGGCGAAATCTTCGTCCTTATAGTTGATCGCCCGCTTCGCGCCGAGCTTCTCACAGGCCTCGCATTTCTCCTTCGAGCCAGCGGTGGCGTAGACCGTGGCGCCGAAAGCATGGGCAAGCTGGATCGCCGTCGTGCCGATGCCGCTGGAGCCGCCATGGATCAAGACGCTCTCGCCCTCGGTGAGACCGGCCATCTGGAAAAGGTTGGCCCAGACGGTGAAGAACGTCTCCGGCAACGCCGCCGCGCGAACGGCATCATAGCCGTTCGGAAACCGCAAAGCCTGGCTGGCCGGGAGAACGCAATATTCGGCATAGGCACCGCCGTTGGCGAGACCGCAGACCTTGTTGCCGATGGCAAATTCCGTGACGCCGCGCGCGACATCGACGACTTCGCCGGCAACTTCCAACCCGAGTATGGGGCTGGCATCCTTCGGCGGAGGATAGATACCCTGCCGTTGCGCCACATCTGGCCGGTTGACGCCGGCCGCCTCGACCCGAACGAGGATCTCGCCATCTTTCAACACCGGCAGAGGCTTGCGGGCGATGGTCATGACCTCGGGCGCACCGAAGGACGGCAAATCCACAAAACGCATTTCAGACGGCAAGCGCATAGCTCGACTCTCCTCATCCCAGCAAAGCAATGGAGATAGTTTAGCGCATGCGGCTTGAAAAGAAGCTGGTATTGGAGGGCGTCAATTCGTCTCGCCCAGGCTCAGGAACGAAATGCCGATTTCGCTCTCCTTCGCCCTTGCCTTGATGCCGGCGATCGAGGTGCTGACGCGGTTGATATCGTCGATGACCAGCCCCTCGGGCAGCTCGAGAATGCCGATGGAGCAACGCATCAACGGGAACATGGCCTCGGCGCCGCTGCGGTCATGACCACGGATACGGCCGGCGGTGCGATCCTCGGGCGAATAGAACTCCAGCACATCGGCGTGGAAATCGGCAAGCAGCCTGTCGAGGATTTCACGCAGCTCTTCCACAGTCCAGCCGGAGACGCCGATGAAGAAATCATCGCCGCCGACATGACCGAGGAAATGGCGCTCGGCGAAGAAATAACGCCGCATCAGAGCGGCGAATAGCGAGATGGCGTGGTCACCAAGATGGAAGCCGTAGGCATCGTTGAACGGCTTGAAATTGTCGAAGTCGCAATAGCAAAAGTGCCTGACCTCATCGCCATCGCGGCCGGTGCTCTGCATGAAATCATGAATGGCGCGGTTGCCCGGCAGGCCGGTGAGCGGGTTCTGATCCTGAGCGACCTTGAGCTGCTTTTCGTTGATGACCTTGATCAGCGAGGCGGCCGAGACGATGCCGGCATAATGCGTGCCCTCGGTGACGATCAGGCAATCGCTGCTTTCCATATTGGCGAAGATCGCCATTAGCGTGTCGGCGTCGGAATCCAGGCCGACGATCGGCGCCATCTCGACGAAATGGGAAATCGAGCGTTCATAGACCTTGTTCTTCAGGAGGTCGCGGCCGAAGGGCTGGTAAATATATTCCTTGAGCTGGTACTCGTGGATGATGCCGCGCGGTTCGCCATTGGCATTGACGACGGGGAAATAGGCGCGACGCGGATTGCGGCGGAAGAGTTCGAAAACGCTGTCGATGCTGTCGTTCTCGCCGATGGTCGGCAGCACCTCGATCTGCTTGCGAATGAGAACCTCGTCCAGCGATTGGCTGTTGCGCGCCCTCTTGCCGAGATCCTGCAGATGCGGAAAGGCGGGCTTCAGCTCGTTGACCAGCATCGTCGGGCGGGCGATGAACCAGCCCTGGACGAGATCGACGCCGAATTCGCGGCAGGTCAAAAACTCCGCCTCGGTCTCGATCCCCTCGGCGATGACGCGGGTGCCGAGGACATGGGCGATATTGACGATGTTTCTTAAGATGTGCCGCTTGCGGGCGTTGCGATCGATATTGGCGACGAAATGCCGGTCGATCTTGAGATAATCGACAGGATAGTCGGCCAGGAGCTTCATTTCGCCATGACCGACGCCGAAATCATCGATCGCCAGCTTGAAACCGGCATCCCGCATCTTGGCGACCAGATCGGAAAACTCCGGCACGCTGGTATTGTCGAAGCGCTCGGAGAGTTCGAAGCAGATGGAGGACGGCGCAATGCCGGCCTTCTTCATATACTGCAGCAGACCATCGACCAGAACGTCGCCCTGTGGGATCAGGCGGACATCGAGATTGAGGAAAAGGGTTGCGGTGCCAGCATTGGGGAGCGTCGCGAATTTCGCCACTGCCCGGCTCGTCACCATCTGCTCCAGCCCCAGGAGCTGGCCGCTACGCTCGGCCTCATCGAGAATTTCGATCGGGCTGTCGAAACCGATCCGCTCCTGCCCGCGCATCAAGGCTTCGTAGCCGAAGACCGTGCCCGTGCCGGCTTCGACGATCGGCTGGAAGGCATTTTCGATCACGAGTTTGGCGAGCGTGACAATCTGGTCGCTGGCATACCGGCGCAATACGCCAGGCTCGACGGCGGCAGTCAGGGACATGCCCATCTCCACTAAAGAATTTTTGATCTAAGTTTTTGAGTAAACTTTGGATTTATCGCGTTTTCGGCCCAAGATGGGCCACAGGCGTCAACGAAACCTTTCCCCTATGTGAAAGTTTCGTGAATGGTAAAAGAACGTTAACCATAAGTACTGCCGCCACGATCCGGGAATCGGCGACACCGGCTTCGCAAGATGCGAAGTCCTTGACGCTCAGTTATGCCGGTGTGTTTCCGCCTCGTAATCGGCGAACATGTCGGCAACGCATCGGCTGCTCTTTACCGCGCCATCCGGATCATTGGCCGCACGCGGCACATCGCAGATCTCACCACGCTTGCGCGCGGCATCCCACATGCGCAAAGCCTCGCGCACGACCTCACTGCTCGATGCATAAGTACCTGTATCGACGGCCGCTCGGATGCCGGCAGCCTGAAGCGGAGAGATGGAAACCGTTACCATCGGCATGATATTCCTCCCTTGTAGTTCTTAAGCAGAATTTTTCGCTGGAGACCCGCTCCAGATGTGTAGCCGGAGCCTTCAGGGCGCGTCTCCATAAACACGCATGCTCTCGACTATGGCACCGAGTACTCTGTCGTTCAGTGCCGCTCCATTCCGCATGACAGCCTCTAGAGGGTAATCCCGCTCACGCCTCTTGTCAAAAAGTCGCACTTCGTTACCGCCGGTTGTACGCGCTTCTATCGCCTGAGCGCAAAGCCGAAAGCCATTAGCGTCCAGCCCTGGAACGTCAGGTCAACCGCGAGGAAAAGGCCGAGAACCCAGAGGCTGTTGACCGGCCAGCCGAGCGCAATGGCAATGCCGGCAAGCGCGGTGACCACGCCGCCGATGACGATCCAGACCCAGCCCCGCTCCGGCTTCAGCTTGCGGCCGACCCAGACGCGAAATGTACCGGCGATCAGCAGTGCAATGGCCAGAAAGAGCGTCAGCGCTTCCGAGGCGAGCAAGGGATTGGCAAAGGCAAGAATGCCGGCGAGCGTATAGAGCAGGCCGCTCAATATCCAGAACAGGATATGCTCCCATCCCCGCACCTGAAAGGCATGCGCAAGATGGATGATGCCGCCGATCAGCATCAGCATGCCGACATAATAAACCGATGCGACGGTGGCAACGAAAAGATTGCCGAAGGCGATGGCGCCGCAAACGAGCAGAAATACACCAAGCGCTACAAACCACCCCCATTTTTCGCGCATTGCAGACGGGGGAACCTCATCCAGAACATTGACCATGACTGTACCTCCTCCTCCTCAAGAGTATGGCACAGAAATGCAACTCGGAAAGGGGTCGCGGATTTTCAGCCCATACCCAGCCGCCAAGTGATTTTTTTATTGATTGATCAGTCAATCAAAAATACACTGCGGCAATCTCAGGGGTAAATGATGCCGAAAGTCGGAATGGAACCGGTGCGCCGCAAGGCGCTTGTGGACGCGGCGATGCGCGTGATCGGCGATCACGGCTCGCTGACCGTCACCATGTCCGAAATCGCCAAGCAGGCCGGCGTTTCCCCGGCGCTTGCCCATCACTACTTCGGCAGCAAGGAACAGTTGCTGATAGAGACCGTCCGTCATCACCTACAGCGGCTGCGCGACAGCACAGTGACGGCGATGAGAGCCGCAAAGACGCCGCGGGAAAAACTGTCCGCCGTCATCCATGTCAGCTTCCACGCAGATCAATTCGCGCCGGAGACGATTGCAGCCTGGCTCGCCTTCTATGCCGAAGCGCAGCGGTCCGAAGAGACCCGCCGCTTCCTCGTCATCTATGCCCGGCGGCTGCGCTCGAACCTGCTCGCAAATCTGAAGGCGCTATGCCCCTCTGATGATGCCGAGCGCATTGCCGAGGGTGCCGCCGCCATGATCGACGGGCTCTATATCCGCCAGAGCCTGCGGTCGGCGCCGATCAGCATCGAAGGGTCGATCGCGCTCACCGAAGATTATCTGACGATGCACCTGAACGCACTGGGAGGCCGATAGAATGCTGACCATATGGGGCCGGAAATCGTCATCCAACGTACAGGCGCTGATGTGGTGTATCGGCGAGCTTGGCCTTCGCCATGAGCGCATCGACGCGGGCTTCACCTATGGCGTCAACGATACGCCGGAATTCCTGGCGATGAACCCGAACGGCACCGTGCCTGTCTTGCGTGACGGTGACGGCGAGCCGCTGTGGGAAACAGGCGCCATTCTGCGCTATCTCGCCGAGCAATATGCGGATGAGGACTTTTGGCCAAGAGAACCTGGTCGCCGCGCCCAGATCGACAAATGGGCGGAATGGGCGAAGCTCAATGTGGCGCTGAGTTTCACCGCCCCGGTGTTCTGGCGCATAGTGCGGACCGCGCGGGCCTTGCGTGACGACGCAGCCATCAGTGCCGCCCTTGCCCTTCTCGGCAAAAAGTTCGACATCGCCGAGACGCAACTTGAACAGCATCGTTTCCTTGCAGGTGAGAAGCTGACGCTGGCCGACATCCAGTTCGGCCACGTTCTCTATCGCTATTTCGACATCGACATCCCGCGTCCTCCCCGTCCCCGGCTGGAGCGCTACTACCGAAACCTGACCGAACGACCTGCGTTCCAAGAGCATGTCATGGTGTCTTACGAAGAATTGAGGGTCCTATGATGCGTGCACAACCGAAAGCCTCCCATTTCATCGACGGCGAATATGTCGAGGATACGGACGGCACCGTCATTGAAAGCATCTATCCGGCAACCGGCGAAGTGATCGCCCGGCTGCATGCCGCAACCCCCGCCATCGTCGAGCAAGCAATCGCCGCTGCCAAGCGCGCGCAGCCGGAATGGGCGGCGATGAGCCCGACGGCGCGCGGCCGCATCCTGAAGCGCGCCGCCGACATCATGCGCGAGCGTAACCGCGAACTTTCGGAGCTTGAAACGCTCGACACCGGCAAGCCGATCCAGGAAACCATCGTCGCCGATCCGACCTCGGGCGCCGATAGCTTCGAATTCTTCGGCGGCATCGCGGCCGCCGGCCTCAACGGCTCCTATATCCCGCTCGGCGGCGATTTCGCCTATACCAAGCGCGTGCCGCTCGGCGTCTGCGTCGGCATCGGCGCCTGGAACTATCCGCAGCAGATCGCCTGCTGGAAGGGTGCTCCCGCGCTGGTCGCCGGCAACGCCATGGTGTTCAAGCCTTCGGAAAACACCCCGCTCGGCGCGCTGAAGATCGCCGAGATCCTCATCGAAGCCGGTCTTCCGAAGGGGCTCTACAATGTCATCCAGGGCGACCGCGAGACCGGACCGCTGCTGATCAACCATCCCGACGTCGCCAAGGTATCGCTGACCGGCTCTGTGCCGACAGGCCGCAAGGTCGCGGCCGCCGCCGCTGGAAGCCTCAAGCACGTCACCATGGAACTCGGCGGCAAGTCGCCGCTGATCGTCTTCGACGATGCCGACATCGACAGCGCCATCGGCGGCGCCATGCTCGGCAATTTCTATTCGACCGGCCAGGTCTGCTCGAACGGCACACGCGTTTTCGTCAATCGCAAGATCAAGGCTGAATTCCTGAAGCGCCTGAAAGCGCGCACCGAAGCGATGCTGATCGGCGACCCCATGGACGAGGCGACGCAAGTCGGCCCGATGGTGTCCTGGGCGCAGCGCGAAAAGGTGCTGTCCTATATCGAGAAGGGCAAGGCCGAAGGCGCGACGCTGGTGGCTGGCGGCGGCATTCCGAACAATGTCTCCGGCGAAGGCTATTACGTACAGCCGACCGTCTTTGCCGATGTCACCGACGACATGACCATCGCCCGCGAAGAGATCTTCGGGCCGGTGATGTGCGTTCTCGATTTCGATGACGAGGCGGAGGTCATTGCCCGCGCCAACGACACAGAATTCGGCCTGTCCGGCGGCGTCTTCACCGCCGATCTCACCCGCGCCCACCGCGTCGTCGACCAGCTCGAGGCCGGGACGCTGTGGATCAACGCCTACAATCTCGCGCCGGTCGAAATCCCCTTCGGCGGCTCCAAGCAATCCGGCTTCGGCCGCGAAAATTCGCTGGCGGCGCTGGAGCATTATTCCGAGCTGAAGACGGTCTATGTCGGCATGGGGCCGGTGCAGGCGCCTTATTGATACACCAGGTCGCCGCATAGTGGCGGCTGGGGGTGACCAGCCGCAACGCTCATACCAGTGATCACCCCACCCCGGCCTGCGGCCGACCCTCCCCCTCAAAGGGAGGGTGCAAAACAGCTTCGATCTACGCCCCTATCCATCTGGAACACATCGTCATGCAAGCAGATTTCGTCATCATCGGCTCAGGTTCCGCCGGCTCCGCCATGGCTTCGCGGCTGTCGGAAGACGGCAAGCATACGGTCATCGTGCTGGAATTCGGCGGCAGCGATGTCGGGCCGTTCATCCAGATGCCGGCAGCGCTTGCCTGGCCGATGAGCATGGACCGCTACAATTGGGGCTATCTCTCCGAACCGGAGCCGCAGCTCAACAATCGGCGCATCACCGCGCCGCGCGGCAAGGTGATCGGTGGCTCCTCCTCGATCAACGGCATGGTCTATGTCCGTGGCCACGCCGAGGACTTCAACCGCTGGGAAGAGCTCGGCGCCCAGGGCTGGGCCTATGCCGATGTGCTGCCCTACTTCAAGCGGATGGAGCATTCCCATGGCGGCGAAGAGGGCTGGCGCGGTACCGACGGGCCGCTGCATGTCCGGCGCGGCGATGCCCGCAATCCGCTGTTCCATGCCTTCATCGAGGCCGGCAAGCAGGCAGGCTTCGAGGCGACGGAGGACTATAATGGCGGCAAGCAGGAAGGCTTCGGCCTGATGGAGCAGACGACCTGGATGGGCCGGCGCTGGTCTGCCGCGACGGCCTATCTGAAGCCGGCGCTGAAGCGGCCGAATGTCGAGCTGATCCGCTGCTTCGCCCGCAAAGTCGTGATCGAAAACGGCCGCGCCACCGGCGTCGAGATCGAACGCGGCGGCAAGATCGAGATCGTCAAGGCGAACCGCGAAGTGATCGTCTCGGCGTCTTCCTTCAACTCCCCGAAACTGCTGATGCTCTCCGGCATCGGCCCCGGGCAGCATCTGCAAGAGATGGGCATAGAGGTGAAAAACGACCGGCCGGGCGTCGGCGCCAACCTGCAGGACCATATGGAATTCTATTTCCAGCAGACCAGCCTGAAGCCGGTCTCGCTCTACTCCTGGCTGCCCTGGTACATGCAGGGGATTGTCGGCGCGCAATGGATGTTCTTCAAATCCGGCCTCGGCACTTCCAACCAGTTCGAAGCCTGCGCCTTCCTGCGCTCGGCGCCGGGCGTCAAGCAGCCCGATATCCAGTATCATTTCCTGCCCGTCGCCATCAGCTATGACGGCAAGGCGGCGGCGAAGAGCCATGGGTTCCAGGCGCATGTCGGCTATAACCTGTCGAAGTCACGCGGCGCGGTGACCCTGCGCTCGTCCGACCCGAAGGCCGATCCGGTCATCCGCTTCAACTATATGAGCCATCCCGAGGACTGGGAGAAGTTTCGCCACTGCGTGCGCCTTACCCGCGAGATCTTCGGGCAGAAGGCCTTCGACGACTATCGCGGCCCGGAAATCCAGCCTGGCCCCGACGTCCAGACCGACGATCAGATCGACGCCTTCCTGCGCGAGCATCTGGAAAGCGCCTATCACCCTTGCGGCACCTGCAAGATGGGCGCGAAGGACGATCCGATGGCCGTGGTCGATCCCGACACCCGCGTCATCGGGGTCGAGGGCCTGCGCGTCGCCGACAGCTCGATCTTCCCCAGCCTCACCTACGGCAACCTCAACGGTCCTTCCATCATGACCGGCGAAAAAGCGGCCGACCATATCCTCGGAAAGCCGAGGCTGGCACGATCCAATCAGGAGCCGTGGATCAATCCACGCTGGGAAGTGAGCGATCGGTAGGGTTGGCGGACATCAGTGATAATCGTCTTCGCGCTGATGCCTGATCGCCAGTATCGTCACTGTGTCGCTGTCTTCGATTTCGAACAGAGCGACATAGCCGGCGGAACCGAAGGGGATAACCAGCTCGCGGAGAAATGAATTGTCCGGAGACGCTTTGCGGCAGCTGAACGGAAAGTCCGCCAGCATCTTCATGGCATCTTCAATGACCGAAACAGCACGTCTGGCGGTATTCTCATCGCGATCGAGCAGATAGGCATAAAGCCGCTTTATATCGTTACGAGCAGAGCTGGCGTAGCGAACTGCATATTTCAATTTTTCTTGCTCGCTATCTTTGCTGCGAGCATCTCCTTCAATTCGTTAACCACCTCGTCAGCGCTATAATAAATACCCGTACGCTTGGCTTCCTCTCGCGCGACCATTCCCCGCGCTATGAATTCCGCATGTGCTCGCCTGTGGTCGATTTGAGCCCTTAGCGAGTTCTCCACAAAAGCCGAGAGTGTTTCACCCTCTTTCAACACGCTCTCGGCGGCGGCGCGCAGTTCCGGGTCGACTCTCAGCGACGGGATGGAAGCGGTTTTCATGAGCAACCTCCTGCATTGCAATTGCGATGCATTCTAGGAGGCCGTTAGAATGTGTCAAGGCTCGGATAAATCCAGGTCGTAAAGTGAAGCCCTGTAAGACAGTGTGAATATCCTGATCCGTCATTTTTAAGCAGACTGTTCAGAATTGAGTCCCAAGCGGACATATCGCACAGCCTGCCGGTTCAAAATCTCATGCCCCCGATCTACCGTAAGTCCAAACTGCTCCGCCGCTCCCGCGTTTTCTGGGGCTCGATCCATCTATGGCGGCCGCGGCTGGTGTTCTGGACAGGGGCTCTCGCGATCGGCGTGATCAGCGTTGGCTTTGCCAAGCTGGCCGATTTGGCACAGCGCGCCTTTATCGGGGTGACGAGCTCGGGGGAATGGAGCTGGTTGTTGCCGCTCGCATTGACGCCGCTTGGCTTCGTGC
The DNA here is from genome assembly GCF_000696095.1 of Rhizobium rhizogenes NBRC 13257. Lineage (GTDB taxonomy): Bacteria > Pseudomonadota > Alphaproteobacteria > Rhizobiales > Rhizobiaceae > Rhizobium > Rhizobium rhizogenes. The sequence goes on along the minus strand of NZ_BAYX01000002.1, from coordinate 18,128 downwards.
TCTCCGCCTATCTCGCGACGACCTTGTTTCCCAACGCGCAAGGCAGCGGCATTCCGCAGGCGATTGCCGCGCGGCACCTGCATCATGACGAGGACCGCACCAAGCTTCTGTCGCTCCGGCTTGCCTTCGGTAAGATCGTGCTGACCATACTCGGCCTCTTCTGCGGCGCCTCGATCGGCCGCGAGGGACCGACGGTACAGGTGGGGGCGTCCTTCATGCTGGCGGTCGCCCGCTTCAGTGGCATGGCGCAGGCGAAGGGATTGATCCTTGCCGGCTCGGCTGCAGGCATTGCGGCGGCCTTCAACACACCGCTCGCCGGCATCGTCTTTGCGATCGAGGAAATGAGCCGCACCTATGAATCTCGCGCCAATGGTCTGGTGCTGACCGCCGTCATCCTCTCGGGCCTGGCGGCTCTTGGGCTCTCCGGCAGCTATAATTATTTCGGCACGGCCAGTGCTGCGCCGGTAGCGCTGGTGGATTGGACTCTCGTCCTGATCTGCGGCATTGGTGGCGGCGCGCTTGGGGCTGCCTTCAGCGGCTTTGCGCTCTATGCCGGCATCCGCATACGCCGCTGGGCGCAGCCGCAGCCTCTCAAGCGCATGCTGCTTCTCGCCGGCTGCTGTGGTCTTCTGGTCGCAGCCATCGGCGTCTCCTGCGGCGGCAACACCTTCGGCACCGGTTACGAACAGGCGCGTGGCGCGGTGGAAGGACATGCCCTGCCCCTGCTCTTCTTCCTGGAAAAGCTGCTCGCCAGCTTCCTTTCGATGATTTCGGGCATTCCCGGCGGCATCTTCGCGCCGTCGCTCGCCGTTGGCGCCGGTTTCGGCAGCACGGTCGGCACGCTGATCGGCGGCAGTATCGCGCTCGCGGCGATCCTCGGCATGGCGGGCTATTTCGCCGGCGTCGTGCAGGCGCCGATGACCGCCTTCGTCATCATTCTGGAAATGACGGGGGATCACCAAGCCGTCATCCCGATCATGGCGGTATCGATGATCGGCTATGTCACTTCGCGCCTGCTGTCGCGCGAACCGCTCTATCACGGCCTCTCGCGCGTCTTCATCGCGGCGGCGATCCGGGCACGGCGGGCGATGGAGAAAGAGGCAGGCGAAGAACACGCCGCCCACTGAGACCTACGCCAGCAGGCGAGTGACTTCCGCGCCATCCGGCAGAGCCGTCGCATCAGCGATAGTGGTCGAAAACAAAACCTTGCGGGTGGCGTCAGCAACCCTTGCGAAGACATGGCGGATTTCGCAGGTCTGCTCGCCGTCGCAATCCTCGCAGCGGCGATAGGCGGTGATGGAAAGACAGGGCAATGGCGCGATCGGACCGTCGATAATGCGCAGGATCTCGCCGAAGGTGATCTCCTCGGCCGGCTTGCGCAGGAGATAGCCCCCCTGCTTGCCGCGGCGGCTGATGACGATGCCCTGATGCTTCAGGTCGAGCAGGATCTGTTCCAGAAACTTCTTCGGGATTTTCTGTTGCGTCGCGATGTCGGAAATCATCGTCGGTTCGCCCGCTTCGGCCTGAGCCAGAGCAGATAGCGCCCGCAACGCGTATTTTGCTTTTTGAGTGATCATTTCGAACCGCTTACACACACATACGATGCGCTCACCCGATACACCGGCCACATCGCTTCGGAACTCTTAAACCCTTGGCCGACCTCGCCCCGCTTCAAACACCCGAATCGCGGAAAGCTCGGGGTGCCGGCAACCCAGCCTTGTTTTCAAGCCTTCTCACTATGCCCATAGTTTAGCGCAGAATTTGGCGTTCCGCATCTTTTTGGCCATCACTTCCGATTTCCGTTTGACAAGCCGCGTGTAACTCTACTATTTCTATAGACATTAAAGCAAGCGCTTAGATATGACTAGTCTTATCGGCGCCTCTCCGTTAGCCCGCTTCAGGGGCAAAACGCCTTGGTTAACAGCCGAGGCGGTCGCTTTTTCACATGGGAGCGGCTTCGTGGAGATATTTGCTCTCTATCCCCTCGCTTTCGAAATCCGTTTTTCTGTCCGCAGCCCTCACGAACTGCGATACTCGCGGCAATATCAGGACAGGATTCCCCATGACTGCCATCAATCTCATCGAAGAAGCCGGGACACTGAACAGCCGGTTGGCGGCGCTTGACCTTGCCGGCCGCCTGTCTCTGGTCGCTAGCCTCGGCGGCCGCACCGTGTTCACGACCTCCCTCGGAATCGAAGATCAGGTCATCACCGCCGAGATCGGCAATCACCGCCTGCCGATCGATGTCGTGACGCTGCAGACCGGCCGCCTCTTCCCCGAGACACTGGCGCTGATCGACGAGACGGAAAGCCAGTACGATATCCATATCCATCGCTATGAGCCGGAGCAGGCCGACATCGACGCCTATGCGGCGAAGTACGGTCTCAACGGTTTCTACGAGAGCGTCGAAGCCCGGCATGCCTGTTGTGGCGTGCGTAAGCTGAAGCCGCTTGCGCGCGCTCTTTCCGGCGCCACGATCTGGGTCACCGGCCTGCGCCGCGGCCAATCGAACAATCGCGCCGACACGCCATTTGCCGAGTACGATCCCGAGCGCAACCTCATCAAGGTCAACCCGCTCGCCGATTGGGATATCGACGTGATCCGCGCCTATGTCGCCGACAATAGCGTGCCGGTGAACCCGCTGCACCAGCGCGGTTACCCCTCGATCGGCTGCGAGCCCTGCACCCGCGCCATCAAGCCGGGCGAGCCCGAGCGGGCCGGCCGCTGGTGGTGGGAAAACGACGAGACGCGCGAATGCGGCCTGCATGTTGCGGAAGAAGCCGTCGTCGCCGCGCAATGACATACCCCGCCGGTTCCCGGCATCGGTTCAAGGCGCGGTTATCGCCGCCGCCAAACCTATCAGGAACCAAAGCATTCTATTCTTTCCGGCCCGCCTTCCGGCCGGGACAAATGATTAAGTTCTGGAGTTGAAAATGCCCGATAGCCGTCCGGATACGGAACTCTCCAATCCGCAAAGCACCAAGCCGCCGCTCGACCCGCATTTGAAGGCGCTGGAAAACGAATCCATCCATATTTTCCGCGAAGTCGCGGCCGAATTCGAGCGTCCGGTGATGCTCTATTCGATCGGCAAGGATTCCTCCGTGCTGCTGCATCTGGCGCGCAAGGCCTTCTATCCCGGCCGCGTGCCCTTCCCGCTCCTGCATGTGAACACCGGCTGGAAATTCGCCGAGATGATCACCTTCCGCGACGAGATCGTGAAGAAATACGATCTCGACTTGATCGAACACATTAATCCGCGCGGCAAGGCGGAGAACGTTACCCCGTTCACCCACGGCTCGGCGCTCTATACCGACATCATGAAGACGGAAGGGTTGCGCCAGGCGCTGGACGCCGGCCAGTTCGACGCCGCTTTCGGCGGTGCACGCCGCGACGAGGAAGCTTCCCGCGCCAAGGAACGCATCTATTCCTTCCGCACGCCGGATCATCGCTGGGATCCGCGCAACCAGCGCCCGGAGCTCTGGAACGTCTATAACGGCCAGATCCGCAAGGGCGAGAGTGTGCGCGTCTTCCCGCTGTCGAACTGGACCGAGGTCGATATCTGGCGCTACATCCAGGCCGAAAACATTCCGATCGTACCGCTCTATTTCGCCGAGAAGCGCCCGGTCGTCGAGCGCGACGGCATGATGATCCTGGCCGCCGATCCGCGGCTTGAATTGCTGCCCGACGAAGTCAAGCGCGAGGAGCTTATCCGCTTCCGCACGCTCGGCTGCTTCCCGCTGACGGGCGCGATCCGCTCCACCGCAACCACCCTTGAAGACGTTATCGCAGAGCTGGAAATCGCCACGGTTTCTGAACGACAGGGCCGTGCCATCGACCGCGACCAGTCCGGCTCCATGGAAAAAAAGAAGCGCGAAGGATATTTCTGAGATGACCGCAGCCGTAACCGCAAACGTCGTCACCTTGCCCGCAGCCGAGCCCGCCAAGGCCATGCGCGATACGCGTCCGCTTCGCCTGATCACCTGCGGCAGCGTCGATGACGGCAAATCCACGCTGATCGGCCGCCTGCTTTGGGACACCAAGGCCGTCAAGGAAGACCAGGCCGCCACGCTGCAGCGCGACTCCACCGGCAAGCAGAACGATCTCGGCCTGCCCGACTTCGCATTGCTGCTCGACGGCCTGCAGGCCGAGCGCGAACAGGGCATCACCATTGATGTCGCCTATCGCTATTTCTCGACCGACAACCGCTCCTTCATCGTTGCCGACACGCCCGGCCACGAGCAGTACACCCGCAACATGGCGACCGGTGCTTCCACCGCCGATCTCGCGATTCTGCTGATCGACGCACGCCTGGGTATTCTCGAGCAGACGCGCCGCCATGCAACAATCGCCTCGCTGCTCGGCATCAAGCAGTTCGTGCTCGCCGTCAACAAGATCGACCTGACGAATTACGACCGCGCCGGCTTCGAGAAGATCGCGCATGATTTCCGCGAATTCGCGCTGTCGCTCGGCGTCAAGCAGATCACCGCCATCCCGATGTCCGCCCTGAAGGGCGAAAACGTCGTCTATTCCGGCCAAGCAGCTATGCCCTGGTACAACGGCCCGACACTCGTCGAGACGCTGGAGCTTGCCACGGTGCGCTCGGCTCAGTCAGTCGGCTTCCGCCTGTCTGTGCAGCGCGTGTCCCGCCCTGGCGAAAGCTTCCGTGGTTATCAGGGCACGGTTGCCGGCGGCTCGGTAAAGCCGGGCGACAGCGTCATGATCCTGCCGTCGGGGATGGTTGCCAATGTCTCGAAGATCGTCACCTTCGATCTGGTGCGCAATGCCGCCGTTGCCGGCGATGCGATCACGCTTGTGCTCGATCGCCAGGTGGACGTATCGCGCGGTGACATGATCGTTGCCATCGACAGCCAGCCGCAATCCGGCCTTGCCTTCGATGCGCAGATCGTCGCGCTGCAGCCGGAAGGCATCGAGCCCGGCAAACGCTATTGGCTGAAGAGCGGCAGCCGCCGTCAGCGCGTGCAGGTGCAGCCGATCGCGCAGCTCGAGCTGAAGACCGGCGCCTGGGCACCTGCGCAAGCCCTCTGGATGAACGCCATCGGCAAGGTTCGTCTTTCCTTTGACGAAGCCGCCGTTTTCGATCCCTACGATCAGAACCGCTCGACCGGCTCCTTCATCCTGATCGATCCGGACAGCAACAACACGATCGCCGGCGGCATGATCACCGGCAAGCGCACCGATCTCGGCGGCATCCACAAGGAGGGCCAGCGCGTTCTCTTGTCGCTGCCGGCAGACCTTGCCGACCAGATCATGGCCAGCGAACTCTTCGCCAGCCGCCGTGACGAGACGGAAGTCCGCCGCGTCACCGCCGCGCAGGCCGCCGATATCTGGGCGAACGCTGCGAGCGATATCTGATCCAGATCGGAGCGACGACAAAAGGGGCCTCACGGCCCCTTTTTTCATACGCTTGCGGCGCCCGGCAGGGCGTCGCAGCTTTTTGCAAAAAGCCGCTCGCTCAGAAAGTCGACGAAGACGCGGACCTTTGGCGACAGATGACGGTTCGACGGCCAGAGCAAATGAAAATGGCCCGGCCCATCGATATGATCATCAAGTACCGTGCGTAACTTGCCCTCGGCGAGCGGACTGCGCGCGAGGAAATCCGGCATGCACCCGATGCCGAGGCCGCTGATGACGGCGCCGCGCAGGGCCTCCATGTTGTTGCAGGACAGAGCAGTTTTCATGTGCAATTCCAGCCCGCCATCGGGCAGGTTCAAGGGCCAGTTCTGCAGCTTGCCGCTGTTGGGGAAACGAAACCGGATCGCCAGATGATCGTCAAGCGCGCGCGGGCAATCCGGGACGCCATGGCGCTCGAGATAAGCGGGGGCAGCACAGAGCAGCATCTGGAACGGCCGCAAGGTGCGCGACATCAGCCGCGAGTCCGGCAAATCCCCGCTGCGGATCGCGACATCGACGCCTTCTTCGATCATATCGACGATGCGATCATTGAAATCGATGTCGAGTTCGACCTCGGGGTAGCGGACAACGAACTCCGGCAGTACCGGCAGCAGGAAATGGTAGCTGACAATGGGCACGCTGACGCGCAGCCGACCGCGCGGCACGGCCACCGCCTGGGCAAGCGAAGCCTGCGCATCCTCGAGATCGTCCAGCACCCGCCGGCAGCGCTCGTGGAAAAGACGCCCCTCCTCGGTCAGGCGAATGCTGCGGGTCGAGCGCTGCATCAATCGCACGCCGAGCTGCCGTTCGAGATTGGTCACCGCCTTGCCGACGGCCGAGGCCGAAAGACCGAGCACACGCCCGGCGGCGGCGAAGCTGCCGAGATCGGCGCTTCGAACAAAGGCATTGAGGCCACTTAGCCGATCCATCCTCATTTCCATTCGATCGTTTTCTTCCAGTATATATGGAAACTTAGACCTATTTTCAGTCGATTGCATCAAAACTATCTTGGTCGGGTGTTCCGATGTTCCCGCAGATGATGACGACCGTCCTTGAAGGCGGTTCGTGCTCCCAAGTCGTCCGTAGGGTCCCTTTTGCTCAAATTCAGCGGATATCCCGATGCATCCCGACAAGACAAAGGCCGCAAGCCCGGCCGAGAAATTCTTTGTTCTGATCGCCGTGTGCTGCGCCGCCGCCGCCATGCCCCTCACCTTCACTGGCCCCGCTGTCGCCTTGCCGGCGATCAGCCGGACGCTCGGCGGCAGTCCGATCGCGCTCAACTGGGTCACCAATGCCTTCATGCTGACCTTCGGCAGCAGCCTGATGGCAGCCGGCGCGCTTGCCGACAGTTTCGGACGCAAGCGCATTTTCCTCTTGGGGCTCGGCGGCTTTGCCCTGTTCTCGGCGGGACTGGCCTTCGTCAACAATATCGTCTGGTTCGATATTCTGAGAGCCTTGCAGGGCATGGGAGCGGCGGCCGCTTTTTCCGGCGGCATGGCGTCGCTTGCACAGGAGTTCGACGGCACGGCGCGCATGCGCGCCTTCAGCGTCGTCGGCTCGAGTTTCGGTGTGGGGCTCGCTTTCGGGCCGATCGCCTCCGGCCTGATGATCGAGGCCTTCGGCTGGCCGGCGATCTTCATTCTCGTCGTCATCCTCGCCGTCCTGGCCTTTGGTCTCGGCGCACGCTTCCTGACCGAATCCAGAGACCCGGACGCCGCCAGTCTCGACTGGCCTGGCGCCCTCAGTTTCACGCTCGCCCTGACGCTATTCACCTACGGCGTCCTTCGCGCGCCGGAAAACGGCTGGGGCGACCCGTTGGTCATTGTCCTGCTGGTGGGTGCTGCGTTGCTCTTCCTGGCCTTCGGCATCATCGAACGCGTCGTGAAACGGCCGATGCTGGATCTCACCCTGTTCCGTTATCCGCGCTTTGTCGGTGTGCAGCTGCTGGCGGCGGCCCCCGCCTATGCCTTCGTCGTGCTGCTCATCCTTTTGCCGGTCCGCTTCGTCGGCATCGAGGGCATGAGCGAGATCGCCGCTGGCCGCATGATGGTCGCCCTGTCGGCGCCGCTTCTCGTTCTGCCGATCGTTGCCGGCCTGCTGACACGATGGTTTACGGCAGCCACGATTTGCGGCGCGGGACTTATTATCTCCGCCATGGGCTTGTTCTGGCTCAGCTATCTCACCACGGGATCGGCACCGGCGGCATTGATCGGCCCGCTGCTGACGATCGGCATTGGCATCAGCCTGCCTTGGGGGCTGATGGACGGACTTGCCGTCAGCGTCGTCCCGAAAGAACGCGCCGGCATGGCGACGGGCATCTTCAGCACCACCCGCGTTGCCGGCGAAGGCGTTGCACTGGCCGTCGTCAGCGCCATCCTTTCCTCTTTCATCCAGTCAAAACTCGGCGCAGCAGCGGGGGACCATGCATCTTTCGCAGCGCAGCGGCTGGTTACGGGCAATCTCCTCGATGCAGTATCCAGTGTGCCTGCAATCGGGCATGCCACGTTGATCCAGGGCTATAGCGACGCCTTTAGCGAGCTGTTGTGGCTCCTGACGGCAATCACGGCTCTCACGGCAATCGTCGTCTTCACCTTTCTCGGTCGTCGCAATGCTGAAGAGAGCGCCATGGAAACAGGGACGCCAGGGCCGGAAAACAATGACGAGGTACTTGACGCATCCAGCGCCTGACGTTGCTTCTACATCCAAGGCGGGTTGGCGCGAGAATGCCCACCCGCCGTACATCGCCTCGCAGGTGCGGGCTAGATCAGGAGACGAACGGACTTTGGACCGCAAGAGGACATCAACGCGCTCGCAACCGACACTGAATCACGCCTCAATCTCGTCCGAACCCTGATAATCGGGCTAACAAGCTGAAACCATGGGTAAAAACCACCTCTTTCTTGCCATATCCGCTACAGAATATTTCGCGGACACACAAAATGTGTGCGATGCGGAAGATTGAACGAGGCCACGAAAGCGTCACGAGACTGGCGTTCCGGCGCACGGCTGCTATATGACATCCCCATGATAACAGAGCGCTTTTTGAAGATTGTTGCTTGGGGCTATATCGCGGCACTGGTTGCCGTGACCTTCGCGCATCTCAATTGGCAGGCCGAGTTTGGCAATCCCTTCAATCTGTATCGAGCCGTCGCCCTCTGTCTTGCCGGCATGCTGGCACGGCTGGCCTATCCGCAATCGCCCTCCTTCACCTGCCTGCTGATGATTGCCAGCGTCTCGGCGCTCTGCTTCTCGCATTTCCTGGTGAACGGCAATTACGGGTCGCCCATGGACCTCATTGTCGCCATGACCGGTGGGCTCTGGGGTCTCGCAATCGGCGCCATGCTCAGCAGGCTGATATCGCCGACCTCAAAGCGAACGGCGCTGTATTAAGCCAAGGCCCTTCAGTCACCATCGGATGTTGATGCCCGTTTATCGACGTTGGCAAAGGCGTGCGTTGCGTTTGGGCTCAGCATGCCGCAGCTTTCAAACAGCGACACTCGACGGGTCGTCAATCGCCCTTTCAGGCGTCAATCTCCCACTTCCTACTCCGAATTGATCATTATGCAGCCAATATTATGGCTGACTTACTATCTATGTTTGCAAATGTGTCTTTCATGCAACTGGAAATGAAAAATCACGAAAACGTCATTCTGAGAAAAATATATCATATAACTTTACAGGAATTCGTCTCTAATAGCGAACAGAAGCGGGTGGGGCCCGTTTCTCCCGAGTCGGGGTTTTTAACAGGGATAGGGTCAGGCACGTCGATTTTTCGGCGCGATAGCCTATGCCCAATCTATATTGGATTGGAGTTTTTATGAACATCAAGAGCCTTCTTCTCGGCTCCGCTGCTGCCCTCGCAGTAGTTTCCGGCGCTCACGCTGCTGACGCTATTGTTGCTGCTGAGCCTGAGCCGCTCGAATATGTTCGCATCTGCGACGCATACGGCAACGGTTACTTTTTCATTCCCGGCACCGAAACCTGCCTGAAGATCGGCGGCTATGTCCGTACCGAAGGCAAGTGGTACAATGCCTACAACCCGGCTGACCGTTACGGTACGCTGTGGCACACCCGCGCTCATCTGACCGTCGATACCGCCACCGACACCGAATACGGCCCGCTGAAGACGGCTACTGTTCTGCGTTGGGACTGGCAGGATGGCGGTTCGACCACCACCAAGCTGATCGCCGCCAACATCAGCCTTGCTGGCTTCACCGTTGGTAAGCTCGATTCGGCCTACAACCTGTACGCAGGCTATGCCGGCGGCGTCATCAACGACGACGTTGTCTATGACGGCCCGTACGAACTCAACCAGATCACCTACAACTACGACGCCGGCAACGGCTTCACGGCTGTGATCTCGCTCGAAGACAGCAACTCCGGCACTGGCGCCACGGGCGTTAACGGCGAAGACAGCTCGGATCACTACGCTCCGGACGTTGTCGCCGGTCTCGGTTACAAGGCTGGCAACTTCGGCTTCAAGGTCGTTGGTGGCTATGACTCCATCGTCGAAGAAGGCGCAGTCAAGGCTCGTATCGATGGCGACTTCGGCGTCTTCAAGGCCTTCTTGATGGGCGGCTGGAACACCGACGGCGACAAGCTGAACAAGTATGCCAGCTCGAACGGCGCCGGCCCGGCCAAGGGTATCGGCTGGGGCGACTGGGCAGTTTGGGGCGGCGTGACCGTTCCGATCAACGACAAGCTGCAGGCAAACGCTCAGGTTGCCTACACCGACTCGAAGATCTTCGCAGCGACCGCGAACGTCAAGTTCAACCCGGTCAAGAACCTGCAGATCACGCCGGAAGTATCCTACACCAACTGGGACTCCATCAATCAGGACCAGTGGGCTGGCGTTCTGCGCTTCCAGCGTACTTTCTAAGACCTCGTTTTTCGAGATCTGATTAGACTTGACCCCTGATCGGATGGGGACTGGTCCTGCTTCCAGCGAAGCGGGGCCAGTCTTTCTGATCTGGGGTTCGTCTTTTTTGCTACTGCCGCCAAATTGGGAGCTGGATCGAGCACTCGCGATCAATTCCCAAGCTATCAACGGCATCGACAAGCCATATTTTTTGTCGTAGAGACACCGCATGTCGTTCACCTACGCAAACGCCTCGCGATTTTATTCGTACCGCTGCTCTCAGCGGAGGCGGGCCTGTGCGTAGATAAAACTGACGCAATAAAAGACCCGAACAGCCGCTAGTCTACCTGGCGGCTTTTTTTGTCGCCACGGTATGACCCCAAAAGGAACCGATACCGTGTTGAATTCCACTGATGATCTGCGAATTATCGAAATTACCGCGCTCACGCCGCCCGCTCGCATTATAGACGAGATCCCGCGAGACGCAGCGGTTACCTCGACCGTGACGGGCGCACGCAGCGCCGTACACAACATCCTGCACAATGACGATGATCGCTTGATCGTCGTGATAGGCCCCTGCTCTATCCACGACCCCATCGCCGCGTGCGACTACGCGGCCCGGCTGATGGAACAGCGCGGCCGCTTCGCCGACGACCTTGAAATCATCATGCGGGTCTATTTCGAAAAGCCGCGCACCACGGTCGGCTGGAAGGGCCTCATCAACGATCCGCATCTCGACGGAAGCTACCGTATCGAAGAAGGGCTGCGCCTTGCCAGGCAGCTCCTCGTCGACGTCAACGAGATCGGGCTGCCGGCCGGTTGCGAATTCCTCGACACGATCACACCGCAATACATCGCCGACCTCGTAAGCTGGGGTGCGATCGGTGCCAGGACGACCGAGAGCCAGGTGCATCGCGAACTGGCATCGGGCCTCTCCTGCCCGATCGGGTTCAAGAACGGCACGAATGGCGACACGAGGATCGCGCTCGATGCGATCCTGGCGGCCTCGCAGCCACATCATTTCCCCGCCGTCACCAAGGACGGCCTTGCCGCCATCGCCTCGACGCGCGGCAACGACGACGGCCATATCATCCTGCGCGGCGGCAAGCAGCCCAACTATGATGCCGCCAGCGTGCAGGCGGTATCGGAGCTGGCTTCCAAGCTTGGGCTCGATCCGCAGATCATCATCGATGCCAGCCACGCCAACAGCAACAAGAACCCGGAAAACCAGCCGGCGGTGGTCAGCGCCGTCGCCGAGCAGGTATCTGCCGGCGACCACCGCATCAAGGGCATGATGATGGAAAGCAATATCGTCGGCGGTCGGCAGGACCTCGTTCCCGGCAAGGCCCTGGTCTATGGCCAGAGCATCACCGACGGCTGCATCGATTGGCCGACCTCCGTTCGTACGCTGGAGGAACTGGCGCGGGCTGCCCAGGCAAGACGCCGGATGTCTCGCCAATAACAGGATCACGGATCGTTCACAGGCAGACCCTGTGAACGATCTCAGTGCGTCATACTCGCTTGGATCAGGATTCGCTGCGGCTGACAATCAGTCGCAGCGAACCCTCAAACGCCGGCTGTGTCCGCAAATGCCCGTGTTTGGCATCCCAGGTGCCGTCTTTTAGATCGCGGCTGAGATCGGTAACGAACCGCTCGCCAACGGAGGGATCGACGAAGCTCCAGGCCGAATTGGCAAGGCGCGCGCCCGGCTCCAGCAGCCGCTCCGGCCGTCCGTAATAAGCCTCGCTGAAGCCATCGGTGCAGTTCAATGGGATCGGAACGGGGATGATCTCCGCATTGCCGCCCAGCCCTTCGCTGATGGCCGCCATTAGCGGATAACGGCGTGCCTCCACCGCGATCGTCTCCGGCGCATAGTCAACCAGCCAGCATCGGTCCAACTCGTTCGGATCACAGGTGAGGATGAGGACGGGACCGCGCGTCACCCGCCGCATTTCCGCAAGACCACCTGCAAGATCGGACCACTGATGCACGGTGAAGGTCGCCATGCTCGCGTCGAAACTGTCATCCGCGAAAGGCAGCTTTTCGGCCGTGGCGTCGATGGCAGCAGGCAGATGCGCCGGCCGCTGCGCCCGCATCGACGCCGACGGCTCCACGGCCGTGATCTCGCGATCGACGGGCTCATAGGAGCCGGCACCCGCACCGACATTGAGGACGCTACGGGCATCGCTCAATGCAGCGCGGATAAATTCGGCAATCTGCGGATCGGGCTGGCGGTAGTTTATATAGTTCGTGCCAATCACACCGTAATTTGCGTCACCGGCGCTACCGTCTTTGTGTCTGTTGGTCATCGAAGTCTTCATCCTCTTAGCCTGGTGGCATGGGGAAGTGACGTTGCCTGGCTCAAGCACAGCTTTGCCATCGCTGGAAGCGCTCCCGCATTCCACACTTCATTGTTCCCTTAACGGGAGATCTTCTGTTTGCGGCGGGAGAAAACATCATGGCATGCAGGAAGAAAATCGATATGATCGAACAAGCATTGTTCGGAAAACTCACATGGCTCGTCGTATTCCCTCCCTCAACGCATTGCGTGCCTTCGAAGCCGCCGGCCGGCATGGTCGGATGACCCTTGCAGCCGACGAGCTGAACGTGACGCATAGCGCCGTCAGTCGCCAGATCCAGTATCTCGAGGATGTGTTGGGCGTGCCGCTGTTCGAGGGACCGAAGAACAGGCTGCGATTGACGGAAGCGGGCTCGACCTTGCTAGCGGGCCTGACTTCCGCCTTCGATCAGATCGACATGTCGGTGCGGTCGGTTGCCGATGCCGAAGACGGATCGCTCGACGTCTCCTGCCCCGGCACCTTCACCATGCGCTGGCTGATCCCGCGGCTCTACCGCTTCCAGGCGGAATATCCCGATATCGAAGTACGGCTGACAGCATCGTCCCGCCCGGTCGATTTCGCGCGCGATGGCTTCGATGTCGCGATCCGCGTCGGCGCGGCGCCCTGGCCGGAAGGTGCGGAGGTGATCGCACTGTTTCCCGAGCAGACGGGTCCGGTTCTCTCCCCGTCTCTGGCGGGAATCGTCACCGCGAACTTCGCGGGCGTTCCGCAACTTCATACCAGAACGCGGCTTCGCGCCTGGGGCGACTGGCTGTCGCGGTCAGGTGTACCTGTCGAGGCCGGAACCCGGGTGGAATACGAACATTTCTATTTCATGCTGGAGGCCGCAAGCGCTGGCCTCGGCGTCTGCGTGGCACCGTGGCCCTATGTGACCGACGATATCCGTTTTGGCCGGCTGACCGCCCCACTGGGCTTCATCGATAGCGGCCATCATTACGTCGCGCTGCGGCGTGCCCGGCGAAACCGGAAGTCCACACTGTTCTGCGAATGGCTGCGAAAGGAAGCACAGGCGTTTTCAGCCTCGCATCCCGCCCCGACAGGCTAGACCCGCCGAGGGTGGGAGCCAAACTCAATGAAGGAACTGCACCACCATAAGAACGACCGTGGTCACGGCCGAAGACACCGTCAAAGCAATCAGAAACGAAGTCGACATCATTTCGCTCCTCGAAGACCTTCGCTTCAAATCTGAAGATCGAAGGCTAACTACAGGAGCGAAAGTGGGATGTCGCGTGACAGCTGGCGTGACACGGCGAGAACTCGCCTAGAGGTTACATTGCATCACGACAGACGAACGCCCGCGGCAGAGTTTTACGTTGGGAAGGTTGGCAGACGAACTGAAGAAATCTTCAATTCCCATTGCTGGCCGTAGTAACGGACAACGCGCTGCGATGTACCGTCGCCGATACGGATGAATTCGGAGAGGTCATGCGGAAGAGACCGTGGACGCTCGGCCTCGCAGCCTAGCCGGCAGGTCCAGCAGCTCCTGAGCCGTTGCATGATCGCTCGTGGTGTCGTCGTGCTCCCCGAACTGGACAGGCGTCAGCAACGCCTGTCCTTCGAAGATTATAAGGGGCGCCTTGAGGCGGTCGATGATCCGCCGCGTCACGTCCCATGTGCCGAGATAGTGGTCCAGCCGCTTGGCTGCGACGACTTGCGTCATTCAGGATGCCGCACGCTGCGTCGTATCGGCTTGCCTGACCGGAAGCTTCCAGCCGGGCCGGACGAAATGGCAGGTGTAGCCGTTCGGGATGCGCTCCAGGTAGTCCTGATGCTCCGGTTCCGCTTCCCAGAAGTCGCTTGCCGGCACCACTTCCGTGACGACCTTGCCCGGCCAGAGACCGGAAGCATCGACATCGGCGATCGTGTCGAAGGCGACCCGCTTCTGCTCGTCGCTGGTATAGAAGATCGCCGAGCGGTAGCTCGTGCCGACATCGTTGCCCTGGCGGTTGCGCGTGCTCGGATCATGGATCTGGAAAAAGAATTCCAGCAGATCGCGATAGCTGATCTTCTCGGGATCGAAGACGATCTCGATCGCTTCCGCATGGGTGCCGTGGTTGCGATAGGTCGCGTTGCGCACCTCGCCGCCGGTATAGCCGACGCGGGTCGAGATGACGCCGTTATAGCGGCGGATGAGGTCTTGCATGCCCCAGAAACAACCGCCGGCGAGAACTGCACGTTCCGTAGTCATCGGATATCCTCCACTTGGTCGAGATAGGCGCCGTAGCCTTCGGCTTCCATGCGATCACGATGCACGAAGCGAAGCGAGGCGGAGTTGATGCAGTAACGCAGGCCGCCGCGATCGCGCGGCCCGTCGGGAAAAACATGGCCGAGATGGCTGTCGCCGTGCATCGAACGAACTTCGGTGCGCAGCATGCCATGCGACAGATCGGTGAGCTCGTTGACGTTGGCGGTCTCGATCGGCTTGGTGAAGCTCGGCCAGCCGCAACCGGAATCGAACTTGTCGGAAGAGGCAAACAGCGGCTCGCCCGACACGATGTCGACGTAGATGCCCGGCTGCTTGTTGTCGAGAAGCTCGCCCGTGAAGGGACGTTCCGTGCCGTTTTGCTGCGTGACGCGATACTGTTCGGGAGACAGCTTCGCTATGGCCTCGGAGGTCTTGCTGTAATTTCGCATTCTTTGTTCTCCTTGCTCTTGGACGCATACCTCAAGCTTCACCAGTCATTACGGGAGAATGCCGGACATCGTTACAGACGTTAAGCTCAACAAGCGTCGCGGGAGTGGTTGCGACGAAAATATAGGTATGGGGCAGCCGATTTGCCATATCGCACAGGGCGGCATGATGCATCGCGCAGCGACAGACAGTCACTCATCCCAGTCGCAGGCAGCGGTGTAAATCGCCACGAGCGCCTCGATGCCGGCCTGGTCGTCCTTGTCGAAACGGCCGGGAAGCGGGCTGTCGAGATCGATGACGCCGAAGACAAGACCATCCCGGAACAAGGGAACAACCAGCTCCGAGCGGGAGGCGGCGTCGCAGGCGATGTGGCCCGGGAAGGCATGCACATCCTCGACGAGGATCGACTGCTCCTTTTCGATCGCCGTGCCGCAGACGCCACGCCCGACCGCGATGCGGACGCAAGCGGGCTTGCCCTGGAACGGCCCGAGCACCAGCTCGTCATCCGACTGCAGGAAATAGAAACCGGCCCAGTTGAGGTCCGGCAGCATCTGGAAGATCAGCGCCGATGTATTGGCAGCGTTGGCGATCGGATCGGCCTCGCCGTCGAGCAGGGCCTGCAACTGGCCGGCAAGCTCACGATAGAATTCCGGCTTGCTGGAGGATTGAATCGTCTGTTGCGCGAACATCAACTATCGCCTTTCGGTTGGGTCATTCCGGACGGGTTGCCGTCAATCCTTGTCATCGGGCGGGCATGGCCAGGAACCAGGCGCCTTCAATCCCGGAGGCAGTATGGTCGTCTGGTCGCCGCAGGCTAAATTGACCTGCGTCTGTACCAGACCGGTTGCCGCCGACAGGTCTATGCCCTCGATGCGGGTCAGATACAGGAAGGCACCACCGAAGGTGACCGGCCCCTGGATGGTCACGCCGCTCAAGGTGGCGCGGGAAAGATTGGCGAAGGAGAAATTGACGCCCGTCAGCACCGCCTTGTCGAAATCGGCACGGCCGAGTTCGGCCTTCTGAAAATCGACATTCGCAAGCTGCGCACCGCTGAATTCAGCCCGCTGCAATTCGGCATTAGCAAAGGTGGCGCCATTGGCGACAACATTGCTGAAATCCGAGCGATAGGCTTCGATCTTGGCGAAATTCGTGCCCTCAGCGCGCGCGTTCTTCAGCCAGGTACGCACCAGCGTTGCCTTTTCCAGATTGGCCGAGGTGAGATTGGCATTGCTAAGATCGGTGCTGTCGAAATGGGCGCCGGCAAGATTGGCTCCATGCAGATCACTGCCCGGCAGCATGATGTTGGTCTTGCTGCATGAGCTCCAGTCTATGCCGGGTGCCGCGACCACATTGTCGCAATCGCCGGCGAAGGCGGGTTGCCCGGCGCCCGAAGCGAGCAGGAGCGCCGCTGCCGAAATGCTTGCGAAACGACCAAGGGCGGCACCGCCAATATTCCGGCCCTGCCGCAATTCCGCTCCAGCCTGCCGAACCAGTCTTTCAAAAAGGCTGCTCATCTCGTCGCTCCGCTTTCCGCAACCATTGACCCATCCTCGACATCGAGTCGGATGCACTCATCTTTCCCTTGTATATGGTGCTGCGAGCGACAAAAAGAGCCCAGTCTGCAAAAGGATATTGCGAAGCGAATGAATGGTTTGACGCCCGAGGCATGACGGGATGCGGATATAGCGGTCAGCCACCGGAAGCGGGTCAAATTTTCGGGAAAAGATCGGGAATTTAGAGCTGGTCGGAGTGGAGTGATTCGAACACTCGACCCCCACGTCCCGAACGTGGTGCGCTACCAGACTGCGCTACACTCCGTGACCAGCGGCGCTTCTATAGACCAGCCATTTTTGATGTACAAGCACCAAATTCAAAAAAACCATTTGTTTCTTGACGAAAAGATTACAGAGGCAATTGCCTGGAAAATCGGCAGAAAAAACAGGCGGCGAACCGAGCAAAGTGCATAAGACGCAACACTTTCGGCAAAATCCCACTTGTACACGCGGATGGGAATTTTCTTTTGCCGGCTTTGGCGCTAAAGCCCTTAGCGGGACAGGCGGAAATGTCGTGGGACAGCGGCGCTTCCGCAACCGAATGCGAGACAGAAGCTCAAGGACGATACGATGAATATCCGCATGATCACCGCGGCGGGACTGTTGCTGGCGCTGGCCGGCTGCGCCAGCACGACCACGACACCAATTCTCCCGGCGCTTGTAAGCAACCCGGTGCAGGACCGCTGGGAAGGCCAGTCGGCCGGGCGCTTCTTCGCCTCCTACGGCCCTCCGATCTCCGACCGCGACGATGGCGGAAACCGCGTCTACACCTGGCGGGGCGGCTACAAGACGGTCACCATCGCGACCAAGGACGGGAAGAAGGGCGGCAAGCGCTATCTGAGCTGCAAGGCTGATATCGTCACCAGCCAGAGCTACGTCATCCGCTCGGTCCGCATCCTCGGCGACCAGCCCGGCACCAGCGGCTCTTCCTATTGCGCCGAACTGCTGGCGCCGCCGCCTGAAAAGGCCAACTGAGTCTCGCACATTATCGGGGACGAAGATTTTGCAGGCGGCTCGCAAAGGCCGCCTGTCTTGTTGTGGCTAGCCATTTGAACACTTTGCTCACTGGCCGGTCCATTTTGTCTGGAAATGTCCTTCCCGAGAGAGGGGTGACAGTTCATACCGGAGACATGGGTTACACTTTTTGCCTTTGCGAGGAGAGCGAAGGTGCCTTGGCAGGAGTGCAACCGCATGGACGAGCGTCTCAAATTCGTTGCGCGGATTCTGGATGGCGAGAAGATAGCGGCGCTGTGCCGCGAATTCGGCATCTCCCGCAAGACGGGTCACAAAATCATCAACCGCTATAACGACAA
>NZ_BAYX01000003.1 GCF_000696095.1 Rhizobium rhizogenes NBRC 13257 | reverse complement strand
CCACATGATGATCTGTCGCCGAACACTGCACCAACGCCGCTGACGATGCGCTTCGGCGACAGGTCTTGCTTCGTTAACAGTCCGACCAGCAATCGCTTGGCAGCCTTGGTATCGCGGCGAGCCTGGACGATCTCGTCGAGAACGTAGCCGTCCTGGTCAACCGCGCGCCAAAGCCAATGTTTTCGGCCACCGATGGAAATCAGGACCTCGTCCAAATGCCAGATATCCTTTTGCGACGGCTTCTTTCTGCGCAACTGCTTGGCGTAAGCCGCCCCGAATTTGAAGCCTCATCGCCGGATCGTTTCGTACGATACGACAACGCCCCGCTCCAACAGCATTTCCTCGACCAACCGTAGGCTCAACGGAAACCGGAAATACAGCCACACCGCATGGGCGATGATCTGCGGTGAAAAGCGGTGATTCTTGTAACTGATCGTCGTCGAGATCATCCTCGCCCAATTATCCCTCAACCGTTAAGCTGCAGACAACGTGACATCGCCCCAGAGACTATTGAGCATATTCCGTCACGCAGATGGCGGGAGCTTGCCATCTGCTGCTGAGTAGATATGCGGCTTAGGTGCCGGCAGGCTACCGCGCTTGCAGCGATTTGAAATGCGCGATCATGCGGCTCGAATCCGCTTGGCGGCCGGTGAACAGTTCAAAGGCGCCGACGGCCTGGAAAACAGCCATGCCGCCGCCGTCCAATACCCGACACGCCTTGCTTTTGGCGGCCCTGACGAGCTCCGTCTCAAGCGGGAAATAGACGATATCGGCGACCCAGAATCGGGGATCGATCAGCGCTTCGTCGAGCGGCAATCCGGGATGACCCAGCATGCCGGTCGGGGTGGCGTGAACCAGCCCTGTCGCCTCCCGCACCGCGGCGGGCAGATCCTTGCCGGCGACAAAGACGCAATGCGGGTGCGCCGATTGAATTTGAAAGATCAGCGCGCTCACCTTTGCCTGATCAAGATCATAGATCTCGATGGACTTCGCGCCCATGCCGGCAACGGCATGCGCGACGGCAACGCCTGCCCCACCCGCGCCGAGCTGAACGACTCGATCGAGAGAGGCGTCCGACAGGCCGCGCCGGAAGCTCTCGGCAAAGCCCCACCAGTCGGTATTGTGTCCGAAGCGGCGCCCGTTGCGAAAGACGATCGTATTGATAGAGCGAAGCACGGCGGCATCCGCGGACAATTCGTCCACGAGCGTCACGGCGGCCTGCTTGCAGGGGTGCGTAATATTGAGCCCGGCAAAGCCGTTCTTCTCGGCGTCCTCGATGAGCCTGGGGAGGTCGGATACTGTGCAGCCGAGTTCCTGCAGGTCGATAAGGTCGTAGCTATAGTCCAGCCCGAGACGCGCGCCTTCCTGCATATGCATGGCCGGCGAAAGCGACCCGCCGATACCCGCTCCAATAAGGCCAACACGCAGCACCTGCGGTGCGATCAATACTTCCGACACAACTATCCTCCTACGCTCTCCCAGGCATCATCAACAAGATGATGACAAAAAATGTACGAACTAGTTCGTATTGTCAATGCAGGACACATCAAAGTGAGTGAATGACCAAGGAGAAAAGACGTCTTACCCGCCTGTTCCGGGCGCTTTGAGAAAAGCAATGATGGCATCGCAAATCATTGATTTATGGCGCTTTTTTGTGTCATTCTCGGAGAGATCGCGATTGAAAATAGCGCCGAATGTATAGCGGTTCGAAACGCGAAAGAAGCATTGGGCGCTGATCATCATATGGAGATCAATGGGATCGACCTTCCGCAGGAAGCTGCCGTCCTCATAGCCGCGCCGCAAGATATCGGAGATGATGTCGATGACGACGATGTTCATCTCGGACAGAACGCTCGAGCGTTTCATATTCTCGGCGCGATGGATGTTTTCGACGCTGACGAGCCTGACAAAATCAGGGTTCTGATCGTCATGGTCGAAGGTGCTTTCGATCAATTTCCGCATCGCCTGCACGGGTGGCATGCTCTGCAGATCAAGCGCGCCTTCCAGGCTGCGGATCTTAGTATAGGCCTGCTCCAGCACGGCAAGGTAGAGCCCCTCCTTACCGCCGAAATAATAGTAGATCATTCGCTTCGAGGTTTTCGTGCGCTCAGCGATCTCGTCGACGCGTGCGCCCGCGAATCCCGAGGCAACGAACTCTTCAGACGCTATGCGAAGAATGTTTTCCTTGGTGGCATCAGGATCGTTCTTTCTCGATCGGCTTTCAATTTTCACCGATTGGGTCTTGCGCATGCTGAACTCGCCTCAAGAGGTGGAATCGAACCGTTCACACGAGTATCCCCACCATTGGCAACCAGTCAAATAAGGCGTGCCCGAGCTGGCGCCGTCATCACGATGATAACGGCGCCGGTAGTTCTGTCGTCAGATGGATTGCTTGCCCGCCGGCGCCTGCAAGACCTGGTTCTTCTGCCTGCCAAGCTGCGCCATCGGGATCTTGAAGGTTTCCGATGCCGTGGCGGCGGAAATCGCCGCGATCACCGCCGTGATGGAGGTGAAGGCTGCAACCGGCATCCAGCCGGTCGGGCCGGTGCCCAGCAGGGCAGCACTGATGGTCGGCGCGAAGCCGCCAAGAGCGAAGCCGATCTGCGTGCCGATCGCCATACCCGACAGACGCACGCGCGTATCGAACATTTCGCCGTAGAGTGCCGGCCATACGCCGTTCGAGGCGCTATAGACGATGCCAGACAGCAGGATACCGAGGACGAAGATCAGCGTCAGGTCGCCCTGGCTGATCGCCCAAATGTAAGGCCAGATGAGAACGGCGCAGCCGAGGGCACCGAAGATGAAGACCGGCTTGCGGCCGATCCGGTCCGCCAACACCGCCCAGAGCGGGATTGCCACCAGCGCGGCAACATTCGCAAGGACGAGGACCGTCAGCATCAGCGAGCGATCGATATGCATGGTGTTGACCGCATAGGACAGCGTGAAGACGCTGAAGATCGTGCTGACGACAGAGATCAGCGCCGCGAAGACGATACGAACGACGTCCGTCCAGTAGTTGCTGAACAGCGTTATCAGCGGCACGCCTTCAACTTCACCCTTCTTGGATTCCTCGACGAAAACGGGCGTTTCCGCAAGCGTCCTGCGCACCCAGAACCCGACGAAGACGACGATGACACTCAGAAAGAACGGGATGCGCCACCCCCACGCCAGAAGGTCTTCCTCCGACAACCTGGAGATCGGTATGAACACCAAGGTCGCAAGGATGAGGCCGGTTTGCGTGCCGCTGAGAGTAAAGCTGGTGAAAAATGCCCGCCGATGCTCTGGCGCGTGTTCGAGCGTCATCGAGTTCGCGCCTGCCTGCTCTCCGGCAGCCGAAATCCCCTGCAGCAATCGTGCGATGACGAGGAGGATAGGAGCGAGAACGCCGACATGGTCGTAAGTCGGCAAACACCCGATGAGGAAGGTGGAAAAGCCCATCAGCAGCAGGGTGAAGGTCAGAACCTTCTTGCGGCCGAACTTGTCACCGATGTGACCGAGAACAACCGCGCCGAGCGGACGCGTGATATAGGCAACGCCGAAGGTCGCGAACGACGCCATGGCGGCGGCTTGCGGATCCGCAGATGAAAAGAAGATCTTCGGAAAGATCAGAGCAGCCGCGGTGCCGTAAACAAAAAAGTCGTAATATTCCACCGCGCTGCCGAGCCAGCTTGCAAGCGCAGCGCGCTTCGGTGTCCTTATTCCCGTTGATGTCTGCATGACGTCTCCTCCCAATGGACTATTGGATAAACCGTCGCGCCAAACCAGCCGACGGCGAATGGAAGGAATAATTATGGCGCCGGCCCTCAACGCCCGACCAGCCAAACGTCAACTCCTCCCAAGCTCCCGCGACAATAATGTACGAACTAGTTCGTATTGTAAATACTCATTTGCGGCCGCTGATCGGGCACTACGACCAGCCTGTTGAATAGAGCTTTAATCGCACCAAGAAGTGTAGTATATGATTTAGGAATATTAACCATAAGCTGCATATCGGCATCTGCACTCCGGCAAAGATGTCGGAGCTCGGTCTCTGCGTTCATGCGTGTGGTCCCATTTCCCGCCGATCTTCAGCAGTGCGCTTAGCCGTTTTTCGCCAGTAGACCTCTGCTGTCAGGCGTTCTTGTACAGCGACTTGCCTGGAACGGTTCTTGCGTAGTTACCAATGTTCTAACGATTCGGAGACCATGCGTTATGAAATGGCACACTTCGCATCAGTTTCCCGCGCTGAGGCTCGTCGTGCGTGGCAGAGAAAAATACAGGGTCATCAAATCGGTCCGAGACGCAGCAGTAACCCTGATCTCGGATTGGCCGAGCGATGATGGTGAAGAATACGTCGTGGCAGTCAGAACCTGCCTGGACGCCTTGCACGATGTCGTCCCTCCGGAAGCAGTCAGGGAAGCCTTGATCCGTGCCGCCAACGAGGAGAGAATTTCGCATATTTCGGTTGTTGCATCGGCTTATCCGGAATAGCTCCCGCTCATTTAGCCTCTTTCGAGAAATCGGCGGCGTGGAATTTTGTCATTGCAGCCACATTGCTTTTGATCAGAGAACTTTTCTTTCGATCGCGCTCTTTTGGAATGCTGTTCCTCTCAAACCCCATAAATCCATATATTTTGTGGGGTATAAACACGGAGAGAACATTCCATGACAGAACAAGAC
This sequence comes from Rhizobium rhizogenes NBRC 13257, assembly GCF_000696095.1. GTDB lineage: Bacteria > Pseudomonadota > Alphaproteobacteria > Rhizobiales > Rhizobiaceae > Rhizobium > Rhizobium rhizogenes. The sequence continues at coordinate 575,381 of NZ_BAYX01000003.1, read as the reverse complement.
AGATCCGGCTTTGGCCGCCGGGAGATCCTGAAGCTCGCAGCCGTCACCGGCGCGACCTTTGCCGGAGCGGGCCTTTTTGCCAGCCAGGCGGCGGCAGCCGACGATGGCCTGTCGCTGAAAGGCAAGCGCATCGCCATCAGCGCGACGGGCACCGACCACTATTTCGACCTTCAGGCCTATAATGCCCAGATTGCCGAGGTTAAACGCCTTGGCGGCGAGCCGATCGCCGTCGATGCCGGCCGTAACGACGGCAAGCTGGTCTCGCAGTTGCAGACGCTCATCGCCCAGAAGCCCGATGCCATTGTGCAGATCCTTGGCACGCTCAGCGTCATCGATCCCTGGCTGAAGAAGGCTCGCGATGCCGGCATTCCGGTGCTGACCGTGGATGTCGGCTCGACCAACTCGATCAACAACACGACCTCCGACAATTGGGGTATCGGCAAGGATCTGGCCCTCCAGCTCGTGTCCGACATCGGCGGCGAAGGCAATATCCTCGTCTTCAACGGCTTTTACGGCGTCACGCCCTGCGCGATCCGCTACGACCAGCTCGTCAACGTCATCAAGTATTTCCCGAAGGTGAAGATCATCCAGCCGGAACTGCGCGACGTGATCCCGAACACCGTCCAGGACGCTTTCACCCAGGTCACGGCACTGCTGAACAAATATCCGGAGAAAGGCTCGATCAAGGCGATCTGGTCGGCCTGGGACATTCCGCAGCTTGGCGCCACGCAGGCCATTGCCGCCGCCGGCCGCACTGAAATCCGTACCTATGGTGTCGATGGAAGCCCGGAGGTGCTGCAACTGGTCGCCGATCCGAATTCGCCGGCAGGCGCCGATGCGGCACAGCAGCCGGCCGAAATCGGCCGCACCGCGATTCGCAATGTCGCCAAGCTTCTGGCCGGACAAACATTGCCGCGCGAGACCTATGTGCCGGCGCTTCTGGCCAACAAGGCCAACGTCGCCGAAGTCGTCAAGAAACTCGGCATCGGCTGACATAGCCGTTGGCGAGGCGACCTTCCGCCTCGCCAAACCTCCATCGGAGCCTCCCAATGACGGCATCTTCGCCTTCGGCGCCACCACACTCGGATGATCATGTCATTCGCTTCGACCATGTCGTCAAGCATTTCGGCGGGGCGCAGGCGCTGGCAGGCGCCTCTCTTACCGTGCGCCGCGGCACCGTCCACGGTCTGGTCGGCCAGAACGGCGCCGGCAAATCGACGCTGATCAAGCTGCTTGCCGGCCTGCACAGGCCGGACGAAGGCCGGATCGAAGTCGAAGGGGAATCCTTCGATCATCTGACGCCGCATCTCGCCGAAGCGCTCGGCATCCATTTCATCCATCAGGACCGGCTGCTGGTGCCGACCTTTACCGTCGGAGAAGCACTTTTCCTCGGCCGCGAGCCGCGTATCGGCCGCACGCCCTTTCTCGACCGTCGTCGCATGCAGCGGCGCGCCGGCGACCTGCTCGCCAACTATTTCGGCGTCAACCTGCCGAACAAGGCCCTAATCAGCGAGCTGTCCACGGCCGAAAAGCAGATCGTGCAGATTACGCGCGCCCTTCTCAACCAGCCGAAAGTTCTGGTTTTCGACGAGCCGACAGCGGCGCTGATCCGGCGGGAGGCCGATATCCTCTTCCGGCTGATCCGGCGCCTGCGCGATGAAGGCGTGACCATCATCTATATCTCGCATTATCTCAACGAGATCGAAGAGCTCTGCGACCATGTGACCGTCATGCGCAACGGCCTTGACGTCGCCACACTGCCGATTGCAGAGACCTCGGCTGCGGCCATCGCACGATTGATGGTCGAGCGCGACATCGCCGACATGTTTCCCAAGCGCCAGATCGAGCTTGGCGAGGAGATCCTCAAAGTCGAGGGGCTGACGGCACCTAACCGCTTCAGCGATATCAATTTCACCCTTCGCCACGGCGAGGTGCTCGGCATCACCGGCCTGCTCGGCTCCGGGGCCAAGGATCTCGTCCGCACGCTTTTCGGCCTGGAGAGGGCTTCCTCCGGCCATATCGCGGTCGCCGGCAAACCAACACGCAGTATCAGTCCGACGGAGGCCGTGGAACGGCAGATCGCCCTGGTGCCTGAGGACCGGCGCGGCCACGGCGTCGCTCTCGATCTTAGCGTGGCCGAAAACATCACGCTGTCGAGCCTTGCCCGCTACACACGCTTCGGCTTCCTCGATCGCAAACGCGAACGTCGTGACACCGACGACCTCATCAAACGCCTTGAGATCAAGACAGCCGGACGCGAAGCGCTGGTACGCACGCTCTCCGGCGGCAACCAGCAGAAGGTGGCGATCGCCAAATGGCTGAGCCGCCATTCGGAGATCTACCTGCTCGACGAGCCGACCGTTGGCGTCGACATCGGCTCCAAGGTGGAAATCTACACGCTGATCGGTGAACTCGCCACCCGAGGTGCCGGCATCATCGTGCTGTCCTCGGACCTGCCCGAACTGATCGGCATTACCGACCGTATTCTCGTGCTCTTCCGCGGCCGCGTGACCCGCGAATTCATCTCGTCGGAAACCACAACGGACGAGGTGCTGGCGGAATCGTCCGGCGCCTCAGGAGGCTTGCGCCATGTCGGCTGACATTCAATATGCTCCCGTCACCGGCTTTGAGGCCGAGAAAACGGCCGGTCGGACAGGCAGCAATATCGCGGCGACGACCCTGCGCTTCGGCTCGCTGATCACCTTTGCCCTGATCCTTATCGTCTTCTCGCTGACGGCGCCCTATTTCCTCAGCATCGGCAATATCGGCAATGTGCTCGGCCAGTCCGCCATTTCGGGCGTGCTGGCGATCGGGCTGACCATCGTGCTGATTGCCGGCGGCGCCAATGTCGTAACCGGTGGCATCGACCTGTCGCTCGCCGCCAATATGGGCCTCAGTGCGGCCGTCTATGCGACGCTGACGCAGCTCGGTTATGGCGACGCGGTGGCAATTACTGCCACGCTGCTGACCGGCCTTGCGATCGGTGCCGTCAATGCCGCCGCCGTCGTACTTGCCGGCATCGTGCCGCTGCTCGCCACGCTTGCCGTGATGAATATCGTCGCAGGCCTCGAACTGGTGCTGACGCAGAATACTGTCCTGCCGGCATCTACCGATTTGCTGACGCTGCTCTCGGCATCCGACAGCTTCGGCATTCCGGTCCTTGCCTATGTGCTTCTCGGCTTTACAGCAATCGTGACAGCGATCGTGCAATATACGCCGCTCGGCCTGAGACTCTATGCCGTGGGAGAGTTTCCGGACGCGGCGCGTGCCGCCGGCCTGCCGCTCAAGCGCCTGCTTGCCGGCGCCTTCCTCGCCAGCGGCCTTTGCGGCGGCATCGCGGGCATTCTTTCGGTCTCCTATCTCAGCGGCAGCACCACCGGCGCCGGCGAAATGCTGTTGCCTGTCGTTGCCGCTGCCCTGCTCGGCTCGGTCTTTTCACGACGGTTGGTTCCGACAATCGCGGGAGCCTTGCTCTCCACCCTGCTCGTCGGCTTTCTCGTCAACGGGTTCCAGTTGCTGAATCTGCCGAGCACGCTGGTTAACGGCATTCAAGGCCTTCTCATCCTGATCGTCGTTTCGGCAACGACCCTGTTGCGCAAGCGGGAGATCTGACCATGTCGCTTTCGAATTCCGCCGCCCCATCGCAGGCATGGCCGCGTCGCGCGGTCGCCGTATTGGCGCGATGTGGCCTGATCCTGGCACTCCTTTTCGTCTTCGCGATCTTCTCGGCCGCAACGCCGACCTTCCTGACGCCAGGCAATCTGCAAAGCATTCTCGTCAACAACTTCACGCTGCTTGCCATCGTCTCGATCGCCATGACCTTTGCCGTCTCTTCCGGCGGGATCGATCTTTCGGTCGGAACAGCAGTCGATTTCGCGAGTTTTGCCTTCGTTTCTCTGGTGCTTGCCGGCCAACCGGTGGCACTTGCCGTGCTGGCGGGCCTGGCAGCTGGCGCCGCGGTCGGCGCTTTCAATGCCGTCCTGATCTCCGGGATCGGCGTATCGCCGTTCCTCGCGACCCTCGGCACGCTCTTCATCGGCCGCAGCATCCAGCAACTGCTGACGAATGGCGGCAATCCGGTCTACCTGCCACCAACCGGCGTGCCGGAAGCGTTCCGGTTTCTCGGCCACGGCGCGATTGCCGGCATTCCTGTGCCGCTGGTCATCGCAATCGTCATCATCGCGGCCGCAGCCACGCTCTTTGCCCGCACCCGCTTCGGCCGTGTGGTGCTGTCGATCGGCATCCAGCCAAGCGTCGTGCGCTATTCCGGCATCAGGCTTCGCGGCCACGTCGCCATAACCTTCATTCTCGTCGGCCTCATCGCCGCCATCGCCGGCCTGATCCTGACCGCGACGGTCACGGTCTATATTCCCTTTTCGGGCAACGCCTTTCTCCTGAACGCGATCGGTGCGACCTTCATCGGCACGACACTTTCGCCGCTTGGCCGGCCGAATGTCGCGGGAACCGTGCTCGGCGTGCTTCTGCTCAGCATCGTCGCCAACGGCCTGCTTCTGACGGGCCTGAATTTCTACTGGCAGCAGGTCGGCACCGGCGTGCTGATCTTCGCCGTGCTCGCCTTCAGCTTCATCAACAGCAAGGCCGGCGGTGCTTGAATAGCCGCCCCAAACTCCGGACATTGGCCAGAATCTTAATGACTTCCGCCTAGTCTGGTTCCGGTTATATCACCGGAGATATTCATGCTGCGTTTTCTATCGACATCCATCGTGCGCCAGGTCGTTGCGATCACCCTCGGTCTGCTTGCCGTCAGCACGGCCGCAATCGTTGCGGTGACCTACTACAACCTCAGCCGTGACGTGATGGACAGCGCGGTAGCTGACGCCAGGGATGCAAGCCGCGCGATGGCGATCCTTTACGCTGCTGGCGACGATGGCGCGAAGATCGCGCTGAAAGATACGGAGCTTGCCTCCGTCACCGAGGAGAAAATTCCGGCCTTTAGCGATCACGACCTTGTCGACCGGGCAGCGCAGTCGATCGCTGGCGTGGCAACGATCTTCGAAAAGCAGGACAGCGACTATGTTCGCGTATCCACCAATGTGAAGAAGCAGGATGGCAGCCGTGCCGTCGGCACAAAGCTTGCCGCCGATCACCCTGCTCAGCCTGTGCTTGCCAGGGGCGAGGCCTATTACGGTCCGGCCCAGCTTTTCGGCCGCAATTTCATGACCGGCTATTTCCCCGTCAAGAATGCCGCCGGCGCCAATGTCGGCATTCTATTCATCGGCATTCCGATGGAGGTCTATTTCGCGCGGCTGAACAATCTGCAGCTTCTCGTCCTGACCGCTGGGGGTGCCGTGATGGCGTTCGTCGGTCTCTTCGCCTTCTTTGCGATCCGCCGTACGATAAGACCGCTGCAGGCCTTGACGACGACGGTTCACACGATTTCCGCCGGTAATCTTGGTGGCAGCATTCCCTGCGTCGAGAAGAAGAATGAGTTCGGCGAGATCGGCCGCGCGCTGGAAGCCTTCCGCGACAGCGCCCGCGCGCGCCGCGATCTGGAAACGCAGGCCGCCGAACAGCGCACGCTTGCCGAAGCCGAGCGCAGCCGCAACGATACCGACAAGCGCACGCTCGACGACCAGATCGAATTTGCGGTCAACCAGATCGCAGTCGGCCTCGGCCGTCTGGCACAAGGGGATGTATCACAGACGATCGAGACCCCGTTCGTAGGTCGCCTCGAGCAGCTTCGCATCGATTTTAACGCCTCGCTCGTTCGCCTGCAGGACACCCTGTCCCGCATCCGCAACAGCGCGACGACAATCCAGCACAACAGCAACGCGATGCGGTCCTCGGCCGGCGAACTTTCCAAACGCACGGAGGCGCAGGCGGCCAATCTGGAAGAGACTGCCGCCGCCGTGGAGGAAATCACCGTCACGGTCCGCTCCTCGGCCGAACGCGCCCGCGAGGCGAACAATGCCGTAGCGCTCACCAAGAAGACGGCCGACAGCTCGGACACAGTCGTTGGCGATGCCGTCGCCGCCATGAACCGCATCGAACAGGCGTCCCGACAAATCGAACAGATCATTGAAGTGATTGACGATATCGCGTTCCAGACGAACCTGCTGGCGCTGAACGCAGGTATCGAGGCCGCCCGCGCCGGAGACGCGGGCAAGGGCTTTGCCGTCGTCGCACAGGAAGTGCGCGAATTGGCGCAGCGCTCCGCCGTGGCAGCCCGCGAGATCAAGGGCCTCATCGAAAAATCGACCCGTGAAGTCACCGCCGGCTCCGAGCTGGTGCAGAAAACAGGCGGCATGCTTGCCTCCATCAGCCAGGAAATTGTCGCGATCAGCAAGCATGTTGAGACCATCGCGACAGGCAGCCGGGACCAGGCGACCGCCCTGCAAGAAGTCAACGGCACCGTCAACGCGATGGATCAGATGACCCAAAAGAACGCTGCGATGGTCGAAGAAACGACGCAAGCCAGCCGCGGATTGGCCGAGGAAGCCGATATTCTGATGAACCTGCTGCAACAGTTCCGCATCGAAGGTACAGCGCAGGACGACCGTCGGGCAAGACGGGCGGCTTGACCGCTCGGGCGAGGTTTCGCCTGAATAATCGCTAAAGAATCCGACAGCGGAAACTTCCGGCAAATGGTCAACTCGTCTCATCGAAACAAGCCCGATGGAGACGACAATGACCACGACTGCGATCCGTGTATCCTTCCGCCGAACTGAACGAAAAATCTACCCGGCATTGCGATGGCTGTTAGCCATACCGATGCAGATCGCCGCAAAACTAACGGCGCGAAGCAATCGCAATGCCCTGCTTGAACTGTCCGACGACCAGTTGAAGGATATAGGCCTGTCCCGTGGCCAAGCCTATAGTCACGAGCACATCTACACACGCTACAGATAATTGTGCTAGAACGTGGCGAGCTGAGAGGCTTGCGCCGCCGATATTGGACTATGCCATGTCAGGTTTTTCAATCGACCTTTTGCTGAAGACGAAGACCGTCACGATAAGAGATGTGCTCTGCGATGGCGCATGCCGGCATAAGAGCGTCGAGGAATGCGCGCATTCGACCAGCCTTGTTTACCCCTATCGCGGCGTCTTCATGCGCCATGTCGGGCGCAAGGATGTGGTGGCCGAGGCAAACCAGGTGCTGTTTTTCAACCGGGAGCAGGAATACCGGATCAGCCATCCGATCGAGGGTGGCGATGCCTGTATTGATGTCTCAATCGACGAAGCCTTGCTAGACGAACTGGCACCGAAAGATCAGGCACAGACGGCGGATGCGCTGATCTTTCGTCGCCAGCGCCGGCGGATCGATCCGCGCGCGCAGGCGCTGGTCGCCCTCTTGCGGCATAGCCTTAAACGCGGCGCCGCCGAGACGCTGGAGGCGGAAACGCTTGCGCTGACTTTGGTGCGGCGTTCGCTTGGTGAGCGCACCTCGCACGCCGCCGGTGCAACGATCGGACGGCAGAAGCTGGTCGATCGCGCCAAACTTGTCATGTCGTCCGACCTTGCCCGTCGATGGACCCTGGCTGACATCGCCCATGATGTCGGCGTCTCTCCGGTTTACCTCACCCAGGTCTTCCAGCAGGTCGAGGGCATTCCACTCTATCGCTACCAACTGCGTCTAAGGCTGGCGCGGGCGCTCGACCTCCTCGGCGAATATGACGACCTGACGGCTCTTGGCCTGGATCTCGGCTTTTCGAGCCACAGCCATTTCAGCGCCGCCTTCAAACAGGCCTATGACCGTACGCCCGCCGAATTCCAGCGGCTTGCCCATTTGCGGGCGCGATAAATCGCTAAAGAATCCGACAGCGGCAGCGCCGGCGAAATGGTTTCCTCCCAGCATCCCCAAGCCGGGGACATCAAACGGAGGAACTGACATGTCTCAACGTACCTGTGCTGCCTGCGACTGCGAACTCGATGCCGAGGCAATCAAGGTCAAGCTCGGCGGCAAGACTGTCGAGGTCTGCTGCGAAGAATGCGCCCAGGCGCTCAACGAAGCAGAAGCAGCCATGACGGCTACCGCAGACGTTAAAGGTTGAAAATCATCCGCCGCGACATTGCCTCTGTCGCGGCGGATGCCGCTATTTCTGGTTCGACCAATATTTGCGGAAGAGGCAGCGATGCTTGCTACCGAAAGATGGTGCTATATATTCGGCACAAGTGAAATATCGTTTGCTATCGACATAAGTGGGGGAATACGAATGAGAATTACAGCCTTTGCTATTGCGCTGATTTTGGCAACGCCCACCTTTGCGCTTGCCGAACAAAATTGTGGCGACCTCACGACCCAAACCGACATGAATATTTGCGCTGGCAAAGCCTATGCGAAATCGGACGCCGAGTTGAATGTGCTCTATAAGCAGATCGAGGCGCGGTTGAAGGACGACGCCGATACCAAAAAATTATTGGTATCGACGCAGAAAGCCTGGGTCGGCTATCGCGACGCCGAATGCAATTTCTCAAGCTCTAAAGTCACGGGCGGCACCGTATATCCGTTCATCTCCAGCTCCTGTCTCAACAACATGACGCGGAGCCGTATCGAAGATCTCAAAGGATATCTGAAGTGCGGCGATGGGGACCTCGACTGCCCGGTTCCGTCAGCCAATTGAGATGCGGTCCGGCACAAAACTCGAAACGACCGCGATCGAAAATCAGAGATACCAGATCAAACCCGCCCTATTTGCTAGCACAGATAGCGTAGCGGTGCTGCGCGGCGCGCTCCAGCCCTTTCAGGAAATCAAAGTTCTTGCGCTGTGTCCGGTGGATGGCACCCATGTCCGTATCGATGATCACGGATGAAAAGCCGCCAGCCTTCAGGAGGTCGGCCACCGCTTCGGCGCGCGCGCCTTCGGAAAAATAGACGCGAGAGAGAATGCTGCGGTGGGTTTCGGCAAGTACCGCGCCCGGCCCGTTCTGTGGCCGGGCATTTCGACCACGGAGACGTGCCATAAGGGCCGCAAGCCTACCGGTAATCTTCGCGACAAGGGTCGTATTAACGAAGTCGCCATCGATGACCAGCAGTTTCCCGCCCGGCTTCAGCACGCGATGCCATTCCTTGAAGGCGGCGAGCGGATCGACCAGCGTCCAGACCAGATGGCGGTTGATGACCACATCATAGGCGCCATCCGGCTCCATGGTGTTTTCGGCGTCCCCCATCAGGAAACGGATCGGCCGGCCACGGGTCTTCGCCTTCGCCCGCGCCCGTTCCAACATCGGCTCCGCCCAGTCCATGCCCGTCACCCTGTAGCCGATGTCGTCGAGCAAATGGGATACGACCGCCGTGCCGCAGGCGAGATCGAGGGCCGTCTGCCCCGTACCATCGCCGAGATGGCGTTGAAGCAACGCATGCCATGCCGCCCGCTCCTCCTCCGAAAAGATCTCATGCCCCGGTTGGCTGTCGAAAGTCTCGGCCCGGATCGACCAATAGGCCTTTATCTCGTCGCGCAAATCGTGATTGGAGCGCAGGTTAAGTGTCTGCATTTCCTATTTCTTTCCAAGAGAACAACTAAGCGTAGAAGACTTCTAAAAGATAATTCTTGACTGCAAAAGTCATAAAAACATAAATCGCGTCCGAATTTATCGCTCAGGAGAGACAAGTGTTCAACCTCAACAAGGTGGCTTCGGTCGCCACGCTCGTGTTTGCCCTTTTTTCCGGGATGGCTATCGCCGGTGAGAAGGTCACGGTCAAGGATATTACCGGCCGCGACGTCCAGGTCAGCGTTCCGGTGGAACGCGTCATTCTCGGCGAAGGTCGTCAGATCTACTTCACCGCAGCCCTCGACACGGAGGCGCCGTTCAAGCGCATCATCGGTTGGCGGGATGACTTCCAGAAGGCCGATCTCGACGGCTACAATGCCTATCTGGAAAAATATCCGGAGATGAAGAAGATCCCGACCTTCGGCGGCATGAAGGACGGCACCTTCGACATCGAACAGGCTGTAACGCTGAAGCCCGATGTCATCATCATGAACATCGACGCCAAGTCGGCGACGGAAGAAAGCGGCTACATCGAGAAGCTGGCCAAGGTTGGCATTCCGCTCGTCTATGTCGACTTCCGTGAGAAGGCGATGGAGAACACGACTCCGTCCATGCGCCTGATCGGCAAGCTATTCGGCAAGGAGGCACGCGCCGAGGAATTCGTGAAATTCCATGATGAGCAGTTGGCGCGCGTCACCGACGTGCTTGCCAAGGCCGGCGACATCAAGAAGCCGGTGGTCTTCATCGAACGCGCCGGCGGCTACAGCGACGATTGCTGCATGTCTTTCGGCAACGAGAATTTCGGCCGGATGGTCGAAATGGCCGGTGGCATCAATCTCGCCAAGGATATCATTCCCGGCACGTTCGGCACGGTCAATCCGGAACAGATCATTGCATCCAACCCGGACCAGGTGATCGTTACCGGTGCGAACTGGGAACTTTATGTTCCCGGCGGCGACTGGGTCGGCGTTGGTCCCGGCGCGGACAAGGCCCTGGCCACATCGAAGCTGGAAAAGCTGATGCACCGCCCGGCCTTCACCGACATCACCGCGGTCAAGACCGGCAATGTTCACGCCATCTGGCATCAGTTCTATAACAATCCCTACCAGTTCGTCGCCATACAGCAGATCGCCAAGTGGCTGCATCCGGACCTGTTCAAGGATCTCGATCCGGAAGCGACGTTCAAGGAATTGCACGAGCGCTTCCTGCCGGTCGAATACCGTTCCGGCTATTTCGTATCGCTGAACGCAAGCCTTTGATCCGACAAACCTGCGGGCGACCTGTCGCCCGCAGGTTTGGTTTAACGCGTCCAAATCGGTCAGCCCACCTACAAAGCTGCCGTCGACAGACATATCGATACTTGCCAGAGCCGCGGAACCCGCGCCGGCGGTTGTCGGCTCCCTATGGCTTTGAGCCAATCGAACAATCCACAGAAGAAATTGCAGCCGAGAGCGTGCACCCGGCTCCTATAAGCTACGCACAAGTTTGCTTGTGCATCAGTAGCTCGTTGGGAATTGCCAGATCGAGAATGTGCGGATGCCGATAGCGCCATGATGGCGTTCATCTGTCGTGTTCAATCTTGAACTCATGCGCTGCGGGGGCACGCGTGAGCATCAAAGCAGGAACGCGAAGAATGCTGGGTTTACAGCATTCGGCACGCCCATCCGCTCATATCGGTATCAAAGATCGTGCTGCCACAGATCAGTCGGCCCGACGCGACGGCAATATGTTCATAACGAGTAAGCGTAAGAAACCGGAGTCATTTCAACGCTCGCATCCGGAGGCCCCCATGACGAGCATTACTTCAATTAGTTCAAATAGTTATTATCAATCTCTGCGATCACGTTCTGCAGCGTCGTCAACGGACGATGCCCTTTCTTCTGTCCTGGGTAGCGGATCGTCCAGCAAGGATTCGTCTTCGTCGTCCGACGATCAGTCTCTGGCGACGACGGCACAGCAGTTGGCCGCGCAGCTGATGTCGATGATGCTCAATCTGCAGTCTGGCAGCAGCGACGATGATTCGAGCTCAAGCTCGGATACCGCATCCACCAGCAGCACATCGAGCACGCAAGCTGCTTCCAGCACCAGCGATCAGACCAACATGATCAAGGCTATGGATACGGATGGCGACGGTAACATCAGCGAAGCGGAGTTTGTCGCGGCTCGTCCATCCGACGTGAGCGAGGAACAGGCAACAAATCTGTTTGCAAGCTTCGATACTGAGAACACCGGATCGCTCACGGAATCGCAGCTGGCAAGCGCCATGCAGTCCGGCCAGCAGCCGCCGCCACCTCCGGCTGGCGGACCACCGAGCGACGATCAGCTGTCCAGCATGTTCTCCGAGATGGATACGGATGGCGACGGCAGCGTCAGCGAGGCGGAATTCGTCGCGGCTCGTCCATCCGACGTGAGCGAGGATCAGGCAACGTCCCTGTTTGACAGCCTCGACACGTCCAGTTCCGGATCGCTAACGCAAAGCCAGTTCGAGACGGCCATGAAGGCGCAACAGCCGCCGCAGCCGTCAGACTTTGGCAGCCTCTATGCCTCAAGCGAGCAGGTCGATACCACAAGCGAATTGCTTGCCCTTTGATGAACGGCGACAACAATCGTTCGTTTCTGACTATGTGAAAAAAGGGCGGCGGCTTGGGTAGGAGATGTTGGGACCTCTGCTCGACCTGCCGTCCATTTTCGAAAGCCATGCCCGGTATAGCCGATTTCGCTCGGCTTAATGTTTGGGGGGGAGACCGCATCTGTGACGAAACGGTGAATTTATTCGCAAACCTGCCTTTTCCCCAAGCCACACATTCGGTCTTTACCCGATATTATCGTTTGCCCTCGAAAAACTTGGCCCCTGATTATCGGTGTGGCAGGTAGCCGTCAAAGAGTTCGGTCGTCGCCATCCATAGGCTTGGGATTTCAGAGTGCGCGTCATATCATGCATCACCACGGAGCATAATCTGTGGCTCGTTCTTCTTGCGGCGTTCGTCTGTATCAGTGGCGGGTGGATCACCCTCAATCTGTTGCGACGGTCGGAGACGACACTGGGACTTCAGCGCGGTGGATGGCTGTTTCTGACCTCCGTTGCGGCTGGCTCCTCGGTCTGGTGCACCCACTTCATCGCCATGCTCGCCTATGAGACCGAAGCGGCGATCACCTTCGGTCCGATCCTGACCATGGTGTCGCTGCTGGTAGCCGTGACAGGCTGCGCCTTCGGCTTTACGACCGCCTCGCTGCGCGGTTTCAGACTGGCGCCGGAAGCAGGCGGCTTGGTCGTTGGTTTGGCGATCTCGGCCATGCATTACACCGGCATGATGGCCTATCACGTCGATGGCATCATCGAGTGGAACGTGGATTACGTGGCCAGCTCGATCATGCTGTCCATGGTCATCGCGGCATTCGCCTTCAGCCAGGCCATCCGTCGGCCCTGGCGCCATTCGCCTCTCCTCGCACTTGCGCTCTTCGTCCTTGCCGTCGTGACGCTCCATTTCACTGCGATGGCCGCCGTATCGCTCACTCCTTTGGCGACGGGTGCCGCAGGCACCGACCCGCATGTATTGCAGGCAATGGCCATTGCCGTCGCTGGCGTCGGCCTACTGATCGTCGGCACCGGCGTCGCCAGCTACATGATTGATGAACACGCCACGCAAGAATCCATCCAGAAGCTCCAGCACATGGCGCTCAACGACCTGCTGACCGGCCTGCCCAACCGTGGCAGCTTTGCCGACCATCTCAACCAAGAGATGGAACAGGCGGAACGCGAGAATGCGAAACTTGCCGTCATCGGCATCGACCTCGACCGCTTCAAGGAAATCAACGATCTTCGCGGACACAAGGCTGGCGACCAGGCCCTCAAGGCGATCGGACGTCGGCTCGCACGTCTGGTGAAGGACGGCGAATTCGTCGCCCGCGTCGGTGGCGACGAGTTTGCTGCCGTCAAGCGGTTCAACGGGCAAAACGAGCTGCTGGACTTCGTCGCGCGACTGGAAAAGACCATGTTCGAACCGATCCGGATCGACGATTTCGAGACGGTGACGGGCGCCAGCATCGGCGTCGCCGTCTATCCCGACGATGGACGGGATCAAGAGCGCCTTGTCAGCAATGCCGATCTGGCGATGTACCGCGCCAAGGCCGATGTCGGGCGCGCCGTCTGCTTCTACGAATCCAGGATGGATGAAGCTGCCCGCGAACGTCATACGCTTGCCCAGGATCTGCGCCGCGCCGTCGAGCTGGATCAGCTCGAGCTGCACTACCAGGTGCAAACCTCGGTTCGCACAGGCGAGGTCTGCGGATATGAGGTTCTGGCGCGCTGGAACCATCCTGAACGCGGCAAGGTGCCCCCGGCGGAATTCATTCCGATCGCGGAGGAAAGCGGCACTATCCTTGCGATCGGCGAATGGGTGCTACGGACGGCTTGCAAGCAGGCTGCCTCATGGGACAAGCGCTACAAGATCGCCGTCAACCTTTCGCCTGTCCAGTTTGCCCATGCCGACCTTGCCCGGCTTGTGCACGAAATCCTGCTCGAAACAGGGCTCTCGCCAAGCCGGCTGGAGCTCGAAATCACCGAGTCCACCATCATCGCCGACAAGACCCGCACGCTGCATGTGCTGCGTCAGATCAAGGCGCTGGGCGTAACCATAGCGATAGACGATTTCGGAACGGGCTATTCGTCGCTGGATACGCTGCGCTCATTCCCCTTCGACAAGATCAAGCTCGATCGCTCCTTCATGAGCGAAGTGGAGGGCAGCATCCAGGCGAAAGCCATCGTGCGGGCCGTGCTGACGCTTGGCCGAAGCCTTGAAATCCCGGTTCTTGCCGAGGGGGTCGAGACAAACCACCAGCTTGAAATCCTCAAAGTCGAAGGCTGTGACGAAGCCCAAGGCTTTTTCCTTGGGCGGCCGAAGCCGGTCGGACAGATATTTCTGTCTGAAGAAACCATCGATGCCGAATTTCCGGCATCGTTTTCCGGCCGCATCCCGCCCGTCCGGATCAGACGTCGCTCGATCGCTTGAAACAGGTCAATGCGGCGTGTAACTGAGCCGCTAGAGGAAGTAACGGAGTTTCAACGGTAGCAGGGCAGCTCCGATCGCAGCGGCATCCCCTCTCGTTTCACTCAGCACCAGCTTCGCCTCCCGCGGCCCGACATCATACCGATGTGCGCGCGAAGATGGCATGTGCACGCGCCCGATCATCATCCGCCCAAGCTCCCGCGGCAATTGCCCCCCGAACACGATCGCCTGCGGATCAAGCACGGCGATCAAGCTCGCGACCAACCGATCCAGCAGGGGCATAGTCTGCTCCAGCCACGCCTCCACGCCGGGCCAGGACGGATCGAAGCGCTGGTGCAGTTCATCGATCGAATGGATATCGATGCCGTTCTCCTGCAGCATCCGGATCAGATATTGCAAAGCAGGCCGCTTTGGCGATTCATCCGGATTGTAGATGCCGCTGAATTCGCCGGCATTGCCGTGAAAGCCATGAAAGGGCTTGCTGTCGAGGATGAGGCCGCCGCCGAAACCGTAATTGAAGGAAAGATAGGCGAAGGTGGAACACCAGAGGCCGGCGCCGCGCAGGCTTTCGCCAATAGCACCCGTCGTCGCGTTATTCTCCAGCCATACGGGAAGCTCGAAAGCGCGCTCAAGACCCGGACGCAGATCGACGAGCGACCAGTCCCGCAGAGGCTCTGGCGCATTGAATTCCCGATTGTCCATGACGAAAAACCCCGACATCGAAAAGCCGAGCCCCGCAAGGCGTTCGCGCGATATACCGTGCTTTTTCAGGATGGTTTGAAGAGTTTCCAGAAGCCTGGCGATGGTCGCCTGCCGATCGCTCGGCACCATCCTCAGGGTTTCCTCAGCAACCACGTTGCAGCCGAAATCGGCCAGATACAGGATCGCTGAATCGGTGTTGATCGAGATGCCGACGGAATAGACCGCTTGCTTCACCAGTTCGATCGTCGGGCTCGGCTGGCCACGCGCGCCCTTGAGCGGCGCGCCCGCGCGAAGAAGGCCCCGCTCCATCAGGGTTTCCACAAGCCGGTGCACGGACTGCTGGGTCAGATTGGTATGCGCCGTGATCGTCGAACGCGCGATCGGCTCGTGACGGCGCACGATATCGAGGATCATCCGTTCGTTGTCGCTCGCAAGCGGCGACATGTCGAACCTGGTCGGGGAAGCAGCTTGCAGTGTCATACCTCTGGCTTAGCCGCTCGGACGAGGGCTCGCAATCCATCCTGTAATGCCCAGAGGGGCTTTTTTACTGGACCCGTCACAAATATTACACCTAAAGTGTATTAACTGGAATGAGAACAATATTTCCCGCCGGAATGGGCAAGATCTGATCCTCCTCCCAAACCTCAACCATCCGAAAGTTCTCCCCATGCCCAGCCAGACCGCTGCCTCCCGTTTCGCAGACATTTTCTCGCTCGTTTCGCGCAGCAACCCTGATATTCTCACCATCGCGCATCGCGGCCTGTGGACGGCAGCGCCGGAAAACTCGCTCACGTCTATCCGCGACGCTGCGGCACTTAATGTGGAAATCGTCGAAATCGACACGCAGGCGACGTCCGATGGAAAGCTTGTCGTGATCCATGATGCGACGCTTGACCGGACATCGACCGGCACCGGCGTTATCAGCGCCTGCGATCTCGCGACAATCCGCAATGCCCGTCTTCGCTCAGGTGGCGGCGGAGAGACAGCGTCCGTCACCGACGAGCGCATTCCGACGCTGGAGGAAGCGCTGGAGGAGGCGCGCGGGCGGATCTTCGTCAATATCGACACGAAATATTCGCGTGACTTGCCGCTGGTGATCGCCACGATCAAGCGCCTCGATATGCAGGACCAGATCATCATCAAGACCGATATCGAGCCGGCATCCGGCCATTTCCCGGTGATCGATGCGGACTGGTTCGGCTCCATCCCGCATATGCCGATGTTTCGCGTCAGGCCCGGACAATTCGCCGAAGACCTGAAGCTGATCGAGCCGCTGCGGGCGCCGATGGTGGAGGTCAAGTTTTCCGACATTACCGACCTTGCCGGCGGGCGCGAGGAACTGAAGCGTCAGAATATCCGCCTCTGGATCAATACGCTCGATGTCTCTCATAATCTCGATTTCAACGACAGCCGGGCGCTCGGCGATCCCGAAGGTGTATGGGGCACCTTGGTCGAGGTAGGCGTCGGCGCCGTCCAGACCGACACGATTGCGCCATTCAAGCAATGGCTCGCCGGCCATGAGACCAAGAGGATCGCATGATGGCCGCCGCCCACGAGCGTCTCTCACAGGCGAGCGCCATCATCGAGGAAGCGGCCGACAAGGCGCTGCATTTCTTTGCAGCGCACCAGACTGTCGCCACCCATGCCAAGGGCGTGCAGGACTTCGTCTCCGAAGCCGACACGACCGTCGAAAACCTGATCCGCGATCGGCTCGCCGCCGCCTTTCCCGGCGAAGCGATCGTCGGCGAGGAGTTCGGCGGGCAGCCGGAAGGCGCGCTTTGGATCATCGACCCGATCGACGGCACGTCGAACTTCCTTCGTGGCTCGCCGCTCTGGGGAATTTCACTTGGCTTCGTGCGTAACGGCCGCCCCGAATTCGGCGTCGTTGCCATGCCGGTCATGGGCGAAATCTACGCGGCCGCCGATGGCACCGGCCTCTTGATGAACGGCAAGCCGCTCGCCCGCACCAGCCCCTTGGAGGACGTCCGCGTCATGTCGCTGGGCGACAATCCCGCGGAGGATTTCGACGATGCCGCCAGGTTTCAAGTTGGGTTGAGACGCGCGGGCTGGGTCGTCGAAGCCTTCCATTCGACCTCCGTCTCCCTCGTCTTTGCCGCACGCGGCATTTTCGATGGGCATTTGCAGAAGGTGACAACGATGTGGGACATCGCCGGCGGTGCCGTGCTTGCCCGCGAAGCCGGGCTCGAGGTGCGGATCGGTGAGGATCTCGCAAGCCGCGTCCCATGGATCGCAGCTGGAACGCCGGCCTTGTTGGCGGCGACTGAGCCGCTCTGGCCGGAGATCAGGATGAACCATCTGAACGACTAAGAATGATCCGGTTCCTGCATCCACTGTGGGATGTCGCGTTTGGCGTGAAGCACGCGCCAAACGTCGATATGCCTAGACGCCCCGCTGCCGATGCACACGATCGCGCAAGCCGGCAAAATAATCCGCATCGACCGGTTTGTTCGTCGGAGACAACGATCCGTCAAACAACAATTTGCGTAGATTGGACCGGTCCTGATCCTGACGGATCAATTCGCGGATATATTCGCCGCTCGTCGCGTAGCCATGCGTTGAAGCTTGCTCGTCGACAAAGCTCCTCAAAGCGTCCGGCAGATAGATACTTATAGCGCTCATGGCGGAACAATATGAGCACCAGCAAAAACGGCAAGGATCCCTGCCACACCTTTGGCCAAAGTCGATATGGCAATTAATTACGCAAGAACCTCCCGCTGTTTGCCATACATCCGGCTCGCCCGCAGCAGGCGCTGCGAATAGGGATGTTCGACCACTCCCTTTCGCAGTCTTTCGATATCGACCTCTTCGACGATCTCCCCCGCCTCCATGATGGCGACGCGGCTGCACATATGGGAGACGACAGCGAGATCGTGGCTGACAAGCAGGTAGGTCAGGCCGCGTTCGCGGCGCAGGTCGTCCAACAGGTTGAGGATTTCGGCCTGGACCGAGACGTCGAGCGCGGACGTGGGTTCGTCGAGCAGCAGGACGGCGGGGTTCAGAACCAGGGCGCGGGCGATGGCGACGCGTTGGCGTTGGCCGCCCGAAAGCTGATGCGGGAACCGGTAACTTAGCGACGGATCGAGGCCGACGGAGCGCAGCAGGGCATCGACATCCATCGAGCCGGTGGCAATCCCCTGGTTACGGAGCGGCTCCTTGAGCTGCGAGCGGATGGTCTTGCGGGGGTGGAGCGATCCGTAGGGGTCCTGAAACACCATCTGCACCCGGCGGAAGAACGGCCGGTCGCGCCGCCGGTCCAGAATGTCGCCGTCCAGCTCGATGCTGCCTTGGTAATTCGGATTGAGACCGGATACGGCACGCAGGACCGTGGATTTTCCGCAGCCGGACTCGCCGACCAAGCCGAAAGCCGTGCCCTTCTCGACGTCGAAGCTGACATTCCTCACGACAGGCCTCTGGCCGGCGGCGAAACGGATGGTGAGATTGTCGATTTCGATCATCGCGTTCTCTCCAGGATCTTACTGTCGAGCCAGGACGGATCGCGTTTCAAGATCGGCAGGCGGATCGGCGGATCGTCGATCGACGGCAGCGACGCGAGCAGGCCTTGCGTATAGGGGTGCCTGGCCTTGTCGAGATCTCGCGCCTCAAGGACCTCGACGACCCGTCCGGCATACATGATCAGCACGCGGTCGCAGAAATTCCGCACAAGGTTCAGGTCGTGACTGATGAAGATCAGGCCGAGATTGCGCCGGGCGACAAGCTCGTCCAACAGGGCGAGGATTTCGAGCCGCACCGTGACATCGAGCGCGGATGTCGGCTCGTCGGCGATCAGAACCTCGGGCTCGGCAATCAGCATCATGGCGATCATCACGCGTTGGCCCATGCCGCCTGAGATCTCGTGCGGATAGAGACGGGCCACCCGTTCGACATCGCGGATCTTGACGGCCTCGAGCATCTCCAGCGTTTGGCCGTAGGCCTGCTTCGCACTCGCCTTGGGATAGTGCAGGCGATAGGTCTCGGCGATCTGCTCTCCGATCCGCATGACCGGATTGAGCGAATATTTCGGATCCTGCAGGATGAGCCCGATCCGCCGCCCACGGATCGTCATCATCTTGCGCTCGTCTGCCTTGAGCAGATCGACGTCGCGAAAACTCATCCGTTCGGCGCTGACCATTGCCGTCGGCGGCAGCAGCCGCATGATGGCGCGACCGACCGTCGACTTGCCCGAGCCGGATTCGCCGACGATGCCGAGTTTTTCCTGGCCCAGCGAAAAGCTGACGCCGCGCACGGCCCGCACGGAGCCGCCGCCGAAGGCGATCTCGAGATTGTGAATATCAATGAGGGAAGAGCTCATTCCGCACCTCTTGGATCAAGGACATCGCGCAGCGCATCGCCGACGAGGTTGAAGGCAAGGCTTACCAGCGCGATGGCAATGCCGGGGGCGGCGATGACCCAGGGGCTGTCGAGCATAAATTCGCGGCCTGTGGCCGCCATCGACCCCCATTCCGGCCAGGGCGGTTGCGCGCCGAGGCCGAGAAAGCCGAGGCCGGCGGCGGTGATGATGATGCCGGCCATGTTGAGAGTCACACGCACGATCACCGAGGGGATACACATCGGCAGGATGTGGCGAGTGATGATCGCCAAGGGCGTCGCGCCTTGCAGACGCACGGCGGCGATGAAATCCGCCTTGCGCAGGCTGAGCGTTTCGGCGCGCGCGAGCCGGGCAATCGGCGGCCAGGCCGTCAGCGAGATCGCGATGATCGCATTGGTGATGCCGGGACCGAGTGCCGCCGCAAAGCCCAGCGCCAGCACCAGGCCTGGAAAGGACAGGAAGATGTCGGTGATCCGCATCAGGATCTCATCGACAATCCCCCCGAAATAGCCGGAGCAGGTGCCGATCAGCAGGCCCAAGGGTGCGACGATGATCGAGACGAGCATGATGATATAGAGCGTCGTGCGCCCGCCATAGACGATGCGGGCAAAGACATCGCGGCCGAAATTGTCAGTACCGAGCCAATGCTGCGTCGATGGCGGCGCGAGCCGCCCCGCCATGTCCTGCACGATCGGATCATACCGCGTCAGCAAGGGCGCGGCGATGGCAACGAGGATCAGCAGGACGATGATGGCAAGGCCGATAAGGCCGAGCGGATGCAGGCGGAACTTCAGCCAGCCCTGATGGAATTGCTGCACGGAGGACTGGAACCATCCCTGGGGCTCGGGCGCGAGCAGCCATTTGCGAAAGCTGTTGCCGCTGGCGCGATCTGTGTGTTCGGCGGAGATCGTCATCGGCGTCACCGTGTCCTTGGATCAAGAATGCGATAAAGCACATCCGAGATGATATTGATGGTGAGGAAGACGGCGCCGATCGTCAGCACGGCACCCATGACGACATTCATGTCGTTCATCTGCAGTCCGCGCGTCAGATATTGGCCGAGCCCAGGCCAGCCGAAAACCGTCTCGATCAGCACCGCGCCTTCCAGCAGGCCGCCGAAGGTCAGCGCCATGATTGTCAGCAATTGGACGCGGATATTCCGGAAGGCATGGCGCCAGACGACCTTGCGCCGTCCAAGCCCCTTTGCCCTTGCCGTCACGATATATTCCTGGCCGAGCTGCTCCAGCATGAAGCTGCGCGACATGCGGCAGATATAGGCCACGGAATAATAACCGAGGATCGCGCCCGGCAGGATGATGTGATTGAGCGCGTTTTGAAACACGTCCCACTGGCCTTCCATAGCGGAATCGATCAGCAGAAAGCCGGTGACTGGCGTCACGAGCCCCTCATACAGAACGTCGACGCGACCCGACGCACCAACGAGCTGGAGCTTGGCGTAGAAGACGAAGAGCGCCATCAGCCCCATCCAGAAGATCGGAATGGAATGGCCGGCAAGGGCGACGATGCGCGCGATGTGATCGAGGATCGTGCCGCGCCGGACGGCCGCGGTGATGCCGAGCGGGACGCCGACGACGATGCCGATGATCATGGCGATGATGGCAAGCTCGATGGTCGCCGGGAAAATGCTCAAGAGATCGGTCAGGATCGGCTGGCCGGTCGTGGCCGAGGTGCCGAGATCGCCGGTCGCGATCTTCCCAACATAGGTGAGGAACTGCATCCAGATCGGCTGGCCGAGCCCAAGCTCGTTATAGACGCGATCATAGACCGCCTTGCTCACCTCTGACCCAGTAATGGCAAGCACCGGATCGGCTGGAAGTAGTCGCCCCATCGAAAAGGTAAGAAATAGTAGCCCGAGCAGCGTGGTGACGATCGCCACGACGCGGCCCGCCAATCGCCGCAGGAGGGCGACGAGCGGATGCGGCGGCGTATCCGCGAACGCATCCCGATCCATGCTGCCACGGGAATCGCGTTTCGGTGTCAACTCGGCACTCGTCACAGGCGATTACTCCTTCGTCACGTCGTGCCAGCGCGTCGACCAGGTCGTATGCCCGTGATAGCCCTTGACGTTGGCGCGCATGACGTAGGGATCGGTGCGCTGGAAGAAGATGATCAGCGGCGAGTCCATGCCGCCATAGATGCCGTCCATCTTCTTGAAGAGGTCGGTGCGCTTGGCTGTATCGCGCTCCTTCATCGACTGGTCGACCAGCGTGTTGAGCTCGTCCACCTTCATGCCGGCCCGCCAGAGATAATAGCTGCCGAGACGCGCCTCGTCGCTATTGTCGGGATTGTAGGCATATTGCGTGGCGACGGCGAAGGGATCGGGAAGCCGTGCACCGGAATTGCCGAGGAGTACCTGGTATTTGCGCTCGCGAAACGCCGGGATGAATTCGCCCGGCACTAGATCGAGATCGATACCGGCAACACGGGCACTTGCCTGCAACGCCTCGGTAAAGGGCAAGGTTGCCGCCGCCGATGGATTGAGCACCTTCTTCAGGCCGTTCGGATAGCCTGCCTCTGCCAGCAATTGCTTGGCCTTGGCCGGATCGTAATCATAGCGCGATGTTGCGCTTTCCGGTGCGCCTATCATCCCACGCGGGATCATCGATTGCCAGGGAAAGCCGGTGTAGCGCATGATGTTGTCGGAAATCGCCTTCCAGTCGAAGGCATGCTGAAACGCCTCGCGGACCTTGGGCTTCTGCAGGTCCGGGTCTTTCTGATTGAGCGCTATATAGTAGAAGCCAAGGCCTGGAACATTGTCGATCACCATGGCCTTGTTGGTGGCGAGCGCATCGAGATCGCCGCTTGAAACATATTGCCCGATATCGACGTCACCGGCCTCCAGCTGCAGGCGCAGATTGCCCGATTCCGGGATATGGCGGGCAACGACGCGTGTCATGGCCGGAGCGCCGCCCCAATAGTTCTTGCGGGCATTGAAGATCGCGATATCGTTCGGCCGCCACTGCGCCAGCGTGAACGGCCCGCTGCCTGCCGAATTGGCGGAAAGCCATGTACCGCCGAAATCGCCGTTGGCCTCATGCGACAGGGCCGTCTTCTTGTCGATGATGCCGATCGACGAGCCGGCGAGGGAATAGAGCACGAGATCGGTATTGACGGCCTGCGGCAGCTCGATCTCCAGCGTGTGAGCATCCTTGGCCCGGATCAGCTTGTCGACATTCCCGGCCGTGAAGCCCCAGGGCGCGATATCGGTCGAGCCGACCTGCCCCATCTTGATGACGCGCTGAATGGACCATGCGGCATCTTCCGCCGTCACAGGATTGCCGCTCTGGAAGGTCGCATCGTCACGCAAAGTCAGCGTGATGATCTTGCCGTCCGACGAAACGCTCCACTTCGTTGCAAGCATCGGCTTCAGCGTCTGGAGGTCGTCCGGGGAGAGCTGCACCAGATTGTCGTAGAGATTGGAGATCAGCTCGGAAACCGTGCGTGCATTGTTCTGCGCCGGGTCGAGTGTCCTGATGCCGGTGAGGTTGGTGCCGATCACCAGCATATTTGGCGGCGAAGCCGCCAGGGACGGCTGCGCAGCAATCAAGGCAGCGGCGATTGCCACCGATGTCAGCAAGCTCTTCAACATTTCAAGACCTCCCAATCTTTTTGCGCGGGCAGCGCCCACGCCTTTTGCAGTCTGTAGCAGCGCACAGGCTCGGTGCGCTTACCCCTCCCAGTCCTTCAGCAGGCGATGCAGCTCCTCCCGATCCTTCTGATCGAGCTGCGGCAATCCCGGCACGCGCACAGGGCCGACATTAAGACCCGAATAGGTCACCGCCTCCTTCACCACCGTGACGTTGGCGCCGTTGCGGAATTTCGTACGCATGCGTTCGAACGGCTCGAGCTTGTTGACGATCGCACGCGCCGCGGCGAAATCGCCCCTGTCCAGCGCATCGAGGACGGCGAGCGACAATTGCGGCGCGACATTGACCAGACCGGAGGTAAAGCCGCGCGCACCGGCGGCTGTGAAGGTCGAAGCCCAGCTCTCGGCGAGACCGCAGACGAACAATGCGCCCGCCGGATCCGAGGCTGCGATCGCCCTGGAGAGCAGCATCAGATCCGTCGTCGCAAACTTGATGCCGGCAATGTTGGCGTGGCCGGCAAGGCGCACCATGTCGTCGACGCTGAAGCCGTCGGCGCGCACATAGGCGACCAACGGCAAGGGCGACGCTTCCGCAAGATCACAGAAATAGTCGATCTGGGCTGCGGGTGCGGCAAATGGATCGACAGGCTGATGCGACATGACCGCGGATGCACCGATCACAGCGGCATTCTTTGCCATTGCGATCGCCTCGCGCAACGATCTCCCGATCGCCGCCGTCACCGGCGCCTTGCCGTCGACGCCCGCAACCGCCGCCTCGTGGACATGACGGATTTCCTCAGGTGTCAGGGCGTAGAACTCGCCGGTATTTCCCGCCGCGACGATATTGTGGATCCCGGCAGCGGCGACCCGATGATAGACCTTCGCCGTGATCCGGGGTTCGACCTCGCCCCTATCGTCATAGGCCGTCACGGGAACACCGGACACACCTTTCAGCGCCTGGCGTATGGTTGCGATACTCATCTTCTTCCCCTTGCTAGCTCTCCACCGATGATCGAAATGGAAGGGCGGTAGCATCGGTCACAGCCGGTCGCCGCATCATCCCTTCCTCCCACTGCTGCTCAGACCCCCTGGAACATGCGGGCGCGAGCGTTCAATATGTGCCGCTTCATCGCGTCATGCGCCTCGATCTCCTGCCGTTCGAAGATCGCCTTGACGATCACCGCATGCTCGTCCTGGACGGTGCGTATCTGCTCGGGCGTGCGCTTGAGGCTCAGGCTTCGCGTGACGGAATGCCCGATGGCGAAATGCGGCTTGAACCATTCGCGAAGCGTGATGTGAAACTGGTTTCCGGTCGCCATGGCAATCGCATCGTGCAGCGCCTGATCCTCTTCGGCGCCGAGCTTGCCGTCGCTTAGGCACTGCTCAATGTTGAGAAGAGCGGCTGAAATTCGTTCCTTGTCCGCCGGCTGCCAGTTGCGTGCGGCAAGCTCGGCCGCTTCCGCTTCAAGGCCGGCGCGAAATTCGAAAAACCGCTGCACATCGGCCAGGGAGCCGACCGGCACCATCTTCAGCACGGACGAATCCGGCCGCTGCCGCACATAGGAGCCAGACCCCTTGCGCGAGACGATCAGGCCGTCGCCCCTTAGGCGCTCCAGCGCCTCGCGGATGACCGGCCTCGATGCCCCGAACATGACGGCAAGCTTCTCCTCCGACGGCAATCTTTCGTTCACCGGGAAGTTTCCGTCCGCGATCATGCCCACGATCTTCTCGTAGATGATGTCGCCGAAGCGCGTTGCGCCCCCGTCCGGTGCAGTGACGGCCGACAATGTCATCATCATCCTTTGTTTTGCCGCCCGGCGACAAGGTTCAACCCATTTTCTAGGCGGCAGGGCTACTAAATCTGTTAATATCTGTCAACTCTTGTAATTATCTGAGAACGTATCTATGGTCTGCTCGCGGCGCCAAAAGGACGCCTTGCGATGGGTCGGGAGCCTGTCGCGCCGGCTCAGACAAAGTCGTGCCGGCATCAAACGGGAGGGATATGGATGCGCGATGAAATACTGTCTCGCGGCGTGACACGTCGCGCCGTTCTTGGGGGCATGGCAGGCGTTGCGGCCTTGTCCCTTGCCGGTCGAGCCGCCGCCGCAGGCGGCGAAGCCCCCGCATTGGCCGAGCTCGTCAAGGGCGGAAAGCTGCCGCCGCTCGCCGACCGGCTGCCGAAAAAGCCGATGGTCGTGACACCTTTCGAAAAGGTCGGCACCTATGGCGGAACCCTTCGCCGCGGCCTCAGAGGCTCGTCGGACCATAACGGCATCCTGCGCATGGTGGGCAATCAGAGCCTCGTGCGCTGGAACATGGAATTCACGCAGGTCCTGCCCAATCTCGCAGAGCGCTGGGAGGTCAATGACGACGCCTCGCAATTCACCTTCCACCTGATCGAAGGCGCACGCTGGTCGGACGGCCATCCCTTTACCGCCGACGACGTCGTTTTCGCGATCGAAGACTGCGTCAAGAATACCGACCTCTACAGCGCAGCACCTGCACAGCTGTCCGTCGCGGGCAAGGTGGTCAATGTCGAGAAGCTCGACGACTTCACGGTGAAATTCACCTTCGCGGCACCAAATGCGCTCTATCTGGAAAACCTCGCGACACCGCTCGGCCAGCATCCGACGCTGTTTCCAAAACATTACTGCAGCCAGTTCCTGCCGAAATACAATCCGAACGTCGCCGACGACGCCAAGAAGGCGGGCGTCAGCAGCTGGCCTGAGCTATTCCGGGCGCGCTGCGGCGATATTGAGATCCCATCGCGCTGGGGCAATCCGGACAAGCCGACACTCGACCCCTGGGTCGTGAAGGAACCCTATACCGGCGGCGCGACGCGCGTCGTCATGACCCGAAACCCCTATTTCTGGCAGGTCGACACCGAAGGTAACCAGCTTCCCTATATCGACGAAATCAACTTCGGCATTTCGCAGGATGTCGAATCCCTGATGCTGAACGTCATCTCGGGAAAGATCGATATTCAGGAACGCCATATCAGCGTGCTCGCCAACAAGCCGACGCTCTCGCAAAACATGAAGAAGGGCGATTACCGCCTTTTGACGCTCGTGCCCTCCACCTCGCAGCAATGCCAGATCTACTTCAACATCACCCACAAAGACCCAGCTATGCGCAAGATGTTCGCGGACAAGTCGTTCCGGCAGGCGCTGTCGCTCGGCATCAACCGCCAGGAAGTGATCGACATCGTCTATTTCGGCCAGAGCGAGGGCTATCAGGCCGGGCCGCGTCCCGAACACCCCTGGTATCACGAAAAACTCGCGCGCCAGTTCACCGACTATGATGCCGACAAGGCGGGCGCGATGCTGGACAAGGCAGGCTACGACAAGAAGGACGGCAACGGTTTCCGCCTGAGGTCGGACGGCCAGAAGATCTTCTTTGCCATCGACGTCATCCCGACGCTCTATCCCGATCTCGTCGACGCGCTGGAGCTGGTGAAGGCGCATTGGGCGCAGATAGGCATCGACATGAAGGTCAACACGATCGAGCGCGCACTCTACTATACGCGCGGCGACGACAATGCCCACGACGCGCAGGTCTGGCCGGGGCCTGGCGGCCTCGATCCGATGCTCGACCCGCGCGATTTCTTCGCCTTCCATCCGCAAGGTTCACGCTACGCCATTCCATGGTCGGTCTGGTACACCTCGAACGGCAAGCAGGGTGAGGAACCGCCGGAGAGCCAGAAGAAACGCATGAAGCTCTTCGACGAAGCGCGCTCAACCGCCGACCTCGACAAGCGCGGTGCGGCCATGAAGCAGATCTTCGATATCGCCGCAGAGGAATTCGAGACCGTCGGCCTGTGCCTTGCCGTCGGCGGCTTCGGCATCATCCGCAACAATCTGCGCAATGTGCCGGAGAAGCAGCCCGACAGCTGGTCATGGCCCAATCCGGGACCGGCGCTGCCGCAGCAGTTTACCTTCACAAGCTGATTTTGCCGACCCAGCGCCGTCCTCCGCGGGCGGCGCCATTTTCAAGCGCGCCGCTCGACGCCAATGATGGGCCTTCCTGGGCCTGCCAGTTTCGAAGAGCGGCGTTCCATGCAGGGATAGGGACGCTTAATGCTGGTCTTCATCACCAAACGCCTTTTATGGATGATCCCGTCGCTCTTCGCGATCAGCTTCCTCGCCTTCGTACTGATCCAATTGCCGCCAGGCGACTACGTGACGACCTATATCGCCACGCTCGCCTCCTCGAACGAGGTCGTCGATCAGAACACAGCGGCGCAATTGCGCGAGCGCTTCGGCCTCGATCAGCCGATGATCGTGCAATATATCAAATGGATATGGGGCATCCTGTCGCGCGGCGATTTCGGCATCTCTTTCGAATGGCAGCAACCGGTCTCCGGCCTCATCTGGGAGCGGATGGCGCTGACCTTGGTGCTGGCGCTGGCGACACTTATCGCCACCTGGGGGATCGCGCTGCCGATCGGCGTCTATTCCGCCGTCAAGAAATATTCGATCGGCGACTATCTCTTCACTGCCTTCACCTTCCTCGGCCTTGCCATTCCGTCCTTCCTGCTGGCGCTGGTGCTGATGTATGTCGCAGCCGTTGAGTTCGGCCAGGATGTGGGCGGCCTGTTTTCCTCCGAATACGAGACCGCGCCCTGGAGTATCGCCAAGATGCTCGACCTTCTCACGCATCTATGGCTGCCCGTCATCATCCTTGCCGTCTCCTCGACGGCAAGCCTCATCCGCGTCATGCGCGCCAACATGCTCGATGAGCTGCCTAAACCCTATGTGACGACCGCGCGAGCGAAAGGACTTTCTGAGTTCCGGCTGCTGGTGAAATACCCTCTGCGGATCGCGCTCAATCCCTTCATCTCGACGATCGCCTGGCTGCTGCCCAACCTGATTTCCGGCTCCGTCGTGGTCGCGATCGTCCTCAATCTGCCAACGGCGGGACCGCTGCTGCTGCAGTCGCTGATGGCGCAGGACATGTATCTCGCCGGCGCCTTCGTGCTGTTGATCTGCGCACTGACGCTGATCGGCTCGCTGATCAGCGACATCCTGCTCGCGCTGGTCGATCCCCGCATCCGGTTGGAATAGGAGCCGCTCATGGCCGACATTGCCGTCACAAATATTCCGCCGGACCGCGCCGCCGTCGCCTCGCAATGGCAGCTGATCTGGTGGGCCTTCCGTAGGCACAAGCTTGCCATGGTGGCCCTCGTCGTCACCGTGATCATGTACATCGTCGCCATCATCCCGGGTTTCTTCGCCATCAACGACCCCGCTCTGCAAAACGCGCGGGCGACCTTTCATCCGCCGCAGCAATTGCATTTCATCGATACCGACAACGGGTTCTCTCTCGGCCTACACTATTATCCGCTGAAGCTCACTCGCGACCCGGAAACGCTGGCCGCCATATTCAAGGAAGACAGGACGAAGCGGGTCGATGTCAGCCTGTTCGGGCGTGGCTACGAATATTCGGTGCTGGGTCTTTTCACCTCCAACATCCATCTGCTTGCCTCATCCGACAAAACTACCCCTCTCCTGCTCTTCGGCGCCGACCGGCTTGGCCGCGATGTCTTCAGCAGGACGGTACAGGGTTCGCAGATCTCGCTGTCGATCGGCCTTGTCGGCGTCTTTTTTTCGCTGCTCCTCGGCATCGTGCTCGGCGGCATCTCCGGCTATTACGGCGGCCGGCTCGATTTCTTCATCCAGCGGCTGATCGATTTCGTGCTGTCGCTGCCGACCATCCCGATCTGGCTCGCTATGGCAGCGGCACTGCCGCAGGGCTGGCCCGCAGCACTGCAATATATGATGATCACCATCATCCTATCGCTGACCGGCTGGGCGCAGCTCGCCCGCGTCGTCCGGGGCCGCTTCCTGTCTCTGCGCACGGAAGAATTCGTGGCCGCGGCACGACTCGACGGCGCCCGCGAGAGTCGGATCATCTTTCGCCACATGCTGCCGAGCTTTGCCAGCCATATCATCGCGTCGATCACGCTCGCCGTGCCGGCGATGATCCTTGCGGAGACGTCGCTGTCTTTCCTCGGGCTTGGCCTGCAACCACCGACCATCTCATGGGGCGTGCTTCTGCGCGAGGCCCAGAACATCCGCTCGATCGCCACGGCGCCATGGCTCTTCATGCCCGGCCTTGCCGTCGTCATCGCCGTCATGGCGCTCAACCTTCTCGGCGATGGTCTGCGCGATGCGGCCGACCCCTATAACAAATGAGGCCGGCATGACCGATATCGTTTCCATGACGGGCGTCAGACCGCTTCTGCAGGTGAAAAACCTGAGCGTCGACTTTCCCTTGCGTACCGGCAATTTCCGCGCGGTCGACAACCTCTCCTTCTCGATCGAGCCGGGAAAGACACTCTGCGTCGTCGGCGAGAGCGGATCCGGCAAGTCGGTGACGGCACGCTCGATCCTGCAGATTGTCGATGCACCCGGCCGTATCGCCAGCGGCTCGATCATCCTGAACGGCTCGGACGGAAGCTCCATCGATATCGTCAGCCTCAATCCGCGCGGTCGCCAGATCCGCGCGATACGCGGCCGCGACATCGCCATGATCTTCCAGGAGCCGATGGCCTCGCTCTCGCCGGTGCACACGGTCGGCGACCAGATCATCGAGGCGCTTCGCCTTCACACCAAAATGAGCAAGGCGGAAGCTCGCGCTGAGGCTATATCCCTACTCAAACAGGTGGAGATCCCATCGCCGGACAAAGCGGTGGACCGATACACATTTCAATATTCGGGCGGGATGCGCCAGCGCGCCATGATCGCCATGGCGCTCGCCTGCAAGCCGCAGCTTCTGATCGCCGACGAACCGACCACGGCGCTCGATGTGACCACGCAGGCCGAAATCCTCGACCTGATTGCCCGGCTGCAAAAGGCCTATGGCATGGCAGTGCTGTTCATCACCCATGACATGGGCGTCGTGGCACAGATCGCCGATGATGTGCTGGTCATGCACAATGGCGTCGCCAAGGAATATGCGCCGGTCGAGCAGATCTTTCACGCGCCGAAGGACGACTATACGCGTATGCTGATCGGCTCCGTCCTGAAGCTCGAGGAGAAGGCCGAGATCAGGCTGGCGCGCCCGCCGCTCGACAGGACGGCAGCGCCTATTCTCGAGCTGCGCAATGTGTCGATGGCCTTCGGCGAAGTGAGAGCGCTCGACGATATCTCGATATCGCTGCTTCCGGGCGAAACGCTCGGCATAGTCGGCGAGAGCGGCTCCGGCAAGACCACCATGGGTCGCTCGATCATGCGCCTCCTCGACCCAACTGCCGGCGAGATACTCTATCGCCGCGCCGATGGCGGCATCGTCGATCTGGCGACCGCGAAGGGAGAAAGCCTGGCAGCCGCGCGGCGCGAATTGCGCATGGTCTTCCAGGATCCCTTCGGCTCCCTCAACCCGCGCATGACCGTTTCGCAGATCATCGGCGAGCCGCTGCTGGTCAACGGCATCGCAAAAGGCCGGGCGCTGGACGAGCGCGTTTGCGACCTGATGGAACAGGTGGGCCTCGACCCGAAGACACGTGAACGATATCCGCACGCTTTTTCCGGCGGCCAGCGCCAGCGCATCGGCATTGCCCGCGCTATCACCCTCAACCCGCGCATTATTGTCGCCGACGAGGCAACATCGGCACTCGACGTATCGGTCCGTTCCCAGGTGCTCGACCTGTTGATGCGGCTGCAGGACAAGCTTGGCCTTGCCTATATCTTCATCAGCCACGACATCGGCGTCATCCGTTATATGTGCGATCGTGTCGGCGTGATGTACAAAGGCCGGCTTGTCGAAGTCGGCGATGCGGACAAGGTCTGCAACACACCCGAGCACGCCTATACGCAAGCACTCATCTCCGCCATTCCCCGCCCAGATCCGCGTGATCGGGATCATTCGCGGCGTTTCCGCTACGTCGAACCGGACGTGCTGAAAAACGGCAGCGCGGCGTGATGACGATCGCGCGGATACCCCCTCATGTGCGGAGCTCCCTTCCGCACCATGACTGTTGCAATCGATAGAAGGACAGACAGATGAAGATCGACCGCATGCGGGTTTTCATGACCCGGGATAAGGACCGCCCCCGCGTTATCGTCGCACTCGACACGGATGACGGCCTGACGGGCTGGGGCGAATGCTACAATCACGGCCCCGACAAGGCACTCCCACCCATTCTCGATTATCTCTACGGTTTTCTGTCCGGCCAAGATCCGACCCGCATCGACTATCTGGTCAACCTACTGATCCAGCAAAGCCGCTTCCCGCCCGGCGCGCTCGGGCTTTCGGCCATCTCAGCGCTCGACCATTGCCTGTGGGACCTCTCCGCCAAGGCCGCTAATGTTCCGGTCTACAAGCTGCTCGGCGGCGCCGTGCGCGACCGCGTCAAGGTTTATGCCGGCGTCTACACCGCGCCGGATGCACCGGCGGCCCGCGACGAATTCGATCGCCTCAACGCGGAATGGGGGTTCACTGCCTTCAAGCTCAGCCCCTGGCGCGTCGACATTCACGCCCATCGCTGGGGCAATGTGGTCAAGGCGTCGGCAGATTATTTCCGCTCGTTGCGCGAGACCGTGCGCGACGATTATGAGATCGCCTTCGACGCGCATGCGCAGATTTTCGAGCCGGTCGCCGCAAGGCAGCTCGGCAATGCTTTGGCACCCTACGATCCACTGTTTTACGAAGAGCCGCTGCGTCCGGAAAATATCGACATGTGGGGCGACCTCAAACAGGGGCTGAACTGCGTGCTCGCAACCGGGGAGTCGCTCTATAATCGCAACGAATTCCTGCGCCTGCTTCAGGTCAAGGGCGCCGACCTGATCCAGCCCGACATCTGCGTCGTCGGTGGCATCAGCGAGATGCGGCGTATTGCGACCCTTGCCGAAGCCTATTTCGTCGGCGTGGCGCCGCACAATCCGATGGGCCCGCTGGCAACCGCCGTCAACGTTCACTTTTCGGCGGCCACACAGAACTTCCGCATTCTCGAATATCGTCTGCCGAAGGGCCAGGCTTATGTCTATGGCGGCAAGGATATCGAAAAGCGGCAGGGCGAGACGCGTTATATCGTCGACCCCTATTTGCCGAAGGACGGCTATCTGGAGCTGAGGCCCGACAGGCCAGGCTGGGGCGTGGAGATGGACGAAAAGGCGATGGAAGAGGAAGGCTATATCCATTGGCAGCGCCGTGTTCCGAAACGTCCTGACGGCTCTTATGCCTTTGCCTGAGTGATCGGTTAGGCCGGCATGCTGCCTCGATGACCATCATGCCGGCCCGGCTCGCACCTAAAGCGAGCCCGTAAAGATTGGATTCAGTCTTTTTTGGTAATTGTCCGTTAGCAATACGAGCTGGTGAACTCCCGACGGCATCGATTGTGCTGTCGATCCTTGTTTTGCGTGCGGGCTCCTATGCGTATTTCGGCTGTATCAGCAATCCTTCTTGCCTCCCTGGCATTGTCAGGTTGCTCCACCAGTTCCGGTGCGGGCGACCTCGCAGCCGGTCTACCATCAGCCGAAACGACGAATTCCATTGCCCGGTCGGACGGCCCCGTGCCCTCAGTAAGTGTCGGCGAGGTGATTGCGCAGGCGGAACAGCAGCAGGGCTTATACGCTCCATCAGCGCCAGGTCCGCGCCCACAAGCGTTCCTGTCGGTGGCCAAGACGGAGGGCACCCCGCTTCCCGCGGAAAGGCCCGTGGCGTTGCTGATGCCTGCCAACCCCAGGATCAGCAGCATAGCGCCGCTGGCGCGTTCGCCGATCTACGCCCGCCGTTTTCGCGACGCCAAACCGATCAATTTCGGCGTCTCCTCGCCGAGAAAGCTTGCCGTGCACGGTGTCGACGTTTCCCGCTGGCAGGGCGATATCGACTGGCAGACGCTGCAAACGCAGGGCGCGAACTTCGTCTACATCAAAGCGACCGATGGCGGCGATCATCTCGACCCGATGTTCAGGCAGAACTGGCGCAAGGCCAAGGAGGCCGGGCTGAAGCGCGGCGCCTATCACTTCTTCTATTGGTGCCGGACCGCCGGCGAACAGGCCGACTGGTTCATCCGCAACGTTCCGAAGGAAGCGGGTGCATTGCCGCCGGTGATCGACGTCGAATGGAACGGCGAATCGAGCTGCAAGCAGCGCGTCTCGCGCGAGCGCGTCCTCGAAAAAATGCAGACCTTCATGGACAAGCTGGAACGGTACTACGGCCAGCGTCCGATCATCTATACCGCACCGGATTTCTATCGCGACAATCTGAGGGGCGCATTTCTCGAGCACCCCTTCTGGCTGCGCGCGGTAGCCGAACATCCGTCAAAGGTCTATCCGGGCCGCAAATGGCTGTTCTGGCAATATTCAGGCTCGGGCCTGTCGCATGGCGTCGAAGGTCGTATCGACCTCAATGCCTTCCACGGCAGCGAGGACGAATGGCACAAATGGGTGGCGACGAACTGAACCCGTAACCATCCGATAGCGACGGGTTACAGTCGCGCCGACCGGTTCAATATTGTGTGAAATCGCCGGTTTCCGACTGCAGCAGCGTCAGCGGATAGCGAGCCGGATGGTGCACGAGCGCCGTCATGTTCACCGGCCGATTGCGATCGTCGAAGGCGATCTGGTCGACGGTCAGAACGGCGGCCGGCGGCGTAAGCTCCAGGATAGCCGTTTCCTCATCGGTGGCGATGCGCGCGCTTAGCGTCGTCTGTCCGCGCTTCGGATAAATCCGGTAGCGTTCGCGCAATTCCGCATAGAGAGAGCGGTTGGCAACGCCCCAGTCGAGATCCAGAAGGCCCGCGACGCGGCCGGCGGGAATCCAGTCGGTCTGGATGACCGCCGGTATATTGTCGATCAGGCGCAATCTGGTCAGCACGACCACCTCCGCACCGGGCGCGAGGAACAGCGGCCGGCTTATGTCGAGCGGTGCGCGAACGATGCTGGCTTCGATCAGGCGATGACCGGGATTGCGGCCGTTGGCCAATGCGGTGCTGGTAAAGCTCTTCAGCACCTGCAGCTCGAAGCCGCCGCCATGCTCGGTGACGTAGAGCCCCTTGCCCGGCTGGCTTTGCACCACGCCCTGCTGGATTAATTCGCGGATTGCGTGGCGGACCGTGATGCGGCTGACATTGTAGAGATCGACAAGTTCGCGCTCGGACGGCAGCTTGCCACGCAAGGGAAGCTTGCCGTCGCGAATGGACGCCAGCAAGGCTTCGTACACTTGTTTGTGCAGCGGGCGCGGATCGCCTCGATCAACCATGTCTTGTGTTTCAATCAAGGTTCCCTTGCTCTGGCGCGTATTCAAATGCCGTTTCCCTCGCGACCTCATTCAGGCCTTCGCCATCTTTGACGCAAATCTCTTGAAAGTCCATATTGACATGACTGGTCATAACCAGTCCTATTAACGTCAAGGAGCCGTAGAGTTCCGCACGATGCCGAAGCGTTATCACAATCAAGGGAACAGTTCATGTTTAGGAAAAGCCTTGCTGCCCTCTCGCTCTGCGCCGGCCTTTGGACGGTCTCGGCCCATGCCGAGACGATCTCCGTCTTCTGCGCCCCGACGGAATTCGAATTGTGCACCAACGTCGCCAATGCCTGGAAGGAGAAGACAGGCAATGAGGCGAAGATCAACAAGATGCCCGCGCTGCTGGACGATGCGATCCCGCTTTATCAGCAGCTGCTTGCGGCGAAATCGACCGATGTCGACGTCCTGTTTCTCGACGTCATCTGGCTCGGCATGTTCAAGAGCAACCTGCTCGACCTGAAGACACTGGTCCCGCAGGCCGATCAGGACAAGCATTTCGCCTCGACGCTCAATGCTGCAAAACTGGGCGGTAACCTCGTCGCCATGCCCGCCTATATGGATGTCGGGCTGATGTTCTACCGCAAGGATCTATTGGAGAAATACGGCAAGCAGCCGCCGAAGACCTGGGACGAACTGGCGGCAACCGCCAAGGAAATCCAGGACAAGGAACGTGCAGCCGGCCATCCCGACATGTGGGGCTATGCCTGGCAGGCAAAGAGTTATGAGGGACTGACCTGCGACGCCATCGAACTTATAGCCTCGAACGGCGGCGGCACGATCATCTCCGACGACGGCAAGGTAACGATCGACAATCCCCAGGCCGCCGAGGCAATCGGCAAGGCCAAGGGCTGGATAGGCTCGATCAGCCCGGACGGTGTGCTGAACTATGATGAAGAAGCGTCGCGGGCGATCTTCGAGTCCGGCAATGCGGTCTTCCACCGCAATTGGCCCTATGTCTGGGGCACGTCGCACCAGGCGGGAAGCGCCATCATCGACAAGGTCGGCGTCATGCCGCTGCCGGTCGGCAAGGAAGGGCAGAAGTCCAGCGGTTGCCTGGGGCCGATGTATTACGGCGTATCGAAATACTCCGCCAAGCCGAAGGTCGCCGCCGACTTCGTCAACTTCATCACCGGCCCGGACATGCAGAAGATGCGGGCGCTCAAGGATGCGGTCAATCCGTCCATCCCGGCGCTCTATAGCGATCCGGAAATCCTGGCAAAGATCCCCTTCCTCAAGGACAACCAGCAGGCCTTCGCCGACAGCGCCGTGCGCCCGTCCGGCTACACCGGCACCAGCTACAACAGGGTGTCGCAGGCCTTCTATCGCACCGTCCATGACATGCTGTCTGGCGGCGCCGACATCAAATCCAGCCTGACGTCGCTTGCCGGCCGGCTCGAGAAACTCAAGGAAAGCCGCTGACACCAAGCTTGAGCGCCGGCGGGGAGATCTTATCTTCCCGCCCGCCAAACGCGCCGCTGTCTCGCCGCCGCTTGGAGGTGGCGAGCTTCCATGATCATAAGGCCCGGGTGTAAAATGGCATCGGTTTCGCTTGAATCCGTTTCGAAGAGCTTTGGTACGCATAGCGTCATTCAAGACGTCAATCTGCAGATCAACGACGGCGAGTTCGTCGTCTTCGTCGGTCCGTCCGGCTGCGGTAAGTCGACGCTTCTGCGCATTGTCGCCGGACTCATCTCCGCATCGAAGGGCGTGGTTAGTATCGGGGGCGACGATGTCACCGATGTGCCGGCCTCCAAGCGCGGCGTTGCATTCGTCTTTCAGTCCTATGCGCTCTACCCGCATATGAGCGTCGCGCGCAACATCGGCTTTGCGCTGGAAACCCTGGGCATGGGGCGCGATGCGGTCCGGCAGAAGGTCGCATCGGTCGCGCGCATGCTGAAGGTTGATCATCTGCTCGAGCGCCGGCCGCGGGAACTCTCCGGTGGCCAGCGTCAGCGCGTGGCGATCGGCCGGGCGCTGGTGCGCCAGCCGGAAATATTCCTCTTCGACGAGCCGCTTTCCAACCTCGATTCCGACTTGCGTATGGAAATGCGTATGGAGATCGCCAAGCTCCACGACGATCTCAAGACGACGATGATCTATGTGACGCATGATCAGTCCGAAGCCATGACGCTCGCCGACAGGATCGTCGTTCTCAACCATGGCCGTATCGAGCAGATCGGAACGCCGCAAGAGCTTTATCACGCGCCGGACAACCGCTTCGTGGCGGGCTTTATCGGCAGCCCGCGCATGAACTTCCTGCCCGTCGCAATGCGTCAAGCCGCCGGCGCCGACCGGATCGAAGGCCCCGGCGGCCTTTCCATCGGAGCAGTGGTGCAGGCATCGGCCGAGCCTGTCGCCGCGATCGGCATTCGGCCGGAATCGCTACGCCTCGTCGATGCGCTTGAGGGCCGCATCGTCGGCACGCTGGAGCGCGTCGAGGATCTGGGGCACGAACATTTTGGCTATTGCCGCATCACCGACGACGTCATCTGGGTGATCCGGCTTGCGATGGCACCTGCCCAGCATCTCATCGGCAAGCCTGTCGGATTGGATTTTGCCGACACGGCGATGTTTGTGTTCGATGCAGAGGGCAAGCGCCTGGCGCTGGATAGTCCGGAGGCAACCGATCAATGAGCGCTCGACTTGCCCGCCGGGATCACCGGGCCGCATGGCTGTTTCTCGTTCCCATCATCGTGGTGATGCTGGTCGTCGCTCTCTGGCCGCTCGTCCGCACCTTTTTCTTCGCCTTTACGGACGCCTATCTCGACAATCCCTCCGCCTATTCCATGATCGGCTTCGATAATTTTATCGAGGTCATCCAGGACCGTGGCTGGTGGGTTGCCGTCAAAAACACCCTGATCTTCACCGTGATCTCGGTTGCGATCGAAACCGTCCTCGGGATCGCCATCGCGCTTCTTGTCAATGAGGCGATCCCCGGCCGCGGCCTTGCCCGCGCGGCCATCCTCGTTCCCTGGGCGATCCCGGTCGTCGTCTCGACCAAGATCTGGGAATGGATGCTCAACGACCAGTTCGGCGTCATCAACAAGCTGCTCATCGAACTCGGCTTCATCGACCATGGCATAGCCTGGACGGCCAACAGCTCGCTGATCATGGGCGCCGTCATCTTCGTCGATGTGTGGATGACTACGCCCTTCATGGTGCTGCTGATCCTCGCCGGCCTGCAGCTGATCTCGCCGGAGATCTTCGAGGCCGCGGAAGTGGACGGCATCCCCGCCTGGAAACGCTTCTGGTCGATCACCCTGCCGATGCTGCGGCCCGCTATCGGCGTGGCGGTGCTGTTTCGCGTGCTCGACGCGCTCAGAATGTTCGACCTTGCCTATGTCATGGCCGCCAGCAACGAGAATGTCATGACCGTATCGATCTACGCCCGTGACAGGCTGATCAGCTTTCAGGAACTCGGTGTCGGCTCGGCCGCATCGACCTGGGTATTCCTGCTCGTGGCACTTGCCGCGATCATCATCATCGGGGTGCTTCGCCTCGACCGGGCAGCGGGGCACTGACGCAAATGGCAGACGCAATCACGCAAGGATCCGGCATCCAAAAACCCCAGCGCAAATCGTCCTCCTATTATCGAATGAGGCGGCGGTGCGTCAGGGGCCTGCAGATCGTGGCACTCCTGTTCGTGCTCTTCTACACGCTCTTTCCCTACTATTGGGCTTTCGTCTCTTCGACCAAGCAGGGTGCTGCACTTTACCACTCGGCGCTGCTGCCGGCCTTCGACTTCACCTACTACCGGCAGCTGATCGACAATCCGGTGTTCATGAGATCTCTTGTGAATTCCGTCTATGTCGCTACGACAACGACGTTTCTATCGCTCATCATCGGGCTTAGCGCCGCCTATGCACTCGGCCGTATCGACTTTCCACAGCGGCGCGCGATGCTGATGATCGTGCTGATGGTGTCGATCTTCCCGCAGGTGGTCGTGCTGTCGGGCATGTTCGAGCTGATCAACTGGTTTGGGCTCTTCAATCGCCCGAGCGCGCTGGTGCTGACCTATCTGCTCTCGACCGTGCCGTTCACCACCTGGATCCTGACTACCTTCATCCGAGAGTTCCCGCGCGAGCTCGAAGAAGCGGCGATCATCGACGGCTGCTCGCACTTCCGGATTCTGATGAAGATCCTCCTGCCGCTGATGGGGCCGTCGCTTGCAAGCACCGGCATTCTCGCCTTCATCCTCGCCTGGAACGAATTCCTCTTCGCGCTCACCTTCACCCTCACCGACGAGAACCGCACCGTCCCGGTCGCCATCGGCCTGATTGCCGGCACCAGCCGCTTCGAATATCCTTTCGGGCAAATCATGGCAGCCTCCGTCACCGTGACGCTACCGCTCATCATCGTGGTTCTTTTCTTCCAGAGGCGGATCGTCGCCGGCTTGACGGCAGGCGCGGTGAAAGGCTGAGGCGGCAAAGGATAGACCGATGGACATGCTTGTTAAGCTCTATGAATTGAAGCCGGACCCGGCGCTGCAGAAGCGGATGGACAGCGAGGGGATCGTCATCCGTCGAGTGCTGGCGCCGGAACTCAACGCTCTGACCTCCTGGATCCAGCCGCTGTTCGGCGCGGGCTGGGCGGCGGAGGCGACGGCCGCCACCATGCGCCAGCCGCCGACCTGCTTTATCGCGGTCAAAGATGACGTGCTGGTTGGCTTTGCCTGCCACGAGGCAACCGCGAAGGGTTTCTTCGGGCCGACCGGCGTCGATCCGTCGATGCGCGGCAAGGGTGTGGGCCAGGCACTACTGCTGACGACGCTTCTGGACATGCATGCCCAGGGCTATGCCTATGGCGTGATCGGCGGCGCCGGCCCGATGGAGTTTTATCGCCGGAGCGTCGGCGCGATCCCGATCGAAGGCTCCGTGCCCGGCATCTATCTCGGCATGCTGCCGCTTGCCAATCCGAGCGAAGTGTCGGAATCCGACTGACATCGATGCCGCCACGACTGGAAAAATCAACGCCGCCTGGAGATCACTCATCCAGGCGGCGCTGACTTATGCATGAGCCTTGAGAGGCAGGATACGGATAGCTCCGCTTAGCTTCTCGGCTTCAGGTTTTCAGGGTCATAGAGCGGCTTGTAGCCGATGCTCACAACCTCGACCGGATAGGTCTCGGTGAAATATTCGACATTCAGCTTGCGGCCTTCCTGGCAATAAGCCCAGGGCAGATAGGCAAGGGCAATATTCTTGCCGATGGTCGGACCGAAAGCGATGGAGGTCGTGTAGGAACGGCGGCCGAGCTCATCGATCAGCACCTTGCCGGTTTCCGGGTCCATGACCGGGAGATTGCCTACCGGGTAGCGCTTGACGCCATTTTTGTCGGTGTTGTCCGTCATGACCAGCGTGCAAAGCATGGCGGGCTGATGATCACGGGCTTTGTACTCCAGATGCTTTGCCTTGCCACGGAAGTCGGCTTCCTTGACTTTCGGACGGGCAAGATCTGCCTCAATCAGATTGTACTGGGTGAGAAGGTCGGCATTCTGCAGGCGAAGGCTCTTTTCCATACGACGCGAGTTCGCATAGGTCTCGACGCCGAAGGCCATCACGCCGGTGGAGCGCAGCGCATCCCATACGGCAAGGCCGTCCTCGTATTTCATGTGCAGTTCCCAGCCCTGCTCGCCGACGTAGGAGATGCGGAAGGCGGTAACAGACTTGCCGCCGATCTGGATCTGCTTGATTGCGGCAAAGGGGAAGTTTTCCGCATCGAGCCCGGCCGGATCGGCCACCACCTTCTTCAACGTCTCACGGGCATTCGGCCCCCAGATACCGATGGTGATGAACTTCTCGGTGACGTCGGTGATGGTGACGTCGAGACCCCGATCCTCGGCGACGCGGCGCATATAGTGGAAGTCGCGCGGACCGGCATCGGCACCGTTGATCAACCGGCAACGGTCGGCCATGCGGATGACGGTAAAGTCGGCACGCACCATGCCCTCGTCGTCGAGGAAGTGGGTGTAGATACCCTTGCCAATATTGCCATCGCCGCCGATCTTTGCGGCGCACAGCCATTCGAGCAACTCGACATGGTCAGGCCCCTCGATGTCGACCATGTGGAAATGCGAGAGATTGACGATACCGCAATCCTCACTCATCGCGAGATGCTCGGCGTTGGAGACACGCCAGAAGTGGCGGCTGTCCCACTCATTCTGACGCACCGGCACGCGATCGCCATACTTCTCCAGCAGGTGCTCGTTGGCGGCATAACCATGCGCGCGCTCCCAGCCCCCGAGCTCCATGAAGTAGCCGCCAAGCTCCTTCTCGCGCTCGTAGAAAGGCGAACGCTTGACGTTGCGGCCCGAGGCGTAGGGTTCGCGCGTATGCACGGCCGGGAAGTAGATCTTCTGGGCGGCTTCATAGCAGCGGCCCTCGATGAACTCTTCCGTCAGCTGGTGCGGATAAAAGCGCGCATAGTCGATGCTGTTGTGGTCGATCTTGGTACGGCCATCGGTCATCCAGTCGGCGATGAGCTTGCCGTAGCCCGGACCGTCCTTCACCCAGATGGCGACGCAGTACCAGAGGCCGCGTACCTTCTGGCTTTCGCCACAGGATGGGCCGCCGGCGGCGGAAACCTGCAGCAGGCCGTTGAAGGAATGACCCTCATTGTAGCCGAGCTCGCCGAGGATCGGCGTCAGTTCCATGGCGCGCTCGAGCGGCTCGATGATCTGCTCCATCTCAAGGTCGCGCTGCGAGGGCGACAGGCGCGCCTCGTGCTTTTCAAGGATGTCGCGCGGGTGGCAAAGGCGGGGATTGGTGGTCTCGTAGTAACCCCACTCGATCTGGCCGCCTTCCGTCGTCTTCGGATCGCCAGTGTCGCGCATATAGGCGGAATTGCCCTGGTCTCTGAGCAGCGGGAAGCCGATGTCTTTGCCCGTACCTTCGAACTCGTTATACGGCCCGAAGAAGGTGAGCGGATGATCGACCGGCATGACCGGCAGGTCTTCGCCGACCATCTCGGCGATCAGGCGACCCCAGATGCCGGCGCAGACGATGACGTAATCGGCCATGATCGTGCCGCGATGCGTAACCACACCCTTGATGCGGCCAGCCTCGACAATCAACGACTGCGCGGGCGTATTGCCATAGACCTTCAGCTTGCCGGACTTCTCGGCTACATCCACCAGCTTGCCGGCGACGGTCTGCGAACGCGGAACGACGAGGCCGGCATCCGGATCGTACATGCCGCCCTGCACCTGATCTTCCTCGATCAGCGGGAACATTTCCTTGATCTCGGAGGGGGTGACGAGGCGAACATTGGTGCCGAAGGCCTTGCCAGAGGAAGCCTTGCGCCGGATCTCTTCCATCCAGGTGTCGTCACCCGTGCGGGCAACCTCAAGGCCGCCAATGCGGGCATAGTGCCCCATCTTCTCGAAGAAATCGATGGAATACTGTGTGGTCCAGACCGAGAGATAATCGTGGCTGGTGGTGTAACAGAAATCGGAAGCATGCGCCGTCGAGCCGATATCGGTCGGGATGCCGGATTTATCGATGCCGACGATATCGTCCCATCCGCGCTCGATCAGGTGATGCGCGATCGATGCGCCAACGATACCGCCCAGGCCAATGATGACGACCTTGGCCTTCTGGGGAAACTCTGCCATTGCTTGCGACTCCGAACTTTGGATTTGCCGAGACATTAGCGCGAGCGGCGACGTCATCGGTGCTTTTCTGCGACATTATCAAAATGCATCACGACCAGCCCACGGGTATATGGCCGCAAAAGATTTTCAAGCTCTGACATCAGATGTAGAAGAACGACAAACCGTCCTAACAGGCCGGGCTCAACCCGACAGATGCGAATCGGTTTGCCGAGCGAACGACGGTCCAGTCTTCTATTGGCAAATAGCCGAAGCAAAGAGGCTCCGTGTCCGCTCCAGCCGAGTCGCAACAATATAGTTTATAATTTGTTAACTTTTTCACGAAAGCGAACCGAATATATTCCGGTAATTCTTCAGTAAGTATCATTTTACTGCGGAAAATCTC
Organism: Rhizobium rhizogenes NBRC 13257; assembly: GCF_000696095.1. Taxonomy (GTDB): domain Bacteria; phylum Pseudomonadota; class Alphaproteobacteria; order Rhizobiales; family Rhizobiaceae; genus Rhizobium; species Rhizobium rhizogenes. The sequence continues at coordinate 533,030 of NZ_BAYX01000003.1, read as the reverse complement.
CGATTTCCCGGGAAAAGAACTCAAAGTCTTTTTGCCTTGTTGCCATCACGATCCATATATGATTAATTTAGGATATTAGCAGGTTCGTGGGGAAGCTGCGGAGGGGACTACATATGTTGAATGCACTACGCGGTGCCTTACTCGTCGGTGCTGCAATCTTCATCACAGAAGCACCCGTCATGGCTGCCACGGCGTCCGGCAATATGACGGTTCGCATCGTCATCCAGGCAGAATGCAAGGTCCAGAGCGCCGGCGATCTCGATTTTGGCACCAAGGGCGTTCTCGATGCCACGAACGACCAAACCAGCTCCATCGGCGTTCAATGCACGACGGGGCAAACCTATAATGTCGGCTTGAGTGCCGGTGCGGGCGCCAGCGCGACCACGGCCGTTCGCCAAATGACCGGCCCGGGGGCGGCGACGGTCAATTACTCCATCTACCGTGACAGCGGACACACCCTTCTCTGGGGCGTGACGGTCGGAACGGATACGGTAGCAGGCACGGGCAACGGCAACGTGCAGAATATCCCGGTCTATGGACGGGTTCCGGCGCAAACCACACCGGCTGCCGGCACCTATACAGACACAGTGGCGATTACCGTCACCTACTGAATTCATTGCTAGGAGGTTGCTATGCAACGCATGTTTACATGCCTTGCCACGACGGCGCTTGTTCTCTTGAATGCTTGTCTTGCAAGCGCCGCCTCCCTGCGCGCGGCGCCCACCAATCTCGAACTCATCGCGCCTGACAGCACCGGTGTGCTCAACCTGACCAATGATGGCGATCACCCCATCAACGTGCAGGTGCGTGTCTTCAAGTGGAGCCAGACAGGCGGCGTCGAAAAGCTGGAACCGACGACGAACGTCGTGGCCAGCCCGCCGGCGACCAAGATGGCGCCGAACGCAGGCTATACGGTCAGGGTGATCAGAACGACCAAGGCGCCGGTACGGACTGAGGAGACCTATCGTGTCATCGTCGATGAGCTACCGGATCCTTCCCGCGCAAAGGCCGGCACCGTGACCTTGATCGTACGCCACTCCATCCCCGTCTTCTTCAAGAATGCCGATGCCAGGGCGGCTGATGTCTCCTGGAATCTGAGCCGGCAGGGCGACAGCCTTTTCCTGACCGGCAAGAACAATGGCGCCAGTCGCTTTCGCCTGTCGAACGTCATCCTCAAGCAAGGAGCCACGAAAATCGGCGGTCGCAACGGCCTCGTCGGCTACGTCCTTGGCGACACAACAATGCAATGGCCGATCGGGAGCGCAAAATCGCTTTCCGGCGCCGCAGTAACCTTACAAGGCCAGAGTGATCTTGGGCCGTTCAATGCCAATATCGCAATCACGAAGCGCTAGCCTCTGGATCGCCATAGCATGCTCCATTTTCTGCGTCTCCGCGCTGCACGCGCAAGAAGTGCCAAACGAGCCGGCAACGGCCAATACCGATGACATGCCTGCCGATGCGCGGGATCTTTTTCTTGAGGTGTTCATCAACGATGCTTCGATGAAGATGATTGGCAACTTCAAGCAGCAGCCTGACGGCTCGCTCAAGGCAAGCGCCGGAGAGCTTCGCGAAGTCGGCATAAAGCCACCGGCAGGCGCTGCCGACGACGAGTTGATTGAGCTCGACAAGCTGCCTGACCTGTCCTACCGCGTCGATGCGCAAAACCAGCAGATCTATGTGACAACGACGAATAGCGGCCGCGCGGCGCGTATCATCAATATCGGGAAAAATCAGAGGAATGACATCCCTGAACCCCAGTCCGGCTATGGAAGTGTGCTCAATTACTCCCTCTTTGCCAGCTCCAATAGCCTGGGCGACAGCGATGCCGGCCTGTTTCAGGGTATTTCCGGCTCATTCGATGCCCGCGTCTTCAGCCCCTATGGCGCGCTGAGCCAATCGTTCATAGCCGGCTATTCCGATGGCAGCCTTGACGGCATAACCAGGCTCAACACGACCTGGAGCTACTCCGACCCCAAGAAGCTGATAACCTACCGCGTGGGCGACTTCACCACCGGAGGTCTTTCATGGACCCGCCCCGTCTATTTCGGCGGCATCCAGGCGCAGCGCAATTTCGCGCTGCGATCCGATCTGGTGACGGAACCCCTGCCCGCATTCGAGGGAACGGCGGCGGTTCCCTCCACGCTCGAAATCTACACCCAGAACGTCAGGTCCTATTCCGGCGACGTTCCAGCCGGCCCATACCAGGTCACCAACCTGCCGGTCTTTTCCGGCGCCGGCGAGGCCCGCGTCGTGCTGCGCGACAGTCTCGGCCGCGAAACAACCGCTACACTGCCGTTCTATTCGTCAAACCGGCTCCTGCGCCAGGGCCTGTACGACTTCTCGGTCGAGATCGGCGCTCCGCGCCGCAATTTCGGGATCGAATCCAGCGATTATGACGGCCGCATCATGGGCGTCGCCACGGCGCGCTACGGATTGACCGACTGGCTGACCTTGGAAAGCCATTTCGAGGGCGGGGCGAACCTGCTCAATGGCGGCATCGGCGCCGCCTTTCCGATCGGTGCCTGGGGTGTCGCGTCGGCCGCCGTGGCCGGAAGCTCGAGCGGCAGCCGCTCAGGCGCATTGTTCAACGCCACGCTGGAAATGAGCTACAATGACTGGTCGATCTACACCCGCATGCAGCGCGCCTTCGACAATTACGACGACATAGCATCCGTTACGGCCGAGCCGACGTCCAACGGCTCCGGGCAGTTCACCGTGCTCAGCGCCGGCGTGCCCCGCGCCATCGACCAGATCACTTTAAGCGTTCCCGCGCCACTGGATCTATCCAGCCTCAACCTTTCCTACACAAGATTTGAAAATGCCGATGGCCGGAAAAGCCAGATTGCGGGCCTCTCCTATAGTCAGACCTTCAAGCGGGCGAGCTTTTACGCCACGGCCTTCGCCGATCTCGACGACCGCAAGAGTTTCGGAATTTTTGCCGGCCTTTCCATCCCATTCGGAAACAACATCTCCGCCAGCACCGGTATCGAAAGCGGCCCCGACGGTTTCAATGTCGTGGCCGATATCTCCAAGTCGGAACAGCCGGAAGACGGCAGCATCGGTTGGCGCGCGCGGACCTCGGAAGGTAAGGACGCAAACCGGCAAGCGTCGATGAGCTATCGCGCGCCTTTCGCGCGTTTCGAGGCCGGCGTTCAGCAGTATGACGGGAATGTCCGCGCCACCGGCCAGATGGACGGTGCCATTGCCGTTGCCGGCGGTGACATCTTTACCTCCACCCGTATCGATGACGCCTTTGCCGTTGTCGATGTCGGCACGCCGGGCGTCGAGGTCCAGCAGCAGAACCGACGGGTCGGCAAAACCAACAACAGCGGCCGCATTCTCGTGCCGAACCTCAATTCCTATGAGCCGAATACCGTATCCATCGACCCGAAAAACCTTCCCATCGATGCCGACGTGCCGGCGACGAAGGAGGTCGTTGTTCCCGCCGCCCGTAGCGGCGTCGTTGTAAAATTCGGCGTCTCGGAAACCCCGAAAGCCGCGCTGATCACCATCACCGATAAAAACGGGGTGCCTCTTCAAGCCGGCCTCAACGGCAAACTGCAAGGGACGAGCGAAGAGTTCGTCACCGGCTATGATGGCCAAGTCTATCTCCGCGGCCTGGGCGCGCGAAACGCAATCGACATCTCGCTCCAGGACGGCAGCACATGCCACGCCGAATTTCCCTACAAGCCTCAACCGGGCAAACAGGTCGTCATCAATGACGTAAGATGTTTGTGAGCCAAGGATCAAGGAATGCTACGCGCAATCGGTTTCCTGCTTTTCTCGCTGTTGCCCTCCCTGTGTCTTTCGCAAAGTTGCAGCTTCACGGCCACCGACATGAGCTTCGGTCCGGTCGACACTCTGACCGGCGGCCCCGTCAACTCGACAGCAACGATAAGCGTCAGCTGCACCGGAGATCTTCTCACGCAGCGACGTATCCTGATTTGCCCCGGCATTGGCGCGGGCAGCGGCGGCGCGTCTTCGGCGGCGGCGCGTCAGATGCTGAATGGAACCCACACCCTGAATTATCAGCTCTATTCCGATTCCGGCCGGAGCATCGTCTGGGGGTCGAATAACTGGGCTTACCCCGCCAAGCCACCCGCTTACGCCGTGAACCTGAACCTGCTTGGGTTCGTCAATAGCTCCACAACCCTCTATGGGACCGTGTTGGGTAGCCAGGGCGCAGCGGCGCCAGGGCCTTATCTTTCGGCCTTTGCGACAGCCGACACCTATTTCATTTATCGCTACAGCGCCGACACCACTTGCGATGCACCCGCGGGAACGCTGACAGGCGTGTCCTTCAACGTTAACGCCAATGTTGCCCCCAATTGTCTGGTCAGCGTGGGGAATGTCGATTTCGGTACCAGGGGCGTTCTGAGCGCCAATGTCGACGCCACAGGCTCGGTAACAGCGACCTGCACAGCCGGAACGACCTATACGATCTCCTTGGGCGGCGGCCTCGCGAATGCCGCGCCGACGGCGCGCAAAATGTCGAAGGCGGCGGAAACCGTGACCTATGGGCTCTATAAGGATACGAACCGATCTCAGCCCTGGGGCGATGCGACCACGCCGGGCAGCACGGTGGCGGGAACCGGAACCGGCGCCGCCCAGGTCTTGACCGTCTATGGCCGCGTGCCTCCCCAGACCACGCCGACGCCTGGAACCTATACCGATACAGTGGTTGTGACGCTGACCTATTGATCAAAGACGGTTTCGCAGCGTCGAAACGGCTTATCGACCGTTCACTTGGCGAGCGACCGCCTCCCTGTCGTGAAGTATCCACGGTTTCGGTAGTTCGAGGTTGGTACGGAAGTCACCGTCAAGATAGTCCATGTCCAGCAGCGAGCGTTTGCGCAGTTCAGGAAGGAGCCCATTCAGCAGCAGATCCTCCTGGTCCGGGTTGCCAAGCCCGTGCAGCGAAATGACGTCGAGAACGCCGGCCAAGAAGCGCTCTTCCAGGGCATCGGCAAGCTGCTCCGGGGTGCCGGCGACCGACCAGTGGCCGGTTTCCTGTGCCTGGATGATCAGCTCGCGAAGGCTGAGCCCCTGTTGCACATAACGACGAAAAATCTCGACCCGGCCGCGCCGGCGGTTAACGCTGTCGATCTCCGGCAGCAGGCTCTGGGGTAACGCCTGATCGAGCGGCAGGTCCGACAGGTCGATATCGCCCCCCAGCATGTCTGCAAGCTTCAGCCGGCCCTTCTGATAGTCGATCTTTTCGTGTTTTTCCCGAAGGCGGCGCGCGACGTCGGCCTCGCTTTCGCCGATGACGGAGTGGAAGGAGTTCATCACCAACGGCAGATCGGCACCGCGACCGAAGCCGCGCGCTTGCCGTCTCAACTCCCCGACGAAGGCGATAGCCGCCTCAAGTGTCGGCTGCGAGGTGTAGACCACCTCGGCATAACGGGCGCCGAGTGTCACACCCTCGGTAGACTGGCCCGCCTGAAACAGCACGGGGCGGCCCTGCGGCGGTGGCGGGACGTTCAACGGGCCTTGAACCTGAAAGTGCTCGCCGCGATAGTCGATGCGATGCAGCTTGGAAGGATCAACGCTGATCGAGCCGCTGGAACCACGCCATGCAGTCTCCGGACTATTGGCGTCAAAAAGCGCATTGACCACTTCGATAAATTCGGTAGCGCGCGCATAGCGCTTTGCCGGATCCGGCAGTGTGTCGCCTCCGAAATTTTCCTCGCCGACGGAAGACGTCACCGCGTTCCACGCCGCCCGTCCGCCGCTTGCATGATCCAGCGTTCCGATCAGGCGCGCGAGGTTATAGGGATGATGGTAAGTGGTCGATACCGTCGCGATCAGGCCGATATGCGATGTCACCTGACTGAGCGCGGCCAGCGCCACGATTGGCTCCTGCGTCCCCGTCGTGCCGGAAAGACCATCCGGATCGGCATGGAGAAGGTCGGCCGTGAACAGACCGGTTATCTTTTCCGCTTCCGCCTTGCGCGCAAGCTCGACGGACCGCCGCGCACCGGCCACCGGGCTCTCATCATTGGACGCAAAGGCGAAATTGCCGGCGCCAACCAGCGTCTTCAAGCGGCGGGGATGAGCGATAGTCATGTAGGGACTCCTGGATTCTCAATAACGCATGGTTCTCGCCGGCGCCTAGCTGGCGCGCGCGAGTTCTTCATTCGTGGTTGCGGCATAGCGATTGACCGGGAATGGCAAGCCGAGATGGCCGCGCAGGGTTTCCCCTTCGTAATCATGGCGAAACAGACCGCGCGCCTGCAGGATCGGGATCACCTGGTCGACGAAATCGTCGAAGGCGGTCGGCGTTCCACCCCTGACGATAAAGCCGTCGGTAGCGCCGGCCTCGAACCATTGCTGCAATCCTTTGGCGACCGTCTCGGCAGTACCAATAAAGCTCGGAAGCGGCGTTGCTGCCTGCAGGGCGACCTGGCGCAAGGTGAGGCCGCGTTCGCGGGCGTTACTCTTGATGGTGTCGGTCGTGCTGCGGAAACTGTTCTGGCCGAGATCGCCGATATCCGGGAACGGCGCATCCAGCGGATATTGCTTGAAATCGTGATGCTCGAAATAGCGACCGAGATAATCGAGCGCATTTTCGATCGTCACCAGTTCGGCCGTTTCCCAGTATTTGCGCTCGGCATCCTCGGCACTGTCGCCGACGATGATGCTAATGCCCTGGAAAAGCAGCAGATCGTCCTCGCTACGGCCATTCTCTACCAGTTGCCGCTTGACGTCCAGGTAGAATTCGCGGGCCAGTTCGATTGTCTCCTGCCGCGTATAGATCGCGTCGGCCTCACCGGCGGCCAGCTTCTTGCCGTCCTCCGAAGCACCCGCCTGGAACAAGATCGGCCGGCCCTGTCGCGATCGGCCTACATTCAAAGGGCCTTCGACGGAGAAATACTCGCCCTTATGATGAAGGGTATGCAGCTTGTCCGGGTCGAAGAAAACACCGGTTTCCTTGTCGCGAATGAAGGCATCGTCCTCCCAGGAATCCCAAAGACCCTTGGTCACCTGCAGGAATTCCGTGGCGATGTGATAGCGCTTGCCGTGCTCGGGATGCTCTGCCCGGGAGAAATTCTTGGCCGAACCTTCGAGTGGCGACGTGACCACATTCCATCCGGCGCGACCGTCGCTCAGATGGTCCAGGCTGGAGAACTGACGCGCGACGGTGAAGGGATCGCTGTAGGAGGTCGAAAGCGTGCCGACGAGGCCGATGTGCGAGGTGGTCGAGGCGAGACCCGACAACAGGGTGATCGGCTCAAAGCGGTTGAGAAAATGCGGAATAGATTTGTGATTGATGTAGAGCCCGTCGGCGATGAACAGGAAATCGATCTTGCCCTCTTCCGCCTTTTTGGCGAGCGCCTTGCAATAGTCGAAATTGATGCTGGCATCGGCAACCGCATCCTTGTGGCGCCAGGCGGACATGTTACCGGACGCGCCCTGGATGATGGCGCCGAGCCTGATCTGCCGCTTTTTCGTCTTGTCACTCATCGTCACGTTCCTTGATGATCGTCAATGTCGCAAGCTGCTCACGGCCAATTGTGGCCAGGCAGTTCACGCCAAGGTGGGAATGGCCTCCAAGAGGGCCTGGGTGTAGCTGTGCCGCGGCGCAGAGAAGACCGTGCCGACATCTCCTGTCTCAACAATCCGCCCTTCTTTCATCACGACGACACGGTCGGTCAGATGATGAACGACGCCGAGATCGTGCGAGATGAACAAGAGCGACGTGCCGGAGACGGCTTGAAGCTCGGCGAGCAGATCGAGGATCTGCGCCTGGATGGAAACATCAAGCGCGCTGACCGGCTCATCCGCGACGAGCAATTTCGGGCGTGGGGCAAAGGCGCGGGCAATCGCAACCCTCTGCCGTTGCCCGCCGGAAAGCTCGCGCGGGTAGCGGCCGAGAAAGTTGGTTCCCAGGCGCACCGCGTCAAGAATTTCGATGACCCTCTTCCTGCGCTCGGCACCGAAAATGCCGACCGAATCCAGGCTTTCGCCGACGATCTTTTCCACCGTATATCGCGGATCGAAAGAGCTCAGCGCATCCTGCGCGATCAGCTGGATACCGGCGCGCTGAGCCCGACGCTGTGCTTCGGTCAACCCGCTCCAGGGTCGCCCGTCGATCAGTACCCTTCCGGCATCGGCGGCAACGAGGCCGAGGATGATCCGCGCGACGGTCGTCTTTCCCGACCCGGATTCGCCGACGATGCCGAGGGCTTCGCCTGCGGCCAACCGGAAGGAAACATCGTTGACAACGTGGGATGCCGAAGCACCGCTGCCATAGCGTTTCGACAAGTGTTCGGCGACAAGCATGCTTCGCCGCGCATCGATCTGCTTTGCGGGAAGAGGAATTCTCAGCCGCTCGGCACCCTTTGCCTGCGCCGGTACCTTTGTCAGGCCCTCTGCTTGCGGCTTGCCGGCGTCGTCGCTGGCGGGCGCCAGCCGGTAGCCACGAGAGTGCGCGGACGGGATCGCATCAAGCAACTGGCGCGTATAGGGATGACGCGGTGCGGAGAGGATTTCCTGCGTGCGCCCTTCCTCCACGACCTCGCCATTGCGCATGACCAATACCCGGTCCGCCAGCCGCGAGACCACTGCCAGGTCATGGCTGATCAGCAGCAATGTGTTTCCGGCACGCCGACGCTCCGCCAGAAGGTCGAGGATCTGTTTCTGCACAGTCGCGTCGAGCGCCGTGGTCGGCTCGTCGGCGATCACAAGGGCCGGCTGCCGGGCAATCGCAGTCGCGATCAGGGCACGCTGGCGCAATCCGCCGGAAAGCTGATGCGGATATTGCCGCAGGCGCCGCTCCGAGTCCGCAATGCCGACGGAGCGCAGCAAAGCCGCGCTGTCGTCCCGCAGTTCGCGACGCCGCAGCAGGCTACGGTTTCCAATCGCGTCCGACAATTGCTGCGAGATGCGGCGTAGCGGATCCAGCGACACCAGCGCATCCTGCAGCACGAAGCCGACCTTGTGCCCTCTAAGGCGCCGCCAGTCCCGTTCGCGAAACTCAAGCACACTCTCGCCATCTACGTCGAAGATATCGGCGCTCACCGTCGCGCCGGGGCCGCTCAATCCGACCAGCGAGCGTGCGGTCACGGATTTGCCGGAACCGGATTCACCCACCAGAGCCACGGATTCCCCGCGCTGGATGGTCAGGTCGAGAGCTCGGACCACGACATTCGCCTCCCCTGCCCCCGGGAAAGCGATAGTAAGGTTGCGGACGTGAACGAGCGGGGTCATGCGCGCCTCCTGCCTTCGAAGGCCGCCTGCCATTGCCGTCCGAGAACACTGACGGAGATCACCGTGAGCGTGATGACGACACCCGGCCAGACGCCGATCCACCAGGCGACGCGCAGATAGTTGCGCCCCTCCGCCAACATGGCGCCCCATTCAGGCGTCGGCGGTTGTGGGCCCATGCCGAGGAAGCTCAGGCCGGCGGCGCTGATGATCGCCGTGCCAAGGCCGATGGTGGCGAGGATAGGGACCTGGGCGATCGCATGCGGCAGGACATGCCGCAGGATCAGCACAGCCGGAGCGAGGCCGAATGTCCGCGCCTGTTCGACATAACCGGATTCGGCAATGACGAAGGTTTGGGCGCGCACCACCCTGGCAAAGCGTGGGATAGAGGCGACGCCGAGGGCGAAGATGAGGTTGTAGGTACCGGGGCCGGTAAAGGAAATCAGCACCAGCGCCAGCAAGAGATCGGGAAAGGCGGAGACGACATCCAGGAAGCGGGTGATCGCCTCATCGATCAACCCTCGCGCCAGCCCGGCGGCCAGCCCCAGGATCGATCCCACGGTCGCCGCGATCACCACGGCGCTGATACCGATCAGGATGGAATAGCGCGCGCCATGGACGACGCGGGAAAAGACGTCCCGGCCAAGCTGATCCGTGCCGAACCAATGCGCGGCATCCGGCGGCAATTGCGCCTGGAGTGGATCAGCGGCAATCGGATTATAGGAACTCAAGAGATGCGGCCAAGCCGCTCCGAGAGCCACCAGAAGGAGGAAGGTCGAGGCGGCCAGCAGGCCAGGCCGGGCGACGGCAGCCACAAGGATGCGCCGGAAATTGAGACCGGCGGCGGGTGAAACTGTTGTCGAGAGGCTCATGTCGGATACCTCACGCACGCGACCGCAGACGCGGATCGAGAAACAGATAGAGCACATCGACCAGCGTGCTGAGAACGACGTAGATAAAGGCGGACAGGATCGCGACCGCCAGCACCACCGGCAGGTCCTTGCCGAGCACGGCGTCGACAGTGACTTTGCCGAGACCGGGGCGTCCAAAAACCTGCTCGGTGATGACGGCGCCGGACAGGAGGCCGCCGACGAGCCAGCCCGTCAGCGTCACCGCCGGCAGGGCGGCATGGCGTAACCCATGACGCAGCCGCAGAGTCACGCTGCTCGCTCCCCAACTGCGCACCGTGAGCGCAAAGGGCTCCTCGAGCGCCCGCTCCAGCCCTTCGCGCAACACCTGGCCGATCACCGCACCGAGCGACAGGCCCAAAGCAAGAGCCGGGAGCACGAGTGCCGAGAACGTCCGGTCGCCGGCGACCGGAAAGAGCTTGAGCGTAAAGGAAAAGACGAAGAGCAGAACAATGCCGAGCCAGAAGGACGGCGTCGAGATCAGCACGAGTTCCAAGCCGCCGGCGATACGCCGGGACCAGCGCCGACCGGCGGTGGCGACCGCACTCACCACCGCAAAGACGACGGCAACAACGAGAGCGGCAGCCGTCAATTTCAATGTCGGCAACAGCTGCGAAAGGACCAGGGCTGAGACGTTGGTCTGGAGAATATAGGAGCGGCCGAAATCACCATGCAGGATACGCCAGAGATAGGACAGATATTGCGAGTAGAGCGGCTGATCGAGCCCCCATTCGGCACGGATCGCCGCCTCCACCGCCGGTGTGCGAAGCTGCTCGCCGATCAGGAGATCGACGATATCGCCGGGCGCGATATGCAGGCTGACGAAACTGAGCGTCACGGCCGCCCACAGCACGACGATGCCGGAGCCGACGCGCCCGAGAACCTGCGACAGCAACGTGCCGCGCGCCGGGAAAAGCCGCCGAGATACCGGGGAAACCGGCGCCTGGCGAAGTGCTGTCACATTCTCAACGTCCATATCACTTGCTCCTTGGCCTTCCGCTAGGATGCGGAAGGCGGCGCGGGTTCAGATCGTCACTCGCTGCGCCAGACGTCGTAGGCACTCTCGGGCAATTGCTTGAATGGGCGGAAGCTGATGCCCTTCACATAGGAAGCGGCGGCGACCTGATCTTCCGGTTCGTAAAGCGGAAGCGCATAGGCCTGATCGACAATCGCGAAGCGCTGCAGCTTGGCGTAGAGAGTGAAGCGCTCCTTATCGTCGAGCGTCGAGGCGGCGGCTTTCAGCCAGCTGAGCAGTTCCGGCGCCGACGCGCGGCTGTAGTTGATCGAACCGCCCTTATCGAGCGGCAGATAGTGATATTCGATATCGATCGCGTTCGTCGGCGTGTTGGAATTGGCGATCGAACCGAAGATGCCGGTCTTGCGCCTGTCGGTGTAAGTGCCGGCATCGACATAGTTGATCAGCAGGTCGATCCCGGCATTCTGCCGTGCCTGGGCCTGAAGGGCCTGCAGCAGCACATCGCGCTGATCACGCACTGTCGCCTGCGCCTGGACCACTTCGATCGTCAGGAGCTTGCCGTCCTTGGTGCGGAAGCCGTCGGCGTCGCGGGCCGTCCATCCGGCTTCATCGAGTAGGCTATTGGCAAGCTTCGGATCGCTGCCATAAGCACCTTCGATGGTCTTGTCATAGAACTGCGTATCGATCGGCGAGGTAATGCCCCAAGCCCGGGTGCGCTCGCCGCGATAGACGGATTTGAGCACGGCATCGACATCGATCGCCGCCGCAAGCGCCTTGCGCACCTTGATATCCTGCGTCGGGCCATAGGTGACGTTCAGGAACAGTGAATAGGGCGTGCCGGTATTCAAGGCCGTCTGATAACTGAAGTCCGGATTGTCCTTGAACAACCCGGCATCATTGCCGGAGATACCCTCGATGACGTCGACCTGCCCGGAGGTCAACGCGCCTGTCCGCACGGAGGATTCCGGCAGGAAGCGATAGGTGACCTCATCGAGATAGGCCGGCCCCTGATGGAACGCGATCTTCGGCGGCCAGTTATAGGCCTTGTTCTTGACGAAGTGGATGTCCTGGCCCTTGACATAGTGCTCCAGGATGAACGGACCTGTGCCGGCAATCTCCGTCCCGCCGGACTTCAATTGCGAAGACGTGAAGGCCTTGGGCGATAGGATTTCGAGGCTGGCGGCAAAATCAAGGAACGGCGCATAGACATCACCCAGCGTCAGCACGACAGTGTGAGCGTTTACGGCCTTGGCATCGACCACCCTGGAAACCGGTCCGGCGCTGACGCTGCCGGAATAGGCAGCATCCTTAAGCCTGGTGAAATTGGTAACGACGGCGGCGGCGTCGAGCTTCTCGCCATCGCTGAAGGTGACACCGTCGCGCAGTGTGAACGTATAGGTTTTGCCGTCATCGGAGATCTTGTAACCGGTGGCAAGCCAGGAGACGTATCCGCCGTCCGCCGTGCGGGCAAGCAAGGACTCGTAGACGTTTCGCAGCAGGAGCTTGGTCTTGTCCTGCCCGTTGAGCTGCGGATTGAGCGTTGCCGGATCCGTCTCCACGCCCCAGACGAGCTTGCCGCCGCTGACAGGGTTGCCGTCCTGCGCATACGCGGTGATGGGCAGCAGAACTGATGCAAGCGTGGCCGCCGTGGCGTTCAGAAAAGATCGTCGGGAAAACATATTGGGCATTATCTCCGTGATGAAGGAGGAAGCTGATCGGTGACGAAGGCCAGGCGGCGCTAGTCTCCCACTAGGCCCCCAGCCAGATGTCGTAGGCATTTTCGGGCAGTTGCTTGAACGGGCGGAACCCGACCCCGCGCACCCTTGTCGATGCGGCGATCTGGTCTTCCGGGACGTAGAGCGGCAGGCCAAAGGCCTGCTCGACGATGGCGAAGCGCTGGAGGTCGGCGTAGGTGGCGAAGCGTTCCTTGGCATCCAGCGTGGAGGCTGCCTTGTTCAGCCAGGCAAGAACCTCAGGCGCCTCGGTTCGGCTGTAGTTGATCGAGCCGCCCTGGTCCGGCGGCAGGTAGTGGAAATAGATGGTGACCGCGTTCCCCTGGTTGGTCGTCGAATTGGGAATGGCGCCGTATTTTCCGCTCTTCTGCCGCTCGCTATAGGTGCCGGAATCGACATTGTTCAGGATGAGTTCGATGCCCGCGCTTTGCCGGGCCTGGGCCTGCAATGCCTGCAACAGCACATCGCGCTGATCGCGCAGCGTCACCTGCGCCTGCACGATCTCGATCGACAGGCGCGCGCCGTCCTTGGTGCGAAAGCCGTCGGCATCGCGCGCAGTCCAGCCCGCCTCGTCCAGCAACTGATTGGCAAGCTTCGGATCGAAGCCATAGCTGCCCTCGATGCTCGCGTCGTAAAAATCCTTGTCCGCCGGCGTCAGGACGCCCCAGGCGCGTGTGCGGTCGCGGCGATAGACGGAGTCGACAATCTGGCCGACATCGGTCGCAGCGATTACCGCCTTGCGCACCCTGACGTCCTTGGTCGGGCCGTAGGTGGTGTTGAGATAGAGTGTATAGGGCGTGCCGGGATTGAGCGCGCTCTGGTAGGTGAAATCGGAATTGTCCTTGAAGAGAGCGGCATCGTTGCCGGAAATCCCCTCGATGACATCGACCTGTCCGGAGATGAGCGCGCCGGTGCGGACCGAGGATTCCGACAGGAAACGATAGGTCACCTCATCGAGATAGGCCGGCCCCTGATGCCCGGCACTTGCCGGCGCCCATTTGTAATCCGGATTTCGGACGAAATGGATCTCCTGGCCCCTGACATAACGGTCGAGGATGAAAGGTCCGGTGCCGGCGATCTCCGGACCGCCAGACTTGATCTGCGTGGAGGCAAAGGCGCGCGGCGACAGGATATCGATGCTGGCCACGCCGTCGAGAAACGGCGCGTAGACCCGATCGAGCTTCAAGACGACAGTGTGCCGATCTGCCGCCTTGGCTTCCATGACATAGGAGAGATAGCCGGCGCTGATGCTGCCCGAATAGAGCGGCTCCTTCAGCTTGGTGAAATTCAGCACCACGGCCGCGGCATCGAGCTTCTCGCCGTCGCTGAAGGTGACGTCCTCGCGCAGCTTGAACGTATAGGTCTTGCCGTCGTCGGAAATCTCGTAGCCGGCCGCGAGCCAGGGAACATATCCGCCGTCGGCGGTCCGTGCCAGCAGGGATTCATAGGCGTTGCGCAGCACGAGCTTGGCCTTGGCCTGACCGTTGAGATGCGGGTTCAGCGTATTTGGCTCGGTTTCGACGCCATAAACGAGCGAACCGCCCTTGACCGGCACTGCATTGCTTCCAGCCCACGCCGGTCGGTGACCGATAGCCACCGTCAAGGCGACGACGCCCGCCGTTCCTATAAAACCTCTTCTCGTTACCGCCATGCCCCAGCCCCTCAATGCTCTTGAATGTCGATCGGCCGCTACTACGCCTGCGCCAGCAGCTGCGGCTCGAAGCGCTTGTATTCGGCGACTTCCAGCGTCTCGTAGATGTCCGGATTGAGGATCTTGCGCAGGAGGACGATCTCTTCGTCGTTCTTGGTGTGCTTGTAGAAGCCCTCGTAGCCCCGGCGCTCATAGATGCCGGCGAGCCATGGATGCCGGGTGGCGGTCGCGAGATAGACGGCCGGCGCCTTGATCTGGTCGCGCAAGAAGGTCAGCTCCACATGATCGAGCAGAGCGCTGCCGATCGATTGCCGCTTGAAGTCCGGCGAAACGGCAAACCAGTGGATGAACGGGTAGCTCGTCAGATGCGTTTCGCCCATCGGCCAGGGAAAGCGGACGGAGACCGTGGCGATGATCGCCGCGTCGCGCTCGACAACGAAAGTCGTATGACGGCGAACCTTCTCTCGAACCAGATCGACGTCGGCCGTGGTCGCGGTGAACTGGATGTTCATCTCGCGCAATGGCTGATAGGCGGCCTGCAACAGGCGATGCAAGACCGGCGCGTCGTCGACCGTGGCGATGCGAATGCTGTCACTCATCGTTGGACGGCCTCCCGTGCCGCGTGGATTGTGCTGTCACCGACGCTGGTGCGGCCGCGAATGAAGCGGATGCGGCCATCCCAAAAGTCGGCTTGCTGTTGGAGGAGATGCGTCATGCGGCAACAGCGAGATGGGTCGCCGCCAGAAGGTCGATCGAGATGAGGCGCGCTTGCGCCTCGGCGACGGGACAATCGAGAATAAATTCGCTGATCCCATAGCGTCGGTGAAGCCGATCGAGTTCGCCATGGATATGCGTGGCGGTGCCGCGAATGACACCAGGCATCTTCTCCTCGATCCGGTAGTCGGTCACGCCGGCCTGCCGGATATATTCTTCCGCCTGGCCAAGGCTGCCGACCGTGACGCTCTGACCGTTCGTCACCTCCACCTTGAAGCGTCTGAGGTCGCCGGCAAGACGCTCTGCCGCCGCATCGGTTTCGGCGGCGATCACGCCAATGGCAAGCAGCGGGATCTTTCCGCCGCTCGCGTCGCGATAGGTCGCGAGCACCTTGTCGAGCAAGGCTTCGTCGCCGTTGAGATGCCCCGCATAAACGAACTCCCAGCCGTGAGTAGCCGCCAGCTCCGCACTCTCGATGCTGGCACCGAGCAGAAAGCGCTTCACCGGAGTGACCGGCACCGGGTAGGCTCGAAGGCCAGCCTTCGGATCGTCCTCGGCCGCCTCATCGCCAAGGAAGGCACCGAGTTCGGCCAATTGCTCGGCGAATGTCGGCTTGCGCGCCGGATCATAGGCGCCCTGCAGCGCCCGGGTCGATAAAGGAAGGCCGCCGGGTGCTTTTCCGACGCCAAGGTCGACGCGGCCAGGAGCCAGCGTTGCCAAGAGATTGAAGTTTTCGGCAACCTTATAAGCGCTGTAGTGCTGTAGCATCACGCCGCCGGAGCCTATCCTGATGCGGGATGTATGTGCGAGCAGGAATGCGATCAGCACTTCCGGGGAAGAGCTCGCAAGTCGCGCATTGTTATGATGTTCGGCGACCCAGAAACGATGGAAGCCCCAGCGCTCGGCCTGCTGCGCCAGGATAAGCGTCCGGGCCAATGCCGTACTCGCTTCCTCCGGTCCATCAATCGGACTTTTGTCGAGCAAACTCAACGCGTAACTCATCTAATCCGCCATCAAACTTTTCAATTATCTATTTAATCTATATGTTTAATGGTCTAAATTGCCGAGGAACGAAATTCCAATATAAGCGGGTGGCGAAGAATGTCTTTCGGCCTATCTGACACTGCCCTTCAAGGCGTCTGTTTCGGCCGCCAGCGAAGCAGATAGGATTCCAGGACATGCGCCAGACGATTTAACGAGAACCCGACAAGGCCTAGAACGAGAACGCCGACCATCACGAGGGCCATGTCGAACCGTTCTCGGCCGGCGATGACCAGACCGCCGACGCCGCGTCCGACGGCAAGGAAATATTCAGCCCCGACCGTCGCAAGCCAAGCATAGATCAGCCCGAGATGTACGCCCGTTGCGGTCGATGGCATGGCGGACGGAAGATAGATGCGCAGCACCCGCTGCCGTGCGTTGAATTTCAAAGCGCGGCCGACCTCGATCAGGTCCTCGGGCGCATCCCGCATGCCGTCATAGGTATTGAGGGCGATGGGAATGAAAGATGCCAGCGCCACGAAGACGATCTTTGCCTGCTCGCCGAAGCCGAACCAGACGGAGATCAGCGGGATCCAGGCGAGAAGCGAGATCTGTTTCAAGCCGTTGAAGGTTGGCGTCAGCAGCCTGTCGGCAATGCGCGAGAGCGCCAGGAACGTGCCGAACACGATCCCGATAACGCAGCCGATTAGAAATCCGGCAATATTGCGCATCAGGCTGAAGCCGAGTTCGCCGATCAGATCATTGTCGAACAACTCGCGCTTGGCGGTGCGGGCAACCTCTTCCAGTGATGGCAGAAAGCGTGGGTCGGCAAGACCGGTGCGACTCGACACTTCCCAGGCAACGAACATCAGGATCGGCAAGGTGATGCCACGGCGAAACCGGACTGCCCTGCTTGCGGTGGCCATGGTCAGATCTCCTGCCGCTTCCAGCGCTGAAGCAGCACCTCGGTGCGATCCAGGCTCTTGTCCATGATGAAACCAACGAGGCCGATGGCGATCATCGCAACGATGACGGTATCCAGCCAGAACATCTGCCGTCCCCAGACCAGCAGGTAGCCAAGCCCTTCGGAAGAAGCCAGAAGTTCCACCCCGACAAGCGAGGTCCAGGAATGGGTGAGGCCGTAGCGGATGCCGGTGAATATCGAAGGCACGGCACCCGGCAGCACGATCAGCCGCAAGGTCTGCCAACGGCTGAAACGCAAGGCACGGCCGACCTCAAGATACCTAGGGGAAACGCCGCGAATGCCCGTCAGCGTGTTCAACGTCATCGGCACGATCGCGCCCTTGGCGATGATGATGATCTTCAGGGTCTCGTCAATGCCGACGAACAGCATGAGGAGCGGGATCCAGCCGAGTGTCGGAATCTGCGCGAAGGCTAAGAACAGCGGCTTGACATAATCCTCGACCCGTTCCGAAAGGCCCATCGATATGCCGAGAACCAGGCCGGCGCTGGCGCCGATGGCAAAGCCGATAATAACGCGGCGCAGGCTGACCCCCGTATGGTAGAGAAGCTCGCCGCTGACGATCAGGTCCCGTGCCGCCTGATAGACATAGTCGGGCGGCGGCAGGATCTGTTGTGGCAGCCAGCCCCTGGCGGAGGCGACCCACCAGAGGACCAACAGTGCAAGCGGAACAACTAGAGCCGTAGTCCCGATCGCAAGACGCCTGCGCCATGGAGCGGGAAGCCGGATGCCGGCATGCGCGGCAGTCTCGAAAAACGCGGCCATGCCCGCTCCCTTTACTCTGTTTTCAAGGCCCGCGATCAGGACGCGACCGGCTTTCCGTCAGCGCCATAGGGCTGCCAGAATGTCTTCAGGCCGAGCTTTTCCAGCGCATTATTGAGGTATTTGGGCTCGAACCAGCCATTGAGATCGACATCACGACGAATAAGGCCGTATTCCTTGCTCTTCACCGCCTGCTCCTTGTACTGCGAGACCAGCAGGTCATCGATCAGCGGCGAATTGCGGTAGACGAGCGTATCGTTGCGGAAATACTCCTCAAGGATCGGGATTTCCGTGCCGGATTTGTGCCAGAGCTCAAAAAGGGCTGCTCGGTTGGGCTCCTCCGAGGACCATTGCGCCGCCTTGACGAAAGCATCGACGACCCGCTGTGTGATTTCGGGGTGAGCGTCGATAAACGCTTCGCGCGCGACGATGCCGGCATTGCGGCCGAAGCGGGGATCGTCGCCCTTCGTCGTATAGATGAGGTCGGCGCTGCCCTTGGCGGCGAGATTGATGAGCTGGGTGTCGCCGAAGGCGGCATCGATATCCTTGCTGACAAGCGCTGCCACCGTTCCGGCACTATCGAGATTGATCACCTGGAGGTCACGCTCCTTCAGTCCATGCGCCTCCAGAATCTTAATCGCGGCCAGGTGGCCGTTGGTGCCGCGCTGCAGGGCGATCTTGCGGCCCTTCAGATCTTCGATCTTCTTGATGCCGGAATCCTTGGCAACGGCCAGATAGAGCGGCTTGCGCGCCCCGCTGGCGAGAAGATATTTGGTCTTGAGACCGGTGGCCCGTCCAATCAGCGCTGGTAGATCGCCCTGATAGGCAAAGTCGAGCTGGTTGTTAGCAAACCCCTCGTTCACCGCCGGGCCGGCGCCCTTGAAGAAAGTCCATTCGATCTTGACGTTGGGATCGTTGGCGAATTCCTTTTCCAGATATTCGCCGGCACGCGCCGTCGCCGCCGAGGTCCCTTCCGAATAGGGACGGTTGTCGACGCCGATTGCGGCGTAGCCGATATGGATGACCAGCGGCTCTTCCGCCTGGGCGGATGCGGCAAACATGCCCAATGCAAGGGCCACGCCAGCGGCAAGGCGGGAAATAGATACCAGTTTCATAAAGCTACTCCGTTTCCTGATTTATCTGACGGCGGCGATGGCCGGTCTGGCATCTGCCGGGCGTTGCCCTCCCCCCGGCGAAACCGCACGGAGACTTGGCGAGGAATGCGTCGTCGCATTGAGGCTTTCCAGAACGCGGTTGCGCACCTCGGTCAGTGCTGGCGAGGTCCTCGCGCGCAGTCGCGGCAAATCCACCGGAACGATCTCGCGGATGCGGCCGGGTCGCGGCGACATGACGACGACGCGATCACCGAGATAGGCCGCCTCGTCGACATCATGTGTCACCAGCACCATGGTGATGCGCTCCTTCGCCCAGATCTCCTGCAACTCGTCCTGGAGCCGCGCCTTGGTGATGGCATCGAGCGCGCCGAAGGGTTCGTCGAGGAACAGCACATCAGGACGATTGACCAAACCGCGGGCAATGCCGGCACGCTGCGCCATGCCGCCCGAAAGTTGGTGCGGATAGGCCTTGGCGAAACCGGAAAGCCCGACCAGCTCCAGATGCTCTTCGACGAGCCTCTTCTTGTCCGCCTTGCTGTGTCCGGAATTTTCCAGACCGAGCGCCACATTGCGGGCAACCGTCAGCCACGGGAACAATCGGGGCTCCTGGAAGACGATGCCACGATCGAGGCTCGGTTCGGTGACGGGCTTTCCCGCATGGGTGATCGAGCCGGAGGTGGCGGTATCCAGCCCGGCACCGAGACGCAGCAACGTCGATTTTCCGCAGCCGCTGGCGCCAACAATGGTGACGAACTCGCCCTCGGCAATGTCGAGACTGACATCGTCGAGCGCCGTCAGGCTTTCGCCATTGACCTGGAACCGCCGCGTCACATGGCTGATCTTCAGATGCAAAGGATCGCTCATTCTTCCCTGTCCCCCATTCGGCGGCGATGGCCGGTCGGCTAAAGGGAGGCTCTGCGCCTGAGCTGGCGTTTCTTGCCAGTCATCGTTCTCTCCCCAGTAGAGTCAGGAGAGGCTAGCAGTAAATATTATAATCTATAGAAATTATATTCTATTTAAGCGAGCCGCTTCGGATTTTGTCATCGCTGGCGACGCCCACAGCACGGACAATGTTCCATGAGGATTGATCAGGAGCCGGATGCGTGCACGCGTCTTGAGCTCAACATGGCGATCAGGAAAGAATTTCTTCTCACGAGATCAAATAGATATTGCTGGACTTGCGGCATCAGTCGCCGAACCCTCACACATGATGCAAAGCAGGACCGCCAGGGCCAGATGCGTGAGGCAACCATGTCCTTCGAACCGGATACAACAGATCCCCTGGTCGCCAGGGCCGTCGAGTTGCGGCGAATATTTGATCGCGACGCCGTTCAGCGCGACAAGCAAGGCGGCAGGCCCGTCGAACAGATCCGCCTATTGAAGGAAAGCGGGCTGCCATCGGCGCAAATTCCGCGGCACTATGGCGGACAGGGAGCGTCCTGGCTCTCCATCCTGCGGGTCGTGCGGGAATTCGCCCGCACCGACGGCTCGCTGGCCCATCTTTTCGGATATCACCATCTTCCGCTCAATCTCGTTCTTTTTCGCGGCTCGAGCGCGCAGAAGGATCATTGGCTGCGCGCCGCGGCCGCAGGGAACCTGATCTGGGGCAATTCCGGCAATGCCATGTCGAAGACATCGTCGGGAAGGCGCATCGACAATGGCTGGATCGTCAGCGGCAAGCGCCCCTTTTCTTCCGGTTCCCATATCGCCGACTATATTCAGATCTCATGGGAGAACCCGGAGGGCGAGCGCATCACCGCCGCCGTTCCGACCGGCCGTGATGGCATCGTCATCGAGGACGATTGGGACGGGATCGGCCAGCGCCAGACTGGCAGCGGCACGGTCAGCTTCCACAATGTCGAAGTCCTCGACGACGAGGTGATTAGTGCGCCGAATGTACCGCTGACGCCCTATACGTCGCTGATCTCCCTGTTGCAGCAGAGCGTACTGCTCAACGTCTTCGTTGGTAGCGCCCAGGGCGCGCTTGACGAGGGGCAGAACTATACGACGACATCGTCACGCCCCTGGATCTATTCCGGCGTCGAGAAGCACAGCGACGATCCCTGGATCAAGCGGCAGTATGGCGATCTCTACATCAAGACGCTGGCGGCAACCGAACTTGCCGACAAGGCGGCCCGGAGCCTGGATGAAGCCTTCAATCAGGGGCCAAGCCTATCGCACGAGGATCGCGGTATCGCGGCCATCGACGTCGCCACGGCAAATGTCTATGCGGGCGAAATCGGGCTCGCCGTCTCCAGCGAAATCTTCGAGGTCATGGGCGCGCGCTCGGCCACCAACGCCAATGGCTACGACCGTTTCTGGCGCAACGTCCGCACCCACACCCTGCACAATCCCGCCGAATACAAGAAACGCACCGTCGGCACCTGGTTGCTGACCGGCGAGTTTCCCATACCGGCAATGTACCGCTGAAAGGACCCTCCATGGCAAGACGCAAGGACAAGATCAAGCTCGGCGCCTTCCTGTTGTTCACCGGCCATCATGTAGCCGCCTGGCGGCATCCGCAGGCATCGGTCGGCACCGAATTCGAGAACTATATCGAGCTCGCCAAGCTGGCGGAGGCTGCGAAGTTCGATGCGATCTTCTTTGCCGACGGCGTGGCCGCGCGGCTGAAGGATGTTGATGCGGCGAGCCGCAAGGCGCATAGCGGCGTCTATCCGTTCGAGCCGATCACGCTGCTTTCGGCGCTTTCCAGCGTCACCAAGAATATCGGGCTGATCGCAACTGCCTCCACCAGCTACTCCGATCCCTATAATCTGGCGCGGCAGTTCGGATCGCTCGACCGGTTGAGCGGCGGGCGTGCGGGCTGGAATCTGGTGACGTCGTCCGATCCCGACGCCGCCTATAATTTCGGCCACGATACGCAAATCCTGCATGGTGACCGCTACGACCGCGCGGAGGAATTCGCCGACGTCGTGCTTGGCCTCTGGGATAGCTGGGACGACGACGCCTTCGTCCGCGATCGTGAGAGCGGCCGCTATTTCGACCCCGAGAAATTGCATCGGCTCGAACACAAGGGCCTGCATTTCAAGGTTCGCGGGCCGCTGAACATTCCGCGCTCGCCGCAAGGTCGGCCGGTCGTGGTGCAGGCCGGCGCCTCCGAACCAGGCAAGGAGCTCGCCGCCCGAACGGCGGAAGCGATCTTTGCCGCACAGATCACCCTTGAGGAAGCCACCGCCTTTTACGCGGACGTCAAAGGACGGCTCGCCAAATTCGGCCGCTCGCACGACGACCTCAAGATCCTGCCGGGTATCTTCCCGGTGATCGGACGAAGCGAAGCGGAGGCGCAAGAGAAATTCGAGGCGCTGCAGGAATTGATCCAGCCGGAGGTCGGCCTCAATCTCCTGTCGCAGTTGAGTGGTGTCGATTTGAGATCTTATCCGCTCGACGGCCCTGTGCCGCTCGACCCGCCGGTCACCAATGCCGGCAAGAGCCGGCAGGAACTACTGCTTGATCTTGCCCGACGCGAAAACCTGACCATTCGCCAGCTCTATCTGCGCATCGCCGGGGCGCGCGGCCATTGGCAGGTCGTCGGCACGCCGACGCAGATCGCCGACGTGCTGGAAGAGCGCTTCGAAAACTATGGCGCCGACGGCTTCAACATCATGGCGCCGATCATGCCGGGCGGTCTGGCCGATTTCATCAATCTCGTCGTGCCGGAACTGCGCCGCCGTGGCCTGTTCCGCCAGGAATACGAGGGGTCGACGCTACGCGAAAATCTCGGGCTGAAGCGCCCGCCCAATCGCTTTTCCGCTGGCAATGCGGTCGCAGCAGAATAGGAGAAGACCAATGGCGCGTGACAAGCTGTTCCTGATTTCACCGGGGTTTTCCGATCCCAAACACCCCGGCACCACCTTCGCCTGCCCCCATTGCAACGCGATCGAGGGTCTGCTCGCCAGCTTTCCCGATCTCGCAGCCAGAATCGATGTTGAGCGCGTTCCCTTCGCCCGGCCACGCCAAAAGGTGATCGATGCCATCGGCGAGGAAAACCAGTCCCTGCCGGTTCTCATTCTTGCGGGCGAAGCACCTGCCGACGCCGGAGATCGGAATGGAACCCGCTTCGTCAGCGCGACGGATCGCATTCTAGAGTTGTTGTCCGAGCGGCACGGTTTTCCGCGTCTCCATAAGTGAAGGGGAATGAAGCATGACCGTGAAACCCGCCGGCTTCGAACTGCCCCTCCTTTCGCCAACTCTCTTCGCACCGGATACGACGAACCCGTACCTCGCCAAGGCGGTGGAACTACGCGACATCTTCGCCCGCGATGCGATCGAGCGGGACCAACAGGGTGGCAGGCCGGAAGAGCAGGTCAGGCTCCTGAAGGAAAGCGGGCTCGTCAATCTGTTGATCCCCAGGGAATTCGGTGGGATCGGCGAGCGCTATTCAACGGCCATGCGGATCGTCCGCGAATTCGCCAAGGTGGATGGGTCGATCGGACACCTCTACGGCTATCATTTCAGCCCATTGCAGAACACCGTTACCGCCAGTTCTGATAGCTATTCAGCGGGCATTCTGCGCCGCTCTGCGGCGGGACGATGGTTCTGGGGCAATACGACCAACAGCTTCTCCAAGAGCCTTTTCGGCCGGCGGGAATCGGATGGCGGGGTCGTCCTCAACGGCTTCCGACCCTTTGCTTCCGGATCACATGTCGCCGATTACCTGACGGTCGCCTGGGAGGATGAGGAGACGAACCAGCGCAGCACCGCCTATATCCCGCCAAGCCGCGAAGGGATCACCATTGCCGACGATTGGGACGGCATCGGCCAACGGCAGACGGGCAGCGGCAAGGTCTTCTACAAGGACGTGAAGATCAGGGCCGACGAGATTTTGCCGGAGCGGCCGCGTGACGCAATCGCCTTGTTGACGCCGATGCAACAGCAGAGCGTATTGCTCAACGTCTTCATCGGCAGCGCCCAGGGTGCCTTGATTGCGGCGCGCGACTATACCATCACCAAATCGCGGCCCTGGATCCATTCCGGCGTCGAACGCCATCAGGACGACCCCTGGATCAAGCGGCAATATGGCGAACTCTGGATCAAGGTACAGGCGGCAACGGCGCTTGCCGACCGGGCACTGACGGCACTGGACGACGCCTATGCCAAGGGGACGAATCTAACGGCCGAGGATCGCGGCAAGACGACGATCGCCGTTGCTTCAGCCAATGTCCTGGCAGGCCGTGTCGCTCTGGAGGTGACCAGCGAGATCTTCGAGGTGATGGGCGCACGCTCGGCCGTCAGGCCCTATGGCTTCGACCGCTTCTGGCGCAACGTCCGCATCCACACACTTCACAACCCCGCTGAATACAAGACGCGTAACGTCGGAAACTGGTTTCTGACCGGCGAGTTTCCTGAGCCGGGGATCTTCCAATGAACGCGAAACGGCAGTTGCACCTGAACATCAACATCCTGCATTCCGGCTTTTCGCCGGCGGCCTGGCGAATGGAGGGAAGCGATCCCCGCGCCTCCTTCGATATCAACCATTATGTCAACGTTGCCCGCGTCGCCGAGCGCGGCACCTTCGATGCGATCTTCCTTGCCGACCAGGCGGCCATTTCCGATCGCGTCGATTTCCGTCCGTTGACATCGCTGGAACCGACGATCGTGCTGGCGACCGTCGCGGCCCATACCGACCGCATCGGCCTCATCGCCACGGCGTCGACCACCTATAACGAGCCCTACAACATCGCCCGCCGCTTCGCGACGCTGGATCATGCGAGCGGCGGTCGCGTGGGCTGGAACATCGTCACCAGCGCCGATCTCTCGCAAAGCCGGAACTTCGGCCTCGAGAAGCCGGTGGCACATGGCAGCCGGTACGAGCGGGCATCCGAATTCACGACGGTCGTGAAAGCATTGTGGGACAGTTGGGAGGAAGAGGCATTTCTCGGCGATGTCGCCACCGGGCGCTTCGTCGATCCCACGCGGGTGCATGCGATCGCTCATCGCGGCAAGCATTTTTCCGTGCATGGCCCGCACAACATCCCGCGCCCACCACAGGGTCACCCCGTTCTCGTTCAGGCCGGTGGCTCCGACGACGGGCGGCAACTCGCGGCCGAGCATGCCGAAGCTGTGTTCTCGGCGTCCCAGTCTTTCGAGGAAGCGCTGGACTATGCCGGTGATCTCAGGGCCCGAGCAGCACGCTTCGGCCGTGCGCCAGACAGCCTGCTGGTGCTCGCCGGTCTCGCCACCATCATCGGCAGCACGGAGGCGGAAGCCAAACGGCGACAGGAAGAGCTGCGCGAACTCATTCCGCTGGAATATAGTCTTGCGCGGCTGTCCGGCGTACTGCAGATCGACCCGAAACGGCTGACGCTCGACGAGCCCTTGCCGGACGATATTCCACTGCCACCTGATGGCGGGCACACCTTCTTTCAGGCAACCCTCGCGCTTGCCCGGCGCGACCAGCTGACCGTGCGTGGCCTCATCCGGGCGCTCAACGGCGGGACAGGACATCGCACCATCATCGGCACGCCGCAGGCGGTCGCCGACGACATCGAGACATGGTTCCGCTCAGGCGCCGCAGACGGCTTCAATCTGATGCCGGATGTTCTGCCGCATGGACTGGAGGTCTTCGTCGACGAAGTCGTGCCGATCCTGCGCCGCCGAGGACTTTTCCGGCAGGACTATGCCGGCCGGACGCTCCGCGATCATCTTGGCCTCGCACGTCCCGCCAATCCCTATGCCATAGCTGCCGCCGAATGAAGGAGAAGACCCTATGACATCCTTAGCTCCCGTCAGGACCGAAGAGGATGATCGCCTGACCGTCCTTGCCACCGAGCGCTATCGCAACGACCAGCGCCTTTCGGGCGATTGGAACGAGACGCTCGACACGCTGTTGTCACATCGCAGCGTGCGCAATTATCTGCCCAAGGCGGTTCCGGACAGCGTGCTTCATCTGGCGATCGCCGCCGCCCAGTCGGCACCTAGCTCTTCCAATCTGCAAGCCTGGAGCGTGGTCGCCGTTAAGGACGAAGCGCGCAAGAGCAGGCTGAACACGGTTGCCGGCACGCAGCGGCAGATCACGCAGGCACCGCTCCTGTTGATCTGGCTAGCGGATCTTAACCGGCCGCGCAACATAGCTGCCGAGGGCGGCTCATCGGCGGAGGGTCTCGACTATGTCGAAAGTTTCCTGCTCGGGGTCATCGACGCCGCACTCGCCGCGCAGAATGCGGTCTCGGCACTGGAGTCACTGGGACTCGGCACCTGCTATATCGGCGCGATCCGCAACGATCCGGAACTGGTCGCCCGCGAGCTGGAATTGCCGGAAGGCGTGTTCCCGGTCTTCGGCCTGACTGTCGGCTACCCCGATCCGGCCGTTCCTGCCGGGGTCAAGCCGAGATTGCCGCAGACGACTGTCCTGCATCGTGAACATTACGATACGACACCTCGTCCAGAGGATCTCAGGGATTATAACGCCGCGCTCGGCAGCTTTCAGGCGGAACAGTCCTTGCCGCTCGCGGACTGGACGGAGCTGGTGAAGAACAGGATCGGCACTGTCGAGGCCCTGAAAGGGCGTCATCTCCTCGGCGCTGCCGTGCGCAAACTCGGTTTCAAGCTGAAGTAGAGATTGTCCCTATTCAGCGGCGATAATGCTGAGGTCCGGGCGTGTATTCCATGTCAGGACCTCATCGACCGCCTGCAGCGTCTTCGCCTCCGCCTGCAGCCAGTTGCGGAAGAGATCGACGCGCGTTAGGCGCGCCTTGGTGGCCGTTGTCGCGAAGAAATAGGAAAAGCTGACGGGCTGGGGACTGCCGAAGGGGCTAACGAGCCGCCCCGCCCTAAGCTCGGCTTCCGCCAACCGGACCTTGCCGAGACCAAGCCCCTGCCCCGCCAGCGCCGCATCAATGACCAAGGACGATTGGCTGAGACGGAAGCCGCCCTGTGACAGCCGATAGGAAAGTCCTTCCGCCCTCAGCCAGGCATTCCAGTCCGGGCAGGAATGATCGTGCTCCGCGCCATCTTCATGCAGCAGCGGCACCCCTTCGATTGCCTTCGGACCGTTGCGGAGCCAATGCCGCTCGGCGAATTCCGGGCTGCAAATCGGGATGACCGCCTCGGAGAACAGATGATCCACCACGAGACCGGGATAGGCGCCGCTGCCATATCGGATAACACAATCGGCATCGCCGCTGTCGAGATCAGTCAGTTGCGCGGAGGCATCGACCAGAACCTGCAGTCCCGGTGCGGCGCGGCGCAGACCGTCCAGCCGTGGGATCAGCCACTTGCTGGCAAAAGACGGCGCCACGGAAACCCGGATCGGCTGTTCGTGATCACTGGCGGCAAATTGCGTCATTGCGCCGAGCACCGCATCGAAGGCGTCCGTCAGACCGGGCACCAACGCCTGTCCGGCTGATGTCAGCTGCAATTGCCCCCGCGTACGGTGGAAGAGCGGCTGGCCGAGATAGTCCTCGAGCAGGCGAATCTGTTGCCCGACCGCGGCAGACGTCACATGCAGCTCTTCGGCTGCGCGCAGGAAATTCAGGTGCCGCGCTGTGGCGACGAAAGCACGAAGCGACGTCAGCGGAGGCAGACGCGCCAGGGTCGGCTGAATGGATTTTTTCCGGGGGTTCGCGATCGTCATCATAGGGCGATTGCAACACAATCATGCCGGCTTAGACGAGAACGTGCTTTGCGTTTGCCCGCCGCGATGGAAACATTTTCTTTCCCTGAAGCCCCGCTTTGCGGAAGCAAAAACTAAAACTTCGGAATAGTCTATATTTTTACTAGATTACCATCTCTGCCTCAGCGCGTAGCGCGAAGCTTTTCTTTCAAAGACGGTGAGAAAAACATTCTTCCGAATTTCCGGCTTCCGATCTGAAGATAGCACCGGCAGGTCACTGCCGAGAGATCAAGCCTGGGGAAATTCATGAACATCAGAAGACGGCAGTTCAATCAAGTCCTCGCCTTTGCCACCATCGGCACTGTAGCGCCGCTGGGCCGCTTTGCACGAGCCGCCGAGCCGGCAGCCGGGGGAACGCTGACCCTGCTCGTTCAGCCGGAACCGCCAACCCTCGTCACGCTCGCCCACACGGCCGGCCCGACGACGCGCGTCAGCGGCAAGGTGACCGAGGGGCTGCTGGCCTATGGGCTGGAGGACTTCAAGCCCATTCCGCAACTCGCAACGGAATGGCAGGTCAGCGACGACGGCCTGCAATATACGTTCAAACTGCGCCAGGGCGTCAAATGGCATGACGGCAAGGATTTCACCTCGGCTGATGTCGCCTTCTCGATCCTGGCTCTGAAAGAGGTTCATCCGCGCGGCCGCGCCACCTTCTCCAGCGTGACCGAGGTGGCGACGCCGGATGATCATACCGCAATCATCAGGCTCTCCAAGCCCGCCCCCTATCTGCTCGGCGCGCTGCAGGCGAGCGAGTCGCCCATCGTGCCGAAACATGTCTACGAGGGCAGCACGGATCTTCCGGGCAATGCCAATGGTCGCGCGCCAGTTGGCACCGGCCCCTTCATCTTTCGCGAATGGGTGGTTGGAAGCCATGTCATCCTCGACCGCAATCCCGATTACTGGGACAAGGGGCTGCCCTATCTCGACCGGATCGTCATCAAGTTCATTCCCGATGCCAGCGCACGTCTCGCGGCATTGGAGACCGGCGAGGTTTACATCGCCCCGGATACGCCGGTGTCGCTGAGCGAGATCGATCGCATCAAGACGCTGCCGACGCTTTCAGTCGAAGATCGCGGCAACGACTATTCGCCGACCGTCTATCGCATCGAGTTCAACCTCGCGAACAAGTATTTCCAGCACGACAAGGTCCGCCAGGCCGTCGCCCATGCGATCGACCGGCAGAAGATCGCCGATATCGCCTTCTACGGCTACGCCATCCCGGCCCCGAGCCCGATCAGCCCTTACCTGAAGACTTTCTATAATCCCGATACTCCGGTCTATGCCTTCGATCAGACCAAGGCGGAAAAGCTGCTGGATGAGGCCGGGTTCCCGCGCGGCGGCGACGGCGTCCGCTTCGAGGTGCCGCATGACGTCATGCCCTATGGCGACACCTATACCCGGATCGGTGACTACCTCCGCGACGCACTTTCAAAAATCGGCATCAAGGTCGATCTTCGCGGTCAAGATGTGCCTACCTGGCTGAAGCGCGTCTATACCGACCGCGATTTTGCCTTCGTGACAGGCGGCATGGGCAATACCTTCGATCCGACCATCGGCGTCCAGCGTCTCTACTGGTCGAAGAACTTCAAGAAGGGTGTGCCCTTCTCGAACGGCTCCGGCTACAACAACCCCGAGATCGACAGCATCTTCGAACAGGCTGCGGTCGAAAACGACCATGCCAAGCGCGTCGAACTCTTCAACCGGATGCAGGTCATCATCGCCACCGACTTGCCCGACATCACCCTGGTGTCGTTCCGGCAGCTGACGATCTTCAACAAGAAAGTCCACGACCACACTGTCGTCGCCGACGGTCTCTCCGGCAGCCTCTCCAACGCCTACCTCCTCAAGAACGCCTAAGGGCCTGACTTGGGAAGACGATCCGCAGGATCATCAAGCGTCTGCCATATCGCGAGGCCAACTCCAAAAAGCACGAACAGCGGTAGGGGAAGCAAGGCCCGGAGGGCAAACCATGTGTCGGTACTCGTGGTCAAAGCGGCAATGCAGCTGATTGCGACAATGCTAAACGCGCATGCCGCTAATCCAACATACGTCTGTCGCCATTTTGCGCTCGATATCACCGATCGTTGTTCGAACAGGAGATTACGAAAGCCATTGGTTCGCATGGCCAATATTGCGAACATGAAGGCGGCGGGGAGAAACGTCAGCGAAAGCCGAAACTTGATGGAAAACTCAGACTGGACGAATAGCGAATGCAGCAGTTCGGACAGCCCCCAGGTGATGCCAGCGCTTAGCATGATAATGACGAGAGAACGCCAGACTATGCTCCAAAAGACCAGGACAAATTTGATCATCTTCTTTCACACCCTCCACCGCAAAACTCCCCGTTTAAGGCGGAATTTTGCGACGTAACAAAAGCACGCGGTCCCGCGACAGCCGAGCTTGCAGAGTGCCTCACGAAGATATCTTCGGCAAGTCGACCGCTCGCAGTGTTTTGTGAACCATCGCAATGGATCGAACTGGCTTCCGCAGCAGCCGCGAGCAAGGGGTCGTCAGCGCCGGCTAGAACAATTCCAGGAAAAGTGCGTAGCGGTTTTCCGTCCGGAATTGCGTAGAAACAATAAGCTAGAGCGCTTCAGGGATTCCGTGAAGCACTGAAGCGCTCTAGTGTCTATTCCCCATCGAAAGAGCGATAATGTCGCCAGCCGAGAACGATCCACGCCTTCACCAGAAGACGGGGAAGGTTTAGCCGAAGTCCGCAATCTGGGGGATGCACTCCGACGATCAGAGATCAAATCGGACAGTAGCCGGGCCTCAATGCACCAACACATATGGATCATGCTTGTTGAGCGTGTCAGCAGGGTCGAGGGCAATAGCGCCGCGGTTCAAGAGGACGTGTCGAAGATGCGGCCCGTCACGGATGACGTGAAGAGCTGGAAGCTCATAGCTTGGATGCTCTCAGCGTCATTGAATTTGGCGGTATGGAGCTGGGCGACACATTTGCTGATGCGTTCAGGCGGTTAGCGCTGTTGGTCTTGGGGAAATAATCCACCACGAAAGTGCTATTATTTGGCCAAGGAACGACGGCATTATCCCGTTTCGGCGTATTTCCAATACCAAAGCGGATTCTACAGGATTTTAATAGGGAATTTCCTTGAAGGAAGAACTAAAAGCACGCGTGCGCTGCAAGATCGATTTTATTGGTTTGTTTCTAACGCATGTAGTAAGTATTAAACTAATTTATTTTCCTTATATCTAAGGGGTACGCTTAACAGATCATGGAGACTGCGGATTAGCCAATGGATAGAGCTGTCGGGTACATTTTTATTGCTATAATTACCTGCGCTTTCTTTGGAGCCGGCGGTCTTATGATCAAGAATATCAAGCCGAAAACCCTTATTGAAGACGACCAGCCGGACATGGGCGAGGATCATGTCAATGATTTGCATCTTCGTGCCACCGAAGACGAATCCGGTCCGGAAGATGCATAGCGTCCGGCTTCAAGGATGTTCCAAAGGATCACAGGCCGTACAAGACGCTCTATAATCGCTTCATCCGCTGGAACCGTCTCGGCGTCTTCGATCGCATCTTCGCGGCCTTGGCAGGCTCGGGTATAAAACCGGACCGCATTATGATCGGCGCCACGTACCTGAAGATGCGGACACACATTCTTCTCCGCCATCTGTATCGCTGCTACGCGTATCTTTTGGCTCTAAACAATGCGCCCCGCCCCTAGAAGACCTTGCCTTCCTCGAGATGTGTGGTCGTTCCGTTGATGTAATAGTCGCCGACCACCCTTGCCTTGTGCAGCAGCGGGTTGTGATTGAGGAGCGTGCGGATGTTACGCCAGTGGCGATCGAGATTGAGATGACGGGAGGTTGCCGACCCGCCACCCAGCTCGAAGACATTGGTTGCCGCGGCAAGCGCGAGCTGTGAGGTGACAATCTGCGTTCGCGCCGTCGTCAACGCGCTCTCGACCAGGGCCGCTTCCAGTTTTTGCGGGTCGCCAGCGGCGAATGCGGCCACGGTCCGGTCGAGTGCCCGCGCACTCTCGCGGATCAGGGTGTCGACGGCAAAGGAGCCGGCTGCGATCTCGCCCAGGATCTTCTGCACGAAGGGATCGGCATTTGCAGTTTCGGCGGCGCTATGGGCGGTCGATCGCGCCTGCCTGCGCACATAGTCCATGCCCTCGGCAAGAACGCCGCGCACGGCGCCCGCCATCGAGGCGGCAAGATGCAATTGCCGCAGCGTCGAGACATGGCGGCCGACGAG
This sequence comes from Rhizobium rhizogenes NBRC 13257, assembly GCF_000696095.1. GTDB lineage: Bacteria > Pseudomonadota > Alphaproteobacteria > Rhizobiales > Rhizobiaceae > Rhizobium > Rhizobium rhizogenes. The sequence continues at coordinate 501,136 of NZ_BAYX01000003.1, read as the reverse complement.
CGTGTTCAGCCCTCGGGTGGAAATCTCATGCGGCAGGACCTCAACGTCCTCCAGCAGCACGCCGCCGCTTGCCGTCAGCCGCTGGCCCATGCCATCCCAGTCGTCGAGAATCGTGATGCCCTTGCGATCAACGGGCAGGAGAACGCCAACAAGCTGGTCGTCGTCGTTCCTGGCGCTGAAGGAGGCAAAGTCGGAAAAGGCCGTTCCCGTCGCATACCATTTGCGGCCATTCAACCGATAGTTGTCGCCGGACTTCGTCAGCCGGGTCGTCACGTCACCGGGGCGTTTGGTGCCCTGCTCCGTATGAGCCCCGCCAAAAAGCTTGCCGGAGAGGACGCGGCTAAGCTGGGTCCGGTCGAGGGCCGTATTGGGATTGAGCAGCAGCCCTTCCGTGAAATTGAAATGGCTTCTGAGCGCATGGGCGACATTGGAGTCCGCAGCACCGATCGTCATGATCATTTCGATATAATCGACGACCGAGCCGCCCGGACCACCGAGATCAACGGGAATGCGCAATGTGCCGAGCCCGGCCTCCCTGAAGAGCCGGAACGCCTCGAATGGCAGCTCACGCTCCAAGTCCCGTCGTGCTGCCTCCTTGGCAATTTCCGTGGCAAGCTCGGGCACCTTGGCAAGCAACGCCGTCAGATCGCTGGAACGAGACGCAGCCTGAACGGGCTGGATGGCTGGGGCGATGGTCGGCATGGAGGAACTTTCTCGGCACCGGAATGATGAATATCAGGGCTCGCGACCGGCGAGCCCTGAGGGAGATCGTCAGGCGACGGCGCGTGCGAGCGGCACGACATTCTCGGACGCCGATAGATTGCTGCGCGGCACCCGGCCTTCGAGGGGGTGGCTCGGATCGTTGAAGCCGGGCGTCGACGGATGGCCCGTGGTCACCAGACGATCAACCAGCGCCTCATCCTCGGCATCAAGCTTCACGTCGAGGGCACGAATATAGCTATCCCAATGCTCTTCCGTGCGCGGACCGGTGATGGCAGCGGAGATGAGCTTGTTGTTCAGCACCCAGGCGAGCGCGAATTCAGTCGGGGCGATGCCTTTGCGGGTCGCGTGCGCCGCGATCTCCTTGGCGATGGCGATCGATTCCGGACGCCATTCGGTTTCCAGGATGCGCTTGTCACCACGGCCGGCGCGCGTGTCGCTCCCAGGCGCCTGACCCGGCTCGTATTTGCCGGTCAACACGCCACGCGCGAGCGGCGAATAGGAGACGACCCCGAGACCGTAGTGATGGGCGGCCGGCAGTTGCTCGGCTTCGGCTGTGCGGTTGACGATATTGTAAAGCGGCTGGCTGGCGACCGGGCGGTCGATACCAAGTTGGTCCGCCAGTTGCGCGACCTCGGCGATACGCCAGCCACGAAAGTTCGAGACACCGAAATAGCGCAGCTTGCCGGCGCGGATGAGATCGGCAATGGCGCGCACCGGCTCCTCGAGCGGCGCATCGAAGACCGCTCGGTGGAAATAGAGGATATCGATATAATCGGTCTTGAGCCGGCGAAGCGAATTCTCGACCGTCTCGATCACCCATTTGCGGGAATGGCCGCCGAGGTTCGGACCCTTCTTGTGCGAATTGACAAACTTGGTGGCGAGAACCCAATGATCGCGGTGGTTCTTGATACCGCGGCCAACCACTTCCTCGGACTTGCCGTCGTGATAGACGTCGGCCGTGTCGATGAAGTTGATCCCCTGCTCGCGCGCCTTGTCGATGATCCGGAAGGCGACATCATCCGGCGTCGGGCCGCCAAACATCATCGTGCCGAGGCTCAGCGGCGATACCTTGAGGGCGCTGCGCCCCAGATAGCGATAGTCAACCATTTCATTCTCCATTCTATTGAGCGTGATGACAGGCGACGGCATGGTCGCCGTGGAATTGACGTAAGGCGGGGTCCTCGGCCCGACAGAGGTCGGTCGCCAGCGGACAGCGTGTGTGGAAGCGACAGCCCGACGGCGGATTGTGCGGGCTCGGCAGGTCGCCGGTGATCGGAGCCGCCTGCCTGCGCCGGGAAGGATCGGGCACGGCAGCAAGCAGCGCCTGCGTGTAGGGATGCTTGGCGCCGGTCCAAAGCGCGCTGGTCGATGCGCTCTCGACGATGCGGCCGAGATACATGACGAGAACCCTGTCGGCGAAATACCGGACGACGGAAAGGTCGTGCGAGATGAAGAGGTAGGAAAGCGACAGCTCCGTCTTCATCTCGACGAGGAGATTGAGGATCTGCGCCTGGATCGAAAGATCAAGCGCCGATACCGGCTCGTCGCAGATTACCAGCTCCGGCTGCAGGATCAAGGCTCGGGCGATACCGATACGCTGGCGCTGGCCGCCGGAAAATTCATGCGGATAGCGATCCAGCGCATCCGGTGGCAGGCCGACATGCTCGACCATGGACGCAGCGATCTGATCGCGGCGCTTGCGATCGCCGATCCCGTGGACGGCAAGCGGCGCCGTCAGGATCGCGCGGATCGTCTGGCGCGGGTTGAGCGAGGCGAACGGATCCTGGAAGATCATCTGGATGTTACGGCGGATGGATCGCAACTCTTTCGCGGACATGGCCGAGACATCACGTCCCTTGAAGGTGACGCGGCCGGCCGACGGATTGACGAGCCGCATCAGCGACTTGCCGAGCGTCGACTTGCCGCAGCCGGATTCGCCGACGAGCGCCACCGTTTCGCCCTCGCCGATCTCCAGCGAGACGTCGTCGACTGCCCGAACCGTGCCGGCGTTGGCTGAATAATGGGTCGAAAGCCTATCGACCGATAGCAACGGCATGTGCGGCCTCCGTCAACGAGGAACCAAAGGGACAGGCAACCTGCCGACCGGCCGGAAGATGGAGCAGCGGCGGGACGGAAGAGGAGCATGAAGCTCGCGCCACCGGACAGCGCGGCCGGAACGAACAGCCCGTTTCGCCCGCCGCGGAGACGACCGAACCCGGAATTTCGGACAGCCGCCCGTCGCGATAATGGTAATTGGCATTCAGCCTCGGCGAGGCGGCAAGCAAGCCCTGCGTATAGGGATGGTAGGGCGTCTCGAAGACCACATCCGGCAAGCCTTCCTCGACCTTGCGGCCCGCATACATGACGACGACGCGGTCGGCCCACTGGGCGACAATACCGAGGTCATGCGTAATGAGGATGACCGCCATGTTCAATTTGCTGCGCAGATCGTCGAGCAATTGCAGCACCTGCGCCTGGATGGTCACGTCGAGCGCGGTCGTCGCCTCGTCGGCAATCAGAAGCTTCGGATCGCAGGCAACGGCGATGGCGATCATCACGCGCTGGCGCATGCCGCCGGAAAGTTGATGTGGATAATCGTCAACGCGACGGGCGGCATCGGGAATGCTGACGAGATCAAGCAGCTCGATGGCGCGCGCCCGCGCCTGCTTGCGGCTCAGATTCTCGTGGATGCGCAAGACTTCGACAATCTGGTCGCCGATCGTCAGCACCGGATTGAGTGATGTCATTGGTTCCTGGAAGATCATGGCGATGTCCCAGCCGCGAATACGGCGCAGTTCCTTTTCCGGCAGCGTCAGGAGATCCTGACCATCAAAAAGGATCTGGCCACCGGCTTTCGCCTGGCGCGGCAGCAGGCCCATCAGCCCGAGCGCCGTCAAAGACTTGCCCGAACCGGATTCGCCGACGATCGCCAGCATCTCTCCCGGCGTCACGGAAACGCTGACGCCTTTTACCGGCTCTGCGGCGGCAAAGCGGACGGAGAAATCGCGAACATCGAGAAGCGCCGGCATCTTAGCGTTCCTCCGCAAAACGGGGATTGAGCGCATCGTTCAAGCCGTCGCCGATCAGATTGAGCGCAAGAACCGTGAAGACGATGGCAATGCCTGGCAGAGCGGTCAGATACCAAGCGGTGCGGATGACATCGCGGCCTGAACCGATCATCGAGCCCCAGGAGACCTGGTTCGGATCGCCGAGCCCCATGAAGGATAGCGCCGATTCCATCAGGATTGCGCTTGCGACCATCACCGAGGAGGTAACGATCAGCGGCGGCAGCGCGTTCGGCAGGATTTCGCGGAAGATAATGCGAGTGTGCCCGAAGCCGAGGCTGCGGGCGGCAAGCACATAGTCCTTCTCGTGGATGGCACGGAATTCGGCGCGCGTCAGACGTGCGACCGTCGGCCAACTGACGAGAGCGATCGCGATCGTAACAGTCGTCGTGGTCGGCTGCGCGATCGCGACCAGCACCACAAGCAGGACAAAGCTTGGTATGGTCTGGAAGATCTCAATGAGTTTGACAAGCAGGTCGTCGACCAGCCCGCCGAAATAGCCGGCAAGCGCGCCGATCGTGATGCCGGCGCCAAGTCCGAGCAAGGTCGCCGCTATGCCAACCAGCAGCGATACGCGCGCGCCGTGCAGGATGCCGGCAAGCACATCGCGGCCCATGGAATCGGTGCCGAGTGGATAGGCGCCATTCTGGCCCGGCCAAAGGAAGGGACGCGAGACCATCTCCATCGGGTCGCCGGGATAAAAAACCGGTGCCAGCAGAGCCGCAAGCGCCACTGCCGCCAGGAAGGCAAGGCCGAATAGTGCGTTGGGATTGGCGAGGAAGACCTTCACCTCCCGCCGTGCCCCACGCCATCGCTGCTTGCCAACCGAGGCTATACGCGCATCGGGCGCATGGATATGAGCCCAGCGCGCCACTGGACGCGGCTCGGCGACAGGTTCAGGCTCAGTCGTCGCTGCGACGAGTTCGATCGGCTCTCCGGTATAGGGTCTGAGCTTGTACGTATTCATCGGCTTGCTCCGATCCTGGGGTCGAGCCAGGCTTGCAGAAGATCGACGGCCGCATTTGCGACGATCACGAGGAACGAGGAGAGAAGCAGTATCCCGAGCAGCACGCTGAAATCGCGCGCCATGACGGCCTCGAAGGCAAGGCGCCCAAGGCCCGGCCAGCTATAGACCGTCTCCACAACCACGGCGCCGCCAAGCATGCCGCCGAAATGCATGCCGGCCATGGTCGTGATCGGGATCAGCGCATTGCGCAGCACATGCCGCGTCGTCACGAAAAATGGCGAAACGCCCTTGGCACGAGCCGTGCGGACGAAATCCTGCGACTTGACTTCAAGCATGGAGGCACGCGTCAGCCGCGCGTAGATCGCCAGGTAAAATAGCGAGAGTGATGTCGCCGGCAGGATCATGTAGCGGGCACGATCAAGCAGCGCCGGCAGGCCAGTCAGCCGCGAGCCGATGGTGCTGTCGCCGCCGCTTGGCAGCCAGCCGAGCTTGACGGAGAAAAACAGGATCAGCATCAGGCCGATCCAAAATCCGGGAATGGAATAGAACAGCAGCGACACGATCGATATCAGCCGGTCCGGAATCCGCCCCGCGAAGGTCGCCATCAGCGATCCCAGGATCAAGCCGACGGTGATCGCAATCGCCAGCGCCGCCAGCATCAGCATCAACGTGCCGGGCATGCGCTGCCCGATCAGGTCAGCGACCGGCATGCCATAGCGCGGCGAGAAGCCGAGGCTGAAATGGGCGAGATTGTTGAGGTAGTCCACGAGTTGCACGAGGATAGGATTGTCGAGGCCGAAGCGCGACCGCAGAGCCGCCATGGATTCGACCGTCGCCGAGCCTGCTTCCGCTGCCATGACATCGGCGGCGTCGCCCGGCGCAAGCTTCAGCAGGAAGAAATTGAGAATGACAATCCCGAGCATCGTGGGCACGGCCTGGATCACCGTCCGCCGGATTGTTCGTGCGATACGTCTATAGGCTGACACCGCGCTTCACCTCGCAACTGCTATCGCCACCACTTCGCGGCATTGCAATAATAGTTGACTAAATCTGTGGATTTTGTCAAATTTACTTTAGCAAATAATTCTTTCGACTATCCTGAAACCGCGACATCATCGCATCATAAATCCAAAATATACGCATTTACTAGCATAGAATATCAACACGTATGTCTGTCGAGGTAAAAAGCTCTACCGCAAGAAACTTCCGCAGAAAGTGAAATCAGCAGGGGCTGGCCCGAGGGTCACAAGCCCGCAATGTGAAGGCTTGACGCTTATGACCCCACTCCCTCCCCCCACCCGCCGCAGCGTCCTCCTGGCTACGGCAACCCTTGGCGCGACTATGGCAGCACGGCTGCCCGCTTCCACCGCCGACGGCGAAGGCATCGCCGGCAGCCTGGCCTATGCCTATGTCGCGACGGCCTGACCGACACTGAAACGCGAGAAAACAGGAAGACGCCATGTCCATCCAACATCAACCGGGCTCCTTCGTCGGGCTACCGAAATTTGCCGCGCCGACCGATTTTCCCGAAAGCCCGCTGTCGCAGGCACTCAAGCAGCCCGTATTGCTCGGGCTCTTCTTACCGATCCAGGCAGGTGGCTGGACGCAATCGACGCTGGAACGCTCGACCGATTGGCGCTTCGACTACAACAAGGCGCTGACGCTGCGGGCGGAAGAGCTGGGCTTTGATCTTGTCTTTGCCCTATCGCAATGGCTGCCGAAGGGCGGGTATGGCGGTGTGTTCGATGGGCAAGCGCTCGACAGCTTCGTTTCGATCGCGGCGCTCGCAGGCCTCACGAAGAAGATCATGCTGATCTCCACCATGCATGTGCTCTACGGCCCCTGGCATCCTCTGCATCTCGCCAAGTTCGGTGCGACGCTCGACCACATCACCGGCGGGCGCTGGGGTATCAACGTCGTCACCGGTCATCGCGCCGTCGAGCATGAGATGTTCGGATGGCCGCGGATCGAGCACGACAAGCGCTATGACCTCGCGGCTGAATTTCTCGAAGTCCTGCAGCGGCTCTGGAGCGATACCGAGAATTTCTCCTATGAGGGAGAAAGCAGCTGGAAGCTCGGCGGCGGCTTCGTGACGCCGAAGCCGAATTACGGCCGGCCGATCCTGGTGAACGCGACCGGCTCCGATGCCGGGATCGCCTTTGCAGGCCGCTATTCGGATATCGTCTTCATCACCAGCCCGACGGGCGCCGATATCGACAGCGCATTGCAATCCCTGCCCGCTCATACCAAGCGGGTCAAGGATACGGCAATCAGCGTTGGGCGCAGCATCCGCACCCTCCTCAACCCTATGGTCATCTGTAGGCCGACCGAGAAGGAAGCCTGGGCGCTGGCCGACAAGATCGTTGCACATGCCGACCAACGTTCACCACAGGGTTTCCAATCGCTGAATTCCGACGCCCACGCCTGGAAAGGCCGTGACGCACAGGATCCCTACCGCTCCGTCGGCGGCAATATCCGCGTCATCGGCTCGCCGGAGCAGGTGGTCGATCAATTCCTCAAGTTGAAGGCGGCCGGTGTCGACGGCCTTCAACTCAGCTTCTTCGATTTCCGTGACGACCTCGACTTCTTTGGCAGCGATGTCCTGCCGCTGATGAAGCAAGCGGGCCTGCGCAACTGAAAGGCACGACCATGACAAGCAATGCCATTTCCGAAATCTGGTACACACGCTGCCCCATCCCGACACCCGTCGGCCTCGCAGCCCAACTCGGCTATCTCGAAGAAACCTTCCGCAAGGACGGCGTGACGCTGAATTCCATCATCGATTCACCGGATCGAGACGTCTGCCAGAGTTATTTCGATCACACGCTCGGCTGGTCTTTTCGCCACGGCGCCAACCTGCCGCCGATCCGCGCACGATCCGAAGGCATTGTCGATTTCATGCGCAACCGCGTTGAAAGGGCTGGTTTCAGCGCTTTCGTTGAATGAGCTCGCCCATACCGATGTCGACATCATCGAGATCGGGCATTTCGATACAACGACCATATCAACAGGTGGGTGAATACCGATGACGCAGATTGATTTGGCGTGGGGTGCAGGCCCAACGCTGCGCTATGATGAATTGGCAGAGCGGTTCAGGCCCGTTTTCGCTCGCATTCGATCCTCGGCCATAGAACGCGACCTCGTTCGCGAGCTTCCGCATGAGCAGATCGGTTGGCTGAAGGAGAGCGGTTTCACCACGCTGCGGCTCTCCGCTGACGACGGCGGCTTTGCTGCGACGCTGCCGGAGCTTTTCAATCTCCTGATCGAACTGTCGGCGGCCGACTCGAATGTGACGAATGCCCTTCGCTCGCATTTCGGCTTCACCGAAGATGTTCTGAATTCGTCTGTCGTCGCCTGGCGTTCCGAATGGCTCCGGCGGATAGCCGCTCGGGAACTGATCGGCAGCGGCTTCTCTGAAGTCGGAGAGGCGAAAGTCGGTTCATTTTCGACCAAGCTGACCCGCAACGGCGATCATTGGCTGTTAAACGGTGCGAAATACTACACCACCGGCTCGCTATTTGCCGACTGGATCAATCTCGGCGGCAACGATGAAAACGGCGAGCCGATCGGCGCGCTGGTGCCCCGCCAGGCGCAAGGCGTCGACGTCGTCGATGATTGGGATGGCTTCGGGCAATCACTGACCGCAAGCGGCACCGCGCTGTTTTCCGATGTGGTCATCAAGGCTGAACTGGTGACGCCTCCCGGCGGCCGGTTCAAATACTCCGCCGCCTTCTTCCAGCTTGTGCATCTCGCCACGCTCGCCGGTATCGGTCGCGCCGCCGCCACCGATGTTGCCCGGCTGGTCAGCGAGCGCAAGCGCATCTACAGCCACGGCAATGCCTCAAGCGTCAGCGAAGACCCGCAGATCCTGCAGGTCGTCGGCCGGGTGCGCGGCGCGGCCTATTCGGCGGGCACGATCGTCCTAAAGGCGGCCGAAGCGCTCCAGCGGGCATATGAATTGCGCTCCCATGTCGACCCAACGATCAGCGAACGCGCCAACGCCATTGCCGAGATCGAGGTCAACCAATCGGTTCACGCCGTCACCAGCCTGATCCTCGAGGCCACCACGCTTCTCTTCGATGCGCTCGGCGCTTCGGCAACCAAGCGTGGCCTTGGCCTTGACCGTTACTGGCGCAACGCAAGAACGATCTCCTCCCACAATCCGCGCATTTACCGCGACCGCATCGTCGGCGATTTCGCCGTGAACGGGACGCCGCCGCCAGCGCAGTACAAGATCGGCCAGATCTGACGCTTCGGGCCGCGGGATTGGAATCCCCGCGGCCCGAACATCTGGATCAATGATGCTTCATGCAGTTGGACTGAGCCATATCTGCCCGAAGCTGTTGTTGATACCCTGGGCGCCAGGCGCAAAGTTTCGCACTTTCTTGTTGGCGACGATCTGCGCGCCGGCCGCGACCAGATCGACGGAAACGACATCCTCGTGGATGATGTGCTGGAACTGATACCAGAGCGCCCGGCGCTTGCCCTCGTCCGGCTCGGTTGCCGCCGCTTCGAGCAGGCGATCCACTTCTGGATTGGAATAGTGGCTCGCATTGGAAAAGACGAGGCCGATCTTGAAATTCTTCGACCAATAGGCGCGCTGGACGCCCAATGACGGATCGAAGGTGTTGGAGAGGGATTCGATGACGATATCCCAGGCACGGTCGGCATAGACCGTCTTCAGGAACGTCGCGAGGTCGAGCTTCAGGATTTCGGCGTCGATGCCGATCACGGCCAGCGATTGCTTGATGAAATCGGCATAGGCCGGCGTCAGGAAGGAATTATAGGCGAGGCGCAGCTTGAAGCGTTTGCCCGCAGCGCCACGCGGATAGCCCGCCTCATCCAGCAGCTTTTCCGCAAGCTTCGGATCGGGTTCTCTAGCCTTGATGCTCGGATCGTACCATTTGGGCAATGCCGTGCTGATTGGGCTGGGCGACACCTGGCCATATCCATAAAGGGCGATATCGACGAGCTTCTGCAGGTCGATGGCATGCGCGATTGCCAGCCTTACCTCGCGCTTGTTCAGGATTTCGTTCTCATAGTTGAAGAACAACTGCTGTTGCGGACCGGAATAGGCATAGGTGGTCGTGTCCACCACGAGATTCGGATTCGTCTTCAACCGCTCAATATCCGAGAGCGGCACCGGATTGGCGCCGATGTCGATCTCGCCGGTTTCGAGTGCCGCAGCACGGGCCGCAGGATCGAGGATGACGCGCAGCACGACACGGTCGAGATAGGGCTTCGGCGCATCCCAATAATCGGGATTGCGGTCGAAGATCAGATAGCTGCCCGGCACCCATTCCTTCAGGATGAACGGCCCCGTGCCGATCGTCTGTGCGAGGTTTGGCTGTTGCTCCGGCTTGAATTTTTCATAGACATGCTTTGGAACGATAGGCGATTCCGAGCTGCTCAGTGCGGAGATCAGGTAAGGCGCCGGTTTCGACAGAACGATGATCGCGGTGTATGGATCGGGTGTCTCGACGGCTGTCACATTCTGATAGGTGATGCGCCCGCGTGGATGTGCCTCCCGCAAGCGGAAAATCGTGAAGTTGACGTCCTCGGAGGTGAAATCCTGCCCGTCATGCCACTTCACACCCTGGCGAAGCTTGAAGGTGTAACGCAGGCCATCCTCGCTCACCGACCATTCGGTCGCCAATAGAGGTATTGGGTTGAGATCATAGTCGAAATCGAACAGACCTTCGTTGATCTTCGGCCCGATCGCCTGCCCGGTGCCGGACGACGTGTTGATGGCAATCAGCGATGTCGGGTCGGGATAATAGGCCCAATTGAGCGTACCGCCCCTGACAGGCGGCTCCCCAGCCGCCTCGCCGATATCCGGAATGCCGGTGAATGCCAGACTTGCGCCACTGAGCAGCAAGAGTTGATTGAACTGACGACGATTGATGGTCATGCCTTCTGCTCCGAAAAAGTCAGAGCGGCCAAAGCCGCGAACGGGGCCCCACCCCGCATGGAGATGATCCCGTTCGCGCGTCATAATTGGAAGGCAGAATTTCTACTGACGATGGAAAGCCATGCTTCTTCGAAGAGCCACAGCCCTTTGGCAGGTACCTATCACACCCGACGTTTGAGATAGGCAAACCTGGCGAGCCGTTACTTTGCGGGCGTCGGCTCTCCAAGCGACAACATTAGCCGGTTTGCCCAATTGAAGAAGGCCGACGCGTGGATGAGATCGGCGATTTCGAGATCGCTCAAGCCTTCGTCACGCAGCTTGCCAATGTCCGCCGTGCCGAACTCCGCAGGCGTTTCGCTCAAGGTCGACGAGGCCGAGACAAGCGCATTCCACCGGCTGCCGAGATCGGTTTCCGTTCCCTCATCCAGCAGGCGTTGGACGTCCTCCGTTCGCTTCGAATGATGGGAAGCAAAGCGGGAATGCACGGAGGCGCAGAAGATGCAGCCATTGGTGCGCGAGGCCGCCGTCGCGGCGAGCTCGCGGTCGGCGCGCGGCAGGCCTGCCGCGACATTGTAGAAAATATCCTTGTCCGTTTTCGTGCGCGCCTGCAGGATCTCGGGATCTCGCGCGAGCAGCATGAAATAGGGCGATTTTGAACGAGATGCATCGACAAGCCCCGCCCAATGGCGCTCGGTCAGATCGCCTTCGACAAGCGGCTCCAGCCAGGGCGTCCAGCCGATTTCGGCTTGGGTAAAGACATTCGGACGGTTTTCGATCTCGGGATGAATGACGGTATCTGTCATAACGGATTTACCTTCTGTTCGGCTAAGCTGACAGGGACTGCGCGGTGGCGGTCGCCAAAGCCTTTAGTCCGGTGACAACCCTGATTTGGAACGCCAGAAAGGCGACGATCTGCGATAGCGTGACGACACCCGTCGTCGTCCAGCCCGCGTCCAGCAGTTTCTGCAAGGCTCCGGCATTGGACTCACGCGGGCGGAAAACGAGAAGATGGCTGTGTTCCAGCGCCGCGGCGAGTTTCGGTCCAAGTGCATTGCGACTATCGCCGGACACCTCATAGACAAGACCGGCGCGATCCTCGCTGGAAAGCGGGCCGGCCGGATAGCGACCATATGGCCCGTGGGTGCGGCCTTTTTCCACCTCGGCTCCAACGGCTGTGGCTAGCGCCTTATCCGTCAGGCCGGAGGCATAGAAGCCGCTGATATCGGTCGCCGCGTGCAGGTCCGCAACGAAGACGGCAATAGCAAGCCGCTCGTCTTGCGTAACATCGCCTTGATGGGCCGGTTCAAACAGTGCCTGATAGCTCTTCTGTGCGTTAAGGCGGGTTTCCGGCCTTTCGGCACGGAGGCGATCCAGCGGGGATCCGGCGGTAATTCCCACCAGAAGATCGATGACGTCAGTGATCGGCGAAGTCATGGTCGTAGCCTTCTCTTCAAATGTCGGTTTTCAGGCTTTGGTCGCGAAACGGCGTTCACTTAAGGCCGGCGCCCGCGGCGTCCAGCCAAGGGCGGGCGCCACCTGGGCGGCGATAAGCTCCAAGGATCGGAGAATATGCTCATGCGGCGGATCGACGGAATGAACCTGGAAGACGAGGTCGGTTACCCGCGCAAGCGCGGTATCGACCTGAAGCGATGCGATGACATCCTCCGGCGTGCCGACATGGACATCGAAGGCCTTGATCAGATCGGTCGTGGTCTCGCCCCGGATCGTGAAACCGCTCGCGGTAAAGCGCTCGACGCTGCGCCTCAAGCCGATTTCGGCAAAATGCAGGGCCTGCTTCCGGCTATCGGCCACGAAGAGGCTGCGGGAGCCGAGAATGCGTGGGCTGCGCCCGTCCGGCAGTGCGGCGAGATAGGCGTCGATGATCGGATTCTGCAAATCCCAGAGTTCGGCATCCGGCGTCTCCGGCGGCCGTGGTTGCGTGCGCGACAGCATCAATCCGTCACCGGCAAGGCCGGCGCGTTCGCCACCGCCGACGGAGAAGGTCGCCTGCCAGACCCGGTCGCGCAGATGCGGCGCTGTGGGATAGAGGCGATTGCCACCGGCAAGTTCCCCGCCGGCCCATGCGTCGCGAACCAATGTCAGATGCTGACCGTAGATCAGCCCGCGATCGGCACTCTCAAGACCGAATGGCAGGAAGGCTTGCGGCGTGCCGCCGGTGCCGACACCGACCTCCAGCCGTCCATCGAGTAGAATATCGAGCACGGCAGTATCCTCGGCGACACGCACCGCGTCTTCCATCGGCAAGGTGATGACGCCCGTTCCAAGACGGATGCGCGACGTTCGCGAGGCCAGTCCCGCCAGAAAAACCAGAGGAGACGGCAAACCGCCCTCCTCGCCATTGAAATGGTGTTGCGCCACCCAGGCGCTATCGAAGCCCTGCGCCTCGGCATGGATGATCTGCTCGCTGACAAGCCTATAGCGGGTCGCCACATCCACCTGGTCGAGGACACGGCTGAAGAAACCCAATCTTTTCGGTGACGCTGGCGTGCTCATGGGATCATCCTGCATTGCTGTGGGTGGGCTCGAGAAGCCGTGGAAATTTCTTACCCGGAACGGCATCGATCAGCTCGCGCGTATAGGCGTTCTGTGGATTACCGAAGACGTCGTCAATCGGGCCGCCCTCAACCAGCTTGCCATCGTTGAGGACGGAGACCGTGTCGGAGATCTGCCGGACCACGGCAAGATCATGCGAGACGAACAGGTAGGTCAGGCCGAGCTCGCGCTGAAGCTCGTCGAGAAGCGACAGGATCTGCGCCTGAACGGTCACATCGAGCGCGGAGACCGCCTCGTCCAGAACGAGAATTTCCGGGTCGAGCACCAGCGCGCGGGCAATCGCGACACGTTGGCGCTGTCCGCCCGAAAGCGCATGCGGCCGCCGTTGCAGGACATCGGCGGGAAGGCCGACCTTTTCGATCGTCGCAGTCACCCTTGCCAGTCGATCAGCCTGCGGCAGCCGCTCGAAATTCAGCAATGGCTCCTCGACGATCTTCGCAATCGTCTGGCGCGGATCAAGCGAGCTGAAGGGATTCTGGTAGACTAGCTGGATCTTCTTGCGGAAAAGCCGCAGCGTCTCGCCGCGCAGCGACGACAGGTCGATCCCGTTGATGAAGACCTTGCCGGCTGTCGGCCTCTGAAAGGCGGAGACGATGCGTATGGCGGTCGTCTTGCCGGAGCCGGATTCGCCGACGATCGCATGCGTGGTGCCGCGTCTGACGCGGAAGGACAGACCGTCGACGGCCCTAAAACTGCCCCCTTTGCCGCCGGGACCAAAATCCTGAACCAGCCCGTCGACGACAATGATGTCGTCAGCCGGCTTGGACGCCGTCGTGTCCGGGCGCGCGGCGCGGGGCACACGCGCGTTCAGGGACGGCGCATCGGCAAGCAGGCGACGCGTATAGGCGCTCTGCGGATTTCGGACGATATCGGCAGTACGCCCTTGCTCCTGAATGCGGCCATGCTGCAAGACGACGAGCCGGTCTGATCGGTCGGCGGCAACGCCAAGATCGTGCGTCACCAGCAGGATGGCCGTGCCATATTCCCGGCGCAGGTCATCGATCAGATCGAGGATGTGTTTCTGCACGGTGACGTCGAGCGCGCTTGTCGGCTCGTCGGCGATGATCAGCGAAGGCTTCAGCGCGATAGCGATAGCGATCAGCACCCGCTGCCGCATGCCGCCAGACAGCTCGTGCGGATATTGTTTCGCGCGAAGTCGCGGCTGGTTGAGGCCAACGCGCTCCAGCAACTCAATCGCTTGAAGATAGGCGGCAGCCCCGGACGCCCTGCCATGAATGATAAGGATCTCGGCAACCTGATCGCCAATCGTCCGCACCGGATTGAGGGAATTACCCGGATCCTGCGGAACGAGGCTGATGACCGACCCGCGAATGCCGTCCAGCCGCTTTTGCGGCCAGCCAGCAATATCCTGGCCATTCAACCGGATGCTACCCTGCTGCAGAAGGCCGCCCTCGGGTAGCAGGCCGATCAGCGCCTGGGCTGTCGAGCTCTTGCCGGAGCCGGATTCGCCCACCAGCGCCACGACTTCCCCGGCATTCACCTTGAAATCGATGCCATGAACGGCCGGACGTGACCCGCTCCGGTCACGATAGGCGATCGTTAGGCCGGAGACGTCCAGAACGGGTACGGCCGCTTTACCTAATGTGCTCCCTGCGGAAATCATCATCGATTGACACTCCCGATTGCCCGGCTGATGCGGTTGATGGAGATCACGACCAGGACGACGACGATGCCGGGGGCAGCTGTCAGCCACCAGGCGGTCGCGATGTAATTGCGTCCCTCCGCAATCAGCAGACCCCATTCCGGCGTCGGCGGCGGCGCGCCATAGCCGAGAAAGCCGAGTGTCGAGAGCTGAAGAATAGCCCAGCCGGCCTGAAGTGCGGCAAAAGCGATGACCGAGGTCAGCGAGTTCGGCAGGATGTGGCGCCACAGCACCTTGAAGAAAGTGCCGCCGCTGCCGAACGCGGCTTCGACATAGTCGCTTCGCCTCACGGTGACGACTTCCGAGCGCACCAGCCGCGCGAACTTCGCAATCAGGGTGATGCCGACTGCGATTGCCGCATTGACCGTGCCGAAGCCGAGCAGGACGATGATGCTGAGCGACAGCAGCAGGTCCGGAATCGACAGCATGACATCCACCAGCCGCATGATGGCGGTCTCCAGCCTTCCGCCAAGCGAGCCGGCGAGAACACCCAGCGCCGTTCCAACGACAAGAGCGATGCAGACGGCGGCAAGCGCCCCTGACAGCGAATGCACCGATCCATAGACGATACGGGCATAGAGGTCGCGGCCCAGTGAATCTGTGCCAAGGAGATGCGTAGCGCTCGGCGGCCGCAGATGCTGCCCGGGCAGTCCCTGCACCGGATCATAGACCGTGAAAACGCCAGGCAAGATCGCCCATAGCACGACCAGCGCAAGCACCAGGCAAGCGAGAACGAGGCCGGGTTGAATGCGTAGCGAGAAGCGGCGCGCCTCGGCCTGCCCTTCACCGCCGTCCAGCGGCGTGACCTGCGCGCTGTCAATCGGATCAGCAGCGTCGGTATTATGATGACGTTCAGCGGTTTCGAAGATCGTCATCGCGTCGTTCCCAGCTTCGCCTTGAGGCGTGGGTCGAGGACCGGATAGAGCAGATCGACGACGAGATTGATGGTGACGAAGGCTGTCGCCGCGATGACGACGATCGCTTGCAGCACGGCAACGTCCTGGCTATCCACCGCCTGTTTCGTCAGCCCGCCGATACCGTTCAGGCCGAAGACCGTTTCGGTGACGACCGCGCTTGCGATCAACTGTCCTAACAACAATCCCGCAACCGTCAGAACCGGCAGGAGCGTGTTTTTGGCGACATGCCGCCAGAGAACCTGCATATGCGAAAGACCCTTGGCGCGCGCCACCGGCACGAAGGGGCGCGTCAGGACCTCGTCGATATTCTTCAACAGGATCTGCGCAAGCGGCGCGGAAATCGGCACGGCCACCGTGAGGATCGGCAGGACCAGTCCTTCCCAGGGTCCCGGATTGATCACCGGGACCAGCCGGAACCGAAACGAGAATATCTGAATGAACATAATGCCGAGCCAGAAGGTCGGCACGGAAATGAAAAGCGAAGGCAGCGACTGGATGGCACCGCGTAGCCAGGCAAGCCCTGGGAGATTGGACAATACGGCGATGAGGACGGCCAGAATGGCGGCGACCAGGAAGCCGAAGCCTGCAAGCAACAGCGTCGACGGCAGATTGGTGGCGATCAGAGTGCTGACGGCAACGCCTGCTTGTAATGAATAGCCGAAATGACCGGTGAGGAAATTCCAGATCGTATGGACATATTGCTGCAGGATCGATCCATCGGCGCCATAGGCAGCCCTGATATCGGCAAGCTGTTCTGGGCTGAGCCCATAGTCCGGGCTCTGGAATTTGATGAGCACCGCATCGCCCGGCATCGACTGGAGCAGCACGAAGGATACGGTGAACGCCGCCCAGAGAACGAGCAGGGACTGTCCAATCCTCGATAGTATGTATCTTGTCATGCCGATTACCATGCCTTCAACAGACGTTGGCCCGGCGAAATGCCGGGCCAAACGCCATCATCAATGCTCGGCGAGCCAGGTGCTGTAGAATGCCGGCCGGCCGACGGCCTCAAAAGCGATCCCCTTCACATAGGGGGCGCCGGCAAACACCTGCGGTTCCTCGAAGAAGGGAATGACATAAGCCTGATCCAGCAGATATTCCTGTGCTGCCTTGGCGGCTGCCAGCCGCTTGCTGCTGTCCGTCTCAGAGGCGACGGTCTCGAGGATGCCGTTCAGCTCTTCGTCAAAGAAGGTAGCCTTCAAATTGAGCCCGCCCTTCTGCAACAGCGCGTCGCGGTTTTTCGGATAGAACTGGCTCTTGATGACATCCGGATCGGCGCGACCGACTTCGGCGACGACGAGCGGCGTCTTTGTCGGATCGACAGTGTCGGTCACCACATTGCCGGAGGTGCCGGCAAGCACCTGCAGCTTGACGCCGATCTTGGCCCATTGCTGCGCGACGAGCTGGAGCACCGCCTTGTTCTGCGGCTGCGGCAGGGATTCATAGACGGCGAGTGCCAGCGGCTTGCCATCCTTCTGCCGCACGCCACCCGACCCCTTGGTCCAGCCGGCTTCGTCGAGGAGCTTTTCGGCAAGCGCCGGATTATAGGTGAGCTTCGAGGACAGATCCTCATAGCCGGCGGCGGCCGACGAAATGATCGACTTTGCCTGCGGATAATTCGCCGAAAACAGCGTTTCGACGATCTCCTTGTTATCCGTGGCATGCAGCAACGCTTGGCGGACCTTGATGTCGGCGACGAACGGATTGTCCGGTCGGAAGGCGACACTGTCGTTCACGCCGCGCGTCGGCGCGGCATAGATCGCGAAACTCTGGTCGCTCACCTGCTTTTCGTCATAGGCCTGGAGCTGGCGGATGAAGTCGGCCTGGCCGGACAGCAGCGCGCCGATGCGAACACTATCCTCGCCAGTGATGATGTATTTAATGCCGTCGAGATAGGCCCTGCCCTGATGTTCGAGCTTGGCTGGCCCCCAATTGTAATCCGTACGAGCCTTCAGCGCGAGCTGCTTGCCGAGCGTCTCGCTTTCGACGACGAAGGGGCCGGAACCGATGATCTTCGTCGCGTCGCCGAGCTGATCGAAAGGCAGCGCCAGCGTCTTCAACGAAACAAGGCCGGAGCCGATCACGGACGTGCCCTGCAGGAAGCCGGGTGACGACTTCTTGAAATAGAACTTCACGGTGTAGGGGTCGACGACTTCGCTGTGATCGTAGTTGTTGATGACTTCGGAAGCCGGTTGCTTCAGCTCCTTGTTGCCGAGGCCGAAGGTATCGTAATTCTTGGCGACGGCGCTGGCGTCAAGCGGCGTGCCATCGGAAAAGGTGACGCCCTTGCGGATCTTGAAGGTATATTCCGTCGCGCTGTCATTGACGACCCAGGACTCGGCGATCCACGGCTCGACCTGCAGCGTCTTGGGGTTTTGATAGGTCAGCTTGTCGGTGATCTGGTTCAGGATACCACCGTTCGGATAGAAGCCTCCGGCCGGCGGATAAAGATTCGTGTGGGCTTGCTGCTCCAGATAGATCAGCGTCCCACCCTGGACCGGCTTATTGTCCTCGGCCGAGAAGGCGGCTTGGGGAAGCGCCAATGAGACGAACCCCAAGAGCGTCAATGTCTTCAAATTACGTGCGATTGTCATCTGATGCCTCGAACTGGAATGTATCGAGAGGGTATCGCACCGGCCGGCTCAATCAATATTGTTTATGGAATTACTATGCTATATTTGGGTTGCTGCGGAGAATGAACCTTCAGCCTGTCCCGGCCTCGGGCAATTCCCGTTCAGGGCAATTGGAGGCTGCATTACGCAGCACGCATCGTTGGTCCGCTCGGAGCTTTCACGCAGCCTTGAGCCTGCTCTCCACGAGGCGGGCGAACAATGTCGCGCCGACCGGCAGGATGGCGTCGTCGACGATGAAGCCGGGATTGTGGGCCGGAACAGTGCCGGAATGGCCGAGCGTGAAGAAGGCTCCGGGCGCGTGCAACAAAAAGTCCGCGAAATCCTCGCTGCCCATCGCCCGCTTCGGCGCTGTCGAAACCCGTGTCGGCCCCAGAACCTCGCGCCCGATGTCGGCGACGATATCGACATGTTCGGCATGGTTGGTCAGGACAGAGAAAATATCGCGGATATCGATTTCGGCCGTGAGATCATGGGCGGCCGCAACATTCCGGGCGATGGTCGTGAGCCGGGAGCGGATCAGCTCTCTGACCCCATCGGAAAAGGCGCGGATCGTCCCGCCGACGCTCGCCGTCTCCGGGATCACGTTATAGGCCGAGCCGGCCCCTATCTTGGTGACCGACAAAACCGCGGGCTCGGTCGGCGGGACGTTGCGGCTGACGATGGTCTGAAGCGCCTGGACAAGCTCAGTGATCGCCGGGATCGGATCACGTCCGGCATCCGGATGAGCACCATGCGCGCCCTTGCCCTTGAACGTCACGTCGAAGAAGTCTGCGCCGGCAAGCACCGTTCCGGCGGTCACATGCAGATGATCCGGCGCCAGAAAGGTTGCATTGTGGAGCCCGTAGATCTCGTCAACGGGAAAACGATCGAACAGTCCGTCGGCGATCATCGCACGGGCACCGCCCAAACCTTCCTCCGCTGGCTGAAAGATGAAGATGACGGTGCCGGCGAAATCTCGGGTCTCGGCAAGATAACGCGCGGTGCCGAGGAGAATGGCGGTATGGGCATCGTGACCGCAGCCGTGAAAGCGGTTCGGATAGATGGAAGCATAGGGCAAGCCGGTTTCTTCCGGCATCGGCAGCGCATCCATGTCGGCTCTGAGCCCCACCGACCGATTGCCCGGATGCCGTCCGACCAGACGCCCGACGACACCGGTCTTGCCGATACCGCGATGAACTTCGATGCCCCAGGACGCCAGCTTGTCGCCGATGATGCCGGAGGTCCTGACCTCCTCGAACCCGATCTCCGGATGCGTATGAATGTCTTGACGGATCGCAACGAGTTCAGGGACATAGCTCGCGATACGCTCGATGACCTTCGGAGCGGGAGCATCGTTGGTGATGGTGTTCGATTGGGTCATGGGAGGATCTCGGAATGGAAAAACGGACGCCGGATCGGAACGATCAGCGACCGTTACATAAACATCGAATGCGCAATTAGTCTATAAAAATAGTAGATTAAATGACTTACGCCGAAAAACATTGCCGAATGCCTGTGGCCCGCCCTGCTCCTCTTATGTAAAGTTGCCCTTGTTAAAACAGCGCCGCTCTCGACCAGTCTCAAACCTCGAAAAGGAAGGTGAATATATGCTCATCGAACACGTATCCCTCTTTGAGCTGGAGGGGACACGGGTGCCGTCAAGGATTGCGAAGCCCCTGCTGACTTGGTGTATCGATGAGGTCGGAGGTCGCAGATAGATGGTGAAAGAGCAAAAGGCCGCGAGCAAGAAGCCGTCCACCGCCTCCCTATCATTCCCACCGGCAGAAAATCGCGCCCAGGCGCTCGGTGAAATACATGCACGTCCTTTTGTCGCCGTAACGTCTCCGCGCGTGATCCTCCAATTGGCGTTCCTGATGGAGACCGGCCAGACAAGTCATCATGAGGCTATCGAGACTATGGCGCGCTCTCAAGGTGTGTCCGTGCCGGATCGAACATCGAGGCATTGCACCGTGCAATGGGGCCAAGGGACCTTGCGCTGGGAACGCCATACCGAATTTTCGACTTGGTTTTGGGATGGACCAGCCATGGCGGCCCCCTGGACCGCGATTGCGTTGCACCCCTTTGGCGGCAGCTTCCACGCTCCGGGAAGCTTCATTTCCGGTATCCGGCTGGAGATATGGCCGGAGGGGGCGCAGGCGGAAGCGGCACTCACCTCATTCGACGGCGCCAGCCTCTGCCGCAGCCGGATTCGCGACGGATTGGCGGAAGTCGCCACCGACTTTCGCCAGGACGGCGATGGCCTCACCCGCATGCTGCTCATAGATCGAGGCCTAACCGATCTCGGTCGTGGCGCAACGGTCCAGTGTCTTCTCGACATCGAAACCTACCGCACCCTGGCAATGCTGGCGCTGCCGCTCGCCCAATCATTGTCGCCCGAAATACGCGCGATCGAGGAAGCTCTCGGGGCGGTCACCCAACGAATGAAGGGCCAGGTATGGGAGAATGCGGATGAGATGCTCGCCGAAATCACTCGTCTCGCATCCGAACTGCAGGCCAATGCCGCTCAATCGCTCTATCGTTTCGGAGCGAGCACGGCATATGATTTCATCGTGAGCGAACGGATCGCCACTTTGGGGGAAGAACCGATTGCGGGCGAGACCCTGGGCTCCTTCCTGGAGCGTCGGCTCGCTCCGGCGATGCGGACTTGCAAATCTGTCGAGGAGCGCCAGGAAAGCTTGTCGATCAAGCTTTCGAGAACTACGGAGCTCTTAAGGACCTGGGTGGATGTGGGACTTGCACGGCAGAACACGGCACTGCTCACATCGATGGATCGAAGAGTGAAACTTCAGCTCCGGTTGCAACAAACAGTCGAAAGCCTCTCGGTGGCTGCGATCTCCTATTACATCGTTGGGCTCATCAACTACGCCGCTAAAGGATTAGGCCACGATATTGTGGAGCCGATGCTTTCGATCGCGCTGGGCATCTCCGTGCCGATTATCGTCGTCAGCGTCTGGTTTTTCGTGCGTAGCGTAAGGCGCCGTCATCAGGACTCTTGAGATAGAGCTTTGACAATAGCGACGCTCCTCCGTCAGGCCTGCTTTGCCGATTCCCCTTCCGCAAAACCCCGTCGCCAGAAGGCGACGACCAGATGCCGCTCGCGTGGCAGCTTCCAGGTCCGCCGCGCGAGCTTGCGCAGCTCGACGAAGTCGCCGAACTCGCAGCCGGCCCAGAAATACGTATCCTCTCCCAGACTATCGGCATCGAGGTGGCTCAGCGCCTCGGGCAGCAGACCGGTCGTTCCCGCCGGCCGACCTTGCCGGTAGAGATAGTTGAGCTCGATATTATCGCCGCTGCGCAATTCATATCGGCAATCCGGATTGTCGATCTCGATGAACAATCTGGCGCTGACCGACGACGGAATTTCCTCCAATATCCGCGCGATCGCTGGCAGGGCGGTATCGTCGCCGCAGAGAACGAGCGACTGCGCCTTCGGGATCTCGTCACCGGCCGGCGCGAACAATCCGACAAGGTCGCCGGGTTGCGCGTGCACCGCAAAGGAGGCGCCGGGGCTTCTACCGTCTTCATGATGGTGCAGGGCAAAATCGATCTCGATTTCGCCACGCTCGCTGTCCCGCGAGCGGATGGTATAGACACGCGACACAAGCCTGTCGTCTCCGCCCGGCCAGACGATCCTGCCGTCCGCGCCCAAGGCCGGCCATACCGGCTTGGCTCCTCTCGGGGGAAACAGCAGACGAACATGCAGCCCATCGGCGGCGAAGCGGTTCAGCTCCGCCCCGCTTAAACGCAGCCGGCGCATTTGCGGCGTCACGTTCTCCGCTGAAATGACCCTCATCTCGCGGAAAAACGGCGGCAGGCTGCTCTCGGCTTCGCCATCGCCGGACCAGCGCACCGCATCAGGGGCCGCGGCCGAAGAGAAATATTCCGCCACGACCATCTTGATATAGCAAAGATCGATTTGATCCTTTGCGGCAACGGCAATCGAGATTGCGTCGCCTTGCGCTGTGAGATCGGCGCGGCCATAGCGGGAAATGAGTGTAGCTTTTCCGCCCTCAGCCTCGACATTGGCGACATCGCGAAAGCGCTCTGCGAAATCCGTGACAAGTGCCCCTGCCCGGTCACTCCTGATGATGGTGCTGGCTTGCAATTCGTTCTCCGGTTCTGTTCCTAAAGGCCATCCGCAGGTCGCACTATCGCAACAGCGTTGCCGTTGGCGCCTCGCATCAGCAGGCCGATAGCCGGCACGGCGAGGACCGCGATGATGGCAGCCACGGTGAAAAAGACGGCGTAGCCGAGATGTTCGGCAATCCAGCCGGCGCCAAGACCGCCAGCCATACTGATCAGACCATCGGCACACTGGAAAAGCGTAAAATCGACCCCGGCCTGCTTCGGATCCGACCAACCCATGAACTGGGAATAGAGCGCAACGAAGCCGACCGACATCACCCCCGACGAGCTGGCAATGGCTATCGGCATGATGAACACCCTCGGCAAGCTGTCGTCGAAACTGAAGAGCGCCAGGCCCGCGAGAAGTGCTGCCTGCAACAGGATAGCAAGGATCAGCACCGCGGTGGCACCCCAGAGCCGCACCAGCAGGCCGCCCAAGAGCGCGCCGCTAAAGCCGACGACCATGCTGCCGATGCCGTTCAGGGCACCGATGGTGGCCAGATCGAGACCGCGATCGATCAGGAAGGGGCCGAGCATGGAGAGCCCCCATTTTTGGCCAGCCACGTAGATCGCGGCGATCATCAGGCCTTTCTGTACTTGCGGACGCTTGAGAGCCAGAAGCAGCGACGGTGCGTGTGGCCGCGTCTCAATCGTGCCGCGGGTTGCCGGCCCGAATACGAACGGCAGTCCCAGGATGATGACGAGGGATGCCATGGCAAAGGCTGCGTAGCTCCAGCCTATGCTATCCACCAACACGAGAAACAGGCCCGCGCCGATCGCCGAGCCGAGATAGGAGCCGCCGACCTGCGCGGTGTTTCCCCAACCGTGATGCTCCTTGGCAAGCGTCTCGACCGCATAACCATCGCAGGCGATATCCACCGTCGACGTCACCAGCGCGACCAGCAAGAGCACGCACAGCACCGGCGCCAGCGGATAAGGACCAGTGAGGCCGATGGCGGCGAGACCGGCGGCACACAGCAATCCGCCGGCAAATACGATCAACCGGGACCGGTTGTGCCCCTGCGCCGGCAGGCGGAAGCGCTCGACATAGGGCGACCAGAGAAATTTCAGCGCCCATGGAATGACGGTGAGATAGAGCAGGCCGATCTGGTCCAGCGGCAGTCCTTGCGCGCGCAAGACCGCCGGCAGGCCGAGCATGATCACGCCGCCGATGACACTTTGGGCGATATAGAGGCCCCCGACCGCGATGAAGACCGCGGCCGGAGACGGAAAGCGCAAAACGGACGGAACCGTCGTCATCAGAAGCGATACCGCACGCTGGCGACAACCTTGCGACCTTCATCCCAGTAGCAAAAGCCCGTGGTGCAAACCTGCTTGACTTCGTTCAGCAGGTTCGTCGCATTGACCTGCAGCCGCACGCCCTCGAACGAGGGATTGATCTTGCCGAGATCATAGCGAAGCGAGGCATCGACGAAGGTGCGCGCCTTGTTGTCGAGGACCGGCGTGTGAACGTTGTCGCCGAAGCTCGAACCGACATAGCGAAGCCCGGCGCCGATACCCAGCCCCTCCAACGCACCGCTCTGCACCTCGTAATCGGCCCACAGCGAGAACATGTGGTAGGGCGAGGAATTGAGCGTATTGCCCTTGGTTTCCGAGGTCAGCTTGGTGATTTCGACGTCGTTATAGGAATAGGCAGCAATCAGCTTCAGGCCGTTGTCCAGCGATGCCGTTGCCTCAAGTTCGAAGCCGCGGGATTTCAGATCGAGCTGCCGCAGCAGGTTGAGGCCGGAAGAGGTCTCGTAAACGGTGGCGTTCTCCTGATCGATATTGAACAATGCCGCGGTGATGGAAACGTTCCGGTCGGGGATCTGGTATTTGACGCCGACTTCGATCTGCTTGCCGAGCGTGGGATCTGCCTGCTGCGCAACGCTGTTGAAGGTCTGGATCACGCCGGGATTGGCAACGTAGGACGTGCCATAGCTGACATAGGGCATGACGTTCCATGGCGTGACGTAGCCGAGGCCGACGCGGAACGTCGTTTCGCTATCGTCGCGGGAATAACTCGTGCCGCCGGGCGTGTAATCGCTCTTGTGCCAGTCGTGACGAAGGCCGGCGGTAAACCGCCAGGCATCATATTCGATCTGATCCTGCACATAGATACCGAGCGAATTCTGCTTCTGGGTTTCGCTGTAGTTGATATTCGGCATGTAGGAGTAGCTGTCGGTAAACAGGTCCGGACCGCTGCCCTGGCGCGAGGTGTATTTCATGTAGCTGTAATCGATGCCGGTGATCAGCTGATGCTGAAGCGGCCCGGTGTCGAAATCGGTCTTCAGGTAGGTGTCGGTCGCAAGCCCGCTATTGTCCTCGCGGACGATGCCGGGGTAATCAGCGAAGACCCACTCCTGCCTGGCGGAAATGTCGGAATAGCGCAGCTTGTGATAGAGCGTGACTGAATCACTCAGCGCCTGCTCCAGCTCGTAGCCGATCCGCCATTGCTTCTGCTTGAAATCGTTAAAGCGGGCATCGCCACCATATTCAGACGTCGCGCCGATCGAGGTGCCGGCAAGCCCGTATTTGTTGATGTAACCCCAGGTCCCGCCAATCGTGGAGTTCATGTATTCGCCGAGCAGCGTCAGCTTGGTGTCTTCGTCAGGCTGCCATGTAAGAGCCGGCGCGATGTACTGCCGATCGTCCTTGATCGCCGCGATCTGGTTGCGCCCGTCGCGCACCAGGCCCGTCACGCGATAGAGCAGCGTATTGTCGTCCGTGACCGGACCGGAGAAATCGAAGGCAGATTGAAGCCGGCCATAGGAGCCGTACTGGACCTCGATTTCGCGCAGCTTTTCTTCCGTCGGCCGCTTGGAAATGATGTCGACGATGCCGCCGGAGCTGCTGGCGCCATAGACGGAGGCCGAAGGACCGCGTAGCGTGGCAATCGCTTCGACACCGTAAGGCTCCAATCGGAACAGGCCGTTGGGGCTGGCGATCTGACGCAGCCCATCGCGGAAGATACCGGTATAGGTGAGGTCGATGCCGCGGACCTTGAACGCGTCATATCGCGGCTCGGCGCCATACTGGCCCAGGCGCGCGCCGGGCGTATAGTTCAGCGCCTCGGAGAGGTTTTGCGGCCGCAGATCCTGCAGCTGCTTCTGCGAGACCGTGGAGATGGACTGGGGCGTCTCGGCGATCGGCGTATCGGTCTTCGTCGCCGATCGGCCGGATTTCCCGACGTAGCCGTCCGTCTCGAGAACACCTTTAATGCCCTGATCCTGGCCCTGGATGACCAGCGGCTCAAGCACGGTCGATCCATCCGCCGCAACACCACCGGCCCGAGCCGATTGATCGGCACGGTCGTAGATGCGGACGGTATTCGGGCCGGTGAAGCTGTAGACAAGTCCCGAACCGGCAAGCAATTGCGCGACCGCAGCCTTGGCAGGGAGATTTCCGCTCACCCCGCGCGTGGTCTTTCCAACGGTGAGCGCCGTCGGATAGAGCAGCCGGATATTCGCCTGGCGTCCAAAGGCCAGAATGGCACTTTCCAGCGATCCTGCCGCTATGGAGACGTTGACGGTCGTCTGTCCGGCATTCGCCTCGGGTTTATTGGCTGTCTGCGCCAGGGCGGCGCCCGCAAATGCCGAAATGCCCACAAAAACCGTCGCCGCGAACGCGCCGCGTTTCACTTTCCAATTCATCGATGCCACACGGGCCCCCTTGATCATCCCTACGCTTAAACAACGCCGCGCCGCCCGGACACGCCATTCCTTTACAAAGAGTGAAAACGGCCGGGACCTCCTGACGTCGCGTTTGAAAAAATCTCGATTATTTCGAACGAATGAACACCAGCGCGTCCGTGACCCGGGTCACGGATACCGGCAGATTGCTTTCTATGATGGCAAGAGCCTCATCGGTATTGGACAGGTCGAAGACCCCGGAGACCTTTCGGTCCGCCGCCTGTGCGTCGACGACGAGGACGCGTCCGCGACGATATCGGGCGAGCGTTTCCGCCACCTTGCTCAGCGGCGTCGCTGAAAACACCAGCTTGCCCTGTCGCCAGGCCGTTTCATTCGCCACATCCGCCTTTGCGAGCGTCGCCTTGCCGGAAGCATCGACCGTCATGGCGTCGCCGGCCCTGAGGACCGTATCGTTGTCGCCTGTCTTGACCTCGACGATGCCCTCCTCGACTTGGACCATTTGAGGCAGCGAACCGGTCGGGGCCTGGACGGAATAATGCGTGCCGAGTGCGGTCGCGCTCAGCTGGCCTTCGTCGACGACGAACGGTCGCGCCGGATTCTTGGTGACGTCAAAGAAAGCCTGACCGCGCAACAGTTCGACACGCCGTTCCCCCGCCGTATAGCGAACGGCAATCGCCGTGTCGGTATCGAGGTCCACCTGCGTGCCATCCTCCAGCACGACTGATCGCACCTCTCCGACATCGGTATAATAGTCGGCGCGCCAGCGATCGATCAGGCCCAGCTGTTGGATCGTATAGGACGAAGCCGCGATCACGCCCAGCATCACTGCCAACCCGACCGCCCTCGCCCCGGACGAGCGCCGCGCCTTCAAGCTGTCGAGAGAGACCGGCGCATCCCTGAGGCTGCCCCACAGCGCGTTCATTTCATCATAGGCAGCCGCATGGGAGGGATCGGCATGCAGCCAACACTGGAAATCGGCCCTGTCCAGATCCGTCGCGTCGGCGGATTGCAGCCGCGCGACCCAGCCGGCTGCGGCTTCCGCCAACCGGTCGTCGATTTCTTCGTCGTAACTGCGGCTCATGGTTCCATCGGCCTGTCTTCGGCTCAACAAAAGCGTGCATCAGTTCAGGCTCTCTTCCTAAGAGCCAAAACGATGCCCGTCTCCTGACGTCGGTTCAGAAAAATATTTCGGCGCGGACCTTCCGGCAATGCAGCAGCGCCTTGATGATATGCTTCTCGACCATGTTGCGGGATATGCCGAGCTCGGCGGCGATTTCGCCATTGGAAAGTCCGCGCAGACGGCTGAGAATGAAGACCTGCTGGCAGCGCGTCGGCAGCGCCTCGATCGCCT
Organism: Rhizobium rhizogenes NBRC 13257; assembly: GCF_000696095.1. GTDB lineage: Bacteria > Pseudomonadota > Alphaproteobacteria > Rhizobiales > Rhizobiaceae > Rhizobium > Rhizobium rhizogenes. The sequence continues at coordinate 473,554 of NZ_BAYX01000003.1, read as the reverse complement.
TTGCCATGATCAGCAGGCATTGCCGGGCATTGACGATCCGGTCCGGCAGGGGGAAATCGTCCGGCTCTTCCATGCCCGCGTCGTCGGGGGCAAACATCGCCTGCTCCCTGGTCTGCCGGGTCAGGATGACCCGCGCCACCGACCGTGCCACCTGGAAAAGATAGGCCTGCGGATTCTCGATGAGTGTCGCATGCGAGGCTTCCAGCATCCGCAGGAATGTTTCCTGCGTCGCATCCGCAACATCATCCCTGTTCTTCAGCCGTCGATGGAAAAAGCGATGAAGCCGTTTTTCCTCGCCTGCGTGAAGGGAATGCAACATATCGGTCATCACATGTTCAAGTCCTGATCCTGGTGATCCAACAGCTCATATCGGGTCCTGCATCCGCCGCATCCGCCTGAAGCTTGCGGCACGCGCGCTGCACCCCTCATATTTCTTGAGTTTAATTATCATGTTTTGACTACCCCATGTCGAGCCGGCTTGCAACGTCTTCAATCGGGGAAAGGAGCAGAACAAATGCGCGGGCATCGCGAGCGGCACGAGATGATGCATGCGCTCATCAGGCGTTTTCCGAATAGACCGCCAGATGCTTCATAAGAATACTGATCAGACTATCGCGCAGGGGATCGCGCACCCCCTTCAACCAGGCCGCATAGAGGGGAAGCTGCCCCGTCGTCCGTTCCCGACCGGGGCGAAGCGGAATGTAACGGACACCCGAGACCGCAAGCCGCGATGTCCATTGGGGGACGATCGCCAGGCCGATCTCGGCCGCCACCAGATTGACGATCGTCTGCTTCTCGTCGGCCATCTGCGCAATCCTGACCGTCAATCCAGCCTCGGTGAAGAGCTTGATCGTCATGTCATGGCTATGCGGCCTCGAGCGGCGATCGGGGACGATGAGCGGTTCATCCTCCAGTTCCTCGACAGCAATGTTCTTGCGATCGGCAAGCCGATGACGGTCGGAGATCGCGACAACGGCCGTTTCGTTGAAAAGCCGCAGCAGCTTTATCTTCCTGTCCACAATTTCGGGAGGCCTGATGAATACGAGGTCGAGCCGGCCAGATATCAATTTCGGGAGCAGGCGAACGGTCTTTTCCTCCGAAATCTGCACGGAGATTTCGGGATGTTCCAGCTTCAGATCATGAAGGAGCTGTGGGATGAGCCCAGCCGCCGCACTGTCGATCGCGCCGATCCTGATCCCCGTGCGCGGAAGATGCCGGCGATGACGAAAACGCTCGGTCATCGCATCGGCCTGCGCAAGAACCTGCTTCGCCTCCTTCAAAAGCTCCGTTCCGTCCCGCGTGAGCATGACGTTGCGGGTCGTCCGCTCCATGAGGCGCGTGCCAAGAAAATCCTCGAGCAGCCGGATCTGCCGCCCGAGCGAGGCCGGCAGGATGCCCAGCATGCGCGCTGCCCGTCCGAAATGCAGTTCCTGCGCTACCGCAACGAAACAGCGTAACTGCTGCAATTCCAAAGATTTACCCTCATATTATATCGATAATTTATATAATTTTAGTTTCATTGTCCACGAGCGGTTTCTCTCCCATCGTTGGGTGACGGCGCAGGAGGTGCGCCAATGTCATCGTTCTGGGAGGAAATGGCCGTGACCAATGAGCTGGAAACACGCGTTCTGCGCAAGATAACAATTCGCATCGTTCCCTTCATCATGCTGCTCTATCTCATCGCGTTCCTCGACCGCGTGAACATCGGCTTCGCAGCACTCGAGATGAACAAGGATCTCGGCTTCTCATCGACCGTCTTCGGCTTCGGCGCCGGCATCTTCTTTCTCGGCTATTTCCTGTTCGAAGTGCCCTCCAATCTCATCCTCAACAAGGTCGGCGCCCGCATCTGGATCGCCAGGGTGATGATCACCTGGGGCATCGTTTCGGGCCTGATGGCCTTCGTCCAGGGAGCAACCAGCTTCTATGTCCTGCGTTTTCTGCTCGGCGTTGCCGAAGCCGGTTTCTTTCCGGGCATCATCCTCTATCTGAGCTTCTGGTTCCCGGCGCGCCGCCGCGCTGCGGTCACCGCGCTATTCATGGCCGCGGCGCCGCTTTCGACGGTGCTGGGCTCGCCGATCTCCGGCGCGCTGATGCAGATGCACGGGTTGATGGGTCTGGCCGGCTGGCAGTGGATGTTCCTGATCGAGGCGGCTCCGGCCCTCATCTTTGGCGTCGTCGTACTGTTCTACCTGACCGACCGCCCGGCCAAGGCAAAATGGCTGTCCGACGAAGAGCGCAACTGGCTGGTGAAGACAATGGAAGACGAGCAGAAGAGCAGAGGCGTCAAGGCAAGCCACAGCATTTGGGCAGGCCTCGTCGACATACGCGTCCTTGCGCTCGCCCTGGTCTATTTCGGCACGTCGGCGGGTCTTTATACGCTCGGCATCTGGGCGCCGCAGATCATTAAGGAATTCGGCCTTTCCTCGCTCGATGTTGGTTTCCTGAACGCCATCCCCGCGACCTTTGCGGTCGTCGCCATGGTCCTCTGGGCGCGGCATTCCGACAGGACAGGCGAGCGCACATGGCATGTGGTGCTCGCCTGCCTGCTGGCGGCAGCAGGGCTTGCCTTTGCCGCCAGGGCAACCGGCGTGCTTGCGGTCCTCGTCGCGCTTACCCTCGTTAATATCGGCATCAGCTGCTCGAAGCCGCCGCTGTGGAGCATGCCGACCCTGTTCCTGTCCGGGCCGGCTGCGGCAGCGGGCATCGCCACCATCAACTCCATCGGCAATCTCGGCGGCTTCGTCGGCCCCTCGATGATCGGCTGGATCAAGGATCTGACGGGCGGCTTTGCCGGCGGGCTCTGCTTCGTCGCAGGTCTCCTGGTTCTCTCGGCGGCACTCACACTCATCCTGTCTCGCGCCGCGGCCAAAGCATCAGCAATCCAGGCTGCGGGCCAGCAGTCCTAAACTTCATATCTCACGGAGAGAAAAATGCGCGAATATGCAATTGCAACCATCCCCGCCGACGGTATCGGCCCGGAAGTCATCGCCGCCGGCACCACCGTTCTTGCCGCGCTCGAAAAGCGTGACGGTGGCATCAGGTTCAACGTCGAAAACTTCGATTGGGGCTCCGACTACTATAAGAAGCATGGCGTGATGATGCCCGCGGACGGTCTTTCCCAGCTGAAGAAGTTCGACGCGATCTACTTCGGTGCTGTCGGGGCGCCCGATGTCCCCGACCACATCACCCTCTGGGGGCTACGCCTGCCGATCTGCCAGGGCTTCGATCAGTATGCCAATGTCCGTCCGACGAAGATCCTGCCCGGCATCACGCCACCGCTGCGCAATTGCGGCCCCGGCGATCTCGATTGGGTCATCGTGCGCGAGAATTCGGAAGGCGAATATTCCGGCCATGGCGGCCGCGCGCATCGCGGCCTGCCCGAAGAGGTCGGCACCGAGGTCGCCATCTTTACCCGTGTCGGCGTCACGCGCATCATGCGCTATGCCTTCAAGCTCGCCCAATCGCGCCCGCGCAAGTTCCTGACAGTCGTGACCAAATCCAATGCGCAACGACACGGCATGGTCATGTGGGACGAGATCGCCGCAGAGGTCGCGGAAGAATTCCCCGACGTCACCTGGGACAAGATGCTGGTCGACGCCATGACCGTTCGCATGACGCTGAAGCCGCAGAGCCTCGACACCATCGTCGCCACCAACCTGCATGCCGACATCCTGTCGGATCTCGCCGGCGCGCTGGCCGGATCGCTCGGCGTAGCGCCGACGGCCAATATCGATCCGGAGCGCCGCTTTCCCTCCATGTTCGAACCGATCCACGGCTCTGCCTTCGACATCACCGGTAAGGGCATTGCCAATCCGGTCGCAACCTTCTGGACTGCCGCACAAATGCTCGATCATCTCGGCGAACAGGACGCTTCCGCCCGCCTGATGCGCGCTGTCGAGCGTGTCACGGGCGCGGGCATCCTGACCCCGGATGTCGGCGGAACCGCAACCACCAAGGACGTCACCGACGCGGTGGTGGACGCAATCTACTCCTCGAACGTCTAGCGGGCAGGAATATGCGCTGGACAGATGCAGAGAGCCGCGCGGTCCTGCGCCGCCTCTTCGATGCCGCCGTGGCAAGTGCCGATCCCGCCGCCGCGGTGCTGCGGCACCTGCCGGAGAAGCCCAGGGGGCGCTGCGTGGTGGTGGGAGCGGGAAAAGCGTCGGCCGCCATGGCGGCGGCACTTGATGCGGCATGGCCCGAGGTCGATGTCTCGGGCGTCGTCGTCACCCGTTACGGCCATGCCGTTCCGGCCGGACGCATCCGCATCCTGGAAGCATCACATCCGGTGCCGGACACGATGAGCGAGACGGCCGCCCGCTACATTCTCGCAGCGGTCAGAGGCCTGACGCCGGATGACCTCGTGGTCGCGCTCATCTCCGGCGGTGGCTCGGCGCTCATGGTCGCGCCGGCCGGCAACATGACGCTTGCCGACAAGCAGACCGTCAATCGCGCCCTGCTGGCGAGTGGGGCGACCATCGGCGAAATGAACGCCCTGCGAAAGCATCTATCCGCCATCAAGGGCGGACGATTGGCGCAAGCCGCGCAGCCTGCCCACGTCGTGACGTTGGTGATCTCCGACGTGCCTGGCGACGATCCCGCCGCCATCGCCTCAGGCCCGACGGTCAGCGATGCCAGCACCATGGCCGATGTGCGCGATATCATCCGCCGCTACGGTCTCGATCTACCCCCGGCAGCGCGCGCGGTGATCGAGGCCGGCGATGAAGCGCCGAAACGCGAGGCCCTGCCAAACGAGATCACGATCATTGCAGCCCCTTCCCTCGCTCTTACTGCCGCCGCTGAAGAGGCCAGGCGAAACGGCCTTGCGCCGCTCATCCTTGGCGACGCCATAGAAGGCGAAGCAAGGGAGGCCGGCATTGTCATGGCCGGCATCGCTCGCTCCGCGAAAACAAAGGGACTCCCGATCCGCGCTCCCGCGGTGCTGCTTTCGGGCGGAGAGACGACGGTGTCGATCGGCAAGGGGCCGGCCGGCGCCGGTGGGCGCAATACGGAATTCCTGCTTGGCCTTGCGGTCGGGCTTGCCGGCATGGAGGGCATCTACGCAATCGCCGGCGACAGCGATGGCATCGACGGCACGGAGGATGCCGCCGGCGCGATCGTAACACCCGATACGCTCGTCCGCGCCCGACTGCTTGGCCTGGACACGCGCGCTTACCTTGCCGCTCATGACAGCTACCGCTATTTCGCGGAACTCGGCGATCTCGTCAAAACCGGCCCGACGCTCACCAATGTCAACGATGTCAGGGCGATCATGATTGCCTGAAGGTGCCAGATGGTCGCCTGCGCGATCTCGTCGCGGGCCAACCTGCAAGTCGAGTTAACCGGCGTCCACCATTGGCGCGATGCGCTCAAGATATGATATCTGCGACCATCCCCATGTGGAGATGATCTCGATGACAGACGTTACTTTTCGCCCTGCGCAAGCCGCCGATCTTCCGGCGATCATTGCTCTCCTTTCCGATGACGTCCTGGGGCAGCAACGGGAGGATCCCGGCTCACCGCCGAACCCGCGCTATGTCGACGCCTTCCAGGCCATTCTTGTTGACCCCAACCAGCTTCAGGCGGTTGCAATCCTGCGCGAAGAGGTGATCGGCACTCTTCAACTCACCTTCATCCCCGGATTGGCGCGCAAAGGCGCCTGGCGCGGCCAGATCGAGGGAGTAAGGGTCTCGGTAGCGCACCGGGGATCCGGCGTGGGGCAGCAGATGTTCGAATGGGCCATCGGTCAATGCAGGGCCAAAGGCTGCAATCTTGTCCAGTTGACAACGGACAAGGAACGGCCCGATGCCCATCGCTTCTACGAGACATTGGGATTCGTCGGCAGCCATATCGGCTACAAGCTTGCGCTGTAGTTCAGCTAGCTCGCCATGGCTTCACGGCGATCGGCACCGACGGTCTCACTCCGATCATGAAATGAGGCCGCAGGATCTGCACCGCGGCCATATTGGCGTGGCGAACAGCCCATCATCCGCTTGAAAGCCGTGCTGAAGGCACTCTCGGATTCATAGCCGAGCGACAAGGCGATAACGGAAATGGAATCGCTGGAATGCGTCAGCCTTTCGCCGGCCACCATCATGCGCCAGCGCGTCAGATAGTCCATCGGCGACGTCCCGACCGTCTCCTTGAATTTCAGGGTGAAAGTCGTTCGTGACATGCCGGCGCGCTCGGCCAGGGACGCCAGTGTCCAGCGATGCGCCGGATCTTCGTGCATCGCGGTGATCGCCACCGCCATCTGCCGGTCCGCCAGCGCGAAGAGCCAGCCGACGCCACCCGTCACTCCCTCCGCCAGGTGCAGCCGCAGCGCCTGCACCAGCATCGTGTAGGCAAGCTGTTGTGCGATCAGGAATCCGCCCGGCTGTCGTTCACGCAATTCCTGCCGCATGCGCTCCATGCACCAGCGCAAAGACTCCCTATCCGCCTCCGTCCGGATATGGACGATCGGCGGCAGCATCGCCAAGAGGACACCAACATGCCCGCCGGTCAGCGTAAAGTGCCCGCCAACGATCGAGAAATCGCCGCCGTTGTTGAGGACGCGCATGCTGCCGTTCGGTCGCGTCGGAAAGAGTTGGCGATAGTCGATAGGCGACAAAGACGGATTGCTTGTCAGAACGAAGGGCCATCCGCGCGGCAGAACAAAACAGTCTCCCGTTGTCAGCCGCACCGCATCGGAAACGCTTTCAACCAGGAGCCAGCCCTGGCCGGAAACAACAGCATAACATTTGATGCCTTCATGCTGGCCGAACCGGATAGACCAGTCGCCACCCGCATCGAAGCCACCGAACATATAGCTACGCGGTTTCAGGAGCGACAGAACATCTGAAAGCGGATCCATGGTTTTTCCGAACGATCGCGAAGATAATACGAACTTTATAGCATAGATCGTTCTTCTTCAATCTCCTAGCTTGGCTCGTGCTGGCTGCGAACGCGGTCATCGACCAAAATCAGGAGAAATCATCATGCGTGTCTTTGTCACCGGCGCCACCGGATGGGTCGGCTTTGCTGTCGTCAAGGAGCTGCTTGCCGCCGGGCATGAGGTGCTCGGTCTTACCCGCTCGGATGCGGGAGCTGCGGCCCTCGCCACGGCAGGCGCCGAGGTCCATCATGGTTCGCTCGAGGATCTGGAGAGCCTGCGCAGGGGTGCCACCGCCGCCGACAGCGTCATCCATACCGCCTTCAATCACGACTTTTCAAAATTCGCGGCAAATTGCGAGTTGGATCGCCGCGCCATCGAAACGCTTGGCGCCGCGCTGGAGGGAACGGACCGTCCATTGATCGTCACCTCGGGAACGGCATTGGTGGCGCCGGGCCGCACCTCGGTCGAGAGCGATCCGGCTGTTCAGCCATCCGACAATTTCCCCCGCGCTTCCGAAGCGACCGCGCTCGCTCTGGCGCTGCGCGGAATTCGCACCGCAGTCGTGCGTCTTCCGCCATCGGTTCATGGTCACGGCGATCATGGTTTTGTGCCGATCCTGATCCGTGCGGCCAGGGAGAAAGGCGTTTCGGCCTATATTGGCGAAGGGCTGAACCGTTGGCCGGGCGTACACCGGCTGGATGCCGCCCGTATCTATCGGCTTGCGCTTGAACGCGGCGCGGCAGACGGCCCCTATCACGCAACCGCCGAAGAAGACGTGCCGTTCAAGGACATCGCCGAGGTGATCGGCCGGCGCCTGAACGTACCCGTCGTCAGCAAGACCGCCGAGGAAGCGCTAGATCATTTCGGCTGGATCGGGCATTTTGTGGGGAGGGACGCTCCGGCGTCGAGCGCGCGAACACGCCAACTGCTTGGCTGGGAGCCGACACAGCCTGGACTTATCGCCGATATCGATCATCCGGCCTATTTCGAAGCCTGAACGGCCAAGCGCGGCAACTAAAGGCACAACAGCTCCCGGCAGGTTACAAGCTGCCGGGAGGCAAGTCGATCAGATTGGTCAGGCCTTTAGCCGGCGGCGATCCGGCGACGGAAATGCTCTGTGCCCTCGACGATCTTGTCCATCAGCGCGTCGAGCGCCCAGAACCGCTCCCGGATATCGAAGTTGATCACGCGGCTATCGGCGCAAGAGAATGTGCCGAGACGCTGATGATAGAGCTTCGCGAGCTTCGGATATCCCATCGGCTCGGCCATGGCGGAGAGAGCGAGATAGACAGAGAGCTCGTCCGCCAGCGCCGGATTGGAGGCGCTTTTCGTCAGCATCCACTTGTAGAGATCCGGGTGGAAATTGGTGAACACACCGGTGAAGCCGCGCGATCCCGCCTTCATGGCGTCATAGGCGATCGCCGCATTGGCGTTGACGATGGCAAGCGGCGTATCCTTGGTCAGCGCCACGCGGCGCTTGACCGTTTCGAGGTCGCAGGACACGTCCTTGAGGATGGCGAAGCGGCCGCTGCTGGCGCAGAACAACAACTCATCGTCCGTCAACAGGCGACGATAGGGCGCCGGGCACTCGTAAAGGCCGAGCGTCAGATCCTTCGGCAGGCGCTCAAGGAGCCAGTTCAGATCGTCGATGAACTTCGTGCCGCCCTCCTTCTTGGCATCAAGACGGTTGGTGACGAGCACCATGCCGTCGACGCCGGTGGCGGCGATCGCGCTCAGCTCGGCACACTGGTCTTCCAGGCTCTCGCTCACATGGCCGGAGGCGATGACCGGCACACGGCCGGCTGCCGCTGTCTTCACGAAAGCGGCAAGCTCGACGCGCTCTTCGAGGCTGAGAAACTGCATCTCGCTGGACTGGCAGACGGCAAAGAGCGCATCGGAGCCGTTGGCGATATACCATTCCACCAGCCTTGCGACGCCGGGATAATCGATCTTGCCGCTCTCGGTGAACGGCGTGATCATGACGGGAACGATACCTTCGATCTTCTTGAGCATAGTGTCAGCCTGCCAGTACTTGCGGATTAACGACATAGGGGACGATCGCCTGCGGGCGGCCGCCAAGATATTCGAGGATATTGCTGACGCAGCGCTCTGTGACAAGACGTTCGGCCATGCGATCCATGCCGGAAACATGCGGAGAGAACAGTACATTGTCGAAACTGCGCAGCTTCGAGGCTTCCGGCAGCGGCTCGATTTCGAATACGTCGAGACCGACGCCGCCGATGCGGCCGGCATCGATGGCCGCTACCAGCGCAGTTTCGTCGATCAATGGCCCGCGTGACGTATTGACGAGGATCGCGGTCGGCTTGATCAAGGCTAGGCGCTCCGCATTGACGAGATGGCGCGTTTCGGGCGTCGAGGGCGCATGAACCGAAATCAGGTCGGCTCTCGAGAAAACCTCATTCAGTTCGGCGCGCTGAGCACCCAGGCTCGCAAGCTGCTCGTCGGAGGCGAAGGGATCGTAGACGAGAACCGTCATGCCGCCCGCGACGCAACGGCGCGCCATGGCGCCACCGATGCGGCCGAGACCGATAATGCCCGCCGTGCGGCCCCAGAGACCCGGGTGGAAGCCGTCGAAGAACCATTTGCCGCTCTTGACCATCGCGTCGCGCGGACCGATGCGGCAGGCGAGCGCCAGCGCCAGCGCATAAGCATATTCGGCGACGCTCTCATGATTGGCGCCGAAGGCCATCGCCACGGGAATGCCGGCCTTGGTGGCGGCGGCGACGTCAACCTTGTCATAGCCGACGCCCCAGCGAGCGACGATCTTCAGATCCGGCGCGGTTTCCAGCACCCGCGCCGTGTAGGGTTCGCCGCCGGCGATAGTGGCGACGACGCCGTCCTTCAGCTTTTCGATCAGTTCGGCTTCGCTCGGCAAGCGGAAGGTCTCGTTGACCTCGACGCTGTAGCCAGCGGCAATCAGCGGTTCGAACAGCGCATCACCGTTCTTGAACTGCTCGGTGTTGACCAGGATCTTTCGTGCTTTTGTCATGTCGTATCTTACCGATATCAGAGGGATGCCGCCGGATCAGGTCCGGACGGCGGTGGTTGAAACCGTATTTTCCAATTGTTTTCTCCCGACCTTGGTGATGAAGAGGACGAGGATGAAGGCAAGGAATGCCGCCAGAACGATGGCGTATATCCCATACTGTTCGAAGCCGGACCAACTGACGGCCATGGCCCGGACGTTGGGAGCGACGAAACCACCGAGAGCGCCAAGCGAGTTGATCACCGCAAAACCGCCGGCCGCCGCGGCGCCACCGAGATATTGCGTCGGGAAGGTCCAGAAGATCGGCTGCGCCGTCATGATGCCCATGGTGACAAAGCACAGGGCAACAATCGCCAGCGCCGGGCTTGCGTGAGCCGAGGCGATGAGGCCGAGGCCGATGGCTGCCAGCGAAAACAGGAAGCAGATGTGGCGCCGACCAGTACGGACGGCCCAGTCCGGATAGAAGAAGCCTGCGATCAGCGCGCAGATCCACGGAATGGCCGAGACGAAGCCGACGAGCAGGCCGACCTTGACGCCAAGCAGGGCTGCGACCTGCGTCGGCAGGTAGAAGGCAACGCCCAGACCGGTGATCTGGATAAGGAAATAGATCGCGGCAAAATAGAACAGCCTCGGATTGCGGATCGCCTTGCCGAACTTCACTTCGCCTGTTCGCGCCTTCTCGGCCTGTTCGGCGGCAAGCGTCGCGGCCAGCGCCTGCCGCTCGTCCGCCGGCATCCACTTGGCTTCCTGCGGGCTGTCGGTCAGATAGAAATAAGCCCAGATTCCGACCAGAACGGTAATGCCGCCTTCAATCAGGAACATCAATTGCCAGCCGTGCAGGCCGAACAATCCATCAAGATCGAGAAACATTCCGGAGATCGGGCCGCCGAAGATCAACGCCAATGGCGAGCCGAAGTAGAAGATCGCCAGGATCTTGCCGCGCGCCTCGCGCGGGAACCACAGCGTCAGATACATGATCGCACCGGGGAAAAGGCCGGCTTCCGCAGCGCCGAGCACCACCCGGATCAGCGAGAAGGTCGTGTCGTCATACGCAAACATCATCAGGGCGGAGATCAGGCCCCAGGTGACCATGATACGGGCCAGCCATTTGCGGGCGCCGACCCGGTGCAGCATCAGGTTGCTGGGCAGCTCGAACAGGGCATAGGTCAGGAAGAACACGCCGGCGCCGAAGGCAAAAGCGGCTTCCGTCACCCCGGTCGTCGCCTGATAGGACTGCTTGGCGAAACCGATGTTCACGCGGTCGAGATAGGCCAGCATGTACATTAGGATCAGGAACGGCAGGATACGCCATTTTGCGCGCGACACCGCGCGGGCGAGGACTGCCGGATCGGTCTTCTGCCCTCGGGTTGGGCCGGTCGTGTTGTCAGTCTTGCTCAATCGATTCTCCATCCCACCGGCCCTATTCAAGGCCTGCTGTTTTATCGCGGGCTCTTCCACGCCCACAAATGTAAGCGCTTACATGTAGAAAGCATGTTTGCATGTCAAGCATGCGAAATGACTTTTCATCGAGAATTTCCGCAGCCATAAGAGAGATGGCGAAGGGGCAGAGATGAACGAACCGATTGAAAGCTCGCAGAAATTGGGTGCGCGCCGCGCGCGCGGCAACAGCGGCCGTGTGAAGCTTGAGGAAGTGGCCCAAAGGGCGGGCGTTTCGACAGCAACGGTTTCACGCGCCTTCAACGAGCCGGAAAAAGTATCTCAGAGCGTGCGGGAACGCGTGCTGGAGGCTGCCCGGGCACTAAACTGGATCCCAAATGCCGCCGGACGGGCGCTGGCATCCAGTCGGACGCACATCGCCGGCGCCATCATCCCGACCCTGGACAATGAGATTTTCGCCCACCAGATCAGCGGCATGCAGAGCGTTTTCGCCGAACGCGGTTTTACGCTTTTCCTTGGCTGCTCCAACTACGATCCGGACGAGGGACTAAAGCAGGTCCAGGCCATGCTTGCGCGCGGTGTCGAGGCGCTGGCAATCGTCGGTGAGAACCATCCCCCTGAATTATTCGCGGCGCTCCAGCAGCGAAAAGTTCCCTATATCCTGACCTATTCCTACCGACCCTCATCGCCGCATCCATGCATCGGTTTCGACAATGGAGCGGCGTTCCAACAAATTGTCGAACATCTCCTGTCGCTCGGACACCAACGGTTTGCCGGGATATTCCAGCCGGAAACGGAGAACGACCGTGTGAAGGCAAGATTGGACGGCGTGCGCAGCGCGCTTACGGCAGCCGGTGTCACGATGGACGACGATAATCTCATGATCGGACCATCGACGATGGATTTCGGTGCGTCGAGCTTCGCCCGCCTCATGAAGCAATCGGCACGATCGCGACCGACGGCCATCATATGCGGAAACGACAACATCGCCCTTGGCGCATTGACCGCAGCCGCCGAAATGGGATTGAACGCGCCCGCGGATTTCTCGATCACCGGTTTCGACGACCTGACGATCTCGTCACGCCTGTCCCCGCGGCTGACGACGATGAAGGTCGACAATCAGGAGATCGGCATACTCGCAGCCCGCCAATTGCTGGCTGTCATCGACGGAACGAGTGACGCACCACACTCGATCGAGGTGCACCCGCAAATGAAGATCCGAGAGAGTACCGGGCCAGCCTGAACGCACGGCGACGGACGCCATGACCATCACGCTCGGTCGCTTCTGTTCTTCGTGCTCAGTCTTTTCAACTTCTCATTCAGCGTTCTGTGGGGAAGCTGCAGCCGTTCCGCGGCAAGGCTGGTCCTGCCGTCGGCATTCCTCAAAGCCTGTTCGATGAGGTTGAGCTCGAACTGATCGACAAGATCGGCCAGGGAGGAATTCTCAACCGTCAGATCGTCCTGCTGATCCGTGTCGGGGCGCCAATCCAGCCCCAGCGCACGGCGCTCTGCCAGGTGCTTGAGCTCCCGCACATTGCCGGGCCACGCATAGGCAAGAAGGAAGCGCGTCTCCTCATCCGTCAAAGACAACGCCTTCCGCTCGAGGCGTTCCGCCATAGACAACATGAAATGCTCAAACAGCAGCAGCGCATCGTGACCGCGATCCCGTAAGGGAGGAATAGCGATATCCGCCGCCGCCAGCCGATAATAGAGATCCTCGCGAAAAAGGCCCCGCGAGGCGAGATCGCGAAGATCCTCCTTGGTCGCGGACAGGATCCGTATGTCGATTGGTATGTCCCGGTTCGAGCCAAGGCGGGTGACCGTGCGCTCCTGGAGGGCGCGCAGGAGTTTCGCCTGTATGGAAAGCGGCATGCTTTCGATCTCATCCAGGAAGATCGTACCGCCTTTCGCGAATTCGAACTTGCCGATGCGGATGCCCGAAGCGCCGGTAAATGCCCCGGTCTCGTGACCAAACAGCTCACTTTCGACAATATCGAGCGGCAATGCGGCACAATTGATTGCCACAAAGGGACCAGCCTGACGCGGGCTGCACTCGTGCAGCAGCCGAGCCACGACCTCCTTGCCCGAACCGGTTTCGCCCTTGATCAGCACGTCGACGTGATAGGGAGCAAGCTGCTCGATGGTGGACTTCAGGCGGGTGGTCGCCTGATCGGCGCCCAGCAATTGCCGCTCGAGCCTTGCCTGGATTGCGTTGCTCTGTTCCAAAGAGACGACCCGCCGGCGCAGGCGGGTCTGTTCAAGCGCATTCTGAAGCGTGCCGATCAACTGCTCCGGCACGTAGGGCTTCGTCAGAAAATTGAACGCCCCTGCCTGAATGGCGGCAACCGCCATGGGAACGTCTCCATGACCGCTCAGGATGATCACCGGCAGCTCCGGCCAGGTTTTTCTGATGACGGCAAGCAGCTCCAGGCCGGAGATACCAGGCATTCGCACGTCCGAAATCACGACATCGATCGTATCCGAGCGAAGAACCTTGAGCGCTTCATTGCCGTCAGCGGCCTCTGTCACCGAGAGTTCGTTGAGCGACAGCCATTGGGCGAGCGAGCGCCGCAGCGCGGCATCATCCTCGATCAGCAATACGCCCGGCAATGCATCCGTCATGCTACCTCCCCTTCCCTTCGCAAGGCGCTCTTGCCGTTCTGCCTGAGGCGCAAGATGAATCTGGCCCCACCGAGCGGCGACTGATCGAAAGACAATGTGCCGCCGTGATCGCTCGCGATGCGATGGGCCGTCGCCAGGCCAAGACCGAGGCCCTCGCCGGGCAATTTGGTCGTATAGAACGGCTCGAACAATTGCGTACCCGTATCGGCTGCAATCCCTGGACCATTATCGTCGACGGCAATTACGCAGCACGCTCCTTCCGCAGCACCGCTGACATGGATGCAGGGCTCTTTCCGGCCCCTGACGGCATCGATCGCATTGCTGAGCAGGTTGAGGATGACCTGCTCAAGTTGCGCGGCGCTCCCCTGGACCTTGAGCCCGGAGCCGATCTCCTGCGAGACCTCGATGCCGAGATCGGAAAAGCGGAACTTCAGCAGTTTCAAATTTCGCCGTATGATGGCTCCGAGGTCGACATCCGCGAAGTCGTCGTCGCTTCGGCGCGCCAGGCGCTTCAATTGATCGGTAAGATCGGAGATCCGGCCGATGACCTCGTTCATCGTATCGATGTTTTCCCCGATGGGCGCATATTGCCGGCGTTTAAGCAGCAGTCTGGTCGAGGCGATGTAGGTCGACAGCGCCGCCAGCGGCTGATTGATTTCATGTGCGAGTCCGGCAAAGGCCTGGCCCATCAGCGCGAGTTTTTCGGCCTGCGAAAGGTTGCTGCGGGTAACGCTCAACTGCCGCTCGGCCTCTTTGCGCTCGGCAATCTCCAGCTCCAGCCGGTCATGGCTCAGCTTCAATTGCTGGGTGCGCTCGGCAACACGGTGTTCAAGTTGCTCGAAGGCGCGCCTTGCCGCCTGCCGGCCGCGTCGCCTTTGCACGGCGATGGTAATGCCGGCCAAAACCAGCAGGCCCGCAAGCGCCGTGGCAATGGCGACGATGTCCTCCTGGCGCCTGATGTCGGTGAGATCCGCGAAATAGATTAGCGTCCAGCCCTTTTCGCCGAATGGTGCGGCAACCTGCAGGCGCTGTTCCGATGTGTCGTCGTTTTCAACCGTCGCCAGATCGAAACCCGATGATTGCTGAACCCTGATCTTTGGCGTGAGCGCCGCGTCGCCATAGCGGCGTTCCAGCTTCAGCTGCGCCAAGGCCGTGGGCGAAATCGGCGATGTGGCCGTGTATCGCCAATCCGGCTGCGACGACAGGAAGATGATGCCTTCGCTATCCGCCATGGCAACATGCTCGGATGCATCCCGCCACTGCTTCTCGACGGGCAGGAGATCGATCTTGACGATGGAGACGCCGACGACCTTGTCCTCGACCTTGATCGGGACGGAGAGGAAATAGCCAGGTTGCCCTGTGGTCGTGCCGATAGCGTAGTAACTACCGTTGCCATTGGCCATCGCATCGCGAAAATACGGCCGGTAGCTGTAATCATGGCCAACGAAACTGTCGAGCGTATCATAGTTGCTGGCGGCGATCGTCAATCCCTTCGTATCGGTGACGTAGAGCGCCACCGCGCCGGATGCGTTCGACAGGCGGGCCAGGAAGCGATTGATGTCCGGCCGCTTGGCCTCGGCCATTCCGGCGCGGAACAGATCCTCGATTTCGCTGGAGCGTGCCACGACATCGGGCAGATAGCGAAACCGCTCAATGCGGGCCGAAAGCGTGGCCGAGATAAGTCTGAGCCGCTCATGCGACTGCGCCGCCGCCTCACGCAGCCCATATTTCCGCGTGGCGTCCTGAACAAGCCCCGGTATGCCGACACCGAGTAGCGCGAACACAAATGCGAGTATCAGGTATTTCCATCGCAATGATGCTCCCCCAAACTGTACCCCAATCTCCTGATCATAGCAGGATCGGTCGCGCGGCAAAGTAGTATCCGTGTACGCCCTTGATCGCGCGACATTTCGATCCATCAGTCCAGGGTAAGACCCTGGCGCTCGTCCGATGCAAAACGGTCCTGCTCTGCGTGGACTATCTGCGCCAGTTCCCGCTTGATCTCGTTGAATTCGACGGAATTGGTGTCCCGCGGATAGGGCAATTCGATACGGATATCCCTTTTGATCGTGCCCGGCCGATAGGTGAGGATGACGACGCGCGAACCGAGATAGATGGCTTCCTCAATGGAATGTGTGACAAAAACGATGGTCTTGCCGACCGCCTGCCAGATGCGCAGAAGTTCATCCTGCAGCGAGCGCCGTGTCAGCGCATCGAGGGCGCCGAACGGCTCATCCATCAGCATGATCGGAGGATCGAGCGCCAGAACGCGGGCAATCGCCACGCGCTGGCGCATGCCGCCGGAAAGATCCTTGGGGAAGCGCTGGCGGAATTCCTTCAGCCCCAAGAGGTCCAGAAGCTGCGTAACGGTCTCGGCGATCTGTTGCTTCGCTAGCCCGCGTATTTCCAGTCCGAAGGCGATATTGCGCTCGACCGTCATCCAGGGAAACAGCGCATATTCCTGAAACACCATGCCACGATCGGGACCGGGGGCCGTGACGGCTTTGCCGGAGACTTCCAACGTCCCGGCAGTCGGCAGGGAGAAGCCAGCGATGGCGTTGAGCAGGGTGGACTTGCCACAGCCGGAAGGGCCGAGAAGGCAGACGAATTCGCCAGCATTGATTTCGAGATCAATGTCTTTCAGCGCCGTGACGGTAGCCGGCTCCTTGCCGAAGATCTTATTTACGCCGCGCGCAAAAATCTGAGGCGCAGAGGTAGCACCGGCCAACGAGGCAAGGTTTACGGGGATGATCGACATAAAATTCCTCCCATTGCGGACATTGACGGATCAACGCCATCGGGCCGGTCCGCGTCCCATCCATCGGGGCAGGCGGACTGGCAGATTAAAGACTGTCAGGCTCATAGCTCCGGCTAGGACTCGATCCCGCGATGCCAGCGCAACAGGTGGCTGTTCAGCCGGTTGACGCCAATATCGATGGCAAGGCCGAGCAGCCCGATCGCGATCATCCCGGCAATCACTTTGTCCGACCACATATATTCCCGGGCCTCGAGAATCCGGTATCCAAGGCCGCTGTTCACCGCGATCATTTCAGCGACGATGACGACGATGAAGGCCGTGCCGATACCGATCCGCATACCGGTGAGGATATAGGGCGTGGCGGCCGGCAGGATGACGCGCCGGAACAGGGTAAGCCTGTCGGCGCCGAGATTGGTGGCGGCGCGGACATAGATGCTGTCGACGTTGCGAACGCCACTGATCGTGTTGATCAGCACCGGGAAGAAGGCTCCGATGGCAATCAGGAAGATCGCTGGCGGATTGCCGAGACCGAACCAGAGGATCGCCAGCGGAATATAGGCGATCGGCGGGATCGGCCGCAGGAACTGGATGACCGGGTTCAGATATCGCTCGATCGTCTTATCCGTGCCCATCAGCAATCCGAGGGGAAGCGCAAGCCCCGCCCCGACGGCAAAGCCCAGAACGACGCGCTGCAGGCTCGCCAGCAGATCGCCCAGAAGCTCGCTCGACATGATCCAGGCACCGATACCGCCGGCCTCCTGGAAGGTTTCCTCGGGCATGAGATAGAGCCACAGCCGCTCCATGATCGCCACAGGAGACGGCAGGATCTCCGGCCTGACCAGGCCGAAGATCGACATCAATTGCCATATGGTCAGCAAGACGACCGGAACGGCGAGGTTTTGCAACAGCCGCTTGATCATTTCAGGGCGTCCTCCAGAAGGTCCGTCTTCACCCAATCGGTCGCCTTCGGCGGATTGACGAGCTTGCCGACGCCGTACTTCATCATCAGGTCGGTGGTGATCTGGACGTGTTCGGGCGTGATCTCGTAGCTGTAGGGCGAGTTCCCGATGGCGTCCTTGAAGTCCTCAGGCGTGATCTGGCCCTTGAACATGTCGTTGATGACATATTTCTCCGCCAGGTCCGGCTTGTCGATGAAGGTCTTGGTTGCTTCAACAAAGAGCTTCATGGTGCGCTCGGCAACGTCACTCTTCTTGTAGAACTCTTCCGAGAAGACCAGTGAGCGAACGGGCATTCCCATCGGCGTGTCGTAGGGCTTGAGGATCTCGACGCCGAAGGCCTTGTTGATGGCTTGGCTTGCCTGCGGCTCCGACTGGCTCATCGCGTCGATATCACCGGCCATCAGCGCCTGATTGAGGTCGGCATAGGCCATATAGAGGATCTGGACATCCTTGCCGGGCTTTTCCGACCAGGTAAGGCCGACCTTGTCGAGTTCGGCAAGCAGCACCAGTTCCTGGGCACCGCCGCGGGCAACACCAACCTTCTTGCCCTTGAACTCGGCAATCGAGGTGATCCCCGATTTGGTTCCCGCCACGATGCGCGCACCGCCCTTGGCAAAGCCGGCGACGGCGTAGATCGGCACACCCTTGGCGCGGCCGGCAATCGCCGCATCAACGGCACTCGCGGCAACATCTACCTCGCCGGCCACGATGGCGGGCAGGATGTCGATACCCTTGGCGAAGAACCGCTCCTCGATTTCCAGATCGTATTTCGGAGCCAGCTCCTTCATGTAGGAGATCGCACCGTAATGGGCGAATTTAAGATTGCCGAGCCGGACCTTATCGGCGGCGTTCACGGATGTTGCTACCATAAGGGCAACGGCGGCCAGCAACAGCCGGCACTTCAAATGTCTCATGTTTTCCTCCCAAAAACACCAATCCGACAGTCGGATTAGTAAATTGAGAGCAAGAGGCGTGCCAGTTGCCATCGCGATGGTTGCACGACGGCAAGAAACGGCCCCCTTGCGCCTTACATGGATATTAACATCCTGAAATCATGTCTGCTTCGCCTTCGACGGGAAGATGGCATCAAATCGATCCGACATTGCCTCTTATCCTGGCGACCGGCGCTTCCGGCAAAAAATTGCCAGCTTCGATTTATGTCGAGCAAGATATTGCTCGCCCAAGGCGAGCATCTCCTTCCGATATTCCATACGCAATGAGGTCATTTCCAGGCGCCACATCTTGTGAAAATAATTTCTATAAAATTACTAGACAACAGAAAGACTGGTCTTTCTAGTCGGCATCACCGCGAACTAAGCTTCGGGCATGATCGATTGATGAGACAGGCGAGGAAGAAGTATGTCTGCTGAATTCATAAGCGTTACGTTCACCAACCCCTCCACCGAAATAAATCCACTGCCGCAGCCTGCAATAGATCCGCGCTTTCTGGTGCGATATGCGCGCTCACTTGACGACTACGGCTTCAATTATACCTTGGTCCCTTACGACTCCTCCTCATTCGATCCGTTCACGATCGGCGCGACCATCGCGGCCCATACGAAGAACATCAAGATCATCATCGCGCTGCGCCCGAACACACTCTATCCGACGGTGGCGGCAAAGGCGCTGGCCACACTCGATCAGCTGAGCGAAGGCCGGGTCGTCGTCCACTTCATCGCCGGCGGCAGCGATGTCGAGCAGGCGCGCGAAGGCGATTTCCTGACCAAGGAGCAGCGCTACGAGCGGCTCGAGGAATATATCCGCATCCTCAGGCGCGCCTGGGAATCGCCTGAGCCCTTCGACTTCGACGGGCGCTACTACCAGTTCAAGCAGTTCAGCAACCAGGTCCGCCCGGTAAACGGCAAGATCCCGGTTTCGGTCGGCGGCTCGTCCGATGAAGCCTACCGGATCGGCGGCGCTCTCGCGGACATTTTCGGCCTTTGGGGCGAGCCTCTGGCCGAGACGAAGGAGCAGATCGACCGCATCAACGCCGAGGCCAAACGCGCAGGGCGCACCGATCGCCCGCGCATCTGGGTGACGTTCCGGCCGATCGTCGCCGAAACCGATGAACTGGCCTGGGCCAAGGCGCATCGCGTGCTGGAATCTCTACAAGAAAACCGCGCCAAGGGTCTCGGCAAGGCCCCGGCATCGGCACCGCCGCCGCAAAATGTCGGCTCGCAGCGCCTGCTCGATATCGCCGCACGCGGCGAGGTACATGACCGGGCGCTCTGGTACCCGACCGTGACGGCAACGAATGCGCGGGGTGCCTCAACGGCGCTCGTGGGATCCCCGCAGACCATCGCCGACTCGATCCTCGACTATATCGACCTTGGCGCCGATCTGATCTCGATCCGCGGCTACGATAACCTCAACGATGCCATCGACTATGGCCGCTATATCCTGCCACTGGTCAGGTCCGGAATAGACGGGCGAGCCGCGCAGCAGCGAAATGTTGCCTGAGGACGGCGACATCAGAGGATTAAGCCTGTCGCCCTGAATGGCGGCAGCTTCGTTCGTCACCACCAGCATCAAGACCAAATTCAACGTGCGGTAAGCAAGCACGCATGAAGCATCGCGCATTTCTTCAATCGGAAAGGGCTCATCAGAGTGTCCCATAGCACGATCGATTTGACGGATCTTACCCGTACCCTGTCCGACGCGGCACCTGCCGCGGACGCGACAGGCGCCTTTCCCTGGGTGGGTATCCAGGCAGTGCACAAGAGCGGCCTCCTCGAAAGCACAGTCGGGACGCGCTTCGGGGGCACCGGCGCCTCTCTTGCCGAGACCGGCCGGATTCTCGCGGCACTGGGGCGCGGAGATCCTTCGGTGGCGTTGATCAGCGCGATGACGATCTTCACGCATCTCGGCGAGGCCAGCCGCAACCGATGGCCGGAAGGCCTCTATCGCCGTCTGCTTAATGAGGCGAAGGAGCGCCCCATCCTGCTCAATGCGGCACGTGTGGAGCCCGATCTCGGATCGCCCGCGCGCGGCGGCTTGCCGGATACGCTGGCGCGGCGCTCGCCGCATGGCTGGTCCATCACCGGCAAGAAACGCTTCGTCACCGGCGCTCTCGGACTGACGCATTTTCTCGTCTGGGCTCGCACCGACGAGGAGCCGCAGCGCGTGGGCACCTTCGTGGTCCCCTCCGGCTTGCCGGGAATTAACGTCATCGAGAACTGGCGGAGCCTCGGCATGCGCGCCAGCGGTTCGCATGATGTGGAGTTCACCAATGTCGAGATCCCACGCGAGGATGTGCTTGATCTGACGGATATTGCCGCAGGCACGCAGGACAATCGCGCCCATGCCAGCATGACCCTGGCGCTCACCGCCATTTACCTCGGCGCGGCAGAGGCGGCCCAGGAAGCCTTCGTCCGCTTCGCCCATGAGCGCGTGCCGTCCAATCTCGGCTATCCGATTGCCCGCACGGAACGCTTCGTCACGCTTGCCGGAGAGATCGACCTTCAGGTCTCCGGTGCAAGACAGATCATCTTCGACGCCCTGGATTACGGCCTCGACAGCCCGGAAAGGCTGATCCGTGCCCGTCTTCTGGCCGGCCGGCAAATTCGCCAGGCCGTGCAGCTTGCCGTCGGCGCACTCGGCAATCCCGGCCTCAGCGCGGATGTGGGCATTGAGCGACACTTCCGCGATATCCAGTCCGTCCTCGTGCACGCCCCGCAGGAGGATACGGCCATTTCCATCCTCGGACGCGCTGCACTTGAACAAAGCGCAAAGACGCAACGCCCGCCGGAGCTTTCTCCCACGCTTGTCTCCCGATCCATTCTCAAAACCGGCTGATCGACCATAGCATCATGACAACGTCCATATCCGAGCAGATCGTGAATGTTGCCGGGGCCCTCTTCTACAAGGAGGGAATCCGCGCTGTCGGCATCGACAGGATCGTCGAAGAGGCCAGCATCGCCAAGGCGACCCTCTATCGTCACTTTCCCTCCAAGGATCATCTGGTTGCCGCCTATCTGAGCCAGCGCCACGACCGCGTGATGAGCTCGCTCGACGAGGTGACGAGAACAATCGGAGAGCCCAGGGACCAGCTGGCCACCATCTTCGACAGGCTGTTCGAAAAGGCCGACAGCCCGGAATTCCGGGGATGCGCCTTTGCACTG
This sequence comes from Rhizobium rhizogenes NBRC 13257, assembly GCF_000696095.1. Taxonomy (GTDB): domain Bacteria; phylum Pseudomonadota; class Alphaproteobacteria; order Rhizobiales; family Rhizobiaceae; genus Rhizobium; species Rhizobium rhizogenes. The sequence continues at coordinate 451,815 of NZ_BAYX01000003.1, read as the reverse complement.
GCGGTCGCCGAACACGGCGATTCCGAGCGCGTGGTTTTCGTCGCCCGCGAACACAAGAGCGCCGTGCGCGCGATTTTCAAATCGATCATGCTGCGCGCCGGTGCGATATCGGAACAACCGGCTGCGCATCTTGCGCTTCTTTATGAAGGAGCGCTTGCCACGGTTGCCGTCGATCGCGATCCGAATGCGGTGCTGGTTGCCAGGGATTGCGCGTTGACGGTTTTTGACGGGGCAGTCGTGTCCCGTGGACTTCAAAGCAGGAATGGAAAATGACAAAGACGATCGACTATTTCTTCGGCATCGGGTCCCCCTGGGCCTTTATCGGGCTTGAACCCTTCACCGCGCTTGCCGCGCGCTTCGGCGCCGACATCCGGCCCTATATCATCCCTCTGGTCGAAGAAAACGGCGCTATCTTTTCGCGCAACCGGCCGGAGCCACGGCGTGCCTATTGGTTCAAGGACCTGAAGCGTTGGGCAGCACTGCGCGGCAAGAGCCTCGATCTGGACAACAGGACCGGCCTTTCCGATCCGACGCCCGCGGGCCTGACGGTGATTGCCGCACAGCTTGACGGCAAGGACTGGATCGGGCTGACGAAGGCCCTGCAAGAAGCCTTCTGGTCACGCGCCGAGGACATCGGCAATGCTGACGTGCGCAAGGCGATTGCCGACACCGCAGGCTTCGACGGAGCGGCACTCGAGGCACGGGCGCAGCAAGGCGACGTGCAGGAACTCTGGCGCTCGAACTATGACACAGCAAAAGCCGCCGGCGTCTTCGGTTTTCCCACTTTCCGCTATGACGGCGAACTCTATTGGGGACAGGACAGCCTGCCCTTCCTGGAGCGCCACCTGAACGGCGAGAAGCTGATCGCCTGACGCGGAGAACTCCGCGTTCCCGGCCACTTTCGTCTCGACGGAGTGGCCGGCATATTACCGTTGGCCGCTATTTCCCGTTTGGATAGACCCAGGCATAGCCGAAATGATAGCGGTCGGGTTCGCGGCCATAATAGTAAGGCACGGCCATGTCGTGCTGTTCCGGATTGGACAGGGCCTCTCCGTATTTCTCTTTCAGCCACGCCGTCAACGAGACGGGCATGGTCGACGGCTTGCCATCCCGCTCGTTCCAGACCAGCAGCAGAGGCTGATGGCCTATGCTGGCATGATCGATGTCGAACAGCGGATAGGCGATCGAGATGACGGGCGTATCCGGCATGTTGATGCGGACATTGCCGGCTTTCTGCCACGTCGTTGTCACCACCGCCGCCGGCTTTCGTCCCTCGGCCGCCACGACCTGCTCGAGAAACGGGGTGTAGGGCGTGTTCAGATGCTCATAAGAGCCGAAGAATTTCGGGAGGATCACGCTTCCCGCGATGACGAGCGGCAGCACCACCATCATCGTGAGCGGCACATAAAGAAATTTCCGGAATACCTCGGCGGATCCGACCCCTGATGCCTCGAGCTTCAGGCAGAAATAAAGCGGCGTCAGGAAAAGGAACGGCAGCAGCCAGCGATCCCGGAATTCCGTCAGCGTAACCACGAGGATCATCAACAGCAATATGGAGAGCGTCGCGACGAGTATCGTGCCCACGAAATCCGACCATTCACCTCTTGCACGAAAACTCCGCAGGAACGCCTTGCGGAAAAAAATGAGGAAGATGACGGCGGTCGGCAAGATAATGACGATACCGGTCCCGAACAGCTCCTTGAGCCCGTTTCCAATGTCGGAAAGCTTGCCGCCCTCTCCCTGTTCGGACATGGTCCGCGTGGTCTGATCGATGACCGCGCTCATGTGCGAGGTCATCCAGAGGCCGTGGGGCAGGAAGACGAGGATTGCCAGCAGGATCGTCAGCGGCAGCCGTTTGTCGAGAACTCTCTTCAGCCCATCGGGATGCCTGAGGACGGCGACAAAGGTCGCAAGGACGATCAGGATAAAATTGTATTTCGTCAGCATCCCCACGCCGACCCACACCCCCATAGAGGCATAGGATATGAAGCTGGGCTTTCGCAGCGTCGAGACGACACTGTGGAGAAACAGGCAGATTGCCAGCAGCGTTCCGACCGTATGGGTCAGGTCCCGCTGCGCCTGCCAGAACATCTGCGGCATCGTCAGCAGCGACAGGGTGGCGATCGCCGCCAGCCCCTTGTCGGCAAGCAGTAATCGGGCCACCCGATGGTAGGTGTAGTACACAAGGAAGAGCAGAACGTTCTTCAAAACCACCAGCGACGCCAATGTGGTGCCGAAAACAGCAAACACGCCTTGCTGAATCCAATTGTAGAGAGGAGGCTGCGCGTCATAGCCCCAGTCGAGCCATTGCGCGACGACGAATTGCTGCGCCTCGTCGACACGCAACGAGTTCGGCAAAGCGATGCGAACGATGGCCTGCACGAGGAAATAGGCGGCAAGAACCCACGTCACCCATCGTAGATCGGAAAATAGACCCGACTTGGCGGAACGCTCGCCGCCCTCAACGCTATCCATCGCTTTTCCTTCTGGTGGAAAAATCTCGTTCGCGAATGACGACGGCATGCACCCGCGCCTTATTTAGGTAAGCGGTATAGTGTGTCACCGTGACGAAGGCAAAGGCTATAGCAGGGGATAAAGCTGACGGGGCGGTCGTAGAGCATCCGCGTCTGCCCTCGGCTTTCGACCGCACATCCCCATGGTCTGAAGCTGCCCGCTATATCGCCACCGGGCATAGAGAGTGACGGATTGCCGTCATCTCACGACGCTCGTCAGGCACTCTTCGGAGTCTTTCGGGAACGGACGCGAGCAGCAGCTAGCACCGACGTATTCAGCGCCACGGCGGCGCGAATGAGCGCCTTCAACGCCCCTTCATCAATCTTGGCGCCCTCCTGGAAATCGATGGCACGCCGGGTATTGCCTTCGAGGCTGGCGTTGAAGAGGCCCGAAGTATCCTCCAACGAAGCGCCCTTGGCAAAAGTCATCTTCACCACGTTCTTGTAGGTTTCACCGGTGCAGATGATTCCGTCGTGCGACCACACCGGAACACCTCTCCACTTCCACTCCTCGACCACTTCGGGGTCGGCCTGCTTGATGAGAGCGCGGACCCGCGCGAGCGTATCGCCCCGCCAATCGCCCAGCTCCTCTATCCTCGCATCGATCAGCTGAGAGGGAGTGCCGCCCTCGCCTTCCTTCGGATCACTGTTCTCCGTGACTGCTGTCGCTTTCCTCATCGCAACGTTCTCCTCGCCAAGACGCTTAGCGACTGAACCACAGCAGAGTCAGCCGATCAACTCCCGAGCAGATCAACCCCTGTGCCGACGAGAGATTCGGCGGCGGGTCTTTCCCGAAGATCTTGGTTTGGTAGCGTCGCCTTCTGTCAATGCCTTTCACAAGGCGACATGAACATTGCCGCAGGTTGAAATTATCCGCGGATTCTTACGCTCGCACACGTTCCGATCGTGAATCCGCCTGGAACAATTTTCGCGAAATTTCATCCGCCGATACCGGTCTGCCGACCATGTATCCTTGCAGCTGATCGCACCCCGCATTGCGCAACACCTCTGCCTGTTCAGCGGTTTCAATACCCTCGGCGGTTACGGGGATCCCCAAGGCCGTAGCCAGGGAGATCGTTGCACGCAGAACATCGGCTCCATTTCCTGCTTCCTTGACCCCGGATACAAGTGAACGATCGATCTTCATACGGTCGAACCCGAACTGCCGCAGCGCGCCGATGCTTGCATAACCGCATCCGAAGTCATCGAGCGCGAACTTTATACCAATACTCTTGAGTTGGTCGATCGAGCGGCGAGCCTGATCGGGATTGGTGATGAGGACGCCTTCGGTTATCTCCAAAGTAAGGCGAGCGGGATCGAAAGCGAAATCCTTCAGGACAGCGATCACCTGTGCGCCAAAGTCCGGATTGCACAATTGAATTGGCGACACGTTGACCGACAGTGTCAAGCCGTTCCAGTTCTTTGCGTGAGCAATCGATCGCCGCAGCATGTGGATCCCGAGAGCGTCGATCAGACCAGACTTTTCGGCAAGCGGTATGAAAACCTCGGGGCTGATATTGCCTGCCGGGCTAGGCCAGCGCGCCAAAGCTTCAAGGCCGGTGATCACACCTGTCGACGCAGAAACCAGGGGCTGAAACGCCGGTTCGATCGTGCCGTTGTTGATGGCACTTCTCAATTCGCTCTCCAGTTCGGCAATCCGCTGGCGATCCCGGTCAAGCTCAGCGTCATATTCGACGGCGTGGCCCTTTCCGTCTTCCTTGGCGCGATACAAGGCCATGTCGGCCCTGCGCAGAAGCTCCAGCGGTGCGATGCTTGAGGTACCGACTGCGGATCCGATGCTAGCTCCGGCCTCGATTGTCCGCCCGTCGAGTTTGAAGGGCTCTATAAATAGCCCGAGAATTGCTTTTTCCACTTCTTCGGGTGTGGCGGACCCAATCTGCACCAGCGCGAACTCGTCGCCGCCGAGCCTTGCCGCAGCAATGATTTCGTGATGGCAGGTCGGCAGCACTTTGGCGATGATGCGGATCAAGTCATCGCCGACGGCATGTCCCCACGCATCGTTGACTGCTTTGAAGCCGTCGAGATCGATCAGGTAGAGCGACATCGACCTATTGTCGGAATTGCCCGGGTGATCGAGAGCGTCCAGAAGCCCATGCCGGTTGAGCAAGCCGCTCAGACTATCGTGGCTGGCTTCGAAACGGGCAGCCTCCGCAAGCGCGCGCAGGCGTCGTGCCTCGGACGCACCGGCAAAAAGGACGCCCCCCAGGAAAAGAAGAAGGATGACGACGGCTGCCACTATATAGGGATAGACGTTGTGCAGCACTGCGGTGCCGGGTGCCACGCTGGGCCAGACGAGATATGCAATCGTGGCGCCGTTCATATCTTTGACGGGCGTACTGAGGAGACCTTGCGTAGGCGCAGGTGCAAGATGCAATCCCTCAAGTTCGTGCTCATCTGACAACGTGTCGAGAACGTCAGACGTCAGTTCTTTATAGTAGCTCAATACACTGAGCTTCGGGAGGGCTGCTCCGGCCGTGAAAGGCTGGATCGCCTGAGACGCCACAAGGGCTATGCCGCTTTCCGTCTTCATAAAATTTATGATGGGTTCTTGCCTTGGATCGGCGGCGGCCTCGATTTGACGATCGAACGCTTCTCCGAAAAGATCCCGAGGCTGGAAGGGTTTGCCCTTCGCATAGGCGGAGATAGTGGCTCCGTCCGGACCGATCACGATCGCGCCATCATAAAGAGGATAATTCGCGCTGGTCTTGCCCCAGTTCGTATAGGCCCAGTCTGTGGCAGCCGCGGAACCGATCGCATTGTAGGCATCGTCCCATACGGCGTTGTCCGTTGTGGTTCCACTGAGACGTGAGATCAATGCAGCGACCCCGGCTTGTGCAGCACGGCCGGCCCGGGCATCGTCCATTTCATTTGCCGAGTGCGTCATCGTCGTAACGACGTGTGCTACAAGGCCTGTCAGCACGAGCGCGATCAACAGGAAACAGGTGGTCACGACGAACACGGAAAACGTCTGGGCACGCGCCTGCCCAGTTGCGCGGTTGAGCGACATAAAAAGTCCGAGCGAGATATAAATTGGAGGGATCATGTCGGCGTGACTGCAGGAGACATCATGTCCGCAATGCGCTGCATCCTCAATCTACCTGCCGATCGTGTAGGCGCAATTAAGGTGCGTGGTTAACAAGGTCATCTTGAAAATCTGGTCCGCAAATGTTTGGAGCCCGGGTACTCTCCTCTTGCAATTCCTTCAATCGCCTCACGGATCACGATCAGTCGGTGGTTCAAATCCCGCCAAAAGCGCTAAAGACTACTTATGCTGCCGACTTCGGTATCTGGCGCTCGGCCAATCGCAGGAATCGGGTGTGGCTGTGCCCCCGCAAGCAGTTCTCTCATAAATCAATCAATGCTCAAATCTGAACGCCCGCCGACGAGCGCGATCCGCTCACATCTCAGGGCTCCAGATAGTCAATCTTGTCGCGAACAACGGTGGGACCAACTTGATAGTTTGATCGGTGAGGGGCAAATCCCTCTATGGTTCTTTACCAACAGTGTAAAATATCGATTTTACGAATAGATATGAGTGACATCGGGAAATCTTCGGAGACGAAGATGGTTTTTCCGCTCGTATTCGCAAGATTTTCACCAGAGCATTGCGCAACGACCGAAATCGTTATTTATAGAAACGGTTACAGGGCGAAAGTATTATTATGAAAGAGCGACGACTCCTTTATATTTGCGGCTTTGCGCCACATCCTAATTCGAGCTCCTCGGGACAGAAGATTGCCTTTGCGAAAATCGAGGAATTTTCCAAGTCCTTCGCCAGGATCGATGTTTTATATTTTATCAATGAGCTGGAAGAACTTGACGCCGGCCGCGCTTTGCCCCCTTGGCCCGCCAACGTTGGCGACAAGATCCCGATGCACATCACCAGGAGTATGCGGGTCGCAGCCGGTCTGCTGATGCCACATCTGCCGATGTTCGTGTCGGTTCGTCGGCTTGCAGCAAGACGTGAAGTCGCCCGGCGCCTTTCCGATCCAGCCTATACGGACTTTTACAGCGATTTCTCTCAGGGCTCGGCCGTGCTGTCGCGCCGCCAGTTGGCGCGATTCATCGTTCGGCAGCATGATGTGGTGTCAAAACTTTATGGACGACAGGCCGACAATGCCGGCGGACTGAAGAAATTCTTCTACCGGATGGAAGCAGCGAAGACCCGGGCATGGGAGCGTGGTGTGTGGTCCAGCGCCGCAGGGATTGAAACTCTCTCCGAGGACGATGCAGCACTTATCCGCGATGCACACCCGTCGACGCCGGTAAAATGCGTACCGCCAATGACCACGGTGGCGCTGGACCCTCAAATGCGTACCGCAGCCACGATCGTGCCCGGGCGCATGATCTTCTTCGGAAACATGTCACGGCAGGAAAACATCGACGCCGTCGTCTGGATGGCGCGCGATATCCTGCCGCAAATTCACCAGCGCAATCCGGAAGCCCATCTTTGGATCATTGGGGCGCATCCGTCGGACGAGGTACTGGCCCTGTCAGGGCCGTCGATCCATGTGACAGGGTTTATCGAATCTCCCATGGAACTGTTTGCCCAGGCGGAGATTGCCGTCGTTCCCTTGCGGCTTGGATCAGGTGTCAAGATCAAGGTGATCGAGACGATCGCAGCCGGCATTCCAACAATTACGACACCCGTTGGCGCCGAGGGCATTCCCTCACATCGCTTGCTGATGATTGCCGAATCGGCATTGGAATTTGCCGAAAGTGTCTGCCGTGCTCTTACCAGAGAATGAGAACGCCAATTCGTCGTCAAGCAGGAGATGGCGGCGGTGACGCGGTGCCGATATTGCCGCGAGATCCCTGATCGCCGTTACGTCCGGTGAGCGACTGCGAGCTTCAGCCTATCATTGTACGCCGGTATCCGTGACGAAACACACAATGGACCCTGCAGAACCCTAGCCAGATTTGCAGCCAATTCGCTGGCATGCTCCGACAGACATGTCAAATGATGGCCCGACAGCTGAATATGGAGAAAACTGCTGGCCAGGCGCGACCACTGGGTTCCGTCATAGAGCCCGCAGCGCCGCCCACCGTGATCGATTCCCGTCGAAAGAACCACGATCGGAGTTGTCGTCGGTGGTGGCAGATAAGATGCGGTTGCAGCCAGATAAACACTGCGCAGCGCCGCGTTCGTCTCTCGGATACGACGCTCCTCGGCTCCCACCAAATTTTCGGTCTTGGCAACATGCTTCAGGTGGTGTGTCGCGAGATTGCGCGCGAGCCGCACGATATCGCCGGACGGCAGACGGACGGTTCGGCCGATATTCCAGAACGCGTTCATCAGGTGGCCGAACGATTTCTGCACCGCCAGCGAGCGCCTTTCCACCGTGGCAAGGGTCGCGGCGATGGCCCCGTGCAAACGCCTGTAGAAAGGCCACGTATTCAACGATGGCGGCTCGATCATCAAGATGAGTTCGACCTCGCGGCCTTGCTCCTTGAGCAGTCTGGCGCATTCGTAGGCGACCAGTGCGCCGTTGCAATAGCCGCCAAGCCTGTAGGGCCCGGCGGGACGGAAGGCGAGAATGTCTTTCAGACGCTCCTTTGCCATCCATTCGATGCTTGGGCGCAATCCCGGATCCTCAAGTCCATGTGACGCAAGGGCCGCAATGGGATAGCCGCACTCGGCAGCTAGACGGCGAACATAGAATCCGCCCATCTCGAAATCACCATGCAGGAAGATAAGCGGATTGCCCTCCATCTCGGCATTGTAGAGTTTGAGCGTTTCGCTTTCCTCCGCACACGCTCTGCGCCAGAATCTCAGCTTCTCAAGACGACGGCCCCTGATGTCGTCTCTTGTCCTGTTTTCGTCATTCATGACTTCCCCCCGTCATCCACCTTAAAATACGGGCTGCACCAGCAGCGGCGCCAGATGCAACGGCCGCGTAGCCTTTCTCTTGGAATGAATATCCAGCCACACTCGCTCTACTTGATCGGTCGTCAACTGCGTAGCTTTAGCTGTCTCCTCCACCCCGAGCCCCTCGTTCAGAGCATGGAGGCACAGATCCATGCGATCGTAGGGCAATGCGAAGTAAAACTCCTCCTGGGTTTGAGTGAGCGACCATGTATCGGTTGTCGGGGGTCTGCGGCGAACTTCTTCCGGCACGCCAAGATATTCGGCGATCTGATAGACCTGCGACTTATACAGATGCGCGATCGGCTTCAGGTCGGCTGCTCCGTCACCATTCTTCACGAAGAAGCCCTGATCGTATTCGAGCCGGTTCGGTGTTCCCAAGACTGCATAGTTCAGGCGATCCGCGTGGTAGTATTCCATCTGCTTGCGGGTTCGCTGCTTCATATTGGTGGCGGCAACAATACCGAGATAGACGGAAGCCGGCATGCGGTGCCGCGTCTGCGACCCATCCGGCGCCTGAAGCACGAGCGTCGAGAGGGCATATCCTTCGCCGGCTAGCGGACTGGAGATCACCACCTTGCAAGACCAACCCGAACCGTAAGCTGGTTCGACTTGCCGGATAAAGTCGTCGCGCCGCTCGTAACAGCCCATCGCCGCAAGAGCAGAACCGATATCCTCGATCGCTCCTTCCAGTGAAAAGGCCTTGGCAACCTCTTGCCCAAGCGAAAGACTTTCCGGGTCGGAATCGTTTTCCGGCATGAAAATAGCAAAGACGTTTTGTGCGCCGAGCGCATAGGCGGCAAGAGCTGCGCAGACGCTGGAATCCACGCCTCCGGACAGACCTATGACAAGCCCTCGGCGACGCATCTTGTTGCGCACCTGATCGCGCATTGCCTGCGCGATACGATCGACCTCGGCCGCGGCGTCTATGCGCAAAGCGTCCGAGGACAGCGCGCTATGGATGGAGAGAGGACTTGGGTTCATTCTGCCAGCTCCATTGAATGCTCGAATTCTTCTGCAGCGAGCCTGCGGCTCACCTTTCCAGTGTCGGTCTTGGGCAACTCCGTGCGGAAAGAGACGGAACGCGGCACCATGAAATCCTCAAGATTTCTCTGGCAGTGACGAATGACCATCTGCTCGTTGAGAGAGGGATCGTAGGCAACGACGACGGCATGAATCGCCTGCCCCAGAATCGGATCCTGCCTGCCGAAGACGACGACTTCCGCCACACCCGGACAGGCGTGAATGGCAGCCTCGACTTCCTTTGGCGCTACTTTCTCGCCGCGTGTCTTGATGATGTCGTCCTTGCGGCCGACGAAATAGAGGAAACCATCGGCATCGGCTCGAAACAGGTCGCCAGTGTAGAGGACGCGCTCCCACGGATTTGGCCCGCGTCGCAACACCTTCGCGGTTGCCTCCTCATTCTCCCAATAGCCCTGCATGACGTGCGGACCACGAATGACGAGTTCTCCTACGACACCGTGCGCAACCTTTCGGCCCTGATTGTCCACCACATAGGCCTGTGTATTCGGTATGGCGATGCCGACCGAACCCGGACGGACATCAAGTTGCAACGGCGGCAGCCAGGTGCAGCGCTTGCATTCGGTCAAACCGTACATCGAAAATATCATCACATCCGGAAACAGCGCCCGCAGACGCTCGATGTGCTCGGGCGGAAGCGCAGCAGCAGTGTTGGTGATATAGCGAAGAGCCGGCAGAGAACCGGGAACCATATCCCGCATGTTCAGAATCAACGCGGCCATGGTTGGAACCAGTGGGAATCCCGTGACCTTCTCCCGACGCATGATATCGAAAATGGCTTGAGGGAAGGCGAAGGATTTCTCCAGAACGATAGTTGCGCCGACCTTGATCGCCATCAGGATCTGATAAAGCCCATAGTCGAAGGCGATCGGCAGAACATTCAGGATCACATCATCGGCGGTATTTCTCAGATAGGCGGTGATCGATGTCGCGGCCGCTTCGATATTTCGATGCGTCATCATCACGCCCTTTGGCCGTCCCGTTGAACCAGAGGTGTAGATCAGCATCGCCAGATCCATGTCGATCCCGACATGCCCAACCGGTCGTGCCAATCCGGCAATACCGTCAGAGAAGCGCGAGGCGCCGGGCAGAAGCGATCCAGGATCTCCTGATATGATCGCCACCTCCACATTGGTTTCTTCCGCTAGAGCCTGTTCGAGAACGCCGGCCAGTCTTGCCTGCGTAATCACCGCGCGCGCGCGGCAATTGCGCAGCATAAATGCGAGCTTGTCCGCCTTGGTCGAAGGATTGACCGGACTGAAGACACCCCCAGCTTTCAGAACGGCAAAGATCGAAACAACCGCCTCCCAGCAGTTATCCATGAAGATCATCGTGCGATCACCCGGCCGCAGGCCCCTGATTTGCAGGTCCGCCGCCAGATGATCCGAAAGCGCGTCAAGATCGGTGAAACTCAGGCTCATGTCCCTTGTCACAAGAGCCAACTTGTCTCCCCATCGTCTGGCGCTGTATCGCAGGAAATTCTCAACGCGCATTGTCTCCTCCCATCCGTGTTTTCAGGCTACCGCTGCAATTGGACCGGTTGCCGATCTCTTGCTGGCGATGAAAGCTGCGACCTTGGAAATCGAGTCGAAGTTGGCTGGTAGGATTTCCGCATCGCCGACGGTGATGCCGAAGCTATCTTCGACGAAAGTGACCAGCTCGAGAATGCCGGTGGAATCGATGATGTCGTTCTCGATCAACGACGCGTCGTCGGCGATCGTCCTTGTCGTGTCTCCAAACAGAAAGCTCTCGACGACAAAGGCCCGGATTTGCTCTTTCAGCGGAATCATAGTGTTTTCTCCCTTCAGATCACGGCTGTCATTTCGCGATCGCCCCTATCCCCGGCCGATCGCGTTACGAATGTTTCATTCCATAGCTGCGTCGACAGGATGCCGACGAAGGCCGTATTGTCCCGAAAGCCGTCGGTTTGCCGCCTGCATTTCGCAAGCAGCTTTTCGGCGGCCGCCGGATTGAACAAACCCGTTTCCTGCAGCGCCCGCGGCGAAAAAAGGCGTTCGACATAGGCCGGTTCCTGCCCGGCAAAGAACGAACGGCTGTCGGGCGCGCGGTAAGGCTGCTTGGTCCGGTTTCCGATCGATGGCGGTAAAAGGCCGGCTGTTGCTCTGCGCAGGATATGCTTTTCGACGAAACCCTTGAGCTTCATTCCCGGAGAAATCCGCGACGCAAACTCCACCAGGCGATGATCCAGGAACGGAAACCGCCCTTCGACGCCATGGGCCATCGACATGCGGTCGCCCTGGCTGGACAGAATATAGTCGGGGAGCAGGAACTTCGTTTCCAGGTACTGCGCCCGGTGCTGCGGATGCCAACGCGCAAAATCCCTAGGTAGCCGGGAAAGCACCTCGTCGGTCGCATCATAGCCGGCAAGCCTTGCCTTGAGGTCGCAGGAAAAGAAGATTTTCGCTGCCGCCGTGCTGCGATACCGTGGACGATGCGAGAACAATGGATCGTCTAAATTGGCATTGCCAGCGCCGAAAAAGGCGGCAAGTGCTTCCGGTGTCTGCTGGCTCAAGCCGGGTAAATAAGGATAAAGCCGCCGGAACAGAAGCGGGCGGCGGGACGAGGCCGGTTGCCTGGCGCAGAAGCTGCGAACGCGGGCTTCCTTGAAAATATCGTAACCTGCGAAAACCTCATCCGCACCTTCACCTGTCAACACGACCTTCATCCCTTCCTCGCGGACATGACGTGACAGGAGATGGAGAGGCGCTGGTGCCGTGCGAATGACAGGTTTTTCCGTTTGGGCGATTACCGAAGGAAAGATGCCGGCTATCTGATCTGGCCCGCAGGCAACGGCCGAATGCCGCGTGCCAAGCGCCTGGACCATCTCGTTCTGAAAATGGCTCTCGTCATGCTCAGCAGTGTCGAAGGTTACGGAAAACGTCCTCAGACCCGCTGTCGCATAGGGCTTGGCCAGAGCGCAAATGATCGATGAATCGAGCCCTCCAGACAGATAGGCGCCCACCGGAACATCCGCTCTCATGCGGATCGCAGTCGCATCGTCAAGCAAGGCAAGCAGTTCTTCAGCGATATCGGCTTCATCGCGCTCATCCGCCATGTCGCCGGCATCCGGAAACGAAACATCCCAGTACTGGCGTATCGAAACGCCGTTGGTGTCGACGATCATGAGATGACCCGCCGGCAATTCCGAGACACCTTTGAACATGGTGCGCGGAGGCACCGGCGCCCACATGGTGAACACTTGATCCAACGCGAAAGGATCAATCTCTGCATCAATCCCCGGCACCTTCAGCAGGGCCTTGATCTCGGAGGCGAAAAACAACATCCGCGAATGTTCGACGTAGAAAACCGGACGTACACCCATACGATCGCGCGCGATCAGCATGCGCTGCCTGGTGGCGTCCCAAATCGCAAAAGCGAAATCGCCGTTCAGCAAATAAACGCAATCGGGGCCTATATCCTGATAGAGATGAATGATGACTTCGGTGTCGGACGTAGTCCGGAAGACGTATCCCTTGGCTTCCAGGGATTGGCGTAGTTCGACGTGGTTGAAAATCTCGCCGTTGAAACTGATTGAAATAGAGCCGTCGACATTCGACATCGGCTGCTGGCCATCCACCAAACCCACAATGGAAAGACGACGATGTCCTAATCCAACGCCGACGCTGGTGAATACGCCATCTTCGTCGGGACCACGGTGCTGGAGAGATCCCGCCATCCGCTCTAGCAGGCTTGCGGCATCAGCCGGTACCATGCCATTTCCGAAATATCCCAGAATGCCGCACATACAAACTCCCCGCGGGACGAAGGCATTGGAAACGCCTCTGCAACGTTCCCGTCGTCCATAAGCTTGTCGGTGCGGACCGGGGGAAGCAATGGAGCAATCGGACTACCCCGACTGGAAGGGGTAGACACACCCACCCTCAGCCGAAGGTAGGTAACCCGCATGCCCCAGCTCCATTGCCTTTACGCACCCAGCCTCCAATGGGAACATCCGCTCAGCTAAATGTGGGCGAGGCAAAGGGGCGCGTTGAGCCGCCTGCCAGGACAAGAGGGATCAAGATCGTGACAGACAATGCGAGAGCGAACGATACGCAGACGACGAACGTCAAACCTTACTTCACCCGACAGACCGAGGACTTTCCCACGATGCCCACAGAGAAAGAGACCATAGTAACCTTCATGAACCTCGACTTCGAGCTCGGGCCGAACGTTCTTGTGCCACGCAAGGAGACGGAATTGCTGGGAACGGTGTGCATCGACCGTCTCAGTCAGGGCACCGTCACCCCAATCGTCGTCGACATGTGTTGCGGCTGCGGCAATCTGGGAATTGCAATCGCAATGAATATTGCTGACGCCCAGGTCTGGTCGTGCGACCTGACGCCAGAGACGGTCGATGTGGCTTGGCGCAATGTCATACGGTTTGGCCTACAGGACAGGATGAGTGTCGTTCAGGGTGACATGTTCGAAAATATCAGAAGCATCGGGCTGGAAGGTCGCGTCGACCTCATCGTCTGCAACCCGCCCTATATTTCGACCGGCCGCCTCGAGGCGGACCGCGCGCATCTCCTGGAAAATGAACCTCGCGAAGCCTTCGACGGCGGCCCATACGGGATTTCGATCCAGCAACGCCTCATCCGGGAGGCATTCGAATTTCTGAAGCCTGGTGGCTGGCTGGCTTTCGAATTCGGCGAAGGACAGGAGCGACAGGCCGCCGCGCTGCTCGCGCGGACACGCGCCTACGCGCCTGTCCAGTTCATTCTCGATGCATCGGATATTCCGCGCGTCGCGCTTGCTATGAAACTTTAAAGCGATCAGCAGAGCTGCCGGATGGATGGCCGAGAGATTGCGGCATGCATAAACTGACCACTTGAGAGCATGCATGCCGTTTACGTGTGCTGGCGGGACTCAAGAAAATCTGGATCCGCCATTGCCCATATTGCCGCCTGAGTGCGGTTCCTGACGTCAATCTTGCGCAGTATGGTCTTGATATGGACCTTGACGGTGCTTTCGGTGATTTCCAGCCTGCGCGCGATCTGCTTGTTCGACTCTCCACCCATGACCAGTTTTAGGATCGATTTTTCCCTTGGGGAGAGATTGCGGACGCCGTTGACGATCCTTGTTGTCTGAACTGGCGCCGCGGCCATGTGCGCGTCATGTTCGTGAACGTCGAAAACATCCGAGCCAGCATCCGGGCAGATGATCGCGTCACCCAGCGCAAGTTGTTTAAGCGCAAATGATTTCGCATCGTCGAGCGCCAGAAGTCGCAAGTCGGGCTTGTCAGCCGGTAACGCGGGCGTTCGCGGATCGTCCCGGCCGCCCGCGCTCGAAACGGACCAGCCCGAGATCACCGAACATTCCTCAGAGATCAGCTGCAAAGCTTTTATAAAACTCTCCGACGAGAGGCCTTTATGGAGATAGCCTTTCGCACCCCGGTCAAGGATGGCTGTCGCCTCAGCGTGGTTATAAGTATCGGCAAGCACGACGACGCGCACTTTTGGATTGATCGACAGCACGGCCGTCACAAAATCCAGGATCGCCACGTTGGCAACCGTGCCAATCACACATACTGCGAGAGACTCCATCCTCGGCAATTCATGGAGATCCTCCAGGGTTTCCCCCATTCCAACCACCTCAAAAGACGACGACCCGAGAATAAGCCGAGTGCCTTCTCGAAATAACCGACTAGAATCAAATATATAAGCCGGGCTGAGCATAGAAATACCCCCCTTTCCCGACGAGAAAGATGCAAAACCCCAATTTTCGTTCTTATTTGCGTTCGTCTTACAACGATGGCGCGCATATAAATTAATAAATACTTTATTTATGTTGTCAAATACTTTCGCAACACATAAATATTCGTTGCTACTCATAATGGCCATCGTGACATCGAATAAAGTGTCATTATATTGTAATTATACTTCTTTTTTCGATAAACAATATTCACGTTATAACTCGCATTAGTTCGTATGAGCGATATTCATTAGGATTACCTCCTCTGTTTCCTTGCAAACCTTGCGCCACAAATGATGTGCTCTGCCTGAGGAAACACGGATCGGCCGACAATCTCTGCCGTAACCAGACCCATAGAGGAGCATCCCGTGAACCAGCCGCCGAAACTCAGCCAAGACATTAGATCGCTTCGGCCAATGCCGGCAGTGAGATATCTGCCGCAACAAAGAGCGTTCAACGCATATATTAAGCGGGCATTTGATATCTGCGCCTCGCTTGTCCTGCTCTTAGTCACCGCTCCGCTATTCGCCGTTATCGGCCTGCTGGTCGCACTTGATGGTGGCCCGATCATCTATAGGCATGTGCGTGTCGGCAAGGACATCACGCCGTTCGATTGTCTGAAGTTCCGCACGATGATGCTTGATGCAGACGGCTGCCTGCAGGAATATTTGTCGTACCACCCACAGGCCAAAGCTGAATGGGTTCGCGACCAAAAACTTTTATTCGATCCGCGCATCACGCCGACGGGGAAATTCCTGCGCGCGACCAGCCTTGATGAACTTCCACAACTGATCAATGTCCTACGGGGAGATATGAGCCTTGTCGGACCACGCCCGGTTACCAGTGCGGAGCTCAGCCACTACAACCGGCATGTCAGCGAATACGCCAGCGTGCTGCCTGGCATTACCGGCCTATGGCAGGTCAGCGGGCGCAATGATCTCAGCTATGAGCGACGGGTCGAACTCGATTGCGAGTATGTACTGCAGCATACACTCTTCATGGACTTCAAAATTCTCATGCGGACTGTAGGTGTTCTTCTGTCCCGCAAGGGAGCGCGATAGCCATGAAGAACGTCGTTATGTCCGATGCTGCTGCCTTCGATGGTGGCAACCGTTCAGAAATAGCCGGCGTATCGATTCTCATGGCAACCTATGCGCGGGAAGAGGCCAGCAATCTCTATGCGAGCCTTGAAAGCCTGCGCATCCAGACGCGCCCGGCGGATCAGATCGTACTCGTTATTGACGGTGCGATCGACGAGGCTCAAGAAAAAGTAATCGCGACTTTTGCCACGTTGGATGCGCCGTGGGAGTTCACGGTGTTGCGGCTGCAACAAAATGGGGGGCTCGCCCGTGCACTTAATGCCGGGCTTGGCGTCTGCACCCGGTCGGTGATCATGCGTATGGACAGCGACGATATCTGTCTTCCCGACCGGATCCAGGTTGAGGTCGAATTTCTTGAAACCCACCCCGAGATCGGCCTCGTCGCAAGCTGGGCCGAGGAATTCTATCACGAGAACCCCTCATCGACCCGCTTGCGCGTGGCACCGACGGTTCATGATGCTGTCGTGCAGGCTCTGCGCTGGCGCAACATCATCGTTCATCCATCAGTGGCAATCAGAGCGCACTTCCTGCGCTCCGCCGAAGGCTACAATTCGAAATTCGGCCTTCTGGAAGATTATGACCTCTGGATACGACTGGTGCTGGCCGGGGTACGTTTTCACGTCATTCCAAAGGTCCTGATCAAGTCGCGAACGGGAATGGGATTGAACGAACGCCGTGGTGGTTGGCGCTATGTCACCAACGAAGTGCGCTTCAGGCTACATTTCCTGAAGGCGGGCTTTCTGTCCTTCAACCAGTTTCTAGTGGTCACAACACTCTACACCGGCTTCCGCATGATCTCCGGATCCCTGCGCGGCAGAATGTATGCCTTTGTTCGCAACTGAGACAATTGAAGGAGGCAATGAAACGCAATGACAAAACAAAATGCAGCCGATCCTGTTTCGCCGATCACGCTTGTCGCTCCCGCGACGGAGAACCATGCGCTCAGCCCCGATACGACCCACGACGCGCCGGGAAACCCGGCCCCCCGTTATTCGCTTCGTCGGTTTCTCCTCGGAGGAACGGCCGTCATTGCAATCGCGCTGTTTGCCTGGCCGATGCTGCCGCGCGTCTATGAATCGACGGCAACCCTGGTGCTGCGTCCGACCGATAACGAGGGCCAAACCGACTATGCCCAGGCCATGCGGCAGCCTCTGGACGAAAATTCCATCATCTCCGCTCTCGACGCCTTCAATTCAGTAGCCCTTGCCCAAAACGTGATCGACGCCAACCAACTCGCCATGGACGACGAGTTCAAGGTGAAGCAGGGATTGGCCAGCAAGATTCATAGTACTGTCATCAGCATGCTGGACAGTATTCTGCCGGAAACCTTGGCACGCAATACGCCTGCACTCTCTGCGAAGGACGTGATGGCAGGCAATGTGTCCTCCGCGGATACGCCGGAGGCCTCCAAGCTGAGGAGTAATCTATGGGCCAAGCTGGTCGTCAATCGTAACCGTTTGTCCTACACGGTCAATGTCGGCTTTCGCTCAAATGACCCGCTGAAGGCGGCCACGCTGACCAAGTCGCTCGTATCCGCCTATCTTGACGCCCAGGTCAAGCGCAAGATCGAAAACGTCGACGGCATGAACAAGCTTCTCGAGGACCATGTGCGTCAGGCACGCGACCGGGCGAATACATCGGCTTCCGAGATGGAGGCTTTCCTTGAGAAATCGGGCCTTATCGACCAGGGCGCCGAAATCTCGCTCGAGGCTCAATTGAGCGCCCTCAGTACAGAGCTTGCAACTGCACGGGCGCGCAGTATCGACTCACGGACCCGTGCGGATAGTCTCGAAGTCATGAAATCCAAGGGCACCTTGGACAGTGCACCTGAAGTTCTGGCATCGCCAACCATACAGCGCCTGAACCAAAGCCTCACTGAAAGCATGTCTCGGCTTGCGGTGATGTCGACGGAATCGCGCAACATTCTGGAGCAGGCTCAGGTTGAGCGCGACCGAATCGTCGCCAGCGTTCGCGTGGAAGCCGACAATTGGGCTGAGCGTGAACAACTTCTCTCCGCAGAGATCGACAAGATCCGGCTGAACATGGTCGAGCGACGCAAGGCAGGCCTGCGCCTCGATCAATTGCGTCGCGAAGCCGACAACGATGCCCAAGTTCTGGCAGACGCACAAACCCGGCTGAAGACCCGAGCGCCGACGCTGGAGGCTCTGAAGCCCGATGCGGAGGTCCTCTCGCCGGCAACGGTTCCTGTCAGGCCGGTCTTCCCGATCTTGCCCCTCTATGCGGCAGGCTCTCTTGGTATGGCGTTTCTTGCAGGCGCCGGCATGAATGCGTCCGCGATCCGTCGCGATGCAAAACGGCTGTTGAAAATATGACTGTACCCGCCCACAGTTCAGCAGTCCGTTGGGCTGAGCCGGGCCTGGTTTTTGCCATCCCCCTTGCGATTGGCTTAACCTGGCTCGGCTTATGCTTCACAATGCCTCAAAATCCGGCCGCAGCTCTGGCGCCGTTCGGCATCATCGGCGCGGCCGGATTCGCTCTGGTTCTCATCGCCGCCGCCCTTGGCAGACGGTGGGCCGTGGCCTCATTGCTCGTCTTCGTCATTTTCGGCCTGAGCCTCAGCCTACGCCAGCGCGCATCGGGTGAGACGGGACTGGATTGGCAGAACGGGCTGAAGCTTGCCACCTGGATGCTGATACCGCTCGTTTGCCTTGCGAACTTTCAACGTCTGCTTCCCTATGTCCGCGAGCCGACTATCGCTCTTGGTGCCCTCTACGGCCTGCTGGCAATTGCTTCGGGCGCCTGGTCGCTGACACCTGCCTATACCGTGGCCAACGCGTTGGGGTTTGTAGCCTATCTGATGCTGGCGTGCCTTAGCGTCTCGGTCCTCGGGCTTCAGGCGACCTTGCGTTTGGCCACGTTCACTCTTTTGGCTTTCGTCGTGTCGGGACTGGTGGCCGCAATCGTCTTTCCCGATGCGGCTTGGCTGCCGCCATCGGCTTTCGAGGCAGATTTCCGTCTTCGTGGTCTTTCCGGACATCCCAACGTTTTGGGTGAGCAGGCAGCGGTGCTGGTGACCTTCGCAATCATCTGCTATCGCCGTGGAATCCTCAACCGCTGGGTTTTTATCGCGGCGCTGATCGCGGGCTTTGGGGCATTGATCGCGGCCGAAAGCCGTACAAGTGCCGCCGCCGCCATGGCAGCTTGCATCATCATTGAACTGCGTGAAAGGCACTATCTCAGGCCAATGGCCGGCATCGCCCTCGTGATCGGAGCCATCGCGCTGCCGTTTATTGCGATTGGCGGGCTTCCGAGCATGTCGCCATTCCTGGGCTCCCTGGCACGCTCCGGCTCCGCGACAGAGATTGTGACGCTGACCGGACGCACGGAACTGTGGGCCGTGGCATCCGATCTCATCGCGCGCAAGCCGCTGTTGGGTTGGGGTTTCAACGGCACAGAAGCACTCATGATGGGCAGCGTAGGGCGCAACTTTGCCGGCGACCCTGTCAATGCCCACAACATGTATGTTCAGACGCTCCTCTGCATGGGCTTCCTCGGATCACTGCCGGCATTCGTCTTCCTCGGCATCGCGATCAAACGAATGGTGACGAGGCCCGACGCCGTCCGCGATCAGGTCGTCCTGCTCGTGATGATCATCGGTATTGCTGAAGTCAGCCTGTTTGCCACTCCCGGCCTTCTGACGCTTGCCTTTTTCATCGTGCTCGCCGGTGAGCTCCATTCTTCGTCGCAGCCCGCCACGGTCCACAGTGATATTCCCGCTCCGCAGGAGAACAGCAGCTCATGATTTTTGTATTCGCGCGTATTGGTGGATTGCTTTGCGCTGTCAGCGTGGAAACCGGCTCCTTACGCAACCCGGTGGCATCATGACGACCGCCTTCGACACAGATACCACGCCGGATATCTCCGGCTTCGCCACCAGCCATGTGCCGGCCGTGTTTCACCGGTTACGAATGTCGCCTCATCTCGCCTGGTTCGGTTGGCCGATTACATACGCTGTTGGTACTTTACTGCTGACCATGCTCGGCAGCGGCACAACCCTGATGGCAGCCCGCTTGCTCGATCCTGTCCAATTCGGGACTTTCGCCCTTCTCACCAGCCTGTTTACCTATGCCAGCCGCGCCGATCTCGGGATGTCACAACTGGCTGACAAGCGAATTCCGGGGAAGTCGAACGCAATTGCCGAACACGCCGGTCTCGAGATCCTCGTCACGCTCTGGATCGTTGGGGCGATCGCCCTGGCGGCCAGCATTTCCGTTGTGCTGCTCGTCGACGGGTTTGGGGTGGATCTGCCAATTCTCGGAGCAACATTCGCCATCACCGGCGGCATCATGGGCATGATTGCCAATGGGCCGGCAACTCTGTTTCGCGCCGCGTCGAAGGTCTGGGAATTCACTGTCTTGGCGCTCATTCTGCAGATTGCCATGACCGTGCCGCGTCTGGCGGGTCTAGTCCTGGGTGGGGTCGACGGTTCGTTTGCCGCGGTCGCGATCTATTACACGCTTTGTGCGGTGCTGCTGGCCCGTCCGCTGCCTCGGCTGAAGAAACGCCCGCCCCTTGCCTCGATGGCACAAGCCGCCTTGCCGCTTTTCGCCTTCAACGCGTCATGGACCTTCTATCTCAGCGCCAACAGATGGATATCGTCGGTTCTGTCTTCACCGCACGATCTCGGGCTGCTGTCCTTTGGAGCGAGCCTAGCCATGATCGGGCTCGGCATCATGGCGGCCATCGCACAGGTCCGCTATCCGAAGATGCTGGCGCGCATGAGTGGCCAATCGCTCCAAAAAGATTCAGCTGTCGTCGAGAGGGAGGTCTTCGTCGTCACGCTCGCGCTCAGTCTTGTCGCCCTTTGCGCGGTCTTCGTCAGCGATCGTGTGATTGCCGCGATCTTCCCCGCCTATACGGAAGCCGTGCCTGCAACGATCGCTCTCGCGGTTTCCTGCGTATCATTGGGCGCCATGGTCTGGATCGTGCCTATGATCATCGTGCGGTCTCAATCACCGGGCCTGGATTCCATGAAACTGTTCGCCGTCGGCTTCGGCACGCTGTTGGTCACGATGACAATCGGCAACAGTCTGGCGGGCATTGATGGACAGGCCTGGGGCAATGTCGCAGCCAGTCTGCTGATGCTGGCCGCAATGGTCGCGTTGATGTGCCGGCTGGGCATGCTGACGGTGACTGCGTCATGGCGGATCGTCAGCTTACAGGGAATAGCAGCAGCCACGCTGGCGTTTCTGGCTTTCCTCGGCTCGGCACAGGCGGCCGCCGTCAAGCAGGAGCCTGCGCAGACCTCCGTCGCCGGCTGGAAGACGATCTTCAAGGACGACTTTTCAACGCTGGACTTTCGAGCTGGCGGCAAGGGAACATGGAAACCTCTCTACCCATGGGGGGCGCGCAACAATGCCAGCAACAGGGAAATGCAATATTATGTCGATCCGCGACCGAGTGGCGACAATGCCGCCGTGCAGGCGCTGGCGCCATTCACGATCGACAACGGCATTCTGGCTATACGCGCGTCGAAAATTCCCGAAAGCCTTCGTATTCACACGGCAGGATTTGAATATGCCTCGGGCATGCTAACGACGGCTGGCCGCTTTTCGTTCACCTATGGTCGAGTGGAGATTCGTGCCCGGATGCCAAGTGGAAAAGGCTTGTGGCCGGCATTCTGGCTGCTTCCCGCGGACAAAACATGGCCACCGGAAATCGACGTTTTCGAGGTACTTGGTCAGGATACACGCAGGCTGCACGTAACCGCGCACAGCAGCCTTCACATTCCAGCCGGTGCGCGATCGGCGCAAAAAGGCACGGAGCTTGTCACCGCCGATCTGTCCGACAATTTCCATGTCTATGGTGTCACCTGGACGAAGGATAGCCTCGTCTGGTCTCTGGACGACCAGATCATCTTCTCGACCCCGACACCGCCGGACATGCACAAGCCGATGTACCTTCTCGTCAATCTGGCTGTCGGCGGTTCGTGGCCCGGATCTCCGGACGCATCGACGCACCTGCCAGCAAATCTTCTCGTCGACTGGATACAGGTGAAACAGCCCGAGGTTGATAACGCAGTTCAAGAAAAGGGGATCACACAATGAAGATCATCAGTCTTTCGGCGCTCAGCATTGTCGCCGCGCTTTCGCTGTTGCCTCAAAAAGGCTTTTCTGACGAGCGAGATGCCTACAAGCTCGGTCCCGGCGACATTCTGCAGCTCAGCGTATTCGGTGTCGCCGACTTCGCGCGTCGCGTGACCGTCAATATCGATGGCAACATCTCCGTCCCGTTTCTGGGCGAACTACACGGTGAAGGTCTAACGATCCACGATCTGCGCGTGGCGCTGACCGATGGCCTGACGAAAGACGGGCGGATCCAGTCCGCCGACGTTTCCGTGGAAATAGTCGAGCTCCGGCCTTTCTATATTTCAGGCGACGTGTCGCGTCCGGGCGCCGTGCCCTATCGGCCGGGATTGACCGTCAGGCATGCTATCGCGCTTGCCGGCGGCTACGACGCCTTGCGCTTCCGAACCGAAAATCCCCTGATGACCGCTCCGGATCTCAAGAGTGAAAACGAGAGCCTCTGGATCGACCTCGCCCGGCAGAAGGCGCGTGCCATCAGCTTGAGGGCAGAACTGAACAGGACGCCTGACATCGACCTTACCAGTATTTATTCCGCGCCGCTGCAGCGCAAGACGCTGGACGAAATCGCTTCCTTCGAAGAAAGCGACCTGAAGATGCGTCTCGCCAATTATGCAAAACAGCGCACATTCCTGCAGATTTCCGTGAAAAATGCTGAAGGCACCATAAAGGCGCTTCAGGATAGGCAGGAGCGGAACGAGGAAAGCATCACACTTCAACAGGGTGCCGTCGACCGGATGAATATATCCGCATCCAAGGGCCTCGTCATGGCCAACCGGGTCGATGACGAACGCCGGTCGCTCGCCGAAATTCGCAGCCAGCAGGGCGACACCGAGGCAAGGCTTGTGCAGGCTGAGCACGACAGGGACGAGCTTGCCCGCAACATCGAAGTTCAGGACGAACAACACAACACGCAGCTGAACGACGCCTTGCGTGATACCTCGATCGAGATCGCGAAACTTGCGGGCAGGATTCGCGCCTCAAGTGAGAAGCTGCTCTATACAGGTGCGGTCAAGGCGCAGATGCGCGGCGGTGAGGGCGGCCCATCGCTTGTCATCTACCGTAAGAACGGTGAGCAAACGATGCAGATTGCCGCTCAGGAAGACACCCCGCTCCGGCCCGACGATGTTCTCGAAGTCACGATCCGGCCCGAACAGATGGTGATGTCCCCGAACAGCCAGTAGGGCATCGTAAACTTAGAGCGTGTTTGGGAATTAACCTGCTACGAGCCGATTGAGCGTTGCGATGTCGATCATTATCTTTGACGTCTGCACGCGATACTCACGGTCCTGTCTGATGGCACAACGATCATCTTGTGTCCGGCCGCGTATCTCGTCTTCGCTTCTGTAGAGCTCGGCAATGCGCCGTAGCGGCTCGGTGGCAATGGGTGCGGGTCTGGCAGCGGCCAGTTCGTAAAAACGCCGACAAACATGCGACCAGCAGAAAGCCAGCGAGACAGTGTTCTTGGCAGCAAACGGGCGGTAGCCGCCATGCAGCCAACGTAGCCTCACTTCGAACGGAGCTGAATGGGATTGTGGTTGGCGACCATGCTGCGGCATCTTCGCGCGATTGGCGCTAGCCCCGACGCCGCGCCGGCTCTTGATGGAATGCCAATGACATAAAGCACGCGAAGGGATTTGAACCCTCGACCCCAACCCATTCGTGAGTTCGAAGCGGACTGCCCGAACCAGAAGGCGATCGCCTCCATGGGTCGTCAAAGGCCAAGTGTGCTCAGCCAGCTATCGAAGGTCGGCAGCTCCTCCGTATGTGGCGGGTGTTCGATCCTGAGCTCTCCCATATGCTTGCGCACTTCGCTGGGGCTATAGCCGAATTCATGGGTGAATGCGCGGCTGAAATTAGCCGCAGAATCGAAACCAAATTTGCTAGCGATATCGATAATTTTTCGGTTATTGGCAGGATCGGCAATCGCCGAGCGGGCCGCCAAAAGCCGTCTTTTGCGGATATAGTTCAAAACGCCACCCGATGTTTGGAATAGCTCATAGAGTCGGGTGCGCGAAATCGCCAGTTCACGGCTCAAAGTTTCAGGCGTCAGATCCTCCGAACCCAGATTGTTTTGGATAAAGCGCCGGGCTCGAGTCATCAGTCCGATCTGCGAAGTTTGGTCGTTGACCATATGGCAATCCATAAGCGGCGCGACGCAATGGTACACCATCTCCCGAAGTTGGCTTCTTACACCCTGCAGATCATCCCTTGTTAAACGATCAAGATTCGCCTCGAGGAAGGCGACGTAATCGGAGAGAAGCTTCACGCGCGCACCGCTGAAAACAACATTGTTGCTAGCGCCCGGCAATCCGCCTCGATCGGCAAACAGATCATAAGGCAGGATCAGGGTGACCGATTCCGCGCTCAGAGTACGTCCGTAAAAAGGATAACCGAGTGTGCGGATTTCCATCATGCCAGGCTCGTTTTCCGCAACCCGCCCATTGACGCCAGTCCATGTTCTTCCGGTGCGCAGGAACGTAATCTGCCAGTGATCTACGGAGCTAAAGCGTACTTTCTCGGCCGAGCGCTCGTAGCTGAAAGCCGGTGTGGCTTGCTGGATAAGCAGCACCCCTTCAAGATTCCAGACGGTTTGATTGACCGGAAAACAGTCATCAACTTTTGCATTCTCCGGCAAGCGCATATCTATGAGCGGCGCCATGCGATCCTGCCACGCAGGAAACTGTTGATCCGAGCCCAGATCTCGAGTCGAAAACGGCAGGGACACCAGCTGCGGCACGCCTTGGGTTCCGCTACAGAGCGGCACCTGGGATATACGCGGCCACCGACGTCTTTCTACAAACGTTGGCTGTTCTGAAGAAACATCAGCTTTGCTCCACATCATTGTGACGGCCTTTCAATAGTACGCTGAAAGTTGTCCAGTCTTAATTACCGTATGCTCTCCAAGTACTGAATAAGCATCCAATACATGAGCGAGACCAGACAGTTAGGGCGGAAAATAA
This sequence comes from Rhizobium rhizogenes NBRC 13257, assembly GCF_000696095.1. Lineage (GTDB taxonomy): Bacteria > Pseudomonadota > Alphaproteobacteria > Rhizobiales > Rhizobiaceae > Rhizobium > Rhizobium rhizogenes. The sequence continues at coordinate 426,495 of NZ_BAYX01000003.1, read as the reverse complement.
TCTTGGCGTAGAGAACAGTTCCTTTCCCGGATACCTAAATCGGTATCGGAACACCCAAAAATGGCCTGAATCTGATTGCATGGCCCCCTTAGAAAGGGGCAGAGAAACACGTGGAAAGCTACCGTGTTGTATTTTGAGAAGTGCGTTCTGCCTGAAGGCAACGCATCGGCAGACAAGTTCGCGAAAACAAAAGGCGCCCGACCGAAGGTTCTGGGCAGCGATCGCAAGTTACGCAAAATGAACGCCCTTAAGGATGGCATTGTTGCAGACCTTGGCCTGAAATTGCAACAAATAATTAAGCAGAAATCCTTAATATTATCAAGCAACTTATGACGAAAAATTAAACAATTTTCGCCATAAATGACACAGAGCAACAATCACAGGAAGTAACTGATGAAGTTGAATCGACACATATATAGTGAGCGCCCTAATCATCGCCTATTAAAATTGGCACTAGCTTCTTTCGGCGCGCTGGCAATTTCCACAACTCTACTTGGCAGCGTAAATGCAGCTGATTTGAAGCGACCGGAAAAGAAAACCATAGAATTATATATGAAAAAATATGAGAGAAATCACACGTTCTTCTACAACGGGAACCCGCGCGCAGCGAAAGTCAATGTTTCCGCAGAGGAGTATTTCAAGGGTGCACCCTATATTTGCACGCCAAGCGGATTTGGAAGAACATCGCACTGTCGTGCGCGCAATACATTTTGATGCAAATATAGGCTCTTGCGGATCGTTCAAGAGACGGAAATAGGGGCTGCTATCTTAGACAGCGGTTGCACGAATTGATGATAGACAATTCGCTTCCGCACTTCGCTATAGCCCCTATTCCAGCGTCCGATTTTCAACCGGGCAGGTGTTTGCTGACATAGTCACCCCGCCGCAGTTTGCGGACCTCATCATCATGCTTGAGCGGATTGTGCCGGAACACATACCATTTTCCGCCCGATGCCCGTTTCTGATAGATGACCCCTGCTTTCTCACGATGCATAAAGCAGGAGACATTCTGTGTGGCAAATTTCCTGCTATGCCAAAGGGCATTCATGCAGAGTTTACCCCTGTTGGACGTATACCAGCGGCCCTTTGCGTAAGACTTTTGGGCACCTGTATGCGACCATGCGATGAAATGATTCCGGTTCTTCGAGAAAAAACCCGCACCATTTTTCCATACCCACGAGCGCCCAACATAGAGCCTACGTACTTCGACGGCGCTCATTGGCATTGCCTTACTGGCCGCGCGGGCGATCACCCGATCGGCCTGTTGTTGTGTTGCTGCACTGGCTGTCCCGAATAACAGCAACGTCGCAAGCGCAGCATTCAAAATGACGAAACGGAACGAAGACATTTTTGTTTCCACTTCAGCTGTTTACTGCGGTGATCAGTTCACGAGGGGGCTGGCAACAACACGCCAATCCGGCCGACCCAAGCCATCCGGCCACGGATAGACTTCACGGTCGTTGAAATATACGACCGCTGTCATGTCCGGGAATTCGGCATGCGGCTTGGCGGCTTCTTCAGCCCAGGCGCGATTGTAAGCGTCATTCCCCTGATAGCCCAGTTCGGCGATGACGATCGGCTTTCCAAAGGCCTTAACGCGGTCGTAGCCCGGCTTGGTCGCTTCCACAAAAGTTGAGTCCCGTCCGATTTTTTTCTGATCGAATGGTTGGTAGCCGAAGACCGAAAGACCGACGACATCAACATATCGATCGCCGGGGTAGTAGGCTTCAAGTCCCTCCTTCCCCATTGGGGACCACATATATTTTGCGGATGGAAGATATTGGCGGCAGACCGTGATGGCATGCCGATAGGCCTTCACATAGCCTTCTGGTTTCCAGTAAGCCCAAGTGAACTGCCCGTTCTTTTCATCCATTTCCTGGGCCCAGCGGATGGTAACTGGGCTCTGGAGCTTAGCTGCCGCCGAACACACCGCTGCCATGTTGGCATCGTAGCGACCGGCTAGAATCCCGCTCAAAAGATCCTCGGGCGCAACGCGCCAGTCGCGCGCCCAGGACCAGGGCTCAATCGTAATCAGCAATGCGCGCCCGCGGGTGCGCGCATAAGCATCCGCCGTGCTGAGAGTTGCGAGATCGACATCTTCCCAGGCTAGGAAGAGATGCTCGATCTTGGGATTATGGTCGTTGGCAAAATCCCCATTCGGATCATAGGCACCCGAAGCAAGCGATTGCGGGGTGATGATCGGCCTCTTATCATGGAACAGGCTTTGGTTCTCGGCCTTTGCCTCCAGAACATCACTGGCAGTGTAAGCTGCTCCGCAAATAGCGGCAGTGCAAAGCATAGCTGCCGTCAGTTTGGATATGGTTTTCATTGGAGTGTCTCCTTCTTCTGCTCGGTTTTGCCCGCGCTCAAGGTGGCTTTCACGACATCTAGTCGCTGCGAAACCAGGTCATCAGCGACCAGCTTCTCCGCCTCATCGGCTTTTTGGGCGACGGCATGACGAAATACGAACCAGGACCCATCCGGCTCATGCCTTTGGTAGATGGTTCCATTGCTAATTTGATGGACAAAGCAGGTTTTTGCCGGGAACTTGCCGTTTGTCGCATGCCAAGCCGCCACGAAACATAGGCGACCCGTATCGGTTACTGTCCAACGGCCCTCGGCCCAGGACTGACCTCCTGCTCCATCGATCCAGGCGAAAAACCGGCGATCTGCATCCTGCATTCGTCCCGCGCCATCGGACCACTGCCAAGTCTTGTCACGATAAAGCACATAGAGTTCACCCGCCGTCATGGGCCGGGCGCTTGTAGGCAGCTTGACATCGACCTTGGCGGCGGCGGCATTGCTCGACGCGGCAAGCCCGAACGCAGTGGCGAAGGCCAGCGCTGTCGCACAAGCAAGGTGGGTGGTTTTGTTGTTCGATGGCGTCATTTTTGTTCCTCCCGCACAGCAACCGAGGCAGCTTTTGCCGTTGTTATGTTGACCGCCCGTAGGGTACTGTTCCTCCGCCTCGCGGTGTTTTGAATATCGCTCTCTGTCCTGGCCGACCGGCCGATGGATGAAACGCGAAACCCAAGCTGTTCGGCCGCATCGGCATTCAAAGCGTTTCTAAGATCTATGAGAATTGGCTGACGCATGTTCTGCTTGAGTTGAGCCAGATCGATCTTCTTGATGGTTTCCCATTCCGTGATGACGACAACGGCGGCGGCGCCTCTCGCGCATTCATAGGGGTCGTCACAGAATTCGACGTCGTTGAGGATTTTCGCAGCATTCTCCATGCCGACAGGGTCATAGGCGCGGATGCGGCCGCCGAAACGTTGCAACGCTTCTATGAGTGGCACAGAGGGCGCATCGCGCATGTCGTCGGTATCGGGTTTGAACGTGAGGCCGAAGATGGCGATGGTCAGGCCGTCTATGTCGTTGCCAAGTGCTTCCATCACTTTCAGCGCCATGCGTCGCTTACGTGCCTCATTGGCGCTGACGGTCTCCTCCACAATGCGAAGAGCTACCCCATGATCCTGCGCTGTCCGCAGAAGCGCCAGCGTATCCTTTGGAAAACAGGAGCCGCCATAGCCAGGCCCGGCGGTGAGAAAGCTTGTCCCAATACGCTTGTCGAGCCCAATGCCGAGCGCCAGCTCGTTTACGTCGCTACCCACCTGTTCGCAAAGATCGGCCAGTTCATTGATGAAGGTGATCTTGGTCGCCAGAAATGCGTTCGCGGCATATTTGATCAGTTCCGAGGTGCGCCGCATGGTGATGAGAACCGGCGTGTTCTGCGACGCGATCGGACCGTCATAGAGTTCGATAAGACGCTTGGACGCACGCTCGTCCTCGACGCCGATCACAACGCGGTCCGGCGCAAGGAAGTCGCTGACCGCGACGCCTTCGCGTAAGAATTCCGGATTGGAGGCAACAGAGAACGTGCCGGCTTTGCGGACAGAACCGATGATCTTCTGCACCACGTCCCCCGTGCCGACGGGCACGGTCGATTTGACCACCACAACCGTGTTGTCCGCGATCAACGGCGCAAGTTCGCGCGCTGCCATATAGACGAAGGAAAGGTCCGCATCTCCATGATCGGCGCGTGGCGGCGTGCCGACGGCTATGAAGACGACCGCGGCTCCGTCTACCGCCTCGGCCAGGTTGCAGGTGAAGTCAAGCCGTCCCGAGGCGTAGTTGCGCTCGACCAATTCGTCGAGTTCGGGCTCGTAGATCGGCATTCTGCCCTGCTGGAGGTCTGCAATCTTCCGCGCATTTTTATCCACACAGACAACAGTGTTGCCCCATTCGGCAAAGCATGTGCCGCTAACCAAGCCTACATATCCGGTTCCGATAACAGCTATTTTCATTTGCGTTCGCGCCAATGGCGCCCTTTCCTGTTATCAATTTGTGTTAGCGCCACTCGTGCGCCAACGGGGATTGAACACGATCCTGTGCAGGTCATGTCCGCCTATTCCGGCGCCTGCGACCGAAAAACGGTATTCGAACAGCGTGTAGCCGCTCGTGTCCCAGGTCAGCGACTCGATCCCGCTACGGCCGCGCTCGATGGTGGCAACACATGGCAAAACGATCAGGGTGAGCAGGCTTCCGGCGAGCGCCGGACGATAAAAGCGGCTGGCCATGCACACGATGTTTTCGCGAGCATGCTGCAGAACGATAACCAAGACGAGCAGCGTATAGATGGCTGCGTTCACCGTGGCGAAAATGTAGAAGCCGCCGGTGTCTCTGGCATTGGCGACGAACAGTACCGGCAGAACTGAGATCAGCGACAGCAAGATATAAGGCGCGAGAACCCTGGAAGGGAGTGGATCGACATCAGACGTGCCCTTCGGCGTGACCCGAAAATCCACGAAAGATCCCATTGCCCAGTCGCGCATCGCCGCCAGAGTTCCCGCAAGTGCCCACGGCCAGCGGGCGAACAGAAACAATGTCATTTCCCAACTGAGAATCTTGGCATCGATCGGCCGGAAGGTGCCGGTTTTGCGCCACCGATAGGCAAGCAGGATCAGCAACACCGACTGTGGCACGAAATGAAGCAGAAAGTCAGGATAGGACACATCAACGAAAATCCTTCCGCTTATAAGCGCGGCCACGGGCAGAAAAAACATCAACGCCATGAAGAGCGAGAAGAGACAGTACCAAAGCTGCGAGAACAGGAACTGCATCTTCAGCCGCAATGGCAGATGTCCGACCAGCTTCGGCGAATATTGCAGCAGAATCATCATCAGGCTGCGCGACCATTGGAACTCTTGCGTAATGAGATCTGTGAAGGTGCGCGGACCATCGCCATGAGCGATGGCGTCGAGTGCATGAACACCGCGCCAACCGTGCGCGTTCATCATCAACGTGGTCGAGTGATCCTCGGCAAGTTCAGGACCAAGCCCACCTATATCCTTGAGGGCTGCGGTTCGAACGGCGTAGTGCGAGCCGATGCAAAGCGGTGCCAGCCCGCCATTGAAGCCTGCCTGCAGCGATCCATGCATGCTGGCTTCGGCATAGAGACGACCACGCGCTGACCAACTTTCATGGGCGTTATGGTCACATATGCTGGGCGCGGAGACATAGCCAACCGCCGGGTCGGCGAAGGGACGCAGCATCTGATAAAGATAGTCAGGTTCCGGCACATGATCGGCATCAAGCTGAGCGACGAAATCATAGCGCGCATAGCCATAGTGATCATAAAAGAAGGCGAGATTGCCTTCCTTGCAACGAGTACGGCGCGGCCATGTCTGGCGGTGATAATCCTCACGACCCTTACGAGTGGAAACATGAACGCCTTGTTTGTGGCACCAGTCCAGTGTCGCGGGCGAAGGATCTTCATCGGCAAGCCAGGTGTCGTGCGGCACTTTTTGCGCCAACATGGCGGACAATGTCTTAGCCACGATTTCGAAAGGCTCCGATGGTGCCTTCGTCACCACCATTGCCACGCGGCCCCCGGCAGGCAAACGCAGCCGTCCGCCTGGTTTCCGCGCGCGGTAAAAGACGACAATAAAATAGACCGGAATGATTGTGACCCAGGCCAGCACCGAGGTCACCAAAATGGATCCGACAAGATAAACATGGTGCGCGGGGACAAACCACCAGCGCCAGAAGTAGACAACCGCGGCAAGCCATAAAGCGGTGCCGGCAAGATATTCAGCGCGCCGATAACCGGCCAGGACTGGCACCATCAGCGGTTCGTCTCGTATTGCTTGAGCTTGTATCTCGCGCACACTCATTCGTGCACCTCCAATCCGAAGAAAGGAGCGGCAGTTCGGATGATCGTTTCAATGTTTGAATAAAGAGGCTGAAAGCCGAGTTTCTCGGCTGCAAGACCCGAAGCTGCATAGAGCGCAGGTGGATCGCCTGCCCGACGGGCACGCATTTCGACCGGCACCGGGCATCGGGAAATTCGCCTGATCGCGGTCAGAATCTCCTTAATGGATGTTCCGTGGCCAGTACCCAGGTTAACGGCGAGATTGGCGCCACCTCTCATCAGATATTCAACGGCTAGTATGTGAGCGCGCGCAAGATCCATGACATGGATGTAGTCGCGGATGCATGTGCCGTCCGGCGTGTCGTAGTCGTCGCCGTAGACTTGAAGAAAGTCGATAGAGCCGCTTGCGGCAAGCAGTGCACGAGGGATCAGATGTGTCTCAGGATCATGCCACTCGCCGAGTTCTTGCTCCGGATCGGCGCCTGACGCGTTGAAATAGCGGAGTGCTGCATAATGCAGCCCGTAGGCCGCCGAATAGTCAGCAAGCATATGTTCCGCAATCAGCTTTGTTCTGCCGTAAGGATTTATCGGCTGCGGGATCTGGTGCTCGCGGATCGGTAGATGATCCGGAATGCCGTAGATCGCGCAGCTCGATGAGAAGATTAGCTTGTCCGTACCCGAGCGGCGACATGCTTCCAGTAACGAATGAGTGCCGTTCACATTGTTGGCGTAGTATTTCGCTGGATCTTCAACGGACTCACCCACATAGGCCGAGGCCGCGAAATGTATCACCGCATCAGGGCTGTATTTTGTGAGAACCTCGACGAGACGTTGCGTGTCGAGAATATCCCCCTTTTCAAGAGGACCCCAGCGTACCGACTCTTCATGGCCTGTCGAGAGATTGTCATAAACAATCGGCTCATAGCCTTGCTTGCGCAAAAGCTTGGCGGTGTGGCTGCCGATGAAGCCGGCACCACCTACGACGAGTATGTTTCGCATGGACATCACGCCACCTCGACAAGCTCGCCATTGGGGCGAACGAGTTGACGTTCGAAATAGGAAACCGTCGACTTCAGACCGTCCGCCAATGCGACAGACGGCTCCCACTTCAATTCCCGTTTTGCGACCGTAATATCGGGTCGGCGCTGGCGAGGATCATCGACCGGCAGTGGCTGATAGACAATTTTCGATGGTGATCCCGTCATCGCGACGACCTGTTCCGCGAGATTGCGGATACTAAACTCGGTCGGATTGCCAAGGTTGACCGGCGTGTGAATTGCCGGCTGGCTGCGCATCAGCCGAGTGAAACCCTCGATCAGATCATCGACATAACAGAAGGAGCGCGTCTGCGAACCATCGCCGTAGATGGTGATATCCTGCCCCTTGAGCGCTTGGACGATGAAATTGGAAACGACGCGGCCATCGTCAGGACGCATGCGCGGCCCGTAAGTATTGAAGATGCGCGCAATTCTGATATCGACGCCATATTTCTTATGGAAATCGTAGAAAAGCGTCTCTGCAGAACGCTTGCCTTCATCATAGCAGGAGCGCGGACCGAAGGAATTAACATGGCCCCAATAGCCTTCAGGCTGCGGATGGACCTGGGGATCTCCATAGATTTCCGAAGTGGAAGCCTGGAATATCCTTGCCTGATGATGGGCGGCCAGCTCTAGAAGGTTTAACGATCCGAATACGCATGTTTTCAAGGTATGGATCGGGTCTGCCTGATAATGCTGCGGTGAAGCCGGGCAAGCTAGATTGTAAATCTCGTCAACGGGCAGATCGATCGACCCGATAATATCATGGCGGATAAAACTGAAAGTATCGAAGCGCAGCAGATGCCGCATATTCTCCATCCGCCCCGTCGAGAAATCGTCCACACAGATCACTTCGTGACCTTCAAGTAACAGACGCTCACAAAGATGCGATCCGAGAAATCCTGCGCCTCCGGCAACAAGAATTACGCGTCTTGCGGTATGCATCAGAGATAGATGTGAAGATCTGAAGGTCATGCTCATAAAACTCTCCCCACTATTTTGTTTTACGCTCAACATATTCAGGCAAAAAGAACTTTTAACTTCTTGCCTTCTAGCGTCAGCGATAGTTAATCAATTTTTGCATCGCTAATTATAACTTAAATATATTTCTTCTAACTGTCGTTATCCGGGAATTCAAAAACTTTACATTTCGTCCATATTATTTTTCTCAAATTGGCATAGTTAAAACAAACAAATACAGGAGACAGTCGAATATTATCCGTGTGATTTATGTAGTTCTCGGGAAAAACTTTGTAGTTAATCTCCCCTTGAGCGGATACCGCGCTGAAAATTGATCTCCTTTGTTGGCCGGGTGCGTTGAGAACTAGGAGCCCGGCTACTGTTATTCTGATGGCATTGACGGCGCGGGAGTCCTGGCGGATCAAAATCGGCGCAGCGGCAATCGACAACGAATGTTGCCAATTGTGCTCGGACGCTTTGTGAGGAGGAAATTAACCCACCGATCAAGCCGCTGAACGCATGCGTGGGCGCGGCTTGAACTGCAACATGTCGATGCCAGAGTCCGCCCGATGTCGACTAACCCGGGTTAGCGGCTATGGCCGAGCATTCTCAGCCACTTGTCGAAGGAGTGATCATCTTCGATCTCAGACGTCGGTGCAGCTACATGCCCAAGATAAGGCGGAACAGTCAGGTTCCGTGCCTCACGAGGACTATAGCCAAATTCTTTGCTGAAGGCCCGGCTGAAGTGGGCGGCAGACGAAAACCCAACGGCAAAGGCAATATCGCCGATTTGCTGCCGATTGGTGATATCGCTGAGGGCCGCATGAGCAGACAGAAGACGGCGCCGCTGAATGTAGTGATGAATTCCGCCATCCGGCTCGAGCAGTTGGTAGAGGCGGGTGCGCGAAACGCCGAGTTCCCGACATAGCCACTCCGTCGTGAGATCGGGCGACATCAAATTGCGCTGCACGAGACGCCGCATGCGTTCCATCAAAGCCCAGTTGCTGTGCTGCTCCGAGACAGTCGCATCAACGGCCGACGACGAAACACAGGTCAAAATCATATCGCGCGTCGTCTGTACCACATGGGGAAGATCCTTTGCGGCAAAGCGTGAAAGGTTTTCCTCGAGACTGTCCAGATATTCTATCAGCAATTTGGTGTAGGTGCCGGACAATGCGGTGTTGTTCTTGATCTCCGTGGAGCCGGGAATGTCAAAAAATAGTTCGCGAGGCAAATAAAGCGACAGGCTCCGCGACTGGGTTGATCGACCCCGAAAAGGGTGCCCCAGGGATCGCAACTCTACATTTCCCGGCTCACCCTCCGAGACATGCCCATCGACTTCAGTCCACATATGGCCGTTGCGCAATATCGAGACATGCCAATGGTCGATGAGATCCGATCTCACCTTCGCCTGCGAGCGCATGTAGCTGTGGGGAGGTGCATTTTGTTGGACGACCAGCATTCCTCCGAGATTCCACGACGCGTGATCGGCAACGAACTCCGTATCCTGGGAGGAAACATCCGGACGCTGAATGTCCATCAGGGGGGCCACATAGGCCTGCCAAGCAGCAAATTGATCTATCGGCGCCAGATCTCGCGTGGAAAACAGCAATGGCTTCAGTGCCGACGAAGCCGGTTGCCCTTCTTCAGTTGCTGCTGCCTGCCGTGGGAAACGACGGCGCTCACCATGCGGCGGTGCAGTTTCCTCGCTTCGCATGCCATCTTTGGCTTTGATAGCGTTGGCTGCAGCTCGTTCTTCGCGCCGAAAGTCCGACAATGTGGCCTCTCCAGAGCCCGGCCCTCAAATACGCTCGCCGCGTTAGCGGCATTTCGACTCCGGCTAACAGCGGGCTACAGTTCAAGTATCTCCCTGCTGCCGGTTAATGTCCAGGCAATTTCCTCCCGAGATTGTGGCATCTTCCAGCACATCCAGGATCTTGCTGCATTTCAATGTCAGAACACACTGACACGTTGAACGAGATATGCCGCCCAGATAGGCTTTGGTGTGCGGGGCGGACCGACCTCGCAGAGACCAAGGAAGACAAGCTTGGCAAGCCTCATGTGGTCCCGCCGAAATCCAGCGACGTCCGCAAATGCCAGCCCCTCTTGAACAAAATGCTTGCCTTTCCTGGCAGAGGCCTAGGCAGCAACAGGTTGCCGCCCTCCCACCTTCATAGACTATAGACTTTATAGATTGGAGCGCCGTTCCGACCGGGTCTGAAAAGTCGCAGTGGACCGTTGAGGGATATTTCGATGATGATGCTCAGTCCGTCTTCCGGAGCAACGAACCTTTGGCAGTATATGTGGCCGCATTTATTGGCTATTTTCTAATCAAACATCCTGTAATATATTGATTGAGAATGAGGCGCCGCTCATGTGTAAAGTAATAAACGCGCAATGGCGCGTTCGCTGTGATTGCAACAAGACGCGTAGGCTCTGATACGACATAGGCTGCTGAGGTTGGGAGGAGACTAGCCCCATGCCCGAAAACCGTGCGAATTGGCCGCTGCTGGTTCCACAAAAGTCTGAATTTGACGATCGTCCTGAGGCGCTGTTCTCGCTCTGGGGCCTGGATTTCAAGCTTATTGACTGCTCGGAGGAGCTCAAGGACCGGACAGGCACTGCTTCCCTGACGGCCATGACGTTGTGGGAGATCTATCCCTCTTTGGCAAATCCCGCGTTCGCGGACTTGGTTCAGTTCGTGGTCGATACCGGGCATTCGCGACGTGTACGGCTCAACCCCTCGATGTCCGCAGGCCAAGATTTGCTGCTATTCCATACTCGAGACGGTCTTGCTGTTATCGAAATCGACAGCAGCGGCACCAACAGAGCGACATTACCCGAAGACCAGGAGCGGGCACGGCTCCTCCATCAGGCCACGCATGACGTTCTAACTGGGTTGCCCAATCGCCGCCAATTTAGCCAGGAGCTGGACAGGCTTCTGCCGACCGGTGACGAAGCAGGTCTCGCGCTGATGCAGATCGATCTGGACGACTTCAAACCCGTCAACGATACCATGGGGCATGGTGCCGGTGACATCGTGCTTCGGCTTGCTGCCGAAAGGATAAGCCGAACCCTTGCTCACGATGAAGTGGCATACCGTCTCGCCGGCGATGAGTTCGCCATCATCCAGGTCGCCGCGCAGCAGCCAATGGAGGCCGAAAGACTGGCAGAGGCATTGGTTGCCGAATTCAAGAAGCCGTTCGTCGTTGACGGCATCTCGCTGTTCGTCGGCGCAAGCATCGGGGTAGCAATTGCACCTCGTGACGGTAATGAGGGGGAGCAGTTGATGAAAGCTGCCGACGTCGCCCTCTATGCCGCCAAGAAGGATGGGCGCCGACGGGCACGAACGTTCGATCCAGGCATGCTTGTGGTGTTGGAGCAAAGGGAACTGTTGCGACGCAGTTTACGTGTGGCACTCCAGCGCGATGAATTCTTCCTCGAGTATCAGCCATTGGTGGAGCCGCCGTTTACGGTCGTCGGCTTTGAGGCACTATTGCGCTGGCGACATCCCAGTTTGGGGATCATTCCGCCAATAGCCTTTATCCCGATGGCAGAGGCCGATGGTTTGATGAGCGAGATCGGCGAATGGATACTTGAGCAAGCGTGCCGCGAAGCGCTTACATGGCCGGTGCACTACACCGTAGCCGTCAATCTGTCGCCAGCCGAATTTCTGACGCCGGGCTTTACCGACCGCGTCGCGCAAACGCTCGATGTTGTCGGGTTCCCCTCCGAACGTCTGGAACTTGAGATCACCGAAAGCGTCTTGCTGGAACGCACCATCAACAATCTCGATACGCTGAACACGCTCAACGTGCTCGGCATCCAGATTTCACTCGATGATTTTGGGACCGAGTATTCGTCCTTGAGCTACCTCAAGAATTTTCCGTTCGATAACATCAAGATCGACAAGTATTTTATAAAGGATCTCCTGAGGGATGGCAAAAGCCAAACCATTGTCCGCTCCGTCATTGCCTTGGCGCACGGCCTGGATATGCGCGTCACGGCCGAGGGCGTGGAGACAGCGCAACAAGCTACGTGGCTCCAGAGCGAGGGCTGCGACCGTTTGCAAGGCTATTTTCTCAGCCCACCGATGGGCGCTGACCGATTGGCCGACTTCATAGCGCAAAGGAGCCGCACACACCCAACTGTTTCCTTCGACGGGGTTCGCGCTGGACCCTGACCGTTTGCAAGGCCATTTCCTCAAGGAGATCTCGATTGAACATAAAAGAGACGCCAACGGATATTGGGTTCGAGCCACTCCTCGATCTGAAAATGAATATGGCCGCCTTTACCGCGGACTGGTTGCATTGCGATCAATGCTCCAATTATGTCGCCCGAATGGTCAGCCATGACCGCCGCGATCCCATCCGACACGCAAATCTGCTTTCATCGGCTCTCAACGAGCTTTTGGAAATGTCGTTTCATTCGAATGAGTACGATGGCGAATTCGTTTACCGGTTCTATCGCTACCGCGAAACGGAGCGCATAGAGCTGACCTTTCCGTGTTCGCCCCAGAAGCGCCGATTCTACCATGAAATCGTTCAGGAACTACAAGGCGAGCAGGCGCTTGCAAGCTATCTCGATGTCATTGCCAATGATGCAGCGCCCGCCGATCGAGCGATCTTGTTCGGCCTGGCGGTTAATTACGATGCAGACATAAAAGCCAGGGATCTGGGCACTAGCGCCCTGACCTTTATTGTCGATCTGCCGCTCGAGAGGCTACTTAATTGAGCCAGGATATTTCCGCCGGCTTCACGGCACGGTTCGACATCAACAATCAGGAGTTCTCTTTCGCGGGGGTGCTCAGACCACACTCTGTGGCCGAGCTTGCCGACGACCTCGCGTTGCTGAGAAACGGAATCGAGACCGTCAAGGGCGTTTTCTACATCAATCTCAAGCGTGTGACCCATATGAACAATACGGCTTTTCGCGCTTTAACGCACGTATTGGTCGATGCCTCCCGCTCGCGGCCGGAGCTTAAGCTTGTGGTGATCGCCTCAAGCGTCGTTGCATGGGCATCGCGGTTGTTTCACCACTTAAGCGACCTTTCACCGAATATTGCAGTCGAGATCTACGACTCGGCTTTTTATCCCGGTCAGACATTCGTTGAGAACCAGAGCTTCATCCCGATCCTCAGGACGCAAACCAAGATGACCTGGCGACATGAGCGAGAGATCCTACCGCGTCACGGGCTTCGTGAAGGCATGATCATTGCCGACATTTGCTGCGGCATAGGCGATTTCGCGATGCTGTTAAGAAAGGAATTCCGGCCATCGAGAATCGTTGCCCTCGACCATTCCATGTTAAGTCTCGACTACGCACGCACGGTGGCAGAAGATTTCGATGTGCAAGACATCGAATACACCTATGGCGACGCATCGCAGATGCTGTTCGAAAGCAATCAATTCGATTTTGTGACATGCCGTCACTCGCTGCAAATCTTCGACCGTCCGGATGTGTTGCTACGAGAGCTCTATCGGATATGCAAACCGGGCGGCAGGGTCTACATTACCAACGAGAAGAATTCTCATTGTCTCGGCGAACCACGAGCTGACACCATCCAGTGGACATACAACGAGGTCGCGAAGCTCTTCGAATATTTCGACATGGACGTCGAAATGGGCCCAAAGGGCCGTCGCATGTTGCTGGATGCCGGCTTCACGGCCGTCAAATTGGAAAGTTTCATGGTGACCAATCTCGATGGCGACCCTCAGGAATTTGCTGACATCATTGCGGCGTGGCAAAACGTCTACGCCGACGAAATGGCGGTCAAACGGGGCGATTCACCCGCGTTCATCAAGCGTTTCAAACAGGGCTTCGCAGATCATATTTTCGCCGCTCTTCATCCAAGAGGTTATGCCGGCTGGCCCATTTGGGCAGCATCAGGGCAGAAGCCGCTATGATGTGGTCGCCCATCACAGAACAAAGGCTCGGCCTGCGCTCGTTTCGAGCCAAGTTTCTGATCGTGGTCGGGGGAGCAGTCCTCTTCGACCTGCTTGTCAGCGGGGGGCTGGCGCTTTGGAACGTTCAGCGTCTTTCTCGCAATGCCACCGCTGAGGTCGGCGAAGGCCTCGAAAAAGCGAGCCAAGACTACATTCGCTCCTACACGAACTCTACCGCCTCCCAGGTCGCTCTGTTGCTCGATCAAGTCCACTCCGACGTTAAGGCACTGACAGGTGTGCTTCAGGGGCAGATCGATCAACCGACCCGGAACAATGACATAGGTGCGGCTATGGCGAAGGCCTCCCCGGGCGCCGTGACCGTAACGTACGACACGACCGGCCAATGGGCGCAAAATCTTCCCGGATCCCCTTCAGTCGTCAGCGTGTGGGGCTATTTGCTGGACAAGGACCACCATCCCTTGCCGCAAGTCCAGGCGGATATCGATACGAGCGCTGTGCTTGATCTTGTTGCCCCGTCTCTCCTCAATAACGGCGCATCGAAGCTGCAGATGTACTATATCGGCCCGAAAGAGCGCCCGCTTTTCAGGACTGCGCCATACACGGCGCAAGCGCAAACATTCGATCGGCTCTATCCCGGCCACAACAGTGCGGACTTCTGGAATTTCTTCTTTCCCGGCCTCTACGAATCCTGGCAGCAATGGGCCTTGAATCCCACGTCCCGACCGGTTGCCGACGATATCACGCAGACCGCTCCCTATACCGACGCGATCACAGGAAAACAGATCGTCAGTTTCTTCCATCCACTTTGGACAGCCGATCGACATAACGTGGCAGGCGCGGCGGGGGCTGATATTACCCTCAATCAGCTCGCCGAGATCGTTGAGAACGTGAAAGTCGCCCAAAGCGGCTTCGGTTTTTTGACCATGTCGAATGGAAACGTTGTTGCCATCAATCCCGTTGGTGAAAAGATCATCGGCCTTCGCTCAGCGAGTGATTTAGCCAACAAGGGCGTGACCGGTCTTGACCGCTCTCTGCGTAACAGCACGCAAAAGGCCATTTCGACCTTGCCGCTCGACGCCGATGGCGCCATCCAACACATTTCGCTTAACGAGCAAGGTGAAGATGTTCCCTACCTTGTTGTGGTGAAACAGTTGCGTCCGACCAATCTCTGGGTCAATGGCCCTGTCCAGCGCGAGGTCATGTCACTCGGCATCGTCGTGCCGGAGCGCGAGATCTATGCATCGCTGATAGCCGCCAAAGACCAGATATCGCGCGCTACCAACCGCATCTTGCTCTATCAGATCCTCGCGGTTCTCGTGTCACTTATGATCGTCACGGCTGCTGTGTTTGCCGCCTCGAAGCGCATCACGAGCGGCATCAGCGCGTTGGCAGATGCCGCAAAACGAATACAGGCAAAGGATTACTCTGTAAGGGTCGATATTCCAACCAAGGATGAAGTCGCTGAAGCGGGCTTCGCATTTAACCGCATGGCGGAAGAGATCAGCTTCCACACTGAAAATCTTGAGAAACTGGTCGTAGAGCGCACTACGGAGATCGAAGCGGCCAAGGAAGAGATCTCCGTCCTCAATGGTCAGCTGAAGAGCGAAAACTCGCGTCTTGGTGCCGAATTGGACGTAGCGCGGCAAATACAGCTCATGGTCCTTCCGCGCGCTAAAGAGCTTATGGCAATCGAGCATTTGGAGATTGCCGCCTATATGCGCCCCGCCGATGAGGTCGGCGGAGACTACTATGATGTTTTGCAGAACGGGAACAATCTGAAGATAGGTATCGGAGATGTGACAGGCCATGGGCTGGAGAGCGGCGTGCTCATGCTCATGGTACAGTCAATCGCCCGTGCCCTGCAGGAGACCGGCGAGATGACCCCTGCGAAATTCCTGACCGACCTTAACCGCGCGATCTTCAAGAACATCGAGCGGACGGAGACCGATAAACATCTGACATTGTCCTTTCTCGATTACGATGGCGAACGCTTAACGGTATCAGGCCAGCATGAGGACATGATCGTCGTTCGCCGGAACGGCGAGCTAGAGCGTATCGATACTGGCGATCTCGGCCTTCCTGTCGGTCTTGAGCCCGACATATCACCATTCATCGAGACCCGGGAAATATCCTTTCAGAAGGGTGATATGATCGTTCTGCACACCGACGGTGTCACCGAGGCAGAAAATCCCAGCGGCGAGTTATTTGGTTTCGAACGGCTTTGCGAAGATGCGCGACGCCTGCACGGCGGAACCTCGGAAGAAGTGCTGAAAGGGATTCTCGATCATCTGATGGGCTATATCAGCACACAAAAAATACACGATGACATTACGCTCGTCGTGATGAAGCACAGGTGAGAGCATGACAACTGTACTTTACGGCAGAGAGCATCTTGTCTCATTCGACACGAGCCACGCGCTACGGCTTCGTCTCCTCGACGGGCCGCTCCATCTTGCCTGGAAGCATTCTGCCATAACATCAGATTTCATTGCGGAGATGATCGCACTCAGCTGTCGACTTTCGATACAGCGATATAAAGTAGTCAGGCATGATATTGGTTATCTGACGAACGAGCTAATCGAGAATGCTATTAAGTTTCGCACGCAAGGCGACATCGTCATCGAGGCACTGGTGGAAACCGACAGCTTTAGAATGCGAGTATCGAACTTTGTCGATGAGGAAACGGCAGTGAGATTTCAACGCTTCCTGTCGGGTGTGACGACAGGAGATCCGGGCGAACTCCTCATTCAGCAGATCGAAGCAAGTGTTGCTGCAAGCGGCAACACGTCTGGTTTGGGATTATTGACCCTCATGAGCGACTACCAAGCGCATCTCGCCTGGCGCTTCGAGGATGACGGTCCGCATAAACGAACGAAACTTGAGACTTACGCTGCGATGGCAATTGCGCTGTCCTAAACCCGCGGGAGAAATGCCATGGAAATCAGAGAAGAAGCGTTCCGCGTTTGGTCCGAAGGCACTGCCGTTTATTTTGATGGAACCATGCGATTGGCGGGGCCTGACGCCTATGCGCCGATTTACAATCTGGCTATGAAAGCGCTTGAAGATAAGAGTGGCAAGGCTGTTTTCGATCTGACCGGCCTGCAATTCTTGAATTCGTCCGGTATCAATCTGCTTGCCAAGCTCACGATCGAGGCGCGCAAGCATCCGCATCTCCATCTGACGGTGCGCGGCTCCTCACAGGTCCCCTGGCAGATGAAATCACTGCCGAATCTGAAGAAATTGCACCCGAGCCTGGATCTGCGACTGACGTGAGGTGCTGCGAGCGTCGCATAAGCGGTGTTCAGCCTTTTGCCGTCGCTTCCAACCCAGCGATATCGAACTTCGCCTTATGGAGTTGGTCCTCGCCTACATGCTCAGTCTTGGCTGGTGCCGGTACACGATCGCCAAGCTGCCTAGGCAGGATTTTCCAGCGCAAGCCCCAGCGGTCTTGCAAAATGCCGCCCTGCTCCGTCGAGGCACCCTCCTTCAACGTATCATACAGGCTCTCAATCTCCGCCTGCGTCTCACACAAGACGGTTATTGAGGAGTCATGATCGAACGGTGCGAGTGGCCCCGCTTCGAATGCCATGTAAGAATGATTGCAAAGGGTGATTCCCGCTACTTTTACGCAGCCGGCCGGCCCGTTCGGGTTGTCGGCAGGAATGTTCGAAATCCAGCCGATCGAGGAGCCTGGGATTAACGACGTGTAGAGTTCGATCGCAGATTCCATATCGCGTCGAAACCAGAGATGTTGTCTGATCTTCATCGTATTGTCCTTCTTCGTACGGCAATCCTGGATAGAACAAGGCCTTGCGACGAACTTGGCCGCTATCCGATAAAAGTCATGCCGCCGGCGAGCCACCTTCTTGTCGAGTGGCGCCGCCGGCGGCTTGGCCGAAGAGTTACCGGCATCCGCTTGCGCTCACCACTCTGGCGCGCGGACGCTCACGCATCACTAGATTTCTGTAACCCTTCCGGCGAGAGCCATCACGTAGTCGTCGGCGATGTCGGCCAAAGTCAACGCGACCTCGGGCTCCTTCCAACCTGCAACAAGCGTCGCATGCACGAAATCTCGAAAAGCCACAGCAAGCACTTCCTCGCGCTCAACTGCGCGATACGCGTCATTAGCAGAATGTTGAGGCTTGCTGATCTGTATTGTCGAACGAGTAGATACCATCTTATTTCCCCCTTAAAGAACGCCCTATCGGGCCGCATTGCACGTTCGTGATATAATCGGTCCATGTCGACCGCTCTGCTATTGTGCTTCTTTTTTAAGGGCTTACGCGTGGCGAGTCGTTAGCCGTGCATCCGGAAACTTGCAGCCGCGTCCATTTTCGCAATTGCTGATCTAAGATCCTTCGCCATTCGCTAAGTGGTCAGTTGTTTCACAAAGCTAGGTCTGCTCATCCATAGCTCACCAGATGCCAGGGATGCGCTGCGACTGTCTGTATAACTAATTATTCTTCGGAATATTTGGCCATGAATCTGCATTCAAATAATGATCTTGGCTTTTAACAAGACATTATGAAACATAATTACGTTCCACTTCAGAATATATCTGAAATTATAATCATAATAAGCCGATTGTTTAATATTCTAAATCCGTTACGGACATGTTTATTGCGATATTGCACGAAACTACATACTGTGTCAGTATACTTATTGTGGTAAGTCTCGTTTATTAAACTGCCTGCAAGGAATAAATTATGCTCAGACGGGATGAAAATACTTTCATCCCGCGTGTTTTGGGGAGGTTTTTATGGACAGAGAAGATCAAAGAGAAAAAGTTGGCCCAAGCCGGCGCGAGTTCGTCGAAGGTTGCGGAAAGTACGCCGCTTTGGCACCGCCCGTTTTGACCTTCCTGCTCTCCACTACAATGACTTCAGGGGCTATCGCCAAGTCGGGTAATGGCAACAATGGGTTTGGCAATGGCGGCGGAGATGGCGTGCCAGGTCACTCCGGTAAGGAAGACGTGAATCGCTGATCGACCCGCCTATGAATATAATGCTGCTGCCCGGCCGAAGGATTTCGATTACGCAATTGGGTGATGCTTTTGCATTATTCAACAGCCGGGAGCAGCATCTCTATGAAATAGACAAGCTCGCGGCTTGGGCATGGCAACGTGTCTTCAACAGCACTGCAGGCATGAGCCGCAGGCATTTGCTGACCAAATTTTCATCCGAGTTCGGGCTGACAAGCGAAGATGCTGGAAATTTACTCGACCGATATATCGAGTTGGGTATCCTCGATACGTGCGCCAGTTCGACTTCAGTCTTTGCCCTCCATTTGAATGGAACCAGATGGTTGATCGAGTGCCCGAAAGTCTTATCCGGGGAATTGAAAGAGCTTTTTCGGGGCCTCGTCGTACCGCTGAAGTCACAGTGGGGACATCATTACCTCACCATTAAGGTCAATTCTTATCGATACGAACTTATGGCGGATGGCGAATATCGGGGCATATTTGCTCAGGCGGAAATAGTGCCCGCGGTAAAGGCATTTCTGACAGACGCATTGCTGCAAACAGACTTCATGCTTGCGTTGCACGCCGCTCTCCTGCGTTTCGGAGACTCGCAACTGCTGATCGCCGGCGCCTCCGGCGCGGGAAAAACAACGCTCGCCCTCGCTTTGGCCGCGGAAGAAGAATGCGCGATCCTCGGGGACGATATTGTCATTATCGACGAGACAAATCGGCTTCGTGGCATCCCGTTTCCGGTCGCTGTAAAGGATGGAAGCTGGCTGCTCTTACAAGACTTTTGCCCGCAGCTTGCCTCGCTTCCCGTTCACATTCGCCCAGACGGGAAGATCGTCAAATTTCTTCCTGGCGAAGTCGAGAGCGATGATAATTGGTCGATGAAGACCAGGACAATTATCTTTATTCGACAAAATCCGGGGCGCCAGTGTTCGCTATCGAGGATACATCCGTTGGCTGCGTTTCAAAGACTGCTTGCGGAAGCGGCCGCGCCTGGTCATCGATTGACCGATGCCGCATTCGGTGCACTGCGTGAATTGGTCAACACATCGCAGGCATTTGAAATGGAATTCTCCCGTTTGGACGATGCCGTCGAGACCATAAGAGAGCTTTAAATTTCTTGTGATACTTGCGCCGCAATGACTTTCTGCCCCTTGCGAATAATACGCGCAGGCAATTCATGCCAAGGGCCCCGAAATCGCCAATGGATCTGCGCAACACGAATACCCCAAGCGATACGTCCAAAAGACCGGATCACACCTCCCACCTGAGGATGGTATTCGTTGCGCCGTAAATGATGGTGCACACCAAGCCATGAAGGGATTGTCCGGGCCGCCGCGATGTTGGCCTCAAAAACAGCGTTGAGCGCCAATATCTGCGCATTCAGCATTGCGCGACCTAACGGATCCGAAAGCAGGATATCCATTTCTGTCCAATCAATCTTATCCTGTGATTTCGAAAGCAGGTATAGTTCGAAGAGGTTTCGCAGATCGATGTGAAAACGCCAGAGATGTCCATCCTTCAACATGTCGTGGACAATCCAATGCTGTGCCTGAAGAGTGGCTGAAAGTATGTGTGCTCTTCCGCGACCGACATCGATCTCCCGCTTGTGCTGCGCGAGTGTAGTGTCGGAAGGCCAGTATCGGGGGTAGCGGCCGGGTGGATAGTGCAAGTCGACAGCGCCAACGTCTTTGGATCGTCCCCAACCGAAAGCTTCAATTGGCGCATATCCCAGTTGAACCAAACACTTCTCCGCGGTTTGCCTTTCATCATCTCCCACCACGAGATCGAGATCTCGCATGATACGAGCTGTTGGCCGCTCTGTTTTCGCTAGCGCCAGTAGCGCAGCCCCCTTGGTGAGCGTCGGTGTTATTCCTGCCGCATTCATCGCCGCAACCACTTCCTCCAATTGCGCGCGAAGCCTTTCATTTCGCTCAACATTGCATCGATGAATGAAGCAAAGGAACGAAGCTACTTCTTCTGGCAGCAAGCCCAGCTGTCCTCGTTCTGATATGGATGACCACATTGCAGGAGTGAGCAAACTATCATTTGCGAGCGTCAGTACCGGCTCCCAATCGACAACAGTCGACGGGTTCCCGAGCAAGCAGGACGCCAGTTGATCAACGATTAAACTTGCAGGGCCTGTCATAGAATCCCCGGCTATTTTGGCAACAACCATGTTTACATCAACAATAACGCAAACTTGTTGATTTAAATCAATTACTTTTCCACAAATACATCAACCAATAGATCATACAATTGCTATTTCTCGAGAATTTCTTCAAAATAGAAGTAACCTTCGCGGATTTTATAATGCTTTGTCTGGAAAATTGACACGCTTCGCACTTGCCTCACGATGCTTTACTTCGGCCGAACAGGAAGCTAGGCCCGAAGATGCCATCGGCAAGCTAAGGAGACCGATGTGTTTCATGGAAGCCATTATGTTAATGGAGCGGCGGCCAAAATGTGAAGCCTGAAGGTACAACCAGATTTGCACATGCCCTTCGCACCAATACAACTGTGCTTATTCGCTCAATCGGCGAGGCCTAAACAGAATCGCTCGCCCAGTCTTCATGTCCATGACGTATTCGGATCACGAAAATGGCTCCGTCTTCTTCGATCCGATAGACAACGAGATGGGCTTTGAACGGATGGATTCTGACCGGCGGCGAAATCTCTTCTCGCTCACGCGCCATTCGTGGATTAGCGGCAATCAGGTCAAGAAGCGAGAATAGTTCGTCATGATATCGCTTAGCATGCGCGGATCCGAATAAGCGGACGCCTTGCTCGGCGATCGCAATAATGTCCTCTTCCGCTTCGACAAAAAGGCTAAAACGCATTATCTGTCGCCGCGCGTCATCTCCCCATGTGCGATTGCCGTGGCAAAGAGTTCGTCCTTCGACCGGCCACCAACACCACTTTTGAGACCGTCATCGACGAAGCGTTGCATGGCGGCAATCTTATCACTGCGCACTTGGTCCCTTCGAATCAGGTCGCGCACATAGTCACTGGCGTTGGAATATCGCCCGGTCTTGGCTTGCGCCTCGACCCAATCTTTCATTGGGTCCGGTAACGATACATTCATCGTAGCCATTCAAGCCTCCATACTGCATCTAAGTTAGCTGAATTTGGCAAAGTTTGTCAAACTCGATCGCTTTAGACATGGCTGCGCAGCTTTGATTAGGTTCATTTTCCGCACATCGCCCAATGGCGCTTTCTCGATGGTGTGAAACGCCAATCTCTAAATGGTGCTCTCGAAAGGGATGTGAACCGCCGATCCCCAAAACACGTCTGCTATTTCAACGAAATCAATGAATTGAAACGTAATGCCTAATTATGGAACTAACGTGCGGTTTCGCAAGTGTTGCTTTTCCGCAAAACCGCCGTTTACGTTGCTGTGGATTTCTGTGAAAAATCGCTGTTTGGCCTGTTCATACGGCCCAGGGATCGGCATTCAAGGGGGTGATCGTTCCGGTCGTTCAATCGAAACTGCTGGACCGCATGATACTCTACACGGCCATCCCTCGCAGCATGAAGACTGTCGTGCTCGTCGGCGACATCGATCTCATCAACGAGATAGTTGCGGCAATTCCGAAATCTCTGGATCGCGAGCAGAACTTACGGTTCAACGGCATTTGATTGCCGACCAGGGCCGTAACATTCCCCTGCCAAAAAACGCGCGTCCATGAACTAACCTCAAAGGGTTACCGAACTTGCAAGCCAGCGGACGTGGGGATCATGCGGTCGATTCTCCTTGCGACAACTTCAATGGCATCGTTGTTCTCGATGATCTCCCCTAGGAAAGGCAAATTGCATTGTAAAGCTTTGTATGTTTGCAGAACTCGGTCACCAAGCCGTTCTCTGCCGGGGCGGCTCGCTTCGCGGGCGACGACAGTATCCAGAGGTGCCCATATGGTGAAAAGGTGGATTGGGATAGTTACGGGTAGAAGGCCACAGAACCATTCGAATGAGTCACGCTTTTCGAAAATGTAGTCGAGCAAAATTCGTTTTGCGCCCATCTCCAAATAACTGGAAACGTATGGTCTCCGGATGCGAGAATATCAGCAACCACGCGAGAACCGATGTAGACTGGAGTGATTGCAAATCGAACGACTATCAAATCGCCCGAACCGAGACTTTGATATTTCGCAAAAATGCCGCCGTCTCGGTCCAGCATTTCACAGGCTGTATATCTATTGTTTCGCCGCAGGCAAAATCCGATCGATGTGGACGGAGCATTTTGCGTGATGGACAATGTGGTCGACCGTCGAGCCAAAGACATGATCCAACACGTCGGGCGTATGAGCGGCCACGACGATCAGATCAGCACTCATTTCGGCGGCAATCGCAAGGATCGTATCGGCGGCACGGCCGGTACGGACATGGACAAGCGCTGGCACGGAAAGCTGCTTGCAAAGCTGCGACATCTTTTCTTCCGCCTCGCTAATAATAGAGACAGCCCAGTCGTCCGGTCGTTGCTGCACAAGGGATGGGAAACGCTCGACAGTGTGAGCGACATGCAAAATTCCGCCGGTGTTAAGAAGCGCATAGGCCGTACGCACCAAATGCTCGGCTCTCTCCTTGGATCCAAGGCCTACGGCACAGACGATCGTCTTGTACATGTCCCCACCTCTCAAAAGAGATCCTTGCCGCCCGTGCCGACAAATTCGCTTCGAAATCCCCGCGCCTGCGCCTGCTTCATAAACTGGTTCGCGCTCAGTATATCCACCCTGAAGCTGTCACCCAGAGATTGGCCGAGAGGATAGCATATTTCGTCACGAACCCATGCTTGGGCGCTGGGCGACAGAACCGTGATTTCCCATTCGTTGCTGCCGGCTCGGTCGAGGCGAAAGTTGCAGTTTTGATGATAGGGAGGTGGACACCCGGCACCCGCAAGGAGCGCTTCGCCCGTTCGTGTACAATCCATGCTCATGATTTTCGTATCCTCTCTTCTGTCTTGAAAGAGCAACCGCCATTAGACTTTTCACACACCTAACGGCGTTCACGCTCAGTTTGAGCCTCAGCTCATCCGCGAAGCTTCGTCCTTGGATGAGCGAAGGTTCGTCCGTGACCATCTCTTTTGGGATCCGTCGCTGGGAGAAAGATAGGGTTGATCAAAGTCCACATCATTGATTGAGATCAAGGAATGGAACAGGCCTTCAAGGCTAACAGAAGCTCATGGATCCATCATGGGCCTGTCGTTTGCGTCCGGGTTGCCAACCTTGAAAATTGAGACAGATCAATGTCCGCTGCGGTGGGATCGGCTCTAATGGCTCGCATGAAGCGCGTCTGAATATCGGCCCGAAGCCAGCCTTTTCACGCACCCAATTAGCGGAGCCGATCATGATATTCGCCAGCGTGACCAGCACGGTAGTTTCCCTGCTAAAAACCGATGGGTCATCATTGGTGCTGATCGCATCATCTGGGCTTTTGGCAGGCCTGACCTTCGCAGTAATCGACAGCGTCGCGCTTGCCTCATTTGTCTGGGCACTCGCCACCTTGCCGATCCTGAGCGCGTTGTTGCTGCAGACCTTCCGTTCCTTGCGTCGCGGCGATCTCGGATTGGATATCGTCGCCGCTTTGTCGATGGCCTTTGCCCTTTCATATGGCGAGAGCCTCGCAGCCAACGTCGTTGCGCTGATGTATGCGGGAGGGCAGATGCTGGAGGGATATGCATCCGGCCGCGCCGCCCGTGAGATGACAATGCTGATGGGACGGATGGCACGAACTGCATTTCGCTATGTTGGCGATCGGTTGGAACTAACTCCTATCGAGAAGATAGTTGCTGGTGATCATATCATGATCCGCCAAGGCGAAGTGTTGCCTGTCGATGGTATTCTCCTGTCTGCCCGGGCTATTCTTGACGAATCTGCGTTAACGGGAGAGCCACTGCCTGTGGGTCGTCGGGCCGGCGAAGAGGTTCTAAGCGGCAGTGCATCGATAGGTCCCGTCTTTACTGTCAAGGCACTTCGCCCTGCCTCTGAGAGCACATATGCTGCGGTCGTACGCCTCGTCGAGACGGCGCAAAAGAGCAAGGCGCCCATGGCGCGTCTTGCGGACCGCTATGGCTTGGTGTTTCTGCTCATGACAGTAGTGATAGCGTCGACGGCCTGGCTGCTGTCCGACGATCCGCGACGTGCTCTTGCTGTTCTCGTCATCGCCACGCCCTGCCCGCTTATCCTGGCCGTACCGGTCGCGCTCATGTCGGGTATCTCGCGCTGTGCCTCGATAGGCTGTCTGGTGAAAGACGGTAGCGCTCTTGAAGCCTTAAGCCGAGTGCGGGTTGCCATCCTCGACAAGACTGGCACTCTCACGCACGGCAAAGCCCAAGTCGTGGCGGTTGGCTGCGGCGATTGGGTCGACAAGGACGAGTTGTTGCGTCTTGCCGCCTCGTTGGATCAAGCATCGAGCCACGTCATGGCAGCTGCTTTGATCGCAGCGGCGCATGAGCGCAATCTACTGCTCTCCCCACCGACCAATGTCGAAGAAGTCGGTGGAACGGGGCTTGAAGGAATGGTGGACGGACGCCGCGTCGTGATCGGCGGTAGCCGCTTTGTGAAAAGCCGAAGTGCTCCTGGCGCTTCCCACGCCTTTGAAGATCACCATCGATCTGGTGAAGCCGCGGTGACAGTCGCAATCGACGGTGTTGTCGCAGGAAATATCATCATGGCCGATCCGGTGCGCGCGGAAGCGATCAGCGTTCTGCAGCGATTGCGCAGTGCCGGAATTGCGAAAATCGTTCTTGCCTCCGGCGATCGTCTGGATGTTGCCTCGCACGTCGGCAACATCCTCGGCATCGAACAGGTGCTCGGCGAACAGACACCTGCTTCGAAAGTGGAGGCCGTTATCGCGGCCAAAAGCTTCGGTCCGGTAATGATGGTGGGTGACGGCGTCAATGACGCGCCGGCGCTCGCGGCGGCCGATGTGGGTGTTGCTTTAGGCGCGCGTGGAGCGGCGGCCTCCTCGGAGGCGGCAGGTGTCGTCCTGCTCGTGGACCGGCTCGATCCTTTGGCAAGCGCGCTGGTTGTCGCCCGCCGGACCGTTGCGATCGCCCGGCAGAGCGTGGTTGCGGGACTTGGCCTTTCAGTTGCCGGCATGATCGCCGCAGCATTCGGCTATTTGCCTCCGCTGCACGGTGCCTTGCTTCAGGAAGTCATCGATGTCGCAGTCATCCTGAATGCATTGCGCGCCCTTGGGCCGTCCAAATCAGAGGATGACCCATATAAGCAGTTCGCGAATATCGCGACCAGACCTGCCTCCAAGGCGCAATTATCCTGAAACACAGATCACCGCGTCGCCCTTCACCGGATTGGGAAGATTCCTCTCCTCATTGATTCTGATCAATGCCGCGGTAGCGAATATCCGCAGACTGCTTCCTGCAACCAAACCCAAGAAGGAATAAGCAAATGCTAAGAGCCAGACGCGACAGCCTGGGTGGCGCAGCCTCTAAAGCCATTCCCTCCCTCGGTGAGGTAGAGGGCCGCATGATGGTTCTTGAACTGATCGCGCTGACGGCACTCACCCGTCTTATGCGTCTTCATGACGTCGGAGCACGAGCCGATCTCATGAAAGCGATGCGACACGCCATAGATCGAAAATGCCATGACGCCAGATTATGCGGGACTGATACGCAGTCCGCCGAGACATATGCGGAGGAATTGCTGGCCTGCGCGCAAGAGCAGTCGATCGATCTGGAAGAAGCCCGAAAACACGCCTGATAAGCACTCAGAAGATCGAGACAGTCTCGAAGCGCCTGTAAGCTCATTTCACTGCATCGCTGCGCGTTCATGGCCAGCGCGGCTTCTAAAATGCAGATGGTGAACGAAGAAGGGGTAACAATGCAGGCCAAGGACATCATGACCAAGAACGTCATTGCGGTCATACCTGCGTTGAATGTTCGAAACGCGGCCTTGCTCATGCGCGCCAAAAATATCAGCGGCC
Organism: Rhizobium rhizogenes NBRC 13257; assembly: GCF_000696095.1. Taxonomy (GTDB): domain Bacteria; phylum Pseudomonadota; class Alphaproteobacteria; order Rhizobiales; family Rhizobiaceae; genus Rhizobium; species Rhizobium rhizogenes. Next base: position 399,528 of record NZ_BAYX01000003.1, on the reverse strand, counting down.
TTCCAGTCATCGGCGATGACGGCGAAGTGTGTGGAATCCTGACCGAAGGGGATCTCATGCGACGCGTCGGTGACAATTGGGTGTCGTCAGTGAACGACGCAAGGGAGCATGACGGTCGGCATGGTCTAAACACTTTCGTTCAAATCCACAGTTGGTCGGTCGGCGAAGCGATGAATCGCAATGTTATAAGCGTTCCCCCTGATACCGATGTCGGGCGGATCGGTACCCTGATGTTAGCTCACAGGATCAAACGGGTTCCAGTCATCAACGATCACCGCCTTGTCGGCATTGTCAGCCGACGTGATCTGCTCAACCCCATCATTGACGCGCCCGGTCAAAATATCGAGAGCGAGGATGACACTATAAGGCTCGCCGTGACGGCACGATTGGCGACAGATCTCGGGTTCGGAAACGATCAAGTCGAAGTCACCGTAAAGGATAGACAGGTGCAAGTGCAGGGGAAGCTCGATTCCAATATCCAGCGCCTGGCAATACGGATACTTGTGGAAGGTATTCAAGGTGTTGGCGGATATATTGACCAGACAACACTCCTGCCGTCCAACGTCATCAGTTTTTCCACCACGTCCAACGGTGCCAGATGACCCAGGAACTGATCGCCGATGAACATCATTCGTGGCGTTCGCGATTGTTAGGTCGTCTCGCACGCCTGCGGGAGCACCCGCTTGCCAGCGTCGGGCCGGGTCTTATCACTGGCGTTGCCGACGATGATCCCAGCGGTATCGCTACCTATTCCCAGGCAGGCGCTCAGTTCGGCCTGAACATGCTCTGGACCATGCCCGTGTCGTTTCCGATGATGGCCGTCGTGCAGTTGACCTGCGCGCGGATTGGGCGGGTGACCGGGCGGGGCTTGGCTGCAAACATCAAGGAAACCTTCCCGCCGCTCGTCCTATATGCGGTGGTGTTCTCGCTTCTGATCGCCAATATTCTAAATATCGCCGCCGATGTTGCGGCCATGGGCGAAGTCGCGGAGTTGGTCACGGGCGTGAACCGTCACCTGATGACGATGTTCTTCGTCTTTGGGACGCTTGCACTTCAGGTCTTCATTCCATACCACCGCTACGTCGCGTTTCTGAAATGGCTGACGATTTCGCTACTAGCTTACGCGGCTGTCCTATTCACCGTCCATATCGACTGGCAGCAAGTCGCCTTGAGAACGATATGGCCGGCGATCACCCCGACACCCGCCTACGCCGCCGTAGTCGTCGGCGTCTTCGGCACGACGATCAGTCCCTATCTCTTCTTCTGGCAGGCATCGGAAGAGGTCGAGGATATGAATGCGAACCCCAATGCGACGCCGTTATCCACAGATAGTGCGGCGGCCCCCAAAGAACTCCGGCGGATTGGCTGGGATACCTGGAGCGGCATGCTCTACTCCAACCTCACGGCCTTCTTCATCATATTGGCAACGGCCGTTACGCTGAACGTCGCCGGCATCACGCATATCGACACCGCCGCGCAAGCGGCAAGCGCGCTACGGCCGCTCGCCGGACCGTTTGCCGCGCTTATCTTCGCGCTCGGAATTTTAGGCGTTGGCCTCATCGGCGTCCCTGTTCTCGCAGGCTCCGCCGGCTATGCATTTGCAGAGGCCATGGGCTGGAAATTCGGACTTGAACGCGCGCCCAACGATGCCAGAGGTTTCTACACGGTGATCGCCATTAGCGTGCTTTTGGCCCTGGTTATCCAGTATTCGCCGATCACACCGATGAACGCTCTGTTCTGGAGCGCCGTGTTCAACGGCCTGCTCGCAGTGCCCCTGCTCATCGTCATCTTGTTGCTGGCGGCCAACTCGAAGGTCATGGGCGCATATACGATGGGCAAGACCGCCGCATGTGTTGGCTGGACCACGGTTGCCCTGATGGCGGTCGCGGCTATGATGATGTCTATCCCCTCATAGCCTTCCCGTTCGGGCTTTTATCGCACCGGCCCAAATCCATCTCCCTCTCCTCACCTTCCCTGCGTGCAGAGATGCGCCCCGATGCAGTCAAGAACCGAACGGTTCCTACCCAAAATACCTCACGCAGCACCGTCAAATTGACGCCGATCAAAGTGGGATGACGAACGGCTTGCTACCCTTGTGTGGCGAAAAACGAAAAGGCGCAGAGCCTTTTCCCCAAATACACAGGATCAGAGCAGGAGACGAGCATGCTTATTCAAGCGGTCATGAACGCACCGGCCATCACCGTCAGCCCGGAAACGTCTGTCGTGGACGCGGCAAGGATTATGCTCGATCGTCGCGTCAGCGGTCTCCCCGTTGTCGATGCCAGCGGCAACCTTGTCGGCATTGTCAGTGAAGGCGATTTCCTTCGCCGCGGGGAATTGCACACTGAACGCAACCGGTTCTGGCTGCTCGATTTTCTGAGCAGCCCCGGCAAGCTTGCCGATGAGTATGTTCTTTCGCATGGCCGCAGCATCGAGGAAGTGATGACATCTGAGGTTGTCACCATCGCACCCAACGCCCCGCTCATCGAAGCTGTCGACCTCATGGAAAAGCATGGAATCAAGCGCCTGCCTGTCGTCGTAAAAGGCAAGGTCATCGGGATTGTCTGCCGATCGGACTTGTTGCAGGCATTGGCCAAGATGCTGCCGAAACAAACGGTACACGTCAGCGACGAGACGATCGCAGAGGCGGTTATTGCGGAATTATCGCAGCAGAGCTGGAGCCAGAACGGCTACATAAAAGTCAAAGTTCTCAATGGCGTGGTGGAACTGTCCGGAAGTATCTTCGATGAGCGCGAACGGCTGGCTGCGAAGGTCGCAGCGGAGAATGTGCCCGGCGTCAAATCTGTTACCGATCAGATCACATGGATCGATCCCTACCTTGGCGTTGCCATGCCTGCGCCGGGCGCACTAGTCCAGCCGGAGCTATCTTTGCGGGTTTAAGGGAGGCAGCGAGGCGGGAGAGCAGACGATCAGTCCGTCACTCCGCCTTGACTGTTTCAACCGCCTAGATACTTCACGCAACATCGTCTGCTTGTTCGAGACGACGGAGATATCGTCGCGGCTTTGGTGAAGCGAATGCCTTGCAGCACACGTCCCTCTGATATTTTCCGAGGTTGACCTAGGTCAAAGCGAGACCGGCCAAGACCATCTAGAAAACACCTAGATCAACACCTCAACGGCGCAGATTGACGCATGGGCGACATCGCAATTGCTAAAGTGCTTAACTGGAATACAGTGATTTCAGAAATTTCTGAAATCACTGTATCAACGGAAATCGCCATGAATCTGCCGCCTCTCGTCCAATCCTTCGTTCTTCATTTCGGCGAGATGGGCTCTCGCTGGGGCATCAATCGCACGGTCGGGCAGATCTATGCCCTGCTTTACGTGTCCCCGCAGCCGCTTTGCGCGGAAGAAATCGTTGATGCGCTCGGTATCTCGCGCTCGAACGTATCGATGAGCCTGCGCGAGCTACAGGCCTGGAACCTGGTCCTACTCAAGCACAGGCCAGATGATCGCCGCGACTTCTTCACCACACCTGACGATGTCTGGCAGATCCTGCGAACGCTCGCCGAAGAGCGTAAGAAGCGCGAGGTCGACCCGACCCTTACCGTGCTGCGGGAAATCCTGATGCAGCACCCGGCAAGCGATGATGAGCGCTATGCCCAGGGGCGCATGAGCGAAATGCACGGCCTGATCGAACAGCTCACCAACTGGTACGACGAGGTACGGCTGCTGGAAACCGACCGGCTTGCGACATTGTTGTCGCTCGGGGCCAAGGTGACGAAGCTTCTCGAAGCGAAGGACCGTGTCGTCTCGCTCGGCCGCAGGCGCACAAACACCAGCCCCATCGACAAGAGGCAAGGGCAATGACCAGTCCTTTCTTCGATACGGCAGCAATACCAGAAAATGGACAAGAACCGGATATCGGCATCGCCAGTACTTCGACCCTGTCCGATTCTACGAAAGACAGCTCACGAAAAGTAATGCCCGCCAAGTTGGCACGCGCTGCCCTCGTGCAGACCTTGGCAGCCCTTCTCTGGATTCCTCAAGCGGCTCTGCTCGCTCTGGGCGTAGGCGCGCTTGCCGACGGGCGCGGCGTTGCGGAAACGGTCGTGCCGGCGCTGCTCGTCTTTCTTCTTGGCGCCTTGCGTGCTGGGCTCGATGCCATAGGCGGACGTTTGGCCTTTCGGGCGGCGCGCGTAGAATTGACCCGGCGGCGCGAGATTGCCGTTACAGCACTCGCCGCCCGATCGCCACTGGACAGCAATCGTCCAGCGTCCGGTTTTGCCGCCAGCCTGATCGCCGAGCAGGCTGAAACCATCGTGCCCTATCTTGCTCGTTTCCGGCCGGCGCGGCTAAAGGCAAGCACCGTCCCACTGACCATACTCGTCTGCGTTGCGCCCGTCTCGTGGGTCGCAGCCCTCATTCTGCTCTTCACGGCGCCGCTGATCCCTGTGTTTATGGCCTTGATCGGCTGGCGAGCCAAGGAGGCAAGCGAAAAGCAACTGGCCGAGACCGGCGGGCTGAATGCTTTTCTCCTCGACCGACTGCGCGGCCTTGCCACCATTCGCGCGCTCGGCGCTGTCGATCTTACCGCCTTGCGGCTGCGGGCCGATGCCGAACAGCTCAAAATCCGCACCATGGCCGTGCTCAGAATAGCCTTCCTATCCTCCGCAGTGTTGGAGCTGTTTGCCGCGCTGGGCGTTGCCGCAATAGCAGTCTATGTCGGCTTCAATCTGCTCGGCGCGATCGATGTCGGGACATGGTCCGGCAAATTGAGTCTGACCCCCGGTCTGTTCATTCTCCTGCTGGCTCCGAGTTTCTTCGAGCCTCTGCGAGAACTATCGGCAGTCTGGCACGACCGGGCAGCCGGAGAAGCTGCCTTGGACGCTCTCAACGCGCTGTCCAGCACCGGCGTGATGCTGCCAGGCTGGCGCGATGAAAAGGCGGCGGAAACCAGCCGTGATCGTACATTGCCGTCAATCAATATCAGTCGGCTCCGTTTCCGGCATCAGCCCGAACGAATGCCTGTTTTCGATGATTTCAGCCTGGCAATCGCAGCCGGTGAGCATGTGGCTCTCTTGGGAGAAAGCGGTGCGGGCAAGACGACCATGCTGTCGTTGATTGCTGGCCTTGCTCCTTCAGAGAGTGGCACGATCCATATCGGCGGCCGGCGGCTTGACGATATCTCCGCTGCGAAGCTGCGGCGACGCATGGCCTGGATAGGGCAGCGGCCGCATATTTTTGCCGGCACGATGAACAGCAACATCACGCTTGGTCGCCCCGAAGTCAGTCCGCATACAGTACAACAAGCGATCGATCTCGCCTGTCTGCGGCGGGTCGCAACCCAGCGCGGCACGGCGTCGATCGGCGAAAGCGGGGCGGGCCTATCGGGGGGCGAGGCCCTCCGGTTGGCGATTGCCCGTGCCGCCGCAACCCCGCATATCGACATCATCCTCGCGGACGAGCCGACCGCGCATCTCGACACCGAAACCGCACGCGATATCACTGATGCATTGTTGGCGGTTGCTCGCGGACGGACGCTCGTTGTTGCCACCCATGATCCGGTTCTGGCCGCAAGAATGGGTCGGGTGATCCATATCGACGCATCGGTTCGGGAGAAAGCGGCATGACGTCGACATTCTCCGCTCTTTATCCCATTTGTCGGTTTTTCCTGGCGGGGCGCAAACGCGCATTGTTGCTCGGCGCACTGCTGTCAGCTCTCACTGTGCTTGCCGGTATCGCTTTGCTCGGGCTCTCGGGTTGGTTCATTACAGCTGCTTCGCTTGCCGGCCTGACGGCAACAGCGATCACCTTCGATGTCTTTGCCCCTTCGGCCGGTATCAGGCTGTTGGCGATCCTTCGCACCGGCGCCCGCTACGGCGAACGGCTGACGACCCATGATGCGACGCTCGGCCTGCTTGCGGCGCTACGCGAAAATCTGTTTCGTGGTTGGGCAGCACCCGGGGCAGCAACGATATTGATGCACAGGCCGGCCAAGCTCCTTTTCCGGCTGACGGCGGATATCGACGCGCTCGATTCCCTTTATTTGCGCGTTCTGGTGCCGGCCACTGTCGCCATTGTCTCGGGCCTAGCGGTCAGCATCGCGCTGATGCTGCTCTCGGTCCCCTTCGGCCTGCTCGCCGGCCTATGGCTCATTGCTGCCGGTCTCGGCATTCCGGCTCTTGCGGGACGCTTGGCTCTGAAACCCGCACGGCGACGGGCGCACGCAATCGAGGCGCTGCGCTCGCGTGCTGTTGATCTCATTGCAGGACAGATGGAACTCGTCATGGCCAACAGGTTGCAGGCGCAATGTACGGCGATTGCCGCCGCCGATCACCGCCTGAGCAAGGCAGACGACATACTGAACCGGATTGAAAGCGGAGTTACAGTCGGTTTCGGCCTCGCTTCAGCCGCGTTGCTGTCCGGCACTTTACTGACGGTCACCTCGTTGGCCGAACGCGGCATTATCGGTGCACCAGTCACCGCCTGTGGCCTGTTGATGGCGCTCGCTGCGCTCGAACCCTTTGCAGTGCTGCGTCGCGGAGCACTGGAACTCGGCCGCACCATGCTTGCTGCCCGCCGCCTTTCACCGCGTCTGGTACAGGTTTCTCACTCCCCCGCACATCAGATGCCGCCGGACGGTCTGGCCGTCCGTCTCTCCAGCGTTTCCGCCCGATATGAGGGAGCGGCAGTGGCTTCGCTTGAAGACATCTCGCTTTCGCTGGCGCTGGGCGAGCATCTGGCGGTGATCGGCCCAAGCGGAGCAGGAAAATCGACCCTGTTTGCCATTCTCGCCGGCGAACTCGCCGCCGAAAGCGGCACGGTTGAAACTGTGATGGCGTCGACGCTGACACAGCGCACCGAGCTTTTCCAGGACAGCCTGCGAGACAACTTGCGTCTTGCCGCCTCGGAAGCAAACGACGATATGCTCTACAGTGCGCTTGCGGATGCGGGCCTGCTCGCGGATGTGCAAGCCCTGCCGAAAGGGATCGACACGCGCCTCGGCGAAGGCGGGCTAGGCCTGTCCGGCGGACAATCCCGTCGCTTGGCGCTTGCTCGTCTGTTCCTGCGCGGCACGAAACTCTGGCTGCTCGATGAGCCGACCGAAGGTCTCGACCGCGAAACCGGACGGGATGTCATGCGGCGCCTTGCCAGTCGTAGCCGCGGCCGTTCGCTGGTGATCGCCACACATATTCGCCGGGAAGCCGAGATCGCCGATCGGATCGTCGTTCTCGACAAGGGCCACATCGTCGTAACCGCGCGGCGAGGAGAAACCGAATTCAACACAGCGCTCGCCAGGTTGAGGCAGGACTGAGACGACTGACCGATCAATCGTAACCGTGGCCGTTCAAAGTTGCGGTGCATCAACCACCCTCTGGGGCGTTGGAGAAAGACTATGGAACTCGATATCGTCGCGCTATCGCGCCTGCAGTTCGCCATGACGGCGCTCTATCACTTTCTTTTCGTGCCGCTGACACTCGGCCTTTCCGTGCTTCTTGCCATCATGGAGACGACCTATGTCATGACTGGCCGCCAGATCTGGCGGCAGATGACGAAGTTCTGGGGGACGCTGTTCGGCATCAATTTTGTGCTCGGCGTCGCCACCGGCATCGTCATGGAGTTCCAGTTCGGCATGAACTGGAGCTATTACAGCTATTATGTCGGAGACATCTTCGGTGCGCCGCTGGCGATCGAAGGGCTGATGGCCTTCTTCCTGGAGGCAACCTTCGTCGGCCTGTTCTTCTTCGGCTGGGAAAAACTCTCCAAGGTCGGACATCTGGTGGCGACCTGGGCCGTCGCGCTCGGCTCCAATTTCTCGGCCCTGTGGATCTTGATCGCCAATGGGTGGATGCAGAACCCGGTCGGCTCGGCGCTCAACCCGCAGACCATGCGTATGGAGATCACCAGTTTCTACGATGTGGTCTTCAATCCGGTCGCCCAGGCGAAATTCGTTCACACCGTATCGGCCGGCTATGTCTGCGCTTCCATCTTCGTGCTTGGCGTCTCCGCCTGGTATATGCTGAAAGGCCGGCATATCGAGATCGCCAAGCGCTCGATGACGGTTGCCGCCTCCTTCGGCCTGGCTTCGGCCCTTTCGGTCGTCGTTCTCGGCGACGAGAGCGGTTATCTGTCGACCGAACATCAGAAGATGAAGCTCGCGGCGATCGAGGCCATGTGGGAAACCGAGCCGGCGCCTGCCGCCTTCACCGCCTTCGGCTTTCCGGATCAGCAGGCACGGGAAACCCATTATGCCGTGCATATCCCCTGGGCCATGGGCCTGATCGGCACCCGCTCGCTGACGACGGAAATTCCCGGTATCAACCAGCTCGAAAAGCAGGCGGAGACCCGCATCCGCGACGGCATCAAAGCCTATGATGCGCTGATGAAGATCCGCGCCGCCCAATCGACCGCCGCCAGTGCCGCAACACAGGACCCAGCCGCCGAGCAGGCACGCTCCTCTTTCGAGGATATCGGCCATGAACTCGGCTATGCTCTGCTGCTGAAGCGCTATGTCGACGATCCCCGGCAGGCGACGGAGGCGCAGATCGCTCAGGCTGCGCGCGATACCATTCCCCATGTGCCGACGCTCTTCTGGTCCTTCCGCATCATGGTCGGTCTCGGCATGTTCTTCATTCTGCTGACAGCGATCTTCTTCTGGCTTTCGGCCCGCCGTCAGCTCGATCGCTATCCATTGCTGCTGCGCATCGCTGTCTTTGCCATTCCACTTCCCTGGGTCGCCATCGAATTCGGCTGGATCGTCGCAGAATTCGGCCGTCAGCCGTGGGTCATCGAAGGCGTATTGCCGACTGCTGCTGCCGTTTCCAATCTCGGGGCCGGCAGTGTCCTGATCACCCTGCTCGGCTTTGCGGCGATCTATACGGCGCTGATCGTCATCGAAATGAGCCTGATGGTGAAGGGCATTCGCAAGGGTCCGGAACCAGACGACGAACCGGAAGCCGATCTGATTTCAGAAACCCTCATCCCTGCTGCGGAGTAACCACCATGATCCTTCATGAATTGATCGACTACGAGACTCTTCGCATCATCTGGTGGCTGCTGCTCGGAGTGCTGCTGATCGGCTTTGCCGTGACCGGCGGCTTCGACCTCGGTGTCGGCACGTTGCTTCCGTTCGTCTCCAAGACGGACACCGAGCGGCGCATTGCCATCAATTCGATCGGCCCGACCTGGGAGGGTAACCAGGTCTGGCTGCTGCTAGGCGGTGGCGCCATTTTCGCCGCCTGGCCGCCGCTTTACGCGGTCTCCTTCTCCGGTTTCTATCTGGCGATGTTCGCGATCCTCTTCGCGCTCATCCTCAGGCCGGTGGCGTTCAAATACCGATCCAAGCACGAGAGCGCCCGCTGGAAGGCAGGCTGGGATTGCGCGCTGTTCATCGGCGGCTTCGTTCCCGCGCTGATCTTCGGCGTGGCGGTCGGCAATGTGCTGCAGGGCGTGCCCTTCCGTTTCGCCGACGATATGCGGATCTACTACGAAGGCTCGTTCTTCGGCCTGCTCAATCCCTATGCTCTGCTTTGCGGCCTTCTCTCCGTCGCCATGCTCACCATGCACGGCGCCGCGTGGCTGCAACTAAAGACGAGTGGCAATGTCGCGGAAAGAGCACGCCGTTATGGCAGTCTGGCAGCGCTTGCGACGGTCGTGCTTTTTGCCCTTGGCGGCCTCGCTCTTTGGTATGGAGTCGACGGTTATCGCATTACCAGCCAGATCAATTCGATCGGTCCGTCCAATCCGCTCTTGAAGACAGTCGACCATAGCGCCGGTGCCTGGTTCGCAAATTACGGTAGCCATCCGTGGATGATGGCCGCTCCAATCTTCGGCTTCATTGGTGCCGTCGCCACGCTACTGTCGATGCTTGCCCGCCGCGAGCTCGCGCCGCTGCTCTTCAGCAAGCTCGCCATCTTCGGCATCATCTCGACGGTCGGCGTCTCGATGTTCCCGTTTATCCTGCCTTCTTCGCTCGACCCGCGCTCCAGCCTCACGGTCTGGGACGCGTCCTCAAGCCACATGACACTATTCGTCATGCTCGTCGCAGTGCTGATCTTCCTCCCGATCATCCTTCTCTACACCACCTGGGTCTATCGGGTGCTGTGGGGCAAGGTCGACGCCCAGACGGTCAACGACAAAAACGGACACGCCTACTGAACCCCGTACAAGGAGAAAGAACATGTGGTATTTCGCCTGGCTCCTCGGCTTCCCGCTTGCCGCCGCCTTCGCTGTCCTCAACGCGATGTGGTACGAACTCGTCGACGATAACGCCAAAAAGAACAAGCGCGGATAATGTGCAGGCGGTCGGACACGCAGCCCGGCCGCCAATTAACAACCAACAAGGCATGTCACGGCGCTGCCGTGCAGCCTCTCAAAAATTTAAGAAGATCAATCGAGGAGTTCGCGCAGGCGAATGGCCAATTCCCGGGCGGTATAGGGCTTCTTCAACCAGCTGCCCGCCTCCGCCAACTCTCGGCCGGCGATCGTAGGCTCGGCATAGCCGGATGTAAAAAGCACCTTGATTTCCGGCCGCAATGCCCGAACTTTGTGCGCCAGTTCGTCACCGGCCATGCCGCCAGGCATCACGACATCAGTGAACAGCAGGGCGATGTCCGGATTTTCCTGGAAAGCCGCTAGAGCTTCGGCGCCATTCGTCGCCTCGATGACGCTATAGCCCGCATCAAGAAGCCGAGAGACGGCGACGCGGCGAACCCGCGCGTCGTCCTCGACAACGAGGATGCGTTCGAAACCCTTGGGAATCTGGAGCTTCTTATCCTCTGCCGCGCGTGGCGGCTCCTTTGCTGCCCGTGCCTTTAGCGCTGGTAAGAAGATCCGGATGCTCGTCCCCTGCCCAATCTCGCTGTAAAGTTGGACATGACCTCCAGATTGCTTGGCAAAGCCATAGACCATGCTGAGGCCAAGGCCCGTCCCCGCCCCCATGCCTTTCGTAGTGAAGAAAGGTTCGAAAGCATGTTCCTGGGTCTCGCTCGACATTCCAACGCCGGTATCGGTCACGGAAATCAGCACATACTCGCCGGTGCGGACCTGCGGATACATCTGAGCATAATCAGCATCGAGCCGTACCGGAGAAATCTCGATGGAGAGGAAGCCGCCGCGTGGCATTGCGTCCCGCGCGTTGAGCACAAGGTTGAGAAGAGCGTTCTGCAATTGGGATCCGTCGACAAGCGCCTCGTTCATGGAGCCGGTAACGACCGTTCGCAATTCGATCGTCTCGCCAAGCGTGCGCCGCAGAAGATCGGAAAAGCTGGACACGAGCTGTCCGATGTCCACGAGCTTTGGATTGAGCGGCTGGCGGCGGCCGAACGCCAGGAGCTGGCCGGTCAGCTTAGCGCCGTCATCTGCCGCAGCCTGCGCCTCCAAAACCAGTGAAAGCAGCTTCGGATCTTGAAGTCTTGCTTCGATCATTTCCAGATTGCCGCTGATGACAGTGAGCAGATTGTTGAAGTCGTGCGCCAGTCCACCGGTCAGTTGGCCGACGGCTTCCATCTTTTGTGATTGCCGCAACTCCTCTTCGATCTTGTGACGGCTGGTCAGGTCACGCACAAATCCGGTAAAGATGCGTTTGCCATTGGCGATGGCTTCGCCGACCGACAGCTCCATCGGGAAGACCGTGCCATCCTTGCGTTGTCCGCTGACGACGCGACCATAGCCGATGATGCGCCGTTCGCCGGTCGTCAGATAGTGCGAGAGGTAACCGTCATGTGCCTCGCGATCCGGCGAGGGCATCAGCATACGAACATTCTTTCCATAAACCTCTTCCGCCGAATATCCGAACAGCTTCTCGGCAGCGGAACTGAAGGAGGCGATCGTACCGCCTTCGTCGATGACAACCATCGATTCAGGGACAGTCGCGAGGATCGACCGCAAATGTGCCTCTCGCTCAGCCAGATCCGCCTGAATTCGTTTCAAGTCACTGATATCGGTATTGGTCTGGACAATGACCGGCCGAGCCGGGTCCACAGAGGACGCCACAACCCACCGGCTGGCAACAACAATAGGCTTGCCGTCCCTGCCGTGATGAATGAGCTCTCCTTGCCAATCAACCTGTCGCGCAATCTTGTCGCGTATTTTGTCGAGAGGTTCCGGGAAGACGGTTGCCAGCAGTTCGTGAACCACTTGACCGATTGCTTCCTGCCGGCTCCAGCCGTAGAGCCGTTCGCAGCCTGTCGTCCATCGGCTGATCACACCATCGAATCCATGAACGATAATGTTCGCACTGTCGAGGACTTCAGCGATCTCATCCAGTCTATTCTCGGCAACTTGTTGCCGTGGCGGCTGCTCGTTCATGTCACTTCCATTTGTGTCCGGTTAGTGGCGCCGGCGCGCACTGTCAAAAACTACGACAGACGAATTACCGTCGTGGCACTCCTCCCCATCGCCCGCAAGATGCGCGAGCATTCCCGGTTTTGCAATGTGGATGGAATGACGACCTACTGGGTTGATAATGCCCCTGTTCGTCAATTTCGTCACGGTCCTGGAGATCGTTTCGATCGTCAGGCCGAGATAGTCGGCGATATCGAGGCGGGTCATCGGCAGATCCACAACGCTGGCCGAACGGTCTTGCTCCTGCTTGCGCCGAAGCTGTTGCAACAGGAAACTGCAGAGCCTCTCCTCGGCATTCTTGCACGACAACAACACCATCTGATCCTGAGCCGCGGCCATTTCGTCGCAAAGCCGGGCAAATAGCTGCGGCCTCAACTCTGGCGAACCGCTGACGATATCCTCAAAAGTTTTGCGGGAGAAGCGACGAAGCTTAGCCGGGGTCACAGCTTCGGCGCTATAGAGATAATGGTTTCTGAGCGACACGCCGACAAGGTCGCCGGGAAACAGAAAGCCGGTGATGACGCGCCTGCCGTCCGCCATGATCTTGACGATGCGCAGAACACCCTCGACCAGCTCAAAAAGATGTTTTGCCGGATCGCCTTCGAAAAACAACGACCTACCGGTCTCGAGCTGTTCCACCGGCAGCTTCCTGAAGAGCGATTGCAGACAGATCGGGTCTGCGCCGCAAACGACAGCAATTTCATTGTAGTTCTGAGCCTGTACTGCATGATTTGCCGACAGCATGACAATCCCTCTCAAATACCTTTTCGATGTCGGATAGATGACTGCTTCCGGGTGACAGCCGAATGCCGGGCGTGTTAGAAACGGTGCAGTTTTGTAACGGATTGTCACAGGGCGCAGCCCGTCTTTACTGGAACCGATTTGCAATGGCCCCGGATCAACAGCGGCGCGAACATGTTCTGGTTGTAGACGACGACCCAAGAATCCGGCAAATGCTGACACGGTATTTCGAGGACGAGGGATATGCCGTAAGCACGGCGTCGAACGGCTTGGAAATGCGGGCCTGTTTGCAACAAGAGAATTTCGATGCCATCCTGCTGGACTGGGTTCTGCCCGGCGGGAAGGACGGACTGGATCTCGCCCGCGAGATTCGTGCGCAATCGGATGTGCCGATCATCATGCTCACCGGCCGCGACGACGTTGTGGACAGGATTGTTGGGATCGAGGTCGGCGCCGACGATTATATCGCCAAGCCCTTTCATCTTCGCGAAGTACACGCGCGCCTGAAATCGATCCTTCGCCGCCGCCAACCGGCAATCAGGAGCCCCGACAAGAATCCGGACGACGTCATCCGCTTCGAGGGTTGGCAACTCGATACCGGCAAGCGGCAACTCCTGGCGGCGGAGGGGCATGAGATCGAGCTCACCACCGGTGAATTCGATATTCTTGTCGTTTTCGCGCGGCATGCTGGACGTGTTCTCAGCCGCGAATTGCTGATGGACCTCACACGCGGGCGCAATCTGGAAGCCTTTGACCGAACGATCGACGCCCAGATCGCACGATTGCGCAAGAAGATCGAAACGGATCCCGCGCGTCCGCAATTGATCAAATCCATACGCGGTGTCGGCTACGTGTTCACCGGCAAGGTGTGACAAGAATCATTTCGGAACCTAGATCTCATCAGTCTTGGTCGTTGGAGTACACCATCAGCCCATGATCCACGCGGTTGAATTGCGCCTCATCCCGCATCCGCGACCAATTCTGTGAATTCTGGCTCCAGAATCGAATCCGCGCGCATTTAAGCTCTCTAGCCCGCGATCTGATCGCCGAGTACAACATACCCGTGACCCCGCGTTCATCGGCCGAACTCGCGACAATGAGAAAGATGACGTCAAGAAGCGATCCCACGACCGGATGATCGCCATGCCGGAATATACTGAGCCCCTGTATATATTCGCGCGAGTTGATGACCACGAGAATCTCTTCGTGGCGGCGAGCATTGGATGCCATCCGATGCCATGCTTGCATGTCAAGAGTTGGGACAACTGCTTGAATGAGAGGATAGGCTTGTGCGATCTGATCAGGCCGCAACGCCGCAATCACATAGGTACCAACCATCTCCCATCCTTTCATGCGCCGAAAAACACCGAACTGGAGAGCGCAAGACGGCGCACCCGGCTTGATGTCATCGCGTCATCAGCAGGGGGATCGGAGTCGTTTCGAGCATCGAGCGCGTCACACCTCCAAAAATCCATTCCCGCATGCGCGAATGTCCGTAAGCACCCATGACAATCAGTTCGGCCCCGATATCCGTAGCGTGTTGCCGCAAGACGTCGGCGACAGAACGACCACCGCTTGCCAGAACATCGACCGATACCCGAACTCCATGGCGCGCAAGGAAGGCAGCGACATCAGCGCCCGGCTCCTCGCCATTGCTGCGGATCGAGGCGTACGGATCGACAATGGCGACACACACATTTACCGCTCCCGTCAACTGTTCCATCGCAGCACGGACTGCCTGGCTCGCCTCATTGCGGGAGTCCCAGGCAACAAGCACCGTGCTTGGACGAAGCGAGGCTGAATATCCTTTTGGCACGACGAAGATCGGAGACGGCGACTGAAACAGTGCGCCGTTCAGTATTGGCCACCGCATATCGTCCTTAGCCAGCAGGCCGCCGCCGATCAATGTCAGATCGACATAGCGTGCCCGTTCGCCGATTTCGTTATCCGCCCATCCAGATTCGGTAAACAGGCTGTCCACATCAAACGAGATGCCGCTCGACTGCAGCAAAGTCTTCGCACTTGCGACCTTCCGGTCGAGCACTTCCATCTCACGCTCACGTTCCTCAACCCATACGGTCGAGACTACCTCACCATTTCCGCCAATGGGAGGAATGGCGAGCACCGTGATCAGCACGGAAAGATGCGCCTCGACTGCGCTGCAAAGTTCGATTGCGGAACGCAGATCGTCATCGTTCTGATCGACACCGATGACACTCAGAATGGTTTTTACTTGCATGATCACACCTCGTGTTTGAACCACTTCGATTGGTGTGAGTTTAAACCACAGCGAATGCTCCGCCTTGATCTTGGTCAAGACTGCTGATCGAAGACGAATCGCGAGCATCGGACAGCTTGATATGGGTCAATGCCATCCGCGCCTGCCAGCCGTAGATACGATGCCAGTTCTCAAGCACTCTAGGCCGTGTGGAAAACCCGGCTCAATGTTCCGCCGTAGCCGATCACTCTCGGCTTATCGTTGGGAAACTGATTTCCAAACCGAAGGAAACATCATGACGGACGCGAACCTGCTGCTTACGTTCAACACGGGCTCTTCAACCATCAAGATCGGTCTATTCCAGTGCAATGCGAACGAGGCACGTCGTATCGGTAAGGGCTTGATCGACTTCGGCAGGCGTCCGTTGTCGTTTCACCTGACAGAAGGACCAGCCGTCTTCGACACTTCCCTGCATGCCGAAGACGGGGTGGATCTGCGGAATGTCATCTCCGAAACATTTGAAGTGCTCGGCAGGCATTTCGACATGGATGCCGTGCGTGCCGCCGGCCATCGCGTTGTTCATGGCGGCGATCGGTTCGCAGGCCCAGTTCGTCTCGACGAGGCCAGCATCAGCGATATAGACGGGTTGACCGCGCTTGCCCCTTTGCATCAGCCCCAGGCGCTCCGCCTGATCCGCGCAGTCCAACACCTGCGGCCGACGCTCGCACAGACGGCCTCCTTCGACACAGCCTTCCACGCAACCCAAAGTGACCTCGTTCGCCGATTTGCCCTGCCCCGCGCCTTGCACGATCACGGGATCAAGCGCTACGGTTTTCATGGTCTTTCCTATGCTTTCATCGCCGCGGAATTGGGGCGACGCGCGCCGAAGATTGCGGCAGGTAAAGTGATTGTCGCACATCTTGGCAGCGGCGCCAGCCTCTGCGCCCTCGATGGCGGTAAAAGCCGCGACTGTAGCATGGGGTTTTCAACGCTCGACGGCATTCCGATGGCAACACGCTGCGGCGCTCTCGATCCCGGCGTGGTGTTGCATCTTCTCGGGCCGAAAGGCCGGACCCTGCGAAACATTGAGGACATGTTCTATCATCGCTCCGGCCTGCTCGGCGTTTCGGGTATCAGCGGCGACACGCGCGATCTGCTAAAGGACGAGCGCGTGGCGGCGCGGGAAGCGATCGATCTTTTTACCCTGCGCATTGCCGGCGAAATCGGCCGCATGACGGCAACGCTCGGCGGCCTGGACGGCATCGTCTTCACCGCGGGGATCGGCGAGCATCAGCCGGAAATCCGTGCCGCGATCTGCGACCGCCTGCGGTGGATGGGCCTTGCCCTTGATAGCGAGGCAAATGCAGCCAACGCAACCATCGTCAGCACATCGGCCAGCTCTGTCGCAGCGTTCGTCATTGCAACGGACGAGGAGCAGATCATTGCCAATGAAGCCTTCTCGGTTCTGGCGGCCGAGTGATCCAGATCAACAGCCCATCGTGTCGTTCGCAGTAATCTGACGAACGACCATATCGAATTGGAGCAGTCCCATGGAAAAGCAGCCAGCCGCCACGTTTACGCATCCGCTCGACGACACCGAGCTCGATCTCATCAACCGCTATTGGCGAGCTGCCAATTACCTCTCCGTCGGCCAGATCTACCTGCTCGACAATCCGCTGCTGCGCGAGCCGCTGAAAGCCGAGCATATCAAGCCGCGCCTGCTTGGCCATTGGGGCACGACCCCAGGGCTCAACTTCATATATGCTCATCTCAACCGGATCATCCGCAATCGCGATCTCGATATCATCTATATTTGCGGCCCCGGCCATGGTGGCCCGGGCATGGTCGCCAACACCTATCTCGAAGGCACCTATAGCGAGATCTATCCGGATATTTCCACGGATACGTCCGGCATGCACAAGCTGTTCCGCCAGTTCTCCTTTCCCGGCGGCATTCCGAGCCACGCGGCGCCTGAAACACCCGGATCGATCCATGAAGGCGGCGAACTCGGCTATGCTCTGGTGCATGCCTACGGCGCCGTCTTCGACAATCCTGATCTGATCGCCGCCTGTGTCATTGGCGACGGTGAAGCGGAAACCGGCCCGCTTGCCGCCAGCTGGCACTCCAACAAGTTTCTCAATCCGGCCCGCGATGGCGCGGTGCTGCCGATCCTGCATCTCAATGGCTACAAGATCGCCAATCCCACCATCCTTGGCCGCGACACCGAAGAGGATCTGCGTCACCTCTTCATCGGCTACGGCTACGAACCCTTCTTCGTCGAAGGATCGGACCCGCATCAGATGCATCAGGCTATGGCCGCTACCTTCGAACAGGTCTTCGATCGCATCCGCGCCATCCAGGCCGAGGCCCGCACCGGCATGCCGGGCAATTTCTGCCCGCGCTGGCCGATGATCGTGTTCAGAAGTCCAAAGGGTTGGACCGGACCGAAGGAAGTGGACGGCAAGAAGGTCGAGGGCTTCTGGCGAGCGCATCAAGTGCCGGTTTCCAATTGCCGCAAGGATGCCAGCCACCGGCAGATCCTGGAAGACTGGATGCGAAGCTATGATCCGCAGGATCTCTTCGACACGGACGGGCGCTTGAAAGAGGAGCTGCGCGCACTGGCACCGACGGCCAAGCGCCGCATGGGCGCCAATCCCCATGCCAATGGCGGCCTTTTGCGCCGAGAGCTTATTGTGCCTAATATCCGCGCCTATGCGGTCGCCGTCAAAGAGCGCGGCAGAACAATGGCGCAATCGACCGAAGTCCTCGGCCATTATCTGCGCGATATCCTGACCCTCAATAGCGATCATACCAATTTCCGCATCTTCGGCCCCGATGAGACGGAGTCCAACCGCCTCGGTAGCGTCTTCGAAGTGACCGACCGCGTGTGGATGGAGGAAATAAAGCCCTATGACGTGAGCCTTGCGCCTGACGGACGGGTGATGGAGGTGCTTAGCGAGCATCTGTGCCAGGGTTGGCTAGAGGGCTATCTGTTGACCGGCCGCCACGGCCTATTCTCCTGCTATGAAGCATTCATCCATATTATTGATTCCATGTTCAATCAGCACGCCAAGTGGCTAAAGGTGTCGCGAGAGCTGCCGTGGCGAAAGCCGATTTCCTCGCTGAACTACCTGCTGACGTCGCATGTCTGGCGGCAGGACCATAATGGCTTCAGCCACCAGGACCCCGGCTTCATCGATCTAGTCGCCAACAAAAGAGCCGATACCGTGCGCATCTACCTGCCGCCGGATGCCAACACATTGCTTTGGACCGGCGACCATTGCCTGAAGACTTATGACCGCATCAACGTGATCGTTGCCGGCAAACAGCCGGAGCCGCAATGGCTGTCGATGGATGAAGCCATCAAGCATTGCGAGGCCGGTATTGGCATCTGGGAGTGGGCTGGAAACGAACAGGGCGCGGTCGAACCCGATGTCGTCATGGCCTGCGCCGGCGATGTCCCCACCATGGAAATGCTCGCCGCCGTCGATCTTCTCCGCCAGAACATTCCGGAACTGTCGATCCGCGTGGTCAACGTTGTCGACCTGATGGCGCTGCAGTCAAAGGAACAGCACCCGCATGGTCTCGCCGACGCGGTCTTCGACAAGTTGTTCACACCGGATCGGCCGGTCATCTTCGCCTATCACGGCTACCCTTATCTGATCCACCGCCTGACCTACCGGCGCACCAACCACGGCAATATCCATGTCCGCGGCTTCATCGAGGAGGGAACGACGACGACGCCGTTCGACATGACCGTTCTCAACGAGCTCGACCGCTACCATCTTGCCATCGAGGCGATCGAGCGTGTGCCGGGTCTGAGGGAGAAGGCGATGGATGTGATCAACCTTTTCCGCGACAAGCTCGAAGAACACGGTCGCTATATCCGCCAATACGGCGAGGACATGCCGGAAATCAGCAATTGGAAATGGCCCTATGACAGCAATGGGTACCGTTTGTCCTGAAGTGATGCTTTATCAAGGGACCGGCTTAGGAAGTCGGTTCCTTGAGGAGCATGGGTCGACAAAAAAGCTGCCCTTTTTTACGTGCGGCAACGATGGTGATAAGGATCTTATGTCATCGCAACAGACCGGTGGACAAGCCAGAAACGCTGGTCGATTTCAGTGATAGGGCAGGTTTTGGGGATTGCTTGCCAGTTCGACCGCCTCGTTGACGATCTCCTCCCGGCACAATTGTCGTGCGCGAGTGATACAACTGTCCAGCGTGGCTGCTGATGTTATTGTAAGCTCGAGCCGATCCTGATCCAACTCGAATATTCCAAGGACTTCTCAGAATTGCAGTACCGATGACACCGCAATTCCGAGAGCTGTCTGCCAACTGAGATCAAAACTCTGCGTCGATGTCGACGACATCGATCAGCTTATGATTGACGAACTCCTTGATGCCCAGGCCGAGCAGTTCACGGCCGTAGCCGGAACGACGTATGCCGCCAAATGGGAGGTCGGCCTTGACCATCGTCGGATGGTTGACGAACACCATGCCGGTCGAAATCTTCTTGGCCACTTCCACACCATGCTTGGGGTCGGACGTGAAGACTGAACCGCCCAGACCGAACGGTGAGTCATTGGCGATGCGCACGGCATCATCTTCGTCCTTGGCACGGAACAGCATCGAGACCGGGCCAAAGAATTCCCAGTAGCGGGCCGGACTGTCGTCGGCAATCTCGGTCAATATCGTCGGCTGAACGAAGGCGCCTCTGTTCGGAACCTTGGGACCAACCTCGGTCGCCTTTGCGCCATGGCTAACCGCCTGCCGGATCTTGTCCTTGATCTCATCGGCTGCGGCCTGCGAGGACAACGGAGCCAGAGTGGTCGCGGGGTCGAAGGGATCGCCCGCACGCAAACGCGCCACGCCAACCGAGTAGCGTTCGAGGAACTGATCGTAGACCTTGTCGACGATGATCATTCGCTTGGAGGAAACGCAGACCTGACCGCCGTTCCAATGACGGCCGAAGACCGCCCACTTTGTCGTCTTCTCCAGATCAGCGTCGGCCAGCACCACGAAGGCGTCAGCGCCGCCGAGTTCCATTGTGGATTTCTTCAGAGCCTTGCCCGCCTGCGCCGCGACGATTGCCCCAGCGCCCTCCGACCCAGTGAGTGCGACGCCATGAACGCGCGGATCATTGAGAATAAGTTCGACCTGCGAGCGCGTCGCATAGAGGTTCTTGAAAGCCCCATTCGGCAAGCCAGCCTCCCACATCAGTTTTTCAAAGGCGGCAGCACTCTGGGGAACATTGGAGGCATGTTTGAGCAGCATCGTGTTGCCCGCGGACAATTGCGGCGCGATGATGCGGGCGATCTGGTAATAGGGGAAATTCCAGGGCTCGATCGCAAGCAGCACGCCTAGTGGATCATGCACGATCATCGCTTCGCCCTCGGCAGGATTGGTCACAGCCAGTCTCTGGGGCGCCAGTAGTTTCTCGGCATTTCTGGCGTAATATTCGAAAATATCGGCCGACAGCTCGACTTCCGCTTTAGCTTCTGAAAGTAGCTTGCCCATCTCGATCGTCAGCAATTCGGCGTAGGCCTGAATGTCGTTACGCAGGATGTGCGCTGCGCTTTGCATCACCTTGGCGCGTTCGGCGAATGCTGTTTCCTTCCAGGACAGGAACGTGGCGTGAGCGTTATCGATGGCCAGCTTGACTTCGGCGTCGGTGGCGTTCGGAAAAACCTTCAGTACTTCGCCGGTGTAAGGATTCGTAGTTGCATATGTCATGATGACTTCCTTGCTCGTTGCGCGAGGTCCCAGGAGCTCGGAGATCCACTGGGCCTATTCTCATGAAGTTGTCACCGGACTGCGTATCAAGCTTTGATCTATGTCATAGCGGCCATTGTCGGCGCGCCTAGTCTCACCTCATCAACGTAGAAACGGATGAAGGAGACGGGCGATGATTACAAAGACGATGATGGCGGCGGTCGTGCACCGTTTTGGTGAGCCGCTTGTGATTGAAAGCGTGCCCGTACCGGTTCCTGGGCCCGGTGAGCTTCTCGTCAAGGTCATTGCCTGCGGTGTCTGCCATACGGACCTCCACGCCGCTGATGGCGACTGGCCCGTGAAACCATCGCCGCCATTCATTCCTGGCCATGAAGTTGCCGGTATCGTCGCAGCGCTTGGCCAGGGCGTGACAGATTTCAAACTGGGCGATCCGGTCGGCGTCGCTTGGCTGCATGACGCCTGCATGCGGTGCGAATATTGCGAAACAGGCTGGGAGACCTTGTGCGAGCACCAGCATGATACCGGCTACAGCTGTGATGGCGGCTTTGCCGAATATGTCATCGCCTCGGCAGCGTTCACCGCGCGGCTTCCGGCTAACGTTGATTTTGCGCAGATCGCACCGATCCTGTGCGCTGGCGTCACCACCTATAAAGGATTGAAGGAGACCGAGGCCCGTCCGGGAGAATGGGTGGCAATTTCCGGCATCGGTGGCCTCGGCCATGTCGCAATCCAATATGCCAAGGCGATGGGCCTTAAGATCGTGGCACTCGATGTCACACCAGAGAAACTCACTTTGGCACGCGCAACCGGTGCCGATGTCGTGATAGATGCCCGGTCACCGGACGCAATTGCCGATGTCCTGAAGGCGACGGGCGGCGGTGCCCACGGCATTCTGGTAACAGCCGTCTCGCCACCCGCCTTCTCCCAGGCACTCCAGATGGTGCGCCGCAAAGGCACAATCGCCCTCGTCGGCCTGCCGCCGGGGGAATTCCCGACGCCGATCTTCGACGTTGTGCTCAAGCGTATCACTTTACGAGGTTCGATCGTCGGGACACGCCGTGACCTCGACGAGGCCATTGCCTTTGCAGTCGAGGGCAAGGTGAAGGCGGATATCACCAAGGTGCCCTTGAACGACATCAACGCGATCTTTGCCAAGCTCAAGGCCGGCAAGGTTGAGGGACGGATGGTCTTGGATTTCACCATACCGATCACCACGTCCAAACAGAAAGAAGAAAGGGCGCCGGTCGAGGTTTGAGAGAGCCTCGACCCTACGCCGATCCCGTGAGAGTGGCTAAGTGCGAGGACATGGCCCTTCTGTCCGATTGGGGCTCCAAGTATTCTAAGGTTGCTCGCGGCATAGCTGCCGCTCGTTCAACAAGACGGATACCCGTGGTCCACAACCGGCGTTGATCGCGACTACCAAGCCCGCTCGGCGCCAGCGTGCGACATGGAGCAAGTCTCTCCAAACCTTGAGCCCAGGACAGGATTAGTCTTTTAAAAAAACAATTCGTCGCCTTGATAGGATGTGAACCAACGACACCGACACGAACCTAAGCGTCTGAAAAATTGGGGTTTGACCCATAAGCGATAGCGTCGGGACCGGCCATGCCGAGCCGAAAGCAGTATACGATCCCAAACCCGGTGTATTGCCTCGCAGGCTTAGCGCATAAGCCTATAAACGTCGCAAAATCATCCAGCTGGAGCAATAACTTGCATGGCCTGTGTCATCTGTCGGGTGTAGTTTCTATCTCAACGAACGCGATCATGCAGGCTTCCCGTGGATCAGATACTCGCAATTAAAACATTTGTCCGCGTCGCCGAAGCCGGCTCTTTCGCCAAGGCGGCGGATACCATGAACCTGCCTCGGTCCTCGGTCAGCAAGCTCGTGCAGGATCTTGAGGCTCATCTCGGGACAAAGCTGGTAGAGCGCACCACGCGGTCCGTCACAATGACCACCGAAGGCGTCGCCTATCACGAGCGTGCGCTCAAGCTCCTCGCCGATCTCGATGACATGGACGGCACTGTCGCCGGCTCCCGCAGCGCGCCCAAAGGAAAGCTGCGCGTGGACATCGGCTCAGTGCTGGCAAATCAGATCCTCATCCCCTCGCTCTCCGATTTTCAGAGCCAGTATCCCGATATCGATCTCATGCTCGGCGTCAGCGATCGCCCCGCCGACGTCGTCAGTGAGGGGATCGATTGCGTCATTCGCGGCGGATCGCTTAGTGACTCGTCGATGAAGGCGCGAAAGTTGTGCGAACTGGATTACGTGATTTGCGCGTCGCCCGCTTATCTGGATGGCCTGGAGTTGCCGCAGCGGCCCGATGATATTCAGGCGCATCGGATCGTCAGCTACTTCTCCGCATCATCGGGAAAGAGGTTTCCATTGCGGTTCCAGCGCGGAGATGAGCGAAGCGAATATCTCCCGACCTCCGCCGGTATTTCGGTCAACGAGAGCACCGCGCATCTGAACGCGCTGCTGTCAGGGCTGGGGATCGGCCAGAGCTTCGGCTTCCTCGCAAGACCGCATTTCGAGAGCGGGGCGCTGGTCGAACTGTTGCCTGAGTGGAAGCCCGACAATCATCCGCTGCACCTAGTCTACCCCGCCGACCGATTTCCAAACCCGCGGCTTCGCGCCTTCACGGAGTGGGCGACGAAGGTATTCGAAGCGGTCGACGCGCGACGCAATGTGGCGACGGAGACCATCCATGCATATGGATAATGTCTCCATCCTGAGCGGCTTCTCGCCGCCGGCCTGACGAACTAACTTCTCCTCATCGGACGGCGACGAGACCAACAGCCAACGCCACCTCCCGAACAGTTTCTGAACTTCAACAGGCCGCGCATTCGGGCTGAACCCTTTCGCGCGCCCAGCATCAGGAGAGTAAAATGACCAAAAGACTTGAAAACAAGATCGCCGTCGTCACCGGAGCAACCAGCGGCATCGGCCTTTCGACCGCCAAGCTTTTCGCCGCCGAGGGCGCACGCGTCTACATCACCGGCCGCCGCAAGGATGCACTCGACAAGGCAGTGGCCGCGATCGGTCGTGGCGCGGTCGGCGTACAGGCCGACTCTGCGAAGAATGAGGATCTCGACAAGCTTTTCGCCCAGGTGAAGGTGGAGCATGGCCGTCTCGACACTCTCGTCGTCAACGCCGGCGGCGGCACGATGCTTCCGCTCGGCCAGATCACCGAAGAGCAGGTCGACGACACCTTCGGCCGCAACGTGAAGGCCGTCATCTTTACCGTCCAGAAAGCGCTTCCGCTTTTGGGCAAGGGCTCCTCGGTCGTGCTGACCGGCTCGACCGCTGGCACCGAAGGCACGGCTGCCTTCTCCGTCTACTCCGCCTCGAAGGCGGCAGTCCGCAACCTCGCCCGCTCTTGGGCACTTGACCTGAAGGGCACCGGCATTCGCGTCAACGTCGTTTCGCCCGGCGCGACACGCACTCCCGGCCTCGTCGAACTTGTCGGTGACGACAAGGAACAGCAGCAGGGCCTGCTCGACTATCTCGCCTCGCGCATCCCGCTCGGCCGCGTCGGCGAATCCGAGGAAATCGCAAAGGCGACCCTGTTCCTCGCCTCTGACGATGCGAGCTTCGTCAACGGCGCCGAACTCTTCGCCGATGGCTGCCAAGCGCAGGTCTAACCCTTTAGATGCCGAACCTTGAATGAACTGGCGCATTCTTACAATTTAGTGCCAAATGACAGCCCCGCCAGAAAGGGCGCGGTCAGCGGTCGATTGGCCGCCATGTGCGGCGATGCGCGGTGCGCCTGAAGCGCGGCATCATCCTTGTAGATTTCAACGAGCGTGTAGCTGTCGGACAGATTGGTCGACTTGAACAGTTCGTACAGGCGGTTGCCCGGTTCGTTGGCCTGTACCGCAGCCGCCTGAACGGCGAAGGCACGTTCGAATGCTGCACCGCTGTCAGGCGTGACTGCGAGTTCGACCATCAATCCAATCATCGTATTGCCTCCGAAGCTTTGATAAACCAAGGCCCGACCCTGAAAGGGCCGGGCGGTGGTATTTCACTCATGCGACACGAATTCCTGCGTGGTGATCGCGTTGGCGTAGAAGGGTGCGATCTCGGCCACGAAGTCGTCCTGTTGCTTGCGGGTATAGCCGGCTGACGCGTCGTAGATGACATTGGTGTGGTAGCCGAGGTCATGGGCATTGCGCATCGAAGACTCGACGCACTGGCGCAGCGAGAAGCCAGCGAGGTAGATGTCGAAGATGCCATTGTTGCGCAGGTAGCCGTCGAGCGTGGTTCCGACGAAGACGCTGCTGCCGCCGGCGCGCTCGCGAACGACATGCTCGCCTTCCGCCGGCGCGAAGCCGGGGAAGAAATCGGCCTGCTCGCCCAGGAACGCGCCATGGTCGCGCGTCATCTTACGCAGGCCGTACTTGGCCTCGCCCAGCACCTTGAAGGTCGGCTCGAACTTCAGCGCTGCGTGGATCACGTGCAGGCCGCGACGGCGGGCCTCTTTGAGGATGATCTTCGAATTGGCGATAGCGGTGTCGACCTGCTCCCGGTCCTGAAACACCGGATAAATGCCGCCGGTCGGGGAGAGCCAGTCGTTGACATATTCAATCAGGATCAGCGCGCTATTGGATGGGTCGGTCATGATATCACTCCTTGGAATTATGGTTGTTAAGCCGCGATCATCGCGCCTTGCTGGCGCAGGTGGTCGCGAAACAGGTCGGGATAGGTGTCGATCACGGCGTTCTTGACGCTGGATCGCTCGGCAAGTGCCGCGCGCCACGCCGTCACACGTGGCAGGCCAGCAAAGATCGGGTCCGCCACTTCCGGATCGATGATCCCGAAATAGCGGAACAGCGGTGCGTAGACGGCATCGACCAGGCCAAAGTTCGCGCCGGCGAAATACGGGCCGTCGCCCAGTTCGGCCTCGATCTTGCTCAGCCGATCACGGAAGGCGGCCCGCTTAGCGTCGGCGGTCGCCATGTCCTTGGCGTGGAGGAACTGCCAGCCCTCCGCAAAGGTCTGGGTGGCGAATTCGATCCAGGCGCGATGCCGGGCACGCAGCAATGCATCGTCGGGATACATCGCCGCGCCGCCCTGCTTCTCGTTCAGATATTCGCAGATCACCACACTTTCGAAGAGGATCGCCTCCTCACCGTTCGGCTGGCGTACCTTTAGCACCGGCACCTTGCCGGTCGGCGACAGGGCCAGAAACCAGTCAGGCTTGGCCGATAGATCGACGTTGACCCGGTCGAACGCCACCCCCTTTTCGAGGAGGACGATCGCGGCACGCTGGACGAATGGGCACAGCGGGTGGCTGACAAGAGTGAGGTTTTGCTCGGTCATGACGGTGTCTCGATGTGCTGGAACAGAGATCAGAGCGACTGGCCGCCCGACACGTCGAACGTCGTGCCATTGGCCCAACCGAGATCATCGGACAGGATTGCGGCGACCGCGCCACCGATATCGTCGGGCTGGCCGACGCGGCCGAGCGCTATGTTACCGGCAACGAAGTCGTTGATATGCTTGTCGTCGCGCACCCTGCCGCCGCCGAAGTCGGTGGCGATGGCGCCCGGCGCGATCGCGTTGACGCGGATCTGGCGTGCGCCCAGTTCGACCGCCATGAACTTGGTCAGCGTCTGCATCGCCGCCTTGGCGGCGCCGTAGAGGCCGTAGCCTGCCATCGTCGTGCGAACAAAGCCTGAGGACACGTTGAGGATGCGCCCGCCGTCGACGATCAGCGGCAGCAGTTTCTGGGTCAGGAACAGCGGCCCGCGCAGGTGCATGTCGACCATCTGGTCGAACTGGTCCTCGCTCGCGTCGGCGACCATGACATAAATGCCCTCGCCCCCGTTGTTCACCAGATAATCGAACCGGTCTACGCCAAAGGTCGTCCGCAGCGCGTCGGTGACCGCTTGCGTGAAGTTAGAAAAGCTTGCCGTGTCGGTGACGTCGAGCACCAGCATCGCTGCCTTTCCGCCCAGGGCTTCGATCTCGTCAACCAGCGTCTGGGCTTCTGCGGCGCTGTTTCGGTAGGTACCGATGACGCCCACACCACGCTTGGCGAGATGCAGCGCCATGTTGCGACCGAGGCCGCGGCTGGCACCAGTAATGAGTGCGATCTTCTGAGACATGGCTACGTTCCTTGTGATTTGATTTTCCAGACGGCACGCCGCTTAGGCGCCGCTTTCGCTGCTAGTCAGATAGGCGATTGCTGTGTCCGACGCCCCACCTAATGCTCTCAATTGCTTGCCTGATTGTCTCAGGGTCTTTGCATGCGTGAAGATTGATGTCATACTCCTTGGCATGACTGACAACCTAAATCCCCTTCGCGATATCGCGCTCCGCCACGGGCGGACCGGAATGACCCTGACGCCGATCCCGCGCCTGGAAATCGGCGTAGGACAAACGACCTCAGGAACGTCACCGTGTCTCTACCGCTCGATGATCTGCTTCATTCTGCAGGGATCGAAAGAGGTGGCCATCCACGACGACCTCCTGCGCTACGACGCGTCTCAATATCTGGTCAGCGCACTCGATCTGCCTTTGAGCGGCCAGATCCATGACGCTGACGACGGCAGTCCTTATGTAGCGATTTCGTTAGTCCTTGATCCGGCACTTCTGGCCGAGGTCGCATCGACGATGCCGGCGGTGCGCGACGCGGACGCGCCAGGCAGCGGCATCGCGATCAATCCGATGATTCCGCCGCTGCGCGACACGCTGCTGCGACTGCTGGCGTTGCTCGACACGCCTGCGGACATCCCGGCGCTCGCGCCGATGGCCGAACGCGAATTGCTTTATCGTCTCCTGCAGGGCCCGCAGGGGCGACTGTTGCGCCACATCGCCCGTCCGGAAGGCGCGATCGGCGGCATCCGCCGCGCGGTCGAATGGATCCGCGACCGCGGTAATACGCGGCTGCGGATCGAGGCTCTGTGCGAAGCTGCTGGCATGAGCCGTGCGAGCCTGCATCGCCACTTTCTCGCGCTGACTGGATTGAGCCCGATCCAGTATCAGAAGCAGATACGCCTTCAGGAGGCGCGCCAGTTGCTGCTCGCCGGCGACCATAGTGCCTCCGACGTCGCCTATGCGGTCGGTTATGAGAGCGCCTCTCAATTCAGCCGCGAATATCTGCGGCGATTCGGGGCTCCGCCCGTCCGCGACGTTCGCAGGCTTAGGCAGTCGATCAGCGACCATACGATCAGTTAGATGGCTTCGTTGTTATTGAGCACAGGCTGTCGAGCGAATTTGGCGTTGTTCGCGCCACGGCTAACTCAAAATGGGGTTGTAACAGTCAGGCGCAATACCCTCCGCGGCATTCGAGGGTTACATCAAGCGTGCCTTCGAACTGCGCGAGGCGCGAGCCGGACAGATAGAATTGCTGATTGGCTTCGAGACCGAGACCTTGCCGCCTGAAGGCTGGTTGGAAGCGATGACCGAGCTACGTGACGCTTATCCTTTTCGATTACATTGTCGGCAGCGTTCACGATATCTGTGGCCGGTGGCTCGACTACTCTGCAAACGACACGGCGGCATTGGCTGCCGATCTCGGTGGTCCGGAGGAACTGCGCTTGGCCTATTTCGGTCAGGTGACAGATATGGTTGAGCGATTGAAACCAGATATCATCGCGCATCTGGATCTCGTTCGAAAATACGATCCACCCGGCTTTGTCTTCTCCGACCGGGTCGTCCGCTCTATCGATAGGACGCTGGACGCCATCCAGGCCAATGGTTCGGCGCTCGATGTCAACTGCGCGGCCTTTCGCAACGGTTATGGGCCGGTCTACCCGCTTCCACAAATTCTCGAACGCGCGCGGAAGACGGGAATTCCGGTAACGCTGGGCGACGACAGCCATGGCGTGCAGACCGTGGGGGTGGGTCTTGACCAGTCACTCGCCGCGATTGCAGCGGCGGGATATCGCAGTGTGGCCTATCTGACCCGAACGGAAGGTTGGCGCGAGGCGCCGCTCGAAAGCATTGGTCCACTTACGTGCTGAACGGAAACCGTGAGGACATGGACGCTTGCGTTTCTCAATTGCCCCTCTCCATCGCACATGCCACCGAAGCGGACATTCCTTTCATCATGTCGGTAGAGCGCCTTCCCGGATATGCCGCGCTGGTTGGCAGCTATGACGCAGCCGAACATCACCGACGGCTCGCTGCGCCAAATACGAACTATCTTCTGTGCCGCCTCGGAGCGGAACCAGTCGGTTTCGCAGTGGTCCGCCTGGACGACGACGATATGGGGAACGCCCAGCTTCACCGCATCGCCATGGCCGCGATCGGCCTCGGCCATGGAACGGCATTTCTGCATCAGATTTGCCGTCTGGTCTTCTCGATCCACGATGTAGCACGCTTCTGGCTCGACCTGCTCCCTTCGAATGCACGTGCAAAAGCCGTCTATAGCAAAATCGGCTTCCTCCAAGAAGGCACAATGCGCGGAGCGCTTCGCGTGAGTGACGACAGCCGACATGACTTGTTGCTAATGTCGCTGCTTCGCGATCAATGGCAGGCCAACATTGGCTCACAAAATCTTCGGTCTTGAGAGAATCTGAACCGTAGATCCGTGTCTCGCAAATGTCAGATGCTCCTGATAAACAATCAATATCTTTCTGCCTGTCCGCAGGGCAATTGATTGATTGCGTTATGATTGAACTGGTTGCGGGGCAGGATTTGAACCTGGCATCGTAACGTCTGCCTTTCGTCCACCGACGACCCATCAATCGAGATTGGCATGTTCATATTGCTTGGGTCAGCTTTGACGGAAGCATAAGGAAATCCTACTGCCGAATTTTCCTTTAAAATCAGCATCATAACATTTTGACGCATAGCATTCGGATCTCCCAACTCACGGAGAAAATTTCCATTTTTATTTCAGTGATTTACCTAAAGCTTTGACAATTGAGTGGGCACCGATTGGCACTCGGGATTCGACGTGGCGGTGGTAAAGAGCGGAACGTCGTTCCAAAGGGTTCCGTTCAATGTCTCGCGTGCACCCAAAGTGAATACGGCCCGCATATAACGATCATTGAAGGGGTCAGCGATGTCATAGGGAATTTGGCAATCGATTGAGGCAGCATGAAATGTCGCGCCGGTTCGGCGTGCCCAGCCGTATAGCGCCATCAGCGCGTCGCGCTCCTGTGCTTTGATCAGCGTGGCGTATGCTCGCGCCATGACGGGCAATGTCCGTTCCGAGGTGTTGGAAAATTCGGGCATGAGCGCATTGTTGACGAGCACGAAAATATTGAGTTTCCGAGGCTTCGACCGAGGTGCATGGGACGCAGAGGCCAGCACCGTGCTCGGAAAGGTGAGAATTTGCGAGGAAGAGCCGCCATCGGAATGGAGCTCCTGAAAATGCCGGTCTCCCGCCTGCACTTTGATCAACACCGGCGGATATACGCCGGGAATGCTTGCAGACGCGACAAGCACGCCCCGGAATAGCTGAAGGGCACCCGGCCGGCCGCTTGCCGCGATCGCGCCCATGTTCCAGACCACCGCTCTTTGCGAGTCGAGATTGGAGGTGAGAACTAGGAGCCTGCGCCCGTTTCGATGTTCTCTCGCAACCGCGTCGAGGACGTCCTGCGTGATGTACTGATCCACCATGCTGCGAAGCGTCCGTCCGCGCAAAAGGCTCTTTCCGAGCATCTGGTTTGGCAGCAGCCTGCGGTCGACGAGGTTTTTTGCGACGCCGCTCGTATAGAGATGCGCGATCAGATCGTCATAGGATGATCCAAGAAAGGCGAAGGGAGCGATGAGCGCGCCGGTGCTGACGCCGCTGACGATATCGAAGCGTGGGCGTTTGCCTGTCTTTGTCCATGCCGATAGCACGCCGGCACTGAAGGCGCCTCCAGCCCCGCCTCCCGAGATCATCAGGTAGTTGACGTCTCCTTGTGCGGCGGCCGGTTGCCAGTCAAAGGCGTCTTCCCATGAGCTGGAGCCTTCATCGAGATAGGATCTTACCCCCGGAAACCCCGGAACCTCCGCAGCAGAGGATTGGTCGGCGCGGTATTGCGGGCGCGATACGGTCATGCAGCCCGCAAGGGGAAGAAGCAGGATGATCAACAGGCAAAGATGCCTGTAATAGGTTTGGTCGCGGTTCGGCAACGCGGATACTCCGGGGAAAGCTGTCGCGTCATGTGTGAACCGTTCTCTAGCGCCGGCTGTTGGCGCGGATATGTTCCGCATATTTCCATGGGTGAATGCCGTGTGACCAAACCATGGCCAAACTCGACAAGCCGGCGCTGGTCAAAATGACCCGTCAGGTCAGCCGCTCGAGGAAAAACTATCCCCCATGGCGCGCAGGATGATCACAGCCGATGCCGCGCCTGGATCGACATGCCCGAGCGAGCGCTCTCCGAGCCTTGCCGCCCTGCCGCGCGCGGCAATCATCGAGCGGGTCGAATTCGCGCCGGTTTCCGCAGCCTCGACAATGCTGTTCCAAAGCTCCCGCGTCCCGCATTGCCTTGCCCGGGCATTGACGGCCGCTTCCGTGGCGGGAATCCAGGCGTCCAGCATGGTCTTGTCGCCGCGTTGGCCCTTGCCGCGCTCTTTTATCCCGGTCGTCATCGCTTCGACGATTGCAACCTGGCCAGCGTCCGAAAGGGACTCGTCCTGCTTGAGGGCTTGCGCCGCCTTTCGGAATGCGGTCGCATAGAGCGGGCCGGTGGAGGCGCCGACGGCATCCAGAAAAGCGGAGGCGGCAACCGTAAAAACCTCAGAGGGAAGCGTTCGCTCCAGGTCGAGTTTTGTCAGCTCGGCATTCACGGCCATGAAGCCGAGCGCCATGGTGATCCCATGGTCGGCATCTCCGATCGCGCCGTCGAGCTCCGAGAGATGATCCTTCTCCGCGGTGATCGCTATGGATATGCGCTGAAACATGCTGCTCAAATGTCGCGCCGCGTTTTCCGGCATAATCTTCCTCCCAGTCCAGGAGATCGCGGCCGGTTTTCTCCGACTCGCGTCTCGCATCTTCATCCCACCTTCAAGGCGGCGGTATCGCAAGGATGGTACAGCAGCTCGGTCAATTCCTGATCGAGGTGCAAAATCGATATGGACGCGCCGACCATGTCGAGCGACGTGCAGTAATGCCCCACCCAGCTCGCTTCTATCCTGATGTCCTTCGCGCTCAGCCGCTGTTCGACGCGCCTGAACAGAATGTAGAGCTCCATCAGCGGCGTTGCCCCGAAGGAATTGATCAACACCGCGACACGGTCGCCGGGCGTCGGCTTCATTTCCGCGAAAATGCGGTCCATCACCCGGTCGGTGATTTCATCCGCAGTCATCATCTTCTCGCGGATGACGCCCCGCTCGCCGTGGATGCCCATGCCGAACTCGATATCATCGGGACCGATCTCGAAATTGTGCCGCCGTGTCTGGGGCAGCGAGCAGGGCTCAAGCGCAACACCCATCGTATAGGTTCGATCATTGGCCTTGCGCGTCGCGGCCTCGCAGGCATCAAGCGACAGCCCCCGATCACAGGCGGCTCCGGCAATCTTGAAGATGAAGAAGTTTCCCGCAACGCCACGGCGGCCTTCCCTGTCCTCCACGGGAGAGGAGGCGATATCGTCCGTGGTGAGGATGGTGCGGACATCGATCCGCTCCTCCTGTGCCATCTCGGCGGCCATCTCGAAGTTCATCACGTCGCCGGCATAGTTGCCATAGACGAAAAGTACGCCCTCACCGCCGGACGCCGCCCTGGCGCATTGAAGGATCGGCGTGGGCGGCGGTGACGAAAAGATGTTGCCGACGGCAACCGCATCGGCGAGGCCCTTGCCAACATAGCCGACGAAGCAGGGTTCATGGCCGGTGCCGCCGCCGATGACGAGCCCGACCTTCCCCGGCCTTGGTCCTGTCCGCGCAACGAGTGCTCGATTGGATCCCTTGATGGGCGCGACATGGCCGGCATGCGCCTTGACGATACCGTCAAGCATCTCATCGACGACATCATCAGGATTGTTCAGGAACTTCTTGATGTGGGTGCGAAAGCTGCTGGGTAGTGGCACGGTATTGTCGGTTCTGGAGCGCTGCGAAATCTTCTGGTCGATCTCCGTTACGCCGTCGGCATTGAGGATGCCCCGGCCGGTGGCGGCGTCGGTGATCAGCACATTGATATAGCCGCCACGCAGCGCCGCAAGGATCGCGGGCACCTTGTCGAAGCCGCCGGCAACCGCGATGCGCAGCCCGATCGCCTTCAGCATGTCGAGGGATATGCCGATGGTCCGGTCGTCGAGCGGACCGGCAACCGGCTCTCCCTTCGGATCGATGAAGCGGCCGGCGACGACCCCGACGGCGTTCTTCGCGAGATAGTCCTGGAGCGAGACGGATTCAAAGAATCCGCTGCTGTGGATTGTCGAATTCGGGCGCAGCGACGAGATGCCGAATAGCGCCTTGTTGGCTTTGGAAAGCGTTGCGAACTGGTCTTCCACCAGCGGCTCCCGCAGCAGGATGTCGCGCACCTCTCCGGTCGAGACGATGGCCGGCGCGGTGATATTGATCAGCTTTCCGCCGACCGCATTGGCAAAAGCCGCCGCACAGAGTTCGGGCGTGTAGGCAAAGCGCGCCCGCGTGCCGCCGGTCGCCTGGACAATGGTGACATCCTGCAGATTGGGCACGGAAGCCTGCTCGGCGATCGCCAGGACCGTTCGCCCCCAGGCGACTGCCAGCGTATCGCCCGATTTCAAGAGCTTGGCAATGGCCTGAGCACCCGCTGTCCCGAGACGATCGATCAACGGCCGCGTTCCGTCGTCGCTGGGGACGACCAGACAGTCGTGCAAACCGAAATGACGTTTCAGCTCCATGGCGATCGAAAGCGAGCTCAGCCGTGAAGGCTCAAGGGAGATGTTCACAATCCCCCGGCTGCGCGCATCGGCCAGATAGCTGTTCACCGTCGCGCGCGAAATGCCCATGATCTCCGCGATATCGCCCTGCGTCCTGCCATCCTCATAATAGAGCCAGCAGGCCCAGACGTAGGGATCGTCGCCGTAGCGCAGCGGCATGACGTCGGATGTTTCCGGCACGCCCGCCTTGCCCACACCGGTTTTTCCGACTGAAGATGTCTTACCTGTCATGACTGTCCGCGGTTCCCTTTTGTCGTCCGAAGATGGAAGCAATAGAGCACGTTTGCAAATGCTTCTTCAGAGAAAGGGGCGGCGCGCGACCCCTTTGACAATAAAGGGATCGCGCAGCCTTGGGAGGTCCATCTGTGGGCGAACAAAGGCCTTGAGATCACGATACCTATTGAAGCCGATCACGCGCTCCGAAAGAGAGTTCTTTCAATATGATCGCGCAAGAGGTCGCTCCGGCATCCAGCACGCCCAGCGAGCGTTCGCCAAGACGGCTCGCACGGCCGATCTTCGCCACCAGATTGAGCGTCGAATCCCGGCCCGCGTCGGCCGCCGCCACCAGAGCATCGAGCGCATCGACAAACGACTTTCCAGCAGCAATCGCGCCATCGAAGGCTTCGATTGCCGGAACGAGCGTGTCGAGGAGCGTCTTGTCTCCGACCTTCGCCGAACCGATTGCCTGAATGCCTTCAAGGCCCGCATGCAGCATCCGGCTATAGGTTGCGCCATCTATGGCGTCGACACCCTCCAGCTTCTCGGCAAACTCTATGAACATCACACCGTAGAGCGGCCCCATCGAGCCACCGATCTCGGTCATCAGGACGGTGCCCAACGTATCGAGCGATGCGGCAAGCGACAGATACTTGCCCTTCATGCGCTCCGCGGCCATGCCGAAGCCCTTGGCCATGTTGACGCCGTGGTCTCCGTCGCCAATCTTACCGTCGATCTCGCTGAGATAGGCGCGATTTTCGACGATCCGGTCGGCCATTGCCAGGACGATGTCGCCAGCCGTTGCGTTGCTAAATGTCTGCATGGACCTGTCTCCCTCAAAGCAATGTCGTGCAATGGACTTCGACGTCGAGAAGCTCTTTCATCTCGTCGTCGAGAGCCAGCACCGTCAGTGTCGCGCCGACCATCTCGAGCGAGGTGAAATAGTTGCCGACGTAAGTCTTGTAGATCTTGAGGCCACGCGCGGTGATCTGCGTTTCAATCGTATCGTTCAGAATGTAGAGCTCGTTGACCGGCGTGGCGCCGAGGCCCGAAACCAGCACCGCCACCTCGGTACCGGCAGCAAGATTGTGATCGTCCAGAACGATCTGGCTCATGGTTTTGGCGATTTCCTCGGCCGTTTTCAGCGGCTCCACGCGAACCCCAGGCTCACCGTGATGGCCGATACCCACTTCCATGGTGCCGGGCTCTATCTTGAAATTCGGATGGCCGACGGCCGGCAGCGTGCAGGGGCCGAGACCGATGCCGACGGAGCGGCAATTGTCGATCGCCCTCTGGGAAATGGCGCGTACTTCTTCGAGACTGGCGCCCGTCGAAGCCTTGGCGCTGCCGATCTTCCACATGAAGATTTCGCCGGCGACGCCGCGGCGCTTCTCGCGCTCCTCAGGCGGGGCCGAGCAGACATCGTCATTGGCAACGACGGTTGCAACCTCGATGCCATCCTTGGCCGCAAGCTTGATCGCCATCTTCACGTTCATGTTGTCGCCCGCGTAATTGCCGTAAAGGCAGATCACGCCGCGCCCGCCATTGGCTTCGCGAACGGCGTCGTAGAAGCTCTTGGCCGTCGGCGAAGAGAAGAGCTCGCCGACGGCGACGGCGTCGAGCATGTTCTTGCCAGCATAGCCGATGAAAGCGGGCTCATGGCCGGAACCGCCGCCGGTGATAACGCCGACCTTGCCGGCCTGGGGCGCGTTTTTCGCGACGACCACACGCGGGTTTTCGGCAAGGCGTACGGTCCCCGAATGTGCCTTGACGAAGCCCTTTACGGTGTCTTCGACGACTTCATCGGGATTGTTGATGAACCGTTGCATAATGTCTCCTGTGGGATGCCCGAGCGCCTGCGCTCAGAGAATTGTGTAGCCGCCATCGATCAAGAGATCGGCGCCATTGATCATGTCTGCTCCCGAAGAGGAGAGGAAAACGGCCGCCGCCGCGATCTCCTCCGGGAATGCGAAACGGCCCACGGGAATGCGCCTTTTCGCCGCCTCGCCCTTTTCGCCGGACCAGGCCTTTTTGCCGAGTTCGGTCAGGACGATGGTCGGGGAGATGGTGTTGACGCAGATGCCGTGCTTGCCCCATTCGGCGGCGAAGGTCTTCGACATGCCGATGACACCGAATTTGGAGGCGCAATAGGCGACGTGCTCCTCGATCGCGACAGTGCCGGCCTGCGATGCAAGGTTGATGATCTTGCCACCCTTGCCGGCAGCGATCATCGCCCGGCCAACCGCCTGGGTCACCAGGTAGGTGCCTTTGAGATTGATGTTGATCGTCTTGTCCCAATGGTCTTCCGACAGGTCTTCGGCGGGCGCGAGAAAGACCACGCCGGCGCTGTTCACCGCAATGTCGATATGGCCGAAGTGCGACACGACATCGGCGATGGCCTTATTGACGGAGGCGCTATCTGCAACATCGCAGGCGAACGGCTTGGCATCGCCGCCGAGTTCGGCGGCCTTTGCCGTGGCAATATCGGCATTGATATCCAGAACCGCAACTTTCGCGCCCTTGGACGCAAAGGCAGCCGCGACCGCGGCGCCAATGCCGGATCCACCGCCTGTCACGACCGCGACTTTGCCGGAGAGCGGGAAATTCAAATCAATGTCTGGAGCTTTATCGGTCATCTTGTTCAAGCCTCGATAGGGTGGAGTGGGGCGAACATGCCGCCCCACCGGATCGATTTCACTTACGGGTTTCAAGCAGCTTATCGACGTTCTCTGTGGTCACCGGGGTCCACGGAACATTGTAGTTCTTGTCCTTGCCGTCATTGAACGGCATTTTCGGATACTCGGCCCAGATCGGGGATTCCGGCTTGTAGGCGCCCTTCTTGGCGTTGAAGATGGCGAGATCCAGCGCACCCTGCGCCTGCGCGGTGGCGTCCTGCAGGATGGACGTCATGGTGCCCTGTTTGACGGCGTGAAGCGCATCGGTGATGCCGTCGATGCCTGCGATGGCGAAATCTCCGACATTGAGCTTTGCCGCCTTGATCGCTTCGATCGCGCCGAGCGCCATTTCATCGTTCTGGCCGATCACGCCGTTGATCTGGCCCGGATGCGAGGTCAGCCAGTTTTCCATCAGCGTCTGCGCCTCGGCACGCGACCAGTTCGCGGTCTGGTCCTCGATGACCTTGACGTTGGGGCACTCGGCAAGCGCCTTCTTGTTGCCTTCAAGGCGGGAAATCTGCGCCGACTGGCCGATCGGGCCTTCGAGGATTACCACGTTGCCCTTGCAGCCGATCTTGTCGAGCACGGTCTTGGCTTCCATGTAGCCGGAAATCGTATCGTCGGAACCGACATAGGCGGACAACAGGTCGGAATTCACCCTTGTATTGGAGCCCACGACCGGGATACCGGCATCATGCGCCGCCTGAACCGCCGTCGCGCCCGCTTCAATATCGATCGGCACGAAGATGATGGCGTCGAATTTCTGCGTGATCATCGTGTTGAACTGCTCCTGCTGAACGAGAGCGTCGTAACGGCCGTCGAAGATCGTCAGCTCGACTTCGCCGCTCTTGACGGCTGGGTGCTGCTGGAGCGCGGCGGACCAGATCTGCATAAATTCGGCGTTGAGGCCGTAAGGGGCAGCACCAATCTTCAGTTTCTTGTCCTGCGCCAGGGACGGTGAAGCCAGCAGCGCGGTCGCGGCAGCAAGGGCAATCAGTAATTTCTTCATTGTAAATCTCCTCCGTTGGAATTCCGGCGACCATTGTGGCGCGCCGTTTGGTTTCCAGGTGCACGGCACCCGAATGTCTTCGGGCTCAACTGCCCAGATTTCGTTTCTGGTCGAGCATCACCGCCCCCACGATGAGCGCGCCCTTGAGGACCTGCTGGTAGTAGGACTGGATCCCCATCAGATCGAGGCCGTTGTTCATGACGCCGATGATCAGCGCCCCGATGAGCGTACCGGTGATGCGCCCGACACCGCCGGAGAGGCTGGTGCCCCCGATAACGACGGCAGCGATTGCATCGAGTTCATAGGCAATGCCGGCCTGGGGCAGCGCGGAGCCGGTGCGCGCGGAAAGGATCATGCCCGCGAGGCCGGCAAGACCGCCAGAAATCACATAGACGAGGAAGCGCAGCCGGGTGACGTTGATGCCCGACGTGTTGGCCGCATGCGGATTGCCGCCGACGGCATAGATATACCGGCCAAATCGCGTGCGATTGAGCACCCACCAGGAGACCGCGAAGACGATGGCAAGTAGGATGACGGGCATCGGGATGGAAAAAGCCGTCCCGGTGCCGATCCAGCGGAAATCGGGGGTCAATGCCGGAACCGGCTTGCCGCCCCCATAGATGAGCGTCAGGCCGCGAGCTGCCGAGAGCATGCCGAGCGTTGCGACAAAGGCCGGAACGGCAAAGCGCGAGACGATCAATCCCACCACCGCACCGCATGCGACGCCGACCAGCAGCCCGACGGCGAGCGCCACGTAAGGCGGATAGGGTGCGCCCACAATGCCCGCCGTCGCGGAGGTGGTCGCAAAGCTCGCACTGATGATGCCGGTAAGTGCGACGACGGAGCCGACCGAGAGATCGATACCCCGCGTCAGGATGACGAAGGTCATGCCGATCGCCAGGACGCCGTTGATCGAGGTCTGCAGCAGCACGTTCGATATATTGCCCGGCGTCAGGAAATATTCGTTTGAAACGGACAGAATGACGGCAAGCAGCAGGAACGCCAGGAAGATCCCGTATTCCTGCACGATGAGCCGGCGCCGGTCCGAACTGAACCATGCACTGGACCGATTATTGTCTGTGGCGGACATATGAAACACCTCTTGTTGCCGGACGCGACCCTGTCGCTCGTCGTTGCCTGTCGTGGTCATGTCGACAGGTGGACGAGCGCTTGGGCGTCGGCCTCTTTCCGTTCAAGGATCCCGGCGGAGCGCCCCTGACGCATCACCAGGATGCGGTCGGACATGCCGAGAACCTCATCGATCTCGGACGAGATCATGATGACCGTGCCGCCTTCGGCGGCGAAGTCGCAGATAATGCGGTAGATCTCGCGCTTGGCGCCGACATCGACGCCGCGGGTCGGCTCGTCCAGCAAAAGCACCTTCGGTTTGCGCAGGAACCATTTGCCAAGCACGACTTTCTGCTGGTTGCCACCAGACAGGCCCGAAACCGCCATGCTGTCGCGCGCCGCCTTGATGCCGAAGCGCTCGATCATCGCCGCGCTGGCGGCAGCTTCGGCGCGACGGTCCATCGAAAATTGCGGGCTCATTTCCGGCAGGCTGGCAAGGCAGATATTGTTGCGCACGCTGTCGCAGAGATTGAGCCCCGTCAGCTTGCGGTCCTCGGTCACAAAGGCGATGCCATGCTGCATCGCCTCGGCCGGCTTTCTGACCGATATGGATTGTCCGGCAAGCTTCATATTGCCGCTCGTCGGTGCATCGAGGCCGAAAATGCAATCGAAGATCTCGGTTCGCCCCGAGCCCATCAGACCGTAGATGCCGAAGATCTCCCCCTTGTGCGCCACGAAAGAGATATCGTCGATCTTGCCGGGCGCCGTCAGGCCGGAGACTTCGAAGCCGGCAGTCGCGGTCGGCGTGTTGGTCTTGATATATTCCTCGCCGAGTTCGCGGCCGACGATCATGCGGATCAGACCGGCCCTGTCGATATCGGCGATGGTACCGCTGCCGACATAGGATCCATCGCGGAACGCCGTGTAGGAATCGGCGATCTGAAAGATCTCCGACAACCTGTGCGAGACATAGACGATACCCTTGCCTTCGGCCTTCAGGCGCTCGATCGTCGAAAACAGCTGCTGCGCCTCTTTCTCGCCGATGGCGGAGGTCGGCTCATCCATGAAGATCACTTCCGCATCGTGGCTGAGCGCCTTGGCGATTTCCACCAGCTGCACCTGCGCGACGGAGAGGTTCATCATGAATTGCGTGGCGCGGATATTGAACTCCAGCCGATCGAGCAGGGCCTGGGCGCTACGGTTCATGGTCTTGAAATCGATGCCGCCGAAACGGACCGACGGCTCGCGGCCGAGATAGATGTTTTCGGCCACCGTCATATGCGGGATAGGGCTAAGCTCCTGCTCGATGATGGCGATGCCGGCCGCCAGCGCTTCGGCGGGGCTCGCATAGTCGACCTCCTTGCCACGACGACGGATCAGGCCGGCGTCCCGAGCATGAATGCCCATCAGGATCTTGAGGAAGGTCGACTTGCCGGCGCCATTGCCGCCGCAAAGCGCATGCACCGAGCCCGCCCGCAGCTGAAAACGACCATCGCGCAATGCCGCGACGCCACCAAAGGACTTCTGGAGCCCTTCTACTTCAAGCAGGAATTCCACCACTTCGCCTCCTCAAGCCCAATCCGGCACAGGGGATCCAACGATCCTCACCGCCTCCTCGATTGGCATGTTTGACAATATTCGACTCGATATCGACAAATGTCAAGTTACCAAATGAAGATGCGATATGTCGGGCGCCGATCGCACGAAAAAGCCTCCGCTCCACGGGAGTTCGGCCCGTGTGAGAGACAAGTCGAGCGGGATCATGCCGAGACTTCGAAGGTCAGGGCGAGAGAGCTATCGATGGAGAAATGGTCGCGGCTTGCCGTTTTTGGCGAACCGGCATGGGAGCCTCGGCACCCGCCAATATGTTGGCGAACTCAGCCGCTGCGCTGCG
The DNA here is from genome assembly GCF_000696095.1 of Rhizobium rhizogenes NBRC 13257. Lineage (GTDB taxonomy): Bacteria > Pseudomonadota > Alphaproteobacteria > Rhizobiales > Rhizobiaceae > Rhizobium > Rhizobium rhizogenes. Next base: position 358,855 of record NZ_BAYX01000003.1, on the reverse strand, counting down.
CAGAATCCTCTATCCGGGCCTGCCACAGGAAGCGGAGCGCGATCAGTGCGACGCACAGGACCGAGATCAGAAATATGGCGCCGGACATGGCGTAGATCACCGGCGACGCGCCGGAGTTCATCTTGCCGAACAGCACCACCGGCAATGTGTTCTGCCGTCCCGCCAGATAAAAGGCGCGCGTGAATTCGTTGAGCGACAGCAGGAAGGAAAAGATGAAGGCGCTGATCAAGCCGGGGCGGATTAGCGGAAGGATGATATCGAAAAACCGATGCCACCAGTCCGCACCCAGATCGGCCGCCGCAACGAGATAGGATTGCCGCACGGCCGCAAAGCTGGTCAGAATGACGATAAAGGCGAACGGCATGGCCCATAGCAAATGGCCCGCGATGACCGTCAGCATCGATGCCTTGACGCCCGCGCGCGCAAACACCGCCGACAGAGCCAGCCCCTGGATCACACCCGGCACGAACATCGGCAGGATCACCGTCAAAAACCATGCTGTCCGGCGCGCCCGCAATTCGAAATAGGCGAGCGCCGCCAGCAGCGACATGAGGGTTGCGAGAACCGCCGTCACCGTGGCGATGATCAGCGATTGCTCCAAGGCGCCGATCAGCGCCGCCTCCTGTGGCAGCGATGCGTACCATTTGAGGCTGAGTTCGGAGATATTCGGCAGGCCTGGCTGCAGGGCAGGATTGAACGAGATCGCCAGCAGATAGAGCGGCGGCGCATAGATCACGAGCAGGCCGGCGATCGTGACGACCCAAAGCAGAACCCGGTTGGCAAGACCTTCGCGCAGCATCATGGCGACTGGTCCTCGAACAGCGATGCAAGGCCGAAGATGCGGTTGCCGACCAGCACGAGGCCGAAGATCACGACGAGCACGATGGTCGAAATGGCGAAAGCCATCGGATAATTGGCAACGCGCATGACGTCGTTGATCATCACCGACACGATCGATGCACCCGCCCCGCCCAGCATCTGCACTTCCGTGGATGAGCCCACCACCATGACGAAGACGAACAGGAAACCGGCGAAAATGCCCGATTTTGTCAGGGGCAAAAGGATCGTCGTCAGGCTCTTCCAGAAGCCGGCGCCGAGATCCTGCGCAGCCGCCAGATAGGTCGGATCCACCCGGCGCATGGACAAGAGCAGCGGGAAGATCGCGAACGGCAGATAGGATGCAACCAGCCCGACGATGACGGCGAAATTGCTAAACAGCAGCCAGTCGAGCGGCGCATCGATGATCCCGATACCCTGCAGCCACTCGTTGATAATTCCGGTGCGCCCGAGCACGAGCCGCCAGGAAAAGGACCGGATCAGATAGGATGTGAAAAAAGGAATGGTGATCAGCGCGAGGAGGATGACGTTCAGCCGGCGCCCGGCCAGAAAGTGGATCGCATAGCTGGTGGGATAGGCGATGAGCAGGCATAGTAACGCCGTGCCGAACGCCTTGATCAAGGTCGAGACGACGACCGTCCAACGCCCGGCCTCAAGGATGCCGGCATAGCCTGTAAGGCTCAGGTCCGGCTTGATCCAGTATGTCACCGGATCCCAGCTCCAGAAACTCCAGACGACGACGACGATCAGAGGCACCAGTCCGAACGCCAGAATCGCCAATAGCGGCGGCGCCATCAGCATCGACGAAATCGGCAAGCGTGCTTTGGACATGGAGGCCCTTCAGGAATGGACGGCAGCGGCGACCAAGAGACGTCGCCGCTGCCCAATTTTCTAAAACTCAGGCATTCCGTAGCTTCTGCCACCACTCTTCGTAAAGCTGGAAATTATCCGGCCGGGTGTTCTGCCAATAAACCTTGCCGGCAAACTTGGCCTTGACGTGCTCGGCCAGCTTCTCGACCTCATCCGCCTTGTATTCGTCCGGATGGGCCTTGGCATAGGCCAGGTTGTTGTCGGTCGGCACCAGATAGCCACGGGCCTGGCCGAGTTCGCAACCATAAAAACCGCCGAGCAGGCCGTTGACGAATTTATGCGCGGCATCGCTAACGCCGCGATCGCCGGCGCCCTTGAGGAGCACCGTATTGTTGCCCCAGGCCTCATAGCCTTCGACAGGCGCGGCATATTCGACCTGAAGGCCACGCTTGCGCCCTTCGTAAACGATCGGCTCCCAGCCGGTCATGGCGTCGACTTCCTGATCGGCCACCAGCTGGACGCCCTGCTCCCAGCCATTCCAGAAGGTGCGGAACTGGCCGTCCTTCTTGTGCTTGATCAGGAATTCCATGACCAGGCCGAGTTCGGATTCGGTCAGATTGCCCGGCTCGACGATCGGCTTGTTTTCGCTTTCCTTCAGATACATCGCGGTGAAGATGGCGCTGTTGATCCAGGCATCCTCCATGGCCACGCGACCCTTGAGCTTGGGATCGAAGATTACGCCGTAGCTATCGACCTTGCCGAGCTTGTCGGGACGATAAATGATCGAGTCGGCATTGACGACCGTCGGGATGCTGTATTGCTTGCCGTCATGCTTGAGGTAAGGAATATCCTTGGCCCACTGCCAGACGCTCTCGTAATTCGGGATCTTCGTCAGATCCCAGGGGATGATGACACCCTGGCGCGCCAGTTCCTTTTCGGCACCGCCCTGGAAGCCGCCGACGTCGAAGAGATCATTGGCATTGCCGGCGGCAAGACGCGCAATGACGGGGCCGATGTCGTTGCCGTTGTCGGTGAACTCGGGCGCTACGCCGTTCTGGGTGGCGAAAGCCTTCCATTTGTCGCCGATATCCAGCGTCGCGGTTGCCCAGAAAGCGACCGTCGCGGCATCCTGCGCAGCAGCGCTCGAGGCCAACCCAAGACTACCGGCAGAAAGGGCGACACTTCCCGCTCCCATAAGCTTCAGAAACTCGCGTCTCTGCACATTGCTGTGCCGTGCCGATGAAAATATTCCACCATGCTTTGCCATTGTCACTCCCCTTCGTGGCTAGGTTGAATCACTACTTACTCTCAACACACCACAAAGCAGCCATTCAGCTCGTAGGCAATAGTCCTGCATTGGAAATCAGAACAGCGGCATCCTGCTTCAAACCGACCCGAACGGATCTTCCGGCCTCAAGCCCGCCCAATCCCGTCTCTTCTTCAATCGCCATCGTCAACGTCTGGCCATCCCAGAAAGCGAGCTTGAGTTCGTGATACAAGCCGCGGAACGTCGTTTCGACCACGGTCAGCATCAGCGTCCCTGGCGCATCCGCAGCCGCGAGAAACAGCCTGTCCGCGCGGATGGCGACGACAGACTGAAGCGGGTCCGTCGGACCGGCGACACGCACCGGCACCCTTTGTCCGGCAATGACCGCGTGGGTCTGTCCTTCGGACGTCGTGATCTCCTCCGGACGCACCAGCGTATCGATGCCGACGAAACGGGCGACGAAAGCATTGGCCGGGGCCTCGAAGAAGCTGGCAGGCGCACCCACCTGTTCGATGCGCCCCTTGTGCATCACGGCCATGCGATCCGAGAGGCAGAGCGCTTCATCCTGATTGTGAGTGACGAGGACGAAGGTCGCGCCGGTGCGCTTGTGCAACCGTCCGAATTCGTCGCGCATCTGCTGGCGCAAGCGCTCGTCGAGGCCGGTCAGCGGCTCGTCGAGTAGCAGGATACCGGGCTCCATGACCAAGGCCCGTGCAAGGGCGACACGCTGGCGTTGACCGCCGGAAAGAAGATTGACATCACGCGGACCGAAACCGGAGAGTTCGACCAGATCGAGAGCATCGTTGATCCTGGCCGCCAGCGCACTTCCCGACACCCCACGCAGCCGTAAGCCGTAGCCGACATTCTGCGCGACCGTCATGTGCGGGAAAAGCGCAAGGCTCTGGAAAACGGTGTTGACCGGACGCCTATTGGCCGGCACGTCGCTCATATCCTTGCCATCGAAAGAAATACGGCCGGAGGTCTGTCTGTCGAAACCGCCGATAAGCTTCAACAGCGAACTCTTTCCGCAACCCGACGACCCGAGCAGCGTGAAAAATTCACCGGCGGCGATATCAAGCGTTACATCGTCGAGAGCCTTGACCGGCCCGTATTCCCTGCTGACCTTTTCGATCTGAATGGATATAGCCACTAGCCTGCCTCGGAGACGCTTTCGCGAATGATCAGGACGCCGTTATCGGCGACGCTCAGCTGCTGTTTCTCCTGTACGAGCGTCGTCGCCGTTGCCTCCTCGACAATCATCGGACCCTCGATCGACTGACCGGGCGCCAGCAAGCTGCGCTCATAGACCGGGCAAGAAACCCAGCCGAGAACAGCACCAAAATATACATTACGCTGCCCTGTCAACGCAGCTTCGAGACTCCGTCCGTTTTTGGACAAGGCCGGCAGTGCGATTACCGGGCCGTTCAGAACCGCTTCGAGATGCAGCGTGGTGATCTCGATGGCCGCGTGCGGCAGGCGGAATGAATAGGCGCGCTCGTGGACGGCATGAAAGCGCTCGGCAAAGACCTCGCGATCATCGCCACGGTAGAACTGGGCAAAAACCCCATGTTCCTGCCCGCGATACCGCGCCTCAACCTGATAGGTGAAGCGGATATCGGCGTCGTGGCCCTTGGCGAAATAGGCGATCGCTTCCTGTTCGAGCTTGTCGAAGCGCGCCAGCAACGCCTTGATCGCCTCTGCGGTCAAGGCCGAGAACCAGGTATGGCGAAAATCGGCGCGTGGTTCGGCGGCAAGCATGCCCCAGGCGGAAAAAAGACCGGGATGGAGCGGGACGACCGTCGACTTGACGCTCAGATCCCGTCCAAGCCTGGTTGCAAGCGCCGGGCCGGCACCGCCGCTGATGACGAAGGCCACTTCGCGCGGATCATGCCCGCGCTGGACCGTCACCAGTTTCAGCGCATTGATCATGCTTGCGTGGGCGATATCGATAATTGCGATCGCGGCATCCTCGATGCTCAAGCCGAGAGGCGTTGCGATGGTGGCGATCGCTTCGGCGGCCTTCTGCTTGTCGAGGTGCATGGAGCCGCCGGCAAAATTGGTGGGATCGAAGACCCCGATCGTCAGAATGGCATCCGACAGCGTCGGTCTCGTGCCGCCGCGACCGTAACAGGCCGGGCCTGGCATGGAACCGGCGCTTTCCGGGCCGACACGCAGGACGCCGCGTTCGTCGAGCCAGGCAATCGAACCGCCGCCGGAACCAATCTCGACAATATCGACCACCGGCACCTGAATGGGATGACCCGGCTCGATGCGGGTATGCTCGAGCTTATATTCGACGTTCAGCGTCGGGCGCCCGCCGTGGATTAGCGAGCATTTGGCGGTCGTGCCGCCGACGTCCAGAGACAGGACTTCGCTCTCGCCGAGAGCATTGCCGATCCGCGCCGCGCCGGCGACACCGCCCGCCGGCCCGGACTCGACCAGGCTCAACGGACTGCTGACCGCCTGTTCGAAAGTGGCGATGCCGCCGTTCGACTGCATCGCATAATAGGGGCATGTCAGGTCGCGCCGCATCAACGCATCTTCCAGCCGCGCAAAGTAGCGGCGGATGATCGGCTGGACATAGGCATTGAGCACGACGGTGTTCGAACGTTCATATTCGCGCCATTGACGCGAGACTTCATAGCTGGCGCAGACGGTCGCATCCGGCAGGGCCGCGGCCAGAATATCGGCGCAAAGAATCTCGTGCTCGGGATTTGTGTAGCTGTGGAGGAAGAGAATCGCGACCGCTTCGATCCTTTCCGCCTTGCACTGGGCGATGATCGGCTTGAGGTCTTCGACGTGCAGCGGCGTGATGATCTTTCCCGAAGCGTCGAGCCGTTCCCGCACCTCGAAGCGTAAGCTCCGGGGAACAAAGGGGGCAGGGCTGCGGAATCGCAGATTGTAGAGATCGGGACGGTTGCCACGGCCGATTTCCAGAACGTCGCGAAAGCCCGCGGTCGTCACCAACGCGGTTCGCACACCCTTGCGCTCGGTAATGGCATTGATGACCGTCGTGCCGCCATGGGCAAAAAACGTAACATCCCTCGTGCGAAGCCCGTCCTTGGTTTCCGCAGAGGCGATCGCGTCGAGCACGCCAATAGACTGGTCGGGCACGGTCGTCAGGCTTTTGGCCGTAAACAATTCACCGCTGCGCTCATCATATCCGACGAGGTCGGTGAACGTGCCACCGACATCCGTTGCCAGCCTGATCATACTGCCACTTTCGTTTGGTAACCGTAAAGCTTCACGGCCTGTGCTTCGGTAATGAAGCCGTTGCGCAAATCGCGCTCAATCAGATGCGGTTCGCGCTGACGCGCGTCGCCCCACCCTCCTCCGCCGCCGGTGATGACGCGCAGGATATCGCCGGCATTGAGATCGATATGGGCAATCCTGCCGTAAGTCCGCACCCTGCCATCGCTGGCGGATGCGATCTGCAGCGCATTCACCGTTCCGCTGCCGCCGCCATCCATACCCCAGGGGCGGGTGCGGGTACGACCGAAGCTGCCATAGGCGGATGCATCCTTACTAAGGATTTCATACTCGCGCACGATACCAAATCCCCCCCGCCTGCGACCGGCACCAGTGCCGGCATTGATATTGTATCCGTAACTCTTGACCCGCAAGGGAAACCGCGCCTCGATGGCTTCGACGGAATAATTATAGGTATCTCCATCCGTCAGCGCTATCAGCGCGCCGGCGCCGTCGGCCTCTTCGCTCGCGCCCCAGCCGCCATGCTGCGGCTCGATGTGGATAAAGGGCTGGCCGTTGCGATCCTTGCCGGAGATGTAGACGACGCAGAGGCTGGAATAGGAACCGGCGGAGAAGCGCGACGGCACCAGGGGCGCAAGTGCCTTCCACACAAGCTCGGACGCATGCACCGACCCCTCATAGTACCAGCCGGTCGGCGAAGGCTTTTCCGCGGTGAAGATCGTTCCGGGCGGCGCAATCACGGTCAGCGGCCGGAACCATCCCTCGTTGGACGGCTCCTGCGGCCCGACCAACGCCTTGACGATGGTTCTGACTGCAGACTGCAAGGCGCCGCGCGCGCAGTTGATGGGGCCAGGCACGGCCGGCGGACAACCGGTAAAATCAGCGATGATGCTGTCACCGTCGATGGTGACCGCCACCTGCACGGGGATCGGCGCGTCAGTGATGCCATCGCCATCGATGATATCGCTCGCTTCGTAGCGGCCGTCGGGAAGAGCGGCAATCGCTGCCCGACTGCGCTTTTCGCTGGCCGTCAACAGGTTGGCAAAGGCGGCCCTGACGACATCGGAGCCGTATTTCGCCGCAAGTTCGGTGAGACGCCGCGCAGCGACCCGAACCGTCGCCACCTGCGCATTGAGGTCGCCGAGAGCGATTTCCGGCAGGCGTACATTCTCGCAAATGATACTGAGGATATCGTTCGAAAACACGTCGGAGCGCGCGATCTTGACGCCCGGCAGACGTATTCCCTCCTGGAAAACGGAGGTGGCATTCGGAGCCAGGCTGCCCGGTACAGAGCCGCCGACATCGAGATAATGAGCGACATTGATGGCGTAGCCGAGAATCTCGCCATCGACGAACAGCGGCTTGACGATGGCGAAATCGCAGGCATGGGTGCCGCCGGCATAGGGATCATTGGAGAGAAGGACGTCACCATCGGCGAGATTGCCGGCGGATTTCTCGATCAGCGCCTTCACCTGGACACCGAAGGTTCCGGTAAACAGCGTGATGCCGTTCATCTGCGCGACGAGTTCGCCCTCGGAGGTGAGAAGCCCACAGGCAAAATCGAGAACCTCATAGATCACCGGGCTCATGCTGGTGCGCGCCATGACGATCCCCATTTCGTCAACGACGGCCGTCAGCTTGCCCTCGATGATTTCCTGAGTCACGGGATCGACGGAAATTTCCTCAATGGTCATCGTCTCAGTCACCCTCATGATTGACGTTGCGGGTAGACTAGGCGGGATCCCCGGAGGCAGGTAGCCTGTCAGAAGGGTGGGTTGGGTTTGCCAACCCTACCCATTCGGGTAGGGTTGGGTCAGAGAAGGATGCCGGTATCGCGCGCCATGGTCACCGCCGCCGTTCGGGTCGTGACGTTGAGCTTGGCGTAGATATTGCGCAGGTGGAACTTGACCGTGTTGTTGCTGAGGTCGAGCTTGCGACCGATTTCCTTGTTGCTGAGACCGGCACTTAGCAACCGGAGGACGCTGCGCTCGCGGTCGGTCAGCCCGCCGGTCGCGGCGGTCGGCACGGAGAGCAGATCGCTGTCCTGGGCGCTTGCCCCCGCCACGACATCCTGCAGGCGCTCCAGCCGCTGCATCACGACATCTGGCACGCCTCGGCTGGCGGCCAGCTGACACAAGCGGCGGCCGAACTCCGGGCCTTCGATCAGCAGAATGGCGCGGTAGTCCGCCACAGGCAATGACAACATCATCTCGGAAAGCCTGGCTGCGGCTGTCGCCTCGTCGCCTTCGGCGAGCAACAGGCGTATATCGAGGAAACCCAACTCGATGCGCCGCGGCACATGCAATTCCCGCGACTGGCACTTGATCAGGCGATCGAAGGTACTGCGCGCGCGGGCAATCTCGCCCTGTGCGAGATAGATCCGCGTCCATAACAAGGCGGGCACATTGCCACGCAGATTGACGGCAAAATCGTTGGCAGTATCAGAACTGATACTCTCGGCACCGAAACCGCTGACCTCGGCATAGCGCACCGCCTCGTTAATGTCGCCCGAGGCAAGAAGAAGCGCCGCCCGTTCACCGTCGATCAACCGGATCAAGCGATCGAAACCACGCCGCTTGGCGGCTGAGCGCGCACTGTCGATCGCCGCATGGGCCGCCATGATCTCCCCGTTCAGCCGCAAGATGCGCTGTTGCGCCATGATGCCGGCCGCGAGAAGGTCAAACCATGTGTCATGCCGCTCCAGATGCGGCAGCGCCCAGGCAAGCACGGCGGCGGCAGCCTGGCGGTCGCCGTTCATCGAAAGCAACTCGCTCTGCAAGACGTGGCTGATAGCATCAAGATCGCAGCCCTTGCCGATATTGGCCTGCGCTTCGGTGATGAGGCTTCGATAGGCATCGGCAGCGCTGGCGCTATCGCCGCTGAAGAAGGCGGCCTGTCCGATATGAGTATAAAGGTGCATGGCGCCGAAATCGGCACCCGCATCACGGAAGGAACGGATGGAAAGCTGGCCATAGTGCAAAGCGCGCTCCAAATCCGTGCGGATCAGGAAATTGTAGGACAGCATGTTGAGTGCCAGCGCCCGATGGATCGGCTCCATGCCGCTGTCCTGAGACAGATCCGCCTCGAGCGCCGAGAGATCCGCCGTCGTCGCCCATCTATCCGTATAGAGCGACAGCAGCACGCGAACGACGCGGAGATCCTGCGCCAGCTTTTCGCCCATCGTGGCTGCGGCGCGCTCGGCGAGCGCAAGATAGTGGTTGGCGGCATCGAGCTGGCCGGCCTTGGCGTTGATCACCGACAACCCCAATGTCGTCAGGGGGAAGTCCGCCAGATTGATATCGGCCGCCTTGGCGATCAGCGTCTGGAACAGCGCCGTGCCGCCGCGTGTCTTCGCATAGACGCGCCGCCAGCCGCCCGCTCTTTCAATGATCTGGGCGGCAAGCGTCGCATCCGCCGCCAGGAGCGCGTGACGCACAGCCGCATCGCAATCACCGCCAGACTCGAACCAGTGCGCCGCCTTTCGCAATATCTGTCTCGTATCGATGCCGAGACGCTCCGCCTCTTCCTTGAGGTAGCTGTTGAACACCGGATGATACCGGATCCAAGTTCCCTGCCCATCGAGAACGGCGATGGGCAGTGCGTGGTCGCCGAGCCGGTTGAACAATGCCACCGCGTTGTCCTGAGCCGATACAGCGCCGATAAGTGGGCGACTGACGGCGGGAAGTGCCGCACTTTCGGTCAAGAAATGCTGGATGTCCTCCGGCAGACTGGAAAAGACCTGCTCCGAGAGATAACGACCCATCTCGGCATTGCTGCCATCGAACGACGAAAGGATGGCACTGCTGTCCATATTGTCGTTGACCAGAACCCGGACCATCTGCAGCGCCACCGCCCAGCCTTCCGTGCGCTGGTTAAGCTCGCTGATCTGCTCGCTTGTCAGCTTCTTTGCCCGGCTACCAAAAAACTCCTGGGCCTCCATGTCGGAAAAGCTGAGATCGGCGACGCCGATCTGCTTCAATTCGCTGTTGAGCCGCAGGGCAGATGTCGGAAATCGGGGCGGGCTGCGCGAAATCAGTACGAACTTCACATGCCCTAGGTCGCTCGCCGCCAGCAATTTTGCCATCAGTGATTCGGTGGCATCGTTCTGGGCGAAGTGATAGTCGTCGAGGAAGAGAACGATCGGCTCCCTTATCCGGCGCAGCCGCGTGACCAGCGCCGAGAGAAGCGAAGCAACCGGCATGCTGTTGGCATCGGACCCCTTCCTTTCGTCGGGAAGCAGTTTCTGAAGCGATTCCAGCAAGGCCAGAAGGAAGCGGCTCTGGTCACCATCCTCGGGATCAAGGGGAATCCAGACCGCCTGAGCACCCTGGCTCTTGAACATCTCGTACCACTGCGCGGCAAGCGAGGTCTTGCCATATCCAGCCGGGGCGACAATCGTGGTTAGCCGCCTTAGCCCCGAACGCTGCAGCAGCGCCAACAGGCCGCGGCGCCTGACATGTTCATTGCCGGCACTCGGCGGTTGAAAACGAGTTTGACTGATGATCATTCCTTATGATTGCGGTGGTAAAGCAAGTTTGCAAGTTGCGGAAATCAAAAAGACGATAATTTTAATAGATTTGCGCACCAAGATTTAAGCAACTGCTGTTCCCTTACGCAAGCGATAGCTGCTTCGTCGCTTAACCGATCAGGGGCTGGAACGAACGACCTGCTCGACGGCAAGAGCAGCCGCCAACAGTGTTTCATCCCTATCCCTCTTAGCCGACAATAGGAAGCCAACCGGCATGCCGCCATCGCCAGTACCACAAGGCAGAGATACGCCGCAACCATCAAGGAAATTGCCGATCAACGTGTTGCGCAGGGTCTTTGCATTCGTCTTTACGAAAAGATCATCATCATCGCGCAGAGGCGCAAGCGGCGGCGCCACATGGGCGACCGTTGGATAGGCGATGAACTCATTCGGCGCGGTGGCCGTCGCAAATTCCTCGATCAGCCGTTCTCGCCCCTTCAGCAGCGCGATATAATCGATCAGGCCAATCTTCTGTCCCAGCGATGTGCGGGCCACCACGCGGCGATCCATGGCCGTGGCGTCAGGCCCGGAAAGCCGATCATAGTGGAGTGCGTAAGCCTCGGCCGTCACCATCGGACCATGCTTCGCCATCAAGTCGAAGACGCCGCTGAAGGTCGGGAATGCCGCCCGGCGCACCCGTACGCCGGCTTGCTGCAATCTCAGGATAGCGGCGTCAAAGGCCTGGCGAACGCCATCTTCGATATCGTCCATGACAATCGTTTCGGGCACGACCAGCGAAATATCCTTCAGGCTGGCGCGAACGATCTGAGGCGCAGTAAGCCGCCGCATCGCCGCATCGACCCAGATAGCGTCCTGAACGCTGCGGCAGAGAGGACCGAGCGAATCGAGACTAGTCGCCAGGGGAAAAACGCCAGCCATGCTGTAGCGACCACGGCTTGCCTTGTAGCCGACCAGACCATTGAAGGCGGATGGAATACGCACCGACCCACCCGTGTCCGTTCCAATCGATACCGGCACGAGGCCGGCAGCTACGGCAACGGCCGAACCCGACGAGGAGCCGCCCGGCACGCGCTCGACATCCTTGGATAGCGGGTTGAGCGACGTGCCATAATGCGGGTTGAGGCCAAGGCCGGAAAAGGCAAACTCGCTCATATTGACCCGGCCGACACTCACCATGCCAGCCTCCGCCAGCGCCTGGACGATATCGGCGTCCTCGCTTGCAGGGGCTTCACGCGCGAGAACGGTGGATCCTGCCGTCGTCGGCAGCCCGCGGATGGCGAAGAGATCCTTCCAGGCGATGGGAATACCGTCGAGAAGCCCGCGCGACCGTCCGTCTCGCAGCCGCTTCGAGGCGGAAGCAGCCTCTTCGCGCGCCCGCTCCTCAAGCAGGCTGATAAAGATGGCCTGATCCTTATGGGACCGGATCGCGTCCAGGCTCTCCTCGGCCAGCGCGACGGGATCGAGCGCTCCCGATTGCAGCAGAACGGACAGCTGTGCGATCGATTTGCCCAGATGTGAATATGCCATGACCCTCTTCTCCTTATCGACCGACGAGCTGCATCCATCGGCGGACGAGATAATTGTGCTCATCCATAGTGGTATTCCAGACCGCAATGCAATTGGCACGCTGCCAATAGGATCCGCCGCTTCTGACCGAGCCCGCCTTTATCCGCGTCAGACCATCAGGGCCGGGCAGATCTTCGGCGGCGGCAAGACCCTCATACCAGTAATCCCATTCCGACGACGTCATGTACTGGCGGGAGCGCTGCGGGGTGGAGATATAATAGCCCTGGCGGGCAACGACCGCCCCCGGCCAGCCCGAGAGCCACCAGTTCAGATAATCATAGGCGACATCAAGCAGGCGCCCACTCAGGCTCTTCGAAAGGCATAGACCACCGTGCCAGGCGCGATAACCCTCCGCCGGCACCGCCTGTTCGACCGGAACGCCCTTGGAATTCAATATGCCGATGCCCGGCGACCACATGCTTTGAACTGCGGTATCACCAGCCATCATCAGGCGGGCCGCATCCTCCGCCGTCTGCCAGAAGCCACGGAAGAAGCCCGCCTTCTTCCGCTCTTCCAATAGGTCGATCAACTGGTCGATTTCCGTAATCGACATGTTGCCGATATCGTCGAAGGACATCAGGCCGGCGGCCTGCGCGGCCAATGCGGCATCGAAAATGCCGATGGCCGGTTCGTCCACCAGAGCGACCCGGCCCGCCCATCGCTCATCGAAAAGCGCGCCCCAGGAATGCATGGCGACGGCATTGTCCACGAGGTCAGTTCGGTAGGCGAAACTGTCGAAATTATGGGTGGTCGGCAGCATGGAGATGAAACGGGAGGGCGTGTCGCCGAGCGCCAGGTTCGGCTGCACATACAGCTTGCGCGCCGGCACATCGCCGAGCCCCAGCCGCGGGTTGGGGCCGATATGGCCGGTCTTGGTCAGATCGTTGATCTCGTCCCACAGGACGATGCGCTTCGTATCGACCGGCTGGATCGCGCGCCAATGCCAGACGATATCGAGATTGTGGAAGCACTGATCATAGATGTCGTAGGTCTCGGGCTCCTTCGCCGCCTTGTACTGGGTGGTGAGGAAATCATTGTTGTCGAATGTTACCTCGATGCCGAGATCGTCCTGAGCCCGAATGCGCAGTTCCTCGAGCAGCGAAATGGCTGTCCCGAGAATGCGCAATTTCGGCCGGCCGGCCAGATGCAGCGCGGGTGCGGAAGTGGCCTTTGCCGGAGACTGATGCTTGTTCATGCAGGAATGATTTATCCTATTCCGCCGGGATGGCCAGACGTGGCCTGGTTACCCCATCGCTTACCACGCCCGCCAGCGTAAAAGCCTCGAAGGACCGTTTCAACACCTCTCCGTCGAGCCCGTCCAGAATGAAAACCAGGCGGGAGCTCCGATCATCAGACGGCCAAGCTTCCATGTGAACCGGCGTGTGGACAAGGTGCTGCACGCCATGAATGGCAACCGGCCGTTCCTCGCCCACAAGATTGAGAATACCCTTGACCCGCAGGACCCGCTCGCCATGGCGATTGAGCAGCATGGTCAGCCATATGCCGAATGCCGTCCAGTCGATCGGGCGGTCCACCGTCATCGTGACGGAAGAGATCGCGGCGCGATGCGGAGCGCCGTCGGCATTGGTAAGCCAGACCGGCTCCTCGCAATAAAAACCGCTCGGCGACTGGACATGATCGCCGCGCATCGTGGCAGCGTCCTGTAACAGCGAGGACAAATCCAGATCGTCATCCCCAGCACAGACGAGGAGCGCATCGGGATTGATGCGCCGCAGGCGGCTTTCAAGCGCAGATCTCTCGCTGTCCGTGGCGAGATCGGTCTTGGTGATGACAAGCCGGTCGGCAATCGCCGCCTGCCGGTTGGATTCGATATAGGTATCGAGCTGACGCTGCCCGTTGACGGCATCCACCGCCGTCACGACGCTTCCGGGCCGGAAATGATGCCTGAGGATCGGATCCGCCTTGATGGTCGAGAGGACCGGAAAGGGATCGGCCAGCCCGGTGCTCTCGATGATGACGCGCCGGAACGGCGGGACCAGCCCCCGTTCGCGCTTGGAATAGAGATCCTTGAGCGCGTCTGCGAGCTCGCCGCGAACGGTACAGCACACGCATCCAGAGCGCAGCAGCACGATCTCGTCGTCGATCCGCTCGATCAGGTGATGATCGAGGCCGATCTCTCCGAACTCGTTGATCAGCACGGCGGCATCGGCAAAGGCGTCCTCCGCAAGCAGCCGTCTGAGCAGCGTCGTCTTTCCCGACCCCAGAAAGCCGGTGAGGAGGTTGACGGTCACGAAGCCGGGCTCGTCATGCGTCACGGCTGGCCTCCATACGGGCGATCAGGCCGGGATCGAGCGGATCGCAGGGGCGGCCGACAAGCCGCTCGGCCGCCGGCCAGAGATGCCCCAGATCCTCGACGATTTCGCTCTTGCCGGTCTTGGTGGAAAGGACGAACGAGGCGCCCTGCCAATCCGACAGAACAAGGCCGAAGGCCGAAAGCATGCGATTGGCGGCGGCGACACGGTTGGCCCGCTCCCGCCGCCGGTCGAGACGGCTGTCATTGCGCGTAAACACCCCCGGCCGCGCCGCAGCGTCGGTCCAGTGTTCATTGCCGCCGAGAACACCGCAGAGCGAGCACATGATGGTGTCTACCTCCTGACGAGCCTTGCCGCTTGTTACTTCTTGCGCGGAAAGCGCGCGGCGAAGTCGTCGGCGATTTCGTTCATGGTAACGAATTTCACACCGGGATGCTTGATCATATGGGCATAGAGCCGCTCGAGCATCATCAACACCTGCGGGCGCCCGGCAACGTCGGGATGGATGGTAATCGGGAAGACGGCATAGTCCATCTCGCGATAAACCCAGTCGAACTGATCGCGCCACATCTGCTCGATATCGTGCGGATTGACGAAGCCATGGCTGTTCGGGGCCTTCTTGATGAACATCATCGGCGGAAGGTCGTCGAGATACCAGGAGGCGGGAATTTCGATCAGGTCGGTTTCCTGTCCGCGCTTCAACGGCACCATCCAATCGGACGGCTTCTTCGAATAGTCGATCTTCGTCCAGCTATCGCCGACACGCACATAATACGGCGTGAAATCCTTATGCATCAGCGAGTGGTCGTATTTGATGCCGCGCTCGAGCAACAGCTCGTTGGTGACGTTGGAGAATTCCCACCAGGGCGCGACATAGCCGGTCGGGCGCTTGCCGGAAAGCTTGGTGACAAGCTCGATGCATTTATCGAGGATTTCGGTCTCCTGCTCGCGCGTCATCGCGATCGGATTTTCGTGGCTGTAGCCATGGATGCCGATTTCATGGCCGGCGTCGGCCACGGCCTGCATCTGCTCGGGAAAGGTCTCGATCGAATGGCCGGGAATAAACCAGGTCGTCTTGATGCCGAAGCGCTCGAACAGCTTGACCAGCCGCGGGCTGCCGACTTCCCCGGCAAAAAGGCCGCGGGAAATATCGTCCGGCGAATCCTCGCCGCCATACGAGCCAAGCCAACCGGCCACGGCATCAACGTCGACGCCAAAACTGCAGAGAATTTCTTTCGCCATGGGAAGTACCTCCTTGGGTTTCTATGGTTTTAGTAAGCGGGAATGACGGTTGCTTCCGCCGGGTTCCAGGCGAGCAACACGCCGGCGCCGACCGCAAAGGTGCCGGGCCGGTATTTGTCGACATGCGCCTCAAGCGCGAGCGAGCGTCCGTCGGGAAGACTGGCGGTCAGGTGTGAGATATGGCCGACGACGTCGAAACGCTCGATCCGGGCACCGACGACATTGCCGCCGAAAGCACTGGCGATTCGCTGGCGGTCCGCGCCTTCGCTGGCATGCACCTCGATCGCCTCGGACGGGATGACGATTTCGACCTTCCCCTTACCGGCAACCGCGCCGTTGGGGCGACCCGACAACAGGCCGAGCGGGGTAGTCACGACAGTGTTCTCCCCTTCGATGCCGGCGACCTCGCCATGAAAGATCGTGTTGCGGCCGATGAATTGCGCGACAAATGGCGTGTTCGGCCGGGTATAGAGTTGATGCGGCGGGCTGATCTGCTCGACCCGGCCCTGGTTCATCACCACGATCCGGTCGGAAAGCGCCAGCGCCTCGGATTGGGCATGAGTGACAAAGACGAAGGTCACACCAAGCCTCTTTTGCAGAAGCTTCAGCTCGTTCTGGATCGCCTTGCGCAGATTGGCGTCAAGGGCTCCGAGCGGCTCGTCCAGCAGCAGAACGTCGGGCTCTACGACGAGACCGCGGGCAAGCGCGATGCGTTGGCGCTGGCCACCCGAAAGCTTGTCCGGCTTACGCTCCGCAATATCCTCCAGCCCGAGCGTCGCCAGAATCCGGTCGACGCGGGCATCGCGCTCAGGTTTTGCGATACCCTTGACCTCAAGGCCGTAGCCGACATTGCGGCGAACGGTCATGTGCGGAAAGAGTGCGTAATTCTGAAAGATCATCGACGTCGGCCGGTTCTGCGGTCGGACATCGTTCATCCGCTCGCCTTTGATCATCATGTCGCCGGAGGAAATCGTCTCGAAGCCGGCGATCATGCGCAGCGTCGTCGTCTTGCCGCAGCCAGACGGACCCAGGAAGGCGATGAATTCGCCCTTGGTGACCGTCAGATTGAAATCGGCGACGGCCGGCGTGCCGTTGTCGTAGACCTTGCCGACATTGATGAGTTCCAGGTCGTAAATCATAACCATTCTCCAGGCGCGGGCGAGAAGACCGCCAGCCGGTCTCCTCGCGTTTCAGGTCCGGAGCGGTAGGCCGCTCCGGCATTGCGTCAGGCGTTCAGGAACTCGTCCCACTTCTGGACGAGATGGTCGTATTCGTCGGGCCACTGGTGCCAATAGGCGACGTTCTTGGCGCGTTCTTCCAGCGAGCCGCCGTCGCGCAGATCGCCTTCCTTGATGCCGCGCTCCGCCGCACCGACCCAGGGCTTGCCCTCGTACCAGAAGGCATATTTGTCGGGTGCCATGACGTTCTTGATGTTGGTGGACGGCGAGTAATAGCCCTGCTCGGAGACGGTGATACCCGGCTCCCCCGAGAGCCAGTAATCGGCGTAGGCGATGACGGCCTCCTTGTTGGTCGTACCAGCGATCATCGACGGGCCGATCGCCCAGCCGCGATAGCCTTCCTTCGGCACGGCGTATTTGCAGGGCTTGCCCTGCGCCTTGACGGCCATGACGGCCGGCTGCCAGGCGTCGCAGACAACCATCTCGCCGGAGGCCATCAGATTGACCAGTTCGCCGAAATCACCCCAAAGCGCACGGAACTGGCCGTCCTTCTTCTTGGAAACGAGGAACTTCGCGGCTTCGTCGATTTCCGCCGTGCTCGGATTACCGGGGTTCTTCACGCTCAGAAGTCCGAGCGTGTTCATCGCCATGATGGCCTGGCCGAAGGCAATCAGCGGATCGGTGTTGAGGCCCGACTTGCCCTTCCATTTGGGATCGAAGAGTGCCGCCCAGCTATTGGCTTCCTCGGCGCTGAGAACATCCGGATTGTAGCCGATGGAGTCATAGTTATAGACCGCCGGAACCATGTTCAGCGTGGTCTGGGCGTCATCGGCCCAGATCTGGCCGACGATCTGCTGCTTGTCGCCCCACTTGTCGGAAGGCTTGGTGAAGGTGTCGCGGATATTGGCCCAGTTCTTCAGCGAGGCCGCCGGGACCGGCTCGACATTGTTGGTCATGACGATCGACGGCAGGCGCTCGGCGATGATCTCCCAGCAATCGTAATCCTTGGAGCCGGACAGGATCTTCGTCTGCGCATCCGGGAAGGTCGCCGCCGTGCCGGAGGTCTGGCCGACACCGCTTGCCTTGCGGAAGTCGGCGAGGATGCGCTCCTGTACGGTGACCGACAGGCCGATGGTGCGCAGCTGCTCGCCGGCAAGATTGGCGGCCTGCGCAAAGGCGGCGCGCGACGAGAGCAAGGACGTCCCGCCACCGATGGCGGCAAGAGCCATCACGCCGGCGGAATGCTTCAACAGAGAGCGTCTATTCATTTCCATTTTGGACATTTCTGTTCTCCAGTGTTGTTTGCTGTTCCCTGAAGCCGCTGTGGGCTTCTTTCATTGTCGTATCGCCAGCTGCTCGGCGGCAGGTTGCCGCCGGGATCTCCGCGATTCAGTAACGGCCCACGAGGAGGCCGCCATCCACGACCAGAACCTGGCCGGTCATGTATCTCGCGCCATTCGACGCAAGGAATGCGATGACGTCGGCGATATCATCGGGAGCGCCGATTCGACCCAAGGGGACCAATTCCGGAACCTTCTCGGCACCTTCGGCACCCAGCGAATTTTCTTCGGAGAGCAGTTGCGCGGTGCGGATGTAGCCAGGCGCGACGCCATTGACCCGCACGCCGTCCCTGGCGAGTTCCACCGCCAGCCCTCGGACGAGCCCGACGACACCCGATTTCGCGGCGGAATAATGCACATGCTCATCCCAGCCATAGGCGACGCCCATGATGGAAGAGAGTGCAACGATGCTCCCCGACTTGCGGCGCTTCATGCCGGTTGCGGCTGCACGCACCAGCCGGAAAATGCCCTTCAGATCGATATCGAATGTCAGATCCCACTTGTCGTCGCTGAGGTTTTCGAGCGGCGTGCGATGGGCAATGCCCGCATTTGCGACGATGACATCGATCCTGCCGAACCGCGCCTCCAGATCCACGACCAGCGCATTGGTGGCCTCCGTCGAGCGGACATCATAGAATTGGAACTCGGCCGACCCGCCGGAGGCGACGATGTCGCGGACAGTTTCCTCGCCTTCCGCCGTCAAGATATCCGTCACGACGACATGATCCCCAAGAGCCGCGAAGGCCTTCGCCGTCGCCTGGCCGATCCCGATGCCGGCGCCGGTGACGATCACGATGCGTTTTTCAGTCGTTGTCATATCCATCTTCCTTTCAGAGCATCACATCGCCGGAGTTCGGCCCCAGCGTCTGGCCGACAAAAAGGCTGGCGGCGGGAGATGCGAGGAAGGCAACTGTCGCGGCCACCTCCTCCGGTTCGCCGAACCGGCCGAGCGGCAGTTCACGTTTTTTGCGCTCGCGCCATTCGTCCGAAAGGCCCAGCACCAGCGGCGTGTTGATTGGCCCGGGGGCGACGGCATTGACGCGCACCCCGCGGCTGGAAACCTCACGGGCGAGCGCCTTGGTCATGCCAATGATCGCCGCCTTGGCGCCGGAATAGTGAACCAGCTCGATGCCACCGATCTGACCGAGTTGGGAGGCGACATTGATGATGCCGCCCTCGCCGCGTTCAAGCATCGACGACAGAACCGCCTTGGTCATCAGGAACGTGCCGCGCACATGCACGGCGAACATCCGGTCGAAATCCTCAAGCGCGAGGTTTTCGAAGGATGCCTGATGCACGATGCCCGCATTGTTGACGAGGAGATCGACCTCACCATGTCGCGCCACGGCAGCGGCATGGATCGCGGCCACATCCTCGGGCCGGGAAACGTCGCTAGCGGCGGCACTGGCCAAGCCGCCCGCCTTGCCGATTTCGTTCGCAACAGCCTGCGCGCGATCGAGCGACAGATCATTCACCAGCACCGCATAGCCGTCAGCGGCAAGCCTATGCGCGATCGCCCGGCCGATGCCGGAACCCGCACCCGTGACAATCGCCGAAGGTTTTCTCGTCATCATGCGTCCTCCTGAACACGGATGCGCCTGGCGCGACGAACCGACAGCCCCATGAGGGTGGCGTAGGTGCCAAGCAGCGCGAAGGAAAACAGGGTCGTCAGGACGCCGAAGGCGAAGACGTTGGGATGAACCTCGACCGAGAAGGTGCCGTAGATCGCCAGCGGCAGCGTCAATTCACGACCGGACGCAAACAAGGTGCGCGAGAATTCATCATAGGAGAGCGTGAAGGCAAACAGCATGGCCGAGAGCACGCCGGGAAAAATCAGCGGAAAGGTGACCTTGCGGAATGTCCGCGCCGGCGTCACGCCGAGCGACCAGGAGGCTTCCTCCATGCTTGGATCGAACCTGTTGAAGATCGCCAACATCACCAGGAAGGCGAAGGGGAAGGTATAGACGACGTGGAGGACGAATGCCGTGCTCCACCAATGCCGATCGATGCCGAATGTATTGGCAACCAGCGCCATGCCGAGCCCCACCAGAACGCCTGGCACCATCATGCCGAGAACGATCAGGTAGAAGACGACACCGGAGCCGCGGAATTTGCGCCGGAAGGCCTGGGCGGAGGTCACGCCGAGCACCGTGGAGACGATCATGGTCATCACCGCAAGCACCAGCGAGCGGATCAGGGACTGATCGATTGGCAGCGGCGCGATGCGCGAAGGCGGCGTCAGGCCGAACAGATGCCGATACCAATAGGTCGACCATTCGATGATCGGGAACTGCGGGCCGCCCTCCGGGCCGGTCTGGAACGACAGGATCGCCAGAACCACTAGCGGTCCGTAGAGAAAGACGAGGAAGAGAGTAGTGTAGACGCCGAGGCCGAGCTTGATGCCGCTTGCGTTCATGATCAAAGCTCCTTTCTCAGATCAACGATCTTGAGAAGCACGGCGACAACCGCCCCCATGATGATCGTCAGCACGACGCCGGCCACCGCCGCAAAGGCCCACTTCAACGAGCCGACCTGGGTAACGATGATGTTGCCCAACAGGTTGACCTTGCGGCCCGACAGCGCCGCCGAAGTGGCGAATTCGCCGAGCACCATGACCGACACGAAGATCGCGCCGACGACGACGCCCGGCAGGGAAAGCGGCAAGATGATCGTGCGGAAGATGCGCCAGAAACCAGCACCGAGATCCTGGGCGGCCTCGATGACGGAAGCGTCAATGCGGCCGAGCATGAAGGCGATCGGACCGACCATGAAGACGCAATAGATCTGCGTCATGCCGATGATCACCGACAGCTCGGAAAACAGCAGCACCTCGATGGGCTGATGGATGATGCCGAGGTTCATCAGGATCATGTTGATCGCGCCTTCGGTGCCGAGCATCGGCCGCCAGGCAAGAACGCGGATCAGGAACGACGTCCAGAAGGGGATCACGCAAAGGACGAGAAGGACGGTCTGCAATGTCTTGTTCTTGACGAGAAGGCCGACGAAGAGCGCTGCCGGATAGCCGACGACGAGGGTCGACAGCAGCACGAGAAGCCAGATGCGGACGGTGGTCCAGAGCGCACCGAGATAGGTCGGACTCGTGAGAAATGTGATCCAGCTTTGCAGGGTCAGCGTAGGCTCGATCTTGAAGGTCGTCTGGGTCCAGAAGGAGACATAGACCATCATCAAAAGCGGCAGCACCAGGAAGAGCAGCATCCAGAGCACGCCCGGCGCCAGCAGCCACAGAGCCTTTCTCGATGGACGGCGCGTGACCGTCGTCTCCTGCACGGCATCCTCGCTCGTTACGACCATGGTCATCTCTCGTTCTCCTGGGCAGATCCGTGGGGTCGGTGCAGGAAGCGCATGTCAGCCGAAGACAAGGGCGTCCTCCTTTTTCCAGACCAGCGCGTAGCGGCTCTTTTCGACAAAGGCGGGCGGGCGCGAATGGCTGAGATGCGACTCGACCTCGAAGACGCGCCCATCATCGAGCGCGAAGAAGGAATTGATGGCCGCGCCAGAATATTCGCTGGCGATGAAATCGCCGTCGATGCGGATTTCTTCAGTGGAAATCGCCGCATCGAAAGGGCGGATGGCAACGCGATCATGGCGGATGGCATAGCCCGGCTGCGGCGCTTTCCTCAGCGAAGCGTTCAGCGGGAAACGTCCGGTCTGGCTGACGAAGTGATCGTCGACGACATCGCCGGCAAACAGATTGTAGCAATTGAGAAAGCGCGCCACAGCCGCCGAGGCCGGACGATTGTAGATCACGTCGGAGGTCGCCGCCTGCGCAATGCGGCCCTGATCGAGCACCAGAACCATGTCGCCCATCGCCAGCGCTTCGGACTCACTGCCCGTCACATGCAGAAAGGTGACTCCGCAGCGTTCACGGATCGTCTTCAGCTCGGTTCGCATGCGGCTGCGCAAATTGGCATCGAGCGCACCAAGCGGCTCGTCCAAAAGCACCATCTTCGGCTCCGTCACCAGGGTGCGCGCCAATGCAACGCGCTGGCGCTGGCCGCCCGATATCTGCGTGACGGCGCGATCCTCCAAGCCCTTGAGCCCGACGAGAGCCAGCATGTCGCGGACCCTTGCATTGACGACGCTCGCATCCGTGACCGGATCGACCTTCCTGTTGCGCGGCCCGAAGGCGACGTTATCGGTGACCGAGAGATGGGGAAAAAGAGCAAAGTTCTGGAAGACGAAACCGATGCCGCGCGCATGCGGCTCAACCCCGTCGAGACGTTCGCCCTGAAACAGGATCGAACCGGAATCCGGCTCCTCGAAACCGGCGATGACGCGCAGCAGCGTCGTCTTGCCGGAGCCGCTGGGGCCAAGCAGCGAGATATAGGCGTCACCTGGCAGGGAAAAATCCACCGAGGCCAGCGCCGGTACGCCGCCATAGGACTTGGCGACTTGCTTGAGTTGAAGAACGGTCGACACCGAATTCCTACCAGTTCCAGGCAAGGACCATCCTTTGGGCAAAGCTCCGCCGCGGCTCGGAACCGGATCGATCCGAGCGTTGGACGTCAGCCGTCACGCATGCATCACATGCGCCTCAAAGAGATGTTCCTTGGCGTTTCAACGAGTTCCACCTGTAGCGCTTCTGACGAGCGCCTTGATGTTTTGAAGCATTGCATAAATGATTTTTGTATTCAATAGACTTTTTTTGACAAAATGAAATGCGGCAATGGTTAAAACTGCGAACGCTGAACCACAGGCGCTGCGACAGACCAAGACACACGCACCACAGCCGGTGAATTCGCTAGAATTCAGCGCGTACAGCACCCGCCGAAGAGTCGACGGACCGCGACCTTCGTGCAGAGATTCCGTAAAATCGGGCACATACCGGCACGGCGCCGCAATCCGATCGCGCCATCCACTCGCATAAGCACCGAATAAAAATCAGACTTTGTATTCAATAACCATTTATTTTTGAGCTACTTTACCGCTATAAATAGCGTAAGAGTGAGGCATCGGAATGGTGTGGGCACATTGACTGAGATGACAGAATACGGCGCACGACCCAACGCGCAGAAGCGCTATGAGATCGCGGAGGATGTTCTGCGCAGCAACATCGAGGACAGCACACTGCCGCTTGGCGTCGTGCTTCTCGAGGGTCCGATCGCTGAGATTCTTCAGATTTCGCGCGCGCCTGTTCAACGGGCCCTCCAGGCCCTTGAAAGCGAAGGGCTCGTGCATCGCTTCAATGGCCGTGGCTATCTCGTTGGGCCTGCCGATCAGGGCATCGAACCGAACCGCACCGACATCAAGACGCTGGGCCTGACCATCCCGCGCCATGCCGACGAAGCGCTGCAAAGCCGCTCCTCCTGGGAGCGGATCTACAACACCGTCGAGGCCGACGTGGCCGGCTGCGTCGTCTTCGGGCAATACCGTATCATCGAGATCGAGCTGGCCAATCATTTCAACGTCAGCCGCACCGTGGTGCGCGATGTGCTGACGCGCCTGCGCGAGCGCGGTCTCGTGCGCAAGAACCAATCGTCCCATTGGATCGCCGGTCCGCTGACGGCGCAGATGATCAAGGATCATTTCGTGCTGCGCGGCATGCTCGAACCCCAGGCGCTGATCGCCGGGGCCGGATGTGTTGATCGCAGCAGGCTGAGCGAGCTTTTTCAGCGCCTGTCCGAACTGGAAAGGCACGACATCGCCGATCATCTCAAGGCTCTGGAAGCCATTTATGCGGATTTCATCGATATCTGCATTCTGGCGACGCCGAATGAGCGATTGAAGGAATCCATCCGCAATAATCTTCTGCCGGTGACGGCAACCGAGCGGCTGTTGCGGCGACTTGGCCTGCCGGGCGATCCCGCTGTCATCACCGAGCTTCGCCTGGTGACGGAACTGCTGCTGCGCGGCGCCGTGAGCGCCGCCGCCGCTATGATGGAAAGCCACCTTGACGCCTCGGTGAAACGCATGATCGCCCAAATGAAGATCGTTGCGATCATTCCCGGCCCGAGCGTGACGGCCGCCTATCTGACGCGCGTTCTCGAGTAGGAGCCGGCGGCCGCTGAACGGCTGCGTGCTCTGTCGTGGACGCAGGGCGGAGAAGACGGCCATCGCTTTTCCCCTCACATCAGGCAAGCGCGCATGCGCTCGATCAGCGCCTGCCGCTCGGCCCTTGCCGCGAGCGCCTCTTCCATCGTCACCTTGACGAACCGGGTCGGCGTATGCGGCTGCAACTGTCCGATCAGATCCATGTCGGCGGAGATCACTGCGCCGAGCATGAAGTAACCGCCACCGGAGACGGCATCGCGGTGCAGAATGATCGGTTCGGTGCCGCCGGGCACCTGGATCGAACCGTAGGGATAGCAACTATCGACGATGTTGGAGGGATCCGAGCCGGCGCCGAAGGGTTGCTTGCGCTCAACGAATTCGAGCTTGCGGCCACCACGGAAGCGATAGCCCATGCGGTCGGCTTCGGGCGCAACTTTCCATGGATCGGCAAAGAAGCTCGTCTTGGCCTCGTCGGTCAGGCGGTCCCAGTAGAGCCCGGGCAGGACCCGCAGCTCAGCGGGCGTGCCGGGCCTGCGGCGCAGGCCTTCTTCGACTGACCGGCCCTCCTGTACCACGGAGCCTTGTCCGAGCGGGAGCTCGTCGCCCACCGCTAGCGCTCTACCCTTGTAGCCGCCGAGCGCACCGATCGGATAGGTCGAACGGCTGCCGAGCGCCACGGGCACGTCGATGCCGCCCGACACCGCGATATAGATGCGCGCGCCGGACTTCAGGAAATCGAAACTCAAGACCTGGCCGGCCTTGATCTTCAATGCGGTCCATCCCGGCTGGGAAACGCCGTCGATCTTGGCCGGCATGTCGGCACCAGTCACCGCGATCACCGCGTCATGCAAGAATTCCAGCTGCGGCCCCATGAACACAGCCTCCAGGCCGGCAGCACCCTCGTCATTGCCGACGAGGCGGTTTGCGGCGCGCATGGCATAGCGATCCATCGCGCCGCCAACGGGAATGCCGAGGTGGAAATAGCCCGGCCGGCCCAGATCCTGGACGGTGGTCGCCAGGCCATGATGAAGAACCTTAATGGCCATAGAGCACGCCCTCCAGCTTGGCATTGTAGCCGTCGATATCGGTCTGATATTGCCTGAGATCGAAGCTGACCTCGCGGATCGGCGGGCTGAAGAGGCCCTTGTCCACCTCCTCGACCGCCTTGTCGTAGCCGTCACGATCGATCGGCTTAAACTTGACGATATCGCCCGGGCGGAAGAACACCATGAAGTCGCGCAGATAGCTCGTCGTCTGCGTCGGGTCGAAGATCGGCATCGGTGTGATGCCGAACATCTGGTAGCCACCCGCGCCGCGCACCGAATAGATGCAGCCGAAGCAGCCGCCATGGCCGACCGTCAGCCGTGGCGTATCGGTGCGGGGGCGCAGGTATTTCGGAACCTCGATCTGCCGCTGGCGCTCGACCATCTGGTACATGAACGGCAGGCCGGCAACGAAACCGACCATGGAGACGAACCAGGGCGAGCCGGCATGGGCCGCGATGAAATCGTCGACCGCGCCGTAGCCGTTGATCCCCGCGGCATAATCGAGATCGGTGCCGGACGGCTCCTGATGGCGCTCACGAAAGCGCATCAGGGTCTCGTGCGTCCAGGGGTCGTTGTAGAAGACCGGTATCTCGACGATGCGCGTCTTGATCACCGGTTCGGCCTTTTCGGCCGCTCCTTCGATCGCCCGCACCTCCTTGAGAAGATCATCGGGCTTGATCAGATCCGGGTTGAACTTGACCTGAAAGGAGGCATTGGCCGGGCAGATCTCAGTGACGCCCTTGATGGCACTGTCCCGAACGCCGGTTGCCATCGACAGGCTCTTGAAGAAGGCCTCGAGCGACATCTCATCGCTGCATTCGACGAAGAGATGTTCGTCACCTCCGAATGTATAGCGTGCAGGCATCAGTCAACCTCCTGGGTCCGGCCGGCCAGAGCAACGAAATCGTTCTCCAGCCAGTGTTCGAGAAAGCGGGTATGGAATGCGCCCTTGGCAACGCTCGCGTCACGCGTCAGTGCCAGGTGCAACGGCACCGTGGTCGGCACGCCTTCGATGACGAGCGCCTGAAGCGCGATGTCCAACTTTGTAAGACAGGCCTCACGCGTCTCGGCATGCACGATCAGCTTGCCGAGCAGGGAATCGTAGAAGGGCGGGATCGTGTAGCCCTCATAGAGCATCGTATCGAATCTTATGCCCTCGCCCTCGGGAACGGAGAGTTTCGTGATCGTTCCCGGCGACGGTTGGAACGCCTTGAACGGATCCTCGGCGTTGATACGGCACTCGATCGCATGGCCGCTCGGCCTGATATCGTCCTGAGATACCGAAAGGGCCGCGCCACCCGCCACCTTGAACATTTCCTGCACCAGATCGAAACCGGTGATCATCTCGGTCACCGGATGTTCCACCTGGATGCGGGTGTTGACCTCTATGAAATAGAAATCGCCCGTCTCGTCGTCGTAGAGATATTCGACCGTGCCGGCGCCGCGATAGCCGACCTCGCGGGCGAGCGCCACGGCGCTTCCGCAAAGCCGCTCGCGTACATTGGCGGGCAGCAGGAAGGCAGGCGCCTCTTCCCAGACTTTCTGGCGTCGGCGCTGCAGCGAGCATTCGCGTTCGAAGAAATGCACGAAATTCTGCCCGTCTCCGAAGATCTGCACCTCGACATGCCGGGCGCGGGTGATGACCTTTTCCATATAGAGGCCACCATCACCGAAGGCGGCGAGCGCCTCGGCCGAGGCAAGCGGAAATTGTTGCTCCAGCTCGGCAATGTCGGCGACGATGCGAATGCCACGCCCACCGCCACCGGCCGCCGCCTTGATCATCACCGGAAAGCCGATCGTTGCCGCAAGCGTCCTCGCCTCGTCAAGGCCGGCGACCCGCCCGTCGCTTCCAGGCACCGTCGGAACGCCGGCTTTTGCCGCCACCTGTCGCGCCGCCACCTTGTCGCCGAGCGTGCGGATCGCATCGCCGGAGGGGCCGATAAAGACCATGCCTGCCGCCTCGACGGCATCGGCGAAATCACCGTTTTCGGACAGGAAGCCGTAGCCCGGATGCACGGCGTCGACGCCGGATGCCTTTGCGGCGGCTATCACCGCTTCGATGTTCAGGTAGGATTTTTTCGGCGCCGGCGACCCGATATCGATGGCCTCGTCCGCAAGCCTGACCGCCAGCATATCCGCGTCCGCGGCGCTATGGACCTGGACCGTGCGGATGCCGAGTGCCTTTGCCGCCTTGATGATCCGCACGGCGATTTCGCCGCGATTGGCGATGAGCACGGACCGGATGGTCATGCTTCGACCTCGGCGATGACCTGCCCGGCCATGACAGGCTCTTCATTCTCGACGAGAAATTTGATGTTCTTGCCGTCGAGGCCGGCCGGAATTTGCTGGAAGGTCTTCATGACCTCGATAAGGCCGATCGTGTCGGCGGCCGAAACGGCATCGCCATCTGCCTTGAAGACTGGCGTGTCCGGAGAGGAAGCCCTGTAGAATGTTCCCGGAAGGGGCGATTTGATCTCAAGCTTACTCATGTGGCCTCCGCGCTATCTCATTGTTCAGGAATTGGGAAACGGGTGCTATCCGGACCCCCGCACCGACGAGGGCCGCTCTTATCTCACGGGCAATCTCCAGCGCTCCCAGCGTGTCCGAGTGGAAACAGATGGATTCGAACTCGATATCGATGTCGGCGCCGGTCACCGTGCGGACCTTGCCTTCGGTGCAGGCACGCAGAACCTTCCTCGCAATGGCCTTGGGATCAGGGCGTCCCGCGTCGCGGGTGAAAACAATCCAGCCATTGTCGCCATAGTCGCGGTCCGCATAAAACTCGCGCACCGTCGGCTGTCCGACTTCCTGGGCGGCTATATGCGTTGCCGAGGCTGCCATGCAGAAGATGGGCGTACTCGGAGCTACCGTGTGCATATACTGGATGAAAATCCGAGAGAGCTCGGCGTTGGCCGCCATCTCCATATAGAGAGCGCCATGCGGTTTCACATGCTGAACCGGCACGCCATGACGGCGGGCAAATTCCCGCAGCGCGCCCACCTGATAGATCAGGTCGTTGACGATTTCCTTGCTGGTCCCGTTGATTTTCCGCCGGCCGAAGCCCTGCAGATCGTTGTAGCCCGGATGCGCGCCGACACCGATCCCGTGTTCGGCGGCCAATCGCACCGTCTCATCCATGAGGTTCGGATCGCCGGCATGAAAGCCGGTAGCGATATTGGCGGAACTGATGAGCGGGATGAGATGTTCGTCGCGCGTATCGCCGATACGCCACCGGCCGAAGGCCTCTCCCATATCACAATTAATGTCGACGACTTCTTTCAAGCGTATTTCCTCATGCATATTCGGAGCTGCGACCGCAACAAAACGCTAGGAGGAAAAACGGAATTTGAAAAATACAATTTTCAATATGGCATTATCTGATAAATTGATATTGCCGCACAAAAAGCTGGCAGAATTATTCAAATAAATTCAGCTTGTTAGTCAGACTGCATTGAATTACATCGTTGTCCGCCAGCAGTTACGGCGGCGATATCTGATTTAGTTCGAGAATTTTTCAGATTAACCGATAGAGGAAAAGACGTTGAGCCTCAGCCTGCGCCAGCTTCGATACTTCGTCGCAACCGCCGAATACGGTCAGATCTCCCATGCCGCGATGAACCTTTCGATCTCGCAGTCCGCCGTGACGGCGGCGATCAAGGATCTCGAACTGACCGTGGGCGTCATGCTGTTCAACAGAACGCCGCAGGGAATGGAATTAACGGCCGCCGGTCGGCAGTTTCTCTCCCATGCCTATGAAATATTGGCGAAGGTTGACGAGGCCACCCATCTCAATCTCGTCAGCAGCGATATCGAAGGCGATCTGGTCGTCGCCGCGACCTATACGGTGATCGGATACTTCCTGCCTCTCCATATCGAGCGGATGCGACGCCTGTATCCGCGGCTGCGTATCCAGCTCTACGAGGTCAATCGCGAGACCATCGAGGAAGGGCTGCTGTCCAACCGCTACGATATTTCCGTGCTGCTGACCTCGAATATCCTGAACCCGATGCTGACCACGGAGACGCTTCTAAGTTCCGTTCGCCGCCTTTGGGTGCCGGCGCAACATAATCTGTTGAGACGCGACGGCGTCGGCCTTCGCGAGATCGCCACAGAACCCTACATCATGCTGACCGTTGATGAGGCGGCACATTCCTCGCTGAAATATTGGAGCGGCACCCCCTATCAGCCAAAGGTCCTGCTGCGGACGAGCTCCATCGAGGCTGTTCGATCGATGGTCGCCAACAGCCTCGGCGTCGCCATCCTCTCCGATATGGTCCACAGGCCCTGGTCGCTGGAAGGCCGGCGTATCGAAACGGTCAATATCCAGGACCCCGTTCCACCGATGGATGTCGGGCTGGCATGGCGAGCCAACAGCGAATTCTCGCCACAGATGCTGGCCTTCAGGCGATATTTCCAACAGGCTTTCGGGCTGCCGGGAACCAACGCTTAGGTCGTGTAAGGTCTGGCGCGCTCGCACGCCTCCATCCCACATCAAAAAAGAATGAGGCCTGCCGCGCGCCTGGCGAACGGCAGGCCTTGGCTTTTCAGCCTTCGATCACCAGGCCCTTGGCCTTCAGCACGGCTTCGAGATTGCTGACCTCGACCACCGACTTTCCGGCCTTGTAGGCTGCGATGTAGCCCGCTTCGGCATCTTCCCTGGCCTGTGACAGCTTCGCCACCTCGAATGCCTCCGACTTGCGCACCACAACCAGGCCATCGGCATCACCGACGATGATGTCGCCCGGATGGACGATCTCGTCGCCGATCAGGATCGGCTCGTTGGTGGCGCCGAGCGTTTCCTTGACAGTGCCCTTGATGCAGACACTCAGCGAAAACACTGGGAAACCCAGATCGCGCAGTTGCAGAGTGTCACGCACGCCCGTGTCGGTCACCAGTCCGCCGATGCCCTTGGCGAGGCAGGCATTGGCGAGCACGTCGCCAAATGAGCCGGCCTCTTCATATTCGCCGGCAGAGACGACGATGATGTCGCCGGGCTGGGCGTAGTTGATCGCCACTTGAAGCATGATGTTGTCACGCGGCGCGCATTTGACGGTAAAGGCGGGTCCGCAGAGCTTCATCCGGTAGTCGATCGGCTTGATCCGGGAAGACAGAGCGCCGCGACGCCCTTGCGCTTCGTGAAGGGTCGCCGGCGAAAATTTCGCGATGGCCGCGATCTCTTCCTGGCTGGGACGATCGATCTTCTGCTTCAGTATCACCACTTCATGGTCCTCCAGACAAATTAGCAATTGCACGCCTGCTTCATCGGGCAGGCTGAAAACGTCGTGCGGTCGCGATACGGCGCGGCAAGAAGCCGGCTGCATCGCCAAGAGCGCCGGGGCATTCGCGCCCCGTTCGCAAAATTACGGGATCGGATCGAACTTCAGTTCGGTGATCGGGACGACCTTGTCCGTGCGGGTCATCTTGTACTCGGTATTCGGGCCGAGCCACTTGTCCCAGATCTTGTTGATCTCACCGGACTTGTCGAGCGAGACCAGGACTTCGTTGATCTTCGCGGTCAGCGCCGGCTCGTCCTTTTTCATGCCGATGCCGATCGGCTGATAAAGCATCGGCTCGTCGATCATCCGCATCTCGGCGCCCTTGGTCTTCGATTCATTGACGATCTTCGTCGTCGTCATCGTGTTGGCGACCATGCCGCGTGCCTTGCCCTGCTGGACGGCAAGATAGGCCGACCCGGTATCCTGGAAGGTCAGCGGCTGCGACTTGTTGAGGCGGATGGAGAGTTCCGAGGTCGAGCCCTTGGTCGATGCCAGGCGAACGCCGGCAAAATCGGCCTTCTTCTGGCCGGCATCGCCGACCTTGACGATCAGCATTTCCTTAGCCAGGTAATAAGGGTCACTGAACTGGATCTGCTCGGAGCGACTGACGGTGTAGGCGAGATTGGCAACCGCGATATCGACATGACCGAGCTTGACTTCGGGAACGCGCGCTTCGACGGAAACCGGCTTGATCTCCGGCTTGACGCCGAGTGCTTGGGCGATCGCGCCGCAGAGATCGACGTCGAAGCCGACCATCTCACGCGTTTTCGGATCCGGAGATGCAAAAGGAGGAACATCGGCAAAGGTTCCGCAACGGATCACCTTCGCCGTCATAATATCAGCCAGCTGATCCGCATTCGCCGACCCGGCTAGCGCTGTTGCTGCGAGCGCGATGCTTAGGGTCCATGACGTCATGTTCATTGCAAAGTCTCCTGTGGGTTGGACGAAATTCAATGCCGCAAATCAGCGAGAAACCGCTGAGCACGCGCATGTTGCGGGTTGGAAAAGAATTCTTTCGGTGGCGCCGCCTCGAGGATCAGCCCGTCATCCATGAACCAGACGCGATCGGCCACATCGCGGGCAAATCCCATCTCATGGGTGACGCACATCATCGTCATGCCGTCGGCTGCCAGGCTCTTCATGACCGCGAGCACCTCGCCGACCATTTCCGGATCCAGCGCGCTTGTCGGCTCGTCGAAGAGCATCACCGGCGGCTCCATGGCCAAAGCACGCGCAATCGCGACCCGCTGCTGCTGCCCGCCGGAAAGCTGGGCGGGAAAAGCGCCTGCCTTGTCGGCCAGCCCCACCCTGTCGAGAAGCTGCTTTGCCTTGTTGCGGGCGACATCACGCGCAACACCCTTCACCCGGATCGGCGACATCGCGATGTTGTCGAGAACCGACAGATGCGGAAACAGGTTGAAATTCTGGAACACGAAACCGATGCGGCTGCGTCGGCGGTTCATCTCGCTGGCGGGCACCGAGCCGTGCATGTCATTGCCGTCGCAGGTGATCGATCCGCTGGCGATTTCCTCGAGACGGTTCACCGTCCGGATCAAGGTGGATTTTCCCGAACCGGACGGGCCACAGACGACGACGACCTCGCCGCGCGCCACCTCGGCATCAATCCCCTTGAGGACTTCGAAATGGCCATAGGACTTGCGCACCGCGGACAGCCGGATCATGGGCGGATTCTGGGAGGACTGGGCGAGGGTCATAGCGACTGATCCGTAAGAGCTTTAAGTTGCAGGACGTTCTCGGGCTTCTGTGCAGCCGTGCCGGCGCGCTTGCGGGTGATCCGACGCTCCAGAACCGATGCCACCTGGGTCAACGACCAGCAGATCACGTAGTAGACGGCCGCCAGGATGAAGAAGACCTGGAATGGCTGGGTCAGGAGCTGGTTGTTGATCTGGTTGGCCGCGAAGGTGAGGTCCGGCACGTTGATCACGTATCCGAGCGTCGTGTCCTTTATCGTCGACACCAGAACCGAAAGGATGCTCGGGATGACGTTGTACAGCGCCTGCGGCAGGACGACGTAGCGCATGGCGCCGAAATAGCTGTGTCCAAGCGCGCGTGCCGCCTCCAGCTGGCCGTGCCCGAGGGCAAGAATACCGCCGCGCACGACTTCGCTCAGGAAGACGCCCTGATAGACGACCAGCGTCACAAGCATGGTGACGAAGCTCGGAACGTCGGCGCCCGTCATGAGGGGAACGAGGAAATAGCCCCAGAGGATGAGCATCAGCAGCGGCACGCCGCGCGTGAAATAAACCAGCGCCGTGACCGGCCAATTCAGAAGCGGCGACTTCGAAAGCCGGGCAAGGGCCAGGAGAATGCTGAAGGGAAAAGCAAAGGCGATTGCCAGGATCGAGAGGATCAGCGTCGCGGCAAGCCCGCCGATCGGGCCGTTCGGATATTGTCCGACGAGCAGCAGCAGCCAGTAGTCGTGGATGATCTGGATGATGTCGCCAATCATGCCCGTCCACTCCTGACCGGATCGGTTCTCCGGGTGACGTATCCCCCGGCAGTCATGATCATCAGCGAGAAGGCAAGGTAGAGTACCGTCGCCAGCAGATAGGTCTCAAAAGTCAGGAAGCTGAGGTTCTCCACTTCCTTGACGGCATAGGTCAGTTCCGCAACGCCGATCGCGACCGCCAGACTGCTGTTCTGGAACAGAGAAACGCTATGATTGATCAGCGCGGGCAGCGCATTTCTGATCCCCTGCGGGATCATCACGAAGCGCATGGCGGAAATATATCCATGCCCGAGCGCACGCGCCGCTTCCATTTGACCGGGGTTCACCGAGCGCAGGCCGGAGCGAAGATCCTCGCTGAAATAGGCGGCCTGACACAGGCCTAGCCCAATGATCGCGAAGGTCGCCTCGGCATTGTGATCGTTCAGCCAATCGGTGACCGGCTGCGGCATCAAGGCGAAAATGCCGAAATACCAGAGCATCAGCTGCACCAGCGTCGGGACGTTCCGGTGATAGGAAACATAGGCGGTGACGACGGCATTGCCGATCGGGCCAGGAGCGTATCGCAGGCCGAGAAGGAGCATGGCAAGGGTCATCGCCAGAAGCCAGGAACCGATGGCGACAACAAAGGTCATCTCGACGCCGTGCAGCAGCATCGAGACATATTCTGGATTGCTCAGGATCGCGGAGAGATCGAGCTTGCCCACCGCCTCATTCCCCTTGCTTGGAAGACAGGGGCTTCGGAGACTGGGGCTTTGCCGTCTGCAAGCCACCCATCACCTGAAGGGTCGGCGTGATTTCCATATGGCCGATGTTCACGGCGACTGGTGCTGCGATCGCAAAGGCGATAGCATCGGCGATATCTTTCGCCTGGGGGAGTTCGAAACCATCGATGAAGCGTTCGCGTATCTCGGGGCTGTCACCATGCACATGCGCGAAGATATCGGTGGCGACGCGGCCGGGGCAGATTTCCGTCACGCGCACCCGCTTGCCGAAGGCATCGAGACGCAGCTGGTTCGACAGCATGCTGACGCCCGCCTTCGTCGCATGATAGGAGGAATTGCCGCCGAAATTATAGGCGCCGGCGATCGACGAGATATTGATGACATGACCGCGGTCGCGCGCCACCATCCCCGGCACCACCATGCGGCAGAGATGAAGGACCGCGCGCAGGTTGACGTCGACAAGGAGATCAATGTCGCCGTCTTCAGCTTCCAGGAATTTCTTGGGACGATCGACGCCGGCATTGTTGACGAGTATGTCGAACGGAACGCGTTTTGTCAGATCCGCAAGCGCCGCCCGGTCAGTGACGTCGATCACATGGGCGACGCAGCCGGTGCGCTCCGCCAGCTTCTGCAAAAGATCGCCATTGCGCGCAACCGCATGCACCTCAAGCCCCTCGGCACAAAGGCGCTCGACGATAGCCGCCCCAATTCCGGAGGAGGCACCCGTGACCAGTGCGGTCTTATAATCGGAGAATGGCATCACTGTTCCCTTTTGTTTGCGGAACCTTAGCCGACCTTTCCGTCGCGCGATAATTCCGATTATCTTTGGAGGGATAAGCCTATCTTATGAGGGGTATTGAGCTGCATCGGGACATTGATTCCATTGGATGAATCCACATGTTTTCATAGCCGAAGGCCAGTGAGCGGCGCTTCCGCCACAGCGTTTTCCGCGTAAAAAGTGCTTGGGAGGGGAGCTGTTGTAAACTAACAGTCAGGCTGTAACATGCCGGTCGGCTGCAATGGTGAGCATCAATCTCGAATGGATATCAGGCGTTTCAAATCGTTCGTTGTGATCGTTGATACCGGCAGCATCACAAGAGCTGCCGATATACTCCACATCGCGCAGCCAGCACTCAGCCAGCAGCTCGCCGCACTCGAGGAACACTTCGGAACGAAGCTCCTCATACGAAGCCAGCAAGGCGTCGTCATGACGGATGCCGGCGCCGAGCTTTATCGGCACGCCCAGATCATCCTGCGTCAGATGGAACAGGCTCACGCCGATGTGGTCGCGGCGGGCAAGCACCTCGCGGGCCGGGTCTCCGTCGGCCTCACGCCGTTCAGCGGTGCCGCAACGCTCTCCTTCGAGCTTTTGGCGGAAACAAGGCGTCGCCATCCGGGCATCATGCTTCACCTCACCGAGAGCGTCGGGCAGACATACAGCCAGATGCTGATGAACAACCGGCTTGAAATCGCGCTGATCCACGGCGCCGGCCCGATGAAAGGCCTGCGGTTCTCCCCCCTTCTCCGGGAGGATTTCTACCTTGTCGCGCACGAGAAATTCGGCATCGAAGCCAGCGACACCCCGATTGCGATTTCAGCGCTCGAATCCCTGCCGTTTCTGTTGCCGCCGCCCTACAATTTCGTGCGCCGGGCGGTGGAGACCGCCTTCTCGCGAAGCCGCACCAATCTGACGGTGATCGGCGAGGTCGAGGTCATCCGGACGCTGGCGCGTGCCGTCGGCACCGGTCTCGGCGCGACCATCATGCCCAAGGCAGTCGCCGACCGCATCGTGTCCGAGGGAACGGGGCCGATCGTTTCCCGGAGCATCTCGCCGAAGATCGAGGAGACGCTGTCGCTCTGCGTGTCCGAACACGCATCGCTCTCCGATCCCGCCGCCGCCGTGCAGGACATTCTCCGGGAGCTGACCGAGCGGCTGAAGCAGTAAATGCCCGTCGCCGCCCTGTCTGCCTCATCATACTATTTCAGGTCATGGCAGAACTGCGCGATACGCGCGCAGCCCTCGGCGAGCTTCTCCATGCTGGTGGCGTAGGAGATGCGGAAGAACGGGCTCATGCCGTAGGCCCCGCCCTGCACGGTCGCCACATGTTGCTCTTCGACAAGTCCCATGACGAAGTCAGCATCGTTTTCTATTTTGCGGCCGGATTTGCTGGTCTTGCCGATAAGACCGGCAACGCTGGGGAAAATATAGAACGCCCCTTCCGGCTTGTGGCATGTCAGCCCGTCGATACCGGCGAGCCTGTCGAGCACGAAGTCTCGGCGCTGCTTATAGATCGCCGCTCTCTCCTTCAGAAGGTCCTGCGGGCCGTCCAGCACCGCCACTGCGGCAGCCTGGGTGATCGTAGAGGTTCCGCCACTGTTCTGGCCGTTGACGTTGCTGATGGCGGAGATCAGATCCTTTGGTCCGCCGCAGAAGCCCAGCCGCCATCCCGTCATGGCATAAGCCTTGGACACGCCGTTGACGGTCAGCACCCTGTCGTAAAGGCGTGGCTCGACTTCGGCGATCGTGCAGAATTCGAAATCGTCGTAGATCAGATGCTCATAGATGTCGTCGGTCATGATCCACACGTCCGGATGGCGCAGCATGACCGCGGCGATCTCAGCCATTTCGGCCCGCGAGCAGGCAGCACCCGTCGGATTGTTCGGAAAATTCAGGAACAGCCATTTCGTCTGTGGCGTGATCACCGCCTCCAGATCCTCGGCACGCAGCTTGAAACCGTTCTCCTGCTTGCATGCAACGGGGACAGGCACGCCACCCGCGAAGCGGACGATGTCGGCATAGCTGATCCAGCCCGGCGCGGGGATCACCACCTCGTCTCCCGGATTGCAGGTGGCGAGAATGGCGTTGAAGATCACCTGCTTGCCACCGCCGGCGACGACGATCTGGCTGGGCTCATAGTCCAGTCCGTTTTCCCGCTTGAACTTGCGCGCAATGGCCGTTCTCAGGGCAAGCGTGCCGTCGAGCGGCGGGTATTTGGTATCGCCGGCGAGAGCCGCGGCATGGGCCGCCTCGATCGCATGGGATGGCGTTGGGAAATCCGGCTCGCCGGACGACAGGGAAACGACATTGATGCCCTTCGACGCAAGGTCTCGGGCGCGCTGTGTCATGGCGGCGGAGGCGGATATGGAAACAGTCTTGAGGCGATCGGCTAGGGTCGGCATTGTTTTGCTGCTTTCGGTGATCGTTGAAATGTTGGGTTGCGGCCGGGCTGTTCAGGCAAGAACGTCGCGGGCAGGCGCGATCGTCGCTCCGGTCGCCTCGATCTCGCTGCGGACGATCCTTGCCAGGTCGAGCGAGCCCGGCGTGTCGCTATGGACCAGGATCGAGCGCGCCCGCACCTCGATCGTCCGGTTGTCGATGGTCGTGACCGTTCCGCTCTCCAGGAATTGCCGCACACGGGCGCGGACCTTGGCTTCTTCCTTGATGACGGAATTCGGCAGCTTGCGCGATACGAGCTGGCCGGCAGCATCATAGGCCCGATCCGCGAGGAAGAGCGTCAGCGTCCTCAATCCCGCGCGTTTCGCCGCCCGCTCTATCTCCGTGTCGGGCATGGAGAAGACGATGAGATCGGGATCGACAGAGCTGATCGCTTGCATGATCAGGTCGGCAAGTGCTGCATCGCGGTTGATCATATTGCCCATGGCAGCGTGGAAGCCGATATGGGCAACCGGAACCCCCTCACCCCTGGCGATCGCCGTCAGCGCACCCAGCTGGTAGAGGACCTGCTGGCGCATCTCGTCCGCTTCGACCGGCATTTCCCTGCGCCCGAAACCGAGGCGGTCGGGAAAGCCCGGATGCGCGCCGACACCGACGCCGCGAGCCTTCGCCAGCCGCACCATGCGGGCCATGGTCTCCGGGTCGCCTGCGTGGAAACCGCATGCGATATTCGCCGACGAGACCACGTCCATCAGCGCCTCGTCGTCACAGAGCCGGTAGGGTCCGAAACCCTCGCCCATGTCCGAGTTGAGATCGATCTTCATCGTTTCCTCTCCTGTCTTGCCTTGCTCTATTTGAACGCTATCGGCGCGACATCACCGCAAGCGCCTGGGAGAGCATCGGTACCGTACGTCTGATGTCGTCGAGATAGGATTTTACCGCCTGTTCGGCAGCGCGCGCCTCGGCGACATCGGAGCGAATGAACCGGATGCGGCTGCCAATGCGCGCCTGACCCAGCCGCCAGAGATCGACCTCCGCCACGCCGGCGATCTTGGGATAGCCACCGGCCGTATTGGCGTCACTCATCTGGATGATCGGCTCTCCCGCCGGCGGCATCTGCACGACGCCCGGAACAACGCCGTGCGAGCGCATCTCCACGGGCGAGGCAAGCATGATCGGGTCGCCCGAAAGCCGGTAGCCGGTGCGGTCGCTCTGGGACGAAATCTTCCATATCTGCGTCCAGAAGCGTTCCGCCTCGTCGCCGAAAAGGGCATATTCTCCGGCCGGAATGGCCCGGACGGGAAGCACGCCGTCTTCCGGAGCCGGAAAATGCGCCGCAAGCGCCGTTTCGGGCGGCACAGCACCAAACCCACCATCCGGCACCGCACCGATCTCCGTATCGGCGACACTCAAGCGATCATTCGCCGCCAGAAAGCGGCCCTCCAACCCACCAAATCCGCCGCGCAACGAGGTGCTGCGCGAGCCCATCACCGGCTCGACGTCCAGTCCGCCAGCAAGGCAAAGGTAGGCGCGAGCAGACTGGAGGGGCGTACCGAGCTCCAGCACCTGTCCCGCCGATACCGGCATGGCCCACCAGGGCGGCAGCGGGCGCCCATCGAGGCGCGCGTCGCAATCCGCGCCGGTGACGGCAACAACCGTGTCTTTCTCGAACCGAAGACAAAATGGGAAGGTCTGGATCTCAAGGGCCGCCGCCCCTTCCTCATTGCCAAGCAGCAGATTGCCGACGGTGAGTGCCAGCCTGTCCATCGCACCACTCGACGTGACGCCGATGTTCCGGTAGCCAAAGCGGCCGAGGTCCTGCACGGTGTTCAAGGGTCCGGTCTGAAGAATTTCGATCACAGCTCGATCCTTTCGGGCAGGAAGCGAACCCTGTCGCCGGGGGCCAGCAGCGCCGGCGGCGTCCCCGCGGGATCGAATACGGAAAGCTCCGCGAAACCGATGGAATTCCAACCGTTCGGCCCCGTCAGCACCGAAACACCTGTCTGCATGCCGCCGATCGTTACCGTGCCCTTGAGCATTCTCAACGACGGGACCGTCTTGCGCGGCATGTAGATGCGCGGATCAAGGCCGTGCAGATAGCCAAAGCCCGGAGCGCTTCCGAGTGCGAAAACGGTGTAGCTGCCTTCCGAATGCAGCCGGACGACCTCACGGTCGCTGAGGCCGGAGAAATCACAAACGGCCGCGAGATCCGTCGCATGCTCACCGCCATATGTGACCGGGATATCAATCGTCTTGCCGGCAAGATCGATACCGCGGACACGATCCCATTCCTGCCTCAGTCGGGCCTCCACCTGGTCCGGCTCCTCCGGCGTCCGCCTGAGGATCACCAGAAGGTTGGTGACACCGGGGACGACTTCGCGAACCTCGGACCATGTCTCCACCGCCTTTGCCAAAGCCCAGATCCGCCGCTGCGTCGCAAGATCGAAATCCCCCGGTGCTTCCACCAGATAGGCGCTGGTGCCGATGACGGAGATTTTAGGAGCAGCGGTAAGGGCAGGAGAGAAGAGCCCCGGTGTTGAGAGAGCTGTTGCTTGCATGTCGGTCATTGTGCTGGCTCGATCGAAAAAATGGTGTCGCCATAGCCGACGAGATCGCCGGCCTTGACCGGGCATTCGTTTAATGTGCCGTCCTCGGGCGTGCGAACCGGCAGCAGGAGTGGTCCCACCTTTACGAAGCCGACGATATCCCCGGCGGCAACAGCGGTATCTTGCGCCGCTGCAGGCGTGCCACGAGCCGGGTGAGCGTCGAGAAAATGTCCAGCGAACGGCGCTTTGGCGGCGCTGACACTCGCCGGCGACGTCGCAACCGTGTCGCGCGGGCCGTCGTCGGCGCGCAAAGAGGCCGCTTGGTCCATAACGATCCGAACGTGACGACCGTCCTCCGTCTCGATCTCGATCGCACTTGCGCCGGCACTTTCCAGCCAGGCGGCGATTTCCTGCATGACTGCTGGATCGGTAAAGTCTTCGGTCATCGCCTTGGCTGTCCGCCTTGCTCGCTTCATCATTGCTTCCGCTCGCTCAGCCAATGCTCAACATGATGGATATCCGTTCCGCCGGCTCTGAAAGCCGGGTCCTCGAAAATTTCCCGATGGAGCGCGAGATTGGTCGCGATCCCCTCGATCCTCGTATCCGCCAGCGCGATCTGCATGCGGCGGATCGCCTGGTCGCGCGTCGGCGCATGCACGATCAGCTTCGCGATCAGGGAGTCGTAATGGGGCGACACCTTGTAGCCGGTGGCCACATGGCTATCGACACGGACACCGGGACCTGCCGGAAACCGTGCATTGGTGATCCTGCCCGGAGACGCGGCAAAGGTGAACGGATCCTCCGCATTGATGCGGCATTCGAAGGAGTGGCCCGATGTCTGAACATCAGCCTGGGAAATCTTAAGCGGCAGCCCTTGAGCGACGCGAAGCTGCTCGCAGACGATATCGATGCCCGAGGTCATTTCCGTGACCGGATGTTCGACCTGAAGACGCGTATTCATTTCGATGAAATAGAATGCGCCGTTCTCATAGAGAAACTCGAATGTTCCGACGCCCCGGTAGCCGATCCGGCGGCAAGCCTCGACGCAACGCTCGCCGACAGCCGCCGCGATCTCAGCCGGTATGCCGGGCGCCGGCGCTTCCTCCACCACCTTTTGATGGCGTCGCTGCGTCGAGCAATCGCGGTGACCGAGCCACACGGCATTGCCATGGTTGTCGCAAAGAACCTGGATCTCGACATGCCTGGGATGTTCGAGGAACTTCTCGAGATAGAGCTCCGGCGTGCCGAAGGCTCTTCTGGCTTCTTCCCGCGTCACCGACACGGCGTCTTCCAGCGCCGACGCGTCATGGACGACGCGCATGCCGCGTCCTCCGCCGCCGCCCGCCGCCTTCACGATCACCGGATAGCCGATGTCGCGGGCGATATTCTGGATCGTACCGATATCTTCGGGAAGTGCCGTATCCGGGCCAGGCACGCAGGGCACGCCGGCCTCGATCATCGCCCGCTTAGCGGCAATCTTGTCACCCATCATGCGGATCGCCGAAGCGGGCGGCCCGATGAACACCAGGCCGGCATTCTCCACGGCTTGGGCAAAGCCCGCATTCTCCGACAGGAACCCGTATCCCGGATGGATGGCCTCTGCACCCGTGGTTCGCGCGGCAAGCAGGATGGCTGTCTGATTGAGATAGGTTTGACCCGGCGCCGAAGGCCCGATGCAGACGAATTCATCGGCTGTCGCCCCATAAGGCGCATCCCGATCCGCTTCCGAGCAGATCATCACCGAACGGAGGCCCAGCTCACGGCATGCCCGCTGAATGCGCAGCGCGATCTCGCCGCGATTGGCGATCAGCACCGTGTCGAACCGACGTTTACTTTCGCCCGACGACATCAGCCGATCTCCATCAGCGGCTGCCCGGCGTCCACTTCCTGACCGTCATCGGCCAGGATACGCAGAATCGGCCCCGTTTTGTGCGCCGACACCGTATTGAAGACTTTCATCGCCTCGATGATGCAGAGGCTCTGGCCCGCTTCGACGACATCGCCCACCTTGACGAAGGGCGGCGCACCGGGACTTGGCGAGCGATGCAGCAGCCCGAACACAGGCGCAACCACCATCAGGCCACCTTTATCGCCTTCACCCGCTACGGCATCCTTGACGACGGGTGAGCGCGCGGGTTGCTGCCGCGCAACGGTCAAATCTTCCGTCGCAGTCGCCTGCCTGGAAATGCCGTTCGAGATCCGCACGGTCGTGCCGTCCTGGCTTACCACCAGTTCGGAAATGTGCGATCGACCGACAAATTCGATCAGCGTTTTGATCTTTTGCAGATCCATGCTCTCTCCACCATCCACGGCGTTCGACTTGCCTCTCCGCGTCAGACTGGAGGTAAGTGCAAGGCGTGGCCGGCCAGTCGAAGCATCAGGATAGTTACACAACGCCTCGTCTGATGGGGGCAAACAAAGTTTCAATGGAGCACCAGCTGGCGCATCGAAACAAAATGTCACAAATAATGTGATTTTGTCATTTTACATTGTTATCTATCTGGATATGTTGATGTGCGCCTGAGTGGGATTTCGTATGTGGGGAATTGTCTGAAGACCTCTAAGCAAGCGCCTATAGGGTGTCGTCAGTTTGCGAAATCACCGTTCTCATGCCGTCGAAAACGCCGATATTTCAGGCGATGTTTGGAATGAACATCGCTACTTACTGTGACCAAAGGGGAGTTGAATGGCACGCATTACGCTGAGACAGTTGCTCGATCACGCTGCGGAAAATGGCTATGGCGTGCCCGCTTTCAACATCAACAACATGGAACAGGCGCTGGCGATCATGGAAGCGGCCGATGCCGCCGATGCGCCTGTCATCATTCAGGCGTCGCGCGGCGCCAGAGCCTATGCCAACGACATCATGCTGAAGCATATGATGGATGCGGTCGTCGAGATCTATCCCCACATTCCGGTCTGCGTGCATCTCGACCATGGCAACGACGCTTCGAGCTGTATGACGGCCATTCAGGCCGGCTTCACGTCGGTGATGATGGATGGCTCGCTCAAGGCGGATGCGAAGACGCCGGCCGACTGGGACTACAATGTCGGTGTCACCAAGACGGTCACCGAGATGGCGCATCTCGGCGGCATTTCCGTCGAAGGCGAACTCGGCGTGCTGGGCTCGCTGGAGACAGGCATGGGCGAAGCCGAGGACGGCCACGGCGCCGAGGGCAAGCTTTCGCACGATCAGCTCCTGACCAACCCCGACGAAGCGGTCAAATTCGTGCGCGAGACCAAGGTCGATGCGCTGGCGATCGCCATGGGCACCTCGCACGGCGCCTACAAGTTTACCCGCAGGCCGGATGGATCGGTGCTGGCGATGGAGGTCATCGAGGCGATCCACCGCAAGCTTCCGAACACCCATCTGGTGATGCACGGCTCCTCGTCGGTCCCTGAGGATCTCCAGGAGATCATCAACAAGTATGGCGGCCAGATGAAGCCGACCTGGGGCGTGCCGGTCGAGGAAATCCAGCGCGGCATCAAGAACGGCGTGCGCAAGATCAACATCGACACGGATGGCCGCATGGCGATGACCGGCCAGATTCGCCGTGTGCTGCAGGAAGACCCGAGCGAATTCGATCCGCGCAAATATATGAAGCCGGCCATGGCCGCCTTGACGAAGCTCTGCAAGGAGCGGTTCGAGCAGTTCGGAACGGCCGGTCACGCGACCCGAATCAAGCCGCTCCCGGTCTCGGACATGGCGAAGCGCTACAAGGCCGGCTCGCTGGACCCAGTTTTCTCATAAAGAACGGCCGCAGCCAGAAGCCGGATCCGCTCAGATCCGCGCTTCCGCCGGCTGGCGCCCGGTCGTGTCGGACAAGCGCAGGCCGTGGAACTTCGCCAGCGATGTAACCACATCGTCGATCTCCGTCCGCAGCTTTTGCCCGTTCCATCCGAGGGCCGCACCGGCGATCATGGCGATCTGGCGCAGGCCTTCCATCGTCAACGCCCCTTCGATCGCAAGCGTCGTGCGGCGGAAGACGATGTCCGAGAGATGCACGACCATTTCCTGCCGCGTGATCCAGTCGATTTCCAGATGGCTATAGTGGGACGCGCCAGACAGGCGTTCCGTGTCGCTATAGGTTGATACACAGCCCAGGATCGCCGAAGCCGTGGTGCCGTAGCGCGCCAGAAGCTCTTCGACCCGTTTCGGGTCCACGCCGGTCTTTCCGGCGACCGCGCGCACCCACTCCGCTCTTGCAGCGGGATCAGCAGGGAAATTGCGTCCGCCGCCGATCGCCAATTGCTGCGTCGACTGGCTCCTGACGCGCTTAAAGCGCGCCAGAACGGTGTCAGCGACCTCCTCGGCGAAGCCTCGGAAGGTGGTCCACTTGCCGCCCACCAGCGAAATGATCGCAAACGGACGGCCTGGCTGCGGCTCCATCACCGGCGCGGAATGATCACGGCTGATCAGCCCCGGCGAAGAGGCGTCGGAGGCCGGCAGCGGGCGGATGCCGCTATAGGTATAGACCACCTGCTCCGGCCCGAAGCGAAGCCCCGGCAGAAGCGATCTCAGGCTTTCCAGGAAATATTCAAGTTCCGGCTCTTCACAGCGAACATTGTCGGGGTCGGCGCTCGGAATGTCCGTCGAGCCGACCAGCGCCAGGCCGAGATAGCCGTAGACCAGGCAAATGCGCCCGTCATCCGCTTCGAAATAGATCATATGGCCGTTCAGGCTGCGCACGAGCTCGGGATGATCAAGCAGAATATGCGACCCCTTCGTGCCGCCGATCAGGTGCGACGGCGCCCCGAGCGCTTCGTTGATATGGTCGATCCACGGGCCGCCGGCATTGACAACGAGCTTCGGCGTCACGGAAAAAGTGCCGTCGTCGGAGCGCCGGAAGGTCAGCGTTCCGTCCGATGACGAGATCAGCGTCGTGGAGTTCGCTGCAATCGCATTGCCGTTGGCCTCCAACCC
Source organism: Rhizobium rhizogenes NBRC 13257 (assembly GCF_000696095.1). Classification (GTDB taxonomy): domain Bacteria; phylum Pseudomonadota; class Alphaproteobacteria; order Rhizobiales; family Rhizobiaceae; genus Rhizobium; species Rhizobium rhizogenes. Next base: position 314,472 of record NZ_BAYX01000003.1, on the reverse strand, counting down.
ATCCTTGATCAGCTCGTAGACGAGCCGCTCGGGACGGCTGATCTTGGCGTCATAATAGATGCCGCCGGCGACGATTTTCGGCGTGACATGCGGCATTTCCTTCAATGCCCGTTTCTTGAAGATGAACCTGTGGCGCGGCATGACGCGGCTGCGGGAGCCGAAGAAATCGTAAAGCGCGAGCCCGATCTTGATGAGAACGGCGCCGCGGCTTCTCGGCGCGGTGGTCGACCCCGTCAGCGTCCGGAGCGCCGCCCAGATGCCGCGCGTCCAGGAGAAGATCGGCACGAATGTCGGCAGCGCCTCGACGCAATGCGGCGCGTTCTTGAGAAGCAGATTGCGCTCCAGCGTCGACTGCGCCACCAGCCCGAACTCGCCCGTCTCCAGATATTTCAGGCCGCCGTGAATGAGCCGCGACGGCGCGGCGCTGGTGCCCGAGCCGAAATCGGACTTGTCGACGATGAGACAATTGACGCCCTGGACGGAGAGATCGCGAAACAGTCCGGCGCCATTGATGCCCGCACCGAGGATAACGACATCGATGTCCCCGTCCTTCAGTGTCGAAAGGCGCTGTTCCAGGTCGGCGGCGGTATCGGTCATGGCATGATTGTCCTGCTGCATGTCTAGTCTTGGGCTTCCGCCGGCACGAGGCTGCCGATCCTGGGCCAAAGCGGCGTCATCGCATCGGCAATTTCCCGGAAGACGTCATATCGGCGCCGATAATCGGCACTGCGGCTCGCATCGGGATGGCAGGTCTTCGCAATCGCGCCGACATCACGGGGATCGCTCTGCGGATCGGCGTAAAGACCGATGCCGGCGCCGGCACACAGCGCCGCACCCCAGGCCGCCGCCTCGTCCGTTTCGGTTACCGTCACCGGCATCCCGAGCACGTCGGCAAACATCTGGACAACAACCGGATTGCGAGAAATCCCGCCGGCAAGCCTCGCCTCGCTGAAGGAAAAGCCGTCGCTCAACGCGTCGACATGGATCTTGTGATTGAAGGCAATGCCCTCCAGCACGGCGCGCAGCATATCGCCGCGATCATGCCAGCCGCCGAGGCCGAAGAAGCCAGCACTCGCCGAGGCGCCATAGGGAGAGCCAAAGAGATAGGGGTGGAAGAGCGCCGTCGAGGGCCGGTTGAAGGCCGCTTCGATCTCGGGTGCGAGCAGCGCATGAATGGACTGTCCCGCCGACTCGGTACCCGCACGTTCGCCAGCGCAGAGTTTATCGAGAAACCAGTCATAATTCGCCGTCGATGCCGGTGAGATCGACATGTTGTTCCATTGGCCGGGCGCGATCGCATTGCGGCAGAACCACCGCTTGTCGACGCGCGGCTCCGAAGACAGCGTTTCATTGATCGAATAGGTCCCGGCAATCACCGCGACCACGCCGGACGCATAGCCCCCGGCACCCAGAGCCGATGCCGTGACATCGTGGAGCCCGGCAACCACCGGCGTTCCCTCGGCAAGGCCGGTTCGGATTGCGACAGCGCTGGTGACACGGCCGATGACTTCGTCGGAACGCGATGCAAGCGGAAGGGCGCCTTTGAGTTTATCGAGCCCGAAGAGCTTCAGTGCATCCTCAGAATAACCCTGGTCCTTGACGTTGGTGAAGGACGTGCTCGCCTCCGTCCGGTCGGTGCCGATCACGCCGGTCAGGCAGAAGCGCAGCCAATCCTTGCAGCTCAGGATATGGCCTATATCCGCGAAACGGGCGGGCTCCTTCTCCTTGATCCAGGCGAGAAGCGCCGAAGGCGCGGAGACATGCGGAAGCTGACCGGTGAGGTTGAGGGCCTCATCCGCGACCGGGCTTTCCAGCCAGCGGTCGACAATAGCGCCTGCCCGGCTGTCCAGCGACAGGATGGCGCGGCCGAGCGGCTTGCTCGACCGGTCGAGCAGATAGATGCCATCGCCATGGGCCGTTGCCGCGATCGCCTGGATGTCGCTCGCCGGACGCCCGCTGAGGCTGATCGCCTCCGCGATCGCATCGGCGGTGGCGATCCAGAGTTCATCCATGTCCCGCTCGATATGGCGGGCCTTGGGCATGAATTGCGTCACCCGCCGCCGCGCCACGGCAAGCTGTGTGCCGTCGACATCGAAAATGACGGCCTTGGTGACGGTGAGACCGCTATCGATTCCGAGCAGACTCGGCATTCTGATTACTCCGACTGATAGAAGGGCCGCTCAGGCTTTGCCCTCATGACCGATCTCCGTCGCTCCTGGCGACGACCACATTGATATTCTTGTTTCGCATCCGATCGAGATGATCGGCCGGCGTCTTCTCATCGACGATGACCACATCGAACTCGCTCAAGGCCGCAAAGCTGTGCAAAGCGCGCCGCTCGAATTTCGTGTGATCGGTGAGAAGAATACGTTTGGCGGCGCTATCGAACATCGCCCGCTTGATATCGACGATTTCCGGGGACTGATGAAAGACGATGTCATCGGTGATGGCGGACATGGAGATGAAGGCGACATCCGCCCTGAGCCTGTTGATCTCATTGATCGTCATGCGCCCCATGAAGGCATTGCACCAATTGTAGTACTGGCCGCCGAGAGCCAGAAGCGTGACGTCATGCATGTCCTTCAGCGCGTTCATCAGCGTCAGCGAATTGGTGATCGCGGTCAGCGGAACCTTGGCCGGTAGATTCGCCGCCATTTGCAGCACGGTGGTGGAATCGTCGAGGAAGATCGCCTGCCCCGGCTCGACGAACTGCATCGCCGCTGTGGCAATCATCTTCTTTTCCGCCGACTGGCGGTTCGCGCGATAGACGTCGCTCGATTCGATCAGGCTGGTGGCCGCCGCCGTAACGATGCCGCGCGTCTTTCGGAAAAGCCCTCGGCTCACCAGTTCGTCGACGTCGCGGTGCGCCGTCATCAGGCTGATGCCGAAGCGATCGGTGAGATCCTCGATGCGCATGGAGCCCTCCGCCATCACGGCTTCGGCGATCATCTGCCGGCGGGCGAGTTGGCGGCTATGCCGGCTGTCGCTTGGCAGTTCGTCGGACAGGAATGCTCCGATATTCGTCTTCTGTGTCACTGTGGCCTCTGATGCTGACTCTGGGGGTATCAGCTTCGTACTGCGAATGCCGAGCGAAGGCAAAAAGTGGAGATGGAACAATCCTTTGCTACATCTGCGAAACGGCAAATGATGGGGGACGCCGCTTTCGGCGTCCCCCGCCTTGTTATTGGGACAGAACGAACGGGCCCGTGTACTTGTCGACATTGTCCTTCGTGATCAGCAGGCAATCGAAGAGCTGCTTTTCACTCGAGGCACCGGTCTTGCCGGTCTTGATGAAGCTATCGGCCTGCTTGACCGCCTCTTCCGAGAAGACGGCAACCGGCTGAAGAACCGTGTACTGAAGTTCACCAGCCTTGATGGCGGCGACTGCATCCGGAGAACCATCGAAGCCGCCGACCTTGATGTTGGCAAGCTTGCCGGCTTCCTTCAGTGCTGCGATTGCACCGAGTGCCATTTCGTCATTGCCGGAGATCACGCCGATGATATCCGGATGGGCCTGCAGCATGGACTGCATCTTGTTGTGGCCCTGGGTACGGTCCCAGTTGGCAACTTCCTTTGCGACCTTCTGCAGATCCGGATACTGCGTCAGCACCGTTTCATAACCGTTGGAACGGGTTGCAGCATTGTTGTCAGAGGGAGCGCCGAACAGTTCGGCATACTTGCCCTTGTCGCCAACGGCTTCCACCCATTGCTGCGCACCGATTGCTGCACCCTGGGCGTTGTTGGAGACGAGCTGCGCCTTGGCGAGACCTTCCTGGTTGATCTCGGCATTGACCAGGAAGACCGGGATACCGGCAGCCACGGCCTTTTTCACCGCACCGACCGAACCATCGGCATTTGCCGGATCGAGGATGATGGCAACCGACTTGTTGGTGATCGCGGTGTCGATCAGGTTGCTCTCGGTGTTGGTGTCGCCCTTATGGGCGCTGACCGAGGCGGTATAGCCGAGCTTTTCGGCTGTTGCCTTGGCGACATTGCCTTCCGTCAGCCAATAGGGGTTGGACGGATCGTTGACGATGATCGTCATCTGGCCGGCTGCCCAGGCGGAGCTTGCGAAGATCGGGGCAACGGCAACAGCCGCCAGAATTAAGCGCATGCCTTTCTTAAACATAGTCTCTCTCCCTTTTTGATGAGCTCTGATGTTACCGGCGAACCGGTCGTGCTTTCCGCAATCGGCTGGCTGTTCGAACCAGATCCGCCGTCGTGGACAAGTTTAGTTCGACCGTCAGCTCGCTTTGACCCGACGTCCGTATTGAATGCTGTTCATAAGGACCGCCAGAACGATCACGGCGCCGGTGAAGACGGTCTGCCAATAGGCGGACACACCGATGATCACGAGACCGTCCGAAAGGAAGCCGATGACGAAGGCGCCGAGCATGGTGCCGCGCACTGTGCCGCGTCCGCCGGTGAGCGCCGCCCCACCGATGACGACGGCTGCGATCGCCGTCAATTCATAGGTGGTGCCGGCGGTCGGGCCAGCCGAGGTAAGCTGCGAGGACAGGACCAGACCGGCGATTGCGGCGCAGACGCCGGAAAACACGTAGACGAGGATCTTGACGCGCTTGACCGGTACGCCCGAAAGATCCGCCGCGCGCTCGTTGCCGCCGGAAGCATAGAGCCAGCGGCCGAAGGCGGTCTTGCTCAACACCAGGCCACAGATGATCGCCAGGGCCGCAAGCACGATGACGCCGATCGGGATGCCGGCCAGGCGGTTGAAGCCCAGCCAGTCAAAACCGGTATTGCTAAGCTCTGGACGGCCACCGAGATTGTTGTAGGTAAGGCCGTTGGTCATCAACAGCGCGATGCCGCGCGCGACATAGAGCACGCCGAGCGAGGCGACGAAGGCCGGAACCTTCAGGTAGGCGATGAGCACGCCGTTCACCGCGCCGACGATGGCGCCGACGGCGCAGGTGATGACGACAACAGCCCAGACCGGCGGATAGAGGATGACGCCGAAGCTCGAGAGCGTGACGCCCTGCATCAGGAAGCCGGCGATGCAGCCGGCAAGGCCGAGTGTCGAGCCGACCGAGAGATCGATGCCGCCATTGAGGATCACCAGCAGCATGCCGATTGCCAGGATGCCGAAAATCGCGACATGCGAGGCCATGGTCAGGAAGTTGCTGAGCGAGAAATAATAGGGCGACAGGAAGGAGAAGACCGCGATGATGACGATCAGCGCGAAGAAGGCGCGACCTTCCAGGATCAACCGCACGAGACTGAAGTTCCGCCGCTGGCCGTTCGAAATGGTTTTCTTCTCAGTGATATTCGTGACTGACATAATCAGTGCTCCATGAATGCGGCTAGTGCGCGACCACTGCTTCGCCAGAGGCGGCCATGATCTTTTCTTTGGTGACGTCGGGACCGAATTCGGCGGATATCTTGCCGCGGTGCATGACGATGATGCGATGGGCGATGCTGAGGCATTCGGCGACTTCCGACGTCGAATAGATCACCGCCAGGCCCTGCTTGGCGCGTTCGGCGAGCAGCTTGAACACTTCCGCCTTGGCGCCGATATCGATGCCGCGGCTCGGTTCGTCGAGCAGGATGACCTGAGGGTTGGTGGCAAGCATCTTGCCGATGACGACCTTTTGCTGGTTACCGCCCGAAAGCGAACCGATCACAGCCTCGCCGCCATCGGTCTTGATGTGGACCTTGCGGATCGATTCACCCACCAGTTCCCGTTCGCGTCCGCCGGAGGTGAAGAGCCCTTTGGTGAAGGCGCCGATGCTGGCGAGCGACAGATTGGCGCCGACCGTCATGGTCTGGACGAGGCCATCGCGCTGACGATCCTCCGGCACCAGGACGAGGCCATTGGTAATGCGGCCAGCGATGCTGAGACGCGCAACGTCGCGACCGCCGAGCAGAACCCGGCCGCCGCTCGATCGCAGGCGTCCGGCGACACATTCGAGCAGTTCGGTGCGGCCAGCGCCCATCAGGCCATAGATGCAGACGATTTCGCCCTCACGGACCTGCAGCGACATATGGTCGACCGCGTTATAGGCAGCGCCCGAGGGGCCGGGGACAGTCAGATTGTCGATGGTCAGCGCGACATCGCCGATGATGTGACCGGTGGGTGGGCTTCCGAGATCGAAATTATCGCCGACCATGTTGCGCACGATCCATTCGAGATCGATGTCCTTGCGCTCGGCATAGGCGGTCATGGCGCCGTCGCGCAGCACGACGGCGTGATTGGTGATCTGCAACGCTTCTTCGAGATGATGGGAAATATAGACGATCGACACGCCGCGGCCCGTCAGGTCGCGGATGACCTTGAAGAGAACCTCCACTTCGGTGGCGCTCAGCGCCGAGGTCGGCTCGTCCATGATCAGGATGCGCGAATTGACCGAAAGCGCACGGGCGATCTCGACGATCTGCTGCTGGCCGAGGCGCAGATCCTCCACCAGGGTCAGCGGGTCGATGTGCTCTTCCAGTTCCTCCATGAGGGCGCGCGTCTGGCGCTCCTCCTCGGCGAAATCGACGACGCCGCCCTTGATGATCTCGCGACCCATGAAGATGTTGTCGCGGACGCTGAGATTGGGCGCGAGGCTCAATTCCTGATGGATGATGGAAATCCCGCAAGCCCGCGCATGCGTGGACGAATAAAACGCAATCGGGCTGCCATCGAGGACAATCTCGCCACCGGTCGGCTGGACGACGCCGGATAGAATTTTCATCAGCGTCGACTTGCCCGCCCCATTCTCGCCGAACAAAGTGGTGACCTGGCCGCGATGGATGTCGAAATTCACGCCCTTCAGGGCATGAACATTGCCGTAGGATTTGCTGATGTTGCGGGCGGCAAGAACAACCTCGCCGTTTGCGCCCTGATTCTGCGCCGCCTCAATCATTTGACATCGACCTTGACGGGAGTGACGAGCCAGTTCTTCGGGTTGATGAGCTTGAAGACACCGACGACGGTCGCGGTCTTGCCCGTCAGCGTCTCGGCATCGAAGCCCGAGAGGACAGCCTTCTTCATCTCGTTGTTGATCGCCGAACCGGCATCCTGATACTCGATCTGATTGGTGAACTGGCCGAACTGGATGGCGCCGGAGGCGTCGCGCAGGTCGGTGCCGTTGATCGCCGGACCGGTCTGGACGCGGACGGTGACGTCGGCCGGCAGTCCATCGACCTTGATCTCGTTATAGTTGGCCTTGCGGGCGCCGAAAGTGCCGGAGAGGGAGACAGGCACGACCGCGCCGGTGCTCGTCGCCACGCCGTATTTCTCACCCGCCGCCTTTTTATCGGCAATGATGGCGCCCGACAGCGTCGCGGCATCGACCGCGCGCTTCTCGACATCCGCCTGGATCTTCGGGAATTCCTGGGCACCAAAGGTTTCGGGCGAGAAGGACTGCTCGCGCACGTCATGCGCGGAACCGATCTTCACCACCTTTGTATCGGCGGCAATCGCGCCGATGACGATCACGGCCGCCGCAACGCTCGCCAGTATCGTGAGCCTTGTGCCGCCGGATTTGAAAGCTGCGTATTCCGTCTGTGTATTCATATTCGAAAGACCTTCGGCGCTTTTGGCCGGATTGCCCGTTTGCTGGAAAGAAAGGAGGACGGCGCGGGTGCGATCTCGATGAAAATCTATCGGCGACCCGGCCGAGCATCGCGTATGGAAACGCATAAGGGCTGCCCGAAGCGCTGCCGGCGCAAGACCAAACCATGGCCTGGGAAGAGAGTGTTCATAGGAGCCTCCTCAGTGCAGGCGCTCGTTTCCTCCGCCACCTGCCGTCGCCGTACCACCCAATCCACACGGATAATGATATAAGCGCGTTATTAACTTCGCAATCTATGTTATAATTTAACAGTCCTGTCAACAGGCCTCTATCGCTCCGGAATTTCATTTTGCGGCTGCCGGCTCAGTAGGAGAGCACTTCACAAAACTCCAGCTGGCAACCACTGAAGGCGCCAACCTCGGGAAGAGCGGTCTTGCGGATCGAAAATCGCGTAAAATCAATCGCGATTAAGCCATTGAATGTTCATGGTTTTAAAAAATCGATTGCGGACCGAGCAATCAGCTACATCTTGATCGCGATATTCTTGCGATCGCGGCCGCACGCCATGCGCCGGCAACGATCTACCTGCCTCCCCGAGGTTGACACCGCTTATTTTATATGAAAAAAATTACATTGCTAGAAAAATATTACACATCTATGATATCTCTATGTTATAATTTAAAGATGATCTGAGCGCGTGAATCGGGACGGCTCGCCTGCCCGGAATGAAGAGTGCTCTGAGAGCGTGAGCGGTGGGGGTAGAATGGCGTGGATGACGGGAGCCCGACGCATGGGGTCTGACAATCGCACCATGGTGAACGTCCGCCCGATCTCGACCGAATGTCTGTCCGATGTCGATCTGGGAGGGAGGAGCAGAATGTTTTTGACGGATGCATCGCACGCGAGGGCTTGCCACATCGCGGCAGGACTGATCCACGATGTCTAAGAGCGACAAGATCATCATCGGCATCGACGCGGGAACCTCGGTCCTGAAAGCCGTGGCTTTCGAGCTGCCCGGCCGCCAGATCGCGTCGGCATCGGCGCGCAATCACTATGCGATGGGCGAAGACGGCTCCGCCACGCAATCTCTCAGCCGCACCTGGGCCGATTGCGTCAGTGCCTTGCGGGGCTTGAGCGACAAGGTGCCAAATCTTGCCGGCCGCACCGCCGCTATCGCCGTGACGGGTCAAGGGGATGGGACCTGGCTCGTCGGCTCCGGCAATGCACCGGTCGGCGATGCCTGGCTTTGGCTCGACGCCCGCGCCGCTGCGACCGTGACTCGTCTCGGCGGCCACCCCGAGAGCCGTGCACGCTTCGAGGCAACGGGCACTGGCCTCAGCACCTGCCAGCAAGGCGCGCAGCTTGCCCATATGGATCGCTTCACGCCGGAGGCCCTCGATCGGGCCGAGACGGCGCTGCATTGCAAGGACTGGCTCTATCTCAACCTCACCGGCGTTCGGGCGACCGATCCGTCGGAAGCAAGCTTCACCTTCGGCAATTTTCGCACCCGCCAGTATGATCCCGTCGTCATCGACACGCTCGGGCTCAACCATCGGCGATCCCTTTTGCCCGAGATCATTGAGGGAACGGAGATCACCCACCCGCTATCGCCCGACGCGGCGATGGCAACGGGATTACTGGCCGGCACGCCTGTCTGCCTCGGCTATGTCGATATGGTGATGACCGCGCTCGGCGCCGGCGTTCGCAGCGGTGGCGAAAACGCGGCTTGCTCGACCATCGGATCGACGGGCGTGCACATGCGCGCAAAACCGGTATCCGATGTCCAGCTCAATGCCGAGGGAACGGGCTATGTGATCGCCCTGCCCATCCCCGGCATCGTCACGCAGGTCCAAACGAACATGGGCGCGACGATCAATATCGACTGGATCCTGCAGGTCGCCGCCGAACTGATGTCGGAGGCGGGTAAGCCAGTCGCGCCTTCGGATCTCATCTCGCGGATCGACGCCTGGTTTGGCGAGAGCAAGCCGGGGGCGCTGCTCTATCACCCCTATATTTCCGAGGCGGGAGAGCGCGGCCCCTTCGTCAATGCCCATGCACGCGCCGGCTTTACCGGCCTTTCAACGCGGCACGGCTTTGCGGACATGCTGCGGGCCGTCGTCGAGGGGCTCGGCATGGCGACCCGTGACTGTTACGCCGCCATGGGCAGCATGCCCGCCGAATTGCGGATCACCGGAGGTGCAGCACGCTCGCGTGCGCTGCGCGGCTCCCTGTCGGCCGCCGTCAACGCGCCTGTCCGAGTCTCACGCCGCGAGGAAGCGGGAGCAGCCGGCGTCGCCATGATGGCGGCGGTCGCCATCGGCGCCTATTCGAATATGGACGACTGCATCGCCGAATGGGTGACGCCGCTGCTCGGCGACGCCGAGGCACCGGATGCCGACCAGGCTCGCCGCTATGACCGATTGTTCTCAGCCTACGTACAGGTTCGGCAGGCGATCGCGCCTGCCTGGGACACGCTCGTCGCGCCCTGAGCGGCGAGCGTGCGCCCGTTAAAGCAAATGACGTGACGATGCAGGAAGCATCCCAAGGAGCATGAAATGACTGAATCCGAAATCTTGGATCTCTTCGTGATCGGCGGCGGCATCAATGGCGCCGGGATCGCGCGCGATGCCGCGGGTCGGGGCCTTTCCGTCATGCTGTGCGAAAAGGGCGATCTGGCCGAGGGAACCTCGTCGCGCTCCGGGAAACTCGTGCATGGCGGCCTGCGCTATCTCGAATATTACGAATTCCGCCTGGTCCGCGAGGCGCTGATCGAGCGCGAAGTGCTGCTGAATTCCGCAAGCCACATCATCTGGCCAATGCGCTTCGTTCTGCCGCATAGCCCGACGGATCGCCCAGCCTGGCTCGTTCGTCTCGGCCTTTTCCTCTACGACCATCTCGGCGGCCGCAAGCGGCTGCCCGGCACGCGCTCGCTCGACCTTCGCCGCGATCCGGAAGGCGCACCCATCCTCGACCAATATACCAAGGGCTTCGAATATTCCGACTGCTGGGTCGATGATGCGCGGCTTGTCCTGCTCAATGCGCTTGATGCCGCCGGCAAGGGTGCGCAGATCCTGACACGCACGGCCTGCGTCAGCGCACGACGCGAAGAGGGCTGTTGGGTCGTCCAGATGCGCGATCAGCGGTCCGGCGAGCTGCGCACCGTGCGGGCGCGGGTGCTGGTGAATGCCGCTGGCCCATGGGTCAACGACATCATCGGCCGCGTTGCCGGCTCCAACAGCCGCCGCAATGTCAGGCTCGTCAAGGGCAGCCACATCATCGTTCCGAAATTCTGGAGCGGGCAGCAGGCCTATCTGGTCCAGAACCACGACAAGCGTGTCATCTTCATCAATCCCTATGAGGGCGATATGGCCCTGATCGGCACGACCGACATTCCCTATGACGGCAAGCCGGAAGAGGTGAAGGCCGACGAGCAGGAAATCGACTATCTGATTTCCGCCGTGAACCGCTACTTCAAGGAGAAGCTGCGCCGCTCCGACGTGATCGAAAGCTTCTCCGGCGTTCGCCCGCTGTTCGATGACGGCCAGGGCAATCCCTCGGCGGTCACTCGCGACTATGTCTTCGATCTCGACGAGACCGCTGGTGCGCCCCTCCTCAACGTCTTCGGCGGCAAGATCACCACCTTCCGCAAGCTTTCCGAACACGCCTTGCAGAAGCTCGCCAAGTTCTTCCCGAAGATGGGCGGCGACTGGACGCGCGCGGCGGCGCTGCCGGGCGGCGATATTGCGAATGCCGACTACATCGCCTTTTCCGACAACCTGCGCAGCGCCTATCCGTGGATGCCGCGCCAGCTCGTGAACCATTACGGCCACCTTTACGGTGCGCGAACCAAATTGGTCGTTGGCGACGCCACATCGCTTGCCGACCTCGGGCGTCATTTCGGCGGCAATCTCTATGAGGCCGAGGCCCGCTATCTCGCAGCTTCCGAATGGGCGCAGTCGGCGGAGGACGTTCTCATGCGGCGCACCAAGGAAGGACTGCATATGACGGCGCAGGAAAAAGCGAATTTCTCGGCCTGGTTCGAGAGCGAACTGGCGCTCGCCGCCTGAACCATCCGCCCTTCAAGGAGCAGACCTCTATGCCGTTGACGCTTTCCCTCAACACCAATCCGCTGGTGAACCGCTTCGCCGATCCCGACGACCTGATCGAAATGGTGGCGCGGGACCTCAATATCCGCGATCTCCAGCTGACGCACGAGTTCATCAATCCGAGCTGGCAGGCGCCCGTCATCCGTCGCCTCACCCGGACGATGCAGGCAGCCCTTCGGCGCACCGGCGTTCGCGTGACATCCGGCATGACCGGGCCTTACGGCCGCCTGAACCATTTCGGCCATCCAGATGCCGACGTCCGGCGCTATTATGTCGACTGGTTCAAGACCTTCGCCGACATCACCGCCGATCTCGGCGGCCATTCGGTCGGCACGCAATTCGCGATCTTCACCTACAAGGACTATGACGATCCGGCCCGGCGCGAGGAACTGATCAAGATCGCCATCGATTGCTGGGCTGAGGTGGCCGAGCATGCCAAGTCGGCGGGTCTTTCCTACGTCTTCTGGGAGCCTATGAGCATCGGGCGCGAATTCGGCGAGACCATCGACGCCTGCCTGAAGCTGCAATCCCGCCTGACGGCTGCCAATCTCGCCGTGCCGATGTGGATGATGGCGGATATCGATCATGGCGACGTCACCTCGACCAATCCCGATGACTACGACCCCTATGCCTGGGCGCGCGCGGTTCCGAAGATTTCCCCGATCATTCACATCAAGCAGAGCCTGATGGACAAGGGAGGTCACCGGCCGTTCACGGCGGAGTTCAACGCCAAGGGCCGCATCCAGCCTGCTCCCCTGCTCGCAGCCTTTGCCGAAGGCGGCGCACAGGACAATGAAATCTGCCTCGAACTGTCCTTCAAGGAGCGTGAGCCCAACGACCGTCAGGTCATCTCGCAGATTGCCGAGAGCATCGCTTTCTGGGCACCGCATATCGACACCGGCATTGACGACTTGCATATCTAGCCGCAAGCGTCGATCAAGCTGTCTTGCGGTAGATGCATGAGCGAATGGAAAAGGGACGATCGATGACGGATGCCGACGAGTCGCTTGCGGTGCGCGCAGCCTGGCTACACTATGCTGGCGGCCTTACCCAGTCCGAAGTCGCCAAGCGCCTGGGCGTACCCTCGGTGAAGGCACATCGTCTGATCGCAAGGGCCGTTGCCGACGGCGTCGTCAAGGTCACCATCGATGGCGATATCGTCGAATGCGTCGAGCTCGAAACAAAGCTCGCAGCAAGATTCGGCCTGCAATATTGCGAGGTCGCTCCCGATCTCGGCGAAGAGGGTTTCGAGTTTCGCGCCCTGGGACAAGCCGGCGCCAGCTTCCTGCGTCGGGAAGTCGAAAGCGGCAAGCACAAGATTATCGGTTTGGGGCACGGTCGAACGCTGTCTTCCGCCGTTCATCACATGTCGCGCGTCAATGCCAAGGGGGTGCGCTTCGTCTCGCTGCTCGGCGGACTGACACGGAATTATGCGGCCAACCCTTATGACGTGATGCATCGCATCGCAGAAAAGACAGGGACGCAGGCCTATGTGATGCCGGTGCCGTTCTTCGCCAACACAAGGGAGGACCGCGACGTGCTACTGGCGCAGCGTGGCGTGAAGGAAGTCTTCGACCTCGCCAACAATGCCGAACTCAAGCTTGTCGGTCTCGGTACCGTCGATATCGACGCCCAACTCGTCCTGTCGGGCATGGTGGAGCCGCGCGAGATCAAGGAGATCGCCGCCATGGGTGGGATCGGCGAAATCCTCGGGCATTTCTTCGATGCCGACGGACGCATCCTGGAAACGATGCTGTCAGCCAGAACTCTTTCCGCCTCTTTACCTCGATCGAAGAAGGAAAAGCTCGTCGCCCTGTCCGGCGGCCTGCCGAAAGTGGACGCCATCCGCGCGGTCCTCAACAGCCACTGTCTTTATGGGTTGATCACTGACGAGCACACGGCGCAGGCACTGCTGAAGAGCTGAACTCACCACAATCAAGAAACATAAATTCATCTCAACATAACAATCTTTATGTTGAATTATGTGATATTAATGTTATGTTTGATACGTTCAATCCTGCCCAAGACCGGAGCGCAAGGTGAAACGGGAAGAGCGTCAACAATCGATCATCAACCTGCTGGTGGAGCACAAGACCGTCGACCTCGACGACCTGGCCGATCGTTTCGTCGTGTCGAAGATGACCATTCACCGCGATCTGGACGATCTCGAACAGGCCGGCGTCCTGCGCAAGGTTCGCGGCGGGGCGACGATCGACGCCGGCACGCAGTTCGAAAGCGATTTCCGTTTCCGCGAGCGCCAGGGGCATGAGGAAAAGCTCGCCATGGCGCGCGCCGCGCTCGAACTTGTCGAGCCCGGCATGACGGTCATGGTCAACGACGGCTCGATGGCGGCCGTCCTCGGAGAAATGCTGCTCCAGAAGCGGCCCCTGACGCTGATCACCAACAATGCTGCGATCATCGACCGGCTGAAGAACGAAAGCGGCATTACCCTCATCGCGCTCGGTGGCATCTATTCCGCCAAGTTCAATGCCTTCCTAGGCGTGGTGACAGAAGAGGCGCTGTTTCGCCTGCGCGCCGATATCGCCTTCGTCTCGACGCCGGCCGTGTCCGGCGGGCTCGTCTATCATATGGACGACAACATCGTGCGAACGAAACGGGCGATGATTGCCTCTGCGGCCAAGACCTGCCTGCTGGTCAGTCACCAGCGCATCGGCCACACCGCCCTGCATGTGATGGCTGATCTCTCAGATTTCGACGCGGTCATCACCGATCGTGCCCCCGACGCCGCCATTCTCGAACAATTGAGCCGTGACGGCATCACTCTCACCATTGCCTCGACCTAGGATCTGAAATGACAGCATCACCGCGCTACTGGATTGGCACCAGCTGGAAAATGAACAAGACGCTGGCGGAAGCCCGCGGCTTCGCCGAGGCGTTGCGGGACGCGGATGCCCTGCGCGACCCCGCGATCCAGCGCTTCATCATCCCGCCATTCACCGCTGTCCGCGAGGTCAAGTCGATCCTGTCGGACACCTCGGTCAAAGTTGGCGCGCAAAACATGCATTGGGCCGATCAGGGTGCATGGACAGGCGAAGTCTCTCCTCTGATGCTGAGGGATTGCAATCTCGATATCGTCGAGCTTGGCCACTCCGAGCGCCGCGAACATTTCGGCGAGACCAATGAGACCGTCGGCCTGAAGACCGAGGCGGCCGTCCGCCATGGCCTGATCCCACTCATCTGCATCGGCGAGACGTTGAGCGACCGGGAAAGCGGCCGCGCTGCGGAAATCCTGAGCGAACAGGTTGTCGGCGCGCTCTCCAAACTCTCCGGCTCCCAGAAACAAGCTCAAATACTGCTCGCCTACGAACCTGTTTGGGCCATCGGCGAGAAGGGCATTCCCGCCGAGCCCTCCTATGCCGATGCTCGCCAGGCCGAGATCATTGCCGTCGCCGAGAAGGTGCTTGGCCGCCGGATTCCGTGCCTCTACGGCGGATCGGTCAATCCCGACAATTGCGAAGAACTCATCTCATGCCCGCATATCGACGGGCTTTTCATCGGCCGTTCGGCCTGGAATGTCGAAGGTTACCTCGACATTCTCGCCAAATGCGCCGCCAAACTTAGAGGAGACACGAAATGAAACTTGCCATCGCAGGAGACAGCGCAGGCGAAGGCCTTGCAAAGGTTCTCGCCGATCATCTGAAGGACCGTTACGACGTGAGCGAAGTTTCGCGCACGGACGCCGGCCCGGACGCATTCTATGCAAACCTTGCCGACCGTGTCGCCTCGGGCGTCATCGACGGCACCTACGACAAGGCCATCCTCGTCTGCGGCACCGGCATCGGCGTCAGCATCTCGGCCAACAAGGTGCCGGGCATTCGCGCGGCGCTGACCCACGACACCTATTCGGCGGAGCGCGCCGCGCTCTCCAACAATGCGCAGATCATCACCATGGGCGCCCGCGTCATCGGCACCGAACTTGCCAAGGCGATTGCCGACGCTTTCCTAGCGCAGACCTTCGATACGAACGGCCGCTCGGCCGGCAATGTGAAGGCCATCGACGAAGTCGACGCAAAATATAACGCGCGCTGAGGTTTGCGAACAAACAGCAAATGGTCGCTCCAGTCGCAAGATTGGCGACCTTTGAAATAAAAGACCGGCAGCTGGAAACCAGCTGCCGGAATTCATCCGACTAAGCCGGATTAAGCGGCGAACGAGCTGTCAAAGCTGAACGAGCCGGAGGCGTTGCTGAAGGAGAACGTCCCAGCCTTCTGCACGACTTCTGCCGGCAGCGTTGCCGAGAAGGTGCCCGAGCGGCTGCCGAAGGTGTAGCTGCCGCTGACGGCGCCGTCGGCGCCAATGGTGACCGTCGAAGCGACCGTGGAAGCGCCGCCGCTGACGAGATCGAGCATGTCGGCATTGATTTCAGTGATGTTGCTCATGTTAGTCTCCTATTGGGTTAGGTTTGAGAGGTTGACCGGGATGGTCCTCCCCTCCTCTTGTTGTCACCGGCTGCCTATGGCCTTTAAGGGGTCCAGTACCCAGTCGGTGAAGTGCCGGCGATCCGTTATGACATCGCCGATGAGGGTCATACCGGGGGTCAGCGGGCGCTCTTCGCCGTAGGCGGCGATGCTGGTGCGCTCCAGACTGACGGTTACGCGGTAGACGGGATCTTTGAATGCGATGGGAGCCAGAAGCTCACCCTCACGATAGGTGGCGCGGGATACCTGCACGACATGGCCCGACACCACGCCGAAGCGCTGATACGGGAAGGCGTCGACCCGGAGCCGCACTTCCTGCCCCGGCTGGATCAGGCCCGCGGCGCGCGGCGGCACCAAAAGGTTGGCCTCGAGATTGCTGCCGGCCGGCACCAGGGCCGCAAGCGGCGACTGTGCCACGGCCGTCTGCCCCGGCTGCGCCTGAAGTGCCGCGACCCGACCGGCTACCGGCGCGACCATGACGTAGGCGCGGTTGACCTGCAATTGCGCCAGGGACTGCTCCAACTCGCTACGAAGACCTTGCAGTTGCGCCAGCTTGTCATCGCGCTCGGCAGGCAGGCCTGCCAGTTGCGACCGGGCATCGTTGAGATCGCCCTGCCGCTGCTCCTTCTGCCGCTCCAGCTCGTGGATGACGCTTTCCTGGGCAAGGATCTGCTGCTGGCGGCGCGACAGCTCGAAGCGCGTGCCGCTGCCCTTGATCTGAAGCTGCGCATAGCGGCCGGCATCGTCGGTTTGCAGGGCTTGCAGGCGGCGTTCCGATTCCAGGCGCTGTTCCTGGCTCGCCAATTCGCCGCCGAGCCCTTCGACGCGCGCCGACAGACGCCGCCCCTCTTCGTCGAAGCGGGCTTTCGCCGCCGTGATCTGGGTGTCGATCGACTGCATACGGGCTTGCGTCTCTGAGCGCAGCTTCTCACCGACCTGGCCGTCGGCACCGGTTGTTTCCAGCGATAGCTCGACCATCGGCTGGCCCTGGGTGACCACGTCCCCTTCGTGGACGAGCACCCGCGTCACGATACCGCCCTTGGTGGCGTAGAGCTGCGCCAGTCCGCCGGTCGGGGCGATGTAGCCCTGCACGGTCTCCTTGCGGGCATAGGTGCCGGTCATGAGATAGGTCGCACCGACGACCACGAAGACGCCGAGGATCGCCGTCATCACCCCATGGCTCACCGGCTGCGCGATCATCACCTCGCCACGGAGCCGGCGGCGGTGTTCTATGGCTTGCGTGCGGAACAATGTCTCGCTCATGGCACCACCTGCAAAGGCTGTGCCGGCACATCGCGCATCAGCTCGCGCACATGCCCGTTCTCCACGGCGAAGACGCGTGCCGCACCCTCAATGGCTCCGGGGCGATGAGCCACCATCACCTGGGTAATGCCGAGCCTGCTCAGCGCCTGCATGACGCGGCGTTCGGCAAGAACGTCGAGATTGGCCGTCCCCTCGTCGAGGAACAATATGGAGGGGTTTCGGTAGAGCGCCCGCGCCAGCAGCGCGCGCTGTTGCTGACCGCCCGACAGGGTCGATCCGAGATCGCCGACCAGGGTCATGTAGCCCATCGGCATGCGCAGGATTTCGTCGTGAAGGCCGACAAGCCCGGCAACTGCTTCGACCCGCGCAAGATCCATATCAGGATCGAAGAAGGCGATATTGTCGGCGATCGTGCCGGCGAAAAGTTGATCGTCCTGCATCACCACGCCGATCCGCGCGCGGTAAGCCCGCATCCCCAGGGCGCTAAACGGCAGACCGTCGACAAGCACTTCACCTTCACTCGGCGGATAGAGGCCCATCAGCAGCTTCAGAAGCGTGGATTTGCCACCACCCGAAGGCCCGACAAACACCACGGATTGCCCCGGCTCGATGCTCAAGGACACATCCTTCAGCACCCAGGCTTCGCGCTCGGCATAGCGGAAGGAAAGATTGCGAACGTCGAGCGCACCGGCGAGCGGACGATCCTTGCGCGCCTCGGCGTCCAGGTCCGGCTCGGGATCCTGGTGCACGGCATCGGCCAGGCGCTCCAGATGCAGGCCCGTCATGCGGAACTTGAAATATTGATCGACGAGCGACAGGGCCGCAGTGCTGAATTGGCTGCGATAGGACAGGAACGCCAGCAGCATGCCAAGCGTCATCTCTCCGCGGATGATGGCGCCAGCGCCCAGATAGAACACCAGCAGCATCTCCGCTCCCGTCAGGAAGGAGAGGCCGGCCGTTCCTTTGAGGCTGACTTTCTGGAGGCGCACATTGTTGTTAATGCTGTCGGCATAGGCGTTCTGCCAGACACCGTGGCGCTCCAGCTCCCGGCCGAACAGCTTGAAGGCTCTCGCACCCCGGATGGTTTCGAGAAAAACGCCATCCACCTTGGCCTGATATTGGATGCCCTCATTGGTCAGGCTCCGCAGCCAGGGGAAGGTGCCCAATCGGACACACACGACAAGCGCCAGCGATACCAGCACCACGCTTGCCAGATAAGGTGCATAGATCAGCATCACCGCCAGGGTGACGATGGCCATGAGCCCGTCCAGAGCGCCAGAGACGAGGCCGCCTGTCAGAAGGTCCTGCACCGGCTGCAGGGAGTTGAAACGGGACAGGATATCGCCGAGACGCCGCTTCTCGAACCACGGCACCGGCAGACGCAGTGCATGACGCAACAGGTTTCCGCGCATCTGGAAGGTCAAAAGGGTGTTGAAATGCATCTGCACGTAACCGCGCAACAGCGTCGTCGCACTCTGGATCAGCAGCAATAATCCGGCGCCGATAACGATCACGTTCAAAAGGCTGAGATCGCCCTTGGATATCGCCTCGTCGACGATCATCTGGTTAACGAGCGGCGACAGCAGGGCAAAGAATTGCAGCAGGGCGGAGAGGGCCAGGATCTGCAGCAGGCTCGGAATGAAGCCGGCGCTCCTCGACCACAGATCAGCCAAGCGCACCCGCTCGACCACCTTGCGCTTGCGGAAGGTGGCGGCCGGCGTCAGTTCCAGCGCCACGCCGGTAAAATGCCTGGATGCTTCCGCATGGGACAGTCGCCGCTGGCCGCTCGCCGGGTCATGAACCTCGATCCGGCTTGGCGTTACCCGGCTCAGCACAACATAATGCGACATGTCCCAGTGCAGAATGCAGGGCATCTTCAGCTTGCCGATGTCCTCCATCTCCAGCTTCAGGGGCCGGCTGGTAAAGCCGAGATCGTCGGCAACCGAGATGAGGCTCTTCAGCGTCGTGCCCTTCGAAGACACCGCGTGGCGTCGCCGAAGCTCCGACAGCGTCACGCGATGGCCGTGATAGCCCGCCACCATCGCCAAGCAGGCAAGTCCGCATTCCGCAGCTTCAGACTGCAGAAGAGGCTCGATCCGTGAGCGACTATGAAGGGCTGTCAGAAGCAATTGGCTATCCCTCGCTGGAGGTACCGAAGTTGTCGCCGGCGTTCGATCGCGGCATCCATGATTTGCGGCGCGGCCATCGAACCCGACGCGAGGAAATACATGCCAGATCCAATTATTGTGTTGGGTCTCGTTATGTTGAGAGATGTTACAACGCGCCGCGAACCGGCCACATTTGATCAAAGACCGGGTCCGGTCGGAGAGATATGTCCATGACGAATACGGGAGCATCGCTCTGTTTTGACCGCATGGCGCCGCACCAACAAAATGCAGCGATAACGCAAAAATGGATTCACCCCGCCACCGCCGAAGGCTATAGCTGTCCATGGCTGGCGCACACAGATTGGACCGAATTCATGACCGACACTGTCACCGATCGCTTCCTTCGTTATGTCGTTATCGACACCCAATCCGACCCCACTTCATCGACGCAGCCTTCCACTGAGAAGCAGAAGAACCTCGGCCGTGTCCTGGTGGAGGATTTGCTGGCGATCGGTCTCGCTGACGCGCATCTCGACGAGCACGGCTATGTCTATGCGACCATTCCATCCAACGTCGACAAGCCTGTCCCGGTCATCTGCTTTTGCTCGCACATGGACACCGCACCCGACTTCACGGGAACGAACGTGAAGCCGCAGATCGTGCGCAACTATAACGGCGGCGACATCCAGCTTCCGGGCGATCCGCAGCAGATCATCCGCGTCAGCGACAATCCGGAGCTCGGCAACCAGATCGGCAACGACATCATCACCTCCGACGGCACGACGCTGCTCGGCGCCGACGACAAGGCGGGGTTGGCCGAGATCGTGACGGCGGCGCAGTTCCTCCTCGACAATCCCGACATCAAGCATGGAACCATCAAGCTCCTATTCACCACCGACGAGGAAATCGGTCGCGGGGTCGACAAGGTGGATTTGGCAAAACTCGGCGCTGCGTTCGCCTACACCATGGATGGCGAAACAGCCGGCCATGTCGAGGACGAGACCTTCTCGGCCGATGGCGTCGAGATTTCCATCCAGGGCGTGGCCATCCATCCCGGTTTCGCCAAGGACAAGATGGAAAACGCCATCAAGATCGCCGGCGCCATCATCGACCGCCTGCCCAAGGATACGGCGCCGGAAACCACGGCGGGCCGGGACGGTTTCGTTCATCCGACCGGCGTGACCGGCTCGATGGAAAAGGCATCCCTCGGCTTCATCATCCGCGACTTCAACGATGAGGGGCTGACGACCAAGGAAGTCGTGCTCGAGGCGATCGTCAAGGATGTGATGGCCGGCTATCCCGGCTCCACCTACACCTTCAAGGTCAAGCAGCAATACCGCAACATGAAGACCATCCTCGACCAGCATCCAGAGATCGTCGATTATGCCATGGAAGCCGTCCGGCGTGCCGGCATGACGCCCGTGCGCGGCAGTATTCGCGGCGGCACCGACGGCTCGCGTCTGTCCTTCATGGGCCTGCCCTGCGCCAACATCTTCGCCGGCGGCCACGCCTTCCATTCGCCGCTCGAATGGGTCAGCAGCCAGGACATGGAAAAGGCTGTCAAGACGATCGTCGAACTTTCGAAAATCTGGGCGGAGCGCGCTTAGGATTGACACAGATGCTTATCCGACACGAAACGCCTGAAGATGTGGATGCGATCCATGATCTGACATGGACCGCTTTCAAGCCGATGCCCTTCAGCGACGATACCGAGGTGGACATTCTCCGGACGCTGCGCGCATCCGGTGACTTGGCGATCTCGCTGGTCGCCGAGGAGGATGGCAAGATTTTGGGGCACGTCGCGTTTTCGCGGGTGAAGATCGATGGCGTGGACAATGGCTGGTTCGGGCTCGGCCCGATATCGGTCGCGCCTGAAAGACAGCGCCAAGGTATCGGCAAAGCGCTCATCGCCAAGGGGCTGGAGCTTCTGGATGGAATGGGCGCAAGTGGATGCGCCCTCATCGGCAATCCGAATGTCTACAGGCACGCGGGCTTCGAAAGTGATGGGCGATTGACCTATCAGGACCTGGATACGAAATACGTTCAGAGGTTCGTTCTTCGAGGCCCTATCCCGAGCGGAGCGCTGCAATTTGCGCCGGCATTCGGACATTAGTTCAGCGCCTCTTCCCAGTCTCCGCGCGAACCTCAAGTGACCGTCCGGCCTATCGCATTCGCTAGGCCTGCGGGGTTATCCCATGCCATGGAACGGCCCGCATCCGGCACGATCTCTATGTTTACCCCGTCTCGCGGCAATGCTTCCGCGTCGGGATCGGACAGGGTCCGGGCTGCCGAAGATCAGCGTCTTCGGCAGGGGCAAGGCATGATTGGTTCTCATAAAGCTGTGCCGTCTCGTCGATGTTCTTGACACAGATGACCGGTCTGTGGCGCAGAACGTTGTTTACCTTTGATAGAGCGATTATCGATCAGCAAGAATACATAGAGCGGTCTTCAAGTTTAATTAATACTATTTTTAACTAAAGAAACACCGACCATATTTGCGGCCGGCAGATTGTTGCCGACTACAATATTCAAAATCGCCCAGCCTATTGCCAGCATCGCTTGTACTCTACAAGCCATCCGTGAAATTTTTATTGCCGAGTTAAAAAATAAGACTATCCTAATGTGTAGTCTTGGGAGGAAAGGCTCTAAAATTCGTCCGTTCATTCCAACTCTACGGTGCGCGCGCTCCGGCATCAGAAACTGGCCCGCTTTGCTGGCCTGAACTGAAACGGAGACAAGTCATGAGAATACAATCTTCACGGATAGCGGTCGCCGCATCCGCATTGTTACTATTGGCCTCGACGGCCTATGCAGAGCCCGGTGGCGGTACAGATCATGGCGGAGGCCAATCCACAAGCGGACGCGGGCTCGGCGTAGGCCTTGGCGTTTCCGTCGGCGGCATCAAGGCGGGAGCAGGTCTTGGCTTGAATTCAACCGGCCTCAACACCGGTGCGGGCGCATCCATCGGCGGCACCAATGGCGTGAATGCCGGCGTCGGCGCGTCTGCATCGACCAGCCGCGGCGTCAATGCCGGAGCGGGAGTATCGGTTGGCGGCGCCAACGGGGTTAACGCCGGTCTCGGCGCGTCTGCAAATACCACCAGTGGCGTCAATGCCGGTGTAGGCGCATCTGTCGGAGGTTCCGGCGGGGTCAATGCCGGCGCCGGCGTATCGCTCGGCGGTGGCGGCGCGAGTGTGGGTGTCGGCGTTGGTATCGGCGGCGGCTCCGGCAGCGGTGGCGGCGGGACCGGAGGCGGCGGAACAGGTGGTTCCGGCGGCTCGGGTGGGTCAGGTGGATCCTCTGGAGGGTCTGGCGGATCCGGTGGTTCCGGCGGCATTGGCAGCGTTGGCAGCGGAAACGGCGGCCTTGGTGGCTCCGGATCGGGCAGTGGCCAGGGTATCGGAGCGAGCAGAAGCACGCTTGCAGCGTTCCGCACCATGTCCAACGCCGAGCAGAGGCGCATGCTCATAGCCTGTCGTCAGGTGACGGCTTCGGGCAATTTCGATGCCGGTCTTGTCAGTCTCTGCAAACTCTTGCGCAGCACCGCGAGCGCAGGCGGCTTATGAAAGCCTTGCGCAGCTGATATCCGGACCGTCCCGTCAGGGACGGACCAATAGCCAACGACACCCGCGGCTTCCCTCAGACAGGCGGCGGGTGTTGCCGGCGAAACGTCGGCGGTAGCGCGGATATAGCAATCCTCCGCAGCAAATCGGCACCAGATCCTGTCGCAGACATTTCCGAACATTGCTGAACAAAGGTATTATCAAGGAATTTCTTATCGCGACATTTCCAGGAGCGGGCCGTTTCCCCCAAGGGAGATATTGCGCGCTTCGTCGCCAGAAATCTTATCATCATGATTTCATAGACTTTTATCGCCTTAAATCACAATAAAGCCGCCCGAATTTCCGGATTGCGACGCCGTTATTCTACCATTGGCACCGGGTTGTACGCAAAAGGCCATTTACGGCCGCTTAATCCAGCCGCTGCCACAATTGTACATCCGCACGACACAGCAATGGGCAACATCAAAATGGTTACCGCAATATCCTCCTCCACGGCCTCATCCTTGTTTGGCACATCGTCCACCACATCATCGAGCTCGTCTACCGCAGACGACGCTACGAAAATACAGGTGGAAATCGCGGCAAAGAAGGCGGAGCTCGCCAGCACGAAAGACCCGGACGAAGCAGCCACGCTTCAAAAGGAACTGACCACCCTTGAGGCCAAACTGGCCAAGCTGCAGAAATCCTCCAGCAGCCAGTCGAGCGCCGCCGGTCAAACCGCGAAGGCGAGCACAGCCTCCGGTTCCAGTTCGTCGCAGAGCAACGCGCAATCGCCGCTGTCTGGCGAAAGCGATCGCATCGGCACGACGAATTTCGACGAGAATACGGATTTCGGCGCTCGGGCCGCCTACGTCTGACAATTGACATCGTGTTGCACGGCATCTGATCGTGGGTAGGCTACTCCTTACCCACGAGATGTCTCATGCGATACGTGGCAGAAAAACAAGTTTAAACTTGAGACCTATCGCGTCCAATCAGCTCCACCACGCCTCGCGCCGGCGCCAGGAGAGATCGCTCTTGCGGCTTTTCCCCGCGGCTTTCCTGTCGCCCTTGAGGTGATCCATATAACCTCCAAGGACGCTGTTGATGAAGACATGGGACTTGGTCCGGTTCGAGCCCAGAAACTTGAAGCTTGCTTCTTTATCCTGCTCCATTTGCTGGACGATCTTCCAGAAGACGAAACTGTCGTGGCTTTCCTTCAGCGCCAGGAAATAGCCGGACGAATAGGCGCTTTCGAAGCGCTCGACGAAGGTCAATATTTCGCGGTGGCGAAGATTGTATCCCACCCATCCGCATTCCGGATATATTTTACGGTTCAGATAGGCGGCAAGCTGATTGCCCCTCGGGGCAATTCTATCGATCAGGCTACGCGGAATTTCGCTGTGAGTAACCGTATCCGCATCGAGCCATATCAGCTGATCCGCCTCGGTCCGATATCGCTGGATCGCATCGGTGACGGCGAAGACCTTGTTGGAAAAACGAACGGCATCCCAGCGGTAGTCCCGTTCCAAACTATTCGTAGATAGACGGACTCCGTTGGCCAGCGGGTTCTCGCCAAAGTCTTTGCGAAATTCGAGCAAGCGCGGCAGGCTCTCATTATGGTCGAAAATCTGGAGCCGCTCATCCTTCTCCTCGACCTGCACATTCTCGGCATAGACCACAAGCGAGATATCCTTGGGCCAATATTTGAGAAATGTCTCGATGCACTTCTTGCCATAGTCGCGATACCCCTTTTCATGAAAGGTCGTCACGACGATATGCTTTAGTTGTTCTTGCCGCCAGAAATACGGAAAAGGCATGGAAGATGATGCTCCGCGACAAAATTGATATCGATCGGCACCGGCTAGGGGTGAACCGTGTCGTTTCAGTGGCTCCTGCTTAGAAACGACAGGATGATAGCTAGCCCCAAATTGTGTCTGAATATTTCTACCCGGTGGAATTTATGGGAAATGTTATTTCGAAATGTGACGACACGACTGCGACGGTGGCGGGCGATCCGTCTTTGGATGCCGCCTGTTCCATGCTGCACCGTCAGGATCCTGGTTCCAGCGCGCAGCTTCGGTCCCTCCTCCTCAGGCGAGTAGGCAAAGATGAGACAGCGCCGTCAGGAAATGGAAATACCAAAAGAAAAAGCCCGGCGCGATCGCTCGCGCCGGGCTTTTCTTCCGTCGTTACTTGATGGCGTTGAGATCGACGCCCTTGGTGTCGCGGATGAAGATAAGACCGATGACCAGGGTCATCGTCGCAATCGCAATCGGATACCAAAGGCCGTAATAAATATCGCCCTTGGCAGCGCTCATCGCAAAGACCGTTGCCGGCAGCAGGCCGCCGAACCAGCCATTGCCGATATGATAGGGCAAGGACATACCGGTATAGCGGATGCGGGTCGGGAACATCTCAACCAATATCGCGGCAATAGGGCCATAGACCATGGTCACGTAAATGACGAGAATGGTCAGAATGGCGATGGTGAGCGGCCAGTTGATCGCGGCGGGATCGGCAACCATCTTGAAGGCACCGCCGTTCGCCACCGTGTAGACCGGCATATCGGTCGCGCCGGCGGTCTGTTCCGCTGTGAGCAGCTTCGCCTTGATCAGATCGGCAACCGGCGTGACCGTCTTGTCACCGGCCCGGACCGTTGCCGCGTTTAGGCTGAGCTCGGGGTTTGCGGCGATGAAACCATCCAGCTTGGCGTCCGGCACCTTGGCCGGATCGCGCGCCAGCGGGAAACCCGCCTTCTGCAGGGCAAGGTTCAGGTCATGCGTGAAGGCGGCGCTCTTTGCCGCAGCCGTCGCCCCGGCGGCGACAGCGTCATAGGAAGTCACGATGGCGTCACCAACCTTGACCGTCGCCGGCTGGCCGGCGGGACCGTCGACGACTGCGTAGGGCACCGAACTCTTCGACAAGAACGAGGTGGCAATATCGCAAGAGTGGTTGAACTTCGCCGTGCCGACCGGGTTGAACTGGAAGGTGCAATCGCCGGGTGCCGCCGTCACGGTGGCACGGATGGTTTGCTCCGCCTGGGCAAGCGCCGGATTGGCCGCATGGGTCAATGCCTTGAACAGCGGGAAATAGGTGAGGATCGCCAGGGCAAGTCCGGCCATGATGATCGGCTTGCGGCCGATCTTGTCGGACAGCCAGCCGAAGAACACGAAGAAACCGCTGCCGAACAGCAGCGCGATGGCGATCATGATGTTGACCGATTGACCATCGACCTTGAGCACGTTCTGCAGGAAGAACAGCGAATAGAACTGGCCCGCATACCAGACGACGGCCTGGCCTGCCGTGAGACCGAGAAGTGCCAGCAGCGCGATCCGGGCGTTCTTCCATTGTCCGAAAG
Source organism: Rhizobium rhizogenes NBRC 13257 (assembly GCF_000696095.1). GTDB lineage: Bacteria > Pseudomonadota > Alphaproteobacteria > Rhizobiales > Rhizobiaceae > Rhizobium > Rhizobium rhizogenes. The sequence goes on along the minus strand of NZ_BAYX01000003.1, from coordinate 288,139 downwards.
CTTCCGACAGCGGCGCCTTGGAGCCCTTGCCTTCTTCCTTCATCTTCTTGAAAGCCGGGGATTCACTGAGCGACAGCCGGATCCAGACGGAGATGCCGAGGAGAACGAAGGACAGGATAAAGGGAATACGCCATCCCCAGGCAGCAAAGGCTTCCTTGCCGAGCCAGTTCTGCACCACCAGGATCACGATCAGCGACAGAAAGAGCCCGAGCGTTGCCGTCGTCTGGATCCAGGACGTATAAAAACCGCGCCGGTCGTTGGGTGCATGCTCGGCGACATAGGTTGCCGCGCCACCATATTCGCCACCAAGCGCCAGGCCCTGCAGCATGCGCAGCGCAATCAGAATAACCGGGGCAGCGAGACCCCAGCTGGCCGAGCCGGGCAGGATACCGACCAGGAAGGTCGAAAGGCCCATGATCAGGATGGTGACGAGAAACGTATATTTGCGGCCGACGAGATCGCCGATCCGTCCGAAGACCAGCGCACCGAAGGGCCGGACCAGGAAGCCTGCCGCGAAGGCGAGCAACGCGAAAATATTGCGGGTCGCTTCCGGATATTCACTGAAAAAGGCCGCGCCGATGAAGACGGCCAGGGAACCATAGAGATAGAAGTCATACCATTCGAAAACAGTTCCGAGCGAAGAGGCGAAGATCACCTTCTTCTCTTCCCTGGTCATCCCTCGACCAGAAGTCTGATCCACAGACGTGGCTACCATTCCTAATTCCTCCCAGTTGCACCTAGGACATGACGGCAGTGCCCGCGTCATGCCCCCCCAAACTCACATTGCGCGTGGGTCTCCCAGCCCTTCTGGCGCGGGAAACCTGCGCCGATGGATGCCCTCCAGATTTCCTCCCCGAGAGGTCATGCATCCGATGCAGAGGAAGTGTTGGCTAAAAATTGAAAAATGCAATGGCTGCAACTTGCGTCCGCCGTCTAAAATTGTGTGTAAGGTGCCAAAAGACGACAGGATTACCCCAAAGCGGGGCTCAAGCTCCATCGTGATGCTGACAGGGCAGCGATCACACTGTGGGATCTGGTGGCATGGCCAGGTTTATGGCCGAGCGCAGCGTTGCCGTTGACCATGCGACGCTGAACAGATGCGTTGTGAAATATTCGCCCTTGATTATCTGCTAGGGCTTCAATGCCATCCAGTCTGTATCAGCAACACTGAATGGCATCGAAGTGGCCGACATGATCCGCAAACACCAATTTCAAACCAGTGGCCAATCGGCATTTCGGCAACTCACGTCACAGGCTGTGTCTTATGGGTTTGCACGCATTTCACGATGCGAACCTAGTGAGCCCTGTGGCCATGGTCATGTCCGCCATCGTGATGCCCCTCACTTGAGGTGGATGCCGGATCCACGCCAACGCTGCCGGCATCAGTCCAGACCCAGTTAGGGGCGGCAGAGGCAAGTACTGCGGAGGCCTTATTCAGGTCTCCCACGCATTGTCTGTCCTGGCCATTGGAGCGCGCGTTGATCGCTGAGGAATAGAGCCCCATGGCTTCAGCCTTTTGGACACTGGCCGGGGTTCCGTCCAATTCCGTTCTGGTGAGCTTAAGGTCTCCCGCGCAGGTGGTTGCGGCAAAGACAGGAACGGTTGAAACCGCAAGAGTCGCAAGGGTCGTTCCCAAGAGAGCGAATACGATTGTTGGTTTGGGCGTTTTGAACATCTCAATCTCCATTAGGAGCTGTTGCCGGTCTTTTTAAACCAGCATGGTTCCATGTTTCCAAAAGTGTGCCGGTTTGTAGAAACTCTCGCACGCCTCGGTCATGAGCCGTTTCGCGCGACCTCGATATGATCTCAATCAATATGTCCGATCACGTCTGTTTCACTAAGAAGTGCGCGATCGGTGAGACAGTGTGGAAGAGGCAAGCGGATCTCTAACATATTATAAAAATTGAAGAATCTATGCCATTGAAGATACAGGGATCCTTGCCTCCCTTACCATTTGTTAATCCGGGCTAAACTTGTGAGTGGAGTGCTTCTGCACAATATGTCGTCGAAGGGTGTGTGCATCGATCGTGATCAATCGCGAACCTAAGAGGCATTGTCCATGCTGCATGATCTATCTCTGCTCGGGACCAAACCGAGATCTCTTCCTCTCCTGACAAGCCCGATCGCGCGTAAGCTTGAGACGCATATCGCGCTCTTGCCTGAAGACAAGGCGGCTCTCGCCTCGCTCGAAATCCGCAAGCGCGTCTTTGCGAAAGGAAGTGACATCACCCATGAGGGGCAATCACTCCAAAGTGCATATATCCTCTATGCGGGCTGGGCCTGCTCCTACAAGCTGATGCGCAATGGAACGCGACAGGTCATCAATTTCCATGTCCCCGGCGACCTCATAGGCATCCGACGAATTCTGCTTCCCAATTGCGATGACAGCCTTTGCGCCATAACTCGCGTCGAGGTCGGAGAGATAAATCTCGAAGAGCTGGCCGAAGCATTTCACGGCAACGGCCACCTCGCCATGTCGATACTCTGGTCCACCTTGCGGGACGAGGCCATTCTCGTCCAGCATCTGGTTGACATCGGCCGGCGGCGACCCATCGACAGGGTGGCCCATTTTTTCCTAGAGCTGAGCTCACGATTGAACCTCGTCGGCCTAGGCACGAAGACGGCATATCAATGTCCTCTGACCCAATCGCTGATCGCCGACGCACTGGGTTTGACCGCAGTTCATTTCAATCGTGTTCTCAGGCAATTACGCGAGCTGAACGCGATGAGATTTCATGAAGGATGGGTCGAACTCCTCGACCCCAAAAGACTGGAGCGTCTGGCTGATTTTGATTCGTCGTACCTGCAATAGCGAAGCGGCAGAAGGGCCGCTCTGTGCGCCCCTCTGCCCGCCCTTTTGATCCCGTAATCACGCCGGCCGGAGCCTGAGGCGTTGCATCGGCGGAAAGGCAAGCGCGATAGCCACCGCCCCAAGCCCGACCATGGACGACCCGATGAACAGCCAGGAATAATTCCCGAACGTATCGAAGATCCAGCCGCCGGCCAGCGGGCCGAACGCCATGCCGATGCTCGACAGCATCGTCGCCGCGCCAAAGACGGTGCCGATAACGCGTGGACCGAAATATTCGCGCGCCAGCACCGCATAGAGCGGCATGACCCCGCCATAGGCGCTGCCGAAGATGACGGCGAGCGCATAGAATTCGCCGAGCTGGCTGACGAGGAGATAGGTCGCAAGTGCCACGGCCTGGACCAGCAGCCCGGCGACCAGCACCGGCTTGACGCCGATCCGGTCAGCGAGCGTGCCATAGAGAAGCCGGCCGCCAAGCCCCGCCAGCCCCTCGACGCTGTAGATGCTGACCGCCGCCATCGGCGCGACACCGCAGATCGTCGCGTAGCTCACCATATGGAAGATCGGCCCCGAATGGGCGGCACAGCAGGCAAAGAAGGTGCCGCCGAGAACAAGAAACTGCGGCGAACGGAATATCTGTCCGAGCGGCACGCGAGGACCATCAGCCGCCGCATCGACCACGGGATCGTTGGCGCTCACGGGCGGGCCTCGCACCAAAAGCGCTGCCGGCACCAGCAGGACCCAGGCGAGGATGCCGATCAGCATCATCGCCGTCTGCCAGTCATAAGCGGAAATCAGCCAGCGGGCGAAGGGCGAGATCGTCATCGGCGCAACGCCCATGCCGGCGGAGACCAGTGATACAGCGAGACTGCGATTTGTATCGAACCACGCCGTTGTAGTCGCGATCATCGGCGCAAAGAAGGCGCTGGCGGCCAGCCCGACGAGAATGCCGTAGGTCAATTGAAACTGCAGGAGCGACGTCGCCCGGCTCGCAAGCACGAGCGCCAGCCCCAGCAATATTGCTCCGATCAAGACAACGATGCGGGGTCCGAAACGATCGCTCGCCGCTCCCCACATGAAACCGCCAAGACCCATTACCAGGAAATTGAGGGTCATCGCGCTTGCGATGCCGGCATGCGACCAATTGGTGGCGGCCACGATCGGCACCTGGAAAATCGCCAGCGAAAACATCGCGCCGAGTGCGACACAGGTCATCAGCGCACCTGCGCCCACGATCACCCAACGATAGGAAATGCTCATCCGCTCAACTCCCCTGCCCACGAGATCAACCCTCGGCTCGGCAACCGCCGTACCGACTATGATCTAATGACGTTCGACCCCACCCGATTTCGACATCTCCCTCTCAAATTTTCTCGTACGGGCCATTTTTTTCGACATGCCGTTCATTCATGAACTCAGTTCATAGGCCTTATCAAAAATCGATCCCTAATCGACGGGGCTACCGCACCCTACTTCTTAAGTCGGGTCAGTAGTCCGTTCAGGTCCCTTGGGTCGAGCGGGTGCACCCGACAAGTGTCGAAGCTGTTGCAACAGCGTTTGCCGCATGAGCCGCGCTTTATGCGCTTCACCTCATCATGACATGGAGCTTGATATGCACAATCCTGTCGACCTGGAAATCTCCCGACGCGACCTTCTGGTGGCAACTGCCGCGTCCGTGGCGATCACCGCCGCACCGTCTGTGGCGGGCGCTCAAACGCCCACCCCTGAAACGCCCTTCTCCTCGAAGGTCTCCTTCACCGTGAACGGCGAGGTTCGCGATCTCGATATCGACACACGCACCAGCCTGTTGGACGCCTTGCGGGAACATCTGCATCTCACCGGCACCAAGAAGGGCTGCGACCATGGCCAGTGCGGCGCCTGCACCGTCATCGTCGATGGCCGGCGTATCAACTCCTGTCTGACGCTTGCCGTCATGCATGAGGGCGACACCATCACCACCATCGAGGGGCTCGGCAAACCCGGCAACCTCCATCCGATGCAGGCCGCCTTCGTCAAGCATGACGGCTTCCAGTGCGGCTATTGCACACCCGGCCAGATCTGTTCGGCCGTCGCGGTGCTCGAAGAGATCAGGGCCAACGTGCCGAGCCATGTCAGCGGCGACCTGACCGTCGAGGCCAGAGTGAGCCCCGACGAGATCCGCGAGCGCATGAGCGGCAATATCTGTCGGTGCGGCGCTTATTCCAACATTCTCGATGCCATCAACGAAGTTGCGGGGAGACAAGCATGAAAGCCTTCAGCTACGAACGCGCCTCCTCGGTGGAGGCAGCAGCAAAGGCCGCGGCAGGCACCAGGGGTGCCAAATTCATCGCCGGCGGCACCAACCTGCTCGATCTGATGAAGTTGCAGATCGAGACGCCAACACATCTGATCGATGTCAATGGCCTGGCGCTGGACAAGATCGAGGCAACGCCCGAAGGCGGGCTTCGTATCGGTGCGCTGGTGCGCAACACGGATCTGGCCTCCGACGAACGGGTCCGCCGCGACTACGGCCTCCTGTCGCGCGCCCTGCTTGCCGGCGCCTCCGGCCAATTGCGCAACAAGGCGACGACCGCGGGCAACCTGCTTCAGCGCACGCGCTGTCCCTATTTCTACGACACCAACCAGCCCTGCAACAAACGCCAGCCCGGCAGCGGCTGCGCGGCCATTGGCGGCTTCAGCCGCCAGCATGCGGTCATCGGCGTCAGCGACGCCTGCATCGCCACGCATCCAAGCGACATGGCAATCGCCATGCGCGCGCTGGACGCGACCGTCGAAACCGTGCGGCCCGATGGCGCCACACGCCGCATCCCGATCGCCGATTTCCATCGCCTGCCAGGAGACACCCCGCATGTGGAGACAGTACTTGAGCCCGGCGAGCTGATCACCGCCGTGACGCTACCGAAGCCAATCGGCGGCAAGCATATCTACCGCAAGGTCCGCGACCGCGCATCCTATGCCTTCGCGCTGGTTTCGATCGGCGCGATCGTGCAGCCGGATGGAACCGGCCGAATTGCCGTCGGCGGCATCGCGCACAAGCCCTGGCGCATCGAGGCGGCAGAAGCCGATCTTCCGAAGGGCGCAAGAGCGGTCACGGACACGCTGCTCGCCGGCGCACATCCCACCGAACAGAACGCCTTCAAGGTTACGCTCGTTGAGCGCACGCTCGGCGCTGTTCTTGCCGAAGCGAGGGGATAAGAAGATGAGATTCGACACACCAGCCACCACAAACCCGATCGACCAGCTGAAGGTCGTCGGCCAGCCCATCGAGCGTATCGACGGCCAGCTGAAAACAACGGGCACGGCCCGCTATGCCTATGAGCAGCACGATGTCGTGCCCAACCAGGCCTATGGTTATGTCGTCGGTTCCTCCATCGCCAAGGGGCGGATCACGTCCTACGATCTCGCCGAAGCGCGCGCGGCACCCGGCGTCATTACCATCGTGACGGCGGCCAATGCCGGCAAGCTCGGCAAGGGCCGTTTCAACACTGCCAAATTGCTGGGCGGGCCTGATATCGAACACTACCATCAGGCCGTTGCCCTTGTCGTCGCCGAGACCTTCGAACAAGCCCGCGCGGCGGCGCAGCTCGTTCGCATAGGCTACGCAGCGGAAATTGCCTCCTACGTGCTTGCCGGGGCAAAGGATAGGGCGGGGACATCGGACCGGGGCACACCCGATACCGCCGTCGGCGACTTTGCCGGGGCCTTCGCGGCAGCCCCCGTCAAGCTGGATGAAACCTACACCACACCCGACCACGCGCATGCGATGATGGAGCCGCATGCCTCGATCGCGGCGTGGACCGGCGACGATCTGACGCTGTGGACCTCGAACCAGATGATCAACTGGAGCAAGGGCGACGTGGCGACGACGCTCGGCATTGCACCGGACAAGGTTCGCCTGATCTCGCCCTTCATCGGCGGTGGCTTCGGCGGCAAGCTGTTCGTCCGCACGGATGCGATCCTTGCCGCGCTCGGCGCGCGTGCCGCCCGCCGGCCGGTCAAGGTGGCGCTGACGCGGCCGTTCATGTTCAACAACACCACGCATCGCCCGGCAACGATCCAGAGGATCCGGATCGGCGCAACGCCGGACGGCAAGATTACCGCGATCGGCCATGAGGGCTGGTCCGCCAATCTGGAGGGCGGCGGGCCTGAGAACGCCGTGCAGCAGACGCGGCTGCTCTATGCCGGCGCCAACCGGATGACGGCAACGCGCCTTTCCATTCTCAACCTTCCGGAAGGCAACGCCATGCGCGCGCCGGGCGAGGCACCGGGCCTGATGGCGCTCGAGATCGCCATGGACGAGATGGCGGAGAAGCTCGGTCTCGATCCGGTCCAGTTCCGCATCCTCAACGACACGCAGGTCGATCCGGAAAACCCGGAGCGTCCTTTCTCGCAACGTCGATTGATCGAATGCCTGCAAACCGGCGCCGACCGCTTTGGGTGGAACGACCGCAATGCCAGGCCCGGCAGCCGGCGCGACGGACGCTGGCTCATAGGAATGGGCGTCGCCGTCGGTTTCCGCAACAACCTGCTGATGAAGTCCGGCGCGCGCGTCCGGCTCGATAGCCGTGGCGTCGTCACCGTAGAGACCGACATGACCGACATCGGCACCGGAACCTACACCATCATCGCCCAGACGGCTGCCGAGATGATGGGCCTGCCCATGCACAAGGTCGAGGTCCGGCTGGGAGATTCCTCCTTCCCCGTCTCCGCCGGTTCCGGCGGGCAATGGGGCGCCAACAACTCCACCTCGGGCGTCTATGCCGCCTGCGTGAAGCTGCGCGAAGCAGTGGCCCAGAAGCTGGGCTTCAATTCGGCCGATATCGTCTTTGCCGATGAGCAGGTCCGCTCGGGCAACCGATCCGTTCCGCTCACAGAAGCCGCCGGCGACGGGCTGGTCGGGGAGGATAGCATCGAATACGGCGATCTCGACAAGACCCACCAGCAATCGACCTTCGGCGCCCACTTCGTCGAGGTCGGCGTCGATATGGCGACCGGCGAGACACGCGTCCGGCGTATGCTGGCCGTCTGCGCGGCGGGGCGCATCCTCAATCCGATCACAGCGCGCAGCCAAGTGATCGGCGCGATGACGATGGGCGTCGGCGGGGCACTGACGGAGGAACTCGCCGTCGACACGACAAGGGGCTTCTTCGTCAACCATGATCTCGCGGGCTACGAGGTGCCTGTCCATGCCGACATCCCGCATCAAGACGTCATCTTCCTCGACGAGACCGACCCAATGTCATCGCCGATGAAGGCCAAGGGCGTCGGCGAACTCGGCCTTTGCGGCGTCGCCGCCGCCATCGCCAACGGCATCTACAATGCAACCGGCGTCAGGGTGCGTCATTATCCCATTACCCTCGACAAACTCATCCACGACCTACCCGAGATGAGCTGACCGACCCTTCGGACAGGCGGCGGAAAGCTTCTGCTGCCTGTCCTTTCTCCAACAGCAGACCTGCGGCCGTGAGGCTGTCGGCCCACTCATGAACTGGTCGCATAAGCCCATGCGGTCCGGGCGATATAATCGCGGGATCGGGCGCGCGCTATACTGCTCGGCGGAACGGACGGAGCAGGATATCCGGACACCCAACGAAAGGACTTGTCGATGAAGCATCTTATGGCCACCGCCGTAATCATGGGACTGCCTGCACTGGCCTTGGCCCAATCAGAACAATCAACAAATAGGTTCGACATGCCGACGACATCGATCGAGGAAATGAAAGCCGTCTCTCCTGCCCTGGAACATTATGCTAGAGAACGGCTTGCCGCCGATCTGTGGAAGCGCACGGACCTCAACCCACGCGACCGGAGCCTCGTTACAGTGGCCGCGCTCATTGCCATCGGCCAGTCGGGCGAGCTGCCGCAATATATGGGTATGGCCTTGGAGAACGGCGTGAAGCCGGCCGAGATTTCCGAGACCATCACCCATCTCGCCTTCTATACCGGCTGGCCGAATGCGATGTCGGCGCTCAAGGTCGCCAGGCATGTCTTCCAGAGCCACGGCATCGGCGCCGACCAGCTTCCGCCGGCCCAGGATGCCACCCTCCCCCTGAACGAAGAGGCGGAAACACGGCGGGTCGCGATGGTCGATCAAGCATTGGGGCCGGACTTCAAGGATCTGGCGGGATATACGACTGACGTCCTGTTCAAGGACCTGTGGCTACGCCCGGCGCTTGCGCCGCGTGACCGCAGCCTTGTGACGATCAGCGCCCTGGTCGCTACCGGCCGCGTCGCCCAGCTTACAGGCCACACCAATATCGGCATGAACAACGGCCTGACGAAGCAGGAAATTTCCGGCGTAGTCACGCATCTGGCATTCTATTCCGGTTGGCCGAACGCGATGTCGACAGCACCGGTTGTGAGGAAAGTATTCGAAGAACGCGGAAGCTGACCCGGATACCAGATCGTCCGAATCAAGCCTACCCTCGGTCCCGATAGCGCAGCGCCTCCACCAGCAATGCGAAGGCGGCCGAGGGCTGGCGCCGGCTCGGGTAATAGAGATGATAACCTGGAAAGGGCGAACACCAGTCATCGAGCACGCACAACAACCTGCCGTCCGCAAGATGCTTCCTGACATGGTCCTCCATGACGAAAGCCAGACCGAAGCCGGCGGTCGCCGCGCGGACGATCATCTCGACATTGTTGAAGGCGAGCTGTCCTTCGACACGCACCCGCACCTCGCGCCCATCCTTCTCCAACTCCCAGGCGTAAAGACCACCGGCGCTGCGCAGGCGTAGATTGATGCATCGATGGTCGGCCAGATCCTGCGGCACAAGCGGGATTTTTCTCTGCTTGAAATAGGCGGGCGAGCCGACCACAATCATGCGGATATCGGGGCTGATGCGTGTCGCGATCATATCCTTGGCGAGCGCCTCGCCAAGCCGAACCCCGGCATCGAAACGCTCCGTGACGATATCGGTGAACCCGGAATCGATGCTGAGCTCGACATGGATATCCGGATAATTAGGCAGAAATTTCTCAAGCGTCGGCCACAAGACGGTGTTGGCGGCATGTTCGGAGGTGGTGATGCGGATCGTACCGGCTGGCTTCTCGCGCAATTCGCCGAGCGAGGAGAGTTCCGTGCCGATACTGTCGAGCGCCGGCTTCAACGTGGCAAGCAGCCGCTCCCCGGCTTCGGTCGGCGCGAGGCTGCGGGTGGTGCGGGTCAACAGGCGCACGCCAACCCGCGTTTCCAGCCGCCGGATGGTATGGCTCAATGCGGATTGGGAGGTGCCGAGCTTGGCGGCGGCACGGGTAAAGCTCCGCTCCTCGGCCACGATCAGAAAGGCATTGAGATCGACCAGTTCCTCGCGTCGCATTCATGAACTCCAGACATGACTACATGCGACTTATAGTGGCTAATTGTCGGAATGTCCCGCGACTAAACTGGTTTTGCGATTTTTGGAGGCTGGCAGCCATCAACGCAGCCGGCCGTTTCATTGCAAGGAAACTGAAGATGCAGATCAAACACAGCGGCGCGCAGCCTTCGCGAAAGGGACCCGAGGACTACTTCACCGGGGCCGTACGCGTCGACGCACCGTTCAGCGGCAGCGGCAATCTGAGCGGAGGAACCGTCACCTTCGAGCCGGGCGCGCGAACCGCATGGCACACACATCCGCTTGGCCAGACGCTGCTGGTGGTGTCCGGTATCGGCCGGGTTCAGCGGGAAGGCGGACCTGTCGAGGACATCCGCCCCGGCGATATCGTCTGGTTCGAGCCCGGCGAAAAGCACTGGCACGGCGCCGCGCCTGATTGCGCGATGTCGCATGTCGCCATCGTCGAAATGCTGGATGGCAAGGCCGTCGACTGGATGGAGAAGGTCACCGACGGGGAGTATGGCGGCTGACGGCACAATTCGACGAAGCGTGAAGAAGATCAGCCTCGGGTGCAGTAGCGCCCGCGGCTGATTTTTTGTTTTCGCTCGATAGCGATGCGGATTGATGTCGATCAGATCTTCCGGCTTGAGGCAAGCGACCGTGCGCAAACGAAGCTGCCGATCCCGGCAAGGGCGATCACCCAGCCCATTGGCCAGGGCGTGCCGTCGGCAAAGGTGCCGACCAGTGCCGAGCCGAAGATGCCGCTGCCGTAATGGAGCGCACCGACCAGGGCGGACACGGTGCCGGCACGTTCCGGGAAATCGGTCAGCGCGCCGGCAATCGAGTTGGCGACGATGAAGCCGGTTGCGGAGATGAACAGGAAGAGCGGCACGACCAGGCCCCAGAGCCCACCCCAATCCGTCCATGCCGCCATGGCAAGCACGACGCCGGAAAGCGCGGCGGCGGCACTGCCATGGAGCAGCAGGCGGTCGCCGCCGAAGCGGGACACCAGCCGCGAATTCGCGATATTGGCGATCATGATCCCGACAATGCCGATGGCGAATAGCAGACCATAAAGCCCGGTCGGCACATGATGATAGGTGATATAGGCAAAGGGCGTGCCGGCAATGTAGGCGTAGATGCCGCCATAGAGGAAGCCGCCGGTGCCCGCATAGCCGAGCAGGCGGCGATGACGCAGAAGCGTACCATATCCGATAATCGCGCGCCCAAGCGGCTGGAGGTTACGCCGCTCGGCCGGCAATGTCTCCGGCAGCGTGAAGAGCGCCGCAAGGGTCAGCAGCCCAACACCTACCAGTGTCCAGAAGATTGCCCGCCATCCGGCAAACGCAAGGATCTGCCCACCCACGACCGGCCCCAGCAAGGGCGCGATCGCCATCACGGTCATCAGCGTCGACATCATCTGCGCCGCACGGCTGCCTTCGTAGAGATCGCGCACCATCGCCCGCGACAGCACGACCCCGGCACAGGCCCCGACCGCCTGCACGATACGCCAGCCGATCATTGTCGAGGCGCTGCCGGCCATGGCGCATCCGGCCGAACCGATGACGAACAACACGAGCCCGATCGCCACCGGCAGGCGACGGCCGTAACGGTCGCCGACCGGACCCCAGAGAAGCTGCCCGAGGCTGAAACCGATGAGGAAGCCGGAAATCGTCAACTCGATGGCGCCCGTGTCGGCACCGAGATCCCGGCCCATCGCCGGCATGGCGGGGAGATAGAGATCCGTCGAGATCGATGCGAAGCCCATGAGCGCGCTCAGGACCGCGAGCACACGCCATCCGTGGCTTGCGGCCCCAACGATCTTTCCCGTGTCTGGAGCATCTGCAACGGGAGAGCCGGCAGTTCCTGTTGTTAACTTGACTGCGGTTTTCGCCTGGTTGGGCATCGGGTTACAGTTCCTGTGCGATCGAGAGGAAGACAGTGCCGTTGATGTGCTCAAACCCGGCATGCTTCAATCTTGAAAAGGATGGAGCCCGCGCGGCAGGCGCACGGGCTCGGATCACAATAGGGATTGCTGGCGTCTCAGAGACCGACGGTCTTCAGCAGGTGCTCGGGATAGCGCTCGCCCTCAACGCCGATCTCGGCTGCAGCAAGCTGGATCCGCGTCAGATCGTCCGACGTCAGTTCGATATCGGCGGCAGCGAGGTTTTCCTCCAGCCGGTGCAGCTTCGTGGTGCCGGGGATCGGCACGATCCAGGACTTCTGCGCCAGGAGCCAGGCAAGGGCGATCTGGGCGGTTGTCGCACTCTTTGCTTCGGCGATGGTCTTGAGCAGGTCGATCAAGGCCTGATTCTTCTCCATTGCCTCCGGCGTGAAGCGCGGCAGGATCTTGCGGAAGTCGTTCTCGCTGAGCTTGGTGTCCTTGCCCATCGCACCAGTCAGGAAGCCCTTGCCGAGTGGGCTGTAGGCGACCAGGCCGATGCCGAGCTCTTCGCAGGCCTCAAGGATACCGTTGGTCTCCGGTCCGCGGGTCCAGAGCGAATATTCGTTCTGCAGCGCCGTGATCGGCTGTACGGCATGCGCGCGGCGAACCGTCTGCGCGCCGGGCTCCGACAGACCAAAATGCTTGACCTTGCCCTCGGCGATCAGCTCCTTGACCGTACCGGCAACATCCTCGATCGGCACGTTGGGATCGACGCGATGCTGGTAGAGAAGATCGATGACCTCGACGCCCAGCCGCTTGAGCGAGGCTTCGGCTACCTTGCGGATGTTTTCCGGCCGACTGTCCAGGCCGTTCGACTTCCTGGTCTCCGGATCGATCGCGAAGCCGAATTTCGTTGCGATCACCACTTGATCGCGGACCGGCGCCAGCGCCTCGCCGACCATCTCCTCGTTGGTGAACGGGCCGTAGACCTCCGCGGTATCGAAGAAGGTGACGCCGCGCTCAACCGCCTGGCGGATCAGCGTGACGCCTTCCTGCGTGCCCAGTGCATGACCGTAGCCGAAGTTCAAGCCCATGCAGCCGAAGCCGATGGCCGAAACTTCGAGACCGCTTTTGCCAAGTGTACGCTTTTTCATTGTTCTTCCTCTTGCGCCCACCCGTCGTGAGCGCTCAATTGTTATGATGAGGAGAAAATAGGCCGCGCCGTGCGTCGCGATTAGTCGGCGGAATTGGCATGACGTTATGTTCCCAGTTCATGAATGCTTCATGAGATTGCATGAGGCACATGCAGAGAAAGAGAGAGCAATGAAGAGAGCGTATTTCCTGGCGACTATGTTCGCGGCGCTGAATTTGACAGCGAACATGGCCGTCGCCGAAGATGGCGCGCTGGCGGAGATCCAGAAGGCAGGCGTGATCAAGATCGGCACGACGGGCGACTACAAGCCTTTCAGCTACAAAGGCGCGGACGGCAGCTTGACCGGTGCGGATATAGCCATGGGCAAGGATCTGGCGACGAGCCTCAACGTCAAGCCGGAATTCGTGATGACGACATGGAAGACCATGCTGGACGATTTCAAGGCCGGCAAGTTCGACGTCGCGCTGGGCGGCATCACGGTCAATCCCGCGCGCGCCGAAGTCGGCGATTTTTCCGTGCCCAACGTCAGCGACGGCAAGCGCCCGATCGCCCGCTGCGCAGACAAGGACAAATATGCAACGCTGGAGGCGATCGACCAGCCTTCCGTGCGCGTGATCGTCAATCCGGGCGGCACCAACGACAAGTTCGCCCATGAGCATTTCTCCAAGGCGCCGATCGAGGAATTTGCGGACAACAAGGCAATCTTCGACGAGATCGCGGCTGACAAGGCCGACGTCATGATCACCGACGGCATAGAGGTGGATATTCAATCCAAGCTGCATCCCGGCGTGCTGTGCCCTGTTGCGGTCAAGGAGCCCTTCACCCATTTCGACAATGCCTATCTGCTGCGCAAGGATCCCGCATTGAAGGCGGCCGTGGACGCATTTATGCGCAAGCAGCTGGACAGTGGCGATTGGAAGAAGAAGCTCGACGCCGCGATCCAGTGAAAATGCCCAGGTCGTCTCAAGCCCTATTTTGTGCAGTGACCGCGTACTACGAAGGGAAGACGACCGTCTTCCCTTCGCCAGTGCCTGCAATGTAATCGCCGATAACGTCTACCGGCAATTTCTTGTCGTTCAGCTTGCCATCTTCCGCGTATCCGCCGCCTGCTCGTAATAATGGCCGAACTGGCTCTTCAGGAACAGGTCGAGCCCGATATCCTCCTGGCGGACAAAACCGCGATTGGGCAGATGTCCGTGGCTAAGCATGTCGAGCACCGCGCAAATGCTCGACGCAGTGGTGATCTGGATGGCGCTCATCGGGCGGCCGGCAACCACCGCGCTATAGACCTTGTTCGCATAGGTTTCCTGCACGAGGCGGCCGTTTCTCCAGCCGGAAACGGTGACGAAAATGATGACGACGTCCTGCAGGGTGGACGGCAAGGAATGCTCGAGGATGTCCTTCAGGACTTCGCGGCGATGACGCAGGCCGAGGTCGTTCAGAAGCGCTTTCATGATCGCCGCATGCCCCGGATAGCGGATCGTGCGATAGTTCAGCGTCCTGACCTTGCCCTCCAGCGTTTCGCAAAGGGTGCCGAGCCCACCGGACGTGTTGAAGGCCTCGTAGGTAACGCCATCCAGTGAGAATTCTTCCCGCTCTTCCATCGCCGGAACCTGAACGAGCTTCCCCTCGACGATCGCCTCGCATGGCTCGATATACTCGTTGATGACACCGTCGGTGCTCCAGGTGAGATTATAGTTCAGGGCATTGGACGGGTATTGCGGCAGTGCGCCGACACGCAGGCGAACGCTGTCGAGGCTGTCGAAACGGCTGGCGAGGTCGTTGGCGACGATCGAGATGAATCCCGGCGCAAGTCCGCATTGCGGAATGAAGGCGGTGTTTGCAGTTTGGGCAATGGCCTTGACCCGTCTGGTCGAGGCGACATCCTCGGTCAGATCGAGATAGTGAACGCCGGCCTTTGCCGCGGCTTCCGCGATGGCTATCGTCAGATGGAAGGGGGCGGCGCTGAGAACGGCAAAGCTGCCGGAAAGAACTGCGGTGAGCGCCGAGGCGTCCGTAATGTCGACCTGGGCGACGCTTAGCACTGCACTCGTCTCGATTTGCGCAAGATGTTCGTCGCTGCGGTCTACGACCGTCACGCGGTATTCGCCGGAATGAACAAGCAGGCGGGCAATCGTCGATCCGATCTTGCCAGCGCCGATGACAACGATGTTTTTCATATCAGTTCCCAAACAGTGATCGTAATTTTTATACTTTTTTTATTCTCGACAGCTTGGTTGATTCACAGCGCTGGAATGATAGAAATGAACGATAGTTTCCTACAATATGCCGTTGGATTTGATCAAAATGACGTTATCGGAAAAAGACCGGCAGCTCCTGTCCTTCCTCAGCGAAAATGCCCGGATTTCGACGGCGACGCTCGCCCGCAAACTCGGGCTGTCGCGCACGACCGTGCAGGCGAAAATCGAGCGCCTTGAGCGCGATGGCGTGATTGCGGGCTACGGTGTTCGTCTATCGGATGACTTCGAAAGCGGCCTCGTGAAAGCGCATGTGCTGATCACATTGACGGCAAAAATGCTCGGCCGCGTGACGCAGGAATTGCAGACGATCCCTCACGTCCGGTCGGTCTATTCCGTCAGCGGCAGCTTCGATCTGATCGCGATTATCGCCGCCGCGTCGATCAGCGAACTGGACAAGGTGATCGACAGGATCGGCGAGATGGATGGCGTCGAGAAAACGCTGTCATCGATCATTTTGTCGACACGCATCGATCGCTGACGGCGAGGCGCTATCGGAAGCGTGACGCCGCAAAAGGCCCGATGTCGATCGTTGGCGCCCACTTGGAAAATGAGGCTGCCACCAGCTCTCCGGTTTTCGGGCCGGCTGCCAAGCCGACATGGCCGTGGCCGAAGGCGTGCATGACGTCCGCTGTCGCGCTTGAGCGCGAGATGACGGGCAGGCCGTCGGGCGTCGAGGGGCGATTGCCCTGCCAGCGCAAAACAGTCAGGTCCTCCGAGCTGTTCCCGAGATCCGGATAGGTGCTGAGAAGCTGCCGCAGCAAGATATCCGCCCGCCTCCAGTCCGGTGCGGCATCGACGCTGGCAAGCTCCACCTGCCCCGATGCCCGCAGCCGGCCGGGCATCATGGTATTGGCCATCTTGCCGTCGCTCGGCATGATCGGAATGCGCAGCCCCGCCTTCGGATCGACGACCTCGACGTGATAGCCTCGCTCGCTTTCAAGCGGGATGCGATCGCCAACCATTTTCGCCAGCGCTTTCGACCGGATCCCCGCCGCGATGACGGCGCCGTCGCATTCGATCGGACCGGCATCGGTATCGACAGCCGTGAGGCGACCGTCCTTTATCCTGAAGCCGGTTGCGCCTGCCTTCACCAGTCGAGCGCCTTTGCCAAGCGCGCGCTGCACTAGCAACGAAACATAGGCGCCGGGATCCACGCAATGCCCACCAGCCTCAACGAACGCGGCAAATGTATAGCGCCGATTGAGAGAGGGTTCGAAAGCATGCAGCTCCTCGCCCGACAGCTCCCGCCATGCAACGCTATTGTCGCGCCGCAGCCCCCAGGCGAAAGCATCAGCCTCAAAACTTGCCCGGTCGGGATAGACATAGAGCAGGCCGTCCTGCCGGATCATATCCGCCTGTCCGCAATCGGCTGCGATGGCGCGATGGCGCATCGGCGCGTCCGACAGCAGCGAGGACAGGATTTTCGCCGTTCGCTGCACCTTGGCGAGCGTTGAGCCGGCACTGAGGAAACGCAGCAGCCACGGCGTAAGCGGCAGAAGATGTTTCCAGCGGATGGTCAGCGGCCCTTCAGGATCGAGAAGGTAAGCCGGCACTTTCTTCCACAAGCCCGGAACGGACATGGGGATGATCGAGGCCGGACTGAGGAAAGCTCCGTTGCCATAGCTCGCCGCCTGCCTATCGCCTGGCTCGCCGGGCTCGATGATCGTCACACGATGCCCGTCCTTCAGCAGCGCGAGCGCGCTGCAGGCGCCAACGATGCCACATCCGATGACGGCGATGTGCTTTGGGGCGGTGTTCGGCATTCTGGTTTCCTGATTTTGCGGCGATGCTTGCAACGTCTCTTCTGTCCGGCTAGGTCAGCCGATCTTAGGAGACGCGCACTGAGCTTGATGAGAGATGGGTCTCCCCCTCTCATCGCTCGGCAAGAATGCGAGCATTGCCGCGAAGCGATGCCTCGCTGACACTGATGCCAAGCCCAGGACCGTCGGGTACGATCACGCACCCGTTGTCGTTCGCAATACGCTCCTCCAGAACATCTTCCGTCAGGACGTGATGCGGCATGTAGAATTCGCAACCCAGCGAAACGCCCGGTGTCGCCGCTATGAACTGGGTGCCGGCTGCCAGTGCGACGCCTCCCTCCCAGAGCGTGCCGCCATAGCCGGGTATATGCGCGGTATCAGCGATTGCCATCAGCGCCTGAGACTTGAGAATACCGCCCGCCTTCATCAGTTTGACGGAGATTGCATCTGCCGCACCCAAGCGGATGATGACCATCAGGTCGCGAGGGTTGAAGCAGCTCTCGTCGGCCAGGATCGGCGTGTCGAGCGCATCGGCAAATGAGGTCATTGCCTGCAGGCAATCGCGCGGCACCGGCTGTTCGATGAAGGTGGGACGAAACCGGTCGACGTCGCGCAGAATGGAAATCGCACCGAAGGGCTGAAGCGCCTGATTGTAGTCGAGCCGCAGGTCGATGCCGTCGCCGAAGGCGTCGCGCATCGCTTCCAGATGCGCCATGTCCTCGGCATGCGGCTTTACCCCGGTCTTGACCTTGAAGATGGTATTGCCCTTCGGCACCATCTCATGCATCCGCGCCATGTCGGCTTCGAAATCCGGATCGGCGATCGAAAAGGAGAGCGGGATCTTATCACGGACGCGACCTCCGAGAAGATCGGCGATCGACAGACCGCTGGACTTGCCCAGGATGTCGAACATGGCGGTTTCGATTGCAAGCTTGGCCTCGCCATGGCCGACGAGTGCCCGGTCCATCGCGATCGTCAGCTTGCGGATTTCCTTGATGGGTGCGCCGATGACCAGAGAGCGCAGATAGATATCGATGGCGGCAAAGGCGCCTTCCGCCGTACCGGTAAAAACCTCCCAAGGAGCGGCTTCGCCCCAGCCTATGATGCCCGAAGACGAGGTGAGTTTGACCAATACCCGCTTGACGGCGCCCTTGACATTCCCCACCCCTTGAAGCCGTGCCATCTTGATGGGGCTTTCGATGAGGTAGACGCTAAGATGCTCGATACGTTCCATGTCCGGTCTCCGAATTCTGTTTGATCCACGACCGTGCAGCCTTTGCTGGCCAAGGTCGGTGTGCGGATCGAGGCTTAGTGCGATGCGTTGCCCTGGTGGAAATGACTGAGGAAGGCTCTGGTCGCCTCCATCTTTGGATGGTCGATCGTTTCCCGCGCCGGGCCATCCTCAACGACGACGCCGTCGCGCATGAAGACAAGACGGTCCGCAACTTCGCGGGCAAAGGCGATCTCGTGGGTGACGATCACCATCGTCATGCCGTCGGCGGCAAGCTTCTGTATCGTCGAGAGAACTTCTCTGACGAGTTCAGGATCCAAAGCCGAGGTTGCCTCGTCGAACAGCATCACCTTAGGCTCCATCGCCAGTGCGCGTGCGATGGCAACCCGTTGCTTCTGTCCTCCCGAGAGCGTGTTCGGCATCTGCTCGGCGCGATCCGCCAGCCCGACCTTCTCCAGCTGGGCCATGGCAAGGCTGCGGGCGGTGCCACGATCAAGCTTGCGGACATGGACCGGCGCTTCCATCACGTTCTGCAGAACGGTCATATGGGGAAAGAGATTGAAATTCTGGAACACCATGCCGGTCCGCGACCGGAAGTCCGCCAGCGCTTTCGTCCGTGGCGGCTGATGTCCCTGTCCGAAGAAAAAGGAAGTGCTGCCGACCCTGATGGCGCCATCGTCCGGGACGACCAGAAGGTTGATACAGCGCAGCAGCGTGGATTTTCCCGATCCGGAAGGACCGATCAGCGCGACAACCCGACCGGCCTCGACGCTGAAGTTGATGTTCTTGAGGACCTCCAGCGGGCCGAAGCTCTTGCGAAGAGCCGTGACTTCGATCTTTGGCACAGTATCGCTCATCGATTGGCTCCGAATTTTCTTTCGCGGTGACGCACGTATAGGGTCAGCGGGAACAGGATCACGAAGTAGGCGACGGCGACGGCCGTGTAGGATTCGAGCGGGCGGTAACTGTCATGCGCGATCATCTGCCCCTGATAGACCAAGTCCGGCACGGCAAGCACGGAGACCAGCGAGGTGTTCTTGAACTGCATGATCGACTGGTTCATCAACGCCGGCACCATGCGCCTGAGTGCTTGCGGCAGGATGATACGCCGCATGGCGAGCCCGGGCGTCATTCCGAGAGCCGCTGCCGCTTCCGACTGACCCAGATCGATGGAGACGATGCCGCCGCGGATAATCTCGGCATAGAACGAACCGCCGTAGCACGACAAGCCAAGCAACGAGGCCGTTATCGGCGTCATCTCGATCCCGGCAAGGATCGGCAGCGCGTAGTAAAACCAGATGAGCTGGACGAGGATCGGAGTACAGCGAAAAACCTCGATGAAGGCGAGCGAGACGCCTCTTGCCAGCCGGAAGCGTGACAGAAGACACATCGCAGCCACCAGGCCGATCAGCAGCCCGCCTACGACGATCGCAACTGTGAAGCCGACCGTGACGCCGAGCCCCTGAAGCAGCACCCACCGGTAGCCCCAGAGTATGGAAAAATCCCATTCGTACATGGAGAAATCCCGCGTTTAGAATAAGGAGCACGCAGAGATATGCCCTGCGGGCCGCGATGGTAACGCGTCAGATTTCGAATCCGGCCGGGAAACTACTTTCCGTCACGCCCACCAGTGCCATGTTGCGGATGATTGCTGCTTTGATGAAGCCATTATCCCGGTGCTCGCTAATCCAGTGATCGACGAGCTGACGCCAGGACTGATCTTCTTCCCGACGGAAGCCGGCATTCGATGTGGTGAAATCCACGGGGGTCGGGACGACGAGTTCGCCGATTGCGGGATTCTTAGCCCGCAGCGTCAGCGCCAGGACCATGACGAGGCACTGAGCGTCGATGCGGCCGGCCTGAAGGGCAGCGGTCACGTCGCTTGCAGTCTTCAGACGCGAAATCTGAGCATTGGGCGCGTGACGGGTCACAGCTGCGTCATGCGACGATCCGGCATCAACGCCAATTCGCATTTCCGGGTTGTTGAACTCATCCCAGGTCTTCGCCGTGACCGATTTCTTGGCAATCAAGGTGAAGGAGTTCTTGAACACCGGGCCGGAAAAATCGATGACCTTCTGGCGCTCTGGCGTCGGGTTCAGGCCGAAGAACACATCGCTCTTGTCCGCCTGCAGATCGAGGACGGAGTTACCCCAGGTGGTCTCGAGGATCGACAGCTTCAGACCGAGGTCATCGGCCAGCTTCTGGCAGATATCGACGTAGAATCCGCGCCATTGCCCGTCGGCCAGGCCCTTTTGATAATATGGCGCGCCATCGGCGATGCCGCCTATGCGCAGCACGCCCGAAGCCTTGACGCGCTCAAGCGAGCTTGCCGTCTGCGCGCGTGCCGGAAGTGAAGCCAAACCGGCCGAAGCTCCGATTGCAGTTGCGCCAATGAGTTTTCCAAATGCTCTACGCGTAATCATAAAATTCCCCTCTATCTTTTTGTGGTCGTTGTCGTCCCGATGCGAGCAAGCCTTGTCGTGGCTACAAGGCGGTTCTCATCCCGTCTGCTTTTCCGTCAGTCGAGATTTCCGGCTGGCGAAGCCTTGCCTTTGCCGCGAGCATTCAGCCCTCACGTTGCATATTCAACCGACCATTAATGACGGATGGGGCTACGGAATGTAAAACTTGAAAAAATAGGTTCGTCATGACTATTTGTCATGATGAAATTCTGCGAGCCAATGAAACATGCGTCGCTTCCTTCCTTCATTATCAGCCCTGCAGGCGTTCGAGGCCGCGGCTCGCCACATGAGCTTTACGAAGGCAGGGGAGGAACTTGCCATCACCCAGAGCGGCGTCAGCCGTCAGGTTCATAGTTTGGAGCACTATCTCGGCGTCCGGCTCTTCGAGCGCTCCGGATCGCGGCTGGTGCTGACCGATCCGGGGGTCAAATATTTCCAAGAGATCGAACAGACGCTCAACAAACTTGAGGAGGTCTCCATTGATGTCGTGCGCGGGCGCAAGGCAGATGCATCGCTGATGATCGGCGCCTATCCCACACTTGCGGCACGATGGCTCGCACCCCGGCTCGAAGGCTTCGTACAGGGAAATCCCGATATGCCGATCGAGATCATGCTGGTCGATCCCAAGCTGGATTTCGACCATAGCCGGATCGATATCGCCATCCTGCGAGGTGTCGGCTCCTGGCGGAATGCACGCGCCTCCTTGCTGTTTCCCGAGGAGCTTGCCGTCGTCGCCTCCCCGAAGCTGATCCCGACGACGACGAAGCTCGACTGGCTCGATTTCGCCCGGTTTCCCACGCTTCAGAATGCCAGCAGGCCGAGCCTCTGGCTCAACTGGCTGCGGGCCGCCAATCTGAGCTATAGCGGCGCCATCCAGGGGGTCCGCTTTGCCCATAGCGAGATGCTGATCAACGCCGCCGTCAGCGGTCTCGGGCTTGCAGTGGTGCCGGTGCAATATGTCGAGCGGGAACTGGAGAGCGGCGAATTACATTTGCCGCTCGGAAAGCCGGTTCGCTCCAGCGAATCCTATTGGGCCGTCTATTCGGAGCGCAAGTCGCAAAAGCACAGCGTCATCGCATTCCGCGACTGGCTACTGCATGAGAGCCGGAAAAGCCGCCAAGTGACGGGTGGGACTGCGGCGTAACAACACCCCGGCCTGTCCTTGACCGCACTGCCTTTTTCTCTAGTCTTCATCGGTATTTGCAACACCGTGGCCGTTGAGGATTTAAGATGTTTGGAATGACGAAGGCGAGCAAATTTGGGCTCGTGTGTCTGGCCGTGGCGGCTATCTCCAGTTTCGCGTCCGCCGCAGAGACGAAGGTTTCGTTCAGCGTCGACGGGCAAAAGGTAATCGGCACTCTGTCGACGATCGACAGCAACCCCAAAGCGCCCGTCGTTGTCATGTTCCACGGCTTTGGTGGCTCGCGCGACGAACTGCCGATCAAGGACACCAAGGACGGCGTCTTTTCGCGCAGCGCCCGGCTTCTTGCCGAAAGCGGCTATGCAAGCCTGCGGATCGACTTCCGTGGATCCGGGGAGAGCGATGGCAAATGGGCGGATACCACCTTCTCCCGCCAGATCAAGGATGGCATCGCGGCAGTGGATTGGCTGAAGGCCAGCGACAAGGTCGATGGCTCCAAGATCTCGATCCTCGGCTGGAGCCAGGGCGGCCTCGTGGGCGCCCATGTGGCGAGGGCGCGCCCGGAGGTCAAGTCCGTGACCTTATGGGCGCCGGTGGTGACGCCGCTTTACACCTACGGCAACGTCCTCGGCGCGGATAATGTCGCGAAAGGATTGACCAGCCCGCCGGACACGGAGATCACCGCTAGGTTGCCCTGGGGCGTCGATACCACACTGAAGGCGTCCTTCTTCAAGGAAATGCCGACCACCAGCACGATCGCGGCGATCGCGCATTATCCCGGCCCACTGCAAGTCATTGTCGGCAGCAAGGATACGACGGTCACGCCCCAGCCGGCATCCGGCCAGGTCCTTCTCGACTATCACAATGGCGAGGAACGTCTGGACGTTTTCGACATGGATCACGTTTTCAACGCCTTTACCGGGCCGCAGACGATCGACAGCCATCTGGTTCCGGCAACGCTGGAATGGCTGAAGAAATTCAATCCCTGATAAGGTCACAGATCTACTGAGCGACGTTGCGTCCGCTCATCTTTTCTCCATTGATATCCAGCTTCAGCTCTTCAGACGACAGCTGTCGGCAGCGGCGTTCCGGCGAAATGGGCGTCGAGATTGGCAAGCACCAGATCGGCCATTGCCCGCCGGGTCTCATGCGTGGCGCTGCCGAGGTGCGGTGCCAGAAGCACATTGTCCATGCCGAACAGCTCCTCCGGCACGCGCGGCTCATCCTCGAAAACATCAAGCGCCGCGCCGCCGATCCGCCGGCCCCGCAAGGCGACGATCAGCGCCCGCTCATCGACCAGTGAGCCGCGTGCCACGTTGACGAGCGTGCCGTTCGGCCCGAGGGCATCGAGCACTTCGGCGTTGACGACATGCCTGGTTTCGGCGGTGGCGGCGGCCGCGAGAATGAGGACATCGCAATTTGCAGCGAGCGCTGCGAGCGTCTCATGATAGTCGTAGGGCACATCCCGCTTCGAGCGGGCCGAGTAGGAAATGCGGGCGTCGAAACCTTCGAGGCGCCTCGCAATCGCCATGCCGATACGGCCGAGCCCGAAAATGCCGTAGCGGCGGCCGGCGACCCGCGTCGAAAGCCCCATATCGGCCGAAAGCCACTTGCCTGCCCGGACATAGGCATCGGCACGCGGCAATTGCCGACCAAAGGCAAGGATCAGCCCAAGCGCCAGGTCCGCGACATCGGCCGTCAGTACATCCGGCGTGTTGGAGACACGAATGCCCCGCCGCTTCGCCTCGGCCAGATCGACCTTGTCGAAGCCGACGCCGTTGATCGCGACGATTTCGAGTTTGGGAAGAACGGCGGCCAGATCGGCGGGAATACCGAGGTGACCGCCGGTGACGGCGGCGCGAATGCTATCACCATTGGCCGCAAGGAAGCCTGCCTTGTCCTCCATCTCGAAGAGGCGGTGGACGGCAAATCGTTTGGCCAACTCCGCCTCAAGAAAGGGCGTCAGTGGGCAGAGCTGCAGGATGTCTACGGTCATGGATCAACTCAAACTTTGAACGAGGGTCATTTCACGTCAGATTTCACGAACTGGCGCAGTTCCGGCGTTTGCGGGTTGGCGAACAGCTCCGCCGACGGTCCCTGCTCCCAGATCGTGCCCTTGTGCATGAAAATGGTTTGGGTCGCGACGCGCCGGGCAAAGCTCATCTCGTGGGTGACGAGGATCATCGTCATGCCGTCGCGCGCCAGTCGCTCCATGACCAGCAGCACTTCCTCGGTCAGTTCCGGGTCGAGCGCGGAGGTCACCTCGTCGAAGAGCATCACCTTCGGCCGCATGGCAAGCGAGCGGGCGATGGCCACGCGCTGCTGCTGGCCGCCGGAGAGCTGATCCGGATAGGCATCGAACTTCTCCGACAGGCCGACGAGCTGCAGCACTTCGCGGGCGATCTCGCGGGTCTGCGCCTTCTTGACGTCCTTGACGATGCGCGGCGCCAGCATGATGTTTTCGCCGACCGTCAGGTGCGGAAACAGATTATAGCTCTGGAAGACGATGCCGACATCGGTTCTGAGATCCCTGAGCGACTTGGCATCGCCGCCGAGCGCATGGCCAGCAATCTCGATCCGGCCCGAATTGATCTTCTCCAGCCCGTTCATGCAGCGAAGCAACGTGCTCTTTCCGGAGCCGGAACGGCCGATCAGCGCGAAGACCTCGCCACGCCCAACACTCAGCGACACGCCTTTGAGAACCTCGAGCGCACCGAAGCTCTTGTGAACATTTTCAACGATTACTTTTGGCATGAAGCCTCCTTTCCAGCCAACGCGACAGCTGGGACAATGGGTAGCAGACGACGAAATAGAGAGCCGCCACGGCGATGAAGACGCGGAACGGCTGGAACGTCGCATTGTTGATGAGTTGCCCGGCACGGGCGAGTTCGACGAAGCCGATGATCGAGGTGATCGAGGTATTCTTGACCACCTGCACAGCAAAGCCCACGGTCGGCGGCAGGGAAATCCGCACCGCCTGCGGCAGGATGACGTAACGATATTGCTGCAACCGGGTCATGGCGAGCGATTCTGACGCCTCCCATTGCTGCTTGGGCACGGCCTGGATACAGCCTCGCCAGATCTCCGCCAGATAACCAGACGCATAGATCGTCATCGACGCACCCGCGGCAATCAGCGGCGGCAGTTCGAAGCCGGCAAGGCTCAGCCCGTAATAGGACAGGAAGAGGATCATCAGGACCGGAATGCCCTGGATCACCTGGATATAGGTGCCGGCGGCGATACGCACGGCCTTGATCGACGAGGTGCGGGCGAGCGCGACGGCAAAGCCCAGGAGCCCGCCGCCGATCAGCGCAATGATCGTCAGAACGACGGTCCATTGCAGCGATTGCAGTAGGAAGGTGAATTCATTGATGCCGAATGTTCTGAGTGTCATGCCTGTGCCTCCGGCAGGGCCGTGATCGTGCGGCGTGCGACGCGGCGGCCGAAGAGCCACATTCCGACGAGCGCGAGACCGGCGCGCAGCACAAGCGCCAGCGCCAGATACATCAGTGTGACGACGATATAGACTTCGAAGGACCGGTAGGTCTGCGATTCCACGAAGGCGGCCGAGGCGGCCAGTTCATGGGTCGAGATCGCCGAGCAGATGCTCGATGCCAGCATCATCAGCACGAACTGGCTGCACAGCGCCGGATAGACCTTGGCGACGGCCGGCACGATGATGACATGGCGATAGATCTGGAACCGCGTGAAGCCAAGCGCCTCGCCCGCCTCGATCTGGGATTTGTGCACCGCCTCGATGCCCGCCCGAATGATTTCCGTCGAATAGGCGGCGAGATTGATGGTCATGCCGATCAGCGCCGCCGTATCGGCACCAACCCTCAGGCCAATACCCGGCAGACCGAAATAGACGATGAAAAGCTGGACCAGAAAGGGCGTGTTGCGGATAACCTCGACATAGGCGTCGACCAGAAACCGCACCCACTTGCCCCGGACGGAGCGCAGAGAGGCAAGCACGATGCCGAAGGCGGAGCCAAGGATGATGGAGAGAACCGAAAGCCTGATGGTCAGCCACAGACCGCTCAGGAACTCACCCTGATATTGCGCGAGCGCGCTGAATTGAAACGTATAGGACATGGAAAGGACCTCATTGAGGTTTCGCGACCCGCCGGCGAATGTTCCGCCGGCGGGCACGGGCACAAACCCGATCAGAAGGACGGAAGCTGCGCCATCGGCCGGCCGGTCCACTTCATCGAGATCTTGTCGAGATCACCGGAGACCTTCATGAGATAGATCGCGGTATTCAGCCACTGGCGCAGTTCGAAATCATCGATCTTCGTCGCCATGGAGTTGCCCTGCTGGAAGAAAGTGAAGCCGACCTGCAGACCCGCATCCGGGCGCTGCTTGATGATCGCCTCACCAACCGTGGACGGCACGGCCGCCGCGTCGGTCTGGCCGGCGATCAGCGCCTGCGCGCTGGTGGAATCGTCCTCATAGACAACGATTTCGAGACCGGGAACCGCCGCCTTGCGCAGCGCCGTTTCCTGCGACGAACCACGGTTCACCGCAACGCGCTTGCCTTGGAGATCGGACAGCTGGGTGAATTTCTGGTCGGGACCGGAAATGATGTCCATGTTGAAGGCGCTATAGGGCTGAGTGAACATCACCGTCTTCGCCCGCTCGCCGGTCGGCGCAAGCGTTGCGACGAGGAAGTCCACCTTGCCGGTCTGCAGTGCCGGAATACGCGACGGCGGCGTCAGCGGAACCAGCTCTACCGGCAGCGAAAGGTAGCCGGCGATCAGATTGGCGACGTCGACGTCATAGCCGGCCGGATTGCCTTTTTCATCGACCATGCCCATCGGCGGAGCACCGGTCAGGACGCCAATGCGGACCTTGCCGCGCGAGACGATGTCGTTCAGCGTCGTCGCATGCGCCTGTGTCGTCGCGAGCAGCCCCGCGGCCACAATGCCGACTGCCGCCATGATCCCACGCAGGGATTTCGAAATGTTCATGATACTCCTCCATCTGGTGCTTTGTCACACTCCGCCGCTACCCACTCCCCGGAGCCTTCGCGGTGGAAACCACTACCCCATTCGCGGCACCTATGTTTGCGGTAACATAGGAAAAATGGATGGGAAAATTGCTCTGCCAAAGCCAGCAGCCTTGGGCCTATTAATCCGCTCCCACGGAATTCAAAACGATAATGCTTGCATTCCTCCACCGCTCCCGATCCAGTTCGCACCTTTTCGGTTGGTAGTTGCAATAGAGCATGTTACCGGTATCATTGCAAGTCGGATCAGACGCAGCAGTTCAGACAGAGCTTTAAGGGAGGAAAATTCATGTTCACTCGCTCCGCGATTTTCGAGGGCGCAATCCATGCCGGCCGCGAAGAGGAATTCTTTCGCATCGTCGAGGAAAAGCTGTTACCCGTGTGGAAGCGCATGCCGAATGCCCAGGCCGTGCGTGTGATGCGAACCGGGCGCGGCGACCCCGGAGCCGCGCCGATCATCATGGTCCAGGAAATCGATTATCCGTCGATGGAAGCCGTGGAAGAGGCGCTCGCCTCGCCCGTTCGCCTGGAGGGTCGCGCCATTACCGACGAGATGATGAGCATGTGCGACGGCCGGTTCTACCATCTCGTCTACCAGCGGATTGCGTGAGCCAGAAACAGGGGAAACCGTGGCGCATCCTTCAGACATATCCCGCAAGGCGACCATGAGCGACGTCTCGCGGCTTGCCGGCGTTTCGAAGATGACCGTTTCGCGCGTGCTGGCCGATCCAACGCTGGTCGCCGAGCCGACGCGCAATCGCGTGATGACGGCGATCGAGCAGCTCGGCTATGTGCCGGACCGGACCGCCAGCTCACTTTCCTCGCGTCGGACCAACTTCATCACTGCGATCCTGCCGACGCTGACCAACGCCAACTTCGCCGACACCGCACAGGGCCTTGCGGGTGCGCTGCGCGCCGCCGACTACCAGCTTCTGATCGGCTACACCATGTACAGCCTGACCGAAGAAGAACGCATCGTTCGCGCCATGCTGGCGCGACGTCCGGACGCCATCGTCATCGCCAGCGCGGTCCACACCAAGGCGACCAACGAGATGCTGTTGCGGGCGGGCATTCCGATCGTGGAAATCTGGGACGTGTCGGAACACCCGGTCGACCATGCGGTCGGCTTTTCCAACTACGAGGTCGGGCGCCTGGCGGCCCGGCATCTCATCTCCCTCGGCCATCGCCGCATCGGTGCCATCGGATCGGCGGTCACCGCGGACGCCACCGATTTTCGAGGCGAAAGTCGCCTGCTCGGATTTGCCTCGGCCCTTCGGGAGGCAGATCTCTCCGACGACTTCATCGTTCGCCAGAATGCCGCGCCCTCGTCCTACGATCACGGAGCGGAGGCGCTGAGCACGCTTCTCAAAAAAGCGCCCGACGTTCAGGCCGTCTTTGCGGTTTCCGACATATCCGCAGTCGGCGCGCTGATGGAATGTCATCGCCGCAAGATCGCCGTGCCGGACGACCTTTCCATTCTCGGCTTCGGCGATTTCGACATCGCCCACCAGTGTGTGCCGGCACTGTCGACCATCCGCGTCGATGCCGCAATGATCGGCCGGAAAACCGGGGAATTGCTGCTTGCGATCCTGGAGCCGGACGGCACCACCGGGCAACCGATGGAGACCCGCCTGAATGTCGGCTTCGAACTCGTGACCCGCGAAACGACGAGCGCGCCGAAAACATAGCCATGCCACTTGGCCGGACCGCCTCGCGGCCAAGCCATGGAATTATCACTTCGCTTGCAGGGTTGACATTACCCGAACCGAGGGCATAGCCTTCAAGACATTCACCAGGGGGGTCCCGGCAAGGGGCTGAGATACTGCTGGACAATACGGCTTTGCCGATTGTGGCGCAGTGACCCGTTGAACCTGATCCAGTTCATACTGGCGTAGGGACGGTGCAAGCGCTCGAAAGGCTTGTGGATTCACGCGTGGAATCCTGAGCCGGCGTCTTTTCATCATTCCGGCTGAGGACTGGGTCTCCAATCGCAACTTGGAGCCTCAAACCATGAATATCGCCGCAAAGAATATCACCCCGACAGTCACCACCGGCCCCTTGCCGGCATCCCGGAAAATCTACATTCCCGGAGACATCCATCCCGACATCCGCGTGCCGATGCGCGAAATCGGCCTCCACCCGACATCGGGCGAGCCGCCCGTCATCGTCTACGATTCTTCCGGCCCCTACACGATCGAGGGTGCCGATATCCGCATCGAGCAGGGCCTTCCCGATCTCCGTCGCGACTGGGTACTCGCCCGTGGCGACGTCGAAGCCTATCAGGGGCGTCATGTGCGCCCTGAAGACAATGGCTTTGCCAGCGGCGAAAGGCTGACACCCGAATTCCCGACGCTGCGCCAGCCGTTGCGCGCCAAGGATGGCAAGGCCGTCACCCAGCTCGCCTATGCGCGCGCCGGCATCATCACGCCAGAGATGGAATTCATCGCCATCCGCGAAAACCTCGGCCGCAAGGCGCAGGCGGAGGCCATAGTGCGCGACGGCGAAAGCTTCGGAGCCCATATTCCGGATCATGTGACCGCAGAATTCGTCCGCCAGGAAGTGGCCGCGGGACGCGCGATCATCCCCGCCAATATCAACCACCCGGAAGCAGAGCCGATGATCATTGGCCGGAATTTCCTGGTGAAGATCAACGCCAATATCGGCAACTCGGCCGTCACCTCGTCGATGGCCGAAGAGGTCGAGAAAATGGTCTGGGCGGCGCGCTGGGGTGCCGATACCGTCATGGACCTTTCGACCGGCCGCAACATCCACAATATCCGCGAATGGATCATCCGCAATTCTCCGTTGCCGATTGGCACCGTGCCGCTCTATCAGGCGCTGGAGAAGGTCGAGGGCATTGCCGAGAACCTGACCTGGGAGGTCTACCGCGACACGCTGATCGAGCAGGCCGAACAGGGCGTCGACTATTTCACCATCCATGCCGGCGTGCGGCTCCACTACATCCCGCTCACCGTCAACCGCGTCACCGGCATCGTCTCGCGCGGTGGCTCGATCATGGCCAAGTGGTGTCTCCATCATCATCGCGAGAGCTTCCTCTACGAGCATTTCGAAGAGATCTGCGACATCTGCCGCGCCTATGACGTCTCCTTCTCGCTCGGCGACGGCCTGCGTCCCGGCTCGATTGCAGATGCCAATGATGCGGCCCAGTTTGCCGAGTTGGAGACGCTGGGCGAATTGACCAAGATCGCCTGGGCTAAGGATTGCCAGGTGATGATCGAAGGCCCCGGCCATGTGCCGATGCACAAGATCAAGGAGAACATGGATAAGCAACTCGCCGTCTGTGGCGAGGCACCCTTCTATACACTCGGGCCGCTGACAACGGATATCGCACCCGGCTACGATCACATCACCTCCGGCATTGGTGCTGCCATGATCGGCTGGTTCGGAACGGCCATGCTCTGCTACGTCACGCCGAAGGAGCATCTGGGTCTTCCGGATCGCAACGACGTCAAGACCGGTGTCATCACCTACAAGATCGCCGCCCATGCCGCCGATCTTGGCAAGGGGCATCCGGCCGCACAGCTGCGCGACGACGCCCTGTCGCGCGCCCGCTTCGAATTCCGCTGGGAGGATCAGTTCAATCTCTCGCTGGACCCGGAAACCGCCCGCAGCTTCCACGATGAGACGCTGCCGAAGGAGGCACACAAGGTCGCCCATTTCTGCTCCATGTGCGGCCCGAAATTCTGCTCCATGCGGATCTCGCACGACATCCGCGCCGAGGCGCAGAAGGAAGGTCTGGAGGCGATGGCGGCAAAATACCGCGAGGGTGGCGATCTCTATATGCCGCTCGATACCATCGAGCCCTCGGCCGGCTGAGATGCGTATCCTTGTCAAAGGGGCCGGCGTCGCCGGCCTCATGGTCGCACATGAGCTCCATGGCCGTGGTGCGGAGGTGACCGTCTTCGACCCTCGCTCAGAATTCGGTCGCGCCGCATCCTGGCTTGCGGGCGGGATGCTGGCGCCCTGGTGCGAGCGTGAAAGCGCCGAGGAAGCCGTGCTCTCACGCGGCCTCGACGCCAGCGAGCGCTGGGACGCCATCCTGCCTGGTGAGGTACACAGAAATGGAACGCTGGTGGTGGCGATGGCGCGCGATCACGGCGAGCTGAAGCGCTTCGCCGGCCGCACGACGGGTTATGAATGGCTGGAAGAAGAAGCCATAGCCGCGCTGGAACCGGCGCTTGCCGGACGCTTCCGGCAGGGCCTGTTCTTTGCGCGCGAAGCTCATCTCGATCCGCGACGAGTGTTGCGAGCGCTGCAAGAAAAACTTGCCGCACAGGGCGTTACCTTCGTCAGCGAGCATCCGACCGATCAGAGTTTCGACGACATTGTCGACTGCACAGGCGGCGCGCGTCTCGCCCAAACTCCAGACCTGCGCGGCGTGCGAGGCGAAATGCTCTACCTCCAGACCAGCGAGGTTGTGCTCGCGCGGCCCATTCGCCTGCTGCATCCGCGTATTCCCGTCTATATCGTGCCTCGCGGCAACGGCCTTTTCATGGTCGGCGCAACGATGATCGAGACCGAGTTCGACGGGCCAATCGCGGCGCGCTCGTTGATGGAATTGCTGAACGCCGCCTATGCGCTGCATCCGGCGTTTGCGGATGCCACCGTCGTTGAAACCGGCGCCGGTATCCGCCCGGCCTTCCCCGATAATTTTCCGGGCGTGAGGCGAGAGGGGAATGCGATCGTCCTCAATGGTCTTTATCGCCATGGCTTCCTGCTGGCGCCGGCCATGGCCGCTGAGGCCGCTAATCTTGTCTTTTCCCGAACCACCATAGGAGCGCCTTTCCCATGAGACTGATCGTCAATGGCGAGCCCCAGACCATCACCGTTAAGACGCTTTCCGAGCTGCTGGTCACGCTGGACTATGAGGGCGACTGGCTTGCGACCGCCGTCAACGGCGAACTCGTTCATCGCGAGGATCGCGCCGACCACGCCCTCAATGACAATGACAGGATCGAAATTCTGACCCCGATGCAAGGAGGCTGACCCATGCTTGCTCTCTATGGAACCGAAGTCGCGTCGCGCCTTCTATTGGGCACCGCCCGCTACCCCTCTCCCGCTATTCTCGCTGAGGCCGTCAGACAATCGGCAACAGAGATCGTAACGGTGTCGCTGCGCCGCGAGACCGCCGGCGGGCGCAATGGCGGCGCGTTCTTCGAGATGATCCGCACACTCGGCGTCCGCGTCCTTCCCAATACCGCCGGCTGCCATGGGGTTTCCGAAGCCGTGCTGACGGCCAAGATGGCACGCGAGGTGTTCCAGACCAACTGGATCAAGCTCGAAGTGATCGGCAATCACGACACGCTACAACCGGATGTCTTCGGGCTCGTGGAAGCCGCACGCATTCTCGCCAGCGAAGGGTTCGAGGTCTTTCCCTATACGACCGACGATCTGGTGGTGGCCGAGAGGCTGCTGGACGCGGGTTGCAAGGTCCTGATGCCCTGGTGCGCGCCGATCGGCAGCGCGGCCGGGCCACTCAATCTGTCTGCTCTTCGGGCCATGCGGGCGCATTTCCCCGATGTGCCGCTGATCGTCGATGCCGGTATCGGCCGGCCATCGCACGCAACGACGGTCATGGAGCTCGGCTTCGATGCGGTGCTCTTGAACACCGCCGTTGCCGGCGCCCGCGACCCAGCCGCCATGGCCGGCGCCTTCGCCAAGGCGATCGATGCGGGCCGGCTGGCCTTTACCGCTGGCATGCTGGAGCCGCGTGACATGGCGGTGCCATCGACACCGGTGATTGGAAAGGCAGTCTTCGCATGAGGCTCGACCCCTTCTACCTCATCGTCGACAGCGCCGACTGGATCGCCCGGCTGGTGCCGCTCGGCGTCAAGCTGGTGCAACTGCGCATCAAGGATCGCACGCCGTCGGAGATCCGTGCCGAAATCCAAAGGGCAAAGGCGATCTGCGCGGCACATCAATGCCAGCTCATCGTCAATGACTACTGGCAGCTTGCCATCGAAGAAGGGTGCGACTTCATCCATCTCGGACAGGAGGATCTGGCCGTCGCTGATCTCAACGCCATTCGCAAAGCGGGCCTGAAGCTCGGGCTTTCGACGCATGACGAGGCCGAACTCGCGACAGCCCTTGCCGCCAGCCCGGACTATATCGCGCTCGGCCCGGTCTATCCGACCATCCTCAAGAAAATGCCATGGGCGCCACAGGGCCTCGACCGTCTGCGCGAATGGAAGGACCGGATCGGAGGACTGCCGCTCGTCGCCATCGGCGGCCTGAACCTGGATCGCATCGCGGGCGTGTACGAGAACGGCGCCGACAGCGCTGCCGTCGTGACCGACATCACGCTGAACGCCGATCCCGAAGCCCGAACCCTGGAATGGATCGCCGCGACCCACATCCATGCGGCCGATCAATGATCAGATACCGGCAAAGCGAGCCATCCCTCAAGAAGCACTTGCGCGCTTGCGCCTAACCTTCCTGACCTGCCAGTTTGAATGAGCGTGTACGCCTCTTTCGCCTGCTCGCCCTTGCAGGTGTTTCCACCTGGCCTTCCTGTGGCAAGGAAATGACCGCCTTGAGACCGGGATCGTTGGGAGTGAGCTGAATATCGCCGCCGTGCTGCCGTGCAATGGCGCGGGCGATCGACAGACCCAGCCCAACGCCGCCCGTGTCCCTGCTTCGGGACGCCTCCAGGCGGAAGAAGGGCGCGAACACTTTCTCCCGCATGCTCTCGGGAATGCCCGGACCATTGTCTTCCACGACGATGTCGATGGTGGCGGCTGAATGAAGGATATAGACTTTCGCGTGGCCGCCATAGCGCGCCGCATTTTCGGTTAGGTTGCGCACCGCGCGGCGCAGCCCATCCGGCCGGCACCGGTAGGTCGTCTTCGGCCCCTCGATATATTCCACCGGCAGGCCGAGATCGGCAAGATCGTCGCAGATGCTGCCGACCAGCGCCTCGAGCTCTATGGCGCGTGTTTCCTCCGCCGTGGACTCTCCCCGCGCAAAGGAAATGGCGGCTTCGGTCATGCTTTGAAGCTCGTCGATCGTCGACAGCATCTTCTGCTGGATGTCGGCGTCCTTGACGAATTCGGTCCTGAGCCGCAGCGAGGTCAGCGGTGTCCTGAGATCGTGGCCGATCGCCGCCAGCATCCTGGTGCGGTCATCGACAAAGCGATGAAGACGCTCCTGCATTTTATTGAATGCCTCGGCGGTGCGCCTGATGTCGTCGGGACCGTTTTCAGGCAGAGGCGGGAGGTTTTCACCCCTACCCAAAGCTTCCGCCGAAAGCGCGAGACGTCTCAGCGGGCGGGCGATGCGGCTAGCGATGAACACCCCGATCAGCGACAGGATAAGTGCGGTCATCGCCAGCGAAGTGAGTGATTTCAAACTCCACCACTGGTCGATGTCGGGCTTGTAGAAGGCCGTGTTCAGCCAGACGCCATCTCCAAGTTTGATCGCCAGCCCATACCCGTTGTGATCGCCGAAGTAGACGAACTTGGCAGGTTGCGGCGAGTTCCATAGAACCGGCGGCGGCGTGGTCCATCTGATGGACGCATCTGCCGCGATCACCTCTTTGGACATCAGGCTGCCTGCTTTGGGGTTCGAGCGAACACCATACTTTCCGGTGAGATCGATGAAATTTTCAATCGGGCGGGTCAGCTCCGTCGCCGCGCGGGCACGCCACGCCTTGGCATCGGTCGGCTCGTCCGTTGAGAGCCAGAAGCGGGAATAGTTGGTCTCACTGGCGAAAAGAGCCTGGTTGCGTAGCGGCTCGGGCACGGATTCCATCAGCCGCGTGACCGAGGCGCACCGGCTGAAGAACTCGCTTTTCATGGCCGCATGCAGCGCCTTGGTTCGCTCGTCCCAGGAGATCACGAATGTCAGGGCCTGCGAGACCACGAGTGCAAGCAGCGTGAACCCTATGAACTGCGCGGCAAGGCTTCTCCTCCACCAGTAGATCATTCGAACCCCACATCCACCGACAGGCTGTAACCGCCACCCCAATGCGTCTTGATGACCGACGGATTTTTCGGGTCCGGCTCAATCTTCTTGCGCAGCCGGCTCACCTGATTGTCGATGCTTCTGTCGAAAATATCGGCCGTCCTGCCGACGGTCAGGTCGAGAAGCTGCTCGCGGCTTAGAACGAGGCCCGGACGTTCGAGGAACACTCTCAAAAGCCTGAACTCCGCGGTGCTGAGCGGAATGCCGACGCCATCATCTCCGGAAAGTTCCTGCCGCCCCATGTTGACGCGCCAGTGCCCGACGCGGACGACCTTTGCCTTTTTCAGCGTTTCCCGCTGCTGCTGCGGCACGCTGTTTGCCCGGCGCAGGACGGCCCTGATCCGCGCCAGCAGCTCGCGTGGATTGAATGGCTTCACGAGATAATCGTCGGCGCCGAGTTCGAGACCGATGATGCGGTCGGTATCCTCGGTCATCGCCGTGAGGAATATGATCGGAACATCCATCGTCGCTCGCAGGTGACGGCATACGGAAAGACCATCCTCGCCCGGCATCATGACGTCGAGAACGACGAGATCGACTGCACTGCGCTCCAGAATCCGTCTGAGTGCCACGCCGCTGTCGGCCACGCTTACCCGGTAGCCCTGCTGCTCAAGATACTGGCCGACAAGGTTTCTTATATCCGCGTGGTCATCGACGACAGCGATATGCGCAGCTTTTTGCATATACAGTTTCCACCATGTTGAGCCACTTTACAAAAGCTCAGGCCCGTCCGCATCGAAAAAAGTGTATCAAAGTTTCACAATGACCGCCCGGTTGCGGCGTCCGTTCCAACCGGAACGGACGCCGCTACTCGATAAGCATTGCCATCAAGTTTCGTGAATGCCGGAACCGACCGCGTTGGTAAGCTCCGGTTCACGCGGATGCGGACTCTTCTCCGGCTTGCGGAGGAAGCCGACGACGAAGGCGAAGAACACCGGGACGAAGAAGATTGCGAGCAAGGTTGCGGAAATCATGCCGCCGAGCACTCCGGTTCCGATGGCGTTCTGGCTTGCCGCACTTGCGCCCGTCGCGATCGCCAACGGCACGACACCCAGTGTGAAGGCAAGCGAGGTCATCAGGATCGGCCGGAACCTCATCCGTGCAGCCTCGATCGCAGCCTCCCGCACCGAGCGTCCTTCGGCGACGAGATCCTTTGCGAATTCGACGATGAGGATGGCGTTCTTGGCCGAAAGGCCGATGATGGCGATAAGACCAACGAGGAAATAGATATCGTTCGGCAGCCCGCGCAGCATCACCGCCAGGACCGAGCCGAGCACGCCGAGCGGTACGACAAGCATGACCGACAGGGGGATCGACCAGCTTTCGTAGAGGGCCGCCAGCAGCAGGAAGACGAAGAGAATGCTGAGGCCGATCAGGAAAGGCGCCTGCGATCCCGACTGGATTTCCTGGAAGGATTGCCCGGTCCATTCGAAGCCGAAGCCCGCCGGCAATTGCTGCGACAGCCGCCTCATTTCGGCGATGGCGTCTCCCGAGGAATACCCAGCCGCCGCCTGCCCGCCGATACGGATCGAGGGATAGCCATTGTAGCCGACCACCTGCGATGGGCCGCGAACCCAGTCGATCGATGCGAAGGCGGACAGCGGAACCATGCTGCCGTGACTGTTCCTGACGTTCAGCCTCAGCAGGTCCTGGGTCTGCATGCGCTGCACGGCATCCGCTTGCACGGTCACACGCTGCATACGGCCGGCATTCGGATAATCGTTGATATAGGAAGACCCGAAGTTCGCCGACAGCGTGGCGTTGATGTCGCTGAAGCCGACGCCGAAGGCATTTGCCTTTTCCCGGTCGATCATCAGGTTGATCTGCGCGGCATCCGGCAGGCCTTCGACACGCACCCCGGCAAGCACGGGACTTGCCCGGGCTGCGTTCAGCAACTGCGCCGAGGCCGCGGCAAGCGCCGCCTGCCCCGCGCCTGATCGATCCTGAAGGCGATAGGCAAATCCGTTCGAAGTGCCGAGCCCCTGGATCGGCGGCGGCGAGAGCGCGCGCACCGAGGCATCGCGAATCGCGGCAAATTTTGCATTCACCCGCGCGGCGATCGCGGCGGCGGAATCGCTCGGGCCGCGCTCGCTCCAATCCTTCAGCGTGATGAAGGCAAGACCGGCATTTTGCCCAGAACCAGAATAGGAAAAGCCCGAGACGGCGACGACATTCCTGATGGCGCTTTCCTCCATAAGGATGCCTTCCATCTGCCTGATCGCCTCGCGCGTCCTGTCGGTGCTTGCTTCGGCAGGCGCCTGCAGTTCGGCGATCAGGTAGCCCTGGTCCTCGTTCGGCAGAAACGAGTTCGGCAATTGCAGGTAAGCCCATCCAAGTCCGCCGAGCAGGGCAACATAGATGAGCATGAAACGGCCGGCGCGTCTGACCGTTGCCCCGACGCCGACCGAATATCGTCGCGTCAGGCTGTCGAAACCGCGATTGAACCCGCGGAAGAAGAAAGTCTTGCGTTCATGCCCGTGGGAGACGGGTTTGAGGAAGGATGCGCAGAGCGCCGGCGTGAAGGTCAGCGCCAGCAGGCCCGAGAATAGGATGGAGACCACCATGGTCAAGCTGAACTGCTGGTAGATGACCCCGACGGCGCCGGGGAAAAACGCCATCGGAATGAAGACCGCCGTCAGGACAAGGGTAATGCCGATGATCGCCCCGGTGATCTGCGACATCGCCTTCTTCGTCGCCTCCTTCGGCGACAATTTTTCCTCGGCCATGATGCGCTCGACATTCTCGACCACGACGATCGCGTCATCGACGAGAATGCCGATCGCCAACACCATGGCAAACATGGTGAGCACGTTGATCGAGAAGCCGGCGGCGTACATCACCGCGCACGCGCCGAGAAGCGCGACCGGGACGACGAGCGTCGGAATGATGGTGTAGCGGATGTTCTGCAGGAAGAGGAACATGACGATGAAGACGAGGACGATCGCCTCCAGCAGCGTGTGCACGACTTTTTCGATGGAAACTTCGACGAAAGGCGTGGTGTCGTAGGACACTTCGTAGCTGAGGCCAGGCGGGAAATAACGGGAGAGGTCCTCCATGGTCGCGCGGACCTGCTCGGCCGTGGCAAGCGCATTGCCGGTCGGCGTCAACTGAATGCCGACATTCGCGCTTGGCTGACCGTTGAGACGGCTTGCAAAATTATAATTCTCTCCGCCGACTTCGACCCGCGCGACATCGCGCAGCCGCACCGTGGAACCGTCTGGATTGGCGCGAAGAATGATCTCGTCGAATTCCTGCGGCGACCGCAACTGCCCCTGGACGTTGACGATGGCCGATGTCTGCTGGCCGGGCAAATTCGGGCTGGCGCCGACCCGCCCCGCCGTGACCTGGGCATTCTGCGCGGTGATTGCATTGGTGATATCGGCCGCCGTCAGGTTGAGGCCGAGCATCCTGTCCGGGTCCATCCAGACGCGCATGGAGCGCTGCGTGGCGAAGAGCTGAGCGTTGCCGACGCCCGGAACGCGCCGCAGCTCGCCGATGACGTTTCTGCTCAGATAGTCTCCGAGACCGACCGCGTCCGTCCTGCCATCCTCCGAGCGTAGCACGACCATCATCAGGAACGAGGTTCCCGCACGATCCACCCTGATGCCCTGCTGCGTCACCGCGCTCGGCAGGCGCGGCTCGACACGGGCAATACGGTTCTGCACCTCGACCTGCGCCTCGCCGACATTCGTTCCCGTCTCGAAGGTGACGTTGAGCGCGATGCGGCCGGACGCTTCCGACACGGATTCGAAATAGAGCAGCCCCGGAACGCCGTTCAGCTCCTCCTCAATGGGACGGGTGACCGACTGGTAGATGTCTTCCGGCGTGGCGCCGGGGTAGTTCGTCGAAACCGTGATCTGCGGCGGCGCGACCTGCGGATAGCGCGCGATCGGCATGAGCGGCAGGGTGAGGATGCCCGCAAGCGTGATGAAAATTGCCACGACCCAGGCAAAGATCGGGCGGTCGATGAAGAAATTGGCCATGGAGGCACCTTATCTTTGCAGGGGCAAATTGGCTTGGACGGCCGCACGCTCGGCCGTTTCCGCTGTCGGTTTGGCGGCGGCGACGGTGGAATCGCTCCAGGGCTGAGGTGCTACCGTCGCGCCGGCGCGCGCCCGCTGGAAGCCGTCGACAACGACGCGGTCTCCGGCTTGAATGCCCTGATCTATGATCCAGCGCTGGCCGACCGCGCGGCCGACCGCAACGCTGCGCTGCTCAAGCTTGTTTTCATTCGCGATGACGAGAAGGCTTGCATTGCCGGCCGCGTCCCTTTGGACAGCCTGTTGCGGGACCGCAAGGCCTGCGTTTCGGGTTCCCTGCGCGACCTCGACGCGTACATACATGCCGGGCAGCAGTTCGCCGTCGGGATTGGGAAACTCGCCCCGAAGAGTGACTTGCCCGGTGGTCGCATCGACGGCCGCCTCCGAGAACAGCAGCCGTCCGGGATGCGGGTATTCCGTCCCGTCATCAAGGCGTAACCCGACGCGGGCCTCGTTGGACCCCGCGGTCAGGCTCCCATTGGCGAACGCCTTACGGAGACGGATGAGATCGGCAGCGGGTTGCGTAAAGTCGGCATAGATCGGGTTCAGTTGCTGGATCGTCGCCAGGTTCTCGGAGCCGTTGGCCGAGACCAGCGCACCCTCGGTGATCATGGCGCGCCCGATCCGGCCGGAGATCGGCGCCGTCACATCGGAATATTGCAGGTTCAGCTTGGCCGAGACGAGCCCTGCCTCTGCGACGGCGACATCCGCATCGGCCTGCGCCAGCCGGGCGACGGCGGAATCATAATCCTGCCGGCTGGTGACATTCGACTTGCGGAGCTGTTCCTGCCGCTCGGCGGTCTGCCTCGCATCCAGATGCGTCGCCTGTGCCCTGCGCAGAGTGGCTTCGGCGCTGTCGACCTGGGCCTTGAAGGGCGCCGGGTCGATTCTATAGAGCACGTCTCCCTGGCTTACCGTCGCGCCCTGTTGAAAGACCTGTTCGGTGACGATCCCCGAAACGCGCGGCCTGACCTCTGCCACTCTCGTGGCGGTCACCCGGCCGGGAAGCTCCGTGGTCATCGGCAGCGCCTCGGGGGAAACCGTGATGAAGCCGACGGCTGGCGGCGGTGGGGTCTGCGGAGCGGAAGCCTCGCCCCGTTCGCACGCGGTCAGGCTCAAGGTTGTTATAGAAGCGGCAGCCAAGCGGACGAATAGCATACGCATATGGAACTCCATATCTGATGGGCGGGGATGGCGATCAGCGGTCGCGCCGGCAGTGACCGCCGGTCGGCTCGCCCTTAGATCGCGTGGCCGATACTTTGCATTTCAAAGGGTATGAGGTCGGAACCATCGTGCTCAACTCCGTCGACGTCTTGGGGACTTTGGAGGCGGCAAACTACACGGCGGCTGTCGCAGGGATGTGCCCGGCACGGGCCAATTTGTAACAAGCTGTCGCAACTTTATGGCAATTAACGCGCGCTCCGATGCTGCGACGCAGCAAGAGCCCCGCGCCGTGACGACAAGGGCCAAAGCGGAGCAGAGCTCCTGAAAAACGTGGGGCTTGGCACTGCGTTGGCCCGGGCATTGTCAAGATGAGCCTGTCTTCGTGCCTTGGCCGAGCCGCATCGTGCTCCGCGACATGCGTCTACATCTTCGGCACAAAGCTGCGACATGCTTGGCCTATCTTCCGGTTCGAAATTCACTGCACGTTCGGCAATGTCGAAACCAACAGGAGGATAAGAAATTGGCCATCGAGCTATCGCAGATCGCAATATTGCGCAAAGTGCTGGAAGACTTCTGCTCCCACCACGATCTGAGGCTTTCCGACCAACCCGCGATCATCGCCGCGCGGGAACTCATGAGATTTGCGGACGAAGGTGAAAGCGATCCCGCGAATCTCGCCCTGCTCCTCAACGAGACGATGCCCTCACATCTTCATCGCGAGCCACAATCCGCAAGGGCATGAGCAGGTGTTCAACGACGTTCAATCGATGCGGTTCATGTTGAAAAAATATTGAGATGAGCCGGCCGCTCGCAACGAGCCTCTGAAAAGGAAGTAAGGGCATGCAGCTTTCTCGCCGTACTATGCTCACCTCGATGGCCGCTATGGCGATCGTTCCAAGCTGGAGCTTCGCAGCAGACCCCCCCAGGATACTGCTTGCCTACTATTCCTATACGGGGAACACCAGATCGGTTGCGGAAAAGCTCCGGGCGCATGTTGGCGCGCAGCTTTTCGAGATCAGAATGGCAGACCCCTACCCCTCCGACATCCGCAAGGCGGCGGAGCGATCGAGATACGAGCTTGAAACCGGTACGCTTCCCGCGTTGCTCGGCGATCCCCCTGACGTATCGGATTATGATCTGATCCTCGTCGGAGGCCCGGTGTGGTGGAATACCGTTGCAACACCCATCATGAGCTTTCTCGAGCGGACGGACTTCCGCGGCCGGAGCGTCGGCCTCTTCGCCACCTATGCGCTCACCCCTTCACACTATGAGAGCAACTTTGCGGCTCAGGCGCACAATGCATTCTTTCTGCCCGGCCTGATGATCAACGAGTTCGATCTTGCCAACGGACGGGCTGGCGATGCGATAAATTCCTGGGGTATCCGAACCGGGTCAACGGGCAGAGCAAACACGTTGTAAGCGGCATAGGCGACGGTGAGTACCCGGCCGAAAGCAACTACGTGCTGGATACCAAACGTGCCTCGAGCAGATCTATTTCGCGAACCAGTGTCTTGGCTGTCGCCTCGGGAAGTTTTCGCGCGCGGGCCATCCCAAAAATCGCATCGCGTTCGGCACGAAGCCCCGATAGCCGAAGGGCGCGTTCGATATCCTCCATTCGCTGCACTTGCTCGGCCTCATCGCCCGT
This sequence comes from Rhizobium rhizogenes NBRC 13257, assembly GCF_000696095.1. Lineage (GTDB taxonomy): Bacteria > Pseudomonadota > Alphaproteobacteria > Rhizobiales > Rhizobiaceae > Rhizobium > Rhizobium rhizogenes. The sequence continues at coordinate 246,281 of NZ_BAYX01000003.1, read as the reverse complement.
CTTGGAACGCCCGTCGATGCGTTCGCGATAAAATTCCATGAGCCTTGCCCCGACTTCCGAGTAAAAATCGGCATCGCTCCGCCCTTCGCCCATTCGGTGCTGGGCCGCCTGGATCGCCTTGATGGCCGCCTCTGCCGCTGCGATCCGTGCCGCGTCCTCCTCCTGCCGATGTGTCGGCTCGGGGGGCAGATCGAGATTCTTCAGCAGAAAGGGAAGAAAGACGCTCGCCAGGACCAGCGAGGTGATGATGACACCTGCGGCAAGGAAGATCGCAAGCTCGCGCGCCGGAAAGGCGCTGCCGTCGTCCAGTGCCAAAGGCAGCGTCAGGATACCAGCAAGGGTAATCGCGCCGCGAACGCCGGCAAGCGATGTCGCAACCACGAGCCTCCAGCTCGGTGTCCTTATGGTCTCCCCTCGCCTTGCCGCGCGAAAAAGCGTGAAGCGAAGGGAAATCCAGACCCAGCTCAGCCGCATGATCACAAGCGCCGCCGTGATGGCCGCGACGTAGATGACCAGCCAGATCGGATGACCGTGACCGGTCTCGCGCACGACTTTCGCCGCGCTGGAAGCGATGTTTGGAAACTGCTGTCCAAGAAGCACGAAGACCATGCCGTTCATCGCGAACTGGACCGTATCCCAGACGGTTTGTGTTCTGACCCGTGTAATGGCGAGCGCCCGACCGCGACGTTCGACAAAGCTCATGGTGATCCCGGCGGCGACAGCAGCTAGAATGCCCGAACAATGAAAATGCTCAGCGGCGAGATAGGCACAGAACGGGATCAGCAGGCTGATCAGGATATGGGAGCCGGTGTCCTCTCCGAGTTTGCGGGAAACAAGGTCGCGCGTGCGCGTGACGGCCCATGTCAGACCGACACCAATGGCGATCCCGCCCAGTGCAAGCCACAGAAATGTGGTGACTGCCTCGCCGACGGAGAAGGCTCCCGTCACCGCCGCAGCCACGGCGAAACGCATGCAGACAAGGCCCGATGCGTCATTGAGGAGAGATTCACCTTCCAGGATGTGCATCAATCGCTTCGGGATCGGAACGCGCGCCGATATCGCCGAAACGGCAATGGGATCGGTGGGCGACAGGATTGCCGCCAGCGCGAAAGCGACGGGCAGCGGCACAGATGGGATCATCCAGTGAATGAAGATGCCGACCCCGAGAACGGTGAAAAGCACAAGGCCGAGCGCCAGTTCGAGAATGATGCCCTTGTCGTGCAGCAGTCCCTCCTTCGGGATGCGCCAGCCATCCAGAAACAGCACGGGAGGCAGGAAGAGCAGGAAGAAGATCGACGGATCCAGCTCGACCGCCCGGCCCGTCACGACGGCGACCAGCATCCCCAGTCCGATCTGGATCAGCGGCAAAGGCACCGCAATCGGCAGAATCCGGGTCACCGTCCCGCTGACCACCACCATGGCCAAAAGCGCCAGCGCGATCGTTATTCCTTGCATCACATGTCCTTATCGTGGGTCGTCGGCGGGTTCGATCAGAATACCGGATAGAATCAATTCCGGTGCATAATTGAGAACATATCCGTCGAAAATTGAAGTCTGTCCCTTGTTCGGCGAGAGAGGAATGCAAATAGGCTGCCCGGTTGGGGCAGCCTATTTGCGTGGGAATTTTCGTGCTTGACGATGATTGCCGGGCTCGGATGCCTAGGCAGAGATTGACGAAATCTCGCCGCGAGCCTGGGAAATAGCCGCATCTCTGGCTTCAGGGCCGAATGCCAGGCCTTCTGCCCGAACGATGGTCACATCATGCAGGCCGAGAAAGGCAAAAACGCCCTTGAGGTAGCTTTCATGATGTTCAAATGCGGCATAAGGCGAGCCCGGCGCATAGGCACTGCCGCGTGTGGAAGCAATGAAGATCTTCTTCGACGGAGAGACCAGGGCCCGAACCTCGCCGGTATCGTTGTACGTGAATGTGCGACCCGCGACGACGATACGGTCGATCCAAACCTTCAATTGAGAAGAGACCGAAAAATTATACATCGGGGCTCCGATGACAATGATATCGGCACCGAGCAGCTCGGTCAGATATTCGTCGCCTTTGGCAATGTCTCCACGCAGGCCCTGTTCTTCTATCGGTGCACCGTGCCGGGCAGCGATGTGACCGCCCGAAAGGTGGCTTGCAACATCCAAGGCCAGATCGCGATAGATGACATCGATCGAAGGGTGCAGTGCCTTCTGGCGGGCGACGATCTCGGCCGAGAGAATGCGGCTGACGGAGTTATCACCGAGAACACTGGAATCAATGTGCAGCAGTTTCATCGAGGCGTCCTTTAAAGGCTCCCATCAGGGAGTGTGTTTGATCGGTTTGACGGGGACTATTTCTCTTCCCGGGCTAGGGGAGCGCATTGATTGAAGGTCACGCGCCTTTGGCGAGCGACACCTCTTTCGTGGACGGGCGCCAGACATTATCGAGCGCCCAGCTGCCCGCACCAGCAAAGGCGAGATAAAGGAAGATGAAGCAGAACATGATGGCGGGCTCGCCCATATTGAGCGCCGGCCAGAAGCTCTGTGGCGCATGGGCCATCCAATAGGCGGCGGCCATTTCGCCTGCGGCGACGAAGGCTGCAATGCGGGCGTAGTATCCGACCGTCATCAACAATCCGGTCACGATCTCGATTGCGCCGGCGACCAGCATGATGGCGGGCAGCGGATAGGGCACGCCCGGGATCGCCGCCGGGAACTGGAAGAATTTCATCGTCGCATGTTCAAGGAACAGCAGCGCGGTCACGATCCGCAAGATGGCGAGGATATGGGGCGTCCATTTGGCCGTGTTGGGCATGGTATTTCTCCTGGATGGCTGTTCGGGTGATCAGGCGGCGGCAGCTTTAAGCTCGAGATTCTCTTTCCAGAGCTTCAGCATTGGCTTGAGCGCGCCTTCAACATAGTTGTTAAGCACCGGCATGCTGGCGGGCTCTCGGCCCGACCTAGCGGCCAGAAACGCGATGATGTCGTCGGACTCAGCGATATAGCGACCGGGTTCGAGCTGGGCTGAAGGGAAACTCACCTTCTCGAGGCGAGTGTCGAGTTCGGCGCGAATCTCTTTCTCCTGCTTCGATCCCGGCTCGAATTCACGGATCTCCACATCGTCCATCATGCCGGCTTCGAGCAGGAACAGCTTCACCTTCAGGCAGAAGGGGCAGTTGTTCTTGAAGTAGACAATCGGCCTCGACGTCGTGTCGCTCATTGGGTTCCTCCTTTGGATAGAGGCGCTCCGGGCGCATTGCCGAAGCGGAAGCTGGATGCGGTGAGCCCGCCCGCGAAGTCAGTCTGGTGATAGGTCACGGCGCCGGGTTCGTCCCGGGCGGCACCCACCGCCACCATCAGCGGGATGAGATGATCTTCCTGTGGATGCGCGGCACGGGCGAAGGGAGCTTTCTCCCATTCCAGCAGCCGCTCGGCCCGCTCATGCGGCAAGGAGTGAACCAGCGTCTGCTGGAGCCAGGCGTCGAATTGGCGGGAAGGCTCATGGCCGCTGCTGCCCCGCATTTCCCGCAGGTTGTGATAGCTGAGGCCGCTGCCGATGATCAGCACGCCCTCGTCACGCAGCGGCGCCAGAGCGCGCCCGGCCTCAAGGTGCAGCGCTGGATCGTAGCTGGCATCCAGTGAGAGCTGAACGACCGGAATATTCTCATCCGGATAGAGCGGCTTCATGATGCTGAACGTGCCGTGGTCAAAGCCGCGGGCCGGATCAAGTCCGGCATCGAAACCGCGTGCCTGCAGAAGATCCAGCACGCGCTTTGCAAGCGCGGGCGAACCGGGCGCGTCATATTTGATCTGATAGAGGTACTCCGGGAAACCGTGATAGTCGTAGACCATACCCGGTCTGGCACCGGATGAGATGGTGAAGCCCGGCTCCTCCCAATGACCCGAGACCACGAGGATCGCCTTGGGTGCGTTGTCGAGCTCCGCCCGCATCTCGATCAGCGATTGCTCTAGCCTGTCGAAATTACGGCGGAAGTCGTCGGTGATATACGGCCAGGGACCGCCGCCATGACTGACGAAATAGGTCGGAAGGCGGAGTTCGGTCGTCATAGTCTATCCTTGCGAAGCAGCGGGTGCAAAACCGATAGGAAGGTTTTTCCTTCTCGTCCGTCGAAACTGAGCCTTTCACACAAGTTGATCAATGCGCCTTACATTGAAGGAACATTTCCTATATGTTGATGATCGATGGATACGTTAACGAGCCTTCGGGTCTTCTGTACGGTGGCGGAGCTTAAGAGCTTCACGGCTGCGGCGGATCGTCTTGGTCTCTCGCCGGCGATGGCGAGCAAGCATGTGATGCACCTGGAAAGCCGCCTCGGAACCCGGCTGCTGAACCGAACCAGCCGCCATGTCAGCATCACCGAAACCGGCATGCTCTATTTCAATCAAGCCAGGCAAATGCTCGACGGGCTGGACGAAGTGGAAGCCGCCGTCAGCAACGTCACGGTCATGCCGCGCGGGATCTTGAAATTCAGCGCTCCCGTTTGGATTGCAAATACGCTCATAGCCCGCACGATTGCTGAGTATCATCAGCGCTATCCTGATGTGCGCTTCGACATGGATCTCAGCGGCCGGATCGTCAATCTCGTGGATGAAGGCTTCGATCTTGCCCTACGGGCGACGACACCCGAGCGGCTAGACCCCAGCCTTATCGCACGCCCATTGATGGAGGTCGGCTTTCATCTTGTCGGGGCTCCCGCCTATCTGTCGCGCACCGGCCGTCCGGTCGCACTGACCGATCTCAATGGCCACTCGCTGCTGCTTTATAGCGGCATAAACGCGAGCGGCAGCTTGACGTTCAAGGGGCCGCAGGGGCCGGAGACGGTGAACTTCCGCCCCGTCATGCAAAGTGAAAACGAGATCATGCTGCATCTGGCGGCGCTTGAGGGCATGGGGCTTGTCTTTCTGCCTGTATGGATGACGCAAACCGACATTGCCGAAGGCCGGCTGGAATTGGTCTTGCCCGATGCCGTCAAATTCAGCGCGACCCTCCACGCCGTTTATCCCAGCAGAAAGTACCTTTCCGCCAAGGTCCGCACCTTCATCGATTTCCTGGCTTCGCGCAAAAACCTCTGCTCATCGGCGGGCGAATCTAATTAGCCGGATAATTATAGGGAGAATTTACGACGGGCTGCTGACGCCGCGCCGTCCTGTTACAGGCCCACCACAGAATGCGGTTACGTCTGTCTCAACAGATTCAGGGCAATCATCCACATTGTCAGCGTGATGACCGTTTCCAGAATCCGCCAGGATGCCGGCCTCGAAAAGATCGGCCGCAGCCAGATCGCGCCATAGCCGAGCGAGAAGAAGAACAGAAACGAGCCGGTTACAGCGCCCGCCGCGAAGGAGACCTCATATCCCGGAAAGCGCGTCGAGATCGTACCGAGCAGCATGACCGTATCGAGGTAGACATGCGGATTGAGCCAGGTGAGAGCAAGGCAGGTGAGGAGGGTCGCCCGAAAGTTCGATGCACCCGCGTCCTGAACCCCCAAAGCACCTGACGAGCGAAAAGCGGAATAGAGGCTTTTCGCTCCGTACCAGATCAGGAACGCTGCTCCTCCATAGCGCATGACCGGATCGAGCCAGGGCAGCAAGGCGGCGATCTGCCGGAAACTGCTCACGCCCAGCGTGATCAGCACGGCATCCGACAATGCACAGGCGAAGCAGACGGCGAATATATGCTCATTGCGCAGCCCCTGGCGGAGCACGAAGGCGTTCTGTGCACCGATCGCGACGATGAGGCTTAGTCCCATCATCAGGCCTGTCCCAAAAACCGGAAAATTCATGCCTCGAACGCTCCCTGGATATCGTGAGTTGTCCGCTATCGCATGTCGCTTGTTTAGGGTAATTAATGCTGCTAATCCCAATTAAGAAAAACTAATCCATGCTCGACTATTCCGCTCTCCGCGCCGTTTCGACGGTCGTTCAAACAGGCAGCTTCGAGAAGGCCGCAGGCCTTCTCAATGTGACGCCCTCAGCCGTCTCGCAACGCGTGAAACAGCTCGAGGAGCGCCTCGGCATCGTTCTGATCGTACGGGGCAATCCCTGCATCGCGACCGAGAAGGGAGAATGGCTCTGCCGGCACATGGAAAATGTCGGCATGCTCGAAATCGAGCTATTCGGGCATTTACCCTCCCTTGTCGATCCGACAGAACCCGAACCGAGGGTGACGCTGCACATCGCGACCAATGCCGACAGTCTCGGAACATGGTTCCTGACGGCCATGTCGAACTTCGCCAACCGCTCGCCATATCTGCTGAACATCGCGATCGATGACGAGGACCATACCGCCGAATGGCTGCGGCGGGGTCAGGTGGTCGCCGCGGTCACCAGTCTGGAAAAGCCGGTTTCGGGCTGCCGGCGCATGTCTCTCGGTGCGCTGCGCTATCATGCAACGGCAAGCCCGGATTTCATTGCCCGGCATTTCCCGCAGGGTGTCACGGCACAGGCCATTGGCAAAGCGCCCGCGCTGACCTTCAACCAAAAAGACAGGCTCCAGAGCCGGTGGATGCGTCAGGTGTTCGGGGAAGATCTGAGCCCTCCGGCGCATTGGCTGCCGTCGACGCAAGGGTTCGTCGCAGCCAGCCTTTCCGGCATGGGATGGGGCATGAACCCGGCGGCCCTCGTGCGTGAGCACCTGGCGTCCGGCCGGCTGGTCGAGCTCATCCCGGAAACGCCATTGGACGTCCTCCTCTATTGGCAGATGAACCGCCTTGCCGCTGATCGGCTGGTTGACCTGACGCGCGAAGTCACGACGGTCGCCAAGCATCATCTGCTGGGTCTTTGATCAACGGGTCTTATGGCCCGTTTCCACTTGTGGCAGGTTCGCCTTGGCCGCGCGATCAAGTCGCATGAACCCAAACAGGACCATTTCGATTCGCGGTCGCGAAGACAGCGCAGTATTGCCGCTCGTCCCCGCCTCAAGGCGCATCTTCACACGACCCTCCTGTGTTGCAGCACGGATCAAAAATCGACAGTTTGACGTCGTCATAGCGGGCAGAGAAAGGGCTTGCGCCAGACTGTTTTCCCTCCACTAACCATAAGCATCATCTAATATTTGATATATCTAAAATTCCCTATGGCTGGGCTGTTCCAAACCCAACCATAGGAAGAATTTATATGGCTCACGACCCCGCTCGCGGCAGACGTATTCGACAGGCGATCTCTCAACGCAAGATCCGGAAAGTGCATGCCCTCGCCGCCGAGCTTAATGTGTCAGTCGCTGCCGTCTCACGCTGGCAGAATGGCGGTCATACCTCTTTGGAAAGCGTCTCCGCACTGGCCCGCGTGCTCGACGTCTCGCTCGACTGGCTCCTGCTCGGGCGCGGTACCATAGACTGGCACCGGGATAGCACGATCTCCGCCACCGAACTGCAATGGGTGCTCGCGCTGCGCAGCCGGCCCGCGACGATCCGATCCCGCCTCCTCGACCTGCTTGAAGCCATCCCTCCGGAACAGTCATTACGCTGAGCGTAATTCCAATGCGTTTATCAACCTCAAGTCAACAGCTTTAGGTTGATTAAGAAGGCAATACAAAAGATCTTCCTAATCAGGGTTTTGGTCACGGCGCCGGCACAGGAAAGCCAGATCAGCACAGCTTTCGCCGCGGCCGGAACCCTTGCTTCACTCTCAACGCAAAGGATTGTTGACCATGTCTACATTGCTGACCATCAACGTGAAGAACTACCAGAAACAGACGCAGAATTTCTATTTCTTCCAGGAGCCGGCTATCTATTCCGGCGGTGGGCCGGTCTATTCGAACAGCCTCTATTCACTGTCTCTCGGCAACTATGATGATACCGGCGCAATCCTGACCTTCCAGGTCAACATGCAATATTATGCCGGCATCCAGCAGACGCACTCGCTGCCGCAAGTCGGGGCCGCCTCCGGCTTTGCATCCGCCAGCCGTCCCATCGATCTTACTCCGAAGGCGAAAGGCAGTTCGCCGAACAACTGGACGGAAGCATCTGTCGCTCCGCTTGGTCTTTCCAGACCGAAACATCTGGAAGGTGTGCAGGCGGGCTCCTTCCGCATCGAAACGCCGATCGCCGACTCTCCGCCCTACTACAACATCGGCTCAGCGGTCTCCGTCAACGGCGGCATCGTACTCTCCAACTTCGTACACGCAAATCCGAGCAACTATACCGATTGCCAGCCGGTCCTCAAATATTACGTCCAGACCGGTTTGTATACGCCAGGCAACGTCATGAACTTCACGCAGTCGAGCAAGACAGCCGCTGGCTGCGACTTCACCGGCGGCTACACCATCTGCGACGTCGAACTCGAATCGAACGGCAAGTGGAGCGTTGAACTCGAATAAGCCTCGTGTGGCCATGCGGGTGAAGCGCCGCCCCAACACCCCTTCACCCGCATGAGCCACATGATGTCCGCCGCCCCCCACCAGGGCGGCGGACAGCCCGGACCCTCATCCTCTCGAGCAGCACCTCACCCCGACGCCGGGAACATCCTGCGCAAGACCATGGTGCGGGGCGCCGACGCGCCTTTCGCTTGAATGCCCGGAGGCGACCTCAACGCGCCTCCCCGAACACTCACAGACACGGCGGACGGCGCGAATTCGCTCACCGCCTAGCAGGTCCGGCGACATGCGTCGCCGGTCAGCGCTCCCCGTATGCCGCGGGGAACGTTCATCCCCCTATCGTGAAAAGGAGAACCGCTATGCAAATTACCAAACTACGCAGCCGCATCCTTGCTGCGACATTTGTCGCCTTGGTTGCGCTTGGCACTGCAAGTGCGGCGAACGCTTATTCCGTCTATCGCAGCGTTAATGCCAATCCCGGAACGGGAGTTGTCGATTGGACTTTGGCGAGCTTCGGTGTCAGCGGAACCCCACCGACGCTCTCATTCTTCCACAATCCAAACGATGATGCCGCGCGTACAGCAACGCCCGCAGCCCAGTGCTTCGTCAAGGTATACCTTGGCGAGCTGATCGGTCCGCTGGTCGGCACCCAGGTTCCAGTGGGCAATGCCGGTATCCCCACCCCGGTCAGTCCGAATCCCCTCGATCACCCAAGGCCTTTCCCCTGGAATATCACCTTCGACAGCATCCAGCCTGGCCACTGGAGCATCGCAAGAGCCCAAATAGTAGACGATACGACAAATGCTGCAGCCAGTAGAGTGGCAGCCGCAGGTTTCCGGATCCTCGCCACCAGGGCCGGCTCTGGTGTTACCGTCATCAACGGTACTCTGGGAAATTGCACCGCTCAGTAGACTTAACTTCAGAAAATCATAATATTTTCTTTCGCCGCCGGCCCCTGGTCCGGCGGCTTTTCACGGGAGAATTCGACATGGCAGTGCTTCATCACGCTTTTCGTTGCGCCATCACGCCAGCCTTGAAGCGGGAGGTTTCGGACCTGTTGGCGGCATGGGAGATCGGTGACCGGGAAAAGTTGTCGGCCATGGCCGTCGCCCGGTATGCGGCACTGGCTGGGCGCGAAGACATTCACGCAGCCTTTTATCTCGGCCCGGAAGGCGCCGCACAGTCCTGGCTGCAACCGCAATTCATCAGTCCCGGACTTGCCGCCTTGGTGGTGTTCGCCGGAAACTTCGCCCCCCTGCCCACATTGAGCGCCAGCAACGATACAAATCATCATCGGCTGGAAACGCATCTCCCGGCGCTTGGCTGGTCGCCCGAAGAAATCGACTCTCTCATCCATGGACAGCCGATTGAAACAATGCTGCATGACTATGCCGGCTCTGCCAACCGGATGGAACCCGGTGGATTCCGCCACACGGGCGGCTGGACCCCTCCGGGCACGGCACAAAAGTTGAGCGTCAAACTCGACAGGCTAGCCCTCGAACCTCCCAAGGCATCATGGAGCCTGCTCAACGAAAGCAAGGCACTGGACGATGCGCGCGCGATGCTGGCCCCCCTTCGCGATAACGACTGGCTGGTAACGGCGATCACACACTGAAGACGCCGCACAACGTTGGTCGCGGGTTGTGGAAACCATTTGCGAGATGGCGCCCTCCAATCTCGGCTTAACCAATGTCCCCATGCGAAGTCGGCTGAAACCGACCCATTGGAGCAAAGCCCGGGCGAAACCACTTCGCCTGACTCATGTCGACATCGATCAAATCCTGTCCGCTCAATACCGCTTCATTGTCTTTTCTCCGTCTGCAGTCCTTCTGATTCAATTCTGTTTCTTTGCGCCGCTTGCGCGACGAGTGTTGCCGGCATGAGTCGGGCCATGAGCCCCGCCTTATGAGGGGATGCATGCCATGCAGCGGCGACGAGGGTGGACGAAACCGGATGGCCCCGCTCCTGCCAGAGAGCGTATGCCCAAGAGGAGTGACCGCCCCGGTTTCTGGACCAGCGGAGGCTAGAGTTTTCCAGCTTCATTCAAGAAGAAATTTGTTGGTTCCGGCAAACGACCGCCGACCTCTTTCGCTTGCCGGCCATGCGCCGCTGGCTATGATTTGTGCATATAAATCAATCGCCTAATTTTCAGGCGCTCCCATCCACCCTTTGAATGGCAAAGAAATCTATATGCCATAAAAATATTTTCGATTGGACAGCGAACCTCAACGAAGCTGGACTGTCCAACACAGAACGAAGCCGCACTTTCCCTCCAACAATTTCGAGGCAACTGTGACACCTTCCGATTCCCTGAACTGCAAAACGACGAGACGCAGGGTACTGGTCAGCCTGGGCGCAGGTATTGTCGCGCTTACGTTGCCGCAGGGCACCCATGCCCAGACACCCGGCACTGTGTTGAAATTCGGCCTCTCCACCTTCCCGCCGACCATCAAGCCTTTCGACAACACGGGCGGCGCTGCCAATACCGTCAAACTGATGCTGTTTCGCGGACTGATGGGCTACGATGCGGCCGGCAAGCTGGTCACCGAGCTCGCCGAAAGCGTGACATGGAGCAATCCGACCACTGCCGTCTTCAAATTGCGCCAGAACGCCGTCTTCCATGACGGTAGTCCGGTAACCGCTACCGATGTGATCTATTCGCTGAACGAGATTACCAAGGAGGGCTCTACCGCCTATCTGAAGAGTGATCTGAAGATTATCGCGGCCGTGAACGCTTTGGATGACAAGACCGTGCAGGTCACGCTGAAGGCGCCAAGCGCCATCTTCCTTGATCTGATGGCCAGCTATTGCTGCCCGGTGATCTCGAAGAAGAGTACCGAAAGCGCGATGATCGGCGCCGGGCCGTTTACGATGAAGGCCAGCGAAAAAGGAGTTTATATCGAGCTGTCGCGTTTCAAGGGCTTCTATATGGCGGATCAGCCCGAGGTCGACGGCATCCGCTTCATTGCCTATGCCGATGAGAACCTTCGTTATGCAGCACTCGAGGCGGGCGACGTCGATCTGATCGAATATCTTCCCTGGACACAGTTCGATGCGGTCGAGGCTTCTAAAACGCTGAAGATGAAGACCACGCTGGGGCCGTTCATGTTCCTGCTGTTCAATGTCACCGACGGTCCTTTTGCCAATGCCAAGGTGCGCCAGGCGGTGGGCTATGCCATCGAACGACAGGATGTCGTTGATGCCGCGTTTGCCGGACGCGGTGTGCCGCTTTACGGCCTGCCGAACCCGCAGGGATCGCCATTCGATCTCGCCGATCCGGCGCATGAATGGAAATATGATGTCGAGAAAGCCAAGGCATTGTTGGCAGAGGCCGGATATCCGAACGGCTTTGAGTGCCGCCTGCTGGCAACCGCCACTTACGGAATGCATCAGGATACGGCATCCGTAGTTCAGGCCTATCTCGCCGCGATCGGCATCAATGCCACGCTGGACCTTCCCGATTGGGGCACACGCGTCACAGCGGGCAAGGAAGGCAAATACAACATTGCCGTTCACGGCACGTCGGGCAACTACAACGACCCCGATGCGCTCTGGTCGCTGTTGTACTCGGGCAACCCCTCCTATCTGCAATCCTTCGGCTTCAAGAGCGCCCGCATCGACGGGCTCTTGGAACAGGGCCGCAACGAAGTCGACCAAGCCAAGCGCAAGACGATCTATCAGCAGCTCGTGGTCGCCTATTACGAAGAGGTGCCGCAGGTTCCACTGAACTGGCGGATCCAGGCCTATGCCATGAAGCAATCGGTCGAAGGGTTCGAACAGCTGCCCGGGTTTCTCAGCGGTTCATCAGGCTACGCGCTCGACGAAACGAAACTCGCATAAGGAGTGCTGAATGCTGGCCTTCATCTCTCGTCGCATAGCAGCCGCTGCTGCCATGCTGCTGGTTATCGGTACAATCATTTTCTCGCTTTTGATCATTGTGCCGGGCGATCCGGCGGAACTGCTGCTATCGACAGGCGGCGGCTCGGCGACCCCGGAGGCCATTGCCAATCTCCGCTCCAATATGGGCTTGGATAAGCCCGTCATGGTCCAATACGCGACCTTTATCTACAATACCGCGCGGCTGGATTTCGGTACATCGATCGTGGACAACGGCTCGATTTCCTCTGCCATCGCCCTGCGCCTGCCACGTACGCTGGAGATCATCGTTGTGGGCGCCATCCTTGCACTGATGCTGGCAATTCCGGCGGGCACAGCGGCGGGTTTGCGGGCTGGCGGCAAGTTCGATATTGCGACCTCGGCCGTGAATGCACTGCTTACCTCCGTGCCGGGTTTCGTCGTCGGCACCCTGTTCATCTATTTCTTTGCGCAGTTGCTGGGTTGGTTACCAGCCGGCGGCTATGTCGTGTTCCCAAGCGATCCTCTCCAACACCTGCAGATGCTGGTACTGCCTTCGCTGACCGTCGGCCTGCACCTGGCCACAATTGTCTTTCGCATGACGCGCGTAAGCGTTCTGGAAATGCGTGGTCATGACTGGGTCCGCACTGCCGTGGCAAAGGGCCTGCGCCGCAAACGGGTGGTCCGTCGTCACATTCTTTACAACGCGCTCGGACCGATCATCACCGTAGTCGGCCTACAGCTTGGTATTCTTCTCGGATCCACCGTCCTCGTCGAATTCGTCTACAACTGGCCAGGGCTCAGCGGCCTGCTCGTTTCGGCGGTCGAACAGCGGGATTATCCCACCGTTCGCGCCATCATCTTGACGGTCGCCGCCATCTTCATCGGCATCAATATGGTGATCGATATCCTATCCTCGCTGCTTGATCCGAGGATCCGCCTGCAATGATTTCAATCCCCCGTTTTCCCAAGCGCATGATCATGCCCAGCGTCCTTCTTGCTGCGTTGATCATCATCCCGTTCGCCGCCCCGCTGATCACCGCGGAAGATCCCATCAAGATCGGCGTACGCTACCGTCTTGCCGCTCCGGATCTCACACACTGGTTGGGACGTGACGAATTCGGCCGTGACCGGCTGGCCCGGGTGCTTTACGGCGGACAGGTCTCGTTGACCGTCGCCTTTGTCGCCACCACGATCGCCTGCATCGTCGGCACGCTTTTCGGCCTGATCGGTGCCTATTTCCGTGGTCCATCGGAGTTCGTGACGACCCGGCTGTCCGACATCGTCCTATGCTTCCCGCCGATCCTGTTGGCACTGCTGGTCGTTACCCTGTTCGGCCCCGGTGCCGGCACCTTGGTGGCAGTGCTGTCCGTACTCTATTTTCCGACATTTGCGCGCATCGCCTTTTCCGAAGCGCTGCGCGTCACCTCGCTCGATTTTGTCGAGGCCTCGCGCGCGCTTGGCACGCCGTCATACCGTATCGTGCTTGGCACTATCCTGCCGAACATCGCCGGCCCCGTATCGGTCCAGTATTCGCTGACGGCTGCCGCGGCGATTACCATCGAAAGCGGCCTTTCATTCCTCGGCCTCGGCGTGGTGCCACCCGCACCGTCCTGGGGTCAGATGATCCGCGGTGCTCGCCAGTTCATGAACCAGGATCCAATCGGCATCATGATACCCTGCACTGCATTGGTGCTGACGATTTATGCGATCAACTTCTTCTGCGACCGCCTGCGCGATACGCTGGACCCGAAGGGGGCCGCCAGCAGCTGCATGGATGAGGTCTCGGTGCCACTGGCCCTCGCAGACTCGCCGGCGATACGCGATCCCGATATTGTCGCCGTGATCAGCAATCTGCGGCTTGAGACCTCCCGGTTTGAAACGCCTGTTGCTGTGATCGAAGACGTCTCGCTGACCTTGCGCGCCAATCAATGTACGGCACTTGTCGGCGAAAGCGGTTCGGGGAAATCCCTATCTTCGCTTGCGCTGATGGGTCTCCTGCCCGGAGCCATCCGGCAGGCGTCGGGCACGCTGCAACTGCGCCGCAAAACCGGCGATGTGGTTAACCTGGGCTTTGTGGATGCCCGCACGCTCGAGGAGATCCGCGGCAATGACATTGCCATGATCTTTCAAGAGCCGATGACTTCGCTCAATCCGATCCACAAGATCAGCGACCAGATGGTCGAGGCCATTCTCGCGCACCGCCCGATGTCCAAAGCCGACGCCCGCAAGCATGCGATTGAACTGCTGAAGCGGGTGGGCATGAATGACGCTGAACGACGGATCGACAGCTACCCAGATCAGATGTCGGGCGGCATGCGCCAGCGTGTCATGATCGGCATGGCTCTGACCTGCGAGCCGCGCCTTCTGATTGCCGACGAGCCAACGACCGCGCTCGACGTAACGATTCAGGCCGAGATCATCGAACTGCTACACAGCCTGCGGCAGGATCAGCGGAGTGGCCTCAGCCTGCTGTTCATCAGCCACAATCTCGGGATTGTCGCCGACATCGCGGACCGCGTAGCGGTCATGTATTCGGGCCAGATCGTTGAAGAAGGCCCTGCCGACCAGATCCTGTACGATCCGCATCATCCCTACACGCGCGCGCTGATTGAAAGCATGCCCTCTTCCCATGAAGGGCTGCATTCCACTGGAGGTGACCGGCTTCCGGCGATTTCCGGCACACCGCCCCTGCCCTCCGCCCGCCCCTCGGGCTGTGCCTTCCGTGACCGCTGTCCGATCGCAATATCCGCATGCGCCGAAATCCGGCCAACGCTCTATCCCAGCGCCGATAGCGAGCGCGCCGTGCGTTGTCTGCGCGCGCCGGAGGCGCCTGTCGGCCTGCAGAACCCCCAGACGGAGGCCGCATGAACCCCGCTCCACTTCTCGACGTTCAGAATCTCAAGAAGAGCTACCCTCTCGGGCCAGGCGGTCTCTTCTCCAAGCGGACGTTGAAGATTTTGCACGATGTCAGTTTCAGCGTTGCACCCGGAGAGGTGCTGGGCCTCGTCGGCGAAAGCGGCTCCGGCAAGAGCACGATCGGCCGTGCCATCCTGCGACTGATCGAATCCAAGAGCGACGTGATGCGCTTCAACGGACAGGATCTGAACACGGTCTCGCCTGCCCGGCTGCGCGATCTGCGCAAGGAGATGCAGATCATCTTCCAGGATCCCTATGCCAGCCTCGATCCGCGCAAAACCATCCGCGCGGTTCTATCGGAAGCACTCGATGCGCATGGACTGCACAAGGGACCTGCCCGCGTGCCGCGCTTGATCGAGCTCGTCAATCTCGTCGGACTGGATCCGAGCTTCCTCGACCGACGGCCGCACGAATTTTCCGGCGGGCAGCGCCAGCGCATCGGCATTGCGCGTGCGCTGGCCGTCGAGCCAAGCTTCATCGTCTGCGATGAAGCCGTGTCGGCGCTGGATGTATCCATTCAGGCACAGGTACTCAACCTGTTGGCCGATTTGCGCGCCAAGACCGGGGTTTCGCTGTTGTTCATCAGCCATGATCTCTCGGTGGTGCGCTACATCTCAGACCGGATCATGGTGCTTTATCTTGGTCGGGTCATGGAAGTTGGTCCCGCTGATCAGGTGCATTTCACGCCGAAGCATCCCTATACCGCGGCACTGGTTTCGGCTGAGCCCAGCCTGCACCGCGAAAGCCGCCGCATCCGCCTGATCGGTGAGATCCCCTCGCCGCTCTCCCTGCCGTCCGGCTGCGTTTTTCGCAGTCGTTGTCCCTACGTCCAGCCCGCCTGCGCTGAAACCGTCCCGACGCTACAATCGGTCGGTGATCAGCATCAGTCGGCCTGCCTTCGACATGATATTCTTTAAGGATTCGAATATGTTGACCAACAAGATCAAGATCGCCGAACTGACCAGTGAAGAAGCCCGGCAATTCCTGAACGATGACGCCGTCATCTTGCTGCCGATGGGCTCCCTGGAGGATCAGGGCACCCATGCGCCGATGGGCGATTATCTTGCCGCCGAAGCGGTGGCGCTTGACATCGCCCGCGCCGCGCGGGCCGAAGGGGTACCGACTTTCATCGCCCCGGTCATCCCCTTTGGCGGAGCCGACTATTTCGGCTCGTCGCATGGTGGTATCGCCCTCAGCCAATCGACGCTCGCCGCCGTGCTCGACGACATGTTCGCCTGCCTTGCCCGCCACGGGTTGACCAAGGTTCTGGTGATCAATGGCCATGGCGGCAACGTCGGCGCCATCAACGATGTTTCACTGAAATGGCGCCAGACCAACGGCATGTTCGTGGCGTCGATGTATCTCTGGCAGATCAGCTATGAATTGCTGAAGGAAATCCTCGGTCCGGAAGCTGCGGCCAAATCCTCCGGTCATGGCGGTGATCCGCTAACCTCGGTCGGCTTGCATTACTATCCAGAACTTCTGCGCATGGATCTGGCGAAGGCGCCGCCGAAGGACCAGAAGGCCATGGGCGTCGACGTGGCAGGCTTTGCGGCGTTAAAGTATGCCGGTGCCCGCTTGCAGGCGCCGATCGAGGCGATGGAAAGCGCGCCGAACGGCGTATGGGGCGGCGACCCCGTCTATTGCTCGGCTGAAACCGGGGCGGCGCTCACAGCGCGCCTGGTTCAGATCGGCGCGGGCTTCATCCGCGATCACGTCTCAAAGCGTTTTGCCGCCTGAGCCGTCATGGCCAAGAGTGCGGCGCCTGTCGGCGCCGCACTCTTGGGTAGTATCGATATGGACGACGCAACGCGCAGCGATCTGTCTGGCGAATAAACTCAGGTCGCGCGAAAGCTGACATAACGCGGATGGGCGGCAGCCCATTCTTCGGCGGCCTGCCGAGCAAGCTGGAATATTTCTTCGGTCTGCGCCTTGCGCGCCCTGTTCTGGTGCACGCAGCGGATGTCCAATGGTGCCAGTTGGACCGTAGTAGGTATCTCGACCAGCATTCCGGTTACGATTTCCGGCTCAAGCGACACCAGAGGCATCGCCGACGCACCATAACCGGCCCTGACCATCTCGCAGATCGTGGCCAGTGAATTGCCGGTGTGCCGGGAATTTGGCCGTCGCTTCGTTTCTTCGATCAAGTCGGCGACGGGTCCGAACAGTGGCGATGTGTGCGGGTAGAGTACCAGAGGCAGTTCGCGCAGTTCATCGGGCGTCAATGGCCGGGTGATCTCACCCACGACATCCGGGCGCGCCACCCACCCGACATGATAAAGGACGGAAAAACTGTCCGCCATCTGTGGTAGACCGGCTTCACCTGTTACGAAAGCCATATCCAGCGCACCGGATTTGACCATGGGTCGCAGATCGAGATTGGCGCCGGAATAGAAATCCACCAATGGCGGGTCGGGCAGATTGGCAATCTTGTGGCGCAGGGTGATTGCCCAGGTCTGTGTCACCATCGAAACGACGCCAATGGTATAACGTCTTTTTTGCTTCGACTTCAAACGGCTGGTCAGGGTCTCGCTGAGATTGAGAAACGTCTCCGCGTATTCGGCGACCTCATAACCTTGTTCTGTCAGGGTGAAATCGGCCTGCGAGCGATCTATCAAAGGAATACCGAAACTGTCCTCCAGACCCGAGATCCGTGCGGAAACAGCCGGTTGCGTCAAGCCGATATGATCGGCGACGCGCTGATAGCTTTTAAGACGAGTGAGCCAGTAAAAGGCTTCCAACTGTTTGAAATTCATAGTCGAAGCCTAGAGCAAAGCGATGGAAAATCTACATAAAAATTTTCTATGAGACTTACAGGAATTTTTGCTTTGACCTCCGCGCCTGTCCTGCTGTGAATGGAGCTACACTATGATGCATGAGCCAATTGAGGACGCTCCATGAACATTGCCGTTTCCCTGCCCGCCGAAGACAAGACCGAGTGGTGGTGCCAGATGCTCCGTGATTTGATGCCGGATTGGAACATCTATCCAATCAACAAGGTGCCTGATCCTGATGCTGTGACCTACTCGGTGGTCTGGCGCCCAGCGACCGGAGCCATGAAGCCGTTCAAAAACCTGAAGGCAATCGTGTCGCTGGGGGCGGGCATCGACCATGTGTTGGCGGATGAACAACTGCCACTGCACGTCCCGATCATCCGCACGGTCGGGACCGACCTGACGCAGCGGATGAAGGAATATGTAGCCATGCATGTTCTGCGCCACCACCGCGAACTGCCCGCCATTCAGGCAAACCAGGCGCACCAGGTCTGGGAGCAGATTGTAGTGCCTCCCGCCACGCAACGACGCGTCGGCGTGATGGGACTCGGCAATCTGGGTGCGATCGCCGCAGATCTCTTGAAGCAAATTGGCTTTGAGGTCAGCGGCTGGTCGCGATCTCAGAAGGACCTGCCGGGCATAAAATGCTTCTCCGGCGCCGAGGGCTTCGGAGCGTTTCTGGAGGGTACGGAGATCCTTGTCTGCCTATTGCCTTTGACAGAAAGTACCCGTGGCATTCTCAATGCCGACACCTTCAATCGACTGAAACGTGGCGCCAGTATCATCAACGCCGCGCGTGGTCCGCATCTGGTCGATAGCGATCTTCTGGAGGCCCTGAATTCCGGACAGATTAGCAGCGCCACGCTCGACGTGTTCCATGTCGAACCGTTGCCCAAATCGCATCCTTTCTGGACCAACCCGAAGATTACGGTCACGCCGCATGTCGCCTCGCTGATCGACGCGCCGACTGGCAGCAAGATCGTGGCGAAGAACATTCGGACCTTCCACGAGACCGGGACCGTCGCTGATCTTGCGGACGCGAAACGCGGTTACTAACCCGATAGATTTCACTTTGGAAAACTCTCTTCATCCTCCGGCGCCTTCGTGCGACCGGAGGATTTTTGTTTGCTATAATGATTAATTTTCAGGCTCTTAGCCGGAGCATTCGGCTATAAATTTAGCCAGATTTTGCGCAAAATTTTTCTGATGGCAACACTAAGAAAATTCGATTGGACTTTGTCGGTCCGAGATCGTTGCATCGCGGGGCAGTGGATCGTTTGAACCTCCCATCACCTTCTTCGCGACGGATCAGTCGAGCGCTGAAAGGTCTGGCCGATCCGTGCCTCACCGTGCTGCTTGCCATCCTGGCAGCCATTTCGACAACCGGGCCGCTTCACCCGACAGGAGAATTTGTTGATGAGTATCCGTCTTGTTCCTGCCATCATCTTTACTGCGCTGCTCTCTACCACCGCACACGCGCAATCCTCCGATGTCTCGGGCGAGATCACGCTCACCGCTTATTCCGGAATCTTTCAGGACAAGTACAACGAAGCGGTCATCAAACCCTTCCTGGCAAAGTACCCCAACGTGAAGGTGAACTATTTCCCTTCCCCCGCCTCGTCGGCGATGCTGGGCAACCTTCGCTCGCAGGCCGGCGATCCGCAGACGGACGTGGTGATTTTCGACGTCTCTACCTCGCTGATCGGCGACAAGGAAGGCTTGCTCGCGCCGCTGAGCAAGACTGATGTACCGAGCCTTGCTGATCTGGTGCCGCAGGCGATCGTCAAGGAAGGTTATGGCCCGGCGGTAACCTTCGACAACCTCGTCGTGATCTACAACACCGAAGCCTTTCCAACCGCACCGACCTCTCTCCAAGTTCTCTGGGACAAGACGTACGCCGGCAAGATGGCCGTGACTTCGATGCCCTCCATCCTCGGCTCGGGCCTGATGGTGATGACCTCGGCCATGCTGGGAGAAGACTATACCAAGTCCGTCAAGCAATCCGCGGCCAAGCTTGCCGAGATGGCACCGGGGGTCCAGACCTTCGACCCGAAACCTGACGCCTATACCCTGGTCATCAATGGCACCGACGTGCTGGGCACCGGCTGGAATGCGCGCGGCCAGTATTATGCCGATGAATCCAAGGGCAAACTGGGGGTCATGCTGCCAAAGGAAGGCACCATCCTGCAGATCAATACCATCAATCTCGTGCAGGGTTCCAAGAACCCGGTCGCCGCCAAGGCCTTCATCGACTATGCGCTGTCTCCCGAGGCCCAGGCCGCGTTCACGGAAGTGATGTTCTACGCACCGGTGAATGCCAAGGCCAAGGTCAGTGAAGCAGCCACGGCCCGCACTGTGGCAGGCAAGCTCGACAAGACACTGCCACTCGACTGGGGCTGGGCTGCGACAAAATCGGATGAGTGGAACCAGATCTGGAAGCGCCAGATCATCTCGGCCGGCAAGTAAACCAGCAGGACGGACCGATGAAACTCGCCGCATCCCCCGCCCATATCCAGATCGACAAGCTTACCTTCGACTACGGCGGTGAGCGACCGGCAGTGGACTCCTTGTCTTTCGACATAGCAAAGGGCGAGTTTATCGGGCTCCTGGGTCCGTCCGGCTGCGGCAAGTCCACAACGCTGCGGATGTTCGCGGGGCTTCTGACCCCGACTTCCGGACAGATCATCATTGGCGGCGAGAACATCGTGTCGCGGCCTCCTTGGGAGCGCAACCTCGGTCTGGTGTTCCAGTCCTATGCCCTGTTTCCTCATATGACGGTGGCTCAGAACGTTGCCTTTGGCCTGCGCCTGCGTAAAGTCGACAAGGAGGAGACCGCCGCGCGCGTCAAGGAGGCATTGCGCGCGGTGCGGCTCGAAGGGTTCGGTACCCGTCGCCCCGCCGAGCTTTCAGGCGGCCAGCAGCAGCGTGTCGCCATCGCCCGCGCCATTGTCATCGAGCCCGAGATCCTGCTGCTCGACGAGCCTTTGTCAAACCTCGATGCGCGACTGCGCGACGAGATGCGCTTCGAAATCCGCGATATCCAGACACGGACCGGCATCACGACACTATTTGTCACGCATGATCAGCAGGAAGCACTGACCATGTGCGACCGGATTGCGGTGATGAATGGCGGCCGGCTCGAACAGATAGGAACGCCTGTCGAGGTCTACGACAAGGCTGCAACACCCTTCGTGGCGGGTTTCATCGGGCGTGCCAATAGTGTCTCCGCCACACTCAGCCATATGGCGAGTAGGCCGCAGCTGAGCCATAAGGGTCAGTTACTTCCCGCACCACGCGCCGAAGATCTACCCAAAGACGCCGCTGACGGCGCCAAATTTTCCGCCATGATCCGGCCCCACGCCATCCAGCTTGGCAAATCGAATAGCGGCCTGACGGCGCGCGTGATCCGCAGCGTCTTCGTTGGCAGCATTATCGAGGTGGGGCTGGAACTGGCCGGAGGCCAGACATTGGTCGCCGAGCTTCGTCCCGGCAGCGACGAGGCGCAACTCGCGCAACCGGGGGCCGAGGTGGCGCTCAGCTGGCGGTCCACCGATATGCGGATCTTTGCCGCATGAACCGCTTTACCGTTCCTGGCAGCAGCACAAGATTCACGCCATGGCTGCTTCTCAGCCCGGTGCTGATTGTGCTGATCATTTCCTTCATTGCCCCGATCTTGTGGCTGTTCCGCATGTCGTTGAACATTTCTGATTACGGGGCAATTACCAAGGCTGTCAGCCTGCAGACCTACATCGGCATCCTCCGGGATAGCTATTACCTGGACCTTCTGGGTCGAACCCTGCGTGTGTCGATCACCTGCTCCGTGGTAGCACTGCTGCTTGCCTATCCGATGGCGTTGTCGCTCTCGCGGATGACTTCGCGCTGGCGAACGCCGCTGACAGTGCTCGCCGCATCGCCACTGTTGATTTCGGCCGTGGTGCGATCCTTTGGCTGGCTGGTAACTCTCGGAGACGACGGCCCGGTCAACTACCTGCTGCGAATTTCCGGGCTGACAGCGGAGCCGCTGCACATGGTCAATAACTATTCGGGTGTGATCATTGGCCTGTCCGAAAGCATCATGCCCTACATGTTCCTCACCATCGCGGCCGGGCTTGGCAAACTGGACAGACGGCTGGACGACGCAGCCATGTCACTCGGCGCGCCGCCACAGACGGTATTTTGGCAAGTCACCCTGCCGCTCAGCCTGCCGGCGATCCTTGCCGGACTGACGATCGGCTTCGTGCTCTGTGTTTCCTCCTTTATCACGCCATCGCTACTCGGCGGCGGCCGGGTATTCCTACTGGCGACCGAAGTCTACGATCTTGCGCTTGTCTCACTTGATTGGCCGACGGCGGCGGCGCTTTCCTTTCTGATGCTGGCGTTTTTTGTTCTCGCGATGGGGCTGACCGGCCTCCTCCTTCGACTGCTGACCCGGAGGGCGTAGAATGACGAAGTTCCTCTCCTGGTTCTCCCGCACCTATGTCACCCTGGTCTTTTGCATCGTGTTCATGCCGATGGCGATCATCCTCGTCATTTCGTTTAGCGCCGATAGCTATCTCTCCTTCCCGCCCTCGGGCTGGAGCCTGAAATGGTATGGAGCCGTACTGGGCAATGCCAGCTTCATGCAGGGGTTCCGCAACAGTGCGCTGATTGCGATGATTGTCGCCGCCCTCAGCCTCGCGCTTGGACTGCCGGCCGCCTATGCGCTGGTGCGGCTTGATTTTCCGGGCCGCAATCTGATCCGCAGCCTGGTCATCGCGCCGCTGGTCCTGCCAGCCATGATGCTCGGATTGGGGATCCTGATGGTCTTCACCCCGGCCGGCTTGGTCGCCACCTATCCTGGCTTGGTGCTCGCGCATCTCGTCATGACGCTCCCCTTCAGCATCCGCATCCTCCAGACGGCACTCAGCAACCTCGGGACGGATGTCGATGAGGCGGCGATGACGCTCGGCGCCCGACCGTTGCAGGTTTTCATGCAAATTACTCTGCCGCGGCTGACACCCGGCGTGATCGCGTCCAGTGCCATCGCCCTCATTCTGTCCTTCGACGAGATCGTATTGTCGCTCTTTATCGTCGGGCCGCGGCTGCAAACTTTGCCTGTTGCCCTCTACCGCTATGTCGATGAGCGCACTGATCCGATGGTGGCCGTGCTGGCCGTGCTGATGATCGCGCTCTCGCTTGCCATTGTCTTGGTCGTCGAACGCAGCATTGGTTTTGCCAAGGCCTTTGACCGTTAACCTTCACGTCACAGATTGGATCCGAAAATGAGCTATAAAATCAATCCGATGCCAGCACAGATCGCCAAGGAAGACCTCGCTCTTCTGGCTCAGGTCGAAACCGCAACGCTCGGCCATTGGC
The DNA here is from genome assembly GCF_000696095.1 of Rhizobium rhizogenes NBRC 13257. Lineage (GTDB taxonomy): Bacteria > Pseudomonadota > Alphaproteobacteria > Rhizobiales > Rhizobiaceae > Rhizobium > Rhizobium rhizogenes. The sequence goes on along the minus strand of NZ_BAYX01000003.1, from coordinate 223,064 downwards.
GGCATTTCGGCTTTCTGAACCGGCAGATCCAGCCACTGATTCCGGGCCGGCGGGTCGTGGGGACCGCCGTCACCATCGCCATCCCTGGCCCTGATTCCACCCTGCTGCACCATCTGTTGAGCCTCATCCGTCCAGGTGACTTCGTCATCGTCGATCGGCTGCATGACGATCGTTATGCCTGCTGGGGCGGTGGCGTGACGGTTGGTGCGAAAGCGGCAGGTGCCGTGGGCGCCGTGGTTGACGGCCCCTGCACCGACCTTGAAGAAATCGTCCAGTCGGATTTCCCGATGTGGTGCCGCGGCATCTCGCCGATCACCACCCGTATCTATGACCTTGGCGGTGCGATCAACGTTCCGGTCTCGGTCGGCAATACCGTGGTCATGCCAGGCGACGCCGTTCTGGCAGACGAAAGCGGTGTGATCGTTCTTTCACCAGATGAAGTGGCATCAGAAGCTCAGAAGGCCATCGACACGCAGATCCGCGGCAAGGCACGCGAAGCGAGCGTTCGCGAAACCGGCGTCAAGCTCGGCGATCTGTCGGGCGCGACTGCTAAAGTTCTGGCAAAACTCCTATGATCCGTGCTCTCTCTAGCCGGAGCGCCGTGCCCCGGTTAATCTGCGGCGACTGCAGTGCCCCTTGAAATGAGATCCAACATGACCCCTGCCCGCCTACCCTTCACCTGCGAAAAATCCCCGGCCAGCGGCGCGGGCGGCATGGTGGTGACCAACCACCCTCTGGGCTCGGCGGCGGGCTTCGAGATGCTGTCGGCAGGCGGCAATGCTGTGGATGCTGCGGTCGCTGCACTGCTGGCACTGACCGTGGTGGAGCCGATGATGGTCGGCATTGCCGGCGGCGGCCTATCGCATCTGCGGCTCGCGGATGGACAACATGTCGTGATCGACGCTCTGTCTTCGGCGGCTGCAACGATGCACCCCGAGATCTATGAACCGGTTTCAGATAAACCGGCGCGTTACATGGACGCCAAGGGGCGACGCAACATCATCGGTGCATCCTCGGTTGCCGTTCCCGGCAATCTGGCGGGCTGGTGCAATATGCAGGCGCGATATGGCAAGCTGCCCTTTGCGGATGTTGTCGAGCCAGCGATCCGACTGGCCTCGCGCGGCTTTGCCGTCACCCATTATCTCTCTGGCGCGATTACCGAGGCCGCCGGTGAGTTGTCCCAGGATGCAGAAGTCGCCCGTATTCTCATGCCCGACGGCAGAGCACCGGCACCGGGCGAGCGCCTCGTCATGGGTGATTATGCCGAAAGCCTGCGGCTGATCCAGCGTGAAGGAGCCGCAGCCCTGCACGGCGGCGCCCTTGGCGCTGCGCTGGCCGCAAGGATGCAGACTGGCGGCGGCGATGCCGGTTGGGTCACGGAAGCCGATCTGCGGGCCTACCGCCCAATCGAGCGCAAGCCGATCATCGGCAGCTATCGCGGGTTCGAGATCGCCGGGCCGCCGCCGCCAGCTTCCTCCGGCGTGCATGTCACCCAGATGCTGAATATGCTCGAAGCCTATGACGTGGCGGGCATGGGCTTTGGCAGCCCCGCTTCCCTGCATCTTCTCGCCGAGGTCATCCGCATCGCCTTTGCCGACCGGCGTGAACACTCGGGCGATCCGGCCTTCGTCGATGTGCCGGTCGAGCGGTTGACCTCGAAGGCCTATGCCGCCGAATGCCGCGCCCAGATCGGTCACTCAGCGAGCCTGCCGGCGACCTATGCGCCGGGCTATGAAAGCCACGACACCACCCATATCACCGTCGCCGATCGCGACGGCAACATCGTCAGCGCCACGCATACGATCAACGGACTCTTCGGCGCGCGACTGGCGGTACCCGGCACCGGCATCATTCCCAACAACTACATGAGCAATTTCGACCCGCATCCCGGCCACGCGCTCTCGGTGGTTCCGGGCAAGCGGGTGCCGACATCCATGGCGCCGATGATCCTGATGAAAGACGGCGCTCCCGTTTTTGCGCTTGGTCTGCCCGGTGGCCTACGAATTTTCCCCTCGGCCATGCAGGCCATCGTCAACCTGATCGATCACAAGATGAGCCTGCAGGAAGCTGTGGAAGCGCCCAGAATCTGGACGCAGGGCCAGGAAGTGGAAATCGAACAGGCCTACGCGCCGCAACAGACGAAGCTCGAAGAACTCGGGCACGATGTCCGAGTGATGCCGCATATCGGCGGCGGGATGAACGCGATCGCCTTTGGCGACACGATGACCGGCGCCGCCTGCTGGCGCGCTGACGGCACTGTGGCCGCGCTCGGTGGTGGCCTCGCCCGTCCTGGCGTGCGGTTCTGGCCGGACAAGGCGCCGGCAAAACCCGTGCAGGGCTGATGAAGCTCAATCCCGTCAACGGTCAGAGTTACAGTTCAAGGGCAGCAAGATAGTCTATTCGCGCCGGCAACTCGAACGCCAATACCTTCATCGACTGATATCGAGTGAAACGTCGTTGAGACATTTGATGCCTACGGCATCCAGAAGAGGCCTACAATGACACAGCGCTACATGCTCTTGACCGGTGCCAGTCGCGGCATTGGACATGCCACGGTAAAGCTATTCCTGGAGAAAGGTTGGCGCGTTCTAACAGTTTCGCGGCAGCCTTTCTCCGAGGAGTGCCGGTGGCCATCGGCCCGTGAAAGCCATATTCAGGCTGATCTGGCCGATCTCACGCAAATCGATCAGCTGGTGGCCGACGTTCGCGACCGCTTGAACGGTGCGGCGCTGCATGCGCTGGTGAACAATGCGGGAATTTCGCCGAAAGGCCCAAATGGCGCGCGCCTCGGTGTCATCGATTCCGATGCGCAGACTTGGACGACGGTCCTCAATGTCAATCTCGTCTCGATCGCCCTGCTCGCGCGGGCATTACTGCCTGAACTGGAGGCCGCGCAGGGATCAATCGTCAATGTGACCTCGATTGCCGGTTCAAGGGTGCATCCCTTTGCCGGTGTCGCCTATGCCGCCTCAAAGGCCGGTCTTGCAGCGCTCACGCGGGAAATCGCCCATGAATTCGGCCCACACGGCGTTCGTGCCAATGCCATCGCGCCGGGCGAGATTGCGACCTCGATCCTGTCTCCCGGCACAGATCTTCTGGTTGAAACTAACGTCCCGATGAAGAGACTTGGCACACCACGGGAAGTCGCCGAAACCATCCACTTTCTATGCAGCGATACGTCCGCCTACATCAATGGTGCAGAGATCCACATCAATGGCGGCCAGCATGTCTAACCCGGCGGAACAGCGTCAACGCCAGCTGCGGCGGCCAAGCATGCACCAACGATCATTCCGCGGGGGCATGCCATGGGGGCGATGTCTTACCATGGTTCTCTTGAATGAACGCCGGATAGTGGCTCTTGACGGGAGCAGAACCGGAGGCCGTTAATTCGAATTTCGGTTTAGGTCTTTCGACGACCTCTGCGGCCAATTGGCCCTCAAATCAATCGTCACACGCGGAGGCGTTCTGGAAATCTTTCCGAACGGAGCGCATCGTCTAGTTGCCAAAAAACCATAATTGTTCCACCAAGATCACACATTAGACAGTCAACCTTGAGAATCGGATCAAAGCTTAATGCGTATACGATATGGTTTCCTCTGCATATTCTTGGCAATTGCACCGTCGGCATATGCTCTGGAAGCCGGCTCGCCACCAGTTTTGACGCCGCTACCGCAACAGGGGCAGGCCGCTCATTTGAGCGCGCAATTTCTGACGCGCTTCCACTATAAGCCCGTTCCGCTGGATGATACCTTGTCGGTCAAGGTCATGAATCGGTTTATCAAGTCTCTGGATCCGGACCGTGTCATCTTCCTGCAGACGGATATCGACACGTTCATGGCCAGCAGCACCAAGATCGATGACGCCATCAATCAGGAAGACTTGAATATCCCATTTTCCATTTTCAACGTTTATGAGCAGCGCGTCGTCGATCGCATGAGCTACGCACGCAGCCTGCTCAGCCAGAAGTTCGACTTCAGTGTGCAGGAAGACTATCCCCTGATCCGCGACAAGGAGCCTTGGCCGAAATCCGAAGCGGAAAGCAATGAGCTGTGGCGCAAACGCGTCAAGAGCGACTGGCTGCGCTTGAAACTGGCGGGCAAGACTGACGCTGCTATTCGCGATACGCTCGACAAACGTTACAAAAACTCCCTCGATCGTGCCTACAAGTATAAGAGCGACGATGTGTTCCAGTCGTTCATGGATGCCTACACAACGTCGGTTGACCCGCATACCGATTATTTCGGCGCGACCGCTTCGGCTGAATTCGATATTTCCATGAAGCTTTCACTGGTTGGTATCGGCGCGGTATTGCAGGAAAGAGATGACTACACGACGATCCGTGAACTCGTGCCCGGTGGCCCGGCGCAATTGTCCGGCAAGCTTGCAGTCGGTGACCGCATTACCGGTGTCGGTCAAGACGAAAGCGGCCCGATAAAGGAAGTGGTCGGTACGCGCCTTGATGAAATCGTGCAAATGATCCGCGGCGCGAAGGGGTCTGTCGTGCGCCTGGACATCTTGCCGGCCGATGCCGGACCGGATGGCAAACATCGCCTCATCAGCCTGGTGCGCGATAAGATCAGTCTCGAAAAGCAGGCCGCCCAGAAGACCATCCTGTCAGTCAAGGATGGCGACGCCACACGCAAAATCGGCGTGATTACTCTGCCGGCGTTTTATGAGGACTTCGAAGCACGGCGAAAAGGCGACAAGGATTACAGAAGCGCAAGCCGCGACGTCGCCAAGCTTCTCACCGAGCTGAAGCAAGACAAGGTCGACGGCGTTCTGATCGACTTGCGCAACAATGGCGGCGGTTCGCTCTCCGAAGCGATCGATTTGACGGGCCTGTTCGTTGGCAAAGGTCCGGTGGTTCAGCAGCGCGATGCGGACGGCAAGGTCGACGTAGAAAGCGATGATCTTCCGACGCCTGCCTGGACTGGTCCGGTTGGCGTGTTGATCAATCGCGGCTCGGCATCGGCCTCCGAGATTTTTGCCGCAGCGATTCAAGACTATGGTCGAGGAGTCATTGTCGGCGAACCCAGCTTTGGCAAAGGCACCGTGCAGACTGTGGTCAATCTTGACCAGGTGGCCCGCAACAGCAAGCCGAAATTCGGCGAGCTGAAATTGACGGTTGCGCAGTTTTTCCGTGTCAATGGCGGGACGACACAGCTACGCGGCGTGACGCCTGACATCAGCCTGCCGGGCCTTTCGGACCCTAAGACCTTTGGTGAGGCAAGCTATGACAATGCTCTGCCGTGGACTGAGGTCAAACCAGCAAACTATAAGGCCGATGGCACTATAAAGGCATTGCTGCCGCAACTGCAAAGCCGCCACGATGCCCGGGTGCAGAACGATCCGGATTTCCGACGCTTTGTAGAAGACATTGCCGTACTGAAGGCACAGCGCGAAAAACGGGTTATCTCCCTCAATGAAACCGAACGTCGCAATGAAATGGCCGCTCAGGTAAATCGCCTCAAGTCGCGCGAGAAAATAGACGATGGTGTGGATACCGGCGGAGATGATGGCCTGCAGGCAAACGAGCGCAGCCTGAGTGCTGACATTGCTCTTGAAAAGGCCCGCAAGAACGCAAAAGACGTCCTCTTGAACGAGGCCGCCTCCATTCTTGCCGACGAGGCAGATCTACAGGCAGGTACTCGCTGAAGATTTGGGTCGCGGCCGTCGCGAGGAAAAGGCCAGCCCAACACCAAAACGCACATTCTTTAAGCCACTCGATTGCTTGACACTTTTTTAGTCGACCCATAGACTTTTGACCAAATGATCAAAAACGTGGGAACAGACAATGACACATGACATCATGCTATCGCGCCGTGCGGTGATCGCGTCGGGCATCGCTCTTGGTGTGAGCGCGCTTGCGCCCGCCGCTCGCGCCGCCGCACCGCTGAAAGTGGCCGGCATTCATGCTTCACCGGTTGAGAATGCGTGGAACTCCTGTCTGCACAAGGCACTTCAGGATGCGGCTAAGGAAGGCGTGATCGAGTATGTGTTCTCCGAGGGCGTATCGGGCACCGACTATCCCCGCGCCATGCGCGAATATGCCGAACAGGGCAACAAGCTGATTATCGGCGAAGCCTATGCGGTGGAAAAGGAAGCGCGACAGGTGGCCGCCGATTATCCGGACACCGCCTTCGTGCTCGGCTCCAGTGGCGAGGCCGCCGGCGGCAATTTCGGCGTGTTCGGCACCTGGAACCATGACGGCGCCTATCTCGCCGGCATGCTCGCCGGCAAGATGACCAAATCGAACGTCGTCGGCTCGGTCGGCGCGATCCCGATCCCGGAAGTCAACATGCTGATCAATGCGTTTGCAGCCGGCGTCAAGGCGGTCAATCCCGACTGCAAGCATCTCGTCTCCTTCATCGGCACCTTCTTCGACCCGCCGAAGGCGCGCGAGGCGGGCCTGGCGCAGATCGATGCCGGCGCCGACATCCTGTTCGGCGAACGCATCGGCACGGCGGATGCCGCCAAGGAGCGCAAAATCAAGTCAATCGGCTCGTTGATCGACTACACGCCGCGCTACCCGGACACGGTGTTTGCCAATGCCATGTGGTATTTCCGTCCCATCCTCAATGCGGCCATCGCCGACGTCGCCGCCGGCAAGCCCGTCGGGCGCAATTACACGGCCTACGGCCTGATGAAGGATGGCGGCAGCGACATCGTCTATGTGAAGGGCGTGGCACCGGCGGACGCCGAAGCGGCGATGGAAAAGGTCCGCGCCGACATCAAGGCCGGCACCTTCGAGGTTCCCAAGGTGATGGAGCAGCCGAAGTAATCCGGCGCGACCATGCCCAGTCCCCTATCCGCCGATGCCACCGACCTGGCCGGCGCCGTCAAGGCCGGAAAACTCACCTGCGTGGACGCCATGCAGGCCGCTCTTTCCGCTAGCGAACAGCAGGCTTCTCTTGGCGCGATAGCTCATCTCGACGCCGGGATGGGCCTTGCCTCCGCTAAGGCCTTGGATCAGGAACGATCGCAGCATCCGGACCGCTTTGCCGCCCGGCCTTTCGCAGGTGTGCCGACGCTCGCCAAGGATCTCGGCGGCCCCTTCACGGGGCTGCCGGTGACGGCTGGCTCGCGTCTTTTCAAACGCGAGGGCGGTGAGGCGGATAGCGATCTTGCAAAACGGTTCCGCGAGGCAGGCTTCTGCCTGTTCGGGCTGACCACCAGCCCGGAGTTCGGCTTCTCCCTGGCATCCGAGCCCGCGATCGGCCCGATCTGCCACAATCCGCTGGACTCTGCCCGCACCGCCGGCGGTTCATCGGGCGGCGCGGCGGCGGCCGTGGCGGCAGGCATCGTAGCACTTGCCCACGCCACGGATGCAGGCGGCTCGATCCGTGTACCGGCCGCTTGCTGCGGCCTTGTCGGCCTGAAGCCGACGCGCGGGGCCATACCGGCCGGCCCATCCTTCGGCAACCATCTCGGCGGCATTGCCAGCGAGCTTGCGGTGACGCGCTCGGTGCGCGACGCCAGCAGGCTTCTTGAGGCCTTCACCGGTAAAACCAAGGGGCCTTTTGCGGATATCGAGCGAATCGCAGCGCAAGCGGGATCACTGCGGATCGGCCTGCTTGCCGACACAGGCACACGCCATTCCACCATGCCCGAACGGCAGCAAGTCGTCGAAGCCGCAGCACGCTTGCTCGAAACACAGGGACATCAAATCATCCCGCTCGCCTGGGGCGATGTCGAACAGCCGGTCTTGGCCAGCGGACGCGCCTTTGGCGATATCATCTCCGTCAACATCGCCGCCCTGGTGGATAGCCTCGATCTCGACATGCAGGCTGCCGAAACGTTGACACAGGCTTTCATCCTGCGCGGACACGCCATGTCGGCAACGGCGCTCTGGGATGCACTCAACGGCGCGGTGCAGGCGAGCCGCAGCCTGTGGACCCTCTTCGACAAGGTCGATATTCTGCTGACGCCGATGCTTGCCTCGCCGCCGCCGTTGATCGGATCCTTTCCCACCGATCATTCCGATACGGACCTGCATCTCGACCGCATGACGGCTTTCGCGCCGCTTGCCTCGCTTGCCAATATCTCCGGCTTTCCGGCCCTGACGCTGTCCTTCGGTGCCGATGCCGACGGCCTGCCCTTGCCCGTCCAGATCATGGCGCCGATGGGCAAGGATGCCCTTCTACTGTCTCTTGCCGCCCGGCTCGAGGCGGACGGACGCTGGCAGCATCGTTACCCGATCGCTGGGCTCGCGGCATGACTGGACCGGTCCTTGAAATAGACAGCGTCAGCAAACGGTTCGGCGACATCGTCGCCAATGACGATATCTCGCTCACGCTTGCCAAAGGTGAGATCGTGGCGCTGCTCGGCGAAAACGGCGCCGGCAAGACGACACTGATGAGCATCCTCTTTGGCCATTACGTGTCTGATACCGGGCGGATCCTGATCGACGGCACCGAACTGCCGCATGGCAAGCCGCGCGCGGCGATCAGCGCCGGCGTCGGCATGGTGCACCAGCATTTTTCCCTCGCGCCCAATCTGACAGTGCTCGAAAACGTCATGACCGGCACCGAAAAGCTCTGGTCGTGGCGGTCGCACACTGCCGCCGCGCGCAGGAAGCTGCTGGCACTCTCCGAGCGTTTTGGCCTGAAGGTCGATCCCGATGCCCGGCTCGGAGACCTTTCCGTCGGCGAACAGCAGCGCGTGGAAATCCTCAAGGCGCTTTATAACGACGCCCGTATCCTGATCCTCGACGAACCGACCGCCGTGCTCACCAATATCGAGGCGGAACGCCTGTTTGCGACACTCAAGGAAATGGCCCGCCAGGGTCTGTCGCTGATCTTCATTTCCCACAAGCTCGACGAGGTGATGGCCGCAGCCGACCGCATCGTCGTGCTGCGCGGCGGCAGGAAAGTGGCCGAACGCGAGGCGTCGCGGACCGACAAGGCGGAACTTGCCGAGTTGATGGTCGGGCATCGGGTGACCCGCCCAGTCCGCGAGCCGGGCACGCCGGGCGAGATCACGCTTGAAGCGCGCGACGTGACGGTGAGTATTGGCGGCGTCGAGCGACTGAAGAAAGTCAGCTTCAGCCTGCGTGCCGGCGAAATTCTCGGCATCATCGGCGTCTCGGGCAACGGCCAGACAGCACTCGCGCAGATACTCTCCGGCACGCTTGCCCGCACATCGGGCGAGCTTCTCTTCTTCGGCAAGCCCATGGGTAATCCCGACGTCGCTGAAATCGTGGGGGCAGGCATTGGCCGCATCCCCGAAGACCGCAACAAGGAAGGTGCGATCGGCGAAATGGCGATTTGGGAAAACGCCGTGCTGGAACGCCTTTCCTCCTTCTCGAAGAACGGGCTGGTCGACCGGAAGGCCGGCGTCGCTTTCGCGCAGGAAATCATCGCCGAGTTCGACGTGCGGGGCGGTGCTCCGACAAGCCGCACCCGACTGCTGTCGGGCGGCAACATGCAGAAGCTCATTCTCGGTCGCAACCTCCATCAGCGCCCGAAAATCCTCATCGCCGCGCAGCCGGCGCGCGGGCTGGACGAAGGCGCGGTGGCCGCCGTTCACGCCCGCATTCTGGAGGCGCGGCGAAAGGGAACGGCGGTACTTTTGATTTCGGAGGATCTCGATGAGGTCATTGCCTTGGCGGACCGTATCCAGGCGATCGTCGGTGGCAGGCTGTCCCCGCCGATCGAGGCCGAGGAGGCTGATGCCCGCATGCTGGGCCTGATGATGGCCGGAGAATGGTCGAAAACGCCGGAGACCATCCATGCGGTTTGAACGTCGCGAGCATCGCCCGCTCTACCTGATAATCCTGACACCGTCGCTCGCTGTCGTCGCTGCGCTGGCGCTAGCCGGTATATTGATCGCGATTGCCGGCGCGCCCGTTCTCGAGGCCTACCGACGCATCCTGATCGGCGCCTTCGGCTCGCGGCTTTCGGCAACGGAAACGCTGACGCGCGCCACGCCGCTGATGCTGACGGGGCTTGCCGCTGCCGTCGCCTTCCGCGCCCGGCTCTGGAACATCGGCGCCGAGGGACAGTTCTATCTCGGCGCGATTGCCGTCGCCGCCTTCGGCTCGAACATGCTGGCCGGATTGCCGGCGCCGATCCTGATCCCGCTGCTGCTCGTCATCGGCGCCGTCGCCGGGATGGTGCTGATCCTGATCCCGCTCTGGCTGAGATTGCGTTTCTCCGTCGACGAGGTGGTGACCAGCCTGATACTGAATTTTATCGCCGTGCTCTTCGTCTCCATGCTGATCGACGGTGTGCTGAAGGATCCCACGGCCTTCGGATGGCCGCAGTCTCAGGCGGTCGTCGATCACGCCATGCTGCCGAAGCTGATCGCTCGCTCGCGGCTGCATGTCGGCTTTTTGATCGCCATTGCCCTGGCTGTCGTCGTCTATTTCGTCCAGTCGCGCACCGTCTTCGGCATGCGGTCGCGCGCCGCCGGCCTCAACCCTTCCGGCGCGGCCTTCGCTGGCGTGCGGCTCGGCGGCACGCTCGTCAAGGTCGCCTGCCTTTCAGGCGGTCTTGCCGGGCTTGCCGGCGCGGTCGAGGTGATGGGCGTCAAGGGCTATGTGACTACCGACCTGTCACCCGGCTTCGGCTATGCCGGCATCGTCGTTGCCATGCTCGCCAATCTCAATCCGCTCGGTGTGGTGCTGGCCGCCATCTTCACGGCTACCATGTTTGTCGGCGCCGACGGCATGAGCCGCAGCCTCAGCATCCCGACCTATATCGCCGATGTCACCGTGGCCCTATCACTGCTCACCATGCTGATCGCGGTGTTCTTCACGCAATACAGGATCCGCCGATGAGCGCGCTGTTCGACATCATCGCCTCCGCCGGGCTTTGGGCCGCCGTGCTGCGCATCGCGACACCACTGATCTTCGGCACGCTGGGAGCCCTGCTTTGCGAGCGCGCGGGCGTGCTCAATCTCGGCATCGAGGGCATCATGACCTTCGGCGCGATGATCGGCTGGCTGTCGGTCTATCATGGCGCCGATCTGTGGACCGGCCTTCTGATCGCGGCGATCGCCGGCGGCGTCCTCGGCCTGCTGCATTCGGGGCTGACGGTGACACTCGGCCTGTCGCAGCATGTCTCCGGTCTTGGCGTGACGCTGTTCGCCTCGAGTTTCAGCTATTATGTCTTCCGGCTGGTCGTGCCGGTCACCGGAACGCCGCCGACCATCGTGCCATTCCAGCCGATCAGCATTCCCGGCCTGTCGACCCTGCCCTTCATCGGCCCCGCTTTCTTCACGCAGACCGCGCCGACCTATCTGGCGATCCTGGTGGCGCTGCTCATGGCCTATGTCGTCTTTCGCACGCCAATTGGGCTTGCAATCCGCATGACCGGCGAGAACCCGCATGCCGCCGAAGCGCAGGGCGTCAACCCGATGAAGGTGCGCTACGGTGCCGTGATTGCCGGCAGCGCGCTGATGGGCATGGGCGGCGCCTTCCTGACGCTTTCAGCCTTCAACAGTTTCTTCCCCACCATGGTGCAGGGCCGCGGCTGGATCTGCATCGCCCTCGTCGTCTTTTCCTCCTGGCGACCGGGCCGGGCGCTGTTCGGCGCCCTGCTCTTCGCCTTCTTCGACGCCTTCCAGCTCCGCCTGCAGACGGCGGTGCAAGGCGTGCCCTACCAGATCTTCCTGATGACGCCCTACATTCTCTCCATCGTCGCGCTGGCCGTCATGAGCCGCCGCGCCCGGGTGCCGCAGGCACTGATGCAACCCTATCGGCGCGGCGAGAGATAACTCCGACAGGCATCACAGCGACAAGATGGATGGGAGCCGTGTTATTCGGTCAGTTCGCCGTCACACCAAGCCACAGCAGTGCTGCCATATCCCCGATGCGATCAAGGCCGAAAAGTCCTTCGAGCAACTTTTGCGACGCTTCGGTGCCAATGACCGGAACGACATTCGCTTCGAATTTTTCGAGTATGAAATCATCCGATACCGGGTTCAAAGGGCTGCCGGGTGCGAACTGGACAAGTGGGGAGGCCAGATGCCTACCGTCCTTTGTCCGGATGCTCACGCGGCCGGTGGGACGGCGGATGCTGTCGAGCAGACGATCGGCCTCGTCATCGATCTCCGCCTCGACCCTGGAGGAAAACGCCTTGAGATCGGCGTGCGTCATGGTCTCCGGCTCGTACCAGCGCGCGGCGGGCGCGATGTCGAGCGCCATGGCGGCGAGGGCGTAGGGAAAGGAGAATTGCGCATCCACCATGGTCGTGGGCGCGCGATCCATGAAATCGCGGATCAGCGCTGACGCCGTATGGACGGTCACCGTCTGGATGTCCCCGGCCCGAAGCCCGTGCTCCCGCTTGAGCTCCTGAAACGCCGAGAGCGTCGTCTGCATCCAGCGGCAGGTTGGAAATGCCTTGATCGTGTTGCCCGACAGGCTCCAATCGTCGCCAAGCCCACCGACCAATATCTCTTCGTCGAAACGGTCCGATCCAAGCATCCGCCACAGTCCGCTCGTCCCGTCGAGAACCGCCTTTGCGCCGACAAGGCCGCAGGCGTCGAGTTCGACGGCACGCACACCGGTTTCGGCGGCCGGGGCATTGAAGTCTTTAAAGGAAACAAGCGGCCGGCTTTCCCAGTTGTATTTCTTCAGGCTGGGGACATTGGCCAAGGTACCGGCAAAGCCGATTGCATTTTCGAGCGCGTCCCGCCCGAGCCCCTTCTGCTTGCCATAGGCGATGGCGGCGCCGACCGTCTGATGCTGGCAGACGCCGTAGACCTCGCGAAAACGCTCCATGCTCGGCTGTATCGCCTGGATCAGCCGGTTGTTGATCTCGTAGCCCGCAACGACCGCCGTCAGGAAATCGCGGCCCGAGATCACCGCCAGGAATGGCGCTGCGATTGCCGCCGCAACGATGGTCGCGCCCGGATGGCCCATGCCCTTACCGTCGACTTCCAGCCCGTCGTCGAAATCAAGCGCATTCATCGCGGCCGAATTGCCGAAAGCGGATGTGGCAGGCCCGAATGCGAGCGGCGTGCCGAGAATTGGGCAGACCCCTTCCTTCGCCTCGCTGGCCAGAAACGACAGCACCCGGCGGGAAAGATCGCTCGCCGCACCGGCGATCCCACAGCCGATGCTGTCGATGATGTGCAGGCTTGCCTTGTGCCGGACGGCTTGCGGAATATCGTCATAACGCAACGTCTCGGCGAAAGCGGCGATCCGGCTGGTGAGCGTCATTTCGGCGCCTCTCCGAAAAACGCCTGGTCGTAGATCGCCGACAGGCGGCTCGTGAGCGTTCCCGGTAGGCTCTCGCCAAGACTGCGGCCATCCACTGAGCGAACGGGCGTGACACCGCCGAACGTGCCGGTCACGAAAGCCTCTTCGGCATTGTAGACTTCGGCCAGCGTGAAATCCGTCTCGCGGCAGGCAATCCCTTGTTCCGCGCATAGCCTGATGACCTTCGCCCGGGTGATGCCCTTGAAGCAGAAGCGCCCGCTGGATGTCAGCACCTCGCTATCGCGTACGATGAAGAAATTCGTCGAGTTGCAGCTCGCGACGAACCCGGCGGGATCGAGCATCAGTGCCTCGTGGGCACCGGCCGCAATCGCCTGCAGCAACGGTTGAATGAAATTCAGGCGACTGTGCGAATTGAGCCTGAGATCGAAGGAATCGGGTCCTGACGACCGAAATGTGGAGGTGAAGAGCTTGATGCCCTGCTTCTTGATCTCGGGATCCGGCTTTTTGAACTCGGCGGTAATCGCGATCGTCGCCTTGCCAAGCGCATTGCGTGGGTCCTGATGCACGGTGCGCTTTTCGCCCCGCGTCACCATCAGGCGCAGATGACCACCATCCTCGATGCCGTTCGCCGCGCAGACTTCCTCGAGCGCCGCCCGCATTTCGCTTGGCGTCAAGCCTATATCAATCGCGATGGTGCGGGCGCCTTCGTAAAGGCGCTTCAGATGTTCTTCGACGAACACGAGCTTGCCCTTGGCAAGCCGGATGCCTTCCCAGACGCCATCACCAAGTCCGAAGCCGGCGTCGAAGATCGACACCACGGCATCGACGCGTTTGACGAGCCGGCCATTCAGCCATATCCACAGATCCTCGTTGCGGGGGTCCTCGACCGGCGTCTGCGCACCCTTGTCTTCTGTCATTGGCCTGCCTTTAGAAATGGAAGGACGAGAAGCGCGCCAGGAAAGTCTTCGTACGCTCCTGCTGCGGATTTTTCAGCACCTCGTCCGGCGTACCCTCTTCGTGGATAAGACCGTCATGCAGGAATAGCACGCGTGTCGCGAAGTGATAGGCGAAACCGAGCTCATGCGTGACCAGAAGCATGGTCCGGCCTTCTTTGGAGAGGTCGAGGATGACATCGAGCACTTCGCCGACCAATTCCGGGTCCAGAGATGATGTCGGCTCGTCGAAAAGAAGGATTTCCGGTTCCATCGCCAGTGCCCGGGCAATCGCGACGCGCTGCTGCTGGCCGCCGGACAGTCGTGCTGGATACTGATCCGCCTTTTCGGCAAGACCGACGCGGGCAAGATAATCCCTCGCCTTGGCCCTAGCGTCGGCGCGGCTCCTGCCGTGCACCGAGATCAGGCCTTCCATGACGTTTTCGAGCGCGGTCATGTGGGGAAACAGATTGAACTGCTGGAAGATCATGCCGACGCGGGTGCGAAGGGCACAAAGCTCCTTTTCCGATGCAACGATCTGGCCGGCCTTTCCCTGCTTGCCGACCGGCACGCCGTCGAGACTGATGCGACCCACGCTTGGCGTTTCCATGAAGTTGATGCAGCGCAGGAAGGTGCTTTTGCCCGAGCCGCTGGAGCCCAGAATGGCAATGCGCTCGCCCGGTTTCACCTTGAGATCCATACCCTTCAGAACCTCATTGGGTCCGAAACTCTTGCGCAAGCCTTCGACGCTAAGGACCGTTTCTTCGTTCAAGGCCATGTCAGGTTCCTCGTGAGTTCAATCGACGCTCCAGCCCATAGGCTGCAAGCGTGCCTGGATAGATCACCAGGAAATAGATGACCGCCACGACCGAGAAGGTTTCCAGCGGCAGGAATGACTGGGTACTTAGCATCTTCGCCTCGTACATCAGTTCCTGAACGGTGATGACGGAGGCGATAGACGTCATCTTGGCAAGTTCGACGCCGCGATTGGTGAAGGCCGGGATCATACGGCGGGCGGCCTGCGGCAGGATGATGCGAGCAAGCGTGCGCCTTGTCGTCATGCCGAGCGCGCTTGCCGCTTCCCATTGTCCGGAAGCGACCGATTGCAGGCCGGCGCGCCAGATCTCGGCGCAATAGGCCGACGTATTGAGAAACAGGCCAAGAGCCGCAGCGGTAAACGAGCTCATCTGCCAACCGGTGAGGACCGGAAAGGCATAATAAAACCAGATGAGCTGCACCAGAGTCGGTGTGTTGCGGAACACCTCGATATAGCCGGTGGCGAGCCAGTTGATCCATTTGACCGTCGAGGCGCGGGCGAGCCCCAGAAACAGCCCGGCCACCAGCGCACCGGAAAAAGCCAGCGCCCACAGCGTCAGGGTCAGCCGGATACCGCGCAACAGCAGATCGCTATTGGCGAGGACTTCGCCGAACTGGAACTGATAGTCCATGGTCTACCTCTTGTGATATCGCGCAAGACGCGCTTCGACAGCGCGCATGCCGAGGCTTGCGACGAACAGCACGCTGAAAAACAGGACGGCGACGGTCGTATAGGTTTCCAGCGGCCGATAGGTCTGCGACGTCACCACCATCGCCTGATAGACGAGATCACCATAGGCGAGCGTGGCGGCGAGCGACGTCGTCTTCACCAGCTCGAACGAGCGCTCCATCAGCGGTGGGATCATACGGCGCAGTGCCTGGGGCAGGATGATCCGGCGCATGATCCTGCCGCCGCGCATGCCAAGCGCACGCGCGGCTTCCCACTGGCCACGCTCGATCGAGATAATGCCGCCCCGGAAAACCTCGGCGAAAAAGGCGCCCGACTGGATGGAGAGTGCGATCCAGGCTGCCACGAACGGATCGAGACTGACGCCGATGAGGATTGGCAGCCCGTAGAAATACCAAAAGAAATGCACCAGCGGTGGTGTATTGCGATAGAATTCGATGATCGCCGTGCCAACAATCGAGATCGGCTTGTTCGACGAAAGCCGCATCAGCACCAGGACGATGCCGAAACACAGCCCGGCAACGATCGATGCCGCCGACAGGAGCAGCGTATTGCCGAGCCCTTCGAGCAGCAGCTCCGCATTCATGCGGATGGGCGTAAAATCCCAGGTATAGTTCATGATGATCTCCGCACCTTGTCGATGCGCGGCCGAGGATAGAAAAAGCCATGAAAAAGAGAGGCGGGCTTGTGGCCCGCCTTTCCGATTTTTCCTCAGGCCTTGGTCCAGCGCTCGCGCATGATGGCCGGGACCTTGGAGGCATCGATACCGCGATAGGTCAGATACTCATCAAAGATCTTCTGCGTCTGGCCGGTCTGGTAGAGATAATCCATCGAAAGACCGAGCCAGTCGCGCCACGACTTGTCGGCCTGATTGGGAACGCCAGCGCTCGAAGGCGACTGACGGATCGGCTCGGGCAGAACGATCGAGCCGCGCTTGACCTTGGACTGCAGCATGACGAGCGCCGGATGGAACAGTGAAATTGCGTCCATTCGGCCGGCAACGAAAGCCGCACCCGTCTCGTCGGCGCTGGGGAAGCGTTCGATGGTCGCCTTTGGAAGACGAACGGTGATATCGCGGTCCGGAGACGTGCCGAGAACAACGCCGATCTTGAACTCCGGCTTGTTCATCTCCTCCCATGTCGTGACGGTGACACCGTCCTTGAGGAGAACGCCCTGCGCGTAGTAGAACATCGGCTGGACCGGAAAATCGGCAGCAAGCGCCCGCTGCGGCGTCGCATCCATCGTGAACATCACGTCGAACTGGCCGGCCTGAAGGCCTGCGATCGCGGTGCCCCATGTGGTTTCCACCGGGGTCGCCTTGATGCCCAGTTCCTTGGCGAGCGCCACACCGACGCCCCAGCCGAGACCATACCATTCGCCGCTGCGCTGATCCTTGTAGAACCAAGGCTCGCCCGGCGCCACGGCGATGCGAAGTTCGCCACGATCACGGATAGCCTGAAGCGTGCCAGGCGCACTTGCCGTCTGCGCGACAGCTGCAGTCGCGCCACCAACGAGAACAGCGGCACCACCGCCCAATGCCGCGGCCGTCAGAAACGCGCGGCGACCAGTAACGTCTTCGGTCATGTCTTTTCCCTGATTACAGTCGGATAGCGATCCGCGAATGATAATAATAGTTTCTGTAAGGAATTTTTATTTCTTATACGGATATTCAATACTTACATTTTCGATGTGTCAAGCGCGTGGCACGCGCATTATTGGCTAGGACAGCCCGAGAACTTCGTTGCTGGAGCAGACCCAGAATAGTTCGGCATCGCCGTCGCCAGCAGCAAGGCAGGCATGCCCCATGGTGCTGTCGAAATAGGCGCAGTCGCCCTCTTCCAGAACAAGCGGCTCATAGAACTCGGTCCGCAACTCGACGCGGCCGCTGAGCACGACAACTATTTCCTCGCCGACATGGGCGATGAGCTTGCCGAAGTCACGAATCTCGTGGGCCTTGAGCGTTGCCTTCAACGGCATCATCTTCTTGCCGATGAGATCGGTGCAGAGCATCTCGTAAATATACTGTTTCGTATTGATAATTTTGCCCTGACCCTTACGGGTGAACGACCGGCGGCCGCGCGGCATTTGTTTGCTGGGATCGGAGAAAAGCTCCGAAATATCCACCCCCAGCCCTCGTGCGAGCTTGATGATGTTCTCGTAGGTCGGCGAAAGCTGATTGTTCTCGATCTTGGAAATGGCCGAAGCGGACATTCCCGAGCGCAGCGACACTTCCTTGATGGTCATGTCGATATTGGCCCGCAGTGCCCGCACGCGCTTGCCGAGATCCATTTCGTCACGCTCTTCCGTCGCGGTATCCAGCATGTTCACCTCCCTGCTTGCGCGAAACTTTATCGGCATTCAACTTGGTTTCCTATAGGAATTATATAACCCTATAGGAAAAACGTAGAGCGATAAAGATGCGGATGCTGGGCGTCGAAGACGGTCGCAATGCTCTCTGACGCATCTTCCGTTTGCAGCGGGCCACGGCCGATATGGATCCCAATAGCGCCACGATCTTTGAACCGCCAGGAAGCGCGATTACAGATCGCCTGGAACAACTAAGAATTGCGGACGTTAAGTCTCGTCGAGTTAGTATCCGGAGGAGGATCCCCATGGCGACCGAGACGAATTTCGAAACTTCGCGCGGCAAAGGCGGCGAGACACATCAGCATGTGCCGGCCAAGGGGCCGCATGGAGGCGTCGATCATTTGACGACAGACCAGGGCACTCCTGTCTCCGACAATCAGAACAGCCTGAAATCCGGCGTGCGCGGGCCGACTCTTCTTGAAGATTTCGTGCTGCGCGAAAAGATCTTTCATTTTGATCACGAACGCATTCCCGAGCGCATCGTACATGCGCGCGGGTCAGGCGCGCATGGATTTTTCGAACTCTATGAGCCTCTCTCCGACATCACCAAGGCGGATCTGTTCCAGCGCAAGGGCGAAAAAACACCGGTCTTCGTCCGCTTCTCAACCGTTGCCGGTGGCGCCGGCTCTGTCGATACGCCACGCGACGTACGCGGCTTCGCGGTGAAATTCTACACAAAGCAAGGCAATTGGGATCTCGTCGGCAACAATATCCCGGTCTTCTTCATCCAGGATGCGATCAAGTTTCCGGATCTCGTCCACGCGGTCAAAATGGAGGCGGACAGGGCCTATCCGCAAGCCGGCAGTGCCCACGACACCTTCTGGGACTGGGCATCCTTGATGCCGGAAGCGACCCATATGCTGATGTGGGCGATGTCGGATCGCGCCATTCCTCGCTCGCTCCGCATGATGCAGGGCTTTGGTATCCACACGTTCCGTCTCGTCAACGAGGCCGGCAAGTCCACCTTCGTGAAATTCCATTGGCGACCGAAGCTTGGCATGCAGTCGCTGGTGTGGGACGAAGCGTTGAAGCTGCAGGCGGCCGACAACGACTATCATCGCCGCGACCTGTTTGAGACGATCGCCGCCGGCCATTTTCCAGAATGGGAGCTGGGGCTGCAGCTCTTCGACGACAAGTTCGCCGAGAGCCTTCCATATGATGTCCTCGATCCTACCAAGCTCATTCCGGAAGAGATCCTGCCGCTCAAGATCGTCGGCCGAATGGTGCTCGACCGAAATCCCGACAATTTCTTTGCCGAGACCGAGCAGGTCGCCTTCTGTCCGGCCAATATCGTGCCGGGTGTCGATTTCACCAACGATCCGCTGCTACAGGGGCGCCTCTTCAGCTATCTCGACACACAGAAATCACGGCTTGGCACCGCGAATTTCCATCAATTGCCGATCAACGCGCCAAAATGCCCGGTGATGAACTTCCAGCGCGACGGCCAGATGCAGATGAACGTACCCAAGGGCCGCGCCAATTACGAACCCAACAGCCTCAGCGAGAACGGCGAGCCTGGCGGTCCGCGTGAATGTCCCGTCACCGGCTTCCAGACCTTCGCCCACCAGGCGGGGGAAGGAGAGCAAGGTGACAAGTTGCGGGCACGCGGTGAACTCTTTGCCGACCACTACAGCCAGGCGCGCCTGTTCTGGAAGTCGCAAACACCCTCGGAACAGGCCCATATCGCCTCCGCCTTCGCGTTCGAGCTGTCGAAGGTGCAGCTTGAGCAGGTGCCGCCTCGCGTGGTCGGCAACCTCATGAATGTCGACGCCGATCTGGCAAAGCGTGTTGCTGCCGGCCTCGGCATCGCCCTGCCGAACAGGAACCCTCCCGTTCGCAAGCCGATCGATCTCGATCCCTCGCCTGCCCTTTCGATCCATAAGAACATGAAGGAGACGCTGGAGGGGCGCACGGTCGGCATTCTGATCGCAGACGGCAGTGACGCCAAGGCGATCTCCGACCTGGTCAAGTCCCTGACCAAAGCCGGCGCCACGCCCTTCATCGTTGCGCCAAAAGTGGGAGAAACGAAGCTTTCGGACAGCAGCACGCTCAAGGCCGACGGACAACTTCTCGGTTCGCCGTCACAGCTCTTCGATGCCGTGGCGATCATCCTGTCGAACGAAGGCGCGGCAAAGCTCGTCAAGGAGGGCGCCGCCGTACAATGGGCAATGGATGCCTTCGGCCATCTGAAGGCCATTGGTCATAACATTCCGGCCAAACCGCTCCTCGACAAGGCGGGTATTCAACCGGGCGCCGGCGTTGTCGAGCTTGCCTCCTTTGTCGGCGCGGCCGCCAAACGCTACTGGGATCGCGAGCCCCTCGTCCGTACGCTTGCGTAAGCAACGGGGCACATTCACGTCGTCGGAAGAAGGGCGCTTCCCGACGACAACGACGCCCGCCGGTCGATGACGATCGGCGGGCGTTGGATATTGAGGATCGCGATTTTGCAGCCGCCGCCCAGGCTAGCGCTCGAAGGCTTTATTTTGGGACGCCGTGTGCCGGACCGTCATCCTTGACTTCGCGCGGTGTCGGCGTAGGGATGACGCCGTGCTGAGGATCCGTCACATCCTGCCCCTTCGAGCCATCCGCACCAGTTGAAAGCTCTCGATCACGGGTCTTACGTCTGGCGTCTCGCAGGCTCCCTGCCTCTTCGATGAGAGAGGTAAGCTCCTCTTCGGAGAAGTCGGACAGATCAAAGGTCTTGGTCATGATAGCCTCCTGGATGGCTCGGTTTCTCCCAAACTAAACGCGCGACTTCATGAAACGACCCAAGGCTGCAAGAAGATTTTGATAAAGCGCGACAGTCCGAGCCGAAAACACAGCGCTACCGGCATCAAGCGCGGATCATACAACAAGGCGATCGGCCTTGACCATGAGGCGGATCGACAACCCTTCACGGTTCCATTCGCGGGAAATCTCACCACCGAGCTGACTGCGGACCGTTGCCTTGGCGAGGATACTGCCAAAACCATCTCCATCGGTCTGCCGATCAACCTGTGGCCCGCCACTCTCGGTCCACGTCAGGATAAAGTGTTCCCCGTCCTCGGCGCATGCGATATCGACGCGCCCGTCCGAGGTGGAAAGAGCTCCATATTTCGCGGCGTTGGTTGCAAATTCATGCAGCAGCAATGCAAAGCTCGTGACCGCGCTGCCGCTAATGGCGATATCGGGACCCGTAACGATGGCTCGCGATTGCCGGCTGTCGGTGGTGATATCGTAGGGCGCCACAATCGTCTGGATCAGGGCATGCAGCGTGGTTGCCTGCTCGTTTCGACTGGCGGCGCCAGACGTGCGAGGAACCGTCAAGGCATGCGCGCGCGCCAACGCGTTCAATCGGGCCGAAACAGCGGAGGCAAGCTCTCCAGGTGTTGTCGCGGCGCGCGCGCTCAGAGACACAACGCTGCTTGCAAGGCTGAACAGGTTTTTGACGCGGTGGTCCATCTCCCTGATCAGCAGATGTTGCTGCTCTTCAGCGCGCCGGCGCTCGGTTATATCGCGCGCGATCTTGGACACGCCGATGACACGGCCTTCGCGATTTTTGATCGGCGAGACCGATAGCGATATCTCAACGAGACTGCCGTCCTTCCGGCGTCGGATCGTTTCATAGTGGTCGATGCGTTCGCCACGGCGGATGCGAGCCAGGAGTTCCGGCTCCTCGTTCTGCCGATCAAGCGGGATAAGCATGAGGACGGGCTGGCCGATCGCTTCCTGCGCCGTATAACCGTAAAGCCGCTCGGCACCACGGTTCCAGCTGACGATTTTACCGTTCAAGTCCTTGGCGAGGATCGCGTCGTCGGACGATTCGACGATGGCCGCAAACCGTTGGGCCGCCTCTTCAACACTCGCGCGATCGGTCAGATCGACGAGCATATTGACGGCACCGCTAAGGTTGCCGGCGGCATCGAAGATCGGCGTTGGAAATGCAAGGAACGCGGTACGCGTACCGTCCGGGCGCTCGGCAATCGCTTCAAGCCCTCTGACGGCGCGCCTCTCTTTCAGCGCGATCGCCATGGGGCATTCGTCATGCGGCAGAAGCGTTCCGTCGGGCCAGTAGAGTTTCCAGGAGCCGCAGAATTCGCTCTCACCAAGCTTGGGGCTGACACCCCACATCTCGGTTGCTGCCTTGTTGTAGAAGGTGATCCGGCCGAGTGCATCGGTCGTGTAAACAGCCTCCGGTAACGCTTCCAGAATGTCTTGAAGTGCCAGCGGATGGTGGATTAAATTGGGTTGAGACCCGCTTCTCGCGGACATGTCGACGTATTCGGCGACCGTCTCATTCTCGTTGGTCGACAGATGGCTCATCCCGTATGCTCCATTATCCAGCAAGGCTCACATACCGATGTCTCGACAAGCGTAGGTCTTCTTCGCATGATGTTAAAGTACAATCGGAGAGCATCATAGTTTAGTGATGGAATACGCTGGCGCATTGATCCCGAGGCCATGGAAACGGTTGCAACCGCAACGATGATCTTTTCACGAGGTTTCCTTCATAGCCTGGGTGTATTTGTTCGCACGACCGTTGCTCATCGGCCGTCACGGCAGATATGGCAGGCCGGAAGACCGGCAATATCTGCCTGCGTGGCGATATTATTGACGACGCGATTGCCGGCATATTCGCCGGCAATCGCAATTGCTGTCTCACGCGCCTGATCGCTCGTCGCGACGCCCGAGAGTACGATAGTGCCTTCTGTCGCGGTCACGTCGATCCTTGAACCCTCGAGCCCATCGGCATAGGCAATCAGGCAGCGGATAGCTGCACAGGTCGCACACCTATCTGACCCGGTCGTCAGCGATGAAAGCTTGGCCAGAAAGAGCATCGAAGGTGCCTCCGTGAGATCGTATGATCGGGAATTCAGGCGGCTATCACCTCATCGAAGAATGTCTTTGACGGCATCCTTGGCCTTGCCAACTTCACTCTGGATCTTTCCTTCGGTCTTCTCGGCGGTACCCTCTGCCTTCAGCCGATCATTGCCAGTCAACTTCCCGGCCGTCTCCTTGATCGATCCCGCTGCTTCCTTGGCTGCGCCTTTGATACGGTTCTTATCCATCGTCTCTTCTCCTTGGGTTGGGTCTAGAACGAAGCGGCGTCGGGCTTTCGACCGAAGCCATGCCCCAAGAATTAGAGCCTCAGAACGACAGATTGCAGATCAGAAAATACTAGGCAAGCTAGTAGGAAATAGCCTTTTCTCACTCCATCCGCTTCATTTCGCGAATGCAGGCCTTATCGAGCCTGGCGCGAGCATCGAGCCGTCACTTTGACTTAAGGCCCTTGGACGATGCTGAGGCGCCTGTGAAACCACGCTCCCTGGCCCAGATGACGGCGGCGGCTCGCCGGTTTACGCCAATCTTTATGTAAAGCGATGCGACATGGTTGCGAATGGTGTTCTTGGATAGATGAAGCGTCTCACTCATCTCCGCATCGCTTTGACCACGACAGATCAGGGCAAGAATTTCCTTCTCTCGATCGCTGAGATCGAGCAGCTGGGCCGAGGGAGCCTTGCCGCTCGACACCTGCCGCAATGTGGCGAGACGATCGACGACCGAGCGGCTGAACCACGAGGTATCGGCCATGACGCTCTCGATTGCTTCGACCAATTCCGCTTCGCTGCGCTTGCGTTCGGTGATGTCCTGCAATGACCAGATCACGCATTGCTGATCGCCGATTTCGACGCGCTCGGCGGATACGAGACAATCCGCTGTCCCACCGTCCTTTTGCTTCATACGCATCGCTTCATCGCGAACTGCTATGGTGTCCGCAAGCTTCTTTTCCACGGCGCGCCGGGCGGCGATATTGTCCCATAGGCGCAATTCGCTTGCCGTCTTTCCAACGATCTCCTCGAGGCTGTAGCCCGAGAGCTGGACGAAAGCATCGTTGACCTCCGTGAAAACGAAATCATCGAGACGGGAGATCGCCGCGGCAGCAGGCGAGAGCCTGAATGACTTCGAGAACCGCTCTTCGCTCTGGCGAAGTGCGTTCTGTGCCTTTCGCCGCGCATCAAGATCCGCGAATGTGAACAACATGCATGGCTCTTCGCCGACGGCAATCGGTTCGCCGGCAACGATCACCAGGCAATCGCGACCGCCCGGAAGAGGAAGCAGGGCCTCCCGCTGCCGGATCATCTTTCCTTCCATGAGCTTCGCCGTGGCGTCCTCGCCCGTATCGCAATTGGCAAAGAGGCCGATCTGATCGACGGTCTTTCCGATGACCTCTTCCCGGGTATAGTTCGTCATCTCCACGAAGCCCGGGTTGACGCGGATGAAACGAAGATCCTCAAGGCGACAAATCAGGCCAGGCGCAGGATTGGCATTAAAGGCGCGTTCGAAGCGCTCTTCCGCCTCGAACAGCGACGTCTCGTCCCGGATCACGAGCGCGAGTACGTTAGGTCGGTCACCGGCATCAGCGATGATCAGACTGCGGACTGTGTGAACCCAGACGAGATCCGGGTCGCAGGCTGGCGATATTTCGACGGTCACCTCATCGACCGTCTCGCCATCGAGCAGCCGCTCGATCGGATATTGGCCTTCCTCCAGCGGATGGTTGTTGCGGTATCTGAGTGCAAATGCTTTCCGGTAGCCTTCAACATCGCCGCCAAGCTCCTCGATTGCGGAGACCCTGTGCATTTGAAGCGCTGCACTATTTGCCCAGGAAATCCCTCCTTCAGGGTCAAGCAGGACAATGCCATCGCTCAACCCAGCAACGAGTTCCCGTAGTATAGTTCCGTTTACATTTGGCGGCTGCAGCCCGTCGGTCATGCAAATCCTTACATCGCTTCTCTCCGGTTAAATAGAGACGTGTTGCGATAAAGGAAGCGTCGGCAATGCATCGGCTTGCCTGAATCCTCCGATGGTCACTGTGCGCTTACCGTCAATATAATTGAAAGGTACGGATCAATTCCGAGGCACGCCGCGTTACCCATGCTCTGATGCTTGTCTTGAACCGCGCCGATTCATACCTGCTGTCACCAGCTTCACAGGCGGGGTGACCAAAGAGAATTGAGACTGCAATGACCAATGCCCACATTACCGTTCTCGTGGTCGAGGACGAACCACTAATGAGGATGGACATTTCCGATGCACTGGAGGATGGCGGGTTCCTGGTCTTGGAGGCTGCAAACGCCGACGAAGCCATTGTTATCCTGGTGGAACACACGGAAATACAGGCCCTGTTCACCGACATCGACATGCCCGGCAGCATGGACGGGCTCATGCTGGCGATCGCTGTTCGCGATCGCTGGCCGCCCATCAAGATCATCGTAACCTCCGGCCACCAATCCATTCGAGAAGAGAACCTTCCGGTCGATGGGCGGTTTTTCAGCAAACCCTACGATCCCGAGAAAATTGTCAGCACAATACGGGAAATGGTGGCGGCCTGAGCGCGGGCGATACTCTGAGGAGACACAATGACGCTGCGGCACTCCTTGGAGCGTCAGCGCTGACGGCTGTCGCCCAGACATGCCTTTTATCCTTCTTTCCAGACATTGGTGCCCATGACATCTACTATGCGGTTTCATCACCCCAGGTGCGTTCCAGCAGTGAAAGCCAGTTGGAATGCGCGATCTTCGTCAGCGCCTCATTGTCGTAACCGGCCGCTTGCAGCGCGCTGAGCAGGCGCGGCAGGCCGGTGACGTCCCCGATCTTGTTCGAGATTAATGTGCCGTCGAAATCCGATCCCAAGGCGACATGGTCGATGCCCACGCGTTCAACCAGATAGTCGATGTGGCGCACCATCACCGAAATATCCGTTCCGCTGTCGGCCTTGCCCTCGGGGTGGAGGAACTTGACACCGAAATTCAACCCGATGAGGCCGCCCGTCTCGCGGATCGCATCGAGCTGCCTGTCGGTCGCGTTGCGGCTATGGGGGCAAATCGCAAAGGCGTTCGAATGCGAGGCAACGAGCGGCGCATCCGAGATTTCCGCGACATCCCAGAACCCGGCATCGTTCATATGCGAAAGGTCAATCATGATCTTCAGCCGGTTGCACAGCCGGATCAGGTCGCGGCCGGCTTCGATCAATCCGGGGCCGATATCGGGACCATGGCCGAAGCGGAAGGGCACGCCATGCGCGAAGATGTTCGGGCGGCTCCAGACCGGACCGAGCGTCCGCAGGCCCGCCGCGTGGAGCACATGGAGAAGATCGAGATCCGGCCCGACAGCCTCAATTCCCTCGATATGGAAGACCGCGGCGAAACTGCCATACTCGATTGCCGTATGGATTTCCGCCACCGACGTGCAGACCGTGAAAGCGCCTTCCGACTGCGCCTCGATCCGACGCAGGAGAGCGGCTTGCGCGATCGTGTGATCCAGCGCGCTCTGACGATCGACCCACGGCAGATCGCCGTTGGCATCCGGCACCCTACCGGCTCCAGGGACATAGACAGCGCAAAGTCCGCCGACAAGGCCGCCTTGCCTTGCCCGGGGAAGGTCGATGTGTACGCCCTCCTGCCCATTCAGGAAGCGCGTCTCTGCGCCCACCCGCCCCTCGCTCATCAGGCGCGACAGGATATCGTTATGCCCATCGAATACGGGGATATAGATCGGATCTTCGCTCATTCTTGCCTCCGTCACAGCGTGACCTCGTAGATTGTCTCGTGGGTAGCGACAACCTCGCCGGCGGCATCGATGGCCACCAGCTTCGCCCCGATGTGATAGGGCGCGAGATCACCATTGACAACACCATCCGCAGCGCTGGCGAGATCCTGCTTCAGATAGGCCAGGCGGGACGCAATTTCATGTCCGACCACATAGCGGATGAAAAACGCGCTCCTGCCGGGCCAGGCGATTTGCGTCAACTGAACGCGATGTCGCCGATCACCCGCACACGCACGCGCCGTGCGCCGCCTGGCAGGTAAGCGATCGGGATATCCTCGACCTCGAGGGTCTTGAGGCTTGCACGGCTCGCGCCGGAAGCGACGGCGGCATCTCGCGCCCCTTCCTCGGCTTTTGCGAGCGCCTCATCGCGGCTCAGCCCCGAGAACACCTGATCGACTTCACCGGAGACCTGCGCCATCGCAGCACCCAGCGCATTCGCCACACCCGCGTTCTCGACGCGAAGAACTTCGGAGGCTCCGGCGATCTTATCCGGGATCAGGAAGGCCCCGCCGCCGACCGCAATCAGAGGCACGTCTTCCGCCGAGGTCTTCATCTGATCGAAGCTGTCCGTCACCATATCGCGGATACGACCGAGGCTTGTCCTGACGAAGGTCGGATCGAGATCTTTCACGCGGTCCCTGTCACCCATCTCGATCAGCCCTGCTGCGACCGCAATATCCGACGTGGTCAACGTGTTGCCGCCGAAGACGCGTGCTTCAGTCAATATGCGATAGCCGACCGAACGCGGGCCTATCTTGCCGGTTTCCGGATCGATGATCGTTCCGCCGCCAAGCGCAATCGGCAGGAGGTCGGGCATGCGGAACAGCGTGCGTACCCCGCCAATATGGACGATATTGTTCGCCTCGCGCGGAAAACCGCCGACAAGGCAGCCGATATCCGAGGTGGTGCCACCGACATCGACGACCATGGCATCCATGAGCCCGGTCAGGAAAGCTGCGCCACGCATCGAGTTCGTCGGTCCGGAGGCGAAACTATGGACCGGGTTTGCCGCCGCCATATCGGCAAGCGCCACCGTGCCGTCATTCTGCGTCAGATAGAAAGGCGCGGCCAAACCCGCCTCTCGCAGTGCATCCGAAAAAGCCTGCACGGTTGTCTTGCCGAGGGATTGCAGCGCCGCATTCAAAAGCGCGACGTTCTCGCGCTCCAGAAGCCCGATCCGGCCGAGCGTGTGCGACAACGTGATCCGCGCATCCGGGATCACCGAACGGACGATCTCGGCCGCCCTGACCTCGCATTCGGTCGTCAGCGGCGAGAAGGTGGCCGAGATCGCGATCGAGGTAATGCCCGCGTCGCGGATCTTCATCGCCGCTTCGCGGATCTCGTCGGGGATCATCGGCACCAGCAAGCTGCCGTCATATTCGTGGCCGCCATGCACCATGAAGACCAGCGGATCGACCGCAGCACGCAGATCCTCCGGCCAGTCGCACATCGGCGGCAGCGATGCGCCGGTCGGCAACGCGATGCGGATCGCCGCGACGCGCTCCAGGCGCGCGCGCTCGACCACTGCATTCGTGAAATGCGTCGTCCCGATCATCACCGCGTCGATGGGCCGCCCACCCGCGCCCTCGTGCCCCGCCACATGGCTCAACGCCGCCTTCACGCCCGACATCACATCCTGCGTCGTGGGAACCTTGATCGAGGCGATGATGTTTTCGCCGTCGATCAAAACGGCATCCGTATTGGTGCCGCCAACGTCAATACCGATGCGCTTCATGCGAATACCGATCTGAAATCAATGTCATAACCAAAGGCACGAGGCCCAACGGCTGCGATCCCCGCGGGTGTCGTCAGAAGTTTCGGGGCAGGCAGAGCCACGACCGTCACGCGCTGGCCGTAGCGCACCGATTCAGTCCCGATCGCGCCGCCCGAAATCGTGTCGAGAAGGCACAGAAGATCCGGCGTCATTGCAACGGGCTCGCCGTCACGGAACGCGACCGCCCATTCGTTCTGGAAGGCCAGCTCCATGCGCGCACCCTTATCCGCGTCGATGCCTTCAATCACCGTGCGGCCTCGCAGGAAGCCGCCGGTGGTCTCGCGCGCGACGTCGATCACCTTGCCGCGGAACAGCTGCTTGCCGCCCTCGTGGTCGAGGACCGCCTTCACCGGATTGTCGTGGCGCGCACGCGCCTCGATCACGACCCGGCCGAGTTCGGTTGCCTTGGTGATCGTATAGTGAATGCCCCATTCCTTGACCTCTCGGCCGGTGCGGGGCGCCTTGCAGGTGGCGGCGGTCGAGCCGACCTCGGTGCAGATCTTGCGCGATATCCGCTCCATCCATTTCCACGACGCCGCTCGGGTGATGATGACTTCATTTTCGCGCACGTCGACCAGCGAAAGCGGGAACATCGGCAGATTGCCGATGGCAAAGGAGGTCATCTGCGCCTCCGGATAGGCGCGGCCCATCGCATCGGCGTTGACGACCGGGCGGCCGAGCATGGCGGCGGCGAGGAAGGAGGACAGCGCATTCGAACCGCCAATCTCGACGCTCATGATCGCGCGGAAGGGCTTGCCAAGGTAATCCTCCATGACCTCGACCGCGCGGGCAAGATGAACGGGATCGCCCAGCCGCTCCTGGCCGACCAGCGGCGCGCCCATCTTCGAGACGACGGCAACCATGTCGTCGTCGTCGAGCGCCATCGGGTCCATCACCTGAACACGCCGGCCCTCGGCATAGAGCCGGCGGAGGTTCAGCGTCGAGATATAGGGATTGCCGCCGCCCCCGGTCCCCAGAATCCAGGCACCCGTTGCAAGCGGCTCGATGTCGTCTTCGGAAAATTCCTGAAGCATGTGTCACCTTCGGCAATAGCGTTCCCGACCCCAAAACGGGCCGGGTCTGCTTGTCTGGAATGCGAGGATCAGTTCGCCTTGCAGTCCCAATGGAAGTTCGAGAAATTCAGGTCCCAGCTTTGCATCGGGATGAACTCGTAACCTTGCAAGCATTTGTTCGCGGCATAACGGCGGTTCGGCGACACGGCCCAAACGTCTGGCTGCAGATCGACGAGCTTCGCCTGAAGCTCCTTATAGGCCGCATTCTGTTCCTTGACGTCGGTGGTCGCCCGCGCCTTGTCGATCAGCGCATCGACCTCCGGATTCTGCAGCCATTCCATCGACATCCAGGTACCTGAAGCCTTGGAGTGATACTGGTTGTAGAATATCGCATCCGGCGAGGGATAATTGGGCGAGATGTTGACCTGCGTCGAAGCCGGCGTCGTTTCCGGTTTGGAGGAAAGTTCGACGATGCGGTTCCACGGCTCGGGCTTGATGTCGAGCGTGATGCCGATCTGTTCAAGATTTGCCTGCATCAGCAGCGCCACATCCGCCTCGAAGGCGAGCGAGGCGACATAGCTGTTGACCAGCGTGATCTTCTGGCCAGCGTACTTCGACTTGGCAAGCTCTTCCTTGGCCTTTTCGAGGTCGAAGACGCCGGGCTGGATATCGTCGCTATGGGCGTCCTTGAACGCGGTCGAAAGCGGGCCGGTCATGTCGAAGCCTGGATAGATCGCCTCCTGAATGGTCTTGTAATCGGTCGCATAGGCGATCGCACGCCGTACATGGACATCATCCGTCGGATAGACCTTGGAGTTCAGCTTGATGACGAAGCCGCCGGCCGTGCCGGTTTGGATCAGCTTGTAGTTCGGCATTTTGCCGATTGTTTCATAGGTGTCGTTGCCCATACCGTGCGAGGAAAGGCCGAGATCACCCTTTTCGGCCAGGGCTTTCACCGTGGCATCGTCGCTCGTCTGAATGAAGCGCACCTCGTCGATCGGCGTGCCCTTGGTCCAGCCGAGGAAATAGTCAGAGTTACGCGCGATCACCATGTCGGCCGAGCGGTTGTAGCTGACGAGCTTGTAGGGGCCAGAGCCCGCCGAATGTTCGCCGACATAGGCTTCGCCCCATTTATCGTCCGGCTTCGTATTGGCCTCGATCAGCTTTTCGTTGAGCGCCATCATCAGTGGCGTCACCGCCATGAAGGGCGAGAACTGACGGTCGAGCTTGATGACAACAGTGGTATCGTCGGGCGCGGTGATGTTTTCGGGCTTCACAAGGCCGACGACAAGGTTCGACGGCCCCTTGTTGATGCCGAGCAGACGCCGGATCGACCAGACAAAGTCCGAAGCCTTGAGCGGCGTGCCGTCCTGGAATTTGGCATCATCACGCAGATGGAAGGTGTAGGTCAGCCCGTCCGGCGCGATGTCCCATGATTTTGCCAGATGGGGGACGATGTCGCCCGAAGGGCTTACCGTCGTCAGGCCGTCATACATGTTCACGATGGCCATGTAGCCGGTATAGTCGGTGACCTTCGCCGGGTCGAGCGAGCTGAAGATCTGCATTGTATTGACGGCAATCGACACCTTGTCGGCCGCCGAAGCCGCAACCGAGGTCAGCGGCAGCGCCATGGCCGTGCCGAGGAACAGTGCGGCAAGGCGCAAACTATTGGAACCCATCTTCATTCACGTTCTCCTCTTGGATGCGGGAACTGGAATTGCCCCGCTTATGGTTATGCTGCTGTCCCCGTAGGAGCAGGCAGCGGTGAATAGGTGATCTCGCGATAGCCGAAAGCCGACGGGCCGACGACATCGAGCGCGCGCGCACTGCGCAGCAGCTCGTGACAGGGGATGGCGACCACGGCGACGCGCTGGCCGTAGCGCAGCATTTCGGTGGTGATCGGATAACCCGTGTCGACATCGAGCAGGACGATCAGATCGGGCACGCAGACCTCGACCTCGCCGTCCCGGCGGAAGATCAGAAATTCGTTCTGGATCGCCACGCTCGCCGTCTGACCGACGCAATCGTCAAAGCCCGCAAGCTCCATGTCACCAACGGCAAAGCCGCCACGCAAATGGCGCTTCAGATCGGTGATCTTGCCGTTGAAGATGCGTCGGCCACCCTCAAGCGCACAGACCGCCGCGATCGGGTCTTCCTGTGCTTTGCGCGCGCGGATCACCGCTTCGCCGAGCGCGATTGCCTTGGTATAGCTTTTCGGAATGCCGTATTGGTGGACGTAGTGCGCCTGCATCGGCGCCGTCGCCAGCATGGCGCCGCCGCCCTGGGCCACGACGCAGGCGCGCGCCATACGCTCGTGCCAGACCTCGGACACGGCATGGCTGAAGATCACGGCGTTGCCATGCAGATCGCACATCACCGAAGGCGTCGAGCTGTGACCATAGATCGAGAAGGTGGTCATCTGCATTTCGGGAAAGGCCCGGCCCATGCCGTCGCAATCCAGGACGGGCAACCCACCAAGCGCCGCCGTGACCAGAGGGTTCATCGCATTCGAGCCGCCGATTTCCTCGCAGACGATGGCATCGATCGGCGTGCGGATCAGCTCCTCCATCGCGCGCAGGCATCGCAGCCCCTCGCGTCCCTCGCGGATGCGTTCCACGCCGACAACAGGTGCCCCGATGCCGCCGATGGACATGCACAGCGCATCCGGCTCGATACTGTCGGTCGCGAGAACCTTCATCTCGTAACCGGCCTTCATCGCCTCAAGCGCGAGAAGCTTGCCCTGATACGGATTGCCGCCGCCGCCGGTGCCGAGAATGCCGGCACCGATCTCCAGCGCGTCGAGGTCTTCCGGTGTCAGCGTGCGCAGGACGGCTTCGTCATACTTCAGCTTGCGCGTCTCAGGCATGATCGCCTCCCATCTCTCCGACGACTTTGACATGAATGCGCGTGGCGTTGCCCGGCAGATAGGCAAGCGGCATGTCCTCTCGCTCGATGACTTCAAGCGTTTCGGCAAGCGCGCCGGCAGCGATCGCTTTCTCACGCGCTTCCGCTTCCGCTTCTGCGAGCGCACTTTCGCGCGTGCGTCCGTCGATTAGCGAGAAGACGCGGTCCGTCTCGCCGCTGATCTGCGCGATGGCGGCGCCGACGGCATTTGCCACGGCGAAATTCTCAGGCCGGATCACCTCCAATTCACCGATACGGTCGGGCATGAGGATGGACCCGCCACCGACCGCTATCACCGGTACAGGCGTCGACGAGATGCGGCTGCGCTCGACGCAGGCTTCGAGCATCGCATCGATCTTCGCGACGGCCGCATCGACCAGCACCTTGTCGAGGTTTTCGACCAGCGCCCTGTCACCCACATCGGCCTTGCCGGAGGCGACGGCGATATCGGTCGCGGTCAGCGTCGTGCCGCCGAAGCACAGGGCTTCCTTGCGAACGCGGTAGCCCACCGACTTTGGTCCCACGGTCAGGCCAGCATCACCTCTGACGACCAGCGAGCCGCCGCCCAGGCCAATGGAAAACACATCGGGCATTCGGAAATTCGTACGCACGCCGCCGATATCGACCGTGGTCGAGGCCTGGCGCGGGAAGCCGTGCGAAAGGGAGCCCACATCCGAGGTGGTGCCGCCGACATCGACGACAACGGCATCCTTGATGCCGGTCAGGAATGCCGCGCCCCGCATCGAATTGGTCGGGCCGGAGGCGAAGGTCAGTACCGGGAAGCCGCGCACGACGTCAGCGGCCATCAGTGTGCCGTCGTTCTGCGTAATATAAAATGGGCAGGGTATCCCCGCAGCCGTCAGTGCCTTGCCGAATGCCGCCACCGTGCGATCCGCGAGCGACAGGAGACTGGCATTCATGATCGTGGCACTCTCGCGGGCAATCAGGCCATGGCGACCGATATCCTTCGACATCACAACCGGCAGACCCGGGCAATGCTGTTGCAAAATCTCCTTGGCGCGGAGCTCCATCGCGTCATTGATGCCACTGAAGACGCAGGTGACCGCTGCTGCCTTCAGACCCTTGGCGCGGATGTCGCCCGCGATCCGGATGATGGCGTCCTCGTCGAGCGGCGAGAGTTCGCGGCCGTCGAATTCATAGCCGCCCTTTACCTGATAGCCGTGATTTCCGACGATCTCGCGGAGATCATCGGGCCAGTCGACCATCGGCGGCAGGCCGGCACCCGACGGCAGGCTAAGGCGGATCGCCGCGACTTCGTCCATGTGACGCCGCTCGATCACCGCATTGGTAAAATGCGTCGTACCGATCATGACAGCCGCGATCCGCGCCCGGTCGATACCGGACGCTTCGATCACCTTTTCGAGTGCTTCGATCACGCCCGACGTCACGTCTTCGGTCGTCGAGGCCTTAACCCCCGCCAGCACGGTCTTTCCATTCAGTACGACAGCGTCCGTATTGGTGCCGCCGACGTCAATTCCAACGCGATACACGTCAGGCTCCTCTTCGATCAATCTATGGTTTTCACGAGGAAGCGCATGCGCTCTTCCTGGGTCACGACGGGTTTCAGGCGCTCCTCCTCGTCGGTGACGACGGGGATCGCGGCAATCAGCGCGCGGGTGTAGGGATGGTTGGGCTCAGCAAAGACCTCGGGCGTCGGCCCCTCTTCGACGATCTCGCCACGCAGCATGATGGCAATGCGCGAGCAGAAATTCCGCATCAGCGAAAGATCATGCGAGATCATCAGGTAGGTGAGACCGAGATCCCGGCGCAATTGCAGGAGCAGTTCGATCACCGTCTTCTGCACCGAGACATCTAGGGCAGCGGTGGGCTCGTCCAGGATCAGGATCTTCGGCTCGGCCGCAAGCGCGCGAGCGATGGCCACGCGCTGCTTCTGGCCGCCTGAAAGTTCGTGCGGATACTTCGCAAGATAGGATTGCGGCAGACGAACGAGATCCATCAGCTCGCTCATTCGCGCCTCCCGCGTCGGCCCATCCATGCCGATGGATTTCAGCGGCAGGGCAAGCGTCTGCTTCACCGTGCGCTTCGGGTTCAGCGAGGTGCCAGGGTTCTGGTAGACGATCTGGGTCAATCGCTTGCCATGCCCCGGCGCGGGAGCGTCGATGGTGATGCTTCCCGAAGTCGGGCGCGACAGGCCCATGATGATGCGAGCCACCGAGGTCTTGCCCGAGCCGGACTCGCCGGCAAGCCCGAAAATTTCGCCCTCGCGCAATGTCAGGTTCACGTCACGCACGGCATGGAAGCCGGGCCGCCGGCCATAGACCTTGTTCAATGCCTCGACCTTGACGATGGGAGCGCGATCGCTTTGCGGCAGGTCGATGACGCGCCGGCCGTAAAGCGGCGGCACCGCCTCGAGGAGCGCCTTGGTATAGGGCTGTTTCGGGCTATGCAGAATCTCGGTGCAAGGACCGGCCTCGACGATATCGCCATGATGCATGACCACGACCCGGTCCGCGACCTTGCGCACGACGCCGAGATTGTGGGTGATCATCAGGAGAGCCATGTTCTCCTCGACGACCAGCTGGTTGATAAGGTTCAGGATCTCGTCCTGCGTGGTCACATCGAGCGCCGTGCCGGGTTCGTCGGCAATCAAGAGCTTCGGCTGATGCAGCAGCGCAAGCCCGATCAGCACGCGCTGACGCATGCCGCCTGAGAGTTCCGACGGATAGGCGTTCATTACGCGCTCGCCGTCGGCAAGCTGAACCCGACGCAGCACCGCCGCGATGCGCAGGCGGCGATCCGCCCTGGACGAGACCACGCCATCGCGCTTGTCGGCAAAGCGCATGACGTCATCGAGATGCGTGCCGATCTTGAACACCGGATTGAAGGACGAAAGCGGGTCCTGCATGATCAGCGAGAACGCCGTGCCCTTCAGCGCTTCGCGCTCGGATCGAGGCATGGTGAGTACGTTACGCCCCGCAACCGCGATCGTGCCTGAGCCGATCGCCGCATTCTTCGGCAGAGTGCCGATGATCGCCTTCGCCGTCACCGACTTGCCCGATCCGGTTTCGCCGATCAGCGCGACGCGCTCTCCGGCGGCCACGGTGAAGCCCACATCGCGCAGCACCTGCCGGGTGCGGCCGTAGGTCGTGAAAGAGACATTGAGGGCCTCGACTTTCAGAAGCGGTTCGGCCATGGGCTCAGCTCTCCACATCGAACATGTCGCGCAAGCCGTCGCCGAGAAGATTGAACCCGAGCGTCACATAGAAAACGGCCGCGCCCGGGCAGAGCACCTCCCACCAGTAATCGGGCATGAACTGCCGCCCGTCGGCGACCATGGAGCCAAGGTCGGGTGTCGGTGGCTTGACGCCGAAACCGAGGAAGCTGAGCGTCGCACCGAACAGGATCACGAAGGCCGCATCCAGCGTCGTCTTCACCGAGATCACCGCGACGCAATTCGGCAGGATCTCGCGAAACAGGATGTGCATCGGACCGGCGCCGGCAAGGCGGGCGGCTTCGATGAAGTCCTCGGAGGCGACCGATTTGGAGACCGAATAGATCAGCCGCGCATGCCACGTCCACCACAGAAGCGTGATTGCGATCATCGCGTTCATCAGCGTTGGCTCGAGCAGGTTGGACACGGCAAGGGCCATCACGAGAGGCGGCATCGCCAACATTACATTTGTTAGCCCGGTGATGACCTTCTCGACCCAGCCGCCGAAATAACCCGCGATTAGGCCGAGCACCGTGCCCACCGGCACCGAAATACCAAGCACGCCGATCACGAGAAGAAGCGAGACGCGCAGACCAAAGACCGTCCGCGAGAAGATATCGCGGCCCGCCTTGTCCGTGCCGAACCAATGCGTCAGGTCCGGCGGCATATGCCGCGCACGGAAATCGACGACCGCACCCACATGCTTCGGATAGGGCGTCAGCCACGGCGCGAAAACCGCCAGTATGACAACCGAGATCAGCATCAACGTACCGATCACCGCAGCCGGATTGCGGCTGAAGCGATACCACATCATGTAACCGTCGCTCAGTCCCCGATCGGAAGCGTCGAGCATATTCATATCGGCCATCAACGTGCCTCCTTGCGGCGCAGGCGCGGGTCAATGATCGAGATCAGGACGTCCACGATCAGGTTCGCAACGATGAAAAACAGCCCGGCCACCAGCACCACGGCGGTGATGGCATTGAGATCCTTCTGCAGGATCGCGGTCAGCCCGTAAGAGGCAAAGCCACCCCAGGCGAAAACCATTTCGATGACGAAGGCATTGCCGATCAGCGATGCGAATTCGAGGCCCATAATGGTCAGCGGCGCGATAGAGGAGAGCTTGAGCAAATAGCGAAAGATGATGACGCGTTCCGGTACGCCGAAGCTTTGCAGCGTCAAGACGTGATCCTTGCGCTGGTTCTCGATCATCGAGGACCGGGTGATCCGGGTGATCTGCCCGATACCCGCCATGGAGAGCGCGAAAGCCGGCAGTGCCAGGTGTTGCAGCGCGTTCAGCATGACATCGAAACGTCCCGCCAGCAGCCCGTCGAGCAACAGGAAACCCGTGGGACCGCCTTGCCAGTTCAACGTGTGATCGATCCTGCCGATGATCGGCCAACCGGGAAGGTAGCGCGCCGCCAGCAGTTGCAGGCTGATCGCAAACAGAAAACTTGGAATCGTCACGCCCGTCAGGGATAGGACCCGCCCGATATGATCCCAGGAGCGATCGCGGTAATGCGCGGTGATGACGCCCAGCGGAATGGCGACCACAAACATGAAGATCACGGAGACGAGCACCAGCTCCACGGTCGCCGGAACAGTCTGGGCCAGGTCTGTCGTGACCGGACGCTGCGAAACGAGCGACATTCCGAGATCGCCGTGCAGGGCGTTGCACACATAGTCGAGATATTGCAGCACCATCGGCTGATCGAGGCCCATCTGAAGACGCAGCGTATCGACCTGTTCCTGCGTCGCCGCCGGGCCGAGCGCCATGCGCGCGGGATCGCCTGGCACGACGCGCGCCAGCAGAAAGATCATGATGGACAGGGCGATCATGACCAGCACGAACGTGCCGATCCGGGTGAGGATCGCGACCAACGGATGTTGCTGCATCGCTAGGGTGCCTTGTTGACCAGCTGCGTAGGGACACAAACATTTCCCTCAACGTCTCTGCAGGCAATCTCACAAAGGTATAGTTTCTTGGTAGATTGGTATAGGTTTCTGCGCGACTGTGATCTATCGGACCATCATGAGCATATTTCTGCCGCGCCCTCATCTCTGTAGCCGTATTGCCGGTGAAACCGCGGGCGTGATCCTCCTGCGCGCGCCCGCCGGTGCCGGAAAAACAGTCTTGTTGAGCATGGTTGCGGAGATGCTGGGCAAGCACGTCTGCACATTACAGCAGCCCCGGCTGGATGACGTCGAGGACGGTCGGCTTTTCTGGGATGTGCCGGTCTCCACGCGATCGGCACGGCTTTCCGCTCAGGTTCTGGACGCTGCCCAATCCGTCGTGATCGCATGCCGTCCGGATCAGCGCATCAGTGGATTGGCGCGGCAGATCCTCTACCGCCGCTCCGCAACATTCGGTGCGACCGACCTGACTTTAGCCGAGGACGAATTGCGCGCGCTGCCTTCAGAGCAGGCGAGCCTCATGCGCGACGGATATGCGGGTTGGCCCGCCTTTCTGCCTCTGGCATCCGCCTCAAATGAAAGACTGTGTATCGACTACCTGCGAGAGACCTTTCTCAGCCACCTATCCCCCGGGCAGACGACCGCCCTATCGATCTGGCTTGAGGCCCCTTTGCCCACCCCGACCGGGGACTGGACCGAGATGCTGCCGCCGTTTCTGACGGCGAACCCGGAAAGACATCCGGACCTTTTGCGGCTTCTTACCATCGCCGTGCACGAACGCCTGGCGACATTCGAGACCCAGGGAGCGGTGACAGAGATCGCATCGGCATATGAGCGGGCGGGACGATCGCTTGCGGCCATGGCGCTCCTCATCGACCACGGGCGCGAGGCCCACGCGGCGCAGATCCTCGAACGCGCTCACGGCCGGGACCTGATCTACCGCAGCAGCCTCAACAGGTTTCAGGACATTGTCCTGCGCTTCTCACAGGAGATGATCGCAACCAACGAGACGGTGCTCTTCGCCGTCACGCGCACGCTTCTGAAACAAGGCGAGTTGCAACGCGTGCGCCATCTGTTGAGCCGGCATCTCGGCTCTGATTATATGGACCCCTTGAAGGTTCTGGCACGCGGATCACGATTTTCCTTCGCCGCCCGGACATTCAGGCTCAATCTGATGATTACCGAGGACCTGACGCCGAGCGATGTGATGATCAGCCGTCTTGGTGAATTCATGGCGGATTATCCGATGGGCGACCACAGCAAATGGGCGGCATATTACAATGCGCTTCTCGAGTTCGAGATCCGCCGCCGCAACTTCCGCGAGGCCGAGGCCGCAGCCGCCCGCGCCCTGATCTATCTGCGCCAACCAAGTGGGCAGCCGCTGCTCGAATTCTTCATTCATCTGCATCAGATCGTGCTGCGCCTGATGAGCGGCGACGCATTGTTCGCCAGGCAAGCCGCACGGGAAGCGCGGAGCAAGCTGGAACAGGTTCCACATGAAGCGGAAGCGGAATTCCGTATGCTGCGTCTGGCGGAAGCCTGCGTCGCCTATGAAGCAGGGCGCCCGCGCGACCTTCTGGATTTTGTCCAGACGGAATTCGAACAGTTCGCCGTCGCGGAGATATGGCCGAGCCTGATGCAATTTGCACTTCACTACGCCTCGCAGGTTCTCGCCGATCACTTCCCGATGGCGATCCGGCCGGGCTTCTTGGACGGGCTATGGATCCATCTGTCGGAGGGGCTGCAGTTTCACGCGATGATGGAGATCCGCACCGCCATCGCCTATCAGAACGTCAATCGCTGGGGCGATGCAGCGGCCACGCTTTCAGCCGTACGCATGCGGATCGGGCGCAACTGGGTCGAAAGCGCGACCGAGGAACTGACACGCCTGAGCCGGCGCGATGAGATTTCCTATGCCATGGCGTGGTTACGTGACGCCGTGCGCCTCTCAACACCCCGCGCCTATCTCTCGCGCCAGATCGACGCTCTTATCGCCAACCCGCAGGTTACGAACCGGGAAAAAGTGGCGCTACAGCTGTGGCGGAGTTACGCCGCCCACCAGCGCCGCGACAACGCCGCGGCGCGCGCGCATATCCTGTCTGCGCTCGAAAGTGCCACCCGGCTTGGATGCAACGGCGTATTGTCCGAGGAGCGGATCTTCCTGGCGCCTCTTTTGAAAAACCGGCGCATCCGAAGCTTCATCGAAACCTCCTCCGATGTCCGAACCGCACTTTCGATCTTCTCTGCCTCGGTGAATTCACCACAGGCCCGCGCATTGCAGGGCGGCCTGTCGCAGCGCGAGGCGCAGATGCTGCAACTGATCGCGGGTGGACTGTCGAACAAACGCATCGCCCAAACGCTCAACATTTCCGAGGTGACGGTGAAATTCCATCTCGGCAATCTTTTCAGAAAGCTGGGGTGCAACCGTCGCGCCGAAGCGCTTCGCGCTGCGACCGCTCTTGGCTGGCTTTAAGGTTCTTGGCTATCCGCCGATCACCGTGCCGTGTATCCGCCGTCAACCATCAGAATCTGACCGGTAACAAATGAGCTCGCGGAAACGGAGAGATAGACGATCGCATCCGCAATCTCTTCGGGCTCGGCCCATCGTCCAAGCGGATGCGCCGATTTGATATCCGCTTCGCCGGCGGCTGGATCCTCCAGACCTTGCAGATATTTCGTCAGGAACGGGGTGTTGATCGAGCCGGGACCGACGGCATTGATCCTGATGCCTGCGGAGGCATAGTCGACAGCCATTTGCCGAACCAGCTGCAGCAGGGCACCCTTGCTGGCGCAATAGGCTGCCTGCGAGGGAAGTCCTACGACGCTGGAAATTGATCCGGTCGCGACGATCGTCCCGGCGCGACGCTCCATCATCGATGGCAGGGCTCGCTTGGCCATCAGAAAGAAGGATTTGGCGTTTGCGTTCATGACGCTGTCCCACTCGTCCTCGGAGGTTTCGTGGACGGACTTCGAAATGATGAAACCTGCATTGCTGACAAGGCCGTCGACAGGCCCCAGTTTGCTTTCCGCAAATTCATAAATGGCGTTCACATGATCCGATTTCGTGACATCGCCAACGATCGAAACCACTTTGCCCGCGCAGCTTGCGGCGAGCTCCAGAACGCTGGGCGTCAGATCCGTTGCACAGACGCGCGCGCCCATAGCCGCAAGCTTACCAACGACTGAGCGGCCCACACCGCCGGCAGCGCCCGAGACGATGATTGTCCTACCAACTAGATCTAACGACATGATGCCTCCATCTCCCACTTAGATGCCTATGCTTTGCCACGGCCAGTCGCCGCGGATCGAAGCTACCATATTGCAGATCATCTACAATTTATCAATCCCACTCTTGTCACCTCGAGCAAACTGGCAATCGGAAAAATGACGATTGACAGATTGTAGATAATCCGCAATCATCCAGCCATCGAAATGGAGATGGCTTTGATGAGCGACCAGCACGAAGAGAATTTCCGGCAATCCTTGCGGCGTCTCGCAGCAACGGTCTGCGTCATTTCATGCCGGCACGAAGGCGTTCGTTTTGGCATCACGGTGACGTCGGTCACCTCGCTGTGCTTCAAGCCGCTGTCGATCTTGGCGTGCATCAACAACGGCACGTCGATCATCCATCCGCTGCTTGCGGAGGGCCGGTATTGCATCAACGTTCTGCAAAAATCGCAGGTCGAAATCTCGAAGCGCTTCAGCGGCGGCGTGCCGCCAAGCGAACGGTTTCTGGTCGGCGGCTGGGCGGAAGATGCCCAAGGTATTCCCTACCTGCCGGATGCCCAAGCCAACCTCTTTTGTGAGGTCGATCAGACCGTTGCCTATTCCACCCATCAAATCGTGATCGGGCGCGCCATCGCCGCAGGCTTTGCCGAGCGCGTCGATCCGTTGATTTACCAAAACGGCGGTTACGTGGCGTGTGCGCCATTGCTGCTGAATGACGCCGCTTAGGCGCTACAGATAGCCAGGAGAATTGTAATGCAGCTCGGTCTGTTCAACTTGATGACGTTGCGGGATCATCCCGATGGCGCACTCGGCGTCATGCGTGACACCAGAAAAATGGTCGAAACCGCCGAAGAGCTCGATTTCGACATTGCGTGGTTCGCCGAACATCATTTCGCAAACTATTCGAGCTCCCCCTCGCCCTTGATGATGTGCTCCTACGCCGCGGGCTGGACAAAGAAGATCAAGCTCGGGCCTGGCGTCATCGTTCTTCCGCTCTACAACCCGCTCAGGGTTGCCCAGGAGATCGCCGTCGCGGATACGCAATCAGGCGGGCGTTTGGTGATCGGCATGGGAACCGGATACCAGCAATACGAATTCGACCGCTACAGTGTCGTCCTCGACGACAAGGTCGATATCTTTCTCGAATATTGGGACATTATCGAGCAGGCCCTCGTCAACGGAACGGTGGAATACAACGGCAAATTCATCTCGGTTCCCAAGACATCCTTTGCGATCAAGACCGAACAAAAGCCATTACCGTCGATCTTCGTGACGTCCTCCCATCCCAAGCTTCTCAGCCGCTTCAAGAAATGGGGCGCCACCCCTTTCATCGCCGCAAGCACGCTTGGATCGCCGGCTCTCTACAAGATGGGCGACGGGCTGAACAAGGCCTGGGAATCAATCGGGGACGATCCTGCGACAAAGCCTCTGGCCATCATGCAGTATGTCAACATCACCGACAGTCGAGCCGAAGCGCTGGAGGCCGGTGAGCGTGCCCGTTACGTCGGGCGCATGGCACATTTTCTGCGCCAGCCGGAGCTGCCGTTGGATCAAGCCGGATTTATCCGCAACGAGCCCTATCCCGGCGAATTCACGCTTGAGCAATATGCCGACAACATGGTCGTCGGTGATCCGCACACGGTCGCCGAGAAAATCGTCGACAACATCAAGCGCCTCAATCCGTCCAACTACACCTGCAACTTTTCCTTTGGCTGCATGCCGTTGGAACGGGCGCAAAAGTCGATCTACCGCTTCAAGAAGGAAGTTCTTCCGCTGGTCGAGCAAGCGGTCGGCCCGATCGCGAACATCGGTGCTCAAGAAATAGCTCAACGCAAAGCCGGTTGAGCTCGGGGGAATCGGCCCTCAAAGGGAGTGGGCCGGAGGCTTATAAAAGTCGAAAACTAAGCAGCTAATATACAATATCAAAAGGGGAATGACATGAAGAACACCATACTCAAGACTGCAATGATTGCTACGGCTTTCAGCCTGACGCTGTCGGCACATTCCTACGCACAGTCCGCGCTCGACACGATTGTTCAGAGCAAGAAACTGCGCTGCGGCATTATGTTGGACAGCCCTCCCGCCGGCTTTCGCAATACGAATAACGAGCCGGAGGGCTTCGACGTGGTCTATTGCAAGGACATGGCCGCAGCTCTCGGAGCGGAGCCTGAGATCGTCGAAACTCCCTCGCCGGATCGCATTCCAGCGCTGGTATCCAATCGTATCGACGTGTTGATTGCATCGACGACGCCGACGCCGAAGCGCGCGCTGACCGTCGCTTTCACGCAGCCTTACATGAACAACACGATGGGCGTGGTCACGCGCAAGGACACCGGCATCAAGGCCTATGCGGATCTGAGCAGCAAGAAGCTCGGCGGCGTGGTGGGCAGCACGCCCGAGCAGTTGCTGAATAAAGAGCTGGCAAATGGCTGGAAGGACAAAGGCGCTACCTACACCGGCTATTCGACCGATGCTGAAGCGTATCTTGCCTTGCAACAGGGCAAGGTCGACGCCATCCTCGTTTCCTTCGGCGTCTTCAACGCTCTTGCGCAGAGCGGGCAGTTCCCCGAGTTCGTCATCGCCGGAGAAGCGCCGCTTTCCGACATGGTCTCCATCGCTGTGCGCCGCGATGACCAGCAGATGCTGAACTGGGCTAAAATGTTCGTCTGGCAGCAGGGCGTCAGCGGGCGCTTCGCTGAAGTATACAAGCAGTATTTCGGCAATGGGCCGGTGCCGTCGCTGCATGCTGACGGCGTCGATTTCTAGTTCAACCGAACCTCCATTGGCAGGCGACCCCTGCCAATGGATATTGGGACACTGCCATGCTTGGTTATCAATTCTACTGGTCCATCGTTTGGGATGCTTTGCCGCAGCTCCTGGCCGCCGCCTGGGTGACCGTTCAGATCACCATACTGTCGTTCGTCATCGGAACACTGATCGCGATGCCGATGGCGGTCGCACGTCAAAGGGAAACGGGCCTCGGCTATCGACTAGCAACGGCGTGGGTTGAGCTCTCCCGCAACACGCCAGTGCTCTTCCAGGTCTTCATGATCTATTTCGGCCTCGGCGCGCTCGGCATCAACATATCGAGCTACATCTCGGTGCTGGCGGCGATCTCGTTCAACAATGCCGGTTATCTCGCCGAGATATTCCGGGGCGGCATTGCGGCGATCCCGCGCCAGCAATTTTCCGCCGCCCGGTCACTCGGAATGACCAGCTTCCAGAGCTTCATGCATGTCGTCTTCCCGCAG
The DNA here is from genome assembly GCF_000696095.1 of Rhizobium rhizogenes NBRC 13257. Classification (GTDB taxonomy): domain Bacteria; phylum Pseudomonadota; class Alphaproteobacteria; order Rhizobiales; family Rhizobiaceae; genus Rhizobium; species Rhizobium rhizogenes. Next base: position 179,230 of record NZ_BAYX01000003.1, on the reverse strand, counting down.
GTCTTCCAGGTCATTTTCCTCGCCTTCGTCACCCAGGGTATCTGGGGAATGCTCAACACATCGCTCGGCATGCTCGTTGGCCTGCGGGAACTGGCGGGGGCGGCCCAATATGCGCAATCCGTGTCGTTCCGCACATTCGAATTCTTCATCGTGACGGCCGGATTTTACTACGTCATCGCAAAGGCTCTGCAACTTTCGGCGCATCTCGTTTTCAAGCTCATGTACGGGAGGACCTGATGCAGTTTCAATTTGCAAATCAGGGCTTGCATTGGTCCGACGCCTACTTCCTGCTGCTGGGCGCCATCAACACCATCAAGATCGCCGTCGCGGCGGGTCTGCTCGGCACAGTCCTTGGTATCGTCCTTGGATGGTTGCGGTCGATCTCGCTCGTCATCCGCCTGCTGACGACGCCGATCATCGACATTCTTCGCAGCGTGCCGATGGTCATTCAGCTGATCCTGGCCAATAGCATCCTGTCGCTCATGGGCTTCAGCGCCTCGCCATTCTGGTTCGGCACCATCGCACTCGGCGCCTGGATGGCAGCCGTTACGGCCGAAGTCGCGCGCGACGCCCTGCGATCCGTGCCGTTTCAATACCGCCGGGGCGCTCGCTCCCTGGGGATGAACTACTTCCAGGAGCTCTTCCATATCTCGGCACCCCTTGGTTTTCGTGCCGGGCTTCCGTCCTGGATCGGCCTGGTCCTGAGCCTGATCAAGGATAGCTCGCTGGCAGGGGTCATCGGCTATCTGGAATTCACCCGCAGCGCCCAGATGCTCATGACCCGAACCCACGAAACCTGGCTCATGCTGCTGGGGACCGGGCTATTCTATTTCCTCATTTGCTATCCGGTTTCCAAGTACAGTCGCCAACTTGAAAGAAGGGTCCTCGTATGATCGAGATCAAAAATGTCCGCAAGATCTTCGGTCCGTTGACGGTTCTCAAGGGCATCAACCTGACGGTCGAAAAGGGCGAGCTTCTTTGCCTGATCGGCGCAAGCGGCTCGGGGAAATCGACGCTCCTGCAATGCATCAACGGTCTGGAACCGATCCAGGGAGGTGAGATCATTGTCGACGGCATCAGTGTCCATGACCCGAAGACCAACATCAACACCTTGCGCCGGAAGCTCGGCATCGTCTTTCAACAATACAATGCCTTTCCGCATCTGACCGCCCTTGAAAACGTGGCGCTGGCCCCGCGCGTGGTCGCAAAACGCAGCCGCTCGGAGGCGCGCAAACTTGCCCAGAAACATCTCGAGCATGTCGGGCTCGGGGATAAAGCCGATGCGCTGCCATCAAGGCTTTCGGGCGGCCAGCAGCAGCGTCTGGCCATCGCAAGGGCACTGGCGATGGAGCCTTCCTACATGCTGTTTGACGAAGTCACCTCGGCTCTCGATCCGGAACTCGTCGGCGAGGTCCTTGAAACCATGCGGCTGCTGAAGTCGGAGGGAATGACCATGGTCGTCGTCACCCACGATATCGGCTTTGCGCGCGAATCCGCGGACCGAGTCGCCTTTCTGCACCAAGGCGAGGTTTGTGAACTCGGGACGGCAGCCCAGGTGATCGACAATCCCTCCCAAGAGCAGACCCAACGCTTCCTGAGGCGTGAGAACCGCATCTCGACTGACTGCGGCCGCAAAATATCGGCGGCTTAAGCACTTTCATGTAACGCAACGTTAGAATTTGATCGGATTTGCACGATGATTTCATTTGATCTTAAAGGCCGCACCGCGCTCGTAACGGGTGGCGCATCCGGGATCGGCTTTGAGACCGCACGGATGTTAAGCCGAGGTGGCGCCCGCGTGGCGATCAACTATCTTCCGGATGACCCCCGCGGCGAAGAAGCGCTCGCGGCATTGCGCAAGGAAGGCTATGATCCCGTTGCCGCTCCGGGTGATGTCGGCGATGCCGACAAGGCCGAAGCGATGGTCAAGAAGGCGATCAGCGATCTCGGGCATCTCGATCTGCTGGTCAACAATGCAGGCACCCCTGGCGTCAAGCTTCCCGTGCCGATCCAGGATCTCGAGTCGATCACCGAGGAGCTGTGGGCCAACCTGTTGAACGTCAATCTGATGAGTGTCTTTCGCTGCTCCAAGGCTGCCGCATCTGCCTTGAAGGAAAGCAAGGGCGCTATCGTCAACACGGCCTCGATCGCCGGCTTCGGTTCGGTGGCAAGCACCATCGCCTATAGCGGATCCAAGGCCGCCGTTATCAATCTGACGAAAAACCTGGCGCGGTCGCTCGCCCCGGATGTCCGCGTCAACGCCGTGGCGCCGGGATCGGTGGACAGTTCCTGGGCGATCGAGTGGTCGAAAGAGCGGCATGATGGCACAATCGCTGCAACACCGCTGAAGAAGCTCTGCACCCCGGATGAAGTCGCGGAACTGATCGTCTACCTCGGTTTCGCGGGCCGCATGATAACCGGCCATACCGTCGTGATCGACGGCGGAATCTCCATCTAACTTTCTATCGGGCTTGCCGCAGGCCCGCCAACACCTCTAGCTCCTAAACAGCGCATTTCCGCACCGGGAACCGTCAGCAATGCTGTGCGCTCCCGGCTCGGATATGCACATCCCTATTCAAGGAAGAAACATGGTCAGCGAAATTGTCAAAGTGAAGTCGGGTAGCATCCTCGAGGACAAGGAGGGCTATTCGCGGATCGTCGCGCTCGACAACTGGATTTTCATGTCGCTCACAGCCGGGCGGGACTACAAGACCCGGGCCATGCCTGACACTGCCGTCGAACAGGCCAAGCAGGCGATGAAGAATGTCGAAGGCGCATTGGCGTCGGTCGGTGCCAGCCTTGCAGATGTCGTCCGTCGGCGGATCTTCATTCCACGCCAGGAAGATGTTGCGGACGTCATGGCCTTCATGGGCGAGACATTCAAAGGCATCGATCCTGCAAGCTGCGTAAGCTGCGGCCCTCTCGGCGGGCCTGAATATCTGTTCGAGATCGAGATCACCGCATATCGAGGTGCCGGAAACCTCCCCCAGAAGCACCTTGTCATTTCGCTCTAGCAGGGCTTTGAAACATCAGGATTACGTTTGTATATAATCGACAAGTTGATGACGTTATAATACATAGCCTCATGACAATGAGGAGAGCGAATCTTGGCTAAATCGGACGGTTCTGCGAACGTGCTGGCGGCGATGACCATCATGGAAAGTGCGGAGTTCGCCGCAGAACAGATCAGAAAAGCAATCATCGCCGGGGCCTTGAAGCCCGGCGATCGTCTGGTCGAGCAACAGCTTACCGACATGATCAATGTGTCGCGTCATCCGGTCAGGGAGGCCTTGCGGCTGCTAGCCCGCGAAGGCTTTGTCGAGCTTCGGCGAAATCGCGGCGCGGTGGTCAGCGCCCTGGATGCCGCCAGCGTCGTCGAGGTTTACGATATCCGGATGGCGCTCGGAAAAATTGCCCTCACCTATCTCCTGTCGGAAGAAGGGCGCCTACAGCTAGATGACCTCAAGCGAATCGAGAAGCTGGCTAACAATGCCGTCAAATTCGCTGATTTGAAGGATCAGTCCGATACCGTCAGCAACGACCTGGAGTTTCAGCAGGCGATTATCGACGCGACGGGATTGCAACGCACCATTCGCTATTTTTCCGAGCTGACCGGCGATGTGCGGCGCTTCAACAATTTGCTTGGTATCGTTTACACAGACCGTCGCGGCGATGCCGAAAAATATGTTGTCTCGCTTTATGAGGCAATCAGGGATCGCAACCTTCCTCTAGCCGAAAGCGTCTGGGACGCGAAATTCAGGAAGGCGATGGAGCGCTACCTTTCGCTTATCACCAACAGCCCGTCGGATGGCGCGAGCAAACAGGCTTAAATCTCAACGGCATTTCGTCAACGAGCGAGCAAGGTGCGCGCAGGGATAATCGCACAGGCGCGTTTAGCGCAAACGCGGCGAGCCGACGTGGGCAACATCCGAGAGCTTCATCTTCGTCTTCGAAACAACTCGCCTCTGCCTTCAAGGCTTGATTCCATCCCGGCCAGGCGCAGCATGTGCCATGCGAGCGCGTGATTGCTCGATGTTACCGGCTTGCCGAGCGTCTTCTCCACAGCCTCGACAATTCGAGCAACACGCAGGCTGGTACAGGATACGAAGACTGCGTCGCATTCGTCGGAGGCGCCAATATCGAGAATGGCGCGCTCAATCGATTCCGGCGTGATGCGCGCAACGATATTGTCATCAGCCTCGTTGAACGAACCCATGACCGGTATTTCCATCCCCCGCGCCATCAGCGAGGTACGCAGCGAATGGTTGATGGCGGGAAGATATGGTGTCAGGAGCGCGATGCGGGAGGCGCCAAGCGCCTTGAACGCTGCGCGAGCTGCGGTGACGGGATCCGTCACCTGAACGCCGGGAAGAACCTCATGCACACGCTCGGCGATCCGGCCTTCGCCGATGACCAGAGCGCCGGACGTGCAGGCAAAGCCGATGACATCAAATTCGACGTCTGGAAGCAGGCCGACCGTTCCGGGGATTTCATCCGACATCTTGATCAGATTTTCAGGGGTAATTTGCACGTCGCTATAGAGCCGTGCACCATAGAGGGCGACGTCGCGAGGCGGCAGAGCAAAGCGAAACTCGTCCTCGATCGTCTGGTCTGTTCGCAGAACGAGCAGGCCAAGGTTCGCATGGGTCCCGATCCCGTCATCGGTGGCAAAATCGATATGTTCCTTGTTGAGGACGAGGGCGTCTGAGATTTCAGCTGCGTTTGCCGACATGGGTATCTCCCGTTTCGTGGTGTTTTCGTTGAATTGTGATCTGTTAGTGAGGGGCGTCGCCACCGAGATAGAGCGATCGCATGGCGGGGTCAGCGAGCAGATCCGCCGCGTTGCCATGCAGCGCGACATTACCGAGCGATAGCACATAGGCCGTGTCGGAAATGTGCAGTGCTTCGAAGGCATTCTGCTCGACCATCAGAATGCAGATCCCGTCGCGGGTGCGGATGGTTCTGATGACCTCGAAAACCTCGTGCATCATTCGCGGCGACAGTCCTGCAGAGGGTTCGTCGAGCAACAGGATACTGGGGTTGGCAATCAGGGCTCTCGCCAAGGACAGTAACTGCCGCTCGCCGCCCGACAAGGCCGAGGCGCGCTTGTTTTTCTTGGCGGCAAGGGAGGGATACTGGACCATCAGCTCGTCGAAGCGATGGCTCCTGTCAGCCTTTTGCATCTGGCGTGCGCCAAGCAATATATTCTCGGAGACGGATAGGGTCGCAAACACATTGTCGGTCTGAGGAACAAAGCCGACGCGGTGATGGCGGATCTTGTCGTGGGTTGGCAGGTGGGTGACGATTTCGCCCGACATTTTCACCTGGCCCGCGCGCGGACGAACAAAGCCCGCAACGCATTTGAGGAGCGTCGACTTTCCGCAGCCGTTCGGGCCGAGGATCGTGACGATGCGCTGGGGGTCGGCGCGAAGGCTGATGCCGTTCAGAATATCCGGGCCGTCGCCGTAGCCGGCCCTGATGTTGTCGACCTCAATCATGCATAGGCCCTCTTGTCGCGGGCGCCGCCGAGATAGGCTTCGACGACACTGGAGTTGAGCGTGAGGTCGGCAGGCGCGCAGTCTGCGATGACCTTGCCACGATCAAGGACCACGCAGCGGCCGCAGAGTTCGCGGATGAAGTGCATGTCGTGCTCGATGACTAGCAGTGTTACGCCTTGGGCGTTGACCCTGCGGAGCAGTTGCACCATGTGCTGACGTAATGACGGGTGCACGCCCGCGGTCGGCTCATCCAGGCAAATGAGCCTTGGGTTCGTGCGCAGGGCGAGCGCGATAGACAGAAGCTTCTTCTGGCCACCCGACAAGGATCCGGCCGGCAGATCGCGAACGTGATCCAGTGCGAGTTCGCTGAGCAATCTTTCGACGTCGCGGGTATCGAAGCAGCTCCTTTTAAAAAGGCTGCGAAAACCCGATCCGTCCGCCTTGCCGGCCTGCAGCACGTCCGCAACTGTCATTCGTCGCGGCATGGACGGCAGCTGGAATGTCCGCACCAGACCCTTGCGCGCGATCCTATCGACCGCTGTCGAGGTTATCTCCTCGCCTGCGAAGATTACAGAACCGGCGCTGGCTCTAGAAAAGCCCGAGATCACGTTGAGCAAGGTGCTTTTTCCGCAACCGTTCGGTCCAAGAAGGCCAACAACTTCGCCTGCTGTCACCTTGATATCGATGCCTTTCAGAACCTGGTTCTCGCCGAATGATTTCGAAACATCTGCAATATGGAGAAGGTTCTCAGGCAAGTTTCGGCCCTCCGATCCTTTCGGGAACGAGGCCGGACTGGCGCCACAGCATGAAGGCGATCAGCCCACCGCCGATCATGACAAGGCGTGCCGCCGCGACGAATTCCGTCGGCAGGCCGACGAGGTCCTTGAAGAAGGGAATGAAGGAGAAAATGAACTGAAGGAGACATGCGCCGACAATCGCACCGCGATGATTTCCAATGCCACCGATGATGACCATCGCCCAAATCAGAAATGTCTCAGAACTCACAAGCTGTTCGGGTGCCACGAACGAGATGTAGTGGGCAAAGACGAAGCCGGCGCTGGCGGCCACCAGTCCCGACAGGATCATGCATTCGCGTCGCAGCGCCGCCACATTGTAGCCGAGCGAGAGGGCCAACTGCGGCTCCTCTCTGCTCATTTTCAGGCCGAGGCCATATCGTCCATCGGTAAGCCATCGGCACAGAATGTACGCGGCAGTGAGAAGTGCGGTGCACGAACACAGAATTGCAACCTGCTGCATTCGGCCGGCGAGGCTCGGAAATAGTGGCGACACCGCGCTGATCCCCTGGGCACCGCCGGTGAACCATCCTTCGTTGTTGACGATGATGCGGATGACCTCGGCGAGCGCGAGTGTCGCCATGCCCCAATAGTCCTCCTGGAGGTTGCGCCCGATTGCCGCGAAAGCCCACCCGACGAAGACTGCGAAAGCTGCCGCGATGACAATCCCCGATGCGAAGCCGAGGTCGTATTTATAGGCGATCCCAGCGCCATAGGTGCCGCAGCCGAAGAGCGCGACCTGGCCGAAATTCATCAGGCCGCCGAAACCTGACTGCAGATTGAGGCTGAGCGCCACCAGACTGTAGAGGCAGGCAAGGATCGTGACATGGATCAGGAAATCAAACACGCTTCACCTCGCTGACAAAGAGGCCGCGCGGCCGCCAGATCAATGTGACCACCAGGAGGACGAAAGATCCTGCCGTGGCATAGGCGGCGGGCATGAAGAGCAGGTCTCGCCCGAAGGCAGTACCGAAATTGATACCGGTGATAAGCGTCTCCGCCAACGCGATGACGACGGCTCCGGCGGCAGCTCCGAGCGGATTGCCCAAGCCACCAAGAATTGCTGCGGAAAATACCGGTAGCAGAAGATCGAGACCTGTTTGAATGTTGATCTCGCCCTTCAGGGTCAGGCAGATGCCGCCAAGAGCGGCCAGCATGCCGCTGATCAGAACAACGGCATTTCTGGTACGCCGCGTGTCGATCCCGGTTGCCTCGGCAAGAAGCCCGTTGGTGGCGGTCGCCCGCATACATCGTCCAAGGTCCGTGCGAAAAAGCAAAAGGGCAAAGCAGAGGATCGCGCCCGTCGTGATCGAAAGCGAGGCAAGCTGGTTCTCCGTCATGCGGGCACCGAGAACCCGGAATGGGCGCGTGATCGGAAGGCTGAAGCGCGTCGGGTTTGGACCGATGGCCAGCAGGAATACCGCCGATACAAGCATGCTGACGGCAAGCGATCCGATCATCGCGGTCGACGAACTGATCTTCAGCATGCGATTGAAGAGAAGCTCGTTGAGGGCGACGGCGGCAACGCCGACACAGAGGACGGCAATGATGGCAGCAACGACGATCGGGATCCCGCTCCTTTGCAGAACCAGGGCGATAAAGGCGCCCGAGGCGGCGTACTGTGCCACCGCAATGTTCGGAAATTTCATCAGGGAGTAGATCGCGCTCATTCCAACCGCGATCAGAACCAGGTCGCTCGCCCGCAACAGGACATCGACGACAAATTGAACCATGTGCTTGACCCCTGTCACGTTTGCAAAAGTAGAAGGTCGGATGCGGCGGCCGCGCAATCGATCGGCCGCTGCATCGCTTCAAATCAGTTGGTGACGGGTTTGCCTGCTGCGATCTTGAGCTTCAGGTAAGGTTGAGCGGAACGCTGGTTGTGGTCGTCGAAGGTGATCGGGCCGGTGACGCCTTGATAATTCTTGCCGATCTCGGCCAGCGCGACATTGATTTTGGCTGGTTCTGTGGACTTCGCTTTGTCGATTGCCGCGGCCACCATCATGACGCCGTCATAGGCAAAACCGTTGTAGGTCGAGGTGAAGTCGCTTTTGAATGTCGCCTTGTAGGACTTCTGATAGTCCGCACCGCCGGTGCCGATATAGTTCAGGTCCATGCCGATCTGGCCCTCGACATATTGCGGATCGCTGTCGGCGGTGCACATCGTCAGGTAAAGCGCATACCAGGGCGTCTCATTGAGGCCGAGCTCGAAGGACTCGCGGTTGATGGTCGCCGACTCCTTGCCGTAGGCCGAATAGACATAGACATCGGGCTTGCTCTTTTCGAGCTGCTGAAGCTCAGGCCGGTACGTGGTCTGACCTTCGGTGTAGAGGATCGAGGACGTTACCGTTCCGCCGAGCGCCTTGAACTTGGTGGAGAAGGCATCAACGATGCCTTGGCCGTAGGCGTTGTTCGGCGCAATGATCGCAACCTTCTTCGCGCCGGACTTGATGACGTCGTCGGCTCCGAAGGCTCCCGACACGTTGTCGAGACCGATGACGCTGAACGAACCCTTGCCCAGGTCGCGGATCTTGATGCTGGAGCTGCCGATGTTGATATGCGTGCGGCCCTGTTGCAGAAGATAGTCGGCGACCGGGATGGTGATGCCTGACGAGAATTCACCAAGGACGACGGGCACGTTGTCGACGGTGACCAGCTTCTTCGCAGCAGTCAGCGCAGTGACGGCGTTGCCAGCCGAATCCTCGGTGACGATCTTCAAGGGTTGCCCCATGACACCGCCCGCCGCATTGATCTTGTCGACCGCAAGCTCCATGCCGCGGCGCTGATCCTCACCCTGCGTTGCGCTTGCGCCCGACAGAGGAAGAATGGCGCCGATCACAATATCCTGCGCGGCGGCTGGCCCCGCCAGCGCGGCCAGGACAACAACAAAACTCAGCAGTTTCTTCATTGCAATTCCCCATTTTTGTTACAGCCTCTTAATTGTCGACAATACAAACGACAATAATGATAACTGTCAAGTGCGGCTGAGTATTTTTTATGCATGCCTATAATTTGCTCGTATCGCTTGAGAAAGTGTGAAAAATCATCGATTTTAGAGAATTCAGCTCTTTAAAGTCGAGTGCGATTGCACGCCGGCCACTTTTTTGACAGAGAGTAGCATTGACAAATCGGCGAGCTTCTTCGTAATTGTCGGCAATATAAACGACAGACGCAGAGGCGAAAATGAGAGCTTTGATATTAGGCGGTGGCGTCGCCGGCATCAGTGCGGCCTATCAACTTCAGCAGGATGGCTACGACGTCACGGTACTGGAGAGGGCCGAGAGGGTGGCCGAGGGCGCAAGCTTTGGAAATGCGGGAATGATCGCGCCTGGCCATTCCTTCGTCTGGTCGTCGCCGAAGGCCCCGATGACCCTGCTGAAATCGCTCTACCTCAAGGATCAGGCGCTACGCTTCAAACTGTCGGCCGATCCGCATCTCTGGGTCTGGTCGTGGAAGTTTCTGATGCAGTGCACGGCGGAAAAGGCGCGGCGCAATACGCTGCTCAAGCATCGCCTTGCCGTCCACTCCCAGGCCGTACTTCAGTCGGTGGTGGCGAAAGAAGGCATTGAGTACGATCGCACCTCGAGCGGTATCCTCTATTTCCATCGTAGTCAGTCCGCCTTGGATCAAGGTGTCAGGAACATGGAACTGCTGGCCTCCGACGGCCAAGACATCCGTGTGATCGATGGGGATGAAATCGAGCGGCGAGAGCCGGCGCTGGCATCGTCGCGGGGAAAGATTGCCGGCGGCATCCTGTGCCCCAGCGACGAGACGGGCGATTCGGCGAAGTTCACCCGCGCCCTTGCCGGCTTGGTGCAGACTCGCGGCGGTAAAATTCTGACCGGCACGACGATCACCGCCATTGAGAAGGCCGGCGATGCCATCACGCGCGTATTGACGGACAGGGGCGACTACAAAGCGGACATCTATGTGCTGTGTCTTGGGTCCGAAAGTCCGATTCTTGCACGCAGCATCGGGCTTGATCTGCCGATCTATCCGATCAAGGGATATTCGTTGACCATTCCGATCACAGACCCGGACCTTGCTCCCAAGCTGCCGGTTCTCGACGAGCACAATCTTGTCGGGATCACGCCGATGGGAGACCGTATTCGCGTGACGGCGACCGCTGAATTTGCCGGCTACGACCGAAGCCACAAGCCTTCGGATTTCGCCTTCATGAAGAAGGTCACCCAGGAGCTCTTTCCCAAGGGCATCGCCTATGACCGGGCCGAGATGTGGGCCGGTTTGCGGCCGATGACACCCGACAATTTGCCTGTTCTCGGGCGGCGCATATTCAAGAATCTCTGGCTGAATACGGGGCACGGCCATATCGGCTGGACGATGTCGCATGGTTCGGCCGCCATCATTGCCGATCTTGTCGCCGGCCGGCCGGCCCCCATTCCGCTCGACGGAATCATCGAGGCTGAGCACCGTGCACCGCTGCAGCTCTCCGAAATCTCCTACCAGTTATAAAGGAAACGAACATGACCGCTATTCAACGCATTGGCACCGCGCAACGGATGTCTCAGGCCGTCGCCTATGGAAACATGGTCTTTCTCGCCGGACAGGTGGCGCTGCGTGCACCCGGCGCGTCCGTGAGCGAACAGACCAGGGATATTCTGGCAAAGGCCGACGAATTGCTGGCTGAAGCCGGCACCGACAAGACGAAGCTTTTGTCCGCATCGATCTGGCTTTCAGACATCGCCACCTTCGGTGAAATGAACGAAATCTGGGACGCATGGGTCGCCCCCGGCGGAGCGCCAGCACGCGCCTGCGTCGAATCCAAGCTTGCCGCTCCCCAGTTCACGGTCGAGATTTCCGTGATCGCCGCCATCTGACCAAATGCGGTGTGTCGCAGAATGATGCACCGCCCCATCCTGTTGACTTTAAAGGATTGCTTGGCCCAATGATCCAACACGAAAAGCATATCGATCAGGAGGAGCATTCCGTGTTGGAAGCCAAGGCGATCAAGACCGGGCCGCGGATCTATGAGGAGATCCGGCGCATGGCGATGGAGTACCGCTTCAAGCCGAACGAACGCATCAACGAGGTCGAACTTGCCGCGCGCCTGAATGTCAGCCGCAGCCCCATTCGCGAAGCCTTGCAGCGTCTTGTCACGGAAGGCCTGATCACGTTCCAGCCGAACCGCGGCTTCTTTTGCCGGGGCTTCGATGTCGACGAGGTCGTCAATCTTTCGGATGTGCGATGCCTGCTGGAAGAGCGCGCCGTAGTTCTTGCGATCAAGCGGGCCAGCGATGAGGAACTCAGGGCTCTTGTGGATTGGTGGCGGGCAACGGCCGCCCGCGCAGACGCGCTTTCCAGCGCGGATCTGACAAGCAAGGACGAGGAATTCCACATGCGTATCGCGAAGATGTCCGGCAACCCGGAGCTTGCGCGGATGATCGAGGGGATCAACACGCGCATCCATTTTGTCCGACAAATCGAAGTGGAGAAACACCGGAGACTGTCGACGACCTATACGGAGCATACCGACATCGCACGGGCGATGGCAGCCCGCGATGCGGATCGCGCCGCGCGCATCATGCGCGATCACATCAGCATCAGCGTCGCCGATGCCGTGTCCTCGGTCAAGGAAGGTCTCGCCCGAATATTCATGCGGGTGGATTGAGTAGCCAATGAGCGTATCCGATGCAGTGGCGCCAGAGCATAGCTGGCATCGATACGGTCATCTCGCCGTGGTCTACCTCGTGTGGGGCAGCACCTATCTGGCGGTCAAGATATGCGTGAGCGGCCCATCCGCATTGTCTCCCCTTCAGCTTCAGACCTGGCGCATGTCGATGGCAGGCATCCTGCTGATCGGCCTGTCGTTTTTCTCTGGCAATCTGCCATCGAAGATCAGAATCCGAGACCTGCTGACCTGTTGCGTCACCGGCGCGCTGATGTGGGTTTCTGGAAACGGGTTGGCGACATTGGCGTCGCGTCACGCCACGTCCGGCTTCATCGTGATGGCAATGGGGATGATCCCCGTCTGGACAACGCTGATCACCAGCATCATGAACAGGGCGCTTCCATCGCGCACCATGATCCTGGGATTGTTTACGGGCATTATCGGGCTGAGTTTCGTCATAGTGCCGCCGGCCCTATCCTCAGAGGTTTCGTCGGTCGCACAAGGCTACGCTGTCTCGACCGCCCTGATCCTGTGCGCGGCCGGCCTGACGTGGTCGCTCGGCTCCGTCCTGCAGCAGCCCTTGATTGGTCGACTGGCGCCGACGACGGCCGCAGGCATCCAGATGCTATCGGCCGCACTCATCTTGACGACGATCGGCAAACTGCAGGCGGCCCCCCTTCTTCCTCAGTTCGGTTTAGCGACGAACCAGATCGCAGCCTTCCTGTTTCTGGTCGTCTTCGGATCGGCGATATGCCTTGTCTCCTATATCAAGGTGATCAAGTCCTTCAATCCGACGATCGCTTCGACCTTCGCCTACGTCAATCCCCTCGTCGGTGTCGCATTGGGGTGGGCATTACTGGGAGAGCTTCCGGAAACGGCTGCGTCGCTCGGCATGGCACTGATCTTGTTCGGCGTTTTCCTTGTCGTTGCACGGCCTTCGAAGCGTTCCGCAGCCTATGAAGGCCAGTCGAAGTTATCTCGATTTTCAGAGGAAAATGGCAAATAGCAAAATCACTTCGGCCCGTTTTTGCCGCCGAGGACGGATGTCAGGGTTCGGCCGTGAACAACTCGATTGGATCCTCTAACCCTTTGAGCTGGTGGAAGCCGGCCGTCCGGATTTCCTCGGCTCCGATCCTGCGGCGGAACGAATCTGACATGAGAACGGACGTCCCAAGCACGACGCATGCGCTCTGGATCTGGGTGAGGAGGTTCACGTCGGAGCCGATGAAAGCGAGATCCTGACGGCCACCGGAGCCTACATTGCCGTAGCTGACTCCGCCGTAGTGCAGCGCAATACTGGCCTCGATATCGGCGCCATCGAATTCGAAGTGTCTCAGCTCCTCAAGGATCGCGTCCGCTGCGGCGAATGCTGAACTGCTGGCGGCCTCGGCATCGGAGCTTGGAAAGAATGCCAGCACCGCATCGCCCATAGATCTAAGCAGCTTCCCGCCTCGATGCGTGATGGCCGACACCACGATCTCGAAATATGCGTTCAGCAACTCCAATGCGCGATCCCCCGACAGTCTGTTCGAGAGTTCAGTGAAATCGCGGAGGCTACAAAGCAAAAGGGCTGCCTCCATGGTTTCGACCTCGCCTTGCCGAATACGCCCGGCAAGAATGCGCTGCACGGTCATCGGGCCGGTGTAGGTGTCGAGGAGACTGAGCTCCGCCTGGCGCATGACACGGAGTTCGCAGGTGTTGCGCAGGGCTGGAAGAATCCGCTCGATGACGCAAATGTCCGGCAGCGTGAAGCCGCCTGGATGTCGCGTACCGAAGATGACGGCGCTGACAGGACCGTCAACATTGCAGAGCGGGGCGACGAGGAGCTGCGCAAGACCTCGGCCGGCATGGACATCCATCTCCTGCCACGGCCAATTCCGCTCGTCCATCCCCACGATCATCGGCTCACGGGAGCCCAGTAGCTTGCGCAACGGGCTGCCGGCGAATGAGTGTCCGGTGCTATGCTCGTGATCGTGTATCTCGACAGGTTCGCCAGGCGCCCAGGCCACAGTACGCCCCGGAAACTCCGGGTGGAGCGTCATCAGATGCAGTGTCAGCCTATCGATCGGGAGGCCCATGCCCTGCAGCCGTCGGCCAAGTCCGGCAATCAAACCGGCCTCATCGATGGCGTGACATTCGTCGCCCGACAACCATTCCAGCACGGAGAGCATGGAGTTCGGATCGACGCTGCGGCGGCGAATGGTCCGTTGACCGACGGAGACCGGATCTTTGAGCAAGGTGTTCATGGCTTTGCCTTTCGGGATCTGGAAAACGCGAATGCTCAGTGGGCTCCTCCACCCGACAACTGACCGGGCTTCTTGAAAAACAGCGTCGCGACAAGAGCAACGAGCAGCGCCGCGCCAAGCAGGAAAAACGTATCGCTGAAGGCCATGATATTGGCCTGCTTTCGCAGACCCGACGCGACGGCGACAACAGCCTTGTGCGTGGCGGTAGCCTGATCGCTGACGCCATGGCTCATGAAGTACGCCGTCAGCTTCGCGATGCGCTCGCGGGTGGCTTCCTCGAACATGGAGACCGAGTTGGTCATGATGTTCGAATGGAATTGTTCGCGCTTCGACAAGAAGGTCTGCAACGAGGCAATGCCGACAGCGCCGCCGAGGTTTCGCATCATGTTGAACAGCGCGGAGGCCGAACCGGCATTCTCCTGCTCTATGCCTGCGGTCGCGATCGCCGAAAGCGGCGTGAAGACAAGCGCCTGTCCAATCGCACGGACAACGTTAGGCCAGAACAGCTGGTCGGTCGCATAATCCCCGGTCATGTGGACGTTCATGAAGTTCGAGACGGCAAAGAGCGCGAAACCGACGACGATCAGCAGACGGACGTCGAAGCGTTTCATCATCTGCGGAACCAGCGGGATCAGCAGAAGCTGAGGGATGCCTGTCCACGCCAGCACCATGCCGATCTGCTCGGAGTTATATCCCTGAATGCGGGACAGATAGATCGGCAGAATGAAGGCGGAGCCATAGAGCGCGATGCCGAGCAGGATGTTGGCGACGATACCGAAGCCGAAGTTTCTCCGCACCAGCAGGCGCAAGTTCAGCAGCGGATGCGCGGTCTTCAGTTCGATGATCAGGAAGAGCGTCAGCGATACGACGGCGATGACTGACAGGCGGACAATGAAGTCCGATCCGAACCAGTCGTCCTTGTTGCCTTCCTCGAGCACGGTCTGAAGCGCTGCAAGACCCACCGACATGGTGAGGATGCCAGGCCAGTCACCCTTCGAAAGCAGGCTAAGGTTCATCGGCGCCCGCTCGAGCGAGAGCCAGAGCATGCCGACCATCAGCGAGCCTGGGACCAGATTGACGTAGAAGATATACTCCCATCCGAAATTCTCGGTGAGATAACCGCCGATGGTCGGGCCGATCGCGGGTGCAAAGGTGGCGGAGAGCGCGAAAAGCGCCAGACCGATCGGCTGCTTTGCCTTGGGGAGCAGCGTGATGATGATGGTGAAGGCCATCGGGATCAGTACGCCGCCGGAAAAGCCCTGGATGGCGCGAAGGACGATCATCTGCTGCAGGTTCACCGCGAATGCACAGGCGATCGAGAAGACGAGGAACAGGATGGCGTTGACCAGCAGATAATTGCGGACCGAGAAAACCCTGGCCAGCCATCCGCTGAGCGGAATGACGACGATTTCGGCGATGAGATAGGAGGTCGATATCCAGCCGCCATCATCCGTTCCGGCACCGATCGCGCCCTGAATGTCCGCAAGCGAGGCATTGACGATCTGAATGTTGAGCACCGCCATGAAAGCACCGAGCGTGGAGGCGATGACCGCGGTCCACATGCGAAGCGGGCTCATAGCCGGCTTGGCGGGTGCTGATACCACTGCCGGACTAAGAGGCTGAGTATTGTTTGCTACGACCTGGAGCGTGGCCATGACTTGTCTCCTTCCGGCTCTGCCGAAAACGTTCTCATGACAATGGTTGGGTGATAATCGGGAAAGAAACGGGAGGATCATCCGGCCCCGCCGGATAATCGCTTCCTACTTCTGAAGTGCGACGTCCCTCGTATCGATCTCAGGTTCGACCGACATGCCGGACCGAAGCAGGCCGACCAGCCCCTCGTCGTCGATGACGATCTTCACGGGAATACGCTGCACGATCTTGGTGAAATTGCCCGTCGCATTGTCCGGGGGCAGCAGGGAGAATTCCAGGCCGCTCGCGGGCGATATGCTGTCGACGTGCCCCTTGATCGCAACATCCGGGAAGCTGTCGATCTTGATTTCGACGGGCTGGCGCGGACGAACATTGGTGAGCTGCGTTTCCTTGAAATTCGCAACGACGTAGACGGCGTGGAGCGGCACGACCGCCATAAGCTGCGTTCCGGCGGTGACAAACTGGCCGACACGAATCGAACGGGCGCCGACGGTTCCATCCACAGCCGCAACGATATCGGTATATGAAAGGTTCAATTCGGCCTGGTGGACGGCGGCATCGGCGTGGTCGCGCTGGGCAACGGCCTGATCACGCTCAGTCTGAAGGACGGGAACCTTGTTCTGTGCGGCAACGAAAGCGGCCTGATCCCGTTCGACCGCTGCTACGGCCTGATCATTCAGGGACTGGGTTTGTTCGGCGCGAGACTGCGTGCCTGCACCATTCGCTATTAGTCTCGCGTTACGTGCCGCATCCGACTGAGCGTAGACGAGGGAGGCGCGCGACGCATCAAGCGAGGCCTTCGCCTGGTCGATGACCGACTGCTGCAATCGAATTTGTGCATCGATATTGGTGATCGCAGCATCGGCTGCGTTGAAATCCGCTTTCGCCTGCGACAATGCGGCCTGGAAGTCACGATCATCGATCCGGGCGAGGACTTGTCCTGCTTTGACCGTATCATTGTCGTTTACGAGGACTTCCTTGATATAGCCGGTAACTTTAGGGGCGATCGTGGTGTAGTCCGCCTTCACATAGGCGTCGTCCGTCGACTCCATGAAGCGCCCGACGGTCCAGTAATGATATCCGAAGTTCGCGGCATATGCGGCGCCCGCGAGAAGGGCCACGACGAGCACACCGCGTTTGACAGCACTTCCTTTGGTCTTCGGGGCCTTGGCTGCGACAGCTTCCGCGGTGGTAGGCGCTGGGACATCGGCGACTTTAGCTGTCTCTGCCTTGGCGCTTTCGAATGCTTCCTTGCGGGGGAGCTCAACCATCGTACTTCTCCTATGGTCCGCCCCGTTGATGATGCGGGGCATGATTGCGTTCTATGGACCGCATAAATGCCCCGCTGGTCGCCTTTTGATAATCCGCGTATATCGGTAAGGATCATACGCTGAGAGCGGATAATCAGGAGGTGTGCATGGATCGTCTGACAAGTCTTTCGGTCTTCGGAAAGGTGGTCGAGCATGGTGGTTTCTCGGCGGCGGCGCGGCGGCTCAACATGTCGGTGACAATGGTTGCCACCCATGTGCAATCGCTTGAGGAGAGGCTCGGCGTTCGCCTGCTCAATCGCACGACGCGCAAGGTGAGCCTGACGGAAACGGGCAAGTTCTATTACGACCGCTCGTCTCAGATACTGGCCGAACTCGAAGAAGCGGACCGGGCCGCGGGCGCGCTGACCACGATGCCCCGTGGCACGCTCAAGATCTATTCAAGCGCTGCGATTGTCCGCTTTCTGCTTCCCGTCATCGATGAATATCTCCAGCTCTACCCCTCAGTCTCCATGGACGTAGACATCGGCGAACGGACGATCGACATGATCGAGGATGGCCACGATCTCGTGATGCGTACCGTGCCCTCTCCGGATTCCAGCCTCATGGTTCGAAAACTGACGTCATGGCGGCACGTCCTCGTATGCTCCCCGTCCTATCTCGAGGAACATGCCGAACCGAAGACGCCCGCCGATCTCGCGGCCCACAACTGCCTTCAATACAGCTACTATCCATACGGCGACGAATGGCATTTCGAAACGGGCAACGGGGAACCGGCAAACGTTAGAGTGCAAGGCAACGCCCGTTCCAACAGCGCAGAGACGTTGCGCCACCTTGCGGTCAATGGCCGTGCGATCTGGCTCGCGCCAAGCTTCATTGTGTCCGAGGACCTGGCCGAAGGCCGGCTGATCCGGATGATGCCGGAGTTCCGTGGCGTGGAATTCGCCATCAATGCCATCTACCCCAACCGCAGCCACCTGCCGACGAAGGTGAGGCTTTTCATCGACTTGCTGGTCGAGCGCTTCGCCGAGCACCGCAAGTGGATGACGTGATAAAGTCGATAGGCGAAAGCCGAGCGCTAAGTCTCGGCCAGCTTGGCATGCAGTGCCTCTTCAAAATCACTGACGATGGCCTTGATGAGGCGCTCCGTGATCCTGTCCTTCTGCCATAATGCAGTCATCTCGACGGGTGACGGCTCCCAATCGGGGAGGACCGGAACGAGCGCACCGGTCGCTATCGCATCCTCGATCATGAACTTGGGCAGATTGGCGATGCCAAGGCCGGCACAGGCGGCCTCGACGAGAATGGTCTGTCGGTTTGCGGCAAAACCGATCCTAGGGCGCATGATTTCGCGTGTCCCTTGAGCATTTTTCAGATCCCACGCAATCAGATCGCGGCGGATCGCAAGCGCCGGCAGCATCTCCAGATCCTGTGGGGTTTTCAGATCGGGGTGCATGCTGAGGAAAGCCGGGCTGGCGACGAGCGTTCGCGGCAAGGCAGCGATCTTCTTGAACATCAGTTCGGAATCGGCAACCGGTCCCATGCGAATGACGAGATCATATCCCTCTTCGATCAGCGAAACCCGGCGATCCGCAAGCGTCATCTCGATCGTGACGTCGGGATAGCGTGTCTTGAAGCCGATCAGAGCCGGGGCAAGAACCGCGACCGCCATATCCGGAGGCAGCGACAAACGCACTGTGCCCGATAGTGCGACACGTTCATCCTGAACCTCGGCAACCGCTTGTTCGGCCAGCATGAACGCCGTCTGGCTTCGATCAAAGAGTTGCTGCCCCTGCTCGGTCAGGATCACCCCCTTCTTCGTCCGGCGCACAAGGCGGACGTTCAAACTCTCCTCCAGCGCCGACAGACGGCGCGAGAGCGTGGCTTTTGGAATGCCGGTCGCGCGTTCGGCCGAGGCCAGTCCACCCGCCTGCGCAATGCGGATGAACAGCGCCAGGCCATCAAAATCGCCGAATGTTTTCATGTTTCATTTATGGAACATAAGCACGACACAAATCAAGTCTCCCCGATGTATCGTTCCATCTCTATCTTCCAGCTCGAGCAATAAAGCTCCCAACGAGCACAGGAGATGAGTCATGACCACGACATTCACGCCTGAAAATTCCGCACTGCTGCTGATTGACCATCAGGTTGGCACGATGCAACTGATCAAGAACATCGACGTAGAGCAGGCCAAGCGCATGTCGCTTGCACTTGCCAAGGCCGCCAGCATTCTTGGCATCCCGACCGTGCTGACCTCCAGCCAGGAAGATCGCCTGCAGGGGCCGCTTCTGCCGGAACTGCAAGAAATCCTGCCCGAGGCTTTCGAGAAGCGCGTCAAGCGCGAAGGCATCGTCAATGCCTGGACCGATGCCAACTTCAAGGCCGCGGTGGAGGCGACGGGCCGCAAGAACCTGATCATGGCCGGCGTTACCACCGACGTCTGCCTGGTCTTCCCGGCGATCGATGCCGTCGCCGAAGGCTACGAGGTGCAGGCCGTCATGGACGCCTCGGGTTCGCCCTACGAACTGTCCGAGGACATGTCTCGCCGGCGCATGCAGGATGGCGGCGTCATTCTGACCGCCACCAACACCATGATCGCGGAACTTGCCCAGAATTGGGGCACGCCGAATGGCCAGAAGCTGATCCAGCTTCTGTTCACCGAAGTGCTTCCGCCGATCTCGTAACCGATATCCAGTCCGTGCGAAGCCAAGGAGTAGAGAACATGACCTTAGAAGCAACTCCCCTCAACGGGATTGGCGTCGTATCGCCGGAAACGCATCTAGTAAGAGCGCAAGGCCCGTTCCAACTCCGCCGAATCCGCCCAGGTATTACCCTGCGGCAACCGGATGACGCAGGCTTCGGCGGGCTTGGAATTATCGACCACGCCCGGCTGCAACCCGGCCTTGTCGTCAGGATGCATGAGCATCGCAACGACGAGATCATCAGCTATCTGCGCTCGGGCAACATGCAGCACACGGACTCGGCTGGCCGGAGTGAGGTCATCTCGGCTGGTCGGCTGATGGTCATGAATGCCGGCAGTGGCTTTTCCCACGAGGAAGAGGTTGTCGGCAAAGACCAGATTGAAATGCTGCAGATCTTCGTCCGTCCGGAGACGGCGGACATGGAGCCTGGAGTTCAGTTTGTCAGCCTGGACGAGACAGCGCGGACCGATCAATGGCGGCTTCTGACAGGACCCGCCGGATCGGCAGCGCCGAGTTTCGTTCGCCAGGCCGTCTATCTCTACGATACGCACCTGTCGGCCAGCAAAAGCATCGGCCTGCCATCAATGCCCGGGTTCGATCGTTGGCTCTATGTCTTTCGCGGCAGCGTGCTGGTGGGCCATCAGGAGGCCGAAACCCATACGGCGCTGACGATCGGCGCGGATGAAGCCGCGCCCGATGTGACCGCGACCACAGAAACGGATCTCGTTCTCTTTCTCATTGACCGGCGCGCCGCGTTTTCGCGCGAAGGAACCATAAGCGGTTGAGCATTGACGGGCCGCCACCGGCGGCCCGTCACCAGACAATCTTTCCTGTCGTTGGCCAAAGGCTTCCACCGGCTAGACCATGGCGGCTCTCGAAGAGCCATGTCGCTCCGCGGAAGTTCAGTTTGAACCCCGATCTGTAAATGGAGACTGCAGCATGTCCAAGGGAACCGCCGTCGTCACCGGAGCCGCCAACGGCATCGGTCAAGCCTATGCCCAGAGGCTTGCCACCGATGGCTTCGATATCGCGGTCGCCGACGTCGGCGATGCATCGGAAACAAAGGCGATGATAGAGGCCGCGGGACGCAGGTTCTTCTCGGCCAAGATCGACGTGACCTCGCCCAGCTCGACGGCGGAATTCGCCAACGAGGTCGCAAAGATCCTTCCGCCCGTCACCGCCCTCGTCAACAACGCGGGAATCTATCCATGGAAGCCGTTCGCCGAAACGGATTATGATCTCTGGCGCAAGGTCATCAGCGTCAACCTCGACGGACCGTTCCTGATGTGCAAGGCGTTCGTGCCGGGCATGGTTGAGCGCGGCTTCGGGCGGATTGTCAACGTCGCTAGCACGACCTTCTGGCTCAATACCACCCAGATGACCTCTTACGTCGCAAGCAAGGGCGGCGTCATCGGATTTACGCGGGCTCTGGCTGGCGAAGTCGGCGCCTCTGGCGTGACCGTCAACGTGATTGCGCCCGGACTGACCAACACCAAAACGATGCGTGCCGAGAACGAGGAAATCTACGGCTATCTGCCCAAGGTTCAGGCTATCCCGCGGGTTATCGAACCCTCGGATATCGTCGGGGTCGTCTCGTTCCTATGCTCGCAGGATTCAGCTTTCGTCACGGGTCAGACGATCGCGGCGGATGGCGGCAACGTCCGGAACTGATTTCGAAAAACTCCCGAACAGGTTATCCGCCCCGCTCGCTGTCAATCACAAGCGGGGCGGTTCTATTTCAGCCGGTCTTTCAGGAACTCGATGAAGCGCTGTGTCTTCGCCGGCAAAAGTCGTGTCTCCGTGATCGCAAAGACGGATACGGGCGTCCCTTGCCACTGCGGCAGGATGCGTTGCAGCCGTTTGTCCGCCAGTTCATCGGACACGATTTGCTCCGGCAGCATGGCGATACCCATGTCCAGCGTGGCGAGGCGGCGGATCATTCCGATATTGTTCAGCCGGAACCTGCCGCCAACGGCGGCCTCAACCATTTCACTTCCATTGTCCAGCGTCCAGACCTTGGCCTTCAGCATGCAGAGGCACTGATGCCCGGCCAGGTCCGAAGGCTCGTTCGGTTCCCCGTTGCACTCGAGATAGCGCGGCGAGGCGTAAAGATACGGCGACAGGCGGGCCAATGGTCGCGCGATCATGTGGGACGGCTCCGGCTCTCCCATACGGATCGCCACGTCAAACGGCTCAGCCACCAGATCGACAAGGCGCGGCGTCAGATCGAATTCGAAACTGATGCCGGGGTATTGCTCCGCGAACTCGGCAATCAGCGGCGCCAGATAGGTCGTCGCAAAATCCACGGGCAGGGACACGCGCAGGAAGCCGCTCGGCTGCTCCAGCAACTCGCCGAGTTGCTCATGCGCCAGCCGTGCTTCCTCAACGATACGCTTGCAGCGTTCGAAATAGATCTGACCGGCTTCCGTCAACTCGATCCGCCGTGTCGTGCGGTGCAACAGCCGCAATCCGATTGCCTTCTCCAGCAGGCTGATCCGGCGTGACAGGGTGGAGTTGGGAACCTTGGTGGCTTCGGACGCCCGACGAAAGCTGCGCGCTTTCACGACCTCCACGAACAGAGCCATGTCGTTCAGAAGTTCCACATCTTTGCTCCACCAGCAGACCAATTGGCTCCGTTTTAGCCTATTGATCCCGATTAATGCAGCAACCATTTGTTATGGGAAGCAATCAGGACAAGTTGCGATTTCGCTTTTTCCCGACTACCAAAGTCCGGGGTGCCGGTTAACGTCCTTGTAAAGCAGGTAGCGGAAACGGCCCGGTCCGCCGGCGTAGCAGGCCTGTGGGCAGAAGGCGCGCAACCACATGAAGTCACCCGCTTCCACTTCCACCCAATCCTTGTTCAGCCGATAGACCGCCTTGCCTTCGAGCACGTATAGGCCGTGCTCCATGACATGCGTCTCCATGAAGGGGATCGTCCCGCCAGGTTCAAATGTGACGATGTTGAGATGCATGTCGTAACGGACGTCGGACGGATCGATGAAACGGGTGGTTCCCCAAGAGCCATTCGTGTCCGGCATCGACGAAATGGCGTGCTGGTCCTCATGCGTGAAAATAGCGGGTGGAGCTTCCAATCCCTCGACTGTCTGGAACACCTTCCGGACCCAGTGGAACCGGACCGGCGCAGTCCCCGGGTTGCTCAGCTTCCACGCGGCTCCAGCCGGTATAAAGGCAAAGGATCCTGCTCTTAGCGCATGTTCGCTTCCGGCAAATTCGATCGCCATCTCGCCCTCGACTACGAAGATCGCTGCTTCCGCGCGATTGTCGGGTTCCGGTCGGTCGCTTCCGCCGCCCGGCAGGACTTCCATCACATATTGCGAGAAGGTTTCCGAGAACCCGGAGAGCGGCCGGGATAGAATCCATGCCCTCGTTCCCGACCAATGCGGAAGCACGCTCGTGACGATGTCGGTCATAACGCTTCGCGGAATAACCGCATAGGCCGTCGTAAAAACGGCCTTGCTTGAAAGCAGTTCTGTCTGCGGCGGCAATCCGCCGAGTTTCGAATAGTAATTTCTATCGGTCATGGGTCCGGTCTCGCGGCGCGGGATTATGCATTTGCATTAAGTGCCGCACGCCTTTTAAGCAACAATAAATTCGGCGGTCACAAGCCCGGAAATCAAAAAATTCAATCAAAATATTGTTTTTTAAAGTGGAACTCCGGTTTCACTCAAATAGGCATGAAAACTGCTTCTCATCCCCGACTGGGTCCTGCCCGGTGGCAACAAGAAACAGATGAGGGAACGGCATGAACCAGGCACTAGGTCTTCTATCACAGAGAAGATCCATTCTTCGCAAATTCCGCAAATCCATCATGGTCGGAGCGACCGCCATCGTACTGGCCGCCGCAGGCGCAGCCACGGCCCTTGCCGCTGGAACGCTGCGGATCGGCATGACGGCTTCCGATATTCCGCTGACCACCGGACAGACGGATCAGGGCGGCGAAGGTCAGCGCTTCATGGGCTACACGGTCTATGACTCGCTCGTCGAATGGGATCTCACAAGTGCCGTAAAGCCGTCCGCCCTCGTTCCGGGGCTCGCCGTTTCCTGGGCAGTCGATGCCAACGATAAGACGAAGTGGGTTTTCAAGCTTCGTGACGGCGTCAAGTTTCATGACGGCAGCGCTTTCACAGCCGATGCTGTCGTCTGGAACCTCGACAAGCTTTTGAAGGCGGATGCGCCCCAATTCGACAAACGCCAGGCGGCCCAGGGCAAGTCACGCATTCCGGCCGTGGCCAGCTACAAGGTAACCGACCCGCTGACGGTGGAGATCACCACCAAGACACCTGATGCGACGCTGCCTTATCAATTGAGCTGGATCCTGATGTCCTCCCCGGCAAACTGGGAAGCGCAGGGCAAGAACTGGGATGTCGTTGCGCAGAAGCCGTCCGGGACCGGGCCGTGGAAGCTGGAAAGCGGCTTCACACCGCGCGAGCGCGCTGAGCTGACGCCGAACAAAAACTACTGGGATCCGGCGCGCGTGCCGAAACTCGACAAGCTGATCCTTATTCCGCTGCCCGAACCGAACACCCGCGTCGCCGCTCTGCGATCCGGCCAAGTCGACTGGATCGAGGCGCCGGCGCCGGACTCCGTCGCGTCTCTCAAGGAGGCCGGTTTCACGATCGTCACAAACTCCTATCCGCATAACTGGACATGGCATTTCTCCCGCGTCGAAGGTTCGCCCTGGAACGATATTCGCGTCCGCAAGGCCGCGAACCTCGCCGTCGATCGCGACGGCCTGAATGAGCTTCTCGGTGGCCTCTCGATCCCGGCCCAGGGATTCATGCCGCCCGGCCACCAGTGGTTCGGCAATCCGACCTTCAAGCTCAGCTACAATGTCGAGGAAGCGAAAAAGCTGATGGCGGAAGCCGGATACGGTCCCGACAAGCGGATCAAGACCAAGGTCATCATTTCCTCGTCCGGCTCCGGCCAGATGCTGCCGCTGGCGATGAACGAGTATATCCAGCAGACGCTTGCCGAGATCGGCATCGATATCGAATATGAGGTGGCCGACTGGAACACGGTCATCAATATCTGGCGCGCGGGAGCGAAGGATCCGAGCGCCAAGGGCGCAACGGCCATCAACTACTCCTATTTCATTCAGGACCCCTTTACCGGCCTCATCCGACATCTGCAGTGCAACCTCGCGCCGCCGGCGGGTACGAACTGGGGCTATTATTGCGATCCGGAAATGGATGCGCTCATCGACAAGGTGCGCAACACCTTCGACCCCGCCGAACAGGACAAGGTTCTCCAGCAGGTGCATGAGAAATACGTCAATGAAGCGCTGTTCCTGATGGTCACGCACGACGTCAACCCACGCGCGATGAGCGCAAAGGTCAAGGGCTTCGTGCAGGCACAGAACTGGTTCCAGGACTTCTCGCAGATCACGCTGGATCCCTGATCCCCGAAACGGGTGCGTCGGTTCGCCGGTGCACCCCATTGAAGCGCGGACTTACTCTTCCCAAGCGAGGATCTCATGCTGGCTTATGGTTTGAAACGGCTTCTGCATGTCATACCGGTGGCGACCGGCGTCAGCATGGTGTGCTTTATGCTGATCCACATCGCGCCGGGCGACCCGCTTGCGGCCATTCTGCCCTCCGATGCCTCGGCCGAACTCCAGGCCCAGATGCGAAGCTTCTACGGCCTCGACCGGCCGCTGCCGGTTCAGTACGCCCTGTGGAGCTGGCGGGCGCTGTATGGCGATCTCGGTGTTTCCATCGCCAGCGGGCGGCCGGTCCTCGGAGAAATCGCCTCGGCTTCGCTCAATTCGATCATCCTTGCTGTCGCTGCAACGCTGATCGGCTTCACGCTCGGCGCGGGCCTCGGCTTTCTGGCAGGTGTCTTCCGCGGTAAATGGATCGACCGCATCGCTTCGGCGGTCTCGATGCTCGGCGTCAGCGTGCCGCATTACTGGCTCGGCATGGTGCTTGTCATCGTCTTTTCGGTAAGGCTCGGTTGGCTTCCCGCGATGGGCGGTGGCCCCGGCGGATCGGATGGAAGGGCGGTCAACTGGGAGTATCTGCGCTATCTCATCCTTCCCGCCATCACGATGTCCGTCATCCCGATGGGAATCATCGCCCGGACGATCCGGTCGCTGGTTGCGGATATTCTCGCGCAGGATTTCACACAGGCTCTCGCCGCCAAGGGCCTGACGACGCGGCAAATCCTGCGCCACGTCGTTCGCAATGCCGCACCGACGGCGATATCGGTCATGGGCCTGCAGCTTGGCTATCTGCTCGGCGGCTCCATCCTGATCGAGACGGTCTTTTCCTGGCCGGGAACGGGCTTCCTCCTGAACGGCGCGATCTTCAGCAGAGACCTGCCCGTGCTCCAGGGCACCATCCTTGTGCTCGCCATGTTCTTCGTTCTCGTCAACCTTGTCGTCGACGTGCTTCAGAGTGCGATCGATCCGCGTATCCAGAGGAGTTGAGTCCATGGTGGCCGTTACAGCAGACGTCGTCGCGGATGCTCCGCGCACCATCCGCTCCCCCGGTTTCTGGCACGGCGTTGTACGCCGTCTCTGTCGGGATCCGGTTGCCCTCGTGGCGCTTCTGGTCATCATCGTGCTCATTGCGGCGGCGATCCTCGCTCCCTATCTCGCGCCGTACGGTCCGACAAAGACGAGCGTGATCCGCCGCCTGAAGCCGATCGGCACTCCAGGGTACATACTCGGGACCGATGAACTTGGCCGCGACATGCTTTCCCGGCTGATCTACGGCGCAAGACTATCGCTATTGATGGGCGTCATCCCTGTGCCGATCGCCTTCGTGATCGGCTCTGCGATCGGCATCATCGCCGGCTACGCGGGCGGCATCGTCAATACGCTGATCATGCGAACGGTCGACGTCTTCTACGCATTTCCGTCCGTGCTGCTTGCCGTCGCGCTCTCCGGCGCGCTCGGCTCCGGCCTGACCAATGCGCTAGTGTCTCTGACGGTGGTGTTCATTCCCCAGATCGCTCGCGTCGCCGAAAGCGTGACCACGCAGGTGCGAAACCTCGATTATGTGGATGCCGCCCGCGCCTCAGGCGCAAAGGCCCGCACGATCATAAGCGTCCATATTCTGGGCAACGTTCTTGGCCCGATCTTCGTCTTTGCGACCAGCCTCATCTCGGTGTCGATGATCCTGGCTTCCGGCCTTTCCTTCCTCGGGCTGGGCGTCCGGCCGCCGGATGCCGAGTGGGGCCTGATGTTGAATACGTTACGCACGGCAATCTACGTCAACCCCTATGTGGCGGCTCTGCCGGGCGTGATGATCTTCATCACCTCGATCTGCTTCAATCTTTTCTCGGACGGACTGCGCGCGGCAATGGATGTGAAATCATGATCGAAGCCCTCCCCCTGTCCGCGCAAGATCCACGCGACCGCGGCGGCCCGGCACAGCCGCTGGTCTCGGTCAGATCTCTCCTGAAACACTTTCCCGTCAAAGGCGGCGGGTTGTTCCAGCCGAAGAAGGTGGTCCGCGCCGTCGACGGAATAGACTTCGACATTCTGAAGGGCGAGACACTTGGCGTGGTCGGCGAGAGCGGCTGCGGCAAGTCCACAACGGCGCGGTTGCTGATGCAACTGATCAAGCGGGATCAAGGCGAAGTGCTGTTCGATGGCGAAACGGTCGGCGGCACGTTGTCGTTGAGCGATTACCGCCGGCAAGTGCAGATGGTCTTCCAGGATAGCTATGCCTCGCTGAACCCGCGCCTGACGATGGAGGAGTCGATCTCGTTCGGCCCGCGCGTTCATGGCGTCACCGCGGAAAAGGCCATGGCCCGGGCACACGACCTGCTGCATAGGGTGGGCCTGGAGCCGAAACGCTTTGCCGGTCGCTATCCACACGAGCTTTCCGGCGGTCAGCGGCAGCGCGTCAACATTGCCCGTGCCCTGGCATTGGAACCGCGTCTCGTCATTCTCGACGAGGCCGTGTCCGCACTCGACAAGTCGGTGGAGGCGCAGGTGCTGAACCTGCTGCTCGATCTCAAGCGGGATTTTGGCCTGACCTACCTCTTCATCTCGCACGACCTCAACGTCGTCCGCTTCATGTGCGACCGTGTCATGGTCATGTATCTCGGCAAGGTAGCCGAGATCGGTAGCCGCGACGCGATTTTCGACCGTACGAGGCATCCCTATTCCTCGGCCTTGCTTGCCTCCATGCCGAAGATCAACCCCTCCGATCGCACATCGGAACCTCCGCTTGCAGGTGATCCGCCAAATCCGATCGATCCGCCTCCCGGCTGTCGATTCCATACGCGCTGTATCTTTGCCGAGGAAATTTGCAGCCGGGAGATGCCGCCGCTTGCCATGGTGTCCGGGGATCATGCCGCAGCCTGTCTTATGTCGATGCCCGCATCCGGTCACAGCCGTGCGCCCGTCATGATGGAGACCCAAAATGACTGATGCCCAGCCAATGATCGATATCAGAAACCTCTCGGTGACCTTCAATCGCGGACGCAAGCCCGTCAAGGCGGTGAACGGTGTCAGCCTTTCCGTGCGGCCGGGCGAAGTCGTTGCCCTGCTCGGCGAGTCCGGCTCCGGCAAGAGCGTGACGATGCGTTCCCTGCTGCGGCTGCATCCGCCTGGAACGATCATCGAAGGTTCGATGACGGTCGCCGGTCGCAATGTGACAGCTCTTTCGAACAAGGAGCTGGGCGATCTGCGCGGGCCGATCGTCTCGATGGTCTTTCAGGAACCGCGGCTTGCCCTCGACCCCGTCTATACGCTCGGCCAGCAGATCGAAGAGACGATCCGGCGGCATGAAAATGTGTCGCGTCAAGAAGCCTCGGCGCGGGCACTCGCCTTGTTTCAGAAAGTTCGCATCCCGTCGCCCGAACGGCGCCTCAAGAATTATCCGCACGAGATGTCCGGCGGAATGCTGCAGCGTTCGATGATCGCGATGGCGCTTTCCTGCAATCCGAAAGTGCTCCTTGCCGACGAGCCGACGACGGCTCTCGACGCGACGGTGCAAATTCAGATTCTCCTCCTGATCCGGGAGCTTCAGGCGGAATATGGCTTGTCGGTGATCTTCGTTACACATGACATCGGCGTCGCCGCGGAAGTCGCCGACAGGATTGCGGTGATGTATGCCGGGCGGATCGTCGAGGAAGGCACAGTCTCCGATATCATCAACCAACCGAAGCATCCCTATACCCGGGGCTTGCTGGGAGCCCGCGTCGAGCTGGCCCATGGCCGGGACAGATTGGTGACAATTCCGGGCTCACCACCTGATCTGGCGAACATGCCACCTGGCTGCGCCTTTGCGCCTCGCTGCTCACAGGTGTCGGATGCGTGCCGGTCCCGCGTGCCCGATCTCGTCGGCCAAGGCGGAACCGGACAGGTGGCCTGCCTTCAATACGCGTGAGCTTCGAGCTACCCGTCACTGAAAAAACAACAGCGAACCAGGGAGACCGCCGTGCTCGTTCAGCATGCTCAAGACACAACGAAGCACATCGTCCTCATCAACCCGAATACGTCTGCGGCGACGACGGCAATGATGACCGACATCGCCCGCAGCGTTCTTCCGGCCGATGTCACCATCGAGGGTGTGACCGCGACAAGCGGCGTTCCAATGATCCTCGACGACAATCAACTGGCGGCGGCCGCCGCCGGAGTAGTCAAGATGGGGCTCGTGGCGGCCCGGTTTTGCGACGGCATCATCGTCAGCGCCTTCGGCGATCCCGGCATCCAGCAGCTACGGGACCTCACCAAGGTTCCGGTGGTCGGCATCTGCGAGGCCAGCATGCTTGAGGCATCCGCGCATGGACGTCGTTTTGGCATCGCGACGGTTACGCCCAACCTTGTCAACGGCTTTGCCCGCAAGGCGGATGGCCTTGGGCTTGGTCAGCTTTTCACAGGGACGCGCCTGACCAACGGCGATCCGCAAAAGCTCGCAGCCGATCCGGAGCGGCTGCAGGCCGAACTTGCCTTTGCGGTCGAACAGGCATTCGAGCTCGACGGAGCCGAGGCTGTCATCATCGGCGGTGGGCCGTTGGGACAAGCGGCCGTTGAGCTGGGGCGCCGGTTTTCCAGGCCGGTGATTGCACCGATCACGGCGGCCGTGGCGTCGCTACTGCTCCAAATCAAAGCCACGTCTCCCGCCAGCAACCCTTCCTCATGACGAAGGCACACAGACGTCGGTTGCCTGCGCCCTTTTCGATTGCAAATCGGGTATCCGCGACGGAAAATCCAACGGCGAGCAATCTGGTGGAGACGGGAGTGCCCAAAGAGACGTCGTTTCTGTTCAGGGTCAGGCAGGCTCTTCCGGAGCTCCACCCCGCCGAGCGGCGGCTTGGAGATTTTGTCTGCGATTTTCCCGGCGAGCTTGCGAGCTATTCCGCGCAGGAACTGGCAGCACTTGCCCATGTTTCGAAGGCGACCGTTTCGCGTTTCGTCCAGCGGCTGGGTTACGCAAACTACGAAGAGGCCCGCAGGCACGCCCGCGCCGAGAAGCAGACCGGATCGCGGCTGTTTCTGTCAACCTCGACAGATGCCTCCACGACCCAATCGATCAAAGCACATATCGCACAAGCGATCGCCAACATCGACGCGACCTTTCTCGCAATCAACGATACACAAATCGATGCTGTTGCAGACGCAATGCTAAACGCCCGCAAGGTATGGGTGGTTGGTTTCCGCAGCAATCATCCTTTCGCCTCCTATCTCCAGTGGCAACTCACGCAGGTCATCGAGAATATCGTGGCGATCCCCGGTCCGGGACAGACCCTCGGCGAACATCTGGTCAGCGTGCAGGAACAGGATGTCGTCGTGCTGTTCGGTCTGCGGCGGCGGATAGCGCGGATGGATCTGCTGATCGAGCAAATCCTGCGGTCAAAAGCCAGGTTCCTCTACATCACCGACGAAGGTGCGCCCGTTCTGACAAGCGCCGAATGGCATTTCCTTTGCCAGACACTGGCACCTGGACCACTCTTCAATCATGCCTCCGTCATGGCGCTTTGCCACCTGCTCATAACGCGATGCGTCGAAAAGGCGGAGGTGTCAGGTCGCAGGCGTCTGCGAAATATCGAAGCTTTGAACGATAGCCTCGAGGAGCTTTAGCCGGATGCGTTCCATTATCGAGACAGAATATCCGGGCGCATCGGATAGAAAGACGCCGTAAACTTATCGGCCTTGGATCAAGGACCGATGCGAGGTACCTGATCAGGTGACAGGAAGAATGGGCTTCAGCTCACGGGTGGCAATCAAGCTTGAAGCTTCCTCATATGCAAAACCACCCCGATCAAGTGGCAATAGAATCTGCCTGAGACACCCGAGCGATCCTGCTCGTAAACTCGCGGGTGCGCTGCACTTGAGGGGCGTCGAATATCTGCTCCGGCGACCCGATCTCCTGGATTTTTCCATTCGCCATGAAGACGACCCGATCGGAAACCTCGCGCACGAAATTCATTTCGTGGGAGACAATCAGGAGGGTGATGTTCTCGGAGGCCAAGAGCTTGATGGTGTCGAGCACCTCGCTTACCCGCTCCGGATCGAGCGCGGAGGTGACCTCGTCAAGCAGCAGGATTTCCGGCTTCAGACACAGCGCCCGCGCAAGAGCGACACGCTGCTGCTGGCCGCCCGAAAGCTCGTCCGGATAGGCGGCGAGCTTGTCGCCAAGCCCCACCTTCCCGAGCAGGCGCCGGGCGTCGGCCTCCACCTCGCTCCTGTTGCGCTTTCGGATCTTCGCCGGAGCGACCATGACATTGCCGAGCACGGTCATATTGCCGAAGAGATTGTATTGCTGAAACACGATCGCCAGCTTTTCCCGCGCCGCCTTCAGCGAACGGCGATCGGCATAGTCGATCCTTTCGTCGTCGAGGATGATCTCGCCGCGCTCCGGCTTAAGGAGACCCGTGATCACCCGCAGCAACGTGCTCTTGCCGGACCCCGACGGGCCGATCAGGCTCACGATCTCACCGCGCTCCACCGTCAGGTCGATGCCGTCGAGAACGGTGTGATTAGCGTAGCTGGCCGTGAGACCGCGAATGTCGAGATGCGCCAAGATTGCTCTCCAGATAGGCCCCCAGCCGGGCCAGGGGGTAGGAAATCAGAAAATAGAGAATGAGGATCGTCGCGAAGACGAGCAGGGCCGAAAAGCCCTTGGTATTGAGGATCTTTCCCGCCTGGGTGAGTTCGAGGACGCCGATCTGCGAGGCAAGCGCCGTGTCCTTGATGAATAGGACGAAATAGCCGAATACCGGCGGCAGGATCAGCGGCCAGGCTTGCGGCCAGCGAACGAGACAAAGGGTCTGCCAGGGCGAAAAATTCATGACCTCGGCAGCCTCGAGCTGGCTCGGGCGCACGGCGGCAAGTCCCGCGCGGATGATCTCCGCCACGAAGGCCGTGGAGATGACCGAGGTGCTGATCAGGGTAACCACCAGCGGCGAGATGTCGAAGCCGAGCACCTGCGCGCCAAAGA
The DNA here is from genome assembly GCF_000696095.1 of Rhizobium rhizogenes NBRC 13257. Lineage (GTDB taxonomy): Bacteria > Pseudomonadota > Alphaproteobacteria > Rhizobiales > Rhizobiaceae > Rhizobium > Rhizobium rhizogenes. Next base: position 147,018 of record NZ_BAYX01000003.1, on the reverse strand, counting down.
AGAACACCAGCAAGGTCACCAGAAAGGGCACACGCCGAAACACTTCGACATAGACGAAGGCGACGATCTTGACGGGCAGGAGAAGCCGAGTACGCGACAGGCGGGCAAGGGACAGGATTGTTCCGAATACGACCCCGACGAGGCAGCCGACAGCCGAGAGGAAAAGCGTCGTCAATGCCGCTTCCGCAAGCATGGCGATGTTGTAGCTGGTGAAGACCTGGGGGAGCTGAGCGAGAATATCCTTCAACATCAAAGCACCCTGACCCTTGCGCGGAAAACGTAGCGGCCGACCACCGCAAGCAGGATCGTCGCCATGAAGGTGATGACGACATAAAGCCCGGCGATCGTCGTGAAGATCTCGATGGAGCGGAACGTCGTCGAGTTCACATTGAACGCGCGGCCCGTCAGCTCCTCGACGCCGAACACAGCCGCCATCGATGTGCCGAGCGTCATCAGGATATATTGGTTGCTGAGCGGAGGCATCGCAACGCGGAAGACATGCGGCACGATCACATAGCGCAGGCTCTGAAGCCGGCTCATGCCGAGGGTCTCGGCCGCGTCGAGTTCCTCTTGATGAACCGAGGCAAGCCCGGCTCGGAGGATTTCTGTCAGATAGGCCCCCGCATTCAGCGTCATGCCGATCAGCACAGCCGCGAAGGGCGAAAACACGACGCCGAGATCCGGCAAGCCGAAGAAGATCACGTAGATCTGCACCAGCTGCGGCGTGTTGGTAAAGAAGACGACATAGGCCCGCACCAGGCGCGACAGGATCGGACCACCCTCGTTGCGGGCGATGGCAAGTGCGAAGCCGATCACCATGCCACCCGCAAAGGCAAGGACGCTCAGCTCCAGGCTGAGCAGAGCGCCCCCTATCAGGTAAGGCAGATAGGATGTGATCTGGCTGTAATGTAGAGCGTAGTGCATGACCCGATCCCGTTCCGTATCAGCCGTGTCGTCCGGTCAGAAATAAGGCGTGACAGGGACCGGATAGACCATGTCGATCCCGAACCACTGCTTGTAGGTCTGCTTCATGAAGCCGTTTGTCTGCAGCTGGTAAAGGGCGACATTGACCCACGACTTCAACGCCGTATTGCCCTGCGCAAGGCCGATGCAATCATAGTCGATCGAGGCCGACTTGTCCGTGATCACCCGCGTCTCGGCGCTATAGTTCTTCGTATAGGCGCCGAGATAGTCGACAACGTCGACGATGGCATCGCCCCGGCCCTGTTCGAAAGCGCGTACGGCGTCGGGATAGTTGTCGAACAGTGTCACCTGCGCCTTCGGCAAGCGGTCCTTCACGAAGTCGACGGGTGTCGTGCCGCGGACTTCGACGAGATGAACGTCGGCGGAGTTCAGATCATCCATGGTCTGGTAAGGCTTGTCCTTCGCAACCAGTGCGCTGATCGCCTCCGTCTGGATCGGCAGGGAGAAATCGATCACCTTTGCCCGGTCGGCCGTGCGGGTCAGCGCGCCGAGTACGATATCGGCCTTGCCGGTCGCCAGAAACGGCACACGATCGGCTGACGAGACCTGTACGAGCGAAACCTCCACCCCGAGCATCTCGCCGAGTTTCTTGGCGACATCGACGTCGAAACCCTCGATTTCGTTCTTGTCGTTGAAGCGGCCAAGCGGCGGCAGGTTCGGATTTATGCCGACCACGATCTTCTTGGCCGAAAGGATTTCATCCAGGCTATGTGCATCGGCGGCAACCGCCGTGAGCGCGAGGCAGGCCGCGCCCGCAAGCATGCAAACCGTCTTTAAACTATTCATATCGATCCCCTTTTTTTGCTTTGCCGTGGCCAGACCGGAGATATTTCAGCATCCGAACCGTTGCACTAGCGTTCTCGACGGTGTATCTATCGTATACCGTTCATAGACGAAAGAAACACCGTGACAGGCGAAAGTCAACCTTTCGAATTGAGACGACCCAGTCTGCGAGAGCCAGATGTGAGGCGGGGGACGCCTGTGCACTTCACCTTCGATGGCAATCCCGTCGACGCCTACGCGGGAGAATCGGTGGCTGCCGCACTTCTGGCCGCCGGCTATCGAACCCTGCGGGAAAGCCCAAACGAGCATGCGCCGCGAGGTGCGTTCTGCTGGATGGGTCTCTGTCAGGAATGCACTGTGGAGGTGAACGGCGTTCGCATGCCGGCTTGTCGCACGGAATGTGCGGATGGCCTCATTGTGCGAAAAGGAACGATCGCATGAGCGACACCTGCGATGTCTTCGTCATCGGCGCCGGTCCGGCCGGCACTGAAGCTGCCCTGTCCGCGGCCGCTTGCGGCCTGCGCGTGGTGCTGGTCGACGAAGCCCCCGCAGCAGGTGGGCAGGTCTACCGCGCACCGCCCAGCACCTTCGCCGGCCTGCCGGCCACCCCGGAAAGCCGCGCTGGAGATGCGTTGCGCCACCGGCTCGCCGAAAGCACGGTCGACGTCCGCTTCGGTCATGTTGTTTGGTCAGTCTCGCCGGACTTGCGGGTCGACGCTCTCGCGAAGGATGGACCGGTGTCGTGGAATGCCCGCAAGATCATTGTCGCGACCGGCGCGCAGGAGCGGGTCGTGCCGTTTCCCGGCTGGACGCTTCCCGGCATTATCGGCCTCGCCGGAGCGACGATACTTCTCAAGTCGCAGCGCATCTTGCCGGGCCGTCGCACCCTGGTCGCCGGGCAAGGCCCGCTTCTCCTGGCAGTCGCCGCCGGAATTTTGAAGGCGGGTGGTACGGTGGCGGGTGTCGTCGATCTCGCTTCCCGTGGCGAGTGGCTGGCAAAGAGCCCCGCATTCCTGACCCGCCCCGACCTTGCTGCTCGCGGTGCCGGATGGCTGACCCGCCTTCATGGCGCGGGCGTTCCCTTTTTCTATCGCCACGCCATCCGCCGCGCCGTAAAGCAAGATGAAAACGAGATCGAGGTGACGATCGGCCCCGTCGACCGGAGTGGTTGTTCGATCGCGGGCAATGAGCGGACTTTCATCGTTGATGCCGTCGCAGTCGGCAACGGTCTTGTCGCGTCCACGGACATTACAAGGCTGCTACGGGCGGACCATGCGTTCGACGAGGCTCGCGGTGGCTGGGCTCCACGGATCGACGCCGACTTTCGCACCAGCATCGCTGGTCTCTATACGGTCGGTGACGGCACCGGGATCGCCGGAGCGGCGGCGGCGGCACTGAATGGCCGTCTTGCCGGCCTTGTTGCCGCCCGCGACCTCGGCGCCCTCTCAGGCGAAGCCTATGAGGAGAAATCCGCCCCCCTTCGCCGAAGCGCCAAATGGGCACTCGGATTCGGCGGCGCCATGGCCGGGCTGATGGCTCTGAGGCCGGGGCAGATCAAAAGCATCGCCGAAGATGCTGTCGTCTGCCGATGCGAGGACGTGACGCGGCGGGATATCGACTTGGCCTTTGCGGACGGCGCACGCAGTGCAAACCAGCTCAAGGCCTGGACGCGCTGTGGCATGGGGCCCTGCCAGGGCCGTATCTGCGGCGATATCGCGAGCGCCCTTCTCGCCCAGGCGACAGGACAACATCCAAGATCAGGCATGTTCACCGGCCGGACGCCGTTTCGTCCGCTTCCGCTCGCCCAGCTTCTCGAGCCGGTCGATTATTCCGAGCTGAAGCTCCCACCGCCCGCGCCGCTATGATGTCAAAAAATCCTTCGCAAACATTCGATATCGCCGTGGTCGGCGCAGGCGCGATGGGGGCAACGGCGGCCCTTCACCTCGCACGCTCCGGCATGCGCGTCGCCTTGATCGACCGCGGCGAAATCTGCCGTGAGGCCTCCGGCGTCAATGCCGGTACGCTGACGCTCCACATGACGCGCGCCGCCCTGATCCCTTACGCCATGAAGGGACGCGAACTCTGGCTCGACGCGCCGAACTGGCTCGGCATGGATGTCGGTGCCCGCTCGGCTCCGGGACTGTCCCTTGCCTTCACGGCGGCGGAACGGGAGATGCTGGAAAAGAGGGCGCAGGCGCGCGCGGCGATGGGGGCGCCGATCCGGCTGATCACGCCCGCCGAGGCTCTCCGGATAGAACCGGGTCTCAATCCTTCGCTCATCGCCGCCGCCTATTGCGAGCTCGACGGGCACGTTACCGCCTATATAACGGGCCGTGCCTATCGAAAGGCACTGGTCTCGGCGAACGTCACCCTTCTCGAAAACGCATCCGTCAGCGGGATAGAACCAGATGGCGGCCATTACACCATTCTGCATGAGGACGGCGCAAGAACGACGGCAAAGCGGCTGGTTCTCGCCGGCGGTGTCTGGCTCGAGACGATGCTCGCCTGGCTCGGGTTCCGCGTTCCGATCAAATGCCTGATCAACCAGCTCGTGGTCACCGAGCGTATGCGGCCGGTGATGCAGACCGTGGTCGGGATCGCCAACGGCCTCCTGTCGCTCAAGCAGTTCGAAAACGGCAGCGTGCTGATCGGCGGCGGCTGGCAGGGCATCGGCGATCCGATCCGCGGCGGCGTCGAGACGATCCCGGACAACCTCATCGGCAACGTCCAGCTCGCCCGTCATGCCATACCGGCCCTTGGCGACGCCCGCATCTTGCGTATCTGGCTCGGCCTCGAATCCGAGACCGCCGATGCCATGCCAATCATCGGGCCGCTGCCCGGACTGGACGAAGCCTATGTGATCGGCTGCGCCCACTCCGGCTATACCAGTGCCCCTTACATGGGACGGCTCCTCGCCGAGCGGATTCTCGGGCGCGAACCCGAAATGCCGCTCTTCGACCCCGCCCGACTGATCAAGAACCCGGAGGAAACAGCTTGATACCCGCCATAAACCACCCCTTCCGCGGCATCTACGTGGCTACACTCACCCCATTTCGCGACGACGGCACGATCGACGAGGATGCGCTTGCCGATCACTTCCGCTCCGTGACGGCCGAACCGGGCATCGTCGGTGTTCTTTGCAACGGCCATGCGGGCGAGAACATCCTGCTCTCCCGCGAAGAGCGCCACCGGGTGACGGAAATCGCCGTCAAAGCGATCGGCAACACCCATATCGTCGTCTGCGGGATCCTGTGCGAGGCAACAGCAGAAGCCGTCTGCCATGCCGAAGACGCGGCCAATGCCGGCGCTGATTCCATTCTCGTCTTCCCGCCATTCTCCTGGGCGCTGTCGCAGGACGCCGAGATGGCCGTGACGCACCATCGCACCATCGCCGAGGCCGTCGATACACCGATGATGCTCTATCAGGCTGGCGTCGCTTCCGCGCTTGCCTACCGGCCGGACGTGCTCTCCAGGCTGGTCCAGTTGCCGACAGTCGTGGGGATCAAGGAGGGAAGCTGGGAGAGCAACGCCTATGACCGCAATCGCCGCCTCGTTAAGAACACAGCGCCCCACGTTGAGATCATGGCATCCGGGGACGAGCATCTCCTCTCTTGTTTTGCGATCGGCAGTGAAGGTAGTCTCGTGAGTCTAGCGGTGATCATGCCGGGAGAGATCGTGGCGCTGGATCGCGCAGTGCAAGGGGGGGATTTGGAACGGGCACGCGCCTTGAGCGAACGCATTCAGCCGCTGGCAAACGCCATCTACGGCACGCATCCTGTCGGCTGGGCCACGGCGCGCCTCAAGGCCTGCATGGTCCTGCTTGGACATTGGCGCAACGGCAGTCCGCGCGCTCCCATCACCGATCTGCCATCCTCCGAAATCCTCCGGCTGCGGCATGCCCTTGCCAATGCCGGACTGCTAGGCTCCGATGCATGAACGACGATAGCCTTTTATCCGCCATCAACGGCGAAGCAAGCCTCAGCGAGCGCGCCTATGACGAACTCAGCCGCCTCATCCTGACCCGCAAGCTGCCGGGCGGCAGCCTCGTGGTGGAAGGACGACTCGCCCAGCAGCTCGACGTTTCCCGCACCCCGATGCGGGAGGCCATCCTGCGGCTTGCGGCGGAGGGACTGCTCATCAAGCAGGGCTCGCGCTCCTACGCGGTGCGCCGGGTGCAGCCGGTGGAGTTCTTCCAGGCGCTCAAGGTTCGCGAGCTGCTCGAAGGCGAAGCCGTCGAGCTCGCGATCGGCCGCATCAAACCGGAAACGATCGAGGCGCTGCGCAGCGATATTCTGAGACTCGGCGCGCTGGAAGCACAAGCCGCCGAGCATTGGGACACCGACGACCGTCTTCACATGCTGTTCCCGGAAGCACTCGGCAACGGCGTACTGGTGCGGATGATCCAACAGCTGCGCGTCATCACCCGCCTGTTCGAACTGACCAGCCCGTCGGGTCGCGTGGCGGCGGATGCCGCCGAACACGTCGCCATCCTGGACGCCTTCGCCAAAGGCGACGGCCGGCGCGCACGGGCGGCGATGGTAACTCATCTGCGCAATGTCGCATCCGAGATTCTGGACATCGTCAGCGGCCGGGACACCACTCCCGCGCGTCGGAGACCGTGAACAGGGAGATTTGATCTGGTCGATTGGTGGTGCCGCTGTGGGTCTGTGTTCGCTGCCGATTCAAAGTCGGATAATTCCGCGTTCACCGGCGACTATCTGCGCCGTCTGCTGCCATCAAAGAAGAGCAGCAGGGCAAGCCCGACCAATCCGGCAGCCGCGCTGATGACCGCCGTACCGGAATAGCTGCTCATCCCCGTTCCGATCGCAAAGAGCAGGGCGCTCATACCTGCGCTCAGGAAAATATTGACGGATATCAGGGCGCTGCCGAGCCCAGGGCGCTCGGCAATCAGATCCTGCAGGTATGTGATGGGAATGCTGATGAGGGCAGCCGCCCCGATGCCGCTGACAAGTGTCAGCGCGTAGACGTGCCAGGGCGCCGATGCCTGCGCGAGCAGCAGCAGGTAGACGACATAGATGACCGTGCCGATGGCCAGCGCGGTGACATGGCTCATGATCCGCTGGGCGCGTCCCCACACGATGATGAATATGACTTCGAGAAGCGCCACGATCCCCACGAGTGCCCCGATATCGGCGACGGTCCCGTGGGCAGCCCCGGTGACGATGAGGGGCAGAATAGTGTCGCTGACATGAACTGTGCTGGTGATCAGCGCCACCGCGATCACGCGCACGAGGACCGGCGGCGAGACGACCTCGCCGAGGGCTGCAAGATAGGAGAGATGGCGCGTTGCGGCTTTGTCGGTGCCGTTCTGGCGCGGAAGGAAAGCCGCGATCAGCCCGAAGCAGACCGCACAGGCCAGACCTGCGAAAAGATAGGCAGGCAGCATGGTTCCGGAATTTATAAGGAGCGCGCCGATAATACCCGGCACGAGAACCCAGGACAGCGAAATCATCGCCCGGACACCCGAATTGACGGTGGCGACGTCGTTACGTTCCATTCCCTTGGTCGCAACCCTGACATTGGCAAAAAGCAGCGAATTAAGGGAGCCGTAGACCGGCAGGAACAACAACGCACTGACAACGAAGGTCGCCTGTGCCGGTATGAAATAGACTGCCCCATAGCCGAGAATGCCGAAAATGGCGACCGTCAGCATCATCGTGCGATATTGACCGAGCCTGTCCGCCAGGTTTCCCAGCAGAATGCTGACGATGACGTTCACTGCGGCGGCCGAAAAAATCAGCACCGAATAGAGCCCATTGCTCAGGCCGAGCTCGCGGATACCCACGACGGACTGATAGGGCGTTGTCGCAGCCCCGGCAAAGCCGAAGGCAAAGATGGCAAGCATGCTCACCCGGATCGTCGGGTCGCGGAATACTTCGGGAAGGAGGCGGGTCATCAGGGATGTCGAAGGTCTGGCAAATCAGCCGATTGTGGGGTGACAGGGTTTTAGCAGGTTTAGACCCGGCCGAAACCTGCTCAAGCCAAATATTCGCTCCCGCTCTCTCAAGACAAGAATGGCGGCCGCTTGATGGGCGCTCCTCACCGCCATCTCCACCGACGCTCCCCGAGACAGTTGTGCGGCCAGGACACCGACGAACTCGTCGCCCGCACCTCATCGGCTCTTAAGCCATCCGTCCCAAAGGATCATTTTTCAGGGAGCAGGCCACCGAGACGCGAACAACAATGATTGCTCCAAGCCTCAGATATCAAAGACATGGAAGTGAAATGCGCTGACGCCCATCAGCGCATGTTCCGCGCCTGCGACATCTGCGCCATCGTAGGTAGCGCCATCCAAATACAGATTTCTATCGGTAGCGGTTGTCCCGGCCCAAGCGTCATTCAGGAAGGTCACGCTGACATCGTGGCTGCCTTTGTCCCAATCCCCCTGCACCAATAAGTGGTCGGATTGACCGGAACCGTGATGAGAGTGGGCCGTCTGAACCCCGCCGATTTGCTTTCCATCGACCGTAACCCTGTACTGGGCGTCACCAAGATAAGCATCCTCGCTGATCAACAAGACGAGTTTGTCGGCTCCAGCGCCGATAGTGGCGCTGGCTGTGGGTGTGCCGCCTGCGGGCGGCGTGACAGTTGCAGGGGGAGTGGTGGCAGGAAGGTGAGAATACACCCGGATATAATCGATCTGCTCCGAAATCGGCGCTTTGGTAATATCCGCATTGTTATGGGGATCGTTCTGCGTAGCCAGATTGGCCAGCAGATACATTGGCCCATGCATGTCACTGGGTGTGGCCTTCGTTCCCATAAGCTGACCGTCGACGTAAAAGCCTATGGTATCCGCATTCCAATCCAATCCATATGTGTGAAAACCGGTTGGCTGAGCGAGCCCACTATAGACCTGCAAATTTTGTTGCCAATTGACGTTCGGCGCCGCATCCGTCGTGTGAATGCCGCTATATACGCCCTTCTCAAAGCTCCCGTAGTTTTCGACGACATCAAGTTCCTGCCAGTGCCCGGCCTTGTTCGGATCGGCTATCACATGATCCGGCAGAAGCCAGAAAGCCTCCCATGCTCCGGCAAGGTTCGAGAAGTCAGCCCGCATCTCGAAGTAGCCATAGGTTTGCGAAAAATGCCCCTGCGTGGTGATCAGGCCGGATTCCCAGCTGCCGGGGATGCCCGATGCAGTACGGTCGGGCACGGCCGTAATCGTCAGCACGCCGTTGCTCACTTTGAAAGGATCATAGCCCGACGAAGGGTCAACAAATGAAGAGTGACCGAAACCGATATCGGAATTGGCGTCATAACGCCATTGTGGACGGATATCGGCCCACGTCGTGCCATTACCCGTCTGAGAAATGCTGCGAGTGTTGAACTCGTCGTCAAACGTCAGCTTGTACTTGGTAAGATCAATCGCAGACATGTCTACCTCCAGGGCAAATGAACCCGCCCGCGCTTCCAAAATTGCATGGACCGCGAACATCCAACGCCAACAAAACGCAAAACCTGTCGATATCGCCGCGGGATCCGATATCCCCGCCATCCGATGGCAGCTTCATCAAATCGAAGCTGCCGCTCGGCGGATCCGCGAAAAGGACCTCGGCTTCCGCCGCCTATGCGAACAAGAAGTCGTGTTCCGTCAGCAAATGCTGACTGTGCACAACCACATCACCCGTATCGAATGAAATCCGACTGTCATGCGTGGTTGGGTCGAATGCTGAAATAGTCAGCTGGCTGAAGTCCTGGATTCCCAGTGCGGAAACGTCGATATGGTCGGTTCCCCAATTCGATCCCGCGCTGCAAGCGCCCTGACCAAAATCCCCGATTTTGTCCTGGCCGTTATTGAATTTAAACACGAAGGTGTCGTTTCCGCCTTTGGCGTGATCGACCATTACCTGCGCGTCACCCCACATGTCGTCGTTTCCGTTGCCGCTGATCAGAGTATCGTTGCCGCCACGAGAATGACCGGACATCGTTTGGGCGTCGCCGATCAGGGTAATAGATCCTTCCCTGTGGCGAACGGCGTCGACATTCAGCACGTCGTCGCCTCCATGAGCATTGCCCGACATCGTTTGCGCATCACCCACGATCATATCATTCGCGGTTTGTTGCGCCCGAACGATAAGGCTGTCGTTACCACCGTGGGCGCTACCCGACATGCTCTTCGCATCGCCATAGGCCAGAACGGCCCCGACGGAAGCGACGTTCATCGTATCGTTACCACCCATGGCATGATCGCCGAGATTGCCACCGGCATCGCCGTAAAACGTTACGCTGTCTTCAAGACCTGTATTGAGAACGTCATTACCGCCATGTGCGTGACCGGATATATTTCTGCCGGCATCTCCGTAGAATGTAACGAACCCTTCAGAGCTACCGTCCGTGGCTGTGTCGTTACCACCAACGGCATGATCCTTCAGGTCGCCGCCGGCGTCTCCATAGATTGCAAACGTGTTCTGAAAAGCGGAAAGCTTAAAGGTATCATCGCCTCCCGCTGCATGGCCCGATATGTTCTTTCCGGCGTCACCATACATGGCGACTGTGATGTTGGTTGCACTTGGAGCTGCGCTCAGAACGTCATTGCCGCCCTTCGCGCTGTCAGAGATGCTTCCTCCCACGTCTCCATACAAATTGGTCGTGGAACCGCTTGGCCCAGTTATCTGCGCGAACAGAATATCATCGCCGCCGATTGCGTGGTCGGCAATATCTTTGACGGCATCGCCATAAAAGTTGCCCGAGCCATGTATGGTTAGATTATCATTGCCGCCCGTGGCATGATCCAACAGGCTTCCTCCGGCATCCCCGTAAAGAATGCTGGTCAAATCTGACGCGACCAAGATGTCGTCCGCGCCTATTTGATGGCCGGTTAAATTCCCCGCTGTTATCGGAACTCGCTTAACCATTTCGGCCTCCTCCAAGCTAAAATGACGTCTTAGCCTGCGGTTTAAAAAATATAAAATCAAGCTCAAAAGTAATATTACTATCTATCCAATTGATCTTGCGGACTAACTTTTACAACTACAACAAGTTTGCAAAATCGATTTGGGATAGAGAGATGCTATTCTTCACGAAGGGCTCTGGCCATCTGGTCCGCCATCGGCTTCGTCAGGTAGGCAAGGACTGTTCTTGCGCCGGTCTGCAAGAAGCCCTCGACCGGCATGCCGGGGACGGCAGTCAGCTTCCCAAGCCGGCTCCACTCCGCCTTGGATACGTGGGCGCGAAGGACATAGTAGCTTGCGCCGGAATGCTGGTCGGTGGTCAGCTCGGCTGAGATCTTGGTGATGTCTGCGTTGAGTTCAGGCGTGTCCCGCTGATTGAACGCTGACAACCTCAACGTGACCGGCTGCCCGACGATCACCTGGTCGATATCCTGTGGCGAAAGTTTAAGCTCCGCAACGAGCGCATCCTGATCCGGCACGATCTGCATAACAGTTTCGCCGGGAGATATCACGGCGCCCACCGCATGCACGCTCAGGTGGTCGATGATGCCGGCCTGCGGCGCTCTTATATCGATCCGCTTCAAATCGTCCTCTGCGGCGATCAATCGCTCCAAAAAAAGCCCCGTATCACTCTGCGCCTGACGCAGCTGCTCCGACACCTCGGCGCTGTGGTCGTCGTCGACCTGCGTGATCTGCAGTTCGGTCTCCGTCATCTTACCCTTGGTCTGCGCAATGCTCGAGACGAGATTGCCGAGCTCTCCAGTCAGGCTGGCGCTCTCGCGCTGCAGCGCATAAACCTTCGCCGCCGGGACGATACCCTTCTCAAACAGACGCTGGAGGCTGGCAAGCTCTTTGGCGATCAGATCGATCTCGATGCGCTTGCCATTCTCTTGCGCAACCAGACCGTCCGCCTCTTGGCTCAGCTGCTGGATACGCTCGCCTAGCTGTGATTTGCGGCTTTGCCTGGATGCCAGTCGATCGTCGAACAGGCGTCTCTCGCCGGCGATCGTCCGGGCGATTTCATCTTCGCCGGCCCGCGAAAGCAATTCTGCCGGAAAAGCGATCGCTGGCGCGCCATCGCGCTCCGCATCGAGCCGCGCAGTTCTCGCTGAGAGTTCGTCCAGACGTTTTCGTATGATCGCGAGATTGGCGCTCGTTTGCGTATCATCGAGATGGATCAGAAGCTGGCCAGCATCGACACGGTCACCGTTCTTGACTTCAACGTCGCCGACAATTCCTCCTTTGAGATGCTGGATTGGCTTTACATAGCTGTCGACCACGAGCGTTCCAGGGGCTATGACCGCACCGGAGATCTCCGTCGTCGCGGCAAGACCCCCCATCACGCCGACAAGCAGGACGATCGTCCCAAGCATTACAGCGGAAAGTCTGGGTATCGAACGCTCGCTGGTTGACAGCTTTAATCCACTCATGATCCGGCATCCTCGCCGGCGACCATCAACCGGACCGCACTCTGTTTGATCGGTTGCCTCGCCGGATTTCCGAGAACCGCGTCTTTAGGTCCAAACGCCTGCAACCGCCCTCCGGCGATGACCATCACCATGTCAGCCGCGATCAAAGCGCTCGGTCGGTGGGCGATGACTATTGCAATGCCGCCCCGCGCACCGACATTGAGCAGGGCCTGGGTCAATGCCGCCTCGCCTTCGGCGTCCAGATTTGAATTGGGTTCGTCCAGCACCACCAGGAATGGCTCTCCGTAGAGCGCTCGCGCAAGTGCGATACGCTGCCGCTGCCCCGCCGAAAGCCGGGAGCCACCCTCCCCGATCACGGTATCGAAGCCCTGCGGGAGCTTTACGATCATGTCATAGACGCCGGCAGACTTCGCAGCGGCGACAACCGATTGCGATGAAGGCTGCTTTTCAAAGCGGGCGATGTTGTCGGCAATCGAACCGTCGAAAAGGCTGACATCCTGTGGAAGATAGCCGACATAGCGCCCGAGGTCGGAGAGGTCCCATTGCGAGAGGGCGGCGTGATCGAGACGTATCGAGCCGATCGCGGCCGGCCAGAGGCCGGTGACCGCACGAGCGAGCGACGACTTTCCCGAGGCGCTGGGACCAATGACCCCGAGTACGGTCCCGGCCGATATGTCAAACGAGATGTTGCGAAGGATGAGCTCACGGCTGCCCGGAGATGCGAGGCTCAGATTGTCTACGGTCAATTTCGACCTGGGTGCCGGCAGACTGATGCTCTGGTGTCCGGCGGGCATGATCTCCAACAGTCTAACAAGCCGCGACCAGCTTTGCCGGGCGGCGACAAACGCCCTCCATTGGCCGATGGCAAGCTCCACCGGCGCAAGCGCCCGGCTGACCAGGATCGAACTTGCGATCATGATGCCCCCGGTCGCTTCTTGCCGGATGACGAGAACAGCGCCGGCTGCGAGCACGGCAGACTGAAGCATCAAGCGCAGGATGCGCGAGGTGGTCGTCAGCATCCCGGTCACGTTGCCGGCTGCCAGTTGATTTGCCAGATAGGCGTCATTGATGTCGGTCCATCGCTCCGTCATCCGGCCGACGAAACCCATTGCGACAACCGCCTCCCAGTTTCGCCGCGCGCTTTCAGCAAAGGCAAGGCGCGCTGCCGAATGTTTGGCGGCCTCGGCTGCCGGGCGCTGCGACATGATCTCGGCAAGGACCGCCAGAACGACGAGGACGATGGCACCGCAGGTCGCAGTCAGCCCGATCCAGAAGTGGAACAGAAAACACAGCCCGAGATAAAGCGGTATCCAGGGCAGGTCGAACAGTGCGATCGGACCGGTGCTGGAGAGGAAAGACCGGACCTTATCCAGATCGCGAACCGACTGCATTCCGTCACCTGGCGCCTGCATCAATTGTGGTTGAAGCACCAGCGAAGCAAAGACCTTACCGTTCATCCGCTCGTCAAGCGCCACGCCGACGCGTGCCAGCAGCATCGAACGCAACAGCTCAAGAATGCCCTGAAATACGAAAAGGGTCGCGGCGATGATCGCAATGCCGACAAGCGTTGGAAGACTATGGCCGGGAATGACCCGGTCATAGACCTGAAGCATAAAAAAGGAGCCTGTCAGGGCCAGCACGCTTAACACGGCGCTGGCGATCGCGATGCTGAGGAACGCCTTTCGCAGCGACGACAGTACCGCCATCAGAAATGTTCGGGGCAGTTTTTTCGACGGAAGAGCCATGCAGCTTCAATCCTTCATTTATTGCTACCGCCAGGCAGATACCAATAATGGTGGTATTACTATTACGAATCCACCGGTATATCTATTCAAAAATACATTCGTTTTCCGAACTCTTCTTTACATATACATCACCCCAGAAATCCATCCTGAACGCGACGCGGCTCGCCTCTCCACTCCTCCTGGTTGGCTCGAGGGCGAAGTGCGACTTGCAATGGATAACAACGGCTTATCGCTTGCGAGGAGCGTGACGTGAAGCGCACCTACTCCCAGATCGACATGGATGAACGCCGCAAGATTGCACGCGAGCGGCGCGCCAAATCGAACCCATGCCGTTGCCGAGCGCAAACGGTTCAGGCATCGGGACGGCGATGTCGAAGGTAGAGTATTAGAGTTTCAGCCATATCCGGCACGAACAGAAGCAGTTGCGTTCGTGTCAAAGTTCGAAGAGAGATTCAGGAGCAGTGCCGGTTCCGATAGCAGCCCTCAGTAGCGCAGCATATAGCCATGAGCAGGTGTCAGGTGATCGCCACGACGACGCGACCGCGGATGCGACCCGCAACGATATCCTCTGCGATTTTCGGCAAGGCCGACATCGGCTCAATCCGCGTTAATGTCTCCAAGTGGACCGGATTCAAGTGCTGGCTCAGCGTCCGCCAGGCACGTTCGCGTTTCACCATGGGCGCCATGACGGAATCGATGCCGAGCAGTGCCACGTTGCGCAGGATATGCGGCAAGACCGTCGCCGGCAGATCGGCACCGCCGGCAAGACCGCAGGCGGCCACCGCCCCGCCGTAGACCGTCTGGGACAGCACGTTGGCAAGCGTCGTCGATCCGACGGAATCGATGGCGCCCGCCCAGCGCTCTTTCTGCAGCGGGCCACCCTTCTCGTTGAGCGCCGCGCGCTCAACGAAACCGGAGGCTCCCAGCGAGGCGAGATAATCGTATGTTTCCGGCCGGCCAGTCGATGCCGTTACCTTGTAGCCCTTGTTGGCAAGCAGGCTCACGGCCACCGAGCCGACGCCGCCGGCAGCACCTGTGACCAACACTTCCCGATCGTCGACGCCGATCGTTCCCCAATCCTCCAGGGCATTGACGCAAAGGGCTGCGGTATAGCCGGCCGTTCCGATTGCCATCGCCTGTTCCAGGGAGAATTCGGGCGGCAGCGCGATCAGCCATTCCGCCTTGACCCGCTGGTATCGGGAATAACCACCCCATTCGGTCTCGGAGAGGCCCCAGCCGTTCAGAATGACCTTGTCACCCGCAACCCATTTGTCCGAGCGCGACTCGACGACAACGCCGGCAAGATCGATACCGCCAACCATCGGCGTGCGGCGCGCAATCCTTCCCTTGCCGGAAAGGGCCAGACCGTCCTTGTAGTTGACCGTGGAAAACGCAACGTCGACCAGAACGTCATGGTCGGGCAGATCGGCCAGGGTCAGCTGTCGGAAGCCGGCCTGCTGTTTGCCATCAACCGTATCGATCACCATTGCCGTAAAAGAATCTGACATGGAATTCCCTTGACCTTCAATGCTTCTGAGGATGTGAGCCGACTGGATTCAGGACTGCGCCTGCTCGCCGGCCCGACGGCTGCGCGCATCGAGCGCGGCGCTATAGCTGTCCCGCACATAGGCAAGGAGATTTGTGAGCGCCGCCGTTGCTTCGCCGACATCGCGATTGCTCAGCGCCTCATGGATCCGCTGGTGGAAGGCAACGACCTGGCGGCGCTCCCGCACCCTGAAGACGATCATGTTCGTGATCGGAATGAAGGATTCGATCACGATGTACATCATCAGCTTCAAGGGGCCGTTGCCGGTCGAGTCGACTAGGGCGCGATGGAAGCGCACATCGGAAGCGCAGAAATCTTCATCGCTGATGTCCTGATCCCGCTGCAAGGCGATCTCGGCCGCCATGGCCTGCAATCCCTCTTCGCTGCGGTTCTCGCAGGCGAGCCGGCAGCAGATGGTTTCCGTCTCAAGCCTGGCGGTAATGATCTCGTCGATATCGAAAGCGCCGATGCCGACGAGAAGCGTCGCAGCACCAGTAATCGCCTTCGACAGACCTTCCGGATCGGGCCGCATCACGAAATTGCCGCCGAGGGGGCCGCGACGCGAATGAATGAGATTCTGCGCCGCCAGACGCTTCAGCGCTTCGCGCACCGTCGGGCGCGAAATTCCGAAGCTGCGGGCAAGATCCTCTTCCGTCGGCAAGCGCTCGTCGATCTTCAGACGCCCGTCCAGGATCGCGGACTTGATATTCTCGGCGACCTGTTTGGCGATGCCAGATCTTACCACTTCGTCATATCTAAGATTCATAGAGCTCCATCCTTCGCTCGAAAGCATTGATGCCATGCCTTCATCGAAAAGGCTATAGGTATTTAAATATAGGTTTGACAAATATCAGATAGGCGATAACCTGCCCTCGATCCAGATAACCAGGGGAACAGAATGGGCGGATCGATCGACCGGGCGCTCGCCGCTCATCCCTTATCTGCGCCGTCTTTGCGGCTGTGGGAATTGCTGGCCCGCCTCAACGACAGGCTGGACAAGAACGCTGTTGTCGTCGGTCCGGATGTCGGTGACGCCTATTGCGCGGACGCGACAGACGAGCGCGGCGTGCGACCGTCCATCCTGTTTCGCCCCAGGGATACCGCGTCGGTGTCGGCCATTCTTTCCGCTTGCGACGCCCTTCGCCAGCCTATCGTCGTGCAAGGCGGACGCACTGGTCTTGCAGGGGCCGCGCGGCCTATGGCTGGCGAGGTTGCGCTGTCCCTGGAGCGCATGAGCGCGATCGAGCCCGTTAACGAGGATGCCGGCACTGTGATCGCTCATGCCGGTGCGACCCTGCAGGCTGTCCAGGAGACCGCCGCCAGCCACGGCTTCATGTTCGGCGTGGATATTGGCGCGCGCGGCACCTCCACCATCGGCGGCAACATCGCCACAAATGCCGGCGGCATTCGCGTTCTGCGCTATGGCATGTATCGCGCCCAGGTTCTTGGCCTGGAGGCCGTGATGGCGGACGGCTCGGTGCTGACCGGCCTAAAAGGCCTTTCGAAGGACAATTCGGGTTTCGATCTCAACCAGATCTTCATCGGTAGCGAAGGTACGCTCGGCGTCGTAACCCGTGCCTGTCTGCGTCTTCATCCGAAGCCACAGTCACTGGCAAACGCATTTTGCGCACTCCCTTCGCTCAGTGCGGCCATCGCTCTCCTGCGGCGCCTGCGCCAGAGGTTGGGACCTTCCCTCTCCGCTTTCGAAGTCATCTTCCCGGCTGTTTACGCCGGCGTTCTCAACCGCACCGGCGCACCACCGCCTGTGCCGGCGGGTGCCGGAATGTATGCGCTCATCGAGATGCAGGGACAGGACGAAGCTGGCGACGAGGATCGCTTCGCGGCTGCACTGATGGAATGCTACGAGGAAGGCATCGTCCGCGATGTCGCGGCTTCCCGCTCTCTGCGCGACTATCATGCCATATGGGCTTTGCGCGAGGCGGCGAGTGAGTTCATTTTCAGCATGGACCATGTCGCGGGCTTCGACGTCAGCCTGCCCATTTCCGCAATGCAGCGGTTCCTGGACAGGGCCACGGCCGAAATCGCAACTGTCGATCCCGCAGCGTCCATCTACATTTTCGGTCATCTCGGTGACGGCAATCTGCATTTTCTCGTTCGCACACACCACTATGACCGCGTCGCGGACGCGACATACTCCTGTGTCGCCAGCGAAGGCGGATCGATATCGGCCGAGCATGGCATTGGCCTTGAAAAGAAGAAGTGGCTGGCACTCGTTCGCAGCCCGACGGAGATGGCCGCCATGCGCCGTCTCAAAGCAGCGTTCGATCCCAATAACATCCTCAATCCCGGCCGCGTTTTCGATATGGAATCGACAACACCGGGGGAGCGCGCATAAATGTCCACCCTCCCCGTCGCCGCCCACCCCGAAAAACGGCCTACAGCCTCTGCCGCGACGACACCCAGCCTCGATGACCGCTACACGCTCGATCGGGGAAGCATCCTCGTTTCCGGCACGCAGGCGCTCGTTCGCCTGCCGATGATCCAGCGTCAACGCGACCTTGCGCGCGGATTGAACACCGCCGGCTATGTCTCCGGATATCGCGGTTCGCCACTTGCCAGCTTCGACCGCGAAATGGCGCGCGCGAAGAAATATCTCGACGACCATCACGTCCGCTTCCAGCCCGGCCTCAATGAAGACATGGCCGCTACTGCCGTCTGGGGCACGCAGCAGACGGCGATGTTTCCGGGCGCACGGTATGATGGCGTCTTCGCCATGTGGTACGGCAAGGGACCTGGCGTCGACCGCAGCATGGACGTGATCCGTCATGCCAACGCCGTCGGCACCAATCCGAATGGCGGCGTTCTGCTGCTTGTCGGAGACGATCACGGTGCCGTTTCGTCGACCCTGCCGCACCAGAGCGAGCATAATCTGATCTCCGCGATGGTGCCGCTGCTGTCGCCAGCCGGCGTCGGGGAATATATCGACTACGGATTGCTCGGCTGGGCGCTCAGCCGCTATTCCGGCGCCTGGGTCGGCTTCAAATGCCAGACGGAAATTGTCGAGTGCACCGCGACGGTCGAGCTCGACCCCGATCGGCCCGCCATCGTCTATCCCGACGGCAATGGCGATCTCTCGTTGCGATGGCCGGATGGCCCACATGCGATGGAGCAGCGGCTGGAAAACAAGATGGAGGCGATACACGCCTTCGCCCGTCAAAACAGCATCGATAGAACGGTCTGGGGCAGCATTGCCGGCAAAGCGAGGCTCGGCATCGTTTCGACCGGGAAATCGTGGCTCGATCTCATGGGCGCGCTGGCAAGCTTCGGCATCGACGAGCGCCGGGCCGGCGAACTCGGCATCCGGCTTTACAAGATCGGCATGGTCTGGCCGATCGAACCGGAGGGGCTGCAACGGTTCGCCTCCGGCGTCGAAACCCTGTTGGTGGTCGAGGAAAAGCGCGCGGTCATCGAAGACCAGATCAAGGCGCAGCTTTTCAACATGGTCTCCGACCGGCGTCCAAGGATCTACGGCAAATTCGGCGTGGATGGCCGACCGCTCTTGTCCGCAGCCGGCGAGATCAATGCTGTCGCCGTTGCGAGAGCGATTGTCTCTCTCATCGGTGAGCATCACACCGATCTGCTGGCGAGATCGCACGCTATCGAGGCCATCTTCGCAGCCAGTGCTGCGGAAACGCCGGCGCTGAAACGCGACCCCTATTTCTGCTCAGGCTGTCCGCACAGTATTTCCACTCGGCTACCCGAGGGAAGCCGGGCATCCACCGGCATCGGCTGTCATATGATGGTGATCGGGCTGGAAGAGCGCAACACCTCGACCTTTACCCAGATGGGCGGCGAAGGCGGCGCGTGGATCGGCCTTTCCCAATTCACCGACGAAAAGCATATCTTCGTCAACATGGGTGACGGCACCTATTTCCACTCCGGGCTGCTTGCGATCCGCGCCGCGATCGCCGCCAAGGTCAACGCCACTTACAAGATCCTCTATAATGATGCCGTCGCAATGACCGGCGGCCAGAAGCATGATGGCGAAGTCTCCGTTCCTGGCATTGTCGGGCAGATGCTCGCCGAAGGCGCGGCCCGCGTCGCCGTGGTCGCCGAGCGCCCCGAGGTCTGGCAAGGCAATCTGCCGTCCGGCGTTACGATCAACCACCGCGACGAACTCGATGCGGTGCAACGCGAATTGCGCGAGGTGGCGGGTGTTACCGTCCTCGTCTACGATCAGGTTTGTGCTGCCGAAAAACGGCGTCGGCGCAAGCGGGGCGCTTTGGCCGTCTCCGACAAGCGCGCCTTCATCAACGAGCTCGTCTGCGAGGGCTGCGGCGACTGTTCCGCTGTTTCCAATTGCATCTCCATCGAGCCGCAGGAAACGGAGTTCGGCCGCAAACGGCGAATCAACCAGTCGAGCTGCAACACCGATCTTTCCTGCATAAAAGGTTTCTGTCCGAGCTTCGTCACCGTCGAGGGCGGCACCATCCGCAAGCCGGACGCTAAAGCAGGCAAGGCAAGTTTCGACGACCTCCCTCTTCCGGCCATCCGACCGATTACCGACCGTCCCTACAACATGCTGCTCGCTGGCATCGGCGGAACGGGCGTCATCACCGTCAGCGCCATAGTGTCGATGGCCGCTCACATGGACGGCCTTGCCGTGCAGACCCTCGACCAGACCGGTCTTGCCCAGAAGAATGGGGCCGTCATTTCGCACCTGCGGGTCGCAAGGACGCGAGAGCAGATCACATCTGTGCGTATCGGACCGGGCGAAAGCGATCTGGTCCTTGGCTTCGATATCGTCGTCTCAGCGGCCCAGAACGCCCTGTCCACATTCGCCTTCGGCCGGACCAAGGCCGTTCTCGACGATCATTTCGCACCAACGGCCTCGTTTGTGCAGAACACCGCGATCGATTTCCGTCAGGAAGCGACGTTGAAGGCGTTGCGCAGAGCGGCCGGTGACGATGCCATCAGCCTTATCGCCGCGACGAAACTGGGGGCGGCCCTGATGGGCGACGCGATTGCCGCCAACATGTTCCTGCTTGGCCACGCCTGGCAGCGCGGTCTTGTGCCAATTCGCCTTGAGGCAATCGATGCGGCGATCGAACTCAATGGCACGGGCATTGCGATGAACCGCGCAGCCTTTGGCTGGGGCCGTCGCTCGGTGGTCGATCCAGAAGCTGTCGAACAAGCCGCCGCAATCGACCTGGACGAAGCGCCTGCCAAGCAGACGCTTGACGACCTCGTCGCCAAGCGCATCGAATTCCTGATGCACTACCAGAATTTCGCCTATGCCAACAAATACCGCAAGCTGGTGACGACTGCGCGCAATGCCGAAGCCCGACTGAAGTTTGGGGAGGATTTTTCCGAAGCCGTAGCACGCAATGCCTTCAAGCTGATGGCCTACAAGGACGAATATGAAGTGGCTCGTCTCCACAACGACCGGAGCTTCAAGGACAAGATTGCCGCGCAGTTCGAAGGTGATTTCGAGATTAAGCATCATCTCGCACCGCCGCTCTTTTCCCGAAGGATCGACAAGCGCACTGGCAACCCGGCAAAGATTTCCATCAGCCGCAAGCTGATTGCACCGGCGTTCTCCGTGCTGGAGAAATTGCGCTTCCTTCGCGGCACGCCGCTTGATCCCTTCGGCTACACGCATGAGCGACGTACAGAGCGCAAGCTGGTCGCCGACTACACGGCACTGATCAACGACCTCTCAGCGAACCTGTCGCCGGAAAACCAGCAGCGCGCCATCGCGCTCGCCCAACTCCCCGATCAGATCAAGGGGTTTGGTCCGGTCAAATCAGCATCGATAGAGCGTTTCGAGAAGAACAAGGCAGCCCTGTTGATGCAGGCATCGAGCACTGCATCGCAACCGGCTGACACCAGCGTAAAGAGGAAAAGCATATGAGCATGACCGAGAGCTTCGAGACCATCCTCTATGACAAGGATGAACAGGACAAGTTCGCGACGATCACCATCAATCGGCCGGACAAGCTCAACGCGATGAACAAGACGACGGTGCGCGAGATCGACCGTGCCGTTGCGCTTGCCGTCGCCGACAAGGACGTCAACGCGCTGGTGATTACCGGTGCCGGCCGCGCGTTTTCGGCCGGTTATGATCTGCAAGGCGCAGACTATGACGTTAGTATCGAGGACTGGCATGCCGACATGTCGGAAAATGCCCAGGCACTTCTGAATATCTGGAAAGCTCCAATCCCCGTCATCGCCTCGGTGAACGGTTATGCGCTTGCCGGCGCTCTCGAACTCGTCATGTCGTGCGATCTTGCGATCGCCGCCGACAACGCCAAATTCGGCGAACCGGAAGTCAGGCACAATTCCGGTCCGCCTGCCCTCTTCATGCCTTGGCTGCTGGCCACCCGCGATGTCCGCTGGCTGATGTACACCGGTGACCTTGTGGACGCGGAAGAGGCGCTGCGCATGCATCTGATCAACAAGATCGTGCCCGCCGATCAGCTCAAGCAAAAGACCGAGAATCTGGCGCGCAAGCTGGCGCGCATGCCGGTTCCGGCGATCAAATTCGCCAAGTCCTCCATCAACAACCAGCAGGTCGCCGCCGGCCTGATGACATCCTTCGACTACAACGTGCACGCCATTGCCGCCCTCCATGTCAGCAAGGACGGGCAGGAATGGATGCGCAATCTCCAGAAGATGTCGCTGAAGGAATATCTCGAATTTCGCGACGCACCCTTCAAGGGGCTCGACTGACATCATCTCCCTCGTTGGCAGGCCGTCAAGCCGCCACGACAACACGGCTACGTTCACTCCGGAAAGGATCAGACAATGCAAACGGCCCCGTCCTCAAGGCAGGATATGGACAGCATTCCGGTCATAGATATCTCGCCTTTCATCCATCGGACCGCCGGTAGCGATGCCGTGGTCAAGGCAATCGAGGCCGCCTGCCGCGAAACCGGCTTCTTCCTGATCACCGGACATGGCGTCTCCAAGGAGGCGACTGCGCAGCTTTACAATCTTGCCCGCGATTTCTTCGACGAGCCGCAAGACTGGAAGAAGAAGCAGGGTCGAGGAACCTCGCTAAGGGGGGGTGTCGCTTTCTCCCCCATCGCGGACGAGGCGCTGAGCGCCACGCTGGGGATCAAGACGCCGGGGGACTACAAGGAAAGCCTGAATTTCGGGCCGCGCCTTCCGGGTGACGCCTGGCCTACGGTTCCACAAGGATTGCAGGCGGCCTTTAACGCCTATTTTGGCGAGATGGAGACGCTCGCTGGGCATCTGCGACGCGCATTCTGCCAGGCGATCGGGCTTGCGCCCGATTACTTCGAGCCGGCCTTTACCGACCACCTTTCGGCACTCCGCGTCATCAACTATCCGGAACAGCAGGAAAGCCCGCTGCCCGGACAGTTACGTGCGGGCGTCCATACCGATTACGGCTTCATGACCATTCTGCGCTCGGAGGCATCGCCGGGAGGGCTTCAGGTCCGCAGGCGCGATGGCGAATGGCTGGATGCGCCGAACGTCGAAGGCGCCTATATCGTCAATATCGCCGATGCCTTCATGCGCTGGACCAACGACGAATGGCTCTCGACGCCGCATCGGGTGGCCAATCCACCCGGCAACTTCAAGGGTACGACACGGCGTCAATCCATTCCCTTCTTTGTCAATCCATCGAAAGAGACGCTCATCGAATGCCTGCCGCCCTTTGCGGCGAAGGCGCCGGCAAAATACACGCCAATTACCTACGGAGACTATATCGCGCTGAAGACGAGCCAGGCCTTCAGCAAGTCCTGAGCGCAAGAAGCGAAACATCGCCTAGCGCGCAGCACCCACCGACATACGGCCATGACAAGGGGAACCAAGATGATGAACATGAACAGGCGGCAGCTTCTTGCCGGAATGGGCGGCCTTGCCGCCGCAAACATGATCAGCCTTCCCGCGCGCGCGCAAGGCAAGACCCTCGTGGTGCCGACACTCGGCGGCGCCTGGGAGCAGTTCTGGCGCTCGACGCTCGCACCGGCATTCACGGCAAAGAGCGGTGCCGCGGTGACACTTGACGCCGGCAACGGCCGTGTCTGGAGCGCCAACCTGCGCGCGGCGGGCGCTCAAAACCCGCCCTATTCGATCCTGATGACCAACGAGGCCTTCGCCTCCAGCCTGCGCAAGGAAGGCTTCTTCGAGAAGCTCGATCTGACGAAACTATCGAACTACAACGATCTCTATCCCCTTGCGAAGAAGACGGATGGTTGGGGTGCCGTGGCGATGGTCTCGCCGATCGGCATCGCTTACCGCACCGATATGGTCAAAACCCCGCCGAAGGGATGGAAGGATCTCTGGGAAAATCCGGAATTCAAGGGACGCATCGGCCTCTACAACTTCGCCAATACGGCCGGCAAGATGGAGCTGATGCTGGCATCGAAGATCTTCGGCAAGGATCAATACGACATCGATGCCGGCTTCAAGGCGCTGGAAAAGCTCGGTCCGGTCATACAGGCGGATTTCAACCTGTCGACGGGCCTCGCGGCAGGCGAATTCGTGGTTGCGCCCTTTGACTTCGGCGAAGTGGCGCGCTTGCGATCCCAGGGGCTGCCGATCGATGTCGTCGTGCCCGAAGAGGGCATGCTGATGTTCGACCAAACGCTGAATATCCTTGCCCACGCCCCCGAAAAGGAACTCGCCTACCAATATGCCGACTTCCTTCTCTCCCCGGAGGGGCAGATACCGCTCATGAAGCAGTTTTTCGTCTCCCCCACCAGTTCCAAGGTGGTGGTCCCGGCCGACCTGCAAAAGGATGTGCCGATCTCGGGCGAGACGATGGACAAGATCCTCACATGGGATTGGAATTTCATGAACCAAAAACAGGCCGAGTTCTCGGAGACCTGGGCAAAGGTCATGCGCTAGACGCGCCCTGACGATTCCCTCGCTATATGTCGGCCCGCCTCTATGCGGTCCGGCTGCTTTCTCGACATGGTGGCACGACCACGATCGCCGCCGGCAGAATTTGGAAGATCGATCATGACAGAGGTGAGCATCGAAGCGCTGACCAAGCACTATGGGGCATCTCTTGCGGTAAACGGCATTTCCGTGAGGATCGCGAAGGGCGAGTTTATCTCCCTTCTTGGCCCTTCCGGCTGTGGCAAGACAACCACGCTGAAAATGATAGCCGGCTTCGAAGACGCGACATCAGGCGCGATACGTTTCGATGGGCAGGACGTCGTGCATGTGCCTGCCGAAAAACGCGACATCGGTATGGTCTTCCAGAACTACGCCCTGTTTCCGCATATGACCGTCGCTCAGAATCTGGCGTTCGGACTGGAGATGCGCCGCAGGCCGAAGCGCGAGATCGCCGAGCGCACAGCCCGTGTTCTCGACATGGTGCAGCTCTCCGGTTATGCGGACCGCTATCCGCGCCAGCTTTCCGGCGGACAGCAACAACGCGTCGCCCTTGCTCGAGCGCTGGTGATCGAACCTCGAATTCTCCTGCTCGACGAGCCGCTTGCCAACCTCGACGCCAAGCTGCGCGAGGAGATGCGCGTCTTTATCCGCGACCTTCAAAAACGCGTCGGCATCACCACCGTCTACGTGACCCACGATCAGGCCGAGGCGATGACCATGTCTGATCGTGTCGTGGTCATGTTTGGCGGGCGGATCGCCCAGTATGGCGCACCGGCCGATATCTACGATCGGCCGGCGAGCCTCGAAGTCGCGCAATTCGTGGGGCAGGTCAACATCCTGTCCGGTCGGCTGCTCTCCACCGAAGCAAACGATATCTCGGTCATCGATACCGCGCTCGGCACGATCAGGATCGGCAATATGCCGAAGTCGCCCGATGGCGCCGTGACGCTGGTACTTCGGCCCGAGGCCGTCGAGCTGTTTCCGGAAAGCGCAGGGCAGGCAGGCACCCCGGCCACCATCACAGCGAGCTATTATTCGGGCAGCCTGATCGACTATCGGCTGGCGCTCGATAGCGGCGATACCATCAATGTTCAGACCTTCCCCCGCAGCCGCTTTTCTCCGGGCGACCGCGTCACCGTCAAGGTCGATGGCGATCGCTTCTGGGCGCTCGGAGCTGCCGCATGAGCCTTCGAGCAAAATCCCTGAAGCCGTTTGCCCTGATCGCCCCGGCTGTTCTGCTGCTCGGCGTCTTCCTGGTATTGCCCTATATCAACATCGTGGTCATGAGCCTGCGCAATCCGGGGAGCGGGACGCCCTATGCGCCCGGCTTCACCCTCTCAAACTATCTCAGGCTCTTTGCCGACAGCTTTTACCTGGAGCAGACCGCAAACACGTTGATGATCGGCTTCATCACCACCTTTATCTGCCTTGTTCTCGGCTTCCCCGTCGCATGGCAGCTCGCGAAGACCCAAATGCGTTTTCGTGGCCTGGCCTATGGCCTCGTGCTGTCACCGCTTCTCGTCGGCATCGTCATCCGCAGCTACGGCTGGACGATCCTGCTCGGCAACAACGGCATGATAAACCGCACCCTGATCGGCTTCGGCCTGATCGATCGCCCCCTTGCCCTGATGTACAACTCTCTTGGGATCGTGATTGCCCTGGTGCACGTCTTCCTGCCATTCATGATCCTTCCGCTCATGAGCGCACTGCAGGGGATAGACCCGTCGATCGAAGCGGCCGCCCGCTCGCTGGGGGCCGGACGCATCACTGCCTTCAGACGAATTGTCCTGCCACTGGCCATGCCCGGCATACAGGCCGGCTGCATACTGGTCTTTGTCTTGTCGCTCAGCGCCTACGTCACGCCGTCCTTGATCGGCGGCCTGCGCGTGAAGACGATGGCGGTCAGCGTGGTCGACGCGCTTATCGACACGTTTCAATGGCCATTCGGCTCGGCCATGGCGCTGATGCTATCTCTGACCGGGGCGATGATGGTGATGCTGTTTGCAAGGCTCACCCGCATGAAATGGAAGGCCAACTGATGTCCAGGCACCTCCTCACCGGCTACTGCCTGATAATCTACGCCTTTCTGCTGCTGCCGATCCTCGTGGTCGTCGGCGCTTCCTTCAATGCTGGCGCCTTCCTGACGTTCCCGCCACAGGGACTTTCATTTCGCTGGTATGTGGTGTTCTTTCACAATGAGGTCTTCCTCAGCGCGATCAAGACATCGCTCTGGGTGGCCGCGGTCTCGACGGTGATTTCCTCGATCATCGGCACGATGGCGGCGATCTTCTATGTCCAGCATGCCGGACGCTGGAAGGAAAGCATCCGGCTCGCCATGCTTCTGCCGCTGCTGGTGCCGGAGGTGCTGACGGCGATATCGCTGTTGTTCTTCGTCTATTCGATCGGCATGGGCACACGAACGATCGCGGCGATGATCATCGGCCATTGCCTCATCACCCTTCCCTTCGTCTTCATCAACGTTTCGGCGGCAATGGAGTCCTACGACGCATCCTGGAGCCTGGCAGCCAAGAGCCTCGGCGCCGGGCCATTGACGCGGTTTCGCCGCATCATGCTGCCGCTGATCAAGCCTGGCGTGATTGGCGGATGCCTGTTCGCCTTCATCATATCCTTTGACACATTCACCATATCATTCATGCTGAAGAATGTCGGCACCGCCACGCTTCCGATCCAGCTCTACGACTATTTGCGCACGAACTTCACCCCCGAGGCCGCCGCCGTGTCGACGGTATCCATCGTGCTGACCCTGTTCGTCGTCGTCCTGTCGGAAAAAGTCCTGGGCCTGCGTATTCACCGGTTCTGATATTGGAAAGCCATCTGCCGCTGAGAAGCGATCCGCCGATCTGAATGCCGTTACGACGCACCATATTGCGGAGCAAACGACAGAGCAGCCCGGAGATGTTGCGTCATAAGTTGGGCCGCGTGCGCGCGCTGTCCCGATGCGATCGCATCGAGGATCGCAACGTGTTCCCGGCACCAGTCCTTCACGCGCCGGCGATTGGTGTAGCCACCAAACTCAAGCAATCGCCGCAGCCTGTTCTGCTGCTGGATGGATTGCAGGAAGAAGATATTGCCGCTGAACTCAGCGATCATTTCGTGGAACTGTGCATCCGTCTCGAACAATTGGCGAGGGTTTATAGACGTGATGTCAGGATGCGCCTCCAGATAGAGGTGCTGAAGGCGCGATCGTTCCAGGGCGGCAGGATCGTGGCGAAAGGTGTTGAGCAGCAGCCCGGCAGGTTCGATCGTGGTGCGGAAATCATAGCTGTTGCGCAAGGCCACCTGCGTGTCGAGCGTGGGCAGAAAGGTCCAGCCCCTGCCGCTGTTTCGCGCCAACAACCCGTCATTCACCAGATGGGTGAGCGTTCGCTGCAGGAGAATGCGGTCCACGTCGAAACGACGAGCAATTTCCGACTGCGTGAAGGTTTCCGGGAGCGCGCCGGAAAGGCGGTCTTCCACAATCCGCAAATAGAGATCCTGATCGGCTGTCGTCGGCACCTCCAACTCAACGCGCAGCAGCTCTTCAGGCAATGCCTTCAAGAAAAATCCCTGGTTCTTGCGGGCCTCCACGACACCGTGTTCCACAAGCAGCAGCAGCGCAGCGCGAACCGGTGTTCTCGATACGCCGATCAGATCGCCAAGCTGCTGTTCGCGCAGGTGATGCCCGGGCTCGAAGCGAGCATCCCGGGCGAGATCGAGAATCTGATTTGCAAGGCGATATCGACCTTGACGTGGAGCACTGGCCATTAGGCTTTCCATTTTTGTACAAATTTACACAGCTAATACAACATGAGTGCCGGCATCGGCAACGCGACCAATCTCATGAAAGCATGAAACTCACGAGTTTCATCTGAAAAACGATCGCCAGGAAACATGGAAGCTGTGCATACTATCCAACCGGATATGAGTTTCGGTCAAAACTTCGCCAAAATGCTTATTATTTAAGCCACTCCAGAAATGCCTATTTTTGCGCTTCCGCGCTTGACTCTCTCGATAGCGACATTGTACCGTTGTATTAAATCAGAGCAATTATAGCTCGATCAAACAAAAGGGAACTGCCATGCTTCGATCTTTCATGACTGCATTCGCCTTGCCCCTGGTCCTTGCGCAATCCGTCATTGCCGCCGATCTTCCAAAGTCGGGCCTCGTCGAGAATGGATCCATCACCTACGGCGTTGCGGCGACGTTCGCGCCATTCGAATTCCAGAAGGATGGGGTGCTGTCCGGTTTCGATATCGACCTGATCGCAGCGCTGGCCGCAAAACTCAGCGCCAAGCCCGTGCCGATGAACATGGAGTTCAAGGGGCTGATCCCGGCGCTTCTCTCCAGCCGGATCGATATCATCAACTCGGCCATGTACATCAATGACAAGCGCTCAGAGCAGGTCGATTTCATTCCCTATATGAAAATCGGCAATCAGGTGATCGTTCAGGCTGGCAATCCCGCCAAGATTACCGGCCGGGACGATACGCTTTGCGGCAAGACGATCGCCGTCACGCTTGGCGGCATTCAGGAAAACCAGGCGCGGGCTGACGATACACGCTGCAAGGCCAAGGGGCTTTCGGGCGTAACGGTCCTGACACTGCCGACGGCACAGGATTCCGCACTGTCCTTGCGGCAGGGCCGCGCGGATGCGGAATACGATTCCACGCCGGGTGCGGTGGTGCTTCAGGCGGCGGTTCCTGGCGTCTATGAAGTCGTTGGTGGCGAGTTCGAGTCCAATACCAGCATTGGCATTGCCACCCGCAAGGGGGATGCCGCTGTTCAAGCCTCCATCAAGGCAGCACTCGCCGAAATCGTCGCCGATGGCACCTACAAGAGCCTGATCGAGAAGTGGAAGCTGCCGGCTTCCGTTGCGATCTTCAACTGACATCCGACCTGATGCTGAAGAGAAGGAGCGGGCATGTCTCTCGAACTCGTTTTCGACTATCTGCTGTCGCCCGCTTTTTTCCACGGCGCCGTGCTGACCCTTTTGATCACCATAGTGTCGTTATTCTTCGGGATCATCGTCGGGCTCGTCATTGCTCTTTTGCAGGAGACAGAACTGCGCGCCGTCAAGGCGGCGACGCTCGTCTATCTCTGGCTGTTTCGCGGTACCCCGGTCCTGTTCCAGATCATCTTCATCTATAATGTCCTGCCAGGTTTCGGCATTCGCCTCTCGGCTATTCTCAGCGCGGTCCTCGCTTTGTCGCTGAATGAGGGTGCCTACATGGCGGAGATCCTGCGGTCGGGCCTGCATGCGGTGAAAAAGGGGCAGAGGACGGCCGGGCTTGCGCTTGGAATGACACGGGCGAGCGTCATGCGTTTCGTCGTGATGCCGCAGGCCGCCCGCATCGTCCTGCCCGCCGTCGGCAATCAGATGATCGGCATGCTGAAGACCAGCGCGCTTGTTTCCGTCGTTGCCGTGGAGGAGTTGCTTCTCGTCGCCAACCAGACCGCCAGCGCGAATTTCCGCTATTTTGAGGCCTTGAGCGCCGCCGGCATCTACTATCTGGCGCTGACGACGATCTTCATGGTCTTTCAATCAATTCTCGAGCGGTCGCTTGACCCGAAACGCGGGCGCCGGGGCAGCATTCGCAAGCCCTTGAGCCTCATCGCCCCGAAATCCGAGATCCAGTGAGGAAAGACGACATGGCCGCGCCGGACAACAAACCGCTCCTGGAAATCATCGGCATCGATAAAAGTTTCGGACCAGCACGGATTCTCAAGACCTGTAGCTTGAACGTTTTCCGCAAGCAGACCGTGGTCGTCATCGGCCCGTCCGGATCGGGAAAGTCGACATTGCTGCGATGCGTCAATCTGCTCGAGCCTGCGGATGGCGGCAATATCTTCTTTGACGGCAATGATATTACCCGCGACCTCCGTAATGCCTCCAAAATACGTCGCGATATCGGCATGGTCTTCCAGAATTTCGAATTGTTCCAACATCTCTCGGCCGCCGAAAACATCATGCTCGCGCCGATGAAGGTCTCAGGCATCAGCAAGCTCGACGCGCACGACATAGCGATGCAATTGCTCGAAAAGGTCCGCATCCCCGAGAAGGCCGATTTCTTTCCCGACGAGTTGTCCGGAGGTCAGCAGCAGCGCGTCGCAATCGCCCGGGCGCTGGCCATGAAGCCCAAGCTGATGCTCTACGACGAGCCGACCTCGGCGCTCGATCCGGAAATGATACGCGAGGTTCTGGATGTAATGGCCGATCTCAGCGCTGACGGCATGACAAGCGTCGTCGTCACCCATGAGATGGGCTTTGCCAGACGCGCCGCGGATCAGATCGTTTTCATGGAAAACGGCGAGGTGATCGAAAACGCGACGAGCGAAGAGTTCTTCGGCGGAACGGTCAATGACCGTGCGCGCCTGTTTCTAGGTCAGATATTGCACTAACTGCGGAAGGCAGACATGTCCCATACCCCCGATATCGCGCGCATGAAGCGTGAACTGGCCGAGCTGATCGCCATCAGAACAGAAAATCCGCCGGGCCGAGAGGCTGATGCTGCCGTCTATGTCCGCGATATGCTTCTGTCCGCGGGCTTTGCGGTCGATATCACGGAGTACAAGCCAGGCCGTTTCAATGTCGAGGCGCGGCTGGACAATGGGCCGGGGCCGGTCTTCGCCTTCAACACCCATATGGATACCGTGCCCGCGGGAGACGGATGGTCGTCCGATCCGTTCACGCTGCGCGAGGCAGACGGCAAGCTCTATGGTCGTGGCGCCTGCGACTGCAAGGGGCCGCTGATAGCGATGGTGGAAGCCATGCGAATGCTGGCATCCGACCGCAGCACATGGTCCGGTACCTTGCTCGGCGTTTTCGTCGGCGACGAGGAGATTGCCAGCGAAGGCGCCAAATTCTACGCGGCCGGCAAACCGAAAATCGACTTTGCCGTGGTGGGCGAGCCGACATCCAACACGACCTTTGCGGCACATAAGGGAAGTCTCAGGCCCGTCGTGCGCGTTCATGGGCAGGCAGCACACTCCGGAACGCCGCATCTCGGCGAGAACGCCATCTATCGCGCCGGGCAGCTCCTTTCGCTGATCGAGGCCCATCACAACGAGGTGGTGCGCGGCCGTACGCATCCGCTGGTCGGTGAAGCAAGCCTGACGGTGACGCGTATTTCCGGCGGACATGCGGACAATGTGGTGCCCTATGCCTGCGATGTCCTGCTGGACCGCAGGATGGTGCCCGGCGAGAACGAAGAGGCGGTGAAGCAGGAGTTTGCCGATCTGCTGGCGCTCGCCCAAGCGCGCTTCGGCGTTCGGGCAGAGATTATCGACTACAAGGCGACGACGGGCGGTGCGACGGAAACTGCGATCGACAGCGCCATCGTCCAAGCCAGCATGGTCGCTTGCCGGTCTCACGGCATCGCAAATCCCGGCCCCTTCGGCTTTCAGGGCGGTTGCGACCTGGTGCATTTCCGGCAGATCGGCGCACAGGGCACCGTGATCGGTCCGGGCGATTTGTCCGTGGCCCACAAGCCCGACGAATTCGTTCCTATCGACGAGTTCGTGACAGCCAGCCTGATTTATCGCGATGTCGCGCAGTCGATGCTGCGGGCCTGATCGATGCAAGCGTCCCTGCACCGCGCCACGCTGAGCTATGGGAACGGCCTGATGCTGCACACCGCATCATCCGGCCCGGTCACCGGCCTCGATACGCTTTATCTACGCCTGCGCGACGGCGATGTGGTGGCGACCGGCGAAGTCCGCATCAATATCGCCTATCTGAACGGCCTTCAGGCGGATACGGTCCTGGCCGAGGCATTATCGCTTTTCGACCGGATCGACTGGTCGCTAGAGGCGGCCGATCTGCTTGCCGACGAGACGATCTGGGCAGAGGCGAGCGCACCGGTACGGATGCTGCTGGACATCGCGCTTCACGATCTTCTGGCACGACGGCAGGGCGTACCGCTTGCGCAATGGCTAGGCGCTGCCGCTGCAATGCCCATTTCACATCCGACGAACCAGACATTGTTCATTTCCACGCCGGAGCAATTTCTCGCACAGGCGGAAAACTACGTCAGGCGCGGCTTTTGCGACCTAAAGGTCAGGATCGGAGCCGGCGCTTTTGAGGATGATCTGTGGCGACTTTCGCAGCTGCGCAGTCGCTTCGGTGAGGCCATCAAGCTCGCGGTCGATGCCAATGGTGCCTGGGGCCGCGACGATGCAGAAGGGAAGCTAGCGCGGCTGGCAGAATTCGATCTCGCTTATGTCGAGCAGCCCATTCCCGCCGGAGATTTCGACCTCATGCTCGAACTCGCACGGAAAAGCCCGATGCCGCTGATGCTGGACGAAAGTGTCTCCAGTTTGCTGGACGTGAAGGCTATTGTCGAGGCGTCCGGCCGTCTGTGGGCACATCTCAAGCTGGTCAAGCTCGGCGGCATCGCTCCGACGCTGAAGGCGGCAGTGACGCTTCGCAACGGCAATATCCCCTTCATGCTCGGGCAGATGAATGAGGGCGCCGTGGCGACGGCCGCGGCCCTGCATCTGGCCTGCGCGACTGGCCCGTCCTTCGCCGAATTATATGGAGCCGATGGGCTGGCTGACGATCCGGCATCCCGCCTCACCTACGCCCGAGGCCAAGTGACCGGCACTCAGGCTCCCGGCCTCGGGTTGACGGTTGATCTATCAAAGACAAGTCTCTTGAAGGAGTTCGCAAGATGACGACGGCAGGCACTATCTTACAGGGGCAGGAATCGGCCTTCCCGAAAAAGGAATATGAGATCCGGGTTGCACGCGCTCGTCAAAATCTCGTCGAGGCTGGCATCGACGCGCTCGTCATCACCGGTCCGGAAAACATCTTCTATCTGACCGGCCAGCAAACACCGGGATATTACACGTTTCAGGCGCTGCTCCTTCCGGCCGAGGGTGATCCGGTCTTCGTCATCCGCCAGCTCGAATATTTTAACTTCATCGCCAATACCTTCATCGCTGACGCCGAAGTCTATCAGGACGGCGACGAGCCCGTTTCCTTCCTCATGGCCCTCATCGAGAAGCGCGGCCTTAGAGGAAAGCGCGTCGCGATCGACAAACGAGGCTGGTTCCTGCCGATATTCGTCTACGAATCCTTGGCTGAGCGGTTAGGCGTCGTGCATGACGGTGCCGGCGTTATTGAAAAGTTACGCGCCGTCAAATCTCCGCTGGAAATCGAGAAGCTCGAACGCGCGGCCTCCTATGTCGACGCGGGCATGCGGGCCGGACTTGCGGCCGTCAAGGTCGGTGCCACCGATAACGATCTGGTCGCCGCAATGATGTCTGCGGCGATATCAGCCGGATCGGAATATATGGGCATGGAACCGCTTGTCTCAGTCGGTGCGCGCACGGGCGTGCCGCACGGAACCTGGCGACGCGGCAGGATCGAGGACGGTGATCCCGCCTTTCTCGAAATGGCCGCCTGCCATGACCGCTATCACGCTGCCTTGATGCGATCGGCCTGGATCGGGCAGGCGCCGAATGAAGCAACGGAGATGATGAAGGTTTGCCAGGAGGCGCTCCAGGTATCGCTCGATACCATTCGTCCGGGCGTGCCGTGCGAGGTTCCACATATGGCTTGCCAGCGGATCATCGATGCGGCGGGCTACACCGATAATTTCCGCAAGCGCCTTGGCTATAGCGTCGGGATCTCCTTCGCGCCGGATTGGGGCGAGGGGGCCATCCTCAGCCTGAACGCCGGAGTGAAGACGGAGCTGCGTCCCGGCATGACCTTCCATTTGCCGCCGGCGCTGCGCATTTACGGCCGCTTCACCGTCGGCGTCAGCGAAACGATCGTCGTCACGGACACGGGATATCGAGCGCTTGGAACCGTCAAACGCGATTTGCTCGAAGTTTGAAAGCGACGAGAAGGAGCGCGCCATGGGGTTGATCC
This sequence comes from Rhizobium rhizogenes NBRC 13257, assembly GCF_000696095.1. Classification (GTDB taxonomy): domain Bacteria; phylum Pseudomonadota; class Alphaproteobacteria; order Rhizobiales; family Rhizobiaceae; genus Rhizobium; species Rhizobium rhizogenes. The sequence continues at coordinate 112,909 of NZ_BAYX01000003.1, read as the reverse complement.
TCGTCTTGCATGATACGTCCCGCCCTGCTCTCTATGGCGCGGTTGCTGCTGCAATCGCGGCTGCACGGCAATGCGGCTTCATGCACGTCGCGGCCCGCTTCGATACCAGGCTCCACGCCGATGCCGCGCAGCATGTGATCGCAAGTGGCGGGCTTGGGCCAAGTGGGCTCTGCTGGTTCGAGCGACTGTCGGGGAAGCAGGTGCCGCCCGTCGCCACGCCGGAGAGTATTCTCGATGCTGCTCGGATGCAGAACGTCGTGGTGCCTATCCATCCGGCATTTCTGGCTGATCAAGACATGCCGACAACACTCTCGTCTGCCGCCCAGGCCCTTGGAATAAAGGTGAAAGCGATCACCGTTCACGAGGGTTCCGATTGCTTTTTCGACGCGGCGACGCAGGAGCTACTTGCCCTGCGGGATCGCTTCGGGCGGATCGGGTTGCGCGCGCCTCCCTTCTGGGAGGGCGATGGTCTGACAATCGGCCTTGTCGGTGCGGAGAGCGACCATCGCGACGTCTATCCGGCAGCACTGGCAAGTCTCGCCGACGCGGCAGATAGCCTTTCCATTCCGATCGATGCGCGCTTCATCGATCCGGTCCACATCAACCAGTTCGAAGATCCAGCTATTTTCGACGGCCTGTCGGGCATTCTGCTCCCTGGGGGCGCCGACATGAAGAATGTTGCCGGCCAGACCGCGGCCGCCGCTTTAAGCCTGGAATCCGGCCTGCCGACAGTTGGTTTGTGCCTGGGTATGCAGACGATGGCGACGGCGGTGGCATGGCGTGCCTTGGGTCGCAAAACGGCCAATCTGGCGGAGGCCGACCCGGATGCCAGGATCAAGACCTTCGTGCCGATGGCCGGTGCGCAGGGGCCGGATGAAACTCTGCTGCCACTCCATAGGACGGGTGATCAGGCGATCGATATCGTTTCCGACACTCAGCTCTCAGTCATTATTCGTTCAGAGCGCCAGATCCGCTGCAATCACCGCTTCCGATTGAACCCGGCTCTACTGCCGGATCTTGAAGTCGCCGGGCTTCGCGTTGCCGCATTCAGTTCATTAGGCGCCATTGTCGATGCTATCGAAGTGCCCGGGCACGCCTTCTTCATTGGCATGCAAGGACATCCCGAATTATCATCAAGAGCCGACATGCCCCATCCGTTGCTCGTGGCATTTTTGGAAGCAGCCGCCAAGCGATGTCCATCAACAATGTCATAGCAATCACCACTACTCAAACTTAGCCAGGTAACAATCATCATGCGTTCACTTTTCCATCTCGCCTATCATGTCACCGATCTCGATGAGGCCCGCCGCTTTTATGGCGGCGTGCTCGGCTGCGAGGAAGGCCGCAGCACGGATACATGGGTCGATTTCGATTTCTTCGGCCATCAGATCTCCCTGCATCTCGGCAAGCCTTTCGAAACGACGCGCACCGGCAAGGTCGGCGATCATATGGTGATGATGCCCCATCTCGGTGTTGTCCTTGCGCTCGACGACTGGTTTGCCCTTGCCAAGAGGCTGGAAGACGCCGGCACGGCATTCGACATTCCGCCCGTTGTGCGCTTCGAAGGGCTGCCTGGCGAGCAGCGTACGATGTTCTTCTTTGATCCCAGCGGAAACCCGATCGAAGTCAAGGGTTTCAAGGATTTCGAGAGTGTCTTTGCGCATTGAGCGAGAAAAGGGAAACAGTCGAATGATTGCGCTGGTAACGCGTATATCCGATGAGGCGGAACAGCTGTGGCTCGAAGCTCTTTCGCTGAGGATGCCGGAGGAGAAGATCGTCTCGTTCCGGCATCTCAATGAAGAAGAGCGAGCAGCGGTCGATATTGCCATCGTCGCCAACCCCGATCCGATGGATCTCGCCCGCTTGCCCGGCTTGACGTGGATTCACAGCCTTTGGGCGGGCGTCGAACGTCTGGTCAGCGAAATCGGCGACAGCACATTGCCCGTTGTGCGTCTGGTCGACCCGCAATTGAGCCGCACCATGGCCGAAGCCGTTCTTGCCTGGACCTATTACCTGTTCCGCGACATGCCTGCCTATGCCCGCTTCCAGCGGGAGCGCAGCTGGCAGCAATTGCCCTATCGACGCCCGGAACAGGTCACCGTCGGCCTGCTTGGGCTGGGCGCGCTGGGTGAGGCGGCGGCGCATCGTCTGATCGATGCCGGTTTCAAGGTGATTGGATGGAGCCGCTCGGCAAAGAACATCGAAGGGATTGAGACCTTCTCCGGCGATGATGGTCTGAATGCAGTCCTGCGCGCATCCGATATCCTGGTGTGCCTTCTGCCGCAGACGTCGGAAACGCGGGCGCTGCTTAACGCAGAAAGGCTTGCCCTCCTGCCCGCGAACGCATCGCTGATCAATTTCGCTCGTGGCCCGATCGTGGTGAGCGAAGATCTGTTACAGGCGCTCGATACCGGCCGTTTGAGCCACGCGGTTCTGGATGTTTTCGATGTAGAGCCGCTGCCCGCCGACGCACCCTTTTGGGACCATCCCCGGATCACCGTGCTGCCGCACATCTCCGCCCCGACGGATCGGGAAACGGCGGCAGCGCTCGTAGCGGACAATATTCGAACCTTTCGACGCACCGCCACGCTTCCATCCATTGTCGACTTCGCGCGCGGATATTAAAGGCGGCATGCCGCCAATGCGCCTCTCTTCAATGCAAGCAAACCTCTTAGGAATTGAATGAACATGACGTCACCTGAACGCACTGTCTACGTCAACGGCCAGTATTGCCCCGAAACCGAAGCCAAGGTCTCGATTTTCGACCGCGGCTATCTTTTCGCGGATGCCATCTATGAAGTCACCTGCGTGCTCGGCGGCAAGCTCGTCGATTTCGATGGTCACATGGCACGGCTACAGCGCTCATTGAACGAACTCGACATGGCGATGCCGATGTCCGTCGACGAGCTCCTGGCCATCCACCGCAAACTGGTGGCAGCCAACAATGTCGACGAAGGTCTGATCTATATGCAGATTTCCCGTGGCTCGGCCGATCGGGACTTCAATTTTCCGCCCAAGGGCACGCCGCCGGTGGTCGTCATGTTCACCCAATCCCGGCCGGTCATCGAAAGCCCTCTCGCCAAACGCGGCCTGAAGATCATATCGCTGCCGGACATTCGCTGGGGCCGTCGCGACATCAAGACTGTCCAGCTTCTTTACCCGTCGATGGCGAAGAACGTCGCCTATCAGGCTGGCGCCGACGATGCATGGCTCGTGCAGGACGGCTATGTCACCGAAGCATCCTCAGCCAATGCCTATATCGTGACGTCAGACGGCAAGATCGTCACGCGCAAGCTTTCATTCGATATTCTGCATGGCATTACCCGCGCCGCCGTTCTCCGGCTTGCTGCTGAATCCGGCTATACGTTGGAGGAAAGATCCTTCACCATCGAGGAAGCGCTGGCTGCAAAGGAGGCCTTCATCACCTCCGCCACGTCTTTCGTGACCGCTGTCCTTGAGATCGACGGAACCACCATCGGCGAAGGGGTCATCGGCCCTGTGAGCAAACGCCTGCGGGAAATTTATATCGAAAAGGCAGTCGCAGCAGCAAAGTAATGCGATCGGGATGATAGCCGGGGCCACGAGGAATTCGCCCATTGGCCCCGTTGCAAAACGGCCAGCTACATCGGCCAAGACAGTCGAGCATCCCGCGTGAGCGCCGGAATGGCTTGCCGCTCTCCTACCAGATGGTAAAGCCGGCATCGGCCTTCACGGTCGTGCCGGTCATCAGGCTGGATGCGTCGCAGGCGAGGAAATGCACCACCGAGGCGATCTCGTGCGGCTGGCCCATCCGGCCCATCGGCGTATCGCGCAGCCAGGTGTCGACCACATCGGGATCGAGATTGAGGACCTTCGTCATCTCGGATTCGATATAGGTCGGCGCCACCGCATTGACGCGGACACCGCGCCCGGCCCATTCCGCCGCCAGCGAGGCGGTAAGATGGTGCACGGCGGCCTTGGAGGCGTTGTAATAGGTCTGGTTTTGCGGGCGATTGACGATGTAGCCGGACATCGAGCCGATATTGATGATCGAGCCGCGTCCAACCTTCAGCATTGGCCGGCCAAAGGCGCGGTTGCACCAGAACACACCGTTGTAATTGACGTCATTGACGTTCAGCCAGAGTTCGTCCGGCGTGTCCTCCGCGGGAGTGCCGGAGCGGGCAATGCCGGCATTGGCAACGAGAACGTCGATCCGGCCGTATTTGGCGAACACCGCCGCGGCCGCCTTGTCGACGGCAACCGAATCCGTCACATCGAGGATCAGGACGTCGGCGTTATAGCCCTTCGCCGCCAATGCCTGCTTGCCGGACTGGGCGATTGTCTCTTCCCGGTCGATAATAACGATCCTGGCACCGGCCTCGGCCAATGCCTCGGCGCAGGCCAGACCGATACCACGTCCGCCGCCGGTGACGACGGCAACCTGCCCGTCCATCCTGAATTTCTCAAAGAACATCGAACTACTCCATCATTTATGGGGATCAGACGCGCCGTCCGCTCTTCCTCTCGAAGAGATGAACCCGTTCGCGGTTGATTAGCAGCGGTATTGTCTCGCCAGGGCGCAACGCGATCCGGTCCTTGACCACCGCATTGATAGGGTCGCCCCCGATATGGGCGAAAATTTGCGTTTCGGATCCAGTTGGTTCGAGCACCGAGATCGTTGCCGGAAGGCCTTCACCACCATGTTCGATATGTTCCGGACGAATGCCGTAGATTACCGGCTCGTCGTGAGCAGTTGTGCCCGCAGGCACCGGCAGGACGGCGCCTTTATCGCTGACGAAAACCGTCTCGCCATTCACGGTTGCCAGTTTGCCACGCACGAAGTTCATCGCCGGCGAGCCGATGAAACCCGCAACGAAGACATTGGCGGGGTGGTCGTAAAGGTCGAGCGGCGCACCGATCTGTTCGACCAGGCCATCGCGCATGACAACGATCTTGTCGGCCATGGTCATCGCCTCGATCTGGTCGTGGGTGACGTAGATCGTCGTGGTCTTCAGCCGCTGGTGAAGCTCCTTGATCTCGACGCGCATGGTCACGCGCAGCTTGGCGTCGAGATTGGACAAGGGCTCGTCGAACAGGAAGACCTGCGGATCGCGCACGATGGCACGACCCATGGCGACGCGCTGGCGCTGGCCGCCGGAGAGCTGCTTGGGATAGCGGTCCAGCAGCTTGCCGAGATCGAGAATTTCGGCCGCCTTCCTGACCTTGGCCTCGATTTCGCTTTTTGGCGCACCCTTCAGCTTCAGCGGAAAGCCCATATTGTCGGCGACGTTCTTGTGCGGATAGAGCGCATAATTCTGAAACACCATGGCGATATCGCGGTCCTTGGGCAGCACGTTATTGACGACCCTGGCACCGATCGAAACCTCACCGCCGGAGATGGTTTCAAGCCCCGCGATCATGCGCAGCAATGTCGATTTTCCGCACCCAGACGGACCCACGAGAACAACGAATTCGCCATCTGCTATGTCGATGTTCACGCCATGAATGACCTGAAGACTTCCATATTTCTTGATGACGTCCTTGACGGCGACCTGAGCCATACCAATCCCCTATTGCGGCAATATGATCTGCATCTTGACTTCGCCCCTGGGGGCGGATGCAGCGGTTTCAAAGGCGCAGACACTGTCTACAAAATCGAATGTGCGGGTGATGAGCGGCTTGACGTCGATTGCGCCTGACGACAGCATCGCGACGCAGCGCGGAAAGACATGAGCGTAGCGGAAGACATGTTCGACGCGGGCTTCGCGCACCATGGCCTTGCCGACATCGTAGTGGATCGGGTGGACCTGCGACCCGATGAACACCACCCGCCCGCCCGGTGCCAGCGGATCGAACACACCCTCGGCACCCCTAGGGTGGCCGGAGCATTCGAACAGGATTTCCACACCCCAGCCGTCCGTGGCCGTGAGAATCTCGTTGACGAGATCCTGGCGCTGCGGGTTGATCGGGATGACCGCGCCGAGCTTTGCGGCAATCTCGAGCTTTGCGTCATCGATATCGCTGACGAAGACGTGTGCGCAACCGGCCGCCAGCGCCGAGAGTGCGGTAACCAGCCCGATCGGACCGGCGCCGATCACCAGCGCGATATCCCCTGGCTTGACCTGTGCCTTGGTGGCGGCATGGACGCCGACCGCCAGCGGCTCGACCATCGCCGCTTCGGCAAAGGAAACGTTGTCGGGCAGCTTGAAGGTGAAATCGGCGGGATGAACCACCGTCGGCCGCAGCACGCCATGGATCGGCGGGGTTGCCCAGAAACGCACGGCCGGATCGACATTGTACATGCCCATCCGGGTGGCACGGCTGTTGGGGTCGGGAATGCCCGGTTCCATGCAGACGCGGTCGCCGACTTTCAGCGATGTGACGTCGGCTCCGGCCTCGATGACCGTGCCGGACGCCTCATGACCGAGGATCATCGGTGCCCTGACCTGGAAGATGCCGGTGCCGCCATGGGTGTAATAGTGTACGTCCGAGCCGCAAATGCCGACTGTGTGCAGCTTGATGCGAACGTCGCGAGACCCGAGCGCTTCTTCGCGCTCGATGGGAAAGTCCCGGAGCGACAGTTTCATCTTTTCTTCCAGAACCAGTGCTTTCATGGCCTATTCCATTTCTCGATTTCAGAAGGGCATTCGGCTTCAACCGCGCCAGACGATCAGGACCCCCAAGGCGACCGCCAGCACATGGCAGAGCGTCAGCGGGATCGATTGTTCGAGGAAGCGCATCCAGAACAGCTCAAGTGCGACAAACAGGTAGATGCCGACGAACACACGGTCGAACCAGTTGGTGACGATCGGCAGGAAGCCGACCCGCTCCTGTTTGCCGGCCGTAACGATGGCCGGTGCATCCTCAGTTTCGTCAGGATCGATCTGATGTTGCATCGCTCACTCCTTGACCGCGCCGAAGGTCAGACCGGCCACGATGTGGCGCTGGACCATCGAGAAAATGATGAGGGCCGGGATCAGGGTGATGACCGCAATCGCCGCCATCGTGCCCCATTCGGTCCCGGTGGTCGTGACATACTCCGAAAGGCCGGTGGTGATGGTGCGGGCGTTGAAACTTGTGAGGGTTGCCGCCAGCAGAAACTCGTTCCAGGCAAACACCCAGGTGAGGATGAATGTGACCGCCAGGCCCGGTCTTGCGAGAGGGAACACGACTTCGTGGATCACCTGCCATGTCGAGGCGCCATCGACTGTGGCGGCTTCGTCGAGTTCCCTGGGAATGCCGTCGATGGTCGGTCGCAGCGTCCAGATCGCGAAAGGCAGATTGAAGGTGCAATAGAGCAGGATCATCCCGATCTTGGTGTCGTAGAGCTTCCAGTCGCCGAAGGTGAAAACCTGGGTAAACAGCAGGTAGAAAGGCAGCAGGAACACGGCTGCGGGCGCCATGCGGTTGGTGATCGTCCAGAAGAAGATGTTCTCCTTGCCGGCGAGATCGAAACGAGACAGCGCGTAGCAGGCCAGAAAGGCCAGCACAGTGACCAGAAGCGCATTGCTGGTGGAGATGATCAGAGAGTTGATCATGTAGCCACGCAACGTCTCATTGTTGATCACGTTGACGTAGTTCTTCCAGTAGACCGTATCGAGGATCAGGCTTGGCGTGGTGAAGAGATCCACCGCCGGCTTCACCGAGATGACAAATAGCCAGTAGATCGGAAACAGGGTCAGCAGGCTCAGGAGGAGCCAGAGCAGCAGGTAAAGAATGGGGCGTTGCTGGCGCATCAGAACGTCCTCTTCTTTTCGCGGCGGGCGACGAGGGCGACATAGAGCAGCCAGCACATGACCAGCGTCAGATAGAGCACGATCACCGATATGGCCGCGCCATAGCCGTAATCGGTCTTGGGAAACACGATCTTCCAGATATGCAGGCCGACATAGCGGGTTGCCGCGCCGGGGCCGCCTGATGTCAGCATCCAGACTTCATCGACGGTGCGCAGCGCATCCATCAGACGGATGAACACGGTCGCGAGGATCGCAGGCCGGATCATCGGCAGCGTGACGTGCCAGAAGATCTGCCAGCGGTTGGCGCCGTCTATCTGCGCCTGTTCGAACGGCTCCTTGGGCAAGGCGAGCAGCGCTGCGAGCAGGGTGAGCGTCACCAGCGGTGTCCAATGCCAGATGTCCATGATGACGGTCAGCGCAAAGGCCGCACTGGCATCGCGACCGATGTTCAGGTCATAGCCGAACCAGTGTTTGAGCAGATAGGGAATGATGCCGATGCTCGGGGTCGTCATCAGGCGCCAGACGGAACCGACGACGATGGGCGCGACGATGAGCGGCAGCGTGTGGATCGTCCTGAAGAAGCCGCGGCCCGGAAACTCCCGCATGAACAGCTGGGCAAGAGCATAGCCAAGGGCGATTTCGCTGAGCACCGCGAAGAATGCAAACTTGGCGGTGACGGCGATGGATCCGAGAAATTCCTGGTCGAAGACAAGCCGGCGGAAATTGTTCGCGCCATTATAGGCCATGGACGGATCGGCGCCGAACGGGTTCCAGTGATGAAACGCCAGGTAAAGCACATAGATAAAGGGTGCGATGCCGAATATGCCGAGAATTGCTATCGTCGGGGCAAGCATCAGCCAGCCCACAGTGTTGGAACGCATGAACCTTGTCTCCCGGAAGTCGATGCCCGCGCCGCGGAGCATTGAATGCACGTCCCGGGCGGCCGCTCGTGCGGCTGCCCGGGCAGACTTGCACTGGACTATTTGCGATAGCCGAGGTTCTTCAGCTCCGCTTCGGCGGCTGCCGCCATCTGGTCAAGTCCATCGTCGGGCGACACTTCCCCCAGCAGGATCCTGTAGAAGATCGGAGCCGTTGCTTCGCGCACCTGGGCGTGGAAGGGGTAAGGAGGGGCGCCGGCAAACAGCTTCCCGTCATCCTTCAGCATGGAATAGTAGCCGTTGAGCTTCTTATCCATTGCGATGATTTTCGGGTCGTCATAGGTTGCCGTGTTGGTGATGCGTGGCGCTGCGACTGCCCAATCGGCCTGGACTGAATCCTGGCCGATGAATTGCAGGAACAGCAGTGCCGCCTCCTTGTTCTTCGACGTCACGGGAAGCCCGAAGGCGCCACCATCATAGTAGCCAATATAGCCCTTGCCGCCCTTGACCTCATCGAGAACGGCGGGCTCCGTCGGCGGCAGCGCCACGCCGACATTGCCGACGACCTTCGACTTTTCAGCGTCGCTGGCGATCCAGGCCGCGTTCTCGCCATAGACCAGGCCCTGCGCGACACGGCCGGCGGCGAATGTCGTACCGACTTCCGTCCATGTACTCGCCGCCGATTCCGGTGGGGCGATGTCACGCAGATGCAGCCAGTATTTCAGCGCCTTTTTGGCTTCCGGGCCATTCATCGTGCCGCCGTTTTCGACGGTCGCCGCATAATTCTTGGAAGCGTCGATACCCCAGTTGAACACGCCGAAGGTTGGTGCGACGGACTCGAAGAACTCATACCAGGACGCTGGATGGCCCGTATGGGCCTGCGCAGTGGTGCCCCAAAGCTCAAGGCCGTTGTCCTTGCCGTATTTGGTGAAGAATTCCGCGATCTCGGTATAGTCCTCGTGCGTTTTCGCCGGAACGAGATCCTTGCCGGTTTCCTTCTTGAACGCCTCCTTGATCTTCGGATCGTTGAAGAGATCGGTGCGGTAGAGATATATCTTGATGAAGGCTTCCATCGGGACGCCGAAGAGATCGCCGTCGGCATTCTTGAAATAGTTGGCGAAGGTGGTGAAGTGCGTCTCGTCGAATTCGGGCGCCTTCAGCGAGGCGTCGTCCTTGAGCGACTTGGTGATATCGACAAGGAAGTTGCGGGCCAGATAGGCGTAGATGATGTCCTGTTCGATATAGACCATGTCATAGATGCCGGTTTTGGCTTCCATGTCCTTGATGGCCTTATCGTACATCTGATCCCACGACGTGGTTTCGATCGCGACCTTGATCCCGGTCTTCTTTTCGAACTCCGGCGCAAGCACATCCTTGATGTAGTTGGAGGGCGGCGTGCTCTCGGTCACGCCATGCAGAACGACGCCTTTGTATTTCGCTCCGGCATCCGACCAGAAGTCGGCCTTTGCGGGCATGACAGTCGCCATGAGACCGATTGCGAGCGCCGCAAGTCCAATTCCATTTTTCCCGATCATAAACTCTCCTCCCAGAGTGTTCGTTGTGCTTGCGGACGGCTGTCGACAAGCATCCTGCCCGGCCCAACCGCAGTCGGGCCTCGAAAATCCGACGCCCCGGCTCCTCCCGGCGGTCGAATTTCATCTCGCTATCATGGTTGAATACCGCAGCTTGTTTTTGTGGACCCACCTCCATGCGCGTCCAGCGAGCTTAGTATCGGTAAAAATCCTCTGCCACGCGTGCTTTGCGGCCGACCTATACTTTTTCGCCGACTGCACCGATGCCGGCTGAAAAGGCGCGAATTTCCCTGAACGGATCCGCGCGCGCCTTGGTGCCGATCTTGTGGGCGTTGCGGCGGTAATCCGACGGCGTGCGACCGCAGACCTTGATGAACTGCCTGTTGAAATTGGCGATGCTGTTGAAACCGACCTCGAAGCAGATATCGGTGATTGGCCGATAGGTCTGCGTCAGCAGCGAGCAGGCCGCATAGACGCGCGCCAGAATGACGTAGCGTGCAAATGTATGGCCGCTCTGCCGCTTGAAGAAGCGGGAGAATGCCTGCGGCTCCAGCCCGCACAGCCGGGATACCGAGGCAAGATCGATGTCGTCGCTATAGTGCTCCAGCACATAGCGCATGGCGACATCGAGTTCCCGCGGCAGTTCCACATGTGCGGATGTCGGCGCCAATCTCGATAACCTGCGGCGATCGCCCGGATTCTGGGCGAGCGTCGTCATCAGCTGCAAGAACAAGACGATACGCTCCGCGCCATGGGCAGCACCGATCTGGGCGAGCAGCCGCTGCCCGGCCATCGCCGTCGCACCGAGAAACTCCACGCCGTAGACGGCATCTTCATAAAGCGGGCGGATGCTGGCGAGCTCCGGGCAAAAGCCCGTGACGCGGTCGGCCCATTCGGCACTGAACTGAATCAGCATATCGCGGTTCTGGATCGGGATGCCGGGTTCTATATCGCTGACCCAATTGTGCGGGACGTTGGGTCCGGTCAGAACCAGGCAACCCGGCTCGAACTCACCGATGTAGTCGCCGACCATCATCACGCCCGAGCTCTTGCGCGTCAGGTGCAGCTCGTACTCGGGATGATAGTGCCACTTGGCACCAAAATACGGATAGTCATGCATGTTCCAGCGGAAGGATTCCGCAGGTGCGCAGATGACCATTTCAAAGTCCGGAACGATCCTTAAGTCAGCCTTCATGGCTAGAGCCCCCTCCCCGGATTGGATCGCGAGCAGGTCGCTGCGCCCAATCTGCCATCCTGCGTCACTCGCACCTACAAGGGCTCCTCTCCCTCTTCGGTACGGCGTATGTAAAAAAAATCACTCGTCGATTTGACCCGGCATTACTCGCGGGATTGTGTTCGAAAGTCTCGGATTTTCCCGCGAGATTGCGGCTTTGCCATCTGGGGCCGCCGCAATACTGCTCTGCGAACTCTTTACCCGGCACAATTGGCGCATATATGTTGCGCGAAATTACAAATTAGCGCTTTTCCGTTGGGTGTCAATACCAAACCGGCATGAGCATAGAGACGTGGATGTCCTGGGCATGAGAGGGTATTCCACTCGAAAATCGACTGGAAGCACACCAGCTACCCTCCGCACCTGCAAAGCCCACGCATACGAAGCGACTTGACATCGAAGTCGATCGGTTATTTTGTTGTGTGTAGCAACATATAGAATATTCGTCCTGGGAGGAGAATTACATGGGAAGATTGGGTATCCATTCGTTCGTCTGGACGGGCGGCAGCACACAACGCATGCTCGAGGACGCGATGGAGAAATCCGCGGCGTGCGGATACAAGCTGATCGAATTCGCCTATCTGCGGCCCGAAAAATTCAACCTCGACCAACTGGCCAAGCGGGCACGTTCGCTCGACCTGCAGATTGCCGTAACAATGGGCTTGCCGCTAAATGCCGACGTGTCGAGCGATGATGCCGAGACGGTCAAGGCCGGCGAACGCATGCTGGCCGATGCGGTCAGGGCCGTTCGCGACATCGGCGGCACCAAGCTCGGCGGCATCCTTTACTCCGCCCATACCAAATATAGCCGGATGCCGACCGAAAATGGCCGCAGAAACAGTGTCCAGGCCATCGCCAAAACGGCCGATATTGCCAGGGCGGCGGGCGTGGATCTCGTGCTCGAAATCGTCAATCGGTTCGAGACGAACCTGCTCAACACGACGGCGCAGGGGCTTGCCTTCATAGAGGCGACGGGTTCCGATCATGTGCTTCTGCATCTCGATACGTTCCACATGAACATCGAGGAAGCCAATCCGGCTGCGGCGATCCGGCTCGCCGGCGAAAAGATCGGCTATTTCCACATCGGCGAGAGCAATCGTGGCTATCTCGGCGATGGTTGCATCAATTTCGACCTGGTGTTCGATGCGCTGCTCGATATCGGCTATGGCAGGGACATCACCTTCGAGTCATTCTCCAGCGCCGTCGTCGACGAAGGCCTGTCGCTTGCCTGCGCCATCTGGCGAGACACATGGACGGAGAACATGCCGCTTGCCGAGCATGCCAAGGCCTTCATCGATCTCAAGATGCAGGAAGCGGTGCGACGACGGGCCACCAACGGACGCCCTTGACAGCGCAATAGCATGAGCGGAAGCAGTGGTGAAAAGCACGGGCTCGCCCATATCGAGATTTGCGCTTGCCTCCATTGCACCACCACTCGTTCGTCCCTCACAAAAATCAACGGAGATCATTTTTGACTGAGCCGGCGGTAGTAACGAGTTCGCCACGGGGAATCCGCCAGCGCAACGAGCTGGCGGCGTTGCGGGCTTTGTATCAGTTCGGCCCGCTCAGCCGGGCGGAACTTGCCCGCAGGCTGGGGCTCAATCGCTCTTCGTCCGGCCATATCATCGCCGGCCTGACGCTTGATGGATTGGTGCGCGAGGTCAGCGACGGCGACCAGGCGCGCGGCGGCCATGCCCATGCGGGGCGGCCTGGAATCATGATCGAACTGGTGCCAGGCGCGGTCTATTTCCTGGGCATAGAAATAGGCGTGGAGCATATCAGCGCGGTCGAAATCGACCTCGGCGGCAACATTGTCTCGACCACGGTCGAACCGTTCGACGGCGCATCCGCCGGTGTCGCCGCGACCGTCGAGCGGGCGATCGAGATGGTGCTGGGGGCCATTCCGTCTTCAAGACTGGAGCGCTGCGAAGGCATAGGCGTTGCCGTGCCGGCGCAAATGGACAAGCACGGATTTGTCCGGCTGGCGCCCTTGCTGCGCTGGGAAAACGTCCAGCTTGCCGAATTGGTGCGCGAGTCCCTGCCTGTTTCCGTGCCGGTCGTCGCGGAGAACGACGGCAATGCCTTTGCTATCGGCGCGTCTTACGGACGAAACGATAAGCATAGCGGCGTGACGTTGTTCCTGGTCATGGAAAGCGGGGTTGGTGGCGGCATCATTGCCAATGGCAGCCTGTTTCGCGGCGCCAACGGACTGGCGGGCGAGATCGGGCACCTGAGAATCTCCAGTGCATCGGAACCGAGCCGCAGCCTGGAGGAGGTGCTGGGCCTGGAACATATCATGACGGAGTACCGCAAAGTGCCGGCTGTCGCCGCCCCGACATTCGGGCATTTCCTGGCGGATGTGCGCGATCGTGTACCGGGCGCAGTCTCGATTGCGGAGGAATGGGCAAGAGCCCTGGCTTTCGGCCTGATCCAGGCCTGTCGCGTCATCGATGCCGACCGCATCATCCTTGGCGGTTCCGTCGCGGCTCTTTACCCGCTGATGGCAGCGCGTGTCGCTCACCATATTCAGTTGGCGCAGGAGGCAAGCTTTCCATTGCCCTCCATTGGCGTGAACGAGGAGGAAACGGTCGGTCCCGCCTTCGGCGCGGCCTGTATCCTCCACCAACGTTTTCTATCACTGGAAAGCCAGCGCTTTGCGGAGGAGGCAGGCTGAGGGGACAGCATTGACATCGCTCTCCCCGATAGGCGAGCCGGATCAATGTCGCCCGACCGCGCGACGACCTGCTGAGGAGCTGGCAGACAGTTAAGAGATAAAGAGGAGGAGACTAGGATGACCTTGAAACAATTCAGGCTGGACGACAAGGTTGCACTCATTACCGGCGGCAATCGTGGCATCGGACTGGCGATTGCCCAGCTTTTCGGCGAAGCCGGAGCGAAATCCGTTCTGACTGCCCGCCGCGACAATCCGGAAGCGGACGCCCTGCTGAACGGTGCCGGCTATGACTATGATTTCGTATCCGCCGACGCCACGGACCCGGCCGCACCGGACATGCTGATCCGGCATACGATCGCGAAATACGGACGCATCGACATTCTTGTCAACAATGCCGGCGTCGCTGTGCATGGCGATACGCCGGATTTCAATGACCAGATGCTGGACACGATCATGTCCACCAATCTCATCCAGGCCTTTCGCTTTTGCCGCGCAGCAATGACGCCGATGCGCGAGCAGGGTGGCGGAGTCATCCTGAACGTCGGGTCGATCTCCGGATTCACCACCAACATCCCGCAGCATCAGGTCGCCTACAATGCGTCCAAGGCTGCCGTTCACATGATGACGAAAAGTCTGGCCAGCGAGGTCGCGGCTGAAAACATCAGGGTAAACGCGGTCGCGCCGGGCTACATCGACACCGATATGACCCGGGGCGGCTTCGCCATACCGGAATGGGATTCCGTCTGGCGGCAAATGACCCCGATGGGGCGCTACGGCCAGCCGGAGGAGATCGCCAACTGCGTCCTGTTCCTGTGCTCGCCCGCCGCAAGCTACGTCACCGGTTCGGTGCTCGTGGTTGACGGAGGCTACCTTACCCGGTGACATCAACCTTAAAATAGTCAGGAGGAGAATGAAAATGACCAACAAACTCGAGGGAAAAGTCGTCGCCATCACCGGTGCCGCATCCGGAATCGGCCTTGCCTGCAGCAAGATCTGCCTTGAATCCGGCGCCCGTGTCGTCCTGATCGACCGCGCGGAGGATAGGCTGAACGCTCTTTGCCAAGAACTTGGCGGTAACGCTATCCCGCTGGTGATCGATCTGGCCGACACGAGCAGCATCGCCACCATGATGCCGCAGATCCTTTCAAAAGCCGGGCAACTGGACGTCTTCCACGCCAATGCAGGCTCTTATATCGGCGGCGATCTTATCGAAGGCGATCCGGACGCCTTTGACCGGATGCTCAATCTCAACATCAACGCCGTGTTTCGCTGCGTACACGCGGTCCTCCCGCATATGGTGGAGCGCAAGGCCGGCGATATCATCGTGACCAGTTCGGTGGCTGGCCACGTCCCGGTGGTGTGGGAACCGGTCTACACGGCCTCAAAACATGCAGTGCAAGCCTTCGTCCACACGGTGCGGCGGCAAGTCTCGAAACATGGAATACGCGTGGGGGCAATCGCACCCGGTCCGGTGGTGACGGCGCTCCTGAAGGATTGGCCGCCCGAAAATCTCGAAAAAGCGATGGCAGCAGGCAATCTCATCGAGCCATCCGAAGTTGCCGAAGCGGTCTTGTTCATGCTGACACGGCCACGCAATGTGACAATCCGCGACCTCGTGATCCTGCCGCAGAACTTCGACATCTGAATGGCTGGAGTGCCGCTACTCGCATGCTCGAGAACAATGGCGGCATTCATCTGCTTGGTGCTCACGAAGCTTGTGTTCGTAAGAGCGGATACATGCCGCCATTGTTCTCGAGCATCCGATTAAACTGCGCCTCTTCAACGGGCCGGCTAAAGAGATAGCCCTGAATCTCGTTACAGCCGCTTTCGACGAGGAAGCGAGCCTGCTCCTCCGTCTCGACACCTTCGGCGATCACCTCCAAACCCAGCTTCTGGGCAAGCGAGATAATCGCTGCAGTTATGGCCATGTCGTCGGCGTCGTGCGGAATGTCGGCGATGAATGAGCGGTCGATCTTGAGGCGCGACAATGGAAATCTTTTGAGCGCACTGAGGCTCGAATAGCCTGTTCCGAAATCGTCGACTGCGAGCTTTACGCCCAGCGTCTCCAATTCCTGCATTCTGGCAATCGAACCGGCGAGGTCCTTCATGATCAGGCTCTCGGTGATTTCAAGCTCGAGCCATATTGGATCGAGGCCGCTTTCACTCAGCGCAGTCGCCACGGTCTCGATCAGGCGCTTTTCCTGAAACTGCCTGGCGGAGACATTGACGCTGATCCTGATTGGTTCGCGCCCCTGGTCCTGCCATGCCTTGGCCTGCCTGCACGCCGTCTTGAGTACCCATTCACCAATTGGCACGATGAGACCCGTCTCTTCGGCAAGAGCAATGAAATCTCCTGGGTAGACAAGGCCCTCGCTCGAATGGTTCCAGCGGATCAACGCTTCGGCCGCAACGATCCTGCCTGTCCGGACGTCCACCTGCGGCTGGTAGTGCAGCACGAACTCATCGCGAAGAAGTGCCTGGCGGAGTTCGTCGGTCCGGGAAAGCTTCTTTCGGACGATGGCGGTCATTGCCGAGGTGAACAAGGCTATTCCGTCGCGACCCAGCTCCTTCGCCCGATACATGGCCATATCTGCGGAAGCGAGCAGCTCTCCCGCGGTGCTGCCATGGCTCGGGTAACTGGCGACGCCGATGCTGCAGGTCACCCTGAGTTCGATATCGTTGAGTACGATCGGGCGTGTAACTGCTTCTCTTATTGCCGACAATCGATCCAGGCAGCTCTCGAGATCCATTTGCTCAAGAATAATCACGAACTCGTCTCCCCCGATTCTGGCGAGAGAACCCTGGTCACTTGTCAGCTCGCTGATCCTGCTGGCTACGATCTTCAACAATTGGTCGCCGACCGAGTGACCAAGGCTGTCGTTGACGAGCTTGAAATTGTCGAGATCGAGGAATGCCAGCGCCACTTCGCTCTTCGTCGAATCGGCCGTCTGCATTGCAAAGGTGAGTTTTCGGTCCAGCAATGCGCGATTGGCCATCCCCGTCAGCGGATCGTGGTCGGCAAGAAACCCGATCCTTGCCTCCGCACGATGACGGCTGATTGCTATCCCGGCCATGTGCACCGCGATCGAAACAAACTCGGAGAAATCCGGCTGAAACCGTGAACCTTCAGACGAATAGAGAGCGAGGATGCCTTCGATCTGCCCGTCGGCGTCGGAAATTGCCAAACAACGGCACTGATGGTCGAGTTCAGAAATACCCGCCTGATCAAAGGCGAGCTTGAGTGCCGCCGCGGCGGCGTCGAGATCTGTGGGAACGGTACGAATGAATGTCGCATTGGCGCGTTTGCGATAGTCTTCATTCAAGGTCGGCGCAGCCGCCAGCCGCAACTCCGCCGAATCTGGCGTGATTGTCAGGAATGCAGCGTGAACACCCTTCGCGAATCCGGCAGTCATCAGAGCAAGTTCTTCAAGAAAATTGGGCAGAGGCATTCCGCGCGCTATCATTTCGAGCAGACCGGACTGAGCGCGCATCCGTCGTTCTGCCGATTTCTGCGCGGTGACGTCACGGGAAACGCCGACAACGCCGACTATTGTTCCAGACGCGTCTCTCAGCGGGACACGCGTGATCATCAGCCATCGCTCCCCACCGCCACGAAATGCCAACTCCTCACCACCGAAATGGGGCTGTCCTGTCTCGGCGACACTACGTTCAACATCCGTGGCTATTTGCGCTATGTGGTGCGGCAGGAAATCGAAATCCGTCCGCCCGACCAAATCCTTCAGATGCGACAGCCCGTTGTTGGCGACGATCGCTTGGTTTGCAAACAGGAAACGTCCTTCCAAATCCTTGGCATATATATAATCAGGGATTTGGTTGATCATATTCTCCAGCCAACTCTGGCGCTCGGCCAAGTCAGCTTCATGATGAGAATCGTCCGACATCCTGGGCGACATGACAGCGTTCGAAGCCGGCTCGACCTCGGAGAATGAGATTGGCAGTTTGCCGTCCGCAATGACGCCTTTAGCCACGGAAATTCCTCGGAACAGATAGGAAAGACCATTCTGCTTTTGCGAGGTTATGTTCGGGTGAACGTCAATTCATTGCCGAGACGAAGCTGCGATCATGGTGAACGAATCCTTAAGGCGTTAAGCCCCACGTCCTTTTGATGCATTTTGGTATGGCCTGCCGCAGCTGGTGGCCAGCAAATCCCCTTCCCCGAGGGCTTGCGACCTGGCTACTGTTGCAACTATGCCGCATCTCAAAGCTTAGCCGAAAATTTCGCCGGGTTTGACTTGGCCTACGCGTCCAACCGATCTAGGATTGATCATCATCAACACGGTTCTAGGGAGTTTTCGATGGCTATTTTTTCCAACTCCCCAGTGGCTTCCGCGAATATCGCCTGAAGCCGGCCGCGTTTTCCAACGCGGCAGAACCTGATGGACTGGTGCTAACCCTCCCGTCGATCGTTCCCCACCAAACCATTTCGCGCGGTTTTGCGCGGAGATCCCTTACCCTATGACGGAGCCGGCGAAAGCCGGATACATCAATGGCTCTTGGTTTCAAATCCCGCCGCGGCGGTGCTTTTCGCAGCGTTTTCCGTTTTTGCTGGGCTCACTGGAAGCAACAGCCAGGCCGCGCCTCCTTCATGTTGTTCACAGCGATGCTGTCTACATTTGCGGATGTGCTCACGCCCTTGTTTTCCGGCCGGCTGGTCGATGCCGTGGTGTCCGGAAAGGCCGGCGACGCCGCAACGTGGAACAATGCTTTCAACGCCTTTTGCTGGCTGATGGCACTGTCGATCGGCGCCGTCATTTTGCGGCATGCCACGTTCACCGCCATCATCGGCTTCACGCTGAAGTCGATGTCGGAGATCGCGGCGAATTCCTTCTTCCATATCCAGCGCTTTTCGAGCGATTGGCACGCCAACAGCTTTGCCGGCTCCACCGTCCGCAAGGTGACGCGCGGCATGTGGGCGCTTGACCTGCTCAACGACACCGTCTTCGTCGCGCTGTTCCCATCGCTGGTGATGCTCATCGGCTCGACTATTTTGATGACATGGTACTGGCCGATGATGGGATTGCTGGTTGGCGCCGGATCCGTACTCTTTATCGCCTTCACGGCGACGATGGCTCTGCGCTATGTCGCGCCGATGGCCAGCATGGCCAATAGCTGGGATACACGCCTTGGCGGTGCGCTCGCCGATGCCGTGACCTGCAACGCCGTGGTCAAGGCCTTTGGTGCTGAAGACCGCGAGGACAAGCGTCTCGCCACGGTCATGCGCAAGTGGCGGGATCGCACCGCTCGCACCTGGACGCGGGGCACCCTGAACGGCACCTCGCAGAATGCACTGCTCAGCCTGTTGCGCGGCTGCGTGCTCGGCCTCGCCCTTTGGCTTTGGGCCAACGGCAAGGCCAATGCGGGCGACATCACTTTCGTCCTGACTGCCTTTTTCATTCTTCAGGGCTATCTGCGTGAAATCGGCATGCATATCCGCAACCTGCAGCGCTCGGTGAACGACATGGAGGAGCTTGTCACCATCCATGCACAGCCTTTGGGCGTGGAGGACGTTCCCCGCGCGCCAGCCCTCCATGTGAAGGCCGGCCTGATCACGTTCGATCATGTCACCTTCCATTATGGCAACCACCCTGCCCCGCTCTACAAAGACTTCTCGGTCACCATCAAACCGGGCGAGCGGGTCGGCCTTGTCGGCCATTCCGGCTCGGGAAAGACGACCTTCATCAAGCTGATCCAGCGCCTGCATGACGTCAACCACGGCACGGTCTCGATCGACGGGCAGGATATTTCCAAGGTGGCGCAGACCTCTCTTCGCCGCCAGATCGCCATCGTGCAGCAGGAACCCATCCTGTTTCACCGCTCGCTGGCGGAAAATATCGCCTATGCAAGGCCGACGGCCACGCAAGCAGAGATCAGGAGGGCTGCACAGCTTGCAAGCGCCCACGACTTCATCGAAGCGCTGCCGAAGGGCTATGCGACGCTTGTCGGTGAACGCGGCATCAAGCTCTCCGGCGGCGAACGGCAACGCATCGCCATCGCCCGCGCATTCCTGGCCGATGCGCCGATCCTGATCCTCGACGAAGCGACTTCAAGCCTCGACTCGGAATCGGAAATGCTCATCCAGCAGGCGATGGAGCGGCTGATGGAGGGACGCACGACGCTCGTCGTTGCTCACCGCCTGTCGACTGTGCGCGCGCTCGATCGGCTGCTGGTCTTCGAACACGGAGATATTGCCGAGGAAGGCACCCATGCCAGCCTCATTCGGCGCAAAGGCGGGATCTATCGCGGGCTGTTCGAGCGCCAGGCGCTGGAGCTGACGAAGGGCATCGCGAGCGAAGGGCTGATCGGCGAATAAGAAGTCTACAGGCGGTCACTCCCCGCAGAACCGGCTCGCCTCGGCAAACAAGGCGACCGCATCGCACTCGTGATGTTATGACACCGTAGCCAGTCGGCATCATAAACCATGCCAGTTTTTGAGCGGGGCCATCTCACACGGCACATCGTGCGCTGCCGCAATTTTGGGCGGCAGCGCACGATGTTTGGTCAAAAATTTATCGGACGGTAAATTTTTGACCAAACGATAAATAATTTAGGACGCGCAAAACCGATCTCCATTGATTTTATTGAACTTTTCGATTTGGCACACAACCTGCTTTCAAGATTCCGAACCAGGCCTTGGCCGCTCGCGACATCAAGAGGAGAGCAGATATGGAAATCGGTGTTTTCATCCCGATCGGGAACAATGGTTGGCTGCTGTCGGAAAACGCGCCGCAGTACAAACCCAGCTTCGAACTGAACAAGGAGATCACGCTAAAGGCGGAGAAATACGGCTTCGACTTCGTGCTCTCGATGATCAAGCTGCGCGGCTTCGGCGGCAAGACGGAGTTCTGGGATCACAATCTCGAATCCTTCACGCTGATGTCGGGCCTCGCTGCCGTCACCACCCGCATCAAGCTGTTTGCGACCGCCGCAACGCTGGTGATGCCGCCGGCTATCGTCGCCCGTATGGCATCGACCATCGACAGCATTTCGAATGGCCGCTTCGGTCTCAACCTCGTCACCGGCTGGCAGCGCCCGGAATATTCCCAAATGGGCATGTGGCCGGGCGACGAGTATTTCGCCAAGCGCTACGACTATCTCGGCGAATACGCGACCGTGCTGCGCGATCTGTGGGAGACCGGAAAGAGCGATCTGAAGGGCGAATTCTTCCAGATGGACGATTGCCGCCTGTCGCCACGGCCCCAGGCCGACATGAAGGTGATCTGCGCCGGCTCTTCGACCGCGGGCATGGAGTTCTCGGCCCAATATGCCGACTACAATTTTTGCTTCGGCGTCGGCGTCAATACGCCGAAGGCGTTTGCTCCGGCAGCCGAACGGCTTCAGGTAGCGACGGCCAAGACCGGCCGCGACGTCTCTTCCTTCGTCCTTTTCATGGTGATCGCCGACGAGACCGATGAGGCCGCCCGCGCCAAATGGGAGAGCTATAAGGACGGCGCAGACCAGGAAGCGATTGCCTGGCTCGGCGTGCAGGGTGCCGCCGATACCAAGTCCGGTTCGGACACCAATATCCGCCAGATGGCCGACCCCGTCTCGGCCGTCAACATCAACATGGGAACACTCGTTGGCTCCTACGAGACCATCGCCAAGCTGCTCGATGAAGTCCCGACCGTTCCCGGAACAGGCGGCGTGCTGCTGACCTTCGACGACTTCGTGAAGGGTGTCGAAGATTTCGGCACGAAGATCCAGCCGCTGATGAAGTGCCGCGAACACATAAAGCCCATGCTGGAGGCCGCCGAATGAGCGCCGTTACCGCAGCCGGATATCAGGCCCCTCAGGAGCGCTCGCAGAGCGTCACCCTCCCCGCCAGGCCCGAACCGATCACGCTGAAGCCCAGTGAGACAGCGGTTGTCGTCGTTGACATGCAGAACGCCTATTCGACCGAAGGCGGCTATGTCGATCTCGCCGGCTTCGATATCGCGGGCGCCAAGGGCACGATCGCCAATATCAAGAAGACACTGGACGCGGCGCGCGCCGCCGGTGTTCAGGTCATCTATTTCCAGAACGGTTGGGACAAGGACTATGTGGAGGCCGGTGGCCCCGGCTCGCCGAACTATCACAAGTCCAATGCCCTGAAGACCATGCGCCAGAGACCGGAGCTACAGGGGCAGCTTCTCGCCAAGGGAACCTGGGACTACGCGATCGTCGACGAGCTGCAGCCCCAACCCGGCGACATCCTGGTGCCGAAGACCCGCTACAGCGGTTTCTTCAACACCAATATGGACAGCGTGCTGCGCGCGCGCGGCATCCGCAATCTCGTCTTCGTCGGCATCGCCACGAATGTTTGCGTGGAGAGCTCGCTCCGCGATGCGTTCCATCTCGAATATTTCGGCGTGATGCTGGAGGATGCCACCCATCATCTCGGCCCCGATTTCATCCAGCAGGCGACCGTCTACAACGTCGAGAAATTCTTCGGTTGGGTCGCCACCGTCAACGACTTCTGCGCCACCGTCTCACAAGCCGCTCCAAACGAAGCCTGATCCAATCATCAAGAGGAGACCCTCATGCCCAAGTCCATCATCGTGCCCGCAGGAACCCATAAGCCGATCGCGCCATTTTCGCCCGGCACGCTTGCCGATGGCATCGTCTATGTCTCCGGCACCCTGCCCTTCGACAAGAACAATGACGTCGTGCATGTCGGCGATGCCGGCGCCCAGACGCGCCATGTGCTCGAAACCATCAAATCGGTGATCGAGACAGCCGGGGGCACCATGGAAGACGTGACGATGAACCACATCTTCGTCACCGACTGGGCCAACTACCAGGCCGTCAACGCCGTCTATGCCGAATACTTCCCCGGCGACAAGCCGGCGCGCTACTGCATCCTGTGCGGGCTCGTCAAGCCGGACGCGCTGGTCGAGATCGCAACCGTCGCTCATATCGGCAAGAAGTAGGCGGCATGCATTTCGAGGTTCATGGGCTCGATCACCCCGACGCGAAGACGATCATCCTATCCTCCGGGCTTGGCGGATCAGGAAGCTATTGGGCGCCTCAAATCGAGGCGCTCGCGACCGATTTCCGGATCGTCACCTACGACCATCGCGGCACGGGACGCACCGGCGGCGATGTTCCGGATACGGGCGGCATCTCGGCCATGGCGGACGATGTACTGGAGATTGCAGCCCGGCTGCAACTTGATCGTTTCGACTTCATGGGCCACGCGCTCGGCGGCCTCATCGGCCTCGACATCGCGCTGCGGCGTCCCGAGCTTATCGGGAAGCTGATCCTCATCAACGCATGGAGCAAGGCCGATCCGCATTCCGGCCGCTGCTTCGATATCCGCATCGAGCTTTTGGAGCGATCCGGCGTCGAAGCCTTCGTCAAGGCGCAGCCCTTGTTTCTCTATCCGGCGGTCTGGATGTCGGAAAATGCCGAGCGCATGGCGGCGGATGAGCGCCATGGCGTCGCGCATTTCCAGGGCAAGGCGAATGTTCTCAAACGGATCGCCGCGTTGCGGGCGTTCGATATCGACCACCGGCTCGCCGAGATCCGCACTCCGACGCTGGTCGTCGGCACGCGCGACGATCTGCTCGTGCCCTATACGCGCTCCGTCCGGCTTGCCGAGGGCTTGCCGGCCGCCGAGCTTACCCTTTCCGACTTTGGCGCCCATGCGGTGAACGTCGTCGAGCCCGAGGAATTCAACAATAAAGTGCTGCGCTTTCTACGCGCGAGATCGGAAGTCCGATAAGGAGCCTGACATGCAAGCCTCATCCCTGACGGTCGCCGCACCAGCCAGCCTCTCCCTTGACGAGAGGAAGCAGGAATACCGCGACGCCATGGCGCGGCTCGGAGCCGCCGTCAACATAGTGACGACCGATGGCCCGGGAGGGCTTGCGGGCTTTGCGGCAACCGCGGTGTGCAGCGTGACCGACAGCCCGCCGACATTGCTGGTCTGCCTCAATCGCGGCTCTTCCGCCTATCCGGCCGTCAACGCCAACCGTGTGCTTTGCGTCAATACATTGGAGCGCAGCCATGAGGAGCTTAGCCGGCTTTTCGGCGGCAAGACGCCTGTGAACGAGCGTTTCGAGGGTGCCAGCTGGTCCTCGCTTGAAACGGGAGCACCTGTGCTCGACGACGCGCTGATCTCTCTCGATTGCAGGGTGAAAGCCATCTCCGACGGGGGCACGCATGACATCCTGATCTGCGACGTCGTCGCCATCCGCGAGAACGACGGCGGACAGGCTCTCATCTATTTTGACCGGCGATATCATGCGATCTAGACCCAAATGAAATCGCCAAGACGTGATGAACATATTGGGCCAGAAGGAAGCGATCGATCTTTCCAATCTGCTTTCCGAGATTTTCCAGAAGCTGGATCAATAGACAACGTGCCCGCACGAGATCCTTCGATTTCGGCGCTTTAGTTTATCCCTACGGCCGGTGCTTCGCTGTAAACGGAGAAACGGGAAAAGGATATGAAACTTAACGCCTTCCCATGTTTTCGCTGTCCGACCCTCACATGCGGCCGCGCAGAGTGTCGGGATCATAGGGTGATTCAGGGATTACGCGCGCCTTGCGCATCTCTCCGAGGATCGGCACTTCGAGCTCGGTGCCGGGAGCGCCCAGTTCGACCGGCAGCAGCGCAAAAGCGACATCACAGCCAAGCGTGTAGGCATAGCCACCGGAGGTGATGCAGCCGACCAGCTTGCCGTTGCGATAGACGCCTTCATGGATGAGCGAGCTTGCTCCATCCGTGTCGATGCTGATGGTGACCGACCGTTGTTCGACGCCCTGTTCTTTCTGTCGCAACAGGGCCTCTCTGCCGATGAACTCCCCCTTGTCCAGGCGAATGAAGCGGTCAAGGCCGCTTTCCCATGCCGTCAGTTCCGGATTCATATCGCGATACATGGCGCGATAGGATTTTTCCAGCCTGAGCGATTCCAGCGCCTGCAGACCGATCAAGCGTAGGCCGTGTGGTGCGCCGGCCGCCAGCAAGGCTTCGAGGAGATGACGCTGGTAGCAAAGCGGATGATAGAGCTCCCATCCGAGTTCTCCTTCATAGTTCACCCGCAGCAGCCGGACGTCGGTGGCAAGACCGACCGTACCCGATTTGACCCCGAACCACGGAAAGGCCTCGTTGGAAAGATCCATTTCCGTGAGACCCTGCAGCACCTCGCGCGCCTTGGGTCCGACGATGGTGAAGCAACCGCGTTCATTCGTTGCGTTTCGCAACTGCACTGTCCCGTCCTTCGGCAAGAGCTTCGACAGGTCGTCGAAATTCCAGCGCTCGGCGCGGGGGGTCGAAATCAAATAGAACGTACCGTCCTCAAGACGGGAAACGATGTACTCCGCCTGGACACCGCCGTTCCTGGTCAGATGATGGCTGAGATTGACGCGTCCGACTTTCGGCAGGCGGTTGGCGAGGATGCCGTCGAGCCAGGCCTCGGCGCCCGGACCGGAGATCTCGAATTTCGTCATCGGCGTCATTTCGACGAGACCGACGGTGTTGCGCACCGCATGAACCTCCTCGCCGACATACTTGCCCTTCTCCGTCCAGCGCCAGCTGTTCTGATCCCTGGCCTCGACACCCTCTGGTGCGAACCAGTTCGGCATTTCCCAGCCGTTCAGCACCCCCCAGACGGCACCACGCTTCGTCAGGATGTCGTAGGAGGGCGCCGTTTTCTGCGGTCGGGCTGCTGGCATGTCCTGGCCCGGATAATGCTGTTCGGCATGGGTGCCCCAGCTTTCGCGCACTTTGTGCCGCGTCCACTCCTTATTGGCATAGTCACCGAAGCGGCGTGGGTCGAGTTCGGAGGTGTCGAGGCTGTTGGCGCCTTCGACGATGCGTTCCGACAGGTAATAGCCGATGGCGCCACCCCAGAGGATACCGCCGGGCACGCCTTCCGCGATCCAGACATTCTCCAGCCCCCAGGCCGGTCCCACCAGCGGCAACTCGTCAGCCGTCATCTGGAACGGGCCGCGCACGTTCGCCTTAATGCCCACCCGGCCGAGCGCCGGAATGAGCTCCATGGCGCGCTCCCAGTTCCAGGACACGGAATCGAAATCCTCTTCCAGGAGGTCGGCCCCGAACCATTCCGGAACGCCGTTCTCCGCGAAGAGCTTCAGATGCTCGGTCTTTTCATAGGGGCCGAACATCAGGCCATCACCCTCCTCGCGCAGATAGCCTTCGAAAGCCTCGTCGCGCAGGATCGGCATTTCCGGCAGTCCCTGCCGCTTGCGCTCGATCACTTCCGGCACCGCATCGGTGATCCAGTATTGATGGACGATCGGAATTGCCGGAATTTCAAGGCCGAGCATGGCGCCCGTCTGGCGGGCATAATTGCCGGTCGCCGAGATGACGTGTTCGCAAATGATCTCGCCGTTGTTGGTGAGGATTTTCCACTCGCCGCCCGGCATGCGCTCGAAGCCGCGCACCTCGGTATTGAGGTAGATCTTGGCACCGCGATCACGAGCGCCCTTTGCCATTGCCTGCGTGACGTCGGCCGGTGCTATGTGGCCGTCATCGGGATGATAGAGTGCCGCCAGCATGTCGTGATTATTTTCCAGAAGCGGCCAGAGTTGACGGGCTTCCTGTGGCGTCACGAGTTCAGCGCGAATGCCCTGAACGGCGGCAACGCTCATATAGCTCTTGTATTCGTCCAGGCGGTCACGCGTGTTGGCGATGCGCAGCTGCCCGCATTTGTGCCAGCCGACATGCTGGCCGGTCTCCGCTTCCAGCCCCTCATATATTTCGATCGTCTTGGCGATCATGCGGCCGATATTGATACTGCGCGCATAGGAGGGGATGAGGCCGGCGGCATGCCAGGTGGAGCCAGCAGTCAGCTGCGTGCGTTCCAGAAGGGCGACATCCGTCCAGCCACGTTTGGCAAGACCGTAAAGGATGGCGGCCCCGACACAACCACCACCGATGACGACGGCGCGAGCATGAGTTTGCATTGAGAGTTCCCGATTTGATTTCGGGCGAGACTACTAACCACGAACACACTTGTGACGTTGCAAAAAAATGCAGAGGGGCATAACTTCAATTTATGCATAGACTGCGATCCTTGGTACCCTCGGCAAATTATCTCTTCGTCTTCGAGGCGGCAGCGCGGCGGCGAAGTTTCACCGCCGCTGCCGAGGAACTGAACGTCAGCCAACCGGCCGTCAGCAAGACGATCAAGCTGCTGGAAGAGGCGACGGGGCTAAAACTGTTTCGCCGCGAACACACGCGGCTGGAGCTGACCGCCGAGGGGCAAAGACTCTACAGGGAAACGCAGCAAGCCTTCGATCACCTGCACATGGTCCTGACATCCCTGCGCACAAAACATTCGAACGACACGGTCCGAGTATCATTCTCGACCTCCTTCGTGCAGCTTTGGCTTCTGCCGCGCCTCAAGGATTTCAAGGTGAAGCATCCCGATATCGCGCTGCGTATCGAGGAAAGCAGCCGCGACGACCAGGATTTGAACGAAGAAGACATCGATATTTCAGCGCGCCTCGGCGCCGGCAAATGGCCGGGGATCCATGCGTGGCATTTCGTGACGGAAGAAGTCATCCCGGTTTGCAACGCCGACTATCTCAGGGAGCACGGGCCGATCAATGTGCCCGCCGATTTGCTGAATCACCGGCTTCTGCATTTCGAGGAACGGCATCGCGTTCGGCTCGGCTGGCGTGACTGGCTGCTCCACCATTCCGTCCCCGTCGCCCGCCTCGCCCAGGATTTCGTTTTCACGGACGCGCTCAGCTCTATCGAGGCCGCCGTTCTCGGGCAAGGTATTGCGCTTGGCTGGAAACACCTTGTCCATGATCATGTCCAAGCCGGCCGGTTGGTCTATCCGCTGGACGCAGTCCATCGCTCCGGCCAGTCCATATACCTCGTGATGCCAGCGCAGCGCCCGGCAAAACACGGCGCCATGCTCTTTCGGGATTGGCTGCTCGAACAGGATGCCGACGCGCCCATCTTCGAAACGACCGATATCCCCGCTGCCTGACCGTTGGGCGCGAAGAGCTGATTGGTCGAGGGTTGGGCATTCAATCCGGATCCTTGGCCTTCGGCTGGCCGAATGTATAGTCCGTGATCTTGGGCAGCAGGATTTCCCGTCTGTAGCTCGGCGGCTTATCGCCAACATAAGCGCCTGCATTCAAAATCGCGGCCTGATAGTCGTCCGCAAAGAGCGCATAGGGATAGGGTGCCTCGATGGCGGTGGCGCTATCGAGCTCGGACCGGAACTCGGGCGGAATTGTAAAATCCAGCGCAGCGAGATTGTCGTCGAGTTGGGAGAGCCGGCTCGCGCCGATAATCGCGGCTGCGACACCCGGGCGATTGACGCACCAGTTCAGCGCCACCTGCGCCATGCTGCGCCCCAGTTCGCCGGCAATCCTTTCCAGCACGGTGAGGATGCCCGTGTTGCGTTCGGTGAACAATCCAAGGCCGCCGCCGGATGCATCTTGCGAAAGCCGCCCCTGCTCTGTCGAACCGGGACGGTATTTTCCGGATAGAAGCCCCATGGCAAGCGGGCTCCATGCGGTGATGCCGAGACCAAGCGCCTCGGCGAGCGGCATGAACTCGTGCTCGATGCTCCGCTCGACCAGTGAATAAGGCAATTGCAGGCAGATGGGCTGGGTGAGCGCATGCGCCTCGGCCCATGTCTGAGCGCGCGCGGCATACCAGCCGGGCACGTCGGAGAACCCGGCATAACGGATCTTGCCGGCACGCACGAGATCGTCGAACGTTCGCATGACTTCCTCGGCCGGCGTCATGCGATCCCACGTATGCAGCAGATAGAGGTCGATATAATCGGTCTTCAGGCGCTTGAGCGAGGCATCGACCGCCTGCAGCATCGCCTTGCGACCGTTGCCGCCGGCATTGGGATTACCGGGCGAAACATTGTTGGAGAATTTCGTGGTGATGACGACGTCATCGCGCAAACCCATTTCGGCGACGAAGGCGCCGACAAGTTTTTCACTCAACCCCCCGGCATAGGAATTGGCAGTGTCGATGAAATTGCCGCCGGCGGCGATGTAGCGGTTGAAGATCGCCCGTGCGGTCGCCTCGTCCGCCCCCCAGTTTCCGCCGATACCGCGAATGCCACCATTGCCAAAGGTCATCGTGCCGAGCGCCAGACGGCTGACGCGCAGCCCCGAGCGCCCGAGCAGGTAATATTCATCGACAGACATGGTTGACCTCCTGGTCGAAACCGCTGGCGTCACATGCTCCCGACGTAAGGCCGGTGGGCAATGCTCTGCCGGACGTAGTTGATCATCGTGATGAAGTCGAAGATAGGGCGTCCCGTGGCTGCTTGCACCGCATGGGCATAGGGCGGCAGATCGCTGCACTCCAGCAGGATGGAACGCACGTCGGGATGTTCTTCCACCAGACGGCGGGCGACCTGCGTCACCTCGCGTTCGATCTCCGCTGAATCCAGCGTTCCCTTTTCTTCAAGGATTGCTTGACGAAACTCCGTCTGGTCCTCCATGCCCGCGATCGCCAGGGGAATGCTGTCCGGGATGTTGCAAGCCTTGAAATGCCGCGGCGTGAGCCGCGAGGCATTGGCCGTGATGATACCAACGCTGCCGCCGCAAAGTGCGTGCATGAAGGGAACCTGCATCAGGCTGGACAAGAAGACCGGGATATCGAGCGCGGCTGCCACTTCCTCCTGAAAATAGGCCATGAAGCCGCAGGCACCGGTAATGGCCTTAACGCCCCGGCTCTGCAATTCCAGTGCTGCTTCGACGAAAGCCTCCTTCAGGGCGGGATCGCGCTGGTTCAGAAGCCTGTCGATCGACGCGCCGCGCACTTCCTGAAACCGGACGGGATAGGTGTAGGTGGAAGCATTCCCGACATTGCCGGGAACACAAGGATAGGCCGCATCGAGGATCAGGATGCCGATCTGTTCCCCGTACCATGACTGCGTCTTGCGCGTGACCGTGTAGACCGTCATCGCCGATGTCTCCCTATATCTGTTCGCGGGCAAGCGGGGGAAGATCGCCTCCCCCGCGCACCATGGCCTTACTGCACCAGGCGCGGAGCGCCGGTTTCGCCCGCCGTGCCGTCAAGGCCATAAGACTTCAGGATCTTGACGATCGTTCCGTCCTTGTGCATCGCCTCGATATTGCTATCGAGCGCTTCACCGAATTCCTTCGCCTTCAACGAATAGGGGAAGCCAGCCTGTGCGGCCTCCTTGGTCGCCTTCACGCGCGGATCCGCGGTTGCGACGGCAACCTTGACATCCTTCAGCGCACCTTTCTGTGCGGCGACAACCCCTGTCGAATAGCCGTCGACGGCAACATCGATACGGCCGGCAAACAGATCCTGCTGCATGTTGACGGAGTTCGGATAGAGCTTTAGCGACGCGCCGAGCAGCGTCTTCAGATCGGAAACCCAGAGATAACCCTGGACGGTGCCGACCTTTTTGCCTTCGAGATCGGATACCTTCTTGAAGTCCTGCTTCGAATAGATCGCCATCTGGTCCGTGTAGAGCGGCGCGGAAAGGCTCATGACCTTGGCCCGCTCGGCGGTGCGATACCAGTCGCCGGTGGTGATATCAGCCTGGCCGGAAAGAACATACTGGATCGCCGCGGCGGGATCGACGGCAACCGCCTTGACCTTCAGGCATTCGCGCTTGGCGAATTCGGCGGCGATATCGCCGTCTATCCCCTTCATGCCGCCGCTGTCGTCCAGATAGGAGTGCGGCGCATAGGTCGTGACGGCAACCGTCAGCGTGCCGGGCTCGATGGTGGTGAACTTGTGCTGCGGCGTGCAGTCCGCGGCATGCGTAATCTGGGCCGACAGGAGCATGCCGGCAATGCCGGACAGAAGGAGGTAAGCCTTGGACTTGAATGCGGGCATGTCGGAATTCCTTTCTGTGGAAGGTTAATGTTGAGCATAGAGACTTGCGCGCTTCTCGACGTGGCTGACGAGGAGGGCGGCGGGTATCGAAATGCAGGCATAGAGCGCACCGGCGCAAAGCAGGGCCGGGAAATAGCGGAAGGTGGTGGAACCGATCTCGTAAGCACGGCTCACGAGTTCCGGCAGGGCAATCGTGAAACACAGCGACGTGCCCTGGAAAATGAGGATCGAGAAGCCGAGAAGCGCCGGCAACGCCACGCGCAGGCCCTGCGGAAGCAGGACGAAGCGCAACTCGTCGGTCCGATTGAGGCCGAGCGCCTCGGCGGCCTCGCGCTGGCCGTGCGCGATCGATTGCAGGCTCGCCCGGATGATCTCGCTGGTATAGGCGCCGGTGTTCCAGGCAAGCGCGATCACCGCCGCCGCAAAGGACTCGATCGTCAGCCCGACGCTCGGCAACCCGAAATAGATGAATTGCAGCAGCACCAGTGCCGGCGCGCCGCGTCCCACTTCCACAAAAATGAGCGAAACGGCTCGCAGCGCCTTGCTGCGCGCCAGCACGCCCAACGCCAGCAAAAGCCCGAAGGGAATGCCAAGCAACAGGCTGAGCACGGTGACCTGAAGGCTGATGGAAAGACCGCCGAGAAGCTCGGGCATCCACGAGACGATTTCGTCATAGCTTGGAAACATCAGCGCGCCACCCTGGATCGGAGATGAGCGTCGGCCAGGCGCGACAGCCAGGCCACCGGCAGGCTGAGAAAAATGTAGAAAAGCCCGACGAAGGCGAAGATTTCCAGACCGCGGAACGTTAGTTGCGAAAGTTGATTGCCCTGGTAGGCGAGCTCCGTCACCCCGATCGTTGAGGCGACCGCCGTCTCTTTCATCAGGCCAATGAGATAACTTGCCGCCGACGGCAGAGCCACTCTGAAGGCCTGCGGCGCCACCACATCCCTCATCGTAGACCACCGGCCAAGATCCAGCGCCGCACAGGCCTCCCATTGACCATGGTGGATCGAGCTCAGGGCGCCGCGATAGATTTCCGCCATGTTCGCGGCCGCGATGAGGCCAAGGCCGGCAAGCGCCGCCACGAACGGGCTGATCGGGAAAAGGCTTATCCCAAGACCAAAGAAGATGATGAACAACCAGAGGATCGGCGGAATGGCACGCACGATCTGGATCGCGACCGAGGCAAGGAAGCGCACCGGGAAAAACCGGCTTCGGCGTGCTGCCAGAAGCGGTATGGCAAGGATGGCGCCGATCGCGAAGGAACCGATGGTCAAGGCGGTGGTCCAGGCGAGACCGCGGACAAACATAAGAAGATCGGCAGCGCTCATCGATCATGCACCGCACGGAGGAAGCGGCGCGCCCGCTCGTGCTGCGGATTGCGCATGACCTCGGCCGACGGACCTTTTTCCACGATCTGGCCATCCGCCATGATCATCACCGTGTCGGATACGTTTTCGGCAAAACCCATTTCGTGGGTCACGACGATCATCGTCATCCCGCTGGTCGCCAGTTCGCGCATGACCGCCAACACCTCGAGCCCCAGCTCCGGATCGAGCGCCGACGTCGGCTCGTCGAACAACATGACCTCTGGATCGAGCGCCAGAGCGCGGGCGATGGCAATCCGCTGCTGTTGTCCGCCCGAACAGCGCCCCGGAAACTGCGCAGCCTTATCGGTCAACCCGACCCGACTTAGCAGTTGCATCGAACGCTCGTCCGCTTCGGCCCGGCTGCGGCCGAGCACCCGTTC
This sequence comes from Rhizobium rhizogenes NBRC 13257, assembly GCF_000696095.1. Lineage (GTDB taxonomy): Bacteria > Pseudomonadota > Alphaproteobacteria > Rhizobiales > Rhizobiaceae > Rhizobium > Rhizobium rhizogenes. Next base: position 80,301 of record NZ_BAYX01000003.1, on the reverse strand, counting down.
CTGCGCGAGGCTGACATTGCGCAGCACCGACATGTGGGGGAAAAGGTTAAACGACTGAAAAACCATGCCGACACGCCGACGCAGGCTGGACAGCTCGTTACGCGACACCGGTTGCGCCGCATTGATCGTCGTTGGACCTATGGTAATCGTACCGCCCGATGGCGGCTCGAGATAATTGATGCAGCGAAGCAGCGTGCTCTTTCCCGAACCGCTGGGCCCAATGATGGCGAGAACCTCGCCTGAACCAACTTCGAGATCGATCTTGTCGAGGACCGTATGCGTTCCGTAGCGCTTACTGAGTAAGTGTAGGCCGATGAGAGCCTTTCCGGAGGCATCCTTCATGTCCGACGCAGCCTCGCGCCCTCGCTAGAAAAGCACGCCAAGCCCTCGCCATTTGCAAACGATATTACCAATGCCATGGACTCCCGCTCAACACGCACGCGCAAGCAGGGCCGGAAGCGACCTGTTCGATGGCGGCATGGATCTTGCTTTTTTCGGCCGCTTTACGTTTCCAAAACGGCTTAGTTCCCACTTTTATTGCCTGAAGGTTATCATCATGGCCCAGCCGTGGGACTGCAAAAAAATTGCGCGCGCATATAACTTGAGGTTATGAACCCCGAGGGAATTTGTGTTGGCTTCCGAAGACGCTATCGCCTTGAGCAAGGCCGAACCATCGATCCCGTGGTCATGCCATTTGTCTTGCCCGCATTGTGTCAGGAGACGTTCAGCGAAGTCTCAAACGCGCTGCATAGAGAATGCACCGCAAGTCACTATCCTGCTTTCGACCAGCTCCCAGGATCCAGCCCGAGTGTCGGATAAAGCGCGTCTACCGCGACGATGTCACTATTGAGTTCGGCGATCATCCAGTCGCGGACCTGCGTGACGATGGCGCGGGCCGGCTTGTCCCGCAGGCGGACGAGATGGCATTGCCGGCCGGTCGTCATCAGATGCTCGCGCGCCGGCACCAGCGCCTCGGTTCGTAGCCAATGCGCAACAACGTTCAGCCATCCGAGCGCAACGCCCTGCCCGAGAAGCGCTGCCTGCACCACGATGGCATAGTCGGAAAAGATCATCGAGTTGACCGCGTCGCCCTCGTTCGCCGGAGAAAACAGGCTCGACCAGTTCGGCTGAGCGTCGCTGAGATTGATGGTAGTGTCGGGGCTCCGCTTCATGTCGTTGCCATCCGGCCCATGGCTTTCCCGATAGGCGGGACTGCAGATCGGGACCAGAATTTCCGGCATGACGAAAACCGCCTCATGCCGCTCATCCGAGCCGTTGACGAAGCGCATCCCAAGATCCACGTCGTTGACCGGGCCGGCCAGTGCGCCCATCACGAGTTGGAAACGCAAATCGACGGTTGGAAACTGCTTCTTGAATTCCGCCATGCGCGGCATCATCCAATGGGTGGTGAAACCGGTCGAAACCGACAGGGAGACCGTTTGAATGCCGATGCGGCGATCCTCGATTTCGCGCAGCGCGTTCTCGATTGCCGAAAAGCCGCGCGCAATCGCATCGAAGAGTATGCGGCCGGATTCGGTCAGGCCGACACCTCCCGGCTGACGACTGAACAGCGCCGTATCGAGATGTTCCTCCAGACGCGCGATCATCCGGCTGACGGCCGCCGGCGTGACGTTGAGCTCGTCGGCTGCCTTGGAGAAGTTGCCGCAGCGCGCCGCGGCCTCGAAAGTAAAGAGGCCATTCATGGACGGCAGGGATCGGCGCAGCTTGTTCATTACATAATGTAACACCTTTCTGAACTTTTTTTCAATTGCGGACATCTCGGTTCTTTGGTCTGTTGCCGATCAAGGAAGGCGGAAGACCTTCAAGGAAAATCGGGGAACAGGATATGCAGACCTGCCGGACGCACAGCGTTCCGGCATGGGCCACATGTCCAGGTTTCTACTCAACAATGAATGCAGCGCGTGTCGGTTCGGCATCCGCGCGTGTAAATTTTGCAGTGGAATCATATGATTGATCTAAAGAGCGCTGAGCGTTTGGGCGTTTCCATTCGCGCTGCAAACAAGAGCTATGGAGAATTCCGGGCGCTGGACAATGTCAGCCTGGAAGTGGCTGCGGGAGAATTCGTCTCGATCCTCGGGCCTTCCGGGTCGGGAAAGACGACCTTTCTGGGTATTCTGGGAGGCTTTGTGCAGCCCACGTCCGGATCCATCTGGCTCGGCGAACGGGATATTACATTCGAGCCTCCGCACAAGCGCAATATCGGCATCGTCTTCCAGAACTATGCGCTCTTTCCGCATATGAGTGTCGCCGAGAACATCACATTTCCGCTCAGGGCACGCCGTCTGCCGAAATCGGACTGGCCAAAGAAGCTGCGGGAAGCGCTCGATATGGTCGAACTGACCGGATACGGAGAGCGGCGCGTTCATGAGCTTTCCGGCGGCCAGCGCCAGCGTGTCGCACTCGCTCGCGCCATGATTTTCGAGCCGGGACTGATCCTGATGGACGAGCCGCTTTCCGCGCTCGACAAGCAGCTGCGGGAGACCATGCAGATCGAACTCAAGCGCCTGCACAAGCGGCTTGGCGCAACCATCATCTACGTCACCCACGACCAGCGTGAGGCCCTGACGATGAGCGATCGCGTTGCCATCATGAACAAGGGCCGGTTCGTGCAGGTGGACACGCCGGAGCAGCTTCATGACCATCCGGCGGATTCCTTCGTCGCCCGCTTCATCGGCGAGGCAACGCTGCTGTCGGTCAAGCGTGAAGGCGGCGACACCGTAAGGTTGGGCGACACAGTCCTGCGCACGTCGCATCGCGTTCCACAGAATGGCCACCTGCATCTGGCTGTCCATTCCGAAAAGCTCGTCGTCGCCGATGGCAGCGAACCATCGGCATCGAACCGGCTGACGGGAACGGTGACCGACACACTTTATCAGGGCGAAAGCATCCGGGTTTTCCTGACGCTGTCATCCGGTGGCGACCTCAGCCTAAGGCTCCCAAGCAATCATGCGGGCCGCGCGCAACTCAAGAAACCGGGCGACCCGATTACCGTGGCACTGCATCCCGAAGACACGATCATCGTGCCGGAAGCATCCTGAAATCTCACGTTCATTCTTACAGTCAACAAGGAAAGAAGACTATGAAACTCACCGAATTCAAGGTCATGACCTTCGATGTCGTCGGCACTTTGATCGATTTCGAAACGGGTGTCCTGAATGCCGTTCGGGCTCTCGGCGGGGAGAAGGCAGCCGCAGCCTCCGATGACGAGATCTTCGAGCCTTACAAGCGCGGCCGGGATAAGTTTTACGGCCGCTCCTCCTTTGCCATGAAGGACGTCTATCTCTCCCTGGCGACGGAATGCGGCTTCGTGAAAGATGATGCGACCGCGGAAGCCTTTCAGCTGGCGGTCCTGCGCTGGCCGGCCTTCTCGGACTCGGTCGAGGCTCTGGCACGCCTGCGCAAGAATTTCCGGCTGGTGGCGATGACGAATGCAGACCGCACGGCCTTCTCGGCCTATTCGGACACGCTCGGCAATCCGTTCCACGACAGCGTCACCTGCGACGAAACGGGATGCGCCAAGCCCAATCCGCAGTTCTTCGCCTTCAACAAGGGCCGCCAATCCGCTTCCGGCTTCAAGCAGTCGGAAATCTTGCACGTTGCCCAGAGCCAGCACCACGATATCGGCGTGGCCAAGGAGCTCGGTTACACGACATGCTGGATCGAGCGGCGTCAGGGTCAGAAGGGGTTTGGCGGCACGCCGGAACCCAAGGTACTGACGAAGCCGGATTTCCATTTCTCCTCGCTGAAACAGCTTGCCGACGCCGTTGACGCGGAGCTTGCCGCGGGTATTCAGACCGCAAGCGCGGCCTGAGGAAAGACGATGGCCGCCGCCCACCCTCCCTTTCCCGATATCAACTCCCTCTGGCAGGAGACAGCCGTAGACCGTCCGGTCTTCGGCACGCTGTCGGGCGATCATCGCTATGACGTAGCCATTATCGGCGGCGGTTATACGGGCCTGAGCACGGCCCGTTACCTCGCCCGCCGAGGCCTGTCATCCGTGGTGCTGGAAGCAAACCGTATCGGCTGGGGCGCAAGCGGGCGCAATGGCGGCGTCGTCTCCGGAAAGTTCCGGCTCGCCTTTTCCGAGATCGCCGGCCGGTTCGGTATCGAGACCGCCCGACGCATGCACGATCTCGGTATCGAAGCCATCGAGCATGTCGGCGAGCTGGTCGAGGATTACGGCATCGCGTCCGCCAGCTACCGGACGGCGGGCTCGCTGCGCTGCGCCCACAATGCGGTCTCGCTTGAGGCTCTCAAGACGGAAGTGAATTGGCTGCAGCAGGCGCTCGGCGACAACGCCTGCTCCATCCTTTCACCGGGGGATATGGAAAGGGAAACCGGCTCGCGGGATTTCACCGGCGGCATGCTCAACACCCATGGCGGTGTCATTCACCCCCTCAATTTCGTGTTCGGCATTGCCGCCGGGCTGAAGGCCGCCGGTATCCACATCTTCGAGAATGCCCCGGTCACCGGCCTCAGGCGCGAGAGCTCCGGCGTGTGTCTGGAAACGCCTCACGGCACCATCACCGCCGGACAGGCCGTGATCGCCACCAACTCCTATTCCGACCTGACACGCGCGACGGCGGCAGTCCGCAAAGCGATCATCCCCTTCCGCTCGGCCATGATCGCCACGGAACCGCTGTCCGGCAAAGCCGGGGGCGCTCTCTTGGCCAATGGCCGCAGCTACACCGAGACCCGGCGGATGATGCGCTGGTTTCGCAAGGCGGGTGATCGGCTGCTCTATGGCGGCCGCGGCGCCTTCGGCAAGACGGATTCTGAAAGCGCCTTCGCCGCGCTGCACAAAGCGATGGTGCGACAGTTCCCGGAACTTTCCGACGCCGCCGTTACCCATCGGTGGTCCGGTCTCGTCGCCATGACCATGGATAGCATTCCGCATGTGGGACGGCTGGACGAACGCGTCGTCTATGCGGTCGGTTACAACGGCACCGGCGTGGCGCTTGCCTCCAGCATGGGCAAACACGTCGCCGCGATCATCGCAGGCGAGAGCCCCGACCTCGGACTTCTGACTTCCGAACGGTTGAAACCCGTTCCCTTCTATCCCATCCGGGAACCCGCCGTCCGGCTCGTCGCCGGCTGGTACCAGTTCCTGGATGCAATCGGGCGATAAGACCCAGCATTTCACGCATCAAAAAAAGCGGGGTTTGAAATCCTGCCAAAAGAGGAGAACGGACATGATACTGAAATTTTCCACTCTCGTGCTTTCCGCGTCAGCCATCGCCCTCTCGGCCGGCCTTGCTTCGGCTGAACAGATCACCTTCGTATCCCAGGGCGGCGCCTATCAGGACGCCCAGACCAAGGCGATCCTCGACCCGGTCGCCAAATTGCTTGGAATCACCGTCAACCAGGATAGCGCGCCAGACGCCTGGCCGGTCATCAAGACCCAGACGTCAACGGGCAAGCCGATCTGGGATGTCGTCGATACGCCGACGCAGGATTGCGTCCGTGGCGGCCAGCAGGGCATGATCGAGACCCTCGATTTCTCCAAGATCCCCAATGCCGAAAAAATGCCCGCGGAATACAAGAGCCCCTATTCCGTGGCCTATGAGTTCTATTCGAGCGTGCTCGCCTACAACAAGGACAAGTTCGGAACAAACCCGCCGAAGAGCTGGGCGGATTTCTGGGACGTCAAGAAGTTTCCGGGCACGCGCGCACTGCGCAACCATCCGCTTGCCACGCTGGAAGCAGCCCTTCTTGCCGACGGCGTTCCCGCCGACAAGCTCTATCCGCTGGACGTCGATCGCGCCTTCAAGAAGCTCGAGGAAATCAAGCCTTACGTTACCGTCTGGTGGACGTCGGGCGCTCAGTCGGCACAGCTGCTTGCCGACGGCGAGGTCGATATGGAAATGGCCTGGAACGGTCGCGTGACCGCCGTTGCCAAGGAAGGAGCCCCAATCAGCTACACATTCAACCAGGGCTTCCTGCAATACACATCGCTTTGCATTCTGAAAGGTGCGCCCAATCTCGACACCGCCGTGAAATTCGTCAACGCGGCGATGACGCCGGAGATCCAGGCGAACTTCCCGACTTATATCGATTACGGCCCCGGCAATCCGGAGGCCTACAAGACCGGCAAGATTTCCCCGGAGCGCGCGGCTGAAATGCCAAGCTCGCCGGAGAACGCCGCCAAGCAGGTTCTGGTGTCGGACAAGTGGTGGAGTTCGCCGGCCGGCGAGGAAGCACAGAAGCGCTGGGCATCCTTTATCCAGAAGTAATCACCCAGCCGATGGAGGGTCATTCATGACCGTGTCGACAAGCAATCCTTCGGAGCGTCATGACCGGCGCGAGCAGAGGCTGATGTTGATGCTTCTTGCCCCTGCCCTGCTCGTGGTCGTGTCGTTGCTGATCGTGCCGCTGCTCTGGCTTGCCTGGCAGTCGATCTGGCAGAACGGCGGTTTCACGCTCGTCAACTACGAACGGTTCCTGACCGATTCCGTCTACTGGATGACCTTCCTCCAAACCTTCCGCATCGCGTTCGTGGTGACGCTCGCGACGCTTCTGCTCGGCTATCCCGTCGCCTATGTGGCGGCGGGCCTGCCGCAGCGATGGAGCGTGCTCATTCTCGCAATGGTGCTGCTGCCCTTCTGGACCAGCGTGCTCGTGCGCGCCTATGCCTGGCTCATCCTGTTGCAGAGAACCGGCATCGTCAATTCGGCGCTGAAGAGTGCCGGGCTGATCGACAGCCCGCTGCTGCTCGTCAACAACGAGTTCGGCACGGTTCTGGCAACCATTCATATCCTGCTGCCCTTCATGGTGCTGCCGCTCTATGCGACCATGAAGAAGATCCCGCCCGAGCTGACGATGGCGGGAGCCAGCCTCGGCGGATCGCCGGCGCATGTGTTTGCGCGGGTCTTCCTGCCCCTGTCCCTGCCCGGCATGATCGCCGGCATGGTTCTGGTCTTCGTGCTGACGCTCGGTTTCTACATCACGCCGGAACTTCTGGGCGGCGGCCGCACCTACATGGTCTCCATGCTCGTCTCCCGTAACATCGAGGTCTACAATGAATGGGGTGCGGCATCGTCGATCAGCGTGGTGCTGATGGCCTGTGTCTTCCTCATCTTCCGCCTGGCGAGCCTGATCATCCCGTTTGAACGCATCATGGGAACGAGGTGACGCATGCGTATGCCCAAAATCCTGCTTTATGCCGTCGTCGCCCTTATCCTCGCCTGGCTGATCATCCCGATCCTCATCATCGTGCCCATGTCGTTTTCCGGCGCCCGGTTCCTGTCGTTCCCGCCTCCATCATGGTCTCTGCGCTGGTATGAGGCCTATCTCAGCAGTGCCGCATGGATGCAGGCGACCCGCGTCAGCCTTATCGTCTCGGTTTCGAGCGCCATCCTGGCGACGATCTTCGGCACGGCCGCCGCCTATGCGCTCGATATGACCTCGTCCCGGCTGGTGCGCAGCCTGCAGATGCTGCTGCTCCTGCCGCTGATCGTGCCGATCGTCATCACCGCCGTCGGGGTCTTTCTCGTCTACGCCCAGATCGGCCTGCTTGCCACCATGACGGGCCTGATCCTCGCCAATGTCATGCTCGGCCTGCCTTATGTCATCACCTCGGTTCTGGTCGGCCTTCGAAAATTCGACCATACGCAGGAGATGGTGTCGCGCAGCCTCGGCATGAACCGGTTGCGCACCTTCTTCGTCATCACCCTGCCGCAGATCCGGCCGAGCGTGATTTCCGGCATGCTGTTCGCCTTCATTTCCGCGATGGACGAGACCGTCGTTTCGCTGTTCATTTCCGGCGGCCAGTACCAGACGCTGACAAAGCGCATGTTCACCGCGCTGCGCGACGAAATCGATCCGACGATCGCATCGATCAGCTCGCTGCTGACGGCGATTTCCTTCATCTTGGTGATGCTGGTGGCGATCAATGCGCGCAACACGGATCGTCGCCAGGGGAAGGCCGCATGATTGCCGATCACCTGATCCTCGGTGGCGGATCGGCCGGATGCGTTCTGGCAGCGCGGCTGTCGGAAGATCCGAAGCGGATGGTGGTTCTTGTCGAAGCCGGACGCAACATTGCCGCCGGCGACATCCCCGATGACGTGCGCAGCCGTTATCCCGGCCGCGCCTATCTCGACACCAGCAACATATGGTCCTCGCTCACCGCGTTGATGGGCTCTTCCCGATCAAACAGCGTCCCCCGTTCATCCCGCCGCTACGAGCAGGCGAAGATTCTCGGCGGCGGCTCCGCCATCAACGCGCTGATGGCCAATCGCGGCGCACCGTCCGACTACGCCGAATGGGAGGAATTGGGTGCGACCGGATGGGGATGGGAGAGCTGCCTGCCCTATTTCCGCAGAATAGAGGCCGACCGGGATTTCGGCGGCCCCCTGCATGGAGCGAACGGACCACTGTCGATCCGGCGGATCACGGACGAAAAAATATCGCCCTTCGTCGATCGCGTGATGAAGACGCTGGAGACACGGGGACATCCGATCCGGCCCGACCAGAATGGCCCTTGGGAGAACGGCACGTTCCGGGGCGCCGTCGCCGTCAGCGATGCCGGCGAACGCCTGCCGACCTCGATTGCCTATCTCACACCCGATGTTCGCCGGCGCCCGAACCTCACGATCATCACCGACAGCACCGCGACGCGTATTCTCTTCGAGGGCACGCGGGCGATTGGCGCCACGCTTACGGGCACCCACTCCCAGACGATCAGGGCGCACGAGATCATCGTGGCTTCGGGTGCGATCCACTCCCCGGCGCTGCTGCTGCGTTCCGGCATCGGTCCCGGCACGGATCTCGTAGCGCTCGGCATTCCCGTCATCTCATCGCGCGCGGGCATCGGCCGCAACCTGATGGAACATCCGTCCATCGCGGTCGCCGCCTATCTGCCGCCACGAATGCGGGTGAGCGACCGCACGGAACACCACGAGCAATCGATCTGGCGTTTTTCCTCTGGCCTTCCCGATACACCACAGGGCGATATGCATGCCGCCATCCTGTCACGCTCCGGCTGGCATTCGGTCGGCCTGCGGATGGGCAGTCTGTTCTTCTGGGTCAACAAGTCCTACTCGCGCGGCGTCCTGAAGCTTGGGTCCGCCGATCCGCTGGCCGAACCCGAGGTCGATTTCCGGATGCTGACGGACGAACGCGACCTTGAACGACTGAAACTGGCGTTGCGCATGGGCGCGCAGGTGCTGCTCGATCCGCATATGAACGGTTATCGGGGCACGGTGTTTCCCTCCAGCTATTCCCCGCGCGTCGCCAAAGTCGCCGTTCCCGGCGCATGGAATGCGATCCAGCGCGGCGCATTGTCGGCGATGCTCGACCTCGCGGGTCCCTTGCGCGCCGCTCTCATCCATTCCGTCGTCACCCTCGGCACCACCATGGAAGAGCTGCTCACCGACGATGCGATGCTGACCGAATTCGTCCGCCGGCACGTCGGCGGCACCTGGCATCCCTCCGGCACCTGCCGCATGGGATCGCCGGATGATCCCATGGCCGTTACCTCCGCTACAGGCCGGGTTTACGGCGTCGAGGGACTGCGGGTCTGCGATGCCTCGCTGATGCCGTCGATCCCCTGCGCCAACACCAACATACCCACCATCATGATCGCCGAACGGATTGCGGATTTCATCCGGGGCGGTCAATAGGCACGATGTCAATGCCGCTTAAGCCCAGGTTGGTGAGCAGTCCTCGGCAGCGTGGTCGCCACATCGAGGAACAAGCGGAAATAGACGCCCTTTTTATCTGATGCTCAAGAGTTGTAATTCGTCGCCTTGCAAGGGTTCGAAGGTCAGACCTCGTCATTCCGTTGAGGTAACAAAAACCGCAAAAGGTGCTCTTGAAGGGATATGAACCGACGACCTTCTCATCTCAACGGTCGGTGTTCACAGCCCGTGCATCCAACGCAGCATCAGCATAAAGCCCTACCCCATGGGCTGCCCGGTCCAGATCCTCGCGAAAATCGGGGTGGGCCAGCCCGATCAGCGCCCTTGCTCGCTCGGCCACGGACTTGCCCTTGAGGTTCGCCCATCCATACTCAGTCACGACGATATGCGTATCGTTGCGTGATGTCGTCACCGGTCCCGTCAGCGCCGGAACAATGCGCGAGAGCGTGCCTTTCGCCGCGGTGGAATGACAGGCGATGATCGATCGCCCGCCGCGCGAGGCATAGGCGCCACGCACGAAATCAACCTGGCCGCCGGATGCGCTGAATTGCCTTCCGTTTACGAACTCCGAATTGCACGCGCCGTTCAGATCGATCTGCAGCGTCGCATTGACCGACACCACCCGGTCATTCTGGGCAATGACGAAGGGATTGTTCACATAATCGACCGGGTAGGCTTCGACGTCCGGATTGTTGTTCAGGAAGTCGTAGAGCGCCTGATCTCCCAGTGCAAAGGTGAAGATGGACCGCCCGACATGTGTCTGCTTGCGGCTGTTGTCGACCACACCTGCCTTGATCAGCCTGGCGAGCCCCGGCGTCATCATCTCCGTATGGATGCCAAGATGGCGATGACGAGTAAGCCCCGAGCACACCGCATCGGGTAAGGCACCGATACCCATTTGCAGACAATCGCCATCTTCCACCAGGCCCGCGATGATCGCACCGATGGCATCATCCACTTCATTGCGCGGGGCGGCTGGCAAGATCGGCAGGCCGGCATCATTTTCGACCAACGCCGTCACGCTTGATACGGGGATCATGCAATCGCCCCGCACATAGGGCATGTTGGGATTGACCTCGAGGATAACCCGGATCCCGGGCTTCCGCGATACCGTGAGCGCGTAGTCGGTACTGGCCCCAAGGCTGAAATTACCGTCCGCGTCCATCGGCGAAACGGTCGCAATCAACGTGTCCACGCCGACATGCTCGATCATCGAGCGCGGCACCTGGCTGAAATGGCACGGCACCAGGTCGACGGCGGGCAACGCTTCCGCCGATCGCCTCTTGTCGAGCGCGCGCTCCACGCCGCCATGAAAATAGCTCATCGGGACGATCACATCGCGCAGCTCGAAATCGAACACGCTGGTGCCGGCGACGCCTGTGCAAAGGAGATAATGGAGCCGCACATTCTTAACGGCTCCCGCGCGGGCTCGTTCGGCAAACGCCGCAAGGATGGCGGGTGGCTGACCGGCGGCCAGCGGCATGGCGACCTTCGCGCCGGACGGGATCATGGCGACCGCCCTCTCTGCGGATGTCAGCCGCTCGCGATACAGCGCCTGATGGATCATGGTCATTGGGCCCTCCTCCCAGTGCAGTCTTCAGAACAAATCAGCATCCATTTCCATGATCACATCATCACCGTCCCGTGTTTTGCAAGGCGGGACGCGCAATGACGTGGCCTTCAAGCGAGACTTCGCAAAGCAATGCGGCCCGATCGACTAACGTCGATCCTAGCATCTGTTCGGCCACTTCCGATAGCGAGAGTGAATCTGCGATTTGCGTTGCGGGCCACACGGAGCCATGTCGCCCAGAAGCTCCGCGTCATTGCGCCATCAGCGGACCAATCATTTCCATTTTCTTCTATTTATCCCGTTCGAGGCAGTGACCATGTATTGCGGACGCAACCAAGAAGGACACGTCCAAACATGAGCAACCTCTTCACACCCGTCCGGATCGGACGGTACGAACTTCCCAATCGCTTCGTCATGGCGCCAATGACGCGCTCCCGTGCCAATGACGACGACGGCGTGCTCACGGATATCGTGGCGACCTATTACAGCCAGCGGGCAGATGCCGGGCTGATCATCAGCGAAGGCGTATACCCAGCTGCAACGGGCAAGGGCTATGTCCGCACGCCCGGTATCGAGACCGACACCCAGGTTGCCGCCTGGAAGCGCGTGACGGATGCAGTCCATGCGCGCGGCGCCCGCATCTTCATGCAGATCATGCATTGCGGCCGCATCTCTCACCCCTCGCTGCTTCCGGGGAACGCACAGCCCGTCGCACCCTCGGCCATCAAGCCGGCCGGTCAGACGTGGACGGCCACCGGCCAGCAGGACTTCGTCACGCCGCACGCGCTGAGCCTCGCCGAAATCGCCGATGTCATCGCCGGGTATCGCGCGGCCACCCGCCGGGCGCTCGAAGCCGGTTTCGATGGCGTGGAACTGCATGGCGCTTCGGGATATCTGCCGGAACAGTTTCTCTCCTCAGGCAGCAACAAGCGCGAGGATCAATATGGCGGCTCGATCGAGAACCGCGCCCGTTTCATCCTCGACGTGTTGAAGGCGATGGTCGAAGAGGCCGGTAGCGATCGGGTCGGCATCAAAATCTCGCCGGAGATGAACTACAACGACGTTTCCGACGCCACCCCGCAGGAGACATACACCTATCTCGTCCGGCAGTTGAACACGTTCAATCTCGCCTATCTGCATGTTGCGCTGTTCGGAACGACAGTCGATTATCATTCGGCTCTGAAGCCGCTTTTCAATGGCGCCTATCTGATGGGCAGCGGGCTCGACCAGGCCAAGGCCGAGGCAGCACTGGACAAGGGACAAGCCGATGCGACCGTGTTCGGCAGCACATTTCTTGCCAACCCGGACCTGCCCGCCCGTTTCCTCAAGGGCGCGGCACTCAACGCGCCGGACAGGGACACGTTTTTCTCGGCCGGCGAGAAGGGTTATATCGATTATCCCACGCTGGACACGGCTGGCGCCGCCTGACGGGGAAACGGCGAGATCAACAGACGATGACGCACTGTGAAGCGCGTCATCGCACTGCGAGCGCCGGCCAGCGGATATTGCCGACAGGCAGCGCCGGATCCCAGCGATGCACCCCGACGAGCTGGAAGCTCGCCGCATCGGACAGACCCAGATATGTCAGGATGAGACCGACGATCGACAGCCACATTTCTGTGCCCTGCAGGCCGGGGGCCTCGCTCCGCGCAAAGGCAAAACCCTGCCCAGGCGTATAGTGCCGGAGCGCCGCGCTCAGGAAATGCCGCATCACCTCCGCAACTTCCTCCGCGCGATAGTCCGTCTGCCGGGCGCAGAGCATCAGCGGGTGAACGACGTCGAGGACATTGCAGGCATCGAAACGGGCGCGCTCGAACCGGCCGTTGCGGCGCAGATGGGCCAGCACGGCATCGATCGTCCGTTCGGGATAGGGCAATGGAATGCCAAATTGCGCGTAGGTTCCGCGCGTCAGCCGGTAGAAGCCGTTTACGGGCTGCAGCCAGTCGTCGCCGACCGGACCGCCCCAGAGGCCGGTCACCGGGTCCGCGCGGGTGGTCAGCCAGCCCATCAGGGTCGCCAGCTCTCCCGGATCGCCGAAATTGCGAGTGTTGAGGTAGTAAGCCGTGCCGAGCGCATCGACCCAGGCGCCCGAAGACCAGCCCCTGCCGACCCAGGGAAGACCGTCCAATGCGCGCTGCAGCGTGCCGGGATCAAGGCGGGACGCCCAGGCGATCGGATGACGGAAGGCAGCACCGAGGCATTCCAGGGCATAGCCGACACAAAGGATATTGTAGAGATTGTCGCCACCGGGATCGGCCGGCGGATTGTCGCGAACAGCCTGGACCCTATCTGCATTGAAGCAGAGCCCCGTCGCCGGATCCTGGAGTGCCGCAAGCCGGTCGGTCCACTCCTCCTTGGCGAAGGGATCCGGAACCGCGCCGAACATTGCCGCGATCTGGATCGCATCGCAATCGGCGCGAAACGGTGCGTTCCCGTTGTTGCGCGGATCCAGATACCACGACGCGCGATCGGGTGTAGGCGCGGCATGGGCGGCGAGAATCCCGGACCACTCCTTTCCGATCCGATCGCTGAAGACCTTTATTTCAGCCACAAGAGGGTCCGGAGGTGACGAAGAACGCGGCCGGCGGCGATCACGGATCAATCGCGCGGGATTGCCACCGACGAGCGCATAGTCGGGCACGTCGCGCGTCACGACCGCCCCGGCGGCAATGATGCAATGGTTGCCGATCCGGATCCCATCGGTCACCACCGCATTGGCGCCGATCCAGACATCGTCGCCAATCTCGATGCCCTTGAAGGAAACGCCCTGCAAGGCGATCGGCTTCTCCGGATCGTCCGCGATGTGGTCAAAGCCGGCCAGCACCGCGCCGGCAGCAACGCGGACCCAGGATCCCATCCGGACATGACCGATCACTGACGCATTCAAATTGAACGAGCAATGATCACCCGCGATGAGCTGGCCATGGATCCGCACCCCCGCAGCGACAATGCAGCGGTCGCCGAGCATCAGGCTGTCGGGGAAGATGTGCGCCCTGGGCGACAGGAAACAGGCCTCGCCGATCCGCAGCGGCAGGCGCTGTGCCAGTTCGGCAATGAAAGCTTCCTGCTCGCTTCGCTGCCCTGCCGTCGCATGATGTTCGAACAGCCAGGGATGGGCATCGAACTCCGCCGTGAGATGCTCTCTCGCCTCTAGGGTGTTGGCAGCGGCCTGCATGGGATCTTTCCTCAAATTGCGGCGGGCACTCAGAGAATGGAATGCGCGTCTTTCATCAGAGTAGCAGCGCTGTCGCTGATGGAGGCACTGTTGAAGGCCACCGCATCGGCCGCCCGTTTCATCAGCTGGCCGAATTGCTGCGACCCTTTCGGAGGTGGCGGAGGATAGGGGCCAACCTTATCCGCGATGGCATCGATATACTCCACCGTGGCCCGCTCGACCGGTCGTAGCGTCGGCAGGATCGATGCGCGCAGCGCTGGGCTCATCGGCACACCCCGCTCCACGCCGAGGATCTTGGCCGCTTCGGGATCGCTGACGAAGAAATTGACGAAGCGCGCGGCCGCCTCGGGATTTGGGGACTGCGCGTAGATCGACCAGCTGCTCGCCGGCCGATAGAACTGCCCGGGTTTTGCCCCGGCGCCTCCATTCGGAAACATCGTCATTGCCAGCTGTACCGGCGTTGTCGCCTGCATGCCGACGATCTGGTTGGAAAAGGCGAAGCTCGTCGCCGCCTTGCCCTGGATCAGCGGCATGAGGTTGATCGTCGAATCCGGGCTGAGCGCTGCGACGTCGGCCGGCACGCAGCCGCCGCGCTGGCGCAACTTGTCCCAGTAGGCAAACCATTCGGCCACATCGTCCTTGCCGAAGCCCAGAGCCTGATCGGCGGTAAACAGGTCGCGGCCGCGCTGGCGCAGCCAGACCTGGAAGGCGTAGCTGTAGCCGCTGGCGTCGCAAGAGCCCCAGTACCGGCGACGATTGAGCGCCTTGGTCAGCTCGACCATGCGATCCGCATAATCATCCCAGCTGGTTTGGGCATCCGGCGGCGTCACGCCGGCGGTCGCAAAGGCATCCTTGTCGTACATCATGGCGAAGGAGTTGAGGGCCTGGGGGATGCCCCAGACCTTGCCGTCGACCGCGCAGAGATCCAGCATGGCGCGACTGATCCCAGCGGCATCAATCGGATTGGGCATGAGACCGTCGAGGGCAAGCACACAGTCGCGCTTGACGAAATCGGCGAAGCTGTTGGGCTCGAGCTGGAAAACATCCGGCGCACTGCGCCCGACGACCTGCGTGGCGAGTTTCGTGAAATATTCCGAGTTGCTGACCTCGCCCGCAAGCTCAACGCCGTTGACGCGCTGTTGATAGAGCTTCAGCACCTCCTGCGTTCTGCGGGTACGCTCATTGCCACCCCACCAGGCAAGACGCAGCCGCGTCGTCTCAGCGTATGCCGCACCGAAGAACGTCATCGCGCCGGCCAAACCCAAGGCCCCCATCAGCACGGATCTGCGGGTCGTTTCAACAGACATGGATTTCCTCCCTCCAAGCCGTTTGGATTTGGTTCGATCGTCAGGGCGATGATATCGCTCTCGATAAGTAACCAAATTGTGCGTTATAAGGAGGAAGAATACGCCTGCTGTCAAGACCCGCTGCTGCGAAGAATACGAAGCAGCGATCAGCAAAGAGACGATTGATGCAACCGCATGTTTGGCTTTTCGAAGAGATCGTCATGCATTTTAACAAATCGCTGTCGAATTCGGTCTCATTAATGGTTTTTTCAGCCAGGCATGGTCCTCTAACGGTACAGCGCCAACGGCGACGAGCAGGACGCTCCCTCTCTGTAATCAATCCCCCCGATCTCGAAGCAGACCATCGCTGAGGCGTGCGACGACCCTTATCGCCGAGCGATCGCCTGAACTTCATCACGCGCGAGCCAAGTTATGTCATTCCTGCAGAACGCCAAGATCAGAACAAAGGTTCTGTCCATTATTATCCCGATCTGCCTGATTGGGATAGCGGGCGTCCTCGTTGTTTCAAGCCAATACAAAAACACCGTCTCGACCTATTCCGATTTCATCTCGAAAGACGAAACGGCCGCAGTAGAGATATCGCGCTCAAGTCAGCGGATGACAGCGCTCAGCTACAATACCTATCAAGTCCTGGTCTACAGCTCAAAAGACCCGAAAATAGAAAAAATTACCAAGGACTATGACGACAACAAGAAGGTTCTCTTCGAACGCCTCGCGAACGCTAAGCGTCTCATGCCCGCCGAGGCAAAAACAATAGACACGTTCAAGGCTCAGGCCGACACTATCATTGCATTGACGGATCAGGCCGTGAGGGCTGGTATGGTTGATGACAATGATACGGCCACTCGCCTGTTGAAGCAGGCGGATCCCCTTATCGAGACGCAGATGCTGACAGTTCGCAGCTGGCTCGACGCCTTGAACAAGAACTTAGCCGCCGAAAGCAACAGACTTAGCGAGCAAACGGATCATACCATCACCTATACCTTGATTGCGCTCGGGATCATCTTTGCCGCGGCAATCCTGATTGCCCTCCTGATCTCTGCCCGTGGCATCACGACACCGATCGAGCGACTGCGCGCCCGCATGGCGTCGCTGGCCAAGGGCGAGACCGAGGAAGCCGTGTCCGGTATCGAGCGTCAGGATGAGGTCGGTCATATGGCCGCAGCCGTGTCGGTCTTCCGCGACAATGCAATCGAGCGCATCCGCCTGGAGCAAGAAGCCGATGCCGGCCGCAATCTCTCGGAAAAGGAAAGGCTCGAACGTGAGGCGCAGAAGACCAAAGATGCGGCCGACACCCAGTTTGCCGTCGATGGATTGGCCGCGGGCCTTGCCGAGCTTTCAAACGGCAACGTGACCTATCGCATCGACAAACCCTTCGTTGCCCATCTCGATCAGCTCCGTGCCAACTTCAATTCCTCGATGGCGAAGCTCCAGGATACGCTGCGCGCCGTCGGCGACAATGCCCAGGCCATCGAGGCCGGCGCGAACGAGATCCGCTCGGCATCCGACGATCTTTCCAAGCGGACCGAACAGCAGGCTGCTTCAATCGAGGAAACCGCCGCGGCACTGGAAGAGATCACAACCACCGTCAAGGACTCCACCCGGCGGGCAGAGGAAGCAGGTTCGCTGGTCGGCCGCGCCCGCATCGGCGCGCAAAAATCGGGCGACGTCATGCGCGAGGCGGTTGCCGCGATGGAGGCAATCTCGAAGTCGTCGAGCGAAATCAGCAACATCATCGGCGTCATCGATGACATTGCATTCCAGACGAACCTCCTGGCGCTGAATGCAGGCGTCGAGGCGGCCCGTGCCGGCGACGCGGGCAAGGGCTTTGCGGTCGTTGCCCAGGAAGTCCGTGAACTGGCGCAGCGCTCCGCCAAGGCGGCCAAGGAGATCAAGGCACTGATATCAACATCCGGCCAGCAGGTTCACAGCGGTGTCGACCTCGTCACGAAAACCGGAGATTCGCTGCAACAGATCGTCAAGGAGGTCGAGGAGATCGACCATAATGTGCGGGCGATCGTCGAAGCGGCTCGCGAACAGGCAACCGGCCTGCAGGAGATCAATACGGCAGTCAACACCATCGATCAGGGAACGCAGCAAAATGCCGCCATGGTCGAGCAGTCTACCGCGGCCAGCCACAGCCTCGCCAAGGAAGTGGCTTCCCTGAACAATCTGCTCGGCCAGTTCACCCTCCAAGGCGATCGAAGCTATCAGCGGCCGGCTGCGGCCACCCAGCAGTCAGCCCCGGCGGCCTCGCCGGCCCGATCGCTCCGTGCCAAGCTTGCCGGTGCCTTCGGGGGGTCGGGCAGCGCTGCGGCAACAGCCGGTGCGTGGGAAGAATTCTGACCGGTACGCGACGGTCAAGGCGCAAACATTTGCGTGAATTCAATATGACAATTGGAGCGGCCGATCATCACGATCGGCCGTTCTCATGGGGTTCTACCGCTGTGATCCGAAACGGCTAGGATCCCGGAACGGTGCAAATACGCGAGCGTGTCAGGAAGCGCACCTCGCGGCCATTGTCGAGCGAGAACATGCCGCCCCGGCCGGGCACGACGTCGATGATCAGTTCCGTGTGTTTCCACGCTTCGTATTGCGGCCCGCTGATATAGACCGGCGCACCGCCGATTTCCCCTAGCTGCACATCATGATCTCCGACGATGAAATCGTTCTGCGGATAGCACATCGGCGAGGAGCCATCGCAACAGCCGCCCGACTGATGAAACAGGATCGGCCCGTATTCCGACTGTAAAGTCTTGATGAGATCGAGGGCGGCCGGGGTGGCGCTGACCTGATCGTTCATGATGCTTCCTCCCAGTGACGTGCCGGAGGCGGAGCCCGTTGCTCCGCCTCCGGCGAGTTGCGCTCGGACAGGCGTCTCGGGCTCAGAAGAAGCCGAGCTTCTTCGGACTGTAGCTGACGAGCATGTTCTTCGTCTGCTGATAATGCTCCAGCATCTTCAGGTGGTTTTCGCGACCGATACCGGACTGCTTGTAGCCGCCGAAGGCGGCATGCGCCGGATAGGCATGATAGCAATTGGTCCAGACGCGCCCGGCCTGGATGGCGCGGCCGAAGCGATAGCAGGTGTTGACATCGCGGCTCCAGATACCAGCGCCGAGACCGTAAAGCGTATCATTGGCGATCGAAAGCGCCTCGTCATTGTCCTTGAAGGTGGTGACGGAGACGACAGGCCCGAAGATTTCCTCTTGGAATATCCGCATGCGGTTGTGGCCCTTGAAGACCGTCGGTTTGACGTAATAGCCCGCGGCCAGATCGCCCTGCAGGACATTGCGTTCACCGCCGATCAGCACCTCGGCGCCTTCCTGCTTGCCGATGTCGAGATAGGAGAGGATCTTCTCCAACTGCTCGCTGGACGCCTGCGCGCCGATCATCGTCGCCGGATCAAGCGGATCGCCCTGGACGATGGCCTCGACACGCTTCAAAGCCTTTTCCATGAACCTGTCGTAGATGGACTCATGGATCAGGGCACGGCTCGGGCATGTGCAGACTTCACCCTGGTTGAGAGCGAACATGACGAAGCCTTCGATCGCCTTGTCGAGGAAATCGTCGTCTTCTTCGGCGACATCCTTGAAGAAGATGTTCGGCGATTTGCCGCCCAGTTCCAGCGTGATCGGAATAAGGTTCTGGCTGGCATATTGCATGATCAACCGGCCCGTCGTCGTCTCGCCGGTAAAGGCGATCTTGGCGATGCGCGGGCTGGATGCCAGAGGCTTGCCGGCCTCGAGACCGAAGCCGTTGACGATGTTGAGGACGCCGGGCGGCAGAATATCGGCGATCAGCTCGGCGAAGACCAGAATGGATGCCGGGGTCTGTTCGGCCGGCTTGATCACCACGCAATTGCCGGCGGCTAGCGCGGGCGCAAGCTTCCAGATCGCCATCAGCAGCGGGAAGTTCCACGGAATGATCTGGCCGACGACTCCGAGCGGCTCATGGAAATGATAGGCGACCGTATCATGGTCGACTTCGGAAATGCTGCCTTCCTGCGCCCGGATGACGCCGGCGAAATAGCGCAGATGATCGACGGCGAGTGGAAGGTCGGCTGCCATCGTTTCGCGGATCGGCTTGCCGTTGTCCCAGGTCTCGGCCTGTGCCAAGAGCGCCAGATTGTCTTCCACCACCTGGGCTATTCTGTTGAGCAGCAGGCTGCGCTCGGCCACGCTGGTACGGCCCCAGGCATCCTTGGCGGCATGGGCCGCATCGAGAGCGGCTTCAATGTCCTGCGCATCGGAGCGGGCAATCTCGCACAACACCTGGCCGTTGACCGGCGAGGTGTTTTCGAAATAGCGCCCGGATTTCGGTTCGACGAATTTGCCGCCGATGAAATTGCCGTAGCGCTTCTTGAAGTTCGGCCTGACGGTTCGGTGAAATTCTACCTTGTTCATTGGTTTTCCTCCCTGGCGAGGTCTTCGGGATGCAAGGATTCGCATCGGCGAAGACCGCACACTTGTGACAATGCCGCCTCCGCGGCACCGGCATCACAATGGCGCCGCGTCTGCGGCTCTGTCTTCCCAGGGAATGAAACAAGGTCAGTGAGATGTCGCAGTTTTGCGACAGGTCGCACTGCGATATCGCTGCGGCACCGGCTTAAGCGCGACCGGCGCTCAGTCGAAGCCGAGCTTCTTCAATTTTCGGTGCAGGGTGGCGCGGCTGATGCCCATGATCATCGCAGCGGCGGAAATATTGCCGGAGGTGCGAGCGAGAGCGCGTTGAATGACACTTCGCTCAGCCGTCGCGTAGTCCTGCCGCGCAGTCTTGCGCTGGCCAAGGAGGGCGGCTGCCGGCAGCGGCCTGCTGAGCGCTTCGTCGGTCAGGCCGAGAAGATGCCGGGCCGAGCGGGACGCACCGATGACGAGATCGTCGTCATCGACGGCAAGCAGGGCGTTCGCGGCGCGCTCCTGTAGGGGGTCGACACCGCTCTGCGCCAGCACGATCCGCGCCTTCGGAAAGGCAAGGCGGAAGTTTTCAGCCTCGACATGTCGGGCGGCTTCGCCGACGGCAAGCGCAATCAGCTTGACGAAATCCTCCGTCAGGTCGGACCGGGCCGAAGAGACGTCGATTGCCGCCATCAACCGACCACGATGATCGAAGATCGGCGCGACCGTGCAGGACAGCGCCGTGTTGCGGCTGAAGAAATGCTGGTCGCGATGGATGGTCAATGCCCGCTGTTCGGCAAGCGCCGTGCCGATGCCGTTGGTGCCGGCGCGCTCCTCGCTCCAGACCGCACCGGTCCAAAGGCCCATCTTGCAAAAGACCGCGTCATCGGCGACCGATCCGCGCCGGTCGACCGGCACGCCATCCTTGTCTGCCAGAAGCACGCAGCATCCGGCGCCGCCGACCGCCGAATAGAGGCGATCGAGGCTTGTCTGCGCCGTCTGCACAAGCGATCCCAGGCGCTCGCGCACCTGCCTGAACTCGGCTTCCGTCAAAACATCCGGCGACGCCCCGTCTTCGGGGTCGAGTCCATAGAGGCGCATGGAACGGCTCCAGGACGCAACGACAGCCGATTGCGCCGCCGCACTTCCCACCAGGGCGGATTGAACCTGCGAGGCATGCAATTCGCGGTCCGACATTCCCACGGTCTCCTCCCAAAGCCCAAGCGGTCGTCAGTTGCGGGAGAGGGTAGCGTTGCTACGTCTGCCGTCAAGCTAAGTTTAAGCGCAGTCGCATAAACCGGCATGTGGCTGGATCAGGCGGTATCGAGGGCGAATGGTGTTTTGAGAATGAGCTCCAATGCCGTTGGACGGGAAGACATGCGTAAGCTTTGTGAACAAAATTTAATGTGCTGTTAAGATTTATTTAAACGCCTTAACCTAAAAATCAGGCTTATAGGAAACCCCTCTTTCCCCTCCTCAATCCTCTGAATTTTCATAGAAATGTCGATCCTTCACACGTTCAGTATAAAGAGCGGTCGTCTCGTGGAATTGACATTCAGTTCCGGGGCACGCAGGCGCAATATTGTGGCATCGGGCCGCAAGAACAGGCAGGCAAAGTCTCGTATCCTGACTTTGGCTGGCGTGCTCACGATGGCTTATCTCGCCATATGCGGAAAGCTCGTCTACTTCGACTCTCAGCCGGCGGTCGATGCGGCGAATATCCCGTCTGGTCCCGTGATCGCGTGGCGCCCCGACATTGTTGACCGCAACGGCGAGCTTCTGGCGACCGATATACGGACGGTGTCGATGTTTGCCGAGCCGTTTCATATCGTCGATGTCGACGAGGCGGTGGAGAAGCTTTCGACACTATTCCCTGACCTCGATAAAAAGACGCTGTATCAAAAGCTTTCAGACAAGCGATCGCACTTCGCGTGGCTGCGGCGCCAGCTGACCCCGAAACAGCAGAACGAGGTTCTGGGGCTTGGAATTCCAGCAATCGGTTTCCGTCCGGAGGTAAAGCGCTTTTATCCCGGTGGCCGTACCGCCGCCCATATCCTCGGCTATGTCGACATCGACAACCATGGTGTCGCTGGCATCGAGAAGTATCTCGATGGGCAGGGGCTTTCAGATCTCACCTCCGCCGGCATGACGAGCCGCGACAGCCTGCAGCCTGTCCATCTGTCGATCGATCTTCGTGTCCAGAACATCGTACACGACGTCGTGTCGGATGCGATCGGCCAATATCAGGCTCAGTCGGCCGGTGCGGTCATCCTCGATATCCATACCGGCGAGGTGCTGGCCATGGCATCGGCTCCTGATTTCGATCCGAATGACCCGCAGGCGGACATCAAGGGCTGGCTAAATCGCATGTCCGATGGCACCGACGAAATGGGCTCGGTGTTCAAGACGTTCTCAATCGCGATGGCCATCGACACCGGCACGGTCAAGCTGACCGACACATTCGATGCCAGTGCACCCCTGCACTACGGCGGCTTCACCATCCACGACGACCGTGACGTTCCGCGTCGTTGGCTGACCGTACCCGAAATCTTCCGCTACTCGTCCAACATCGGCACCGCAAAGATCATGGACAAGGTCGGGATGGACGTCCAGAAGACCTATCTGACCCGCTTCGGCTTGCTCTCGAGGATGCAGACGGAGCTACCCGAGGTGAAAGCTCCGAGCCAGCCGAAAGTGTGGAAGAAGATCAACTCGATCACCATCGCCTTCGGCCATGGCGTCGCCACCACGCCGATGCAGACGGCAGTTGCTGGAGCCGCCCTCATCGACGGTGGTGAGTTGATCGAGCCCACCTTCCTGCCACGGACACGGGAAGAAGCTGAGAAGACCGAAAAGATGGTCGTTAAAAAGAGCACCAGCGACGTCATCAGATATCTGTTCAAGCTGAACGGCGAACAGGGCACCGGCAAGACTGCCGATGTCCCCGGCTTCCACGTCGGCGGGAAGACGGGCACGGCGAACAAGGTGATCAATGGCGTCTATTCACACAAGCTGAGCTTCAATTCCTTCCTCGCCGCTTTTCCGATGGAAAACCCTAGATATGTGGTGCTGTCCTTCATCGATCAGCCGCTGACCGGCCTGCACAATCTCAACCTCGCCGCCGAAACGGCTGCACCCATGGTTCACGACATCGTCAGCCGCGCTGCGCCACTGCTCGGTGTCGAGCCGAATTTCGGACAGAATCTGCTGACAGCTTATTGAACTGCAAAGCCAAATGACAGCCGGGTAGGAGGACAAGACGCTCTTTCTACAGCTACTGCACGTCCACCAGGTGCTTGCGGAAGAAGGCGAGCACTTCGGCATTGAACTTCCTATGGAATTCGGCGCGATCGAAGCCCGGACGGTCGGTACAGATTTCTGGCGCAGACTTTGCTAGTTCGGCCGGGCACGGGGGCAGGAAATCGAAATGCTGGGAATTGGGTACCGCGTGAAATTCGGGTTTTGTCGGCAATTGATTGCTGATCGCCACCACGCTTTCCGGCGTCACGCCGTCGCCGCCACGCTCGGAGCCCCATAGCTGTACGGGTATCTTGACGTTCTCGAAGCTATCCAGCGTGAAAAAGACGCTGAGCGGATCGGCGATCACCGCGGCCTTGATGCGTGGATCATGGGCGAGTTCCGGAAGCTCGCCCTTGTGAACCTGATCACATAGCGCACTGCTGTTGCCGTCGCATAGCCTCAGGCGTTTTCCAAAGTGCGGATTGGCGCCGATTGCGACAAGCCCGGTATATCCGCCGCGCGAAAAGCCAAACATGCCGATGCGCCTGGCGTCGATCTTGCCTGTGTTCGGCCATGGGCCGAGCACGAAGTCGATCACCCGCCTGATGTCGGCCGGCCGCTCGACGAAGACCGAGAAGTCGCGGGTACGGCTCTGGTCCAGTGAGTTGTCGCCGGGATGGCTGATTGCGACGACGACGAAACCGGCTTCGGCCAACGTCTCGGCCGTGTCACGATGGCCGAGAGCACTGCCGATCCTGCCATGTGAGACGACGACAAGTGGCAGCGTCTCGCCCATGATCGGGCAATCCTTGGTAACCGACATGGTGAAGGGGCCGATGGTCACATCGCCTGCCGGCTGAGCGCAGGGATACCAGATCCCTCCCTTCAGCGCTGGAAGTGGCCCATCGGCCGGAATCTCGATGAGTTGGAAGCCGGCGGCATGCGCCAGCGGGGCCGCAAGGCAAAAGAGGGCGGCAAGAAAGAAGCGCAGGCGGATCATTGTCATTGCTCCGTTTGACGAGAGGTACGAGCCGGTAGGGTTGCAGTTGCGGCCGTAACCATGCGAGCCAGCCATGAACGACCGTGGTCGCGTCGGGATTACCGACGAGCAACTTCACAAAGCCGATCCACTACCTTGCATAAACAGATAGCTTGTTATATGCATATTGTAAACCCGAGGCATTCATGACCGACTCTATCCAAGTCCAATTGCGAAAAGGCGCCCTTGACCTCTGCGTCCTGGCCGTGCTGTCGCGGGGTGAAAGCTACGGTTATGAAATCGCCAGCACGCTGGTTACCGCCGTCGGCATGGGGGAAGGTACGATCTATCCACTGATGCGACGGATGCAGAATGACGGCCTGGTGGCCACTCGCATCGTCGAATCGAGCAACGGTCCACCCCGCAAGTATTACCGGCTCACGCCGCTCGGCCGGACGATTTTCGAAGCGCATCGCCGCGACTGGCGTTCCTTTGCGGGCGCCGTCGATAAACTTCTTGAGGATTTGCCATGACCAGGGACGCCTTTTTGCGCACGCTGAGACTGGGGCTTGCCGGCCTGCCGCCTCAAGAGATCGAGGATATCGTCGCCGACTACGCTGCCCATTTCGCCGAATCCGATGCTTCCGGCCGCAGCGAGGCGGAGGTCGCGGCGGCATTGGGCGATCCTGCCAGAATTGCCAGGGAACTGCGAGCCGAGGCTGGGCTGCGCCGTTTCGAGGCCCATTGGAGCATGTCGAACATGTTGGCGGCCGCGATGGCCTTGGCCGGCCTAGCCATCGTCGATATCCTTTTCCTGCTGCCGCTGCTCCTTGTGACGGTTGTCATCACCTTTGGCCTTGCGATTGCTCTGGCGGTCATCGGCGCGGTCGGGGTGAAGATCATCTTGACCACGCTGCTGTTCGACTTCGGCGGACCGATCATCGGAATAATAGCGCGCCTGCTCATCGGCGCCGGACTGGTGAGCTGCCTCCTGGGCGGCGGCGCCTTGCTGTTGATGGGACTGGGCGCGGGCATACGCATGCTTGGCCATTATGCCAGGCTGCATTTCCGCCTGGCTGAACTGGACCAGCGCGCCTGAGCGTTGCATGACACCACGTTGAAGGAACGGGACAATGACTGGAAAGTTGGCATTTATCGCGACAGCGGGATTGATCGGTGCAGTCGTCTTTCTGGCGCTGGGTATCGGACTGTCCGGACGGGATTGGGCCGAGGCGAGGCATTTGTGGGGGGCGATGCCGTCCACCTGCGGATCAGCCGCATCCACCAGCCAGCAGGTTATCCTGCCCTTTACCGCCGTCGACAGGCTGGTGATCAACCTGCCGGCCTCGGTCCGCTACCAGCCGGGAGACAAGGCGGAGGCAATCATCAGCGGCGATCCCGCCCTTCTCGACCATGTGCGGATGGAAGGCGGAAAGCTGAGCCTGGATTGCGATCCGGGCTGGGTTGACACCCGGCTCGATGTCAGCCTGTCAGGACCGGCGATAGCCGACTGGAAATTGCTCGGCAGCGGTAATCTTACCCTGTCGCAGATCAACCAGCCTCTGCTGCGGCTGAGCATCCGGGGAAGCGGCAGCGTTGCCGCCACCGGAGCCGCCGATACGGTCGACCTGGATATCTCGGGTTCGGGCGCGGCGCGCCTCAAAAACCTGACCGCCAAATCCGCTGAGATCAAGGTTCGCGGCAGTGGCGATGTGCAACTTGCCGCGCAAGCGGATGCGGACGTCTCGATTTCCGGAAGCGGCAACGTCGAGCTCTTCGGCCGTCCGATCTTACGCCGTTCGGAAATCAGAGGCAGCGGCCGTATCAGGCAAGTGCCGTAACCACTCCAGCAGGAAAATTAAGCCATGTATCGACACGCAAATACGCTTTTCCCCGATTTCGAGGACAGGCGCATCGAGACAGCCCAAGCCGAGTTGGCTGTGCTGACCGGCGGTTCGGGGCCGGCGGTCCTGCTTCTGCATGGCTATCCGGAGACACGCTCTGCCTGGCATCGCATCGCACCGGTTCTCGCAACCCACTACAGCGTGGTCATCCCGGACCTGCCCGGCTACGGAGACAGCCACCTTGTCGCTGACACCGAAGGTGCCGGGTCAAAACGCCGGATGGCGAAATGCCTGCATGAGATGATGAAAGCACTCGGACATGAACGCTTCGCCGTCGTCGGCCACGACCGTGGCGGCCGTGTCGCCTACCGCATGGCACTCGACTATCCGGAAGCGGTGACTGCGCTCGTGTCGGTGACGGTGGTGCCGACGCCGGAGATGTGGGAGGGTGCCAGCAAGACTTTCGGCATGGGCGCCTGGCATTGGTTCATGATGGCGCAGCCCGCGCCCCTGCCCGAAAAATTGATGGCGGCGGACCCGCGCTTCCTGATCGACCTCACCCTCGACAAGATGGCTCTCGGTATCGACCGGCTTCACCCGCTGGCGCTCGAAGACTATCGGGCCGCATTCGACAGGGAGGAGGTGCGGCACGCCATGTGCGAGGACTACAGGGCCGGCGCCACTATCGATGATGCCGACGATCTCATTGATCGCGCATCCGGGCGCAAGATCCAGGCACCGGTCCTTGTTCTGTCCGAAGCAGGACGGCTCTATGGCGGCGGCCGGGAACCATTGAACATATGGGCGGACTGGGCGGAAAATGTCGAAGACATCGGCATTGGCGGCGGCCACCTGCTGCCTGAAACCGCAGCCGAGGAGGTGCTCGGCGCGCTGCTGCCCTTCCTGGAGAAGATCGCTCGATGACATCCGACGGGTAGCCTGCCTCCTTGCCTGAAGCTTAGGCGCAGAAGGTACCGGAGACATGGTCACGGTTGGTTGCCTTCCGCGACAGCCAATGGCAAACAGGAGCGAAGACGCCCCAGGCGCTGCCCCATCGGAGGAGATACCGGAATGACGCTTACCTTGAACCGCCGTCAGGCGCTTATCGGCATGGGCGCCGTTGGCGCTGCCACCGCCTTCGGCATGCCGGCGCGCGCGGCAACCCGCAATCTTGCGGTGCTGCATCTTGCCAGCCACGCGCCGAGCTTCATTGCCTATGAACGCGGCTATTACAAGGAAGTCGGGCTCGACATCGACCTGAAATTCTTCGAAGCCGCCCAGCCCATGGCGGTGGCGATTGCCTCCGGCGACGCGGATTTCGGCGTGACCGCCATGAGCGGCGGCCTCATCAGCCTGGCGCAGAAGGACGCGGTCAAGGTGATAGGCGGTGCGCTCACCGAGGAAAAGGGAACGGTCGGCGCCATCATCCTCGCCTCGAACAAGGCCTATGATGCAGGCCTGACGGATCCGTCAAAGCTTGCCGGCAAGAGCTTCGGCATCACCACAGCCGGCTCGTCCTTCCATTTCATGATCCACAAGATCGCGCAGGCGAACAATATCAAGCTCTCGGACATCCAGCTTCGCCCGCTACAAAAGCTCGGCGCCATCGTCGGCGCGCTGTCGACCGGGCAGATCGATGCCTGGGCGATCCAGCCGAATGTGGCCAAGCAGATGCTCCGGGAAGGTGCTGCCAAGCAGATAGGCCTCGTCTCCGACTATGCGCCGAACTACCAGGTGACGACGGCCTTTACCTCAACCAAGAATGCCAAGAACGAGCGCGAGCTGACAGAGGCCTTCGTCAAAGCCTATTCCAAGGCGATTGCGGACTACAATGCGGCCTTCGTCGACAACAAGGCCAACGACGCCGAGCGCGACGACCTGGCGAAGATCGTTCACAAATACGTCGAAAGCGACAGCCCCTTCGAAACCGCCAAGCAGAACCTGATCGACGGCGCGATGCGTATCAACAACGGCCTGGCACTCTCGCTCGGCAGCTGCGTGGAGCAGCTCGAATGGTTCAAGTCCGAAGGCATGGTCAAGGAAGCGATCACCAACGAGCAGCTCTTCGACACGTCCTACGTCAAGACCATCTGACGACCGAGGCTGAATGCAGGGGCTCTCAAGGCTCCCGCCTGGAGGACATATGGACCTGAAGCTCAAGAATATCAGCCACCGATACGGATCCGTCGAGGTTCTGAAGGACATTTCCCTTGACATCCCGCAGGGCCAGATCGTCTGTCTGATCGGCCCGTCCGGATGCGGCAAGTCCACACTGCTACGCTTCCTCGGCGGCCTCGAACGCCCCTCATCCGGCGAGGTCCTGCAAATCGGCAACCCGCCAGCGGGTTCGCTCAATCCGCTAACCTATGTGTTCCAGCACTTTGCCCTGCTGCCTTGGCGCACGGTCGAAGGCAATATCAAGCTGGTGCTCGAGGATCATGGCATCGGCAAACGCGAGATGGACGCGATCGTCACGGATGTCCTGGAACGCACGCGCCTTTCCGAATTTCGGCGCACGCTTCCCAAGCAACTCTCCGGAGGCATGCGCCAGCGCGTGGCCATCAGCCGCGCCCTTGCCGTTCGCCCCGCTGTCATGCTCATGGACGAGCCGCTCTCGGCGCTCGACAGCCAAACCCGCGAACTGCTGATGGACGACCTGATTTCGCTCTGGACCCGCCAGCCCTTCACGTCGGTCTACGTTACCCACAACCTCAACGAGGCTGTGCGGCTGGGTCACCGTGTCGTCGTCCTCTCCCGTCGTCCCGGACGTATTCGCGACATCGTCGATATCGATATTCCGCTTGCCGACCGCCATCTCGGCGATCCGGTGCTGGAGGAAAAGCAGAAGCAGCTCTGGGAGCTGATGCGGGAAGAGGCCATGGCCGCCGACAAGGAGCTGGTCAATGTCTGACATCACCACATTTTCAACGCCGTCAGACATGGCCGGTGACGACAATACCGGCACGATTGCGCCTCCGGTTCGCGCTGTCGACTTTCGCGGCGGCGGCTTTGCCCCGACGCCGGTTCGCGGTATGGCGATCGCCGTTTTCGTCATCCTGATCGCACTTGCCGAAATCGGCACTCGCACCGGCATCATCTCTAACCTGACGCTGCCGCGACCGTCGGCGGTTCTCGAGACCTTCCTCCAGCTCTGGCGGACCGGGCTGCTCTGGCAGCATCTGCTGCCGTCGCTACAGCGGCTTTTCGTCGGCGCCACCCTCGGTATCACTGCCGGCATCTCGATCGGCGTTTGCATCGGCCTTTTCAGCCATGTCCGCGCTGGTCTCGTACCGCTTGTGGCGGCGTTGTTTCCGATCCCGAAGATCGCCCTGCTGCCCCTGTTCGTCATTTGGTTCGGGATCGACGAAACCTCGAAATACGCGCTGATCGCCTTCGGGACATTCACGCCCACGGTCGTTGCCACCTACGGCGCGGTCGACAATGTCGACCGTTCGCTGATCCGCATGGGCCAGAGCTTCGGCTTGAGCTGGTGGTCGATCGTCCGGAAAATCGTCCTGCCGGGCGCTTTCCCGGCCATTCTTTCCGGTCTTCGCGTCTCGATCTCGATCGCGATTATCCTGCTGGTTGCCGCAGAAATGCTCGGCGCGCAGTTCGGCGTCGGCGCCTATATCCTCGAAGCGGGCTCGCTTTATGATCTTGAAAAGCTGTTCACCGGCGTCGCCATCTTGTCGATGATGGGCCTGATCGTGAACTTCGTCATCGGCCAGATCGAACGGCGCTTCCTGAACTGGCGCGGATAGTCATCCGGCTCTGTCGCTCGCGGATATCCAGCGGACTTGCCGTAAGCGACAGGATCAAGGAATGCGACGAGGAAACGGGGCTGTCAGTGTCAGCTATTCGCTGTTCCAAGATTGCCGACCGGCATCGTGGCAGCCCTGTCGACCGTGTCGGTCTTCGGCGCGCGTCCAAGCGACGAGCGCTCGACCTGCACCGACCGCCACTCGCTTTCGAGACGATCAACGACGTGTAAGGGTATCTCGTTCCGCACGGCTTCACGCTCTTGCATCAGGACCTCCTTGGTGTGAGGCTCTTTGGATGGCACGAAAGAAATTCTTTGTAAATCATAGCATTAAATGGTTTAAACGATTGAATTTATTTTAATCGATTAGAGATTCCTCAATTTGCAGGCACCCTCGACTTCTCCACAGGGACAGTGTGATCCTTCAACGCTGATTCACAATCCACTCGCGAAAACGGACAAGCGGCGGGTATGCCAGGCGCTCGAACGGACAGGCAAGATAATAGCGCTCGTCGCTTTCCAGTTCGTTGGGCGAGGCCGCCACCAGCTCCCCGCGCTTGAGTTCCTCCTGGATGAGAAATGTCGGCAGCAAGGCGACGCCAAGGCCGGAGATGGCGGCCTGAGCGGCGGTTGCAAACTGATCGAACAACATGCCCCGCACACCGGAGGCAGGGGCGCCGTTCGCGGCCAGCCATTTTTCCCAGGCATCCGGCCGGGTTGTCAGATGCAGCAGCGGCACCTGCAGGAAATCGGCGGGCTCCACCAGTCGGTGGCGGGCGAGGAAATCGGGGCTGCAGGCCGGCATAGTCCGCTCCGACATCAGGAATGCAAGTTCGGCGCCCGGCCAATGCGGATGGCCGAAATGGATGGCCGCGTCGATCGAATCCAGCCGAAAATCGAATGGTGACAAACGGGTGACCAGATTTATGGTGATGCCCGGATTGGTCGCAAGGAAATCGCCGAGCCTCGGGGCGAGCCAGCGTGTCCCGAAAGTCGGCAGGATCGCCACGTTCAATGTTCCGCCATTCGGGTTGGCGCGCAGGTCGAGCGAGGCCGACGAAATCCGCCGCAATGCCTCGCGGATTTCGCGGGCATAGCTGTCGCCGGCAAGCGTCAGGCGGATGGTCTGGCGCTCCCGCACGAACAGCTCCACGCCAAGCTGCTCTTCCAGCGCCTTGATCTGGCGGCTGACGGCGCTCTGGGTCAGATCCAGTTCTCTTGCCGCAACGGTAACACTGCCGGTGCGTGCCGCTGCCTCGAAAGCGGACAGCAGGGACAAGGAGGGCAGAAATCGTCGCGGCGTGATCATGTTCATTCCCATACGGAATTAACTCTTGAAGAAATATCAATTTCTTCCCCGAAAACCGCGCCGTAAAGGGGAAGAAGCGGAAAAATCGGAATGATGTCGCCATATCTCCACAAACGTCGTCCCCTTCGATCTGACCAACCGTTGCGAGATAGTCCAATGCAGGCTACTGCTTTCATCTTCAGACACAGGCTGCGGCCGGGCCAGGCGTCTCTCAGGATGCCGGTTCCAGTTTGCCGCACAGGCATTGCCCGATATTTTCGTATTGATGGACAGGATCGATGCTGAATAATCCCCGCTCCCACGGCCTTTGGGAAAAGACCGCGCCCGCCGGCCCTGTGACAC
The DNA here is from genome assembly GCF_000696095.1 of Rhizobium rhizogenes NBRC 13257. Lineage (GTDB taxonomy): Bacteria > Pseudomonadota > Alphaproteobacteria > Rhizobiales > Rhizobiaceae > Rhizobium > Rhizobium rhizogenes. The sequence goes on along the minus strand of NZ_BAYX01000003.1, from coordinate 48,719 downwards.
CAGCGCTTGCCGGCGATCTCACCGCCGATGTCGTTGTCGTCGGTGGCGGTTACACTGGCCTCTCGGCAGCCCTGCATCTCACTGAAGCCGGTCAGTCGGCGGTGGTTCTGGAGGCGGTCGAGATCGGCTTTGGTGGTGCTGGCCGCAATGTCGGCCTGATCAATGGCGGCATGTGGGTAATGCCGGACGATATTCCCGGCGTGCTCGGACCGGTCCACGGCGAGCGGACGCTCGATCTGCTTGGCGGCGCGCCGCTTCTGGTGCGCGAGATTGTCGAGAGATATGAAATCCCCTGCGAAATCGAAAAGAACGGCACACTGCATCTGGCCGTCGGCGCCGATGGCCTGAAAGAATTGCAGGAGCGGCATCGCCAATGGACCGCCCGTGGCGCCCCGGTGCAACTGCTGTCTGCCGAAGAGACTGCCCATCGCGTCGGCAGCGCTGCCTATGCCGGATCGTTGTTCGATCCGCGCGCCGGCACGATCCAGCCGCTTGCCTATGCGCGCGGCCTGGCGCACGCCGCCATCCGTGCGGGCACGAAAATCTTTACCGGCAGCGCCGTCATCGCCACCGAACGCCAGGGCGACGGATGGAAGGTGAGTACGGCGCATGGCTCCGTCTCCGCCAAGTGGATCGTCGTTGCGACCGACGCCTATTCCACTGGCCCCTGGGAGCATGTGCGTACCGAGCAGGTGCATCTGCCCTATTTCAATTTCGCCACCGTGCCGCTCGGCGACAATGTGCGGAAATCGATCCTGCCTGGCCGCGAAGGCTGCTGGGACACGAAGGAAGTCCTATCGTCCTTCCGCATGGACCAGGCCGGACGTCTTGTGATCGGCAGCATCGGGGCACTGCGCAACACCGGCCTTGCGGTTCACAGGAGCTGGGCGCGGCGGTCATTGAAGAAGCTGTTCCCGCATCTCGGTGACATCGCCTTGGAAAACGAATGGTACGGCAAGATCGGCATGACCGACGATGCTGTCCCCCGTTTCCATAAATTCGCGGAGAACGTCATCGGCTTTTCCGGCTATAATGGCCGGGGCATTGCGCCGGGCACGGTGTTTGGCAAGACCATCGCCCGCCATATCCTCGGCGATATCAGCGAAGCCGAGCTTCCCCTGCCGCTGACCGAGCCCAAGGACGCAAGCTTCCGTGCCGCCAAAGAACTCTACTACGAGGCCGGAGCTCAGCTCGCGCATCTGACCAGCGACCGCTTCTAGCGAGACCATTTAAAGAAAGCCGGGCGCGGACGAAGATCAGGTTAGACAACTCTTCCGTCCTACGCCGACAGTCACCAGATATCACCGAACACGCTTCCATCAGAAAGACGATAACGACCATGTCCACACTAGATCTCGCCTCAGAAGTCTCGAAAATCCTGACCGACCTTGGCGTTGCCGCCGATCGTTATACGGGCGGAACGCTTGCCGTGACCTCGCCGGTAACCGGCGCCGAAATCGGCCGGTTGAGGGAAGATTCGGCGGCCGATGCCAAGGCTGCGATCGACAAGGCGCAGGACGCCTTCCTCGCCTGGCGTAATGTGCCGGCGCCGAAGCGCGGCGAGCTGGTTCGTCTGCTCGGCGAAGAGCTGCGCGCCGGCAAGGCGGCGCTTGGCCGTCTCGTCTCCATCGAGGTTGGCAAGATCACCTCCGAAGGTCTGGGCGAAGTGCAGGAAATGATCGACATCTGCGATTTCGCTGTGGGCTTGTCGCGCCAGCTTTACGGCCTGACGATTGCCACCGAACGCTCCGAACACCGGATGATGGAGACCTGGCATCCGCTCGGCCCGATCGGCATCATCTCCGCCTTCAACTTCCCGGTCGCCGTCTGGTCATGGAATGCGGCACTCGCCATGGTCTGCGGCAATTCGACGATCTGGAAGCCCTCGGAAAAGACGCCGCTGACGGCGCTTGCCACACAGGCTCTGTTCGAAAAGGCCCTGAAGCGCTTTGTCGCCGAGGGCGGCGACGCCCCGGCCAATCTCTCGACGCTCATTATCGGTGGTCGCGATCTCGGTGAAATCCTGGTCGACCACCCCAAGGTTCCGCTGGTCTCCGCCACCGGCTCGACGGCCATGGGCCGCGCCGTCGGTCCTCGGCTTGCCAGCCGCTTCGCCCGCGCGATTCTCGAGCTCGGCGGCAACAATGCCGCGATCGTCAGCCCGACGGCCGATCTCGATCTGACGCTGCGCGGCGTCGCCTTCTCCGCCATGGGCACCGCCGGCCAGCGCTGCACGACGCTGCGCCGTCTCTTCGTGCATGAGAGCGTCTACGATCAGCTCGTGCCGCGTCTGCAGAAGGCTTACGGCTCCGTCACCATCGGCAATCCGCTGGAACAGGGTACGCTGGTCGGCCCGCTGATCGACAAGCAGGCTTTCGACCGGATGCAGGCCGCTCTTGGCGAAGCGAAATCGGCCGGCGGCAAGGTGACCGGCGGCGAGCGTGTCGAAAACGGGTCTGCCGATGCCTTCTACGTCCGTCCGGCGCTGGTCGAGATGCCGGCGCAGACCGGCCCGGTCGAGAACGAGACCTTCGCGCCGATCCTCTATGTGATGAAGTACAGCGATTTCGACGCGGTACTGGCGCTGCACAATGCTGTGCCGCAGGGCCTGTCGTCGTCGATCTTCACCAATGACATGCGCGAGGCGGAAGCCTTCGTTTCGGCACGCGGTTCGGATTGCGGCATCGCCAACGTCAATCTCGGCCCATCGGGCGCCGAGATCGGTGGAGCCTTCGGCGGTGAAAAGGAGACCGGCGGCGGCCGCGAATCCGGTTCAGACGCCTGGAAGGCCTATATGCGCCGCGCCACCAACACCATCAATTACGGCCGCACCCTTCCGCTCGCACAAGGCGTCAAGTTCGACGTCGAGTAAAAGAGCTAACCGAACCAATGGATGGGGCGATAGTCCGCCCCGTCCGCAGCTCCCAGAACGAAGTGCTTGTCGGACTGGTTCCCGGCGAAAGCTTCTTCGGTCTGCCCGGCAACAGTGCGCGATCAGGCGGACTCCCCGTCAGTCCAATTTGCCGGGGAAGATAACTGAGGCTTTCAGCCCCTTTCCGCCGGCTCCCTCGCCAAGCGTCAGCGAGCCGCCGAACAGGCCGGCGATCTCCTCGACGATCGGCAGCCCCAGGCCCATTCCGGGCGCCTGCCCGCCTCCCCCGCGGGCAAATCGCTGTCGCACGCTTTGTCGTTTGTCCAGTGGGATACCCGTGCCATTGTCTTCCACGTCCAGACAGACCACCTCTCCCTTTGCCTCCACGCGCACAGTCACCTCCGTCCCGCGTCCGGCATAGGCGATCGCGTTCTCGATAAGATTACGCAGAAGCTCGCCGATCAGAAGCGGCTCGGCCCGAATGAGAGCGCTCCCCTCACCCTCAAAGCCGAGATCGATGCCGGCTTCGCCGGCGCCGGGAACATGGTCGCCGGTGATCCGCTGTGCAAGCGACACAAGATCGAGGGTCGTCTGCGATTGCGGCTCTTTCGAAGCGGCCGCTTCGACTTTCGCCATGAGCAGCAGTTGCGCCAGGATGCGTTCCGCATGGGCAACGGCCTCATCACCCTTGCGCGCGGCCTCCCGCGCCTCGTCGAGCGACGTCGCGCGCGCCGACAGCGCAAGCTGGGTACGGATAATGGCAAGGGGCGTGCGCAGCTGGTGGCCGGCATTTCCGGTGAAATGGCGCAATGCATCAAGCGCCGATTGCAGCCGCACCATGAAGGAATTGACCGTCTCCACCAACCCCTCGACCTCGCTCGGCGCGGATTGCCGGATCGGATGGAGATCGTCGGGGCTGCGCTCCGCAATGGCATCCCCGAGGCGATAGAGCGGCCGAAGCGATACGGTGACGGCGATCCAGACGATAATGGCGGCACCGAGAATGAGGATCAGAAGGCGCAAGGCTGAGCGGAGCAGAATGGCCTGCGTCAGCTGCGTGCGGCCGATCGTCGTTTCGGCGACGGTCACCGTGAACGGAACCGAATTGATGCCCGTCGACGCCGAACGCTCGAGCACGGCAAGCCGGATCGGTTCGCCGCCGAACATGTGATCAGCGTAGACCGCCGCCTGTCCCTTCATGTCGGCAATCGATGGCAAGTTCTGATAGCCGGTGATGAACCGGCCGGGCGGACCGTCCACGCGGTAGAAGACGCGGTCCTGGGCCGCCGATGTCAGCATTTCCAGCGCGACATAGGGAATATCCACTTCCAGCGTGCCGTCTTCAGCGACGACGACGCGTTCAGCGATAGCAAGCGCCGAGCCGGCGAGAACGCGGTCCGAAACGGTGTTTGCGGTTGTCAGCGCCTCTCGATAGGTGTCGGCCAGCGCAACGACGCCGATGACGACGGTCGCGATCAGAAGCCAGGCAAGCAGCCTGCGGCGCAGGGAATAGGCTGACTGTGCCCTCATCCGTCCGCCAGCTTGTCGAGATAATAGCCGATGCCGCGGGCCGTCCTGACCGTCAATCCGTGCGGCGCGAGACGCTTGCGCAACCGGCTGACATATTGCTCGATGGCATTGGCGCTCAGATCGTCGTCGAAGGCGGCAAGCGACTGGATGATCGCCTCCTTGGCGACGACCCTGCCGGCGCGCATGAACAGGGTTTCGAGAAGGCCAAGTTCGCGGGCCGGAATATCGATGGGAACGCCATTGGCCGAGAAGGTGCGTGAATTGAGGTCGAGGACGACATTGCCATAGGTGACGAGCGACGCGCGAAGCCCCGCCTGCCGGCGCAGGAGCACGCGAACGCGCGCCTCGAATTCGCTGATGTCGAAGGGCTTGATCATGTAGTCGTCAGCACCCAGATCGAGGCCGCGCACCTTCTCTTCCTGCGTACCCCGCGCCGTCAGAATGAGTACGGCCGCCTTGTTCTGGCGCGCGCGCATGGCCCGGAGCACATCGAGCCCGTCCATCTCCGGCAGGTTGAGATCGAGGATGACGAGATCGAAGGTTTCGGCGGCCGCCGCCGCATTCGCAGAAGCGCCGTCGCCCACCACATCAACGGCATAGCCGGCCCCGCGCAGGATCGCGAAAAGCCCTTCGGAAAGTGCCTTGTTGTCCTCAACCAGCAATATGCGCAAAACGACTATTCTCCCCCAGCCCGCATTCTAGCGCATTCCGCCTTGGACCGGAATCGATTTGGGAAAACGCCAGGCAGCAATCCAAGGTGTTACGGTACTTTTCCTCACCTGAAACGACAAGCGGAGCTCAGACCGGTGGGCATGCGCTTGTGAACGATCTGCCGCTGCGGCAATATCACCCCATGCGGCCTCTTTTTATCCTCCTTACCATCTGCCTCAATGCGAGCCTTGCTGCAGCGGAGCCTGTTGTCTTTCCGGCGCTCTCGGGGAATGAGAAGGCGCCTGAGGTCATCGTCTACTCCTCGCTGGACGAGCCGCTGGCGACGCCGATGATCAGGGGGTTTCAGACGGCCAACCCCGATGTCGCCGTCCGCTACGAGGATATGCTGACGGGGGAGATCTACGACCGGATCGTCAAGGAAACCGACGCCGGCGGCAGGACGGCGGATTTCGCCTTCTCCTCGGCGATGGATCTTCAGGTCAAGCTCAGCAATGACGGATACGCCCAGCGCAGCGATCTGCCGATGAGCGGCCGCTGGCCGGAATGGGCGAACTGGCGCAACACAGCCTATGCCCTGACCTTCGAGCCCGCCGTTTTCGTCTACCACAAGCCGAGCTTCACCCAGGAGAAACCGCCATCGACGCGCGCGGAACTCGTCGACTACCTGAAGCGGCACGGGAACGAGGTCCGTGGCCGGATCGGCACCTATGATATCGAGCGATCGGGTGTCGGCTTTCTGTTCATGGCGCGCGACCAGGAGCAATTCGGCGACATCTGGTCGGTCATCCAGGCCATGGGGGCGGCCGGCGTGAAAGTCTATTCGACCAGCACGGCCATTCTCGAGCGCGTATCCGACGGCCGCTTCACGCTCGGCTATAACATCCTCGGCTCCTACGCCGCCAATTGGGCCTCGCGTTACCCCGATGTCGGCATCGTTCTGCCACGGGACTATACCGTTGTCATGTCGCGTATCGGGCTCGTGCCACAGGCGGCCGCCTCCCCGGATCTCGGAAAGCGCTATCTGGCGTTTTTCATGTCCAAGGAAGGCCAGACGATCATGGCCCGCGAGCTTCAGATCCCGGCGGTAAGCCCGGATGTCGCCGGCGCCAACACCGCCAATACCATGCGCGAAATGCTGGGCGGCCAATTGCGCCCAGTGCCGGTCAGCCCCGGCCTGATGGTCTATCTCGACCAGGTCAAGCGAGCGCGGCTGATTGCCCGCTGGAACGAAGCCTTGCGTCTGCAATAGCTCCGGCCAGGCAATGTTCGTGCGACATGACACCGGCCGATGTCAGCTAGATGTCAGCTTCCTGTGATGGCTTGCGGCTCTTCATCATTCGTGGAGGCGAATGATCGAAGCGTATGGGAGGAGTATTTCATCTGGATCCGGCGCAAGCAGGTCATTGACGTCCTGGCGCCGCTTAATCGATGAAGCCAATCCCCGTCCGCAAAGAGGATAAACATCGCGCCGATCTCCAAGGAGCGCGCCCGACGGAGGACTAATCTTGAAACAGTTTTTTCTGGCTTCCATGCTTGCCGGCGCCCTTGCGCTGCCGGCTTTCGCGGCGGACTACACCATCATGGCACCGGCCAATCCCGGTGGCGGCTGGGACCAGACCGCCCGCTCCATCCAGTCGGTGATGCAGCAGGAAGGCATCTCCCGCAATGTCCAGGTGCAGAACGTGCCGGGTGCCGGCGGCACCATCGGTCTGGCGCAGTTCGCCAGCCAGGCGAGCGGCAATCCGAATGCCCTGATCGTCGGCGGCTATGTCATGGTCGGCGCCATCCTGACCAACAAATCGCCGGTGTCGCTCAAGGACGTGACACCGATCGCACGCCTGACCGGCGAATATGAAGCCATCGTCGTTCCGGCCGCCTCGCCACTGAAAACCATGGGCGATCTTGTCGAGGCACTGAAGAAGGATCCAGGTTCGGTGTCCTGGGCCGGCGGTTCGGCCGGCGGCACCGACCATATCGCGGTCGGCCTCATTGCAAAGGCGGCGGGTGTCGATCCGACCAAGATCAACTACATCGCCTTTTCCGGCGGCGGCGAAGCGCTGGCCGCCATCCTCGGCAGCCAGGTGACGGCGGGGATTTCCGGTTACGGCGAATTTGAATCCCAGGTGAAGTCCGGTGCGCTGCGTCTCCTCGCCGTGTCGAGCGGCGAGCGTCTTGACGGCATCGATGCGCCGACGATCAAGGAAAGCGGCCTCGACGTCGTGGTCGAAAACTGGCGCATGATTGCGGCAGCACCCGGCTTGAGCGACGAGCAGAAGGCCGCCGTGTCGTCCGACGTCGAAAAGCTTGCCAAGTCCGCCGGCTGGCAGGAGCTTCTGAAGACGAAGGGCTGGGAGGATACCTATCTCGCCGGCGACGCCTTCAAAGAACAGCTCGCCAAGGATATTTCCGCGACCGAAGGCGTCCTCAAGGACATCGGGCTCGTCCAATGACCACGGGCAATTCCCCTACCACACAGACACGCCGCCCGGATCGGGCGGCGCTTGTCATCGCCGCCTTTCTCGCTGCCCTTGCCGGCCTGATCTTCTGGGACAGTTCGCGGCTGGCGAAAATTGCGAGCTATTCAGGCATCGGCCCCGCGACCATTCCTTTCGTGATCGCCGGCGGGCTGCTGTTCTGTCCGCCTGGACCGTCCTTGCAGCGCTACGCGCAGACTTTCCCGTGCGCGAACGTCAGGAAGTTGCGCCTGTGGTCTGGATCGTCGGCGGTCTTGCCGCCCAGATGCTGCTGTTGAAACCGCTGGGCTTTTCGATCGCGACCGGTCTGCTCTTTGCGGCGACTGCAGCCGCCTTCGGCAAGCGCAAGCTCTGGATATCGATCCCGCTCGGCATCGCGCTCTGTCTCGGGGTCTGGTTGATCTTTTCCGGGCTGTTGCAGCTGTCGCTTCCAGCCGGTCCGCTCGAACATCTATTTTGGTGAGGCCCTAACGTGAGCACATTTGATTTTCTGTTGCAGGGCCTGATGATCGCGGCCCAGCCGATGAACCTGCTTTACGCCCTGATCGGCGTCACGCTCGGAACGGCTGTCGGCGTGCTTCCCGGCATCGGCCCGGCGCTGACCGTGGCATTGCTCCTGCCGGTGACCTACAAGCTCGATCCAGCGGGATCGCTGATCATGTTTGCCGGGATCTATTATGGCGGCATGTATGGCGGCTCGACGACCTCCATCCTGCTCAACACACCCGGCGAAAGCGCCTCGATCGTGACCGCGCTCGAGGGCAACAAGATGGCGCGGGCGGGTCGCGGCGGACCGGCACTCGCCACCGCCGCAATCGGCTCCTTCGTTGCCGGCCTGATCGCCACGCTGGGGCTCGCCTTCATAGCGCCGATCATCGTCAAGCTGGCGCTGGTCTTCGGTCCGCGCGAATATTTCGCGCTGATGGTGCTGGCTTTCGTGACGGTTTCATCGGCCTTCGGCGATTCCACCTTGCGCGGCCTGACATCATTGTTCATCGGCTTTGCGCTTGCCATCATCGGCATCGACCAGCTCACCGGCCAGGCGCGCATGAGCTTCGGCGTCCCGGATCTGCTTGACGGCATCGAGGTGACGACACTTGCGGTTGCGATGTTCGCCATCGGCGAATCTCTCTACATCGCCGCGCAGGGCAATCGCGGACCCGACACGATCGAGGCGGTCAAGGGATCCGTCTGGATGACGGCCCAGGATTGGGCACGGTCTTGGAAGGCCTGGCTGCGCGGAACGCTGATCGGCTTCCCGATCGGCGCCATGCCGGCGGGCGGCGCCGAAATCGGCACCTTCCTGTCCTATGCAGCCGAAAAACGCCTGACCAAATATCCGGAAGAATTCGGCAAGGGCGCGATCGAAGGCGTCGCGGGTCCGGAAGCGGCCAACAATGCATCGGCCGCTGGAACGCTCGTTCCACTTCTGACCCTCGGCCTGCCGACGACGGCGACAGCTGCGATCATGCTTGCCGGCTTCCAGCAATACGGCCTGCAGCCCGGCCCGCTGCTGTTTGTCACCAACCCGCAGCTCGTCTGGGGCCTGATCGCCAGCCTGCTCATCGCCAATTTCATGCTGCTGGTGCTCAACCTGCCGCTGGTCGGGCTTTGGGTGAAGCTCCTCACCATTCCCAAGCCATGGCTTTATGCGGGCATCCTCCTGTTTGCCACGCTCGGAACGATCGGCGCCAATCCGTCGGTTTACGAACTCGGCATGCTGCTCGCCTTCGGCGTTCTCGGCTATGTCATGCGGATTTTCGGTTATCCGATCGCACCGGTCGTGGTGGGTCTGATCCTCGGGCCGCTGGCGGAGCAGCAGCTTCGGCGCGCTCTTGCGATCAGCCAGGGCGATGTCACGGTGCTGTTCACCTCGCCGATCTCGGCGGTACTGCTGCTGATCGCGGCGGCGGCGTTGATCGTGCCGTTGATCCTGAGGGCTCGCGGACGCGGTGAGACTCTGTCGAAGCTGGCCGCCAACGAGGATTGAGTTTCCCCGTTGTGTCCAATGCGGCTGTTCCGGACGCTCGTTAAAGCGTCTGGAGCGGCGGATGCAGGAATGCCGGCATCGGCGTGTGATCGGCGCTGACGGATAGATAAAGCCGGGCGGTGTCCAGCGCCTCGCGGATCGTGACGTCCATATCGAGATAGCGGTATGTTCCGAGCCGGCCGACAAAGGTGACCGCGGTCTCCTGGAGGGCTCGCGTGACATAGTGCGCGAGCTGTTCCTTTTCCTCCATCAGGCGGATCGGATAGTAGGGAACATCGCCGGGTTCGCAGGCCCTGGAGAACTCGCGATAGCAGACCGAGCCGGCATGGTCTTCCCACGGGGAGAAATGCTTATGCTCCGTCACGCGCGTATAGGGCACGGAGACATCGCCATAGTTCATGACTGCGCACCCCTGGTAGTCACCGTCATGGGTAAAACGCTCGAAATCCAGCGTGCGATATCCCAAACGGCCATATTCATAGTCGAAATAGCCGTCGAGGGGACCGGAATAGAATATGTGATCGAAGTCCTTGGCTAGACCGCTGTGAAACCTGGTTTCCAAGTGGACTTCTATATTCGTGTGGTCGAGAATTCGCCCAACCATGTCGGTATAGCCGTTCTCCGGCATGCCCTGGTATTTATGGAAGAAATAGTTGTCGTCGTAGTTGAAGCGGACCGGAAGCCGTTTCAGGATGGAGGCCGGAAGATCGGTCGGCGCGCAACCCCATTGCTTCTGGGTATATCCCTTGAGGAACGCTTCATAGAGGTCATTACCGACGAAGCGCAGCGCCTGCTCCTCGAAGGTCTTCGGATCCGTTATGCTTTTGTCGGCACGCTCCTCGATGAAAGCACGCGCTTCGTCCGGTCTGAGCGTCTTGCCGAAAAACTGATTGATCGTGTGAAGATTGATGGGCAGGGAATAGACTTGGCCCGAACTCGTCGTCTTGACGCGGTTCTTGTAGGGCATGAACGTCTGAAAGAGGTTCACATACTCCCAGACTTCCCTGTCGTCCGTGTGGAAAATATGCGGGCCGTAGACATGCACCATGACACCGGTCGCCGGGTCGCGCTCGGTGTGGCAATTCCCGGCAATATGGTTGCGCGTATCGAAGACGTCGATCTCGTGACCCACCATGGCGAGTTCACGACCGATGACCGCGCCGGAAAGCCCGGCACCGACCACGGCAATTTTCTTGATCCGCGGCATTCCCGATCAGCTCTTTCCGGCTGCGTGCGGTGTCGAGACCGCGGCTTCCTCAGTCCACAGTCGTCTGTCGTGCGGAATCGGCGCGTAATCGTGCCATTCTACCAGCTTGTCGCGGTAGGCCTGCCGATAGGCCCGATCGTCCGAAAACGCGATATTGTCCTGAACGAGGTCCACCCCAATATCGTAATAGATGTCGAGATTGCTCAGGTCCGGCACCGGTGTTTCGCCGCGTTCGCACTCTGCCTGCATTTGCCAGAAAAGCTCTTCGAGGCGGCGTGCAAGCGCCGGAATGTCACGCAAAGCGGAAGTCTCTCTTTTCGCCTGCAGCGACTCGCGGATCTCCCTCAGGCTTCTGGGGTTGTTCGCAAAGCCGATTGCCCTTTCGATATAGTCCTCTGGGTTCGAGCAGATCAGCTCCGGCACGCCGGCGGCGGCAACGATGCTGTGGCAGAAGCGGGCTGCAAAGCTCTTGCCGGGGAATGTCAGGACAGGCAGTCCCATGGTCAGAGCATCGCCCGCGGTTGAGTGTGCCCCGTAGGGGAACGTGTCGAGGAACAGGTCGGCAACCGCGATCCGGGCGAGATGCTTCGCATTCGGCGCCTTGGGCGCAAAAATCAGCCGCTCCGGCGCAACGCCGGCATTCTCCGCCAACTGAAGCAAGCGTTTATCCACATCGTCGCCGCCGGTGAGCAGCCAGAGCACACTACCGGTCGTTCCGGAGAGAATCTTCATCCAGTGCGCAAAGGTTTCCTGCGTGATCTTCTGCATGCCGTTGAAGCATGCATAGACGAAAACGTCTTCCGGCAGGCCGGCTTCGGCGCGGGACGGCCTTTCGGCGATCACCCGCTTGCGATCGATCGGCTGGTTACAGGCGATCCGAAGGACTTTCTCCGAAAAATAGATCTCGTTCTCGGGCGGGATAATGTGTTCGTCTGCGATGATGTAGTGATGGAACGGGCTGCCCATCGTACCCGGATAACCGCAAAAATTGACGACGACCGGCGCCGGCCGATAGGCGAAGATCTTCGTCCGGGCATGCTTGGTATAGCCGTTGACGTCGACGAGAATATCGATGTCGTCGTCGGCGATCTGTCTTGCCGCATCCGCATCGCTCAGCGCGCCGATATCGCGCCAGCAATCGACGACGGCTTTCATGCGTGCCTGGGTCGCATCTCCCTGCACGGGATCGCCACAATAATAGGCGTAGATTTCGACGCTCCGCTTGTCATGCAGCTCCAGCACTTCCCTGAGCGCAAAGCCGACCGCATGGTCGCGCAGATCCGAGGAAACATAGCCGACGCGAAGGCGTTGGCCGGTTCTGGTCTTCTGCTTCGGCGTCTTGCGCGTGAAGCCGCTGGTATCGGGACGTCCGACGAAAGACTTATTATAGCGGTAGGCCTTGGCCAGCTGGAACAACGGATCGTCGGAAAAACAGGCGAGCGTCAGCGGCGACATGGCATCGAGCAGATGGCGGATGGAGACATGGTCCGACGAGACCAGCGTCGGCCATTTGCATTGACGCTGGCGCAGCGCACTCCAATGTTGCCCGGCTTCCGTCTTGTCGGGCCGCAGTTCCATCGCTTGCCACAAGGTGGTTTCCGCATCTTCCAGAAGACCCGCGTTTTCCATGACGCGGCCGATGTGCTGAAGCGCCAGGAGGCGATGTGCGAGCCGGTCGGCCGTACTGTCGGCGGTCAGCTCCACGAAGCTCCGCCATTGCAGGATTGCCTGAGTGGCGATGCCGCTGTCTTCCAGCGCCCGTCCAAGATTGATATGCGCCGGCCCGAAGCGCGGATCGAGTTTCAGGCACGCACGCAACGCATGTATAGATCCCGCGACATCGCCTAATTGCCGGAGGGTCACCGAATAATTGAAATAGACGAGATGCAGGAAGGGATGGCCCTCGTTGAATGCGATCCAGACCTTGTAGACCTCCGCCGCCTCAAGTTTTTGTCCGGCCACGCTTCGACCTTCGGCGAATTGGAACAAATCCGTGAAGGAAAGGCGCTGGGTGCGCGCGAGCTCCAAAATTCCGGCAACAGACGGAACAGGAGTCAGAGCTGATGCTTCATTGGTGACCATGGACACATCCCACGATTTAACGGCCGGCGTTGCAGCCATTTGCGAAATGGCCGCACAGTTATTAACTCTGCTAGCTTGCTCTAAGCATGTCACGCGCCGCCCGTTGAAATCGGCCGGGGCCTACCGGCCATCAACAGATTTCGTCCGGCCTGGGATGATGCCGGGAAAACTGCGCATCCCGGATCAACGTCAAACGGCGCCCTCTTCGTTTCGGAGACGCCGTCCGGCTTCGTTGAGACCGCAATTGCTCAGATGCGGAGATCAGGCGCCCACATAAACCGAAATGACAGCCGCAATCTGGTCGGAACTCAGATATCCCATCTGCGATTTCATGAGAGCACCCAATTGCGCACTCGACAGGCTCGCAATGTCCTGTGTCGACAATCCCGCTAAACCGGTTGAGCTGAACGACGCGATATCGGCGGTCGAGAAGGTTGCCAGCTCCTGGGTACTCAATGCCGCAACCTGTGCCGAAGTCAGCCCGGCGACCTGGCTCGGGGTTAAAGCCTCGGCCTGCTCTGTCGTCAGGGAGGCAATCACTCTCGTGCTCAATCCGGCAATCGCGCTGGAATTCAAGGCGACGATGAAATCGGTCGAAAACAGCGCGATGTCGTCCGTATCCAGTGCGGCGAGCTGCAATGCGTTCAGGGCATTGACCTGCGTCGTGGACAGGGCCACGATCTGGTCGGTGCTCATGGCCGCCACCTGGCTGTAACTCAGCGAAGCGACTTGGCTCGTCGTCAAAATAGCGATCTGCGCGGTCGAGAGGGCAACGATAAAGTCCGTGGACAATCCCGGTATCGCATTCGAGCTGATGGCAACGAGTTCGTCGGTCGAGAAGGTTCCCAGATCTTCCGTTGTCAGGCCTGCGGCGCCCGAAGAACTCAGCGCGGCAATCTGCGTGGTGGAAAGCGCTTCGATCTGATCGATACTCAACGCCTTGACCTGAGCGCTGCTGAGGCCTGCGACACTTGCCGTACCCAGGGCGGCGATTTCAGCCGTGGAAAACGACGCGATGAAGTCCGTGGACAATCCCTCTATGGCACTTGAGCTGATCGCGGCAATATCGGCGGCCGAGAAGGTTGCCAGGTCAGCCGTGGTCAGGCCCGCGACGCCAGTCGACGTCAAGGCGGCAATCTGGGTGGTGGAAAGAGCTTCAACCTGCTCGACGCTCAGGGCACCGACCTGAGCGCTGCTGAGGCCAGCGACGCCAGCCGTGCTCAAGGCTGCAACCTGCGCCGTCGAGAGGGCCGCGATATCGGCGGCGCTCAGGGCGGCAACCTGCTTGGAACTGAGCGCACCGATCTGCGCCGTCGTCAGCGCCTCGACCTTGTCGGTATTCAGGGCGGCGATCTGCGCAGTGGTGAGGCCCGTGATGCCGGCCGTGCTCAGGGCGGCAATCTGCACAGTCGATAGAGCCGCTATAATGGCTGTGGACAGCCCCGATATGGCGCTCGAACTGATGGCTGCGATATCGGCGGTCGAAAACGCAACGACCTCGGCCGTCGTCAGGACGGCAATCTGCTTGGAACCAAGCGCGCCGATCTGCGCCGTCGTCAAGGCGTCGATCTGGTCGGAGCTCAATACGGCGATCTGCGCAGTGGTGAGACCTGCAATGCCGGCCGTTCCCAGGGCAGCAATCTGCAAGGTCGATAGACCCGCTATTGTCTCCGTGGACAATCCCGATATGGCAGTCGAACTGATCGCCGCGATATCGGCGGTTGAGAAAGTGTCAAGATCGTCTGCCCCAAGGGCCACAATCTGCTTGGAACTGAGCGCGCCGACCTGGGTCGGTGTCAGGGCCTCGGCCTGATTGGTGCTCAAGGCCGCAATCTGGTCGGTGGTCAGACCCGCGATGCCGGCCGTGCTCAGGGCCGCGATCTGCGCCGTCGACAGGCCCGCAATGCCGACGGTACTTAGGACGGCAATCTGCTTGGAACCAAGCGCGCCGATCTGGGCAGTCGTCAAGGCTTCGAGCTGGCCGGTGCTCAAGGCGGCAATCTGGTCAGTGGTCAGGCCCGCGATGCCGGCCGTTCCCAATACCTCGATCTGGTCCGTCGAAAGCGCTGCTATGGTGCCCGTCGTCAGTCCCTGTATGGCACTCGAACTGATCGCCGCGATGTCGGCGGTCGAGAAGGTCTCGAGATCGTCGGTCCCCAGGGCCGCAATCTGGGTCGAGCTCAGCACCGCGACCTGAGGCGTCGTCAAGGCCTCAGCCTGGTCGGTGCTCAAGGCGGCAATCTGCTCGGTGGTCAGACCTGCAATGCCGGCTGTGCTCAGGGCTGCGATCTGTGTGGTCGAGAGGGCTGCGATGTCGACGGTCGTCAAGGCGGCAATCTGCTTGGAACCAAGCGCGCCGACCTGGACGGTCGTCAAGGCTTCAAGCTGGCCGGTGCTGAGAACCGCGATCTGTGTGGCGGAAAGGCCTGCAATGCCAGCCGTGCCCAATGCCGCGATCTGCGCCGTCGAAAACGCCGCCAGCGTATCCGTGGACAATCCCGTTATGGCGCTCGAGCTGATCGCCGCAATGTCGGCGGTCGAGAAGGTCTCGAGTTGGTCCGCTCCCAGGGCGGCAACCTGGGTCGAGCTCAGCACCGCAACCTGCGTCGTCGTCAGGGCCTCGGCCTGGTCGGTGCTCAAGGCGGCAATCTGCGTCGCGCTCAGGCCCGCAATACCAACCGTGCTCAGGGCCGCGATCTGCATGGTCGAGAGGGCTGCGATGTCGGCCGTCGTCAAAGCAGCAACCTGCTTGGAACCAAGCGCGCCGATCTGGGCCGTCGATAGGGTCGCGGCCTGACCTGTGCCCAGAGTAGCGATCTGCGCGGTGGTCAGGCCCGCAATACCGGACGTGCTGAGCGCGGCAACCTGCGCAGTCGAGAGGGTCGCGACAACAGCTGTGTTCAGGGCGGCGACCTGCGTCGAACCAAGTACCGCAACCTGCTTGGTCAGCAAGGCGTCGACCTGGCTGGTGTTCAGGGCGGCAATCTGTTTGGTGGAAAGTCCGGCAACGCCGGACGTGCTCAAGGCCGCGATCTGCCCGGTCGAGAGAGCAGCTATGACAGCCGTGGACAATCCCGATACGGCGCTTGAGCCGATCGCCGCGATATCGGCGGTGGAGAACGTGGCGATATCGTCCGTATCCAGAGCCGCAAGTTGCGTAGAACTGAGCGCCCCGACCTGGATCGTCGTCAGAGCCTCGGCCTGAACGGTACTCAAAGCGACGATCTGCTTGGTGGAAAGTCCGGCAACGCCGGACGTGCTCAGGGCCGCAATCTGATCCGTCGAGAGGGCAGCTATAACAGCCGTAGACAATCCCGATATGGCACTCGAGCTAAGCGCCGCGATGTCCTTGGTCGAGAAGGTCGCTATGTCTTCCGTATCCAGGGCCGCAAGCTGCGTAGAATTGAGGGCCGCGATCTGTGCGGTGGTCAAGGCTTCAAGCTGGCCGGTGCTTAGAGCCACGATCTGGGCGGTCGAAAGACCCGAAATGCCAGCCGTGCTCAGGGCTGCGATCTGCGCGGTCGAGAGGCTTGCTATGACTGCAGTGGTTAGTCCCACAATGACACTTGAACCGATGGCCGCGATATCCTTGGTCGAGAAGGTCGCTATATCCTCTGCGCTCAAAGCTCCAACCTGTTTGGAACTGAGAGTTCCGACCTGAGTGGTCGTCAGGGCCTCGGCCTGTGCCGTGCTCAGAGCGCCAATTTGTTTGGTGGAAAGACCGGTAATGCCGGACGCGCTCAGGGCCGCAATCTGCGCGGTCGAAAGGGAGGCGAGAATGCCCGTACTCAGGGATGCGACCTGCGTCGAACTCAACGCCGCAACCTGCTTGGTCAGCAAGGCGTCGATTTGACCTGTGCTGAGGGCATTGATCTGCTCGGTCGAGAGGCCGGCAATGCCGGCCGTGCTCAGGGCCGCGATTTGATCCGTCGAGAGGGTCGCTATAGCGGCCGTGGACAATCCCGATATGGCGCTCGAGCCGATCGCCGCGATGTCCTTGGTCGAGAAGGTCGCCAGATCATCTGTCTCCAGAGCAGCAATCTGGGTTGAGCTCAGCGCCGCGACTTGGGTCGTCGTCAAGGCTTCCGCCTGCGCTGTGCTGAGGGCGGCGATCTGGTCGGTGGTCAGGCCGGCAATGCCGGATGCACTCAGCGCGGCGACCTGTGCGGTGCTGAGGGCGGCGATAACGGCTGTGCTCAGGACCGCAATCTGTGTCGAGCTCAGCGCCGCAACCCGCCCGGTAGTCACGGCAGCGATTTGCGCCGTGCTGAGGGCAGCGATCTGGCTGGTGGTCAGACCCGCAACGCCGGACGCACTCAAGGCAGCGATCTGATCCGTCGAGAGGGCCGCAATAACGGCTGTGCTCAGACCCGACATGGCCTTGCTGGTGATCGCCGCGATATCGGCGGTCGAGAAAGTCGCGATGTCATCAGCGCCCAGAGCATTGATCTGGGTCGAGCTCAGCACTGCGACCTGGGCCGTTGTCAGGGACTCTGCCTGCGCGGTGCTAAGGGCGGCAATCTGGCTGGTGGTCAGACCTGCGACACCGGACGCACTCAGGGCCGCAATCTGCGTGGTGGAGAGAGATGCGATAATATCCGTGCCCAGGGCGGCGACCTGCGTTGAACTCAGGACGGCAATCTGCTTGGTGAGCAGGGTTGCAATTTGCCCGCTGCTGAGGGCGTCGATCTGTGTGGTTGTCAGGCCCGCTATGCCGGTCGTACCGAGGGCCGCGAGCTGATCCGCTGAGAGAGCGGCAATGATCGCCGTGCTCAGGCCCGGCATGGCTTTGCTGCTGATCGCCGCGATATCATCGGTCGAGAAGGTGGCGATGTCATCCGTCTCCAGAGCAGCGATCTGGGTCGAGCTCAGCGCCGCGACCTGAGCCGTCGTCAAGGCCTCGGCCTGTGCCGTGCTCAGCGTATCAATCTGGTCGGTGGTCAGACCGGTGATACCGGCCGTGCTCAAGGCCGCGATCTGCGCGGTGGAAAGGGATGCAACGACTTCCGTTTCCAGGGCGGCGACTTGCGCTGCACGCAGCACCCCTACGCGAGCGGTGGTCAAGGCCGCAATTTGCGCCGTGCTCAGCGAGGAGATCTGGTCGGTGCTCAGACCGACAACGCCGGCGGAGCTCAGGGCTGCGATCTGCCCCGTCGAAAGAGCTGCGATGACAGCCGTGCTCAGGCCCGCTATGGCCTTACCGGTTATCGCCGCGATATCGGCGGTCGAGAAAGTCGCTATGTCATCCGTCCCGAGCGCGGAAAGCTGAGTTGAACTCAGCGCTGCGGCCTGGATCGTCGTCAGGGCCTCAACCTGCGTTGTTTTCAGGGCAGCGACCTGGTCGGTGGTCAGGCCGGTAATGCCGGAAGTACTCAGGGCGGCGACCTGTGCAGTGGACAGGGATGCGACAACATTCGTGCCGAGGGCGGCGACCTGCTTGGAACTCAGCACCGCGACTTTTGCGGTGTTCAAAGCAGCAAGCTGACTGCTGCTCAGGGTCGCGATCTGACTGGTCGTCAGGCCAGTGATTGCGCTCGTGCTCAGGGCGGCAATCTGCGCAGTGGACAGTTCTGTGATAAGGCTCGTGCTCAAGCCCGATATAGCTTTGCTGGTGATCGCCGCGATATCGGCGGTCGAGAAGGTGGCGATGTCATCCGTTCCCAGCGCGGAAAGCTGCGTTGAGCTGAGCACTACCACCTGAGTCGTCGTCAAGGCCGCCGCTTGGCCGGTCGTCAGGGCTGCGATCTGGCTGGTCGTCAGACCCGCGATCGCGCTCGTGCTCAAAACCGCAATCTGACCTGTCGTCAAGGCTGCGATCTGGCTAGCGCTCAAACCAGACATGGCTTTGCTGGTGATCGCCGCGATATCATCGGTCGAGAAGGTGGCGATATCATCCGTCCCCAGCGCCGCAATCTGGGTCGAGCTCAGCACTTTCACCTGAGCCGTCGTCAGGGCCTCGGCCTGCGCCGTGGTCAGGGCATCGATCTGGCTCGTCGTCAGGCCTGCGATCGCGCTCGTGCCCAGGGCTGCAATCTGCACGGTGGAAAGCGCCGCGATATCGTTCGTCTCCATCACCGCAACTTGCGATGCCTTGAGGGCGCTGAGCTGGGTCGTCGTCAAGGCGGCAACCTGCGCCGTGCTCAAAGCGACGATCTGGGTCGTCGTCAGGCCCGCGACGATACGCGTGTTCAGGGCGCTTATCTGATCCGTCGAGAGGGCGGCGATCTGGGCCGTCGTCAGGCCTGCAACCGTGCTCGTGTTCAGGGCGGCGATCTGATCCGTCGAGAGGGTTGCGATAGCGGCCGTGCTCAAGCCCGCTATGGCTTTGCTGGTGATCGCCGCCATGTCGGCGGTCGAGAAGGTGGCGATATCATCGGCTCCCAGAACGGCAATCTGGGTCGAACTCAGCGCCTTCACCTGCGAGGAGGACAAGGCCTCGGCCTGCGCCGTGCTGAGGGCAGCGATCTGGTCGGTGGTCAGGCCGGTAATGCCGGCGGTGCTCAGAGCCGCAACCTGCGCTGTGGAAAGGGATGAGACAATATCCGTTCCCAGAACCGCAATCTGCTTGGAACTCAGCACGACGATCTGGGTCGTCTTCAATACCTCGACCTGCGCCGTGCTCAAGGAGGCAATCTGATCGGTTGTCAGACCCGTAATGCCGGCCTTGCTCAGCGCGGCAATCTGATCCGTCGAGAGGGCTGCGATACCGGCTGTATCCAAGCCCGCTATGGCTTTGCTGGTGATCGCCGCCATGTCGGCGGTCGAGAAGGTGGCAATATCATCCGTTCCCAGCGCGGCAATCTGTGTCGAACTCAGCACCGCGACCTGGATCGTCGTCAGGGCCTCGGCCTGCGCCGTGCTCAGGGCAGCGACCTGGTCGGTGGTCAGGCCGGTAACGCCGGAAGTACTCAGGGCTGCAACCTGTGCGGTGGACAGCGCCGCGATATCGTTGGTGCCCATCACCGCGACCTGCGATGCCTTGAGGGCACCGAGCTGGGTCGTCGTCAAGGCGGCAACCTGCTCCGTGCTCAAAGCAACGATCTGGGTCGTCGTCAGACCGGCGATCGCGGTCTTGCTGAGGGCCGCGACCTGCGCGGTGGACAGCACCGCGATATCGTTGGTACCCATGACCGCGACTTGCGATGCCTTGAGGGCACCGAGCTGGGTCGTCGTCAGGGAAGCGATCTGCTCTGTGCTCAAAGCGACGACTTGACCGGTCGTGAGGCCAGTGATGGCGCTCGTGCTCAGCGCCGCAATCTGCGCCGTAGAGAGAGCTGCCAGAAGGCCCGTTCCAAGGCCCGCTACGGCTTTGCTGGTGATCGCCGCCATATCGTCGGTCGAGAAGGTGGCGATGTCATCCGTCCCCAGTGCCGCAATCTGGGTCGAGCTCAACACCTTCACCTGCGAAGAGGACAAGGCCTCGGCCTGCGCCGTGCTCAGGACATCGATCTGGCTGGTCGTCAGGCTCGCGATCGCAGTAGTGCTGAGAGCAGCAATCTGCGCGGTGGAAAGCGCTGCGATGCCTTTCGTGTCCATGACCGCGATTTGCGCCGTCTTGAGAGCGGCGACCTGGGCCGTCGTCAAGGCGGCAATCTGCGCCGTGCTCAGGGCTGCGACCTGGGTGGTGGTCAGGCTCGCAATGCTGGACGTGCTCAACGCAGCGATCTGATCCGTCGAGAGAGTTGCAATAGAGGCGGTGGATAGACCTGATACCGCCTTATTGGTGATCGCCGCCATATCGCCGGTCGAGAAGGTGGCGATATCAGCCGCGCTTAAAGCTGCGACTTGCGATGAGCTAAGGGCAGCTACTTGCGATGAACTCAAGGCTTCCGCCTGATCCGTCGTCAGGGCGCTAATCTGCGTGGTGGTGATCGCCGCGATCTGCAGCGAGCTCAAGCTTTCGATGTCAGACGCCGTCAGAACTGCCAATTGATCCATGGTCAAACCAACGATGGCAGTTTGTGAAATAGCGCTTAGCTGCTGGGAACTGAGGACTTCGACATCTTCCGTGTCCAACGCAGCGATCTGAGCTGACGAAAGCACATTGATCTGTTTTGTGGAAAGCGAGGCCACGTCATCCGTCGTCCAAGCCGCAACCGCTGCTGTGGAAAGCGACCTGATCTGACTGGTGCTCAGGGAGGAAACGATCGAAGTCATATGTGAGAACTCTTGCGTTAGGTAATACAAAAAAGTCCAGCACCTCGAAGGCTGGCACCGCCTGCTTGGCCAGACTCTGAAAGAACTAACGGTATTGAAATTCACCGTCCGGCAAAGGGCAGCATAGTCAAATTGGCTTGCCCGAACCTGTGGTTGATATGCTGTCGGCGGTTGGAGCGGCTGCCGCTCTCGGTGGGGCGTCGCCAGTTTTCGATTGACATGGACGCAGGAGAGCTTCGGGAAGACGTTCAGCCCAGCATTGCGGCGGCTGATTTCCATTCCCTCAAAGAAAGTTGATCAGGTTCAAATTCACCATGAATCAGAGGATGACCAAGGTAATATCTGTGCGACATTGTGCGCCCTGCCTTAGGCGGCGATTGCTTGTGCTCAACGGATCATAATATCAAAAGGGAAGAGCCTGCCGATCGTGGCCATGACGCATCGGCTAAACCATCGTGTCGGCGGCATCGCTTGGAGAACTATGATACCGAAACTCCCCCGACAGCTATGGCTGCTGGCCGCCATCGCCTTTGTGAATTTCCTCGGCTTCATGGTGACGCCATTTCTGGTGCTCTACCTGACGAGTGCCGTCGGTCTATCCATTGAGACGGCGGGGATCATCCTCACCGTTTTCGGGCTCGGCAGCATTTTCGGCGCATGGGCCGGAGGTCATGCCAGCGATCGGATAGGCTCGGAAAACGTCCTGATTCTGAGCTTTCTTGCCAGCGCCGCCACCCTGTTTCTCATCCCTGCCCTCGGCGACAGCATGTCGATCGGTGCCGCTGTCGCGATCATGGCATTTGCAAATGGTGCATTTCGGCCGGCCTATGATGCCTGCGTGGTTCGCCTGTGCCCGGAAGACGAGCGCTCGCAAGCCTATGCGATCTATGTCGTGGCGATCAATGTCGGCGCCGGCATGGCCGCGGCGATGGCGGGACATTTATATGCGCGTCAACCAAGCCTGATATTCTTCATCGATGGCCTTACGTCTGCCGTCGCGGCGATTGCCGTTCTTGTTTTCCTGGACAGATCGGTACCGCGTCATGCCGCTCCCGCGGTAAAGGCGGATACATCGAAGCCTGCGGGATTGCCCTATAGAAATATGGAGTTCCTTCTTCTGTGCCTGGCGGCCTGCGTGCTCGACATGGTGGGGCGCCAGACCTCTTCCACCCTGCCCCTTTTCGTCACCTCCTATTACGGCATGACGCCGGAGGAATACGGAAACCTGCTGACATTGGGGCATTTCGTTTTCGCAGCCGCCATACTGCCGGTGAGCCGTTGGGCCAAATCGAAAAACCACATGACCGTGGTGCTCATCGGGATGATGATCGTTGCCGTCAGTTTCGGGGCATTGCCTCTCGGCGGGAGCGTGACCGCTCTGGTCACTCTCTACCTGCTGCTGACGGCCGGACAGCTGATGTTCTATCCCGCCATCATGGCCATGGTGATGGGACAAGCCGCGCGCAGCGGCGGCAAAAGCGGCGCCTATATGAGTTTCTACCGCACGGCTCAAGCCGCGGCCGGCATTGTGGCACCGGCCATCGGCACGTTCATCTACGTGCATTTCAGCGCATCATCATTGTGGTTGGGCTGCTCGGTCATCACAGCGTTATGCGCGATCCTGCTTGCTATGCGGTTGATGCTTCGCGTTTCACCGGATCGCGGGGCACTCGAACCCTAGATCAAGGTAGGGTGAGATCGTCGATGAGGTAATGCTTAAGACGGCTGCAGCGATGTATTGAGCGACAGGAGCAACTGTCTCTTCGCAACCTCGAAGGCCTCCGACGCTCGATCGCGTTTCCTTGGCAGGTCGATCTTGATCTCATCGAGAATACGCCCCGGCCATGGCCGCATGACGATGATCCGGTCGGCGAGAACAAGGGCCTCGTCGATATCGTGCGTCACGATAATGAGCGTTGGGCGGGTCTCGGACCATATGTCGAGCAGGTGGTCCTGCAGGTCGGCGCGCGTGAAGGCATCCAGAGCGGAGAAAGGCTCATCCAGAAGCAGCACTTCCGGTTGGGTGACCAGTGCGCGGGCGATCGCCACCCTCTGGGCCTGGCCGCCTGACAATTCCCTAGGCCAGCGACGGCCGAGTTCCGCAAGGCCGACTTTTTTCAACGCAACCTCGACCCGGTGACGACGGTCATCGCCCTCGAGTTCGGCAAGCCCGAAGCCGACATTGTTGGCAACACTCAGCCAGGGCAGAAGACGGGGTTCCTGAAAAATGAGATTGATCAATGGATGCGGCTTGACGACCGGCTCGCCATTCAGCTCGACCGTCCCGCGCGTGGGTGTTTCGAGACCGCTGATCAGCCGCAGCAGCGTACTCTTGCCGCAACCCGATCCGCCGATGACGGCAACGATCTCGCCCGGCGCCAGATTGAGCGAGAAGCCTTCGAGCGCGCGAACGCCATTCGCATAGGTCTTTCCGAGGTGTCGCAGCGTCAGCATCGGCTCACCCCTCCCGCCTGTAGCTGTCCTGCCATGTCAGGAAAGGCGTCGTCACGGCCAGCAGCAGACTGTCCGTCAGCTTGCCGATGACCGCGAATGTAATGATGGCAGCCATGATCTGGTCGGGCTTGCCCATCTGTTGACCATCGACGAGAAGATAGCCAAGCCCCTCCGAAGCGCCCATGAATTCGGCGGCGACGACGAACATCCAGCCGAGACCGAGACCGGATCGCAAGGCGGTCACATAGGCGGGGAAAACCGTTGGCAGCATGACCCGCCGCACCAGCGCAAAGCCCGATAGCCGGAAAATCCGCCCGACCTCGACGATCTTGCGATCGACCGAAAGGATGGCGGCCGATACGCCGAGATAGATCGGAAAGAAGACACCGACGGCGATCAGCGCCACTTTCGATGCCTCAAAGATCCCGAACCAGAGGATGAACAAAGGCACCCAGGCGATCGAGGGAATGGAACGAAGCGCCTGTAGCGACGGATCGATCAGCCGGCGCGCAAGTCCGAAATACCCTGTCACGGCTCCGGCAATCGTGGCCGTCACGGCGCCGATGATGAATCCGAAGAATACCCTGACGGTGGTGATGCCTATATGGGTGAAGAGTTCACCGGACTTCGAAAGCGCCCATAAGGTTGCGGCAACCTTCGACGGCGGCGGCATGAGACGACCGGAAAACCAGCCGGCCGCAACCGCGACTTCCCAAAACAGCAGTCCGAGGGCAGGTAGGATGATGGCGACCGTCGCCCTGCCGCCTATTCCATAAAACGCAGACGCCGCGACTGAACGCGACGCCTTTGTTTCCGTTTCGATGCCGGTCCCGGCCAAGTCTGCCATAGCGTTGCCTTGGGTCTTTACTGCGTTTTCCCGACGGCGAAGCGATCGTCGATCAACTCGTTCGTGACTTTCTGAATATCGACATCAGCCGGAAGGACACCCGCACTCTGCAAGGCAATACCGGCTTTCGAGATCGTATCGCGTTGCAGATCGCCAATCGTCGACTGGGAGATGTCCGTGCGCTCAAGCTGCTTGGCGATTACGTCGTCCGGCAGCTTGGCAGCTTCGACCAGCGCCGCCTTCAATGCAGCGGGGTTGGCGATCGCGTCGGCCCGCGCCTGCTCGTAGACGGCAATGACGCGCTTGACGATATCGGGATGTTCGGTGGCGAAAGTCTCGGTGGTGTTGAGTACGCCCCATGTGTTGTTTTCGGGCTTGCGATAGAAGAGCTTCGCCTTGTCCTCCACCTCGGCGGCCGCCATCAGAGGATCGAGACCTGCCCAGGCATCGACGTCACCGCGTAGAAGCGCGAGCTTGCCGTCCGCGTGCTGCAAGAGAACCAGCTTCACATCCGTCTGCTTCAACCCGGCATCCGCCAAGGCACGGACGAGAAAGATGTGCGGATCGGTCCCACGGGTTACCGCGATCGTTTTGCCCTTGAGATCCTGAACGGTGGAAATCGGACTATCGGCCCGGGTGACCAAGGCTGTCCATTCGGGGCGTGAGAAAACGTAGATCGATTTGATCGGGTTGCCGTTGACCCGGGCGATCAATGCCGCAGCACCCGCTGTCGAACCGAAATCGATCGAGCCGGCATTCAGGAACTCCAGCGCCTTGTTCGAGCCCGCGGATTGCACCCAGCGGATGCTGATATTATCCTTGGCGAATTCCTTTTCGAGCAGGCCTTCCTTTTTCAGGAGAAGCCCGACGGGATTGTAAGTCGCCCAGTCGATCCTGATCTCAGAAAGATCAGCCGCTTGGGCCGAAGCCAGCCCGAAACCTAAAGCCGCGACGACACCGATCATTGCCGAACGAAACACGCCCATATCCATCCCCTCTTCCTGGCCATTGCCATCGACACTTTGGAAACACCCTACGGGTATGAGCGCCGGGGCGTGAAAGCTGTAATGTCTATTTCTATAGAATTTATAGGAATATTTTTCTCAATCGAGGTCATGCGATTGGCCGCACGTTCATCGAATATTGCAAGCGCCTTGCATCTGAAGCTGAATTTGGGTAAATTCGGATCAGATATTTGCTCCTTTTGAGCCCCTATTCTGGAAAATGACTGGTCGCTAACTATTTGAAGTTTCGCTATAAGTTTTCCGAGCGGAAGCAAAAGCGGCGCTAATTTCCACTATGGCTACGATTAAAATGATGCCCCATCGTCATTGGTTGGCATCTGGTATCCATCGTGACAGCTTTTTGAGTCAGATGAGGCTCCATCCTTCGAGAGACCAGCAGCCCCATATGCATTGATATCCCTGTTTCGACGAACGGCGGATAGCCTTCGTAGATATGAAATTGGGAAGCGAATGGAGCGCGCCGGATTGGCTTCATCGCAGCTCTGATCTCTTCGGTGATGATCATCAAGATGCCTTCCTCGCCTCGGCGTCACGACCCCGCATCTGCGCCATCAGCATCGGCCCGAGGGAAAACTCGCCTCGACGTGCCCTTGAGGTGAGATTGCGCAGATAGCCACCGGCTGAGCTGATATGCTGCGCTTTTTCGAGGAGGCAGGCCATGACGACAGCCGTGCTTTCCGGCCCCATGGTATCGCAAGCATCTTGATAAGCGCTGGATGTCACACCCAGCATGGTTCGAACGACAACGGCTGCTGTCATCAGCTCTCGCCAGCTGGCAATCGCACCGGAAGGGCCGTAATTGGTGATCTCTGGGCAGGCTCGCAGCACCGTTGCTAACGGATAGGCTTTGATCGGCTGCTGTGAGGGTTTGCTGATCTGCTCGGCCGATTGGTCTGGTTCTGGGGCTGTTGCAGTCTGAGGGCTCGCTTCAGATTCTATTTGAGATTCGGTATTTGAATTCTGTATGTGCCGGTCATTTTGGACATCATTGGCAACTGATTTTTCGGAAATCAGCTTTGTTTCCAAAAGGTTGATGATCTCATTGCGTAGCATTTCCATTTCTTCGGCGATGGGAGCGATATCCACGGCTGTTGGCGCGCGTGGCAGGGTGTTGACCAGGCTGAGATAATGTCTCTCGATCGCCTGCCAGTTACCGGGAACGCCTTCTTCGATCGCGGTGCCAATCAGCTTGCGAACATCGCGGCGGCAAATGGTGAGCTTCTCCTTGGCCTGTCGGAGATGTTTTTTCTCGACGGCAATCTGCTGCGCCAGATCCGCAAGCTCCTCGGAACGGGCAAGGAGCGGCGCCAGATTGAAGCCATAGGCGTCTTCGACAGCCCCTGCCCCATCCTTGCGGGCGAAACGTTTGCCGTTCGGGCTATCCTTGCGCAGGATCAGGCCGGCCTCGACCAGGGCAGCCAGATGCCGCCGCAATGTCGTTCCGGTAATGCCATGGGCGCGAACGGTGAGCTGATTGTTGGACGGAAAGACCACCAGCCCGGCGTCTTCGCTGAGTTCCTTCTCGGGGTAAAACGTTAGAAGAGCATTCAGAACCGCCAGTGTGCGATCTGAAATGTTGAGCAGGGGTCTTGCTTCGCAGACATTGCGAAACACCTGCCACTTGTCGACAGTTTTACCTTGTCTGATGGCCGTTGCCTTGATCTGATTT
This sequence comes from Rhizobium rhizogenes NBRC 13257, assembly GCF_000696095.1. Lineage (GTDB taxonomy): Bacteria > Pseudomonadota > Alphaproteobacteria > Rhizobiales > Rhizobiaceae > Rhizobium > Rhizobium rhizogenes. The sequence continues at coordinate 21,740 of NZ_BAYX01000003.1, read as the reverse complement.
CTCATCAAGGCAAGCGACATCGACCGCCGCCCGAAGGGCGTCGTGATATGCATCTCCATTTCCTTCACCTTTCAACAGGCAAAAGAAAGCCGCTCACCAAAAACGGTGCCAAAGACTCTTGACTATGATTCGCGGAAATGTGATTCTCGTATTGCTACATACTGAGAAGGGCTTCCGCTACGGCAACGTTCGGGGGCCTTTTTCTTTTGCTATTCAGTCTCCTGTTACAGCTTGGTCTTGTGCTGCGCGGTCTGTTGAGATTGATCGAGATATTCCTCGTGCAATCCCTCCATTCGACGCAGCAGGTAATTCACGAAATCGTCTGGGACGGCTTTCGTGAAGGTAAGCTTGGTTCCCGCCTTGGCGTAGTTCACGATGGCAAGGGTCATTCCCTTGGAAACGACCTCCTGAGCGCGATCCGCAGGGGCTGTAGGGGCATTCTCGGCCTTGGAAACGGCATTCAACACGGCCGCGAACCTGTCATCGCTAGACAGCGACTGAACCGTCAGCTCTTCCAGCAGCCGGTCCGTGACCGTTTGGGCTTTGGCATTGGCGCTCCAGCGTTCGGCCAGTTGCGCCCAGCGCCGGCGGCCGGTCTCGGGAGCAGCACCGATACGCGTCAGGACCGTATTCGGGAAAACCTTGGCGATCTGCAGCATTTCGGAAACATGCGACTTGCCGGTTGCGAGCGATGAGCAGATCACCTCGCGCTTGAAGCCCGCCTCTTCCTGGCTGAGAGCGAAAACGCATTTCTCAATGAAGGACAGATCGTCGCGATTGGCATTTTCTTCGCCCTGGATAACGATTGCCTGTTCGTCCGTGAGATCGCGGACGATGGCGCGGAACTTGATGCCAAGAAGCTTTGCAGCGGCAAGGCGGCGTCGTCCGAAGACGATCTGAAACCGGCTGCCCTCGCCCGGCATGGGCCGAACGAGACCAGGCGTCGTTTGCCCGTGTTCGCGCATGGACTGCACGAGATCCTGAAGCCTGTCGGCGTCATAAGCTCCGTCAAATCGATCCCGAATGGAAGACGGAAGGACCGCGTCCACGTCGAGCTGGATGATGTGATCGGCACCCTGCAGCAGCTTGTCGGCAAGCTCGCCACGTTCCTGCAACTGCCGAACGCCGGCGGCGACCTTCAGAAGATGCGGCGACGGCGATGTCGTTGCGGCGGGTACGGATGGAGTGTCCTGGCCGAGACCGATCAGGACATTGGCAAACATGCCTTTGGAATCTTTCCTGCTCATTCGCGTCCCCATGCTCTCGAAAGAAGCTCTTCGATTTCGGCATTTGCCGCATTGATCGACTCAATCGCCCTGTCATAGGTTTTCGGGGCGGAAAATCTCGACCGCTGCACCTCGTAAAGGCTCTGTTTCCAGGTCAAGGCATCGGCAACCGCGGTCGATTTGATCACGGAGTTAAGCAACAGGTCCTCGCCGAAAACCTGCCGCATCAGCGCCGTCATATTGGCCTGGGGATGGTCGTTCGGTTCGAACTTGGTGATCAGGAACTTGGCGAAATCCCATTGCGCCGACGTGCCGACCTGTTCGAGGATCTGCATGTAGGATCCGGCGAGTTCCAGAAACTTCGCTGTGGAATCCACATCGAGCATATGTGCCGGAACCGGGATCAGGACGCCTGTCGCCGCGGTCAGGGATGACAGGGTGAGGAAGTTCAGCGACGGGGCCGAATCCATCAGAATGATGTCGTAGCGATCAGCCACCTGCTCCAGTGCCTGCGATACGCGCAAGAGGAAGCTCGTGCCGCCAGACTTGCGCATTTCAAGCGCAACGGCGGTTTCGAACTCCGTCAATTCCAGGCCGGCGCAGATGACATCGAAGCCGGCGATGTGGGTCTGATGAATGACCTGCTCGGTCGGGATCGGATCCTCGAAGCGGATGGCGGAATAAAGCGTATCGCCGTCACGATAATCAAAATCCGGCAGACTACCATGCAGGCTGGTCAGCGATGCCTGGGGGTCGAGGTCAACGGCCAGCACGCGGTATCCTCTCAAGGCCAGATAATGACCGAGATGGATCGTGGTGGAGGTCTTGCTGGAGCCGCCCTTGAAATTGGTGATTGCCAGGATCTGGCATTGCTCCTCGCCTACCCTGCGCGGGTTCATCCACTTTTTGCGGCCGTTCTGCGCCAGGTGCATACGCAATTCGAGGATCTGCTCGAGCGTATAGAGACGCCGCCCATTGGCGACTTCCGGCGTCGGCCCCTGCTCTTTCAGCGAAACCTGCCTGATATAGGCTTCGGTCACGTTAAGCAGCGCGGCAACCTCGGGAGAGGTGAACTTGCGCATAGTGCGTCGGGCATGGGGGGGGAACTGGGCTAGGCTGAGATTGCCCAATGCGGTATCCAGCTTCGCAGAGAATGTCTGCATGAAGGCGAGGCTGCTCAGATGTCGGGTCATGGTTTTCTCCCATTTTTGGCCACGTTACTAAGCGCCTTTATGGTTGGGTTTTTGTGACTGGTTTCTTTATTTACGCAGAAAGTCGGTACTACCGGCATTTTCCGTAGATAAGAAGTACTCCGATTCTATGATTCGGGGCAACCAGGCCTAAAATAGCGTTCCCCGCGGGGAACTTTCGGTCCATCGCTGTCAATTATGCGTCGTCGAAAACGAGTTCCCCGCGGGGAACGCTGGCCGATATTGGCATCTTCGGTGGTTGGTGCGCAAACGGTGATAGCGGCATCCGTTCCCATTTATGTCGGGCGGCGTTCGTCAGGCGAGTGGTCGCTGCGAATTGGCTTTGCGATGCGTTCTCCTCGTCCGTGAGGTCCGGCCCGTCGATGTCGCAACGATCTTCTGTTTTCCCCCGATCGTCATGGTCCTCAATTCGCTGGTAAACAATGCCAGTGTTGCGGGATTGATCTTTGGCGCGTGAATCGTAGTTGAAGGATCGCTAGCGCTCTATTGTATCTGCGCTTGAGACTCGCATTGCCATTTAAAACTGTCCGATCGGGACGCATGGCGGAAGCGCGGGGAAGTCTTCCCGCCAGGCAGCGTCATGCTTGTTGGAGAAAGATGAATGTCCGAAGACATCAACCGCCCTCGCCGCCGCTTCTTTGGTATCGCCGCCGGCGCCCTCGCTGCCAATCAATTGGCTCTGCCCGGCTCTGTCGCGGCGCAGTCCAATGAGACAAAGCCGGCGGTCAAATCCGGAGGTGGCGCGTCGTTCGCTTCTCTGAAGCAGATTGACGCCGGGGTGCTGACCGTCGGATATGCGGAGGCAGGCCCCGCCGATGGCGCTCCGGTCATTCTGTTGCATGGCTGGCCCTATGACATCCACAGCTTCGTCGATGTTGCTCCGCTGCTCGCATCACGAGGCTACCACGTGATCGTTCCCTATCTGCGTGGTTACGGGACGACAGGCTTTCTTTCGAGCGAGACTGCGCGCAACGGTCAGCAGTCGGTCGTGGCTGTCGATATCCTCGCCTTGATGGATGCACTGAAAATTCCGAAGGCGATCCTCGGCGGCTTTGACTGGGGTGCGCGCACGGCTAACATTCTGGCGGCGCTCTGGCCCGAGCGTTGCAAGGCGCTGGTCTCCGTCAGCGGCTATCTGATCGGCAGTCAGGAAGCCAATAAGATGCCGCTGCCGCCGAAGGCGGAGCTTCAATGGTGGTACCAGTATTACTTCGCCACCGAGCGCGGGCAGGAGGGCTACGATAAATACCGGCGCGATTTTGCCAAGCTGATCTGGCAGATTGCCTCTCCGAAGTGGGACTTCGATGACGCGCAGTTTGATCGCAGCGCCGCAGCCTTCGACAATCCGGATCACGTTGCCATCGTTATCGACAATTATCGCTGGCGGTTGGGACTGGCGAGAGGCGAGCCGCAATATGATGATCTGGAGAAGCGCCTGGCAATGGCGCCGGTGATCAGCGTGCCCACGATCACCCTGGAAGGCGACGCCAACGGCGCGCCGCACCTTGATCCCGCTTCCTACCGCGGCAAGTTTTCCGGCAAGTATGCACACCGGATGATCGATGGCGGCATCGGCCACAATCTGCCGCAGGAGGCGCCGCAGGCCTTCGCGCAAGCGATCATCGACGTTGACGGCTTGTGAGCCTTCAGCAGGATCGATGGGCAATGGCAGAGAATGCCAATGCCCATCCGGTTCCATTGGTGCGACGAAGACGGCGCAATGAGGTTCACGTTGCGCCGATGTCAGCATGTCTGTTTGGTAAAGGAAATTTCGATTTGGCGTGGCGCGCGGAATTCGTATCTGTTGGCACAGATCCATTGGTCGCGACCTGTATGCGATATTGAGGCTACTGGATCACTTCAGACAGGGACGGGGAGGTGAGGGCCGTCGGCTCGGGGCGGCTGTGAGCGGCGTCCGGGCGAGGTCAGATCGTCGAGTATTCGATTGGGATAGGCCATCGTTTCATCCAAAGGCAGTAGACGATCGGCTCCGTTCGCGACCACATGAATGATAAGCCCGATTTCCGCCAATGAGGTCTTTCCGGCAACCGGGCCGCCAGTCCGAAGCCGGCGGCGTTCAATCGGTCGGTGTCGTCTTCTGCTGGTTCGGTGATCATCAGCTGCGTCTCGTTCCCGGATTCGGCGCCGAGGCCAAATCCGAGCTGCGGCGGCGATATCGATGCAGGCGGTAATCGCGGTTTGATCGCCGAGACAGGCTGTCGCGAGCGCGCTCATGAGGCTGCCGAGGTTGAAGAACGAGGCTTACTGATCTGCTTTTGGCTTTCGGGCCCGAAACCGTCGCTGGCCCCCTCGAGAAGGAAATAGCAATAACGGAAGTGAAGACACTTTAAGCTTCTGTTTAAAGTCGGGATGTGAGCAACCCTATGGACTTCATCATAAGGCGGTGGAGGATTGCGGAGGGCACATGAGGGTTAGTGGAGCAGATTAGGTGGCGCGACTCGAATTTGGGGAGCGAACGGCGAGCGTCAAGTTTAGCCAGTAATAACTCTGCGCCCTGGGCAGGAAACTGGGTGCTCAGCCACATGAGCGCCTCATATGCGACCGCAGTGCTGTAACCCCGGCCTTAACGCGTGCAGCTCGTCGACAAGCCCGCCATCTGTGCCAGCACATTGTTCATTCGCCGTCGAAAGGGGAATGGTGCGGCAAGCTTCAGATCATGATGAAGCTGCGTCACACTCTGTCCGGCCAGGATGCCTACTTGACGGCAAGTACCCGGCCCGGGCCATGTACAGCAGCGAAGAGCAAACCCGCTACGAAAACAAAGTGATCCACGAAGAAGCCGAATTCAGCTTGGTTGCCGGCCCAACGTGCAGGACCATGGAATGAGAATCCGAGGAAGATGACATAAACGGCAGCAGCGAGCGCGGCCGGGGTAAACAACGCACCGGTCAAGAAAGCGATGGCAAGCAGCACCTCAAGGATCGCGGCGCACCAAGCCAAGAACAATGGGAACGGGAAGGCGGCGGCTGCGATGTAGCCGGCAGTCGCGCCCATATCCATGAACTTGAACGAGACGGCCATCACGAAGACGACGGTGAAGATCAGGCGAGCGATGAGAATGGCAGCGGTCTGCCAAATTGATTGAGCGTTTTCCACGATATTCCTCCAGGTTGACGCGGTTGATGCTCCAAGGACGGCCAACAGAAGGTGATTCCGACAATGGGGATGGAAATTATTTGCCGGTGCTGATCCCCTGCAGCCTGAGCAAGTAGTCGGAAGCGCTCTTCCTAAGGTTAAAGCCTTACGTCCTCTCGGCAGGGGCCGAATTGCAGAAAGCATTGCGTTGCCCCCAATCCACATGAGGGTGTGTGGCAAAGATGAACGCCATGCGCTCAGTCAAAGAAGAAGCATGGCTACTCGCGCATCGTCCAGATAGCCTCGCTCGGAACTCGGGACGACAGCCCGCGGCTTGTTCAGTGCCGGAATCTCATTCTAATCGTCCGACATGAGGCCGCGGGCTTGGCTCTGTCTGCCTGTCACTGTTGTTTCCGCACGGTGCCAACAGTCAGCTGACCGTTGCTCCCATCGGATAGCTTCACCTTCCCCCACGCCGACATGAGGTCCGGCGCTCTCGTGACCACGGCCTGCCCAGTACGACCGTCCGAGCATTTGACGAGAAGAGTAACTGTCGGGCGCCGGTCCTTCAGGTCGTAGGTACCGGAGCATTTTACCGACCGCCGCGACGACTTGACCGAGAATCGGCCGTTGCCGCGCGATGCTATTGTCGAGCCTTTGAACGTCTCGCCCGAGTCCATTTTCGCCAAAAGCGGAAGAACGATATCACTTTGTCCATCGCCCTGTGGCTTCCGTGGGCCAGAACCTGCAATTCTCAAAGCCCTCGCAATGCTTGGAGCCATAACACGACTTGCGGCAAACTGAACGTAGTCGTCGTAGGGGATGGCACCCTTGGCGTAAGCGGTGAGGATTCGGCGGCAAAACTCGCGACGGACATTGGCCGCGGGAACGTTCATGAGCTTCGCAAATTGCTCTGTCGCTTCCGGCGTGATGGCACCGTGGCTGCATTGCTCGATGTTCCAGTTGAGAGCCGCGGGATCGCTCAGTCGATTTTTATCATATTCATACCCGCCCTTGCTTGCGACCGGTGCGGCGTTTGCCGACACGGAAAGAGCCGCCATCGTGATGGCGGCCAAAATCATAAGCTTTCTCATTCTGCCCCTTTTTTTCTCTTAGTATGTTTCGCGCTCGCGCATGGTCTCAGGTGAGATCTCAACGACGGGCGAAAACAGATATTCTGAGATTCGACGCCTGCCGGTCCCGATTCCCCTATGATTCCTAGCATCTCCTCATACGTGCATTATTGTCTGAAGTTAATCGAGTCTTCTGGCGCGCTGGCGACCATCTGCCGCCAGAGTGGTTCGAAGAGGGCTTGGGATGTCAGCACAGAATCATTGCCGCCATTGGCTTCGGGCCGAGGCTGGATGTAGAAGTGCAAAACGTTTCAACAGGAGATCTGATTCCGTGCGGTCGAGATATGCTCTCTTGAGTATCGTCAATACTCTCAGCCTTTGCACCGTCGCCGTCGTCCTCTCAGCATCGCCGCAGTTATTTGCGGCTGGTCGACAAGCGGACATTCCGCCGTGGCTTACGCCTCATGTCGGCGAAGGTGACGGCCAGATCGCCTCGCCGGTCCTGCAGCGGGCGCGCGCGCTTTACATGCGCAAAGTAAGCGAAGGTAAAGTCAGTAATCCTTGCTACTTCGCAATGGACGCCACACGCCCGAACGATCTGGGCGACGGCAAATCGGGCGGCCGCTTTTACACTGTCTGCGAAGCCACCCAGACGTTTCGTGTGATTTCGTCCGGGCACGGCAGCGGTCGCGATTTGAAGGGCGTTGTTGATTTCGGCAATGGCAGAGAGTGCGCCCGGAACTTCGGCAATGCCATGGATTCGAACCTGACCGCCGGCGGTGCCTATATGACGGACGAGACGAAGACGACGTTCAAGGGTTACTACCGCGTCTCGGGAACGAAAGATGCGGCCTTGCTTCGCTCGTTCATCCAATTTGACGGCGAGGGCGAAACGGCAAATGCACGACAGCGCGCCATCGGCGGGCACGCAGCCGCTGTCGTGGCAGGCGTCTGCCTGAAGAAAAATCCTGAAAGCCCCTACGCAAATCGCGATGGATATGTTCCGCTTGGAAAGCTGGTGGAATATGCGGGTGGCCGCAGCGACGGCTGCACCAGCTGGACGGCATCGGACGCCAGCCAGATCCTCTCCATGGTGAAAGGCAATCCGACGACGCTCTACATCTATCCTGAGTCAGCCGATATAAACGCCGTCGCCAAAGCTGTGGCGAGCGGCCGCTCGCCATCGAAGGCCGGCTTGTATTGGAACGATTCCTGCTTGAAGGAAATCGGCGCTCCGAAGTTCTGGTCGAAAGAAACCCTGGAGCCAATCATTGCCCAATACAAAATAGATCATCCGGCGCCGCCACCGCGGCCAATACCGATTTGCAACGCGCCATAAGGTTTGTTTCCCAGCGGGGTCTCCCGCTATGTGGGTCTGCATGGAAGCACATGTTACAAAGAATGAGTCCGCGGGCCTCTTTCGCAAGATCAGTGGTCGCTTCTTTCGTTCGGTGCTGACCGAACGCCTTGATCATGTGCTCGATCCTCCCGAGGCATCCAGCGCGGGACGCTATCACCGCCTCGGTCAGGCGACACTTTATACGAGTGCTTCACTCGAATGGTCAATCATCGCCATCTCCGGCTACATGCGCGAAGACCAGCGTCCGCGCGTTGTCGTACCGCTTCTTGTCAGTGATGCGATCGTGGTCGATCAGCATGACCGGCAGGCTTGTGAACAGCTCGGCATTGATCGGGGACTATCCAATCTGTCCTGGCGGTCCGCTTTAGCGGACGGTCAGGAGCCGGCGTCATGGCGCAATGCTGATATAGCCAGAGCAGCCGGCGCTGACGGGATAATCGACCGGTCACGATTGATACCCGGCGGTTGGCATCTCAACCTGTTTCGCTGGAACGCGCTCGGTGGCCCCTCGGTCGAGGTTTGCGGTGAGCCTGTCGAAATCAAGCTGTCTGAAAACGGTCCGAAGTGGGGGCTGTAGCTGCGGCGCTATGCGCGTGTGCCGTCCGGGTTCCAGGGAAGCGGCGGTTCAACGACGACTTGGAGACCACGCTTAACGAACGCGTCGCGTAATAGCATCGCAGATGTTGCCGTCACAGCCTGGGCTACCGGCAAATCTTGATCGACGACCAGGCGAGCCTGAATGACGCCAATTCCAAGAACCGTCGAAACATCCAGGATCGTCTTTGAGCGCAGTCGATCGGCTCGATCCAGCCGCACCGTATAGGTTGTCTCGTCAAACGCGGCATGATCTCTATTGGTCGTCGCAACGGTCCATCCGCAATTGTTGCAGGTAACATTAAGGCTCATGCCTTGGACCCAGATGGTCAGTTCTTGGCCACATTCCGGACAACTCATCTTCAATAGTTCGCATATCTCCGAGTGTGTGGGCAAGACGCTGGAAAGCAGTTAGCGACAATTCCATCAATGGGCACTTGAACTAGCGAGATGGATTGGTTTCCGCGCATTCCAGTCAGGAGGTCACGACCGACCTCAAGCCTCCCGGCTTGAATGCAGACCTGCGCCCCTCCATTTAATTCTCATACAACAGCGCCATGGCGAACGCGCGCATCCGCGTGATCGGTTCGCCGGCGGTAGCGACGACGGGCGCCGCTGTTGGAGGATCAGATGATGGGTCTCATAGATAAAAATATTACGGCCGCCGATGACGGCGCGCTGATAGACGCATATTCCCAATCCATAGCAAGCGCGGTCGACATGGTCGGTCCGGCGGTCAGCCGCATCCAGCGTGTGGGCGGCAAGGGAGGGCATGGCTCCGGCTTTGACATCTCACCGGATGGGCTGATCGTCACCAACAATCATGTGGTCGACGATGCGAAGCTCGTCCGCATCACCACGCCGGACGGTTCGGTTACGGAAGGACGCGTTCTTGGACGCGACGTCGACACCGACATCGCGCTCATTCGTGCGAATTCCGGCGTCAGTGCCTGGGCACGGCTGGGCGATTCCAAGCGTCTGCGCCGGGGGCATATTGCGATTGCCATCGGCAATCCGTTCGGTTTCGAATGGACGGTAACCGCAGGCATCGTGTCGGCGCTCGGCCGCTCGATGCGTTCGGCGAGCGGCCGGCTGATGGATGACGTTATCCAGACCGATGCCGCGCTCAATCCCGGCAATTCCGGCGGGCCGCTGGTGTCCTCCGCTGGTGAGGTCATCGGGGTCAACACGGCCGTCATCCAGGGCGCGCAGAGCATCGCCTTCGCGGTCGCCTCCAACACGGCGAATGTCGTGGTGTCGGAGATCCTCCGTTACGGCCATGTCCGGCGGGCCTTCATTGGCATCGCCGGCGATACAATCGAGCTGCCGCGCAGGATCGCCCTTGAGGCGGGCACCAGGCAGGCGACGTCCGTGCGGGTCAGACGAGTCGAATCCGGCGGCCCGGCCGAGCGTGCCGGCTTGAAAGACGGTGACTATATTCTGGCGATCGACGGCACCCCGGTCGGCGGCGTCGATGACATCGTCCGATTGATGAATGGCGACAGGATCGGTGAGGATACCGAGCTACTTGTCTTTTCGGTCGCAGGCCGGCTTGAGACACGAAGGCTAGTGCCGGTTGCCCGATCGTGAATTAAGCGAAAGCGGAGGCGCCGGCGGAAGTTTCCACCGGCGCCTCCGCGACGGACGAGATCGTTCTATGTGTCAGATGAGGGCGAGGAATTGCCATCCCGCGAACGAGGCATCCCGATGACGAGCGTTCGGGCGATCACCCCATCAACGATGACACGCAATGTCTTCACCAGGAATGCCTTCATCCTGCAGATCCTTTCTCAAGAGGTTGTCTCGGTTTTGGCTCGGACGTAGTGCCGCCAGCCGCCGAAATCGGTGATCTCAAGCGCATCCGCGGCGGCGTGCGCCTCGCAGAGGAAACCCGACACCGCCGTGCCGTCATCCAGCGAAACCTTGCCAATGCCGAGTGGCGCGGGGATTTTCTGGACGAAGCGGCCGAAGGCCTCGGGTGATAATGCCCAGACTTCGACCTCCACGCCCCCGCCGGAAAAGCCCGGCTCGCGCAGCAACCCCGGCTTGGGCGGGACAGTTCCCGGCAGCGCGAAGAGGCGGTAGTCACCCGCCGTCCGGCAGGTCTTCAACTGGTATCCGCCGGAAGAAGTGAGTTCATGGTTGAGCGGCATGCCGCTCAGATGCGCTCCGACGACGACGATCGGCACCGAGCCGTCATCGGCCTGAGGCACGCGGCTCGCCTCGGGGATAACGGCCATGCGGTCCTTGCCCATCCCGGTGTTCAAGCTCCGGTGCATGGCGTCGGCGAAGGGAGCGAGAGCATCGTCGGTAAAGGCCGGACCGATCAGCGTCACGCCGGCCGGCAGGTGACCGTTCGCGTCGAAGCCGGCCGGAATGGCGATTGCCGCGCAGTCGAGCAGATTGACGAAGTTGGTGTACCGGCCGAAATGGCCGTTCTTCGTGATCGGATCGGCGATCATCTCCTCGACCGTATAGGTGGTCGGCGAGGTCGGCAGCATCAGGATATCAGCCTTCTCCCACTCTTCCCTGGTCTTCTGACGCAGTGCTTCGAGCTTGTATCGGCCTTCGAAGGCGTCGACCGCATCATAGGCTCTGGCACCCTCGATGATGGTTTGCACGTTCGGATCGAAATCAGCGGCATTGCTGGTAAGAAAATCCTTCACCGCCGCCAGCCGTTCGGCGACCCAGGGGCCGTTGTAGAGCAATTCGGCTGCCTGCCGGAACGGCGCATAGTCGAAGGGAACGATGGTGGCGCCGAGGGAGCGCGCCCTTTCGATCGCGGCATCATAGAGGGCTTCGACGTGCTCGTTGCCGAAGAACTCTCGCTCGGCCCCGTCGAGCACGCCGACCCGGAGGCCCGAGGCGGGCAGGCTGGCGGGAGCCGCCTTGCGCGAGAAGGGATCGGCGACGTCATAGCCCTCCATCACTTTGCGGATCGCAACGCCGTCGCCGACGGTCGCTGCAAAAATGGTGATGACATCGACACTGCGGCAGGCGGGCACGACGCCGACATTCGGCACCAGCCCAGGCGTCGGCTTGATGCCGACGAGATTGTTGAAGGCCGCCGGCACGCGGCCGGAACCGGCTGTGTCGGTGCCAAGCGCGAAGCTTGCCAGGCCTGAGGCTGTGGCAACGGCCGAACCGGAGCTGGAGCCGCCCGATACATAATCCTTGTCGAAGACCGAGCGCGGCGCGCCATGCGGCGAGCGCGTGCCGTTGAGGCCGGTGGCGAACTGATCGAGATTGGTCTTGCCGATCACCAGCGCCCCGGCAGCCCTTAGGCGTGCCACCACCGTTGCATCCTTGTCGGGGCGATAGGCAAAAGCCGGGCAGGCGGCCGTGGTCGGTAGGCCGGCCACATCGATATTGTCCTTGATCGCGAAGGGGATGCCCCAGAGTGGCAGGCTGTTCGGATCGGGTGCTCGGCTTATCAGCGCCTTGGCAGCGGCGCGCAGTTCGTCGTCCGGCGTCGGTGTGATGAAGATCGCGGGGTCGTCGGAAGCCTTGCGGCGGATGATCACCTCCTCAACGAGATCGAGAGGCGACAAGCCGGATGCATAGGCGGATTGGAGCGAAGCGAGATCGAGAATGGCAGGGAGCATCAGATTTCCTCCAGCACGACGAGGACATCGCCGGCTTTGACGTTGCGGCCGGGGCCTGCGCGCAGATCGCGGACGCGGCCGGCGGCATGGGCGGTCACATTGATTTCCATCTTCATGGACTCGATGATGGCAAGCGTCTCGCCGGCGGCGACCGTCTGGCCTTCCTCGATGAGGATCTTCCAGACGTTGCCGGGCACGGCGCTTTCGACGCCGAAGCAGCCTTCGGGAATATCGCCTCCAAGCCCGGGGCCAGTACCCTCGTCGACGACGAAACTGTCGAGGCCGAGATCCTTCCAGCGCTGGCGTTCGGCTTCGAAAGCCGATTGCTGGCGGGTCTTGAAGGCACCGATGGCTTCCGCGTTGGCGGCAAGATCCGCCTCATAGGCCGCATAGGAGAATTCGCTCTCCTCGATGCGAATCGGATAGCCGCCATGCGGGAAGCCGGCACGCGCTTCGGTCAGTTCCTCGTGGCTGACGGGGAAGAAGCGGATCTGGTCGAAGAAATCAAGCAGCCAGGGCTTTTGCTTGGAAAAGACCGGCGTCTGGCGCCAGGTATTCCACACCTGGATCGTCCGGCCGAAGAGCTGATAGCCGCCGGGACCTTCCATGCCATAGATGCACATATAGGCGCCGCCGATGCCAACGGCGTTTTCCGGCGTCCATGTCCGGGCCGGATTGTACTTCGTCGTCACCAGCCGATGCCGGGGATCCATCGGTGTGGCGACCGGCGCGCCGAGATAGACGTCGCCGAGCCCGAGAACGAGATAGCTGGCGTCAAAGACGACGTCGCGCACCGCCTGTTCGTCGGCCAGCCCGTTGATGCGGCGGATGAACTCGATATTCGACGGGCACCAGGGCGCATTGGGGCGAACGAGCTCCTGATATTTGCGCATCGCAAGCTCGGCATCGGGATCGTTCCAGGAAAGCGGCAGATGCACGATCCGGCTCGGGACCTTCACCGCCTGTGCCGGCGGAAGCGTAGCCTCGATCTCGGCGAGCAGGCCGAGAAGGCGCATGCGGGTGAGGCTGGTTCCGTCATAGTGGATCTGCAGCGACCGTATGCCGGGGGTGAGATCGACAAGTCCCGGAAGCTTCGCCTCCTTGACCGCCTGCATCAGGAGATGCACGCGCAGGCGAAGCGCAATGTCGAGCTGCATCGGGCCGTATTCGACCAGCAGATTGTCGTCGCCCTGGCGGCGATAGACCACGGGGACCGGCCCCGCCTCGCTGTGCCCAATGATCGCGGCACCGGCGTCAACGCCGATGCGCTTGACCACCGGCCCGGCGATCGGGTCCTCGGTGCGTTTCACCGCATGGAAGCGGATCGTGTCACCCGGTTTGAACTGGCCCATCTTCCATTGTTCGTCGCGAGCAATCACCGCCGGGCAGACGAAGCCGCCGAGGCTCGGGCCGTCGGGACCGAGAATGATTGGCATGTCGCCGGTAAAGTCGATTGCGCCGACCGCATAGGCATTGTCGTGCAGGTTGGAGGGATGAAGCCCCGCCTCGCCGCCATCCGTGCGTGCCCATTTCGGCGCGGGGCCGATCAGGCGCACGCCGGTGCGGGCGCTGTTGAAATGAACCTCGTACTCGGTCGCAAACAGCGTTTCGATGTCTTCCTCCAGGAAGAAATCGGGAGCGCCGTGCGGACCGTAGAGCACGCCGACATCCCAACTGCGGGAGAGCTGGGCTGGTTCATTAGTCGGCTTGGGTGCCGGTTGCGGAGCGCGGGCAAGCCGCAGCACATGGCCGGCGCGAAGCGTTCCCGTCGCGTGGCCGCCGAATTGCCCGAGACCGAAGGTTGCGCGCGAGCCAAGCACCTCCGGGGCCGCAAACCCGCCCGCGACGGCGAGATAGGCGCGCTGGCCGGCACCGGCGATCGCTCCGATCGCAAGCGTCTGGCCCGCCTTGACGAGGATTGCGGTGTCGTGCGGAGCCGGTACGCCATCGAGGGTCATCGGCATGTTCGCGCCGGCAAGGGCGACCGTCACATCCGAGAAGAATTTCAGCATCGGACCGGAGACGGTGAGCTCGAGCGCTGCCGTCTCGTCGGCATTTCCGGCCAGCCGGTTGGCATGGCGGAAGGATCGTTCGTCCATCGGCCCGCTTGGCGGTACCCCGACATGCCAGAGACCCAGCCGTCCCGGCAGTTCCTGCAGGCTCGATTGGGCGCCTGGCGTGATGACCTCGACGACATCGGGCACAAAGACGAAATCCTTGAGCGCCGTCGTCGCCACATTGCCGCTCGCGAGCAGATCGGAAGCGGCGATGGCCTTGAGATAATCGAGATTGGTTTCGATGCCGGAAATGGCGCTGCCTTCAAGCGCCTTGCCGAGCGCCTTGATCGCTGCCGACCGATCCTCGGCCTTGACGATCACCTTGGCGAGCATGGGGTCATAGTAAGGGCTGACCTCCGTACCTGTCTCGATCCAGCCATCGACACGCGCGTTTTTCGGAAAGATGACCTCGGTCAGCAGCCCCGCGCTCGGCCTGAACCCGGCATGCGGCATCTCGGCATAGATGCGCGCCTCAATCGCTGCGCCCTTGGGAACGAGATTTTCTTTGCCGGTGAGTACATCCTCCCCAGCGGCCTGGCGGATCATCCACTCGACGAGATCGATGCCGAAGACGGCTTCAGTGACCGGATGCTCCACCTGCAGACGCGTGTTGACCTCAAGGAAGTAGAATTCCTCGCGTGCCGGATCATAGATGAATTCGACTGTCCCTGCCGATCGGTAGTGGGCGGAGGTGCCGAGCGCGACGGCGGCGGCGTGCAGGCTGGCCCGAACTGCGTCGGACAATCCCGGCGCGGGGGTCTCCTCGATCACCTTCTGGTTCCGGCGCTGCAGCGAGCAGTCGCGTTCCCCAAGCGCGATCACCCGACCATTGCCGTCGCCGAAGATCTGCACTTCGACATGGCGAGCCTTGGCGACGAAGCGCTCGAGATAGACGCGCGCATCACCGAAGCTTGCGCGCGCGGTGCGCTGCACGCTGTCGAAAACCGCCTTCAGGCTTTCGGGGTCGTCGCAGAGCTGCATGCCGATGCCGCCGCCGCCGGCCGTCGATTTCAGCATCAGCGGATAGCCGATGTCGGTGGCGGCCATGAGCGCGTCGTCGCTCGTCTCCAGCAGTCCGCTGCCGGGAAGGAGCGGCACGCCGCTTTCGCGCGCCAGTTCACGGGCCGTGTGCTTCAGCCCGAAAGCGGCAATGTTGTCGGGTGTCGGGCCGATGAAGGCAATGCCCTCTTTCGCCAGCCGCTCGGCAAATCCGATATTCTCCGAAAGGAAGCCGTAGCCCGGATGCACGGCCTCGGCACCGGTCGCCTTGCAGGCGACGATGACGGCGTCGACATCGAGATAGCTTTCGGAGGCCGGCGCTGGGCCAAGCCTGACCGCCTCGTCCGCTATCAGCGCCGCCTTGGAAAAGCGGTCGGCATCGGAATAGACAGCGACGGAGGCGATACCCATGCGCTGCAATGTCTTGATGATCCGGACGGCGATTTCACCCCGGTTTGCGATCAGAACCTTCTTGAACATGTCAGGCCTCGCTATCCCAGACCAGCACCCGGACCGGTGTCGGATCAAAACCGTTGCAGGGATTGTTGATCTGCGGGCAATTGGAGATGACAAGCAGTACGTCCATCTCGGCTTTCAGCTCGACATAGTCGCCCGGCGCGGAGATCCCGTCGACGATCGTCATCTCGCCGCTCGGCTCGATCGGCACATTCATGAAGAAGTTGATGTTGGGCACGACATCGCGCTTGCCCATGCCGTGCTTGGAGACCTCGAGAACGAAATTGTCTCGGCAGGCGTGCAGATATTTGGTGCCGTGGCCGAAGCGCACCGTATTGCTTTCGCAGGAGCAGGCGCCGGCCGAGGTGTCGTGCCGGCCGCAACTGTCGGCGGTCATGGTCAGCATCACCCGGCCCTCGTTCGAGATGACCTTCGTGCCGGTGGAGATATAGGCTGCGCCCTGTTCGCGCATCGTATCCTGGTTAGAATAGCGCTCGGAGACATCCGTGGCGTTATAGAACAATGTGTCGATCGCCTGCTGGCCGTATGTGTCCTCGATGCGGACCGTCTGGCCTTTGCGGATCACCGTCGAGAACGGCGCCTCGGCCGGGATGTAATGGTCCTGTGCGGTGTTTTCGAGCGTGCGGCCCGGAGCTGTCTGGATGAAATCACTCATGGTCTTGCTCCCCCTCACATCGTCGCCAGCGCGTTGTTTTCAAAACCACGCACTGCCTCGGCAGTCGCGGTCCGGCAAAGGTCATCGGCAGGTGGTTCTACCGCCGTGACGCGCGTGATGGTCACCGGGTTCGGCCGATAGGTGGGGTCCGGATCAAGCGGGTGCGGGCAGTTGGAAAAGCCGACGATCATATCCATCTCGGCGCGCAGTTCGACATAGTCGTGCCCATGCAGCAGCTCCGGCTTCCACAGGAACGCGCCGTCCTGACCGACACGGACCGGGGCAAAGAGCGCCAATACCGACGGAATATCCCGCTTGTCGAGCCCGGCCTTGGTGGCAAGCAGGATCAGGTTGTCGCGGGTGTTGCGCTTTCCCTCACCGTACTTTGCTGCGTTTGACGCGAAGGTGGAGCCGCCCATCAGCCCGTCATGGGCGCCGGAGCTATCTTCCGTCACCGAGAACATCACTCGGCCCATATCGGAGAAGATCACCCGGCCTTTGCCGAGCGCGGTTGTCCATTGCATCTTCACCGTATCGGGCAGGTTCAGCCGCTCGCTGGTGTCGTCCGCACTCCAGGCGACGAGGGAAACCGTCGAGAAGCCATGGTCGAGGCTGACGCGGAATGCCTCATTCTTCCTGATATGGGTCGACCAGTACCAGCCACCCGGAACGACTTCGCGGTGGATGATCGTGTTGGGCGCGATCTCGGGCGCCGACAACGGGCTTGCCTCGGGCAGTGCCTTGGGCGCGAAGTCGAGCCCCTTTCTTTGATGCTCTTCGTAGCGCGCGCGGTTGGCGGCTATGTCTTCCGGCGAACGTCTGACATGTGTCATGGCTGGGTTTCTCCCGACGAAGCCAGGTCGTCCCGGCGATGCCCCAGGGAAACAACCGGGCCGTCCCGGTCGGGGCTGAAGATCGACGGCTCGCCGGCAAGGCGCGGCGGCCAGATGGAAATATCCTTGGTGATAGTCGCGCCGTAGCGTTCCTTCTCTTCTGGACGGTCGCGGCGGCGTTCGAAGGCGATGACCCGGCTCGCAAGCGTGAAGGCCTCGCGCATGTCATGGGTGACCATGACGACGGTCATCTGCGTCTCGTTCCAGAGCCGTTTCATCAGCGTATGGATCTCGGCGCGGATACCCGGGTCGAGCGCGCCGAATGGCTCGTCGAGCAGCAGCACCTTCGGTTTCATGATCAGCGCCTGGGCAAGCGCCAGGCGCTGTTGCATGCCGCCGGAAAGCTGCGCCGGATATTTGTCCTCTGCGCCGGCAAGGCCGACTTCGCCGATCAGTTGCCGCGCCTCGGCGATAGCGTTCCGCCGCGCCGCGCCGAAGAGCTTGGCCTTGTGGCGTGCGCCGGAGAATTCCTTGCCGAGCAGCACATTGCCGAGCACGGTCAGATGCGGAAACACGGAGTAGCGCTGGAAGACGACGCCGCGATCAGGACCAGGCTCGGCCGGCAGAAGCTCGCCGTCGAGCAGGATCTGGCCTCTGGTCGGCTGCTCCTGGCCGAGCAGCATACGCAGGAATGTCGACTTACCGCAGCCGGAAGGGCCGACGAGGGCGACGAAGGCGCGCGAGGCGACGGTCAGCGAGATATCCTCGAGCACGATCTGGTCGCCATACTCCTTCCAGACATTTTCGATCCTGAGTTCGCTCATGCCCGCTTCTCCAGTTCCGACCAGGGAAAGACAGCGATGCGGATGCGGTCGAGAATGTAGTTCGTCAGCACGGCAAGCAGCGTGATCCAGACGACATAGGGAAAGATGATGTCCATCGAGAGATAGCGGCGGACAAGGAAGATGCGGTAGCCGAGACCGGAATCCGACGAGATCGCCTCGGCCGCGATCAGGAACAACCAGGCGGGGCCGAGCTGCAGCCTGAGGCAGGTGATCAGTCGCGGCAGGATCTGCGGCAGCACGACACGCAGAGCAATCTGCCAGGAGGAGCCGCCAAGCGTTTCGGCCTTGACGATCTGCTCGCGGGGCAATTCCAGCGCTTTCAGTGCCAGGTCGCGGATCATCGTCGGCGCGACGCCGATCACGATAAGAGCGATCTTCGAGGTCTCGCCGAGGCCCATGACGATGAAGAGGATCGGCAGCAGCGCTAAGGGCGGCACCATCGAGATGACGGCGACGAAGGGAGCGAGCAGCGCCCTGAGATAGGGCAGCATGCCGATGAGCATGCCGATCAAAAGCGCCGTCAGCGTGGAGATGCCGAGGCCGGCGAAAAGCCGGATCAGGCTTGCCCAGGTGTCCGACCAAAGCAGGTACTCGCCAGTGCGCTGATCGGCGGTGAAGGCCATGCGGTCGATCGCCTGGACGAAGCCGGAGAGATTTGGCAGCAGCTTGTCATTGGCGTTTTCCGCTAGCCGCGCTGTCGATCCGAAGACATAGGCGACGACGATCAGGGCGAAGGGCAGCATCATCAGGGCAAATTGCGCGCCCCGGCTCGGCTTGGTGTTGATCCAGCGCATGAGGAAAGCTCCGCTGATGAAGGGATGACGCGGCGCGGTTTTCCCGCGCCGCCGGTCGAACTTCGCTCAGAGCGCGCCGTCAGCGGCCGCCTTCATGTAGGTCTCGGTAAAGCGCAGCTTGACGTTGCCGTTGTCGCCGAGGACCTTGCCATCCGGCATCTCGATGCCGATGACATCAGCCGACGCCGCGCCGCTGCCGAGCAGACCCTTCTGGAACAGGAAGTTACGCACCAGATCCATCGTCTTCGGAAGGCTCGGCGACGCGGTGAAGGCGACGGCGTCAGTGGGTTTGTCGAAGAGCTTAGTCGCGGCGATCTGCGCTTCGAAGCCCTTGAGGTCGGTGCCGGAGGCCGATCCCATCGTCTCGCGGGCGGCTTTGCCGTCCGCCGTATCTGCCTTCATCAGCGCTGCCGTCTCATACCAGATGCCGGCCAGCGCCTTGCCGAAGTTCGGATTATCCTTGAGCACCGTGGTATTGGCGACCATCAGGTCGATGATTTCGCCGGGCACTTGCGAGCTGTCGAACACCTTCTTGGCGGTGGGCTCTTCAAGAATGGTGGAGACCAGTGGATTCCAGGTGACGACGGCGGAGACGTCGGGCGTCTTGTAGGCGGCAACCATGTCTGCGTCGGAGGTGTTAACGACCTTCACGTCACGCTCGCTGAGCTTGATGCTGTCGAGTGCGCGGGCGAGCAGGTAATGCGAGACGGAATATTCGACCAGATTGACGTTCTGGCCCTTGATATCGGCAAGGCTCGCCTTGTCCTTGAGGATGACGGCGTCGTTGCCGTTCGAAAAGTCGCCGACGATGACGGCGGTCGTGTCGACGCCGCCGGCGGCCGGAATGGAAAGGCCATCCATGTTGGTGAGCGTCACGGCATCGAAGGCGCCGGCCGTATACTGGTTCATCGATTCGACGTAGTCGTTGAACTGGGTGACGTCGATCTTGATGCCGTATTTGTCGGCCCATTTCTTGACGATGCCGTGATCGGCGGCATAGCCCCAGGGCATCCAGCCGACATAGATCGACCAGGCAACCTTGAACTCGGTCTTCTGCGCGGCATCGGCAGAGGTGCCAAAGCCCAGCATCAGCGAGGCGGTCAGGGCGGTGATGGAAAGAAGCTTCGAAAAAGTCTGCATTGAAATTCCCCTTTTTGCTTTTTGTCAAAAAGGGATCGGCAAAGACCATCGCGCCGCCAATCCCTTGGCTTACGAGGTCTCCCGGGCTTTTGTCCCGCCGTGCATCCGGTGGGATTTCTCCCCCAACCGGCGGCAGCTCTCGGACCAGCACGCTTTTCAAAGCGCCGGAACCCTAGCCACCAACTCAGCTTCTACAGAAGCAAAGGGTGTGCCAATTTATAAGCTATTGATTTTTATGAGGGTGATCCGCTGCCGGAACGCTCATTGCCCACGCTCGATCATTGTTGCTCAATATTTGAGCGGCGATCGGATCTTTCGCAGGCATGAATGCGACTGCTAAAGATCCGGTGGCGCTAGAGGCAGGCCGTTCAAAGCGCCTTTTGGCGTTTTGCCTCGCGGAAGGAAACGAGCCGGTTGGTTTTCTCGTCCCAAAGGACGAGTTTGACGCAGCGCAGGCTCTCCATAAGGGTGATGCGGCTGACATTGCCCAACTCGGGATGGTCGCGCAGCACTTCGGGAAGGCGGTAATAGGGCACCCGGCTCGACAGATGATGCACATGATGGATGCCGATATTGCCGGTAAGCCATCTCAGCACCAGCGGTAGGTCGTAATGGGATGCGCCGTGCATGGCGGCATGTTGAAACTGCCACTCCGGCGGCTTCGACCAATGCGTTTCCTCGAATTGGTGCTGGATATAGAAGAGCCAGACACCGGCGGCGCCCGCCAGCAAGACGATCGGGAGATGGACGAGCAAAAACGGAACGATGCCGACCGCCCAGATCAGCAGCGCTGCAATGACGGCGACGGCGAGATTGGTGGCCATGGTCGATATCCACGGAACGGGGCCCGAGCGCATCATGCCGAAGGGTAGCCGCTGCTTCAACAGGAAGACCCAGACGGGTCCGATGCCGAACATCACCAGCGGATGTCTGTAAAGCCTGTAGCCTAGCCGTCCCCACCAGGACTGCGCATTGTATTCGGCAACCGTGAGGGTGGTGATATCGCCGACGCCGCGCTCATCGAGATTGCCGGCGGTGGCGTGATGCTGCGCATGCGCCCGGCGCCAGTAGTCATAGGGTGTCAGGGTCAGCACTCCGATCGCGCGTCCGGTCCAGTCGTCGATGCGGCGGCGTGCGAAAAAAGAGCCATGACCGCAATCGTGCTGGATCGCGAACAGCCGCAACAGAAATGCGGCGGCGGGGATCACCAGGATCAGGCCGTACCAGAGACCATAATGAACGGCCGCCCATGCGCCGGCCCAGAGGATCGCGAACGGAACGGCGGTCACCGCAAGTTCGAAGGTACTGCGCCCGGCATGTGGATTGCGATACTTCGAAAGAACCTTGAGCCAAGCCTTGTCGCCAGCGTCGCTGGGGTGCTCAAAGGTGGACGTGGCGTTCATTGTGGTTGGTCTACCTTCTGTGCGGGCGAGGCGAGCGCTGCGGCGCTGCGGAAATAATGTTCTGCTTGCTGATAATAGGTTTCGGCTTCGATGCAATCTCCCGCCAGGGCCTTTTCGCGAGCAAGCGCGATATAGTGATCGTAGCGGGACGGCAATCGAAAGTGCCTCGATGCAATTGGTATCGTGTTTTTCATGTGGTCCGTAAGCGACCATCGAACTCGGCTGCATTCATTTTTGGGATTACAAGATGAAGAGCGGCATCGAAAATTCGGTGGCGATTAAAATGCGATATCACCCTTTGTGCTTCTCTTGGAGCACGGACAGCCAACTCAATCATTCGAGATGAGAAATCGATATCGCTGCAATGTGGCT
>NZ_BAYX01000004.1 GCF_000696095.1 Rhizobium rhizogenes NBRC 13257 | reverse complement strand
ATCATTATCCGCATCACTGCGATCAATAATGAGGTGTATTCTCTTGTTCAAAACGTGACCGTCGAAGTCTATTCAAAGGATCCAAATCTCTTCAGATCCCGCAAGCTCCGCCGCCCACGTTTCTCTTTCTTCTCATCTTCAATTGTCAAAGAACAGACCAGTAAAACCAGTCAAAACCTTTTCCCTCAGACCCCAGGATAAACCCAGAACCACCAATCAGCATCACAGCCAATTCTTCAGGAAACACCAGAGCGAAAGACTTCGTCGCTAGCAGCGCCGCCGCCCTCGTTCAGTGAGTGGGCTTATAATCCCCACCCCTCGATCAAGTCAACAGACGATTTTGAAAAATGCCAAAAAAAGAACAAGTGATTGATTCTTATGATAGTTTTATGAAGGCTGCCGAAGCCGGCTCATAATAGACCCCAAAAACCCCGATAACACCGCCAGACCACGCTGGAACGGTGCCATTATACGTGGGGGATCGCATAGTATGACAATGAGCAGCCCTTGATCCCCACCCTATCGACACCAGATAAAGCCGATCTTGTCACTGAAACCGGGGCTCTCGAAGCACCGAAACAGTCCACAGACCAGATGCGCCTCATTTGACTCGTCCGTCATAAATATGCACATCTTCGCCCCCAGCTACACGGCTCGCATGAAGGAACCGGATCTCGATTGGCATGATGACGGACAAGATGATGCTCCGATCGCTCGGAAACGAGCCGCCAATCCTGGCCGATGGCAGGCGGGCGCCGGACCGACGCGAGGTTTCCCTACGCTGGCTCTCCGGAACGTTCCTCACAGGCATCACCTCCAGTATATTGATGGGCGTTGCTCTGTTTGCAGCCCTTGACGGGCGCCAGCAGCTCGCCATTCCCGCCGAAGCCTACGCGACATCGGACAGCGGCAACCATGACAGCACCGAGGATCAGGTCGTCCGCGGCGGCCGCCTCGTGTCGACCGCCATCGCGTCCAAGCCGTCCGACCGGAGCATCCTGGAAGTCTCGACGGTGGTGCGCGACGGCGACAAGGAAGTGGTGCGCCGCCAGCCCTTCGCGCATGTGAAGATCGCGCTTGCCACCAACCGTGTCGCCACAGAGACCTATCCGGCCTTCGATCCCTTGGCGATCTTTTCCGCCGACGAGAACATTCCGCCGCCCGCCAATCGTACCGGCGCCATCTACGGTTCCGACGTCGAATCCGAGGTCAGCCTGAAGACCGTGCCTTTCCCGGCCAAGGATGTGCCCTTCCCGCTCGCCGGCTCGATGTCGCTGGACGAGGTCGAGGAGAATGTCCGCTCCAACGGCTCCGTGCTCACCGACGGTAACACCCAGCTTTCCGCGCTCTATTATATCGACCCGCGTCGTTTTGCGACGGACGACACCGATGTCGACCTGACCGCCGGGCTTGCCGCCCGCATCGTCGAAGAGAACATGTCGGTCTCCGCGCCCGAGGCGGTTACGCCGCAGACACAGGAATTTGCCGACGACATTATCCCGGTCCGGGAAAACACGCCGATCGCAACGGCGCTTACCGGTGCCGGCTATCTCAAGGCGGATGCGGACGACATCACCGCAAAGATCGTGCCGTTGTTCGGCGCCTCCAATCTTTCCGGCGGCGATGTGTTGCGCATCGGCATCTTGCAGAAGGGCGAGCAGGCAAGGATCATTCGCGCAAGCATCTATCGCGGCACCAAGCATGTCCTGACCGTCGCCGAGAATGATCATGGCGATTTCGTTGCCGGCAGCGAACCGCCGATGCTCGATGCCATCGCAACCGCCTTCGACAATGACGCGCCGGTGGTTGCCACCGGCCGCGACCTGCCGAGCGTTTATGACGGTATCTATCGCGCCGCCCTTTCCTACGGCATGTCCAGGGAAATGGTGGCGCAGATCGTCAAGCTGCTCGCCAGCAACGTCGATTTCCAGGCGCAGCTGAAGCCGACGGATTCGCTGGAGGCCTTTTTCTCCGTCGCCGACGCAAACGGCCAGGCGACGGCCGATTCCGAACTGCTCTACGTCAACGCCAAATTCGGCGACACGGTCACCCGCTTCTACCGCTTCGAGGATCCGGACGATCATTCGATCGACTACTTCGACGATAGCGGCAAGAGCATCCGGCAGTTCCTGCTGCGCAATCCCGTGCCGACCGGCATCTTCAAGTCCGGCTTCGGCATGCGGCGCCACCCGATCCTCGGCTTCGCGCGCATGCATACCGGCGTCGATTGGGCAGCGCCCCGCGGCACGCCGATCATCTCTGCTGGCAACGGCATCGTCGAAAAGGCCGGCTGGGATTCCGGCGGCTTCGGCAATCAGACGTTGATCCGACATGCCAACGGCTATGTCTCCTCCTACAACCACCAGAGCGCCATCGCCAAGGGCGTGGTTCCCGGCGCCAAGGTGGTGCAGGGGCAGGTCATCGGCTTTATCGGCTCGACGGGTCTGGCCACCGGACCGCACCTGCATTACGAGCTGATCGTCAACGGCACCAAGGTCGACCCCCTGCGCATCCGCCTCCCCGGCGGCAAGACGCTGGACGGTGTCGCACTCGCCAAATTCCAGGACGAGCGCAAGCGCATCGATACGCTTCTGAGCGACGAAAAGTCGAAGCAGGTTGCAAGCAAGGACTAAACCCCAGGCGTTTGACCAGCCTGGCGGCAACCAGAGATTTCAGTCCTGACTATGCCCCAGCCGAACCAACAGCTCGGCAATGAGATCATCCACGGCCTTATGAGCGGTATCGACGACGATCGGGCGGGTGCCCCAGTCCTCATAATGCCGGTTGACGGTCTTGTCCCATGTCGGCTTTACCAATCCTTCGATATCCGTCATCCGCGTTTCAGCACGGCGGCGATGTTCGGCCCTATCCGAACAGACGACTTCCACTTCGACCGCTTGCGCGCCTGCCCGCTTTGCGACCGATAGCCAGGCATCACGCGTGATACGGATGGAATTGACCGAATCCGCGACGACCGTCTGTCCCAGCTTGAGGTTGTCCTCGGCGACACCATAGGCAATCATATAGCCGGCCGGGCCTTCATCCGCTTTCAGAACATCGGAATTTCGCAATGCGTGCTCGATTGTATCGACCCGGACATACATAGCCTTCAACCGTTTCGCCAAGGCCTGCGCAGTCGTGGTTTTACCGCTGCCCGGCAAGCCCCCGAAGATAATAAGCATGATGATGTCCCCTCTCCGAGCGATTCTCCAACGCCATGCAAGCTTCACCGAAGAGTTTTGCGGCGGCAAGGCGCTTTCGACACACGCCTCGGACGAAAAATGGCGGCCCGAGAGCCGCCATTTCATAGAGTCAAATCATGACCGCGTCGCTTACGCCGCTTCGTTGACCGGCTGGCGCGGGCGGAACAGCAATCTGTCGGAACCGCTGGTGACCAGTACGCGCGACCCATCCGGCAACTGGCCGGAGAGAATCTGCTCGGCGAGTGGATCCTGGACGTATTTCTGGATCACCCGCTTCAGCGGTCTTGCGCCATAGACCGGATCATATCCCCTATTGGCGAGCCAGTTGCGGGCATCCTCGTCGAGTTCGAGCGCGATCTTGCGTTCGGACAGCAGCTGCAGTAGCCGCTCGAGCTGGATATCGACGATCGCCCCCATCTCTTCGCGCTTCAGGCGATGGAACAGGATGATCTCATCGACACGGTTCAGGAATTCCGGCCGGAAATGCGCCCGCACCACATCCATCACCTGCTCGCGCACCTGTTCACTGTCATCACCCTCCTTAAGCTGGGTCAGGTATTCAGCACCGAGGTTCGAGGTCATGATGATCATGGTGTTGCGGAAATCGACCGTGCGGCCCTGTCCGTCCGTCAACCGCCCGTCATCCAGAACCTGGAGCAAGATGTTGAAGACATCGGGATGCGCCTTTTCGATCTCATCGAACAGCACGACCTGATAGGGCCTGCGGCGGACGGCTTCGGTGAGCGCGCCGCCTTCTTCATAGCCGACATAGCCGGGAGGAGCGCCGATCAGCCGGGCAACGGAGTGTTTCTCCATATATTCCGACATGTCCATGCGTACCATGGCCGTATCATCGTCGAAGAGGAAGCGGGCAAGTGCCTTGGTGAGCTCCGTCTTGCCGACGCCGGTCGGGCCGAGAAAGATGAACGAGCCGATCGGCCGGTTCGGATCCTGCAGGCCGGCGCGCGAGCGGCGAACGGCGCGCGACACCGCCTGAACGGCATCGCCCTGACCGACGACCCACTTCGCCAGCTCGTCTTCCATCCGCAGCAGCTTGTCGCGCTCGCCTTCCAGCATCTTGTCCACGGGAATCCCGGTCCAGCGGGAGACGATATGGGCGATGTTGTCGGCGGTGACCACTTCCTGCACCATGGAATCGCGACCGCCATCTTGCTCTTCAGCAGTCTGGAGATCCTTCTCCAGATTCGGGATCACACCATAGGCAAGCTCGCCGGCACGCTGGAACTCACCCTTGCGCTGGGCAATGGCCAATTCGTTGCGGGCCTCGTCGAGCTTTTTCTTCAGATCGGCGGCAAGACCGAGCTTCTGCTTTTCGGCCTGCCAGCGCGCGGTCAGTGCGTCGGCTTCCTCTTCCAGCGACGTCAGCTCAGTCTCCAGCCGCTTCAGCCGGTCGGCGGAGGCCTGATCGGTTTCCTTCTTCAGCGCTTCGCGCTCGATCTTCAGCTGGATGATGCGACGATCGAGTTCGTCGAGCTCTTCTGGCTTCGAATCCACCTGCATGCGCAGCCGCGCGGCGGCCTCGTCCATCAGGTCGATGGCCTTGTCCGGCAGGAAGCGGTCGGTGATGTAGCGGTTCGAAAGCGTCGCAGCGGCCACCAAGGCGGCATCGGCGATGCGGACTTTGTGGTGCTGCTCGTATTTTTCCTTCAGGCCGCGCAGGATCGAGATCGTGTCCTCGACCGTCGGCTCTTCAACCATGACCGGCTGGAAACGACGGGCAAGCGCCGGATCCTTCTCGACATGCTTGCGGTATTCGTCAAGCGTGG
This sequence comes from Rhizobium rhizogenes NBRC 13257, assembly GCF_000696095.1. GTDB lineage: Bacteria > Pseudomonadota > Alphaproteobacteria > Rhizobiales > Rhizobiaceae > Rhizobium > Rhizobium rhizogenes. Next base: position 510,877 of record NZ_BAYX01000004.1, on the reverse strand, counting down.
TCGCGCCGACGCAATGCAGCTCGCCGCGGGCAAGAGCGGGCTTCAGAAGGTTGGAGGCGTCCATGGCGCCATCGGCCTTGCCGGCGCCGACCAGCGTGTGCATCTCGTCGATGAACAGGATGATCTCGCCGTTTTCCGACTGCACCTCGTTGAGCACGGCCTTCAGCCGCTCTTCGAACTCGCCGCGAAACTTCGCGCCGGCAATCAGGGCACCCATGTCGAGCGCCATCAGCTTCTTGTCCTTCAGCGATTCCGGCACGTCACCATTGACGATGCGCAACGCCAAGCCTTCGACGATCGCCGTCTTGCCGACGCCGGGTTCGCCGATCAGCACGGGGTTGTTCTTCGTGCGGCGGGAGAGGACCTGGATGGTGCGCCGGATTTCGTCGTCGCGTCCGATCACCGGATCGAGCTTGCCCTCGCGGGCCTCGGCGGTGAGATCGCGGGCATACTTCTTCAGGGAATCGAAGCCCTGCTCCGCGTTGGCGGAATCGGCGGTGCGGCCCTTGCGGATATCGTTGATGACCTGGTTGAGCCCGGCCGGCGTGACGCCAGCCTTCTTCAGCGTGGCCGAGGTCGACGCAGACGATTCGATCGCCAGCGCCTGCAACAGGCGCTCGACCGTGACGAAACTGTCGCCGGCCTTCTTGGAGGCTTCCTCGGCAGTGGTGAAGACCTTGGCAAGCGGCTGCGAGAGATAGACCTGGCCGTCGCCGCCGGACACTTTCGGGAGCTTGGCAAGGGCGGCATCATTAGCGAGACGCGCAGCCTTGGCATCGCCGCCAGCGCGCTCGATCAACGAGGCAGCCATGCCCTGGTCGTCGTCCAGAAGCACCTTCAGCACATGCTCAGGCGTGAATTGCTGGTTTCCTTGCGACAAGGCATTGGTTTGCGCAGACTGCAAAAAGCCGCGCACGCGCTCGGAGTATTTTTCAATATTCATAGTAGACCTCCATGAATCGCTCTGCCCAGACTGGCACAGATCGATGTTTGAGATTGAGCCCCCTGAAAAGGCAGACCCCGCCCGCCGCCGATTGAGATTTGCGGCAAGGCAACAGGGGAGAATATGGGAGGGGATTTGAAGAGTTTAAAGGGTGCCGGAAACGAAAAACCCCGGCTCGCGCCGGGGTTTTTGTAAACACATGACTGGCTCCGCCTTTGCAGCAGCGACCGTGCATATGAACAATCTTTATTCCGTAGCAGCTTCCACCAGTGCGGGGGCTTCGCTCGGAACAGCTTCGCCTTCGCCCTGACCTTCAGCATCGGCATTGCGGCGCGGCTGACGACGGGGACGGTTGCCGGCATTGCGACGGCGGGGCTGGCGTTCGCCGGCAGCGACGGGCGTTTCTTCCTCGATCGCAACTTCGGCCGGAATGCCTTCGATCACCGGCTGCGGGCCGGTACCGTCGATAACCTCGGGCTCAGGCGCGGCAACGACGGCTGGAGCAGGAGCGCGGACACGTACCGGAGCAGGAGCCGGCGCCATCTGCGGCTGATCATCCATGTCATTGTCGTTCGCATCCATGTCATCCATGTCGCGGTCGGCATTGTCACGATCGTTGGGGTTCTGGTGTTCATCGCGCTGAAAGCGTTCCTGCATCTGCGCCTGCGCGCTGGCAATGATCCGGTTGTAATGTTCAGCGTGCTGAAGATAGTTTTCCGCCATAACGCGGTCGCCGGAGCTCTGCGCGTCGCGAGCAAGCGTCGCGTACTTCTCGGCGATATGCTGCGCGGTTCCGCGGATTTTCACATCGGGACCGGAGCTGTCGTAAGTCCTGGTCAGCGGGTTTGAGCCCTTGCGGTTGAAATTGTTATTGTTGTTATTGTTTCCGCCGCCGCCGCCGTTGTTGTTACCACGCCCCCGACCGCGCTTATTCTGCTGTCCTGGCCTCATAGATCCTTCACCTGAATTTTCTTAGTTGGGATGAAATTATAAACGGCACCTGCCGCCGTGGCTGGAAACCTCCAAGCCAGAGCCTGCGTGCCGCAAGCAAACTGCGCCTTTAGCGCTCGTCTGCCGCTCGACTACGTCAGATTAACTGATCACGCATTGGGTTATCTTCAACCTTTGACACTCTTATCAGAGAGCGGATCCCCGAGGCTGTCCAAGACAGGCGAATCGTCTCGCCTATTCCCAGCCGCCCAACGCGTGAGCGCAACCTATATCGCTTCCTCAGGAAATCCAAGCCTTTTCTTTGCGATAACAACAAGGTCCCACTGACCTGCTGCAAATTGTCGCGTTAATGGTGATATTGAAACACGAGCACCCGGTCGTTGTGTCCATAGTCCCGGGCCGCTTCGATTAGGAAAAATCCTGCTCCTTCAAAAACCGAAGTCACCGTCTTGCGCTGATCATAACCGATCTCCACACCGACAATACCATCCTGGTGTAGAAATCGCGCCGCATCCTTTGCGATTGCTCTGTAAGCATCCAGCCCATCAAGGCCGCCATCGAGAGCTGCCGGAGGATCGAAATTCTTTACTTCTGGAGCGAGAGTGGAAATGACACTGGACTCAATATAGGGCGGATTTGAGACAATAACGTGAAATCGACCGTGGATGGCCTCAAACCAGCTTCCCTGCACCGTGTCAAACCGCTCGGCCAGACCATTGCGCGCAGCATTCGCCCGCGCCGTTTCCAAAGCTTCGCCGGAAATATCGGAACCGATGCCCATCGCCTGCGGGCACTCATGAAGAAGCGCGAGACAGATGGCCCCGGTTCCCGTTCCCATGTCCAATAGATGGATCGTCCCATGGTCCGTCGCAAGGCGGCGCGCGTGTGGCAGCACGGTATCGACCAGAATTTCCGTATCGGGACGCGGCTCCAGCGTCGCGGGCGACAGTGCCATGGGCAGGCCGTAAAATTCCCGCTCGCCGAGAATGCGATGCACCGGCTCGTGATTAAGCCGACGTGCAATCGCCGCCCGCGCTGCTTCCACGCGATCCGGCGCCACGGCCTCGGCGCCACGCGTGACCAACTCCGTCGATGAGAGTTGAAGAAGACCGCCGACGAGGATGCGGGCCTCGGTGGCTGGATCATCGAGATCGGCCTCGATGAAGCGGGCGCGCACCTCCTGGAACAGTCCAGCGACGGTTGCTCCCGGTCCGCCGCTCATGCCTGTTCGCCAAGCTGGGCGAGCTGGCTCGCCTGATAGTCCGCGCGGAGCGCATCGACCACTTCGTCGATCTCGCCTTCCATCATCCGGTCGAGCTTATAGAGCGTCAGGTTGATGCGATGGTCGGTGACGCGCCCCTGCGGGAAATTATAGGTGCGGATGCGCTCGGAGCGGTCGCCGGAGCCGACCTGGCTCTTGCGGTCGGCAGACCGCTCACTGTCGGCGCGTTGGCGCTCCATGTCAAAGAGACGCGAACGCAGCACCTGCATCGCCTTGGCGCGGTTCTGATGCTGCGACTTTTCCGAGCTTGTCACCACGATCCCCGAGGGAAGATGGGTGATACGCACCGCCGAGTCCGTCGTGTTGACGTGCTGGCCGCCCGCACCGGAGGAACGCATGGTGTCGATGCGGATATCCTCGGCGCGGATCTCGATATCTATTTCCTCGGCTTCCGGCAAAACGGCGACGGTTGCCGCCGATGTATGGATGCGCCCGCCCGCCTCGGTTTCCGGCACGCGCTGCACGCGATGTACGCCGGATTCGAATTTCAGCCGCGAGAACACGCCCTTGCCGGTGATCGTCGCGATCACTTCCTTGTAGCCGCCGGCTTCACCGTCGCTGGCCGAGAGGATTTCCACCTTCCAGCCATTGTTCGCGGCGAAGCGCTCATACATGCGAAAAAGATCGCCGCCGAAAAGGGCGGCTTCCGAGCCGCCGGTTCCGGCGCGGATTTCGAGGATCGCGCTCTTCTCGTCGGCGGCATCCTTCGGCAGCAGCAGGATCTGGATGTCCTGTTCCAGGAGCTCGATCCGCTCCTTGACCTCGGGCAATTCCATGTCGGCGAGATCGCGCATCTCGCGATCGACCGACTTGTCGGCGAGCATGGCTTCCAGATCCGAAGCCTCGGCGATCGCCTTCTCATAGTCGCGGATCTTGGCGACGACCGGCTGCAGTTCGGAATATTCGGAAGCAAGCTTCACATAGACGTCCGCCGCCGGCCCGGCGGACATACGCGCTTCGATCTCGCCGAAACGGCGTTCCAATTCGCGCATTTTTTCAATGGGAAGGTTTGCCACCCCGCACTCCAATTCTTCTTATTTGTTCTGTCTACAACGGAATATTGTGGCTCTCGGCGAAGCCCGCAAGGATGTCGCGCATTGAAGCCGTCGGACGCTTGTCGTCCAGCGCCTCTTCCATGACCTTCGACAAGGCCTGGAGATCGAGACCCAACAGCATCGCCTTGACCGGGCCGATGGAGGCCGGCGACATCGACACCGAGCGGAAACCGAGGCCCAGCAGCGCCATGGCCGAAATCGTCTTGCCGGCAAGTTCGCCGCACAACGTCACCGGCGTCTTGTTGCGCTCGCCGGCTCGTACGATGTCGCGCAGGATGCGCAGGAACGGACGCCCGAGCGGGTCGAAACGATCCGAGACGCGCGCATTGCCGCGATCGACGGCCATCGAGAATTGGAAGAGATCGTTGGAGCCGACCGAGACGAAATCGACCGCCGCCATCAGCTCGTCGAGCTGCCACAGCAGCGCCGGCACTTCCAGCATGGCGCCGAATTGCAGCTTGCGCGGCAGGGCATGGCCGAAACGCGATAGATGCTGCACTTCCTTCTGCAGGAGTTCGCGCACCGCCTCGATCTCGGAGACCTCGGTGACCATCGGCACCATCATCTTCAATTCGCCGTCGGCGGCGGCCTTCAGCATGGCGCGCAACTGCGTGCGCAACAGACCGGGCCGATCGAGCGACAGGCGAATGGCGCGCCAGCCGAGCGCCGGGTTTTCTTCCTCATGAGCGCGGAAATAGGGCACAACCTTATCGCCGCCGATATCGAGCGTCCTGAAGGTGACGACGCGCCCGCCCGCCTGCTTCAGCACGCTGCGATAGAAGGCTTCCTGCTCTTCCGCCTTCGGCATGGTCGAGGCGATCATGAATTGCAGCTCGGTGCGGAACAGGCCGATGCCTTCCGCGCCGGATTCGGCAAGTTGCGGCAGATCGACCAGCAGACCGGCATTCATCAACAGCGAAATGCGCTGCCCGTCCCTGGTGACCGACTCGACCGAACGCAGCGCCCGGAACTGCTCCTGCCGGCGGGCGCGGAAACGCACCTTTTCTTCGTAAGAACGCTGGTGATCGGCCATCGGCCGCAGATGCACATGGCCGCCGTCGCCATCGATGATGACGGAATCGCCGTTTTCCGCGAGCGCCACAACGCCCGCTGCCTGGCCGACGACCGGGATGCCCATGGCGCGGGCGACGATGACGACGTGGCTGGTAACCGCACCCTCTTCCAGCACCAAGCCGCGAATATTGGCGCGGGGATAATCAAGCAGCTCGGCAGCGCCCATGGCGCGCGCAAAGATCACTGCATCGTTCGGGAAGCCGTCGGCGGCCGTGCGGCCGGAATAGCCGGTGAGCTGGCGGAGCAAGCGGTTGGCCAGATCCTCAAAATCATGCATGCGCTCACGCAGATACGGATCGGTCAGGCGCATCATCCGCGCCTTGGTGTCGCTCTGCACCTTCTCGACCGCGGCTTCCGCGGTCAGGCCGTTGCGGATCGCCTCTTCGAGCTTGCGCACCCAGCCCTGGTCATGGGCGAACATGCGGTAGGTTTCCAGAACCTCACGATGCTCACCCTCCATGGAGACGTCGCGGCGCGACAGCATGTCGTCGATGGAGATGCGCAGCGAACCGAGCGCCTCCGCCAGCCGGCCGATTTCCTTGTCGGTATCCTCGTTCAGGAGATTGGTGACGACGATGCGCGGCTCGTGCAGCACGACATAGCCAAGGCCGACGCCTTCATTGTAGCTGTCACCGTCGATGGTGACCGAGCGGGTAAGGTCGAGCTCGAGGCCCGGCTTGGTGATCTTCTTCAGCTCACCGGTGGCGATCATCTCGGCCAGCACCATCGCCGTCGTCTCGAGCGCTTCCAGCTCTTCTTCGCGATAGTTGCGGCTCGCCTTGTTCTGCACGACGAGAACGCCGAGCGAGCGGCCGGTGCGTAGGATCGGCACGCCGAGGAAGGAGTGGTAGACCTCTTCGCCGGTTTCCGGCAGGTAGCGGAAGGCGGGATGCGATTGCGCGTCCGAGAGATTGAGCGGCTGGGCGGAAGCGGCGATCGTGCCGACCAGGCCTTGGCCCATCTTCAATTGCGAAAGGTGGACGGCTTCCTTGTTCAGGCCTTCGGTGGCGTAGAGTTCGAGCACGCCGTCGGCGCGCAGCACGTAGACCGAGCAGACCTCCGCGACCATGTTGCTGGCGATCTGGCGGACGATCCGGTCAAGACGCTCCTGCGGCTCCAGCGGCTCCGCCATCAATTCGCGCAGCCGCTTGAGCAGAACGCGTGGACCGCCGGATAGGTCTCTCATTGCGTCTCTAGCTCCCGAAATCAAGATATTGCCGCCAGTCTTGCCCACGTCAGGGCCGGCCGAAACTCACCTCCGTCACGGTCCGTTGTCAGCAATCCTTTATCAACTCTTATCCAGACCGTAGCAGGAATGCAAAGTCCTGACTGCGAGTTCCGCATAAGGACCGTCGATCAGGATGGAAATCTTGATTTCCGACGTCGTAATAGCCTTGATGTTGATGCCTTTTTCGGCAAGTGCCTGGAAAGCGGTCGCAGCAACGCCGGCATGCGAGCGCATGCCGATGCCGATGACCGAAACCTTGACGAGGCCTGATTCGTTTTGGACGACGTCGTAGCCGATCTTGTCCTTGTTCTCGCCGAGAACGCGCAGCGCCTTTTCAACATCGCCCGAAGGAACCGTGAAGGTCATGTCGGTCTTGGAACCGTCTTCGGAAATGTTCTGGACGATCATGTCGACGTTGATATGGCTTTCGGCCAAAGGCCCGAAGATCGCGGCGGAGACGCCCGGCCGGTCGGCAAGACGGCGCAGCGAGATCTGGGCTTCATCCTTGGCATAGGCAATGCCGGTGACTACTTCCTGTTCCACGATTTCTTCCTCGTCACAAATCAGCGTTCCGGGCGGGTTCAACAGATCGCCCATGCCCGGAGCATCGGGATCTTCAAATGAAGAGCGCACGAAAGTGCGGACCTTAAAGACCATTGCCAACTCGACCGAGCGCACCTGCAGCACCTTGGCGCCGAGCGAGGCCATTTCGAGCATTTCTTCGAAGGCGATCTTCTTCAGACGACGTGCCTTCGGTTCGATGCGCGGATCGGTCGTGTAGACACCGTCAACATCGGTATAGATATCGCAGCGATCAGCCTTCACCGCTGCGGCGATCGCCACGGCAGAGGTATCGGAGCCGCCGCGACCGAGCGTCGAAAGACGATTGTCCGGGCCAAGGCCCTGGAAGCCGGCGACGACAGCCACCTGGCCTTCCTGCATGCGGCGAATGATATCCTCGCCCTCGATTTCAAGAATACGGGCCGCGCCATGGGCATTGTCGGTGCGGATCGGGATCTGCCAGCCCTGCCAGGAGCGGGCATTGATGCCCATCGCCTGCAGCGCGATCGCCAGGAGACCGGAGGTCACCTGCTCGCCGGAAGCGACGATGGCGTCATATTCCCGCGCATCGTAGATGGAATGATTGGCGCCAGCGACCTTGGGCATGTTCTGCACCCAGCCGACCAGCTCATTGGTCTTGCCGGACATAGCGGAAACGACGACCGCGACCTCATGGCCCGCGTCGACTTCACGTTTCACATGGCGTGCAACATTCCTGATACGGTCCAGATCCGCGACGGACGTTCCGCCGAATTTCATCACGATGCGTGCCATGTGCCTCTACCAGTATCAGCGCCGGGCGGCCGAAACGCGATGAGCCCGGCATGCAAAATAGCCCTTCCGGTGCAATGGCCGGAAAAGCCTAATCTCAATGGGGGCGTCTCTTAGCGAGTTTGGCAGGCGGGTGCAATAGCATGGCGCGGCGTAATAGTTCTCTTTGATACTCCACTTTGATACTCGACCAGAGCCTGCCGAGGATCGCCCCTTCCTTCTGACGATTTTAGGTGTTGACGAAAGCTGCGACAAGAACGCGGCCGGTCGTGGCGGCTTCAAAGTCGCCCAGCCCTTGACATCGGCTTGCGATCGTCCGACTTCACATCTACCGAAGTGCCACCCAGACCAAGGAACGGAACCATGAGCGAAGCGGCGAAAAGCACGATCGACCAGAGCGAAGTGGATCGCTTTTCCGCCATGGCGGCGGAATGGTGGAGCCCGACCGGCAAGTTCAAGCCGCTGCACAAATTCAATCCGGTGCGGCTTGCCTATATTCGCGACCATGCCTGCGAGAATTTCGACCGCGATCCGAAGAGCGCCCGGCCGCTGGAAGGCCTGCGCGTGCTCGATATCGGCTGCGGCGGCGGATTGCTGTCGGAGCCGGTCGCCCGCATGGGCGCCTCGGTCGTCGGTGCCGACCCTTCCGAAAAGAACATCGGCATCGCCTCGACCCATGCCAAAGCCTCCGGCGTTCCCGTCGATTATCGCGCCGTCACCGCCGAGCAACTGGCCGAGGCCGGCGAGACTTTCGATATCGTGCTCAACATGGAAGTGGTCGAGCATGTTGCCGACGTCGAGTTTTTCCTGACGACCTGCGCCAAGATGGTGCGCCCAGGCGGCCTGATGTACGTCGCCACCATCAACCGCACGATGAAGGCAGCGGCACTCGCCATCTTCGCCGCCGAAAACGTCCTGCGCTGGCTGCCGCGCGGCACGCATCAATATGAAAAGCTCGTCCGTCCGGAAGAGATCGAAAAGCCGCTCGCCGCCGACGGTCTCGAGATCATCGCCCGCACCGGCGTCTTCTATTCGCCGCTACAGGACCGGTGGAACCTATCGAAGGATATGGATGTGAACTACATGTTGCTGGCGAAGCGGGCGGGCTGAAAGCCATCTTGCTGTTGGATCAAGCTTTCAGCGTCAGCACATGCGTCAATAGATCGCGCTGGCCTATGGCATTCAACACCGCGATCTCTTTGACCTTCTCTCGGTCGATCGTCGCAAGGTTTCCATCGGCATCATAGGGTTGCTTGAAGGTGAAAGCCGCAGCGCTCGGCCCTTCATCGTAAAGCCGTTCCAGCCGCTCGGTTCCCTCTTTCCATTCGGGGACAACACCAGCGCTAACCCACCATAGGACCAGTGCCGGCCAGCTTTGCTTCACGTTCCAATGCCGCGCATGCTTCAGGGCATCGGCATGGACGCCGCTATAGGAAAAAGCCATCAGGGATTCGATATCGGCCCAGAGCGATAGCGAGGACGGTGCCGACACAAAGCCGCTGCCCTCGATGAAGCGTGGAAAGACTTGGCGGCCCCAGCATGCCGGACCTGGCACGCCGTCATAACCGGAGCGGCCGACGAAGCCATGGGCACGAGCAGCAGCCTCGAAATTGGCCTCTTCTCGCAGGCGAAACCCTTCAACCTCTGGGCTTTCATATGGTGCCACATGCAGCCAAAAATTGTACATAGCAAGATATCTGCCGCCATGTGGCATCAGTTGATATCGTCCGGCAAAACTGGGATCGCCGCGATCTCGATGCCTTCCTCGACCAGCGCCTGCGCCTCGTCCGGCGTCGCCTTGCCGATGATCCCGCGGGCGTCGGCCTCGCCATAGTGGATCTTGCGGGCCTCTTCCGGGAATTTCGCGCCGACATCCTCGGCATTCGCCTTGATGCTGTCGACCGCCTCCTTGAGCTTGATCATCGCCTCCTTGCGGACAGCGTCCATGGCAAGCGTCTGCAACTCGTCCTTCTTGCGCGCAGTGGAAACCGACGGCGCCATCAGGAGTTTGGAGATCGCACCCGAATTGCAGACGGGGCAGGTCAGGAAACCGCTTGCGACCTGGCGGTCGAAATCGGCGCTTTCCGAAAACCAGCCCTCGAACTCATGCGCCTTGTCACATCTCAGCGAATAACGGATCAAGCAGCGACGCCTCCAGCCGTCGGCGTCGCGATCTTCTCCAGCGAGAATTCACGCGCATTCTTAAGATTGGGGATCTTGTCATGGGCGGATTTGACCGCCGCAACGTCGATCTCGGCGACGAGGACCGCCTCGCCCGTGCCGCCGGCCGCCGCCAGCACCTTGCCCCAGGGATCGATAATCATCGAATGGCCGAAGGTCTCGCGTCCATCCTCATGCTTACCTGCCTGGGTGGCGGCGATAACGAACATGCCGTTCTCGATCGCCCGCGCTCGGAGCAGAATTTCCCAATGCGCCTCGCCGGTCTGCCGGGTAAAAGCGGCCGGCACCGTCATCACCTGCGCACCTGCAACAGCCTGGGCGCGGAAGAGCTGCGGAAAGCGCACGTCGTAGCAGATGGAGAAGCCAAGCTCGGCAAAAGGCAGCGACACGATGCGCGCCTCGGAGCCGGGACGATAGACCGCGCTCTCGCGCCAGCTCTCGCCATTGTCGAGATCGACGTCGAACATGTGGATCTTGTCATAGCGGCTGATGAGCTTGCCATCCGGCCCGAAGAGGAAGCCGCGATTGGCGATCTTGCCATCATCAAGCGGGATCGCCGTCGAGCCGACATGCACATGGATGCCGAGTTCCTTGGCAAGGTCCGACGCCGTGTTGACGATGATGTCATTGGCCTCGTCACGCAGCACGGCGCGCAGGCCCAGCCGGTCCTTCTGCACGGCGCCGGTCATTTCCGGTGTCTGCACATAGACGGCACCCTGCGCCGCCGCCTCGCGAACCAGCCGTGCCATGTCGGCGGCATTCTTCACCGGATCGACACCGGAACACATCTGAATGGCGGCGGCTTTGAAGGTCATCATTGTCTCCGAGGGTGATCCAGCTCAGGCGGCCAGCAGCGGATCAAGCTTGCCGGCCCGATCGAGCGCATGGATATCGTCGCATCCGCCGACATGCTCGCCATTGATGAAAATCTGCGGGAAAGTCGAGTGGCCTTTGGCCTTCTCGATCATCTCCTGGCGCAACTCGGGCGAATAGGTGGCGTTATGTTCGACATAGTCGACGCCCTTGGCTTCGAGCAGGGATTTCGCCCGGGCGCAGTAGCCGCAGAACTCACGCGTATAGATGACAACGGATGCCATGATCCACTCCGGAAAATTGCAGGTTACCTGTCATATAAGCACGTCGACAGCCCTTGCAAAGGTCAAAACCGTCACATCCGAGGCACCGGCTTTCTTCAGCACCCGCGTCGCCGCGGCCACCGTCGCGCCGGTCGTATAGACGTCGTCGATCAGCACGACGCGGCGGCCAAAAATATCGCTGGTGCGACCCTCGGGAATGGCGAAAGCGCCGCGCACATTATCCTGTCGCGCCTTCGCGCCGAGACCGACCTGCTGGCTCGTCCGCTTGATGCGCAGCAGCGTCGCTGCCAGCAACGGTTTGCCGGAGAGGTGGGCGAGATGCCGCGCAAGCTCAGCCGCCCGATTGTACTTGCGCGAGAACAGCCGCGCCCGATGCAGCGGCACCGGAATGATGGCATCGCAGGCGGCAACCGCGCCGTCGCTGGCCCGCCATCATCGGCGCCAGATCCGTGCGGTCGCGATATTTCAGTCCAAGCACGAGATCGCGGACGAAGCCGTCGTGAATGGCCGCGGAGCGCAGCCGGTCGAAGACGGGCGGATCAGCGATCGCCTCGGCGCTCAGGATCCCCGTGCCGAGATCATGGGTGAACGGGCTGCCCAGCACCTCGCAATAGCGCCGCTCGATGAAACGGACGCCGGACCAGAAGGTCGGGCAGAGGCTGCGATGCGCGCCCGTCGAGGCGCCGCAGCCTGGACAGGCTGGCGGATAGACGAGATCGGCGAGCGCCAGCCATGGTTTTGCCAAGCCGGCGCGCAATCTCGACAGCGTGATTTCGTCCCCGATGATGCCCATACGCCCCATAATGCCTATATGATTGACACTAGCTTTTTCCCGCAGGCTTTGCGAAGGGAAAACATGGCTGGCCGCGAGGCTGCGCCGATGAGATCAGATTGCAGGAAACCGCCATGGACATCGTGTTCGACCAATCGCTGCTCGCCGCCCGAAGGCACCGGGCGTTGAAACAGGGGGACACGAAAGCCGCCTTCCTGCTGGAGATCGCCGCCCGCGAATTGGCCGAGCGGCTCTCCGTCATCGAGCGGCATTTCGACGAGGCGATCGAGCTGCATGGCGCAACCGGCATTGCGGCACGCGAGGCGCTTGCGACCGGCAAGATCGGCCATATCAGGCGCATCGAAGGCGAGGCCGGCTTTGCCGCCCCCGGCGAGGAGCTGATCAAGGCACCGCTGGAGGAGCTGCCGCTGGCGGCCGAATCCGTCAATCTGGTGCTGTCGCCGCTCAGCTTGCATGTCACCAACGACACGCCCGGCGTCTTCATCCAGGTGCGGCGCGCGCTGAAGGCCGACGGCCTGTTCCTGGCCGCGATCCCCGGCCTGGGCACGCTGCAGGAGCTGCGCGACGTGCTGCTCGCCACCGAGATCGAGCTAACCGGTGGCGCCAGCCCGCGCGTCATCCCCTTTGCGGAGGTCCGCGATGTCGGCGGCCTGCTGCAACGCGCCGGCTTCACCCTGCCAGTGATCGACGCCGAGAGCTATACGGTGCGCTACGACAATCTCTTTGCACTGATGCGCGACCTTCGCGCCATGGGCATGACCAATCCGCTTGCCGACCGCAGCCGCAAGCCGCTGACGCGCGCCTTCTTCCTGCGCGCCGCAGAGCTCTATGCCGAGCGCTATTCCGACCCCGACGGGAGAATAAGGGCGACCTTCACAATTATCTATGCATCCGGCTGGACGCCGCATGAAAGTCAGCAGAAGCCGTTGCGGCCGGGCTCGGCCAAGGCACGGCTCGCCGACGCCCTGAAAGTCGAAGAGCACAAGCTCAAACAATAGATGGATGGGAATCGAACTGGAGCTGAGCGTTTCAGTTCGCCGGCGTTACCGGGCCGTTCAGCGTGTTGGAGACGAGGTTGAACACGTTTGTCAGGCTGCCGCCGAAAGCGCCAAGGCCGCTGACGATCGCCACCGACATGAGGGCCGCGATCAGGCCATATTCGACGACCGTGGCACCGGTCCTGTCATTGAAAAAACGTCGAACGGAACGCATACGCTTCAAGCTCCTAGCTTTTGAAAACGAGCGAATCCGGCGCGTTCATGCACCCGATAGGCTTAACCTCTATAGCAATCAGCAACCGCCGTCGGCACCATAGCCTTGGACGATGCAGACTGAACCGGGCTCCTGCTGCAGGACGCTGCGGCGGATGGTGTAACGCTTGCCGTCTTCGGTTCGCTGAATGGAGCCAGTTGTCATAGTGTCGAGATCGGGCGCGCTGGCAAGCACGTTGGACTTGGACTTGTCGGACAGCATTGGCGTCAGAATAAGCGACAGCGCGACCGCCGCTGTTCCAAACAGCAAAGCGATATTCAACGCGCCGGTCCTACGCGACGTGGAATAGGACTGTTCTTTTTCCTGAACAGCTTTCCAGAAATCGTCGTCCATCATGTCAAGCCTTCTTTAACGCAAACACCAACTGCTTGATTGCGACCATTGAATGCCAGAAGGTCATAAACGATCCCTTAATATCCACAGGTGAAATCGAACCATGTCGAATCGTGAGACAACGCTTTCTGACCTCTAATTTACTGATATTAAACAATTAATTTAAATTAACTATGTTTTAGCCAACAGCGGTTATCGGTGCATTGATTGCGACGACGATACCGCCGGCGACACAATTACACCTCGAGCGCGCATGTGCGGCTTTCGCCATCGATCTTGACGGAGATAATTTGGACTTCTTTGAACCTACAGCAGATCCTGTAGAAACGGGATCAACGGCTCGTCGGCCGGCGGCATCGGGTAGTCGCGCAGGGCCTGCGGCCGTACCCATTTGATCGCCTGGCCTTCGCGACCATGCGGGATACCCTCGTAACGCCGGCATATATAAAGCGGCATCAGTAGGTGGAAGGTCTCGTAGGTATGGCTGGCGAAGGTCAGCGGCGCGAGGCAAGCAACCTTGGTCTGGATGCCGAGCTCTTCCTCAAGCTCGCGGATCAGCGTTTCCTCCGGCGTTTCGCCGGACTCGACCTTGCCGCCGGGAAATTCCCACAGGCCGGCCAGCGATTTGCCTTCCGGCCGTTGCGCCAGAAGAATGCGGCCATCGGTGTCGATCAACGCACAAGCGGCGACGAGAATGATCTTGCGGCCGGCTTCGCTCATGCTTCCCCCGGGGAACGCCAGTAGCAATAACGATAGGCCTCGCGGAAACCGAAACGGGCATAAAGCGCCAGCGCCGGATCGTTGGTTGCGCCGACCTGAAGCCAGGCGGTGCGGGCACTGCGCATGCGCGCCCAGCGCAGCGCCGACGTCAGGATTTCGACACCCAATCCCTTGCGCCGATGTTCGGCCGAAACGGAAACCGACAGGATACCGGCAAGATCGTTGTCCTGCACGCAGAGCGTCGTCGCCACCGGCCCGGCATCGTCATTCTCGATGACGAAAAGACCCGATGGCGGCTTGATGCCGCTCACCACTTCCGCCAGGGCAGGCTTGAGCGCAGGATCGGCGCGATCGACCAGCAGGCTGGCGTCGACATAGCGGCCGACATCATGGCTCGGCAGATGGTCCAGCGCATCCGGCAATTCGAGATCAACGAGATCGGCGATCATGACGATGGTCTCGTCGAACCGTATCCAACCCTTGCTCTGCAACAGCTCGATCAGCATCGGCGAGGCCAGCGGCGTTTCGCGCACCACCATCAGCCGGCCATAGGCTTCGAACTTGCGCTGCGCCTTCGTCAGCCGGATCTCCAGATCACGATGGTCGGAGGGATCAAGCGGCACGACACAATTCAGCCGCTTCGACGGATGGCCCGCCGTCAACCGCACCTGCCAGCTACCGTCATACTGCACGGACGAAGCAGGCCAGGCCCGGAAGCCAACAGCTTCGAGCCTGCGCACCAACGGCAGTTTGTTCATCGTGGACAGCGCATGCATCAGTTCAATATCAGCTCCGGTAGTCGCCATTGATGGCAACATATTCCTTGGTGAGGTCGCAGGTCCAGACCGTTGCCCGGCCATTGCCTATACCAAGGTCGACTTTCACGGGAATATCCTGCTGCTTCATCACGTTGGAAGCGGCTTCCTCGGAATAGGTAGCATCGCGTTCGCCGTTGACGGCGACGCGGACATCGCCGAACCAGATGGCAAGCTTGTCGCGATCGGCCATTTCGCCAGCCTTGCCGACAGCCATGACGACGCGGCCCCAATTGGCGTCCTCGCCGGCGGCCGCGGTCTTGACCAGCGGCGAATTAGCGATCGATAGCGCGATACGCTTGGCACTAGCATCACTCTCGGCGCCGGTGACCGTGATCTCCAGCATCTTGGTGGCGCCCTCACCGTCGCGGACGACCTGGATGGCGAGATCCTTGAGGAGCTCGTTCAGCGCTGCGCGGAAGCCAGCAAGCTTCGGGTCATCGGCGCGCTCGATATGCGCCTGACCATCGGCAGCGGCGGCACCGGTGGCAAACAGCATCAGCGTATCCGAGGTCGACGTGTCGCTGTCGATCGTCATCGAATTGAAGCTCGGGCCGACGCCGTCGGAGAGCAGAGCCTGCAGGGCGGAAGCGGAAATATCGGCATCGGTGACGACGAAGGACAGCATCGTCGCCATGTCAGGCGCGATCATGCCGGCGCCCTTGGCGATGCCATTGATGGTGACCTTGACGCCGCCGATCTCGGCGCTGCGGGTGGCAACCTTCGGATAGGTGTCCGTGGTCATGATCGCCTTGGCGGCTTCGAACCAGAAGTCGCCGGTGGCATCCTTCGCCATGGTGTCGAGCACGCCGGCAAACTTGGTCGCGTCGAGCGGCTCGCCGATGACGCCGGTCGAGGCGAGGTAAACTTCGTTCTCACCGCAGCCGACGGCGGCGGCAGCCGACTTGGCGGTCAGCTCAGTCGCCTGGCGACCCTTGAGGCCGGTAAAGGCATTGGCATTGCCGGAATTGACGACGACGGCGCGGGCGATGCCATGCGAAAGGTTCGACCGGCAGAAATCGACCGGAGCCGAGGGGCACTTCGAGCGGGTGAAGACACCCGCGACGGCGGCCGGCTTATCGAACACCATGAGCAGGACATCGGTCCGGTTCTTGTACTTGATCCCGGCGGACGCCGTGATCATGCGGACGCCGCGCAAAGCCGGCATGGCAACGAAGGATTTGGGAGCAAGCGGAGAGACGGAACCGGACATGAGGCCACCTGATAATGAAGGGCCCGGAAAAACCGGGCCCAGATGGTTGTGACTGCGACTGCTTACTGCTGCGGCTGGGCGTCAGGCGCAATGGCGTCGTCCGCCGGTGCTGCATCCTGCTGCTTCTGCGCATCTTCATAGGCCTTGCTGAGCGCCGGATCGCTGATCGCGACCTTGGTGTTCTGTTTGGCCTTGTTCAGGAGTTCAAGATACTTGTCGCGCATGACGAGCTGACGAACCTGATCCTTCACCTGGTCGAACGGCGGTGGCGGAGCAACGCGCTTGTCTTCGACCTTGATGACGTGCCAGCCAAAATCGCTCTTGACCGGGGTCTTGGTGTAGGTGCCGACCGGCAGTGCGAAGGCTGCGTCTTCGAATTCCTTGACCATTCGGCCATGGGCGAAATAGCCGAGATCGCCGCCGTCGGCCTTGTTCGGGTCGGTGGACTTTTCCTTGGCGAGCGTGGCGAAATCCTTGCCGGCGTCGAGTTCCTTGATGATTGCCTTGGCTTCGTCCTCGGTCTTCACCAGGATATGGCGGGCATGGACTTCTTCCTGCTTCGGCAGGGCTGCGACTTCCTTGTCGTAGCGAGCCTTGACTTCATCGTCGGTGATGCCGTCGGCGACATGGGCCTTGAAATAGGCATTGTGCAGTTCGCGGTCGCGCAGATAGGCCATATGCGACTGGAAGTCCGGCGTCTGGTCGAGCTTTTCGGCAGCGGCGTCCTTGGCGAGCAGCTTCACGTCGATCGAAGCCGAAAGGGCGGCGACCTTTTTCTGGTCGTCAGGAAGCTGGCCGAGCTGCGGGTCGAGGTTGGCGATCGCGAGATCGAGTTCGGACTGATGGATTTCGACATCGCCGACCTTGGCGACAACCGGATCCTTCGCATCATCGGCAAAAACCGGCGCATGCAACGTAACGAATGTTGCGAAAGCAACCGCGGCAAGTTTATTGTAGTTCAACATAAAATAACCTTTCGGTGGTCTCGACCGGCTCGAAGCTGTGAATCCGGCAGGAAAAAAGCCTTCAGCAGGAGAATGTGGCCTTTCTGTATCGGCCAATTCCCGTTGACATCAATCGACCCCCCTCTTATCTGTCACGCAACCTCGCGTCCAGAACAGTTTCCGGGCGTTTTGTGCTGAACTCCCGTTTTTTTCGGAGATGGATGAAGCAGAAAACGACAGGATGAAATCTCAGAAAGGACCATTCAGATGGTCAGCCTAGGTGGAATTGCCCGCAAGTTGTTTGGCTCGTCCAACGACCGCCGGGTCAAGTCGTACCAGCCAAATGTCGTTGCGATCAACGCGCTCGAAGAGCAGATGCGTGCGCTGTCTGATGAAGCCCTCGCCGCCAAGACGGTTGAGTTTCGCCAGCAGCTTGCCGATGGCAAGACGCTCGACGATATTCTCGTTCCGGCCTTCGCCGTGGCGCGCGAAGCCTCGCGGCGCGTCCTCGGCATGCGACCTTTTGACGTACAGCTCATAGGCGGCATGATCCTGCATTCCAACGCCATTGCCGAGATGAAGACCGGTGAAGGCAAGACGCTGGTCGGAACCCTGCCGGTCTATCTGAACGCGCTTGCCGGCAAGGGCGTTCATGTCGTCACGGTCAACGATTACCTGGCGCAGCGCGACAGCGCCACCATGGGCCGCCTCTATGGCTTCCTTGGCATGCGTACCGGCGTCATCGTCCACGGCCTGTCGGATGACGAGCGTCGCGACGCCTATGCCTGCGACATCACCTACGCCACGAACAACGAGCTCGGCTTCGACTACCTGCGCGACAACATGAAGTACGATCGCGGCCAGATGGTGCAGCGCGGTCACAATTTCGCGATCGTAGACGAAGTGGACTCGATCCTGGTCGACGAAGCGCGCACGCCGCTGATCATCTCCGGCCCGCTCGACGACCGCTCCGATCTCTACATCACCATCGACGCGTTCATTCCGGGCCTGACGAAGGACGACTACGAGATCGACGAAAAGCAGCGCTCGGCCAACTTCTCCGAAGACGGCACCGAGAAACTGGAAACCATGCTGCGCGAGGCAGGCCTCTTGAAGGGTGAATCGCTCTACGACGTCGAAAACGTCGCGATCGTCCACCACATCAACAACGCGCTCAAGGCCCACAAGCTGTTCCAGCGCGACAAGGACTATATCGTCCGCAACGACGAAGTCGTCATCATCGACGAATTCACCGGCCGCATGATGCCGGGCCGCCGCTATTCGGACGGCCAGCACCAGGCGCTGGAAGCCAAGGAACGGGTGCAGATCCAGCCGGAAAACCAGACGCTGGCGCAGATCACCTTCCAAAACTACTTCCGCATGTACGACAAGCTTGCCGGCATGACCGGCACGGCATCGACGGAAGCCGAAGAATTCGGCAACATCTACGGCCTCGACGTCATCGAAGTGCCGACCAACCTGCCGATCCAGCGTATCGACGAGGACGACGAGGTCTATCGTACGCATGAAGAGAAGTTCAAGGCGATCATCGCCGAGATCCTGGAGGCGCATAAGCGCGACCAGCCGGTGCTCGTCGGCACCACCTCGATCGAAAAGTCGGAACTTCTCGCTGAGCTGATGCGCAAGCAGGGCTTCACCAACTTCCAGGTCCTGAACGCCCGCTACCATGAGCAGGAAGCCTATATCGTCGCCCAGGCCGGTGTTCCCGGCGCCGTGACGATCGCCACCAACATGGCCGGCCGCGGCACCGACATCCAGCTCGGCGGCAACCTCGAAATGCGCGTCGAACGCGACCTGCATCAGGTGGAGCCTGGCCCCGAGCGCGACGCGGCGATCGCCAGGATCGCCGAGGAAATTCAAGTGCTCAAGCAGCGGTCGATCGCTGCCGGCGGTCTCTACGTCATCGCCAGCGAACGCCATGAAAGCCGCCGCATCGACAACCAGCTGCGCGGTCGTTCCGGCCGTCAGGGCGACCCCGGCCGCTCGAAATTCTACCTGTCGCTCCAGGACGACCTGATGCGTATCTTCGGCTCTGACCGCATGGACGGAATGCTGCAGAAGCTGGGCCTCAAAGAAGGCGAAGCCATCGTCCATCCCTGGATCAACAAGGCCCTGGAACGCGCCCAGAAAAAGGTCGAAGCTCGCAACTTCGACATCCGCAAGAACGTTCTGAAGTATGACGACGTGCTGAACGACCAGCGCAAGGTCATCTTCGAGCAGCGCGTCGAGCTGATGGATGCGACCGATCTCACCGAGACCGTCGGCGACATGCGTCACGACGTCATCGAGGATCTGGTTTCCAAGCACATTCCCGAACGCGCCTATGCCGAGCAGTGGGATGCCGACGGCCTGAAGACCGCCGTCGCCAACTTCTTCGACCTGGACCTGCCCATTCACGATTGGGTCAAGGAAGAGGGCATTGCCGAGGACGACATCCGTGCCCGCCTGACGGAAGTTGCCGAAAAGGCCGCCGCCGAAAAGGCCGAGCGCTTCGGCCCCGAGATCATGACCTATGTCGAGCGCTCCATCGTGTTGCAGACGCTGGACAATCTCTGGCGCGAGCACATCGTCAACCTCGATCACCTGCGCTCCGTCATCGGCTTCCGCGGCTACGCCCAGCGCGATCCGCTGCAGGAATACAAGGCCGAAGCCTTCGAGCTCTTCCAGGCCCTGTTGAACAATCTTCGCCAGGCCGTCACCGCGCAGCTTTCGCGTGTCGAGCTGGTACAGCAGCCGGCCGAGCCGCAGCCCCCCGCGATGCACGGAAGCCATATCGACGCCACCACCGGCCAAGACGAATTCGCGCCGCTCGCTATGATCAACGAGACCGTCGTTTCTCCGGAAAACCGCGACCCGCAGAACCCGACGACCTGGGGCCGCATCGGCCGCAACGAGGCCTGCCCCTGCGGCTCCGGCAAGAAGTACAAGCATTGCCACGGAGCATTCGAGAACAACGAAGTGGTTTGAGGCTTCGCAATCTCTTAGCAACAATCAAAATGCCGCCTTTTGGGCGGCATTTTTTTGTGCGCAATGCAGACTAGCGTTGTTCGCCCGAAACGCCCGAGCGACATGCAGCGGGATCGCTATTCAGCAGATGCGCCAAAGCGTTTCAGCAGAAAATCGATCATGCTGCGCAGTTTCGCGGTAGGCCGGCGATCCACGGCATATAGCAGGTACATCGGCGAGGCGACGGGCGTCCATTCGGGCAGAACCTGCACAAGGCGGCCTCTAGCGAGATCATCAGCAAGCATGACTTCCGGCTGAAGAACAATACCCGCGCCATTCAAGGCCGCTACGCGCAGTGCATCACCATTGTCGGCAGACAATCGCCCGCTCACATCGGACCGCCATTCGCCATCCGGGCCGAACAGGTGCCACTGATCCCGGTGGCGCCAATAGGAGAGGCCGAGACAGTCATGCGCGGAGAGATCCCTCGGGTGTACCGGCGTGCCCCGCCGCTCCAGATAGGACGCTGAGGCGGCCATTATTCTTCGATATGGCTGGAGAGGACGCGCCACCAAATCGACCTCTGTGACACTGCCTATCCTGATTGCAAGTTCACAGCCTTCCCGCGACAGGTCCGGCACCCCGTTGTCCAGCATGACGTCGACGCTCACGGCTGGGTACATGGCGAGATAGTCGGACAGTGCCGGCATCAGGCGATGACTTCCGAAAGTGACAGGGGAGACGATGCGCAGGAGACCACGGGGCTCGGCTTGCAATTCGCTTGCGCTTGCATCAGCCAGTTGCACATCGGCCAACACTTGCTTGCAGCGCTCGTAATACAGCCGGCCGATTTCGGTGAGCTGCTGACGCCGGGTGGTTCGGTGCAGCAGGCGAGCTCCCAAATGTGCCTCTATTGCCCGGATTTGCTTGCCCGCCATGGTCGGCGACACTCCGGCAGCGTCGGCCGCGGCGCTAAAGCTGCCGTGCTCGACCACCCGCACGAACATGGCCATACCGGATAATTTATCCATATTATAAACCCAGAGGTTCTAAATGAATGAACATAGAGCACGTTTATCGCAGGCAAGCCAGCGGTCATAGTTCCCTTGCCTCAGCCATCTCAATGCGAGAAGGCAGTGAAACAGGAGCTCTCCAATGCCAACAATTCACCTCGAAATGCATCCCGGCCGAACGCTCGAGCAAAAGCGTGATTTCGTCCGCAAGGTCACTCAGATTACCGCTGAAACGCTCGCTTGCCCGACAGACAGTGTGGATGTGTTGATCAGCGAGATTTCTCGCGAACACTGGGCCAAGGGCGGCCAGCTCGTATCGGACAAGGTTGCGCCCCAGAAAACCGCACAATGACGCGATGATGTCCGCAGCACCAACTGCAGCGACATTGCCATCTATCGATCGATAAAATGCCGCCTCCGGGCGGCATTTTGCCTATGCAACGATCAGAGAATGACCCAATCTAGCGGCTTCGACGTGGCGCCGGTTCGCAAGCAAACCCAGCGAACTCAGACAGCGGAATACGGATCGTCGCTATATGGGTAGATCGGATAGCCGGAACCGATGATCCCCCGCACGCGATCAAACCAGGCGGCAAGTGCTGGATAATCGGTGAGAGCGAAGCCGCAATCCTCCGCTCGGTGGCCATAGGCGTAGACCGCAATATCCGCGATCGTAAACTCATTGCCGACAAGAAACGGCGTATCTGCAAGGCCACGCTCCAGCGCGGCGAGAGCACGAGCTCCGGCTGCGCGTTTGGCGGCGACCATGGCCTGATTTAGCTCGAGCCGTCCCGTCAACGTCCAGAAGCGCAGCGTACCGATGACCGGCTCGACATGATATTGCTCGAAGAACAGCCACTGCATGACCTTGGCGCGTTGATAGCGCTCCGCCGGGAAAAATGGCGTGCCTTCGGCGAGATAAGCAAGGATGGCGTTTGATTCAGCGATCGCCCGCCCATCCTCTAGTTCAAGAACGGGAATACCGCCTGCCGGGTTAAGATCGAGAAAGGCATCCGTCCGACCCTCACCCTCGAAAATCGACACCAAGCGGCTCTGGTATGGAATGTTCAGCAGCCCAAACAGGACCCTGGCCTTCCAGCCGTTCTGTGACGGCAGATAGTCGTAAAGCGTGAGCATGTGGATCCTCCACTGGTGATACATGGACTCTGTGCGCTGCGCCCACCACGGACCACCCGATTCTTGCGCGGGTACCAATAGAGATGGCTGCCGATCGCTGCTCCCTCCAAATGGCATTTGGTAAACAACCACACCGCTCCCCATGTCATTTTTACCCGCGATAAGAACCGATTCTTAACCCTCCTCTGCCAAAGCTATCGCGAGGTTGAGCTCATATTTAAAGTATTGCGTAACGATCATGACGGTCTTTCAAACAGCTGAGAGAATGCTGCCGTCCGGGCTGCGGATCGTGCTGTCGCCATATTTGCGCAAACTCGCCCCTCTTCTTACCGGCACCGACGAAAAATCCATCTCCCAACGCATGGCGCTCATCGCCTTTACCATCCGCATCGCCGGTGCCGCCCTCGCCTTCGTCTCGCAGATCGCGCTTGCCCGCATGATAGGCCGATTTGAGTACGGCATCTTCGTCTTCGTCTGGGTGTTGATGATCCTGTTCGGCAATCTCGCCTGCCTCGGCTTCCCGACCGCCATCATCCGTTTCCTGCCGCAATATGACGCCAGCGGCAATCACGACGCCATTCGCGGCCTGAACCGCACCGCGCGCCTCTTCGTGCTCTCCGTTGCCGGCGGACTGGCGCTGGTCGGCATGGTGACACTTCATGCCTTCAGCGGCATGATGGAAAGCTATTATGTGATGCCGATCTTCCTTGGCCTCATCGCCGTGCCGATGATCGCGCTCGGCGACGTGCTGGACGGCACGGCGCGCGCCAATCATTGGCCGGTCATGGCCCTGAGCCCGACCTTCCTCATCCGCCCGACGCTGATCCTGCTCTTTATGCTAGCCGCAATCCTCGCCGGCGCCGCGCATGATGCGGTCACCGCCATGATGGCAGCGCTTGCAGCCGCATTCGTGACCGTCCTCTGCCAGTATCTCGCGGTCACCTTCCGCCTGCGCCGTCACTATCCGAACGGCCCGAAAACCATCGAGTTCAACGCCTGGCTCGCCGTCGCCTTCCCGGTCTTCCTGGTCGAGGGCGTCGGCTATCTGCTGACCAATTCCGATGTCGTCGTGGTCGGCATCTTCCTTGATCCTAGCCAAGTCGCCGTCTATTTCGCCGCCGCTAAGATCATGGCGCTGGTGCATTTCGTTTATTTCGCCGTCAAGGCGGCCATCGGCCCGCGCTTTGCCGCCATCATCGCCGAGAACGACCGGACCAAGCTCGCAACCTACGCGACCGAGGCCACGCGCTGGACCTTCTTTCCGGCACTGGCCGTCGGCCTTGTCGTGCTGGCCGCCGGGCAATTCCTGCTCTCGCTGTTCGGCGCCGCCTTCACCCAGGGCCAGGTGGTGATCGCCATTCTGCTTGCCGGGGTTCTTGTGAGGGCATTGGTGGGCCCGGCCGAGATACTATTGATGATGGCGGACCGGCAGATGCTCTGTGTCTATCTCTATGCTGTCGCTCTCGTCGCTAATATCGGCCTGAACCTCCTGCTCATTCCGCATTTCGGGATCGAAGGTGCGGCCATCGCCACGGCGAGCGCCATGGCGGTCGAGGCCGTGCTGCTGCACATTGCCGTGCGCCGGGCGCTCGGCATCGTGCTTTTCGCCCTCATCCGCAGACCGATGACACTAGCAACCAGCGGGGCACTCTGACCATGGCGCGCGCTCCCTTCACCCAAAGCACCGACAGCCAAGTGAATGCGCTCACGCATACGCTCGCGGCGCTGCATTTCGAGCCGCCCAAAGCCGAGGCCCGCGTCGAGGTCGGCCGAACCGGCCGCGAACTCTGCCTCTATCCCGGCAAGCTCGGCTATGAGCTGCAGGACGAGCTGGATTTCCTTTCCAACCGCGCGATGGAGCCGAACGTCTTCTTCTCGGGCCGCTTCCTGGCGCCGGCCATGCCGCGCCTCGAGGACCGACACATCCGCCTTGCGCTGATGCGCGACCAGAGCGGCGCCCGCAGCCGGATGCGCCTGCTAATGCCCTTTACCGTCGACAAGCCGGGTTTCGCCATCGGCCCGTCGATCATTCGCGTCTGGTCGAACTCCTTCGGTCCGCTCGGTACGCCGCTGGTGGATGCCGAGGAGGCTGGCGAAACGCTCGATAATCTCTTCGAGGCGCTGATCCAGCGTGAGCTGCAACTGCCGACGATGCTGGTGCTGCCCGATATCCGCCTGAACGGCCGTTTCGCGCAGATGGCAAAGGCCGTCGCCATCGGCCGCAACCTGCCGCTGACCGTCGCCAACCCCTATCGGCGACCGATGCTCCACAGCAGCGACGATGCGCTCGCCTATCTCAAGCGGACGATCTCGAACGCGCATCTGCGCGAGATGCGCCGGCAATGGCGCCTGCTGGAAAGCCACGGCGAGGTTGTCTACTCCGTCGCCCGCCAGCCGCGCGAGATCCATCAGCGCATGGAGGAATTCCTGGCGCTGGAGGCGAGCGGCTGGAAGGGCAAGAAGCGCAGTGCGCTGGTGACCGACCGTCACCACGCGGCCTTTGCCCGTGAAGCCGTTTCCAATCTTGCCGCCGTCGACGCCGTGCGTATTCACACCATCGACCTCAACGGCCGGGCGATCGCCTCGATGATCGTACTGATGATGGGCGGCGAAGCCTATACCTGGAAGACCGCCTATAACGAGGACTATGCTCGCTATTCCCCGGGCAAGCTGTTGCTGGGCGAATTGACGGAATGGCATCTCGACGACGCCAACATCGTCCGCTCCGATTCCTGCGCTGCACCAGACCATCCCGTCATGAGCCGCTTCTGGCAGGAGCGCGAGGACATGGGCACGCTAATCATCGGCCTGACCCAGAACGGCGACCGCGACGTGCGGCAAGTGGCGGCGCAGTTGCACATGTATCGCAGCACCCGCAACATGGCGAAGCTGCTGCGCCAGAAGATCTTGTCGCTGACAAAGCGCTAGTCTTTCGTATCAACGGTCTCGGCGGCGGCCCGGTCGCGCAGCAAGCGGCGGATCACCTTGCCGGAGGTCGTCAGCGGCAGTTCGTCGACGAATTCGATCTCGCGCGGATATTCATGCATGGAGAGCCGGGTCTTCACCCAGTCGCGAATTTCAACGGCCAGCGCCTCGCTCGGCGCGTGGCCGGGTGCCAGCACCACATAGGCCTTGACGATCTCGGTACGCACGGCATCCGGTTTGCCGACTGCCGCCGCCAGTTGCACGGCCGGATGACCGCCGAGGCAATCCTCGATCTCGCTGGGGCCAATGCGATAGCCCGACGAAGTGATGACGTCGTCGTCGCGGCCGATGAAGGAGATATAGCCCTCCGCATCCTGCCGGCCGAGATCGCCGGTCAGCATCCAGTCGCCGGCAAATTTCGCCGCCGTCGCCTTTTCGTCCTGCCAATAGCCGAGGAACATCACCGGATCGGGCCGCTTTATGGCGATCTGCCCGCTCTCGCCCACCGGCACCTCCCTGCCCTCGGCATCAACGATCGCCACGCGATGGCCGGGCACCGGCTTGCCAGTCGCCCCGCCACGGCTGACGCCGAAAGCGGCGCTGGAGGACAGAACGAAATTGCACTCGGTCTGGCCGAAGAACTCGTTGACGGTCACGCCGAGGGCGGATCGCGCCCATTCATAGGTCTCGCGCCCGAGCGCCTCGCCGGCCGAACCGACGGTGCGCAGCTTGAGGTTATAAAGCGCTCGCGGATTGTCGACCGATTTCAACAGCCGCAGCGCCGTCGGCGGGATAAAGGCATTTCGCACGCCCATCTCGGCCATGATGCGGAAGGCCGTGTGAGCATCGAATTTCTGCGCCGGCGAGGAAACGACGGGCACGCCGAGCATCAAGCTTGGCAGCAGCGCGTTCAGAAGACCGCCCGCCCAGGCCCAATCCGACGGCGTCCAGAGCTTGTCGCTTGGCCGCGGAAAACCCTCGTGGGCAAACTGCATGCCGGGAATATGCCCCGGCAGAACACGGTGGCCATGCAGCGCACCCTTCGGCGGCCCCGTCGTGCCGGAGGTGAAAATCATCAGCGCCGGATCGTCCGGGCCGGTATCGGCGACCTTGAAGAGCGGCGGATGCGCAACGACGAGATCGGCAAAGCCGGCCACCCCGTCCTCGCCGCCATCGATGCTGATCACATGGGTCAGTTCCGGCAGGTGACCGCGGATCGGCCGCAGCCGCTCGAGGCCGAACCGGTTGGTGACGATGGCCGAGGCGCCCGAGACCTTCAGCCGATATTCCAGCGCTTCCGCACCGAAGAGCAGCGCCAACGGCAGGGCAATCGCGCCCATCTTGTAGATCGCGACATGCGCGACAACCGTTTCGAAACTTTGCGGCAGGAGCAGCGCCACCCGATCGCCCCGCTCAACACCGAGCGCCCTCAAAGCATTGGCGAAGGCGGCAGACCGATCTCGCAATTCGCCATAGCTCAGACTGAGATGATGGCCATCCGGGCTGAAATGTTCGAGGCAGATCCGCTCCGGCTCCCGCTCGGCCCAATCGTCGCAGACCGCACGCCCGATATTGAATTTCGCCGGAATCTCCCAGTGAAAATCACGGTAAAGGGCCTCATAGGTGTCGCGCGGGGGCAGTTTCATGCGGAATTCCGGAAAAATGTTGCAGCGCAGCTAACACCTGTCGCCCTTGGGGTTCAAGGAAACATTTGAGATTGCCACCCTCCCCAGCGGACGAATCGCCTTATTTATTGAACAATACTTCGAGGCTCTTCACGAACTGATGCGCCAATCGAGAGTTTCACGCCAAGGTCGTGTTTAATGCCCGAGCAGGATTGCACCTGACGCAACGATCACGCAGGCGATGATACGTCGAACAGCGAGGGCTTCACCGAGAAACAGCCAGCCGATTAGAACAGCGAATACGACGCTTGTTTCCCGTAGTGCCGTGATCGGGCCGGCCGGCCCGAGGGCGAATGCCGCAACAATGACGCCATAGGCAACCATCGCGACCAGACCGCCTCCAAGCGCCTTCCATGTATCCGGTGCTCGAAAGTCGACGACGAGCCGCCGACGCAGAACGAGGAATGCGACCAGCAGGAATGCCCCGTAGAGCACAAGCACCCAAGCCGTATAGGCCCCGCTTTGCCCGGTTTGACGCACTCCGATGGAATCGACTGTCGCATAGGCGGCGATGATTGCCCCTGTCACCAACGCGAACAGAATGGATGAGGTGGAGGCTCGCCCCTTCCCCAGAGCAAGACTCATAATCCCTAAAGCAACAAGGACGACGCCGGCAATCTGGTAGGAATTGATTTCGTCGCCAGTGATGATGAAACCGCCGACCGTCACCAGCAGCGGGATCGTTCCTCGCACAATCGGATAGACCTGCCCCAACTCCCCGTAACGATAGGCCGCGACGAGAAAGATGCTGTATCCCACCTGAAGGGCAGCCGAGAGAACGATATAGAGCCAAGCCCCCGACGCCGGTAAGGGATAGATCAACACAAAGGGAAGCGCGACGATCGTGCTGGCGAAGCTCATGACCGTCACGGTCCAGAGCCGGTCACCGCCGCTTCGCAAGAAGGCATTCCATGTAGCGTGCAGGATTGCGGCGGACAGCGCGAGACCGATGACAGCCGCGCTCATTGAGGCGGTCCCGCCGATGCCATAACATCGGCCGCTGCCCTTCGGGCGCTGGCAATTGCTGCTTTGCCTTGTCCCATATGGGCGAGCAGCGTTGCGCCCTCGATCAACATGAACAGGGTTGTGGCGACGTGTTCGGCCCGATCAATGGGCAAATCCTGCGCCAGAATATCCCGCATCCGTTGTTGCAGGCCGCGTTTTTGCCGTGCAACCGCCTCGAACGCGGCATGAGCAGGCTCTCCGAACTCGGCAATCGCGTGCTGGAAGAGACAGCCGTGGAAATCCAGTCTCTCAAACCAGCGTTCGTGCCAGTCCAGAATCGCCACGATCTTCTCGTATGGCGTCATCGATGTTCCGGTCAGCTGGTCGAGTTGGCGATTGAAGCGCTCCGCTCGCCAATCCAGAACCTCGACAATCAGCCCATCCTTGTTTGGGAAGTGCCGATACATAGTCATCTTGGCGACTGCAGCCTCGGCAATGATCTTGTCTATCCCCGTGGCGTGGAAACCGTCGCGCTTGAACAGGCGATAGGCGGTCTTGATAATATGTTGGCGCTTCTCGGTGGCATCGGCACGTAGCGGCATGGCAAAGCCCTTAATGATACAGACCTGTCTCACTCATATAAGGGTTGCCAAGTTTGGTCAACGGGCGATCGCACTTCCCAAGCGAGCTATTCAAGAAAACAATTGGGATAGCCCCGTCCCACCGAGCGTAGCCGCCACGCCTAGCGCACAAGCGACCAGCCGGTCTTCGTCCCGACGCGGTGAAACAACAGCCAGAACTTGCCATAAATATTCGCCTCCGGCACGAAGCCGACATCGAAGCGGCTATCGTTGGAATTATCGCGATTGTCGCCCATGACGAAATAATGTCCCTCGGGCACGCTGTATTCGCCGGTATTGTCTGCTCGGGAATTCGGCGAGAGATCGAGCGTCCGATAGCGGATACCGTTGTCCAGAACCTCGCCGAAGACGGGAAGCACACCCGGCTCCATGCTGTAAGTCGATGTGATCGTGCCCTCGGCATCGCGCGGCACGGCCTGTCCGTTGATGAAAAGGATTCCACCCTTCATCTGGACGTGATCCCCGGGCAATCCGATGACGCGCTTCACGTAGTCGACCTCCGGCGCCGGAGGATAGGCAAAAAGGACGACGTCGCCTCGCTCGGGCTTCGCGCCGAACATTTTCAGCGGAATCCAGTCGACCCGGTACGGAAAGGAATAGCGCCCATAACCGTAGTTGAATTTTGTCACGAAGGCATAATCACCCGGTGTCAACGTCGGCATCATCGAACCGGAAGGGATTGTAAAAGGCTGGGCGACGAAGGAGCGGATGAGGAGCGCGACGACGATCGGCAACAGCCAGAAAAACAGGAAGATATTGTACCAGCGGGAGAACCAGCGATATTGCCAATCGACCGTTCCTCTTCGCGCCAGCAAATAGCCGTGGATGCAGCCGAGCAGATGGAAGCACGCCGCCGCAACCGCCGCAGCCGCCATCAGGGTCAATTGCGGCAGCGCGAAGACTGCGAAAAACACCGCCAGATTGGAGAGTAGGAGATAGGCAACGGCCAGACGCCCCTTGCCGAGATAGGCCATGACCATGGCTGGCCCAAGGACCAGGCCGATGATCGCGGCCGCAAGCGGGCGGCGGTCCCGGAAGAATCGAATGAAACGCATGGAAGCTCTCCGGCTGCTCGAACCGCCATCGTTACACAACCAGTGCCTGCGTTTGAATGCCCCAGTATGGCAATCCCCACAAACTGCGCCATCTTTGTTTAGTGCTGCTTCAAAGCCTATCGCGAATTATTGAGCTAATCGGTGGAGCTTTGCTCCGCTAGTCTGATTATGATGGCACATCCACTCTGCCCCATTGCGACGGCGGAGCGCCTGCCTATCGGATATCCAGAACAGGATGGAGACGATTGATGGAATACGTGAAGTTTGGCAAAACCGGTCTTGAAGTGTCCCGCATCTGCCTGGGCTGCATGACCTATGGCGACCCCAACAAGGGCACGCATGCCTGGTCGCTGAAGGAAGAGGAGAGCCGCCCGCTGCTCCGGCAGGCGATCGAGGCCGGCATCAATTTCCTCGACACCGCGAACACCTATTCCAACGGCTCATCGGAAGAGATCGTCGGCCGCGCCATCAAGGACTTTTCCCGCCGCGAAGACATCGTACTCGCCACGAAGGTGTTCAATCGCATGCGTCCCGGCCCGAACGGCGCCGGCCTGTCGCGCAAGGCGATCTTCGATGAGATCGACAACAGCCTGCGCCGCCTCGGCACCGACTATGTCGATCTCTACCAGATCCACCGCTGGGACTACACGACGCCGATCGAGGAAACGCTGGAAGCGCTGCACGACGTCGTCAAGGCCGGCAAGGCCCGCTATATCGGCGCCTCCTCGATGTATGCCTGGCAGTTCGCCAAGGCGATCTACACCTCGCGTCTTAACGGCTGGACCGAATTCGTCAGCATGCAGGATCACCTGAACCTGCTCTATCGCGAGGAAGAGCGCGAAATGCTGCCCTTCTGCGAGGACCAGAAGATCGCCGTCATCCCCTGGAGCCCGCTGGCCCGCGGCCGCCTCACCCGTGATTGGGACGAGGCAACGGCGCGCACGGAATCGGACGAATTCGGCAAGACGCTCTACACCCAGGCGCTCGAATCCGACCGCAAGGTGGTCGAGGCCGTCGGCGTGATCGCCAAAGCTCGCGGCATTGCCCGCGCCCAGGTCGCCACCGCCTGGATCCTGCAGAAAAGCGCCGTCACCGCCCCGATCATCGGTGCCTCCAAGCCCGGCCACATCACCGATGCTGTCGCCTCGCTGGCGGTCAAACTGACGCCGGAAGAGATCGAGGCACTGGAATCGCCCTATATCCCGCACGGGGTTGCCGGGTTTAAGTGAGGATTTTGGAGCTGGCCAGGCAAAGGCAGGGATGCCGCCTCTATCTGTCTGGCCCCTCACCCAATCCGCTCCCCGTTAATGCGGGGAGCGGATTGGGTGAGGGGTAATCCCGATCTCCGAAGCGAATTGAGCCCGCGGCAAATCGCGCAAACGTTATTTCACGCCTCGGTCACAGTTGAGTCATAACAGGGTAAGCCTCCCTACCCCCGAGGATCCACCCATGCCCACCATGCCCTTCGAAGCGCGGCGTTTCCAATCCACCGCGGCCTATTACCTGCGCTATCGCATTCCCTATCCGGACACCTTGATCGCCCGCGTTGCCGAGCGCAGCAGCCTGAAGGCCGGCGACCATGTGCTTGATCTCGGCTGCGGTCCCGGCCAGCTTGGGATTGCCTTTGCGCGGCTTGAGGGTGCCACTGTCACCGCCATGGACCCGGAGCCGGAAATGCTTGCCGCCGCCGAAGCCGGCGCGAAGGAAGCCGGCGTCGGGATCACCGTCCGCCAAGGGTCTTCCTATGATCTCGGGCCGGATATCGGCAAGCTGCACCTCTGCATCATGGGCCGCTCCTTCCACTGGATGGATCGCCCGGCCACGCTTGCGGCACTGGACCAACTGATCGAGCCTGATGGCGCGGTCGTGCTGTTCCACGACAAGACGATACTGGCGAGCCCGGATTGGCGCGGTATCGTCGAAAAACTGGCGGAAACTTTTTCGCCGGAGCGGCACGAGGAGCGCCTGTTGCGCAAGGGCAAGACCTGGGCGCCGCATGAAACCATGCTGCTCGCTTCGCCCTTCCGCAACCTCGAGCGCATCGGCATCGTCAGGGAATATGTACGCGATATCGAAGACATCGTCGGCCGCGTCTTCTCGATGTCCTCCACCTCGCCGCAAGCGCTTGGCGACAAGCTGGCGGATTTCGAGGCCGCACTCCGGGCCGAATTGCGAGAGGTCGCTCCCGACGGCAAGATCACCGAGATCGTCGAAGCCAACGGGCTCCTCGCCTTCCGCGACTAAACCGTTGTCATTCCTTGCCGCTCTCCGGTGCGGGCGTTAGCTCCTGCCGGGTGGCGGCCAAGAATTCCTGCGATAGCTCGGGATTGTCCATAGCGCGCGCCAGGATGACGGCACCGACCATGGCCGAAAGGCTGACAAGCGCCTTGCGGCGGCGCTCCTCCTGCGTTTCGCCGGGTGTGATCTCCTCGAGGATCGCCGCCATGCCCATCAGGCCGCCGGTAAAGGTTGACTGCATTTTCGGGCCATGACGGCTGACTTCCTGCGTCAGCGCCGCGAAGACGCAGCCGGTCGCATGCTCCACGACATTGCGATGCGAAAGATAATGCGCGAGCAGCGCTTCCAGCGGCTCGTCCGGCGCACCGTCGACCACATGCTTCCAGCGCTCCAGCGAGCGCGACACCAGCGCCTTGCTAGCCTCGCAGGCGAGCTCATCCTTGGATTCGAAATGACCGTAGAAGCCGCCATGCGTCAGCCCGGCCGCCTTCATGATGTCGGCGACGCCAATACCGTCAAAACCCTTTTCGCGAAAAAGATCGCCCGCGACGGCAAGGATCTTCTCACGGTTCTCGGCGAATTTTTCGCGGCTCACTCTCATCAAAAAACTCCATCAGAGCTTCAATAATTCTTGATTGACAATTTATATGATGACCATCATGAATATGCAACAAATATGATCATGATCATCTAAATGCCTTTGCACAATCGTTCAAGCCGGGAGAAGGGCATTGCGATACGAGCGAATATGACATCACCGACTCTTTTCAGGCTGGCAGCCGCTGATTTTTCCCGATCTTGAACGCCCAAACACGAAACCCCACTGGAACGCATCCCATGGTCTCCACAGTCCTCGCCTCAACGCTGGCCCGCCGCAACATCCATTACGGATGGGTCGTCGTCGGTGCCACCTTCCTCACCATGCTCGTCACCGCCGGTGCCATGGGCGCGCCCGGCGTGCTTATCAAGCCGCTGGAAGACGAGTTCGGCTGGAGCACGTCGTCCATTTCCTCCGCGCTCGCCGTCCGCCTGGTGCTGTTCGGCCTCATGGGTCCTTTCGCCGCCGCCTTCATGAATTATTTCGGCGTCCGCAAGGTCATCGTCTTTGCGCTCGCCACCATCAGCGTCGGCTTCATCGGCTCGCTGTTCATGACGCAAGTCTGGCAGTTGCTGCTCTGCTGGGGCATCATCGTCGGCTTCGGCACTGGCCTCACCGCCATGGTGCTCGCCGCCACGGTCTCGACGCGTTGGTTCACCAAGCATCGCGGCCTCGTCATCGGCATGCTCTCGGCAAGCTCCGCCACCGGCCAGCTCGTCTTCCTGCCGCTGATGGCCGAGCTGACGACGCGCTATGGCTGGCGCACCACCGTGATTTTCGTCTGCGGCATGATCGTCGTCGCAGCCCTGATCGTGCTGCTCTTGATGCGCGACCGGCCTTCGGACATTAACTTGCCGCTCGTCGGCGAGATCCACGTCACGCCACCGCCGCCCGCCACCAAGAGCCTGAAGGCGGCGCTCGCCTCACCGATCGTTATCCTGAAGGAAGCCTCGACAAGCTCGACCTTCTGGATCCTCGCCGCCACCTTCTTCATCTGCGGGCTCTCCACCAATGGCCTGATCCAGACGCATTTCGTCACGCTCTGCGGCGATTTCGGCATCGTGCCGGTGGCCGCCGCCAGCGTGCTGGCGGTCATGGGCATCTTCGATTTCTTCGGCACCATCGGCTCCGGCTGGCTCTCCGACCGCTTCGACAATCGCTGGCTGCTCTTCTGGTATTACGGCCTGCGCGGCCTGTCGCTGGTCTATCTGCCCTTCAGCAATTTCACCTTCTACGGCCTGTCAATCTTCGCCGTCTTCTACGGCCTAGACTGGATCGCCACCGTGCCGCCAACCGTCAAGATCGCTGCCGACCGCTTCGGCCGCGAAAAGGCCGGCCTCGTCTTCGGCTGGGTGTTTGCCGCCCATCAGCTGGGCGCCGCCACCGCCGCCTTCTGCGCCGGCCTGACCCGCACCGAGCTCAACACCTACCTCCCCGCCTTCTTCGTCGCCGGCGCCTTCTGCGTGCTCGCCGCGATCCTGGCACTGACCATCAGCAAGCCCGGCTCGACGGATAGAGCTCCGGCAATGGCGCACTGAGGCGGGGGCGTCCCGCCAACAAAACGGCCCATGGCACCCTGTGCGCCATGGGCCATATCTCAAGTACCGGAAAACACCTGCATTCCTTCGCCAGCCGTCTTGCGCGCCCGGGCGATCACATGCTAGACACCCGCCTCGTCAGGATACGTTGCCCCATTGGCGGAATTGGTAGACGCGCTCGACTCAAAATCGAGTTTCGAAAGAAGTGCTGGTTCGACTCCGGCATGGGGCACCACCATCCAGAATTTTCATCAAATTCACCCAGGTTTTCCGCTCTTTGCCTTCAGCAAGACATGGCATCGTTCGAGACCATATCGATAGGCGATGAAAGAGGAACTGGGCGAGTCATCCCAACCGCTCAGCCTCTCATATACCGCGCCCGGAATTCGCTCGGCGTGCAGCCTTCGCGCCCGTGGAACAGTCTCGAAAAATAGAAGGGGTCCTTGATTCCGACTGCGGCGGCGATGATCTCGATCGTTTCAGCCGTTGTCGCCAGGAGCTCCTTGGCGTGATCCACGCGCATCCGAAGCTGAAACGCCTTTGGCGGCAGACCGGTTTCTTCGATAAATTTCCGGCGCAGTGTGGCAGTCGACATCCCATGCTCGGCGGCGAACGCGGCCAGGTCCAGCGGCTGCATTGTCCTTTTCCGCAACGCTTCGACGATCTCCGCGATATCGGTCGTATCGTGACGCAAAGGCGTGGCACGACTTGCCTGCCTTGCCGCCAGGACGACGATCTGGTGCAGAGCCAGCGCGGCGGATGCCCTTCCAAGGCTCTTATCGTCCAGCAGATCGGCGTGAAGATTGCGGAAGAGGCGCTGCATCGGGTCGAGATTCCGAAGTGCTACGACCGGATCGCGTTCGCTGAAGAGTCGCAACCGCACGAAGTCGCGCGTGAAAGAGCCTTCGAAAAGCGCCCATCGCTCGCTCCAGCCGTCGGCATCCGGACCATAGGAATGCTGGCGGTTTGGAAACAGCCAGAAAAGGGCTGGCCCCTCGACGCTCCGCCGGCCGCAGGCATCGGTCTCGATAAAACCCCGGCCCTGCTCCACCAGAACAACCGCATGACTCGGCAACTTCCGGCATTTGACCGCATGAGTGACATGCTGCCGTCCGCTGCCGATGACGGCAAGCCCACCGGCGGCGGCAAGGGAGGACCGATAGATTGCTTCCGTTGAGTTCATGACGAGCGAAAAGTCCAGTATGGCTTTCCTCCATGTGAGTAATTGCCATCATTTGCTAGGTTCTCGATACAACAAGCTCAAGCATCGGACGAGTGAAATGTCAATTTCGAGACAGATTACGCAGCCAGACGAGGAAAGGTTGTCCCTTACCGCAAACGGAAAGACCCTGTCGATGACCGCGGAGCGGTTCGGGTATTTGACCCCCACCGATCCGAATATAGGCGTCGAGGCGATCCGTCGCCTCTATGAGGAGAACGGCTACGTATGGCTGAAGGGCTTCTTGCCGCGAACCGAGGTCATCGAATTCCGGGGCTGGGTCTTTGCTCATCTGGCGAAAATAGGCCTGATCGAGCAAGGCACGGATCCTCGACATGGGATCGCATCGGCAGCAGGGCGGGAATATAGCGCGGCGGATCGCTGCCTCATGTCCCTGGTTCGCTCCACGACATATGAGGGCTTCTGTGCGCAGCCTCGAATCGCTCACTTTATGGATGAATTCCTGTCGGGCATTTCCTACCTGCACAAACGCAAGATCATGCGGTTTACCCGGCCGGGAACAGCGACCGCAACGCCGGCGCATTATGATCTTGTCTACTTGCGTGGGGGCACGAGCCGAGTGGTAACGGCATGGATTCCGATCGGCGACACTCCCATCGACATGGGCGGCCTGGTTTACCTCGAAGGATCGCACGCGATTGGCCTGAAGATGGAGCGCGAATTTAGCGAGTGCAACAAGGATCTCAGTCCCGAAGAACAAGTGAGCGCTTACAATAGCAATATGACGGAAGGCGGCTGGGTTTCAAAGGACCTGCCGGACATGGCGGAGCGGTTCAACACGCGCTGGCTCGCCGCAAATTATGAGGCAGGCGACATCATGCTCCACTCGCCGTTCATGATCCACGCCTCGACGACCAATCAGGATAGAGAACAACGACTGCGCCTCTCCACCGACATCAGATACCAGAATGTCGATGACGAGATCGACGTGCGATGGAACAACCATTGGACCCTCGGCGACATGTTGTAACTTTGAGTTCGGTCCGGTTGCTCTCGCCGGTGAAACAGAACGACCTGAGCAAGGCAAAAAATGCGGCCGCGTTTGATGGCCGGACAGCCAAATTTCACGCAAAAGAAAACCCGCCGGAAGCGGGCTTCTGATGAGAGCATTCAATTGGCTGAGCAAGTTTTTCAAGCGACCGTCAGTGGCCACCTCAACGAGGTCGTCAAAGCGGACGCTGCGGGCGTGTCGGCCGTTCCCGCTCTATACGCAGAGCTTTAAGAAGTGCCGCCTTCTCCAGCCGTTGGGGGACTTTGCCTGTGGTGATCTCGCGAAACACCGTGTCGGTCTTTTCGCTGATCTTGCACCTGAATCCCTTGCGGGTTTTCAAGGTTGGAGCGATATGGACTGGCATTATCTGCATCCTCCGTTTGAGTTGCTGGTCGGTTGGGCAAGGCTTTCATCACGAATATCATAATGGCGTCCGCCGTCATCGCTGACGGCTCTTACGTATCGTTGCATGCCAAGAGAAAAGAAGACGATTTCACTTTCGCACAAAAGCGGAAACCGTTTCCTATGAGAGCCTTCATAGCACGGTTTTCTGGGAACATTTTACTTTAATTTCACATTAACTTTTATATCAGCGTAACTCATTGAACATGCACGCAAGAACCCGGCCATACCTTGAAACAACGAAGCGCTCCCTCAAGTTACGGCCGGGATCTGCGGATGGAAAACCCGCCATTGCTGGCGGGCTTTCTCTACTGCTGAGCAGGTGCCGTCGCGGGCGGCGTTGACGTTGCCGGTGGCTGTGTCGTCGCAGGCGGCTGGGTCGTTGTGGTCTGAGACGACGGAGCTGTTGCTTCCATCGAGCTTGTGTGAGGCCAGAAGTTCCACGCCAATGCGGCTATAACAGCCGCCGCCAAGATAACCAGCCACGATGCCCAGGGCGGGCGGCGTGACAGCGGCGGCGTTCCGAGGTCTGGATTTGGTCTATTGAAATCATTGCTCATAGCGATACTCCTCCACATCACGAACCATAAACCCTTGGATGCAGAAAAAGTTCCAAAGCACGGTAGGGTACATGTGATAAGGGTGTCAGCCATGCAACAGGCGCCACCCAGCTGGGCAGCGATCAACAGAATTCAGTGAATCACAGGAAGATTAGCAATGAGCATGAGAGCAATACCGGCGGATATAACCGATGTTTCGATGAAGAAAATCGCGTACTGTCGTCCGGTGAAAAATAAATTAAACCGCCTCATCTAAATTCTCCTTGCATGATTATTCTAATTATTGCCCCAGCATAACATGGATTACCCAGAAATATTTATTTTCTTTGAATAATTCGTCACAGACATGGATAGAGACTGAACACGGAGACTGCAAAAACCGTCATTGGCACGGTATCCAAAACCCGAAACATAAGAAAACACTAAACAAAAACGCAGCGACGCCGATCACCCCGGCTTCACGAAAAATTTTGACTTTGTGCTGCCCGCCCAAGCTTGCGGCCATTTACAGCCACAATCCTCGTCCCTAAAGGTGTGCAACGCAGCAAAAGGGGGTACCATGCTA
The DNA here is from genome assembly GCF_000696095.1 of Rhizobium rhizogenes NBRC 13257. Classification (GTDB taxonomy): domain Bacteria; phylum Pseudomonadota; class Alphaproteobacteria; order Rhizobiales; family Rhizobiaceae; genus Rhizobium; species Rhizobium rhizogenes. Next base: position 473,144 of record NZ_BAYX01000004.1, on the reverse strand, counting down.
CGTAGACTCTACGATTGGACCATGTCGCTGGCCGGCCGCAAATCGGCGGAAGTCTGGTTGGCCGTTATCGCCTTCGTCGAAAGCTCCGTCTTTCTTGTCCCCGCGGATGTCCTGTTCCTGCCCATGTCGCTGGCAAAGCCCGAACGGGCCTGGCGCTATGCGCTGACAGCGACCATCGCCTCCGTGCTCGGCGGCATCGCCGGCTGGGCGCTCGGCTACTACGCCTTCGAGACCATCGCCAAGCCGATCCTGGAATTCTACGGCAAGCTCGACGCCTTCAACCAGATGAGCGCAGGCGTCACCTACGAATGGATTGTTTTGCTGCTGGTTACCTCGGGCCTTGCGCACCTTCCGCCGATCAAGGTGGTGACGATCCTGTCCGGTGTCGCTCACATCGATCTCGGCCTGTTCATCATCTCGGCCATCGTCGCGCGTGGCGCGCGCTTCTTCTTCCTCGCCTTCCTGCTGCGCCGCTACGGCGAATCGATCCGCCACTTCATCGAGAAACGCCTCGGCCAAATCACCATGGTCGCCGCCGGCATTCTCATCGCCCTTTACGGCATCTTCCATTTTGCTCTGGCAAACTGACCACGGAGCCCCCTGATGTCCCAGACTTTGACCTCCTCTCGCGCCGGCCTTGGTTATTCGGCACTGCTCGCGATCGGCATGATCATCGTTGTCGGCTCGGCGCTTGGCTTCCAGCATATTGGCGGCTATATCCCCTGCGCGCTCTGCCTGGAGCAGCGCCAGCCCTATTACTACGGCATTCCCGTCGCAATCGTCGCAGCCCTAACGGCCATCCTTCGCCTGCCCTCCTGGATCACCCGCACGCTGCTGGCGATCGCCGGCCTGATGATGGTGGTCGGCGGCGGCATCGGCGTCTATCACGCCGGCGTCGAATGGCACTTTTGGGCCGGTCCCACGACCTGCTCCACCTCGGCCAGCAGCATGACACAGAATGCCGGCGACCTCCTGAACGAACTCAGCACCATCAAGGGGCCCTCCTGCACGGAAGCCGCCCTGCGCGTCCTCGGCATCTCGATGGCGGGCTGGAACGTCGTCGCCAGCGTGATTCTTGCGGTGATTGCCTTTGTGGGCGTGAAGAAGGCTGCATAGCCCCTTCTCTCCAGCGGAGAGAAGGTATTTTAAGGCTGCAGTTCCGTATCCCAGTAGAGATAGTCGAGCCAGCTGTCGTGCAGATAGTTCGGCGGGAACAGCCGGCCGTTATTGTGCAGGTCTTGCACCGTCGGCTGATATGGCTTCTGCGCCGGGAACATGCCCGCCTGCTTCGGCAGCTTGCTGCCCTTGCGCAGGTTGCATGGCGAGCAGGCTGCCACGACGTTCTGCCACGTCGTCTCGCCGCCATGGGCGCGCGGGATGACATGGTCGAAGGTCAGGTCGTCATGGGTGCCGCAATACTGGCACTCGAACCGGTCACGCAGGAAGACGTTGAACCGGGTAAAGGCCGGGTTGCGGGACGGCTGAACGTAAGTCTTGAGGCAGACAACGCTCGGCAGCCGCATCGAGAAGCTCGGCGACGATACGCACTGATCGTATTCGGCGATGATATTCACACGGTCAAGGAAAACCGCCTTGATCGCGTCCTGCCAGGACCAGAGCGACAAGGGGTAATAACTCAGCGGTCTATAGTCAGCGTTCAGCACGAGCGCCGGTAAGGACTGCGGGGAGACTGCAATCGTCAAGGAACCCTCCTGATCGATTCGGCATCTGCACCTGTATATTAGGCCGGTTGTTACAGGATTGTGAAGTCCAATAAATTCAGTGAAAAGAGGCTGATCTATGAGACCCACCGATTAATCGATAGGCAGCGCGTCGCGCCGGGTCTTGACGGCATAATAAGCCCAGAAAAGCCGGGCCGCGACCGAGCGCCAGGGCGCCCAGACCGCCGCTTCCCGGGCCAAAAGCTTCGGCAGAGGCCTGATCTCATGGCCGAACGCCATGCCAACGGCCGCCTGCAGGGCGACATCGCCGACCGGGAACACATCTGCGTGACCGCCGCAAAACATCAGGTAGACCTCCGCCGTCCACGGCCCTATCCCCTTGATCGACGTCAGTTCGGACAGCGCCTTTTCCGGACTTTCAGCACTCAACGACAACAGATCGATTCGGCTTTCGACAACCGCATCGGCAACCCGCGCCAGCGTGTCCGCCTTGATTCGCGACAGCCCGAAAACCCGCCAGGCATCCGGCTCCAGCCCCGCATAGGCCTCGGCCGTCACCCGGCCGAGCCTCGCCATCATCCGCCCCCAGATCGCGTCCGCGCTTGCCCGCGACACAACCTGTGAGACGATGATATGGGCCAGCCCCTCGAAGCCCGGCTCGCGCAGGCGCAGCGGCACCGGGCCAGCCTCTGACACAATCTGCCGCAGGCGTGGATCAAGCTCGACCAGCGCCGCCAGTCCTTGCCTGATATCGTCTTCATCGCGAATGATGTGCATGGCGTCTCATGGTCCGGGATTAAAATTCGTGGCAGAAGAAAGCATGATCGCGATTCCCCGTCAAAAGCCGAGATTCCGCTTTGCACCGAGCCCGAACGGCCCGCTGCATCTCGGCCATGCGCTGTCGGCGATCCTCAATCACGACTTGGCAATCAAGGCCGGCGGCGATTTTCTCCTGCGCATCGAGGACATAGATCAGGCCCGCTGTACACCCGATTTCGAAACGGGGATTTTAACCGACCTCCGCTGGCTTGGTCTTTCATGGGAGGAGCCGGTGCGCCGGCAGTCCCAGCATTTCCCAGCCTATCAGAGCGCCTTGCAGTCGCTGATCGACCGCGGCCTCGTCTATCCCGCCTTTCTCACGCGCGGCGAGGTGAAGGCGCGGGTCGCGGCGGGTGAAACAAGCGGCAAGCCCTGGCCGCGCGATCCGGACGGCACGCCTCTTTATCCACCCGACGATCGCGAGCGCAGTGTCTCTGAGAGGCAGCGATTGCTGGACGCCGGCCTCAAGCACGCCTGGCGGCTCGACATGGAGAAAGCTATCGCCGAGGTCAACCAGCCGCTCCAGTGGCGTGAAAGCGGCGATAGCGAGACGGGCGATATCCTTGCCGATCCCGCTGCATGGGGCGATGTCGTGCTGTCGCGTTCCGATGCGCCGTCGAGCTATCATCTCTCCGTGGTCGTCGACGACGCGGCACAGGACATTACCCATGTCGTGCGTGGTCTCGACCTCTTCCACGCCACCTCGATCCACCGCCTGTTGCAAAGCTTGCTCGGCCTGCCGGAGCCGCTCTACCACCATCACCGGCTGATCCTCGGCGACGACGGTCGGAAGCTGTCGAAGAGCCAGGGCGACACCGGCATCGCCGAATGGCGCCGGCAAGGCCTGTCACCGGCGCAGCTTCGCCGCCGCATCGGCCTCTGATTGCTGCTTGTCGACGTCTGGCTTGTCGACTTGCGGGCCAGCCACCTTGCCGAACAGCAGGCGCCGCACCTTGAACTTCATCAACGCCGCATTGATCTCCGCGCCCATGATGAAGATCACCGCGAGCATATAGAGGAAGATCAAGACGATCATCACCGAGGCGAGGCCGGCATAGGTGGCGGTGTAATTGGCGAAGGTCGAGAGATAATAGGCAAAGAGCAGCGCCCCGATCGACCAGAAGACCAGGGTCAGGAAGACGCCGGGGATGACGTCGAACAATCGCCGCCGCCCCGCCGCCAGCCACAGATGCAGGATTAGCAGCCCCGCCACCAACAGGAAGATGGTGCCGTAGATTCGCCAGCTGAAAACGACGTCTAGGATATCGGCGAGCCCTGGCAGCCACTGCCGCGTATAATTCAGCGCCAGCGGCACGGCGACAAGCAGAATGCTCAGAAGCGCAAAGATCAGAACCGCGATCAGCACATAGCCGAGGCTGGCGAGGCGGTTGAAATACCACGGCCGCGTTTCCGGCACGCGATAGGCGCGGTTGAGCGAAATGCGCAGCGCCTCGACACCGTTGGAGGCGAAATAGGCGGCCGCCAGCACCGAGATCGTCAGCAGCCCGCCGCGCGGAATGGTCAGCACCTGCACCACCTGATCGGCCACCGGCTTGGCGATCGCTTCCGGCCAGGTGTCGAAAATCAGGTGCACGGCGGTCGAGGAAAACTGGCTGGCGCCGAGGAAGCTCGCAAGCGCGGTGCCGAAGATCAGAAACGGGAAAACCGCCAGCAGCGTTGAAAGCGCAACATGGCTCGCCATGGCGAACCCATCGTCCTCGACGAAATGGAACACTGCATCGTAGACGACCTTGTAAAGCGCACGCACGAATGTCGGCATTCCATCTCCGCTTGCTCCCGGTCCTCATCCACCGGTTGTCGATTGTATCGGGCTCCTGAATATGGGAAACGACTCCCACTTTGTACAGGAATCATTCCATGGCAGATCAACGCACCATCATCGTGACGGGCTGCTCCTCCGGCATCGGCGCTTATTGCGCCCGGGCGCTGAAGGCCGATGGCTGGCGGGTTTTCGCGACCGTGCGCAAGGAGGTCGACCTCGGCCCGCTCGAGGCTGACGGTATCGAAACGCTGCTGATGGATTACTCTCGACCTGACACGATCTCGTCGCTGGTCGCGACAGTCCGCGAACGGACCGGCGACCGCATCGACGCCCTGTTCAATAATGGCGCCTATGGGCAGCCGGGCGCGGTGGAAGACCTCTCCACTGATGTGCTGCGCGAGCAGTTCGAGACAAATTTCTTCGGCTGGCATGAGCTGACGCGGCAGGTGATCCCGCTGATGCGCGCTCGAGGTCAGGGCCGCATCGTCAATTGCTCCTCCATTCTCGGCCTCATTCCCTATCGCTTCCGTGGCGCCTATACGGCCTCGAAATTCGCGCTGGAGGGGCTGACGATCACGCTCAGGATGGAGCTGCAGGATAGCGGCATCCATGTCAGCCTGATCGAGCCCGGCCCGATCGCCACGCGCTTCACCGCCAATGCACTCGCCAAGATCGAGGAACATATCGATCTCAAACATTCGGCCCATGCCGTCGAATACCGGCGGCAGCTGGCGCGACTGAATGGCACAGGTCCGGTCAACAAGCATAAATTGGGATCCGAAGCCGTCTATGACGTGTTAAAATCCGCCTTGAATGCGAAAAATCCGCGTCCGCACTATCTCGTGACCACCCCTGCCAAACAGGGCGTTCTTCTGAAAAGGCTGTTGCCGGCTAACCTTTTCTATCGTCTGATGCGCCGGCTGGATTAAAAGACGGGGACGGAGGAGAGCCATGTCCACATTTACCTATATCGCCGCCATCATTGTCATGGGCCTTGTCGTGCTCGTCCTCATTCGCGGCCTGTTCAACATGATGAAGGGTGATAACCCCAATCTCTCCAACCGGCTGATGCAGCTTCGCGTGCTGCTCCAGGCGGTCGCCGTCATCCTGATCATGCTGACGCTGTGGCTGACCGGCGGCGGCCGTCCGGCCTGATTGCGGGATCAAGATGGTCAAGCTCAACAAGATCTACACCAAGACCGGTGACGACGGCACGACCGGCCTCGTTTCCGGCCCACGCCGGCTGAAGCACGATCTGCGCGTCGAATCCTACGGCACCATCGACGAAACCAATTCCGTGATCGGCGTTGCCCGGCTGCATACGGCCGATATGCCCGAGCTCGATGCCATGCTGATGCGTATCCAGAACGATCTGTTCGATCTCGGCGCCGATCTCTCGGCGCCGGAAACCGATGAACCGCTTCCCTACGAGCCGCTGCGCATCATCGACAATCAGGTGTCGCGTATCGAACATGATATCGATGCTCTGAATGCCGGTCTCGAACCGCTGAACTCCTTCGTCCTGCCTGCCGGCAGCCCCGCATCCGCCCATCTCCACCTTGCCCGCACCATCGCGCGACGCGCCGAGCGGCTGATGGTGGCGCTGTCGCGCACCACGAGCGAGCGCGTCAGCCCGGCGGCATTGAAATACGTCAACCGCCTCTCGGACTTCCTGTTTGTCGCCGCGCGCCATGCCAATGATCGCGGCCGCGCCGATGTACTCTGGGTTCCCGGCAAGAATCGGTAACAAGGCAAATTATGCCTCGTACCGGGTGATCATATTGACGTTAACGTAAACGTTATTTACACCCCTAAAGCAATTTGCCTGTCTGCGGCATGGAAGCGTTGTAATTGGGAAAAAAACGCGTATCCATGTCGCCATTCGACAAACGGAACGGCGCTAAACAGGCCATGGTCTAGAGCGCAGTGTTGAAGGAAGGATTCCATGAAGATTCTGGTCCCCGTGAAGCGGGTAGTTGATTACAACGTGAAGATCCGTGTGAAGCCGGATGGGACTGGCGTTGAGCTTGCCAACGTCAAGATGTCGATGAACCCGTTCGACGAGATCTCGGTCGAGGAAGCGCTGCGGCTGAAGGAAGCCGGCAAGGCTGAGGAAGTCGTGGTCGTCTCGATCGGGCCTGCCAAGGCTGAAGAGACGCTGCGCACCGCACTCGCCATGGGCGCCGACCGGGCGATCCTGGTCGAGACCGATGATGCCGTCGAACCGCTGGCCGTCGCCAAGATCCTGAAGGGTGTAGCAGACGCCGAACAGCCAGGCCTGATCATCGTCGGCAAGCAGGCGATCGATGACGACAGCAACCAGACCGGCCAGATGCTGGCGGCCCTCCTGGGCTCGGCACAGGCGACCTTCGCCTCGAAAATCGAGATCGGCGACGGCAAGGCAACAGTGACCCGCGAAGTCGATGGCGGCCTGCAAACCATCGAGATCAAGCTTCCGGCCGTTGTCACCACCGACCTTCGCCTCAACGAGCCGCGCTATGCCTCGCTGCCCAATATCATGAAGGCGAAGAAGAAGCCGCTCGACAAGAAGACACCGGCCGATTTCGGCGTCTCGACCGAGCCGCGCCTGAAAGTGCTGAAGACGGAAGAGCCGTCCGGCCGCAAGGCGGGCATCAAGGTGGGTTCGGTCGCCGAACTCGTCGAGAAGCTCAAGACCGAAGCCGGCGTGCTTTAAGGACAGGAAAGGGAGACAATCATCATGGCCATTCTTCTTCTGGCTGACCACGACAATCAAAGCCTTTCCGACCAGACCGCCAAGACGCTGACGGCTGCCGCCAAGATTGGTGGTGACGTGCATATCCTTGTCGCCGGTAAGGGTGCCAAGGCTGCCGCCGATGCCGCTGCAAAGCTTGCCGGCGTCTCCAAGGTGCTGCTGGCCGAAAGCGACGAGCTGGCCAACAACCTCGCCGAACCACTGGCCGATCTGATCGTATCGCTGGCCGCAAGCTACGACACCATCATCACGGCCGCCACGTCGGTCGGCAAGAACGTGCTGCCGCGTGTCGCAGCCTTGCTCGACGTCGCCCAGATCTCTGAGATCACCGAGGTCGTCTCCGCCGATACCTTTAAGCGCCCGATCTATGCCGGCAACGCCATTCAGACGGTGCAGTCGAGCGATGCGAAGAAGGTGATCACCGTTCGCACGGCGTCCTTCGCATCTGCCCCGGAAGGCGGCTCAGCTGCCGTCGAGGCGATCGCCGCGGTTGCCAATCCCGGTCTTTCCAGCTTCGTCAGTGATGCGCTGTCCTCATCCGACCGTCCGGAACTGACCTCGGCGAAGATCATCATCTCCGGTGGTCGTGCGCTTGGTTCCGCCGAGAAGTTCCGCGAAGTCATCCTTCCCGTCGCCGACAAGCTCGGTGCCGCCGTCGGCGCATCGCGCGCGGCCGTCGATGCCGGCTACGCGCCGAACGACTGGCAGGTGGGTCAGACTGGCAAGGTGGTCGCACCGCAGCTCTACATCGCCTGCGGCATCTCCGGCGCCATCCAGCATCTGGCCGGCATGAAGGACAGTAAGGTCATCGTTGCCATCAACAAGGACGAAGAAGCCCCGATCTTCCAGATCGCCGACTATGGCCTCGTCGCCGATCTCTTCGAGGCGCTGCCGGAACTCGAAAAGGCGCTCTGATCGCGCCTCTTGATCTCTTTCGCAGTTGCGAAAGACTGGAAAATTGTCCTTTATGGGTCTATCAATCTTGCCGGGCTAGAAATAGTCCGGCAAATTTATGACGAAAAGCATGGCGCGCCGCCGAGAACGCGCCGCCCCGGGGGAGTTGGCAATGAGTTCGCTGAAGACGATCGGTATTATCGGAGCGGGCCAGATGGGCTGCGGCATTGCCCACGTATCCGCCATGGCCGGTTATAAGGTGCATATCTACGATCTCTCGCAGGAACGCATCGAAAGCGGCCTTGCCACCATCAACGGCAACCTTGCCCGCCAGGTCTCCTCCGGCAAGATGACCGACGAGGAACGCAAGGCGGCGCTGGCGCTGATATCGGGCTCTTCCGACCTCAACGATCTCGCCCAGGTGGACCTCGCCATCGAGGCCGCGACAGAGGACGAAAGCGTCAAGCGCAAGATCTACGCTCAGATTTGTCCGATCCTGAAGCCCGAGGCGATGCTCGCCACCAATACCTCATCGCTGTCGATCACCCGGCTCGCCTCCGCGACCGACCGGCCGGAACGCTTCATGGGCATCCACTTCATGAACCCGGTGCCGGTGATGAAGCTCGTCGAGCTGGTGCGCGGCATCGCCACCGAGGAAACGACCTTCTCCGCTGCCAAGGAATATGTCAGCTCGCTGGACAAGACGATCACGGTGGCCGAAGACTTCCCGGCCTTCATCGTCAACCGCATCCTGCTGCCAATGATCAACGAGGCGATCTACACGCTTTACGAAGGCGTCGGCACCGTCGATGCCATCGACACCGCCATGAAGCTCGGCGCCAATCACCCGATGGGGCCGTTGCAGCTTGCCGATTTCATCGGCCTCGACACCTGCCTGTCGATCATGCAGGTCCTGCATGACGGCCTGGCGGACTCGAAATACCGCCCCTGCCCGCTGCTGGTGAAATATGTCGAAGCCGGCTGGCTCGGCCGCAAGTCCGGTCGCGGCTTCTACGATTATCGCGGCGAAGTGCCAGTTCCGACACGGTAACTTTTACGGTGGCCTCCGGGCCGACCCTCGTGGTTCGAGGCCCTGCCGCCACCGCTACGCTCTGGCGTCAGCGCACCTCACCATGAGGGTGGAGCAAAGCCACCCGCCAACCGAACGGATGGTGTTGAAACCAGCGGAAATTTCATCAAGCGTAACGGGTTAGCCCTCACCCTGAGGTGGGAGTGCAGCGACCCTCGAAGGGCGAGGGCGGATGTTCAGGCAACCAGACCGCTCAAATCCCCACCGCCGCCTTGATCAGATTTTTCGCATCGTCGCTGTCCCACGCCGCCGGGCCGTTCATGGCTGAGACGAGGCAGCCCTTGCCGTCGATCAGCAGTGTCACCGGCAGACCGAAGGCCAGGCCCTGTTTCTTCAGCGCATTGAAGACGCCCATGGTGCTGTCGCGATAATAGCCAAGCTTGTCGATGCCGTAATCGGTGCGAAACGCTTTCGGCTTCTCATCGTCTCCAGTGTCGATATTGACCGCGACAACCTCGAACTTGTCGTTGCCCATGCTCTTCTCCAGCGCGTTCAAGGCCGGCATTTCCTCGCGGCAGGGCACGCACCAGGTCGCCCAGACATTGAGCAGCAGCGTCTTGCCGGAGAAATTGGCGATCGACAGCGGCTGGCCGTCCGCTCCCTTGAAGGAGACGTCGTGCAGTGAGATCGGCGTCTGCGGCGCGGCCATGGCGGCCACTTGTCCCTTGGTGAAGGGCGTCAGGGCCGCGGCGCGATCCTTGGCCGTTTCGCATTGTCCGGAGGAGGCCGTTTCACCAATACCATTGCCATACCCCGCCTCCTTCACGTATACCGCTGCCGCACCGGCGACGACCCCGGCGACGGCGGCAAGCAGGACAAGTTTCACGGACGGCAGACCAAACGGCTTCTTCGCTGTCATTACATTCTCCAGGTAGGCATCTCATGGCTGACGGCACGGACACCAAATCCTCCAACCAGATGTGGGGCGGACGTTTCGCCTCCGGCCCCGCGGCCATCATGGAGGAGATAAATGCATCGATCGGTTTCGACAAGAAGCTGTTTGCACAGGATATCCGCGGCTCCATCGCCCATGCCACCATGCTTGCCCATCAAGGCATCATTTCAACCGAGGATAAAGACAAGATCGTTCACGGGCTGAACACGATCCTGTCAGAGATCGAAGCCGGGAATTTCGAATTCTCCCGCAGCCTCGAAGACATCCATATGAACGTCGAGTCGCGGCTTGCGGCCCTGATCGGTCCGGCCGCCGGACGGCTGCACACGGCCCGTTCGCGCAACGACCAGGTGGCGCTCGATTTCCGCCTCTGGGTCAAGGAAGAGCTTCAGAAATGCGAACAGGCGCTGACCGGCCTGATCGCCGCCTTCCTCGACCGCGCCGAGGAGCACGCCGACACCGTCATGCCCGGCTTCACCCATCTGCAGACCGCGCAGCCGGTCACCTTCGGCCACCATTGCATGGCCTATGTCGAGATGTTCGGCCGTGACCGTTCGCGCGTGCGCCATGCCATCGAGCATATGGATGAATCGCCGATCGGCGCTGCCGCCCTTGCCGGCACAGGCTTCCCGATCGATCGCCACATGACGGCCAAGGCGCTCGGCTTCCGCGAGCCGACCCGCAACTCGATCGACACCGTCTCCGACCGTGACTTCGCCATCGAGTTCCTGTCGATCGCCGCTATCGCCGGCATGCACCTGTCGCGGCTGGCCGAAGAAATCGTCATCTGGTCGACGCCGCAATTCGGCTTCGTTCGCCTCTCCGACGCCTTCTCCACAGGCTCGTCGATCATGCCGCAGAAGAAGAACCCGGACGCGGCCGAACTGGTGCGCGCCAAGACCGGCCGCATCAATGGCTCGCTGGTGGCGCTCCTGACCATCATGAAGGGCCTGCCGCTGGCCTATTCCAAGGATATGCAGGAAGACAAGGAACAGGTCTTCGACGCCGCCGAAAGCCTGGAACTGGCGATCGCCGCCATGACCGGCATGGTGCGCGACATGACGATCAATGCCGCCCGCATGAAGGCCGCCGCCGGATCCGGCTATTCGACCGCGACCGACCTTGCCGACTGGCTGGTGCGCGAGGCAGGTCTGCCCTTCCGCGACGCCCATCATGTCACCGGACGCGCCGTGGCGCTTGCCGAGAGCAAGTCCTGCGATCTCGCCGAACTGTCGCTGGAAGATCTGCAGGCAATCCACCCTGCGATCACCGACAAGATCTTCGACGTCCTGACGGTCGAAGCCTCGGTCGCCAGCCGCAAGAGCTTCGGCGGCACGGCGCCGTCGGAAGTGCGCAAACAGATCGCTTTCTGGCGCGCCCGCAACTGAGACAATCGCCGGAAACCACACTCTAACAATCAGGGTGCACAAGGCGCGGAAACTTCGCTATGAAGATTGCTTCCGCGTTTGCCGCCCAAGAGGATTTCGATGCAGATCAACATGCCGCATATCATCCGCCTGACCGTCGTCCTTTCGGTCATCGGCCTTGCCGTCGTCGGATGTGGCCGCAAGGGCGATCTCGATCCGCCGAGCGCTGCGGCGACCAAGGGCGGCGACGTCTCCAAGCCGACGAAACAGCCAGGCACCGAGGACAAGAAGTTCCTCCTCGATCCGCTTCTCTAAGCAGGCCGCGACCGTGAACCATTTCCAGTACCGCGACGGCATTCTCTACGCGGAGGACGTTCCCGTTCCCGAAATCGCCAAGGCGGTCGGAACGCCCTTCTACGTCTATTCGACGGCAACGCTCGAGCGGCACTACCGCGTCTTTTCCGAAGCCTTCAGCGATGTCGACGCCATGGTCTGCTACGCGATGAAGGCCAATTCCAACCAGGCGGTGCTGAAGACGCTTGGCCGTCTCGGCGCCGGTGTCGACGTCGTCTCCGTCGGCGAGCTGCAGCGCGCCCTTGCCGCCGGCATCCCGGCAAACCGCATCATGTTCTCCGGCGTCGGCAAAACCGCGCAGGAAATGGATGTCGCGCTCGAAGCCGGCATCTATTGCTTCAACGTCGAATCCGAGCCGGAACTGGAAGTGCTGAACCAGCGCGCCGTCCGCGCCGGCAAGATCGCCCCTGTCTCCTTCCGCATCAATCCCGACGTCGATGCCCGTACCCATGCGAAGATTTCGACCGGCAAGAAGGAAAACAAGTTCGGCATATCCTGGGAACGCGCCCGCACCGTTTATGCCCGCGCCGCCAATCTGCCGGGTATCGACGCCACCGGCATCGACATGCATATCGGCAGCCAGATCACCGAGCTGCAGCCCTTCGAGGATGCCTTCAAGCTGCTGCGCGAACTCGTCGAGACGCTGCGCGGCGACGGCCATGACATCCACCATGTCGATATCGGCGGTGGCCTCGGCATTCCCTATCGCGACGACAATACCCCGCCGCCGCTACCCGACGCCTATGCCCATATCGTCAAGGATCAGCTGCGCGGCCTGAACTGCAAGATCGTCACCGAGCCCGGCCGCCTCATTGTCGGCAATGCCGGCATCCTGGTGACGGAAGTCATCTATGTGAAGGACGGCGGCAACAAGAGCTTCGTCATCGTCGACGCCGCCATGAACGACCTGATCCGCCCGACGCTCTACGAGGCCTATCACGAGATCCGCCCCGTCGAGATCACCGCGGCCAATGCACCGCGCATCAAGGCCGATATCGTCGGCCCGGTCTGCGAAACCGGCGATTATCTGGCGCTCGATCGCGAAATGGCGATGCCGAAGCCCGGCGATCTCCTGGCCGTCAGCTCCGGCGGCGCTTATGGCGCGGTCCAGGCCGGCACCTATAACAGCCGGCTTCTGGTGCCCGAAGTGCTGGTCAAGGGCAGCGATTTCCACGTCATTCGTCCGCGCCGGACCTATGAAGAGCTGATCGGCCTCGATTCGATTCCCGCCTGGCTCAGCGCATAACCCCGAAAGTCGGAATCGATTTTCGGACAGGATTATGCGCCGGCTTCATCGCGCGGCTTAATCACGTTTAAGCGAAATCCGACGAAAAAATGGCCTTTGGCGCCGCTTGCTCTCGTCTTCGCCACAAAGAATGTTATCTTTCCATGACAGGCGTCTCGCCGGGCGCTGTAAACTTGGGCGTGTGAGACGCCCCGCCATTTCCAATGGGCAGATAGCCATCCACGTCAGATCGGGGAGAAAACCGGACCGATGACCAGCCCAAGCAACCCCAAGAAGGGCGCTTTCGCCAGCCGTCCGGCGCTGGCACGGCTGGTTGCGGTCAAACGTCTCTTCGCACGGCTGGTGCTGGTGTGCGAGCAGATCCTGCCCCTGCTGCTGCTACCGCTATCGATCCTTGCCCTTTTCCTTTCGGCCGCCTGGTTCGGCATATTCCGCATCGCGCCGGATATGCTGCGCCTAGCCTTGCTTGCTGCGTTTGCCATCACCTTCGCAGCCGCCTGCTTCCCCTTCCGCCGCCTGCGCTGGCCGACCGTCGGTGAAGCCGACCGGATGCTGGAGGAGCGCAACGGTCTCCCCCACCAGCCGGTCACCGTGCAGGAAGACGAGCCGGCTTTCGACACGCCCTTTGCCCGGGCGCTGTGGCGGGAGCACCAGACCCGCATGGCGGCGCGCATCGCGGCGCTGGACGCCGGCTTCCCCCGCCCGGATATTGCCCGCTACGACCGCTTTGCGCTGCGCACCATTCCGGCGCTGCTGCTGGTGACGGCTTTCAGCTTCTCCATGTCCAACAGCGGCGGCTCGCTGAGCGATGCCTTCCTCGCGCCTGCCATCACGTCGAACAATCCTGATGTCCGCGTCGACGCCTGGGTGACGCCGCCCTATTACACCGGCGAAGCGCCGATCTACCTGACCGGCAATGCCGCCAACGCCGGCGACAGCGTCAACGTCCCGCAATTCTCCGAGCTCACCGTGCGCGTCACCGGCGCCTCCGCGGATGAGAAAGCGCTGTTCAAGCCCGCCGACAGCGACACCAGCACCGAAATCCCCGAACAGGTCGCCGACGCCGGCAAGCAGGCACCGGCAAATGGCGATACGACCGCGCCCACCGCGCAACCCGTCGCCGACACCGCTTCGCCGCCCGCGGCGCCCGGCACGGCTGCAATGGTTGCTCGCACCCATGTGCAGAAGCTGGAAAAGGGCGGCAAACTGACGGTCAACGGCAAGTCCTGGTCCTTCAATGTCGTCGTCGACAAGCCACCGGAAATCGCCTTCGACGGCATTCCGCATGCCACCGCCAACGGCTCGCTCGAAATCGGCTTCAAGGTGAAGGACGATTATGGCGTCGAGGAAGCCCGTGCCGAGATCATGCCCGTCGATGCCGATCCGCAGGCCACCCCGCTCTATGGCCTACCGGAATACAAGCTGGAGATCTCGCGTCGCGACCGCCGTGACGGCAAGGGACTGACGAGCCGCGATCTGACGCAGGATCCGCTTGCCGGCAAGAAGGTGCACATCACCCTCGTCGCACGCGACGGCGCCGGCCAGACCGGCCGCAGCGCGCCCTATGAGATGACCCTGCCCTCGCGCAACTTCGGCCAGCCGCTCGCCGCCGCCGTCGCCGAGGAACGTCAGGTTTTCGCGCTCGATACCCGCAAGATGCCGGAGGCGATCGAACTCAACAAGTCGCTGACGATCCGTCCGGACGAGACGATCCCCGATCTCGGCAATTACCTGCTGATCAAATCGGCACTGACGCGCATGAAGCTCGCCGGCGGCGATGCCGCGTTGAAGGATACTGCCGACTATCTCTGGCAGATCGCGCTCGGCATGGAAGACGCACAGCTGACCGACGCGGAGAAGGCGCTCCGCGACGCGCAGCAGAAGCTCTCCGATGCCCTACAGCGCAATGCGCCCGACGCGGAAATCAAGAAATTGATGGATGAGCTGCGCAAGGCGATGGGCGACTATATGAAGGAGCTCGCCGAGCGCATGAAGAACATGCCGGCGCAGCCCAACCAGAAGTCGGCCAATATCCTGCGCCAGCAGGATTTGCAGCGGATGATGGACCAGATCGAGAATCTTGCCCGCTCCGGCAACCGCCAGGCGGCACAGCAGATGCTGTCCGAGCTGCAGCAGATGATGAACAACCTGCAGGCAGGCCGCCCGCAACGTGACCAGAACCAGCAGCAGGGCCAGGCAAACGACAAGATGCGCCAGCAGATGGACAAGCTCGGCCGCATCCTGCGCGACCAGCAGAAACTGATGGAGCAGACCTTCAAGCTCGACCAGACCATGCGCGACCGCATGCAGCGCGGCGATCCCAACGAGGACGGCGACGACGCGCTCAACCAGCCGATGCCGGGTCTGGACGATCCGCAGCAGCCGGACATGGGTCAGCAGGACCAGAACCAGCGGCCGGGCCAGAACCAGCAGGGCCAGCAGCAGCCGGGTCAGAAGCAGGGCGACAACGAGACGGACGGGATGACCGCCGACCAGTTGCGCGATGCGCTTAAGCAATTGCGCCAGCAGCAGGATGATCTCGGAAAACAACTCGGCGAGCTGCAAAAGGAACTCGGCTCCATGGGCATGAAGCCGAACCAGAATTACGGCAAGGCGCAGCAGGAGATGAAGGGTGCGGCCGGCGAGCTCGGCCAGGGCAATGGCGAGACCGCCGTGCAAGGCCAGGGCCGTGCGCTCGACGCTCTGCGCAAGGGCACGCGCGATATGATGAACCAGCTCATGGCGCAGATGCAACAGCAGGGCCAAGGCCAGGGCCAACAGCAAGGTCAGGCCGGCCAGGGCAACCAGAACGGCCGCGACCCACTTGGCCGTCTGCGCGACGGCCCCCCCGGAATATTCGATGAAACGAACGAGAACAAAATACCGAAAATCATCGATGCGCAGCGCGCCCGTGAAATTCTCGACGCCATCCGCGAGCGCCTGAGCAACAATCCGTCACTGTCCGACGAACGGAACTATCTGGAACGCCTGCTCGATATGAGGCAGTAGGCTTGTATCGCCTTCGCCACTGTAGGCGAAGGCCCCCCTTCGATAGCGCCGATCAGGCTGCCAGAGCGCGGGCAACCGCCTTGCGGATATCCGGCAGAGCGAAGGGTTTGGAGACGACATCGACGATCTTTTCCATGAGGTCGTCGGCACGTTCGCGCTGCTCGGCATAACCGGTCATCAGCAGGATCTTCATACCGGGGCAGGTCGAGGCCGCCTGGTGCGCCAGCTCGATGCCGTCCATCACCGGCATGCGGATATCGGAGAGCAGCAGGTCGTAGACGCCCTGCTTCAGTTTTTCCAGACCTTCGGCGCCGTCGGCCGCCTCTTCAGTCTCGTGGCCATCCAGGCGCAGCGCCCGGGCGACAAAGGTGCGAAGAGAGTCCTCGTCTTCCGTGATCAGAATTCTTGCCATGGTCTATGCTCCGTGGTCCGTCATGTTCCGAGATCGAAATCACCAGAATTCCGTTTGCGATCGGTAAACGACGGAGGTGCAATCCCGTCCCGTGGTTAACGGTTCGTCATCGCTGGAGCATATTGAGACAGTCTGTCGGAGCGCCGGATTAACCTGGAATCGGCGCCCCACGAACCAAAGCTATTCGCCGGCGTCGCCGGTCACAACGCCCACGAAGGGTAGCTCGCGGAAGGCATAGGCGACATCCATGCCATAGCCGACGACGAAATAATCGGGGCATTCGAAGCCGACATAATCGGCCTCCAGCTCTTCCTGGCGCTTGACGCTCTTATCGAGCAGCACGGCGAGCGAGACGTTGCGGGCGCCGCGCTCATAGAGCAGTTCCTTGGCGAAACGCAGGGTCCGACCGGATTCCAGGATATCGTCGACCAACAGCACGTCGCGATCCCTAACGTCGCTGTCGATGTCCTTGACGATGCGAACGCCCTGGGACGTCGTGCCCGCGCCGTAGCTCGAGAGCGTGATGAATTCGACTTCCGGTGCAAGCCCGGTGTCGTGCAGCGCACGCAGCAGGTCGGCCGCGAAAATGAACGAGCCCTTGAGGATGGCGATGACGAGGAGATCCTTCGTCGGCCCGCTGGCGATCTGCGCCGCCAAAACCTTGTTACGCTCGGCGATCTGCTCGGCGGTGAAAAGCGGCTCGATATTCTTCCCGCGTACGACAGGCATTGATTGGCATGCTCCATGGCTGTGCTGCGGCACTTGTCCGCTGATCAAGCCCTAGCCCGTAGCACAATCACAAGAGCCGACACACCCCCTAAGGCATGAAGGAAAGCCGAACATCCGGCGTTTTTCCACCGGGATGCTGCAATCTGGTAGAAAAACCACGGCTTTCATGCGGCCCTATACGGTCCACGGGCGGGTTCACCACGACGCTGGTCAGCAACTGATCGCCGGAGAAGATATCGGCGCGCACCGGCGACACTGTCAGCGTGGCGCCTGTCTGGTTCTCGATGATGCCGTTGACGGTCAGCACCCGCATGCCGTTCTCGTCGCGCGGCGTCAGCGTCACATGAGTAAATTGCAGCGGTTCCGACGTTGCCTGCGCCGGCGTGCCGGACAATCCGGAAAAGCCGCCGGCAAGACCGAAAACCAAGATCGCGAGCGCTGCGATCAGCGCCACGAAACTGCGCCGCGATGCCCGCTGCAGCCATCCCTCGGCAAGACGCAAGCCTGTCATCGCGCGAACGTGAACGGCCCCCGGAGCCGGCCGGGGCTGCGGTCTTGCGCGGCTGCCCTTCTCGTGATTGCCGTTGGCGCGGCCGGGAATAACGGTCACGAACTCGGCGTCGACAATATCCGGCTTCGATCCGAAACGATGGGATAGTTGCGAAGCCGCTGCGCGTTCGGGCGGAAGCAGGTCATAGACCAGCCCCGCCTGCTGCCGACGGTGGCGAAAAGCACCCATGACGACCTCCCTTTCCGGTGATCCACATGGTTTCCACGCCCATCTGAATTCTGGGCATTGAAACGAATCCTGCCCAGTCGTAAATTTTAATGGTTAATGCTTCGCAAAGACCGCCATGAATGGGGCGCCTTCCCAGCAAAATTTACCGTCCGTTAACGCAATTGGTTAACAAGTCGCCTGATTGAACACCGCGGAAGACTGGACTGCCCGTTGATCCATTTTGAGAACGTCGGTTTGCGCTATGGCATGGGTCCGGAAATCCTCCGCGACCTGACCTTCGACATTCCGAAGAAATCGTTCCAGTTCCTGACAGGCCCCTCCGGCGCCGGCAAGACGACCTTGCTGCGCCTGCTGTTTATGTCGCTGCAGCCGACCCGCGGGCTGATCCGCATGTTCGACCGCGAAATCTCCTCGATCCCGCGCAACGAGCTACCGCTGTTGCGCCGTCGCGTCGGCATCGTCTTTCAGGATTTCCGTCTGCTCGACCATCTGACGACCTATGAGAACGTCGCCCTTCCCCTTCGTGTGCGCGGCAAGGACGAGAGCTCCTATCGCAACGACGTGCTGGAATTGCTGAAATGGGTCGGTCTCGGCGAGCGCATCAATGTGCTGCCGCCGGTTCTGTCGGGCGGCGAGAAGCAGCGCGCCGCCATCGCCCGCGCGCTGATCGACCGGCCGGAAATCCTGCTTGCCGACGAGCCGACCGGCAATGTCGATCCGCCGATGGCGCGACGACTGCTCAACCTGTTTCTCGAGCTCAATCGCCTCGGCACGGCCGTCGTCATCGCCACGCACGACCTGACGTTGATGGATCAGGTCGAAGCCCGGCGCATGATCCTGTCGGGAGGGCATCTCGATATCTATGACTGAGCCCACACCCCGCAGGAGCCCCGCCAATGCGAGGGCTGCTGGCAACACGCAAAGACCCACGACCACGCCGCCCGAGAAGAGACGGCCGGAGATGCGCGTGCGCCCGACAGGGCCGATCGTGCCCTCCTCCAACATCCAGGGCAATGCGCTGATCGTCGTCATCGCCATCATGGCGTTCCTCGCCTGCCTGACGCTCGGCGCCGTCAGCATGGTGCGCTCGACGGCGGCGAGCTGGGAGAGCCAGATCGCCCGCGAGATCACCATCCAGATCAAGCCGGACGACAATCTCGACATGGACAAGGCGCTTATCAGCGCCCGCGATATCGCGCTTGGCTTCGTCGGCACAAAGAGCGGCCAGATCGTCGACGAGGCGGCGACCGCCCGCCTGCTCGAGCCCTGGCTCGGCTCCGGCCTCGACCTTAAGGAACTGCCCGTCCCACGCCTAGTGATCATCACCATCGACGAGACGCACCCGCCGGATTTCGAGGCGATGCGCAGCCTCCTCAAAGGAGAGATTCCGCAGGCGACGCTGGACGACCATCGCACCTGGGTCGACCGGCTGGTCTCGATGGCGCACACCACCGTCCTCATCGGCACCGGCATCCTGCTGCTGGTCTTCACCGCCATGGTGCTGACCGTTGTCTTCGCCACCCGCGGCGCGCTCTCGGGCAACCGTCACATTGTCGAGGTGCTGCATTTCGTCGGCGCCGAGAGTACTTTCGTCGCCAACGAGTTCCAGAAGCATTTTTTGAAGATCAGCCTGAAGGGCTCCGCCGCTGGCAGCGCGCTTGCCGCCCTGTTCTTCGCCACCGCCGGCCTTCTGCAACGAAGCACGATCGCCACGCCGCAGACCGATCAGGCGACCGCCCTCTTCGGTACGTTCTCGGTCGGTACTCTGGGCTATCTTGGCATTCTCGCGACCATGCTCATCATAGCCTTGCTCACCACGGTCACGGCGCGCTTCACCGTCATGCGTACGATCGACGAGATCGATTTGGTTCGTTCCGACCCAGGAAGGGCCGAAAATGTACAGAATTGACGCTTTGGTAGTTATTTTTTACGGTTCAATGGCCCGTTCCTTGCCGCATTTCGGGTATAATAACGAATCATGAGCATGGACCTGATGAGTCGCAAGGCTGTGAGTTCTCAATCGTTGTGGGAGCGCTTCCACAGCGACAGGCCTGTGCGGCGCAGCTTTTTCCGCCGTTTTCTGCGCTGGGGTGGCTTTGCCTTCGTCTTCCTCGTCGCTATCGTTTTCGGCGGCTTCCTGCATTTTGCCGATTCGATCACCACGTTGAAGCCACCGCTGGAGCCGAAGGCGGATGCGATTATCGTTCTGACCGGCGGCTACCAGCGCATAGACCAGGCCGTGGAGCTGCTGCGCACCGGTGCCGGCAACCGGCTCCTGATCTCCGGCGCGCATCCGACGACGACGCCGTCGCAAATCCGCAAGCTGACGCAGAGCCCCGCCAACCTCTTCAATTGCTGTGTCGATATCGGCTACGACGCCATCGACACCATCGGCAATGCCCGCGAGGCGGCGAAATGGATCCACGCCAGAGGCTACAAGAGCATACTAGTGGTGACCAACAACTATCATATGCCGCGCAGCCTGGCGGAGCTTAAATATGTCGATCCGGCCACGGACTTCATTCCCTATCCGGTGGTCAATTCCGACCTCAAGACCAAGAACTGGTTCACGGATCCCAACGCGCTGCGTACCATGATCTATGAATACGCTAAGGTTCTTCTGGCTGGCGCCCGCAATATCACCGGTCTAGGGCGTCCGCTTGGTCTGCGCTCGCAAGAACAGAGCGACGATCCGGACTGAGATGCCGGGTGGCCTGCGGGCCGACTTTTTATTGACAGCGTAATCGTGTAGGCAAGGCTTCGAATGCTGGCGGAAGCCGGCGTATTGGGAAAGCCTTGATGATCACGCTGCGTTCGATCCTGTTCAATATCGCCTTTTATGCCAATCTGATCATTCGCATGATCGTGCTCACGCCGATCTATTTCCTGATGCCGCGCAAGGCCGCCTATGCGATCCCCAAGGCCTGGGCAAAATCCAGCGTCTGGCTGATGGAAAAAATCGTCGGCACCACCTTCGAGATCGAAGGCCTGGAGAATATCCCCAAAGGCAGCTACATCTTCGCGCCGAAGCACCAGTCCTTCTGGGACACGTTTGCGCTGCTGCCCTATCTCGACGATCCGGTCTACATTCTGAAGCGCGAGCTGATGTGGATTCCGCTGTTCGGCTGGTATGCGAAAAAGCAACGCATGATCCCTGTCGATCGCAGCGCCCGCGGCAAGGTGATGTTCGACGTGCTGAAACGCACGCGGGAGGAACTCTCGACCGGCCGCCAGCTGATCATCTACCCCGAGGGAACCCGCCGCCCGCCGGGCGCCGAGCCCGTCTACAAATATGGCATCGCCCGCATGTATCGCGACCTGGATATCCCGGTCGTCGCGGTCGCCATGCATCCAGGCCTGTTCTGGCCACGCCGCACCTTCCGCAAATATCCCGGCCACTTCAAGGTCCGCATCCTGCCGCCGATCCAGCCGGGCATGGACCCGGACTCCTTCTTCGAACGGCTGGTTCAGGAAACGGAGAAG
Organism: Rhizobium rhizogenes NBRC 13257; assembly: GCF_000696095.1. Classification (GTDB taxonomy): domain Bacteria; phylum Pseudomonadota; class Alphaproteobacteria; order Rhizobiales; family Rhizobiaceae; genus Rhizobium; species Rhizobium rhizogenes. The sequence continues at coordinate 451,908 of NZ_BAYX01000004.1, read as the reverse complement.
GCAAGCGACGAGCTGCTGGTAGAAACCATCGCCAGCAACCCAAATCTACCCGTGCCGCCGACAGCCGCACAGCGTCTGGCTGACATCAGTAAGGCCAAGGTGGCGGCAGCGGGTTAAGACGCTTCCCGCATCCGCTCGATCTCGCCGGCGACCTGCTCCAGCCATTGGTCACGAATGCCCATCTCGCGCAGATGCGCCAGCGTATTGAAGACATAGGCATCGTTCGGTCCGGATTGGCCGACCGCCGATTCGACGATATGGGCCGCATCGATGGCGTCCAGGCCGCCGGCATATTGCCGGTGGTCGCGGTCAACAATATAGGCGACGGCGGTCACCCGCCGGCCATCGGCAAGGCGGATCGCCAAGGTCCTTTCCAGATAGACATGGGTAACCAGCTCGCGCTCGCGCAGATAGGTCAGCACCTCCTCCCATTCGGCGGCAGCCACACGAAAGGCCATGCCGCGGCAGGAACCACCGCGATCGAGACCCAGCACCAGCCCGGGGCTTGCCTCCGTGCCGCGATGGACCCAGGAATGAACGCAAAGGGAGCGGCGATAGCCGAAAATCAGCGCCTCTGATTTTTCGACATGACTAAACCCCGGATTCCACATGAGCGATCCGTAGCCAAATACCCAAAATTCGTCCATATCCAACGCCAAATCACTGTGACCACATCAGTTCAACCATTGGAGAACAACATGGCAGCGTCAAGCCAGAGCGTCACATCCGGCAGAGGCAAAAGCATTTGGCTCATCGGATTGGGGCTGATCGTGATCCTTGCCGGGCTTTACACCGGCGGCTGGTACTATGCGACGACGATGGTGAGGGCAAACGTGCTGAAGGCGCTCGGCCAGCAGAACGACACCGGCATTTCAGGCCAATGCGCCGACATGGCCTTCAGCGGCTTTCCTTTCTCGATCGGCCTCTCCTGCTCCAAGGTAAGCGTCGATAACCAGACCAAGGGCGTTTCCACCGCCTTCGGCAACCTCCAAGCCTCGGCGCCGGTCTATCAGCCGAACCATATCGCCTGGACGCTCAAATCACCGACGGAATTGCGCACCGCGCAAGGCCTGACCATCTCGGCCGCATGGACCGACCTCCAATCCAATCTCGTCGCCAAGGGTCGCGGCATCGAACAGAGCCAGATCGTCATCGACGGGCTGAAGGCCAGCATCGTCTCTTCCTCCACCGGCCAGAGCGCCGATGTGACCGCCGATCATACCGAGATGCATGCGCGCCAGAATGGCGACGATCTGGAACTGGCGATCGGCATCGAAAACGCCAACGCCACTATCAAGGATTTCCCGCAAGTCCTGCCGACGGCCTCGACAAGCGCCAATGTCACGCTGACCGGCAAGGCCGGCATGCTCGACGGCAGCGACAGCAACGGTCTTCATGGTGCCGCCGGCGTACTGCATCAGGCTGTCATCGATATCGGCGATGGCCGCGTTATGACCCTCTCCGGGCCTTTCAATTTCGATGATCAGGGCCTGCTGTCCGGCCAGTTCAAGCTGGAGATCAATCAGATCGGCCCCTGGGGCGATAGCCTGAAGGCAACGATCCCCGCCGCTAAGAATATCGTCAACACCGCCACCAAGCTGCTGAAGGCGCTCGCCAGCGGCGGCGACAAGGTCTCCGTCGACCTCACCGCCGATCGCGGCCGCCTTTCCCTCAGCGGCTTCATCCCGCTCGGGAAGATCCCACCGATTTGACCTCGATCATCGATCCCTTGAAGAGACCAGTTAAAAGCGCTATTTAAAGTGCTATTAAAAGATCCCTCGAGGGTACGATGACAAATGTAATTCTCGCTGAAGTGACCGCCAGCGTATCGGAATTGAAAAAGAACCCAATGGGAACCGTGGCAGCCGGCGAAGGGGCGACGGTTGCTATTCTCAACAGGAATGCGCCTGCATTCTATTGTGTCCCGGCCCGCCTCTATGAAGCGATGCTGGATCGTCTTGAGGATATGGAACTCAACGCCATCGCCGACGCGCGTGCGGGCGAGCCCATCATCAAGGTCAAGCTGGATGACCTATGAGCTGGGCTTTCTGCATGCCGCTTTAAAAGAGTGGCGAAAGCTCGATGCCAATACGCGGGAGCAATTTAAGAAGAAGCTTGCCGAGCGCTGCGAAAACCCGCGAGTACCGTCCGCCAAACTTTTCGGAAGCAAAGACCGGTACAAGATCAAATTGCGCGGCGTCGGCTATCGGCTTGTCTATGAAGTTCGCGACGAGCAGCTCGTGATTATCGTCGTGGCTGTCGGGAAGAGAGAGCGAAACGAAGTTTATAGAGCTGCAGATAGGCGCTGAGCCTTAATCTGCAGTGACGCTCGCCCTGCCCTCATCTGACTGGAACTTACTTCTTCCCATCCAGCGCGTGACGGCCAAAGTCCGGGGTATCGACATCCTGGCCAGCCTCGACGATCGAGCGGCGGATGGCGCGGGTGCGGCTGAAGAGTTCGAAGATCTTGTCGCCTTCGCCCCAACGGATCGCCCGCTGTAGGGAAGACAGATCTTCCGAGAAGCGCGACAGCATTTCCAGAATGGCATCGCGATTGTGCAGGCAGATATCGCGCCACATGGTCGGATCGGACGCGGCCAATCGCGTGAAATCGCGGAAGCCGGAGGCGGAATATTTGATCACTTCCGATTCCGTCACCGTCTCCAGATCGTCCGCCGTGCCGACAATGTTGTAGGCAATCAGATGCGGCAGATGCGAGACAATCGCCAGCACCTTGTCATGATGAGCGGCATCCATTTCGTCGACGCGCGAGCCGAGGCTTTCCCAGAAATGGCGAAGCCTCTTGATCGCCTGTTCATCCGTGCCGGGAATCGGCGTGAAGATGCACCAGCGGCCCTCGAACAGCCCGGCAAAACCGGCGTCAGGCCCGGACTTCTCTGTGCCTGCAATGGGATGGCCGGGGATGAAATACACGTTGTCGGGCATATGCGGCTGCATCTGCGCGATGACTGAGGCCTTGGTCGAGCCGACATCGGTGACGATGGCACCGGGCTTTAGATGCGCGGCAATCTCCTTGGCGACGCTTTCGGAAGCACCGACCGGCACGGAGACGATGACGAGATCGGCATCCTTGACCGCATCGGCCGACGACGGCGTGTAGCGGTCGCCGAGCTTCAGTTCCTCGGCACGCTTCAGCGTCTCGGCGCTGCGCGTCGCGATCACCACTTCCTTGGCAAGGCCGAGGCGCTTGATATCATGGGCGATCGAAGAGCCGATCAGCCCGATGCCGATCAGCGCGATCCGGTCGAACTGGATGCTGCTCATGCCTTGCGACCCATAAATTCAGTCAGCACATCGATGAAACCGAGATTGGCCTCTTCCGTGCCGATGCTGATGCGCAGCGAATTCGGGAAGCCGTAAGACCGCACCGCGCGCACGATGTAACCGCGGCTGGTCAGGAAATCATCGGCCTCAGTCGCGCGCTTGCCATCGACATCGGGGAAGTGGACGAGGACGAAATTGGCGACCGACGGTGTCACCTTGAGGCCGATCGCCTCGAGCGCCTGCGTCACCTTGTCGAGCCAGAGCGTATTGAACGCCACTGCCTTTTCCGTGAAAGCCTGGTCGCGAACGGCGGCAGCGCCAGCTGCAATGGCGCCGGCATTCATGTTGAACGGGCCGCGAACGCGGTTCAGCGCATCGATGATGTCGGCAGGCGCGTAGACCCAGCCGACGCGCAATGCCGCCAGGCCGTAGACCTTGGAGAAGGTTCGGGTCATGACGACATTGGGGTTCGCGGAAACAAGCTCGAGACCGGCCTCGTAATCGTTGCGGCGCACATATTCGGCATAGGCAGCGTCGAGCACGAGAATGACATGCTTCGGCAGGCTCGCCTGCAAGCGACGGATTTCGCTGACCGGGACATAGGTGCCGGTCGGATTGCCCGGATTGGCGATGAAGACCATCTTGGTCTTCTCGGTGACGGCGGCGAGGATCGCGTCGACGTCGACCGTGCAGTCCTTTTCCTTCACCGTGACCGGGCTCGCACCGGCAGCCATGATCTGGATCTTGTAGACCAGGAAACCATGCTCGGTGATGACGGCCTCGTCGCCGGCGCCGAGATAGACATGGCAGAGCAGGCCAAGCAGCTCGTCGGACCCATTGCCGCAGAGGATATTGGCCGGGTTCAAACCATGGACATCAGCGATCGCCTGGCGCAATTCCTTGGCCTGTCCGTCCGGATAGCGCTCCAGATTCGTCGCCGTTTCCCGGAAAGCTTCGATGGCCTTGGGGCTCGCGCCAAGCGGCGTCTCATTGGAGGAAAGCTTGAACACCCGCGCCACGCCCGGCGCATGCTCCTTGCCCGGCACATAGGCAGCAATATCGAGAATGCCGGGACGCGGGACGGGCTTGTTCATTTCCATGCTCATGGGATCGACCTTGGGAAGCGCCGGAAAACTCCGGCTTTAAACACCCCGTCGCATTAAAGCGGATTGACGAATTTGTCGAGTGTTTGCACGGCAGGAGATGGCGTCACACGCCATCGCGCGTCGTCGGTATGCCGCGCGGCGCCAGCACCGGCACGAAGACGCGACGGGAGGCGCGCACGGCAACCGGCAGACCCTGATAGAGCCGCTTCTGCGCCTCGACGATGATGACACCGGAAAAGGCCGGCCAGAGCGTGCGCCCGACCCGCTCGAAAGCGCGCCTGAGGCTCAGGACCGTGCGCAGCTTCGAGGGCGGAAAGAGCAACGCTTCAGCAGTCGCCCCCGGCGTGAAATTGGTCTCGCGCAAAAGCGAGGTAAGCTGGCCACGCGAATAGGGCCGGCCGGAGCCGAAGGGCGTATGCTCCATGCGTGCCCAGACGCCTCTGCGGTTCGGCACGACGATGACAAGGCGGCCGCCGGGCGCCAGCACTCGCCACAACTCCTTTAGCGTCTCGCGCGGGCTCTCGGCGAATTCCAGCGAATGCACCATCAGCACCCGGTCAATGGAGCTGTCCGGCAGCGGCAATTCCTCATCGAAGATCAGTGCCGTCGAGGACGCCGAATCCATCGGCCAGTTCACCGCCCCCTGCCCCGCCGGCATGAAGGCGAAGGTGCGCTCGGTGTCTGCGCGGAAGCGGTCGAGATAGGGAACGGCATAGCCGAGGCCGACAAGACGCTCCTCGGGCAGACGCGCCCAGATCGAGGACAGCGCCATGGTAATAGACTGCTCTGCCAAGCGACCGAGCTCGGAATGATAGAATTGGCGGAGGTCGACGATATCGGCGTGCATTGCCTCAAATGTTATCAGCCGAGCGTTGGACTTCAAGGCCGAACCGCCTACATTTCGAATCAACCCCCGTGAAATAAGGATGATGTCGACCATGAAACCTTTGGAATTAGAGGTATTTCTCTGCCGCTCCGATAATTTCGGCGTCCTCGTCCATGACCCCGAAACCGGCTATACCGCCTCGATCGACGCCCCGGAGGCCGGCCCTATTCTGGCGGCTGCCAAGCGCCGCGGCTGGACGATCACCCATATCCTCACCACCCATCACCACACCGACCATGTCGACGCCAATCTGGCACTGAAGGAGCAGTTCGGCTGCGAGATCATCGGCCCGATCGGTGAGGCCGTTGCCATTCCCGGTCTCGACCGCGCCTATGGCGACGGCGATAGCTTCGAGTTCGGCAATCATACCGTCGACGTCATCGAGACGCCCGGCCACACCGCCGGCCATATCTGTTACCACTTCGTCGACGACAAGCTGCTGTTTGCCGCCGACACGCTGTTCGCGCTCGGCTGCGGCAGGTTGTTCGAACGCCCGGCAATGGACATGTGGGCATCGTTGCAGAAACTTGCGGTATTGCCGGATGAAACAGCAATCTATTTCGGCCACGAATATACGCTGTCCAATGCCCGCTTCGCGTTGACGATCGACCCGGACAACGAACGGCTGAAAAGCCGTGCCGCCGATATCGAGGCGCTGCGGGCCGCGGGCAAATTCACCATTCCAACGACGCTGGCGCTGGAGAAGGAAACCAACCCCTTCCTGCGCGCCGCCGATCCGTCGATCCGCCGGCATCTCCTGATGGAAAGCCGCAGCAACGAAGAGGTCTTTACCGAGATCCGCAAGCGCAAGGATAATTTCTGATGCAGCCGCAAGAGATCATCGAGGCGCTGTCCATGCAGCGGCATCCGGAAGGCGGCTGGTATGTGCAGACATTCCGGGACGATCACGGCGGCGCGCGCGGCCATTCCACCGCGATCTACTACCTGCTGCAGGCGGGCGAACGCTCGCATTGGCATCGGGTGCACGATGCGGCCGAGGTCTGGCACTATTATGCTGGCGCACCGCTCGCCCTGCACCGCTCGGCCGATGGCAAGACGAGCGAGACCATCATCCTTGGCATTGACCTTCCGAAAGGCGAGCGCCCGCAGGCGATCATTCCCGCCGACTGGTGGCAATCCGCCGAAAGCCTGGGGGACTTCACCCTGGTCGGTTGCACGGTGGCGCCAGGTTTTGAATTTTCCAGTTTCGAAATGGCGCCCCCGGACTGGAAGCCCGTTTCGTCCTAAACATTTTACCATTCACCGACACGATAAGCGGCCCAGGACCGCTGCGTGCACCTGCCGCCTTGAAAAACCTTCGCGCTGTGTCAGCTTTACACCGGGAGAGAGACTATTGATTCATTCGGAGGAGGTTTTCTGGTGCGTTTGTTATTTCCCTTGTTCGTCGTGGCAGGCTGCGTCATGAGTGTTCCCGCCCTAGCCCTTGATGCCCCCGCCTCGCCGCCGGCGGATCGGCCGTTGAAGGAATTCGTCACCTCCGTCGAAAAAGACGGCTCGATCACCTTCCGGCTCTATGCCCCCTCCGCCAAGGCCGTGTCCGTCGTCCTCGGCTCGCGCGATCCAGTCGCGCTGCAACGTAGCGACGATGGCGTATGGAGTGCCAAGAGCGAACCGCTGAAACCCAATCTCTATGAATATTATTTCAACATCGACGGCTTCCGCAGCATCGACACCGGCGCCAATGCGCCCAAGCCGCAGCGGCAGGTGAATACCAGCCTCATTCTGGTGCCCGGCAGCATCCTCGACACCCGCAATGTTGCGCATGGCGACCTCAGGCTGGTGACGCTGCATTCCAAGGCGCTGAATTCCGAGCGGCAGATGTATGTCTATACGCCACCCGGCTACACCGATGCCTCAAAGCCGCTGCCGGTCGTCTATCTCTATCACGGCTTCGGCGACACGGTCGGCTCCTGGGTAACGCAGGGTCGCGCACCGCAGATCCTCGACAATCTTCTGGCGGAAAAGAAGATCGAGCCGATGATCGTTGTCATTCCCGACACGGAAACCGATATTCCCGATGCAATCGCCGAGAACTTCCCTGGCGCCGACCGCCGCAAGAATTTCTATCCGATCAACGCCGACGCAGCCGACCGGGAGCTGACCCAGGACCTCATCCCCTACATGAAGAAGCACTATCGGGTGCGCGACAATGCCGACGGGCGCGCCGTCGTGGGCCTGTCGCAGGGCGGATATCAGGCGCTTGTCTCCGGCCTCTCGCATCTCGGCACCTTCGGCTGGGTTGCGACCTTCAGTGGGGTTTCAACGACCACCGTGCCGAACAAGGCCGTTGATGCCGCGCTGAACGATCCCGCCAAGATCAACAAGGCGTTGCGCGGCTTCACGGTGACGGTCGGCTCGAAGGACCAGGTCACCGGCAAGGACATTGCCGGGCTCAAGGCAACCCTGGACGAAAAGAAGATTGCCCACGACTATCACGAATATCCGGACCTCCAGCATGAGATGGATGTCTGGCGGCCATCGCTGGTGGCGTTTCTGGAGAAGGTCTTCAAGAAATAGCACGGTCCGCTTCGGGCGCGTAAACTACACCTATTCCGCTACTTCCGCCTGCGCCGCCCCACCACTATCGCGGCGCAGGATCATCCGGTGCGCGGCAAGAACCGCGCCGCCGGTGACCAGCAGGCAAGCAAGCGCAATACCCCAGCTCGGCTCAGCAAAACCAAAAAGCGTCAGGATCAGCGTTGATAGCAGCGGCGCGGCATAGCTCGCCGCGCCAAGAATCTGGATATCGCCGTTCTTGACGCCGTAATCCCAAGCATAGAAGGCGGCCCCGACCGGGAAGAGCCCGAGCCCCAGCACCGCTGTCCACTGCGATGCCGTTTCCGGCCAGATCGTGTCCTCCAGGCCGAGATGGCACACCAGGGAAAGGGCCGAGGTCACCATGCAAAAGATCGTCACGACATCGGTCGACACCGCCTCAAACCGACGGGTGATCAGCGAATAGCCGGACCAAGTGAAGGCGCAGAGGAAGGCAGCGCCATAGCCGATGGCGTATGCGCCTTCGAAATGAAATCCGTTGCGGCCGACGATCAGCACCGTGCCGGCAAGACCCATCAGAGCGCCGACCATGTGATACCAGCGCAGCCGCTCGCCCGGCAAAAGTGCCGAGCCGACAACGATCAGCAGCGGCCAGAGATAGGCGATCAGCCCGGCCTCAACCGCCGGTGCCTGACGCAACGCCGTAAAATAGAGGAAATGATAGCCGAACAGCCCGGCAATGCCGGTGATCCACACCTTGGCCGGCTGGTGCAGCAGTTTTAGGCGCTCAGGCTTCAGCGCGAGAACGACGATGCCCGGGATACTGCCGATGGCAAAACAGATGGCGAGCAGCTGAAACGGCGGCATTTTGCCGGACGCCACCGTCAGCAGCGCCAGAAACGACCACATCAGGATGGCCGTGAACCCCGTCAATGTCGCTCGAAACCTCACCCCTGCCCCCACGGTCTGTTGCAGCGGGCGTCAGCATCGAAAGCCCGCTAGCTGCCGTATTTCACGGCAGTGATCGTCACGGTCCCATATTGGGTCGGGATGCGAACGTAAACCGGAGCATATACATTCATGACCTCGGCCTTGGCAAACCAGATCTCCATCCCGTCGCTCTTGGCGAGATAGAGATAGTCCTTGCGCGTTGACTTATAACCGCTCTTCGGCGTGAAGCGGACGCCGCAGGCGATCGTCTTGCCCTTGAAACCATCCGTCGAGAAGGGGTGCGACCCCTTCGGCGACAGTTTCAGATCCATCCGCATTTCGCCGTCGAAGACGGACAGCGTCTGGTTGCAGAGGTTGAGATTGGGGGTCGCCGGGAAAATCATGCCGGAAATCGGGTCAAGAACCGATTTCAGATCGCCGCCGCCAAGCGGAATCCAGCTCGCCGGCCGATTCGGTTCCGGCGTGATGCTGTTCGAGGTCACATTGCCGTCGGTATAGGCGACGTCATAGGTGCGCTCCCGTTTGCCGCTCTTGTAGTAGAGCGTGTAATGCGTCGCCTGCAGCCTGCTGTCGCCGACCACGCCGGTCACATCGGTTCTCGCATCGATCGAGGTAACGAGATCGGCAAGACCCGACGAGGTAATATCGCCTCGGATGGTGAACTGCTTGTCCTTGACCTCGGTCTTGAAATCCGCCCTGGCGATCGGAAGACCGGCGAGCGAGACGCGGTACTGGGTCTCATGCCGCACCGGATCGGCCGATGCCGACAGGGGCATCGACGCTACCAGGGCCGAAACAAAGAGCCACTTCCGAAAATGAATCATCACCGAAGCCTTCAACAAACAACAAAGAGCAGGCAAGATATATAGGCGCTTTATGTGCTCACTGCGACCACCAGAAAATAGCAGCTTTTTGACGGAATTGCGGGAAAGCTCAAGGTTTGGCTTGACGCGGACGGCTGCTCTGACTATAGAACCGCAACTTTCCAATTATGGCCTGTTGGATTGCGCGCTGGGTTTTGCCCGGAACGACTTTTCAGCGGCCGAGAAAAACAAAAGTAGGTGTTCCATGTCCCGCATGTGCGAATTGACCGGCAAGGCCGTCCTCGTGGGCAACAATGTCAGCCACGCCAACAACAAGACCAAGCGTCGGTTCCTTCCGAACCTCTGCCAGGTCACGTTGATCTCTGACGTTCTTGGCCAGCGTTATCGTCTGCGCGTTTCCGCTGCAGGCCTCCGTTCGGTCGAGCATCGTGGCGGCCTCGACGCTTTCCTTCTGAAGGCCAGCGAAAACGAGCTCAGCCAGCGTGCGCGCCTGCTGCGCCGCCAGATCATCAAGAAGACCGCCGAAGCCGCTGCTGCCGTAGCCGCTTAAGCTTTAGCACTTCTGACTAGCATACGGGCTGAGAGGCTTGCACGGATCATCTCCGGGCAAGCCTTTTCCCATGTCCGGTTTTCACTCCAACTGGTGGCATCTCCCAGGATAAAAAAATGCTTATGAAATCGCGCCATACCTTGATCTACGTTCTGCTGATGACGCTTGTCGTCGTCGCCTCGAACATCCTCGTGCAGTATCCGCTGCAGGCAACACTCGCCGGCATCAATCTTGCCGACATCCTGACCTGGGGTGCTTTCACCTATCCCGTCGCCTTCCTGATCACCGACCTGACCAATCGCCAGTTCGGGCCGAAGGCTGCGCGCAAGGTGGTGTTCGCCGGCTTCGTCGTCGGTGTCGCACTCTCCTTCGTCACCGCCCAGCCGCGCATCGCGATTGCCTCCGGCTCCGCCTATCTCGCCGGCCAGCTTCTCGACATCTCCGTATTCAACCGCCTGCGCCGCATGGCCTGGTGGCGCGCGCCGCTGTTCGGTTCGCTGATCGGCTCGATGCTCGACACCCTGATCTTCTTCTCCTTCGCCTTCGCGCCGTGGTTCGTCTTCTTCGGTCCGAACGATCCCTTCGCCATCGACTGGGCGCCGATTCTTGGCGTGTTTTCCACCTCGGCTCCGCGCTGGATCTCCTGGGCGATCGGCGATTTCTCGGTGAAGGTGACGGTCGGCCTCATCATGCTGCTGCCCTACGGCGCGCTGATGAACATGCTGAAGCCGATCCCGCAGGCGCCGACTGCGTAAGCATCAGCCATAATAGGCCGATGGAAGCCCGCGCAAGACGCGGGCTTTTTCAATTTTGGCTGACCAGCCTCTCGTCGTGCAGCCGGAATTCCAGCATCAGGCTTCGCTGCAGGATCGAATGATTGTCGTCGGAGACCATGATCAGATGGATCGTGCCGTCGGCCGCGCGGAAGGCGTCCAGCCCTTCCATATTGTCGATCTGGTAAGTGGAATTGGCTTCGAAGATGACGGTGCCGTCCACGACCGCGCCCGGCCTAATATCGCTGCCGGCAATACGGCGGATACGCACACCGATACCATGCGCCAGATCGAAACGCCGCTCCAACAGCAACAGATCGCCATCCGGCAGGAACACGCCGTCGCTGGCGTCGAAATCGTCGCTATGCCTCACGGCGAAGCGGCCCTTCAGAGGCCCATCCAGGATCGCCGCCAGCATATTGCCCTGATCATCCAGGCTGTCCTCCGCGACGATTACCGCAGCACCCGCAAGCGGGCTCGATTGCGGCGCGATCACCAGGGCTTCAAGGCTGCGGTTGGCACGCAATTCCTTTCTCGGGATGAGAATCGGAATGCTGCTATTGGGCGGCGATGTCTCGAAGCCGGGATCGGGATAGGCATCGACCCGGTGATACTGCTCATAGCTGACGAGCACATGGTCGCCCTTAAGCGCCAGCCCCTCCGCGTCCATCGCGCCCTTGCCGGCATCCGTCATACCGCGGCGGTCGATCATCGGCATGATGCGCGCATCGGCGATGCCCTTCAGCCTGCCATCCTCGTCGCGCTCGATGGTCCCGGTCAGCCAGTGGCCGGTATCCAGCACTGAGATGAAACGGCGTTGATCGGGTCGGAAACGGATGGCGGAGATGGCGCCGAGAAGCGGATTGCTCGAGCTAAGCTCAAGACCGCCCAGGAATTCGAGCGCGCCGAATCGGGTCAGCCCGGAACCGGCCTTGAATGCGGAGATCGCCGTCGCGTGGATCTCCGCCGGGCCGCCTTCCGGCGTATCCACGGCGGCGCAGCCGGCGAGCAGCATCACAAGCATGGTCGCGCGGCAGAAACGTTTCATGGGCTCTCACGGGGCCTACGGGATCAGGACGGCTATCGGTAAGCGCACCGGCCGAACGGCCGATGCTGGAAACAAGCCTAAGGCGTTCAGCTTGCGCGGCGCATACGCGAGCGCGGCTGGCTCGCCTGATCCTCGAACAGCGAGGCAAGCTGCTCGGTCATGGCGCCGGCCAGCTCGTCGGCATCGACGATCGTCACGGCGCGACGATAATAACGCGTGACGTCATGGCCGATACCGATCGCCAAGAGTTCCACCGGCGAACGCGTCTCGATCTGCTCGATCACGGCGCGCAGGTGCCGTTCCAGATAGTTGCCCGGATTGACCGACAGCGTCGAATCGTCGACCGGAGCACCGTCCGAGATCATCATCAGGATGCGGCGCTGCTCACGGCGGCCGAGAAGGCGGTTATGCGCCCAGATCAGCGCTTCGCCATCGATATTTTCCTTGAGCAGGCCTTCGCGCATCATCAAGCCGAGATTGGCGCGCGACCTGCGATAGGGCTCGTCAGCGGATTTGTAGATGATGTGGCGCAGGTCGTTGAGGCGGCCCGGCGTCTGCGGCTTGCCGCCGGCGAGCCACTTTTCGCGCGCCTGTCCGCCCTTCCAGGCCTTGGTGGTGAAGCCGAGAATCTCGACCTTGACACCGCAACGTTCCAGCGTGCGCGCCAGAATGTCGGCACAGGAGGCCGCAACCGTGATCGGTCGGCCGCGCATCGAACCGGAATTGTCGATCAGCAGCGTCACAACCGTATCGCGGAACTGCGTGTCGCGCTCCATCTTGAAGGACAGCGCCTGCATCGGGTCGATGATCAGACGCGTCAGACGCGCCGGGTCGAGATAGCCCTCTTCCAGGTCGAAGTCCCAGGAGCGGTTCTGCTGCGCCATCAGGCGACGCTGAAGGCGGTTGGCAAGCCGCCCGACTGCACCCTGCAGATGCGCAAGCTGCTTGTCGAGGAAGGCACGCAGGCGCTCAAGCTCGACCGTGTCGCAGAGTTCCTGCGCCGTCGTGGTCTCGTCGTATTCCTCGGTGAAGACGTGGTAGTCGACCTTTTCGTTGAAATCGGCAAAGGGCGTGTTCGGACGGCGGGTTTCGCCCGGCGTTTCCGAATCCTCTTCACCCTCTTCGCTCATGTCGTCATCGGAGATTTCGGCGCCGTCCATCTCGCCGTCGTCCATCTGTTCGTCTGAGGCTTCGCTGTCCTCGGCCGGCGCGGAGTCGGAGCCATCGTCGCTCTCGACATCCTGGTCGTCCTGATCCTCGCCGCTCGGCTTGTCTTCCTCGGCAGACTCCTCGTCGGAATCCGGCTCCATTTCCTGGTCGCCGTATTCCTCTGCCATCTCCATGGCCGTCAGCATGCTGCGGACAGCACGGGCAAAGCTTTGCTGGTCGTTGATGCTGGAGGTGAGATTGTCGAGTTCGCCGCCGGTCTTTTCTTCGATGAAGGACCGCCAGAGGTCGAGCACCTTGCCCGCACTTTCCGGAGGCTTCTGACCGGTCAGCTTCTCGCGCACGATCATCGCCATGGCTTCGCCGATCGGCGCATCTTCCTGCCGTTCGATGCCGGAGAAGTTCGCCTTGGCGTATTTTTCCGAGTTCATCGAGTTGAGGTTGGAGGCCACGCCGCTCATGCGCAGGGCACCGATCGATTCGACCCGCGCCTGCTCGACCGCATCGAAGATCGAGCGGGCGTCGGCGCCTTGCGGCGCCATGACGGCATGCACGCGGGCATCATGGCAGGCAAGCCTAAGCGCCATCGAATCGCCGAGACCGCGCGTCACCGCCAGCTCATGCGCCGTCGGCCGCTTCGAAAGCTCCGGCAGGCGAATGCGCTCGCCCGTCATTCCCGGACGCTCGTTGGCGAAGGCGACCTCGACCTCGGCATCGCCGGCGATCGAGCGCACGCAGCCGGTAATCGCCCGACGCAACGGCTCCATGTCCACCGGGGCGCCCGGCTTCGCTTTGGAATTGTCTCCGCGACCTGACATGACTTGTCGGTTCTTCCTTAGGCTTCGAGCACGATGTTGGCAGCACTTTCCTTCAGCTCGATGCCGAAGGCGCGCTGATAATGCTCGGCGACCAGCGGCCGCTCCAGCTCATCGCACTTGTTGAGGAAGGTGACGCGGAAGGCGAAGGCGACATCACCGAAGATTTCCGCATTTTCCGCCCAGGTGATGACCGTACGCGGGCTCATGACGGTCGACAGATCGCCGTTCATGAAGGCAGCGCGGGTCAGATCGGCGACGCGAACCATCTTGGATACGGTGTCGCGGCCCTTCTCCGTGCGGAAGGACTTCACCTTGGCGAGCACGATGTTGACTTCGTTTTCGTGCGGCAGGTAGTTCAGCGTCGTTACGATCGACCAGCGGTCCATCTGCGCCTGGTTGATCTGCTGCGTGCCGTGATAAAGGCCGGTCGTGTCGCCGAGGCCGATGGTGTTGGCGGTCGCGAACAGGCGGAAGGCCGGGTGCGGGCGGATAACGCGGCTCTGGTCGAGCAGCGTCAGGCGGCCGGAGGATTCCAGCACGCGCTGGATAACGAACATCACATCCGGACGGCCGGCGTCGTATTCGTCGAAGACGAGCGCAACATTGTGCTGGTAGGCCCAAGGCAGGATGCCGTCCTTGAATTCGGTGATCTGCAGCCCGTCCTTGACGACGATCGCGTCCTTGCCGACGAGGTCGATACGGCTGACATGGCTGTCGAGGTTGATACGCACGCAGGGCCAGTTGAGGCGGGCGGCGACCTGCTCGATATGCGAGGACTTGCCGGTGCCGTGGTAGCCCGAGATCATCACGCGGCGGTTATGGGCAAAACCGGCGAGGATGGCGAGCGTCGTCTCGCGGTCGAACAGATAGTCGGTGTCGAGATCAGGCACATAGGCGCCGCCCTTGCTGTAGGCCGGAACGCGAATATCGGAATCGATGCCAAAGACGTCACGGACCGAAACGGTGGTGTCGGGAGTCTCGGAAATATCAAGGTCAATCTTGCTCATCATGTCTCCAAGGCGGGTGACTGTCACCCAGCCATATCAATCTCAGCCATTTGTATCATGACGCCGCAGTTTATTGCCCGCATCCGTCTGGTCGGAACATCGGCGATACTTCTCCGGGACTGAAGCGAAACCTCGACGCGATGAAATGATCGCTTGCGAGCATTCTTGAACAGAGTCCCGGACAAGAAACGCCGCATCCGGAAAGTCGGCCGAGGTGCAGCCAGCCAATTGCGCACCCCGCCGCAGTTGCCCACGGCCTCAGCCGATTTGGACCATACCTGATTGAAGACGGAGAGCAAGGACAGGAATTAACAAAAACCGTTCTGTTTCAATAATTGATAAGCCTGGATGACCGCGCGGAAGCGCTCCTCCGAGCCGCGGTCGCCGCCATTGGCGTCCGGATGATGTTTTTTCACCAGTTCCTTGTAGCGGCTCTTGATTTCCGTCGAGGTGGCGTTGGCGCCGAGACCCATCGTATCGAAGGCCTTTGCCTCCAGCGTCTTCAGCTTGCGCTGCTCTGGAAAGCGCGGCCCGCTGCCCCGGCCGTCGCCATCCTTGACGAAGCCGAAGGGATCGCGAACCCGCGTATAGGCACCGGAGCGGACTTCCGATTGCAGAGGGCTGTTCTTCGCCGCCTTGTTGACGCCGACGGTCCAGGTCGGACGATGGCCGGTGATCGCTTCCTTCTGGTAGCGCGCGATCTCGCCGTCCGAGAGGCCGGAGAAATAATTGTAGCCCTTGTTGTAGTCCTTGACGTGCTCGAAGCAGAACAAAAAGAACTGCCCTTCCGCATTGCGCCCGACCGGAGCGCGATGCGTACCCTTTTTGTCGCAGCCGTCCCACTGGCACGTTGGCGGCGCCTGTTCGGGCTCCGGCTCACGTCTGCGGCGGGTTCGAATGCGATCGAAATATTTTGAATCAAGTTTCATGACGCCCTAATTATGAGGCCTCGATTACCCCACAACAAGAATTGACAAATGGGAATGTTATAGGCTTTGTGGGAACCTTTTTCGCGAACGAGGAAATGGCGGGAATATGGAAACGACGCTACAATCCCGCATTGAAAAAAAGCTCGTCGACGCCTTCGCGCCCGAGCGTCTTGCGGTCATCAACGAAAGCCACATGCACGCCGGCCACCAGCCCGACATGACCGGAACCGGCGAGACTCATATAAGAGTTCGAATCGTCTCCGCCAAGTTCGCCGGCATGCCCCGCCTTGCCCGCCACAGGGCGATCAACGAGCTTTTGAAGCCGGAACTGGATGCAGGACTGCACGCGCTCGCCGTGGAACCGGCGGCGCCTGGAGAAGCGGTGCGCTGGTAGCGAGCCCTATTCCGGCTTGTTCTCTTCCGTCTCGGCGGGGCGGATACGTAGCTTGGTGATGCGGTTCTTTTCCCGCTTCATGACGATGAAGCGCTTGCCGTAGAAGGTGAAAGCCTGGCGCTCTTCGGGGATAGTCATTGATTCGTGGATGACAAGGCCGGCGATCGTCGTTGCCTCCTCATCCGGCAGATGCCAGTCAAGCGCGCGGTTCAGGTCGCGGATCGGCACTACGCCATCGACGACGATCGAGCCGTCCGCCTCCTGGCGCACGCCCTGGATATCGAGATCGTGCTCATCGGCGATATCGCCGACGATCTCTTCCAGAATATCCTCTAGCGTGACGATGCCCTGCACCTCGCCATATTCGTCGACGACGACGGCGAAATGCTGCTTGCGGCGCAGGAAGGCATTCAGCTGGTCTTCGAGATTGGTGCTGTCCGGCACGAACCAGGGCTTCTGGGCGATCTTGACGATATCCAGGTTCTCCGGCTCGGCATTGCGCTCGGCCAGCGCCCTCAGGAGATCCTTGGCGTGCACGACGCCGATGATATTGTCGATCGTGCCACGCCAGAGCGGCATACGCGTATAGGGGCTGTCGAGAATGGCGCGCACCACGACATCGGGCGGATCGTCGGCATTGATGGCACGCATCGCTGTGCGGTGGACCATGATATCGGAGAGTTCCAGCTCGCCGAGATCAAGCACGCCGCCCAGACGGTCGCGGTCAGCCTTGACCACCGACCCCTCGCGATGCAGCAGATCGACGGCGCCGCGCAGCTCCTCATGCGCCGACAGCATCGACACTTCCCTGGAAAGGTTGATGCCGAAGACGCCGAGAATCTGCCGGACGATGGCATTCACGAAACTCGATATCGGCCCGACGACGGCGACGAAAAGGCGCACGGTGCCAGCAACATTGAGCGCAAACCGATCCGGCGCCGAGATCGCCCAGCTTTTCGGTAGCACTTCCGCGAAAATGACGAGGATGACGGTCATGGCCAGCGTTGCCAGCGCTACGCCGGAATTGCCGAAGAGACCGAGAAACACGCTGGTCGCCAGCGACGACGCCAGAATATTGGCGAGGTTATTGCCGATCAGCAGCGCACCGATCAGGCGGTCGCGGCGTTCGATCAGCTTGCGCACGATCCCCGCCCGCTCGTCGCCATTGGCCTCCAGCGTGTGAACGCGGCTACGCGAGGCCGCCGTCAGCGCGGTTTCCGAACCGGAGAAAAACGCCGACAGCAACACGAGCACGACGATCGAGGCGATCTCGGGCCAATATTCCAACAGAACCGCCAGCGTGCCTTCGACCGTCATTGCGGATGTTTTTCCTTGAGGAAGCTCAGAACCTCGGAGGACGGGACATCATCGGCCACGAAGGACTGGCCGATGCCGCGGGTGAGGATGAAGGTGAGCTGTCCGCTCTTGACTTTCTTGTCCTGCGCGATCGCATCCATCAGCACTTCGGCCGGCGGCAGCTCGCCTGGAATATCGCCCATCCGCGTCGGCAAGCCGACCGTCTTCAGATGTGCCGCAACGCGCTTGGCGTCATCGGGGCTTGCCAGATTGAGGCGCGAGGAAAACTCATGCGCCAGCACCATGCCGATCGCTACCCCCTCGCCGTGCACCAGCCGGCGGCTGTCATAGGCGGTGGCGGCCTCCAGGGCATGACCGAAGGTATGGCCGAGATTGAGCAGCGCTCGCGGGCCGTTTTCGCGCTCGTCGGCGACGACGACATCGGATTTCGCCTGACAGCTCGCCGCGATCGCCTCGATGCGCGCGGCACCTCCGGAAAACACATCCTGCCAGTTCGCTTCCAGCCAGGCGAAGAAATCCGGCTTGTCGATCAGGCCGTATTTGGCGACTTCGGCGTAACCGGCGCGGAATTCGCGTTGGCTGAGCGTGTTCAGCACGTCGGTATCCGCCAGCACCAGGTCCGGCTGGTGGAAGACGCCGACCAGGTTCTTGCCGTGATGCGTGTTGATGCCGGTTTTGCCGCCGACGGAGGAATCCACCTGCGACAGCAACGAGGTCGGCACCTGCACGAAACGAACGCCCCGGCGCACGATGCCAGCGGCAAAGCCGGAGAGATCGCCGATAACACCGCCGCCGAGCGCAATGACGGCATCGTTGCGCTCGATGCGCGCGGTCAGCACGGCGTCGCAGACGGTCATCAGATGTTCGAAGCTTTTAGTCTTCTCACCGGCCGGAAGCACCAAGCTGGACGACTGGATACCCGCCGCCTTAAGGCTCGCTGTCAGTGCATCGAGATAGATCGGCGCGACGTTTTCATCGGTGATAACGGCGGCCTTGCGGCCCTTCAGCCTCGTCGCGATTTCCGCGCCTGCCCGGGCAATCAGTCCCGGACCGATCAGAATGTCATAGGCGCGCTCGCCGAGCGGCACGCGGACAAGGCGTTCCGCTGGCGCGGATGTGATCGCATTCATGGCGTCTTGCTTTCCTGTCTTCCCTCGGCGATGGCCACAAGGACTTCATTGACCATGATATCCTTGTTCACATCGCGAGATAAAACCACGAGATCGGCTTCCGCATAGATCGGATAGCGCGCGGTCATCAGTCTTTCGAGGGTCTGTTTCGGGTTCTCGGTTTTGAGCAGCGGCCGCGTATCGCGCTTGCTGACGCGCTCCCACAGCACGTCGAGATCGGCCTTCAGCCAGACCGACAAACCGCTGCGTTTGACATGCCGGCGCGTGCGTTCGTTGATGAAGGCGCCGCCGCCGGTGGAGACGACGCGCGGCCCGCCCTTGAGCAGCCGCTTGATCACCCGCATTTCCAACGCCCGGAACTCCTCTTCGCCGTAAGCGGCAAACAGTTCCGGGATCGTCATGCGCGACACACGCTCGATCTCGATATCCGTATCGACGAAAGGAATGCCCAGCTGGTTTGCCACCACCCGACCGATCGAAGATTTACCAGCCCCCATCAGCCCGACGAAGACAAGATTACGCGTGCCCAGTGCGGCGCGCGCCCTGTCTCTGAGGCTTTCTGCAAGGGTCAGGACTTGTTCACTCATTGGCCCATTCACAATTTGTTTGGAAACGGTATCGTCAAATGCGCCTTTAGCGTCAAGACGCAGCAACGTAAACATGCCTGCATTATCCTTCGGCTAACGCTTGATGCATATGATTATAACCGATTACCGGACCAATGATTGGGACGAGGAGAGTTTTTGAATGCCGACCCTATTTCGTTTCCTCGTCATCTGCGCGGTCATCGCCGGATCGGTGTATGGGGCAATGTGGGCGCTGGTTCTCTTCGTCGATCCACAGCCGCGCGATGTAACGATCCGCCTGCCGTCGGAACGGATCAATCCACCAACGACCGGCTCGGTGAAACCATGAGGGCTGAGGCCATGGCGAGGGATTTGAGCCGCGTCCATATGGAAGCCTTTCTGGAAATGATGAGCGCGGAGCGCGGAGCGGCGGTCAACACGCTGCAATCCTACGAGCGCGATCTTGATGACCTCCATTCCTTTCTGTCCGAGCGCAGCGTCCGCCTGACCGAGGCCGGATCGAACGATCTCGGCGCCTATCTCTCCGGCCTGTCGCGCCAGGGCTTCAAGCCGTCGTCGCAGGCACGCCGGCTTTCGGCCATGCGCCAGTTCTACAAGTTCCTCTATGCGGAGGGGCTGCGCACGGACGATCCGACCGGCATTCTCGACGCGCCGAAGAAGGGCCGCGCCTTGCCGAAGACCATGGGGGTCGAGGAGGTGACGCGCCTTCTCACCCAGGCGGAAAAGGAAGCAGCCGAAGAAAGCCCCGATCAATTGCAGCGCCTGCGCATGTTGGTTCTCCTGGAACTGCTCTATGCCACCGGCATGCGGGTCAGCGAACTCGTGACCCTCCCGGCCAAGGTGCTGGACCAGGAAGGGCGCTTCCTGATGATCCGCGGCAAGGGCAATAAGGAGCGGCTGGTGCCGCTGTCGCAATCGGCCATCGCGGCGCTGAAAACCTATGGCAAGCTTCAGACGCAGGTGGCGGCCAACACCAAGCAGCCGGCACCGGAAAGCGCCTGGCTCTTCCCCGCAGCCTCCAAGCAGGGCTATCTGCCGCGCCAGGTTTTCGCGCGCGACCTGAAGGATCTCGCCATCCGCGCCGGGCTGACACCGTCGCTGATCTCGCCGCATGTCATGCGTCATGCCTTTGCCAGCCACCTGCTTGCTAACGGCGCAGATTTGCGCGTGGTGCAGGAATTGCTCGGCCATTCCGACATTTCGACGACACAAATCTACACACATGTACTGGAAGAACGCCTTCACCAGCTGGTGCAAACGCATCACCCCCTTGCCAAACAGGGCAAAAAACAGGAATAGGACCGGCACATAGATTATACGGGCCGTCTCTCGTCATAAGCAAAAGGATCGGAAACGCACCTCATGCACAATTATCTCGACTTCGAAAAACCCATCTCGGATCTCGAAGGCAAGATTCACGAGCTCAAGAAGCTCGCGAGCGAAGATGAGAGCATCGACACTTCGGACGAAGTGGGCCGGCTCGAGATTCGTGTTCGCGAGTCGATGGCCGACATCTACTCAAAGCTCAACGCCTGGCAGAAGACGCAGGTTGCCCGTCATCCGCAGCGCCCGCATTTCGTCGACTATGCCAAAGCGCTGTTCACGGAATTCACGCCGCTGGCCGGCGATCGCAAATTTTCCGAGGATGCCGCCATCCAGGCTGGCTTCGCCCGCTTCCGCGGCCAGCCTGTCGCCGTCCTCGGCCAGGAAAAGGGCAACGACACCAAGTCGCGCCTGAAGCATAATTTCGGCAGCGCCCGTCCCGAAGGCTACCGCAAGGCGATCCGCATCCTGGAAATGGCCGACCGTTTCCAGCTTCCGGTGATCACCCTCGTCGATACCGCAGGCGCCTATCCCGGCGTCGGAGCCGAAGAGCGCGGTCAGGCGGAAGCGATCGCTCGCTCCACAGAAATGTGCCTTGGCCTCAAGGTGCCGATCATCTCCGTCGTCATCGGTGAAGGCGGCTCAGGCGGCGCCATCGCGATCGCCGTCGGCAACCGCGTCTACATGCTCGAGCATTCGATCTACAGCGTGATTTCGCCCGAAGGTGCGGCCTCGATCCTCTGGCGCGATTCCACCCGCGCCAAGGAAGCCGCCACCAACATGAAGATCACCGCCGAAGACCTCAAGGGGCTTGGGATCATCGACGGCATCATCCCCGAACCGCTCGGCGGCGCGCATCGCGACCCGCAGACGGTGATCGCGGCGGCCGGCGACGTGATTTCCAACGCGCTCGGCGAACTCTCCAGCCGTTCGGGCGAACAATTGCGCAGCGACCGCCGGCAGAAATTCCTCAATATGGGTCGCAATCTCTAATTCGGATTTGATATCTGTAACCGCTCGGAACGGGAATGAGGCCAAATCTTGGCCACATTCTTGTTATCGAAGCATTATTGGCAAAGAAAAGCTTGCGACCGCGCCGCGGGCGCGTCATAGGCTGGTAAGGAATTATCAAGCATAAGCCGTCTATGCTTCCGTTTCATGTTTGGAAGGGGCGGCGAAACAGATCGTACGGCCGCTCTTCGCATCTATGGACTAAGTCAGAATGCGTATCCGTCACCTTGCCTATATGTCCCTGATGGCGCTGGCTCTCGCCGGCTGCAACGACGCGCTCGATACCGCGTCGATCGACCTGTCGAAGGTAAAGAACAAGGTCGAGCAACCGCTCCCCGACCGCATCCTTGCCGACATGACGAAAAAGGGCATGGACCGCAATTCGCCGATCATGATCCGTATCTTCAAGGAAGAAGGTACGATGGAGATCCTCAAGGCGAACCAGAACAATCGTTTCGAAGTGATCGCCAGCTACAGCATCTGCGCCTGGTCCGGCCGTCTCGGCCCGAAGGTCAAGGAAGGCGACCGGCAAGCGCCGGAAGGCTTCTACAATCTGACGCCGGCCAACCTCAATCCGAATTCCAAATACTATCTCGCCATCAATACCGGCTTCCCCAACCGCTATGACGCCGCCAATGGCCGCAGCGGCAACAACCTGATGATCCACGGCGCGTGCTCGTCGTCGGGCTGCTATTCGATGACCGACCAGCAGGTGCTGGAAATCTATGCCTTCGCGCGCGACGCCTTCAAGGGCGGTCAGAAGACAATCCAGCTGGAAGCCTTCCCCTTCCGCATGACGGCGGAAAACATGGTCAAGCACCGCCTCAGCTCCAACATCGAATTCTGGAAGATGCTGAAGGTCGGCTACGACAATTTCGAAGTGACCAAGCGTCCGCCGGAAGTCGAGGTCTGCGAGAAGAAATACGTCTTCAACCAGCAGTCCGGCGGCCCGTTCACCGCCGGCGGCAAATGCCCGGTGATGACGACACCGCCGGCGCTGCAGACCGCGCTTGCAACCTATGACAAGCAGTACCAGGCCGACTACGGCACCGCCCTGAAGAAATTCGACGGCATGGCCTGGTACGACCCGACCGAAGCCGAGCGCAAGGCCGTCGTTGCCAAGCAGCGCAAGGGCCACGATCTCGCCTATGCCCCGACCGGCACGGCGCTCGCCGCCGGCAAGATGATGAAGGTCGCCGATCTGGAATCGATGATGTCGAACCAGTCGGCACAGCAGATCGCGCGCGGCGCCACCACCGCCAATCCGACGACGGCGAGCATCCGCATGGCAACGGCCGCTCCGGCTCCGGTGGGTCCCGTTGCGCAGCAGCCGGTCCAGACCGATGAGATCGCAATCGCCACCAACATTCCCGCGAATGTGCCGATCCCGATGGCAAACCCCATGAACCCCATGGCCAGCGCGCCGCTCGCCTACGCACAGCCGCCGGTGGAAACCGCGCAGACCGACTCGGCCAAGAAGCCGCCCTTTTGGAAGTTCTGGGCCAAGGGTGAATAGCCTGGACGACGGGGTCTACGACCTGCGCGGGCTGAAATGCCCGCATCCAGCGATCAAAACGGAAAAACGCCTGCGCGGCATGCCAAGCGGTGCGGTTTTAACCGTTGAAACGACCGATCCCCTGGCAATCATCGACATCCCGCATCTCTGCAACGAGCAGGGCCATATCCTGCTGTCGAGCGAGAAGACCGAACGCGGCCATCGGTTCGTGATCCGCAAGGGGTAGCTAGTTGCAGCCGGTGGGCCATCCTCGTGGTTCGAGGGTCGCTTCGCTTCCGCCTCACCCTGTGAGGTGGCCCACAGGGCTCTCGAAGGGCGAGGCGGGTGTCTGATGTAGGCAGTATTAGGCTCTCAGAACCGCATACCCGGAACGGCGAGCGGATTGTCCTGAAGTGCGGTGCGATCCGGCATGTCGATGCTCGGCTTGCTGAGGAACGCGTCGAACAGGCCCTTCACGAAATCCTCCGGCAGATCCTTGGTGATGATCACCATGCGCGTGCGCCGGTCGTTCGGATCGGGCCAGACCGGCAGACGTACCGGCGGATGGAAGATATTCTGCACGCCATGCAGCACCACCGGACGCTCCGGCCTGTCCGACACGGACACGATCGCCTTCATGCGCAGGAGCTTCTCGCCATGCGCCGAGCGCAGCAGGTCGATGAACATTTCCAGCGCGACCGGATCGATCGGCTGCGTTTCGATGATCGAGAAGGATCGGATCGACCCGTCATGACGGGTCACGTCATGGGCGTGCTGATGCCGGTGGCCATGATGATGGTGCCCATGTCCGTCATGGTGATGGTCGTGATCGTGCCCATGGTCGTGGTGGTGATGATCATGGTCGTGATCATCCGCCTCCAGCTCGTCGTGCAGCCAGCGGCCGACGTCGGCAATCTTTGAGGCGGGATCATAGAGGCCATTGACGAGAATGGCGGCGCGGCCGGCCTCATCGCTGTCGGCCTTCAGCATTTGTGCCCGTGGATTGAGTGTCCTTAGCCGGCTTTCCAAAACACCTGCAGGAGCAGCGCCCTCGATACCGGTCTTGGAAACGATCAGCCGGTCGGCAACCGCCACCTGCTTGCGCGCTTCCTCGTGATTGTCGAGCGTCTGCAAGCCGTTGACGGCATCGACGACTGTGATCACGCCATCCAGATCGAAATTGTTGGCGATGATCGGATTGCCCATGATCGACTGCATCACCGGCGCCGGATCGGCAAGGCCTGTCGTCTCGATGACGACGCGCTTCAGCGGCTTGATGCGGCCAGTCTGCATGGCGTCCATCAGGTTCGCCAGCGTATCCACCAGCTCGCCGCGCACCGTGCAGCAAAGGCAGCCATCGGAAAGCTCGATGATGGCGTCGCCGGAGCTTTCGACCAGAAGATGGTCGATGCCAACATCGCCAAACTCGTTGATGATGACGGCCGCGTCGCGCATATCCGGATCCTTGAGGATGCGGTTCAGAAGCGTCGATTTACCGGCTCCGAGAAAACCGGTGAAAATCGATACCGGCACCCTCTGCTGCGGATTGCTCATGGTTCAGATCCGATCAGAAGGTGGGGCGTGGCATGGGGATCGGGATGCCGATAACGGAACCCGAGGTGGCGAGCTTGTCGCCCTTCGTGGTCTTGTCGCCCTTGGCCGTCAGGTCGGTCTTGTCGCCCTTGCTGGCGGTCGCGGCGTCCTGCCCGCCGATCAGGCCGGCATAGACGAAGTTCGGCTCGTGATCCATTTCGTGGATATAGGGCGAGGTCACCTTCATGCGGCCGGCTTCATCGCGCGTTTCGCTGCGGATCTTCGCGCCCTTGGCGCTGCAGATTTCGGCGGTGAGATCAGCGACCTGGTCCTGGCCCGGCCCATAGGGCCTGAGGTTCGCCAGCGTGTCCTTGCCGGAAAACTGGTTCTGGAAGCCCTTTTCCAGGAAATTGGCGGAATCATCGGCACGCGCCGCCAGGCTGTCCGTGCCGAGCACGACCGAGATCAGCGTACGGCCATTGCGGGTGGCGGACGCAATCTGGTTGAAGCCAGCAGCGCAGATAAAGCCGGTCTTCATGCCGTCGGCGCCATCGTAGCGGCCAATGAGCATGTTGATGTTCGGCACCTGCTTGACGCCGTTGGTGAAACCTTCCAGCGAGAAATAGCCGGCATATTGCGGGAACTCGCGACGCAGCGCGACGCTGAGAACAGCAAGGTCACGCGCGGTCGTATATTGGCCCTGGCCGGGCAGGCCGTTGGGATTGATGAAGTGCGTGTCGAGCATCCCGAGACGGGCCGCTTCCGCATTCATGCGTGCCACGAAGCCCTGCTGCGAACCGCCGATCGTCTCGGAAACGGCCATGGCGAGGTCATTTGCGGACTTGACCAGCATCATCTTCAAAGCATTGTCGAGCGTCATCTTCTGGCCCGGCTTGAAATACATCTTCGCGGCCGGCTGCGCGGAGGCAAGCTTGGACATGACGACGGGCGTGTCGAGCGAGACCTGCCCGGACTGGATGGCGCGGAAGGTGACGTAAGCCGTCATCAACTTGGTCAGCGACGCCGGATACCACTTGCTGAAGGCTTCCTGATGATCGAGCACGCGGCCGGTATTGGCATCGACGAGGACGTGCGGATTGGCATCGGCCACCTCAGCGGTCGACAGGAAAAGCATGGATGCGGCGGCGGCCATGGGAACAAGCCGCAAGGCGGCATACAAACGATTCTGCTTCGTCGGCACGATCTATCCTTCAGAAGTCCGAAATTCTCTCGAAAGCTCCGCCTATTTAACCTATATGGCTAGGAGAAGGCAAAGGCGATCGACGAGTTTATTTACCCGGAGGACCATACATTCGCCGAAAGCGAAACGGGTGCTCCAGTTCCATGAATTCAGACCATCTTACTCTTTTTCGACAGAAAAGTGGATGGTTTGGGATCACAGCCTTTTGATCATGCGCAGCGCTTTGAAACATGCGATGCGATGGTGATACGTGTTTGCCAGACCGAGTGCCGAACCCGATATTGAGCAGCAGGAAAGTCAATATGCCGATCTTGAACAGAGCCGCCGAACTTCAGGACGAA
Organism: Rhizobium rhizogenes NBRC 13257; assembly: GCF_000696095.1. Taxonomy (GTDB): domain Bacteria; phylum Pseudomonadota; class Alphaproteobacteria; order Rhizobiales; family Rhizobiaceae; genus Rhizobium; species Rhizobium rhizogenes. The sequence goes on along the minus strand of NZ_BAYX01000004.1, from coordinate 425,715 downwards.
GTGACCGAATGGCGCCGCCATATCCATACGAACCCAGAACTCCTCTACGCGGTGGAAAAGACCGCCGCCTTTGTTGCCGAGAAGCTGAAGGCATTCGGCGTCGATGAGGTTGTCACCGGCATCGGCCGCACCGGCGTTGTCGGCCTGATCCGTGGCAAGGGTCCGGGCCGCACCGTCGGCCTGCGCGCCGACATGGATGCGCTGCCGCTCACCGAAATCTCCGGCAAGCCCTGGGCCTCCACCACGCCCGGCAAGATGCATGCCTGCGGCCATGACGGCCACACGGCCATGCTGCTGGGCGCCGCGAAATATCTCGCCGAGACCCGCAATTTCAGCGGCAATGTCGCCGTGATCTTCCAGCCAGCCGAAGAGGGCGGCGCCGGCGGCGACGCCATGGTCAAGGACGGCATGATGGAGCGCTTCGAGATCGCCGAAGTCTACGGCATGCACAACCTGCCGGGCCTGCCGGTCGGCCAGTTCGCCATCCGCAAGGGGCCGATCATGGCAGCGACGGACGAATTCACCGTCACCATCAAGGGCCGCGGCGGTCATGCCGCCTTGCCGCACAAGACGATCGACCCGATCGCCATCGGCGCCCAGATCATCACCAACCTGCAGCTCATCGCCTCGCGCAGCGCCGACCCGCTGAAGTCCGTGGTCGTCACTGTCACCAAGTTCAATGCCGGCAACGCCTATAACGTCATTCCCGACAATGCCGGTTTCGCCGGCACGGTGCGTACGCTCGATCCGGCGATCCGCGATCTCGCCGAGCGGCGCTTCAAGCAGATCGTCGCCGGCATTGCCGCCAGCCACGACGCCGAGGTCGATATCGAATTCCAGCGCAATTATCCGGTGACCTTCAACCACGCCGACGAAACCGACTATGCGCTTGCCGCCGCCCGCGACATCGCGGGTGTCACGAACGTCGTCCCCGATGTCGATCCGATGATGGGCGGCGAGGATTTCTCCTACATGCTGAACGCCCGCCCCGGCGCCTTCATCTTCATCGGCAACGGCGACACGGCAGGCCTGCACAACGCCGCCTACGACTTCACGGACGAAGCTATCGCCCACGGTGTCTCCTATTGGGTCCGCCTCGCCGAACAGCGCCTGGGCGCCTGAGGCTCCGCCGCCATTTGCCGTGCGCCTGACTAGGGCGTACGGCACCGCAAAAGCGAATTGTCCCTAGGACGTAAAAGGGCTTGGCTTCGCGCCTTTGCTTTTGTATGGATCATCTCATGTGGTCTCGTAGCTCAGCAGGATAGAGCACCAGATTCCTAATCTGGGGGTCACGCGTTCGAATCGCGTCGAGATCACCATCTTCTTCCTGAAACGACCACTACAGCCTTTGCGCCGATACCTCTGTCAGACTATCTTTCATCCATGACGCGGGTGATGGTGATCGGCAATGCGGGCGGCGGGAAGTCGACAATGTGCAGGATTTTGAGCACTGCACACGCGCTCCCCTATTACGCCATCGACAATATCCAGTGGAAGCCGAATTGGGTTCAGGCGTCTCGGTCTGAATTTACCGCCTCCCACGAGGCCTGGCTTTCACAAGAGCGCTGGCTGATCGACGGCTACGGATCGTGGGACTCCGTTCAACGTCGTATGGAGATGGCGGATACGATCGTTTTCGTCGATCACCCGATCTGGGTTCACTACTGGTGGGCCAGCAAGCGCCAGGTGAAGTCGCTCTTCTTTGGCCGCCCGGACGGGCCGGAAGGATGCCCGATGTTTCCGGTGACCATTCGTCTCTTCAAGATGATGTGGTCGCTGCATCGGGACATGCGGCCAAAGCTGCTTGCGGCCATCGAAGCGCATCGCGGGCACGCCCGGATCATCCATATTCGATCGCCAAAACAGCTTGCCGTGTTTGCCGCCGATCCAAGATCGGCGGCCCCAGAGCTTCGAAAGAGCTAGGCCAGCGCCTCTTCCGCAGCAAACACCAGCTCCAGCTCCATCTGAACCGCGCGCATGAACAGGCCGGCCTGATGACCAATCTCGTCCTCGGCGACACCCTGCCCCCTTAGCCCGGCTGCAAATCCGGCCATTTCCGACCGCCAAAAGCGATTTGCCGCCTCCCCATGCAATTGCTGCAGGGCTTCGGCACACCGTCTTACGTCTGCGGTTCGTCTGTCGGCCGGGAACTGTAGAAGCGTCATACCATCTCCGTCATTGCGGTTCGAATCACATAGCAATGCCGGTACCATCGCCGCCAGTTCTTCATAAAACGTGAACCATCTCAGAAGATTGCGCTCGAACAGCCAATGGAGATGTCGTGCTCGAACCAGCACATGAGCGCATTCGCTTGTCGCATAGGCTGCCCACGGCGTGTCGGTTGGCTTTTGCATATTGCCCTTGCAATTCGACGCGCCAGTTCCGATTGCTGTTTTAACATCCGAACGTGATCGGCATTGCCGTATCGACCAAGGAGCAGAGATGGCAGAACAGCAAGCGAGCGCAAGCTCCATCGTCCTGGCCGAGCCAAGCCTGCTGAACTTATCGGGCTTCGAGGACGCGCTGGCAAAGGGATGGTCACCCGATCCCAGGCGCCAGCAGGACAAGGCCTATGTCGAAGCCGAACTGGCTGCGCTCAGATATGACAGAGCGGGCTTCCTTGCCCGCTTCACATCCGGCGATGTCATTGCCACATCGGTGTCCGACCGCAGACCTCAGCATTTGGTCCTCCGGCCATTCTGGATCTGGGATGGAGAATTCTGCGGCTACATCACATTTCGGCATCTGCCCGGAACAAGCCAATTGCCGCTTCATCTACCGGGCCATGTGGGCTACTCGATCGTCCCGTGGAAACAGGGCAGAGGCTATGCCACGCAGGCGCTACGGCTCCTGCTGCCAATTGCAGCGCAGGCCGGCTTTGAAAGAATAAGCATCATCTGCAACGAAGATAACCTTTCATCGAGGCGGGTGATCGAGAAAGTAGGCGGCGTACTCTACCGCACCGGTGCCGATCCATCGGATGACCCGGATACGATCAAGCTGTTCTTTTGGTTGGCAACATTAAGCGGCTTGTAAATCTATGCGCGCCGGTCACAGTTTTCCGCACACCTCACCCGACCAGGATCCTGTTCCTCACCAGCCTCACCCCCGGCATCGCCTCCGCCACCGCGCTTGCGCGCTTCACCTCGTCAGACGTCGCCACTGTTCCAGCGAGGCGGATCTCCTGGCCGACGGCGGTAACCGTGACGTCGGAGGCGTCGAGACCGCCGGCGACGGCGAGTGCATTGGCAACCTCGCATTCCAGCGCGGAACGCATCGCGTTTTCGCTTTCGATCGTCGGTGCGATGCCGTGAAATGTAGCCGCCTTGAAAACCATTACCTGCTCGTCTCCTGCCGTTTCGCCGACATGAAACGTGGCACTCGGCAATTTGTTCACCGGCGGCACGTAAATTATCATTAAAATCAGTAATCTCCGGAGTGCTGGGCCGGGAGCGCGCGTTCGCCGCCAGGCGTGCGGACTTGCCGCCCTTCGCGATCTTCTGTAGAGCCATGGGCGACGACAGCAAGATGCGGATACCTGAATGACAACCGGGAGCAAGGCCAAACGCCGCCTGACGATATTGGGTTCGACCGGCTCGATCGGCCAGAACACGCTCGACGTCATTGCCCAACTGGGCGGACGCGACGCCTTCGAAATCGCAGCGATCACCGGACACGACAATATTGACCTCCTGGCAAGCCAGGCGAAAGCCTGTGGCGCAGCACTTGCCGTCACCGCCAATGAAGACCGCTATCAGGCGCTGAAGGATGCCCTAGCCGGCACCGGCATCGCCGCGGCCGCAGGCCGGAACGCATTGATCGAGGCTGCCTCCATTCCCTCGGACTGGGTAATGGCGGCAATCGTCGGCACGGCGGGCCTGGCGCCAACGCTTGAAGCCGCGCGGCGGGGCGCCGATATCGCGCTTGCCAACAAGGAATGCCTGGTCTCAGCCGGCGATCTTTTCGTGCGCGCCGTCGCAGAAGGCGGCGGACGGCTGATCCCGGTCGACAGCGAACACAGCGCTATTTTCCAGGCGCTGGAGGACGACCAGCAGCATGCGGTGGAACGCATCATCCTGACAGCCTCCGGCGGCCCCTTCCGCACCTGGTCGCGTGAGCAGATGGCCAATGTCACGCCGGCGACCGCGCGCGCGCATCCCAACTGGTCCATGGGTTTCAAGATCTCGATCGGCAGCGCCTCGATGTTCAACAAGGCGCTCGAGATGATCGAGGCCAAGCACCTGTTCAATGTCCGCCCGGACCAGATCGAGGTCGTGGTCCATCCGCAATCCGTCATCCATTCCATGGTCGGCTATACTGACGGCTCGGTGCTGGCGCAGCTCGGCTGTCCGGATATGCGTACCGCCATCGGCTATGCGTTGACCTATCCGTCCCGCACGAAACTCGACGTCGAGCGGCTGAATTTCACCAAGCTGGCGCGGCTGGATTTCGAGGCTCCGGATGAAGTTCGCTTCCCGGCGCTGCGTCTGGCGCGTACCGCCATGGAGCGCGGCGGACTGCAGGGCGCCATCATGAACGCGGCCGAGGAAATCGCTTTCCATGCCTTCGTGGATGGCCGTATCGGCTTCCTGGAAATGGCCGACATCGCCGAAGCCGTGATGGACCAGATGATCGCCACCGGCACCGCCGAAACGATGGATGCGGTCTTTGCCGCCGATGAGGAGGCGCGCCGTCGCGCGGGCGTCCTTGTGGCTCAACGGGAAAAGGCCGCGTAGCCGAGACTCCGGCGCAAATCCGAAAATCGAAAGCTCGTCGCCGCCAAACTGTCAGTCAAGCGTATAGAGAAGTGTGCCGTAGCCGAGCTGGTCATAGCCGCCACTGTTCGGGCCATAGTCGCCGCCGCCGCCTTCGGGACGAAGTTTGGCGGCGAAGGCGGAAACATTCGGGGCATCGAGCCCTTTCAGGACGACATAGTGGTTATAGAGCATCTCCCAGATCGGCCGCTCCGTTCCTCTGTCCGCCTCTGAAATCGCCGTCTGGGTGACGTCGCTGTTTTTATAGGTTGTGTACGGCACATCGTAGCCCAGATTGTATTTGGCGGCATATTCGGCACCGGCCAGCACGAGGTTGTTGTCGTAACCATAGAGATCGTCGCCCTGCGACCAAGCCATCTGGCAGATCGCGCCGACGAGAGCGATGTCGAGTGTCGTGTGTCCCTGGTCACGCCCCGACTCCTGGACTTGCGCCAGTCCGCCGTCATAGACCTTCCAGAACGTCTTGTTCAGCGCTCCATTTCCGGCGCCATTGTAGAGGTAGTCGATCGCCTCTTTGTAGATATCGACCCTATCCGTCAGCACCCCGATCGCCATTATCGAGGCAAGGTTGGAAAGATCCCAATTGGCCCAATAGTGGTCGACCTTGGCGCCGTTGTGCCGAACCAGAAAATCGTGGTTCATCGGGTAGAATATCGTAAGCATCATGGTCTGAAATCTGGCGAAATCATCGCCGGACCAGCCGCTATAGCCGCGCATGATCTCCGCCGCATTGGCCATTTCATAGCCGTAGATTCCCGCTGCGAGAAACTTGTCCGAGGTGCCGTCCACTTCCGTCAGCGTCGAGGACCAGTCGTTCAAGACCTTGATGGCCCTGATCGCGTAGGCCGGATCTCCACTGATCTTCCAGCGCAGAGCCAGGGCATAAGCGGCGGCGGCATCGTTGAAGAGCAGCGCATAGTTCTGGGCATGAACACCGTCATTGCCGCGAAAAATGACGGATACCGGCCTCGGCGTATACCCCAGTGACGCATGCCTGTTGTTGATCAGCTTTTGCCAGCCGCTGACGCTGGGCTCGGAACCGGCGGCGATCTGCTTGATGATCCGGTCGAAATCCGCTTGGCTCTGCAACAGGCCAGGATGGATGAATGTTCTTGCGCTGCTGCTTGTCGTGATCGTGTCGGTCTGGCCGGTAGCGCCGCCGTTGGTGGAAGCATTGTCGGAGGTCGAACTGGTGTTTCCTGCCGAAGCCTCCTCTTGCGGCGCGGCGGCACTCGTCGTGGAGACCGCGCTATCGGCTATGGCTCCTGCCTCCGATGTCACTGCCGATGAATCGCTGTTTGCGCTCGCTTGGCTCGTCGACGGCGCCGCTGTTTGAGTATCGGCTACGCTGTTATCAGTCAGGTTTTTGTTCAACGCGGAGACAATGACATGGACAAGGATATCGACGGGATTCGAATTCTTGCAGCCCGCCAGACCGAGGCAAAGAACCATCGCTACGACCAAACCAGCTTTTACTCGCTTGCTGCCATGGTCATGCACATACATAGTTCACCCGGATCCGCGTTGAGAAATTCCGCGTGACCGCCAGTTCTCGTAAGCCGCAAAACAGCTCGCCCACCGACAGCCTCGACTATTCCACATGACATAGATCACGGGCTCAACGTCCTTAGACCTAATTTTAGAAATTGGAGCTGTCTGCGCTCGCTTAACGAATGCCGCCTTCCAGAAAACAGCGCATAGCGGATTTCATCTGCGCATTTTGTATCTCTGTCGAGATCGGAGGCAAGCCGATGTCGTTCGCTCTCCCGACCGGCAACAGCTATGCTCATAGAGCGGTTCCTGGAAAAGTTATTTGTCTGGTTTAAATCATGCATCGGCGCTGCTGAATGCTACCGCAATCAGCAGATGTCACGACAGGATCAAGATGACAGGGCTTTAGGCCACAGCCCTTGCCAGCGCACAACGCGACCAGAGCGCGTGCAACGCTCCGACCAGATGCTCGATATCGGCGTCGGAATGCAGCGGCGTCGGCGTGATGCGCAGGCGCTCGGTCTTCTTCGGCACGGTCGGATAGTTGATCGGCTGGACGTAGACGCCGTTGTCGAGCAGGAGATCGGAGATCCACTTGCACTTGGCGGCATCACCGACCAGAACCGGCACGACATGGCTCGGGTTCGGCATATGCGGGATACCGGCGGCATCAAGCTGGGCGCGCAGCCGGCGGACACGGTCCTGATGGCGCGCGCGTTCGAACTGGCTGACCTTCAGATGCTGGATCGAGGCGACAGCGCCGGCGGCGAGCGAAGGCGGCAGCGACGTCGTGAAGATGAAGCCAGAGGAGAAGGAGCGGATGTAATCGCAAAGCGCCGTCGATGCGGCGATGTAGCCGCCCATGACGCCAAATGCCTTGCCGAGCGTGCCTTCGATGACCGTCAGCCGATCCATCAGCCCCTCGCGCTCTGCGATACCGCCGCCGCGCGGACCGTACATGCCAACGGCATGCACTTCGTCGAGATAGGTCATCGCACCGTATTTGTCAGCGAGATCGCAGATTTCCTTGATCGGGGCGATGTCGCCATCCATTGAATAGACGCTCTCGAAAGCGATCAGCTTCGGCGCCTTCGGATCGGCGGCCTTGAGCTTGGCTTCGAGATCGTGCAGGTCGTTATGCTTCCAGATGACCTTGGCGCATTTCGCGTGACGGATGCCCTCGATCATCGACGCATGGTTCAGCGCGTCGGAGAAAACGATCAAGCCGGGAATACGTGTGCCGAGCGTGCCGAGCGTCGCCCAGTTGGAGATATAGCCGGAGGTGAAGATCAGAGCGGATTCCTTGCCGTGCAAATCGGCAAGCTCCTGCTCGAGCATGACATGGTAGTGGTTGGTGCCAGAAATATTCCGGGTGCCTCCCGCACCCGCGCCACAGTGATCGATCGCCTCTTTCATCGCCTCGATCACTTTCGGATGCTGGCCCATACCGAGATAGTCGTTGGAGCACCAGACCGTCACTTCCTGCGGGCCGTTGGGCGTATGCCGGGTCGCGCGTGGAAAGCTGCCGCGATGACGCTCCAGATCGGCGAACACGCGGTAGCGGCCTTCCTTGTGCAGCCCGTCCAGCTCGCCCTTAAAAAATGCTTCGAAATCCATCATCTGCTCCAGAACCATGCAACCGTTTTTCCTGAATGCCGGTTCGCACGTCAACCCCTCAACATTGCTTTCACGCCCCACTGCGGCAAATGGCCCTTAATTTTGAACAATTCTAGACAAGAATAGACGATCACGGCGAATTGACAATTACAACCATGCCCGGCGCTGGGACGAACCGGAGGGCGACCGAGCCGCCACTCCGGCATTTTCCGTGGCGATCTATGCTGCCGCCACCGCGCGCTTGGCCATGACCTTTATCAAATTGGCGCGGTATTCGGCCGTGGCATGCAAGTCGGACATCAGCGCCGACGAATCGACGGTTGCGTTGGCAACGGCATCCGGCGCCCAGTTCGCCGCAAGCGCCTGTTCCATGCCGGCATGGCGGAACACGCCGTCCGCACCCGCGCCGGTAACCGCGACCCGAACGCCACCCACGCCCTTGGCGACGAAGACGCCGGTCATGGCGTAGCGCGAGGCCGGATTGGGGAATTTGGCGTAACCCGCCTTCTCCGGCGCCTCGAAGGTGATGGCGGTGATCAGCTCGCCGTCTTCCAATGCCGTCTCGAACAGGCCGGTGAAGAAATCATCGGCCGTAATCTGGCGCTTGTCTGTGACGATGGTGGCGCCCAAGCCCAGCATGGCCGAGGGATAGTCCGCCGCCGGATCATTATTGGCGACCGAACCGCCGATCGTGCCCATATGGCGAACATGCGGATCGCCGATCATGCCGGCGAGATCGCAGAGCGCCGGACAGACGGCACGGATCGCCGCCGAAGAGGCGACCTCCGCATGCGTCGCCGCCGCTCCGATGGTCACCCTGCGGCCATCGACGCGAATGCCCTTCAGCGACGGAATATGCCGGAGATCGACGAGATCGCTCGGCGAGGCCAGCCGCTGTTTCATGGTGGCGATCAGCGTCATGCCGCCGGAGACATATTTGCCCTCGTCGGCGCCCGACAGAAGCTTGACGGCTTCGTCGACCGAGGAGGCGCGGTGATAGTTGGTTGCATACATGGCTTTCTCCTCCTCTTCTCAGGCCACGGCCCGGGTGGCTTCCCATACCTTCAGCGGCGTGGCCGGCATGGTAAGCGTGTTGTTACCGATCGCATCGGTGATAGCGTTGATCAAAGCCGGAGGTGAACCAATAGCGCCGGCCTCGCCGCAGCCCTTGATCCCCAGCGGATTGCTCGGGCAAGGCGTGTTTTGATGCGACAGTTTGAAGGACGGCAGATCGTCGGCGCGCGGCATGGTGTAGTCCATGAAGCTTGCCGTCAGCAGCTGGCCGTTCTCGTCGTAATGCACGCCCTCGAGCAATGCCTGGCCGATCCCCTGCGCGATACCGCCATGCACCTGGCCCTCGACGATCATCGGGTTGATGATATTGCCGAAATCGTCGGCGGCGACGAACTGGATGATCTCGGTCTTGCCGGTTTCCGGATCGACCTCGACTTCGCAGATGTAGCAGCCGGCCGGGAAGGTAAAGTTGGCCGGATCGTAAAAGGCGGTTTCCTTCAGGCCCGGCTCCATGCCGGCAGGCAGGTTGTGCGCGGTATAGGCCGACAGCGCTACCTGAAACCACGGCAGCGACTTGTCGGTGCCGGCGACCTTCACCTCGCCGTTCTCGATGACGATATCGCTTTCGTCGGCTTCCATCAGATGGGCGGCGATCTTCTTTGCCTTGGCCTCCACCTTGTCGAGCGCCTTGACCACGGCGGACATGCCGACGGCGCCGGAGCGCGAGCCGTAAGTCCCCATGCCCATCTGCACCTTGTCAGTATCGCCATGGACAATGGAGATGCTGTCGATCGGCACGCCGAGCCGGTCGGCGACGAGCTGCGCGAAGGTAGTCTCATGTCCCTGGCCATGGCTGTGTGAGCCAGTCAGCACTTCGATGGTGCCGACTGCGTTGACACGCACCTCGGCCGATTCCCAGAGACCGACGCCGGCGCCGAGCGAACCGACCGCCTGGGACGGCGCGATGCCGCAGGCTTCGATATAACAGCTCATACCGATGCCGCGCTTCATGCCGCGCGCTGCCGCTTCCGCCTTGCGGGCAGGAAAGTTGCTCCAGTCCGCCTGCTGCATGGCGGCATTCAGCGACGCCTCGTAGTCGCCGGCGTCATAATTCATGATCACCTGCGTCTGATAGGGGAAAGAGCGGATGAAATTGGCGCGCCGCAACTCCGCCGGCGAAATGCCAAGCTCACGCGCCGCCGTTTCCATCGTGCGTTCCAGGAGGTAGGTCGCTTCCGGCCGTCCAGCGCCGCGATAGGCGTCGACCGGCACCGTATTGGTATAGACGGTGCGGACATTGGCGTGGATCGCCGGGATCGCATATTGCCCGGACAGCAGCGTCGCGTAGAGATAGGTCGGCACCGCCGAGGAAAACAGCGACATATAGGCGCCGAGATTGGCGATGGTGTCGACCTTCAAGCCGATGATCCGGTGTTCGGCATCGAAGGCCATCTTGACCTTGGAGACATGGTCGCGGCCATGGGCATCGGTGAGGAAAGCCTCGGTGCGGTCGGCCGTCCATTTGACGGGCACGCCGGTTTTCTTCGAGGCCCAGAGACAGACGATCTCTTCCGGATAGATATAGATCTTCGAGCCGAAGCCGCCGCCGACATCGGGCGCGATCACCCGCAGCTTGTTTTCCGGCGCGACATTGTAGAAGGCGCTCATCACCAGCCGCGCCACATGCGGGTTCTGGCTGGTGGTGTAGCAGGTATAGTGATCCTCAGCGGAATCGTAGATGCCGAGCGTTGCGCGCGGCTCCATCGCGTTCGGCGACAGCCGGTTGTTATGGATCTCGATCTCGGTGACATGCGCCGCAGCGGCAATCGCACTGTCGGTCGCAGCGCCATCGCCAATCTCCCAGTCGAAGATCAAGTTGCTTGGCGCCTCGGGATGAATCTGCGGCGCATCGGGCTTCAGCGCCTCGACCGCTTCGACGACGGCGGGAAGCTCATCATAATCCACCACGACGGCCTCGGCCGCGTCGCGAGCCTCGCCCAGGCTGTCGGCAACCACGATCGCCACGGCATCGCCGACATAACGCACGGTATCGACCGCCAGCGGCCGCCATGCACCCATCTTCATCGGCGAGCCATCCTTGGAATGGATCATCCAGCCGCAGATCAGATTGCCGATGCCATCGGCAAGCAATTGCTTACCGTCCAGCACCCCGATTACGCCCGGCATGGCCAGCGCCGCCGACGTGTCGAGGCCGGTAATCTTCGCGTGCGCGTGCGGGCTGCGGACGAAATAAGCGTATTTCATGCCCGGCGTCACCATGTCGTCGGTGTAGCGCCCCTTGCCCGTCAGAAATCGTTTGTCTTCCTTGCGCGTGACGCGCGCACCAATGCCTTCAACGCCCATGATATCCTCCCATTGGGGTTCCGGGCCCGGCAATCCGCCAAGATAACAGCCATTGGCGTTCGCCAGACAGTCTCGGTGAAATCTTACTCGGCCGCCTGCTTGGCGGCGTGCATTTCGGCATTGGCGGCAAGAACCGCCTGGACGATATTGTGATAGCCGGTGCAACGACAGATATTGCCTTCCAGCTCGGCCCGCACCGTCTTTTCGTCAAGCGAACCGCCGTGACGATTGATCATGTCGACCGCCGTCATCACCATGCCAGGCGTACAGAAGCCACATTGCAGGCCATGATGCTCCTTGAAAGCGGCCTGAACGGGATGCAGCTCGCCGTTGGCGGCCAGGCCTTCGATGGTCGTGATCGCCGAGCCAGACGCCTGCACGGCGAGGATCGAACAGCTCTTGACCGATTTTCCGTCCATATGAATCACACAGGCGCCGCACTGGCTGGTGTCACAGCCGACATGGGTTCCCGTCAGGCCAAGCTTTTCCCGGATGAAATGGACAAGCAGCGTGCGCTCCTCGCACTCGCCGCCGACCGTCCGGCCGTTCACCGTCAAAGTCACCTTTGCCATATTTTCCTCCACGCCTCTCCTCCAGAGGCAATTCCCATCATTTGACTTTTTTGAAGTACGATCAACCTCTACTTTAGAAGTAGGCGTGGATTTTCCCTCGCGCAATTTATTCCGCCTACCTATTGTAGATTCAGCTAGTTTAGCATTAAAGAAAATAAAGATGCCCAATGGACAATCATATTTTACGCGATATTTCTTCGTAGCTGCAGGACTGTAAGGACAGCCCATCGTGGTGGAGCTGAAGAATGGGACGACGTTGGCCGGGGGTCCGGCTTAACTAACGTTGGAGAGAGTGAATGAAGAAAGTTCTTATGCTCGCATTGGTCGGCTTGTCGATCGCAAGCTGCACCCCGACTGAACAAGGCGCCGGCATCGGCGCGGCATCCGGCGCCATCATCGGCGGCGCGGTGACCGGCAACGTCCGCGGCGCAGCCGTCGGCGCCGCGATCGGTGGCGTTTCCGGCGCTGTCATCGGCAGCGTCGCCGAACAGCCCGGCCAGTGCTACTACCGCGACCGCTATGGCCGTCGTTACATCGATAATTGCCCACGCGGCGGCTACCGTGATGATGGTGGCTATCGTGGCGGTTACGGCGGCTACAACAGCGGCTACTGATCAACAGCCAATAGAAATGACCAAGGTCCCGGGCCCAAAGCCCGGGATTTTTTGATTTCAGCCTCCTGGATTAAGAGCATCGGGGACGCAGCAACCTCCTCTTTACCGGCGGAAAATGACGGGCACCAACTGCCCTGTGGAAACAGCCGCAATGGCCCTAAGTCCCGGACGGAAATCCGGGATTTTTCATTTTTACGGCCGCCTTTTGTAAGTTTTCGTGTCTAAAAAGGTACACGCGGGACGCTTTTGTCTCTATGGTGCCCCCGCGTTAACCCCGGGGAAACACCAAACTGAGTAAGTTCTCACATAACCGTAAAGCGGCGTATGCGTAAAAGAACTGGCCCGAGAAAGAGTATTGCGTATCGGCGAGCAGGCACCGTAATGGCGGTTGCGGCAACACTTGCGCTCGCCCCGCTCTGTGCCAAAAACGCCTTTGCTTTCAAGCTGTTCGGCATGACCCTCTGGGGCGAGGACGAGACGACGGACCAGGTTTCCGATCCCGTCCGCTACACGGTCGATCTGAAGACCGACAATCTCGACAAGGACCTCAAGAAATCCCTGACCGACACGTCGATGCTGGTCGCCGACAAGAAGAAGCCGGTTTCCGGTGATCTCGGTGTCGTCATCAAGGCGCGCGACGATCGCGACCGGCTGATCGCTACCCTTTATGAAAAAGCCCGTTATGGCGCGGTGGTCACCATCACCGTCAACGGCACCAATCTGGACGCGCTGCCGCCGAACCCGACCTTCAGCCGCTCGACGCCCGTAGCCGTAACCGTCAGCGTCGATCCCGGCCCGTTCTTCAAGCTCGGCAAGGTCAATCTGCTGGGCGACGCGGCCGACCGCAACGTCACGCAATACGGGCTCGTCCCCGGCGGTGATGCCGGCTCGCTGACCATTATCAAGGCGGGCGACAAGATCGTCGCCGACCTTAAGAATGAGGGCCACCCACTCGCCAAACTGGACAGGCGCGATGTCGTCGCCGATCACGCGACCCGCACGGTCGAGGTGACCCTGAAGGTCGACAGTGGCCCGATCGCACCCTTCGGCAATGTCGGCGTTACCGGCCAGAAATCGGTCGATCCGGATTTCATCAAGCGCTATGCCCGCATCAACGAGGGCAAGCCCTATTCCCCGGACGAATTGAAGAAAGCCTCCGACCGGCTGCGCAAGCTCGGCGTCTTTTCCAGCGTCACCATCCGCGAGGCCGAAAAGCTGGCACCGGACGGCAGCATCCCGATGACCATCGAAGTGTCGGAAGGCAAGCAGCGCTATTTCGGGGTCGGCGCGCAATATTCCACCATCGACGGCTTCGGCCTGCAGGGCTATTGGGGCCACCGCAACCTGACCGGCCGGGCGGACTCGCTGCGCATCGAGGGATCTGTCTCCCGGCTCGGCGAAACCACCGATGTCGGCCAGCTCGACTATAGCGCCGGCATTACCTACGTGAGGCCCGCAACCCTATATCCCTCGGCGACCTTCACCACCGGCCTGAAGATGCAGAGCCTGCATCCGGATGCCTACGATGCCGATACCGCCACCGTGAGCGCCGGTCTTGCCTACGAGCTGTCCGATCAGGACACTGTCTCCGCCGGCGGCGAAATCTCCTATGAGCAGGACAGCACCGACGCCTATGGCGATCAAAACTATCTGACGGTTGCCATCCCGCTCGAATATGTCAGGGACACGCGCGATAACAAGCTGGACCCGACCGAGGGCTACCGCGCCTCGATCAGCGCCAAACCGAGCTATGAAGCGATGGGCGGTGCAGTGTTCAGCTCCTTCGAGGGCTCGATCACCGGCTATCAGGGCGTCGGCGCCAACAACAACGTCGTCTTCGCCGGCAAGCTTGCCCTCGGCTCGCTGCTTGGAGCCAACAGTATCGAGGACATTCCGGCCACCCGGCGCTTTTATGCCGGCGGCGGCGGCTCGGTGCGCGGCTACGCCTATCAGGAAATCACGCCCTACAACTCCAATGGCGATGCGCTCGGCGGCCGCTCCTATGGCACCGCCTCTTTCGAAGCTCGCATCAAGATCACCGACACGATCGGCATCGTGCCCTTCGTCGACATGGGCAGCGTCACCGACAGCGCGTTTCCCGACTTTTCCGATCTTCGCATTGGCGCGGGCGTCGGTGTGCGCTACGCTACGCCCTTCGGCCCCATCAGGCTCGATGTCGCCGTTCCCCTGAAGAAATATCCTGACGGTACGGCATATGGCATCTACGCCGGCATCGGCCAATCCTTCTGACCAGCCGTATGATCGGAGATCAGTTCAGCACGCGGTTACAAAATTGAGGTTACTGTCGCTCTCATGAGCATGTTGATTCGAATTCTCGGGAGATTGTTGCGCTTCGTCGGCTATGTCGTCGTGGCGATTCTCGTGCTGGCCATTATCGCTGTACTCGTCGTCGGCTTCGTGCCCGGCGCCACCGGCTATGCCGTGAACCGGGTGGCAAAGCTCGTCTCGACACCGGACCGCACCATCACGATTGCCCAGCCGTCCGGGCTTCTGACCGGCAGCCTCCGGGTCGGCGCAATCACCGTTACCGATACCAAGGGCACCGTTGCGAAACTGCAGAATCTGGCCATCGACTGGTCGCCGCTCTCGCTGCTGACGGGCACGTTCCATGCAGATCGCGTCGCCGCGGACGTCGTGGACCTTCAGCGCCTGCCAGTGTCGACGGTGAAAGCGGAACCTCGGGCCGCGACGAGTGAAAGCAGCGGCTTCTCGCTGCCCATCGCTCTCGATATCGGCGCCATCGCCCTGCCGGATCTACGCATAAGCCAAGCCGTCGCCGGCCAGGATTTCGCCCTTGTGGCCAATGGCAGCGTCAAGGCGAACAACAACAGCATCGATCTCGTCCTCAATGCCAATCGCCAGGATGTTCCCGACGCCAAGCTCTCGACCAACATCTCCTTTGCGCCAGCCGAAAACCGGCTGAACCTGAAGGCCGACGTCGCCGAACCGCGCGACGGCTTGCTCGCCGGACTGCTGCATCTGCCGGGTGGCCCGGCGATCGACATCAATCTCTCCGGCGAGGGGCCGCTGTCCAACTGGGTCGGCAAGCTGCAGGCGGCACTCGACGACAAGCCGACGGTCTCGATCAGCGGCCAGCACACCATGTCGGCGGACGGGCTGCATCATATTGACGTCAAGGGCGGCGGCGACGTCGATTCTCTGCTGCCACCGACCTTGCGCCCGCTATTTGCCGGCCAGACGACGATCGACCTCTCCGCCACCTTCGACGGCAAGGGCAAGATCGATATCCAGACCGGCAATCTCGCCACCGGCAGCGTCGTCATTGCCGCCTCCGGCACGCTCGATCCCTCGGGCAATAACAGCCTCAACGCCAACCTGCTCGGCACGTCGGGTCCGGTCGATTTCCGCTGGCCGATGGAAAACGGTGAGCTGCGGGCGAAGATCTCGCGCGCCGACCTCGCGCTGACGGGCGCCTCGCAGTCGGCGAAGATCGATGCCAAGGCTTCGCTCGAAAGTGCCAGCGCGCCGCAAGGCCAGATCGGCCAGATAAATCTCAGCGCCCAAAGCGACGCCTTCAACCTGGCCACCGCGTCCGGCCCGCTGCAGCTTCGCCTCGTGGTCGGTCAGACCGCATTCGTCAGCCCCGATCTCAACCGTCTGATCCGCGCACCGATTTCGCTGACTGCGCCGCTGCAGATCTCGCCCGACACGATCGGCTTCAACAACACGACGCTGGAAAGCGCCAGCATCGGCGGCACCGTCAACGGCAAGTATACGCTGTCATCGAAGGCGCTGACCGGCAACTTCAAGCTCTTCGCGCTGCCCGCCGTGCTGCCGGATGGCGTATCGAACAAGTTCGAGGGAACGATTTCGCTGGAAGGCCAGGTCGCCGGCACCGTGCCGACGAAGATCAACCTCTCCAATCTGGCGGTGAAATCGAATGTCGGCGAAATCAACGGCAATGCCACGCTCGATGGCCAGACGCTGGCGTCGAACCTGACAGCCAAGCTGCTCGACCTCTCCAAGCTGATCCCGAATGCCGAGGGACAGGCGGATATCGGCCTCAAGACCAAAGGTCCGCTGACAGCACTCGGCATCGACGCGACGGTGAAGGCCGTCAACGTCAAGCTCGCCGGGCGGTTGCTGGACACGCTTGACGTCGCGCTAACCGGAACCGCCGATCCGAATGCCCCACAGGCGGATGTGCAGGCGAACGGCGCCATCGACGGCAAGCCGATCAGCATCACCGCCAACGCCACCTCTCAAGGTGGCCGCACCAGCATTCCGGCGCTTGCCGTCGAGATCGGCCCCAACAAGCTGCAGGGCAAGCTGGATTTCTCGCCGAGTTTCGAACCGACCGGCGCGCTGACCTTCGATCTTCCCGATCTCAGCCTCATCGCCGCCCTCGCCGGACAAAAGGCGGCCGGCGACCTGAAGGGTACGCTCGACCTTTCCAACGCCAATGGCAAGATCGGCTTGAAGGTGGATGCCACCGGCGGCGGTATCCGCCGTGACGATCTCGTCATCGACAAACCGGTCATTGCGCTCACCGTCGATGACCTGAAATCCTTTTCCGCCAATGGCAGCATCCGTGCCGGCGCTATCGCATCCGGCGCCAATCGCATCGCCGATCTCGGTCTGACCTTCACGCAGCAGGGCAGCCGCACGGTGTTCGATCTCAAATCGAGCTATGACAACGCGCCGCTCACCGCCAGCGGCAATGTCGAGACCGGCGGCGGTCAGACGGTCGTCAGCCTCGACAGTTTCGCGGGTGCGCCGCGCACCATTCCGGTGAAGCTGGCCTCGCCGACCAAGATCACCATCAAGGACGGCACGGTTGCGCTGAACGGTCTGACCATCCAGACCGGCGGCGGCTCCGTGGTCGTCGATGGCACCGCGGGCCAGGCGCTGAACATCAAGGCCAAGATCGACAACCTGCCCGCCAGCCTCGCCAATGTCTTCGCCCCGACGCTTGCCGCCGAAGGTGCGATCTCCGGCACAGTGACCGTCACCGGTAAGCCGGCTTCGCCTGTCGTCGGCTTTCAGACCAATTGGTCAGGGGCTGCCACCAGCCAGACGAAATCGGCTGGGCTCGGTCCGCTCGGCATCAAGGCGAACGGCAAATTCGCCGATAACGTCGTCACCATCGACACCAACCTGACCGGCCAGAGCGGCCTGGCGCTGAACGGAGGCGGCACGGTCGCCGTTGCCGGCAGCAAGGCGCTGGCGATGAAATTTTCCGGCAACCTGCCCTTCGACGCGCTCGCCGGCCAGCTCGCGGCGCAGGGCTTGGTCATGACCGGCACGGCGAAGATCGACCTGCAGATCGGCGGCACGACCGCCGCCCCAGCTATTACCGGCACGATCACCACCGATGGCAGCCGGCTTGTCGATGTCCGCCGCAACCTCACGCTCAACGGCCTTGCGGTTACCGTCACGCTCGACGGCAAGCAGGCGGTGATTTCACGCCTCAACGGCAATCTCGCGAGCGGCGGCAGCGTCTCGGCGAGCGGCACGGTGGGCATCGTCGCGGACGGCGGCTTTCCCGCCGATATCCAGCTGAAATTCAACAACGCGACCTATGTTGACGGTACGCTGGTGACGGCAACCGTCAACGGCACGCTCGGCATCAAGGGACCGCTGATGACCGCACCGGTGCTGACGGGCAACCTGAAGCTCAACAAGGCGTCGATCACCGTGCCGGAAAAGCTACCGGCCTCGCTCTCCGAGATCAACATCAAGCACAAGAACGCTCCGGCCGCGGTCACCGCCCAGTTCAAGGATCAGAAGCCGCAGGCGCCAAGCAGCAAATCCACCAGCCTCGGCATCGAGATGCAAATCGACGCGCCGTCACAGATCTTCGTGCGCGGCCGCGGCATCGATGCGGAACTTGGCGGCAGCATCACGGTTCGCGGCACGGCGGCAAATCCAGTCGTCTCCGGCGGCTTCACCATGCGGCGCGGTCGCCTGACCATCCTCAGCCGCCGTCTGGATTTTACCGACACCAGCAAGATTACCTTCGGCGGCGACCTGACGCCGGCGCTCAACATGGAAGCCACCTCGTCGGTGAGCTCCACGACCATCACCGTGGATGTCACGGGCCTAGCGACCGACCCGCAGATCGGCTTCTCCTCCTCGCCTGCCCTGCCGCAGGACGAGGTGATGGCACAGCTGATTTTCGGCCAATCGATGTCGAAGCTGTCGGCGATGCAGATCGCCCAGCTCGCCGATGCCGCCAGCCAGCTCGCCGGCGGGCGCTCCACCTCGCTGTTCGACGGTCTGCGCAGCCATCTCGGCGTCGACGATCTCGACATCTCCACGGATTCGAACGGCCAGGCGCAGGTCGGCGCCGGCAAGTACCTGAACAAGCGCACCTATATCGAACTGCAGCAGGGCTCCTCCAACAACACCAAGGCGATTATCAATCTCGACGTCGGACGCGGAGTGAAGTTGCGGGGTGCCGCCGGCTCGAATGGCGCGGGCGAAGCAGGCATCGTCTACGAGCACGAATATTAGGGCGATATGGCCGGAAAGCCTGCTCACAGGCATTCCGGCTAACAGATACGTTAATCAAGCCCCAACGGCACTGCGATGCGTATCGACAAATTCGGCAAGGCTCTTGAACACGAAGTCCACTGGCGGGATGTTCGACGGCACCGGCGTGGCTCCGCCACCGGGCCGTCCGGAACGCCGGTCGATCCAGGCGCGGGCTAGGCCCGCCTTTGCCGCCGGCACATGATCGTGATGAAGGCTCTGTGCGGTGTGAAGCACCTGCGAAGGCGCAATACCAAAATCATCGCGCAAATGATCGAGCAGATAGGTGAAATTGCGCGGATCGGGCTTGTAGGACCCGATGTCTTCGGCCGTGTAGACCGCATCGAAATTTACCCCGAGTTTCCGATTGCTGGCCGCAAAGCTGGTGCGATCGACATTCGACAAGATGATGATCTTGTAGTGCTTCTTCAGATAGCAGAGCGCGCCGGCGGAATCCGGAAAAGGCGGCCAGTCCGGAACCGACATGCCGAAGCGGTCATGCATCTCAGAGGAGACGCGCGCACCCCAGAATTTGGCCATGCGCGCATGCACGATCCCGAGCAAAGAAGAATACCGGAGCGACGGCGTCTCAACCTCCTGCTCCATCTCCAGCCGGCCGAAGAGTTCGAGCGCCTCCTCGCGGTCCGTGGTCAGCCCGCCTTCGCTCAAGAGCGGTTGAAGAGCGTTCCAGAGGCCAGCCTCCCAATCGATGAGCGTGCCGTAGCAATCAAAGGTGAGAGCCTTGAAATCAGTCAGTTTGGTCAAGCGGGCCTCCTGAAGACAGATGTTTGTCTGGCGGAATTTCGCAGGAATCGGAGCCCTTGTGATGAGGCGAAGCTCCGAATGACTTGACCGAACCTCCGATCTTCAATCCGCGACCGACCTGCCATCTGCATCGGCATTACGGAAGGCCGATGGGGTCAAGCCGAATCTCTGCTTGAACTGTCGGTTAAAGGACGAAGCATTTCGATAGCCGAGATCATAGGCAATTTCCGAAATCGGCAGTGATGTGTTGACGAGCAGATCGACGGCACGGTCGAAAAGCTTCCGCAACTGGTATTGCCGCGGCGATTGACCGACCGCTTCCCGAAAAAGCGCATGGAACTGGCTTTGCCCAAGACCGGCCTTGCGCGCCATGTTCGTCACGCTGGTCTGCCCAAGGTCGTTTCCCAATGCGCCAGCCGCGTCAAGAACACGCCGTTCGGCCAGGCTCCGGGATGCAGCAGCCGTCGCCGGCTCCTGCTTGAGGAGCTGCAACCCGCTCAACGCCAGATGGGCGACATCCGGGGCGCGACGCCCATCCGCTTCGACCTCCCGGCCAAGCTGGTTGAAAAGCCGCCAGAGCCAAGGCTTGATCTTGATCGTCAAAGCCGACGCGTCGCTCAAGACGGAGGGAACAAGCGCGTCGGGAAGAGACGTAAGCTCCACGTCCATGACCATGAGGCTGCAATCGGCGCTCGGCACGAAATTGTGCATGCGGTCCTGCGGGATGATCGCCATGCTATTGCTTGAAACGACATCGGCCCGCCCTTCGACATCGACCAGCATGGAACCGCGCATGGGAAACAGAATCTGGCTATAGTCGTGACGATGACGATCCGGGCCGGCATATTGCCGGATTTCAAGATTGATTGACATGTTGACCTCGGGGCAAGCCACTCCATCTGACCAATTATGCGCGCGGGCATCGTCCGCAATAAGTATGCTCCAGAACAAACAACCTGACCACCGCTGTGGCCTCGTATTCAAAATCCCATCTTGCTCGTTTTCAGCAAGATATTAGACTCCGTCGTGTTGATGCCATTGATAAGCCGGATGCGGCGCAGCGTTTCGTCGAAGGAGGCGAGGTCACGGTCTTCGAGTTCGGCGATGAAATCCCACTTGCCGTTGGTGCTGTGCAGCGCTCTCACCTGCGGCAGGCCACGAAGCTGATCGGCGACCTTGTCCGCCAGCTTGCCGAGCACTTCGATGAGCACGATGGCGCGGACGCCGGCGGCGCGGGTTTCGTGGCCGGTTCGGATGGTGAAGGCGGTGATGGTGCCGGTGTCGACCAGCCGCTCGATGCGGGAAGTAACGGTCGCGCGCGAGGTGCCGGTCGCTGCCGCGAGCGAAGAGACGGAAGCGCGGGCGTTGTGGCGCAATGCACTCAGGAGGTCGCGGTCAAGATCATCCATGGACCTATCATTCTGTCAAAACGAACTTATCAATTTGTCGAAAACTACTCGATTTTCGACAATTTTCCATCTTTTTGCTGTCGCCTGCCTAACCAATAATGCGAATCAATAGCCCTAACCCTTTGGAGCGCCGCCGATGAGCGTAGAACCCACATCCGTCACCCTGATCGGCGTTCCGCTTGAGGAAGGCTCCGGCCGTCGCGGCGCCAGCATGGGGCCGACTGCCCTGCGCATTGCCGGCATCGCGACAATGCTGACCGAACTCGACCATCGCGTCACCGACAGCGGCGACCTGCATCCCACCCCCGCCGCCGACCTGCCGGACGATCCGAAAGCGCATCATCTAAAGATCGTCGGCGCCTTCACCCGCGCGCTTGAAGCCAAAGTCTATGACGTCGCTTCATCCGGCGGATTCCCGCTGATCCTCGGCGGCGACCACAGCCTTTCCATGGGCAGCGTCTCCGGCATGGCGCGCCATGCGGCAGAGGTCGGCCGGCCACTCTTCGTGCTCTGGCTGGACGCGCATTCGGACTTCAATTCGCCGGCGACATCGCCATCGGGCAATATTCACGGCATGCCCGTCGCCTTCTTCTGCGGCCAGGCGGAGATCGCCAATGTGCTGCCGGCCGGGCGGCCGCTGGTCGATCCGAAGAAGGTCTTCCAGGTCGGCATCCGCTCCGTCGATCCGCATGAGCGCGAGCAGATCCGCGAGCACGGCGTCAACGTCTTCGACATGCGCTCGCTCGACGAACAGGGTGTGGCCGCGATCATGCGCCAGGTGCTTGACACGATCAGCGCCGCCAACGGCCTGCTGCATGTCAGCTTCGACGTCGATTTTATCGATCCGGACATCGCACCGGGTGTCGGCACGACGGTGCCGGGCGGCGCGACCTATCGCGAAGCCCATCTGATCATGGAAATGCTGTCCGATAGCGGCCTCGTCTCATCGCTCGATCTCGTCGAGCTCAATCCCTTCCTGGACGATCGCGGCAAGAGCGCCCGTGTCCTGGTGGAGATGGCGGCAAGCCTGTTCGGCCGGCGCATCTTCGACCGCCCGACAAGAGCGGCATAGTATTTCTGGGGGAAATTACCATGAGCGCACCAGCCGATCTGATTGCCACCGAGCAGCGTCTCGGCGCCCATAACTACAAGCCGCTCGACGTCGTGCTCACCCGCGGCGAAGGCGTCTATGTCTGGGATACCGATGGCAAGCGCTATCTCGATTGCCTCTCGGCCTATTCGGCGGTCAACCAGGGTCATTGCCACCCGAAGATCCGCGAGGCGATGATCGAGCAGGCCGGCAAGCTGACGCTCACCTCCCGCGCCTTCCGCAACGACCAGCTCGCCTATCTCTACGAGGAACTGGCAGCACTCACCGGCTCCCACAAGATTCTGCCGATGAACTCCGGCGCCGAAGCCGTCGAAACCGCGATCAAGGCGGTGCGCAAATGGGGCTACGAGGTCAAAGGCGTGCCGGAAAACCAGGCGGAGATCATCGTCTTCGCCGACAATTTCCATGGCCGGACGCTGAGCATCATCAGCTTCTCGACCGATCCCGATGCCCGCGCTGGCTTCGGCCCCTATACGCCGGGTTTCCGCGTCGTGCCCTTCGGCGACGCCGATGCCTTCGCCGCCGCGATCAACAGCAACACTGTTGCGGCGCTGATCGAGCCGATCCAGGGCGAAGCCGGCGTCATCATCCCGCCTGCCGGTTATTTCACCCGTTTGCGCGAACTTTGCACTGCCAATAAGATCACGCTCATCCTGGACGAGATCCAGACCGGCCTCGGCCGCACCGGCAAACTACTGGCCGAGGAACACGAGGGCATCGAGGCCGACGTGACGCTGATCGGCAAGGCCCTGTCAGGCGGCTTCTATCCGGTCTCCGCTGTCCTCTCCAATTCCGAGGTGCTCGGCGTGCTGAAACCCGGACAGCATGGCTCCACCTTTGGCGGCAATCCGCTCGCCTGCGCCGTCGCCCGCGCGGCTCTGCGCGTCCTGACCGAAGAAGGCATGATCGAGAACGCCGCCGTCATGGGTGATTATTTCCTCGAAGGCCTGCGCTCGATCCGCTCCAACATCGTCAAGGATGTTCGCGGGCGCGGCCTGATGATGGCGGTGGAACTGGTGCCCGAGGCCGGAGGCGCGCGGCAATATTGCTATCAGCTCAAGGATCTCGGCCTGCTCGCCAAAGACACTCATGACCATACGATCCGCCTGGCTCCGCCGCTGGTCATCACCCGTAATCAGGTCGACTGGGCGCTGGAGCAGATCGACAAAGTCCTGGCGCGCTGAGCTCAACCTTTAGAAGAAACTAAACTACGCAAGGGCCGAAATCTCTTCCATAGGTTTAGGTTTGAGCAACATTCTTACGCTATCGTCCTGGATAGAGCGCCGGATTTGGCGCCATGCGTCAACGGGAAGAATGTTCATGGCCACGATCAATTCCACCAGCTTCAGCGGCGATACGCTGGAGATCATTGCCTTCCGGCTTCACGATCAGGAATTCTGCGTCAAGACCACCACGATCCGCGAAATCCGCGGCTGGGCGCCGTCAACGCCGATCCCGCATGCGCCGGCCGATGTCATCGGCGTCATGAACCTGCGCGGCTCAGTCATCCCAATTATCGATCTCGCCTACAAGCTGGGCATGGAGAGCACGGTCGCCAATGAACGCAGCGCCATCGTCGTGGCTGAGGTCCATAACATGGTCATCGGCATGCTGGTCGATCGCGTCTCCGACATTCTGACGATCGCTGCCGACCAGGTCCAGCCCGTCCCCGAAGTCACCGCCTCCTTCGACCGCGCCTACTGCGAAGGCATCATCGCCACCGAAAACGGCATGATCTGCTTCCTGAACCTTGCCAAGATGTTCAAGGAAGGCGAAGCCGAAGAACTCGCCGCCTGAGCGCCTACTTTTCATTTCAGTCCCCACGAAAAAGCCGCCCCGGTCGTCCGGGACGGCTTTTTCCATGCAAGTAGCGTGCCGGTTTCAGCCAAACAGTGCAAAAGTGCTTCTGATCGTCACCCAGACGCCCCAAAGCAACGGGATGCCGACGATCGCCCAGGCGATCAGCGCCTTGCCGTCGAACCCGCCCTTGCCGATGCCGAAGGAGCCCGTCGGGCCGGCATTGGCGGCGGCAGTCTTTGCCTGCAGCGCGGCCACTTCCTCATCCGACATGAACCACTTGTCCGCAAGCGGTCTTACCAGCGAGTTGGCAATCAGGCCCAGCGCCAGCATGCCGGCGAGGATATACATAGTGAAGGTATAGAGCTGCGCGCCTTCGACGCCAGCAGCCTTCTGTGCTTCACGGATGTAATTGACCACCACCGGGCCGACGATCCCGGCCGTCGCCCAGGCCGTCAGCAGCCGGCCATGGATGGCACCGACGAATTGCGTGCCGAAGATATCGGCAAGATAGGCCGGGATGGTGGCAAAGCCGCCGCCATACATCGAGAGAATGATGCAAAGGGCGCCGACGAACAGGACCTTGCTGTGAATGCCCGCCGCCCAGGGGGCAAGCAGGTAAAGCGCGATACCGATGAGGAAGAAGCAGTAGTAAGTGTTCTTGCGGCCGATCTTGTCGGAGAGCGACGCCCAGAAGAAGCGACCGCCGATATTGAAGAGCGACAAGAGACCGGCAAAGCCCGCGGCAATCGCTGCGATGGCCGCCACCTGTTCCTTGCTGAGATCGCCGAACTTCACATCCGGCAGGCCGATCAGCGCACCGCCGAAGATTTCCTGCAGCATCGGCGAGGCCATGCCGATGACGCCGATACCGGCAGAAACGTTGAGGCACAGTACCGCCCAAATCAGCCAGAACTGCTTGGTCTTATGGGCGTTGCGCAGATGCACATGCTTGGTCGTGATCATCGTGCTCTTGGCGGCGGGCGGCGTCCATCCCTCAGGACGCCAGCCGGCCGGCGGCAAGCGATAGCCGAAGGCGCCGCCCATCATGAAGACGAAATAGATCGCCGCCATGACGATGAAGGTCTGCCAGACGCCGACCGAACCATCGACGCGGAAATTGGTCATCAGCAGGTTGGCGAGCGGCGCGCCGATCATTGCTCCACCGCCGAAGCCCATGATCGCCATGCCCGTCGCCATGCCACGCCGGTCGGGGAACCATTTGATCAACGTCGAGACCGGCGAGATATAGCCGAGGCCAAGCCCGATGCCGCCGATCACGCCCGCGCCGATCCACATCAGCCAGAGCTGATGATAGATGACGCCGATCGCGGCAATCAGGATGCCGCCACACCAGCAGCAGGCCGAGACGACACCGGCCTTGCGCGGGCCGGCCCGTTCCAGCCAGCCGCCCCAGATGGCGGCGGAGGAACCGAGCAGCACGAAGAACAGCGTATAGATCCAGCCGAGATCGCTGACGCGCCAGTCGCAGCTTGTCGTGACCAAAGCGGAAAGGAGATTGAGGCTGGCGCATTCAGCCGAAGGCGGCGTCGTTGTGCCGAGCGCCTTCGACAGCGGCAGCCAGAAGACGCTGAAGCCATAGGCCATGCCGATGCAAAGATGGATCGCCAGGGCCGCCGGCGGCACCAGCCACCGGTTGAAGCCAGGCTTGGCGATAATGCGCTCGCGATCGAGCAGTCCCGGCGCCGCCGCGCCCCTTGAAATATCCGTTTCCGCAGTCGCCATGAACAACCCTCCTTGTTTCAGAGACCTGAATTCCCCAATAATTCCGCCTTGTACAGCAGCGACGGACGGATTTCCCTCTCCATCCAATAGATTTTAAAAATCAAAGACAAAGGCCGGATCAGTCTTGCTTGGCCGGCTCCGGTCTGTGGATCAGCGCGGAGGCCTCGATGACGAGAGGGCTCAAGTCGCTGTCTCCATGATCGATGATCTCGAAAAGCTGACGCCGCATGCGGGGCTCCCAGAATTTGTTGATATGCGTCGCGACACCCTGCGCCGATTCATGCGCCGGCTGCGTCTTGAAGAAGGTGGCGATCTGGTTGGCCATATAGACGAGCTTCGTCGCGGTCTTGCCGTGTGGTGTTTCGTCAGGCGACATCGGCGATGCTCCCCGGAGTAATACGCTGCGGATGGGTGAAAATCTCAAAATCGTCGCCGCGCACCAGCGCCACCAACGTCATGCCCGCCTCGTCAGCCGTGCGGATGGCAAGCGCCGTCGGCGCGGAAATGGCAACCAGAACCGAACTGCCCAGGATCGCCGCCTTCTGCACCATCTCGACCGACAGCCGGCTGGTGACCGCAACGACGCCATCGGCGCCCTTGTGACCGGAGCGAATGACTGCGCCGCAGAGCTTGTCCAGCGCATTGTGCCGCCCAACATCCTCGCGCACGGCGATCAGCCCCTGCCCCTGAACATAAAAGCCTGCCCCGTGCACGGCGCGGGTTTCGCGGTGCAAGGGCTGCGCATCATTGAGCAGCGCGATGGCGCGGACAATATCCTCATGCGACAGCGTCAGCTCGACGGCGGACACATCCGGCACCTTGCGCACCGCCTGCTCAATCGACTCGATGCCGCAAAGGCCGCAGCCAACCGGCCCGGCCATATGCCGCCGCCGAACGCGCAGCGCATCGGCGACGTCATCGACCAAGGTGATCTGCACATCGATCCCCTGCTCGTCTTCGACCGGTTCGACAGCGGCGATCTGGCCGATATCAGTGATGATGCCCTCGGTCAGGCTGAACCCGATGGCGAAGTCCTCGAGATCGTCAGGTGTTCCCATCATCACCGCATGCGAAGAGCCGCCATAGGAAAAGGCGATCGGCACCTCTTCTGGCACGATGCGGGAGCTGGAGCGGACGACGCCGTTGCGGCGCGCGGTTTCAGGGACGGTGGCGGTGGGTTTGAATTGGGTCATCGGCTTGTCGGGGTATCTCTCCACACATTCGAACTCACTCCGCAGCCTCCATTTTCCCAACAATCCGGCGAGATTGCCGGGCCTGTTCGTCATAGTCGATCTGCCATTGCGACGGGCCGTTCGATGGCGAGACCTGGACGGCCGTGACCTTATATTCCGGGCAATTGGTTGCCCAGTCGGAATAGTCGGTCGTGATGACATTCGCCTGCGTATCGGGATGATGGAAGGTCGTATAGACGACGCCTGGCGCAACGCGGTCGGTGATCAGCGCGCGCAACGTCGTATCGCCGGAGCGGCTGGCAAGCTTGATCCAGTCGCCCTCGCGAATACCGCGCTGCTCGGCATCGTGCGGATTCATCTCCAGCCGGTCCTCGGAGTGCCACATGACGTTCTCGGTACGCCGCGTCTGTGCGCCGACATTGTACTGACTGAGGATACGCCCGGTCGTCAGCAGCAGCGGGAAGCGCGGGCCGGTGCGTTCGTCGGTCGCGACATATTCTGTGCGGATGAACTTACCCTTGCCGCGCACGAAACCGTCGACATGCATGATCGGCGAGCCCAATGGCGTCTTCTCGTTGCAGGGCCACTGCACCGAGCCCATCTTCTCCAGATAGTCGTAGGAGACCAGTGCAAAGCTCGGCGTCGTCGCGGCGATTTCATCCATGATTTCGGAGGGATGCTGATAGTTCCAGCCAAGTCCCATGGCCTGCGCCATCTTTTGCGTCACTTCCCAGTCGGCATAGCCGTTGCGCGGGCTCATCACCTTGCGCACGCGGTTGATGCGACGCTCGGCATTGGTGAAGGTGCCATCCTTTTCCAGGAAGGTCGAGCCGGGCAGGAACACATGGGCGTAGTTGGCCGTCTCATTCAGGAAGAGATCGTGGACGATAACGCATTCCATCGCGGCAAGGCCGGCGGCGACATGCTTGGTGTCCGGATCGGATTGCAGGATGTCTTCGCCCTGGATGTAGAGGCCCTTGAACGTGCCATCGACGGCGGCGTCGAGCATGTTGGGGATACGCAGGCCCGGTTCGTTGTTGAGCTTCACGCCCCAGAGCTTTTCGAAGATATCGCGGGTCGCATCGTCGGAGATATGGCGATAGCCCGGTAGCTCATGCGGGAAGGAACCCATGTCGCAGGAGCCCTGGACATTGTTCTGGCCGCGCAGCGGGTTCACGCCGACGCCGGGACGGCCGATATTGCCGGTCACCATCGCAAGATTGGCGATCGCCATGACCGTCGTCGAGCCCTGGCTGTGCTCGGTGACGCCGAGGCCGTAGTAGATCGCGCCATTGCCGCCGTTGGCGAAGAGGCGAGCCGCGCCGCGCACCAGATCGGCGGGAACGTTGGTGAACTTTTCCGTCTCTTCCGGGCTATGCTGCGGCTCGGCAACGAAAGCAGCCCAATCCTCGAATTCCGACCAGTCGCAACGCTCGCGAATGAATTTTTCGTCGAACAGGCCTTCGGTGACGATGACATGGGCAAGCGCCGTCAGCAGGGCGACATTGGTGCCGGGCTTGAGCGGCAGGTGATAACTCGCCTCGACATGCGGCGTACGCACCAGATCGATGCGGCGCGGATCGATGACGATCAGCTTGGCGCCCTGACGCAGCCGCTTCTTCAGGCGCGAGCCGAAGACTGGATGGCCATCGGTCGGATTGGCGCCGATAACGATGACAACGTCGGAATGCTCAACGCTGTCGAAATTCTGCGTACCGGCTGAGGTGCCGAAGGCCTGGCCGAGGCCGTAGCCGGTCGGCGAGTGGCAGACGCGGGCGCAGGTATCGACATTGTTGTTGCCGAAGCCGGCGCGTATCAGCTTCTGCACCAGGAAGGTTTCTTCGTTGGTGCAGCGCGACGAGGTGATGCCACCGACGGATTCACGGCCATATTGATACTGGATGCGCCGGATTTCCGTGGCAACATGGGCGAAGGCCTCATCCCAAGTGACTTCGCGCCAGGGGTCGGTGATCTTCTCGCGCACCATCGGATTGAGAATGCGGTCCTTGTGGGTCGAATAGCCGTAGGCGAAGCGGCCCTTGACGCAGGAATGGCCGCGATTGGCCTGGCCATCCTTCCACGGCACCATGCGGACCAGTTCCTCGCCACGCATCTCCGCCTTGAAAGAACAGCCGACGCCGCAATAGGCGCAGGTGGTGACGACGGAATGCTCCGGCTGGCCGATCGCGATCACCGACTTCTCCGTCAGCGTCGCGGTTGGACAGGCCTGGACGCAGGCGCCGCAGGAGACGCACTCACTGTCGATGAAATGCTCATGCATGCCGGGCGACACACGCGAACCGAAACCCCGGCCCTCGATGGTCAGCGCGAACGTGCCCTGCACCTCTTCGCAAGCGCGCACGCAGCGGGAGCAGACGATGCACTTCGAAGGATCATAGGTGAAATAGGGATTGGACTCGTCCTTCGGCATCCATTTCAGATTGATGTCGCCGCTGTTGCGTGCCTTGACGTGATTGTCGCCCTCATAGCCATAGCGCACATCGCGCAGGCCAACGGCGCCGGCCATGTCCTGCAGCTCGCAGTCGCCATTGGCGGCGCAGGTCAGACAGTCGAGCGGATGGTCGGAGATATAGAGCTCCATCACGCCACGGCGGATATCCTTCAGCCGGTTGGTCTGGGTGTGCACCACCATGCCCGGCGAAACCGGTGTCGTGCAGGACGAAGGCGTGCCGTTGCGGCCTTCGATTTCGACGAGACAGAGGCGACAGGAGCCGAAAGCATCGACCATGTCGGTTGCGCAGAGCTTCGGCACCTGAATGCCGGCTTCCATCGAGGCGCGCATGATCGATGTGCCCTCGGGCACGGTGATCGGACGACCATCGACGGTCAGCGTCACCATGGTTTCGGAGCGGGAGGCGGGCGTGCCGTAATCGATTTCGGGAACGAGGGACATGGCTCTTACTCCGCCGCTTCAATCAAAGGGACCGGAGAGAAATCCTCCGGAAAATGCGTCATCGCGCTCATCACCGGATAGGGCGTGAAGCCCCCGAGCGCACAGAGCGAGCCGAACTTCATCGTGTTGCAGAGGTCGGCGAGCAGGACCCGGTTCTTCTCCGGCTCGATCCCACGCGCGATCTTGTCGGCTGTCTCCACACCGCGCGTCGAACCAATGCGGCAGGGCGTGCACTTGCCGCAGCTTTCGACTGCGCAGAACTCCATGGCGAAACGCGCCTGCTTCAGCATGTCGGCGGTGTCGTCGAAGACGACGATGCCGGCATGGCCGATCAGCCCGTCCTTGGCTGCGAAGGATTCGTAGTCGAAAGGCGTATCGAACAAAGCGCGCGGGAAATAGGCGCCCAGCGGTCCGCCGACCTGCACAGCTTTCACCGGTCGTCCCGTCGCGGTGCCACCGCCTATCTTGTCGATGATATCCCCAAGCGATAGGCCGAAGGCCGTCTCATAAAGGCCGCCATACTTCACATTGCCCGCGATCTGCAGCGGAATGGTGCCGCGCGAGCGACCCATGCCGAAGTCCCGATAGAAGGTCGCTCCCTTGTCCATGATCACAGGCACGGAGGCGAGCGAGATGACGTTGTTGATGACGGTGGGACAGTCGAACAGGCCCTTATGGGCTGGTAGCGGTGGCTTGGCGCGAACGATGCCGCGCTTGCCTTCCAGGCTGTTGAGAAGCGCCGTTTCCTCGCCGCAGACATAGGCGCCGGCGCCGGTGCGGATCTCGATATCGAAGGCCTTGCCGGAGCCGAGAACGGAAGCGCCGAGAATACCGGCGCGCCTGGCGACCTCGACCGCCTCCGTCATTACGGCGATGGCATGCGGATATTCCGAACGCGCATAGACGAAGCCTTTGGTCGCGCCCGTGGCAAGCCCGGCAATCGCCATGCCCTCGATCAAGACGAAGGGATCACCCTCCATGATCATCCGGTCGGCGAAGGTACCGCTATCGCCCTCGTCGGCATTGCAGACGATGTATTTGCGCGCTCCCGGCGCATCGAGCACGGTCTTCCACTTGATGCCGGTCGGAAAGCCCGCGCCACCACGGCCACGCAGGCCTGAATCCATGACCTCCGTGACGATATCAGCCGCAGCCATGCCGACAGCACGGCGCAGGCCCTTGAGGCCGCCATGGACTTCGTAATCTTCCAGCGAAAGGGACTCGATAACGCCGCATCGGGCAAAGGTCAGGCGGGTCTGTTCCCTAAGGAATGGGAGGTTTTCGACCTCCCCAAGACAGAGCGGATGCCCGCCGCCTTCAGCGAGCCCAGCGTCGAACAGCGCCGGCACGTCCTTGGCCTTCACCGGCCCATAGCCGATGCGCTTGCCACCGACTTCGACTTCAACCAGGGGCTCCAACCAGAACATGCCACGCGAGCCGTTGCGCACGATCTGCGCGTCCAGTCCACGGCCGGCGATCTGCCGCGCGACGGCTTCCGCCACCTTCTGAGCACCGAGCGAAAGAGCTGCGGCATCGCGGGGAACATAAATCTTCACCGTCATCGGCGCGCCTCCTTCACAAGATCTTCGGCACCTTCATCGTCGAGCCGGCCATACAGCTCGCCATCCAGCATCGCAGCCGGAGCGCAGGCGCAGAGCCCGAGACAGTAGACCGGCTCCAGCGTCACGCTGCCATCAAGCGTCGTCTGATGAAAATCGATACCGAGCAATCGCTTGACGCGCTCAGCCAGCTGATCGCCGCCCATCGACTGACAGGCCTCGGCGCGACAGAGTTTCAGGACATGTCGGCCAGCGGGATGATCGCGATAGTCATGATAGAAGGTCATGACACCATGCACTTCGGCGCGCGACAAATTCAATGCCTTGGCGATCAGCGGCAGCGTATCCTGCGGCACATAGCCGAACTCTTCCTGGATCCCGTGCAAGATCGGCAGGAGCGGACCTTCCATCGATTTCATGGCTTCGATAATGACGCCGGCACGGGCCGCGATTGCGCTCGAGCCAAGATGCAAACTCATAAGCAGCCCTCCCAGGCTTCTCCTCCGTAAACGCGCGACGACGCGGGCCTACATTCAGAGAGTCGCAGGGAAGAAGCGAGGGATCAATAAGGCAGTCTCGTCAAACGATAGAAAATTCCTATCGACCTTTATCGCTCTCCGCGAGCAATCGCGCCTCGTGCAACAGGGCCGAGACGAGCGGGGTAAACGGCTCACGATGGGTGGCGACCAGGCCGACGAGATGTTCGGCATCCGGCTCGGTGATCGGGATCTTGCGAATATCGGCGGGAAAACCGAAGGAATCGGCGATATTCTTCGGCATGATGCTCGCCCAGCGCCCGGTCTGGACATGGGAAAACAACACGATCATCGAATTGGATTCCAGCGTCGGTCTGACTGTCGCGCCGGCTTCGGCAAGGTGCCGATTGATGATGCGGCGGTTCTGCATGTCTGCGGTCAATAGACAAAGCCGAAGATCGCCCACTTCTTTCCAAGTCACAGTCGCGCGCTCGGAGAGCGGACTGCCCGCCGCCGTGATCAGATGATAGCGCTCGGCATAAAGCGGCACGCTGGTGACGCGCCCAAGCGGCTCGTTTTCCAGATAGGTGATGCCGGCATCGATCTCGAGATTTTCGAGCAGGCTCAGCACCTGCAGCGAATTGCGCGAGATGATGGAGAAGGTGACATCGGGATGCCGCTCCTGAAACGGCGCGGTGATCTTCGGCACCATGGCGAGCGCCGTTGGGATAGCCGCGATGCGGATATGGCCGGCAAGGCCCTTGTGCGCCGCCCGCATCTCCTCGCGCATCGTCCTGGCGTCACCAACGATCCGCCGCGCCCATTCGAGCACCCGCTGCCCTTCCGGGGTCAACCCCTGGAAGCGCGAACCACGACTGACAAGCATGACCCCGAGCTGATCCTCCAGCTGCCGGATCGCCGCCGACAAGGTCGGCTGCGTCACTCCGCATTCCTCCGCGGCACGGCCGAAATGCTTCTGGTTGGCAAGCGCGATGAAGAATTCCAGCTTGTCGATCATTCAACTCTCCCGAGAGGAAGAGTTAAACGGCCCAAGGCATGAGCGCAACATTGGAAAAGGAGAGGCGGAACCAACAGAGGCCACAGCCTTCCCTTTCAGATCAGATCGCCGGGTTCCCACTCACGGATGAGGATCGGGAAACCCATGCCGCTCGGAAAGTGCGGCAAGGATCTTGTCCTTGTCGGAAATGAAGGCACGACCCTCAAACACGCCGGTTTGATATTTCGACGTTTCACCATCCGCCAACACCAGCAGCGGCAGGGACTGATTTCCCTCCCCGACCAACGCGATGACGGGAAGCCTTGGCCGCGGCCACGCAATCCGCTCGACATCAAGCCGTTGTGCCAGCGCGGGAAATGATGCCAGAACCCCTTCCATCAAGGCACAATGCCAGCAATAGAAGCGCCGGCCGGGATAAGCGGGGTCCTCAAAATCGGGGCGCAGCAAAAAGAGTTTATCGCGGGTCATCATCGGTTCCGTCTATCTCGAACGATGAGAAGCGCAGCAATCCGTACGCGGCAAGCATCTCCTGGCGCCACGATCAGGAATCGAAACCGCAGAAAACCTCCCGCAGCGATTCGACCACGTCGCAGATTTCGGTACCGGCGACAGCATAATAGACGAGCCGGCCCTCGCGGCGTGTTTCGACCAGCTTCTCCAGCCGCAGCCGCGCCAGATGCTGCGACACCACCGCCTGCTGCAGACCGAGGATAGCCTCGATCTCCATCACGGTCTTTTCTTGCTTGGCCAACAGGAAGAGAATGATCAGGCGTGTCTCGTGCGACAGTGCCTTCAACAAAACGCTCGCCCGTCTGGCTCTCGCGTTCAGTTCTTCAACATTATGCTCCGCAATGCCACCAGGCGGTGGAGACAACGACATAGGACAGCCTCAGGCGATAAATTCGCATACAGATATGCGTATAATATTATGAATTGGGTGCCCGTTCAAAAAATGGCGGAACACCAAAAAAGGTCCATTTTATCAGCAGATAAGCTGCCCGCCATTAATCTCGATCACCTGCCCGGTGATGTAGCCGGATAAGCTCGGCGCCGCCAGGAAAAGATAGGTGGGCGCACAATCTTCCGCCGTGCCGAGGCGCTGCAATGGAATAGACCGGCGCGTCTGCTCCAACTTCTCCTTCGAGGAATAACGCTCGTGGAAATCGGTGGCGATGGTTCCCGGCGACACGCAGTTCACCCGGATGCCGTCCGGCGCCAGCTCCCGCGCCAGCGCTTTCGAATAGGTGGCGACGAAGGCCTTGGAGGCGGAATAGATCGCCGATCCCGGACTGCCGCCTGTGAGCGCCGAGATCGATACCGTATTGACGATCGCCGCCTGCCCGGCGCTCCTGAGCTGCGGCAGCAAGGCCCTTGTCACCTCTACAACGGAGGTCTGGTTGAGCTGGACGATCCGGCCATATTGCTCGTCGGTCAATTCGCCGGCGGGAAAGCGGCCGAGCATGGTGCCGGCATTGTTGACCAGCACGTCGATACGGTCGAATACGCCCGCAGCCGCAGCGGCGAAATCCTTCGTACCGTTCTCGCTGCTAAAGTCGGCCGGAATGAGAAAAGCGCGGCGGTCAAGCTCGGCCTCCAGCAGAAAATCCGGCAGCTCGCGTTTGCCGTCACGCCCGACATGGACGAGAACGCGCGCACCGCAATCGAGAAACTGCCGTGCCACCTCCAGCCCGATGCCGCGGCCGGCGCCGGTGATCACGACGTTGCGATTTTCGAATAGCTTCGGATGAAACATGATGGCCCTCTCAAATCGCAGAATCCGCGCACCGACAATTGCGGAATTTTCACTTTATCATATGATGATGAAAAAACGAAAGAAAGGGAGCGCAGATTATGTTCCTATCGGGACGGCAAACAGAGATTCTGGAGATCGCCAAGACTGAGGGGCGTGTGCTGGTGGAGGAACTGGCGTCGCGCTTTTCCGTGACACCGCAGACCATCCGCAAGGACCTGAACGATCTCTGCGACGGACGTGTCCTGTCGCGGGTCCACGGTGGTGCGATTTTTCCGGGTGGCACGGAAAACGTCAAATATGAAGCACGCCGCTCCATCGCCGCCCCGGAAAAGCAGGCGATCGGCCGGGCTGCCGCCGGGCTCATCCCCAATAACAGCTCGCTTTTCATCAATATCGGCACCACGACGGAAGCGGTCGGCGAGGCCCTTCTCGGCCATCACGAATTGATGGTCATCACCAACAATATCAACGTTGCCAATAAGTTACGGATTTTCCCATCGATCGAGGTCGTCATCGCCGGCGGCGTCGTGCGCGGCTCGGACGGCGGCATTGTCGGCGAGGCGGCGGTTGATTTCATCCGGCAGTTCAAGGTGGACTACGCCGTCATCGGCACCTCCGCCATAGACGCCGACGGCGCGCTTCTCGATTTCGATTTCCGCGAAGTGAAAGTGGCGCAGGCGATCATCGCCAATGCCCGCCATGTCATCCTGGTGGCCGACAGCACCAAGTTCGAACGCACCGCCCCGGTCCGCATCGGCCATCTGTCGCAGGTCCATACCTTCGTCACCGACGAATGTCGGATCGAATCCGTGCGTATCGCCGCCGCCGAACACGGCGTTCGCCTGGTCGAAACCGCACGCCGGCAGAGTTGACCACACGCAGAGCCCATCAAGAAACGTTCGTTTGACATTCGTATTGATTTCGCTTTAGATGGATTGATTTTCGAATTATCCATCTTCCAAGATGGCGGGGGCTTTGCGGAGGGGCGCGTGAGCGAGCAGATCCACGACATTTTCGTCATTGGCGGCGGCATCAACGGCTGCGGCATCGCCCGTGACGCCGTCGGGCGCGGCTACAAGGTCGCGCTTGCCGAAATGAACGATTTCGCCTCCGGCACATCGTCCGGCGCCACCAAGCTGATCCATGGCGGCCTGCGCTATCTCGAACATTACGAATTCCGCCTGGTGCGCGAATCGCTGATGGAGCGCGAAGTGCTCTGGGCGATGGCGCCGCACATCATCTGGCCGATGCGTTTCGTCCTGCCCTATCACAAGGGCGGCATCCGTCCGGCCTGGCTCATCCGCCTCGGCCTTTTCCTTTACGACCATCTTGGCGGTCGCAAGCTGCTGCCGCCGACGGCGACGCTCGACATGAAGACCGACCCGGCAGGTAAGCCGCTGAAGTCGCTGTTCACCAAGGCATTCGAATATTCCGACGGCTGGGTGGATGACGCCCGCATGGTCGTGCTCAACGCCCGCGACGCCGCCGATCGCGGCGCCACGATCATGCCGCGCACCAAGGTCATATCGGCCCGCCGTGACGGCGCCCTCTGGACGATCGAAACTGAGGACACCGTCACCGGCGAGAAGCGCCTCTTCAAGTCGCGCATGCTGATCAATGCCGCCGGCCCGTGGGTCGATCATGTCCTCTCCGACGCGTTTGGCACCAACCAGGCCCACAATGTCCGCCTGGTGCAGGGCAGCCACATCGTCGTCCGCAAAAAATTCAACGATCCGCGCGCCTATTTCTTCCAGAATCCGGATAATCGCATCATCTTCGCCATTCCCTACGAACAGGACTTCACCCTGATCGGCACCACGGACCGCGACTATAAGGACGATCCGAAGGATGTGAGGATTTCCGAAGAGGAAACCACCTATCTCTGCAACGCCGCCAGCGAATATTTCAAGGAGCCGGTTCGCCCCGAGGATATCGTCTGGACCTATTCCGCCGTGCGCCCGCTCTATGACGACGGCGCCACCAAGGCGCAGGAAGCGACCCGCGACTACGTGCTGAAGGTCGAGGGCGCGGAAGGTCAGGCACCGCTGCTCAACGTCTTCGGCGGCAAGCTCACCACCTATCGTCGCCTGAGCGAACATGCGCTGGAAAAGATCGGCGAAGCCATCGGCCTCAAGGGCACGCCATGGACGGCCAAGAGCTCCCTACCCGGCGGCGATTTCCCGGCCAAGGGTTACGAAGCCGAAGTGGTCAAGCTGAAGGCGCGTTATCCCTTCCTCACCGACCCGCACGCCCGCCGGCTGGTGCGCCGCTACGGCACCCGCGCCACCATGATCCTCGGAGACGCAAAGACCATCGCCGATCTCGGCCGCAGCTTCGGCAGCGATCTCTACGAGGCGGAAGTGCGCTATCTGATGGCACATGAATGGGCCTATACCGCCGCCGATGTCCTCTGGCGCCGTTCGAAGAAGGGGCTCTACCTCTCGAAGGACCAGGCCGCTGCGCTGGACGACTATATGGCCGGCACGCGGGTCCACGCATAAGTTCCCACCCTTACCCTTCGGGATCGAGCAATCTCGGCCCCGGCCCTTCCTCAGCCAGCACATCCCAGGGATTGCGCAGCGGACAGCTCTGCATCGAAAGACAGCCGCAACCGATGCAGCCGTCGAGCTGATCGCGCAGGCCCTGCAGCCGCCTGATCCGCGCATCCAGATCGTTCTTCCATTGCGCCGATAGATCCCGCCAGTCGGCACCCGTCGGCGTCCGGCTTTGCGGCAGCGTGTCGAGCGCTGCCTGGATTTCGGCAAGCGGGATACCCACGCGCTGCGCCACCTTGATCACCGCCACGCGGCGCAGCACCTCGCGGGCGTAACGCCGCTGGTTGCCACGACTGCGGTGGCTCTCGATCAGCCCCTTTGCCTCGTAGAAATGTAGCGCCGAGACGGCAACGCCGCTACGTGCCGCCACCTCGCCCACCGTCAACAATCTGGAAAATGTTTCAGAGTCTATTTTTGTCATGACAGGCTATTGACCTCAACTTTACTTGAGGTTTTATAGCTCTTGCTCCAAAGCGCGTAAAGCAGGAGCAACGCATGACAGAACCCACCCGCCTGGCAATCCTCTACGGCAGTACCCGCAAGGGCCGGCTATGCGACCGCGTGGTTAATTGGGTCGTCCGGGAACTGGCGCACTATCCGCTCATCGATATCGACGTCATCGATCCGCTCGATTTCGGCCTGCCGGTTCACCATGACGGCGAACATCCGGCGGTGGCAGCTCTTGCCGCACGGCTCTCGGACGCCGATGCCTTCATCGTCGTCACTCCGGAATACAATCACAGCTTCACGGCCTCGCTGAAATTCGTGCTCGATCTCGTCTACGAGCCGTGGCAAGGCAAGCCGGTCGCCTTCGTTTCCTATGGCGGCATTTCCGGCGGGCTGCGCGCAGTCGAGCAGTTGCGGCTGGTGTTTGCGGAATTGCACGCGGTCACCGTGCGCGACACCGTCAGCTTCGCCAATCCCTGGGGCCGGTTCGCCGAAGACGGCTCTCTCGAAAACCCGATCGAGGCGCGCCAATCGCTGGTGCGGATGATCGCGCGGCTGCATTGGTGGAGCGCGGCATTGAAGCCCGCCCGGGAGACACGCCCCTATCGCTCCGTCGCGGCTTAAGCGTTCGTCCACAATAGCCAACACCGCTCTTCCGTTTCTGGCAGGTACGGAAGACCGGCTCGGCGCCCGGGCCTGCGCCGCATACGCCCGGGCGCCTTTCTCCTCCTCAGTCGATCAAGCCACACCCTTGCCGACGCCGCCTCGATGGCCTAACCCAATATCTAGGCGGTTCCAGAGGGACGAGGATGGAGAAAGAGACGCGGCTGGGAGGAGCGGATTTCGTGCGCGCTGTAGCGTGCCTGATGGTGCTTGCCCACCATCTCGTGCTGCGAATGGACTTCAGCTACCTCCCCGATGCCCTGGCCCTGCCGCTCATTCTCGCACGCTTCGGCAATTACGGCGTCTCGGTCTTCTTTGTGCTCAGCGGCTTTTTGCTGTCGCGGCCCTTCTGGCTGGCGCTGGATAAGGGCTTGCCGCCGCCTTCGCTGACAATCTACGCCATGCGCCGGGCCGCCCGCATCCTGCCGGGCTTCTGGTTTGCCCTGACGGTCGGCTTCATCTTGAGTTTCACTGTCTATGATTTTCCGCTCGATCGCGAACTGGCCGGGCGCTACGTCTCCGGTTTCTTCCTGATGAGCCAGTGGCATTGGCGCACTTTCTTCCCGGTAGAGGATAACGGGCCGCTTTGGTCCATCCCCTTCGAGACGACCTGCTATGTGCTGCTGCCGATCGCTTTCCTGCTGCTCTTCAGCCCAGCCCTGAGACTGCGCACTGCCCTGCCTGCCCGTATGTTCTGGCTCGGCATCATCGCTTTAGCGCTTCTGGGCCATTGGCTGATCGTCACCTATATCCCGCTCGACAGCGTCGGGCGGGGCTGGGAGCATGGCTTCCAGGGCGGCGCAAAGGAGTGGATGCCACGCTATAATCCGATTGGTTTCTTTGCGATCTTTGCCATCGGCGCCCTGGCGTCAGGCATCCAGACCATGATCCCCAGCAAGCGCTCGCTGCTCTTTGATGTCCTGGCCAGCCTCGCTATGGTCATCGGCATCGCCGAAATCTGGATATCCGTCAGCGGTAGCTGGGAAGGTTACGGCTGGCTCGGCATTCCCTATCGCTTTCCGGTCTTTCCGCTCGCCGTTGCCGGCGCCCTCTGTGCCCTGCCGCAATCGATCGCCCTTCGCCACGTTCTCGACAATCGTCTCAGCCGCTATATCGCCACCGTCTCCTTCGGCGTCTATATCTGGCAGGATATCGTCTTGTTGTTGATGAAGAAGCTATTCCCCTGGACCTTCGG
Source organism: Rhizobium rhizogenes NBRC 13257 (assembly GCF_000696095.1). Classification (GTDB taxonomy): domain Bacteria; phylum Pseudomonadota; class Alphaproteobacteria; order Rhizobiales; family Rhizobiaceae; genus Rhizobium; species Rhizobium rhizogenes. Next base: position 386,151 of record NZ_BAYX01000004.1, on the reverse strand, counting down.
GACCGGCTCCGATGACGTGTTCGGCGGATGGTTCACCTCGAGCCTCATCGCAACCACCATCATCTTTGCGATCGGCACCCTCAGCTATGTCTTCCTGGAGCGCCCCGTCATGCGCTGGGCTCGTGCCCGCGAGCAATCGACAAGCAAGATCGTCCAAGCCTGATAAAAAGGCCGCCAAACGGACACCGCTGGACGGCAAAGAAGCTCGACTAGGGTTGCCGAGCATCCCGTCAGATACGCGTGGCTTTCAAGCGTTCCTCATCGAGAACAACCCCAAGGCCCGGTGCCTCTCCAAGATCCAGCCAACCATCCTGATGCGTGAGCGGCGACGCCATCGGAAAGTCACGTCGCGCCTCGCTCCATTCCGGATTGTCGTAGGGATATTCGAGCCAGGCCACATCGCCGACGCCCGCGCTCAGATGCGCGTTCGCCAGCACACCGATGCCGTTCGTCCAGGAGTGCGGGGTGAACTGCACGCCGGCCTCGCGCGCCTGATAGGCCAGCCGCCGGCAGCCGGTGATACCGCCGACAAGCGCCACGTCGGGCTGGACGACATCGAAGGCGCGTTCCTCGATGATATCGCGGAATTCATAGAGCTCGCGCGTCATCTCGCCGCCGGCGATGCGCAGCGATGTGGCCTGCTTCAGCTCTTTCATGCCCTTGCGGTCGGAGCGGTGCAGCGGCTCTTCCATCCAGTAGACGCCGAGCCGTTCCAGCTCCCTTGCCACCGTCAGCGCGTCCTTGAAGGTCCAGGACAACGTCGTGTCCCAGGGCATGCGCCAACCCTGATTGCAGTCGACCATAAGCTCCAGCCGGTCGCCGACCCGGGCGCGGACTGCCTCCAGCGCCTTTACATCGTCGCGCCAGCTGCTGCGGCCGCCTGACGACGAGGAAAAGCGCACTTTCATCGCCGGAAAGCCTTCGGCGATATAGCGCTCCGCCTGCTCCGCCATTGCGGCAGGCTCACGCAGGACGCCGGAGGAGGCGTAGAGCCGCACGCGGCTGGCACGGCCGCCAAGCATGCGCCAGACCGGCTCCCCGGTGATCTTGCCGGAGAGGTCCCACAGCGCCAGATCCATCGGCCAGCAGCGGCCATAGTGGAAATTGATGTGCGACAGGACTTCGTAATGGCGCTCGAGATGGCGCGGATCCTCACCGATGAACAGATCCTCATGCCCCTCGAAACCCTTCATTAGGTCGCCGGAGCCAATGCCTTCGCGACCCTCGTCATCGCGAATACGGACGATCGTCGCGTCGAAATTCCGGCGGGGCCGGCCGTCCCAGCTTGCCTTGAACGGCGGATCGAGCAGCAACCGATGATGGCTGATCTCGATGGAAACGATCCTGCTCATGATAGTGCCTCCCCGTGAACCTCAGCCGAACTGCTGCCAGATGGTCTTGTAGTCACAATATTTGTCGATCGCGTGCACCGAGCGGTCACGGCCGAAACCGGATTGCTTGAAGCCGCCGAACGGCGTGGCGAAATTCGACATGTCATAGGTGTTGATCCACACCGTACCCGCATGGATCGCCTCGGAAAAGCGATGGGCTCGGTCCATGTCCCTGGTGAAAACGGCACCGGCAAGGCCATAGATTGTGTCGTTGGCGATCTTCAGCGCCTCCTCCTCCGTATCGAAGGGAATAGCAGCCAGCACCGGCCCGAAAATTTCCTGCCGCGCCAGGCTCATGTCGTTGGTCATGTCGACGAAGACGCCGGGCGAGACATAATAGCCGCCGGTTTCGCTCAGCACCCGCTTGGCCCCGAAGGCGCGGCGTGCGCCCTCCTTCTCGCCGGTAGCGATCATCGAAAGCACCTTGTTCATATGCTCCTCCTCGATCAGCGCGCCGATCTGGGCGGCAGGGTCGAGCGGATGCTTCAGCGCGATGTCGGATTGCGTCACCGCCTCGATCTTTTCGATCAACTTATCCTGCACGGAGCGCTGCACGATCAGTCGCGTCGAGGCATGGCAGGTCTCGCCGGAATTGTAGAAGCAGCCCCAGGCGACAGCACTCGCGGCCACATCGAGATCCGCATCTTCGAAGACGACCAGCGGCGACTTGCCGCCAAGTTCCAGCGCCACGCGCTTGACGTTCGATTGCGCCGCATAGCCCATAATCAGCTTGCCGACCTCGGTCGAGCCGGTGAAGGCGATCATGTCGACATCCATGTGCAGCGCCAGCGGCTTGCCGGTCTCCTCGCCGTAACCGGTGACGACGTTGAGGACGCCGGCGGGCAGGCCCGCTTCGAAGCCAAGCTCAGCAAGCCGGATGGCCGAGAGCGAGGATTGCTCCGCCGGCTTCAACACCACGGAATTGCCAGCGGCGATCGCTGGCCCAAGCTTCCAGGCATCGATGATCATCGGATAGTTCCAGGGTGTGATCGCGCCGATGACGCCGAGCGGCACCTTGCGCACGAGAGCGCGGGCATTCGGGCCGGTCGGCGCGATCTCGTCATAGATCTTGTCGATCATCTCTCCATAGAACTGGATGCCGTCGGCGCAGAGGCGGACATCGACGGTGAGCGACGCCATGACCGGCTTGCCGACATCCAGCGTCTCCAGCATGGCGAGCTCCTCGCCATGGGCACGGATCAGCTCGGCCCATTTCAGCATGATCCTCTTCTTTTCCAGCGGCTCCTTCTTGCGCCAGACACCGCTTTCGAAGGTGGTGCGGGCGGCCACGACGGCAGCATCGATATCGGCGGCATTGCCACGCCCCAATTGCGCGCCCGGTCTGCCATCCATCGGGCGGATACGGGTGAAGGTCTCGCCGGAAGAAGAAGCCCGATAGGCGCCGTCGATAAAATGCCGCCCCTCGAGCTTCAGGCCGGAGAGAACGTTCTCCCAATAGTCGCGCGTATAGTCCTTGGTCATCTCAAATTCCTTTCGGCAGCGCCATGATGGCGGCGGCGAAGCGGTCGATCTCGGCATCCGTCACATCGCGGACGGTCGAACGCCGCATCGGCTGGTTTTCCGGCGCGCGCATTTCCTGCTCCAGATCGGCCTCATCGAAGGGCTTGAAGGCGGACGGCAGGGCGCGGACGATGCCGCAGCGATCCATCCAGCCGGAGACGAAGGCGGGCAGCGCGGCGGCACTTTCAAGACCGCAGGCTTTCGCGGCGGCATTGAGCTCATCCGTGCCGGCCTCGACCAGCCATGGCAGCGTTGCCTCAAAGCCGAGCGCGGTCGCCAGCCCATGGTGGACTGGTGCAAGGCCGGCCAGCGCATGACTGATATTATGCGCGATTGCCGTGCCGCAATTGTCGATGGCGATACCGGCAAAGCAGGAGCCGAGCAGCACATCGCCCCGCGCCTCGAGATTGCCGGGCTCTCTTACCGCCGTCTCCAGCGAGCCCGTGATCAGCCGCAGCGCCTGATGCGCGTAGAACTGCGCGCCGGGATGCGTGTTGCGGTTCGTCGCCGCCTCAAAGGCATGGATGAAGGCATCGAGGCCGCACCAGGCGGTGAGGCTGGCGGGCAGCGTCGTGGTCAGCACCGGGTCGAGGATGACGAGATCGGCCTTGGTTTCCGGCCCCCAGATCCAGAGCTTTTTGCCCTCCGGACCGGCGAAGATGTTGGTGGCCGAAGTCTCCGAACCGGTGCCGGCGGTGGTCGGCACCAGGATCTTCTTCAACGGCGTCTTTGGCAGCGGGTTGACGGCCAGCGCATAGAACATCGGATCGGCGCCGGAAGCGGCGCAACAGGCGGCGATCTTGGCGATATCCAGGGCCGAGCCGCCACCGACGCCGATCACCATATCCACGCCCTTGGCCGTCACCAGAGCTGCGCGAAGATGCGCGAGCTTCGGCTCACCGGAGAAATCCGAGAAGACCTCTGTCGAGATCCCTGCCCCGGCCAGATCGGCCTTGATCCTGTCGGCAAGACCCGATTGCGCCAGGAACGCATCGATTACCAGAAGAGTAGCAGTGACCCCCTCGAAGGATTTGACGGCGGCGGCAAGGTCAGCGAGTGCGCCGTCACCGAAGCGGATGTCAGGAATAGCAGAGATGGAGAAGGACACGGCAGATCACCCAGGAAAATGCGGTCGATTACGATGTCCTCATCCTGCATCACAATTTCAGCTCTTCAAATCCGCGCATTTATCGGGGATATTGATGATCTGAAGTTATGGAGAGACGATGCTCGAGAAAATACCGCTGGAGGCCTTCCGCGTGTTCGATACCGCGGCCCGGGCGATGAACTTTTCCCGCGCCGGCCGTGAGCTGAACATCACCCAAGCGGCCGTCAGCCGGCGTATCAAGGGGCTGGAGGATCACTTAGGCGCTATTCTCTTCACCCGGCGCGGCCGGAACCTGGCGCTGACGCCGGAGGGCGAGCGGCTGTCTCAGCGCGTGCGGGCAACACTCGAATATCTGGAGGAGAGCCTGGAGCCATTCCGCACCGGCGCCGGCGAAATCATTTCCATCGCCGCCAGTGGTTCAATCTCGCATCTCTGGCTCGGGAAGAGGCTCAGGGATTTCGGCAAGGAAAGCCCCGGCATTTCCGTACGCCTGCTGACCACGGACGTCCACTCGGAGCTGGCATCGGAGACCAACGATCTCATCATCATCTACTCCACAGGCGAACATCCACGCTGGAACCTGACGCCGCTGATGAAGGAAGTGCTGGTGCCGATCGCCTCGCCGGACTACCTCGCAAGTCGCGGCCTCGACCCGCAGGCGCTGACATCGGCCGATATCGCCGGTCTGGATCTGATCGACTACGAGCGCGCCAACGCCCACTGGATCAGCTTTCGCCAATGGTTCGGCCGCATCGGCGATCCGTTGAAGGGTAAGCTGCCGCGACCACGGCTCTCCTTCTCCACCTATATCATGGCGGTCGAAGCTGCCTTGCGCGGCGAGGGCATCGCACTCGGCAGCCTTGGGCTCATCGAAGACTATCTGCGCTCCGGCGCACTGGTCACGATCGGCAACGACCAGGTCGAAAGTGGCTTCGGCTACTATCTTGGCGCGCCGCGTTTCCGAACCCTCTCGGCTGAGGCCGGACAGTTGCACCGGCACCTGCTGGCAAACCAATAGCCTCGGCAGCACAACAAAAAAAGCGGCCGGGAAAGGCCGCTTTCGTTCGAAACCACTGACTGAACTCTAGGGATCAATCCTTCTGGATCGAGCCGCTCAGATGCGTGAGTTCCATGATGAAATGCTCAAGGCGGGACTTGTGCTCGTGATGCTCCGCATCTTCGAGTTCGGCCTTGGCGGCATTGATGCGGCGCGTCAGCTCATCCTGGTTCAGATCTTCAACCGGGATAGCGGACTCGGCCAGCAGCGTGCAGCCGGTCGGCAGAATGTCGGCGAAACCGCCGAACACGACGTAATCCTGCTTCTTGCCCGAAGCCGAATGCACCTTGACGACGCCCGGCTTGATCGTGGTCATGGTCGGCGCATGGTGGGCCATGACGGTCATCTCACCTTCGCTGGCGGGAATGACGACATCGATAACCTGCTCCGACAGAAGCAGACGCTCTGGAGACACCAGTTCGAAATTGAAATTGTCAGCCATGACCGCTCACTTCTCGATTGTCTTTATTTCAAGGCAACGGCGCACGAAAAACCGCGCGCCGTTGGATTGGCCTTATCAGGCAGCCAGCTTCTTGGCCTTTTCGATCGCTTCTTCGATCGAGCCGACCATGTAGAAAGCAGCTTCCGGCAGATGATCGTAGTCGCCGTTGACCAGGCCCTTGAAGCCCTTGATCGTGTCTTCGAGGGCGACGAGCTTGCCCGGCGAACCGGTGAAGATTTCGGCGACGAAGAACGGCTGCGACAGGAAACGTTCGATCTTACGGGCGCGGGCAACGGCCAACTTGTCTTCTTCCGACAGTTCGTCCATGCCCAGGATCGCGATGATGTCCTGGAGAGCCTTGTAGCGCTGCAGGGTCGACTGGACCTTACGAGCGATTTCATAGTGCTCTTCGCCGACGACCAGCGGGTCGAGCATGCGCGAGGTGGAGTCGAGCGGGTCGACGGCCGGGTAGATACCCTTTTCAGCGATCGAGCGCGACAGAACCGTCGTTGCGTCCAAGTGGGCGAACGAGGTAGCCGGCGCCGGGTCGGTCAAGTCGTCGGCCGGAACGTAAATGGCCTGAACCGAGGTGATCGAGCCCTTGGTCGTCGTGGTGATGCGTTCCTGCATCTGACCCATGTCGGTAGCAAGCGTCGGCTGATAACCAACGGCCGAAGGAATACGGCCGAGCAGAGCCGACACTTCCGAACCTGCCTGGGTGAAGCGGAAGATGTTGTCGACGAAGAACAGAACGTCCTGGCCTTCATCGCGGAAGTTTTCAGCAACCGTCAGACCGGTCAGAGCGACGCGAGCGCGGGCGCCCGGCGGTTCGTTCATCTGGCCGTAAACCAGCGCAGCCTTGGAGCCTTCGCCGCCGCCATGCTTGTTGACGCCGGATTCGATCATTTCGTGGTAAAGGTCGTTGCCTTCGCGGGTACGTTCACCCACGCCTGCGAATACCGAGTAACCACCATGCGCCTTGGCGACGTTGTTGATCAATTCCATGATCAGAACGGTCTTGCCGACGCCGGCGCCGCCGAACAGGCCGATCTTGCCGCCCTTTGCGTAAGGTGCGAGCAGGTCGACGACCTTGATGCCGGTGACCAGGATCTGGCCTTCGGTGGACTGCTCGACGTAAGACGGAGCTTCCTGGTGGATCGAGCGCTTGGTAGCGGTAACCAGCGGACCGGCTTCGTCAACCGGCTCGCCGATGACGTTCATGATACGGCCGAGCGTTTCGTAACCGACCGGAACCGAGATCGGCGCGCCGGTGTCGGAAACGGGCTGGCCGCGGACCAGACCTTCGGTGGAGTCCATGGCGATCGTGCGGACCGAGTTTTCGCCGAGGTGCTGCGCGACTTCCAGAACAAGGCGGCTGCCATTGTTGCTGGTTTCGAGAGCATTCAGGATCTTCGGCAGATCGCCATCGAAATGAACGTCAACGACGGCGCCGATAACCTGCGTAACCTTGCCGACCGAAACTGCGGCCTTAGCTGCGTCAGCCATAATCTTACCCTCTTTTCCTAACCTCAGAGCGCTTCCGCGCCCGAAATGATTTCAATCAATTCCTTGGTGATCTGCGCCTGGCGCTGGCGGTTGTAGCTCAGCGTCAGTTTGTTGATCATTTCACCGGCATTGCGCGTCGCATTGTCCATGGCGCTCATCTTGGAGCCCATTTCGCCGGCGACGTTCTCGAGGAGCGCGCGGAAAATCTGGACCGAGATGTTGCGCGGGATCAGGTCCGCAAGGATCGAAGCCGCATCCGGCTCGTATTCATAAACAGCACCCTTGTGGGCGGCATCTTCCTCAACAACGGCAGGAGCCGAAGCCGGGATAAGCTGCAATCCCGTCGGCACCTGGCTGATTACCGACTTGAACTCGGAATAGAACAGCGTGCAGACGTCAAATTCGCCGGCTTCGAACATCTCTATTATGCGCTTGCCGAGGGCGTCGGCATTCTCGAAGCCCACGCGCTTAACGTCGCGCAGTTCCTTGCGCTCGATGATCAGCGAAGCATACTCGCGGCGCAGAATATCGTAGCCCTTCTTGCCGACCGTGAAGATCTTCACGGTCTTGCCTTCGGCGAGCAGCTTGCGGACGTGATCGCGGGCAAAGCGCGCGATCTGCGAATTGAAGCCGCCGCAAAGGCCGCGTTCAGCCGTGCAGACCACGAGCAGATGCACATCGCTCTTGCCGGTGCCCGTCATCAGAAGCGGCGCACCGTCAGCATCGCTGACGGCTGCCGTGATGTTGGCAAGAACGGCGCCCATGCGCTGCGAATAGGGCCGTGCGGCCTCAGCCGCCTCCTGGGCACGCCGAAGCTTCGCCGCGGCGACCATTTTCATCGCCTTGGTGATCTTCTGCGTCGCCTTGACGGAGGCGATCCGGTTTTTCAGATCCTTAAGTGAAGGCATCCGGTATCCGTCCTAGAAGTGAGGTCCGATCAGGCGAAAGACTTGGCGTAGCTGTCGAGAGCAGCCGTAAGCTTGCTCTTGGTCGCGTCGCTGATGGCCTTTTCGGTGCGGATCGTATCGAGGAGTTCCTTGCCTTCCGAGCGGAGGTACGAAAGCAGACCCTGCTCGAACTTGCCGATCTGCGGAACAGCGATCTTGTCGAGGTAGCCGTTGACGCCGGCGAAGATTACCGCAACCTGCTCTTCCACCTTCAGCGGCGAGAACTGCGGCTGCTTCAGGAGTTCGGTCAGGCGTGCGCCGCGGTTCAGCAGGCGCTGCGTTGCGGCATCAAGGTCCGAACCGAACTGAGCGAAGGCGGCCATTTCACGATACTGGGCGAGTTCGCCCTTGATCGAGCCGGCAACCTGCTTCATCGCCTTGATCTGCGCGGACGAACCAACGCGCGAAACCGACAGACCGACGTTAACGGCCGGACGAATGCCCTGATAGAACAGGTCGGTTTCGAGGAAGATCTGGCCGTCGGTGATCGAGATCACGTTGGTCGGAATGAAGGCCGAAACGTCGTTGCCCTGCGTTTCGATGACCGGCAGAGCGGTCAGCGAACCGGCGCCCAATTCGTCGTTCATCTTAGCAGCGCGCTCAAGGAGACGCGAATGCAGGTAGAAAACGTCGCCCGGATAGGCTTCGCGGCCCGGCGGGCGGCGCAGCAGCAGCGACATCTGACGGTATGAAACGGCCTGCTTCGACAGATCGTCATAGCCGATCAGGGCGTGCATGCCGTTGTCGCGGAAATATTCGCCCATGGCGCAACCGGCAAACGGTGCCAGGAACTGCATCGGAGCCGGATCGGACGCCGTTGCAGCAACAATGATCGAGTACTTCAGGGCGCCGCGCTCTTCGAGCACCTTGACGAACTGAGCAACGGTCGAACGCTTCTGACCGACGGCGACGTAGACGCAGTACAGCTTTTCGCTGTCCGGGCCGACATCGTGGATGGCCTTCTGGTTCAGGATCGTGTCGAGAATGATGGCGGTCTTGCCGGTCTGGCGGTCACCGATGACCAGCTCGCGCTGGCCGCGGCCGACCGGGATCAGCGCGTCGATAGCCTTGAGGCCGGTCGACATCGGCTCATGAACCGACTTGCGCGGGATGATGCCCGGAGCCTTGACGTCGACGCGCGAACGGCGGGTCGCGTTGATCGGGCCCTTGCCGTCGATCGGGTTGCCGAGGGCGTCAACGACGCGGCCGAGCAGTTCCGGACCGACCGGAACGTCGACGATCGCGCCAGTACGCTTGACGGTGTCGCCTTCCTTGATGTCGCGGTCGGAGCCGAAGATGACCACGCCGACATTGTCGGATTCGAGGTTCAGGGCCATACCACGAATGCCGCCGGGGAACTCGACCATTTCGCCGGCCTGGACATTGTCCAGACCGTAGACGCGGGCGATACCGTCACCGACGGAAAGAACCTGGCCGACTTCGGAGACTTCGGCTTCTTGGCCGAAATTTTTAATCTGATCTTTCAGAATTGCGGAAATTTCCGCGGCGCGGATATCCATCAGCCGACCTCTTTCAATGCAAGCTTAAGGGTAGAGAGTTTGGTGCGAAGGGACGTATCGATCTGGCGCGAACCGACCTTAACGATCAGACCACCCAGGATCGACGGATCGACCGTGACGGCAATCGCCACGTCCTTGCCGGTTACGCCCTTCAGCGCCGCCTTCAATTCATTTTCCTGCGCCTTCGTCAGCGCATGAGCCGAGGTGATCTCGGCGGAAACTTCTCCGCGATGCTGCGCGGCAATAATACGGAAAGCCTTGACCATGCCCGGCAGCGCAAAAAGGCGCCGGTTCTTTGCCACGACTTTGAGGAAATTGGTAAAATAGGCGCCGAAGCCTGCCTTGGTCGCCAGAGCCTGAACTGCACCAACCTGCTCTTCAGCCGAAAAGACCGGGCTGGAGATGAAACGCTTCAGATCACCGCTGTCATCCAGCATGGCTTGAAACCGATCGAGATCGGCGGTCACTGCCGGAACAGCACCCTCCTCAAGGGCCAGCTCGAACAATGACGAGGCATATCGCTCTGCAACACCAGAAATATGCTGGGATGTGTCTGCCACGGGCACAAAATTCCCTGATTTCAACCCAAGAGTTCAGCTTCCGGGGCACGGAAGCCACATGCTCTTGAATTCGTTTTGATTTCCCCCAGAAATCAACAGGAGCTTCCTCCTGCCGCATCCGAAATTCGGGGTTCGTCTAACATAGGATATTGAGACTCGCAACACGCGTATTCGCCGAATACGCCATTCGAGTGAATTTATGATGGCAAAAGTTCAGAACCATGGGGATAGAGCGGGCAATGACAGCCGGCGCATGCCCGATTTTGGCTCAAATGTAACCAAATCCGTAAAGAAGGGGTAGAGCGGCCAATGCAACCTGAACAACCAGAAGCAGCAGATTGAGCCACGCTTTTCCCCGGTCGGACATGATCGAAAGAATTCTACCGAAGGCGGCGACCGCAAACGACGCCCCGAGCGCCAGATAGATCATCGGCTGGGCGAGCAATATCGCGACCACCCCGAAGCCGAGATAGAAACCGCCAGCCGAGCGCGCCTCGGCATAGGCCTCCGATCGCCCTTCGCGCACCTGCAGCCGAAGAAAGCGATAGGTGTAGCCCGGCGCGAACATCACAACGAGACCGATGAAGGCCGTAAACGCTGCCGAGCAATAGGCAAGCCGCTCGCCCAGGTCAGTCGGAAAATAGAACTCCATCGATCGTCCCCAAATCAGCCCAAATCAAATCAACCATATGAACAGATCGACATATGGCATGAAGTGCGACAAGAGGGAATGCGGAATGGAATGCCTTAGCACATTATACTTCGCATCGTAATGCTATGAAAATATTTGATTTATCCCTTTTAACTGATATCTTCCTTAAGAAGGGATAATTTTCTGCTGGAGGCATCGCTTCGCTGAAATGAATTTATCCCTTTTCAGCAGGAAAGTCATATAAAAGGGATAAATTGTTTTATTTCAATGAAATGAAGAGCAATCAAATAAGACAGACGATCGATACGGAGCAGCTATTCGAAGCATGGCTGGCCGTAAATGCCGATCTATCTCATCGATTTGCAGGCTCCATGGCATGGAAAACCGTTTCCGGGCGCGATTACCTATATCGCAAGACAAAAACCTCGTGGAAATCACTCGGCCCGCGCTCTTCCGAAACGGAACGCACCTATATGCAATTCCATGAGGGCAGAAGCGAACGTCGGCAGCACTTGGCCACGTTATCGACGCGGCTCGATGAAATGGCCGCCATCAACCGGGCCATGCGGCTTGGCAGGATGCCGTTGACGACGGCTCGTATCCTGCGGGCGCTTAACAAGGCGAACCTTATCGGAAATGCTTTGGACATTGTCGGTACCAACGCACTTTTTGCCTATGAACGGCTCAGCGGCGTCAAGATCGACAGCAGTCTGCTCGCCACTGGGGATATCGACCTGCTGTTCGATGCGCGAACCAACCTCAACCTTTTGCGGAGGAGTATCGGCGCGGAAGGTCTGATGGGCGTCTTACGCACAGCCGACAAATCATTTCATGCACTTGGCAAGCGGAGCTTTCGCGCAGCAAACAAGGATGGATATCTGGTCGATCTGATCGGCCCTATGCCATCACGTCCACTCAACAGTTCCAGACCTGCCGGCATTGGCGAGAATGAGGATGATCTCGCCGCCGTCGAGATCCAGGTTCTGCAATGGCTCATAAACAGCCCTAAAGTAACAGTTATCGTTCTTGATGAGCGCGGCTATCCCGTACACTATACCTGCCCCGACCCGAGAAGTTTTGCCCTACACAAGCTTTGGCTCTCACGCCGGGAAGATCGCGACCCCTTGAAGAAGCTCCGCGATGAAGCGCAAGCTTATGTGGTCGCCGATATGATAGGCCGTTACGTGCCACATCTCCGATTTGACGACACCGCACTCGGCGCGGTTCCCAAGAGCCTGCGAAGCCTGTCTCGTGAGCTACAAGAGACAACACACAAGTCGCCGGACGATAAGATCGAACCGAACTGGTAACCTCACAAAAAGCTCTGTGGATCGATATCCAGCTGAACATGCACCGAGCCGCGCTCCTTCGGCGCCTGCGCCAACAGGGCCCGGAGGAACCCCTGCATGTCGGAATTGCGCTTGCCGTGCACCAGCAGGCGGAAGCGATGGCGGCCGCGCACCAAGGCAAGCGGTGCTTCCGCCGGTCCGAGGACGGAGATGCCCTGCACCTGTGGCGCCGCACTGCGCATGCTGCGCGCGTGGGTCTCGGCATCCTGGCGGGTCTCGGCCGAGACGATGATCGAGGCAAGCCGTCCGAAGGGCGGCAGCACCGCCCTCTCCCGTTCTGAAATCTCGCGCTCATAAAAGGCGCTGGCATCGCCGGAGACGATTGCCTGCATGACCGGATGCTGCGGCTGATAGGTTTGCAGCAGGCCATGACTCTTGAGGCCGGTTCGCCCGGCGCGGCCTGTCACCTGCGACAAGAGCTGGAACGTCCGCTCGGCGGCGCGCGGATCGCCATTGGCGAGGCCGAGATCGGCGTCGATAATGCCGACCAGCGTCATCAGTGGGAAATTATGCCCCTTGGCTACGAGCTGCGTGCCAATGACGATATCCGCCTCGCCCTTGGCGATGGCGTCGAGCTCCAACCGCAGCCTTTTGACACCGCCCATGATGTCGGAGGAGAGCACGATCGTCCGCGCCTCGGGAAAATGCCGCTCGACTTCCTCAGCGATACGCTCGACGCCGGGGCCGCAGGCGACAAGATGGTCGAGCGTGCCGCATTCCGGGCATGCCTCCGGCGTCCGCTCGGCATAGCCGCATTGATGGCACTGGAGCTGGCCGCGAAACCGATGCTCCACCAGCCAGCTCGAACATTGCGGGCACTGAAAGCGATGGCCGCAGACCCGGCAGAGTGTCAGCGGCGCATATCCGCGCCTGTTGAGGAACAACAGTGACTGCTGGCCCTTCTCCACCGTCTTGCCGATCGCCCGGATCAGCAATGGCGACAGGAAGCCTCCGCGCTCCGGCGCATGTCGGCGCATGTCGACCAGATGCAGGTCCGGCATTGCCGCATCGCCGAAGCGGGTCGGCAGATGGATGGTGCTGTAGCGCCCGCTCTGGCCATTGACCTGGCTCTCGACCGAGGGCGTCGCCGAGACCAGCACGACCGGGAAATCGGCGATGCGGCCGCGCACCACCGCCATGTCGCGGGCATTATAATAAACGCGGTCTTCCTGCTTGTAGGCGGGATCATGCTCTTCATCGACAATGATAAGGCCAAGATCCTCGAAGGGCAGGAACAGTGCCGAGCGCGCGCCGGCAACCACGCGCACTTCGCCGGTCACCGCCTGCCGCCAGACCTTTTCGCGCGTGCGTGGCGCCAGATCCGAATGCCATTCGGCCGGCTTGGCGCCGAAACGATCCTGGAACCGCTCAAGGAAGCTCGCCGTCAGCGCGATTTCCGGCAGAAGGATCAGCACCTGCTTGCCGCGCTTCAGCGTCTCGGCGATTGCCTCGAAATAGACCTCAGTCTTACCCGAGCCGGTGACGCCGTCGATCAGCGAGACGGAGAATTCCTGTTTGCGCACCTCCACCAATATCTCGTCGGCCGCTTCGCGCTGCGGGCCTTCGAGCCGCGAGGCGGCGTAATCCGGGTCGGGCTTGGCAACGAGCGGCGGCGGCGGCAGGAACACGGTTTCGAAGACGCCCTGCGTGATCAGCCCATCGATGACGCTTGTCGAAACGCCGGCCGCATGCGCCAGCCCGCTGCGCGTCCAGGAGAGGCCGTCATTCGCCATCTCCATCACCCGCACGCGGGCCGGCGTCAGCCGCTCCGGTGTGCCACCGGCAAAACGCAACCCCTCGACCATCGGCTCGGGATCGAAGGCAGCCGGGACCCTCAGCGCCATGCGGGCAACGAGGCCGGGCGGCGACAGCGTGTAAGCCGCGACCCAATCGATGAAATCGCGCATCTGCTTGGCAAGCGGCGGGCAATCGAAGACACGGCTGATCGGCCGCAGCTTCTTCGGATCGACGCCACCCTCGTCGCCACCATCCCAGACGACGCCGATCACCTGCCTCGGCCCAAGCGGCACCTGCACGACAGAGCCCGGCTCGACCGCCATGCCCTCCGGCACCGCATAGGAATAGGGTTTTGACGCCGGCATCGGCACCAGAACCGGAACCGTGCGGGTCATCACAGCTTTAGCGGGCGCGGCCTCGAACAACGCACCGAACAGATCGGAAGAATCTTTACTCATTGCGCCAGACCATGCCCCGAGCGGCGGCAAAAGGGAACCCGGGAGTGGCCCAAGCCATTCGCAAAATGCGGGCGGTCTGCAAGCTGCCCTGAATATTCGGGTCTTATGTGGCAATGCCACCAATGACCACTATCGGCCCAATCTGGACATCGACGAGCAACTATGCGCACCGTGAATCATGTCCCTGACGCAAGACCTCGAGAAAATTCTAGAAACTGTCCTGCCAACCGATCCCAGCTTTCGGCGGATCGAACAGGCGATGATAGACAGCTACGTTTATGACACTCGACGATACGCTTTGGAGGGCTCCAAAGAGGCCTTTCTGTTTTCCGCGATGCGCCTACTCGCACTTCCCGACAATGGACACACACGGCTGATCCCGAACGATTCCATCTCGGTGCTCCCGCTGAGGTTTGTGAGCGTCGGGACGGTGGTGCAGTTAACTGACACGGCACCAGAAACAACTGCGCCAAGAGGAGAGCTGATAGCAGTCAACGGCACACCTTTGGGCCAAATTGAAGCCGCCGCAGAGAAATTTCTGGCGGGAACGCGCCAGAGGAAACGGGTCATCGGCCCGATTCTTCTCGCATGGCCGTATGCATTAGCTCACCTAGGTTTTTCTTCAAAAGAGAATACGACTGAATATCGCGTGAAAGACGAGAATGGGCAGATAACCGATTTGAAAGTGGAGAACGGGCATACGGTTCCTGCATCGATGCTCTACCCAAGAAACGAGCATGGCAAGGCTGATCCGGCCTGGGTACCCGAGAGATTTGTGGAGATTAAGGACTGGCAGGGGCTTGGGCTTTCGATATTATTGCCAAGTTTCTTCGATCCAAGCGAAAGTGCGCTGCCGAAAGCCATCTCTGGTGCAGCGGAGCATGTAAGCACCTGCTCGAACAAAAAACTCTTGATTGACCTTCGCGGAAACACCGGTGGCGACTTCCTTCAAACGATGCCCTTGATCGACGCCATCTCTGAAAACGCAAGCAGGCAGGTTGTTGTGCTTGTCGACAAATTCACGTTTTCCGCAGCGATAGTGTTTGTAGCCATCCTCAAACATCGTTTGGGACGTAGGCTCAAACTCATCGGGGAAGAAATGGGCGACGGGTTGATGTTTTTTGCCGAGGGAGGGTTGTTCGATTTGCCGATCAGCGGAGCGGTCGTTCGATACTCATCAGCCTTTCACGACTGGGAGAACGGAACTAGCAACGAAACCACACCGGCTGAGATCGCGCGGCAAATGGTCCCGGCAGGAAAACTGAATTTGGATTGGGAATGGGAATGGGAATGGGAATGGGAATGGGAATGGGTCGTAAGGTCTACTGCTGAGAATGCACAAGGCGCATTCTATCAACAAATTCTAAAGAGTCTGAACGATTAGACGAACGGCGGCTCAGTCCGCAAAGTTGCCATAAATGCCCCGTCCCAGTTAGTGGCATCTGCTACCGAATTCCGTGAATATCAGAGATTTCGCGATACTGCTGAAAGCCTGCCATCTCCACGAACCCGAAGAGCAGGCTGTTCGAAATTGTCGTTGTTGAAAATGACATCGGCAGCGGAAGCAGGCGCGCACAAGCGCTGATAGAGATCAAAGGCCGGCCGATACCGATCGGCATAAAGCTGACGTGTGGTCTCTGTTCCGCCCAAGTACGCGGCGTCGCGATCTATGTCTCGTTGTTCGGAGACACGTTCCGTGGTTTCGACGAAGACCGTCAGGTCCCATCCGTCACGCAGCTCAGGGCGCTGGAGAAAGGTCCCGTCCACGATGAGGATAGCATCCGCCGAAGCGAATTGCGGGGCTTGTTCGATGGGAAAATCATTGTCGAGATCGAATGATGCCGTGCGGTACCAGCGATCACCACCCGGCCCCAAAGGAGAGAGAAGCAGCGCGTTGATAGCCGGAAGGTCGCGCGCGTCGTAATAATAGCCTTCGGCGGAATGCCGCCCGCGTGCATAACGTTCCACCCTTGGCCTATGGAAGCCATCGATCGATGTGCGAATAACGTCCCGGCCTTTAGCCGCGAGACAACTGGCCAGTTCGTTAGCCAGCGTTGTTTTCCCGGATGCTGTCCTCCCGTCGATCGCAACACGAATGGGCCTTGCCGATTCGACCTTTGCAATCATGGCGGCGAGATCAACCAACAAGGTTGTCCTCAATGAAGACACCTCATCGCTGACAACAGCGCTCATGCGGAGTGTTCCTTGACCTCGGCGACCATATCCGCAGGCTCAGCCGGCGCGCTCATCGGCGCAAACGTCGCATCGCCATCACGAGCCAGATCGAAGACCGTGTGCTTCTCCAGCGCCTTGGTCACTTCGTTGACATCGCCGTCGAGATGCTCGGCCGGAATCAGATTGCCGATCAGGAAATCAAAGCGGTCGCCGCGCTTGTTGAGGAGTTCGTGGAAAACCGTCATGTCGCGCAGCTCCGTCGACCATTTGGCGAACCAGTAGAACAATCCGGAATTGCGCGCCGTCAGATGCACCGGCAGGATCGGCAGATTGTATTTGCGCGCGAGCCCGACGGCCGAGGTCTTCCACGGCCGCTCGTTCAGTCTGCCATTTGCCCAATAGGCAATGCGGCCGGATGGGAAGAGCACGGTGACCTTGCCGTCGGCAACGGCTCGATTGGTGATTTGCAGCGTCTCGCGCGTCTTCAGCTTGCTCTTGTATTCGTCGCGCCATTCGACCGGGATGATCATCTCGGAAAAGCGCGGATTGACCCGCACAGCGTCGCGATTGGCAAAGACCATCATATCGGGCCGGCGCGATTTCAGGAGGTCGAACACCGCGACGCCGTCGGCAATGCCGGTCGGATGGTTGCTGACGAGAATGAAGCCGCCGGAAGCAGGAATACGCTCGGCATGGGTCACGCCAATGTCGAGCTTCAGCAGATCGCTCATATATTCGAAGCACTGGAAACCCGGCAGCTTGGCGACGTCATCGGCGAATTCGATCGCCTTGTTGTAGCGCAGCAACGTATAGAGAAAGGGCCGCATCACCGGCCAGAGCGGGTTGCGAACGATCTTCTGGCCGCGCTCGGCGATCAGCGTATCGACGATATGTCCGGGCTGGCCCTGGGACACCAAAGCGATCGCTTCTGCAAGTTGTCCCAATGCAGTTATCGAACCGCGACGTGCCATGAAATGCCCTGGATGGTTGGGTTGTACTCTATCGCAATCGAATATGATCGAAGCATGACAAGCGCCTCGCGCATAACCACTTAAATCCGATTTGATTTAAGGAACAGCTTATACGCAGTTGAAAAGGACTACTGTGTTCTTTCCGCACGCAAAGGAAGCGCGGCGCAGTAGGATTGTTAGCGATTCCATAACCTTCCCCACTTCAAAGTGGCAGAATGATTTTGGAATTCAAGGGGTTTTCCACTGAACGAGTTGTTGATCATTGCCGACCCCAAGTTGATGGACGAGCGCAGCCGCTGGTTGGAGGTGCTCGGCCAGGAGCGCCGGCTGTCCGCCCATACGCTGGATGCCTATGAGCGCGACACCCGACAATTCTTGACCTTTCTGACCGGCCATCTTGGCGGTCCGGCAAGCATCAATGATATCCAGGCGCTGCGGCCTGCCGATTTCCGTGGATTTCTCGCCGCGCGCCGCAAGGATGGCGCCGGCGCGCGTTCGCTCGGGCGCAATCTCGCCGGCCTTCGTTCGCTGCTGCGCTATCTCGAAAAGAAAGGCCTGGTGAATGCCGCCGGCGCCGGCGCGGTGCGCTCGCCCAAGCAGCCCAAGTCCCTGCCGAAGCCGCTCTCGGACACCCAGGCCATCACCGTCGTCAGCGACGAGGCGCAGCTGCACGAGGAGCCCTGGATCGCCGCGCGCGATGCGGCGGTACTGACCCTGCTCTATGGCTGCGGCCTGCGCATCTCCGAGGCGCTGGACCTGACGCCGGACGACATACGCCCCGGCGCAACAGCACTGCGCATCACCGGCAAGGGCAACAAGACGCGGCTGGTGCCGCTGTTGCCCGTCGTCGCCGAAGCGGTCGAGAGATACCGCGCGATCTGTCCCTATCATCTCGACGCCGGCTCTCCCCTTTTCCGTGGCGCGCGCGGCGGCAAGCTGCATCCGGGCATCATCCAGCGCGGCATGCAGAAACTGCGCAGCGCCTTCGGCCTGCCGGACACGGCGACTCCACACGCCCTGCGCCATTCTTTCGCCACGCACCTCTTGGCAGGTGGCGGCGACCTGCGCACAATCCAGGAATTGCTCGGCCATGCCAGCCTCTCGACGACGCAGGTCTACACCGGCGTCGATCAGTCGCGCCTGCTGGAAGTCTACGATCGGGCTCATCCGCGCGCGTAAGAAAGCGTTAACCCCTCGCGTTAAGGGAATATGCGCTTCGGGCGGATAGAGCAGAGACCAGTTTCGGCATGATCCCGTTCGGATGCTATTTCGCGGCTTTCGGGATCATATAGTCTGCTTTTGGAAGGTTGGGATGATATCTGCTCTCGGGATCAAGACGGCGCGGCTGACGGCACCGAGGCCCGGTGATATTTTCTTCTGGCTGGCGACGGCCTTTCCGGTGATGCTGGTGATCGCGCTGATCATTGCGGTGCTATCATCAGTGCCGGCGCATGCCGACGAAACCGCGTCGGATAGCTGCGGCGGCAAGAACCTCATGACGGAGCTGCAGAAGACCGACCCCGCGAAATATGCCTCGATCCTTGCCGATGGCGACAAGGTCGCGAACGGCAAGGGGATTTTCTGGAAAATCGAAAAACCCGGCCTGAAACCCTCCTGGCTGCTCGGCACCATGCATGTCAGCGACACGCGCGTCACGACCATGCCGAAGGGTGCGGCCGAGGCCAGCGCCACGGCCGATACGATCATCGTCGAATCCGATGAAATCCTCGACGACAAGAAGGCGGCGGCGGCCCTCTTCATTAATCCGTCGCTGACCATGCTGCCCAACGGCGGTACCATCGGCCAGCATCTGTCACCCGAGGACAACGCCCGGCTGGAAGCGGCCCTGAAACAACGCGGCGTGCCGCTTGCCGCCGTTTCCCACATGCAGCCCTGGCTGATTTCAAGCTCCTTCCAGATGACCGGCTGCGAAATCCGCCGCAAGGCGTCCGGCATAAAATTCCTCGATCAGAAGCTTGCCGCCGATGCCGCTGCGGCCGGCAAGCAGGTCAAGGGCCTGGAGACGCTTGCCGAACAGGCCAAGGCGATGAGCGACCTGCCGATCGAGCTGCACATGAAATCGCTGCTCCAGACGCTGGAACTCGGCGACAGGATCAACGACATCAACGAAACGATGACCGACCTCTACCTCGCCGGCAATGTCGGCGCGATCATGCCGATGCTGAAGAACATCGACCCAGACCAGAACCTGTCCGACGACGACGCCGGCACCTTCGAGCAGCGCATCGTGCTTGACCGCAACAAGGTGATGGGCGAACGCGCAGCCCCGATCCTCACCAAGGGCAATGTCTTCATGGCTGTTGGCGCTCTGCATCTGGCTGGCGATGAGGGATTGGTGGCGCTGTTGCGCAAGCAGGGCTTTACAGTGACTGCGGTCGACTGACCGCGCCCATTCGCTTGCCAAAATCGACCAGCATCGTCTGGACAATCAGCCGGTGGAACGGCGCGATCACGGCGAGATAGATCTTGCCAAGCAGGATGTTCCGCTTCACCAGCGTCGTCGCATCGACGAGCCGGCGTCCCTCACCATCATCCCGCACATCGATCACGACGCGGAAATCGAGGTGTTTGTCATCGAATCCGAGAACGACCTGGTTGTCTGATTTGCTGACAACCGGGAAGAAGCCGACCATCTCCGGCCCGTCCGGTGCACGATATCCACTGGATCTCAGGCCGAAAACGCCCGTCACTGCGTCACGCAGCCTCAGCAGCGACCGCACCCAGAGCGGAAAATGGTCGAGTATCATGCCCGCAGCAACGGTCGCCGTAAAATCCGATGTCGGAACTTGCAGCTCGAAACAATCCGCCCAATCAGCCCCCGGCAATGCGGGGTGTGGCATACGCGGTTCAATCATTATGGGCTTTGCCGGCATCGTCTCATCCGCTGTCTCGGTTGCCACAACCTAGCACAATCGACACCCAGCAAGGCAAACAAACGGTGGCTGCGGCAATTCGCCGGACCAACCGGAAAGGGGCTATCGCACAGCCGATCCGTTGCTCGGCAATATTTTCATCCGCCAGAAGGTCTCCGGCTTCAAATATGTGGTGGCGATGGCGCGGATATCCTGCGCTGTTATCGACTGATAGCCGTTGATGCTGCTGCGAATCCGCTCTAAGCGCCGAGGGTCTGTCTGGGCGCCGTGCAGGCCCTCCAGCCAGTAGCCGTTGGTCTGTTGCGAGCGCTTTATCTCCTCGATCATCGGAGCCTTTGCCCGTGTCAGCTCGTCCAGCGAGACGTCGCTATCCCGCAGATCGGCGGCGATCTTGTCTACGAGATCGAAGAAATGGTCCACTTTGGCAGGCGTTGTCTCGACATAGACATAGGTAAAGCCGTAGCCCGGGATCGATCGGGACAGATCGACATCGCCCTGCGGGCTATAGGTCGCGCCCTCTGCGACACGGAACTGGTCGACCAAGCGATTCTGGAAGATTGAGCCTGTAACATTGGCGGCAGCGGCACGCGGCAAATCCGATAGAAAATCACCGATCGGCGCGGCGACTACCGCGGCAGCGTTGTCGCTTCGCCCGTCCTGAAGGCGCTCGACCGGCTGAGGCGTCGGTGCCGGAAAACGCACGTTCGAGCCGCTCGCCTGCTCCTGCGCATCGGGACGGCTTGGCAGAGCGCCGAAGGTCTGCGCGGTCATGCGGATTGCGTCGTCCACCTTGATATCGCCGACGATGATGATCTCGATCTGCGCATTGGACAGGAGCGGCCGCAACAGCCCCTCGAAATCTTCCGGCTTGGCGTCACGCAATTGCGCCTGATCGGGGAAAGTCCAGCGTGGATCGTCGGAATGCAAAAGGCCGGCGAGATCGCGGCTAACGACCCCGCCGGGTGTCGCCTGAAGTTGGGGGAGACTGTTCAAGTAGGCCTGCTGGACTCGTTTGAAGACGTCGGGGCGATAGGCCGGGTCCGAGGCATAGGCCGTCAGGAGCTGCAATTGCATCGCCAGATCGTCGGGCCGCGTAGCTCCTTCGAATCGGAAGGCACCGTCCTGGATGGAGAAATCGTTGCCGACGACATTGCCGGCCAGAGCTTTCTGCATGTCGTCGTAATTGATCGCCTTCAAACCGGAAAGCGACATGGCCGGTGCCGCCCAGATCGGCAGCGGGCGATCATGCGGCAGATCGAGCCGGCCGCGGCCGATATTGGCACGGACCAGCACTTCATTCGTGCGAAACGTGGTCGGCTTGACCGTCAGCCTGACACCATTGGCAAAGCGCGCCATCGTGATGCCGAGATCCTCGACCGCATGTTGTTCGACGACAGACCCCGGCGGTCCGAAATCGCTATAGGGCCAGACGGCCGACGCCGCGTGTTCCGGCGCAGCAACAGGCACAGTACGTGAGTCGGCATAGGCCTTTTCGACGGTCGCGATACCGCCATCGGGCATTTGCGGGACTTGCAACACCAGCAGCGGACCATTGCCGGCAAAGACGCTCTGGAGCGTTCGGTTGACCTCATCCGCGGTCAGGCCCTTCATTGCGGCGTCGAAGAGCGAGAGGTCATCCGCCGGCGAGGTGAAAACCAGATTTTCGCCCGTGCTCCAGGCCAGTGTCGTGGCGATGTCGGGACTTGCGCGCGTCGCCGCACCGCCTGCGGCTGCCTGCAGCATCGAACGATATTCGGTGATTTCGCGATCGATTTCGCTCTGCTCGGCGCCGAACTGGGCAATACGGCGCTGCTCCTGATCGATTGCAACAAGCGCCGCTTGCCATTTGTCGGGATCGGAATCGGCGGCAATCATCGCGACGTGAGCTGACTTGTAGAGATCCTGCGATCCCGCCTGTGCGCTGACAAAGGGTGGATTGGGCTGCTGCGCCAAAAAGGACAAGCGCCGATTGAGCACGGCAAGACCGATGTTCTCGACCAAATCCGCCCGACGCTTGGCAACGCTGTCCGGAGAAGCATCATAGGGACTGGTCCAGGCGATCTGCACGCGGGTCGCTCCACCCGGCACGACGACGGCTCCCACTCGCTGCCCTTGCTTTTCAAGGACACCGATATCGGGCTCGGCCGGCGCCGGCGTCGCCGCCGTCCAATTGCCGAAACGGTTGCGAATATCGGCTTCGATCGCCACCGCATCGATATCGCCGACCACGATCAGCGTGGCGCGATCCGGGCGGTAGTTGCTGCGGTAGTAATCCCGCACCAGATCGACGGGTGCATTGCGGATGATATCGGTCTTGCCGATCGGCGACCGCAGGGGCACGCGCTGGCCCGGCAGCAGCAGATTCATGAAGCCGATACCGCCGCGATACTGCGGCGTATCACGCAGCTTCTCTTCCGAGAGGATGACACCGCGCTCGCGATCAAAGGCACCGGCATCGAGCGTGAGTTCGCTTGCCGTCTCGCGCATTAGCATCAGGCCGGTGGAAACCGTATCGGGCTTGGCCTCCGGGAGATCGAGCGCGTAGACGGTCTCGTTATAGCCGGTGGAAGCGTTGGTATCCGGACCGAAGGCCAGACCGAGACGCTGGAGAGTCCGAATCATCTCGCCTTCGGGCACATGGGTCGAGCCCTTGAAGGCCATATGTTCAAGAAAATGCGCCAGCCCCTGCTGGTCGTCATTTTCCTGGAGCGAGCCGGTCGCGATACGAAACCGGATCGCCACCTGCCCCGAGGGCGTTGCATTGTGCATGACGGCGAAGCGCATGCCATTGGGCAGCGTGCCAAAGCGAACACCAGATTCGGCCGGCAAATCACTGGTGGCTTGCGGCCAGCCAGAGGCCGGCACTTCGGCTTGAGCCGGCAGCGCGCCGGTCACAAGGACCGTGAGCGCCATGACCATGAAAAATCGGAGGAATGCGGCAGCGACTGGAACTTGGCGTGACATGCTTGCTTCGGTTTTGAGGAGAGCTTCGATGATGCGATGCACGAGAATATCCCGTTCATCGCATCATCACGCATGCATTGCAATCCCAGCTCTCAACCGAGAGATAAGGCCGGTTTTTACATATGGATCGGCTTGAAGAAGGTCGCGAGTGCGGCTTCCTTGACGGCTTCCGACATAGTCGGATGTGCATGGCAGGTGCGGCCGAGATCTTCCGAAGAGCCGCCGAATTCCATCAGCACGGTGATCTCGTGGATCATCTCGCCGGCACCGAAGCCGACGATGTGGCCGCCGAGAACGCGGTCGGTTTCCTTGTCTGCCAGGATCTTGACGAAACCGTCGGTCGCCAGCATGGCGCGGGCGCGGCCGTTGGCGGAAAACGGGAACTTGCCAACCTTGTAGGCGATGCCCGCAGCCTTCAGCTCTTCCTCGGTCTTGCCGACGGAGGCGACTTCCGGCTGCGTGTAGACCACGCTTGGAATGACGTCGTAGTTCACATGGCCCGCCTGACCGGCGAGGATTTCGGCAAGCGCTACGCCCTCGTCTTCCGCCTTGTGCGCCAGCATCGGGCCCTTCACCACGTCGCCGATGGCATAGATGCCGGGGACATTGGTCTTGAAGTGACCATCGATTTCGACGCGGCCGCGATTGTCGAGCGCAACGCCGGCTTCTTCGAGACCGAGGCCGGCCGTGTAGGGCTTGCGGCCGGTGGAGACCAGCACGACATCGGCGTCAAGCACGACCTTGTCGCCGCCCTTGACCGGCTCGAAGGTAACCTTGGCGCCCTTGCCGGACTTCTCGACGGCGACAACCTTGGCGCCAAGGTGGAAGGTGATGCCCTGCTTGGCGAGCATGCGCTGGAACTGCTTGGAGACTTCGCCGTCCATGCCGCCGAGGATGTTGTCGAGATATTCGACCACGGTGACCTTGGAGCCGAGACGCGACCAGACCGAACCAAGCTCAAGGCCGATGACACCGCCGCCGACGACGACGAGGTTTTCCGGCACCTTGTCGAGCGCGATACCGCCGGTGGACGAAATGATCACCTTCTCATCGATTTCGAGCGGCACGCCCGGAATGCCGGCAACATCGGAGCCGGTGGCGATGACGATGTTCTTAGCCTCGATCTCGGTCACTTTGCCGTCTTCGGCCGTGACGGAGACCTTGCCGGCGGAAACGATCTTGCCGGTGCCCTGGAAGGTATCGATCTTGTTCTTCTTGAAGAGGAAGGCGACGCCATCGACGTTCGACTTCACGGTCGCATCCTTGTGCGCCATCATCTTCGGAAGGTTAAGCGTCGGCGCAGAGACTTCAACACCGAGCGCATCCATGCCGTGGCCGGCATGATGGAACACTTCGGAAGCGTGCAGCAGCGCCTTGGACGGTATGCAGCCGACATTGAGGCAGGTGCCGCCATAGGTGGCGCGCTTTTCGATGACCGCGACCTTCAGGCCGAGCTGTGCGGCCTTGACGGCGCAGACATAGCCACCAGGGCCGGTTCCGATAATGATCACATCGTAAGACATGGCTTAATTTCCTTGTTTTGTATCTCTAGAGCGTCATGACGCTCTAATTATTTGATTCAGCATGATCTTATCCGAAAACCGCTACGCACTTTTCGGGATCATGCTCGAGTTAGTCGGCCGCCCGCGCCATGGCGAGGCGGATGCCGAAGCCGACAAGTGCGGCCCCGGTGATGCGGTTGAACCATTTGCCGCTGGCGATGAAACGATCGCGGATCGGCTTGACGGTGAAGAAGAGGGAGACACCGGCAAACCAGGCGACCAGCGCCGTCGCCATGCCGATGCCATAGCTGAACTGGATCAGCGCTGGCGTATCGTGATGCACGAGCGTCGAAAACAGCGACAGGAAAAACAGCACCGGCTTCGGATTGAGCGCATTGGTGATGAAGCCCGTCGCCAGGCAGCGCCAGACGGACACCGGCTTGCGGTCCTCGTCGGTGATCTCGATTTCCTTGACCTTGAAGCCCGGCTCTCTGAAAGACTTGATGCCGAGATAGACGAGATAGAGCACACCGGCCCATTTGATCGCGCTGAACAGCATCAGTGATTGCGAGACGATCAGGCCGAGGCCGAGAATGGTGTAGCTGATGTGGAAGAGCAACGAGAAGCCCATGCCGAGGCCGGTCATCATCGCCGCGCGGCGGCCATGCACGATGCTCTGGCGCAGGATCACGGCAAAGTCGGCGCCCGGCACGACGATGAAGATCGAAAATACGGCCATCAGGCCGAGGAATTCCCAAACATACTGCATAGTTTCCGCCTTCTCCGCTTAACGGCCGCCGCTCACATTGAGGATTGAGCCGGTTATATAGGATGCCTGGGGGCTCAATAGGTAGAGGACCGCGTCGGCAACTTCATCCGCCGTGCCGGCCCGCTGCATCGGAATGGTCGGGCTCAAGTCACGCACGCGGTCCGGCAACCCGCCGGAAGCATGGATATCGGTGTCGATGATCCCCGGACGCACCCCATTGACGCGGATGCCTTCGGTCACGACTTCGCGCGCCAGCCCGATCGTAAAAGTGTCGATCGCACCCTTAGAGGCGGCATAATCGACATATTGGCTGGCTGAGCCCAGGATTGCCGCCATCGACGAGATATTGACGATCGCTCCGCCCTTGCCGCCGTGACGGGTCGACATGCGACGCACGGCCTGCCCGGCGCAGAGGATCGAGCCGGTGATGTTGATGCGGAACATGCGCTCAAGCCTTTCGGGCGTCATCTCGTCCACGCGCTGCGGCACATCGACGATGCCGGCATTGTTGGCAAGACCGTCCAGCCGGCCGAAATGCTCATCGACAGCGGAAAAGATCGACTGGATGTCAGCCGCCACGCCGACATCGCCGGCAACCGCGATCGCCTCGCCGCCGCCATCCCGGATCGTAGTAACCACCGTCTCCGCAGCCGCCTTGTTGGAGGCATAGTTGACGGCCACGGCCCAGCCCAGCCGGGCAGCGGCTATCGAGACCGCGGCACCGATGCCACGGCTGCCGCCGGTGACGAGAAGAACAGGAGATTTGCCATTCATTCGTCGCATCCTTTCAAGGTCAGCACATCCCAGGGAGCGACGGTCGCCTTGCCTTCGCCCCAGATGATGGATTGCCGGATCGAAGGTCCGAGCGCCGGCAGGAACAGCCGCGCCGCGGCCCCGGCACCCTCCGTCGGCAGCGCACTGATATCGCCCTTCATGTCCGAAGCATAGATCATGCCCTGCCAGACGGTGCAGGCCCGCAGATCGGCGCCCGTCACGTCGCCATCCGGGCAATTGAACATGATCGTACCATTGGCGTGCGGCCCATCGTCCGAACGCATGATCACGCCTTCCGCCACGATCGACGTGTTGCGCACGGCAAACTTGAATTTGTTACTGACGGCCGCCGCCGGGCCTGCCGGTTCGAAACGCAGCTCGTAGGCATCGTCCATGTCGCCATAGACAGCCTTTTCCTGCGCGCATTCATTCGCATGCGCCAGCGCGGGAACGGCCATGAGCGCCATCATCGCCCAGCGCAGAGGGGCCAATCTCGCCATCACTCGCCCCCCGGTTCGCGCCGGCCGTCGGCATTTTCGGTCACCCCGAAATCCGTGAACAGCACAAGTGGGCGACCGTTGGCATCGAGGCCCCAGAAGACCGGATAGAAACCGTCGCCCCATCCGCTCCAGAAGACCGCGACATTGCCGCGCTTGCCGGCCACCGGCCGGTGCATGACATATTTGTCGTCATTCGCCTCGATCTCGGACGCCAGGACATCATCATAATAATTGATGTCGGAAGAGGACTTCTCGGTGCGAACCTGCTTTTCCCGTTCCTGGATCAAAGCATAGGTATCGGCGTCCATATAGCAGCCGAGACCGGCATCGACCGGATAGCCGAAGAACTCATCGCCCTTCAGCGACTTGATATCCTGACCGGCGATCACCGCCAACTCCCAGCGCACCGGCTTGCCTGGGCCAAATCGCAGGCTGGCGGCGGCGATGCGGCCGAAGGCTTGATAGAGTGTCACGGGATAGTTGCCGGGGGGAACTGTTCTGACGAAGGCCGGGCGGTCCGGTCCGACCAGCGGATCGCTGGCGACGATGCGGCCCGAGGTCAGTTCGACATCGCCCATATGGAAGACGGTGATCGACCTCGAGGCAAGATCGGCGTCGCTCAGCGACGCCAGATCGAGATTGCTGCTGAGCTTTGCCGCGTCGAGATCATCCGCGACGGCCGGCGATGGCAACCATGCAGCGACGGCACACAAAAGTCCGCGCATCGTCCGCATGGGCCATGTCCACATGAGCCAGCGCTCCCTTAGAGATTAGAGATCGAGAACGAGACGTTCCGGATCTTCCAGGCTTTCCTTGACGCGCACGAGGAAGGTCACGGCTTCCTTGCCGTCGACCATGCGATGGTCATAGGAGAGCGCCAGATACATCATCGGACGGATGACGACCTGACCGCCGATGGCGACCGGACGTTCCTGGATCTTGTGCATGCCGAGAATGCCCGACTGCGGCGCATTCAGGATCGGCGAGGACATCAGCGAGCCGTAGACACCGCCATTGGTAATGGTGAAGGTGCCGCCCTGCATGTCGGCCATCGACAGCGTGCCGTCGCGGGCAGCCTTCGCCAGACGGCCAAGCTCCTTCTCGACTTCGGCGATCGACATCTGGTCGGCGTCGCGAATGACCGGAACGACGAGGCCCTTGTCGGTGCCGACCGCCATGCCGATGTGGCAGTAGTTCTTGTAGACGATGTCGGTGCCGTCAATCTCGGCGTTGACAGCCGGAAGTTCCTTCAGCGCATGCGTGACGGCCTTGGTGAAGAAGCCCATGAAGCCGAGCTTCACGCCATGCTTCTTCTCGAAGATGTCCTTGTACTTGTTGCGCAGGTCCATGACGGCCTTCATGTCCACCTCATTATAGGTGGTGAGCATGGCAGCGGTGTTCTGCGCATCCTTGAGGCGGCGCGCGATCGTCTGGCGCAGGCGGGTCATCTTGACGCGCTCTTCGCGGCCGGCGTCTTCGACTGTCGTCGGCGCACGCGCGGCAACCGGAGCGGCCGGTACGGCAGCAGGCGCTGAAGCGGCCTTGGCAACGGCAGCGATGACATCACCCTTCAGAACCTGTCCGCGCTTGCCGCTACCATCGACCTGATCGGCAGAGACATTGCTTTCGGCAAGCAGCTTGGCGGCGGCGGGTGCCGGCGGCATGGCGGAAGCCGGAGCGGAAACAGCAGGTGCGGCGACCGGGGCAGCAGCAGCCGGAGCGGGTGCTGCGGCAGGCGCGGCAGCCTGTGCCGGAGCAGCGGCAGCGCCGTTGCCAGCCGAGATCTGACCGAGCAGCGCGCCGAGACCGACGGTCTCACCGGCCTGAGCGACGATTTCGGACAGCGTGCCGGCAATCGGCGAGGGAACTTCGATCGTCACCTTGTCGGTTTCCAGTTCGACAATCGGCTCATCGACCTTGATGGCGTCGCCGACCTTCTTGAACCAGGTGCCGACGGTCGCTTCGCTGACGGACTCGCCGAGGGTAGGAACGCGGATTTCAGTGGCCATTGTTCAGATCCTGATTTTTCGTCTTATGAGTTAGATAGAATTTCCGGCGACAGATGGCCGGGGAATGATCGAGAGTGTCGGCATTTGCGATGTCGATGACGCGCATATCGAAGGCACCATCGGCCTCGAACGCCCGGGCGGCGTGTTGCTGCATGGCTGCCATCTCCTCCCCTGTGGCGTCATGCGGAAAGCCGGAGCGCGATGGCACAAGTTTCAAATGAAAATAGGCCATCGCGCAACCCCTTGCTTAACCGCCGAGCGCATCCTCGAGGAATGCTGCAAGCTGCGACAGGTGCTTCGACATCAGGCCCGTCGCCGGAGAGGCGGCAGCCGGACGGCCGGTGTAGCGAACCCGCTGGTACTTGGCATCGATATGGGCAAGCACCCATTCCAGATAAGGATCGATGAAGGACCAGGCGCCCATGTTCTTCGGCTCTTCCTGGCACCAGACCATCTCCGCATTGCGGAAGCGGCTGAGCTCATTGATCAGCGCCTTGGCCGGGAACGGATAGAGCTGTTCGATGCGCAGCAGGTAGATATCGTCGATGCCGCGCTTTTCGCGCTCTTCCAGCAGGTCGTAATAGACCTTGCCCGAGCAGATGACGACGCGACGGATCTTGTTGTCCTTCTGCAGCTTGATCGGGCCGTCCTTGATCACTTCCGCATCGTCCCAGAGCAGGCGATGGAAGGAGGATTCCCCCGCCATCTCCGCCAGGCTCGACACGGCGCGCTTGTGGCGCAGCAGCGACTTCGGCGTCATCAGGATCAGCGGCTTGCGGAAGTCACGCTTCAGCTGACGGCGCAGGATATGGAAGTAGTTAGCCGGCGTCGTAACGTTGGCGACCTGCATATTATCTTCTGCGCAAAGCTGCAGAAAGCGCTCGAGGCGGGCCGATGAGTGTTCCGGGCCCTGGCCTTCATAGCCGTGCGGCAGCAGGCAGACGAGACCGGACATGCGCAGCCACTTGCGTTCGCCCGACGAGATGAACTGGTCGAAGACAACCTGCGCACCGTTGGCGAAGTCGCCGAACTGGGCTTCCCAGAGCGTCAGCGCATTCGGACGAGCCAGCGAATAGCCGTATTCGAAACCGAGAACCGCTTCTTCCGACAGCATCGAGTTGATGACTTCGTAGCGGGCCTGGGTCGGCGACAGGTTGGCGAGCGGAATATAGCGCTCTTCGGTTTCCTGATCGTAGAGAACCGAATGGCGCTGCGAGAACGTGCCGCGTTCGCAATCCTGGCCGGACAGGCGGATCTTGTGGCCCTCGATGACCAGCGCGCCGAAAGCCAGCGCTTCCGCCATCGCCCAGTCGATGCCTTCACCACTCTGCACCATGTTGGCGCGGTTTTCCATGAAGCGCTGGATGGTACGGTGCGCGTGGAAGCCGGCCGGGATTTCCGACAGCTTGCGACCGATCTCCTTCAGCGTCTTCATCGGCACTGCGGTCTTGCCGCGGCGCTGCTCATCGGCATTGTCGGCCGCATGCAGGCCCGACCACTCGCCATCAAGCCAGTCGGCCTTGTTCGGCTTGTAGTGCTGGCCGGCCTCAAACTCCTGCTCGAGATGGGCGCGCCAGTCGGCCTTCATCTTTTCGACTTCGCCGTCGGTCAGGACGCCTTCGGCGACCAGCCGCTCGGAATAGAGCTGCAGGACCGTCTTATGGGCGCGGATGACCTTATACATGTTCGGCTGCGTGAAGGACGGTTCATCGCCTTCATTATGGCCGTAGCGGCGGTAGCAGAACAGGTCGAGGACGACCGGCTTGTGGAACTTCATGCGGAATTCGGTGGCGATCTTGGCCGCATAAACAACGGCTTCCGGATCGTCGCCGTTCACATGGAAGATCGGCGCTTCGATCATCTTGGCGACGTCGGACGGATAGGGCGACGAGCGTGAGAAGGCCGGATTGGTGGTGAAGCCGATCTGGTTGTTGATGATCACATGCATCGTGCCGGCGACGCGATGGCCGCGCAGGCCCGACAGGCCGAGGATTTCGGCAACCACGCCCTGGCCGGCAAAAGCAGCATCGCCGTGGATCAAGAGCGGCACGACCTTGGCGCGCTCAGACAGCGGAATAATGTCGCCATCCCACTGGGTGGCACCCATATCCTGCTTGGCGCGGGCCTTACCCATCACCACCGGATTGACGATTTCCAGATGCGACGGATTGGCCGTCAGCGAAACGTGCACCTTGTTGCCGTCAAAATCGCGGTCCGAGGAGGCGCCAAGATGGTACTTGACGTCACCAGAGCCTTCGACTTCGTCCGGCGCGTAGGAGCCGCCTTTGAACTCGTGGAAGATAGCGCGATGCGGCTTGCCCATGACCTGCGAAAGCACGTTCAGGCGACCGCGATGGGCCATGCCGAACAAAGCTTCCCGGAGGCCGAGCTGGCTGCCGCTCTTCAGGATCTGCTCAAGCGCCGGGATCAGCGATTCGCCGCCATCGAGGCCGAAACGCTTCGTGCCCTTAAACTTGACGTCGAGAAACTGCTCATAGCCTTCGGCTTCGATCACCTTCTGCAGGATCGCCTTCTTGCGTTCGGGATTGAAAGCAATACCCTTATCGACGCCTTCGATGCGCTCCTGGATCCAGGCCTTCTCTTCCGGATTGGAAATATGCATGAATTCGACGCCGAGCGTCGAACAGTAGGTGCGCTCGAGGATCTCGATCATCTCGCGCACGCTGGCATATTCGAGGCCAAGCACGTTATCGATGAAGATCTTGCGATCGAGGTCAGCCTCGGTGAAACCGTAGGCCTCCGGCGACAGTTCCTTGTAATCTTCGACCGCAGCGGCGATGCCGAGCGGGTCGAGCTTGGCGTGCAGGTGGCCGCGCATGCGATAGGCGCGGATCATCATGATGGCGCGGACGGAATCGCGCGTCGCCTGCAAAACGTCAGTCGTGTCGGTCGGCTTGCCCTGAGCTTCGGCCTTGGCCTTCACCTTGGTCTCGATGACCTTTTCGACGATGCCCCAGTTGCCGTCGAGCGCGGAGACGAGCTCACCATTGGCCGGGATCGGCCAGTTTTTGCGCTGCCAGGAGGCGCCCTTGGCCGCCCGCTTCACGTCGTCGGGACTGTCTTCCAGCGCCTTGAAGAAAGACCGCCACTCGTCGGATACCGACGATGCGTCTTCCTCGTAGCGCGCGTAGAGCTGCTCGATATAAGCAGCGTTCGCACCGTCCAGGAACGAAGTGATCTGAAATTGCTCGTTGGCTTCTTGCCTTGCCATGGTGATATGCGGACGCCTTCGTCCGCCTCCCGACTTGTTTGCATTGCCGGCTTATGGACATCCGGCGACCGTATTTCGTTCGCGGCCGCTTGGACCGCACATCTGCACTTACGAATTGGAAGGCCGGACGGGATAGGCGGCTGCCGCTCCCCGTCCGGGTCTTGCTATAGGTAGGATCAGCCCTTCAGGACCTCCACCAGCGTCTTGCCGAGACGCGCCGGCGACGGCGACACGCGAATGCCTGCCGCTTCCATCGCCGCAATCTTGTCTTCCGCGCCGCCCTTGCCGCCGGAAATCACGGCGCCAGCGTGGCCCATGGTGCGGCCGGGAGGTGCCGTGCGGCCGGCGATGAAACCGACCATCGGCTTCTTGCGGCCCTTCTTGGCTTCGTCCTTGAGGAACTGCGCGGCTTCTTCTTCAGCCGAACCGCCGATTTCGCCGATCATGATGATCGACTTGGTTTCGTCGTCGGCGAGGAACATTTCCAGGATGTCGATGAATTCCGTGCCCTTGACCGGGTCGCCGCCGATGCCGACAGCCGTCGTCTGGCCGAGGCCTTCATTGGTGGTCTGGAACACGGCTTCATAGGTCAGCGTGCCCGAACGCGAGAGAACGCCGACGGAGCCCTTCTTGAAGATGGAGCCCGGCATGATGCCGATCTTGCATTCGTTCGGCGTCAGGACGCCGGGGCAGTTCGGTCCGATCAGCCGCGACTTCGACTTGTCGAGACGAGCCTTGACCTTGACCATGTCGGCAACCGGAATGCCTTCCGTGATGCAGACGATCAACGGGATCTCAGCGTCGATCGCTTCGAGGATCGCAGCCGCGGCACCTGCCGGCGGAACGTAGATGACCGAGGCGTTGGCGCCGGTGGCGTCCTTGCCTTCAGCGACCGACTTGAAGATCGGCAGCTTTTCGCCTTCCTTGCCGGTCCAGGTTTCGCCGCCCTTGGAAGGGTGGATACCGCCGACCATCTTCGTGCCGTGATAGGCAAGCGCCTGCTCGGTGTGGAAGGTGCCGGTCTTGCCGGTCAGGCCCTGAACCAGGACCTTGGTGTCTTTGTTGATGAGAATGGACATCTTGCCTCAGGCTCCCTTGACTGCCTTGACGATCTTCTGGGCGGCATCGTCCAGGTCATCGGCAGAGATGACATTGAGACCGGATTCATTGATGATCTTCTTGCCGAGCTCGACATTGGTGCCTTCGAGGCGAACGACGAGCGGAACCTTCAGACCGACTTCCTTGACGGCTGCGAGCACGCCTTCGGCAATGACATCACACTTCATGATGCCGCCGAAGATGTTGACCAGGATCCCCTGGACCGCCGGATCGGCGGTAATGATCTTGAAGGCGGCCGTGACCTTTTCCTTGGTGGCGCCACCGCCGACATCGAGGAAGTTCGCCGGCTCAGCGCCGTAGAGCTTGATGATGTCCATGGTTGCCATGGCAAGGCCGGCACCGTTGACCATGCAGCCGATATTGCCGTCGAGGGCGACATAAGCCAGGTCGTATTCGTGAGCCTGGATTTCCTTCTCGTCTTCTTCCGACTTGTCGCGCAGGGCGCGGATGTCTTCATGACGGAACAGCGCATTGCCGTCGAAGGAGACCTTGGCGTCGAGGACGCGCAGGCGGCCGTTGGTCATGACGATCAGCGGGTTGACCTCGAGCAGGGCCATGTCCTTCTCGACGAAGGCCTTGTAGAGGATCGGGAACAGCTTGGCGCCGTCCTCGCGAGCAGCCCCTTCGAGCTTCAGCGCGTCGGAAATGGCGGTCGAGTCGGCAGCCGTCACACCAGCAGCCGGATCGATGGCGACGGTGATGATCTTTTCCGGCGTGTCGTGCGCGACGGTCTCGATGTCCATGCCGCCTTCGGTCGATACGACGAAGGCGACCTGACCGACGGAGCGGTCGACCAGGATCGAGAGGTAGAGTTCGCGGTCGATGTCAGCGCCGTCTTCGATGTAGAGGCGGTTGACCTGCTTGCCGGCCGGGCCGGTCTGCTTTGTCACCAGCGTGTTGCCAAGCATGTCCTTGGAATTGGCAACGACGTCCTCGATCGACTTGGCGAGGCGAACGCCGCCCTTGGCGTCGGGGCTAAGTTCCTTGAACTTGCCCTTGCCGCGGCCGCCGGCGTGGATCTGGCTCTTGACGACGTAAAGCGGACCCGGAAGCTGCTTTGCGGCAGCTTCGGCTTCGTCTGCGGAGAAGATGGCAACGCCGTCCGCGACGGGTGCGCCAAAGGACTTCAGCAGAGCCTTGGCCTGATATTCATGAATGTTCATGGGTTTATCCCTGTTATAACGCGGAAATTACTTCAGCGACGGCGCGATGGTGATGCAGGCTTCGCAAAGACCGGCGACGGATGCGACCGACTTGTCGAAGGCTTCCTTCTCGGCCTTGTTCAGGTCGATCTCGATAATCCGCTCGATGCCGCCGGCGCCGATGACCGTGGGAACGCCGACATACATGTCCTTGACGCCGTACTGGCCATCGAGATGGGCAGCGCACGGCAGAACGCGCTTCTTGTCCTTGAGGTAGGATTCAGCCATGGCGATGGCGGATGCGGCCGGAGCGTAGTAGGCCGAGCCGGTCTTCAAGAGACCGACGATCTCGGCGCCTCCGTCGCGGGTACGCTGAATGATCTCTTCGAGGCGCTCAGCGGTGAGCCAGCCCATGGTGACGAGGTCGGTTAGCGGGATGCCGGCAACGGTGGAGTAGCGGGCGAGCGGGACCATCGAGTCGCCATGGCCGCCGAGAACGAAAGCGGTGACGTCTTCGACGGAAACGTTGAATTCCTTGGCGAGGAAGAGGCGGAAGCGCGACGAGTCCAGCACGCCGGCCATGCCGACAACCTTGTTGGCCGGGAGGCCCGAGAACTTCTGCAGCGCCCAGACCATGGCGTCGAGCGGGTTGGTGATGCAGATCACGAAAGCGTTCGGGGCATACTTCTTGATGCCGGCGCCGACCTGCTCCATGACCTTGAGGTTGATGCCGAGAAGATCGTCGCGGCTCATGCCCGGCTTGCGGGCGACGCCGGCGGTGACGATGCAGACGTCGGCACCTTCGATCGCGGAGTAATCACTGGCGCCGGTCAGGTTGGCGTCGAAGCCTTCGACTGGCGAAGACTGGGCGATGTCGAGACCCTTGCCCTGAGGAATGCCGTCCGCGATGTCGAACAGGACGATGTCGCCCAGTTCTTTCAAGCCAGCGAGATGCGCCAGCGTGCCACCAATCATGCCAGAACCAATAAGTGCGATCTTGTTGCGCGCCATTTCGGGGTATCCTTTGCGATCAAAATCCGTGGCGGGACGCCCACAAGGCATCCACCATTGCCGCCAATCGCATAGACCCAACGGCCGAAATTGGCAATTGATTATTTTGAGAGCAGGGATTTCAATCGGTTAGATCGATAATGTCTTACGTAAACGTAAGACATTCTGTCACCAATCTGTTACTCGGCAGCCCGTTTGGCGGGAGTCTGAGCGAGATATTCGGCGCTGCGCATCTCGAAAAGCCGCGATGCGGTGCGGTCGAATTCGAAGCCTTCCGTGCCGCGTCTTTCGACCAGCAGATCCTCCGGCATCGCCGCTGCTGAAACATAAAGCCGGATGGCGTGATCGTAAAGCGTGTCGATGAGGATGATGAAACGCTTGGTCTGGTTGCGTTTTTCCGGCCCGAGCTTCGGCACCCGGTCGAGAAAGATCGTGTCAAACCGCTTGGCGATCGCCAGAAAGTCGGCTGCCCCCAGCGGCGCATCGCAGAGATCGGCGAAGGAAAAACGCGCGATGCGATCGGCGGCAAACGGCACATGGATGGACCGCCCCTTCATCGGGATGTCCATGGGCTGCGGCTTGCGGCCATGCAGCGCCTGTACCCAGGACGCCTCCATCGCCATGTCGGTGCGCTCGTCGATCGGGATCAGATAGACCGGCTGACTGTTCAGCTTCTCCATCCGGTAATCGGTTGGCGAATCCAGCGTGACGACCTCGACATGGCGTTTCAGCAGATCGATGAAGGGCAGGAACAGGCCGCGATTGAGGCCGTCGCGATAAAGATTGTCAGGCTCGACATTCGAGGTGGCGACCAGCACACAGCCGAGCGAGAACAGCTCGGAAAACAACCGCGACAGGATCATTGCGTCGGCAATGTCGGTCACGGTGAATTCGTCGAAGCACAGCAGCTCGGCCTCGCTATAGAGGTCGGCCGCGACCGGCAGCACCGGGTCGGCCTGCTTGGTCTCGCCATTCTTGAATTTCAGCCGGTGAGCTGCGATGCGATTGTGCACATCGGCCATGAATTCATGGAAATGCGCCCGGCGCTTCTTTTTGGCTGGCGCCATGGCGAAGAACATGTCCATCAGCATGGTCTTGCCACGCCCGACGCTGCCATGGATGTAGAGACCGCGAACAATCTCGGCCGGCTTCTTGCGCGCAAACATCCAGCCGAGAGCGCTCGACTTGATTGCCGGCCGCTTCTGCTTGAGATTGGCAAGCACGCGATCGAGGGATTTCGCCACATCCATCTGCGCCGAATCCACCTGAAGCGATCCGGAGGCCGTCAGCGCCTTTAGCTGTTCGCCGACGCTGATGGAATAATCGGGCATGGGCTGCATGGGGAAATATCCACCTGTGCAAAGGGGAAGCGACCCGGACGGCCGCCCCCTTCAAAAGAGCTTTATCGGCTGAGGCTGATCGGCTGGCCGGACGCGGTCGAGCCATCGTAGCGCGAATCGGCTGTCTTGTAGAGCGAGCCGATCTGGTTGCCGTCACGGTCCTTGAGAAGAACCTGCTTGCCGGACACCGCCCAGGAACCCATCGCCGTCAGTTCACCGGCGCAACCGCGTGTACCGCCGCGCGATCCGCTACCGAGATTGGTGAGCGTCAGGAACATATCGCAGCTCGATCCGCCATTGCTGACCTTCCAGCTGCCGACCATGGACTCCTTGGTCACGTCCTGCGCGGATGCGGCCATCGCCTGCTGTTGCTGCGGATTGGCCGCGTTCGGCGCGTTCGACGGCGCCGCGGGAAACTGCGAACCATCGGCGCCGTTCGTCGGCGGTAGCTGGCTGGACTGCACGGAAGGAACAGGCTGAGCCTGCAAGGGTGGTGGGCGCGAATAGGACGTATCGTCGTTGTTGTATGCTGTGCGCTGGCAACCGGCAAGCGACAGACCTATCGCCGCAGCCGTCACTGCATATCTCAATTGCATCATCATACTCCTAATCGTCCACCGCTGACATTGGGAAACCGAGCACCCATAAAATTGGAACTAACGTATTTCATTTTGGTTAATCAAGTCGATACAGGCATAAATCGCCGGACGCCATAGCTGTTCAGGAATCCGGTGATTTCAAGGCTGAACGCGCCGGACCTCAGCCAGATAGAACTCATCGGTCAATTCTCGCACCCTTCCATCGCACTTTCGTGATGGCGAAACCTGCTTGAAAAGCCGCGACAAGGAGCAAACAGAGCCGGCAAAAACGCGGCAAGCCGCAACCGGTTTCGGCAGCGGCTCCCGTAGTTAAGCGTTCAGATCCTCGTCACCCGATGGGCTAAACAAACAATCGCCGGCGGTCAGACCCGCCGTTCGACCATCATCTTCTTGATTTCGGCGATCGCCTTGGCCGGGTTCAGGCCCTTGGGGCAGGTCTGGGCGCAGTTCATGATCGTGTGGCAGCGATAGAGGCGGAAAGGGTCCTCGAGATTGTCGAGACGTTCGCCCTTTGCCTCGTCGCGGCTG
The DNA here is from genome assembly GCF_000696095.1 of Rhizobium rhizogenes NBRC 13257. Taxonomy (GTDB): domain Bacteria; phylum Pseudomonadota; class Alphaproteobacteria; order Rhizobiales; family Rhizobiaceae; genus Rhizobium; species Rhizobium rhizogenes. The sequence goes on along the minus strand of NZ_BAYX01000004.1, from coordinate 348,374 downwards.
TCGATCAGCCAGCGATAGGCCTGCAGCAGAACAGCCGGACCGAGGTAGCGGTCGCCGTTCCACCAGTAGCTCGGACAGGAGGTCGAGCAGCAGGCGCAGAGGATGCATTCATAGAGGCCGTCGAGCTTCAGGCGGTCCTCATGGCTCTGCTTCCATTCCTTGGCCGGCGGCGGCGACACGGTCTTGAGCCAAGGCTCGATCGAGCGATGCTGGGCGTAGAAGTTCGTCAGATCCGGCACCAGATCCTTCACGACCGGCAGATGCGGCAGCGGATAGATCTTCACCGTGCCCTTGATCTCGTCCAGGCCCTTGGTGCAGGCGAGCGTATTGGTGCCGTCGATGTTCATCGCGCAGGAACCGCAGATACCTTCACGACAGGAACGGCGCAGCGTCAGCGTCGGGTCGATGTTGTTCTTGATGTAGAGCAAGCCATCGAGCACCATCGGGCCGCAATCGTCGACATCGATGTAATAGGTGTCGATGCTCGGGTTCAGACCGTCATCCGGGCTCCAGCGATAGACGCGGAATTCGCGCGTGTTCTTGGCACCCGCCGGCTTCGGCCAGACCTTGCCTTCGCGCATCTGAGAGTTCTTGGGGAGAGCGAGTTCAACCATGGTCAGTTCCTCTCAGATCAATATACTCGTGCCTTGGGCTCGATCTTGTGCGGATCGATACCTTCGGCAATCAGTTCGGTATGGACGGGACGATAGTCGAGCTTCACGTCGCCGGCTTCGTTGACCCAGGCAAGCGTGTGCTTGCGCCAGTTCTCATCGTCGCGGCCGCCGAACTTGCCTTCGGTATAGTCCTCGCGGGCATGCGAGCCGCGGCTCTCCTTGCGGGCCTCGGCGCCGTAGATCGTCGCGATGGCGTTGGTCATCAGATTGTGCAGTTCCAGCGTCTCGACGAGATCGGAATTCCAGATCAGCGAACGGTCGGTGACCTTAACATCGGACAGTTCCTTCCAGATCTCCGAAATGCGGCGGCAGCCGGATTCCAGCGATTCCTGCGTGCGGAAAACGGCGGCGTCTTCCTGCATGGCACGCTGCATTTTCTCGCGCAATACCGCCGTCGGCGTGCTGCCGCTGGCGTGACGCAGGCGGTCGAAGCGATCCATGATCTTGTCGCAGGCAGCAACGTTGACCGGCGGCACCGGGCTGACGCGGTCGATGACTTCGCCGGCACGAATGGCAGCGGCACGACCGAAGACCACGAGGTCGATCAACGAATTGGAGCCGAGACGGTTGGCACCGTGCACCGAGGCGCAGCCGGCTTCGCCGACGGCCATCAGACCCGGCAACACGCGCTCGGGATTGTTGCTGTCGGCATTCAGCACTTCGCCCCAATAGTTCGTCGGAATGCCGCCCATGTTGTAGTGGACGGTCGGCAGAACCGGGATCGGCTCGCGGGTCACGTCGACGCCGGCGAAAATGCGCGCGCTCTCGGAAATGCCCGGCAGGCGCTCATGCAGCACGGCTGGATCGAGATGGTCGAGATGCAGGAAGATGTGGTCCTTGTTCTTGCCAACCCCGCGACCCTCGCGGATTTCCAGGGTCATGCAGCGAGAAACGACGTCACGCGAGGCAAGGTCCTTTGCCGAAGGAGCATAGCGCTCCATGAAGCGCTCGCCTTCGGAATTAACGAGATAGCCGCCTTCGCCGCGCGCGCCTTCGGTGATCAGACATCCCGAACCGTAAATACCGGTCGGATGGAACTGCACGAATTCCATGTCCTCCAGCGGCAGTCCGGCGCGGGCCACCATGCCGCCACCGTCACCGGTGCAGGTATGGGCTGAGGTTGCCGAGAAGTAGGCGCGGCCATAGCCGCCGGTCGCCAACACCACCATCTTGGCAGCGAAGCGATGGATCGTGCCGTCATCGAGGCACCAGGCAACGACGCCGGTGCAGCGGCTGCCGTCATCCGACATGATGAGGTCGAGCGCGAAATACTCGATGAAGAATTCCGCATTGTTGCGCAGCGACTGGCCGTAGAGCGTATGCAGGATGGCGTGGCCGGTACGGTCGGCTGCCGCGCAGGTGCGCTGCACCGGCGGTCCCTCGCCGAAATTCTGCATGTGGCCGCCGAACGGGCGCTGATAGATCTTGCCTTCCTCGTTGCGCGAGAAGGGCACGCCGTAATGCTCGAGCTCATAGACCGCCTTCGGCGCTTCCATGACCATGTATTGCATGGCGTCGACGTCGCCGAGCCAGTCGGAGCCCTTGACGGTGTCGTAGAGATGCCACTGCCAGCTGTCCGGCGTCATGTTCTGAAGCGAGGCGGCAATGCCGCCCTGGGCTGCAACGGTGTGCGAACGGGTCGGAAAGACCTTGGTGATGCAGGCGGTGCGGAAGCCCTGTTCGGCCATGCCGAGCGTGGCGCGCAGGCCAGCGCCGCCGGCGCCGACGACGATCACGTCATAGGAGTGATCGACATACTTGTAGGCTTTGCCATTCTGAGCGGATGAGTTCGATGCCATGATGCAATTATCCTACGAACGCGATCTTCAGAATGGCGAAGAGACAGAGCCCCGCCATGACGATCGAGAAGAATGTGTTGAGCATGAGAAGGACGATCTTGCCGAATTCGCCGTGGACATAGTCCTCGATGATGACCTGCATGCCGAGCTTCATGTGAATGATACCGGAGATCACCATAAGGCCCATGATGACGGCGACGAAGGGATTCGACAGGGCGTGCACGACCTCCGCATAGGGAGCGCCTGCATGGATGATCAGGAAAATGACGAAGAAAATGAAGAGCGGGACGTTGGCGACGGCGGTCAGGCGCTGGCGCCAGAAATGGTCGGTGCCTTCCTTGGCGGAGCCAAGGCCGCGGACTTTGCCCAAAGGGGTACGCATATCCATGAGAAATATCCTTTAAAGCAATGATCCCGAACCGAAGGACCGCAAAGCGGCTTCGGACAGGATCATGCCGATCAAACCAGCCGGATGGCGATGCCGATAATCCAGACCAGCGCGGTCAGACAGAGCGAACCGACGAGCGTCGCCTTGGCCAACTTGGTCGAGAATTCCTTACCGAAGCCGTAGCCGAGGTCCCACATGAAATGGCGCAGGCCGCCGAGCATGTGGTGGAGCAGCGCCCATGTGTAACCGAACAGCACGAGCCGACCGATGATCGTGCCCATGATCCAGTTGACCAGTTCGAAATAGCCCTGGCCCGTCGCCGCGGCGATCAGCCACCAGGCAACCAGCACCGTACCGAAATAGAGCGCGCCACCGGTGATACGGTGCACGATCGACATGATCATGGTGGGAATAGGCTTGTAGATTTGCAGATGCGGCGACAAGGGCCGGTTTTGTGTGACGTTCGCCATCAGAACCTCGCGGCGTTACGATACGCTTCTATCCCGGATGTCTCCGGGGCAACGCACACGCGCGGGAAAATCCTGTGTGCGTTGCATCAATTGCGACCATTAATCACGGAAAGGCACGGCGACAAGCACAATTGCTGTCTGCCTCGAATTTAATCGATTCGGATCGTTCGACATCTTTGGCGCGTGCGTGAAAATCATGTCCCCAGATCGGGGCGTCAATATGATTTTCCCGTCTGCCAAGTGGACTTAACCACGCGCTTGCGGCATTCTGTTCTTCACACTTTATTAGGGATTTAGCGGGCGAGGAAAACGCATGCGGCAGCATCTTTTCAAGGCAACGGCGCTCGTTTTGGCGGCAGTTGCCGTTCTATCATCCGTATCGGTCTTGGCGGGTGATTATCGCCGGGAGCATCGGCCGTTCCATCATTCCGGCCCCCACCGGTTGCAGGAAATCTCCTGGCCGCAGCGCTCGGCACAGCCGCAGCCGGACAGAATCGTCCTGATGGACCGGCAATATGCGGCGGATGTCGGCACCTACGCCGGAACCGCGGATGTCTACCGGGCCAATGACGGAACCTACGTCCTTGGTTATGGCGGCTATGACCGATACCCCGACAAACCCGCGACACGGCTGAGACCCCGCGCCCAGGTGATCGATATCAAGCTTGCCGGCAATGCCTGCGCCTATGAAGCGGGCGTCTGCGTGATTCGCCCGTAAGGATCGTTAGTCGGCGAGAAACCGCCAAACCGTCGTCTTCTTGACTTCGCTATCCTCCAGCGCCCGCGTTACCGGCACCTGATAGCAGGCCCGCGCCTCCAGACGATCCTTAGGCAGGTAGGCGCGGCCCGGATCGCCGACCAGAACCAGAAGGCCCTCCCCCGCCAGCTGTCGAAGCCAGGGAATGAGCCGATCGGCAAAATCGCGATCGTAAAAGACATCCCCGGCGAGAACCACGTCTGCATCGATCGCCTGATTCACGAGATTGTCGTCGGTGAAATCGAGCACAACATCGTTTTCCATGGCGTTCAATCGCACCGCCGTTTCCGCCCAGGGGTCGATATCGGCGGCGAGCACCCGGCTTGCGCCCGCAAGCCTCGCCGCAATCGCCACCAGTCCCGAACCGCTGGCGAAATCGACAACCCGTTTGCCGGCAACCTCGTCGGGATGATCGAGGATATAGCGCGCAAGCCCTTGCCCGCCGGCCCAGGCGAAAGCCCAGAAGGGCGGCGGCAGGCCGATCTCCTCAAGTTCCTCCTCCGTTTTCAGCCAGAGATCATGGGCTTCGCTGGCCAGATGCAGCCGGATTTCCGGTGTATGCGGCGGCGCCATGACGCTGGTGTTCGCACGGATGAATGTCTCCGGATCGGTCTTCAAGCGGCCCTCGGGTCGAGAGTGTCAAACGGGCGGATTGTCGAGTTCGCCCATGCGGCAGACTTCGAGATACTCATCGTCCGTCACCGGCTGCACGGAAAGCCGCATCGAGGTGACGAGCGACATCTGCGAAAGCTTCGGATTGGCCTTGATATCCTTCAGCGACACCGGCTTCGGCATATCGCGCACGGCGCGGATATCGACGCAATCCCAGCGCGGATCGTCCTTGGCGGTGGCATCGGGATGCGACAGCGCGCAGACCTCGACGATCCCGACAATCTCCAGCCCGTCATTGGAATGGTAGAAGAAACCTTTGTCACCGATCTGCATCGTCCGCATGTTGTTGCGGGCAAGATAGTTGCGAACGCCGGTCCAGGCCGTGCCCTCGCTCCCGGCATCCTTCTGCTGCTGCCAGGACCAGGAGGACGGCTCAGATTTATACAGCCAATGCGCCATGCCTCATGCCTCCGGATTGTTGAAGACCCAGTTGAACGGCTTGACCTCGACACTCTCGAACAGGCCGGCCTTGGCATAGGGATCGGAATCGGCAATCGCCTTCGCTGCCTCTATCGTGTCGGCATTGACGATAACCAGGCTGCCATTCGGCTTGCCGTCGGCATCGAGGAACGGCCCCGCTATCTTCAGCGTGCCCTCGGCGTTGAGCTTGTTCAAATGCTCGACATGGGCGGGACGCGTGTCCATGCGGACATTCAGGTGACCAGGCTTGTCCTTGCAGACAAAGGCAAACAGCATTGTTTTATTCTCCTTTTGACATCCAGAAAACTATTCCGTCGTGATCGGCCGCGTCATCAATTGCTCAATGGCGGTCGGGATATCCAGCTTGCCGTCGATTATGGCCGAAACGGCTTCGGTGATGGGCATATCGACACCGAGACCCTGCGCCAGCTTCGCCGCGATCGAGGCGGCATAGGCGCCTTCGACCAGTTCTCCATGCGCGGGATCGACCGTCTGGCCCTGGCCTAGCGCAATGCCGAAGCGCAGGTTGCGGGACTGGTGGCTGGTGGCGGTCAGCACGAGGTCGCCGAGGCCGGAAAGCCCGCGCACGGTCTCCGCCTTGCCGCCCTTGGCAAAGACGAAGCGCGACATCTCAGCAAGGCCGCGGCTGATCAGCGCCGCGCGTGCCGAATCGCCGATCCCTCGTCCTTCAACGATACCGCAGGCAATCGCCAGCACATTCTTCAAGGCGCCGCCGAGCTGCACGCCAACGCGATCGGAAGAGGCGTAAAGACGGAAGGTGCGGCCGGAAATCGCCTGCGCCAGCCGTTCGGCCACCGCCATGTCGGCCGCCGCGATCGCCATGGCGGTCGGCAGGCCCTTGGCGATATCGGCGGCAAAGCCCGGCCCGGAGAGAACGGCGATGGCGTGGTGCGGCAATTCGCGTTCCAGCATGTCGGTCAGAAGATCGCCAGAGACCTTGTCGATGCCCTTGGCGCAGGTGACGACGACGGCGTCAGGCGCGAGATAAGGACCGTAGTGACGTGCCGCATCCGCTTGCGCCTGCGACGGCATGGCGAACAGCACGATGCCGGCATCCGAAATCGAGTCCGGCTCGGCGGAAAATTGCAGCAAATCCGGCAGTTCGATGCCGGGCAACGCCGTGTCATTCATCCGGTCAGTATTGAGATCGGCCATCAGCGCCGCCTTGCGCCCGACCAGTGTCACCTCGCTCTTGCCCGTCAAGGCGATGACGGCGGCGAGCGCCGTGCCGAAGGCGCCGGCGCCAATGACCGCGATCCGTTCGTTACCGCTCATGCCTTCGCTCCTCGTTTGCCGTGACCCAGAAGCGTTTCCGCCTTCTGATCGAGCGGCCAGCGCGAGCGCGGCTGCACATCGAGACCATCAGGTGCGGCCCCCGTTGCCATGCGCTCCAGCCCGGCCCAGGCGATCATCACGGCATTGTCGGTGCAGAGGCTCAGCGGTGGCGCGATGAAGCGGAAACCATTGAGATCGCAGAGCTCCTGCAGCGTGCGGCGCAGCTCGAGATTGGCGGCGACACCGCCGGCCACTACCAGTGCCGGCTTTTCCGCCGTCTTCGGAAACTCGCTCTTGAAGCGTTGCAGGCCACGCCCGATCCGATCCTTCAATGTGCGCGACACCGCCTTCTGGAAGGAGGCGCAGATATCGGCAATATCCTGCTCGCTCACCGGCGCGATCGTCGTCGCAGCCAGCCGCACCGCTGTCTTGAGGCCGGAAAAGGAAAAATCCAGCCGCGTCTCGCCGACCAGCGGCCGCGGAAGATCGAATCGGTCCGGATTACCCTTCTTCGCCGCCGCCTCGACGGCCGGACCGCCGGGATAGGGCAGGCCGAGCAGCTTGGCCGTCTTGTCGAAGGCTTCGCCCAGCGCATCGTCGATCGTCGTGCCCCAACGCTCGTACTGACCGACGCCGCGCACCAGGATCAGCTGCGTATGGCCGCCGGAAACGAGCAGCATCAGATAGGGGAAGGCGAGGCCATCCGTCAGCCGTGCCGTCAAGGCATGGCCTTCCAGATGGTTGATGGCATAGAGCGGCTTGCCGGTTGCCTTCGATATCGCCTTGCCGGTCATCAACCCAACGAGCAGACCGCCGATCAGGCCGGGGCCAGAGGTGGCCGCAATGGCATCGACATCGGCCAGCGACACATTGGCGCGCTTGAGCGCCTCGTCGATCAACGTATCCAGTGCTTCGACATGGGCACGCGCAGCAATCTCGGGCACGACGCCGCCATAGGCGCTGTGCTCGTCCAGCTGGCTCAAAACCACGTCTGAGCGTACGATGGCGGTGCCGTCATCCTGGCGCTCGACAATGGCCGCGGCGGTTTCGTCGCAGCTTGTTTCAATGCCGAGAATACGAAGAAAGGACGCCATGGAAGTCGTTCAATGCCTGTTGGTCGATTGCGATAAAGCGGAAATATGGTTACGGGGACTGTCGGTAACAACGGATCAAAGCGGATGCAAACAAAACCTTTCCGGATCGGCACGCGCGGCAGCCCGCTAGCATTGGCGCAGGCGCACGAGGCCCGTGACCGCCTGATGGCAGCGCACGGCCTGCCGGAAGAAATGTTCGAGATCGTCGCTCTGACCACCAAGGGCGACCGCATCGCCGATCGTACGCTGGCGGAAATCGGCGGCAAGGGCCTGTTCACGCAAGAGCTGGAAGAGAAACTGACCTCGGGCGAGCTCGACTTTGCCGTGCACTCGGCCAAGGACATGGCGACGAAACTGCCGGAAGGATTGGCGCTCACCGCCTACCTGCCGCGCGAGGATATCCGCGATTCCGTCATCGGCCGCACGGCGCCGAAGCTGATCGAGCTCCCGCATGGCGCAACCGTCGGCTCCGCATCGCTGCGCCGCCAGGCGCTGATCCGCCGCCTGCGCCCCGATATCAACGTCATCACCTTTCGCGGCTCGGTACAGACCCGGTTGCGCAAGCTGGAAGAAGGTCAGGCGGACGCAACGCTGCTGGCTGTTGCCGGCCTGAAACGGCTCGGCAAGGTGGACGTGATCACCGACATCCTCGATCCCGACGAATTCCCGCCGGCACCGGCCCAGGGCGCGATCGGCATCGAAAGCCGCATCGGCGACAAGAGGACGAACGACCTGCTCGCCGCCATCAATGACAGCCCGACCTTCGACATCGTTTCCTGCGAGCGCGGCTTCCTGGCGGCACTCGACGGCTCCTGCCGCACGCCGATCGCCGGCTACGCCGTCTGCGAAGGCGACCATATCCGGTTCTTCGGCATGATCCTGACGCCCGACGGCCAGCAGGTGCACACGACCACCATCGAGGGCAACCGTCGCGATGCCGAGGCGCTTGGCACCAATGCCGGCCAGGCTATCCGCGCCGAGGCTGGCAGCGCGTTCTTCGAAGACTGGACCTGACGCCCATGCGCGTCGTCGTCACCCGCCCCCAGCATTCGGGTGAACGCACCGTCCGGCGGCTGACGGAGATGGGACACGAGCCGCTGCCGCTGCCGCTGTCGGAGCCGGTGCACGATGTCGATGCAGCCCGACAGGCGCTGTCGGAAACGCAAGGCGCTATTGCCGTCACCAGCGCCGAGGCGATCCGCACCCTAGCCGCACTGGGCCAAAATATCGCGCCTCATCTTGGTCGCCCGCTCTTTGCCGTCGGCAAGGCGACGGCAAAGGAAGCAAGGATCCTTGGCTTTACCCATGTTCTTACCTCCGAAGGCAGCGGCATCGAACTCGCGGAGCTGATTGCCCACAACCGAGCCGGCATGCAACAGACCTTGCTCTATCTCGCCGGCTCGCCGCGCGCCGCCGGTTTTGAAACAAGATCGACGGAATTGAATATCCCGCTGCGGACGGTGGAATGCTACCACATGCTGGATATCACCCCCGACGATGCGACCCTCCGCAAGTTTTTTATCGACACCCCTGCCGACGCCGTACTGTTCTATTCCCGCCAGACGGCACTGCGCTTTTTCAGCCTGCCCTTCCTGCGGCAACAGCCGGATGCCCTTGCCCCAACGAGGTTCCTCTGCCTCAGTGAAGCGATTGCGGATGCTGTCCCGGCCTTGCTGCGCGCCCAATCGGATATTGCCGCCATGCCGGATGAAGACAGTCTTCTGGCGCTTCTGACGACGGAGTAAGGCCTCAATTTTGATCTAAGCTCTTTCCATATTCGACTTGTCTGTCTAACCTCGCTGCAGCGCATGAAAAGAGGACCTCATGGTATCGCGAAAAACGCCAAACCATTCGAAGCCCAACGACGAGCCGGTCACGATCGACCTCAAAGCTGAGGAAGCTGTGCAAGCCGCAGCTTCGGAGGACGTCACCGAGCGCAACCCCAGCGAACCCGGCAGCTCATCCGCCAACGAGGTGGAAATGCCGCTGGAAGCGGAGAAGGAAACGTTGCGCGACGAGGAGGCCGGCGAGCCCGTCACGGAAACAGCGGAAGAGAAGCTCAAGGCCGAGCTCGACCAGGAAGCTGAAACCTACTCTTTCCGTAGCGAGCCCCCCGCTGCACCCCAGCGTCAACAAGGATCGACCTCGGGCCTGATTGCCGCCGGCATTGTCGGCGGTCTGATTTCCCTCATCTGCGTCGGCGCCATCCAATATGCCGGCCTTCTGCCCGGCGGCAGGGCAGCGAAGGACACGTCCGCCGATATCGCCGCGCTCACCGCCGAAATCGATGGACTGAAACAAACCGTTTCCAATCTCGCCGCCGCACCCGCAGCAGCGCCCGACACGACGCTCGCCGCCCGCATCGCGACCCTTGAGACCGCCGCGGCCAACAACACGGCGACCGGCGGATCATCCGGAGCAAGCAGCGGCGACGCCGATCAGAAGATCGCAGCGCTTAGTGCCGAGATGGGCCAATTGAAGGCAAGCCTCGACCAGACGACGCAAAGCCGGGCCTCGGCCGACGCCGATGTCAGCAAGCGTCTCGATGATGCCGAAAAGAAACTGAGCGAGCCGAGCCAGGAAAGCGCCGTTGCCCGTGCGATTGCGGCCGCGGCATTGAAGGCCGCGATCGATCGCGGCGGGCCTTTCCAGCCCGAGCTCGACACCTTCGCCAATGTCGCGCCGGATGATCCTGCCGTTGCCGATCTCAAGAATTTCGCCCAGAGCGGCATTCCGTCCCGTGCCGATCTCATTCGCCAGGTTTCCAACGTCACGACCGCGATCGTCGGCTCGGTGCAGCAGGACGATCCGAACCAGAGCTGGAGCGACCGGATGCTGTCGGGCGCCAAATCCCTGGTGCAGGTGCGCCCGGTCGGCAATGTCTCCGGCGATGGCGTCGATGCTATTGCAGCCCGTTTCGAGGATAAGGTGAAGAATGGCGACCTGCCTGGCGCCATCACCGAATGGAACAGCCTGCCGGATGCCGCCAAATCGGCTTCCGCCGCCTTCAAGCAGTCGCTGGAAGCCCGCATCCGCGTCGAGGATCTGGTCAGCGACGCCCTGTCGAAGGCGATCGCCAATACCGGAAAACAGAACTGAGGACGGAGCGCGAGAATGATCAGACTGCTTATCTTCGCCCTCCTCGTCCTGGCGCTCGGCTATGGCTTTTCGTGGCTGGCGGATCGCCCCGGCGATCTCTCGCTGGTCTGGGAAGGCCAGCTCTACCAGACCAAGCTGATCGTTGCCGCCGGCATCCTGATCGCGTTGGTCGCGGCCACCATGATCGTCTGGTGGTTCATCCGGCTGATCTGGAACTCACCACATTCCGTCACCCGCTATTTCCGCGCCCGCAAGCGAGATCGTGGCTATCAGGCGCTGTCGACCGGGCTGATCGCCGCCGGTGCCGGCAATGCGCTGCTTGCCCGCAAGATGGCGGCACGCACGCGCGGCCTGATCCGCGCCGACCAGGAGCCGCTGATCAACCTGCTTGAGGCGCAGGCGGCCCTGATCGAAGGCAAGCATGACGAAGCGCGCCAGAAATTCGAGCTAATGGCCAACGACCCGGAAACCCGGGAACTCGGCTTGCGCGGTCTCTATCTCGAGGCCAAGCGCCTCGGCGCCAATGAGGCGGCGCGGCAATATGCCGAAAAGGCCGCCGATCACGCCCCCTATCTGCCCTGGGCTGCGCAGGCAACGCTGGAGTATCGCAGCCAGGCCGGCAACTGGGACGATGCCATCAAGCTTCTCGACCAGCAGAAAGTCGCCCATGTCGTCGACAAGGAGACCGCCAACCGCCAGCGCGCCGTGCTCCTGACCGCGCGCGCCAACGACAAACTCGAAAGCGATCCGGCCGGCGCCCGCGACGATGCGCTCGCGGCGCTGAAACTGTCCGCCGATTTCGTCCCCGCCGCGCTGACAGCCGCCAAGGCATTGTTCCGCGAAGACAAGGTGCGCAAGGCCGCCTCCATGCTCGAACAGGTCTGGAAGGCAAAGCCGCATCCGGAGATCGGCAAAGCCTATGTCCGCGCCCGCAGCGGCGACAGCGTCACCGACCGCCTGAAGCGCGCCGAGCGGCTGGAAGCCATCCGCCCGAACAATGTCGAGGCGCTGCTCGTCACCGCGAAGGCGGCGCTTGATGCCCACGACTTCGCCAAGGCCCGCGCCAAGGCCGAGGCCGCCGCCCGCATCGACGCCCGCGAAGGCGCCTTCCTGCTGCTGGCCGATATCGAGGAGGCCGAGACCAACGACCAGGGCCGCGTCCGCCACTGGATGGCGCAGGCGCTGCGCGCGCCGCGCGATCCGGCCTGGGTAGCCGACGGTTTCGTCTCCGACAAATGGCTGCCGCTGTCGCCCATCACCGGCCGGCTCGATGCCTTCGAATGGAAAGCACCCTTCGGCCAGATCGAGGGACCACTGGAAGAAGGCACGGCCGTTTCGGTCGATGCCGCGCTGAAGTCGCTGCCGCCAATGCGCGAGGCTACTCCCGCAACCGCTGCGGCAAAGGCGACTTCACCAATAGTTGCATCGCCGACTACCCGCACCTCTGTTATAGAGCTGGAACCAATCGCGGCGAAGCCGGCAACAGCCGCCGCCGCAACCGAGCCGGCGAAGGAGCCGGAACCAAGGCCCTTCTTCGGCGGTGCGCCGGATGATCCGGGTGTGAAAAATCGAGAACTTGAACCGGACCCCAAGACACGGCTCAAGTTGTTCTAGGGCATGATCTCAGGGAGCGCGCAGCGCTTTCCAGAGGAAGGTGCTCAGTTGCTCTAAGAATGGAACCGAATGTTTGAACGCTTTCAGGAATTTTTCCACAGCCTGACGAAAGACCACTCCAAATCCGGTTTTGCACCAGACGACCCGCGCATCGCGGTGGCGGCTCTGTGTTTTCAGGTGATGGAAGCGGACGGCAAGATCGAGGACAGCGAAAAAAAGCGGCTGCGCAAGCTATTGAAGAGCCAGTACGGTCTCGACGGCCGCCAGCTCGACGCGCTGATCGCCGCCGGCCAGGAAGCCGAGAGCGAGGCGGTCGATTACTACCGCTTCACCTCCGACCTGAAACGCCATCTGAATAGCGAGCAGCGCCTCGAACTCCTCGGCATCCTCTGGGACATCGTCTATGCCGATGGCGAGCGCAGCGAGATGGAGGATCACGCGATCTGGCGGATCGCCGATCTCATGGGCATCTCCGATCGCGAGCGCATCGTGAAACGCCAGGAGGCCGCTGCCCGCGCCCCGGGCCACGCGATGGAGACTGGCGATGATGATTGAAGCGCCACGGCGCGGCAAGGATCGCCGCCCCGTCCTGATCGTGTTGCACCAGGAGCGCTCCAGCCCCGGCCGCGTCGGTCAGATGCTTCTGGACAAGGGCTATGATCTCGATGTCCGCCGCCCGGTGCTCGGCGATGGACTGCCGACGACGCTGGAGGGTCACGCGGGCGCGGTGGTCTTCGGCGGGCCGATGAGCGCCAATGATCCCGACGATTTCGTCAAGGCGGAGATCGGCTGGCTCAATGTGCCGCTCAAGGAAAACCGCCCCTATCTCGGCATCTGTCTCGGCGCGCAGATGCTCGCCCGCCATCTCGGCGCCAAGGTGAAGGCGCGCGACGACGGCAAGACCGAAATCGGCTGGTATCCGCTGCAGCCGACGGAAAGGGGCCGGCTTCTGATGCGCCGCTGGCCGCAAATGGTCTATCACTTCCACCGCGAAGGCTTCGACCTGCCGCACGGCGCCGAGCTACTGGCAACCGGCGAGACCTATCCCAACCAGGCTTACCGCTATGGCGCCAATGCCTGGGGCCTGCAGTTCCACGCAGAACTCACGCGTGCGATGATGCAGCGCTGGGTCGTGCACGGCGAACACCGCTTCTGCATGCCGAACGCCCAGCAGGGCCGCGAGCATCTGGAAGGCCGCATGATCTTCGATCCGCCGCTGAAAACCTGGCTCTCCGAATTCCTCGACATGGTGTTCGAGGGCAAGCAGGCGATGGCGGCTTGAGCTGCCCGATATCTCAGCTCGGCTCCAACATCGACATGTATCGCCTAATTGCTTGACGCACCGACGCGGCGAAGCGCCTTAAGCGTTCGCTATCGGCAGCAAGCTCATCCCGCAGCGTTCTCGGGATCTCCAGCTGAACGCCCACATTCCGCTTGCCGCCATTGCATATATTGCCAGCCGCCGTGCCTGCCAGAGGCTCGCCCTTCACTCTCGCAACGGCCCTGAACCCGCCCTCGGACAATGCTTGCACGATCACGTCGCGAAGGACCTCATCAAGGCCACCGACCCAGGAGGCCTCCGGATCGTCCCTGTCGATCCGGCCGTGAATGGCAACGACAATCGAGGATGCCGAAACCAGAGCACGCGCCTTCGGCTCGTCGAAACGGTCCGAGGTGATATGAAGCTCACGATGCGCCCTGCCCGCTCCAAGTCCCTCGAAGCAGTAAGCGGAGAAAGTGTCGGACGCTATTTCCAGCGCGATCTCCGACGTCGTGGGCTCGATGAAGCCTCCGTGGGGAGCAATGATGGCGGCCGGCGATGATCTCGCTTCCACACGGATGCGATAGTCGACACCCTCGGTTTCATGCTCTCGCAGCGTTGAGAAGGAACTATATCGATCCGGCTGCTTTACCATGGTGCACCTTTACGCCACCTGTGGCTCGCCCTCGCGGTCCGGTGCGTTCAAACTGTCGATCTTGCGTAGCTGCGGGAAGCCCGTCGCCCAGATGATCGCGACCGCCAGCGTGCCGATGCCGCCGATGACGACGGCAGGGATGGCGCCGAAATAGCTGGCCATGGTGCCCGCCCGGAATTCGCCGAGCTCGTTCGACGCGCCGACAAAGACCATGTTGACGGCGTTGACGCGGCCACGCACATGATCCGGCGTCCAGAGCGTGATCAGGGTTTCGCGGACATAGACCGAGATCAGGTCGGATGCGCCCATGATCGCAAGTGCCGTGATTGATAGCCACGGCGTATGGGAGATGCCGAAGATCAGCGTTCCCAGGCCAAACATGCCGACGCCGATAAACATGCAGATCCCGGCCCGGTGCCGGATGGGATAGGTCGCCAGAAACAGGCCCATGGCGATGGCGCCGAAGCTCGGTGCGGCGCGTAGGAGGCCGAGGCCCCAGGGGCCGAGCGTCAGAATATCGCGTGCAAAGATCGGCATCAGCGCCACCGCGCCGCCGAGCAGCACGGCGAACAGGTCGAGCGAGACCGCGCCCAGCACCACCTTCTCCGACCAGATGAAACGGAAGCCGGCAAGAATTTCGTTCAGGCTCTTCGATTGATGGGCCACGCGCTGTTGCGGCTTCGGAATGAGAAAGGTGAGCACAGAACCGGCCGCAAAGAACAGCACGGCAACGCCATAGGAAACGCTCGGACCGATGCCGTAAAGCAGGCCGCCGGCGACCGGGCCGAGGATGGCGGCGGCGTCCCAGGACATGGAGTTCCAGGTCACCGCATTCGAAAGATCCGCAGGCGGAATGAGATTGGGAGCAAGCGACTGTGTCGCCGGCGTCATGAACGCGCGCTCGATACCAAAGACCGTGAGGATCAGGAAGACCAGCCATGGCTTAAAGGCGTCGGCAACGGTCAGAAGCAGCAGCGCAGCCGTGCAGATCGTCCCAACGAGAATGCAGATGGCGGCGATCATGCGCCTGTTGTAGCGGTCGGCCACAGTGCCGGTCACCAGGATCAGCAGCAGCGACGGCAGGAACTGCACCAGACCGATCAGGCCGAGATAGATCGGCTTGCCGGTATGCTCGTACATCTGCCAGCCGACAGAAACGCTGACGACCTGCGTGGCAAAGCCGGTCAGAAAACGGGCAAAGAAGAAATAGGTGTAGGCGATATGCCGGAACGCGGCAAATCTGTCTCCGCTGGCAACCAACGACATATGTGAGACTTTCCGACCGGAGCAATGGCGCAGAACGCGCTCGCTCGGCCTGTTAGGCATGATTCAGCCTGTGTCAAAGCATGGGGCTTGCCCGTTAAGTCGCCAATGTCTACATGTCTGTCAACCACGAAATGGAGACGGACATGCTCGCCTTATTTCAAACCATTGATCTGGCTTTGAATCTTTATACCTGGGTGCTGATCGCCAGCGCCATCTTCTCTTGGCTCTATGCTTTCAACGTCATCAATTCGAGCAATCAGTTCGTCAATTCGGTCGGAAGCTTTCTGTATGCAGTCACTGAGCCGGCGCTGCGCCCGATCCGTCGCGTGCTGCCCAATCTCGGCGGCATCGACATTTCGCCGATCATCCTGCTCCTGCTCATCTTCTTCGTCCGCTCGCTGATGTGGAACTCGCTGTATCCGCTCTTCGTGCGGTGAACGGCGCCTGGCAGGCTTTTGCCGATCATGTGAGGCTATCGGTCCGGCTCACGCCCAATGGCGGGCGTGATGCCGTCGATGGTATCGAGACCGGCGCCGATGGCGAGGCCTACCTCAAGGCCCGCGTTTCGGCCGTGCCGGAAAAGGGCAAGGCCAACAAGGCGCTGATCGCGCTGCTGGCCAAGCGCCTTAGCATCCCCAAATCCTCGCTCAGCCTGATTTCCGGCGACACAGCACGTAAAAAAATCCTCCGGATCGATGGCGACCCGGAGGATTTGATAGGCAGGCTGAAAGCTATCGTGAAGGGCTGATCAGGCCTTCGCCTTCTTGGCGCGCTCGATGGCTTCAAGAATAAGCTCACCAGCTTCCTTGGAACCGCCCCAGCCATAGATCTTCACCCATTTGCCGGGTTCCAGATCCTTGTAGTGCGCAAAGAAATGCTCGATCTGCTTCAGCGTGATCTCCGGCAGGTCGGTATGTTCCTTGACCTTTTCGTAGCGCAGCGTCAGCTTCGGCGACGGAACGGCAATGATCTTTTCGTCCTTGCCGGAATTGTCTTCCATCTTCAGCACGCCGATCGGGCGAACATTGATGACACAGCCCGGAACCAGCGGACGAGTGCTGGCGATCAGCACGTCGATCGGGTCGCCGTCTTCGGAAAGCGTATGGGGAACGAAGCCGTAATTGCCTGGGTAGGTCATCGGCGTGTAGAGGAAACGGTCGACGACCAGCGTGCCGGCCTCCTTGTCCATTTCATACTTGATCGGGTGACCGCCGACCGGAACTTCAACGATGACGTTGACGTCTTCGGGCGGGTTCTTGCCAATGGAAATCGCGTCGATGCGCATGCGTGTCCCCTAAATATTCAGGATGGTTACCGCAAGCCAGATAATCGGAATCATTCCGCAACGCAACAATGCATTGGTAGAGTGTGGGATTTTATCGGGGATCGCAGCCGAGACGATGCGGTACTTTCAAGGCCAGACGAAGCCGATCTTCTTGATCTGCTTGCGGTCGAAGGTCTCGACACCCTCACAGAAATCGGCGCCGCCCTGGCCGCGATAGAAGCGGTCGGCATTCTCGTTTTCTTCGAGGCACCAGACGACGAGACCCTTGCAGCCGAGCGACTTCAACAACCGGCGCGCTTCACCAAACAGCAGCCGGCCAAGACCGATACCCTGATATTCCGGGCGAAGATAAAGCTCGTAGATCTCGCCTTCCTGCGGCAGAGCGCGGGCGCGGTTGAGACCGAGCGTGGCATAGCCGGCAATCTCGCCGGCGACATCGAGAACGAGAAGCGTGGCCGGACCGCTGGTCGCCTTGCGCCACCAGCTTTCGCCGCGCCGTTCGATCATCTGGCTCAGCGCACGATGCGGAATGATGCCGGAATAGGTGTACTGCCACGACTGGCGGTGCACCTCCGAAATAGCCCGGGCATCATGCGGTTCTGCCCGCCGAACATCAATCGACAACGTCTTCATAACGTTTACTCTGGTCTCGCCAGCCCAAATTAACCATCCTCATTTACGAAGACGGCCGACTTGCCCACAGCCTTTATCCGTGGACGACTGCTGAAAATTAACGCCTTTTTAACCTTTGCCACAAGGGTCCAAAAATCGAACACACAAAATAAAACCCCGGCACAATGGCCGGGGTTGAATGGTTCGAAGCGATACAGGCCGTTCCGTTAAGCGGAACGCGCCTTTTCGAAGCGCTTACGCTCGTTCGGGTCGAGATACATCTTGCGCAGACGAATCGACTTCGGCGTGACTTCCATCAGCTCGTCGTCCTGGATCCAGGAGAGGGCGCGATCGAGCGTCATGCGGATCGGCGGCGTCAGCTTGACGGCCTCGTCCTTGTTGACCGAGCGGATGTTGGTCAATTGCTTACCCTTGAGGACGTTGACTTCAAGGTCGTTGTCGCGTGTGTGGATGCCGATAATCATGCCGGCATAAACCTTTTCACCCGGATCGATGATCATCGGACCGCGATCTTCCAGGTTGAACATCGCGTAGGCGACGGCTTCGCCGGATGCGTTGGACAGCAGGACACCGTTGGAGCGGCCGCCGATCGCGCCCTTGAAGGGCTGATAATCATGGAACAGACGGTTCATGATGGCAGTGCCGCGCGTATCCGTCAGCAGTTCCGACTGATAGCCGATGAGGCCGCGGGTCGGTGCAAAGAACTTCAGGCGCAGGCGATTGCCGCCGGACGGACGAAGCTCGACCATTTCTGCCTTGCGCTCGGACATCTTCTGCACGACCACACCGGAATGTTCTTCATCGACGTCGATGACGACTTCTTCGATCGGCTCCAGCATCACGCCCGTGGCTTCGTCCTTGTGCATGACAACGCGCGGACGCGACACGGCAAGCTCGAAGCCTTCACGGCGCATGGTTTCGATCAGAACGGCGAGCTGCAATTCGCCGCGGCCGGAGACGTAGAACGAATCCTTGCCTTCGGCTTCTTCGATCTTCAGCGCGACATTGCCTTCGGCTTCCTTGAACAGGCGGTCGCGGATGACGCGCGAAGTAACCTTGTCGCCTTCGGTGCCAGCCAGCGGGCTGTCGTTAACGATAAAGGACATGGTGACGGTCGGCGGATCGATCGGCTGGGCGTGCAGCGCCTCGGTCACCGACGGATCGCAGAACGTGTCGGCGACGGTGCCCTTGGACAGGCCGGCGATGGCGACGATATCGCCTGCATGGGCTTCATCGATCGGCGTGCGCTCGATGCCACGGAAGGCGAGGATCTTGGAAATGCGGCCGGTTTCGATCAGCTTGCCGTCCTGGCCCAGAACCTTGACGGCCTGGTTCGGCTTGATCGAGCCGGAATGAATACGGCCAGTGATGAGGCGGCCGAGGAAAGGATTGGCTTCGAGAAGCGTGCCGATCATGCGGAATGCGCCATCTTCTTCGCCGACACTCGGCTCCGGCACATGCTTCAGCACGAGATCGAGAAGCGGACCAAGGCCCTCCTCAACCGGGCCTTCCGGCGAATAGTTCATCCAGCCAGCGCGGCCAGAGCCGTACAGGATCGGGAAATCGAGCTGCTCGTCGGTGGCGTCGAGCGCTGCGAAGAGATCGAAGACTTCGTTGATGACTTCTTCATGGCGAGCGTCCGGACGGTCGATCTTGTTGATCGCGACGATCGGGCGAAGACCGACTTTCAGCGCCTTGCCGACCACGAACTTGGTCTGCGGCATCGGGCCTTCCGAGGAATCGACCAGCACGATAGCGCCATCGACCATCGACAGGATGCGCTCGACTTCACCGCCGAAGTCGGCGTGGCCGGGCGTGTCGACGATGTTGATGCGAACGCCCTTCCAGATGACGGAGGTCGCCTTGGCGAGAATGGTGATACCGCGCTCTTTTTCCAGATCGTTGGAATCCATCATGCGCTCAACGGTGCGCTGGTTCTCGCGGAAGGAACCGGACTGCTTCAGAAGCTCGTCAACGAGGGTGGTTTTCCCATGGTCAACGTGCGCGATGATCGCGATGTTGCGAAGTGCCATAATCTTATATCTCTGGGGCTGAGGCGCGATATAAAGTAAACACGCCAATTACGTTTGGCGCGCTCATACCCTTTTTTTCGCGTTTGCGAAAGGGGGGAGGCAAGAAAGCAGCAGCGAGCCTGCTTTCTTGTGTCTTCAGTGCGTCGATTTCGTCGCTCGAACGCTCATACCCAGCAGCTAAATCAAGCCGCCAACCCCTTCTTCTTCAGCATCGCATCCGGGCTCGGCAGCTTGCCACGAAATGCCTTGTAGGCGTCCTCCGGGTCGATCGAGCCACCGACGGAATAGATGTTGGCCTTCAGTTTCTCGGCCATCTGCGCATTGAAGGCGTCGCCGGTTTCCTCGAAGGCGGAGAAGGCGTCGGCGTCGAGCACTTCCGACCACATGTAGGAATAGTACCCGGCCGAATAGCCGTCGCCGGAAAAGACATGTTGGAAGTGTGGCGTGGCATGGCGCATGACGATCGATTTCGGCATGCCGATTTCTGAGAGCACCTCGGCCTGCACCGCCATCGGATCCTCGACGGCGCCACGCGTGTGGAAGGCCATATCGACCAGCGCCGACGAGGTGAACTCCACCGTGTTGAAGCCGGCATTGAAGGTGCGGGCGGCGAGAACCTTGTCGAGCAATGCCTGCGGGATCGGCGCGCCGGTCTCATAATGCACGGCATATTCCTTGAGGATCGCCGGCACGGTCAGCCAATGCTCATAGAGCTGCGACGGCAGTTCGACGAAATCGCGTGACACGCCGGTGCCGGCAACCGAGGGATAGGTGACGTTGGAGAGCATGCCGTGCAGCGCATGACCGAATTCATGGAACAGCGTGCGGGCGTCGTCCAGCGACAGGAGCGCCGGCTTGCCTTCGGCGGGCTTGGCGAAATTACAGACGTTATAGATGATCGGCAGCTCGCCAACATCGCCGTTCGGCAGCCGCAACTTATGCTGCGACTGGAACGAGCTCATCCAGGCGCCAGAGCGCTTCGAGCTGCGGGCGAAATAATCACCGAGGAACAGCGCCACCAGCCTGTCGGAACGATCGCGGATTTCGAAGACGCGGACATCGGGGTGATAGGCGGGAACGCCCTTCTGCTCGACGGCGCGGATGCCGAACAGGCGCCCTGCGACATCGAAGCAGGCGGCAATGATCTTTTCGAGCTGCAGATAGGGCTTCAGCTCAGCCTCGGAAAAATCAAACTTCTGCGTCCGGATCTTCTCGGCATAGTGCCGCCAGTCCCAGGGCATGACCTCGTGATTACGGCCCTCCTGCGAAATCAGTGCGGCGATATCGGCCTCTTCCTCGCCGGCACGCACGGCAGCCTTCGCCCAAACCGCCTTCAAGAGATCGTTCACCGCCTCCGGCGTCTTCGCCATGGTGTTGTCAAGCTTGAGCTCGGCAAAATTAGCGTAGCCAAGTAGCTTGGCCTTCTCGGCCCTCAGCGCCAGCGTCTCGCGGATGATCTTGCGATTGTCGGTCTCGCCGCCATTTTCGCCGCGCGCCACCCAGGCCTTGAAGGCCTGTTCGCGCAGATCGCGGCGCTCGGAGGCCGTCAGGAACGGCTCGATGATCGAGCGCGACAGGGTGACGGCATATTTGCCTTCTTCGCCCCGTTCCCGGGCTGCTGCCGCCATGGCGTCCTTAAGATAATCGGGAAGGCCGGCAAGATCGGCGTCTTCGGAAAGGATCAGCGCCCAGCTCTTTTCGTCGCCGAGGACATTCTGACCGAACTGCGCGCCGAGGCCCGCCAAGGTTTCGTTGATCGTGGCAAGCCGCTCCTGCTCGACCTTCGGCAGCTTGGCGCCCGACTTCACAAAACCCTTCCAGTGCCGCTCCAGAACCCGGGTCTCTTCCAGCGTCAGGCCGAGAGCGTCGCGCCCTTCCCAGAGCGCGTCGATGCGGGCGAAAAGCGCTGCATTCATGCCGATCTTCGAATAATGCCGCGATATCTTCGGCGCGATCTGGCGCTCCAGCGTCTGGATCACCTCGTTCGTATGCGCGCCGGCCTTGTTCCAGAACAGCGCGGACACCCGCGACAGCGCGTCGCCGGCAATCTCAAGCGCGGTAACGGTATTTGCGAAGGTCGGCGCCTCGCCATTTTTGGCGATCGCTTCGATCTCGGTCTCGTGGGAAGCAAGGGCCGCATCAAAGGCAGGCGCGAAATCGGCGTCCTTCACAGCGTCGAAACGTGGCAGGCCCTGGTGTCCGGTCCATTCGACGAGCGCGGGATTGACGGCGGCGTGGGAAGACATGCGAGGCATCCTTTCGGCAAACTTCTGATCGAAGCACGATATAAGGCCCGCTCCGCCGGATTGGTATGGCGGAGACAGAACAAAGATTGAGAAATGGTCAGGCCTTGCGCCAGCCGAGCAGGCCCGGCGTCGCATGCCACAGCGCCTGCGCCGCAAAGCCCATGAAAAGCACGCCGGAGCAACGCACGATCAGCCGCTCGTGAGCGCGATAGAAACGTCGGACGACTCCCGCGCCGATGATGCCGATCAGGATGATGTCGGCGGTGATGAAGCCGGCGAGAGAGACGGTAACCAGCAAGGGGAGCGCATCGAACGTCAATGCCCCGGCAGACCCTGCTACCAGCGCGGTGAAGGTCGCGAGCGCCACCGGATATCCCTTCGGATTGGTGACGCCGAAGATCAGTCCGCGACGGAACGGACGGTCGACATTGAGCAGCGTCTTGCCGTCCGCTCGTGGCTTGGCTGTCACCGCACTCCAGCCGATCCAGGCGAGATAAAAACCACAGAGCAGTCCAAGCAGATCGAAGACGAAGGTGCCGAGAGTTTTTGCACCAACGATTGCAACCAAGGCGAGCGAAGACCATATGAGATCTCCGACGAGGTGGCCGCTCATGAAGAAGGCACCGGCCTTGCGCCCCTGTCCGGCACCGATGCCGAGCAGCGCCAGAAAGGCCGGACCGGGGATCAACACATAGAACAACGCCGCCAGAAAGGCGCCGACGATAAGTGATTGCGTCATATTGAAAGTTCCCGATGGCAACTGTGACAGACTAACGACACGGCGAATCGGGTCAAGCCAACCGAGTCGTGTTTAAAATAAAGAATCCATTGAATTTAGGGGGCGATATCACTAAGAATTTACCGGGGCCTAAAAACAAGCGTAGGTAGGGAAGCGCTTATGAGCAGCAGGATAGATACGGATTCGCTTGCCTTTCTGGTAGCGGATTGCGCCCGATTGATGCGAGCGGCCTTCGAGCGGCGCATTCTGGTCGCGGGACTGGGCCTAACGGCGGGCGAAGCGCGCACGCTGATGCAGGTTGCCGCGGTCAATGGCAGCCGACAGCTTGACATCGCCTGTCGCATGGGCCTGGAACCGATGACGGTCAGCGCCTTCCTCGACAAGTTGCAGGCACGCGGCCTGATCGAGCGGCAGCCTGATCCCCTCGATCGCCGCGCCAAGCGCATCGTGTTGTCGGAAGCCGCCGACGCCAAGCTGAAGCAGATCGGCAAGGAGATCTGTGCAGTGGAGCGCGATGCGGTGCAAGGTTTCAATAACGGCCTGCAGGACGAACTGCATCACGCGCTCCGTGCCTTCCGCAGCAATCTGCAGAATGCGGATCTGCCGGTCGAGATGGAACGCGAATTGAGGCCGGCGGAGTAACTCCAGCCCGTCTACCAAGCCGGAAAAGACAAGCCCGCCTCCGATGATCGGAAGCGGGCTATATCTGCTTTCAATTCTGCTTACTTGGTCAGGTTGCGCTTGGCGAGCGTGCGCAGGCGCAGCGCGTTGAGCTTGATGAAGCCGGCCGCATCCTTCTGGTCGTAGGCGCCCTGGTCGTCCTCGAAGGTGACCAGCTTGTCAGAATAGAGCGACTTCGGGCTTTCGCGGCCGATGGTCATGACATTGCCCTTGTAGAGCTTCAACGTCACTTCGCCTTCGACATGCTCCTGGCTCTTGTCGATCAGCGCCTGCAGCATTTCGCGTTCCGGCGAGAACCAGAAGCCGTAATAGATCAGCTCCGCATAACGCGGCATCAACTCATCCTTGAGGTGAGCAGCGCCGCGATCGAGCGTGATCGATTCAATAGCGCGGTGCGCGGCAAGCAGGATCGTACCGCCGGGGGTCTCGTAGACGCCGCGCGACTTCATGCCGACGAAACGGTTCTCCACGAGATCGAGGCGGCCGATGCCGTTGTCGCGGCCATAATCATTGAGCTTTGCCAGCAGCGTCGCCGGGCTCAGGCGCTCGCCGTTGATCGAGACGGCATCACCCTTCTCGAAGCCGACCTTAATGACGGTCGCCTTGTCGGGAGCGGCTTCCGGCGAAATCGTCCGCATATGCACATATTCCGGTGCTTCCTGCGACGGATCTTCCAGAACCTTACCTTCGGACGAGGAGTGCAGAAGATTGGCGTCGACGGAGAACGGCGCTTCGCCCTTCTTGTCCTTGGCGACCGGGATCTGGTGCTTCTCGGCAAATTCGAGCAGGTCGGTGCGGCTCTTGAACGTCCAGTCGCGCCACGGCGCGATGATCTTGATGTCCGGGTTCAGCGCATAGGCCGACAGTTCGAAACGGACCTGGTCGTTGCCCTTGCCGGTGGCGCCATGAGCAATCGCGTCGGCGCCAGTCTTTTTGGCGATTTCGATCAGGTGCTTGGAGATCAGCGGGCGGGCAATCGAGGTGCCGAGCAGGTAAACGCCTTCATAAACGGCATTGGCACGGAACATCGGGAAGACGAAATCGCGCACGAACTCTTCGCGCACATCCTCGATATAGATTTCCTTGATGCCGAGCAGCTCGGCCTTCTTGCGCGCCGGCTCCAGCTCTTCGCCCTGGCCGAGATCGGCGGTGAAGGTGACGACTTCGGCGCCAAGCTCCGTCTGCAGCCACTTCAGGATAATCGAGGTGTCGAGACCGCCCGAATAGGCGAGAACGACTTTCTTCACGTCTTTATGTGATGCCATGATAATGAGATCCGTTTCAATGCGAGCCTGCAGAGAGGCCCGCAAACCCTGTGTCGCGGCACTTTTAGCGAGATTATCGCAAGGTGCAAGGGGAAGTGCGCCCGGTTCATGTCGTGCTCGCGACAAGAGGAAGTCTCAAGGTCGATCCAATTCGAGGACTCGATGATTTCGATTTGACTAGTCAGAACGACGCGTCATATCTGCCATTATCCAAACAATGCCCGGGGAGGACCCAGCTCGTGACCGATATTCAAGACATTTTCAAAAAATCCAATGTTGCCGTCATCACCGGCGGCGCCTCCGGCATCGGCCTTGCCGCGGCAAAATATTTCGCCGGGCTCGGCATGAGCGTCGCCATTGCCGATCTCGGCGGTGATCGGCTTGCCGATGCACGCGCCGAACTCGAAGCAATCAGCGGCGAAGAGCATGTGATGGCGGTCGAAACGGACGTTGCCCAGAAAGAAGCACTCGAAGCCCTCGAACGCGCCGTCCTGCAGCGGTTTGGCCGGGTGCATGTGCTGATGAACAATGCCGGCATCGGGCCGGAAACCTCAATCTTCAGCCCGCAGGCCGGCTGGGACGCCATTCTCGGCGTCAATCTCCTCGCCGTCATCAACGGCACGCGCGTCTTCGGACCGGCCATGCTGGCCCATGGCGAACCGGGCCTGATCATCAACACCGGATCGAAGCAGGGCATCACCACGCCGCCCGGCAACCCCGCCTACAATGTCTCCAAGGCCGGCGTGAAGGTCTTTACCGAAGCCTTGCAGCATGAGTTGCGCAACACCGAAGGCGCGAAAATCTCGGCGCATCTGCTGATCCCCGGCTTCGTCTTCACCGGCCTCACCCAAGGCGATCGCCGTGAAAAGCCGGCTGCCGCCTGGACGGCCGAACAGACGGTCGATTTCATGGTGGAGAGCCTGAAGCGCGGCGACTTCTACATCCTCTGCCCGGATAACGACGTGGCGCGGCCGACCGACGAGCGCCGCATGCTCTGGGCTGCCGGCGATATCGTCGAAAATCGCCCGCCGCTGTCGCGCTGGCATCCGGATTATGCCGACAAGTTCAAGGCATTCCTGGAAAAGAAGGATTGATTTGCAAATCGCCGAAAGCCGGATAGAAAACGCTGATCCCTATCCGGCTTTCGGAGCTGCCCCGATGGATTTCCTACCCAGCCTATCGACCCTTCTCGCCTTTACCGCGGCAACCCTGCTTCTCGCGATGACCCCCGGCCCCGACATGACGCTCTCGATCAGCCGTGCCTTGGCACAGGGCAAAAGGGCTGCACTCTTCGTCGTCCTCGGCACCACCCTCGGCGTCGTCGTCCACACATGCCTGGTGGCTTTCGGCATCTCGGCGCTGATTACAGCCTCGCCCATCGCCTTCACCATGCTGAAAACCGGCGGCGCCGCCTATCTGCTGTGGCTGGCGATCCAGGCGATCCGCTTCGGTTCCAGCCTGTCGGTCATGCAGGTCGACGCGGCCAGGAAAACACCGCTCTCCAACATCGCCAACGGCTTCTGGGTCAATCTGCTGAACCCGAAGGTCATCATCTTTTTCATGACCTTCCTGCCGCAGTTCGTTACGGCGGGCGACCCGGCCGTCACACACAAGCTGCTGTTCCTGGGATTCTTCTTCATTGTTGTCGGCGTGCCGGTGAACATCATCGTCGTTCTCGCTGCCGACAAGCTGTCGTCCTGGCTGCAGAACAATCGCGGCGTCCTGCGCGGTCTCGACTATACCTTCGCCGGCGTCTTTTCGATCTTCGCGGCGAAGATTTTCCTCACGCAGGCGCGTTGAGCGCCCGCCCGGCAAAGCGGCCGGCGATCCACCAATAGACGGTGGCGCTGGCAGCGCCGAGAAAGGCAAAACAGACAACCACGGTGATCAGGTTCAGGGCCTGCGGCTTGCCCAGGCCACCCGAAATCAGGACGGACGCCACCGCCGACAGCAAGGCGCCATAGATCGCATAGCCGTACCAGCGACGCATGCCGCGCCATTCGAAAAGCGGAATGACGACAAGCGACGGCAGGATGCTGACGATCATCGCAAGTTTGGTCAGGGCGACGGTGAGTGCGAACAGCTCTGGCGCGGCCATCCCGGGCATGGTCCAGGCGGCGACGGAAGCGAGCACGAAGCCCATCAGCACACAGGCGCCGAGATAGCCCCACAGGAGCCGCAGAGGCCTGCGCAACCCGAGAAGCATCGATCTCAATCCTCGCCGTGATTGGCGATCATCATTGCCTCAAAAGCCAGTCGCTCGGTCTTGCGCATGCGCTCCGAATCCGACTTCAACTGGCCGCAAGCGGCGAGAATGTCGCGGCCGCGCGGCGTACGGATCGGCGAGGCGTAACCGGCCGCGTTGATGAAATCGGCGAATTTCTCGATCTGCTCCCAATCCGAACACTGGTAATTCGTGCCCGGCCAGGGATTGAAGGGGATCAGGTTGATCTTGGACGGGATGCCCTTCAGAAGCTGGATCAGCCCCTTGGCATCCTCGAGACTGTCGTTGACGCCCTTCAGCATCACATATTCGAAGGTGATGCGCCGGGCATTCGAAAGGCCGGGATAGGCGCGGCAGGCGTCCATCAATTCCTTGAGCGGATATTTCTTGTTGATCGGCACTAGCATGTCGCGCAGATCGTCGCGCACGGCATGCAGCGAGATTGCCAGCATGACGCCGATCTCATCGCCGGTGCGGTAAATTTCCGGCACGACGCCGGAGGTGGACAGCGTGATGCGCCGCTTCGACAGCGACAGGCCGTCGCCGTCGGAGGCGATCAGCAGCGCCGTCTTGACGCTTTCGAAATTGTAGAGCGGCTCGCCCATGCCCATCATGACCATGTTGCTGACCTTGCGGCCTTCCGCCGGCATGATCGTGCCCTGCGGCGCTTCACGGTCCGGAAAATCACCGAGCCGGTCGCGCGCCAGAAGCAGCTGCGACAGAATTTCTTCCGCCGTCAGGTTGCGCACCAGGCGCTGCGTGCCGGTGTGACAGAAGGAACAGGTGAGCGAACAGCCGACCTGGCTGGAAACGCAGAGCGTGCCGCGGCCCTCTTCAGGAATGTAAACTGTCTCGACCTCGACCGGGCGACCTGCGCCGCGTGGCGGAAAACGCAGCAGCCATTTGCGGGTGCCGTCGTTGGAGACCTGTTCCTCGACGATCTCCGGCCGGGCGATGGTGAAATGCGCCTTCAGCATTTCGCGCATGTCCTTGGAGACATTCGCCATGGCGTCGAAATCGGAGACGCCGCGCACATAGATCCAGTTCCAGAGCTGGCTGACGCGCATCTTGACCTGCTTGTCGGCGACGCCCTTCTCCTTGAGAGCCGCCCCCATCTCCTCGCGCGTCAGGCCGATCAGCGACGGTTTCGGTGAAAGCTCGACCGGCTGCGACACGGGCATCGGCTTGAGCTTGGATGGGGTCATGACATCGATGGCGGACATAGGATATTCCAATGGTTCATATCGGCGATGCCCCCAAAAGCTGGAAAGCTGCGGGCGCGGGCAAGGCACTGAAATCAGAAGGTTCATCTAGGTGCGGGCAAGAAACTTGCAAAACACACCGCTTGTTGGGGCGGCCTTTAGCATTAATTTCAGTCCGCGTCATCCCTCTTGAAAAAGCAAAAGGCCAGCCACCCGGGCCGGCCTTAGCACTTCGGTCTCGATGGAACCCGCAATCACTTTGGCGTGATCGCAGCATCATCGATCCTATTTGCAGTTTTCGATCTGCTTGAGCGCCGCGGTGACGCCCTTCAGCGAGTAGGTATAGGTGGTACCCGTGCCCCTCTTCGAGGTCGCGGTGACCTTCAGCGAATGGCCGGACTTGAGCGCTGCGACCAGCGCCGGTTCCTGCGCGGCATTCTCGACCCAGGCTGCCTTGTCCTTGGTGAACATCACGAAGGTCTTGTTGTCGATGACGACATCGACCTTGGAATTGTCCTTGAGCGGATAGCCCATCATCGCCTGCGGCTCATAGGAGATGTTCTGACCCGGGCGCTGGGAAACTATGAAAAAGTTGTCACCGTGATCGATGCCAGTGGCCGGCATCTTGGTCGTCGGCACGGAAAGAACGTAGCAGACCTTGCCCGCGCCGGCCTGGTAGGAATAGGCGCCCCAGGCATCGAATTGCTGGATGCGCGTCGGAGCCGCCGGTGCTGCTGCCTGCGCCTGTGCGGGCGCCTGCTTCTTGGTCTGCGCTGAGGCAATGCCGGTGCCGGCCAGAACGAGCGAGAGGGCGATTGCGAAGCTTTTTACAAACATGGTTTCCTGCCGATTTCTTGCGGTCCAGAGCTCGAGGCGATTTGAGTACGCACGCCTGCCTATGCTCATGAGCTGCCCTATTTTGACTTTATTCAGGTTACCAAACCGTCAACGGAGCATTAAGTGCCCCCGTCTGTGCCATTTCAATTCAAGCGCCGCGCCAGGCCTGAAACGCATCAGGAAGAATTGGAAAACCCGGATGGCGGAACACCATCCTACGGGATCGAGTTATGACAGAAAGATTCAGGCAAGAATTTGACCTCTCTAAAATCAGGAGGACCTGATAAAGGTCTGGAAACCCGGCAGGATTTCCGCCACGTCCGGCAGGGCGGGACTCACGCCGTCTTTGCGGCCTCGGGCTCGTTGGCCAAGGCCCGGTCGGCGGCGTCATAATGTTCCTGGCGGATATGGCCCTTGATCATGCTGAAAGCGAGCGTCAGCACCGCGACATCATCCGAAAAACCGATGACCGCGAAGAAATCGGGGATGATATCGATCGGCATGACGAAATAGCCGAGCGCAGCCAGCAATATGCCGCGAACGCGCGTCGGCGTCTGCGAATCGAGGGCGCAATAGAAGGCCGCAACGACATCGCGGGAAAACGGAATGTACCGTGCCGCCTTGCGCAAGGTCGGCCAGAACTTGCTGCGCACCGACTTCTCCTGACGTTTTTGGGTCTCTTCGTCACCAGGCATCAGGATCTCCCCATACTTGATGTCATCCATTCCACGCACTCCACCGAAGCCCCTGTTCCAGGGCGCATAAACATATGGTGATCGCTCTCCGCGATTCAATCGGCTCGTCGCGCCGCCGCCTTTTCCATCGCTTTTGCGAGCTTGACGTCGTGATCGGTCAAGCCATTGGCGTCATGGGTCGTCAGTTTCACGTCGACACGCGAATAGACATTGAACCATTCCGGATGATGGTTGAGTTTCTCCGCCGTCAGGGCCGCCTCGGTCATGAAACCGAAGGCTTCGACGAAATTGCGGAATTTGTAACTCTTCGAAATCGACAGACGGTCCGCGGCCAATGTCCAGCCAACAAGGCCAGCGACGGTTTCATCGATTGCGGCCGGTTCCAGCTTTTCGTATTTCATGGCAAGGTCACTCCTCTCGATCGGTTGAAGGATATCATGGACCGCTTCAGGATTCTGTTTGTTTGCGCCGGCAACATCTGCCGCTCACCGCTCGCCGAAGGTATTTTTCGGCATCTTGCGACTGAGGCCGGTCGCGGCTCCGCGTTCGAGGTCGATTCGGCCGGCACCGGCGGCTGGCATCAGGGTGAAAGACCGGACCGCCGCTCGGTGGCTGCCGCCGCCGGTCACGGCGTCGACATTTCCGGCCAACGCGCACGCCGCATCGAAGCCTTGGACTTCGACCGGTTCGACCTGATCCTGGCAATGGATCAAGACAATTTGAAGAATTTACGGAAAATCGCGCCTGCCGATGCGCTCGGCAGGCTACATCTCTTCAACGCCCTCGCGCTGGGCAGCAATAAGGACATTCCCGACCCTTACTATGGCGGCCACGAGGGTTTCGAGGCGGTCTACACCATGCTCTTGGCGGGCTGCAACGCGCTGCTTCCCACACTGGGGAAGGCACTGCGGGCCTCATGAAGCGGGAAGACCTCTTCGGTGAGGTAAGGACCGCCGCCGACCGATTCGCGTGATGACAACAGCACGAAGCGGCCCACCGTGAACGGCGAGGTATGAAAGTCGCCGCGTCCGGAGAGATAGTGCACCACATCGTCGACGCGCGAGGATTTTAGACGGGCGAGCGTCACATGCGGCGTGAATTTGCGAGGATCCGGCGGCAAGCCGATGCGCTGGCAGATGCGCTCGATCTCGCCTTGCAGGGCGTACATGTCGGGCGTCTGCGTGACGCCAGCCCAGACCGAATGTGGTTTCTTGGAACCGAAGGAGCCGATACCTTCCAGCCGAAGCTGGAATTCCGGCCGGTCGATCCGATCCAGACGGTCGACGATCTCATCCGCCGTGCGCCCATCGACATCGCCGATGAAACGAAGGGTGATGTGATAATTTTCAACGTCGATCCATCTGGCACCGGGAAGACCGCCGCGCAACAACGAAAGGCTCATGGCCGCGTTGCGCGGAATTTCGAGGGCGGTAAAAAGTCTCGGCATTACGAGCACTCCCCGAATCTCTTGCAGGTATAAGCAGGGAATCACGCAATTGCAGCCGGTGCAAGCATCTATTTCGCAGCTGCGGCAATCGTCCCTATGAAACTGGCAGCGACGGGCTCGAAGCGTTGCACCATCACATCGACCCCCTGCGGGTTCGGATGCATGCCGTCATTCAGTTGCAGATCCGCATGTGTCGCAACCCCATCGAGAAAGAACGGATAGAGCGTCAGCTGATATTTATCGGCAAGCCGCTGGTAGATCGGATTGAATTTCGCCGCATAGTCCGACCCCATGTTCGGCGGCGCCAGCATGCCGGCAAGTAGCACGGGAATGTTGCGCGCCTTCAGCCTGGCGATGATCGTATCCAGGTTCTTTTCGGTGTCTTCCGGCGGAATGCCGCGCAAGGCGTCGTTGGCACCGAGCTCGAGGATCACCCCGTCAGTCCCGTCCGGCACCGACCAGTCGATGCGCGACAACCCGCCCGACGTCGTGTCGCCAGATACGCCGGCATCGGCAATCGCCACGTCCAGCCCCTTCGCCTTCAGCGCCGCCTCCAGCTTGGCCGGAAATCCGTCGCCCGGCGGCAGCTGGTAGCCGGCCATCAGGCTGTCGCCGAAACCGACCAATTGGATGGTCCGCGCTTCGGCTGCGCTCGCCGTGCCAAACAAAAGGCCGAAAGCAATGACAGCGAAGTGAAACGCAGCAGCTTTAAAACTCATGATCCATTCCCTAAATTCGCTGCGCGGGCCAAATCGCGCCCGCCATGATCTCAGATGTATATAGGGCGTCCCGCATTGGCAAAAACCATCATCGAGCTGAAGAAGGCGGATTTGACGCTCGGCAATGCCGCCGCCTCCGTCCATGTGCTGAAGGGCATCGACCTCACGATCATGGAGGGCGAGGCCGTCGGCATCGTCGGCCCCTCCGGCTCCGGCAAGTCGACGCTGCTGATGGTGCTGGCCGGCCTGGAAAAGCTGGATAGCGGCGAACTTCTGATCCGCGACACGCCCCTGCATGCCTTGAGCGAGGATCGCGTCGCTGATTTCCGCGGCCGCAATATCGGCATCGTCTTCCAGTCCTTCCATCTCATCGCTAACATGACGGCGCTGGAAAATGTCGCCGTGCCGCTGGAACTCGCCAATGTCCGCGACGCCTTCGACATCGCCCGGAAAGAGCTGGAGGCCGTCGGCCTCGGCGAGCGGCTGAGCCATTATCCCGGCCAGCTTTCAGGCGGCGAACAGCAGCGCGTGGCGATCGCCCGCGCGCTCGCCCCCTCGCCGGCCCTTCTGATCGCCGACGAGCCGACCGGCAACCTCGACACCGATACCGGACGGCAGATCGCCGACCTTTTGTTTGCCCAGCAGGCCGAGCGCGGCACGACGATGCTGCTCGTCACCCACGATCCCTCCCTCGCCGCCCGCTGCTCCCGCCAGATCCGCGTCCGCTCCGGCGAGATCGAGGGCGACAGCGCCCACGCGCGGACCAGCCAGGCGGCGATAGCATGACGGCGGCAGGCGCACGCTTCACGCTTGCCTTCCGCCTGGCGCTGCGCGAATTGCGCGGCGGTCTCGGCGGCTTCTACATCTTTCTCGCCTGCATCGCGCTCGGCACCGGCGCGATTGCCGCCGTCAACTCGGTCTCGCAGTCGATTACCGACGCGATTTCGACCCAGGGCCAGTCGCTCCTTGCCGCTGACGTCCGCTTCGAGCTTAACAATCGCGAGGCAAGGCCGGACGAACTGGCCTATCTCGAAAGCCTCGGCCGGATCTCCCGATCCACCGGCCTGCGCTCCATGGCCCGGCTGCCCGATGGCTCCGACCAGGCGCTGGTCCAGGTCAAGGCGGTCGATGGCGCCTATCCGCTCTATGGCACCTTCGAGGCCGATCCGAACCAGCCGCTGTCGACGCTGCTCGCCGCCAGGGACGGGACCTATGGCGCCGTCCTCGCCCCCCTGCTTCTCGAACGGCTGAACCTCAAAATCGGCAGCGAACTGCTGCTCGGCAATACAAAGCTTCGGGTCACCGGCACGGTGAAGACCGAGCCGGACGCGGTCTCCGAAGGTTTCGGCTTCGCCCCGCGACTGCTCACCAGCCGCGAGGCCTTGCAAGCTTCCGGGCTGATCACCACCGGCAGCCTGGTCGAACAGGTCTACAAGATCCGCATGGACGATCCCGCCAGCGGTCTGCGCGATATCACCACCCGCGCCAATGCGGCTTTCCCGCAGGCCGGCTGGTCGGTCCAGACCAGCAACCGGGCCGCCCCGGCGCTTGCCGACAACATCACCCGTTTCTCGCAATTCCTGACCCTGGTTGGCCTCACCGCCCTGATCGTCGGCGGTGTCGGCGTCGCCAATGCCGTGCGCGCCTTCCTCGACGCCAAGCGTACCACCATCGCCACCTTCAAATGTCTCGGCGCGCCAGCCTTCGTCGTGGTGATGATCTACCTGATCCAGATCGTCCTGATCGCGCTTGCCGGCGTTGCCATCGGCCTCGTGTTCGGCGCCATCGCACCGATGCTGGCCTCGCAATTCATGGCCGAATTCCTGCCGATCTCCACCGCGCCGCAGCTCTATCCCGGCCCGCTGGCGCTGGCTGCCCTTTTCGGTCTGCTGACGACGCTCGCCTTCGCCATTCCGCCGCTCGGCCATGCCCGCGAAGTGCCGGCAACCGCGCTCTTCCGGGAACAGGGCTTCGAAGCACGCCGCCTGCCGGGCTGGCCCTATCTGCTGACCGCCGGCCTGCTGATGGCGGCACTGGCAGCCCTTGCGATCTATACCGCCTATGACCGCCGCATCGCTGTCGTCTTCATTGTCTCGATCGCGGGTGCCTTCGTCGTGCTTCGCGCGGTGGCCGCGCTGTTGTCATGGCTTGCCCGCCGCAGCCCGCGCGTGCACTCGCCGGCCCTGCGACTGGCGATCGGCAACATCCATCGGCCCGGCGCGTTGACCTCCTCCGTCGTCCTGTCGCTCGGCCTCGGCCTGGCGCTTCTGGTGACGCTGACGCTGATCGACGGCAACATGCGCCAGCAGCTGACCGGGCGCATGAGCGAACAGGCGCCGAATTTCTTCTTCGTCGATATTCAAAGCTCGGAGCTCGACGGCTTCCGCAAGGTCGTGCAGGCCCAGGCACCCGAGGGCAAGCTCGTCGAGGCACCGATGCTGCGCGGCCGCATCGTTGCCTTCAACGGCGAAGACGTCAGCAAGATAAAGGTGCCGCCGGCCGGCCAATGGGTGCTGCGCGGCGATCGCGGCATCACCTATGCCGATACCATGCCCGAAAACGCCGCCCTCACGGAAGGCGAATGGTGGGGCAAGGACTATAGCGGCGAACCGCTGGTTTCCTTCTCCGATGAAGAAGGCAAGGCGCTCGGCCTGAAGCTCGGCGACAAGCTGACCGTCAACGTGCTCGGCCGCAATGTGACGGCCAAGGTCGCCAGCTTCCGCAAGGTCCAGTGGCAGTCGCTGTCGATCAACTTCGTCATGATCTTCTCCCCCAACACCTTCAAGGGCGCACCGCATGCATGGCTTGCGACCCTGACCGATCCTTCCGCCACCTCGGTGCAGGAAGCCGCGATCCTGAAGAACGTCACCAACACCTATCCGACGATCACCAGCATCCGGGTCAAGGACGCGATCGACATCGTCAATACGCTGGTCGGGCAGCTTGCCACCGCCATCCGCGCCGCGGCTTCCGTCGCACTCATCGCCTCGGTGCTGGTGCTTGCCGGCGCGCTGGCGGCGGGCAACCGCGCCCGCACACATGATGCGGTGGTGCTGAAGACGCTCGGCGCGACGCGGGCGATGCTGATCCGCGCCTTCAGCTACGAATATCTGATCCTAGGGGCTGCCACCGCCGTCTTCGCGCTCCTCGCCGGCTCGACGGCCGCCTGGTATGTCGTCAGCCGTATCATGAAACTGCCGTCGACCTTCCTGCCCGACGTCGCCTTTTCGACGCTTGTCATCGCGCTGCTGCTGACGGTCGGCATCGGCCTTATCGGCACCTGGCGCGTGCTCGGCCAGAAAGCGGCGCCCGTTCTGCGCGAGTTATGAACCACGATCGGGCCGCGCCTCTTCACCGCGAAACGGCCCGATATTACATCGATTTAACCCCGCCCCAACCGCTTGGGCCTTGTGCAAAAGCCTTGAAAGCCTCATATTCTACGCAGGCATGCTGGAGCTCCGCAGCGGCGCCTGGGACGAAATCGCCCGACACCGTAATCATATCGGAGCTTAAAAGAGGAAAACATGGCTGACTTTCGCAATTACCAAAACCGGACGCCGCAAGCAGGCGCGCAGACCGGTGCGATGATAGATGAGGGCCTTCGAGCTTACATGCTCAAGGTCTACAACCTGATGGCGCTGGGTCTGGCGATCACAGGTCTGGCCGCCTATTTCGCATTCTCGCTCTCCTTCTCCGACGGCCAGATCACTGCCTTCGGCCAGGCGATCTACCAGAGCCCGCTGAAGTGGGTCGTGATCTTCGCACCGTTGGCGATGGTGTTCTTCCTGAGCTTCAGGATCAACAGCATGAGCGTGGCCGCCGCTACGACGACCTTCTGGGTCTACGCCGCGCTGGTGGGCCTGTCGCTGTCGTCGATCTTCATCATCTACACCGGCCAGAGCGTCGTGCAGACCTTCTTCGTGACCGCCGCCTCGTTCGGCGCGCTGTCGCTATACGGCTACACGACCAAGCGTGATCTGTCGGCGATGGGTTCGTTCCTGATGATGGGCCTGTTCGGCCTGATCATCGCGTCGCTCGTCAACATCTTCCTGGCTTCGTCCGCCATGCAGTTCGCGATCTCGGTGATCGGCGTGCTGATCTTCGCAGGCCTCACCGCCTACGACACGCAGCGGATCAAGGAAATGTACTATCAGGCCGACGACGTTGCCGTGGCCGGCCGCAAGGCGATCATGGGCGCCCTGTCGCTCTACCTCGACTTCATCAACCTGTTCATGTTCCTGCTGCAGTTCATGGGCAACCGCAAATAATTGCAGCGACCTGAATGAAAGTTCGAAAAGGCGGCCTCGGCCGCCTTTTCTGTTTGCCTAACCTGCCCGCGCGATTTTATATCGGGTCTCCAAACCGCAGATCAGGCAATAAACCCAGATGTCCTTCCGCCTTCGCCAGGCCGCCCCGAACGACCTCCCCCGGATTACCGCCATCTATCGCGACGCCGTTCTCAACGGCACGGCAAGCTATGAGCTCATCCCACCGGACGAGGCGGAAATGGCAAACCGTTTTCAGGCGATCCTGGATAAGGGCTATCCCTATATCGTCGCCGAGGACGGCAGCGGAAAAATTCTAGGCTACGCCTATGCGTCCGCCTTCCGCACACGGCCGGCCTATCGCTGGATGGTGGAGGATTCGATCTACATTGCGCCTGAAGCACGCGGTCGCGGCCTCGGCAAGCTGCTGCTGGCAAAGCTGGTGGAGACCTGCGAAGCGCTCGGCTTCCGCCAGATGATCGCCGTCATCGGCGGTGCCGCCCCGGCCTCGATCGCCCTTCACCGCGCCGCCGGCTTCGCGGAAACGGGCCTGCTGAAAGGCACGGGCTACAAGCACGGCCGCTGGCTGGACACGATGCTGATGCAGAAGGCGCTGGGCGACGGTGCGGAAACGGACCCCGATCCCTCGGCCTATCCGGGAACCCTGTTCAGCGAGTAAGGCAGTCTCTCCTTTTCCCTGGAGAAAAGACGCCAGGCCAGCCGGATAACAATGGGGCTGGAGCAAAAGCTCCAGACGATCCCAGTGTCCGGAGAAGAGCCGGATACGATCCCGCAACATTTCTCAACATTAAAGCAGCCACGGCAACATTCGATTCGCTATTTTGACGGCGATAACGCTTCGCAACCGCCGATTCCCCGATTTGTTCAGAGATTCGTTTTCCCTCGCGTTGAGGCAGGATCGCACGCCGCAACCTGTGGGCATCGCATTGGCACATATGATTTATAGAAGGAAATATATATGAAATATCTGCTCATTCCCGCCTTGCTCGCGCTGGCCTCCACGTCCGCGGTTGCCGCTGATCTGACCGAGGAGCCTGTTGCGGCTGCAGCTCCGGCTTCAGTCTTCACCTGGTCCGGCCCTTATCTCGGTGTCCACGGCGGCGGCGCGATCACCAAGGGCAACTTCAAGTTCGGCAGTGGCGACCAATCCGAAGACTTCAAGGGCGGCTTTTTGGGTAATTTCTTCGGATACAACTATCAGTTCGACAAGGTCGTCGTCGGCGTTGACGGCAATATCGACTACAACTGGAACAACAAGGCCGTCGCCAACGCATCGAGCGTCGGCACCGATTGGTCGGGCGCAGTTCGCGGACGGGTCGGCTATGCTTTCGACAATCTGCTGATCTACGGCGCGGCCGGATGGACCGCTGCTCGCGGCTTCGCCGATGTTTCCGGTTCGGGCGACGGCAAGGTTGTCTTCAGCGGCTGGACGGCCGGCACCGGTGTCGACTATGCCTTCACCAACAACATCTTCGCCCGCGCGGAATACCGCTACAGCGATTTCGGCAGCAAGGAATTGCAGGGCGTGAAGAGCGACCTCACCGAGCAGTCGATAAACCTCGGCGTCGGCTTGAAGTTCTAATTTCGACGCTACCAGGCTCCAAACGAAACCCCGCCCACCGGCGGGGTTTTTCGTTTGTCCATCAGCCGTTGATCACAGGCAGGACCGATTGCTCGAGATAATCGAGATCACTTCTCCACCAGCTTCAGCTGCTTGTCGAAAACCTTCAGCACGTGGCTCAGCTCGTGGCCCCGCTTCAGGATCATGCCGTTGGTGTTGACCACGCTGAAGGCGCCCTGCTTAGCGGCGAGCTTCGGGTTTTTCTCGATGCGGAAGAGCGGCAGTTCACCGGAGCGCTTGAAGACGGAAAAGACCGCCTTGTCTCCGAGATGGTCGATGGCATAGTCCCGCCACTCGCCCTCGCCGACCATGCGGCCGTAGATCCACAGGATCGCATCCAGCTCCCTGCGATGGAAGGTTACCGGCAGCGGATCCCTGTTCTGCTTGTATTCCCTGAGATCAACAACGACGGAAGAATTGGTGTCGACGGAACGGCTTTCGCCGTGTCGCAAATCCGGCTGATCAGTCATCAATCCCCCAGGGGCTGGTCATGACAAGAGGATGACAGTTTGCCTCAGCCGCACCAAATTGCAAGACCGGCGGCCTCTCACAAATTTTTACGCCGGAGGAAAGCATCTCCGCGCCGCCGCATTTCAGTCAAAACGACGCCCCATTTTCCGGAACTATTGGTAGCCGTTTGGCGCCGCCGCGCCAAACGGCCCGGCCGGGGGCGCGTCGACCGAACCCCAGCCCCGAATGCGTCCTCGCCGGGCACTTCACCTTGTTGCGACCTATCGGACTAAGACTTCTTCGGCCCTGGCCAAAAACGATCAGCCGTCGGAGCCGATCGTCAGCACGGTCGCACCGATGATCGCCGCCGGATCGCCGGACGACGTGGAAGATTGCAGCAGAACCGCCATGCCGCGCCGGCCGTCCTTGTCCAGGACATTGGCGGGCAGCACCACGCTCATTTGCTTGCCGTCCCACATGCCGACGGTCTCGACGTCCGAGACCGCATGCAGATAGGCGATCTGCTGGCCGTTGTTTTCGCCACCCTTCGGGGAGACGAGCTGTTCCTTGTCGAAATAGGCAACGACCACATTCGCCTTGCCCTGGCCGGCGCCGATCTTGATCTCCAGCTCGTCGCCCTTCATCGCGGCGGTCACCGGGATCGTTAGTCCCTTGCCCTGGTGCTGGAAGTCGTCGAGCTTGACATTGATGCCGTCGAAGTCGGCACCACTCATATGGTCTCGGCCATTGATGATCGCCTGCGGCGTATAGACCCCGCTGCGGCCCATCGTCCGGGCATAGGCATATTGGCGCGCCGTATTGTCCTTGGAGGCCATCGTGTCGTTCCAGCCGAGATAGTTCCAGTAGTCGACATGATAGGCGAGCGCCACGACGTCGCCCTGCCGGATCAGTTTGCGAAACGCGGCATCCGCCGGCGGGCAGGACGAACAGCCCTGAGACGTGAACAGCTCGACAACCCCCTTGATCTTGGCAAGCTCCTGCGCATGCAGCGAACTCGCGAGCGCGATGCCTGCCAGAAGTGAAACCGAAAATCGAAGGCGCATGCCGTTATACCTCTTTCTCAGACGCTGAAGGCCAAAGCCAATACAGCACCCTGAAATCGCCTGCCGCTTTCCAGGGTATCCGTAAAGCTCTCATCAAGCCTGATAAATCTGAAACAAGAGATAATAGCTAAGCGCGATGACTAAAAGTCACGAAGGGGTGAGAGCAGGGCCTAAGGCCACCGCG
Organism: Rhizobium rhizogenes NBRC 13257; assembly: GCF_000696095.1. Classification (GTDB taxonomy): domain Bacteria; phylum Pseudomonadota; class Alphaproteobacteria; order Rhizobiales; family Rhizobiaceae; genus Rhizobium; species Rhizobium rhizogenes. Next base: position 309,298 of record NZ_BAYX01000004.1, on the reverse strand, counting down.
GCGAACACATCAGCGTGAAAAACAAGACGCCGCCGGGGAAGTTTCCCCCGGCGGCGTCCAAACATGGCCTTAATGGCTATCAGGCAGCGAGATCGCGCAGAACCGTCTGCAGGATGCCGCCATTGTTGACGTAGACGACCTCATCCAGCGTATCGATACGGCAGATGATCGGGATATCCCGGACCGTGCCGTCGCCATAGGTGACCTTGGCGATCTTGCGCTCGCGCGGCTTGATGTCTTCCAGGCCTTCGATCGTGACAACTTCATCACCCTTGAGGTCGAGAGTGGCCCAGGTGGTGCCGTCCTCGAAGACGAAGGGGATGACGCCCATGCCGACCAGGTTCGAGCGGTGGATACGCTCGAAGGACTGGGCAACGACGGCGCGCACACCGAGCAGGTTGGTGCCCTTGGCAGCCCAGTCGCGCGACGAGCCGTTGCCGTATTCGACGCCGGCGAAGATCACGAGCGGAACGCCCTCGGCCTTGTACTGCATAGCCGCGTCATAGATCGACATCTCTTCCTTGGACGGATAGTGGATGGTGTAGCCACCTTCCTTGCCGTTCGGGCCGAGCATGTGGTTGCGGATGCGGATATTGGCGAAGGTGCCGCGCATCATCACTTCATGATTGCCGCGACGCGTGCCGTACTGGTTGAAGTCGGCAACGCCGACGCCATGACCGAGCAGGTAGGAACCAGCCGGCGAAGCAGCCTTGATCGAACCGGCAGGCGAAATGTGGTCGGTAGTGATCTTGTCGCCGAAGAGGCCGAGAACGCGGGCACCCTTAATGTCGGAAATGCCGGCGCCGGTCTTGCCCATGCCCACGAAGTAAGGCGGGTTCTGGACGTAGGTCGAGTTGTCGTCCCAGGCATAGGTCTGGCCCGGAGGAATCTGCACGGCCTGCCAGTTGGCATCGCCCTTGAAGACGTCGGCGTACTTGGATTCGTAGAGTTCGCGGGTGACGTATTTCAGGATGAATTCCTGGATCTCATGCGAGCTCGGCCAGATATCCTTGAGGAAGACCGGCTTGCCGTCCTGATCTTCGCCGATCGGCTCCTTGGTCAGGTCGAGCTGCACCGTGCCGGCGAGCGCATAGGCGACGACGAGCGGCGGAGAAGCGAGATAGTTGGCCTGGACGTCAGGCGAAATACGGCCTTCGAAGTTGCGGTTGCCGGAGAGAACGCCGGAAACAATCAGGCCCTTGTCGTTGATCGTCTTCGAGACCGGCGCCGGCAGCGGGCCGGAATTGCCGATGCAGGTGGTGCAGCCGAAGCCGACCAGGTTGAAGCCGAGCTTGTCGAGATCGGCCTGCAGACCGGACTTGGCGAGATATTCGCCAACGACCTGAGATCCGGGTGCCAGCGAGGTCTTGACCCACGGCTTGCTCTTCAAGCCCTTGGCAACGGCGTTGCGGGCGAGAAGGCCGGCTGCGATCAAAACCGACGGGTTCGAGGTGTTGGTGCAGGACGTGATGGCGGCGATCGCCACGTCACCATGGCCGAGATCGAAATCCGTGCCTTCAACCGCATAGCGGTTCGAAAGCTGGCCGGGCTTCTTGTATTCGGTTTCGAGCGAGGTGGCGAAACCGGAGGCAATGTTTTCCAGAGGAATACGGCCTTCCGGGCGCTTCGGGCCAGCCATGGCCGGCACGACGTCGCTGAGGTCGAGTTCAAGCGTGTCGGTGAAGACGAGATCGGCGCCGTCGTTGTCACGCCACATGCCCTGCGCCTTGGAATAGGCTTCGACCAGCGCGATACGATCCTTCGTACGGCCGGACATGTTGAGATAGTTCAGGGTTTCCTTGTCGACCGGGAAGAAGCCGCAGGTCGCGCCGTATTCCGGACCCATGTTGCCGATGGTGGCGCGGTCGGCGAGCGGCAGCGCGTCGAGGCCAGGGCCGAAGAATTCGACGAACTTGGAGACGACGCCCTTCTTGCGCAGCATCTGCACGACGGTCAGCACCAGGTCGGTCGCCGTGACGCCTTCCTTGAGCTTGCCGGTGAGCTTGAAGCCGATGACTTCCGGCAGCAGCATGGAAACCGGCTGGCCGAGCATGGCGGCTTCAGCCTCGATACCGCCAACGCCCCAGCCGAGAACGCCGAGACCGTTGATCATGGTCGTGTGCGAATCGGTGCCGACGCAGGTGTCGGGATAGGCGATCGTCTCGCCATCCTCTTCCTTCGTCCAGACGGTCTGGCCGAGATATTCGAGGTTGACCTGGTGACAGATGCCGGTGCCGGGGGGAACGACGCGGAAATTCTTGAACGCCTGCTGGCCCCACTTCAGGAAGCGGTAACGCTCGCCATTGCGCTCATATTCCAGCTCGACGTTGCGGGCAAAAGCCTGCGGCGTGCCGAATTCGTCGACGATGACGGAGTGGTCGATGACGAGGTCGACGGGAACGAGCGGGTTGATCTTTTCAGGATCGCCACCGAGCGACACCATCGCGTCACGCATGGCGGCGAGATCGACCACGGCCGGAACGCCGGTGAAGTCCTGCATCAGCACGCGCGCCGGGCGATAGGCGATTTCGTTCTCGACGGTACCCTTGTTGGTCAGCCATTCGGCAACGGCAAGGATGTGTTCCTTGGTGACCGTCTGACCGTCTTCGAAGCGCAGCAGGTTTTCCAGCAGCACCTTCATCGAATAGGGAAGCTTGGCAACGCCGGGCAGACCATTGGCCTCGGCCTTGGGCAGGCTGAAATAGACATAGTCTTTTCCGCCCACGGTCAGCGTGGACCGACAATTGAAACTGTCAAGAGATTTAGACACGAGATACCCCGTTTCTGATAGCCAACACAGTCGTGCGAACGCCTATGCACTTTATGCACATCAGGATGCGGGTACGGCCATTTCCGCTGTCCGCACGTAAGGCAAAACACCTTATGTTCGGCGCAAGGATGAAATTCACGCCGACCGCTGGCGTGGTTGCCGGTCTTATAGATAATTTCGTAAAGACTTGCCAGAGTGGCCGAGCGCAAAATTTGAGATTTTTTTCGCACTGCGACAACGAAAACGGGGAAAGCCTGAGCTGATGCATCTAAGCGCTGAAAACCTGGCCGCAAGGCGAGGCGAAGACCTGATTTTCGCGAACGTTTCCTTTGACTTGGAGGGCGGCGAGGCATTGATCCTGACGGGCCGAAACGGCTCGGGGAAATCAACACTTTTGCGTGTCGTCGCAGGCCTGCTGCGACCGGAAAAAGGCCGGGTGATTCTCGCGGATTCCCAAGGAGAATCGGATCGCCAGCCGGGGGAAGCCAGCCACTATCTCGGCCACCGCAATGCGATGAAATCCGAACTTACGGTTGCGGAGAACCTTTTATTCTGGAAAGAGTTTCTCGGCGATATCGAGGGTGGCGCCGGTCTTGCGATCGAAGATGCGGCCGAATCTGTCGGCCTTGCCAACATCACCCACCTCCCCTTCGGCTACCTCTCCGCCGGCCAGCAGCGCCGGATAGCCTTCGCAAAACTGCTGGTCGCCTATCGCCCGATCTGGATTCTCGACGAACCCACGGCGGCGCTGGATACGGCCGCGGACCGACTGCTCGCGAATCTGATCGCCTCGCATCAGACGGCGGGTGGGATCGTGCTCGCGGCAACGCATCAGCCGCTGGAGCTCAAGAATGCGCGGGAGATGCGGATGACGGGGTTTGCCGGGGTGAATGAGGAGGTTTGGGGATGACCATACGTCCCACATGGCCCCTCATCCGTCCTTTCACGGTTTCGCAAAGCGTAACCGCTCAAGTCCACCTTCTCCCCGTTTCACGGGGCGAAGGGGCTTGGTTGGCTCCATCGTCCCCTCTCCCCACCTGCGGGGAGAGGGCTAGGGTGAGGGGCAAAACCACGATCTCCGTCGATAATGAAATCAAGGAGTTCGCCGCATGACCGCCCTCTTCCTCCGCGACCTCAAACTCTCGGTCCGCGCCGGCGGCGGCGCGCTCATCGGCATTCTCTTCTTCCTGACCGTCGTCGCCGTCATTCCTTTCGGCGTCGGTCCCGACCTCAAGCTGCTGTCGCGCATCGGCCCGGCCATCGTCTGGATCGGCGCGCTGCTCTCCGCCCTGCTCGGCCTCGACCGCCTGTTCCAGGCTGAGCGCGACGACGGGTCGCTCGATCTGCTAGTGATGCAGGAAACGCCGTTGGTGCTGACGGTGCTGACCAAATGCGCAGCACACTGGGTGGCGACCGGCCTGCCGCTGGTGATCGCCTCGCCGCTGCTCGGGCTCTTCATGAACATGAACGAGACGGCGATCGGTGCGACGGCCCTGACACTGCTTGTCGGCACGCCCGCGATCACTTTCATCGGCGCCGTCGGTGCGGCCGTTGCCGTCGCCTTGCCGCGCGGCGGTTTGCTGGTGTCGATCCTGGTACTGCCGCTCGCCATTCCAGTGCTGATCTTCGGCGTCAGCGCCACCTATGCTGCCGTAGAAGGTCCGCAGCCCTTCCTGCCACCCTTCCTCATCCTGCTGGCGCTTACCTTGTTCTTTGCCGTGCTCGGCCCGGCGGCGGCGGCACTCGCGCTGCGCAACACGACGGATTGATCGATCTCAGGCAATCCGGTCGATTGCCGTCAAAAGCATATCGGGTTAAACAAACCGCATGAGCGATATCAGCCCTGCGATCAGCCGATTTTCCGACCTCGCCAACCCGACCCGGTTCCTGGCGTTGTCGGCGCGTCTGATCCCGTGGCTGGCGGCGATCACGGCCATACTCTTTTTGATCGGCCTCTATCTCTCCTTCTCGACCGAAGGCGACTACCAGCAGGGTGATACCGTCCGCATCATGTATATCCATGTGCCGGCCGCCTGGCTGTCGATGATGTGCTACACGATCATGAGCCTATCGGCGATCGGCACGCTGGTCTGGCGCCATCCGCTCGCCGATGTCTCGGCCAAGGCCGCAGCCCCTCTCGGCGCTGCTTTCACGCTGATTGCGTTGGTCACCGGCTCGCTCTGGGGCAAGCCGATGTGGGGCACCTATTGGGTCTGGGATGCCCGGCTGACCTCGGTCTTCATACTCTTTTTGATGTATCTCGGCCTGATCGCGCTCAACCGCGCCATGGACGACCCCTCAAGGGCTGCGCGCGTCACCGCAGTGCTGATCCTCGTCGGCTTCATCAATATTCCGATCATCAAATTCTCGGTCGACTGGTGGAACACGCTGCATCAGTCGGAAAGCCTCATGCGTATGGACGGCCCGGCCATCGATGCGGAATTCCTTTGGCCGCTCTTCACCATGGCGCTTGCCTTCACGCTGCTGTTCTTCACGCTGCACCTGATGGCGATCCGCAACGAGATCTGGCGCCGCCGCATCGCCGCGCAGCGCCGTCTCGCCGCGCGCATGGCCGCCCGCGAGGACTAGCATGACCCATCCCTTCTACGTCTACGGTTCCTATGGCTTCGCCGCCGCGATGATCATTGCCGTCATCGTCTGGACATGGATCGACGGCCGTCTGCGCCGCAGGGAAATGGCCGTGCTCGAAGCCTCCGGCATCCGCCGCCGGTCGCAAAGCGCGCCAAAGGACAAGGCGCAATGAGCATCGAAACCGAGAAGAGCGGCGAGCCGAAGTCGGGCGGGACCGCACGCTATCTGATGGCGCTCATTCCGCTGATCGTCTTTGCCTGCATTGCGCTCGCCGTCGGCAAGGTGATGTATGATCAGGAAGTCCACGGCACCGATATTTCCGCCATCCCGTCCGCCCTGATCGGCACGAAAGCGCCGGCACTGGCGATGGCGCCGCTTGACGGCTCCAACCTGCCGCCACTGACCGATGCCGCCATCAAGGGCAAGCTGACGCTCGTCAATGTCTTCGCCTCCTGGTGCATTCCCTGCCGCGAGGAACATCCCGTGCTGAAGCAGCTCGCCCAGGACGGCCGCCTGAACATCGTCGCCATCAACTACAAGGACACCAGCGAAAACGCCCTGCGTTTCCTCGGCGAGCTCGGCAATCCCTATACCGCCATCGGCATCGATCCGAACGGTTCGGCCGCAATAGATTGGGGCGTCTACGGCATCCCCGAATCCTACCTCGTCGCCCCCGACGGCACGATCCTCTACAAGCAGGTCGGACCTTTTTCGGCCACCAGCCTGAAAGAGGGACTGTATCCGGCTATGGAAAAGGCGCTGGGGAAGCCGGGGGCATAAACACTCGCCTATCGAGCAGAGGCGGCCACCCGCCCTCGTGGTTCGAGGCTCCAGCCCTGCGGGCCTCCGCACCTCACCATGAGGGCTGATCTTTGTCGCTCAACCGCAAAAGCCACTCCACCTCATGGTGAGGCTCTTTGTTACCGAAGCTATAGCGTAGGTAACAAAGCCTCGAACCACGAGATGGCCACGAGGCCAGCTTCAAAGTTCTCTTAAAGCCCGCCCTGCCAGGTCTTGATCGCCTCGATCGGCCATACCAGCATGATGACATTCAGGGTGAGATTGTCGCGGATGAGCCAGCCGGTCAAAAGCTCGAAGAAGACGGCGATGGCGATGGTCAGCGCCACCGGCGCCCGCCAGGCGAACAGGAAGCCGACGACCATGAACACCGCGTCCATCGCCGAATTCAGAATGCTGTCGCCGACATAGTCGAGCGAGATCGTTGCCGCGCGGTAGCGATTGATGATGATGGGCGAGTTCTCCAATAACTCCCAGCCGGATTCGATCAGCATGGCGACGAACAGGCGCATGGAGAGCGGCTTGCGGCGCATGATCAGATGCGTCAGTCCGAAGAACAGGAAGCCGTGGATGATGTGCGACGGCGTGTACCAGTCGGCGATATGCTGCGAATTGCCGCTGGAATTGACCACGGGTTCGAAGAGCTTGACATAGCCGCAGGTGCAGATCGGCACCCGGCCCATCATATATTCCGCGACGATCTGCACGAGCAGGACCACGGCGCAGGCGATGAGCCAAAAGCTCTGTCGCTGGTAACGGTTTTCAGCGTCCGAGAGCATGGCCATCATTCGGCTTCCGCCGGCGGCTCGATCGTGTGCTTCATGATCAACGGCATCTGCGACAGCGTGAAGAGAATGGTGATCGGCATCGTGCCCCAGACTTTGAAGTTCACCCAGAGATTATCCGCGGCCTTGACGTCGGGCAGGTAAAGCCAGTTCGACCCGCGCCAGACGACTTCGTTGAGCACGGCAAGAACCAGGAAGAAAATACCCCAACGGAAGGTGAGCTTGCGCCAGCCTTCCGCGTCGAGCTGAAAGGCGGCGTTGAAGACATAGCCGAGCAGCGACTTGCCAAAGAAGAGGCCGCCGAGCAGCGCCACACCGAACAGGGCATTGACGATGGTCGGCTTCATCTTGATGAAGATTTCGCTCTGCAGATAGATGCCGAGCGCGCCGAAGATGAGGACGACGATGCCCGAAACGAAGGGCATCAGCGGCAGATGGCCAAGCATGATCTTCGAGACGATAAGAGACAGCGCCGTCGCCACCATGAACAGCCCAGTCGCAACGAAAAGCGGACCGCCGAGCGCGGACAATGCCGGGAACTGCTGCACCAGCCATTCGCCGCGCAGATTGGCGAAGAAGAACACCAGCAACGGCCCGAGTTCCAGCACCAGCTTCAACAGCGGATGATGCTTGTCGGCGGTGCTTGGGGCGAGGTCACGGTCACTGGTCGTCATTGCGGCACTTTCATTATCGTCGAGTTTGGACTTGTCGTTCATTGGCCGTTTCCGGGGTTGATCCCGGCAATAGCCTGGGCGAATTCCTCGGCCTCGAAAGGCTCGAGATCGTCTACACCTTCGCCGACACCAATGAAATAGACGGGCAGCTTATGCTTGGCCGAGATCGCCACCAGAATGCCGCCGCGCGCCGTGCCATCAAGCTTGGTCATGATCAGGCCGTTGACGCCGGCGACATTGCGGAAGATTTCCACCTGGTTCAGCGCATTCTGGCCGGTGGTCGCATCCAGCGTCTGCAACACGGTATGCGGCGCATCCGGATCGAGCTTGCCGAGCACGCGAACGATCTTTTCCAGCTCCGCCATCAGCTCCGTCTTGTTCTGCAGCCGGCCGGCGGTGTCGATGATCAGCACGTCGCTCTTGTTGGCCTTGGCCTGCTGGAAGGCATCGAAGGCAAGGCCGGCGGCGTCGGCGCCAAGCTTGGTGCCGATGAATTCGGATTTGGTACGGTCGGCCCAGATCTTCAGCTGCTCGATGGCAGCGGCACGGAACGTATCGCCGGCGGCAACCATCACCTTCAGTCCAGCGCCCGACAGCTTCGCCGCCAGCTTGCCGATCGTCGTCGTCTTGCCGGTGCCGTTGACGCCAACGATGAGGATGACATGCGGCTTGTGGCTGAGATCGAGCTGCAACGGCTTGGCGACCGGCTTCAGCACCTTGGCGATTTCCTGCGCCATGATCCGGCTGACATCCTCGCCGGTCACATCCTTGCCGTAGCGCTCCGAAGCCAGCGTATCGGTCACCCGCATCGCCGTCTCGACGCCAAGATCGGCCTGGATCAACAGATCTTCCAGATCCTGCAGCGTCTGATCGTCCAGCTTGCGCTTGGTGAACAGCGCGGCGATCTGTCCGGTGAGCTGCGACGAGGTGCGCGCAAGGCCGGCGCGCAGGCGCTGGAACCAGGAGAGCTTTTGCTTGGGGGCTTCGGGAGCGGGCTCCGGGATGCTGGAGGCGTTGGCGAAGCCTTTGGGGAGGATGGGAGTGGCGTCGCTGTCTTTCGAGGTTAGGTCCGTATCCGCCGAAGCTTCATCACCCCCCTCTGTCCTATCGGACATTTCCCCCACAAGGAAGGAGATCGGTTCTGGGGCGGCATCCTCCGCTACAACATCGGCTTCAGCGTTTTCGACTTGCTCCGGCTCAACAATTTCACTCTCGCCAGCTGGCTCCAAAGCAACCGGTTCATGCGATACAACCGCCTCTATGGCCTCCTCAGCCAATTGTTCTTGCTCAATCGGCGCAGCATCCTCCAACCGATCTTCCCCCTCGTGGTGGGGTCCGGAGGACGGGTCGAGACCCGTGGCTCGACCCAACGGTCCCGAAGGGACAGAGGGGGGCTCGACAGGCTCGGCAATCTCGGACGCCGCTGGCAAATCCACCACAGGCTCTTCCGGCGCAGGAACAGCAACCTCAACCGAAGAAACCTCTTCCGGCGCTTTTTCTTCCACCGGCTTTTCGCGGCCGAAGGTGAAGACTTTTTTGATGAAACTGAGCGCCATGAAAATTCCGTGGGGTCAGGCCGCGTCGGCGGCCGTAAGTTGCATGTCGAGGTGCTTGCCATTGTGGCTGGTGATCGCCACCTGCACAAGGTCGCGCGGCCGAAGGCCTGGTGCCGCGACAAGCGTGAAGTTTTCCGTATGTGCCAGGCCGTTGTTTTCGACAAGCAGCCATTGCCGCGTACCGACCATACTATCGAGATGGGCCTGATGCAGCCTTTGTCCAGCCGCGCGGAGGCGAGCGGCGCGTTCCTTGATCAGCGCGCGGTCGAGCTGCGGCATGCGTGCCGCCGGCGTGCCGGAGCGCGGGCTATAGGGAAAGACGTGCAAATGGGCGATTGCAGCCTCTTCCGCCAGGCTGACGGCATTTTCGAACATCGCGCCGGTTTCGGTCGGGAAGCCGGCGATCATATCTGCACCAAAACTCATCTCCGGCCGCAGACGCCGGACATCCTCGATGAAACGAATAGCGTCAGCGCGCGAATGCCGCCGCTTCATCCGCTTCAGGATCATGTCGTCGCCATGCTGCAGCGATAGATGCAGATGCGGCATGAAGCGCGGCTCGTCGGCGATCAGGTCCAGCAGATGCGCGTCCGCCTCGATGCTGTCGATCGAGGACAATCGCAGGCGGCGGATCTCGGGGATCTGCTTCAATAGCGTTTTCGCCAGAAGGCCGAGCGTCGGCTCGCCCGGCAGGTCGCCGCCATAGCTGGTGGCGTCGACGCCGGTCAGAACGATCTCGCGGTAACCGCTTTCCACCAGATTGCGCGCCTGGCTCACCACCGCGCCCATGGGTACGGAGCGGGAATTGCCGCGGCCATAGGGGATGATGCAGAAGGTACAGCGATGGTCACAGCCATTCTGCACCTGGATGAAGGCGCGCGCATGCCCGTCAATATGCTTGACCATCTGCGGCGCGGTGTGGCGCACGCTCATAATGTCATTGACCCGCAGCTTCTCTTCCGCCGAAACGCCGAAATCCGGCAGTGAACGATAAGACGCGCTGGTCAGCTTCTCTTCGTTGCCGAGTACGGCATCCACTTCGGCCATCTCGGCGAAAGTCTGCTTTTCCGTCTGTGCGGCGCAGCCGGTGACGATGATGCGGGCATGCGGATTGTCGCGGCGGGCACGGCGGATCGCCTGGCGCGCCTGGCGCACGGCCTCGCCGGTGACGGCGCAGGTGTTGACCAGGATCGCGTTGTTGAGCCCGGCTTTCTCTGCCTCGGCCCTCATCACTTCGGATTCGTAGGTGTTGAGACGACAGCCGAAGGTAATGACCTCGACCCCGCTCACCGCGCCTGAGCCCCCTGCTCCTGAGCGCGCGTGAAGCTGCCCGTCACGGGATCGACCACACCAGACCATTCCCACTCCGCCGGACCGGTCATGACGACATGGTCGTCATTCTCTCGCCACTCGATGGTGAGCTGGCCTGAGGCCGGCGCGGAGGCGACATCGATCGTCACCTTGCGGCCAGTGCGGCCCGTGCGCGCGGCGCTGACGGCGGCAGAACAGGCGGCGGAACCGCAGGCAAGCGTCAGGCCGGCGCCGCGTTCCCAGGTGCGGGTGCGCAGTAAGGTCGGCGAAAGCACCTGCGCCAGCGTGATATTGGCGCGCTCGGGAAACATCGGATGGTTTTCCAGCAGCGGCCCGAAGCGGGCGAGATCGTAGGACATCGGGTCCTTGTCGACCCAGAAGATCGCATGCGGATTGCCCATCGACATTACCGAAGGCGAATGCAGGACGGGATTGTCGATCGGCCCGATCTGCAGCTCGATGCGGCGCGTGTCGGCGAATTCCTCGGCCAGCGGGATCTTGTCCCAGTCGAAGACCGGCCTGCCCATGTCGACGGAAATCGTGCCGTCCTCATGCTCGACGGCGTTCAGAATGCCGGCGACGGTCTGGAAGGTGAATACCTTTTTGCCGGTTTCAGCCGCAAGCGCCTGCACGACACAGCGCGTGCCATTGCCGCAGGCCTGCGCCTTAGTGCCGTCGGAATTGAGAATATCGATCCAGGCATCGGTGCCCTCAGCCTTCGGATCGTGGATCGCCATGATCTGATCGAACTCGGTCGCCGGATCGGCATTGAGCGCAATCGCGGCTGCCGCCGTCACCACATCTTTCCGGCCGCGCATGTCGACAACCAGGATCTTGTTGCCAAGCCCGTTCATCCGCGCGAATTCGACCGTATTGCTCATGGTGGTATGTCCGTCAGTGTTTTCGAGCTGTATATGGCCGAAATGTCGGGGAATTACCAGTGGCATGATGGTCTCTGGCCTTGGAGGCATCCTTTGGCTTCACGTCGCTTTGGTGACGGTTGAAGCCGGTCTCTACCTGATCTTGATCACAATCCCGCCGAGTGATGCCCAACGCAGTTTATTTCAATAAAAATTCGATCCAATGTCTGATCATGCAAACGTCGCACGTCCTAGGCTCGTCCACTCCGTCCATTCAGAAGGATGATAACCATGCCGAATACCATACGACTGCACCGCGTCCTGGCAACCAGCCCGGAAAAGGTCTATCGCGCATTCATCGAGGCGGACGCGCTCGCCAAATGGCTTCCGCCGAACGGATTTGCCTGCACCGTGCATCACATGGAGCCGACAGTCGGCGGTACGTTCAAAATGTCCTTCCGCAATTTCACCACGGGCAAAAGCCATGCCTTCGGCGGTGAATTTCGTGAGCTCGTTCCCGGCGAACGGGTGATCTACACGGACAAATTCGACGACCCCAACCTGCCCGGCGAAATGGAAGTGACCGTGACATTGAAAAAGGTCCTGGTCGGGACCGAGGTCAACATTACGCAGGCGGGCGTGCCGGATGTCATCCCGCCCGAGGCCTGCTATCTCGGCTGGCAGGAGTCATTGCGGAACCTCGCAAAGCTCGTGGAGCCTGATATCAACGAATAGTGCATGAGGGGCGAGCAAGGACTCTTGCAATCGGATCGCGTTGACGATCGTCGCGATCCGATTTGTCCGTGCGTTGTCCCTCAGACAACCGGGACGTCGTACACTTCGCCAGCCCTCAACGGCCGAAACCGATCCGGCTCCACGCCTTGTTCTTTAAGTGCCGCATCCAGCGCCCGCACCGGCGCATCCATGGCCTCGTCGGTCAGTTGGAAGGTCGCGAAATGATGGCCGGCAACGTGAGCCGCGTTGCAGAGCGTCATGCCGCGAACTGCCTCCGCCGGATTCTGGTGCTGGCCGCGCATGAACCAGCGCGGCTCATAGGCACCGAAGGGCAGGATGGCGAGGCGGAAGCCGCCGTGCTTTTCCCGAACCGCCTCGTAATTGATGCCGCCATGAAAGCCGGTGTCGCCGACATGGTAGATCTTGCCCACCGGCGTGGTGATGACGAAGGCGGCCCAGAGCGCCATGCGGCGGTCGCCGGCACGCCGCGCCGACCAGTGATGGCAGGGTTCGGCATCGATGGTCACCTTGGCGTTGATGGCGAGATGGTCGCCCCAGTCCATGGTGGAAATCTTCGCGCCGGGAACGCCGCGTTTGATGATCGTGTCGTTGCCGAGCGGCGTGACGATGTTAGGCGCATGCGCCTCGTGCAGCCGCTTCAGCGTCGCCAGATCGAGATGGTCGTAGTGATTGTGTGAGACCAACACGAGATCGATCGGCGGCAGATCCTCGAAACGGATGCCGGGCGGAACGACCCGTTTCGGCCCGATGAAGGTGAAAGGGCTCGCCCGCTCCGACCAGACCGGATCGGTCAGAATATTCAGCCCCGCCACCTGGATCAGCATCGAGGCGTGGCCGACCATGGTCACCCGCAATGTGTCACCGAAGACATGCCTGTCGGGCTTTGCCGATGGAAAGGCGCTGACGACCGGATTGGGCCAGCGTACCCGACCGCCGCCGAACTGCCATCTCAGCAGATCGAGCAGGCCGCCCGGCTCGACGCCTTCGGGATTAAAAAACCGCAGTCCGTCGAAATGGTCGGAAACAGGACCTTGATAGTAAGGGTTCTGCTTTTTGCCGGAGCCGGATTCGTCTGTCATTGTGTGCCGGCTCCTTGTCCCGCCGGCACACCGGCCTTTGCCAACCATTCGCCGCTCTCCGCCGCCGTCAATTCGCGTTCGATCATGACATTCGCCGGCATCGCGAAGAGCTGCGGCGTAAAGAAGCTCGTATCCCAAAGCGGCGCACCGGCAGCAGCGGGCGAGAGAAGGATGACCTGCGTGCCGTCGATGTACGGAATGCTGTCGACGGAAGCCTCGCCGGCGATGGAGGTCTGACTTACCGGAGCGCCATAATGCCACCAGGCCTCATCGGTCCCGTCCTCCACCAGCGTCACGCACCGCGCCATGTCGACGATGAACCTGTTGGGCTCGCGCCCGCCCGGCAGGATTTCGCCGAAGGCCGCCTGGATCAGCGTGAAGAGATGGCAGCAATTGGCGATGTTCTCATAGCGCAGCCGGAAACCCCGGCCGCTTGGCTGGTGCAGAACGATCAACTCATCGCTGTGGCAGAGAAACATCTGCCGCACCCAGGCAGCACCAGGCGTATGATCCTGCAGATCCTGAAGCTGCCGCATGAGGCCCGCATTTTCCCCCGCCAACCTTCTCTCCTCAGGCATCATCGCAAGATGCGAGACAACCGACCGGCCGACGAGCTGAAAGGCCTCCAGCAATTGCTGCTGCCGGGGGCTGAGCGGCTTGCGGCTCGAAAAACCGCGATGGACCTGCGGCAGCCAGGCAAGATAAAGCTCCCACACCGCCGCACCGCTGCGCTCCGGCGAACCGCCCGTCTCGGCAATGGTGCCCAGCATATTGGCAAGGATCGCGGCGCCCGGAGGCGGCAGGCTGCGCAGTTCGCGCGCCGCCCGCGACACGATCTTCGGCTGCGCCTTGGCACTCGCATAAAACGCCTGCGCTGCCTCGTTGAAACGCGCATCGACACGACCGCCTGCATAGATGCGGCAGGCAGTTAGGAGATTGGTGAGGGCTGCATCGTTCATTCGCGTCTGTCTCGGGGAATCACATTGTCGCGGCGGATGGGCACAACAATAGCGGACTGTGCTATCAGCGAAATCCCATTCACGGCTCCGACTGGTCACATTGGCAGGCTGTGGCATTTTTGCCCTTTGGCTTGACTTTGCCGGCCGTTTCCTGTTTATCCGCGCTCATCTGCGACGAGCACAAGCCTCCGAGCCACCGACCGGGACCCTACAAGGTATAAAGAGATCCCGGAGGTCAACACCCGACAGCGCGTTGCGCCCTCGGGTGCTTTTTGGCTTTGCGTCTTGTTTTCGTCATGGAAAAGCACGACGTTTTCGGGCGATGACCCGCGCATGTCCCTTTCGAGGCGGAGCCGAGAAAGATAAGGCATAGGCGCAAATCAAAAGCCCCGAGCGATCGATAAGGAAGAAACGATGTTTGAAAACCTCCAGGACCGTCTTGGCTCCATTCTGAATGGACTGACAGGCCGCGGTGCGCTCTCGGAAGCCGATGTTTCCGCAGCGCTGCGCGAGGTTCGCCGCGCGCTGTTGGAAGCCGACGTGGCGCTGGATGTCGTTCGCTCCTTTACCGACCGCGTCCGTGAAAAGGCCGTCGGCGCCGAGATCCTGAAGTCGATCAAGCCTGGCCAGATGGTCGTCAAGATCGTCCATGACGAGCTGATCGAGATGCTCGGCGGCGAGGGTGTCGGCATCGACCTCAACGCGCCGGCCCCGGTCGTCGTCATGATGGTCGGCCTGCAGGGCTCCGGTAAGACCACCACCTCTGCCAAGATCGCCCATCGCCTGACCAGCCGCGACCGCAAGAAGGTCCTGATGGCCTCGCTCGACACGCGCCGTCCGGCAGCGCAGGAGCAGCTGCGCCAGCTCGGCGTCCAGGCCGGTATCGACACGCTGCCCGTCATCGCCGGCCAGTCGCCGACCGACATCGCCGCTCGCGCCGTGCAGGCGGCCAAGCTTGGCGGCCATGACGTCGTCATCCTCGACACCGCCGGCCGTACGCATATCGACGAGCCGCTCATGGTCGAGATGGCGGACATCAAGAAGAAGTCCAATCCGCACGAAATCCTGCTGGTCGCGGATAGCCTGACCGGTCAGGACGCCGTCAACCTCGCCCGCAACTTCGACGACCGCGTCGGCATTACCGGTCTCGTTCTGACCCGCATGGACGGCGATGGCCGCGGCGGTGCCGCTCTTTCGATGCGCGCCGTCACCGGCAAGCCGATCAAGCTGATCGGCGTCGGCGAAAAGATGGGCGAGCTGGAAGAATTCCATCCCCGCCGTATCGCCGACCGTATCCTCGGCATGGGCGATATCGTTTCGCTGGTCGAAAAGGCCGCCGAGAACATCGACGCCGAAAAGGCGGCCGCCATGGCCGCCAAGATGGCCAAGGGCAAGTTCGACCTGAACGATCTGGCCGATCAGCTCGGCCAGATGCAGAAGATGGGCGGCATGGGCGGCATCATGGGGATGATGCCCGGCATGTCCGGCATGAAGGACAAGATGGCCGCAGCCGGCCTCGACGATCGCCTGTTCAAGCGGCAGATCGCCATCATCTCCTCGATGACCAAGGCAGAGCGTGCCAATCCCGATCTGCTCAAGCATTCCCGCAAGAAGCGCATCGCCGCCGGCTCCGGCACCGACGCCTCCGACATCAACAAGCTTCTGAAGATGCACCGCCAGATGGCGGACATGATGAAGATGATGGGCGGCAAGGGCAAAGGCGGCATGATGAAGCAGATGATGGGCGGCCTTGCCGGCAAGATGGGTCTTGGCGGCGGTATGGGTGGCATGCCCGATCTGTCGAGCATCGATCCCAAGCAGCTCGAAGCCCTGCAGAAGCAGGCCGAAGCCGCCGGCCTCGGCCGTCCCGGCGGCATGCCGGGCCTCGGTGACGGCGGATTGCCAGGCCTAGGCGGCGCCAAGCTGCCGGGCCTCGGCGGTGGTTTCCCGGGATTGCCCGGTTTGCCGAAGAAGAAGTGAGAAGGATCGTTGACCCCCATGATTGATCCAGACGTCAAGGCCCAATTGGGCAACTACCGCCAGTCGATCGATAATATCGATGCAGCCTTGGTGCATATGCTGGCCGAACGCTTCCGCTGTACCAAAGAGGTCGGCGTGCTGAAGGCCAAATACAATCTGCCGCCGGCTGACCCGGCGCGCGAGGAATTCCAGATCGAACGCCTGCGCCTTCTGGCAAGGGACGCCAATCTGGACCCGGATTTCGCCGAGAAGTTCCTGAACTTCGTCATCAAGGAAGTCATCCGGCATCACGAACAGATCGCTGCTGATCTCAAAGCATGATCCTGAAAAGTGTGAAGCGGTTTTCGGAAGAGATCATGCGACACACAAAAACAGCAACGTCAAATAAACACACCGCCCCAGAAAGCGGTTACAAAAAGCCTAAGGAGTAAGAAACATGGCACTGAAAATTCGTCTCGCCCGCGGTGGTTCCAAGAAGCGCCCGTACTACCACGTTGTTATCGCCGACGCCCGTTCGCCGCGCGATGGCCGCTTCCTGGAAAAGGTCGGTTCCTGGAACCCGATGCTTGCCAAGGACGATGCCAAGCGCGTTGAACTCGACGCCGACCGCATCAAGCATTGGCTCGACAACGGCGCTCAGCCGACCGACCGCGTTCTGCGCTTCCTCGACGAAGCCGGCGTTGCCAAGCGCGAAGTCAAGAGCAACCCGGAAAAGGCAAAGCCGGGCAAGCGCGCTCAGGAACGCGCTGCTGAAAAGGCACAGAAGGCTGCTGACGCCGCCGCTGCTACTGCTGAATAATCAGCCGTAACGACGATCTGAAACGGGTGGCATGGCGACATGCCACCCGTTTTTTGTTTCCTATTCGTGCGCTTCATCTTATGAGAGAACGCAATCGATCCTCCGGCAGTCGGCAACGAGACCATGACGAAACTTGAAAACCCGGTATTGATGGCAACCATCGGCGCCGCGCAGGGCCTGCGGGGCGAAGTGCGCGCCCGCGCCTTTACCTCGGACCCGACTGCGCTCGGCGATTACGGCCATCTGCACAGCATGGACGGCCGCATCTTCGAAGTGCTGGAAATCCGCGAGGCCAAGAACGTGGTGATCGTGCGCTTTCGCGGCGTCAACAACCGCGATGCCGCCGAGGCTCTGAACGGGCTGGAACTCTATATCGAACGCGACAACCTGCCCGATGACGAGCTGGAGGACGACGAGTTCTTCTATACCGACCTCGAGGGCCTGGAAGCGGTCGATGACAAGGGCACCGCCTATGGCACGGTCAGCGGCGTCTATGATTTCGGCGCAGGCGATCTGCTGGAGCTGAAAGGGCCGGGCAAGCGCCCGGTGCTGATCCCGTTCTCCGAGGCAGCCGTGCTGGAAATCGACCTCGAAGGCGGCAAGATCCTGATCGATCCAATGGCGGCCGGCCTGATCGACAGCCCCGACGATCTCACCGGCAAGCCGCCGAAGCCGCCCGGCAAGACGAAGGAGTGATCTGCTCATGAGTTTTCGGGCGACCATCCTCACGCTCTACCCCGAGATGTTTCCCGGCCATCTCGGCGCGTCGCTTGCCGGCAAGGCGATGGAGCGCGGGCAATGGGCGCTGGACACCGTGCAGATCCGCGATTTCGCCACCGACAAGCACCGCACCGTCGATGACACGCCGGCCGGCGGCGGCGCCGGCATGGTGCTGAAGCCGGATGTGCTTGCCCGCGCCATCGACCATGCCTCCGAGAACGACAATCGCCCGCGCTTGCTGATGAGCCCGCGTGGAAAGCCGCTGACGCAGAAGCGCGTGCGCGAACTCGCCTCCGGCGACGGCGTCATCATCGTCTGCGGCCGCTTCGAGGGCGTCGACCAGCGGGTGATCGAGGGACGCGATCTCGAAGAAGTCTCGATCGGCGATTACATCCTCTCCGGCGGCGAGCCGGCGGCGCTGATCCTGCTCGACGCCATCGTCCGCATCCTGCCTGGCGTCATGGGCAACGATCTCTCAGGCCTGCACGAAAGCTTCGAGGGCGGCCTGCTGGAGCACCCACACTATACGCGTCCCCAGGTCTGGGAAGAGCGCGAAATCCCCGCAGTCCTGATCTCCGGCAACCACGGCGCCATCGCTAAATGGCAAAGGCAGGAAGCCGAAAAGCTGACGAAAGAGCGCCGGCCGGATCTGCTGGAGACGCAGCCCAAGACATAGCAGCGATAGACTGGGCTGCTGATGTGATGCCATTTGATGCCGCCGTGCTAGGCGGCAGCATGGGGCTGCTTTGGGTCAAGCGGACATTGTGGCGTCGTGAGCTTTCTCTATTTCGTCTGTTAATTGAATCAAGGCCGCTGAGGTATCGCCAATGGGATGGGAAGCACTCGGGCAATGGGGCGAAGACGCGGTTCGCATCGAACCGCTCACTGGTGGAGTTGCCAATGATGTGTGGAGCGTTCGCGTCCGCGGGCAGATCGCGGTCGGTCGCCTCGGCTCCAGGATCGACACTGATCTCGCATGGGAAACCGAGCTACTCCAACACCTCGACCGCGAAGGTATGATCGTTCCAGTGCCAATCCCGACGATTGACGGCCGGCTGTTCGTGGACGGTCTGGTGGTGATGAAATACATCGAGGGCGGGCCGCCCGAGACTGAGTCTGACTGGCGTCGCGTGGCCGACACGCTCCGCGAGCTGCATCGGTTGACGCGGGGCTGGCCGCAGCGCCCCGGTTGGAAATCGTCGACCGACCTCCTGCATGCCGAAACCGGAACGAGGGTCAATCTTGCGGCGATGCCGCCTGAAGGCGTTACTCGATGTCGAGCGGCGTGGGCGCGGCTAATCGGGCGTCAGACATGCGTTGTCCACGGCAACCCCAACAACCCTGGCAACATCCGCATGACTGCAGATCATGTCGCGTTAATCGACTGGGATGAATCACACGTCGACGCCCCTGACCTTGACCTGGTACTGCCCGACAACGCTGCCGATCTCGACGAAGGCGCGCATGATACTGCCGCGCAAGCGTCGGCCGCATGGGAAGCCGCCGTTTGCTGGCAGGACGAGTACGCAGTCAAGCGGCTTGCCGAAGTTCGAGCGGACTAAGCGGTTCTACCGGATAGACGGGCGACATCCATGCCGGAACCTCCGGTGACCACGGCGCCATCGCCAAATGGCAAAGACAGGAAGCCGAAAAGCTGACGAAAGAGCGCCGGCCGGACCTGTTGGAGAAGCAGCCAGCGAAGTAGCAGCGATAAACTGAGTGTGCCGATACGATGCCGTTTGATACCGCCGTGCTGGGCGAGCAGAGCGAATGACCTTCGTTTTGGTTATTGCGTTTGCTGACACGATCACGCCGCTATGTCGTGGGTCGGTCAGTCATTCTGAAGACGAGTGCTCTGCTCGCCAGGTTCATCGGTCTTTCAAGTGTTGGGAGTTAGGGCATTGCATCAGGCGACCTGAGCCGATGCGAACCGCTGTGCAACCCCTGCCACGCGTGCGCCGTACAGACGGGCGGTTTCGAGGTCGCCGGCAGACATCTCGCTTGGGGCTGCGTCTGCATCGCTCTGCGTCATTGGCGCGATGTACGAACCCATCCTGTTTGCGTCGTCCCGCTTCGACGCCTTCACGTTCGCTGGCTTTATCCCCAAACTGACCCACAGGCCTCCGTGCTGTCCAGCCAGAAGAACGAAGTATTCGAGGGTGTTAAGTTTGTCGCCATTCAAACTGGCGCTGTTGGTGAAGCCCCCGAAGACTTTGTCCTGCCATTTGTTGGTAAACCAGGCCTTCGAGGAGGTATCCGCGAACTTCTTAAACTGCCAGCTCGGGCCGCCCATGTAGGTTGGCGATCCGAAGATGATGGCGTCAGCGGCGTCCAACGCGGTCCATCCGTCATCTGAAAGGTTGCCGTCGGAGTCGATGGCGTAAAGCGCTCCGCCCGCGCCGTCCGCGATGGCTTCCGCCATCCGCTGCGTGTGGCCGTAGCCGGAATGATAGACGATGACTGTATTTGACATGGGGATTTTGGCCTCCTTTGGGCCATTGCTTTGCGCTGTCTGGAGACGAGTTCGCTCCGTCCGGTGACTTCCGGATAGGTTGATGATTGGAGTTTGGATGACGCCCGATGCCTGGGCGATGGAGACCTTTATCCGCTTGGTTAAGCGCGGATTCTCCAGACGGATGGCTCTGTTTCCCGCGAGATGCTCAGGCGTGCCCGCTGAGACTGGCCAGTATCAGCAGCAACAGGAACACGAGAGTCGGCGGGAGTTCGCGGTAATTCCGGATACGCAGGACAGCGGCGATCGCGGCCAGCATGATGCAGGTGCCCAAAGCGACCCCAATGTATCGGGTGCCGGCTGTGACCAACAGCGTCGCGGTAGCGAGTTCGAGGGCTGATGTTACCCAGCACCACCAGAATGGGAAACCAAGTCGCACAAAACCTGCGCGGATTTTCGGGTGTCCACTCGCGTTGACGATAGCGCCGACCAGAAACGCCCCGGCTGCTAGCCAAACGAGGATGGTATCGAGCACCGTTGCACCCGTGAAAATTTGAATTGGAAGATTCATTGATGTTCTCTTCTGTGATGACCCGTGTCAGGCGCCACTTCATATCGGTGGTATGTATTCTAGCGTCGCTAGATTGTCAATCGTCGCTTTATTTGATAGTCTCAACTTCAGAGAAATCGCGCGAATGAAGATAGAGGCACACGGTGGGAATCAGCGAACGCAAGGCCAGGGAACGGGAGGAGCGTGAACGCCGGATCATTGTCGCCGCAAGGACAATCGCGGAACGCGAGGGCTGGGCTTCCGTCACGATCCGGCGTCTCGCCGACGAGATAGAATTCAGTCAGCCGGTTCTCTATTCTCATTTCCAAAATCGCGATGAGATCGTCGGAGCGGTCGCGCTCGAAGGCTTCGGCGAGCTGGCGGCGATCCTCCGCGCAGCGATCCGGCCATCATCTACGCCAAGGGAGTTGGTGGAAGGCGTCGCGACCGCCTATCTCGATTTCGCTTTCGCCCGGCCTGCGATGTACGAGGCGATGTTTGTCCTGCCGACCGGTCTGCGCTTCGCCAGATCCGACACGCCACCCCAGCTCCGTGAGGGTTTCGGAGCCATGGCGACAGTGATCGCGCCGTTCTCCAAGGATGTGGATACCGCTACCGAAACTTTTTGGGCGGCACTTCACGGATTGGCCCAGCTTGAACGCCACGGCAGAATAAGACCCGCTTTCCGGGCTCACCGGATCACCCTCATCATGCAGATGGTGTCAGCTCACCAAGAATGAAAAACGGTTGGTCGAGAAGCTTCTGTCGAGGGACTTTTCGGGTGTTGACGCGTTACGCATCCAGTTTGCCTGCAATGGGCCGAAAGGCGACGACAGCGTTCGCCCGCTTCGCGCCAATTGCGATCGTTCTCAATCGCGGCGCTGACGACGCGCCTAGGCGGACTAAGCTGGCGGCAATTCGAGACCGTTCGGCAGTGAGATCCAGATGACGGTTTGTGCCTCTGGGGAATGACGTGACAGATGGCCCTTGCCGTGTGTGTCCTCCACCAACACGAAGCTGCCCGCCTGAACGTGGCGCACCTCTCCGTCGCTCGTCTCGTATTCAACCGAACCATCCAGCCTGACCGTAAGCACAGGCTCCGGGACTTTATGCCAGGCAACCTCGCGCATGCCTGCTGGGATGTGGGTGAGGCGGACGCGGGACGCCGGATAACTGGCCGTAACATCGAACTGGATGGCATCGGGGTGCACCGACGTCTTCGTCGTCGGCAATTCGACTTCGTCGAAATGCGACTCGCCGTCCGGAGTGGCATAGATGCGCAGGCACTTCATCGCGGCTGGCTCCTTCTCGTTCGCATGCTGAAACAACGCATGCCTATCATAAAGGAGGCGGGGTAACAGCAAGTGTCCCCTTAGAACCGAAAGGCGACGACGACTGGCGACGCCCTATTCATCCACCGAAAGAGCCATCCCATGCTTGATCGTTTTGAGCGCGATCAGGCTTTTGTACTTGCGCACAAGCTCTCGCTGATCTGTCATCATCCGCTCGATGAAGGCGTTGTATTCTTCAATATCCCGCACCGTTACCGACAAGACGAAGTCGGTGTCGCCGGTGACATACCAACAGGATTGGACTTCCGGCGCCTGGACAAGCCAACGTTGGAAAGCTTCGAGATTGTGGCGATACTCGTTTTGTATTTCGATCTCGACCAAAATTCTGAGGTTCCGACGGACGGCAGCAGGACTGACAACAGCGACGATCCGGTCGATCACGCCCTCGCGTTTAAGCTTGCTGATACGCCGCTCGACTGCAGAAGGCGAAAGATTGACGACTTGCGCGATGGCTTTCGCGGGCTGGTCAGCATTGTCCTGCAGGATCAACAGAATTTCTCGATCTTTCTCATCCAAGCGTGTTTCCCCCGAAAACATAGCCATCCATGCGGAAGAACAGCGCAATTACCGTAAATATCGATGAATTTCCGCATCGATGAGATCTATCATTGCCCCCATGACAAGACAATCTCAGCTATCCTCTTCGAATATCGTCGATGCCAGAAGGCGGATCGATCCGATCTTCCTGAACTCGGCATTGCTCACCGACGCGACACTCGGCCTGACACTTGCAGCCAAGGACGAAACGGATAATCCCATCCGTTGCTTCAAAGGCAGGGGCACCGGTTATTATCTGGCGTGCGCAAGCGCGGAGAGTGGACCTCTGGTCACAGCGTCGGCAGGCAACTTTGGCCAGGGGCTCGCCTACGGCGCGGCAAAACTGGGCCGCAAGCTGACCGTATTCGCCAGCCTCTCCGCCAATCCGCTGAAGATCGAGGCTATGCGCAGGCTCGGCGCGGAGGTCATTCTGTTTGGGGATGACTTCGACGCGGCGAAAGCAAGAGCCCGGGAATATGCCTCGGAAAGAGGGGCAACCTTCGTGGAGGATGGCGCAAGCGCCAGCATCGCGGAAGGCGCCGGAACGATCGCGGCCGAACTCACCGAGGCATTCGGCAATATCGATGCGGTTTTTGTGCCCCTCGGAAATGGTGCGCTGGCGGCAGGGATCGGCTGCTGGTTCAAAACGGCGTCGCCCACCACCAAAGTCATCGCAGTCGCCGCGAAAGGGGCTCCCTGCATGCAGCTTTCATGGCAGGCAGGCTACCCCGTTCCGACAGATAAGGCGACAACGATCGCGGATGGGATCGCCGTACGCGATCCGGTTCCGGTTGCCGTCGATTGGCTGGCCACGACGATCGATGACATCGTGCTTGTCGACGATGCCTGTATAATCGATGCCATGCGGTTTGCGCATTCCAGGTGGAACCGGCTGGTTGAACCGGCAGGCGCTGCGGGGCTGGCCGGTGTTTTGGCGACAGCCGCGACCATGCAGGGGACGAGGGTTGCGACAATACTGTGCGGAGCAAATCTTACGCCGGAGCAAATTGCCCAGTGGTTGCCGGAGGAAGCGGCTCGGGCCGCCTCACGCTGATTCGTCGAACCTGCCTGAGCGTTATTCGAAGCCCGTTTTGTCCTTCTCGGTGATGTCCCTGATGACCCTGCAAGGAACACCGGCGGCAATCACACCGGCGGGAATGTCCTTCGTCACGACGCTACCCGAACCGATGACCGCGCCGTCGCCTATGGTTACGCCCTGGTTGATGTGAACGCCGGCGCCGATCCATACCCGATTACCGATCTTCACCGGCTTTGCATAGCAGCCCCCGGCAGCGCGTTCGGAAGCGTCAATGGCATGGTTGGAGGTATAAATGCCCACGCGAGGCCCGAACAGGACGTCATCGCCAATCTCGATGCCGCCGCCGTCCAGCATCACGCAATCGAAATTGGCATAGAAATTGTTGCCGATGACGATGTTACGGCCAAACTCGCAACGGAAGGTCGGCTCGAAATGAACACTCTTGCCGATCGCCCCCAACAGCTTGCGCAGGATGCTTTCTCTTTCAGCCGACGGTTTTCCAAAACTGGCATTGTAATCATTGGTCAGAAAAACGGCTTCCTCGCGGGCCTTGATCAATTCCGGCGTCAGATCATTGTACATCCTGCCCGAGCGGATGATTTCGAACTGGTCAGCGAGTGTCATGGCAATCTCTACGCAATGTTGGGAAATTGCCTGCCTATCAGACACGCGTGAACCATCAATGAACACGGAGGCTCTTGCGAGCCAGCCATTTTTCAGGTGCTAATGACGACATGGACATGTCTCATGTATCGGAGCGAAGATGCCTGGCAGAACCGGAAAAAGCTTTCTCGAATTCCACGATCTGCCATCGGACATCATTCTTTCGCTTCTCGACCGCGCCAACGTCCTGGCCGGCGCATGGGCGGATCGCCGTATGCCGCAAAGCCTGGAGCGCAAGCATGTCGCGCTGATCGCCGATGACAGCGGCTGGCGGAACACCACGGCTTTCAGCCTTGGCGTCCAGGCGATGGGCGGCATCTGTGTGCAGGCGCCGATCAGCTTTAATGCGCGTGAGGAAACCGCCGACCTCGCCGGCTATCTCGACAATTGGTTCGATGTCCTGATTGTCCGCACAAAGCTGCTGACCGCCCTGCGCGAACTGGCGGCGACCGCGGACGCGCCTGTCATCAATGCCCGGACCAAATCGAACCACCCTTGCGAAACGCTGGGCGACCTCGCCTATGTCAAAAGCCGAAGGGGCAGTATCGGTGGCCTCAAGGTCGTCGGCGTCGCGCCCGATGCCAATATCCTACGGTCATGGGTCGAGGCTTCGCTCGCCTTGCCGATCAAGGTCACGCAGGTCTATCCGGAAAAATGGCACGTCCGCGACCGGGATCTTTCGAACGCGAATTTCAGCACCAGCATCGATATGAAGGAGTTGCTGGACGCCGACGTCATCATTACGGACTGTTGGTTGGATGATACCGCACAAGCCCAGCTACGCGACTACCGGATATCGGCCGCCACACTCGACCGGTGCCGCCCCGACACGATCTTCCTCCCCTGCCCGCCCGTCGCCAGGGGGCAGGAAGTCACCACGGACGCGATGACCCATCCGGCCTGCCAGAGCAGGGCGGCAAAGGCTTTTCTCCTGCATGCGCAGAATGCATTGCTGGAATGGATCGTCGTTTGAGGTCTTTTGACACCGACACCAAATTCGACATAGACAGCCACCTCTTGGCATTTAAGTCGCCCGGGGCGCCGCGCGCATAGCGAAAACCCGGAAAAGCCGCCTTCCGCGCACGAAATTCCCCGCCAAGGGGTGACAAAGGCGCAGCAATAGGGTATGTGCGCGCCCGGCATGGGAAATTTCCCATCAACCACCAAAGAAAAGCAGACGCATTCGCCCCTGCCTTTATAGGCATATATCCAAGGCGAGATCTTAAGGATCCAACCAAGGATAGAGCACTCAGGGCGCTCTGGCTGTTGAAGCAACAACGAGGTTGATAACATGAACATCATTCAGCAGTTGGAAGCCGAACAGGCTGCCAAGATCGAAGCCAAGCGCACGCTCCCCGACTTTTCCGCTGGCGACACCCTTCGCGTCAACGTGAAGGTCACGGAAGGCACCCGTACCCGCGTGCAGGCCTATGAAGGCGTCTGCATCGCTCGCTCCGGCGGCGGTCTGCAGGAAAATTTCACCGTTCGCAAGATCTCCTACGGCGAAGGCGTCGAGCGCGTATTCCCGGTTTACTCGCCGATGATCGAAAGCGTCGAAATCGTTCGCCGCGGTAAGGTCCGTCGCGCCAAGCTCTATTACCTGCGCGACCTGCGCGGCAAGGCTGCCCGTATCGTTGAAAACACCGGCACGCGCGCCCGCAAGCTCAACGACGCCGAGCGCCAGGCGCTTCTCGCTGAAAAGGCTCGCATCGAAGCCGAAAAGGTTGCTGCAGCCCAGGCTCTCGCAGCCGAAAAGGCAGCAGCTGAAGCCGCCGAAGCAAAGGCCGCAGCCGAAGCAGCAGCTGCTGCAGAAGCAGCCGCAGCCGCTGAACCGGCAGCAGAATAAGTCTCGATCCTTTCGGATTGTGGAAATCAAGGCGGCCTTCGGGTCGCCTTTTTTTGTTGGGGGCGACCAAGGGCGGCTGGGCGCGAAGAAAAATTCTCCATAAGCCGACGGCTTTGGAGCTGCTTTTCTGTTTTTATCGTGACGACCATGGCAATAGCCTTGCCATCGGCTTTAAAAATATGACAATTTTCCAACACACTATAAGGGGAATTTCCATGGCATTCCGTCGTTCTTTTCTTCTGGGTCTCACGGCCCTGGTGCTTGCACCTTTCGCCTCTTTCGCCGCCGACCTGCCGAACCTCAACGGCAAGACCGTCGTCGTCGTCACCGAGAATGCCTATCCGCCGCTGCAGTTCGTCGACCCCAAGTCCGGCAAGGCGATCGGCTGGGAATATGACGCGATGAACGAGATCGCCAAGCGACTGAACTTCAAGGTCGAGTACCAGAACACCAGCTGGGACGCGATGATCCAGGCCGTCTCCCAGGGCCAGTACAACATCGGCATGACCGGCATCACCATCAAGGAAGACCGGAAGCAGAAGGTCGACTTCTCCGACCCCTATATGCGCTCGCAGCAGTTCATGCTGGTGCGCAGCGACGAGAAGCGCTTTACCGACGCCAAGAGCTTCTCCGCCTTCAAGGACGGGCTGGTCGGCGCGCAGCCGGGCACGACCCCCTTCTACACCGCCGTCTACGAAGTACTCGACGGCAACGAGCAGAACCCGCGCATCAAGCTGTTCGAGACCTTTGGCGCCACCGTGCAGGCGTTGAAGACCGGCGACGTCGACACTGTTCTGACCGACGGCACCGCCGGCAAGGGCTATGTCGATGCTTCCAACGGCGGCCTGAAGATGATCGGCGGCCCGCTCGGCACCGAGGACTTCGGCTTCATCTTCCCGAAGGGCTCCGATCTCGTTGCCCCGATCAATGCCGCGATCGCCAGCCTGAAGGCCGACGGCACTTTCGAGGCGCTGAACAAGAAATGGTTCCTCGACTACAAGATGGGCCAGTAAGCCAGATGCGGTTTGAAACCGGAAGCCCGCTTTAATGGCGCTGCAAGCAGGCCCGAGCGGACACTATAGCAAGGACGACTTTCCCTGGTGGCTGGTCGTCCTTGTTCTCATCGGTATTGCCACCGCAATCGCCATCGTCACCAGCGATCTTTACGCCCAAGTCTTCAAGACCATCGTCCAGGGCATCGGCACCACCATCTTCGTCACGCTCGTCGCCTTCGCGCTGGCGATGGCGCTCGGCCTCGGCATTGCGCTGCTGGGCCTCTCCGACAGCCTGATCCTGCGCCAGATCGCCCGCTTCTATGTCGAAGTCATACGCGGCATCCCGATCCTGGTCCTGCTGTCCTACATCGCCTTCGTCGGCGCGCCGGCTTTCGTCGCGCTCTACAATACCGCCACATCGCCGCTCGCCTCCGCCGGCTGGACTGAGCCTCTGCTGGTGCGCGACGTGCCGCTGATGTGGCGGGCGATCGTGGCCTTGATGATCGCCTATGCCGCCTTCATCGCCGAGGTTTTTCGCGCCGGTATCCAGGCAGTCGATCCGGGCCAAATCGAAGCGGCGAAGGCGCTCGGCCTGTCGCGCTACCGGCGTTTCCGCCATGTCATCGCGCCGCAGGCGTTTCGCGTCATCTTCCCGCCGCTCTCCAACGATTTCATCGCGATGGTGAAGGACAGCTCGCTGGTCTCGGTGCTCGGCGTCGCCGATATCACCCAGCTTGCCAAGATCTATTCGTCCGGCTCCTTCCGCTACTTTGAAAGCTACTCGATCCTCGCCTATATCTACCTGATCCTGACGATTGGGCTGTCGCTGGTGCTGCGAAAGTTCGAAAAGCGGATGCGGGAGCGGCATATGCGCTGACGCGGGGTATCATCGCAATCCTTTGCGGCCAAACGTCAGCATTGCCGAGACTTCGGAAAATTGATATGAGCAACGCCATGACTAGGATCATGAGCAAAGACGGACAATTCGTCACGATTTTTGTGCTGCAGGACCACAAGCGCCTGCCGGCACGATTCTTTGCGATGATTTCGGGCGCGCTCAACAGCCGACTTCGCTGATCACACCCGAGGCCGGCGGTCCTGATCCGTCACCCCCTATTTCGACAATGCCAATATGGATCTGTAGCCATGAGCGCTCCACGTACCCTTTACGATAAAATCTGGGATGACCATCTCGTCGACAGCCAGGACGACGGCACCTGTCTTCTCTACATCGACCGTCACCTCGTCCATGAAGTGACGTCGCCGCAGGCATTCGAAGGCCTGCGCATGACCGGCCGCAAGGTCCGCGCCCCGGAAAAGACGCTTGCTGTCGTCGACCACAACGTTCCGACCTCACCCGATCGCCATCTCGGCATCAAGAACGAGGAAAGCCGCATCCAGGTCGAGGCGCTCGCCACCAACGCCGCCGAATTCGGCGTCGAATATTATTCGGCAAGCGACAAGCGCCAGGGCATCGTCCACATTATCGGCCCGGAACAGGGCTTCACCCTGCCCGGCATGACCATCGTCTGCGGCGACAGCCACACCTCGACCCACGGCGCCTTCGGCTCGCTGGCGCACGGCATCGGCACGTCTGAAGTGGAACACGTTCTGGCGACCCAGACGCTGATCCAGAAGAAGGCGAAGAACATGCTCGTGCGCGTTGACGGCCAGCTGCCGGCCGGCGTCACCGCCAAGGACATCATCCTTGCCATCATCGGCGAAATCGGCACTGCCGGCGGCACCGGCTACGTCATCGAATATGCGGGCGAAGCCATCCGCGCACTGTCGATGGAAGGCCGCATGACGATCTGCAACATGTCGATCGAAGGCGGTGCCCGCGCCGGCCTCATCGCCCCTGACGAGACCACCTTCGAATACATCAAGGGCAAGCCGCGCTCGCCGACGGGCGAAGCCCTGGAGCAGGCGATCGCCTACTGGAAGACGCTGCAGACAGATGAAGGCGCACATTACGACCGCGTCGTCGTGCTCGACGCCGCCGCCCTGCCGCCGATCGTCTCCTGGGGTTCCTCGCCCGAAGACGTCGTCTCCGTTCAGGGCATCGTTCCGAACCCGGACGAGATCCAGGACGAGAACAAGCGCACCTCCAAGTGGCGCGCGCTGGACTATATGGGCCTGAAGCCGGGCACGCCGATGACCGAGATCAACATCGACCGCGTCTTCATCGGCTCCTGCACCAACGGCCGCATCGAAGACCTGCGCGCCGTTGCCAAGGTCGTCGAAGGCAAGACCGTGGCATCCACCGTCGACGCGATGATCGTTCCGGGCTCCGGTCTGGTCAAGGAACAGGCGGAAGCCGAAGGCCTCGACAAGATCTTCAAGGCCGCCGGCTTCGACTGGCGCGAGCCTGGCTGTTCCATGTGCCTGGCCATGAATGACGACCGCCTGAAGCCGGGCGAACGCTGCGCCTCGACCTCGAACCGCAACTTTGAAGGCCGCCAGGGCTTCAAGGGCCGCACCCATCTGGTCTCGCCCGCCATGGCAGCGGCCGCGGCAATCGCCGGCCACTTCGTCGATATCCGCGAATGGAATTGATCGGTATTAACTGATCGACTGCAAAAGGCGGCCTCCGGGCCGCCTTTTTTGTTGGGCTTGAACAGACCTTATCGCTTCGACGTAAGTGTGGAAGGCTCGGTGACCACCGATCTTTCAACAGATGGAGCCAATTGCGCCCGCTGGCTGAGCCAGACGCTGCCAAGCACGACGACAATGCCGAATATCTGCATCGGGCTGAGCTGCTGGCCCAGCACCCACCAGCCGAGGATAACGGCAGTCGTCGGGCTCAGAAACCCGAGCGGCGAGACCACGGACGGCTCCAGCCGCGATAGACCGCGAAACCAGAGAATATAGGTGAGCGCGGCGCCGATCAGGCCGAGATAGGCAAAGCCCAGAATATTGGCGCCCGTCAGATGCGGAAGCGGCGGCTCCAGCATCAGGGCGAAAGGCAGCAACAGCAAGCCCCCGGCCGTCAATTGCCATGCGGTGAAGGTGAGCGGCGAGACGGGTGGCCGCCAGCGGCGGCTGAGCACCGTGCCCGCCGCCATGGAAAAAGCGCCGCCAATGCCCGCCGCAATGCCGATCGGATCGAGCGTTGCCTGCGGTGTAAGAATAAGAAGCGCGACACCGGCTATCCCGGCAATCGCCGCTATAACCGAAAGGCCACGGATCGGCGAACCGAGCAATAGCCGCGCCAGCACGATGACGATCAGCGGCTGGATCGCGCCGACGGTGGCCGCCACCCCGCCCGGCAACCGATAGGCCGAGATGAATAGCATCCACCAGAAAATCGAGAAGTTCAGCGCACCAAGAACGAGCGACCGCGGCCACCAGATCCCATCCGGCAGGCGCCGCACGATGGCGAGCAGCAGCAGCCCCGCCGGCAAGGCGCGCAGCATGGCGACCGTTAGCGGATAGCCGGCCGGCAAGAGTTCGGTCGTCACCAGATAGGTGCTACCCCAGATCGCCGGCGCGATCGCGGTCAGCAACAGGTCGGAATTGCGGGTCATGGCACGAGCCTCAAATTTATCTTGACTTCAAGATAGTTCAAAATACCTTGACGTCAAGATAATTCCATGGCGATGTCTGCGCATGGATCGTATCGACAAAATTCTCGCTCAATGGCACCGGGAACGGCCCGACCTCGACGTCGCTCCGATGGGGCTGATCGGCCGCATCGGAAACCTCGCCCATCACCTTAGCCGCGAGATGGGCAAGACCTTTGCGCAATTCGATCTGAACGGTCCGGCTTTCGATGTCCTGGCCACCCTGCGCCGCTCGGGCGCGCCTTACACCCTCTCCCCCAACGACCTGATGGCCACCATGATGGTGACCTCCGGCACGATGACCAATCGCATCGATCAACTGGAAAAGACAGGCCTCGTCACCCGCAGCCCCAATCCCGATGACGGCCGAAGCTTTCTGGTGTCGTTGACCGAAAATGGCTTTGCGCTGATCGACGCGGCCGTAACCGCCCATGTCGAGACACAGGCTCGGCTCGTATCGAGCCTCACGGAAGAGGAGAAGACGACGCTCGACGCCTTGCTCGGAAAATATTTAGCCGGCTTCGAAATGTTCGCGCCGGAAGAAAAGACTACGGCTGTAGCTTCGAATGAATAGCTTGAGCCAAGGCCACTCGAGGATGCGAGCAACGCCCTAACTAAGCTGATGCCTCCTTGCCGAATTCCGCGACCACGTAGTCAAGGAAACTGCGCAATTTCGGGGTGATGCGGCGATCAGGGGCGTAGAGAACATGCAACGGGCGTGTCGGTATCTTGTACTCCGGCAGGATAGGCACCAGTTGCCCCGATTCGATGCTCGCGCGGATCAGTTCGAGGGGCTGGAAAATGATCCCAAGCCCTGCCACCGCCGCCTGAAGCAAGGCTTCGCCGCTGTCGACCGTCAACCGCCCCGATATGGGAACATCGACATATCCGTCCGGTCCTTCGAAGGCCCAATGCGTTCTCAAACGCGTATGCGAAAAGATCAGGCACTCGTGATCTACGAGATCGCCTGGTGTACGGGGCGTTCCACGAGACTCAAGATAACGCGGGGCCGCACAAATAATGAGGCGGTAGGGATCCAGGCGCCGGGCGATCAATCCGCTGTCCGACAACTCCCCGACGCGGAAGATCGCATCATATCCCTCGTCTATCAGGTCAACCAATCGGTTCGACAGTGACAGGTCAATCGAGACCTCCGGATATGCCTTCAAATATTCGGGCAATTTGGGCGCAAGGGCGTTGATTCCGAAGGTCACGGGGGCACTGACCCTCAACCTGCCCCGAGGAACCGCGCGCGTTTCCGCCGCCAAAGCTTCCGCGGATTCGACTTCCGCCAGTATGTTGCGCGAACGCTCGTAGAACAGGCTGCCGACCTCGGTCAGGTGCTGCCGGCGGGTGGTTCGGTTCAGAAGCCGGACACCCAGATGATGCTCCAGGAATTGCACATGTTTACCGACAAGCTGCGGCGACATGTTCAAGGCGTCGGCAGCAGCACTGAACGACCCCAGCTCCACGGCTTTGACGAAGATGCTCATGCTGGAGAACCGGTCCATTAGAAACAATCCATTTCAAGTGCTGCGTAAAATCGACTATTTATCCCGATATGAGAATAATCCTATTCATTCCGTCAGCAATCACAAAGGAGCGACGGACATGAAAATCGCAATTATCGGCACTGGTAACATGGGAGCAGGCCTTGCTCACGCGCTGGCCGGAGCAGGTTGTGAACTGGTCATCGGTCACCGCGATCCAGCAAAGGCCGCCGAACTGGCCGCCGAACTGGGCGCCAATGTCGAAGGAGGCGGCATTGCAGCAGCCGTCAAGCTGGCGGATGTCGCCATTCTGGCTCTCCCCTATGGCGCGATAGGAGAGGCATTGAAGGCGGCGGGAGACCTCACGGGCAAGGTGCTCGTCGACATCTCGAACCCCATCACGGCCGATTACCGAGGATTGCTGGTCGGTCATTCGACGTCGGCGGCCGAGGAAATTCAGGCGCTGGTGCCGACGGCCACCGTGGTGAAGGCTTTCAACACGATATTCGCGACACTTCTGCCGATCGAGGCACGCAACGGAAAGACCCTGCAGGTGTTCGTCGCCGGCAATGACGAGCCGGCAAAGGAAACCGTATCGAACATCGCCAAGGCCATCGGCTTCGAGCCGGTCAATGCGGGAGAGCTGACCAATGCCCGCTTCATCGAACCCATCGGCGAGATGAACATCCACTTCGGCTTCTTCCTCGGCAAAGGCCCCTCCGTGGCGCCCGCCTGGGTTCAGGTCTGAGACCGGTGCAGCAGACTGAGCAATCAGCCCGCAAAAGGAGTTCCCGATGACAGACACGAACAACCACTTCATGAAGCGGTTCGTCGACTTCATAAATACGGCCGATGCCAAGATGGCCGAAGAGCTTGTATCTCCGAATGCGATCTTTTTCGTGCCGGGCCGTCCCGAGCCGATGAAGGGGCCGTCCGGTTACATGGCAATCATCGATATGATGCGAGGCGGTTTCCCGGACATACAGTGGACGCTTCAGGAAACTGTGACTGAACAGGACAAGATCGCCGTGCGCTTCATGATGCACGGGACGCACAAAGGAACCTTCTTCGGGGTTCCCGCCACCGGAAAGCAAATATCGGTTCAGGCTCTCAACATCTACCATCTGAGCGACGGTCAGATCGTGGAGGAATATGGCCAACCCGACCTTCTTGGGCTGATGCAACAAATCGGGGCTCTTCCGAAGTAATAATCTCCAAACTCAAAGAGGCCCGGAACGTAAGCTCCGGGCCTCTTTGACACAGGCGGAATTTCCGCCAATCCATCCACTCAGAACGTCGCCGTCACCGGGTCCGGTCCGATACGTCCGCCAGCCGAATCCAGCTTGGCGATCCCCGCCAGATCTTCGGCATCGAGCTTGAAATCAAACACCTTGAGGTTTTCCTCGATGCGGCTCGGGGTCACCGATTTCGGGATGACGATCAGGCCGTTGTCGATGTGCCAGCGGATGATCACCTGGGCCGGTGTGCGGCCGTGCTTGGCGGCGACCTTGCCGATCACAGCATTGCTAAGCAACTTGCCCTGGCCGAGCGGGCTCCAGGATTCCGTCTTGATGCCGAGCTTGTCATGCACCTCGCGCAGCGCCTTCTGCTGGAAGGTCGGATGCAGCTCGATCTGGTTCAGCACCGGCGTCACGCCGGTTTCGCCGATGATGCGGTCCAGATGCTCCTTGGCAAAGTTGGAAACGCCGATGGAGCGGGCGCGACCTTCTTCCTTGAGACGCAGGAAAGCCTTCCAGGTGTCGGCGTAGCGGTCGCGGCGCGGTGCCGGCCAGTGGATGAGATAGAGATCGACATAATCGGTGCCGAGCCGCTTCAGGCTCGCGTCGAAGGCCTTCAGGGTCGAGTCGAAGCCCTGCTCGTCGTTCCAGAGCTTGGTGGTGAGGAAGATGTCCTTGCGGGCGACGCCGGACTGGCGCATACCCTCGCCGACGCCATCTTCGTTCTCATAGATGGCAGCGGTGTCGACATGACGATAGCCGGCCTTCAATGCGGTGCTGACCGCCGAGGGCGCGACGTTTTCCGGCGTCTGCCAGACGCCGAGACCGACCTGCGGAATGGAATTGCCGTCGTTGAAAGTGATTGTCGATTGATTGGTCACAATATCTCTCCAAATGAATTGGGCGTGGATGGAGTGAAGGCGCGAACGAACTCGAACGACAAGCCTGGGATTTCCCCGCGCACCGCAACCGATGCGCCCTCCGAAAACCTATATAAGGCAGGGCCGCCCGATTATCACCCCGGCATGGCCGTCAAAGGACGCGAACTGTCGTGCCCTTCCTTAAGAAACCGATAATGCGCTGCATGTCCCTGAGACTGACGGCGATACAGCCGGCGGTCGGCTCGTAGCCGGGCTTGATCAGATGGAAGAAGATGGCGGAGCCCCGGTTACGCCGGCGCGAGCCTATGTTCCAGTCGAGCACCAGGCAGATATCATAGAGCCCGTCGCGCCGCCGCATCTCCTCATGGCTCGGCTTGAATGGGGCCTTGACGAGCCTGTTGTAATTGGCGTCCTCCGGCTGGTCGCACCAGAACATGTCCTCGCGGATCCGCCGCATCGGCAAAGGGGTGCGCAGGAAGCGGACATGATCGCCCCGCGTAAAGCCATGAAGCAGTTTCATGGCGGCAATCGGCGTCGCCCCGTCCCCCTCGCACTTCAGCACGCTGCGCCCGGAACGGCCGATCGCCGCGGGCACCGTCAACGGCCCAAGCTGCACCAGCGCCCGCGTCGGCTTTCCCGGCGCAGGACGCACGGTGATTGTGGAAGCGGCTCGATTACCGCCTACCCTTGTTTTTTCCATTTTTCTCACATGTTTTTGCTTTGCACGTGATTTGATTTGAAATCATAGCAGTTTCAACTGGACGACCAAGCCTGAGCCGCCTCCCGACTTGCTAAAAACGCAATTTGGCGTAGGACTTAGGAGGCAAACGAACGAGGACCGGAACGGCATGACCGCACGCACCATTCTACTGGTGGATGATGATAACGACCTGCGCGAAATGTTGGTCGAGCAATTGTCGCTATATGAGGAATTCACGGTTCTGCAGGAAGTAAACGCCGGCAAGGGCGTGCAGACCGCACGCGCCGCCCCCGTCGATCTCCTGATCATGGATGTCGGCCTACCCGATATGGATGGCCGCGAAGCCGTGAAGCTGCTGCGCAAGAACGGCTTCAAGTCGCCGATCATCATGCTCACCGGCCATGACACCGATTCCGACACCATCCTCGGCCTCGAAGCCGGCGCCAACGATTATGTCACCAAGCCGTTCCGCTTCGCCGTGCTGCTCGCCCGCATCCGCGCGCAGCTTCGCCAGCACGAGCAGAGCGAAGACGCGACCTTCACCGTCGGCCGCTATCTCTTCAAGCCGAGCCAGAAGCTGCTGACCACAGAAGACGGCCAGAAGATCCGCCTGACGGAAAAGGAAGCGGCGATCATCCGCTATCTTTACCGCGCCGACCAGAAGGTCGTGACCCGCGATATCCTTCTCGAAGAGGTCTGGGGCTACAATTCCGGCGTCACCACCCATACGCTCGAAACCCATGTCTATCGCCTGCGCCAGAAGATCGAGCGCGATCCTTCCAACGCCGAAATTCTGGTAACGGAAAACGGCGGCTACAAGATCATTCCATAGGCATTCAATATGGCGCTGACCGACGATATCCGCCTGCTGTCGCAACTGCCGCTGTTCCACGGCATGGGCGAAGAGCCGTTGCGGCTGATCGCCTTCGGCGCCGACCGTCGCCATGTCTCGCCGGGCCAGACGCTGTTCCGGGAAAAATCGCCGGCCGAATGCGCCTATGTCGTCGCCAACGGCAGCTTCGAGCTCACCACCGTAGATGCTGCCGGACAGTCGAACGTCGAAGCCACGGTGCAGGCCGGCACCATGCTCTCCGAATTGGCACTGGTCACCCTGGTGGAGCGCAAATACACGGCCGTGGCGCTGGAGGAATCCGATGTCATGCGTATCACGCGGGCGCTGTTTCACCGGCTGATCGAGGAATATCCCGACGCCGGCCTGCTGATCCAGAATCGCATCCGCGAAAACTTTGCCGCACTCGCGAGACAGACGGCAGCGCTGCTTGGCAGGTTTTCCTGACCGGACCCAAACGGGTCCGGCTTTGCGGATTCATTCTCAAAGATTGAAATGCGCAGTCACCGGCACATGGTCGGACGGGCGATCCCAGCCGCGCGCAGCCTTCAGGATATCGATGCGCTGCAAGAGCGGCCCGAGGTCGGATGACGACCAGATGTGGTCGAGACGCCGGCCGCGGTCGGCTGCTTCCCAATCCTTGGCGCGGTAGCTCCACCACGTATAGAGCTTCTCGTTCGCCGGCACATGCTGGCGCATCAGATCAAGCCAGGCGCCGCGCTTCATGACCTCAAGCAGGCCATCGGTTTCGATCGGTGTGTGGCTGACGATCTTCAGCAACTGCTTGTGCGACCAGACGTCGTGTTCGAGCGGCGCGATGTTGAGGTCGCCGACGAGGATGGCGGAGGTGTTCTGCTCGGCATTGGCATGCAGGTGCTTCATCTCCTCGATGAAGTCGAGCTTGTGGCCGAACTTCGGATTGATCGTCCGGTCGGGCTCGTCGCCGCCGGCCGGAACGTAGAAATTATGCACCCGGATGCGCCGGCCTCCGCGCTCGAAGATCGCCGAGATATGCCGGCTGTCGCCGACATTGCAATAATCCTGCCGATGATCCTCGGTCAGCGGAAAACGCGAGGCGATAGCGACGCCATGATAGCCCTTCTGACCATGAATGATGATGTGCTCATAGCCGAGCGCTCTCAGCGGCGCATAGGGGAAGAGCTCGTTCGGAACCTTGGTCTCCTGCAGGCAGAGAATATCGGGCCGGGACTGCATCAGGAATTGCTCGACGATCGGCATGCGCAACCGCACCGAGTTGATGTTCCAGGTCGCTATCGAAAATCCCATACCCAAGCCCTTTCCTCTAAGCAGGATAAGGCTTTAGACCGGCTTTGAGCGAAAGGAAAGCGCCATTCGGCGCTTCCTCTATTGCCAGGGACGGAGACAGCGATCAGCGCGTATAGTCGATGCGGAAGACACTGTCGTCGAAGGAGACATTGGTCTTCACATTGTTGATGATGACGTCGGTGGTCTTGCCCTGCGGGTCGATCACCGTCCACTGGCGCAGGTCGTAGGTCTTGGAATCGAAGATCATAGCGATGGTGGAATCGCCGAAGACGGTGCGGTTGCCGAGCGTAATCTTGGTGAGGTCCGGCTGCGCGTCGACACCGCGCACCATATCGGCGGAAAGATCGATCTTGTTGGCAAGCAGCAGGCTCAGCGGCGTCTTTGACAGCTGATACATGTTCTTCGTCCGCGTCTGGTCGTTAATGACCTGGACGTTGTTGCCGTCACAGATGACGCGCATGCGCGACGGCGGATCGTAGTTGAAGCGCATCTTGCCGGGACGCTGGATGAAAAAGCTGCCGCTCACCTGGTCGCCGCGCGGTCCGATCTGCAGGAAGCCGCCCTTCATGGTCTTGATCGACGAGAAATGATCGGCGATCTGCTGCGCTACGCTGGGATTGAGGGATGCGGCCTGCGCCTGCGCCAAGGCCGAAACGGGCAGAGCGCCTGCCGCACCGACCGCGACCACGGCGCCGAGGAAATGCCGGCGGGTCATGGAAAGTCGGTTGGACGGCTGCGCATCAAACTTTGTCATCGAATTCTCCTTCATGCTTTGTCCATGGCGCGCAAAATCGGCGTCTTCATGGCGCGGCGGCCCATGTCCGGTTGTGGGCCGCGATCAAATTTCCCTGAACATAGCCGGGATATACGACGCGAAAGGGGCCCGTGGCCTCAGCGATCCAGAATATCCGCCTTGGTAGGAACGAGAATTTCGCGCTTGCCGGCATGGTTGGCCGGGCCGATCACGCCTTCTTCCTCCATGCGCTCGATCAGCGAGGCGGCACGGTTATAGCCAATGCCAAGACGCCGCTGGATGTAGGAGGTCGAGGCCTTGCCGTCGCTGAGAACGATCGCCACCGCCTGATCGTAAGGGTCGTCCAAATCGGCAAGATTGGCCGTGCCCGCCGGGCCGTGACCATCCTCATCATCCTCATCGTCGGCGGTGATCGCGTCGAGATATTGCGGCGAGCCTTGCGTCTTCAGATAGGAGACGATGTCCTCGACCTCGCCATCGGCAACGAACGGGCCGTGGACGCGCTGAATACGCCCGCCGCCTGCCATATAGAGCATGTCGCCCATGCCGAGGAGCTGTTCGGCGCCCTGTTCGCCGAGGATCGTGCGGCTGTCGATCTTCGACGTCACCTGGAAGGAAATACGCGTCGGGAAGTTCGCCTTGATTGTGCCGGTGATGACGTCGACGGACGGACGCTGGGTTGCCATGATCACATGGATGCCGGCGGCCCGGGCCATCTGCGCCAGGCGCTGCACCGCGCCTTCGATATCCTTGCCGGCGACCATCATCAGGTCGGCCATTTCGTCGATGATGACGACGATATAGGGCATGGGCTTCAGATCGAATTCCTCGGTCTCGTAGATCGCCTCGCCGGTCTGCCGGTCGAAACCGGTCTGCACGGTACGGCTGATCGCTTCGCCCTTGGCAACGGCTTGCTCGACGCGGGTATTGAAGCCGTCGATGTTGCGCACGCCGATCTTCGACATCTTCTTGTAGCGCTCTTCCATCTCACGGACGGTCCATTTCAGCGCGACGACGGCCTTCTTCGGATCGGTGACGACGGGAGAGAGCAAATGCGGAATGCCGTCATAGACGGAAAGTTCCAGCATCTTCGGGTCGATCATGATCAGGCGGCACTGTTCCGGCGTCAGCCGGTAGAGCAGCGACAGGATCATCGTGTTGATGGCAACGGACTTGCCCGAGCCGGTGGTGCCGGCGACCAGCAGATGCGGCATCTTGGCGAGATCGGCGATGACGGGCTCGCCGCCGATGGTCTTGCCGAGCGCCATCGCAAGCTTGGCCTTAGAGCTTTCAAAATCGCGGCTGGCGACGAGCTCGCGCAGATAGACGGTTTCGCGCGTGGAATTCGGCAGTTCGATGCCGATGGCATTGCGGCCGGGCACGACGGCGACGCGGGCGGCAATCGCGCTCATCGAACGGGCAATATCATCGGCAAGACCGATGACACGTGAGGATTTGATGCCAGGTGCCGGCTCCAGTTCGTAGAGCGTTACCACCGGGCCGGGGCGGACATGGATGATCTCGCCCTTGACGCCGAAGTCCTCGAGCACGCCTTCCAGCATGCGGGCATTCTGCTCCAGCGCGTCGGAAGACAGCGTCGCATCCCGCACGATGGTCTTCGGCTCGGCAAGCAGGTGCACGGCCGGAAGCTGGAAGCCGTAGGAGCGGATGAAGGAGGTCTGCGCCTCGCGCTCGGCACGCGCGCCGGGCTTCGGCCGCGGAGCAGCGGGAATGACGCGCGGGCTGGCCGGAGCGCCGGAGGCTTTCGATGAAGCCGGGCGCAATGCCCATTCGTCTTCCTCGTCATCCGGCAGGATGCCGGCCGGACGCCGCGGCTCGCGTTCGTAGGATGCATCATCATCATCCTCGTCTTCGTCGTCGCCCATACTGATCGACGGAGGAGACACCACGCGGCGCTGGGCCGGGCCATCCAGCGACGGCTCGACGCGCTCGCCCCGGACAACCGGCGCCTTGGCGCGCGCCGGCTCGTTCAGCGTGCCGAATTCGTCATCGTTGAAGTCGTAGGGTGCATCGAAGGCATGATCGCGACGCTTGCGCGGACCCATGCCGAACAGGCGCCGAAGACGGGCCTGCGCATTGTACCAGGAATGCATGAGCGCGCCGAAGGCCATGAAACCGCCTCGGTCGTCATCCTCGTCGTCATCGCCAACGCTGCGGGCGCGGCTCTGCGTTTCCTCGTAGTCCTCTTCATTCTCCTCGTCTTCCGGCAGGCTGCGTCCGACCAGGCCGGCAGCAAACAGCATGAGCCAGGCAGCGGGGATGGCAAGGACGGTACCGAAGACGGTAGCAAAGACGCCGCTCGGATAGGTGCCGATGAAAAGCGCTGGAAAACGCAGGAGGATATCGCCGATGACGCCGCCGATACCGTTCGGGATCGGCCAGGTTGGAGGAGCGGGGAAACAGGCGATGGAACCGGCAGCAACGATGGAGCCGCCGACCCAGGCACCGAGACGGGCCGGCAGGCGATGGATCTTGCGGTTGGAAATCAGCGCGAAAGCCCAGGCGACGATGGGCAGCAGCACGACGATGCAGGCAAGGCCGAGCGCCTGCATCAGGATGTCAGCGAAGGCAGCGCCCGGAAAGCCCAGTATGTTCGTCGGCGCATTGCTCGTGGCGTAGGAATAGCTGGGGTCCATAACGTTCCAGGTCGCCAGGGCAGCGACCGCGAGCGCCAGCAGGAACAGCAGCGCGAAGCCGATGAGGCCCCTCACCTGCCGCCAAACCACTCCCGAAAGCGAGAAACGGTCGGGGGGACCGCCCAGCGCTGCCGAATTGCTTCTGCCCATGATATCCAGCCCGTTCGTTGTCGAAGGCACGCGCGAATCGGCGTCATGCCCACTCACCCAGTACGTCACCTCTACCTAATCAGAGGAGGGTTAATGGCATATTAACCATGCAGGCGGTGGCGGGCCTATCAACGAATTTATGGCTGTTTGGCCAACAGGCTGACCGGCACAAAAAAGGCCCGAACCAAGGTCCGGGCCAAGAGCGGCTTACTTTTGATGAAATAGGCCGCGACGGGATGTTCAGCGGCGCCGGGGAAACGTTGCCCCGGCGCCGCAAGCTTGTGATTAGGAATTGTGGTAGGCAGCTTCGCCGTGGGACGCGAGGTCGAGGCCTTCGCGTTCGGCTTCCGGCGCGACACGCAGGCCGATGATAACGTCAACGACCTTGTAGAGGATGGCCGAGCCGATACCGCACCACAGGATCGTGGTGATGACGGCAGTGGCCTGAACGGTGAGCTGGCTGCCCATGGTGACGCCTTCGGCATAGCCGACGCCGCCGAGCGATGCACTGGCGAAAATGCCGGTCGCGAGAGCACCGAAGATACCACCGACGCAGTGTACGCCAAAGACGTCAGCCGTATCGTCGTAGCCGAACTTGTTCTTCACCACGGAGACGAAGAAGTAGCACAGCGGGGAAACGATGAGACCGAGGGCAATCGCGCCCATCGGGCCGACGATGCCGGCAGCCGGTGTAACGGCAACGAGGCCGGCAACCATGCCGGAAGCGCCGCCGAGCATGGAGGCCTTACCGCGGGTGAAGGTTTCAACAATCGACCAGGAGATGATGGCCGCTGCCGTCGCGACGAAGGTGTTGACGGTAGCGAGCATCGCGCCGCCGGAAGCTTCGAGGTTCGAACCGGCATTGAAGCCGAACCAACCGACCCAGAGCATGGAAGCACCGACCATGGTCAGCGTCATGGAGTGCGGAGCCATCATGTCCTTGCCGAAGCCGACGCGCTTGCCGACCATGAGGGCACCCACGATACCGGCGATACCGGCATTGATGTGAACGACCGTGCCGCCTGCGAAATCAAGCGCGCCCATCTTGAAGAGGAAGCCATTCGAATCCCAGACCATGTGAGCGATCGGGAAGTAGACGAAGGTTGCCCAGAGCGCGCAGAAGAGAACGGCAGCGCCGAACTTGATGCGCTCAGCAAAGGCACCGATGATCAGGGCAGGCGTGATGGCTGCGAAGGTCATCTGGAACAGCATGAAGATGAATTCCGGAATGACGACGCCCTTCGAGAAGGTAGCCGCCGTCGTCGACGTCGAAACGCCGGACAGGAACATCTTCGCGGTGCCGCCCCAATACGGGCTCGTGCCGCCGCCGAAGGCGAAGGAATAACCGTAGAAGACCCAAAGAAGCATGACGACCGCACCGATCATCGTGCACTGCATCAGCACGGACAGCATGTTCTTGGCACGCACGAGGCCGCCATAGAAAAGGGCCAGACCCGGCACCAGCATGAAGAGGACGAGAATGGTGGAGATGAACATGAAGGCGGTGTCGCCCTTGTCCGGAACCGGCGCGGCAGCGGCGGCAGCAGTGGCTGTAGCATCCTGCGCAAAGGCGATCGCCGGCGCGAGCATGGCCGCAGAAAGCGTACCCACCCGTGCCAGAGTGGAGGAAAGCTTGGAAAACGTCATTGCAAATAACTCCCTGATCGGCCGTGTCTTACAGCGCTTCTGAATCGGTTTCGCCCGTACGGATGCGAACGGCATGGTCAATCGAAAAGACAAAAATCTTGCCGTCGCCGATTTGGCCGGTCTTGGCGGAGGATGCGATGGCCTCGACCGCCTTGTCGACGATTTCGGTTGCGACCGCGACTTCGATCTTCAGCTTCGGCAGGAAGCTGACGGCATATTCCGTGCCGCGATAGATTTCGGTATGCCCTTTCTGGCGCCCGTAACCCTTTACTTCGGTCACAGTCAGGCCCTGGATGCCGACAGCCGTGAGGGCCTCACGGACCTCATCGAGCTTGAACGGCTTGATAATGGCCATCACAATTTTCATCTGGTTTCCCATCCTTTGTTTACCCTCGGCGTGGAGCCGACTCTCCTTGCCGCTGACGAGCGTTTCAGCAGCGACCGGAGATACACATTCAAAGGACGTGCCAGATTCGTGACACAATTATAACCAATTGAAATATAAGGGAATTACTTTAAGAACCCAATAAAGCGGCAATTCGCGGCGCAGTTGCCGCACAAATAAAGTGCAAATTTAAAAAATTGCACTTTATTTAATCATTTGCCTTTTTACGAATCAGCCCCTCCTGCGCCACCGACGCAATCAGGACACCATCCCGCGTAAAAAGACTGCCGCGGGTGAAACCGCGCGCGCCTGAAGCGCTTGGGCTGTCCTGGCTGTAAAGCAACCAGTCGTCGAGCTTGCATGGGTGGTGAAACCACATGGCATGGTCGAGGCTCGCAACCTGCAGGCGCGGATCGAAGACCGAGGTTCCATGCACATGCAGTGCCGCATCGAGCAGCGTCATGTCCGAGAGATAGGCGAGCACCGCATTCTGGTAGAGCCGATCATCCGGCACCGGCCCCGTCAGGCGCACCCAGATATCTTGCCGCTGGCTGGGCCGCGAACGGGAAAAGTAATCCTCGATGGAGACAGGCCGGATTTCAATGGCGCGCTTGCGCTCCCAATAACGGCGCACAGCCTCCGGCGCATTGGCGATAAA
Source organism: Rhizobium rhizogenes NBRC 13257 (assembly GCF_000696095.1). Classification (GTDB taxonomy): domain Bacteria; phylum Pseudomonadota; class Alphaproteobacteria; order Rhizobiales; family Rhizobiaceae; genus Rhizobium; species Rhizobium rhizogenes. The sequence continues at coordinate 265,965 of NZ_BAYX01000004.1, read as the reverse complement.
GCGCTCCTTGATCTGCTGCTCGTCCATCAACTCCTCAGGAGCCGGCACCTTCGGCATTTCGCTCTGATGCTCGAAACCGGGCTCGTCGATCTGGAAGGAGGCCGTCAGCGCGAAGATCGCCTTGCCGTGCTGGATCGCCAGCACCCGGCGGGTGTTGAAGCTCGAACCGTCGCGTAGCCGGTCGACCTGATAGACGATCGGGACGCTCGGGTCGCCGGGAAGCATGAAATAGGCGTGCAGGGAATGGGCAAACCGGTCTTCCGCCACCGTCCGCTGTGCCGCCATCAGCGCCTGACCGATGACCTGGCCACCGAAGACGCGCTGCCAGCCGACCTGCGGGCTGTTGCCGCGAAACAGGTTCATCTCGATCGTTTCCAGATCCAGCGTCGCGAGCGTGACTTGCATGGCGGTCGGTTTCTCGTTGTCACGCGACATTTTGAATGAACTCCAACGGTAGGAACCACGAACGGGATGTTCTATATAGAACAGGAAGTGACAGTAGGACACAGGGAAGCGCTATGTTGGACATGCTGGTAGTGGGTGGCGGTTATGTGGGTATTGCCGCCGCGGTCGCCGTCAAGCAGGCAGCCCCCCATCTCGACGTCATGGTCGTCGAAGCAGCCCCGGAAACCGCCTGGAAGAAGGACATGCGCGCCTCGGCGATCATCGCCGCCGCCTCGAAGATGCTGGAGGTCTTCGGCATCTGGGACGAGATCGCACCGGAGGCGCAGCCGATCACCCGCATGATCGTCACTGATTCGCGCACCAGCGATCCGGTGCGCCCGGTCTTCCTCACTTTTGACGGCGAAGTGACCGAAGGCCAGCCCTTTGCCCATATGATCCCGAACGTCGCCATGGTCGGCGCGCTCCGCGGCGCCTGCGAGCGCCTCGGCATCACGATCCGCCACGGCGTCAGCGCAACGGACTTCAAGACGGAGGACGCCGGTGTCACGCTGACGCTCTCGGATGGCAGCGTGCTGGAAACGCGACTGCTGGTCGCCTGCGACGGCGTGCGCTCCAAGCTGCGCGACATGGCCGGCATCAAGACGGTGAACTGGAACTACGGCCAGTCCGGCATCGTCGTGACCGTCGAGCATGAGCGACCGCACAATGGCTGCGCAGAAGAACATTTCCTGCCCTCCGGCCCCTTCGCCATCCTGCCTTTGAAGAACAACCGCTCCTCACTGGTCTGGACTGAACGCACCGCCGATGCCGACCGGCTGGTTGCCTCTGACGATCTGCTGTTCGAGGAAGAGCTGGAGCGCCGTTTCGGCCACAAGCTCGGCGCACTGCGCACGGTCGGCGACCGCCGCGCCTTCCCGCTCGGCCTCACCCTTGCCCGCGCCTTCGTCGCGCCGCGCTTCGCGCTTGCCGGCGACGCCGCCCACGGCATCCACCCGATCTCCGGCCAGGGTCTCAATCTCGGCTTCAAGGATGTGGCGGCTCTTGCCGAAACCGTGGTCGAAGCCGACCGGCTCGGCCTCGACATCGGCTCGATCAACACTCTTGAGCGCTACCAGACCTGGCGGCGTTTCGACACCTTCCGCATGGGCGTGACCACCGACGTGCTGAACCGGCTGTTTTCCAACGACATCACGCCCGTACGCGTCGCCCGCGACTTCGGCCTCGGCCTCGTCGATCGTCTGCCGAAGCTGAAATCCTTCTTCATCGGTCAGGCTGCAGGCACGGATGCCAAGGACAATCCGCGACTGCTGGCGGGTGAGGCGATCTGAGCGGTTGGAGCCGAAAGAGGGGGCGATTCGGTAGCAGTCGGCCCTGGGCCGATAGCTGAAACATCAGCTTTGGCCCATAGCGGCCATCAAGGCAGACCCCTGCCCTAGCTATCAGGTGATGCAAGAGTTGTTTTTGTCGATCATCTCGACGATCGCTTAACCTTATGTGGCTTTCCGACCACGGGCGCCGGGTTTCACTGGAATGCTTTTTCCGTATTCACTCCACCAGGCTGTCAAAGCCTCCATGGTGGGGCCGAGTCCCCGCGCCTTTTGCGTGATTTCATATTCGACGCGCGGAGGAACCTCCGCAAAGACCGTGCGTGACACAAGTCCGTCGGCTTCGAGCTCGCGAAGTTGTGCCGTCAGCATGTGTTGGGTGATGCCGGGAATAGCCTTTCGCAGCTCTCCAAACCTGTACATCCGCTGATTGAGCAGCCACATGATTTCGAGCTTCCACTTGCCGGAAAGCAGTGCGAAGGCACGCCGCATTTCCTCGTGCATATTCACTTCTTCATAGACCATAGTCTGCTTTTCCATACTAACAGCAAGTAATTCATCCTACTTGCGAATATCGATCTTAGACGACATTTTCCATTCATGCACCGCGGAGCGCAGTAAAAGCGCCTCCAACACCAACGATATGCTCAACAAATGAGAATGTTGCTGCACACCCAGCGACAAGGATGAGATCATGATTGGATACTACGCATACTGGATCAGCACGGCACTTTTGTCCCTGCTTTATCTGACTTCAGCCTTTATGTACGCCACCAAAACAGGCTGGGTTCGCCGGGTTCTGGCGGAGCTTGGATACAACGCCGCTTACCTTGTGCCATTCATGATCGTTGTAAAGGTCCTCGGCCCTCTCGCAATCCTTTCACGCGTCAGCGTGCCGCTCAGCGATCTCGCTTATGCCGGCATCTTCTATCATCTGCTGCTATCCGGCCTGGCACATCTCGGTGTTCGCAAGCCTGCCGGCGCTGTGCCCGCGGCAATTGGCCTGGCGCTCCTGGCGATCTCGTTCGTTACGCAGAATGATGCCCGAGATGCGCCGTCCCCTTACGTCCACGCCGCGATGCGTTGACACAGCGACAATCACAAACCTCAACCAAATGGAGATGAATATGGGTCGACTCAATGGAAAAGTCGCGATCGTCACGGGCGCAAGCCGTGGCATAGGCCGCGCCACCGCAAAGCTGTTTGCAGCCGAAGGTGCCAAGGTCGCTGTTCTTTCGCGAACGTCCGAAAGCGTCGAACGCGTCGTTGCGGATATCGTTGAAGCGGGGGGTACAGCGCTCGGCGTCATCTGCGACGTTGGCGAGGCCAATCAGATTGAGACTGCGGTCGACAAGATCGTGGCCGCCTACGGTCGCATCGATATTCTCGTGAACAATGCATTCGATGGTTCTGCTGTCTTATCTTCGGTCATCGACCTGTCAGTGGAGCAACTACAGCGGAACTTCGATACCGGTCCGATCGCGTATCTGCGCTTCATGCAGGCCTGCTACCCTCACCTCAAGGAAAGTGGGGAGGGCCGGATCATCAACTTCGGCTCTATGGCTGGCACCATCGGGCTCGCTGGCTACGGCCCGTACAACATGGCAAAGGAGGCCGTACGTGCTCTTACCCGTACTGCCGCCCGCGAATGGGGCGCGGACAACATCACGGTGAACAATATTCTTCCGATAGCGGATACGTGGGGAGCGGCGGCAAAGGATATTCCTCCGCCGACCAACGCGCTCGCCCGTTTCGGCTCCCCGGAAGATGACATCGCACCGGTCGTCCTGTTCCTCGCCAGCAAGGACTCACAGTTTATCACGGGATACAGCCTTACGCCCGATGGCGGCGCAATCATCGACACTGCTCGGTAACCCTCAGTGATTGACGAGGCGTAGCGTATGGCCGCGCCTCTTCAGCCATTCCGGTCACATGCTAACTCCCATGGAGAGCGGACCTTAATCCTCGATACGCCGCGCTTCCGAGATCAGCATGATCGGAATGCCGTCGCGGATCGGATAGGCCAGCCGGGCCTTTTCCGAGACCAGCTCGTTCTTCTCGCGGTCATAGCTCAGCGACCCCTTGGTGAGCGGGCAGACGAGCAGATCGAGCAGTTTCGTGTCCACCTTGCTGACGGTGACGTCCATCGCAGATCCTATTGCAGCACGGAATCGGTGTCGCCAAAACGGGCAAGCACGATTTCGATGATGGCGATGAAGGTTTCAGCCCTGGTCTTCAGGTCGGGCGCCTCCAGGAGTGCCTGCTTCTCGGCGGGCTCAAAGGGCGCCATCATCGCCAGCGAATTCACCAATGTCATATTGCTGGCGCGCTCGACGCTCTGCCAATCCGCCTCCAGCTTGTTGGCGTCGAGATAGGCGTGGAAGGCCGACAGCAGCGCGGCGCGATCGACGTTATGCTCCTCGTCGGCCGACTTGAGATCGGCCATGAAGGGGGCAATACGGAAGCTGCGGTAGGGCTGATGACCGGTGACCTCGTTCATCAGCCGGAAGCGGCAGATGCCGGTGAGCGACGTGATGTAGCGACCATCGCCGGTCTCGGCGAAGGAGGTGATGCGCCCGAGGCAGCCGACATGCGAAAGATTGGGAGTTTCCGACGGCTCGCCGAGCGCCGGTTGCACGATGCCGACCAGCCGGTTGCCGGCGATGGCGGCGTCGAACATCGCGAGATAGCGCGGCTCGAAAATATTGAGCGGCAATTGCCCGGTGGGCAGAAGCAAGGCACCGGACAGAGGAAAGATGACCACCGATTCCGGCAGATCGCTCGGCTTCAGATATCTGGCATTACCGACTTGCATGATTTCCGTCCCGCTACATCACTGTGCCGCGCATCCCTTGAGATACACAGGAACGACACCCGGCGGCGATTGCTCCATCCCACGCCGCGCCACAGAACAATGTGGCCCCCTCTGGCGAAAACACAAGAGCCTTTCCGGACGAAAGGCCGAAGCGTTTCGCTTTCCCGTTCCATCGAGGCAGCGAAGGCACCTGAGAGGGTGCCCTCGCGTAAACCGCGCCTCAGGAAAACAGGATCGAGGACAGCTTGCGCCGCGCGGCGATCGTCGCCGGGTCCTTCGGACCCCAGACCTCGAAAAATTCCAGCAGCTGCCGGCGCGCGCCGTCGTCGTCGAAAGCGCGGTCGCGGCGCATAACCGTCAGAAGATGCTCGGCCGCTTCGTCGCGCTTGCCCTCGACATTACGGATCTTGGCGAGCTTGACGCGCTGCTCGTGATTGTCGGGATTGGCCGCCAGCTCCTGCTCGAGGGCTACGGGATCGCCGAGCTTGCGGGCTTCCTCGATCTGATCGAGCTTTTTCACTACGGCCTGGATGCCGGCATCGTTGGCAAGCGTTTCCGGCAGGTCCGTCAGCGCCTCGCGTGCGCGCTGGCTCTGGCCGGCGGCAATCATGCATTCGGCCATGCCGGCAAGCGCCTTGGCATTTTCCGGATCGGCCTGCAGCACCGCGCCGAACAGTTCGGCGGCGCCATTGATATCGCCCCCGGCGAGAAGGCCGGTTGCCTCCTCCAGAACCGCGGCAATCTCCGCCGCCGGATCGCCCGCGCCACCCGCCGGACCGCCAAGGCGATCGATGAACTCACGCACCTGGCTCTCAGGCACGGCGCCCATGAAGCCGTCGGCCGGACGGCCGTCGACGAAGGCGATGACCGCCGGGATCGACTGGATGCCGAGCTGGCCGGCAACGGACGGATGATCGTCGATGTTCATCTTGACCAGCTTGACGCGACCATTGGCCTCGTTAATGACCTTTTCTAGGACCGGCGTCAGCTGCTTGCACGGACCGCACCAGGGCGCCCAGAAATCCACCAGCACCGGCTGGTTGCGCGATTCCTCGATAACGTCCTTGGCGAAATTCGCCGTCGTGGTGTCCTTGATCGGCGAAGCGCCGCCCGAGGCCGCAGGCGCGGCGCCAAAGGACGCAGAAGCCGACATCTGGCCGCCGAAGGAAGCGTTATAGGGATTGTTGGAACCGCTCATAGATGTCTCCCGCCTACCGGCATTCCGGACTTTTAAAACATGAGCCCCAAAAACGGGGCGTCGCTTTGCATAAGATCATGCTCGATGAAATAGCCATAACGACAGCACACATCGAAGATATGTCATATCTATCGCATTGTAGCGCTAAAATCGTGCGTTAGCCCGTCACTTTCAAGACTAGCGGCGTGTGACCCGTCGCTTCCATGAAGCGCAAGAGATCGCCGCTGGCAATCGACGTCGTCGCATCGTTCGACAAGGGATGGCAATTGACGATGTCGTGTTCCATCAATTCGGCGTCGAGCACGAAGGTGACATTGCCGCCCTTATCGTTGATCGCGCCGAATGCCGTCACCGAACCGGGAATGACGCCCAGATATTCCATGAGCTTTTCCGGCTTGCCGAAAGAGACCTTGCTGGCCGCGCCGATCAGCGTGTGCACCGTCTTCAGATCGACGCTGGCGTTTTCTTCCACGGTCAACAGGAAGAAATTATCCTTCTTGTCCTTCACGAACAAGTTCTTCGTATGCCCGCCGGGAATCTCGTCGCGCAGCGACACCGATTCGGCAACGGTGAACACCGGCGCATGATCCTTGGTGCTATGGGGAATGCCCAACCCATCCAGAAAACGGAAAAGATCGTCGCGGGTTTTCGGGCTATTCTCGGTCATGGCGTCTCGCAAAGAAAATTTGACGCGCCCCTGATACGTCGCCCACAATTCCTTTGCAATCTTTGAGACGACAAAGCCCGGCGTTTCCGGGCTTTCCGGTAGGCATTGGAAAAAACCGCGAATTTTTCTTCGCGACCTCGTCATTTCCCTGTTGCATTTGAAAAACGATTGGGCCATATAGCGCCCGTCGCCGCAAGACGACGCCGAACGGTCCAACACACTACCCCGGACTGTTACGGATATGAGCGGGTGTAGCTCAGGGGTAGAGCACAACCTTGCCAAGGTTGGGGTCGAGGGTTCGAATCCCTTCGCCCGCTCCAGTTCTCTCAAGAAAATCAAATATCTAGTGATTTTGCTGAGAGAACTGCCATCTACATTTTCCAGCGAGATATCACCGATCCGGCAAGTGATCGGAGGGCTACTGCAACAGAACAATTGCATTAGGCGCGCACCCTGCACTTCACCAGCGTCGGAGGCTAACGCTCCAAGCTGGACCACCAAACCCAAGCACTTCAAGCCCAGCATATGCACTAACATTCAACCCGGATCATTCCGCGGGGGCATGCCACCCATGATGGGCTTCACTATTTTGAACCAACTACGGGTGATCGTGAAATGGCAAAAGGGGTGAGTTTCGTATAGAATTCAAAAGAGAGTCGTTGCTTACAGCTTCTTGCCAAGGTTTGACTGATCGGCAAATCGCTAGGAGGCTCAGCCCTCGGTAAACACCGTTCGGATGTCCTCGGATACACCGCAGACGTCAGCGCTCATGCAACGGTTTTGGCCATTGCGAGCAGTTTTGGGATGAAGAGGTGCTTTGGGTCATCAACTAAGGCGCTGGGAGTTGGCCTGAGTGCCCGCGCCGGTTTCGAAGCGGCAATCTTGGCCCAGTCCGGTCACACTGGTCCCTTCGGAATCCTTGAGGACACCAGAGGGCTCTTAACTTTGCGAAACGTGAACGCGTTTTCCGAGCCGGATTACGGCAGACAATGCCCCCCAATTAGCCGCCGGATCTCTCTTCGTGATTGCTTCGTACATTATATCGGTATGGGCTGTAACGGTTGCATCGGTGGCGCTCGTATCGGCGCTGAGAGAATCGAATATTCTTTTTGATCTTGTGATCGCCGTTACGATTCTCAAAGAAGCATTGAATCGGAGTAGGATCATAGGCAGCTTTGCAATATTGACAGCGCTGGTGTTGTTGCGATTGGCATAGAGCGCGTCTTCTGTCAGACTTGTTTTTAGCCTGGGTGCCATAAGCTCGGTTGTGGCGATGGCGAACATTCCAACTTGCCCGCTACACCTCTGCCTCACCGGTCAGGGCGCAGGTTTGGGTCACCGTGATGCGCTGAAGGTCTTGAAGGTATATTAACCGGTAGCACGTCGTTTGGCTGAGCTGCCGCACCAGAGATCTCTGCTAGTAATTTCAATCAGGCAGAAAAATCCGTAAAACTCTATCGACTTTATCTCTTGATATGTAGCCGTATTGCTGAGCGGAAATAGCGCCACATGGCCCCGCGATCAATCACACGAAGCTGTGCTCTTTCCCCGCAACGGGCGACGCAAACAGCGTTTCTCCGATAGAGACGGGGCTATCGCCATCTGCGCGCACCACCAGCGACGGCAGATCTGGCACGTCAAGGTGAAGTACCGTGTCGGCACCGAGCCGCTCAATGTGTCTGACTACACCTTGCCACTTACCCTGCGTGGTGGATAGCGCAACGTGCTCCGGGCGGACACCATAAATTCGACAACCCTCGCGCTCGGCGACCTCTCCTTCGAAGATGTTCATCTTGGGTGAGCCTATAAAGCCGGCGACGAATGGCGTTGCCGGATGGTTGTAAAGCGTCATCGGCGCACCGATCTGCTCGATCCTCCCGCCGTTTAGCACAACGATCTTGTCCGCCATGGTCATGGCCTCGACCTGGTCATGGGTCACATAGATCATCGTCGCGCCGAGCTTGGCATGCAATTCCGTGAGCTCGAAGCGCATCTGCGAACGCAAGGAAGCGTCGAGATTGGAAAGCGGCTCGTCGAACAGAAACACTTTCGGATTACGGATGATTGCCCTGCCGATGGCGACGCGCTGCCTTTGACCGCCGGAGAGTGCCTTGGGCTTGCGGTCGAGCAGATGCGAGAGTTGTAGAATATCGGCCGTCTGCTTCACCTTTTCCTCGATTTCAGTTTTCGGGCGCCTGGCAAGCGAGAGACCAAAGCCGATATTCTCGCGTACCGTCAGGTGCGGATAAAGCGCATAGGACTGGAACACCATTGCGATACCGCGCGCGGATGGCTCTACTCCGGTGACGTCCTTTCCATCGATGAAGATCTGACCGGCGCTCGATGTCTCAAGCCCCGAAATCATCCGCAGGAGCGTCGATTTTCCGCAGCCCGAGGGGCCAACGAACACGCAGAATTCGCCCGCCTCCACCGTAAGATCCACGCCCTTCATCACCTCCAGGCTACCAAAACTCTTGCCGATATTGCTGAGAACGACGCTAGACATGCGCTTATCCTTTCACGGCGCCGGCCGTCATGCCCGCCACGATCTGACGATTGAAGAATATGAAAACGATGAGTGGCGGAATGGTCACCAAAAGGATGTTCATGAACAAGAGATTGAACTGCGTCTGGAACTGGCTCTGGAAATTGTAGAGCGTCAGCTGCACGGTGACGTTTTCCCGGCCGGGAAGATAGTAAAGCGGATTGGTGAAATCGTTGAAGATGGCGATGGACTGGACCACGATGACCGTCACCGTCACCGGTTTCAGCAGCGGCAGGATGACCCGGAAAAAGATCTGTAGCGGTTTGGCGCCGTCGATGATCGCCGCTTCATCTAGATCCCTCGGGATAGTGGCGATGAAACTCTTGAACAGCAGGATGGAAAAGGCAAGGCCGTAAGCGATCTGGATGAGGATCATACCGGAGATGGTCTTGAACAGTCCCAGCGATTGCAGCACCCAGATGGTCGGGACCACCGCCGGCGGAATCATCAGGCCGGCGAGAACGCAAGCGTAAATCAGCTTGTTCCAAACCGAAGAGCGGCGTTGGAGCACATAACCGACCATTGCGCCGAAGAGGACGAGCAGAGCGACGGAAGCGACCGTGATGACGGTGGAATTGAAATAGGCGAGCAACAGCATGTAGTTGCGGGCCTCGACCACTTCCATGAGATTGCCCCAAAGCCGCCACTCCGCCGGCAGGGTGAAGGTAAGCCTTGCGGCATCCTGCTTGGTCTTGGCGGCCGTGATGAAGATGAACAGAAAGGGCAGAATGAAGATCACCGCAGAGGCTGCAAGTGCGGTCACGCCGGTATAGAGCTGTCGACGCGTCACAGATCCACCTCCTTGCGATTGAACCATGCGGTAAGCGGCAACACGATCAGCCCTATAAGGATGAAGAGGATGACATTGCCAGCGGTGGAAAGCCCGTAGAATCCCGCCTGGTATTGCTTGTAGATGACACTCGCGAGCACGTCAGAGGAAAAGCCGGGGCCGCCACGCGTCATCGCCCAGATCAGATCGAAGCTGCGCAGCCCGCCGATCAGCGACAACGTCACGACTGTGATCGTGGCCGGCTTTACCAGCGGAACCGTGACCCGGAAGAACATCTGCCGACGGGTAGCGCCGTCGATGCGGGCGGCTTCGTAATAATCGGGGCTGATGGAGGCAAGCCCGGCGATATAGATGACGGTGGCAAGCCCGATGCCTTTCCACAGATCGACGAGGACGATGGAATAGAGCGCTAGCGCCGGATCCGTTAACCAGCCGGGGCCATGAATGCCAAGGCCTGCCAAGGCGACGTTGATGAGTCCGCGCGTAGGATGCATGAGCACGGAGAACGTGATGCCGACGCCGATGGTCGACACCAGCACCGGAAAGAAAACGACGGTTCGCAGAAAGCCCTGTGCCCATATGCCCGAGGTCAACAGCACGGCAAGAAGTAGGCCAAGCACGGTCTTCGTACCGGAGGTCAGGACCGCATAGATGATGGTATTGACGAGGCCCTGGATCAGGAACGGCTCGCCGAAGAACTGGCGATAGTTCTCCACGCCAATGAACTCTGCATTGAAAAGGTCCCATCGGGTTAAACTGAACCAGAGGGACGCGAACGTCGGCACCATGAACAGCACGATGAAGATCACGGCCGCTGGCAGTACAAACCAATAGGGATAGGGTGATTTTCGCGTGGTCATGGAGGCTCCTTGAGCACTCCCCGCCCGGACGACGACCGGGCGGGGGATGGGCTGGGAGGTTACCAATTGGGCAGACCGAGCTGCTTGGCCTGCTTTTCGACATCCCGGTCGTAAAGGGCAGCCGCGTCCTTGGCCGAACGAATGCCTGAGCCGACTTCCACGGTGATTTGCTCGAGCGACGGCCCTTTCACCGGCGACAGGAACTCCAACGCCGGCGCGGTGCGGCCGTCGGTCTCGAAATAGGGCAGCATATCGGCGACAACAGGCGGGATATCTTTCGGCAATTCGCAGCCCTTGACCAGATAGGGACCGGATGGAACGGCTTTCGCCATGATATCGCAGGCTTCCTTGCTGCCGACCCAATCGAGGAACTTCTTGGCCTCTTCAAGATGCTCGGCCTTGGCGGGAATATAGAGAGCTGCCGGCATCCATATCGTCAGCCCGTTTTTCTGGGCATCCGTGCCGGGTTCCGCGAAGAAGCCGATATCCCGTAGATGGTCGGGCAGGTTCTGCTGCACATTGCCGATACCGAAGGTCAGCATCGGGTAATGGGCCGCCTCGCCAGTTGCGACCATGCGCATGCCGTCATCCAACGTAGCAGCACCGAAATCGGCGTTGAAGAGACCGGCTTTCGCCACCTCTTCGAGATGCTCGAAGCCACGCACGGCCGCCGGTGTCGTCGCATATTTCGCCTTGTTCGCCGTGTAGTCGGCCGCAAAGTTCGGCGTGTCGGCCTGCAGATTGTAATAGTCGGCAAGAATGAAGAGCTGCGAGGTCCAGGTATCGCCGTAGGTCTGTACAACAGCCACCTTGCCGGCGGCCTTGACCTTCGCATTGTTCGCCATGAACTCCGCCCAGGTTTTGGGCGGCGTGAGGCCTAGATCTGCGTAGATCTTTCGGTTGTAGAAAATTCCGCCGCCCATGGCCGGGCCGAATGGTATTCCGCGCACATGTCCATCGGCGCTGGTGACGACCTTCTTGAAGCTGTCCAGAATGCCGGCCTGCGAAGGCAGATCGGAAAGATCCGTGAGTGTCTGCTCGGGCTTCAGCGCCTGAAACAACGAACCGGTATTGTACTGGAAGATGTCGGCCATCTCACCGGTCGCCAGCCGTGTCTTGATGATATTGTCGCCTTCGGAACCGCCGACCCGCTGCTCCACATCGAAGCTCACATCGGGATGCTTTGCCGTATAGGCCTTGGAAAGCGCGTCGAACGAGGCGCTGGTTTCCGGGTTGGTGTCGATCACGATGCTGAGCTTCACATCGGCATGGGCGACACTGGCTGCAAGCACGCTGATGGCTCCGGCCAAAATGCTGCACGTCGTCATTCTCATGGTCGTCTCCTCCTCTGAAAGACCGGAATGATTGGGCTGCTTACGCCTGCGGTCCGCAGGCGCCTTCATCACATGACGAAAGTGATCGTATGCTCTCCCTTTCCGAGCACGATCTTTTGACCGGAAGCGACTGCAATCCCGTCTGCCGCCAGAGATTTACGACCCGCGCTCCCCTCCAGCCGCGCCGTCACCCCCTCCGGCAGCGTCAGCCGGCATGTCACTTCCCCCCTCTCGTCTATGCTCCAGCCTGCCTGTATGCGTCCGAAACGGGTATCGTGCCAGGCCGATACCGGCGACAGGCCGGGCAGGATTGCCGGGTCGAAAGCGATCTCCTCGAAGCCAGGCTTGTCTTCGAGCGGCCTGATGCCGGCAACATCCTCGAACAGCCATTGGCACACGGCGCCGTAGGCATAGTGGTTGTAGCTGTTCATATCGGGATCGTAGATCGTGCCGTCCTCCGCCAGCGCGTCCCAGCGTTCCCAGATCGAGGTCGCCCCGCGCTCCACCTGATAGAGCCAGCCGGGAACCTTGCGGTTGAGGAACGTCTTCTCGGCGAGATCCAGCATCCCAAGGCGCGTCATAGCTGGCAGCAGAGCGGGTGTTCCGATGAAGCCGGTCCCGATGACGCCATCGGTCTCCTCCACAACCCGCCGGAAATAGCCGCGCGCTGCAGCCTCGTACTCCTGCGGAACCAGGCCATAGAGGAACGCCAGGGACCATGATGTCTGGTCGTTATGGGCTATGCGGCCAGACGGGGCGAAGAATTCATGGCTGAAGGCCGTCCTGATATCTTCGGTGCGGGTATCGAGGCGCGCGGCCTCGTCATTCTTGCCGAGAATGCGAGCTATCTTTGCTGTCAGCTGCGTCGAGATGAAATGATAGAGCGTGGCAGCGCAATCGTCGGCCACGGTCGGGCGGGGCTTGCGATTGTCGCCGACCGGCTGCAGCCAGTCGCCGAAGGTGAAGCCTCGTTCGCCCCATACCGCCGGCGGGCGAATGATCGGCCCGTCGGAAATACCCCAGAGGTAGTCAAGCCAGCGCAACATGGCCGGGAAGCATTCCTGCAGGACCGAGACATCGCCATAATGCAGGTAGAGCTGCCAGGGTATGATGACGATGGCGTCGCCCCAGCCGGTGGAACCTGCCCAGTCGCCGCGGCTGTCGATCGGATGCAGACGCGTGGGATCGGGCGAGAAATGCGGAACCGCGCCATTCGCGCGCTGGTCATGCATCACGTCGCGTAGGTATTTGGTGAGAAAAGTCCGGCTGTCGGCCAACCAGCAGGCAGCACCGGCAAACACCTGCGCGTCGCCGGTCCAGCCCAATCGCTCATCACGCTGCGGGCAATCCGTCGGCACCTCGATGAAATTGGAGCGCTGCGACCAGATGGTGTTCTCGACCAGCCGGTTCACCGCATCGACGCCGCAGGTGAAGCCTGCGGCCCTGACCGGCACGGATGTCACCGGGATCATGGTGATGGAAATGAGCTCCGCCTTTCCCGTCACGGTCACCCGCGCATAGCGGAAACCCATGAAGGTGAAGAGCGGCGCATAGACTTCCTCGCCCTCACCCTTCAGCGTATACACGAGCTCGGCGCGGGCGCTTCGGTAGTTGCGATTGTCGAAGAGGCGGCCGGGACCGAGCACTTCGGAATGCTCGACGCGAACGCGGGCCCCCGCTTCGCCCTTGACGCAGATACGGATATAGGCGCCCGCGTTCTGCCCGAAATCATAGACGAACCCTCCATCGCTCTCAGCCCAGCTTTCAATGGGTGGGAGAGCATCGAGTTCCTTGACCGCCCCGGTCTCGTGGGGCACGAGAAGTGCCTTGTCAAAGGCCAGAACTTCGACGCCGTCGCCGTCTTCCACCTCGATACGGGCGTCATAGTCCTCACCGAAATAGATACCGTTGCGGACGACAGGCGTGTAGCCGCTCTTCCAGTTTTCATCGGTCTTCACAAGGATCGATCCGCCCGCACTCAACTCGGCGATCGCGCCGACCCGGTCGCCCCAACAATCATAGATCGGACTGGCTGCCCACATGAGCTGGCTCCTGTACCAACCATCGCCAAGCCAGATCTCGATGCGGTTTTCTCCCGGCTGCAGCAGATCCGTGACCTCATAGATCTGATAAGCGATGCGGTCGTCGTAACAGGTCCAGCCCGGCGTCAGCAGATCCTCGCCAACGCGGCGACCGTTGATGAAGGCGCGATAAAGGCCGAGCGCCGAGATGCGCAAGGTCGCTCCAGAAGGCACCTGCTCCAGCGAAAAGCGGCGCGAAACGAAAGTTCCGGCCGTTCCCTGTCCCGCATCACAGACAGGGGCAATCATGGATGCTGAGAACGCGAAAGCGGGATCGATAAGGCCTTCGGCCGCGGCGACGCCGTGGCGCTGGACAACGCTCATAATGCAACCTCCCCTGGCCACCTTATCCTCCAGCGGCCGAAAAACGAATTTGTGTGTATCGTTCTATGTATATCATTCTACATTACCGTTTGCCACGCAAGAGTTTCATGCGTATAATTTGAAAAAATTGATGAGCGTGAATTTTTAGATGAAATATCAAATCGTTAGTACACCCAAAGAGCGGATTACGATCCGCCATGTCGCTGAAGATGCCGGGGTGTCGGTGGCGGCCGTATCCAAAGTTCTTCGCAATGCCTATGGCGTCAGCGGCCCTCTGCGACAGAAGGTGGAAACCTCGATCGAGAAGCTGAACTACCGCCCATCCGTGGCGGCTCGCGCCATGCGAGGTCGCACGAATACAATCGGCGTCCTGGTGGTCGAATTATCGAACCCGTTCCTTGCCGGCGTGATCGAGGCGGCTAACGCCACTTTTTCACAGAGCAACTACAAGGCGCTGGTGGGGATCGGTCGCTCCAAGAGCCCGATCGAAGCCTCGATGATCGAATCCATGATCGACAACCGCATGGACGGCGTGCTGATCATTGCCCCGCGCATCTCCCGCAAGATGGTCGAACGCTATTCCCAGCAGATCCCGATCGTAGCGATCGCCCATCACGAGTCGCAAGCTTTGACCTACGACACGGCCAATTCCGATGACCACAAGGGGGCGGCGCTCGCTGTCGAGACCCTTCTTAGCCGCGGGTATGAGGATATTGCCATGCTGAGCTATACGTTATCGGACCCACGCCCATCGGAGGTCGCCGCCCAGCGAGAAATTGGCTATCGCGAACGAATGGAACAGGCGGGATTGGGGGCCAAAGCCCGGATCATACGACTACCGGCGCCGGGTGCCGACAGGAGTGAAGGCATCGCGGACTTCCTGCGTGCGAAGGATCGGCCCCGCGCCGTTTTCGTCTGGTCAGACCTGGACGCGGTGCCGCTGCTGAACGCTGCGCGCATGAGCGGTATCCGCGTGCCAGAGGATCTCGCCATCATCGGATATGACAACTCCCCACCGGCGGCCATTCCACTGGTCGGACTGACCAGCATCGACCAAAATCCTTCCCGGCTTGGCGGAATAGCAGGGCAAATGCTGCTCAGCCGGATTGACGGCCGCCAGGAGGCCCAGCACATCCTTATCGAACCCGACGTGGCGATACGGGGAAGTATCTGAATGGCTTCCCGTCTGGGGTTATCCGGCATGTTCAGTATGACGATACAAGGCCGCAAAGCATCGAAGAGATGTTCTTTCGTACCCTTGTCTTCAAAATTTTCAACAAATCAATAAGATTGAGACGTGAGAATACCTTGAACGCGTCACTGGACTTTTGTCGTGGGCGCACACTTCTCTTTCAAACGTCTCTGACGCTTTGGGTCGGATGATGGCTGCGGGTCACATGGTCTATTCAGCGGCTTACATCATGCCAGCACCAAAGTTGGGTTTCGTCAGGAAACACGCAAATCACCTTGCATTGATCAAAATGATGATGGACGACAGGCTGCAGCGCTCCGTCACGTCTTCGATCTGCTCGTTCTTTATCCCGGACTTGGCCGCTTCCTCGCATTTCAATATGCGATTGATTTGAACGACTCATCCATGCTCGACTTCGACGAGTCGGACTTTGTCATAGCTGGCCCAGGTGCACTTGACGGTGGTATAGCGAAATACTTCGTCGATACAGGCAGACCATCCGCTGAAGACATAATTTATGAGGTAACCGACAGGCAGGTAGCGGCATTCAAACGTCTGAAGCTCGACTTCAAAGGGTTGGGAAACCGACGTTTGCAACCAATAGACTGCCAAAATCTGTTTTGCGAGATATCCAAATATGCGCATGCTGCAGCATGACCAGCCCTGCCCCCTGCCCCCTGCCAACGGGCGAGCCCTCTCCTTGTCGCGACTGTAGAGTGGAAAGCCACCCCCGTGTCGCTTTCAGCTAAGGATTTCACTTGCGACCTAGAATTGCAGAAGCGATCGAGAGCCACGGACGATTGCTCATCTTCTCGCATCTTCATCAGCGAAAAACCGGTTTGTCTTTCCAGAGGGTTCCCGCGACGAATTCCGCATAGCCGAGATTGTAGACGGCCCGCATATAGTTGGTGTTGAACGGATCGAACATCGAATAAGGGACTTGAGCGTCGATCGACGCGAGGTGGAAACGTGCCCTGGTCAATTTGGAATAGTTGTAGAGGGCCGTCAGAGCGCTTTGCGTCTGCGATTTGACGAAGATGGAGTATGCCCTAACGATCACGGGCAACGTCTTGTCCGGCGTGGTGGCAAATTCCGGCATCAGGGCGTTGTTGACGATCACGTAGAAATTGACGGCCTGCCCCTTGGTGGGCAGAAGAGGGTGGGTGCTCGTCAGGAAAGCTTGCGGAATCATGAGGACCTGTGACGAGGAGCCGCCATCCGAATGCATTTCCTCGAATTGACGTCCTCCCGACTCCGCCTTGATCATCACTGCCGGATAAACACCCGGGATGCTTGCCGATGCCGTGAGAACGTCCTGGAATAGTTTGAGGGCGTCCGGTCGGCCGCTATTGGCGATGGCGCCCATGTTCCACACGACGGCACGCTGGGTGTCGAGATTGGTCGTCAGGATAAAGAGACGGCGGCCTTTGCGGTGTTCGGCGGCAACCTGCTGCAGGATCGCGGGCGTGATGAAGCGCTCGATCATTTGTCTCAGTGGCCCGGCCCTTAACAGGCTCGATCCGAATAGACCGACGACACCTTTGGTTCGCACCAGTTCCTGGGCGATGCCGCTGGTGTAGAGATCGATAAGGGTATCGTCATAGGCCGATCCGAGAAACGCGTAGGGTGCGATCAACGCGCCAGTGCTGACGCCGGTCACAACATCGAACCGTGGGCGGGTCTTGGCTGCGCTCCAGGCCGAAAGCACGCCGACGCTAAAGGCACCGCCTGCGCCGCCGCCCGAGATCATCAGTCCGTCGAGTCTATTCCGTTTGGTCGCCGGCGCCCAGTTCGAGACATCGCGTGGCGCTTCGTCGAACCGAGCATCAAGATAGGTCCGGATCTCGCCATAGCCGGTGATCGCGGCTTGGTCCGCCTCGCGCGCATCGGCAGCCCTGTCCAGCGTTTGCATGCATCCGGACAAGATAAATGCGAAAGGGAGCAAGACGATAAGCGCTCGCGTCAAGCTCCTCTTAAAGAGCCAGATTGATCGGAGGTGAGACATTAGCCTCTTCCCTGTTGGATGGCAGGACGCGCAGGCGGCGGGGCGGCGCCGCCTGCGAGGGTATACGTCCCGCGGTCTCGTTCCGGGGGAGGAAACTCGACCGAAGAGGTTGCATGAACGCCGCCAAGCATGGTCTCAGCTTGACAGGGGGCCATCTGACCCGTCGCGCGCCGATAGAGGATCATCTATGACCGTGCCCGTGCTTTGCATGGCCAGGCTTAAAGGCAATGGCTTCGCGATCATTGGACGCATCATGCGGTTCCTGGTCGGGGACTTCGTGACCGAAGCCCAGCCGGCGCAGGAGACGCTTGAGAAGCTCTTCCAGGTCATCCACGAAAGTGAAAATGACCGGGATAACGATGAGGCTAAGCAGGGTCGACATTATCACCCCGCCGATGACCACAATGGCCATTGGTTGCCGGAAGCTTGAATCGCCGCCCGTCAAACTAAGAGCGGCCGGAAGCATGCCCGATGCCATGGCAATGGTGGTCATGACGATAGGTCGCGCCCGCTTGTGGCAGGCATCCACCAAAGCATCGAGCCTGGGCATGCCCTGGCGGCGTGCCATGATTGCATATTCGATGAGCAGGATGGAGTTCTTCGTCACTACGCCCATCAGCATCAGCAAGCCGATGACGACCGACATCGAGAAACTGGTCCCGGTCACGACAAGCGGTACCAGCGCGCCACCGAGCGAGAGCGGCAGAGCCATCAGCAGGGTGAACGGCTGCAGGAAGTCATGGAAAAGCAGCACGAGGACCGCATAGATGCAAAACACCCCAATCGCCATTGCCAGGCCGAAACTCTGGAACAGTTCCGAACTGCGCTGAAGTTCGCCCTGTTCCACAAGGGTGACGCCCGGTGGCAGGCGCTGGAGCGCCGGAAGCGCCTTTGCCTCGCCATGGACGTCGCCCAGGATACGGCCGTTAAGTTCGACGGAAACCGTGACATTACGCATGCGATCGATGCGGTCGATCTGAGACGGGCTGCCGCCGATCCGGATGTCGGCGATGGATCCGAGATCGACGCTTCCATTGGTGCCGGCTACCCGCATGTTTTTGATGTCGTCGAGACTGGTCCGCGTCTCGGGCGAGAAGCGAACGACGATCGGGACCTGCCGTTGCGGCAGGTTGAGCTTCGGCAGGTCGGAGGAATATTCTCCATCTGTCGCCACGCGCACGGCGCTGGCGATGGCATTCGACGTTACCCCAAGCGCCGCCGCACGCGCAAAGTCGGGCGTGATCTGGATCTCAGGCGCCTGCCTGGACGCGGTCGACGTCACCGCTCCAATGCCACGCAGGGTGCGAAGCTGTTCCTCGAGCGCCGTGCCTGCACTGTCGAGCACTGTGGCGTCGTCGCTGGCCAGCGTAATCTCGAGCTTCGTTCCATTGCCACCGCTTCCGACTTCGATCCGCACGCCGGGGAGAACGGAGAGAGCTTGGCGAATATCGTTTTCGATTTCCGACTGCTTGCGATCGCGCTCACCGATGGGCGTCAGCACGACGACGATGGTGGCGGACCCGACGTCGCTTGTGGTGCTCACGTCAGGGCCGCCGCCTGAGGATACGGAACCGATCGAGGAAAAGACATGCGTCACATCGCGGAGCTTGCCGACGATATCGGCCGCTTTCCTGGTTGCCGCGTCCGTCTGCTCGATGGTGGCGCCGGGCTGCAGGGTCAGCGTGATCTGGGTGCGTGCGTCGTCGGAAGCCGGCAGAAAGCCCGATTTCAGGAAGGGGATGGTGGAAAGCGAAAGCGCCACCACGATAGCGGTGACGGCCACGGTGGTCTTTCTGTGGTTCAAGCCCGCCTTCGCGATCGCCATATAGGCGCGCATGATACGACCATCCTTCTCCTCGACCGGATGCGCCTTCATGAAATATGCGGCCATCATCGGCGTCAGCAGGCGGGCAACGACAAGCGAGACAAGGACGGCAACAGCGGCCGTGACGCCGAACTGGCGGAAGAGAAGGCCAGGTATGCCGCTCATGAAGGCCGTCGGCAGGAAGACCGCGACAAGCGTGAACGTGGTTGCGATGACGGCAAGTCCGATCTCATTGGCCGCTTCCATCGCGGCATCGAGCGGCCGCTTGCCCATTCGCAGGTGGCGGGCGATGTTCTCGATCTCGACAATGGCGTCGTCGACAAGGATGCCGACCACCAGCGACAGCGCCAGCAAGGTGACGATATTCAGGCTGAAGCCGGCCAGATACATGACGAGAAAGGTCGGTATGACGGACAAGGGCAGCGCCACGGCCGACAGGATCGTCGCGCGCCAATCGCGAAGAAACAGCCAGACGACGACGATCGCCAGGATCGCCCCCTCGTACAACATGTGCATCGAACCATTGTAGTTGTCGATGATCGGCCCGATCGTGCTGTAGGCCTCATCGATCCGCACATTGGGATGGGCGGCCGCGAACTTGCTGATCGCCGTGCTGATGTCCGCCGCGACGGTGCTGTCCGAAAACCCGTTCGAACGCTTGATCTCGACCGCGATCGCGGGCTTGCCGTCGAGATATGCCATCGAGGAGCGATCCGCGAAGCTGTCCGTGACGGACGCCACGTCGTCGAGACGAACCTGCTGCCCATTGGCCAGGGGAATTTTGAGCCCTTTCAATGCTTCGACCGACGGCATGGCGCCGAGTGTGCGCAACGTCTGACGGGTGCTGCCGATTTCCCCAAGACCACCCGACGTGTCGGCCTGGACGGCTTTCAACTGCGACGATACGGTGGCCGCCGTGACCCCGAGCGACGCCATCGTCGAGGGATCGAGGTCGACATGAACCTCGCGGTCGACCCCACCGATGCGATTGACCTGTCCGACGCCCGGCACCGATAGCAGCGCCTTGGTCAGATCATTGTCGATGAACCAGGAAAGCTCGGTCTCGTTGAGACCGGCCGAACGAACCGCATAGGTGAGCAGCGCGGAGTTCTGCACGGTGACCTTGGTAACGCTGGGCGTTTCCATTTGCGACGGCAGGTCGGCCTTGACGCTGTCCACCGCGTTGCGGACCTCGTTCAGAGCCGCTTCGCTGTCTTTCTCCAGCTTGAAGGAGACCTTGATCGAGACGGTACCGTCGGTGATCGTCGTGGTGATGTGGTCGAGATAGCTCAGCGAAGCGAGACTATCTTCGATGGTACGAGCGACCTCGGTCTCGAGCTGTGCCGGTGCCGCGCCGTCAAGCGTGGCGGTGACGCTGATGGTCGGGAGGTCCATATCGGGGAAATTCTGGACCGGCAGATACTTGAATGCCAACAGCCCGCCGACGGCAAGCATTGCAAACAGCAATATCGCCGGCACGGGGTTGCGGATCGAGAAAGCGGAGAAATTCATCTGTTTATCTCCGCGATCTTCACAAGGTCATTGTCCGACAGAAAGGCTCCGCCCGACGTCACGACCTTTGCCGACCGGTCCAGGCCGGAGATGATCTCGACCTCGCCATTGTTGCGACGGCCGGTTTCCACCCGGACCCGTCGCACCCGATCGTCTTCGCCGGCGATGAACAGGTAGCTGATGCCGTCCCGGAAGACGATTGCCGTCTCGGAAACGGTGAGCGCCGGCGTGGTCTGCAACTCGATATTGCCGGTGACATAGAGGCCGGTGCGTGGACGAATGTCGGCTGGCAGCGCGACATAGACGATCACCCGGCTGGTATCGGTGCTGACCGAGGGTCCGACAAGCCTCACCTTGCCCTGAATGGAGTGGCCATCCGCTCCGTTGATCTCGACGCTCAATCCTTCCGAAATCCGCGGGAGGTAGCGTGTTGAAACTTCTGCCTGCCACTCGACACGCTGCTGTCGGACCATGCGGAACAGCTCGGTGCCGGCGGAGACCACAGCACCAAGATCGGCGGAGCGCGACGTAATCAAGCCGTCGTCGGCGGCGGTGATGGTCGTCTGAGCGAGCTTGATCTTTTCGCTGTCGAGTGCGGCCTCCTCAGATGCCAGGGTTGCGGTCGCCGTCTGCTCATCGGCGAAATATTCGGTAATCTTCTCGTCGGATAGAGCCCCGGATGAACGAAGCTGCCGCGCCCGATCCGCATTCGCCTTGGCTTTGGCCAGGCTTGCCTGGGCGGTGACGACGGCAGCCTGTTGCTTGCGGAGGTCGGCAAGAGTGCTCTCTTGCGAAAGCCGGACAAGCGTCTGCCCCTTCGTGACCACGGAGCCGACATCGACCAGCACCTCGATGATGCGCAAGCCACCGGTCTCGGAGGCGACTATTGCTTCCTGCCAGGGCTTCAGCCAACCGCTCGCGGGAACGGTCTCCGGCCAGTCCCGCTGCGATGGCGGCGCCAGGGAGACGGTAAGGGCGGGTGCGGCCGCCTTTTCCGCCGTGGCAGTGCGGAATGGAAGCAAAAGCGCTGCCGCAACGAGTGCGGTGGCGAATATCATGGACGGCTTTCTCAACGATGCATTCCTTGCAGTTCTTGGCATCGCGCAGGCAATTCCTGAACCACAACCGATGCCGCCAAGCCGATCAGTAGCCGGACGAACGTTAAGTGCGGTCAAGTTAGTGTTAAGCTGGGTAAAACTTGGCCGTGCGCCCGCGTTTGTGCTGTAAGGATGGCGGATGTGATTGACGGACGAAGTGAATGAACAAGGTTCTCCTCATCGACGACGACGTCGAATTGACGACGCTTCTGCAGGAATATCTGGCGGAAGAAGGATATGACGTCTCAACTGATACGGACGGTCGCGCCGCCATTGCGGCAGCCGCCGGCAATGCGGTGGATATCATCGTGCTCGACATCATGATGCCCCGAATGAACGGGATCGAAGTTCTACAGAGAATCAGGAAGCTGAGCCTTGTTCCCGTATTGATGCTGACCGCAAGAGGCGATGACATCGACCGTATATCGGGCCTCAACCTCGGCGCGGACGACTATGTGCCGAAGCCCTGCTCGCCAGGTGAACTTGCGGCCAGGCTTCGCGCGATTTTGCGGCGCGCGGGCCAGCCTACGGCAGGCACGGCGACCGACACGCTAAGGGCAGGGCAACTCGTGATCCATCCGGGCAGCCGGACAGCCGAATGGCGCGGCGCGGCTTTGGATCTGACCGGCACGGAGTTCAGCCTGCTCGAAGTTCTCGCCCGCAGCGCCGGCCAGCTGGTATCGAAGCAGGACATATCAAAGCGGGCTTTCGGCAAGCCGCTCACGCCCTTCGATCGCCGCATCGACGTCCATATCAGCAGCGTTCGCCAGAAGCTCGGGCTCAGGGAGGACGGGCAATCCTGGATTCAGTCCGTTCGCGGCCAGGGCTACCAACTTCTGGTGGACTGACCATGCCCCGGCTTTTCTGGAAGTTCTTCACGATCATCTGGCTGACGCTTGCGGCGTCCGTCGCGGTTATCATCATTATCGTCAATCTCCTTCAGGCCGTTCCTTTTGCACGCGAGCTGGAGGCAGAACGGCGAGCGCTCATCCTGAACCTTGCCGCAAACGTGCTCGCGAAGGATGGCGAGGATGCCGCCAGACACTTTGTCGGCGCAAGCGAAGAGACGCTGCCGCTAGGTCTGACCATTTCGAAGGCAGCGGAAGCCGCCGCCTGTGCGGACGCGAATGCGGCCAACACAAGATCCGTCCTGAGGGACGGAGTTTGCTATCGGATTATCCTGTCGGCTCCAGCCGGTTCCATTTTGGAGAACTTTGCGCCGTTCATGCCGTGGCTCGCGATCCTAATCTCGAGCACGATCTCGGCAGGCGCGCTCGCCCAATACCTCATTCGTCCCGTCGTTCATCTGCGCGATGGATTGAGCGCGCTCGCTCACGGCCGCTTCGATTTCCGCATCGGTGACAAGATGGCCGGCCGAAAGGATGAGGTCACGGCACTTGCCCATGATTTCGATTCCAGCGCCGCGCGGCTGCAGGAGCTTCAGGATGCGCAGCAGCGGCTGTTTCATGACGTATCGCATGAGCTGCGCTCGCCCTTGTCCCGTCTGCAGGCCGCGGTGGGCGTGCTTCGGCAGAACCCGGCGAAACTCGATGTCATGCTGGATCGCATGGATCGCGAGGTCGAGCGGCTCGACGTCCTGGTGGGCGAGATCCTGACGCTGGCCAGACTGACCGCGGGCTCCAGTCTTCCGCTGAAAACGCAGTCCCTCGATGTCGTCGACCTCCTGAACGAGATCCTTGGTGATGCGACATTCGAAGCCCAGATACGGGCGATCGCGATCACGGCGAGCGTCGACGGTATGTTCCTAGCCGATGTCGAGGGCGAGCTGATCTACCGGGCGCTGGAAAACGTCATTCGCAACGCCATCAAATATACCGCCGAGCGCTCGCGAATATCTGTGCGTTGCGAGATGACAGCCGATCTCCTCAAGGTCCGCGTCACGGATCAGGGACCAGGCGTCAGGCATGACGAACTCGAGCGCATCTTCCAGCCGTTCTCACGCGGCAATGGCGCCGTACCGAGTGATGGATATGGCCTGGGTCTTGCAATCACCAGACAGGCTATCGAGCGTCATGGCGGGCGGGCATATGCATCCTTGCCAGCGGCCGGCGGCCTGACCATCACCCTCGAAATCCCCCGAAAGCCGACGACCTTTGGTCCGGCGAGCGATCACGCCTAATCTGGCTCAATCTTCCAAGATGTGCGGCGGGAAGGCGGCTCTCGTTGAAGCGGTTCAAAGTTGAAATTCAGGCAATGATTAGCACCTGATCTCGAAGTTTTACCCAACTTTACACTGCCTTTACGGCCATTAACGCAGGCATCGCTAAAATCTGAACCCACGATCCCGGTTCGGAAGATTTGCCACATGACCTTTAGCCTTCGGCTGCCTGAAATGCGTTCGCAGGGCGTGTTCTGCGTCGTTCTGCTCTTGTCGCTCTCCTCTTGTGCAAGCGTGCCACTGCATCAGGGTACGTCTCTCGGTTCCTACGCTGATATGACCGCATCGGGGGGCTCGCTGACGAAGGCGAAATTGCGGGTGGACCCGGCGCCAGTACTTGCCGCACAGACCGTGCGTATCGTACGGACGTCGGCGCAGATCGGTAACAGTGGCGCTTTCGATCCTAAAAACCTGGCGCTCGTCACCAATGCGATCGACCGGGCGCTCTGTACCGGCCTCAGCGACCGTTTCCAGGTCGTGGCTTCGAACCAGCCGGCCGATCTCGTCGTCCACGCAACTGTCACTGACATCGTCCCAACGAACCGGACGGCCGCAGCGACTTCCGCCGTGGCGTCCCTCGGCACGTCAGTGGCGCTCGCCGTACCAATTCCAAGGATTCCGATCGGTCTCGGCGGCCTGTCGGTCGAAGCCGAGGCGGTCGGTCTGGACGGAACCCAGAAGGCGGCCATGCTCTGGTCGCGCGGCGCAAACATGCTGACAACAAAGGCCAGGATCTCGACGGTCGGGGATGCCTATTCGCTTTCCTCCGCCTTCGGCGCCGACTTCAGCCGCATGCTGGTCAAGGGCCAGGACCCATTCAAGGGAACGTCGATGATACCGTCGGCACAAAAGATAAAGGCGTCGCTTGGCGGCGGCCCGAAATACGACGCTTGCAAGGCATTTGGCTCAGCACCCGGCATTACCGGAGCAGTTGCCGGCCAACTGGGTCTGCCGCCGGGCTGGAGCGACAAGGGCGCAGCGACCACTCAATAACCGCCGTACCGCACTGCACGCGCTCCGTGGCTGGGCGACCGCCATTCAGCTACTCGCAACCAGGCGCCAGCGGCGCCTCACGTAAATCTATAGAAAAGAGGACGATACGAAAATGCATCTAAGGTTCGCAGCGGCAGCCGTCGCAATTCTTGCCGCAAGCCCCATCTTTGCCGCGGAAAAGCAGGCCTATCTGCCACCGCAAAAGGCTGCTGCCATTCTCGCCGACGGGCTTCCCTGGCTGGCTGATGCACCTGACGGCAAGACCCTTAAGGTCACCCTGAATAAGGATGGCACTGGAAGCATACGTGGCCCACTGCCGTTTACGCTGTCCCTCACCTGGTCGGTCAAGGGCGATACGATGTGCATCCTCGGCAAGATGGGAACAAGGTGCCTTCGCTTTCGTGAGGCTCCCGGCGGGCTTCAGGGCTGGGACGGCGACAAGCCAGACCTGAAGTTCAGTCGCTAAAAGCTCTCGACGAGGTATCGGCCGCCCTGGGCTTGGGCGTGATGAGCACGGGGGACGCTGCTGCGATGCTGATGACAATGCTTATCATCGGCCTTGTGCTTGGCGGAACCCTTGCGCTGATGGCACTGGGTCTGACCATTCAGTATGGTGCGGCTCGGATCGTGAATCTGGCTTTCGATCGGAGCACGTTAACTTTACGGTGCCCTCCAGTTGCTTTTTGCAATTCCGATAAATCAGCTTCCACGAATGTTGGATTGACTCTATCGTATGCAATGCATAGATTTTTTTTGTAATATTCCTGCCGTGCGCCTGCGTTAAAAAATGACGGAAACTGGCTGACGAGGCATTTGATGGACATGACCCACCCATCTCGCGACGACTGTCCCGAGGAATTTAATCTCACACGTCGGAAATTGATGCTGGGCGGCGCCTTGTTCGCTGGAGGCATACTGCTGTCTCCGGAGATTTCGGCTCAAACTCTGGGTGCGGTCGCGCCGGAGGTTTCGTCAAACTTCATGGACGTATCGTCGCTCCTCATCGACCATCACTTGGATCCCGAGGTCGGGGCACGCATGGCTGCCGCCATGCTGCGGATAAATCCGGAGATGGCGCAGGATATCGGCGCAATTATTGACATTGCGAAGAAAAAAAACGCCAGGATCGTCGAGGATTTCTTTGCCGACATTCCGGAAGGGCGCGTGAAGGACACGGCCCTGGCCATCATTTCGGCCTGGTATACAGGCGTTGTGGAAAATTCCGCCAACGCGGAGGTCTTCGCCTTCGAGACGGCGCTTATGTACCAACCAACCCATGACGTCATGACAATCCCGACCTACGCGATATCCGGTCCGAATGGATGGAATGCGGAGGCTCCGGCTCTTGGCGATATGCCGACATTCTGACGAAAGCCGCCCCGTGCGCGAAGGCGCGTAGCGGGCGGCTTTCACACAAATCGAGCAAGACGCCCCGGAGGACGACTTTGTCATGGGATCGGCTTGCGGCGGGTTTTGACGTGCCTATTCGAGCCTTTGGATAGTTGGAATCGATAAGATGGCAAACGATTATAGTGCGGACGTCATTGTCGTTGGAACAGGCGTTGTCGGTTGCCTCGTCGCCGAGCAGGCGCTGGACGCGGGCCTGTCCGTTCTCATGCTGGAAGCCGGCCCTCGCGTGGAGCGCTGGCAGATCGTTGAAAATTATCGCAACGTACCGCCACGGTTCAAGCAAAACTGGAATGCGCCCTATCCGGCGAAGCCCTGGGCGCCGCATATTGAATCAGAATTGGTAGACGCCACGACCGACTACCTGCAGCTTGAAGGACCGAACGGGCGGGCATACCGTCAGGGTTATGTGCGTTACGCCGGCGGCGCTACCTGGCATTGGGCGGGCATCTGTTGGCGGCTGCATCCCGATGATATGCGGATGAAAAGCCTTTACGGCGTCGGCCGGGATTGGGCGTTTGATTACAACACGCTCGAACCATATTATACCCGCGCCGAATATGCGCTGGGTGTGTGCGGTCCGTCCGAGGTTGAGCTGCAATGGCCGCCATTGCCGCGCTCCAAGCCCTATCCCATGGGCCGTATTCCCTACGGCCCGGGCGAACAGCGTTTCACAGACGCCGCCGCACGGGTGGGCATCACCAATCTTCCCGCCCCTCAAGCTCGCAATAGCGGTGTTTCCTACGACGGACGACCGCCTTGTTGCGGCAACAACAACTGTTTTCCAGTCTGTCCGATCTCGGCGAAATACGATGCGGCATCGGCTCTGCCAAGGATCGAATCCAAGGGTGGCCGGATTCTCGCCAATGCGGTCGTCTACAGGGTGGAGACGGATGCAAAGCAGAACATTCAGGCGGTCCATTTCTTCAATCCCAACAAGGAATCGCAAAAGGTAACCGGCAGGCTTTTCGTCATTGCCTGCAATGCGATAGAGACGCCGAAACTGCTACTGATGTCCAAGGACGATCGCAACCCGAATGGCGTTGCCAATCATTCGGATCAGGTCGGACGCAATCTGATGGACCAGCCCAAGATCAGCGCGCAGATGGTGCTCTCAGAGCCGATGTGGACGGGCGTGGGCCCCGTGCAGGGCAGCAGCATTATGATGACCGGGCAAGGCGCTTTCCGAAGCGAACATGCCGGTGCCATGCTTCGCTGCGAAAATGCAGCTCTCAGCGCCGTTGGCGGTCTGGCGGCGCTCTCGAAGGGACTGGTCGGCAAAGCTTTGGACGCGGAGATACGCCGGCTCTCGGCCTGCACCGCGCGACTGACGATCGAGCACGAGATCCTGGCGGATCCCAATAACCGCCTGACATTGTCGGATAAGAAAGACTGGCTGGGCCTCAGCAAGCCGAACATCTATTATGATGTCGGCGACTATGTGCGCCGCAGCCACCAGGAATATACCCTGCCGCTGCTGAAGAAATTGATCGCGGAGCTTGGCGCCGTCGAAAGCAGCATCGCCACGACCTTCACCAATAGCGACCACATGATGGGGAGCTGCATCATGGGCACCGATCCCACCGACTCTGTCGTCGATGTCGACTGTCGCGCGCATGATCATCCGAATCTTTTTCTGCCCGGCGGCGCGGCGATGACGACGGGCGGCTGCGGCAACAGCACCATCACCATGGCGGCCTTGGCCGTGAAGGCCGCCGATGCCATCGTTGACCAATTAAAGCGGGGCTGAGCGTGGACACTTTCTTCCGTCTCTTCAGCGCTGCAATCTGTCTGATGTCCGTGAGCTCGACGGCCCTCGCCGCCGACGATGATGCGCAGGCGGCCTCCGTCAAGCGCGGCGCCTATATCGCCACCGCTTCGGACTGTTCCGCCTGCCACACGGCACCAGGTGGCAAGCCATTCGCGGGCGGACTTGGCATCGTCTCCCCGGTGGGCACGATTTACTCCACCAATATCACCCCTTCTGCGACGGCGGGCATTGGGCAATATACGGAAGAGCAATTTGCCCGGGCCGTGCGGGCGGGCGTTCGGGCCGATGGTGCGAACCTCTATCCGGCGATGCCCTACACGTCATATAACGTGCTGACGGACGCGGATATCCACGACCTCTACGCCTACTTTCAACACGGCGTGACACCCGTCGACACGGCGCCGACGCGTACCGCGCTGCCATTTCCGATGAATATTCGCCTGTCGATGATGGCGTGGAACCTCTTATTCCTCGGCAGCGGCCATAGCGAGGCCGACGCCACGCAATCGGCCGAGTGGAATCGCGGCAAATACCTTGTCGACGGGGCGGCGCATTGCAGCACCTGCCATACGCCGCGCGGCTTCCTGATGCAGGAATTGTCTTCCCACTATCTGGGTGGTGCGCAAGTCGGCCAGTGGTATGCGCCCAACATCACCTCGGATGCCAACAGCGGCATTGGGAGCTGGAGCAAGGACGAACTGGCTCGCTATCTGGCAACCGGCTCGCTGCCCGGCAAGGCGCAGGCCGCAGGCAGTATGGGAGAGGCCGTCGAGCACAGCTTTTCCCAGCTCACGCCGGACGATATCTCGGCGATATCAACCTACATCAAAACAGTGGCGCCGCTGCATGACGCGTCAGATGAGCAGTCGCGGTTTGGCTACGGTAAGCTCTTCTCGCAGCTTGCAAGTTTGCGTGGAGCAAACCCGATCCGCTCGGATACGGACGAGCAAGCCAACGGCGCGGTGCTGTTTTACGGCAATTGTGCCTCCTGCCATCAGGCTTCCGGCCAAGGCAGCAAAGATACCTATTATCCGAGCCTGTTCCACAATTCGGTGACAGGTGCGGCCAATCACAGCAATCTGATCGCCACTATTCTGAACGGCGTCAACCGGACGACACCCAAGGGCCAAGCCTTCATGCCCGGTTTCGGCGGCAAGGCGAACGACATCAATGCTCTGAACGACGCCCAGGTCGCCACGCTGGCGAATTACGTGATCGAGAACTACGGCCGCGCCGGCACTCCGGTCTCACCCGCCGATGTCGCCCAGGTGCGGGCCGGTGGCCCTGCGTCGTCGCTCCTGCTGCTCGCACGCATCGGCATTGCCGTGGCCGTCATTGTCGGCTTGGCGATCTTGCTGCTGCTTGTTGTTTGGCGGCAGCGGCAGGCCAGGGTGGTTTAGCTGGCTTCTCCGTGTCGGTTGGCGGCTACGCTCCCTTACGGATAGATGCTCCATCGCCGGAGCTGCCGGCCTCGTGAAACATCGCCATCTGTGAATCGGCGCGGCTGCCCCGATGCCGTTCGATGCCATAAGCAATTGCTTTTGCAGAGGTGACTTGGGTCGCTGCGCGATGCTTATTCACAAATCGGTGTTCAAACGCATCGAATGAAGGAACTCTAAGGCGCCCAATGCCGTTACAACTGAAGCGGCTCTCCCGATAGCCAACTTGGCGGTGGTGGAAAACTCTTAAATCAAAGCCGTTCTCATCGACAATGTTAGCCGTGCATTCAGGCATGACCCTGGTGAATATGGAGTGACATGTAATGTACAACGCGAAACGTGATGGACAAGGCGGCGGCGCCTCAAGCGCAATCCCGTCAATGGGTCTCATCGAGGGCCGGATCACCGTTCTCGAGGTTGTGGCTATGACTTCTCTCGGGCTCTTGCTTAAGGTTGGAGACAAACGCGCGGCTCAGCATGTGCTTTCGACCATTCGGAAAGCCATGCGGGCAAAATGCGATGATATTCATCTGGGTATATCGGATGCTGACTCAGCGATTGCCTATGCGCAGGAATTGCTCGATGCAACTTTGGACAGTACCGAGTTTCTGACGCCAAAATCGATAGCCGACGACCTTTTGATCGCCTGATGCCTGGCCGTCCATTCGATATTCAATGTGGGTGATGGCCCCTTGCGTGAGACGCTGGGGCTGGTGAACACGGCCCCCGCAAAGGTGCGGCGGCCGCTCAGGCATCGTCGTAACCGACGACGCCCTTGATCTCCGTGAATTCATGCAGGCCGAACTTGCCGTATTCGCGGCCGTTGCCCGACTGCTTGTAGCCGCCGAAAGGGGCCATGCCATCCCAGGCCGAATTGTTGAGACGGACCGTGCCCGCACGCAGCCGTCCGGCAAGCACTCGCGCCTCCTGCGGATCGCCCTGGATATAGGCGGCAAGGCCATAGGGCGTGTCGTTGGCGATCGCCACGGCCTCGTCCTCGCTCTCGTAGCCGATGATCGACAGCACCGGCCCGAAGATCTCCTCGCGGGCGATGGTCATGGAATTGGTCACGCGCGTGAACACCGTCGGACGCACATAATAACCTGCGTTGAGATGCGACGGCCGCCCGAGCCCGCCCGCCACCAACTCGGCACCCTCCTCGACCCCCTTGGCGATCAGCGCCTGGATCTTCTCGAACTGGAGCGCGCTGACGACCGGCCCGAGTGCCGTGCGCGGATCCGAGGGAGCGCCGACGACCAGGGACGCCGCTTCCCGCGCCGCGATCGCACCCGCTTCGTCCATACGTTCAGCCGGCACCAGCATGCGCGTCGGCGCATTGCAGGACTGGCCGGAATTGTTGAAGCAACGGCGCACGCCACCGCTGACCGCTGCCTCGAGATCGGCGCTGCGCAGCACGATATTGGGGGATTTTCCGCCGAGTTCCTGGTGGACACGCTTGACGGTCGGGGCGGCGGCCTGCGCAACGGCAATACCGGCGCGGGTCGAGCCGGTGAAGGACACCATGTCTATATCAGGATGGCTCGACAACACGGCGCCGACGGTCGGTCCGTCGCCCTGCACCAGGTTGAAGACACCTTTGGGCACGCCTGCTTCATCGAGAATCTCGGCAAAGATGATGGCGTTGAACGGCGCGATCTCGGAGGGCTTCAGTACCATGGTGCAGCCCGCCGCCAGCGCCGGCGCGACCTTGCAGGCAATCTGGTTCATCGGCCAGTTCCAGGGCGTGATCATGCCGACGACGCCGATCGGCTCGTGGACGATCCGGGTGGAACCCTGCATATAGTCGAACTGGAAAGCCTCGAAGGCTTCGATCGTCTTTTCGAAATGGGTGACGCCGATACCGGCCTGATCCGACCGCGCCATGGCGAGCGGTGCCCCCATCTCCCGCGAAATGACATCGCCGATCTCGTCGTTGCGGCGTCTCAGGATTTCAAGAATGCGCTTCAGCAGCGACAACCGCTCGTCCCGCGTCGTCCGCGAGAAGCTGTCGAAGGCAGCGCGGGCGGCCTTGATCGCCTTCTCGGCATCCGCGACCGAGCCCAAAGCGACGGTTCCAATCGACTGCTCTGTCGCCGGGTCGATGACCTCAAGGGTCTTCAACACCTCGGGATCGACCCATTTGCCGTCGATATAGAATTTGTGGGCGTTTTCCATGGCTGTCTCCATCGCTTGGCCGTCTCGCATTCCTCAGATCGAATAGCAGAATAGCCTGTCTATTCCGAGAGCGGTGCCGCATATCGGCCATCGCCAGCAGACGATTCCGTGAAGTCGCGGCTGCGCGGCTCATCATTCTCCCGGAAGTCACATTTCAGGGTCTCAAATCAGTCTCAATTGACGTTCAGGTCTGGTCGACCAAGCTGCGGACAGATCACGGTAGAGCCTGCATGAAACGACAAACAATCCTGCTGCTCGCGATGCTGTCGCTCCTGCCCGTCCCGGCTCTCGCTCATCCGCATATCTTCATCGACGCGAAATTCGAAGTTGTCGCCGCACCGGACGGCTCGATCAGCGAGCTGCGCAACATCTGGCACTTCGACGAGGTGTTTTCCTCCTCGGTCCTCATGGATTTCGACAAGGGCGACAATCAGACGCTGAGTGCAAGCGAACTGAAAGCAGTCGGCAAAACGGTCAGGGATTCGCTCGCGCAGTATAATTACTACACGAACGTCACCAGCAACGGCAAAGCGGTGCCGATGGCCAAGCCGGATGCGATCCAGGCCGATTACAAGGACAGTTCGCTAACCCTGACCTTTTCGCTGAAGCCCGAAGAAAAGACCTTCCTCAAGGGAACCACGATCTTCGGGATTTATGACAAGACGCTCTATACAGCGGTCGATTTCGCTACCGACGACGATATGACCATCTCGGGGGCGGCCTCCGGCCGCTGCAAGCGCAAGGTCGTGAGGCCCAATCCCAAGGAAGTCATGGCGGAGAACCAGGCGGCGCTGACCAGCATGTTCTTCAGCGATCCCAAGGGTACCGATTATTCGCTGCTCGTCGCAACCCGGCTGGAAGTCCAGTGTTGACCCCATGCGACTATTCA
Organism: Rhizobium rhizogenes NBRC 13257; assembly: GCF_000696095.1. Classification (GTDB taxonomy): domain Bacteria; phylum Pseudomonadota; class Alphaproteobacteria; order Rhizobiales; family Rhizobiaceae; genus Rhizobium; species Rhizobium rhizogenes. The sequence continues at coordinate 233,137 of NZ_BAYX01000004.1, read as the reverse complement.
GGACGGCTGCGGCGAAAAAAACAATGGCGTCGTGTTTAGCGCCGGTTTTTCAGGTTCATGAAATGTTGTGACGTTATTCTCGCCCGTAGCCTTCGCAATCGCGGCGCTGGAAAGGATCAGTTCGTCCATGACCAGGCGCCTACAATTGCCAGCTCGCGAATACCACAATGTCTTTCAACGCCTCCATAGACCCATATGAAACCCGATAAATGTCACACCGCCTCTCCCCTAAACGTCGAAGAGCATATCGACCGCCAGCCGGAGGCAATGAGTGCTTTTAGACTTTTTGCCATTTTGGAAACCTTAAGCTGTGGTAGTAATGCCGCAGGGGCGTCCAGGGATCGGGTGTTGTCAGAGTGTTAGTAGTCGAGACATCTTTCTCCGCCCGGTTGCTGGCGCTAACCGGGATTGGTCTGGTGACCATATTCGCAATCGGCGCGTTTCCCGCATCATCGATGGCGCAGGAAACCACAACAAAGTCCACCTCCGACACCTGGGTCGTGACGCTCGGCGCCACGGTGGAATACGGTCCCAATTATGAAGGCTCGAAGCATTATTCCTTCAGCGCCTTGCCGTCCTTCGACTTCTATCGCTTCGGTGACACCCCTGAATACAGCGCCCCGGACGACAATTTCGACTATACGCTCTTCGACCTCGGCAACCTTGAAATCGGCCCCGTCGTCGGCTTGAGGGATGACCGCCTGGATCTCAACAATCTGCATCTGCAGAGCGAGCGCAGGGTGCGCTGGAACTTCGATGCCGGCGGTTTCGCACAATACTGGCTGATGGAAAATCAGCTTCGGCTGCGGACGGAAGTGCGCCAGTCCCTTTGGGGCGGCGATGGCCTTGTCGCCGATCTGGCGCTCGATTGGTTTCAGCCGGTTGGCGACAAATTGGTCCTGTCCGCCGGACCGCGCATGTCGCTGGCCAACTCGACCTACATGCGCAGCAACTTCGGCATCTCTGCCGGCCAAGCCGCGAGAAACGGTCATGTCAGGACCTTCGACGCCGGCGGCGGCCTGAAATCGGTCGGCTTCACGGTGGCTGCGACCTATACGATCACGCCCCAATGGAGCGTGCAGGTCTATGAGAAATATAACCGCCTGGTGGGCGACGCCGCCGACAGCCCGATCACCTCGCAGTTCGGCTCACCCAACCAGAATATTATCGGCTTTACCCTCAATAGAACCTTCAACATCGACTTTTGAGGCGCTGCGCGCTTCATGATCGGCGATGTAGTTCCGCGTCAGCGGCAGGACGTCGTTGCGTTTGGTGATCTGGATCTGGAAGACGACGAGATCCTCGTAGCGGAACGCGGCTTCGGCGGTCGAAAGATAATATTCCCACATGCGGCAGAAGCGCTCGTCATAGAGCTTCGCCACCTCGTCCCAGCGCGCCATGAAACGCTCGCGCCAGCTTTCGAGCGTGTAGGCATAATGCAGGCGCAGCACCTCGACATCGGTGATCGACAGGCCGGCCGCCTCGATCTCGGGCACGATCTCCGAAAGTGCCGGAATATAGCCGCCGGGGAAGATATATTTGTCGAGCCAGGGGGTGGTGAAGCCGGGCGTCGCCGAGCAGCCGATTGTGTGAAGAACCATGACGCCATCGTCCTCCAGCAGTTCCGCGCATTTGCGGAAGAAGGTCCGGTAGGATGACAGGCCGACATGCTCGAACATGCCGACGGAGACGATCCTGTCGAAACGGCCCGTCAGGCTGCGATAGTCCCTGAGTGCGAATTGCACTTCCGCCGGCGCTCTACTGAGGCTAACCGGCACCCGTTTCGCGGCATAATCATGCTGCTCTTCCGACAGAGTGACCCCGAGGACATAGCCGCCAGGCGCCTGCTCGGCCAGATGCAGCGCGAGACCACCCCAGCCGCAGCCGATGTCGAGAATGCTGTTGTCCGGCTCGATCAGGAGCTTGGCCGCGAGGTGCCGCTTCTTGGCGAGCTGCGCGTCTTCCAGCGATTGATCTGCATGCTCGAAATAGGCGCAGGAATATTGCCGGTCCGGGTCGAGGAACAGCTCATAGAGCCGACCATCGAGATCGTAATGATGCGCAACATTAGTCTTCGAACGTCTCGGCAGGTTGCGATGACGGAAGATCCGCAGCTTCGTGCGGATATGATCGATGATGCGGGCGATCAGCGGATGCGTGCTGTTCTGCGCCTCCCGCAGCATCATCGCCACGAAATCATAGAGCGAGCCGTTTTCGACAAGGAAACGGCCGTCCATGTAAAGCTCACCAAGCCTTGCATCGGCATCGATGAGAAAAGCCCATTGCGCCCGATTGTCGGTAAAGCGGACACAGACGAGGTCGCCGGTGCCATCGCCGAACGTCAGCGCGCGACCGCCCGCCGTCATCACGACCAGCGATCCCCGCGACACGATGCTCGAGAGCGCTCGCTTCAGGCTCCAATCCGCGAGGCTGAATGCCAATGTATTGTGACGATGGTCTTCCGCTGGCAATCCGGACATTATCGATCCTCACCGCTGTGGGGGCGCAGCGAACCGCGCTTCTCGTGCCAGTCGCCCCCGCTCGTCGCCTCGCCGGAAGCACCCGCAATCAGCCAGACGCCCGTCAGGATCAGGCCGCTGCCGATCACCTGTAGGCCGACAACCGGCTCACCGAAGACGAGCCAGCCGGTGGCGATGATCAGCACGTAGCTGATGCCGGAAAGCGGGAAGGCTCGGCTGAGGTCGAGTTCGGACAGCACGTTCATCCAGATGAAGAAGCAGGCGATCTCGACGGCGATCGCCGCCAGGATCCAATGCGAACCGAGCGCCTGCCACAGCCAGCCGACCCCGGTCGCATCGCCCAATTGTTCGGCGCCGTGCTTGACGAAAAACTGGAAAAGCGTGTTCAACACCGGTACCGCAAGCCAGGATAGGCGCATCGACGACATCACTGTTCCGCCTCATCTGTGGAAAGCAGTGGCGAAACCAGCCGCAATATCTTCTGAAGAACCGGATTGCGATGGCGGAAGAACATCGTGTTGGCGGTCAGCTGGCTGCCGAGCCGCACCTTGTTTTCATAATAGGCTTGGCCGCTTTGATAACGGCCGATGCCGTGGTCGAGGCAATAGCGCAGATTGGTGAACCAGCTCAGGAAATAGAGATTGTAGGGCCGCCCCGCCTCGCCATCCATGCAGAAGAACTTGTCGATGGCGATGTTTTCGTCATGTACGATCAGGTTGGCGGCCAAGAGCCGGTCTTCGACGAAATAGAAGGCGCAGAAGGAGCGGCCGCGCATACGGGCAAGGATGCCCTCGAAATAGGCGGGAGTCAGCTCCTCGAACTGCCATTCGCTACGATTGCGCGTGTCATGGTAGAGCGCCATGACCTCGGGCAGAAAATCGCCGAAATCCGTCCGCATTTCGACCCTGACCTGCTCGAAGGATTTCAGCTTGCGGCGCATGTCCTTGCGCGTGCCGGAGGAAAGCCTTGCGAGATATTCATCGATCGTCTTGAAATCCATATCGAGCCAGGCGGTCGGCAGGCCGCCGATCGAGGCATAGCCCCGGCCCGAGAGCAAGCCGCCGAACTCGGCGGTCACTGGCGCGGGAATATCCTTGATGCCCATCAACGAGCACTCTTCCGTGGCCGCAAGCTCCTCGAAGAACGACAACAGCTCGGCAAACAGCACCGCGCGGCGTTCCGGCGGCACGTCGGGGTGAAAACCGACCGCGCCCGTTTCGGTGCAGGGAGAACCGAGGCAGGCAAGACGCAGCGTCAGGAATCCGGAGAAACGTTGACGTATGCGGCGTACCGCCTTGCGGAGCCGGCCATCCTCCAGCGTGGTGTCCAGGGCATAGGGGCAGAGGAAGACCGGCATGGCGGCACTCACGCGTCCATCCTCCACGATGGTGATGTAGCGCCATTCGAAGCCATCGATATCGGCTTCCTCGATAGCCAGCAGGCAATCATAATCCTCGACCTGACCGCGAAAGCAGGCATTCCAGGCATCGCAGCCGACAGCGCGGATGCTGAAATGCACCTCGGCGACAGGATCCCGGTCCGGCACGGGGAAATATCTAGGCAAGGGCTTGAGCATGGCTTGCCTCGAAAAAGTCGGCGGTAAAATCCGCCACCTGGCGATGCTGACGGTCGACATGGATCATGTGGTAGCTGTCCTTGATCCATCTGAGTTCGTGCGGACCGCCGATGTGATCGGAAATGTAACGCGCATGCTTCGGGCTGCTGAGGTCGTCATCCTCGGCATGCAGGATCAGCGTCGGCGTCTTCATCTGCGGCAGCCGGCCCCTCAGGGTCTTGCCCAGCCGATGCATTTCGACCAGCCCCTTGCCGGGAAATGTTTCAAGAACGCCCTCCCCGGACATATTCCCGATCAGCCGGCGCATGCGCTCGTCCTTGATCCCGAGGGATGCGGTCTCGCGGAAATTGAGACGGTCGAGAAAGGGAATGCGCGACAGCCAGCTGATCTGCGAGGACAAAAGCGGATAGTAGAAGGGCACATCCCAGCCGTCATAGTGAAAACAGGGGGAATAGATCGCCACGGCGCGGATCGTCTCCGGCTGGCGTTCGGCCGCCAGCATCGACAGCTTGCCGCCAACGCAGATACCGGCGGCGAAGACCTCTTGCGCTCTTTCCGCGAGCACCAAAGATGCCTGTACGACGCTTTCCAGCCAGTCCTCCCATCGCGAGCGCCGCAGCGTGCCCGCATCCACCCCATGGCCGGCCAGCAATGGCGCATAGACGCTGTAGCCCTTGCGGTTGAGGTGGCGCGCGACCAGCTTCATCTCGGCCGGAGCCCCGGTCAGCCCATGGATCAGGAGGACACCTTTTCCATTGGTGCCCTCCAGATAAAAGCTCAACTCATCGGCTTTCATGAGAAAGCTCCGCCTGCCGGTTCTCCTTGGCCATGAAGCCGAGGGCGTGGCAGGTGCTGATCACATGCGTACCGGCCTTTTCCTGCTCTTCCTTGATCTGCTCGTGCAAGGTCGGCAGTTTCGTCCAGTGGGTCTTCGGGCGGTAGTGATGTTCGGCATGATAGCCGTTGCCGAACCACAGCCAGTTGTAGAACGGTTTGTGGCTGCTGACGCCCCAGGCGATCGGCTCGTCCGGGTCGCCGTGCAGATGCTCGTAGTAGCCGTTCAGCGACGACAGACAGTTGCCGAGATAATAGAAGGGCACGAAGAACAGTACGGCCTTCCAGTCATAGATCAACGCGATCGCGGCGAGGCCCAGGAAGAAGAACAGCTCGAACCGACCCCATTTCGCATCGAAGGGACGGCGGCGGGCGATAGCCTCGTGAATGTCGCCAAGGCTGTCGCGAAAGAAGCTCAGGAAGGTGTAAGACCACACATTCTCCGGCTCGCCATTGCGGCCGTGGCGGTAGATCGACAGCATGTCGATCGTCTCGCCCTTATCATCCGGCCGGTCGCTGTTGCCGGAGTGATGGCGCATATGCACCCAATGATAATAGGTCTGCGAGAAGCCGATCGCGACAGATTCCAGCAGGCTGAAGGCATAGTTCATCCAGCGCGGCTTGAAGTAGGGCGTGTGGATGAAATTATGGGATATGCTGTTGATGTTCCAGGAGATCGACACGGCATAGAGGCAGCCGAGAACCGCCGAGAGCCACAAGGGTCGGCTTTCGAAGCCGACGATCAGGTAGACATCGAAGGCGAGATGCGCCACGGCGGCCAGAACCGGCGCCACATCCCATCTGGTATGAGCAAAGATTTTCATAGTCCGGTTACTCCCACGCAAGCCACGCCGGCGGTCACGAGGAACACGCCCGTCGCGTGGCGTAGGTTGATATTTTCTTTGAAGATCACGGCGCCGGCGAACACGATGACCACGTAGCTCAGCGCCATCAGCGGAAAGGCTATGGTGAGGGGAACGCGTTCGAGCACGGCGGTCCAGGCGAATAGCTCGACCGCCCAGAAGAGGATACCGAGCCATGTGACCGGCTTTGTGAGCGCGACCAGCAATGCGCTTTCGTTCGCCGATTGCTTGAAGCAGACCTCGCGCGCCGTTTCCGCCAGCACGCAGAAAAGGATGAGACCAAGTATCGGAAAGGTCAGGCTGCCACTCATGCCATGTACTCCGCCAGCACTTCGAGCAGCGCGTGATTTGCAGCGCTGTTGATGTTTCTGGTCGTCTCGACCTTCGGCCGGATGCGCGGCTGATCGATGAAGATCTCGGCCCGCTTCATCAGCTTGGTCCGAAGATCGCCGGCATAGCTCGGCGCGGAATAATCGCCGATGACATCCGCGCCGATGATACGATGCCGGCTACCAATTTCACTGATCAACGCCAGGAGATAGGGGAGCCGCATGCGGCCTTGATCCCAGTTGGTGACGGCATCGTCGGCGGCAAGCACATCCTTGTCGATCGTCAGATAGACGGCCTCGGTGCGAATCCGGCTCAGCATCCGGTCGATGAAATTGTCCTCACCGATCGCGGCGATGGATTTCCAGTGCAGCGCGCCCTTGTCCTGCCGATAGCTGGCGCCGCTGCCGTAGTCGGCAAGCACTCGGCTCGGCGGATGTTCGTAGGGGTAGAGTTCCAGCTTGCCTTCACCGAGCCAATGCAGATTGGCGCCCTTGCGCTCCGGGCTGCGGAGATCCCGGCTGCAAACGCCGATGGTGATGACCTTCTGGATATGACGATGGGCAAGAGCGCTGTTGACCCAGGATCCGCAATGCATGCCGCCTTCGAAGGTGACCCAGTCCGGATGATTGTCGAAATGGATGAGGGTCGTGGCAACAGGCTGTCGCTCCAGCGCTCCTTCGAGAAGCAGGGCTGTCACATGATGAAAATCGCCCGAGCCCATGAAGCAGAGCTGCGGATCCTTGCCGAGCGTCGGGGTGCTCTTGGCGATATCGCGGGCGAGCTCGGCAAGAGCATTCTGCCGACCCCAGAGCCGGACCGCTTGGCCGGCTCCCTTGTCGAAATACTGATGCGCGCCCGCAAGCTTGCAGGCGCGCACGAAATCGGGCTGCAGCTCCAACGCATCATCGAGATGAAGAAGAAGGAGCTGCACCGTCTTATCTCCGGGCTGCGCGCGTCAGAAGCTGGTCGAGCAGGGCAAGCGCCAGATCGATCTCCTCACGCGTGATAAGCAGGTTGGGCGCGAAGGTGATGACATTCTTGTGGTAGCCGCCGACGTCGAGCACGAGGCCGTACATCTTGGCGCCGACCTGCAGGTCGCCCTTCATGCCTTCGTCGCAAAGCCAATCCATCGTCGCCTTGTCCGGCGTGTAGCTGTCGTCCTTGCAGATTTCCATCCTGAGCGCGAGGCCGAGCCCGTCGACTTCGCCGACAATGGCATGACGCTGCTGCAACTGCTTCAGCCCGTCGAGGAAATAGGCGCCCTTGGCCATGATGGCGGTGCCAAAATCCTCTTCTTCCAACATTTTCATCGTTTCGAGAGCCACAGCGGTCCCCATCGGATTGCTGGCGAAAGTGGAATGCGTGGAGCCGGGCGGGAAGATGGTCGGGTTGATCATCTCCTCCCGTGCCCAGACGCCTGAAAGCGGGTTGAGCCCGTTGGTGACCGCCTTGCCGAAGACGAGAATGTCCGGCGAAACGCCGAAATGCTCGATCGACCAGAGCTTGCCGGTGCGATAGACGCCCATCTGGATTTCGTCGACGACGAGCAGAATGCCGTGTTCGTCCAGCACCTTCTTCAGCTCGACGAAGAAGTTCATCGGCGGAATGACATAGCCGCCCGTGCCCTGGATCGGCTCGATATAGAAGGCGGCATATTCCGACTTTCCGGCCTTCGGATCCCAGACGCCATTATATTCGCTCTCGAACAGACGGGCGAACTTCTGGACGCAATAATGCCCATACTCCTCCTTCGACATGCCCTTCGGGCCACGGAAGTGATAGGGGAACTCGACGAACTGCGCCCGGTCGCCGAAATGGCCGTAACGACGGCGATAGCGATAGCTCGAAGTGATCGCGGAGGCGCCGAGGGTACGGCCGTGATAGCCGCCTTCGAAGGCGAACATCAGGCTCTTGCCGCCGGTATAATTGCGCACCAGCTTCAGCGAATCTTCAACCGCCTGCGAGCCGCCGACGTTGAAGTGAACCCGGCCCTTGTGCCCGAACTTGCGCTCGGCATCCTGGGCGATCATCGCCGCAAGCTCCACCTTTTCGCGGTGCAGATACTGCGAGGCAACCTGCGGCAGCCGGTCAAGCTGGCGATGCGCGGCGTTGTTCAGACGCTCGTTGCGATAGCCGAAATTGACGGCGGAGTACCACATCTGCAGATCGAGGAACGGCGTCCCGGACCGATCGTAGACGAAGGAGCCTTCGCATTCTTCGAAGAATTTCGGTTTTGCCGTGTAGTGGACGGTATCGCCGTGGGAGCAATAGGCCTCCTCGAGGATACGCAGCTCCTCTTCGGACTTGATCGGCAATTGCGTCTCGCCACTGAAGGCTTCGGCTACATTGGTTTTCATTAGATGCCTCTTGGTCTTGTTCATGCGGTCTTGGAATGCAGCGGCGCGCGCTGTCCGCGCGTGACGCTGGGAAGAACGGCTTTCATTTTCGGAAGCAGGTCGGTGAAGGTTTCGAAGGCGACATAGGGAATGCCGCGGTCTTCGCAGTAGTCGATCAGCTTGGCTTTCGCGAAGACGAGATCGACCTTGTCGGACACGCAGAAATCGCTTCGCCCGTCACCGATGTAGATCTGCAGATCGGGGCTCTTGACGACCCGGCATTTGCAGACGCCGGACCCGGATAGACAGCCGCTTGCCGTCGGCGATGGGAAGAGAGAATAGGATTCCCGGTCATCGGCAAGGCAATAGCTCAGCACGTTGGCAACGATCGGTATGTCGCCAATGCCATGGCGCGCCAGGATATGACGAATGAAATAATCGACACCGTCGCTGACGATGGTAACAGGCAGATCGCTGCCGCGGCAGTACGCCAGGAACTCTTCAAAGCCGGGATCGATGGACGCCGTGTCCAGCAGGGCGTCGATATCCCGCCTGCTCGCCTGGACGAGGGCGATCTGGCGGCGCATGCACTCGCCCGACCCCATCAGCCCCTGCTTCCACTGGCGCTCTATATCTTCCCACTCGGGATCGGCGAAACGGGATAACACCATATCCGTCGCGTCTTCGATGGATATGGTTCCATCAAAATCGCAAAACACCTGCATGAAACGCCCTTTCGCCTTGTCCTTGGGTTGCGTTTAACAACCGTGGATGAGCCAGGCATGAGGGGAGAATGATGCGAAAATGAAATCGTGGTAAAGTTGACTCTATTCCGTCTTGGGCAATCGCAGGTCGACTCGCAACCCTGTGCCCCAGCGCGGGGTCGACAGCTCTATCGCGGCGGCAAGCCGGTCCGCCGTATCGGCGACGATTGCCAGGCCGAGCCCGGCGCCCTCGGTATGCAGCGTATCGATCCGGTAGAAGCGCTGGAAGACGGCTTCGCGTTCGTCGGGCGGAATACCCGGCCCGCTATCGCTGATCGATATCAGCCAGAGCTCGCTTCCGGCGGTGATCATGACCTCGATCCTGCCGGCGACCGGTGTGTATTTGATGGCGTTGTCCAAGAGGTTGCTGACCATCATGCGCAGCAGCGATTCATCCGTCTTGACCTGCGCCGCCTCGTCGCCCTCCAGTACGACATCGAGCTGCCGGCTGTTGATGATGTTGCCGAACTCCGCCAGCACCGACGCCACCATATGGTAAAGCGGCACCGGCGTCGGATTGAGAGGATGATGGCTGACCCTGGCAAGTCGCAACAATTGCTCGATCAGATGGATGGCGCGGTTGTTGCTGGCCACGAGATCGGCGACGATCGCCTGCCGCTCCTGCTCGCTGTCGCTATTGCCCAGCATCTGCAGTAACAGCTTCACGCTGGCCTGCGGGGTGCGTAGTTGATGTGCCGCGAGATCGGAGAAACGCCGCTCGAGCGTCAGGGAATGGCCAAGCTTCTCGAGAAGCTGGTTGATCGAGCGGCCGAGCGGCAACAGGTCCCGTGGCAGGCCTTCGACGGGAATCGCCGAGAGATCATCGGGCGAGCGGGTGCGGATCTGACGCACCAATCCGTGGATCGTCCGTAGACCACTGTTGATGCCGAGCCAAATGAGAAAACCGATGACCGGCACCAGCACCAGCAGCGGAAAGAAGAGATTGAGCAGGATGTTGGAAACCAGCGTTTCGCGAAGGGCGATCTTTTCGCCGACCTCCATCACGATCGTCGAATTCGGTATCGGCAGCGAATAGACGCGCCATTCCTCGCCGCGATAGGTGATGGTGGTGAAGCCAACCTTCTGCTGCGGCACATCCGACAGGAACGCCGTGCTGCTGTAGAAGCGGATATGGCCGTCGTCCCAGGCACGGAACATATGGGCATCGGCATAGTCGTCAGCGTCCTCGTTGAAGGCGAGCTGATTGTCCATGTTGAAATCGATATCGTCGATCTGCCTCGGGGCGCGGTCGGGCTCCCTTTCCAGCGGCCGGCGCAGCAGGCCCCAGATGATATTCGCGTCGTTTATAAGCTGGGCATCGTAGATATTGTCGATTTCGCGCGTCGCGCTGTTGAACGCGAAGGCGCCGACTACAACGATCGTCACCACCACGACCGGCGCGATCCTGAGGAAAAGCTTGCGGGTAAGTGTGGAATTGCTCATCGCTCGATCATGTAGCCAACGCCGCGGATCGACTTGATGAAATCGCTGCCGAGCTTCTTGCGCAGATTGTAGATCGTCACCTCGATCGTGTTGCTCTCGACCGTGCTTTCGGCATCGTAAAGTGCATATTCAATATCGTTCTTGGTCACATATCGGCCGCTGCGCTCCATCAGAAGCTTCAGCAGGTGGAATTCCTTGGCCGTGGTGTGAACCTGCACATCACCCTTGCGGGCAACCATCGCCGAGGGGTCGACCTCGATATCGCCACAGCGGATGACGCTTTCTGTTCGTCCGTCGCGACGGCGGATCAGCGCGCGCATGCGGGCCAGCAGCTCATCGAGATCGAACGGCTTGACCAGATAATCATCGGCGCCCTCGTCGAGCCCCTCGACCTTCTGGCGCACGGCATCGAGCGCCGTCAGCAGCAGGACCGGCACCGAATTGCCCCTCTGCCGAATGCCTCTCAAGACCTCCATGCCACTGAGCCGCGGCAGGTTGATATCAAGCACGATTGCCGCGAAATCCGAATGCTGGGCAGCTTCCAGACCGGACTCGCCGTCGCGCATCCAGTCGACGCCGTAGGCGTGCTTCTCCAGGGCCTTCTTCAGGGATGACCCCAGAATATTGTCGTCTTCAACTAGCAGAACACGCACGGTCGATCTCGCTTCGCCGATGGGAATTATGCACCCGATGTGAACCGCAATTGGAGCGGCCTTGTGGCAAAGCCATCGAGCTTGCGCACCGGCTCAATACTTGAACAGATTTCGCGGCATAGCAAGAATCCGGCTTTTTTCGCCCTCGTCTGTCGCCAGCTCGCCCAAAAAAGCCAGGTTGCCGGCATAGGTCTGCGCCGCCTCATGCTGTGTATGCGGCCAGTCGCTGCCCCACATGAGGTGGTCCAGACCAAAGGCATGACGCAGCAGGGGATAGGCCTGCCGGGCGAAATCTCTGCCTTCCAGTCCATTGCGATAGGAAGCGGAGAGCTTGACGTAGACGCGTCCCGAGGCGCCGAGCGACAATAGGGCGAGGAAGCCCGGATCGGCAATGCCGAGCTTGGGATCGGGCAGGCCGAAATGGTCGACGACCACGTTCATCCCATTGTCCACCAACATTCGTGCGAGCGGCACGAGGTCGGCTGCGTTGCGCTGGATCTCGATCTGCCAGTCGAGCGACTTCAGTTTCGCGAGCAAATCCCGCCATTCCTGTGCGGAAAAATCCGGCAGGGCCTGCCCAACGAGGTTGAGACGGATACCAACCACACCGGCTTCGTCATAAGCGACGAGCTGCTCCAGCGAGGTGCCGGGGTCGATCACCACAATGCCGCGCAGTCGGCCGTTCGCCGCTTTCAGGCAATCGAGAAGATAAGAATTGTCGGTTCCGAGGAAGCTCGGCTGCACGAGCACGCCATGGGTCAGCCCGTTCTCGTCGAGCTGATGCAGATAGGCATCCAGGGGGGCATCGTACTCCGGCGCGTAGCGCCTGCCCGGCGCCAGCTTCAGCCTGCGGTCAAAGACATGCGCGTGGGTATCGATACGAAAGGAGGATACAGTCATGATGTTGATCGCTATGCAGCCCGGACCCATGAAGACCATGGATCCGGGGCCATCGAGAAGCAAGCCACGGCGGCGGTGACTGAGCTTTCAATCATGGTGGTATCTCGCGACATTCGGTTGCAAGCCTATGATTGCGCCGAGGAGGAGGGCTGTTCGAATACTTTGCCCCGCGTTTCCGGCAGCATGAACACGGCAACCAGCACCAGGGAATAGGCGAAGGCTGCATCGATGCCAATGGCCGGACCGAGCCCGATCCTGTCGCTCAGATACCCGACGAGCAGCGGGAACCCGGCGGAGACAATCCTGCCGAAATTATAGCAGAAGCCCACCCCGGTTCCGCGAACGCCGGCGGGGTAAAGCTCGCTGAAAAGTGCGGCCATACTCGCCGGAATACCGGCCGAGAAGAACCCGAGAGGAAAACCCAGAATCAGCATCTGCCAGTTCGACAGCGGTGCGAAGATGTAAATCAGAACCGTCGCCACGCAGGCACCGGCAAAAAGGGTCACATTGACGCGCCGGCCCAGCCGGTCGCTGAGCATTCCACTGACAATGCAGCCGCAAAAGAAGGCAACGATGATCACGGCGAGATAGGCGCTGGAGCCGAGCACCGAAAGCTGACGGACCTCGCGAAGATAAGTCGGCAAGAAGGTCGTGAGCGCCGCATAGCCGCCATGTGCCCCTGTACCGAAAAGCGCGCCGATCAGGGTGAAACGCAGCACGTCCGGACGAAAGATACCGGCAACCGTCTGCCAGAACGGCGGCTGGTCGGCTTTCGCCGTTGCCCTCCGCGGCTCCGGAATGCCGCGGCGAATGAAGATGATCAAAAGCGCCGGCAGCAGCCCCAACGCGAAGAGCAGGCGCCATGCGATCTCATGCTCGACAAAGGTGAAGACGATGGCGGACAGCAGAACCGCCACCCCCCAACCAACCGCCCACGCACTCTGGACTGCGGCAAGCGCCCTGCCCCGATTTTCCGGCCGGATGATCTCGGCCATCAGCACCGCACCGCAGGCCCATTCCGCACCAAAGCCGAGGCCCTGTATCGCCTTCAGCACCAGAAGCTGGTTATAGCTTGTGACAAAGGCGCAGGCGAAAGTGGCAAGCGCGAAGGTCGCGACCGTGATCTGCAATGCCTTGACCCGACCGAAACGGTCGCCAAGCGCGCCACCGAACCAGCCGCCGATGGCGCCGAAAAACAGGGTAATCGAGCTGAGGAGACCGGCATCGGCTTTCGTGATGTCGAAAGCGACGATAAGCGCCGGAATGGCCAAGCTGAACATCTGAACGTCGAGCGCATCGAGCCCCCAGCCCCCGAAACTCGCCCAGAACGTCTTGCGTTCCACCGGCGAGCACTCCTTGTACCAATTAGACATTATTCTCCTCCCCGCGCCTTGTTCCAGCGCGCCAGTTCATGTTCCTAAAGATTGCAGATCAGCGTATGTCGACGTGATAGCGGAAGCGGTCGGCGGGACCGCGTGAACGCCGCCATTCAAGGGGTCGTCGCTCCAGATCGAAGGCTACGCGTTCGATGACGACCAGAGGCGATCCCGGTTCCAGCCCCAGCAGGCGCGCCTGAAGCGGCGGCGCGATCTCGACGGTCAGCGTTTCCTCCGCCGATACGACCACCTGCTCGCAACGTTCCTCATAAAGCGGATAGAGAAGATCGCCGAATTCGGACGTATCGATTGTCAGCAGCGCTTCGAAGCGTGACCTCTCCAGCCAGATTTCTTCCGCCAGCAACGGAACGCCGCCGATGAGACGAAGGCGTGAAAGGGAAATGACAGGATCTCCCTCGCGCAGGCGCAGTGCCGAGGCAACGGCCGAGGGCGCAGCGATACTTTCACGCCGAAGAATGCGGCTCTCGGGCACGCGGCGCTCGCCGCTCTCCGACTGGAAACGGAAAAACCGGAAAAGCGAGGAGTTGAAGCGAGCACGCCGCACATAGGTGCCCCGCCCCTGGTGACGTTCGACGACGCCGTCGGCCACGAGCTGATCGATCGCCTTGCGGACTGTGCCCACGGCGACGCCGTAGGTTGCTGAAAGTTCCGCCTCGGACGGAATCGATTCGCCAGGCCGCCATTCCTGACGATTGATCCTCGCGGCGAGATCGTCGCGCAGGCGTTGATAGCGGGGAAGTCTGTCATCTAAAGAGGTCATACAGTCATATAGATGACTAAATGACATGTTGTCAATTCAGTAGCGTTGACGCTGGATATGACGAATCAAACGAAACCCGCACTCGATCGACTCCCTGATGCGGAAATGCAGGGAGCGACTTGAAAAATAGCTCTATCTGAAAAGAGTCAGAACACGGCTGCGGTTAGACAATCGGCGAGATGCGCGGTCACCGGCTGATCCGCCTGTGGTTTCAATATGCCGATCTCCCGGTAAAAGGTCCTGTCGGCCAGCGACACCACGCGGACCGACGGCGGAAGAGGCAAATTCCCCTCGGTCATCGGCAACAGCGCCACACCAAGTCCCTGTCCAACCAAGGCCGCCATCGCGGATATGTCATCGATCTCCACCGATTCCCTAGCCGTGACGGATAAGGACCGCAGGAATCGGTCGACCTGCCGGCCGCCGAACGAGCTGCGCTCATAGCGAATGAACGGTTGCTCCTGCAGCAGGGCCAGCCAGTCGTCGCCTTCGATCCAGCTCGGGACCGCCAGCACATACGGTTCACGCAACAAGGGTTGCCAAACGAAATCCTTCGGTATGCCGAAAGAGGGTTTGATGACTACGGCGAGGTCGAGTTCGCCCGCATCGAGCAGATCGAGCAAATGAAGGGAAATCCCCGGTACGATATGAATATGGTGTTTCGGAAATCGATCGCGAAACGGCACAAGTGCGCGGGCAAGAACGGTTGACTGGACGGAGGCGATAGCGCCAATACTGAGGCGCCCGCCGCTATCCTCATCCGCCGGATCAGCGATCGCCTCGAATTTCGCGATGATGTCCTTCGCCCGCTCAAGCGTTCTCAGCCCGGCGGCATTCAGCGTTGCCGAGCGGCCTGTTCTCTCGAACAGCTGAACGCCGAGCTTTTCTTCCAGCCGCTTCATCTGGCCGCTGACCGCCGCCTGCGTCAGCCCGATCCGATCACCTGCGGCGGCAAAGGTTCCGAAGCGGGCAATCGCCACCAGCGTTTTAAGTTCCGAAATCACGATTGATAATTTTTCCTGTCTCTCAGACTCATTATATATCGTTTTTCATCAGAAAGAATGTTTCTTATAGGTCGCCGCATGGAATTTCACCTCAATGGAGATGAGCAATGACCACGGCACCCCTTCACCCTTTCCATCTTGCCTTTCCCGTCAACGACCTCGCGGCTGCGCGTGCCTTCTATGGTGGCCTCCTCGGCTGCTCCGAAGGCCGGAGCTCTCCCGACTGGATCGATTTCAACTTTTATGGGCACCAGGTCGTTGCCCATCTGGCCCCGCAGGAGACCGGTGAAGTCACAGCAAACGCTGTCGATGGTCATGGCGTTCCGGTACGCCATTTCGGTGTCGTTCTGTCGATGGAAGAATGGGAAGCCGCAGCGGAGAGGCTGACCAAGGCGAATATCGAATTCGTCATCAAACCCTATATCCGTTTCCGGGGCGAACCCGGCGAGCAGGCAACCATGTTCTTCAAGGATCCGAGCGGCAATGCCGTCGAATTGAAGGCGTTTGCCGACATCAACAGCCTGTTTGCCAAATAAGGCTAAGCGCGGCGACGCAAAGTCCGCATCGCCGCCGCCAGCACATCGAAAATCCTTGGATCGGCGGATTGCGCGACGTTGAAGCGCAGGAAGCTGCCGGCCGTATCCATCAGGCTGAAGGCGTTGCCGGGGGCGAGTATGACGCCCTCGGCGAGGCAGGCACGGGCGATATCGGCCGCCTCGATCCCCTCCGGCAGCCGGCACCAGAGGAACATGCCTGCTTGCGGCTTCAGCCAGGGGACAATGCCGATCGCCTCCAGGCGCGCGGCAGTCTCGCTCGTCGTCTTGGCAAGCCGTGCCCTGAGCGCCTCCATATGCTTGCGGTAACTGCCGTCCTTCAACGCCGAAAACAAAAGTTCTGCCGCAAGCTGGCCGCTGCTGAAGCTGGTGGCGACCTTCAGGTCGACAAGGCCATCGATCCAATCCGGCCGCGCGGCGATGAAGCCGCAACGCACCGAGGCCGACAAGGTCTTGGAGAAGCTGCCGATATGGATCACCCGGTCGAGCCCGTCATAGGCGGCGAGCCGCGGCGCCGGCATCTGCTCGAAATCGGCGAAAATATCGTCCTCGACAATGATGAGGTCGGATGCATCCGCCAGCTTCAGCAGGCGATGCGCCGTTACCGGCGACAAGGTCGCGCCCGTCGGATTGTGGACGGCGGAATTGGTGATGTAGAGGCGCGGCCTGTGCTTTTCGAGCGCCTCGCCGAACAACGCGATATCCGGTCCTGTCGGCGTAAAGGGCACGCCGACGACATTGGCCCGATGCGCGCGCAACAGCGCATGAAAATTGAAATAGCAGGGATCGTCGACCAGGACGGTGTCACCGGGCTCGAGCAGGAAGCGGCAGATGAGATCGATCGCCTGCGTGCCGGACTCCGTCAGCAAGATCTGATCGGGCGATGCGGCAATGCCGTGTTCAGTCATGCGCCGCGCCAGAAGCTGGCGCAAGGGCGGCAAGCCAAGCTGCGTTCCATAGTCGGTGAGAACACCGCCTTCCGTGCGCGCCAGGTTGCGCATCGCGCGACGTAGCGCCGCCTGTGGCATCCAGGACGGCGGAAGCCAGCCGCAGCCGGGCTTCAGCACATCCTCGCCCACCTCTAGCGATTGCCGCGAAATCCACAGCGGATCGACATCGCGGTCAAGCCGGGGGCCGATCTCGGACAGAGAAAGCGGCGCAAGCGGCCCGCAGACATAAAAGCCGGAACCGGGCCGCGAGCGGATCACGCCCTCAGCCGCCAGGCGCTCATACGCCTCGACCACAGTGGAGACCGACACCTGCATGGTCTTGGCAAAGCTGCGCACCGAAGGAAGCCGCGCGCCGGGCGGAAGGCTCCGTGCGGCGATCCGCTCCGAAATCGCCGCCATCACGCCCTCGATGCGCGTGACGCCACTCCCGTTTGCCGCAATTAAGCCGTTCATCCGTACCACACCTCATACCATAACAGTTCGTACGAATTGTACTGCACCGTCTCTGGAATAGCCAGCCGACTTCGCCGATATCGCGGACGACAAACCAGGAGCATAAACATGGACAAGACAACGAGTGGCTGGATCTATGGACTGACGGGCGTGCTGATCTTCAGCGCCTCGCTGCCGGCAACGCGGGTGGCGGTGATGGATTTCGATCCCGTCTTCCTGACCGTCGCCCGCGCCGCGATCGCCGGCATCCTGGCGCTCTGCCTGCTGTTCGCCTTCCGGGAAAAGCGGCCGGTTCGGGGCGATCTCGTGCCCCTCATCATCGTCGCAATCGGCTGCGTCATCGGCTTTCCGCTGCTGACAGCCCTGGCGCTCAAGCATGTCACCTCGGCCCATTCGATCGTTTTCATCGGATTGCTGCCGCTGGCGACGGCCATATTCGGCGTCTTGCGCGGCGGCGAGCGGCCGCGGCTGGCCTTCTGGATATTTTCAGTGATTGGCAGCGCCATCGTCTGCGGCTACGCGCTCGCGCAGGGCATCTCCGCCTCGCCGGTCGGCGACCTGCTGATGCTCGCGGCAATCCTGGTCTGCGGCCTCGGCTATGCCGAAGGCGCGGTGCTGTCGCGCCGGCTGGGCGGCTGGCAGGTGATTTGTTGGGCACTGGTGCTGTCGCTGCCGGCCATGATTGCGCTTTGCCTCTTCACCATGCCGCAAACCATCGCCGGCATTGGCGGGCCGGCCTGGATTGGCCTGATCTACGTCTCGCTCTTCAGCATGCTGATCGGCTTCATCTTCTGGTATCGCGGGCTGGCGCAAGGCGGCATCGCCGCTGTCGGGCAATTGCAGCTGCTCCAGCCCTTCTTCGGCCTGGCGCTTGCCGCCACCCTGCTGAAGGAGAGCGTCAGCTGGTCCATGTTCGCGGTAACCCTTGGCGTCGTCGCCTGCGTGGTGGGCGCGAAGAAATTCGCGCGATAGCCCTGACCTCAAACATGCTCTTGTTCGACTAGACTGATCAGTCTATAATAAACCTACAAGTATAGTCGAGGAGCAAAACATGGCCATCCCCCTCATACCGCCATTCACCCGCGAAACCGCCATAGCCAAGGTCCGCATGGCCGAGGATGGTTGGAACAGCCGCGATCCGGAGCGCGTCTCGAAGGTCTATACCGAAGACAGCCAATGGCGGAACCGCGCCGAATTTCCGCGCGGCCGCAATGAGATCGTCGAATTCCTTACCCGCAAATGGACGAGAGAGCTCGATTATCGGCTGATCAAGGAATTATGGGCCTTCGATGGCAACCGGATCGCCGTGCGCTTCGCCTATGAATGGCGCGACGACAGCGGCCACTGGTTCCGCTCCTATGGCAACGAGAACTGGGAATTTGACGCCGATGGCCTGATGCAGCGCCGCTTCGCCTCGATCAACGACATGCCGATCAAGGAAGAAGACCGGAAATTCCATTGGCCGCTCGGCCGCCGTCCCGACGATCATCCCGGTCTGTCCGATCTCGGCCTCTGAGGCGGATCATGACACGCACCGTCTTTGAAAAGTCGGACGCCATAGCCTTGGTCGCCGAAGTCTTTCGCGAACTCGGCTACGAGGGCGCGTCGATGAGCAGCATCACGGCACGCACCAAGCTGTCGAAGGGCAGCCTCTATCACTTTTTTCCCGGCGGCAAGGAAGAGATGGCGGCGGAAATCATGGCCAATATCGATGCCTGGTTCGTCACGCAAATGTTCAGGCCGCTCGAGGAAGACGAACCGCGCGCCGCCATTGCCCTGATGTGGGAAACCACCAACACCTATTTCCGCTCCGGCCGCCGCATCTGCCTCATCGGCGCCTTCGCGCTGGACGAAACGCGTGACCGCTTCTCAAGCGCGATCCAGGGCTATTTCAAACGCTGGATCAAGGCGCTTGCCGGCGCCTTGATGAGGGCCGGCGTGGGGGCAGCGGAAGCGCGGGAGCTTGCCGAGGAAGCAGTTGTTGGCATCCAGGGCGCGCTGACGCTTGCGAGAGCCTTGGGGGATGATTCGATTTTCGGGCGGACACTGGGAAGATTGAGGGAGCGGCTGATGGAGCCTCTCGGAAGGAGAGGCCCGTAAATCGGGTACGGAGCCCCAATCTTAAACAATCATCCACAAAAGCGTGGCAGCATTAATCATCTTTGATTTGCAACTGTCCAAGCTCCTGTGCTCAGCAGAAAACGGGAGCGCCGAGGAGATGGATAGAGATGCTGCAACAGACCAACGACACCGATGATGCACTGATCGACCGCCTGCAACGGTCGGCCTTCGACTATTTCATGCTCCACACCAATCCGCAAAACGGGCTGGTGGCGGACACTTCGATCAAGACGAGCCACTGCAGTATTGCCGCCGTCGGCTTTGCGCTTTCGAGCTATCCGGTCGCCGTCGAGCGCGGCTGGATCAGCCGCGCGGATGCGGCGAAGCGAGTGCTGACCGCGCTTGATTTCTTTGCCGAGAGCCAACAGGGCGAGGAACGTGGCGCCACCGGCCATCGGGGCTTCTATTATCACTTCCTTTACATGGAAACCGGCAAGCGCGCCTGGAACAGCGAGCTATCAACCATCGACACCGGCCTGCTGCTGATCGGCGTCCTGACGGCGGCCGCCTATTTCGATGGTTCCAGCCAGGCCGAGAAGAGCATTCGCGGGCAGGCGAAGTTCCTCTATGAGCGTTGCGACTGGAACTGGGCGCTGAACAAGGGCCCGACGATCAGCATGGGCTGGAAGCCGAGCAGCGGCTTCCTGCGCTGGCGCTATCAGGGCTATGACGAGGCGATCTTCCTCTACGTTCTGGCACTTGCCTCCCCGACGCACGCCATCCCCTCTTCCAGCTACGAAGCCTTCGCCTCGACCTACACCTGGATGATGTTCAAGGACACGCCGTTTCTCTATGCGGGACCGCTGTTCATCCACCTGTTCTCGCATGCCTGGATCGATTTCCGTGGGATCAGCGACCGGCATGTCGCCGAGAAGGAAATCGATTACTTCCGCAATACGCAGACGGCGATCGCCGTTCAGCGCGATTACAACGATCGTAACCCTGGCCATTTCGTCGGCTACACCAAGGACATCTGGGGCCTGTCGGCCTGTGACGGACCGAACCCGACCGGTACCAAGCACAGCCGGCGCTATAGCCCGAAAGTTCTGGGCTATGCGGCGCGCGGCGCGCCGCTCGGTCCCGATGACGGTACGATCGCGCCCTGGGGGCCGCTTTCCTGTCTGCCGTTCGACCGCCAGGCGGCACTCGACGGCACCAAGGCCCTGCTTTCAACCTATCCGAACCTGCTCCTCGAAGGTCGCTTCCCCGGCGGCTTCAATCCGAGCGTCAAGGGGTCCGGCCCGGAAGGCTGGGTCGACGACCGCTCGGTCGCCATCGACCAGGGCCTGCTCGTGATGATGATCGAAAACGAACGTACGGGCATGATCTGGAACCTGATGCGCCAATCGCCGATCCTGCGCCGAGGGCTCGACCGCGCCGGCTTTACCGGCGGCTGGCTGGACGAAAAACAGGCAAGGCCCGCGATCGCCTAACGGCCCAGTTAAACCTCCGCCTTGGTCATACCGTCCCGAAGTAGCTGGACCTTGTGGTTGAGATCGATCATCTCCGGCACCGTGAAGCCGGAGCGACGGAGCAGCGTCTCCGTGAGGCAACCCGTCTTTGCGTGAAGCTCGGCCCCCTTCGGGTTCAGGTGCACCTGAACCTGCCTTTCATCCGAAGCATTGCGCCGACGTGTCACAAACCCGGCGCTTTCCAGCCGCTTCACCGCCGGCGTGATCGTGCTTGGCTCCAAGGCCAATCTGTCGGCAATGGCCGAAATGGTCAGGCCGTCAGCCTCCCAAAGCGTGCTCAGCACCAGATATTGCGTGTAGGTAACCCCGAGTTCATCGAGCATCGGCTTGTAGACGCGATGGATGGCGATCGACGTTGCGTAGATCGAGAAACAGAGTTGGCTGTCGAGCGGTAGTGTCGGGGCATCGGTCATCGTCGTCTCCTGGATTCAGCTTGGTCCGCAATCATTATCACAAAAAATGATATCGCGATAAATAAATCGCTTTACAATGGTCGAACCGCGGCGTACTAAAATAATTATCGCGATAATGATTATCGATGACATCAAAAAAGGAGGCAAGCACATGACCAACACCCTGATCGCAAACGCCCTCAATCCCGTCCATGCCGCACCCGTCGGCGCCAAGAACATCGTCCTTGTCCATGGCGGCTTCGTCGATGGTTCCGGCTGGAAAGCCGTCTACGACATTTTGAAGAAGGACGGCTACAATGTCAGCATCGTCCAGAATCCGACCAACTCGCTTGCCGATGACGTGGCCGTCACCAAGCGGACCATTGCGCAGCAGGATGGCCCCGTAGTCCTGGTCGGTCATTCCTACGGCGGCGTCGTCGTCAGCGAAGCCGGCACCGACGAGAAGGTAAAGGCCGTCGTCTATATCGCCGCATTCGCACCCGACAAAGGTGAGTCCGTGTCGTCGCTGATCGCCAATCCGCCAGCTGGCGCAGCCGTGCCTCCGATCCTGCCGCCGGTTGACGGCTACCTGTTCCTCGACAAGGCGAAGTTTGCGGAAGCTTTCGGAGCGGACATCGATCCCGCAACGGCCTCATTCATGGCCGACTCGCAGGTTCCGTGGGGTGTCGAGGCCCTGGCCGGCGCGGTGACCAATCCGGCCTGGAAGAGCAAGCCGAGCTACTATCTGGTCGCAACCGACGACCACATGATCCCGCCGCCCGC
The DNA here is from genome assembly GCF_000696095.1 of Rhizobium rhizogenes NBRC 13257. Classification (GTDB taxonomy): domain Bacteria; phylum Pseudomonadota; class Alphaproteobacteria; order Rhizobiales; family Rhizobiaceae; genus Rhizobium; species Rhizobium rhizogenes. The sequence goes on along the minus strand of NZ_BAYX01000004.1, from coordinate 211,072 downwards.
ACAACGCCTGATGGCCAAACGCGCCGGATCGACTGTCGTGGAAACGGCTGGTAGTCACGCCGTCTACGTTTCCAAGCCGGACGTCGTTGCCGCCCTCATCGAGCAGGCCGCAACCGCCAAGTAATGCCAGGTGAGTATTCGTTCTTTCCAATACCGGAGCGCCCCAGGCGCTCCGGTATTGTCTTGTCCTGACGACCGCCGTCGAGCGCCTCAAAGCCCCTTAATCATCTCGATCACATCGTCCTCGACGGAAATCCCGTTTGCCAGCGCTTCATGCCGCGCCGTCTGGCCACGACGTCCAGGCAGGCGGACATTGGGGTCGCTGGTAATCTCGCCTGCCAGCAGTGCCAGCCGCTTTGCCGTGTCGGCAACGCTCATCGCGGCCGGATTGATGGCGATGATCGTCTGGCCGAGCGCCGGTGGCAAACCCTGGTCGTCAAAAAGCGACGAGGCTTCGAAGGCGTAGTTGGCGCCGGTCAGGCCGGCCGACAGGATCTCCACCATCAATGCCAGCGCAGCACCCTTCGCCTCGCCGGCGGGTATCATCGTGCCGGCCAGCGCCTCCTCGGCATCGGTGGTCGGCTTGCCGTCGCGGTCGAAGGCCCAGTCGTCCGGGATCGCCACGCCCTTCTGCCGCGCGGCCATCACCTTGCCGCGCGCCACCCTCGACAGCGCCAGGTCGATGACGATGGGATCGGCGTCCGGCAAGGGTGCGGCAAAGGCGATCGGGTTGGTGCCGAAGACCGGCGTCTTGCCGCCCCAGGGCGCCATCGAGGCGGGAGCATTGGCGACCATCAGCGCCACCAGCCCCTGATCGGCAAAACGCTCCACCGTCAGCCCCATCACGCCGGCATGATGCGAGCGGCTGATCGCGGCAAGCGCAATCCCCTGTTCGCGGGCAACGATGGTAAGCTCGGCAACCGCAAGATCGAGCGCCGGATAGGCATAGCCGTTGCCGGCATCGATGCGCAGCACGGCAGGATAGGGGCGCGTCAGGTGCGGCTTGGCGAAACCATCGGTCTTGCCGGCTTTCGCCTGCGAAGCATAGGCCGGCACACGGCGCAAGCCATGGCCACCCTGCCCGGCGGCCTCCGCCGCAACAAGCGCAATGGCGACCGCGCGGGCATTCTCCGGGCTAACCCGATTTCGCAGCAACGCCTCCACGACCAGCGTTTCGGCTTCGGCGAGCGACAGATGCATGATGAGAGACCTTGGAATGAATGAGGAGAGCGAGATATTCCTACGCCCTGATCTTTCTTATCGCAATGCAACAACGACCGGCTTCACCGCACGCGACGATGAACCTGCCGGCTGGCGGTCCCTCCCGATTGCGGAAATCATAAAAGCGACATCCGGTGGACAGAGAAAAACTTGCATGGCCATGGGGCTTTCGACCATTATAGAGCAAAGCGTCGGCTACAATCGCGGCCGCGGACAGAAGCAGGATCGTCTCATGAAGCCCATTTTCGTTCAGCTCCAATGCGCCCCCGGCAAGACCTACGAGGTCGCCGACGCCATCTACCAGACGGAGCTGGTCTCGGAACTCTATTCCACCAGCGGTGACTACGACCTGCTGCTGAAGGTCTACATCAAGGACGAGCAGGACATCGGCAAGTTCATCAACGACAACATCGCCAATATCCCCGGCATCGTTCGCTCGCTGACGACGCTGACATTTCGGGCGTTCTAAAAGGCCCAGAAGATGGACGGGCATCGCTTCCGACGCCACACTTTCCACGAATTGTGAGCAAATACCACCAGCCTGTTTCGCAAATGTGAGATCGGTTGGATTGCGCCAACACCGGACATTGCGGCCGGCGCAAAAGTCCAGAAAACAAGTGACACTTTAATTCTGAATTTCGCAACTGACCAATGGCCAGATTAGGTACACCAAGAAGCGGCCCATTGCGTGCCCTACCGGAGATGAAGCATGTTCACCCACGTCATGATCGGCAGCAACGACTTGGAGCGGGCCAGAGCCTTCTACGACGCCACATTCGCTGCACTGGGAGGCAAGCCCGGCGAGATGGATGCTAGGGGCAGGCTGATCTATGCCCACGAGGGCGGTCGGCTGATGATCACGAAACCGATCGACGGCAAGCCGGCGACCGCGGCCAACGGTGGGACTATCGGAATAGCCGCCGCAAGCCAAGACCATGTTCTAGCTTGGCATGAGGCTGGTACCAAGCATGGTGGCACAGCGATCGAGAGCCCGCCCGCAGAGCGTCCGAACGGGTCCTTCGTTGCCTATCTTCGCGATCCGGACGGAAATAAACTCACCGCACGGACTCAGCGGACGAAGTGAGATCGGCGTCAGCAGCGCGTAGTGGACAGCGTGATCGATAAGTTGCCGTTTGTGGCATTTGCTGCATAACACCACACTTTCCGACATGACCCGACAGCGGCAGGCCCACCTGACATTCCCTAAGCAGTCCCGATATTAACCCTCTTTCCCGAAACCGCTTGGCTTTTCGCCCGCGATTAAGTCCTTTTTAACCGTCCGCTGAGCAGCGTTGCGTGCTGATCAACGGATGGCGCTTGCGTGCGCCTGATCGCCGCGGTGGTGCGCGGCCCAAGGATCGAGGGCGGGATCGATGACGTCGGCAATTTCAGATATTCAGGCACAGAAGCCGGGCGGGCCGCTGATCGTCCATGTCGTGCGCCAGTTCCTGCCCAACAAGGGCGGGCTGGAAGATGTGGTTGCCAATCTCTGCCGGCAGCTGATCTGCCGTGGCTACCGCGTCCGCGTCGTGACCTGCAACAGCCTGTTTTCCGATCCGGCCCGCGAACTGGCACCCAGCGAAACCATCGGCGGCATGGAGATCGTCCGCATCCCCTGGTCCGGCTCCAGCCGCTACCCGGTGGCGCCGAAGGTGTTCAAGCATATTGCCGACGCCGACCTCATCCATGTTCATGCCGTCGACTTCTTTTTCGACGCGCTCGCCTGGGGCAAGCTGTTTCATGGCCGCCCGATGGTCGCCACCACCCATGGCGGCTTCTTCCACACGCCGAAATTCGCAGCCATCAAGAAGCTCTGGTTCAACACCGCGACCCGGATCTCGGCGCTTGCCTATGCCGAGCTGATCTGCTGCAGCCAGTCGGACGAACGGCTATTTTCCAGCATTGCCGGACGCCGTGCCCGCCTGATCGAGAACGGTGCCGACGTCGCCAAATTCGCCAATTGCGCAGCGCTGGAAGCCCGCCGCCGCATCGTCACCATCGGCCGCTTCTCGGTCAACAAGCGGCTCGATCGTATGCTGGATGTCATGAGGGTACTGGCCGACCGCGATCCGGACTGGCATCTCGACATCATCGGCGCCGCCTCCGACCTCGATCAGCCGACGCTGGAACAGGAAATTGCCGACCGCGATCTCGGCCGCCATGTGTCGCTGCATGTATCGATCGACAACAGCGCCATCCGCAACATCATTGCCCGCGCCTCGCTCTTCGCTTCCGCTTCGGAATATGAAGGCTTCGGCCTGGTGGCGATCGAGGCAATGAGCGCCGGCCTGCTGCCGGTGCTGCACACGAACGACGCCTATGTCGCGCTGGCCGAGACCCATCCAGCGCTGATGCTCTCCGACTTCTCGGATCCGCAAGCGGCTGCCGATACACTGACCACCGCTTTCGAGCGCCTTGAGACAGATGGCCTCGACTTACGCGAGGAACTGATCCGCGACGCCCGCGCCTATGCGTGGGATGAGGTGGCGGAGCGTTATATCGATGCCTATGCCGAGGCGATGACCCCGAAGGGCGAACGGCATCAGCCGCTGCCCCAGCGCGGCCAGGTGGCATAACCCTCGAGAATACCCATGAGCCAGGCGCGCTTGTAACGCGCCGCATCCGCGTTGAACCGGACAAGCGCCGCCAGCCAGCCGCCGACGGGCCGCAGGAGGCGATAGCCGACATAGACGAGCGGAAAACGCTGCTTGCGCATCAGCGCACCGAAACCGCGCCCATACTTGCGTGCCCGCTCGACCTGACGCGGACCATATTCGTCGGTGACCTGATCGTGGTGGACGATCAATTCCGGAAAGAACATCAGCTGCTTGCCCGTTGCCAGCGCACGCAGCAGAAAATCCGCCTCCTCGCCGCTCTGGAACGGCGTGTCCGAGCCGACCCCGAGGTTTTCGTCGAAGCCGCCAATATCGGCCAGCGCCGCACGGCGAACGAAGATGCCGTTGGAATTGCCGCACTTCAGATAATTCCAGCGCGTTACCGCAAGCGGGACCTCACCCGTCGGGCTGACGGAGGCCATGCCACCGGCGTCGAGCGTGCGGCCGGTGACGATGGCAAGTTCCGGATGCGCGACGAACAGCCGCTCGGCCATCTCGAGCGTATCGGGCTCGTACCAGCAGTCATCGTCGGGAAAGCAGACATAGTCGCCGGTCGCCGCCGCCATCCCATTGTTGCGTGCCCGCGAAAGCCCCTTGGCCGAGCGGATATGCCGGATGGTGAAAAGAGGCGAAAACCGCCCGACCAGCTGGGATAGCCTGTCGTCCGGATTCTGGTCGACGACAACGACCTCGAAATCCTGATATCGCTGACTGCTCAGCGACAGGAACAACCGTTCCAGCTGGTCGAAGCGATCGATCGTACAGACGATGAGGCTGAACAACGAAGATCCTTTTGGCAAGCGGCAAGGCAGCCAATATCAGGAAAATTGAATATTAGCTGAAGTAAAAACAAAATTTACATTAGGAATAGACGGTAAATATTAAGGCATATGAAATAGAGCAGACGCTATTTCCATGAAGAGCCGGATAGTCTCGGCCACTTTCTGCGACTTTTAGAACGGTAATCTTCATGACGAAGAGCATCATGGCGAATTCGGCGCTGAACGCGGCAGCGGGGCTGACCCTGCTCGCGACCGGCTTTGTCTGTTCGATCATCGCCGCCCGTCTGCTCGGCCCCGAGGCCAACGGCATCATTGCCTTTTCGCTGTGGCTGACGACGACGGGCGCGCTCATCGCCGAACTCGGCGCCGGCGTCACGCTGCTGCGCATCCTGCCGCAATTGAAGGCACAGGGCTATTCGACCGAGGACCGGCGTGGCTTTGCCGCCTATCTCCTGCAGCCGACGATCCTGGCAACGCTGATCCTGCTCGCCGGCTATGCCGCCTATTATTGGGATACGGAGCGGTTGCATTGGGCCGGCAACGCATCCGCCGTCATAGCCATCACCGGCGTGTTCTTCGTCCTTCAATCCTTCGGCGCCTATAGCAAGAATTACCTGATCGGCGAACAGCAACTCGGCACGTTCCTGCGCATCACCCTGACGAGTTCTGCCCTGCAGCTCGCCACCGTGCTACTGGGCGCCGTCTTCTTCGGCGTCAGCGGCGCTCTTGCCGGCTACGCCATCGGCCAGCTGCCGATGTTCTTCGCAACCCTGAAGATCGCCATCGCGCGCCGTAACAGTTGCGGCGTCGGCCTCGGCGCCCTCGTCAGCTCCTCGCTCATTCTCTCGATCGAACTTATCAACAGCTCGATCTTCCTCAACCGCATCGAACTGCTTTTCCTGCAGCATTTTTGGGGCATCGAAGCGGTCGGCTTTTATGCCGTTGGCCTGTCGCTCGCCAATCTCGCGCTCCAGCTTCCGGTGCAGCTGAGTGGCAGCCTCTTGCCCTATTATTCCGAACAGATGCATGCGCAGCCATCCGGCAAGCTACCGATCCGCGTCTTCGAAGGCGTGGCGCGCAGCATTGCCTATATCACCCTGCCGATGAGCTTCGGTCTTGCCGCGATTGCGCCCGAGCTGGTGGTCACCATCTTCGGCAAGCCCTTTGGCCCGAGCGGCCGCATGGTGGCACTGCTGTCGCTGACGGCCGCACCTTACGTCTTCATGCAGATCTGCACGCAATATCTCTATTCCATCGACCGCACGCGCGAACGCACGATCATCGGCGTCGCAGCCAGCGTCATCATGGTCGTCGGCTGCCTGATCGCAGTGCCCCTCTATGGCGGTGAGGGTGCCGCTTTGGTGCGGTTCTTGGCCTTCACCGCTATGTGCCTGTTGATGGTGCGCCTGATGAAATTCGAAGGCTCGATGCGCAGCATGTTCGTCGGCCTCGCCAAGGTCACCGCCGCCGCCATGCTTTGCGCGGCTGCCGCCTATGGCTTCCTGCATGTCCTGCCGGGCATTCCGGGCCTTGCCGGCGCCATCATCGCCGGCGCGCTGGTCTATGGCCTGGCACTCCGGCTACTGAACGCCGTACCGCCGGAGGATATCGCCGTTATGCAACAGATTGCCGCGCGCCTGCCACGGCGCGCCCATCCGATTGCCGTTCACGCGCTGGCGCTATTGGCGCCGCGCCGAATGTGAGGAGACGATCATGGCTGGTTGGGGAGCCGCCGAATACGTGGACACAATCAAAGAGATCACGGCCGCCGCCGTGCCAGTGACCTTCGCCGGCACCGTCGGCCTGTTCGTACCCGCTGCCGCGCCGCCAAGCGCTACAGCCGTGCTGTTCCTCAGCCCCTGGGGTTTTGAGGAAATGTGCGCCCGCAAGTTCTGGCGCATCCTCGCCGAGGACTTTGCCAAGGCCGGCATCGCCAGCCTGCGTTTCGACTATGCCGGCACGGGCGACGCGCTCGACGTCGCCGAGCAAGGGCAAGGATTGGCGCTTTGGGAGGATACGGCACTGGCTGCTGCCGCCATGCTGCGATCGCTGTCAGGCTGCGAGCGGCTTATCCTTGTGAGCCAGGGGCTCGGAAGCACCATCGCCCTTGATATTGCCGAGCGGCTTGACGCCGTCGACGGCATCGCTCTCCTCGCGCCGACGATTTCTGGCCGCGCCTATCTGCGCGAATTGACTATCTGGTCGAAGATGATCGACGAAAGCATGGGGCTCGACGAGACACAGCGCCAGACCGAGGGCGTCACCGTCGCCAGCCTGCGCATGCCGGACGGCATCGCCGCCACGGTCAAGACGCTCAACCTTATGACGCGCGGCCATGTCAGCGCGCCGGACTGCCTTGTCCTGACCCGACCCGGCAGGCCGGGCGATGCCGACTTCGCAACCCATCTCGGGACGCTGGGACCGCGCATCGAACAGGCCGTCTATGACGGCTATGACGAACTGGTTTCGAACCCGACCATCGCCGCCATGCCGCTTGAGGCCGGCCGCAAGATTCTGGATTGGGTGCAGTCGATCGCCACCAAGCCTGTCACGACCACACGCAAGATTCTCCACGCACCGCGCGCCGAAGCACTTGAGGGCGACGGCTTTCGCGAGACGCCGCTCCGCTTCGGCGAGGGGGATCGCCTTTTCGGCATTCTCTGCGAACCCTTGGGCGAGCGGACGGGCGCAACCGCGCTGCTCCTGACCACCGCCTATGACCGGCACGCCGGCTGGGGCCGGACATCGGTGACCATGGCGCGGGCACTTGCCCGCGACGGCATCGCCTCGCTGCGCTTCGACACCGCCAATGTCGCCGATAGCCCGCCTTTGCCCGACGCCCCCGACCAGGTGCTCTATTCTCGTGACCAACATCGGGATGTCAGCGCCGCACTCGACATGCTCGAGGCGAGAGAGTTGCTGCCAGCCTTCGCCGTCGGCCGTTGCAGCGGCGGCTATCTCGCCTTCCAGACCGCAATGAGCGATGAGAGATGCCACGGCCTGATCACCGTCAACCCCTACGCCTTCTTCTGGGATGAAACTCAATCGGTCGACGAAGCCCTGCGCTTCGTACCGCGCTCGCTTGAAACCTATGGCCAGAAATTTCTGCAACTGGAAACGCTGAAGCGGCTCTATGGCGGCCAGATCGACGCTAAAAGTGCTGCACGCAACATCGTCACGGCACTGGCAAGGCGCGCAGTTCGGCTCGGCCGCCCCCTGCTCGGCGTCCTGCCTTTCTTCGCCGGCGAGCACGAAATCGTCATGGGCGGCTTCCGCACGCTCGCCAGGCGTCGAGTCGACATATCGCTGATCTACAGCGCCCATGACATCGGCCTCGATCATTTCCACGAGCACTTCGGCGAGGACGCAGCCGCGCTACGGAATTTCCCCGATATCCGCCTTACAATCATCCCCGGCGCCGACCACAATCTGACGCCGCCCTATGCACGCAAGGTGTATTTGCGGGAGGTGAGGGAGATGGGATTGAGGCTGGGCAGGCGGTGAAATAGGGCGCATGCATTGCCCCGAAACACTCGCAACATCCGATACTTGCTGTATACTCGCCGCATGAGGCTCCTGATCGTCGAAGACAACCGCGAACTGGCGTCCTGGCTCGGCAAGGCGCTGCGTCAGGCGCAATATGCCGTCGACATCGCGCATGACGGCGAGGACGGCGAACATATGCTAAAAGTGGCGAGCTACGCGGTCGTCATCCTCGATCTCTCCCTGCCGAAAATCGACGGATTGACGCTGTTGAAGCGGCTGCGTCAGGGGGGCAACAAGGTGCCGGTCATCATCCTCACAGCCAACGCCAGCCTGGACGGCCGCATTACCGGACTCGACAGCGGCGCTGACGATTATCTCGCCAAGCCCTTCGAAATCGCCGAGCTGGAAGCCCGCATTCGCGCCGCCGTCCGCCGCGGCCATGACCGCGCCGCCCCCGAAATCGCCGTCGGTGACCTCGTGTTCGATGGCGGCACACGGCAATTCTCTCTCGGCGGCGAAACCCTGGCGCTGACGCCGCGCGAACATGCCGTGCTCGAACATCTGGTCATGAAGGTCGGCACGACGGTGACCAAGACAGCGCTCTCGGAAAGCGTCTTCGGCTTCGACGATCTCGCCGATACCAGCGCCATCGAAATCTACGTGCATCGTGTTCGCAAGAAGCTCGAAGGCAGCGCCGTGCAGATCGCCACGCTGCGCGGCCTCGGTTATCTCCTTCGCCATGCGCAATGATGAAAGCCTCCCGCAGGAAGGACGCCTCGGCCACGCTATAGCGGGGCTGACCGCCAGCCTGCGGGCGCAATTGTTCGCCTGGGTGGTGCTAACACTGATCGGAGCGATCTGCGTCAATCTCTATCTCAGCTACCGGTCGGCCAACGCCACCGCCGATCTCGTTATCGACCATACGCTGCTCGCCTCAGCCCGCGTCATCGCCGAGGCCGTGCATGTCGACCCCAGTGGTACCGTCCAGCTCGACATTCCGCCCGCCGCCCTTGAAATGTTCGACACAGGCAACGGCGATCGCGTCTTCTATCAGGTGATCACCGCCTGGGGGAATCTCATCGCCGGCTATCCCGACCTGCCGCAACCGAAAAGGCAGCAGACCGGCGAAGACACAACGTTTCGCACCGACGATGTGCGGCTGATGCTGCTGAACCAGCCGATCGTCGGGCTCGGCGAGGACAGCACGATCTCGGTCACTGTCGCCGTCACCCATCACAGCCAGTACGCCATGCGCCGCAAGCTGTGGCTATCGGATTTCACCAAACAGCTCGTGCTGGTGCTGATCGCCGGCCTGGTGACGATCATTGGTCTGCAGCGCGGTCTGGCGCCGGTGCTGCGGCTGCGCGATGCCGTGCGCGAACGCGGCCGCGAGCGGCTGGACCCGCTGGAACCCGACATGGTGCAGAGCGAGCTGCGACCGCTGGTCCACGCCCTCAACGATCATATGGAGCGGGTCCAGAACCAGATGGCAGCGCAACGCCGCTTCGTCTCCAACGCCGCCCATCAGCTGCGCACGCCGCTCGCTTTGATCTCGACGCAGGCAAGCGTTGCTGCACGCGAGGCCGACAATGCCAGGCGCGACGAGGCGCTGCAGGCGCTGCGCTCCAGCACCAAGCAGGTGACACGGCTGGCAAGCCAGCTTCTCACTTTGTCACGCGCCGAACCGGGCAGCCGCAGGCCGCGCAGCGATACGATCGAGCTCGCCGCCACCGCCCGGCGTGTGCTGGAAAACCTCGCCGAGGAAGCGCTGCGGCACAATATCGATCTCGGTCTGGAGGCCGGCAGCACGCCGATCCATGTCGAGGGTGACGGCATGATGCTGCGCGAGATGCTGGTCAATCTCGTCGACAATGCGCTGCGCTACACCCCGGCGAACGGCCGGGTCACAGTCGGCGTCGCCCGCGATGGCGATGATGCCGTGTTGACGGTGGAAGACAACGGCCCAGGCATTCCGGAGAGCGAACGCGCCCAGGTGTTCGAGCGCTTCTATCGCATCATCGGCACGGAACCGGAGGGCAGCGGCCTCGGGCTTGCCATCGTCCGCGAGGTGGTCGACGGCGCCGGCGGCTCGGTCACTCTCGGCGACGCAGCCGAGGGTGGTCTGCTGGTGACCGTAAGGCTGCCGGCGGTCTGACTGATTTCAAACCACCGGCAACCGAAAACCGGCGAGATTACTATCCAGCTGCCCGGATCTGAACCTCTCCCTTGTTCAGGAAGAACGTTTTGTCGAACAAGCCAAGATCCAGCGGGTTGGGCAGGCGGACATCTTCCAGATCAGGATAGGTCTTCGCCGACGATTCATAGGACCGGTCGATCTGCGAGATGAAGACGATAACCAGCCCTTTCTCGCGCGCAAAAGCCTTCAACGCTTGGACCTGAACCATCAATTCCGGTTTCCGTCGGTTCTGGTCGAGTATCTGCAGATAATCGACGACCACCAGAGTTCCCTTCGGCGCCGATGCCAGCCGCTCTATGATATAGTCGGCGCTGATCGCGTCGGAACTGTCGAATTCGAACAGACCCCTGAAATGCTCGAACTCCGCGCCGATCGCCTCAAATCGGTCGACGACCTCCCTTTCGGTATATTCCAGCGTGAAGAAGATGCCGCGATTGCCGGATTTCATTGCTTCGACGGCGAGCCTGAGACTCATCAAGGTCTTGCCGTGGCGCGGACGAGCGCCGAGAAGCACCAGGTCGCCGAGCTTCAGCCGGGAAAATATCTCGCCGGCGGGCGTAGTCTCATCCGCACGGGTAGCGAGCAGGCTCCAGCTACGAAAACCCTCTTCGGCGGCAATCCGGTCGAGGGCCTGATGCAACGGGATATTCTCCTGGCGCGACAACAGCCGCGCCTTGTGTTTCAGTCGATACAGTGGGGCGGAAAGCCTCATCTCAAAAAACCTCCTATTGCGAGCTGCGATTGCAATCCCTCCTTATGCTTGGCGCTCGAACAGTCGGTTCGATGGTTGGTCAGCCCCGCATGAATGATACTTTCCCGGTCGGAGGGGGGAGGCATGGGCTTTGCCTGAAACCGAAGATAAGCTGATTCTCTCCCAAAGAAAATCGCCCACACCCGGCGCCGCAACGGTTCCTCGAAACGCAAAAGGCCGGGCATTTCGCCCGGCCTTTTGCGTTGGGAGGTGCTGGACTGTCCAGCTGGCTTAATGCATGTCCATGCTCTGCTGCGGCCGCCAGCGGGTGATGCGGTTTTCGACCAGCGTCATCACGTATTCCGCGCCGAGCGTCACCACCATCACCAGGATGATCGCTGCATAGAGGCCGGCGGCATCGTAGGTGCCCTTGGCGATCGAGATCAGGTAGCCGATACCGGCCAGCGAACCGACGAACTCGCCGACGATCGCACCGATGATGGCAAACGAGAAGGAGACGTGCAGGCTTGCGAAAATCCAGCTCATCGCCGACGGCAGGATGACGTTGCGGGTAACCTGCCAGTTCGACGCACCGAGGATGCGGGCATTGGCGATCATGTTACGGTCGGCCTCACGCACGCCCTGGAAAGCGTTGGCGAAAACGACGAAGAACACCATGATGAAGGCCAGAGCCACCTTGGAGGGCAGGCCGAGGCCCATGATCATCACGAAGATCGGCGCCAGCACGACGCGCGGGATCGAGTTGATTGCCTTGATGTAGATCGACAGGATATCGGAGGCCAGCTTGTTTCGGCCAAGAGCGACACCAACGAGAACGCCGGTGACCGAACCGATGACGAAGCCGATCAGCGCTTCTTCCATGGTGACGCCGAGATGATACCAGAGCGAACCGTTTTCGGTGCCTTCCGTGACCCATTCGTAGAGCCTGTAGCCGATGGCAGTCGGGCTGGAATAGAAGAAGGGGTCGATCCAGTGCAGGTCCGAGGCAAGCTGCCAGACGCCGAGGATCGCGACGAGGATCGCCACCTGCCAGAAGAGAACGACATATTTGCGCTTGGTGATGGCCTTCAGTGCCGCCGCTTCGATTTCCACGTCCGAGGTACCGGCGCGGAAGATCGGCGCATTGCCTGTCTCAAGGGCTGTATTTGCCATGATCAATCCTCCCCTTATGCCGCTTGAGCCGCGCGGCGATAGCTGGTCTCGACCTCTTCGCGAAGGTCGTCCCAGATCGTCTTGCAATAATCGATGAAGGTCTGCTCGTAGCGGATCTCCGAGACGACGCGCGGACGCGGCAGGTCGATCTTGTAAACCGACTTCACTGTCGCGGGTCCTGCCGTCAGCACATAGACCTTGTCGGCCAGTGCCACTGCCTCTTCGAGGTCGTGCGTGACGAACACCACCGAAGCCTGACGCTCGGCCCAGAGCTTCAAAAGCTCCTCGTGCATCACCGTGCGGGTCTGCACGTCGAGCGCCGAGAATGGCTCGTCCATCAGCAGGATTTCTGGCTCGTTGATGAAGGTCTGCGCCAGCGAAACACGCTTGCGCATGCCGCCCGATAGCTGATGCGGATAGTGATGCAGGAATTTCGTCAGGCCGACGCGGGCGAGCCAGTCCTTGGCGGTCTTTTCAGCCTCCGCCTTCGACTTGCCGCGAAACAGCGGGCCGGACATGACGTTGTCGATGACGTTCTTCCAGGGGAAAAGCGCATCCGTCTGGAAGACGAAGCCGACGCGCGGATCGATGCCGTCGACCGGACCGCCCATGAGGCGAACCTCGCCGGCGCTCGGCTTGGCAAGGCCGGTGACGAGATTGAGCGTCGTCGACTTGCCGCAGCCGGTCGGCCCGACGACGGCGACGAATTCGCCGCGCTCGACGGTCATGTTGAAATCGCGCAGCGCCGTCAGCGATTTGCCGGTCGGCGAGACGAAACGGCGGCTGACATTGATGAGCTCGATCGCCGGTGCCCGGCGTCCATCCTGTTGCATGGTGCTGATCCTGACGCGTGCCTTCAGGCGTGCACGCAAAGCCCGTGAGATACCGCCTCCGGTTCGAACCGGAGGCGAAGCGATGAATGCTTACTTGACGTTCTTGACGAACTCGGTCGTGTAGGTCTTCGACAGGTCGATCGTCTTGCCCTTGACGTTCTTCGAGAACTGCGAGAGCACGGCGAGAACCGTCTTCGGACCGTCTTCCGGCATCACGCCGTCCGGCGTGAACATTTCCTTGCCGGCGTCGAGAGCCTTGATGTAGCCGTCCTTGTCGCCGACGTAGAAATCCTTCGGCATCTTGTCGGCAATCTCGGCGGCGGAATGGGTGTTGATGAAGCGCAGCGTCTTGACGAAGGCGTTGGCGAGCTTCTGCACCTCTTCCTTATGGGCATCGACCCAGGCCGCGTCCATGTAGAGCGAGGCGGCCGGATAGGTGCCGCCGAGAGCTTCTTCCGTGCCCTTGAGCGTACGCAGATCGACGAGGATCTTGGCTTCGCCGGTCTTCAGCATGCGCGAGATCGTCGGCTCGGTGGTCATGCCGGCCTGGATGGCGTCCTGCTGCATGGCCGCGATGAACGTCTGGCCGGCACCGACCGGAACCGTGGAGACGTCAGAGGCCGAAAGGCCCGCCTTGGACGCCATGTAGAGCGTCAGGAAGTTGGTGGACGAGCCGAGACCGGTCACGCCGAGGCTCTTGCCCTTCAGATCGGCGAAGGACTTGAGTTCCGGATGCTTGGTCGAGACCAGCTCGACTTCGCCAGGCGCCTGGCTGAACTGCACGATGGACTTGATGAACTTGCCCTTGGCCTGCAGGTCGACACAGTGATCGTAGAAACCGACGACGCCCTGAACCGCACCGGCCAGCAGCTGATTTTCGGCATCGACGCCAGCGGATTCGTTCAGAAGCTCGACCTCGAGGCCTTCATCCTTGAAGTAGCCGAGAGATTCGGCGAGCTTGGCCGGCAGATAGATCTGCTTTTCGTAGCCGCCCACCATGATGGAAATTTTGTCGGCGGCATGCGCCACTGTCGCACTGAGCGAGGCGGCGGTCATGACGAGGGAAAGGGCTACGGTATGAAAAAGCGTGCGCGATGAACGCATGGGTATCTCCTCCTGTTAGATGCCTGCGTCATAGTGTAATCGCACGGCATGCGCTTCCTCCACGAAGCTGGGCAAGCCTAGCGCGGGCAACCTTTCAGTCAGCTTTCAGTGAGAAATCCCGCAAGTCGATACTCCCGATTTTATTGGGCCGCTGCCCTGCCTGTTTTCCGAACGAAACCTCATCATACGTCATACCCTTGGCAAGACGCTCTTGGCGCCTATGTAAAATAGCCGTTGCCACGAAAAGGACGAACTATGAAAGCAATAGCCGCAGCGCTCATTCTGTCGACGGTCGCCGCCGTCGGCCCGGCTCAGGCTATTTCCCGCTATGATTCACTTCGCCAGAGCTGTGCATCCGTGCAGCAGATCATTTCGAGAGAGCGGGCGGTATTGCTGCGTTATCCCTCGAGAAGCGGCAATGTCATCCTTTACGACCGCTACGTGGTGAACGACGGCCAGTGCGGTACGGGCAACTATGCGGCGCGCGCGAGCGTGCCGACCAAGGATAACCCGCTATGCCCCGTCTACAATTGCAGATCGTCTTCCGTCTTCAATCCACATTGATGCCACGCTTCTTTCCTACCGCTACTCAAACGGCCGATAACGGACAAATCTTCGCCACCAAGGACTTTTAGTTGAATTTCGCCACCATTTAATACACACTGAGCGGGCAGACTGGGGCATGTTCCTTGCCTTTCCCCGGGCATCTGCAAGGTGCGTCCGCTGGGTCCCCGTTCACATGAGGAGATTATACAGTGAGTGCAAAAGTACCAAATCCGATTGACGCCTATGTCGGTTCACGCGTGCGAATGCGCCGGCTTATGCTCGGCATGAGCCAGGAACGACTTGCCGATCAGATCGGCGTCACGTTTCAGCAGGTACAAAAATACGAGAAAGGCACCAATCGCATCGGCGCCAGCCGGCTGCAGGCGATTGCGAGCGTTCTGGCGGTGCCAGTCGCCTTCTTCTTCCAGCAAGACAATTCGCAACCGCTGGCGACGGACGGCCTCGGCGCCATCAGCGGTCTCGAGGATCTCTCCGACTTCCTGACCTCCAAGGAAGGCCTGAGCCTCAACAAAGCCTTCATGAAAATCAACGATCCGAGCGTCCGCCAATCCGTGCTGATGCTCATCAAGTCGCTGGCCAACACCGCCGAGCCGACAATTGTGCGTGCGCCGCCGGCAGCAGAGGTTCAATTCGGCCTGCGGAACTAAGCGCTGCGCCTCACCTGCCCCAACGGTGAGGCACGGACCGCGATTGCGACATACGCAATCGAAACGACACTGGAGCACCCCGTATTCGCTTAAACGCTGAGGGATAGCTCCAGTTTTCTATCCGGATCACCTTGTCTGCTTGCGGGTTTTTCAACCTGAAAGCAGGATACGTAGGTGATTGCGATAGAGTTGCACTCATCGTAATGTAGGATTCTCGATCGTGGGTGACCGCCCGCAATCGCCGACCGTGAAGATGATTGCAGGCAATACCGGCATGGCGCTTGCGATGCCGGAATTTTGCCGGACGCAGTTGGGGATGCATGAACTTCAAGCTACTGACATTCGGAGATCTGCGTCTAGTCGACGGTACAGGTTCAACCGCTTCTTTTCCGGAAAAAGGCCTGCTATCGGCCTGCTTTCTGTTGACAGGTTCCTCGCCGCACAAATCCCGCACGGAACTTGCTGAATTCCTCTGGGGCGACATTCCCCTGGACAAGGCGCTTGCCAATCTGCGGCAGACGCTATCGCGCGTCAAAAACCGTCAGGACGAGCTCGGGATCGAGCTGCTGCTGATCGAGCAGGCGACCGTGAGTGTGAATATCGGCGCATTCACCAGCGATCTCTCCCTCCTGAGCGCCGTCTCGCAAAGCGCGCCCCATGCCGCGCTGGAGGAATTGCTGCAACTCGGCCGCTGGGATTTTCTCGCCCGCACCGAAGTCATCGGCGGCCTCGCGCGCATGTGGCTGCGCACGCAGCGGGATCACGTCAAGACACAGATGCTGACGGCGCTCCGCGGTGCCATTGCAGCCATGAGCAAGGATACAGACCCGACCATCGTCAAAGAGGCAGCGCTGCGGTTGTTCGAGACCTATCCCGAAGATGAGGCGGTCTACCAGATACTGGCAGACACCTATGCTGGCGAACCCCAACTCGATAACGCCCGCCAGATTTTCGAGAGCCGCAGAAAATATCGTTGGGGCGAATTGCCAGTCGATCCCGACCCGCAGACGCTCAGCGTCGCGCGGCGACTGTTCGAACGCCAGCGCAGCGTCGCGCCTCAGCTTCGAGGGGATGCGGGTCCATTGTTGGAAATCGTTCCGCCCGTACCCCGCGGACCACCGAAACTCGTTCTGCTTCCGCCAGTAAACCTAGCGCGAGGCCACCGGACGGCCGTCGTCCTTGCTTCCGCGCTTATGGAAGATATCACGGTTGGTCTTTGCGTACTGAAGACCGTGACAATGGTGGCGCCCTACACAGCTGAGAAGATCGCACTCGACACCGACCGGATCGCGACTCTGGAGAAGTATGGCATCAGCTACATGCTGGACACCAAGCTCAGCCTTGATGGCGATGCCTATGGCCTGTTTGCTCAATTGATCTACGTCGGCAATGACGAAGTGGTCTGGGCCGAACGCTTCAGCATGGATGCCCATGCCCTGCCGCGCCAGCACCGGGAAATCGCCCAGCGCATCGTCGGGACGGCCGCCAGCCATATCGAGCGCAACGAATTCTCACGGGATTATTTCGAGCGCAATCCGGAAGCCTACCATCAGTATCTGCTCGGCCAGCGATATCTGAAAAGTCTCGATCTGCCGGACATCCGCCGCGCCCGCAAGGCCTTTCAAACGGCACTGAAGGAAAATCCCTATTTCTCGCCAGCGCTTAGCGGCATGGCCCGTACCTTTCATCTCGAATGGGTGTTGACCGCGCGTGGCGATATGAATCTGTTGAAGCGCGTCGAGGAGGAGGCCGGGAAAGCGATCGCCGCAGGCCAGGATCTCGCCAACGGCTACCGCGAATTCGGTGCAGCGAAGCTTTACCAGGGCGATTTCGACGAAAGCCTCAGCGCCTTCGAACTCGCCGAGACCATCAGCCCGCACTATGCTGATGTCATCATCGATTATGCGGATGCGCTGGTTCACGCCGCCCAGCCGGCCAAGGGTCTGGAGAAGATTGAGCGTGCCATCAAGCTCAACCCCTTGTGTCCGGACGTCTACTACTGGGCGGCCGCCGGTGCCAACTTCTTTTTGGAACAATATGAGCAGGCCACGTCCTATATTGACCGCATGTCTGATCCTGCGCCGGCGGCGCGGCTGGCCGCTGCCGTGGCCGCCATGGCCGGCGACACGCGCAAGGCGAAACGCCTCGTGCATAAGGTCCGGGAAACCTATCCGGATTTCGAGGTCGACAAATGGCTCTCTATTGTGCCCATGCGTGAGCAATGGCAAAAGGAACACTATAGGGAGGGGTTGCGACGCGCGGGCTTTAGTTAAGCACCGATAAGAACTAATTCACATTTTCCTCAGCTCATTCTTAATTATCAATCAAAATGGAGATTTAGAAATGGCAAATGTTGTTGTGATAGGCATCCCGGGCGATCCGCAGCTTTACCTCGCCGACCTCAAGGCCGGTACCGTCACACCGCTGTCGCCACAGGCGGGCGGCACGCTCGGCACCGCCGATCAGTTGCGCAATGCTGGGGCAACCATCGTCAAGGGCGTCAATCTGGCCGTTGCTGTTGGCAGCGCCGAGAAGGCTGCAAGCGGCCTGTTCGACGGCTGACCTTCCTGTGACGGCAGACCCGTCCCGGTTTCCTGCCGAATTCCTGGCGCGGAATTCCGGCGGGCAGGATTTTGCGGCCACCTCGCATTATTCGGATCGCGTCTGTGCAGCCGAAGAAACGTTCCGGCGCATCGAGCCCTGTCTTGCCGGCCACGGCGTTACCCGCCTTGGCCGGCTGACGGCTCTTGACCGAATCGGTATTCCGGTCTGGCAAGCTGTCAGTCCCAACGCCAGGTCAATCGTCATCAACAACGGCAAGGGCATTACCGATCTCGACGCCAAAGTTTCCGCGGCCATGGAGGCGCTGGAACGAACGGTCGCCGGCGCTCCTGCGGTCAAGACAGTCTCTGCCAGGCGGCAGGAACTCTTGGCCAAAGGACAGCATGCCGATCCGCTTCCGTCTCTCATCGCCAGCGGCCAAGCCGACATTGCCGATGACGAAGAAATTGCCTGGGTTGAGGGTCACGATCTCATCGCCGATCGAAACGTCTGGATTCCCTTCGGCGCCGTCACGCTCGACCGAACCTGTCGCAACCCGCGCTTCTGGCAGTCCTCCGACGGCCTCGCTTCCGGCAATATGCTGACCGAGGCGATCCTGCACGGCCTGCTTGAACGCATCGAGCGGGACGCCAAGGAACTGTGGGATGTTTCCGAGCCCGCCCTGCGCATGGACACCTGCATTGAGCCCGCTTCGCTGGCAGATCCGTTGTTGAACGAATTGCTCCGAAAGATCGCAGGCGCCGATCTGACGCTCAAGCTGTTCGACATGACGAGCAATGTTGAAATACCGGCCTTTGCCGCCTTTCTCGGCCCGGTCGAAATAAGCCGGGCAAAGTATGTCCGTTATCTCGATGTGACTATGGGTTGCGGCGCCCATCCATCGTCGGTGCGGGCGGCGATCCGCGCTGTCACTGAGGCGGCGCAATCGCGCCTCACTTTCATCAGCGGCGCCCGGGACGATATTCATCCGGATGATTTTACTCGCAAATTGCCGGAAAGCATCCGCCGTTGCTTCGATGCAGTGGCAAAGCCGGTGGCAAGACCGGACGAAGCCTTGGCGCATGGCGCTGAAGCCCTGCTGCACCTGACCTTGGAAAGGGTGCACAAAGCAGGCATAAACTCCGCGATCGCGGTTTCGCTTGGCGACCCCTCGCTTCCCTTTGCCGTCGCCAAACTCGTTGTGCCTCAACTGGAAAATCCGGCCGGGGACCGCAAGCGCCGCTTCGGCTACCGCGCCATCTCGAAGACGTTGCAACTGCTATGAAGATCCTGTTTGTCGGCCCGACGCTTCCCGATGCCGCGGAGATCATCGATCCCGGTATTGCGCTGCGCCCGCCAGCGCAAAAGGGCGATATCGTCAAAGCCGTCGAAGACGGCGCCAATGCTATCGGCTTGATCGATGGATTTTTCGAGAATGTCGCGCCCGTGTGGCACAAGGAAATCCTGTTTGCCCTGTCGAAAGGCGTTCACGTCTATGGCGCCGCCAGCATGGGAGCGCTGCGCGCCGCGGAATGCGCCGCCTTCGGCATGGTCGGCATCGGCTGCATCTTCGAGGCCTATGCCTGCGGGGTGCTTGCCGATGATTCCGCCGTGGCGCAGATCCATGCGCCCGCCGAGCTCGGATACCGCGCACTCAGCGAGCCGCTCGTCAATGTGCAGGCAACATTGCAAGTGCTTGTCGAGACCGGCGCAATCAGCGAGCCGGAGCGGGCAGCCCTCCAGGCTTGCGCCGAGACCATGTTCTTCAAGTCGCTCACCTATCGCTCGATGACCGCGTCGGCCGCCCTGCCGGACCCGGCGCGACGGCCGGCAATTGCCGATCTGCTGCGCGCCAATGCGGTCAACCAGAAGCGCATCGATGCACTGCAATTGCTGAGTGCGCTTGCCGACTGCCCCGACGAGTGCCGGCAACCACCGCGCGACTGGACCTTTCAGGCCAATAGTTTGTGGCATTCCGCCTTTCACCACCTTGAAATTGCATTGTAAATTCCCCGCGCAATCTCGCCTCGTGTCACGCTGTATGTCACGCGCCAAGGCCCCGGACATACGCTAGGGTCTCCTCATGTTTCCGGCGACGGGTATCGCGTCCGCTAGAAACAGGGGGCAAAAGGGGCGTAAAATGACAGCAATACTTCCTATCGAAATGGCAGCTCACGATTCCGACTCGCTGAAAGAGTTGGCATCCATCGCACGGCTGATCACCTATGCGCGTCAAAGCGCCAAGAGCCTGGAGGCCGAGTTTCCGGTCTGGTGCCTGGATCTCGCGCTCGGAGCCGTGTTGCAGGAAATGTATGCAAATGGCCTGCCAATGCCGCTTTTTGAAGAGGGCGCGGAGAAGGCGAACATGGCCGTTGCGCATTAAGCGTTATCGCTCGAATATTCTGTCTTCGGGGGCGGAGACAGAAACAATGCCGGCATGGTCCTGAACCCTGCCGGCATTGCTGTTTTACCAGTCAGTTGCACCGACGCGGCTGGACGCCCGCCACGAAGATCGCAATGCATTGCCGCAGATGCCGCAGGCGGGTTTCGCGGTCCGGCCAATCGTTCGTCTTGCCGGGAAGTGTTATCATCGCGCCGAAGATCATGTTCATCAGCATGCGCGCACCACTTCCGGCATCGGCAATTTCGATCAAACCGCGCTGCTGCTGCAAATCGAGCCAGTCGACCAGCAACTGTCGTGTCTGCTCGGCTCCCTGCGTGCGCAGCAGCGCCGCGATCTCGGGAAATCGCTGCGCCTCGCTCATGACGAAATGAATGAAGGCCTCGCGGTCACGCTCTGCCGCTTCATCGATATCGATCATGAAAATCTGTTCGAGCGCTTCGGTGAGCGGCAGATTTTCCTTGGGGTCGCGTGGCAGGGCCAGCATCGAGGCGCGATGCTCGGCCATGAGCGCCATGAAAAGCTCTGTCTTGCTCGAAAACAATCGGTACAGGGTCTGCTTCGAAATCTTGCATCGTGCGGCCACGAGATCCGTGGTCGTGCCACCGTAACCGAGCTCATGAAACGTCGCACGGGCCGCCGCGATGATCTCCGCCCGCCTTGCGTCGTCGCTCACCGTTTTCGGGCGACCGCGTTTGCGAGGAGCAGCGGCCTGCTCCGCATCGCCCGCTCTTGCTTTCATCCGCACTTCCATCTTAACCTAAAAAAGCCAAATGAGATTGACATTTACGGTGGTACAAATATTTTCTGTACTAATTGGTACTGTAAATAAGGCAATGGGAAATAGCAACGTGGGAAAGCTCGTCTCTTCTACCCCTGTATCCGCACGTCCGGCGCGAAGCGGACGTTTTCCGGCTGCCCGGATCTCGCTCCTCGTCGCAGGGGCCGCCGCCACGATGCTGCTGGCCGGCTGCAACGAGCAGAAGGCTGCGCAGGGTAGCGCGCCCGCCATCAAGACCGAGGTCAGCGCCATGACGCTGCACCCTCAATCCGTGGCGATCACCGCCGAACTGCCCGGCCGCACAAGCGCCTATCTGATCGCCGAAGTCAGGCCGCAGGTCGGCGGCATCATTCGCAGCCGCAACTTCAAGGAAGGCAGCGAGGTTACCGCCGGCGACGTGCTCTACGAAATCGACCCGGCCTCCTATCAGGCATCCTATGACAGCGCCGTTGCGGCCTTGCAGAAGGCGCAGGGCGCCGTGCCGAGCGCCCAGTCGAAGGTCGACCGCTACAAGAGCCTGACGGCGCAGGACGCGGTCAGCAAGCAGAATCTCGACGATGCGCTGTCCACCCTGGCCCAGGCGAACGCCGATGTCGCATCGGCGAAGGCAGCCCTGGAGACCGCACGCATCAATCTCGACTACACCAAGATGCGCGCACCGATCGGCGGCCGTGTCGACGCCTCGGCGGTCACCGTCGGCGCCCTCGTCACCGCCGACCAGACGACGGCGCTCACCACCATCCGCCAGCTCGACCCGATCAATGTCGATGTCACGCAGTCGAGCACCAACCTGCTCGAATTCCGCCGCGCCATTGCCGACGGGCGGTTGAAGACCAGCGGTGACAACGTTTCCGTCCATCTGACGCTGGAAGACGGTTCCCAATACAAGGAAACCGGCAAGCTCGAATTTGCGGAGGCCGCGGTCGCCGAAACCGTCGGCACCATCACCGTACGCGCCGTCTTCCCCAATCCGGACCGCATATTGTTGCCCGGCATGTATGTTCGCGCCACCATCCAGGAGGGCGTCGCCGAAAACAGCTTCCTCCTGCCGCAGCGTGCCGTCACTCGCAACACCAAAGGCGAACCGATAGCGATGTTCGTGACTGCCGAGAACAAGGTGCAGCAGCGGGTGCTGAAAGTGCAGCGGAGCATCGGCAATAGCTGGCTGGTGAACGAGGGCATGACCGACGGTGATCGTGTCATCGTCGAAGGCGGCCAGCGCGTCCGCGACGGCCAGGATGTCAACGCCACCGCCGTGACCATCGATGACGCGACCGGCGAGGTGAAGCAGGCCGCCGCCGACAGCAAGCCCGCCGAGCAGGCCGAGCTGGAAAAGACCGATACCAAAGCCGGATCCGGCGCCCAGAAGTGAGGTAAGCGATGTCGCGTTTTTTCATCGACCGGCCGATCTTTGCCTGGGTCATTGCCATCGTCATCATGCTTGCGGGCGCGCTGTCGATCCTGACGCTGTCGATCTCGCAATATCCGCAGATCGCCCCGACCACGGTGAGCATCAACGCAACCTATTCCGGCGCCGATGCCGCGACCGTTGAGAACTCGGTGACCAAGGTCATCGAGCAAGGCATGACCGGTATCGACAATCTCGACTATATGACGTCAACCTCGACCTCGACAGGATCTGCGTCGATCTCGCTGACCTTCACCAACAAGGCCGATCCCGACGTCGCGCAGATGCAGGTGCAGAACAAGCTGCAGCTCGTCACCGCGCAATTGCCGCAAACGGTGCAGACGACGGGTATCGTCGTTTCAAAGTCGACAGCGAACTTCCTGATGGTCGTCGGCTTCGTCTCCACCGACGGCAAGCTGAACTCCAACGACCTTGCCGACTATGTGTCCAGTACGCTCAATGACACGCTGAAGCGTATCGAAGGTGTGGGCAACACCCAGATCTTCGGCGCCGGCTATGCCATGCGCGTCTGGGTCGATCCGGACAAGCTCGCCAAATACCAGCTGATGGTGAGCGACGTCACCACCGCGATCCAGGCGCAGAACTCGCAGGTTTCCGCCGGTCAGCTTGGCGCCCTACCACAACGCAAGGGCCAACAGCTCAATGCAACAGTGACGGCCAAGAGCCGCCTGCAGACGCCGGAGCAGTTCAACAACATTATCCTGAAGAGCCTGTCCGATGGCTCGCTGGTACGCCTCAATGATGTCGCGACCGTCGAGCTTGGCGCCTCGTCCTATACCACCTCGAGCACCTATAACGGCCACCCTTCGGCCGGTCTCGCCGTTATGCTCGCCTCCGGCGCCAACGCCATCAATACGGCAGAGGCGGTGCGGTCGACCATCGACAGCGTAAGGCAGACGCTGCCGCCGAACGTCGAAATCGTCTATCCCTATGACACAACGCCCTTCGTCAAGCTGTCGATCGAGGATGTGGTCAAGACGCTGTTCGAAGCCATCGTGCTCGTCTTCATCGTCATGTTCGTCTTCCTGCAGAACATCCGCGCCACCTTGATCCCGACGCTTGCCGTCCCGGTCGTGCTGCTCGGCACCTTCGGTGTACTGTCGCTGTTCGGCTATTCGATCAATACCCTCACCATGTTCGGCATGGTGCTGGCGATCGGCCTGTTGGTGGACGATGCCATCGTTGTCGTCGAAAACGTCGAGCGCGTGATGGAGGAAGAGGGGCTTTCGCCGCGCGAGGCGACGATCAAGTCGATGCAGGAAATCACCGGTGCTCTGATCGGCATCGCGACGGTGCTCTCGGCCGTGTTCATTCCGATGGCCTTTTTCTCCGGCTCCGTCGGCGTCATCTATCGGCAGTTCTCGGTGACGATCGTCTCGGCGATGATCCTGTCGGTCATCGTCGCATTGATCCTGACGCCGGCACTCTGCGCCACCATTTTGAAGGCGCCGGAGCATGGATCGAAGCAACGCGGTGCCTTCGGCTGGTTCAACCGCAATTTCGAACGTGCGACGCTTCGTTATCAGAGCAGCATTCACGGCATGATACGCTGGAGTGCCGTCTTCCTGCTGATCTTCGTATTGATCGGCGGCGCCGTCGCTTACCTGTTCAACCGCCTGCCGAGTTCGTTCCTGCCGGATGAAGACCAGGGCATCCTGTTGACTGCGATCCAGCTCCCTCCAGGCGCTGCGGATTCCCGGACATGGGCTGTGCTCAATCAGGTGAAGGACTATTACCTCAACAACGAGAAGGACTATGTCGAAGGCGCATTCGCCGTCGCCGGCTTCGGCTTCAGCGGCCAGGGCCAGAATGTCGGTATCGTTTTCGTCCGGCTGAAGGATTTCGCCGAGCGTTCAACCCCGCAATCGAAGGCGCAGGCGATCGCCGGCCGCGCCATGGGCGCCTTCTCCAAGATCAAGGATGGCAGCGTCTTCGCGCTGGCACCACCGGCCATTCCCGGCTTCGGTAGTTCGAGTGGTTTCGACTTCTTCATCAAGGACATCAACGGCGCCGGCCACGCCAGCCTGATCGCCGCCCGCAACCAGTTGCTGGGCGCTGCCGCAAAGAGCCAGAAACTGTTCGGCACCCGCCCGAACGGTCAGGAGGATACACCGCAATATTCGGTCAATATCGATCAGGAAAAGGCGAGCGCGCTGAATATCAGCCTGGCGGATATCGACTCCACGCTGTCAACCGCCTGGGGCGGCACCTACGTCAACGATTTCATCGATCGCGGCCGCGTCAAGCCTGTCTACGTCCAGGCCTATCAGGATTTCCGCATGCAGCCGGAGGATTTCGGCCGCTGGTATATCCGCAACTCCGGTGGCGACATGGTGCCCTTCTCGGCCTTCTCCAGCGGCGAATGGACCTATGGCTCGCCGCGTCTGGAACGCTATAACGGCTCGTCTGCCGTCGAAATTCAGGGGGCTGCCGCTCCCGGCGTCTCCTCCGGCGATGCCATGAACGAGATCGACCAAATCATGGCGACCCTGCCCCCCGGCTTCAGCCATGAATGGACCAGCCTGTCGGCCCAGGAAAAGCTCTCCGGCAATCAGGCAAGCCAGCTCTATGCCATCTCGATCCTCGTCGTCTTCCTGGCGCTCGCCGCTCTCTACGAAAGCTGGTCGATCCCCCTTGCCGTCATGCTGTCGGTGCCGATCGGCATCTTCGGTGCGCTGTTGGCCGCGACCATCTTCGGCCAGTCGAACGACGTCTACTTCAAGGTCGGCCTGCTGACGACCATAGGACTGGCGGCCAAGAACGCCATCCTGATCGTCGAGTTCGCCATCGAGCAGCAGAACAGCGGCAAGAACCTGATCGACGCGACGCTGGAGGCATCGAGGCAGCGTCTGCGGCCGATCCTGATGACCTCGCTCGCCTTCATCCTCGGCGTCATGCCGCTGGCGATCGCCAATGGTGCGGGCTCGGGCAGCCAGAACTCGATCGGCATCGGCGTCATGGGCGGCATGATCTCGGCGACCGTGCTCGGCGTCTTCTTCATCCCGCTGCTCTTCGTCTCAGTGCGCCGCATCTTCAAGGGCAAGGCGCAGGCGACAGGCGCGACAACGCCGGAGGCCACGCAAGCTTGACGCGCTGCCCCGACGGACGATAGTCCGCCAGGTTCCAAACATCGTAAAAACACCGCAGGCTACGGCGATATCACCGTAGCCTGCGGTGTTTTGGCCTGGATATGGACGATCATCAGACAGCAACATATGCACGCTCAGGGGATTACCAAAGCTGGCAGATCAAGCTGCTGTCCATAGCCGGTTCAGATCGATGAGGAAATGACCGGCGGTGCCGGCTCCTGCTTCGCCGACCACCGGCTGTGGAGCTTGGCAAGCATCAGATAGATGATCGGCGTCGTATAAAGCGTCAGGATCTGCGAGACGACCAGGCCGCCGACGATGGTGATCCCCAGGGGACGGCGCAGTTCCGCCCCCGGGCCTGTGGCGATGATCAGCGGGATGGCGCCCATGAGTGCTGCAAGCGTCGTCATCAGGATCGGGCGGAAGCGTTTGAGGCAGGCCTGGTAGATCGCCTCCTCGGAGGGCAGGCCGAGCTTGCGCTCGCCCTGCAACGCAAAATCCACCATCATGATGCCGTTCTTCTTGACGAGGCCGATCAGCAGGATGATGCCGATGAAGGCGATGATCGTCAGCTCAGTGCCGCTGATGACCAGCGCCAGCAGCGCGCCGAGACCGGCAGACGGTAGCGTCGAAATGATCGTCAGCGGATGCGCCAGGCTCTCGTAGAGAATGCCGAGGACGATATAGACCGTCAGCAGCGCCGCCAGCAGCAGTAGCGGCTGGCTGCCCGAGGACTGCGTGACGCTGGCGGCATCGCCGGCAAAATCCGCATGCAGTTCGTCGGGCAGATGCATCTCCAGCACCGCCTTCTGAATGGCATCATTCGCCACTTGCAGCACGCCGTTGAGCGCCAGATTGTAGGAGATCGTCACGGAGGGATATTGCCCCTGGTGATTGACCACCAGCGGCGCCAGCGTCCGCTGGATCGAGGCGACAGCACTGAGCGGAACCTGGATGCCGCCGGACGCCGGGACATAGAGCTTGGAGATATCGTGAGGATCGCGCGCGTAGTCGGGATTGGCCTCCAGCACGACACGATACTGGTTGCGCTGGGTGTAGATCGTCGAAACCTGCCGCTGCGCGAAGGCATTGTTGAGTGCCGCATCGATCGACTGGATGCTGACCCCCAGCCGCGAGGCTTCGCTGCGATCGATGTTGACCGTCGCCTGCAGACCGTTCGGCTGCCGGTCGGTGGCCACATCGGTCAATTCCGGCAGCGCCTGCAGCCGTTCGAGCACTTTCGGCGCCCATTCCACCAGTTCATCGTAATTCGCGCCCCAGATTGTGAATTGATATTGTGACTGCGATTGACGCGCGCCGGCGCGGATGTCGCCAGGTGAAAACAGGAATGTGCTGAGGCCCGGAATGGCCATCAGCTGCTTGCGCAGCCGATCGATCACCTCGGCGGTCGATCCGCGCTCCGATTCCGGCTTCAGCGAAATGAACAGCTGCCCGCGATTGACCGAGCTGGAAAACCCGCCGCCACCGACGGAGGAGCCGACACCGGAGACGGCCGGGTCCTTGCCGACAAGATCGGCGGCCTGCAACTGCAATTTGACCATGGCAGGATAGGAGATATCGGTCGCCGCCTGCGTGCCGCCCTGAATGAAGCCGGTATCGTCCTGTGGGATGAAACCCTTCGGCACCTTGACGTAGAGATAGGCGGACATCACAACACAGGCGAAAATGACGAGGACGGAAAGCACGCGGTGATGCAACACCGCCTTCAGCGTCCGGCCATAGAAATTGGTAACCGCGCCGAGCGTCCCCTCGACAATCCGGGCAAACAGGCCCGGTTGGGCTTCCATGTCATGAGAGCGCAGGCGATGGCCGCAGATCATCGGCGTCAGCGTCAGCGATACCAGGGTGGAAACGACGATGGTGAAACCGAGCGTCAGCGAGAAGGTCTGGAAGAACCGACCGACGATGCCGCCCATGAAGAAGAGCGGAATGAAAGCGGCGAGCAGCGACAGGCTGATCGAAACCACAGTGAAGCCGATCTGCTTCGCACCCTCGAGCGCCGCCCGCATCGGCTTCATGCCGCTCTCAAGATTGGCATAAATGTTCTCGATCATCACGATCGCATCGTCGACGACGAAGCCGACGGAGACCGCGAGCGCCATCAGCGACAGATTATCGATCGACAACCCGAAGAGCCACATGGCGGCAAAGGTGCCGCACAGCGACAACGGCACGGTAACACCAGCCGCAAAAGTGGGCGTGGCGCGCCGAAGAAACGTGAAGACCACCGCCATGACCAGGCAGATGGTGGCCACCAGCGTCCACTGCATGTCGGTGACGCTGGCATGGATCGTCGTGGTGCGGTCGGAGAGAACGGCAATGTGGATACCGGCCGGGATCAGCCGTTGCAGCTCCGGGATCAGCGTCTTGACGCCATCGACCGTGGCGATGACGTTGGCGTCCGCTTCCTTGGTGATGTTCAGCAGCACGGCAGGCTTGCCATCGAACCAGGCATCGGAGCGGCTGTTGCGCACGCCGGGCTCGACCGTGGCAATATCGGAGAGGCGAACAGCCGTACCGTCGCCGCTGCGCACGACGAGACGGCCGTAGGCCTCGGGTGTGCGCAACTGGCTGTTCAGGGAAATCGAGAAGGCGGCGCTGCTGCCGTCGATCGAGCCGGCCGGCCCGAGCGTACTGGCATTGACGATTGCCGTGCGGACATCGTCCAGCGCCAGACCCATGGCTGAGAGACGGTCAGGATCGAGCCTGACGCGAACGGCCGGCTGATCGGCGCCGCTGACCGACACCTGACCGACGCCGTCGACTTGCGAGATGCGCTGCACGGCGATGGTATCAGCCGCATCATAGATCGCGCTTGCCGGCACGGTGTCCGAGGTCAGCGCCAGGATCAGGACGGGAGCCGCGGCCGGATTGATCTTGCGGAAGGAGGGCAATGTCGGCAGGTCGCCGGGCAGGTCGGTCGCCGCCGCATTCAGCGCCGCCTGCACGTCCTGCGCCGCACCGTCGACGCTGCGCGACAGATCGAACTGGGCGACGATGCTGCTCGACCCGAGCGAGCTGACGGAGGTCAGCTGCGTGATGCCGGCGATGGTGCCGAGATGCCGTTCAAGCGGTGCCGCCACGCTCGCCGCCATGCTGGCGGGATCGGCGCCGGGACGGCTGGCCGAAACGACGATCGTCGGCAGGTCGACGGTCGGCAGGCTTGCCACCGGCAGGAAGCGATAGGCGACGATGCCGAGGATCACCAGCCCGATTGCCAGAAGCGTCGTGCCGACGGGACGTTTGATGAACGGCTCGGAGAGGTTCATGTCTCGCCACCCACAACATCGTCCAGCTCCGGAGCCGGCGTGCCGGTCGGCCGACCGACGATGCGGGCACGCAGGTTTTCGAAGGCGAGATAGATCACCGGCGTCGTATAGAGCGTCAGCAGCTGGGACAGCACCAGGCCACCGATGATGGTGATGCCGAGAGGGATGCGCAGCTCCGCTCCCGTGCCTTGCGCCAACGCCAGGGGCAGTGCACCGAAGAGTGCCGCCAGCGTCGTCATCATGATCGGGCGGAAGCGCAGGATCGAGGCTTTCAGGATCGCTTCGCGCGGCGGCAGGCCCTCTTTGCGCTCGGCCTCGAGCGCAAAGTCGATCATCATAATCGCATTCTTCTTGACGATACCCATCAGGAGAACGATGCCGATCAGCGCGATGATCGACAGGTCCTGACCGAACAGCATCAGCGCCAGCAGTGCGCCGACACCCGCCGACGGCAGGGTCGAGAGGATTGTTATCGGATGCACGGCACTTTCATAGAGCAGGCCGAGAACGATGTAGATGGTCACGACGGCCGCGAGGATCAGCCAGGGCTCCCCGGCCAGCGACGAGGCAAATTCCTCGGCATCGCCGGAATAGCTGCGCTGGATGGTATCAGGCATGCCGATATCCTGCTCGGCGGTCTGGACCTCGGCCACGGCGTCACTGAGCGAAGCGCCCTTGGCGAGATCGAAGCTGATGGTCACGGCCGGAAACTGCTCATCGTGACTGATGACCAGTGGCGCTGTGGCAAACGTCGCCGTGGTGAAGGCATTGAGCGGCACCTGCGTGTCGCTGGCACCGGCGACATAGAGCTTGTCGAGCGACTTCGGGTCCGCTTGGTATTGCGGCGCCGCTTCCAGGATGACACGATACTGGTTGGCCTGACCATAGATCGTGGCGATCTGCCGCTGACCGAAGGCGTCGTTCAGCGTATCACTGACAGCCTGCATCGAGACGCCGAGACGCGAGGCGGTTTCACGATCGACATCGACGAAGATACGGCCGCCGCCCATCTCGACTTCCGAGGAAACGTCGATCAACTTCGGGCTTTGCTGTAGCCGCTGCGCCAGTTTCCCAGCCCAGTCGACCACAGCCCCCGTATCAGTCGCGGTCAGCGTATATTGATAGGGCGCGCGGCTGGCACGCGTGCTGATCGAAATGTCGCGCACGCTCTGGAAGGTGACGTGGATGCCGGGCAGGTCGGCCACTTCACCGCGCATACGGTCGATGATGTCAGCGGCAGAATCGCTGCGCTGGTTCCTCGGCTTCAGCACAAGACTGAGGTTGGCGGTATTGAGCGTCAGATTGCTGGCGCTGGTGCCGATGACCGAGACGACGCCCGAGACATCAGGGTCCTTGCGTAGCCGGTCGGCCACCGTCGCCTGCGTCTGCTTCATGGCTTCGAAGGAGGTGGTCGGCTCCGTCTCGATGACGGCGGTGATCAGGCCGGTATCCTGCGGCGGCAGGAAGCCCTTGGGGATGACGATATAGAGAGCGACGGTGGCGGCGAGCGTTACCATCGTAATGATCAGCATCAGCGCACTGCGGTCGACCGCCCAGACGAGGCTGCGGCGATAGCCTTCGATCAGCCACTCCATGAAGCGGTCGGCTCCCGCCAGGAAACCGCTGCGATGCTCCTTGGGCTTACGCAGGATGCGGGCGCACATCATCGGCGTCAACGTCAGCGAAATCACCGCCGAGACCACGACGGCGATGGTCAGCGTCAAGGCGAATTCGCGGAACATGCGCCCGACGATGCCGGTCATGAACAAGAGCGGGATGAAGACGGCAACCAGCGAGACGGTCAGCGAGATGATGGTGAAGCCGATTTCGCCGGCACCCTTCAGCGCCGCCCGCATCGGGTTCTCGCCCTCCTCGATGTGGCGGGCAATGTTCTCGATCATCACGATGGCATCGTCGACGACGAAGCCGGTGCCGATGGTGAGCGCCATCAGCGAGAGATTGTCGAGGCTGAATCCGGCAAACCACATGACGCCGAAGGTCGCGATCAGCGACAGCGGCAGGGCGACACCGGCGATGAAGGTCGCCGTTACCGTGCGCAGGAACAGGAGAACGACGAGGATGACGAGACCGATGCTGACGACAAGCGTCCATTGCACATCATGGATCGAGGCACGGATGGTCTCGGTGCGATCATTGACGATGTCGATCGAGATACCGGCCGGCAGGGCCTGCTTCAGCCGCGGAATCTGCTTCAGCACGCCCTCGACCGTCTGGATGACGTTGGCGCCCGGCTGGCGCATGATGTCGAGGATGACGGCAGGCTTGCCCTGATACCAGGCGCCGACGCGGGTATTCTCCAACCCCTCGACGACGGTGGCGACATCCTTCAGCTGCACGGGCGCATTGTTGCGATAGGCGACGATGATGGAGCGGTAGATGGCGGGATCGACGATCTGGTCGTTGGCGGCCAGCGTGAAGCTCTGGTTCGTGCCGTCGAGAGCGCCCTTGGCACCGGCAACGCTGGCATTGGTGATCGCCGTGCGCAGATCCTCCAGCGCCAGCCCATAGGAGGCAAGACGCGGCAGGTCGGCCTGGATGCGGATTGCGGGCTTGACGCCGCCCTGGATGTTGACGTCGCCGACGCCGGTGACTTCGCTCAGCCGCTGCGCCATCATGGTGTCTGCGAAATCGCTGAGTTCGCGGATCGAATAGCTGTCGGAGCGCAGCGCAAGCGTTAGGATCGGCGTATCGGCCGGGTTTACTTTCGAATAGGTCGGCGGATAGGGCAATGTGCGCGGCAAGGTCGAGCCGGCGGCATTGATCGCCGCCTGCACGTCTTGCGCCGCGCCGTCGATATCGCGGCCGAGATCGAATTGCAGGGTGATCTGGCTGATGCCGAAGGCACTCGAGGAGGTCATCGACGCCAGCGACGGGATCTGGCCGAGTGGCCGCTCCAGCGGCGCGGTCACCAGTGCCGCCATCGTATCGGGATCAGCTCCGGGAAGCTGCGTCGTCACCTGGATCGTCGGAAAATCCACCTGCGGCAGCGGCGCGACCGGCAGAAAGAGAAAGCCGAGAATACCGCCCAGCAGGACGGCCACCCCAAGAAGCGAGGTGGCGACCGGCCGGGAGATGAAGAGCGACGAGACGTTCATTGCTGTGGCGCTGGCGTGGCGGTTGAATTGGTGGAGGCGGCCGCACCGCCATCCGCATTGGGAGCGGGATTGGCAGCATTGCCGCCCTCGGCGTTTTGTTTGCGATGACCGCCATTACCGCTGCCCTGGCCATTGTGCTGGCGATGCGGCCGCTGCCCGTCATTGGCTGTATTTCCGTCGGCCTGGGTCGCGGCACCGGCAACAGGCTGCCCATTGGGATCAGGTTTCGCTGCATCCGGCACTGCCGGAGCAGTACTTGCGGAAATCTGCACTTTCGACCCATCCTGCAGACGAGCAAAACCGGTCGTCACCACCTTGTCGCCTGCGGCCACACCATTGGTGATGACGGCCTGCACATCATCCTGCTGGCGCACCGTCACCGGCTTCATGGCGACCGACTGATCCTGCTTGATGATATAGACGAAGGTGCCGTTCGGTCCGCGTTGCACGGCAGCGGTCGGAATGACCGTGACACCCTTCAGCGTTTCGACCAGCAGGCGGGCATTGACGAAGGCGCCCGGCCAGAGTGCCAGCTTGTCGTTGGGGAAATTGGCCTTCAGCCTGACCGTACCGGTCGTTGGATCCACCTGATTGTCGACCACCGCCAGCGTGCCGTTATCGACCACCGTCTGACCGTCGCTCGCCATCGCCTGAACGGAAAGCGCGCCGGCGGCACTTGCGGCGTTGACGCGAGCAAGCTGCTGCTGTGGGACGGAAAAGAGCACGGAGATCGGCCGGATCTGCGATAGCGTCACGATGCCCGTCGTGTCGGAGGAACTGACAAGATTGCCGATATCGACATTGCGGATGCCGGTGCGCCCGTCGATCGGCGCCTTGATCGTTGTATAGTCGAGCGTCGCCTGCGCACTTTCGATGGTCGCCTGATCGACCTGGACCTGTGCCGTATATTGGGCGACCAAGGATAGCTGCGTATCCACTTGTTGCTGGGTGCCGGAGGCGCTCTTGACCATGAGCTGATAGCGGACAAGATCGCGCTGGGCGCCGGCGAGCAGGGCTTCGTCCTGCGCTTTCTTGGCGATCGCCTGGTCGAGCTGGGCCTTGTAGACCGCATCGTCGATGCGGGCGATCACGTCACCCTTCTTGATGTCCTGGCCTTCGTCGAAATCGATTTCGACGATCTTGCCGTTGACCTGCGCGCGCACCGTGACCGTGTTCAGAGCCTTCACCGAGCCAACGCCGTCGATATAGACCGGTACGTCGGTGCTTGTCGCATCCGCCGCCAACACAGGAACAGGCCCGCTGAACTGCGAGAGGCCGCCGCGCCGTCCGCCGCCGCCCTGGCGCTGACCACTCCGGCGTTCGCCCTGGGCCTGCTCGCCGGGCGCAGCCGTGCCTTGAATGCCAAGCAGGCGCCCCGCACCGCCAAGCCAGCGATCCCGCGTCGCGTAGGCGCCGTAAGCCACGGCGCCAATCACGACTACCGATATCAGGACCCGAAATGTCCGAGCCATCAATACACCTTCCTTCAGGGCGCCCGGCTTTCAAACAATCCGCCGACGCAATATGAGCGCGACTTTAACTTGCATCGCCCCATTTAGGAATTTGGTTAGGCCATTAAATTTTGTCCATTTTCGCGTGGCTTAGCTTAACAAACTGTCACATTGAGCAAAAACTAGGGTTGTGGTTGCAAAAAGACAGACGACAGCGCACGTCCCCGCTGTCCTCTCGAAAATCCGGTTCTTGCCGGCCTAAAGCACGCCCCAGCCGCGATAGCGCCCGCGCCCGGTCATTTCGCGCACGCCGAGCTCAGCCACGAGGTTA
Organism: Rhizobium rhizogenes NBRC 13257; assembly: GCF_000696095.1. Taxonomy (GTDB): domain Bacteria; phylum Pseudomonadota; class Alphaproteobacteria; order Rhizobiales; family Rhizobiaceae; genus Rhizobium; species Rhizobium rhizogenes. Next base: position 177,327 of record NZ_BAYX01000004.1, on the reverse strand, counting down.
AGCGCGCCGCGAGAGGTGACGCCGGCATGGCGAGCGATCATCTTGGCGGAAACGATCGGCCGCGACAGAACGATCTCGATGACACCGGGCAGGCTGCTGTTCGACCTGCGATCCTTCAGCCGCCTTTCCATCTGCAGCTTGGCAAGCGACAGGCGATCGAGCTCCTTCAGCCCCGCATCGGCCGAGAGTGTCATGGCTTCGAGAAATGCCATCAGACGCGTGGTGCGATCGGGCGCGCGGCGGCGTTCGTGGCGAACGGATTTCAGACCGACATTCAGGCAGAGAAGATGCGAGGCGACCTTGCCGCGGCTGCGCAGATAGGCGCTGACGAGCAGGCTGCCCAGCCAATGCTGCCGCCGCAACGGCTCGATCCGCTCCCAGGCATCGAAGAGCACGGCGGCACCCAGGGCCGGCGGCAGAAGATCGGCCTGGCGGATGACGGCACGCCAGCTCTCCAGCCGCTCGCCTTCATCCCAGTCCTCGTCATGAACCAGCCCCAGCGGATCGTCCACGGTCTCGGGCCGCGCATCCGGAATTTCTCCGTTCAGCACCTGGTCGGAACGGGCAATCACCGCATCGATCTCAGCAAAGTCCACGCCGAAATCATCTTCGTCCTCGTCATTTTCTTCCAAGTCCGCTTCCATGCTTGGGACGGGCGCAGGACGCGGCGTAGCGGTTTCCTCGACCTCGCCGATATCGCCGCGCAGCGTCGCGAGACCGGCGGCCTCCAACCCCCAGGAAGGCTCGGCATTCCATAACCGTCGCCGAGTGCGCAGCACGGCATGGGCAATGGTCAGCTCATGCGTCGGCGTGCGGGCATCCATGCGAGCATCATGCAGCACCAAATCCTCGACATGCACCAGCTCGCCGCCAACCCAGAGCGCGCCGACCGCATCGAAAAAATGCCCGCGCTCCCGGAAACCGTCGGCGACCACATGCCGCAACACCCGCTCATCCAGCCGCGCCAGCATATCCTCCGCCCTGGTCATCGCGGGCAGCAACGTCGTCAACGGCAAGGCGGAAAGATCATATCGCATTGGAATCACATCATTGCTTCGATCTTGCGGAACTTATCACTGTGCGAGGCATCGGACCAGAAAACACCCTCTTTCAACTGTGGACAGGATTTCCTATTTTTCCACTTGACCTTCCAGTAACAGGAAGGTTCATAACCCTATCCGACGCTCACTTCCGGGCACTGGAGTTTTCCATGGCATTGCATGACGAACATGATCACAGCCATCACGACCACGATCACCATCACGGCGAACAGCAGGATACGGTGATCCGCGATCCTGTCTGCGGCATGACCGTCGATCCCAAGGCGGGCAAGCCGTCGCTCGAGTATAAAGGCCGTACGTTCCATTTCTGCTGCGACGGCTGCCGGAAGAAATTCGAGGCTGCGCCGGAAAACTATCTGACCGCCAAGGATCCAGTCTGCGGCATGGATGTGGACCGCGCCAGCGCGCGGCATTTCCTGAAACATGAGGGCGAGAAATTCTATTTCTGCTCCGCCGGCTGCAAGGCCAAGTTCGAGGCTGAACCCGCCGCCTATCTCGACGGTAACAGGCCAGCGCCGAAACCGGTGCCGAAGGGCACACTCTATACCTGCCCGATGCATCCCGAGGTCGTCAGCGATCATCCGGGCGATTGCCCGAAATGCGGCATGGCGCTGGAACCGATGGGCATCCCCGCCGCCGATGAAGGCCCGAACCCGGAGCTTGTCGATTTCACTCGCCGGCTCTGGGTCAGCGCCGCGCTGTCGCTGCCCCTTTTGATCCTCAGCATGGGTCCGATGCTCGGCCTGCCGCTGCGCGACTGGATCGGCGAGCCCACGGCCACATGGATCGAGCTTGCGCTGGCAACGCCGGTCGTGCTCTGGGCCGCTCTGCCCTTCTTCCGCCGCGCCTGGAATTCGCTGGTCAACCGCAGCCCCAACATGTGGACGCTGATCGGCCTCGGCGTCGGCACGGCCTATCTCTACAGTCTGGTCGCCACATTGGCACCCGGCCTGTTCCCGATGGGCTTTCACGGCCACGGCCAGGCCATACCCGTCTACTTCGAGGCCGCCTCGGTCATTGTCGCGCTGGTCTTCGTCGGCCAGGTGCTGGAGCTAAAGGCGCGCGAGCGCACCGGCTCGGCCATTCGCGCGCTGCTCGACCTCGCCCCAAAGACCGCGCGGCGTATCGGCTCCGACGGCAACGAGACCGATATGCCTGTCGATCAGATCCAGGCCGGCGACCGGCTGCGCGTGCGCCCCGGCGAGCGCGTGCCGGTGGACGGCTCCGTCGTCGACGGCCAATCGACCATCGACGAATCGATGATCACCGGCGAGCCGCTGCCGGTCGAAAAGACCAAGGGCGATGCACTGACCGGAGGGACGATCAACAGGAACGGTACGCTGATCATGCTGACCGAGAAGGTCGGCGCGGACACGACGCTGTCGCGCATCGTCGAACTCGTCGCCAAGGCACAACGCTCGCGCGCGCCGATCCAGACGATGGTCGACAGTGTCTCGGCCATCTTCGTGCCCGCCGTCGTCGCCTCCGCCATCGTTACCTTCATCCTGTGGGCTATGATCGGACCGGAGCCGCAGTTGGCGCATGCGCTGCTCGCCGCCGTCGCCGTGCTGATCATCGCCTGCCCCTGCGCGCTCGGGCTCGCAACCCCGATGTCGATCATGATCGCCACCGGACGTGGGGCGCAGGAGGGCGTGCTGGTGCGCGACGCCGTGGCGTTGGAGCGCTTCGCCAAGGTCGACACTCTGATCGTCGACAAGACCGGCACATTGACCGAGGGCAAGCCCAACCTCACCGACGTCATCACCACCCCCGGCACGGACGAAGCCCGGCTGCTGTTGCTCGCCGCCAGCCTGGAGCGCGGCTCCGAACATCCGCTGGCCGAGGCCATCGTCGCAGGCGCCGAGGAGCGTGGCACGACCTTTGTCGACATAACGGGCTTTGCCGCGAAAACCGGCAAGGGCGTTGAAGGCCGCGCCGGCGATACCGCGATCGCGCTCGGCAATGCCGCGATGATGGCCGATCTCGGCATTGCGACCGATATGCTACAGGCTGAAACGAAACGCCTACGCGGCGAAGGCAAGACGGTGATGTTCGTCGCCGTCGATGGCCATTTGGCCGGCCTCGTCGCCGTCGCCGACCGCATCAAGCCGACGACTGCGGCCGCCATCAAGGCGCTGCACGACAGCGGGTTGAAGATCATCATGGCGACCGGCGACAATGCCCAGACCGCCAAGGCCGTCGCCGCAAGTCTCAGCATCGACGATGTCCGGGCCGACCTGTTGCCGGAAGGCAAGAAGGCGCTGATCGACCAGCTGCGCACCAAGGGCCGCATCGTCGCCATGGCCGGCGACGGCATCAACGACGCGCCGGCGCTCGCCGCCGCCGATGTCGGCATCGCCATGGGCACCGGCGCCGATGTCGCCATGGAAAGCTCCGGGATCACGCTGGTGAAGGGCGATCTCAACGGCATCGTGCGGGCGCGGCATCTGTCCGAAGCGACGATCCGCAACATCAAACAGAACCTCGCCTTCGCCTTCGGCTATAATGCGCTTGGCGTGCCACTCGCTGCCGGCGTGCTCTACCCGGTCTTCGGCCTGCTGTTGTCGCCGATGATCGCAGCGGCAGCCATGAGCCTGTCCTCGGTCTCGGTCATCGCCAATGCGCTGCGGTTGAGACTGGCGAAATAAGGAGAGTTCAGATGAATATCGGCGAAGCATCCGGCCGCTCCGGCCTGCCGGCCAAGACCATCCGTTACTACGAGGATATCGGCCTCATCCGTCCCGACCGTGGCGGCAACGGCTACCGCGACTACGGCGCCGACGACGTGCACAAGCTGCGCTTCCTGCACCGCTCCCGCAGCCTCGGCTTCTCCGTCGACGAGTGCCGGCAATTGCTGGCCCTCTACGAAGACAAGAGCCGCGCCAGCGCCGACGTCAAGGACATCGCCTCGTCAAAGCTGACCGAAATCGACCGCAAGATCCGCGAGTTGACCGAACTGCGGCGTACATTGGAGCACTTGGTGCATGCCTGCCATGGCAATGCGCGGCCGGATTGCCCGATTTTGGAGGAGTTGTCGGAGGGGTGATGAGCCTTTTTCGACTTATTCCCGAACCAGAAATTTCTGCCGTTGTAGTTGACCCTCACGACCCCGGCGATATTCTGAGAATCAGGCCGTGCAGCCTGCCGCTCGCTCCTTTGGAATGGTGAATGCACATTTCCATCGTTTGACCTCGCCCGGCGAGCCATTCAGCAATGCGAGCACTGATACTCTTCTGAGAACCGCCGGCAGGAGGATCAAACATGCATAGCGTTCTCGATTCGAAAGCGATGGCCAAGGTTTTGCGTCAGTCTCTGGCGATGCGCGGCCTTAATCTTTCCCACAGCGAATGCCTGGAAATCGTGGCTCATCAGTTTGGCTTAGCCGACTGGAATACCCTTTCAGCCATCATCCTGGCGGCGACGCCGAAGGAGAAGAAATATGGGATGGCCGATAATTGGGTTACTGTCGGAAACTCCGAATATTACCGCATGGGCCTGGATGGGTCGTCGCCGGGCGTTGCTGTGATCGAATGCGTGATCGAGCGCAAAAGCGGCATCGACCTGAAACAAACTGGGTTCTTGACCATGATGCAGAGTGTCAGAGCCGATCATTACCGAGGCAGAAAAATACAGTTGCTGGCGCGCATTCGTGCCGAAGATGCCGATACTGGCACAGCATGGCTACGCATCGACAAAGCGCTGGGCTCACCCCTTCGCTTCGACAATATGATGCAACGAAAGAGTGACGGAGCCATCACGGGAACGACTGGCTGGGTCGAACGAAAAATCGTTCTCGATGTCCCCGAGGAAGCAGAAAGCATCCACTACGGCTTCTTTTTGAAGGGTTATGGAAAAGTCTGGGCTCGAGGATTCCGCCTGGACATCGTTCCGGAGGAGACGGCTTCGACCGACACTCCACATTCTCTCTCCAACTTGGATAAGAGGTATATCCTCAGCGAACCGAGAAACCTCGATTTTTCTGCGGAGATGCGCAGCACTTGATCCTATCGAAAGGGCGTTCGCTTTTCGGCGAACGCCCGAGCCAGCCATCAGACTGCATCCATGCCCCTCAGTTCACCCGCTCCACCGCAATCGCCGTCGCCTCGCCGCCGCCGATGCACAGCGCCGCCACGCCGCGTCTTGCGCCCTGCCGCTTCAGCGCGTGCAGCAGCGTCACGATCAGCCGTGCGCCGGTGGCGCCGATCGGGTGGCCGAGTGCGCAGGCGCCGCCGTTGATGTTGAGGCGGTCGCGGGCGATGCCGAGGTCCTTGGCGGCGGCCATGGCGACGACGGCGAAGGCCTCGTTGATCTCGAAAAGATCGACATCGCCGACCTTCCAACCGGTCTTTTCCAGCACCTTGCGGATCGCCGGGATCGGCGCGGTCGTGTACCAGGCAGGTTCCTGGGAATGGGTGGCATGCGCCTTGATCTCTGCGAGGATCGGCAGACCTTCGCGCTCGGCGATCGAACGCCGGGTCAGGATCAGGGCAGCGGCACCGTCGGCATTGGCCGAGGCGCTGGCGGCGGTGATCGTGCCATCCTTGCGGAAGGCCGGTTTGAGCGTCGGGATCTTTTCCGGCGAAACCTTCTGCGGATGCTCATCCTTGCCGATCGTCACCGGTCCGCCCTTGGCAGCGACCGAAATCGGGGTGATCTCGGCCTCGAAAGCGCCGCTCTCGATCGCCTTGCGGGCACGCGTCAGCGTCTCCACGGCATAGGCATCCTGATCGTCGCGGCTGAACTGATAGGCTTCGACCGCCAGTTCGCCGAAATCGCCCATCGAACGGCCCTTCTCATAGGCGTCTTCCAGCCCGTCGAGCATCATATGGTCGAAGATGCGGTCATGGCCCATGCGATAGCCGCCGCGCGCCTTGGCGAGCAGATAGGGAGCGTTCGACATCGATTCCATGCCGCCGGAGACCGCGATGGAAGCGGAACCGGCGAGAATCAGATCATGCGCCAGCATGGTCGCCTTCATGCCCGAGCCGCAGACCTTATTGACGGTCGTCGCACCCACCGCATCCGGCAATCCCGCGCCCCGCGCCGCCTGTCGCGCCGGCGCCTGCCCTTGCCCCGCCGGCAGCACGCAGCCGAACAGCACCTCGTCCACCTTGTCCGCCGATAATCCGGCGCGCTCCAGGGCAGCGCGGATGACATGGGCGCCAAGCTCCGGCGCCTGCAAGGATGATAGCTCCCCCTGGAAGCGGCCAAGCGGCGTGCGCGTGGCGGAAACGATGACGACGGGATCGATTGCGGACATGATGGCTCCTCCCAGCCTGCAATTTCAGAATCGACGCTATAGCTAACACGTTAGATGATGTTCGTCATATAAATATCTCGGAAACATCCTTTCGGAAAGACGGTTGCATCGCTACAGCAATGCCGATTGTCCTCTTCCTCGACATGCCCTATGGATATCCCATTCGCAAAAAATGGATATCTCATGCCCCTCTATATCAAGGACGATGCCATCGACCGGCTGGCGCGGCGCTATCAGGCGCTGACGAAAAGCTCGACCAAAACCGAGGCTGTGCGACTGGCATTGCAGAAGGCGCTGGATGAAGAACTGACCAAGCCGGCGCTGGCCGATATCGCCGTCGCCTTCTGCCGCAATCTCAAGCAGAAGGCTGACGCCAAAGCCGCCGATGGCAGCACGGCGGGAGAGGCCTGATGCTCATCGACACCTCGGTATTGACGGCAATGATGACAGATGAAGAGGAAGCGCGTTGCTTCGCCATCCGCATGCAGACCGCGACCGCGCGCATGACCACGCCTATGGCAGCGGCTCAGGCGGCGATCGATATCGCCGAGCGGCTCAGCTTGACGGCGGTCGAAGCCGGCGACGCCGTCCAGACTTTTCTACAGCTGATGAACATCCAGCTTCTAGCCATTCCGCCGCGCGCTGCCTTTCTGGCGGTCGAAGCACATGATCGCTTCGGTGAGGGCCGCCATTCGGCGGCGCTCAACCTTAACGATTGCATGACCTATGCCTGCGCGCGCTATTATCGCCAGCCATTATTGTCGAAAAGCGACCAATTCAGCCGGACCGATATCGAGGTGGCCTAGGCCACCCGATGCAATAGTGCCGTCAGGGGCAAAGCGAGGCCGATCCTGCGGTATACGAGTTCGAACGTGCACCCACGGAGTTGGGCGCCGCGGCGCATTGCAGCCGCGAGATCGAATCGCCGGCGCGGATCGGACCGGTCACCGATGGGTCGGTGTTGATCGTGCCGTCGGGCAGGATCGCATCCTTCGAGTGGTCGATATTGCCGACATCGGCCTGAGCCGCATCGACCTTGAGCCTCTTGGTGTGATGCTTGTGCGCCGGTTCCGCCCACGCGGTGCTGGACATGCCGATGACGAGAGCCGAAATAGCGAGAGTTTTGAGCAGCATGAGACTGCCTCCTATGGGAGTTGAAGCCCTATCTATATGGGGCCAGGCGCGCCGATTTACAGCGGTGGGCAGACCAAATATCGCAAGAGTTTGAGGGACCAGATCACGCCTTGATCTTGTGCCGCGATACCTCCGCGCCGGCATCGTGTCGCAGGCTGAGGAAGCGCAGCGACGAAACCGCGCCGATTACGGCGATCACCAGGAAAGCCCAGCGGAAATCGATGAGGGAGAGTGTCTCGCCACCGTGAATGGTGCGCGAGAGATTGAGCACGGCGGCGGCAACCGCAACGCCGAGCAGCAACGAGACCTGCTGCAGCATGCTCGACAGGGTCGAGGCGGAGCTGCGCTGCGATGCGTGGATATCGGCGAAGCCCAGCGTGTTCAGCGCGGTGAAATTCATCGAGCGCGACAGGCCGGCGGCAAGCAGCAGACAGTAGATCAACCAGTTTGAGGTCGACGGCGACAGTAGAGCGAAACAGCCGATACTGACCGACGAGATCAGGCCATTGATGACAAGCACGTTGCGGAAGCCGAACGTTTTCAGCATCTGCGTCGTGATCGCCTTCATGCCGAGATTGCCGGCGAAATAGAAGAGCAGATAGGTGCCGGCATCGATCGCCGTCAGGCCGAAGCCCACCTGGAAGAGCAGTGGCAACAGAAAGGGCGTGGCGTTGATCGCCAAACGGCTCGCCGTACCAGCCGAAAGCGTCGACATCGCGAAGGTCTGGACCTTGAAGGCGGAGAGATCGAGCAACGGCGCCTCAACCCGCATGAAATGCCGGGTGGCGACGATGGAAAACACCGCACCGGCAGCAATCAGCCCGACGCTGACCGCCAGGCCCGTCGTGCCCTGTACGACGAATTCGAGGCCGGCAAGCATGAAGGTCAGCCCCGCCGCCGACTGGAAGAAGCCGACGAGGTCGAGCCTTGCCACCTTCTCCTCGCGCTGATCCGGCACGAAGCGCAGGACAAGGACCAGCCCGATGATGCCGATCGGGATGTTGATCAGGAAGTTCCAGTGCCAGCTCAGATAGGTGGTGATGAAGCTGCCAAGGATAGGACCGATGACGGGCGCCGTCAGCGCCGGCCAGGTGATCATCGACATGGCATGCACGAGATCGGACTTGCGCGCGTTTTTCAGCACGATGATCCGGCCGACCGGCGTCATCAACGCGCTGCCGATGCCCTGCACGGCGCGGGCGATGACGAATTCCGTAAGATTGCCGGAGAGGCCGCAGAACAGCGACGCGACGGTGAAGAGGGTGATGGATGCCAGGAACACCCGCCGGGCGCCATAACGATCGCCCGCCCAGCCGGCCAGCGGCACGAAGGCCGCCATGGTGAGCAGATAGACCGTGATGCCGATGCTCATCGACACCGGCTCGATGCCGAATGTCCTGGCCATCTGCGGCAGCGACGTCGTGACGATCGTGCCGTCCAATATCTGCATGAAGAAGGCGACGGCGACGACGAAGGCGATGATGCGGGATTGCCGGCCGAAACTTTCCTCGGAAGGCTGCTCTGTGGTCTGAACGACGGTCATGGCATGGGATTTCGGGGATGGTGTTATGGATAGCCGGGCGTGCCCGACAGCAATCATATGATCAATGCATACGCCCATCGCCGCCGGTTGCAAAGTCGCAATCGAACCCCAGAGGTATTAAAAATATGCCCGGTCCCATAAGGAGCACGGCCGGGGACAACGACCTCAGTCGTCGGAATAACGCTGCTCGCGCCAAGGATCGCCGAACATGTGATAACCGTTTTCCTCCCAGAAACCGGCCTTGTCGGCGGCGATCAGCTCAATGCGGACCAGCCACTTGGCGCTCTTCCAGAAATAGAGATGCGGCACGACAAGCCGCATCGGCCCGCCATGCTCGCGCGTCAGCGGCTGATCCTCCCAGGCGGTGGCGAGGATCGCATCTTCAGCGGCAAAATCGGCAAGCGGCAGGTTGGTCGTATAGCCGTCATAGCTGGTCAGCATGACATAATGCGCCTCGGCCTTGGGCATGGCGAGGTCGAGCAGGTCGCGTGTTGAAACGCCCTCCCACCGATTGTCATAGCGCGACCATGTGGTAACGCAGTGGATATCGCTGACCTTGCTGCTCTGCTCGAGCGCCTGGAAGGCTGCCCAATCGAGGCTAAGCGGCGTTTCCACCAGCCCGCGCACATCGAGCCGCCAGCTCGACAGCGACACTTGCGGCTGCTCCCCGAGATCGAGCACCGGCCAGTTCTTGACCAGATGCTGCCCCGGCGGCAAACGCTCCGTTTCCGGCCGGCTGATCCGCCCGGTCAAAAACTTGCCCTCGGCCGCCCAGCGGCGCTTGGAGGTGGTGAGCTTGCTGTCGGTGGGCATCTGATCGTCGCTCATCGAGGCATCCCTTTTGCTGTGAGGCAATAGGATATCGGAGGCCGATGGGTGTCAAGACATGGAGCAGTGCCCGTAGCGTCATGGCGAACATAGTGCTATGGCCCGGAAAACACAGCGAGGGGCCTAGCTTGGACACCGATACGACATCCGTTCGCGACATTAGATATTCCAGATCCAGCTTCAGGATTGTGATCGCCATCTATTGTCTGCTGGCCGTCGGACTTGCGGCCATGCTGATAGGCGCTGGCGTCGGGCGCTTCTATACGATCATCGGCCTGTTGCCGCTGGCTCTATTCATCGCCTTCATCCTATACGAATATTTTCGCCGCGACTTCTTAACGCCGGTGATAACGATTGGCCCTCAAGGCATTCAGGATATCCGGATTGCCGCCGGTTTTATCCCATGGGAGTGCATGGATGGCGTGATTTTCGCCGGCTTGGATCCAAGAATGGCGAAGACCGCGACCATATTTCTCAACCCGGAGAGCAAGACTGTCCTGAGCGCCGATCTCGTCGCCAAATTCTGGAAAGGCTCGAAACGTTCACGCCCTCGCCCGGTTTTGATAAACCGTGGCCAATTCGATACGCGGTTCAAAGAAATCACCGCTGCGATCGATCTCTATTACCGTGTCTACAAAGCGAGAGCACGGAACGCCGAAATCGCTCGACAGCAGCATACGCCGGCTTAGATCGCCTTGATCTCAATCAGGAAAATGCCGGCCGTGCCTGAAAGCGCGATGCGCCTTCCGCTTGTCTCGTTTATGACCGCGCAATCGCGGGCGAATAGCGAAAAACTCTCATCAGCATCGTCGACCCGGAGATTGCCGTGATCACAGAGAAGGAGCGCGATGCCGGTATGCAATTGCAGCTCCGTGTGCCCATCGACAGCACTTCGCTTGACCGAATGCGACAATCGCCCCCGCCGCGTCATCACATTCAGGTCCATGATGGTGCCATCCACGAGCGTCGCCGATGTCGGCGCGTCCGCGGCAAAGGGCAGCGGATCACTGCCCTCCGTCAGAAGCACAGGCTCACGCCCCTCGATAAAAAGCGTCATGCCCGCGCCTTCGAGGATCGATAGCGTGCGATCGATGCCGGAGAAGACCGAAAACGGCCCATCCGTGGCGACCGTCGCCATGCTGACGCGCCAGTCGAAATCGGCAAGCCCCGCGCCGCCGGGCGAGACGGCGATCTCCACCGTCTCCCCGCCACCGTTTTTCCAGGGCATGCGTTTGTAGTCGCTGGCGCGCAGTATCCGCATGGAGATCAGTTCCCCAGGATGCCCGGCAACCGCAGGCCCTTGTCCTTGGCGCAATCAAGCGCGATGTCGTAGCCCGCATCGGCGTGGCGCATGACGCCTGTCGCCGGGTCGTTCCACAGCACGCGTTCGATGCGGCGGGCTGCATCGTCGGTGCCATCGGCACAAATGACCATGCCGGAATGCTGGGAAAAGCCCATGCCGACGCCGCCGCCGTGATGCAGCGACACCCAGGTGGCGCCGGACGCGGTGTTGAGGAGGGCGTTCAGCAGCGGCCAATCGGAAACGGCGTCCGAGCCGTCCTTCATCGCTTCCGTCTCGCGGTTCGGCGAGGCGACGGAGCCGGAATCGAGATGGTCGCGGCCGATGACGACAGGAGCCTTCAGCTCGCCGTTCCTGACCATTTCGTTGAAGGCAAGACCGAGGCGTTCACGATCACCGAGGCCGACCCAGCAAATGCGCGCCGGCAGGCCCTGGAAGGCGATGCGCTCGCGCGCCATGTCCAGCCAGTTGTGCAGATGGGTGTTGCCGGGGGTAAGTTCCTTCACCTTGGCGTCGGTCTTGTAGATATCTTCCGGATCTCCGGAGAGTGCCGCCCAGCGGAAGGGGCCGATACCGCGGCAGAACAGCGGGCGGATATAGGCCGGCACGAAGCCGGGGAAGGCGAAGGCGTTTTCAAAGCCTTCGTCCTTGGCGACCTGGCGGATATTGTTGCCATAGTCGAGCGTCGGAACGCCGGCGTTCCAGAAATCGACCATGGCTTCGACATGAACCCTCATCGAAGCGCGGGCGGCAGCTTCGACGGCTTTCGGATCGCTCTCGCGCTTTGCCCTGTGTTCGCCCACCGTCCAGCCGGCCGGCAAATAACCGTTCAGCGGATCATGCGCCGAGGTCTGGTCGGTGACGATATCGGGGCGCGGGCCGCCAGCCTTCATGCGCTTCACCAGCTCCGGGAAGATTTCGGCGGCGTTGCCGAGCAGGCCGACCGATTTGGCTTCGCCGGCCTTGGTCCATTTGTCGATCATCGCAAGCGCTTCATCGAGGCTCGTTGCCTTCTCGTCGACATAGCGGGTGCGCAGGCGGAAATCGATGCGGGTCTCATCACTTTCGACCGCAAGGCAGCAGGCGCCGGCCATGACGGCTGCCAGCGGCTGCGCGCCACCCATGCCGCCGAGGCCGCCGGTCAGGATCCACTTGCCCTTGAGACTGCCGTTATAGTGCTGACGACCAGCCTCGACGAAGGTCTCGTAGGTGCCCTGAACGATGCCCTGCGTGCCGATATAGATCCACGAGCCGGCGGTCATTTGGCCGTACATGGCGAGACCCTTCTTATCCAGCTCGTTGAAGTGATCCCAGGTCGCCCAATGCGGCACGAGGTTGGAATTGGCGATCAGCACGCGCGGCGCATCCTTGTGGGTGCGGAACACGCCGACAGGCTTGCCGGATTGCACTAGCAGCGTTTCTTCCTCGGTCAAGGTCTTCAGCGTCGCGGCGATGCGGTCGAAATCCTCCCAGGTGCGAGCGGCGCGGCCGATGCCGCCATAGACGACCAGCTCGTTCGGATTTTCCGCAACGTCGGGGTCGAGATTGTTCATCAGCATTCGCAGCGGCGCTTCGGTCATCCAGCTCTTGGCGTTGAGCTCCGGACCGCGAGGGGAGCGGATTTCGCGGATGTTATGGCGTGGGTTGGTCATGTCATATCTCCAGGGAAGGCAGAATATCGGCGGATACGGATGCGTTGAGCGCGCCGGAGGCGACGAGGTCGCTGGCGGCCTTGAGGTCGTTTGCCATGTAGCGGTCTACATCGAGCGTCGGCACGACGCTGCGGATGGTGGCAATGGCAAGGGTCAGTTCGGGGCTGGTGGCCAGTGGCGCGCGAAACTCGACGCCTTGTGCCGCCGTCAGCGCCTCGATGCCGACGATGCCGAAAAGATTGTCGGTCATCTGCAGGAGGCGGCGTGCGCCATGGCAAGCCATGGACACATGGTCTTCCTGATTGGCGGAGGTCGGCGTCGAATCGACGGAGGCCGGATGCGACATCTGCTTGTTTTCTGACATCAACGCCGCCGAGGTAACCTCGGCGATCATCAGCCCGGAATTCAGGCCAGGCTTCTTGGCAAGGAAGGCCGGCAGGCCGTAGCTCAGCGCCGGATCGACCAGAAGCGCGATGCGGCGCTGAGAGATCGCGCCGATCTCACAGACAGCAATGGCGATCTGATCGGCCGCAAAAGCGACCGGCTCGGCGTGGAAATTGCCGCCGGAGACAACAGAATTGTCGGAAAGGACGAGCGGATTGTCGGTGACCGCATTGGCCTCGATTTCAAGCGTACGGCCGACCGAACGCAGGAGGTCGAGGCAGGCGCCGTCAACCTGCGGCTGGCAGCGAATGCAATAGGGATCCTGCACCCGTTCGTCGCCCTCGATATGGCTCTCGCGAATGACCGAGCCGGCCAGCAAGCCACGAAGCGCAGCGGCAGTGTCAATCTGGCCCTGATGGCCTCGCAGCGTATGAATGTCGGGATGGAACGGCGCGGACGAACCCATGGCGGCATCAGTCGACATGGCGCCGGTAATCAGGGCTGCCTGCGCGGCGCGATGGGCGCGGAACAGACCGGCAAGCGCAAGCGCGGTCGACACCTGCGTGCCGTTGATCAGCGCTAGGCCTTCCTTGGCGGCAAGCACGACCGGCGTCAGCCCGGCCTTTTCGAGCGCCGCGGCACCATCAAGCCGTTCGCCGGCATAAAAGGCTTCGCCATGGCCCATCATCACGGCCGTCATATGGGCAAGCGGCGCAAGGTCGCCGGAAGCACCGACGGAACCCTTCTCGGGGATAACCGGCACGACGCCCTTGGCGAGCATGCCTTCGATCAGCCGCACCAGCTCCAGGCGCACGCCGGAAGCACCACGGCCGAGCGAGACCAGCTTCAGCGACATGATCAGGCGGACGACATTCTCCGGCAGTGGCTGGCCGACGCCGCAGCAATGCGAGAGGATGAGATTGCGCTGAAGCGTGGCGACATCGGCGCTGTCGATCTTGATCGAGGCCAGTTTGCCGAAGCCGGTGTTGATGCCATAGACCGGCGCATTGCCGGCGGCGATTTCGGCGATACGGGCGGCGGCCTTGAGGATACCCGCATCGAAAGAGGCATCGAGCTTGGCCGGCTCGCCGCTCCAGTAGATTGCGGCCAGCTGCTTCAGCGAAACAGAGCCGGGATGAAGAGTGATGGTCATCGGTCGAACCTTTCGCCCCTGAACACATGCGCATGCAATGGATTGAAGCCGATGCGGTAGACAAGCTCGGCGGGGCTTTCGATATCCCAGATGGCGAAATCGGCCGACTTGCCGGCTTCCAACGTGCCGGTTTCGGACAGCAGGCCAAGCGCACGGGCACCTTCGCGGGTGGCACCAGCGATACATTCCTCGACCGTCAGGCTGAAAAGGGTCGCCCCCATGTTCATCGTCAACAACATCGAGGTCAGCGGCGAGGTGCCCGGATTGCAGTCGGTGGCGATGGCGATGGCAACGCCGGCCTCGCGCAGCGCCTTGACCGGCGGTTTCTGCTTTTCATGAATGGCGTAGAAGGCGCCGGGCAGAAGGACAGCCACTGTGCCGGCCGCAGCCATCGCCTTCACGCCGTCCTCATCAAGATATTCGATATGGTCGGCGGAGAGAGCGCCGTAGGAGGCGGCAAGCTTGGCACCACCGAGATTGGAAAGCTGTTCGGCATGTAGCTTCACCGGGATACCAAGCGACTTCGCCAGATCGAAGACGTGGGCAATCTCGGCGGGCGAGAAGGCAATGCCCTCGCAGAAGCCGTCGACGGCGTCGGCCAGACCCTCAGCATGCGCCTGTTCCAGACCCGGCAGCACGACATCGGTAATATAGTCGCCGTTGCGGCCCTTATAGTCGGCGGGCGTCGCATGTGCGGCAAGATAGGAGGTGACGACACGCACCGGGCGGACTTTTTCCAGCCCGCGAGCAGCCTGCAACATCTTTAATTCGGATTCGATGCTGAGGCCATAGCCGGACTTCACCTCGATGGTGGTGACGCCCTCGGCCAGCAGCGTGTCGAGACGCGGCAGGGCGGTTTCAATGAGACCGTCGACGGAAAGAGCCCGGGTCGCATTGACGGAGGAGACGATGCCGCCACCGGCCCGCGCGATTTCCTCGTAGCTCGCGCCTTGCAGCCGCATTTCGAACTCACGGGCGCGGTTGCCGCCGTGGATAATATGCGTGTGGCAATCCACGAGACCGGGCGTGACCCAGCGTCCCTCGAGATCGATGCTCTCGACATTGCCAACGTCAGACAGATCGCTTTCGTTTCCCACGAAAACGATGCGGCCGTCCCTGGTCAGGATCGCACCCTTCTCGACAATGCCGAGCCCAGGCTCACCCTCTTTCAATGTCGCCAGACGGGCATTGCGCCAAAGGCGGCTCTTACCGTCGGACTTCACGCTATCTTCGGAAAAATTGTTCCCACGCATCAGCTTTACGCCTTTCCTCATGGGTTCATAATGTATATACATAATAAAAAGCCTGACAAGAGGGATTTTGGACTCGGCATCCAAAAGGAAAGGGTTGGACCATGACGAAACTCCATGCACGCTCGGCACTGCTTCGCGATGGCTGGCAAGAAAATGTCCGGATAATCCTGGACACCGGCCGCGTTACCGGCATCGAAGTGGGCGTTGTGGCCGAGGCCGGCGACGAGCGGCACGAGGTTCTCGTGCCTGCCATGCCGAACCTGCACAGCCACGCCTTCCAGCGCGCCATGGCCGGCCTTGCCGAGGTCCGCGGCCCTGCGAATGACAGCTTCTGGAGCTGGCGCACCGTCATGTACAAATTCGCGCTGTCGATGACCCCCGATCATGTCGAGGCGGTGGCAGCCCAGCTTTATATGGAAATGCTGGAAGCCGGCTTTTCCCGCGTCGGCGAATTCCACTATCTGCACCATGACAAGGACGGCAGCCCCTATGCCAATATCGCCGAGATGGCGGAGCGCATCGGTGCCGCCAGTGCCGAAACCGGCATCGGACTGACGCTGCTCCCCGTCTTCTATGCTCATTCCGGTTTCGGCGGTGCTGCCCCCATCGACGGCCAGCGCCGCTTCATCAATTCGCTCGACCAATTCGAAGCGCTGATGGCCGGTTGCCGGACGATCGTCGGCCAATTGTCCGGCGCTGAGCTCGGCCTTGCGCCGCATAGCCTGCGGGCCGCCACGCCGGAGGAGCTGGAAAAACTCGTGCCGCTGGCAGGCGACGGGCCGATCCATATCCATGTCGCCGAGCAGGTGAAGGAAGTCGAGGACTGCCTCGCCTGGTCCGGCGCGCGGCCAGTGCAATGGCTGCTCGATCACGCCCCGGTCGACGCACGCTGGTGCCTGATCCATGCGACCCACATGACCGACGACGAAACCCGGCGAATGGCAAAAAGCGGCGCGATCGCCGGCCTCTGCCCGATCACGGAAGCCAATCTCGGCGACGGCGCCTTTTCTGCGCCGCTGTTCCTGGAGGAAGGCGGCCGCTATGGCATCGGCTCGGATTCCAATATCCTGATCTCCGTTCCGGAGGAGTTGCGCCAGCTTGAATATTCGCAGCGCCTGGCACTCCGCGCCCGCAATGTCGTCGCCACATCGGGCGGCTCGACGGCGCGCACGCTGTTCGATCACGCCCTTGTCGGCGGTGGCGTAGCATTGAAGACGCCGGCCGGGCTCGCCGTGGGTCACTATGCCGATCTGGTTTCGCTCGACGTCAGCGCGGTGCCCTATCTCTCCGGCGATCAGATCCTAGACCAATGGATGTTTGCCGGCGGCGTCACCGTCGATTGCGTCTGGACGCAGGGCCGCAAGCAGGTCGAAGGCGGCCGTCATAGCAAGCGGAAGGCAATCTCGGCACGGTTCCGCACGGCCATGTCCGAACTAATCGGTTGAAAAGAACTTTTCCTGACGGCGATTGACGCCTAGATTGATCAGGCGGCGAATACCCAGGTCTTACGAGGGAATGATCGGCGGCATGACCACAGGCAAAGAGGCGACCCTGCATCAGCGTATCCTCAGCGATATCGAAGGCCGGATCGTCTCCGGCGACTGGCCGCCCGGCTATCGCATTCCCTTCGAGCTAGCGCTGGCGGAACAGTATGACTGCTCGCGGATGACGGTGAACAAGGCTCTGACGCAGCTTGCCCGGGCCGGGCTGATCGAGCGGCGCAAGCGCTCTGGAAGTTTCGTCACCCAACCGCAGGCACAATCGGCGGTGCTGGAAATCCACGACATCAAGTCGGAAGTCCTGTCGCTGAACCTGCCCTACTCCCATAAGATCGTCAGGCACGCCAAGCGCAAGGGTCGCATCGAGGATGCGCGGCGGCTGGAGTTTGCCGGCTCAGTATCAGCGCTCGAGGTCATCTGCATTCACTATGCCGGCCGCCGGCCCTTCTGTCTGGAGGATCGCGTCATCAACCTCGATGCGGTTCCCGAGGCCGGACAGGTCGAGTTCGATACGTTGCCGCCGGGGCCATGGCTGCTCAACCAGGTGCCGTGGAGCACGGCCGAGCATCAGATCCGCGCCATTGCGGCGGACAGCGACGCGGCCACAAGCCTCGATATCGCCAGGGGCTCCGCCTGTCTCGTCGTCGAACGGCGCACCTGGAGCGGTCTCGGCCCGATCACCCACGTTCGCCTCACCTATCCCGGCGACCGTCACTCGCTGGTAGCGCGCTTTGCGCCTTCAAGCTGAACGCTGCCGCCGTTGCCATTGGCGCCGCCGGGCTCGGTCTGCATCGGAATAAGGCTTCCAGATTGACGGGGTGGTTGCGCAGGATTGACCAGCAGGATGCTGAGCGCGATCAGCACCAGCACCAGAATGAGGGTAAGGCCGATCAAAAATGGGCGAATCGCTGTCATTTTGGTCCTCCAATTTCCCACGCCCGAAATAGTACCACGGCAGGAAGGGCATTTTGAGGCAATTGGCCTGTTTTTGCGACCTAAACTCTCTACAAAACCTTAAAGTTCAAACCATAACCCCGGATTTCCGGGATTTCTCAAGGGCAATGCGGCAATGACCGTGACAATCAAAACCACCCTCACCTGGCTAGATATCGCCGATGTCGCAGCCGGCGAAACGCTGATTTTGGACGATACCGCCTGGGCTCGCATCGAGCATGCCAGCCGGATCGTCGAAGCCATCGTCGAACGCGGCGTACGCGCCTATGGCATCAATACCGGTGTCGGCGCCCTCTCGGACACGGTGGTCGATCGTCCGTCCCAAAGCCGGCTGTCGCGCAACATCATCCTCAGCCATGCCTGCGGCGTCGGCAGTCTGCTGGAGCCGCGCGAGGTGCGCGCCATCATCGCCGCCCAGATCGCCAATTTCGCCCATGGCCATTCCGGCGTAAGGCGGGAGATCGTCGCGCATCTGCTCGCCTTTCTGGAACGGGATTGCGTGCCGGATGTTCCATCGAAAGGCTCGGCTGGCTATCTGACGCACAATGCCCATACGGCGCTGGTGCTGATCGGCGAGGGATCGGCCCGGGTCGGCGGCAAGTCTATGTCCGGTCGCGAGGCGTTGGCGGCAATCGGCCTAGAGCCGCTGGTGCTCGGCGCCAAGGAGGGCCTGAGCCTCGTCAACGGCACGGCGTGCGCCACCGGTCTTTTCAGCGTGGCGCTCGCCCGCACGAAGCGCCTGCTCGCCTGGGCCGACGCCATCGCAGCACTGACACTGGAGGCAGCCGGCGGACAGATGGCCGCTTTTGACGAGACCGTGCTGGATCTGCGCCAGTCGCCCGGTATCGCGACCGTCGGCGCATCCCTGCGGGCGCGGCTTCAGGGCAGCGGGCTGATTACCGCCGCCATCGGCCGGCGCACGCAGGACGCCCTCAGCCTGCGCGCCGTCCCGCATGCCCATGGCGCGGCGCGCGACGTCTTCGATTTCGTGGCCGGCGTCGCCGACCGCGAGCTTGCCTCCGTCACCGACAATCCCGCCATCTCTGGCACGCCAGAAGAGCCGGTCGTTTCCTCCGAAGCGCACGCTGTTGCGCCGGCGCTCGGTCAGGCCGCCGATAGCCTCGCAATCGCCCTGGCGCAGATTGCCACCATCAGCGAGCGCCGCATGGACCGGCTGGTCAATCCGCTGGTGAGCGGCCTGCCGCCATTTCTCGCAAGCGACGCCGGCAGCCATTCCGGCTTCATGATCGCGCAATATACCGCAGCGGCACTCGCCAACGACAACCGCCGGCTCGCTGCCCCCGCCAGCCTCGACGGCGGCTTGACCTCGGGCCTCCAAGAGGATTTCCTCGCGCATCCGACGGCAGCCGCCAACAAGCTGCTGGCCATTCTCGACAATGCCGATCATGGCCTCGCCATCGAACTGATGGCGGCAGTACAGGCGCATGACTTCCTTGAAGCGACCGCCAGCCGCGGCCCCGGCACCGAGGCGATCCACAGGCTGGTGCGCTCGCATGTCGCCCACTATCATGACGACCGACCGCTGAACCGCGATATCGAGGTGATACGGAAGCTTATCAGCAAGCGCGATCCGCCAGCCGCATAAGGCCTTATGGATAGCCTGGCGACAGAACACGCTTCTCTCACACTTGTTTGATTGGCGGGGCTACGGCGCGGTCGATAGGATCGCCCCGTTGCAATCGAGCATGGCCACATGCCAGCAACTTTGCCGGCCGATTTCTGCCGACATATCGAAAACCCACCGATTAGCGAATGTCTCAAGGAGACTGTCCATGGACCGCAAGCTTCTGACGAAGGGCGCATTGACGCTCGCCGCCGGTGTCGTCGCGACGCTCGTAGCACTGCAGAGCGCCAACGCCACTGAGCGCGTCCGCGTGCGCGGCACGATCGAGAGCCTCGAGGGAGACACCCTCAAGATCAAGTCTCGCGAAGGCAAGGATATCGCCGTCACGCTGAAATCTGGCTGGAACGTCGCCGGCGTCGTCAAGGCTTCGGCCGCTGACATCAAGCCCGGCGATTTCGTCGGCATCGCCAATGAACCGACCGCCAGCGGCGTCGCCGGCGCCATCGAAGTCGTCATCTTTCCGGCCGCGATGAAGGGCACCGGCGAGGGCGACCGCCCATGGGATTCGAAGCCGAACAGTTCCATGACCAACGCTACGGTTGCCAATGCCGTCACATCGGTCAACGGCCCGACGCTGACCCTCACCTACAAGGGCGGCGAGAAGAAGATCAACATCCCGGACGGCACTCCGGTCGTAACGCTGACGTCAGCCACCAAGGGCGATCTGAAAGCCGGCGCCGCCGTCTTCATCACCGCCGAAGCATCCGACGATGGCAAAGTCTCCGCCGACCGCATCGCCGTCGGCCTCAACGGCACCGTTCCACCGATGTGACTTGAAAATCGGGATTGAAAGTAATACTTTCATTTCATCGATCATTACCGAGGCAATTATGAGCACGACCGTAACCGCAAAAGGACAGGTGACGATACCGAAGGCTGTTCGCGAAATGCTCGGGATTGGTCCCGGAAGCCAGATCGACTTTCGTCAAGCGGCCGATGGCAACGTTGTCGTGGTGCCGGTAGAAGCGGGTAAACGCAATAGCCGGTTCGCCAAGTTTCGGGGACATGCCGGAAAGGGCATGAGCACAGACGAAATCATGGCGCTGACACGTGGCGACGACTGAGGTGATCCTGGTCGATTCCAACATACTTCTGGATATCATCACGGATGATCCCGTTTGGTACGATTGGTCGTTGAGCCAACTCGACAGCGCAACGTTGCTTGGCTCTCTTTACATTAATGATGTCGTTTATGCTGAAATATCAGTTCGTTACAATAAGATCGAACATCTCGACAACATGCTGGCTGAGACAGGTATCAGCATCCTTTCGATCCCGCGCCCCGCACTTTTCCTAGCCGGCAAAGTTTTCGTACAATATCGAAAGGCAGGCGGAACACGCACGGGTGTCTTGCCAGATTTCTTCATTGGTGCTCACGCGGCGGTCAGTAATCTTTCTGTGCTGACGCGCGACACCAAGCGCTTCCAAAGCTACTTCAAGTCGATAAAACTCATCAGCCCGCCGGCAGCTTGAGCGCGAATGCCCACCAGCAATCCCTTCGCGGGACTCAGGGCGTCCCTCACCCCTCGACAACCTCGAACCGGCCTGGATGCGAGGCCCCGAGCTCCGCCCAGTCCAGTTCTTCCTCAAGGACATGAAACACGTCGTCGTCGATGGTGCCGCTGCGGCGCATGGCGGCGAGCTTCGTGCGTTTGGCCTGGATCACCTGCCGTTTGAGAGCGTCGACTTCGCCGGCCTCGCGTGGATTTAGCCCCTGGGTGGCCAACTCCCGGTCGCCACGATAAAGGCCGCGCAGCGTCGTGGCAGCCTTGCTGTCCTGCATCGACTCCAGCTCCTCCAGCGCGGCATCGATCAGCGCCAGACGGGCGCTGTCGATATCGTTTTTCATCGAATCGTCACGCTCGAGCTTCAAGAGACGGATCAATGGCCCAAGCGTCAGGCCCTGCACGATCAGTGTGCCGAGCACCACGGTCAGCGCGCTGAAAACGATGAGATCGCGCGAAGGGAAGCCCTCGGGCAGGGCGAGCGCTGTCGCCAGCGTCACCAGACCGCGCATGCCGCACCAGGAGCCGACCAGGCTCATCGAGAGCGTCGGCGCCGAGGCTTTGTAAATGCCGGCAGCGTGGAGATAGTAGATCACGCGGTTTGAAAGCAGCAGCCAGACGATGCGGACAAGGACGACAGTGAGGAAGACGAGGACGGCGAAGCTGATCGCGAAGCCGACATCCTGCTGATAGAGTTGCAGCACGGTGGTGCGCGCCTGCATGCCCATCAGCAGGAAGGCGAGCACGTTGAGCATGAAAATAGCCGCCTCCCAGATGGAATAGGACCGTATCCGGTTGCGCGCCGATATCCGATCCGGCATGTCGCGGGCGATCACCATGGCAAAAGCGACCATGGTCAGAACCGCGGAGAGATGCAGCCGCTCGGCAATCACCCAGACCCCGAAGGTGGCGACGAATTCGAACAGTGAGCCGCCGAGCGTGCCGGCAAGGCGCGGCCCGATCCGCATATAGACATAGCCAAGCAGGATACCGAGAACGATGCCGCCGGGCGCGGCAAGGGCCAGTTGAGGCACAAGTTCGACGGCAGAAACCGTGCCGGAAGCGGCTGCGACGGCAGCACCAAAGATCAACAGCGCCACGGCATCGTTGAGCAGGCTTTCGCCCTTCAGCACAGTGAACGCGCGACGCGGCAGGTTGAATCGGCCAAGCATGGCGGTGGCGGCCGCCGCATCCGGCGGCGCGACGATGGCACCGAGCGCAATGGCGGCAGCAATCGGTAGGCCGGCATAGGCGACACCGACCCAGGCAACAGCAGCGGCCGTCAGAATAACCGCGATGCCCGCAAGCGAGATCAGCGGTATCCAGTTCTGCTTCAGCGTCCGGGGCGGCAGGTCATAGGCGGCATCGAACAGGGCAGGCGCGATGAACAACGCCAGCGCCAATGCCGGATCGATGGAGATGCCGGGCGCCCAGGGCAGCATGGCGACCAAGACGCCGGCGATCGCCAGCATGGTCGGATAGGGAATACCAAGCTTTCGCGACGGCTGTAGCGCGATCAACGCCACTAGCATCAGCGTCAGCATGCTCTCGAAAAAAGCCATGAAACAGGGTCCCCACGTTTTCGTCATCATGGCGGGAAAATTCTGTCGAGCAAGGGGGAGCTCTGCTCGTCGATCCCTGTATCTACGTGGCAAAAAGGGCGCCCGAAGGCGCCATTTTCAAAGTCGATGCTCGATGGGGATACTTGACCCTACTCAGCCGCCTGCGCGTGCGGTCGGTGGCCGATCTCATCATCCTTGTCGTCCTCGTCCGACTTCGGCTGTTTCCAGGCGATCAGGCGGTAGAACATCGGGATGAAGAAGGTAGCAAGGAAGGTCGCCGCCAGCATGCCGCCAATGACGCCGGTGCCGATGGCATGGCGGCTGGCCGAGCCGGCGCCGGTGCTGATCGCCAGCGGCACGACGCCGAGGATGAAGGCAAGCGACGTCATGACGATCGGGCGGAAGCGCAGGCGCGCAGCCTCGAGCGCGGCTTCCGCCGCACTCATGCCGTCCTTGCGTTTCATCACCGCGAACTCGACGATCAGGATCGCGTTCTTCGCCGCCAGGCCGATGAGTGTCACCATGCCGATCTGGAAGTAGACGTCGTTGGTGAGCCCGCGCAGATAGGTGGCAAGCAGCGCGCCGAACAGCGCGAAGGGGATCGCGGTGAGAACCGCGAGCGGCAGGCTCCACTTCTCGTATTGCGCGGCCAGAATCAGGAACACCATGATGATGCCGAAGATCATCGCCTGCGTGCCCGCACCGCCGGTTTCCAGCTCCTGATAGGCAGAGCCCGTCCAGGCGATCTGGAAGCCTTCCGGCAGGGTCTCAGCCGCCACCTGCTGCATCGCCTTGATCGCGTCGCCGGAGGTATAGCCGGGCGCCGGATTGCCGGTGACCTTGGCGGCATTGAAGGCGTTGTAGCGCTCGAGCTGGTCCGGCCCGATGGTACGCGTCACCTTGATCAGCGTATCGAGCGGGATCATCTTGCCGCTGTCGGAGCGGACGAAGACCTGGCGCAGATCGTCGGGTGATTCACGGAACGGCGCTTCCGATTGCAGGTTGACCTGATAGTTGCGGCCATAAAGCGTGAAGTCGTTGACATAGAGGCTGCCGAAGGTCGCCTGCATGGCATCGAAGACGGAGTTGATCGGCACGCCGAGGGCCTTGGCCTTCTCGCGGTCGAGATCGGCGCGGAACTGCGGCACGTTGGTGTCGAGCGTGGTACGCACGCCCGCCAGCTCCGGCCGCTTGGAAGCAGCCGCCACGAGCTTCTGTGCTTCCTCCGAAAGTCCGGCAACGCCCTTGCCGGAACGGTCCTGCACATAGACTTCGAAACCGCCCGTCGTCGAAAGGCCCTGGATCGGCGGCGGGTTGAAGGCGAGCACCATGGCGTCCTTGATGCCCATGTTGGCGCCGATCAGGGGGCCAGCCATGTTGCGGGCGTCAAGTTCGGGCGTCTTGCGCTCGCTCCAGTCCTTCAGCGTCACGAAGGCGACGCCGGCGCTGCTCTTCAGGCCACCCGAGAGCAGATCGAAGCCGGCAACGGCGAAGACGTTTTCAACGCCGGGGAGCTTCTCGGTATTGACCAGCGCCTGATCCATGACAGCCTGCGTGCGCGTCAGCGAGGCCGCCGGCGGCAGGATGGCGATCTGGAACAGCGAGCCCTGGTCTTCATCCGGCACCAGCGATCCCGGCAGCGTATAGAAGAGATAACCGGTCGCCCCGAGCAGGCCGGCGACCAGCACGCAGCCGAGCACCATGCGCTTCAGGAAGAAGGCGACGCCGGCCGTATAGCCCTGCGTCAACCGGTCGAAGGCGCGATTGAAGATACGGAAGGGCAGCACCGGCTCGTGATGGCCGGGCTTCAAGATCAGTGCGCAGAGCGCCGGTGTCAGCGTCAGCGCCACGATACCCGAGATGGTGACCGAGATCGCGATGGTGACGGCGAACTGCTTGTACATCTGGCCGGCGAGCCCGCCCATGAACGAGACCGGGATGAACACGGCGCAGAGCACCAGCACGATCGCGATGACCGGACCGGTCACCTCGCCCATCGCCTTGATTGCCGCCTGCTTCGGCGACAGTTTCTCTGTCGTCATCAGGCGCTCGACGTTTTCGAGCACGACGATGGCGTCATCTACCACGATGCCGATGGCCAGCACCAGACCGAACAGCGTCAGAAGATTGATCGAGAAGCCGAGCACATACATGCCGGCGAAGGTGCCGATGATCGAGATCGGCACGGCAATGACCGGGATCAGCGTCGCGCGCCAATTCTGCAGGAAGACGAAGACGACGATGATGACGAGCAGGATCGCCTCGATGAAGGTGCGGCCCACCTCCTCGATCGACACCTGGATGAACTTGGTCGTGTCATAGGGGATCTGGTATGCAACGCCCTGTGGGAAGGATTTTTGCAGCTCGTCCAGACGCCCCTTGAGCGCCGACATCGTGTTCAGCGCATTGGCGCCGGGCTGGAGATAGACGGCGATCGGGATGGCCGGCGTGCCGTTGAGGCTGCTCTGGACCGAATAGCTCTTGGTGCCGAGCTCGATGCGCGCGACGTCCTTCAGCCTCAGCGTCGCGGCATTGGCGTCCGAGCGCAGGATGATATCGCCGAAGGCGTCGATGTCGGCCAGGCGCCCCTGCGTCGTCACCGTATAGGTGAAGGGCTGGGCGGTGTTGCTCGGCTGGTCGCCGAACCGGCCGGCGGCAAACTGCGAATTCTGTTCCTGGATGGCGGTCGAGACATCGCTCGGCGTCAGATTATACTGCGCCAGCTTGTCCGGCCGCAGCCAGATACGCATGGAATAGTCGATATCGCCAAGCAGGTTGACGTCGCCGACGCCGGGAATGCGCTTGAGATCGTCGATGACATTGAGCAGCGCGTAGTTACCGACGAAGGCACGATCGTAGCGGCTGTCGGTCGAATACATCGCCACGAAGCCGAGGATCGAGGTCGAGCGCTTGGTGACGACGACACCGAGACGGGTCACGTCCTGCGGCAGGGTGGTGACGGCGCGCTGCACGCGGTTGTTGACGTTGATCGCCGCCTGGTCCGGATCGGTGCCAAGCGCGAAGGTGACCGTGATCTGCATCGCGCCGCTATTGGAGTTCGACGACTGCATGTAGAGCATGTTTTCGACGCCGTTGATCTGCTGCTCCAAGGGAGCAGCAACGGTCTGGGCGACGGTTTCGGCGCTGGCGCCGGGATAGGTGGCGGTGACGACCACCTGCGGCGGCGTCAGCTCGGGATACTGCGCAATCGGCAGGAGGCGAATGCAGACGGCGCCCGCAAGCAGGATGACGATCGAGATCACCGCCGCGAAAACGGGGCGATCGATGAAGAATCTGTTTCCCAACATCAGTTCTGCACTACCTTGTTCGCGTCGCTGGGCGCGGCGGCTGCCGCCGCCTGCACGGGCGCGCCGGGGCGCACCTTGATGATGCCTTCGACGATCAGCCTGTCGCCGGCATGAAGGCCCGACAGTACGAGCCAATTGCCGCCGATCTTCTGGCCGAGGGTCACCGGATTGACATGCGCCTTGCCGTCCTTGTCGATCGTATAGACGAACTGCCCCTGCGGGCTCTGCATCAGCGCCATTTCCGGAACGGTGATGGCATTGTCGAGCGAGACGCCGGTAACAGTGGCACGCACGAACTGGCCGGGCAGCAGCCGACGGGTGGGATTGTCCACCACGGCGCGGGCCTGCAGCGTGCCGGTCGAGGCGTCGATGGTGGAGGAGGTGAAGTCGACGACGCCGTCATGGTCGTAGGTCGTGCCGTCGCCGAAGGAGATCTTCACGCCAAGGTTCGGCGCTTCGCCCTTGGCCTTCTTGAGGTCGATCAGCCGGCGCACTTCGGCGGCCTGCGTATCCGAGAAGGAGAAATTGACATAGACCGGGTCGAGCTGGGTGATGCTAGTGAGCAGACCCGTGTCACCCGTCGTGCCGATCAAGCTGCCTTCGGAGACCTGCTCCAGCGTGGTGATGCCGCCGACCGGCGCCGTGACCTTGGTATAGTCCAGATTGAGCTGCGCCGTCTGCACCTGCGCCCGGGCCGAGGCGACCGCGGCGTCCGCCAACTGGCGTGTGGAAATCGCGTCGTCCCGCGCCTTCTGCGTGACGGCGTTCTGGTCGAAGAGGTTGATGTTGCGCTTTTCCTCGCGCTGCGCCTGGGTCAGCTGCGCGTCGGCCTGCTGCAACTGCGCCTGAGCCTGCGCAAGCGTCGCCTCGTAGGAGGCGGGATCGATCAGAAACAGCACGTCGCCGGCCTTGACCTCGGCACCTTCGACAAAATTCCTTTTCAACAGGATACCGCCGACACGCGCGCGGACATCGACTTGCCTATAGGCGGAGATGCGCGCAGCATATTCATAGGCGAGCTGCACGGTCTCGGGCTTGACGTCGACCACGGTCACCTGCGGCGGCGGCATTTGGCCCGCCTGCTGGGCAAGGGAGGAGTGCGCGCCGAGAAAAAGGACACCGGCTGCGAGAAAGCTGCTGCGCAAAAAGGAGCGGGGATGCGCCGTCATAAAAAATCACCACGAGTTTTGACATTTTTATTGCGTCGCAGCATACAAACATACATGAATGATTGTAAATATCAAATCGACGTGACCAATGGCATGAGGTTCGGGACGGCGCTCAAGTTCCCGGACAATATCATGTGAAATCAACCGCATGAGGCGAAATGAAATAAATTTGCGCCACATGCAAAAGTGGAAAGATCGAATGCGCAGGACCAAGGAAGATGCAGCCAAGACCAGGGAGGAGGTTTTGGCAGCCGCCGCCGAGGTTTTCTTTGAAAACGGCGTCAGCGGCTCCAGCCTCGACAAGATCGCCAGGCGCGCCGGCGTGACGCGCGGTGCGATCTACTGGCATTTCAAGGACAAGGCCGAGGTGCTGACGGCGCTGCACAGCGAAATCCGCCTACCGCAGGAAGAACTCGTCGACCACGCAATCGAACATGGCCATGACGATCCGCTGAGCCTGATCGAACAGGCTTCTATCGAGGTTGTGCATATCCTGGCGAACGACGAACACCAGCAACGTATCTTCGCCATCATGATTCTCGGCTGCGAATTCACCGAGGACCCCTCTGACGCCGCCCAACGCATCATCACCGCCAATGCCGAAATGTACGAGAAGCTGCAGAAGCTGATCGACATGGCCGACCGGCAGGGCAAACTCGCGCCCGGCTGGACCGTCGACACTGCCGCCCGCGCCTTCCAATGCTGCATGAACGGCCTCTTTGCCGAATGGCTCCGCTCGGGAAAGTCGTTTCCGGTAATCGATGTCGGCGAAAGGCTGGTGTGGAGCGTGATCGGGTCGATGCGGCGAAACGCCAACTGAGCCCGGCAAGGATCATCTGGCTCGCGACAACTCCCGCGCTAGAGCTGGGCTTCGATCGCGGCCTTATCGACAATCGACCATACTCGCCAGATCTTCTCGCTGCGAAACTCATAGAATACGTTCTCGGTAAAGGACACTCTCTTCCCATTGACGGGCAGACCAATGAACGTTCCTTTCGGCCTGCAGTCGAATTCCAGCCGGCTCGCTATATGAGGCGGGTCAGAAATCAGCAGCTGAATGGCAAAACGGAGATCCGGAATCTCGGAAAAGTCCCTCTCCAGCATCTGGCGATAGCCTGAGATCCCGACATTCTGACCGTTGTGGGAGACGTCATCATCAACGAACTGTTCCAGCCTCGCCCAGTCCTGCGCATTCAGGCAGGCAATATAGCCTCGGTAGATATCGGAGAGGTCGGTTTTGACCATGGCAAATGCTCCCGTGCTTCTACAATAAAAAAGTAGCACGGGGTGCGGGATCGGCGAACCGATGTTCGCCTGCTGCCTCCAAGCACGACGCCGCCGAATAGGGGCAGTCGCCCACGATCAGCCGTCGTGCTGCATCGCGCGGCGGAAGGCTTCCAGCGTCTCGGCGCTGACATGGTGCTCGATGCCCTCGGCGTCGATCCGCGCCGTTTCGGCGCTGACGCCAAGCCAGCGCAGGAAGGCTTCAACCGTCTGATGGCGGGCGCGAATGTCCTGGGCGATCCTGTTGCCCGCATCCGTCAGGAAAACGCCGCGATAGGGCCGCCGCGACACGAGCCCGTCCTCGCAGAGCCGCGCCAGCATCTTGGCGACGGTCGGCTGCGACACGCCGAGCCTTGCCGCGATATCCACCTGCCGCGCCTCGTTGCCGTCATCGATGAGATCAGCGATCAGCTCGACATAATCCTCCACGAGAGCGCCACGCGTGGCCTCTCTCGTGTGCCGGAAACCCTCGGAATGCGTCTCCGCATCCAGCAATGGCTCGTCTCGTTGGATCGGCGGTCTTCTCGTCGGCAATAGGTCAGCTCCTCGCGAGTCCTAGTAAACTCGCTTTCATCTTTATAGCACCGGCTTCAATCTTGAAAGTGGCGGCATAAACGGTCGTCGCCTTTGCAGCTCCAGGCATTTATCCGCTGCGCCAGAATTTCGTGCGCCCAGTTACCCGCTCGTCGCGTTCGCTGCAACCGCCGAACCGATTTTGCCGAATGCGGCGGTGGAGAACTCCTTTTCCCTCATGCCGAGACGACAGTCGCCGCGGCGTGAGCACAAACGGTGTCAGCCCCAAACCGCAAGGCAGCACCGCCATATAATGCCAAATCTATGAAATATAGCCTATTGCATAATGTTGATATCCAGCATATTTCTTTAGATAGATCATAGCTCAATCCCCCGGAGCCCTCCCGTATGTCGCAGAGTCAGGATGCCGCCGCGCCGCGCGCATGGAAATTCGCCAGCCCGAACGAAGACGCACGTCCAAGTCTTCCCGAGGTCAACGCCACCGTTCATGTCCCGCACACAGGCACCTGGATCCGGCGGCTTCTCGCCTTCATGGGGCCGGGCTACATGGTCTCCGTCGGCTATATGGATCCGGGCAACTGGGCGACCGATCTCGCCGGCGGCGCGCAATTCGGCTACACCCTGCTTTCGGTCATCATGCTGTCGAACCTGATGGCGATCCTGCTGCAGGCGCTCTCCGCCCGGCTCGGCATCGCCACCGGCCGCGATCTGGCGCAGGCCTGTCGCGATCATTATCCGAGGCCGGTCAATCTGGCCCTGTGGTTTGCCTGCGAACTCGCCATCATCGCCTGCGACCTCGCCGAGGTCATCGGCACGGCGATCGCACTGCAACTGCTCTTCGGCATTCCGCTGATCGGCGGCGCGCTGATCACCGCGCTCGACGCCTTCCTACTGCTGCTTCTGATGAACAAGGGCTTCCGCTTTCTCGAAGCCTTCGTCATCGCGCTGCTGATCGTCATCTCCGTCTGTTTCGCCGTGCAGATCGCCGCGGCAGCGCCGCCGGTCGCCGCCATCCTGCACGGCTTCATCCCCTCGCCTGAGATCGTCACCAATCACGAAATGCTCTACATCGCCATGGGCATCATCGGCGCCACCGTCATGCCGCATAATCTCTACCTGCACTCCTCGATCGTGCAGACCCGCGCCTATAAGCGCGATGACGAAGGCCGCCGCGACGCCATCAAATGGGCGACGGCCGACAGTACAATCGCCCTGATGCTGGCGCTCTTCGTCAATGCCGCGATCCTGGTCGTCGCCGCCGCCGCCTTCCACGACAGCGGACATGCCGATGTCGCCGAAATCGGCCAGGCTTACGAACTGCTGTCGCCGCTCCTCGGCCTTGGCATTGCCTCGACCCTGTTTGCCGTGGCGCTGCTGGCCTCCGGCCTCAATTCCACCGTGACGGCGACGCTTGCCGGCCAGATCGTGATGGAAGGTTTCCTGCGCCTGCGTATTCCGCACTGGGCAAGACGGCTTTTGACCCGCGGTCTCGCAATTATTCCAGTTATTTTTGTTACCGCATTTTATGGTGAAAAAGGCACTGCCGATCTGCTGGTGCTAAGCCAGGTCGTGCTCTCCATGCAGCTGCCCTTTGCAGTCATCCCATTGGTCCAATTCGTCACGGATCCCAAGAAAATGGGCAAATTCGTCGTGCCCAGGAGCGTTGCCATCCTCTCCTGGCTGGTCGCCGCAATCATCCTGGCACTGAACTTCAAGCTGCTTTACGACACCATCTTCGGTTGACGAATCGCCCGCGAAGCGCGAATCTGACCCTGTGGACGATCACGGCAATTAACAGACTCGTAATATTTGCCTAGATTTCGCCATGATTTGCCCTAGTTTGGGCCCACCGCAGTCTGCAGGGTTCCTCACTTCATGGCCGAAAGTCCATTGCGCGTCCAATTTCCTGCAGAGGCTGCGATTCAGGCGCAGCCTCATCATGAATTTCACGTTCCCTTTCTGCCGCGCTCTGCCCATCTTCGCCATCTGATCGCCATCGGCATTGCCGGCACGGCGTCCTTCGGCCTTCTCGCCACCGTCCTCTACCCGCTGCTGGCCCACCACACGATCGAGCAGGCCGTGCCGATGCGAACGGCCCAGCTCGTCCAGTCGCAGCCGGCAACGCCGAAGAGCAACCGGCTTGCCACGAAACAGCGTTTCGACGGCGCCCGCTTCGCGCAAGTGGCGGAAAAGCTTTCGAGCGGCGAAACCCGCATCTTCACCTATCATCGCACCACGCTGGTCTTCAAAGCCGAGGATACCGAGCCCTCTGCCGGCGATGTCCGAGCGATCAACGCAGCCTATGGCGGCGACATGCGCGCCGAGACCGCATTGTTCTCGCCGCCGGCGCTCACCGAGATCCGCCACGGCATCTATCCGCAGAACAACCATTACGATTCAGTCCGGCGCTCACGCTTCCCGATCAGGGGCGTGCCGTTGAATGTCAGCGTCTCGAGAGCGACTGCCGGCGAATCCGGCCGCGAGTTCAAGAGGCTGGTTTCGATGCCCAAGGACCGCCAGGACTTGCAGGATATCCTCGCCTCCGCCGGTCTCGACGCGGATGCCGGCGACGAGTTGCAGCGCGCCCTGGAGACCGATGCGGTTTCGCCCGGCGACAGAGTGGAACTGCTTCTGGAGAAAAAGACCGCCGACGCGCGGCCGAAATTGATCATGGCCCGCCTCAGCGGCGGCAAGACGCCGGAGCGCATCGTCGCCCGCGACGACGCCGATGGTTTCGTGCCGATGAACGACGACCGGCTGTTTTCCACGCTCTATAGCGAGAGCCAGGCCGACGCGCCGTCCTCTTCGGAAGTCGCCGCCGTCGATCTCAAGGGCGTCGACGATGATAATGAATCGACAATCGACGCCAAGCTGGAAAAGGCCGGCCTTTCCGAGGCAAGCGCCGCCCAACTGATGAAACTCGCCAAGGCCAACGGCATTTCACTGACCGGCGGCGACAACGCACCCGACAGCGTCGACCTTTTGTCCCGCAAGGCGGACAACGGCAAAAGCGAGCTGATGTTCATCGAATTCCATACCGATGGCGATACGCACCGCTACTATCTGCACAAGGGAAGCGGCGAAGGCCCCTCGGAATTCTATGACGAGGGCGGCCATTCCGTTGCCAAGGTGCTGAACCACCGTCCCGTACCCAACGGCAAGCTCGGCGATGGTTTCGCCTGGCGCATTCATCCTATTCTGGGCGTCAAGAAGTTCCACAACGGCGTCGACTTCCGCGCGCCGATGGGCAGCCCGATCATGGCCGGCGGCGACGGCGTCGTCGAAAAGATTTCCTGGGAAACGGGCTACGGCAAATATGTCCGCATCCGCCACGACGGCGGCTATGAGACCACTTATGCCCATATTTCCGCAACGCCATCCGACCTACATGTCGGTGAACGCGTCACCCAGGGCCAGGTCATCGCCTATGTCGGCTCGACCGGCTATTCGACCGGACCGCATCTCTACTACGAGCTGCGCGTCAACGGCCGCTACGAGAACCCGCTGACCGCCCAACTCCCGGCCGGCACCAATCTCACCGGCAAGTCGCTCGACAATCTGCGCTCGCAGGTCAGCCACGTCGACAACATCATGAGCTATCTCGACGTCCCGGCCGAACGCGAGCCGCCACCACCCCCACCCTTCT
The DNA here is from genome assembly GCF_000696095.1 of Rhizobium rhizogenes NBRC 13257. GTDB lineage: Bacteria > Pseudomonadota > Alphaproteobacteria > Rhizobiales > Rhizobiaceae > Rhizobium > Rhizobium rhizogenes. The sequence goes on along the minus strand of NZ_BAYX01000004.1, from coordinate 144,653 downwards.
TTGGCTTCGGGCGCGGCCCCGGACCAGGTCCCGGCGGCAACTTCGGCAGTCCTTGACGACGATCATTTGCTGGCACATTGTCGGCAAATAGGCTATCTACTGACTATCTGACCAGGTAGAAGCCATGAGTAAGCAAAGCAGACAGTTGCCGAAGAGCGACAAGACCGCCGTTCACCAGGGCGGTCGATGGAGCCTTGAGACCGCCAAGGCGCGGTTTAGCGAGGTCGTCCGCCATGCCCGCGACGATGGTCCGCAGCGGGTAAGCGTGCGCGGGCGTGAGGCTGTCGTCATCATGAGCGTCGAGGACTACGACCGCCTGATGCCAGCCAAGCCCAAATTGCCTCTTGTTGACTTCATGGAAAGCCTCAGCCTTTCCGAGCTGGATGTGGAGCGCGAGAGCGACACCGGCAGGAACATCGAGCTTTGATCGGCTGGCTGCTCGATACGAACGTCGTTTCGTCTCTGCTCAACCGAAATGGCGCCCCTTCCGTCAAAGATTGGGCTCGCTCCCAGCCGGAAGAGAGCCTGTTCATCAGCATCCTGACGATCGCCGAATATGATAAAGGCATCTACAATCTGCCGGATGACCATCCGGATCGCTCCCGTCATCTGGCATCCCGCGATGCCTTGCTGGAGCGTTTCGCCGACCGAATTCTGCCGGTCAGCGATCCCATTATTCGGCGCTGGGGCATGATTTCCGGGACGATCAAGCGCCAGACGAAGCATTTTCCGTCTGTGATCGACACGATCCTGGCCGCCACCGCCATGGAATTCGACCTGTTTTTCACCACGCGCAACATTGCCGACGTGAATCACACAGGCGCGGCACTTTTCAATCCGTGGAGCGACGATCCGTCGAACTTCCCCATAGGCAAGGGGAAGCGACTGTAAAAGAGTCGCAGGCTATCGCACCATCATGCGCGGGAACTCCCGAAGGGATGATCAGGCGCAGAATATCGCACACGCCCGACCATCCCCTGGCCCCTCCAGCCTACAGAAGCTTCTCCAGTGTGATCGGCAGTTCGCGGATGCGCTTGCCGGTCGCGTGGAAGACCGCATTGGCAATGGCCGGCGCGACGCCGACGATTGCCAGTTCGCCGACCGCCTTGCCGCCGAGCACGGAGGCATGGGGGTCGGGAATGCCGACATTGATCACCTCGATATCGGGGATATCGGCGTTGGTCGGCACGAGGTAATCGCCGAGATTGTTGTTGATGACGCGCGCGTAACGCTCATCGACAATGCCCTCCTCCAGCAGCGCCTGACCGATGCCCATGATGATACCGCCTTTCCACTGGCTTTCGGCGAGCTTCGGATTGTAGAGCCTTCCGGAATCGAGTGCCGAGACGACGCGCGAGACGCGCACAGTGCCGAAATCCTCGTCGACCCGCACTTCAATGAAATGCGCGCACCAGCTATGCAGCGAATACTCACCCTCCGTCGGTGACCGCATGGTCGCGATGGTCGAGAAGTTGCGGTAGATATCCGCCTTGCTTTGCTTGTCGTCCGGCAAGGTGTTGCGCAGCACCTCGATCTTGTCGCGACCGATCTGCCGCAACAGGTCGGCAATGGCGATGCCGTCGCCGCCATCGCGTGGCGGCAGGATGCGACCTTCCGAAACGGTCAGTGTATTGGCCTGCAGGTCACGAAGCGGCGAATTGGGATCGTTGATCGCCAGACCCACGAGCTCATCGCGGGCGGCGATCGCCGCCTTGTAGACGGCACCGGTCATCAGGTTGGCGAGCTGCGAGCCGCCGGCAACCGGCGCGCGCGGCAGGGCGGAATCGCCGAGCTTGACGCGGATCTGCTCGATCGGAATGCCGAGCGTTTCCGCCGCCGTCTGCGCCAGGATCGTGTAGGTCCCCTGCCCCATGTCGATGCCGCTGCTCGCCACCTCCGCCGATCCGTCGGCCAGGATCCGCACAAGCGCTTCACCCGGCGTGCGGCGCACCGGATAGGTGCCGGCGCCGACGCCCCAGCCGATCAACTGCTTGCCGTCGCGCATCGATCGCGGCGCATGCGAGCGCTTCGCCCAGCCGAACGCATTCGCGCCGGCCTCGAAAGCCTCGCGCAATTGCCGCGTCGACCAGGGCTTGTCCGCCTCCTGATCCCGCTCGGCATAGTTCATCAGCCGGATTTCCAGCGGATCCATGCCGAGTTCATGGGCAAGCTCGTCCATGGCGCTTTCGATGCCGAAGGCGCTCGGGTTTTCGCCGGGAGCACGCAGGGCACCGGGCTTGACCGTGTTCACCGGCACAATGTTCTGCCGCGACGAGAGATTGGGCGTCGCATACATGATCGCGGTGACCACACCCAACGGCTCGACGGCCACGTCACCCATCGACGTCTCATTGGCACCGGTCTGGACGATGGAGGTGAGCTTGCCGTCCTTCGTGGCCCCAAGCGCAATCGTCTGGCGCGTGCCGGGACGGCCACCGAAGGAGGTAAAGGTCTGCGGCCGGGTGATGACCAGCTTGACCGGACGGCCAAGCAGCTTCGCCGCCATGACGCCGACCGCGCCGTGCGGCAAGGCGAGTGCCTTGGAGCCGAAGCCGCCGCCGATATAGGGCGAGATCATCCGCACATTCTCGAAGGGCACGCCGAACCATTCGGCATAGGTGCGTGCCATGCCGTCGATCCATTGGCTGGCCTCCCAGAGGGTCAGCCTGTCGCCGTCCCACTTGGCAATCAGCCCATGCGGCTCGATCGGCACGTTGTATTCGCGCGGCGTCTTGTATTCCGCTTCGATCCTGACGGGCGCGGCGGCAAGGGCGGCTGCGGCATCGCCCCATTCCTTGGTCATCGGGTCGAGCGGAAAACCCTCGCCACCCTTCGGATCCTCAAGGCTATAGACGGCCGGCGCTTCCTCATAGCTCACCTTCACCAACGCCGCCGCCGCCGTTGCCTGCTCGAAGGTTTCGGCAACGACGATGGCGACATGCTGGCCGCTATAAGTGATCTCACTGGTCAGCGCCCGGTACGGGCCTTCCGGACCAGGCGTATCGAGCCAGGTGGTCGGCGAGTTCAGATCCGGCATGGTGTCCGGCGTCAGAATGAGCAGGACTCCCAGCGCCTTTTCCGCCGCTGAAGTATCGATGTCGACGATACGGCCGGCGGCGATCGTGCTTTGCACCATCACCGCATGGGCGAGCCCTTCGAGATCGCGCTCGACGGCATAGTCGGCCTCGCCCTTGATCTTCGCGGTGCCGTCAAGGCGCGACAGGCGTCCGCCGAGGGCGCCATCAGCCGCGCCGTGCTTTCTGGTTTCCATGATGGTCATACTATCTCTCCCATCGTCAGGATAGCGCGCTCGACGACACGCGGCGCAAGCTCGATCTTGTAGTGATTGGCGCCATGATCGACGGCGCCTTCGACAGCAAACAGGCTGGCGCGCTTGACCGCACCCGCCTCCAGCACCTTGCCCCTCAAGGCCGCTTCAACGGCGTGGGCGCGCCACGGCTTGGTCGCGACACCGCCAAGCGCCACCCTGATATCGCGAATGGTTCTGCCATCCGCCTCCAGCTCGAGGCCAACAGCAGCGCTCGCCGCCGCAAACTCATAGGACTGGCGGTCGCGAACCTTGAGATAGGTCGAGCGACGCGCGGCGGCGGATGCCGGAATCGTCACCGCAGTGATCATCTCGCCGGGCGAAATTGCGTGTTCCCGCTCGGGGGTCGTGCCCGGCAGAAGGAAGAAGTCGTCAACGGCGATCCGACGGTCACCGAGATGCACGACAGCGTCGAAGGCCACCAAGGCGACAGCAAGATCACCGGGATTGGTGGCGATGCAGGCGTCGCTGGTGCCGAGAACCGCATGATTGCGGGTGATCCCGCCAATGGCGGAACAGCCGGAGCCGGGCGCACGCTTGTTGCAGGCGGCAAAGGTCGCTGGATCGCGGAAATAGGGACAGCGCGTGCGCTGCATCAGATTGCCGCCGATTGTTGCCATGTTGCGGATCTGCGCCGAGGCCGCCAGCGACAGCGCCTCTGATACGGCCGGGAACAGCATCTTGATATTGGCGTCGTCGGCGACCCGGCTCATCTTTGCCAGCGCACCGATGGTAACGCCTTGATCGGTAAGAGCGATGGCATCGAGGCCGGAGAGATGGGTGATATCCACCACCGTCCCGGGCTCGGCAATACCGCATTTGGCAAGGTCGAGCAGCGTGGTGCCGCCGGCGAGCAATGCGACGGCGGAAGAGGCGCTAGCCTGCCGGGCTTCATCAATGGAGCCGGCGCGGAGATAGGAAAACTCTTTCATCGGGCGGCCTCCGCGGCTTCGCGCACGGCGGCGACGATATGCGGATAGGCACCGCACCGACAGAGATTGCCGGCCATATATTCGCGGATTTCATTATCAGAACCGGTATGGCCTTCGCGGATGCAGGCAACCGCCGACATGATCTGCCCCGGCGTGCAATAGCCGCACTGGAAGGCATCATGTTCGAGGAAGGCGGCCTGGACGGGATGCAGGTCGCCGTTTTCAGCGGCCAGTCCCTCGATCGTGGTCACCTTGCGGCCTTCGGCCTGAGCGGCCAGCGTCAGGCAGGAAAGCACGCGCTCGCCGTCGACATGGACGGTGCAGGCACCGCACTGGCCCTGATCGCAGCCTTTCTTGGTGCCGGTCAGACAGAGATGCTCACGAAGGGCATCGAGAAGCGTCACGCGCGGATCAAGCGAAAGCTCGTGCTCGCGCCCATTGATATCGAGATGGACGGTGGTCATCAGGTCACTCCCTGTTCGGGTCTTCATCTTGCAATTGGCAGTCGTTGGCATTGACCGGTCATGGCATCCGCTCTTGACGTCAGCCTGGCCGGCTCCAGATCATCAGACTACGCGCTTTGGCCGGCGCATGCGGCTTGCGGTGAAACGCCCCGGGAAAGCCGCGCTTTCACCGTCCCAAATCCTGTCATCGGACGGCAATGGCGTCTTGGCCCTTTATGCGATAACAATCCTCTGCTACTCCAGATTAAACGGAGGCGCCTCCGTTTATTATCCTAGAGACTTGTCCGATGTCGTCAAGTCGCAATCCGCATGGAGCGAGAATTGGCGTCCAAGCCATCGACAGAGCCGAAGGACCAGACACCGCCAGCCGGTAAAAGCCTGCGCGCGGATGCACGACGCAATCGTGACAAGCTCATCGAAACCGCGGCGCAAGCCTTCGCCGATCACGGCACCGCCGCCTCGCTCGAAGACATCGCCCGACGCGCGAGCGTCGGCGTCGGCACGCTCTATCGCCATTTCCCGACCCGCGAGCATCTGGTCGAGGCGGTCTATCGCCATGAGGTTGAAGCGCTCTGCGATGCGGCCGAGGAGCTTTCACGCGAGCTTACACCCGATCGGACTTTGGAAGAATGGATGCACCGCTTCGTCGGCTACATAGCCACCAAGCGCGGTATGGGCGACAGCCTGCGCATCCTGCTCAACAGCAATTCCGAACTCTTCGCCGACAGCTATGGCAAGGTCCCGATCGTACTTGCTAGCCTGATCGCGCGGGCAGTGGCCGACGGCTCGATCCGCGCCGACGTCGACAGCACGGATGTGCTGCATGCGCTGTCGGGCACCTATTCCATGCCCAATTCCCCCGAATGGCACGACCGCTCCCGCCGCCTCGTCGGCCTGCTGATGGATGGTCTGCGCTGGGGCGCGCCGAGGGCCTGATAATCCACGGAAGTGTTCCTATATCTTTTTGAATGCTGATGGTCAGGCACATGCGAGGAGCCCATCATGTCCGAAAAACCGGTCAAAATCCCCGGCCCCGATCACCCCATCACGATCGAGGACACACATGCCCATGTCACCGTTTCGGTCGCCGGCAAGGTTATCGCAGAGACGCGGGAAGCACTGTCGCTGAAGGAAGCCTCCTATCCGGCGGTCCTTTACGTGCCCCGCAAGGATGTCGACATGTCGGCCCTCGAGAGGACCGACCACGCGACCTACTGCCCCTATAAGGGCGACTGCGCCTATTACAGCATTCCGGCCGGCGGCGAGCGTTCGGTGAATGCGATCTGGACCTACGAAAATCCCTATCCTTCCGTCGGCCGGATCAAGGATTATATGGCTTTCTACCCCGATCGCGTCGATGCGATCAGGGTGGAGGCTTAAAGCGTCAGTCCGCTGGTCGCATCGAAGACATAGACCTGATCGGGATTGACGGTGACCTTCAATTGCTCGCCGTAGCGAACCGGTGCTTCACCGTCGACGACGGCCGTCACCTGCTCGCCGGCAAGATCGAACAGCACATGCGTCTGTGCGCCGGTCGGCTCGACCAGCAGCGTCTGGCCGGTCAGCGGCGAACCGTTGCCGGTCAGGCTGAGATGTTCCGGCCGCAGGCCGATCTTCACGCTCTGGCCGGGCTGCACCTTGCGCTCGCTGGCGATGCGCAGCGGCGTGCCATCCGTCAGCCGCACGGAAGCCGAACCGTTGACGCCCTCCACCACGCCATCAAGGAAGTTCATCGCCGGCGAGCCGATAAAACCGGCAACGAAGAGATTGGCTGGCTGGCGATAAAGCTCGATCGGCGTGCCCTGCTGCTCGATCCGGCCCTGGTTCAGAACGACGATGCGGTCGGCAAGCGTCATGGCTTCGATCTGATCGTGGGTAACGTAGATCGAAGTCGTCTGCACCTTCTGATGCAGCGCCTTGATCTCGGAGCGCATCTGCACGCGCAGCTTCGCATCGAGGTTCGACAAGGGCTCGTCGAACAGGAAGACGGCGGGGTTGCGCACGATGGCACGGCCCATGGCGACGCGCTGGCGCTGACCGCCAGAGAGCTGCGCCGGCTTGCGGTCGAGCAGCTTGGTAAGGTCGAGCATGCGCGCGGCTTCGTTCACCCGCTGCTCGATCACCGGCTTCGTCTCGCCTGAGAGCTTCAGGTTGAAACCCATATTCTCGGCGACGGTCATGTGCGGATAAAGCGCATAGGACTGGAAGACCATTGCGATGTTGCGTTCGCGCGGCGTCATGGCGTTGACCACCTGCCCGCCGATCGAGACATCGCCGTCGGTGATTTCCTCCAGCCCAGCGATCATGCGCAACAGGGTCGATTTCCCGCAGCCGGAGGGACCGACGAGCGCGATGAACTCGCCGTCGTCGATGGCCAACGAGATATCGTGGATGACCGCCAGCGCGCCATAGGCCTTGTGGATATTGTGCAGTTCGACGGATGCCATGCTTTTTGCTCCGATGGGGCTCAGGACTTCACGGCACCGGCGGTGAGACCCGCGATGATGTGTTTCTGCGCCAGGAAGAAGACGATGATGGTGGGCAGGATGGTGAGCGTGATGAAGGCCAGCACCAGTTCCCATTCCGTGCCGAATTCGCCGCTATAGACCATCATGCCGAGCGGCCAGGGATAGATCGAATCCGAGTTCAGCATGATCAGCGGCAGGATGTAGCTATTCCAGCTGCCGACGAAGGAGATGATGCTGACGGTCGCGATGATCGGCCGAGAGAGCGGCAGCGAAATGTGCCAGAAGAAGCGGATATAACCGCAGCCATCGACAAAGGCCGCCTGGAACAATTCTTCCGGGAGGTTCCGAAAATAGTTTCGGAACAGAAGAATGCTCATGCCCAGGCCGAAGGCCACCTGCGGCAACACCACGCCCCAATAGGTATTGAGCAGGCCGAGATCGCGGATGCGGATGAACAGCGGCAGGATCGCCGTTGCCGCCGGAAACATCAGCCCGATCAGGAAATAGTTGAGCAGGAAGTTCGAGCCGAAGAATTTGACATGCGCGAAGGCGAAGGCCGCCATCGCCGAGACTGATACCGTGAGAAACACGGTCAGCACCGCGATGATCAGCGAGTTCATCATCTGCCGCCAGTAGCGGTCGCCGAACAGGATGCCGGTATAGTTCTCAAAATGCCACTCGGCCGGCAGGCCGAAGGGATTGACCCGGAGATCCCCCAGCGACTTGAAGCCCCCGAGCATGGTCGTCAGAAGCGGGATCAGCACGATGGCGGCGATGATGGTCAGCGACGCATAGAGATAAATCTTCGTGCCGATCTTCAGTCGAACGGATGAGGCGATATCAGTCATTGCGCATAAATATCCGTTTGTAGCCGAAGGCGAGGGTGACGCAGATGACGAACAGCACGACGCCGACGGCGCTGCCGAGGCCGACCTGCATGCGGGTGACGCCGAAATTGTAAAGGAAGGTCACCATCGTCTGCGTCGAGTTGAACGGTCCGCCGCCGGTGAGCGGCATGATCATATCGAACAGCTGCAGCGAGCCGACAACCGCAAAGAACACCGACAGGCGCAACGTCGAGCCGAGCAGCGGCAGCGTGACATAGCGGAATTTCTGCCAGCCGGTGGCACCGTCGATTTCAGCCGCTTCCAGCACGCTCTTGTCTAGGGATTGCAGGCCAGCGATGAACAGCATCATGTGGAAGCCGAAATATTTCCACACAATCACGCCAAGCACCGCGTACATCGCCAGATCCTTGTCGGCGAGCACGTAGGGTGTGGCGGTTCCGAGGAAGTGCGCGATCGCGGCAAACAGGCCGTAGTCGCCGTCATAGACGAAGCGCCAGATCAGGCCTGCCGCCACTTCCGCCAGCACGTAGGGCAAAAAGAAGATCAGCCGAAAGAGCACGACACCGCGAATACGGTGCGCCAGCATAGTCGCGAGCCAAATGGCCAGCGGCACCTGCACGGCGATCGACACCACGATGATCAGCGCGTTGTTCTTCAGCGAGGTCAGGAACGCGGCATTCTTGAACAGCACCTGGAAATTGCGCAGACCGACGAACTCCGTCGGCAGTCCGTAGCCGTTCCATCTGTAAAGGCTGTACCAGGCGGCCTCTCCCATCGGCAGAATGACGAAGATGGAGAACAGCAAAAGCGCCGGCGGCAGGAACAGCAGGATGACGGGCATGCGACCGCGCGCGGCCGGCGATTTTCGTCGCGCTGCAGGTCTCGCTCTTGCGATGGATGGCATGGCGGTCGTTGCGCTGACATCAGTCATGGACAGTCTCGACATTTGCAATTCGAAAGAAGAATGGCGCCGGCGAAGATGGTTTGCCGGCGCCCGCCCAAGTTAGAGCTGATCCTGCTCGAAAGCGTCCTGGACCTGCTGCGCGCCGTCCTTCGGCGTGATCTGGCCAGAGACGATGCCGACCGCGACGTCGTTGACAACACGGCCGACGGAGGGACCGAGATCCTGGTCGAAGAAGTTCTGGTGCCAGGTCGAATGCGCCAGTTGCTCGGCGGCGTCGCCCATCAGCGGCCCCTTGACGCCGTCTTCGGAGCCGACCGTCGCCGGAATGAGCATGCCGGCCTGCGCCATCGTGCGTTCATTCTCCGCATTGGTGAGATAGGCGAGGAAATCGAGCGCTTCCGGCGGAGCCTTCTTGGTCACGGCCCAGCCGTTCAGGCCGCCGAGCGTATCGGTCGCGAGACCGGCGCCGCCGGTGACCGCCGGGAAGGCGAAGCGGCCGACATTGTCATCGGCCAGGCCCTTGCCATCGCCGGAATTGGTGCGCTGGTTGGCGACGGTATTTTCGAAACCGAGGATCATCGCGGCCTTGCCATCGCCGAAGATGCCGAGCGCCTGCGGCCAGGTGGCACCGAGATAGCCCGGCTGGAACGGCTCCAGCTTGCCGAGCTCTGCGAGCTGCTCACCCGCCTTGATGATCGCCGGATCATTGAAGCCGTTGCCCTGGCCGGTCTTGGCCGCGGTGAAGACCGGCTGGCCGCCGTCGCGCATCACCAGATAGCTCCAGTAGAAGTGGATCGGCCACTTCTCGCCGCCACCGCCGGCAATCGGTGCAATACCGGCCGCCTTGATCTTCTTGACCGCGGCCAGATAGTCGTCCCAGGTCTTGATGGCAGTGGCGTCGACGCCGGCCTTGGCGAAGAGCGCCTTGTTGTAGAAGAAGGAAACCGTGCCGAGCTTGTAGGGTACGGCACTGATCTTGTCGTCGAAGGTGAGCCCCTTGACCGCCGCCGGATTATAGGCCTTCAGCCAGGCGCCGTCCTTGGCGTTCATCGCCGCGGTCAGGTCCATCAGCGTGCCGGTCTGCTCCTGCTGCTTCAGCACGCCGCCGCCCCAGCTGAAGAAGAAATCCGGCGCGTCGCTCGATTGCAGCAGCGTCGGCAGCTTTGCCTTGAACGCCTCGTTCGCCAGGAACTGCATCTGGATCTTCACGCCCGGATGCTGGGCTTCATACTGATCGGCGATCTTGCGCCAGACGGCCACATAGTTTGGATCGGTTTCGAGATGTAGCCACTTGACGACCGTGTCAGCCGCGGCGCTGGTCGCGCCGGAAAGCATCGCAAGTCCCGTGGCAGCAGCAATGGCGGCAATACGCACGCCGCGAAGGGCCTTCGCCCCACGTTCATAAAACATGATTGTCTCCTCCCAAGGGAACAACAGCCTCTATATTTTTTCCCTTATGCGGATTAATTCAACGGAGCTTTGCTGAAATGTCAACCACCATTCCTAAATTTTCGGCAAAAGCGGCCCGAGCGGCTTGACATCGGACTGTAAGCATAGGCTATTTAATTCGCATCCCGTCAAAAATACCAGGCCGCAACCGAGCGGAAACGTCATTCGGCACCATTCTCATGAAAACAGCAGATCCCGAGCTTATGCGGGCGATAAACCGCTTCAATGTGCTGGATACGATCCGGCGAGCGGGTTCCATCGCACGTATCGAAATCAGCGAAAGCACCCAGCTTTCCACCACCACGGTTTCGGCCATCACCGCTTCGCTCCTCGATGACGGCCTGATCCTGGCCCGCACCGAAGGCGATCTGCGTGAAGCCGCCGCCCGTGGCCGGCCGCGCGTCATGCTGGAGCTCAATCCGGACGCCGCCCGCGTCGTCGGCGCAAAGATCGCCGCCAACCGCATGGTCTTCGTCGTCGCCGATTTCCGCGGCGAGGTCCTGTCGACGCTGACGCTTGCCCTTCGCGTCGACCGGCAGCCGATCAGCGTCATTGCCGACCTGATCGAAGATGGCGTGCGCCGCTGCGTCGTCGATGCCGACCTGGCGCTGGACGAGATCGATTCCGTTTGCCTCGGCCTGCCCGGCGTCATCGAGCACCGCACCGGCCATGTTCGCTCGAGCCCGATCTTCCGCGAGAGCGGCGTCGATTTCGCCAGAGAAATGTCCGAACGATTGGGCGTCCCCACCATCGTCGAGAGCGATGCCCATGCCATCACGCTGGCACACCACTGGTTCGGCCAGGCACGGGACCTCGACGACATGGTGCTGGTGTCGCTGGAGCAGACGCTCGGCCTTGGCGTCTTGCATGCCGGCCAGCTCTTTCGCGGCGCTGGCGGCCTGAGCCACAATCTTGGTGATCTTGTTCTTGGCATAGGACCGCAAGGCACAGTGAGGCTTGCAAGCCTTGCCGGCGAAAGCGCCATCCTCGGCGACCAGCCCAACGGCCGCTTCGCCGAAGCCATCCGTCTCGGCCGCGGCATGGCACATGCGAAAACCCTGATCGCCGCCGAGGACAACGCGTTGATCAATGCAGCCATCCGCGCCGGCGAGGCCTGCGGCATGGCACTCGCCAACATCGTCACGCTCTTCGCGCCGCCACGCGTCATTCTTGTGGGATCGAGCCTGGCGCTCGGCCAGCCTTTCCTCGACAGCCTCCGGGAAGCCTATTCCCTGGCGATCCCGCCCTCGATCAAGGGCGTGACGGAACTCGTCTTCGACCAGTCGACAGACGAGACCTGGGCGCAGGGTGCGGCGGTCGTCGCACTGCGCGAGCTCTATGAATCGCCTTGGGGAACGACGGGGCCGGCATCGGCCCTCTGACCCGCAAGGACGGACAAGCATTTCATTTGGAGGAAGTTTTATGGAAAAGGTCGGCATTGGCATTATTGGCTGCGGGAACATTTCCGGCGCCTATCTCAAAGCGATGAAATCGTTTCCCATTCTCGACATCAAAGGCGTCGCTGACCTCAATCGCGAACTGGCCGAAGCCAAAGCCGCCGAATTCGGTCTGAAGGCCGTCGATATCGCAGCCCTCTTCGCCGATCCCTCGATCGAGATCATCGTCAACCTGACCATTCCGAAGGCGCATGTCGCCGTCGGCCTGCAGGCGCTCGACGCCGGTAAGCACACCTATTCGGAAAAGCCGCTCGGCATCAATTTCGCCGAGGGCAAGAGGCTCGCGGATGCCGCCGCCGCCAAGGGCCTGCGCATCGGCGCGGCCCCCGACACCTTCCTCGGCGGCGGACACCAGACGGCGCGCTCCATCATCGACGAAGGCGCGATCGGCATTCCGGTCGGCGGCACCGCCACCTTCATGTGCCCCGGCCATGAGCGCTGGCATCCGAATCCGGCTTTCTATTATGAAGTCGGCGGCGGCCCGATGCTCGACATGGGTCCCTATTACATCACCGACCTCGTCAACCTGCTCGGCCCGGTCTCCCAGGTTGCCGGCTTTACCGTGACGCCGCGCAAGGAACGCATCATCACCAGCGAGCCGCGCAACGGCGAGCACATCCCCGTGCATGTGCCGACCCACGTCGCCGGCGTCATGGCCTTTGCCAGCGGTGCCGTCGTGCAGATCGGCATGAGCTTCGACGTTGCCGGCCACAAGCATGTGCCGCTCGAGGTCTACGGCACCGAAGGCACGCTGATCGTGCCCGATCCGAACCATTTCGGCGGCGAGGTCGAGTATCTGAGGAAGGGTGGCCAGTTCGAGGGGCGCGAGGTCACAGCGCCCTATGCCGACGGCAATTATCGCTCGCTCGGCGTCGCGGATCTCGCCCACGCCATCCGCTCCAACCGGCCGCATCGCGCCAATGGCAGCCTGGCGCTGCATGTCCTCGAGGTCATGGAAGCCTTCCAGACGGCCTCGGACACCGGCCGCACGGTCACCATATCAACACAAACGGAACGTCCGGCCCCTCTGTCAGAGTCCCTCGTGGACGGAAAAATCGGCCGCTAACCGCGCAATTTCAGGAGGAATATCATGCGTGAAGCACTTATCGTCTGGGGCGGCTGGAGCGGCCATGAACCGCAGGAATGCGCCCATATCATCCGCGACATGCTGGAGGAGGACGGCTTCAAGGTCTATCTCGAAAACAGCACCGAAGCCTTCGCCGACCCGTCGATCCACGATCTCAGCCTGATCGTGCCGATCGTCACCATGTCGAAGATCGAGAAGGAAGAGGTGAAGAACCTCGCCGAAGCCATCGAGAGCGGTGTCGGGATCGCCGGTTATCATGGCGGCGCCGGTGACAGTTTCCGCGAAAGCGTCGAATACCAGTTCATCATCGGCGGCCAATGGGTCGCCCATCCCGGCAACATCATCGACTACACAGTCAATATCACCCAGCCCGACGATCCGATCATGGAGGGAATTACCGATTTCCCCTACACGTCGGAGCAATATTACATGCATGTCGACCCATCGAACGAGGTGCTGGCCACCACCACCTTCACCGGTGACCACGCCTACTGGATCGACGGCGTCGTCATGCCGGTCGCCTGGAAGCGCAAATACGGCAAGGGCCGCGTCTTCTATTCTTCACTCGGCCACCAGGCCAAGGAATTCAGCGTGCCGCAGATGAAAACCATCTTCCGCCGCGGCGCCAACTGGGCGGCACGTTGACGACGAGCTGGTTGAGGCTAGCCACAGGTAGCCGCTACATCCAATGACCACCTGGAGCCGCCCGCAGCAAGTTGTTGCGGGCGGTTTTCTGTTTGAAAAGTGCACTACGAAGGCGATACGGACATTATGTTCCCGCCTTGCATGTTCTGCGATGTGCAAGAACTGATCCGAAACCGGAGTTTCCAGACATATGCTTCATCATATCTCCTTCGGCGTCTCCAACATTGAACGTGCAGCGACATTCTACGATGCTGCTCTTGCCCCGCTCGGATACATTCGCGTTTGGGAGGATCTCAGGCCGGGAGAAATGGATCAGGCCGTAGGCTATGGCATTGCCGGCGGCGGCGATAAGCTGGCGTTGAAGTTCTGTCCGGAAGGTCAGCGGCCGCCCGGTCCGGGTTTTCATCTGGCCTTGGCCGCACCAAGCAAACAAGGTGTTGTCGACTTCTATGAAGAGGCTATCGAACATGGGGGAACAGGCAACGGTTCCCCCGGCCTTCGACCCCACTATGGGCCACATTATTTTGCGGCATTCGTGATCGATCCGGATGGCCATCATATCGAAGCCGTCTTCAATTCTCCCGATTGATGGTGGGAGGCAGGCACCTTGCCACTTTGACCCGAACTGGTAAGCTACCCGACAGCACACCACAAACTCCGGTGATGCTCGCGCTTTTTGCTACCATGGGGATGGGATGGATCAAGGCGCTATGGAAGCATCGAACAGTTCGACAGTCAGCTACGGCACCGAACCGGGATTGCGTTTCGCCTCCCTGCTCGACGGACAGGGCGGCTGCCGGCAGCTCAGCCTGGAACAGGTCGGTTCCTGCAAGCCCGGAGAGGGCGTCACCTGGCTGCATTTCGAGCGCGATCATCCCGCTACCGCCGACTGGATCACCCATAAGAGCGGCCTTGACCCTTTCGTCATCGAAGCTCTGCTGGAGGAAGAATCCCGACCGCGCGTCGAGCCCGTAGGCGACGGGCTGCTGATCATCCTGCGCGGCGTCTGTGCGACCTCGCCAGATGGCACGACGCAGAAGCCGACCGATATCGACCTCGTGCCCCTGCATCTCTGGGTCGATGGTGAGCGCATCGTTTCGCTTCGCGACAGCGGCCACTACATCACGGCGCTGCGCGATATCCGCCTGTCACTGGAAAAGAAGAAGGGGCCGCAACGCTCCGGCGAACTGCTCGCTTTGATCGGCGACAAGCTGGTGCGTGATCTCGAACCCGTGCTCGACGCCATGGACGAAGAGGTCGACGAGCTTGACGAACTGATCTTTCACGGCGAGGCCGGCCAGGTGCGCGAGCGCCTGAAGCTTTTGCGCCGGCGAGCCGTGCAGCTTCGCCGCTATCTGGCGCCGCAGCGCGACGCGCTGAACCGCATCGAGCATGACGATGCGCCCTGGCTTGCCGAACGCGATAAGCTGCGCATGCGCGAGGTCATCGACAAGCTGATGCGCTATATCGAATATCTCGACGCCATCCGCGACCGCACCAGCATCCTGCATGACGATTTATCGACCGTCATCAGCGAGCGCATCGCCCGCAACTCCAACCGCCTCGCAGCCCTTGCCGCCCTGCTTCTGCCGCCGAGCGTGGTGGCTGGCCTGTTCGGCATGAATGTCGGCGGTATTCCCGGGGTCAACGACACCTGGGCCTTCGTCGTCATCGTCCTCTTCGTAACGGTTACGTCGATCGCCACCCTCTGGGTGCTGAAGCGCATCAACTGGCTCTAGACCCGACCCGAACCTCAGCCACGCCGGACGCGAAGGTCGATGCTTTCGGATAAGCGACCAGCAATCTTACACACGGCTTGCCACCTGATGTTCAAACCTCACGCACATGAGAAAATGTGAGAACAACCGGAAGCCACTGCTCCGCCTTTTGGTGTCCGGACATGGATTTCGCGCCATTTCCCATCCGGATCAATCGGTTACCTTTCTTATTATAAGCCCCTAAAAAAGCACAGGAATGAGATTTATGAAGCGAAACTGAAACGCGACCAGTTTTCGTTTGACATTCCTTTATCTTCATTTATCGTCGTTATGGTTTCGGTTTTCGCTTGAGGGGCGCAAAGTGAAACAGGGGGAGGATCCATTGTCCATAGATCGAATCGATAGCAAAAATGGTGCTGCTCGCAGAGCAAGCTGCATTGCCACTCGGCCTGCGCGCCATAGCCTGCGCGAAGGCGGATCTTTTGCATCGAGCTTCAGACGCCGCATTTTCCTAAGAGCATTTCACCATTCGGAATCTGGCACCGGCGCGCGACCGCGCGTGACAAGTGCCGAGCCGGCTTGGGCAAAAAACATCACCCCGTAAGACGTAACCGACCCAGAACTATCAATCTCCTCGCAGCGGCATCGACATGCCGCGCATGGAAGGAATCTATCGTGCTTGAACTCAGAAACGTGTCGAAATCGGTCAGCGGCGAAACGCATATCGCCGAAACGAACCTGACGCTGCAGCGCGGCACGCTGAATGTCCTCCTTGGACCGACACTGTCGGGCAAGACGTCGCTGATGCGGCTGATGGCCGGCCTAGACAAGCCGACGACGGGGACGATCCATGTCGACGACGCTGACGTCACCGGCGTTCCCGTGCAGCGCCGCAACGTCGCTATGGTCTACCAGCAATTCATCAATTATCCGGCGATGACCGTCTACGACAACATCGCCTCGCCCATGCGCCTTGGCGGCACCGACGCGGAGACGATCGACCGCGAGGTGAAAAAAGCCGCCGATCTCTTGCGGCTCGGCCCCTTCCTCGATCGCCTGCCGCTCAGCCTTTCCGGCGGCCAGCAGCAGCGCACGGCGCTGGCCCGCGCCATCGTCAAGAACGCCGGCCTGGTGCTGCTCGACGAGCCACTCGCCAATCTCGACTATAAGTTGCGCGAGGAACTGCGCGCCGAACTGCCGAAAATCTTCGCCGAATCCGGCGCTATCTTCGTCTATGCCACGACCGAGCCTTCGGAGGCACTGCTTCTGGGCGGCAACACAGCAACCCTATCGCAGGGCCGCATCACGCAGTTCGGGCCGACGATCGACGTCTTCCGCAGCCCGAAAGACCTGATGACCGCCACCACCTTCGCCGATCCGCCGCTGAACACCATCACGCTCGACAAGCACGGCAACCTCTTCGTGCTGAACGACAGCATTCGCCTGCCCGTACCGTCGGGCCTCGAGGACCGGCCCGACGGCCCCTATACGATCGCATTCCAGCCGCACCATCTGGCGCTGAAGCCGCAGACGCCGGAAGCCGTCGCCGCGCCGGCGCGGGTGATGGTGACCGAGATCACCGGTTCGGAAAGCTACATCCACATCGATTTCGCCGACCGGCGCTGGGTGATGCTGACCCAGGGCGTGCAGGACATCGATGTCGACGATGCGATCGACGTCTACATCGACCCGCGCCACATCATGGTGTTCGACACCGATGGCGCCGCCGTTACACCCGCCCTCCAACGGGCAGCCTGAGGAGAGACACGGCCAATGGCACGTATCGACCTGGATCATATCCGACACGCCTATAACGACCATCCGAAGTCCGATGCGGACTATGCGCTGAAGGAAGTGCATCACAGCTGGGAGGACGGCAGCGCCTATGCGCTGCTCGGGCCGTCCGGCTGCGGCAAGACCACGCTGCTCAACATCGTCTCCGGCCTGGTGCGCGCCTCCGAAGGCCGTATCCTCTTCGACGGCAAGGACGTGACCCGGCTATCGACCCAGGAGCGCAACATCGCCCAGGTCTTCCAGTTCCCGGTCGTCTACGACACCATGACGGTCTATGAAAACCTCGCCTTCCCCTTGCGCAACCGGCACGTTCCGGAAGCCGACGTGAAGCGCAAGGTCGACGAGATCATCGAGATGATCGGCCTCTCCGACAGCGCTCACCGCAAGGCGCGAGGCCTGACGGCCGACGCCAAGCAGAAGATTTCGCTCGGCCGCGGCCTGGTGCGCTCGGATGTCAACGCCATCCTGTTCGACGAGCCGCTGACGGTCATCGACCCACACATGAAATGGGTGCTGCGCTCGCAGCTGAAACAGCTCCACCGCCGCTTCGGCTTCACCATGGTCTATGTCACCCACGACCAGACGGAAGCGCTGACCTTCGCCGACAAGGTGGTGGTGATGTACAATGGCGAGGTGGTGCAGATCGGCACGCCGAACGACCTGTTCGAGCGCCCGCGCCACACCTTCGTCGGCTATTTTATCGGCTCGCCGGGCATGAACGTCTTACCGATCGAGATCGATGGCCGCAATGCGCGGCTCGGCAACCGCACGATCGCCCTTCCCGGCGCACCCATCGAGCGGCGCGAAGGCCGCTCCGAACTCGGCATTCGCCCGGAATTCGTTCGTCTCGGCCGCGAAGGCATGCCGGCGACGGTCACGCAGGTCGAGGATCTCGGCCGCCGCAAGGTGGTGCGCGCCAAGCTGGACGGGCAGGATATCGTCGCCGTCATTGGCGAGGACCAGACCGTACCGGCCGAACCGCATATCGCGTTCGATCCCGCCGGCATCAATATCTACGCCAACTCCTGGCGCGTCGAGATGGGAGCCTGATCATGGACAAGCCGTGGAACAACAAAGCCTGGTTCATGCTCATTCCCGTCCTGGTGCTGGTCGGCTTTTCGGCCGTCATTCCGCTGATGACGGTGGTGAACTATTCGCTGCAGGACACCTTCGGCAACAACGTCTTCTTCTGGGCAGGGACGCAATGGTTCGAGGAGATCCTGCACTCCGGCCGCTTCTGGGACGCCATGTTCCGCAACCTGATCTTCTCCTTCGTCATTCTGGCGATCGAAGTGCCGCTCGGCATCCTCATCGCGCTCAACATGCCGAAGAAGGGCGTCGGCGTGCCGATCTGCCTGGTGCTGATGGCGCTACCGCTGCTGATCCCGTGGAACGTCGTCGGCACGATCTGGCAGGTGTTCGGCCGCAGCGACATCGGCCTGATGGGCTATGTCCTCGTCGGCCTCGGCATCGACTATAATTACGTCTCCGATCCGGTCGACGCCTGGGCGACGATTATCCTCATGGACGTCTGGCACTGGACAAGCCTTGTCGTGCTGCTCTGCTATGCCGGCCTTGCCTCCATTCCCGACGCCTTCTATCAGGCCGCCAAGATCGACGGCGCCTCGCGCTGGTCCGTCTTCCGCTACATCCAGCTGCCGAAGATGAACCGCGTGCTTTTGATCGCCGTGCTGCTGCGCTTCATGGACAGTTTCATGATCTACACCGAACCCTTCGTCGTCACCGGCGGCGGCCCCGGCAATTCCACGACCTTCCTGTCGATCGACCTCGTCAAGATAGCGCTCGGCCAGTTCGACCTCGGCCCCGCAGCAGCAATGTCGCTCGTCTACTTCCTGATCGTGCTGCTCTTGTCCTGGGTCTTTTATACCGTCATGACCAATTATGATGCGGGAGCGACGCGATGAGCGCCAAACCTCTTTCCACCACCGCCGACGACGCAACGATGCACCAATTGGCCGCTTCAAGCTCCGCCGCGAACGCTCCGGCCACGACCGGCACACAATCGGTAAGCCGGCATCGCGAAGAGGGACGCTGGTCCTGGGTGGTGCCGACGCTCTACATCGTCTTCCTGCTCCTGCCAATCTACTGGCTCGTCAACATGAGCTTCAAGACCAATGAGGAGATCGTCGGCGGATTGACGCTCTATCCGCATGCGCCGACGCTGCGCAACTACACGATCATCTTCACCGATCCGTCCTGGTATAAGGGCTATATCAACTCGATCACCTATGTCGTCATGAACATGGTGATCTCGGTTGGCTGCGCGCTGCCGGCGGCTTATGCCTTCTCGCGCTACCGCTTCCTTGGCGACAAGCACGTCTTCTTCTGGCTGCTGACCAATCGCATGGCGCCGCCGGCGGTCTTCGCGCTGCCCTTCTTCCAGCTCTATTCGGCCTTCGGCCTGATCGACACCCATATCGCGGTCGCGCTGGCGCATTGCCTGTTCAACGTGCCGCTCGCGGTCTGGATCCTCGAAGGCTTCATGTCCGGCGTGCCGAAGGAGATCGACGAAACCGCCTATATCGACGGCTATTCGTTCCCGCGCTTCTTCATCAAGATCTTCATTCCGCTGATCGCCAGCGGCATCGGCGTCGCTGCCTTCTTCTGCTTCATGTTCTCCTGGGTCGAGCTTTTGATCGCCCGCACGCTGACGGTGACCGACGCCAAGCCGATCGCCGCCATCATGACGCGCACGGTCTCGGCCTCGGGCATGGACTGGGGCCTGCTTGCCGCCGCCGGCGTGCTGACCTTGGTCCCCGGCGCACTCGTCATCTATTTCGTCCGCAACTACATCGCCAAGGGCTTCGCGCTCGGCCGCGTCTGAAGGGAGACCATCATGAATACCGATTTTTCCTGGATGGCCTGGACACTGCCGACCGCGCTGTTCTTCGCAACGATCCTGGCGCTACTGATCGGCATGGCGGTCTGGGAATATGTCTCGCCCGGCGGCAATCCACGCATCGGCATCCTGCGCTTCGAAACGACGCGCGGCGACCGACTATTCGTCTCGCTGCTCGGCGCCGCCTTCATCCATATCGCATGGCTGGGTCTGATCGGGCCAAGCCTGTGGTGGGCGGTCGGCATTTCCGTGGTCTATGCGATCGGCGTCTTCCGCCTGGTCTAGCCCGGTTTCAAGAGTTACCCCGCCACTTGCCCGTCTTCGGACATGCGGCGCGGTAAGACAAGTCGATACAGATGGCCGGGGATCCGGTCGCCTGACACTGCGTTCGCAACCTGTAGGGAGGAATATATGCGACGGAATCTCTTAACAACGACGGCAGTCGTGCTGCTGGCTCTGGCCGGCTCGGCTCAGGCCGGCATGAACGAAGCCAAGACATTCCTGGACAAGGAGATCGGCGATGTCTCGACGCTCTCGCGTGCCGACCAGGAAAAGGAAATGCAATGGTTCGTCGACGCGGCCAAGCCCTTCCAGGGCATGGAGATCAAGGTCGTCTCCGAAACCTTGACCACCCACCAGTATGAATCACAGGTTCTGGCACCGGCCTTCACCGCCATCACCGGCATCAAGGTCACCCACGACGTCATCCAGGAAGGCGACGTCGTCGAGAAGATCCAGACGCAGATGCAGACCGGCCAGAACCTCTATGACGGCTGGGTCAACGATTCCGACCTGATCGGCACCCACTGGCGCTACAAGCAGGTCCGCAACCTGACCGACTGGATGGCCGGCGAGGGCAAGGACGTTACCAATCCCGGCCTCGATATCGCCGATTTCATCGGCACCAGCTTCACCACCGCACCGGACAAGAAGCTCTACCAGCTTCCCGACCAGCAGTTCGCCAACCTCTACTGGTTCCGCTACGACTGGTTCAACGACGCGAAGAACAAGGCCGACTTCAAGGCGAAGTACGGCTACGATCTCGGCGTGCCGGTCAACTGGTCGGCCTATGAGGACATCGCCGAATTCTTCACAGGTCGCGACGTCAACGGCAAGAAGGTCTTCGGCCATATGGATTATGGCAAGAAGGACCCGTCGCTCGGCTGGCGCTTTACCGATGCTTGGCTCTCCATGGCCGGCAACGGCGACAAGGGCCTGCCAAACGGTCTGCCGGTCGACGAATGGGGCATCAAGGTCGATGCCAACTCGCGTCCGGTCGGCTCCTGCGTCGCGCGTGGCGGCGACACCAACGGCCCGGCCGCCGTCTACTCCATCCAGAAGTATCTCGATTGGTTGAAGGCCTATGCACCGCCGGAAGCTCAAGGCATGACCTTCTCGGAATCCGGTCCGGTTCCGTCGCAAGGCAACGTCGCCCAGCAGATCTTCTGGTACACGGCCTTCACCGCCGACATGGTCAAGCCCGGCCTGCCGGTCATGAATGCCGACGGCACGCCGAAATGGCGCATGGCGCCTTCTCCGCATGGCGTCTACTGGAAGGACGGCATGAAGCTCGGCTATCAGGACGTCGGTTCCTGGACGCTGATGAAGTCGACCCCGGTCGACCGCGCCAAGGCCGCATGGCTTTACGCGCAGTTCGTGACATCGAAGACGGTGGACGTGAAGAAGAGCCATGTCGGCCTAACCTTCATCCGCGAATCCACCATCCGCGACAAGAGCTTCACCAAGCGCGCGCCTGAACTCGGCGGTCTGATCGAGTTCTATCGCTCGCCGGCACGCGTGCAGTGGTCGCCCACCGGCACCAACGTTCCGGACTATCCGAAGCTGGCGCAGCTCTGGTGGCAGGCGATCGGCGATGCCGCATCGGGTGCCAAGAACGCGCAAGGTGCCATGGATGCACTCTGCGCCGACCAGGAAAAGGTGATGCAGCGCATCGAACGCGCCGGTGTTCAGGGCGATATCGGTCCGAAACTCGCCGAAGAGCATGATCTCGCCTACTGGAACGCCGATGCCGTCAAGAACGGCCATCTCGCTCCGCAGCTGAAGATCGCCAACGAGAAGGAAAAGCCGGTCACCGTCAACTACGACGAACTGGTCAAGAGCTGGGCCGACGCGCAGAAGTAAGCCGAGCCTGTGACGTAATAGAGATGCCGGGGCCTGAAGGGGCTCCGGCATTTTTTGTGATGACCCAGCACGAAGAACAGCAAAAACCAGCCGCGTCGCGACTGTCACAGACTTGACACATTTCCTGTGAGCACGAACTATCCTTATCCGGATCATGGCATCCGAATACATCAGAAACCGTTGATATGCTTCGCGGATTTTCAGCAGCCAATAATCATAAGGAGAACAGCGTGAGAAACAGTCATTTTGGGCGCCGGGCGCTCATGACCGCCATCGGCCTTGCCGCCGCCCTGCCGGCTCTGGCAGCCGACCTGCCGACAGCCCAGCCCGACGACAATCTCAACGCGGTTCTCTGGGATCAGACCTCGGTCGAGGCCAAGGGGAATGCGCTCGGCGCCTACGCGCTCGGCCGCATCCGGCTCGATGAAGCGCTCGCGGACAAGAACTGGACCGCTGCCCCGGTCGAGCAGACCGGCAACTTCCAGGATTTCCCCCCGGCAATCATCCTCGATGTCGACGACACCGTGCTTAACACATCGCCCTATCAGGCCCAGAACATCATTGCCGGCACCAGCTTCACGCCGGACAGCTGGACCAAATATGTCAACGCCCAGCAGGACAGCCCCATTCCGGGTTCCGTCGAATTCACGCAATATGCGGCATCCAAGGGCGTAAAGGTCTTCTACGTCACCAACCGCACCGCCGACGAGGAAACACCGACCGTCGAGGAAATGAAGCGCTTCGGCTTTCCGATGGGCGACAATGTCGACACCTTCCTCAGCGCCAAGGAACAGCCCGACTGGGGCTCGGCCAAGGGCACGCGCCGCGCCTTCATCGCCAAGAACTACCGTATTCTCCTGATGTTCGGCGACAATTTCGGCGACTTCACCGACGATTACAAGGGCACGCTTGAGGAGCGCCAGAAGGTCTTCGAAACCAATGCCGCCCATTTCGGCCACGACTGGATCGTCATCGCCAACCCGACCTACGGCTCGTTCGAAAGCGCGCCCTACAAGGGCGACTACAAGCTTCCGCCTGAAAAACAGCGCCAGTTGAAGCAGGATGCGTTGAAGCCCTGGGATGGGAAATAAGGCTGCTTAACGAAGGCTTGTCAGGTGAGTCCGCGCTTGCCGTAACTCACCTGACCGTCACCCCTGATAGCCAGCGATCAATCAACTCTTCCGCTTCAGCTTGGTCGCACCTTCCTCCACCAGCTTCTGCGCCGCTTCCGCGACCGTGATCTTGCCGAAGGCGAGCTGATCGGCGACCGGGCGCGCGACGTTCTGGTCGAACTCTCCGGAGCCGAGCGGCGCCGGCACTGGATAGGTGCCGACCTGATCCTTCAGCAGCTCGATATATTGCACCGTCTGCTGCTCCACCGGATTAAGTGTCGGCAAGATGGAAGCGCGTACGGCGGGCGACATCGGCACGCCGCGCTCGACGCCGAGGATCTTGCCGGCATCGGGATCGTTGACGAAGAAGTTGATGAATTTCGCCGCCGCTTCGCCGTTCTTGCTGGTGGCGCCCACACTCCAAATCAGGGCCGGGCGATAGTAATGGCCGGAAGGGCCGTCCTTCTTTTCGCGCGGCAGCATCGTGACGGCGAGCTTGCTCTTGACCACGAGCTGATAGCCGACGAGCTGGTTGGAATAGGCCATGCCGATGGCGGATTTGCCGAGCGCCAGGCAGTTGCTCTCGATGACGTTCTGGTCGAGCGTCTGGACATCGGCGGAGACCGTGCCGCCGCGCTTGCGCAGATCTTCCCAGTAGCTGTACCATTCCTTGGCATCGTCGACGCCGAAGCCGAGCCCGCCCTCTTCCGTAAAGAGGCTCTTGCCGCGCTGGCGTAGCCAGACATCGAGGACGTAATTGTAGCGCGCTCCATAGGGGCCGCCCCAATAGCCGCGCTTGCCGGCCGCCTTGGTCATTTCCACGGCAAGATCGGCATATTCCGCCCATGTCGTGGTCGGGCCGGGCGGCGTGAGGCCGGTCTTCTTGAACATCTCCTCGTCGTAGAACATCGCGAAGGAGTTCAGCCCGAGGCCGACGCCATAGAGTTTGTTGTCGACGGTAGTCAGCTTCAGCACATCCTTGCCGAAGCTGTCGACATTCAGCGTCGAGGGCACGAATTGGTCGAGCGGCATGCAGGCGCCGCGCTTGGAATAATCCGAAATCGTGCTCGGCTCGAGCTGGAAGACATCCGCTATGTTCTGGCTGGCCATGCCGGTCGCGAGCTTTGCCCAGTAGCCGTCGCCGCTGATGCTTTCGCCGACGACGGAAATATCCGGGTTCTTGGCATGGAACAGCTCGGCGACACCGATTGTGCGCTTGCCGCGATCGGGCGAGCCCCACCACATCGCCCGCAATTGCGTCGCGTCGGCAAAGGCGGGCATGGCCCCTCCACCGAAAGCGAGACCGGCCGCGGCACCGGCAGTTCCGATCATGAATGAACGACGATTCACGCGCATGAGATTCCTCCTTCTCTCGCGTTGCTATCCGCGACGATCTCCCCGACGCCTACTGCGGATAATTCCGCGGGAGGATATGCAACTTCATTGCGAAACGCAATAAACAATCTTTTTCTTGCAAATTTGCACGATTTGCATGATTGTTGCGTTATGAACGAGCTTCGATCCAAACGCATCACACAAGCCGATATTGCCAGCAGGGCCGGCGTCTCCGTCTCCACCGTGTCGCGGGTGCTCACCAACGAGCCTGGCATCAGCGACACGATCCGCCAGCAGATTTTCAAGGTGGCGACCGACCTCGGCTACCCCCTGAAGGCGGCCGTCGATAGCATGCCGGGAGGGCTGGCGCTGATCGCCAGCGACAGCGCCACGGGTGGCCTCAGCGTCTTTTACGAAGGCATTCTCGAGGGCTTACGCGCTGGCGCCGCCGAGCGCGGCATGCCCTTCGACATCCGCCTCGTCCGGGAGGCAAGGACCTCGCCGGAGCATATCCAGGAGCAGCTTCAGGCGGCCGGCGCCGAGGGACTGTTCCTCGTCGGCATCGACCCGCCCGACGACCTGCGCCCCTGGCTGGAGGAAAGCGGCACGCCGACCGTGCTCGTCAACGGGACCGACCCGAAGCTGCGCTTCGATGGCGTTTCGCCCTCGAACTTCTTCGGCGCTTACGCCGCAACCCGCCGGCTGCTCGATGCCGGCCATCGCCGTATCCTGCATTTCACCGGCTCTCACCGCCAGACGATCCGCGAACGCGTCCGGGGCTTCGAAGCGGCGATTGCCTCGGTGGAAGGTGCCGAAGGCCGGATCGTGCCGATGACCTTCCGCGGCAGCTCCAGCCAGGAGGCCCATGATACCACCGCCGCCATCCTTGCCGAGGATCGCAGCTTCACCGCCGCCTTCTGCATGAACGATTTCATCGCCGTCGGCGTGCTCGATGCCGTTACCGAAGCTGGTCTGCGCGTGCCCGACGACTTCGCCATCGTCGGCTTCGACGATCTGCCCTGCGCGCTGATGACCAATCCGCGCCTCGCCACCATGCGCGTCGACCGCGCCGCCCTGGGGCGCGAGGCCGTCAACCTGATGATCGCCCGTTTCCGCGATCGCGACGCGCCCGCGCGCCACGTTTGTCATGCCGTCATACCGATCCCCGGCGGCACCCTTCCGTCCGAAACCTGAAGCGCGTCTCCTGCGGAGGCGACCAAGCAAGAGCCAGACCTATGATCTACGATCCCGTCAGTACCAATCCGCTTGCCGGCAATCCGCTCAAAAACCGCTCCGACATGCGTTGCGCGCTAACCGACCTGTTCGATCCGCTGCTGCCGTACTTTTCCAAGGGCAATGCCCGCGTCCGCATCGACGCCGCCGGCGCGCATTTCGACCGTGCCGCCGCCGATCTCGAAGGTTTTGCCCGTCCGCTCTGGGGCCTCGCGCCGCTCGGCGCCGGCGGTGGAGATTTCGCCCATTGGGACCGTTTTGCCGAGGGGTTGGCCAATGGCGTCGACCCGGCTCACCCGGAATATTGGGGCGGTGTCAACGGCCGCGACCAGCGCATGGTCGAGCTTGCCGCTCTGGGCTTCGCGTTGGCTCTGGTGCCGGAGAAGATCTGGGAGCCGCTGGATGCTCGCGCCCGCAACAATCTCATCGCCTATCTCAAGCATGCCCGCACCTTCGACTATGCCGACAACAACTGGCGCTTCTTCCGCGTACTGGTGGACATCGCGCTGGATCGGCTCGGCGCCACCTTCGACCGCAGCCTGACGGAGGATTATCTGAGGGAACTGGACGGCTTCTACATTGCCGACGGCTGGTATCGCGACGGCAATATCCGGCGCATCGACCACTACGTTCCCTTTGCCATGCATTTCTACGGGCTGATCTATTCCAAGCTCGTCAATGACGACCGCGCCGAGCGCTACCGCGAGCGCGCCGTGCTGTTTGCCAAGGATTTCCGCCACTGGTTTGCCCCTGATGGCGCCACCATCCCCTTCGGCCGCAGCCTGACCTACCGTTTCGCCTGCGCCGGCTTCTGGTCGGCGCTGGCCTTTGCCGATGTCGAGGCGTTGCCCTGGGGCGAGATCAAGGGGCTTTGCCTCCGGCACCTGCGCTGGTGGGCCGACAAGCCGATCGCCAACCGCGACGGCACGCTGCCGATCGGCTATGCCTATCCTAACCTGCTGATGTCGGAAAACTATAATTCCGCCGGCTCGCCCTATTGGGCCTTCAAGGCCTTCCTGCCGCTGGCCCTCCCCGAGACGCATCCCTTCTGGACGGCAGAGGAAAAGCCGCAGGCCGCCGAACCATCGATCGTCCCGCTCAAACATCCCGGCATGGTGATGATGCGAAGCAACGCCGATGTCGTGGCGCTATCCTCCGGCCAGGAAAACCAGCAGATGCGCTTCGGGGCGGAGAAATACGCCAAGTTCGCCTATTCCGCCCGCTATGGCTTCAGCATCGAAAGCGACGAGCGTGCCTTTACCGGCGCTGTCTTCGACTCAATGCTCGCCTTCAGCGATGACGGCCTGCACTACCGCGTCCGCGAGACCAATCAGGAGGCGAAGCTCGCCGGCGATACGCTTTATGCCAAATGGTCGCCCTTGCCCGACGTCACCGTCGAGACCTGGCTGATCCCCGCCGCCCCCTGGCATATTCGCCTGCACAAGATCGTCACCCCTCGACCGCTGCAAACCGCCGAAGGCAGCTTTGCCATCGCTAGGCGCGATTTCGAGGCCGACACGCTCTCAGCTGGCAAAGGTGCTGCCTATGCCATCGGCGAAGAGGATTTCAGCGGTATTGTCGATCTCGGCTCGACAATCGCTCGCGACGGCGTGGCGCAGAAGGCGCCGCCGAACACCAACCTGATCGCCTCAAAGACGCTCGTGCCGCAGTTGCGCGGCACGATCCCGGCGGGCGAAACCATTCTCGTCTCCGCCGTCCTCGCCGAGCACGATCCCTCGGCTGTTTCCGGCGCCTGGACGAAGCCGCCCGCGAAACCCGACATCGACGCCCTGCACGCCCTGATCGCCGAGAAAGGCGTCACCGTCAGCGCCATCGAAGCGCCGGAACGCCGGCCATGACATCATCCGCCTCCCGCCCGACCATTGCTTTCGCCATGCAGCCGTCGCGCACCCAGCATGTGATACCATCAGCTCTGATCCAGCGTCTCGATACGATCGGGCGCGTCCTCGACGCCGCGCCAATGGTGCGCTTCGACGATGAAAGAGCGCGCAAGCTGCTCGACGAGACAGAGATCCTGATCACCGGCTGGGGCTCGCCGCCCATCAATGAAGCCGCACTGGCGCAGGCACCGCATTTGAAGCTGGTGGCACATGCGGCTGGCACCGTGAAGGGCCTGATCGAGGACGGTCTGTTCGACAGGAATATCGTGGTTAGCCATGCGGCGCAGGCCAATGCCCTGCCGGTTGCCGAATTCACCCTTGCGGCGATTATCTTTGCCGGCAAGCAGGTCTTCCGCTTTCGCGACCTCTATGTCGCCGACCGTAACCGCCACCGCACGCAGCCGATCCAGGCCGAAGCCATCGGCAATTACGGCCGCACGGTCGGCATCATCGGCGCATCGCGCATCGGCCGGCGGGTGATCGAACTACTCGCACCCTTTGACTACCGAATCCTGCTCTACGATCCGATGGTCGACAAGACGGAAGCGGCGCGTCTCGGCGTCGAGAAGACCGAACTCGATGCCCTGATGGCCACGGCCGATATCGTCTCGCTGCACGCGCCGTCACTGCCCGCGACGCGGCATATGATAGACGCGCACCGTTTGTCCCTAATGAAACCCGGCGCGACCTTCATCAACACGGCGCGCGGCGCGCTGGTCGATGAAGCCGCCCTACTCGCCACCCTGGAAACAGGCCGCATCGACGCGATCATCGACGTCACCGATCCTGAAATCCCGGAGGCAAGTTCGACCTTCTACGACCTGCCGAATGTCTTCCTGACGCCGCATATTGCCGGCGCCGTCGGTCTGGAGCGCACCCGCCTCGGCGAGATGGCGGTGGACGAGGCCATCCGCTTCATCGAGGGCAAACCATTGCTCTATGAAATCCGCCGCCAGGATCTGGCGCGCATGGCATGACGCAACGCAGCAATTTCACGAAAACACCCTGAAGACGCCCCATTTCGGCACAGGTGGAAAACCCGTTTTTAATCATTCCCGGCTAGCAATCTCTTTAGCGAAGAGGTTCTAGTCATGCGTACTCGCGTTCTTTCCATTCTGGCTATCTTGCTGCTCGGCGTGCTGGCGAGCTGCGCCACCGCGCCCACCCGTACCCGCAATGTTTGCGCGATCTTCGATCAGCGCGACGGCTGGTTCAACAACTGGCAGCGGGCGGCCGAGCGCACCGAGCGCAAATACGGCGTTCCCGTGCCGATCCTGATGGCGACGATCTACACCGAATCCGGCTTCCAGCCGCGTGCCCGTCCACCCAGACGATATTTGCTCGGCTTCATTCCCTGGAAGCGCCCATCGAGCGCCTATGGCTTCTCGCAGGCGCTGGACGGCACCTGGGAAAAGTACAAGCGTGAGACAGGCAACTGGGGCGCAAGCCGCACCAGCTTTTCCGACGCGATCGATTTCGTCGGCTGGTATCACTACCGGACGCACCTCGAGACCGGCATCGCGCTCAACGATTCCTACGATCTCTATCTCGCCTATTATTCCGGCACGAAGGGTTATCTGCAGGGGTCATGGCGCGGCAATGCAACCGCATTGGCCGGTGCCAAACGCTTCAACGGCATGACCGCTCTTTACGCGCAACAATTGCCGGGCTGCAGCTAAGGACGGCGCGGGCCTCTACAGCCGCGCCTCCAGCAGGTTCAAACCACCATCCTCGCCCCAGATATCGGCGATCGAAACCTGCTGGCCGGTGCGACTGCTTTCCAGCGCCGCGATGCCACAGAGAACCGACATTGCGCCCGCGCGTGAACCGGCGCGTTGTCTGAGTTCATCGTTCGGCCCCGAGCGCAGCAGCATGTTGCGCAGCCGGTCGTCGCCGCCATAGTGGCCGCCGGAGGAATGCGGCACCCAGATGCGCTCGACATCGCCGAAATTCTTCATGACGACGATTTCGTCCGCCGGTGGCGTTGTCCATTTCTGCTTCTCATATTGCCGCATCTCGATACGGCCCTTGTGACCGTTGAAGGCGATGTGGTGGCCTTCGATCGGCATGTAGGTGTTCAGCGAGTAGGAGACGTTGACGCCGTTGCGGTAGCGGATCGAGGAAACCATCGTGTCGGGGATATCGATATCCTCGCGGAAAACGCAGGCGTCACGGACATAGCCATCGACCGTCGACGGATCCTCATAGAGACTTTCGAGCAGCGGTGTCGCGCTGATATCGAGATAGTAGTCGCACTCGTCCTTGTACCGACAGCTACGACAGCGCTCGCCGCGGAAGGGACCCTTGCGACCGTAATGCTTGAGATCGGCGAAGGCCGAGACCGTCTCGGGATCGGAATCCAGATACCAGTTCAAAAGATCGAAATGATGCGTCGCCTTATGGACGAAGAGGCTGCCGGAATTTTCGACGAAGGCATGCCAGCGGCGGAAATAATCGGCACCATGGCTGGTATCGAGATACCAGTGAAAATCGACGGAGGTGACATCGCCGATGACGCCTGAATTGATCAGTTCTTTGATCTTCGCTGCCGTCGGCGCGAAGCGGTAGTTGAAGGAGATGTCGAGCCGCTTGCCGGTCCGCGCCTCGGCGTCGAGAATGCGCTTAATCTTGTCGACCGTCGTCGTCATCGGCTTTTCGCTGATGACATTGGCGCCGGCCTCCATCGCCTTGACGATCAGGTCGTCATGGGAGGAATCGCGCGTACAGACAATGACGAGATCCGGCTTTTCGACCCGCAGCAGTTCGTCGAAATCGGTATAGATCGGCACCCGGGCGCCGATATAGTCCAGAGCGCGCTTGGCGCGCATCGCATTGAGATCGCAGACGGCGACAAGCTCGACCTCGTTGCCCCAGCGCTCGACTAGATCCTTGCCCCACATGGTAGCGCCGCGATTGCCGGTTCCGACCAGGGCATAGCGCTTCTTCGATGACGACGGCATGTTCTTCCTCCAGAGTCTGGTTACTCCTTCTCCCCCGAGGGAAGAAGGTGATTACGACCTCTCCATCGCACTCCAATCGGGCGCGACGGACGAACCGAGACCGATGGCGCCGATGACCGAGCCGATGGCGATCCTGCCGCCTTCGATCCTCAGCCGCGTCCGCCCGTCGCGAACGGCATAGAGATCGTCATGCGCCCGCGCGAAAGCCGCCTGCTCGGCCTCGGGGGCACCGGCCATGCCGTCGACATAGTGGTGACCGTTGCGCTCGATATGCGTCATGCCGATCAGCGAGGCGAGCGCCAGATCCTGCTGCACGGCAAGGCCGCCCTGCGTCGTCAGGTCTTCCGCCGACATGAAATAGGCAATGCCGTCGTCAGCGCTCCAGTTGGCAACGCGCGCCCGGTTCAATAGCGAGCGATAGAAACCCTTGCAGGATTTGGAGGAGATGCCGGTATAGCCAAGCCGCCTCGCCGTGATGAAAGCGTCGATATCGGCATCGGATTCATCGATTTCGACCGGCTTGAAGGCGGCAAGCGCCGTTACCGGCTTCTCGAAAGCATAGGCGCGAGCGATCGGCTGCTCGACGAACAGGATCGACGAGGCGAACCGCGCCAGTTTTGGCTCGGCCCGGATACGCGCCAACAGATCGGCCACCGCCTCGGCGGACGCGAATTGCTCGTTGCCATCAAGCGTTACCGAATAGGCCGGCACCTTGGCGTCGATCACCGCGGTAATGCGGCAAAGACGATCGATATCGGCGTCCAGAACGCCCGACACCTTCACCTTGAAGAAGGTCAGGCCATAGGCATCGATCGCCTCTTCAAAGCTTTCCGGCAGCCCGTCATTGAGGCGTTCACCCGCTGCAATATCGCGCGTCTCTATGGCATCGACGAGGCCGACGGTGTGGCGGGCGGCAAGGCTCCTGGCCGGCGCCAATGTCGAAAGGAAGCCTGAGAGATCAAAACCTTCAAGATCGGGCGTGGTCGAGGCGTCGATACCGGGGCGGTTGGCCTTGATCGCCTGCGCCACCGTCAACCCCTCCAGCCGGCAGAGAGCGTCGAGCACCGCCCTGTTGGCGAGCGCCAGGCCGAAAGAGGCGACCAGACCGTTCAGCCTCTCGGCGGCGGCGCGCGCATGATGGGCCGCTTCGACAGCCGCATGCAGCGTGAAGGCTGTCTCCAATCCCGCACCTTGCAAGGCATCAAGCGCTAAGGCCAGCGAGCGGCGAAGCTGGTTTTCATTATCGGCATTGGTGAGCTCAGGCGACTTGTCGAACCATTTCGGCACCATCAGCTCGGCCGCCATCCCGCTTGCCGAACGGCCGTGGGCATCCTCGATGCGGACCCGCAGAAAAATCTGTCGCGCCTCCCGCAGCGTCGCCGCCCCAAAGCGGAAGGGAAGCCGCAGCTTGACGGGGCGTTCGAAAGCTTCCGCCTCGACAAGTCTGATTTTCAATGGCTCGGTCATAGCAGGACATTCCTCTTGTGGCGGTGAGCCGGCTTAAATCTCCAGCGGCTCGACATCCAGCCAGCGGCGCTCGGCCCAGCTTTTCAGGCCGAGAGAGGCGAGCTGCACGCCCTTGGCGCCTTCCGTCAGCGTGTAGCGCCAGGGCGCGTCCTCGAGCACATGGCGCAGGAACATTTCCCACTGGATCTTGAAGCCGTTGTCATAGACCTGATTGTCCGGCACCTCGTCCCAGGTATCGAAGAAATCGATCGTCTGCGGCTGATCCGGGTTCCACACCGGCTTCGGCGTGTTGACACGGTGCTGCGTGAAGCAACGGGTCAAGCCGGCCACCGCCGAGCCATGCGTACCGTCCACCTGGAAGGTGACGAGATCGTCGCGGCGAACGCGGACAGCCCAGGAGGAATTGATATGGGCGACAATGCCGCCTTCAAGCTCGAAGGTGGCGTAGGCCGCATCGTCGGCATCGGCGACATAGCGCCGGCCGGCCTCGTCGACACGTTCGGGGATATGGGTGGCGCCGAGGCAGCTGATCGCCTTCACCGGCCCGAAGAGATTGTCGAGCACATAGCGCCAGTGGCAGAGCATATCGAGGATGATACCGCCGCCATCCGCCTTGCGGTAATTCCACGACGGCCGCTGCGCCGTCTGCCAGTCACCCTCGAACACCCAATAGCCGAACTCGCCGCGCACGGAGAGGATCTTGCCGAAGAAACCGCTGTCGCGCAGCATGGCGATCTTGCGAAGACCGGGCAGGAACAGCTTGTCTTGCACTACGCCGTTTTTCAGTCCGGACGCCTTGGCCTTGCGGGCGAGCTCCACGGCCGTGTCGAGATCGTCCGAAATCGGCTTTTCGCAATAGATATGCTTGCCGGCGTCTAGAGCCTTGGAGACCAGTTCGGCGCGCATCTGCGTCGTTGCAGCATCGAAGAAGATCGCATCGTCAGGATCGGCGAGCGCGCCGTCGAGATCTGTGGTCCAGCGCTCGATGCCATATTTGCGGGCCAGCTCCTCCAATCGCGCCGCATTGCGGCCGACAAGGACCGGATCGGGCATGACGCGTTCGCCGTTCGACAGCAGCACGCCGCCCTCGGCGCGCAACGCCACGATCGAGCGAATGAGATGCTGGTTCAGCCCCATGCGTCCCGTGACGCCGTGCATGATGATCCCGATGCGTTTCATGATCCCTCCCGATCGTTTGATCCGACTCCCTCCCGAGTCAGGAAAAGCAAAGGTTTGGCCGCGCAGCCAATGTAACTATATAGTTACACGATGGCGCGATCCGTCCGGGCTTGTCAATCGCCTTTCGAAAATTTCTCTAGGCCTTGATCGAGGCGAGCGTCACCGAGACGATATGCTCGCCCCAGGCCTTCAGCGCATCAGGCGCCGTCAGCTTGCGGGCAAAAATCGTCGATAGCGTATGGCGGTTGGACAGATAGAAGAAACCGAGTGCCGCGACGGTCAGGTAGACGGATACCGGATCGACAGCGGGCCTGAAGATGCCAGCTGCTTCACCACGTCGCAGCACCCCGGCCAACTCGGCGATGAAATGCGAATGCATCGCCAGGATCTTGTCGGAACGTTTGAGGTAACGCGCCTCATGCAGGTTCTCGGTGACGAGCAGGCTCAGGAACTCCGGATGCTCGAGAAAATGATGCCAGGTGAACAGCGCCAGCTCCCGCATTCCCTCCTCGGGATTGCGGTTTGCGAGATCCAGATGTTTCTCGGCGCTGCGGATTTCCGCATAGGTCGCCTCCAGCACGGCGACATAAAGCCCCTCCTTGTCGCCGAAATAATGGTAGAGCATGCGCTTGTTGGTCTGCGCCCGTGCCGCGATCGCATCCACCCTGGCGCCGCCGAAACCATGCGCGGCGAATTCCGCCGTCGCCGCATCCAGGATCGTGGCATGGGTGCGCTGCGGATTGCGTGGCACCTTCGTCGGCTTGGCGATCACATCGCCATCCGCACCGGTCTTTGAGGATTTTTCAGGTCCTTGCCTCGCCTTTGTCGCCATTGGCATTTCTCCTCCCCGATCCATCTCTCTCACGTCGGACGCCTCAAGCTTCAGCGCACGCCGTTTTGAGTGTGATACGATTGGCGCTTGACAGCGGTCGTGTTTCTATCCAACTTGTAACCAAATAGTTATATCTTGCAAAGCAGTTCGTAGATCATCGGTTAACTGGGGAGGAGACCAGGATGACTTTAACGATCGACCGCCGGCAATTGCTTGCCAGCATGGCAGCAACGCTTGCTTTCGGCAGTATCGGACTTGGCCGCGCCAATGCGGCAACCGCGATGCGGCTTCTTTGGTGGGGGTCCAAGGAACGCGCCGACCGCACATTCGCAGCCGTGAAAGCCTATCAGGCCAAGAATCCGGATGTTTCCATCGCCGGCGAAACCTTCGGCTGGGACAGCTATTGGACGCGTCTCGCCACGCAGACCGCCGGCGGCAATGCGCCCGACCTCATCCAGATGGACTATCGCTACATCTTCGAATATGCGCGCCGCGGCACGCTGCTCGACATGACGCCCTATCTCGGCAAGAGCCTTACGATCGAGGATTTCGGCGCCCCGAACATCGATTCCGGCAAAGTCGACGGCAAGATCTATGGCGTCAATCTCGGGGTCAATTCCTCCATGGTCGTCGTCAACGCCGCCGCCTGGCAGGAAACCGGCGTCGAGCAACCGCATGACGGCCTCACCTGGGAGCAGCTCGGTGACGCCTGCGCCAAATTCACGGCCGCCAAGAAGCGCCGCGGCGTCTACGGCACCGGCGATGAAAGCGGCGGCGAACCCGCCCTCGAATGCTGGCTGCGCCAGCACGGCAAGGCGCTCTACACCAATGACGGCAAGCTCGGCTTCGAGGCCAAGGACGCCGCCGATTGGTTCGCTTTCTGGGCCGAATTGCGCAAAAGCGGCGCCTGCGTGCCGGCCGATGTACAGGCGCTCGACCAGCAGACCATTGAAACCGACACGCTCGTGACCAAGAAGTCGGCTGTCAGCTACGCCCACTCCAATCAGTTCGTCGCCATCCAGGGCCTCGTCAAGGAAAAGCTGGATCTGATCGCTTATCCCAGCAATCCGGATAGCAAGCCCGGCCAATATCTGAAGCCGTCGATGCTGATGTCGGTTTCGGCGAGTTCTGCCAACAAGGACGCCGCCGTCGCCTTCATCAATTATCTGGTCGAAAGTCCAGACGGTGCCAAGACACTCGGCGTCGAGCGCGGCGTTCCCGCCTCGCCGAAGATCCGCGATCTTCTGACACAGGACCTCGATGCGACGAGCAAGCAGGTCGTCGACTATATCGGCCGCCTGACACCGCATGTCGGAGCATTGCCGCCGTCTCCGCCGAACGGCGCCGGCGAAAATGCGTTCCTCTTGAAGAAGATCGCCGAGGAAGTCGCCTTCGGCAAAAGCAGCGCGCAGGACGGCGCAACGAAATTCGTCGAACAGGCAGCAGCAAACATAACGCGAGGCTGATACCGTGGGTACAAACAGCAACAGCGTTGCCGGTGGCCTGGCCATCGGCGCGAACGCGCGAGCGCGCACAGAGACCATTTACAAGGCGCCGAGCGCATTCTCGCGCAATGCACCGGGCTACCTCTTTCTCCTGCCCTGGCTGATCGGCTTCTTCGGCCTGACGCTGGGGCCGGCGATCGCCTCGCTCTATCTGTCCTTGACCGACTATAACCTGCTGCAGGCGCCGGATTGGGTCGGGCTGGACAATTACGTGCGTATCGCCACCGCCGACGACAAGTTCATCTCGTCGATGAAGGTGACGCTGTTCTACGTGGTCTGTTCCGTGCCGCTGAAGCTGACCTTCGCGCTGCTGGTGGCGCTGTTGCTCAACCGCGGCATTCGCGGCCTGCCGGTCTATCGCGCCATCTTCTACCTGCCGTCGCTACTCGGCTCCAGCGTCGCCATCGCCGTGCTCTGGCGGCAGATTTTCGATGCCGACGGCGTCGTCAACACGCTGCTCTGGTACTTGTTCGGCATCAACGGCCCGAGCTGGATCTCCAATCCGGACTATTCGCTCTATACGCTCGTGATCCTCGCCGTCTGGCAGTTCGGCTCGCCGATGATCATCTTCCTGGCCGGTCTTAGGCAGATCCCCACCGATCTCTATGAGGCCGCCAGCCTCGACGGCGCGTCCAAGGTGCGGATCTTCTTCAAGATCACCCTGCCGCTTTTGACACCGGTGATCTTCTTCAACGCCGTCGTGCAGACCATCGACGCCTTCAAGGCCTTCACGCCGGCCTATGTCATCTCTTCAGGCACCGGCGGGCCGATCGACTCGACGCTGTTCTACACCCTCTACCTCTACCAGGAAGCCTTCGGCTATTTCCGCATGGGCTATGCCTCGGCGCTCGCCTGGATCCTGGTGATCATCATCGCGATCTTCACCGCCTTCTCCTTCCTCTCCGCTCGTTATTGGGTCCACTACGATGACTGACGCGAAGCTCACCCACTTTCCCGAAGACCTGAGCCCGCCGCGCGAGCGTCCCTGGTTCTTCTCCATCCTCATCCACATCGCGCTGATCGGCGCGTCGATCGTGATGCTTTATCCGCTGCTGTGGATGCTCTCCGGTTCGATCAAGGACCAGAACGAGATCTTCGGCACGGCATCGCTAATCCCGTCGCATTTCGACTTCAGCTCGTTTCCGCGCGGCTGGTTCGGCGGGCAGGTGAACTTCGGCTCCTTCGTCTGGAACTCCGTCGTCATCGCCGTGCTCTCGGTCATCGGCAACGTCATCTCCTGCTCGCTGGCGGCCTATGCCTTCGCTCGGCTGAACTTCTGGGGCAAGAATTTCTGGTTCGCGCTGATGCTCGGCACGCTGATGCTGCCCTATCACGTGACGCTGATCCCGCAATATATCCTCTTCCTGAAGCTCGGCTGGGTGAAGACCATGCTGCCACTGGTCGTGCCGAAATTCCTTGCGGTCGATGCCTTCTTCATCTTCCTAATGGTGCAGTTCTTCCGCGGCATCCCGCGCGAGCTGGACGAAGCGGCAATGATGGACGGCTGCAGCCCCTGGCGCATCTACTGGCGCATCATGCTGCCGCTGTCGCTGCCGGTCCTTGCCACCGCTGCCATCTTCTCCTTCATCTGGACCTGGGACGACTTCTTCGGTCCGCTGATCTATCTCTCCGATATCAACACCTACACGGTTCAGCTCGGCCTGCGCTCCTTCGTGGACTCGACCGGAAGCTCCGACTGGAGCAGCCTGTTCGCCATGTCGAGCCTCTCGCTGATCCCCGTCTTCCTGATCTTCCTGTTCTTCCAGAGGCTGCTGATCGACGGCATCGCCACGGCCGGTCTCAAACGCTGAAAACGAAAACGCAATCCCAAAAGCCTGAGAGCAATTGGGATCGCATCGCAAAATCCACTGAAAGGAATATCGCATGAGCGCCCTGCGCTTCGCCGCCATCGGTATCAACCACGATCACATCTACGGTCAGGTCAACGTCATGCTCCGGGCAGGCGCGGAACTGGTCGCCTTCCACGCCATCGAGGACGACCTTGCGGCCGTCTTCGCGGAGCGCTTTCCGCAGGCAAAGCGCGTTGCCGACAAGAAAGAGATCCTCGAAGATCGCTCCATCGCGCTGATCGTCAGCGCCGCGATTTCCAGCGAGCGTGCCGGTCTCGCGATCGAGGCCATGCACCACGGCAAGGACGTGATGCTCGACAAGCCGGGCATGGTGACGCTGGATCAGCTTGCTGAAGTCCGCAGGGTGCAGGCCGAGACCAAGCGTATCGTCTCCATCCTCTATTCCGAGCATTTCGAGACGGCGTCGACCGTCAAGGCCGGCGAACTGGTCAAGGCCGGTGCCATCGGCAAGGTCATCCACACCACCGGTCTCGGCCCACACCGGCTGCGCAAGCCGACCCGGCCGGAGTGGTTCTTCGACCGCAAGCGCTATGGCGGCATCATCGCCGACATCGCCTCGCATCAATGCGAGCAGTTCCTGTTCTTCGCCGGTTCGCTCGAAGCCGAGATCCTGTCGGCCACCGTCTCGAACCGCGCCAATCCCGAGACACCAGGGCTGCAGGACTATGGCGATTTCCATGTGAGAACGCCCGACGTCACCGGCTATGTCCGCGTTGACTGGTTCACGCCCGACGGCCTCTCCACCTGGGGCGACGGCCGCCTGTTCATTGTCGGCACCGAAGGCACGATCGAGCTCAGAAAATATATCGACGTCGCCGGCCGCCCCGGCACGGACCATCTCTTCCTCACCGACCGCAAAGGCATGCAGCATATCGATTGCAGCCAGGTCGACCTGCCCTTTGGCCGGCAACTGGCCGCCGATATCCGCGACCGCACCGAAACCGCGATGGGGCAGGAACATTGCTTCAAGGCCATGGAGCTGGCGTTGAAGGCCCAGGCTCTGGCCGAAGCGACATCGCTCAACAGCTTGCAGAGGTAATTGGACATGTCCGACATCAAGAAAGTCGCGGTCATCGGTCTCGGCATCGGCCGCTCCCACATTGTCGAGGGCTATCTGCCGCATTCCGATCGCTTCGAGGTCGCCGTGCTTTGCGATCTCAACGAGGAACGCCTGAACGCTGTCGGTGACGAATTCGGCATCGCCAGACGCCTCAAGGATTTCGTCGAGGTGCTGAACATGCCGGATATCGACATCATCGATATCTGCACGCCGCCCGGCTCGCATTTCGAAATGATCCAGCAGGCGCTCGCCGCCGGCAAGAGCGTCGTCTGCGAAAAGCCGCTGGTCGGCTCGCTCGCGGATATCGACGCCGTGATCGCCGCGGAGAAGACGGCAAAGGGCCGGCTGATGCCGATCTTCCAGTATCGTTATGGCGACGGCATCCAGAAGGCCAAGCGCATCATTGAGGCCGGTATTGCAGGCAAAGCCTATGTCGCGACCTCAGAAACCCATTGGGTACGCGGCGCCGACTATTATGCGGTCCCCTGGCGCGGCAAATGGGCGACGGAACTCGGCGGCGTGCTGATGACGCATTCGATCCACCTGCACGACATGCTGACCTATCTGATGGGACCGATCGCCGGCCTCTTCGGCCGCGTTGCCACCCGCGTCAACGATATCGAAGTGGAAGATTGCGCCAGCGCCAGCCTGCTGATGGAGAACGGCGCGCTTGCGACGATCAGCGCCACGCTCGGCTCGCAGGAGCAGATCAGCCGCCTGCGCCTCTGCTTCGAAAACGTGATGATCGAGAGCAACCACGAACCTTATAGCCCCGGCCAGGACCCATGGAAAATCGTGCCCGCCAATGACGAGATTGCGGAGAAGATCGACGCTTTGCTCGCAGACTGGCAGCCTGTGCCGATCCGCTTCAACACACAGATGAAGCTGTTCCATGAGGCACTGGTGTCCGGCGGCCCGCTGCCGGTGACCACCGTCGACGCCCGTCAGGCGCTGGAACTGGTCACCGCCTTTTACGAATCGTCGGAAACGCGTACCGAAGTCCGCTTTCCGGTCGGCCCGGAAAGCACGAAATACAAGAGCTGGAGGCCGGCATGAACGTTGCCCCGCGAGCGATCAGGAACAAGGAGGATGCGCCCATGGCGACCAGCGTCTCGCTGCAAAAGATCATCAAGCGCTATGGCGAGCTTCAGGTCGTCCACGGCATTGACCTCGAGATCGAACCGGGGGAATTCACCGTCTTCGTCGGCCCGTCCGGCTGCGGCAAGTCCACGCTGCTGCGCATGATCGCCGGGCTGGAGCCGATTTCCGGCGGCGCGCTCTATCTCGACGGCACCCGCATGAACGATGTTCCCGCCTCCAAGCGCGGCATCGCCATGGTGTTCCAGTCCTATGCGCTTTACCCGCATATGTCGGTCTACAAGAACCTCGCCTTCGGCCTGGAAACCGCCGGCATGAAGAAGCAGGAGATCCATCCGCGCGTCGAAAAGGCGGCCGAGGTTCTACAGATCACGCAGCTCCTGCAACGCAAGCCGAAGCAGCTTTCCGGCGGCCAGCGCCAGCGCGTGGCCATCGGCCGCGCCATCGTGCGCGAGCCCAATATCTTCCTCTTCGACGAACCGCTCTCCAACCTTGACGCCGAGTTGCGCGTGCAGATGCGCGTCGAAATCGCCCGCTTGCACCAGCGGCTCGGCAACACGATGATCTACGTCACCCACGACCAGACCGAGGCCATGACCATGGCCGACAAGATCGTCGTGCTGAACGGCGGCAAAATCGAGCAGGTCGGCGCGCCGCTCGATCTCTACAACAAGCCGAAGAACAAGTTCGTCGCCGGCTTCATCGGTTCGCCGAAAATGAACTTCCTCGGAGCAAAGATCGTCGCCTCGGACGATGGCTCCGCCGTCATCGATCTCAACGGCCAGACCATCCGCTTGCCGCGCCGGCTGGGCGGCATCCAGCCCGGAGACACCGTCACGCTCGGCGCGCGGCCGGAACACCTGAACGTCGGCGATCGCGGCCTGGCGCTTGGCAGCGCCCATGTCGATCTGGTCGAGCATCTCGGCGGCCAGACGATCCTCTATGCCACCCTGCACGGAGGCCAGTCACTGACCATCGCGCTGGAAGACCAACAGGCGATCCGCGCCGGCGAAACGGTGAATATCCGCATCGATCCCGAGCGCTGTCATTTGTTCGGACCGGATGGGACAACGTTGTAAGAAGGCTGCTGACGCAGGTGGGGCCTGTCTCGCCCCTGATGGGCGAGAACGCAGAAGCTGGGGATTAGGCGAGGGTTCGTCCCTCGTCTAGTTCCTGGTTTTACAAGAGCGGGGTAGGCAGAGACGCATTCAGTTTCCGGCCTACCAGCGCGAAAAACAAACCTCTGCTCTTGCAATTTCAATGACTTGGAATTTGCCACCGACCATCAAACTTCGATTATTCGCCGGCTACCGATAGTTTTGACCTGACCTGTCGGAACGGTCCCGATCGCAGTTCCGGCTCTCGGCTGAAGTCGCAGCCGTCGTTTCAAACCAGGCGCCAGATGGAACCAGTCATCCTCAGCCCGATAGGCTTCGAAATCGACTTGGAGCGACTGAGCCAGCCGGTCACCGCGCAGATCGAGGAACCAGTGGCCATCCTGCTGTGAAACGGATGCCATGATTTCCGCCTCGTGAAAGGCTTTCGTCCTGCCCAGAGGAAAATGGAAAGCCTCGGCGATCAGCGAACCCGTGTCGCGCGCCGTAATCTGCGCCACCGTGACATCATGCGACGGCGGGCCGAAGCGGAAGGCATAGGTGGTGTCGAAGAAGGCGCCGAACAGATCCGTGCAGGCGATCTTGTTCTTGGAACGAGCCTCGATCGACAGCTCTCGTTTTCCACCCACGACCCTCTGCCGTCCGTCTCTCAGGCACGAGACGTCAAGATCGAGCTCAAGCGCCGCATCGCTCTCGTTGATCACATGCACATCGAGGCCATTGGTGCCCTCGTCGGTGAGCAGCACCTGCACCGGCCGGAAGGCGCGGCGTAGCGCATACCATACGGGCTTCGGCTCGCCGGTCGAATCGATCACGCCCCAGCCGGGGCCGGGGAGCAGGTCCTGCAGCGTCCAGACGAGAGCGCCGTTGCAGCCCGAACCCTGCCGGCGCCATTCCGCATAGGTCTCTTGCGCGACCTCGCCGGTGACGGCCCGCGACAGAGCGAGATAGAGATCGGGATCCTCCCGCCGCAGCCGGTCCGGCTCGAAACCGTAGAGTTCGCAAAGATAATGATCACGCACATCCTCGAAATCCCAGGAAGCGCCGCGATCGCGCGGTACGCGCTCCTTCCATAGCGGACTATGCACCACCGGGACCGGCAGATGCCGCGACAACGTCCGGGCCTGCGGCACATGCGCGAAAGCCAGGCTTTCCGCCGCGAAACGGACATCGGCGCGACGCGCATCGTCGAGCGGCCGCATATAGGCGCCGACGCCGTAGTAGTGCGTCACCCCTTCATTCGCGGAAAACGGCATGGGCCCGCCGGAGGGGGAGTTGACGACATAGGGCACGTCGGGCCGCAGCGATTGCGCGACCGCCGGAATGATCTCCTCCACGATCGGACTTGCCCAGAACCTTTCCGGCAGGCCGAGCATCGCCGCCTGCTGATGCATCTCGCTGCCGCCGCAAAGCACAGCGAGCGATGGTGACAGGCGTGTATGGCCAAGAAATTGCGCCACTTCCGCCTCGACATGGGTGTTGAAACCCTTGTCGCCCTTCGGATAATCGAAATTGGCGAACATGAAATCCTGCCAGACCAGCAGGCCGAGCTCGTCGCAGAGCCGAAAAAACTCCGGCGTCTCATAGGCCATGGTGCCGCCGATGCGGATCATGTTCATGCCCGCTTCCGCCGCCAGCCGCAGCCAAGGCTCGTAATCCTCGCGGCCACCGGGCAGCCGCACGATATCCGCCGTAGTCCAGACCGCGCCACGGCAGAAGATGCGCTCGCCATTGACGATCAGGCCGAAATCCCGGCCATCGGCACCGCGATCGACAGCCAGCCGGCGAAAACCGGTTCGCCCAAGCGGATGCTCGACACCATCGACGACCAGCGTCACGTCATAAAGATACGGCGTGCCATGCGTGCGCGGCCACCATGGCGTCACACGGGGGATTTTCAGGATCGCTGTGCAGCGGCCATGACTGTCTAGCTCGAAAGCCTGTTCGACCTCGCCACAGCGAAGCGTGACGTCGCTCACATGTCCTTCGATCGACAACGAGGCATAGAGCCGGCCCTCGCCGTCCTCCAACAGATCCGGACGCAGCGAAAGATCGCGAATGACAGGTCTATGCGGATGCAGCAGCGACACCGGTCGCCATGGCCCGACGGCATCGATTTCCGGGCACCAGCCGGGCATATGGCCGAGCAGCGTCGTTCGTACCAGCCGCAGTCCCTGCGGCGTGATCATCTGCGGCCGCCAGCGGGCGCGCGGGCCGGGCTCGGCAAGGCGCGGCTCCAGCGCTCGAAAACACAGGGCCAGCTCATCGCCGCCCAGCAGATGAACGGCAAGATTATGCGTTTCGAACATGCTCTCGGAGACGAGAATTTTGCGTCCGTTCAGGAAGACTTCGCAGAGCGTTGCCAATCCCTCAAGCCGCAGCACGGCATTGCCAGCCTCGGCATCGACCAACCGGCAGAGATACCAGGCGTCCCGGTCGTTCA
Source organism: Rhizobium rhizogenes NBRC 13257 (assembly GCF_000696095.1). GTDB lineage: Bacteria > Pseudomonadota > Alphaproteobacteria > Rhizobiales > Rhizobiaceae > Rhizobium > Rhizobium rhizogenes. Next base: position 101,446 of record NZ_BAYX01000004.1, on the reverse strand, counting down.
ACGGATGCGGATGCTCCCGATTAAAAAGCCCGGCCTTTTCCAATGCCTCGGCCACGGTACCCGGCACTGGCGCGGGGATGAGGCCAGCCGAAAACGACAGGTCCGAAGGCGAAGCGCAGACGCTCGCATCCGTCAGAACCAGATTCCATCCTTCGCTCAGCGGCGTCTTGCCGCTGATATCAGCCAAACGCCCGTGCATTGGATCCCTAAAGCTTTTGTTCCAGCAGCCCCATCATGGAATCCCATGCATCCGCCGCCGGATCAAGCGCCGTCTGCAACGGCTCGAATTTCTTGCGCGTGATGGCGCGGGCAAGCTGGAACTGTACCGATTTCGCCACTTCCGAAATCCGCCGTGCCTGGGCAGCAACCTCGGCAAAATCCGCAGACAACCAATCGAGATGGCTGCCCGCCAGCTCGAAATTAGCGCCGACTTGGCGCAGCGTGTTGAAGGCATATTTATGGAAGAAGCCGAAGGGTCGCTCGGCCAAGGCTTCGACCTGCGCCGGGAAAACCGCCGCGAAGGAGCGGATGGGATTGGCGACGGGCCGGCGGCGGAAATGGAAGGCCAGCAGCTGCCTGGATGTTTGCCGGATAGCCGCCTCGCCGGGCTTGATCTCCGGGAACTTCGCGAATTCCGTATAGGGTAGGAAGGGCAGATCCTCGTCCGTCAGATGCAGTTGGAACAGCCCGTCGAAATCCTCGCCCGACAGCTGAAAGAAGCCGCCATTGTGGAAATAGTCGAGCTCGCGGCCCGCCAGATTCAGCCGGTTGATGGCAACGGTCGTCTTGCCATGCTCGCGGCGATAGCCGACACCCTGGGTGTCCGGCATGTAGAAGGAATCCATCTCGACCAGGCAGAGCCGGCCGCGACCGATCTGCTCGGCGACATGGCGCTCGACCTTGTCGTAGATCGCAAGCTCCGTGCAGCGGATGCCGTAGAGCGCTTCGAGATCCTCGAGCGGCACCTTGAAGAAGGTGAATTGATCGCCCTCGAAATCCTGACCCATCGTAAAACCAAGCATGGCTTCCGGCGGCAGTTTCAGACTCGCCAGCACTTCGATCCAGAGATCGATATAGCAATTGGTTTCCGGCCACATGCGCTCACTGTCGTGCAGTGCGTGCGGTTGATAGGCGGCAGGGTCCAGGCCCGCAAAGATGGAAGCCACGATCAGCCCCACAGCGCCTTGCGCACGCCCTCGGGCCAATCCTTCGTATCGAGACCATGGTGATGGAACAGCGCCAGCGCGATACGCTCCAGGCCGAAGCCGACGCAGGCCGTATGCGCGACACTGCCGTCGGCAAAATTCAGACCCCATTTCGCGCCGAAGGCGTCCTGGTGATAGTTGAAGCTCATGCAGGCGGTCGGATTGGCCGACGAAGTGATCGGGATCAGCAACTCGAACTTCAGGTTCTGGTCGCGCTGGTTGTTGGCGAGCATCTTGCCGGCGCGGCCGAAGAACGGATCATTAGCGACATCGATGACGACGTCGAGACCAACGGCCTTCATCATCTCGATACCGCGATCCATCCAGCTCTGGCGGAAGTCGGTCACATGCTTGTCGGTGCCCATGCAGACATATTCGCGCATGCGGAACAGTTGCTGGCGGGCCGGATCCTTGGAAGGCTCATGGCGGAAGCAATAGGACTGCAGATCGAAGAGCGCACCAGCTTCCGGCAGGGAACCACGCTTGGCGACCGTTGGATAAAGCGGATAGCAGGCCGCCGGCGTCAGCACGATATCGGTCGCTTGCTGATCTTTCGTCCAGTCCTCTCCGACTTCCATGCACTTCAAGAGGCTCATATGGTCGAGCTCATTGCCGCAGAAGCTATGCACCGTGCCGGCAAGCTGCGGAAAGCTCTTCATATAGCCGCTCGTCTCGAAGAAAGCGCGGTTCATGCCCGGCGGAAAGCGGATGGCTTCGGCGCCATCGGCACCGCCGAACCTGTCGATCAGCCGCTCGAAGGCGGCGATGACATCTTCGAACTGGCCGCTGCGGCCATAAAGACCGTCAACGCCGGTGTCGATCAGAAGACCGGATTCGAAAAGGCGGTCGAGAAACGATGTTTGCATATCCATGACGATTACCCCAACAGGCTGGTATCTTGTTTGTGGACGAGCAGCATGGTCGACGTATTGCCGAGAATGCGGTCATTCGAGATCATCAATTGAGCGGAATGCGCGTCGCGCAGATGGCGACCGAGGCTATAGGGCGTGCCGTTCTTGTAGCCCATGATGCCGCAGATCAGCATGGCGTGGTTGATGATCGGCAGGATCATCTCCGACGACGCGATCTTGACGTTGTTCATCGCGACGGCAAAGGCCATCGAGGAGAGACGATCGGCATCAGCCTTCGCCTCTTCATAGGTTTTCAGGCCGGCGACGACATTGGATTTCACCATTTGCAGCAGGCCGGAGACCTCCGCCAGCCGCAGCGCGCCGGGCGGTTGAGTGCCGGGCGATTTGCGGGCGGCGGCGCGCACGAAAGCCTGGGCGCGAGCGACGGCGTCGGCGGCGATGCCATACCAGACGCCGCTCCACAGCAGATGCGAGCTTGCCAGCATCGACTGCGCGGCAATCTCGGCAAAGGGTTTCGGCAAGATCTGCACGGCAGGCGCTTCGCCCTTGAACAGGAAGCCGTCGGAGCAGGTGCCGCGCATGCCGAGCGTGTTCCACTCGACGGTGCGTTCAAGCGTATATTGATCTCTCAAGAAAACGGTCAGCACCTGGTCGGAAGAGACCGCTTCGGCATGGCTGCGCGAGGTAATCAGGATCGCATCCGCATGGGCGCCATAGGAGATGACGGTCGCGTCTTTCTCTAGAAAGCAACTGTCACCCTCGACCTTGATGGCGCAGGTGCTGTTGCGCAGATTGCCGCCGATACCGCCTTCCGTGGTCGCCGAGGCCAGCAGAAGCTGTTCTTTGGCGATGCGGCGCATGAAGTCGCGGTGCCAGTCGCTGCCGGCGCCGTGTTCGACCAGGCTCGACAGCTTGATCTGATGCATGGCGAAAACCATGGCGCTGGCGGCACAGGCCTGACCGAGGATGGAGCAAAGCTCGGCGATCTCGGTGATCGACGCGCCCTCGCCGCCAAGTTCGTCGGAGATCTGGACCGACAGCAGCTTCTCCGCTCGCATCGCCTCGACTGCCTCACGGGGGAAGCGGCCTTCGACATCGACCGAATCGGCATGCTTGCCCGCAATCGCCGCGACGCGCGCGGCCCGCGCCGTCATCTTGTCGCCGGCCCCAGCATCAACCAAAGCGACCGCCACGTTCATCAGGCGACCTTTCGGCTATCCAGGATCATGCCGACCGTTTTTTCGATGGCGACGATACTGGCAAAGGATTTGCGGTTGAGCAGATTGTCGGGAAATTCGATGTCGAAGGCATCCTCGATGCCGAGCATCAGTTGCACTGATGCAAAGGAGGAGAGCCCCGCCGCATAGAGATCGGCATCGTCGGCAATCTGATCCATCGTAACGGGAAGTGCGCCGAACTTGGCCAGCAAATCGCGAATCGTCTCATTCATCCTGTCGTCCCTCCAGGCAATCACAAACACGACCACAGTAACGCGGCCTTATCTTCGCCTGAGAAGTAACAGGTAAAATAGAACATTCCACTAAGCGACGTGGTAAATATAACGACGCTATACTTAGCAAGAATATCTTTAATATAAGATTTATCTAAATGAAATTTACGATATTTAAGCCATGCAACCTGTCGTTTATAGCGCAATATTTCAGAATGCTAAAATTTATCCGCTGTGATGCGAGAAAGAACGGCACGTCGCAGCAAGGTTAATGTGCCAAATTTCCACGCGAGTTCCTATGAAATTTGGAGTTGCAGACAGCGCAAAACAACACAGGAACGGAAAACCGCTTCACTATCCCTCCGGCGGATAGAGATGCTCACCGCCGCGATAGTCCGAGACGGAATAGCAGCCTTCGCCAAGCTCGCGAACCGCACTCTTGCCAATATCCGCCTTGCCGTGACCGCCGGGAATGTCGAGGATATAAGTCGGCTGGCAAAGGCCTGAGATACGGCCCCGCAGCGCCGCGACGATTGCCTGGCCTTCCGCGATCGTCAGGCGGAAATGGCTGGTGCCGGGAGCAAGATCAGGGTGGTGCAGATAATAGGGCTTGATCCGCGTTTCGACGAAGGCCTTCATCAATGAAGCCAGCACATCCGGATCGTCATTGACGCCCTTCAGCAGCACGGATTGGCTGACCAGCACGATGCCGGCATCCACCAGCCGGGCACAGGCGGCGCGCGCCTCCGCCGTCAGTTCGCGCGGATGGTTGGCATGCAGCGCCACATAGACGGTCTTGCCGCTCGCCTTCAGCGCCGCAATCAGCGCCCCGTCGATCTTCAGCGGATCGACCACAGGCACGCGGGTATGGAAGCGAACGATCTTCACATGCTCGATATCGGCAAGCTGCCGCAGCATCTCTTCGAGCCGGCGCGGCGACAGCACCAACGGATCGCCGCCGGTGAGGATCACCTCCCAGATCTCCTCATGGTCACGGATATAGGCAAAGGCAGCATCGAGCGCCGCGCCATCCAGCGTCCCGAGCCCCTGCGGCCCGACCATCTCGCGGCGGAAGCAGAAGCGGCAATAGACCGGGCAGACATGCACGGCCTTCAACAGCACACGGTCGGGATAGCGATGGACGATGCCCTCGACCGGGCTATAGGCATGATCGCTGATCGGATCGGCCCGCTCCTCAGGCGTAACGACGAGTTCGGCCATGTCGGGCACGAATTGCCGGGCGATCGGGTCGGCGGGATCGGCCTTATCGATCAACCGGGCAACCGTCGGCGTCAGGGCGATGGCATAACGCTCCGCCACCACTTCCAGCGAAAGTGCCTCGGCGCTATCGATCAGTCCGGCCTGCTCGAGGTCATCGACAGTTCTGATTGGGCGCATCACATTCATGAACCAAACTCCGATACTGGCGCCCAGAGCACCTGCTCGATCCTGGAAGCCCCGGTCGCCAACATTACCAGCCGGTCGAAGCCGAGCGCAATGCCGCTCGCTTCCGGCATGACGGCAAGGGCCTGCAGAAAGTCCTCGTCCAGCGGATAGGTCTCGCCATAGATCCGCGCTTTCTCCGCCATCTCGATCTCGAACCGCCGCCGCTGCTCTTGTGCATTGGTGAGTTCGCCGAACGCATTGGCGAGCTCGACGCCGCAGGCATAGAGCTCGAAGCGCTCGGCCACTCGATGGTCCGCAGCCGAAGGCCGGGCAAGAGCCGCCTCCGAGACCGGATATTCATCAAGGATCGTCGCCCGGCCAAAGCCGAGATAGGGCTCGACCTTCTCGACCAGCACACGGCTGAAGAGATCTGCCCAATGGTCGTCGGCGGCAACGCGCATGCCGACACGCCGCATCTCGGCCGCCAGATGCTCGCGATCCGTGGAACCGTCGGGGCCGACCGAGCCGAGCAAATCGATCCCGGCATGACGCTCGAAGGCGGCGGCGACGCTGATGCGTTCCGGCGCGAGAAACGGATCGGTCTCCGCGCCGCGATAGGTAAGCTTCTTCGCCCCAACTGTCTCCGCTGCTAGCGCCAGCAAGACGGCGCAATCATTCATCAGCGTCTCATAGGTCTCGCCGGCCCGGTACCATTCCAGCATGGTGAATTCCGGATGATGCAGCGGCCCGCGCTCGCGATTGCGATAGACATGGGCGAAACAGGCGATGCGCTCCTCGCCGGCGGCCAGCAGCTTCTTGCAGGCAAATTCCGGCGAGGTGTGCAGATAGAACGGCGCCGCCTGGCCATCCGTCGTCAGCGCCTCGGTGGCAAAAGCATGCAGATGCGCCTCGTTGCCCGGAGACACCTGCAGCGTCGCCGTGTCGACCTCGATAAAGTCGTTGCGCGCGAAGAAACCGCGCAGCGCCGCCTGGATGGCGTTACGGCCAAGAAGGAACGGCCGCCGGTCCGCATGGACGCTGCGGGTCCACCAGGGGGACGCTTTGCTGCTCGTTGGCTCCATCGATGCTTTCTTCTTAAGACCGCCGGGGTTGGGGGGGTGGCTATTTCCGCTGATTTAGGGTAGTTGCGCCCCCAAGCAAACAATAGCTGCGTCCTGGGGTGTATTTCGACAGTCCTCTACGACGCGACAAGCTGAGTTACAAGGAAGTCTTATGGTAAAGGTCATCGCCTCTTCAGTCCGCAAGGGCAACGTTCTCGACGTCGACGGCAAGCTCTACGTCGTTCTCACCGCCGCGAACTTTCATCCGGGCAAGGGTACACCGGTCACGCAGGTCGACATGCGCCGCATCGTCGATGGCGTGAAGGTATCCGAGCGCTGGCGCACCACCGAGCAGGTCGAGCGCGCCTTCGTCGAAGACGTGAACTTCCAGTATCTCTATGAAGACGGCGAAGGCTTCCACTTCATGAACCCGGCCACCTACGACCAGGTTGTCGTCGATGTCGAAACCATGGGCGACCAGAAGGCCTTCCTGCAGGAAGGCATGACCTGCGTCCTGTCGATCCATGAAGGCATTCCGCTGGCCATTCAGCTGCCGCGCCACGTCACGCTGGAAATCGCCGAGACGGAACCGGTCGTCAAGGGTCAGACGGCCTCCTCCTCCTATAAGCCTGCGATCCTGTCGAACGGCGTACGCACCCTGGTGCCGCCGCACATCAACGCCGGCACCCGCGTCGTCATCGCCACGGAAGACGTTTCCTACGTCGAGCGCGCCAAGGACTGAGCAATCGGCCTTGTGATTTCATGAAAAACGCCCTGTCTTACGACGGGGCGTTTTTATTTTGGGGTCTTGGTATGATGATGGCCAGATGGGTGGCCACGCAAATAGTCGCAACATCGACGGCCATGCTCGGCGACCACCCCCAATTACCTCGACGGCGCATTCGCCTTCTTACTATTCACCTCCGGCTCCTCGGCCGGTTCCTGCGGAGCGGTTGCGGCAGCGACCTCTTCCTCATGCGGCACCAGCGCCTGCAGATGCAGCACGCGCGGCGACATCGCCTGGAGGTAGGCATCGGAGCGGCCGATATAGATCACGGTCGCATCGGTAAATTCCGTCAGCAGTGCTGAGAACTTGGCCTGGACATCCAGCTCCAGCCCTTCCATGACTTCATCGAGGATGATCCATTTCGGCTTTGCCAGTAGCAGATGCGCAAAGGCGATGGCCTTCTGCTCATCATTGTCCAGCAACCGGTCCCAGCGCGCCTGCGTATCGAGCCGGCCCTTCAGCCGGCCAAGGCCTACCTTGTCCATCGCGGCTTCGACAGCGGCATCATCATAGGCATCCCGATCCTCGGGGAAACAGATCGCTTCGCGGAGCGTACCGCCCGGCACATAGGGCGTGTGCGGCATGAACAGCATGTCTTCCATCGGCGGCATGCTGATTGTGCCGGAGCCGCAATTCCATTGATGCGCCAGCGACTGGAACAGCAGCCTGCGGTTCACGCCATGATCGCCATTGACCATGACATGCTCGCCGGCGGCAATGGTCACCGAGCCCTCGCGAATGCGGAAGCCGTTTTCCATGGCATCCTCGCTGGTCTTGGTGGAAATCTCCATGTCGGTCCATGCCATCGTGCCGGGAGGCGCCTGGTCGAAGGTGATGGTGTGCGGCATCGGCGTCGTATCGTCCATTTCCATCAGCGCCTGGCGGAAATCGGTAACGCGCATAAGCGTCGCGCGCCATTCGGCGATCGGGCCGAAATTGGCGACATACCAGCGCAAGGCCGTGTTGACCTGATTGAAGGCGCCGACAGCCACCATCAGCTGGCCGAAGGTCAGCCCGCCGGAGAAATAGGCGGGCGCGGCCACCAGGATCGGGATGATAAGCACCAGCCAGCCGTAACCGGCCGAGACCCAGGTTAGATTGGTGTTGGCGATGGCAAGCTGGCGGATGACGGCAAGCACGGCGGAAATATCGAGATTGATCCGCCGGCGCTCATTCTCCTGGCCGCCGGCAATGGTGATCGCCGGCATGTGTTCGTTGGCATGCATCAGCGCAAAGCGCAGCTCGGCTTCCTTGGAATAGCGGTCGGCGTTCAGCCGTACCAGTCGACGGCCGACGAACTGGCTGAGAAACGACGCCGAACCGGCATAGATAATCGCCGCCCAGACCATGTAGCCGGGGATCGAAAAGCTCATGTCGTTGTAATGGAAGACCATGCCGCTGGACAATTCCCAGAGCACGCCGATGAAGCTCAGGAGCAGGATGGTCGCCTGCACCAGGCCGATCGCCAGGCCCGTGGTGCTCTCTGCGAGATTGCGCGCATCCTCGTGCAGCCGCTGGTCCGGATTGACGCCGATCAGGCCAGAAGAGGCAAGCCGAAGCGCGCGCTTGGCCTTCAGCCATTGATCGACGAGATCACGCGCCAGACCCTCGCGCATATAGAGCGCGGTCATCTGGTTGAACCAGGCCTGGATGACATTGAGGACAAGAAGCGAGCCGGCAATCATGCCGAAAACGCCGAGCTGATGGAAGAAGGCGCCGGTATCGCGCCGCGCCAGCGAATCATAGAAGGGCGCATTCCAGCTGTTGAGCAGGACCTGAACATAGGCCGTGACCAGAATGATCACGAACAGCGCGACCGTGAGCGAAATGATCCTGATGCGGACCGCCGAACCCCAAAAGGCGGAAAACATCATCCTCAGCCGATAGAGAACGCTGAAATCGTATCCGACTCGGTCGTTCCCCTGAATATTCGGCGCGGCTTGCGTTTCAACTGCCATCAACACTTCCCTGCGACGCACGTATCGTCAGTTAACCATCACCTGCCCACATGTCCATCCATGCAGCTCATCAGGGCGATCACGTTCAATATATACACCGTCTCATGCCTTGAACCGAGTAAGGCCAGAAGCTAGCTTGCACCTCAAATATTGATGAAAGCCTTCCGATGCAATTTCAGGGAACTGCGGACTACATCGCCGACAAGGATTTGATGGTTGCCGTCAATGCCGCCATCCGGCTGGAACGGCCGCTTCTGGTCAAGGGTGAGCCGGGCACCGGCAAGACGGAACTGGCCCGTCAGGTGGCAACCGCCCTCGGCCTCGACCTGATCGAATGGAACATCAAATCGACCACCAAGGCGCAGCAGGGCCTCTACGAATATGATGCCGTCTCGCGCCTGCGCGACAGCCAGTTGGGCGACGAGCGCGTCCATGACGTCCGCAATTACATTCGGCAGGGCAAGCTCTGGCAGGCTTTTACCGCGCAGAAGAAATGCGTGCTGCTGATCGACGAGATCGACAAGGCCGACATCGAATTCCCGAACGATCTGCTGCAGGAACTCGACCGCATGGAGTTCCATGTCTACGAGACCGGCGAAACCATCCGCGCCGCCATCCGGCCGATCGTCATCATCACCTCGAACAACGAAAAAGAGCTGCCGGACGCCTTCCTGCGCCGCTGCTTCTTCCATTATATCCGCTTTCCCGATGTCGAGACGCTGACTCGCATCGTCGAGGTGCACTATCCCGGCATCAAGCAGGCTTTGGTGCGGGCGGCGCTTACCCAATTCTTCGAGATCCGCGATGTGCCGGGCCTGAAGAAGAAGCCGTCTACCTCCGAAGCCCTCGACTGGATCCGCCTCCTCGTCGCCGATGATATCGACCCAGTGACCTTGCGCAGTGACGCCAAAACGGTCCTGCCGAAGCTGCACGGCGCGCTGTTGAAGAACGAGCAGGATGTCCACCTCTTCGAACGCCTCGCCTTCATGGCGCGGGGTCAAGGGAAATGACGCAGCCGGATGCCATTAAAGTCCTGATCCATGCGCTGCGCGGCCGGCATCTGCTGGTCTTCGACGAGCCGGACTTTCCCACCGTCAAGCTGCAGGTTCCCGGCGGTACCGTTGAGCCGGGCGAAGATCTAGCGACCGCCGCAGCGCGTGAATTCGAGGAAGAGACCGGTCTTGCGGCAGTTGATCTTCATCCGCTCGGCATTCAGGACTACCGCTTCGAGAAGGACGGGCGCGAATACCATCATCAGAGACACTATTTCCGCTGTACCCTGCCCGAAGCGGTACCCGATACCTGGCTCCATCTCGAAATGACGCCGTTCGACGGCAGCGACCCGATCCGCTTCCGCTTCTTCTGGCTGCCGATCCCCATAGCGAGGCAGCGTCTCGGCTATGGCATGCAGCACTTCCTAGAACATCTGTAGAGGTCGGCGGTATGAGGCATGATATCGACCTTTTCCCTCAAGAGCTCCCCCATTGACCGATAGAGGCCGCGGGTTTATTGAATTTCCCTTGTGGTGATTTGGCCGGCCGGCTTGCAGCCACGTTAAATAAGTCGCTAAAGGGCCGCGTGCGGACCGGTAGCGATTCATGATCGCGGCCGGTTTTTTGTTTTTTGGTCGAGTGATAACGATGCCCATCAAGATTCCCGATACGCTTCCCGCGTTCGAAGCCCTTCAAAACGAGGGTGTGCGGGTGATGACTGAGACGATGGCGATCCGTCAGGATATCCGTCCCCTTCAGATCGGGCTTCTCAATCTCATGCCGAATAAGATCAAGACCGAGGTGCAGATGGCGCGCCTGGTCGGCGCCTCGCCGCTACAGGTCGAGTTCTCGCTGGTGCGCGTCGGCGGCCACAAGGCCAAGAATACCTCCGAAGAGCATCTGCTCTCCTTCTACCAGACCTGGGAAGAGGTGAAGCACCGCAAGTTCGACGGCTTCATCATCACCGGCGCGCCGATCGAGCTGCTGGAGTATGAAGACGTTACCTATTGGGACGAGATGAAGCAGATCCTCGATTGGACCATGACCAACGTGCATTCGACGCTGAACGTCTGCTGGGGCGCCATGGCGGCGATCTACCACTTTCATGGCGTACCCAAATATACACTGAAGGAGAAAGCCTTCGGCGTCTATCGCCACCAGAACCTGAAGCCGTCCTCCGTCTATCTCAATGGTTTCTCCGACGACTTCGCCGTGCCGGTGTCGCGCTGGACGGAAGTGCGTCGCGCCGACATCGAGAAGGTGCCGAACCTCGAGATTCTGATGGAGTCGAGCGAGATGGGCGTCTGTCTGGTGCACGAGCAGGCCTGCAACCGGCTCTACATGTTCAATCATGTGGAGTATGATTCCACCTCGCTGGCGGACGAATATTTCCGGGACGTGCATGCCGGCGTGCCGATCAAGATGCCGCATAATTATTTCCCGCATAACGACCCGGAAATCCCGCCGCAGAACCGCTGGCGCAGCCATGCCCATCTGTTCTTCGGCAACTGGATCAACGAACTCTACCAGACCACGCCCTATGATCTGGAGGATATCGGCGAAGAGAGGCTCTGACCCTTGTTCATTCCCTTCTTCCTGAAACTGAAGGAAGCGAAGGTTCCGGTGACCCTCCGGGAATTCCTGTCGCTTCTGGAGGGAATGGAAGAGGGGATCGCCGATTATGATGTCGAAGCCTTCTACTATCTGGCCCGCGCGACGCTGATCAAGGACGAGCGCTTCATCGACCGTTTCGATCAGGTCTTTGCCGATTACTTCCGCGGCGTCGAGGCGATTGGCGGCGGCCCGGAGACGGTCGAGGCGGCCACCATTCCCGAGGAATGGCTGCGCAAACTCACTGAGAAACATCTGACGGAAGAAGAAAAGAAGCTCGTCGAGGCGCTCGGCGGCTTCGAGAAACTGATGGAAACGCTGCGCCAGCGCCTCGACGAACAGAAAGGCCGGCATCAGGGCGGCTCGAAATGGATCGGCACCGCGGGCACCTCGCCTTTCGGCGCGCATGGCTACAATCCCGAGGGCGTCCGCATCGGCCAGGAAACCTCCAATCACCGCAAGACGGTGAAGGTCTGGGACCGGCGCGAGTTTCAAAATCTTGACGACGGCGTCGAGCTCGGCACCCGCAACATCAAGCTGGCGCTGAAGCGGCTGCGTCGCTGGGTGCGCGAAGGTGCCGCCGACGAACTCGACCTGTCCGGCACGATCCGCTCCACCGCCGAACACGGCTATCTCGACGTGCAGACACGGCCGGAGCGGCGCAACGCGGTCAAGCTGCTGATGTTCTTCGATATTGGCGGCTCGATGGACGATCATATTCGCGTGGTCGAGGAACTCTTCTCCGCCGCCTGCGCCGAATTCCGGCACATGGAATATTTCTACTTCCACAATTGCCTCTATGAAGGCGTGTGGAAGGACAATCGCCGCCGTCGCATCGACATCACCGCGACATCAGACCTGATCCGCACCTTCGGCTCCGACTACCGCATCGTCTTCGTCGGCGACGCCTCCATGAGTCCCTACGAAGTCACTCACACCGGCGGCTCGGTCGAACACTGGAACAAGGAAGCCGGCGAGGTCTGGCTCAACCGCATGACCGGCCATTTCCGCAAATGCGTCTGGCTCAATCCCGTGCCCGAGGATTATTGGAGCCACACCACCTCAATCTCGATCATCCGCCGCCTGTTGGCCGACCGGATGTATCCGCTGACCCTCGGCGGCCTGGAAAAGGCGACGAGGGAATTGTCGCGGTGATCTCGATCAGCGCCTAGTTTGGTGATGGTCAGGCACAGAGCTTGATCGACGAGAATGGACCACGCCTATGCGTTTGCGTTGCGATAGGCCGCGACGGCAAGCCAGATTGCCGAAAGCAGGAAGTAGAAGGCGCCGAACCCGACATAAGGAGTGATGTCCAGAATCGTCGGCGCTGCGGTGCCAAGGGATCGACTGATCATGAAGCCACCGGCAAGCGCCGACTGGACACCACTCAGGATCATCACCCATTGCGCGCCATAGTGACGCCAACGCCTTACCGCCGTGTACAGTTGCAGGAGGCCGGAGAGGATTGCCCAAACCCCAAATACGGCCAGAACGGCATAGGTGCTGTTGCTGACTGCCACGATCACGGCGAGCGCGGTTATCGTGCTGACCACGACATTCAAGGCCTGGGACGAGTTGGCTTTCAGGCCGCCATTGACCCGGGCATCGACCAGATTGGCGAGGGCGTCCCACGCCGGATAGATCACAAGCAGAAAGGCGGTGAGATGAGATTGCCCGCTGAAGAGAATGGCGGCGGCAATCCAGGCGATAGAAAATATGGCGCGCACGAAATAATAGGATCGCAGCCAGCTGGGCTGGGTCGAAGATTGGTTCTGCATCGGTAGACTCCATGTTGCAATCTACCTACTAGTAGGGAGGCATAATTTTTGTGTCAACTCGACACTCGAACACCTCTTTGTGAGCAGCGGAAGCGCCGCATCGATCTTGACAAACGACCTACCAGAAGGTAGGCAGCGACATGAAATCAATGACTTCGACTTCGGAAAAAATTCTCGACACCGCGCAGTCTCTCATCGTTGCGGGAGGCTACAACGGGTTCAGCTATGCCGACATCTCAGCTGCAATCGGCATCAGGAAGGCGAGTATCCATCATCACTTTCCGACAAAGGCCGAGTTGGTCGCCGTGCTGGTGGATCGCTACAGGCAGCAGGCTGAAACAGGTTTAAATTCTCTTCGTGAGCAATTCTTAAGCCCTGCCGAACAACTGCGGGCCTACCTGAATTTCTGGCAAACATGCATTCGCGATACCTCGCTGCCCTTCTGCATCTGTGCCATGCTCGCTGGCGAGATGCAGATGCTGCCGGAGGAGGTCGCGTCGCGCGTCCGCGCCCATTTCCATAGTCTCGCGAGATGGCTTAAGTCGGTGCTTGCGACTGGAGCAGAGCAGGGCCTATTCCGTTTGGACAAGCAGCCGGAAGAGGAGGCCCAGATGCTGATGGCTTCAGTTCATGGGGCAATGCTCTCTGCAAGAGCGTTCAGCGATCCCGAACTGTTCACCACAATCGTCATCCCCCAGTTCACCAGGCTTCTGACACCGGCTCGCTAAGGAACTGGCAGGTAAAGGCATTCAATGGATGACTGCATAAGCCCAAACAGGAACCAATGCACTCACCTGTCATACGCCTTGCAAATTTCCAGCGCAGTCTGGCAAATCTGAAGCCAATGAAACAAAGCCGAAGCAAGCCTTGATAGGCATTCCATCACACCTAAATTTCGCATTCGAACTGGTTGCGGATCGGCGCGAATGGGGGCAGGGTCTGACCTCGAATTTCTGATAGGAATGGATGAGCTGATATGACGGAAAACAGTTTGCAACGGGAAGTTTTCGGAACGACGCCAACCGGTGAAACAGTCTATCGCGCCAAGATCGTCGGCGGTGGGCTTACGGCGTATATCATCAGCTGGGGCGCCGTCATTCAGGACCTGCGGCTCGACGGCCACGGCCCGGCCTTGCTGCTCGGCTTCGACAATTTCGCCGATTATCCGGCCCATTCGTCCTATTTCGGCGCCACGCCCGGCCGCTGCGCCAACCGCATCGGCGCCGGCCGCTTCACGCTTGATGGCAAGGACTACCAGCTCGAGCTCAACGAGAAGGGCGTCACCCACCTGCACGGCGGCAAGGACAATATCGCCAAGCGCAACTGGACGATCGTCGAGCATGCGGTCGATCGCGTCGTGCTGAAGATCGTCGATCCCGACGGCCGCGCCGGCTATCCCGGCAATTGCACGATCCAGGCGACCTATCGGGTGCATGGCAATGGCGAATTGTCCGTTACCTATGAATCGACCAGCGACCAACCGACACTCGCCAATGTCTGCCAGCACGCCTATTTCAACCTCGACGGCCGCGACGACGCGCTCGGCCACGACATCATGATCGCCGCCGATCACTATACCCCGACGGACGAAAAGCAGGTGCCGACGGGCGAAGTGCGCTCGGTCGAAGGCACCGTCTTCGACTTCCGCGAAATGGCGTCGATGAAGCGCTTTGACGGCGCCGAACAGGCGCTCTACGACCATAATTTCTGCCTGTCGCCGGAACGCACCGCCAAGCGCTCCGTGGTGCTGGCGCGCAGCGTCAATTCCGGCGTCTCGCTGGAAGTGCGTACCACCGAGCCCGGCGTGCAGTTCTATGCAGGCTTCAAGCTCGATGTTCCCGTTCCCGGCCATGACGGTCAGAAGATCGGCCCCTTCGCTGGCTTCTGCCTCGAAACCCAGGTCTGGCCCGACGCCATCAACCATGAAGGCTTCCCGAATGCCGTGCTTCGCCCCGGCGAAGTGCTGCGGCAGGAAACCGATTATATCTTCACGAAAAACTGAGCTGACAGCACTTCATTCCCCTTGGCATTGGCCGGGCGCACCTCGCGTCCGGCCGATTCATTTTCAGCCAGCACGTCAGAATCATCTTGCAGACTGGTTCTAAATAGGTTCTATGTAATCTCCATGGATAGAACCAGTTTAATCGCTGAGCTGAACAGCCGTGGCCTGCGCGACGAGGCGGGGACCGGGCCGCTGTACAAGCGCCTGGCGCAAGCGCTTGCGGGCCTCATTCAGGAAGGTCTGCTGAAAGCTGGAGCGGCGCTGCCGGGCGAACGAGATCTTGCTGAAGCGCTCCAGGTCGGCCGCGTTACGGTCCGCACCGCCTATCGCGACCTGCTTGCCTCCGGCGCCATCGAATCGCGCCACGGCAGCGGCACCTTCGTGTCGCAGCATGTCGAGCGCATCGAGCAATCGCTCTGGCGCCTCTCCTCCTTTTCCGCCGATATGCGCTCGCGCGGCCGCGAGCCGGCCGCAAGGATCCTGTCGCGCACCGTCAGCGCGCCCGCCCCGGAAGAATCCTTCCTGCTCGGCCTTCGCCTCGATGAGCCGGTGCTAAGGCTCGACCGGTTGCGCCTGGCAGACGGCCAGCCGCTTGCCATCGAGCGCGCTGTCGTTCCGATCAAATTTCTGGGCGAGGATGCCGTTTCCGACGGTTCGCTCTATGATGCGCTGGCGGGGAACGGCTTCAAGCCGGTCCGCGCGTTACAGCGACTGACGGCGGTGACGCTCGATCCGTCCTCCGCGTCGATCCTGAATGTGAAATCCGGCGCGCCCGCGCTTTTGATCGAACGTATTTCGCGCTTGGAAGACCAGCGCGTCGTTGAATACACCCGCTCGCACTATCGTGGCGATGCCTACGATTTCGTTGCTGAATTGAGAATCGGAGAAGACCTATGAGCGACACCCAATCCTTGATGCTGACCGAGGCCGGCCAGTCGCCGGACGTGGTCGCAACCCTGCTTGAGAAGGAAAAGCCCGTCTTTGCCGAAATCGCAAAGCTCGTCTCCTCGACCCGCCCGTCCCTGATCACCACGGCGGCGCGCGGCTCTTCCGACCATGCCGCCACCTTCTTCAAATATCTCTTCGAAATCTCCTGCGGCGTGCCCGTCGCCTCGATCGGCCCGTCGATCGCCTCGGTCTATGGCACACCCCTGCACCTGAAGGGCGGCATCCACTTCACCGTGTCGCAATCCGGCGGCAGCCCCGATATCATCGCGTTGCAGGCCGCCGCCAAGCTCGGCGGCGCCACGACCATCGCCGTCGTCAACGTCACCGACAGCCCGCTCGCCAAGGAAGCCGATATCGTGCTCGGGCTAAATGCCGGCCCGGAAAAGAGCGTCGCCGCCACCAAATCCTTTATCGCCGCCGTTGCAGCGCTGACCGGCGTCACGGCAGCGATTTCGGGCGACCAGGCGCTCGCCACCGGTCTCGCCAAACTGCCGGAAGCATTGGCTGCGACACAGGGTATCGACGGCAAGGCGGCCGAGGATGTGCTCTTCAACGCCACCTCGCTCTATACTGGCGGCCGCGGCCCGGCCTTCGCCATTGCGCTGGAAGCAGCGCTCAAGGCCAAGGAAACCGCCGGCCTGCATGCCGAAGCCTTCTCGCTTGCAGAACTGATGCATGGACCGATGCGGCTGGTGCAGCCTGGCTTTCCGATCGTCGCCTTCTCGCCCGATGATGCGGCCTTCGCCAACAATGCCCAGGCATTGGAGCGCCTGCAGCAGCTCGGCGCCACCGCCGTCTCCTTCTCCACCGCGGCCCTCCCCGGCATCAACCTGCGCATGCCCACCACCGGCAACGGCCTGCTCGACCCGCTGGTGTCACTGCTCTGCTATTATCGTCTCATTGAAGCAGTGACGCGGCGCAAGGGTTTCGACCCGGATAAGCCGGCTAATCTTCTCAAGGTCACGGAGACCATGTGATGGACTATCAGGTCTTTACCGGCGCGCGCATCTTCGACGGCGACCGGTTTCACGAGGATAGCGCGCTCGTGACCGGCAATGGCCGGGTGCAGGCGATCACCGCCGCCAATGATGTCCCCGACAATGCCGAGGTGGTCCGCCTTGCCGGCGGCGTGCTGTCTCCCGGCTTCATCGACGCGCAGGTGAACGGCGGCGGCGGCCGCATGCTGAACGACGACCCGTCGCCCGAATCCATGTACTTGATCGCCGAGGGGCATCGCCCCTTTGGCACCACGGCGTTGCTGCCGACGCTGATCACCGATGTCGCTGCCGCCACCACGGCGGCGATTGAAGCCGCGATCGAAGCCGTCAAGGCCAATCGCGGCGTCGCCGGCCTGCATCTCGAAGGCCCGCATCTGGCGCCGGCCCGCAAGGGCGCGCATCTGGCCGAACTGATGCGCCCCGTCGAGGACAGCGATGTCAAGACCTTCATCCGCGCCCGCGAGGCGATCGGCACGCTGCTGATCACCATGGCCGCGGAACAGGTGACCGCACGTCAGGTGCAGGCGCTGAGCGAAGGCGGCGTCATCGTCAGCATCGGCCACAGCGACTGCACGGCGGATGCGGCGGATGCCCGTTTCGACGCCGGTGCGCGAGGCGTCACCCATCTCTTCAACGCCATGAGCCAGATGGGCCATCGCGCGCCCGGCCTCGTGGGTGCCGCAATCGACCATCCGGTCCCCTGGTGCGGCATCATTGCCGACGGCCATCATGTCGATCCGCGCGCACTGAGAATTGCCTTGCGTGCAAAACGCGGTGAAGGTCGGCTGTTCTTCGTCACCGACGCCATGTCGCTGGTCGGCACAGCCCTCGACAGTTTCACGCTGAACGGCCGCACCGTCTATCGCGTCAGGGGCGGCTACTGCTCGAAGCTGACTTTGGATGACGGCACGCTCGCCGGCTCCGACGTCGATATGGCCTCGACCATCCGTTACGGCATCAACATCCTCGAATTGCCGCTGGCGGAGGCGCTACGGATGGCGACGTCCTATCCCGCCCGCTTCCTGAGGCTTGCCGATCGCGGATATCTGACACCCGGTGCCCGCGCCGATATCGTCCACATCACCGACGGCATCGAAGTGACCAAGACCTGGATCTCGGGCCAGCCATCGGCCTGAGACCACAAATGAGGAACTCGGCATGACCGCAGTCACGGACAGCTATTTCTCCGCCTTGATCGGCCGGCTGGAAACCCTGCGCGAGGCGCTTGCCGAGCCAATGGCGAAAGCGGCTAGCGTCATCAGTGCGGCGGCGCGCGCCGACCGGCGCGTCTATGTCTTCGGCACCGGCCATTCGCATATGCTGGCCGAAGAAGTGCATTATCGCGCAGGCGGTCTGGCCTTTACCATCCCGGTGCTGGTCGGCTCCGCCATGCTGCACGAGGGCGCCGTTATCAGCTCGGTCTACGAGCGCACGGAGGGCCTGATCCGGCCGATTTTCGAACGCTATGGGATGCAGCCGGGCGATGTGCTGATCATCGCCTCCAATTCCGGCGTCAACGCCGCCCCGGTCGAGGCCGCCGATTACGGCCGTGAACTCGGCACGACCGTCATCGCCATCACCTCGCTTGCCTATTCCGCCGCCATCGCCAATGGTCGTCGCAGGCTCGCCGATATCGCCGACATCGTGCTCGACAACGGTCTGCCGCCGGGCGACGCCATCATCGATCTGCCGGGGAGCGAGCTGAAGGTGGGGCCGGCATCGACCGCGATCGGCGCCTCCCTACTCAACGCCATCTTCGCCGAAGTCGCCGCCGAACTCTCCAAGGACGGCGACCCGCCCGTCTATCTCAGCGCCAACATGCCGGGCGCCAAGGAAACCAACCAGCGGCTGGTGAAGAAATACCGGCCGCGCAATCCTCATCTTTGATCGGCATCAGTGCACGGCAGCATCCGGGACCACGGTCTCCGCCGCCGGAGCCTCCGGCTGCTTGCGCCGCCTGCGCAACACGACATAGAAGACCGGGGTCAGGAACAGGCCGAACAGCGTCACGCCAAGCATGCCGGAGAAGACCGCCGTCCCAAGCGATTGGCGCATTTCGGCGCCGGGGCCGGTGGCGATCATCAGCGGCACGACGCCGAAGATGAAGGCGAAGGCTGTCATCAGGATCGGCCGCAGGCGCAGATGGCTAGCCTCGATCGCCGCCTCGACGGCGCTCTTGCCCTCCAATTGTGCCTGACGCGCAAATTCCACGATCAGGATCGCGTTCTTGGCCGCAAGCCCGATCAGTACGATCAGGCCGATCTGCGTCAGGATATTGTTGTCCATGCCCCTTAAATGCACCCCGATCAACGCGGCCAGCACCGCCAGCGGCACGATCAGGATGATGGCGAGCGGCAGGGTCCAGCTTTCATACTGGGCCGCAAGCGCCAGGAAGACGAAGATGACCGACAGGGCGAAGATGTAGACCGCCGTATTGCCGGTATTTCTTTCCTGATAGGCAAGCTCTGTCCATTCGAAGGTCGTGCCCGTCGGCAAGAGGTTCTTCGCCAGTCCTTCCATGGTGTCGAGCGCGCTGCCCGTCGAAACCCCCGGTCCGGGATTGCCCTGGAGGGGAACCGAGACATACATGTTGTAGCGCTGCACGAGCGTCGGCCCCGTCGTGTCCCTGATATCAACAAGGGTTCCAAGAGGCACCAGAGCGCCGGTGGCGGAGCGAACCTTCAGCGCCAGAATATCCTCGCGGTCCATGCGATATTGCTGGTCGGCCTGTGCCCGCACCTGGTAGACGCGGCCAAAAGCGTTGAAGTCGTTGACATAGGATGTGCCGAGGTTGATCGACAGCGTCTCGAAGATATTCGGGATCGGCACATTCAGCGCCCGCGCCTTGTCGCGGTCGACCGCCAGGAAATATTGCGGACTACTGGCCGAGAAGGTGGTGAAGACGCCACTGACCCCCTTGTTCTGCGCGGCCGCTCCCATGAGCTGGTAGGCAAGCGGCAGGATCCGGCGCATATCGGGATTTTCCCGGTCCATGATCTGCATCTTGAAGCCGCCCGAATTGCCGACGCCGCGGATGGAGGGCGGCGGAATGGCGATGATGAAGGCCTCCTGAATGCCCTGCAGATTGCCGAAGAGCTGGCCGATGATCTTGCTGGCCGTCTCTCCGCTCTTCAAGCGCTCCTCGAAGGGTTTGAACGGCGTGAAGATGACGCCCGAGTTGGAGGCGTTGGTGAAGGTCGCGCCGTTGAAGCCGGCAAAGGCGACGGCGTTTTCCACGCCGGGCGTCTTGTTGATGATCGCGGTTGCCTTCTGGATGACCGCGTTGGTGCGCGCCAGCGACGCGCCGTCAGGCAATTGCACGACGACGATGGCATAGCCCTGGTCCATGGTGGGCACGAAGCCTTGGGGCACGATCCTGCCCATATACCACGTCGCGCCGAGCAGCCCGACGAAGACGAGAAGGGCACAGCCAAGCGCGACCCAGGTGGTAACGAGATGGCGGATGACCCAGGAATAGCCCCGGCTCATCGCCTCGAAGCCTCGATTGAACCCGTCACCCAAAGCGTGGCCGAAGCGCGAGACGATATTGTTGGATTTCTTGTGATCGTGCGGACGCAGCACGATGGCGGCGATCGCCGGCGACAGTGTCAGCGAATTCAGGCAGGAAATCGCCGTCGCAATGGAGATGGTCACCGCGAACTGCCGGTAGAACTGCCCCGTTATGCCAGGGATGAAGGCCGTCGGCAGGAAGACGGCGATCAGCACCAGCGAAATCGCCAGCACCGCGGTGCCGACCTCGTTCATCGTCACATGCGACGCCTCCTTCGGCGTCATTCCGAGCGCCAGGTTGCGCTCGACATTCTCGACCACCACGATCGCGTCGTCGACGACGATACCGATGGCAAGCACCAGGCCGAACAGCGTCAGCATGTTCAGTGAGAAGCCGAAGGCGAGCAAGAAGGCGAAGGTGCCGATCAACGACACCGGAATGGCAATGATCGGTATGATCGCCGTGCGCCAGGATTGCAGGAAGACCAGCACGACGATGGCAACGAGCACGGCGGCTTCGAAGATCGTCTTGTAGACCTCGTTGATCGATTCCGCGATGAATTCGGTCGGATTGTAGATGATGCGGTATTCGAGACCCTGCGGAAAATCCTGCGCCAGGTTCTTCATCGTCTTTTCGATGTCGGCGGCGGCATCGAGAGCATTGGTGCCGGGCCGGGCGAAGACGCCGAGTGCAACGGCCGGACTGCCGTTCAGATAGCTGTTGGTGACGTAATCCTGCGCACCGAGCTCGATGCGCGCCACGTCCTGTAGCTGCACGAGCCGGCCGCTATCCGTCGCCTTGACGATGACGTAGCGGAATTGCCGCGCATCGGAAAAGCGCCCCTGTGTCGTCACCGTATATTGAAAGGCGTTGGTGCCCGAGACCGGCGGCCCGCCGATCGAGCCGCCAGACACCTGCACGTTCTGGTCCCGCAAGGCCTGCACGATATCGCCGGCGGTCATGCCGTAGGAAGCGAGCTTTTCCGGGTCGAGCCAGATACGCAGCGAATATTGCCGCTCGCCGAAGAGCTGTACGTCACCGACACCGTCGAGGCGGACAAGAAGGTCGCGGATGCGCGAGCGGGCATAGTTGGAGATGTAGAGCTGGTCGTAGCGGTTGCTCGGCGACAGTAGATGCACGACCATCATCAGGTCGGGCGAGCTTTTGACCGTGGTGATGCCGATGCGGCGGACTTCTTCCGGCAGACGCGGCTCGGCGATGGCGACGCGGTTCTGGACCAGAACCTGCGC
Source organism: Rhizobium rhizogenes NBRC 13257 (assembly GCF_000696095.1). Taxonomy (GTDB): domain Bacteria; phylum Pseudomonadota; class Alphaproteobacteria; order Rhizobiales; family Rhizobiaceae; genus Rhizobium; species Rhizobium rhizogenes. The sequence continues at coordinate 79,637 of NZ_BAYX01000004.1, read as the reverse complement.
CTTGTCGAGATCGGTGCCGAGCTTGAAGGTGATAGTCAGCGACATAGAGCCATCAGCGCTCGAATAGGAAGACATGTAGAGCATGTCCTCGACGCCGTTGACCTCCTGCTCGATCGGCGTCGCCACCGTATCGGCGATGGTCTGGGAATCGGCGCCAGGATAGGATGTTCGAATGACGATGGTCGGTGGCGCAACCTCGGGATATTGCGCGACCGGAAGCTGGAAATAGGCGATGCCGCCGACGATCAGCAACACGATGGACAGGACCGACGCGAAAATCGGTCGGTCGACGAAGAAATGGGAAAACCTCATTGGTCCGTCCCCTGGTCCGCCTGGGCTGGCGCGTCAGGATTCGATGCCTCCTGCGGCAGCTCGATCAATTGTGGCGCGACCTTGACGCCGGGCCGGATACGCATCAGCCCGTTGACGACGATGGTCTCGTCGCCGGTCATGCCCTCGCGGATGACGCGGTAGCCATAAAGCTTCGGTCCGAGCCGGACGGCCTTCGGCGTCACGTTGCCATCCGTGCTGACGGTATAGACGACACGCTGGTTCTGGTCGGAACCGATGGCTTCATCGGGAACGAGGATCGCCTTGTAGCTGTTGGAGCCCTCGACCTGAACGCGGCCGAAAAGGCCCGGCTGCAACACGAGAGCCGGATTGGGGAAGCGAGCGCGCACGCGTATCGTGCCGGTTTGATTGTCCACCCGGTTTTCCGCGAAATCGAGCTTGCCCTTGAACGCCTTCTGCGCGGCATCGGCAATCGTCACGGTGACATCGAGGCCGCCGCCACCCTGCTGCAGGGCGCTGCCATGCTTGCGCGCCTCGTCGGCATAGGACAGCAGCCGGCGTTCATCGACGTCGAAATAGAAATCGATCGGGTCGAGCGAGACGATGGTCGTCAGCACCGTCTGGTCGGCCTGAACGAGATTGCCGACCGAAATCAGCCGCCGGTCGATGCGGCCGCCGAGCGGCGCAGTGATCTTGGTGAAATCCATGTCGAGATTGGCGCGATCGACAGACGCCTGCGCGCCGCGGACATTGGCTTGCGCCGAGATAAGATCACGGCGGCGGTCATCCAGCGTCGAGGCCGACTGGCTGCCGGTCGTCGACAGCGATTGCGCGCGCTTGAACTGCGCATCGGCGAGCGTCAGCGACGAATTCGCCACCTCCAGCGATGCCGTCGCCTCGTTGAGCGCGGTGACAAACGGCCGCTGGTCGATGACGAAGAGCAGGTCTCCCTGCTTGACCATCGTGCCGTCCTCGAAATGCACTTCCTGGAGATAGCCGCCGACACGCGAGCGGACGGAGACCTCATCGACCGCCTGGAAGCGCCCGATGAACTCATCGCTATCGATGACGTCGCGGACCACGGGCTTGGCAACAGTGACCGGTGCGGCGGGCGGGGCGCTCTGCGCCAGCGCCTGAGACCCGGTGAAATGAGACCCAGCAAGAATAGCAATTGTGAAGCTGAATATAGCGATATGCGCCAGCGTCTTCGGCATGAATGCCCCCCTAGAACAACAAGCCACCCACGGCCGGAAGCCGCGTCAAGCATTCGTCATGTCTGCCTGCAATCTTCCGCGAAGGACCTGTCGCCACTGACGGCGAAATCCAATCAAGTCCTTCGGATTCCCCACTGCATCGCAGGTCGTGCCGACCCGCGTATCACCCAACCCGAAGGCTGGTATTTCAGCATAATGTATAAACGGTTTATCGAATTCGACAACAGAGATTAGCGTGTTGCGGCCATGCGCAACCATTTGTTTTTTCTAATATAGGTGAACACCCAGGAGCTGAAACAGCGGGATGGGTGAGACGTCAGTGGCTCCTCAGCCTTCCAGCTCTTCGCGCAGCATTTCCAGCTCCAGCCATTCCTCTTCCATCTTCGTGAGGCTGTCGCGCAGCTTTTCCATTTCGGCCGCCAGGCGATTGAAGCTCGTTGGATCCTTGGTAAAGAGGTTGGGGTCGGCCATCTTCTTTTCGCGGGCGGCGATCTCCGCCTCGGCCTTGGCCATTTCCTTCGGCAGGTTTTCCAGGGCGAATTTCTGTTTGAAAGAGAGCTTTCCCTTGCCCTTCGAAGCATCAGAGGCAGACGCTGATGTCCCGGCCGCCTTCGGCTTCTCGGCGGCCTTTTCAGCCCGCTTGCGCTCCTCAAGCGCGCCCTTGCGCTGAGCGAGCATGTCGGAATAGCCGCCGGCATATTCGATCCAGCGGCCGTCCGGATCATCCGGATTGGCGGGCGCGATGGTCGAGGTCACGGTACGGTCGAGGAAATCGCGGTCGTGGCTGACGAGGATAACGGTACCGTTGAAGCCAGCGACGATCTCCTGCAGCAGGTCCAGCGTCTCGATGTCGAGGTCGTTGGTCGGTTCGTCGAGGATCAGAAGATTGGTCGGCCGCGACAGGATGCGCGCCAGCATCAGCCGGGCGCGCTCGCCGCCGGAGAGATTCTTGATCGGCGTACGGGCCTGTTCCGGCTGGAACAGGAATTCCTTCATATAGCCGGTGACATGCCGCTGCTCGCCATTGACCAGCAGGTTTTCACCGCGCCCATCGGTTAGGTAGTTGGCGAGGGTATCCTCCGGATTGAGCTCCTCGCGCTTCTGGTCGAGGGTGGCGATCTCCAAATTGGTACCGAGCTTCACCTTGCCGCTGTCCGGCTTCAATTGGCCGGTCAGCATCTTCAGCAACGTCGTCTTGCCGGCGCCGTTCGGGCCGACGAGACCGATACAGTCGCCACGATGCACACGGATCGAGAACGGCGCGACGATGACGCGCTCGTCATAGGCCTTGGTGATCTTGTCGGCCTCGATCACCAGCTTGCCGCTCTCCTGCGCATCGGCCGCAGCTGCCTGCACAGAGCCCAGAGCGCCTCTGTGGCCGCGATGGCGTGATCGCATGTCATGCAATTCGCCGAGGCGGCGCATGTTGCGCTTGCGCCGCGCCGTCACGCCGTAGCGCAGCCAATGCTCCTCGCGCTCGATCGCCTTGCCGAGCTTGTGCTGCTCCAGCTCTTCGGCTTCCAGCACCTGGTCGCGCCAGGCTTCGAAATGGGCAAAGCCCCTGTCCAGCCGCCGCGAGGTGCCGCGATCGAGCCAGACGGTTGCGGTGGAGACTTTTTCGAGGAACCGACGGTCGTGCGAGATCAGCACCAGGGCGCTGCGGGTCTTCTGCAGCTCGCCTTCCAGCCACTCGATGGTCGGCAGGTCCAAATGGTTGGTCGGCTCGTCGAGCAGAAGAATATCCGGTTCCGGCGCCATGACGCGGGCAAGCGCCGCGCGGCGCGCTTCGCCGCCGGAGAGCGTCTTCGGATCCTCCTCGCCCGTGAGGCCAAGGTGGGACAGCAGATAGGTGACGCGATAGGGATCGTCGCCCGGCCCGAGCCCGGCCTCGGCATAGGCGGCTACCGTCTTGTAATCGCCGAAATCCGGTGCCTGCTCGAGATAGCGCACGGTCGACGACGGATGACGGAACACTTCGCCGGACTGCGCCTCGACTATGCCGGCGGCGATCTTCAGGAGCGTCGACTTGCCCGAGCCGTTGCGGCCGACCAGGCAGATCTTGTCACCCGGCTCCACCTGCAACCCGGCTCCAGCCAGAAGTGGCGCGCCGCCGAAGCTCAGGAAGATATCGTCGAGTTTCAAAATAGGAGGGGCCAAGATCAGACTCCGGTAAGATCATAAGGGCGGGCAAGGACGATCGCCCTGCCGCTGCCGAGCGAAAAGCGCACAGCGCCTTCCGCAACATTGGAAATGGTGCGCGACGCCCCGAAGGGCAGATTGAAATCGCGCAGGGGATAGCGGACGTTATGAATGAACAGCCCCGTCAGATCGCTGAAGCCGAGAACGGAAAACAGCGAGCCGGGGGGCAGCGCCAGCTCCATGTCGCCCGGCAGCAGCGGCACCGCCTCCTCGTCGCCCGAGGTCAACAGCACGTCGAAGCCCTTTTCGGCAAGCTGGATGCCGTAGAGCAGATGCTGGATCGCATGATCTGACCGTTCTCCGCCCATCGCGCCGGCAAGAATCAGCCGCTTGGCGCCGCGATCGATTGCCTCCGTGATGGCGATCTCGCCGTCCGTCGCCGCCTTCGCCGCCGGATAGGGCTGCTTTGGCACATCGGGAAAGGCGCCGCGCAGGTCCGGCGGTGTCGAGTCGAAATCGCCGACCCAGAGCTCGGGCGTCGCATTGAGCGCCACGGCATGGCGCATGCCGCCATCCGCCGCGATGAAACGGCTGCCGGCCGTCTCAGCGCGCAGCCGGTCCGTCAGGCGCAACTCGCCGCCGAGGAGGATGGTAAAGGTCGTGGATTGGCTCATGTGCCAAGCCCATAGCGCAAAGACATGTCCCTAGGAAGAGCGCTCTTCAGCGCCAAGCCGGCATTCAGTCGGCGGTTTCCTTGAGACGTGTCTGAAAAGCATGTTCGTAGCCACCGATGAAGCGGTCGAACAGGTGCGAAAAGACCGCGATATCCTCGGCCGACCAATCCGCAAGGATGCTTTCGATGAGAGCGAACTTCTGCGCCTGGATTTCGGCAAGCAGCCTTTGGCCGAGCGTGGTCAGCACAACGACGATGCGCCGTGCATCCGCCTGTGATGCCTTGCGGCGCAGCACGCCGCGCGTCACCATCTCGGCGACGATGCGGCTTGCCCGCGAAGGGTCGATGCGCAGGATCTCGGCGATCGTCCCGACGGTGACCTCACCGGACCCTTCCGCCCGCCTGACGGCATCGATGACGTCGAGATGCGAAAGCTCCAGCCCCGGCGCAACATTCTGGATCGCCAGCCGCCCGATCATACGGCGACCCGTCATCAGGCGCATGCGCGTCATCACCTGGCCGATGCGCAGCAGATTTTCGTCCTCAGGCAGCGGCGTTGCTTCAATTTCTCGTGTGGTCGTTGCTGATGTCATCCCGCCAGCATATCAAAGATGGGCAGACATTAAAATATGCAAACGGCATTCATCTGCCGTTGACAATTATATGCCAATAGCACATATATTGCCTTGCAACATGTTGCCCTCGAATAGCCCACCCGAAAGCAAGATGCTGCGGATTCAGGAACTGGAGCGACCCATGCCCGTTCGGTCGAACGCGCGGCACTCCAGGCAAGCTCGGATTTCTCGTTCCATGGACATGCAGACTACGCCCGCGCCGCTCGTTGCGGATCACCGCCGCCGGCTTATCCTCTTTCTCTTCCTGATGACCGCCATGTTCATGGCAACGCTCGACAACCAGATCGTCTCGACGGCACTGCCGACGATCGTCGGCGAATTCGGACATCTGGAGCGTTTCGGCTGGATCGGCTCTGCCTATCTGCTGTCCCTGTCCGCCGTCATGCCGGTCTATGGCAAGCTCGGCGACCTCTTCGGCCGCAAATATGTAATGATGACCGCGATCGCGATCTTCACCGTCGGCTCGACCGTCTGCGGCCTCGCGGTGTCGATGGATACGCTGATCGCCGCCCGCGTGCTGCAGGGTCTTGGTGGCGGCGGCATCCTGGTGTCGATCTTCGCCGTCAACGCCGATCTTTTCGAGCCTCGTGAGCGCGCCCGCTACCAGAGCTATTCCAGCCTAGTCCTGATGGCGTCCGGCGCCATCGGCCCGGTTCTCGGCGGCACGATGAGCGACCTCTTCGGCTGGCGCTCGATCTTCCTCGTCAACGTACCGATCGGCTTCATCGTCCTTGCCGGTCTCGCCTTCATGCTGCCCTACCGCAAGCCGGCCCGTAAGCCGAAGATCGACTATGCCGGCGCGATACTGCTGGCGCTCACCACCACCAGCATCGTCCTTGCCGCCGACGGCACGGAACTCTTCGGGTCGCTGCTGTCACCGCAATGCCTCGGCATCATCGCCTTCGGCGCGCTCTCAGCACTCGCCTGGGTCTTCGTCGAGCGCCGTGCGCCGGAGCCGATCGTACCACTGACGCTGTTTCGTAACCCGACCTTTGGCCTACTCTTGATCACCTCGATCACCAGCGGCGCGGTCGCGATCGGCATGGTCAATTATTTCGCGCTCTTTTTGCAGACGACGACGGGCCTGTCGCCGTCCGTCGCCGGTCTGCTCTTCATCCTGTTGACCGGCGGTATCGTCTGCGGCTCGCTTTCGGCCGGCCGGCTGATTTCGGCGAAGGGCCGCTACAAGCCCTTTGCCATCGCCAGCGCCGCCTGCAGCACCATCGCCTTCGCAACGCTGGCACAGGTCCATGCCGGCACGCCGATCGCCTTCATCGGCGCCTTGATGCTGCTGCATGGCATCGGCATCGGTCTTGCCCAGCAGGTACCGGTCATCGGCATCCAGAACACCGCCGCCAGCCGTGACGTCGGAGCCGCCACCGGCGCCGTAACGCTGTCGCGCATGGGCGGCGCCTCTATCGCCATCTCCATCTACGGCGCCATCATCGCCGCCAAGCTCGGCAATGTCGGTGTCTCCATCCCCGGTGTTCCCAACATCAAGGAGCTGACGCCGAAGATGATGGCCGCCCTGCCGGACGCGACACGCGAAGCGGTTGCCAGCGCCTATGCCAGTGCCTTCAGCCCGCTGTTCATGACCGCCGCCGCCATCTGCTTCGTCGGCCTGCTGACCGCGCTCACGCTGAAAAATGTCCAGCTTCCGAGCGCCACCAAGAAGATCGACAGCCAAGCCGCTGCCCACGCCGCCGAGTAAGTCGCGCATCCTCGCAATCGACAAGGGAATCATCCCCCTTGTCATCCCTTCGTCACGGGGCTAAATCTGCCAACGCTCTAACGGGGTGCCTTGTATCCATTCGGATATCTGGCTGAGAGGCTTTCACCGGCCAACCCGCGGAACCTGATCCGGCTAACACCGGCGGAGGGATTAGACGCGTGACGAAATCATAGCGCCCTTTTCCCGTTCAAGACGAAACCAAGAGGAGGCGCTGCCATGCCCAACCGATCGCTGATGACATTCTTTGCCGGCCTGGCCTTTGCCGCCGGCACCACGCTTCTTGCCGCACAGGCCGCAGAGGCCGCCGACAAGACGCTCACCATCTACACCTATGAAAGCTTCACCGCCGAGTGGGGTCCGGGCGCCAAGATCAAGGCCGCCTTCGAGAAGACCTGCGGCTGCACGGTCAATTACGTCAGCGTCACCGACGGCGTGGCGCTGCTCTCCCGGCTGAAGCTGGAAGGTGCCGGCACCAAGGCCGACGTCGTTCTCGGCCTCGACACCAACCTCGTTGACGAGGCCAAGGATACCGGCCTGTTCGATACCAGCGGCGTCGATACCTCCGCCCTCAAGGTTCCCGGCGAATTCAAGGACGACGTTTTCGTCCCCTATGACTACGGCCATTTCGCCGTGATCTACGACACCCAGACGATCAAGAACCCGCCGAAGAGCCTGAAGGAACTGGTCGAGGGCGATCCGTCGCAGAAGATCGTCATCGAAGACCCGCGCACTTCAACGCCGGGCCTCGGCCTGCTGCTCTGGGTCAAGTCGGTCTATGGCGACAAGGCGGCCGACGCCTGGACGAAGCTCAAGGGCCGTATCCTGACGGTGACGCCTGGCTGGTCGGAGGCTTATGGCCTCTTCACCAAGGGCGAAGCGCCGATGGTGCTCTCCTATACAACGTCGCCGGCCTATCACATGATTGAGGAAAAGACCGACCGTTATCAGGCCGCCTCCTTCTCGGAAGGTCATTACATCCAGATCGAAGTCGCCGGCCTGATCAAGTCGTCGCCGAACAAGGAGCTTGCCCGCGATTTCCTGAAGTTCATGGTCTCGCCGGGCTTCCAGGACACCATCCCGACCAACAACTGGATGATGCCGGTCTCGGCAACCTCGGAGCCGCTGCCGGATGCCTTCAGCAAGCTGGTCGTTCCCGCCAAGACTTTCCTGATGAGCCCGGACGAAGTCGAGAAGAACCGCAAGGCCTGGATCGACGAATGGCTGGCCGCCACCAGCACCAACTGACGCCAACATGATACTGACGGCACCCGAGAGACGACATGCCATTGCCGGCGGGGCATTCAGCCTCGCCGGCATCACCGTCTTCATCGGTGTCGCCATCGTCACCCTGCTTGCCACCGGCATCGGATCCGGCGACGGCAATCCGCTTGCCGACCCCTATATCCTCCGCGTCCTGCGCTTCACCCTGCTGCAGGCGACGCTCTCCACCCTGCTCTCCATCCTCCTTGCGATCCCAGTTGCCCGCGCTTTAGCCCGTCAGCCACGTTTCCCCGGCCGGCTCTGGCTGATCCGGCTGATGGCCATCCCCATGGGCCTGCCGGTGCTGATCGGTGCGCTCGGCCTGCTCGGCATCTGGGGACGTCAGGGCATTCTCAATCAGGCGCTGACGGGCCTCGGTCTGTCGCAGCCGATCAGTATTTACGGGCTGACAGGCATCCTGCTCGCGCATGTCTTCTTCAACTTGCCGCTGGCCGCCCGCCTGATGTTGGCCGGACTGGAGCGCGTGCCGACGGAATATTGGCTGGTGGCCGGCGGGCTCGGCATGCGCCCCGCCTCCGTCTTCCGCTTCATCGAATGGCCGGTGCTGCGCGGCTTGATCCCCGGTATCGCCGGCCTGATCTTCATGCTCTGCGCCACCAGCTTCACGCTGGTGCTGACGCTGGGCGGCGGCCCCGCCGCGACCACGATCGAGGTGGCGATCTATCAGGCGCTGCGCTTCGATTTCGATCCCAGCCGCGCCGTCACGCTGTCGCTGCTGCAAATCGTCGTCACCGCCGCCATTCTCGGCGCGATGGCACTGATGCCGGCACCGGACGACCACGGGCTGACGAGCGGCCGCGCAACACGGCGGATCGACGGGACATTGCCTGCCGCGAGATGGATCGACGGCGCACTACTGCTGCTCGCCGCTTTGTTCATCGGCCTGCCGCTCGCCTCGGTCGTCATCACTGGTCTCAAGGCCGATCTTCTGAAGCTCGTCAGCCAGACGATCTTCCTGCAGGCGACCGCAACGAGCCTTGCCATCGCCCTTGCCGCCGGCCTTCTGGCAGTCCTGACCTCCTTCGCCATTGTCCGCGCCCGCGCAACCGTATCAGCCGAGCGCCGGAAAGCGCCCGGCCTGCGCGGGTTGGCGATCGCCCTTAGCGGCACCTCCTCGCTGGTTCTTCTGGTGCCGCCGATCGTGCTGGCGACAGGATGGTTCCTGGCGCTCCGGCCGCTCGGCGATCCCGCCCGTTTCGCAGCCCTGCTGATCGTCATCATAAACGCCCTTATGGCAATCCCCTTCGTCATCCGCGTCATCGAACCAGCCTATATCGTTCACCGCCGCCGCACCGAACGCCTCGCCGCCAGTCTCGGGCTTCAGGGCGCGGCACGGCTGCGGCTAGTCGACTGGCCCGGCCTGCGCAAGCCCTTCTTCACGGCGCTCTCCTTCGCCATGGCGCTGTCGCTCGGCGATCTCGGCGCTGTCGCCCTCTTCGGCTCCGACAGTCTGATGACGCTGCCCTGGCTGGTCTACAGCAAGCTCGGCAGCTATCGCACCAACGATGCCGACGGGCTTGCTTTCATCCTGGGGCTGGTATGTCTTCTGCTGACCATCGCCGGCACTGCTGGCCAAGGTAGGCATGAGGATGAAGGCAGGCGGAATGACTGACGGGCAAGACATGGCGGAACGCAGCATCGCGATGACCGGCGTCGAGCTGCGGCTCGGCACGCATGATTTCCGCTTCGATTGCGATTTGCCGCAGGGTAGGATCATCGCCATCACCGGCCCATCCGGATCGGGCAAGTCGACCTTCCTCAATCTGCTCGCCGGCTTCGAGACGCCGGATCGCGGCCGCATCCTGCTGGCCGGGCAGGATGCCACCAGCCTGCATCCCTCCGAGCGGCCGGTATCGCTGGTCTTCCAGGACAACAACCTCTTCGCCCATCTCGATCTTTTCACCAATGTCGGTCTCGGCATCAGCCCGTCACTGAAACTTTCGACAGAGGATCGGAAACGGATATCGGAAGCTCTTGCGCGCGTCGGCCTTGCCGGTTTCGAGCGACGCAAGCCGGGCACGCTCTCCGGCGGCGAACGGCAACGCACCGCCTTTGCCCGGGCGCTGGTGCGCGACAAGCCGATCCTGCTGCTCGACGAACCCTTTGCCGCGCTCGACCCGGGCCTGCGCTCCGGCATGGCCGAGCTTCTGGCCGCGCTCCATCGCGAAACCGGCAACACGGTGTTGATCGTCTCGCATGATCCCTCGGAGGTCCGACGCCTTGCCGATCACGCCGTCTTCATCGACGGCGGCACGATCCGGCTTTCGGCCCCCATCGACCGCTTCCTGACCCAGGAGAGCATCCCGGCGCTGACCACATTTTTACAACATTAGGCGCAATGCAGCATTTCAGCGGCGATTTTGCCTTAATTTCGTCGCGGCATCCGGCTGAAAGTCCTGGTAAATGCTTGCCAAAATACAACGCAGTCACAATTAAGCGGAGTCTCGCTATGCAACGGCTGCCGAAATCGGCTACAGCAAAAGCTTGGATCATCCGGTCGAACTCAGGTCTGATCGCGGTGGATGCAATCTTAAACGACACGCGGCTATGATCGGCCCGATCATGAGCAAGCAAGTCTGGCATGATCAAGCAAGTTTGGCGCCCAGCCGGTATGGCAGCGAAATGAGTGGGATACAGGCACTGAAGCAGAGTAAGCACGCAGGACGAAGGATCAGTGCGACTACCGCGGCCCATGCGCGCCGCTTCGCTCTCGTCTTTCTCGCCGCGACGGTGCTGAACAGCTGCCAGTCGGTGATGGACCAGTCCTACCAGCCGAACGTGTCGCCTTCCGCCAATCCGCAGATCGTCTCCGAAGTGCAAAAGAACGATCCGCGCGCACAGATGGGCGCCCGCGAGCATCCCCGCATTCTGGCAAGCTACGGCGGCGAATATAAGGACGCCAAGACCGAGCGCCTCGTCGCCCGCATCGCCGGCGCTCTCACCAGCGTCTCGGAAAACCCGCAGCAGTCCTACCGCATCACCATCCTGAACTCGCCCTCGATCAACGCCTTCGCGCTGCCGGGTGGCTATCTCTACGTCACCCGCGGCCTGCTGGCGCTTGCCAACGACGCCTCGGAAGTCGCCGCCGTGCTGTCGCATGAGATGGCGCACGTCACCGCCAATCACGGCATCGAACGCCAGAAGCGTGAAGAGGCCGAGGTCATCGCCAGCCGCGTCGTCGCCGAGGTCCTGTCGAGCGATCTCGCCGGCAAGCAGGCACTCGCCCGCGGCAAGCTGCGGCTCGCCGCCTTCTCGCGCCAGCAGGAGCTGCAGGCCGACGAGATCGGCATCCGCACGCTCGGCCAGGCCGGCTATGACCCTTACGCCGCATCCCGCTTCCTCAATGCCATGGAAGACTACAGCCGCTTCATGACGGCAAACTCCGACGCCGACCAGAGCCTGGACTTCCTGTCGAGCCATCCGAGCACGCCGCAGCGCATCGATCTCGCCAAAGCGCATGCCCGCGAATTCGGCGAGGAAGGTAAGGTCGGCGACACCGGGCGCGATTATTATCTGAACGGCATCGACGGCCTGCTTTATGGCGACAGCCCGGAGGAAGGCTATGTACGTGGCCAGACCTTCCTGCATGGCGGGCTCGGCATCCGCTTCGACGTGCCGCCCGAGTTCCGCATCGACAACAAGGTCGAGGCGGTCATGGCGACAGGCCCCGGCGACATCGCCGTCCGCTTCGACGGCGTCGCCGACAGCCAGAACCAGAACCTGACGAACTATATTTCCAGTGGCTGGGTCACCGGCCTCGATCCGACATCGATCAAGTCGATCACGGTCAACGGCATGGAAGCAGCAACCGCGCGCGCTTCGGCCGACCGTTGGGATTTCGATGTCACCGTCGTGCGCGACCGCGCGCAGATCTTCCGTTTCCTGACGGCGGTGCCGAAGGGCAGCATTACCCAGCTCGAGCAGACGGCCGATGTGCTGCGCTCAAGCTTCCGGCACATGACGCCGGAGGAAGCTTCGTCGCTGAAGCCGCTGCGTGTGCGCGTCGTCACCGTCAAGGCGGGAGACACAACCACCACGCTCGCCGCTCGAATGATGGGCACCGACCGCAAGCTTGATCTCTTCAAGCTGATCAATGCAATGCCGACCGGTGCGTCGATCGCGCCCGGCGACAGGGTCAAGATTATCTCTGAATAGGGAAAAAGTGGCTTCGCCCCAACGGGGAGAAGGCGCGCAGCAGGCGCAGGCTGTGCTGGGCATCAGACTGCCCTCAACCCGCGCCAAAGGCGTTGGAGACGAACGCTCCTCGTCCCGTTATTGCCCCCGGCACCTTCTCCCCGAGGGGAGAAGGATGTCACGCATAGCTTGCCATGCGTGGATCGGCATCGACCAGGGCGCTGCGGAGCTTCTCCATGGCGCGGCTTTCGATCTGACGGACACGCTCCTTGGAAATACCGAGATCGGCGCCCAGCTCCTCCAGCGTCGCGCCATCCTCCACCAGGCGGCGCGCGCGGATAATCTTCATTTCGCGTTCGTTCAGATGCTTCAGCGCGGAAGCAAGCCAGACGCGGCGGCGTTCGCCGTCGATCATGTTGGAGACCTGTTCGTCCGGCAAAGGCTCGTCGCTGATCAGGAAATCCATGCGTTCGGCACTTTCGGCATCGCCGGATATCGATGGCGCCTGCAGGGAGGCGTCATTGCCGGAAAGGCGGGCATCCATGGTCTGCACGTCGGAGAGGCTGACCCCGAGGGCGACGGCGATTTCCTCATGGATGGACTGGACGGTAACGCCGGCATTGCCTCTGGCGAGCTTGGCGCGCAGGCGGCGAAGATTGAAAAACAGCGCCTTCTGCGCCGAACTCGTCCCGCCACGCACAATGGACCAGTTGCGCAGGATGTAATCCTGGATCGAAGCGCGGATCCACCAGCTTGCGTAAGTGGAAAATCTCACCTCCCGCTCGGGCTCAAACCTTGCCGCCGCCTCCAGGAGCCCTACATAACCTTCTTGTACAAGGTCGCTCATCGGCAGGCCGAAATTGCGGAATTTCCCCGCCATGGAGATCACCAGGCGCATATGGGCGGTGGCGATCTTGTTGCGGGCGCCACGATCCTCGTGGTCCTTCCAGCGAATGGCAAGATCGTGCTCTTCGTCACGGGCGAGATAGGGAGCGGCCATCGCCATCTTTATCATACGCCGATCTGCAGACATATTCATATGCATCTCCCTAAATTCGGCCTCAAAATCATCTCTGTGCCGCGGGTCGACGGAAAAGGCAGCAAATATCGTTTCCGAACATCGCTGCGCGGATGAAAAGCTATGAATGGAATTCTGTAGAAGACCGATGTCCAGAACCGGACGGTCGGTTACCGGTCTAGTTCAATGTCATCGAAATAACCTGGCAACGGAAACAACTTTAGATCGCCAGGAAATTTCCTATCAGAATGCATCGGCCGGCCCTCATGAGCGTCAGGGGGGAACGGCTAGTCCGAGAGTTCACTCCACGAGAAAACTCACACCAGCCGCAAACACGTGGCTTAAACGCGGCAGATCGCAAAAGGTTCCAAAGAAAAAACCCGGCACGAGGGCCGGGTTTTTTGGATGTGGTATTTTGACTTTCGTCCTATGCGGCTTCGTCCTGGGAATCGTCTTCTTCGACGACCTTACCGCGCTTCGGACCCTTGTTCAGATTGGTCTCGACCAGGCGAACGGCCTCGGTTTCGGACATCTTGTTGACAGCGGCGATTTCGCGCGCCATGCGATCGAGCGCGGCTTCGTAGAGCTGACGTTCGGAATAGGACTGCTCCGGCTGGTTCTCGGCGCGATAGAGATCGCGAACCACCTCGGCAATGGAAATCAGATCGCCGGAATTGATCTTGGCATCATATTCCTGGGCGCGACGCGACCACATGGTCCGCTTGACGCGGGCCTTGCCCTGGACGACCTTCAGCGCCCGTTCGACGAAATCCGTCTCGGAAAGCTTACGCATGCCAATGCTCATGGCCTTGGCCACAGGCACCTTCAGACGCATTTTGTCTTTTTCGAAGTCGATTACAAAAAGCTCAAGCTTCATGCCTGCGACTTCTTGCTCTTCAATCGCGGTGATCGTACCAACGCCATGAGCGGGATATACGATCGATTCACCAGTCTTGAAGCCATGGCGTGCTGCTGAAGGTTTTTTCTGCTGGGTCGTCATTCTTTTCAAAAACTCCCTGTTACGCACCCGGTGAGGGCCGGGGCCGGGTCAGTCAGGCCCGGATGAGACGGAAGCACCGTCGGGGTGACTTCATTCTGTTCCAACCATACGCATAAAAAAAGAAATCCGTTCATCGCGATCCCCGACCCGACAACTCAAATCGTTGATATGTCAAGGAAACCGCGTACGGATTGGTTATTTGCTTTCGTGATGGTTCAGGGCATGCGAAATGCCGCAGTGGATCAGTGTGAAGAAGATATCACAAAAATCTGAGGAAATCAATAATTTGCTTTACACGCGGCAAAACGGCCACGTTGACCGCTCAGCAAGCCAACGGCGATGATTCGTCTCGATGACAACCGACTACACCCTTATCGATTGCCTGTCACGGCCTTCGATCAGTCGCCGGCGCCGGGATTAGCCGAGAAATACTTCTCGAACTTGCCTTCTTCGCCATCCAATTCCTTGGCCTCGGGCAGCGCGTCGCGCTTCACCGTTATGTTCGGCCAGATCGCCGCGTAGTCCGCATTGATCTTCAGCCACTTGTCCAGGCCCGGCTCCGTATCGGGCTTGATCGCCTCGGCGGGACATTCCGGCTCGCAAACACCACAGTCGATGCACTCGTCCGGATGGATGACAAGAAAATTCTCACCTTCGTAGAAGCAGTCGACTGGGCAGACTTCCACGCAGTCGGTGTATTTGCAGCGAACGCAATTGTCGGTCACGACATATGTCATGAAGCACTCCAGGAATGACTCTCATTTTCCGTGGACGGGCAACCTGGAACGTCGCGCCTTTCCCCCGGAAGCCGGAACGGACAAGCGGATGTGCTGAGCACAAGCATGCCGCCCGGCCGGATTACCAACGGGTTGACCGTCAGGTATCCACTTTGACAGCCAATTTCAAGGATAAACAATCCTGAAAAATCCCAGAGGGCGACAGAGTTTTCTATTCGTCGCCGGAAGTGAGTCGGTCAATGGCGCGCCGTTCGCGTTTCGTCGGCCGTCCGCTGCCCGGCGAACGCAGTGCCTGCTCGAATGGCGTGAAGCGTTTTGTCGGGTCCGGCGGTGGCGTCAGGTCCTCGTAAAGCAGCTTCGCTTCCTCGAAAGGACCTCGGCGATCGCCTGGCAGGCGCACGATCAGGATGACGTCGCGTCGCTCCAGCGACAGCTCGATACGGTCGCCCGCCTTGACGCCGTGGCTCGGCTGCGTGATCCGCTCGCCGTTCACCCGCACATTGCCCTTCTGGACATAAACCTGCGCGAGCGAACGGGATTTCAGCATACGGGCGAAGAACAGCCACTTGTCGATGCGCTGTCGCGAACCGGAAGATGACTGCCTTTCGTCCGTCATGGCCTACTTCTTCATCTGCTCCTTGAGCACCGCGAGCTTGGCGAAGGGAGAATCCGGATCGATCGGCTTTTCCTTGCGCGGCGGCTTGGCTTCGAAACGCAGCGGCTGCGGCGCGCCGCGATTGTTGCGGTCGTTCCGGTCATTGCGCTCTTTCCGCTCGCCGCGATCCTGACGGTCGCCGCGTTCGGGGCGGTTGCCTTGATTCTGAGGACGGCCGCCGTCGCGGTTGTTGCCACGCGGGCCGCGATTGTCGCCACGGGCTTCGCGCCCTTCGCGATTGCCTTCGCCGCTCGGCTGCTGTTCACCTGAGCTGTTGCGGCGATTGCCCTGATGACCACGTCCCTCGCCCTGGCCCTGCTGGCCGCGGCGATCACCCTGGCCACGTCCACCCTGGCGCTGCTGGTTGTCGTTGCGTCCGCCAAGACGCCAGAGCAGAACCGGCTTCGGTTCGACCGGTTCGGCATCAGCAGCGTCGGTGGCAGAGGCTTCCACAGATTCAACAGCAGCAGCGGCAACAGCCGGTTCCGCCGGAGCTTCAGCGGCAGGCGCTTCCGTGGCCGGAGCTGCGCCCTCGGCAACGGTCTCGCTTTCCGCGGCCGGCTCGTCGCTGGCGCCATCGGCATCGTCATGATCGGCAGCAGCTTCCGCGGCCTGCGGCGCCGGAGCCGGCGTCGAGGAAGCATCCTGCTGTGCGAGGTAGGCCGTCGCATCCTCTGCCTTCACGGCATCGGCGCGATAGCCTAGACCCTTGAGGATCTCTTCCATGTCTTCCAGCGTTGCGCCGAGGATGGAGAGCATCGCCGTCGTCGTCGTAAAGCGGCGGCCGTCATAAGCGCCTTCCGGACGCGACGCCTGACCCGGCTTCCATTGCAGCAGCGGACGAATGATATCCGCCAGGCGCTCGAGGATGTCGATACGCACCGCGCGCTTGCCGAGGAAACGGAAGCCGGCGAGCTTGTAGAAGGTGCGCTCATAGGTCGGGTCGGTGACGACGGAGGTCCGGCCGGCGGCAAGCACCGGGATCAGGTCGCCGTAGCCTGGCTTGTCGAGTCCGTCATTCTTCAGCGCCCAGAGCAGAGTGATGAGCTCGGCCGGCGCCGGCTTCAACAGGGCGGGTACAAAGATATGATAGGCGCCGAAGCGAACGCCATAGCGACGCATCGAGGCACGGCCATCCTGATCCAGCGACTTCACCTCTTCGGTGACATCGCGGCGGAACAGAACGCCGAGATTTTCAACGAGCTGGAAGGCCAGCCCCTTGGCAAGCCCCTGCAGGTCCTCGGCGCGCGACAGATCGTCGAGCGGCTTCAGGACCGTGCTGATATGATGGTTCACGAAGCGCTCAATGCGCGCGGCGACATGATCACGCGCATTGCCCGTCAACTGCTCGTCGGCGAGCAGGATGACGCGCGGCCGCATGATGTGATCGCTACCCGACAGACGCGCCACGGGATCGCCGAGCCAACGGACGAGACCGTCCGCACTGATCGCCAGATCGCTATTGCCGGCCGCATGCATCCGGGCGGCGCGCGCCTCGAATTCCAGCGCGAGCGCCTTTAGCGAGGCGGTCTGGACTGCCTTGGCGTCCGGCCCCTCGGTTCCCGAGACCGGCGTAAACCGGAATCCGGTCAACTGTCCCACATGATGCCCCTCAACGAAGACATCCCCATTCACACTGATTTCAGCTTCCAGCATCGCATTCTCTCTCAGGCGCTTCATGAGCACAGATGTCCTGCGATCAACAAAGCGGTTCGTCAACCTTTCATGTAACGCGTCGGACAATCGATCTTCGATTTCCCGCGTCTTTTCTTGCCAGTGTGTCGGATCGGCAAGCCAACCGGGCCGGTTCGACACATAGGTCCAAGTTCTTATCTGCGCGATTCGCGCCGAAAGCGTGTCGATCTCACCATCTGTCCGATCGGCACGGTGCACCTGCTCGGCAAGAAATTCCTCCTTTACCGTGCCATAGCGAACGAGGTCGGAAAAGAGGGTAGCGATAAGATCGGCATGCTGGGCGGGCGTAATACGCCGATAGTCGGGAAGCGCACAGGCTTCCCATAATTTTTCGACCCGCGCCGGGCTGCTGGCGAGATCGGCAGTCTCCAGATCACGCGACAGCGCTTCCAGCGCTTGCTGATCGACCGCCGGCAGCGCGCGCGTCAGGCCCGGTACTCGGGGCGCCTCCTCAAGGCTCGCACGGAGCGAAGCGATCGACGAAAAATCGAACTGCTTGGTGCGCCACTGTAGCACCTTAACATTATCGAACTCGTGACCCTCGATGCGCCGCACTAGTTCGTCGTCGAAGGGATCGACCTGCCCCGTCACGCCAAAGGTACCGTCCTTCAGATGGCGGCCGGCACGACCAGCAATCTGGCCGAGTTCGCCCGGGTTGAGATTGCGGAACTGATAGCCGTCGAACTTGCGGTCCTGGGCAAAGGCAACGTGATCGACATCGAGATTGAGGCCCATGCCGATCGCATCGGTCGCCACCAGATATTCGACGTCGCCGGCCTGATAGAGCGCCACCTGGGCGTTGCGGGTGCGCGGGCTGAGAGCGCCGAGCACGACGGCCGCCCCGCCGCGCTGGCGGCGGATGAGCTCGGCGATGGCGTAGACCTCGTCGGCGGAAAAGGCAACGATCGCGGTGCGCTGCGGCAGGCGGGTGATCTTTTTCTGCCCGGCATAGAAGAGATGCGACAGGCGGGGCCGCTCGACGACGGTAATTCCCGGCAGCAATTGTTCAAGGATCGGCCGCATCGTGCCGGCACCGAGCAGCAGCGTCTCGTCGCGGCCACGCAGATGCAGGATACGGTCGGTGAAGATATGGCCGCGCTCGAGATCGCCGGCGAGCTGCACTTCGTCGATGGCAACGAAGGAGGCGCGGGTCTCGCGCGGCATGGCCTCGACGGTACAGACCGAATAGCGCGCATTGGGCGGCGAAATCTTCTCTTCGCCGGTGACCAACGCAACATTCTGCACTCCGACCTTCTCGACGACACGCGTATAGACCTCGCGCGCCAGCAGCCGCAGCGGCAGGCCGATCACGCCGTTGCCATGCGCCACCATGCGCTCGATAGCGTAATGGGTTTTGCCGGTATTGGTCGGTCCGAGCACCGCGGTTACGCCGCGTCCGCTCAGGATCATTGGCTGCGAGGTCTGAGTCATAGGTCCATGCATGGGCGAGAAACCACTGTCTTGCGATCAGCAAGCTCCCCTGGGAAGAGAAGAAGAGATGACGACCATATGTGACAAAGGCAAGACCTGAATCAAAAAACAACCGCCGCAACATTCGATTTCATAAATAACAAGCTCAACCAAAAGCTACATTATCGCTACATCCCAGGCGAGTCCCGACGAGTCCGGAACAGCTTGAGAACGAATCAGCGACGAATCGCTGACTCTGAAGAGTTCCCATTTTGTTCACTACAACATATGGATTTTGATTCATAGAGTCCCACCAGATGCTGAATCGTCTTTTCACCCGCTTTTCCGATGAGAGGAGAGTCAATCGGCTATTCGGCAGGGATCGAGTTCACCTTGCAAAACATGGTTAACCATTTGTAAATATGGCGACTTCCTTTACGAATCCGGCTCGCGAAAGCGCCCCGTTAAGATTCGGGTCAAAGCCGGAACGAATCGGCGACGAATCACCGACTTCCTCGGATTCTGCCTTTGTTCTCCACAATATCTAGCGCATTTACGGAGGAAACACACAGGACTCTGGATGGTTGAAGCGCAGAATCAGCCCGAATCGTGGATTGCAATTAACCTTTAAGCGAAGTCGAATAAAATAAATCAATAAATTCCCGCAATAATTGCGCCCGTTAACACCTCGACCAAAGCCGGAACGAATCGGCGACGAATCGCTGATTCCGCGCTGTATTCTATTTGTTCACGGCTACATGTAGCGATCGGACGAGGAAGCCGATCCAGATGGAGAATGGGCTGACGGAGTGGACGAGCCCGAAAGCGCGCGATTTTAACGATTTCCATCGATGGAGCACTACCTTGCGGCGATCGGGCCAAATGCCCACATATCGGAAGGCTATCATCGCTTCGAGGCCCAATCGCCTACCGGCGTTAACCAAAGCCCAAATGCAGAACGAATCGCTGACGAATCGCGGACAGGCCCATCTTCCCGTTTCGTTCACCGCAACATATTGTATTTAAATAAATTTTTAACCATAAGAAGAGGTCGTCGAAGGGCATTTTCGCGCGCGCGATGCGCTGCTCCGTTAACCTTTGCCTCGTCCTGCCGACGCGTCCCCACATCGCCGGTTATTTCTGAGCCGGAACAATTTCGTGCGGCGCGAGTTTCTTCGGGTAGCGAACACGGTGCGCCGCCCGTTTTGTATAAACGAGGTAGATGGGCACACCGATTGGAGCAACCACTGGAGTGAAGTCTCACGCCAGCGGGAGCTTCAAGCGCTGGACGCGGAGGAAATAAGCCATGCTTGGTACCATTTTACTCATAATAGTGATTCTCATGCTGATCGGTGCATTCCCGAGCTGGGGTTACAGCCGAAGCTGGGGATATGGTCCATCCGGCGGTCTCGGCCTCGTTCTTGTCATTGTTCTCATTCTATTGCTGATGGGCCGGATCTGATCGGGCTGATAACGTTGAAAACCTCGTCATACCAGGGAGCAAATACCATGAAAAAAATCATCGTCGCGATCGCCATCGTGGGCGCACTCGCCTCATGCAGTGCCACGGAGAGAGGCACGGCCATCGGTGCCGGAACCGGCGCAGTCATCGGCGGTGTTGCCACCAATAGCTGGGGTGGTGCCGCAGTCGGCGCCGTGGCCGGCGGTGTTGTCGGCAACCTCATCGGCCGGTCTCATGAGCGCCGCGGCTATTGCGTCTACCGCGACCGCTACGGCAGCCGCTACGAGGCTCGCTGCCGCTAAGGCAATGACAGGCTAAGACAGATTTCACGGCCGGCCGTCAGCACGTTGTTGACGACCGGCCGTGAAAGCCAAATGGTCATGCCAAAAACTTCGAACCGGAATTTTCTGGCGAATACAAGCACCCGCGCCGATCGCGCAGGGATGGGTCAACGTTTTTGAAAAGGGACGGACACCATGATTGCAATCATCGCAGGCACCGCAGCGCTCGCTCTCGTCGGCACCAGCTTCGTCGTGCTGATCTACGCCTCGCGGGTGCGTGACAGGGAAATGCGCCGGATGGTGTTCAAGCCCGTCATCCTGGAATTCAAACCCAGGCAGCAGCGCTCCGGGAATTCAGGCCGGAACTGATTGCCGGACACTCCCGACAATCAGCCAACTTGTCACTCCCATGCTCAAACGACGAACTGGCCGCCATTGGCGCTGATCGTCGATCCCGTGATGAAACCGGCATCATCGGCGGCAAGGAAGACAACAACGCGCGCGATCTCTTCCGGCTCACCCAACCGTCCCACGGGGATCTGCGGAATGATGCGCTCGTTCAGCACCTTTTCCGGCACTGCGAGCACCATTTCCGTGCCAATATAGCCGGGGCAAATGGCATTGACGGTGATGTTCTTGGCCGCCCCTTCCTGTGCCAGCGCCTTGGTGAAGCCGAGGTCGCCGGCCTTGGCGGCGGAATAGTTCGCCTGGCCCATCTGGCCTTTCTGGCCGTTGATCGACGAGATATTGATGACACGGCCGAAGCTTCGGTCGCGCATGCCCTGCCAGACATGATGCGTCATGTTGAACAGGCCGGTAAGGTTGGTATTGATGACCTCGTTCCATTGCTGCGGCGTCATCTTGTGGAACATGGCGTCGCGGGTAATGCCGGCATTGTTGACGAGGATCTCGACAGGACCAAGCTCGTCCTGCACCTTGGCGATACCTCTGCCGCAAGCCTCGTAGTCGGTCACATCCCATTTGTGGACGGAAATACCCGTCACCTCGTGGAAAGCCCGGGCCTTCTCCTCGTTGCCGGCATAGGTTGCCGCGACCTTGTAGCCGGCATTGCGCAGCGCCATCGAAATCGCTGCTCCGATGCCGCGCGTCCCACCCGTCACCAACGCCACTCTGCTCATGTGCCACTCCCCTTGTTGCGGCAGGGACGGGAACGACCGATCTTCGGTCGTCCGCTCCGCCTTCATCGTTTCTTCTGGAAAATTATTCGAAACCGTCTTGCGCGGCGCTGACGCGCGAAACGCGTCAGAACGCCTCGAAGCACATGGCAACACCCATGCCGCCACCGATGCAAAGTGTCGCGAGACCCTTCTTGGCACCCCGGCGCTTCATCTCGAACAGCAGCGTGTTGAGAACACGGGCACCGGACGCGCCGATCGGGTGGCCGATGGCGATCGCGCCACCATTGACGTTGACGATCGACGTATCCCAGCCGAGATCCTTGTTGACGGCGCAAGCCTGGGCGGCAAAGGCCTCGTTGGCCTCGACAAGATCGAGTTCGCCGACCGACCAGCCGGCCTTCTCCAGTGCCTTGCGCGAGGCCGGGATCGGGCCTGAGCCCATGATCTTGGGATCGACGCCCGCCGTTGCCCAGGAGACGATGCGCGCGAGCGGCTGGATGCCGCGACGCGAGGCTTCCGCCTCGGACATCAGAACGGCGGCGGCGGCGCCGTCATTGAGGCCGGATGCGTTGGCCGCCGTCACCGTGCCGTCCTTGTCGAAGGCCGGGCGCAGCTTAGCCATGCTGTCCAGCGTCGCGCCGTGACGGATATATTCATCGGTATCGACGATAATGTCGCCCTTGCGGGTCTGGATCGTGAAGGGAACGATCTCATCCTTGAACCGCCCGGCCGTCTGCGCAGCCTCGGCCTTGTTCTGGGAAGCGACGGCGAACTGGTCCTGTTCCTCGCGCGACAGCTGCCACTGGCGGGCGATGTTCTCCGCCGTGATGCCCATGTGATAGCCATAGAAGGCGTCGGTCAGGCCATCCTTGATCATCGTATCAATCATCTTCATGTCGCCCATCTTGGTGCCGGCGCGAAGATGGGCGGCATGCGGGGCCATCGACATGGACTCCTGACCGCCGGCAACGATGATTTTGGCATCGCCCGTAGCGATCTGCTGCATGCCGAGCGCGACGGCGCGCAAGCCAGAGCCGCAAAGCTGGTTGACGCTCCAGGCGGTCGCTTCCTGCGGGATACCGGCCTTCATCGCGGCCTGGCGGGCCGGATTCTGCCCTTCGGCGGCCTGCAGCACCTGGCCGAGAATCACTTCATCGACGTCCTGGGCATCGACGCCGGCGCGCTCCAGCGCGCC
The DNA here is from genome assembly GCF_000696095.1 of Rhizobium rhizogenes NBRC 13257. Lineage (GTDB taxonomy): Bacteria > Pseudomonadota > Alphaproteobacteria > Rhizobiales > Rhizobiaceae > Rhizobium > Rhizobium rhizogenes. The sequence continues at coordinate 56,946 of NZ_BAYX01000004.1, read as the reverse complement.
CTTGATGGCGGCAGCACCGAGTTCATGGGCCGGAACAGCCGCAAAAGCACCGTTGAAGGAGCCGACGGCGGTGCGGGCAGCACTGGCGATGACGATGGATGGATTGCTCATGGAAGCCTCCTCACAGGATGAACATATATGAGGCGAAACTGTCAAAGCTTTGCGCCCGAGTCAAACTGCAAGACGGCGGTTGCCCATATTTCATCCAGCCCGTCACCACCAACGAAAAATACAACCAGTAGAAAGGGCTTGCCGCATCGCACAAAGCGATTGTCACCAAGCTTCTTTTGCGTCTACACTTGGTAATGGAGGAGTATTCCATACAATCAGACGGGGTCAGGAGACTGAGTAATGGCGAAGAATGAGGGCCAGATCGTAATCAAGAAATATGCCAACCGCCGCCTATACAATACCGGCACCAGCACATACGTGACCTTGGATGACCTGGCGGAAATGGTGAAAAAGGGAGAAGAATTTACCGTTCAGGATGCGAAAAGCGGCGAAGACATCACGCATTCGGTCCTGACGCAGATCATTTTCGAACAGGAATCGAAAACCGGAAACACGCTCCTGCCGATCTCCTTCCTCCGGCAGCTGATCGGCTTTTACGGCGATCAGATGCAGATGGTCGTGCCGAGTTTCCTCGAGCACTCCATGCGCTCCTTCACCGAGCAGCAGGTGCAGATGCGCGAACAGATCAACCGCGCCTTTGGCGAGACGCCGCTCGTCAAGAATTTGCAACTGCCGATCCAGATGGTCGAGGAACAGGTGCGCCGCAACACCGAAATGTTCCAGCAGGCCATGCAGATGTTCTCGCCCTTCATGAAACCGCCGGCGAAGGAAAGCCGCAAGGCGGAAGCAAAGGACATCGACGAGCTGAAGGAGCAGCTCCGCGCCATGCAAAGCAAGCTGGATAGTTTGTGAGATAAAGAGCGCACGAGAAAATCGGCTGTGAATTTGCGGAGAGTGTTCACCCCCCTCTGTCACTGACGTGACATCTCCCCCACAAAGGGAGTTTGGTAATTCGTGGAACCCTCTTATCTCGAACGAACATCGAATCCGCAGAGACTGCAGTTTTTCGCCTTGCGAGTGGCGGGCGGCATCCTCCCACCAATCTCCCCCCTTGTGGGGGAGATGTCACGAAGTGACAGGGGGGTATCAGCGGTTCGGCATATCAACAGGCCGCTTTTCTTCCATCCATACAACCCGATCAAAACAGAAAAAGGCCGGCGAAACGCCAGCCTCTTCAATCTCACCCCTTAGGGGAGCGCTAGATTATGCGCTTTCCTTCGGCGTCAGAACCTGACGGCCACGGTACATGCCGGTCTTCAGGTCGATGTGATGCGGGCGACGCAGTTCGCCGGAGTTCTTGTCTTCAACGTAGGTCGAAGCCTTCAGCGCATCAGCCGAACGGCGCATACCGCGCTTGGACGGGCTTGTTTTTCTCTTCGGTACAGCCATTTTCGTTACTCCACTTTGCGGACGAAACATGTCAGCGGCCAGCCAGGCGGCCGAAACAGACATGGATCAATTTCGGAATTTGGTGGGGCTTATACATACCTTGCAGGGCTTTGACCAGTCCCTCACAGCATTTTTTGCCCGCGCCACCGGATTCAGATGGATTGACGCCGAATCGGCGCTCAAGCCTCGTCCACCGCCACGCGCCAGGTCTCTTCAAGGGCTGCCTTTTCCCATTTCTGCCAGGCGGGCAGTGCCTTCATCACTGCCATGTAGTCCAGCGTGTCGGCGGCGTTGACGAGGTCATAGCACTCGAAGCGGCTGACCACCGGCGCAAACATCGCATCTGCACCGGAAAACGCGCCAAACAGGAAGGGGCCGCCGGAACGATCCCGCGCCCCGCGCCAGATCGTCTCGATGCGCGCTACGTCGTCCAGGACGCCCCTCGGCAGGTCGAGCCGGCCGACCGGACGGCGCATGTTCATCGGGCAGGCGCCGCGCAGGGCGCCGAACCCCGCCAGCATCTCCATGCTGTAGGACCGGGCAACCGCGCGCGCCTGCCGATCCCCAGGCCAGAGCCCCACCTCAGGAAAAAGCTCGGCCGCATATTCGATGATAGCCAGCGATTCCCAGACCTTGAGCCCGCCATGAACCAGCATCGGCACCTTGCCCGTCGGCGAGACCGCGCGGATGCTCGGATTGCCAGCCTCGAAATCGAAGGGGATCAGCACCTCCTGGAAAGGGACACCGCACGCCTCCAGCGCGATCCATGGCCGGAACGACCATGAGGAATAGTTCTTGTTACCGATGTAGAGGGTCAGTCTGTCCATGGTTCGTCCCTTCTAGTCCCCGAAAGGCCGGCGGGCGCAGTTCGAGCGGCGTCATAATTCCAGCCGAAAATGCCAGATGTCGGTCACGCAATCGAACGACAAGTTCTGATATCAGTTATAAAGGCATTTGATGTACTCGCCGGAATTCGCCGCCCGGCGCTGGATCAGCGAGGCGAGCTGACGCAGCCCGCGTCCCGGCTTGCTCGCCACCCGGTCGATCGGATTGGGCAGGGAGACGGCGAGAAGGGCTGCCTGGCGCGCGTTGAGTTTCGAGGCCGGCACCTTGAAATGATAGCGCGCGGCCGCCTCGATGCCGTAAATGCCCGGCCCCCATTCGGCGATGTTCAGATAGACTTCCATCATCCGCCGCTTCGACCAGACGAAGGAGGAGGAGACCGACAGCGGCAGTTCCATCGCCTTGCGCACGAAAGAGCGGCCGTTCCAGAGAAACAGATTCTTCGAGGTCTGCATCGGGATCGTGCTGCCGCCGCGCGTCGACTGGCCCTTCAGCGTCTGCTGTACGAGCGCGCGCATCTCGCCCCAGTCGACGCCGCCGTGAAAGCAGAATTGCCCGTCCTCGGACGCCATGACCGACCGCACCAGCACCGGCGATATCTCGTCGAAGGAAACCCAGCGGCGGTCATACCCTTGAAAGGTCACGACATCGCGCAGCATCAGGGTCGAGATCGGATGAACGAAGGGCAGGATGTAGAACACGATCAGCACATAGGGCAGCAGCAGCACACCGGCGACGACGAGGACGATGCGCTGCGCGAGCGGACGGGCCATAAACCGCGCAAGCAGGGCCGACCGTCGTGGCATCTCGGCTTCCTCCTCGCTGTCCGTCGATATGTCCAATTGCCGAAGGTCCACCATCACCCCATCCCGGAACACACCTTGCACATTCGGGGAACGCGCTGGGAATGCTCCAATCGTCATACCGTCTACACAAAGCGATGACCAGAGTGCGACGAGATTCCCACCCCGGCTGTTGACAATTCCCGTTGCCAGCGACCGGCACTCATGCCAAACAGCGGCCATGGACAGCACCATCTCCTCCTTCGAACATCACCTCAGAGACAATGCCGGCAAGGTCGAGGCTGTGTTGAGCTGGCTTCTCGCGGATGCCCGCCTGAACGACGAGATCGCCCGCCCCGCCCGCCTGCTCGAGGCGATGCGCCATGGCGTGCTGAACGGCGGCAAGCGGCTGAGGCCCTTTCTGGTGATGGAAACCGCAGCACTTCTAGGCGGCAATGCCGATGCGGCGCTGCGGATCGGTGCAGCGCTCGAATGCGTTCACTGCTATTCCCTGGTGCATGACGACCTGCCGGCCATGGACGACGACGATCTGCGCCGCGGCCAGCCGACCGTGCATATCGCCTTCGACTATGCGACCGCGATCCTTGCCGGCGACAGCTTGCTGACCTACGCCTTCGACATCATCGCCGCACCGGAAACGGACCTGCCCGCAGACCGCAAGATGGAGCTTGTGCTGGCGCTGTCACGCGCCGCCGGCATCGGCGGAATGGCCGGCGGCCAGGCGCTCGATCTCGCCGCCGAGAAGGTGACACCGGACGAGCAAGGCATCACCACGCTGCAGGCCATGAAGACCGGCGCGCTGATCCGCTTTGCCTGCGAAGCCGGCGCCATCATGGCCGGCGCCTCGGCCGGGGACCGTCAACGGCTGCGCAGCTTCGGCGAAAAGATCGGCCTTGCCTTCCAGCTTGCCGACGACCTGCTCGACCTCACCGCCGACGCCGCCACCATGGGCAAGGCGACCGGCAAGGATGCCGCCCGCGGCAAGGGCACGCTGGTGGCACTGCACGGCCGGGAGTGGGCCGAGACGACGCTTGCGAGACTGGTGAGCGAAGCGGCGGGCTTATTGTCCGGTTACGGCGACAAGGCGGATGTGCTGGTGGAAACGGCGCGGTTCGTGGCGAACCGCAAGAACTGAGCCTTCGCGTCAGGCGCTTTCGGATCGCCGGACATGTCTCCATGACAAGAAATCACGCGAAAAACGGGTGACCTTCAGGCGTTTCCATGGCAGGTATCGTCGCCTGAAATCCCCCGGAGCCATCCCATGCATGAGGCGCTTGCCTATCTGCCGCAGATCCTGCCGGCCTATATCGCCTATCTCGTCGCCGTCGCGAGCCCTGGCCCGGCCGTCATGGCCATTATCGCCACGTCGATGACGCACGGCCGCAAGGCGGGCATGACGATCGCACTCGGCATCTTCGGCGGCTCGCTGACATGGGCGATCGCCGCTGCCGCCGGCCTTGCCACCTTGTTGCAGACCTATGCGATGGCGCTGGAGGTTTTGAAGATCTTCGGCGGACTCTATCTGCTCTATCTCGCGTACAAGGCATTGCGCGCGGCTCGCGCGGCCGGCGACTTGCAAACAGCCGTGACGGACGCAAAAGCACCGACCTTCAGGTCGCTGATCCTGCGCGGCTACGGCATCCACGTCACCAATCCGAAGGCGATCTTCGCCTGGCTCGCCATCATCGCGCTCGGCATGCCGCAGGGCGCGCCAGGCTCGGTCGCGATACTGATCATCACTGTCTGCGGGGCAACCGGCTTCGTCGCCTTCATGGGCTATGCGGTGCTGTTCTCGACACCGCATGCGCTGAAGATCTACAGGAGCGCGCGCCGGTGGATCGAAGGCGCCATGGCCGGCTTCTATTGCTTCGCCGGCATCAAGCTGCTGACCAGCAACATCTAAGAGGAGGATTGGCGGCGGATCACTCCGCCGCGACGCTCTTCTGGCCGAAACGTTTCTCGATATAGTCGGCGACCAGCGCTTCGAAATCCGAAGCGATATTCGGGCCACGCAGCGTCATCGCCTTCTGGCCGTCGATGAAGACGGGGGCAGCGGGCGATTCACCGGTGCCGGGCAGCGAGATGCCGATATCGGCATGCTTGCTCTCGCCGGGACCGTTGACGATGCAGCCCATGACGGCGACGTTGAGCGCTTCGACACCCGGATATTTGTCGCGCCAGACCGGCATGTTCTTGCGCAGGTCGTTCTGGATGTTCTGCGCCAGCTCCTGAAACACGGTCGACGTCGTGCGGCCGCAGCCGGGACAAGCCGCGACAACGGGCACGAACTGACGGAAACCCATCACCTGCAGCAGCTCCTGCGCCACCTGCACCTCGCGGGTGCGGTCGCCATTCGGCTCCGGCGTCAGCGAGACGCGGACGGTATCGCCGATGCCATGCTGCAGCACATAGCCCATGGCGGCCGAGGAGGCGACGATGCCCTTGCTGCCCATGCCGGCCTCGGTCAGGCCGAGATGCAGCGCATGATTGGAACGCTCAGACAGCATGGAATAGACGGCGATCAGGTCTTGCACCTGGCTGACCTTGGCCGAAAGAATGATGCGGTTGCGCGGCAGGCCGATTTCTTCGGCGAGATCGGCCGAGATCAGCGCCGACTGCACGATCGTCTCGCGCGTCACCTGGCGGGCGGAGAGCGGCGAGCCGGCGGCGGAATTCTGGTCCATCAGCGCCGTTAGCAGATCCTGATCGAGCGAACCCCAGTTGACGCCGATGCGAACCGGCTTGTCATAGCGGATCGCCATCTCGATGATCTCGGCGAACTGCTTGTCCTTCTTGTCCTTGAAGCCGACATTGCCGGGATTGATGCGGTATTTCGCCAAGGCCTCGGCGCAGGCCGGATGGTCGGCCAGGAGCTTGTGGCCGATATAATGGAAATCGCCGATCAACGGCACGTCCATGCCGAGCCGCAGCAGCCGTTCGCGGATCTTCGGCACGGCGGCGGCACTTTCGTCACGGTCGACGGTGATGCGAACCAGCTCCGATCCGGCCTTGAAGAGAGCGGCAACCTGCGCCACCGTCGAATCGATATCGGCGGTATCGGTATTGGTCATGGACTGCACGACCACAGGCGCGCCGCCGCCAACGATGACGCCGCCGACATCGACGGCAACGGAGGAACGGCGCGGCTTCGGATCAAAATCGGTGGCGGACGACATGGAAAACTCTCGTTAGCCTCAGGTAATCAGTGCCTTTCAGGTGGATCACGAAGCGGTCGTTGTCAACCGCTTCGGATATCACTTTCTCAGGCTGTAACATGACCATAACAGGTCAAGACGGCCGAATTAATGCGAATTCTCGCCGATGCCGTCGGCGTAGCGCGCCAGCGATGACAGCGCCAGCACGACGAGCAGCAGCACCGGCAACGCCAGCAGGACCGGCGAGAAGCCGACATGCTCGGCGGCGAAACCGATCGCCGAGGGTGCCACCAGCATGCCGGAATAACCGAGCGTGGTGACGACGGAGATGCTGATGCCCGGCTGCAGACCCGGAATGTTGCCGGCGGCCGAAAAGGCGATCGGCACCATGTTTGAAATGCCGATGCCGCAGAGCGCAAACCCGACAATGGCCAGTTCCGCATTCGGCGCCAGCGCCGCGATCACCATGCCGACGATCGCGAAAACCGTGCAGACGCGCAGTGTCTTGACCGCGCCCAGCTGATCACGGACGAAATCGCCGGCAAAGCGCATTGCCGCCATGGTCAGCGAGAAGGCAGCAAAGCCGAAACCAGACAGAGTGACCGACGCGGCCTTTTCCTGGCTGAGATAGAGCGCGCTCCAATCGAGCACCGCTCCTTCGGGCATCATGGAGAACAATGCCATGAGGCCGAGCAGCCAGGGCAGCGGGACCATCGGCAACCGCGCCTTCGGTTTCGCCTCGTCCGGATGCGGCTGGTCGCCGAGGATCATCGGCCATGCCACAGCCAGGATGAGGATGGAAAGGACGGTGACGACCTCGGCGTGACCGAGGTAGCCCAGATGCGAGATCAGGAAACCGCCGATCGCCGCACCGAGCAGACCGCCAAGGCTCCAGAAGGCATGGCAGGACGACATGATGGCCCGGCGCATGGATTTTTCCACCGAGACGGCATTGGCATTCATCGCCACGTCCATGGCGCCGATGAAACCGCCAAACAGGAAGATGGCGATAGCCGCAGTCCACACGCTCTCGACCAAGGTCATGGCGAGCAGCATCGGCACGAGCAGCACGGCGAAGGCCTTGACGACGATCTTCGAGCCGCGTCCGGCAATCTGTGCGCCGGCAATCGGCATCATCACCAGCGAGCCGACACCGAAGACCAGGATCATCAGGCCGAGTTCGAACTTGCTCAGTTGCAGCCGCTCGGCAAATTCCGGAATCTTCGGCGCCCAGCAGCCGACGCTGAAGCCATTCATCAGAAATAGCAGCGAGACGGCCGCGCGCGGTTTCGTAAAGAATCCGCTTCTGCGTGCCTGAAGACTCTCGGATTGCATCATATCATTCATGGAAAATCCCCCAAATCAGTGCTCGCAACATATTTAAATCGATTGAAATCGCAATATCCGAAAACAGGCACATTAGTCACGTTTCATCACCATCTGTTAAAACGGAGGCAACGGAGCCACAACCACGAATAAATATTTCCAACCCGATCTGCCTCGTTCATATGGCCTATTGACGACGAAAAGGTAGGCTCCTATCGCTTGAGCCGGACAAGATTCCTCGACTGCTTCGCATCGGCCTTCCCCCCTTGGTGCTCTAGTGAAAAACCCCATCAGCTACGGCATTCTGCTTACGGCGTTCGGCTATATGCTGTTTACCGCCCATGACTCGGCGGTGAAATTGCTCGTCGTCACCATTCCGGTCTGGCAGGTCCTGTTCCTTCGAAGCTGCGCCATCCTTGCGGGCTGCTTCGTCTATGAAGGACCGTCGCTGGTGCGCAAGGTGGCGCGCTCGCCGGTGGTCAAGCCGATGATCGTGCGCAGCATGCTATTGCTGATCGCCTGGATCTCCTATTATTCGGCCGCCAAGTATCTCCAGCTCGCCGAGGTCACCACCCTCTACTATGCCGCCCCGATCGTCGGCACGATCCTTGCGACCATCGTGCTTAGGGAAAAGGTCACCGTCGCCCGCTGGATGGCGGTCGGCGTCGGCTTCTGCGGCGTGGTCATCGCTTCCAATCCCGTGGGACTCTCAATCTCCTGGCCGGTCTATCTGGCCTTGCAGGCTGCCGTTCTCTGGGCAACGGGCATGGTGCTGCTGCGCAAGACCGCTCTGCATGAAAAGAGCCACATCCAGATGGCCGTTTCCAATATCATGCTGATTCTGATGACGGGCACGATGGCGATCCTGCACTGGAAAACGCCGACGGCCTACGAACTCATCCTGCTCTGCGCCACCGGGATCTTCGCCGGTATTGGCCAACTGGCACTGTTCGAAGGCATGCGCCAGGCCCCGGTCTCGGTGCTCGCGCCATTCGAATATACCTCGCTCGTCTGGGCCTTTGGGCTCGGCTATTTCATCTGGGGAGACGTCCCCAAGATCAATACCTTCATGGGCGCAATCCTGATCCTCAGCGCCGGGCTGATCATCATCGTCAGCGAACGGAAGCGGCGGCGGGTGTCGGCGGCTTGAACGGCAACGGCATCAAGCTCAATCGACATTCAGGCTTCAGGTCTGTTGTGATGCGTAATCCATTCGCCGGTGTAACAGCAAAAGGCCGAGAAGCGTGCAGAAGGCAAAGATCGAGATGACCAAGGCCAGCCACAGAGCAGCGTGGGGACCGGCGGAGGTCAGGATGGCGGTGAAGACCGGCGGTGCAGCAGCAAAGGAAAGATTGAGCGGCACGGCCAGTTGCGCCGATGCGCGAGCATAGGCGCCGGTGGGGAAAATCTCTAACGGCAGCGTGGCGCGGGTGACGGCGGTGGCGCCGCTTGCAATGCCGTAGAGCGTGGCAAACAGCATGGCGCCGACGAAGTTGCTGGTCAGCAGAAGAACGATGAAGCTCAACGGAAACAGGGCAGAGCCGGCAAGACCGATGATGAAGCCCGACCAACGCCGCCCACCGAGGGAATCGATCATGCGCCCCGCCCATCGAGCAATCCCCATGAAGGCCGCGACCGCCAACGCACTGGCGTGATCGAGGCCTGCAGCCTCGAACAGGATGACGATTGTGAGGGCAAAACCCCAGGTCACGAAACCATTGGCGGCAAAGCTCGCAGCCAGCAGGACGAAGCGGGGGCAGTCGATAAGGGCAGGTTCGGCCTCCGTCTTGGTAATCGATTTTTGCCCAGGCCGGCGGGCAAGCGTGGCCCAATGCAGTGGCATGCAGACAATCAGCGTGACGGCGGCATAGGCCAGCGTCGTCGCGCGCCAGCCCCATTGAGCCTGCAGAAGCCCTGTCAGCGGCCAGACGATGGTTGGTGTCAGCCCGCCGGCCAGGATCAGCACACCGAGCGCCTGGCGGGCTTTCTCGCCGGCGATCTCCGTCACCGCGATCTGCGCCGGTGTCGATAACATACAGGCACCGGCGAGGCCGAGAATGAGCCACGACAGGACGAAGGACACCGGACCATTGGCCAGCCCCATGACCAGCAGGCCGGCTGCGCCCAGGGACGATCCCAATACCATGATCGGCCGCGTGCCATGGCGCTCGAAGATTGCGCTCAGCGGCCAGGACACCATGGCCATGACGACAAGCATAACCGTCGGTCCCGCCATGACCATCGGCAGCGCCATGCCCAGTTCGCCGGCCATGGCAGGTCCTGTGACCGCGGGCAAATAGAACGTGGCGCCCCAACCAATGAGTTGGGTCAGAGATAGGGCAGCAACAGCGCGGGCTGTGGGCGAGCGGAATCGCATCCCGGCAATCGGCGCGGAAAGCATAATCGAGTCGCGGGAGCGGCGTAGAAGGGGAAGCATCAAGGGCCTTTGGACACGAGTAGCTTTTGTTTCTGAGACATGACGAAAGGACTGCACTTCCGTCAGCGAGCGAAGACTAAAGAAAATAATGCTGTTCCAGCCGCTACCCATGCGATGGCTTTAGTGTTGGTGTAAAATCGGCTTGATCGCGTCGCAGTTTCTGAAGGGCTTTTGACGTTCGCTTGTGCTAGATTTTCGTGTGATGCTCAAACGAGGAATTTGAGGGGAGCCTGAGGAAAATTCATGCAGGAAAAGCATCGCGTCTCTCTCAATGCCATCAGGGTATTCGCGATCGCGGCACGCACTGGGAGCCTGACGGCCGCCGGTGCCGAACTCGGCGTTACCTCTGGCGCGGTAAGTCACCAGCTCAAAAAGCTCGAAGACGAGCTTGGGGTGAGCCTCTTCCGCCGTGGAAACAACACCGCTTCCCTGACCGACGTGGGACGGCGGTTCTATGAGGAGGTCGCGCCGGCGATCAGGCTCATCGAGCGTTCAGCCGACGCCCTTTATCGCGACGAAAGCGAAATCAGCGTCCATGCGACGACGTCGCTTGCGCTGCGCTGGCTCATCCCATCTCTGGATCGGTTTCGCGCGCTCTGCCCACAGGTCCGCGTTCGGGTGGAAACGAGTTCGGCGCGAGGTTTCCCGGCCGTCTCCGACTCCGATGTCAGCATTCGTCATTTCCGGGCAGGGGCAGCGGCCGAGGGATGGGAATTCCTTGCTCGCGACCGGCGCCGCCCGGTTGTTTCTCCGCGTCTGCTGGCAGGAGGAACCGGTCAGGCGATTGGCATTCCGGACGTACCAGCTCTTCAATGCTGCGTTGGAAACTGGGACTGGAAGCTCTGGTGCGAGACGTTCAATATCTCGCTGGCCGACCTTTCCCTCACCCATGCATTCGACACGGACGACGCTGCTCTTCATGCCTGTGTTGCCGGCCTTGGTATGGTGCTCGCGCCGACAATTCTCACAAGCCGGGAAACGACGTCGGGCGCATTGGTGACATTGTCCGGATATGAACCGGTCGAGACCGGAACATATCGTTACCAGCGCCGCTCCGAATCGAAGGCGGTGCGGCAATTCTGCGGCTGGATGGACACCGAAATGCGGACCCTCGAATGAAGGCATCCAGCGCAGAGAACGGCAGCTTTGACTGCGGATGATTTCTGCGGCCTTCGCTCACGACGCCGATCCTATTATGAGCGACCATCATCGGAATCTCCGATGATGCCATCGTTTTTCTCCGTTTCCCCTCCCCCACAACTCTCTGCCAAGTCTTCGCCCGCAATCATTTACCTTCGGGACCAAAAGACATGGCACTTGCAGACATCGCGAACTCACGAATCCTCATCGTCGGCGGCAGCTCCGGGATGGGCTTGGCGCTGGCAAAATGCGCGCTTGCCGCCGGGGCGGAGGTGATCATCGTCGGGCGGAACGAGGACAGGCTCCGGCGCGCCAGCGCGGAGCTGCAAAATTCGGCTCTCTCTACGATCGCGGTCGATATCACGCGGGAAGCGCAGGTCGCTGACCTGTTCGAGCGGATCGGCCGGCTCGATCATATCGTCAGCACCGCCGCCGATATCGAAGGCGCCTATGAACTGCTGCCTTCGCTGGATCTGAGAGCGGCGCAACGGGTCGTGGAGAGCAAATTCTACGGGCCGCTGCTGCTCGCCAAATATGGCGCGCCAAAGCTCGCACCCAAAGGCTCCATCACCTTCACCTCCGGCATCGCGGCCTATCGTCCAGCGGCGCGAGGTTCGGTCGTTGCCGCCGTCAACGCGGCGCTCGAGGGGCTGGTGCGTGCGCTTGCGGTCGAGTTGGCACCGATCCGCGTCAATGCCGTTTCGCCCGGCTGGGTCGACACCCCCATCTGGACATTCGTCGCTGGCGACAGGAAGGACGAGACGCTGGACGCCATGGCAAAGCGGCTGCCGGTCGGGCGCGTCGGACAACCGGAGGATATCGCCGATGCTATCACCTATCTGATGGGCAACGGCTTTACGACGGGGACGACCTTGCATGTCGAGGGCGGACATCGGCTGATCTAGCCGGCGCGAAATGGTCGCTCGCGGCCGCCAGCAACGATAGCAACGCCGGCGGCTGCACGCGCCGCCGCCGCCAGATCGTCACCAGCGAGACCACTTGCGTCGGCCCCGGCCAAGGCAGCTCGATGATCTCACCGCGATCAAGCGCCTCGGCAACCGCAAGGCGCGGCACCAGCCCGATACCGGCGCCGGCCGTCACAAGCCGCGCGATGGCGCCGATACTGCCGACCTCGGCGGCGGGCTTCGGAGCCACTATACCAGCCTCGGCGAACGCCTTGTCGAACATGGCCCGATAGGCGCAGCCGACTTCGGTGGTCAAAAACTCCATCGCGGCAAGCTCGGCCCAATCCGGCTTCCCCGCCGCGAATTGACCTGCGGGAGCTGTCGCAAGGATCAGCAGCTCGGTCGCGATTACACGGCTGACGAAACGCGCGTCCAGACCACCCTGATCGAAACAGAAGGCGACATCGATCTCGCCGCTCTCGAGCTTTCGCAGGAGATCGCCGCTGCCGGCGACCTTCAGCCGGAGATTGATATCGGGATGGTCGTTCTGGAACGCGGAGAGCCATGCCGGAAGTTTGACGGCGGCAATCGTCTCCAGCGCGCCGATCGTCACCGATCCGGCCACATGCCCGGCAGTTGCCTCGACGGCAGAACGCGCCTCATCCGTCAACGCCAATATCTCCTGCGCATAGGAAACCAGTGTCTCACCCGCCTGCGTCAGCTCCAGACCCTGCTTCGAGCGGGTGAAAAGTGCCGTGCCCAGCTCAGCCTCCAGCGACTGCATCTGGTCACTGACGCTCGATTGCGCCAGATGAACCTCTTCGGCTGCCCGGGTGAAGCTTTTGCTCCGGGTAACCGCGAGGAATGTCTTGAGAAGTCGAGGATGCATCGGGACGCGCCGCATTTGTTTCGGGCCTGGCACCGCAGCGTCAAGATGACGAGGCGGCGCCCACTACCGGGAACGCTGCCACATCGCCGACATCGCCGTCAACAAGCCCGGCCTGTGCGACCGAGCGCGGCAGAATACCTTCTATATCCAGAGATCGTTCTGCGCTGTCCTGTCGCCGCCCTCATGGCCGGTGTTCAAGGTGCCACGCGGTTCGATCAGCATCATCCGGACTTCCTTCTCGGCGAAAGGCTTGTGCTCCATGCCCTTCGGGACGACGAACATCTCGCCGGGTCCGACATGGACGGCACCATCGCGAAAATCGATCCGCAGCTGCCCCTCCAGAACGATGAAGGTCTCGTCGGTCTCTGGATGATCGTGCCAGATGAAATCCCCCTCGATGCGGACGAGCTTGAACTGATAGTCGTTCATCTCGGCGATGACACGGGGTTGCCAGAACCCCTGAAGCTTTCCAAGCTTTTCCTGGAAGTTGATGGGCTGCCTGGTCGATGCTGCGGTTGCGTCTGTCATGGTCTTCCCTTTCGAATACAGGAAAGGGGGTTATGAACCGCAGCCTTGGATCGTTCTTGAACGTTTGTGCAAAGAGAGAAAAGTCTTGCGAATCGCATAAGTGCGTGCTTATGTGTTGGCATGATAGAGAACGACATATTCCGCGCCTTGGCCGACCCGACCCGACGCGCAATCTTTGAAAAGCTGGCGGCAGGCAGCACGAACGCCAGCGCCCTGCGCGAGGGCATGGAGATCAGCCAGCCGGCAATGTCCCAGCACCTCTCGGCTCTTCGCAGCGCCGGGCTTATCAAGGAAGAACGACAGGGGCGCTTCGTGAATTATGAGGTTGATCCGGATGGGCTGGCTCTCATCGCCCAATGGTTGGCAAAATATCGCGCCTATTGGCCCGCGCGCATCGACGCTCTCAAGCTATTGCTGAAGGATATGGACCAATGAACGACGAAAAGACCAAGGAGCCGAAAACCGGGATCGCGCTTGAGTATGAGCTCGATGAGCCCCCACAAAAGGTCTGGCGCGCAATCAGCATTCCGGAGTTTCGCGAAAACTGGTTGCCGAAGGAAGCGTTGGCGGATCCCGAAGCGACCTTTGTCACGCCCGGCGAGGAGGTTCGCTACAGGATGCGCGACCACGCACCGCCATTCCTCGAAAGCACCGTGACATTCAGGATTACCCCGAACGCGACCGGGGGAACCAGCCTGCGGATCATCCACGAACTGACTGACATGAGGTTCGACCGGATGACGAGGGCCGCCGGAAACAACAACAGCCCGCCTCTCATGCTCGCTGCCTGACGCAACGAGACTCCCCCGCAAATCCTGGAAGATTGGAGTTCGCCGATGAGCGAAGCGATGCAACTCGTCCCTATGGTCATAGAGCAATCCAGCAGAGGAGAGCGATCTTTCGACATCTATTCCCGCCTCCTGCGTGAGAGGATCATTTTTCTCAATGGCGAAGTGAACGATACCGTTTCCGCCCTGGTCTGCGCGCAATTGCTGTTTCTTGAAGCGGAAAACTCCAGGAAACCGATCAGTCTCTACATCAATTCGCCGGGCGGCGTCGTGACCAGCGGCCTCGCCATGTATGACACCATGCGCTACATCCGCGCGCCGGTGCACACACTCTGCATGGGGACCGCCCGTTCGATGGGGTCGTTCCTTCTGATGGCCGGCCAAGCCGGTGAGCGATCCGCACTACCCAACTCCAGCATCCATATCCATCAGCCGTTAGGTGGCTTCCAAGGGCAGGCTTCGGATATGCTGATCCATGCTGCGGAAATGGAGCGGACCAAGCACCGCATGACGCGACTCTATGCCGAACATTGTGGACGCACCTATGAGGAGTTCGAGCGCGCGATGGACCGCGACCATTTCATGACCGCGGAACAAGCTCTGGAATGGGGCCTTATCGACCGTATCCTCCAGGTTCGCGAGGAAGACCTGCCTATAGCCCCGGAGAGCTGAGTGCGATCAAGGCTCTGACCGGCGATGTCGCAGAATAGGGGGGTCGCAACCGCTGGACTATGGCCGTCTGGCTAGCCCGCAGGTGCGGTATGCTCGGCAAAGCTGTCTAAACCACCATCTCTTGAGAAAAATATTCGCAATTGCCGATTTCTTTCGCAGTTTTCTACGCTTCCCCGGTCCATTTTTTCTGCGATGTATGCAACATTGATTGCAACATGTTCCAGAAACGGAAGAAAACGATGAACTGGTTGAAGACCGTTGCCGCCGCTGCCCTCGTGCAGGCCGCTTTCCTTTTGCCCGCCCATGCTGGCGACAATCTCAAGGCGATCCAGGACGCCGGCGTGCTGAAGGTTGGCACGGAAGGCACCTATGCGCCCTTCACCTTTCATGATGCAAGCGGCAAGCTTGTCGGCTTCGATGTCGAGATCGCCGAAGCCATCGCTTCCAAGCTCGGCGTCAAGGCCGAGTTCCTGGAAGGCAAGTGGGACGGCCTGATCGCCGGCCTCGACGCCAAGCGCTACGACACCGTCATCAACGAAGTCGGCGTCACCGACGCCCGCAAGCAGAAATATGACTTCTCCGATCCCTACATCGCCTCCAAGGCCGTGCTGATCGTCAAGGAAAGCAACACCGACATCAAGGATTTCGCCGATCTCAAGGGCAAGAAGTCCGCACAGTCGCTGACCAGCAATTTCGGCAAGCTCGCTCAAACGTCCGGCGCCGAGCTCGTCGGCACCGATGGTTTCGACCAGTCGATCCAGCTCGTACTCACCGGCCGCGCCGACGCCACGATCAACGACAGCCTGTCCTTCCTCGATTTCAAGAAGCACAAGCCCGACGCGCCGGTGAAGATCGTCGCCCAGCAGGCCAATGCCGATTTTTCCGCCGCCATCATCCGCAAGGGCGAGCCGGAACTGCAGGCCGCCATCAACAAGGCGCTGGCCGACATCAAGGCTGACGGCACCTACGCCAAGATCTCCGACAAATACTTCGGCCAGGACGTTTCAAAGTAAGTGGGAATAGGCAGAAACGCCAAATTGTGAAAAAGATGCGTCCGGGGCCATCCCCGGACGCATTCTGTTATGGAAAGGTCGCTTCTCCGTGGAGCACTGGTTGCAATTGATGTGGGAGTCGCTGGGCACGCTGCTTTGGGCGGGGCTCGTCTTCACCATCCCGCTCACTCTGATCACCTTCGTTCTCGGCCTGCTGCTCGGCCTCGTCACCGCCGTCACACGGCTGTTCGGCCCAAAGCCGCTCGTCGCCGTCGCGCGCTTCTATGTCTGGGTGATCCGCGGCACGCCGCTTTTGGTGCAGCTTTTCGTCATTTTCTACGGCCTGCCGAGCATGGGCATCCTGCTTGACGCCTTTCCGGCCGCCATCATCGGCTTCACGCTGAATGTCGGCGCCTATTCGTCCGAGATCATCCGCGCCGTCATCTCCTCCGTGCCGAAAGGCCAGTGGGAAGCGGCTTATTCCATCGGCATGAACTGGCGCCAGGCGATGAGCCGCACCATCCTGCCGCAGGCGGCCCGCGTCGCCGTGCCGCCGCTGTCGAACACCTTCATCTCGCTGGTCAAGGACACCTCGCTTGCCGCCGCGATTACCGTACCGGAGCTGTTCCAGGCCGCGCAGCGCATCGTCGCGACCACCTATGAGCCGCTGATCCTCTATATCGAGGCCGCCATCATCTATCTCGTGCTCAGCACCTTCCTCTCGACGCTGCAGGGCTACCTCGAACGCCGTTTCGCCCGCTCCGGCGGCACGCTGGAGGCGCGGACATGATCGAGCTATCACATATCGAAAAGCGCTTCGGCGACAGTGTCATCTTGAAGGATATCAGCCTGACCATTCCGGAAGGTACGGTGACGGCGCTGGTCGGCCCTTCCGGCGGCGGCAAGAGCACGCTTTTGCGCTGCATCAACCTTCTGGAAATCCCCACGGCCGGCACCATCCGCATCGGCGAAGTGAGCACCACCTTCCAGCCGGGCAAGAAGACCGCCTGGCAGGACATCCAGAAGATTCGCCGCCAGACCGGCATGGTCTTCCAGAATTTCCAGCTCTTTCCGCACAGGACCGCTATCGAAAACGTCATGGAGGGCCTGACTACCGTGCTGCGCTGGCCGGCCGACAAGGCCCGCGCCCGCGCCGTCGAGCTTCTGACCAAGGTCGGCATGGCGCACAAGATCGACGCCTGGCCCTCGACGCTCTCCGGCGGGCAGCAGCAGCGTGTGGCGATCGCCCGCGCGCTCGCCCCCTCGCCCCGCGTCCTCCTTTGCGACGAGCCGACCTCGGCGCTCGATCCGGAACTGGCCGCCGAAGTCGTCGATGTTCTCGGCAAGCTCGCCAATGAAGGCACGACCATGGTGATGGCGACGCATGATCTGCGCCTCGCCTCGAAGATCGCCACCAGTGTCGTTTTCCTCGAAGCCGGCAACATCGTCGAAACCGGCCCCTCCCGCACCATCTTCGGCGCCCCTCAGCAGGAGCGGACGAAACAGTTCATCTCGACGCTAAATGCTGGGCACAGCTACGACATATGAGAGCGGGGCTTCCTCTCTGAGTGAACAACGTGAAGAGAGGCCGGAGGCTTGGCGAGTCGTCTCCTCGATCGCTCGGAGCTAAAACGGCTCCTTTCGCGGCGTTCCATCCTTTTCCCATACATCGAAACTAAAGTCTTTTGGGCGATCTGTCCGTTGATCCCTACCAGAAGTCCCTCATATAGACCCGAGGTGCCGTTGTAGTCGGTCCGGATTTTCAGCTAGACGCCTCCTGCTATGCGCCATTGCGCTTTCAACCATGGAAGGCGTCAAGGAAATCGCTTAGCCGTTCCGACAGCACGCCGGCGACTATGAAATAGTCAGCCATCGCACATCCAAATGGACGGTACACGGATCCGTTCATCCATGCTCACGGCTACGCGAACGTACCGTCACTCACATAGGTTCTGCCTTCGAAAACCCCAAACTCCAGATAATGCTCAAGAGGATTAATTCCGGCAGCAGCAACGTCTGGATTGAGTTTCAAATAGCCCGCCGCATCGAAGTTGCGGGAGGGGTCGCGTCCTTCATGCCAGCCGTACTGCAGATAGTGGGTGAACGGATTGACGCCAGCAGCAGCCACATCGTGGTACGCTGCGAGATATCCCGATGTATCAAAAAACGGGTTGGGGTCACGCCCTTCATGCCAGCCGAATTGATTGTAGTGCTGCTCGGGATCCGCATGGGCTGTTTCCACATCTGGATTGTTCTTGAAATAGAACGTGTCGTCGATCAACAGGTCTTTGGCATTAACATTGCGACCCTCGTAGATACCAAACTTCAGATAGTGCTCAAGTGGATCGATCTTGGCCGCAGCAACGTCTGGATTGAGCCGTAGATATTCCGACGTATGGAAGAGGCTCGATGGATCTCGTCCCTCCTTCCAGCCGAACTGGTCGTAGTGCTGAAGCGGATTAATGCCGGCAGCCGCGACATCATGATACTTCGCCAGATATTCGGAAGTATCAAAGAATTTGTTCGGATCAAGGCCCTCACGCCATCCGACGTTTGAGTAATGCTGATCCGCGTCAGCACCCGCGTCAAAAACGTCATGGTTGTGAGTATAGTAAAACATATCATCGACCAGGGCGGAGCCGTCATCTTGAACGATTGTCCTGTCGGAAAACTGCAGCTTCTCAATCCAGACCAAGCTGTCATGACCTTCGCTACCGTTAAGCAGCATCGCGCGATTACCATAATCGACCGTTGCTTGCTTCAGGCTGAAGTTGAACACCGCCGTGTCGACACCCGCGCCTCCGCTGAGCCAATCGTTTCCACCTCCCCCCGTTAGCGAATTGTTGGCAGCATTGCCGATAATCGTGTCGCTGCCGGATCCACCGATCGCATTTTCGATCAACGAGCGATTGTCGCCATTATACTGGAGGGCATTGTAGACGTTTCCATGCGCAAAGTGGCCGTCACCAAGATAAGCGAGCTGTGATCTCGACATCGCGGACCAGCCGCCGGGTGCCAAATTTATGGATTGAGCCGAGATATAGTTCGAGAAATCATAGGTATCGACACCGCCACCATCCCACACGGTGAGGAAGACACGGTTGTCTCCAGGCTTTCCCTGCCCGACTCCGTCGATGAACATCTCGCCAGTCGTGGAAGAAAAGGTGTAGGTGGTATTGCCAGCGTGCGCAGAAAAATCAGCTCCATACAGTTTTTGGATCGCCGCGATATCGTACATCATCAGCGATTGTGCAAAGCCGAAGTCTTCATTTGTATAGCCGGCATACAAAGACGCTCCTGTATAGGAGCGATAGCTCATGACCGTAAATTCCATGCTGTCGTGCGCAAGGCTCGTTGTCACGAAGTTAGTACTTAAAAAATCGTGCGGATGCTTGAGGCCAAGTGCATGCCCAATTTCATGCAGCGTGGATATCCACGCATAATTGCCCTTGACCGGATTGGTCATGGCACTTAGGCCGCTCTGTGTACCGAACCAGACATCGCCACCCTGAGCACTTTCCGAAGGGAAATAGGTATAAGCGGAGTTCTGCGCCTCGTCCGACATGCCAAAACGCAATGTAGCGTTTCCCGGAACCGACGTTTCTTCCATGAAAGTGAGATTCGAGATCGAACTGTACTGCGCCAAGGCCGAGTGCACTGCTGCCTGCATGGTTGCATTGAGGGGCTGGAACGTCAGCTGCTCCCCGCTGTAACTACCATATTGCGCACCGCTGGTGGTAAACGAAAAATCCAGCGCGGAGGACGCCCAATACCGACCGTAGATCAGGCCATCAACATCATTCGAAGTGCTAGGCCACGGAACCGGAAAATACGAAGTAAGCATTCAAAACGTCCCCTAACGTCCCGTGAATTTAATAGCCGCCGTTCATCGAGATGCTTAAACGGCAAGTAAGTGATCTGCAAGTAGGAGTAGCATTTTCCGTTAACATCTTTCACCACCATGTGAGGATGAGAGCGATCGACGCTGCGCAACACCGGCGAATTACTGCCAGTTCTGGACCGGAATCTTGAGAACAAGCCACATTCGACATCGTCACTCTTCTCTAAACGCCCGAGCCATTTGGTCCGTCAACGGCTTTGCCAAATATGCCAGTGCAGTACGCTCACCCGTCTGAATGAACGCCTCCACCGGCATCCCGACCACCGGTGCTAGATTGCCCAACCGAGCCCATTCGGTCGCCGAGACGGCGACCCTGAGGCTATAATAGCCTTGCCCGGTGCGCTGATCAGTGGTGAGATCGGCTGCAATCCTCGTAATGCGGCCACTCAATTCCGGTGTAGTGCGCTGATTGAACGCAGAAAATCGAAGCGTTACGTCCTGCCCTACAACCACCTGATCGATATCCTGCGGCGACAGCTTGAGTTCCGGTGTCAGCACATCGTTGTCAGGCACAATTTGCATGATCGCTTCACTGGGCGTAACGACTGCCCCTGATGCATGCACGGCCAGTTGATGAACGATGCCTGCCTGTGGTGCGCGGATATCGATGTGTCTCAACTCGTCCTCAGCAGCAACGAAACGCTCGGAATATTCACCGATTTCGCTTTCGGCCTGGCGCAGTTGGTCCGATACCTCGGTTCTTTGATCGTCATCAACCTGAATGATCTGCAGCTGGGTTTCAGCGATCTTGCCGTTGGTTTGGGCCGCGGAGGCGATCAGACTGCCGAGCTCACCGGTGAGGTCTGCTGCATCGCGCTGTAAGTTATAGACTCGGGTCGCCGGGATAATGCCCTGATCGAGCAACGGTTGCAGGCTGGTGAGTTCCTTGTTGATAATGGCAATCGCTTGCCGTTTGCCGTCCTGTTGGGCGCTCAGCCCCTCCGCCTCCTTCGAAAGCTGGCGCACCCGCTCGGCCAACTGCGCTTTGCGCCCCATCTTGGAAGACCGCCGATCATGAAACAGCCGCTGCTCACCATCGAGCATCGCTGCCACTTCGACAATCTCCCGCTCCTTTAAAAGGCCCTCAGGAAAGGTGATATCCTCTTTAGAATCTCGTTCGGCTGAAAGCCGTGCGGTCCGCGCGGCAAGTTCCTTCAGACGCTTCGAAACGATCGCAAGATTAGCACGCGCTTGGGTGTCATCGAGATGTATGAGTATTTGGCCAGGTTCGACACGATCCCCGTTCTTGACGAACACTTGACCGACAGTTCCGCCCTTTTGGTGCTGAACGGGTTTAACGTAGCTGTCGACGACCAACGTGCCGGCGGCAATGACAGCGCCCTGAAGGCGAATGGTAGCAGCTAGACCTCCCAGGACCCCAACGAGAAAGATAATTGCGGTGATCGCGACGAACGTCAGGCGACGGATGGCGTGCTCGGCAAGCGGCGCGTGATCATCCTTCATTGCGTCCTCTCCTCGCCGGCGATCATTAGTCGAACAGGCTGCAGCCCGGACGGCGCTGGCTGCGTCGTCTTCCTGAGGACTTCATCCTTCGGCCCAAATGCCTGCATCTGACCATTCGCCAGGACAAGAACCTTGTCGACAACACCAAGTGCACTTGGGCGATGAGCGATAATGATAGCAATGCCGCCACGCGCCTTCACATCCAGTATCGCACGTGACAACGCCGCCTCCCCCTCCGCGTCGAGGTTTGAGTTAGGCTCATCGAGAACGATCAGGAACGGCTCGCCATAGAGCGCACGTGCCAGCGCGATACGCTGCCGCTGTCCGCCCGACAGCGCCGATCCTTGTTCGCCGATCTTCGTGTCGAAGCCTTCGGGGAACTGCACAATCATGTCGTAGACACCAGCCGCCTTCGCAGCAGCAATGATTTTTTCTGACGGCGCATCCGGATCGAAACGGGCTATGTTTTCGGCGATAGATCCACCAAACAACGAAACATCCTGCGGCAAATATCCAATGTGTTGGCCAAGCGCTCGCAGATCCCATTGTGACAGAGATGCCCCATCCAGGCGGACCGCGCCTGAAATCGGCGGCCAAATCCCGACGAGGCCCCGCGCGAGTGAGGATTTACCTGATGCGCTTGGACCGATGACACCGACGGCTTCTCCTGCCCGAAGCTCAAAGGAAACGCCGCGCACAATCGCGAGCTTTAAGCCCGGCGCCGCGAGATGCAGGTTTTCAGCTTTCAGGGCGCTTTCGGGCCTGGGAAGGGAAACTTCTTTTTCATCAGCCTGCATCAGTTGCGCGAGCTTCATCAGCCGTGACCAGCTATCACGCGCTGCGGCGAAACCCTTCCATTGGCCGATCGCCAGTTCGACCGGCGCCAACGCCCGACTAACAAGGATGGAACTTGCTATCATAATGCCGCCCGAGGCCTCTTGGCGGATGACAAGTATGGCCCCAACAGCAAGCACCGCTGACTGCAGTACCATTCGCAAGATCTTGGAAATTGTCCCGAGTATGCCTGTTACGTTTGACGCACGCAGATGGTTACTGAGATAGCGGCGATTGATTTCGCTCCACTGCCTACCAAGCAGATGGCCAAAACCCATCGCAAGCACGGCTTCTGAATTGCGACGCGTTGCTTCCGCAAGAGCCATTCGCTCGGAAGCGATTTTCGCGGCCTCCTTAGCCGGCTGACGTGACTTCAGTTCGGCCAAGATCGTCAGACCGATGAGCATTAGGGCTCCGGCCAAGGCCGTCATACCGATCCACACATGAAACAGGAAGCATAAACCGAGATAAAACGCCATCCAGGGAATATCGAACAAAGCAGTTGGCCCCGGCCCCGAAAGAAACATTCGTACAGTATCCAGGTCGTGCACCGACTGAAGACCATTTCCGGGCACCTGCATGCGCGACGGAAATAAGACGAGGGAATCGTAGACAGCTGTTCCAAAGCGCTCATCCACCGATAGGCCGACGCGCACCAAAAGCATCGAACGGACGAGCTCGAGGATTCCCTGAAACGCGTAAAGTGTGGCCGTTATGATGCCCAGACCAACCAGCGTAGGCAGACTGTGGCCTGGAATGACGCGATCGTAGACCTGCAGCATGAAGAAGGAGCCGGTCAAGGCGAGAACGTTGACAAGCGCGCTGGTCGCACCGATCCCGAGAAAGGCTTTCTTCAAGGAGGATAAAACGGCCACAAGGAACATCTGTGGAGTCTTCGTAGTCGTGCTAGACAAGCTCAAACCCCGCTCACGCTGCCGCAATGAAACGGAAGTCATCCTGATGGAAGATTGCCAAGGCAACGTTCTTCAACAAGATCGAGCTGTTCGCGTCCTTGGAAATTTCAGATAACTCTTCGCGCTCGTTAGCCATACGCTCTAGAATGCTCTTGATAGTTGATCGGTTAATCGTCGGGCCGTTGGTTAGAGGCTAGTTCCACTCGCAATCTGGATGATCCGCAGAAAAAGGACGGCGGACTCGATACGAAAGCGTGGTGTGCAACAGAAGCCGGGATCAATATGCATCCGAGAGGTAAGAGATTTGTAAAACCGCAAAGCGTTCTATTCAAGCGGAGTGAGAAAACATCGTCGTCCCGTCGACGAATCCGCATCCGTTACGCATAATTACGCTTAATAAAGCGAAAAATAAATTCGACGATCTGGGTTCTTCCGCCTATTTGCCAGAGGCAGATTCCTGCATCCCGCGAATAAACTCATAGATTCGGGATTGTCGTCTATAAAGTGATTTACGCATACTTCAGATTTTCAGTTCGCGCTCCCACTGAACTTTGAGAGATAGTGTGACGATGAAGCAACAATGTCATCTCGGCATGGTCGATTTGGGCTTCATCGTCCACACGCACAAATCAATCGGATCTTCTGCAACAGGCATGGCGACGGGATAGGAGCAAATTGGCCGGGTTTCACACCGGCACGATCCGATAGCCCTCTGAGGCCCGTTCCACGCGGCCGAAGCCGGTGATATGGCCGCCGGCGACAATCCAGCCTTCGCGGACGGCGTGTTCCAGCGTAGCCTGACGCGTTTGTACCGCCATCTCGGGGTCGATATCGTAAATCAGGCCGATCTTCGGATCGCCGGGTTGAAGGTCTTCCAGATGCAAGGTGTCGCCCCAGATCAGAAGATCCTTGTCCCCGCCGCGCACCAGATAGCCGGTGTGGCCGGGAGTGTGACCCGGCAGAGGGCGGGCCTCTATGCCGGCGAGCACCGGGCCATCAGGAAGCTGCCGGACTCGGGACCCATAGACGCGGACGAGTTGCTCAGCCACCTTGAAGCCACCGCGGCGCGCCTCAGGTGTTGCCTCTCGAACGGCCGGATCGGTGAAAAAGGCAAAATCCCTGGCCGGCACGACTATTTCGGCATTCGGGAAATACGAAGCGTCTCCGTCGAACAGGCCGAGTGCATGATCGCCATGGATATGGGTCAGCAATATCAGCCGTATCTGGTCCGGCGTAATGCCGGCCTCCTGCAACGCCGACCGCGCATGGCCGTATTTTGGTCCCCACGCAGTCCCGGTACCGGCATCCACCAGAATGATGCCGTCGGCGCTGCGCAGGGCAAAACAGTTTACATCCACCTGAAGCATCGGCTTGCCCAACGCTTCGATCGCACGCTGCCGGGCCGGACTGCCATCCGCATGGATCAGCACCTGCGCTGGCGCTTCGAAGACACCGTCGCGCAAAAGGATAACGTCATACTGCCCGAAATGCCGGAGACTGTCTGTCATTGATGCGATCTCGCCTTGAAGGCCAGGTTCAGGAAAAGGCCGGCCCGAGAGCCATCCCTTTCCTTTGTCTTGTGACGGACGATCAAGCCCCGTAGACGACCAGCAAGTCCTTTGCGTCGATCTGGTCGCCGGCAAGCACGAGGACTTCGGTTATGGTGCCGTCCTTCTCCGCATGCAGTGCCGTTTCCATCTTCATCGCTTCGATGGAGACGAGCACGTCGCCAGCCTTGATGGCCTGACCGGGGGTGACGAAGACGCGGGAGATGACGCCCGGCATCGGCGCGCCGACATGCGCGGCATTGCCGGGCTCCGCCTTGCGGCGCACGGCACTGCCCGAGGCGCCATGGGCACGGTCCGGCACCTTGATGCGACGCGGCTGGCCGTTGAGCTCAAAGAACACCGTCACCATGCCCTTTTCATCGGTCGCCGTCATCGCCTGGTTGACGACCACCAGCGTCTTGCCCTTCTCGATCTCCGCAAAGAGCTCGCCGCCTTCCTTCAAGCCGTAGAAATAAGCAGGCGTCGGCAGCACCGAGACCGGGCCGTAGGTATCGGCGGCCAGCGCATAGTCGGTGAAGACCTTCGGATACATCAGGTAGGAAGCGAATTCGAAGTCATCGACCTTGCGCTCCAGCTTGGTCTCGATGACCTTGCGCTCGGCATCGAGATCGGCCTCGGCCAACAGCGAACCCGGGCGCACCGTATAGGGTGCCTCACCCTTCAGCGCCTTCTTCTGCAAGGCCACCGGCCATCCGCCCGGCGGCTGGCCGAGATCGCCCTTCAGCATCGAGACCACCGATTCCGGGAAGGACACTTCGCGGTCGGGATTGACCACGTCGGCAACCGTCAGATCCTGGGAGACCATCATCAGCGCCATGTCGCCGACCACCTTGGAAGAGGGGGTGACCTTGACGATATCGCCAAACATCTGGTTGGCGTCGGCATAAGCCTGCGCCACCTGATGCCAGCGGGTCTCGAGACCGAGCGAGCGCGCCTGTTCCTTGAGGTTGGTGAACTGGCCGCCTGGCATTTCATGCAGATAGACTTCCGAGGCCGGCCCCTTGAGATCGCTCTCGAAGGCCGCGTACTGATGGCGTACCGCTTCCCAGTAGAAGGAGACCCGGCGGATCCATTCAGGATCGAGGCCCGGATCGCGCTCAGTGCCCTTCAAAGCTTCGACGATCGAGCCGAGGCAGGGCTGCGAGGTATTGCCGGAAAGCGCATCCATCGCCGCATCGACCGCATCGACGCCCGCGTCCACGGCCGCCAGCACCGTGGCGGCGGCAATGCCCGAGGTATCATGCGTGTGGAAGTGGATCGGCAGGCTGGTCGCCTCGCGCAACGCCTTGAACAGCACCTTGGCAGCGGCAGGCTTCAGAAGCCCGGCCATGTCCTTCAGCGCGATGATATGGGCACCGGCCTTTTCCAGTTCGACGGCGAGATCGGTATAGTACTTCAGATCATACTTCGGACGGGCGGAGTTCAGAATATCGCCGGTATAGCAGATCGCCGCCTCGCAGAGCTTGTTCTCCTCGATGATGGCATCCATCGACACGCGCATGTTCTCGACCCAGTTCAGGCAGTCGAAGACGCGGAAGAGATCGATACCGCCCTTGGCGGCTTGGCGGACAAAGTATTTGACGACATTGTCGGGATAGTTGGTGTAGCCGACGCCGTTGGCACCACGCAAAAGCATCTGCAGAAGCAGGTTCGGCGCGCCCTCGCGGATCAGCGACAGGCGCTCCCACGGATCTTCGGTGAGGAAGCGCATGGAGACGTCGAAGGTGGCGCCGCCCCAGCATTCCAGCGACAGCAGTTGCGGCAGAGCGCGGGCATAGGTCCCGGCGACCTGGGCGATATCGAAGGTCCGCATGCGGGTGGCGAGCAGCGATTGATGGCCGTCGCGCATCGTCGTGTCGGTCAGAAGCACGCGCTTCTCATTGCGCATCCATTCGGCGAACTTCTGCGGACCGAGCTGGTCGAGCCGCTGCTTGCTGCCGTCGGGAACTTTGCCGTCAATATAGGGCAGAATAGGCTCCGAGGCCTTCGGCGACGGCGCGGGCCGGCCACGGGCTTCCGGATGGCCGTTGACGGTGACGTCGGCCAGATAGGTGAGCAGCTTGGTGGCGCGGTCCTGGCGCTTGACCTGCTGGAACAGCTCCGGCGTCGTATCGATGAAGCGCGTCGTATAGCTGTTATCGCGGAATTTTGGGTGGGTGATGATCGCTTCGAGGAAGGTGAGGTTGGTCGCCACGCCGCGAATACGGAATTCGCGCAGCGCCCGGTCCATGCGGGCAATCGTCTCGTCCGGCGTCGAGGCCCAAGCGGTCACCTTGACCAGCAGCGGATCATAGAAGCGGGTGATGATCGCGCCCGAATAGGCGGTACCGCCATCCAGACGAATGCCGAAGCCGGCAGCCGAGCGATAGGCGGTGATGCGGCCGTAATCGGGAATGAAGTTATGTTCCGGATCCTCGGTGGTGACGCGGCACTGCAGGGCATGGCCATTGAGGCGGATATCCGCCTGCTTCGGCACGCCCGATTCCGGCGTGCCGATGGCAAAACCGTCGAGGATGTGGATCTGCGCCTTGACGATGTCGATACCGGTGACAACTTCGGTCACCGTATGCTCGACCTGGATGCGCGGATTGACTTCGATGAAGTAGAATTTGCCGGTATCGGCATCCATCAGATATTCGACCGTGCCGGCGCCGACATAACCGGTCGCACCGGCGATCTTCAGCGAATAGGCGGCCAGTTCCTGGCGCTGCGCGTCCGTGAGATAAGGTGCAGGCGCGCGCTCGACGACCTTCTGGTTGCGACGCTGGACCGAACAGTCGCGCTCGAACAGGTGCACGACATTGCCATGGGTGTCGCCGAGAACCTGGCTTTCGACGTGGCGCGCACGCTCGACCAGCTTTTCCAGATAGACCTCGTCCTTGCCGAAAGCGGCCATCGCCTCACGCTTGGCTTCCGTCACTTCCTTGGCGAGATCCTTGGGATCACGGATGGCACGCATGCCGCGACCGCCGCCGCCCCAGGAGGCCTTGAGCATTACCGGATAGCCGATCTCCTCGGCCATCTTCGCCACGAGCTTCATATCGTCGGGCAGCGGTTCGGTGGCAGGCACGACCGGCACGCCAACCGAGATCGCCAGGTTGCGGGCCGCGACCTTGTTGCCAAGCTGGCGCATCGTATCTGCGCGCGGGCCGATGAAGATAATGCCGGCGGCATCGCAGGCGTCAACGAACTCGGGGCTTTCCGACAGGAGGCCGTAGCCCGGATGAATGGCGTCGGCACCGGACAGCTTGGCGACACGGATGATCTCGTCGATCGACAGATAGCTTTCGATCGGCCCGAGGTCGCGGGAAAGATGCGGGCCGCGGCCGACCTGATAGCTCTCGTCCGCCTTGAAGCGGTGCAATGCCAGTTTGTCTTCCTCGGCCCAGATGGCGACTGTTTTAATCCCGAGCTCATTGGCAGCGCGAAATACGCGAATGGCAATCTCGGAACGGTTGGCAACCAGGATCTTGGATATGGGCAATGCAGTCTCCTCACGGCATCGAAACGGGCAATGCTGCACCCGCGAAGAGAATTCTTAACTTCTTGTCACGGGAAGTTCAATTTCCCGTAGCGTCAGAAATCAAAATAGTTGCGGCTATGGAACAAGTCCGTTTCTGAAGGCGATTGCGACGATATGCTGGCGGTTCCGGGCGTTCAGCTTGTCCTGGATGCTATTCATATACCAATCGACGGTGTGATTGGAGATCTTGAGCGTGCGGCTGATATCCATCGAGGTCATACCTTCCGCCAGATGATTGAGCACCTCGATCTCGCGCCTGGTCAGCTTGGCCTCGATCGCGGGGGCTTCCTCAAGCGGCCGTGCCTCGTCACGCAACTCCAGAAGCCGCCAGAAGACTTTCTTGGCAACGGCGTCGAACAGCGAAAGTTCGGCGGGCGACAGATCGACCGAATTGCCGCCGATCGTCATCGTGCCGAGCAGGCCGCTGCGCCCGAAAATGGGAAAGATATAGCCGTCGACGAGCCCGTTGGCTCGGGCATCGGCCATCATCTGCTCCATACGGCGGCGGAGCGGATCACCCTTCAGCGCCGCCATCGCGTCGCGCCAACGGAAAGGCCGCTGCGCCTGGCCGAGATAGCGCATGGTCGGATCGACCAGCACATATTTCCGGGCGACATAGGTAAGCGGCCATTTGTCTGGCCAACGACCCGCAAGCATGACGCTGACAATGTCGACCGCCGGCCGCGGATGCCTCAGCAGACCATAGAAATCGAACTTATAGGAGCGCAGCACCGACTCGAGTTCCGTCACGACATTCTTGGGCTGATTGCATTCTTCAACGACCACAAGCAATTGCATTAACGAATGAATATTCACACATACCCCCTGGCCCGAAAAGCCTGGTTCCTCGTCGACGGACGCCCCACCGATATCCGCACCGCCTCCGGCACGGCGGATGGCGGGCAAACATACTCGGATCGAAATAAATTTGAACGTCTGTGGCGAGAAATTCAGAATTCAACTTCGCATAGCAATCGCTTCGCCGCGCGACAATGCTAATGTAAGAAAGTATTCCTGAATCCTCATACTTCTCAAGTGGCCGAAGGGCTGTCCTGGCGACCAGGCGCGTAACCCATGAAATTTCCTCTGAAAAAGCAGCGCCGGATTCCGTTAATCGCCGGTTCAGGTAGCAATCTGTAGTGTCGCCAACATTCCGAAATTGCTGATGCACAGAGGTTGCCAGACGTGTCTCTTTTCAAAGTCTATGCAAGAGCCCTGAAGTATCTTGGCGCGTATCGTTACCGCGTGTGGATGGTCGTTGTCGCCAACATCGCGTTGGCGATGACCACGATCTATGAGCCGGTTCTGTTCGGCCGCATCTTCGACGCCATCGGCAAGAAAGAGCCCGTGACGCCGACCATGATGCTGTGGGCCGGCTTTGCCGTCTTCAGCGCGGTCGCCTTCATCATCGTTTCCCGCGAGGCGGACCGCCTCGCCCATGGCCGTCGCGCATCGCTGCTGACGGAAGCCTTCAGCCGCATCATCTCCATGCCCCTGTCCTGGCACAGCCAGCGCGGCACGGCCAGTGCGTTGAACACGCTGCTGCGTGCCTGTGAAGCCCTGTTCGGCCTGTGGCTCGAATTCATGCGCAATCACCTGACGACGGCCGTCGCCCTCGTCGTGATGATCCCGACCGCCATGGCCATGGACTTGCGCCTGTCCGCCGTCCTCGTTCTGCTCGGTATCTTCTACTGGATCATCGGCAGTGTGGTCATGAACCGTACCAAGGACGGCCAGACCTCGGTCGAAAGCCATTACAACACCGTCTTCTCGCATGTCAGCGACTCGATCAGCAACGTCTCGGTGCTGCACAGCTACAACCGCATCGAAGCCGAAACCAAGGCGCTGAAGTCCTTCACCGAACGCCTGCTTGCCGCTCAGTATCCGGTCCTCGACTGGTGGGCGCTGGCCGGCGCGCTGAACCGCACCGCCTCGACCATTGCGATGATGGCGATCCTCATGATCGGCACCGTACTTGTCCAGGGCGGCAGCCTCAGCATCGGCGCGCTGATCACTTTCATCGCCTTCGCCAACGTACTGATCGGTCGCCTGGAACTGCTGCGCAACTTCGCCAACCAGATCTTCGAAGCCCGCGCCAAGCTGGTGGACTTCTATACGCTGGAAGATTCCGTCCGCGACCGTGAAGAGCCGGCTGGCCTTGCCGAGATCAAGGACGTCAAGGGTGAAGTCGAGTTCCGCAACGTTTCCTTCGGCTTCGGCAACAGCGCCCAGGGCCTGCACAACATCAACTTCACGGTGAAGGCCGGCCAGACCGTCGCTATCGTCGGCCCGACCGGCGCCGGCAAGACGACGCTGGTCAACCTCCTGCAGCGTGTCTACGATCCGCAGGGTGGCCAGATCCTCGTCGACGGCAACGACATTACCAAGGTGACACGCAAGTCGCTGCGCCGCTACATCGCCACCGTCTTCCAGGATGCCGGCCTGCTGAACCGTTCGATCAGCGACAACATCCGTCTCGGCCGCGAGGGTGCGACCGAAGAAGAGATGATGCGCGCTGCCGAAGCGGCCGCCGCCAACGACTTCATCGAGACGCGTGAAAGCGGCTACGAAACCCGTGTCGGCGAACGCGGCAACAAGCTCTCCGGTGGCGAACGCCAACGTATTGCCATTGCCCGCGCCATCCTCAAGGACGCGCCGATCCTCGTGCTCGACGAGGCGACCAGCGCGCTCGACGTGGAGACGGAGAACAGGGTCAAGGCGGCGATCGACAATCTGCGGCAGAACCGCACGACATTCATCATCGCCCACCGCCTGTCGACGGTTCGCGAGGCCGATATCGTCCTCTTCCTCGAAAACGGACGCGTTATCGAGAATGGCAGCTTCAGCGCGCTCAGCCAGAGCAACGGCCGCTTTGCCGCCCTGCTGCGCGCCAGCGGTATCCTGACGGACGAGGAAGTCCGCAAGGCACATACCACGGAACACGAAGCCGCCTGATCATTCGCATGGGGCCCAAAGTCGAAGCCGGGGGAGCAATGCTCCCCCGGTTTTTTTTGCGCGAGTGCATTCGCACTGGCAAAAGCCTCTGGGAAACACAAGAAAGGCCCGGCAGGGAAAACCGGACCTTTCTCCTTCTCTGATCGGAGGTCAAATCGGTCATGACGTCAGCGGAGTTATGACGGACGTCAAACCGGTTATGATTTGGCATCAAGCCGGGTAGGAACGGCCTGACGCCCAGGATCAGATTAGAACTTGCGCTCGAAACGCAGAGCGCCTGTCCACTGGTCGGTATTGGCAGCATCGTAACGCATGTAGGTAAGTTCCGGCGTGACGACCAGATCCTTGACCGGACGCCAGGCCAGGTTCGTCGTCGCCTGCAGAATGCCGCTGTCGGTATAGGCGACCATCGTGGTGTTCTGCAGCTTCGGTGTGAAAGTGTAGCTGAAGCCGGTCCAGAAGGCCCAGTCACCCCATCCGCAGTCCGCGCCATTCTTCGGGCAAGCCGCCGCATTGGTGTTGAGGAAGGATCCGGCATATTTGTTCAGCTTGTCGCCATCCGTATTCCAGCCACCCATGAAGAACGGCTTGAATGCACCGAAGTCACCATCGATACGCGCCTTGATGGCACCCTCCTCGACGACGGAATCATAGCCGCCGACGATCCTGAACTGGAACATGCTGCCCTTATAGCCGGCACCAGCCACGACGTCCGGAGCGTAGTGATCAGACTTTCCGGTCTGCCATGCGCCGCGATAGGAAGAGCTATTTGCCGAGGAATTGGAATCTTCCAGCGACACCAGCGCGGTAAAGCCGTTGCCGGAATCATATTTGTAGGTGAGCTGGTTCAGCTCCTTCGGACCTTCATAGACCACCTCGTCGTTTATGAGACTGGTCGTGTAGCCCATGTACATCGTATATTGGGAGTCGAGCTTGCCGACGGTGAAGCCACCGAGGCTGATATTGGCAAACAACAGCCGGGCGTTGGTCGTGCCGCCATCCTGCCAATCCCACCGGTAAACGGTGTTGGTCTTGAGCGGACCATATTCCGTATCGGTCGCTGTATCGAAGGAAAGCTCCGCGCGGGTATGCCATTGCGTGCCGATGTTGCTTGCCGCGTTCCTCGGATCCTTCCAATAACCCTCGGTACGGACCTTGCCGCCGACCTTCAAACAGGTTTCTGTGCCGGGAATGAAGAAATATCCCGCGCCAAAAGCATCGCAAATGCGGACATATTCCAGCGGTTCCGGCTCGGCGGCCACGATGGCGTCAGCCGCCTGCGCTCCCGAGACGGCGACCAGGGCGGCAGCGGAACCGAGAAGAAGACTTCTGATATTCATAGATCACTCCAATCCAGTAGCGATTGGGCTTGAGTCATCGCGCCGAAAATTCGACGTTCCCTACCCCATTCCCGTTTTGACGATCCCCACGATTGCGTCACACACCCATTCGGGCGCGTGTGGCGCCGGGATGGCGTTACTCCCCGAGCACCGCCACGGCGTCGATGTAGGCGCTTAAGTTTTGCACAACAAGATTTTGAACAATGGAATTTTCGCAGCTTCGTACCGAAACGCCGCCGCGTTGCAGAAACATCACGTCACATATCGTTCACGAAAGTGTCGTGAATGGATTTTCTTTGGGAATTAATCTGTTGCCCATTGCGGCACTGAAGGCACCAAGCGGATTATCGACGCTGCTCGATCCGCAACGGCAAAGGCAGCGCAGCCGCTGCCGTCTTGGTGGGACGATTGCTGGCGGTATCCAGCCGCTTGTGCTCCAGATAATAGGCATAGGCAAACTGCAGGACAATGCCGACGACGACATAGGCGGCGCCGACGGCCGGATCCTTCTCGGTAACATAGAGAATGACCTGCCCCGCCATGGCGAGGATGGTGCCGGCAACGAAGATGCTGAGGGAATGCCGCCCGAGGATCGCTAGCGGATGGTCGGCCGGCCGGCGCAGTGCACGCGAGACCGATGGTATGCAGATGATGAGATAGGCGAGCGCCAGCACATGCAGCAGTCGCGGCAGCGACAGGAACGTCTTGTCGAAACCGGTGATGACCGGGGGCAGACCGAGCGCGGCCAACTGGTCGCCTAGCACCCAGAGCTTGTCGGTGACCCAGATGAAGGACAGCATGACATAGGCGAGCGACAGCGCGAACAGGATCGGGTTATAGGCAATCCGACCACCGCGTTTCACATGCATGACGGCAACGAAGCCGATGACGAACAGGAACTGCCAGGAAAGCGGGTTCAGGAACCAGAAGCCGTCGAGCAGCGTCGTATGCGGCGCGATCTGATAGATGCCGGCCAGCAGCCAGACGCCAGCGGAAGCCAGCAGCAGAAACAGCGGGCTTCTCGCCTCCACCACCAGCATCAGCGGCAGCATCAGGAACAGCGCCCCATACATCGGCAGGATATTGTTATAGCCGATCTGATGGCCGAGCAGCAGCAGGGCTTGAATGCCACGCGCCGGATTCATCAGCACCGCGAGGATGTTCACCTCGCAGAGCAGGCCCACCTGGCGGAAGATCCAGGCGCCGGAGATGAACAGCACCAGTGTGATGAAGGTGGTGATCATATGCGCCGTATAGAGCGTGAAGGCGCGCTTGACCGCCTTCCAG
This sequence comes from Rhizobium rhizogenes NBRC 13257, assembly GCF_000696095.1. GTDB lineage: Bacteria > Pseudomonadota > Alphaproteobacteria > Rhizobiales > Rhizobiaceae > Rhizobium > Rhizobium rhizogenes. Next base: position 23,221 of record NZ_BAYX01000004.1, on the reverse strand, counting down.
GCTGTCAGGAGCCGATTGCCGGGCTTGAAGCGCGTGCCATAGGCGAGGCCGACCGAGATGCCGGAGATCAGCACGAAGGCTTCGGCGCCATCGGAGAAGCCGAAATTCTTCGTCGTCAGATGCTCGAAGAACTGACCGGGAACATGGTTGATGAAGATCGTGATCAGAGCCAAAGCCCTTAGAACATCCAGCCTCGTATCGCGCCCCGTCGACATCTTCGGCGAGCCGCTGGCGCTTCCCGACCGTGTGTCGATATGTGCCCTGATGTTCATGAACATCTCCTGTTCCGGCATTCAAATGCGGATAGGGCCAAAGAGTTCCCTCTTTGGCCCTATCGATCAATGCAAAACAGTGCACAAAAGCGTTACTGTTCGATCGGATAGCCCTCTTCGGGATTAGCAAGCGCCCTATCATTCACTGCGACTGAGTATCCGCTCGCATCGGGCGCTTTTGAGACGGAAATGCGGTATTTTCCGCTCGGCAGATCGAGGTCCGCCGCAAAGCCATCCCACGTCGACGGCAGCGCCGGCTTGACATAAAGGTGGCCATTCTTGACGCGGATGCCGAGAATGCCCTCGATCGCCACGCGATAGAACCAGCCGGCCGAGCCCGTATACCAGGTCCAACCGCCACGACCGGTCAATTGCCCCTCGCCATAGACGTCGGCGGCAATGACGTAAGGCTCGACGCGGTAGGTATCGGCCTGCTCGCGATCAAGTGCGTGGTTGACCGGGTTCAGCATCTCGAAGCAATGCCAGGCATCGTCGCCACGGTTCATTTCCGCCAGCGCCATGACCACCCAGGTGGCGGCATGGGTATATTGGCCGCCGTTTTCGCGGACACCCGGCGGATAGGACTTGATGTAGCCGGGATCGCGCGCCGACTTGGAGAAGGGCGGCGTGAACAGCCGGATCATCCGGTTGTCGTCGTCGACCAGCTTTTCAAGAACGGCGTTCATCGCCGTCTCGCCGCGCTTTGGGTCGCCCTCGCCGGAGAGAATGTTCCACGACTGCGCGATCGAATCGATCTGGCATTCGAAATTCTCGCTGGAGCCGAGCGGGCTGCCGTCGTCGAAATAGCCACGGCGATAATGGTTGCCGTCCCAGCCCGCCGTTTCGAGCGACTTGCGCAATTCGGGCAGATGCTTGGTCCAGCGCTCGACGCGCTCCTTGTCGCCGCGTGCTTCCGCATAGGGCAGGAAGGCGGTGAGCGTGCCGGCGAGGAACCAGCCGAGCCAGACGCTTTCACCACGTCCCTGAATGCCGACACGGTTCATGCCGTCGTTCCAGTCGCCGCCGAGGATCAACGGCAGGCCGTTGCCGCCCTTGCGCTTGATGGCAAGATCGAGCGCCAGCGCCGCATGCTCGTAGACGCTGACCTTATCCTGCGACACCGTCGGCTGGTAGAAGGCGTCATGCGTGCCGGGCATGAGAGCGGCGCCCTCGACGAAGGCAAGCTCTTCATCCAGCAGCGACTTGTCGCCCGTCACCGTGCAATACTGGTTGATCGCATAGGCAAGCCAGACGACGTCGTCCGAAATATGCGTACGCACGCCTGCGCCGCTGCCCGGCAGCCACCAATGTTGCACGTCACCTTCGCGGAACTGGCGCTGGGCCGCGTTGACGATCTGCTTGCGCGCAAGTTCCGGCGCATGCATCAGGAAGGCCAACGTATCCTGTAGCTGGTCGCGGAAGCCGAAGGCGCCCGAGGCCTGGTAGAAGGCGGTGCGCGCCATGATACGGCAGCCGAGGCTCTGATAGGGGAGCCAGGCGTTGATCATGTTGTTCATCGCCTTGTCCGGCGTCGAGATCTGCAGACGGCCGGTAAAGCCGTCCCAGAAGCCGCGGGTCGCCGACAGCACGGTCTCGAAATCCGCCTTGCGGATCTCGGAGACCAGTGCGCGCGCCTCTTCGAGAGAGGCGGTGTCGCCCATGTAGAAGCAGATATCCTTTTCTTCACCCGCGCCGATGCTCAGGTCGAAGGCGAGTACCGCGCAGGGATCGCCGTCGAGATCGGTGGAATTGGAGAGGACGGCACCGGAGATAACCGCTTCCGGCATCTGCACCGTGCCGTGACGGCCGATGAATTCGCGGCGGCTAGCCGAGAAGCTCGAATGCGCCTCGCTTGCCGCCATGAAGGCGACCCGCTTGGAATAATCGATGCTGTAGGGATTGTTGGCAAACAGCGCACCCGTCTCCTCGTCCAGCGACGAGAGGATGAAGGGCTTGGTCTTGTGCGGATTGATGCCGAGCACCCATTCCGCATAATTATAAAGCCGCAGCCGCCGGGTGCCCTTGCCCTTGTTGCTGACCCGCAGGCGGAAGACCTTCACGGGACGCTCGCGGTCGACCGTCTGCGTCAGTTCCAGCCCGATGCCGTTCTCTTCGCTCGAGAACACCGAATAGCCGAGGCCGTGGCGGGTCTCGTACTGCACCTTCGGATTGCGCGACAGGCCGGCATAAGGGGTCATCACCGCATTGCTGTCGAGATCGGTCACATAAAGCGCCTCACCCGGACGGTTGATGACCATGTCGTTGGTCCATGGGGTCAGCTGATAGTCGCGAGAATTGTGGCTCCAGGTGAAACCGCCACCTTCGGCGGGCACATGGAAACCGAAACGCTCGTTGGTGATGACGTTGATCCACGGATGCGGCGTCGACTGGCCGCCGGCAAGCCGGACGACATATTCGCGACCGTTTTCGGCAAAGCCGCCATAACCGTTCCAGAAGTCGAGATCGGCCTGTGCTCCGAGTTCCGTCGCAACAAACACCGATTCCTGCGGCGCGAGCGCCACGGCACGGCGATCGACCGGAGCCTCATCGCCCTGCGGCGTCGAACCGAACAGCGTCGCCGCGCGGGCGATCTGGTCGACCAGCTTGCCATTGCGGGCATGGAAGACGACACGCGAAGCGGCGAGGATCTGCTGGTAGGTCTCGTTCTCGATCAGATCCTTGCGCACCGCGAAGATGTGCTGGCGCAGCCCATCCCCCTGGTTGTGACGGATATGATCCGCAAGCGCATCCAGCTGATGCTGCATCGCCTGCGCATGCTCGGCGGCGCATTCGTTCAGGATCACCAGATCGGCGGCAATACCGCGCGAGCGCAGATACTCTCCGGCACTCAGCGCTTCCTTGGCGATTTCGATGTCGATTTCGTCATTGATGCGTAGCGTGAAGATCGGGAAATCGCCCGAAATGGTCACCGGCCACAGCGCCGACTGCGAATGCAGGCCGGCAAGGACGGTGGCGCTGTCGGCGCGCAGATGCATGTCGGGATAGACGAGATAGCGGGCAAGCTTCTGGAAAGCGGCCGCCTGCTGCGAGGAAACGCCGACATGGCGCATCTGCATCTGCGTGCGGGTCCAGGCCTGCGTCAGCTCGGCTGCGAAGGCATCCGGATTGCGGTAGCGGTCGACTGCCTTATCAACCTCTTCGCGGTTCGGCGCGGCGATCGTCCAGAAGATCACACTGACCTTCTTGCCGGCCGGCACGCGCACGACGCGGCGCAGCGACAGGCAGGCATCCATCGTGAAGCCTTGCGTGCCCGAGAGCGTTGCGCCCGGATCGAAGGCGGCGGCTTCCGCGAGCGTGCGGCCACGGCCGAGGAACTTGCGGCGATCCGTCTCGAATTCCGTCGGGCGCTCCGAGCCGGCATTGTCGACGACCAGATGCGCGATCGCCATGTCCGGCTCGTTATACTCGCGCTTGTTGCGCTCGGCGCGGAGCACGTCGCCGCTACTACCAACTTCGGTGCGAACGAACATGCGCGCGAAAACCGGATGGCCGGAATCGACGTCGTCGCTGGCAATCGCCGGCTCGAGATATGAGGTCACTTCGATGAAGCGGTCTTCCGACCCCATGTTGAGCAGCGTGACGCGGCGGCCTTCGGCATCGTTTTCGGTGGCGACGATGCATTCGACCTCACTGGTGAAGTCGCCGATGGTCTTGCTGTATTCCGCCTTTTCGTCGCTGAAGGCGACCTTGACCTTTTCGCCTTCGATGCTGCGCGGCTCCGCGGTCGCCGACCACCATTGGCCGGATGTGGTATCGCGCAGGAAGATGAAAGTGCCCCAGCGGTCTTCCGTCGGATCGGGCCGCCAGCGCGACACGGACAGGCCGTTCCAGCGCGAATAGCCGGCGCCGGTCGCCGTCAGCATGACGGAGTAATGGCCGTTGGACAGGAAGGCGAGTTCGCGGTCCTGCGTGGCCGGATCGGCGATCTTGCGGATCTCCGGACGCAGCATGTCTTCCTGGATATTGGCCGGCTGATCACTTTCGTGCTTGGCGGCCATGACCGGAATATCGCGCGGCGCCTTTTCCTGCAGCAGCAGTTCGGCCGCTTCGATCACCGGATCGGCGTGGAAGAGTTCGCGCAGGCGGCCGTTGAAGGCAACGTTGGCAATAGCGGCAATCGACATGCCATGGTGGTGGGCATAGTAGTTGAAGACCACCGCGCATTTCTTGCCTTCGGGAACGCGGGTCGGCGTGAAGTCGACGGCATCATGGAAACCATAGATGCCGAGAGCGCCGACCTTGCGCAGCTTCTGCAGGTTTTCGAGCGCCGCTTCCGGCCGGTACTGGCTGGCGAGGATGGAGGCATAGGGCGCGATGACCGCATTCTGGCCGAGGCCACGCTTCAGGCCGAGCGAGGGCACGCCGAAGTTAGTGTACTGATATTGCATCTGATGGTCGCGGGCGTTGAAGGCCGCTTCCGAAATGCCCCAGGGGATGCCGGCGCCGAGACGCTTGGCGTAGTTCATCTGTTCCTGGACGATCAGATTATTGGTCTGGTTGAGAATACCGCCCTGACGCTCCTGCATGACGAGCGGCGGCATCAGATATTCGAACATCGAGCCGGACCAGGAGACCAGCGCACCGCGCGAGCCCACAGGTACGACCTGACGGCCGAGGCGATACCAATGCTCCGTCGGCAGGTCGCCCTTGGCGATGGCGAACAGGCTGGTAAGGCGGGCTTCCGACGCCAGCAAGTCGTAGCAGGCGGCATCGAGCTCGTTGGTTTCCACACGGAAGCCGATGGAGAGCAGGCGCCGTTCCGGACGATAGAGGAAGGCGAATTCCATGCCGAAGGCAGTTTCGCGCATGCGGTCGCGCAGCTTTGCCAGGCGCTGGCGCAATGCGTCGACATTGGCGAGATCGAAGACGCTGTCGGCGATATGGCCTTCGCAGACCTTCACCAGCGATTGCGACCAGGTGAGCACCTCGCCGCTCTGCGGCGACTTGACCTCGTGGTCGAGGTTGGCGGCAAGCTTCTCGATGTCATGCGCCAGGACCGAAAGGTTGATGATGCGGATCGAGGCAAACTCATGCTCGCGCTTGACTGCGGCCAGCGCATTCTGGAAGCCGACGATGCGCTCTTCCAGGCGATGACGCAGCGGGCGCACGGTCTTGCGGTCATCAGGAAGCTCGGCAAGTATTTCGCCGAGGATGCCGGCGACATCGCCGATGCCGTCGAGATTGCCTTGCATGTGCGCGGAAGGAGCTTCCGCCCAGATGCGGCAGGCCGAGGACACGGCGATGAGATGGCCGGCGAAATTGCCGCTGTCGACCGCCGAGACGTAGCGCGCGCCCATCGGCTTCAGCGTATCGGTATGATACCAGTTGCAGAGATGGCCACGGAACTTTTCGAGCTTCTCGACCGTCGCCATGGTCTTTTCCATGCGATCGATGGTTTCCTCGAAGGAAATCCAGCCGAAATGGCGGGCCGAGATAATCGAGAGCAAGTAGACGCCGATATTGGTCGGCGAGGTGCGCGATGCCACGACCGGATGCGGCGTCTGCTGCACGTTGTCCGGCGGCAGATGGTTTTGCTGCTCGACCACGAAGGTGTCGAAATAGCGCCAGGTGCGCCGCGCGATCTTGCGCAGCTCCGACGAGACGCTTTCCGGTACTTCGAGCTTGTCCTCGGTTTCCGCCGTTTGGCTGACATACCAGGCGATCGCCGGCGACAGGACCCAGAGCAGCGCAAAGGGAATGCCGACGAGGAAAGCATTGTCGCCCGACAGCGACGCGAAGGCGAGCGCCAGCAACGCCAGCACCGGTGCATGCCACATGACGCGGTAATGACCGAGAATGGTGGTCTGCGCCGCGGCCTGAGCGCTGGCGGCGGTGCGCCATTGCAGCATCAGCTTACGGCTGACGAAGGCGCGGTAGAGCGAACGCCCGATGGCGTCGGCCATGATGCAGGCGCCGTCTGCGATGAAGACGATGCGCAGCGCCACCTGCGCGTTGGCGGCGCGGATATCCGTCCAGACCGTATAGAGATGGGCGCGGGCGACGATATCGCTGGTGCGCGGAATGATGCCGTTGATCAAGGACAAGGTCGGCGCCACGAACAGGCAGAAAATCAGCAGGATCTGCCAGATCAGGGCAGCGAACGGCCCCATAAAGTACCAGCCGAGAACCGAGGCGAAGAACCAGGCGATCGGCGTCAGCGAGCGACGCAGATTGTCCATCATCTTCCAGCGGCCGAGACCGGTGACGCCGCGCTTCGGATTGAAGAGGTAAGGAAGGAGCTGCCAGTCGCCACGCGCCCAGCGATGCTGGCGCGAAACTTCGACTTCGTAGCGGATCGGGAAGTCTTCCACGAGCTCACAGTCGGTCACCAGCGCGCAACGCGCCATCGAGCCTTCGAGCAGATCGTGGCTGAGAACGGCGTTCTCGTCGATCTTGCCCTTCAGCGAGGCCTCAAAGGCATCAATATGATAGAGGCCCTTGCCGGTAAACGTGCCTTCCTCGACCAGATCCTGATAGACGTCGGAAACGGCGAAGACATAGGGGTCGAGACCGCGATTGACGGAGAAAACGCGCTGGAACACCGAGGCGTCCTTGCCCGTCGTCAGCGACGGGGTGACGCGCGGCTGCAAGACGCCGTAGCCGCGAACGACACGCTTGGTCTCGGGGTCGAAGACCGGCCGGTTGATCGGATGATGCAGCTTGCCGACGAGCTTCGTGACCGTATCGCGCACCAGGCGCGTGTCGGAATCGAGCGTCATGACGTATTTCACGTCCTTCGGCACGGTATTGGCGCCGGGCAGGAAGGTCGTGTCGCGGTCGCCGCGCAGGAGCAGGTTCAGCTCGTGCAGCTTGCCGCGCTTGCGCTCCCAGCCCATCCAGGAGCCTTCGGCGGGATTATAGAGGCGGCGGCGATGCAGGAGATAGAAGCGCTGCGTGCCGTCCTCGGCGTAGCGGGCCGCAAGGTTGGCGACTTCGCGGCGAGCATAGTCGAGGATTTCCAGATCGCGTTCGCTCTCTTCCTCCTGGCTGTCCGGCCAATCGCTGAGCAGCGCATAATAGACTTCGCCGCGCGGATTGGCGAGGTAATGGACTTCGAGATTGCGCACGAGTTCATCGACGCTGTCGCGGTTGCCGATCAGCGTCGGCACGACGACCAGCGTGCGGGCCTCTTCCGGAATGCCTTCCTTGAACTCATAGCCGACGAGGCGCGCCGGCGTCAGGTACATGGTGACCACGAAATTGAACAGGCCCGTCGCCCCTTCGGACGCCGGCAGCGAAAACATCAGCAGCATGAGAATGGTTTCAGCCCAGCCCATGCCGGCCTGAATCATGAAATAGCCGACGGCAGCCAGTGCAAGGGCTGTCAAAAACATCACGGGCGCTGCGATCGCCAGCCAGTTGAGCTTGCGCCACTGGCGCACGAAGCGCGCCGACAAGAAGGGGCGATAGCCGATCGCCTTTTCCAGCTTTTCCGTCTGCTGGCCCATGATGTAGTCGCCGATATTCGGCTCTTGCGGCTGCGGTTCGCCCGAAGCCTTGGCCGCTTCCGTCATCGCCATGGCGACCTGGGCGATCTCCATCTCGGTCTTCTTGGAGCGACGGGCAAGCTTTTCGATGCGGCGGCGATAGCTGTTGCGCGAGCCGGGATCGAGCTTGGCGTAGTCGGTCTCGTCCCAAAGCAGCTTGTCAACCGCGCTCACCTCTTCGACCCAGACCGACCAGTCGGTATCGTCGATCAGGCGCAGGCTCTTGATGATGTTGCCCATCGTCACATTGCCGGACGACAGCCGGTTATGCTCGGCCATCATGACGCTTTCGGCGTCCGTGCCGGCATCCGCCATGCGCTTTTCCATCCAGGTGACGGCGAGACCCGAGGTGTGCGAGCCGTCACGCAGGCGATAGAGGAATTGCGTCGCGAAGGTATTGTCCGACGTATAGGGCTCGAGCGTCTTCAGGAATTCGGTGACCTTGGCATCGTCATTGAGACGGATCAGCTCGTCGACGGCCTCGTTGGCCTTCTTGCGCGTGATGCGGCTCTGTTCGACGCGGCTGGAGATGCGGCGCAAATTGTCGACGAGGATATAGCGCACCAGCGACGGGACAGCCCAGAGCTCGCCGATCTTCAGCATCTCCACGGACTGGAAGCCTTCAACCAGTGCCAGCAGGCCCTGGTTGGACACGGTGCTGTGCGTATGGGCGACATAAAGCCAGGCCAGCGCCATGGTGCGCGGCATGACCATGCCGCCGATGGTGATCGTCTGGAGCTGATCGTAGAACTTCTTCGGGAAGTCGCGGCGGACTTCCTGGATCGCCTCTTCGATGACATAGTGGTTGTCGAGCAGCCATTCGGCGGCCGGCGTGATCGATTCGCCCGCGTCGACATCGGCATTGGCCGAACGATAGACCCGCAGGATCTCCTTCTCGTTCTCCTTATGACGCGCAAAGAAGTCGAAGGGCGCAAAGCCCGGCAGCGTCGTTTTGGCGCCGTTGCGGGCGAAGGTCGCTCCGCATTCGCGTATCTGCTCGTTGGAGAAATAGGTCGCCCGGATCGAATCGTTGTGATCGATCTGCTTAGCTTCAGAATCGCGTAGCGAGACAGTGGAGAGATTTTGAGTCGTCATGGATTCGGGTTCTGGGTCCAAACAGAGTGACAGGCATTATCGCCTTTGATGTCTTTGTCCTGCCCGACACAACCATTCACACATTTGGACCCTTTTGCTTCGCTTCCCGGCGCGCGAAGGGGGTGAATTCGAGGTGGCGGCTTAGAACAAACGATTCAGGCGAAGATTTTCATGGGTCTTCTTCGAGGTCGTGGCGATTTTGCGCCATCATTCGAAACAGGCTTGCCATGAAACTTGAGACGCGGCCGGATGGTTCCGACAGCAGTCCCGGTGTGTCAAAAACAATCGATCAGAGTCACGAGGCATTCTCCTTTGGCTGACTTCTTGCAAACAGGAATCAGGGTATTTCAGACTGAGCCCTCCATATCCCGTGGAAGATGAACTTAAACTGAACTCCCTCAAAAGATTCGCAAATTCGTCTCAAGCGCCGCTTTTCTCCGGATAGGAAATAATCGACAGGAAACGGATCGGCAGACTGACCAGCACTTCCGGGCCATGCGGCGCATCGGCGTCGAAGAACAGGCTGTCGCCGGGCAACATGGCATAGAGCTTGTCGGCGTGGCGATATTTGACCTCGCCTTCCAGCATATAGATCAATTCCAGCCCCGCGTGTTGAAACGCCGGAAAAACATCCGAATCGGCCGTCAGGGTAATGAGATAGGGCTCGACCTGCAGGCCGTTGGACCCGTTGCCGATATGGCCGAGCAGATTGTACTGATGACCGGCGCGCGTCCCCCGCCGCTCCATCTCCAGACCCTCGCCGGCCTTGACGAAGACGGCATTGCGCTTCTCTTCAAATCGCCGGAAGAATGCGGTGACGGGCACGCCGAGCGCCCGCGCCAGGGACTGCAACGTGGTGAGCGACGGCGAGGTATTGCCGTTTTCGATCTTGGACAGCATGCCCAGCGATATGCCGGTGGCCGAGGCGAGATCGGCGCCGGTAATACCGAGCTTCTTGCGATAGGCGCGAACCTCATGGCCGATCGCCATTTCGAGGTTGTTCTCCTTCGCATCACGCAGGGCGTGCGGATCCTGTTTCAGAATTGCCTTCGCATCGTGAGCCCCACTCCGCCTGCTGCTGCGCCCCGCCTCCACCTTGGTCATGCCTCCGCCCCAATCTATTTTTGTATTTTGGCGGAGCTTACTGTTTTAACGAAGCGCATTCCATTGGGCAGGGCAAAATTTCTTTGCCCGGCAAAGTTCTGGTGGCGTGCGGGAAGAAGAATTGCCGTGTGGGAGGAATGAATCTGGAAAGAGGCGGATCAAACCGCCTGTTATAGCCGGCCGGACCCGAGCCTCGGTCCAATGAAATACTACGTCCCTGGGGACAAGCGAGAGAAGAACACTTCAGCCACGACCGGCCAAAACCGGTCGCATCACTCTCGACAGAAATCAGACCACGATGCCGCAAACGATGGCGGCGACGAAAATGAACGCGGCGGAACACAGCGCAACGTTGATCGCGGTGTGAATCTTGTGCCGCGTTGCGGCAGCACGCTTCGAAGCATCGAACCGGTTCACATGCGTATTCGACATACCCAAATTCGCCATGTGTTGCCTCCGTTGATTTTTTATTGTCGCAAGGGACGAGCCCATGCCTGACATTTATATAGTCTCTATCAATTAGGTAGAGATAATTTTCCGTCCAGAGGGCGGCGAGGAAAAAAATAAACCACTGGGGTTCAGGTGGGGCTCGATAATCGGCGAAGCAGAAGCTCAGCAGAGAATGCGGCGAGCCCAGATCAAGGTGCGCTCCACGGCGCTTGATTCAGAAGCCGGGGCCTCGGTTTGACCGATCAGGTGACGGCTCTTTTCTTCCGGCAGAGTGACGGTCAAGACGTCCTCTTCCTTCTCCGGGATCGGCGGATGAAGATAGCCCATGGTCATGCCACCCATGAAAAACATGCCTGCCTCCACTCGTGTACGACCCGGTAAGGATCACGAAAGTTAACCGTCATTAACAACATCATGACAGAAATGCGGCAGGTGTCAATAGTCTATACGATTGGTCGTCTTTTGGGTGGATATCGACAAAAAGTAAAATAATTACAGATGCTTAATCGCGAACAAAACCTTTGCTCGCGATCATCAGATTGCGCGTGTAGTCTTCCTCGACCTTGCCGGCCGCCAGGTCTTTCGCGCTCAGCCGCTCGACGATAGCGCCGTTCTGCATGACCACGAGGCGCTCGCACATATGGGTGACGACGCCGAGATCGTGGCTGACCATGACGAATGTCAGATGGCGATCCCTGCGCACCTGCTCGAGCAGATTGAGCACTTCCGCCTGCACGGAGGCATCCAGCGCCGAGGTCGGCTCATCAAGCAGCAGAATGGACGGCTCGACGATCAGGGCGCGGGCGATTGCCACGCGTTGGCGCTGGCCGCCGGAAAGCTGATGTGGATAACGAAACCGGAAGCCGGTGCCGAGACCGACTTCGTCGAGCGCTCTGGCAATCCGCGTCTCGCTGTCGCCGATGCCATGGATCGCCAGCGGCTCCAGCAGCAACCGGTCGATGGTCTGGCGCGGATGCAGCGAACCGTAGGGGTCCTGAAATACCATCTGGACTTGCCGATAGAACGACTTGGCGCGCTTCGAGCCCTTCAGTGCCGCGCCGTCGATGCGGATTGTGCCGCCGCTGACCGGCGCCAGACCCGCGACGGCCCGCAGCAAGGTGGACTTGCCGGAACCGGACTCGCCGACGAGGCCGAAGGATTCGCCGCGGTTCACATCGATGCTGACCGCATCCAGGGCATAGTAACCGTCATAGACGACGCTGAGGCCGTCAACCGCAAGCGCCGCCGTCATGCCGCCCACTCCGGCTTGCGATCGAGAACCGGCAACGGATGGCGGTTCTCGCCGATCACGGGCATGCAGTTCAAGAGGCCGCGCGTATAGGGATGCTGCGCATTGTTAAGCTCGGAGGCTTTCAGTTCCTCGACGATCTTGCCGGCATACATGACAATCACTCGGTCACAGAAGGAGGAGACCAGCCGCAGATCGTGCGACACGAAAATCAGCCCCATGCCGCGCTCCGACACCAGTTTGTCCATGATTCGGAGCACATCGAGCTGCACGGTAACGTCCAGCGCCGAGGTCGGCTCGTCGGCGATCAGCAGTTCCGGCCCGGCGATCAGCATCATCGCAATCATCACGCGCTGGCCCATGCCACCGGAGACTTCATGCGGATGTAGGTCGTAGACACGCTTCGGATCGCGGATTTGCACGGCCTCCAGCATGGCCAAGGCGCGGTCGCGCGCTTCTCCCCTGCCGACCTTTTCGTGCGTGCGCAACGTCTCGGTGATCTGCTTGCCGATGGGCATCACCGGGTCCAGCGAATATTTCGGATCCTGCAGCACCATGGCGATGCGTTTGCCGCGCAGCGACCGGCGCTCCTTGGCCGAGATCGACAACAAATCGATGCCGCTGAAATTCAGCCTGTCGGCGCTGACGAGCGCGTGCGGCGGTGTCAGCCCCATGATGGCGCGGCCGGTCTGCGATTTGCCGGAGCCGCTCTCACCAACGATGCCGAGCCGCTCGCGACCGAGCGTGAAGGAGACGCCGCGCACCGCCTCGATGACGCCAGTGCGAGTGGGATAACGAACTCTGAGGTTCTCGACCGTCAGCATCGTCGTCATTGTCCGCTCTCCTTCGGATCAAGCGCATCGCGCAGGCCGTCGCCGAGCAGGTTGAAGCCGAGGCTGACGATCAGGATGGCGATGCCGGGCATAGCCGCCACCCACCATTGGTCGAGATAATATTTGAAGCCGCTGGCGATCATCACGCCCCATTCCGGTAGTGGCGGCTGCGCGCCAAGGCCGAGAAAGCCGAGGCCGGCGGCCGTCAGGATGACGCCGGCCATGTCGAGCGTGACGCGCACGATCAACGAGGAAATGCAGAGCGGCATGACATGGCGGAAGATGATGCGCAGCGGCGAGGCGCCCATCAGCTGCACGGCGGCAATATAGTCCGAGCGCCGCACCGTCATCGTCTCGGCCCGCGCCAGACGCGCATAGGGCGGCCAGGAGGTGATGGCGATGGCAATGATGGCGTTTTCGATGCCTGCCCCGAGCGCGCCGGCGAAGGCGAGCGCCAACACCAGTTTCGGGAAGGCGAGGAAGATGTCGGTGATCCGCATCAGCGCGGTATCGACCCAGCCGCCCAGATAGCCGGCGACCATGCCGATGATCAGCCCGATCGGCGCGGAAATGATCGCGACGAGCACGACGATATAGAGCGTCCATCGCGACCCGTAGATCAACCGCGAAAGGATATCGCGGCCAAGATCATCGGTGCCGAGGAGATAGCCCGGGGTGCCCGGTGGCTTCAGATAGGCGTTGGTGAGATCGCCGATCACGGGCGAATGCGGGGCGATGACATCGGCAAGGGCGGCGATCAGCGCCAGCGCGAGGATAATCAGCAGCCCGACGACAGCAAGGTGATTGGCGGAGAACTGCCGCCAGGTGACATAGGCGCGCCCGAGCCTTGCCTGCCGGCGCGACTGCGGCCGGTCCGACAGCAGCCAGTCACGCCAGCTAATTTGCGTGGTCCCAGCCGTCATTTACGTCGCGTCCTTGGATCGAGGGTCCGATACAGCAGATCGGACAGCAGGTTGATGCCGATAAAAACCGTGCCGATGACGATGGTGCCGCCAAGCACGGCGTTCATGTCGGCATTGCGCAGCGAACTGGTGATATAAAAGCCGATACCCGGCCAGGAGAACACGATCTCCGTCAGCACCGATCCCTCCAGCAGCGAGGCATAGGAGAGCGCGATCACCGTGATCAGCGGCACGGCGGCGCTGCGCAGCGCATGCGCCCAGATCACCCGCGTTTCCGATAGGCCCTTGGCGCGGGCAGCGACGATATATTCCTGACCCAGTTCGTTCAGCATGAAGCTGCGCGTCATGCGGCTGATATAGGCAAGCGACAAATAGCCGAGCAGCGAAGCGGGCAGGATGATGTGGCGGAACACGTCCCAGAACACGTCCCACTGCCCCTGCATGGCGCTATCCAGCAGGTAAAAGCCGGTGACCGGCGTGAAGGTATATTCGTAGGCAATGTCGATGCGGCCGGGATAGGCCACCCAGCGCAGCTGTGCATAAAAGATGACGAGCGTCACCATCGCCAGCCAAAAGACCGGCACCGAATAGCCAACGAGACCAATGACGCGGACGATCTGGTCGATGAAACTGTTGCGGCGCACGGCGGCAAGCACGCCGAAAGGAACCCCGAAAACCGCGCCGATGATCGTGCCGACGGTCGCAAGCTCCATCGTCGCCGGAAAGACGCGCCGGATATCGTCCATCACCGGATTGGTCGTCAGCACCGAGGTGCCGAAATCGCCGGTGAGCGCGCTCACCAGATAGAAGTAGAACTGCTGATAGAGCGGCTGGTCGAGATGCATTTCGCGGCGCAGGCGTTCGATCACCTGCGCAGGCGCATGGTCGCCGGCAATCGCCAGCGCCGGATCGATCGGGATCACCCGTCCGATGAAGAAGGTGACGGCCAGAAGGCCGAGATAGGTCGTGACGGCGACGACCAGGAAGCGCAAGACGCCCATTAGAATGGGCGCGGTGCGGCCCTTCTTGGGCCGCACCTCCATTTTCCGTTCGACGGTGCTCAAAGAACTAATCCTGCCGGATTACTACTTCGAGATCGGCCATACGAAATTCGTGTCGAAGCTTGGACCGAGCTTGAAATCCTTCACGTCCTTGCGATAGCCGGCCACTTCCGTCTGCTGATAGAGGAAGATGAAGGGGCTGGCTTCCAGGTACTTCTTCTGGATATCCTGATACATGGCAGCGCGCTTGGCGGTATCGACCTCGAACAGGGCGGCCTTTGTTTCCTTGTCGAGCTCCGGCGTCGTCCAGGTATTACGCCAGGCAAGCGTCTTGTTCGTGCCGGCGTCGGAGTTGTCAGGATTGTTCGTGAACGTATCGGCGTTGGAATGGGGATCCCAATAGTCGTTGCCCCACTGACCGTAATAAATGTCGTGATTGCGGGCGCGATACTTGGTCAGCTTCTGCTTGCCATCACCGGGGATGATCTCCACCTTGATGCCGGCCTGGCCGAGCGTCTGCTGGATCGTGGTGGCGATGCCGGTATCCGGCTCGATGCTGCGTGCGTCCATGGTGACGGTGAAGCCGTCCGGCAGGCCGGCCTTGGCCAGCAATTCCTTCGCCTTGGCGACATCCAGCTTGAACGGATTTTCGTCCAGCGCGCCGAGCAGGCCCTTCGGCTCGAAAGTCTGGTGGATTTCGCCGATCCCCTTGATCAGCGTCTTGCCGATGGCGTCATAGTCGACCAGGTACTTGAAAGCCTGCTGCACTTCCGGCTTGGCAAGGTTTGGGTTCTTCTGGTTGAGGCTGATGTAATAGATCGTACCCTTCGGCGCACTGGTCGAGGCAAGCTGCGCGTTCTTCTCGACGGCGGCGAGATCGTTCGGCGACAGGTTGCGGGCAATGTCGATATCGCCGTTCTCCAGCGCCAGGCGCTGCGCCGAGCTTTCCTTCATAAAGCGGTAAATGACGCGGGCAAGCTTCGGCTTGTCGCCGTAGTAACTTTCATTACGCTCGAGAACCACGGCCTCGTTGGCGCGCCATTCGCGCAGCTTGAATGGTCCTGAGCCGGCAAAGCCGGTCTTCAGCCAGCTATTGCCGAAGTCGTTGTCATACTTGAAATCCGCCGTCGGCGTCGCCGGCTTGACGTGTTGCAGAACCAGCTTCTTGTCGACCACATTCGCGACGGTGGCCGTCAGGCAGTTCAGCACGAAGCTCGGTGCGTAAGGCTTGTCGACGGTGAAGACGAAGGTGTTCGGATCGGTTGCCTTGGCCTTTTCCGTGACGTTGTCGCCGGTGAGGCCGAACTGGCTGAGAATGAAGGCCGGGCTCTTGTCGAGCTTGATAACACGCTCGAAGGACCATGCAACATCCTCGGCGGTAATCGGATTGCCGGAGGCGAATTTCAGGCCGGGCTTCAGCTTGAACGTATAGGTCAGATGATCGTCGGAGACCGACCAGCTCTCGGCAAGATCGCCCTGGATCTTGGAGGTATCCTTGATATCGAGGCGGACGAGCAGGCTGTAGGTGTTGCCGGTGATTTCGGCAGTGGAGAGCTCGTAGGCCTCAGCCGGGTCCATGCTGAGGATGTCGTCGAAGGCGAAACCCTCGACCAGCGTATCCTTCGGCGTTTCGGCGAAGGCGCTCGGCGCAGCCATCAGCAAAATCGAGAGAGCCGCGCCGGCCGAAAGGGCGCGGAAGCTGCGGTTCATCCTGGTCATCATCATATTTTCGTTCCCTTATTTGGACTTTTATCAGTCTGATTATGCACGCGGCGCGCTGCCCTCTCCCCAGGCGGACGCCAGAATACGAAGCCAGTTCTCCCTGCACAGCTTCGCAAGATCGGCCTCACCATAGCCAACGTTCCGGAGCGCAGCAATCAGCTTTTGATTGCCGGCGGCATCGCCGATATCCGCCGGAATCGTCGCCCCGTCGAAGTCCGATCCAAGGCCGACGCAATCGATGCCGACGCGTTTGATGAGATGGTCGAGATGACGGATCATCACCTCGATCGGCGTGTCGGCATCCGAGCGACCGTCCTCGCGCAGCATGGCGGTCGCATAGTTGAGACCGACGATCCCACGGCTCTCCTTGATGGCATCGAGCTGCTTGTCGGTGAGGTTGCGCGCGACCGGGGTCAGCGCATGGGCATTGGAATGGCTGGCGACCAGCGGCTGGTCCGATGTCTTCGCCACATCCCAGAAACCCTTTTCGGTGATATGGGCGAGATCGATGACGATGCCGAGCCTATTGCATGCGCGCACCAGCGCGAAACCTGCGTCCGTCAGGCCTGGGCCGGTATCCGGCGAACTTGGATAGGCGAAGGGCACACCATGAGCAAACACATTGTTGCGGCTCCATACGGGACCGAGCGAGCGCAGACCGGCGGCATAGAAGGTCTCGAGCGCGACGAGATCCGCGTCGATCGCCTCGCAGCCTTCCATGTGCATGACGGCGGCGAAAATGCCCTTTTCCATGCTGTCGCGGATGTCTGCGGTCGACCGGCAAAGCTTCCAGGCGCCGGCACGGTCGAGCTTGAGTGCGATCGCCGCCATTTCCAATGCGATATCGAGCGACGGCGCCCGCTCCAGCGGTGCGGCGAGCGGCGTCGAATAGTGGCCGTTGCGGTCGGGTTCGGCAAAGACGAGATGGCCGGAGGGGATATAGATGGCACAAAGCCCGCCGGCGAGACCGCCAGCCTTGGCGCGCGGCGCATCGATATGGCCGATCGATACCCCATCCCTGAATTCGGCGACCGGATCGGCGCCTTCGTTTGTATGATGCCAGAGCCTCAGCAGAACATCGTTGTGGCCATCGAATACGGATTGCATCGTCTATCCTGGATAAAGCGCTCGAACGAGCGGAGGGAAAGCGGCCAGAATAGAAAAGATGACAGAATTCGCCATCCCTAAATGAAAAAAATCTTCATGGGCATGAAGGGTGCGGGCAGACTGGAAGCGGGAGCAAAGGTCAGAGGCAACCGCGTTGCTTCAATCAGAAATTTTGCGACAGCGCTTGCCAAGCATTTGGTCTTGTGGATTGCTCCCTGGAAATAGTTGGGAGCATCACATGTCTATCGAACACTGGCTTGCCTTTGTCGCCGCATCCGCCGTGCTGCTGGCGATCCCCGGACCGACAATCCTTCTCGTCATATCCTATGCGCTCGGGCATGGCCGCAAGGCGACCACAGCCACCGTTGCAGGGGTCGCGCTCGGCGACTTCACGGCAATGACCGCTTCCATGCTGGGCCTTGGCGCATTGCTGGCCGCATCGGCTGCGATCTTCACCGGGCTCAAGTGGATCGGCGCGGCATATCTCATCTATCTCGGCATCAAGCTCTGGCGCGTGCCGGTCTCCGACAGATCCGCCGATGCGGAAGATGCCGAGACGGCTAAAGAGCGGCCGTTGCGAATTTTCCTGCACACCTATGCAGTGACCGCGCTCAATCCGAAGAGCATCATTTTCTTCGTCGCCTTTCTTCCGCAATTTCTCGATACCTCGAAGCCCATCGCTTTTCAGATGATCGTCTTTGAGGTGACATTCCTGGCGCTGGCGACATTGAATGCCACCACCTATGGTCTCATGGCCTCGATGGCCCGAAAGACGATCCGTAAGCCAAGCGTGCAACGCCTGGTCAATCGGACTGGCGGAACGCTGATGATTGGCGCCGGTCTGCTCGCAGCGGGATGGAAAAAGGCCGCGGTTTAATGGCCGCAAATACTCTGGTGTCCGCAGCAAGTTTGGACTCGCCACGGACCTTCGAAGCCTTCAGCATTACGGCAAAAAGATCAGAACAGTGGTTGCCACCACGGAGCCGCATAGTTCAGATTGAATCCCTCATGTCCGCAATGGTAGCCGACAGTAGTCAACAGTTGGGTCAATTCTTCCCAGGATGCAGGTCAAAACTTGACCGCATTGGGATTCTATCACTGCGCAACAGAGAGGATGGCACCCAATTGCAATTATTGTGATCCGGATGGCCGCTTCTTATGGCGATCCGAGGCTCCCAACAGGGCGTCGACCACATCTTGATGATACGCATTTCTGTCGAAGCGGCTGTCGGCTGCCAGTTGCATGAGACCGTTGAAGGCCGCCTTGGCCGGAGGCTTGTTCCCTTCACCACGAAGATAAGCGGACAGGCGATGATAATCGGCTCCAGTCTTGATTTCGAGCGGGTTGCCCGCGCCGATCTTTTTTAACGGCCACCACGACCAACCGATACCGTTCCTTTCTTGCAGTGCGACGGCGCGCGCGTACCAATCGTTGCTGTTCTCGCCGGACTCGCCGTTCCATAGCGGCATGTCATATTGTTCCCGCAACTTCAGGAATGGTTCGATCGACCCCTGCGTCGTGGGGGTCCAGTACTTGTGGAAGCTGAGCGCGGTGTTGCGATCGGCTATGGGCAGCATGCCAAGGTAATTGTTGCCCCAGCAATTGCCCTCAATAATCAGCATATGATTGCTATCGATCGCTCGTATGGCGCGGATGGTGCGTTCATAGAGATCGCGCAGCGGCTCGTTGCCGGTTTCTCGGCAGCCACCTTTATCGTTCTTGTCCTGAAAACCCCAATTTGGCTCGTTGAGCAGATCGTAACCCGCAATGGTCGGCTCGTCCTTATAGCGCCGGGCAATCTCGCTCCAAAGTGCGATCATTTTCTCTTGATTGTCGCGACTGTCCCAGAGGGAGGGCTTGTCCGGATCGCGATCGGAAATAGCAGTATCATGACCCTGGCCACCCGGAGCGGCGTGCATGTCGAGGATCAGGAACATGTCGTTGGCCTTCAGCCAGGCGATCAGCGCATCGACGCGCCGAAAGCCCTCTTCGTTCCAGGCGATCCTGCCCGTCGCGTTGCGGCCGGGCGTGCCCTTGATGAACAGGTTCCAATGCATCGGCAGGCGCACGCTATTGAAGCCCCACCCGGCCATTGCGTCGATGTCGGCCTTCGTCACAGCGTTGTCGCGCCAAGACTGATAGAATTGCTCGGTCTTTTTCTCGCCGATGATGCGGGAAATGCGGCTACGAATGATATGCTGCGCCTTCAGATTGGACAGGCCCATCATATAGCCTTCCTGGACCATCCAGCCTCCGAGACCCAGTCCGCGCAAGATCAAGGGATCGCCCTTGCCATCCACGATGTGCTGATGGTCGGCACGAACAAATCCCTGCGCGTGTGTTGACGGAGCAAGCGAGATCAGGCAGGCGATAAGCAGGCCGGTTAGCCAGAGCGGAAAATGCCTCATGAAATTCCAGTCCTTCGAAAGTTTGACACGATGTGGGCATGTTGTGCCGGTTCTGTCACAAACTTTTCTGTAATGGTCGCCACACCGTACACTCCCGAAGTCTGGAGGCGAAATGTCGTGATTTTCGAGAGAGGGCTGGTGATCGCGGATCGTAGAAGGGCTTATTTGCTGCTTTACCGTTATCGGCCGCCAGTTTACTCCCAGGCTCGGTGATTGTTTTTCACAGATTTTTGTAATGGTGATAGATTTGCGCGAATTGTGAAGGATCTTCACAGCCGGGTTGAGACCAAGTGATCCAGTTTCGCGGGAGCGTTTATGGGTGAATGGCCTACGCAAAGTGTGAGGGATTTTCACGGACGGCCTCTGCCTGAGCGCGGTGAACCGTCTGGCTATGCCGCGATCATGGCACGCTACGACCTAATCTTGCCGCCGCCTATACGGATGGCCGCGATCGCCGAGCGACATCACCCGACCTCAACCGAGGCGTGGCTGATGCTGACGCCCCGGTATCGTCCGGAAGCCGCGCTTGGCCCTCATCTGGTTTTTGCCTTCAGATACGAAGGCCTCGATCTCCAGGTGTTGTCGGCTCTGTTCCAGGTTATAGAGCCTGACGAGATCGAGGCTATCATCCGGGCGACGCCGACCGGCGCTTTCGCGCGACGCCTCTGGTTCCTGTACGAGTGGCTGACCGATCGGCAACTCAATGTTCCCGATCCCGGTAAGGTACGGATGGTGCCGATCCTCGATCCAAATCAACAATATGCATTGGATGAAGGCGATCCATCACCGCGGCACAAGGTCTCGAACAATCTTCCGGGCACGCCAGCGTTCTGCCCCCTGGTTCGCCGGACGCCAGATCTCGTCGCATTCTCGCAGAAGGCGCTCGGTGAGCGGGCACGCGAGGCGATAGGTCGCGTCCGTCCCGATCTGGTAGTGCGAGCCGCTGCATTTATCCTGCTCAACGATTCAAAGTCCTCCTTCGCCATCGAAGGGGAGCGGCCATCAGGCCAAAGGGCAGCTCGCTGGGGCCAGGCCATCGCGCAAGCGGGCGTGCGTCCGCTAAGCCTCGACGAACTCGATCGCCTTCAGCGCATCGTCATCGGAGACGCCCGCTTCGTGCGTCTCGGCCTGCGAGATGAAGGCGGTTTCATCGGCGTACATGACCGAGACACTAATATGCCCATCTCGGATCACATCAGCGCACGGCATGAGGATCTAGAAAGCCTAGTCGGCGGTCTGATCGCATTCGCCGACCGCGCCACGCGGGGCGCGATGGACCCAGTAGTGGCAGCGGCATGTCTCGCATTCGGCTTCGTTTACATTCATCCTTACGTGGACGGTAACGGGCGCCTGCATCGCTGGCTGATCCACCATGCGCTTGCCGCCGCCTCCTACAGTCCTCCCGGCCTCGTGTTTCCAGTTAGCGCGGCGATCTTGCGCAACATCGACCGGTACAGAGCAGTGCTGAAGTCCTGGTCCGCGCCGCTACTTCCCTTCATAGAATGGCGTCCGACGGTCTCGGGCAATGTGGAGGTGCTGAACGACACCGCCGCCTTCTACCGCTATTTCGATGCCACAGCGCATACAACTTTCCTCTATGCCTGCGTCGAACAGACGGTCGAACACGACCTACCGCAAGAGATTCGCTTCCTGCAGGGGTTCGATATCTTTTCCGAAGGGGTCCAGCAGATCGTCGACATGCCAACAGCTCAAGTCGAACTGCTACACAAGTTCCTCGACCAGAACGACGGCCGGCTATCGCAAAGAGCACGCACGAAGGAGTTCGCCGCATTGGACGACGTCGAGGTCGAACGGATCGAGGCGCTCTATGCCGACGCATTCGAGCGAGACCGGGCCTGACCACCAAACCCAGGCGCTTCAATATGTTCGGGTCAACGTAAAGCATCCACAATTGATCTTTGCTTCACGGAGGCGCCAATTCCTGACACATTTGTGCGAAGGCGGTTCACGCCATCGTGGAAATCGCTTCGTGGATTGACCAGCATGGAGGAATGCAACATGCGCGCGCCGGCAGGTTCCGTTACAGGGCTTTGCTCTGCCTCTGCAACCATGTTCGCAGTGGGGATGGCGTTCCTGGGGTACTGGGGTGTTTATGAGCCCGGCCACTGGCGCGGCTCCGATTTTGTCGTCGTGATTTTGGCGCTCGTCGGATTTGCGGCGCTTGGCTCGGTACCCTGGATTGTGACAACCCCTGTTGCAGAAGAAGGCGAAGAGAAGGTCGTAGCCGCCAGGCGAGCATTGGCGGTGGGAGTAGCCTTGATCTGGCTGTCCGTTCTCATCGCAGTATTTGCCTAGCCTCGTCCCGCTATTGGTTAGGGTGACCAAGGTTCATAGGGCATCCATCGAGTTGACAGCTTTAGTGGCGTCATATTCGCGGATATCCGCGGCACGTCAGCCCTTGAATAAAAGCTCCGCGCCGGCTCACAAATCTCGATGGCCATATATGTGAGTAGAACCGCGTGCGGACATCAGTCACGCAATGTTCCACCTATACAATCGCTGCCTATAACGGATTAGGAAAAGAAGTTCAGACACAATGATATCGATGAAACGCTATTTCCGAATGTACTGGTCCCTATTCTGGCGATTTTGGGCAATCATATTCCCGATAGGCACCGCATTTAATATTATTAGAATCAGGCCCCCTTGGGACTCATTTTTGGAATGGATTAGGTCAGAATATTATTTTGATCATTCGGCGTTGGAGATCATACTAGAGCCAACGCTGCGAGCGATATCATTTGCAGCAGTATTTTTCATATTTGCCATTTTTCGAGCGATTCCGCGATCACTTCTCAAAGAGGAGGGATCATTATTATCTAGCAGGCAGTGGTCTATAACATATGTGTTGCTTGCTGTCTGGGAGCTGTTTCTGGGATCACTGAATGTTTTGGTTATCGTTCAGGGTTCCATGGCGATGTGGTTTTTGATTTGGAACTCCGGGATTATGCTTCTTATGAACTGTCTATTCCTTGCAACACTCACATTTGTATACATCAACAAGAACACAGTTGGCGAAAAAGATCAGACGTTGGAAATGCCAAGCGTCGCTCCCAAACGTAAATGGCGATATGAGGAGGCGCCATCAGCGGAGGGATCTGCGCGAAAAATTCCTGACTTTTCGCCGATAGACATGGAAGTCCGCATCCCTGGCGGTTTGGTCGTATCGACAAAGACAAACAAGCCTAAGGATCCACCATGAGGCAACAGCAATCGCCACGCCTTCTAATAGATTTGGCCGCCGACTGAAGCCGATCCCTTCTGAGCCATCAACATTTCCCATAAGTCGACGCGAAGCAGCAATGACCCATGGCATAAGCCAACCGACCTCCAGCAAACGCAACGCAGCTTGCCTCCACGATGTCATCATTAAATCATTTGATGATCGCCCAAGGAGCTGTTCCGTTAGGATTAGAACCCTTACCTAGGTCTTGAGATCCGAACCCTCGTTCCGGTGGTTTGAGTGCCAAACCTTGGTCTCAACAACCAGCTATCTCGCATCTAGACAGCTAGGTAATCTCGCCTTC
>NZ_BAYX01000005.1 GCF_000696095.1 Rhizobium rhizogenes NBRC 13257 | reverse complement strand
CCTCCACCCTGACCGGTACCCTTTTTGCCAGCACGCTCGGCGGCTCCATTCTCACCGAAACGGTCTTCGGCCGATCCGGCATCGGCCAGATCACGCTGCAGGCTATCAAGACCCGCGACATGCCGCTGGTGCTCGGACTGGTGATGCTGTCGGCCTGCGTTTTCGTCATCATCAACCTGCTGGTCGATGCCCTCTATCTGCTGATCGATCCTCGTCTACGGAGAGTGCCACAATGAGCAGTGCGGAACTATTCGATGCGGCGCTACGCCGGCGTCAAGATGGTGGCGCCGGCGCTAATCCTTGGCTGGCACCCGGCCTGCTCATCCCGCTCGCCATTGTGGTGGTTCTCACGGTCGCCATCTGGGAGCCGCAATGGTTCACAGCTTTCGACCCCGAAGCGGTGGACACGGATGCGATATTGATGCCGCCGGATTTGCGGCATTGGTTTGGGACCGACGAACTCGGGCGCGACCTCTTCTCCCGCGTTGTGCACGGAACATCGCTGTCGCTTGCAATCGGCATCGGTGCCACATTGATCGCCACCCTGGGCGGTATACTGCTCGGCACGGCAGCAGCACTTGCGCCGAAGGCGGTCAGCCGCATTCTGGTGCGCCTGATCGATATTCTGCTTGCCTTTCCCGAAATACTGCTGGCGCTGCTGGTGATCGCAGTGCTTGGACGCGGGCCTTTGAACACGCTGCTTGCCGTCGGTTTTTCCAGTGTCGCCTCCTATGCGCGGCTGGTCCGTTCGCAGGTGATGCAGGTGAAGCTTTCGGGCTATGTCGAGCACGCCGTCACGCTCGGGGAGCATGCCTGGACAATCATCACCCGCCATATCGTGCCGAATACCATCCGTCCGCTGTTGATCCTGGCAACGATTGGGGTCGGGAGTTCCGTCCTCTCCGCATCGGCGCTGAGCTTTCTCGGCCTCGGCGTCGTGCCGCCGGCACCGGAATGGGGCGCGCTGCTGGCAAACGGCCGCAATTTCCTCGACATCGCTCCCTGGACCAGCCTGTTGCCGGCGACGGTAGTGGCCATCTCCGTGATCTCGATCACCCTTCTCGGCCGCCGGCTGCAGAACCTCTTGTCCAAGGGGGACGCCCGTTGAACCTGGATAACACCATCCTGCGGAGCCATTTCGCGGCTGTTCCTTCAAGCCCCGTGCTATTGGAGGTAAAGGGGCTGAGCGTAACCTTTCCGACACCGCGCGGTCGGGTTCAGGCGGTAAGGGACGTTTCCTTTCAGATCGCAGCCGGAGAAATCCTCGCGCTCGTCGGGGAATCCGGGTCGGGAAAATCGGTGACGGCGCGTGCGCTCGTCGGGCTTGCCGGCTCCCGGGCCGACGTTCGGGCGGAAGCGATGACGCTTGTCGGCCATGATGGACAAGCGCTGGATCTTCTAGGTCTTTCCGAACGATCCTGGCGTCAGCTTCGTGGGCGAGAGATCGGCTTCGTTCTGCAGGATGCCTTGGTCTCGCTTGATCCCCTGCGCACGGTCGGTCGCGAGGTTGCCGAGCCGATCCTGGCGCACCGTTTGCTGCCTCGATCGCAAGTGGCTGAGCGTGTCGAGGAGTTACTCGGTCGCGCTGGCATCCCCGATCCGAAGGTTCGCGCCGCCCAGTATCCGCACGAGCTGTCCGGCGGGTTGCGGCAAAGAGCGCTGATCGCTTCGGCGCTGGCTGCCCAGCCGCGCCTGCTGATCGCCGACGAGCCGACCACGGCACTGGATGTGACGGTGCAGCGGCAGGTCCTCGCGGTTTTCAAGGAGCTGGCGCAGGCGGGTCATGCCGTTCTCATCATCACGCATGATCTCGCGGTTGCAGCCCAGCTCGCCGATCGCGTGGTCGTGATGCAGAATGGCCAATTGGTGGAGGCAGGTCCCGCGCGCGAGGTGCTGTCCGCGCCGCTGCATGATTATACGCGCCGCCTGCTGGCCGCCGTGCCAACGGCCGCGACCCGTGGCCGCTGGCTCAGCGCAAGCGAAGGCGCGCCTATCCGCCGGGAGGTCGCGGAGGCTGAAACGCCGCTCCTGGAGATC
The DNA here is from genome assembly GCF_000696095.1 of Rhizobium rhizogenes NBRC 13257. Taxonomy (GTDB): domain Bacteria; phylum Pseudomonadota; class Alphaproteobacteria; order Rhizobiales; family Rhizobiaceae; genus Rhizobium; species Rhizobium rhizogenes. Next base: position 499,786 of record NZ_BAYX01000005.1, on the reverse strand, counting down.
CGCAATGTCTCGGTGGGTTTCAAGCGACCCGACGGCAGCCGGTTTGAAGCGGTCAGGCAGGTTTCGCTCGACGTTGGCCGGGGTGAAACGCTCGGCATCGTCGGCGAGTCCGGTTCCGGCAAGACGACGCTCGGCAAGGTGGCGCTGGGGCTACGACACGCGGTTAATGGCGATGTGCTCTTCGAAGGCAAGCCGTGGAGCGCACTTCCGGAAGCCAAGCGGCGGCCCCTGCGCAGCTTGATCCAGACTATCAGTCAGGATCCTCTCGGCTCTTTCGATCCGCGCTTCACCGTGGAGCGGATCATCGACCAGCCATTACGGCTGCGCGGGAAGCTCGACCGAGTGGCGCGGCGGCGGAGAATAGCGGAACTGATCGAACTCGTAGGCCTGTCGCCGGAGCTTTTAGCGCGCCGGCCGAACACCTTGTCCGGCGGCCAGCGGCAGCGCGTGTCCATTGCCCAAGCGCTTGCAGCCGAACCGAAACTGCTGATCTGCGACGAGCCTGTTTCCGCGCTGGATGTCACGACCCAGGCCCAGGTGCTGGACTTGCTGGTTGATCTTCAGGGACGGCTGGGATTGTCGATGGTCTTCATTTCGCATGATCTCGGCGTGGTGCAGCATATGAGCCATCGCATCGCCGTCATGAAAGACGGCGTGGTTGTCGAAACCGGATCGGTGGAGCAGATTTTCGATCAGCCGCAACATCTCTATACGCGCGACCTGATTGCCTCAGTGCCCTCACTTTCGGCACCCGGGGAACGAATATAACCGGCATGCCGACCGCAGCATTCGCGACTGCCCGTCAGGCTGCGGTCCTCGCGTAAGTCCGTCCGGCTCTTGGATGGACGATGCAATCGGCCAGCTCATCCGCTTCGTTTTGTTCCTCCGCATGGCGCTGGCCCCATCGGCAAAGCGCCAGCAATACGGGTTCCAGACCCAGCCCGAGATCCGTCGCCGTATATTCCACGCGGGCAGGGACCTCCGCAAAGATTTGCCGCCGGACGAGCCCATGCTCCTCCATTTCCCGCAGTTGCTGGATCAGAACCTTCTGCGTGATGTCGGGCATCATTCGCTTCAGCTCGGACAGGCGTTTCGGGCCGTCGAAGACATAATAGAGAATGACCGGCTTCCAGCGGCCGGCGATGACTTTCAGCGCGCGTTCGACGGGTAGTTTCGGCAGTCTTTTCATCGGATCCGCCATGGTCACCTCCTGGTGGGTAGGGAACGAAAGGGTGTGTATTTTGGCGCGGAGTCCATAGGTAAAACCTGCCTCACAGCATTTCAACGTGAGGTCTGCCATGAGAGCCGTTCAGTTCAGTCGCTTCGGTCCGCCGGATGTCCTTGATGTCATCGAAATACCCGTTCCGGAACTGGCGCCGGGCGAGGTTTTGGTGCGCGTCCATGCGGCAGGGGTCAACTACTTCGAAGTGTTGATGCGGGCCGATCGCTACGCCGTCACGCCCGAGCTGCCGATGATCCCGGGCGTTGAAGTGGCGGGTGTCGTCGAGCGGGTCGGCGAGGGAGCCGATCCGGATTTGCTTGGTGTTCGCGTCGGCGTTCCGCTGTTCGCGCTGGGGCGCGGCGGCGGCTATGCGGAGTTCATTGCCGTCGATGCCACGTCTTTGGTCCACCTGCCGGATCACATCGGCTTTGACGATGCCGTGGCATTGATGGTGCAGGGATTGACGGCACTGCATATGACGCGGCGCAACCCGCCGACGGGCAAGAGCGTTCTCGTGACCGCAGCTGCCGGCGGCGTCGGTTCGTTGCTCATGCAATTGGCCAAGCGGGAAGGCGCGCGGCAGGTGATCGCTGCGGCAAGTACGAAGGAAAAACGAGATATTGCCTTGTCGCTCGGCGCCGATCTGGCGATTGACTACGGCGAAGCGAATTGGGCTGATGTCGTCAGAGCGCTGACCGACGATGTCGGCGTGGATATCCTCTACGACGCTGTCGGCGGCTCCGTGACGAAAGCGGCATTGGCGGCGCTGGCGCCGGCTGGGGAATTGGTCTTCGCCGCGCTCGGCCGTTTCGATCTCGACAAGGCCGATATGGATCAGTTGTTCTCACAGAACCAGTCTCTGAAAGGTTTCGCCCTGCTGCCCCTGCTTTCCCCGGACAATATCAGGTCCGATCTTACGGAACTCTTTGAGCTTGCCGCCAACCAACGAATCCGTGTTCTGCAAGGCGGGCAGTTTTCGCTGCGCGAGGCTTGGCGCGCGCATGAGGCGATCGAGCGCCGTGCCGTTAGCGGGAAGATCGTCTTGGTTCCCTGAGGACCATAGATTCTAATGCTTCTCGAGCATCCCATGCTCGTAAAGCTGATCCATGCTCAAGGAGGCGACGGCGGCAAACGGGGTTTGGTTGCGGACGCGGCCACCGCCGAGGATGACGATTTCGTCGCAGAATGAAATGGTGCTGCGATGATGGCTGATGACGATGGTCGTGCGGCGGCCGGCTCTCGACTTCAAGGTCTCGACGATGGCCGCTTCCGACAATCCGTCCACGGCGTTGGTGGCCTCGTCAAGGATCAGGATATCGGGATCACGGACAAGCGCCCTCGCCAGCGCTATTCGCTGCCGTTGGCCCGCCGATAGGCTTGCTCCTCTGTAGCCGACGACCGTTTGATATCCGTCGGGCAGCTTCTCGATAAATTCGTGCGCCTCGGCAAACCTGGCTGCGCTCTCCGCCTCGGCAAGCGAGGCATTTTGTCCATAGGTGATATTTTCCAGGATCGTGCCGTCCACAAGCTCCAGATCCTGGCTGGCAAGCGCAATTCTACCCCGCCACTGGGTCGGATCGATCCGGCTCAATGGCAATCCGTCGATGAGAATGTCGCCGTCGTCGGGCTCGACAAACCGGCAGAGAAGATTGACGATTGTGGTCTTTCCGGCGCCAGACCGGCCGATAATCGCCGTCGAGCAACCCTGGCGGATTTCGAAGCTGGCGGAGCGCAACACCAGGGGCCGGGAGCTGGAGCCTGGATATTTGAAGGTCACCCGGTCGAATTTGATATGCTGGCGGAGTTCATGTGCTGGTTCCTGTCCCGTCGGCGGCTTCGGCTTATCGGAGGAATCCAGTAGCCATCGGACCTCCTCCAGAGAGCCGCTCCAGCCCTGCACCTGGCTCCATCCCTGCTGCAAGGCGCGCACATGCGGCTGCAGCCTGTAGAGCAGGACCACGAAAGCAACGATGATCGGAAAGCTTATGCCCCAGAGCCATGCGCTCACGACCACCGCCAGGAAGAGCGCCGAATGCAGCACTTCGGTCAGCGGCGGTAAGATGCCCTGACGGGTCTGGAGGACGAATCCCGCCTTGCGCACGGCATTCGACGCCCCGTCGAATATGGTTTTCTCGCGCTCTTCCTGCCCGAATATGCGGATGAGTCGTCCGGCATGAACAAGATGAAGCATTCTGGTGGCAAGCTCGTTGTTGAAGGAGGTGACATCGCGGCTGGGCAGTTTGAGCCCGGCCGACAGAACCGCATGCGCGATCTGGACAAGGACGAGGCCAACGGCGACGCAGAGCGTCATCTGCCATGACAGAAGCAGCAGGAAGGCCAGAAGAATGATGGCGGCCGATGCGTTCACGATGGCCGCAAGCGCTGTCTGTATCGCATCCGACGCCCGCCATGATTCATTGGAAATGATGTTCAGCAGCCGCCCCGGACTTTCCTGCAGGAAGAACGGGTATCCGATCTTCAAAAGCTGGTCGGCGAGGGCGCTTCGGATCGCATGGCCGGCTTTGCCGTAGATGAAGTTGGTCAGCACGGTATTGGCGAAGGCCAGGACATTCTTCAGCGTGATCAATGCAAGCACGGCAGCCGTGATGACCAGCAACCTTTGCCGATCATCCAGGCTGGATCCCACCTGCTGGAATGCGGCGGAGAGGCCGCCCATTCCCGACGGATCCTTCTGGCCGCCTATAATGCCGAGCATGGGAATAATCAGGCCGATGCCTGCGCCCTCCAGCACCGCGCTGCTTAGCCCCAAAACGACCACGATCGGAAGCAGGCGTGTTTGCCGGCCCAATGCGTGGCGTAATAGCTGCAGGCCTGGCAGGAAGAATTTCAGCATGGCGGATATCACCTCAGCGAACGAGCTGCCTGTTTGATCTGGTTTACGTCCGGCTGCTCCCGCCGGCCGGTCACAGTGAGACGCACGAATTCGGCGGCGCCCAGCAAATTCATGAATATGATCGGCCAGTGCGATAGCGAGACTTCCGGGTCAAAACGAGATCCACCCAACAGCTCTTGCCAGGCCGACCGAAGGGTCCAGCAAAAGTGACGCAACAACCACGGTGCCTTGAACATGTGCTTCAGGCAAAGCCCTCCGTTTCCAAGGCTGTAGCTTCGATGAAGCCGCTCGATCGCTTCGCGTGTATCCCGCCCATGATAATGGAAAACAGTCATGTCGGGCACATATTCGATCGGGATGCCGAGTTGGAAGGCGCGGACCAGATAATCGGTATCCTCGGCGGATTGCAGGGCGGCGCCGGCGCCGAACCGCTCATCAAAGAGACCGACGCGCATGGCGACTTCGCGGTGCATGGTCATGTTGCAACCCAGTATGAAGCCGCCGGGATGGACGTCCGGGCTGAAAAACGCGCGCTCCGGCGATCGCTTGATCGTGAAGGGCAGATCACGGGCGCTGCCGAGTTCGACGCGGCCGCCCCGAACGATATATTGCTCGTCGGTCACATAGTGTCGCTCCAGGTCTTGTAGGTAGTGATCGTCGATCTCGCAGTCATCGTCGATGAAAATCAAGATCTGGCCGCGCGACCGCTCCATGCCCGTATTGCGGGCGGCCGCTAAACCACGGCGCGGTTCCATCACCGGTATGATCGTCATGCTCGAGGTCGCAGCGATATGGGCCAGACGCTCGGTGGTATCGTCGGTCGAGCCATTGTCGACCACCACAAGTTCGCTCGCCATCGTCGCATGTGAGCGACAGGCGACCTCGATCGACCGGATGCAGGCTTCGAGCGCTGCGGCGCGGTTGCGGGTGCAGACGATAAAGCTCGCCACGGGACCGTACCCTCCGGAAGAGGATGGAACCTTGGCGGCTTTCTGCGCGTGCTCTCGCACTATGTCGGGGCGTCCCCCCGCCATGCTATGCTAGACCCTGAAGCGGTGGCACCGCTTTGATAGGCACTGATTGCCTATACCGTGCCAGCGCGTCCAATTGCGTGCTTGCCTCGCCCCAGACGCGGCTGCACCATGGCGCATAGGCGCCGGCGCGAAGGCCGTACCGTTCCCGGCGCCGGATAAGGTGCCATTTTCCGGTGCGCGTCAGGAATGCGTGCGTCAGTTGTGGTTGCTTCTCGTCAGCGATGAGCTGGTAGAGGAAGTAGAAGAAGCACAAAGCACCGTCTTCATAGCTTGACGACGGTGCCTTGGTACGGGTCGCGATTTTCTCTTCCATGGAGACAAGACAGTCGGCGACGCGGCGAACCGTGTCGGGCGTTACCATCGCACCGATGTCGTGGAGAGCGTCCGGATCGTCGATCAAGGATTCCCGCAGAAGATTCTCGGCGGCGATCTTCAGATGGGTCCGGCGCATTTGCCGTTTATGCTTGTTCGTGACGCTCTCGTCGTGAATGCGGTATGCGACCAGGCTCTCCTCGATCATGGCGGCCGGAAACTCTCGCGTAATCCGTCGGAACAGATCGAAGTCTTCCGCATGCACATAGCTTGCGTCATACATCAGCATGCCTTGGGGGATGACATTGCGATTGTACATCACGGTCGAGTGCATGAAGACGGTGTAGAACATCGACAGTACATGCCAGTCCGCTGAAAGATGGATCGGGTTTTGCGTGCCGCGCACGACACGATTGCCGATGAGCCGGTCGATGCCCGTGCCACTGATCGCCAGCTCGGGCCGCTGCGTGAACAAGGAAACCTGTCGCGAGAGGCGTGTCGAATAGGAAATGTCGTCGGCATCCATCCTGGCGACAAAGTCGCCTTTCGCCAGGGTCATGCCTTCGTTCAAGGTTGCGATAAGGCCACGGTTCTCCCGCGAGACGATACGGATGCGATCATCCGCCTTTCGGTAGCGTTGCAGGATATCCAGCGATCGATCGGTGGAGCCATCGTCGATTGCGATGACATCGAGGCGTTCGTGATCCTGGCGCAGGATGCTTTCGATCGCCGCGGCAAGATAAAGTTCGCCGTTGTAGACGGGCAGTACGACGGAGACCAATGGAACAGTCATTATTCAGCTCGCATGCTTATTGGAGATCGGAGGTCTGGACCGCCCGCAATCGCGGTTGGCGTGGCAAGGGCATGGTCTTTCGCGACCACGTAAGGGAAGTAGCGCTTGAGATTGTTGAGTGGCTTTTCGAACATCACCCAGGAGATCGAGGCGAGCATTAACGTGGCCGCACTGCCGATGGCGAAGCGGGCAAGACCTTGTTCCGAGACATTCATCGGAATCCAGGGCTGAGCCTTGACGATCAAGGACAGGACGATCGGATGGAAAAGGTAAATGCCGTAACTGATGCGCCCAATGGCCATTATAGGCGGGAGTTCGAGCAGCCGGCCGAGGGGGGGCGTTAGCCCTGACGAACAGCAACCGACCAGCGTGACTAGCGGCATGAGCGGCAAAACCTCGCTGCCGATCCAAACTGTCCAGTCGAGCAGCGGTGTCATGGGTTCTGATCTCAGCCACAGTGCGATGACAGCCGCGGCTGTAAGCGGCATCCAGCTTAGCCGCATCCATTGCGGCCAGGCATCGGTCCTGCCACGATAAGCCGCGAGCAGCGCGCCTGCCGCCAGGGCGTCCATCGACGCCGAGGGAAGCAGATCGCGCATGAGCGAAGGCGTTCCCGTCAGGGGCCAACAGAGGCGGTAGGCGATCGAGCATGCAATGACGGCGACGCAGATCCGTTCGATCATCCGGCGTGGTGCCAACAGCATCACCAGCGGCCAGGCAATATAGAATTGCTCCTCGATGCTGAGGCTCCAGGTGTGACACAGAATCCAGGGCGTCCATTGATCGCGAATGGCATACCAGTAGTTTGACAGATAAAGCGCGTGCCATTTCAGGCTGCCGCGGGCGCCCTCGAGGTTGACGAACCAAACGAAGCCCAGCAGCGCGAAGTAGGGAGGGAATATACGCAGCGCGCGGCGAATATAGAATGATTTCAGCGCGGTGGCCGGCTCATATTGAACGGCGGAGCGCGCATCCAACAACAGTCGCGTGATCAGGAATCCACTGATCACAAAGAAGAGACGGACACCGAGATGCCCCCAAAAATTTCCGTCGGCCGCGACGAAATGTGCGTATAGCACCATTGTGACAGCAAGAGTTCTCAGCCCGTCCAATTGGCGGTCGCGTGTATTCGACATAGACACCCCCGGTTTTCAGCCTTTGTCGGACACTCTCCTTGACGGCGCCAACTCCCCAATATTGTTCTTGTCGTTTGCGTTTTACACTTCTTCCTAAGCCCCGTGTGGACCGGCAAAACGCCAAGCGCCTCCCGAGCGTTCATGAGCGAATCCGGCCAAACTGTGACAAATTTCACTAAATTAACCGACGGCAATCACATGTTTGAAACATACGAGCATCCTGCTGGCATTCGGAGTTATTTTTGCCCTGCGGCGCTCCAAATATCCGTCGTGTGCCTTCCATATCAGGCGCTACGGCAGAACGGAATGCCGCAACCATCATGTTAGTTTTGATCTTCTTAGGTCAATCCAATGCGGTAATTTCCAAACTAAGAGATATTTCGTCGGAAAATACATCCGACTGGTGGTCGTCGGTGGCGCGTTTTGCCGCCTGCAGCGACTTTTCCTCTATTGCCAGTGGATGGGGAGGCGGAACGCACGCGGGCCGTCTTGTTTTTTCAATCGCTTTTAGATTGAAAACCACCGGGCTGCGCTATCTACATGGTCCAGCTTTGCCCCAGGGAGGAAATGACGTGGTTGACGAAAAACAGCTTATCTCCAAGATCACTTGGAGACTTATGCCTTTTCTAGGTATTCTCTATCTTATCGCCTATATCGATCGCCAGAATGTCAGCTACGCGAAACTGGAAATGGTTGGCGCTCTGGGCATGAGTGAATATGCCTACGGCCTGGGCGCGTCGTTGTTTTTTATCGGCTATTTCCTGTTCGAAGTCCCGAGCAACCTGCTCCTCGACAGGTTCGGTGCGAGCAAGTGGTTTGCGCGCATTCTGGTGTCCTGGGGCATTGTCACGGTCGCATTGGCTTATACCCAGAACCCGACCATGTTCTATATTCTGCGCTTCCTGCTCGGCGCTTGCGAAGCGGGTTTCTTTCCGGGTGTCCTCTATCTCCTGACGCTTTGGTATCCCTCGGCCTATCGCGGCACCATGGTCGGGCTGTTCATGATCTTCAGTGCCTTGGCCAATGCGATCGGAGCGCCGATCGGTGGCCTTCTGCTGGACATGGACGGCCTCTATGGTCATGCCGGGTGGCAATGGGTCTTCATCGTCACCGGTATTCCAGCCATCATCGCCGGATTCGTAACCTTCTTCTATCTGTCCGATCTGCCGGAAAAGGCGGGCTTTCTCAGCACTGACGAAAAGAAGTGGCTCAAGGATCGGCTTGCCGCTGAAAATGCAGGCATGGAGCAGCATGCATCCGACGGCTTCAAGGCTCTGATCAATCCGCGCGTTCTGTTGATGGCGATTTGCTATGTCGGCTTTCCGCTGGCAGCCTACGGCCTCAGCTATTGGCTGCCGACCATCGTCAAGGGCTTCGGGGTCAGCAACACCACCAATGGGTTCCTGAACATCATTCCCTGGTTGCTCGTCGCGGTCGCTCTTTATGTTGTCCCGTCGATGGCGGACAAGGCCGCCTCCAAGACGCCCTATATAGTCGTTTCCGCATTGACGGGAGCTGTGTGCCTGGTGCTGTCGGCGGTCATTCCCAATCATACGCTGCAGTTCGCATTCCTCTGCGTCGCCGCAGCTGGCATCTTCGCCGGACAGCCGGTTTTCTGGAGTCTGCCGTCACGGTTCCTGCAAGGGGCTGGTGCCGCTGCAGGTCTGGCGGCGATCAACTCCATCGGCAATCTCGGAGGTTTCGTCGCGCAGAACGTCGTGCCGTGGATCAAGGACACCACCGGAAGCACCATCGCACCGATGTTCTTCCTCGCCGGCTGCCTGACGATAGCCGCCGTGCTGGTTCTGTTTGTCGGGCGCGTGGTGGCTCGCGCCTCAACATCGCGCGATCTGAAAGGCACAGGCGCCTCGCGCATCTGATCGGTCGCAAAAAGGCCCGCTCTCCAATCTGAAGAGCGGGCCTCAAACCTACCGGTTTCGAACCGACGGAGTGTCTCAGCCGAGGGACGGTCGGGGAATGCCGAGATGGTCGCGCAAGGTCGTGCCTTCATATTCGGTACGGAAAAGACCCTTTTCCTGCAGGATCGGCACCACTTCGCGGGTGAAATCCTCAAGCCCGCCCGGGAAGAAGGGCGGCATGACGTTGAAGCCGTCGGCGGCGCGGTTTTCGAACCATTGCTGCATGCGCTCGGCAATCTCGATTGGCGTGCCGAGGACAATGTGATGGCCGCGGCCGGCGGCAACCCGCAGGGCAAGCTCGCGGATCGTCAGCTTCTCGCGGCGTGCAAGCTCGGTCAGCAGTTCGGCGCGGCTGCGCAACTGGTCCGAAATCGGCAGATCCGGCAGCGGGCCGTCGAGATCATAGTCGGCGAGGCTGTGGCCGATCCGTTCTTCGAGAAGCGGCATGGCGCTCTTGATGTCCGTCCAGCGATTGAGGACATCGAGCTTCTCGCGCGCTTCCGCCGCCGTCCTGCCGATCACCGGCAGGAAGCCCGGCATGACCGCCACGCTATCAGGATCGCGTCCGAAGCCGGCAACCCGGCCCTTGAGGCTCTTGTAGAAGGCCTGGGCTTCGTCGAGGCTTTGCTGTGCGGTAAAGACGATGTCGGCGGTGCGGGCGGCGAGATCCTGGCCCGGACCGGAGGAGCCTGCCTGGATCAGGACCGGTTGCCCCTGCGGGGAGCGCGGAATGTTGAGCGGTCCCTTGACCGTATAGTACTTACCCTTGTGATCGAGCACATGCACCTTGGACGGATCGGCATAGACACCGTTTTCCTTGTCCTTACGGAAGGCATCGTCGTCCCAGCTGTCCCAGAGCCCGCGCACCACATCGACGAACTCCTCCGCCACGGCATAACGCTCGTCGTGTTCCGGGTGGCTCTTGGAAAAGTTGGCGGCGGTGCGCGCATAGGAGGTCGTAACGATGTTCCAGGCAGCGCGGCCGTGGCTCAGATGATCGATCGAGGCAAAGGCGCGGGCGAGATGATAGGGTTCGCCGTAGGTGGTCGATGCCGTGGCGGCAAGGCCGATCTTGTCGGTGACCATGGCAAGCGAGGCAAGCAGGGTCAGTGGCTCGAAGCGCGCGATCATCGATGGGTGTGCGTCGACGCCGCTTGTCAGACCGTCGGCCAGAAACAGCATGTCGAATTTGGCCGCTTCCGCCATTTGCGCCACGCGGCGCAGCAGGTCGAAGTTCTCGCTGCCGGCTTCGGCGTCCGGATGGCGCCAGCCGGAGACGTGATGACCGGCTCCCTGCAGGAAAAGGCCGAGATGGATCTTGCGGGTTTTGCTCATGGTTTCATGCCTTGGAATTGCGGAAAAGGTTCAGGTCAGCCGCTGGCCGAGCAAATCGAGGAGGCGATAGAGATCATCCTCGCTCCGCATCGTCCCTGCAAGCTCTGGAACGGCTGAAACGGCCGGATGCTTGCCGGTGGCGCCGCGGAATTTGTCGGTTGGGTCGGTGACGCCGGGCAGCCCCTTGAACTCGCGGGTCAGTCGCTCGCCATTGGTGAGGAGCACATCCGCGATCACGAAGCGTGTCTTCGGGTCACTGGACAGGCGAGGGGCTGCCTCGTCATGGCGGCGTCGTACGCGGCGGGCGACCGCCATCAGATCTTGGCGCACCGGCGTCTCGCCGAAATGGTCGATCCGGAGTGCTCCGTCGATCACGGCGGTCGCAAAGACATATTCGGCGCTGAAGCGCGCATCGATTCCGGTGGTCGGGTTCGTCACCACCAGCGCGGCATCCCCGCCCGGCGGGAAGGTGATGGTGACGGACTCGATCGCGTCCGCACGCAAACCTTCCTGATGCAGTTGAATGCCGATCACGCCGACGGGATGGCTTGCCGTGCAGCACGGAAAGGCCTTCAGCGTCAGTCCGGGCGAGACGATCTGCCAGGGCGATCCCCAGCTCTCCACTGTGGCCTGTGGACGCTCTTCGCCAAAGGCGAATGCGGAGAAGAAGCCGATGGGATTATCGAGGAAATCCCTGGCACCGCCGAAGCCTGCCTTGGCGAGCCTGGCGGACAAGAGACCGGAGCGAGCGGCCATGCCGGCGTGGTAGGGCTTTGCATCATAGCCGAACTGCAGGCGTAATCCGCTTGAATGAGTGGCGGCAAGCCCAAGCGCCACGGCGGTCTCTTCGACGGAGTAGTCGAGCACATGGGCGACGGCCGCCGCGGCACCGATCGTGCCGAGCGTCGCGGTCGCATGGAAGCCGTTCTCGTAGTGCTTGGTGCCGAGCGAAAGCCCGAGGCGAGCCATGGCTTCAAGCCCCACGATGTAGCCGGCAGTCAGTTGCTCGGCGGAAAGCCGGGTTTCCGAGGCAAGCGCCAGAAGTGCGGGAACGATCACCGTCGTCGGATGGCCGCGCACGCTTGAATGCACATCGTCGTAGTCGAGCACATGCCCGGCATGGGCATTGATGAGCGCGGCCGTCAGGGCATCGGTCCTGCGCTCTTGCCCGACAATCACGGCATTGCCGTCGCCGGGGGAGAGCTGATCGAGCAGGATCAGCGTCGTGCGATCGAGCGCGCCACCAAAAGCGCAGGCCAGCCAGTCGATAATCGCGGTGCGTGCCGCCTGAAAGGCGGCTTTGTCCTTCAGAGGCTCGGACGAGACGATGGCCTCGGCAAAGGCTGTGGTAAGCGGAAAGACCTTGTCCATAATCGATCCCTTCAGATGCCTTCGCCGTCTTCCAGAGCGCCACGCGCGCCAGCCAGTCCGTTGACGAAACGGCGGATGCGCGGATTTGCGGACTTCTGGAAGATGTGCTCAGGCGGTCCCTTGTCGACGATGAGGCCGTTTTCAGTGAAGACGACGACGTCGCTGATTTCCTCGGCAAACCGCATTTCGTGCGTGACGAGAATGCTGGTCATACCCTCCTTCACGAGGTCTCGTATAACGGCGAGCACTTCGCCGACGGTTTCCGGATCGAGCGCTGAGGTGACCTCGTCAAACAGGACGAGATCCGGCCTCATGGCCAGCGCGCGGGCGATCGCGACGCGCTGCTGCTGGCCCCCGGAAAGCTGGCCCGGATACATCTGTGCCTTCTCGGAAAGGCGCACGCGCGCCAGAAGATCCTTCCCGTGACGCTCGGCCTCTGACCGATCAACGCCGAGGATACGGATCGGGGCGAGGGTGATGTTGTCGATGACCGTCAGATGCGGAAACAGATTATACTGCTGGAAGACGATGCCGATCTTCTGGCGCAGCTTGATCCTGTCCGTTTCGCTGGTCATTTGATCGACGCGTGCGCCATTGACGGTAATGCGGCCGGATTGCGGCGTCACCAGCGCGTTGATGCAGCGCAGGATTGTCGACTTGCCGGATCCGGAAGGGCCGATGATCGAGACCGTCTCGCCTCGCGCCACTTGCAGGTCGATCCCCTTCAATACCTCGGTAGGCCCGAAGGACAGGTGGACGTCCGCCAGTTCGACGATCGGATTGGTCGCGGCTTGGCTCATGCCCAGCTCCTCATACTTTCAGGCGCCGCTCGAGGCGGCGCGTCAGGCTGGAAATAGGATAGCAAAGAACGAAGAAGGCCGTCATCACCACGATATAGGCAAGCACAGTGAAATCCAGCCGACGAACGGCAGTGCTTGCATCCGTGGCGGCGTGCAGAAGCTCATGCACGCCGACGAGCGAGGCAAGCGCCGTTCCCATGGTGATGGAGGCGAAGAGGTTCATCCAGGGCGGCAGCGAGCGGCGGGCGCATTGCGGCAGGATGATCCAGCGCAGCGCTTGCAGCCGGGAAAAACCAAGCCCCTTGGCCGCTTCCCATTGCGTCGTCGCGATCGATTGAATGGCCCCGCGCGTGATTTCGGCCACATAGGCGCTGGCCGGGATGGCAAGCCCGATCACCGCCTTCAGCCAGTCGGGGAAGGGCAGGTAATGGCCGGCGATCACGATTTCGAAGGGGAAGATGTAGGTCGTGGCGAAGATCAGGACCAGATGCGGCGCATTGCGGAAAACCTGCACATAGAAGACGACCGGATAGCGGACGATCTTCAAGGGCGCGAGTTCCAGAATGCCGAGGATTACGCCGAGCGTCGTCCCACCCGCCATGGCGAGTAGGCTGATCAGGATATTCATGAGGAAGCCGGTGCCGAGATAAGGCAGCCACTCGATAAGGGTCGACAGGAGCGACAGATCGGCAAGCAGCCAGAGGGCGGCAAGGATGATGAGCGCACCGAACAGCCATGGCAGCCGGCCGTGCGCCGACGCGGAGAGGATCTTGGTGTTGGTCATGATCCCACCCCGAATCCCGGCACGGCCAGGCGCTTCTCGACCCAATGGCCGATCCGGGCGACCGCCAGGTTGATGGCGCTGAAGAACAGCAGGATGACGATCATCAGCTCGACGACGTTGTCGCGCTGCGTCCAGACCATGATCGAGGCATAGGTGATCTCGCTCACCGCGATCGCATTGCCGACGGTCGTGAGCTTCACCAGATTGATCAGATTGTTGACGAGGGCCGGTAGGGAGGCGCGGATCGCCAGGGGTGCTTCCACGAACCTCAGGATCTGCAGGCGGCTGAAGCCGATGGCGCGGGCTGCCTCCACCGTCTGCTCCGGCACGGCCTCGATGCCGGCGCGAATGGCGTCGGCGTGCAGGGCGGCCACATGCAGGCCGACGACGGCCACAACCCAGAAGAAGGGCGAGAGTGGATTGTTCTGCGCACCGCCGAGGATGTTGGAGACGAGCGTGTTCAGCACGAGGAAGCTGAACATCAGCTGCACCAGCGTCGGTGTATTGCGGGTGATCTCGATGAACGCCCGGACGGGTGCGGATACCAACTTGCGGCTGGATGTCAGCATGGCCGCAAAGAGGAGGCCGAAAGCAAGACTGACCGGAATCAGGAGCACAATGAGATAAAGCGTGGTGATAAAACCACCACGCCAGATCTGTGCCTCATAACCGCTGGAGAGGAACTCGTAATGGAGCCCGATCTTGCCCGTCCAGTCTATGAATGCCTGAAGAAGGGTATTCCCCATGAGCAGCCTTGCTTCAAGCGACGGTAAACGTCACTTGCCTTCGCTCTCGAGCTTCTTGTGCTCTTCCTCGAGATAGGAGGTATTGAGCAGCCGGTTGGCCTTCGCATATTCAAGCAGCTTGCCGTTGGCATGCAGCTCGCGGATGATCTTGTCGAGCGCATTGCTCGTATCGGTCTCGCCCTTGCGCAGCCAGATCACGGAATCGGATGGGATGAGTTCGGTGGGGAAGAGGATGGTGTAGTCCTTCCATTCTTCCGGGCGGTCCTGGAGGAGAAGGCCGACGGTGGCGCCGACATGGACGGCGGCGACGCAATTGCCACCCTGCAGCGCCAGCAGCGATTCCGGCTGGCTGGGCAGGGCCTTCACTTCGGCGCCATATTGCTCGATGAGCGGCTGCGTGTAGTTCGAACCCTGCGATACGCAGACGGCCTTGCCCTTCAGATCGCTCCAGTCCTTCAGGCCGCTGTCCTTGCGGCCGACGGCTGCGCCGCCGCTGCGGTCGTAAGCCGTCGGGACATAGTCGAGAATCTTGGCACGCTCTTCGGTGTACTGCATGTTGGCGATGAGGATATCCACCTTGCCCTGCTGCAGGAACTGCACCCGGTTCGGCGGCGTGACCGTCACCGTTTCCAGCTTGACGCCGAGCTTGTCGGCCAGCGCCTTGGCGATGTCGATATTATAGCCCTTCTGCTCCTGGCCGGCCGGATCGATATAACCGAATGGCGCGCCGGACAGGATGACGCCGACCGTTAGCGAGCCGCGTCCCTTGATGCGGTCGAGTGTGGCATCCGCATGAGCGATCGTGCTGAAAAGCGCACCGATGGAAAGAGCGGCAGCAAAAAGTGTCGCCGAAGTTCGCTTGGCAAAGTTCATGGGTTTAAAACTCCTTGTCGGCGCGGAAACTAGAGAGGCAGGCGGAAACGGGCGAGGAATCGCATGCTATTTCTTTGAGCTTCTTAGAACGAATTACCCACATATTATATGGGTTTTAATACAATCGCTTTGTCGTTGGAACTCGTTGCAGGCTTAGCCGGGGCGTTTGTATTCCTGTTGCTGGGAGGGCGCTTTCATGCCGACGGCCGGGCGCTCCGCGCGGGAGAGGCTCGTCCTTCGACGCCCGTCAAGCTGCCGGGTAGCGCCAGGAATATCGTCTAGATGCAAAAGCCTCGGCTGATCTGGTATTTTCGTTAATTATCAGATTGATAAATCATGTTTCTCAACGTTTGCTTGGGCGGATGGAACTACGCAGATTGATAAGGCGATCGAGGGATTGCAGCGTCGTTTCCTGGGCTGCGGTCGCAAGTGCCAGCATCATCGATTCAAGGCAAACGAGGGTCGGGCCATGGAGCGCGACATGCTCGACCTTGGCGCGGGGAATGATGATCGACGCATCGGCATGCTTACGTAGCACCGTATCCTCCTGTCCGAGCAGCATGACGATCGGGATGCCGAGGCGCTGGGCCTCGGTGATGGTCGTCATGCCTTCGCGGTGCGCCCGGCCATAGGCCATCATGATCAACGCATCGCCTTCTTCCATGGTCAGAAGCTGTTCGGCGAGCGCAATCCCGGTGAGGTTCAACGCATAGGAGGGGTAGCCATTGCGGGAAAAGAGACGGGCGGCATAGGTCGCGAGCACGCCGGAGGCGCCGATGCCGAAAATGCCGATGCGCTTTGCTCGGAGAATGACCGCGATGGCATCCGCCATGCCTTGACGATTGGATGGTGCGGAGAGGGCTTCCATGGCATTGCGGTGATCGTTGATGACGAAATCGATAGCGGAATCGACGCTACTGTTCAGCTCCCGCGCTGTCGTTGCCATCTTCTCGGAGGGCGAATCCGTTTCGCCGATATGGGCCTCCAGCGTGTCCTTGAGGTCGAGCAACCCTTCGAAACCCAGCGCCTGTATCGCGCGGATGACCGTCGCGTCGGAGGTGCCGGTCTCGTTGGCAATTTCGAGCGCGGACTTGCCTAGGATGGCGTGGCGATGCTGGTCGATAAAATCGGCGACGCTGAGCAGGCTCGGCGACAGGGAGGCGCGGCGGTTCTTCAGCCGTTCGCCGAAGCGGTCGATCCGGCGCGTCTTCTTTTGATTTCTGGAGGCGGCGTCCATGGCCGGGTGATACCTTCATTACATAGTCATGTTAAGGAAGGCACATTGTCCTATTCTGACGGATTTTGAAAGTCTTGGGCGGGTCCCTGTTGCTATTGCTTCAAGCCGGGACGCCCGGCAACATGTGACTGCACCATCGAAACCATCAGATTGAGCGCCGCATAGGAATTGGAGATCGCCTCCTCGCGCGGCAACAGGATGTAGCGCCCCTCGCGGCAGGCGGCGAGGAACTGGCAATAGTCCGGGAGCACCTTGTTCATCGCAGCGATCTCCTCGGCCGGCGTGCCGCCGGTGTCAGACCGGTAGGTATCAAAGATGAAATCGGCGTCGAGCTCCTGCAGCCGCTCCGCGCTGACCTCGATCCGCCCGCCCTCGGGGATCTTTTCGATAATGTCGGGAAAGCGGAAACCGGCATCGCGCAGTACGCGGCCGAGCGCGCGGTAAGTATGATAGATGCTGATCTTGCCGTTCTGCGCTTGCAGTATCGAGACGGTGATCTTGGACGGATCCACCACCTGTTTCAGCTCCTCGATCTGCGCGCGGTAACGCCGGTCGAGAATGGCGAGCCGGTCCTGCGTGCCGGTGAGATCGGAGAGGCGCTCGTAGATATGCGGCGCGCTGCCGACGGTGTTGTCGATAACGACGGTCGGCGCGATCTTCTCCAATTGTTCGACCGGCGTCGCGCGGCCGGGTTCGGTGATGATGAGGTCGGGCTTTGCCGCGACCACGGCCTCGAGATCGACAGTGACGGCGCCGATATAGCGCATGCCGGAATTGTCGAAATCGATACCGGTCAGGATCGAGCCGGAGCGTAGATAGGCCTTGCCGTCTGTGCCCGTGCGACCGTGGCTCGCGACCGGGCGAACGCCGAGCTCGAGCAACGGGATGGTGATATCGAGATCATGCATGGAGACGATCCGCAGCGGATGCACCGGCACATCGACCTTGCGGCCCAAATCATCGGTGAAAACGCGCTTTTCGATATCCTCTGCAAGCAGCGGGCCTGCGGTGAAGGCAAGCACGAGAAGTGCGGCGGTAAAACGTCTAAACATGACAATCCTCAAAGAAGGTTGCGGCTCTTCCAGAGCAGAAGCAGAAGGACGGGAACGCCAACGATCGCAAGCACGATACCGGCGGGAAGCTGGAGCGGCGCGAAGGCGAGGCGGCCGATGCTGTCGGCGATCAGCACCAGGGCTGCACCGAACAGCGCGCTGCCGGCCAGAAGCACCGACTGGCCGCCGCCACGGATCGCCAGCCGCGCCATATGCGGGGCGATGAGGCCGACGAAACCGAGGCTGCCGACGCAGGACACACAGGCGGCGGTCAGAAGAACAGGCGCGACGAAGCGCAGGATCGAGAGCCGCCGCAGCGATACGCCGAGCCCAATGGCCATGGGATCGCCGAGCACGGCGGCGTCAGCCGCGGCTGCGGTCAGGAACAGAATTGCGGCGCCAAGAGTGGCGCAGACAAGCGCGATCGGCACAACGTCCCAGGAAACGGCATTGAGACTGCCGGCAAGCCAGACCATGGCCGTCTGGACATCGCGGATATCCGAGGTCGTCAGGATCACGGAAAGGGCTGCCGACATCAGCCAGGAAACCCCGATGCCGATCAGCACGAAGCGCATGCGTGTCAAGTCACGCGCGAGCGAGGCGACGAGAAGCGCGCTCAGAAACCCGCCGGCCATGCCGACGAGGGGCCTGAGATAGAGGCCCGCCGACGGCACGAACAGGATCAGCGTGATCACCGAGAGGCTAGCGCCTTCCTTGACGCCGAGCAGACCGGGATCGGCGAGACCGTTGCGGGTCAGCGCTTGCAGGGCGGCTCCCGAAAGCCCGAGCATCGCGCCGCAAAGCACCGCCATGATGATGCGCGGCAGCCGGAAATCGCGGATGATCTGATGACTTTCGCCGGTCGCCTGAGCCGGGTCGAAGAGCACCGTCAGGAGTTCGCGGAAGCCTGCCTCATGGCTGCCGAGTGGAGCGGTGACCAAGGCCATGGCAACAACGAAAAGGCAAAGCAGAACAAGCACGACACAACTGCGCATATGGACACGGCGCGACATCGGCCCCAGAACCACGAGATGATAGCCGTTCTGTCGCGCAACGCTCATCGGAAATACCTTGAGGCGGCGAATATGAAGACCGGCGCGCCGATGATGGCGGTCATGATACCGGTTGCCAGCTCGTGCGGGCTCATCAGCATCCGGGCAGCGATATCGGCGGCCAGCAGCAGGGCCGCTCCACTGAGCGCCGCAAGCGGCAGAGCGAACCGGAGATCGCCGCCGGAAAGCTGCCGGGCGGCGTTGGGAACCATAAGGCCTATGAAGCCGATCGGGCCGGCGACCGAGACGGAAGCACCGCAGAGAAGCGCCGTGGCGGCAAGCCCGATCAGTCGGGTGCTCTTGACCGGCACGCCAAGCCCGGCCGCCGCGGCATCGCCGAGTGCCAATGCATTCAGACGCGGTGCAATCAGGAAGGCAAGCAGCATTCCCATGAGGATGGGAGCAAGCGCCGCTCCGATCAGCTCATAGCCGATCCCGGCGAGATCGCCGGCAAGCCAGAGCCGCATCTCCTGCAATGTCTCTTCATCGAGGATGAGGATTGCCGAGGTGAGGGAGGAGGCGAGCGCTGACAGCGCGATGCCGCAGAAGGTGACCTTCAGCATGGTCATTCCGGCGCGGCCGGCGGAGGAGAGCGCGAGGACCGCGGCAAAGAGCAGACCGGCGCCGAGTGCCGCCACCAGTGGGCGGGCAAGTCCACCGGCCAGAAACGGCAGGCTGCTTGTCAACACGACGGCAAGACTTGCCCCGGCATTGAGGCCGAGAACATGCGGCTCTCCCAGCGGATTGCGCAGCAGCGATTGCAAGAGGAGACCGGCAATACCGAGGGCGGCGCCGACGAGAAGAGCGGCGGCAAGCCGGGCGAGCCGCAGCTTCACCAGGATCTGATGTTCGAAATTATGGCTGTCGAAGGCGAAGACGGCATTGAGCAGCGTTGCCGGTGCTACCGGCCGCGCACCGATGCCGGCATGGATCGAGGCCAGCACGAGAATGATCGCCGCCAGTGCCATGAGGGCAAGAAGGCTGCGCATCGGGCGCGCGCGCCGCGGCGTGGAACTGGCTGAAACCGGGATCGCGCTCATCTCTCCCTCTTGGCCCCTTTGGTCGAGGGAAGGAAAAGCGGTAAGCCGGTTTCCGGATGCGCGAGACGAACCACCTCGGTGTTGAAGACGTCGCGAATGAGCGCGGCACTGCATTCGCCGGGGTGCTCGGCAATGCCGGCAATCTCACCGTCCTTCAGGAAGATCAGGCGGTCGGCATATTGAAGTGCGAAATTGAGATCGTGCAAAACGGCGACGATGGTACGTCCGTGTTCGCGGGTGAGGTGCCGCAAGAGGTCGAGGACTTCCACCTGGTAATGCAAGTCGAGGAACGTGGTTGGTTCGTCGAGCAGGATGACGGGCGTCTCTTGCGCCAGTGCCATGGCGATCCAGCAGCGCTGGCGTTGGCCGCCGGAAAGGCTGTCGACTGGCCGGCCGGCGAAGTCCAGCGTGTCAGTCACTGTCAGCGCATGTTGAACGGCCTCTTCGTCAGCTTCCGTCCATTGCTTGAGGAAACCCTGATGCGGATAGCGCCCGCGCGAGACGAGATCGTAGACCGTCAGCCCTTCCGGCAGCAGCGGGCTTTGCGGCAGAAGACCGAGCCTGCGCGCCACCTCGCGCGTCGGCATGGCGTGCAATGCCTTGCCGTCGAGATTGATCGTCCCGCCCATCGGCTTCAGGAGCCGCGCCATGACCGACAGCAGCGTCGACTTGCCGGAGCCGTTCGGCCCGACGAGCATGGTCATGGTGGCTTCCGGAATGGACAGCGAAATGCCGTCGAGGATCAGCTGCTTGCCATAGCCCGCAGAGACGCCTTCGACGGTCAGCAGAGGCGTGGCCGCTCCGTCCGGTCGCTCCGAAATCTCTTTCTGTCCTTCTCGCATGCACTCTTTCGCGTCTGTTTCCGTATCAAGGGAAAGTATTCCTGAGTGTAGTAGTCAAATTTCCAGCGTTGTAAATTCCGTGGATTCTTCGCGGCAGTAGGCGGAGGACGGATTGGGAGGCCAGTCGGGGATGATGTCGGAAGATAAGAAAAATTCCGTATCTTACTGAAAAATATGTAATTTCCGAATGATCTACTTGAGTAAATGGATGTGTTTCATTCATTCGTGCCTAACGCCGCCGCGTCCGGTCGGAAAGAATTCATCGAATTAAAAGTTGACTACTACATTCAAGAAAAGAATAAGCCGCCAAACCCACGGTCACGGGGGTCTTCACATCAGGCGTTGGAATTGGACGATATCCGCAAGGATACGGGGGCAGAATGAAGCAGGGGCAGACGGCGGTTGCGGGCGCAAAGATCCATCATGTGCGAACGGCCTTTTTGATATTGAGCGCGTGCGCTGCCTATCCGGTCATGGCGCAGGATGCCGTGGTACAGCCGAAAAAGCCGGAAACCGTGGCAGCCCAGAAGAATGACAGGGTCGACGGTGACACGGTTCTGAAGCCGATTACCGTCAAGAGCGGTGGCCAGGATGGCGCGACCAAGGGGTATCAACCCGTGTCGACTGTCACCGCGACGCGCGCCGACACGCCGCTGATCGATATCCCGCAGGCCGTCAATGTCGTCAGCCAGGACGTGCTGAAAGACCAGAAGGCGCAGTCGCTGGACGATGCGCTGTCCAATATCAGCGGTATCAGCCAGTCGAACACCCTCGGCGGCACACAGGATTCCGTTATCCGCCGCGGCTTCGGCGACAATCGTGACGGTTCCATCCTGACGAATGGCTTGAAGACGGCGCTGCCGAGAAGCTTTAACGCCACCACCGATCGGGTCGAAGTGCTGAAAGGCCCGTCCTCGACGCTCTACGGTATTCTCGATCCGGGCGGCATGATCAATGTCATCACCAAGAAGCCGCAGCAGACCTTCAGCGGCGAGATCTACGGGACTGCTTCCAGCTTCGGCGGCGGCTCGACGGGTCTCGACTTCACCGGGCCGATCGAGGGCACGGATTTCGCCTACCGCCTGATCGGCGAATACAAGAATGTCGATTACTGGCGCAATTTCGGCAAGACGAAGGACTGGCTCATCTCGCCGTCGCTCTCCTGGTATGGCGAGGACACCGAGGTCACTGTCTCCTATACGCATGAGGATTACAGCGTTCCCTTCGATCGCGGCACGATCTTCGATCTCAACACCGGTCACGCCGTCAATGTCGATCCGAAGATCCGTTTCGACGAGCCCTACAATATCTCCAAGGGCAGCTCGGATATTGCGGCGATCAACGTCAAGCACGAGTTGAATGAAAACTGGAAGCTAAGCCTCGATTACGGCTACAGCTATAACGAATATTCCGACAATCAGGCCCGGGTCATGGCCTACAATGCGGCAACCGGCAACGTCACGCGCCGCGCCGACGCGACGCAGGGCTCGACGATCTATAATCACGCCGTCCGCGCCGATCTCAGCGGCGATGTCGAGATCGGTGGTCTGCGCAACGAATTGCTGTTCGGCACTTCCTATGATTACGCCGATACGCTGCGCACGGACCTGATCCGTTGCGGGCAATCGGTGAACTTCAACATCTACAATCCGGTCTATGGCAAAATGCCGGCTTGCACGACCGTCTCGAAGGCCGACAGCGACCAGACGGAACAGATCTCCACCGCCTCGGCCTATATCCAGGATTCGCTCCACCTCGACGACCAATGGATCCTCGTCGGCGGCCTTCGCTATCAGTATTACGATCTGATGGCCGGCAAGGGGCGGCCCTTCATCACCAATACGGACAGTCATGGCGGCAAGTGGGTGCCGCGCGGTGGCGTCGTCTACAAGCTGACGCCGGATATCTCCTTCTATGGCAATATCGCCAAGACCTTCCGCCCGCAGTCCTCGATTGCCAGCTATTATGGCAATCTGCCACCGGAGGAGGGCATCTCCTATGAGATCGGCAGCAAGTTCGAGATTGCCGAGGGGCTGACGGCCAATGTCGCGCTCTATACCAGCGACAAGAAGAATGTTGCCTATTCGGAAGTGATCGACGGCGAAACCTACGTCAAAACGGCAGGTTTGGTTCGTGCCCGCGGCGTCGAGGTCGACGTCGCCGGCGAGATTACCGACGAGCTCAGCATGATCGCCAGCTATGGCTTTACGGACGCCAAGGTCCTCGAGGATCCGACCTATGCCGGCAAACAGCTGGTCAACGTCCCGCGTCACACCGGTTCGCTGTTCTTTGCCTATGATTTTGGTGAGGTCGGTGGCAGTAACACGCTGAAGGTTGGCGCGGGCCTTCGCGGCGCCGGCAAGCGGGCGGGCATGAACACCAATGCCTATTTCCTGCCCGGTTATATCGTGGCGGATGCCTTCGCCGCCTATACGTTCCAGATGGAACGGCCGCTGACGCTGCAGCTCAATCTGAAAAACATCTTCAACAAGACCTATTATACCTCGTCGATCGGAACGAGCAATCTTGGCAACCAGATCGGCGAACCCTTCAGCGCGGTTCTCTCCGCAAGCGTCAAGTTCTGATTGTTAGCTGAAGGCATGGATGACGGGCATGCACCCGTTTGAGGAAGGCGGGGGCAATCTCATGCCGATGATGATGGTGCGGCCGATGACGGGCGAACCTCTTCTCCTGCGTCGTTGCGGAAGG
The DNA here is from genome assembly GCF_000696095.1 of Rhizobium rhizogenes NBRC 13257. GTDB lineage: Bacteria > Pseudomonadota > Alphaproteobacteria > Rhizobiales > Rhizobiaceae > Rhizobium > Rhizobium rhizogenes. The sequence goes on along the minus strand of NZ_BAYX01000005.1, from coordinate 476,675 downwards.
TCTGAGCCAAAGCCGGGCGCCCGACGTGATAGCCTTGTGCGTAGTCGATGCGCAGCTCTCGCAGCAAGGCGAGTTGTTTTTCGGTTTCCACCCCTTCGACCAAAATCTTAGGCCCACGGTTGCGGATGAGGCCGATAATGTCCTGAAGCATGGCCTTGCCCCTCGCGGTCGCACTGCCATGGAGGAAGGAGCGGTCGATCTTCACTGTGTCGAAGTCGATCAGGCGCAGCCATGACAGCCCGGCGAAGCCAGTGCCGAAATCGTCGAGCCAGATCCTGATCCCCAGCGTTTTCAGATCGTTGATGCATCTCAATATGTCGGAGTGCATCTCCATTTCGAGGCCCTCGGTGATCTCGAAAGCCAGCCTGCTGCCGGAAACGCCCGTCTCGTAAAGGATCGCCGCCACGCTTGCCGCGAAACCCGGCATTTTGAGCTGGATGGGGGAGACATTGATGCTGGCGATCTGGACATGATTGTCCGCCAAAAGATCGCGGCATGCCGTGCGTATCACCCAGCGGCCGAGTTCGATGATCATGCCGGTGCGTTCGGCGATCGGAATGAAGAGGTTCGGAGGGATGACGCTGCCGTCAAGCGTCCTGAGGCGCATGAGTGCCTCGACGACATCCTGCCGTCCGGAGGCGACGTCCTCGATCGGCTGATAGACCAGCGACACAAGGTTTTGATTGATAGCTATCTTCAATAGCGCCGCGATGTTTTCACTTTCATCGCTGCTGTAGGGATCGTTCGGGTCGAACAGGCGCGTACAGTTGCGGCCGCTCGCCTTGGCGCCATACAAGGCGCGGTCGGCCTCATGGATGATCTTTTCGAGTTTCGCGCCGCTCTGCTCCCTGGTGAAGGCAGCGCCGACGCTTACAGTCACAACCGAGGTGCCGTCGCGCCGTTCTTCATGGAGAAGGCGCAGTTGCTCGACAGTGCTGCGGATCCGTTCGGCAAGATAGGCTACCCGCTCTTTCTCGCTAAACTGGGCGAGCACGATGAACTCTTCGCCACCGTAGCGGCCGATCGAGCCACCAAGGGGCGCCACGGCCTCCTTGATCGACGCTGCGATATGGATAAGGCAACGGTCGCCTTCCTGATGGCCGTAGAAATCGTTGTATTTCTTGAAAAAGTCGACATCGACAAGGATCGCGGTGAAGCCACGGCTATTGGCCTGCCATTCTTTCCAATAGTTTCTCAGCCTGTGGTCGACAGCCCGGCGATTTTCGAGTCCCGTCAGATAGTCGGTATTCGACATCCGCAGCAGAGCCTCGCCCCGTTCGGTGGCCTCCCTGTGCTGGAGCTGCGCTTCGAGCGCGTTCAGGAAGACGTTGTATCGCTCGTGGTTCAGCTTCCAGTTCACGTAGGATGTGAAGACGAAACAGGAGACATAGAACGTGCTGAAGGCCAGCGCATAGATATTCGTCGGCCAGAACGCCGTCAAAGACAGCAGGAAGGTCGCCAGCACGGCGCTCGACGCGATCACGGATAGCAGGAATCGGAAGCTGAAAAACAGATTGGCACCCATCATGAAGATGGCGCCGAATATCATGTAATAGGACAGGCTATCGGTATGGATGGTCCGGATCGCCGGGAATATCCACACGGCATATCCCAAGACCAGCGCCATGGCGCTGGTGCGGTCGAGATATGTGATACTCACCTTCAGGTGTCGCTGGCCTTCGAAGACGGCAAGCGCAATCACGCCTACCGTCAAACGGGCTATGATCGTATAGGTCGCCACATCCGGGATCAGCAACAGGTCCGTGGTCGAGAACAGTATATAGACCAGGACCGCAATCCATAGGCCTTGCCGCGCCGCTTCCGTGCGGGCCATCTCATCGTCTCGTCGATAGAGTTCGCGAAGCTCAGCCGGAGACGGCCTCTGCAGTCTCTTGTCGAGATCGATCTCTGCCGAATTGGCAAACATGCGCTTCATGCACTGTTCCATTCGCTCTACTACGCTTCGCAGTGCATCTTCTCTGCGGATTCCATTAACGTATCGTGCGGTCGCTGATCCATCCCTGGACTGAGAAGATGCGTTAGACCGGCCATTTTCTCACCTATTAGGCCGTCGCTTTTTATATCCCGTTAAAATCAAGTCGAAAATGCCCGGCGTTAAGCATGTTTAAGAAATCCTATGGTTAATCAAAAGTTTCACATTATGATAGAAATTAGTGGAACACCGACCTGTTGAAGAAGTTCTGGGTTCCATCAACGGTAACTTATAATTTACTCATATTTAACAGAGGATAACTCGCATGAACCAACGGAAGATAGATTTCGATGGCCATAGCCTGATTACCCCGACGGCAATCGCGAACGAGCTGGAGCTACCCAAGAGCGACCGTTTCGATGAGCAGCTGATCGTCGGCAAGGGGCAAATCGCCCTGTTGCTCGAACTCGCCCGCCAGCAATTCGAGAAAGACTATAACCCGACCGAGATTATCGATCGGGTTACGCTTTCGCTTCATGAAACCCGCCATTCGCTGCATCCGCGCGTTTGGCAGGAATTGGTGCCGATCATCCAGAACCACCCGGTTGCCGCGTATTTTCAGGAAGATCCGCTGACCAAGTGGTCCGTCGATAAACCGAGAGGCTATTCGGGCGACGCCGCGTTGCTTGACTTCATCTATCGACACGAAAGCATCATGGACAGCGTCGCCAGGGCCACCGAACGTGGCCGGGCGCTTTTCGAATACACCAGCACCGCTCCGTCCTCGCTCGCCAACTGGGATCGCAGGGACATCCTGGCGCGTCATGTGGATGAAGTCGCGGCGGCGAGGGGATCGGAAACGGAAGTCCTCAGCGTGGCTGCCGGACATCTGCGCGAAGCGGCCCATTCCGTGGCACTGCGTGAAAAGGCGCTCAAGCGCTGGGTTGCTCTCGATCAGGATCCGATCAGCATCGGCACGATTGCCCGTGATTTCCAGGGAACCGCGGTCGAAGCCATCAACGGTTCTGTTCGCGACCTGCTGACACGGCGGTCGAGCCCCGGTCAGTTCGATCTCGTCTATGCCTCGGGTCTTTATGACTATCTGGTCGACAAGGTCGCCATCAAGCTGACACAGCGCTGCCTGGAAATGCTGAAGCCGGGTGGCGTCTTCCTGTTCGCCAACTATTCGTATCCCATTCTGGTCGACGGCTACATCGAGACCTTCATGAACTGGGCACTGTTGCTCCGTTCGGAAGCCGACATGTGGAAGATCATCCATGCGACCACGGATGGGCAGGATTACGAGGCGAGCGTGTTCTTCGGCAAGAACCGCAATATCGTCTACGGCGTGCTCAGGAAGCGCAGCTAAACTGAGGAAGCGATATTAGCGTTTCCAATAGCCGACCGGGGGAAGCTCCGGTCGGCTTTTTGCTGGGCTCGTTCATTTCGAGGGCAGGCGCAGTTCGGCGCGGAGGCCGTGGTCTTCGCGGTTCAGCAGGAACAGGGTGCCGCCGTGGGCCTTGACGATGCTGCGGGCGATCGACAGCCCGAGCCCCAGGCCGCCCGTTTCTGTGCTTCGCGAGGGTTCGAGGCGAACGAAGGCCTCAAATGCGTCCTCGATCTCTTCATCCGGTATGCCGGGTCCATCGTCTTCGACCGATATGATCACTTCGCCGTCGGCATCGTTAAGGGTAACGGATGCGGTGCCACCGTAGCGAATGGCGTTCTCCACCAGGTTTCTCAAGGCTCTTTTCAGGGCGACGGGGCGGCAGGGGTAGGGAAGCGACGGCAAGGCGGCCAGATGGACATTGCCTTTGGTCAGCCGAAACTCCTCCGCAACCTGTCGGATGAGGTCGGCCAGATCGACCAGGGTGGTATCTTCCGTGCTGACCTCGGCCCGCGTGAAGGCAAGCGTGGCCTCGCAGATGGTCGTTAACTCGTCGATCGTGGCGACGATGTCCTCCCGGACCTCGTCATTATCGATGAACTCGGCCTTCAGCCGCAGCGTCGTCAACGGCGTTCGCAGGTCGTGGCTAATGCTGGCAAAGAGGCGCAACCGGTCGCGCATGAACTGGCTCAATCTCTGATACATCGTGTTGAACGCCTGGATCGTTGCGGCGACTTCAGACGGGCCACTGACTTTCAGGGGCGAGAATGTCTCTCCACGGCCAAACCGCTCGGATGCGCTTGCCAGCATGCGCAGGGATTTTGTCTGTGACCGGACCGCGATTGCCACGGCGACGATTGCCGCCAGCGACGATAGGAAGAGGGAGAGAAAGGCGACCGGACTCCAAAAGGTCGGGAGAGCTATGCCATTGTATACGACAAGCCAGCGCCCGTCCGGCAGGGGCACCTGCGTGATGACAGTAACGATCCGCGACGGATATGGAAAATCGTCACCCGCTTGGAGCTTCGGATCAGGCGGTTGCCCCGCATTCTCCGATCCCTTTGCGAGATCAAGACAGGGAGCCATGTCCTGTTCGATGGCGATGCGAGGGGCGTCGGAATGCAGGCCCTGGAGTTGCCGGAGGAGGCGATCGGCAAGGTTCTTTTCAGTCGCGTTCATCTCACGGCTGACCGCAGGGGCCGTTTCGATCCCGGCGCACAATTGCCTCGCCCGAAACGCCTCGATAATGCGATCCTGCTCGTTGACCGGGGATGCGGCCAGGAGCTTTGCCAGGGTGGCGGTCACATTCAAGGTCTGGCCATGGACGACCCGCTCGGCAATGCCGTCCTGCTGGCTGTTCAGGATGACGATCAAGGCGACCTGCGCGAGTGCGAGAGCCGCGACAAGCGAGATGATCAGCCGCGCTGCGAAGTTCTGCGGCCATATCCACCAGCGCAAATGCTTCACGACACCTCCTCGACAGTTCCGGCGAAGGTGTATCCGTCTCCCCATACGGTCTTGATGAGCGTCGGCTGCTGGGGATCGTCTTCGATGCGGCGGCGCAAGCGGCTGACGAGATTGTCGATGCTGCGGTCAAAAACCTGCGCGGATCGGCCGGCGGTAATATCGAGCAACTGGTTACGGGTGAGAACGACGCCCGGCCGTGAAACGAGGGCGAGCAGCAGACGGAACTCGGCGGTTCCCAGCGCCGCTTCGCTGCCGGATGCATCGACAAGTGATCGCTGCGAGACGTCGAGCGTCCAATTCGCGAAGCGGTAACGCTTGTGGTCCGGATCCGATGTCACGGACGCGGTGGCATTGGCGCGGCGAAGCAGCGCGCGGATGCGTGCCAGAAGTTCGCGCGGGTTGAAGGGCTTGGTGACGTAATCGTCCGCGCCGAGCTCCAGGCCGATGATCCTGTCCGTTTCGTCGGATACCGCAGTCAGAAGCACGATGGGCACCATGCTCGTCTGACGCAGCGACCTGCATAGAGATAGTCCGTCCTCCCCCGGCATCATGATATCAAGGACGACCAGGTCGATCGTGGCGGTCCGCAACTGCTGGCGCATCTCCGCCCCGCCGTTCGCCGTGCTGACGCGCAGTCCGTTCTTGGCAAGATACTTGGCCAGGAGGTCGCGGATCTCCTTGTGGTCGTCGACGACGAGGACATGGGGTGTTCGTTGCATTGCTGGTTCCTTTGTTTCCAAAGGCTTCCGCCCGAGGAACGCTTGATATGCGTCTTTGAAGTTTTCGGGACGTTTCCCGCAACATCAAAATTGTAACCAAATGTCACGGCCGCCGGACCGTGACAGAATTGATTACCGAATTGCCCGCTGTTGGCAAACTTTGATGACATCTCTCGGCGATGGTCCGCTCAACTTGATCCGGCTTTCCGGATGCTGGCGTTGGAGCTGTGTCTGCGGACATCGCGCTGACGGCCATGTCAAACCCGCCATCCGGCCCTTTGTATTGTTGAATTCGCGATTGGACAGACCTCTTATGAGTATCAAATTTCGCTTTAGCCACTTGCCGCATCTCCGGCCCGCCTGCGTTCCAGCCGTTCACAACAAAATCCCGATGTCGGCGCTGATGCTGCCTATGCTGTTGTCTATGGGCATCGCGTTGCAGTCGTGCTCCGAGCAATCAAGCACACAGAATCCAATGGGTGCGGTCAAGGTGGAAGTCAGCGCCATGACGCTGCATCCGCAATCGGTGGCTATCACGGCGGAAGTTCCCGGTCGCACGGCGGCCTCCCTGATCGCCGAGGTTCGGCCGCAGGTCGGCGGGATCATAAGGGCGCGCAATTTCAAGGAAGGCAGCGAAGTCGCCGCCGGCGACGTGCTCTATGAAATCGATCCGAGTTCCTACCAGGCCTCCTACGACAGCGCCGTTGCTAGCTTGCAGAAGGCGGAGGGTGCCGTGCCGAGCGCCCAGTCGAAAGTGGATCGCTACAAGGGCCTGACGGCGCAGGACGCAGTCAGCAGGCAGGATCTGGATGACGCGCTTTCCACCCTGGCGCAGGCAAAGGCCGATGTCGCTTCCGCCAAGGCCGCCCTGGAGACAGCGCGCATCAACCTCGACTACACCAAGATCCGCGCGCCGATTTCCGGACGCATCGATGCCTCCTCGGTCACCGTCGGCGCCCTCGTCACCGCCGAGCAGACGACGGCGCTCGCGACCATCAACCAGCTCGATCCGATCAATGTCGATGTGACTCAATCGAGCACGAACCTCCTGGCATTCCGTCGCGCGGTCGCCGAAGGCCGGTTGAAGACCAGCGGCGACAACGTCTCGGTCAATCTCAAGCTTGAGGACGGATCGCAATATTCCGAGCCCGGGACCTTCGCATTCCTCGAGGCATCCGTGTCCGAAACCGTGGGGACCGTTACCGCTCGCGCGGTCTTCCCCAATCCGGACCGCCTGCTACTGCCCGGCATGTATGTGCGGGCAACAATCGCGGAGGGTGTCGCCCCGAACAGCTATCTCGTGCCGCAGCGTGCGGTCACCCGCAACACCAAGGGTGAGCCCACCGCCTTCTTCATAGATGCCAATGGAAAGGTGCAGCAGCGCACTCTCAGTGTCCAGCGCAGCATCGGCAATAGCTGGCTGGTCAACCAGGGCCTTCAGGACGGTGACCGGGTCGTTGTCGAGGGGCTGCAAAGGGTGCGCGACGGCCAGGAGGTGAAGGTCGACGATGTCACGGTCAATGATGCGACGGGGGAACTCTCGCAGGCATCCTCCAGCGCGTCCGGCCAGCTCAAAGAAGCCGCCAACGCTGCAATTGTGAAGTGAGGTGGTTTGATGTCTCGTTTTTTCATCGACCGGCCGATCTTTGCCTGGGTCATTGCCATCGTCATCATGCTTGCGGGCGCGCTGTCGATCCTGACGCTGTCGATCTCGCAATATCCGCAGATTGCTCCGACGACGGTCCGTATCACCGCAACCTATTCCGGCGCCGATGCCGCGACCGTCGAAAACTCGGTGACCAAGGTCATCGAGCAGGGCATGACCGGCATCGATAATCTCGACTATATGACGTCGACGTCGACCTCGACGGGCCAGGCTTCGATCTCGCTGACCTTCACCAACAAGGCCGACGCCGACGTCGCGCAGATGCAGGTGCAGAACAAGCTGCAGCTCGTCACCGCGCAATTGCCGACGACCGTCCAGACCACCGGCATCACGGTGTCGAAATCGACATCGAACTTCCTGATGGTCATCGGCTTCGTCTCTACCGACGGCAAGCTCAGTTCCAATGACATCGCCGACTACATCAACAGCACTTTGAACGACACGCTGAAGCGTGTTTCCGGTGTTGGGGATACGCAGCTCTTCGGCTCGGGTTATGCCATGCGTATATGGGTCGATCCGGACAAGCTCGCCAAATACCAGCTGATGATAGGCGACGTTACCACCGCGATCGAGGCGCAGAACTCGCAGGTCTCGGCCGGTCAGCTTGGTGCCCTACCACAACGCAAGGGCCAGCAGCTCAATGCGACGGTGACGGCCAAGAGCCGCCTGCAGACGCCGGAGCAATTCAACAATATCATTCTGAAGAGCCTGTCCGATGGCTCGCTGGTGCGCCTCAACGATGTCGCGACCGTTGAGCTTGGTGCGGAGAGCTATACCAGCTCAAGCATCTATAACGGCCATCCCTCGGCCGGTCTCGCGATCATGCTTGCCTCCGGCGCCAACGCCATCGACACGGCCGAGGCCGTACAGTCGACGATCAACAATCTCAAGGAAACACTGCCGCCCAATGTCGAGGTGGTCTATCCCTACGACACGACACCTTTCGTCAAGCTGTCGATCGAGGACGTGGTCAAGACGCTGTTCGAAGCCATCGTGCTCGTCTTCATCGTCATGTTCGTCTTCCTGCAGAGCCTGCGGGCGACGCTCATCCCGACGCTTGCTGTTCCGGTCGTCCTGCTTGGAACCTTCGGCATTCTCTCAGCCTTCGGATACTCCATCAACACATTGACAATGTTCGGCATGGTGCTGGCGATCGGTCTGCTGGTGGATGACGCCATCGTTGTCGTCGAAAACGTCGAGCGCGTGATGGAAGAGGAGGGGCTTTCGCCACGCGAGGCAACGCTGAAATCCATGAGCGAGATTACCGGCGCGCTGATCGGCATCGCCACGGTTCTTTCCGCCGTGTTCATTCCGATGGCCTTTTTCTCCGGCTCCGTCGGCGTCATCTATCGACAGTTCTCGGTGACGATCGTCTCGGCGATGGTGCTCTCCGTCATTGTCGCCCTCATCCTGACGCCCGCACTCTGCGCAACGATCCTTAGGAAACCCGAGCATGGATCGAAGCAACGTGGTCTCTTCGGCTGGTTCAACCACAACTTTGAGCGAGGGACGCGCGGCTATCAGCGCAGCGTGGGCGGCATCATCAAGCGGACGCCGCTCTTCATCCTTATCTTCGTGCTGATCACGGCAGCCGTCGGCTATCTGTTCAACCGCCTGCCGAGTTCGTTCCTGCCGGATGAAGATCAGGGCATCCTGATCACCAGCGTCCAGCTTCCCGCCGGCGCTGCCGACGATCGCACCGAGAAGGTGTTGAGACAGGTTACCGACTACTATCTCAACAACGAGAAGGACTATGTCGACGGCGTGATGGGGGTTGCGGGCTTCGGCTTTGGCGGTCAGGGCCAGAATGTCGGTCTCGCCTTCATCAAGCTCAAGGATTTCGCGCTGCGCACCACGCCGCAATCGAAGGCGCAGGCGATTGCCGGCCGCGCCATGGGTGCCTTCTCGAAGATCAAGGACGGCAGCGTCTTCGCGCTTTCGCCGCCCGCGATCCCGGGCTTCGGCAACAACAGTGGTTTCGATTTCTTCATCAAGGATATCAATGGCGCCGGCCATGCCAGCTTGATCGCCGCCCGCAACCAGTTGCTGGGCGCCGCCGCCAAGAGCACCAAGCTCAGCGGCACCCGCCCGAACGGCCAGGAGGATACGCCGCAATATTCGGTCAATATCGACGCTGAAAAGGCGAGTGCGCTCAACATAACGCTCTCCGACATTGATACGACGCTGTCGACAGCCTGGGGCGGCACCTACGTCAACGACTTCATCGATCGCGGCCGCGTCAAGAAGGTCTATGTGCAGGGGAATGAGGGCTCCCGGATGCAGCCGGAAGATCTGGATCGCTGGTATATCCGCAACTCCGGTGGCGACATGGTGCCATTCTCGGCCTTCTCCAGCGGCGAATGGACCTATGGCTCGCCGCGTCTGGAACGCTATAACGGCTCGTCTGCCGTCGAAATTCAGGGGGCTGCCGCTCCCGGCGTCTCCTCCGGCGATGCCATGAACGAGATCGACCAAATCATGGCGACCCTGCCCCCGGCTTCAGCCATGAATGGACCAGCCTGTCGGCCCAGGAAAAGCTCTCCGGCAATCAGGCAAGCCAGCTCTATGCCATCTCGATCCTCGTCGTCTTCCTGGCGCTCGCCGCTCTCTACGAAAGCTGGTCGATCCCCTTGCCGTCATGCTGTCGGTGCCGATCGGCATCTTCGGTGCGCTGTTGGCCGCGACCATCTTCGGCCAGTCGAACGACGTCTACTTCAAGGTCGGCCTGCTGACGACCATAGGACTGGCGGCCAAGAACGCCATCCTGATCGTCGAGTTCGCCATCGAGCAGCAGAACAGCGGCAAGAACCTGATCGACGCGACGCTGGAGGCATCGAGGCAGCGTCTGCGGCCGATCCTGATGACCTCGCTCGCCTTCATCCTCGGCGTCATGCCGCTGGCGATCGCCAATGGTGCGGGCTCGGGCAGCCAGAACTCGATCGGCATCGGCGTCATGGGCGGCATGATCTCGGCGACCGTGCTCGGCGTCTTCTTCATCCCGCTGCTCTTCGTCTCCGTCCGCCGCATCTTCAAGGGCAAGGTGCAGGCGACGGTGGACGCGAAACTCGATCCGGGAAGCTGAGGGAGATCTCGGCTTTCCGTCTCCTTCAGTCATCATTTTCATAGAAAAGGGATTTCATGTCAGTCCTTCATTCGACGCAGCATGCGCGCCCAGCGCGCCGGACATCGAAGTTTATTCCACTGGCAGCGGTACTCTGCTGCACGACGATCCTCACGAGCTGCGTTGTCGGACCGGACTACGAAAAGCCGAACGTAGCCTTGCCAAGCCGTTGGAGCGGGCAGGCATCGTCGAAGACTGCGACCTCGCCCAATCTCACGGAATGGTGGAAGCAGTTTCGCGATCCGACCTTGAACGCGTTGATCGAGGAGGCCGTGCAGACGAACCTCGATGTCGCGACGGCCAAGGCGAAGATACGCGAAGCGCGTGCCACCTATCGGGAACAGAAGGGCACGCTTCTCCCGACCGTCGAAGGCACCGCCTCTGCCACGCGTAATCGGGTGGCTGCTTCTGACGGTGCAGCCGCCAGCGTTTATAATGAGTTCCAGCCGGGATTTGATGCGAGTTGGGAACTCGACTTGTTTGGCGGCAACAAGCGCTCCGCGGAAGCTGCGCGCTATGGCGTCGATGCCGCCGAGGAGGATCTGCGCGACACGCTGGTTACGCTGGTGGGCGACGTCACCACATATTACGTGCAGGCACGCGAATATCAGGCGCTGCGGGATCTGGCCAAGAGAACGGCGGTGTCTCAACGCAAGACGGCCGCTCTCACTCAGGAGGAATTCGCGGCGGGAACAGTGACCGGTGTGGACGCGGCCAATGCGAATGGCGAAGCGAGCAGCACGGAAGCCGATATTCCGACCTATCAAATATCCTATGCGCAGTCGGTGCATAAGCTCGCGGTGCTGCTCGGAAAACCGCCGGCGGCCCTGGATGAGCGCCTGAAGGCGACAGCTGCGATCCCGCAGCCTCCGCTCAAGGTCTCAACCGGCATCCCCGCCAACATACTGACATCGCGACCGGACGTTCGGCTCGCCGAGCGTCAACTCGCGCAATACACTGCGAAAATCGGCGTGGCCGAGGCGAACCGTTATCCGTCGATCTCTCTCACCGGCAGCATAACGTCGTCGGCAACCGATCTCGCCGATCTCGGCCGCAAGTCGACTATCGGCTGGGCCTTCGGGCCGACGCTGACCGTGCCGATCTTCCAGGGCGGCCAGCTGAAGGCAGCCGTCGATGTCGCCAAAGCCGAGCGTGACCAATATTATATCGCCTACCAGGCGGCTGTTCTGACTGCCATGCAGGATGTCGAGAATGCCATCGTCTCGCTGACGCAGGAGAAGATCAAGAACGCCAAACTCGTTTCCTCGGCTTCCTCCTATCGCACGGCCGCGGACCTTTCGCGCCAGTTGAACAAGGCCGGCGCCACGGACTTCCTCAATGTTCTGGATGCCGAACGCTCGCTCTACAGCGCGGAAAGCTCTCTCATCCAGAGCAAGGCCGCGATCGCGACGGATTACATTTCCCTCCACAAGGCTCTCGGCGGCGGATGGGACGGTGCAATCGACAGCTCAAAGCCTGCCGTGGTCGATACGGGCAGTCCAATTCGGCTAAGATCGTCCTCCTAGGGAGGGCGATTCTGTCGTCAGGATCTTTGCGTGATTGCCGATTGGGCGATGAAATCGACCAGGGTTCTGATGTTGTGGGACGGGCTGCTGCTGGCTGGCCATAAAAGGCGGAGAACGCCCGCTTCCCTCACGCAGTCCTGCAATAATGGCACGAGCCGACCGCCCTGGATTTGCGTGGAGACGGACATCGAAGGAACGCAGGCAATGCCGACGCCTTGCTCCGCCAATTCTATTCTGGCCTCGACCGTATTGACGACCGCCGTGATCGGGAGATCGAGTTCGATATCCGCGCCTTCCTCGGCAAGCGGCCATGTGTCGATCCTGCCGGTTTCCGGGTGCCGGCGGTGCAAGCAGAGATGTTGCAGCAGATCCTCGGGGCGCTGCGGAATGCCGTGGGCGGCGAGATAGGCGGGGGACGCCACGATCGTGTGCCGGAAGTGCCCGACCGTGCGGCTCATCAGCCGGGAATCGCGCATGTCCCCAGTGCGGATCACGAGATCGTAGCCTTCATCGATGACATCAACCAATCGGTCGGTCAGGTCGAGTTCCAGCCGTGCTTGCGGATAGATCTGCATGAAGCGGGCAAAGACTGGCATGAATGTCACGGCCCAGGTCGGCAGGCTGACACGTATCGTGCCGCGCACCACCATCCGTGCCTGCTGCATCTCCTGCGTGGCAAGCTCCATTTCTGCAAGAATGCGGCGGCATCGTTCGAGGAAGATCGCCCCTTCCGGCGTCAGGTTGACGCTATGGGTGCTTCGGTGAAAGAGACGCACGCCAAGGCGCTCTTCAAGCCGCGCGACGGATTTGCCGATAGCCGAGGCAGAAAGGCCAAGCTGCCGGCCGGCATCGACGAAGCTGCGCGTTTCGGCCACCCGAACGAAGACCTTCAGTCCGCTGAAATTTTCCATGGGTCAAAACTCCATTGCGGACAGAATAGTCCGCATGGACCGGAAAGTCAGCGCCTTTCACCAGCGCGCGCAAAGGCGATAATTGCCTTATGATTCAGTTTATTGTTATCCGAAGCTACTTGAGTGCTCATCAACCGGTGTCGCGCCGTTTGCGTCCGTTCCCCTGCTGGCGGAACTTGCGCCATGCGTAGGGCGAACGGATGGAATGTTACGTTGGCGCTGATAGCCGGCATCGTGCTGGCCGTCATGATCGACTGGAACAGCTTGCTGGCACGTCATAGCTCGCCGCTTTTCGCCTCGTGGACCGCGCATGGTATCGGTGTGCTGGCAAGCTTTGCTCTGGTGACGCTTGTGCCTGCCCGAACGACCACTATACAGGCGAGGCCGGTGGGCAGGTGGCCGCTCTGGGCCTATCTCGGAGGCATTCCGGGGGCCTTCACCGTGTTGCTGGCCGCCATCACGGTCAACAGCGCTCTCGGGCTAGCCGGAACGCTGGCGCTGATGCTGATCGGTCAGATGGTGTTTGGCATCGCGGCGGATGCCTTCGGGATACTGGGGCTGCGGCGTACCTTGCCGGATCGCCGCGATATCTGCGCTATCGCGCTGGTGTTGTGCGGAAGCATCGTCATCATTCTGGCGCGGAGCTGAGCGATGCTTTTGTTTGTCTCGCTTGCCCTGCTCAACGGCATTTTGATCGGCACGAGCCGTGCGATCAATGGACATCTCGGCAAGAAGGTTGGGCCGCTCAGGACATCGCTCTGGAACCATGCCATCGGCTTCATTTTCCTCTCGCTGCTGATTGGCCTATTCTACAGGAGCGATTTTGCGGTGGGGACGGGTGTGCCGGCGAATGCTTGGCTCGGAGGTGTATTGGGCGTCATCTTTGTCGCATTGAACAGCCATGTCATTCCGAGGTTGGGGGCGAGCAAGACCACCAGCCTTGTGGTGGCCGCGCAGATGCTGGCAAGCGTCGTCATCGACAGTTTCGACAGGCCAGTTTCCGGCGCGACGGTTGTCACCCTCACAGGCGCCGCCTTGATTATTGTGGGCGTCTGGCTGTCGGCATCTTCCACGAAGAAGAATGCGCAACGCGAAGCAGCGCTAGATGCGGTGCCGGATCGTGAGCACGCTCGTCGCGCCATCCCGTGATACCTGGACCGATACACGGGAATGTCTTGGGGCTACTCGCGTTTATGCTGGAAATCTACGGCGTGCTGCCTGATCCGAGATTGTGATCGCTGCTATGTTGACGTTACTGTGTGTTGCACAGTGAGCCCTTTTGTCGAGGACATTCCATGAGTTCCAGCCCGATGCCGACCGAAGCGGGTATTCTGCAATTCATGGAGATTTGCGATTCCTTCTATCCGCCGGATGCGGTGACGGCCTCCATAGAGCAGCAGCGAGCGTGGTATGATGCTCTTTGCCGCCAGTTCGATCGACCGCTGCCTGATGGCATGCATATCGAAGACAAGCTGGTGATGGGCAGGATCCCGGTCCGGCATTATCATCCGAGGACGGTCAGAACCTCGACATGCCTGCTCTATCTTCACGGCGGCGGCTTTGTGGTCGGTTCGCTCGAGAGCCATCACGCAATCTGCGCCGAGATTGCCGATCATGCGGGAGCTGAACTGATATCCGTGGACTATCGTCTTGCGCCGGAACACCGCTGGCCGGCACAGACGGATGATTGTTTTGCCGTCCTCAAGCACCTGATCGCCGAGGGGAAGACCATCGTGCTGATCGGCGATAGCGCCGGCGGTAATCTGGCGGCGGGGCTGGCTGTCCGGGCAAAGGGTGAAGGGCTTTCCGGCATTGCTGGGCAAGTCCTGATCTATCCGGCGCTTGGCGGCGATCTGGTCTCCGGTTCCTATGAAGAAATGGCCAACGCGCCGGGGCTGACGACTGCTGATGTCAATTATTATCGCAGCGTATTGCAGGCTCCGGCTGGCGACCCTGTCGCCGGGGCACTCGCCCAGTCTTCTTTCGCCGGCCTGCCGCCGACATTCATCACCGTCGCCTATTTCGACCCGCTGCGCGACGATGGCCGCAACTATGCGGCAAAGCTGGCGCAGGCAGGTGTCGAAGTTTGGTTCAGCGAGGAGCCGCAAATGTTGCATGCCTGGCTGCGCGCGCGCCACATGAGCGATGGCGCGCGCACCGGCTTCCGCGCCATATGCGACGCCGTCAGCCGGTTTGCCGGATCGAATTGATCACATCAGATCGCGGGGAATACGCTTCTCCTCGAAGACCTTCTTGAAGATCTGCGTCTCGCCTTCGAAGGCGGTGACGGAGGCGCTGATGATCCAGTCTGTCGCCGTGCAGGAAATCTTTGACGTGGATAGCGTGCGGACGAACCATCCTGGCCGCTGCATGTCGCATGTCCAGGTCGAGGTGCCGCTCATCGACAGCGGATCGTTCGGCGCGATGGACCAGACTTCGTCGCGCAACTGGCGGGTGGAGAGGCCGGTGCCCGGATGCTCGAAAAGGCCGGTATCCTCGCGGATTTCATAATGGGTCTTGTTGGCGGCGAGATCGCGCAGGACCTGGCGCTTGGTCGAACCCGGCGCGTGTTCGATATATTTCGGCAGCGGGTCGGGATTGTCAGGCTGCTTGATATCGATGACGTCGTGTTCGCCGAGCTTCGGCAGAGCGAGACCAAGCGAGGCAATGTCGATCGTCAGGCCCGGGTCTTCCGGGGATGGCAGGACCATCGGCCAGTAGGCTGTCGACAGCGACAGGTGGATGCGATGCCCCTTACGGAAACGATAGCCGCAGGCATCCAGCGTCAGCGTCACCGTGGTGGGCTCACCCTTCTGCAGGGGTTTCGGTTCGGCATTGCCGTCGCGATGGGCAAGATTGAGCACGCCGAAGGAGACACGCGTCGCTGTGCCGTCCGGATGCACGTCGACAAGCCGTGCGCAGAGATTGGCGATCTCCGCATCACAGCGCAGCGAGAGGGTGATGACCGGACGCCCGAGATAGTCATGATCGACGGTCAGCGGCGCAGTCTGGAACGTCAGCGAGCCGGCATCGTCACTTCGCTGATCGATCGCCATTTCGGCGTCCGGCTTCAGCGTGAACCATTCGCCGGAAGCCGTGCCGGTGTCGAGCGGCGAGCGCAGATAGACGGGATGCTCCGGCGCATGCGGGATCGGCATGCCTTCCATCAGCGCGCCGAATTGTTCGACATAGAAGCATTGCATCTCCGGCTGTTGCCATTCGCGCTTGGCGATCCAGAAGCCCGGATCGAAATCGCGGCGCGGTGCCGGCTTGATGGCGTCGAGAATATAGGCGCGCACCGGTGGGATGCTCTCCGCGCCATTCTGCTCTCCGCGCAGCCAGCGGTTCCACCAGGTGATCGCCTCGCCGTGAAAATCGGTGCGCGGCTTCGGCCAGGCAAAATGCGGATATTTATGCACCCACGGACCGATGAGCGCCTTCGCCTTGTCGCCAAGGCCTTCGACCGCCTTGAGCGGCGTGTTGCGATAGCCATCCGCCCAGCCGGCAATGACGAGGGAAGGCACATCGAATTCGGCGAAATTCTCGCAGATCGAGCCATGCCGCCAATAGTCGTCACGACGCTGGTGCTGCAGCCATTCCTCCATGAAGAAAGGCTCGTTCTCCAGTCGCTCCAGCCACATCTCCTTCCAGCGGTCGCCGACGATCTCGGGATCGGGCGAGCGGGACTGATATGCGAGCATGGTAGCGGCCCATGAAAGCTGCGCCGAGAGATGGCAGCCGTCCTTGTAGTGGATGTCGTCGTTATAGCGATCGACCGTGGAGGCGATCGATATGACAGCCTTCAGCGCCGGCGGCTTCAGGGCCGCGACCTGCAGGCAATTGAAGCCGCCCCATGAGATGCCCATCATGCCGACGGAGCCATTCGACCAGGGCTGTGCGGCGATCCAGGCGATCAGCTCGCAGGCATTAGCAAGCTCGAGCTCGGTATATTCGCCATCGATGATGCCGTCAGATTCGCCGGAGCCTCTTATGTCGACACGCACGCCGGCAATGCCGGCAGCTGCGAAGACCGGGTAGGTCGATTCATCCCGAGGGCTCGTTCCGTCCCGTTTGCGATAGGGCAGGAACTCGAAGACGGCGGGAACGGGATCGCTCTCCGCATTGTCCGGCATCCAGATGCGCGCTGCCAGCTGCGTGCCGTCCTTGAGGGTGATCCATTGGTTTTCGATGGTGGTAAAGCTGCGCTCAGCCATGATCATTTATCCCGAAGACGTTTAAGCATCAAACCATACACGGCTGCCGATGTAGCCGTTGGACATATCATTGCCGATGTCATCGACATATCCCTTCACCGTCTTCGAGGCGGCCATGATGTAATCGTTGAAGACCGGCAGGATCAGGCCTCCGTCATCTCGCACCATCAGAGCCAGTTGCCGATAAAGCGCTTTGCGTTTTGTCTCATCGAGTTCCGACCTTGCCTGCAGCACCATCTTGTCGAAGTCGGGGCGCTTGAAACGCGTGTCGTTCCACTCGGCGGTCGATAGATAGGAGGTGGAATAGCGCGAATCCTGTGTCGGACGGCCGCCCCAGAAAGAGGCACAGAAAGGCTGCTTGTTCCAGACGTTGGTCCAGTAGCCGTCTTCCGGTTCGCGCTTTACATCAAGTGTGATGCCGGCCTTGCGTGCACTGTCCTGGAACAGGATCGCCGCATCCACGGCGCCCGGAAAGGCTGCATCGGATGTGAGCAACTGAATTGGGCGATCGAGGCCCGATTTCTTGAAGTGGAAGGCGGCTTTGTCGGGATCATAGGGACGCTGCTCGATGTCGGTCGGCGCCAGGGCGTAGTTGGAATTGACCGGATAGTCATTGCCGATCGTTCCGTAGCCGCCCAGCACCTTATCCAGGATCGACTGTCGGTCGATGGCATATTTCAGCGCAAGCCGAAGATCGCTGTTGTCGAAAGGCGCCGTGTCGCAGTGCATCAGAAAGGAATAGAAACCCTTGCCGGCATTTCGGACAATATCGACATTCGGTGCTCGCTTCAGCATCGGGACCGTCTTCGGATCGACATTGTTGACGAAATGAACCTGACCGGAGGCAAGGGCGGCGATGCGAGCGGTGTTATCGTTGATGACGAGTATTTCCACGCTGTCGACAAAGCCGCGGTCGGAGCGCCAATCCTTCGAATTCTTCTCAAAGCTGGCGCGAACGCCGGGTTCGAAGCTTTTCAAAACGTAAGGGCCGGTGCCGACAGCTGCCGCTGGCTTTTCAACGCCACCCTTCGGCTGGATGATCAGGTGGTAGTCGGTCAGAAGGAGAGGCAGGTCCGCATTGCCCTCCGAGAGCGTCAGGACAAGGTCACCAGCCTTTTCCTCAATGCCGGTGATAGAGGCCATCAGCCCGAGAGCGCCCGACTGAGAATTTTTGTCCGCATGCCGCTTCAGAGTCGCGATGATGTCGGCGACGGTCATCTTGCTGCCGTCGTGAAACTGCACATCGTCCCGGATCTTGAAAGTCCAGACGGATGCGTCCGCCGATGGCGTCCAGGATGATGCCAGTGACGGCAAGGGCGCGCCGGTCTTGGGATCGGACTCGACAAGCGTATCGCCCCAGAGCCGACCAATGACGAACAACACGGATGCGCTGTAAGTCGCCGGATCGAGTGCGTCGCTGGTGGCACCACCCTTGAGGCCGAGCTTCAGATGGCCACCACGTTTTGTTTCCTGAGCGCGAGCGTCACGCGGCATCAAGAAGCCTGAGGTGAGGCCCGGCAAAGCGCCGAGGGCGACGGCACCGCCGAGAAAGCGACGGCGGCCGATTTTCAGATCCGAAAGTTGATCTTTTTGATGCGTCATTGCAGTTCCCTTTTTTCAATTTTGTAAGAGGGAACGTAGAGGTCGGCCACGCTCACGCAATTTCGCGACTTGACGCATTTTTACGCGAGTTTACGCTAGCGTAATCAAGACGGAGCTACCGATGCCTCACCTGGTCGAAAACCTGAAGATTGCATGTGCCACGCAGCGTTCCATTTCGCATGTATGCCGTGCAATTGATATCAATCGGCAGCAGTTCAATCGATACATCAACGGCGAAACGAGGCCGTCTGCGCATAACCTGGCGCGTATTGCCGCCTATTTTGATCTCGATGCAGCGGATTTCCTTCTCGCTCCCAAGCTTTTTCGCGTGCGGCTTCGCGGCCCGTCCGTCGGGCTCAATGAAGGTTCCGAACTTTTCAAGGCGTTTCCGGGAAATCTTCATGCCTTGAGGCGCCATATCGGCTATTTCCAGACCTATCATCGTTCGCCGTCTTGGCCGGGCATGGTCGTATGTTCGTGCAGTCGCCTTAGCGAGCAGGGTGGGTTGGTGCGCGTCAAGTCAATGGAGCGGCTTCGGGATCCTGGAAACGGCATCCAACAGTTTTCAAAATATGTGGGTTTGGCGGCGTTCTACAGGAACCGAATCTTCATTACGGAGCGTGTTATCGGTCCGAATTCCATGTTGTCGCAGACGATCCTCCTGCCATTCGACGAGCACCAGCGGGTTTATTTGCGCGGAACGACCATGGGCGTCTCCTGGCGAAAGGAAAACCTCCCCTATGCTTCACGGATGATCTGGCGGCATGTCGGCGTCGAGCCTGATCTGCGCGAACTTCTGTCGCGCTGCGGGCCGCTGCCGCTATCGTCACGGCAGCTGCCGCCGACGGTACGCTCGTTCCTCGCGGACCCATCCGCCGAAGTATATGCGGTGCCGACAGAGTATTGACGACACCGATTATCGAAACGAGGCCCTCGATCCGGACCAGCATTTGAGCTCCGAATGAAATCAGCGCACGCCTGATGCGCTGAGTCTTCTATCGGCATGAAAGCGAGCAGATACTGAACCACCGAGCCTTGAGATGCCGAGCCATCAATTTCCGGCGCTCTCCATCTTCCGCGTCGTCAGCACGCGCTCCAGCCAGCCGATCTCCATTTCCGGGACCGATTTCAAAAGCAGATCCGTGTAGTCATCGAAAGGCGGGGACAGCACCTTCGATTTTGGCCCGAAGCGCACGAGCTTGCCGCGATGCATGACCGCGACGCTGTCTGCGATGGCACGGACGATGGCAATGTCATGGGTGATGAAGATATAGGAGAGCTGGGCCTCCGCCTGCAGCCGCATAAGCAGCTTCAGGATGCCTTCGGCGACGAGCGGATCGAGCGCCGAGGTGGGCTCGTCGCAGAGGATGAGCTCCGGCTTGGCGGCAAGCGCCCGGGCGATGGCGACACGCTGCTTCTGGCCGCCCGAAAGCTCGGCCGGATAACGGTCGATGAAGCCGTTGCTCATCTCGATCTGCTCGAGCAGTTCCTTCACCCGCGCCGTCTTCGCCACGCCGCGCAGGCCATAATAAAAGGAGAGGGGACGGCCGATGATATCGCGCACGGTCTGGCGCGGGTTCATGGCGGTATCGGCCATCTGGTAGATCAGCTGGATACGCCGCAGCTCGTCACGCGAGCGGTTTTTCAGCGCAGGCGTCAGCGGTTTGCCGTCGAAGGAAATTCCGCCGTCGGTGGGCGGCAGCAAGCCGGTAATGACGCGGGCAAGCGTCGACTTGCCGGAACCGGATTCTCCGACGATCGCCAGTGTTTGGCCTTTCGGCACATGGAGAGAGACGTCGTGCAACACCTTGAAGCCATTCGAGTATTGCGCACTGACATTTTCGACCTTCAGAAGCGTGTCGGACTGATCTTTCGCCTCTTCGCGCGCCGTCTGGCGGACATTGACAAGCGCGCGGGTATAGTCTTCCCGCGGTGCCTCGATGATCTGCTGGACAGTGCCGTATTCGACCGTCTTGCCATAGCGCAGCACCATGATGTCGTCGGAGATCTGCGCGACGACGGCAAGGTCGTGGGTGATGTAGAGCGCCGCCGTATGCGTTTCCTCTATGGCATGCTTGATCGCTGCCAGCACATCGATCTGCGTCGTCACGTCGAGCGCTGTCGTCGGCTCGTCGAAGACGATCAGCTCCGGGTTGGAACAGAGCGCCATCGCCGTCATGGCGCGCTGAAGCTGGCCGCCTGAGACCTGATGCGGGAAACGGTCGCCGAAGGTCTCCGGATTGGGCAGGCCAAGCACTTGGAACAGGTAGAGTGCGCGCTTCTTCGCTTCGTCCTTCGTCATCAGTCCATGCTTGACGGAGGCTTCGATCACCTGTTCGCCGAGCTTGTGGGCGGGGTTGAAGGCAGCCGCAGCCGACTGCGCGACGTAGCAGACGCGGGCGCCGCGGATCTTGCGGATGCCCGATTTCCCCAAGGGGAGAATATCAACGCCGTCGAGCAGTACTTGGCCGCCGGTGATCTCGGCGCCGCCACGGCCATAGGCGAGTGCCGAAAGGCCGATGGTGGATTTGCCGGCGCCGGACTCGCCGATCAGGCCGAGCACCTTGCCCTTTTTCAGGTCGAAGGAGACGCGGTCGACGATGGTAACGCGCTTCGGCGGCTCGCCGGGTGGGTAGCTGGTTGCTTCGATCTTGAGATCGCGAACGGAAAGTAGCTCAGGCATCGCCACGCCCTCCCTTGAGGCTGGAGGTGCGCTTCAAGAGCCAGTCGACCACCAGATTGACACAGACTGCCAGCGCCGCAATCGCGGAGCCCGGCACGAGAGCGGCGGAAATGCCGAAGATGATGCCGTCCTTGTTATCTTTGACCATGCCGCCCCAGTCGGCCGACGGCGGCTGGATGCCGAGCCCGAGGAAGGAGAGCGTCGACAGGAAGAGGATCGAAAAGGCAAAGCGCAGGCCGAATTCCGCCAGCAAGGGCGAAAGCGTGTTCGGCAGGATCTCGCGGAAGATGATCCAGATCTTGCCTTCGCCGCGCAGCTTGGCAGCTTCGACGAATTCCATCACCGCCACATCCAGCGCCACGGCGCGGCCGAGGCGATAGACGCGGGTGGAATCGAGGATCGCCATGACCAGGATGAGCACGATCAGGTTCTGCGGCAGCACCGCCAGCACCACGAGCGCGAAGATCAGCGTCGGGATCGACATCATCAGATCGTTGAACCGCGAGAAGACCGCGTCGATCAATCCGCGCGAAACAGCGGCGGTGAAGCTAAGGATAATGCCGAGCGAGAACGAGATGATCGTTGCGGCGAGCGCTACGAACAGCGTTGTGCGGGCGCCATAGATCAGCCGCGAGAGGATGTCGCGACCGAGATTGTCGAGGCCGAAGAAATACTGCGCGTCGGCCACCTGCCAGACATTGCCGACGACTTCTGTCTCGCCATAAGGCGCGATCCAGGGAGCGAAGATGGCACAGATGAAGGCGAGCAGGATGCCTGCCATGCCGACCCAGGCGGTGATGGGGATGTCTCTCAATCTCATCGCGGATGCCTCAGTCGTGGGTTGGCAACGATCGCCAGGATATCGGCGATCATGTTGAGCAGGATGTAGACGGCGGCGAAGATCAGCCCGCAGGCCTGAACCACCGGCATGTCGCGAACGGTGACTGCATCGACCATGTACTGGCCCATGCCGGGATAGACGAAGACCACCTCGACCACGACGACGCCGACGATGAGATAGGCAAGGTTCAGTGCGACGACGTTGATGATCGGCGCCAGCGCATTGGGGGCGGCATGCTTGACGATCGAACGGAAGGCGCTGAGACCCTTCAGTTCCGCCGTTTCCATATAGGCTGACGACATCACCGAGAGGATCGCGGCCCGCGTCATACGCATCATGTGGGCGAGAACGACGAGGACTAGCGTCGCCGTCGGCAATGCGATGGCCTTCAGCCGATCGAGGAAATCCATGCCGTCATAGACGGTCGCGGGAAAGGTCGCGATTCCGAATTTCACACCGAAAAACAGAATGAGCAGATAGCCGATGAAGAACTCCGGCAACGAAATCGCCGCCAGCGAGATCACGTTGATGATCTTGTCGGGCAATCGATTTCGGAAATGCACGGCCAGCATGCCGAGCCCAACGGCGAGCGGCACGGAAATCAACGCCGCGAAGGCGGCCAGGAAGAGCGAATTGCCGAGACGCTTGCCGATCTGCTCGCTGACGGAATTTTTGCTGGCCCAGGAGGTGCCAAAATCGCCATGAACGGCGTTGCCGAGCCATTCGACATAGCGTGTCGTGATCGGCCGGTTGAGACCGAGATCGGCGCGGATGTTGGCGACCGCCTGTGGCGTCGCCGACTGGCCGAGATAGGTCGTCGCGAAATCGCCCGGCAAAGCTTCAAGGCCGCCGAAGATCAGGATCGAGACGGCAAAAAGCAGGACGAGGCTGAGCACGCAGCGCTCGACGATAAGGGACAATAGCGGGAAACGCTGTTTGAACCTCAAGCCGGGCAGCACCGTGCTGGGTGGTGGATTGGACATGATGGGTGCCTCGCGCAGAAACGTCAGGAGGACCGCGGAGGGGTTCCGCGATCCCGGTTCCGTTAGAGATGAGGGCGTTTCCGCCCAGCTTCGAGCATCAGGCGTCCAGCCAGACGCGGGTCGCGACGTAGCCGTTCGACATATCGTTGCCGATATCGTGGACGTAGCCCTTCACCTGCTTGGTGGAGGCGTTCACGAAGTCGTTGAACATCGGCAGGATAACGCCGCCTTCGTCGCGCACCATCATCGCCATGGAGCGATACATCTCCTTGCGCTTGGTCTCGTCCAGTTCCGAGCGGGCTTGCAGAAGAAGCTTGTCGAAGTCCGGGCGCAGGAAGCGGGTGTCGTTCCAGTCGGCGGTCGAGATATAGGCGGTGGAATACATCTGGTCCTGTGTCGGGCGGCCGCCCCAATAGGAGGTGGAGAAGGGCTGGACGTTCCAGACATTGGTCCAGTAGCCGTCGCCCGGCTCGCGCTTGACCTCGATGTTGATACCGGCCTTCTTGCAGCTTTCCTGGTAAAGGACAGCGGCGTCGACGGCGCCCGGGAAGGCGACTTCCGAGGTACGCAGCAGGACGGAGCCGCTGTGGCCGGACTTCTTGTAGTGGAAGGAAGCCTTGGCGGGATCGTAAGCGCGCTGCTCGATGCCTTCCGGGAAGAGAGCGTAAGTGCTGTTGATCGGGAAGTCGTTGCCGACCTTGCCGTAGCCGCCAAGGATCTTCTTGACCATGGTCTCGCGGTCCATGGCGTATTTCAGCGCCAGACGCAGGTCGTTATTGTCGAACGGCGCCGTGTTGCAATGCATGATGAACACGTAATGCCCGCGGCCGGCGGTCGCCAGGATTTCGACATTCGGCGCGCGCTTCAGCAGGTCGACGGTCTTCGGGTCGACGCGGTTGATGTAATGCACCTGGCCCGACGACAGCGCGGCGATACGTGCCGTCGCATCGTTCATGCCAATGATTTCGATAGAGTCGACATAGCCGCGATCCTTGCGCCAGTCGTCCTTGTTCTTCTCCAGTGTGGCGCGCACGCCGGCCTCAAAGGTGACGAGCTTGTAGGGGCCGGTGCCGATCGAGGCGAAGGGGTCGTCGTTGCCGCCGTTCGGCTGGATGACGAGATGATAGTCAGTCAGGAGCAACGGCATGTCGGCGTTGCCTTCGGTCAGCGTCAGGACGAGGTTGTCGCCATCGGCCTTGATTTCCTTGATCGACTTCATGACGCCGAGGGCGCCCGATTCCGACTTGCTGTCGGTATGGCGCTTCAGGGTAGCGACGACGTCGTCGATCGTCAGGTCCTTGCCATTGTGGAATTTCACGCCCTTGCGGATCTTGAAGGTCCAGGTGACGGCGTCCTTCGATGGCTCCCAGGATTCGGCAAGCGACGGCACGGCGGCGCCGGTGAGCGGGTCGGATTCGACCAGCATGTCGCCCCAGCAACGGCCGATACAGAACATGAACTGCGACAGGAATTTTGCCGGATCCTTGCTGTCGGTGGCGGCACCGCCTTCAAGGCCGAGTTTCAGATGGCCGCCATGCTTCGGCTCTGCCGCCATCGCGCTTTCGGTGAAAAGCGCGTCGGCAAGGGCCAATGTCATGCCGGCTGCCATGGCGCGTCCCATGAATTCGCGGCGGCTGAGCCCACCCGAGGTCACGCGGCTTGCGAGGTGTTTCGTATAATCGCTCATTCCCCAGTTCCTTCTTTTTGATGTGTTGATAGAATTCTCGGGCTGGGCTTCGAGAAGCGGTTTCCTCTTCCGCTTGAAGCTTGGTTGCCCGCGATCATGCAGGAAAATCACACGGTTGCTACCGTTTTCTCATTTTCCTTTCCAGATTGGGGCTCGCTTTTCCGCGAAAGCCCTTGCGCCTTCCAACTGGTCCTCGCTCGAATAGAGGGCATCGACGGTCGCAAACTGCCTTTTGGTGATTTTGTTCATGGCAGTTTGAAAGGTCGTTCCCTCGGCTTCGCGGACGATTTCCTTGATGGCGGCGTAGACGAGCGGCGGGCCGCTTTCTAAAAGGCGGGCGAGCTCCCATGCCCGATCCATCAACTTGTCCGCAGCGACGATCTCGTTGACGAAGCCCCAGCGATGCGCCTCGACGACATCGAGCCAGCGGCCGGTCAGGAGCATGTCCATTGCAATGTGATAGGGGATGCGCTTCGGCAATTTGATTGATGCGGCATCCGCGACCGTTCCCGAGCGGATTTCCGGAAGGGCGAAGGTTGCGTGTTCGACGGCGATGATCAGGTCGGTGGAAAGGGCGATCTCCAGACCGCCGCCGAAACAGATGCCATTGACGGCGCAGATCACCGGCTTGTTGAGATCGCGAAGTTCCTGCAGGCCGCCGAAACCGCCGACGCCATAGTCACCATCGACCGCATCGCCGGCAGCGGCGGCCTTCAAATCCCAACCGGCCGAAAAGAATTTTTCGCCCGCACCGGATATGATCGCCACGCGCAGTTCGGGGTCGTCGCGAAAGTCGCGGAAGATTACGCCCATCTCACGGCTGGTCGCAAGGTCGATGGCGTTCGCCTTCGGCCGGTCGATAATGACCTCCAGAATACCGTTGTCGCGTCGAACACGAATGGGGCTGTGCAACTTCCGCTACCTCCTTCGCCGGATGAGGGCGTCTGCGGCAACGACGCCACGATTGCCTGGCAAAACCATCAACGGATTAATGTCTAGTTCTTCGAGCCGCGCGGCGTGTTTTACGACATATTCTGCCGTTGATACGACGGCATCGACAACTAAATCGAGGTTGCCTCTCGCGCCGCCGCGATACCCTTCGATCAGTTTTCTGACTTTCAGTCGTGAAATGGCCTCCAGAACGTCCATTCTCGTCACTGGAAGAGCCAAAATGACGGAATCTTCAAGCAATTCAACCAGGATTCCCCCCGCACCGACCGTCAAAGCCAGTCCGAGGGCGGGGTCACGCACGGCTCCGACGATCAGCTCGACGACGGGACGTTCAATCATCCGCTCGATCAGGTAACCGGAGGCGACATGCGCCATTCCGTGAGCAGCGTTTCGTACAGCCTCCATATCCCTAAGGTTGAGAACGACAGCGCCGGCCTCCGACTTATGTTCGACGCCCAACGCTTTCAGGGCGACGGGAAAGCCGAGGCGTTCTGCCTGTTCTGCGGCCTCACCCGGACTGGCTGCTGTCGCTCCGACGGGAACGGTAAGTCCAAAGGCGGCTAGCTCCGCCTTGGCGACCGCCTCGTTCAAGGTTTCGATCTCGCCTCCGGCCAAGGCAGCATCGAGCAGTGGCAGCGGTGGCGGAGCGCGCCATGCCGCCTCGATCCGGCTCGCAATTTCGGCCGCTGCAATGGTTTCGCTGATGCCGCAAAGGGGCACGATGCCGTCTTCGATCAGCTGCAAGGCAACGGTTTCGGGCATGTTTTCCGGTAGTGTCGCGAGAACCCCGGCGCGGGCACCAGTCTGTTTCGCGGCCGCAGAGATGGCGGCAACCGTCGTCATCCAGTCCGCGCCATCGCAGCGATCGTTCCGCGGGAAATCGAGGACAATGAGATTGAGCGCGTAGCCGCCTTCGAACATGGCGGTGAAGGCTTCCGTCTGACGATCGAGATCGCCCCAGACGAAGGTGTGATAGTCGAGCGGATTCGAGAGGGTGACCATCTCGCCGAGGCTGCGCCGCAAGGCGGGCAGTTGCTCCGGCTTCAGGGCGCGGAAATCCACGGCCCGGCCGGTGGCGGCATCGGCCATCAGCGAAGCCTCGCCGCCGGAGCAGCTCATGGACGAGATCGCATTGCTTGTCAGTGGGCCGGTGACATGCAGTAGCTTCAGCGTTTCGATCATTTCCGGCAGCGTAGCGACGCGGCCGATGCCGAGACGGGCGAGAACCGCATCGGCGACGGCGTCGCTGCCGGCAAGCGAGGCCGTATGGGAAACGGCGGCGCGCTGTGCCTGTTCGGACTTGCCGACTTTCAGCGCGACAACGGGCTTGCGCAATTCACCGGCGCGCGTGGCAAGTTTTTGCAGGGCCTGGACGCTGCCGAAGCCTTCGATGTGCAGGCCGATCGCCGTGACGCGCGGGTCCTCGAGGACGGCGAGAGCCAAATCCGATAGTCCGATCTGTGCCTGATTGCCGGCCGTCATCAGATAGGCGAGCGGCAGGCCGCGCTGTTGCATGCTGAGATTGATGGCGATGTTGGAGGATTGCGTGAGAATGGCGACGCCGCTTTCCACACGTACCATTCCATGCTGGTCGGGCCAGAGCAGGGCGCCGTCCAGCCCATTGATCACGCCATAGCAGTTCGGCCCGACAATCGGCGTGTCACCGGCCGCGTTGACCAAGGCTTCCTGCAGCTTGATACCATCAGCCAGTTCGGCAACTGCTTCGCTGAAGCCCGAGGCATAGCAGACGGCACCACCGGCGCCTCTGGCGGAAAGCGCGCGGACGATATCGACGGTCAGCAGCCGGTTGACGCCGACGAAGGCGGCATCCGGGGCTAACGGCAGTTCTTCCACCGATCGATAGCAACGGCGGCCGAGCACGCTTTCCAGCGTCGGGTGCACCGGCCAGATGTCGCCGGAAAATCCCATCCGGTCGCATTGTTCGATGACCCGGCGCGCCTCGCGACCACCGAAGACGGCGATTGTTTGCGGTCTGATCAGGCGGTCGAGCGAGCGCTGTGTCATCCGGTCAGGCCCCGAATGGCCGCAGCAGATCGCGGCTGATGATATGCCGCTGGATTTCCGAGGTTCCGTCCCAGATGCGCTCGACGCGCGCATCGCGCCAGAAGCGGGCAAGCGGCAGATCGTCCATCAGTCCCATGCCGCCGAAGATCTGGATCGCTTCGTCGGTGACGCGGGCCAGCATTTCCGAGGCATAAAGTTTGGCCGAGGCAACCTCGCGATTGGCGGAAAGGCCCGCGTCGAGTCGCCAGGCGGCAGACAACGTCAACAGGTCGGCGGCGTCGATCTCGGTGATCATTTCGGCAAGCTTGAATGATACGCCCTGATTAGCGCCGATCGGCCGGCCGAACTGCTTGCGCTCCGCCGCATAGGGCAGGGCCAGATCGAAGACACGACGAGCCCGTCCGACGCAGGTGGCCGCGACCGTCAGGCGCGTGCCGTACAACCATTCATTGGCGATATCGAAGCCGCGATGCACGTCGCCGAGCACTTGGGATTTGGGAAGGCGGCAATCCGTGAAATTCAGAACGGAGTTGTGGTAGCCGCGATGGGATAGTGATTCATAGCCTTTGAGGATCTCGAAGCCTGGCGTGCCGCGATCGACCAGAAAGGCCGTGATCTTCTTCTTGATGCCCTTCGGCGTCTCTTCCTCGCCGGTGGCCGCAAAGACAATAACGAAATCAGCGACATCGGCGTGCGAGATGAAGTGCTTGGTGCCGTTGAGAACGAAATCGCTGCCATCCTGCCGCGCAGCACATTTCATGCCGCGCATGTCCGAGCCGGCATCGGGCTCGGTAATGGCCAGCGCGTCGACCTTTTCGCCGCGCACGGCCGGCAGCAGATATTTCTCGCGCTGCTCGCCTTCGCAGGCCATCAGAATTCCGGAGGGGCGGCCGAAGAAGACGGTCAGCGCCATCGAACCGCGGCCGAGTTCGCGCTCGACGAGGGTAAAGGTAGTGTGGTCGAGCCCTGCGCCGCCGACCTCTTCGGGAAAATTGCAGGCATAGAAGCCGAGATCGATGCATTTGCGCCGGATTTCCTCTCCGAGCTCCGGCGGCACGATGCCGGTGCGATCAACCTCGTTCTCATGCGGATAGATTTCCGTCTCGACGAAGTCACGGACTGTCTTGACGATCATTTCCTGTTCTTCGTTGAGCCCGAAATTCATTTTCGCTTCCTCCTAGCGCTTTTGTCCGACATGGCGCCCAATACCGTCCGGCAGGGGCAGTTTCGCATGCGCCTCGGCGATCAGCCTTATTTTGCTCAGCACCTCCTCCGGCGCGGGAGCGGCTTTGCCTGCCTTGGCATCGACATGCAGCAGCATGTGTTCGGCGGTGGCAACAACGTCGCCCGTCGCCGTGTCGTGGACCGTGTGGAACAGATGCAGCCGCTTCTCATCGGCGGACAGGAGCTGGCAGGTCGAATGGATTGCCTGGCCGAGCTTGGCTTCGCCGATGTGACGGATATGGGTTTCGACCGTGTAGTAGCTGTGGCCACGCTCGACATAGTCAAAGTCGACGCCGATGAGGCGCAGCAGCGCATCGGAGGTATCGCCGAACACCTGCAGATAGCGATGCTCAGTCATGTGGCCGTTGTAGTCGACCCAGGCGGGGCTGACCTTGGTTTCGATGAGACGCAGCGGTCTTGCGAGGTCGTAGAGTTTTCTTTCGCCCCCGCCGGTTGCCCAAAGATTTTGCTCGAAATCCTTGAGGAGCTTGCCGGCGCCCCAGCCCTTGCCGCCATGGCTGCCCTTCAATGTCTGGAGGATGCCAACGAGATTTTCATCGCGAATACGCTCCAGTTCACGGATCGACAGGCCGGCGGCCTGCTCGTCTGACTGCTGGCCGATCTTTTCGACCAGCGCGTCGTCGAGGTCGACGACATCCATCAGCTTCGTCCAGTTCCATTGCAGTGCCGGGCCGAACTGCGCCAGGAAGTGCCGCATACCCGCTTCGCCGCCGGCGATACGGTAGGTCTGGAATAGGCCCATTTGCGCCCATCGCAGGCCGAAGGAATAGCGGATGACATCATCCAGCGTTTCGACGGTGCAGATGTCGTCCTTGATCAGCCATAGCGCCTCGCGCCACAGGGCTTCCAGCAGACGATCGCCGACGAAAGCTTCGATCTCCTTGGCGATATGGACGCCCTTCATGCCGATCGGCGGCAGCCGGTCCATGGCCGCCTGGATTGTTTCCTTCGATGTCTTCTCTCCGCCGACGATTTCGACCAGCGGCAGCAGATAGACCGGATTATAGGGATGGGCCACGAAGAGGCGTTCGGGATGACGCATGTCGCGCTGTAGATCGGTCGGCAAGAGGCCGGAGGTGGAGGAGCCGATCAGCGCGTCGGGCCTTGCCGCCGTGTCGATCTGCGTCAGCACCTTGCGCTTGAGGTCAAGCCGCTCGGGAACGCTCTCCTGGATCCAGTCTGCGCCGGCGACGGCTTCTTCCAGCGTCTCGCGGAAGGTGAGCTTGCCGCGGGCGGGAAGCGGCGCGCCGGTCAGCATCGCATAGGCGTTTTCGGCATTCGCCAGCACTTCCCCGACGATGCGTGTCGCTTCGGGATGCGGGTCGAAGACATCGACATCGATGCCGGCCAAAAGAAAGCGGGCGATCCATCCGCCGCCGATGACGCCGCCGCCGATACAGGCTGCCTTGTTGATCTTGGTCATTTCGGCCTCAGCGCTTCGTCAGTTTCAGTTTCTTGCGGACATCTTCAGGGCCGATGATGCGCGCGCCCATGCCTTCGATGACCTGCACAGCCTTTTCGACGAGCTGGGCATTGGTCGCAAGTAGGCCCTTTCCGGCATAAAGATTGTCTTCAAGGCCAACGCGGACATTGCCACCGGCAAGGACGGCAGCGGCCGGATAGGCCATGGCATTGCGACCGATGGAAAAGGCCGAGAAGGTCCAGCTCGATGGAACGTTATTGACCATCGCCATAAAGGTGTTGAGGTCATCGGGCGCCCCCCAGGGGATGCCCATGCAGAGCTGGATGAGGACCGGATCCTCAATAAGACCCTCCTCGGCAAGCTGTTTGGCAAACCAGAGATGACCGGTATCGAAGGCTTCGATTTCGGGGCGGACACCGAGATCGGTCATTTTCTTCGCCATGGCCCGCAACATCGAGGGCGTGTTGGTCATCACATAGTCGCCGAGACTAAAGTTCATCGTGCCGCAATCGAGCGTGCAGATTTCCGGCAGGCATTCGGCGACATGGCTGACGCGCTCCGTTGCGCCAGCCATGTCGGTGCCCCTGGCGTTCAACGGCAGGGGGCTTTCTACATCCCCGAAGATCAGATCGCCGCCCATGCCGGCGGTCAGGTTGAGCACCACATCGACATCGGCCGAACGGATGCGGTCGGTCACTTCCCTGTAGAGATCGTTGCGGCGGCTGGCCGCACCTGTCTCGGGATCGCGGACATGGCAATGGACGACGGCGGCGCCGGCTTTGGCGGCATCGATCGCGGATTCCGCGATCTGCTTGGGAGTGATCGGAACGTGGCTGGATTTCGAAACGGTGTCGCCGGAACCGGTGACGGCGCAGGTGATGAAGACATCGCGGTTCATCGCAAGAGGCATTTTTGTTCTCCCTCGTATTGAGGGCATTACGCTGCAAGCGATGGCTTCATGCTTTGCATTTTCAGAAGCAAACGATACATTATCAGAAACACGAGAAATGCCCATGTTCACGCCATCCGATACGCCGCTCGACATCGACCTGCTGATCCTGCCGGAAACGAACCTGATCCTGATCGCCTCGGTGATCGAACCCTTGCGCGGTGCTAACCGCATCTCCGGCAGCGAACTCTATCGCTGGCGGCTGTTTACGTTGGGCGGTTCGCCGGTCGAGACGACCAGCCTCATCCCGATACCGGCATCGGGCAGCTTCCGGCCGTCAAGCGACACTGCGCCGCTCTTTGTGCTGGCGAGCTACAATTGGCGGCGCAGCGCCACGCAGGCGCTGAAGATGCAATTGTCGCAGACGGCACGTTATCGCTCGATGATCGCCGGCATTGAGTCCGGTAGTTGGCTGCTGGCCGAGGCGAGCCTTCTCGACAATGTGTCGGCGGCTGTCCATTGGGAGGATTCGGAGGATTTCGCGCTGGCCTATCCGCAGGTGCGCGCCGTCAAGGACCGTTTCGTCATCGACGGCAAGCGCATCACCACGGCCGGCTCGATGCCGACGATCGACCTGATGCTGGAAATCATCAGGCGGCGGCAAGGCTATTCGCTGGCGCTCGAAGTCAGCCGCCTTTTCATCTACGAGCCATCGAGCGTCTATGGCGCGGTTGAGCTTTCGCCGTCGACCGCCGGCTTGCGTCTGCGCGATCCGCGCGTCGCCCAGGCCGTGCGGCTGATGGAGGATAATATCGAGCAGCCGCTGGTCCTGACGCGCCTGGCGCGGCGCATCGGGGTTAGCGCCCGTCATCTCCAGGCTCTGTTTCAGGACGACTTCGGCGCGCCGCCGCATGTGCATTACCTGGCTCTCCGGCTCAACGCGGCGCGGCGCAAGGTGATCGAGACGAAGGAGTCGTTTGCGGAGATCGCCGCGGCGACCGGCTTCAATTCGGCTTCGGCCTTTTCCCGCAGCTATCGTGCCAGTTTCTCGGAAAGTCCGTCGGGTACGCGGCGGCGCTTGCGCGGGCGCTCTACGGCTGCAATAGCGCCGACATAGGCTGGAAAGCTTCGCGCACCATCTCCGCCAGCTCCCGGATCGCCTCGCTCGAATGATAGGGGTTGCGGCGAAGCACGACGCGAGAGGAATCGACCGGCGGAAATCCATCGTCGCTGGTCAGTTCCCGGCAGCCATGCGGAATGTTGCTTCGCGAGAGCGTCGTGACGGCAAGGCCGGCGGAAACGGCATTCTTCAGGCCGGAACTTGTATCGGCGACGAAGGCGATGCGGTAGCGCCGCCCCTGCTGCTCCAAGGACCGCAAGGCAAAGTCACGGCACCACGTCGAGTCGCGATAGATCGCGATGGGCAGCGGCACCGCCTCGTGCAGCCGGTGCACCAGCGATGTCACCCAGACCGTCGGGTCGATGCAGAGCACCTCGCCGGTGGTCTGATCGCTCCAGTCGAAGACGACGGCGAGATCGAGCTCGTCCTTCTCCAGAGCGGCGAGATTGTGTTTAGTATAGTCGCAGGTAACGGTGACTTCGACGGCAGGGTGCCGAATAGCGAAGGCAGCAAGCGCTGCCGGTAGCACGGTCTGGCTGTATTCCTCCGGAATGCCGATCCGGACGGGGCCGTCCAGTGGCTTGGTGCGGATGGTGGCTGCCGCCTCGGTCAGCAGGTCGATCACGCGTTGTGCATAGGGAAGCAACTGATTGCCGGCCCGGGTCAGTGCAACGCCACGCGCGCTTCTGTCGAACAATGCTTTACCAACGATTTCCTCAAGGCGCTTGATCTGCGCACTGACGGCCGATTGCGTGCGGCCGATACGCTGGGCGGCAGCGGAAAAATTCGACGTCTCGGTGATGACGAGAAACGTCCGGAGCAAATCGCTTTCGATGGGTTCGCGCATGATGGCTCACAAATTTTTCTGATGGCTGCTATCTCTACTATTCGTTTGTCTGATGTCAAATATCGGCGCAGACAGGGTCACCAATTCAGGTGCTGCATTTCCGAGATTCGATAGATGACCATTCAGATTCCTGCCCGAACCTTCTCCTCAAGCGAGTATGAGAAGGGTATCGTTCTTGTGGCCGTGGCAACGCTTGCGTGGAGCTGCAGCGGCATCTATGCGCGGCTTCTGACGACCGACATATGGACGGCGATCGCTTGGCGGTCGCTGTTTGGCGGCATATTCTTGCTGATCCCGAGCTTCTTCCTTGAGGGCGGGTTTTCGCGGCGCCAATGGAGTTCGATCTTTCATCCCGCCGGATTGGCGATGATTGCCTGCCAGACCATCAGTCAGGCCTGCTTTATCGGTGCGCTCTACATGACCACGGTCGCAAACGTGACCATGATCTATGCAACGGCGCCGTTCATCGCCGCCTTTCTCAGCTGGACGATGCTGAAGGAGCGGGTGGCGAAGCGGACGTTGATTGCCGGCGGCGTCTGTCTCGTCGGGGTGGCGGTTATCGTCGCTTCCTCGATTGGGGGCGGCACCGGCGTCGGCGATCTCCTGGCACTCGGCATGACGGTCACCTTCGCTCTCATCATCGTCATCCCACGCATCGACCGTAGCGTGCCGATCCTGCCGTCCAGCGTCGTGAGCGGGTTCCTCACATTCGTGCTCTTCCTGCCCTTCGCTTCGACGGCCTCGCTCGATGCTTATAATTGGCTGCTGCTGGCTGCCTTTGGAGCGACGAATTTCGCGCTCGCGTTCGTCCTTTTCCTTTTCGGGTCAAGGCGAATGCCGGCGGCCGATGCGGCTCTCGTCGGCTCGATGGAGATCGTGCTTACCCCCTTCTGGGTCTGGCTCTTCTTTTCCGAGAGGCCGCCGATGGCAACGTTCATGGGCGGTGCGATCATCCTTGCGACGATCGTGTGGCATACCGCCGTCGATCTTCGGCATGCCCGCGGTGTCCGCGCGCAGGACTAGAACGTCGTAACTGTCCGTTTCTGGTTCCGAGACGATGACAGGCTTTCGCCTCAAGTCGCAGTCGATCGTGGTGCCGCCACCGAGCCGCGCTGGATCAGGCTCGTCTTGATCATCGTGCGCTCCACTGGCAGCTCTTTGCCGTTCAGCCGCGAAATGAGCCTTTCGGCTGCCTTTTTCCCCATCTCATAAACCGGCTGATCGACGACGGTGATCGGCGGAGCGGTAACTGTGGTCCAGTCCGCATCGAGGAAGGAAATCATCGATATGTCCCTGGGGATGGAAAGGTTCAGGGACTGTAGAGAACGGAATACCCTGAGCCCGACGAGGCTATCGGACGCCACCAAAGCCGTCGACGGATTTTTTTCCGCAAGCAAGCGCTTCACGACGGCATCTGTCCGCAGCTGATCGGTGGCGCCAAGCCGGACGTAGTGCTCCGGGTTCTTCAACCCGGCGTCGATCTGTGCGCTCAAGAAGCCCTCCACGCGCTCGCGCACGGCGGAGTTGGATATCTGCCGGCTGTCCGTGAACGGATCAACTCCGGTGTCCATGGCGGATATATAGGCGATGCGGCGATGTCCTGCCTCCAGCAGATAGCGCGTTGCGTTCATGGCGGCGTCGCGGTCGTCGCCGGTCACGGAGTCGACCCCAAGCTCCGGAATGCTTCTATCGAACAGGACGAGCGGAACGCCGACGCGGCGAATATCCTGCAGATGCTCCATCCGGTCGCATCTGGCCGGCGTGACGATCAGGCCGTCGACGCGCTTGCCGATAAGCAGGTCTACCGCCGATTTCTCGGCATCGAGTTCTTCGCCTGAATTGGCGATGATGACGTTGAAGCCCGCCACGCGCGCAGCGTCACTGAGGCCCCGGACCGCGAGGCTGAAGAAAGCGTTCTCGATATCGCCGACGATGACACCGATGATGCCGGATTTCCCCGTCGTCATGCTGCGTGCGAGTTCGTTCGGTCGGTATTCCAGTTCTGTTGCCGCAGCCATTACTTGAGCGCGAACCTTGTCGCTGACCACGCCATAGCCGCCGAGAACACGGGCCGCCGTGGCCTTCGAAACCTTGGCCGCTTTTGCGACGTCGGCGACGGTGACGGAACGTTTGACAGGGCTAAGGTTTTCCATAGGGCGAGGGTTACAAGAGTTGTTGACGGAAGGTCAATCTCAAGTTAACAAATATCCATTGAGACCGGTCTCTTTGTAAGAGATACCGGTCTCTTGTGCAAATCCTTCCTTCGGCGATACGCGACGAAGGAGCGGATGGTCACGCATAAAAATGCCGATAAGAGCACCCTTCAGAGCGGAGAATGAACATGAGCAAATCTGGCATATTCGCAGCCGCCATCGCTCCCTTGCGAGCTGGCGTCCTGGCCTATCTTCTTGCAGCCGGCATCGGGTCCGCATCCGCAGCCGACAATCCCTATAATCTGATCGATCCGCAGACCATCAGCGTCGGCACGATGGGCGATGCAAAGCCCTACACCTTTGCTACCGCCGACGGCCAATTCACCGGCTTCGATATCGAACTCTTCCTGAATGTCGTATCGCGCATGGGTTTTGCGAAGGACAAGGTGACCTTCACCGGTCAGGAATTCTCGGCCTTGATGCCGTCCGTCGCCAATGAGCGCTTCGACGTGGCGGTCGCCGCAATCGGAACGACCGAGGCACGCAAGAAGACGGTCGACTTCTCCGACGGTTATCTCGCCGGCTATCTCTCCGTCCTGACGCCGGAAGCGAGCATCAAGGATGCCGATACGCTGAAGGGCAAGCGCCTCGGCGTGGTGCAGGGCACCTTGCAGGAAATCTACGCCACCAAGAATTTTGCTGGAGCCGATCTCGTAAAATTCCCCGACAATAATTCGGCGGTGGCAGCGCTCAACAATGGCACGATCGATGCTCATTTCCTCGACTACGAAGCGGCCAAGCAATATGGCGAGCGTTATCCGTCGCTGAAGATTGCGGTCAATATTCCGTCCTTCGATGCGCCGGCTGGTTTCGTGATCAGAAAGGGCAATGATGCCTTCCGCACCGCGCTGAACAAAGCGCTTCATGAGGCGATGCAGGACGGCACCTGGAAGACGCTTTATGAGAAGTGGTTTCCGGGCTCGCCAATGCCGGACCAATATCTACCCAAGAAGTGAAGCTTCGAGCCGCCCGCGCTTGCCGGGCGGCTCCTTCATGGCATTGCTGATGTTTATCCGAACGGATGCGTCGGTATGGCCCGCAAGAATTCATGGGGAATGGAATGGATTGGCTTGAAAATCTCCGCCGCAGCTTCCTGGACTGGGATGCTATGGCGGAAGTGCTGCCGAGCATGATCACCGTCGGCCTGAAGAACACGCTGATCCTGGCTGCCGCCTCGACGGTGCTCGGCGTCATCATCGGGATGGTGCTGGCCGTCATGGGCATCTCGCAGTCACGCTGGCTGCGCCTGCCGGCGCGGATCTACACCGATATTTTCCGGGGCCTCCCGGCCATCGTGACGATCCTGATCATCGGTCAGGGCTTTGCCCGTATCGGCCGCGAACTGTTCGGGCCCTCGCCATTTCCGCTCGGCATCATCGCGCTCAGCCTGATCGCTGGCGCCTATATCGGCGAAATCTTCCGTTCCGGCATCCAAAGCGTTGAACGCGGCCAGATGGAGGCCTGTCGCGCGCTCAGCATGAGCTACGGGCAGGGGATGCGGCTGATCGTTATCCCGCAAGGCGTACGGCGTGTTCTGCCGGCACTCGTTAATCAGTTCATCGGCAACGTGAAGGATTCGAGTCTCGTCTATTTCCTGGGACTGCTCGCGTCCGAGCGCGAGATCTTCCGCGTCGGCCAGGATCAGGCCGTGGTGACGGGCAACCTGTCGCCATTGCTGCTGGCCGGTGTGTTCTATCTCCTCATTACCGTGCCGCTCACCCATTTCGTCAACTACATCGATGCGCGGCTGCGGCTTGGAAGACAGGGGCGGGGTTCCGGCGCTGCCAGCGGTCTCGTCGAGGTCGGAGAATTACGAGCTGCTTCCAGCACGGCCGTTGGCAACGAACCACGCTTCAAGGCAGGGGCGCTCAGGGTCCGCGATCTCAGCATGGCCTATGGTGATCTCGATGTGCTGAAGGGTGTCGATCTCGATATCGCGCCAGGCACGGTGACCTGTATCATCGGCCCATCGGGTTCGGGTAAGTCGACGCTCCTGCGTTGCCTGAACCGGCTGGTCGAGCCGAAGCGTGGCGACATCCTGCTCGATGGCGAAAGCATTCTGGCGATGAAGCCGGAGAGCCTGCGTCGTCGCGTCGGCATGGTGTTCCAGCACTTCAATCTGTTTCCGGACCATACCGCGCTCGAAAACGTCATGCTGTCGTTGACGAAGATCAAGAAGATGCCGAGGAGCGAGGCGCGTGGGATTGCTGAAGCACGCCTTACCGAGGTTGGTCTCGCTGAACGCAAGGATCATCGCCCGGCTGGCCTGTCGGGTGGACAACAGCAGCGCGTTGCGATTGCCCGTGCTCTGGCAATGGATCCAGAGGTCATCCTGTTCGATGAGGTGACGAGCGCGCTCGATCCCGAGTTGGTCAAGGGCGTTCTCGACCTGATGGCAAACCTTGGCCGCCAGGGCATGACGATGGCTGTCGTGACCCACGAGATGGGGTTTGCCCGCAGGGTTGCCGATCAGGTCGTGTTCATGGACGAAGGCCGCATCATTGAAGCGGGTTCGCCGCAGCAAATTTTCGACAATCCGCAAAGTGAGCGGTTGAAGCGTTTCCTCGCGGAAGTTCTTTGATGCCGCTCGACCATTACGGATTTTCACAACCAGACAACGTCAATAGATAAGGTTATCCAACATGCATGCTTCCACTCAGCCTTCGAAGGTCATCGTCGTTGGCGGCGGGATTTTCGGAGTTTCGACCGCACTTCATCTCGCGCGGCTCGGCGTTCGCACGGTGATCATCAATGACGGCCCGCTGGCGAACGGCGCCTCTGGCCGGTCGCTCGCCTGGCTCAATTCAGCGCGCAAGCGCTCAAACGCCTATCATCGGCTGCGCATGGCCGGCATCGACCGCTATCGGACACTCGCCGCCAAATATCCGGATGCGCGGTGGCTGCGTTTCGATGGCGGGCTGACCTGGGATGCGGATGGCCGGGGCAATGAGATCGGGGAAGTTTTCGAATACGAACGCAACCTCGGCTATCACGCTCTGCTGCTCGCCCCGTCGAAGGTTGCGGAGACGACGCCGGGCGTCGATGCCAGCATGGTGACGCCGCAGGGTGCCAAGTTCAATCCGGGCGAGGGTTGGGTCGATCTGCCGTCGCTGATCGGTGTTCTCGCCGAAGAGTTCAAGGCGCGGGGTGGTGAGATCGTTACCGACGCCGGACGCGCGACTGTCAATGTCGAAGAGGGCCGTGCTCGCGGTGTGACGACATCGAACGGTATTCGTTGGGATGCCGACGCTGTGTTGCTAGCGGCCGGTGGAGCCGTTCCCGCAACCGTCGCTGAGGCTGGTCAGCACATTGCCGACGGAACGCCGATTGCGCTTCTTGTCAGAACAAAGCCGATCAAGCATCCATTGAAAGCGGTCCTGAACACACCACGCGTCGCCATTCGGCCGACGCCTGATGGTGGCTTTGCACTTGATTCCGCTTGGTCCGAGGAGGAAGTGGGCGTGAATGCGGACGGGAGCTACGAGATCAAGCCTTCCACGGTCGAAGGCCTGCTTCGCGAGGCGTCGAAAGTGCTCGAGGGCAATCCGACGCTCGAACTGGCGGACTATGGCGTCGGACCGAAGCCCATTCCCGGCGACGGCGACCCGGTGTTCGGAGAATTGCAGTCCATCCCCGGCTACTTCGTCGCCTTTAGTCACAGCGGCGCCACGCTCGGCTTGATCGCCGGTGAACTGCTTGCCGATGAGATCGCCACAGGAAAGCGCCATCCGCTGCTGGCCAATTTCCGGCCAGAGCGTTTTTCCAAGTAGCTCGCACAGGGCGTTCAGGCCCCCTGCTGTTTCGGCGGGGGGCTTTGCTCAGTGGATCGAGCCGAGTAGCACGGGGCTTGAGGCGAGGTTGTCGACGAGCACCGTCATTGCATAGCAGGCGACAAGCAATTGAGCCGAAAAGGTCAGCACCGGCCTCCAGTCCTTGGCGGCCGGTGATCGATTGTAAGGCAAGGCGGAGCCGTTCCCGGTTTCAAGGGGGATGATCTCGAAGGTCTTTGCTCCGAACGCCAGCAAGCAGAGAATGTTGAAAATGATGAACTGTCGCGCGCCCGCGCCGATGGTGCAAAACATCGCGTTGCAGCCAAGACAGCTGGCCCAAAGATAGACGCGCCCCTGCTTGCCGAGATAGCGCCTGACACTTGTCAGCCCATTCAGCAATTGTTCCGGATCGCCTGATCCTGCATTGCGGGGTTGTTTCACATCCGGTCTCCTTGCCCGAATCCGGGCGGATACAAGGAAACCAGTTTTCGCCTGCCACATGTGTTGCATTGTATTGCGGCGTGTTTTTTTAGTTTGCTGCGGGTGCACTGCGGCGGCGGATAGTCAAGCGATCCGAGCGCATCTGCAACCCTCGCCACATGAGCGATCCCGTCGCAACAAATTGTAACAACATATAACACTGCATTACATCGGAATCGCTATGGTAAGTCCGTATTCGAATATGAGGTCGCAAATGCTAGCTGAGTCCCTGCCATCCGATCGTCCGACGGACGTGCTGATCTGTCTCGACAATCCGCAGGCCGCCACGAGTATCGGGTCGGTCCTGTCGGCGCGCGGCCTCTCGGTTGCGGCAATCTCGATGTCGGGAATGCAGAGCGAGTTCGAGCCGAATGGCTGCCGGGTGGTGATAACGCATACGGCGATGATCGGACGAGTGCGGAACCGATTGAAGCTGCCGATCGTCAATGTCGAGGCTTTCATCTTCGAGCGTCAGGACGGTTCTGATGCCAGCTCGCCAAAGCAGTTTGACGGCGCCGCCTTCGTGAAGCGTGTTCTGACGGTGATGAGCGACGCCGAAAGACGCGCACCACGCTAATGCGTACCGGGCGTGAGAATCTGGGGGCATCCGAAGGCATTTCCGGTCAACCTCTTACGGAACTGCGAAATGCCCTGGTCTGGTTTCTGGAAGCCTCCATCGCCGTGGTCTTCGGCCTGTCGGGGTTTTTGAAGATATCGAAACCGATCGAATATCTCGGCAGTCTGGGTATGGATTCCGTGACGGTTCTTCCCGAATGGGCCGTTCGTATCGTGGGCACCGTCGAATTGCTGTCGGCAAGCGCCTTGTTGGTGCCGGCCATGCTTGGCGTGCTTGTCAGCCTCGCACCATCTGCCATCATCGTCCTTCTGGCCGTTGAAGGTTTTGCCATCATCCTTGAACTTGCGGTTGTTCACGGCGATTACGCGCTGACCATGAATATCGCCCTGCTCGGCTGTCTGGCGGTTGTCGCCTGGCACCGTCTCCAAGCCATCCGATAATGGCTTGGGTTTTTACAAGCGCTGCTGGGTGACCTTGTCGAAGAAGTGAACATTCGACGATTTGAAGGAAAGCTGCACCTTCTGGTTTGGCGCCAGCTCGGCGCGCTCCCGCATGACCCATGTCAGTTCCTTGCCCTCGACATCCAGCGCCACATGCGTCTCGGACCCCGTGGGCTCGATGACAGTAACGGTTGCCGGCACGCCGCAGTCGGCCGCAAAGGAGATGTCTTCGGGTCGAATGCCGATGAGGACATCCTTGCCCTCCGCCTGAGCCGGCGCATCGAGGAGTTCGACCGGCGTGCCGCTCGGCAACAACAGGGTCGGCTTTGGGCCGCCGGTTAGCCTGCCTTCGAGGAAATTCATCGCGGGGGAACCGAGGAAGCCGGCGACGAAGACATTTCGAGGCCGGTCGTAAAGCTCGAGCGGTGTTCCGATCTGCTCGACTTTGCCGCCCTGCAACACCACGATCTTGTCGGCCATCGTCATCGCCTCGATCTGGTCATGGGTGACATAGACGATGGTCGTTTTCAGCCGCTGATGCAGCGCCTTGATCTCGGCCCGCATCTTGACGCGCAATTTTGCGTCGAGATTGGACAGCGGTTCATCGAAAAGGAAGACCTTCGGATCGCGCACGATAGCGCGGCCCATGGCGACGCGCTGGCGCTGGCCGCCGGAAAGCTGTGCGGGCTTGCGGCCGAGCAATGGCTGAAGCCCGAGGATCTGCGCGGCCTCGCCGACCTTCCGTTCGATCTCGGGACGCTTCGCGCCGGCAAGCTCCAGCGCAAAGCCCATGTTCTGGGCGACGGTCATCTGCGGATAGAGCGCATAGTTCTGGAAGACCATCGCGATGTCGCGATCCTTCGGCTGCAGATTGTTGACGACGCGCCCGCCGATCGAGATCTCGCCGCCGGTGATTTCCTCCAGCCCCGCGATCATCCGCAGAAGCGTCGACTTGCCGCAGCCGGACGGCCCGACGAGAATGACGAATTCGCCGTCCGATATGTCGACATCGACGCCATGGATGATATCCACCGCTCCATAGGACTTCTTGACGTTCTTGATGGTCAGTCCGGACATGAAATTCCTCCCTGTGAGGCCCGATCAGTTCTTTTTACGGATGCGAAGGGCCTGGTATGGCTTGCCCGGCAATTCGATGCCAAAGGCGGCGTCCGGCTGGCCGCCGCGCACGATCGCACCGTGCCGTGTGGGGTGCGGGATCGGAGCGTCCACCTTCCTTGCGGGGGTAATGGTCATCTCCCAGGTATCGATGATGTCGACGTCGTAGTCGGTGCCATCCTTGGGCAGACCCGTCGACCAGATGACGGGCTGGTGTTCGCCGAGATAGATGTAGCTGAGATCACCGTCGCGGGCGCCGGAAACGCGCGTCCAGGGCCACTCGCCGGCTCCTGCCATCGGCTCTAAGCCGTTGACGACGTCCTGCTCCAGCAGCTCGCGCAGAAAGCCGATGCGCTTCCATGCCTCGCCGCGCAGTTCGCCACCCTTGGCCCACCAGATGAGGTCTTCCGGATGCGAATAGGTCTCCCCATGCCCGGCATAGCCGCCGCGAACCATGGTGATCCAGAAGCGATGCACTAGTTCCTGCGCGGTCAGATTGCCCCAGGACTGGATGATATTGCCTTCATATTCCGGCTCGTCATTGACGACAGGCTTGCCATAGGCATCGCGCCATTCCTGCGTCCGCTTGACGTCCCAGTTCTGGATGCAGGTATGCGTGACCCAGGGCTTGCGATGATCGAAGTTCATCGTCTGCTCGCCATTGTGGATCGATTTCAGATGGCCGTAGGGATCGTTCTCCTCGAGGATATGGAAATAGCGGTCCCATTGCGCCATCGGCTTGGTGTCGAGGAGGAAGTCATATTCGTTGGCGAGCGCCCACCAGACGTTCCGATAGGCGGCAAGCCGTGCCGCGAGATATTCGACATAGCGGAAGTCCTGCTCGGCCGACATGTCGGCATAGCCCCAACGGTCATAGGGATGGAACATGATGATATCGGCTTCGATGCCAAGCGCGCAAAGGGCCGCAACCTGCTTTTCGAAATGCTGGAAGAGGACCGGGTTCGGACGGTCGACGTCCTCCTTGCCGTCTGCTCCCTTCTCGAAGCAGGGATAAAGCGGTTCGTTGACATTATAAGGGTAGTCCTTCGGAAACACCCCCATGCGGATCTTGTTGAAGCGTGCGTTCTTTAGCGTCTCGAGCGTTTGCGCCTGCATCTCCAGCGGCTGATGCGTCCAGGCATAGCAAGTCGTCCCGAAGGAGAGGAATGGCCTGCCGTCGGCATAGGCGAAATGGAATTTGTTGCGCACGCGCACCGGCCCGTGATTGCCCTCGGACGGCTTGGTGGCGACGAGCGAGCCGGACTTGCCGTCAAGTTCCACGGTCTTGGAACGCGTCCTGAAGGACCATTCGCCTTCGTTGTCGGGCATGAAGCGAACGCGATAGATGCCGTCGCCATCGTAAAAGCCAGGCACGCGGACCTCGCGGCTGTTCTGGCTGAAAACGGCATCGAATGCCACGTCGAGATAGGGATTGCCGCCCGAAGGGCCGTTGAAGGCTGCCTCGAAGACGCCCCATTTTTCGACGGTTGCATTGGACATGATATTCTCCTCGAAAGACTTTGGAATTAGGGGCTCAGCCTTTGACGGCGCCAGAAGTGAGGCCGGAGACGAAGTATCGCTGGAAGATGAGGTAGACGAGCGTTGCCGGCAGCACGGTCATGACGATCGCGGCATTGAGCTGACCGTAATCGTTGGAAAACTGCCCCTGGAAGGACATCAGCCCCAGCGGCAGCGTCCACATATGCTGATCCTGGAGCAACACGAGCGCCATGGCGAACTCGTTCCAGGTGGAGACGAAATCCAGGATCAGGAGTGCGGCGAGCACCGGCAGGCAGACCGGCAGAAAGATCCGGCGAAAGATGGTGAAATGGCTCGCACCATCGATCAGGGCGGCTTCGGAGAGTTCCTTCGGAATCCCCTTGAAGAAGCCGTGCAGGATGAAGACCTGGTACGGCACGCCGAAGGCGATATAGGGCAGGATGATGCCGGGATAGGTGTCGATCAGCCCCAGCGAATTGACGAGCGTAAACAGCGGCGCCAGCATGACCTGAAACGGGATCATCGTGCCGAAGACGACGAGAAGCAGCAATGCCTTGCCGGTCTTCAAGGGGATCTTGGCGAGCGCATAGGCCGCCATCGCCGAAAGCGCCAGCCCCAACGGAACCTTGATGACCGTGATGATGGCGCTGTTGAAGAATGCGTTGGCGAAGTTTCCGCGGCTCCAGGCGTTGCTATAATTCTCGAGGGCCAGATGGACGGGCGGCATGAAGGCGCCAGTGCTGGTAACATCGGCCTTCGTCTTCAGTGATGTGAAGACGATGAACACGAAGGGCGCGACCCAGATCAGTGCGACGACGATAAGTGCGATCCAGAGCCGGATCAGGATCGGATCCCGCCTTGGTTTTCCGACGGTGGCCGTATCGAAGGTGATGGCTATGGATTCGGGTGACGTCGCGGTCATTGCTCGGCCTCCTCATGCTTCTGCGTCCACCGCAGGTAGGGGACGACAATGGCGATGGTGATCAGCAGCAGGACGACCGAGATTGCCGCGCCACGGCCGAAATCGAAGATCTGCATCGCCTGAGTGAAGGCCCAGAGCGCCAGCATTTGCGTGGATTGCGCCGGTCCGCCGCCGGTGAGGCCGTAGACGATGTCGAAGGCCTTGAGCGACGAAATGATCGACAGCACGAGTACGATCGTGATGGTCGTGCGAAGGGCAGGGAAGGTGACGTGTTTGAAGACGGCCCAGCGTCCCGCGCCGTCGATGCGAGCGGCTTCGACCAGAGACTGCGAAACATTCTGCAGACCGGCCAGGAAGAGAACCATGGAAAAGCCGACCGACTGCCAGAGATAGGCGACGAAGACCGAATAAAGCGCGATGTTTCTA
This sequence comes from Rhizobium rhizogenes NBRC 13257, assembly GCF_000696095.1. Lineage (GTDB taxonomy): Bacteria > Pseudomonadota > Alphaproteobacteria > Rhizobiales > Rhizobiaceae > Rhizobium > Rhizobium rhizogenes. The sequence goes on along the minus strand of NZ_BAYX01000005.1, from coordinate 431,991 downwards.
TCGCCAAGCCAGTCCTTTATCCAGGTCTGGAGGCCCATGGATGTCAGTATCTCACTGAAGAGGCCGAAGAACGGATCGTACATCCATTTCCACATCGTCGCGACGGCGATGGGGGCGATGATGACCGGAAGGTAGAAAATGGCGCGGAACGTGTTGCGGCCGAAGAGCTTCTGATTGAGGCTCAATGCCAGGAGCAGCCCCACCATTGGCGGGAACACCAAACACATGATGGTCCAGATGACCGTATTCTTGAAGGCGACCCAGAAGACGGGATCGCGCGTAAAGATGTATTGATAGTTCGCAAGGCCGACAAAGGGGCGCTGAGGATCGAGCCCGTTCCACTTCTGGAAGCTCAATATCGCGACATTGACCATCGGATACAGCGCGAAGATCGCGTAGATCGCCATCGCCGGGGCGAGCAACAGGAATGCCTGCACGCGGGGATCATGTGTTCGGTTTCGCAATGACATTCTCATCTGCTCCGGGCGACAGGCGGCTAGCGCGTGGGCTTTTGGGGCTCGGGCAATAGCCGGCCCCGATGGATGATCGGGACCGGTCAGCGTCCTGGGAGGACTTAGGTCCGGCCTGCGATGAAGGTCTGCAGCTGCTTGGCGGCATCCGCCGGTTCAATGTTTCCGGACGCAACGTCATTGATCACGCGGAAATATTCGGTCGTAACATCAAGCGGAAACGCCTGGTCGCCGTTCATGTAGACCTTGCCGTAGGTCTTGAAGATTTCCAGCCATTTGGCTTCAAGCGGCTTCTGGTCGGTGTATTGGACGTTCTTGTTGACCGAGATCGAGCTGATCTGCCCGACCAGATCCTGCTGGACCTTGGTCGACAGGAAATAATCCAGGAATTTCGCAGCAAGATCAGGATCTTTGCTCTTGGTGCTCACGTAGTTGTATTCGGCAAAGCCGTAGAGGCGGTTGGTGTTCGTCGGGAACGGGAAGATCCCGTAGTCGTCGAGGTTTGCGCCGCTGCCGCTCAGCTGGCCGACAAGCCAATCCCCTTCCAGCATCATTGCCGCGCGGCCCGCAACGAACAGGCTGTAGGATTGCTGATTGCTGATCCCCATGAAGGGCTGAAGCGTGTAGTTCTTGGTCCACTTTGCGAACTCGGTGAAGGCATCCGTCGCGCAAGGCTCTTTCGTCCAGTCAAGCTTCATCGCCATCAGCGCGTCGTGCTTGTCGGCGCCGCATTTGGTCTCAAGGATGACGTCCATCAACCGCATGACGTGCCAATTGACGGAGCCGCCAAAGGTGAAGGCCGGAATTCCGGCAGTCTTCAGCTTTTCGGCATCCGCAAGCAGATCCTCGTAGGTTTTCGGCTCCTCGGTGATCCCGGCCTGCTGGAACAGTTTCTTGTTGTAGTAAACGGCCTCACCCTTGAAGGTGAAGGGGACGCCATGCTTGCCGCCCGAATAAAGGTCGGCGAAGGCGGCCGCCGAGGGGAGGAGTTCATCGCTCCATTTGTATTGCGTGTAATATTTGTCCAGCGGCAGCGACAGGCCGGCTTTGACATATTCGCCACCGAGACCAAGCCCGGCCCAGCTGAAATAGATATCGGGACCCTTGCTGGAACCCGCCGCCACGCGAAGAGCGGTCTTGTGTTCATCAACACCACGCTGAACGATTTCGATATGCGTTCCCGGGTTTGCGGCCTCGAAATCGGTCGCCACCTTCTTCAGCGCAGTATTGGCGCCGCCATTATCGAAATTGAGCGTCCACAGCGTCAGGTCCTGCGCTTTCGCACCGGTTGCCGCCAGGGCAGCCGCAGCAATCGCGACCGCGCCAAAACCTCTCGCATATTTGGAGTTGATCCGCATTTTTCCGTCCTCCTCTGAAGAATGCTGAGGGCGGTTTTGTCAAATCACCAGATACATGTCAACTGGTATGATGAGCTCATCATCATTGAGGTGAGAAGAAGGCGTGGAAGCATGCGACGACGACGGCTGCCGAGGCGGCGCCAGGATCGATGTGACCCAAAGCGCGCTCGCCAAGCCTAGAGGAGCGCCCCTTCGTGGCGATCATATCCTTCGTTGCGTCCATGCCGGTTTGCGCCGCGACCAGCGCTGCGGAAAAGCATTCTTCGAGCGGCATTCCCTGGTCCCGCGCAGCCTGGCAGGCGGCGGCAGCCGGTGCCCAAGCGTCGATCATGGTCTTCTCACCGACTTCGGCCTTGCCGCGATCTTGGATCCCCTTGGCAATCGCCGCGAACGCACCGACCATATCGTCGTCGGTGAGCGACGGCTTGCCTTTGACCGAGGCACCGGCGCGCATCAGGCCGGTCGCGTAGAGCGGACCTGAGGAGGCGCCGACCGCATTCAGGAAAGCCTTGGCTGCCGTGTTGAAGACGAGGGTGGGATCGGCCGTTGCCGGATCGAGTTCGGCCGTCGCCTTGGCGGCTGCCGAAAAGCCCAGCTCCATGGCGATGCCGTGATCGGCATCGCCGATCACGCCGTCAAGCTCGCAAAGCCGGTCCCTTTCGCGCGTCATCGCCTCCGCGATGAGAGCGATGAGAGATTTCAGATCGTCGGCCGTGATCGTCGTCATCAGAGCGCCTCGCCGGAACGGAACATCGCGCAATCGCAGGGGTGATCGATCAGCCGCTGCAATTCATCGTCCAGATGCATCAGCGTGATGGAGGCGCCGGCCATTTCCAGCGACGTGCAGTAGTTGCCCACCAGCGACAGGTGGATCTCCACGCCCAGCGCATCGAGCGTCATCTTGACCTTGCGCATGATGATGTAGAGTTCCATCAGCGGCGTTGAGCCGAGCGAATTGATGAGCACGGCCACGCGGTCACCCCGCTTCGGCTTCATCTCGCCGAGGATCCTGTCGAGCAGTTCTGTGGTCACGTCATCGGCTGGCTTGAGCGGACCGCGGGCAACGCCGGGCTCACCGTGAATGCCCATGCCGATCTCCATCTCGTCGTCGCCGAGCTGGAAGTTCGGCTTCAGCGTCTGCGGTAGAGAGCAGGGCGAGAGCGCGACGCCCATCGTGTAGGTGCGGTCATTCGCCCATCGCGCGACCCGCTCCACTTCGTCCAGGCTGTACATCAGATCGCAGGCAGCACCGGCGGCCTTGAAGACAAAGACGTTGCCGGCGACGCCGCGTCGGCGGTCTCGCTGGTCGATGGGGGCGGAGGCGACGTCGTCGGTCGTCAATACGGTGCGGACCTCGATATCATCCATGGTGAGCATCTCGGCAGCCATGTCGAAATTCATGACATCGCCGGCATAATTGCCATAGGCGAACAGGACGCCTGCACCATTGTTGACGGCCTTGGCGCATTCGATGATCGGGTCCGGCGGCGGCGAGGCAAAGACATTTCCGACTGCCGCCGCATCCGCGAGCCCCTTGCCGACGAACCCCAGGAAGCTCGGCTCATGTCCGGAACCACCGCCGATGACCAAGCCGACCTTGCCCGCGCGCGGGCCATGCTTTGCCACGATCGACCGCGGCGATCCGTCAATGGCGCGAAGGTGGTTGGGATGGGCGGCCAGTACGCCGGCCAGCATTTCGTCCACGGCGGCCGCGCCGTCATTGATAAGCTTCTTCGTCTTCACGCCAGTCCTCCCGGTCATTGCGATTCTGAAGACTAAGATGCGCGTCTCGCGAGCTAGGTCAATCCGCCAAAGCGATCGAACCGACGGCATAGGGTTCAAGAGTGAGAACCCCGTTCGCAAATTCATCGGCTTGGCCCAAGGTGCCGAGTTCGATCTTCTGCGAGGCGGGTGTCACGTTCACCAACAGCAATTGCGGTGCCTTGTGCGCTGGCACGGCGATAAAAGCGATGACAGAAGCTGGATTGGATGAGACGCATTCACGCCATGGACTGCTGGCGAGACGGGTCAGCATGGCGACCGTGTTGAAGATCGGGCGTTTGCCACCGTCTAGGGACGGCTCGCCTTCACCGGCGATCACGCCGAATGGTCCCGTCAGCGCCGAAAGCGTCAGGCATTCCAAGCCGGCGTCAAGCATCTTGGCGGTATAGCCGAGCGCGAATGCTTCGGCGAAACGGCCATTATGCCGGGGATCCGTATTGGCCATCGCAATCCGGCGTCCATCGGGATTATCCATCGTGCGGCTGCCATAGGGGTTTTGCCGCATCGGAATGGTGGAGGGACCGATGCGATAGGGCTTGTCGCCGTAGATTGCGCGAACGGAGCGGGTGATGAACGGCAGCGCTTCCAGCGTCTGCATGACGCTGAGATCGTCGGCGGCATGCACGATCGGGTTTGTGCAGTGGGTAATGAAGTCGAGCTGTTCGGGCGGAACGCGCTTGCGGTTGAGTTCGGTGAAATAGCTCAGCATGCCGCCGCCGAGGCGCATGCCCGGGAAAGCGGCGCGGGCCGCTGCATAGACCTCGTCAAGCGGCGGGCATTCAGGCCATTGGCTGCCGGGAGGGGTCGATTGTTGATCCACTGAGGGGGAGATGACAATCGCGTCCGGTCTAAAGCCGGCTGCCTGCATCCAGGCGGCAATCTCCATCGTCTCCGCGAGCGGCGATTGCTTGCACGGCAGGGCTATTTCCAGCGTCGACGTTCCGTCATTGAGTTCGGCAGTAGCGTCGAACGCTCTGAACGCATCCGCGCCATGGCCGGCGTTCGGATCGAAGTGAAAAAGCAGTTCCTGTGGCCCGATCTCCGCTAGAATATCGCGAGCCTCAAGTGTCGCCAGGGCCTCCTCGGGGGTGATTACAAGGCCGATCGCCGGCATTGTCCCGCTCTTCGTCCCCTCCGTGATCGTGATGACTTGGCTGCTCAGCGAGCCGGATGCTGGAGCGTTCAGTGCCTCCCTCTTGTCGTCAACACTGAGAACGACCCTTTGCCGCACAGATTGGCCCGCCGGGATTTGATAGGGCCAGGGCAAAGCGAGAGGACGCACATAAGTCTTGTAGGAGGCATCCGACCAGTTGCGCTGGTCTTCCATCTCGAAGGTGTCGCCTTCCATCCGGCATTCCGCTGCGACGTGCGGCATGACGCTATGCGTGATCGCGCGCATATCCTTGAAGGGCTGCCATGGTTCAATGAGATCGGGAAAATGGGTATCTTCGCGATGGCCGTCGACATGTTCCACCGAGACCATTGTGCCGGCAACGCCGACAATCGGATGGAGGATGCAGAAGCCGCAGCGATTGGTCTCGAAGCCGGTTTCGGATACCGCTTCCGCATCGAAGATCACGGTGCCTCCGGCGTCAGCGGAGATCTGCACGCGGATTTCAAGCGTTGTGCCGTCTGGTCCGGCGCAATGCGCGACGTAACCAACGGAAAACGCATCATTGCCCTGATTGATCTTCAGGTCCGATATTTGGGGAGCATAAGTGCCCCAATCGCGGTCGCGCACCAGATAGGAGACGCCGCGCAGCACTTCGGTTCCGTCATAGGTGATCGTGCGGAGATTGCCGTCCTTGAAATCAATTGCGAGCTGGCCAGCCGTAAGTCGCACCGGCGGAGCCTCGGTTTCATGCGTGCCATAAAGCTCAAAAGGGTCGATCTCAGTCGTCATTACAACATCGCTCCGATGTCGACAGTCCTCCCATTGGCGGCGCTCTCATAGGCGGCTTCGACAAGGGCGAAGGTCTTCAGATTATCCGCGCCCGATGTCGAGGTTTCACCACCGGACGAGAGACGGTCTGTCCAGTGCTGCTGGATGGCCAGCACGCTTTCCTGGATGTTGTGCCATGGGCGGGATGCCCAGGAGAGCAACTGCGGCGAGGCATCGGAGATAGTCATGCCGTTCGGGCCGGTCACCTCGAGACGATAGCCTTGTGAGAGCCGGATGGTTCCTTGCGTCCCGTCGATGTCGATCAGTGTCTCGGGGAAGGGCTCCGTTCCGAGCTTGGTCGCATAGCTGACGTCGACGATCGATGTCGCGCCGTTCTGGTGGTCGAGCAGGATAGTTGCGACATCCTCCCCCTTGATCTTCGGATTGACCCGTTTGGTGCGCGCGGTGAGCGTCGCAACGTCGCCGAGAATGAAGCGGGCGATGTCGAGTGTGTGGATGCCGAGATCCTCGATGATGAAGCGCTCGCCTTCGGCAAGATAGGGCTGGCCGGAGAAGACATCGAAGCCGGAGCGGAAGGAGAATCGGCCCCAGAAGGGTTCACCGATGGCGCCCGATTCCAAAACGGCCTTTACGGCCTGTATCGGTGTCTGCCAGCGGAAATTCTCATGCACCATCAGGGGGATGTCGGCGTTTTCGCAAGTACGGACCATGGCCTTGGCATCGCTCAAGGACTTTGCAAACGGCTTCTGGCAGATGGCCGGGACTTTGTGGGCCGCCGCCATTTCCACCAATGCACGATGGCTCTGCACGGTCGTCGCGATATCGACGAAATCGAAGCCGCCGTCGGCAAAGAGAGCCGCCGCATCGCCGTAACGGCGCTCAATGCCGAACTGATCGCCGACCAGCTTCAGGCGCTTCGGGTCACGATCGCAGATTGCGGCAATCCCAGCGCCTTTGACGTCTTTCCACGCATGCATCTGGTTGACCGCAAAGAAACCGCAGCCGATGAGCGCGCCCTTGAGTTCCGTCATGTTCAGCCTGCCTTTGCCATTTGCATGAGCGTCACGCGCTGTTGCAGACGGCGCTGCGCCTGGTCGACGACCACGGCGATGATGATGACCAGCCCCTTGATGACCATCTGCCAGAAGGACGAGACGCCCATCATCACCAGGCCATCGGAGAGGATACCGATGACGAAGGCGCCAATGATCGTACCGCCGATCGTTCCGCGTCCGCCCGACATCGAGGTGCCGCCGAGGACGGCCGCTGCGATGGCGTTGAGCTCGAAGCTCTCGCCGGTCGCCGGGTGTGCGGCCATCAACTCCGACGAAATGATGATGCCGACGATGGCCGCGCAGAGGCCCGAGAACATATAGACGAAGATCTTCACAACATCGACGCGGATACCCGACATGCGTGCCGCGCGCTCATTGCCGCCGACGGCGAAGATGTGGCGGCCGATCGGCGTCGAGCGGGAGACATAGGCGGCGATCAGCGCGAGAAAGATGAGGATCCAGATGGAAACGGGAAGGCCGAGCAGCCTGCCGGCGCCGAAGACGTCGAAGCCGGTCGTGTCGAATTCCGGCCTGCCGACCAGGTTCGGAAAGGTCTGGCCGTCCGAGGACAACAGCGCGAGGCCGCGAGCAACGTAGAGCGTTCCGAGCGTTGCGATGAAGGGCGCGACGTTGAGCTTGGTGATGAGCAGTCCGTTGATGAGCCCGATCAGCAGCCCGACGGCGAGGGTGATCAGGATGATCTCGTATATGTTGAAATAGACGGTGTATCCGATCGGCAATGCGACGCCGTTGAGAATGAGGGCACCCGCCACCATACCGCATAGGCCGACGATGGAGCCGACCGAGAGGTCGATGCCGCCGGTGATGATGACGAAGGTCATGCCCATCGCCAGGAAGGCGTTGAGCGCGACGTGCTTCGACATCAGGATCATGTTTGCCGTCGATGTGAAGTTCGGCGCGAAGATGGCGAAGAAGATGATGACGGCAAAGAGCGCGATGAAGGTTCTAAGCTTCATCAGCGTCAGCAGTGCAGAGCCGTTCGAGCGTTTGGCCGCAAAAGAAGTGGAAGTATCTGCCGTCATGACGCGAGTTCCCTTGTATGTCCGTGTCCCTTGGCCGACGCGGCGATGATGGCTTCTTCCGTGGCTTCGTTCCTGTCGAAGACTGCGACCAGCTTGCCGTTGCTCAAGACGGCGATGCGGTCGGAAAGCGCCATGACCTCTTCAAGGTCCGAGGTTGAAAACAGGATTGCCAGACCCTTGCCGGCAAGCCTGCGCATGGTGCGGAAGACATCGGCCTTGGCGCCGACGTCGATGCCCCGGCTCGGCTCGTCCATCAGAAGAACCTTGGGGTCGGTCATCAGCGCCTTGCCGATGACGACTTTCTGCTGGTTGCCGCCGGACATCGATGTCACCTCGAAATCCGGGTTGGGCGCCTTGATGGAGAGATCACGGATCATGTCGTGCGTGGCCTGCTTTTCGGCGCCGGCATCAATGTGAAAGAAGCGGGCAAAGCGCCCAAGGCTTGCGAGCGTCAGGTTGCTGGCGATGGACAGCACCTGCACCAGCCCCTCTCGCTGCCGGTCCTCCGGTATCAGCGCCAGGCCGCGCCGGATCCGCCGGGTGGTGTCGCGTTCGCGAACCTCCACGCCGTCGATGAAGATCTTGCCGGTCGAATGCATATGCCGGCCCATCACGCATTCGAAGAATTCGCTGCGGCCGGCCCCCATCAAGCCGTAGATGCCGAGAATCTCGCCGGCGCGAACGGAGAGCGAGACATGGTCGACGGCAAGGCCGCCGGTCGAGCGCGGCAGGCTGATCTCTTCTGCGCGGAAGGCTTCCTTGCCGATCGCGTGCCCACCGTCCTTGGCAAAGTCCTTGGCGTCCGATCCGATCATCGACCGGACGATCCATTTCGTATCGATATCGCGAACCATCGCCTGGCCAGTGATCTGCCCGTCGCGCAGCACGGTGATGTAATCGCCGATCCGCATCAGCTCTTCCAGCCGGTGCGAGATGTAGACGATGGCGACACCTTGCGCCTTCAGCTCGGCGATCACCTTGAACAGAATGTCCACTTCCGCCGCAGACAACGCAGATGTCGGCTCGTCCATGATCAGGATGCGGGCGTTGAGCGAGATCGCCTTTGCGATTTCGACAAGCTGCTGCTGTCCGATCGGCAGATCCTCGATCATGGTCTCGGCATTGATGCCCGCGTCCAACCTCTTCAGGAATTCATTGGCCTTGGTAATTTGCGCCTTGTGGTCGATGCCGAAGATGCCGCGCTTGATTTCGCGCGTCGCAAAAATGTTTTCGGCAACCGACATGTTGGCGAACAGGTTGAGCTCCTGGAAAATCATGCCGATGCCGCGTGCTTGTGCGGCCGCCGGGCTGTCGAAATGAACGGCTTCGCCTTTGAGGACGATGCGGCCGAGGGTGGGACGCTCGACGCCGGCGATGATCTTCATCAGCGTCGATTTGCCGGCGCCGTTTTCACCGACGAGCACGTTGACCGCGCCGCGCCGCAGCTCGAGATTGGCGCGCTTGACCGCGACGATGCCCGAATAGACCTTCGATACGTCTTCCAGGCGAAGGATGATGTCGTCCTCTGTCGTGTCGCTCATGCTCATTGCCCCAACGCCAGCGCCGAGGGGGTAATCAGAGGAAGCTGGCCGGATGCGGGCAGCGGATAAGCACCGGTCACCGTTACCGTCTTGCCCACGAGGCCATCGCGTGGCAAGGCTGCGAGGAAGGACGTATTTGCCTTCTCGTTGAACGCCTTGCCGAACTGCGCCCATTCGATCTGGTTTCTGAATTCGTTGAAGTCGAGGAAACCCAGCGCGTCGCGTAAGGCTGTGCCGCGGATGGCAGGGCCGATCTGCACTTTTGCGTCCGCCTTGCCGTCGCCATCCACATCGACGTCGAGGGTCCCGGCGCGAGAGGCCGTATCTGCGGCGACGATCTTGCCGCTGAGCTTGACCGCATAGGTCCAGGGCGATGAAGTCTGCTTGCGAGGATTTCCATATTTTGCGCCGGCTTCGTCCGGATTGGATGCGACTGCCTGCAGCACCGTCTTGAAGTCGCCCGCGCGCTTCTCAAGGTCGGGAAGCACTTGCGACTGCCAGATCGCGTCGACCTTGGTCGCGGGATCGAAAGCGGTCTTTGCCGCCTCCGCCGCCTTTTCCTCGGCCGTCGGTGTTTTAATGATCTTGCAGCCAGGCAGCGCTGCGACCAGCATGACGGCCACGACCGCGCCTCTGATCCTCAACATGCAATGCACCTCTATCTCACAGGAAACATATCCGGAGAGCGTGGGTTTTCCACGCTCTCCGCGGTGCTCGGTCCGCCATCAGTTCTTCAGCGCGAAGGTCTCAAGCTTGTCGGCATTATCAGCATTGATGAGGACGCAATCCATCAATTGCTTCTCGTCCTTTGGCACGGTCTTGTTCTTGATGTAGGCGTCTGCCTGCTGGACCGCGATCTGGGCCTGGGCATAGGCCGGCTGCATCACCGTGGCCTTGATGCCACCGGCCTTGATCGAGTCGCGCACATCGTTGGAGCCGTCGAAACCGACGACGATCACGTCCTTGCGGCCGGCAGCCTGAAGGGCAGCGATTGCGCCCATCGCCATGGTGTCGTTGCCGGAAATCACGCCCTTAATATCCGGGTTTGCCTGCAGGATGGTTTCCATCTTCGCATAGGCTTCGGTCTGGCTCCAGTTCGCCGATTGCTTGGCGACCAGCTTCAGATCCGGATAGTCGTCGATGACGTCGTGATAGCCCTGCGAGCGGATACCGGCATTGGTATCGGCTTCGCGACCGACGAGCTCGGCATAATTGCCCTTCTCGCCCATCAGCTTGACGAATTCCTGCGCGCCGAGCTGAGCGCCCTGGTAGTTGTTGGAAACGATCTGCGCGACGGCGATACCGGTGACGTTGATTTCGCGGTCGATGAGGAAGGAGGGGATGCCGGCATCCTTGGCCTTCTTGATGGCGGCAACCGTGGCATCGGCGCCGGCATTGTCGAGAATGATCGCCTTGGCACCACGGCCGATGGCCGTGTCGATCACTTCGGACTGCTTGTTGGCATCATCGTCATGCGACATGACGAGCGTGTCGTAACCCAGCTCCTTCGCCTTGGCTTCGGCGCCGACGGCTTCGGCCTTGAAGAACGGGTTGTCGTGCGCGGGGGTGATGATGGCGATCAGATCCGCCGAGAAGGCAGGTGCGGCCGTGCCCAGGGCAAGAACGCTTGCAAAGGCCGCAAGTGTCAGTCTGCGTGTCAGTTTCATGGTTTCCTCCCAGTTATGAAACAAGCCCTGTTCCCAGCAGGGCAGAAAGGGGAGGGCAAGCCCTCCCCAGGATCTCCTCAGGTAATGCGCTGGATGCTGGCTGCGATTTCCTTCGGTTCGAAAACATTCTTCCAATCGTCGCGCATCAGCGCGGGAATGCCGAATTCGATCGCCTTGTTGCAAGCGTCCGAAAACACGCCATCGACTTCCTTGAAGATGACGGCGCCGAGAACGTTCATGTGGCCGAGCAGGAAGTCGCGGGCGGCGTCTTCCGGAACGCCACGCGCAACGCATTCGTCCATGGCTTGGCGCATCACGACCAGCAGCGACGCGCAGACGGTTTCCGACAGGCCCGGCTCAAGCATCGCCATCTGCTCGACGGTGACCCGGTGCGACCGCATGACCGGCGCCCAGATGACCTTGGCGATCTCCTCGCCGAGCGCATAGGCGCTTTCCGGTCCCTGCATCAGTGCCGAAACGATATGCTGCTTGGCGAACAGACCACCGAAGTGATCCTTCTTCGCCTGCATGTCGGTTTCGTCATTAAAAATAGGCGGATGGCAGGGATGGGTAACAAAATAGGTGAGCTCATCGCGCTTCGGCAGATGGCCTGCGAAGGGGGCGGCCGCGTCGAGCGCAACGACCATCGTTCCCGGCTTCAGCTTGTCGACGATGCCGGCCGCCACCTTGCCGATGGCAGTGTCCGGAACCGCAAGAATAACGACTTCGGCGCCGTTGAGTGCCTCATCCACCGGCACGCAGGACAGATCGAGATCGTTCTTCAACCGCGCCTTGCCGGCGTCGCTGACCTCGACATGACGGACATCGAAGCGTGAACCTTTCAGGTTCTTGGCAAGCCGATATCCCATTTTTCCGCCAGCGCCGAAAAGAGCAATTACAGTCATGTTTTCTACCTCGTCCATTTTCAAATCGTGGTATCGTAAGTGGTATGATGAGTCAATGATCATCCCAATCGGTGGGCGGCGATATCCAGTGTTTTGCTAGGCTTTTCGTCCGTCTCGAATTTGGGAGAAATAATCGTCGGTACCGACCTGCCCGCCCTTCAGCGCGATCTGCAACCCGTTGGTCGGCGTATAGCCGCCATGGGCAAGGCAAAGCGGTGACCCCGGCGTTTGCGGCAGGGGGAGCAGCGTCGTCAGTGCCTCCACGCGCAGCTCCTTCAATGCGTGGCTCGACGTGTCGCCGCCGGCGATGACCGCACGAGGAAGCCTTTCTTCCTCGACGATACGGCGCAGGATGATTCCGAGAGCCTGTCCGAGCCGATGTCGGGCACCAGGAACGCGGTCGATATCGCCGCCACGATCGGCCGAGGGGCCGAGCGCCGTATGCAGGATGACGCTGCGGCCCGCCTTCAGGCTGGCGATGCCGGCGTTGGTCGCATCTTCGATCGCGCGATCGGCGCTTTCGCCAACCAGCGCCAGGGGATCGACATCAACGCCGTCAAAACCATCGGCCGTCGCTTGGCGGATCTGCCGTTCGGTTGTCGGGGAAACGCTGCCGGATACCACAGCGAGGCGTCCGACCTTTCCCGGCAAGGCAAATTCGGCCCGTTCGTCGATCAGACCTTTGTCGCGCCATGCGCCGAGCAGCGCATATTCCACGCCGGAGGAGCCGGCGATGAAGAAGCCGTTATTGGTCTTCAGGCGCCAAAGCTGCTTGCCCACCGCCGCCTGTGTTTCCGGACTGTCGACATCCATGAGCAGGATGCCTTCGGCCCCGGCGAGTGCGTCAAGCTGCTGGTCAGCACTATCAGCCGATAGCGTCACCAGATCGGCAAGGCTGACGGGCAGGGATGTCTGTTTGCGGAGGTGTAGCGCCAGATCAGCTTCATCCATCGGCGTGACCGGATGGCGGCTCATCACCGGATGGCGGTCGATGCGGAACACCTGGCCCTGATAGGCGGCAAAGAGATGGCCGAAGGCAGTGTAACGCTTGAGCTGCGGCGCGCCCACCGCGACCGGCACGAAGGACTGGGCAAACAGCTCTTTGCCGATCTCGATCGCCTTGCCGATATTGCCGATCCGCGGGCTGGAATCGAAGGTGGAGCAGACCTTGTAATGGCATATCGCTGCCCCGAGGCCCTTCAGCCACTCGAATGTCGGCACGAGATACTGCTGCATCCATTCCGGGGTCTCGCTGCGGCTTGTTCCGGCAATGCCGATCGCCCGGCATTCCTTGAAGCGATCCAGCATCTCCGCGCTGGGAATGCCCAGGAAGAGCACGGTCGGAACGCCATTCGATGCCAAGGCTTCCATTACGTCGGTGGAGCCGGTGAAATCGTCGCCGTAATAGCTGAGAAGAAGATCGTCCATCGCCACTATGCGCCCTTACCGTCGCTGAATTTTGCGATTGAAGCGGCAAGCTCCGGATGGTCCTTGGCATAGTTTGCAAGCGGGATATCGGCGACTGCCGCCTCCCAAGCCTGCTGGACCGCGCGAACACCGGCGGCCGGCCCGGAGGGATGGCTGACGATACCGCCGCCGCAAAGATAGAGCAGATCCGTGGTCCTGCCGGTCCGTTGATAGGTTTCCGGCGCCTGACCGCCCCACTGGCCGGAGCCGGCGACGGGAAGGGGGCAATCGGATGGATCGAACAACGGCGTGCTGACAGCCTTGAAGGATTCGATGAAGCTTTCGTCCGGTTCCCAGTATTTGACGCGGATGCCGTTGATCTGGAACTGATCGACGCCGAGCAGCCGCCAGAATTGCTGGTAAACCTTGAAGTCCATGCCGGCGCCAGGGTCGCGCGTCAGCACGTCCCAGCCGTTGCGATGGGCGTGCAGGACCAGGCCAGAGCGCTTGCGAAGGAAGCTCATGCCGCCGAAGCCGATGGAGTTGATGTTGACGACGGCGCAATTGCCGCCGGCCTCCAGCACGAGATCATGGTTGCGCATCATCTCATCCGGATCGGCATGCGAAATGCCGAAGGCATACATGACCTTCTTGCCGGTCTTCTGCTCATGATCGAGGATTCTCGGCATGATCGCCGCGACACGCTCCTTGAGGGGCGAATAGGCGGGGCTCATGAGCTTTTCGTCGTCCTTGATGAAGTCGACGCCGGAGTTGATGAGTTCGCCGACCAGTTCGGCCGTCTCGACGGGGCGAAGACCCAGCGCTGGCTTGACGATCGTGCCGATGATCGGGCGTCCCTCGACCCCGGTCAGGCGCTTGCTGCCGGCAACACCGAATTGCGGGCCGGGATGCGCGCCGCGAAAGGCGTTGGGCAGCTTCATGTCGACGATGCGGATGCCGGTCATGCCCTTGATCGAAAAGACGCCACCGATGGCGATCGTCATCAGCGCCGAGAGATCGGTCCCGATCGCATCGAGCGGAAAGGCGATGTCGACGTCGGCACGACGAAGCGGGCCATGGCCCTCGGCGACTTCCGGCCAGGTCGGCCGCTTCGCATCCTCAAGCTGGCGGATGCCCAGAACCCTTGCCGCCACCCGCGACTTCAGCTCTTCCGTCTCGCCGGGAACCGGCACGAAAGTGCCCGTCGACTGGTCGCTGGCGATCTTGTCGGCCATGGCCTCGATGCTGCCCGGCGTTTCGATGCGATAGGTGATGGTTATGCTCATGAAGTGCCGGCTGCTCCTCTCGCCAACGATTTTGTCGTGGCGTCAACTTGTGATCTGGTATAATGAGTATTCCAACTTGTGCAACGATTTTTTTGTTTAGGAGCGGTCAACCGTTCTGAACGGGCTTCCTCGACTCCATTTGACACGGCATAAGGGAGGAAAGCTTTGAGCCAGCGAGATGTCATGAGCCAACCAATCGAACAGATCGTCCGTCGGAAGCTGTCTGACGAGGTATTCGACCGGCTAGAGCGGTTGATTACATCGGGAGAACTCAAGCCCGGCGATGAAATGCCATCCGAGCGGGTGCTGATGGAACGCTTCGGCGTCGGTCGCCCAGCGATCCGCGAGGCGATGCAGTCTCTCGCCAATATGGGATTGGTGAACATCTCGCATGGTGAACGGGCGAAGGTGCTTCAGCTCACCGCGAAATCGATTTTCCGGCAGGTGGATCTGACCGCGAAGATCATGCTGTCACAGTCTTCGGACTCTCTCGAGCACCTGAAAAGTGCGCGTATATTCTTCGAACGCGGCATGGCCCGTGAGGCCGCGCAGCGCGCGACCGAAAAAGACATCGCCGATCTCGGAGATATCATCGAACGGCAGCGCCAGTCCCTAGGGCGTGCCGAGGAGTTTATTTCGGCCGACATGCAGTTTCACACGCGCATCGCGCAGATTTCCGGAAACCCGATCTTCGCTGCCGTCAGCGAGGCAATGCTGGCCTGGCTCAAGACCTATCATACGGATCTGCTCATCTGGACGGGCAAGGAAAAGTTCACGCTCGCCGAACATGAAGAGATACTGGAACAGCTTTCCGTCCATGATGCCGATGGCGCCGAAGCGGCCGTGATGAAGCACCTGGAAAGGTCGCGGGCGCTCTACAGCAAATAGCGGATGCTTCTTCCCTTCGCGTTGCGCCCTGTCCGACGCTCGTTTTTCAGCGCCGGTTCATTTTCATATCATACCTCGTGAGTCCGGCTGCCCCAGCCTGTCCAAATTCGTCTGCAATTTGGCGGCTGCCCAGACATCGGAGAAAGAGGTGCGTGATGGTTAAATTCATTCATCGGAACATGGCGCTCGTCGTGGCGCCGATCATGACGGCAATTGCCATAGTATCGTACAATGTGCTGAACCTTTTGGTGCGGCATCACCACACAGCTAGGCACGACGTCTACCACGTTGTCGGCGCGCTCCTTGTCTTCGGCGCCTTCTATGGCGTGATTCGTTACATGCAGGCTTTGCCTGACGAAGACGAATAGAATTCAAAAGATCACCGGAGTGCGGCCTCATCACGAACGGATATATATTGCGCCGTTCAGGCCGCACGGTTCGAACGAATAACCGAGGATGTTGATACGTGGCTGATGTTTGTACGCAGGGTGTGGATACGGGGTTCGTTGCCCTGGGTTATGCCAAAATCGCACTGCTTGGCGTGGTGCAAGGTCTGACCGAGCTACTGCCGGTTTCCTCCACTGCCCACATGCGGCTTGTGCCGGCTCTGCTCGGTTGGCAGGATCCGGGTTCGGCATTCTCGGCGGCGATGCAGCTTGCAGCACTCGCCGCGATTATCTCCTATTTCTGGAGTGACGTTCGCTATGTCGCTTTCGGATCGGTCGATGCGAT
Source organism: Rhizobium rhizogenes NBRC 13257 (assembly GCF_000696095.1). Classification (GTDB taxonomy): domain Bacteria; phylum Pseudomonadota; class Alphaproteobacteria; order Rhizobiales; family Rhizobiaceae; genus Rhizobium; species Rhizobium rhizogenes. The sequence goes on along the minus strand of NZ_BAYX01000005.1, from coordinate 415,954 downwards.
CCGACAGAGGGATTGGCGGTCGCCCGCGATACGGCTCGCGATTGCTATTGTCATCGCGACGATCCCGATCGGCATCGCCGGCTTGCTGTTATCGTCGTCCCTGAATGCCTGCGGTACCTCCCTTCGCAGCCTCTGGGTCATCGGCATCGCCTGCCTCGTCATGGGTCTCCTTTTGGCGGCGGCCGAACTTTACAGCCGGCACAGGAAAGACATGGAGCAAATGACCTTGCTCGATGCGCTGTTTGTCGGCATCACACAGGTCGGCGCCCTTATCCCCGGCGTATCGCGGTCCGGCTCGACGCTGACCGGAGCGTTGTTTCTCGGCTTGAAGCGCGACGAGGCCGCCCGATTCTCCTTTCTGCTCGGACTGCCGGCGATCGCCTTGGCCGGACTGAAAGAGCTGTTGACGCTTTATAAGGCGCATATTCCGATGGAGGCATGGTCGGTGCTGATCGTCGGGCTGATCGTCGGCTGTATCTCGTCCTTCGTGGCGATCTGGGGCCTGATGCGCTTCCTGGAGCGGTTCTCCACCTGGCCCTTCGTGATCTATCGCGTCGTGCTGGGCGTCGTCATTCTCTTTGGCGTGTTCGCCTTGGGCTGGAGCTAATCGGTCTTTTTGCGCTATTCGACCGGTTCGCCGCCTGCTATGTGGCCCAGCAGTCAAGACATAGCGACGGGAGCAAGACGATGGATGTAAGAGACAGCAACGGAACAGTGCTCGCCGACGGCGACAACGTAACCCTGATCAAGGATCTGAAGGTCAAGGGGACATCCGTAACTCTGAAGCGCGGGACGCTGATCAAGGGCATCCGGTTGACCGGTAACGAAGACGAGATCGAATGCCGGGCTGAAAAAATTAAGGATCTGGTTCTCAGAACCGAGTTTCTGAAGAAGGCCTGATGTGGTGGCATTGTCATTTTCGTAAAAATGGCAATGACTTGCAGATGACGGCTACAGCAAAACTTTCATGAAAATGCCGGCTTGCAGCCGGCATTTTTTTTTGACGTTATCCGAAGACCAGCCCGCCATCTACAATGAGGTTCTGACCGGTCACCGCCCGCGCCCAGGGGCTTGCGAAGAAGAGGACGGCGTCCGCCGCTTCTTCCGGTGTCGTCACGCGACGAAGCGGCGTGTTTGCGGCAATGAGATCGAACACGGCTTCCGGCGTGGCGCTGCTGGCATCCGTGGTGCGGAGCAGGCCACCGGACACCATGTTGACCGTTATCCCCTGCGGCCCGAGTTCCGCGGCCGCCGTTCGCGTTAGCGAGAGCAGAGCGGCCTTGGCGGCCGTGTAATCATGGTAGGGCACGACCGGATTCTGAAAGAGGTTCGTGCCGATGGTCACGATCCGACCGAAGCCGGCTTTTGCCATCGAGGGCTGTGCCGCCTGAATGAGATTGAGCGCACCTAGCAGGGCAGTGTCGAGTTGCACGGCGATTGCCTTCCAGCTCAGCTCATCCAATTTCGGGCGGGCATCGCCGTTGAAGCTGAAATCGGCAAGCGCATTATGCACGATCGTCGTGGGTGCTCCGAAATGCGCCGTGACCTCCTCAACGAGCCTTTCTGTTTCGTCCTGGCTGCGGATATCGGCCTGGAACGCTTGGGCATGGTCCCCGAGCCGGGCGGCCAGCGCCTCGGCAGGCTCGCGGCTGGCGCGATAATTGATGGCGACCTTCGCACCTTCGCGGACAAAGGCGCCCGCGATCGCCGCGCCGAAGCCACGGCCGGCACCGGAGGCGATGACGATTTGCTGGTTAAGAGGCAGGCTCATTTCGGTTGTCCTTCTGTGGCTGGCCATAGCGCGTGAAAATGCTGAACCGGCCCATGGCCGCTACCGACGGAAAGCGTTCCGGCTGCGGCAACCGCGCCGGCGAGATAATGCTTGGCGGTGGCGACGGCTTCCGCCAGCGTCGCGCCCTTGGCGATTTCGGCGGCGAGGGCACTGGACAGGGTGCAGCCGGTCCCATGCGTGTTCTTGGTCGGCACGCGGCTGGCTTCGAACCAGATAAGGCCCTCTGGGCTGGCAAGCACGTCGGGGCTCTCATCACTATCAAGGTGACCGCCCTTGATCAGGACAGCCAATGGTCCGAGTTTCGCCAATGCTTGTGCCTGCCGCGCCATCGTCTCGCGATTTTCGGCGACTGGTTCGTGCAGAAGGGCTGCTGCCTCCGGTAGGTTGGGCGTCAGCAGCGTGGCGAGCGGTAGAAGCCGTCTAGTCAGGACATCAACGGCGTCAGCTGCGAGCAGCGCGGCACCGCCCTTGGCGATCATCACCGGATCGAGGACGATCGGAATGTCTCGATGTGGGGCGAGCGCGTCGGCGACGGCCTCGGCGATGGCTGCATTTGCGATCATGCCGATCTTGATGGCGTCGACACGGACATCGGCAAAGATCGCCTCGGTCTGATCGGCAACGAATTGCGGCGGGACGGGGTGGACGCCGGAAACACCTTGCGTGTTCTGTGCCGTCAGCGCAGTCAGCGCCGCCATTCCATAGACGCCGCGCGCTGAAAACGCTTTCAGGTCAGCCTGGATGCCGGCGCCGCCGGATGGGTCGGAGCCGGCGATGGAGAGTACGTTTCGGATCATGATCTCGCTTCTCTGATGGTTTTGGCGATCTCGGCTGCTGCAGTCCGTGGGTCCGGCGTGCCGCATATGGCCGAAACGACGGCGATACCATCGGCACCGGCCAAGAGGGCCTCGGCTGCATGTTCGGCTTTCAAGCCGCCAATCGCAACCGATGGAACGGGGCAGAGATCGATCATACGGGCAAGGCCGGCGAAGCCGATCGGTCGTTTGTGGTCAGGCTTCGTCGGTGTCGCGAAAACTGGGCCGATCCCGGCGTAGTCAACGACGGCAGGGTCAATGGCGGCAGCAAGTGTTTCGGTCTCCACCGAGAGGCCGAGGATCATGTCGGGACCGATCAGTCGGCGAGCAGTGAGGGCATCCATGTCATCCTGGCCGATATGCAATCCGTCGGCCCCGATCGCGATTGCTGCTTCGACATCGTCGTTGACGATAAGGCGTGCGCTCGTGTCCGCCAGCGCCTGCTTCAGCGCCAGACCGGTTTCGATCATGCTTGCGGTCGAGGCATGCTTGTCGCGCAGCTGCACGATGGTGGCGCCGCCAGCGACAGCAGCGCGTGTGGTTTCCACCATGCCGATACCGGCGCAGAGCACAGGATCGAGGACTAGGTAAAGGGAGAGATCGAAGTGCTTCATAGCGAGATGACCCTTGCTTCGCTGTCGATCGCCTTTTCATCGAGCGCGGCCAGCGCATCGAGGAAGCGCCATGAAAACGAACCGGGTCCGTCGACTTGACGGCCTGCCCGTTCGCCTGCCACGGCGAAAGCGGCCAGCGCCGCGACCGTCGCATCGAGCGGATGATCCGGTCTTGTCGCCGCGAAGGCGCCGACGAGGCAGGTGAGAGAGCAACCGAGCGCGGTCACCTGCGGCATGAGCGGCGAGCCACCCTCTATGCGGCTGGCTTTGTTTCCGTCGGTGACGAAATCCGTGGCGCCGGTGACCGCAACGATCGTGCGATGCTTTTGGGCAAGCTGGACGGCGGCTTCCTCTGCCAGTTCGACCGGATCGCGGCTATCGACGCCCTGGCCACGACTGGTGCCTCCGGCAAGCGCAATGATTTCCGAGGCATTGCCGCGGATTATCGTCGGCTGCAGTTCCAGCAACTGCGCGACCGATCGGCGCCTGAAGGATGTGGCGTAATGTGCCACGGGGTCCAGAACCCAGGGCTTGCCCGCCTTGTTTGCCGCCTGTGCCGCTGATGTCATGCCGGCCAGCCAGCCTGTGGAAAGCGTGCCGATATTGATCGTCAACGCGCCGGAGATCGCGGCGAACTCGCCGGCCTCCTCCTCGGCATGCACCATGGCGGGCGATGCGCCGGCGGCGAGCATCACATTGGCGGCGATGTTCATTGCGACGAAGTTGGTGATGCATTGTACCAGCGGCGGGTTTGCCCGCATTGCGGTCAACAGGCTGCCTGGAGTGGTGGTCGGGTTTTGCATAACGCGCCTTTCGGGCGGGGCGAGACGCAAAGGGGAGGCGACGCAACATGCCGAGACCCCGAGCGACTCCCTCCGCCAGCATGATCTGGTTCAGGTTCAAAGGGTGCTTCTCAGCCCGTCATCGACGGACGCCCCTGTCTCTCAATCGGTATCTTTTTCGCAGAGAAAGATTGTCCTGTCATCAGCAAATCGCAGATCGATCCGCGGTCGAGGGGAGGCGGAGCGGACGGACCGTCTGTCGTATGCTGTATGACCCATGCGTCATTCGCATGGGTGCACTGAAGTCTTGTCTATACAATCAACGAGGGTTTCGCACTATATCTCTCTCATCGAAGCGGATGGAGCGCCAAGCACGGCAGCTCAGCTTCGAATACCCTAGGAAAGGGGATCATCATGAACGTAGCACGCTCTTTTAATAACTGGCTCAAGTATCGTCAGACGGTCGCCGAACTGGGCCGTATGTCCACGCGCGAACTGCATGACCTCGGCATCGGCCGCAGCGAAATCCGCAACGTCGCCCGTGCGGCCGTTGTTCGCTAACAGCGTAAAACGCTGATCTACAGTCAAAATTCTGCTGGCGCCTGCTTCTTCCCGAGCGGGCGCTTTTGTTTTGCGTGCATGCCAGGCGAAACTCGACCTTTCGGTTGAGGGATCTGTCGCCCAGAAGCCTCCTGCTTTTCGCATAACGCATAGCTGCCCTGCAAATAAATGCCTATGAAGTAAGCAGGTCTAGTGTATAGTCATATTTATCGAAGCGATGCACCTCCTCCCGCGTCCCTTCGATGATGCAGGCGCTCTTATCCTCCTCCCAAGGTCGCCTGCGGGAACAGCAGCACTCCTCCTCCCAGCTGCTGTTCGGTTCTTTTCGAAAAGCCTGCCGCACCTCCTCCCGCGGCAGGCTTTTTCGTTTTGGGCTGAGGCGAATTCCTCTAGCGGCCCGGCTGCGAAGCCAGTCAGGTCCTCACGCGCAATTCCTGACGCCAATGTGATCCTGCCCTCTCGTAAAAATTGATCGTGCCCCCTATGTGCGTAATGGAGAACGCGCTAGATCGGTCGATACATCGCAATTGTATCCGCCGAAAATCAGGAGTTTGAGCATGACCGATTCTGCCGAATACACGCCGCCGAAGATCTGGGTCTGGAACAAGGCGAACGGAGGCCAATTCGCCAACATCAACCGTCCGATCGCCGGACCGACGCATGAGAAGGAATTGCCGGTCGGCCGCCATCCCCTCCAGCTCTATTCGCTGGGAACGCCGAACGGCGTGAAGGTCACGATCATGCTCGAGGAGCTGCTGGCTCTCGGCCATAGCGGCGCTGAATACGACGCCTGGCTGATCAAGATCGGCGAAGGTGATCAGTTCGGAAGCGGTTTCGTCGATGTCAATCCGAACTCCAAGATCCCGGCGCTGCTGGATCGCAGCGGCCCGACCCCGATCCGGGTCTTCGAATCCGGCTCGATCCTGACCTATCTCGCTGAGAAGTTCGGCGCCTTCCTGCCGACCGAGCAACCGGCTCGCGCCGAATGCCTGTCCTGGCTGTTCTGGCAGATGGGAAGCGCCCCATATCTCGGCGGCGGTTTCGGCCATTTCTATGCCTATGCGCCGACAAAGATCGAATATGCGATCGACCGCTTCGCCATGGAGGTGAAGCGCGAGCTTGACGTGCTCGATCGCCGTCTCGCCGAAAGCGAATATCTTGGAGGTAAGGACTATACGATTGCCGATATCGCCGTTTGGCCCTGGTATGGTGCTCTTGCGAAGGGTTGGCAGTATGGTGCGGCTGAGTTCCTTCAGGTGCAGGATTATAAGAACGTCCAACGCTGGGCTGAGCAGATCTTCGCACGGCCGGCCGTGAAGCGTGGGCGCAAGGTCAATCGCCTGCACGGCGATCCCGCCGACCAATTGCATGAGCGCCATGACGCCAGCGATTTCGACACCAAGACCCAGGACAAGCTTACGGCCGCCGGCTAAGCAACCTGCCAAATCGTCGTTGAGCCCGTCGCCACCATGGCGGCGGGTTTTTCATATCTGCGATTGCCTGGACCTATCCGATCGGCACGTCAGCCTCGCTCCATCTTGCTTGGCCTAATGTCTCATAGACATCGATGCGCGCATTCGAAGTGCGTCGATAAAGGACAGCAACAGGAATGCCGCGCATGCAAAAGAGCTTTGACGACCGTGTCTCTGGCCTCACTTCGAGCAGCCAGTTGGATAACGATTGTGACACGCTCCTTGCTTGCCTAGTTTCCGGCGGAGACGAAAGGCTGGATTGCGAACCGGTGACGGGCCTCAACATGTATGGCCACGGTCCATCGCCTCGGCCGCTCGACCTTGCCTTCGGCTCCTCCACCGCATCGACCATTTCTACGCCCGCCTTCGCGGCAGTCGGTGCCTATCATTCGAAACTTCTGCGGGAGATGGAAACGCATCCCGCCGCTGACATCTACGCGCAGGAGATCGCGAAGGTCCGGACGGAACTGCTGCACCTGCTCGGCCTTGATGGCAGCTCGGAGCAAGTGGATGCTGTCGTGGCGACATCGGGCACCGATCTCCATCTTTTCGTCGCCGCGCTGCTGGCGCGCGAGGATGACCGGACATTGATGACCATAACGCTGATGGGCAACGAGACCGGGAGCGGGGTCATGGCCGCCGCTGCCGGCCGGCACTTCATGAGCCGCGTCAGCAGCGATCGCCCCGTTGCCAAGGGCGAGGAGCTCAGCCCCGGACAGATGACGCGCAATACCGCAATCGCGGTGCGGAACGCCGATGGTACCTTGCGCAGCGACGAAGAAATCGAGAGCGAGCTGAGGGGGCTGATCGAACTCGCCCGCGCCGCCGGTCTCAGATGCCTTCTGATCGTGACGGACGTCTCCAAGACCAGCTTGCTGGCGCCGAGCCTCGTGACGGTTTTCCGCCTGAAGGCGCGTTTCGGCGCCATGCTCGACATCATGATCGATGCCTGCCAGTTCCGCGTTTCCGCCGCAACGATCCGCGCCTATCTCGCCCATGACTTCCTGGTGGCGCTGACGGGGTCGAAGTTCCTGGCCGGGCCGATCTTCAGCGGGGCGCTATTGTGCCCGCCGCGATTGTCGGCTCGCCTGAAGCTGCAGGCTTTGCCGGCAGCGCTTGCCGATTATTGCGCGCGAGCGGATTGGCCGGAGGACTGGGCGGCGGCGGATGGGTTGCCGCATCGCGCCAATTTCGGGCTCCTATTGCGATGGAAGGCGGCTCTGTTTGAGCTGGAACGTTTCCTTAAATTGCCCGAAGAAAAGGTAACCGCTGTCCTGTCCGCTTTTGCCGGGGCAGTGCAGCATCGGCTGGAGCGCGACAACGCCTTCGAACCGCTCGATACGCGCGCCATAGATCGAAAACGCTTGGGGGACCGTCCCCGCGGATCGCGTTGGGACGAAATCCCGTCGATCTTTTCATTCTACCTCAGGAATCCCTATCACGGAGGCCTCCTGCCGGCGGCGGAGACCGCTGCAGTTTATAAGGAACTGGCAATCGAAAAGGGTGGCCTTGCGCCGGTGCGTCTTGGGCAGCCGGTTCGCTGCGCCGATTTCGGCGATATGCCGGCGAGTGCCTTGAGAATCTGCCTGAGCGCGCCGTTGATCGTGCAGGCATGCGAGAGCGCGCAGGCGCTGGAAGGCCTGGTTGAGCAAGCCATGGCAGTGCTGGACCGCACGGCCTTCGTGGCGGCGCAATTGGCACCCCAAACAGACGCAATTCGCGCGTCGGGCGCTTAAGCGGCTGCCCTTTGTTCGTCTCTTGCCGTCATCCAGACCTCGCGCGCCGCATCGGCATTCATCACAGCGATGGCTATGCCGACAATAAGATCCGGCCAGGCGGAATGCCACAGGAACGCCGTCACGATACCGGCCGCGACGATAGCGATATTGGCAAGTGCATCATTGCGGGCAGATAGAAAGGCAGCGCGGGTCAAGCTGCCGCTATGGTCGCGAAAGCGAACCAGCATCATGGCGCAGGAGAGATTAACAACCAGCGCTCCAAAGCCTGTCAGGGACAACGGCAGCGGCTCCGGGGCCACCGGAACCATGAATTTATGCCAGGCGGTCCAGATGGTTGCCAGTCCGGGGATGAGCAAGATCCCCGCCAGCGCCATGCCGACACGGGCACGATTGCGTATGCTCCAGCTGAGCGCCATCAGGATCAGAAGACTGACTGAGGCGTCTTCAAGGAAATCGATGCTGTCGGCGAAAAGCGATACCGAGCCGATGGATAGGGCTACGGCAAATTCGACACCGAAATAGCCAAGATTCAACAGCGCAACACGTTTGACCGCGTTGCGGAGACCAATGTCCGTCATATCTCCTCTATTCTCCTCACCGCCCGGCCGGCAAGAACAGCCGGGCGTCCCTTACGTCTATCTAATGCCCGATATCCGCATGAACAGATGGGCATGTCGAAGATTATTGCCGGCTATCTTTTAGTCTGGTGTTGCTAGTCCTCGCCATCAAAACCCGCAAATTCGCTACGGACAATGCCATGGCGCTGAAGCTTGTCGTAAAAGGTCTTGCGCGGGATGCCGAGCGCCTCGATCGTCCGGCGGACATCGCCGCCATTTTGGGCAAGCGTTTCGCGGATCAGGTCCGCCTCATAGCGCTCGACGCGGGCGGGCAGGGGCAACACTGTGTCGGTGGAAGGGGTTTCGCCCGGCTTCGAGCCTGCCGCAGATTCCAGGCCCAGGACGAAACGTTCGGCGAAGTGCGACAGCTCGCGAACATTGCCCGGCCAGTCATGGTGCTGCAAGTGGCGGCGAATGGCGGTGGACATGGTCGGCACGTCGCGCTTGAAGCGGCTGGCGGCACGCTCCGCGAAGTAGCCGAAGAGAAGCGGAATATCGTCACGCCGGTCGCGCAGCGGCGGGATGGAGATGGTGACGACGTTGAGGCGGTAATAAAGGTCCTCGCGAAAATCGCCGCGCTGGCGCGGATCGCCAAGATCGACCTTGGCGGCCGCCACGACACGAAGGTCGACGGGGCGTACCTCGTTGGTGCCGAGCGGCGTGACTTCCCGCATTTCCAGCACACGCAGCAGCTGCACCTGCACAGCGGGCGGCATGCTCTCGATTTCGTCGAGAAACAGCGTGCCGGCGCTTGCATGTTCGATGCGGCCGATGCGCTTCTTCTGCGCGCCGGTGAAAGCGCCGGGCTCGTGGCCGAAGAGCTCGCTTTCGATGACGGTTTCCGGCAGGGCGCCGCAATTGAGCGCGACAAAATTGCCCTTTGCCCGCCGGCTCCAGCGATGCAGCAGGCTTGCGACCACTTCCTTGCCGCTGCCGGTTTCGCCGGTCACCAGCACGTCGACGTCGGTATCGGCGATCTGCCGCAATGTGTGGCGCAGCCGCTCCATCGCCGCCGTCTGGCCGATCAGCGGCAGATCGCCTTGCGCCTGCTCAGCGGCAATGCGCAGCGCACGGTTTTCCAGAACGAGCCGGCGCTTTTCGGCCGCGCGCCGTACGCTTTGCACCAGCCGGTCGGTGGCGAAGGGTTTGGCGATGAAGTCATAGGCGCCGTCCTGGATCGCCTTCACCGCCATCGGGATATCGCCGTGACCGGTGACCAGGATGACCGGAAGATCCGCGTCCCGCGCCTTGACGTGATCGAACAGCTGCTGCCCATCCATCTGTGGCATGCAGATGTCGGAAACGACGACGCCGGGGAAATCCGCTTCCAATGCACCGAGCGCATCCGCCGCAGCCGAAAAGGCGGAGACAGAAAAGCCGGCGAGTTCAAGCGTCTGCTTCGTCGCCTTCAACAGATCCTTGTCGTCGTCGATGAGAAAGACCGGGGATGCGTCGTTCATGAACTTGCCTTGCGCAGATGAATGATGAAACGGGTGCCGCTCCCACTGCTTTCAACCTCGATGCGACCGCCATAGTCGGTGACGATGTCCTTGGAGATGACGAGGCCAAGGCCAAGGCCCTGTTCTTTCGAGGTGTTGAACGGCGTGAACAGTGAATCAAGGATCGCTGAGGGAATGCCGGGGCCATTGTCGGAGACCGTGACCTCGACGCCATCGGCTGTTTCCCGGGCAGAGACCTCGACCCTGGGCCGGTCTCGCCCTTCCAGCGCTTCAAGCGCGTTCTGAAAGAGGTTGATCAGAACCTGCTCGAGCCGGATGCGCGTGCCGACGACGGTAAGACCAGCCGGAGGGAGGTCGATCTCCAGAGCGTCGAGCCGGCCGGCAAAGCGGCTTCTGAGCAGGACCACGGCACCTTCGATAACGCTTCTGAGTTCCACCGGTTTCGGCGCGCTCCGCCCCTTGCGGGCAAATGCCTTCAGCTCCTCGGTGATCGTGCCGATCCGCTCGGTGAGGGCTGCGATGGAGGTCAGGTTTTCCTTTACCGGCGCGATCTGCTTTCGATCCAGGAAAATATGGGCATTGTCCGCATAGGCGCGGATGGTGGCGACCGGCTGGTTGATCTCGTGGGCGACGCCGGCGGCGACCTGGCCGAGAATGGCGAGACGGTTGGCCTGCACGAGTTCCTGCTGCACGATCTGCAGCTTGGTTTCCGTTGTCCGATGATCGGAAATTTCCGCCTCCAGACGGTCTCGCGCTTGGCTCAGATCTTCCGTGCGCTCCAGCACGCGCCGTTCCAGCTCTTCGCGCGCCACTCTTCCGACCGCGATCTGCATTGCCGAGACGTGACGGCGCCTTAGCAGAAAGGCGGCGATCGCCAGGATCGGCACCAGCACGGTCAACGCCAGGAAGCGCGTCTCTCGGACGGCGGATGCAATCGCCTGATCCGTCGGGATGAGATAGTCCAGCCTCCAGGGCGTTGAGGGGACCGGTATCGTCAGCCGCAGATATTCCGCGGCACTGCTGCCCGGCAGGACTGCGCGGACGATCGAAGCCTCTGGGCCAATGGGTTCCGGGCGGGAAATCGGCAGGGGTGCCAGGGGGGCGCCGCCGAACTGGAGGCTCTTGCGAATGGCGGCGAGACTGTCGGGCGGCAGCGGCGACGTCGTCATGAACCGCCAGGAGGGAATGCTGGTGATCAGCACGACGCCATGTTCGTCGGTGACATAGGCCGGGCGGACGGCTTCGCGCCAATCTTCTTCGAGTTGGTCGAACTCCATCTTGACGACCACGACGCCCAACGCCGCACCCTCTTCGCCGACGCGACGGGATATATAGAGGCCGGGGCGATTGCTGACTGTGCCGAGCGCGAAATGTTCGGCCGTCCCCGTCTCCATCGCCCGGCGGAAGTAGTCACGGAAGGAATAGTCGTTTCCGACGAAGCTCAGCGGCTCGCGCCAGTTGCTCGAAGCAATCGCTATGCCGTCCTTGCCGGTGACATAAAGCACCGCGGCACTGGTGCCGGACACGAGGGTTTCCAGTTTGCGGTCAAGCGTGATGACGGCGTCGTCCTTGCCACTCGCGAGCGCATCGCGCACCTGCTGATCTTCCGCCAGGAGAAGCGGCAGGGCGCGTGGCCGTTCGAGCACCGCGCGCAACAGCGCGACCTTCAGATTGGCATCGGTGTGGCCCTGGCCCTGCAGTGCCTCGATCGCGGTCATACGACCGTAGAAGCTTGCGCCGTAGAGGGCAGCCGCAATGACGGCTGCGCAGAACACCACAAAGACCATCCAGACACGACGGGAACGTCTTCCGAGTTGTTCCGGCGTTGAAAATCGTTCCGTGGTTGGTCGCTGTAACATCCGCATATTGTGCATGATTTCGCGCGCCCTGCAAATCATCTTGTGCGGATTTTCGCACATTTCCGAAAGTTCGTATGGAGTTGCCCAGGAAAAGCCATCTTTAAATCAAGGCGTTGCCCAGTTTCCTGCCATTTGGCACGCTCGTTGCTACTGAATACGAAACAGTCGGAGGCTGTTGAGTTTTAGTCTTTGCCCGGAGGGCCGAGGGATCGGTTGGGCACAACGGAGGACATCATGATTGCTCCCATCGCTGCCGACGCCGAAACGCGCGTCAAACTACCCTTCTACCGGCACCTCTACGTGCAGGTTCTCACTGCCATCGCCGCCGGCATCCTGCTCGGCCATTACTATCCGCAGCTTGGCACGTCGCTGCAGCCGCTCGGCGACGCTTTCATCAAGCTGGTCCGCATGGTCATCGCGCCGGTTATCTTCCTGACGGTGACGACCGGTATCGCCGGCATGTCGGACCTGAAGAAATTCGGTCGCGTCGTCGGCAAGGCGTTTATCTACTTCCTGACCTTCTCGACGCTGGCGCTGATCGTCGGTCTCATCGTCTCGAACGTCGTGCAGCCGGGCGCCGGCATGCACATCAATCCGGCAACGCTGGACACGAAGGCGGTCAGTAACTATGCCGCGCAGGCGCATGACGCCTCGGTTGTCGGCTTCCTGATGAACATCATTCCGGACACCATCGTCGGCGCCTTCGCCAAGGGCGATATTCTCCAGGTGCTGTTCTTCTCGGTGGTCTTCGGCATCGCACTTGGCGCCGTCGGCGACCGCGGTCGCCCGGTTGTTGACTTCCTGCAGGCGTTGACCACCCCGATCTTCCGCATGGTCTCGATCCTGATGAAGTTCGCACCGATCGGTGCCTTCGGCGCCATGGCCTTCACCATCGGCAAATACGGTATCGGCACGATCGCCAACCTGGCGTTCCTGATCGGCACCTTCTATCTGACGTCCATCTTCTTCGTGCTCGTCGTCCTCGGCGCCGTCGCCCGCTACAACGGCTTCTCGATCCTGGCGCTGATCCGCTATATCAAGGAAGAGCTGCTGCTGGTCCTCGGCACCTCGTCTTCGGAAGCCGCACTGCCCGGCCTGATGAACAAGATGGAACGTGCCGGCTGCAAGCGTTCCGTCGTCGGCCTCGTCACTCCGACGGGTTATTCCTTCAACCTCGACGGCACCAACATCTACATGACGCTGGCGGCTCTCTTCATCGCCCAGGCGACTGATACGTCGCTGTCCTTCGGCGATCAAATCCTCTTGCTGCTCGTGGCCATGTTGAGCTCCAAGGGTGCTGCTGGCATCACGGGCGCCGGCTTCATCACACTGGCCGCAACGCTCGCCGTCGTGCCTTCGGTTCCGATTGCCGGCATGGCGCTGATCCTCGGCATCGACCGCTTCATGTCGGAATGCCGCGCGCTCACCAACTTCGTCGGCAACGCTGTTGCCACTATCGTTGTTGCACGCTGGGAAAACGAACTCGACCAGACGAAGTTCGCGGCCGCCATGGCCGGGAAATTGACCGGAGATCTCGAGACGCCTGCACTGCAGGCCGCTGAATAACGGCATCGTCGACAATCTGCGAAAACGCGAAACGGCCTCCCATCGGGAGGCCGTTTCAGTTTCGGGATATGCCGTCATCTGCTCGCCGGGAGGACGACGAGTTCGAGATGTGATTGCAAATATCCGCAATAAGGCCGGAACCGATCGCCCCTTCATCTGTTGTGGTAGCAGGCCCTTGGGAGAGGGCGCTGCGATCAGCAGGGAAGCGGCCGCCGCCCGATGCTGATCCCGTCAACGACCAGAACACGGCGTCCGATGATGGAGGAACCGATGAAAGTCCGTGACGCGATGACGCACGATGTACGCATCACCAACCTTGATGAGACGATTCTGAGCGCCGCGCAGACGATGGCGGATCTCGATGCCGGCGTTCTGCCGGTTGCCGATCATGATCGTTTGGTCGGCATGATCACCGATCGCGACATCGCCATCCGTGGCATTGCCATGGGCATGGGTCCGGATGCGAAGGTCCGCGATGTGATGACGTCAGACGTCAAATATTGCTTCGACGATCAGGAGATCGACGACGTCTGCCGCAACATGGGCGATATTCAGGTGCGCCGCCTGCCGGTGCTGGATCACAACAAGCGGCTGGTCGGTATCCTTTCGCTTGGCGATATAGCCGTGGCCCACAAGAACGGTTTCGCCGCCGAGGCCTTAAGCGGCATTTCGCGCCGTGGCGGGGAACATAGTCAGACGGCGTGAACGAGGCGCATGTTCCGGTTGTTCGACAACCGCTCATGTGCAGACGTCATTGTCCGATGAATAGGCAGATCGCCGGGCGCGGCTTATGCGGCCCGGCGATAAGATCATCACGAGCCTGTTCCGAACTCGTACTTTCCCAATTTGCACGCGCGCAATCGCCGCATGAATCTGCTTGCTCGTCAGCCGGCCTGCGCTCGCCCGTTCATTGCCAGTCTGAGCGGGATACGTGTGGCGGCCACCGCCGGCAATGCGCCGCCGATGGCACCGATAATCAAGGACAGCCAGACCGCCTTAATCACCAGCGGAAGAGACAGCACCAGCTGAAATCCGATCTGTGTGCGGTCGGGGCTCACGGTCGACGCCGTCCAGCCGTTGAGGACGAGATAGGAAAAGCCGACGCCGGCCAGGCAGCCGAGGCAGGTCAGAGCCATCGCCTCGATCCATGTACCGGCAAAGGCCGCCCGCCGGCTGAAGCCGATGGCTCGGACCGTGGCGATCTCGGTGCTGCGATCCGACACGGAACTGAACATGGTCGTCATGGCGCCAACCACGGCGCCGGCAGCCATGGTGATCGCCAGCGGCCAGCCGAGGAGAAGGATCAGCTTCGACGTCCGTTCGGCAAGTCCCGCGAAATAATCCTGTTCCGATCGCAGCGTCAGCCCGATCTGCGGCGTAGCGGCAGCCATGAATTGCAGGGCCGGCAGCGCCTCCGGTGTGGTCAGTTTGATTCTGACGCTCTGGATCAGGTTTGGTCGGTTAAACAGCGTCCGCACCACGCCGATATCCGCCAGCATCTCGGATTCGAAGACGGAGCCGCCAGCATCGAAGATACCGACGATGGTCCATTTCGATGTGCCGAACGTCAGCTGTTCGCCGATCTCCAGCCCCTTGTAATCAAGGCTCAGCCGGCGACCGACGACGATTTCGCTGGCGCCTGGATTGAACATCCGGCCGCGAGTGATCCTGACATTCGGACGCACGCTGAGGCCGAAGGGACCAATGCCGCGTAGCGACAGCGTAGAAAGCAGTTCGTCGGTCTTTTCCGGAACTTCTACCGGCACGACCATTTCGGGCGACAAGACGGAAGCGCCGGCCGCGTCGACAGCGATGCCGGTGATACCATCGAGATAATGAAGCTGGGAGGGTTCGATCCGGCTGCCGAGTTCCGTCCCGGCTCCCTTGCCAAGGGCAATGGCGATGTCCTTGGAACCAGCTTGTAGCAGCGATGTCTGGAAGCCGTTCGACATCGCCAGAAAGCCGAGCAGAACCGTGACGACCATCGCCACGGAAAATATCAGCGACAGGGAAATCCATATCCGGCGGCGGAGGGACTTCAGATTGGATAGGGTGAGGGCCAGGGATTGGCGGACAATCGTGCTCATGGTCTCATCTTTCTCTCAAAGCGGCACTGGGCGGCACGCGCATGGCGTTGAAGGCTGGCGCGACGCCGGTTGCCAGCGCCAGCAAGGCGGCGAGGACGATCGCCTCGGCAATGATCGAAGGCGTGAGCGTCAGGTCCGGCACGATGGTGCGCAGCGGTTCTCGCAGCAGCAGGATGGCGGTAAAGGCAAGGCCGAGAGCAAGGCCGAGTCCCGTGGCAAACAGGGCAGATGTCTCTGCCAGAACATTGCCGAGAGCGAAGAGCCGGGAGAAGCCGAGGACCTTCAGTACGCCGATTTCCTTCGTCCGCTCGCGGATGGCGAAGAACATGGTATTGGCGACGATCATCTGGATGGTGATGAAGGCGACGCCAACCACCAGACGGACGATGGTTGCGATATCGGCGAATTGCGCGATGAAGGCCTTCATGAACTCTGCCTCCGTGCGTGTCCGGGTCTCGTAGGCGGAATTGGCAAAGAGGGTGTCGACCGACTTGATGACGTCATCGGTGCGAACATCCTTCTTCGGCACAATGCCGAAACCGGTCACGGTGTCGCGGTCCATGCCGCGCTCCGCATTGATGTAGTCGTATCGCGCCATCACGAAATGCGTGTCGGCGGATTTCTTGCCGTCCAATATGCCGACGATCTCGAATTGGAAGTCCGAGTTGCCATCGGTCTTGACGAAACTCGACGTGTTCAGCGTGATCGTCTGCCCGAGCATCCAGCCCTCCTGGGAAGCAATGCTGCGGCCGACAATGGCACCGTTGCGAACCTCTCCGAAACGGGCAAGGGCGTCCGTGGGAATATCGTATTGATCACCGATGAAGGTGGCGAAGCTTAACGGCTCCACCGCCGTCAGGCCCAGGAAATTCGCCGGTGTCCGGTAGGTCGCGCGACTGCGCGCCATGTAGGTCGCTCCGGCAATATCGGGCAGCACATGGATCTTGTCGTAATAGCTGATCGGCAAGGGCAGGGTATCGCCGACCTTGTTGGTCACAATCAGCCGCTCCGAATCCACCGCTCCGCCGAGAAAGCCATGTTCGAAGCTGGTCAGGACGAGATAGATGAAGAAGGCGATCGCGATGCTTGTGATCAGAAGCAGGCTGCGCGTTGGTTTGCGTGCCATGGTGCGGCGAAGGAGAGTGAAGCGGTTCATGGTGCTCACGCGGCCTCCCGTTCGACGAACTGGCCCTTGTCCAGGCGCAGCACGCGCTTGGCGGAGCGTGCTGCCATATCGTCGTGCGTAACCATGACGATGGTCTTGCCGAGCTCCGCATTGAGGATGCGCAGCATGGCGAGCACCTCTTCGGCGGAAGAACGATCGAGATCGCCTGTCGGCTCGTCGCAGAGCAACAGCTTTGGATCGCTCGCCAGCGCCCTGGCAATCCCCACGCGTTGCTGCTGGCCACCCGAAAGCTCCGACGGCAGATGCTTGCGCCGGTCGGTAAGACCGACGAGCGACAGGATCGTCTCGACGCGCTCCCGACGCTGCCGCGCGGTTAGGCTGGTCAGCAGTAGTGGAAGCTCGATATTCTGCTCTGCCGTCAGCATCGGCATCAGATTGTAAAACTGGAACACGAAGCCGACATTGGCGCCGCGCCATTTGGTGAGCGCGCTTTCGCTCATTCGGCTGATGCGGGCGTGTCCGAAATTGATGTCGCCGTCATCGGGGCGGTCGATGCCGCCGATGAGGTTCAGAAGCGTCGACTTGCCGGAGCCGGAAGGGCCGACGATCGCGACGAAATCGCCGGCGCCGATGGTCATGGTCAGATCCGAAAAGATCGTCACGGCGTTCTTGCCGATCCGGTAGTCCTTGCGCACATTGTCGATCACAATCCCGTCGTCTGGCGCAGATGTGCTGTTGTCCATCTCAAAATCCTCTTTCATTTGTGTTTGCTTGAAGTTCCGGAGCATCCAGGGTGACCTTCGCCGCCATGTTCGGCAGTACGCGCGCGGGCGGCGTCAGGAATTCCAGCCGGGCGGTCACCGTGCCCTTCTGCAACGACGCTGCCGGCACGATTGTCCGCACCCGCATTTTGAACGTTCGGTCGGGAAAAGCGTCGAGAACCGCGACAGCCGTCTGGCCGGGCTCTATGCGTGCTGCATTGGACTGGGCAATATCGACGTCGATGGTGAGCGAGTTTGGGTCGAGAAGGATTGCGATCCCGTCTCGCGGCCCACCGCCATCCGTGCCGGAGGCGACAATATCACCAAGGCCGGCCAGCCGGGTGACGATCACGCCATCGAATGGAGCGACAATCCGGTGGAGCACCAGGTTTCTGTCCTGTTTCTCTACCTGTAGTCGAGCGGTTTCCGCTGCCTGCCGCGCCACATCGAGGTCGCTGGTCAATTGCACGACGGAGAGGCTGTCTTCATCAAGGCTGCTCAGCGCCTTGACACCGCGCTCGACAAGCAATTTGGTGCGCTCCAGGGTCCTGCGCGCCTGCGCCAGCGAGACCTCGACCCGGTGTACCGCCGCATCCGCACTTGCGGCTTGGGATCTGGCGATCCTCAACTCGATCTCGTCCGTTGTCGTATCCAGCCGCACAATAATTTGCCCGGCGGCAAAGTGGTCGCCGATATCCAGCGGCAGTTCGGCGACCTTGCCGCTGATTTCCGGTCGCAAGGTAATCATCTTTTCGGCGACGACATAGCCGGAGCCGATCACGGATTGAGGTGGCGGCGTTTGCGGCAATCGAGCGGGCAGCTTGTCTTGCACTATCGCGTCAGTTTCGTTTGTCGGCTGGGAGATGGCTTCCGCTACCGGATGTCTCCACAAACTCTCTGCAAGCGGAAGCGATATGTAAGCCGCTGCCGCGAGCGCTGTGGCCAAGCCGGTTAGAGCCACGCCACGCATTGGGAATCGACGGCTCGCGGCTGCATCAGCGGGCGGTGTTCCTTCGCGTTCGATCGACAGCGATCGAAGTCGGTTCGCGATATTCGCTTCTGCATTCATTAGGGGTCTCCAGACGTTGACGGCATGATTTTCCGCCGCCGGCACGTCTGGTGCGACCTCGATCGCGATTTAGGACGTTGCAGAACGCGATCTAGATCGCCGGAAGCTGCGAGTCAGGCCATAGTGGCGACAAATATTCTTACCCCGGGGAAGGGTCTTATGCTGTTCGTGCCGCTACCGTTCGTCGTTGCTCTCCTGCTGCTTCTGCTGTTTCTGGCGGTGGTGCGGCGGGACGACGAGCTTGCTGCGAACCGGCCCTTTCTCCTCCTGCTATTGCTCTGTGCCGTGCAATCGGTTCTGGTCGGACTGCGCTTGGGCTACGGCCTGCAGTGGGTCGGCTATCTGGCGATGGTGCTCCCAACGGTTATGCCGCCGCTGGTTTATGCCGGCGTGCGCAGGCTGGGTGTGGATAGTCCCAGAAGCGGACCTGTCCTCCTGGGATTCTACAGTTTTCCCGCTGTCATTATCGCCGTGCTGGCCATTCTCCGGCCTGAGGCCATCGATATCGCGATGATCCTCATTCAAATCGCCTATGCCTTGGCCTTGCTCTGGCTTGTCCGGCCGGGTCCCGACGCGCTGCGTCTGGCGTCATTCGAGGCGGCACGGCCGGCCCATCGCGCACTTGTCTTTGCCGCCACTGCTTTGTGTTTCTCGGCCCTGATCGACGCGCTGGTACTGTTTGATTTCGGGTGGACCCATGGCGCGCATGTCGGTCTGATCGTCAGCATCGCCAATCTTGTCGGCCTGCTTGTTCTCGGCGCCGCGGCAGCCGCCGCCAGCCGGAATTCCACGGACGCCGAGATGGTGGAAATCCTGCCAATATCGGATGCCGCCGAAGACAAAGACACTGTCGACCGGGTTCATGCGTTGATGCAGGAGAAGAAGCTTTACCGCGACGCCAATCTCAATCTCGAACGGTTGGCCCGCAAGGCCGGGATACCGTCGCGCCGCATCTCGGGGGCCATCAACCGGACCACGGCAAAGAATGTCTCGCAATATGTCAACGACTACCGGATTGCCGAAGCCTGCCGGCTACTGGCCGAGACGGATCAATCAGTGACCGAAATCATGCTTGAAGCCGGTTTCCAGACCAAATCGAATTTCAATCGCGAGTTTCGCCGGGTCACCGACATGACGCCCGTCGCCTGGCGCGAGAAATGTGCCTATTCTGCAAATCCGGCCTAACGCGACGGCGCTTAAGGTTTCGCCCTGTATCCAAGGCTGCGACTGATATCGTCGGCCGTTTTCCGCAGCATCGATAGAAGCGCCTCGTGCCGCTCGAAGTAGCGGCTGGTCAGCGTGCCCAGATTGAGCGCGGCGACGACATTGCCGGTGGCGTCGAAAACGGGCATGGCAATGCCGGTCGAACCTGTGACGAATTCCTGGTCGTTGATCGCGTATCCATCCTGCCGCACTTTTATGAGAATATTGCGGATCTCCTGCACGTTGGTGATCGTATAGGGCGTGTAGGACAGGAACTGAACGCGGGAGAGATAATCTTCCAACGTCTGCTGCGGCGCGTGGGCGAGAAGGACGCGGCCCATAGCCGTGCAATAGGCGACGATGGCCGCGTCCAGGTTGACGTCATAGCGTATGGGTTGGCGGCTCACGCTTTTTGCCAGTCGGCGGATGTCGCAATGAGCGTTCATGGCGCTGAGCAGCACGGTCTCGCCGGATTCGTCCCGCAGGCGCTCCATGAACGGCATGGCCTTGACCACCAGCGGCTCTTCGTGGCGACGGAAGGGGAAACCATGCCGGCCTGCCTCGATCAGCATGTAGCGCCCGGCGGAATCCTGTACGAGATGACCGCGCGCGGCGAGGGTTTGGAGCAACCCATGCGCGCTGCTTTTCGGCAAGGTCAGATCCCGGACAATCTGCGACAAGGCAACGGCTTCCCGCCGCCCCGCCATATATTCAAGAATATCGAGGACACGTCCGGCGCTCTTCACTTCCGAGTTCATATATGTGAACGACCTTCCCGTTGTTGGCCTAGCGATCGGCCTGTAACAGTTGTGCCGAGAAAAGCGACAACCGGCAAGGCGGGTGTGACGATGAGCGGGACGCAAAAGCAGGCGGAGATTGCCGAACCCTGGCTCTGGCCGGACGAAACCTGGCGGAGCCGCGTCGACAAGGTGCGCGCCGGGCGGTCGTTGCGGCCCGCCAAGTGGAAGAATGGCGCCCGCATGGCGGTCGCCTTGTCCTTCGACGCCGACCATGAGACGTTTGAATTGCGCAATGGCGGTGTTTCGATCGGCCGGATGAGCCAGGGGCAGTATGGGCCTCGTTCGGGCATGCCGCGCATTCTCAAGCTGCTGGAGAAATACGCCGTCCCGGCCTCGGTCTTCATGCCGGCGGTGTCGGCGATGATCAATGCTGATGAAGCGCGCGCTGTCGTAGCCTCGGGCCATGAACTTGGCATGCATAGTTGGATACACGAATTCAACTCGCGCCTGGACGAGGCGAGCGAGCGCGACCTTGCCCTGCGCGCCGCCGATGTGCTGGAGCGCATTTCCGGTGTTCGACCGGTCGGCATGCGAACTGCTTCCTGGGATTTCAGTCCGCACACGCTGAAGATCGCCCGCGAGATGAAGCTGCTTTACGATTCATCGCTGATGGCGGACGACGAGCCCTATGAGCTGCTCGAAGACGGAGAGCCGACGGGCATCGTCGAAATCCCCGTGGAGTGGATCCGCGATGACGCTCCCTATGTAGCGATGGACCGCATGACCGGCGCGCGGCCCTATGGCGGCCCGTCGATGGTTCTCGATATTTTCCAACGCGAGCTCGAGGTGGCCTATGAGGAGGGTGGGCTTTTCCAGCTTACGCTTCATCCTCATCACATCGGCCATCGCTCGCGTATCTTCATTCTGGAAGAGATCATTCGCCAGGCGCAGGCCAAGAGGGACGTATGGTTTGCCACCCATGCGGAGCTTGCTGCCTATTGCGCTTCCGAAGCCGGCCTGAAGACATTGCACCAATAAATAATGAGCGTCCGGCGGGGCGCAACGGCGTTTTTGAATTTCAAAGGGGGTAGTAGACTATGCATTTCAAGTTCTTATCCGCAGCGGCCCTTGCCGTGAGCCTTCTGGCGTCGGCAGCCTATGCGCAATCGGCCAAGGATACGCTGACGATCGACCTGCCGAATGATGCGGCCACGCTCGATCCGCATCTTCAATGGGACACGGACAGCTATAGCGTCTATCGCAATATCTTCGACAATCTCATCACCCGCGATACAGCCGGCGCGATCGTGCCGCAGATCGCGACGTCCTGGAAATATCTCGACGACAAGACCCTCGAATTCCAGATCCGCGATGATGTGACCTTCCAGGATGGCAGCAAGCTGACTGCCGACGATGTTGCCTATAGCGTCAACCGTATCATCGATCCGGCTCTGAAGAGCCCGCAATTGTCGCAGTTCAACCAGATCATCAAGGCCGAGGCCACCAGTCCGACCGTGGTGAAGATGATGACGAAGTCGCCCTATCCTGCGCTGATTGCCCAACTCGTCAAACTGTCGATCGTGCCGAAGGCCTATGTCGAGAAGGTGGGCGCCCAGGAGTTCAATCTGAAGCCGATGGGCAGCGGTCCTTACAGGCTGGTGCAGTGGCAGAAGGGCGTACAGACCGAGCTTCAAGCGAACGACCATTACTGGCGCGCAAAGCCGCCCTTCGAACATGTTGTCTTCCGCGCCGTGCCCGACGTCTCCACCCGCATCGCCGACCTGAAGACCGGTAAGGCCGATCTCGTTCGCGATCTTCCGTCCGATCAGGCGATTGCGCTGAAGAGCGGCGAGGAGGTGCAGGTGCTCTCGGTTCCGACCGAGCGCGTCGGCTATATCTATATCAACGCCCAGGCTGGCGCGACGCAGGATGTCCGCGTGCGCCAGGCGATCGCCTACGCCATCGATAGGCAGACCTTGGTCGATGCGCTATTGCAGGGCTTCGGCTCCCCGGTCAACGTCGTCGGCGCCAAACCGATCTTTGGTTACACCGAGAGGGTCGAAGGCTACCCCTTCGATCCGGACAAAGCGCGCGCCTTGATAAAGGACGCGGGCGCGGAAGGGGCGAAAATCGAGTTTCTGACCTCGCCCTCCTATGATCGTTCGATGGTGGAAGCCATCCAGCAGATGCTGAATGATGTGGGTCTCGATACGACGATCACCTCGCTCGATCAGGCGACCTTCCTGAAACGTCGTCAGGGCGATGCCAGGGACGCCGGCAGCATGGCTTTCGGTCGTTGGTCCTGCGCCTGCCAGGATGCCGACGGCATCATCTTTCCGCTGTTTCGCACCGGCAGCAGTTGGGCGAAATACAGCAACCCGCAGTTCGACGGTCTCGTCGACGATGCCAGGTCGACGCTCGACAACGACAAGCGGCTGGAGGACTATCGGAAGGCCTATGAAATCCTGAAGCAGGATGTGCCGGGCATCGGGCTCTACCAGGGCGATGCCGTCTATGGCGCCAGCAAGAAGCTCAAGTGGCAGCCGAGCCCCAACGAAGCCATGTTCGTCATGGACATGAGTTGGCAGCACTAGACCGGGCAGATTGTGGATTTGGCCGGTGACTGGGGCCTGCCTTTCTGTATCAATAGGTTAGACGTGTCCGGCGATTCTGATCCGCCGGACACCATATCCTCCCGCCTTTGCCCTTTGTTCGGATGGCTTTCATGACCCTTGCTATTTCCCCCGATGATATCGACCAAGCCGCACTGCTTTCTGAATTGCGGCGCTGGGTGGAGATCGAAACCCATACGCCGGATGCTGATGCCGTGAACCGGCTGGCCGATCGCGTCGAGGCGATAGCCAAGCAAGCCGGTCTCGTGGCCGAGCGGACGCCTGGAACGATGGGCTTCGGCGATATTCTGGCGGTGCGTTCGCCTCGTCCCGCTGGCAGCAACCAGAAGAGCGTGCTCATCCTTGCTCATCTGGATACGGTTCATGCAGCCGGCACGATCAAGAACCAGCTGCCCTGGCGACAGGAGGGCGATCGTCTCTATGGACCGGGCATCTACGATATGAAGTCCGGTGCCCTGATGGCGCTGGAGGCAATGAAGATTGCGGTCCGCCATGGCCCCGGCCCGAAGCTTCCCGTCGATCTGCTGTTCATGCCAGATGAGGAGATGGGCAGCCTTAGTTCTCGCGCGTTGATCGAGGCCTATAGTCGCAATGCCGGCTATGCTCTGGTGGTCGAGCCTGCCCGTGATGGCGGCAAGATTGTCGTCGCGCGCAAGGGTGTGGCCATGTACGACATCGTCGTTCGCGGCCGCGCCTCTCATGCCGGCACCCGTCCGCAGGATGGCCGTAGCGCCGTCCGCGCGGCCGCACGGCTGGTGCTCGAACTCGAATCCCTTAACGACCCCGCACGCGGCGTCACGGTGACCGTCGGCACCATTCACGGCGGAACCGGACGCAACACCGTGCCGGCAGAATGCCAGATGCAGGTCGACGTGCGTGTGCCCGACGAAGGGACAGCTACGGAAATCCTCGGCAGGATCGAGGCCCTGAAGCCGGTCGACCCGGATATCGCGCTCGAAATCAGTGGCGGTCTCAACAGGCCGCCATTCCCGCAATCCGAAGGCGGCAAGCGGCTTTTCGCTCATACAGCGGGGATTGCCGCCGAACTCGGAATCACGCTGGAAGGCGTCAGCACCGGCGGCGGTTCGGACGGCAATTTCACCGCGGCCCTCGGCGTCGCCACGCTTGACGGGTTAGGCGCGGACGGCGCCGGTGCCCATACGTTCGACGAGTACATCTTCGTCAGCAGCGTCGCGCCGAGGACGGCCTTGCTTGCCAATCTCATGCTGACGCTTGACGGCAAGGAATGATGCCGGACGGCGGGTGAGGTTTGCTTTGCCAGCAGGAGCCGTCATTGCTGACCAGGCGAAGCCTGATGGAGTGAGGAAGCGGGCGTCCGCGACCCGCCCGTCAAACCCAGGATCACGGGTCGAAACGGCTGACCTCGATCCCCATGCCGACGGGCAGCAGCACGCTCGTAATTCCCGCCTTGGCGCGGACGGCTTGGCCATAGGCTTGCACATCCTCGTTTCCGGGGCGGATCATATTGTCGGCGATGATGATAGCGCCCGGGTTGAGCTTGGGGTAGAAAGCCTCCAGGCAGGGCACGTAGAGATCCTTCCAGAGATCGACCAGCACGAGATCCACGCCGATCGTCAGCTCGGAGATCATCTGCACGGCGTCACCGACCTTGAAGTCGATATGGTCGGCAAGTCCGGCCTTCGTCGCCCTGTCGCGGGCATAGGCCGACTTGTAGTCATGCAATTCCATCGTGATCAGCCGGCCGCCGGTCGCACGGGCGGCTTCCGCTAGCCAGATGCCGGAATAGCCGAAGGAAGTGCCGAGCTCGAGAATGTTCGGCGTCTTCAAGCTCTTGGCGACGATGTTGAGCAGACGGCCGGTTTCCGGCCCGACTGCGCGCATCCGGCGATCCTGGCCGCCATCGCGGCCGCCCGGCGGCATGTCGCGCGGCTTGCTCTGCTCTTCCCGGATGAGCTCGTGATATTCATCGAGCACTGCCAAGATTCTGTCGTCCATATCCGATCCTCTATCCAACTGCGGACTTGTGGCGCGCACGATAGGAGCGAATTTTGCGGTCGTCGAGGCTGCCGGGCCGAGTGCGTGGCTTGTGTCACTCTAACGTGATCGGGCATCCCTGGGCGAAAATCCGTGTTGCCGTTTGAAGGCGGTCGCGAAGTTCGCCGGGCTGGTATAGCCGGCGAGGTAAGCGGCTTGGGCAATCGTCACCCCTTCATTCTCAAGCGCTGTCCTTGCCTGTTCGAGTTTCAGCTTCCGTATGTAGTGGAAGACAGTCGTGCGGTGTGCCGTATGAAATAGTCGCTGCAACGTATTGACGCTGACGCCGATTTCGGTCGCCAGCTCCTCGACGGATGGAGCAACACGGCTATTGTTCAGCAATTCCTCGGCGCGGCGGAGGCGCTTATTCTCGGCGGCGCTCAGTCTTGCGCTGTGTGCGGGCGGGGGCGTGCCTGCCAGCAGCGAAAAGGCTTCGGCGACGATGCCAAGCGTGCGGCTCTCCATGTATAGGCGCGCCAGATAGGGTTCGAAGCCAGACGGCTTGATCGCCTGCGTGGCCAATGCCACCAGCGACGCGCTCGGGCTCCAGGATCGTGCCGCAAGCCGTGTCGCGGTGAAGCGCTTCAGGCCCTGCGCGCTTGCATCCGCAAAGACATCGCCCGACTCCAGCCATTCCGGGAATATCTTGATCGTCAGCTTACGCACGCGGTCCCCAACGGCCGCGCGGCGGCGGAAGAGTTCCCGTTCCTGCTGGTGGAACAGTGTGGCTGACGGGATCCAGCGGTCGGAATTTTCAGCCCGATGCGGCATCGGAATGTCCTGGTCGCCGATGCTGGCGCTCACACCGCCCTGGAAGAACAGCTTGACCCCCAGGTGTGGCGCAGATTCGGCTTCCGTATGGAGATCGCAGAGGTTGGTCACATCGGAATAATGGACCGTAAGACCGCTTCTCACGGTCGTCTTGCTGAACGTGCCGCGCAAGACCGTGTCGTCCGCGCCGATATTGGAGTTGAGCAGGCGGAAGGTGCAATCTTCCCTCTGCATTTGACCGAAGAATTCGTGTGCTTTGACCAGAGAACTCATTCGGCAACTATTCCTATCGCGTGTCGCTGGCGAGGTGCAATTGCGCAAACAAGAATGGCGTTTTCTCAAACAAGTTCGCAATGGCCTTCCGCTCGCAAACGCGTATAACGCCAAAACATGAGAAATTCCATCATATTTTAGTCGACGAGCCGCTCGATCACGGTAGGCACCGACACAAAAATTAGCACCCGGTGCGATCAAGGGGGAAGAATGCTTTATAGGCAGGCCTTTACAGGATTATTGGCGGGAACGGCGAGCCTGCTTGCGACGACGGCGATCGTGGTGGCTGACGATCAGACCCCGACAACCCTGGAAAAAATCACGATCACCTCCAATGGCATGCAGGACAAGGGACCGGTTGCCAAGCGCGCCCGTGCCGGCACCAAGACCGATACGCCCATTGTGGAAACACCGCAGTCGGTATCGGTCGTGACAAGCGATCAGATCAAGAAGCAGGGCTCCACCAGCGTTTCTTCTGCGCTACGCTACGAGCCCGGCATCACCACCGGTTCGCGGCCGGGCGAACGCTTTGATAGCATCTACATCCGAGGTTTCGGCGGTTTCGGCGCGAACGCCAACTACATCCATTACTGGAACGGATTGAAGCTGCCGACCGGCATCAACTACAACATACCCTCCGTGGATCCGTTTTTCATCGATCGTATCGAAATCACACGCGGCCCGGCCTCCGTCCTCTATGGCGCCGGCAATCCCGGTGGCTTGGTCAATCTTGTCAGTAAGAAGCCGGAGGCAGAAGCAAGCCACGACGTATTCACGCGCTTCGGCAACAATGGGCGTGCCGAGACCGGTTTCGATTTCACCGGCCCGTTCGATGAAGAAGGACAGCTCCTCTATCGCCTGACCGGCGTCGGTCGTCTTTATGATCTCGGCGTCGACAACTCCGACAGCCAACGCGTCGCGATCGCCCCTTCCGTCACCTGGTCACCGGATGCCGATACGACATTGACGGTGAACGCGAGCTATACGCGTGACCCGAATGCCGCCATCTCCAACTGGCTGCCTGCCGTCGGGACCCTGCAGAAAAACCCGAATGGCCAGTTTTCGAGCAGCTTTTTCAGCGGCAATCCGAACTACAATTCCTTCTCGCGCAAGCAAGCCACGGCGGGCTATGTTCGAACACCATTTGGACGACGTCTGGACGGTGCGGCAGAATTTGCGGTTCATGCACAGCAGTACCGATTTCAAGGGCTACTCCGTGACGGGATGGGCCTCCGCCTCAAGCTGCGGTGGCGTATCCTATCTATGCCTCGGCCGGCGAGCGACACACTACATCGAGCAGTTCAATGCCCTTCAGGTGGACAATCAAGCCGAGGCCGATTTCAACACGGGTCAGCTCGAACACAAGCTGCTGATGGGGCTGGACTACCAGCAGGTCGATGCCACCTCGACCTACGGCAACGGCTCGGTCAGCTATATCAACTATCTCCACCCATCCTACGAAAGCTCAACGAATGTGGCCTTGACCGGGCGTCAGAACCAGGTGCGCCATCAGACGGGTGTTTATGTTCAGGATCAGATGAAGCTGGACAATTGGGCATTCGTCCTCGCCGGTCGTCACGACTGGTCATCGATCGACAGCACGACGACGACCCTCTCTTCGGGTTCGTCCACCAGTTACAGCACGCAGGATAGCGCCTTCACTTGGAAGGCAGGGCTTCTCTACCAATTCGACAATGGCGTCGCGCCCTATGCAAGTTACAGCACGTCCTTCGATCCGAACATGGGCACTGGCTATGGTGGCAAGACCTTCAAGCCGACGACGGGTCAGCAATATGAAGTCGGCGTGAAGTATCAGCCGACAAATTACGACGCGTTTTTCACCGTCGCTCTCTACAATCTTACGCAGCAGAATGTCCTGACGACTGACACGGAGCACACAAGCACGAACACGACGGTGACCGGCTGCAGCTCATCCACCTGCCAGACGCAGGCCGGCGAGGTTCGTTCGCGGGGCGTCGAGCTCGGCGCCAAATTCGCGATTACCGACAATTTCAGCATGAACGCCGCCTATACCTTTGCCGATGTCGAAGTGACCGAGAGCACGGTGGCCAGCACGGTTGGGAAGACACCGGTCGGGGCGCCCAGACACATGGTAAGCCTCTGGGGCGACTATACTTTGGACTCCGAGCAATTTGCGGGGCTCGGTTTTGGAGCAGGCGTCCGCTACATGGGCTCGACCTATGGTGATGCCACCAACACGAAGGCCATGAAGGTGCCAGACTATACGCTCGTCGATGCCGCTATCCACTACGACTTCGGCGCCCGCAATCCCAAGCTCAAGGGTCTCGACTTGGCCGTCAACGCCACAAACCTGTTCAACAAGAAATATGTCGCGGCCTGCGCATCGGAAACCCAATGCTTCCTCGGAACGGGCCGGACAATCATGGCGACCGTGTCCTACAAATGGTGACGATGGGCGCGGAACGTAGGGATCGGACATGCGATACGTAACGGACACCCGGAAACGGCTATATGCTCTCGAATGCGGCAAGCGCCGGACGACGCATCCTGTCGCACTTAAGCTGATTGCCGTGATCGCAGCGCTCCTGATCGCCTTGATGATGCCGGCGCTCGCTCGCGCCGACATCATTCTCAGCGATCTCAGGGGCAGGACGGTTACGCTGGCAAAGCCGGCGAGCCGCGTGCTGGTGGATGACGGCCGTTCGATCCTGGCGCTTTCATTTCTCACCGATGATCCGGTCAGCCTCATCGCGGCCTGGCCGCACGATATCGACCGCTTTGGGCGCGAGCTCTATGCCGCCTATCGGCAGAGGTTTCCGGCAATCGACACTCTACCGAAATCGACGAGCAGCGCCCAGGACATGGTCGCTGAGCAGGTCATCGCCGCAAAACCCGATCTCGTGGTGTTGTCTCTCTATTCGCATCCCGCCGAGTGGCAGCTTGAACAGCTCCGCCAAGTCGGAATTCCGGTTATTTTCATCGATTTCGTCGCCGATCCCTTCGCCAATTCAGACCGAAGCCTCGAAGTTTTGGGGAAGGCCATCGGCCACGAGGCGGAGGCCGACAGAGTTATCGCCTTCCGCAAACAGCAGAAGGCTCTGATTGCCGAGCGGATCGCCAAAGAGGATCCGTCCGAGAGGCCCTTAGTCTTCATGGAGACGCATGCCTCGACGCAAGAGGCGTGTTGCAATTCGCCGGGCACCGGCAATGTCGGCAAATTCATCGACTTTGTGGGTGCGCGCAATATCGGCGATATCCTCGCCGGCAAGCCGTTCGGGCAGATCAGCCTCGAATATGCGCTTGCCTCGAAGCCCGACATCTATATCGCCAGCGGCGGTGAATATATGGAAAAGCGTGGTGGGCTTCTGATCGGTCCACATTACAGCGCAGAAGAAACGCGAGATGCAATGGCACGGCTTCTCGCCCGCCCGGGCTTTGCCGCCATCCCTGCCGTCGCGACAGGAGCAGTGCACGGCCTGTCGCAGCAAATCTTCAACTCGCCTCTCGATGTGCTGGCGCTGGAGCTCATCGCCAAGTGGACCCAGCCGAAGCTGTTTGAGGATCTCGACGTCGAGGCGACGCGGCGGACGCTGAATGGCTTCATGGCCGTACCGCTTACAGGGGTCTACTGGACCGACTGACGGGCGGAGCACATCACGATGACCGATATACATATAGACGGAGGCGCGGCGCTACATGCGTGACAAAGCCATAGGGAAGACGCTACTGAGCTCTCAAATGCGCAGCAGCATGCCGCGGGACATTGCGGGCATGTCGCCTCAGCAGCCGCTCGTCATGCCGGGCTGCGGACGGTTTACGCTGCGCTCGTCGGAAACGGATCTGGATTACGAGATCTTCGTCTATGTGCCGGAGGCCGAGCCGCCAGCTTCGGGCTTTCCGGTCATCTATGTTCTCGACGCCAATTCGGATTTTATCACCGTTGCCGAGACGGTACGCCGCGTCTCTCGCCGCCCGAAGGTGACCGGCATCGCTCCTGCGATCGTGGTCGGGATCGGTTATCCCAATACGAACGGATACAACATCGACCGCCGCCACCTGGACTTTACACGCGGTCCCGCGGATACAAGCGTATTTCCCGACAAGGCAGGGGACGGCTGTGGCGGGCAGGCGGCCTATATCCGCTTCCTTGGCAATCAATTGCTGCCTTATATCCAATCATGGCTTGGCAGCGATCCGGACAGTCGCATTCTGCTCGGCCATTCGCTTGCCGGTTATTTCGTGCTTGATTTGCTGGCCCAGCATCCGGACATGTTCAGCGGCTATGTCAGCTTCAGTCCCTCGGTCTGGTGGGACCGGCCAGGCTTGTCGCGAGCTTTGGCGGCGGTGTGTCCCATCACGCGGCCGATCCGCCTCTATACGGCGGTCGGACGCTGGGAGCAGGAGCTTGCGCGCTGGCAAGCCAGGGAGAGTTTCAGCGATCAATATCACCGGATTCGCAAGGTTCGCCGCATGATCGACAATGCGCGCGAGATCTCGTGCGAGGTCGGCGCGAGCTATGGGGAGAAGGCGACCGTTCAGTTCGAACTCGGCGATGACGAGGACCATGCGACGGTCGTCACGGCGTTGCTCTGCCGAGCGCTACGCTTCATGGGCGCTGGATTTTCTGCCTGACACGAATCTCGTAGATCCGCGTTCAGATGTTTCTAAGTGACCGATCAGATCGCTCCGTCGACGATCACCATGGGGCTGCCACGGGAACATGTCTCGACGCGGGCATCGATCTTGTAGATATCGCGCAGCATCCCGGTAGTGATGACGTCGGGTGTCGCGCCGCTGGCCGCCATCTTGCCGTGCGCGATGACGATGGTGTTTTCGCAGTAGCGGAGCGCGTGGTTGAGGTCGTGGAGCGCGATCAGGACGATCATGCCGTCTCGCTTGGCGAGATCGGTAATGAAGCTCAGCACCTCGATCTGCCGGTGAAGGTCGAGTGCCGATGTCGGTTCGTCCATCAACAGGATTTCGGGGCGGCGAATAAGCGCTTGTGCCAGCGAAACGAGCTGGCGCTGGCCGCCGGAAAGCTCCCCGAGGCCGCGAAACGCCAGATTTTCGATATGCAACGCCTTCAGGATGGCATCGATTTCGGCCAGTTCGTCGTCGGCAACCCGCCAGCCGCTGCCTTGCTTTGCCGAAAGCAGGACCGACTCGTAGACGGTGAGGACCGCATTGGCGCCTGTGTCCTGCGGCATGTAGCAGATCGAGCGTGGTCCTCGCGCCGTATCGGAGAGTTCGACCAGCCCCGGCCCCTTGATCAGGCCGGCGATCCGCTTGAACAGAGTCGACTTGCCGGCGGCGTTCGGGCCGATGATCGCCGTGACGCTGCCGCCCTTGAGGTCGCTGAGGGTGACATCGGACAGCACTTTTACCTTGCCGTAAGAGGCGCCGACCTGATCGAGTGCCAAACCTACCATGAACGCCTCCTGCTGCCGAAAATCAGGATGAAGAAGAAGGGAACGCCCACCAGCGCGGTGATCACCCCGATCGGCAGGATCGCGCCGGGAATGATGATCTTGCTGAGGACGGAGGTTGCCGACAGGAGAAGAGCGCCGCAGACGACCGATGCGGGCAGGAAGAAGCGCTGGTCCTCGCCGACGATCATGCGCGCCATATGCGGCCCGACGAGACCGACGAAGCCGATCGTGCCGACGAAGGATACCGGGATGGCGGCGAGCAGGCTGACGAGCATCATCGTCCGCAGGCGCAGCGCCCGCACGTTGACACCCATGCTCGCGGCCTTGTCGTCGCCGAGGCGAAGCGCCGTCAGTGCCCATGCGTCCCGCATGAACAACGGCAGGATGACGACTAGCATGCCGGCGATGATCGCAACCTTGGGCCAGGTTGCCTTGGTGAAGCTACCCATTGTCCAGAACACGATTGCCGAAAGCGCCTGTTCGGATGCCAGATATTCGAGCAGCGACAGAGCAGCATTAAAGGTGAAGACCAGGGCGATGCCGAGCAGGACGATGGTCTCGACGCTGACGCCGCGCATGGTCGAGGCAAAGTGGATGAACATTGCTGCCGCCATCGCCATGATGAAGGCATTGATCGGCACCATGTAGGCGACCGCGCCGGGATAGAGCGCGACGCCACCAACAAGGGCGAGGGCCGCGCCGAAGCTTGCCGCCGCCGAAATTCCGAGCGTGAACGGGCTTGCCAGCGGATTGGCGAGGATCGTCTGCATCTCCGCGCCGGAAACCGATAGAGAGGCGCCGACGACGACCGCCATCAGCGCGATCGGCATGCGGATATCCCAGATGACGACGCGCAATTGAATAGCTGCATTGGCAGGATCGAAGATCGCGGAGAGAACCTGCTGCAGGGTATAGTTGGCCGGCCCAAGCGCCATGTCGAGCGCTATGCTCATACAGAGCGCGACGCCGAGAAGCGCCAGGATGATCAGGCGGCGGAAGACCCGGAAGCGATATTGCTCGCCTCCGGTCACAGTGGCTTGAAGCGTCCCAACGGACATGGCGGCTTGTCCTTCGGCAAAATGCGAGAGGCCGGTTTAAGTTCGAAGATCGACCGTAAGCCGGCACCAGGCTCGAGCCATCGCTCGACGAAAACTGAGACCCTCTATGCTTTTATGAGGAAAGCAGTCAAGTTCAATTTGGCAACGAGCAGGCGAAGGGTCAGAAATCAGCAACCTTGCCCCAAACCGAGCCGTTCAACCGGTCCGGATAGTAGGGTTTCGGATCGACGATCGGCTCTGCGCCCGTGACGAGATCAGCGACGAGATGGCCAGCTCCGGGACCGATCCCGAATCCGTGGCCGCTGAAGCCTGCCGCCAGAATCAGTCCCGGTAGGGTTGATATCTCACCGATCGCCGGAACGCCGTCGGGTGTGCTGTCGATGAAGCCGGCCCATGCCGCGGACACCGGCGTGTGGGCAAGTGCTGGAAGCAATGCTCGCGCACGCTCCAGCGTCTGATCGATCTGCGCACGATCCGGGCGGGGGTCGAGAATGCGGTTGCGCTCCATCGGCGTCGGCCGATCGAGCCGCCAGCGCGACAGGGTTTCATGGCCGCCCTTCATACCTTCCAATCCTCCGGGAGCGAGGCTGCGTCGGCGCTTGATGAACATCGGCACGAAATGGCGCGCGAAGCGGAGCTGCTGCAGGGTCGGATCGACGCGGGCACGGCCGCTGATGGCGAGCGTATAGCCGCCATCCCTCCGGCGCGTGGCGGAGACTGCGGCGGTGTGCAGTGCCGCCGGCAAGCCTTCGGCACCGGGGCCGACGGAGAGGATCGAGGAGCGGATCGCGGCTTGCGGGAAGCGGATGCCGAGCTGCCGGCAAAAGGACGATGCCCAGGCGCCGCCGGCCATGACAACCGTTCGAGTGCGGATCGTGCCGGCCTCGGTGACGACGCCGCTGACATGGCCGCCTTCGACCTCGAGACCGCGCGCCGCACACATCTGATGGACACTCCCGCCGAGCGCCAGGATGGCGCGGGCAACCACCGGGGCTGCCCGGGACGGATCGGCGGTGCCGTCGGTTGGCGAAAAGACCCCGCCCTTCCATTGCCGACCGGTCGCCACCCCGAATTCGCTCGCCTTTTTGCTGTCGAGCATGTGGGTGGTGACGCCGACGCCGTGGGCAAATTCGCCCCAGCGCGCCCAGCCGGCGAGCTCAGCGTCGTCATTGCTCAGATAGAGCAGACCGCAGCGCCGAAAGCCGGTATCCTCGCCGCTATCCTTGCCGAAATCCTCCCAAAGAGACAGGCTCTTGGTGGAGATCGGCAGTTCGCGGGCATCCCTGTTCTGCTGCCGGCACCATCCCCAGTTCCGACTGGACTGCTCGGCACCGATCCGGCCTTTTTCGATAAGGGCGACCTTCAGGCCGCGCCGCGCAAGATAATAGGCGGTAAAGACGCCGACGATGCCGCCGCCGATCACCACCGCATCCGCCTCATTAGGGATAACAGGCGTGGTTTCGATGTGCAGAAGGGGCGCGGGCATAGCTTTCTCCGGGTTTCAGACACGTATTCTAGCCGAGCTTTCGCCACGCAAATGCTGCAGATCGCCGCCAGACAGCATTTCCTTTGGTGGCGCCTGTCTATCACGAATGCTTGTGCTAAGATCCGGATTCTACGAGGTTATATAGGCACAAACGGGGTTGATTCCGCTTGCTAACCGAGGCTTTCCGCCTAAAATGACGAAAGATTATTCCGTATGGCGGCGTGCCGCTGCCGATAAGAGGGGAGCACGCCGATGAAGCTCGACCGGATCGACATCAAGATTCTCTACGAATTGCAGAAGAACGGCCGCATCACCAATGTCGAGCTGGCCGAACTCGTCAATCTCTCGCCCAGCCCCTGCCTGATGCGGGTGAAGAAGCTGCAATCGGAAGGCTATATCGTCGGCTACTCGGCGCAAATCAACATCGCCAAGCTCGGGCAGACGCTGACCGTCTTCACCGAAGTCACGCTCAAGAACCACCGCCAGATCGATTTCGCCCGCTTCCTCGCGGCGGTCGAGAAGGTGGATTCGGTCGTGGAATGCCATCTGGTCTCCGGCGGCTACGACTATCTGGTGAAGTTCGTGACTGCCGGCATTGCCGAATACCAGACGACAATGGAGCGGCTGATCGACATGGAGATCGGCATCGACAAGTATTTCAGCTTCGTCGTGCTGAAATCGCCGATCGTCAAGGCGCATATGCCACTGACCAGCCTGTTTCCAGTCTGACGTTTTTCCTGATTGCAATGTGCGAAACGCCTGTCAGCGTTTCGCGAAAGCCCGCATCAGTTCGGGATCTTGCTCCAGCCCGTCCAGCCAGCCGGTGTTAAGCTTCGGCACGGAGGAGAAGAGCAGCTTGGAATAGGGATGCTTGGCCCCACCGGCGAGATCGGCGGATGCAAGCTGCTCGATCTTCTCGCCGGCATACATGACGATGATCTCGTCGCAGATCGCCTGCACCGTCGAAAGGTCATGGCTGATGAAGACATAGGAGAGGCTAAGCTCGCGCTGCAATTCCTTGAGAAGGTCGATGATGGCAGCGGCAACGACTGTGTCGAGGGCCGAGGTGATTTCGTCGCACAGAATGAGCTTCGGCTCGGCCGCGAGTGCGCGGGCAAGGTTGATGCGCTGCTTTTGGCCACCGGACAGTTCCGGCGGACGCCGGTGCTTGATGGCTCTCGGCAGGTGAACCATGTCGAGGAGCTGGTCGATACGAGCCTCGCGCTGCTTGCCGCCGATATTGCGATAGAAGGAGAGTGGCCGGCCGAGGATATCGCCGATCGACTTGGCCGGATTGAGTGCGGTATCGGCGAATTGGAAGACGATCTGCAGCTTGCGCAGTTCTTCGCGCTGGCGCTGCTTGGCGTCAGCTGCGAGCTGCTTGCCGTCGAAGATGATATCGCCGGAAACCGGCGGCAGGATCCCCGCAATGGCGCGCGCAAGCGTCGATTTTCCACAGCCGGACTCGCCGATGACGCCGAGATTGCGGCCCGCCTCGAGCTTGAGGCTCACCGATTTGAGCGCCGTTGCCAGAGGCAGGCCGTCGGGCTGAATCTGCCCGTAGCCCGCAACGATGTTCGTGACCTCCAAAAGAGCGGGCGTCTTTTGTGGATCGGTCGGCGCGGGGGAGGCGTAGAGCTTGGGTTCGAAAGCGCCGAGCAATTGGCGGGTATAGGGATGGGCGGGGGCAGAAAGGATCTGCTCGGTCTTGCCGATTTCCTGGATCTCTCCGCCCTTCAGCACGACGATCCGGTCGGCGACCTGCGCAACGACGGCGAGGTCGTGGGAGACGTAAACGCCGGCGATGCCGCCCTTCTTCATCACCGATTTGAAGGCCCGGAGAACCTCGATCTGCGTCGTCACGTCGAGCGCCGTCGTCGGCTCGTCGAAAATCACCAGCTTCGGATCGCCGATCAGCGCCATTGCTGCTGAAAGGCGCTGCAGCTGACCGCCGGACACCTGATGCGGGTAGCGCGAACCGATCGTCTCCGGGTTCGGCAGGCTCAATGCCTTGAAGAGCTCGACAGCGCGCGCCTTTGCTTCCTCGGCCGGCATGAGATCGTGGATGCGGGTGATTTCGATCACCTGCTCCATGATGGTCTGCGCCGGGTTGAAGGCGGCAGCGGCACTCTGCGGGATATAGGCGACTTCGGTACCGCGAATGCGGGCTCTCGCCTTTTCCGGCAGGCTTGCCATGTCCTTGCCGGCGAGCAGGACCTCGCCGCCGCTGATCCGGCATCCCGGCCGCGCGTGACCCATCAGGGTGAGCGCGATCGTCGTCTTGCCCGAGCCGCTTTCGCCGATCAGGGCAACGATCTGGCCTTCTTCGATATCGAAGCTGACGCCACGGATGATCTCGACCAGGCGACCGGAATCGGTCTTGGCCTCGACCTTCAGGTCACGAATTTCAACGAGCTTGGCCATCAATTGCTCCGGTCTCGGATTTTCTGGGGCAGGTTGTCGATCAGCAGATTGACGCTGATCGTCAGGCTGGCGATCGCAATGCTTGGGAAGATCACCGCCGGTGCGCCAAAGGGCAGGCCGCCGATATTTTCGCGCACCAGAGCGCCCCAATCCGCGTTCGGAGGCTGCACGCCGAGGCCGAGAAAGGAGAGGCCCGACAGAAGCAGCACGATGAAGACGAAGCGCAAGCCCAGGTCCGCCATCACAGGCCCGAGGATATTGGGCAGGATCTCGGAGCGGATGAGGTAAAGCGCGCCTTCGCCGCGAGCGCGGGCGACCGTGATGAAATCCATCGTATTGATGTTGACGGCGAGCGCACGCGAGAAGCGGTAGGCACCCGGCGTATAGATGACGGCAAGCGTCATGATCAGTACCGGGATCGATGAGCCGACGCCGGCCACAACCACGAGGCCGAACAGCTTGCTGGGAATCGAGTTCAGCGCATCGAGAAAGCGACTGAGTGCGCTGTCGAACCAACCGCCTGTCACCGCCGCGATCATGCCGAGCGCGACGCCGGTGAAACAGGAGATGTAGACGGCGGCAAGCGAGATGCCGACGGTATAGCGTGCGCCCATCAGGATGCGGGAGAAAATGTCCCGGCCGAGATAGTCGGTCCCCAGCCAGAACTTCGCTGAGATTGGCCCGAAGTAGTCGAAGTCGACGATATCGCCGATCGGGTAGGGGATCAGCAGCGGCGCGAAGATGGCGATCAGTGCCCAGGCGAGGATGACGCCAAGGCCGATCATGCCGACGATGTTGAAGCGGAAGCCGAGCTTGCGGGGAGTGAACGCGGTAAGGGCCATGGTCAGCGCAACCTCGGATTGGACATGATGGCGATGATGTCGGCGATGGTGATCAGAAGCAGATAGACCAGACAGAAGATCATCGCGCAGGTCTGGATCAGCGGCAGATCGCGGGTGGCGACGGCATCCACCATCAGCTTGGCGATGCCTGGATAGTTGAAGATGGTTTCGACGATGATCACGCCGCCGAGCAGGTAGGAAAGCGAGAGTGCTACCGCGTTGACGATCGGGCCAAGCGCATTCGGCAGCGCATGCTTCAGCACCATGCGTCGGCGCGAAGCACCTTTGAGCAGGGCCATTTCCACATAGGGCGTGTTCAGCGTCTCGATCACGGCCGCGCGGGTCATGCGGATCATCTGTGCCGAGATCACGAAGCTCAGCGTGATGACCGGCATCGCGAAGACGCGCAGCATCTGCGAGAAGGAGTGGATCTCATTGGCGAAGGCAAGTGCCGGCAACCATTTGAGATAGACGGCGAAAATCAGCACCGCCGAGGTGGCTACCATGAATTCGGGTACGGAGATGACGCCGATCGAGACCACCGTGACGATGCGGTCGTAGAGCGAGCCGCGCAGCATGGCCGCGGTAATGCCGAGCGTGAGCGCGATCGGAACCGAAAACAGCGCAGTTGCGGCCGCAAGCTTCAGCGAGTTTCCGAGCCGGGAACCGATCAGGTCAGCGATCGGCATGTTGTTGGCATAGGAAATACCGAGATCCCCGGTGGCAAGGCCGGCGAGCCAGCGCAAGAAACGCAGGATTGCCGGGTCGTTGAGGTGCATCGCGGCGCGCAGGCCCGCGACCGCCTCGGGCGTCGCTGCCTGACCCAGTAGGATCTGAGCGATGTCGCCCGGCAGCATTTCGGTCGCTGCAAACACCGTGAAGGACACGATGAGAAGCGTGATCAGGGCCACGATCACACGGCCGAACACGAGAGAAAGAATGTGGCGGTTCATATCAGATCCCCTTCGCGAGAACGAATGCGCCGAGCATACGGCAATGTACCCGACAAGTGGCGCCGAAACACCACCGGTCGGGTACGAAGGCAGGGATCAAGCATCAAGCCAGACATATTCCGCGAAGGCATAGCCCATCATGCCGCCGAGCGGGTTGGCTTCCAAGCCGTGCAGCTTCGAGGAGATCGCGTCGACGTTGGAGATATAGGCCGGGATGGCAGTGCCGGCATCTTCAGCGATCATCGTCTGCATGTCGCCGTAGATTGCCTTGCGCTTGGCCTGGTCGAGCGAACCGCGCGCTTCCAGCATCATGCTGTCGAACTTCGCGGACTTGAACTGGCTTTCGTTCCAGGGAGCGTCGGAAGAATAGAGCAGCGAGAAGAGAATGTCCGGCGTCGGACGCGGGTTGATATTGCCGAAATGCATCGGCGCCTTCAGCCAGTAGTTCGACCAGTAGCCGTCGGACGGCACACGCTGGACATCGAACTTCATGCCGATTTCAGCGCCGGCCTGCTGGAGCACCATTGCCATGTCGATGGAAGAGCCTGCCGCTTCCGACGCCACCACCGGAATGGACTGGCCGAGAAGACCCGATTTCTGGAAGTGGAACTTGGCCTTTTCCGGATCGAAAGGTTTCGGCTTCAGATCGGCATTGTGGTAGATGCTGGCCGGTGGCACAGGCTGGTCGTTGCCGATTTCGGCAAGGCCGCGCAATGCCGATTTCTGGATGATCTCGCGGTTCAGCAGATACTTGACGCCGGTCACGAAGTCCTTGCTGCTGCCCGGGTTCATGTCGAGACGCATGTTGAGGTCGGTGTAGTTGCCGGAGGTGGTCTTCGACATTGCCACGCCCGGCTGGCCGTCCAGAAGTCGCATGGAGCGCGGGTTGACGGCGGCGGCGAGATGGATGTCGCCGGATAGCAGTGCGTTGACGCGCGCAGAATCGTCCGCGATCGCGAAGAACTCGAAGGAGTCGAGGTGAGGGCCACCCTGCTTCCAGTAGTTCTTGTTCTTGGTGGCGAGAGAGCGAACGCCTGGTTCGAAGACTTCGCAGACGAAGGCGCCCGTGCCGTTGGCTTTGCTGAAATCCGTCGTGCCGTCGGCAAGGATCATGAAATGATGCATGGCCAGGATCGTCGGGAGGTCGGCGTTCGGATTGGCAAGGGTGATCTCCACGGTCAGCGGATCGACAGCCTTGATGCCGGTCATCTGCTTGGCGATCGCATTGACCTTCGAGCCGACGGCCGGGTCGAGATGGCGGTTCAGCGAATAGACGACGTCGGCCGAGGAAAGGCTCTTTCCGTTATGGAAGGTCACGCCCTTGCGCAGTTTCACAGTCCAGACCTTGGCATCGGTGCTTTCGATGCTTTCGGCGAGTTCCATTTGTGTGACGCCGGCCGTGTCGAGGAAGGAGAGGCGATTGTAGAAGGCACAGCAGCGGACGTAGTCCGTCGACAGCGACGCCTTGGCCGGATCGAGCGTGTCGGCGGTCGACGACGACCAACCGGCCGCCTTCAGCGCGCCGCCGGAGACCGGGGTGGCCGCAAAAGCTGACGAGGCACGTCCGAAGATCGCGCCGCCTGCAACGGCTGCGACACCGCCGGCGAGCAGCATTTGCAGGAGATCGCGGCGGGTCGCGCCACGGCGAATGGCATTCTCGACCATGGCATCGTCTGCGCTGGTCCAATTCGTGATCTTGTCGTTCATTGCGTTCCCCTTGTTGTTAAGGTCGATTTGGCGTCCCGTCTTTTCCTGCGGGATCAATTCCGGGTATCACTGCGTCAGGCGGCCTTCACTGCCTCCACTGCATCCGCAAGCCCTGCCATGGAGGTGAAATGGTAGTCGGGCTTGGTGAACTCCTTCGGCTCGATCGTGCCGCCATAGCCGTTCTGGGCGTGGCGCCGCTGGATCCAGCAATTGGTCATGCCGAGTTGCCGCGAGATGCCGATATCGTGATACTGGCTCTGGGCGACATGCAGGATGTCGTCCTTCGAAGCGCCTTCCTTGCCGACAAAGGCAAAGACCTGTTCGAAGAAGGCCGGATCGGGCTTTTCCGTGCCGGTATCGTCAGCGGTGAATGCGGCATAAAACGGGTTGCCGAGTTCCCTGGAGAAATGTTCGAAGGCCCAGCGGCGTGCGTTCGTCATGGCGATCAGCTTATAGCGCTTCGATAGACGCTTGAGGGCTTCGGCGCTATCGGGAAAGCCTTTCCAATCCCGGCAGGAATCGCGCAGGCGTTCGCCATATTTCTGCTCTGCCGGCAGGCCGAGCTTCGGCGCGATAGCAAGATAGACGCGAAGCAGATCGTCGGGAAACAGTCCGGCGTCGCCGGAGTAGCGTTCAGCGCGATAAAGTGCGAGCGCTTCTTCTCCGTCCACGGAGACGCCCTTTTCCGCTGCGATTGCGGCGAGGCAGTCTTTGATGCCGCCTTCAAAGTCGATCAGCGTCCCGACGACGTCGAAGGTGAAATATTTGAAATCCGCTAAGCTCTTAACCAAGTGTCTGTCCTCGATGGAATGCGACCAATTCTGGTCGCCTCGGCTGAATGCAGAAGAATATGCTGTTCCCATACTGCCGAGGATTTTCTTGTATCTCCCGAAAACCTAGGCTTTTCGGGCTTTGGGTACCTTCAGCCATTTCAGTTTCGCAGTTAAGGCTCGCCGGATTCTCTGAATGGGAGAGCTGTGGCGGCACAAAATTGCGAATATGGCGGCAAAGCGGTATTTCGCTCATCCCACCCATCGGCCGATGCGAAGCGTGCTGGCCGATGGCGAAATGTTCCGCGTGCGCTCAGACGAGGGCCGCGCGAACATCAGGATCTTCGAGCGTCTGGTCGAGCGTCTTGGCGGTGCGCTCAACGATTGCGTCGATCTCGGCCTCTGTGCAGCAGAGCGGCGGCGCATAGCCGAGAACACCATTGCCGAAGGCGCGGATCACGAGCCCATTGTTCCAGGCGCGATCGAAGATCCGTCGCGAGGGGTCGGCCGCTGCGGGCAGGGGCGTCTTGCGCTCCTTGTCGACCACCAGTTCGATCGCGGCAAGCATGCCGCGCCCGCGCACGTCACCGACCAGCGGATGCGAGGAGAGCGATTGAAGGCCGGCCATCAGCCGCGCACCCGCCTTGACACCGTTTTCCAAGAGGCCGTTCTCATAAAGGCGCAGCACCTCGAGGCCGACCGCGGCACTGACAGGATGGGCGGAATAGGTGTAGCCGTGGCCGATTGCGGCCGCGCCGGCACCGTCGGCGATTGTCTGGTAGACCTTCTCCGACAGGAAGACAGCGCCCATCGGCACGTAGCCGGAGGTCAGGCCCTTGGCGGTCGTCATCAGGTCGGGGACGATACCTTCGTCCGAGCAGGCGAACAGCGGGCCGGTGCGCCCGAAACCGGTGATGACTTCGTCGGCGACGAACAGAATATCGAGTTCGGTACAGACATCGCGCATCGCCTTCATCCAGCCGGCCGGCGGAACCAGCACGCCCCCTGAGCCCTGGATCGGCTCCACATAGAAAGCGGCCACGCGCTCGACGCCGATTTCCTCGACCTTGGCGCGCAGCGCCTTGACCGAAGCGGCGATGATCGCCTGCGGATCGGTGCCAACAGGGTTGCGATAGGCGTAGTGCGTCGGAATCTTATGCTGCCAGTCGAGCGGCATGCCGAAGCCGGCGTGGAAGACGGGAAGCGCCGTCAGGCCCGCGCCGACGGTGGACGAGCCGTGGTACCCCTGTTCGAGTGAGATGAACTGGTCCTTCGTCGGCTTGCCCAGCGAGTGATAGTAGTAGCGGATGAAGCGGACCGTGCTGTCGACAGCGTCGGAGCCGCCAAGCGTGAAGTAGACGTGGTTGAGATCGCCGGGCGTCCGCTCGGCAAGTTCGGCCGCAAGCCGGATGGCCGGTTCGGAGCCAAGGCTGAAATAGCCGGTGGCATAGGGCAGTTCGCGCATCTGGCGGGCTGCGGCTTCGACGATGCTTTCATGGCCATATCCGGCATTGACGCACCAGAGACCGGCAAAGCCGTCGAGCATCTGGTGGCCCGACGCATCGGTGACGGTTGCGCCTTTGG
Source organism: Rhizobium rhizogenes NBRC 13257 (assembly GCF_000696095.1). GTDB lineage: Bacteria > Pseudomonadota > Alphaproteobacteria > Rhizobiales > Rhizobiaceae > Rhizobium > Rhizobium rhizogenes. The sequence goes on along the minus strand of NZ_BAYX01000005.1, from coordinate 373,763 downwards.
CGGATTTCAGCACGCGGACGCCGGCCTGCTCATGGCCGCGATAGGAGGCGACCGGGTGAACGAGGTGGGCGCGGTCGAGTTCGACGAGGGAATTGCTCAGCATGATATCTCTCTTCAGCCTAAAGCCTGGCTGGCCAGGGCAAATGTGTGAACGCTTGGAACGGGTGATGAAGCGGACGAGGGTGTCCGGCGCATCGAAATGCCGCCGCCGACATGGGTAAGGCCGTGCTCAGTCAGGAACGAAGCAAGGCCGGTTTCGACCCCGGTATCGACGCGCATGAAGACACCGGGCCGGGCCGCGAACAGGAAGCGGAGGAGGTCTTCCGCAGCCTGGGCAGTCTCCGCGATCACCGGACCGCAGAGCTCGCCGCGACCGAAAGGCCGCCAGGCAGCATAACCGTGAATCACTCCCGATTCGCGCAGAACTGCCAGTCGGCCCGCCCGAAATAAGCTCTGGATGAGCCCACTGCGATCCGCAGGATAGGCGACGCGATCGAGAGCTACGACCTCATCGAGATCGGCCCCAGTCGCCCATTCGACCGTCTCCGGTGCGGTGCAGGCGGCAAGCATTCCCTGGTGCTGGACGATTGTGCCTGTCTTCCGGAAGCCGAGGCTCTCGTAAAGCGGCAGACCGTCGGCGGTCGCCACCAGCCGGCATTCGCGCTCGCCGACGATATCGAGAGCCGCCTGCATGATGCGCCGGCCAATGCCGCGTCCACGCATCGATTCATCGACGATCACCATGTTGATCGTCGCAATCTCGTCGCCATAGGGGGTGGCGAAGATCGTCCCGACGACTTTTTCGTTCTCGATAGCCACGAGGCCGTTGCTGAGCTCCAGCAGCATCTGCCATTCCTCCAAACGGTGCGGCCAGCCGGCTTGGCGTGACAGTGCCAGCGCCGATTGAAGGTGAGAGTGGTCGAGGGGGCGAAGGTCGATCGCGGTTGCCTGCACAGGCTGTGTCTCCCGTTCGTTGCTTTCCTTTTTGATAGACCCGCAATGGAAGAAGATCGTCCCGACGAAAGCATTCCGGCAATATCTTTCACCGTTCGCCGGCATGCCCGCCGCATCTTATGCTGGTCATTTAAGCCGATGGGGTGCTTTTGAGCCTCTTATTGCCCGGTTATCGGCAATACCGGAGGGTCAGGTGCGCAACTCTCTGCCAAAGCGGAGCGCGGATACAAAACATTCTGCTTCGCGGCGGCGCAAATGCGGTGAACCGATGGAGAAAGGCTGCCTATGATGTCTTCATATCATCAAGCGCCTGCGCGGCACCCTGCAAGGATCCAAGACATGACGACGTTCCGGCCGAAATACATCACCTTCGATTGCTACGGCACTCTGACGAATTTCCAGATGGCCGAGGCCGCCCAGAAGATTTACGGCGAACAGCTCGACCAGCCACGCATGGCCCAGTTCATCAAGAATTTCGCTGCCTACCGGCTCGACGAGATTCTCGGAGACTGGAAACCCTATAATGAAGTGCTTCACAACGCCGTCGAACGCACCTGCCGCAAGAATGGCGTCACCTTCCGCGACGAGGATGCCCGCTCCATCTATGAGACAGTGCCGAGCTGGGGACCGCATGCCGACGTTCCGGCCGGACTTGCCAAGGTCGCCAAGGAAATTCCGCTGGTGATCCTCTCGAACGCGATGAACGAGCAGATCATGCACAATGTCGAAAAGCTCGGCGCACCGTTCCATGCCGTCTTTACCGCGCAGCAGGCTAATGCCTACAAGCCGCGCTTCAAGGCGTTCGAATATATGTTCGACATGCTGGGCTGCAATCCGGAAGACGTGATGCATTGCTCCTCGTCCTTCCGCTACGACCTGATGTCGGCCTACGATCTCGGCATCAAGCACAAGGTCTGGGTCAACCGCGGTCACGAGCCCGCCAACCCCTACTATGAATATACCGAGATCAAGGATATCTCCGGCCTGCCCGGCGTTGTCGGGCTCTGACGAGGAGGCCGTCATGCAATTCAAGTCCTACTGGCACGACACCGCCCCGCGCTTCGAGAAGCAGAGCACGGCGCCGCTTGAAGGTCACTACGACGTCGCGGTGATCGGCGGCGGCTTTACCGGGTTGGGGGCAGCACTCCAGCTCGCCAAGGCTGGCGCGAAGGTGGTCGTGCTGGAGGCAGGCACGGTCGGTTCCGGCGCGTCCGGCCGCAATGGCGGCCATCTCAACAACGGCCTCGCCCACAGCTTCATCTCCGCCAAGGCCGAGCTCGGAGTCGAGCGCGCGAAGGCGCTTTATCGCGCCTTTGACGATGCCGTCGATACGGTCGAGCGGATCGTTACCGAGGAGGCGATCGACTGCAATTTCCGCCGTGCTGGAAAGCTGAAGCTCGCATCCAAGCCGGCGCATTTCGAGGGGATCGCCAAGAATTTCGAAGCGGTCAATCGCGAAATTGATCCGGATACCGCGCTGCTGACGGCTGATGATCTTAAAAGGGAAGTCGGATCTACCGCGTTTCACGGGGCGATGCTCTCCAAGAAGAGTGCCATGATGCATATGGGGCGCTATGTGGTCGGCCTTGCCGAGGCTGCGGTTCGTCATGGGGCCACGATCTTCGAGAACGCCGCTGTGACCGACAGGAAGGTCAATGGCGGCCGGCATGAATTGACGACCGCCCGCGGCAAGGTTTCGGCCGATAACGTCTTCCTGGCGACGGGCGCCTATACTCCCAGCGTTTTCAGCTATTTCCGCCGACGTATCATCTCCGTTGGCAGCTTCATCATCGCCACGCGTCCACTGACCGAGGCTGAGGTCGCCGCCACCATGCCCGGCAACCGCACCTGCGTCACCTCGCTCAATATCGGCAATTATTTCCGGCTTGCGCCGGACAATCGTCTGATATTCGGCGGCCGGGCACGCTTTTCCGCGACGTCGGATCAGCGCTCTGACGGCAAGAGTGGCGAAATCCTGCGAGCCGGCCTTGCCGAGATCTTTCCGCATCTGGCCAAAGTCGAGATCGATTATTGCTGGGGCGGTCTGGTCGACATGACCAAGGACCGTTTCCCACGCGCCGGTCATGTCGATGGGTTGTGGTACGCGATGGGCTACTCCGGCCACGGCGCGCAGATGGCAACGCATATGGGCATGATGATAGCCGATGCCATCCTGGGCAAGACGGATCGCAATCCGCTCAAGGATCTCGCCTGGCCTGCCGTCCCGGGCCATTTCGGCAAGCCCTGGTTCCTGCCGCTGGTCGGCGCCTATTACAAGACGCTCGACCGATTCCAATAGCCGGGGATTTTCAGAATCACGCCTTTGCTGGGATGCGGGCAATGATCTTGATTTCGAAGTCGAAGCCGGCGAGCCAGTTTACGCCGATCGCGGTCCAGTTCGGATAAGGAGGCTCACTGAAAACCGTCTGTTTCACGGCCATGATTGTCGGAAACTGGTTTTCTGGATCGGTGTGAAATGTCGTTACATCAACGATATCATCAAGCGTGCAGCCCGCCGCATCCAGCGTTGCTTTGAGGTTTTCGAAGGCCAACCGGACCTGGTGTTCGAAATCGGGTTCGGGCGTCCCATCGGAACGACTGCCGACTTGCCCCGACACGAACAGAAGATCACCGGACCGAATAGCGGCGGAATACCCATGTTCCTCGTAAAGGGCATGCTGGTTGGCGGGGAAGATTGCTTCGCGTTTGGTCATTCCTGATCTTTCTTCATCGACGTTGACGGCCGACAGACAAGCGCAGCGAGAACTGTGAGCTTCACAGGCTGCTGCATCATCTGATATACGGTGCGTATGTGAAATAACCATATACGGCTCGTATGTCAAATTGATATACGCGGCGTATATGAAATTGAGGGCAAGATGGCCAAACGACGTGTTGAGACGATGGAGGAGAACCGTGCCAAACTGATCGCGGCCGCACGAAAGGCCTTCGCCGAAAAAGGATATTCGGCCGCCTCGATGGACGAGTTGACCGCCGAAGTCGGTCTGACACGGGGCGCGCTCTACCATAATTTCGGTGACAAGCGCGGGCTTCTGGCGGCGGTTGTCGATCAGATCGACTCGGAAATGGCGTCGCGCGCCCAAGAGATCGGCGTTCTCGCGGGCGATGATTGGAAGGGGCTGCTTGCCGAAGGGGCGGCCTATATCGAGATGGCGCTTGTTCCGGAGGTCCAACGCATTGTTCTGCTCGACGGACCTGCCGTGTTGGGGGATCCGTCAAAATGGCCCAGTCAAAGCAGCTGTCTTCAAGCAACCAAGCAGACAGTGGAGCGTCTTATCGCTCAGGAGACCCTCAAGCCGGTTGACGCTGAGGCCGCCGCCCGGCTTCTCAGTGGCGCTGCGCTCAATGCCGCTCTCTGGGTCGCTGCCAGCGATGATCCGCAGCATGTACTGCCTAGGGCTGTCGAGACCTTCCAAGCCTTAGCTTCGGGTCTTCTTATGAAGGCGTGAACTTCTGCTGGCAAAGAAGTTGCTACGATGTCCGTTCTGCAAGTCAGTTTAGGGCGCGGCTTCCGCCGCCGCCCTTTTTTGCTGATATGTCAGGCAAGCCCGCCAATGTGGAAGGTCTTCATCTCGAGATATTCCTCGATGCCGTATTGCGAGCCTTCGCGTCCAAGTCCGGATTGCTTAACGCCACCGAACGGGGCGACTTCGGTGGAAATGGCGCCGGTGTTGAGGCCAACCATGCCGAATTCCAGTGCTTCGCCGACCGCCCAGGAGCGCTTGAGGCTTTCGGTGTAAAAATAGGCGGCCAATCCGAACGGCGTGCCGTTGGCGATCGCAATCGCCTCGTCGTCGGTCTTGAAGCGGAAGAGCGGTGCGACCGGTCCGAAGGTCTCTTCGCTGGCAAGCAGCATGTCGGTGGTTGCGCCCGAGAGCACGACCGGGGCGGCATATTGACGGCCTTCCGGCAGGTTTGAAGCCTTGGCGATGATCGTCGCGCCCTTTTCGACGGCGTCGCTGACGTGGCGCTCAATCTTGTCGATGGCGGCCGCGTTGATCATCGGACCGATATCGACGCCAGCCTGCGTGCCCGGGCCGACCTTCATGGCTGAAACGCGAGCCGCAAGCTTGTCGGCAAAGGCGTCATAGACGCCGTCCTGCACCAGGATGCGGTTGGAGCAGACGCAGGTCTGGCCGCCATTGCGGAATTTGGAGGCAATGGCGCCTTCGACGGCGAGATCGAGATCCGCATCATCGAAAACGATAAAGGGTGCGTTGCCGCCGAGTTCGAGGCTCAGCCGCTTGATGCTATCGGCCGCGCCGCGCATGAGGAGCGCGCCGACGCGGGTCGAGCCGGTGAACGAGATCTTGCGCACCGTTTCGTTGTGCATCAACTCGTTGCCGATTTCGGTAGGCATGCCGGTGACGATGTTGATGACGCCGGCCGGAATGCCGGCGCGTTCGGCCAGAACGCCAAGCGCCAGCGCCGAATAGGGCGTGAAGTCGGAGGGCTTGATGACAACGGTACAGCCGGCGGCCAGTGCCGGCGCCACCTTGCGGGTGATCATCGCATTCGGGAAGTTCCAGGGCGTGATGATGCCGCAGACGCCGACCGGTTGCTTGAGGACGACGATGCGCCGGTCGCGGGTCGGCGAGGGGATAGTCGTGCCGTTGATGCGGCGTGCTTCCTCGGCGAACCACTTGACGAAGGAAGCGCCGTAGCGAATTTCGCCACATGCTTCGGCGAGCGGCTTGCCCTGCTCGGTCGTCAGGATCAAGCCGAGATCGTCGCAATTCTCGATCATCAGATCGAACCAGGCTTCGAGCAGCAAGGCGCGCTCGGCATGGGTCTTTTCGCGCCAGGCCGGGAAGGCGGCATTGGCGGCGTCGATGGCGGCGCGGGTTTCAGCTCCGTCCATATCGGGAACGGTGCCCATCACGGCCTGCGAGGCAGGATCGATAACGTCGACAGTCTTGCCGGAGGCGGCGTCGCGCCAGCTTCCATCGATCAGGCCTTGCTGGCGAAACAGGCTCTTGTCCTTGAGGTCCATTAGTGTCGCTTCCTTGTCGTTCAGGCGAGTGCGTTCAGCACAGCATAGGTGATTGCGTCGGTCTTGTCCTTGCCGGGAACCGTGCCGATACCGGCCTCTGTCACAGCGGAGATGGCATGCATGATCTCGGCCGAGGCTGCCTTTTCACCGAGATGATCGAGCATCATCGCGGCCGACCAGATCGCGGCGATCGGATTGGCGATGCCGAGATGAGCGATATCGGGGGCGGAGCCGTGCACCGGCTCGAACATCGACGGCGCGCTGCGGTCAGGGTTGAGGTTGGCGGAAGCCGCGAAGCCGAGGCCGCCCTGGATCGCGGCGCCAAGGTCGGTCAGGATATCGCCGAACAGATTGGAGGCGACGATGACGTCGAGGCTTTCCGGCGCCATCACCATGCGCGCCGCCATGGCGTCGATATGGTAGTTCGTGACGCTGACATCGGGATATTCGGCAGCCAGCCGCGCGGTCATCTCGTCCCAGAACACCATGGAATATTTCTGCGCATTCGACTTGGTGACGGAAGCGAGCTTTCCGCGCCGCGCGCGGGCCTGCTCGAAACCGAAACGCAGGATGCGCTCGACGCCCACCCTGGTGAAGATCGAGGTCTCGACGGCGACTTCGTTGGCCGTTCCCTGATGCACGCGCCCGCCGGCGCCGGAATATTCGCCCTCGGTGTTCTCGCGAATGCAGACGATGTCGAAATCGCGGGCCTTCAGCGGTCCTTCTACGCCCGGCAACAGACGATGTGGCCGGATATTGGCATATTGCTCGAAGGCCTTGCGGATCGGCAGCAGCAGGCCGTGCAGGGAGACGGAATCGGGGACTTCGGCTGGCCAGCCGACGGCGCCGAGCAGGATGGCGTCGAAACCGCGCAACGTCGCAATGCCATCGGCCGGCATCATCACGCCGGTTTCCTTGTAATAGGCGCAGGACCATGGGAAGCTGGTTGGCTGAAGCCCGAAGCCCGCCTTGGCCGCTACTTTCTCCAAGACTTGCCATGCGGCGGCTATGACGTCCGTGCCAATGCCGTCTCCGGGGATGAGCGCAATTTTATAGGTCTTCATGTCAGGTCCTCAAATGTTGATCAGCACGGACTTGCTGCGACGATTGGCGAGATAGGCGTCGCGGCCGAGGTCCTTGCCGATGCCGGAGTTCTTATAGCCGCCGGTCGGCAGAATATGATCGCGCGAACGGCCGTAGCGGTTGACCCAGATGGTTCCCGCCTGGAGCTGGCGTGTGACGCGAACGGCGCGAGAAAGATCGCGCGTGAACAGCCCTGCCGCAAGCCCATAGGTCGGATGATCGGCAAGCAAAAGCGCTTCCTCTTCTGTCTCGAAGGTCTGCAATGTCAGGACTGGCCCGAAAATCTCCTCAGTGACGGCGGGCGAAGTCTGGTCGACGCCGGCAAGCAGCGTCGGGGCATAGAAATAGCCCTGATGGTCCAGCCGCGAGCCGCCGGTCAGGCACTCCGCTCCGGCGTCGATGGCAGCCTGCACAAGACTGTCGATCCGCCCGATCTGGCGCTCCGAAATGATCGGCGAATATTGGCTGCTCTCGTCCCAGGTTGGGCCGGGCTTGATATTGCGCATATGTGTCAGGATCGCTTTCGCCAGAGGCTCGGCAATCGAGCGCTCAGCAATTAGGCGCGAGCCCGCGACGCAGGCTTGCCCGGCATTGGAGAGAATGTTGCGAGCAATCGCCTCGGCGGCCAGATCGAGATCGGCATCGGCGAAGACGACCTGCGGGCTCTTGCCACCCAATTCCAGCGTCATCGGCTTTACGCCGGTGCGGGCGATATTCTCCATGATCGCCGACCCGGCGCCGGTGGAGCCGGTGAAGCTGATCTTGCCGATGCCGGGATGGCCGGTGATCGCGGCACCCGTCGTCGGGCCGTCGCCGAGGACGATGTTGATCAGGCCGGCGGGAATGCCGGCGCGCACCGACAGCTCCGCCATATAAAGCGTCGAGAATGGCGTCATCTCGGAAGGTTTGAGCACGATGGCGTTGCCGGCTGCCAGAGCAGGACCGATCTTCCAGCCCGCCATGGAAATCGGGAAGTTCCAGGGTGTGATCGCGCCGACGACGCCATAGGGTTCGGTCATGATCATGCCGAGGCTGTTGCCGTCGGTCGGCACCAGATCGCTGCCCTCTTTGTCGGCGAATTCGGCAAAGAAGCGGATCTGCTCGGCGGTGATCGCGACGTCGCCGGCGATGAGTTGGCCGATCGGGCGGGTCGAGGACACCGCCTCCAGGCGCGCGAGTTTCACCAATTCCTCTTCCATGAGGTCGGCCCACCGCACCAGGGCCTTGGTCCGCTCGCGCGGCCGAAGGGTCGCCCAGCCGCTCGTCTTCAGCGCCTTGCTTGCCGCTGCGACGGCCTGGTCAACGATATCCTTTCCGGCGATAGGACAATCGGCAAAGACCGCTCCGTCCGAAGGGCGACGCATGGCCATTTCGCCGCGTGCCTCCACATAGCGGCCATCGATGAAGTGTCCGCTTGGAAGTTCGAGCGAATCTGGGTCGAAACTGAGGGTCATGGCTGTTCCTTGCCGCAGGGTCACTCAAGTCTATCGGCTGCGTCCTGGCAGTTTCCATCGAGTCCTTGCAATGTCGCGATGGAATATCCCGTTTGCCCTTGGCGTTTCAGTGCAAGATTCGGCGCCTCGAAGACCGGAAGGTCCGCGAGGCTCGTCATCAGCTCACCGTTACGTAGATCTTGCGAACAGTCTCTATCGTCCGCCATACGCCCTTGTAGCCCGGCTTCATGACGAAGCTGTCGCCTGCGCGATAGGTTACCGGTGCGCAGCCTTCCTCGGTCAATTCGATGACGCCCTGAAGGATATGGCAGAATTCGAAGGTCTCACCTTTGATAGAATGGTTCTCGCCCGGGGTCGCTTCCCAGACGCCCGTATTGATCATCCCGTCGCGGGCGCTGTCCTGGGCCCAGGTCTTGAAGGATGGATCTCCCGAAATCAGCCGCTCCGGCAGGGCCTTGGACTGCTTGGGCTCGAAGGACGGCGTGGGATCGATGGTTTTCAGCAGGGACATGGGATTCCTTTCGCGATGATGATCAGTAGCCGCGGCTGCGGTCGACGAGACCGATCGGGTCAAGTCCGGCCTCGTGGCGGCGAATATTGGTGATGACTGTCTGTGCCGCCGTTTCCGGCTGGGTGGCGCTGGCAATATGAGGTGTCAGGATGATCCTGGGGTGGCGCCAGAGTGCATGTTCGGCCGGCAGCGGTTCCGGGTCGGTGACATCCAGCACCGCACCGCTGAGATGGCCACTGTCGAGCGCATCGATAAGCGCTGTCGCGTCGAGTTGCTGGCCGCGGCCGGCATGCACGAGGCCAGCGCCTTGCGGCAAGGCCCTGAACAGATCGGCATTCAGGATGCTGCGTGTTTCCGACGTCAATGGCAGGAGGCAGACGAGAATATCGACCGCCGCCAGAAATTCCGGCAGCTGGTCTATGCCGTTATGGCAGGTAACGCCCTCGACAATACGCGGCGAGCGGCTCCATCCGGAAAGCGGAAAGCCAAATGGGCGCAAGCGATCGAGGACGGCAAGGCCGAGATTGCCGAGGCCGAGCACGCCGACGCGACGATCGGGTGCCTGGCGGACCGGCCGAACGGTCCATTTCTCTGTCCGTTGCTGCTCGATATAACCTGGCAGGTCGCGATGCAGCGCGAGCACGCCGAGCGTCACATATTCCTGCATCATTCTGGCAATGCCGTCCTCCACCATGCGGACGAGCCTCACTGTCTCAGGCAGCGTGGCAAGCGGGAATTGGTCGACACCTGCGCCGATCGAGAACAGGATTTCGAGGTTGCGATAGCGGGCGAGATCGGCCGGCGCCGTCCAGGTGATCAGATATTTGACCGTTTCCGGGTCGACGCTGGCGGCATCGGCGATGAAGGGGAGGGAGGGCAGTTCACGCGCAAAGGCGGCTGCGAAGATCTTCGCCCGTTCCGCATCGGAATTGAATAGAAAAGCCATGGATTCTCTCGCGCTTGCTCTTGGTATTCTGCCGCCTTTGCAGCCGCAGGATATGTCGAAGTGGGGCTGATCGACCGCATGTCGATCCGATTTTCTCTGGTTATTGGATGAGGCGATCCCCCAGCGCCTCGATCATCTTAACGCAGGCGGACAACTCGTCGTCCTCGATAAATTCATTGGCTTTGTGAGCTCGCCCGATATCGCCCGGACCGCAGATGATCGCGTCCATTCCGGCGGCCTGATAGAGGCCCGCTTCCGTGCCGTAGCTGACGGCGGCAAGCGGTGTCTGCCCTGTCAACTCCTCCATCAGCAGCGCAAGCGGAGCATCGGCGGCAAGGGAAAGCGCCGGATAGCTGCTCATGGCCTCCCAACGCGCTGCAAAGCCGCGTTCCTTCAGAGCCTCTAGGCGCTTTTCAATGCTTGTAAGCAGTCCTGCCGGATCGACACCCGCGATGGCGCGGGCTTCCAGCTCGATCGCGCAATGTTCGGGAATGACGTTGAGGGCTTGCCCGCCCTGGATGGTACCGATCTGCAGAGAGGAATAGGGTGGCTCGAAGTTGTTGTCGAACGGTCCCCTTGCAAGGCGCTCGGCTGCCCTGACTGCTTCGTCCAGAATATCCGCCATCGCGTGGATGGCGTTCAGCCCGAGGTCTGGGCGCGACGAATGACCGCCACGGCCGCCAAGCTCGATTTTCACGGCAGCCTTTCCCTTATGGGCGCGAATGGCGCGCAGCCCGCTTGGCTCGCCGATGATGCATCCTTCCGGTGTCGCGCAGAGATCGGGAAGCCGCACGATCAGATGCCGGACACCGCGGCACCCGGCCTCCTCGTCGTAGGAGAAGGCAAGATGCAGCGGCTTGGCAAGCGGTCGCCCGGTGATGCTTGGCAGTGCGGCGAGCGCACAGGCAAGAAAGCCCTTCATGTCGCTCGTGCCGCGACCTACAAGCTGCGTGCCATCGCGCCGCAAGTGGAAAGGATCGCTTTCCCATCCCGGTTCGTTCGCTGCGACGACATCCATGTGGCCGGAGAGCAGGTAGCCGGGACGATCGGCTGGGCCGATGGTGGCGAAGAGATTGGAGCGGTCGCCTTCCGGTCCGGGCAAGACGGTGACCTTTGCGCCGGCTTGATCGAGATAATCGGCGATCCAGGCGACGATCTCATGGTTGGGCGTACCGACCACGGACGGAAATCCGATGAGTCTCTCGAGTATCTGCTCCACGGTCATCGTAATCATCACAGCATTCCCGGCTTTCCAAGATCGGTTCCGTCGATCATGCGTTCATAGCGAAAGGGCGTCGGATCGACCGAGGGCGTTTCACCGCGAATGAGATCGGCGGCGAGCATGCCAGCCCCGGGCCCGATTCCGAAACCGTGACCGCTATAGCCCGCCGAAACGAACAGGCCGGGCTGCGATGCGACCGAGGAAATTACCGGTATGGCATCTGGCGTGGAATCCACGATGCCACCCCAGCTTTGCGCCGGGCGAATGCCAGCAAGCGCCGGATAGGTCGCCACCAGCCGGTCGATGCCGCGCTTGACGAGATGGGCGTCCGGCCGCGGATCGAGTATGCGGATTCGTTCGAAGGGCGAGATACCATCCGCCTTCCAGCGGGCGATCGCTTCCGGACCTTCGAAAAACGAACGTCCGAAAGCATACGTAAGGCCCTTTCGCCTGATCTGAAAGGTACGCCAGAATTCGCGAGCCTGCAGCAGGCCGTAGGGTGTGATCTGCAACTGGCCGAGACCGCTCAGGCCGACAGTATAGCCGCCATCGAGCCGGCGGCGCATCGTTACCTCCTCCATCGCAATACCGCCTTCCGTGACGGCTGGCGCAGCGGTGGTGTAGAACGAGGTGGATTTGACGCTTGCCTGCAGGAAGCGGATGCCATGATGCCGGAGGAACATGCCGCTCCAGGCGCCGCCGGCAACGAGGACGGCCGAGGTGCGGATACTGCCCTTTTCCGTGACGACGCCGCTGATGCGCCCGGCTTCCGTTTCCAGCTCGCGAGCGGCGCAATTCTGGAGAATGACGACGCCAAGCCGCTGGGCGGCGCGTGCCAAGGCAGGTACCGCAAGCTCCGGTTCGGCTCGCCCATCGGTTGGGGAATAGACGCCACCATTCCAGCGACGGCTGTTACCGGGAAGCATCTTGGCGCATTCGCTTCCCGTCAGCATCCGCGTGTCGACGCCGAAGCCCCTGGCGATGACACCCCATCGCTCCCAGGTGTCGATGCTGGCCTTCTGTGTTGAAGCATAGATGAGACCCGTACGGCGAAAGCCTGTCTCTTCACCGAGCTCCGAATTGAGGTTTTCCCACCGACGCAGGGCAAGCTGCGCGAGCGGCAGCTCTCTCGGATCGCGGTTTTGCTGACGGCACCAGCCCCAGTTACGGCTCGATTGTTCGCCGGCAATCACGCCCTTTTCGATGAGGACGACCGACGTACCACGTCTGGCAAGCTCATAGGCCGCCGCGACGCCGGCCATGCCGCCGCCAAGCACGACGACATCGGCCGAGTTCGGAAGGTCGTGATTGCTGGCGACGCGGCCGACGGGAGGAGACATCGATGAATCTCTGGAGCAATTGGGAGGAGTGTATTCTCGGGAGAAGGAAACTTTCCTAAGAATAAGGCAGGGCCTGTCTCCTGTCTGCCGAAAGCTTGGCGGCTTTGGTGGAATCTTCTGATTTTACCGGGATTTCAAGTGCATTCTGTTGCGCGGCCGCCGCTACAACCGAAGAGGGGCATCATTGCCTGAGGAAATTCAAAAGCCTATTCATCCAAACGCCCGGCAGGCGTTCGGGCTCATCGGAGAACGCGGTTGGCGGGAGGGGAGACAGTCATGGCGAAATCCAGCTCGATCCAACTGGATTCCTTCGAATTGACCATCGGTGAGATCAAGGACGCCGATCTCGATGCGCTGCACGCACTGTCCCTCTCAGTCGGCTGGCCGCATCGCGCCAAGGACTGGCAGATCGTTCTCGACATGGGACGGGGTATCGTAGCGCGTGATGCCATCGGCCGAGTGCTCGGCTCGGCCATGTGGTTCGATTTCGCACCCGATTTTACCACATTCGGCATGGTGATCACGTCACCGAGATTGCAGACGCTGGGAACCGGCCGCTGGATGATGGAACATATCATCGCCGAGACAGGTTCGCGGGCGCTCGGCCTCAGTGCGACCCGCTCCGCCAAGCGGCTCTACGACTCGTTCGGATTTCGCACCGAGGGGATTGTCTATCAATGCAACGGCGAGGCGGTCGCTCCGCCCGCGGAGCCCTTGCCATCCGGCACACTGCTGCGATCGGTCGATGAAACCGACCTTGCCGAAATCGCGGCTTTGGACCTGGCGGCCTATGGCGCGGATCGCACGCCCATTCTCGAGCGCCTTCTGAGCGTCTCGAAGGGCGTGGCGCTCGTCCGGAGTGGCCGAATAATCGCCTTTTCTCTGTGTCGCCGTTTCGGACGCGGTCATGTGATCGGCCCCGTCGTGGCGGCAAGCGACGAGGAGGCGATCGCCGTAACCAGGCCGCATGTCGTGGATCATGCCGGCAGCTTCCTGCGAATTGACACTCGGCAGCAGACCGGCGCCTTTCCACGTTTCATCATGCAATCGGGACTGCCGATCTACGATACCGTGACCAGCATGTCGCTGCGGCGCTCCTGGCTGCGCGGTGACGGCGCTCCGCCCGGCGACGGGTTGCCGCTGACCTATGGTTTGGCCAGCCAGGCGCTCGGATAACAATTGCGCGCTGGAGCCTTGGTACAGGAAAATCCTCCCCGGTTCGAACGAACTCCTCTTCGGCGCGTTGAATGGGGTGCGAATGCCCAAGGAGGAAACCTCATGAAAAACTTTGCTCTCATCGTCGCAGCTGCCTCGCTGGCTCTCGGTGTCCCCATCGCCGATGCCCAAACGATGCATCGGTCACACAAGCAAGCCCATAAGGAGCAGGCAGCCGCCGGGCCGAAAGAACGTCTCGGCACGTTATCCTGCCAGATTGCAGGGGGTGTCGGAATGGTGATCGGCTCCAACAAATCGGTCGACTGCCTGTTCAAACGGCGATCTGGACCGGCTGAACGCTATGTCGGATCCATCGGCAAGCTCGGCCTCGATATCGGCATTACGGGCAAGTCTTATCTGAGCTGGGTGGTTTACAGCACCCAGGCGACTCGTGCCGGAGAGGGCGCTTTGGCCGGCAGTTATGTCGGTGCGTCGGCAGGCGCCTCAGTCGGTCTTGGTCTCGGCGCGAATGCGCTTGTCGGCGGAAGTTCGAAAAACTTCGGTCTGCAGCCGTTGAGCGGCGAAGCGGGAACGGGGCTTAACGTTGCCGCCGGCGTATCGAGGCTGCAATTGCGGACCGCCACGAGATAAGGTCGGTAAATCCCCTTCGCCGCGCGCCATGGGAGTGCGTGCGGCGAAGGCAAGGAGGGCGGAATGGCCGCCGTCTCGGCATGCCGATGAATCGGAAAATCAGGCCCTCGAACCAGGTGAATTATCCCGACAAACTTCGGCACTTGTTTGCTAAGGATCTATGACTATATTGGCCGGGCGCTCGATCGTGTCTGTTTAGGTCGAGATTGCTCATGGCTGCATAGCTGCCTTCACCCGGCAATTTGGCTTGCCGGTGGACTTTGGAAGGAGAAATTCATGTCCATTACTCCCAGCAACCTCAATAGTTCGAAAGCTTCCGTGGTTCCCCATTCTGAAATCGGCACCGCCGTCAGGCGTTCCCGCGAGGCCATCGGCTATACGATCGCCGATCTCTCAGAGACCTGTGGCCTTACCCAAGACGAGATTTCCGAGATCGAGCTTGGTGCTGATGCAGATCCGGCAAAACTTCGGCGGCTCGCGGCTGCATTGCAGGTTGCGCCATCGACCTTTCTGGTCATGTGAAAACGGGGCGCACCCATTCGGGTGCGCCACCCCCCGATCGTTCAACGATCGTCTTTGATACCGTTCCGAGCTTTTAAAGCGTCCCCATATGCTTCGAGCGTCCATAGTCGATGGTCGAAGGCAGGGTCAGATAGCATTTCCCCGCCGCGTCAGTTCCGACTTCATATGATCGAGAAGATTGCCGATCATCTGTTTGAGTTCATCCGCTGCCATGCTTTCGGGATAGGAGATGGCGACGCCGATGATCTCGCCGCTTTCGGGATCGCGCAACGCGATGCCCTGAGAAGAGACGCCGTGCTGTGTTTCGTTGGAGGCGGAAGAACGCCCTGTCGTTCGGATTCTCTGTATGCGTTCCAGAAGGGCGTCATGGTCGAGTGGACTGTTCGGCGAAACGAAGGGCAGGGGATCCGGTACACGGTGGCGCCACTCCCGGTCGCTCAGCAATGCCAGCATGGCGCGACCGCTTGATGTCGCGTGCAACGGCACACGGTGGCCAGGCACCGCCGCGATCGCTAGAGGGCTGGAGCCGCGAACGATCCTGAGAGCAACCATCTGTGTGCCGTCGAATACGGAGATGTACCCCGTGTGCCCGCCAATTCTGCAAATGTCTTCCAGCCGCTTTTGGACGGTTTCCAGGAAGTTGTGATTGGAGCGGCAGATCTGTCCAAGTTCGAAGAGCCGGAGGCCGGGAGAATAGAGCCTGCGTGTCGGTTCGAACTCCAGGATTCCGCTCTCGCGTAAGCTGCGCATGACACGGGAGATCGTTGCCTTCGGGCGTCCAACTCTCCGCGTCAGTTCGGCCTGCGTCATTGCCGGTTCTTCCAGCGAGAAGCAAGCCAGAATAGAGACCGCATCCTCAAGGGAACTCATTTCAATACTCTTCAACGGCGTTAATTTATAGTTCCACTATTGGAACTCGATGTCAAATATGAGACTGGCGCTGGACTTCACAACCAGAAACACGTATAAATATGACAATCTGGAGATAAGCCTAACAATTCGGCACATACCAATCGATGACTTTTATTGGTATTATGTCTGTCAAGAAATGCCGGCTGGCCCTAATTGGGCCATGGGAATTGTTTTAGTGCGACTGGACTTATTACGAAGCACTGTATCGCGGCTGTGCAGGTCCGCTAGCAAGGCGGGTTTGATACGCAATTGTTAGGAAATATTGGCATGTGGCAGAATAATAAGAGCCTTCGCGCCGACATCGATCACGGCGGCACTTTTACAGATTCCATCCCAGTCGACATCTCCCAATCCGCAGCCCATATGCAACTATGTCTGGCGACAACAAAGGACCCCTTGCTTGGTGGCTCCGGAGAGTTTGTCGAGGACGTAAGAATTACAACCTCCGGCCGTAGTGACGTTGCTCGTGATACGGGGAGTGAACGAAAGATAGAGAAGATCGGCCGGGTTACCGCCAAACGTTTTCGAGAAATGCTCGAAAACGGCAACGATCCGGCAAATGCCAGTCTTCCAGGTTTTGCGCCAGTCCAAATTGAGATCCGCAGCAGTGGCGGATATTATGTCGTAGATACCGTCGGAAAAGCCGTCGAATATCTCACAGACCACTGGCACGATCTTAAGGGGGAAGCCTTCGAAGCGGCGCTTCAGGCCTGCATCGATGGGATCAATCATCGGGTTTCGCCGGAAGAGGTCCGCCAAGCCTTTATCAAGGCCGTCAACGAGGCAGGCATTCGCATCATCCTCTGACATTTCGGAATTCCGCCGGTCCCTGACGGGTCGCGCAGATAGCCAATGCCGTCACATTCACCAGTCGCCCGATATGCATCTGCGCAAGTATGGCGTGGGCACAGTCGTCTTTACTGGAGGTGGAGGTCCGACCATCGCTCCGAGCCATTAGCCGGACCTCCCGCCATCGCAATTTGGCGGTTGCGACAGCGGTCCAGATGTGTACCGCTTATGGCGGACAGTCCATGCGGGAAACGACAGCAAAAGTCTGATTGCGCACGGTGGATCAAATCCGTGCCGGGATGAAAGGTCGGATGCGCGCGGCCGGCACCGAGGAACAGCTTATCCGTCTTATCCGATATCCCGTCGAGCCGGGCTTATGCGATTGCCGATCTGTATCGACATTCGCGCCACGGACCGGCTTTTCGGTCGGATCATCCGCAAACGGAAAAACCGTGAAGTTCAGCGAGCTTGTTCGTTGGAAGGTGCGGCTGGCTGAGTGAGCGAGGGGAGGCTCAACGACCCAATTGAGTGGTCCGCCCCGTTGAGCCTCCAGCTGCCACGAATCTCAATCTGCAGCAGCAAGACAAACCTGACGATTGCTGCAAAACCGGTCTATTTGAAAAGCGACAGAACGAGCCCAATGACGCCAGTACTTGGGGTCAGGACAAGAGCAGTTCAGAATCCTGCGCTAAGTTCGGACGAGTTGTGAACATCGTACGGCCCGGAAGAATCTTCCGGCAGTTCGCAAAGGGCTGTCCGGCCCTGTACTCCTCACCATGGCAGGTATGCCAGTTCGTCGGAACGTCGGAATCGCATCTCCTCGGCTACGAGGTACGCGAACAAGGGGCCATGAAAGCCCTCTATCGTGAAACGAAATACGTCACCGCCGTTGTTGTCGAAGAAGCGCTTGCGCGTATCGTCCGGGAGTGTCTCGGGCGAGGACCTAGAGAAGACCTCCGAGCCGGTATCGGACTTCCAGCTGATCGGACAGTCGATGAAGCCCACACCAATGAACTCGATCTGCAGCTGATAGCCGTAACTCATGTCCAGCGTGCCCCTGACCACCGCATGGGTTTCATCGAGGCTCACGAGATAAAAGTCCATCCACGGGTGTTCCATAATGGCCGCGTTCAACGCCTGCTCACCAGTTTCGTATTGGGCCTTGTCATCAGGAAGGTTCATTCAGCACTCGGCGATGGTCAGCAGTAAAGCTATCACGAAAGGCAGGGGTTTTTACGGACATCAAGTGGTTCTCAGACCCATCTGCTTGGCAAGTTGCGGATGATCGTCGCGGACCCGCATGATGGTCTGCCGACTGGTCGCAAATTTTCTGTACTCGGGCTTATAACTGCAGGCAACCGATCTGGTGATGAATTCTGTGTCGGTCGAAGACCTAAGCCTGCTTTGTGTTGCGAGGACACCGCTTGGCGGCCCTTCAGAATCGGCAACGTCATATCAGCGATATCGCATCTGCGAAGGACGTCGCGCGTCGTCAGCTCTAAACCGATGGTCTGCGATATTTTTCAATACGGATTACGACATGCTTATACACGTAAAGCTTCCATATTGGAAATATATATGAGTACCTTCGTATTTACACATATAATCAAGTCTATATTATGGCTGCGACGTCAACTTGCTGAAGTTGCATGTTATTCCTGAAATTGCCTGAGGAGAATCTAGAATGCATAAGGTGCTTGGATCTGCTGCTTTCCTTTTCGCGTTTGGTATGGCGAGTGCGGCTTACACCGCGGACCTCTCGGTCTCAACCCCGCCAGCCGCACCGATAGAGCAGCCGGTATTTACCTGGACAGGCTTCTATGTCGGCTTGAATGGCGGCGGCGCTTTCGGTGGCGATGACAAATTCGGTTTGCACTCCGGCGATACGTTTCTTGGCAAATTCGGCAAGTTCGAAGGCTCCGGTTTCTTCGGTGGCGGCCAGATCGGCTACAATTATCAAGTGGATCCGAACTGGGTGATCGGTCTCGAAGCCGATTTCCAGGGCGCCAATATTCATGACTCGGTTACCAACGATGGAGCGCATGGCTCCTCGAAAATCAATTGGTTCGGCACGCTCCGTCCGCGTGTCGGCTATGCCTATGACAACACCTTGTTCTACGGCACCGGCGGTCTTGCCTATGGGCATATCGACTACAAGGGATCGCTGGATGGCGTCGGCAGCTTCAGCGAAGACAAAACCAAAGCCGGTTGGGTACTCGGCGCCGGCGTGGAACACGCCTTCACGGATAA
This sequence comes from Rhizobium rhizogenes NBRC 13257, assembly GCF_000696095.1. GTDB lineage: Bacteria > Pseudomonadota > Alphaproteobacteria > Rhizobiales > Rhizobiaceae > Rhizobium > Rhizobium rhizogenes. The sequence goes on along the minus strand of NZ_BAYX01000005.1, from coordinate 354,960 downwards.
TGTGACCGCGAAGCTGGAGTACCAGTATGTGGACTTTGGAAGCTTTACAGCGGGGGGAGACGCTCTTTCAAGCAAAGCAACTGCCGACTTCCACAGCATTCGCGTGGGGGTGAATTACAAGTTCTGACAAGTGGCTCGTCTTAGTATCAGAGAGAGGACAGTAACATGGCTTTGATTAACATTGGTCTACTCAATAACGGTACAACTACCATTGACAGCAGTAATGCTGGCACCAGTGCTGACACAATTTCGCTGGGACTTGTCTCCAACGGCACGGTGATTGTCGATGGCGTCGATGTTACCATCAGTAACATTGTTGGCGGAGGTATACTCTCCAACACGGTGGTTCAGGCCATCAACGGTGCAAATGTAACGTTTACCGGTGGTCTTGCGGGGGTAGGGGCCGGCTCGACCTTTGTATACCAGCCCGGAGCGAACTCCAGCATCGAAGTCCAAACAGGCTTGCTCAATGTCGGTCTGCTGAACGGCGTTACCGTCGACTTCGCCAATGCCAACGGCACCGGTACCTTCATTTATAATAGCGGCGGCATCAATTTGAACCTTTCGACGCCGCCGAATGTCATCAATGTTCAGACCGGTGACAAGATCGAGGTCGTCGGAACGACCGCTGTCTCGCAATCGGGCAACACGATCACCTTCACGACGCCGGGCCTCCTGGGTATCCCTACCACAGTCGCTTCTTACACGATCCCCGCTGGTGTTACATACACCTACGACGACGCGTCGGATACGCTGACCTTCACAAGCTGCTTCCTGCGCGGCACTCTCATCAGAACGCCGGAAGGAGACTTGCCGGTCGAGGATCTGCGGGTCGGCGACTTGGTGGTCACCCATAAGGGCGTGGCGGAAATCAGGTGGGTTGGTCGTCGCAGGCTTGATCCGAAGGCAATCGACAAGCCGCGCGATACGCTGCCGGTCCGCATGAAGGCAGGCTCGATCGCGGAGAATGTTCCGGAACGTGACCTGCTGATTTCTCCGGATCATTGCATGTTCATGGAGGAGTCGCTCATTCCGGCGAAGTTCCTCGTTAACGGAACGACGATCACCCAGGAAACGGTGCTTGAGCCGTTCGAATATTACCACATCGAGTTGGAGCAACACAGCATCATCCTCGCGGAAGGCGCACAGACCGAGACCTATCTCGATCTCGGCGGGCGTTTGTCCTTCCTTGAGCCTGGCGTTCTGCGGTTCGGCTCGTATGCCGGTACACGGAACTGGAACGACTGGTGCTATCCGCCGGTCTACGCCGGTGCGGTGCTCGAAAAAGCCCGTCACGTCCTCAGCACCCGTGCGCAGGAACTGGGTTACGTCGTCGAAGACGCCAAGGCTTCCTAAGCCGATTGAACCACAGGGCGGACGGCTTCGGCCGTCCGCCTCAAAAAAGAACCGGGAGGCGGTGGTTCCAGTATTCAATCCTTCGTCTGTAACGAAGCCTTGTTAGTACGGCATCCCGCCTGTTTCCTTTGTAGCAGGGGCTTGGGAGTGGTGAATGCGTTATGAAGGTGTCGTGTCGCCCTATTCGCTCGATGCTGGGGGCATCGACGAAAAATCGTTGATTGAAAAATTTTCCGGCAAAACCGTTTTTTTTGACGGTGTGTTCAAGGGCGACTATAGCCTTGCGATCGTCAATCGCCATCTGGCCCGCGCGCTAATCGATCTCGGTGTCAATCTCATATGCCATACGGCTGAAGAGGATTGGCAGACCGACGCCCGCCTCGTTGCCGCGCCGGATATCATGCGCCACATGCGCGAGGATTATCCAGCCAACGAGCGCTTCGACATTCATCTCAGAAACACATGGCCGCCGAAGACCCACGACATGATCGGGCAGGTCAATGCCTATGTCGGATTTGCGTGGGAAGAGCTTGAATTTCCACAATATCTGGTAGACAGGTTCAATCAGGATCTCGATCTCATCATGGTGACCGCGAACTTTGTTCGCGACGCCTTCCAGCGCTCCGGCGTGACAATTCCGATCGAGGTCATCGGCAATGGCTGTGATCATGCATCGATCCCCAGCGGCAATACGATCTCGCCCTTGCCGGAAAACGGGCGCAAACGGATCCTCCATGTCTCTTCCTGCTTCCCGCGCAAGGGCATCGATGTCCTGATCGACGCATATCTGCGCAGCTTCCGGTCAGACGATGCGGTGGAGCTGGTGATCAAGACCTTTCCAAACCCGGACAGCATATTGGCGTCGGTGCTGGCGGAAAAACGCGGGCAGCTTTCCGACGCGCCTCCGATCGTCGTCGTCGACCAATATTATGACGATGAACAGCTTCTAGCTCTTTATCGCTCCGCCGCCATGGTGGTGGCGCCCAGCCGCGGCGAGGGTTTCGCTCTACCCCTGGCCGAAGCCATGCGGCTCGATGTGCCGGTGGTGACGACAGCTTACAGCGGGCAACTCGACTTTTGCCGTTCCGACACCGCCTGGCTGGTCGATTACCATATGTCGGCGTCCCGAGCTCATGTGGCAGGCTCCTTCAGCCTTTGGGCCGAACCGTCCGTGGAACATCTGGGCGTACAGATGCGTGCGGTGCTGGATCACCCCGGCGAGGCCCGGGCCCGCAGCGAACAGGCACAAAAGCTGCTCGCAGCGCATTTCACCTGGCATGCCGTGGCGCGCCGTGTCCTTGCCGCCTTGGCCAGGCCGCCCCGTGTCGCTGCCGAAGCCAAGCTCGATTGGACCATCGATCTGATCTCCTCATGGGAGCAGCAGTGCGGCATTGCCACCTATTCACAGCACCTCTATTCGCAACCTGCCTTTTCGGAGAAGATTGATCATATCTTTGCCCGGCGGATCATGAACGACGCTTTGCCGGAGCAATCGCCGGAAGAGACGGATGCGGCATCGCAAAGCCTGTCTCGGCTCTGGGGTTACGACCTCGCCTCGCTAAAGCGTTTTGCCGCCAGACTCGAACACGGACGGGCGGATGTGCTGTGGATGCAGCATCATCCGGGTCATTTCTCCACGCCCGACATGGAAATGCTTGCCCAAGTACTGCCGTCAACAAGACATCGGTTGCGGGCCCTCACGATGCACAGCGTGAAGGAGGCTCTTCGTGGCGGCCCGTTGCGATGGACGAAAGCCTTCGATGTCGTTTTCGTGCACTCGGCGGAAGACGCAGCAACCCTGTCGGCGGCCGGACATTCGAATGCGATCGTCATTCCGCATGGCGTCCTTGTCGAACCGGAGAATGCGCCCAAGCCTGATCCATCGCAATTCACCATCGGCTCTTTCGGCTTTTTGATGCCGCACAAGAATATCGATCGTCTCGTGCTCGCTTTCGCGGAGGCTCGAACCTACGATCCAAGATTACGGCTGAAACTCCTGAACTGCATGGTTCTGAATGATGAGTCGCGCGCCGCGCGGGCCGCCATCGAGAACCTGATCGAATATCTGGATCTGTCGGAACATGTAACCGCGCGCTTCGATTTCGTGCCCGAGGAGGAGTTGCGTCGCGAACTTATGACCTGCGACCTGCTTTCCTTCCTTTACGGTCACTCGACGGAGACGGCGACAGGGGCCGCGCGCATTGCAATGAGCGTGAATCGCCCGCTGCTATGTTCCCGCTCGCCGGTTCTGCGCGACATGTGGCCGATCAGCCATGTGGTCAAAAGCACGGAAATCGAATGCATTGCCGAGGCGCTCCTCAGTCTCGCCCAAAACCCGCTATTGCTGAAAATGCACGATAACGAACGCATTCAGGCGGCTCATTGGTATTCCTATCCGCGCACTGCTGCGCGGCACGTCATAGCGATCGAACAAATGTTAGGGGGCAATATTGACCGTCGCCGAGTTGCATAGAAAACAGCCCGTGGATGTCGTTCCGAAGGACATATTCACCTTGCCGGCAGAATCCTTTGTCGATGCCTGGGCAGCGGCATTGGATCTGACGGAGATCGATCTGACTCAGGATGACAGGCTCGCCCTGGCAAACGCCATTCGCGGTGGAACCAACCGGTTGCGCGTCGTCGACGCGATCAAGGCGCGACGCCCCATCCCGCAGGCGCTCAGCGAACGATCCGGCGTTCAAGCGATCCGGCGTGAGCCGGACCACTATGCCATCCTGGAAAACTTCACCCGCTTCGCACCGGGCGACGATCCGACGTTCCTCCGCTATGCTTTCTCGCGGATTTGCGGCCGCGATCCGACATCGGCAGAACGACTTGGACTGGAGTTCGACCTTAGACGCGACGTGACTACCCGGACAGCGGTCGTGAAGAAGATCGTTGCCATTGCGCGCCGGGATGGTCAGACGGCTTTCTGGGACACCCTGCTGCCCGGAAGCGAAAGCGAGGTTCAAGCAGACTCCGATCCGTCCAATGCCCGCGTCTCACCGGCGAGTCTGCTCGTCGATATGGAGGGCCAAGCCACGGCTGTCTTTGTGCGCGAAGTCGAGAATGTCGGCTGGATGATTGCCCCCGACCATCTGTGCCAACCACTGCAGATCAACGAAGGGAACTGGAAAGTTCAGCCCGGTTGGCTGCTGACTGGCCCCAAGCGCAGTTTTGCAGAGGGAACCTGGCTGCTCGATCTCGACCTGATCCAGCCGCCGAACGCCAGGCTGGATGTTGAAATCGTCGCAAACTCGGGCCTGGACTTTCTTCAAAGCATAACATTGACCGGCTCGTTTTCTGGAACCTTGTGCATCGCCATCCGGCGCGACCATCGCTTCGTCGAATTGCGCATACGCGTCCATGAGCGCAGCCCGGAAGATTCCTGGCTGCGTCCTCGCAACATTTCCATGCGGCAGGTACCATGAGACGAGAGCTTCGCATCGCATCCACATTTCTGCGCGCCGGCCACGCGGCAGATGACAAGGCAGAGGCCGGGACATCAGTCAATCCATTGGCGGAGGCTGATATCGCCCGCGACCGGCACGACTGGGCAAACGCGGCATTCCACTATCACGAGGCGCTGCAGCGGAACCCGACGCGGATAGACCTATTCGTTCAGCTCGGCCATGCCTACAAGGAACTCGGGGACTTTGATGCTGCACTGGAAGCCTATCGCCGATTCCTCGACAAGGAGCCGCACGATGCCGACATTCATCTGCAGCTCGGCCATCTCCACAACCGGATGAACGATCCGGAAACGGCGCTCGAATGGTATAGTCGCGCGAGCGCCCTGGCTCCAAATGATCCCGAAATCGCGCGGCATGTCGATACGGCAGGTCTGCGACTGTCTCGTTCCGGTATAGAGCGCAGACGCCAGAAGGCTCTGGATCTTGTGCAATCGGGGCAATGGCAGCAGGCGCGCGAGCAGTTGCGGAGCCTGGTCACGGTCGACGGGGAGGTCGATCTGATCGCCGTCTATGCGAATGTGACCAAGGAGGCCGGTGATTTCGAGCACGCGCTACAGCTTTATGAAGCGTATCGCGAGTATGCGAAGACCAACCAGCCGACCGCGCTAAGCGACGTCGAGATCCAGCTCGGGCACCTCAACAAGGCCAAGCGTGACATAGGCGCTGCCTTGCAACACTATATTCGTGCTCGTGATGCCGAATTTCGCCTGTATGGTCACGTTGCCCCCAATTCCATCTGCGAGCGCGAAATCCGTTCGTGCATGGGAGAAATCTATACCTGCTTCTGGCAGGCGGACTGACATGGCCGGCCTCGGCCGGCCATGTTGCATCATGCTCAGCCGCTGTCGTGATCCCGGATCGCGGTCAGCAGGAGCCAGCCGAGCAAGTAGGCGAGGCTTGTGGTCAGGAACACGATCAGAATGTTCTTGAGGGCCAGCGGCAACTCGGCCTCATCAGGCAGATGCGGCGGGACCACCACTTCCAGATAGAGTTGCTGTCGGCGCGCGTCGGCTCTTGCCGCTTCGAGTGCATCGAGAGCTGTGACCATGGCCTTGTTGGCGAATTCCCGCATCAGGACCAGGCTCTCATAATCCGCGATTTTAGGAGCAAGGGAGCTATCATTGCCGACCATCTTGCCGCGCTCTGTTTCGATCTGTTTTTCGAGCGCTGCGATCTGGCTCGTCACGAACGGCACAGCGTTGCTGTCCGGCGCTGTCTTGCGCATCTCGGCGAGGCGGGCTCGCGCGTTGGCCAACTGGACGGAGAGTTGACCGATGAGTTCGACCATGGAGGTGGAGCTGGCATTCGGGTCGATCATCAGCTCCTTGTTGCGGAAGATCGTGATGTTTTTCTGCGCGTCGATAACCTGCTGCTCCGCCTCCTTCACTTCATTATCGGCGAAGCGGACGGCGTCACCCCGCGCACGATCGTTCATGCGCAGCAGCAGCTTGCCGCCAAGCGCGAGCAGAGTGTTGTTCAAGTCGTAGGCGTCGTGCGCGTGAAAGGCGGTGGTGCGCAACACCGTAATGCCGGTCGTATCATTGTGGATGACTTCGACGCGATCCGAGTAATACTGATAGAGTTCCTCCTCACTATTGTTCTCCCAGAAGCGTGGATAACGCATCAGCCAGTCGGCCTGCGGACTTCCGAAGATTGCGCGCACGGGCATTTCCTGCCCAAGTTCTTTCAGGGCTTCGCGCGAGCGTATGTATTCCTGAACGGAGAAAGTGTCGTCCTGCGAGCGTGTTATGCCGCTGTTCTGCAGCAGGTTGCCGAAGGCGCTGGAGGATGGCGGTGCAGCCATACGCACGACAAACGAAGCTTCCGACACGAAGATCGGCGCCGCAAAGAAGGCGTAGTAGACGCTGACGGCCAGCGTGGGAATGAGGACGACAAGCAGGAATATATACTGCCGCTTGGACCTCTTTCGACGTTTGCTGGCTTTCGCCGGCCTGAAAGCCGGAGACGGAGCCCTGTAATCGAATGGCTGCGGGCGTTGCTTCTCGTCAGGCAGCTTGTCCTTAGCCTCGGAGGTTATGAGAACCATGGCAGCACCTTTCCAATTGATTGTTTGCGGACATATCGAGACATCCGCGCGTCACGTACCGTAATTGTCCAAAGCTGACGCAAAGAACATTGAGCGGGGAGCCTTCGCCGGTATCGTGGGACGACCCATCGACAACGCATGGGCGAGGAAAAGGAGACGCCCGCATGGACCCGACATATGGTGAAGCTCACAGTCGCGGGCAGTTCATCAGAGGATTGAAAATTCAGGCCCGTGTTCTCGGCGCCATGATCATGCGTGAAGTGGTGTCCCGCTACGGTCGCGAAAACATCGGCTTTCTCTGGCTGATGCTGGAACCGATGATCCTCACGGGTGGTGTGATGATCATGTGGACGCTCTTGAGGCACGAGGCGCATGGACTTGCGGTCGTCGCCTTCGTTCTCAGCGGCTACATGCCGTTGACCCTCTGGCGTCATGTGACGGGTCATGCCGTCTCGTGTCTGCGCCAGAACCTGCCATTGATGTATCACCGCCAGATCCGCCTGCCGGATGCCCTTCTTTCCAGGGGGCTTCTGGAAATCGCGGGCACAACGACGGCGCTGGTCGTTGTCTATACCGTGGTTCGGCTGGCTGGGTTCATGCCACCCTACGAGAACCTCGGATTGCTCCTGGCGGGTTGGCTGTTCATGGCGTGGTTTGCATTTGCCGTCGGGTTGATTTTCGCTGCCGCATCGGAAAGATTCGAGTTCGTGGAAAAGTTCGTCCAGCCGATGCAATATCTTACGCTGCCGATTTCCGGCATGTTTTTCATGGTCGCCTGGCTGCCGAGTGGGGTGCAGAAGCTTGCACTCTATGTTCCGCTCGTCCATTGCTTCGAGATGTTTCGCGCCGGCGTGTTCGGCGATACCGTGAAATCCTTTTATGATGTCGGCTACATTTTCAAATGCTGCCTGTTCACCACCGCCGTTGGCCTCTTTCTCGTCAACTGGGCGCGCCATCATGTGAAGTTCGAATAGAACGTCGTTGGTCACATGCCCGATGGCTTCACTGCTTGGCATAGTATTTTACCTGGTTCTGGAACTCGAACGAACGTAGCAGCGTGTCTCGCAGCTCCTTGCGATTGGCGAGGGCGTAGTGATTGAGGAAGGTCAGGGCCGATTCCGGCTCACGCCCCAGGATCCAGCGAAAAGCTGCGACGACGTCGTGCGATTCGATAGGCTCGACAAAATGGCTGGGAGCGGGGCTTTGGATTTTCGCAAACAGGTAGGGCAGTGCGCCGTGCAGGATATCGAGACCGAACCTTTGCAGGTCCGGCTTCGATAAGGCGGTTTTGGAGAAGGCGTCCATCAAACCGGAATAGTTGGTGAGCGTCGACACCAGGTCGCACGAACGCCCCAGCCCGCTAAAGCCACCATTGGCGTGATAGATTTCAGCTGTCTCCATCCAGACTTCCGCCGCGTAATGCATCGGCGCTGGTCCATAAAGCGCGGCGTCGTCGGAGTAGAGCGGGACCGGCGGCGTCAGGACGCGGCTGTTCTTGATCCGCGCCAGGCAGAAGTCGATCAGCATGCGGCAGATCGGATAACGCATCTGCCACCGGCAGAAATCCGTCATGTAGGTGTTGCTGTCGGTCAGTGTCCCGCGGTAGTCGGCCGTGGGCGGGACGTCGAGAAAGATGACCTCCGTCTCCGGCAGTTCGGCGGTCAGGAAGTCGCAGAATTTCTGCATTGCGCCGGTCACGAGCGTCCAGAATTCACGACTGCCAAAAGGCATGATCTTGAAAAGGCTGAACGCTTCGAGTTGTTGATGAGGGCCGGCTTCGAGCAGTTCGTAGGGAACTGTCAGAACGCTATTTTTGTAACGCATGATCGAGGCCCGCGATGCGCGGGAAAAATCCACGATAAGCGTTTGCGGAGCGGCCTCCTTCAGCCTGTCGCGAAAGCCCTTCTTTGCCTCGTACAGCAGCTTCTTCTTGATTTGCTCAGGCCATTCCTCAATGCCCTTGATGCTGGCTTTCCTGTCATCCATGAAGCTGGCAACGTTTATTCCGTAGCAGAAGAAACCAAGCCTGCTTTCCGGAAAGGCATATTTTACAAATTCCTCGCTGGGACATGAGCCATAATAGGCGATGACGCTCATGCGATTGACCCGTTCATTGTATTTCCCCCATATCAAGCACCGACGATCCGGCATCCCCGACGAACCCGGACGCGGCAGCTGGTTAGAGCGCAGCCTCCTTTACGCGGCTTCGCTTGGCCTTCGGCTTCATCGCCTTCACTGAATTGTCAGCCGTCCTAGGCTCTGTCGGCACTCCTGGTTTCACAGCCAGGTCCACGCCGAAAGGCAGAAGGCGTTCACGCACCTGGTCCATACGATCCTCGTGAATGGCCAGAATATTCCCCACCTTGCCGATCGAGAACTCCAGGTCGAGTTCAGTGGCTGTCTCTACCTGCGTCACCTGCTCCCGGGCACTGCTCCAGATGCTGTAGCCCAGTTCAGACAGGCGCCGGTGAATCGAGCCCGGCGTTGTTTTCGACAAGACTGCGAGCATGTCGCGATTGATCTCCATCAACAGCGTCGGCTTATGCGCGGTGAGCGTGCGTTTTGCGCCATCGAGGAAAAGGCCTTCGGCTCCCTCGATGTCCACTTTCATAGCGTCTGGTCGCATACCGCCGATCACCCGGTCGAGCGTCTCCACTTCGACCGACCGGTTGGTTTTCGCGGTGTCGCTGTCGGCAACCAACCTCGTCGCACCGGCGTTACTTGTATCCTCGGCATTGCTGAGCCGCATTTCTCCCGGCCCGTCGGCAAGAGCCTGCTGACGGACGCTGACTCGGTCGGCGAATCCATTCTCCCGGATAGAGCGATTGAAGAGCTCCCACAGCTTCGGCAGCGGCTCGAAGGCAAGTATTTTGCCTCTGAACCCCGGGCGTGCGGCCACGGAGAGCGAATAATAACCGACATTGCCGCCGACATCGACGAAGTGTCCATCATCTGGCACGATCGCCTTGATCAGGTCGACGTCGAATTTCTCATACTCGCCGCTCATGATCCCGAAGGAAATATGGTACTGCCGGAGGTCGAGATACAATTTGAAATTGTACTTCGTCTCGAAGAGCACGAAGATCGATTTCGGAATGAAATTGTTGAAAAGCAACTCGCCATGCCGATGGTGAAACTCGCCCGAGGACAAAAAGCGTTTGCGATGCTCCTCCAGCGGAATATCGGTGAGCTGTAGGAGATTTTTGGCTATGGCATCCCTTTCGTCTTCGTTGAGCGGACGACCGAGGATGAATTTGTAGCAGTTTTCAATATCGTAGTAGCTGGTCACAGTGCTGGCCCTTCCTCCTGCTGGCGACGTGAAAATGTCCCGTTCCTTTTTGATGCGGCTATCGCCCCTTGCTGAATTCATCTTGATGTTCATGACAACGCTCCAAATGACATCGCGGGCGAACGCTGCGGCGCGCGCTGTGCGGAATAGCGGCGCGCCGCGACGTCACTTTCGATGAGGGTTTCTAGGTCGGCGAAATGCATATCCCATCGATTCGCGGCGCTTGCTCTCGTCCGGCGCAGCGGCGAGGCTGCGATCGCATCCACCGCCGCGCGCCAATTGAGACCGTCGAGCGGGTTCAGGAAGATCGCCTCGTCGATGCCGGCGGCCTCGCGATGCGATGCAATATTGGAAGCGATGACCGGTGTGCGCAGTGCCAGCGCTTCGGTGATCGGCATGCCGTATCCTTCCGCGAAGGATGGCGCGAGTAGCGCGGCGGCGCCGGAAACGAGCCGTGCCAATGCGGCGTCTTCCAGTCCCGGCACCTCGATCACGAGGCCTGGCAAGGCAGGGCAACGTTCGAGCATTGCGAGGATGTGGCTGTTCTCCCACCCTCTTTTCCCAACGATCACCAGGCGCGGCGCTTTGGGACCGTCGCGCTCGGCAAGGTACTGCCAGAGGCTGAGCAACAACATATGGTTCTTGCGCGGTTCGATTGTTCCAAGCGTGACGAAATAGGGATTTTGAGGGCGCTCGATATCTTGCGGCGGCTTCAGGAAGCACTGTTCGACGCCCGGCGGCAGAACGGCGATCGAGGGCAATTTCCGATTGCTTTCCTGAGCATAGGTGCGTAGCGCGCGGGCAGTGACCTGTGAGTTGCAGAGGACGAGCGCGGCATGCTGCAATACCGTGTCCATCCTGCGGCGATGCCGTTCCGGTTCTTCTGGCCGGACAAACTCAGGATGGGACAAGGGAATGAGGTCATGCACATAGAATATGCCATTGCGGCCCGTTTCCCTGAGCCAGGAAAAAGCGGAGGTTCGCTCGAGGCGACTGTGGGAGACATGCATGAATGAGGCGTCGCGGGGCACCGGCAGGCCATGGGAGAAATGGGTGGTGACCATGCGCGCAAGCTTGCGCAATTTGCGGGAAGGGGCGTCGATCCCCTTCGGCGCAGTCGCCGGTTGCCAGGAAATCTTGCCGTCGATCGCGGCGAAGATTTTCTCCAAAAGAGCAGTCTGGGAGGATGAGAGCTCGGTGGTGGCCCAGCGGTCGTTGAGGGTGGAGATCAGGCTATCCGCCCGCCCGGCTCCAACGGATATTGCCCCATGATAACCGGTTTCGATGAATGATGGTGCCTGCGAAAGCTGGATGTCATTCGATGGCGCAGCTTGTTTGCGGCGCTCGTTAAGCCAGAGCGCATAGTGGAGTTCGTAACGATCAATACCGGTCGGCGTCGGGCAATGCGCCCGCTCAATGAGCCGGGAAATATCCATGACGACAGATTTCATCGCAGCCTTCTTACTCCGGATATGTGGATCATATGGGCCAGCCATCGGCGCCTTGAGGGGTCAGGCGCGGTGCCCTGGCGGGCGCGGTACAATTCGGCAATGACATCTTCCACCTCGCAAGGCAGGTCGGCGATATTCGACCAATAGTGCGGGTAGAGGATAAGCGTACCGGCCACGAGCGCATCGAGGCTCAAGGTCCGCTTGCGTCGAAGCGAGACGACGGCATCGTTGGTCAGACCCCAGCCGGCGTAGAAAGGCAGGCCGTAGCACCATACCGACCGTTCCCGCAGAAGCGCTTCGAAGCCGATCTGCGAAGTCGCGGCATGGACTTCAGCGGCCGCGTGCAGCAGGCCGTTCAGATCGACATTGCCGACGACCAGGTCGGCGATGTCGTGCGGCGGCCGGCTTCGGCCCGGATGCATGAACGGTTCAGCGAGGAGATCCGGATGCTGTTTGTAAACGATGAATGCATCGGGGCGTGCGCGCCGGACGGCTCTCAGAAGCTCGGTATCGGAATCATGGCTTGCCATGCCGAGCTGCAGCGAGGCGTCGTTCGGTACCTGTCCGGCCACGAGAACGATAGATCGTCCCTTGGCTTGCTCCCGGTAGTCGGGGGAGGGCTGCGCCGGTAAGTTATACTTGGTGATCCCTGTCGAAACGATGGCGCAACGAAGCCTTCTCGCGCGCTCGAGGAGAGCGTTGTCGAAGTCCGCGGTGCTCAGAATGGTTTCGAGCCTGCTCGGCTTGGACGCATCGAAATAAATGCCCTCGGCATCGAAGCAGAGCGAGGAGGGCGGGACGAGCGATGTTCCGAGCCCGGCGGAGCGGATAAAGCCGTCTTCCACCCGAATAATCGGCCGCCGTCTTCCCTGCGTCCATAAGGTGCTTTCCTCAGGCGGAGCGCTGTTGCCCCACAATACGATCTTGTCCGCCGCCTGGATCTGGGCAACCGTAGGCCGGTTCGTGAACTGCACCTGCGACGATGGGCTCGTCAGGTAACGGCGCAGGACCGAGCGCTTATGCAGCGCGAAATTGAGGCAGAGATAGCGACCGGACAGCGAAGACGCGCGCCGGCGCCATTCCAGCAGCCGCTCGACAGCGTGTTCTGCTTGGACTGGCTGGCGCGTTACCGGGTCGACATACAGACTATATTGAAGAAGCATCGCATGGGCGAGCTCGTCGATACCGACGCGGCGGGTCCGGCGGGCACGCGCAGCGGTCGCGACAATGCTGTCGGCACGGTCCTGTGTCAGGCCCCATCCGGCATAGGCCGGCATGCCGAATGTTACGACGGTCATGCCGCGCAGCAGCGCATCCAGACCGAGCTGGCTGGAGACCGTCCAGACTTCATCGACGATATCAAGGATCGAATGGGGAGAAATGGCGCTGTCGATGAGCTGGATACGGCTATCTCGCGTATGCGACGCCAGATAGCCGCGCGCACGGCCGGCCACGACATCGGGGTGGCTCTTGACGATGATGTCCGCGTTGCTCTCGGCGCGCGCGGCATTCCACATCCTCAGGAATGTTTTGGCATCGGCACCTGAGCCGGCGATGGAACGGTCACCGACGACCTGGTCCACCAGCAGGATGCGCTTGCGGCGCGTGGGCCGCAGCGAGATGTTCCCTTCGGGCAGATGGTTGTATTTGGAAAGCCGCTCATGGACGATCCATTCACGCAGTTTTTTTGCCCGTGCCAGATCGGTGCCGGGCGTCCCGTTCTGCAGCAATGTCTCCAGCCGGGACGCCGTGTGAGCCGAGAAATGAATGCCAAGATCATCCGCGATCAGGGAGACCGAGGGGGCTCCAGCCTTGCCGAGACCCACGGAGCGCAGGAAGCCGTCTTCCAAGGTCCAGTAGGGAAGCTTGCGCATGTGCGCGTAGCGGCGGGCGATGCGTGCAAGCGGCTTGTCGCCCCAGCCAACCACGCCGTCGGCTGTTCCTCTCGCAAGTTCGATCGGCTGAAGCGATGCGCCGAGCGTGGAGCCGATCAACGGGAAACGCCAGCGCGTTGGAAGGAAGGCGAGAAGTCGCGCATCCGTCGGCGGCAGCCAGAACGCACGCTCGTTCTGTTCCGCCCGCGCCGGCCGCTCCTCATTGGGAAAAAGTGTGTAATCTGAAAACATCCGCAATCTCCCGATCCCACATCACGTTCCGCTGCGACCGCCGAAATCCGGCTGTTCCAGCAGAGTTATGTTGTCCGGGTGCAGGAAAGCGACCGTCTTCGCGCCGGCAGCGGACGGAAGCTGCGCGCGAATGCGCTGTACGACGCGTTCGGCGGTATCTTCGATATAGGTGCGGAGATAGAAGCTGCCGTTGATGAGGCTTTGACGATACATGTGGCGTACGAATTGCTGCACACGCTCCTTTTGTGGAGCGATCGGGTTTTGCCAGAAGTCGTCTATGGCCGCAGCAGATAGCGCATCATTCCTGGGCAGGCTCGCAAGCCCTTCGGCGCCATAGAAGGTATCGCCGAGGGCGAGAAGCGGCTTTCCGTGGTTGAGCGCGAGAAGACCGGACGTGCTGTTGACGGTGATGAGGCCGAGAGAATGGCGGATGAGTAGGCCGATCGATCCGTCGTCGAGCACCTGCACGCGGTCCTCGCATTTGCAGAGCATGGCCAGTTGCTTCACGAAGGGCCGATAGCTCTTGTGTCCGCGGTCCATGGGATGAATCTTGAAGACCAGTTGATGCGCCGGGTCCGCGCGGCGGGCGAAGGATCTGATCGTCTCGGTGATCAGCCGTTCCATCGTCCATCCACGGCCATGGCTGAGAAGCTGTTGATCGTCATGGACCTGCAGTGCGACGACGAAGTAACGGCCTTCCTGGTTCTCGATCAGATCGACCGTCAGATTGTTGTTCCTGGGGTAGTAGCGCAGTTTGCGATAGAAATTGCGCGTCCAAAGGATCACTTCCGACAATATCGCCCGGTTGCGGTGATGCTCATTGCCAAAAAAGAATGGAGCACCCAGCGCCTTCACCACATAATAGGCGATCCCCTCCATCGCCATCGACCGGAATAGGTTGCCGCGCATCATTTCCGCCGGCTCCAAAGGTGTTTCCGCATCGCCTGCCGGGGGCGCGTCGATGCGTAGTGGCGATCGGGCATTGTTGCCGCCCCACTCGCAGGAAATGAAATGGGGGCGGGCATAGCCCTCTTCGAAACAAAGCACAGGCACGCCCAGCTGCTTCGCGACATCAATGGCCGTCCGGTGGTACGGGCGGCAGTCGCCGAAGAGCACAATGACCAGCGGCGCGTCTCTTTTGATGAAGGCCGTCAGCCAATTCGCCCAGGCATCGGTCGTGCCGCAGAAGTTCACGGCGCCTTTACCGTGGGAAAACAGCCAGTCGCCGCCGTTGAAATTGACCTTCAGCGTATCGTAGCCGCCGGCGGCGAGAGCCCTGGCCAAAGTGTTGAAGAACGGGCCTACCGGCCCCTGCAGGAGGAGAACGATGGACTTCGATGCGGACGTGTTGCCCGTGGGCGATCGGGAGTGATTGATCGCTCTGAAGTTCATGTGATCGCGCAGGTTTACGAAATTGCTGCCGCGATCAGAGACTCCTCCGAACTTTCCCATTCCGAATTCCTTGAACAGCAATGAAGGATCAGCGGCTAAGTGGCTGACATTTATTGCTGCGACATTTTACCCACGCCATACGGATCACGCCGCCAAAGTATTAATTGCGACAGGACGCCATCTATTTGAAATTATAAAGAGAAAATCTCTATTGATCGCGAAATATATTTGACTTTAAAAGGATATATGGGAACCTATCGCCAAAATTCGCGTCTCTTTCCGTATTGTACAGGCGAGAGACATGATGATTTGGCATGAGCGAGATGGGAGGCTTTCTGACGTCTTGAAGATGACCCCGGAAAACTACAGATATCCCCCCATTATTCTCCGTGAGAGAGATTTGACGGCCCTCATATGACGCGCATTGAGAACAACAGGGAGTTCGCCGATTTCGTAACGCTGGTAACCGTGCGCTCGTCCGCCACGGCTTCCGGCGGAAATGTGAGTTGGTGGAGCGCACGCGCACGCTGGCTACGATCGCATCTGCTGCTGCTTTTTATGCTGGTGATCCCCGGAATGCTCGGCGCGATCTACTACGCCTTCATCAGTGCGGAGCAGTATGTTTCCGAGACGCAGTTCGTGGTTCGCAGTCCCAACCGGAACGCGGCGGGCCTGCTCAGCGGCTTCCTGCAAAGCACGGGCTTCGTGCGGGCGCAGGACGACAGTTATATTGTCAGCGAGTTCATGATGTCGCGTGCGGCTGTGGACGAGCTCGCCACAAAGAACGGTTTGAAGGATATCATGTCCCGCCCCGAGGCGGACTTCCTCAACCGGTATCCGTTGCCATGGACCGTGGCGAATAATGAGGAGCTGTTTCAGCACTACAAGAATTTCGTCAAGGTCGATACCAACAGCAGCAGCGGCGTGACAACACTGGAGGTATATGCCTTCCGGGCAGAAGACTCCTTTAGTCTCGCCAATGCCCTGCTTCAGCATGCCGAAGAGCTCATCAACCAACTTAACGACCGCGCGCGAGGGGATGCCATCCGCTACGCGCAGGTCGAGCTGACCGACAGCGAGGGCAGGCTACAATCCACGCAAAAGAACCTGACGGATTTCCGTAACCGCGAAACGCTCATCGATCCGACCAAGCAGTCGGCGGCCGCGCTCGACTTGATTGCGCGGCTTTCGGACGATGTTGCCGATAGCAAGGCTCGACTGGCGGCTCTTGACGATCAGGCGCCCCAGAGCCCGCAAGGAGATGCATTGCGGGCGCGGGTGACCGCGATGGAGCGCCAGGTCAGCGACGAACGGGCGCGGGTCGTGGGTAGCGACAGTTCGATGGCGCCGCGCATCGCGCAGTACGAGCAACTTCTTCTGGAAAGGGAAATGGCGGCCAAGATGTTGGCTTCAGCGACCACCTCGCTGGAAAATGCCAAGATCGATGCGCAACGTCAGCAGCTTTATCTTGAGCGCATTTCCAATCCGAACCTGCCTGATCATCCCCTCTATCCTAAGCGCATCAAGTCGTTTCTGATGTTCCTGGCGATATGCGGCGCCTTCTACATGATCGTGCAGTTCTTTGTCTCCCAAGTTCTGGAACACGCGGCATCGGAATGAACAACATCCCCACCAGCCTCGCAGAGTTTACCGCACCGAAGGAGCCGCCGCAGAACGATGCTTCGGCGCTGCCGGAAGGGATCGTCGGCGTGTTCGACATCGTCAAGGAATACGAGGTTCATGGTCGCATGCGGCGCGTGCTTGATGGTATCAATTTCAAGATCTCGCGCGGGGAGAAGATCGCTGTCCTCGGCCACAACGGCGCCGGTAAATCCACCCTTGTGCGTCTGATCGCCGGGATAGAGGAACCTACCTCGGGCAAGATCGTGCGCAGCATGTCCATGTCCTGGCCCATCGCGCTCAGCGGCGGCTTCGGCGGATCGATGACGGGCTACGACTGCATGCGGTTTCTGTCGCGCGTCTATGACAAGCCTTTCGATGAAATCCGCGACATGGTGGAGGATTTCAGCGACCTCGGCAAATATCTGCGCATGCCGCTCAAGACCTATTCGTCCGGCATGCGCGCGCGACTGGCCTTCGGCATGTCGCTTGCCATCGACTTTGACTGCTATCTCATCGACGAGGTGATGGCGGTCGGCGACAAACGGTTTCAGACCCGTTCTTTCGAGGAACTTTTCGTCAAGCGGAAGGACCGCTCGATGATCGTCGTCGGCCATAACTTAAATGTGATCGCCGATATCTGCACCTCTGCACTGGTCCTGAAGAATGGTCGCGGCCGCGTTTTCGACGATGTCGAGTATGCTTTCCGTATCTATTCGACACTCTGATCGAATCACGATCAGGGATCACCGGTCTCGAACTTCCGAATTCTGCGCGCAAATCGTTTCAAAATGACACAGTATTCTTAGGCGATGGCCGTTTAGCCGTCTCCGATTGAAGCTTGCCATACAGGTGCATTTGAGATGGTGCATGGTCTGTCACGAATTTAGTCAAGTAAATTATACTAAATTAGCAAAATTGAAATTAATTCATTTTATAAGTGGTTGCTCATGATGACCGCTCTTGCAAGGAGCGAATCTATCGATGCTTTTACCCCTTTCGGCGGGCAACTGTTCTCGCCCGGATTTGACCTTGCATTTTAGCGATTCATTCTGCAACCTGTGACGGTTATTCGCAATATGAGCAAATACTTCAGTGGTCGTTTTTTGTCCGATGTCGTCTTAACGAAAAGTTCACGTCCTGCGGGAGAAGCCCAACGGCGCGAATGTGTATAACATTGTCATTATCTGTACTGTTCGGAAGAAATCTACTATGCTAATTTAACAGCGCTTAATGTAATTTAAGCTGAATGATTATGCCGTGTTAGGACGATTGAAGGAGTGCGCCTATGGTCTCACCCTTAAATGGAATCCGCGAAATCTGGCCTAAGTGAAAATCGAGTGCTTGCAATTGTTGGGATGCAACTTTAGATTTTGAGTAGGGTGGCAGATGACTATGTTGGGAAGAGTTGTCGAGCAATGCGTGGGCACCTTTGAGGTGTATTCTCGTGATGCGATTGTTCGCAATCTCGATGTTTTAGAGCCGAACTGGAAATGGACTGTGCCGTCGGATCCCGGCGGAGATTATTCCTTCAAGTTCAGCAAGCAGCCCCTCCAATCAGCGTCTATCATCAGCGCTGAGCATTCGGGCAGCCTAGAGGGGGTTGCCAAGCATGACATGCCTCGCGTCAGCATTGTCTTCGTCCTCGCGGGGGAGGTAGAGGCGCATGACAGGCGAACACGCAGGTCCGTGCGTATTTCCGCTAATAATGTCGCAAGTATCAGCGACCGGATGGGCAAGCGCCTGGAGATCAAGCCGAGGAGCTCCTGGCTGATGTTCCAGGTTCCGGAAGCCGTGCTGCGTCAGCATTTCGAGGAACTCACCGGCAGGCCCTATGTGCAGGAATTTGTTCTGTCTTCGGTCAGTTTTCGTCAGGGAGGGGCACAGGGATTGTATCAGACCCTGAGGCAGGCTGAGAAGGATCTCATGTCAGCCCGTCCGGCGGAAAGGGTCATGCTCGCCAAAGCTTATAACGAACTGGTGCTGGTCAAGCTTTTCGCAAAGCTGCCGCACAACCTGTCCGATGCATTCACCCGCGGGGCTTTGGAAACGGCGCCCCGTCAGCTTCTGAGGGCGGAAGCGTTCATGCGTGACAATTTGCACAATTCGATCATGCTGGAGGACCTCGCCAATGCCGCCAGCTGCAGCCCACGCGCGCTCCAGCGAATGTTCCGAACCTACCGGGGCGACACTCCGATGGGGATATTGTGCAATTACCGGCTTGCCGCCGCCCATGGCGCTATTAAAGGTGGTCATGCCGAGAGTATAACTGATCTTGCAATGAGTCTTCAGTTCTCGAATCCGGGCCGCTTTTCTGTCCTATACAAGCATGCGTATGGTTTCAGCCCTTCGTCGATCCTCCGTTTTACCCGGGAACGGAGTGACGAGGCCGGGATGGCATGATGCGCGTGCAGGTTAGGATAAGTCACAACTGTCTCTCTGCCGCTCGGGATTGGTAATGCAACTAAAAATTGGGATTTTCTGTGTTCTTGCCTGCCTTTTGACGGGTTGTGCGTTACCTGATTCTGGTCCGAAGACCTCACGGATATTGGAAGAAGCGGCCGGGCGAGCCTCGCCACCGTTTGCCTTGGTCGATGTCAATTCGCAGTCACTGATAAGAAATGTGGAACGCCCGCGCCTGAGCCTTGCTGCCAGATTTGGCGAGGGACCGCGCGATCCCGGCTTGCGCATCGCTGTGGGAGACGTGATTTCGGTCAATCTCTGGGAGGCGCCGCCCGGCAGCCTGTTCGGCACGGCTGCCAGCAGCACTGGCCAGCAACAGGCTTCCGGCAGCTCGGTGACCATTCCGCCCCAGGTGGTAAGCAGCGACCGGACTATCGGTATTCCCTATGTGGGCCGCATCAATGCTGCCGGACGCACGCCGGCGCAAGTCGAGAGCATGGTGGTAGCGGCGCTCGCCGGTAAGGCGGTGCAACCACAGGCGCTGGTGACAGTGCAGCAAAGCACGGCCAATACCGTGACCGTTACCGGTGAAGTTGCCGGCGGTGCGCGCGTAACACTATCGCCGGCGGGAGACCGCATACTGGATGTGATTGCCGCTGCGGGCGGATTGCGCGCTGGGGTCAGCGAGAGCGTGGTCTATTTGACGAGAAGGGGAGCAACCATGGCTCTCCCCTTCGAGACGATCGTCCAGTCGCCGCGAGAGAACATACGGCTGCGCCCGGAGGACGTGGTGACGGTGGTGCGTGAACCGAGGACCTTTACGATTCTTGGCGCGACCGGACAAAATGGGGAAGTGCCTTTCAGTTCGCAGCGCGTCACCATGGCAAATGCCGTGGCGCGCGCAGGCGGGCTGCAGGACAATCGAGCTGACGTGACGGGCGTATTCCTGCTCCGCTACGAACCACTTGATGTCGCGCGCAGGGTCGTTCCGCCGAATAATCCGCTTCTGCGCAGAGGGACCGCAGTTCCGATCGTCTACAGGTTCAATCTGAAGAACGCGGCGACGTTGCTGGCAATGCAGAGTTTCGAAATCCAGCCGCGTGACATCGTTTACGTGTCCAACGCGAGCTCGGTCGATGTGCAGAAGTTCATGGGCTTGTTCCAGGGCCTTACTTCACAGGCACTATCCGCCACATCCGTCGGCATATCCGCGGCAGCGGCGAATTGATGAATATCTCGTAATTCTAGTTTGCGTTTGAAGGGTATCGAGATGCGTGTACGAGCAGAATGGGGCCATCACCATGATGTCAGGCTTACGGACTGCTCTGCGTACCGGCTGGTCACGGAGAGTTGACATGAGTACGTCACCGCTGCTTCACCTTCACGAACTCATGGCGTTTGATCGGCGCCAGGCCGAGACAGCCATCCTGCAGCGTGTGACCAGCACCTATCTCGGTGACCACACGGCTCTGGTGCGCGTTCTCGGGCGCTACAAGCTTTATGTGGACACGCGCGACAGAGGCTTCGGCTCCCACATTCTGCTCGATGGTTTTTGGGAAATCTGGCTTACGCTCTTCTGTGCCCGCAACGTCAAACCCGGCATGACCGTCGTCGATGTCGGTGCGAATTTTGGATATTATTCCGTGCTTCTGGCCGAACTTGTCGGCGAGGAGGGCCAGCTTATAGCTGTCGAGCCCAATCCCCATGCGGCGGATTTCCTGAACCGTAGCGTCGACCTCAATGGCCTGTCCAGGCGAACGAAGATCGAGACTGCCGCTCTCGGCAATGTCAACGACGAATGGGCGCCGCTTTATATTCCCCGAAGCGAGCCGAAGAATGCATTGATCGTTTCCGATCGCTTTGTTCCGAACGCTGAAAGCGGCGCAGTGGTCCAGGTTCCAGTCACGACGCTGGATCGGCTTTGTGCCGCTTCCGCCCGGATCGATTTCATCAAGATCGATGCCGAGGGAGCGGAGGAGGCCATATTCGAGGGAATGAGCGAGACGATCGCTCGCCACAAGCCGATCATCGTCGTCGAATTCAACGCCGGGCGCTATGTCGACGCGGGCGGCTTTCTTGACCAATTGACCGCGGTCTACGGATCGCTCCGACGTCTCGATTTCAGCGGCGAAGCCGTGTTGGTCACGCGTGAGCAGCTTTTGACCGAGTATGGGGGCGACGATTCGCTTCTCGTCCTTTCCCGCGACAAGCCGACCTGAGGCCGCTGTCCAAATAGGCAATGATGGTGGGAGAGGTAAGAGTGGGTCAGACGATTCTTTACGACGGTCTCAACCTTTCACTCAAGAAAGGCACAGGTGTCGCCACCTATACCCGAAGCCTGATGTCCACGGCGCAGGCCCTCGGCTACAAGACCGGCGTCGTCCATGGCATTCAGGGAAATATTCCGCGCGATCCAATGTTGCGCGAAGTCATCCTGTTCGATGACAGCAGCGAGCGCCCGACAGGGCCACTTTTCACTGCCCGACGCTGGCTGCGACGGCGCATTGCCGCTCCGTTCGGCGTGAAGCCCGTACCCATTCCTCTGAACGGCACGGTCATCCTGAAGTCGCTTCAGGCACAACTTGGCGATTCCGGATTGCTCTACGCCTCGAACGACCTGTTCAATCTCGCACGTCATCATTTCAAGCGCTATGGCAACAATCTCGCCTTGAGCTTCGAGCAGCAGCCGGATCTGCTGCATTGTACCTATCCAATGCCGATTGCCGCGAAGAAAGCGTTGAATGTCTATACGATCCACGATCTCGTGCCGTTGCGGCTGCCTTATCTGACCGAGGACGACAAACGCTATCACTACAGGATGCTGCGGTCACTGGTGAAGCGGGCCGATCATATCATCACGGTTTCCGAGACATCCCGAGACGACATCATCAAAGTGCTGGGTGTAGACGAAAAGCGCGTCAGCAATACCTACCAGGCCGTCCAAGTGCCGGATGCGCTTCGCGCGAAGCCTGACGACGTGGTGGCCGACGAGATCGCCGGCATCTTCCATCTGGACTGGAAGGGATACTTCCTGTTTTTCGGCGCGTTCGAACCGAAGAAGAATATTGCGCGCCTGATTGAAGCTTACCTCGCCAGCAAGACGGATCTGCCGCTGATCATCGTCGGCGCCCCTGGCTGGAAAGGTGATGCAACGCAAGAGCTGATCGACGACGAGCGTTTTCGTTTCTTTCGGCGCGCCGATGATCGGATCATACCGCAGCGCCAGATCCAGCGCTTCGATTTCGTCTCCTATCCTTTGCTCATCAGCCTGATCAGGGGGGCGCGAGCGGTGCTTTTCCCCTCGCTTTACGAGGGCTTCGGATTGCCGGTGCTTGAATCCATGCAGTTGGGAACCCCGGTGCTCAGTTCGACGGAAGGATCCATTCCCGAGATTGCCGGCAAGGCCGCTTTGCTCGTCGACCCGTACAATACAGATGACATGCGCAAGGCCATATCCAGCCTCGCACAGGACGACGGACTTTGCTCGCATTTCGCCGAGGTTGGTCCGAAGCAGGCTGCTCGTTTTTCCGCGGACCGATACAATCAGCGGGTGGGCGAACTCTATGACACTCTCTTCCATGGATAGATCGGGGAGGATGCTTACATGACGATCCTCTTTGCTTTTGGCATGCCAGGTGTGATGTCATCCTGGGGCGCTGCAGCGCTTCATGCGATGGCGCGCGAGGCATATGGCGACTATGCGGTCATTTCGACCGATAAGGTCGAGGATCTCAGGCAGCATGTGCAGAATCGGACGAAGGCACATGCCGTCCTTGTGTCTCAGTTTCCCGAGGCGAAGCTGTCGGAACTGATCCTGCGCGTAAATCTGCCCTATATACTGTTCCTCGAAAATCCGGTTGACGCCGTTTCCTATCTCGCGCGCTCCACCGAACAACGGGATCTCGGGCTGGTCAGGGCCGTCTCGGCAAGCCTTGCCTGCCTCGAACCTATCGCGCACGCTCCCACGGCGCTTATCATGCGCCGGAACGATGTTGTCGGGCGAAGCGGTATCGACATGCTGCTGAAAAGAATAGACGAACATTTCAGCATCGATCTCACCGCCAATCAGATTGCCAATGCCTTGCTGCACCTTGGCATGACGGCGCCTGGTAAAAAATTGCTGGTAACACCACCGAAGTTGGAGGAAGCAGCGGCGACGGTTATTGCCGGCTATGCACCACCGCAGAAAGACGGATCCGAACTCAGCGAACCTCTGCAACAGGCGATCGAGAAGGTTCTCCTTCCGCTGGAGATCGGGCATGGCGATATTTCCGGGCAGCCTATTTCCTGGCCGCGAGAGACGTTCTTTTCCGGCGACAGACCTAACGAGAGCATCGAGGATTCGATCGATCTCACCGGCGGTGCACGCTGCATCATCTACGGCCCTTACTTTCATCTGCCTCCCGGCCGCTGGGACGCCAAGCTGGCCTTCAATATCGATGAGGACTGCTATGGTCAGATCTTCACCATAGAGGTCCATTCCGGGGAAACGCTCGGCAAGCTTCGGGTTTGTCCGGAAGGGACAGGGTCATTTGAGACGACCATGCACGTCGACATCGTCGAGCCGCAAATCCCCATTGAAATCCGGTTCATGATGGACAGCGGCGCCATCGAGGGTCGCCTTTCCGGCTGGACCGTTGAATGGCAGCGCGCAGCATAGCTTATTTGCACCCGGCGCCACCCCGTTCCATTGCCCAACATTTCCCTCAACGATATTTTTGTAAACCAATGTTTCCTGCAGGATTTTTTGCGCGTCTTGCCTGTGAAAAGTCTTCTTTTGAATGGGAGTTGGTATAAAACTTAGCAAAAAATGGAACTGTGCCCATGACACTGACTACCGCGCCTGATGTCCTTATCGTCGACGACGACCACGAGATTCGCGCGCTCCTCAGCCGCTATCTCGAGGAGCAGGGTTTCCGCGTCTCGACGGCAAGCGATTTGCGCGGCTGCAACGACGCTCTCAACCGGCGTGCCCCGGATCTGCTGGTGCTTGATGTCATGCTGCCCGATGGATCAGGCCTCGATCTTTGCCGCGACCTCAGAAACCGCCGCCCCCGCGTGCCCGTCATTCTCCTGACTGCCTTGAAAGAGGATATCGATCGCATCCTTGGGCTTGAGATCGGTGCCGACGACTATCTCGGCAAGCCATTCAATCCACGAGAGCTGGCAGCGCGCATTCGGGCCGTTCTTCGCCGGGTGAACGAGGACTTGACCCCGGAGCCGGAGCAGCGGCGTTATCAGTTCGCCGATATGACCCTGGACCCGCAGCTTCGTCGTGTCACCAGGGACAACGGCGAGGTCATTGGACTGACGGGCGCCGAATTCGATCTGCTCAAGGCCTTTCTCGAACGATCCGGCCGGCTGTTGTCGCGTGACCAGTTGCTGGACCTGACGCAGGGACGCGATCGCGATCCAGCGGATCGCTCGATCGACGTCCTGATGAGCCGGTTGCGCCGCAAGCTGGGCGAGACGGCAGAAGATCCGGTCTTCAGAACGATCCGGAATAGCGGATACCAGCTCGTCGTTCCGGTAACCGCCGTCAAGGGCGATCCATGAAATCCCTTGGTGCTCGTCTGGCGCTTCTTCTGCTGACGGCCATTGTATTGGTTGTCATTACCTCCTCCTTTGTCGCAAGCTTGGTGATGCGGGGGCCGCGTCCGGACATGACGATGGAACCGGTAGCACACCAGCTGTCGATCCTTGCGACATTTGCGGAGAACGATCGGAGCGCTGCGGTCTCTTCCGGTCTGGTGATTGCCGCCCTTCCGGCGGACGGGCCTCGCGATGAGCACCTTTCCAGAGTCCTTATGGAGGCGCTAAGTCGCATAGCGACAGCGCGATACGCAACCATAACACGTCAGATGCGTGGGGAGACGACTGCATCGATCAAGCTTTCCGATGGTAATTGGATGATGATGCCGATGCCGGAATTCGGGCCACCGCCCGACGGTTGGACGATACTGGTGGGATGGCTCGGCCTGATCATCACAGGAAGCGTGCTGGTATCCATTTTCGCCGCCTCGAAGATCATGAAGCCGCTGCGCCTGCTGGAGCGAGCCGTGGCTGAGATGGGTCCGGATGGAACGTTGCCGCACGTGCCGGAAACCGGCCCAGGAGAAATCCGGGTTACCGCACAGGCTCTGAACGGACTATCGGCACGCGTGAAGGCAGCGACGGAAAGCCGGATGCGGCTGGTTGCGGCCGCCGGACATGATCTTAGAACCCCTATGACAAGGATGCGGTTGCGCGCTGAATTCATCAAGGATGATGAAGACCGGCGCAAATGGCTCTCTGATCTGGAAGAACTCGATACGATCGCTGACAGCGCCATTGGACTGGTTCGCGAGGAAATCTCCAGCGACGGCCTGCAATGCGTGAGACTCGATACGATCGTCGGGGATATTGTCGAGGAACTTGCCGCGATCGGCATGAATATCGAGAGCGGAGAACTGCAGCCAGCGTCGATCTCCGCAGGCGTCCTGGCACTCACCAGGGCTTTGCGCAATCTCCTCATCAACGCTGCCACGCATGGCGAATCGGCAGTCGTCACGGTCGCTCATTTTGGTGACAGGGCTATCGTCAGAATCCTCGATACCGGCCCCGGCATTCCCGAAGAGCGCTTGAACCAGGTGTTCGAACCTTTCTTCCGCATCGATATTGCGCGGCAAAGATCCTTTCCGGGGGCGGGTCTCGGAATGGCCATCGCCAAGGAGATCATCTCCAGGTTCGAAGGCGATATCGTCGTGCGCAATCGGCATCCTCGGGGTCTGGAGCAGTTGATTACTTTCAAGACTCCCAACCAGACCACCAGCGGCAGGCTTGTATCCTGACGGGTTAGTGGTTGCTGGAATTCCAACACGCCACGGTCGGCGAGGGCGCAGGAGCTGCCGCTATGGCGGAATCTCGACCATAATTTAGCGGTGCGACAAATAATATGCTTGCCAGACCTATGAAAAACTGGCTGATTGCGACCGACGAATAACTTCGTTTGGCTTATTAAATAAAGGCCCGCAGAAGGGCAATGTCGGGACAATAAATTTCCCGAAAACTCCTTGTTTCAGCAATGTTCAGAAATGTTGTTGCCGCCGGTTCATGTAGAATTGGTGCTGGTCGTAAGCTTTGCTCGAGCAAGCTTTTGACCGCCCCCGCATACCGGCTTCGCCATGACGCCCCCCAACACGGATGGCGAAGCCGGATTACCCTCAAGTCTCTACTGGTCGTTTCGACAACGTCAGTCTCTTGATAGCGCCGCGACCGGATCGAGCCTGGAAGCATTGCGCGCCGGCAGATAGCCGAAGGTGAGGCCGATCATGCATGAGCATGTGAAGGCAAGCACGATGGAACTTACCGAATAGACCAGCGTGAAATTGGAGCCGAGCCGGTTGAAGGCAAAGCCGAAGCCAAGTGCTACGGCGATACCGAGCCCGCCGCCCAGCAGGCAGACGAGGACAGCCTCGATCAGGAACTGCTGCAAGATGTCCTGCCGCCGCGCGCCGACCGCCATGCGAACCCCGATCTCCGCGATACGCTCGGAGACCGAGACCAGCATGATGTTCATGACGCCGATGCCGCCGACGAGCAGCGAAATGACCGCAATCGCGGAGACCAGCAGGGTCATCGTCCGGATCGTGCTGGTGATCGCCTGGCGGATATCGTCGGTGTTGAGAATGAAGAAGTCCCGGGCCTTGTGACGGTGCTCCAGGAATTGCGTTACCGCCGCTTCGGCGGTCGCACTTTCGGTGTCGTCGCTGACGCGCACGGTAATGCTGCGCAACGACATGTCGCCGAGAAACCGAGCTTGCACGCTGGTATAGGGAAGATAGACCGAGAGATTGTCGCTGGAGCCAAACCCGCCTTGCTGGGAGGCGATGACGCCGATGACCCGCACGGGCACCTTGGCGATGAAGATCGTCTGTCCTAAGGGATCGAGACCTTTGTCTTCAAAGAGTGTCGTGGCCGTATTCTGGTCGATGACAGCATCCTGCGCCATTCGCTGTACACTGTCGTTGTCGAACAGGCGACCGGTGACCAGCTTCGAACCCTTGACCGAGAAATAGGCGTCGCCGACGCCATTGATCAGCGCATTGGCCTCCGTCGAACCAAAACGCACGGTGCTGCTGGTCGAGACCGTCGGCGTGACGGCGGCGACATAGGTGAGCTTGGCCAAGGCATCGGCATCGCTGACCATCAAGGTCTTGATGCGCCCGGAGCGCATGTCCCCGAAGCTCTTGCCGGGAAAGATTTCCAGCGTGTTGGTGCCAAGATTATTGATGTTCGACAATACCTTGCGCTGGGATCCTTCACCAAGCGCGATAACGCAGACCACCGAGGCAATGCCGATGATGATGCCGAGCATGGTGAGAAACGTGCGCAGCCGATGGGCTTTCAGCGCAAGCACCGCCATGAGGAAGGCTTCGGTCAGGCGGCCGCCCAGCTCGCGCCAGCCGGCCTTGCCTGCAACGGTTTTGGCAGAGGAGTTGCGACCGCGCAGGCTCTCGCCGGCCGAGCGCCTATCTGCAACGATCTCACCGTCGGAGATTTCGATAATACGATCTGCGCGGGCGGCAACCGTCATGTCATGGGTGACGATGATGACCGTATGGCCTTCGGCATGCAGCTCGGCAAGGATACGCAGCACTTCTTCGCCGCTCTCCCGATCGAGCGCGCCGGTCGGCTCGTCGGCCAGAATGACCTGGCCATTGTTCATCAGGGCGCGTGCAATGGAAACACGCTGCTGCTGGCCGCCGGAAAGCTGACCCGGTCGATGTCCGGACCTTTCGGCCATGCCGAGGCGCTGAAGAAGAGCAGTTGCGCGCTCGCTGCGCGCATGGCCGGGTTGTCCAGCATAGATCGCCGGCACCTCGACATTGCCAAGCGCCGTCAGCTCGGAGAGCAGATGATAGCGTTGGAAGATGAAGCCAAAGTGTTCGCGGCGTAGCTGTGATAGTGCATCGCTGTCGAGCAGATGGGTTTCGGAACCGGCGATGGCATAGGTGCCGTTGGTCGGGCGGTCGAGCAGGCCGATGATGTTCATCAGCGTCGACTTGCCGGAGCCGGAGGGGCCGACGATGGCAACCATCTCGCCTTCGGCAATCGACAGATCGACGTCCTTCAGCACGGCGATGGTGCGATCGCCGGACTGATATTCGCGGCGGACGCCTTTCAGTTCTATGAGAGGAGAGGACACGGCTTAGAACCCCATCGGCGGCGGGCCGCCACCCACGCTGCTTTTCGTTACCGTCGCACTTGCCTCGCCGATCACGACGCGATCGCCCTCGGAAAGACCGGATAGAACCTCGGCGGTGACATTGTTGTTGAGCCCGATGATGACCGTCCTGGCTATCTGCTTGCCATCGGCGCCAACGACCAGCACGCCATAGGAGCCGTCGGCAGTCTTCGCGCCGAGCGCCGAGGATGGAATGGTCAGTGCATCCTTGGCCGCACCAAGCACGATATGAACTTCGGCAGACATATAGGTGCGGAAATGATTGTCCTGGTTCGGCACGGCGAAGACGCCGTTGTAATAGATCGCGGAGGACGAGGAAGACGACGTCGAACTGCTGCTAGAGGAGGAGGTGGTGGTGCTGGAAGACGTGACGCTGCTGTCGCTGGTGATCGATTCAGGTGCAGGCTCGATCGATTGCAACACGGCATCGTAGCGGGTGGCGGGATCGCCGAGGATGGTGAAGTAGACCGGCTGGCCCACCTTGACCTTGACGACGTCGGCTTCCGAAATCTCGGTGCGGACGATCATCGTGTCGAGTTCGCCGAGAATGACGATCGTCGGTGCCGATTGGGCCGCATTGACCGTCTGGCCCTGCTGGTTGACGATGGCAAGCACGGTGCCGTCCATCGGCGCGGTGATCCGGGTGTAGGATAGATTGGCCCGAGCCGTCTCCACCGCAACTTCCGCCGCAATGATCTGCGCGTCGAGGGCCGCGATCTGGGCGGTGATCTTCTTGACGCTGGCTGTCGCCGTATCGAGGTCGGCCTTGGAGCCGGCCTGGCTGCGAAAAATGGTCTGCTGCCGCGTCAGCGTCAGTTGCGCATTTTCGAGATCGGCTTCGCTTTCTTGGCGCTGCGCCTTGACGTTGGCAAGCGAGGCCTGTGCGGTTTTCAGGTCATTGCTTTGCGTGGTGGAGTCGATCTGGGCAATCAACGTGTCCTTCTGGACCTTGTCGCCAAGTTTGACATTGAGTGCAGTGATCCGTCCGGAGACCTGCGCGCCGACAGCGACGAGCTTGATCGGCTTGAACGTACCCGATGCGAGCACCGCTTCCTCGACATTGCCGCGGATAACCGGTGCCGTGATGGCGGATGAGGTCTGCTCGGGGAAGATAGCATCACGAAACAGAAATGCGCCGGCGCAGAGCAGCAACGCCGTTGCCGCCAGAACCAGGCCAGGACGTCGAAACCGCTTGTTTCGCGACGGGCTCGTCGGCGTGGCACGCAGCACGGTTTCGCGCGGTTGCTCCGGTTCGGTTCGTATCGGGATCCGGTTTGGGGAATTCAGCATGTCATCATCTGCTTGCGGTCAAGTTGGGAGTTGTCGATCCGGCGGATCCATTCTCCGGGGAGGTACTGGTTATCTCCGGTAGGAGATAGCCCCGCACGAATTGGTCCGAGGACGCCGGGCGGGGCGTCCTCGGACCTGTCGACCCTTTGCGGAGGGCCGCTCCTTCCATCCGACAAGGATCTGATAACCGCGTCCGGCTGGGGGCGATCCTTGGCGGATGGAGGGGGAGATGGATCGATTTGATCGAGATCTGTTTTCGTCCTAGTGGAAGCCGTGGGGGCCAGGTTCCAGCGACCGTTCAGCATCCTCGAGCTTGGCGAATTGGTCCGGGGTCAGAACGTTGTGAAGCGCCGTTGCCTTGTCCTTCAGCACACGCGCCTTGGCGGCGCGATCCAGCGCGCGATCGGCAGCCTGTTCGCCAAACAGTTCGTTCGACTTCCCGGCGCCACTATCGGCATTTGCCGGCTTTGCGCCGTCAACCGGCGGCGGCCCCATCGGCTCATGTCTCGGCGGAGCGAAGAAATCCGTCAGAGCGCTGGTGTAATCCCTCCAGGCATCCAGCTGGGCGGAATGGATGCCGATCAGTGTCTCCAGCGCCGACAGCTTGGCTGCCAGCTCAAGCGCAGGGTCGGGCCGATGAAAGTCGCCGGGCATTCCATGCGGTGGCGGGAAGGGCATGCCTTTCCCGAATGCCATCATGTGCTCATCCATCTCGGGACCACCGCAAGGGCCAGGGCACGGCGGCCCTTGCGGGGCCATGGCTTCCGGCATGGGATGCGTCATCTCGGTACCGGGGAGGGCCTGGTCAGTGGGCGTGATTGCGGGTTCTGCGGCAAGAACAGTGGTGCTCATGCCGCCGATGGCGGTCATCAATACAGTCGCGACGATACGCAGTTGCCTCATAATCAGTGCCTTTAGTCAGGTTCAATTCACTGGAGCTAATCTAGTGAGGCTAGATGAATGCAATGCGTCTCTATATTTCTGAATGTTTCTACGGACGGGGACTATTGCGAACAAAGTTTGCAGGGAGCCCTCCTGCCACAATTGATTACAAATTTTTTCCGGAGCTCACTCGCGCTACTCAAGCCTCCGCCACAGTGATCATCGGGAACCCTCAAATGATTCCCGACAAGAAAATGTTGCTGGAGGCGGCAGGAGCACGAAACAGGCTTGAACATCACCGCCGATGCGGACGAAGATCGGCTGAAAAGCCTACCGGCAGTAGACAGAGATAACGATCATTAAACCGGGGTACTGAAATGACATTCGATGAGGAAAAGCTCAGCGCGCTGCGCAAGAAGTATGGCGACAACCACGGCGGCGAACTGTTCGACGCCAAGTTCCGCAAGGTCGCAGACAAGATCTTTTCGAAAAGCGGAACCCGGCTTGCTCCCTATGCGGGCGTCCCGACCTTCCTTTCGGCGCCTTACATGCCGGTCGATGCTGAAAATCCCGACTTCGGTAACCTGCAGGTGGCGATCCTGGGCGTACCGATGGACCTCGGTGTCACCAACCGGCCCGGCTCGCGCTTCGGACCGCGCGCGCTGCGCACGATCGAGCGTATCGGTCCCTATAATCACGTCCTCGGCTGCGCGCCCGTTTTCGATCTCCGTGCCGCCGATATCGGCGACGTTCCGTTCCAGAGCCGCTATCGCCTTGAACTCAGCCATGACGATATCGAAAAGCGCGTCAATCAGATCGTTGATGCGGGCGTGATCCCGCTTTCCGTCGGCGGGGATCATTCCATCACCCATCCGATCATGAAAGCCGTCGGCAAGAAGACGCCGGTCGGCATGATCCATATCGATGCCCATTGCGACACCGGCGGATCGTTCGACCAGACGAAATTCCATCATGGCGGCCCTTTCAGAAACGCGGTTCTCGACGGCGTGCTCGATCCGACACGGACGATCCAGATCGGGATCAGAGGCTCAGCGGAATATCTTTGGGAATTCTCCTACGAGTCCGGTATGACGGTCATCCATGCCGAGGAAGTGACCGGCCTCGGCATCCCGGCGATCATCGAGAAGGCGAAGTCTATCGTCGGCGACGGGCCGACCTATCTCTCCTTCGACGTCGACAGCCTCGATCCGAGCTTTGCGCCCGGCACGGGAACGCCCGAGATCGGTGGGCTCACGACCCGCGAAGTGCTGGAGCTCATTCGCGGCTTGAAGGGAATCAATCTCGTCGGCGGGGATGTTGTCGAAGTGGCACCGCAATACGATGCGACGACCAACACCGCCCATGCCGGCGCGCAAGTGCTATTCGAGATTCTGAGCCTGATGGTCTTCAGCCCTTCGGTGAGATAGGGCAGGCGGCCGATCGTTTCATGTCGAGCGGAGTAACGACGTGGCAGCGGGAGAAATTCCGCTGCTTATTCTATTCGCGCTTCCCGACAAAGCGGTTGAGAAGGCGATCGTTATCGGTGTAGCAATCGGTTTCAAAAGGATCGTCGATATGCCCGCCGCAGAACCCAATTCGCTCATTGCCCGTCTCTCCCCACCACCGATTCCTTCCGTCGTTGCCTGGAGCCGCGAATATTCCGGCGGTAGGGGACCATTGATTGACCTGTCGCAAGCCGTGCCTGGATATCCCGCGCATCCCGAGATGTTGCGACTCCTCGGCGAAGCCGCCTCGTCGCAGGCGATGACCGGATATGGGCCGATCGAGGGAGAAGCAGTGCTGCGGGATGCCTACGCCCGGCATGTGAGCGAGGTTTATCGCGCACCGATCCAGGCGGAAAATGTCCACATTACCTCCGGCTGCAATCAGGCGTTCATGTCCACGGCGATCGCGCTTGCCGGGGCTGGGGATACCGTGGCGCTGACGAACCCCTTCTATTTCAATCACGAGACGACCCTGGCAATGCTCGGCATCAAGCGCGCATTGGTAGAGTGCGACGCGACGAACGGCTTCCTTCCGGATATCGGCTCGGCAGAACAGGCGCTTGCCGCCGGCGCACGCGTGCTAGCGGTCGTCACGCCAAACAATCCGACCGGGGCCGTCTATCCGTCGGCGTTGCTGCGCGAGCTTTTCCTGCTCTGCCGGAAATACGGCGCATGGCTGATCATCGACGAAACCTATCGTGACTTCCTTGCCGAGGGTTACGGACCGCCGCATGCGCTTCTGTCTGAACCAGGCTGGGAAGACACGCTCGTCTTGCTCTACAGCTTCTCGAAATCCTTCTGCATTCCGGGCCATAGGCTTGGCGCGGTCACGGCGGGGCCGAAGCTTCTCGCCGAAATCACCAAGGTTATGGACAACATGCAGATCTGCGCGCCGCGTTCCGCGCAGCATGCCGTGGCTGCGGCGCTACCCATACTCGCCGACTGGCGGGCCGGCAACCGGCTGGAGATCGCGCGCCGCGCTGATGCGCTGAAGAGCACGATGTCGGAACTGCCCGGCTGGGACATCGCTGCGATCGGCGCCTATTTCGCCTTCATCCATCATCCTTTCGCCGACCAGTTGTCCACGACGGTCGCCGAAAGGCTGGCAAAACAGGCGGGTATCATCTCGATCCCCGGAAGCTATTTTGGCGAAGGGCAGGAGCGCTATCTGCGCCTTGCCTTTGCCAATGCCGATGTGGCCTCGATCGGTCTGTTGGGCGAACGCCTGCGGTGATGCAGGCTACGTCTTCACAAACCGGTTGACAGGCATCGAGAGCCCGAGATTTTCGCGAAGGGTCGAGCCCTCATATTCCTCGCGGAAAAGCCCGCGCCGGCGCAGTTCCGGCAGGACGAGCGTCACGAAGTCGTCAAGGCTCGCCGGCAAGGTCGGGAACATCAGGATGAAGCCGTCTGCGGCGCGCGTCTCAAACCATTCCTCCATGAAGTCGGCGATCTGCGTCGGCGTGCCGGTAATGCCGTTGCCCGTATGCTTTTCCGCATAGTGGCGGATGAGCTCACCGACCGTATGGCCGCTTTTGACGAAATCAACGAGCTCATCGAAGAGCGCCCGGGAACCTTTCGGTGCGTCCGGCAGCCGGTCCATCGGAAAGGGCTGGTCCAGCGGCACGCCGCGTAGATCCGCCTCGAGGAATTCGGACAGCATCAACCGGCCGACATCCGGGTGCATCTTGTCGATCAGATAGTTGACCTTCGCTTGCGCCTCGGCCTCAGTCTCGCCGACATTGATGACGACGCCCGGCATGATTTTCAGGTCGTCCGGATCGCGCCCATAGGCCGGCATGCGCTTTTTCACATTGTCGTAGAAGGCGCGGTTGCGATCGATGTTGGAGGCGAGGCTGAAGACAATCTCGGCGGTGCGGGCCGCCATGTCCATGCCGGGCTCCGATCCGCCGGCTTGGGCGATGATCGGACGGCCTTGCGGCGAGCGGGCGATGTTGAGCGGGCCACGCACCTGGAAATGCTTGCCCTTGTGGTTCAGCGTGTGATGCTTCGTCTTGTCGTAATAAATACCGTTTTCCCGGTCGAGAAGCAGCGCGCCCTCCTCGAAACTATCCCAGAGGCCGAAGACGACGTCGACGAATTCATTGCCGCGCTCATAGCGCAGCGCATGCGGATCCAGTCCTTCGCGGTTGAAGTTATAGCCGGTCTCATCATGATCGGAGGTCACTACGTTCCAGCACGCGCGGCCGCCGCTGAGGTGATCGATCGAAGCGAAGAGGCGGGCGACGTTGTAGGGCTCGTAGTAGCTCGTCGAGACGGTGGCGACGAGACCAAGATTCTGGGTGGTGACCGACAGCGCCGAAAGCAGCGAAAGCGGTTCGAAGCGGTTCATCTTCGTTGGAATGCGCGCAAGGGCATCAGGATCGCCAACGGCTGCGGCCGGCGAATCTGCCATGAATATGAAGTCGAATTTCGCTGCCTCCGAGCGCTCAGCGACATTAAGAAGATGGCGGAAGTCATTGGCGCCGTTGACATCGCTCTCCGGATGAAGCCAGGACGCCGGGTGAAAACCGAACGTATAAACAAAGGTGCCGAGCTTCATCTTGTCGGTGCGCGCCATGAAATGCTTCCAATCTCGATCGTTGATGCCTGCGCAAATTATCGCCACGCTCGTTTTTTCATCAATATCGCTGAAGCTATCTTTCGTTTTAGTTTTTCTAAAATGTTACGACGGGGCGGAGATCCGCGCCTGCTGGCGGGACATGGCGACGACCCAGTCGCGAAACGCCCCACCATAGGGTTTTTGAAGGGCTGATCTGTCCCAGGCAAGGAAATAGCTTTCGCGCAGCGGGATCCTGATGTCGACGGGAACGACGAGGGTCTGGGCTTCCAGTTCATCGGCGATCATCGACATCTGCGCGAGAACGACACCCCGCTTGTTGACGGCGGCGTCTATTGCGCTGCTCGACAGGGTGAAGGACAGTCCGGGTGCCGTTTCCTTGAGCGATACGCCCACTTTCGCGGCGAATTCCGACCAACTAGGGTAGGGCGTAAAATGCCGCTCCCATTCGACGTGCAGCAACGGATGCGAGAGAAGCTCGGAAACCGAGGGCTCCTGACCCTGTATCAGTGCCGGCGAGCAGGCGGGGACAACCCAATCACGGAACAGTTCGGCATAATGTTCGTGCTGCAGCACGTCCGACCCGTAGCTGATGCGGAAGTCGATCTCGTCGAAGCCCATGCGGGGCTCCTTGTCGCGACCGATGATCCTGACATGTGCGTCCGGATGAAGAGCCTGCCAATCGAAAATCCGCCGGCCGATCCATTTATTGACCACGGAAGACAGCGCGCTGAGCACCAGCGCATTCTCGTTGCGTGCCCGCTCCAGCTTTTGTTCGGCGATGGCGAATTGTTCGAAGCCCTTCGATATCTCCTGATGGTAGAGCCTGCCCCATAGGGTCAGTTCGGCAGTGCGGCCGTTGCGTTCTAAAAGCGTGACGCCGAGAAAGCTTTCGATCTTGCGGACCTGCTGGCTGATCGCGCCGGGGGAGACCTTCAATTCCAGGGCCGCGGCCGTGACGCTGCCACAGCGTCCCACAGCTTCGAAGGCCTGAAGTCCCTTGAGCGGAATGGTCTTGAAGGGGCGTTTGTCGGTCACGTCGCGCTTCTCCGGACCATGTGGTCAGACGCGTTCTTCTCGGCGGGCTGAAAGTCGCCGGCGAATTGAAAGCGGTCGCCGGGATGCGTGATCTCGACATAGGTGACGGTACCGCCATTCTGCCATGTCTGGCGGATGAGTGTGAGACAGGCCTCGCCGCGTTCGGTCTCAAGCAGCCGCGCTGTCGCCGCATCAGCCGAAACCGCGCGAATAATATGCCTGGCCTTCGACCAGGGAACCTGCTCCAGCAACCATTTGGCCGGCGGCACGGAGGCAAAGGTCTCGTCTCTCGCAAGCGGCACCGCATCGAGCATGATGATCCGCCGTTCGATGGCATTTGGCTTGCCGTCGACCAGATGCAGGCATTGAAGTCGCAGGATTTCCGCACCCGCCGGCTCGCGCAATAGCACGGCGTCGGAGGCATCCAGCCTCTCAACTCTGCGCATCAGCATGCGATAGTCGTGTTCATACCCGGCAAGCTCCGCTTCGGTGCTGATGTCCTGGATATCCATCACCGTGCGGTCGATCTGCTGCGCGGCGACGAAGGAGCCGGCCTTGCGCCGACGCACGATCATGCCGCGCTCGGCCAGGGCCGACAGAGCCTTGTTGACCGTCATCCGCGAGCATCGATATTCCGCAGCCAGTTCGTGCTCGACGGGGATGCGCTGGCCGGGTTGCCAGTCGCCGCTCATGATCCTCGTCTCGATATCCCGGTAGATTCTCTGATGAATTGAGACCAACACTTAACCTCGATCCAGCGACGTGCTCAAATCCGGAAGCCAGCATCCGCCGTCTCCAACCTGGCCGTCCGGCACAATTTTTGCGTTCCCTGAGTTTTACATTGACAGTGTAGGCCTGCCTATATCTATTTGTATAGACAAAAGCGGGTCATAGAAGCCCGTTCGGCGGGAATACGCTGGGGAACTTGAACTCTTCCGCTGGAAGGGCAAAAAACTGGAGAGAAGACCATGAAGAGAAATTCATTGCTCAAGGGGCTGGTCGGCGCCGCGTTCCTGTTCGGGGCGACCCTTTCCGCACATGCGGCCGACACGCTCGCAGCCGTCAAGGCGGCCGGCACTCTGAAGGTGGGGACCGAAACGGCGTTCGCGCCATTCGACTTTATCGATGCCGGCGAGCATGCCGGATTGAACGTCGACCTCTTCGCCGAGATCGGCAAGGAACTCGGCGTGAAGATCGAGTGGGTGGCGCTTCCCTGGGACGGCGTTTTCCCCGCTCTCGAGGCCGGCAAGTTTGATATCGTCGCGGGTCCTGCGACCATCACCAAGAAGCGCATGGAGCGCTATCGCTTCACGCCGCCGATCGCCGAAGCCACCATCGCTATCCTGAAGAAGGCCGGCGACACGACGATCAACAAGCCGGAAGATATTGCCGGCAAGAAGATCGGCGTCGGCAAGGCGACCTCGCAGCTCGACCAGCTGAAGGAGTTCTCCGATACGCTGCCGACAAAGGCGGAGATCCGTGAATATCCGGCCTTCACGGAATCCTACGCCGATCTCGCTGCCGGCCGCATCGCCGGCGTCGCCAACTCGCTGCCGAACATCGCTTTCGTTGCCAAGCAGCGGGAAGGCACGTTCGAAGTTGTGCTGCCACCTTTCGGCAAAAAGTCCTATTTCGGCTTCATCGGCCTGAAGGATGCCGACCACGCACCGTTGATGGACGCGGTCGACGCAGCACTCCTGAAGATCAAGGCAGATGGTCGCATGGCTACGCTGCAAAAGAAGTGGTTCGGTGCGAGCTTCGACACGCCGGATTCGATCAAAGACCCGGCATTCTGATAGGCCTGTCAGCAATCGATCATGCCTCGGGGTTTGCCGGGGCATGATCCGCGACTATCAAGTGGACGACATCCGAACATATGTCCTTCAAACTCTTTGAATTGCTGCTGCAGGCGTCGATCTACACGGTGACGATCAGCGTCGTGTCGATCCTGATCGGCTTTGCGATCGCGATCCTGCTGTCGGGAATGCTCCTGTCGCAGCGGCGCCACCTTATGCTGCCTGCCCAGATTTTCATCAGCTTTTTCCGAGGCGTGCCGCTGCTCGTGCAACTGCTGCTGATCTATAATCTGCTGCCGGTCATCGGCATCAATGTGCCGAGCATCGTGGCGGCCATTATCGGCCTGTCGCTTTGCACGGCGGCCTATCAGGCGGAGAACCTGCGCGGCGGCTTCGCCAGCGTTCCCACCGGCCTGGTCGAATCCGCTGAGATGGTCGGCCTTTCGCCCAGACAGATCTTCCGTCGCATCAAGGTTCCGATCGCCCTGCGTCTGACCTTTCCGGCTCTCGTCAATGAAGCGATCCTCATTCTCAAGGCGTCTTCTCTGGTCTCGGTCGTCGGCATCGTCGAATTGACGCGCATGGCGCAGGACCTTGCCGGCAGCACCTTCCTGCCGCTGCAACTCTTTGCTTCCGCCGGTCTCATCTATCTGGCGATCAACTGGATCGTCGCGCTTGCCGGTAGCCTGATCGAGCGCCGTCTTCCGGGAGTGCCGCGATGAGCTTCGACATCAATGTCCTCCTCGACCAATGGCCGGCGATCGTCAGCGGTGCCGGCGTCACGATCATGATCTGGATCCTCGGCACGATCGCCGCCGCCATCATCGGCTTTCTGGTGGCTGTGGGACGGCAATATGGCGGGTTGTTGCTCGACAAGACGCTCGGCTTCGTCGTCGCGATCCTGCGTGGCACGCCCTTCCTGATCCAGATATTCCTGGTTTACTATGGCGGTCCCTTCGTCGGCCTGTCGCTCGATCCGCTGCCGGCCGGGCTGATCGGCATCTCGATCTATGGCGCCGCCTATTTCAGCGAAATCTTCCGTTCCGGTTTCCAGGCTGTGCCCCGGGGGCATATCGAGGCCGGCGAATGCGTTGGCCTCACCCAGGGCCAGATCGTCCGGCGCATCCTGCTGCCCGAAATGACCATGCTGGTGCTGCCGCCATCGCTCAACATGGCAATCATCCTGATGAAGGAAACGGCGGTGTTGTCGATCATCACCGTGCCGGAACTGACGGCGACGCTGAGCGCCATCGGATCGCAGCAATATGCCTTCGTCGAGGCGCTCTCCATGCTCGCGCTCTTCTACTGGGTGCTCGTCGAACTCACCGGTTGGCTTGGCAATCTCGCCGAAACGAAACTCTCCAGATTCAGGTTTTTCAACGCATGAGCGTCCCCGCAATCGCAGTCAAGAATCTCGTCAAGAAGTTCGGGGACTCCACCGTCCTGCACGGAATCGATGTCGAGATCGCGCAAGGCCAAGTCTCTTGCCTGATCGGCCCGTCCGGTTCCGGCAAGAGCACGCTTCTGCGCTGCATGGCCTTTCTCGAGGAGGCGACCCGCGGCACGATTGCGATCAATGGCGAGGTGCTCGGCTTCACCGAAAACGCTCAAGGCGTGCGCGAGCGCATTTCGGCCGCCACCAACAGGTCGATCCGCGCGCAGATCGGCATGGTCTTCCAGCAGTTCAATCTCTGGCCGCATATGACGGCGCTCGGCAATGTCAGCGAGGCGTTAAAGACGGTGCACAAGATGAGCCGCAAGGCTGCCGAGGACGTGGCCATGGCGCAGCTCGTCAAGGTTGGGCTGGAAGCACGGGCAGGGCACTATCCCTCGCAGCTTTCCGGCGGACAGCAGCAACGTGTTGCTATTGCGCGTGCGCTGGCGCTGAAACCGAAGATCATGCTGTTCGACGAGCCGACCTCGTCGCTCGACCCGGAGCTGACGGGTGAAGTGCTGAACGTTATGCGTGATCTGGCGGCCGAGGGGATGACCATGGTGGTCGTCTCCCACGAGATCGGCTTTGCCGCGACCGTGGGCCAGCAGATCATCTTTCTCGATCACGGCAAGGTGCTGTTTACCGGCGAACCGAAAGAGGTTTTCAAAAAGCCGAGAAATCCGCGTCTCGAACAATTCCTGGACACCTATCTCGACCGCGGAGCATCGATGCTTCTTTAGGCACGCGGCTCGCCCTGCGCGCTGGCTTCCAGCTATGGAGACACGCCTCTCTGCCGGCCTTCTTCGCTCGACGAGGGCTGAAGCCGTTGCGGATGTCTCCTGGGCAAGGATGGGCCTCCGCCACGCGACGCCGAAGGACAGCGCTCCAACTCAGTTGCAAGAAGCGCCACGGCCTCTGCCAGCGCCTTCTCCGCCTCGGTAAACGGCAGCGCCAAGCCTTCCTCCCTTGCCTGGCTATATATTTCGGCCGAGGCGAGGACGCGCTCGGCAAGGTATAGGCATTCGGGCGTCGGTTCGACAAGCTTCAAGGCGAGCCGGAGGTTAAAGGCAACCTGAAGGACGAAGGCCGAGGCTGAAAAGTCCGCGACGGCGCCGGGCGGTTTCGCGTGATCGAGATACGTCTTCCAATACCTGTTCATTTTGGAGCCTTCCGCGAGACAGCCGTCCTGCAATGCCATCCGGCGCCCTGGATGCTCAGCATCGTTCTCCTGACCATCGCGCCTAAGGCGGATGGATCGCTCATGGTGTTCATGACAAATTGCCCCGTTTCCATCCGCGAAAAGGCGTGATGACGGACGTTCATCCGTATCATCCGTTATCCGGCTCATCCGCTACCCTGTGGTAGTAGTAACCGGGCGGCAGACGCTCTTTCAATCTTGGTCTTCGCCATCGGGGCTTCAGTCGAGTTGATATTAGGACCTTAGTCTGACGGCGGATGGGGCGAAGGTCCCGATAGGGCTTGCAAAAAGCCCGACATTAGCGTTTTAGCACGGACCAGTGTTGACGCTTGCGTCGCAGAAGCGATCTGATGTCGTTGTGGAGACACTGTCTCAAACACAATGGCTGGCGAATCTCTCCCGGCTCTTTAGTTCATGCATCCGAAAGCCTGTGAAAAGCCCATGTCTTTACGCGGAAAGTCGATCTCTGTTTCTCTCTGCACTCTGTTTGCGCTGGTGCTTGCCGCAACTCCCTATCGCGTCGAGATTCACGGATCATCGGTAGGGCTTGTTGTACAAACCGCCGACGCTAAAGGCGGGGGGAATGGCAATGGAGGAGGCAACGGCGGCGGCAACGGTAATGGCGGCGGCAATAGCGGGAACGGCGGCGGAAATGGGGGCAGCAATGGCAATGGCAATAGTAATGGGAACGGGAACGGTAGTGGCAAAAGCTCCAGCGGAAAAAGTGCCAAGCAAAGCCAGGACAACACCGATGCTGCGACCAGTTCAGACGATGCGCCGATGGAGGTTGAGCACACCGACGGCATGAGTGAATCCATCCAGAACGGACGCTATGTCATGAAGGATTCAAAAGGGCGCACCATCATCAATCGTAGCGCGACGACGGGCGACCAGAAGCGACTGAAATCCTTCCTGCACTAGACGCAGGATCCGATTGATCTGTCGCGGCAGCTTTGAACTCCAGGGCCGTCATTCGATAACGGATTCGTGGCGGTCCGCAATGGAAGCGGTCACTGATCAGTCAACCAACGAAATGCACGATGCAGGAAATCCCGACCACCGTCGGTGATCGGCTCTCCATGGGCCATCAGCACGTTCACGACTGGCCAATCCAGGATACGCCTGATCGAGGCGCGCGCGGTGGGCCGATCTGTAAAAGCAATGCGAAACTTCCGAGGCACAGACGGTTCAGCCGCTACCATCAAATCCAGTCTTGCGACGATTGCCCGCCAGCCCTTGAACCATTCAGGCTGAAAATGCTGAATGAGATCGGTGAAGAGCACTGTGGCACTCTTGCGGTGAAAAAAGACCGCCTCGGTTGTGATCAGGCTGCCCCGCATCACGACCAGATCGATGTCTTCGGCCCAATCCGCAATCGGGGCATCGCCAAGATCGCCGTCAAATTTAAGATCCTTACGCTTTTGCCGCAGACCCGGTGGGGCATAGGCCTTGGCATTTGGATAGGCCTGCTGCCAATCGCCAACGAAGAGATGGTGAAGCGAATTGGGGGCGATCAGGTAGCGCACGTCGCCCAAGCTCTCCACTTCTGCTCGAAGGTCCTCCGTGACAGCCGTCGGCGACCATAGGAAGAGGCCACCATCGGACAATCTGATAATCGCCATGCGCGTGGGGTAGTGAAAGCCAGCGGCGGCCGTGACGGTTGGACCGTCCGCAATCCATATCTCGGGGCCGAATTCTTGAAGAGCGCCTGCCATGTCACACAAGCCTGGTCTTGATTTTAGCCGTTTCTTTCCAGTGCATCGCGAAACACCATCGCTGCTTCCGTGCGGTTTGCAACGCCCAGCTTCGTGAAGATCTGGGTCATATGATGCTTCACCGTCTTCTCGTGGAGATCGAGCTTGAGACCGATCTGTTTGTTGCTCAAGCCGGTTGCGACAAGCTGAAGCACTTCGCTTTCCCGGTCCGTCAGTTCGCGGATAAGATCCGCCTTCGCCGGCGCAGCGCCCTGGCCGGAGATCAGGCGGGCGGAAAGGGTCGGCGCAACATAGGTTTCACCTGAAGCCACGGTGCGGAGAATCTCGGCCAGCGTTCTCGATCCGACACCCTTGAGCACATATCCCTTCGCACCGCTTCTCAGCGCCGTCGTTACATCGTCACTTGCTTCGGAGACAGTCAGCATCACGATTTTCTGGTCTGGCACATGCTCGAGGATCAGCGGGATCGCTTCCAGTCCGCCGCCGGGCATGGAGATATCCATCAACAGAACATCCGGGCGCGATTCTGCAACTATGCGAACGGCGTCGTCTTTCGTGCTGCCTTCGCCCACGATCGAAAAACCGCCGATCTCGACGAGGCTGCGAACGACGCCTTCACGAAACAGCGGATGATCGTCGATGACCGCCAGGCTGATTGCTGTCGTCATGTCTGTTCCATTTCCATCGCGCTGAGCGACATCCGAACGATGGTTCCATCCTTGGAGGAACTGAGCTCGAAGACGCCACCAACACTTTCTACTCTTTCCCTGAGGCCCGCCAAACCGAGGCTGCTCTCAGGAATACGTGCCGGATCGAAACCTGGCCCATCATCTGATACCGCAATCGTGACGTGTTTGCCATCGGTACTCTGGTCAACCTGCTGCGCTGCGCCGTCGCCGTGACGATAACCATTGTTCAGCGCTTCCTGGACGAAGCGATATATGCAGATCTTGGCGGAGGTCGATAGTTCCTGCGCGGTGTCGGAAAAGGACAGGCCGACCACGGTTCCCGTTCGCTGCTCGTGGGCGCGAACCGCGCGTTGCAGCAGCTCCGGGAGGTTCGCCGCCTCGATCTGCGGCAGGACGAGCCCACTGCAGATGCTTCTGATCTCCGCCATGGCGTCGTCGAGGCTCGATTTGATTGCGGCAAGCGACAGCTCCCGTTCTCGCACCGGCGCCGCCGGATTTGCCAAGGCCTCACTGTCGAGTCTTAACGATGCATATGCGACGAGCTGCGCGGGGCCGTCATGCAGATCAGCGCCGATGCGCCTGAGGTAGCTTTCGTTGAGGGCGGCAGCGCGTTGCGAGGCTCTTTGAACGCGGGTGCGCAGGATCTCGTTCTGCTGCAGAAGAGCCGACAATTCGCCGATACGTGCATTGAGTGCGCCGCGCTGGCTTTCGATCGTTCGGCTGCCACGAAGGACGATCATCGAGAGGATAAGAAAGAAGGCGAGGGTGAACACG
Source organism: Rhizobium rhizogenes NBRC 13257 (assembly GCF_000696095.1). Classification (GTDB taxonomy): domain Bacteria; phylum Pseudomonadota; class Alphaproteobacteria; order Rhizobiales; family Rhizobiaceae; genus Rhizobium; species Rhizobium rhizogenes. The sequence continues at coordinate 311,674 of NZ_BAYX01000005.1, read as the reverse complement.
CCGACGGCCAGCCAGCTTCGGAAGCGTGCCTGGTTCAAGCTGCGCTGAAAATCATACGCTACTTCGTGGAATTCCGAGACCGCGACGACATCGCCCGACCAGGGCTGGAGGACCGGATTGTAAATCTCCAGGAGCGGCTTGCCGCTCTCGCGCTCTGCAACGCTTTCGACGCCGTCGAGCTGATTGAACTGCGCCATCATCGTGCCGGAAAATGCCGCCTTCAGATCATCGCTCAGCGGGAACTGCTTTCCCATCAGGTTCTTGTCATTGGAGTAGAGAACAGTGCCGTCGCTGCGCCAGAGGCGAAAGGACATCAGGCGGCTGCCAAGCGCGCCTTCGCCGAGCGTCTCATCCAATGCACGCGTTACCGTATCGTCCAGCATCTTGGTTGTCTGCATGTCCGGCAGAAGCGGCGCGATGACGCTGTCGACATAAAGAGCAGTACTGGCGGCAGAGTTGCGCGTGACGGCATCTTCGATGAGGCTGGTGACGACGGCACCGACGACAAGCATGGCGCAGGCGGCAACGAGGCCTCCGATCAGCAGGAATTGTCGTGCCAGGGATTGGGAGTTCCAGCCGGCGATCAAGCGAACCGGCGACAGCAGTGATTTGAGGTTTGTCTGCATGTCTGGCTACTTTCAGCGATGATCATTCAAATGCCGGCAGATCTCAGGATTGATGTAAATTCCCATCGATCGTGCCCCTGGACTTTCGGCCATCGGTAATCAGGCTAAGGTCTGATCCCCTGAGGCATAGGTCCGTTCCCCGTGGAAACTTCTATTTCCAGCAATATTATGACGAGCAGCATGATTGCTCATCCCGCGTGGCAGTTGCAACGCGTGACGGAAGCATAATCTGGAATAAGAGGAATATGCAGATGAAATTCAGTTCAGCCTTTGGAACGACTGTTGTTGCCTTGGCATTGGCTGTCGCTCCGGTAACCAGCGGCGGCTTCGGTTTTGCAAACATGGCCTACGCCAAGGGCGGCAACGGCAATGGAGGAGGCAATGGCGGTGGCAATGGAAATGGCGGAAGTCACGGCAGCAGCAATTCCAGCGATGGAAAATCCAGCGCGGCACAATCGGACGATAGTGATGGAAGCGTCGGGAGCCTGAAACATGCGACACATTCCTCAAAGTCCGCGGCTACAAACAGGAAACTCGAAAAGACGAGCTCCACGAAAGTGAAGACGGCGGCGGCGGGGCTTGGCAGCCTCAATTCCCTGAAGCGGAATTATCATGCCTATATGAATTCGAAGGATCCGAAGATGGCGGCCATCAGGGCCTATGTCATGGATTATGCCGAGTTCGAGCTTAAGAACGGCACCAATGCCGTGCCGACCGACCCGGCGCTTGGTGACGAGGCGTTGCGCTCGGCTTTGGCGCAGGCGTCGAAGACAGGTGTCGTGACCGACAAGACGCTGGCGGAAGCCAAGAGTATCCTGGGTGTTGGCCCTGCTGTCGGGAAAATAGATCAGGTGCGCGACGCGCTGGAGCAATCCACAGCCACAACGACATCTGCGAACTGAACGTCTTTATGGAAAAGCAGAGCCGGCAATCGCTGATCCGCGATTGCCGGCTTTTCTGTATCAGGCGGCCTGGCGCACCTTGGAGGGGCGGGTGGCGGCGGCCCTTTCGACCATGGCGGTGACTTCGGCGCGGCGGGCGCCGGACAGCGGCAGACGCGGCATGCGGACACGCTCGGAGCCACGGCCCATGATCTGCTCGGCAAGCTTGATCGACTGCACGAGGTCATGCTCGGCATCGAGATGCAGAAGCGGCATAAACCAGCGATAGATCTTGCGGGCCTCCTCCCAATCGCCACGTTCAGCGGCGGCGACGAGCTGCACCGATTCCTGCGGGAAGGCGCTGGTCAGACCGGAGACCCAACCCTTGGCGCCAAGCATCAGACCTTCGAGCGCGACATCGTCGAGACCGGCGAAAATATCGAAACGATCACCGAAGGCATTGATGAGATCGGTGAAGCGACGTGGATCCGGCGCACTTTCCTTGACGGCCTTGATGTTCGGCACATCGGCGAGCGCCTGCAGCACGTCGGCGCCGATATTGACGCGGTAGGCCGGCGGGTTGTTGTAGAGCATGATCGGCAGCGAGGTCGCTTCGGCGACCGTGCGGAAATGCGCGATCAGCTCCTCCGGCTTCGGCACATAGACCATGGCCGGCAGGAGCATCAGGCCATCCGCGCCAAGTTTCTCGGCATCACGGGCATAGGCGACGGCGCGACGCGTATCGAGCTCGGAGACGCCGGTGACGACGGGAATGCGGCCGTTGACCACCTCGACGGCGGCCTTCAGGATCGTGCGCTTTTCCTCAGGGTCGAGCGAGTTGTTCTCGCCGCAAGTACCCATGACGATCAGCCCGTTGACACCGTCATTGACCAGCGCATCCTGAACGCCCTGCGTGGCCGGGAGGTCCACGGACAAATCTTCCTTGAACTGTGTCGTTACGGCGGGAAATACGCCCTTCCATCCAGTCGTCATCGCTTGATCCTCATTAAAAGCTGATGGCGTTATATACAAACTGTCGACAAAGCTCAAGAAGGGGGCTAGAAAAGTTTCGGGAAGGGCAGGCGGTCTTGCAGAGAACTGCCAAAACGACATACGAAGATGTGGGTCGCGAGGGACATCCGAATGCAGAATGATGCGGAAAATGTGCGCGTGCGCGGATCGGGCACGCAAAGCGTCTATGCCGCGCTGCGCCGGGAAATCCTGTCTATGGCGCTCGAACCCGGTAGCCCGCTTGACGAGGTGCGACTGTCGGAGCGCTTCAAGATGTCGAGAACGCCGATCCGCGAGGCGCTGTTGCGACTTGTTGCCGAGGGGCTGGTCACGACCCTACCAAACAGGAACACGATCGTGGCGACGATCGATTTCGCCAGCCTGCCCACCTATTTCGAGGCCCTGACGCTGATGTATCGCGTCACCACGCGGGGCGCAACCCAGCGGCGGGATGCCGGGATCATGAAGACCATCCGCGCCCATCAGCAGGATTTCGCCGACGCCGTCCTTGCTCGCGATGCCTATGCGATGATCGAAGCGAACCGCGAGTTCCACGTCGCGATCGCCGAGCTTGCCGGCAATGCCTACTACACGACGTTTTTCGCCCGCCTGCTCGACGAAGGCCGGCGCATCCTTCGCCTCTATTATTCGACATTCGATGATCGCCTGCCGCGCCAGTATGTCGATGAGCATGAGGAGATGATCGCCGCGATCGAAGCGGGTGATGTCGACCGTGCCGATCGGCTAGCGATCGATCACGCTGCGCAGATTGTTCGGCAGATCCAGGACTATGTTGCCCGCAACTTGGACCGGCCGGTGGCGATCCCGTTGTCCTGAAACCTCGCGACGAAAAAACTCTCATCTCCGCCTCTCGATCGAATGGATTGGAAAACCGCATGTCCTGGCAGCATCCCGTACCCCGTATAACTCAGGACGAGAGGCAGCTTCGTCTCTCGAAACTCCGCCAGTCCATCGAGGCCGAGGGCTTGTCCGGCGTGCTGCTCGGGCCGACCGAGAGCCTGCGCTATTTCACGGGGCTGGTCTGGCATCTGAGCGAACGGTTTCTCGGCGCGCTCGTTACCCCGACGGAGCTTTACTACATCGTTCCGGGCTTTGAGCGCAGCCGCGTCGAGACGCTCCCGCATCTGCCCGGAGATATCCTGGTCTGGCAGGAGGAGGAAAGCAGCGTCGCCCTGATCGCTCGCCTTGTCGGCGGCTCCGGCAAGCTTGCTCTCGACGATGATCTGCCGCTTTTCTTCTACCACGCGCTGGCGGCAGAAATCGGCGTTGAAAGGCTGACGGATGGTGGGCGGCTGACCCGCGATCTCCGGCGAATCAAATCGCCGGCGGAAATCGCGCTCATTCAATATGCGATGGACCTGACGCTCGATGTCCACAAGCAGGCACATGCGCTTATGAAGCCCGGGATAAAGGCGTCCGAGGTGGTGGATTTCATCGACCGGCGGCATCGCGATGCCGGGGCCGATGGCGGCTCGACCTTCTGCATCGTTTCCTTCGGTGCGGCGACGTCGCTTCCGCATGGGGCGGATGGCGACCAAACCCTTGCCGATGGCGACGTCATTCTGGTGGACACCGGTTGCCGGCTCGACGGCTACCATTCGGATATCACCCGAACCTACACCCTGGAGCGCGGCCACAAGGAATTCGAGCAGGCTTGGGCGATCGAACGCGAGGCACAACAGGCCGTCTTCGACGCGGCCAAGTTAGGAGCTGCATGCTCGAGCCTTGATGACGCGGCTCGCGCGGTGCTTGCCAAGCATTCTCTCGGCCCGGACTATCGCTTGCCGGGATTGCCGCACCGCGCCGGCCATGGGCTCGGCCTCGAAATCCATGAAGAGCCCTATATCGTCCGTGGCAATGTGACACCGCTTGCCGCCGGCATGGTTTTCTCCAACGAGCCGATGATCGTCTTTCCGGAAAAATTCGGTATCCGGCTGGAGGACCACATCTACATGACAGAAGATGGCGCGCGCTGGTTCACCAAGCCGGCGAAAGGGCCGACTGAACCCTTTGCCGATTAAGAAAAGCCGTCATTGCGGGCGCGCTGAGCAAGGTAACCCCTAGCTCAGACCGCCCGTTTGCCGTCTTCGTCGAACACATGCAGATGCTGCGCCGGGAACGATACGTTCACTTGCGGACCCGCGCTCAGCGCCTCGCGATTGAGCGTGAAGACCTTGAATGGCAGGCCATGCAGCGACAGGTGCAGGATGATGCCGAAGCCGGTTGGTTCGATCAGCTCCACATCGGCGCTGAGATCGGTACCATCCGTTGACAGAACCACATGCTCGGGCCGAATTCCAACCGTCGCCTTGGCGCCGGCGGGCAGGTTCAGCGGTGCCGGTAGCGGGACAATGGTTCCGTCCTTCAGCTTCATGCCGCCGGTTTCATAGGTCGCGTCGAGGAAATTCATCCCCGGCGAGCCGATGAAGCCGGCAACGAAGAGGTTGGCGGGGCGGTCGTAAAGTTCGAGCGGACTGCCGACTTGCTGCACCACCCCGCCATGCATGGCGACGATCCGGTCCGCCAGCGTCATTGCCTCGATCTGGTCGTGCGTCACGTAGATCGAGGTTGCTTTCAGGTCGCCATGCAATTTCTTGATTTCAGCGCGCATTTGTTCACGCAGGCGCGCGTCGAGGTTCGACAGGGGCTCGTCGAAGAGGAAGGCCTTCGGCTGGCGAACGATGGCGCGGCCCATGGCAACGCGCTGACGCTGGCCACCCGAAAGCGCTTTCGGGCGACGCTCGAGCAACGGGTCGAGGCCGAGCTTCGATGCGGCGGCTGCGACGATGCTCACAATCTTGTCTTTCGCGACTTTCCGAAGCTTGAGGCTGTAGCTCATATTGCCGGCGACATTCATGTGCGGATAGAGCGCGTAGGACTGGAACACCATGGCGATGTCGCGGTCCTTCGGATGCAGTTCGTTGACGCGCTTGCCTGCGATGCGAACCTCGCCGCCACTGATGTCCTCGAGACCGGCGATCATCCGGAGCAGCGTTGACTTGCCGCAGCCCGACGGCCCGACGAGAACGACGAATTCGCCATCCTTGATCTGGAGATCGATGTCGTGCAGCACCTGCACATGGCCATAGGCTTTTCTGACGTTTTGAATATCGATCGATGCCATTTGACTAACCCTTGACCGCGCCGGCCGTCAGGCCCTGCACGAGATAACGCTGAATAAGCAGGAAGAAGAGGCAGGCCGGAATGAGCGCCATGACGCCCGCCGCCATCATCTGTCCGAAATCCACGGAGAATTTCGAAACGAAGGTGAGAAGCCCGACGGGGAAAGTCGCGGCCTGATTGCCGTTGATGAGCATCAGGGCGAACAGTAGCTCGCTCCAGGCCGCCGTGAAGACGAAACCGAGCGTCGCGGCGATGCCGGGCAGCGTCAGCGGCAGGATGATCTGCCGGAACGCCGTGAACTGTGTCGCGCCGTCGATCATCGCCGCCTCTTCCAGATCCTTCGGAATGCCGTCGAAGAAGGACTGCATCAGGAAGGTGGCGAAGGGCACGTTGAACGCCGTGTAGACGATAACGAGGCCGGTCAGGCTGTTGGTCAGATGCAGCGGCGTCAGGATCTTGAAGATCGGTGCCACCAACATGACCAGCGGGAACATCTGCGTCAGCAGCATCAGCGCCACGATCCAGTATTTGGCGCGGAAATTGAAGCGCGAGAGAGCATAGCCGGAGAGCGATGCGCAAATCGTCACGGCAATCGCAGTCGATCCGGAGACGATCAGGCTGTTCTTGAAGAATGTCGGAAAGTCGCTGTGTTGCAGCACGAAAGCATAGTGCTCCCATGTCGTGCGCGACGGCCACATGCGGACACCTTCCGTATAAAGCAGGTCGTTCGGCGTGAGGGAGACCTTGAACAGCCAGAAGAGCGGGAAGAGCGCAAAGACGACGTAGCAGAGGATCGCCAGGCGATGCGCGATGGTGGGGAGGATGGATCGTCTCATGGCTCAATCCTTGTTCAGCAGGGTCTGCCGCAGCAGGATGATCAGCATGGAATAGGCAAGCAGCAGCACGAGCAGCACCAGCGCGATGGCCGAGGCATAGCCGAAATCCAGTCGTTTGAAGGCCTGGGTGAAGATGTAGCTCGCAACGATCTGAGTACGATCGGCTGGTCCGCCCCCGGTCATGACGACGATCAGATCGGCGAAGTTCGAGACCCAGACTGTGCGTAGCAACACCGTGATGGCGATGGTTGGAGCGAGGAAAGGAAGCGTGATCGAACCGAAACGCTGGAACCAGCCGGCGCCGTCGATGGAAGCTGCCTCATAGAGATCGCGCGGGATCGCCTGGAGGGCAGCCAGCAGCGTGATCGCAAAGAAGGGAATGCCCCACCAGACATTGGCGACGATCGGTCCCCACATCGCATATTGCGGATCGGAGAGGATGTTGCGGGGCTCGCTCATCAAGCCGAGATCGAAGAGCCAATGGGGGATTGGCCCGATCACCGGATTGAACAGCCAGGCCCAGTTGAGGCCGGCCAGGAAGGATGGGACCGCCCAGGGCAGAAACACCAAAGCCTGCACCAGTGCCCGGCCGAAAAACGGCTTATCCAACAGCAGCGCCAGGATCAGCCCGAAGACGAATTGCAGGAGAACCGAGGCGCCGGTCCACCAGAGCGTATTCTTCAGCGCGCCATAAAAGGCGGCATCTTTCGAGAGATCGCGAAAATGCTCCAGGCCGATAAAGCCGCCGGAAAAGGGGTTGAGCAGCTGGATATCGCGAAATGCATAGGAAATGCCGATCGTCAGCGGCACCAGCATGACGGCGATAATGAGGATGAGGGCAGGGGCGCTGTAAAGATAAGGCTCCGCGGCATCGGCAAGACGCTTCAGCCACGGCCTGCGGTCGCGACGCCTGTCGGCGGTCATGGTCATAAATCAGTTCCCATTCGCGGCGTTCGGGCGCCGTCTGTGTCGTGTGCGAAAAAACGGCGGCGGATTGCTCCGCCGCCGGGGATGGTCTTACTTCTTGGCGAGGAACTTCTGCTGCGCCTTGGTCAGGTAGTCGGCCCATTGATCGGCCAGATCCTTCGCGGAGATATCGCCGATCAGTGCCTGCTGCGATGTCTTGATGGCGAGCGAATCCTTGAAGAAGGCGAATTCCTCGAGATAGGTCGGCATGACGGTCGGCACCGTGTTCTTGTCAGCCAGTTCCTCGAACCAGCCCTTGAACTGATCGGTCGCATAGAAGGGATCCTTCTCGGCCGATGTATAGGCCGGCAGGGCGCCGATCTTCTTGTTCCATTCGAGGTTGCCCTCCTTGCCTTCAAGTGTTGCTATCAATTTCCAGGACAAATCTTTGTTCTGACTGGTAGAAAACATCGACCAACCGGCATAACCGATGGTCGGGAAGGACTTGCCGTCCGGTCCCTTCGGGAGTGGCATGACGCCGAAATCGTCCTTGCTCATGCGCTCGGCGATCGCGATCAAGGCATCTGGATCCTGGTCGAGGAAGGCGCAGGTGCCGGAATAGAAGCCGGCGACGACTTCGTTGAAGCCCCAGTTGACGCTATCCTTCGGCGCCAATCCCTTCTTGTAGAGATCGACCATCCATTCGATGCCCTTCGCCCAGCCGGCGCTGTTCATCGTGGAGGTGCCATCGGCGGTGAAATACTTGTTGTCGCCGGCCATGGAGGCGGCGAAGATCATCCAGCCGTTCAGGCCGCCCGGGCCGCCGCGCATGCAGTAGCCGTATTTTCCGGGGAGCTTGGCGACCGCCTCGGATGCCTTGACGAACTCGTCCATCGTCTTTGGTGGTTCGCTGACGCCGGCTTCCTTCAGCAGTTTCTTGTTGTAGAACATGGCGCGAAGATAGAAGCCGTAGGGCAGCATATAGGCCGTGTTCTTCACGTCGCGGCCAAGCTCGAGGGCACGCGGCGTCAGTTCTTTCGTGTTGTCCCACTTGGCGAGGTAAGGCTCGAGGCTTTCGAGCATGCCGTTATTGCCATAGAGCGACAGCCAGGTATCCGGCATTTCCATCACATCCGGCGTATCGCCGGCCGAGACCATGGTCGCGAACTTCTGGAACGCTTCGTTCCAGGGCAGCGAGATGATGTCGACCTTCGTGCCCGGATTGGCCGCCTCGAACTTGCCGACGATCGACTTCAGTGTCTCGGTGCGTTCAGGGCTGGTGATGACTTCGACGAGTTTGAGCGTCGTATCGGCAAAGGCCGTTCCGGCCATCATTGCGGTAAAGAGTGCTGCTGTTATCAGTCTTTTCATGCTCGGTTCCCCCTTTTTAGGTTTTTCTCTGAAGGTTGCAGGTTTTACGAGGCAGCGGCGATCGCTTGCTCGATATCTCTCCACAGCGCCTCGGTTCCCTCGAGACCGACATGGAGACGTACGGACCTCGGGTTGATACCAAAGGTGTGCGCGGAATTCGGTTGTGCCTTTTGCTGAAGCACGACTTCGCCCGGTACGATCAGGCTTTCGTGCCCACCCCAGCTCACGCCCAGTTTGAAGAGCTTGAGATTGTCGGCAAAGGCCCTGACATCGACGCCTTCGCGGAAGATGAAGGAGAAGAGGCCGGAGGTGCCGTTGAGGCCGGCGGGGAGGCGGTTGGCAAGGCCCGGATGGCAGACCTGCTCGACGGCATCGAGCTCCTGCAATCGTCGGGCGATCGTGATGGCGGCGGCTTCATGGGCCTGCATGCGGATCGGCAAGGTGCGCAGGCCGCGGATCAACAGCCAGGCATCGAAAGGCGACAGCTTGCCGCCGAGATAGGGATAGGCTTCGGCCTTGAGCCGCGCGATCATCTCCTTGGAGCCGGCAACTACGCCAGCGACGACATCGCTATGGCCGCCCAGATATTTGGAAGCGGAGTGGATGACGAGATCGACGCCGAGCGTCAGCGGCCGCTGGAAATAGGGTGTGGCCCAGCTGTTGTCGATCATCGAGACGACGCCGTGCCGCTTGGCGAGCGCTGCGAGCGCGCCGACGTCATGGGCTTCCATCACCCAGCTTGTCGGGCTTTCCATATAAAAGACCTTGGCGCCCGGAAGCGCCTTGGCGACGGCTTCGTCGTCGCGACCGTCCACATAGGTCACCTCTACCTTCATCCGCTTGAGGATGGTGCCGAAGAGGCGGAAGGCGTCGGGGTAGATATGCTTGACCGCGACAATCCGGTCGCCCGGTTCGACGAAGCTCAATACGGCCGAAGAAATCGCGGCCATTCCGCTCGCAAAGCCGAGCGCATCCTCGCCGCCTTCAAGTTTCGCCAGCATTTCCTCGAACATACGCACGGTCGGATTGAGGCCGCGCGTATAGATCGGCCGTACCTTCTCGCCACGATAGCAGGAGATCATCTCGTCGTAGCTGGAAAAGGTGAAAAGCGATGTCTGGAAGATCGGCGGCACCACAGCCTCGGCAAAATTGCCGTCGTCATGAGCGGTAATCAGAGAAGCGAGTTCGAACGGCTCTAGCCCGTCAGTCATTTGGACATTTCCTTGATGTCTTCCTCGACGACGTCGAGAATTTTCAGTGTTTCGGCGCGTGCCGCCTCGGGATCCTGGGCGACGATCGCGTTGAACAGCGTGCGGTGAAAGGGGAAGGACCGGCGGGCAAAATCCTGCCGGTCGAAGGGATGCGTCCAGAAGCGCTCGAAGGTTCCGCGCATCTGTTCGAGAAGCTGCTTGAACAACGGATTGTGGCTGGCGTCATAGACGGCAAGATGAAACGCAAGATCTTCCGGGCCGGAAGTGCCCTTGGCGATATGGACGCGCTCCATCTCGTTGAGTTTCTCCTCAATGATAGCGATATCCGCGGTTGAGCGCTTCCTGGCGGCGACCATTCCGGCCTCGCATTCAATGCCGCGACGAACCTCAAGGGTCTGCAGCAGGACATCACGCAGATGCGTGGTGTCAAGCGACAGGGGCATATGGATCGTTGCCTTGGAAACAGGCTTCAGCAGATAGGTGCCGCTGCCTTTGCGGGTTTCCATCACGCCCAAAGCCTGGAAATGCGTAAGTACCTCACGGATCGTCGAGCGACCCACCGAGAGAGCGGCCATCAATTCACGCTCGGTCGGCAACCGTTGGCCCGCCTGAAGCTCCGACGACTCGATGAAGTCGGACAGCGCGTCGATCACTTGCTGCGTCCGATCGATCGAGGGGAGTGGTGTGAGCATCGCCTTGGTCATCATGACGGCTAAATTGGTCTGACATCTGCTATCAGGTCAATCTCTTTTCCTGTCCATCACCCTCTTTTTTAGGGGTGTTTCGATCAAAGCGATGACGTCAGCTCTCTTCAAGAGCGGGAAAAGCACTGATAGAAGGAGGCTGACTTGAGTCCCGGATTGGAAAAGAATGGCTGCGCGAGATCGATATTCACGAAAGCTGGAATGCTCGAAGTGCGGCCATGCTGGCTTCGCGGAAGTTTCCGAAAGCGATGATCGCTCTGGATCCAGCCGGGATTTTAGGATCGACGAGATGCCGCGCGGCTTTTCCACGGAACGGCCATCGGCCGATCCGCGCAAGCACATGATTCGTTGCGGCTGCGGAACGGTATTCCGCTTCGAGCAGAATACCGTCTATGCGCCCGGCGGCGAACCCCGGCGATAAAGCAGGGAACGAGCCGCGTTTCGGCTAGCGCAATTTTCATAAAAGAAAAAAGGCCCCGCGGAAGCGAGGCCAAGCTTATGCCGCTCCGGGGAAATCGGAAGCAGCGCGGCGTGATGTAGCGCTGCTGTTCCGTGGCGACTAGGTCATATTACGTCATATCGGTACGGCTGACAGAAAAAGGACGCCAGGGAGGCGGTTTTTTCGAAATCGACACTTTTTTTCGCAGACGCAGTCATCTCTAACAGGCGAAGAGAGCTGATCGCCTCGCCTTTTCCGGCAAGGTTTGAGTGTGACAACAAACATGATATCTCTCTTATAAAGTGCATCCATGTTCAGCTAGCGTTCATTTAGCGGAAGGCAAATAGGTAATGGCCGCAACGCCTTGCGGCTGGTTGAGGCTCGACTACTGATAACGCTCACGAGGCCGGTGGTCGGGCCTCTCACGTTCCAAAAGAACATGGATACTCGCATGCGGCTCTTTTACGCTTTGATGGACTGGATATTGAGGCGGCGCCGGGAGCGGACGGATCGTGAGGCGATTCAGTATTCCGCCGATGACCCCTGGGTCATCCAGCAGATCGAGAAATTTGAGCGGGAACTGAAAAAATAAAGCGCCGTCTGCCGATCACTTATGGTGTCGAAAAGCCGATTCGCTTCCGGGGCTGAGGACAGGCTATCATGACGCCTGGGCCACTCTGATGGCGAAAAACCTTACCGAGGACGCGCAATGCTGACACGCCGATCGATGCTGGCAGGAATGAGTGCCGCAGCATTCTCCCGCAAGGTGCAGGCCGCCCCCGTTGCCGCTACGCTTCCGCTTTGGCCGGCAAAGCCACCTGGCAGTGGCGGCCCATCCGATCCGATGACCATTAATGCCTGGGGTGCGATCACCAACATCGCGATACCGTCGATTACCGTCTATACGCCGGCACATCCCAACGGTGATGCCATGCTCGTTGCGGCGGGTGGCGGTTACAAGCGGATTGAAGAGGGCCAGGAAGCGCTTCCGGCGGCCTCATGGCTGAACGATCGCGGTATAACGGCTTTCGTTTTGCGGTATCGGCTTCCGGGGGAAGGGTGGACCAACGGTCCACTCGCCCCGCTGCAGGATGCCCAGCGCGCCATCCGCCTCATTCGAGCCAATGTGAAGAGCTTTCGCATCGATCCGAAACGGCTGGGTGTGCTCGGCTTCTCGGCGGGAGGTCACCTGCTCGGTCTTGCTTCGGCGCGTTCGGCCTTTGCCTCCTATCCTGCCATGGACACGATCGATGCGCTTTCGGCGCGTCCGGATTTCGCGGCGTTGATCTATCCGGTGATCACGCTGCGGCCGCCTTATGATCACACGTCGACCCGGCGCATCTTTGTCGGCGATCACCCCAGCCCCGAGATGAGCGCCATGTGGTCGGTCGACACATATGTCGGCAGCGATTGCCCGCCTATGTTTCTCGTTCAGGCTGAGAATGATCCGATTTCCAATCCGGCCAACACGCTGATCATGCAGGCCGCCTGCGAACGGGCCGGTGTTCCTGTCGAACTGGATCGTCTCGCGAGCGGCGGGCATGGGTTCGCCATGGGTAAGAAAGGCATGCCTTCCGGTGAATGGCCCGACCTCTTTGCGACCTGGCTGCACAAGACTGTCCGAACCTAGCGGGCGAACGGCTACTCCTCAGTCCGCTGGACGAAGCAGCTGTGCCCTTGGGCGGCTGAACGTTTGTCGGCCGCTCTTCCATCCGGCGATCGGAAGGCGGATTTCGCGGATGGCGGAAAGCGGATCGGCGGCGTCGAGTATGACGATGTCGGCCGGCGCTCCCGTTTGGAGAGCATAGTCGCGCCGCATGAGGCGGGCGGCATTGGTGGTCACCATGTCGAATGCAGTGGCGATGTCTTCATCGCGGGAAAGCTGCGCCGCATTGGCAAAGAGATTGGCGATCCGGCCAAGCGAGGCATCGCCATAAGGCGTAAACGGATTGAGCACGTTATTGGTCGCGGCCGTAACCGTGACGCCATGTGTGGCGAGGAGCAGAGCAGGGGCTATGCCGCGCGGCACGAGATGATCCCGATCGCGACCGAGCAGGAACATGTCAGTCGCCGGCAGCACAGTAACGGCAATACCGGCGTCGGCCAGCCGCACGGCGACCTCGACGACTTCCTGCTTCGGCATGGCGGAAAGCTTGGTGGCGTGGCCGATAGAAACATGCCTGCCATAGCCGCGCCGCTGCGTCTCGGCGATGACGGCCGGAATGGCCGAGTTCGCCGGATTGAGATCGAAATCGAGATGGAAATCGACGTCGACGCCATGGCGCTCGGCGAGATCGAAAATCCAGCGGATGTGCGCCTGAGGCTCGGGATCGGTATAGGGGCAGCCACCGATCAGGTCGGCGCCGTCACCAAGCGCTTTGTCCAGCATCGAGGCTGTCTCAGGTTCGTTGGTCAAACCCTCCTGCGCGAAGACACAGATTTGGATATCGAGAGCCCAGCGATAATCATGCCTGATTTGCCGCATCGCCTCGAACGATCGGAAGCCGGCACGCGGATCGACCTCCACGAACGTCCGCATCGCCGTCGTGCCGTTGACAATGGCGCTCTCCACCACGCGCGCGGCTCGGGCATAGACATCTTCAACCGTGAAGGCCGACTTCGCCTTCGCCGTTTCGCGCACGGCCTCTTCCAGCGTGCCTTCGCAGATCAGGCAGCGGTCGAGAATACATGCCTTGTCGAGATGGATATGGCTGTCGATGAAGCCGCCGAATGCAAAGCAGCCGCACATATCCTGACGCGGCGCATCGGAAACCAGACCGGTTTCGAGCGCGGCGACCCTGCCATCCTTGATGCCGATATCGTGCGGCTGATCGCGGCCGGCGATACGCACGTTCGAAATGACCAGATCAAGCATTATGACGCCTTTTCAATAGACCATAAGAAAATCCGAATGCAATATCTGATGTAAATCACGCCCGAATGACGGCACCGTTCCTGGCGACGAGCCGGCCGGCCTTATAGACCGAACGCTCCCTAGGAATTGCGACGACCGCTTCGGGTACATGCTCCGCCTTCAGCGTCACAAAATCCGCCTTCGCGCCGATCTTCAATCCATAGCCGTCGAGACGCAACGCCTTCGCGCCGCTATCGGTGACGACATCGAAGGCGGCCTTCAATTCGTCGTCGGTATAGAAGCCCGAGCGATAGCCGATCATCATCGCACGACCCAACATATCGCCATCGCCATAGGGCCACCAGGAATCGCGGATATTATCGCTGCCGCTGAAGACTGTGACGCCCGCCGTGCGAAGCAAGGCGACCGGCGGGAAAGCATGGTTGCCAGGCGCGTTGGTCATGATGGAAACGCCGCTGGCTGCGATCGTTTCGGCGGCACGCTTGACGGCTTCTACCGGGAGATCGCCGAGCCCGTAGGCGTGACTGATGGCGACATGTCCCTGCATGGAAAGGGCGCGCGTGCGAGAACATATCTGCTCGATGGTGAAAAGGCCGAGCGTGCCGCCGTCGTGAAGGTGGATATCAACATCGACGCCATGCTTTTCGGCGACGCCGAAGACGACGTTTAGATGTCCCTCGACATCACGGTCGAAGCTGGCCGGGTCCAGGCCGCCGACGAGATCGGCGCCCATGGAAATGGCTTCGTCCATCAGTTGCGGAGTGCCCGAGCTCTTCAGGATGCCGCTCTGGGGGAAGGCGACGAGCTGGATATCGATATAGTCGCGATAGTCCTCGCGGACGGCGAGAACGGTTCCCAGCGATTTCAGCCCGACCGATCCGTCGACCATGACATGGCTGCGCATCTGCGTGCTGCCATTGGCGATGCAGAGATCCAGCTGATTGCGGGCACGCTCATCCATGGGGGCGGCCTGCGCCATATTCTGCGCCTGGAATGCGACGCGTTCATGCACATCAAAGCCGTTGGTGCAGGGCTTGTGCGGTATCCAGGCATCGCCGAAAAAGCTGGTGTCGAGGTGGATGTGACCTTCGACGAAGCCGGGTACCACGAGTGCGCCGCCGAGATCGACGCTCTCGGCAAGCGGGGCTTCAGCACTTGAGGGGTCGATCGAAATGATGCGTCCGCCTGACACGCCGATATCCTTGAGAGAGCCATCAGCGAGCTTTGCGCGGGTGAAAAGGGTTTCGATCGGGCTCAAATCTATCTCCGTTGGATGTAATGAGGAGGAAGCCCCGAGACAGCCGTTGCGCCGGTCTATTGCTCGAAGGCTTCTCTCAGGCCGACGCTCTTGCGCTCGCGCAGATCGAGATCGGCTTCGATATGGGAAATATGGTGAAGCATGAGATGGCACGCCGTCTCGATATCCTTGCGCTCGATGGCGGCGATGACATCGCCATGTTCCGCATGACCGCAGCTCGACACGCTAGACTGGCCATAAAGCGCGATCACCAGGGATGAGCGGGCGACCAATTCTTCCATGAAACGCTGCATAATCAGATTGCCGGAGATAGAGGCGAGCATGAGATGGAAATCGCCAGAGGCCTTGATTTCGGCGCGGCGCGCGGACTGACCGCGCTCCGCCATCAGCCGGCCCTCTTCGAGCAGAAGCTGCTTTAGGTGCTGGATCTGCGGGGGCGTAATCCTCGCCGCCGCTTCCTTGAGAATGCCCGGCTCCACCAGACGGCGAGCAGCGAAGATCTGCCGGGCTTCCTCGGGCGAGGGATAGGCAACGAATGCGCCACGATTCTTCTCGACGCTGACAAGCCCCTCGTAGGATAGGGCCTGCAGAGCGGCGCGCGCCAGCGTGCGGCTAACATTGAACAGATTGCCGACGTCGCTCTCGGAGAGTTTCGTGCCTGGGGAAAGCCTGCGCTCGACGATCGCCTCGCGAATGGCATCGCGGATCTGCTGGGCGCCGGTTTCTGTGGAATCGCTGGTCGTCTGGAGCGCGTCGGCTGTGGAGTTCATAAGAGCGGATACCTGATAATCGACGGAATGATATCCGCGTTCGCCGCAAAAGTTAAACGGAATTTGTAACAAAAGGAAAGCATAATCGTATACGATCTAGTGCACATATTGCAGACGAAAGCCTATTTCATGTGCAAACATATGTTTGTCTTATATAAGGAACCTCGTTCGCGCTGCGCTGAAACTCCATGATTCACAATAGCTTAGTGCAGCGCAACAGACTTGGCACGCCAGATGCATCGTCCTTCCCAAACAGAAGGAGATACGATGTCGAAAGCGGCAGAGATCGATATAGCGTCCGTTTCGAAGGTCTATGGCACGACGACCGCCGTCCACGCCATCAGCCTGAAGATACCGGCTGGCTCCTATTGCTGCTTTCTCGGCCCCTCCGGCTGCGGCAAGACCTCCACGCTTCGCATGATCGCGGGTCATGAAAGCATTTCGTCGGGCGATATCCGGCTCGGAAATGTCGTCGTCACCGATTTTCCACCGGCCAAGCGCGGCACGGCAATGATGTTCCAGTCCTATGCGCTCTTTCCGCATCTCGACCTCATCGACAACGTCGCCTTCAGCCTGAAGATGAAGGGCGTGGATAAGGACGAGCGTCGGGCAAAGGCGCTCGAGATGCTGAAGCTGATGCAGATGGAGGCTTACGCTACGCGACGACCGGCGCAGCTTTCTGGCGGGCAGCAGCAGCGCGTGGCGCTCGCCCGCGCGCTGATCACCGATCCCGAGGCGTTGTTGCTCGACGAGCCGCTGTCGGCGCTCGATCCATTCCTGAAAATCCGCATGCGCGCCGAGTTGAAGAAGCTGCAAAAGACGCTCGGCATCACTTTCGTGCACGTCACGCACAGTCAGGAAGAAGCGATGGCCCTCGCCGATATCATGGTGATCATGAACGACGGCAAGATCGAGCAGGCGGCGTCACCACGCGAAGTCTTCGAGCGTCCGGCAACCGCCTTCGTCGCCCGCTTCATGGGCGATCATAACGTGCTCTCGGGCCGGGTGACGTCCAGCGAGGACGGTGTACTGACATTGACCGCGCCGGAGGGCCAGAGCTTTTCCGTGCGCGGCACCGGCAGGGACGTGGGCGAGCTTATCGATATCGGCATTCGCACCGATCGCGTCCGGCTGGCGTCTGGCTCCGACAAGGGCGTCGGCTTGAACGGTGTCGTTTCCAATATCGAATATCGCGGCGCCTCGGTGAAGATCACCGTCATTGGTGCGGGCAGCGACGACTTTACCGTCATCGCAAGCGACGGCGATTATTTCTCCAAACCCGTATCGGTCGGCGATGCGGTGTCTTTGAGTTGGGCCTTGGAGGACGCGGTCCTCCTCGGTCGTGTTTCCGCATGAATTCCAAGCATCACAAAAAGGGGAACTGACATGACGACTGAGAAGAAGACAACCAAGGCAGCAAAGGGCATCTCCCGCCGCTCGCTGCTGAAGACCGGCGCAGCAGCAGCCGGCGCCATCGCCGGCTCCGGCCTGATCACCGGCTTTCCGACCGTTTGGGCGCAGACGAAGATCACGCTCCGCCAGTTCGGCACCGGCGTTTCGAACATCAATGCCATCGCCGAGAAGTGCAAGGCCGATCTCGGCATCACGCTGGAGATGACGGCGACCGATTCCGACGCCGCCGCCCAGCGCGCCGTCACCCAGCCGAACAGCTACGACATCGCCGACATCGAATACTGGATCGCCAAGAAGGTGTTCCCGGCCGGCGTGCTGCAGCCGATGGACGTCAAGAAGCTGAAATATTACGACAAGATCGTGCCGCTGTTCATCAACGGCAAGCTGAAGTCCGACAGCGTCATTGCCCAGGGAACGGCGCCGCATACGGTCGGCTTCGTCGAAGCGCAGGGTTCGAAGAAATTCGCCAAGGAGCCGACGCAGTGGATGACGATGGTTCCGACCATCTACAATGCCGACACGCTCGGCATTCGTCCCGATCTTACCGGTCGCCCGATCACCAGCTGGGCCGACATTCTCGATCCGGCCTTCAAGGGCAAGACTGCGATCCTCAACATCCCGTCGATCGGCATCATGGATGCCGCGATGATCATGGAAGCCGCAGGCAAGATCAAATATGCCAACAAGGGCAACATGACGAAGGCGGAAATCGACAAGACGATCGACTTCCTGATCAAGACCAAGGGCGAGGGCCAGTTCCGCGCCTTCTGGAAGTCCTTCGACGAAAGCGTCAACCTGATGGCGTCGGGCGAAGTCGTCATCCAGTCGATGTGGTCGCCGGCCGTTGCCGCCGTCCGCTCGAAGGGCATCGCCTGCACCTTCCAGCCGCTCAAGGAAGGCTATCGCGCCTGGGGCGGTGGTCTCGGGCTCGCCGCGCACCTCAAGGGCGCAGAACTCGACGCCGCCTATGAATATATCAACTGGTACACCTCCGGCTGGGTCGGCGGCTATCTCAACCGCCAGGGCTACTATTCCGCCTGCATGGAAACCGCCAAGGGCTTCATGTCGGCCGACGAATGGGGCTACTGGATCGAAGGCAAGCCGGCGCAGGGCGATATCCTGTCTCCGGAAGGCAAGGTCATGGAGAAGGCCGGCGCCGTTCGCGACGGTGGCTCCTTCGAAGCCCGTATGGGTGCGGTCGCTTGCTGGAACTCGGTGATGGACGAAGACCGCTACATGGTCCGTCGCTGGAACGAGTTCATCGCTGCCTAATCGGTATCGCCTCTGCCCATCAAATCCTCTCCCCGCGCAGGCGGGGGGAGGAAGCCGCTAACGGAGAAACCGGACCATGGCGACGATCGCTTCATCAGAAACGGACCAGGCAACAGCAAAACCAAGGCGCAGCTTTCGCGTGCCCCTGGGGCTCGTTTCCTATCTCCAGGCGGCGCCGCTGTTTCTGATCCTCGGCTTCTTTTTCCTTCTGCCGATCGCGATGATCGGTGTCGTCAGCTTCTGGGACTATGATTTCGCCAGCCTCTATCCCGCCTTCCTGACCACGAACTATACCGACACGCTGGGTTCATGGGTTACCTGGAAAACCTATCTCAACACATTGAAATTCACTGTCATTGTTTGGTCTCTGACCCTGTTCATCGGCTTCTGGGTCGCCTATTTCCTCGCCTTCCATATTCGCCGCACGTCGACGCAGATGATTCTCTTTCTCGTCTGCACCGTGCCGTTCATGACATCGAACATCATCCGCATGATCTCCTGGATCCCGGTGCTCGGACGCAACGGTCTCGTCAATTCGACGCTGATTGAGATAGGGCTCATTCCAAAACCGATCGAATGGCTGCTCTACTCCGATTTCGCCGTCGTTCTGGCGATGGTGCATCTCTATACGCTGTTCATGGTGACGCCGATCTTCAATACGCTGATGCGTATCGACCGCTCACTGTTCGAAGCGGCGCGCGATGCCGGCGCCAACGGCTGGCAGGTTCTGTGGAATGTAGTGATCCCGCTTGCCAAGCCCGGCATGGCGATTGGCTCGATCTTTGTCGTTACCCTGGTCATGGCGGATTTCTCCACCGTGCAGGTCATGTCCGGCGGCCAGAGCGCCTCCATCGCGCTGATGATGAAAAACCAGATGTCGCTGCTGCAATATCCGGCAGCGGCCGCCAATGCCGTCGTGCTCCTGATCGTCGTCCTTATGATGGTCGCGGCCATCCTGCGCGTCGTCGATATCCGTAAGGAGCTTTGAGATGAACCACGAAAAGCGCACCTTCGAATTCTACGTTCTGGCGATCTTTTTCATTGTCTTCGTGCTGTTTCTCTATGGCCCGCTTTCAGCGATCGTCATCCTCTCCTTCCAGGGGCCTGACGGCGGCCTGACCTTCCCGTTGAATGGCGTCTCCTTGCATTGGTTCGCCAACCTGTTCGAGAAACAGGCAGTCGGCGATTTCGGCGCCTCGTTCCAGCGGTCCTTTATCCTGGGCCTGATGGTCATGGTCGTTACCGTCGTCGTCTCGCTGCTGGCGGGCCTGGCCTTTCGCCGCCGCTTCCGCGGATCGTCGCTGCTGTTTTACGCGACTGTCGCCAGTCTCGTAGTGCCGTCCATCATCATTTCCCTCGGCATCGGCGTCGTCTTCCAACAAGGTGGCTTGCCTCCGGCCTGGTATTCCTCGGCCTTCGGCGCGCATCTGACCTGGACGCTGCCCTTCGGCGTGCTGATCATGTTCGCCGTCTTCAACCGTTTCTCACCGGCTTACGAGGAGGCAGCGCGCGATCTGGGCGCGAGTTCGTGGCAGACCTTTCGCCACGTCGTGCTGCCGATGATCGCGCCGAGCCTGATCGGTGTCGGCCTGTTCGGCTTTACGCTGTCTTATGACGAATTCGCGCGCACCCTGATGACCTCAGGCACCTACAACACGCTTCCCCTGGAAATCTACGGAATGACGACCAACGTCACCACGCCTGTGCTCTATGCGCTGGGAACGGTGACGACACTCTTCTCCTTCACTATCATTCTCGTCGCGCTCGGTATCATGACCATGCTCGGTCGCCGGCAGGCCAAGAAAAGCTGAGAACATGCGCTTATTGCTGATCAATCCAAACACCACCACGTCGATGACGGAAAAGGCGGCCGTCGCCGCACGCGCTGTCGCTGCAACCGGCACGGAGATCATCGCCGCGACATCGCGCATGGGACCGCCTTCCATCGAGGGATATTATGACGGGGCTCTTGCCGTTCCTGGCTTGCTCAGCGAACTCAAGGAACAACGCGCGTCGGGTTACGACGCGGCGATCATTTCCTGTTTCGACGATACCGGCCTCGAGGCGGCGCGTGCCTTTTCGGATGTGCCGGTTCTTGGGCTCTGCGAATCCGCCGTCGTGACGGCCGGTTTCCTGGCGCAGCGCTTTACGATCGTCACGACGCTGGAGCGCTCCCGCGTGCTGATCGACAATCTCGTCCGACACTATGGCATGGGTGGACGGGCGAAGGTCAGGGCCTCCGATATCGCGGTACTGGAGCTCGAGGATGGCGCGCCAGAAGCAATCGGCAAATTGCGGGCCGAGATCGAGCGAGCGCTTGACGAAGACGGGGCGGAGGCGATCGTGCTCGGCTGTGCCGGCATGGCCGACCTTACCCGCGAGCTGCAGGAAATATACGGTGTGCCCGTGATCGACGGCGTCGCGGCGGCGGTCAAGCAGGCCGAGGCGCTGGTCTCGCTGGGCCTTACAACCAGCAAACGCAGCTCCTACGCGGCGCCACTGCCCAAATCCTTTACCGGTACGATGAGCGATTTCTCGCCCGTTTGATCCCTATTTGACACGGCAGCACCTCACTCCTGTCGACGCACCACGCCGACCCTCGCGAGCACCTCGCTGGGGATCGCGTAACGTTGGATAAGATCACGACCATTTTTCAGCCCGCAGATTTCACGCTGGATGAAAAAGGACCAGACGGCATCGGCAGCTTTGTTCACAAGGCTTTCGCGCTCTGTTGCACTGTGACGTGCCGCGCTCCATGCCTGCAATTCCGCCAGCGCGGTTTCCACCTTTAGCCCGTGGCGCCCAAGGGAACTGGCGCGCTCGGCCATGAGTTCATATTCGAGAACGTTGAAACCGCTATCGGTTGAATGAAACTGCCTGAGAGATTGCGGTGGGCGAACGCTCATCGGATTTATCCTCAGCCTTACCGGGCCGGCGTACCAACGATCTGAAAATATCCCCAGGCGGCGGCAAACACCGCAAGCACGACAATGACGACGAGCAGTTTGCGCAGCCCGGGACGCGGTGCCTTGGGCGGCGGTTTCGGCTTTCGAAACTTGATGACGTTGTCGTTCATGTGTCCTCGGCTATCGAATATCTTCCACTGCCTAGTTCACCCGAATCCTTCCGGGGATCAAGAGAGTTTCGCGTCATTTCGGCACAGGACATCGCGGAACCGGGATACGCTTTTGCTGGCAATCCAACACGGATCGAGCATGCCGCCGATTGGCGACTTCTGAGCGAGATGCTCACGCCGAGCGTGCATGCATGCTTTGCAACTTATTTCCTCACTTGGCCGCGCGAAGAGAACGTCGTTTCTTATAATATATGCAGTCTACGTATTTTATAGACTATTGAAGCGGTGCCGCGGCACCGGTGCGATAATCGGATGACCCCACATGTCCTATCTCTTGAGCCTTCTCGACAAAAGCCCCATCGAAGCCGGTAAGAATGCCACGGATGCGCTGCGGGCAACCGCCAAGCTGGCCATCCGCGCTGAGGAGCTTGGCTATCACCGTTTCTGGGTGGCCGAGCATCATAATATGGCGAACCTGGCGAGTTCCGCGCCCGAGGCACTGATTGCCTATCTGCTTGCCAAAACATCGAAAATCCGCATCGGCTCCGGTGGCGTGATGCTGCAGCATTACAGCGCTTACAAGGTGGCGGAGACCTTCAATCTCCTGTCGTCGCTGGCCCCCGGCCGCGTCGACCTCGGCGTCGGCAAGGCGCCGGGCGGTTTTCCACTCTCGACGCGAGCTTTGCAGATAGCGGTCGATCCCCAGCGCAAACCGAGCTTTGCCGACCAGCTTACCGACATCAACACCTATCTTTCGGCGGAACCCCAGGCGAATGCCGCCATCGCCACGCCGCTTCCCTCGATTGCGCCCGATCGCTTTTTGCTGGGCGCTTCCGTTGAAAGTGCCGAACTGGCGGCAGCGAAGGGCTGGGAGCTGGTCTTCGCCGGCCATCTGAACGGGGACCCTGAGAACCTGCGTAAGACCTTTGAAGCCTATGAGAAGGCAAGCGGTGGCAAGAGCCCGATCCTGGCGCTGGCGGCCTTTGCCGCTGAGAGCGAGGAGCAGGCGCGCGAGCGTGTCGGCGATCTGCGCATCGTCAAGCTTTTCCTTCCGAACGGCCAGACCGTCAATGTCGGCAACGAGGAGCAGGCGGCCGAATTCGCCCGCCAGGCCGGCGTCAGCGACTACAGAACCGAAGAGAAGGTGCCGAGCGTGCTGCACGGCACGGCTCAACAGATCCGCAAGGAGCTTGACGAGCTTCACCGCCGCTACGGCGTCAAGGAATTCATTCTCGACACCCCGGCGCTACCGGCCGCCGAGCGTCTTGCCTCTATCGAGCTGCTCGCCAAGGAGCGGCTATCGCTCGCCGCCTGACATTCGCTTTGAAAAGGACTGATCCCATGGCTCAGAAACACGTCACATTCGGCATCATGCTGCAGGGTCCCGGCGGCCATATGAACGCCTGGAAGCATCCGAGCGGACCGGCCGACGCCAGCATCAATTTCGACTTCTTCGTCAAGACGGCGCGCAAGGCGGAGGAGGCGGGCATCGCCTTCGCCTTCGTTGCCGACGGCCTCTATATCAATGAGCAATCGATCCCGCATTTCCTCAATCGCTTCGAACCGATCACGATCCTGTCGGCGCTGGCCGCCTCGACCTCGAAGATCGGGTTGGTCGGCACGCTGTCGACCTCCTACAGCGATCCCTTCACCGTCGCCCGGCAATTTGCCTCGATCGACCTGATCAGCGGCGGCAGGGCCGGCTGGAATGCGGTGACGTCGCCGCTTGAAGGGTCCGGCCGCAACTACAGCCGCGAGCATCCCGAGCACGAACTGCGCTACGAGATCGCCGAGGAATATATCGACGCGATCAAGGGGCTCTGGGACTCCTGGGATGATGACGCCTTTGTCCGCGACCGCGAGACCGGCGTTTATGCCGACAAGACCAAGATGCATCGCCTCGATCATAAGGGCCGCTTCTTCCGCATCGAAGGGCCGCTGAATATCGGCCGCTCCAAACAGGGCCAGCCGGTCGTCTTCCAGGCGGGGGCCTCGGATTCGGGCATCCGGCTTGCCGGCAAGCATGCCGACGCTGTCTTCACCAATGGCGGGCCGATCGAGGATGCGCAGGTCTTCTATCGCCAGCTCAAGGACAGCGTGATCGCACAGGGCCGCAGTGCGGCGGAAGTCGGCATCTATCCGGGGATCGGGCCGATCGTCGGCGCGACGAAGGAGGAGGCGGAAGCGAAATATCAGGCGATCCGCAATCTCGTCACCATCGAGGAGGCGCTGCTCTATCTCGGTCGCTTCTTCGATCATCACGATTTCAGCGCCTATCCGCTGGATGAGCCGTTCCCCGATCTTGGCGATATCGGCCGCAATAATTTCCGCGCCACTACTGATCGCATCAAGAAGACCGCGCGGGAGAAGGGACTGACGCTGCGCCAGGTCGCACTCGATTCCGCAACGCCGCGCACGGCCTTCATCGGCACGGCGGAGCATATTGCCGATGAGATCATCCGCTGGGTGGATCAGGATGCCGCCGATGGCTTCATCCTCGGCTTCCCCGTGATCGCCGAAGGCTTTGACGACTTCGCCAAGCATGTCCTGCCGATCCTCACCGAACGCGATTACTTCGACCCGGTACTGAAGGGCTCGACGCTGCGAGATCATCTCGGGCTGCCCTATCGCGAAAGCCGCTATGCGGGCGCGAAGGACGAAGCCGAACAGGGAAGGGCGATCCGTGCCTGAGGCGCGGACGATCAAGCCATGAACGTCATTTCCCAGCATCATCGACCGGCGGACGACATCGAAAAGGGGATCGCCTCCTTCATCGACGAGATCATCGAGCTTCGCCATGATCTGCACCGCTATCCGGAGCTTGCCTTCCAGGAACTACGGACCAGCAAGATCGTCGCCTCTCTCCTTTCCTCCTGGGGTTATGAGGTGACGACTGGTGTCGGCGGCACCGGCGTCGTCGCTACCCTTCGGGGCGGCGACGGCGAAAAGCGCATCGGTATCCGGGCGGATATGGACGCCCTGCCGATCGAGGAGGCGACGGATCTTCCCTATGCCAGCGACAACCCCGGTGTCATGCATGCCTGCGGCCATGACGGGCATACGTCGATCCTGCTGGCTGCGGCGCGCTATCTCGCCGAGACCTGCCGTTTCTCCGGCGTGCTAACGCTGATCTTCCAGCCGGCCGAAGAGATCGGTGCCGGTGCTCGGAAGATGATCGCCGACGGGCTTTTCGAACGGTTTCCGGTCGATGCAGTCTTCGGCCTGCACAATTGGCCGGGCGTACCCACAGGGCAATTCGGTTTCGTCGCCGGCCCGGCTATGGCCTCGGTCGACCAGGCGGTGATCCGCATTATCGGCAAGGGCGGCCATGGGGCCGAACCGCACAAGTCGGTCGATCCGATCTTGGCGTCGGCTTCCTTCATCACGGCGTTGCAAAGCGTCGTGTCGCGCAATGTCGATCCCCAGGATATGGCGGTCGCCACCGTCGGTTCGATCCATGCCGGCTCCGCCTCGAACGTCATCCCGGAAAGCGTCGAGCTGAAGCTGACCATGCGCGCCTTCAGCGAGACGGTTCGCCAGCAATTGCAACAGCGTATTCCCGCACTCGCCCGCGCCCAGGCCGAAAGCTTTGGCGCACAGGCGGACGTGCATTATCGCCTCGGCTTTCCGGCCCTCATCAACCATCGAGATAAGACGGATTTCGCTCGCGCGGTCGCACTGGAGGCCTTCGGTGAGGCGCAGGTCGCCAAGGATTTCCGGCCGCGTACCGCAAGCGAGGATTTCGCCTTCATGCTGCTGGAGCAACCGGGCAGCTACCTCTTCGTCGGTAACGGCGACAGCGCTCCTCTGCACAGCGCCCACTACAATTTCGACGACACGATCATAGCGCCCGCCGCCCGCTACTGGGTGCGGCTGGTCGAGACCTTTCTTTCATAGTGACCACAACAGGACGGCTGATGAGATGAGTGACAGCTTTCTCTACACGACCCCTCTCGACCCGCGCGCCAAGCCGCTGATCGACGAGCTGATCCACGAATATGACAGCCGCTACGGCAACTATTTCAGTGCCGAGGGCGCGGCGGCCGAACTCAATCGCTATCCGCCCGAGTATTTTGCACCACCGGACGGCAATTTCCTGCTTCTCATCCGCGACGGCGAAACCATCGGCGGCGGTGCGTTCAAGCGCTACGACGAGCGCACTGCCGAATTCAAGCGCATCTGGACCCGTCACGATCTGCGCCGGCAGGGGTTGGCACGCAAGGTTCTTGTCGAGCTGGAATCACAGGCGGCCCGCCAGGGCTATTCCCGCATCTATCTCACCACCGGCTTTCGCCAGCCGGAGGCCGTCGGTCTCTACCTTGGCTACGGCTACACCGCGCTGTTCGATCAGACCGTCGATCCGGAAATCCACAAGACGCTGCCCTTCGAAAAGGATGTCAGCCATCTGATTGAGCCGGAGCTGCGGGTGGCCGGTGGCAACAGGTGAAAGCGGCAACAGACCGATAATCCATAAAAGGGAAATATCATGGCACTGACGACAGATTTCGCCGGGATCGATCCCGGTAGCCGGATCGCCGATCAAAAGCAGGATCATTCCCGCTACCGGATCGTGCCGGCGCGTCATCCCGCCCGGCTGGCGGGCACCGTTTTCGCCGCTGTCGTCATCGCCGCCGTACTCTATTCCACCTTCACCAATCCGCGCTGGGGTTGGGGCGTCTTTGCCGAATGGTTCTTCGCCGAACCCGTTCTCGTCGGCCTCGGCAGAACGCTGCTTCTGACCGTACTGGCCGCCATTTCCGGCTCGATCCTCGGTACGGCGCTGGCGCTTGCCCGCGTTTCCAAGTCGCCGCTGCTGTCTGGTCTCTCCTGGGGCTATATCTGGCTGTTGCGCTCGATCCCGATGATCGTGCTGTTGCTGGTGCTGAACAATCTCGGCTATCTCTACGAGACCATCAAGATCGGCATCCCCTTCACGGACACGGTCTTTATCGACTATCCGACAGTGCAGCTGTTGACGCCCTTCGCCGCCGCCTTTCTGGGACTGACGCTCAATCAGTCGGCCTTCTTTGCCGAGATCGTGCGTGGTGGCATCCTCTCGGTCGATCAGGGGCAGTTGGAGGCGGCGTCCGCCCTTGGCCTGTCGCGCCGCCGCCAGGCCTTCCGTATCGTCTTGCCGCAGGCCATGCGCTCGATCCTGCCGACCGGCTTCAACGAGATCATCGGACTAGCGAAGAGCACGTCCATGGTCTACGTGCTCGCACTGCCGGAACTGTTCTATACGGTCCAGGTCATTTATCGCCGCAACCTCGAAGTCATCCCGCTGCTGATGGTAGCGACCGTCTGGTATCTGATCATCATGACGGTGCTGTCGATCGCGCAGTACTATATCGAGCGCTATTTCTCCAAGGGTGCCGTGCGCAACCCGACGCCGCTCCCGTTCCAGGCCTTCTTCACCAGCTTCCGGCGCCCTCTGCCATTGCTTGGGGCAACGACAGATGTCGTGCGCAAAACCGGCTTCAGCGATGTAGCAAGCCTCAGGGCGTCCGGCGGTGCCGTGCGTATTCACGGCATTTCGAAGAGTTTCGGCGCTCTGAAGGTGCTCGACAATGTCGAACTCAATCTTCCGTCCGGCAGCGTCACCGCCATCCTCGGCCCCTCCGGCTCCGGCAAGTCGACCTTGCTGCGCGCCATCAATCATCTGGAGCGAGTCGACAGCGGCTTCATCTCGATCGACGGCGATTTTATCGGCTATCGGCAGAAGGGCGACACGCTCTATGAGCTGAAGGAGAAGGACATTCTCAAAAGCCGCGCCGATATCGGCATGGTCTTTCAGAGCTTCAATCTCTTCCCGCATCTGACGGTGCTGGAAAACCTCATCGAGGCTCCAATCCAGGTGCGCGGTATCAGCCGCGAGGAAGCCGTGCAACTGGCGCAGGAACTGCTCGCCCGCGTCGGTCTCAGCGACAAGATCAACGCCTATCCGCGCCAATTGTCCGGCGGCCAGCAACAGCGTGTCGCCATCGCCCGCGCACTGGCGCTGCGCCCCAAGGTGCTGCTCTTCGACGAACCGACCTCGGCGCTCGATCCGGAACTGGTCGGCGAAGTGCTCGACGTCATCAAGGAACTCGCCCGTACCGGCACGACGCTCGTCATCGTCACCCATGAGGTCGGTTTTGCCCGCGAGGTTGCTGACACGGTGGTCTTCATCGAAGGCGGCCACATTCTCGAGGTCGGCCCACCATCCAGAATCTTCAATGACGCCGAACATCCGCGCACGCGCGAGTTCCTGGCAAAAGTTCTCTAGCGAAAACCGGCCCCACTTCGCGAAAGGAAGAAAGCATGCGCAACCACAACCCTAGAATGAAAAGAAGGTAAGCTACATGACTGTCTTCAAGAAAACGACATCCCTGGTGGCCGGCGTGATTGCCGTGGCCGTGTTCGGGCTCAGCTCCGCCTATGCAGCGGAAAAGTTCAATCTCAGCCCTGATACGTCAAATCGGATTCGTGCCGAAAAAGACGAAGCTGCGATCAAGGCGATCGCGCCGGACTTCAAATTCGTCAACCCTGGCAAGTTCACGGTGGCGATCAACCCCTGGGATCCGCCGGTCGCAACCTATGCCACCGACGCCAAGACGGTGGTCGGTACCGATCCCGAGATCGCACAGCTGCTCGCGGATTCGCTCGGCCTGCAGCTGGACCTTGTATCAGTTGCCTGGGAGGATTGGCCGCTGGGTGTCTCCTCCGGCAAATATGATGCCGTCGTCAGCAATGTGACCGTCACCGAGGAGCGCAAGCAGAAGTTCGATTTCTCCACCTATCGCAAGGATGTGCTCGGCTTCTACGTCAAGGCCGACAGCAAGATCACCGCGATCAAGGAGCCGAAGGATGTCGCCGGCCTCAAGGTCATTACCGGCGCCGGCACGAACCAGGAGAAGATCATCCTGGAGTGGGACCGCGAGAATGTCGCTGCTGGCCTGAAGCCGGTCGAGGTGCAGTATTACGACGACCGCGCCGCCGCCGATCTGGCGATCCAGTCGGGCCGCGCCGACGTCGAGTTCAACCCGAACGCCACGCTCGCCTATAGCGCCTCCATCAAGGGCAACACCAAGCTGGTCGGTACTCTCAGCGGCGGCTGGCCGCTGACGGCCGAGATCGCGGTCACGACGCGCAAGGGCGCTGGTCTTGCGGATGCGGTCACCATCGCGCTCAACGACCTGATCAAGGACGGCAAATACGGTGAGGTGCTGAAGCGCTGGAGCCTCACTTCAGAGGCCATCGACAAGTCGCGAACCAATCCGCCCGGCCTGCCGAAGAGCGGTTCGTAATCAGTTCGGAAGTGACAGACGGCCGGCTCCGCGAAAGCGTGAGCCGGCCTTCATGAAGATAGAATATGGAGACTATTATGACAGGCATACCGGCCATCCGGGCATGTTCATTCGTTTTGATGATGACGGCGCTGACGTCTTTCGGCACGGCCCGCGCCGATGATCTGAGTTTCGACCTGAGCCCGGAGCAGCCGGGCCGCATTCATGTCGAGCGGGACGAAAAAGCCATCGCCGCCATCCCGAAAGGTTTCACGTTCGTGACGCCCGGCACGCTCACGGTTGCCGTCGCGCCAGGCGGCCCGCCGCTTGCCACCTACGCGACAGACGCCAGGACCGTGGTTGGTGCCGATCCGGACATCGCCACTGTCATCGCCGACAGCCTCGGGCTGAAGCTGGAACTGGTGCCGGTTGCCTGGATCGATTGGCCGCTAGGCCTCACCTCAGGCAAATATGATGCCGTGATCTCCAATGTCGGCGTCACCGAGCAGCGCAAGGAGAAATTCGATTTCTCCACCTATCGCCAGGGCCTGCACGGCATTTACGTCAAGTCGGACAGCAAGATCGGCTCGATCAAGGAGCCGAAGGATGCGGCGGGCCTCAAGTTCATCGTCGGTGCCGGCACCAATCAGGAACGCATCCTGCTAGAATGGAGCAAAGAGAATGTCGCCGCAGGGCTGAAGCCGCTGGAGCTGCAATATTATGACGACGATGCTGCGAGCTTGCTGGCACTGGCGTCCGGTCGCGCCGATGTGATCGTCCAGCCGCATGCGCAGCTCGTCTACATCGCCGCGCGCGACAAGAACATCAGGAGCGTCGGCACACTGAGCGCCGGCTGGCCGGATCGTTCCGATGTCGCTGTGACCACGCGCAAGGGGAGTGGCCTGGCCGACGCCTTGACCGTCGCCACCAACGACCTGATCGCCAACGGCACCTACGGCAAGGTCCTCGACCAATGGCATCTGGCGGAGGAAGCCCTCCCGAAGTCGGAAACCAATCCGCCCGGCCTGCCGAAATATTGATCGCCAGAACGCGTAAATGGGAGTGATGACATGAGCGGCCGCAAGATCTCAATCAACCATATCGGCTTCCTGACCCCTGGAAACTATCCCGACGACGATCCGCTGGCGGGATTGGAACAGACGCTGCAGCAACTGCGATATGGCGAGGAGCTGGGCTTTGACAGCGCCTGGGTCCGGCAGCGGCATCTGGAGCCCGGCATTTCGTCGGGTAGTGCCTTCCTAGCGGCTGCAACCCAGCGAACCAGCCGCATCCAGCTGGGCACGGCGGTGATCCCGATCGGCTATGAAAGCCCTTACCGGCTGGCCGAGGACCTCGCCACCGTCGATGTCCTGTCGCGCGGGCGGTTGAACATTGGCGTCAGCGCCGGCCGGCCGCTGCATGCCGACCTAATCGCGCCGCTGGTCTTCGACGGTGACTGGGAGAGCAATGATTTCTCCCATGATCGCGTCTTGCGCTTTGCCGACAATCTGCGCGGCGCGCCTCTCGGCGACGAGCAGACCTTCATCAAGACGCCCTTCGGCCCGATCCGGCCGCGCCTGCAGCCCTATGCCAAGGGGCTGATCGATCGGATCTGGTATGGCGGTGGATCGCAGCGCTCGGCCGAATGGGCCGGGCGCAACGGCTTCAACCTATTGACCGGCAATGTGATCACAGGCGAGGGAACCGACGACTTCCTCGTTGCTCAGTCCCGGTTGATCGAGACTTATCGTGCCGCCGCCGGAAGCCGGGGTCGTGTCGCGCTAGGGCGCGTCATCGTGCCGTTCGACAGTGCCGATGCCGCCACCCGTCGCCGGTATCAGGACTATGCCGCCGGCCGCCATGAGCGGACGCTGACGCCACAAGGCGAGCGGCGCACCCTGTTTGCCCGAGATATCATCGGTACCTCGGAGGAAATCTTGGAGCAGCTTTTCGCCGATCCTGTCTTACCCAAGGTCAGCGAGCTGCGGCTGGAACTGCCTTATGAGTTCGAGCACGAGCAATACCGCCAGATCCTCCATGACTTCGTCACGCGGATTGCGCCGGAGCTAGGCTGGTCAGGCGCGGGCTCGACTGCATCCGGCAAAGACGAAAAACGCTACGCCTGAGCCCGACGCCCGGTTGATCGGTGTCCATTCATGGCGTTTTGAGGCCATTGCCATTCAAAAGCCACAAAGCTGCCAAGTCTGGCAACAGTACAGACAAGTTCAGACTTCGTCTTCGCCACCCGTCGGGCAGCACGTCCGTGACAACAGCTTCTCCATGTTGAGGAGCTGTGCTTCCCGAAACGGGTTTTTCCAAGGACCTGAATGAGAAGGTTCGCCGCGACCAAAGCAGAATTGCGAGGTTCAATGCGATGCACTCCATCCCAGACCGTGCTTCCGTTTCCATCATCATCTCGAACTACAATTACGCACGCTTCCTTCGCCGCGCTGTCGGCAGCGCGTTGGAGCAGGACTACGACAATGTGGAGGTCATCGTCGTCGACGATGCCTCTACCGATAACTCCGCCGAGGTCATTGCTTCCTACGGATCAAGCATCAAGGCGTGCCTGAAAGAAGCCAATGGCGGGCACGGCGGCGCGTTCAATACCGGTTTTGCCGCAAGTAGCGGTGAGATCGTCCTCTTTCTTGACGCCGACGATTATCTCTACCCGAATGCGGTGTCCGAAATCGTCAATGCTTGGGAAGACGACACAGTCCAGGTGCAATTCCGATTGCACCTCGTCGACGAGGACCAACAGGTCAAAGATATCTTTCCGCCTTCCGAGCTGCCGTTCGATTCCGGCGACGTCACCTCGAAACTGTTGCAGAGAGGACGTTACCAGACCACCGTCACCAGCGGCCTCGCTTTCAAGCGCACGGTTTTGGAAGCGGTCATGCCGGTTCCGGAAACAGATTTCCGACAGGGCGCCGATGGTTATCTCGTCACGGTGGCGCCTCTCCATGGAAAGGTAACGTCGATCGAGACCTGTCTCGGCGCCTACCGCATTCATGGCGCCAATCATTCGGTCTTCGCGGAGAAGCTCGGCCAACGCGCACGCTGGCGCATGGAGCATGATTTTCACCGTATGGACGCCTTGTCCGATCAGGCCGCCGAAGTCGGCCTGACAGTGCCGCAGGACGTCAACCTCCATGATCCCGTCCATCTGGAAGAGCGTCTGGCGTCGCTCTGCATGGATAGCTCGAAGCATCCGATGACCAGCGATTCCAGATTTACCCTCGGCACCGCCGGCGCCGTGGCCAGTATGGAAATGAATGCATCCCTACGCCGCCGCGCGGTGCTCGCGGCGTGGTTTCTGTCCGTCGGCGTCCTTCCCCGGCGCATGGCGAAAGCAGTGCTGTCGTGGAAGCTCGTCGCCTCGTCGAGGCCCGCCTTCCTGCTGCGCATTTCGAAGACCATCCGCCATGCGGTTGGGTAGGCCAAGAGATAGCGGTGCGGTTGCGCCGCTATCTCGCCACGGCCCTTGCGATCCGCTCCTCGTTCAAGTTCCGATAGCAGGCGCCCGGATGCGGCGCCTGCAGCCGTGGCCCCTTGCCGCCCAGCTTTTCCCGCAGCGTTCCCTGGCGATAGTCGGTCTTGTAGACGCCGCGCTTCTGCAGCTCCGGCACGAGCAGGTTGACGGCATCCTCAAAGCTTTCCGGCGTCACGGCATAGGCGAGGTTGAAGCCATCCACATCTGTATCCTCGACCCATTCCTGCAGAAGATCAGCGACCGTTTCCGGCGAGCCGACGAAGACCGGGCCGAAGCCACCGATACCAACCCAGTCCGCCATTTCGCGCACGGTCCAGACCTTGTCAGGATCGATGGTGGTGAAGGTTTCGACGGCTGATTGCACGGCGTTGGTATAGCGGTGCCTCAGCGGTTCGTCGGGCGCGAACTGGCCGAAATCGATGCCTGTCCAGCCGGAAATCAGCGTCTGCGCGCCTTCATAGGAGACATATTTGCGATATTCGTCGAACTTCTTTTTTGCCTCCGCATCCGTCTCGCCGAGGATGACGGTCTGTAGGTTAAAGGCGAGGATTTCGCGCGGATTGCGGCCTACCCGTTCCGCCGCCTCGCGGACATTGGCGACGTAGCGCTTCAACACTGGCTTCGACGGTGCGGCAACGAAGATGCATTCGGCATGTGCGCCGGCGAAATCCTTGCCGCGGCTTGAGGCACCGGCCTGGTAGAGGACAGGCGTGCGCTGCGGCGACGGCTCGCTCAGATGAATGCCCGGCACGGTGAATTGCCTGCCGACATGATGGATCGGATGAACCTTTTCCGGATGGGTGAAGATACCAGCCTCGCGGTCGCGCACCACGGCATCGTCCTCCCAGCTTCCTTCCCAGAGCTTGTAGCAGACCTCGAGATATTCCTCGGCAAGGTCGTAGCGATCGTCATGCTTCGTTTGCGCCGCCTGGCCGACATTCAGCGCGCCGCTGTTCAAATAGGAGGTGACGATATTCCAGCCGACGCGGCCTTTGGTCAGATGGTCGAGCGTCGAGATGCGGCGGGCGAAAGTATAGGGATGCTCGAAAGAGAGCGATGCCGTCAGCCCGAAGCCGAGATGCTCTGTGACATAGGCCATGGTGGGAATGAGCTGCAGCGGATCGTTGACCGGCACCTGCGCCGAATGGCGAAGAGCTGCATCGACATTGCCATTCAGCACGTCGTAGACCCCGAGCACGTCAGCGATGAACAGGCCGTCGAACTTGCCGCGCTCCAGCGTCTTGGCGAGGTGGACCCAGTAATCCAGATCCTTGTACTTCCACGACTGATCGCGCGGATGCCGCCAGAGGCCGGGGGACTGGTGACCGACACAGTTCATGTCAAAGGCGTTCAGCCTGATTTCGCGGCTCATTTTCTGCTCCTTGTGGGGTCGGAGGTAGGGCGGGATGTCAGGGATTGGCGCGGCCGAGGCCGTAGGTCAGGGCGAGCGCTCCGACGAGCACGGCGCCCTTGACAAAATCCTGGGTGTAATAGGGGGCGTTCAGCATGGTCAGTCCGTTGAGCAACACGCCGACGAAGACTGCCCCGACGAGCGTGCCGAGCACGTTTGGCCGGCGCAGGCCCAACACAGCAAAGCCGATCAGCGAGGCGGCGACAGCATCCATCAGCAGCGAACCGCCGGAGGAGACATCGCCGCGGCCAACACGCGCGGCAATGACGATACCGCCGAGCGAGGCGAGCGTGCCGGATATAACATAGGCCAGCGTCTTCAGCCGCGTCGTGGAGGCACCCGCCAGCCGCGTCGCCACCTCGTTGCCGCCGGTGGCGAAAAGCAGGCGGCCGATACGGGTCCGCTCGGTCAGCACGAAGAGGACCAGGGCAACCAGGATCATCAGCACGACGGAAACCGGCACGACGCCGAACAGGCTATAGCGGCCGATCAGCAGGAAGCTTGGATCATAGCTGCCGGCGGCCTTGGAACCGTTGGGCAAGATCAGCCCGGAGGAGATCGAGCGTCCGGCGGTCGGGATCAGCTGCAGGCCGGAGAGCAGGAACATCATCGACAGCGTCGCCAGCAGGTCCGGCACTCTCAGTCGGACAATGATGAAGGCGTTGATCAGGCCGATCGCGGCACCGAAGGACAGCACCAGTGGCACGGTGGCGTAGACATCAAGTTGCCAGACAATCATCGCGTAGCTTGCGGCCATGACGCTCGAGGCGGCGACTGCGCCAATTGAGAGATCGAACCCGCCGACGGCAAGCGTCACGGTGACGCCGGCGCCAAGGATGGCGACGACGGAGACCGCTTGCAGGATGCTCATGAGATTGTTGAGGTTGATGAAGGCGGGCTGGGCGGCCGTGAAGCCGATGATAAGTGCCGCGAGCAGGATGAAGACCGCCCCGGAGCGCAGGACGGCGCTGATGTTGGCAAGCCAGTCGATTATCGGATTGACGGCGGCTGCCGTCTCGGCCCGTTCCGCCGGCTGCGGGAAGCTGTCATTGTCAACGGATGTCATGCGGGGATGTCCTCAAGGGTGTCTGGGGTCGTAGCGCTGGCGACAGGGCTCAGGCTATGCCGGTCGATCACGAGAATGCGGTCGGCCACCTCGTAGGCCTCCTCCGGGTCCGAGGTGGCAATCAGCGTGGCGCGATCGCTGCGGCTGCGTATGGCTTGGATGATGTCATGCCGGGCGCCGACATCGACGCCCTGAAAGGGTTCGTCGAGCAGCAGAAGCCGGCTTTGTTCGGGCTCCCAACGCGCCAGCACCACCTTCTGCTGGTTGCCGCCCGAGAGCGTCCAGACGGAGGCGAGGGGACCCGGAGCCTTGATCCGCAAACGGTCGATCGCCTTTTCCGCCTCCTGCCGCTCGCGATTGCCGAAGAGGAAACCATTCGGGTACCAGCGGCTGAGATGCGGCAGGCTGATGGTAGCGGCGACCGAATTGCCGGGCCAGGCGACTGGCATCAGCGAAGAGCGGTGCCGGTCTTCAGCGGCCATGGCGACACCGGCGGCAATTGCCTGTGCCGGATTTCTCGGCCGATAGGGCTTACCGTCCAAGTGCATGTCGCCCCCGACGAGCGGGTTGAGGCCGAA
The DNA here is from genome assembly GCF_000696095.1 of Rhizobium rhizogenes NBRC 13257. Lineage (GTDB taxonomy): Bacteria > Pseudomonadota > Alphaproteobacteria > Rhizobiales > Rhizobiaceae > Rhizobium > Rhizobium rhizogenes. Next base: position 276,068 of record NZ_BAYX01000005.1, on the reverse strand, counting down.
GATCGCGGAGAGCAGGCGGCTCTTTCCCGCGCCGAGCACGCCGGTAATGGCGACGACTTCCCCTTCGCGAAGCGAGAGATCGAATGGGATGGCGTTCGGCACCAGCCGTGCATTGCGCATGTCGAAGACCGGCTTGCCACCGATATCGCGCGCACCTGGTCGTGCCGACTCCAGCTTGCGGCCGATCATCGTCTCGATGGCGGCCGGGAAATCGATCGGGCGCGTGAAGGAGCCGACAACGCGCCCGCCGCGCATGACCAGCGCGCGATCCGCGATCGCATCCAGATCTGCCGTACGATGGGAGATATAGAGGATCGCCAGCCCCTGGCTTTTCAACCGCAGGAGAATATCGAACAGACGGCGGCTTTCCTGCCCCGACAGGCTTGCTGTGGGTTCGTCGAGGATCAGCAAGTCCGCCTGATCGGCAAGTGCACGCGCAACCGCCACCAATTGCCGGTCTGCCGCCGGCAGATCGCCGAAGTCCCGATCGAGCGGCAGGGAAAAGCCCGCGACATCCAATATGGCTTGTGCCTCTGTGCGGATGCCCGCGCGCGAAACGAAGAACGGTATCCGGCGATCCGCGTAGCGCGGCAGCAGCAATGCGTCCGCGACCGTCAAACCAGGAGCGCCGACAAGGTCGGTCGACTGATGGACGGTGACGACTCCGGCTTTGGTCGCTTCAGCCGGGGTCGCCGGCGCGAAACTATGCCCCTTGAACCTGATATTGCCGTCGTCGGCGGCCAGCGAGCCAGCCAGAATCTTCACCAGCGTCGATTTGCCGGCGCCGTTTGCGCCCATCAAGGCGACGATCTCACCCCGCTCGATAGACAGCGTCGCATCGGCAAGCGCACGCGTCGAACCAAAGTTGCGCGTCAGATTTTCGACTTGGAGCAGGGGCATGCAGTCTTTTCCGGTTTCACCCGATAATGCCCCGGGGCGCCGCCGAACTTCCAGGCACGCCATTTCCGGGACAAAGCCGGAGATGGAACAAAGAATCTCCGGAAGCGGCAAAATTCAGATCATTTACTCTACTAAAAACATAGAGATTATTTCTAATAGATTGACGCGTCGCCGGGAACCCGTTGCCCATCAGACGACGCTCTCGATTGACTAAAAGGAACGCGACGATGAAATCTCTCGTACGGCTCGCACTGTCGGCTGCCGTCATTCCATTCGTCTTCTTGCAGCCGGCCCATGCCGATGGCATTGCGGGCGCACCGGCCCCCTTCGACAAGGGCGGCGTCAAGCTGGCGCTGATCAGCTACATCTCCGCCGGCGATTTCTTCCAGGCCTATCAGGCAGGCGCTGAAGCGCAGGCCAAGGCGCTCGGCATCGATCTTCGCGTATTCCCCGGTCGCCAGGACGCAGCCGAACAGCGCGAGCAGATCCTGCAGGCCGTCAATCTCGGCGTCAGCGGCATCGTCATCGATCACGGTCTGCCGGAATCGCTGGGTGACGTCGTGCAGCAGGCGCTCGACAAGGGCATCAAGGTCGTCGCTTTCGACGTCAATCTCAACAATCCGAAGATCCCCCAGGTCGAGCAGAGCGACCATGAACTGGCGCAACAGGCGCTCGACCAGGTGGTGAAGGACAACGGCAAGAGCTTTGCCGCCGGTTACGTCTATGTCGCGGGCTTCGCCCCGCTCGATCGCCGCAACGAAGTCTGGGACAAGTTCAAGGCCGCCAATCCCGGCGTCGTCGAAAAGGCGCGCTTCGGCAATGTCAGCGACACGACCGCCACCAGCACCGCCGATCAGGCCAAGGCGGTCTTGACCGCCAATCCGGATATCAAGGTGGTGTTCGCGCCCTATGACGAATTCGCTCGCGGTGTGAAACTCGCAGCCGGCGACCTTGGCATCTCCGACAAGATCAAGATCTATTCCGCCGACGTCTCAACGGCCGATATCCAGGAGATCGTCGAGCCGGGAAGCCCCTGGGTCGCGACGGCCGCCACCAATCCCGCCGTCGTCGGCGCGGTTTCCATCCGTGCGGCGGCGCTGCAGATCGCCGAACAGGACGTTCCGCACCAGATCACCGTCAAGCCGACGCTTCTGACCCAGGAGAGCCTGCGTGCAGCCGGCGTCAAGACTATCGAGGATCTGGCAGCCAAGATCCCAGCGTTCAGCACCAGCGACGCGGTAACGGCAAGCTGGATTCCAGCCAAGCTGTTCTGAACAGGCAACAGGACTTATGCGGCGGGCCATTTTGGGGCACGCCGCATCATCACTTCAAGCGATCGATGGATCGGGAGTTCGGACATGAGCAAATCCAATGTCGTCTTCGCCGCCAGCCATGGCACCGGACGGGACGCACTATTTTCAACCGCGACGGAGATTTCCGCCGATTTCGCCAAGCGTGCGGCCGAACTCGATCGCGAAGGGTTGCCGCCGCTGAAGGAGATCATTCGGCTCAAGAACTCCGGCCTCCTCAACGCGCTGCATGCGCCGCAGATCGGCGGTGGTGGTTTGAACTGGGTCGATGCGTTGAAGCTGGTGCGTATCATCTCGCGTGGCGAGAGCTCGCTCGGTCAGCTTCTCGGCTACCACTTCGTCAATAGCCAATATATCTATTGGGCGCTCGACGATGCCGCACGCGCCCATGCGCTCGGTGCCGAGACGGTGGCAAAGAACTACTATTGGGGTGCCGCCGTCAATCCGCGCGATCCGGGCCTGGAGCTTACGCGGCGCGGCAGCGCCTACGTACTCAACGGCCGCAAATCCTTCTCTACGGCCGCCCATGTCTCCGACTACATCAACGCCAACGCCGCGCTGGATGGCAAGGTCGCCAGCTTCGCCGTACCGACCAACCGGCCGGGCTACGTCGCCAATGACGATTGGGACAATATCGGCCAACGGCTCTCCGACAGCGGCACCGTCGAGTTCCGCGATTTCCCGGTCTACGAGGAAGATTTCATCGCGCCGCCCTCCGAACCGGATGCACCACCACCGGTGCTTTCTACTTTCAACACTCCGCTGATCCAGCTCGTCTTCGTCAACTTCTACCTCGGCACGGCCGAAGGTGCGCTCGAAGCCGCGCTCGACTATGTGCGAACGACAACGCGGCCCTGGGTTACGTCCGGTGTCGAGAAGGCTTCCGATGACCCCTATATTCTTGAGCGTGTCGGAGAGTTCACCGCTGCATTGAAAGCCTCGGCAGCCCTTGCCGACAGCGCTGCCGAAGCCGTCCAGGCCGCCCTTTCGCGGGGCAAGGATGTTACGGCGCGGGAACGTGGTGAAGCGGCGGCGGAAGCCTATGCGGCAAAGGTGCACGCCACCAATGTTTCGCTCGACATCACCTCGCGCGTCTTTGAGCTGACCGGCGCTCGCTCCACCGCGTCGAGCTACCGGTTCGACCGCTTCTGGCGCAACGTCCGCACGCACACGCTGCACGATCCGGTGTTCTACAAGGCCAAGGAAGTTGGTGAATTCGTCTTGAACGGCAAGATCCCGACCGTCAGCCTTTATAGCTGATCAGCATCCTCCCAAGATGCATGAAGAAAGGCCCATTCCGGTTTCCGGAACGGGCCTTTTCGTTGAGATCTTACAGCGCGCCGTTTTTCGGCGGCGTCACGTCGTTCAGATAATAGTTGCCGACGACATGATATTTCCAGCGCACGGGATCGTGCAGCGTGTGGGTGCGCGCATTGCGCCAATGGCGGTCCAGATTGAGCCCAACGCGGACGGACGACGTACCGGCCAGTTCGAACAGCGTGTTCGACGCCTCCAGCGCGATCTCAGTCGTCAACACCTTGGCCGCCGCAACAGCAAGCGTCGCCGCGACCACATTCGTTTCGCTTGGGTCGATCTGGGCGATATCGACCTTCCGTCCGGCGCGTTCGACGACAGCCGTGGCCGCCTCGAGACGAATGGCGATCTGCCCGACCTTCGCGATGGTCAGTGGATCGTCGGAGGCACGCTCGACGCCGCTATTCATCCAGGGGCGGGCATTTGTCTTCACGAACGCGACCGTCTCCGCAAAGGCGGCCCGGGCGATGCCGAGATCGACACCGGCATGGATGATCTGCCCGACGGAGCCGATCGTTGTAGGGCGTTCGAAACCCTTTTGATGGGAAACGACCGCGTCCGCCCGCACATAGACATTGTTGAGGATGGTGGTGCCGCTTCCGGTCGTTCGCTGGCCGAACCCGTCCCAATCGTCGACGATCTCGATACCCTCGGTGCCGCGTGGCACGAAGGACATGGTCAGTCGCTCCTCATCGTCCAGCGCGAACACCGTGATCCAATCCGCGAAAATGACGCCGGTGGAATAATATTTGCGGCCGTTAATCCGATAACCGAGCCCCTCACGAGTAATGAGCGTATTGTAGTGACCGACAGTCTTGGTGCCCTTTTCCGACAGCGCATTGCCGAACCGGTCGCCCGCCAATGCCCGGCCAAAGAAGAACCGCTTCTGCTCTTCGCTGCCGTCGTTTCGCAAGGCTTCCAGAATGTAGAAATGGTTCTGTGGTATCTGTCCGATCGAACCATCGGCCTCAGCGAGAATGGCGGTCACCTCGGCCAGGACCGCGTTGGAGACATCAAGCCCGCCATATTCGGAGGGAACGGTGATCGAGAGCAGGCCCGATTGCGAGAGCGCGTCGAGTTCGGCATGCGGCAGCAGCCGGTCGATATCGCGGCTGGAGGCAGATTCAGCGAATTGCTTCGCCAGCACGCGCGCCGTCGCGATTGCCTCTTCCTCGCTCGCCAGTCGGACTGCCACCGGGCGAATTCGATCCGTCTGTTGCACCGCTAGATCCATCTGAGCTCTCCTAATTTCAGCGGCTTATGGGTGCAGGATGTCGGCGCCGAAGATAAGGGCGTAAATTCTATAGATATACTGCATTATGAAAAGTTTTTCGGCCGGCAGCGCCGGGAGTCATCTGCACGCATTGACGGCGGTGGATTGCTGAAAAATGGCTCGTAGCCGTGGCAGCTGGAGAGCAACGACGTTTGCTCTCCACTTCCGATTCAAGGCAGCCGATAGGCGATGACATAGTCGCCGGGCTTGGTGCCGACCGAACCATGGCCACCAGCCACCATGAGGACATATTGCTTGTCGCCAGCCGTGTAGGTCATCGGCGTCGACTGGCCGCCCGCCGGCAGGCGGGCTTCCCAGAGCTGCCGCCCGGTCGTGACGTCATAGGCGCGCAGATAGTTGTCGACCGCAGCACCCAGGAACGCGACGCCACCCTTGGTGACGATCGGGCCGCCGATGCCGGGCACACCGACCTTGAAGGGCAGGGGCAGCGGCGTCATGTCATGCACCGTGCCGTTCTTGTGCTTGTAGGCGATCTTGCCGGTCGTGAGATCGGCGCCGGCGACATAGCCCCATGGCGGCGCCTGGCAGGGGATGCCGAGCGGTCCGAGGAACGGCCCCATAAAGACCCCGTATGGCGCGCCATCGTTTCGGTTCAGGCCCTGTTCGCTGCCTTTCTGATCCTGGCCTCTCGGCGGGATATCCGCGCGGGGGACGAGCCTCGAGGTGAAGGCGAGATAGGTCGGCATGCCGAACATGATCTGGCGCTCGGGATCGACGGCGACGCTGCCCCAGTTGAAGGTCCCGAAATTGCCGGGGTAGATGATCGAGCCTTCAAGCGACGGCGGCGTATAGCGGCCCTCATACTTGTACCGATGGAAGGCGATGCGGCAGGCAAGCTGATCGAACAGCGAGACCCCCCACATGTCCTTTTCCTGCAGCGGAGGCGGTGAGAAGGTTAGGTCCGAGATGGGTTGCGTCGGCGCCGTGTGATCCTCGGGAATAGCACCGCCGGGAGCCGGGATCTCCTTGAACGGAATGAGCGGCTCGCCGGTGCGCCGGTCAAGCACATAGATGTCGCCCTGCTTGGTCGAGGCGACAAGCGCCGGCACGACGGACCCGTCGGATTTCTTCATGTCGAAGAGCACGGGCTGGGCCGGCACGTCCATGTCCCAAAGATCGTGGTGTACGAACTGCTGCACCCATTTGAGCTGGCCGGTGTTGATATCAAGCGCTACCACGGAAGAGGAGAAGCGCTCGACATTGGCGCTGCGGCCCATGCCGAGCTGGTCGGGAACCTGGTTGCCGAGCGGGATATAGATCAAGCCCAGCGTCTCATCGACGCTCGATACCGACCAGCTGTTCGGCGAATTGGTAGTGTATGTCTGCCCAACCGGCAAGGGCGTGGTCTGATCCGGATTGCCGGAGTCCCAGTTCCAGACAAGCGCACCGGTCTTGATATCGAAGGCACGGATAACACCGGATTGTTCCTGGGTGGAGTAATTGTCGTTGACCGCCCCGCCGACGATGATCTTGCCCGCCACGGCGACGGGCGGCGAGGTTGAGTAGTAATAGCCGGCAGGGTTATATTTCATCCCGGTTTCGAGATGGAGCACACCCTGATCGGCAAAACTCGTGCAGACCTTGCCGTTGGCCGCGTCGAGCGCGATCAACCGCGCATCGGAGGTCGGCAGATAGACGCGCTCGGCGCAGGGTGCACCGGCGGCGGCTGCCTGATCGTGATAGTAGGTGACACCACGGCATGTCTGATGCTGGCGGTCCGGGTTCATTCCGGAATTGGAGTCGAACCGCCATTTCTCCTTGCCGCTGACCGCATCGAGAGCGATCGCCAGATTGTGCGGCGTGCACAGGTAGAGCGTATCGCCCACCTTGAGTGGTGTCACCTGATAGGTCGTCTCGCCGATATCATCAGGACGCTTCACGTCACCGGTCTGATATCGCCAGACCTCTTGGAGATTGGCGACATTCTGGACATTGATCTGGTCGAGCGGCGAATAGCGCTGGCCATAAGGCGTGCGGCCATATTGATGCCATTCGCCATTCGGCACATCGCCGCCCATCGGCGCGCTGGCCGCAACAGCTGTCGGAAGATCGCCGGAAAGATCGTGCGGATCGGTGGTCATCGAGTAGCCGGCAACGATGATTGCCACGAGCAACGGCAGGCCAAGCGGCCAGGGACTGGCGGCATATTGCACGCCGTCGAGGCTGCGGAAGCCGAGCGGGCGCCGTATCCACGGCGTCAGCAACCAAAGGCCGATCAGGATGATCAGGCCGCCGCGCGGCCCGAGCTGCCACCAATCAAAACCGACCTCCCAGATCGCCCAGCCAAGTGCCGCGAGTACGAAGATCGCATAGAGCCAAAGGGCGGCCGCCTTGCGTAGGAACAGCAATATCGCAGTCGCAAGAAGTGCCAGGCCAGCAAGGACATAAAAGAAACTGCCGCCAAGCAGGACGAGCCATAGCCCGCCGCCGCCGAGCGCCAGCCCGATAAGCGCCAGAACGAACGATGTGATTCCAATGGCCATGATCTACTCCAGTCTATTCGCCGAATTGACAGTGATTGATCGAGGATAAGCGGCAACGATTGGCCACGATCCTTGTTGGGGTCAGATGCCCGATGGCGCCGAAATTGGGGAAAGGAATGATTCGGGTGTGATGGCCCTCAGTGATTTCGTAGCGATCCATAGAGTCCCCCAAAACGAAATCGACTTTTCATCGTTGCAATGGCAGAAATGTTCCATTCCAGCGAGCATTTCAAGCGCGATGAGACGCAATCGAATTTATTAACGGACGTCGTTAATTTTTTAACAACTTTTGCGAATACTAATGGAAGCCGACGCAGGATCAAGGGGTTCTGCGTCACCGCTGGAGGAAACGCGATGAATTTGAAGATCGTCACCGCTCAGTCGGAAGTGGAAACCGATGATACCGGAACCTATCCGGACGGTCTGGTGGAGCAAAGTCGAGTCGACCTGTCCTTGAGCCGAGAACTGCAGCACCAAAGGTCCCACGAGCGTGACTACGGCGCCGGCAAACGAATCGCTCCGCTTCCGGTCGGCCTGGTATAAAAGGCTACGCGGGGAAACCCGCACGCATGAGCGCGGGCGAGGATCTTTCGTCATATGTACAGCGGCGTCATCTCGCGCCAAGCGCCCGCCCGATGGGCGCGTCCACCCCAGATATGCAGGTGATGATCGATCCGTTTGTCGGCCAGAAGCCGGCTGAGATGGCGATTGTTGTCGAGAAAAGGATCGGCGTCGCCAATGACCAGCACGATGTCGATCTCACGAAGCCTCTGCAGCCGCCGTTCGCAGGTAAGGCCCGGTAGAAAATGCGTCGGAGTGTGGAAATAGACCGTGTCGTCATAATAGCCGTCGAACAGATCTCCAAAGGATTCAACCTTCATCGTCAGATCATAGCGACCTGAAAAGGCGACGAGCTTGCGGAAGAGGTGAGGGTGCCGGAAAACGAGGCTTGCAGCCTGGAATGCGCCGAGGCTGCAGCCGTGCACGATAATGCAGTCATGGGGGTTTTTCTCCGCCATCAGCGGTAGAACTTCGTTCAGGATATAATCCTCGAAGGCGGCATGGCGGCGAATGCGTTCGGATGGGTGGTGCTGCAATCCGTAAAAACTCTCGGTCGCCAGACCCTCTATACAATAGAGTTGCAGCTCTCCGGCTTCCAATTTGCCGGCCAGGCTAGCGACAATGCCCAGCTGTTCATACTCCCAGAACCGTCCATCCCGCGTCGGAAACATCAGCACCTTGGCCCCGGCATGACCGAACACCAGCAACTCCATGTCTCGATGCAGTCGCTGGCTGTGCCAGCGCAGATATTCGCGGTTCATGGCACCTCGAAAAATCGTCTGACCTTTTCGTTGAGTAGTATATTTTGTTCCATGCAACCAGGATAGTCGAAATGGCCGGCGTCGAGGATGAATATTTCATTAAATTTCGGCGACGCGTTTGCTACAGCGAACTGGCATGGCGGCGCCACCGCCGGATCGAAAAGGGCGGGAGCAATGAGCATCGGCACCTTGATGCGGGCCGCCGCGCTTGCCGCATCGAACAGGCGCAAGCTCTCAAGCATGCTTCCGTGCTCTTTTTGGTAGGCCTGGACGGAATCGGCGCTGCCAACTGTCGGCAAACTCAGCCATAGTGACCGGTTCCCGAAGGTCGGCACCACCAGGTGTCCGCGATCGATCCGGGCATCGAAGGGGATCGCCAGAGCCCCGATGCCGCCGCCGAAGCTGATGCCGCTATAACCGATATGCCCTTCGAGCCACGGATAGAGATCGACAAGCGTCGAGACGGCGATCCACAGATCATCGACGCAGCCACCGATGATATAGCGATCGGGCTTGCCGATATCGTAGAGCACATGACCAGCCGCATCCGACGGAATTGGCGAACGGGCGCTGCGGGACAGACCGCGACAGCAAGGAAACAATATCGCCGTCTCTTTCACCGGCAGGTCCAAGTCGGGCAGATCCCTCCCGCCATAGCCATGGCCGACGACAAGGCCGCGCCGTACCTGTCCTTCACGAGGAAGCAGCAGCCAGCCGCCGATCGGAAACGAACCGGTCGACAAATAGGTGATGTCGAAAACATGCCAATCAGGATGATGCGTCTTGCTGCGGCGAAGCTTCGACTGCGGGTCGACGGCGATCGCACGTTGATATCGCTCCTTCCAGAAATCATCGAAGCCCGGCGGTGCGTCCGGTGGCTTGATGGCGAGGAGCTGTTCAAGCTCCATGCCGTAGGTGGGATCGAAGACAAAAGGGTGGCTTGTCGGAACGCTCATATGCCGGTTGTCTCGTGAAAGGGCGGGCGGCGCAAGACCGGAGTAGCGCTCTACGCGGCCGACGTCGTGCCCAGCGCCTCCGTGCTTCCCGTCGTGCCGCCAGATGTCTCGAAGTCGAAGAACTTCTGCGTGACGAGAGCCGCCGCTCCCCGAGCCCATGAATTGTCCTCCCAGTCCGGAAGCAGAGGCGGCGACGCGCGAAAGGTATGAGCGGCCAGGGTTGATCTCAACGGCTCGAAAAACGCCTCGCCGAACGATACGGCTTCGCCGCCGACGACGATCACTTCCGGGTCGGTGACATTGACAAGGTTTGCCAAGGCTTTTCCAATCCCGATACCCGCTTCTCTGAGGATATCGCCAACGGCTGCCTCTCCCTCTTCAACTGCATTAAGCATTTCCGGCAAACCATCGCTATTGCTACGATTTGTCGTCTCTCGCCAAGTCCGCAGCATCGAGGTCTGGGAATGATAGGCCATGAGACAACCGCGCTTGCCGCATTCGCAAAGACGGCCGTTTTCCTCATGCAGCGTATGCCCGAACTTGCCGGCGGCGCCATTGGCGCCACGATAGAGCTTGCCCTCGATGATCAGTGCGCAGCTGATGCCGACGCCGATGGCGAGTACTGCCATGTTGCGATGCTGCCGCCCGACGCCGAAGAGCTGTTGAGCGATTGCATAGGCGTTCGTGTCATCCTCCAGCCAGACAGGCACCTTGACCTTCTGCGCCAATATCGAGGCGAGGGGAACGTTATTCCAGTTGAAGCGATGGCTGCGCACGCAGGTCGCCTGGTCATTGTCGATGACGCCGGGCATGGAAATTCCAATGCCGGCGAGCTGTGCATTCGGCCGGGCGGCATATTGCACGAGCAAGGGAACCGCCGCGGCAAGTGTCTTGGCGACGTTTTCCGGATCGTGATCCGCAAGCGTCAGCCGCATGGATGCGAGGGGGCTGGTGGCGAGGTCGGTGACAACGCACTCCACGGAACCAACCATCAGTTTAAAGCCGATCGCCAAACCATTGGTATAATTGATTTCTACAGGAATCGGGCGGCGCCCCGAGAACCCCGCCACGGCCTTGCCTTCGGTCACATGACCTTCCTCGATCAGGTCCGCGATGACGAAGGTAACGGCGGCCGGGCTGAGGCCGGTAATCGTCGCGATCTCGGCACGGCTCTTTGGTCCCTCCTGCCTCAGCAGGTTGAGAATAAGCCGCCGGTTCATGGCGCGCGAGGTACTCTGGTCGCCTTTCAGCTTCACGATTTCTCTTTCTTAATTTTGTAAATTAATTATTGCGTCTGTTTCAGACTTATGCATAACTTCACCCGTCGATCAACATCCAGCCGTGTGCAAGCACGAAGAAGTCTGAATTAAGGGACTCACAGCTTCACGAACCCAAATATCCGGGCAGCACATTCGCTGCCTCGGCGGGTTTATTGCGGCCATGCGTCCGGAGGCAAACGGAAAACGCTCGGAGGGCGTCCCGCTGGCTCATCGGCTGAGGGTGGAGACAGGCGTTAAAACGGGAGGAATTCAAATGACTTTCAATTTGCTTGGAAAGCCGTCGAGTCGGCGTACCTTTTTGAAGGGGGCAGGGGCGGTTTCCGCCACTGCACTCGCGGGTTTTCCGATGCCGGCGATTGCGCAGGCACAGGACATCAATATCATTTCCGACGAGAGCAACGCCGATGGCTTGGCGATTCTGCGCAAGATCGGCGATGACTTCGGCAAGCAGGCCGGCGTCAAGGTCGTCATCAACAATATGGACCATGAGGCCCATAAGACCGCGATCCGCAATTATCTCGTCGCCGGCGCGCCGGATGTCTGCTTCTGGTTTTCCGGAAACCGCATGCGCGCTTTCGTCAAGCGTGGCCTTTTCGATGACATCTCCGATCTCTTCGAAAAAGAGAAATACAAGGACGTCCTTGGCGCGACGGCAGGCTCCGTCACCGTCGACGGCAAGCAATATGGCCTGCCGACCGGAGGAACCCTCTGGGGCATGTTCTATCGCAAGGATGTCTTTGCCCAACTCGGCGCTACGGCGCCGGCGAACTGGGACGATTTCCTGGCCTTCGGCACCAAGTGCAAGAGCGCGAACCTGACTCCCATCGCCATGGGTACCAAGGAATTATGGCCGGCGGCCGGATGGTTCGACCAGATGAACCTGCGCATCAACGGCCTCGACAAGCACATGGCGCTGATGAACGGCGAGATGAGCTATCTCGATCCGGCGCTGAAGCCGGTCTTCGATCAGTGGGAAACACTCATCAAGCAGGGCTTCTTCACGCCGGACAATACCTCCTTCGGCTGGCAGGAGGCGGGTGCGCTTCTGGCGCAGAAGAAGGCGGGGATGATGAACCTCGGCGCCTTCGTCCGTTATGCCTTCCCGAAAGAGGATCTCGACCAGCTCGCTTTCGCGCCATTCCCGTCGATCGACCCGAAGGTCGGCCGTTTTGAGGAATTTTCGCTGAATTCGGTCCATATCCCGGCGAATGCGAAGAACAAGCAGGGTGCCCGCGAGTTTCTGGCTTACTTCTACCGCCCGGAAAATCTCGGCCCCTATCTGGAGCCCGGTGGCAATATCCCGCCGCGCAACGACCTGCCGCCGAGCAAGGATCCGCTGGTCAACGCCGCCGTCGACGTACTGAAGACGCTACAGGGCACGTCGCAATATTACGACCGCGACAGCGATCCCGACATGGCGCAGGCCGGCCTCGTCGGCTTCCAGGAGTTCATGGCGAAGCCCGAACGGCGCAACGCCATCCTGCAGCGGCTCGAGGGTACGCGCAAGCGTATCTACAAGCTCTAGCTTTCCTCCCAGCGACCGAGAGGCGGGGCCGCGGCTCCGCCTCCCCATATCGATAGAGGATAAAATGATGACCTTTTGGCGCTACCATCGCTGGTGGCTCACCCCGGCTTTGCTGATTTTACCGGCCGCTATTCTCTTTTCCGTCGTGATCCTGTGGTCGGCGGTCGAGAGCGTCTGGATCAGCCTGCACGAATGGGATGGCTTCAGCCCGATGGTCTGGATCGGCCTCGGCAATTACGTCGAGCTGTTCAACGATCCACAATTCTACGTTTCCCTGAAGAACAACGTCATCTGGCTGGTCATGTTCATGGCAGCACCACCCTTGGGGCTGGCGATCGCCCTGCTGGTCAACCAGAAAATCCGCGGCATGCGGCTGATGAAATCTCTGTTCTTCATCCCGCTGGTGCTTGCCTCGGTCGCCGTCGGCGTCGTTTTCACCTGGGTCTACACGCCGCAACTGGGGCTGCTCGCCCTGATCTTCGGTTTCTTCGGCGCGACCGCACCGGCGCTGCTCTCCAATGAGCATCTAGTGACCTTTGCCATCGTCATCGCCGCCCTCTGGCCGCAGATCGCCTTCTGCATGGTTCTCTACCTAGCCGGGCTCAATAACCTCAGCGAGGAGCTGATCGGCGCGGGCAGGGTAGATGGGGCGAGGGGCTGGAACATGTTGCGCCATATCGTTCTGCCGCAACTGACACAGGTCACCTTCATCGCCATTGCCGTAACCGTCGTGGGTGCACTCCGATCCTTCGACATGGTGTCGGTCATGACTCAGGGCGGGCCGTTCGGCTCCTCCGAGGTGCTTGCCTATCAGATGTTCGAGCAGTCGATCTTCTCCTACCGCTTCGGCTATGGCGCGGCGATCGCCTCGGTTCTGTTCGTGATCATGGCGGTGTTCATCGTCTGGTACCTCACGCGGATCATCCGCATCGAAGAAAGAGGGGCCTGATGTATCCGCGCCCGATCCCCGAAGACGCCATCTGGCAGCGTCGCTTCTATTTCACCGCCGTTCTCGCCATCCTGATCCTGTGGCTATGCCCACTGTTTGCCGTCATCCTCACGTCGTTCCGGTCTACGCAGGATGTGATGGGTGGGAACCTCTGGGGCTGGCCGACGCAGTTCGGCCTGATCGACAACTATACCTCCGTCTTCACCCAGACGCCGATGGCGCGCTATTTCCTCAACAGCCTGATGATCACCATACCCTCCGTCATCGGGGTGCTGGTCATGAGCACACTCGCCGGCTTCGTTCTGGCGCGCTACCGCTTTCGCGGCAATATGCTGGTCTTCGCGCTCTTCGTCGGCGGCAATTTCCTGCCCTATCAGATCATGATGATACCGGTGCGCGACCTGATGGTGCGGATCGGTCTCTATGACACACCGGCGGCGCTGATTATCTTCCATATCGCCTTCCAGACCGGCTTTGCGACGCTATTCATGCGCAACTTCATCGCAGCCCTGCCGGATGAATTGTTCCAGGCGGCAAGGGCAGAGGGAGCATCGCCGTTCCAGACGCTCGTGCATGTGGTGATCCCGCTGGTTCGTCCGGCACTGGCCGCGCTCGCGATCCTGATCTTCACCTTCGTCTGGAACGACTATTTCTGGGCCGTGGTGCTGACGGTGAGCGATACGGTCAAGCCGGTGACTGCCGGGCTTGCCAATCTGCGCGGCGAATGGGTATCCGCCTGGAACCTGATCTCGGCCGGCACGATCATCGTCGCCGTGCCGCCCGTCATCATGTTCTTCCTGATGCAGCGGCACTTCATCGCCGGGCTCACCATGGGGGCGGTGAAAGGATGATGACCTTATCCGATTTGATCACCAATCCCGCCCTTTGTGCCAATCCTTCCTTTGCGAGCCGAAAAGCATGACCAGTCTCGAACTTCGACACGTCAACAAGAATTACGGCGCCTATCATGCCTTGCGCGGTATCGATCTTTCCGTAGAACAGGGCGAGTTCATCGTCATGGTCGGGCCGTCCGGCTGCGGCAAATCCACGCTGCTGAAGTCGATCGCCGGTCTTGAAACCATCTCCTCGGGCCAGATCATGATCAATGGTCGCGATGTCAGCACGGCGGAGCCGGGGGATCGCGGCATCGCCATGGTGTTCCAGTCCTACGCGCTCTATCCGCATATGACTGTCGCCGAAAACATGGGTTTCGGCCTGCGCATGGCCAAACGGCCAAAGGCGGAGATCGATGCGGCGGTGGCGCGTGCCGCCAAGATCCTGCGGATCACCGATCAGCTTGACAAACGCCCGAAGCAGCTTTCCGGCGGCCAGCGCCAGCGCGTCGCCATCGGCCGCGCCATTACTCGCTCGCCGGAGGTCTTCCTGTTCGATGAACCGTTGTCGAACCTCGATGCCGCACTACGCACCCAGATGCGCGTCGAGCTGAGCGGCCTGCATGCCGAACTCGGCGCGACGATGGTCTATGTCACGCACGACCAGGTCGAGGCGATGACGATGGCGAGCCGGATCGTGGTTCTCAATCGCGGCATCATCGAGCAGGTCGGGTCGCCGCTGGAGCTCTACCGCAACCCGGACAATCTCTTCGTGGCCGGTTTTCTCGGCGCGCCGCGAATGAACTTCTTTCCTGTGACCGTCGATCAGGTTTCCGGAAGCAGCGTCACCGTTTCCGCCCCGGGCCTTGCTCCGATCACGGTGGAACTGGCAGCCGGCGCCTCGGTCCAGAAGGGAACGACCCTTACCCTCGGCATCCGGCCGGAAAACATCGCCGTTTCCGACGTTACATCCGCAGGTGCCGCGATCTCGGGCCAGGTTCGGCTTGTCGAGCATCTCGGACGAGAGACCATCCTCTATGTCGATGCCGGAGAGCTGCAATGCGTTAGCTCCGAAAGCGGCACCGGCAACATCACCGTGCAAATCGGCCATGTCACCGGCGTTGCCGCCGACGCGCCGATCAGCCTCCGCATCGATCCGCGCGAGGTCTATCTGTTTTCCGCCAATGACGAGCGGACCATCACGGTCCGCAAGCCAATTCTCGACAAATGATCCTTCAGGAGCCTGATACCGTGTCAGTCAATACCAGCACCAAAGACCTTTCCGTATGGCGCACCATCAAGACCGACAGGTTTCTCGTCGGCACGCCGCATTATCCGGAACATGTCGATGAAAGCTATTGGGAGCGCGATGCCGAGCGCATGGCCGAAGCCGGCTTCAATGTCGTCCGTCTCGGCGAGTTCGCCTGGCATATCTTCGAGCCGAAGCTCGGAACCTTCGATTTCGATCTCTTCGATCGCGCCATCGCGGTCCTTGCGCGCCACGGCATCAGCACCATCATGTGCACGCCGACCGCAACACCGCCACGCTGGCTGACGGCGGCCCATCCGGAAGTCCTTCGCGTCGATGGCAACGGCCGGACGATGAGCCATGGCTCGCGCCAGCATGCCGATACGGCAAGCCCTGTCTTCCGCGAGCACAGCAAGCGCATCACCAAGGCAATGGCCGAGCACTATCGCGACAACCCTGATGTCATCGGCTGGCAGACGGACAACGAACTCAACACCAGCATGCCGGAATCCTTTTCTGCCGCCACGCTGAAGGAATTCCAAGCCTATCTCGCCGACAAATACGGCACGATCGACAAGCTCAATTTCGCCTGGGGCGGCGATTTCTGGGCGACTGCTTATGATGATTTCGGCCAGGTGGTTCTTCCCATCGATTTCGGACCGACTTTCCCGAGCCCGGGGCATCTGCAGGATTACCACCGCTTCCTGGCTTTCTCGACGGCGCGTTTCCAGCACGATCAGGTGGAAATCCTGCGTGCAACCAAGGCCGATTGGTTCATCTTCCACAATCTTGGCGGCCTGCGCGATATCGACTTTCGCGGCCAGTTCTCCACCGACCTCGATTTCGTCGGCTACGATATTTATCCGATGCTCTATGACGAGTTTCAGCGCATCGGCAACCACGCCAAGGTGCAGGCCCTGCATCTCGACATCTGCCGCGGCTTTTCGGGCAACTACATCATCCCGGAACAACAATCCGGCTTCGGCAGCCAGCCCGGCTTCTGCACGCTGACACCGGAGCCCGGTGAGATGCGCCGCATGGCGATGTCCTCGGTTGCGCGCGGCGCCGATGGCCTGATGTTCTTTCGCTGGCGGCCGGCGCATTTCGGTGCTGAAATCTACTGGATGGGCATCATCGACCATGACGACGTGCCGCGTCACCGCTATGACGAGGCAAAGCGCTTCGCCACCGAGATGACGGCACTGAAGGACAAGCTCCTCGGCACCCATGTCCGCATGGACGTCGGCATTGCCGGTTCCGACTTCGACAATCAGGAGGCACACAAGACCTACTCGATCGGCCTGCCGAGTCCGCAGGACGACGCCGTGCTGTTGCACCAATATTGCTACGATCGCGGTATCGCCTGCGGCTTCATCCATCCGGAAGACGATCTTTCGCGGTTGAAGCTGCTCTATGTTCCGCATTGGGTAATGTGGAAGGATGGCTGGACCGAGCGGCTGGAAGCATTTGCGCGGGGTGGGGGCACTGTGATTATCGGCGCGCGCACCGGCACGCGCGATGAAAACAACCACGTCATCCGCGAAGCGGCGCCGGGTTCGTCGCTGACGCGACTGACCGGCGTCACCGTCGAGGATTTCGGCCGGCTGGCAGCACCCGGCGCCAATGGTCTTTTCGATGTTATGTCGCGCTCAGGCGGGCTGATGATCCCGCCCAATCGTCCGGCCGAATCCCATCGCCGCGTTCGCCGTTTCACCATCGGCAACCGCGAGCTGGAAGGCGCTCATTTCTATGAGAACCTGGCGGTCGCCGACGATGTCGAGGTGGTGGCGACCTGGTCGAACCGCTATGCCGAAGGCGTGCCGATGGCAACGTCGCGCAAGGTCGGCAAGGGCAGGGTGCTCTATCTCGGCACGTACCTGACCGCCGATCTGACGGCAGCGCTGGCCGACCGCACCTTCACGGATGCAGGCGTCGAACCGCTGATCGCCGATCTGCCGGATGGCGTCGAAGTGACGATGCGCCAGAACGATGAAAGGCATCTTCTGTTCGTCCAGAACTACACAGACCAGCACGCGGAACTGACCAACGTCCCGCACGGCGTCAATCTCCTCGACGGCGGCAAATCGGTGTCCGGAGCATTGTTGCTCGAAGCCTATGGCTGCGCGATCGTCGAGTTGGGGTGACGATCAACCGGAACGAGGCGATCGGCTGTATTATGGAGCCTGCCGATCGCCTCGTATTAACGTCGCTTTTCAGCTATCGGCAAAGGCCTTCAGTGCGTCGCCGGCCAGCCGGTAGCGTATCCATTCGTCCTGCGGCTCTGCGCCAATCGAACGATAGACGCGGATGGCCGGCTCGTTCCAGTCGAGCACGCTCCATTCGAACCGGCCGCAGCCTTTCTCGACCGCGAGCTTCGCCAGATATTTCAACAGCGCCTTGCCGGCGCCCGATCCGCGCTTCTGTGGGGTGACGTAAAGATCCTCGAGATAGAGACCATTGCGGGCAAGCCAGGTGGAATAGGTGTAGAACCAGACCGCGAAACCCACCGGTTCGCCATCGATCTCGCAAATGACCGCATGGGTGACGGATTGCGGGCCGAACAAGGATTGCTCTATGGAAGCCGTCGTCGCCTCGACCTCGTGAGCCGCCTTTTCATATTCCGCCAGTTCGCGAATAAATCGCAGGATGAGTTCTGAATCGGATAGCTGCGCCGGGCGTATCGTTATCGTCATTTTCGTTCATCTGTCGCTTCGGCATTTGCCTTGCGCATGGCGCAGTCGGCAAGTGCGCAGTTCATGACTATAGCGGATTGCGTGTAAGGGTTACGATCGATGAAGGCAAGCTATGCCGGTAGCGTCGCGACGAGATTTCGGCAGAGAATTCCTCGCAGTCGAATGTCAAATATTCCTTCAGATTCACCCGGTTGAGTAATCCGTACCGCGCCATATACTTAACTGGAAAGAGCGGTTGGAAATCGCCCCATTCGCTTCAAAAGCCGAATGATCACAAGGGAAACATCGAGAGGGAAAGTCCCATATGCTGCCTCCGCAATCCGTTTTGAGAAGCAACCCATGAAAATACCCGCGCAATATGAGGAACTTGACCTTCTCCGATACGATAGCCGATGCAGAGGGGAAGTTAGGACCGCCAACCAAAGTCGGCCGGTATGATATCCATGCCTGGGAACTGCCTGATTTCAAATTGACCATACACTGGAAGAGCCCGAACAGCATTCGGGTGATTTCGTACTGGATGAAACAAAGGGACTGATGGAGTGGTGCTCCCTTCGGCGAAAATAGAAGGGACGTGATATGACACAGCGTGGGTACGCGCGTCGCCAAAGTTCTCGAAGCCGTCGATTGAAAACCATAGGAAGCCCGAATGAATTCAGTGCGTCGTGGCGTTCTCGCATTTTTGGGCGGTCTTATCCTGGGAAAGCCATCTCTTGGTAGAGCGTCGAGCAAACAGCCGGCCTTTACCGCGTCCCGTTCCAGCTACACGCCGCGCCATGTGCTTTGCTTTCTCGGCAAGGAGAATGGCCTTGCAGCGCTCCAGCAGAGTGCACGCGCCGCTATCGACCTGTTTGCCGATGACTTTACCGTGGACAAAGAATTTTCGCAGGACGAGCCGGATGATCGGATGGAGCGATCCTTCAATGTCTGCTGGGATCGCGTTGATCCCAACGCCTATCAGGAGATGGATGAAGACGCGGTCGCCGGGCACGGGTCGGTGCTCTACGTGCTTGGTCCGTCCATGACGGCGGACATAGCCGTAACCACATCCGCAAAAGCCTTGATGTTTGTGCAATACATGCTCGATCATGGTGCGATCGCCGCAAAGGGCGAGAGTGCGGGCGTCGCTCATGGAGTGCGGCGATGGAAGGAGCTTTTCGAACAGGCGCGCGACGCGGCAGCATCGCATGATTTGCTGATACTTGCGAGAACTTGCCGTCTCGCCCTTGCGCGCCGCCCCATCGGCGATGATGCTGAGGGGATGGCAAGCGTCGGGTTTCATCTGGTCGGATTGCCTGATGTGCTGGTCACCTTTGCCCGAAAAGATAATCACCAGCCGTCCACCAATGCCGAACAACTCAAGATCGCGGCCCTGATTGATGACATCGCCGATGAAATGACACGGGAAGGCGTTGAGACAGCCTTGGCGGATCGTAAGGCCACTCTAGCGGACGACACCCGGTACGAAGAGGATGGATACAAATTCAATCCGTTTGGAGTGACGAGCATTCAAGAGAAAAAGCTTTGACGAAGAAATTGTTGAAACTCGCTCTCGTCCTGATGGTTACGGTCATCGGCGCTTCCTTTCTTGTTCCGAACTACCCTGATGCTCCCGTGGAAACGAACGAACCTGTCGTTGCGCTCAACGTCAGCAGTTCGGGTGAACGCCTGCTCCTGCGGACACTTGTTCACGATTACGATTTTCTAATGCCGCCAAACCGTTTGAACGAGCTGTCGTCGACACGATATGATCAGCTCAGCTCGCTCGGTGGAACGAGAGCCTATCTCGGCACGATAAGGGTGCAGTCGACGGGCATGGCAACGAGCAAGATCAGCATCATGCTCGGCGGCTATGATTCCAGTCTGAGCGAAACAAAGAAAGGCGTCTTGCCTGACGATCTCAGAGCTGACCTGGCAGCGCTTGGCTTCGTGCCTTCCAATGGAAATGTCGCCGGCGATTTCGACACGCCGCTTTACATGGTCTGGAGCACCGAATTGTCAGGGCGGCAATACCCCGTAAACAGTCGCGAGGCGTATACCGGAATAGATCTGACGGCACCAACGGCATCTGAAGTCTTGGTCACCTCTGACGATCAGCCGGCATTGGAACGGAACCGCCGGCTCAATGCCATGTTGCGACCGTTGACGGCTCTGAGAGAGGGGATGGAGACCGCAGCTCTCGTGCTTTTCATGATCGTCATCGGAGCAAATCCTACGCCCGGCGGTTAAGGTTGCCGGGATCGTGTTGGGGCTAGCTCAATGAGTGTGTGGAGGATAGCTTCGTCAGTGCTGACCGAATAACAACCTGTATGCACCGAGACCTCTGGGGATTTGGATATGATCTGGCTGGATGTGGCACCTGAACAACCAATGGACGCCACACTCATAAAAAATGCGCTGGCTGCGGTGCTGCGTGTGGACACAAGCGCCATCGAAGTGGTGAACGACCTGTCACAGGCGCAAGACAAGGCGGTATTATGCGTCATCCATGAAGGCGACGGATCCGACTTCTCTCAGGTCGTCTCGATCTACGTGACGGAAGAGCTGACACCACCAAGCCTACTGGAGCGCGGCTCACAGATCGCCAAGTTCGTCCAGACGGCGGTGCTGTTGCCTAACGATGAAAGTGCAAATCCCTATTCATTCGTACTTGCATCTCCCTCAGGCTCGCTGGTCAATGTTCTGGTGGATGCAGACCAGCTCGATCAACACGACCGCTATGTGATCGTGGCCTATGACGGAGCTCCGGGATGTGCTGAAGGAGGCAACACTTGATGCAGCCTCTGACAAAGCCCGATGCGATCCGGATTCAATTCGAAGCAGGAATTGTGAGATCACGCGACGATCTTTTCGCGGCCTGCTCCAATGAGGAGGAGCGCTTCGACTGCTTCGCCCGCCTTTGCGGGTATCGGGCCGGAGAAAGTCAGCGCCGACAAGGCGACAAAGTGGCCTTCAATGGTGCGCCGCAGCCGAACCGGCTTGGGCAATCAAGCTGCCGGTCGTGCAATGCCCCGGAATTTGATCGTTCGGCCCGATAAAACGAACCTCCAGATAGAGATGCAACCGCGCCTGCAAACGCTCGAGCAGCCTCTTGCAGGCGGAAGCATTGACATCGTCCTCTCCGGTCAATCTGCCCACCAGACGCATGAACCAGCTGTCATAGGCCTGTACATACAGGAACCACCGGGGCGGGCTTGCCGTATCCGGCGGCGTGTCGCGGCAAAGCCATATGGCGCGCGCATGCTGGAAAAGCGGCTGAAGCGTGCCTTGCAGCAAGGCGAGTTCGGACGCATCCATCCCGTGGGGGAAAAGACCTTTGGATACCGATTGACCTACATCTTCGCCAGCCCACAATTGATCGGCGATCTGTCGATGGTGCTCCGCCGCTGGCTTGTCGCCCAGCCGCAGGTAGAGTTCGCAAAGATGGCGATGAGCCTGATATTCGGAAGAGGAGGAGTTCTGGCTGATGCGATGCCATATGGAAATCGCGCTTTGGATATCGCCGCTTTGCTGTAGATCACCGGCTTTAAGCTGAAGAAGTGCCGGATCTTCGGGGGAATGCTGCAATCCTTGTGCGACGGCCTCGGCGCGAAGCGTGCCTGCCGGATCAAATGTCTCTGCCAGTCGCGCCAATTCCAACCAGTCCTGCTCGTCAAACACCTGCTGTTCGCGACGCTGCAGGAGATTTGAGAATTCGCGCTGTTGATGCGCTCGCCACTCCTTTGCATCCCGCCAGCCTTGTTCCGCGGTTTCGCGCCAATCGGCATCAAGCTGCGCGGCGATACCAGAGGCTTCCGCCCCCAGCCAATCTGCGGCCGCCGAAGTCTCGTCGAGGTGCCAGGGCAGATGATCGGGAAGCGGGTCTGCCGGATCAAATCCTGTTGCCGCGATGCGCTCGAAAAAGACAGGATGCGTGCTGTGACTATCTGGCTCCTGGCAGAGGCTTTCGTGCAGCCAGACGGCTGCCTGCGCGCCGTCGCGCGGATGACTGTTCGCTGGTTCCGTCAAAAGCTGCGTAAATGGCCGCGTCCGAGCGATGTCATCACTACCCGCTAGCGCAAATATATCCGGCCAAAACCGGGTAGACATAGCTCTTTGCCGCAATGCCAGGGCGGCTTCTGCGTCGAATGCGATATCGTTGCCGCAAACCGCAATCGCCTGCGCATCGGCAACCATCTCGCAACGGCGTGAAAACTCCAGTGTCTCGCGCATCATGCGGGGCACGTACCAGGAGAGAAATAGTCTGAGCGGCGCGGTGATCAGACGATGATTGCGCTCATGCAAGTCGCCAAGCGCCGCCCAGCGTTGACGCGTCACATAGGCCCAACGCGCAAAATGGCCATGCTGCCGGGAAATATGCGCGTATTCATGCGCGATGACGACTGCGGCTTGCTTTCTTGTCAGCAAGGCAAGAAGCGGCAAGCCAAGCACCAGAATATGCTTCGGCTGACCGGCACGGGACCCTGTCTGATAGATGGAGGCATTGAGCTCGGCGTTGATATAGACGGCCGTGAAGGCGGGCGCATCGCAGACAAGCCGCAATCGTTCAAGCTCGCCAGCCAGAGCGGGAACCTTGCCGAGATCCAGCGATATGCCATTCGATACCGGTGGCGCCGGCACTGCCGCATAGGCACGCAGAACCATCAGCCCGTAAAACACCCATGACAACGACGGCAAGGCAAGAAGCACCAGCAGAAGCCGCGAAGGCAGCCACAATGCAAGCAGGAGAGGGGACAGGACCAGCACGGCTCCGCAGACGAGCAAAGATACATCGCCAAAGGCGAGCCAGATCAAGGCTCGCCATCTGCCTTCTTGCGGTGATGGAAGGGGAGTGGCCATGGTGACGCTTATTTTGGCGGGAGATGCTCGCTTGAAAGTTTCTTGCCGAGGAAGAAGGCTTTCAACGCTCGGCCTGCCATTTGCATTCCCGTCGATCCGTAGACCTGCGTTTCCATCCATTCCATTGTCGAATGGTCGGGAAAAAGTTCCTTGTAACGGTCGAACCACTGCATGGCGACAAACTCGCTTTTGGGAACACCGTCGCCGTATTTATATGCCAGGACGACCTGGCCATAGGCCTCACCGGCAATGTGGTCGTCATGGTGGGTAACAAGGGATTTCATCGCTGCGACGGCCTGCTCCTTTTCCTCCGTAGTTCCGTGACGCCGCTCGACGCTTGCGACCCTGATCATTGCCATTTCCACGCCGCCATGCATCGCCCCGACATAAAAATTGCGGACGCGTTCGAAATTTTCCCGGGCCGTCAGATCAATATCGTCAACATTTTCAAGGCGCCATGCATAATTGTGCAGCGCGACCGCTTCACCGTCCTCGACGGCGAGCTCGAGCCAGTGATCGGCTTCCTCGCCGTCAAGCAACTCCGGATCGGTATCAGGCCGGATCCCTCTTGTGATGTCGTACATGCTTGCTGCGGCGGAGTAGACGCGTCGCTCGGCAAATGCGCGGGTAAGATAGGTCGCCTCCTTTTGAAACCCTCCGTCCCACATCATCCGGCAAGCATGCATCGGCGAAAATTCATCCGGTTCATAGAGCGGCTCGAGCTGCGCTGCCCGGTCGATCAGCCGTGTGGCAATCGCCGGATCGGCCTTGATCCCCCACATGCCGAACTGCCACGCGAATGCTGCGACAGTGAGCATCGTTGGTTCATCAAAACGGCGAACGGCGGTTTGCAGGACGCTGGCATAGGCACCCTCATGATCCTCGAAATGCTTGATCAGCATCACATTGGTGAAGTCGCGAAACGGGCCATCAATGGCAGGGTAGGTTCCGGGCGGCTTGCAATAGCGAACGGATTCGACATGTCGCTGATGCGCGAGTTCCCCATCGGCGAGCGAGTAGTTGGTAAAATTGGCGTACTTGCCGAGTGAAATGAACCGCAAGCGATCGGAGAGATCCCGGGCCAGCCAGTTCTTGAAAATCTTCTGTCTGGCCGCGATCTCGCGAGCGTCGCCCGGTTGCGGATATTCAGGGAGCGTCAATGCATCCTGAATTCCCGGCCAACGGACGGAATTGCGTTCCTGTTCGCTCAGTGCGGAACACAAAGGACCTGTGGCGAATTTTTCGACCTCTCCATCACGACCACCCCATCTGGGGCTCAGGTACTGCGCGTAATCAACCAGGATCTCCGGCCATCGCGGTCTGAGAGAAAGGCAGTAGCGCAGCCAGTAAAAGCCGGAGTTCTCGAGATCATCCTCTTTCGCGGGCGGAAGAGAGGAGGGAAGCCTCGCCGTTACAACGCCGGGCGGCTCTAATCGATGTCTGGCAAGCTGAGCACATGCCGCCTCATAAAGGTCCGGCTCAAACTCCTCGCGCTGCATGGTTTTTTCAGCAGGCAAGCCACGGAACAACGCATCGACGAAGTCTGGCTGACCTAGATACTGGCTGATCTGCATCATCGTTTCCCCGGCAAGCGCCGGTCGCTCCGAGAGCGCCATCGCCTTCAGCAAATGCTCGGCTGCGGTTACGCAAGCCATGTGGGCGGCGACCCATTGGTCCTCACCAACCTCGGATGCCCAGGCTGCCGTGCGGATGTCGCAGGCCCGGCGAAAATAATAGTGACCGAGAATTTGCCTTGCATGATAGGAGCCTGGATAGGCTTGGATCCAGCCATTCAGCAATTCAAGCCTGAGGGCCGCGTCGACGCTGGCATTGTCAAAAAGGCCGGAGCTGGTTGCGAGGAACGTGTAGCGGTCATCGGGCAAATCACCAGGCTGCCACCACGCCGCTTCGAGCGCTGCCATGATGTGCTCGACCTCGTCGAAACGCCGCTCAAGCGTCGCCTTTCGCAGGTCTTCCTGCTGGCGCAGCCGAGCCCATTCAGGACCATCCAACGGCAGGGGAGGCGAGCTTGTGATTGTCTGCATGCGTGGCTCCTCAACATGTTTAGCGGACCATGATCGTCATGGTAGATCGTTGCCTGGGACGAAGCCGGGCCGCCGCGCGTCCGATGTGTAACGTGAATGCGTCGCCAATTTCAACCACTGGCCGTACTATCCAAAGGCGACGCCGAGCAACACCGTCCCGTCGTGCGATGTCAAATCGTTCACGCTGGATGGCCAAGGCCAGGTGAATGGCCTAGATACATCGTTGAAATCGGATGACATTGATCGCGGGTGTATGGAAATAGATACTCGAATTATCATCCTGATCGCAGCGACCTTGCTTGGCAGTTCCGCTGTGGCGCAGGACCGGCAGATCACTGACCTGAAAATCGTGGCCTTTCGCTCCGAGGCTCCCGATCGGTGCCGCAAGTCCGATGTCGCCTTAACTGCTGCGAAGGCCCGGGCGTTCTTCAAGCGCGCAAAACAGATCGACGCTAGAATCCTGCACGACGATTATGATCTTGCGCCCTGTTACATGGAAGGAACGCTAAAATGGGGTGGGGAAATGTGTGACTGGAAGATCCGGGCAGGTGCCACAGGCCATGTTCAATGCAGCAAGCAGGAAATCTACTTCGCTTGCGAGGCCTGCGGCGATCTGTTCGATCAAAAATAACGCTTTTTGCTCCACGCGGCTCATCATCCGGGAGCAAGTTTAACTCCGTGGGAACCCTTAAATGGGGCGACCCGAAATCGCGGGTGTGCCTCCGAGACCATGAAAGGGGCAGATCGGCGGATGCGTTCTTCGCTCTACTTGTTCTTCAGAAGCCAGATCTTACCGGCCATGGTTATAGCGTACGCGTCCTTTCCGGCATCATCGTCGACGTGGAGACGTTCAAGAAAGCCGGGCTCTCTCAATTCTTCCAATGTCTTGTCGCTGATGAATTTGATTTTCTGCGGCCGTTCTTTCCAACGGTCGGTTTTTGCATAGGTCACGGTTGCGTTCTGGTGCGTCCACTTCTTCGCCGACTGCGGATAAAGATCTCCTTGCTGCGCAAGTTTCAGTCCTGCGATCTGTGACGGTGTTAGTTCAATCATTGGCGCGAAAAATCTCCATCGCTGTTTCTATCGAGCGCACTTAACACAAAAGACGGTCGAGTGTTTCGCAAAAACACTTGTTTCCGGAGAATCTCTGCCAAGTGTGGCATGGCCGTTTTCTAGGGAGGGGATCAACCTCCGTCCTATTTGCAAGATCAGGACGTTTCAACTTAGCTGCCACATATGTGAAGTTACATAAGGTTTATTATGGAACCATAACTGGCATCCTTGGTCACGATCGCCCCGTATCAGAATCAAATGGGCAAAGATCGGATATCATTCGCGTACATTGCCTGATCAGCTGCGTTTCACGGGCATCCGTATTGTTTTAGCCCATCGCGGCTCCAACGGAAGCGAAGCCCACTTCGCGATCATTCTCCATTTGTTATCTATATGCAAACATTATAATATTATGTGCATTAAAAATTCGCGCACCCGTGAGATAGTCGGGGTCGCACCTTTGCATGATATTCCGGGTAAAAATTCTGCATCATATGAGGAGACGCCATTGCTTTGGTACGATAGCCGCGCAAAGCATTTACGCTTGAAATTTTCAAAATGGGATCTGCTCAAGGGCAAAGATGTCGGCACGCAGGCTCTTGAAATCACCGATGCAAAGAGCTTGCAGGATGCTATCGTCGGTCAAGTCGTCCTTCCCGGCGACCCTGACTATAACAAGGCCCGAATGCTGTCCAATCCAAGGTTCTCGGCCTTTCCAGCAATCATTGTCTATTGTGAGGTCGAGTCAGATGTATCGACCTGCCTGCTTTGGGCTCGCCAGCGGCATTTGCCCGTCGTTGTCCGTTCTGGCGGGCATAGCACTGGCGGATTTTCGGCCCAGGACGGATTTCTGATCGATGTAAGCAGGCTCAACGACGTTGTTGTTGATCCCTTGTCCCGAACAAGCTGGGCCGGCCCAGGAACCGATTTCCGCAAGTTCAATGCCAAGATCGAGGCATTTGATTTGCATACGCCAGGAGGTGCCTGCCCTGACGTATGCATTGGCGGCTATATGCAGGGCGGCGGCTATGGCTTTACCGCGCGCATATTCGGAATGAACTGCGACCAGGTGGAAGCCGTGCGTGTCATGCTGGCGGACGGCCGAATGGTTTACGCGGATGCCACGCAGAACCGGGATTTATTCTGGGCCATTCGCGGTGGAACAGGAAGCAATTTCGGCGTTTTGCTCGGGGTAAAATATCGCCTTTATGAGGGTAAGGATTTTTCGGGGTTCTCGGTATGCTGGTCCATCTCGTCCGATGACGGCGCGCAATACGCAGCTCAGGCGCTGGCATGGCTGCAAAAGAACTTCATGCGCGAAAACGCACCTGCCGACTTAGGTTACCAAATGATTTGGGCCTTCGAAGGCCCCGAAACGGGTGGTAAGCAGCCTTATCTGCTGATGCGTGGCATGTATCGTGGATCCAAGGAGGATCTGGCGAAGATCCTCGAGCCTGTTCTGGGTCTGCCGGGGGCAAGCCTCCAAGCCCTCTATGACCGCCAGCCTTATTCGGCGCTCAACAAGACGCTCTTGAGCAAGCCGTATGACGTGCCGGACTTTCCGCCAGATATGACGCCCATGCCGCCACCGGAAGCGAAGCTCAGCCGCTATCTATCGAGAGAGCTCGGTTCGGAGGATTGGCTCAAGCTCATCCAGTATTTTCTGCACAGCCCAAGCCCTTACACGACCGTCGCCATGGAGATCTATGGAGGCGCGATCGAGCGCTTTGGTACATCGGGCAACGCTTTTATTCACCGCCATGTCTATTGCGACCTTTTCTTTGATGTCTTCTGGCTGAACGCCCGCGAACAAAAAGTCATGGGAGGGTACATCGAGGGATGGCGCGCACTGATCGAGCCATATTGGAGCGGTTTTGTCTACCAAAACTATCCAAGTCCAGTCGATCCAGATTTCGGCGCACACTACTGGGGCGATCTCTATCCCCTCTTGCGTGGCATCAAGACCAAATATGATCCGGCCGATGTCTTTTCTTATCCTCAAAGTATCAAGCTGCTCGAAGAGCCGGAGCAAATCGTCAGCTCTCTTGGAATGGACGACCCGATTGTCTACGAGATGCCATGGTGAACCGGAAGCGAGAAAGTGGCAATTTTTCAACGATTAATGCCTGGCTCGCGAACATAGATCTGGGACACTACGCCCAATGCTTCGAAGCGGCTAATATCGACCTGGAGATATTGGCTCATTTGAATGAGTCGGATCTCAAGGAGATTGGGGTTTACTCACTTGGTCACAGGCGAAAAATCCTCACGCACCTTTCTGAGCGCGTAAGTCACAACCCAGCCAATCCTCGGGCCGAGCTGCGATATATAACAGTATTGTTTTGTGATCTGGTGGGTTCTACCCAATGGGCAGAGCTTCTGGGCGCAGAAGCGTTTTGGGATTTGCTGGCGAGCTATTATGCTGCTGTAAGGGAGGCCGTCATACCGCTCGGTGGATATGTTGCGCAATACCACGGTGATGGGGTCCTAGTATATTTCGGCTACCCCAACACTTTGGAAGACGCAGCCTTGCGCGGCGTACTCGGCGCTTCCCACGCGGTAGAACAAGTGGATAAGCTCCCAAATACCGCCGGAATCCGTCTAGCGGCAAGAGCGGGTGTCACGAGCGGGCCTGTCTTGATGGACGGATTGAGCGAGGCCGGGCACCAGGGCGAGATTGGGCAAGCCTTCGGCGCGACCGTCAATATGGCCGCGCGGCTTCAGTCTGTGGCACAGCCCGGGAAAGTAGTTGTATCAGAATCGACCGCTGCGCTTGTGAAACACCACGTTCAACTGCATCCGCTCGGAATCCACTCATTGAAGGGTGTGGAAAAACCATGCGCCGTCTTCGAAATACGCGGCGAGCAGACAGGCGATCTCGCAGTAGCAGTAACGGCTCAACAGGTTCGCGCTCCCTTTGTTGGGCGGACCGAAGAAATAGCCAGCCTTTCACACATCTGGCTGCAGGTCGAAAGCGGAGCCTTCGAAAGGGTCCTGCTAACCGGTGAACCGGGCATCGGAAAATCCCGTTTGGCATCGCATTTTATGAATTCGCTCGAGAATCGCGGCCTTACCGTACGGCGGATTTTTTTCCAACCTCATAGTCGGGATATTCCTTTCCATGCGTTTGTGGACGCGTTGAAACTGGAGGCTCATCAACACGAGCCTGGAGCCGCCAGTCTTCTCGAGCTGCTCAAAACGATTGGTAGTGGCAGTCAGATGGAACGGCGCGAGAGGCGAGCAGAGTTCATCGATGCTTTGGTGAGCCATTTTTCCGACGGCAAGCCTCCGCGGATTATCTGGTGCGATGACATACATTGGGCGGACCTGTCGAGCGCGGAAGTGATTTCCAGGTTAGTGAAGGTGCGATCGAAAGGTGTCCTGATCGTCATCAGCGGGCGTCATTGGCCGATCGGTATGGAGCAAGGTGCCGAACTCCGGGAGGGGTTCACCGTATTCCAGCTGGAACCACTGGCAACGAACGAAACGAAGCAGATTATCGCGCATCTGATGTCGAACATCGACGCAGACCGAACGCTTTTTGAAATGTTGGCCGACCGGTCGGAGGGGGTGCCGTTGTTTGCGGAAGAACTGGCGCTGGGTGTCCGCGAGAGCACTGACTCCGGCCAGAGAATGGATCCGCTCAAGGGCATTCCGTCGAGCCTGCAGCAGAGTTTACAGGCACGTATCGGCCGCCTTACCGTCGCCAACCAACTTATGCGGTTGCAATCCTGCTTTGGGCGCAGGGTTTCTCTGTCACTCCTCAGAAGCCTATGGCTCTCCGAGGAACAGATTGAAGTTGCGTTGGAAGAAATAACCTCCGCCGGCCTTGCCGAACTACAACTAGCCCAAGGGAGCGAGCAGGAAAACATGCTCGTTTGCCGCCATCAACTTATCTTGGAATGCGCCTACGAAATGATCCTGAAACGGGATCGGATCGCCATGCATGGCAGGATTGCTGATGTACTTGAACAGCGTGTAGTGGATGGCATTGCCGTCCCTCCCCTCATGCGTGCCGAGCACTCTGAGCGAGCTGAGCGTTTGCGAGAGGCCGCAGATCTTTATGCGCAGGCAGGCCATCTTGCCTCGGCGCAGTCCGCGGATGCCGAGGCTGTCTCCCTCTATAGTAGAGCCCTGACGCTGGCACATCGCTTGGAAAACACAAGCGCCGAATGGAACCTCCAATTCGAGGCGGATACTTTGCTCGCTCTCTATCCCGCCTTGGTTGGCGTCAATGGCTACGTGGCTGCAAACGCGGATGTGACGACGCGCCTCGAAGAGCTTATCCCACGTCTTGGGGGGCCTGAGCGCCTCCTCTCCTCCTTTTTCCTTCGTTGGCTCGAGATGCTGGCACAAGGCGACATCGACACGGCGCACGGCTTTACCTTCGGTGTAGCCGGTGCTTTCGGCCCAGAGGGCGAGAGCTCACATGAACTAATGATCCACCGAATGCTGGGATC
Organism: Rhizobium rhizogenes NBRC 13257; assembly: GCF_000696095.1. Classification (GTDB taxonomy): domain Bacteria; phylum Pseudomonadota; class Alphaproteobacteria; order Rhizobiales; family Rhizobiaceae; genus Rhizobium; species Rhizobium rhizogenes. Next base: position 245,563 of record NZ_BAYX01000005.1, on the reverse strand, counting down.
GACCCATATGTTTCGTGGTGAGCTTGAAGCGGCCAAAATCCATCTTCACAGCTTTCTCAACAAATACAGGCCGGAGGAGCATCTCGATGCGCTGCGTCGTTTCGGTGCGACGGACAACTATGTTACTGTCTTGTGCTGCATCGCCGCTATAGCGGCTTTCGATGATGACAACGACTATGCCCAGCAGGCGCGGCGTCGCGCTATCGCCGCAGCCGACGCTAGCCGCCACGTCCATACACTATGCCATACTCTGTGCTTTGGAGCCGCTCTACCCACTGGGCTACGGGGAGAATGGGAAGAACTCGCTGTTCTACATGACAGATTGTCGACAATTGCCCAGGAACGACAACTGGTCTTTTGGCAATGTTTCGCACGTATGATTGAGGGTATTCTCATCGCGTCACGCGGTGATGCGGCTGGTGGCCTCTTGATCTTTAACAAAGGGCACGATGATCTACAGGCCCGAGGATTTCAGTTTATGTGCCCGACATTCCGCCTTGTTTTGGCTTTTGCCTGCAACGGCGCCCTTCCCGAGGATGAGTTGGCGAAACTGAAGGTACAGCTGGAAGCCGGCGAGCGCTGGGGGCTACCCCTGCTATCAGCATTGAAGGCTAGAATGGAGTCCACACCTAGTAGGCTTGAGTAACTTTAAAGGTGCCATCAGCATTATAGGTGACGTTACATGTCGTGTATCCCGTCGTAAAATCACACTTCGCGGCTGTCGCAATCACTTTACTGTAGGTGTCGTAAGTCATTGCACTCCCCACTGAATACTGCGCTGCGGTAATATAATAGATCTGCAACACACCAATCTGCACGTTGACGTTAGGCGGTGCCGAGATAAAACTCGAAAGGATGACAGATCCATCCTCATTGATAATTGAGTTGCCGACGGTATAGGACGGAACAGGCGGGGTATATGGTGGTACGCTAATGCAGAAAGCGCCGGATGGCACACCCGCATTGAAAATGGCAGGCGTCAGCCCGACCGGGTCTACCAGCATATTGGTATAATTGTTGACGTTGCCGCCGTTTTTAGGCGTGAGCGTTACCTTCTGGACTGACGATGTTTGCGATTTTGCCAATGCCGCCAGCGACGGCGCGAGCAACGTAGTGTCCATTGCGATCTTACCGGTTTTCGACGGCATGATTTCCTGGGCGCCTGCGTAGATCTGTTGGTCCAAAGGAATAGACAAGGTTGTACCAGCTTCGCTGTACCGCCGTAGGAATTGGCAATCAAGGCAGCTGGAAAAGACCGCGGCTGCGCCGCTGAACGTTGAAACGACCTGGACCAACGAAAAATAGTTGTCTTGCGAGCCATCATTTTTAATGATTATTTTAAATGCCTGCGCCATTGTTGCGTCCAATCAGACCTTGACGTGAGAAGTTCGGATTTTCTATTGCGTCTTTCCCTTAATTAAGCTTGCGGCATCAATATTGAAAGCGACGAGACCGGGCGCGTTTGAAATGCTCTTGCGTCCCGCTCGCGGGTAATCCTGGCGAAAGCCTCGTCAGGATTATTGTCAACAGCCGAGCAACCTATTCTCTTTCCGAGAAACGGAAGCCATAATCGGGGCTAAGGGGAAGGCAGATGTCCGGCCGGTGGAGGTGGCCATGGTTCGGAAACCATGGCCACCTCCAGTCGATGCGGTCAAATGCTACCTTTAAACACTGGGCATACTCTCAGCCGTCTCCAGACCAGCCTTTTGGGGCGTAAGTTCATCTCCTGGCGCGACCCATAGGCATTGGAGAGTTCCACCACCATTCATATTCTGAACGTATGTTGCATTGCCGTTCGCGGGATAAGAGTCCGTGTATCCTACTGGAGTATTAACATTTGGCCAGTAGTTGACGCCAACTATCGTCAGATTGTAGGTCGCTGCATTTGGACCCCGATTGTATATGTGCAAAGTTCCGGGCACTTGTCCCAGCCCATATATTTGTCCATCTGGTGGTATATTGACAACTGTCATTTTTAGCTCCTGTTGTTGAACATTGTACTCATCATTTGCGGGAAGAGACGAAACCCAAGCAGGGCTTGGCAACCGATATTCCCGCGTGAAATTGATTGGCTCCGGGCGTAGGCTCATTGATGATCAGGATAGCCCTTCGCTCTCATGGACATTTGCCATGTTTGCTTGGTCACCACCCTACCGTTGAATCCTCAATGACGAAGCAATCCGGATATCCGACACTGCGGTCTGGACCCGAAGCCCGTCCCAGGAGCCAATCGCTTTAGCTCATGGTGACGGTCCAGCTTCCGTCCGAATTATAGGCGACGTTCGCGACCGAGTAGCCTCCGGTGAAATCGCATAGAGCCGACTGCCCCGACGATTGGGTGAAGTTCATGTTCACGCCCGCTGTATAGGTGCCGGTGCCGACATAGAATTTCAGAACCGGTTGGCAATCGATATTCTGCTGTGGCTGGGCAAGAACGAAGTTCGACAGGATAACTTGGCCGTTCGCCTTCACGGCTGAGCCTGCATAAAACTGCTGCGCCGGCGGCTGGTAGAGACCGGTCGCGATACGGAATGCACCCTGCTGCACGCCGGAGGTAGGACTTGCCGGCGTCAGACTAAGCGGCACCGGAGCCATGATCGTCGAATTGTTGGCAGAGCCGTTGATCGGCGTTAGATCAATAGGCTGAATGGCAGAGGCAAAACCATTGAGCTGGCCGGGAATAGGCACTGCGTTGTTGGTTTGCTGAACGCCGGCGTAATATTGGACATTCGACTGGAATGTCAGCGACGATCCGCTACTCGACGGGGCAAGGAGTTGACTGAAAAGGCTGTTGGAGTAGACAGTTGCACCGCCGGTATAGACTGCCGGCTGCTGGAAAAAGAAGAAGGAGTTGTTGACCGCTTGATTGTTGACAACGTTGATGGTCAGAAGAGTTGACATGACGGATTTCCTCGCTTTTCTGTTGAGGGCTAACTGTCTTTCGCGAGGGAGAGATGAGCGATCCTCCCCCTGAAGACAGCCTCACGGTAGAGATCGCGACCTCTTCACGATGTGCGAAATGCCACAGACCAAACGGGAGATCATGGCACTGAAAACGCAGGGGCACCGCACGATGGATTCACGCGATAGATTCAATTGTGTTGAAATCTTTCATCGTCCGCCGAAGCCAATGATCGGCACGATGATTAACCCTGCAATGCTTTGTCGAGGGTTTGCTGGAGACGGTTCCGATCCTGCAACGAGATTGCCCCGCGATGACGGGTAATCAGCCCGAGCCGTGTGAGGCTGTTGAGTTCTCGTGTGACTGCCTCTCTGTGACTTCCTATTCGGGCAGCAAGTTCGGCATGGGTTGGCGGAGGCGAGATGATATATGATTCCGTGGCGCCGCTCACTGATCGCGAGAGGCGCAGTAATTCTGCCAAGAGCCTGTGCTTCATGCTGAGTGCTGAGGTTTCGTTGACGCGGTCTGTCAACGAACGAATGAGGGCAGCAAGCGAGACGAGTACCTGCCTGCCGACCTCCGGATACTGTTGAATTGCCTGCCAGAACACGTGAGCCGGCATCTGTGCAACAATAGAATCAGTGAGGCAGCGGATGTGGGCGGAGCGGGGACGATTGTCGATGGCGGCAATTTCTCCAAAATATTCGCCGGCGCGAATATCGCGCATGATAGTCTCTTGTCCGGCTATGCAAACGCTGGCGCGAAGTTGTCCCCGGACAACAAGAAAGAGATCGTTGCCCTCATCTTGGTCATCTATAATCGCCTCATTGGCGCGGTAGCGCCGCCATCTGCACTGGCATTCAAGCGCCCGCCGAGCTTGCTTGTCCAGAGCTTTGAATAAAGTGATTTCGGCGAAGCCAAGAGGATAGACGTCCATCGCTGACCCTGTCGCTGCAATCCTGATAACTCTCGTTGCGGCTATACACGCTTCACATCACCACCGTGCGGCCGGTCCAGTTTGGACCACTCGTATCCGTGTCTTTTCATAAGTTTCCGTCGGGACCGACCACGATAGAATTCTCCGGAGGCCCGAATACGGAAGGCAGTCAATTAATTAGAATAACAAAATATTTAAAGCTTATCGCCAGTAGGTTGTCAAATGGTATCGTACTTAAGCGTCACCAGACAAAAGCGGATGACGGGTTTCTGCGGTCTGTCATGCCCGGGCGATTTTAACCCATAGGTCCATTGCAGCGGCGCGCAGCTCGCGATAATGGCTGGAGGGGCGATGTCACGTTGTTCGCTTAATCCCCGTCAAGGTGTTTGTCGATGAACTTACGCAGTTGCGCCGGTCACGGCTTTCCAATGCGCCATTGCGCGGATGCGATGAATGTGGATGGCGAGGGCTGAGCGTTTCTGGTGCGCCGGGACGAAAAGATTTCTGATTGCTGAAAAGATCGATACGAAGCGTTGCAAGCCGCCGACTGATCGAAATCTCAGCGTCATCCGTTCTCGTTTTCGAAATGGTACGTGAGAATTCTCCGCCCGGTTGTTGAGCCCCTTATGAGATCGATGTTCGACATCTGGCATGACTTCCCGCTTTGCCGCGCCGTATAAACGCAGTTTGTCGGTGACGATGCGCTTCGGCACGAGACCTTGCTTCCTTAGCAGCCTGATCAGCAATCGCTTGGCCGCCTTGGTATCGCGGCGAGCCTGGACGATCTCGTCGAGAACGTAGCCGTCCTGATCGACGGCGCGCCAAAGCCAATGTTTTCGGCCACCGATGGAAATCAGGAGGCGAGTGGCGCGGGGGAGTTCCACCCCCACGCTCTCTTAGAACCGGACGTGATACTCTCGCATCATCCGGCTCCCATTGTTCGACCGTATCCATGAAGCAGAGGCCAATGGGCGAACAGCCGAGGTTGGCGCTGCGCGATGCGCAAAAGCCAATGCCGGGATCGCCGTTTATGCCTACGCAAGGACTTGTACTTTCCCGATGCCCATCGAGCCAAGTATCGCTCGACACTCCAAAGCGTAGGTTGGAGAGCTGAAGGACAGAACCGACCATAGTAATTGATCCAGCCGCGGATGTACGAGTTGAACATCCGTGCCAGATCATCGAGAGCTTTGTCACTGCGAAGGTGCAAGGACCAACTACGGATCGTGCCCCGTATCGCCTTGAGCGCCGTCGGACTGGCCGCAGGACCGAATGAAACACCCATGCCCCCGGCCTTCTTACTCACAAGTCTCGGCCGGAAAGTGTAGCCGAGAAAGTCGAACTTGTAGACCGGATGAGTACCTCGCCGACTTTCATCCCTGCAGTAGACGATTTTAGTCTTGTCAGGATGAAGCGTCAGCCCACAGTCAGTAAAACGCGCGTCCAGAGCGTTCTGAAGCGCCATCGCCTGATCCTCGCTCCGACAATGACAGATCGCGTCGTCAGCATACCGTTCAAACGGAATGTCCGGGAAATTCCGACACATCCACATGTCAAACGCGTAGTGAAGAAACAGGCTTGCCAAGAGGGGGCTGATCACCCCGCCCTGTGGCGTTCCTCGTTCTCTGGCGACGAGATTTCCGTCCGGCATCTGCACTGGCGCTTTCAGCCATCGTTCAATGTATAAAAGCACCCACGGGCAATCGGTGTGCTTGCGCACAGCCCGCATCAGCAGGTCCGGTTCAATGCTATCAAAGAAAGCCTTGATATCGAGATCAAGAACCCAGTTGTAACGCCAGCATCGCTGCCGTGCCACGCTGATCGCATCAAGTGCCGATTTGCCGGGCCGATACCCATAGGAATCCGGATGGAATTCAGGCTCCACCACCGGTTCCAGATGGCGTTTGACCACCATCTGCGCAACGCGATCGGCGACCGTAGGTATGCCCAGCGGGCGCGTCTTCCCATCGCTCTTGGGTATGTCGACCCGCCGCACCGGCGGCGGAAAGTAGCTGCCCGACGCCAGCCGATTCCAGAGCTTGTACAGGTTGTTCCTAAGATCAGCCTCGAAGTCCGCAATCGTCTGGCCATCTATACCAGCCGCTCCTTGGTTGGCTCTAACCCTCTTATATGCTTCCCACACCTCCCTTTTCGGGATCGTATACGGCTTTGCTCTATCCACGAGGATCCTCCCGTCGCCGGTTGTCCACGCTCCAGAGCTGAACAACGCAACCCCTTCGCTCCAGCCCCATTACAGGACCTTCAGCACTACTACGGGCTGCTCCGCCCCTGTGCCCCGCTTCGGTAATCTCACCCTCGCAGGGACCGCCTGCTTGGGTTTCTCCCTTAACATCGGAGCGACAGGTTCCCGCGTTCCACACGAAAGCCTGGTGAAGAGTCACGCCGCCTTCATGCCGGATGCCGTCTGGGCAGAAATCAGGTCGCCCCCCAGACTCGTCCCGGGCTAACGAATTCCTCCCGGTTTCGACATCATCTTGCACTTTTCGACACGTCATCAGCGGTTCGCTTGCGCTCGTCTCTCTGAACCTTACCTGACGGACTAACATCCGCCTTTTCTGCAACGCTCACCACCACGGCTCTTTACCGTCGCAGCTTGCAGTGGTTTGAAACCTACCCCTGACGGTCGGCTTCGAGGGACCTACCCTCATCTTTCGTGCAGCTCGGCTCCCACACTGCTGCGGGTGCCTCGCCGCACACCCTCGTCCAAATGCCACACATGGTTCCCGCTGGGCTTCTTGCGGTGAAGGCGACACGCATAATCCGGGCCGAACTTCTTTCCCCAGCAGCGGATCGTTTCATAGGAGACGGCAATGCCGCGCTCCAGCAACAATTCCTCGACAAGGCGCAGGCTCAGCGGAAACCGAAAGTAGAGCCAGACCGCGTGGGCGATGATCTGGGGTGGGAAGCGATGGCGCTTGTAGCTGACTGGCGAAGTGTTCATGCACGCGCGTCTATCGCAGCCGCTCCTCACAAGGAATTACCGTGACATCGCCGGAGGCATTGTTCGCTGCGAATTCACAGTTGCAAAAGGCCGAGCAACAGCGCGGCCGATTGGTCACCCGTGGTTCGAGGCCACAAATGGATAGTCGGTATAGCCTTCGGCGCCGCCGCCGTAGATGGTGGTCGGGTTCACCTCTGCCAGCGGAACGGCTGTCTTCAGCCGCTTCACGAGATCCGGATTGGCGATAAATGGCCGGCCGAACGAAAAGAGATCAGCCTCGCCCTTCGTAAAGCGCGACGTCGCGAGTTCCAGGTTGTAGCCGTTGTTGGCAATGTAGGTGTTAGCGAATTTGGCCCTAAGCTCTGCGTAATTGAAGACAGCAGCCTCATGCGGCCCACCTCGCCCACCTTCGACGACATGGAGATAGGCAATACCAATCTCGCCCAATTTCTCGGCGATGTAGTTGAATTGCGCCTGCGGATCGGTCGAGGTGACACTGTTGATCGGCGAAATCCGGACCCCCGTCCGCTGCGCGCCGACCTCCGCGGCCACGGCGGCAGCGACTTCCAATATCATCCGTGCGCGACCTTCGACGGAGCCACCATAGGCGTCGGTGCGGGTGTTGGAGCCATCCTTGACAAACTGATCCAGCAGATAGCCGTTGGCGCCATGGACTTCGACACCATCAAAGCCCGCGGCAATCGCGTTGGCGGCGGCGCGACGGAAATCGGCGATGGTGGCCTGGATCTCATCCCGTTTGAGCGCGCGAGGTTCGGACACATCGACGAAGGCATTGTTCACGAAAACCTTAGTGTCAGCCTTGAGGGCGGAGGGCGCGACCGGGGCTTGCGCATTCGGCTGCAGATCGACATGCGAAACACGACCTACATGCCAAAGCTGCAGAAAGATGTGCCCGCCTTTGGCATGCACCGCGTCGGTCACTTTCCGCCACCCGTCGATCTGAGCTTGCGTATAAATGCCCGGCGTATCCTGATAACCCTGCCCTTCCTGCGAAATCTGCGCCCCTTCGGATATGATCAGGCCAGCAGTCGCGCGCTGAGAATAGTATTCCACCGCGAGTTCGCTCGCCACAAAGCCAGCGCCAGCTCTGTTGCGGGTCAAAGGAGCCATGACGATACGGTTCGCCAGCGTCAGGGCGCCGAGTGTGTAGGGTTCGAAGAGTGTGTTGTCAGTCATTTCGTTTCTTTTCTTTCGTCCGGATTTCGGGGTTCTCTGTCACGCCTCGGAGTTTCGCGCCGAAGCTCGGCACAGGCCGGCCAGCCTTTGCGGCGCGGCCTGTGCCGGCGACGGCGCGTTTCTGCGGGAGGCGCTAGGCGGCGGAGCGATAACGCTCTGCTGCGTGGACCTGTGCAAAGCCCGGGAGCATCACCTGACGTGCGGCCTGATAGGCATCCCATTGGGCGGCATCGTGAAGCGGCGGGATGGTGACGGGTTCGCGCTTGTCGAAGCCTGCCAGGGCGGCGTCCACGAGTTCACCCACTTCCATCACGCCCGGAAGCGTGTTGACGTCGATGCCGACAAGCTCCCAGAGCTCCGTCCGCGTCGCAGCCGGCAGCACTGCCTGCACGTAGATCCCCTTGGGGCCGAGTTCGAGGCTGAGCCCCTGCGAGAGAAACGTCACGAACGCCTTGGTGGCGCCATAGACGGACATTCCAAATTCCGGGGCAAGCCCGACGACCGAGGAGACGTTGATGATCGCACCCGAGCCCGCCTCGATGAACCGCGGTGTGACGGCACTGGTGAGACGGGCAACCGCCGTCACATTGAGCGCAATCAATTGGGTGATATCATTCGTAGCCTGATTGGGGAATGCCCCTTCCAGGCTCGCACCGGCATTGTTGACGAGAATTCCGATCTGACGATCGTCGCTCAGACGCGTTTCCACCGCCGCTAGTTCATCGGAATTGGTGACATCGGCCGGCAGAATGTCGATTGTTACGCCGGTTTCCTCGCGAAGTCGCGCCGAGAGAGCCTCCAGTCTTGCCTTATTGCGCGCAACCAGTACGAGATTGTGCCCACGCCGGGCGAAACGTTCTGCATATGTCGCTCCAATACCCGAGGACGCGCCGGTGATAAGGACGGTGGGAGTGTCAGCCATTGTCTTGTTCTCTTTCGAATGAGTGTTATATAATTATGATGATGAACCTAATTACGACTTTAAAGTGATGGCTATCATAAAAAAGTCAATGGCAGCGATGGAGAAATCTCGAAATGAAAATCAGTCGCGAACAGATGGCCGAAAATCGCCAAAGGATCCTGGAGGTCGCAAGCCGGCTGTTTCGGGAGAAAGGATTTGAGGCAGTCGGCGTTGCCGAAGTCATGAAGGCTGCGGGACTGACGCATGGCAGCTTCTACGGTCATTTCAGCTCGAAGGACGACCTGATCGTCCAGGCGCTTGCGCACGCGCTTGGCCAGCGCAATGGAGCGACACTTCCTCTAGGCGCCTACATGGAGGAGTATCTTTCGCCGCGCCATTGCGACAACAGGGCCGGTGGCTGCCCGATTTCCGGACTTGCCGCCGACACGCTGCGCCAGACCCCGGAGGCCCGTGCGGCGGTGACGGATGGCGTGCGGGCACAGCTCGACTGGATGAGCGAGAAGTTCGAAGGGCCGGCCGAAGCCGACCGCCGCCGTCGGGCAATAGCAAGCTGGTCGGCGATGGTCGGGGCAACGATCCTGGCGCGGGCTGTGGTCGATCCCGCCTTGTCGAAGGAGATATTGACGGAGACGCTCGCCTGGATCGATGACGAACACGACCGACCTGCTTCCACACTTTCAGAATCTCACTGAGGAACAGTGGCGGCTGGTTTCTGCGTCTCGCCGCCCCGCAGGGCTGTCATGGCCGGTTTCGAAATCATCAGCGTCGGCGTGCACGCGCGAGCAGGCATCCCCTTCGAACGCGGCACTGCCGTTTCTTATGAGACGGAACATCACACCAGGCTTGTGGTCACCGCAGCAAGCACAATATACCGCCCGACCTTCGCGACGGTTACCAATAACAGGAATGTCGGTAGCGGCTCTCGCAGAACGCCCGCGGCAACTGTGATCGGATCACCAACGATCGGCAGCCAACTTGCCAGCAACGACCATCGTCCATAGCGTCGATACCAAATCTGCGCCCGGTCCATCGCCTGTTCGCTAACAGGAAACCATCGCCGCGAGCGGAAACGTTCCATGCCGCGACCGAATATCCAGTTGAGCAACGAGCCGAGGACATTGCCGACGCTTGCGACGGCCACGAGTACCGGGACTGCATATTCTCCCGTCAGGAGCAAGCCGACCAAGGCAGCCTCGGACTGCATCGGCAGAATGGTGGCCGCTGCGAAGGCAGCCATGAACAATCCAAGATAGATAGCAAGCTCGGCCATCGGTCAAAGATGCGCGATGATTGTGTTGAATTCGTTGGTCCAACGATGTCGATCTTTCGGAAACATACCGATAGCTTTCCCTATACGACGACCACGGCAGTCTCGGTGCAACACATGCTTGATAGGTGTATGATAGTAGCGACCGACAAGGCCGAGCAAGTGCTTGTGTGACAATTAACAAGCTTTGAGATTGCCCTTCGCCTTGCAAGAATGGCCAATCGCCGACGATCGGTCAGCGCTTTCTCATCCGCAGCCACTTCATCGCGTAGTAGGTCGGGACCATGCAGAGGCCTGCGATTGCGATGCAGTGGATAAAGAATCCCGCCACAGACTCCTCGAAATTCCACCAGTCCAGAGTGACCTGCATTGCGAGCTTGGTGCCGAGGCCCAGCTCGAACGAACTCCAGACTCCATGAATGGCGATGACAATGGCGATCGCCCGAAGCACCAAGCTTCGCGCCGCGCTCAGGTTGGAGATGCCGAACAGATTGCGTGCCACGCTCATGATCATCGGCCAACGCAGGCCCAGATGGATAGAAATGATGACCAGAGCCCAGTAGGCGGCAAGTGTATGGATCTGACGAACCGTGAATCCGCCATAGGGTGACATGGCGGGTGACAAGGTGTTGGAGATCAGCACACTGGTCACCAGCAGCACCAGCATGGCGACGAGCAGCAGCGCGGTGATCACGATATTGATCAAGCCCCTCGCCTCGCGCCCTCCTCTGGGGATCGTGCCGTACCAGCGCCTGTTGAAAACGTTGTGCACGATCACCAGCAGAAACATGGCGGTGCCGACGATTTCATGGACGGTGTTGCCCAGCCACCAGTAGGAAAGGCCGATCAGCAGCAGGCCAGCGGCTATGACGTCGAACGCCAGCCGCAGGAGAAATACGGAATTCAAGGCGTTGGCCCTCAACCTATTCGACCAGCGTGCCGTTGAACCTGGGAATGCGATAACCGGTATAAAGATAATCGCTGTCTGCTTGTCCTTGATGGCAGGACTGGCAGCGGGCGGTATTCTCGCTCATGTTGACCGTCTTGTCGGGCCAGAACCACTGGAATTGCCAATCGCCAGTGCGGCGACGTTCGTCGTAATCGGCGCCCCAACCGCTGCCCTTTTCCATGACGAAATATCGGTAGAGCTTGCCATCCCGATAATCGACGAGCACGAAATGCGTGCCGCTCGGGATCGGCTGTCCCTTTTTGACGGCCTCCATCGCTTCGGGTGTGGTCATGATGTGCTCGGTCACGTTGCCGCGCCGGACGGTCGTGTAGTGCACCAGCTGGTCGAGGTTTTCGGGGAATTTCACGCGGTTGGTTTCCGCGTCCACCTGCCATCCGACAAGCGACACAACGCCGGCGACCATGGCGATCTTAAAGAACCGGTCTGTAAATATCCTCATGAGGAACCTCATCCAAGCTTATGAATAAATTGAAAAACGTGTGGATCCAACCTAGCGCTGATACTGCTTGTCCGAAACCTGTTCCATCCAGTCCACCGACTTGCCATCAAGCGCTTCAGCAATCGCGATATGGGTCATGCCGGTGATGGCGGTGGCGCCATGCCAATGCTTGACATCAGGCGGAATCCAGACGACGTCGCCGGGTCTGATGTCCTGGATGGGACCGCCCCAATGCTGTACCAGGCCGACCCCAGCCGTGACGATCAGCGTCTGGCCAAGCGGGTGCGAGTGCCAGGCGCTACGCGCACCCGGCTCGAACGTCACGATCCCGCCGCCAATCCGCGCTGGCACCTCTCGCTGAAACCGGGAATCGACACGCACTGAGCCGGTGAAATTGTCCGCGGGTCCTGAGGTGAAGGGTTGCGAACCGGCGCGGGTGACGACGACCGCCCGCTCAGGCTCGCCCAGAGCCGCCGAAGCAAGGAGGATTAGCGAGAAGATAGTCAGCACAATTGCCTTCATTTGAATTCCTTTGTTCCGGTGCAAAAACGTCGACCCCGACGGCGGATCAATCGAGGTTCTTCTCGTCGAGGAACTTCGACACCTGATCCGCAATCTCGACGTTGTTCAGGTCCGAAAAGGGAAAGTGCGTGTTGCCCTTGATGCCGATCTCCGGCAGGTGCACTACTGTCACATCGCCGCCATGCTTGCTGACCGCATCCCGCCATAGCCGGGCCATCTGAAGTCGGGCACGCCAGCTATCCTGCGCCGGCAGGTCCACCGGGTGATCGGGAATATTGTCGCCGTAGAAGACGAGGATCGGGATCCGCGTCAGCGCCATAAACTGCTCCATCGGGACCGTCGCACCTTGAACTGTGTCAAAGGCGCTCGGGATCGGAGCGGGCACCTCGCCTTCGGGGAAAACGAAGCTGCTGCCGGGCTCGAAGGAGACGATCGCCTTGACATTCTGATTCTTGATGGCCGCGAGCCAGCCGGGGCCGCCGCCTTGCGAATGGGTGAAGAGGATCCCAGGACCGATCCGGTTGAAGAGCGCCGAGACACCGTCGGAAGTCACGTTCATGTCGAACGGCCCGGTATTGGGCGTCATCGATCGGAAAAACTGGTTGAGCGTCTCCGGGCTGCGGTCGAACTGGACGCCCTCAAAATAGTTCGGCCAGAGGCCGACGCGGAACTGGTTGAACCAGAGCTGCTCGTCCGGTGTCGGCTTGATTGTCGTCTCGACCATGCTGCGGCCCGCATCACCCCGACGCGGCTGATCAATCAGGTAGGTGGAGAAATGCCGGCGCAGAAAGATGGTCTGGAAGCCCTCGCGACCATCGGCCGTTGTCTCCCATGTCTTGGAGAACTGGCCGGCACCATGCCACATGACGATCGGAAACTTCCGTGGATTAACCGGGACCTGATAAAAGGCGTAGAGATGATCGCCGTGATAGGTCTGCCCCGCAGGTTCCAGCGGCTTCCGCGCATCGAAAGTGCCGGGGGCCATTGCAACCCTCCCCCCGACCGCAAAGCTGCCCTGCTCCTGAATGACGAGAGGCTCGGGCTTGCTCGCCTGCTGAGCCATTGCCGTAGGCGATATCAGGATGCCGGCTGACATCAATAATGGTGCGAATAGATACTTACAGGCGCTCACAGTCGGGTCCTTCTATCAAATCAAGACGACCCCAACGCTAGACACAATGTCACTTTTTGATTAGACAGCTAAGTCTGATAGGCTCTAGAAGTTGAGCTAATCAATCCGCGACTTGCCCATGGCGTTTCTTCGCAATTGGTGGCTGCTATTTTTCATGTGACGTTCCCAGAACCGGATAGCGTCCGCGATCCATCCTTCGGCGCTGGTGCCGATGCCGGGTCCAAAGCCGTGACCAAGACCCTTGTATTTATGATACTCGACCTCAGCACCGGCTTGGCGCAGGGCCGCAATGCGTCTTTTCATGAGGGATGGAGGCGCAATTCTGTCTTGCTCGCCAACGACACCAAAGGTGGGAGGCTCCGTGGACGAATGGTCTGAATGGCCAGTGTAAGCCGTCACGACCGCCGATGGTCTGGGAAGGTCGTCGGCCCCGAAAGCGGCGCCGCCATGCGAACCGATCGCCGCCGCCATCCGTGCTCCGGCCGAACTGCCCCACAGGGAATAGTCCCTGATGCCGACACCGAGAGCGCCGGCATTCTTGAAGATGTAGGAGATGGCCCCCGCAAGGTCCTCGGTCGCGACTCTGGCGCCATATCCGGCCCGATATCTCAGCACAAAGACATTGTATCCGCGGCTGCTGATCTCCGAGGCATAAGGAAAGCCCTCGTGAACCGAACCAACATAGGCAAACCCGCCGCCAGGAGAGACAACGGCGAAGGGCGCCCCCGGCTTGCCACGAAAGAAGAACAAGCTAGTGTTCTCTTTGGTTGGATCTTCCCGTTTCTGCGCCTCAGTGTAAAAATCGTAGAATATCGTTTCGCCCTTATTCACGTCATCAATCATGCGATTGAGCGCGGAGACGACATTCATGGGATCCACATGACTGTGATAGGGCAGAAGCGAGCCGATATCGCCAAGGCGCATCGTCTCGTCGTAGGCACGATTGTCCCACGGCAACAGCAATCGACCGAAACCCGCAAATGCCGGAGTGCCCAGCATGTCGGCTATCCGGCTGTCAGGGCGCAAATGTGCGGATGCTCTTTCGTTTGAGTGACGCTCCACATGCATGGCGGCGTCTCCATTGGATTGCGTACCGCGGCTCTCGTCAGCTTCGATAGAAGCTGACGAGAGCAACATCGACAGAGCCATGCAGGCAGAGTGCAGCCCGGAGGTGCCCATTTGCCATCAACCTTTACCGACCAGTCATCTTCAGCGCGGCCTCGGGAAGACGCTCGCCCTGAACTTCGATCTTCGACACCGCCATGTTGATCTCGGCGAGATCGTCCGTGCTCAGTTCGAGATCGACCGCTCCAAGGTTCTCCTCAAGGCGATGCAGCTTGGTGGTGCCGGGGATCGGCACGATCCAGGGCTTTTGGGCGAGCAGCCAGGCAAGCGCGACCTGCGCCGGCGTTGCGCCCTTGCGTTCGCCGACGGCTCTGACGAGATCGACCAGGGCGAAGTTCGCCTTGCGGGCCTCGGGTGAAAAGCGGGGCACATTGTTGCGGAAATCGGTCGGATCGAACTTGGTGTTCTCGTCAATCTTGCCGGTCAGGAAGCCGGCACCCAACGGGCTGAATGGCACAAAGCCAATGCCGAACTCCTCGAGCACCGGCAAAAGCTCCACCTCCGGCCCGCGCCAGAACAGCGAATATTCGCTCTGAACCGCCGTGATCGACTGGACGGCGTGCGCCCGGCGGATCGTCTGGACGCCCGCTTCGGAAAGACCGAAATGCTTGACCTTGCCCGCGGAAATCAGATCCTTGACGGCGCCAGCCACATCCTCGATCGGCACCTGTGGATCGACGCGATGCTGGTATAGGAGATCGATGCGATCGGTCCGCAAGCGCTTGAGGCAGGCATCGACAGCGGCCTTGATATGCTCAGGCTGGCTGTTGGTACCCCCACGGCGCTCGCCGGTTTCCAGGTCGATATCGAAGCCGAATTTGGTGGCGATAACCACCTTGTCGCGGATCGGGGCGAGCGCGTCACCGACAAGCTCCTCGTTGGCGAAGGGGCCATAGGATTCGGCGGTGTCGAAGAGCGTCACGCCACGATCATGGGCGGCCCGGATGAGCTTGATCATCTCGGCCTTGTCGGCCGGCGGTCCGTAGAGGGCGCTCATGCTCATGCAGCCGAGGCCGAGAGCGGATACTTCGAGATTTCCAATCTGTCTCTTTTTCATCGTCGTTCTCCTTGATGTCTGAAGGCGCTACCCATCAGCAACAACCATGCGCCGCAACGCCATTCGTTTCGTCATTTTGCGGATTGGCCTGAATTTAACGTGTCTGGTGCCATGCGATTAGATGTTATAATCTGCATGTTCCTATAAGATGGACTAATCAATGCCGCATGAAAACTTCAACGATCTCGCTGCTTTCGCCACCGTTGCAAAGGAGCGTAGCTTCACAAAGGCGGCAGCAAAGCTTGGGGTTTCGCAATCCGCCCTGAGCCAGACCATCAAAGCATTGGAGGAGCGGCTTGGGCTCCGCCTGCTCACGCGTACGACGCGCAGCGTGGCTCCAACCGACGCCGGTGAACGCCTGCTGCAAACTGTCGCGCCGAGGTTCGATGAAATAGAAGCAGAGCTCGCGGCGTTGAGTGAGTTGCGCGAGAAGCCGGCCGGCACAATACGCATCACGGCTGGCGAGCACCCGACCATCTCCGTGCTTCAGCCCGTTCTCAAGCGGTTTCTGCCGAACTATCCCGACATCAACGTCGAGATCATCGTCGACTACGGCCTGACCGACATTGTCGCCGAAGGCTTTGATGCCGGCGTCCGCATGGGCGAACAGGTGGCAAAGGACATGATCGCGGTGTGCATCGGTCCCGAGATGCGGATGGCGGTCGTCGGATCACCGGCCTATTTCGAGAAGCGGCCTGCTCCGCAAACGCCACAGGACCTCACCGCGCATAGCTGCATCAATATGCGGCTTCCGACCTATGGCGGGCTCTTTCCCTGGGGTCTCGAGAAGGACGGACGAGAGGTGAAGGTGCGTGGCGAAGGGCAGCTCGTCTTCAACAACCTCGGTATGAGGCTGCATTCGGCCCTGGACGGGCTGGGGGTGGCCTACATGCCGGAAGATCAGGTGCTCCCCTACGTTGCTGAGGGGCGACTTACCCGGGTTCTTGAGGACTGGTGTCCCTATTTTCCCGGCTATCACCTTTACTATCCGAGCCGGAGGCACTCTTCACCTGCCCTGACCTTGCTTGTCGACATCCTCCGCTATCGTGGGTAGCTGACGCAAACAAAGGCTCTCACCGACCGGGGCGGTGGTCGCACTATTCTCGATTATTCTCGGCCTTGGCCAGTCAGTGCGGTCTTTCGGCCAACAGCGCCCAGAAGGCGAGGAACGTTGTCTCGACCGATCTCATCGCGTGTTTGATTCCGGGCTCATTATAAAACGACCCGCCGATACCGGGAGAAAACCAGTCCCCCTCCCCTTGCTGGAACTCCCCCTTAGACAAGACGAGGTAGACTTCCTCGGGCGCGTGATCGTGATCCGGATAACGCACATGGGGCACCATTAAAGTGACGCCAATCCATAGGTCGCTTCGCTCCTCCAGTCCGCCAGGACCGATGATCATTGCGTTGGCGTGGCCATCGGCAAAATTTGGGCTTTCCGTACCGTCACGCTTGGTCCGCTGGCGCCATTCAAGGTTCGACTCGATCCCCTTGAAACATTCGACCAACCGCCGAAGCGCAGGTTCTGAAGTATCGATGGAAAGCGCCTCGTCAAGGTTTTTGCAGACAGGGAGACGGCGCCCCGGCCCTTCCCGTCCAAGGCCTGGGTGCTTGAGGAGCGTAAAAATCTGGGGGATGGAGCGGCGGGCCTCCGGTGCCTTGGCGAATTGGTCGAACGCCGCAAATGCCGCATCCACGAAAAATTGCAGGTTCTCGCTGCGTTCGATCATATCATTGCCTCCAGAAACGTGGACCGACGAACCGGTCCGCCCTCACCATCAAATGTCTTTCGCGATACGCAGCCCGTCATAGATGGCGGCATGCGTGTTTCGCGCGGCGACGGCATCGCCGATGCGGAATAACTGGAATTTTCCATTGGTATTGCGAACCACAGACTGAGGCCGGCCATCTAGAAGCTCGTCGTGCGAGATTTCGCCAAGGTTGCTCGAAAGAGGCTTCAGTTCGAAATAGAGTTCATCAAGCGGGATGGTCCCGTGATTGATGACGATCTGATCAAAGCTGCGCTGCTTGGAAACCCCGCCGTAATCGCTGCCGACATGGGCCACCAGCTGGTTGCCGCTCTTCTCGACCGCTTCCAGCCGGTAGGTGACGGTGAAGGTCACATCCTGCTTCTGTAAGGAGCGCATATACGGCACCAGGTTCATCGCCATGACTTCCGGAGCAAAGGAGCGATCCGGCGTCATGATCTCGACCTTCGCGCCGGCTTTGGCGAGAAATTCCGCGGCCTGAAGACCGGCATGATCGCCGGCGTCGTCGAAGACCAGGACATTGCTTCCCGGCTTCACGTCGCCTGAGATGATGTCCCAGGAGGAAACGACGAATTCGTCGCCCTTCGACAGCACCTCGGTATGCGGCAGGCCGCCGGTGGCGACAATGACGACGTCAGCATTTTCGGCCGCAATCGTTTCGGCATCCGCCCAGGTATTGAAGCGAAAGACGACGCCATGCTTTTCGCATTGGCTCATCCGCCAATCGATGATGCCGATCATTTCGCGGCGGCGCTCGCTCTGAGCCGTCAACCGGATCTGCCCGCCAGCGTTGTTGGCGGCCTCCAATACGACGACCTCATGGCCGCGCTCGGCGGAAACGCGAGCGGCCTCCAGACCTGCCGGACCGGCGCCCACGATGACGACCTTCTTGCGAATCTCAGCCTTCGCAATGACATGCGGCATGGTCTCTTCGCGACCGGTCGCCGCATTATGAATGCAGAACGCCAGACCGCCCTGGTAGATGCGGTCAAGACAGTAGTTGGCGCCGACGCAGGGGCGGATGTCGTCTTCCCGCTTTTCCATGATCTTTCGGATAATATGCGGGTCCGTCATATGGGCGCGGGTCATGCCGACCATGTCGACCTTGCCCGCCGCGATGGCATGACGGGCCGTTGCCACATCCTGGATCTTGGCGGCATGGAAGGTTGGGAAATTCGTTGCCGCGCGGATTTCACCGGCGAAATCGAGATGCGGAGCGCTGGCCATGCCCTGGATCGGAATGACATCGGTCAGGCCGGGATCCGTATCGATATGGCCGCGAATGACGTTCAGGTAGTCGATCAGGCCGCTTTCCTTCAGGCGCCTAGAGATTTCGATGCCTTCGGCCTTATCCGTTCCGCCGGGAAGACATTCGTCGGCGGTGTAGCGAACACCGAGAATGAAATCGTCCCCTACCCGTTTTCGTATCGCCGAGAAGACGTCGAGACAGAAACGCATACGGTTTTCGAGCGAGCCGCCATAGGGGCCGTCGAGCTCGTTGGTGACCGGAGACATGAACTGATCGATCAGGTGGCCATAGGCTTCCAGTTCCACACCGTCCATGCCGCCCGCCTTCATCCGCTCCGCCGCATCGGCAAAGTCCTTGATGATGCGCTCGATGTCCCAATCCTCCAATTTTTTCGGGAAGGCACGGTGCGCTGCCTCGCGATGATGGGAGGGCGCCAGAACAGGAAGCCAGTCGCCCTTGTCCCAGCGCGTACGCCGGCCGAGGTGGGTGAGCTGGATCATGATCGCGGCGCCCTGTTCGTGGACGGCATCCGTCATTTCCCTGATCCACGGAACGATCTCGTCCTTGTAGGCAAGGAGGTTGTTGAAGACCGGAGGACTGTCTCGCGAGACTGCAGCCGATCCCGCTGTCATCGTCAGCGCCACGCCGCCCTTTGCCCGCTCGACGGTGTAGGCGCGATAACGTCCCTTCGGCATGCCGTCCTCCGGATAGGCCGGCTCGTGGGAGGTCACGATAATGCGGTTCCGCAGGGTCAGATGCTTGAGTTTATAGGGCTGAAGGAGGGGATCGTTCGACATGGCCATGCTCCGGAATAAAAAACGCCGGAGCCGACGCTAGGTGCAATGTACACATGTGTCAACGACGAAAACAGATACGTCATTCCTATAGACACTTCTGTACATTCGCGTTGTGCGACCGCTGACAATTTGTTACGAAGTCAGCTATGGATCAGACGTTGAACGACACCGGTTGGCGAGGATCGCAGGAAGGGTGGCTTGAGGCCGCCTACCACTCCATGCTCGATTCCGGCATAGATTCGGTAAAAATCCTCCCTCTCGCGAAAAAGCTCAATCTCTCACGAACAAGCTTCTACTGGTTCTTCAAGGATCGCGAGGAACTACTGGCCGCGCTCGTTACGCGGTGGCGCGACAAGAATACCGGCGGTATCGTCAAGCAGACGGAGGCCTATGCGGAATCGCTGGCCGAGGCGATGCTCAATGTCTTCGATTGCTGGCTCAACAACGAGCTGTTTGATGCGAAATTCGAATTTGCAGTCCGCAGCTGGGCGCTGCAATCAGGCGAAATCCTCGAACAGGTCCGCGAGGCCGATCAGACCCGCATCGAAGCCCTGAAGCGCATGTTCATTCGCTTCGGCAACTCCGAGATCAACGCCGATGTGAGGGCGCGAACGACCTACCTAGTGCAGATCGGCTATATCTCCATGCAGACGCAGGAGGACCTCGCCGTCCGCATGAAGCGGATTCACGAATATATCGCGATTTTCACCGGTCAGGAGCCGCAGCAGAGGGAGCTCGATCGCTTCTTTTCCCGGCACGGCTATAGGCCTGACTAGAAGGGGCGCAGATATGGTCGGCTCCTTGGGAATTGGCATAATTGGCGGTGGCGGCTGGCTTGGCGGAGCCATCGCCGGCTCGCTTCTAGATGCGGGCCTGGTTGAGCCGCACAGGCTCTCGCTCTCCTATCGCATAGAGCAGCCGCAACGTTTTGCAGATGCTTTCTGGACGACCGACAGCCAAGCCCTTGCCGACCGATCGGATGTGATCATTCTCTCCGTCCGGCCGGCCGACTGGAGTGGCCTGACGGTCGACGTCCGGGGTAAGCTCGTCATCTCCGTCATGGCGGGTATCCGCCTGGGCGCGCTGTCCGACCGGCACAATACGGGCCGCGTGATCCGTTCTCTTCCGAACGCCGGCGCCGAAGTCGGCAAATCCTATACGCCCTGGATCGCCTCAAATGAGGTCGGTGACGATGACCGCGCCACCGTCCGAGCCATCTTCGACACATGCGGATCGCAGGACGAGGTCACAAGCGAGGCGGATATCGATTATCTGACCGGCCTTTCCGGGTCCGGGCCTGCCTTTCCCGCCTTGCTGGCATCAGCGATGATGCGCGACGCGATTGCCTATGGGTTGTCCGAAAAGATCGCCCGGCGGGCGGTCACGACGGTGCTGGCAGGCGCCGGCCGTCTGATCGAGCACCGCGAGGACTGTCCCGACGACATTGTTAAAGCCTTTCTCGACTACCGTGGCACCACCGCGGCGGCCATTGAAGGCATGCGTGCCGCAGGATTCGACGCTTCCGTCGCGAACGGGCTATCGGCAGCATTCAAGAAATCGGTAAGTATGGGAGATGCTTCCTGACAACCGTTGAGTGGGTGTTCTGCGGCGCCCCACTCAGTTCTAAGGGCCGCACAATAAAGGGAACGAGAATGAAAAAATTGCTTGCGTCCACAATCTTGATATCCGGCCTCCTCGGAGGAGCTTCCTTTGCCAGCGCCGCCGAATGCGGCAGCGTCACTATCGCCAGCATGAATTGGCAGAGCGCCGAGGTCCTTTCCAATCTCGACAAGATCATTCTGAACGAAGGTTACGGCTGCCAGGCAGAGATCACTGTCGGCGACACCGTTCCGACAATCACCTCCATGGCGGAAAAGGGTCAGCCGGACATCGCGCCGGAAGCATGGGTCGACCTGCTCCCAGACGTCGTGAAGAAGGGAACGGAAGAAGGCAAGATCGTTGCGGTCGGCTCCCCACTACCGGACGGCGGCAATCAGGGCTGGTGGATCCCGAAGTACCTCGCGGACGCCCATCCCGACATCAAGACCATCCCCGACCTCCTGAAGCATCCGGAGCTCTTCCCGGATCCCGAAGATCCGTCAAAGGGTGCTATCTTCAACGGCCCTCAAGGTTGGGGCGGAACTGTCGTCACCTCGCAGCTCTATAAAGCCTTCGGCGCGGAAAAAGCCGGCTTCACGCTGGTGGACACAGGGTCGGCCGCCGGTCTCGACGGCTCCATCGCCAAGGCTTATGAAAGCAAAAAGGCATGGGTAGGCTACTACTGGGCGCCCACCGCTCTGCTCGGCAAGTATCCCATGGTGAAGCTGGAGGCAGGCGTTCCTGCTGACGCCGCGGAGTGGAAGCGCTGCAACACGGTTGCCGATTGCCCGGACCCGAAGCCGAATGCATGGCCGATCGACAAGATCGTGACCCTCACGGCCAAGCCCTTTTCTGAAAAGGCCGGCCCCGAAGTCATGGACTACCTCGCGAAGCGCTCCTGGAGTAACGAGACCGTCAACAAGCTGATGGCCTGGATGACCGACAATCAGGCAAGCGGCGAAGATGGTGCCAAGCACTTCCTGAAGGAAAACAAGGACGTATGGACGAAATGGGTTTCGCCAGAAGCAGCCAAGAAGATCGAAGCTGCCCTGTAAACTCCTATCCTGCGGTGCGCGAAAGCGCACCGCCTCTCAGCAGCCGACAAAATCAAAAAGACTTGAGCCACGGCTTCTTGCACGAAGAAGGGGAACCGAATGGAATGGTTTTATAAATTTCCTCACATGGACGATGACGCGCTGCGGAATCTAAAGAAGGCGATAGACGACGGTTTCCGCGGCTTCACACGCGCTTATGGCGACACGATCGAAAGCCTGTTTTCACCGCTGCAACGCTTTCTCATCGCCGCCGATCGCTTCATGACGCAGACGCCGTGGCCAATCATTACTCTCATCATTCTTGTGATCGCCTGGTTTGCGACCCGCAGCCTGAAGATCGTATTCAGCTGTCTCGTCATTCTGCTGCTGATCGGCTATTTCGACATGTGGGACGACACCATGCGGACGGTCTCGATGATCTTCGTCTGCACCATCCTGTCGATTGCCATCGGCATTCCGATCGGAATCCTGATGGCACGCTCCAACACGGTTCAAAGGATCATCAATCCTATCCTCGACGTGATGCAGACCATGCCGAGCTTCGTTTACTTGATCCCGGTCGTCATGCTGCTCGGGATCGGCAAGGTCCCGGGCCTGATCGCCGTCGTCATCTATGCCATCCCGCCCATGATCAGATTGACCGACCTCGGCATCCGGCTTGTCGACAAGGACGTGCTGGAGGCCGCGGACGCATTTGGAACCTCGAACGCTCAAAAGCTCTTCAAGGTCCAGCTGCCGCTCGCGCTACCAACCATCATGGCCGGCATCAACCAGACCATCATGATGGCCCTTGCCATGGTCGTCGTCGCCTCGATGATCGGCGTGCAGGGCCTCGGCCAGCCCGTCCTGAAGGCGATCGCCAACCAGTACTTCACCTTGGGAATGTTCAACGGCCTTGCCATCGTCGGCATCGCCGTCATCTTCGACCGAGTCAGCCAAGCCTATGGCAAGAGGCTCCAGAAGCATCGGGAGATCGTCCATGGCTGATCAACATTTCGGCGGGATCAAGATCCGCCACCTGTACAAGATTTTCGGCCCTAACCCAATGGCTCACGTCGATGCCGTTCAGAAAGGGCTGACGAAAGCCGAGCTGAACGAAAAGCATGGCCATGTGCTCGGTCTGAGAGACATCAATATCGAGATCTCGTCCGGCTGCATCCAGGTCATCATGGGTCTTTCCGGTTCGGGCAAGTCCACCCTCATCCGGCACATCAACCGGCTGATCGACCCGACCGCCGGCGAGGTGCTGGTGGACGGCGTGGATGTCGTCAGGATGAACGAAGCCGAGCTTCGCACCTTTCGCCGCCATCAGACGGCGATGGTCTTCCAGAAATTTGCGCTGCTGCCGCATCGCAACGTCCTCGATAACACGATGTTCGGCCTCGAAGTCCAGGGTATCGAACGCTCAAAGGCTCGCGATGTTGCCATGCGCTGGCTGGAACGGGTTGGATTACGGGGCTTTGAGCAGAAATATCCCAACCAGCTTTCCGGCGGCATGCAGCAGCGTGTCGGCCTGGCGCGCGCCCTTTCCAACGACGCTCCGGTCTTGCTGATGGACGAGGCCTTCTCGGCGCTCGATCCGCTGATCCGCATGGATATGCAGACGGTTCTCCTCGACATCCAGAAGGAGATAAAGAAAACCATCGTCTTCATTACCCATGACCTCGACGAAGCGCTTCGCCTGGGTGACCAGATCGCCATTCTGCGCGATGGCGAAATCATTCAGCAAGGCACCAATCAGGACATCGTCCTGCACCCTGCCGACGAATACGTCGCTAACTTCGTCAAGGAGGTCAATCGCGGGCGTGTTGTCCATGTCGAGGCTGTCATGCGGCCTTTGCGGGCTGGCATGGCTTCGACTGGAACTACGATCGCCGCCGGCTCAACCGTCGAAGAAGCCATGCGATTGCTGACTTCGGCGCCGGATGGCGATGTCGTCGTGACCTCGGCTGCAGGAGACCCGGTGGGGCTGGTCAATTTGCGCGAGCTCGCTGGCGCAATGGTCAATTCGCACACCTCGGCTCCGCACGCGACCGCAGCGCAATAAACCGGCTGTACGCGCAAGCCAAGCGTACGCCTTCCCTTCGGCGGGAGAAGACCAGCGCTCTGGTCATCGAGCGTCGAGTGTACGGGGCGGAAAATCTGTGCCGGCTCGCCGCCGAGCCGTGAGTCGTTTCAGAGATCCGCCGCCCGGCGCGCGACGGACGGCACCTTTTGTGACCGGATTATGGACATCGTTGAGCTGATCGTCAGGGCTATTGTGGCGAAAATGGCCGCGACTACTGTGATTTTTCACCCCAAGCCGAAACCTGAGACTGCATCTGCCTTGGGAAAAGCTTGCTTACTTGTAGCCGCCCGAGTGTATGCGCTATAAGGTTGACGCGCGCGCTAAATGGCCGTGGAAGTTAAGAGGAAGTGTTATGCCGACTGGTACTGTTAAGTTTTTCAATGAAGACAAGGGATTTGGCTTCATTACCCCCGAAAATGGTGGAACGGATGTGTTCGTTCATGTTTCCGCTCTGCAGCGGGGCGGTTCGCTCAGAGAAGGTGAGAAGGTAAGCTACGAACTGGGCCAAGATCGCAAGACTGGCAAGTCGAAGGCCGAGAATGTCAGCGTGCTCTGATCACACGTATTAAATGATCGACCACGGATTTAGCCTGTTTCACTATTGGAACAGGCTAAATCCGACCTGGGTGCAAACCATCCTTCAGGGCAAAACTACCCTGACGGGCAAATTGGGTTTTGCTCGTCAACGGATCATCATTGTCATAAGGCGGCACCGGGGGAAAAGTGCTGCTGTTCGCTTCTTGGTTTGCTTCGTTGCAGGCGTCAACCAGTACTCGGTCTACGGGAAATCACATTTTCAATCTTACGTATATTGCGTCGACAACGTTGCCATTCAGCAACATATTCGGCGTGTGGGATGCAGGGGCTTGTGGTTCGAACACAGAAAGGTGGTTTGGCCTGCTTCCCCGGAACTCCTACCTGGGGCTCAGGGCCGCAACGCGATCGAGAGCGGCCGAGAAGCCCTGCAGCGACACCGGAAAGCTCAGTGGCTTGTCCGCATCAGCGATAACCTTGAGATTCAGGCGCGAGCCGGTCCGCAGCTTTGTGACTGTCGCCGCATCGATTGGAAGCAAGGCTATGCATCCTGTCGGCAAGCACGTGCGGAAGCGCACCGGCTTCAAAGGCGGCTGATCATCGACATTCGGCGTCACGCCTGAGTCGAGGACGATGCCGAACGGGAGGAGAAGCGTTGCGACGGCGCTGCCATCGGGACGCATCTGCATCTCGACGGCCAGCAGCCGTTGACCATTCTGCTGGGTCTGATCCTGGGAAAGCGCGCATGCCGGCGCCTTGTTGCGCTGGCCGCACGCAACCCGCCAGTCCTGATAAGTCTCCTGCAGGGTGGTTGCGCCGTTTGGCAGAGCGGACTGGGCAACGGCCGCGGGAGCAAGGCCGAACGCGATGCTCGAACAAAGAAGAGCAACCTTCGCACGAGACATGCGGGCAATTATCTTATTAAGAGAAATCAATATCGAGATGGACAAAGGGATACGTCTTTCCATTTAGAGGAGGACAGATCTTCGGTTGTGCCGCAAGATGCTGACAAACGGGAAATCGAGGTCCGCGATGACCGCCAGAAGCTTGGCCCCTATGGCTTCCGTCCTGGCGGTCCAAAAGATTATGAGCCGGTCACGTACACACCCACTCACGGACCTTGCATTGTGTCCCCGAAAGCTCGCATGCCTTGAGGGCAAGGTCTTCGGCTTCGCGGCGCGTCGGTGCCGAATTAGCGCCCCACGGCGTCACGCGCTTGTTTTCTTCCTTGCTGATGGCGAGCGCGCCGCAATGATTGTAGGGAAAACCGGTGTTATCGTCGTCATCCCAATGCCGGTGATTGCGGAAGACGGTAACCACGGTGCATTTGCTGCCCCCGTCCCGCTCGCAATGCTTGAGCGCGATATCCATTGCTTCCTGCCGCTTGTCGGCACCCCAGAAGAAACCGTGCTTTTCATCAGGCGTGGAATAGGCGATCGCCGCCCAGATGCCGCGCTCTTCCTGAGGCGGAGGAACCGGCGCCTCCTCGGCCGTAAAGAGATCAGCCGCACCCAGCTGTCCCGCGGAGACAAACAACATGCCGATTGCAGCGATGACGAATCTCGATCTCATTTTGCGTTCCCTTGTTTTCCTGCTGCCGAGGCCACGGAAATGACGACGCAGCCGTTTCCGGTTGGCAGAAGCATCGCGTCGCCTCCATCATTGGCCAGTTCGTAGACGCCGACCTGCCCGAGAGTATTGACGAGCTTGCTTCCGTTCGGAAACTTGGCCGAAATATCAGGGCAAGAGGCGGTAAACGGTGCGACACGAACCATTGAGCCCTCGCAGCCGGATGCGACGGGTGCCGCGAATACGACGCCGGCCGCCGGGCCGCTATAGCCTTGCGTGGCATAATTCATGCCCACAAGTGCCTGTACTGCATGCTTGTCGGCTGCCTTGTTGTTCCACACCGACTGGACGTTATATTGGGTGCCGCTCGTCAGCAGCTCTCCGAGAACCGGAAAGACGGTGGAGCAGGATTGCAGGCCTGCCTGCTTGGTATGCTGCAGAAACGGTGTATCTGCCAGCGCCGGGTTGGCGTCATTCGTCGCGGCAATTGCCGGCTGCGATATGAGGTCCCCGACAACATGGTATCGCACGGCGGCGTAGCCGGCAGCACCGACAACGGCAATTGCCAGCAACGAAAGAACCGTCGTTTTCCACCAGTTTCGCTTCGGCTTTGCCTGGTCGTCGTCGGCGCTCTGAACAGCAATGCCGCCCTGGCTCCGGGACATGATTCGATCATGGATTGATTGCTGGTTCATGGAAAATCTATCCGTCACTTGATCGCCTTAACGGCGGTGGAAAGGCCCTTGAGGGGTGCGGTTACGCTGATCGTCTGCCCATCCATCGTCGGATAGGAGATTGTGGGTGCCGAGCTTTTTGAAATCTGTTCACGCAGGATGGGACCCACCGGCAACATGCCGACGCAAACCGTCTTGCTGCATCCGTCGAGCCGAACCTGTATCGGTTCCTTCCGCCCCTCGAACCTCAGCGAGATCCGGCCATCGCTCTTGGCAACCGGCGCCGTGCGCAGGATCATATAGGGATCGCCCCCTTTTGTGGCCGCAAGCGACCAACTGAAAGCAACCTGTCCTGCCCCATTCTCGATAATCTGGGTAGCGTTGCAAACCCGCTGGCGAACCTTCAGGTTTTCGTCGCAGATCAGCGTCCAGTTTTCAAACGGACGAATGATCCTCTGGTAATCGCCAAGTTTCAGCTCCGAAGGCACGATGACTTCGGAGGGTTTTATTCGATAGTTGGAAGAGGCTACTTCCTGTCCGGCCGCATGCGGACCGGACAGGAGCAGGCAAGCCATGAAAACCGCGGTGCGGGAAAGCGCTCCCTTGAACATGGCTGGCTCAATTCAGAGTGAAGCTGAGACCGGCGCCGATACCCACCTGCCCACCGGCTGCCGTACCCGACAAGTTCCCGCGAACCCGGCCGTTTTCGCTGGTGTAGCCGGCGCCGAAGGCCAGAGCGCCCTCGCCCCGCCACAGGCCACCGCCGACCGACACGCTGAGCTTGCCGGGGCGATCGTCGTAACGAAGCGATGCCGCAGCAAGCCCGATTGCGGCCGCCTGTCTCGCCTCCGACCGTACGTCGCCAATCTCCCGGTTCAATTGACCGAATTTCTGGTCCGTATAGTTGTTAGCCGCAGTCAAGCCACCGGCAACAGCCGTGTCCGTGTAGGAGTTGGCCTGGGTGATACTGTCGCCCAATTGAGCGACATTGACGGCATCGGTGGGGGCTACACCCTTGCCGACATTGGAGATGACCACCGGCGCGTTGACGTCGCCGCCCTGCAGGGTGATGCTGTTCTTCTTGCTGCCGTCGGAATTGAGATCATACGTGACGGCGTTTTTGGTGATGGTCCCAACGCCGGTCTGCAGATCATTGATCGCCGAATTAGTCGCGTTGAGCTGCGATCCGTTGATCGCGTCGGTGCTATCGGCGGAAATACGGCCGGCGGCGACGTTCGTAATGGTCCTTTCCGCCCCCTGAGAGCCTACACTCACGGTTCCGACGGGCGCGGTGCCGGCAAAATCATAGGTCTTGCCCTGAATGACCGTGCTGGAGGTGCCAACAGCCGCCTGTGTTACGGAACCGGAGCCCAATGCCACATCATTGGCATTGTTGGCCTGCGCGCCCTGACCGAGAGCAACGCCACCCTGCCCAGCAGCCGTGGCTCCATGACCGGCAGCCAGGCTGTCCGTGCCGCTGGCAACACTTTCCGGACCAATCGCAACACTGTTGGCGCCCGAAGCTGCGGAATCCGCCAGTGTCGAGTTGGCGTGGAAATACTTGATGCCGCCGCCACTGGTGATGTTGGTCAGCGTGTTGTCGACCGCGCCGAAGGCATCATAGACCGTCGAATAATTGTTGCCCTGAATGTTGTAGGTGGGACCGGTGATTGATCCATCCGGGTTTACCGTCGTGTTGCCACCGATCAGGCTGGTAATGTTGGTGCCGAGACCCTTAAGCTGGCTGACATTGACGGCATCGGTGTCCGCCGACCCTGCCGCGAGATTGGTCAGCTTGCG
Source organism: Rhizobium rhizogenes NBRC 13257 (assembly GCF_000696095.1). GTDB lineage: Bacteria > Pseudomonadota > Alphaproteobacteria > Rhizobiales > Rhizobiaceae > Rhizobium > Rhizobium rhizogenes. Next base: position 217,017 of record NZ_BAYX01000005.1, on the reverse strand, counting down.
TTCCGATCCGGCCGAGCCGATCGACACTTCGCCGACCGAGGTTTGCGGGCTCGTAAGGGCAAAACCAGTATAGTTCGTCTGCGCCCCCACAGAGGTTATGGATTGCGCGCCAAGCGCAACGCTATTGATGTTGTTGCTTTGCGCACCCGCGCCGAGCGCCACCGATTGGATGCCCGCCGCCGTCGAGTTCGTGCCGATTGCAACGCCGTCCGCCAGCATGACATGGGCATTCTGACCGATGGCCGTGCCGCCAGGTGCAACCTGATCGACGATCGCACCGTTGCCGATACCGATGCCATTGTCGCCGTTGACCACCGTTGTTGGGCCAACTGCCACCGACTCGGCGCCAACGGCAAGAGAATCGCCGGCGGCAGAGTTGGCGTGGAAGTATTTGCTCGGCGTCGCCGCAACCGACGCAATGGCGCCCTGCAGCTGGCGAACCGTGACGGCATCCTGAGCGCTGGTGCCGTCGGCAACATTGGTGATTTGCCGGTAAGACGTGTCCGAGCCGACCGATACCGCGCCCAGCAACGTTTTATCGGTCGTATTGTATTGAATGAAGTTCGTCGGACCGGCCGCGATCTGGCCGGTGGCCGGCGCCAGGGCACGGTCGGAGATCGAGCCGGAACCAAGCGCTACGCCGCCATCGATGGTGGCCTGGCTTTCTCTTCCAAGCGCGAGCGAACTGTCGGCGACCGCGGTTGCGTTATATCCGACCGCGGTAGAACCGATACCTTGAGCGGAGGAGTCGCTGACGGCAAGCGTCCGGTCATTGGTCCGCACATACCGGATGCCATCACCATTGGCGTCGGTATAGGTCGTCGACGTGTCGCCGGCGATGTTGCTGATCGTATTGCCGAGATTGCTGATGTCTGTCGTGTTCTGCGTGACCTGGCTTCCGAGACTGTCGACCGCCTGGTTCGTGGCAAAGAGCTGCGAGCCGTTGATCGCATCCGTCGAGGACCCGTTGATCCGCCCCGCCGCAACGTTGGTGATGGTACGCTCGGCGCCGACCGCACCGATGCTGACCGTCGAGGCCGGCGTCGTGCCGGCGAAGTTGTAGGTCGTGCCGTTGACCACGGCACTCGCCGTGCCGACGGCGACATCGGTGACACTGCCCGAGCCGAGCGCCACGGCGCCTGCATTGCTGGCGGTGGCGTTGGGGCCTAACGCCACCGCATCCGCGGCGCTGGCATTCGCTTGTTTGCCGAGTGCGGTCGCTTGCGCGTCGGTAGCAAACGCGTTCTGGCCGATCGCGGTGCTGGACAAGCCTGTTGCGTTGGCATTCGGTCCGACGGCGGTGCCGTAGTCGCCCGAGGCCTTGGATATGTAGCCGAACGCCGTTCCGTTGAGGCCAGATGCAACCGCGCCGTTGCCGATGGCCGAGGCGGCGGAGCCGGAGGCGCTCGCATTTGTGCCGGCCGCGATGGCGCTCGCCCCGGCCGCGGTTGCGACGGGTCCGATCGCGATCGAATCCGTCCCCGTTGCCGACGAGTCCACCAGCGTCGAGTTGGCATGGAAATACTTGATGCCAGCGCCAGCGCTGATGTTGGCGATGTCGGTGGTGTTCTGGGTGACCTGCTGGTTGGTCGCAAAGAGCTGCGAGCCGTTGACGGCATCCGTCGAACCATTGTTAAGCCGACCTGCCGCGACATTCGTAATGGTGCGCTCGGCACCCGCCGCACCGACGCTCACCGTCGAGGTCGGAGTGGTGCCGGCAAAATTGTAGGTGGTGCCACCGATAACAGCGCTCGGCGTCCCTACGGCTGTCACGGTTGTCGAGCCGGAACCCAGCGCCACGTCGCCGGAACTCGCCGTCGCCGTTGCACCATTACCCAAGGCCACATTGCCGACGAAACCACTTGTCCCTGCGGTGGAACCGTTACCGAGCGCCACGGAACCCTGGCCGATCGCCTTGTTGTTGTTACCGATAGCAACCGCGCCGCTCGCCTGGTTGGCGGCGGTGGCAGTCGCCGTGCCATCGCTATTGGCGATATTGTTGGCGCCGCCGGTGAAGGCGCCGGTGCCGCTGGCATAGCTCGGATCGCCGATGGCGACCGCACCGTCGCCGTAGGCGGTGTTGCCCGCGCCGATCGCGACAGCCTTGCCACCGGTTGCGGTCGCGGTCGTGCCGATGGCAACGGCGTCGGCAGAATCAGCCTTGGCGTTGTTGCCCACGGCGATCGCCGATTCGGCACTGGCTACGGTGCCGATGCCGAGTGCGGTGCTGCCGGCCCCGCTGGCGTTGGCGCTAACGCCGGCAGCGAGAGAATTGTCTCCTGTCGCCTGCGTCCCAGATCCATACGAAGAGGCGTTTGTTCCGCTGGCGACAGCTTGGCGTCCAGTGGCAGTGGAATTGTCGCCACTGGCGTTGGCACCGGCGCCCGTGGCAACCGATAGAACACCGCCGGCATTTGCATTGTTGCCGAGAGCGACGCCGGAGGTCGCGGTGTTGGCAACGATTGCGCCCGATCCTATCGCCACAGCACCACCGGCAGCAAGCGTCTGTGCCTGATTGCCTAAGGCAACACCAAAGGCTCCCGACGCTACCGTGCTGGGGCCGGCGGCGAGCGAGTTAACGCCCGATGCGGCTGCTGACTTTCCGATGGCAATGGCGCCCGTGCCCGTCGCCTGGCTTTGGCGGCCGATCGCGGTGGCATCGACTTGAGAGGCCAATACGTCCGTGCCGATGGCGATGGCGCTCTCTTGAAGGGCGCCCATTCCCGCAACAGTTCGGTTGCCAAGATTGATGGAGTTGATCGCGGTCGAGGTCGCCTGGAAACCGATGGCGATGGCATTCTGGTTGCTTGCGGTAGCGCTATTACCTTGGGCAATCGAATCCAGCCCGGACGCTGTCGCCCCAAACCCGAGCGCGGTGGCGCGCAGCCCGGTCGCCCGGGTAACATAGCCGATCGCTGTCGACTCTGTTCCGTCGGCACGCGCGTTCAAGCCAAAGGCGGACGCACCTGCGGCTGCGACCGAGTTGACGCCAATTGAGCTTGCTGCGTCTCCAGTGGCCTGGGCGTTCCCGCCGATGGCGAGAGCGTTGGTGCCGGTCGCGCCCGCGAAAACACCAATGCCTATGGCATTGAGGCCATTGACACCCATCGAATAGCCGATGGCGATCGAAGCAGCGCCCGTTGCACTGTTAGAGGTGCCCAACGCTACGCTGTTCGTGCCATTCGCTTGGGCACCGTTACCGATGGCGACGGCGTTGCCAGCGGACGCCGTGCCGCCGCCCGCAGCATACTGCGCCATCGCCGGGCTGGCGATGCCGCCGAATGCGATCGCACCCAGCGCCACCGCCCCGCCGAATCCCAGCGACCCGAGCCCCAACCCCTTACGCTTCGTGCCAAGCGTGCGGTGCGCCAGGCGCAATACCGCCATCAGCCGCCGACGAAGCGAACGACTGTCGCTTCTCCCCGAAATCCAATTTCCGACAAAACCGGCATGAGACTTAGACTGCAGACGTTCCCCAACGCACTTCATCATGCTGCTTTCTCCTCGCTGTTGTCTGAACGACCGAGCGCGCTTGTGTCCGCTTCGGCGGCTGTGTCGTCGTTGAAATTATGTAGTTCCAGAAGCGTGTGCCCCATCCTGACGGCTTGGCTTTCTATCTGCTCACGCGCGCTCAAGACCCATGACTCCGTCGGTTCCGGAACCGCATGCAATGCTGCATCCGCCCGATCGGGGGGAAGTTTCATCGCCACCAACGCGCGGCAGATATCGAAATGAAGGGCCGGCTCCCGCTCGGCATAGGCCGGAGAGGTTAATCCGAAGACGAGGCAGGCAAATAGATGATCAAACTCCGCGCCGGTGAGGCGGCTGGCGTATTGCCGTTGCAAGGCAGTCCAAGCTACCTCGACTTTCGGAGCAAAGATTTCAAAACCAGAGAATTGAGTGTCCATAGCGCACCGAATGGTTACGGTGACGAGGATGGCTTCATTCGCGGCGGCGGTATTTTAGAAAATTACGGACTATTTTTAGAAAATTACGGTTTTTTGCTTAGCCAGCGACAAGTGTATCAGCTTTGCCACACTGACTTCAGGCAGCTAATATTTCAATGATATGGCGAGGGTAGCACCAGCCTCAACTCTCGAATCGGATGGAATAGCGTTGCCGTCACGCGTGGCCCTCCCTGGGCAGGCGTTTTCGGCGACAAGTCTGGAAAATCGGCCCTTGGCCGGATCTGTTCGAGGCTCTAGCGCTGAAGCTCGTGACGATTATCCCATAAATCGCAGCTCTGTCGGCGTCTTTCCCCTGTATCTCTTCATCGTGGTGGCCAAATGGCTTTGATCCGCAAATCCGGTCATATAGGCGATTTCGGCAATCGCGATCTCGCCGTCGATCAGCAGCTTTTCGGCGAAGTCCAGGCGCAGGTTGATGAGATAACGATGCGGTGGCATGCCGAATGTCCTGGCGAACCGCAAGATGAAATGGTTCGGTGAAATACCGGCGACCGCCGCGAGCTCGGCGACATGTACCTTTTGGGTAAAATGCTCGCGAAGGTACTCTTCCACGCGTCGAGCGCTTTTCGCGGAGAGCCCACCCTTGGGCAATGGGAGCTGTTTCATGGGGCTTGCGTAGGTACGAAGCAGATGAACACCGAATAGGGTAACCAACGAATCGAGATAGAGTTCATTCGGAGTTGCCTTCCCAGTTAACTCGACGGAAATCCTCCGGGCCATATCGAGGGCGCGGAGGTCGACGGTGCCGAAAGCGGGCGGCTGAAGCTCCACGTTGGCGAGATCGAGCTCCTGAAGAGCCAATTCGGACAACGTTTCCGGAGGTATCGCTACGACGAGATTTTTTCTGGTTTCCGTCCAGGCAAGACTACTGTCCACGCCGGCGGGATTAACGGCGATGCAGCCAACCGGTGCATCATATTCCGTGATCCTGTCGCTGCCGAGCGAGGCTCTCAACTTCTGTGTGGGGTTCAACACAATTCCAACGGCATGCTCCCTGGCCAGGAACGTCTGCGACCCAGGACTGCGGATGGAGTGTATCACGCTTCCGCGCGCGGTGGCCTTTCTCGGGCCAGCGCTTTGAGGAATTATATCGAAGACATATCGATCTGTCCGCCCGGGATCGACGGCGCGGTAGCCGCCTCGTTCCCGAGCCACTTCCGAATCATTCATTCTGTACCGCCCCGCCGAACGAAATACTGCATGCACGAACAAACAGGTAGAATCTCAATCAAAGATTGAAATCCCTTGTTTTCCCAACCCTGTTTACGCAACGCCGCCCGCAAAGTCGGCGTATCGCGCGAATTGCAAATAGGGCAAAACATTCAGTTGTGAAGGAGGAATCGTGCGCAAGGCGAAAGAAAGAAATAACCGATGCAATCAAACGACAGTAGCGTTCTTCATCGATAAGCGCCGAGGCCTCTGGGGCGAATCGGTCGATTTCTGGTCGCTCATCATATTGGTGGCCAAGCTGTCGACCCCACTGCACGCAACCACACTTTATAGTAGTTATTTCTGCAATAAATACAGCGCAAAGAGACGTATCGCGAACATGCCGGACGGCGCTATTTGTTACAGATCTCCGCGACGTTTCTCATACAGATCCCATGCGAGATCCACCAGCGCCAGAAGAACATCCTTCTGATTCCATCCAGCTACAACCGCCGACTCGACCATCTCTTGGACGACAGGCAGCAATTGGCGCTGGCACTCGCTCGAGATGTCGGCAGCGGCATCACCCGCTGGAGGCTCAGTGAAGTTGAACTCGACCATTAGTACTCCTGTGTGATCAATATATATCCGTTATGATATTCCTAATATAAAATTAATCGAGAATGAAACACAGATTCTTCTCAGGACAATGCCAAATCACGCCAACTCTATGCTTCACTGCGCCCGCGCAGGTCAGGGTGGCTTTGTTCGAGACTTGGTACTTAATGGAGCGACCTATTCTAAATACTATACATTGCAATATGCCTATTCGATAATCTAAGCATCCATGAGCTCGACATTGATCAGGATGGCGACATATAAGGCGCGACCCGCATTGGCGTTATACGTGCTCGAAAGCGACTATGCACCAAGACTGACGCACAGGAAGTCAGCCCTAATCGCCTTTAAAAATGTCGGCTTCAAGATCACCCCATTTCAGACCAGAGCATCAGCTACGAGCAGCCATCACAAGGAACGTGGCGGATTGCAGCGACTTCAGACAAGCAGATACATGCTATTGCGCTCAATCCGAATAGCTATGCCGACGCCGGCCGTCTCGGCGACGACGGTTCGCTCCATATGTACGCCTGGGATTGCGTGGCCGGTATTGCCTCGTGGAAAAGGCCGGCGGCTGGCATCACCTTTTCCCATCAAAGATGAAGAAAGGTCTTCTCGCAGATCATTCGCCGCTCATGCGTAGCGGACTTCCACGCCTAGTTTTTCCACGCGATTACGGATGCTGTGCGGCATGTTGCTGTCCGTGATGATCAGATCGACCCGCGATACGGAAAAGGCCTTGGATGAGGCCCCGATATCCCATTTGCTGGAATCCGCCACGAGAACCACGCGGCGGGCCATGCGAACCAGATTGCGCTTGGTGCGGGCAATATCCTCCGAAACATCGACGACGTCGAAGGACTGGTCGATCGCGTGGGCGCTGACGAAGGCCTGATGCGCGACGAGGCCGCCGAGCGCCTTGTCGGAATCCGAGACGATCGTGCTGACGGTGCTCGGAAAGACCCGGCCGCCGATCATGTGCACATCAAGTCCGGGCCGGTACATCAGATGCTGCGCGATGTTCATGGCGGTCGTCGCCACCACCACGTTGGAGACTGGCGGCATCTGCATGGCCACCTGCAACAGGGTGGAGCCGCTGTCGAAGACGATCGATTGGTTATCGATGATCTGACGCGCCGCCAACTGGGCAATCCGCCGCTTGGCGTCGAAATTGCGCTGCATGCGTTCTTCGAAAGCGGCAGCCGGGGAATCGGCGGGAAGAGCGATCGCCCCTCCATGGGTTTTGATCAACTGCTTCTTGGCGTCCATGATTTCGAGATCGGACCGGATCGTCACTTCCGAAACCTCGAAAAACTCCGCGAGTTGACTGGTACGCGCCTGACCGACCCGCTGAAGCTCCAACAAGATCTGATGCCGTCGTTGTTCTGCAAGCATATGCGACCCCAAAACTGCCTTTGCCGATGATCGGTCTACTCTTTCGAAAACCGAAAGACTACCTATCGCACTATCTGACTTCCAAAAAGCAAAAAGTCGATACTACCAGGTGATAGAGTGGCAAAAAATCCAGAATTGGATCAAAACGAAAGAAATCGAAATATTGAACATTGTTTTATTTTCGAGTTAGGGTCCACGCAACATCAGCAACCGCAACCGTAAAGGGATTTTTCGAAATGGGTCTCGGAACAAAAATTCGCCTCTCCCGTCTGTTCTCAAATCCGTCAGGCAATCTTTTCGGAGGCGCGGTCGATCATTTCGTCGGCTATGGCAACGTGCGTGAAGGTGGGCTTGCCGACCTACCGGGTGCGCTGAGGCGCGTCATGAGCGGCCGCCCCGACTACATCAGCATTCAGCCGGGCGCGGCGCGTCATCTGTGGTCGGAATATGCTGGCAAGGCGGCACTGGTCATCCAGGCCGGCTGCTTCACCGCTGACGACCGCATTCGCCAGCTCATCGCAACGCCTGAGGACGCGGTGCGTTACGGCGCCGATGCCCTGGCAGTCGCCATTCCGGTGCGCGGCGATACCGAGGGCGAATATATCCGCTGGCTGACCGATACCGTGAATGCCGCCGCCCGTTTCGAAATGCCCGTTGTCGCCCATGTCTATCCGCGCGACTTCGCCAATGGCGGTAAGATCGTCTTCACGCCGGATGAAATCGCCTATGCGGTGCGCATCGGCTACGAAACCGGCGTTGATGTCATCAAGGTCGGCTACACCGGCGATTTCGACAGCTTCCGCGAAACAGTGGCGACCTGCCCGGTCCCCGTCGTCATCGCCGGCGGCCCGAAGACGGATACACTGCTGGGCGCCCTGAAGCAGACGTCCGACGCCCTGCGGGCCGGCGCCAAAGGTGCCGTGGTTGGCCGCAATCTCTGGGGTCACGGCGACACCACCAAGGCCGCGCGGGCCTTCAGGCTCGTCATCCATGATGGAATGACACCGGAAGAGGCGCTGACCGCTGCCGGTGCGTGAGACATGCCCCACCCTTTCCATGTTCTGGGCTTCGGCGCTCTAGCAATCGACGACATTATCTATGTCGACCGGGAGCTGACGGCCGGCAAGGGGAAAGTGACGAAGCGTGCCACCGAGCATGGCGGCAACGTGGCGACGGCCCTGGTGGCCGTTGCCCGGCTCGGCGGACGCGCCGCATTCATCGGCTGGCTGAACGATCAGCCGTCAACCGATGTCGGCGGCAAAGAGCTTGAACGGGATGGCGTGGACATATCCCTGGCACCGCGCCATCCCTCCGCTCAGCCGATCCGATCGGTGATCACGGTCGGCCCCGACGGCGACCGGTTCATTGCCTACGACGACGATGTGCTGCATGGCACTTCGGAAGCACTGCCGGATGATGTGCTGACGCAGGCGCCGGTACTCCTGATCGACGGCTATTCCGTACACTCGCAGTCAGTGGTTGCGCGTGCGCGCTCGCTTGGCCTCTCCGTTGTCGCCGATATCGAATGGACTGCCGGTCCGGCGACCGACCGGATCGTGGCCCTGGCCGATCATCTGGTGTTGCCGATCTCCTTCGCCAAGTCCCATACGGGCGAGAGCAATCCTGCCGCGATCCTCGAAAAGCTCTGGTCCGCTGAGCGCTCTGCGGTCGTGCTCACCGACGGCGATTGCGGTTCTTACGTCCGGCAGAAGAATGATGCCAACCTCTGGCACGTTCCGACCTATGCGGTGCAGGCGGTCGATACGACCGGCGCAGGCGACTGTTTTCATGGTGCCTATGCTTTCTCCCTGGCGGAAGGGAAGGTGCCTCTCGATTGCGTGGTCTACGCCACGGCTGCTGCCGCCATTTCGGTAACGGCACATGGTGGGCGCAGGGGATTGCCCGATAGCCGGACGTGCCAGGCCTGGATGACGGGTGAAAATGCGCCCGTCCCTCGTGTCTTCGACGTCCGAGTGCCATCTGCGTCTGCATGATTGGGCGCAGTCGATGCCCGTGCCAATAGCATTGCAATGCCCGCCGGTCGCAATCCCGCAGAAAAAGAGGATTGGAAGGTGGTGAACTAGGGCCGTCGCTAGATGCGGTCGAGCATAAAACCTGGGAGGAAATGGCGTGGCTACGGTTGTATTGGACAAAATCTACAAGACCTTTGGAAATAACTTCCATGCGATCAAGGATTTGAGCTTGACGGTCCATGATGGCGAGTTCCTGATTTTGGTTGGCCCTTCAGGCTGCGGAAAATCGACGGCGCTGCGCATGATCGCCGGGCTTGAGGAGATCAGCAGCGGAGCGCTGAGTATCGGTGGGCAAGATGTCGTCGATCTCTCGCCCAAGGACCGAGATATCGCCATGGTCTTTCAGAGCTACGCGCTCTATCCGCACATGACCGTCTTCGATAACATCGCCTTCTCGATGAAGCTGGCGCGCAAGAGCAAGGCAGAGCGCACCAAGCGCGTTCACGAAGTCGCCAAGATCCTCCAGCTGGAGAGTTTGCTGGGCAGCAAGCCCGCCCAGCTCTCCGGCGGTCAGCGCCAGCGCGTGGCGATGGGACGCGCAATGGTGCGTGAGCCCGCGGCCTTCCTGATGGACGAGCCGCTCTCGAACCTTGATGCGAAGCTTCGCGTGCAGATGCGGGCGGAAATCGTCAGCCTCCAACGGCAGCTGGGCGTGACGACGATCTACGTCACCCATGATCAGACCGAGGCCCTGACGATGGGCGATCGCGTCGCGGTCCTGAAAGGCGGCGTTTTGCAGCAGGTGGATACGCCGAAGGCGCTTTACCACCGTCCGGTCAATGCCTTCGTCGCCGGTTTCATTGGCTCGCCATCCATGAACCTTTTCGAGGGGCGACTGCAGGGCAACCAAATCCAGATGGCGACGTTCTCCATCCCCTTGCCCGCGAACGCCTTCGAGCGCGCTTCCAGCCTTTCCTCCTTCGAAGGAAAGACCGTCGTCTTCGGCATCCGGCCGGAAGATCTCCATGACAAAGGCATGCCTTCGGGTGCGGCTCATCCGACGATCCCGGCGCTTGTCAAATCGATCGAGGAGCTTGGTTCCGAACTGATCGTACACCTCAGCATCGAGGCGGTGCGCGTCGATTCCGGCGACCCCGATACCGTCGCGGACCTGAGCGGTGCCGCCAACGCCGTCGCGAAATTCGAAGCCGTCAGTACGGTCGAGGTGGGCAAACGCATCGATCTGGCCATCGATCCGGCAAAGCTGCACTTCTTTCATCCGCAGACGCATATGGCGCTGTGATAGCGGCGTTTCCCGCTTTACCGACGGCCTCCCGATCCCACTGTCGGGCGCTCGCCATCCCCGGCCGCATTTCTTGCGAAAATCGAAAACTTGTTTGCGACGCTGTATTCTCGATGCTGCGTCGCAATAATCCTTTATCCGTTGATAGAATAGCGAAAGATCATCTCCCGCCAGGCGCGATAGATTGAATTTCGATTTATTGTTTAAACTTTCATTTGTTTACGAAAATTGAGGAAAGCACCTCGCAAACAGCGTAAACGAGGCAGAAAAATCTGGGCGACGGAGTTCTATTTTATCGTTTTTTATCAATGGTTTGTGAGGAGGCCGTTTTTGACTCGATATCCGCGCCTGTTGCCGATTGCAGTTCTTAATTGACAGCCAGGTGCCTCAAGAACCTACCTTGGCTGCGATCTGTGGGAGGATCGATCGACAAAAAGTTCAAAGGGAGGGAAACATGAATATCAGAAAATTTAGCAAGACGCTGAGGGTCGCCGCAGCCGCGTGGGCGCTCTGTGCCACAGCGGCATTTGCCGACACCACCATCGAGTTCATCCAGTGGTGGGAGCCCGAAATGCCGGCGGGCGCCTTGCGTCACATCATGGACGATTTCGAGGCCAAGAACCCCGGTATCAAGGTCACGCTTGTCAGCGGCCCCTATGCCACCACACACGATCAGATCGTTGTCGGCGCGGCTTCGGGAACCCTGAGCGACGTGGTTGGCCTCGATGGGGCGTGGGTCAACGGCCTTGCCAAGCAGGGTGCCATCGCATCGATGGACGAACTGATGACAAAAGCGAACTACGACAAGAGCCAGATCGCCGACATCATCAAGGTCGACGGCAAGAGCGTGATGTTCCCGCTGGCGTCCTTCGTCTACCCGGTCTTCGTCAATCTGGATCTGGCCAAAGCCGCCGGCGTCGACACGATGCCGACCACCCGCTCCGAATTTGCGGCCGCTGCGAAGAAGATGACCGACCCCGCCAAGAACGAGTATGGCTGGGTATTGCCGCTATCACTGCAGTCGCCGAGCGGCGTACAGAACGACGTCATGTCGTGGGTCTGGGCTTCGGGTGCATCGATGCTCAAGGATGGCAAGCCCGATCTGGAAAATCCGGCTGTCGTCGGCACGCTCGAATATATCGAGGCGCTGCACAAGGATGGCGTCATTTCACCGGGCATCTTCGCCAAGAAGGAGCAGGACAAGGTCGAGGAGTTCGTCAATGGCCGCGTCGGCATGATGATCGACTCCCTGGCGCATGTGAACCTGATCCGACAGCGTAATCCGAAGCTGAACTTCGGCATTTCCGCAATGCCGGCTACTGACGGTTATACCGGGAAGCGCGGCCTTCCCTATGCGTCCTGGGGAATAGGCATCAGCGATTCCAGCCAGCACAAGGAAGAGGCCTGGAAGCTGGTCGAATATCTGATGAGCCCCGATGTGAACGGTCGTCTCGTCTCGATCGCCAATGCCTTTCCCGGCAACGTCAAGGCAAAGCCTGACTTCGTGGCCTCCGATCCTATTTTCGCGGAAGCCTTCAAGATCTTCCAGAGCGGTTATCCGGCCAACGAGTTCGTCGGCCTTCCCGTCGCCGAGGAACTGATGCGTGACATGAATATCCAGATCCAGAAGGAGCTCGACGGCGGGCAGACGGCCAAGGAAGCCGCAGCCAATACGCAGAAGGCATGGCTCGCCAAATTCTAAGCTACGGCGCATTGACGAATGCTTGGCGGCGCGATCCGCGTCGCCAAGCGGGTCGTTGTCATTTTCTGTAGAGTGGAAAGTCACACCTCATGAACCGTCCCGTCCTGGCTCTGGTCGCTGCGCAACCAAAAGTGCGCAGGAAAAGGAAGTTTCGCTACAAGGCGCTGCGGCGCCTGGTGCCGTATCTCTACGTCTCGCCAGCAACGCTTCTTCTCGTTCTGCTCATGCTGTTTCCAATGATGATGGTCTTCCGCTATTCCTTGATGGATGGCGCCATCATGAAGAAGAACGCCGCCTTTGTCGGGTTGCAGAACTACCTGACCATCTTCGATGATCCGGTTTTCTGGCAGTCGGTCGTTCAGACGCTGTATTTCACAGTCATGAGCGTGGTCTTCCACTTCATCATCGGTCTCGCCTTCGCACTCCTGCTGAACACGAACCGGGTCGATCCGCTCATCCGCAGTATTCTGCGGGTTCTCTATATTTTGCCGTGGCTGTTCACCGCCGTCATCATCGCCATCATCTGGCGCCTGCTGCTGGACCCGAACGGCGTCGTCAACAGCATCCTGATGGCGCTCCATATCGTGAACTTCAAGGTGGAGTGGTTTTCCTCGACCAGCACCGCACTCCACGCCCTGACATTTGCGAACATATGGGCCGGTTATCCGCTCTATATGGTCAGCCTTCTCGCCGGTCTTCAGGGCATTCCAAAAGAACTCTATGAAGCGGCGGGTATCGACGGCGCCAACAGCTTTGAAAAATTCTGGCACATCACCATCCCGCAGCTAATGCCGATCATCATCAGTATCGCGCTGCTCGATTTCATCTGGACGATGCAGGTCTTCCCGCTGGTATGGATGACAACCGGTGGCGGCCCGATCTATTCGACCGAGGTTCTGAGCACCTTCACCTACAAGCTCGCCTTCTCCCAATATGAATTTTCGCTGGCTTCGGCGAGCGCGGTCATCATTCTCATCATGTCGATGAGCGTCACTTATTTCTACATCAAGCATCAGCGGCAGAGGTGAAGGCCATGGCAAAGCGTTCCTTCAAAAACTCGGTCTTGCCGACTATCCTGACGTATATCGGACTGGCAGCCGGCCTGGTCTTCGCCACCTTTCCAATCGTGTGGATGTTCTTCAGTTCGCTGAAATCGAACACCGAAATCTTCGCCCTTCCACCGAGGTTGCTGCCGGAAAATTTCACGATCGAGGCTTATCTAACGATCTTCAACGACCCGGTGAAGGTGCGGCTTTTCATCAACAGCTACTTCGTCGCCGGCGTTGTCACCCTTCTGACGCTCTTCATCGCCATTTTGGCCGCCTATGGCTTCAGCCGCTATTCGTTCCGGTTCAAGAATACGCTGAATGTCTTCATCATCAGCACTCAGACCGTTCCGCCGATCACCCTTCTCATTCCCTATTTCGGAATGGTGGTGGCCTTCAGGATCTTCGACACCTACCTGGCGCTGATCCTGACCTACATGGTCTTCACCCTGCCCTATGCCATCCTGTTGATGACCGGCTACCTCAACACTCTGCCGAAGGAACTGGACGAAGCCGTGCTGGTGGACGGTGGCTCGAGCTGGACGGCCCTCTGGCGGGTGATCGTTCCCATTTCCATCCCCGGCATCGTCGCCACGGCCGTCTACACCTTTCTGCTCGCCTGGAACGAATTCCTCTTCGCCCTGACGCTGACGAAGTCCATGAATCTTCGAACCGTCCCGATCGGAATCCAGCTTCTGATGGGCCAGCATGCCTTCGAATGGAACGAGATGATGGCGATGAGCGTGCTTGGATCTCTTCCGCTTCTGGTGCTTTACCTGGTCGCCCAGCGCTACTTCCTGGCCGGCATGACGGCCGGCTCGGTCAAGAGCTGAAGTGCGGACGATGTTGTCCTGTCACCCGCCATGTCAGCCACGGCTCCTGAAGGCCGCCCCGTCGATGCCATGGCGCTGCAGCCGGGCGTAAAGGCTTCGCCGCGGCAGCTTGAGGGCTTCGGCGGCCTGGCCCACATCCCCCTGAGCGCGGTTGAGCGCCGCCTGAATGATACCGATCTCGAAACGATCCATCTGCTCGGATAGCGAAAGCCGGTCGCCATCGTCGTCGTTGGCAAGCCCGAGACCGAGCACGGTCTGCGTCGCGAAGTTTCGCAACTCGCGAACGTTGCCGGTCCAGTTGTCCGAGATCAGCCGCGCTTCGATCGCGGCGTTGATGACCGGGCGCGGCCGCCCGAATTGCTTGGCGGCCTCGCCGATGAAGTAGGCAAAGAGCAGCCCGACATCCGCCCGCCGTTCGCGCAAGGGCGGAATTCGCAACCGCACCGTCTCGAGCCGATAGAGAAGGTCTGAACGAAAGCGCCCGTTGGCGACGGCGCCGGCAAGATGATCCTTGGCGGCAGCAATGATCCGCAAATCGACGGCGCGGGGCTCACCCGAAACCGAGGGCAATTCGCGCTCTTCGACCACCCGCAACAGTTTCCCCTGCAATGCGGACGACATGCTGTCGATCTCGTCCAGGAAAAGCGTGCCGCGGTCCGCATCGGCGATCCGCCCGCGCTGGAGCCGATTGCCGAACAGCGCCTCGTCGGCGATGGCGTCAGGCAGAGCCGCGCAGTCCACTGCCACGAAGCGCCGGGCGCGACGTGCGCTCCAACGATGCAGCAGCTGCGCGACGAGCTCCTTGCCGGTGCCGGTCTCGCCTTCGATCAGCACGTCGACGTTGACGCTCGCCAGCTGGCGGATGGTCTCGCGCAGCCGAACCATGACGGGTGTCTCGCCGAGCAGCGGCAAGCTCTCTTCGGCCTCGGCGGCGGCCAGGCGCAGGCGACGATTTTCCAGGACCAGGCGCCGCATCTCGAGCGCGCGGCGCACGCTGGCGATCATGTGATCGGTGGCAAATGGCTTTGCGATGAAATCGAACGCGCCCTGCTTCAGTGCAGCCACTGCCATGGCGATATCGCCATGACCCGTCATCAGGATCACAGGGAGTTCCGGATCGCGGGCCAGAGCGGCATCCAGCACGCCATGCCCATCCACGCGAGGCATGCGGATATCGGTGACGAGGACGCCCGGAAAGTCGGCGTTCAGGCTCGCCAACGCGGAGTGCCCGTCACTATAAGTTTCGATATCCAGCCCGGCGATTGCAAACGAATCCGCCAGCGCGACACGAAAAGCATCATCGTCATCGACAAGCATTACGCGTAACGTTTCGACCTGTGTCATGCTCGTCTTACCTTGACAACAAAAGCCGCGCCCCCGAGGGACGACGGCATGATTTTCAGCGTGCCGCCCAGTTCGGCAACGATGTCGCGCGCGATGCCGAGCCCAAGACCCAAACCGTCGGGTTTGCTGGTCACGAACGGGCTGAAGATCTTTTCACCCAACTCGGGATCGATACCGGGGCCGTTGTCGGCAACGACGAGCATGGCCGACGTCTCATCTCCGTCAATGCTCAGGACAACGCGTGGATCGGGACGGCCCGCCACTGCGTCCAGTGCATTCTGCAGCAGGTTGACGAGCACCTGCTCCAGCTGAACCCTATTGGCAAGCACGTCCGGCTGGCCGGGCTCCGGCAGATCAAGCCGCACCTGCGCATTGCGGAAGCGATCGCCGATCAGAAGCAACGCGCCCTCTATCATCCCATCGAGGGGCACCCGGCCGGTCTCTCCCTTCCCGCGTCGCGCGAAACGCCGCATTTCCTGCGTGATCGCGCCGATCCTGGCCGTCAGTTCAACCGTTGTGGCCAGATTGGCGGCAACACGATCCATGCGGGCGTTTGCTAGATGATGCTGCGCGTTTTCGGCGAGCGTACGGATGGTGGCCACCGGCTGATTGATCTCATGGATCAGGCCGGCAGTGATCGAACCAAGAGAGGCCAGCCGGTTTGCCTGTGCGAGCTCTTCCCGCGCTTCGCGAAAGCGGCGGTCCGCGCGTTCGCGTTCCGCCATCTCCGAGCTCAGTTCGGCTGTGCGCGTGGTGACGGCGGCTTCAAGCGCCGCCCGGTCCGCGGCGATCCGCGCCGCGCGCGTCATGCGCCAGTAGATCGTGACGGCGATGGCAACCAGAACAATGGTCGCGGCAATGGAGGTCAGCCAAGCAAGATCGCGCGCGCCGCGCAACGCTGGCGCGGCCTTCACCACATGGATCAGCCTCAGTTTTGTCTCGGCGATCGGCTCGTCAACCGGCATCAACAAGGCGCCTGATGGGTCACGCATCATGCCGTCCGCTTCGAAGCTGTGGCGGCTAGGCTCCAGCGGCACGTTGCTGAACTGACCGCTTTTGGCAATCTGCGCACGATCCACGGCAGAAATCGGCCGGAATGTCCGCAGCTCCTCTCCCGGATCGGTCGAGGCAAGGACAATGCCGCGCGGATCTATCACGAAGGTCTGACCCGGATCCTCGGCCCAGACATGCAGCAGTGCCTGAAACTCATACTTGACGACCACCACCCCGAGTACGCCCTTTGCGTTGCCGACCCGCCGCGAAAGAAACAAACCCGGGCGCCCGCTGAGATCGCCGACGGCATAATATTCTGCGGAGCCGCTGGACAACGCATCGGTAAAATAGGGACGAAACCCGTAGTTACGGCCGACGAAGCTCTCCGGGGTATCGGCGTTCGAGGCGGAAATGACCCGCCCATTGCCGTCGATGATGTAAATGACGGGCGCACCGGTCTGCGAGGCCAGGAATGCAAGCTTTTCGTTAAGACGCGAGGCTACCGCAGGCGATCCGCTGGCCAACGCATCTTCCAGGTCGCTGTACTCCCCGAGCGCCACGGGAAGCAGCCGATATTTGGCGAGTTCGCTATCCATGAACCGGGTTTGCTGACGGGCAACAAGCTCTGCACTCGCCCCTAGCCGCGCAAGCGCGTCCTTCTCCATCCAGAACGTCGCCAATCCCCATAGTCCTGCCATCAGCAGCAGGATTGCGATCGGCGCGGCGATTTTGGCTTTTAACGGCAAATGCTTCATTAGTGCAGGATACTGCAATCCCCTCATATTCGCTATGCAAGATTTTGCACAAAATCACATTGCGCCGCAGCAAAAATAGAAAATTATATGATCTAAAACAGTAATTTAGGTCAAACTTTCTTTAGCTACTGGTAGCATACGGAGATCTCTTGCATCATGCGCGGAGCGTCGAAGTATTGGGCCTAGTCGGAGAGGAAAGGGTCATGTCGTCGGACAATCACAGCAATTTCCGCGCACTGACGGTGCCGGCAAAAAGGGGAGCACAGCTCACCTTGTTTGCGTTGCTCGATCGGACCCTGCTGCAAAATTCGTCGCTTGCTGACTTTGATCACCATTATCGACCGCGGAGCTTTTGATGCGCGATTTCAAGCCGGGCAAGGCCCTTGCCGGGCCGAAGGATTGCGGAAAGCCACTGACCATCGATACCGGCAGACGACACTCCTCGGCGAGGCAGTCGAGGAGGATCATGGCAAGCTCAAGCGGGCGATCGGACCCGCTGTGGGCTGCCCGTCGATGAAGACGATCTACTCCACGCTGAAAGGTTTCAAGGTGACTAGTGCGTTGAGCAAAGACCGGACCGTAATCCGGCAATATGGCGACTGCGCCATGGGAGAAGACTGTCCGATCAACGGGCCGTTCGGCATTTAAGCGGTCTGAAGCAGCAACCCAAAAACCCGTTCTGCATCCGCCGCCGTTCTCTACTGCAGGGTTTTCAAAAGAGATATGGATTTAAGGATTTAAGAATGACTAGGAAGGAGAGACGTCTCCCGATTTCTCCGGCGCAAGCCGGCATGTGGATCGGCGAGAAGGTTGGGGCGGCCGGCCTTATCTTCAATCTTGCGGAATCAGTCGAAATCCACGGGCCGGTTAATCCGGAGAATTTTCGGCGGGCGCTACGTCAATTGACGGAAGAGATCGACGCCACCCGGCTTCGTATTCACGAGATCGAAGGTCAGCCTCACCAGATCGTGCTGGAGGAATTCGAGGGCGAATTCAGCGTGATCGATTTTTCCACCACCGAGGAACCGCGAAAGACAGCGGAAGCCTGGATGGCAGCGGAAGTATTGGCTCCCCTTGATCTTGCGCATGACAGGTTGTGGGACAGCGCGCTCATCAAGCTTGCCGACGATCACTGGCTATGGTTCCAGCGGTCGCATCACATCGCCTTTGATGGCTTCACGGCCGGGTTGTCATCGCGGCGCGTCGCGGAAATCTATACGGCGCTGGAAGAAGGGCGGGAGCCCGCACCGGTCGATTACGGCACGCTGGAAGAGATGCTGGAAGCCGATCGGGCCTACCGCACCTCACAGCATTTCGAACGAGACCGCGCCTATTGGACAGATCAGCTCCAGCAAACCCCTCCGCCCCCGACGCTGGCCAAACGGCGTTCGACGCAGACAGGCGGCATGCTCCGCCACAGCACCTATCTGACCGCCGAAAATGCCCATACCCTCGGCAAGGTTGCAAAAGAGCTGGGTGCTTCCGTTCCGCAGATGCTGATTGCACTCGTCGCAGCCTACTACGCCCGGGCGACCGACTGCGAAGATCTGGTCATACTGACGATGCTGACCGCGCGCATCAACCCGGCCATGCGTCGCATCCCCTGCATGATGGCCAATGCCGTTCCGCTGCGTTTCAAGCTCTCGCCCGACCTGACGCTGCAAGAACTCGTCAAGCAGGTGTCGCAGCAGATGATGCGGGCGCTGCGCTACCAGCGCTATCGCTATGAAGACATGCGCCGAGATTTCGGTCTTCTGCGCCACGACGAACAGATCGCCTGGCTCGGCGTCAATATCGAGCCGTTCGACTACGATCTTCGCTTCGCCGGCCATCCGACAACCGTTCACAACTTATCCAACGGTTCGATGAACGACATGACGATCTTTGCCTATGATCGCGGCGACGGCAGCGAGATTCGCGTCGACTTCGATGCCAATCCCGGTCTCTACAGCATGGAGGAACTCCAATCGCACGAGGCGCGCTTCACGCAGATGATGAATACGCTGCTGACGGAGCCCGGGCAGAAATTGAGCTCCTTCAGCCTGCTCTCGGATGACGAGAGGCAAAAGGTCCTGGTGGAGTGGAACGATACGGCCCGTGCGGTCCCCGATCTCACATGGCCGGAACTTTTCCGCCAGCAGGCGGCCAACAATCCCGATGCCATTGCCGTTGCCTTCGGGGACAAACAGTTGACCTATGCCGAGCTGGATGCTGCGTCGGACAACTGGGCCGGACTTCTGAGCAAGCGCGGTGTCTTGCGTGGCGATCTGGTGGCTGTGGCGGTTCCTCGCTCGGAGCAGATGCTCGTCGGTCTGCTCGCCGTACTCAAGGCAGGTGCCGCCTATCTGCCGCTCGATCCTTCCGATCCGCCAAGCCGTATCGGCATCATTCTCGAGGATGCCAAGCCGAGCGCGATCATCACCACGGGCGAAGCTGCATCGAAGCTTCCGGTTGAGGGCATCCCGACGGTGCTCCTCGATCATCCGGAGGATTGCTCGCCGCATCTGGTGACCGGCACGCCTTCCCCCGACGACAGGGCCTATGTCATTTTCACCTCCGGTTCTACCGGACGGCCGAAGGGCGTGGAGATCCCGCATCGCGCGCTGACGAACTTCCTGTTTGCCATGCAGGACCTTTTGAAGATGAAGGCAGAGGATCGTCTTCTGGCCGTCACCACCATCGCCTTCGATATTGCGGCACTTGAGCTTTATCTGCCCCTCCTGGCGGGCGCACGCACCATCATCGCCCCTCGCGAAACCGTGCGGGATCCGGCGGCTCTTGCACAGCTTCTCAAGCAGTCGAAGGCCACCATCATGCAGGCGACGCCATCGCTGTGGCGCGCCTTGCTCGATGATCACGGCAATGGCGTGCGCGGCCTGCGCCCGGTGGTTGGTGGGGAAGCACTTCCGGCTGATCTTGCCCATAAGATGGCAAGGTTCGATCATGCGGTGCTGAACGTCTATGGCCCGACGGAGACCACGATTTGGTCCACCGCGATGCCGCTGAAGGGCAAGGATCTCGACATGCCCCCGATCGGTCGCCCAATCTGGAACACCAGGCTTTACGTTCTGGACCGCAACGGCGCACCCCTGCCGCCCGGTTTCGCCGGAGAGCTTTACATTGGCGGCGCGGGGGTCGCGAAAGGCTACCTTAACCGGCCCGATCTGACGCAGGAACGTTTTCTGCCCGACCCGTTCGCGGGCGATGGCAGCCGCATGTATCGCACCGGCGATATGGCCTGCTGGCGCGGTGACGGCGTGATGGAATATCTCGGCCGGAACGACCATCAGATCAAGATCCGCGGCTTCCGCGTCGAGCCCGGCGAGATCGAGGCTGCTCTGGTTTCGCAGCCTGAAATCCGTCAGGCGGTTGTCATTCTTCGCGAGGATCCCGGCCAGGGCAAACGGCTTGTCGCCTATCTGGTCTCAGCGCATGGCGATGCGGTTGGCGAAACCGATCTCTCCGCCAGACTGGCCCACAGCCTGCAGAGCCATATGATTCCCTCTGCCTTTGTGATGCTGGATGCCATACCGCTCAACGTGAACGGCAAGATTGATCGGCATGCGCTGCCGGCGCCCCAATGGCAGATCCAGGAAGGCTTTGTTGCGCCTCGCACCGAGGCGGAAAAGATGATCGCCGGCATATGGTGCGAAACGCTCGGACTCAATGAGGTCGGCGTCCACGACAGCTTCTTCAAGCTCGGCGGCGATTCACTCGCCGCCGCCAGAATGATCGCCGCCGTACGCTCGAAAATCAACACGGCCATTCCGCTGGGTGCGATTTTTGAATTGCCGACAATTGCCAGCCTCGCCGTGCTGATCGGCAATCCCACTGCGAAGAACGAGTATCTCGATCCGGTGCTGCCCATCCGTAAAAACGGGAATTCGGCGCCACTGTTCTGCATCCATCCGGTTCTCGGCATGAGCTGGGCCTTTCATTCGCTTGCCGAGCATATCGCACAGGACATGCCGATCTACGCTCTGCAATCGGAAGGCTTGAGCGGCCCTTCCGCCTTGCCGAATTCCGTCGAGGAAATGGCCGAGCGCTATGTCGACCGCATACGCAAGATACAGCCCAATGGTCCCTACCATATCCTGGGATGGTCCTTTGGCGGCCTCGTCGCTCACGAGATGGCCAGACAATTGCGGGAGGAGGATGAGACGGTGGCCTTCCTCGGCCTGCTGGATTCCTATCCCTATCTCCAGAAGGTCCGTGATGCGTCATCGGATGACGTCATTCTGGTTCAGGCGGCACTCGGCTTCCTCGGCGTCGATGTCGATATAGGCGCACTCGATCCCAGCCGGCCCGCCTTCTCCATCCTGTATGACTATCTGATTGCCCAGTATGATAGGGGCAATCATCCGCTGATCCATGAAATCCAGACATATGAACCCGACATTCTGGAAAAGGCGCGCGCGATCATCATCCATCACCTCGGTCTTGCCCGAAAATTCAAGCCGGGATTTACCGATCTGGACATGCATTTCTTCTCAGCCAATCGCGGCAAGGGAAAAGCCATCGATGACGTGATGAATTATCGCGCCGAAGCGTGGCTCCCGCATGTCGGCGGGCGGGTTTATCGCCGTCATCTCAATTGCCATCACGAGGAGATGCTCGATGCCGCCCCGGCGGCGGAAATTGGTGCTGTCGTTCAGGCAGAGGTGCTTCGCGAATTCCTGGTTTTGCGGGCACCCGACTATTCCGAAAATGCCATGACGGCATAGAGGATCGCAAGCTCATGAGAATTGCCATTTTCACCATTGGGACGGAAGGCGATGTCCGTCCCCTGGTTGCCCTTGCCTTGGGGTTGCAGCAGGCGGGCCATCAGGTCCGCATTGCCACCGACCCGAGTTGCGCCGATCTGGTAAGGGAAAACGACATAGAATATGCTTGCCTGAACGGTGATTTTCTCGCCTGGATGCGAAGCGACCAGAGAACGATGGAGCGCGGACTTGCCTCGTTCGCGATCATGGCGGAAGCCCGCCGCAGATTGCTGGCTATGGCCGTCGACTGGGCTGAACAGGGTCGCGCGGCCGCGCAAGGGGCTGATCTGCTGATCGGCAACGGCATGGTTTATTATCTGACCGCATCGCTCGGGGAGCGCCTTGGGGTGCCGGTCGTGGAAAGCCAGTTGATGCCGACGCTGCCGTCTCACACATCTCCGCCATTGCCCCTGCCGCAATGGATGTACCGCCTTCCGAGTTTTGCCAACAAGGCGCTCGGCCATGCGGCCCGTCTTCTGGTCTGGAAGACCCTGAAGCCCGCCTATAACGAGATCGTCAGGCCTGCTCTGGGGTTACCGCCCTATCCGCGCTTTGCGCCTTTTCAGGCGCAGTTTCTCAACCATCCGCGCCTTTTCGGCTTCAGCCCGACACTGATCGAACCTTCCGCAAGCTGGCCTGAGCAAACCCGCGTGACTGGGCCATGGTATCTGGAAAGCAGGGACACATGGCAGCCGTCCGAAGCTCTGATGCAGTTTCTGGAGAGTGGTCCGCCACCCATTTACGTCGGCTTCGGCAGCATGATGCATCATGATGCGGCGGGATTTACCGATACGATACTCGGTGCGGTCAAGATGACCGGCAAGCGCGCCGTCCTGGCGACAGGATGGGGAGGTCTAAGCGAAAAGACGGACTTCGATGCCAGCACGATTTTCGCCCTCGAGCGCGCGCCGCATGACTGGCTCCTGCCGCGCATGGCCCTGGCCGTGCATCATGGCGGCGCGGGAACAACAGCCGCCGCCACCAGAGCCGGCATTCCCTCGGTCGTCACGCCTGTTTTTGGCGATCAGCCCTTCTGGGCTGCAAGGCTCGAACATCTGGGTGTCGCTCCCAGAGCGTTGCCGAGAGAAAAATTGATCGCCACTTCGCTCGCTTCGGCAATTTTGGGCGCCGA
The DNA here is from genome assembly GCF_000696095.1 of Rhizobium rhizogenes NBRC 13257. Classification (GTDB taxonomy): domain Bacteria; phylum Pseudomonadota; class Alphaproteobacteria; order Rhizobiales; family Rhizobiaceae; genus Rhizobium; species Rhizobium rhizogenes. The sequence continues at coordinate 194,043 of NZ_BAYX01000005.1, read as the reverse complement.
CGCGCCACAGATGCGGGCGGCGGCGAGAAAGCTCGGCGAGGAACTGAGGGCGGAGCAAGGCGTTGGAAGCGCAATAGATGCGCTGCGAACCTGGGGCCTGCTGCCATCTTCCACCACAATCCCCCAAAGCAGCAGCAGGCTCAAGTCTGCCTGAGTGAACCTTTTCTGTTTGATGCATTGCGATCGGCCGCCATGGAGCTTTCGGCTCCATGGCGGCCGAGGCTCAACCGTGATTGCACCGCACAATCAAAAAATCTTGAGAAAAGCTTTTCTCATCTTGACTCTCGACATGAGAAAAGCTTTTCTCACTACAAATAATTCGGGAGCGGACATCTGGAAAATCAGCGTGGCAGAAGCGGGCGGACGACGATTCACGATGTTGCCGCCGCCGCGGGTGTGAGCATTTCGACGGCATCGAAGGCATTGAACAATACCGGCCGAATGGGCGACGAGACGCGTGAGCGGGTCAAGCGGGTCGCCACCGAGATCGGCTTTCGGCCGAATGCCTTGGCCAAGGGTCTGCTCAGCAACCGCAGCTTCACCATCGGTCTTCTGACCAACGATACCTATGGACGATTCACCCTCCCGGTGATGGCCGGCATTACGGAAGCGCTCGTGGATCACGGTGTCTCGGTGTTTCTCTGCACGATCGAAGACGATCCTGCGCTCGGAAAGGTTCATGTGGACGCCATGCTCGACAAACACGTCGATGGCATCATCGCCTCGGGAAAGAGGATCGATCGCCGGCTGCCGGTGGATCTGTCCAACCTGCCGGTGCCGGTCGTCTACGCCTTCACGGAGGGGACGCCAGACAGCGTCACCTTTTGCGCTGACGATTTTCAGGGGGCGACGCTCGCCGTCGAACGGCTGATAGGCCTCGGCCGCAAACGGATCGCCCATATCACCGGGCCGGACAGTTTCGTCTCGGTGCGCGAGCGCGCCAAGGCCTATTGCGATCTCGCCGGCGATACCTTGCCGGTGATGTATGGCGAATGGTCCGAAGCCTGGGGGCACGAGGCCATTGCCAGACTGTGGAGCGCGTCCGGACCAAAGCCGGACGGCATCTTCTGCGGCAACGACCAGATCGCGCGGGCGGTCGTGGATGCGTTGCGCGAGCGTGGCGTACGGGTACCGGAGGATGTGTCCGTGGTCGGTTTCGACAATTGGGAGATTGTCGCCGCCCAAACCCGGCCGCCGTTGACGACGGTGGATATGAATCTCAAGGCGCTCGGGCGGGAAGCCGGGCTGACGGTTCTGGCGCTGGCGGAGGGACGCGCCGTTGAACCGGGGATCAGGACATTGCCGTGCGAGCTGATCGTGCGGCAGTCGTGAGGGCAAACCTCGAGAATTGACTGGTTGAGGAAAAGGGCGGGAGAAACGCCCATGGGAGGAGAGAAACATGATGAAGCGACTTCTGGCCGCGACAGGCCTCGTATCCTTATGCTTGATGACAAGTGTGTCTGCCGCCGAAAATATCTCGATGTGGGTGCGGTCCGGCATCGGCGATTCCTTCAAGAAGGTCGTCGAGGCGTATAATGCCGGCCATGACGACAAAGTCACCCTCACCGAGGTGCCCTTCTCCGAGCTCGTGCAGAAATATGCGACCGCGATCGCCGGCGGCCAGGCCCCGGACGCGCTGTCGATGGACCTGATCTACACCCCGGCCTTTGCCGCGGCGGGCCAGCTCGAAGACCTGACGGACTGGGCGAAGGCCCTGCCCTATTTCAACTCGCTCTCACCATCGCATGTGAAGCTCGGCACCTATGACGGCCATGTTTACGGCCTGCCTCTTTCCGTCGAGACCTCGGTCTTTGCCTGGAACAAGGATCTCTACAAGAAGGCCGGCCTCGACCCGGACAAGGCGCCGACGACCTGGGACGAAATCGAGAAGAATGCCGAAAAGATCCGCGCGCTCGGCGGTGACACCTACGGCTTCTACTTCTCCGGCGGTGGCTGTGGCGGCTGCATGATCTTCACCTTTACACCGCTCGTCTGGGGCGCCGGCGCCGATATTCTCTCGGCTGATGGCAAGAAGGCGACGCTGGATACGCCGCAGATGCGCAAGGCGGTCGATATCTACCGCAGCATGGTCAAGAAGGATCTGGTTCCCGCAGGTGCCGCCAGCGATACCGGCGCCAACTTCCTCAGCATCAGCAACGGCAGGATCGGCCAGCAAACCATCGGTGCTTTCTCGATCGGCACGCTGATCACGCAATATCCGGATATCCATTTCGGCGTGACCCTGATCCCCGGCGTCGACGGTAACCCGTCCTCCTTTGCCGGCGGCGATAATTTCGTCATCTCCAAGGGCACGAAAAAGCTCGATGCGGTGAAGAAATTCCTCGAATACACCTATTCGCTGGAAGGTCAGAAGATCATGGCGAAATATGGCAGCTTGCCGACGCGCGGCGATATTGCCGATCAGGTGCTTCAGGGCCTCGATCCGCGCATGCAGGTTGGCCTGAAAGCCATCTCCGTTGCCAAGACGCCCTATACGCTGCAGTTCAACGATCTGATCAACAGCGCCAACGGGCCATGGGCCGGCTTCACCAATGCCGCGATCTTCGGCAACGATGTCGACACTGCCTTCTCCAATGCGCAGTCGGAAATGCAGTCGATCATCGACAACGCCCAGTAACAAAAATCGCTCGACCAACCGGGAGGCTTAAAGTCTCCCGGTCCTTCCCATCGGAACATCAGGAGCATTCCATGGCGAGCCCTGGAGCTATTGGAGCAGTGCGGCGGCGCACACGGCGGCGAAGTGCCAACTGGCACGGATTTCTTTACATCGCGCCGGCCATGGCGCTCGTGATCGTCTTCTTCGTCGTACCCGTTCTCTTCACCGGCTGGATGAGCCTGCACAACTGGCCGCTGCTGGGCAATCCGCGCTGGATCGGCTTCAGCAACTACACGAGGATGCTATCGGATATCCGCTTCATGGCGGCCTTGCGTTTCACCGCCTATTACACGGTGATCGTCACCATCGCGATCTTCGCTGTCGCCTTTCCCCTGGCACTCTACGTCGAAAAGCAGCGGCCTTTCGTCGGCTTCTATCGCACCATCATTTTCCTGCCCGTCGTCGTCGGTCTGGCGACCGCTTCGTTGCTCTGGGTATGGCTTGCCAATGTCGATAGCGGCTTTTTCTCACCAGTGGCGCAGGCGCTCGGCCTCGTCGACAAGAAGCCGAACCTGCTTGCCGATTTCGACATGGCCTTTGCCACCATCGTCGTCATGGTGGTCTGGAAGATCGCCGGCTTCACCATGATCATCCTGCTGACCGGCCTGCAGGCCATCCCATCCGAATTGACGGAAGCGGCTCGGATCGATGGCGCCAGGCGCTGGCAGCGCTTTCGCTTTCTGACCCTGCCGCTGATGCGCAAGACCATTGCGCTTGCCCTGATCATCTCGGTCACCGGCTCGGTGCTCGCCTTCGACCAGTTCTACATCATGACCAGCGGCGGACCGCAGAACCGGATGATCTCGGTGGTCTATTATATCTTCAACCAGTCCTTCGTGTCCTTCAATCTCGGCTATGGCGCGGCGCTGTCGATCGTTCTCCTCGTCATTCTCGTACTGATCAGCATCGTCCAGCTCTGGCTGCTGCGCGTCGGGGAGGACCGTCCATGACCATCGCAAACGTCACACCCGCAAAAGAGCGCCGCGCACGACGGAAACTATTAGATGGCATCGGCTATCACGGCGTCGGCGTCATCATCGTCATCTTCTTCTTCGCGCCTTTTGCAATCGCCCTGCTCTCGTCATTTCGGCACGGCACGGAGGCAAGCCTGCCGCCATTGCCGCCCTGGCCGACAACCGGCTTCAGCCTCGACGCCTATCGTTCCCTCGATGGCTTCGGCGCTGGCGTCCTGCAGCACACGCTGAACTCGCTCTTCGTCTCGGTGGCGACGGTCGTCCTCACCGTCACAGTCAGCCTGCTCGCTGGCTACGGCTTCTCGCGCTACCAGTTTCCGTTCAAGAACGTCTTCTTCGTCCTGATCATCGCGACACTGATGATCCCCTTCCAGTCGATCCTGACGCCGCTTTTCATCATGCTGGCGAAGCTCGGGCTCAACAATTCGCTCATCGGGCTGACGCTCGTCTATGTCACCCTTCAGCTGCCCTTCTCGGTCTTCATGATGCGCAACGCCTTCGATGCCGTGCCGAAGGAAATCGAAGAGGCCGCGCGCATCGACGGGGCGCGGGACCTGAAGCTGCTCTTCCGTGTGCTGCTACCTCTGGTGCTGCCGGGCGTGGCGACCGTTGCGATCTTCGCCTTTCTCAACGCCTGGAACGAATTCCTGGCGGCGCTGATCCTGCTTTCCAGCAGTGAGAAATTCACCCTACCGGTGCTGATGATCGCCGTCCGGACCGGGCGGCTCGGCGCCGTCAATTGGGGCGCGGTCCAGGCCGGTATCGCCGTCATGACCATTCCCTGCGTCATCGTCTTCCTGCTTCTGCAACGCTACTACATGCGCGGCCTGATGGCCGGCGCGGTGAAATAAATACTCTAACGAAACGGATTAACGCTATGTCAAACAAGCAAAATCGCCAATTCCGTCCGCTGCCCGTTCCGAATGTCGAACTACACGGCCTTTTCGGCGCCCGTCAGGACGCGATCTGCAATACGACGGCTGCCACCCTGCTCGACCGCTGTGTCGAGGCCGGCATGATCCAGGCGATCGATGTCGAGCAGCCAAGCCCCGGCATCGTCATTCCGCTCCAGACCTGGTCGGGCTCGACGCAGATGTTCTGGGACAGCGACCTTGGCAAATCGATCGAGACCATCGCCTATTCGCTCTATCGCCAGCCCAACCCAGAGCTTGAGGCCCGCGCCGATGCCATCATCGATATGTATGGCAAAATGCAGGACAAGGACGGCTATCTGAACGCCTGGTTCCAGCGCGTCCAGCCCGGCCGTCGCTGGACCAATCTTCGCGACCATCATGAGCTTTACTGCGCCGGCCATCTGATCGAGGCTGCCGTCGCCTATTATCAGGCAACGGGAAAGCGCAAGCTGCTCGACATCATGAGCCGCTTCGCCGATTACATGATCACGGTTTTCGGCCATGGCGAGGGCCAACTGCCGGGCTATTGCGGCCATGAGGAAGTGGAGCTGGCGCTGGTCAAGCTTGCCCGTGTGACGGGCGAGAAGAAATATCTCGATCTTGCCAAATACTTCGTCGACGAGCGCGGGCAAGAGCCGCATTTCTTCACCGACGAGGCGCTGCGCGATGGCCGCGACCCGTCGAAATTCGTGCAGAAGACCTATGAATACAATCAGGCGCATCAGCCGGTGCGTGAGCAGACCAAGGTTGTGGGACATGCGGTGCGTGCCATGTATCTCTATTCCGGCATGGCCGATATCGCGACCGAATATAACGACGACAGCCTGACCTCGGCGCTGGAAACACTGTGGGACGACCTGACCACCAAGCAGATGTATGTCACCGGCGGCATCGGGCCAGCGGCTTCCAACGAAGGGTTCACTGACTATTACGACCTGCCGAACGAAAGCGCCTATGCCGAGACCTGCGCCTCCGTCGGCCTGGTCTTCTGGGCGAACCGCATGCTCGGCCGTGGCCCGAACCGGCGTTATGCCGACATCATGGAGCAGGCGCTTTATAACGGCGCCATGGCCGGGTTGTCGCTCGACGGCAAAACGTTCTTCTACGAAAACCCGCTGGAAAGCGGCGGCAAGCATCATCGCTGGACTTGGCATCATTGCCCCTGCTGCCCGCCGAACATCGCCCGCCTGCTCGCTTCGATCGGCTCCTACATGTATGCTGCGGCCGACAATGAAATTGCCGTGCATCTCTACGGCGAAAGCAAAGCCCGCGTTCCGCTTGCAAGCGGCGTGACGGTCGAGCTCGCTCAGGAGACGCGGTACCCTTGGGACGGCGCTATCCGTTTCGAGGTCAAGCCCGACCGCAACGCCCGCTTCGCTCTGTCGCTGCGCATACCAGAATGGGCTGATGGCGCGACGCTTGCCGTCAATGGAGCATCCATCGACCTCTCCGCCGTCACCATCGACGGTTATGCACGCATCGAGCGCGACTGGCAGGCTGGCGACAGGGTCGACCTCAACATTCCGCTGATCCCGCGCACCCTGTTTGCCAATCCCAAGGTGCGCCAGGATGCCGGCCGCGCGGCACTGATGCGCGGACCACTGGTCTATTGCGTCGAGACCACCGATAACGGCGCGGACCTCAATGGCATCTCGCTTGCCGGCGATCCGGCGGCTGCGCAGACAGCGGAGATTGCTGCGCTGGAAGGCGCTATTGCGCTCGACATTCCGGTAAAGCGCGACGATGTGGACTGGGGATCTGACCTCTATCGGACAGCACCGCCACAAAGCCGTGCCGCGACAGCGCGTTTCGTTCCCTATCATCTCTGGGACAACCGCCAACCGGGCGAGATGCTGGTCTGGATCCGTGCCGACCAGTTGCAGCGCGGAGCCTGACATGGCGAAAAACAGCATGAGGCTGACCGGAGTCCGCAAGAGTTACGGCGGACTGGAGGTTATTCACGGCATCGATCTCGAGGTCGAGGAGGGGCAATTCGTCGTCTTTGTCGGTCCCTCGGGCTGCGGCAAGTCGACCTTGCTCAGGATGATCGCCGGGTTGGAAGAAGTGACGGATGGCGAGATCGCCATCAAGGGTCGGGATGTGACCGATCTCGACCCCTCCGAGCGCGGCATCGCCATGGTCTTCCAGTCCTATGCGCTCTATCCGCATATGAGTGTGCGTGACAATCTCGGTTTCGGGCTGAAGATGGCCCGAACCGAGACCGCCGAGATCGAGACGCGCGTCAAGGCGGCCTCCGCGATCCTCAAGATCGACCATCTGCTGGATCGGCGGCCGGGCCAGCTTTCCGGTGGCCAGCGCCAACGCGTCGCCATCGGCCGGGCGATCGTGCGCAAGCCGGACGTCTTCCTGTTCGACGAGCCGCTGTCCAACCTCGACGCGGAGCTGCGCGTTTCCATGCGTATCGAAATTGCCCGACTGCACCGCGAGCTCGGCAACACGATGATCTATGTGACGCACGATCAGACAGAGGCGATGACGCTTGCCGACAAGATCGTCGTGCTCAAGGACGGCAAGATCGAGCAGGTCGGCAACCCGCGCGAGATCTATGAAGACCCCGCCAACATCTTCGTTGCCGGCTTCATCGGTTCGCCGCGGATGAACATGATCGAGGCTGAATGGGGCTCCGATGGCCTTGTCAAAATCCCGGGCGGCTCCGTCAAGGCCGATATAGGGCAGGCCAATCTCGCAGCTGGCGAAAAACTGATGCTGGGCATGCGTCCGGAGCATCTGGTTGTCGTATCGGACGGCAATGATGCGGTTCGGGTAAAGGTCGATTTCGACGAATATCTCGGGGGCACCCGCTATCTTTATTGCCAGACGGAGGACGGTCAGAGCCTGATCGCCGAGTATCGCGAGGGTCCGGATATTCAGCGCGGCGACACGCTTCATCTGCGCTGTGCGCCCGAGAGACGCCGCTATTTCGACGGACAGGGAAACCGGCTGCGCTGATGCATTGCTCTGTCAAAGTGACGCGGCCTAATCGTTTGACCAATAATGAAAATTATGGCGATGTTTGCGCCGTCAGACCGGATCAAGGGGGGAGTTTTGGTGGCGAAGACGTATGATTTCATTATCGCCGGCGGTGGCTCGGCGGCGTGCGTTGCGGCCATGCGGCTGGTGCGGGATTTCGGCTTTTCAGTGCTGATCATCGAGCGCGGGCCGCGCAAGACCGCCAAGCTGATGGCCTTTCCCGCCGGCTATATGAAATATCTCGCTCGCGACGACTTTCTCGAAATGCACCATACGGTTTCGCAGCCGCAGCTTGGTGGTCGCGGCCCCATTGTTCCGGTCGCCAAGGCCCTCGGCGGCGGCAGCGCCGTCAACGCCATGGTCTATATGCGCGGCCAGAGAGAGGATTACGACGGCTGGGCCGCCCATCTCGGCAACGGTAGGGAATGGTCCTACGAGGACATGCTGCCGCACTTCAAGGGCATTGAAGCCAATACGCGCTTCAACAATGAGTACCACGGCATCTCCGGCAATCTGCGCATCTCGGAGCCACAATATACCTGCGACACGACACAGGATTTCCTGCTGGCAGCTCAAGGGCTCGGCCATGCCTACAATCCGGACTTCAACGGCGTCCGACAAAACGGCGTCGGCATCATGCAGCACACCTACGGCCAATGGAACGGCAAGACCGAGCGTTCCGACGCCAAGAAGGCCTTCCTCGATCCGCTCGATGGAGATCCACGCCTGGATATCATCACCGACGCCCGCGTCGATCGCATCGTCCTCGAAAACGGCCGCGCGACAGGTGTCACCTACATCCTTAATGGCGAAAGCCACACGGCTCGGGCGGAGCGCGAAATCCTTGTCGCCTCGGGCACCTATAACAGCGCCAAGCTGATGATGCTGTCCGGCATAGGCCCGGCCGACCATCTGCGAGAGCACGGCATTACCGTCGCCCTCGATCTCCCCGGCGTCGGCGCCAATCTGCAGGATCATCACGAAGTCCCGCTGATCGCCACGACGAAGGGGAAGTCTGGCTATTTCGGCGAGGACAAGGGCTGGCCGATGTTGCGCAACGGGCTGCAATATCTGCTCTTCAACTCCGGCCCGGTGACGACCACCGGTATCGAATCCTGCCTGTTCTACGACCCGGATGGCAGCGATCGACCATCGATCCAGCTCTATTGCGCCCCGATCGTCTATCTCGACCGCGATGTCTCTTCCGCCAAACCGACCCACGGCGTCACTTTTACGTCTTGCCTGCTACGCCCAAAGGCGCGCGGCAGCGTCAAGCTACGCTCGGCTAATCCGGCGGATCAGCCCTTGGTCGACTGCAACTTCTTCGGCGACCCAGACGATCTGCGCCTGACGCTCGCCTCGCTGAAGGTCGCGCGGCAATTGCTGGAAACGGAACCCTTCAAATCGAAGATTGCGGACGAAATCCTCCCCGGCCCGGCCCTGCAGGATGACGAGGCTCTCGCCAAATTCGCCGGCCAAACCGTCAAGACCAATTACCATCCATCCGGCAGCCTGCGCATGGGACCGGACAGCGATCCGATGTCCGTGGTTGACGGGACGCTTCGCGTACGCGGCATCGACGGCCTCAGAGTCATCGATTGCTCGATCATCCCGTTCATCCCTTCGGGCAATACCAATGCCCCGGCCATGGCGATCGGCTCGAAGGCGGCTGAGATGATCGGGAAGGGTTTCTAAAAGCGGTAAAGACGCCCGGCGATGAGACCGGGCTCCCCTGTTATCAAGCTGGCTCGAACAATGGCGCGATCGTCATCTCCGGCACAAGCACCAGGCCCTTATCGGTGATGCGGATTTCCGGAATGACGGAGAGAGGGATCAGGTTGAAGCCCATATAGGGAATGGTGCAGCCGGCCTTTTCCCATTCGACCTTCAATGCCTTCACCTCTTCGGCAACCTCGTGCACACGCTTGTCGGAGAGCAACCCCGCGATCGGCAATGGCACCATGGCCGTCACCTTGCCATCCATGACGACGCAGGCGCCGCCTTGCTTGGCCTCGATCGCGTCCAAGGCGACCTGCATGTCCGCCTGGTTGGTGCCGGCAACGATGATGTTGTGGCTGTCGTGCCCGACGGAGGAGGCGACCGCTCCCTTCTTCAAACCAAAGTTGCTCAGAAGACCATGTGCGACGTTACCAGCCGACTTGCCGTGGCGCTCGACCACCGTGACGAAGCAGAGGCCGTGGCGGTCGAAATGCGTCTGCCAGTCATTGGCCGGTTCGAGTTCGACCGTGACATGACCGAGCACGATGCCCGGCAATTCGGTCTTGATCGTATGCGCGATCACCGGCTCGGTTGGCAATTCCGGTGTCAGTTTCAGGTTCTTCGGCAGTTTCACCGTGTGGTAGGCGGCCTCCGGATAACGGTAGGGATTGGACAGGGCGGCATCGAGAACCGGCGTGACCTTGCGGTCGTCGACCACCAGTTCGCCGCCATACCATGTGCTCACCGGCTTTAGCTCGTCCGTCAGCAGCACAAGATCGGCACGGCGCCCGCCGCCGAGACCGCCGATCTCGTTTTCCATGCCGAAGCGGGTCGCGCCATGCAGCGAGCCCATGGCCCAGGCCTGTTCCGGCGTCATGCCGGCCACGACCGCCTGGCGTGTGACCCAATCGAGACCGAAGAGCAGAAGATCGTCTGCATCGCGGTCGTCGGTGCACACCGCAATGCGCTTGTGGGACGCACCGAGTTCCGTGATGGTCTTGATCGCATGCGGCAGACTATGCCACGCCGTCGTCGGCGGACCGCCACGCAGGAAGAGCCAGATACCGGCCTCCAGCAGATCATCAGCGATTTCACGGTCGATCGCCTCATGCGTGTCGGTCACGCCGGACGCGGCATAGGCAGCCACGAATTCCCGGCCGTAGACATGGCCCGAAACCGGGCGACCGCGCTCCAGTGCTGCTGCCAAGATGGCATGGCTGCGCTCGTCGCCCATCGCGACGGGCACGAAGTCCATCTTCTCGCCGAGCGCCACGGCTTCCGGCCACTTGTCGAACAGAGCCGCTATCTTTGCGGGCGTCAGGTCGCCGCCGGCGGTCTCAAGCTCAGGCGACGTGGCCGGCACAGTGCTCGGCACGGTCAGGAAGATCGACAGCGGCGCCTGGCGCGCATCTTCCAGCATTGCCTCGACACCGGCAACATCCATGACATTGCCGATCTCGTGACTATCGCAGAAGATCGTCGTCGTACCATTCAGAAGAGCCGCCTCGGCATACGCGCAGGCAGTCACCATACTGGATTCGATATGAATATGCGGATCGACGAGGCCGGGCGCGATGATCCCGCCCCTGGCGTCGTAAAGTTTGGCGCCGCCGCCACGGTAGCTGCCGGCCGGTTTGACTGCCGCAATGCGGCCACCGGAGATCCAGATTTCCTTGTCGGCAAGGATGCGCTCCGAATAGGTCGAGAGCACCCGCGCGCCCTGAATGACCAGATCGGGATCCCGGCGGGCGGAGGCGACATCGGCGAGCGTGCGCGTCATGGTCGAGAGCGGCTTGACGGAAAAACGGGTGAGCGTCATCGGATATCCAGTTCAAAATCAATGATAATCGGGAATGCCGGGCATGGTTCGAAAGCCGTCGATGGCGCGGAAACGACGCAGCCACCGGCGCAGTGCCGGATAGTCGTCGTGACCGACGCCGTGGTCGCGGCTGAGGGCAAAGGACGGGAACAGCGTCAGGTCCGCAAGCGTCGGCCGATCGCCGACGAACCACTCGAAGCCGTCGAAGTGGCGGAGCGTCATATGGTCGTCCATAACGCGGAAAGCCTTGCGAGCGGCGGCGCTGAGGAACGCTTCGTCGCCCGGCGTATCAAAGAGCGATTGCAGGCGCGCGGCAACGGCAGGCGCAAGCGCCGTCGCGGAGAAATGCAGCCACATCGTCGTCAAACCAAAATCCGCGGCATCTTCCGGTAGCCAGCGCCGCGCCGGATCGTAAGCCTTAGCCAGATAGGCGAGGATCGCTTCCGTGCCGTGAAGCACGAGGTCTCCGTCGGTGAGCACCGGCATGGTGCCGAGCGGATTGAGCGCCAGCATGGCCAACTTGCTTTCTTCCTTGCCCGGAAACATGTCGACGGCGATGGTCTTGTATGGGAGGCCGAGCATAGAGAGCAGCAGGCGAACGCGATAGCTCCCCTCGTCCATCTCGTAATTATAGAGCGTGATCTCCGCCATCAGGCGACCTCCGCTATATGCTCAAGATCGAAACGAAGACCCTCGGCCCATTGCGCATAATGCTTCTGCTTGGCTCCGGCATTCACCGCCGGTGATCCAAGAATGACGATGTGAACGGCGGTCTTTTCCGGCGAGACGACCTGAACCGCAACCAGCAACCTGTCGTCGCCAAGCTCCACTGTACCGGCATTCCCGGCGAAATTGCCCACGCCAGCTTTCTCCAGCGCCGCCAAAATATCGTCCGCCCCGCGCTCGACATAGAGGCTGCGTACCGGGGTAACGCCCATCGCCGCGTCGATCTCCGGCAACAAGGCTTCCCGCGCCGTTGTCGCCCAGATGGTCCCGTATCTTTCCTCGGCAAGGTAAGTTGGCACCTTGATCGTCTGCGGCACCTCGAGGCTCGGATGCGCGGGAATGTAGCGACATTGCCCGGCGGTATCGTACTGCCAGCCGTGATAGAGACAGGCGATGTGATCGCCGCGGACGAAGCCAAAACTGAGGCGCATGCCGCGATGCGGACAGCGATCCTCCCAGACATGTGCCTTGCCGCTATTGTCGCGCCAGACGACGATCTCGCTGCCCTCGACGACGGCACCCGCCGAGGTCCCCGGCTCGATCGATGCCGACAGGGCGACAGGCACCCATCCCGCTTCCAGTTTCATATGTCACTCCGCTCGATATCGAGAATGATACAGTCATACGGCCCGAGACTGCAGGCCATTTCAAAGGCGTCGACCAGATCTTCCTGCCCTTTGACGGCGAGCGTCGCCGACATTGCATCACAGGCTTCCATCTCGATGTCCAGATCCAGCCGCCGGGCGCGATGCTGCGCAAACTCGATGAAACTGTCGCAGACCATCTGCCCTCGAAAGATAAATCGCGCCCGATCGGTCATGTCGCGGAATGTCCGTTCGCCCTAGCCATGCCTCACCTTGCGCATCAAAAATACTCAGTATGCATAAAAAATATACATGCTTCACTTTTGGGCATTCTAGCCGCCCTCCCCCTAAAAATTCAAGAGACTTCCGAAACGGCCCAACAGATGGCATCGCTCTCGCACGCCGCAACTGGCATAATTGTTGCGTCGATTTCCTCCGGACGCGGTTGGCGTGCCAAACCAAAAGAGGATTTCATGATTGACTTGCGTTCGCTGTCCCGTCGCGGATTTTTGAATATGAGCGCCGCCGGTGCGGCCGCCTTGACGCTGCCTGCCGGCCTTGCCAGCCAGGCGCTCGCGGCGGCATCCTTTCCGGCGATTAAGGAAGAGGATGCGGTCGTCGGCTTCGGCCATGTCGGGCCGATTTCGGATGAAGGCTGGACCTGGGCGCATCACCAGGGCCTGCTCGCGGTCAAGGCCGCTTATCCGAAGCTGAAAAAGATTCTTGAAGTCGAGAATATCCCCTATTCGGCCGACGCGACGCGCACCTATCGCCAGTTTGTCAGCCAGGGCGCCAACATCATCTTCGACACGTCCTCGAACGGCGACTTCCTGCATGCCGTGGTCAAGCAGGCTCCGGAGGTCGCATTCCTCGAATGCGGCGGCCTCGTCAACATGGACAATCTCGGCTGGTATTACCTGGCGCACTGGTATCCGACCTATGTCATCGGCGTTGCCGCCGGCCACCTGTCGAAGACCGGCAAGCTCGGCTATGTCGCCTCCTTCCCGGTCTCGTCGGTCTTTGCCTCCACCAACGCCTTCCTGATGGGCGCCCGCTCCGTCAATCCGAATGCGACGCTGCAAACCATCGCCATCAATTCCTGGTTCGACCCGCAGGCCGCAACCCAGGCCGGCACGGCGCTCATCGACAATGGCTGTGACTTCCTGTTCGGCATCATGGACGAAGCCGGCTACCTGCAGGTCGCCGAAAAGCGTGGCGTCTGGGCCGCCATGTGGAACACCGACGTCCGCCGCTATGGCCCGAATTCCTACGTCTCGTCAGTCCTCATCGATTTCAACAAGTTCTACGTCGATCAGGTCGCCAAGCGCCTCGCCGGCACCTGGGCACCGAGCGACACGCTCTTTGCCATGGGCGCCGGCGTCGATCGCGACAAATGGGGCGAAAAGGTTCCGGCCGATGTCGCCGCCGCAGCCGACGCGGTGCGCGAGAAGATCATCGGCGGCTGGTCGCCGTTTGCCGGTGAGATCAAGGATTCGACCGGCAAGGTTCGCGTCGCCGCCGGCCAAGCGATGACCGACAATGAGCTCTATAATTGGGATTGGTCGGTCGAAGGCGTCACCGGCCTCAGCGCCTGACCGATATCATCGCCCAACAAGAACCTGGCCGGCGCGTCCGGCCAGAGTTACTCTTCATGACACTCTGGTGCCCTTCCGATGACTGAGACCGCGACCCCCTTCTCCGCGCCCCCGGGCACACCGCCTCTGGTGCAGCTCAACGGCATCGCCAAATATTTTCCGGGTGTCATCGCCAACGAGGACGTCGATCTCGACGTCTTGCCAGGTGAAATTCATGCGCTGCTCGGCGAAAACGGCGCCGGAAAGTCAACCTTGATGAATATCCTGACCGGCATCTATCAGCCCGATGCCGGCGAGATCATCATCGACGGTTATGCCAAGCAGTTCGCCACGCCGCTTCAGGCGATCGCTGCCGGCATCGGCATGGTGCATCAGCATTTCAAGCTGGTGCAGGCCTTCACTGTGGCCGAAAACATTCACCTCGGCTGGTCGGAAACGCCGCGCCGCGCCTCGGCCCAGGTGCTGGAAGCACGCACGGCGGCATTGGCTGCGAAATTCAATCTGCAAACCCGCCCCGGCGCCCGCGTCAGCGATCTCTCCACCGGCGAGCAGCAGCGCGTGGAGATCCTACGTGTCCTGGCGCGGCAGGCCCGCGTGCTGATCCTGGACGAACCGACTGCCGTGTTGACGCCGGCCGAGGCCCGCGAACTGTTCAAGGCACTGCGGGATTTCGTGGCGCAGGGCAACGCCGTTATCTTCATCAGCCACAAGCTCGATGAAGTTCTGGAGATTTCTGATCGCATCAGCATCCTGCGCGGCGGTCGCAAGATCGTCACGCAGAACACAGCCGACTGCAATCCGCGCATGCTGGCAAAATTGATGGTGGGACGCGACATCGTGCTTGCCGATATGCGGCATCGGGCGGCAGGGGCCGCACCGATCTCGCCCGAGCCGGTGCTCAGCCTCGACAATGTATCCGCCCTGAACGATGCCGGGAATGAAGCCTTGCATGGCGTCTCGCTACAGGTCCATGCGGGTGAGATCCTCGGGATCGCGGGCGTGGCGGGCAATGGCCAGCGCGAACTCAGCCAGGTGCTGGCAGGCATGCGGCCGATCAGCGATGGGCGCATCCTAGTCCAGGGCACACCTGTCGGTCGCAGCAACGCCGCCGCCTTCGTCGAGCGCGGCATCGGTCATATTCCGGAAGACCGTCTGCATAGCGGCTTGGCGCCTGCGCTCAGTATCACTGTCAACGCTGTGATGCGTGAGTATAAGCACCCCCCTGTCTCATCCGGCGGTGCCTTTCGCCCAAGTGCTGCAACGGCACTTGCTAAGGAAATCGCAGCGGTCGCAGATGTCGCTATCCCGGATTTCGGCATGCCCATCCGCAACCTCTCGGGCGGAAACCAGCAGCGCCTCGTCGCCCGCCGCGAGATGCGTATCGCGAACAAGGTCCTCATCGCCGCCTATCCAAGCCGCGGCCTCGATGTCGGCGCCATCAACACCATGCTGCGCTATATCGTCGAATTGCGCGACGCAGGCACAGGCATCGTGCTGATTTCCGAAGAACTGGAAGAGCTCTTGAACCTCTCGGACCGCATCGCCGTCCTCTACGAAGGCAAGGTCATGGGAATTGTGGAAAACGATAAGGCCGATATCGACCAGATCGGCCTCATGATGGGCGGCCGCGCCCAAGTGCGCGAGGTTGCCTGACATGGCCGCATCCTGGCGTTTCCAGCGCATGCCTTCCGCCTCGCCCGTCATTGCCTTTGGTGCCCGCATCGCCGCCATTCTTCTGGCTTTGGTCTTCGCCGGCCTCATTCTGGCCGCCACCGGAGCAAACCCACTGGAGCTTGCCTCGGAGGTGATTGATGCGAGCTTCGGCTCCAGCTTTGGCCTTCAGGATCTCGGCGTTCTTATCGTCCCCCTTATTTTGACCGGGCTATCGGTTGCGGTCGGCCAGCAGATCGGTGTCTGGAATATCGGCGCCGAAGGGCAATTCTACGCGGGTGCCTTTGGCGCCGCCACGGTTGGCCTCTTCGTGCCAGGGCCGCCGGTCGTGATCCTGCCGCTGATGTTCGCCGCTGGTCTCCTCGGCGGCGCTGTTTGGATCCTCATCCCGACGCTTGCTCGCGCCTATGGCAACGTCAACGAGCTGATCACCACGCTGCTTCTCAACTTCGTCGCCATTCTCCTGGTCTTCTACGTCTCCACCGGCGCCTGGCGCGACCGGATGTCAAACTCAGCGACACGGAGACTGTCAGCCGAAATCCCGGAGCTGTGGGGATCGGTCCATTGGGGGTTCCCGATTGCCATTCTTGCCGCCCTCCTCGTTACGGGCGTGCTGGCCTTTTCGCGTTGGGGTTATGAGGTGCGGCTCGTCGGCTCCAATCCGTCGGCCGCCCACTATGCCGGCATGCCGGCCCGTCGCCATCTCATCACCGTCATGCTGCTCTCTGGTGCGATCGCGGGGCTTGCCGGCATGCTGGAGATCGCCGGAACAGTGCACCGGCTGCAGGGCGGCATATCCAACAATTACGGCTATCTCGGCATCATGGTCGCGGTGCTGGCGCGCAACTCCGCCATCGGCGTCATCTTTTCCGCCGCATTGATGGCCTTCATCCTGAATTCGGGCATCATTCTGCAAACTCAGGGTCTGACGACATCGGCGGTGCTGGCAATCACCGGCCTGATCCTATTTCTGACGGCGATCGGCGACGAACTCGCCCATTACCGCATTGCCCGCGACAAGGCCTGAAGGAAAAAGAGACCATGGAACTTCTGACCGGCCTCCTCACCACAGCCTTTCTCGCCGGCGGCGTGCTGGCGCTTGCCGCTCTCGGCGAAGTGCTTGCCGAACGCGTTGGTGTCGTCAATCTCGGCGTCGAGGGCCTGATGGCGATGGGAGCGATAACGGCGATTGCTACGGTCGCAACCTTCCCGTCGCCGGCAATAGGCTTCATCGCCGCGCTGGTAGTCGGCGCGGTCTTCGGCATGCTGTTTGCCGCCGCCACCGTTTTGCTGCGCGCCAATCAGGTGCTCTGTGGCCTGGCGCTGACGCTGATGGGCAACGGCATCGCTTCCAGCATCGGCCGCGCCTATTCCGGCATGCCCGCCCGCGCCACCTTTTCCGGGATCGAGATCCCGTTGCTGAGCGATATCCCCATTCTCGGCAAGGCCTTCTTTTCGCAGAACATCCTCGTCTATCTGATCTACATCATCCTGCCGGTGGCTCTGAGCTACGTCATGTTCCGCACCCGCCACGGTCTCAACCTGCGTGCCGTCGGTGAAAATCCGGCAGCAGCCGACGCCGCAGGCATTCCGGTCAATCTCATTCGCTTTGCCTATGTCACCGCCGGTTCGGCGCTTGCAGCCGGGGCCGGCGCCTACCTGACGCTCGCCTTCGTACCCTCCTGGTCCGACGGCGTCATTGCCGGGCGCGGCTGGATTGCGGTGGCTTTGGTGATTTTTGCCGGCTATCGGCCGATCCCCGCCGTTCTCTCCGGCCTCCTCTTCGGCCTTATCACCGCGCTCGGCTTCGTCGGCCAGGCGCGCGGTTGGCCGATCGCACCCGCCTTCCTGTCCATGCTGCCCTATCTCGGCACCATGGCCTTCATCATCGTGCCGGTTCTTGCCTGGCAGCGCATGCGCCGTATCATGGCCGCACCCGCCGCAATCGGCCTGCCCTATTATCGCGATGTCCGCTAAAGTAGATTGATGGACAAGGAAAAGGAGCGCCGCATGAGCCAATGTTCCGACAAGGCAGCCCTCGACCAGTGGTACGCACTTGAGACCGAAAAGGAGATTCCATTCGGAACATCCGCCAACCGTCTTCTCGGCACCAATCTTACGGTCACGCGCAGCAGCGACGACACGATTGACATCAAAGCCGACGGTCGAGAAGAACCCCTACCGCTGATCAAGCGCTTCGGCCTCGTCTGGACCACGCTCGGCACACCGTCCGGCGGGCTTTTCGATTTGCCGGAAGCCGATGAGCCGGACCGGCGCGTCGTTAATTGCGGTACGGTCTCGGTGCGCGCCTCCGGGCTCAGGATCGTCGAAAACTTCCTCGATCTGGCACATTTCCCCTTCGTCCACACCGATATCCTCGGCGCCGAGCCGCATACCGAGGTGACACAGTACAATGTCGAGATCCGCCGTGATGTCGATGAGGTCTGGGCGACCAATTGCCAATTCTTCCAGCCGCATGCAGCCCTTTCGGCCAACGAAGGCATCATGACCGACTACATCTATCGCGTCATGACCCCATTCACGACCCTGCTCTACAAGACCTGCCCGAATGCGGCCAACCGCTGGGACGTGATCTGCCTGTTCGTACAACCGCTCGATCCGGACCGCTGCCGCGCCCATCCGGTGATGTTCCTGATCGACGACGTCTCGACGACGACGGAGTTGGTGCATTTCCAGCAGCTCATTTTCCTGCAGGACCGCATCATTCTTGAGAACCAGCGCCCCGTGCTGCTACCACTGGAGCCACGCGCCGAAATCCCGACGCGGGCTGACGCCACCTCGATTGCCTATCGCCGTTGGCTGAAGGAGAAGGGTATCACCTACGGCACGACGATCATGGCCGCCTGAAAGAGAGTGCAATGGATTTACGCGGCAAGACGCTGAGCGCATCGGGTTTTCACTCGCCAGAGCGCGGTACCATCGATGTTCTGGACGACGTGCTGATCGAGATCGATGCCGACGGCGCAATCACCGCCGTTCATCGCTATGGCGATCCAAATTACCGGACCATTCGCGATGCCCGCGAAGCATCCGGCGAGCTCGTGACACTGCCGGCTGGTTCTTATATCCTGCCCGGCTTCGTCGATCTGCATGTGCACGCGCCGCAATATCCGCAGCTTGGCGATGCGCTCGACGTGCCGCTGGAAGTCTGGCTGCAAAAATACACCTTCCCGCTGGAGGCTCGTTATCAGGACGCCGCCTTCGCACGCCAAGTCTATGGCCTTCTGGTCGAAGACCTGCTTGCCAACGGCACCACAACCGCCCTCTATTTCGCCACCATCCATCAGGAAGCGACGCGGGTGCTGGTCGATACCTGCCTCGAAAAAGGCCAACGCGCCTTGATCGGCAAGGTGGCGATGGACAATGCCGAGGAATGCCCGGACTATTATCGCGACCTGTCGCCGGAAGAGGCAGTCGACGGCACGCGGGCGTTGATCGATTACGTACGTGGCCATCCGGACAATCATGAAGGGCGCGTGCTCCCCGTCGTCACGCCGCGCTTCATCCCCTCCTGCACCAATGCGACGCTCGAAGGTCTCGGTGCCATCGCCAAAGAATGCGGCTGCCATGTGCAGACCCATTGTTCGGAGAGCGATTGGGCGCATGGCTATGTGCTCGCCCGCCACGGCATGACGGATACGGACAGCCTCGATCGCTTCGGCCTGCTCGGCCGAAAGACCGTGCTGGCGCATGCGAATTTCCTGACGGCTAAGGACATGGAGACTGTCAAGGCGCGAGAGGCGGCGATTGCCCATTGCCCGCTGTCGAATGCCTATTTCGCCAATGCCGTCTTTCCCTTGCGCGCCGCGCTCGAAAAGGGACTGCATGTCGGTCTCGGTACGGATATTTCCGGCGGCCCGAGCGCGTCGATGCTCGAAAACGCGCGCGGCGCGATCCTCGTCTCGCGGATGCTGCAAAGCGGCGTCGACCCGAACCTGCCTCCTGCCGCGCGCTCGACCTTCGGTCCGGCACAGATCGATTTCCGCGACGCCTTCTATATCACCACATCAGGTGGCGGCATCGCGCTTGATCTGCCCGTCGGACAGTTCGCACCCGGCTATCAGTTCGACGCCGTGCTCATCGATACCGAAGCCGATAAAGGCACCGTCCGGCTATTCGAAGACCGCGATCAGGGTGAAGGCATCCTGCAAAAGATCATCTACACCGCATCGAAGCCAAACCTTGCCGCCACCTGGGTCGGCGGCCGCAAGGTTTAGAGAGACACTAAAGTTATGCGGCCTTGGTGATACGCACCGGCAACGATTTATAGGATGGTGTGCCGCTTTGCTTGTCCTGATAGTCGATCGGGATTAGGCAATTCGCCTCCGGATAATAGGCGGCGACAGAGCCACGGGCGATATCGTAGGAAATCGCGGTCAGCTTCATCTGCCGCTTGCCGCCGGAGGGCAATGCCGTCGAGATCTCGACGAGGTCGCCATGCTCCAGGCCGTTCGCCGCCAGATCCCCATCATTCATGAACAGCACGTCGCGGCGGCCGAAGACGCCGCGATAGCGATCGTCGAGGCCATAGATCGTGGTATTGTACTGGTCATGACTGCGAATGGTCGCGAGCTTCAGAACACTCGCGTCGGCAAGTTCCTTGTCCTCGTTGAGACCCGGAAACAACAGGAACTCGGCCTTGCCCGATGGCGTCTTCCAGATGCGTTCGGTCGGCCCGATGGGCAGGCGGAAGCCACCGGGTACGCGAATGCGCTCGTTGTAGCGCTCAAAATCGGGAAAGACGATTTCGATCTTGTCGCGGATGCGGTCGTAGTCATCGACCAGATGCATCCACTCGACCTTGCTGTTGGGCAATGTCGCCTGCGCCATGGCGGCAACGATCGCCGGCTCGGACCGCAACTGATCCGAGGCCGGCTTCAGCTTGCCGCGCGAGGCATGCACCATCGACATGGAATCTTCGATCGTCACCGATTGCGGGCCGGACGCCTGGATATCCACCTCCGTACGGCCGAGCACCGGCAGGATGATCGATTCCTTGCCGATCAGCAGGTTCGAGCGGTTGAGCTTGGTGTTCATGTGGACCGCGAGATCGAGCTTGCGCATGGCTTCGGCGCAAAGCTCGGGATCGGGAAGCGCGATGGCGAGATTGCCGCCGAGGCTGAGCAGCACCTTCGAGCGCCCCTCTGCCATCGCCTGCATGCCGGCAACCGCGTCATGCCCGTGATGTTCCGGCGGCTTGAAGCCGAAAGCGCGCTCGATGCCGGCCAGCAATGCTGCATTGGGCTTTTCAGTGATCCCGACCGTCCGGTCACCCTGAACGTTGGAATGGCCACGCAGCGGGCATATGCCGGCGCCGGGCTTGCCGAAATTGCCGCGTAGCAGCAATAGATTGGCGATCTGCTGTACATTGTAAGTGCCCTTGGCGTGCTGGGTAATGCCCATGCCGTAGGGAATGATCGTCGCCTTGGATTTGACGTAAGCCTCGGCAACTCGTTCGAGATCGGCGCGCGTCAGGCCGGAGACCCGCTCGATATCGGCCCATTCCGTCTGCTGGAGATCGGCGGCGAGCGCTTCGAAGCCGTTGGTGTGCTGGTCGATGAAGGCACGATCGATCGCATCCGGCTGCGTCTCCGCCAACACCAGCACCGCCTTCATGATGCCCTTGAGGGCTGCCGCGTCGCCGCCGATCTTCACCTGATAATAGGAGGAAGCGATCCGCGTCGAACTGAAGGTCCCCATCTCGACCGGGCTCTGCGGATCGGCGAAGCGCTCGAGCGCCCGTTCCTTCAGCGGATTGAAGACGATGATCGGCACGCCGCGCTTCGAACACTCATGCAGCGTCCCCATCATGCGTGGATGGTTGGTGCCGGGATTGTGGCCCATCGAGATGATCAGGTCGCAATGGTCGAAATCGTCGAGCGATACCGTGCCCTTGCCGATGCCGATCGCATGCGGCAGGCCGGTGCTCGTCGCCTCGTGGCACATGTTGGAGCAATCGGGGAAGTTGTTGGTGCCGTATTCGCGCGCGTAGAGCTGGAACAGGAAGGCGGCTTCGTTGGAAGCGCGGCCGGAGGTGTAGAATTCCACCATGTCCGGATCGGGCATGCTGCGCATGACTTCGCCGATCCGGGCAAAGGCGGCCTCCCATTCGATCGGCTTGTAGGTGTCCGTCGCGCTGTCGTAGACCAGCGGGTGCGTCAAACGACCGGCGTTCTCCAGATCATAGTCGCTCCACTGGAGCAGCTCGCTCACTGTATGCTCGGCAAAGAATTCGGGCGTCACGCGCTTGTTCGTCGCTTCCCAGGTCACGGCCTTGGCGCCGTTTTCGCAGAACTGGAAGGTCGATGTATGCTCTTTATCGGGCCAGGCGCAGCCGGGGCAATCGAAGCCATCCGGCTTGTTGGTGCGAAACAGCAGCAGCGGCGCTTCGGTTACATCCATCTGCTCGCGAACGGCTTTCGCAGTGGCTTTCAGCGCACCCCAGCCACCGGCGGGGCCGCTGTAAGGACGGATACCCGGGACTTCACGTTTCTGCACCATAGCTCGCTCCTTCAACTGTCTTCCAAGACTCCCTCCCCGAGCTCGGATGATTGACGAATATTCTTCGGACGTTAGCGAGTAAAGTGCAATAGATCGATCTCTCGCCGGAACGACAAAAAAGCGACTCGAGCGGTTGAATCTCAGTTCTTGAAAACCAGACAGCTGCCGCCCTGTTGGCGGATTTGGGCGCAAACCTGTTCCGCTTCGGCGCGCGTTTCCCGGCCGATGCGGGCGGCGTAGCGGACGCGAAAACCGAAGCTGCCATTGCGCTGGCGCACGATGAGCGGCTTCTCCTTGTTGAGCGGCGCGGAAAGCTTGCTGATATCCTGCGAAAAGAGGCGGCGGGCGGCGGCGGGCTGAAAATGCTCGGCAAGCTGTACGCCCCAGGGCGCCCAGGGGCGTTCCTGCTGCAATGCAACCTGCTTCAGCCGGCGCGTGCCGGCGAGCGCCATGCAGGCCTCCAGAAAGGGTTTGCCCTTGTCGAGTTCCGGTGCTGCGATCTCAGGCGGATCATCCTTCCATTGCTCGACCGTATAGGCGGTGATCGCCGCCACGTAGCTGCGCGTCTCGTAGGGAAGGCTGCCGGAATTGAGAAAATTCGCCAGACCATTTTCGCCGGCATTATAGGCAGCGGCCGCAAACCCCAGATTGCCGAAACGGCCACGCAATTCATCGAGATAGACGGCCGCTTTGCCCAGCGCTTCCAAGAGATCGTAGCTGTCGCGAACGCCGCGCAATCTCGCCGTTCCCGGCATGAACTGAGCAATGCCCTGTGCGCCCTTCGGGCTGATGGCGTCGGGCCGAAACATACTCTCGCGCCAGATCAGCCGGGCAAGATAGTCTGGCGGAAGCTTATTGGCCTGGGCGAAATAGTCGATCGCCTCACAGAGATCGCGATTGTAGCTTTCCTTGCGGACGCAGAGCGTTTCGCCGGTATCGGTGATGAACGGTCCGGAGATGCAGGATGGCGGCGCCACGCTCCATTCAGGCTGAGCCCTTGCGGGAACAACGGCAGACATCAGGACGCCGAACGCAGCAACGAAGCCTATGATCTTTCCGGCAAAGCCGGGCCGAAGCTGTCTGCCTGCCATTCGTGCGAAACCCATTGGAAACCGTCAAATCGCTAGGTGTGCTTTCAATAGCATCGATCCGCGATGACGAAAACCGTAAAGGCTGCAATGGCGACGGCGATACAATCTATTCGGCGAGACGGCCGCCGCGCATCGGCGCGGGCGCACCCGTCGTGCCAGGGAAGCTGATCGGAAGGCCCCGAAGTACGCGCACGGCCAGGAACGCAAAGCATTCGGCTTCGACGGCATCGCCGCGCCAACCAAACATTTCGGCACCGATCGGCGTTACACCGGCATGCGTCTCGAGCATCGACATGATCGTCGGATTGTGGCGGCCACCACCGCTCACCACCAGCTTTTTCGGGCGGCGTGGCAGCAGATCCAGCGCTTTACCGACGGCGGAGGCTGTAAAAGCGGAGAGCGTTGCCGCTCCATCCTCGACACTGAGCCCATCGGCCATGGAGGCACCGAAGTCGAAGCGATCCAGCGATTTCGGATAGGGAGCGCTGAGATAGGGATGCTCCAGCAGCTTGGCGAGCCGGGTTTCGTCCACCGTACCCGCCCGGCCGAGTGCACCATCCCTGTCCATCTCACCAAGTCCATGGGATTTGATGAAGTCATTGAGCGGCGCATTGGCCGGCCCGGTGTCGAAGGCGACGAAATTGCCCTCACCGTCCGACCAGGTGATGTTGGCGACGCCGCCGAGATTGAGGATGGCGGTATCGTCGCCGGTGCCCGCACTGCGCAGCAAAGCGGTGTGATAGGCGGCGGCCAGCGGAGCACCTTGTCCGCCTGCTCGCACATCGGCGGAGCGGAAATCATAGGCGACCTTCGTGCCAAGGATGGAATGCATCAACTCACCATCGCCGAGCTGGCGTGTATCGCCGAGGCGACCTTTCTGCGGGGCGCGATGCAGCACGGTCTGGCCATGGAAGCCGACGACGCCGATATCGGCCATGGTCAGACCAAAGCCTTCGACAAGTTCCTTGACCGCCGCCGATTGGGCGCGCGTCAATGCCTCCTCGGCCTCCTTGAAGATGGCCGGCTCTGGCCCGTTGAAATTCCACACCCTTGCCTGCGCCAAGGTCTCTTCCAGCAGCCGCCTGATCCAATCCGGATAGGGCGCCAGCGCATAGGGGCCGAATTCGGCGATCCGCTCGCCGTCCGTCTTGATCAAGGCGACATCGATATTGCCGTCGAGAACGGTTCCGGTCATCAGACCCACTGCCCAGATTGGTTCCATGATCAAGCTCCTAAACTCTATTGACGAGATCGCCGACGCTCTGTCGAAGCATCAGTATCCCGCTGTCGAAATGGCGTGTCGGATGAATGCGGTTGGTGAGCAGGGTCCAGGCCCTGCCCTTGTCGAAATCGATCCAGAGGCCGGTGCCGGTAAAGCCGGTATGGCCGATCGTACCCGGCGAGCATAGCTTGCCGCCGGACCAGTCATCATAGGGACGCTCCCAGCCATGGGTGCGCGTCGCCGACAGAGGCGTCTGCATCAGGGCGATCGAGTGCTTGGCGGCACCGGTGCCAGTCAGCAATCCCTCGGCAAAATCGAGAACCGAGGCGACCGTTCCGAACAGGCCGGCATGCCCGGCGCCTTCCAGCGCCGAGCAATTGTCGTCATGGACTTCACCCGAGAGCACGCGATGTCGCCAGGTGCAGTCTTCCGTGGCGGCGGCCTGATCGGGCAGGGCTGAAAAGGCAAAGCCGGGACCGGCGTCCATAGCGCGGATCGTCTGCCCGGTCAGGCGCTCCAATGCGAAGCCGAGCAGAATGAAGTTGATGTCGGAATAGACAGGCGGACCGGACCGCCACTCGCGCTGCAGGATGAAGGCACGCAGCAGATCGGGGCTTTGGCCATAGGTATAGAGCGGCGCGACGGCGGGAAACGGCGTCTGGTGGCCGAGGCACTCGCGGAAAGTCACCTTCCGCTCCCAGGCGTTCGCATCATATTGGCGCAGGTCCGGCAACAGCGAGGTCAGCGGCGCATCGAGATCGATCGTGCCTGCCTCCGCCAAAGCCAGAATGCGCGGTGTGGTGAAGATGACCTTGGTCAGCGAGGCCAGATCGAACCATGTGTCGGTCAGCATCGGCCGCGTGACCGGAACCTTCTGCGCGGAGCCGACAGCACGGACCATACGGCCGCCACCGAGATCGACAATGCCGAGCACGCCGCCGGGAATACGTCCGGCCGCAACGGCGGCTTCGACAGGGGCGAATGCCCGGTCGAAACGTTGTGCGAAGTCCGCTTTCCCCGCTGCCGTCATGTCCCCTCCTCGCCGCATCTTTCTCAAGCTTCCGCCTGGGCCATATGATCCGCAGCGAACCGGTGCCATTCGGGCGCGGCCGGCTCGAAACCGAGCGGGCGGACCAGAGACGGAACCTGGCGCGTATCCAGCGCGAAATTCTCCCGCCGGCGCTCAACCGTCGGAACAGCCGAGATCAGCCGCCTGGTATAGGAATGCTTCGGCTCAGACAGCACCGAAGCGGCATCGCCGATCTCGACGATCTCTCCGGCATAGATCACGGCGATCCTGTGCGCAATCCGCTCGACGACCGCCATGTCATGCGAGATGAACAGGTAAGCGAGACGATACTCGCGCTGCAATTCAATCAACAGGTCGAGGACCTGCGCCTGAACAGAGACATCCAGCGCCGAAACGGCTTCGTCCAGCACCAGAACGGACGGATTGAGCATCAGCGCCCGCGCGATGCACAGCCTCTGGCGTTGCCCGCCCGAGAACTCATGCGGATAGCGCTCAAGACTGTTTTCGGGCAGGCCGACGCGTTTCAACAGCATGGCCATCCTGTCGCGCGCCTCCCCGGAAGCCCGGCCAACGGCCGCGATCACGGGCTCCGCCAGGATACTGTCGACACGAAGCCGGGGATTGAGCGAGGCATAGGGGTTCTGGAACACCATCTGCACGGCGCTCGTCCGATCCGCCGTCTTTCCACCCTTCGCCGTAAACGTACCGCGTGTCGATTTCACCAATCCGAGGATCGCTCGCGCCGTCGTGGATTTGCCCGAGCCACTTTCACCGACGATCGCCAGCGTTTCGCCGGGTAGCAGATCGAAATCGACACCTTCGACCGCATGCACTGCGCCGGTCGGACGGCGAAAGAAACTGCCCGATACAGGAAAACGAACGGTCAGTCCCTCGACCTTTAATGCCGGCGTAGGCGCAGCCACCACGTCGCGACTAAAATCCGAGCGCGCCGCACGGCCAGCCGAAAAGTGCGGGACGGAATGAAGGAGGTGCTGCGTATAGGGATGCGTGGGCCTGTCGAGGATCTGGTTCAGCTCACCCCGCTCGACCGCCTGACCGGCCTGCATCACCATGACCTTGTCGGCAATGCCGGCAACGAGGCCGATATCGTGGGTGATGAAGATCATCGACATGCCGGTCTCGCGCTTCAGTTCAGCCAGAAGCGCCATGATCTGCGCCTGCACGGTCACATCGAGCGCCGTCGTCGGTTCGTCGGCAATCAGCAGGCGCGGATTGCAGGCAAGTACGGTCGCGATCATCACCCGCTGCAGCATGCCGCCGGAGAGTTGGTTCGGGCAATATTTCAGACGCCGCGCGGCGTCAGGGATACGAACGCGATCCAGTGCGTCCTTTGCAGCCGCTCTCGCCTGCCGGCCGGTCAACCCGCGATGCAGGCGGAAGGACTCCTCGATCTGTGTGCCGATGGTCAGCACCGGATTGAGCGAGGTCATCGGCTCCTGAAAGATCATGCCAATCTCGGCACCACGGATCTTCGTCAGCTCCGCTTCCGACGCCGTCGTCAGGTCGAGAATGCTGTTGTCGGCACGCTTCAGCCTGATCGAACCGCCGACAATGCGACCACCACCGAAGTCGACGAGGCGATTGATCGACAGTGCGGTGACCGATTTGCCCGAACCGCTCTCGCCGACGATGGCCAGCGTCTCGCCGGCGGCAAGATCGAAGCTGACACTGCGAACGATCTTGTTGGCTTCCGGATTACGTCCGAAACCGACATCCAGATTGGAGACGGAAAGCAAAAGGCTCACGGACTTGTCCTCCGCATTTTCGGATCGAGAATATCGCGCAACGCGTCGCCGAGCAGATTGAAGCCGAGGATGCTGATCATGATGGTGATGGCGGGGAAGATCAGCAACCAGGGTGCTGTTTCCATCAGGTTGCGGCTGTCGCTCAGCATCAGCCCGAGCGAAGACGCCGGCGGCTGCGTGCCAAGGCCGAGGAAGCTCAAGCCGGCCTCGGTCAGAAGCGACCAGGCCAGCGCCAGCGTGATCTGCACCGTCAGCGGCGCGACGAGATTGAGCAGCAAGTGCCACGTCAGGATATAGCGCTTGCTGCTGCCGAAGGTGCGGGCGGCATCGACGAAATCGCGCGCTTTCAACGATAGCGCCGGCCCGCGCACGACGCGGGTGAAGATCGGGGTATAGACGATGGCGATGGCCGCGACGCTGGTCCAGGTGCCGGGGCCGACGATGGCGATGATCAGGAGGGCGAGGAGGATGGCCGGAAATGCCAGAAGCACATCCATCATCCGCATGATCACCCCATCCCAGCGCTTTCCGAACCAGGCGGCGGTCAAACCCAGCACTGTGCCGATCAGGCTCGCGAGCGCAACCGAGAGGAAGGCGACGGTGAAGGATTCGCCGATGCCGTTCATCAACCGGCTTGCGACATCGCGACCGAAGAGATCGGTGCCCATCCAGTAGACGGTGCTCGGCGAATGCAGGCGGTCGATCCGATTCTGGATCAGCGGATTGTGCGGCGTCAGCCCCAGCATGCCGAGCACGGCAAGCGCGAAAAAGATCAGGACGATGACGCCGCCGATGCGGCCGCTCGTGTGCCCGAAAATGGCCCTGACGATACGCATCAACCCTCCCCCAGACGAACGCGCGGATCGAGCGCGACATAGGCGAGGTCAACGAGAAGATTGACGACCATGAAGTTGAAGGCAATGAACAAGACGCTGCCCTGCACCAGCGCGTAGTCGCGCTGCAGGATGGCATCGAGCACCATGCGTCCAAGGCCTGGAAGCGCGTAGATCTGCTCGACCAGAACAGCTCCGCCGAGCAGATAGCCGAACTCGACACCGCTCAGCGTCACCACCGGAATGAGCGCGTTCGGCAGCGCATGCCGCCAGATGACGCCGCGCGCCGGCACGCCGCGGCTGCGGGCGGTGCGGACATAATCATCGCTCAGAACATCGAGCATGGCCGAGCGCACGACGCGCGTAACCGAGGCCGCGAAGGCAAAGCCGAGCGTCAGCGCCGGCAGGATCATCTGGCCGAGATTGCCGAGCGGATCCTGCCAGATCGGCGTGAACGCGCCCATGGTCGGCAGCACGCCGAAGCCCGCCGAGAGCGCATAGATGATAAGAAGGCCAAGCACGAAATTCGGCGTGGACTGTCCGACCATGGCGGCGATACGCACCAGAAGATCGGACAGTTTCCCATTTCGCGTCGCGGCGAAGACGCCCGCCGGCAGGCCGATCAGGAGCGCAATGACCATGGAGAGCAGGGCAAGCTCAAGGGTCAGCGGAAACCGCTCGAGAATGATATCGAGCACCGGCTTGCCGTAGGTGACAGAGAGGCCGAGATTTCCCTGCAGCAAGCCGAACAGCCAGCGCCAGTACTGGACGAACCATGATTGGTCGATGCCGAAATAGGCGGAAAGCGCCTGCCGCTGCTCCGGCGTCAGCAGGCCCGCATTGGTTCCCAGCATCGCGGTGATCGCGTCGCCCGGCACCAGCCGGATGGCGATGAATACGAGGACGGACACACCCAACATGATCAGCGGGAATGTCATCAGCCGGCGCGCCAGATACCCCATGAAACGTCCTCTAGGTCAGGCTTTCCATCACTGGATGGAGACTTTGCTGAGACCGAAGAGAGAGCCCGTCGGCGTCGGCACGAAGCCCTGAACGTTTTTCTGCTCGGCCGTGTAGCCATAGGCGGTATAGAGCCAGATCCACGGCGACACCTCGGCGATGTGCTTTTCGAAATCGGCAAAGATCGCCTTGCGTTTGGCCGGATCGGTCTCGACGCGACCCTTCTGCATCAGGCTATCAAGCGTGTCGTCGATATAGTTCGCCACTTTCTGCAGGTTGCCGGTCTTCGTCCAGTAGCGGTTATACATCGTATAGGGGTCGGCGCTGCCGCCATTGAGCGCGACGGCCATGTCGAAATTGCCCTTCAGCCACGCGTCGACATAGACGTTGAGCTCCATCACCTTGATGTCGAGCTTGATGCCGATCTCGGCGAGCTGCGACTGGATAACCTGGGCTTCGGCCGTTGCGGTCGGCGGCTCGCCGGTCGCGGCGATCACGGTTGCCGAAAAGCCATCCGCAAAACCGGCGTCGGCCATCAGCTTCTTGGCTTTTTCGATATCGCGCTTGTAGCAGAAGAGCTGGCTCGGATCGGTCGCGTAGAGCGGCATGGTCAGCGGTCCCGTCACCTTGCCCTCGCCGAGCGCCGCCGTATCCATCACATCCTGCCGACCGATGGCGCAGGAGATCGCCTGCCGTACGGCGAGCTGGTCCATCGGCTTGTGCGAAGGGTTGAGCTGCAGGACGTTGTAGGAGAGCCCGGGCGTCCGGGTTAGCTGCAGCTTCGGCTCCTTGGGAACGAGCGTCGCCACCAGCGGGTCGTTCAGCAGCGCGAAATCGATCTGGCCCGTACGCAGCGACGCCAGGATCGCCGTCTCGTCTGGAAGGACGCTGATATCGATCCCGTCGACACCGACCGCGCCACCGGCCCAGGCTTTGTTGGCGCTCAGGACTTCCTTGGAATTGGGAACCCAGCTGTCGAGCTTGAAGGGACCGGAGCCGATCGCCTTCGTGCCGATCGAGCCGGCGGTGATTTCGCTGGCCGGAACGATAGAGGCGTTGAGGCTGGTCATCGCCGTGAGGATCGGAACGTCTGGCTGCGACAGATGGAAGACGACGGTCGTCGTGTCAGGCGTATCGATGCTGGCGATCGAGAGGAAATTAGCGCGAGCGACAGCGGCGGTCACCTGATCGAGAATGCGCTGGAACGACGCTTTCACGTCGGCCGAAGTGACCGCAGCGCCGTTCTGAAACTTGGCATTCGCGTTGAGCTTGAAGGTCAGCTCCTTGCCGTCGGGCGAAAACTGCCAGCTGTCGGCAATGGCCGGTACGATCTGCAGATTGCCGTCGAGCCGGACGAGCGGCTCATAGATCAGCTCCAGCAAACGGATCGAGGAAAAGGCAGTCTGCTTGTGCGGATCGAGCCCGGTTGCATCTTGCGACCATGCCATGCGCAGCGTCGCTGCATGTGCTTGCGCCGATATGGCCGCGATGCCGAGACCGGCCGCCAGTGCGACGCAGGACATCAGCCTGCCTGGAAAATACCTTTTCATTCTTTTTGCCCCCTGAGCTTGTTACCCCAGCCGATTTTGGCCATTTCTTTATGATCGCGATATCACTTCATGCAGTCTTCGCACTGATCGCCTTGCGCAGAAAGCCACCAGCGTTTTGCAACGCCGCGCGGGCTTCTTCAATGCCCATTCCGGTAATTTCCATGAGAATGGCGAGTTTGACGTCATTGCCCGTCTGGTCGAGCACGCGGCGCGCATCCGCCTGTGTGCAACCCGTCGCCTGCATGACGATCCTGATGGCGCGGGCGACCAGCTTCTTGTTGCTCGCATGCACGTCGACCATCAGGTTCTGATAGCTCTTGCCGATGCGGATCATGCTCGCCGTCGTCAGCATATTGAGAATGAGCTTCTGCGCCGTACCCGACTTCAGCCGTGTCGATCCCGTCAGGATTTCCGGTCCAACGACGGGAGAAATCGCCAGGTCGGCAATGCCGGCAATGATGGAATTGGGATTGCAGGAGAGCGCGATGGTGACAGCGCCAATGCTCTTCGC
Source organism: Rhizobium rhizogenes NBRC 13257 (assembly GCF_000696095.1). Taxonomy (GTDB): domain Bacteria; phylum Pseudomonadota; class Alphaproteobacteria; order Rhizobiales; family Rhizobiaceae; genus Rhizobium; species Rhizobium rhizogenes. The sequence continues at coordinate 162,888 of NZ_BAYX01000005.1, read as the reverse complement.
ATAGTTCAGTCCGCCGATGACGTAGGGCGTGCGGCCGCTGACAGCGATGCCGACCACGACATCGGTGGAGGTCAGTTTGATATCCTGCAAAGCCTGACGGCCCTGTTCCGGATCATCTTCTGCGCCCTCGATCGAGTTCTGCAATGCCTCTGGGCCACCAGCAATCAGGCCGATCACCATGTCGGACGGCACGCTGAAGGTCGGCGGGCATTCGGATGCATCGAGAACGCCAAGCCGGCCACTGGTGCCGGCACCCATATAGATCAACCGGCCACCCTTCTGGAAGGCAGCGACGATCTGGTTCACGGCAGCGGCGATCGCTGGAATGACCTTTTCGACCGCCGTCGGAACGGTCTGGTCCTCGTAGTTGATTTCGCGCAGGATATCGAAGGTCGGCAGCAGATCGATATGCATCGTGTTCGGATTGCGACCCTCGGAAACCAACTGCTCCAGTTCGGATATCAATCTCTGTTCTGTCATGAGCCTGTTCTCGAAACTATGCGTCGATATCAATGGATCAGGGATGGCGAGCTCGATCGATAGCGATCGGACCAACCGCAGCAGCCGTCAAATTTTCAACGCAACAAAACGCTCGACATCAGCTCAGGCGGCCGGCCTCTTCGGCTTCGTTTTCCGCCCATTCCCTGTTTACCTTCGTTAAGATTATGTCCATTTATTCCTTTCGTCAATTGCAAAAGGAATAAAATATTCCAAATCTAATGTGAGAAATCCGGCGAGAAACGTACCGTTCTTTCAATGGCTGGAGGACGACTTCCTGGCGAGAATGATGGCGCCCGAGACGGCATCGCCATCGATGGGCTTGAGGCGGCGGCGGACATCCGGCGCCAACCACGGCTCGAGCGGGCTGGAGAGACCACCGAGTAGGGAGACGCGCGGAGCGCCCTTGTCGAAGAGCGTACGGATCAGCGTATCGATATGCTCGGCCGCATTCTGGACGATCCGTCGCCCGGCGGCATCTCCCTGATCGGCGTGGCGCATGACCATGGGCGCCAGCGCCGCATAGTCTGTAGCGGAAGCGCGATCCATCCAGGCAACCGCTTCCATCGGATCGTGCTGGAACCGCTGCATAATCTCGGCCAACAGCGCCGTCTTTTCGTAACGGCCATCATGGGCACGCAGCGCGAGCTGTACGGCCTTCAGCCCGAGATAGGCGCCACTGCCCTCGTCCGAGATCGGAAAGCCGTAGCCACCGACCCGTAGTTGCCGCCCCTTGACGAGACCGAGACCAATCGACCCCGTTCCGGCAATGACGATTGCACCATCACGCCCTAAATGGGCGCCAAGGCAGGCACCCTCGCCGTCGCTGACGAAATCGATGCTGGCAAAGGGATGTTTTATGGCCCGCAGCGCCTCAAGCGCGCCCTTGCGCCCGATCCCGGCAAGTCCGACGCCGGCATGAATCCGCCTGATCTCGTCCGGCCCCAGACCCGCTTCCTCGATCGCCGCACCAAAGGCCCTTGCGATCGATGCCCAGGCCTCCTCAATGCCGAGCCGCGTGGTTGCGGGGCCGGATAGCCCCTGCCCCAACACGCTTCCTTCCGCATCCTCGATCCTTGCGCGACAACCGGTGCCACCGCCGTCGATGCCGAGGAAATAGTACGTGCCATCAGTCTCGGCGCTCATGACGTCAGCCGCTCGATGTCTGCGCCACAAAGGCGAAGCTTGCGATCCAGTTGCTCATAGCCGCGGTCGAGATGGTAGACGCGGTTGACGATGGTTTCGCCTTCCGACACCAGCGCCGCCAGCACCAGCGAGACGGAGGCACGCAGATCGGTCGCCATCACCTGAGCGCCTCGCAAAGGCGTTCCGCCGCGCACCAATGCCGTCGTGCCCTGCAATTTGATATTCGCGCCAAGGCGGATCAACTCCGGCACATGCATGAAGCGGTTTTCGAAGACCGTCTCGCGGAACAACGACGCGCCCTCGGCGCAGCAGGCGAGCGCCATGAACTGCGCCTGCAGGTCTGTCGGAAAGCCCGGATAGGGTTCTGTGGTGATATCGGCGCCCCTGAGCGGGCCATCCCTAGACACCACAAGGCCGCGGTCGCTCGGCCAGATGCTGACGCCCATGGCTTCCAGCATCTGCACGACGGAGGCCAGGTTCTCGAGCCGGGCATGGATCAGTTCGAGCTGTCCGCCGGTAATGGCCGCGGCAACGGCATAGGTGCCGGCTTCGATCCGGTCGGGTATGCTGTGATGCTTTGCAGGACGCCAGCTCGTGTCGCCGTCGATCAGGATGCGATGCGTACCGGCGCCCTCGATCTTTGCCCCCATGGCACTGAGACAGGCAGCGAGGTCGGCCACCTCCGGCTCGCGCGCCGCATTCAGGATCTCCGTCTCGCCCTTGGCGGCGCAAGCGGCCATCATCGCAGTTTCGGTCGCGCCGACGGAAGGGGAACTAAGAACGATCCGCGCACCCTTCAGCCCCTTTGGAGCAGACGCGACGATCAGCCCGTTCTCGATGGCGATATCGGCTCCCAACGTCGCCAGCGCCTTGATATGCATGTCGACCGGCCGCGCACCGATGGCGCAGCCACCGGGCAGGGACACGCGGGCGTGGCCGAAGCGCGCCAGCAGCGGCGCAAGCACCAGCACCGTCGCCCGCATTCGCCTCACTGTGTCGTAGGAGGTTTCCTTCGAAACAATGGCGCTCGCATCGATCGTGGTGCCGTGTGCTGAACGGGTCACGATAGCCCCATGAAGCGAGATGACGCCGAGCATGTTCTCGACATCGGTCACGGCCGGCAGGTTCGTCAATTCCAGTGGATGCGGGCTCAGCAGCGCCGCCGCGATCTGCGGCAAGGCGGCATTCTTGGCGCCGGCAATCGTCACCGCGCCCTGCAGCCGTCGTCCACCCGATATCCGCAATCTGTCCATGATATGAAACCCGCCGAAGAAAGGGGCGAAGGAGCCGACGATAGTGCGTCCGACTCTCATTTAAGACTATTCGGTCATTCCATCATGTCAATGTTGTTTGGAATTTTTTATTCCAACCGTTTTATGATAACCTCGGCGGACAGTTGATCGAAAGCGTGGTTGTCCGCTCTCGGCAAATCCTATCTTTGTGTCTCAACCGTATCGACGCATGAACCGGCCTCCATGGCCTGAAGGGGCGGATGTCTATCTTAAAGAAAATCAGCGCGAAGCTTGAGGTCATGGCGCCGGCAGATCGCCAGATTGGGCAGTTCATCGTCGAAAATCCCGACCAGATGCTGCGCCTGTCATCCGCAGCCCTTGCCGCCGAGACCGGCCGCAGCCAGTCGAGCGTCGTCAAATTCAGCCAGAAGCTCGGCTATGCCGGTTATCAGGAGCTGAAGCTTGCCGTCAGCGAGGCCAAGGCGCAGGAATGGCAGGCCCCGGCCGGCATGATCCACGGCACGATCGAAGTGGACGACGGCTATCTGACGATCCTGCAGAAATTGCTCGGCAGCAAACTGCAGGCAATGCAGCAGACCATCGCTGTCAACAACGAGCTGGATATCGGGAGAGCGCTGAAGGCACTGCACGAGGCCCGGCGCATTCATCTCGCCGGCGTCGGCGCATCCTCGCTGGTCGCCCGCGACTTTTCCTACAAGCTGATGAAACTCGGGCGCATCGTCCTGCATGACAGCGACAGTCATGTGCAGATGGCCAATGCCTCGACGCTCGGCCCAGACGACCTGCTTTTCGCCCTCTCCTATTCCGGCGCCAGCATCGAGACCTTGCGAATTGCCGAACTCGCCAGCCAGCGCGATGCGACCGTCATCGCCGTCACCGGCCTCCAGGATAATCCCCTGACCCGCGTCGCCGATATCCGCCTTTACACCGTCGGCGACGAAGATCGCGTCCGCTCCTCGGCGATCACGGCGCGCGATGCGCAGTTGATGCTGACCGACCTACTGTTCATCCTGCTGGTGCAAAGGCAGCCTGACGCCCATGACTATGTCCACAACAGCGAAGCGGCCGTCTCGGTGCTAAAGGCTAAGCACCTGTCCTAGCCGCGACGGACTCCGGTAAACAGGTCGTGACGAAAGCGATACGATCTGTACTCCGCTGTCGCCAAGACATAGCTTCCTGCTCCCATTGCAATCCATGCGGAGAGAATCAAATGGACCTCGGTCTCGCCAATAAAGTCGCCCTGGTTACCGGTGGCTCGAAGGGTATCGGCTATGCCTGCGCCCACCTGTTTTTGTCCGAGGGTGCGCGGGTCGGCATCTGCTCGCGAGCACAAGCCAATATCGACAAGGCGCTGTCCGGCCTGCCCGGCGCCCATGGCTATGCCGCTGATCTGACCTCCGACATACAAGCCCTTGATGTCGTCGACAGGATCGAGAACGAAATCGGCCCCATCGATATTCTCGTCAACAGCGCCGGCGCCGCGACGCGAACACCGGCTTCTGACCTCACGCCTGCAGCCTGGCGTGCCGCGATGGATGCGAAGTATTTTTCCTATATCAACGTACTCGATCCCGTCATCAAGCGCATGGCCGCGCGCGGTTCCGGCACCATCGTCAACATCATCGGCAATGGCGGCAAGATCGCCTCCCCGGTCCATCTTGCCGGTGGCGCCGCCAACGCGGCACTGATGCTCGCAAGCGTCGGGCTTGCCAATGCCTATGCCAGCCAGGGCGTGCGTGTCGTCGGCCTCAATCCGGGCCTGACGGAGACGGACCGGGTTGCTGAGGGTTTGAAGGCATCCGCGAAACTTGCAGGCTCGACCGAGGAAGAGGCGCTGGCCGATGCGCTGAAGCGCATCCCGATCGGCCGCATGGCAAGACCGGACGACATCGCCAATGTCGTCGCCTTCCTGAGTTCATCCAAGGCGAGCTACGTCACTGGCGTCGTCATCAGCATGGATGGAGCGCAGGTTCCGACCATAGTCTAACGGCACAGACAGTCGGCCAAGTCTATGCGACCGATTGCCAATCGAGGCCGATATCGAGCGTCGGGGCGCTATGCGTCAACCAGCCGACGGAGATGAGATCGACGCCGGATGCGGCGATGGCGGCAGCGGTTGCCGGCGTGATGCGGCCCGATGCCTCCGTGATCGCCCGGCCGGCAACGATGCCCACTGCGTCGCGAAGCTGATCGGGCGTCATATTGTCGAGCAGCACGGCGTCGACACCCTCCTCCATGGCGTCGCGAAGCTGGTCGAGCGTGTCCACCTCAACCTCGATCTTGACCATATGGCCGACACCGGCCTTGGCCCGGCGGATCGCCTCGGCGACACCGCCCGCTATCGCCACATGATTGTCCTTGATCAGCACGGCATCATGGAGCGCAAAGCGATGGTTCATGCCACCGCCGGCCCGCACTGCATATTTCTCCAACGCCCGCAGCCCCGGCGTCGTCTTGCGGGTACAGACGATCGACGCCTTCGTGCCATTGATCGCCTCGACAATACCGGCCGTGACCGAAGCAATGCCGGAGAGATGACCCAGGAAATTCAGCGCCGTCCGCTCGGCCGTCAGCAGGCCACGAGATGGACCTTCGATCGTTGCGATCACGTCGCCAGCCGCGACCTTGGCGCCGTCGTGAACATGGCGGGTCATGACGATGCTGGGGTCGACGAGCTGAAACGCCAACTCCGAGGCATCCAGACCGGCAACTACGCCTGGCTGACGCGCCACCATGGCAACAGTGGAGCAATGATCCTCGGGAATGACGGCTGCAGAGGTAATATCGCCGGCAAGGCCAAGATCTTCCAGGAGGGCGTTGCGGACCAGCGGCTCGACAATGAGGCGCGGAAGAGAAACGAGGGGCATGTCAGGCGCTCCTGGCGAAGGAATAGGGAATAACGGATCGGGCGATGTCCACAGCATCGGTGAGGCGCATCATCCGACGCTGCGCCTGTTGCTGCTTCAAGGGGAAATCCGTGCGCGCATGGGCGCCGCGCGATTCCGTGCGCAGGCTGGCGAAGACGGCGATCAGCAATGCCACGATAGCCGGATCGGCTGCCGCACTGTCGCTTTCGGCAAGCGGCAGCAGGGTGGCGATCGCCCCATGGATGGCACCGGCGTTGCGAAGCACGCCGAGATGCCGCGACACAATCGGACGAACGAGGGAAGCATCTGGAGCCGCCAGGCGCGAATCCTCCGAGAGCGGGGCTGTCGGGCGCGTCGGCACGCTGCCAATGTCTTGCGCTGTGCGCATGCCCATGACGGCAGCCTCCAGCAATGAATTGCTGGCGAGCCGATTGGCACCATGCAGGCCCGTCGAGGCTGCCTCTCCCGCCACCCAGAGACCGGGGACGGAGCTGCGGCCATTTCCATCCGTCGCGACACCGCCCATGTGATAGTGAACCGCCGGACGCACGGGAATGAGCTCACAGGATGGATCGATACCCGCCTCCCGGCAGAGCGCATCAATCACCGGAAAGCGGGCGGTGAAACGGGGGCCGAGCACTTCGCGGGCGTCGAGAAAGACGCCGCCGCCCCGGGCGATTTCCGCGCTGATGGCGCGGGCAACGACATCGCGTGAGGCCAGTTCCGCGCCGGCAACCTGCGCCATGAAGCGCTCGCCCTTCTCATTGACAAGCAAGGCCCCCTCGCCCCGCACGGCCTCGCTGACCAGCGCCAGCGGCCTGCGGCGGGAATCGAGCGCGGTCGGGTGGAACTGAACGAATTCCATATCGGCCAGAAGCACCCCGGCTCTTGCGGCAAGTGCAATGCCTTGGCCGAAGTTGCCTATCGGATTGGTCGTTGCATCGAAGAGACCGCCGATGCCGCCCGTCGCCAGAAGCACCCTGGATGTCGGCAGGATCACCAACCCTTTTGGCGTTGCGCAGAGCAGGCCGCTGATCTGCCCTCCGTCCAGAAGCAACCGGCGAGCCTCGTATCCCTCCAACACGGTGATCGACGGTGTGCGGGCGACAGCCTCAACCAGCGCGCGGACAATCGCAGCACCCGAACCATCGCCCTCGGCATGAACGATGCGGCGGCGCGAATGCGCGGCCTCAAGGCCGAGCGACAGGCTGCCTTCGCTATTCCGATCGAAGCGGACGCCCGACCGTTCCAGCGACGCAATCGCCGCCGCTGCTTCGGCGATAATACTCGCGGCGACGATCGGATCGCAAAGCCCGTCGCCGGCAGCAAGTGTGTCGGCAAGATGCAGCTCCACGCTATCGTCGGCTCCCATGGCGGCGGCGATGCCGCCCTGCGCCCAGGCACTCGATGTCTCCCCGCCGAGAGCCGCGCGGGTGACAATGACCGTGGGCTGCGGCGCCAAGGTCAGCGCCGCCATCAGCCCGGCAAGACCGCTGCCGACGATAACGACGCGGCCCGAAAGATTGTGAAGAATCTCGGTCATATCGCCAACATCCTTTCCACCGAGCGGCGTGCGGCAACGGCAATCGCCGGGTCGACCGTGACTTCGTGCCGGTTTTCCTCAAGCGCCTTGCGGATATTGCCGAGCGTGATGCGCTTCATATGCGGGCAGAGATTACAGGGCCGGATAAACTCGACATTCGGGTGATGCACGGCAACATTATCGCTCATCGAACATTCGGTGAGGAGCACCACGCGCGCCGGCTGCCTGTTGCCGACATAATCCGACATGACGGCGGTGGAGCCGGCAAAGTCTGCTTCTTTCACGACATCAGGCGGACATTCCGGATGGGCAAGCACCGTTACGCCGGGATAGTTTTCGCGAAGCTGGCGTATGTCGTCGGCGGTGAAAAGCTCGTGCACCTCGCAATGCCCATGCCAGGCGATGATCTCGACATTGGTCTCGCGCGCCACGTTCTGCGCCAGATATTCGTCGGGTATCATCAGCACCTTGGGAACGCCGAGTGATTCCACGACCTGCTTGGCGTTGCCCGACGTGCAGCAGATGTCGGAGGCCGCCTTCACCGCAGCGGATGTGTTGACGTAAGTGATGATGGGAACGCCGGGATGGGCCTGGCGCAGTAGTGCAATGTCTTCCGGCGTGATCGAGTCCGCAAGAGAACAGCCGGCAGCCATGTCCGGGATCAGCACGGTCTTTTCCGGATTGAGCAGCTTGGCGGTCTCAGCCATGAAATGCACGCCGGCGAGCACGATGATATCGGCATCCACATCGATCGCCTTGCGGGCAAGCGCCAAGCTGTCTCCGACAATATCGGCAACGCCGTGGAAGATCTCCGGCGTCTGGTAGTTATGCGCGAGGATGACAGCGTTGCGGCGGCGCTTCAGCTCGAGGATAGCCTCGACATCGTCCTGAAACGTCATCCATTCGGCTTTGGGAATGACGCGGCTGACGCGATCATAGAGGGAGGATGCGGATACGGAGGAATTCATGACCGGCTCCTTATTATACTCACCTTGAGCATATTATGCGCAAATAGATATTCTCGATATGAGCATATGTCAATTGCGGGAGAGCGGTAATTTCGTTCCGGCGAGTTCGCGTTCTTCGAGGATGGCATGCCGGAAGCGAAAAAGCTTGGCCGGACGGCCGCCCGTCTCGCTTTCGGTTCCGCCCGTTTCCTCCACCAGATCCTGCTGCTCGATGAGGCGACGAAAATTCTGCTTGTGCAGCGTCAGCCCCGCCAGCGCCTCGACGGTGCGTTGTAGTTGCAGGAGGGTAAAACTCTCCGGCATGAGCTCGAAGACGACGGGGCGATATTTGATCTTGACCCTCAGCCGCGCCATGCCGGTTGCGAGGATGCGCCGATGATCGGCAAACATCGGGCGGCCAAACCGGGCCGGCGGCGCGCATCCCGCCTCCTGAACCAGGCCAGCCTCATAAAGAAGCTCGTAGCGCTGCAGGACGAGGTCTTCATTCCAGGCTGCACCATTAAGCCCGAAGGCATAGTCGGCGCGGCGGCGCCGCGGATCGCATTTGCCGCCATCGCTGTCGATCCAATCACTCAGTCGAGCGGCAATATCGTCAATGATGGCCGGACGGCCGTTGCGGTGATCTTCCCATGGGAAATATTCGTACCAGCCATGCCAACCCGACAGGCCGGTACCCGAAGCGGCCTGCTCACGCACGAGGCCGAGATAGCTGATCGAGATTGTTCGCCCGCCCAGGATCTCGTTGTTCCGGTCGCGGTCGGCAAAGGTATAGAGTTGCTCGAGATAGCCGACCGGATGCGCCGTCTGTTCCTGCACCCATTCGCGAAGCCCGCTTTGCAGCGTCCGGTGCCCGAGCTCGAATGGTCCGGATGGCAGGGTTTCGCCGGAGCGCACTGTCATAACCCGCGGCTCGTGGCCGGTGACAGCCGTCAAAACCGCGATCAATTCAGCGTGCGCAAGCCCTATGGTCAAGGAATCTCCATATATTGTTTCAACCTGCACTTTTGTCGCATGAAGAATGGCTGATGCCAATGCAGCCTGCGCGACGAGAACGTCCGTCGATGATTTTCATGGCGCGAATGGACAGTTCGGCATTGAGGCTTCGCATTATCATGCCTACAATTTTGAACGACAAAAGCTGGTATTGCCACCGTTCCAACCAGATTAACATCGGTGCACGCGCGCAATCCCCAATCCAGCCAGTGAGGATCGAGAAAAATGACGCAACCATTCGAAGATTTCGATCTCTCGGGCTTTTGGGACGACAGTGAATTCGCCCGTAAAGAATATCTTGATGAGCCGTTGACCGACAATCTTGTTTCCTCCGTTGAGATGCAATTGGGTTACAAGCTTCCATCCGCCTACGTCGCGCTGATGCGTCAGAAGAATGGGGGCATGCCTGTTCGCAGAGAACACAGGACTTCATCACCCACATCCTGGGCAACTGATCACATCGCGGTCACCGGAATTTTCGGTATTGGACACGCAAAGGGGTCTTTGGCCAGCAGCATGGGAAGTCAGTTCTGGATAGACGACTGGGATTATCCACCCATAGGGGTATATTTTTGCGATAGCCCATCTGCCGGACATGACATGTTATGCCTTGACTATCGGGAGTGCGGACCGGCAGGTGAGCCAAAGGTTGTGCATGTGGATGAGGCATTCGATTATCGTATTACAATGGTCGCCCAGAACTTTGAGACCTTCATCAAAGGTCTAACACTAGAATTTTCGTCCGCCAAATCCGACGAGTAGCCGCCCAGCTGCCTGTTTGATTGCCACCACCCTATCGGCGGACATAGTCCGGATATTGTTCGCAAATCAGATCAATGATCGACAGCGTGCCAGAGAGATGTTTGCGCAGGGCCGCAACCGCCAATTCCGCATCGCCCGACCGCACGGCATCGACAACGGCGCGATGGTCGGCCATGACCTGTTGCAGCTTGCCCGGCATCGGCAGGTTCAGTCGGCGCAGCCGGTCGAGATGAACGCTCTGGCGGCGAACGGTTGCCCAAAGCCCCAATATGCCAACCCTCTCGAAGAGAACGCGGTGAAAATCCTTGTCGAGCGAATCGAAGAAATCGTAGGTCTCGGGCGACATGACATGCTCTTGCCGGGCCAGAACATGCTCCAGTTCTGCAGCCGTCTCCGCCGGCGTTTCGGCTGTCAGACGGCGGATAGCCTCGAGTTCGATCGACAATCTCAGGAAATGCGCCTCCCGGGCGTTGCCGATATCGATCCTGGAGACGACGGTGGCATATTGCGGATAGACCTCGACTAACCCCTCCTCTTCCAGCCGGATCAAGGCGTCGCGAACCGGCGTCTGGCTGACGTTGAATTCGCTCTGCAGCGAGATCCGCGACAATACCGTCGTCGGCGGCAGGCTCATCGAAAGAATACGCGACCTCAGGATTTCCAGGATCTGCGGCGCGACCTGGCGCGAACGGTCCAGGGCGAATTCTTTCGGGTTCACTTTCACGCGGCCACCTTCCTCATCGAAAAACTCAGCCCATTAAACACAATTTGGGGCTTGATGCACTGATACATTAGTGCTTTAGTCTGTCCATGCCAACGCAATCTCATGCGTTTGGATCATTTTTGGGAGGAAATGATGAGAGCTTTTCTTCGCGGCCTGACCGCGACCTGTCTCGTGCTTGCCAGCGCCTTGTCCGCCGGCGCCGCCGAAAAGACGGATATTTCCATCACCCGCCAACCGGGCATCCTTTATCTCGTCAGTCACGTCATGGAGACGCAGAAGCTGATCGAGAAGCGAGCTGAGGCCGACGGTCTGGTTGGCGTCAAAGTCGACTGGCGCACCTTCAGCGGCGGCGGCGCGCAGACCGACGCGCTGCTTGCCGGCAATGTCGATATCGTCAATACCGGCACCGGCAACCTGCTGCTGCTCTGGGACCGCACCAGAGGTAAGGTCAAGGGCATCGTCACCAACTCCGCCCAGCCGGTCATCATGGTGTCGCGCGACCCGCGCATCAAATCCCTGAAAGACATCCAGCCGGGCGACAGGATCGCCGTGCCGACCGTCGGCGTTTCGACGCAGGCAATCCTGCTGCAGATGGCCGCCGCCCAGATGTATGGCGATGATCAGGTGCACAAGTTCGACTCAAACACGGTACAGCTCGGCCATCCCGATGCGATGGCGGCGCTTGCCAACCAGAACCATGAGGTAAAGAGCCATTTCTCGGCGCCACCTTTCCAATATCTGGAACTGAAGCAGCCGGACCTTCATGAGGTCGTCAACTCACGCGACATCATCGGCGGCGAGCTGACCCAGGGCACCTTCTTCACAACGACGCAATTCGCCGAGGCCAATCCGACGATCATCAAGGCTGTACGCCAGGCGACAGCCGACGCTATCGAGGTGATCAAGAAGGATCCGAAGACCGCCGTCGAAGCCTATAAGACTGTCAGCGGCGACAAGACCAGCGTCGACGATCTGCTCGCGATCCTGAACCAGCCGCACATGATGGAATTCCGCATGGACCCACAGGGAACCATGAAGTTCGCGGCGCATCTCCACAAGGTCGGAACCTTGAAGACGATGCCGAAGGCCTGGACGGATTACTATCTGCCCGAAGCCGCCGATCTCAACGGCAATTGATCCAGGAAGGCGGCGCGAATGCCGCCTCCTGATCCAATTCTTGGAGGAGCCTTCATGCTTCAGGCAAAAATCGCAGCCGATCCGACAACGACCCAAACGGCCATCGCCGGTACGCCGCTCTTGAACGTCGACAAGGTGACGCTTCGCTACAAGACGCCCAACCTTTTGATCACCGCCACCGAGGACGTCAGCTTTTCCGTCGAGACATCCGATCGTTTCGTGCTGCTCGGACCCTCCGGTTGCGGAAAATCGACCTTGCTGAAGGCGATCGGCGGTTATCTGACGCCGACGAGCGGCCGCATCGAGATCAAGGGGCAGCTGGTCAAGAAGCCGGGCGCCGACCGGATGATGGTGTTTCAGGAGTTCGACCAGCTGTTGCCCTGGAAGACCGTCCTCGAAAACGTCATGTTTCCGCTGACGACCGCGCGCCGCCTGCCTCGCGCCGAGGCCGAAGCGATCGCTCGCGACTATATCGACAAGGTGAAGCTCACCCGCGCCGTAGACACCTATCCGCACATGCTTTCAGGCGGCATGAAGCAGCGCGTGGCGATTGCGCGCGGCATGGCCATGCAGCCCGATATCCTGCTGATGGACGAGCCCTTTGCCGCACTCGACGCCCTGACCCGCCGGCAGATGCAGGACGAGCTTCTCCAACTTTGGGAAGATACGCGCTTCACCGTCATCTTCGTCACGCATTCGATCGCCGAGGCGATCAAGATCTCCAACCGCGTCCTGTTACTGTCGCCGCATCCCGGCCGCGTGAAGGCCGAGGTTCGCAATGTCGAATCCGTCCGCAACGATACGGCAGCGGCCGCCAAGCTGGAGCAGGAAATTCATCACATGCTGTTTGCCGAAGCCGGACATAGGGAATAGGTCATGAGCGCACCGCAGATCATTCTTGCAGCCGATGCGGCCGATTCCGCCAACCACATCGCCGCCGTCGAACAAAAGCTCGGCGCCCTTGAGCTCCTTTGGCAGTCGAGTTTCTTCCGCAAATCGCTGCTGATCGTAATTCTCGCCATCATCTGGGAAGTCTACGCGCAGCACCTCGACAATCCGCTGCTGTTTCCGACGCTCAGCGACACACTGAGCGCGCTCTATGATCGCTTCGCGGACGGCGTTCTGCCCGAGCGCATTTGGACGACGCTGAAAGTGCTGATAACCGGCTATGTGACGGGGACCGTGCTGGCTGCCATTTTGACCGTCGTGGCGATCAACACCCGCATCGGCACCGATTTTCTCGAAACCATGACGGCGATGTTCAATCCGCTGCCGGCGATCTCGCTGCTGCCGCTTGCCCTCATCTGGTTCGGACTGGGGCCGGCAAGCCTCGTCTTCGTGCTGGTGCATTCCGTGCTCTGGGCAGTTGCGCTGAACACTCATGCCGGCTTTCTCGGCGTGTCGCGCACGCTGCGCATGGTCGGCGCGAATTATGGGCTGACCGGGCTTTCCTATGTGTTCCGCATCCTGATCCCCGCCGCCTTTCCGTCGATCCTGACGGGGTTGAAGATCGGCTGGGCCTTCTCCTGGCGCACACTGATCGCCGCCGAACTCGTCTTCGGCGTCTCCTCCGGCCAGGGCGGACTTGGATGGTTCATCTTTGAAAACCGCAACCTTCTCGACATACCCGCGGTTTTCGCAGGCCTGCTGACGGTTATCGTTATTGGGCTTATTGTCGAGAACCTGGTGTTCCAGACAATCGAGCGCCGGACCCTGCTGAAGTGGGGCATGAAAGAATGACCCGACGCGCGGATTTATCTCTTCGACCAACCGTTGAATACAAGGCTGGACTACAATGAGCAGCAAGAAGAAACCGGCAGAACTGCGCAGCGCCAGATGGTTTGCCCCCGACGACCTCAGAAGCTCGGGGCATCGCTCGCGCACCATGCAGATGGGCTATGCCCCGGAAGAATGGGCCGGAAAGCCCGTCATCGCCATTCTCAACACCTGGTCCGACGCCAACCCCTGTCACGCGCACTTCAAGCACCGCGTCGAAGACGTGAAGCGCGGCGTCTTTCAGGCCGGTGGCTTCCCGCTCGAACTGCCGGCGCTGTCGCTATCGGAAAGCTATGTTAAGCCGACGACCATGCTCTATCGCAACATGCTGGCGATGGAGACGGAGGAGCTGCTGCGCTCGCATCCGATCGACGGGGCCGTCCTGATGGGCGGATGCGACAAGACCACGCCGGGCCTCGTCATGGGCGCGCTCTCCATGGGCCTGCCGATGATCTACCTGCCGGCCGGGCCGATGCTGCGCGGCAACTATCGCGGCGAATATCTGGGGTCGGGCTCGGATGGCTGGAAATTCTGGGACGAACGTCGCGCCGGCACGATTACCGAGAAGGAATGGGTCGATGTCGAAGCCGGCATCGCCCGCTCCTATGGCCATTGCATGACCATGGGCACGGCGAGCACGATGACGGCGATCGCCGAGGCATTGGGCCTTACCCTGCCGGGCGCAAGCTCGATCCCGGCGCCGGATGCTAACCACATCCGCATGTCATCGGCCGTTGGCCGCCGCATCGTCGATATGGTCTGGGAGGATCTCGTTCCATCGAAGATCGTCACGGCAGCCGCCTTCAATAATGCTGTCGCGGTCGCCATGGCGACGGGCTGTTCCACCAATGCCGTCGTGCACCTGATCGCGATGGCGCGCCGAGCCGGCGTCGACCTGACGCTGGACGATCTCGACAAGGCCGGCCGCACAACGCCGGTGCTTGCCAATATCCGGCCGACCGGTAAGACCTACCTCATGGAGGATTTCTATTATGCCGGCGGCCTCAGGGCCTTGATGGTGAAGCTGTCCTCGAAGCTCGACCTCTCCGCCCTCACGGTGTCGGGCGTCACCCTCGGCGAAACGCTCGAAGGCGCCAAATGCTACAATGACGATGTCATCCGTTCGCTCGACAATCCGGTCTATCACGAAGGCTCGCTCGCCGTCGTGAAGGGCAATCTCGCGCCGACGGGCGCGGTCATCAAGCCCGCCGCCTGCGATCCACGCTTCCACAAACATCAGGGACCGGCATTGGTGTTCGACAGCTATCCGGAGATGAAGGCGGCAGTGGACGACGAAAATCTCGACATCACGCCCGATCACGTCATGGTGCTGCGCGGCGCCGGACCGCAGGGTGGCCCGGGCATGCCGGAATGGGGCATGCTGCCGATCCCGAAAGCACTGCTGAAGCAAGGCCATCGCGACATGCTGCGTCTGTCCGATGCCCGCATGAGCGGAACAAGCTACGGCGCTTGCATCCTGCATGTCTCGCCGGAATCCCACGTCGGCGGTCCATTGGCGCTATTGAAGAACGGAGACATTATTCGGCTTGATCTCGAAGCACGCCGCATCGACATGCTTGTGGACGAGGACGAATTGCAGCGGCGACGCGACGCTTGGGTGAAGCCGGCTGAAAAATTCGGGCGCGGCTACGGCTGGATGTTCAACCGCCATGTCGCCCAGGCCGATACCGGCTGCGACTTCGATTTCCTGGAACCCGGTTTCGGCCCGACGCCGGGCGAACCCGACATTTATTGATCGCAAAGGATATATCTCATGAGCAATTACGTGCTGAGCAGCGAGACACGCAACAAGCTGTTGGGCGTCGCCACACCGACGATCGCCACCGCGCTCTTCAAGCGGGGCTTGCGCAACCAGTTCATCCAGGATGTGCATCCTTTATCGACGAAGAAGGCGAACATGGTCGGCCAGGCCTTCACGCTGCGCTATATTCCGGCGCGTGAAGACCTGAACACGCTGGAAGTTTTCCGCAATCCCGAGCACCCGCAGCGCGCCGCTGTCGAGAAATGCCCGCCGGGCGCGATCCTCGTCATGGACAGCCGTAAGGATGCCCGCGCCGCCTCGGCCGGCTCGATCCTGATCTCGCGGCTGCAGGTGCGCGGCGTCGCCGGTGTCGTTACCGATGGCGGCTTTCGCGACAGCCCGGAAATCGCCGCTCTCGATATCCCCGCCTATCATCACCGCCCCTCCGCGCCAACAAACCTGACGCTGCATCAGGCGATCGAAATCAACGGCCCGATCGGCTGCGGCGATGTCGCGGTCTTTCCCGGCGATGTCCTCGTCGGCGACAATGAGGGCGTCATCGTCATCCCTGCCCATCTGGCCGACGAGATTGCCGACGAGACGGTCGAAATGACCGCCTACGAGGATTTCGTCACCGAGGAAGTGCTGAACGGCGCGACCATCATCGGTCTCTATCCGGCAACCAGCGACGCCCCCAAGGCCAAATTCGCCGAGTGGCGAAAGCAGAAGGGCCGCTGATCGGGCGATAAATCGAAACCCCGCCGGTGATCGCACCGGCGGGGTTCTGCATAAAATAATAGATACTTATCCGGCCCAGCTCATTCGATTCAGGAAGAAGCTTTCATTCGGCGTCGGTTGGAAGTTCAGCGGCTTTGCAGCGCCGTAGATCGCAATCATCTGGTAGAGCGGTACGGCAAGCACGTCATCCACGATGGATTGGCTGATCTTTTCATAATCCGCCAACCGCTTCTGCTGATCGAGCGACGAGCCTGCATCGTCCAGCAGTGTATCGATCTCCGGCTTGGCGACGATCGCCCAGGTGCTGCCGGTGTGGAAGAGGTAGTTCATAACGCCATCGGCATCCTGGCAGGCGCATGAATTGGTGCTGATCGCCAAGGTCGGAGCATCGACCGGGCCTTTCTGAACCAGCTGCAGGAAGGTCGGCGTGTCGACCTGCGAAATCTCGACCTCGAAGCCGACTTCCTGCAATTCCTGCAATATGGCTTCGGCCACGCGCTGGTCGAAGAAGGTGCCGACGGTTAGCTGAAATTTCGGCGGCTTGCCGGCGCTGGCAATCAGGGCCTTTGCCTTATCCGGATCATAGGGAAGCCCGGTAATCTTGTCGCTCCAGCCGAAATGCGCCGGTGTCATCATCTGGGCCACCGGCTTGTCGAAGCCGCCGAGAATACCCTGTGTGATGCCGGCTTTGTCTATGGCGTAGGCCACCGCCTGGCGGAGCTTCAGATTGTCGAAGGGCGGCTTGTTCGGATTGATACGGATGAAGGACATTCTCTCCGTCAGTATCGGCAGGGCCTTGACCGTCTCCGAGCCCGACAATTGCGCTGCCTGGTCGGACGTCAGGGCACGGGCAAAATCGGCCACACCGGCCTGCAAGTCCGCAACTCTGGTCGAAGCGTCAGGCACAGCACGGAAGACTGCCTGCTCGAACGGGCCTTTGCTGCCCCAATAGCTGTCGTTGCGAACCAGCGTCACGGCAACGCCGCGATCCCATTTGGCGAACTTATAGGGGCCGCTGCCGACAGGTGCCAGATTGAACGCCTGGTCACCGACCTTTTGCACCACATGCTCCGGGACGATGGAAAGCTTTGTGAGCTGCGCAAGCAGTGGCGGATAGGGGCTCTGTAGCGTCAGCGTCACCTCATGCTCGCCGGAGGCCTCAGCCTTCGCGATCTTGGCGAACTGGCTGCGCTGCGGGCTCGCCAATTTCGGGTCGATGATGCGGTTGACGCTGAAGGCGACATCTTCCGCCGTCAGCGGCGTGCCGTCGTGAAAGGTGACGTCGGCGCGCAGGGTGAAGACGATCTTCGTGTCCGACAGGGTCTTCCAGGAGGTGGCAATTTCCGGAACGATCTTGCCGCTATTGTCGCGCGTGACGAGATTGTCGAAAATATTGCGGTAGACGAAATAGCTGTCCGGATTCCATTGCCGCTGCGGATCGAGCGTCGACGGCTCGTTGACGAGATCCACGACGATCTGCTGCTTTTCAGCAGCCTGGGCCAACATGGTGGACGGAAGAAGAGCGAGTCCGAAGACCGCCGTTAAAACAAGAAGTTTGCGAAACATCATCATCTACTCCTTTAGGAAATCAGGCGCTCTCACATGGCATGCTGCGGAATGGCCACCCGGCTGAAGCGCTTCGAGTTCAGGCGAGACCGTTCGGCAGATGGGCACGGCAATGGGGCATCGGGTCGAAAAGCGGCAACCCGCTGGGGGATTGGCCGGGCTCGGCAGATCCCCTTGCAGAATGATGCGCTGCCGGCGACGCTGTGCCTTTGGATCGGGCAGCGGCACGGCGCTGAGCAGCGCTTCCGTATAGGGGTGAACCGGCTTTGCAAAAACCTCCGCCGTCGATCCAGTCTCCGCGATCCGGCCAAGATACATCACCGCGACGCGATCGGCGAAGTGGCGCACCACGGAAAGATCATGCGAGATGAAGAGATAGGACAGGCCCAGGCGCTGTTGCAATTCGAGGAGCAGGTTCAGTATCTGCGAACGGATCGATACATCAAGCGCCGAGACCGGTTCGTCGAGAATGAGGAGCTTGGGCTGTAGCGCAATGGCGCGGGCGATGACGATGCGCTGACGCTGGCCGCCGGAAAAGGCATTGGGCTTGCGGTCGGCATGGCCAGGATTGAGCCCGACGAGTTCGAGCAACTCCCCTACCCGTTGCCGGCGCTCCTCCCGTGTGCCGATGCCATGGATGATCAGCGGCTCGGCAATGCTTTCGCCGATGGTCAGCTTCGGATTGAGGGCAGACACCGGATCCTGGAACACGATCTGGATGTCCCGCGAAAGATCGGCACGACGCACCGAGGCGTCGCTCGTCACATCCTCGCCCTCGAAGATGATCCTGCCCGATGTTGCGCTCTGCATCCCGAGGATCGTGGCGCCGAGCGTCGACTTGCCACAGCCTGATTCACCGACCAGTGCCAGGCTTTCCCCCGGTGCGATATCGAGATCGACGCCATCGACCGCCTTCAGCCAGCCGACCGGACGACCGAGAAAGCCGCCACGGATCGGGAAATGCACGCGAAGGTCGCGCACCGAAAGAAGCGGCCCGGTCATGCGAGCCCTCCCGTCAGATCCTGATGCCAGCAGGCGGCGCGACGGTCCACGCCTGCGGCCACAAGCGGTGGCGTCTGCCGACAGTCCTCATCAGCCAAGGGACAGCGCGTCGAGAACCGACAGCCTTCCGGCCAGGCGCCGATATCCGGGACCATGCCGCTGATGGTCGGCAACAGCGCCTTCGCCTTGCCATCCAGCCTGGGAATGGTCGATAGCAGCATCCGCGTATAGGGATGTCTCTGTTCCTCAAAAATAGCATCGACCGATGCTTCCTCAACAATCCGGCCGGCATACATCACCGCCACGCGGTCGGCTATATCGGCGACAACGCCCATGTCGTGGGTGATCAGCAGGATCGCCGTGCCGGTTTCGGCGCGCAGCCGCTTCATGAGCTCCAGGATCTGCGCCTGGATCGTCACGTCGAGCGCCGTCGTCGGTTCGTCCGCGATCAGCAGGCGCGGCCGGGTGATCAGCGCCATGGCGATCATGGCGCGCTGGCACATGCCGCCCGAGAGTTCGAAGGGAAACTGATGGAAGCGCATGGCCGGCTCGGGAATGCCGACCTCTTCGAGCATGGCGATCGCCTGCCACTGTGCCTCCCTGCCCTTGACCCCGCGATGAACGATCAGGCTCTCGGCAATCTGCTTGCCGATCGGCATCAGCGGATTGAGCGAGGCGACCGGCTCCTGAAAGATCATCGCCATCTCGTCGCCGCGCAACCGCTTCATCGCGGCATTATCCAGACCAGCCAGCTCCTTGCCGTTCAGCCGGATCGACCCTTTGTTTCGCGCGGCGACACGCGGCAACAGGCCCATGACCGAAAAGGCCGTCATCGACTTGCCGCAACCGGATTCGCCGACCAGCGTGACAATCTCGCCAGCGGAAACCGAAAAGCCGACGCCATCGACGACAGTCTTGCCACCGATCGAGATATGCAGGTCTTCGACGATCAGGACCGGAGCGGTCATCTGGGATCAGCCTCGCGAACGGCAGCCCATGGGTTCTTTGGGTGAACCATGCCGGTATTGATGCCGCTACGCCGGAGAACCGCCGAAGGAACAGCGAAATTGACGGGGTAGAGCGTGTCATCGATGACTTCGACGTTGAACTCGGATGCGACGGTCGGTGCCACATCGGATGCTGCTGTGCGATTGACACGAATGGTCGTGCCGCTGGCGTCAATGCGCGAGCTGAGGAAGGCATCCTCCAGCGACAGGCCATAAGCTGCGACATAGCTGAGGATCTGCGTTACGGCCGGTACGATCTGCCGTCCGCCGGCCGCACCCAGCGCCAGCTCCGGCACGCCGTCACGCGTCGCGACGATCGGCGACATATTAGCGAGCGGCTTGCTGGCGGGCGCGATGGAGTTGGGCTGGCCCGGACGTGGGTCAAACCACATCATGCCGTTATTGAAGGCGAAGCCCGTCTCCGGCACCAAGACTTTCGAACCGAAGCGCGACAGCAGCGTGTTCGTGAGTGAAACCATGGTGCCATCGGCATCGACAACGCTGAGATGGCTGGTACAGCTTTCGCCGGCCGCATGACCGAGATTCTTGAGCCGATATTCGCTGGCGCGCCTGATTGCGCGGGCAAAGGCCAGAGCCGCAGTCCCGCCGAAAGGATCATTCTCCGGCAGGCTAGTCTCCAGTTCGGACAATGCCGCGCAGAGCGTCGGGCCGCCCGAAAGCTCCGGTACGGCATGGACGACAAGGCCCCTGAATTCCTGCGTCAACGGCGCCAGCCAACGTGGTGCGTAACCGGAAAAATCCTTTTCCGAAAGCACCGAACCGCCGTCTGCAAGTCCCTTGATCAGTTGATCGGCAAGCTCACCCTCATAGAAATCGCGCGGGCCGGCTGCAGCCAGCCTCTCCAGCGTCCTCGCCTTCGCCTTCATCGGCAGGAAGGCCGTACGTCCGCCCTCCGGCACCCGTGGCGCGCGACCATTGTGCAGGAACAGTTCCGAGGCCGCCGGAAATTGCGCCAGATTGGCGCCGTCGATCGCCAGCGCCAGCGCTGCATACCAATCAAGCTGCAGGCCGCGATGCGCCTGCTCGATGGCCGGAGCGAGAGCATCGGCCCAGGAGATCGTGCCGAAGCGTACGAGCGCTTCGGCAAAGCCGGCAATGGCGCCCGGCACACAGATCGAGCTGTAGCCGATCAGATTGCGATCGCCCTCGACCGATGGCCAATCGAACCAGTCGCCATCGCGGCCGGGAACCAACGGATAATCGGCGGGATTGATCGCGGCGGGCGAGATCACGTTGAAATCGAGAGCGTCGACCGCGCCACCGGCGTCGGCACGCACCATGAAGCCGCCGCCGCCGATACCTGAAAGCCAGGGCTCGACGACGCTGAGAACGAGCGCCGTCGTCACTGCCGCATCGACGGCGTTGCCCCCCGCCGACAGCACGGCGGCCCCTGCTTTCGCCGCTCGCCAATTCTGGCAGGCGACCATACCGTGTCTGCTGCGCGTTTCATGCTTTCCGATGTGCCAGGTCTCGCTCATGCGTGCGCTCCAGACTGTGATGGCCCAAATCGGGAGGGACCAATGGCAGCGGGAATGTCCGCCTCGACCACGAAGCGGCCCCGGTTATTCGACGACGCATGATGACGGGCGATATCGGCAGCGGTGGCGACCCAACTCGTCGGCTCGGCAGTGATGGCGTCGAGCAGCTTTTCCAGCATGGCGATGCGCTGTGCCCGGCCGGAGATCCAGTCGTGGACGGTCAGCGTGAACAATCCGCCGAAGCGATGTTGCGCGCGCCATTCCGTCAGCCAATCGTCCAGCACCTGGGCGCCGGCGGACGGTGCCCAACGTTCGTTGCCGCTATTCTCGAACTTGAAGAAGATCGCGTCATCTATCGCCCATTGCACGGGAATCTCGACTACTCCGTCGATTTCATAAGGGTGGTCAAAGCCCATGAGGGAGGAGTCGTAGGCAAGGCCGTTGCGGCGGATCTCGGCCAGCATATGCGGTGTCATTTCCCAGGCTGGCGAGCGGAAGCCTACCGGCCTTTGTCCCGTCTGGGCAACAAAGAGCGCCAGGCTTGCATCGAGCGCGGCGCTGAACTCCTCGTCACCGATGTCGCCGACGAGTTCGTGAAAATATCCGTGCAGCCCAATTTCGTGCCCCGCGTCAACCAGCGCCGGCAAAAGCCCAGGATTGGATTTTGCAACGACGGCAGGCACATAGAAGCTTGCTTTAACGTCGTAGCGAGCAAAGAGATCGAGGATACGGGTCATGCCCGTGCGCAGGCCAAAGCGGCGGACTTCCAATCGCGACAGACGATTGGACAGTCCCTCCCGCTGCTCCCAGAGAAAGGGCGAGGTCGCGTCGACATCGACGCTCAGAAGAACAGCACTCTTCTTGCCTTCCGGCCATTCATAGGCGGGAAAGGGTGAGAAGCTGCTAGGAGGTTCGACCGTATCCTGGGCCATGTCCTTTTCCTCCCGACTTACAGTGGCTTCTTCTTCGCCTGATAGACGGCAAGCGACCCAATGGAGTTGCCGCCGTCGGCCGCCAGCGTCGAGCCGGTGATATAGGCAGCGGCATCGGACGCAAGAAAAAGGACGGCATTGGCCGCATCAGTCGGCTGCGAAGGACGGCCGAGCGGGATATTGCCGAGCACGCTGTCGATATGCTCCTGCGTCAGGTGGCTGACTTCGCTGCCGGGCGCAAAGCCGGGCTCGACAATGTTGACCCGAATGCCGAACTCGGCAAGCTCGATGGCAAGGCCCTTGTTCAACCGGTCCAGTGCCGTCTTGGACACGCAATAAGGCACAACACTGCGCCGCATCTTGCGTGCGGCACCGGAAGAGATGTTGATGATCGAACCCTTGACGCCCTGATCGATCATTTGACGTGCAACACCTTGCGACACCAGGAAGGGCGCGCGCAGATTGATGCCGAAAATCTGGTCCCAGTCGTCGGCGTTGATATCTAAGAGAAAGCCGGATGGATAAATGCCGGCGTTGTTGACCAGAACATCCGCCGCGCCCCAATTTTCAGCGATATAGGCAAGCAATGCCTTGATATCGGTATCCGATGTCAGATCGGCCGCGAACTCCAGATGCCCACTGCCTGCGAGACTTTCGGTAGCGGCGCTGAGGCGGGCCGGATCTTTGTCCGTCAGAAGGACGTGTGCACCGGCATTTGCAAAAGCCTGGGCAATCCAGCCGCCGAAGATGCCCGCAGCACCTGTAACGACAACGCGTTTCCCTTTGAAGTCCTCTGAAAAATCAACCATGTAACTCAACTGCTCCGTGGGTCGAGGCGATCACGCAGATGATCGCCGATGAAATTGACGGAAAGAACGAGAAGAAAGAGCGCAGCACCGGGCATGACGGAAAGCCACCAGGCCGTTGCGACATAATTGCGCCCGGTCGAAAGCATCGCGCCCCAGCTGGCCGTCGGCGGCTGCACGCCGAGGCCAAGGAAGGAAAGGCCGGCCTCGAACAGGACCATCAGCCCGAATTCAAGCGTTGCGACGACGATCAGCCCGCCAGCAATATTGGGCAAGACATGCCGCCAAAGGACACGAAACCAGCCCGCCCCCATGAACTGCGACAGTCGCAAATAGGGCATATTGGCGACCGTCAGCGTCTGACCATAGGCGACGCGCGCATAGCGCGGCCAGCGCGTCAGCGCCAGGATCAGCACGACATTCAAAAGACCGGGACCGAGTACCGCAACCGTGATGATCGCCAGAAGAATAGCGGGCACGGAGAGAACGATATCGACCAGCCGCATGATGAGCGTCTCGGTCCAGCCGCGGTAGAAAGCGGCGAGCATACCGATGACGGAGCCGAAAATTCCCGACAGCAGTACGGAGGCGACCGCGACGAACAGCGAGACCCGCGCGCCATAAATCAGGCGGCTGAGCGTATCGCGCCCCAATTCATCCGAACCGATCAGATAGAGCGTGTTGCGCGCCACCGTTCCCGGCGGCTTCAACCGGCCAAGGAGATTTTGCGTATTCGGATCGTGCGGCGCGATCAGCGGAGCAAAGATCGCCATCAGTACGATCAGGGTCAAGACGACGACCGAGATCACGACGCCTGTGGGTGTGCGGCGAATAAGTCTTGCGGATCCGGCGGCCGAAACACTCATGCTTGCCTCCCGGAGAGACGAATGCGCGGATCGATGACGCTGTAGAGAACATCAGCGAGGAGATTGAGAAGAATGGCGGCGGCCGCGCCAATCAGCACGACACCCTGCACGATGGGGAAATCCCGCGCACTGATTGCCTGTATCGTCAACTGGCCAAGGCCTGGCCAGGCAAACACGGTCTCGATAATGATGGCGCCGGTCAGCAGGTTGGCGATTTCGAGCGCCGATATCGTCACCAGCGGCACGGCTGCGTTGCGCAACAAATGGCGTATGACGATGCGCGCCATCGACAAGCCCTTGGCATGGCCGGTGCGGACATAGTCCTTTTCCAATTCATCCAGAACGGCGGTGCGGGCGACACGGGCGAAGGTCGCCATCGACAGGAAGCCCAGGGCGAAAGCGGGCATCAGCAGGCTCACCATGCCGCTTGCACCCGATGTCGGGAGCCATCGCAGCACCACACCGAACAGCATGATGAGCAGAATGGACGTCCAGAAGGTCGGCATCGACTGGCCGATCAGCACGAAGCTCATCAGCCAGCGCGATTCCCAGGAATGGCGGCGGACGGCGATGAGAACGCCGATCGGCACACCAAGACCGAGCGCCACCACCAAGGCGCCCGATGCGAGCGACAAGGTATAGGGAACACGGCTGCCGATGATATCCAAGACGGGCAGATGCTGGACATAGGACTGGCCAAGATCGAAGCGCAGCAAGCCTGTCAGGAAACGAAGATATTGAAGATAAAGCGGCTGATCGAAGCCGAGGGCCGCCCGCATGATATCAATATCGGCCTTGCTCGCATCCGGCGGCACGAGCAGCAGCACGGGATCACCGGTCAGGCGCTGCAGAAAGAAGACGAGCGTCACCACGCCGAACAACGCGGCGAAGGCCTGCAACAGACGCTTGGCGATGAATGCAGGCACGTCTTGCTCCCATTATTGGAGACCGCAGGAAACTGAAGGGCGCGCTAACTCGCCCGCTTCGGATTGATTTCGCTCTTGGATAAGACGGTTACGGGCAAATCCGCCGCCGATGCCTTCGCCTTCTTCGAAGTTGGCTCGACGGCGACAACGTCGGCTTCCAGAAACCGCGCCTGGGTGAATCGCGCAAATGTCTCGCAGATTTCCGCCAGACATTCGCGTGCCGCTTGCGCACGACCCGAGCGCTTGGCATCGACAAAGACATTCCAATCGGCCAGCGGCAATTTCTGACCGCCCCTCGCCTCGAGGAAACCGACATAACGCTCTGATTTATCCCAGAGATTTTCGAGCCAGCCGGCAATCAACGGCGCTCTCAAATGCGTCACCAGCAAATGCTTCAATTGACGCTCGTAGCGTCGCGCCAAAGCGATCTGCTCGTCCAGGCCGGCAGCGTGCGCGGCAACCAAAGCCGCATGCATATCGCACAGCGTCTCCAGACGCCTGAATTCTTCCGGCGGCAGATCGACATCGGCCAACAACGGTTCAAGCTGGCGACGGCCGAGCATCACCTCCCGCAGACCGATGGCGGTGATCGGCGTTACCTTCCAGCCGCTGCGCGGCTGGGACGAAACGAAGCCGGAATGCGCCAACCGGGCAAGAGCCGCACGCACGATGCCGCGCCCTACGCCATAGTCCTTGCAAATCCCAACCTCGGACAGCCGCTCACCGGGCGCAAGCGCGCCGGAAATGATCGCGTGCCTCAGCCTGTCCTCGGCAATCGAGACAGCATCCGGCATGCCGGTCGGCAGGAAGGGGCTTTGAGTATCGAACATGAACGCAAAACTAACATCTCAGTTTTGGAAATTGAAGTGTCAGTTTTGCGCGGACGAGCGATATTGCGGACTATTTTGCTGAGCCAGGGATCGGTTCAGGAAAAAATCGGCAATGAGATCGACCGCGCCATCCTCTGATCGGCGGATGACACGGTCATAGCCGGAAAAAAGCCGGTTCAGCCTTCGAGTTCAGCGGCACTTCTGCTCAGCATGCAAAGGAAATCCACATCGTCGCCGATCAGGCCGTCAATCAGCCTGTCCTTGACGCAACGCCGGATTATCGGGAGCGGGTCCCGGCCGCTCTGCCAGTACTTCGCAATCCGTTCCGGCAGCGGCAGGCTCAGGCGCACCGCGATCCCGGCTTCCTGCAAGGCCTCCGCGTCGGCGCGATGAAAGTAGTTCAACTCCAGCGAGACACCATCGATACCGCCTGAACGCATGGAGTTGATCATATCCACCGGACGATGATGCAGGATCGCCTCCGTCTGCAGTCGTGGCTCGATTTCCTTTACGCGGCGCAGATCGATATGATCGAAAGAGGAGATGGCGACGTGTTCGAACGCGTCCATATCCCGCAGTGTTTCGATCATGACATCCGCGAGCCGGTCGGCGCGTTCGCGCTCTTTCATCTCGATGGCAAGGCGCGTGTCTGTCTGTTTGGCCCAGGCGACCGCTTCGGCAAGCGTCGGCGCCCGGGTGCCGGCAAAGCGGGGATCGAATTTCGCGCCGGCGTCCAGCGCCAGAATATCGTCGAGATCCTGGTCTCCAACGAAACCCCAGCCGTCGGTGGTGCGGTCCAGCGTGCGGTCATGCATAACGACGATCTTGTCGTCGCGGGTCAGCATCAGATCGATCTCGCTCTCATTGGCACCAGCATCTACGCCCTTCTGAAAAGCGAGAATGGTGTTCTCCGGAAAGTGCCGGCTGAAACCGCGATGGGCGGCTATGCGAAGCGATCCGTGACGGGCGGCGTGAAGAGACAAAGGCACGGGAATTCTCCTTGGATATGAAACGGTTATTGCTGAAAGCTCAGTGCAGCGTCGGATCGAAAGCGTCGCGCAAATAGTCGCCGATCAGGCTGATCGACAGCGACAGCAGGAAGATCACGAGCCCCGGCAGCATCGAAATCCACCATTCGGTCATCATGTAGTCGCGGCCCGCTCCCACCATGCTGCCGAGGCTGACCAGCGGCGGCTGGATGCCAAGGCCAAGGAAGCTTAGCACCGATTCCTGCAGCAAGATTTCCGGTAGCACCACCGTCAAGTTGACCAGCACGACCGAGAGAATGTTCGGCAGCACATGCATGAATGCGGTGCGCGCGGTGCTCGCGCCATTGCGCTTCAGCGCCGCGACATAGCCGCGCTCCAACTCCAGCCCGGCCATGGTGCGGACGAGCCGGGCATAGCGCTCCCAGCCATAAAGGCCGAGCAGCCCCATGAAGAGCCAGAGGTTGTCGCCGAAGAAAGCAAGTACGGCGAGCGCGATGATCAGGAAGGGCATCGACGCCTGGAAATCCACGGCAACCCGGATCAGCATGTCGGCAAATCCACGGCGAAAGGCGGCGAGCAGGCCGAGCATCGTGCCAAGCGTGACACTGATCGCCGATGCGCCGAGCGCGATCAGCAGGCTGGTGCGAAGCCCGTAGAAAACGCGGCTCAAAATATCGCGGCCAAGCTCATCCGTGCCGAGAACATGCCGAAAGGTGCCGCCGAACAACAGCGGTGGCGCCTTGCGAGCATGAAGATCGATCTGCGCGAAGCCATAGGGCGCAAGCACATTGGCGAAGACGGCAGCCAGGATGAAGGTGACGAGGACGAGCACGCAGATCGCAGTCATCAGATCCAGCCTGGCGCTGCGAGGCGACCTCCCGGCCTTGGCCTTGGTCAGATCCTCCACGCCGGTTGCGGCATTCGCCATGGTGATACCTTTCGAAAAGACGGCTCAGGCCGCCGCCCGATGCCGCAGGCGCGGATCGGCGAGGATGTAGAGAAAATCGATGAGCAGGTTGGCGCTCACCATGGTGGCGGTGACGAGAATGACGATGGTCTGCACAATGTTGAGATCGCGCTGCGCCACCGAGGAGACGAGAAAGCGGCCGACGCCGGGCCAGGCGTAGACGGTCTCGACCACGGCCGCTCCGCCAATCATGCCGCCGATCAGAAAGCCGAGCATCGTCAGGAGCGGCAAAGCCGCATTGGGCATGACATGCTGCCACAGCACAGCGCGCTCGCCGATCCGCTTGGCGCGTGCCGCCAGGATATAGCGCTGTCCCAACACTTCCAGCGTGCTGGAACGCACGAAACGGGCGATGATGCCGGCATTGTAGAGGCCGATGACGAGAACCGGCATGACCAGATGCGCCGCCGTCGATCCGCCGCCGCTCGGCAGCAGCCGCAGCGACACGGCAAAAAGCTGGATCAGCAGGATGGCGATAAGGAAATTCGGGAGGGAGTGCATCAGTACCGCCAGCGCCATGACGAAGCGGTCGATCAGGCTACCACGGTTCTGCGCGGCGAGGATGCCGAGCGGCACGCCGGCACCGAATGCCACCACCAGCGCGGCTCCCATCAGCTCCAATGTGGCGGGAACCTTGGAGAAGACCAGCGTCAGTGCATTCTGCCCATTCACCAGCGACGTGCCGAAATCGCCGCGCAGAAGATGGCCGAGATAGGAGAAATATTGGATATAAAGCGGCTGATCGAGGCCCCATTGCTGACGCATCAACGCCACGACTTCCGGCGGCGTCTCGATCGGCAACAGCGAATGCAGGGGATCACCGCTGACGCGCAGGATGATGAAGGTAAAGGTCACCGCAAGAAAAAGCGTGACGGCGGCCCTAAGAAGGGCGCGGATGACGGCCTGGAACATCGCGGGTCTCCCTAGAGTGTTTCGAGAACGGTATTTGTCTGGCGCAGCCGCTGCCGGCGCCCGCGCGGGACGGCGGCCAGAAGCTTCGCGGTGTAGGGATGCGCGGGATTCGAGAAAACCTCTTCCGTGCGGCCGGTCTCGACGATCTCACCCGCCTCCATGATCGCCACGCGATGCGAGACATGGCGCACGACCCGTACGTCATGGCTGATGAACAGCAATGACAGGCCACGGGCGCGCTGAAGTTCGAGCAAGAGATTGAGCACCTGGGCCTGCACAGACACGTCGAGGGCCGACACCGGCTCATCGCAGAGAAGGATTTGCGGCTCGACGATCAGGGCGCGGGCGATGGCGACACGCTGGCGTTGGCCACCGGAAAGCTGGTGCGGAAACTTCTGCAACGCCGAGGCTGGAAGGCTGACGGCCTTGAACGTCTCGGCGGCGCGGTCGTGGCGACCGGCGGGCTCGCCGATTTTATGAATCGCCAGCGTTTCCAGCATCTGATGTCCCACGGTGCGGCGCGGATCGAGCGCGCCAAGCGTATCCTGAGAGATCACCTGCAGGTGCTTTGCCAGCCCTCGCCTATTCGGCTTCATCAGACTGCCGAAAGACTGGCCGAACAGCTCAATCTCTCCCGAGGTCGGCAACCGGTCGCCGCAAAGAAGGGAAGCGAGTGTGGACTTGCCACAGCCGGATTCTCCGACCAGACCCAGCGTCTCGCCGGGCTTCAGCTCCAGGCTCACATCCTTGATCGCGTGAAAGCCCTTGGTTCGTCGCGGCAACAGGGAAAAACCGGACGAGTAGGAGAATTGCAGGTTGCGGGCGGCGAGCGCGAGAGCCGCTCCATTCCCATTCAACTGCGACCTTGTCTCAGACATCGTGGGCACTCCATGGATTGAAGCAGGCAAGCGACGCCGCGCCCGCGATCAGGGGCGGAACCGCGGTCGCGCAATGCGCCTCGACGCGCGGGCAGCGCGGGGCGAACGCGCAAGCCGACGGCATGGCGTCATGCAGTTTCAGCTCGCCGGGAATATCCGCCAGCTTTTCCAGCGGCGTGCCCCGCCCGGGCATCGCCTCCAGCAGCAGTCGCGTATAGGGATGGCGCGGATTGTCGTAGATGTTGTCAGTGGTATTCAGCTCGACCAGCGATCCCGCATACATCACCGCGATACGGTCGCAGACCTCGGAGACGAGATCGAGATCGTGGCTGATGAAGATCATCGGAATGCCGCGCTCGCGCACCGCCTTGACCAGCAAGGCCACCACCTGCGCCTGAACGGTGACGTCGAGCGCCGTCGTCGGTTCGTCGGCAATGATCAGCCGTGGCTGCATGGCAAGCGCGGTTGCGATCATCACGCGCTGGCACATGCCGCCGGAAAACTGCGCCGGATAGGCGTTGTAGCGCGTCTCCGGCTGCGGAATGGCCACTTCCGCCAGAAGCCGCAGCGCCTCGGCCTTCGCCTCGCTCGCTGACATGCCGGCGCTCATCGCCGCCTCGGCGATCTGCGAGCCGATCGTCCGCACCGGATCGAGACAGGAGACCGGCTCCTGAAAGATCAGGCCGATAGACGGCAGTTTCGACCGCGCCATCGCCCCGAGTTCCGCCGCGTCATACATGGCGTCCTCAAAGGAGATGAACCCGGTGGCGCTCGCCGTCGGTCCAAGCAGGCCGGCAAGGGCGAGACAGGTCACGCTCTTGCCCGAACCGCTTTCCCCGACGATGCCAAGGATTTCACCCTCGGCAAGGTCAAAGGAAACATTGTTGACCGGATGGGACCGGCCGGTCTTGGTCCGAAACGTCACGCTCAGATTGTCGACCGAAAGAACAGGAGTGGCCATTGAGAACGGCTCAGCTCTTCTGCTCTTCGAAGGAAAGGCTGCCTGCGCCCAGATCCATCTGGAAGGCCGGCAGTGGTTGCCACTTTATGCCGTTGCGGATGCCAAAGAAAACAGCGTTCTGATGCAGAACCGTTTCGGCCGGGTCTTCCCATTCGGCCAGATGCAGCATGTCGCGGAATATCTTGGCGCGTTCGGCTGGATCGACCGCCGTCTCCATCTTCGCGCCGAGAGCGTCAAAATCGGCATTCTGCCAGATCTTGAACGAGTTCAGGTTGCCGGCTGCTCCGAACTGGGTATAGAAGGAAATGAAGGGATCCGGGATCTGCGCCGTGCTCGACCAGTTGCCGGTTGCGCGGCTGGACGTGCCTTCGAACAGCTTGCCGCCTTCGACGAATTTCATCTTGGCATTGACGCCGATGGCCTGCCACATGGCGACCACGGCCTGCGTGACCGGATTTTCCGCCGCGTAGTAGTTGTTCTGCGACCGAACTTCGATTTCCTCACCGTTGTAGCCAGCATCCTTCAGAAGCTGCATGGCCTGATCCGGGTCATATTTATAGGCCGGATAATCCTTGAGATAGACGGGGCCATAGAGCTCGAATTGCAGACCGTTCGGAACCCGCGTGCGGCCGTTCCAGATCGTATCGACGATGGCCTGGCGGTCGATGGCGAGGATCAGGGCCTGGCGGACGCGCGGGTCCTTCAATGCCGGATTGGTCTTGTCGAAAAAGAGAATGCGATGGTTCGGAACCGGGCCGCCGACGATCGCGTGGCCGGGGCTATCGGAGACGGAGGAGAGCTGATCGGGCGGTAGGTCGGTGACGATGTCATAGTCACCGGCGAGAAGACCGGCGATGCGCGAGGAGACTTCCGGCACGATGCGCAAGGTCACGCGCTTGGCGGCCGGCTTGCCGCGGAGCGCCTGGTCGTGGGACACAAGGATCACGCTTTCGTTGGCAGTGTAGCTCTCAACCTTGTAGGGACCGGCGCCGACCGGCTTCTGACGCCAGGTCGTCCAGTTCCCACCATTCTTCTGCCAGGCGTCCTTGCTGATGACCGAGGCGGCATAGCATGCCAGGCGCTGCAGGAAGATCGGATCCTGAAACTTGGTGACGAAGCGCACCGTCAGCGGGTCGACCACCTCGACATGATCGAGGCTGGTGAAGCTGGTGCGATAGGTGGGATAACCCGGCGCATCCTTGTTGAGCAGTCGCTCGGGACCGAAGGAGAAGGCCACGTCTTCGGCGGTCATTTCGCGGCCATCATGGAAGATCACGCCGGGACGCAGCTTCATTTCCAGAACGGTCGGCGAGATCCAGGTCCACGACGTTCCGAGATTGGGCTTCACCGAGAAGTCCCCCCGCATGTCGAGGGCAAGAACCGTTTCGTGGATCGAGTAATTGTTGCGGAAAGCGACGTTGCTGGCCGCGTCTACAGTCTCCTGCGAGACCGGATTTAGCTGAACGGCGATACGAAGCTCGGGCCGGTTGTCGCCGGCATCGTCCGCAAAGGCGGGCAGCACCGGCATCAGGGTCGAGAGGCTGGCAGCCGCTCCCATCAACAAGGTCGTGCGGCGGGTAATGACCGTATTCAGGCCATTGAAAGTGTTCTCGGACATCGGCAGACTCTCCGGTTCAAGCTTGCACAAACGTTTGCGCAAAAGAAAAAAGGCCACCCCGCCGTGAAAACTACTCTTTCGAACTAGGCAGGAGGAATTTGCCGCAAACTAGGGACGTCCGATGACGCACGTATGACAAGCTCCGGCGGAACGAGCCGCATGGGCCGCGTGGCGGCGCGAGCCTCCGGAGAAAGGCCCACCAGCTCAACGAGCAGATCGAGCGAGGCTTCGCACAGGCGGTCGGTCGGCTGCGCCACCGTCGTCAGCGGCGGCGACCAGTAGGCCGTATCGGGGACATTGTCATAGCCGACGACAGATACATCATCAGGAATTGTCAGCCCCATATCCCGCAATGCCGCCACGACCTCAATCGCGAGCCCGTCGCTTCCGCAAATCAAAGCGGTTGGCCCTGTCAAAGGCGACGCCAATAGCTGACGAAACGTCTGCCGAGCCGCCTCATCTCTTTCAAAGGAAATGACACCGCCCTCGATCGCGCCCGCGCTTTCGCTGATCATCTCCCCGAAAATTGACCGCCGATCGCGAAGAGCGCTCCGGCTTTCACGATAGACAAAGGAGATACGACGATGTCCAAGCGCTACCAGATGATCGAACAGCAAACGCATGCCGAGCCATTCATCGGTCAGCACCGCCGGTTTCGAGCCGGTAAGACCGCCGCAAAGCGTCACATGCGCCTTGCCCATGCGGTCGAGATGATCACATAGCGCCTCATGGCCGGGCAGATCGGTGACCATGACCACGCCGTCGAAAAAATCATCCTGAAACAAATGCAACTGCCCCGCGACCTCGCCGGCATCGGCTTTTGCCTGCGCGACAAGCAATTCCATCCCTCGCCTCTGCGCAGCCGCCTGCAGGCAGCCGGTCAGATGCGGCTGGTAGTGACCCGAGAGGCTGCCGACGATGGCGCCGAAGACGCCGGTACGATGAGTTCTGAGCGAAGTTGCCAGCCGGTTGACGACATAGCCGACCTCGCGCGCCGTCGCCCTGACCCGCTCCTGCGTCTCCTGGCTGATGCGCGCATCCGTGCGGTCGTTCAGGACGCGCGACACCGTCGCCGCCGAAACCCCGGCCAGCCGCGCCACTTCCATGATTCCTATTCTCGCCGGTGTCTTCACATTTCCCCCAAAGGGCTCAGCCGCTGCCCGGCGACAATGGCGAAACGTCATCGTTGGAGCAAGCCGCCTGCTCCGATATCAAACTACACATGCGTTCAACTGATGCGCTTATGCCGTTCTGGAACATCAGTTTCACCGGATTTCCCTCGCACGACTACGCTTCTTCGCATTGCCAATCGGGAGAACCCCGGTCTAGCTAGGGCGGATCGATGCAGTGCGATAAGCATTTGTTATTACAGGAGCGACCAATCCATGTCCGTCATGCGCGAAACTTTGACCCTATCCCACTCCGGCGCGGTGCAGGCGCTGGTGGCCGCGATTGCACATGCCGAGAAGATCGGCGTACCGCAATGCATCTTCATCGTCGACGCAAGCGGCGAGACCATCGCCAGCATCCGGATGGACGGCGCGAAGTATCTGAGCATGCATACGGCGCGTGCCAAAGCCCGGACAGCGGCATCAAGCAACGCTCCGACAGGCACGATGTCCTTCGAATTCGGCACGGCCGCCGGCATCGCTTCGCAGGGTGGCGTTACGCATCTGCCGGGCGGCTTGCCCATCCGCTTCGGTAGCCGATTTGCCGGCGCCATTGGCGTGGGGTCCGGCACCGGGGATCAGGATTTCGAAGTCGCTCGCGCCGCCCTTGCCGCCATCGGAGCCGATGCGGTTTAAAAGGCGCCGCCTCACGGGATCCTGCGTTGGGCGTCCAGCGCAGGCACTCCCGTCTTCATAGCGGCGACGGCTTCTACTGCTCTCTCACCAGTTTCAGCACGAGCTGCTGGAGATTGCCGCCGTCGCTGAACTCGACCTTGTCGAAGTCGCTGTTTCGCTGCCGCTCGCTTTTGGAAATTTCGCCGAGTCGCTTTGTCAATTCGACGCGGATCGTGCTGCATTTCGGGTCATTGGGTACGGAGAAACCGACGCTCATCGCTTCAATTTCCTTGACCATGTCCTTGATGAACCCACCATGCACGCGCTCATGCGCTTCGACGCCGGCAATGAAATGCTGCCAGCTCCTGCGGGTCGCGCCAGTCAGTTGCGCAGAGGGTTTCGGCAATGTGTAGGTGATGATCAGCTTCGGTATGTTGACGGTGATCATACAGGCGCCGTCCGGCTGCGGCTCGTATTTCCGCGTCCAGGTCAGCTTGAAATCGGTATGGGCAATTGCCCTCGTTTTACCGCCAAGGAACGGACCGCGCTCGCCAATCGAATCATAGAGTTCTGCGCCGGATTTACCCGCGATAGCATAGGCCTGCACCTTTTCGATCGCTTGCCATTCCGCCTGTGCGACCATTGGCAATAAGGCAAAGCCGATCGCCAACACACAAAATCGAATGCTTGTTGTCACACAAATCCCCACGGAACCGATACGTCAAGGCGGCGACCCTAACCGGCATGGGCGTCACCTTCAATGAGTTGCCGCACTCAAAAAACGGACGAGGAACTCAGCAGCTCTTCCGCCTCCTCCAAGCTCATATCGAAAACCGTCTTGCCAATCCCGAAGCTGAATCCGTTGCGGGCGAAGGCCGATAATTCCTTCGCCTTCCGCTTCTCATCGAGATCACCACGACGGAATGGCCCAAAGCCGCGCTTTCGGGCGAAGATGACGGCCGCGCGCGCATCGTCCGCTCCGTCCAGCGCTGCGACTACGGTTTCGCTGTCGATCCCCTTCGAGGCGAGCTTGAAGGCAATCGCCTTCTTCGATTTGCCGGAGCGCACGGCCGAGCGCGTGCTGATCTCGGCATAGGAGACGTCGTTGAGCGCATTCTGGTCGTAGGCGAACTTGACCGCGAAATCGGCAACGGCCTTGATCTGCTCATCGCTGATGTCTTCGAACTTCTGCTTCGCCTTTTTGGTGATCGCATCAAACAACTGTTTTTCGGTCATCATCTTGCGTTCAAGACGATAGATCGTCGAGTTGCGTGCCCAGCTGAGCATTCGCGGTGTCGGTGTCGGAGTTTCGTCCATGGCGGAGAGATATTCGCGGATCGATGAGGCGAAGATTCGAAGTCCATCGATTGTTACGTCACGCTCTTCACTTGCGCAACGCGCCGCTACTCAGCGAAGAAATCCGCATTCTCGGCGGCGATGCGCTCGATGGCGGCGAAAGCGGTGCGCAGATGCGCCTGCATCACCTTGGTCGCACCTTCCGGATCGCCCGCAACCACGCGATTGACCAGATCCTCGTGCTGGCGAAAGATCATCTCCAGCCAATCGATCCTTTCCAGCGAAAGATAGCGAAGACGGTCCAGCGAAACCTTTGCCGAGGCGATCATGCCCCAGACGTGGGGATGGCCGGCGATCTCCATCAACGCCCGATGCATCGCCTCGTCCGACAGGAAAAAGCCGATATGATCGCCCTTGCCGATCAGCCGGCGTTGGTCCTCCAGAAACCGATGGAGCCGTGCTTCCTTGTCTGTAACCGACGATGTGGCGGCTTCGGCAACGGCACTGCACTCCAGCATTTCGCGCACGAACTGCGCGTCACGAACCGCACTGATCTCGATGGGCGCGACATAGGTGCCGACCTGCGGCACCACCAGAAGGAAACCCGCATCGGCAAGCCTTTGAAACACCTGCCGAACCGGCGTTCGGCTCAACCCCACCTCGTCGGCAATTTTCGTCTCCGAAATCGCCGCGCCCGGTCTGAGTTCCCCGGTCAGGATCCGCATATAGAGGACGTCGTAGAGGTCCTTGATGCTCATGCGGGGGCGGATTGGGGATACGGTCATCGGTTCAATGCGCCTCTGCTGTAATGGTGCTGAGGAAGCGCCGCGCCCGCTCGCTGCCCGGATTAGCGATCAGCGCGCGAGGCTCCCGGTCTTCCACGATCTTGCCTTCATCCATGAAGATCATTCGCGTACCGACATCCGCAGCAAAGC
Organism: Rhizobium rhizogenes NBRC 13257; assembly: GCF_000696095.1. GTDB lineage: Bacteria > Pseudomonadota > Alphaproteobacteria > Rhizobiales > Rhizobiaceae > Rhizobium > Rhizobium rhizogenes. Next base: position 126,947 of record NZ_BAYX01000005.1, on the reverse strand, counting down.
GGATTTCGTGCGTGACGACTAGCATTGTGCGGCCCTCGCGAGCAAGATCGCGCATCACGCCGAGCACTTCGCCCACGGTTTCCGGGTCAAGCGCCGAGGTCGGCTCATCGAACAGCAGGATGTGCGGCTCGGCGCAGAGTGCACGCGCGATGGCGACGCGCTGCTGCTCGCCGCCCGACATCTGCGCCGGATAGGCATTCATCCGGTGGGACAGACGCACCCGCTCGAACAGCGCTTTTGCCCGCGCTTCGACCGTCTTTCGATCCTGCTTGTGCACGACGACCGAGGCGAGCACGACATTTTCCAACGCCGTCAGATGCGGATAGAGATTGAAATGCTGGAAGATCATGCCGATCCGGCGACGAACAGCCGTTATCGCCCCGCGCTCATGCGCGAGCACCGGCCTGCCCTCGAAACGGAGCTCTCCGCCCTGGATATCTTCAAGCCCGTTGACACAGCGCAGCAGCGTCGATTTGCCCGTGCCGGAGGGGCCGATGAAGCAGACGATTTCGCCCGTCTGCACCTGCATGGAAATACCGTCGAGAATGGTGCGCTTTCCGAAGCGCTTCACCACGCCGTCAAATTCGAGAACTGCCTGCGTCATTGTCCGCCTCCCGCGAGCATGGGCTTCGTTCCGACGTTGTAGCGCCGCTCAAGCGCGCCTCCCGCCAGCGAGATTCCATAGTTGATAAGGAAATAAAGGACGCCGAGCATCAGCAGCGGCGCGAAGCCGCCGCCTGTGCTTTCGCGCACCAGAAGACCGGTCTTGGTCAATTCGACATAGCCGATGATCGAGGCAAGCGACGATTCCTTCAGGGTCGTCACATAGACACCGACCGAGGGTGGCAGGACGACCCGCAGCGCCTGCGGTCCGACGACATGCTGCATCGTCTGGCCAAAGGTCATGCCGGACGACTGCGCCGCCTCCCTTTGGCCACGCCCGACGCTTTCGATGCCGGCTCGCATGACCTCCGACATCGTGGCGGTCGCGTGAAGCGCCAGTGCAAGGGTCGCGGCCGTGAAGGTCGAGATATCGATGCCGAACATTACTGGTAGCCCGAAATAGGCAAAGAACAGCACGATCAGGATAGGGATGGATCGGAAGAATTCGACGAAGAGCAGCGCCAGCACGCGCAGCGGCAGCCAGCGGGACGTTCGCGCCAGCGCCACGAGGCCACCCGCGATAGCGCCGATCATCAGAGCCAGCCATGACAGCCAGATCGTCAGTACCGCTGCCTTCAGGAACAATGGCAGATAGGAAAGCAGGTCGTGGTTCATCGGCGCGCACCATTATCCCTGAAAAGCATCCAGCCGATCGCGAGGCGAATGAGGTTTACCGTCTGGCAGAGAACGAGGTAGACGGCCGCGGCCACCAGGAAGGTCTCGAAGAAGCGGAAAGAGGTGGAGCCGACAGTCTGCATCCACGAGGCCACATCCTCGACAGCAACCGCCGAAGCAAGCGACGACGCGAGGATGACTGCTATGACCTGATTGCCGAGCGGTGCGTAGATGACGCGGAACACCTGCGGCAGGATGATATGCCGATAGGTCTGGATAGGGTTGAACCCTTGCGCCCGCGCCGCTTCGAACTGGCCGTGGGCGATGGCGACAAGCCCGGCGCGGATGATCTCGGCCATATAGCCGGCGCTGTTCAGCGTCAGTCCGATCAAGGCGGCGGCGAAGGAGGAAAAGCGCAGCCCCATGGCGGGAAGCGCGAAGTAGACGATGTAGAGAATGACGAGAAGCGGCGTATTCCGCATGACCTCGATATAGGCGACCGCGACAAAGCGCGCGAAACGGCTCTGGCTCCGGCGCATGATCGCCAGTCCGCAGCCGACGGCAACGCTAAGGATGATCGCCAGGACCGACAGGTACAGCGTCGTGTAAGCGGCATCCCAGAGCAGCGGCAGATATTCGCGAATGCTGCGAAACTGGAGTGTATAATGCATGAACCTCTCCGCCGGTTCTTTCCGCGGGATGGCAGGAGCGGCTTACGCCGCTCCCATTGGATCAGTACTGCGCCTGTAGCGACGGCTGTTCGAAGCCGAACCACTTATTGAACAGAGCCTTGTTGTCGCCGGAAGCGTTGAACTGGTCGACGAACAGATTGATGACCCGCAACCAGTCGGCATCGCCTGCCGGAACGCCGATTGCAATCTCTGCTCGCGCGAGCGATCCGTCGACCTGGCGAAGCTTGCCCTGGTTGTCGCTGATAGCCTTGCGATTGTAGAAATCGTCTTCCGCCATGGCATCCACCTGCCCGGACAGCAGGGCGCTGAGCTCGTCAGCCTGTGTATTGAAGCGGACGATCTGGGCGTTGGGCAGATGGGCCGGCACGGCACGCTCCGCCGTACCGCCGCGCGAAATGGCGACGCGGATCTTGGCGGCATTGGCCTCCTCGATCGTCTTGTAGGGCGCGCTTTCCGGCACCAGCAGCCGCATGTTGGTCACGACATAGGGGTTCGAGAAGGCAACCGATGTGGAGCGCTCGACGTTGCGGGTGAAGTCGGCGATGGTCACGTCGACCTTGCCTGTCTGCAGCGAGGTTACGCGGCTCGGAATGTCGGTGACGACGAATTCCGGCTCGACCTTCAGGGCCGCCGCCAGCTTTTTCGCGATGTCGATGTCATAGCCAACCGGCACGCCATCTGCGCCGACCGTCGAATAGGGCGGCAGGCTGCCGAGCACGGCAATGCGAAGCTTGCCGTTGGACAGAACCGACTGAAGAACGCTGCCGGATTCGGCAGAAGCCGGCATAGAGACGGATGCGACGATGGCAAGACCGCCGAGAAGACCGAGAAATGCGCGTTTCAAGAACATGGATATACCCTCCCAAGGTAACAAGAATGAATGCTTCCGCCGCACGAATGCGGTGACGGTCATGCGTCGAAGGCGAGCTGGACTTTGAGCGTCTTCTCTGGGTGCCGTTCGATAAGGTCAAAGGCAGCTGCGGCATCAGCGGCGGCGAAAGTCTGTGTGATCATGGCGGCCGGCTTGAGGGCACCGCTTTCCAGCCAGCCAACCACCTCCGGAATGAAACGGCGGTTGAGGCGGGAGCCGACGAGGCTCAGTTCCTTGCGAACGATTTCCTGCTGGCTGACATTGCAAGGAGCAGCCGAAAACCCGAGCAGCCCGATCCTGCCCGCCGGCGCCGCCACGCGGCAGGCTTCCTCCAGCAAAGCGGGGATACCGGCACCGTCGATAACCACCGAGGGACCGAGCCCATCGAGCTCGCCGGCAACCATGTCCGAAACGGACGTTTCCAGAGAGTTGAACGCGACGTCAGCGCCGAATTCGCGAGCACGCTGAAGGCGCTGATTGTCAATGTCGGCGACGATGCAACGCGCGCCCTTCATCTTGGCGACCTGCAGCACGGTCAAACCCACCGTGCCAGCGCCATAGATCAAGACCACGTCCTCCGGGCCGCAGCCGGTGCGCGACAGCACGTTGGCGGCAACCGCCAGCGGCTCGGCAAGGGCGGCGATATCCAATCCGAGAGCCGGCGAAACCTTTACCGCATTCGCCTCGGGCACCACGGCGACCGACCGAAAGCCGCCGTCGCGGTGAACGCCGACCACCTGCAGATTGGCGCATACGTTCGAGCGGCCGATACGGCAGGGATGGCACTTTCCGCAGGAGATGACCGGATCGGCAACGACGCGGTCGCCAATCGCCAGGTGCGAAACGCCAGCACCGATCGCCTCCACTATGCCGGCAAACTCATGACCGATGATGCGGGGATAGACGACGAAGGGATTCGAACCGTGCAGGATGTGGATGTCGGACCCACAGATGCCGGCTCTGACAACCCGAATCGACACGTCGCCCGGCGCCAACTCGGCAGAAGAACTCCCATCCTCCAGCGCCAGCCGATGAGGCGCGCGCACTGCTATCGCAACCATGTATCCTCCCTGCCCCAACCAACAGTTCCCCCTCCAAAAGAGGCGACCAAAGTGAAGCTTGCATACTTGTATCCAAGAATACAGGAAGGCGCAAGATCAATTTTGCGAGGGACAGCCGACCGGCGAATTAGCCGTCGCTAAAGAGACCTCAGCAATGAATTGACCTGATTTCTCCAAGCTCTGTTTGCTTGAAGTTCGCTGGGGAAAAGTCCCGCTATGGCGAAGAAGGAGGCCGTTTCGTCCGCAAGCATTGCGTCTGCGACTGCCTTCTGCAGTTCCTGGGCGCGCGGATCGTCGATGGTCTCAGCCTGCTTGAGATAAGCGATCCAAACCGCTGTCACAAAAGCGAATTCGGCTGCATCGCTCCCCGAGGAAATAGCATCGACCGCAGGCTGGAAGAGACGCTGCGGCAGTTTCTGGGATCCATCCATGGCGATCTGCTGCGTGCGATGGGCGATGGCCGGGTTGGCGAAACGCTCCACCAGCTGATCCATATAGTGGGTGAGATCGATACCCGGCACCGGATCGAGGGTGCGAACCGCCGCCTGCATGTGCCGACGGACAAGCACAACATTCTCCGGTACAGCCATGACGTCGCGGACGAATTCAAGCTTCTGCAATTGCCCGAGATAGGCGATTAACGAGTGCGAGCCGTTCAGCAGCCGCAGCTTCATCTTCTCGTAGGGCTCGACATTCTCAACGAAGAGCGCGCCGCCCGCGTCCCATGTCGGACGATCTCCAACGAAATCATCCTCGATCACCCATTGCGAGAAAGTTTCGGCCTCAATCGACAGTCTGTCTTCCACGCCCAGCAGTTTTTCGGCTCGAGCGCGCGTTTCCGCCGTTGCTGCCGGTACGATGCGATCTACCATGCTGCATGGGAAGGACACGGTCTCGGATATCCATTCCGCCAGAGCCGGATCGCGCGTCGCCGCCATCTCGATCACGAGACGCCGGACGATGCGGCCATTGCTCGGCAGGTTATCGCAGCAAAGCACTGTGAAGGGCGGTAAGCCGGCAGCCTTCCGGCGAGCGAGCCCTTCCGTCAGATAACCGATGACACCTGTCGGGCGGGTCGGAGATTTCAGATCCTCGGCGATGGCAGGATGGGCATAGTCGAGCCCACCGCTGATGGGATCGATGCCGTAGGCTTTTTCGCTGACGGTCAGCGTGACGATCTGGATCGCCGGATCGGCGAGCCTTCCGAGAACCGCCTCACCATCGTCGTTTGCCGCAAGCGCCTCGACAATCGAGCCGACCACCCGGACGCTGTCGCCCGATCGATCGCGTGCAACCACACTATAAAGGCAATCCTGTGCCCGCATATCCTGCGCAATCTCCGTTGAGCGCAGACTGACACCGACAATGCCCCAGTTTCCAAACGCATGCGCCAGCGCCGCATCGGTATAGATAGCCTGGTGCGCGCGGTGAAAAGCACCGAGGCCAATGTGAACGATCCCCGGCTTCAGTGCCTGCCTGTCGTAGACAGGAGATTCAATTAGATCATGCAGTTGTGTCCGGGCGCTCAAGCGTTCCATCAGCGTGCCAACCCGTATTGGGGATGAGACAGGGCGCGCTCGATGCCGCGCAACTCGGCAAGGCCCTTCAATCGACCGATGGCAGGATAGCCCGGCTGCGCGCCGCGTGCCACGTCATCCATAATTTCCTGTCCGTGGTCGGGCCGCATGAATATCGTATGATCTGCGCGTCCTTCGGTCTTGCGCCGCCGCTCCTCCGAAAGGATCGCGGCAATCACCGCGACCATATCGGCATTGCCCTCGAGATGTTCGTCCTCGAAGAAGGAACCGGGCTGCGATGCCGTCTCGCGGCGAACATTGCGCAGATGGACGAAGTGAATGCGCGAGGCCAGCCGCGAGATCATTGCCGGCAAATCATTGTCCCCACGGGCGCCAAGCGAGCCGGTGCAGAAGGTGACGCCGTTCGCGGGACTGTCGACCGCCTTCAATATGTGGGTGTAATCCGCCTCGGTCGAGAGAATACGCGGCAGGCCGAGAAGCGGCCACGGCGGATCGTCTCCATGGGCGCAAAGCCGCATGCCCAGCTTTTCGGCAACCGGCACGACCTCGGACAGGAAATCGACCAGATGACCACGAAGGCGTTTGGCATCGATAGCACCGTAACGCGCAAGTTCCGTGCGCAGCTCCGACAACGTGTAGGCTTCCGCCTGTCCCGGAAGGCCTGCGCCGATGCTGCGGGAAAGAACAAGACGCCGTTCCTCCGGCATCTCGGCAAAGCGTCGCGCAGCCGCCTCGACCAATTCCGGAGAATAATCGCCGGCTGCATCCGGCCGCTGCAGGAGATGCAGATCGAAGGCGATGAAATCGATGAGATCGAAGCGCATCGCTTTGGCGCCGCTCGGCGTCGTCCAGTGCAGATCCGTGCGGGTCCAGTCGAGCACAGGCATGAAGTTATAGCAGACCGTCGAGATCCCGGCCTCTGCCAGACGGTGCAGCGTCTCTGCCCACGCCGTCACATGCGCCTTCCAGTCGCCGGACATGGTCTTGATGCTTTCGGAGATGGGGATGCTCTCGACCAGCTCCCATTCCAATCCACCCTGGCGGACCTCTTCCTGCCGCTTGCGGATTTCCTCCAGCGGCCAGGCTATACCGGTCGGGATATGATGGAGAGAGCTGACGATACCGTCAGCGCCGGCCTGAACCGCGTCCTTGACGCTGACCTTGTCGATCGGCCCAAACCATCTCCACGTATGTCTCATCCCGACTTCCTTTGAAAACCAACGCCACCAGATCCGGCGATATTCGCTCTCGATTCAAATACACTACCATGGTAATATGTCAATTAAGCAGGGAGTGAGCGTATCCGTGCACATGTGATAGAAGCGCTCTGCCCGTATCGGAGAACAGCCTTGGCCCAGACCGAAAAACAATCGACAACCCTGCTTGCGATCGATCCGAAGCTGCCGATGGCGCCGCAGATCTATGGCAGCATTCGCCAGTCGATCCTCGATCTCCGCCTCACGCCCAAGCAGGCATTGAGCGAGAAGGAACTGGCCCTCATGCTCGGCGTCAGCCGCACGCCGGTTCGCGAAGCGCTGATCAAGCTCTCCGAGGACGGTCTGGTCGATATCTTTCCCCAACGCGGCACGTTCGTCGCGCCGATCCGCGTTGCGGAAGTTCTGGAAGCGCAATTCATCCGCGAGGCGCTGGAGGTCTCCGTCGTAGCGCGTGTTGCCGAGATATCCGATCCCACCATCATCGCTCGCCTGCACGAGAGCCTGGCGCGGCAGAAGCGGGCGGTCGACAATGGCGATCTCGACGGGTTCCTGACGGAAGATGAGAACTTCCATTTCATCCTGTCGGCTTCCGTCAATCTGACGCGGGCCTGGAAGGTCATCCAGAACGTCAAAGGCCAGCTCGACCGCGTGCGCGTACTGAGCCTGCCGGAGCCCGGCCACCTGGCCGAACTCTACGATCAGCACCTGGCGATCGTCGTCGCCATCGAATCCGGCAACTCGACAGCAGCTAAAAAGCATATGACCAAGCATCTTCAACAGGTTTTCCGCACCATTGATAAGCTGCTGGCACAGAGGCCCGAGATCTTCTTCGATTGATCGATGGCGCGACAAAACGACACCGCCCAAGCGCGAAATCCGCTTGGTCGTGGCCGCATGATTGGCTATGGTTGCCGTACGGCCCTCACGCGGAGGCGTTGAGCGCCGTACATCATTCGACGGCGGAGGCCGTCTCAAGCACGACAGCGCTATAGATCACGGAGCTCCGGCTCTGCCGACCGCTTTGCGGATCGGATGCGGGCGCTCCATCAGAGGAGGCAGGAATGGATTATCGCAAGCTCGGCCCCAGCGGGGCTGTCGTCACGGCCTATTGCCTTGGCACCATGACCTTCGGCGCGGAGGCGGACGAAGCGGCATCCCACAGATTGCTGGACGACTATTTCGCCTGGGGCGGCAATTTCATCGACACCGCCGACGTCTACAGCGCCGGAAAATCGGAGGAGATCATCGGGCGTTGGCTGAAGGCCCGGCCAAACGAGGCCCGGCAGGCCGTCATCGCCACCAAGGGGCGCTTTCCGATGGGCAACGGCCCGAACGATATCGGCCTGTCGCGCCGGCATCTCAATCAGGCATTGAACGACTCGCTGCGTCGCCTCGACGTCGAGCATATCGACCTCTACCAGATGCATGCCTGGGATGCGCTGACCCCGATCGAGGAGACGCTGCGCTTTCTCGACGACGCCGTTTCCGCCGGCAAGATCGGCTATTACGGCTTTTCCAACTATGTCGGCTGGCACATCGCCAAGGCCGTCGAAGTCGCCAAGGCGCGTGGCTATACCCGGCCGGTCACGCTACAGCCGCAATACAATCTGCTCGTCCGCGATATCGAACTTGAGATCGTTGGGGCCTGCCAGGATGCGGGCATGGGCCTGCTGCCGTGGTCGCCGCTTGGTGGCGGTTGGCTAACCGGCAAATACAAGCGCGACAACACCCCGACCGGCGCGACCCGTCTCGGTGAAAACCCCAATCGGGGCAGCGAATCCTATGCCGCGCGCAATGCGCAGGAGCGGACCTGGGCAATCATCACCGCAGTCGAGGAGATCGCCAAGGCGCGCGGCGTCAGCATGGCACAGGTGGCGCTTGCCTGGACGGCAGCGCGGCCGGCCGTGACCTCCGTCATCCTCGGCGCCCGCACGCCGGAACAGCTCGCCGACAATCTCGGCGCGTCGAAATTGGCGCTGTCGGAAGCCGAAATGGACAGGCTGAACGAGATCAGCGCGCCACATCCGGCGGAATATCCCTACGGCACGGGCGGCATCAACCAGCGTCACCGCAAGATCGAAGGCGGCCGGTAAGACAGGATCTGGCGGCGGCAGGGATCGCCCTTCCGCCGCTAGCCACTCGTGGGCGTAGCGAAGCAAGCTTGCTTTGCGGTGATATTTTTCAGTTCGAAGAGGTCGGACCCCAGGACTGACGGATATGAAACACCGTCAGTCGCTTCAGTTCCTCAACATCACCCTTCTCGATAGCATCGATCATCAGATGATGCTCCCGGCCGGATTGGTCGACGCGCGCGCGGGTGCGCCATTGCGAGACCGGGGCTGAAGAGGTTCGCTGCCGGATTTCCGCGACGAGATCGACCAATTCATTGTTGCCGCCGAGTGTCAGCAACTCGCGATGAAATGCGAGATTGGCTTCATAGAGTTCCAGCATGGTGCCGAGAAGGATCATCTCGTCGAAGCGCTTGGCAAGTGTACGCAATTTCAGGATACTATCGGGTGATGCATTCGCAACGATCTGGTCGGCGATCGCCGTCTCCAGGATCACTCGGATATCGCTGACTTCGACCGCACGCCGTCCGTCCTGCTCATAGACATGATAGCCCCGGTTGGGCACATGTTCGACAAGCCGCTTCTGTGCCAGCCGGTCCAGTGCGCGACGCACTTCCGGCCTGGTGCATCCATAGCGCCGTTCGAGATCGATCTGCTTGAGCCAGGTGCCGGGAGGAAGCAATCCGCCGAGAATATCCTGGAGAATCTGATCGGTGACATCGCGGGACGCCTCGCTTTCGGTATCCGCCACGTCACTCTTCAAATCGACATCGCTCATCGCAACTCCCCTGCCATTGCGTGATCGATATCACGTTGCCACAGATTTCTGTAGCCGGCTGCGTCTAATGCAGCGGGGACCTTCTGATGAAAATTTATCCATGCCGATATATTGCGCAGAATTTTTTTGTATCCTAAATTGGCGCCAATTTTGGTAACTCTATAATCCGGGCTCGGTCGAAACGCCATGAAAAATTCATCAGAAATCTGGGATGTGGTCGAAGCAAAGCGCCAGGCATTCTTCGATCTCAGCGATCGCATCTGGGGTATTCCCGAGACCAATTATGAGGAATTTCGCTCCGCGGCCGAGCACGAGCGGCTACTCGAGCAGGAAGGCTTTCGTGTTCACCGCAATATCGCCGGCCTGCCGACGGCCGTCATGGGTGAGGCCGGCGAAGACGGCCCGGTGATTGCTATTCTCGGCGAATTCGACGCCCTGCCCGGCCTCAGCCAGGAAGCGGGAGTTGCCGAAGAGCGCCCGGTTGTCGCCGGTGGCAATGGCCACGGTTGCGGCCACAATCTGCTCGGCTCGGGATCGATGCTGGCCGCCGCTGCCGTCAAGGATTATCTGGCCGCCAACGGCCTGAAAGGACGGGTGCGCTACTATGGCTGCCCGGCGGAGGAAGGCGGCTCGTCCAAGGGCTTCATGGTGCGTGCCGGCGTCTTCGACGACGTCGACATCGCCATTTCCTGGCATCCGGCTGCCTTTGCCGGCGTCAACAATCCGATTTCGCTCGCCTGCAACGAGATCAATTTCCATTTTTCCGGCCGTGCGTCGCATGCCTCCGCAACGCCGCATCTCGGCCGCAGCGCGCTCGACGCGGTGGAACTGATGAATGTCGGCGTCAACTATATGCGCGAACACATGCCCTCGACGGCGCGCATCCACTATGCCGTCACCGACACCGGCGGCAACGCACCGAACGTGGTGCAGGCGCGCGCAACCGTTCGCTATCTGGTGCGGGCACGGACACTTCCGGAATTGCTGACCCTTGTCGCACGGGTCAAGAAGGTCGCCGAGGGCGCGGCCCTGATGACGGAGACCACCGTGCGCAGTGAGATTATCAGCGGCGACGCCAATCTGGTCGGCAATACGCCGCTGGAAGAGCTGATGTTTGCCAATCTCGAAAGGCTCGGACCACCAGCCTACGACGACGCGGACGAGAAAACCGCCCGCAAATTCCAGGAGACCTTCAGCACCGAGGATATCGCCGCTTCCTATGGTCGCTTCGGCCTGAAACCGAAGAAAGACCAGGGCCTTTGCGATACCGTCTTCCCTCTCGGCGCCGGCGACGGGACGCTGGTCGGCTCCACGGATGTCGGTACGGTCAGCTGGGTCGTGCCCACCGTACAGATGCGCGGCGCCACCTATGCCATCGGCACGCCCGGTCATTCCTGGCAACTGGTCGCGCAAGGAAAACTTCCCGCCGCCCACAAGGGCATGGAGCATGCAGCCAAGATCATGGCGAGCACGGCTCTCGATCTCATCCTTGACCCCACCCGCATCGAGGCGGCCAAGGCCGATCACAAGGCCCGCCTCGAGGACACGCCCTTCGTCAACCCGATCCCTGACGATGTAGATCCGCCTTTGCCGGAGAACAGCCATGGTTGATGCCATGGCCCCGTCGACAAACGAGATCCTGAGCATCTCGTTTCCCATTTCCAAGCCGACCCATCGTGATCGGCTGGCCCGACAATGACCCAGCCGGGCTTCTTCGACATCTTAAGCTTTGGACCCGACGGCTGGGCGAAGGCATTGCTGGCCGGCGCGTGGATGACTGTTCTCATTGCCATCTCCGGCTATGCCATCGGCATTGTCATCGGCGGGTTTGGCTCCTGGGCCAAGGTCTCGGGTGGCCGCACCACCCGCATTGTCGCCGATACCTATACGACCGTGTTGCGCGGCATTCCGGATCTGCTGGTCATCTACCTCCTCTATTTCGGCGGGAGCGCCGCAGTCACGGCAATGGGCCGCCTGTTCGGAGCAGAAGGCTTTGTCGGCTTTCCTGGCTTTCTGGCTGGCTCGCTGGCCGTCGGCATCACGTCGGGCGCGCAGCAGACGGAAGTCTTTCGCGGCGCCTTCAAGGCCGTGCACCGCGGCGAGATCGAGGCCGCTATCGCCTGCGGCATGTCGCGCTGGCTGCGCTTCCGGCGCATTGTCGCGCCACTCACCCTGCGCCATGCGCTACCCGGCCTTGGCAATGTCTGGCAGGTGGTGCTGAAGGAATCCGCCTTGGTCTCGATCACCGGCGTTGCCGAGCTGCTGCGTCAGGCCGAGGTCGGCGCCGGCTCCACTGGCCTGCCCTTCGATTTCTATCTGATTGCCGGGCTGCTTTATCTGGCAATCTCGACGGTGTCGGGCGTGTTGATGCGGCAGGCGGAACGCTACTTCAACCGCGGCGTCAGGAGGGTCTGATGGACTGGAATTTCCTCAGCGAAACCTTCGTCAGCCTGATCTCCGCGATTCCGTTGACGCTCTCGCTCGCCGGCCTGTCGATCCTCTTCGGCGCGGTGCTCGCGCTAGGCCTCGCCATGGCGCGTCTATCGGGCATTACGGCGCTCGACGGGTTCGCCCGCTTCTATGTCTTCGTCTTCCGAGGCACGCCGCTGCTCGTGCAGATCTTCCTGATCTACTACGGCCTCGGTCAATTTCCGGCTGTTCGCCACAGTATTCTATGGCCGATCCTACGCCAGCCCTATTGGTGCGCCGTCCTGGCGCTCACGCTGAACACCGCTGCTTACGCTAGCGAGATCATTCGCGGTGGCCTGCTGTCGGTGCCGCATGGTCAGATCGAAGCGGCGCGCGCCTGCGGCATGGGACGCTTCATGCAGTTTCGCCGCATCATCTGGCCACTCGCCATCCGCCAGGCGCTGCCAGGCTACGGCAACGAGATGATCTCTATGGTCAAGGCAACGTCGCTTGCCTCCATCATCACTTTGATGGAAGTGACCGGCGTTGCCGCCAAGCTCATCTCGGAGACCTACCGGGCCATCGAGGTCTTCATCGTCGCCGGCGCGATCTATCTCGCCATCAACTTCCTGCTGACCCGCCTCATTCAGCTGCTCGAATATTGGCTGAGCCCGCATCTGCGTCAGCCGCGACCCATACTCATACCGACCACCGAAGGAGATACGCCATGACCGACACGGCTCCCGCGCTCAGCGTCCGGAATCTGCACAAGAGCTTCGGTCCGGTCGAAGTCCTGAAGGGTATATCCCTCGACGCCCAGCAGGGCGATGTCATCTCCATTCTCGGCTCCTCCGGCTCGGGAAAATCGACCTTCCTTCGCTGCATCAACATGCTGGAGACACCGGATTCCGGAGATATCACGGTCGCCGGCGAGACCATCCACATGCAGTCCGGCCGCAAGGGCGCCCGCCCCGCCGATCGCCGGCAGGTGGATCGCATCCGCTCCAAGCTCGGCATGGTTTTCCAGAGCTTTAATCTGTGGAGCCACAAGACGGTTCTGGAAAACATCATCGAAGCCCCCATTCATGTGCAGCGCCGTCCCAAGGCCGAATGCATCGAGGAGGCCGAAGCACTGCTTGCCAAGGTCGGCATTGCCGACAAGCGCAACCATTATCCCTCCCATCTTTCCGGCGGACAGCAGCAGCGCGCCGCCATTGCCCGGGCGCTTGCCATGCAGCCCAAGGTGATGCTGTTCGACGAACCGACATCGGCGCTCGATCCGGAGCTGGTCGGCGAAGTCCTGCGCGTGATGCGCAGTCTGGCTGAAGAGGGCCGTACCATGCTGGTCGTCACCCACGAGATGGGTTTTGCCCGCGACGTCTCCAGCCGCGCGATCTTCGTCCATCAGGGACTGATCGAGGAGGACGGGAAACCGCACGAGGTTTTCGCCAATTCGAAATCGGAGCGATTCCGCCAGTTCATTTCCAAATAAACCACCTATACGACCACAAAAAGGGGAACGACTACAATGAAATATCTAATTTCTCTCATGAAGGCCTTCAGCCTTCTGACACTTATCTTCGCGTCGACCGTCGCGCATGCGGAGGAAAAGAAATGGACGCATGTGACGATCGCTACCGAAGGTGAATTCCGTCCCTGGAACTTCACCAAGTCGGACGGCACTTTGGACGGCTATGAGATCGACCTGATCAAATATCTATGCGCCCACATGAAGGTCGAATGCACGACCGTCGTTCAGTCCTTCGACGGCATGATTCCGGCTCTGCAGGCCGGCAAGTTCGACGCCATCATCTCCGGCATGTCGGCGACGCCGAAGCGCGAGGAAGTCATTGCCTTCAGCGATTCCTACGGCACGACCGGCCAGACCTTCGCCACGCTGAAATCCGATCCGCTGGCGCAAATGCCGCTGAAAGACCAGGTCTTCTCGCTCGGTTCGAACGAGCAGGGTGCGATCGACGCGCTCAAGCAACTCGAACCCTTGCTGAAGGGCAAGACCATCGGCGTTCAGACGGCCTCGATCGCCGAAAATTTCCTCCAGAAATACCTGAAGGACGTCGTCACCATCCAGGAATACAAGACGACCGAGCAGCACGATCTTGACCTCAAGGCTGGCCGCGTCGATCTGATCATGGCTTCCACCGCCTATCTCTCGACGGCGGCTTCCAAGCCCGGCAACGAGGATTTCGCGCTGACCGGCCCACGCTTCCAGGGCGGCCTGCTCGGACGCGGCAGCTCCGTCGGCCTGCGCAAGACCGATCCGGAACTGAAGGCGCTGTTCAACGACGCCATCGCCGCCGCCAAGGCTGACGGAACCATCGCAAAACTCTCGCAGAAATGGTTCGGCTTCGACGTGACGCCGCGTTGAGATTTTTCTCCTAAAAACGGCCGCCTTCGTGGTGGCCGTTCACCCGGTTGCACCGGCAAGTGGCACGATAACTCTTGCGCCCTCATTCTCGCAGGAGGTATCCATTATGGTGAGAGAGACCGTCGAGACCCGCCGCCGGCATTGCCATTTGAAGGTGAGATCAGAGAATGACGAGACCCGTAATCGGCGTCATCGGGAACGCCCGGATTGTTGAGAGCCGCTTCGCCGCGCAGATCGTCGGAGACAACAATCTCCGGGCTATAACCGAAGTCGCCGGCTCACTACCGTTAATGTTTGCCGGCAGTCCGAGCCTCACCGACATTCAGGATCTGTTGGACACGGTCGACGGCGTGCTGCTGACGGGCGCCAGGGCCAATGTTCATCCGAGCCACTTCAATACCGAACCCCATCCCAAGCATGAGCCGTATGACGAGGACCGCGACGCCGTCGCGCTGCCACTGATCCGGGCCTGCGTCGAACGCGGCTTGCCCATCTTCGGCATATGCCGCGGCTTCCAAGAGATGAATGTGGCCGCCGGAGGCTCGCTGCATCCGGAAATCCGCGAATTGCCCGGACGCATGAACCATCGGATGCCGCGTCTGGAGAACGGAGAAATTCACCCCGATCTGGAGGTGGTTTTCGCCGATCGCCACGATGTCCGGCTCGTGCCGGGCGGGACATTTGCCCGCATTTTCGGCCGGGATGTGATCCGGGTGAATTCCCTGCATGGTCAGGGCGTTCTTGAACTAGGCGAACAGGTGATCGCGGAGGGCATTGCCGAGGATGGTACGATCGAGGCGATCCGCTTCAAGGACGCTCGGGAATTTGCCCTCGGCGTGCAATGGCACGCCGAGCATGATCCGCAAACCAATCCCGTGAACCGTGCTTTGTTCCAGGCGTTCGGTGACGCAGTGAGACGGCACAAGAGCAGCCGTTAGCCACGCTGCGAAAGCAGATCATATAAGTCAGGTAAGTGGCGGATTTAACTTAGCAAACCCTTCCTGGCTCCGGTATGGGAAGTATGGATAGGGCGCCACCACCACGCTTACCTTATCAAGCTTGTCAATCTGCTCCCTCGATAGCGACCAGCCGACGGCTCCGAGGTTCTGGCGAAGCTGCTCCTCGTTCCGCGCACCGATAATGACGCTTGAAACGGTGGGGCGGCCTATGAGCCAGTTGATAGCGATCTGCGGGACGGTTTTGCCGGTTTCGGCGGCGATTTCGTCAAGCACGTCAACGATATCGAAGAGCTTTTCGTCATCTACCGGCGGGCCATAGGCAGCCGTCTCGTGCAGGCGGCTCTTCTCGGGAAGAGGCTGGCCACGGCGGATCTTGCCGGTCAGCCGGCCCCAAGCAAGCGGGCTCCAGACGAGCGCGCCGACATTTTGATCGGCGGCAAGCGGCATCAACTCCCATTCATAATCACGACCCGCAAGCGAGTAGTAGACCTGGTGGGCGACATAACGGGGATAGGCATACCTCTCCGATACGGCCAACGACTTCATCAGTTCCCACCCCGCGAAATTGGAGGCGCCGACATAACGGAGCTTTCCTGCAGTCACCAGACCATCGAGTGTGGAAAGCACCTCCTCGATCGGGGTCGAGGCATCGAACGCGTGCAATTGCAGCAGGTCGATATAATCCGTGCCGAGACGGCGCAGGGCATCGTCAACGGACCTGATTAGCCGGGAGCGCGACGCGCCCCAATCGGCAGGCCCGTCACCGGTCGGAAGCGCCGTCTTGGTGGAGATCAGAACGGCATCGCGCCTCCCCCGGATCGCCTGGCCGAGCACATCCTCCGATGCGCCGGCGGAGTAGACATCCGCGGTATCGAAGAGATTGACACCTGCCTCCAGGCAGATATCGACGAGACGCCGCGCTTCCACCGCATCGGTCGTCCCCCAGGCGCCGAACAGCGGGCCACTGCCGCCGAAGGTACCCGCTCCAAAGCTCAAGACCGGCACCCTCAGGCCGGATGCACCGAGATTTCTATATTCCATCGATCTGTCTCCTGTCGTTTCAACTGAGATAGACGCTCCACCCAACGTGATATAGATTGCCCATAAGAAACTCATTTGTGATTTGAATTCATCATGAGCCGTCAGGACATTAATCGCTCCGGCGAAATGGAAGTCTTCGTGCGTGCAGTCGAACTTGGTGGCTTCACTGCTGCGGCCACAGCCTGCCGCATGACGCCATCGGCCGTCAGCAAGCTGGTTTCCCGCCTCGAAGCCCGACTGGGGGCGCGCCTCATCAACCGCTCGACACGACGGCTGCAACTGACGCCGGAAGGATGTGTCTTTTATGAGCGCAGCATAGCGATTCTAGCCGACATTGCCGAGGCCGAACGCTATGCCTCGGCGGGCGAAGAGGCTGCCGGACCCATCCGCATCAATACCAGCGGCTCTTTCGGCAACCATGTGCTGGCGCCGCTCATTCCATCCTTCATGGCGCTATACCCTGCCGTCTCGCTTGAGATCGTTCATACCGACAAGGTCGTGGACTTGATGGAGGAGCGCGCCGACGTCGCGATCCGCACCGGTCCACTCAAGAATTCCAGCCTGACCGCCCGCAAGCTCGGCACGACCTGCAAGATCATCGTCGCCTCACCGGACTATCTCAGACGGCGCGGTACACCGAGATCAATCGATGAACTCCAAAAGCACGGCCGCATCGGCTTTGCCTACGCACGCGCCGTGGAGGGATGGCCGCTGCTAAGCGCTGGCAAGACGATGGAAGTTCCCGTTACGCCAGGCCTGCAGGTCAGCGATGGCGAAGCCATGCGCCATCTGGCGCTCGCAGGGGCCGGCCTGGCGCGGCTTCCCGCTTTCACAGTCAAGGTGGATATCGAGGCCGGCCGCCTGGCACCCGTGCTCGAAGACATAAATCCGGGCGACGGCGAGGAATTCTATGCCGTCCATATCGGCCAGGGCGGACCGCTTCCAGCGCGTGTCCGGGCGCTGCTGGATTTCCTGCACGATAATGTCAGGCTGTGAAGAACCTGCTTGGCTAACGGCGCGTTCAGAGCGCCGGCTGCCTGGTCTTACGCAGATAGGGCAGCACGGTATCGAACGAGCCGAAGCGGCTGATGGCGTCCTCGTTGGACACCGCGGCGGTGATGATGACATCCTCGCCCTGCTGCCAGTTGGCCGGCGTGGCAACCTGGTGCTTGGCGGTCAGCTGGATGGAGTCGATAGCGCGGAGGATTTCATTGAAGTTTCGGCCCGTCGTCATCGGATAGGTGAGGATCAGCTTTATCTTCTTGTCGGCGCCGATGACGAAGACAGAACGCACGGTGGCATTGTCAGCGGGCGTGCGGCCTTCGGAACTTTCGCCGGCGCCAGCCGGCAGCATGTCGTAGAGCTTGGCGACCTTGAGATCCTTGTCGCCTATCAACGGATATTCGACATTGAAACCGGTGGCGGTCTTGATGTCGCCCTTCCATTTGGCATGACTTTCGACCGGATCGACGGAGATGCCGATGACCTTGACGCCGCGCCTTGCGAATTCCTGCTCCAGTCCCGCCATAGCTCCGAGTTCGGTCGTGCAGACCGGCGTGAAATTCTTGGGGTGCGAGAACAGCACCGCCCAGCCGTTGCCTATCCAGTCATGGAACTGGATCGGTCCCTGTGACGTGTCTGCGGTAAAATCGGGTGCAATATCGTTGATGCGCAGGCTCATGATCGGTCCTCCAAATATAGGGCTGTCGCTGTCAGATGACCGACGACACATGTTGGGCAAAAGAAATCCGCCGCAGAATGACGATGAATAAAAGTCTCCTCAAGCGGGCGCGGTCGCTGCCGACGCAGAAACATACGGCCTTCGGTGCCTGCAACGCGCCTTCAGCGTCTCCAGCAGAGCATACCCGCTGGGCCACCGCCCGAAACCGCTTGCGACATTGATATGGCCCGCAAGGCCGATATTCCTGATCTCGGAATTCCACAGACGCCCGAACATCGTAAGGCGGTCGAGCGTCATATAGACGTCGTTCAGGCTGCCGATCGTCATGCTGGGAAATGGCAGTGTTTCGGTGGGCATGGTGCCGAAGGAAACCTGCCCCGCATGCAGCGTTTCCGTCGCGGGGAGATCACATGGCGCGACAAGCAGTGCCCCCTTGACGCGGCGAGCAGCCGGCCGGCTAGCCAATTGGGCAGCTAGCAGGCAGCCGAGACTATGGGCAACGATATAGGCGTCGCCCGCCTCCTCCAGCGCCGCTTCAAGTTTCTCCATCCAATCACGAAGGTTCGGATGATCCCAGTCGTCCTGATCCACCACATGGCCGTCCGGCTGATCCTGCAGCCAATAGCGCTGCCAATGCCCTTCCCCCGATCCGAATAGGCCCGGCAATATCAGCACCCTGCTCATCCCACCTCCGCTCTTTCGATCAAGGGCAATTGATGCTCAGGAGCGGTCATCAGAATGCCCCCGCCACGAGTGCGAACAGAAAGATGAAGGAGAAAACGACGGAGCAGACTTCGACACCGCGAACGAGACGGGATCGAATGTCACTCGGGATGCGCCTTGCAACCGGTCGCCGGAGATCGAAAGCCAGAGCCATCGCGCGTTCCTCTCAATACCAGGCAACGGGCGTGGAGCACCAGAAATAGAGCTCGTAATCGCGCGCTGACGGCTCTCGATCATCGTCGGCAGCAGCCGTTCTATCGATCAGATGAAGAGGCTCATCCTTCCAGTGAATCCATAGCTGGCCAAAGGCAGTCTTCAAGCGGGTGATGACATCGAATTTCATGCTATCCTCCATCTCGTTGATCCAATTTGCTTAAGTAAAAGATGTTGCCGTGGGACGATCGGTCACTCGGCTGCGGCAAGCAGTGCCGTCGCGCCGGGAAAGAAGGCGGCGAGTTCGCCGACCACCTCATCGATGCGCTTGGAGAGCGGTTCGGATGAAATCTTGTAATCCGTGAAATCACGATCCGAGGCATAGACCGCCGTCGGCAGCGTATGGGCCATGAAGAAGCCGAAGAGCGGTCGCAGCTGATGTTCGACCATCAGCGCATGGCGATCGCCGCCACCCGTTGCCGTGATGATGATCGGCTTGGCGCGTAACTCATGCGGGTCGATGAGATCGATGAGGTGCTTGAAGAGGCCGGGATAGGATCCCTTGTAGGTGGGCGAACCGATGACGAGCACATCAGAGGCAACGATATCGTCGATCACCCGCTTCGCCTGGTCGTCCAGATCCTTGCGCCATTGAGCCGCACCAAGCGATGGGCCGACATCCTGCAGATCATAGACGCTGCTCGCGAAACCATACTGATTGGTCGCCAGATCGGCCACGTTCTGCACAAGCGCATATGTCTTCGACGGGCGATTGAAACTACCGGCGATGCCGACGAGTTTGCGGGCAACCATTCTCATTCCTTTCCGAGCTTCGAACGAGCTTTCCAATGAGCAAATATTGTCTATGAAAATGATAGATTAAAAGGAACGACCATCTCTCCTTGCCCGGAAAACGGGAAATCTGTTCCGTTCAAAAGAGGTCGGCGTGGGCCGACGTCGCCCGCAGCCCGCGCATATGGCCACTATCTCTACTTTTGAATGTAAAAAATTTTTCCGAGGGGCTGGGCAAGAATGCCCGCGGCCCTATCTCGCTAGACAAGGCGCGAAAAAATGTTGGCTTTGTGGAGGAGACAACCTAACGCAACGGAAGAGGTTGCCGATGACCACGAGTGTTCTCAATGCCCTGGGCCAGCCGCTCTATTACAGCGGAACGTCGACAGGTTTTTTCTCCGCCACGGGCTCCGGCCCGACGCTTTACGGCACCGATGGAAACGATTCCATGTGGGGTGACGCCTCCGTCAACGTGACGATGCATGGCGGCACCGGCGACGATATCTACTATCTCTATTCGAGCATCAACCACGCCTACGAAGCGCCCGATGGCGGGATCGATACCATCAGTACCTGGATGGACTATACCCTTCCGGACAATTTCGAAAACCTGACGGTAACCGGCAATAACCGGCACGCCTACGGCAACAGCGCCGACAATATCATTACCGGCGGCTCGGGAAGCCAGACCATCGACGGCGGCGCCGGCAACGACGTTCTGACCGGCGGCGGCGGCGCTGATACCTTTATCATCTCCAAGGGCAATGGTAGCGACCTGATCACCGATTTCAGCGACGACGACAAGGTGCGGTTGAACCAATACGGGCTGACCTCCTTCGATCAGGTCGCCAGCCATACCACCCAGGAAGGCGCCAATCTGCGGCTGGATCTGGGAAATGGCGAGAGCCTGGTGTTCGCCAACAAGACCGTGGCCGATCTTCATGAAGATCAGTTTCAGCTTGGCCTCGACCGTTCCTCGCTGACACAAACCTTCTCGGACGAGTTCAACTCGCTTTCCCTCATCGACGGGACGCAGGGCACCTGGGAAGCGAAGTTTCATTGGGCGCCGGACAAGGGCAGCAGCCTGAACGATGAGTTGCAGTGGTACATCAACCCGTCCTATGCGCCGACCTCATCAGTCAATCCGTTTTCCGTTTCCGACGGTGTTTTGACGATCAGCGCCAAAGCGACACCTGATGCGCTGAAATCGGTCGTGGAAGACCATGACTATACCTCCGGCATCCTGACCAGCTACTCTTCGTTCTCCCAGACCTACGGATATTTCGAAATGCGGGCAGAGATGCCGCATGATCAGGGCGCATGGCCGGCCTTCTGGTTGCTGCCGGAAGACGGATCCTGGCCGCCGGAACTCGACGTGGTGGAAATGCGCGGCCAGGACCCGAACACGGTCCATGTGACGGCACATTCGAACGCGACGGGCGAACACACGATGGAATCCATCCCCGTGTCGGTTCCCAGCACCGACGGCTTCCACACCTACGGCGTTCTATGGGATCAGGACCAGATCGTCTGGTATTTCGACGATGTTGCCGTGGCTCATGCCGACACGCCCGCCGATATGCACGGCCCCATGTATATGCTGGTCAATCTGGCCGTCGGCGGTATTGCGGGCACGCCGGGAGACACGTTGAAGAACGACGGGTCGGAAATGAAGATCGACTATATCAAGGCCTATTCGCTGGATGATCACACAACGCAGACGGCCTCGGCGGTTCAGTCCACCCATACCACCGACTGGCACATATAATCTGATGCCCAGGGTGTCTTGGGCGCCTGACGCGGCCGTTTAAATCACGGCCGCGCTTTTAGTTCCCTTTGAATGCCCGTTTGATCTGATCGGTCATCGGTTTCGTCAAATAGGCAAGAACGCTTCTCGAGCCGGTCTGCATGAAGGCTTCCACCGGCATGCCGGCAAGCGGCGTAAGCTCGCCCAGCCGGTCCCACTCCTCCTTCGAAGCTTTAGCGCGAACCACATAGTAGCTCTGGCCAGAATGCTGATCTGTCGTCAGATCCGCCGAGATGGTCTCGACGCGACCGTTCAGCTCGGGCGTGATACGCTGGTTGAAAGCAGAAAATCGCAAAGCGACGACCTGCCCGACGGCGACCTGGGCGATGTCCTGCGGCGCGAGCTTCAGCTCGGCGACAAGCGCGTCCTTGTCCGGCACGATCTGCATGATCGTCTCCGCCGGCCCGATTACCGCACCCGCCGCATGCACGTTCAACTGATCGACGATCCCGGCTTGCGGTGCCCTGATGTCTATCCGCTTCAGATCGTCCTCGACGGCGATTAATCGCTCCGAGAACTGGCCGGTATCGCTCTCGGCCTGTCGTAGCTGATCGGAAACCTCGGAACTGCGATCATTGTCGATCTGAATGATCTGAAGCTCGGTCTCGGTGATCTTGCCGTTGGTCTGCGCAATCGACGATACGAGATTGCCGAGCTCACCGGTCAGCCGGGCGCTGTCCCTCTGCAACGAATAGACCTTCGTCGCCGAAATGATGCCCTGATCCAACAATTGCTGGAGGCTGCCGAGCTCCTTGTCGACAAGTTGGATCTCGACCCGCTTGCCCTTCTCCTGCGCGACCAGGCCCTCGACTTCCTGTTTCAGCTGCTGAACTCTCTCGCGCAACTGGGACTTCTGACCCTGTCGCGATGCCAAGCGGTCGTTGAAGAGGCGCTGCTCGCCGGCCAGTATATTCTTCACATCATCATTGCCGGCATTGGCCAGCAGATCCGCCGGGAAGGCGATCGCATCCTTGCCGTCGCGCTCCGCAGCCAGCCGTGCCGTTCGGGCGGCAAGTTCATTCAGGCGCTTCCTGAAAATGGCGAGACTGGCTCGGGTCTGCGTATCATCCAGACGAATCAAGACCTGACCGGCATCGACGCGGTCGCCGTTCTTCACGTTGATCGCGCTGACAATGCCGCCCTTGAGGTGCTGAACAGGCTTTACATGGCTGTCGACGACGAGCGAACCGGATGAGATGACCGCTCCCGAGATCTTCGTCGCCGCCGCAAGGCCGCCCATGATGCCGAACAGCAGGAGGATCGTCGCCAGCACGAATATGGACAGGCGGCGGATGGCGCGGTCGGTGGGGGAGAGCTTCGTGTTCTTCATCCGCTCACATCCTCGCCGGCGATCATCAATCGGACAGGTCCGGTCCCTGAAGGTTTCGGGGACGTCCCCAATATCTCGTCCTTGGGTCCGAATGCCTGCATTTGTCCGTTGGCAATGATCATGACCTTATCGGCGGCCGCAAGCGCGCTCGGCCTATGCGCCACGACGATGGCAATGCCGCCCCGCGCCCGTACGCCAATCAAGGCTTTGGTCAGAGACGCCTCCCCTTCGGCATCCAGATTCGAGTTCGGCTCGTCCAGAACCACAAGGAAGGGGTCGCCATAAAGCGCCCGCGCCAAGGCGATGCGCTGCCTTTGACCGGCCGACAGCCGCGAACCGCTCTCGCCGATGACCGTGTCGAATCCATCCGGCAGCTTGACGATCATGTCGTATACGCCGGCCGCCTTCGCAGCCGCGATGATCGGTTCAGGCTGCATGTCCTTCGCGAAGCGCGAAATGTTTTCAGCTATCGATCCGTCGAACAGGCCGACATCCTGCGGAAGATATCCGACATGTTGCCCGAGTTCGCTTGGTTCCCATTGCGACAGCGCCGCCTGATCGAGCCTGATCGCGCCGATGGTGACCGGCCACAGCCCGGTGATCGCCCTGGCGAGCGACGATTTTCCCGAGGCACTTGGACCAACGACGCCAAGCACCGTTCCCGCCGTTATCTTGAACGAGATATTGCGCAGGATGAAATCGCGGCTTCCCGGAGAGGTCAGGCCAATATTTTCGACACTGAGATCCTTCTGCGGTGCCGGCAGAGCAACGGCCCATTGTTCACTCGGGATCAGATTCAGAAGCTTGTTGAGACGCGCCCAGCTTTGCCGGGCGGCAACGAAGCCCTTCCATTGCCCGATGGCAAGCTCGACCGGGGCCAGAGCACGGGTGACCATGATCGAGCTTGCTATGATGATCCCGCCCGTTGCCTGCTGGTCGATGACAAGAATGGCACCGACAGCCAGAACGCCGGACTGAAGCATCATCCGCGATATCTTGGCTATCGTGGTCAGCGTGCCGGCAATGTTGCTCGCAGCCAGCTGATTTGCGAGATAATCCTCATTCATCGCCGCCCATTTTTCGGTGAGGCGACCGCTGAAACCCATGGCGACCACCGCTTCCCAGTTCCTCCGCGCGGCCTGCGCGAAGCTGAGGCGTGCCGCCGAGGATTTGGCAGCTTCCAGCGCTGGGCGATGCGACAGCACCTCGGCAAGCACGGTCAGAATGACAAGTAGAATCGCGCCGCAAAGCGCGGTAACGCCGATCCAGAAATGAAACAAAAAGCACAGGACCAAGTAAAACGGCATCCAGGGCAGATCGAACAGCGCCGCGCATCCGGCTCCGGACAGGAACGAGCGGACCTGCTCCAGATCGCGAACAGACTGGAGCCCATCGTCGGACGTTTGCATTCTGGTCGGCAGATGAACGAGCGAGCTGAAAACCTTCCGGTTCATCCGTTCATCGAGAGACGCCCCGACACGCGCAAGCAGCATCGAGCGCAACAGCTCCAACGCGCCCTGGAATATGAAAAGGGTGGCGGCAATAATCGCGAGACCCGCCAGCGTCGGAAGACTGCGGCCCGGAATGACCCGATCGTAAACCTGCAGCATGAAGAACGAACCGGTGAGCGCCAGCACATTGATCGCCGCGCTAGCGATGGCGATGCTGAAGAACGCCTTTCGAAGCGACGACAGCATCAGGAAAATGAACGTCTGTGGTGGTTCTTTCGGAACAGCAAGCACGTTGCTTCAATCCTTAACTTAGCCCTTGGACGGCAGCAGAGTATCCACAGTATTGCCCCGCATCGTCCCCCTCAAATGAGGAAACCGAAATGACGCAAAGAGCCAACCACATTGCGATGGCGGCGATGAAAGCTGCTGACGGCCCCTTACCTGATCCACAGCCTGAAAGCCGGCGGCTCCGTGCACAAGTATCGAATATTCTTTGCATTTTATGAAGTCGAAATTTACGTAGCTTCCAATTTCAGTGAACCCGATCTTAGGATTTCGAGCGATGTTCCATCGTGACACATTGTCTGGTTGCGACACGTAATCCGGCGATCATGTCATGGTGGAAATCACTGCGGCCGGGTTGCTTCCGCTCTATCGGAGGCGCCATGCAAAAAATCCCCCGGCCAATGGCCGGAGGATTGCACAATAGAATATGCTATCTTTAGTCGAGAGGCCTCAAGCGGCCCGCACGGTTGCGTTCAACGGAATTTCGACGTCGATTTCCAGCGTCGAGACGTGCTCGTTACAATCCATCTTCACCTGAACCTTGTCCCTGTCGAGCTGCACATGCTTTTCGATCACGGCAAGGATTTCCTCGCGCAGCAGAAACACCAGGTCCGATCCCACTGACGAGCGCTCGTGGGCCAGAAGCAGCTGCAAGCGTTCGCGCGCGGCCGGCGCGGTCCTTTGCTTTCCAAAAAGACGAAAAATGTTCATGCGGCCCTCCGTCCGAAGATCTTGCCGAAAATGTTCCGCTTTTCACCGGGGATCGTGATCGGCAGAACCTCGCCAGCCAGTCGGCGAGCAGCGTCGAAATACGCCATCGCAGGCGCACTGCGGCTGTCAGCCAGCGTGACGGGAGCGCCGATATTGGAGGCGCGCAGAACATCGCTGCTTTCCGGGATAATGCCGAGGAGCGGAATGGAAAGGATTTCCAGGACGTCGTCGACCTTGAGCATATCGCCACGCTCGGCGCGATTGGCGTCGTAGCGGGTGAGCAGCAGGTGCTTCTCCATGCGCTCGCCGCGCTCAGCCTTGAGGGTCTTCGAGTCGAGCAGGCCGATGATGCGATCCGAATCGCGCACCGAGGAAACTTCCGGATTGGTCACGACCACCGCCGTATCCGCATGGCGCATTGCCAGGGTCGCTCCGCGCTCGATCCCGGCCGGGCTGTCGCAGATGATCCAGTCGAAATGCTGCCTCAGCTCGTTGATAACGCGCTCGACACCTTCGGGCGTCAGATTGTCCTTGTCGCGGGTCTGCGATGCCGGCAGCAGAAACAGCGTTTCCAGCCGCTTGTCACGGATCAGCGCCTGCGGCAGCTTGGCATCGCCCTGGATGACGTTGACCAGATCGTAGACGACCCTGCGCTCAGCGCCCATCACCAGATCGAGATTGCGCAGCCCGACGTCGAAATCGACAACGACCACCTTCTCGTTCCTTTGCGCCAGAGCCGCTCCGAGCGCGGCAGTCGAGGTCGTCTTGCCAACCCCGCCCTTGCCTGACGTCACTACGATGACTTTCCCCATCTTGCTCTCCTGTTTCCTGGCCGGTTTCCGGCTCAGATAAGTTTCTCTGCTTTGATGGCATCGCCTTCCAGCCAGAGCTGGACGGCCTGCCCGCGAAGGTTGGCGGGCATGTCTTCCGCCATCTTGTAGATACCGTCGATGGCAACGAGTTCTGCCTCGAGCTTGCGGCAGAAGATGTGCGCTGACGCCTTGCCCAACGACCCCGCCATGGCCCGGCCGCGCAAGGTTCCATAGATATGGATCGAACCGCCCGCGACGATCTCCGCTCCCGAGGCAACAGACCCGACGACCGTCACATCACCTTCCGGAAAGATCACCGACTGCCCTGAACGCACCGGCTCCCTGATGGTGATGGACTGAACCGATGGACGGGCTTCAGGCACCGTGGCTGGCTGGCTTCGCAGCTCGATGGTCGGCTCCTTCTCTGGAACCTCGAAGTCGGAAACCGCGCGGCCACCCTTGAGAGCGGCAGGCATGCCCGGCCCAAGGATCGACGGGCGCGCACCCTCGATTCCCATGATGCTCACATTGCGCTGGCCAAGCTCCGCGATGAGCTCCTTCAGCTGCGAACGGTCGATCGGCAGATCCGTCACGTCGAGCACAACTGGTCGTCCAAGGAAGAATCCAGCCGAGCGTGCAGCAAGATCATCCAGTCTTATCAACCAGTTATCGAACGGAAGATCCGGAGAAAGCATGACCGCCAGAAAGGAGCGGCCCTTGATGCGAATGGAGCGAGGGTCTGTTATCACTTTGGTCATCTATGTAAATAAATCGTTGATATTGTGTACCAACGCCATGGTTAACAAATGGTTAATTTCACCCCATAAACCGTAAATCGCCGCCGCCTCAAAACCCCAAAATGGCGTCTCGCCTACAGTCCTTATTTCGGGTGATCTGGCGACCTCCGCCATTGCATTTACCATCGTGGAAGGGCACCAAAGCGGAACCAGTTCGGCTTCGGAGGGTTCCTTGGCCGTAACCGTCAATGGCCTGGAAGGTATGTGCAGAATGGAAAATCAAGCCACCAACGCAATCGTCGCCACGCAGACAGCACTCAGTCAGGCAAGCGCCCTGATCGTTCACTACGGCTTTTCGACTGTAGGAGCGATCGTCCTGCTGGCCGGCGGCTGGGTTCTTGCCAGCGTCATCAGTCGGTGGGCCTATAAAGGCATCTCGAAAATTCACGGCATAGACGAAACGCTGGCCCGATTCTTCGAGAAGGCACTTCACTACGGGCTGCTGATTCTCGTCTTCGTCACCGTCCTCGGGCAATTCGGCGTCCAGACAACGTCGATCGTCGCAACATTGGGCGCTGCCGGTCTCGCCATCGGGCTTGCTCTTCAAGGTACGCTACAAAACATAGCGGCCGGAATCATGCTGCTCGCCCTGCGTCCGTTTCGCGTCGGTGAGTACATAGAAGCCTCCACCGTTGCCGGCAAAATCGTCGAGGTCGGGTTGTTTGCTACCCAACTGCGCACCGCTGACGGTCTTTATCTGCTCGCACCAAACTCGACGCTGTGGAACACGCCAATCATCAATCACAGCCGCGAACCCAATCGCCGCCAGGAGCTGTCGGTGGCCGTCGGCGACGACGCCGATCTGAAGCTCGCCTCGAAAACCCTTCTCGACGTCGTCACCGATGATCGCCGCGTGAGGAGCAGCCCTGCTGTTCGTGTTTATTCCGACGAGCTGACCGCCGAAAAGACGACGTTGAAGATCGAATACTGGGTGAAGACCAGCGACTGGACGGAGACCCGTCACGATCTGGTCGACCGGATGAGAATCGCGCTTGCGGATAAGGGAATCGTCATCAAGTAAACGCGCGGGCTTCCACCTGTCACAACAGGAAAATTTCGCTTAGATGCTTGGACTTGGCTGAGTCGGGAGAGGCAGCCGGAATGCAGGGAAAGGGACGGGAAAATGTCACCAGCCAGATCAGTCTATCGCTTCAACTCCGCCATCGTCCGCGAGCCATCACGCTCGGTGGTTGACGGCCTGCGCGCCGAGGAGCGTGGCAGCCCGACCTATGAAGCCGTGAAGGCCGAGCATGATGCCTATGTCGCCGGCCTGCGCGATGCCGGCGTCGAGGTGACCGTCCTGCCGGCGCTCGAAGCCTTCCCCGATTCGATCTTCGTCGAAGACCCCGCGCTCGTCTTTACCGAAGGCGCGATCCTGCTTCGCCCAGGTGCTGCAAGCCGTTCCGGCGAAGCGGCTGAAATTGCGCCCGCCTTGCGCGGCATGTTCGAAACCGTGCTCGATTTGCCGGCGGGTATCGCGGATGGCGGTGATATTCTGGCGACGCCGAAGGGCATCATGATCGGCCTTTCGGCGCGAACCGACAGGGCCGGCGCCGAAGCACTTATCGGCTGCCTCGACAGGTTTGGCCACAAGGCCGGGCTGGTCGCGACGCCGGAAGGCGTGCTTCATTTCAAGACCGCCTGCTCGCTGCTCGACGAGGAAACGGTGCTTTCGACTGCCCGCCTCGCACGTTCCGGCGTCTTCGAGGATTACAAGCAGATCATCATCCCGGACGGCGAAGAGCCGGCGGCAAACGCGCTGCGGATCAACGACATCCTGATGGTGCCTTCCGCATACCCACGCAGCCTCGAGCTTCTCGACAAGCATGGCTACAAGATCGTGCCGGTGCCGACGACGCAGATCGAAATGATCGACGCGGGTCTTTCCTGCATGTCGCTGCGCTGGTATCGCGACGGCAAATAAAGCTAACCGAGAATGCTAGCGGCAGTCGCCGAAGGCCCGGGAGATTTGTCCAGCCGGGCTTCGTGCGGCGATCAGCGCCGCAAGCAGGATGCGCGCCTGGCTCGGCCGGAGCGTGTGTGAGTGGACTGCCCCGGCGACAGCAAGATCATGCCCGCCGCCGCCACCGCCGTAACTCGCGACGAGAAGTCCGTCGGGCACCTTGCTGGAGACGATTACGGGGATGCAGCTGTCTGTGCAGCGTCTTACCGTGTCGATGATATCGGGATTGGCATTGCCGGAGCCGAGGGCGGCAAGCACGATTCCGTTGGCGCCGGCATCAAGACTTGCCTGGATATGAGTGGCGTCACAGCCGGGATAAATCGCGACTATATCGACACGGACGCCTGCGACTGGTGTGGGCAGACGCGGGCTCTCGACATGCCCGATCGGCCGCGCCGAGCGGAATGCGTCAGGCTTATCCGTGCTGCGCTTGTAGACGCCCCACGCGGGCAGAATCCTGCCACCAAAGGATACGAGAACGCCTCGACCGGCATTGCCTTGGTCCATGGCGGTTTCGATCGCCAACGCGAGATTGGCCGGCCCATCGGCATGCGGATGATCGGCGGTAAATTGCGCGCCGGTGAAAACGACGGGTTTGGAAGTTGCGTGCTGCAGGTGAACGAGCAGCGCGGTCTCCTCCATTGCATCGGTGCCATGCAGGACGACGACGCCGGAAATCGCCGGATCATCGAGCTGCTGTCTTACGGCATCGCTGATCCGCTGCATATCGGCCAGCGTCAGGCTGGCCGAGTCTTTCGACATCAGATCAATGGGTCGCAGCCGAGCGCTGACCTGCGGCACCAGCACGAGAAGATCCTCGCCCGTCAGGCTTGGCGTGCTGGCGCCATCAGCGCCGCGCTTGCTCGCGATAGTGCCGCCGGTGGCGATGATTGCCACCAGCGGATGGATTTTTTGCGCGTTCAATGCGGCGCTTCCGCACTGACGATACGTTCATCGGCCAGACGATGAATACGCTCGCGCAGCAGATACCATCCGGCGACCAACGCCGGAATGATAATCACCAGCGAAGCGATGGTCCAAGTGCCAATTGGATAGTCGAAGGCCATGAGCACCAATACGCCGAAGAGGAAGACAAGCGTGAGGATACCGGTATAGGGCGCGCCGAACATGCGGAAATCAGGCCGGACTAGCTCGCCGCGGCGCGACAGGTGCCACAGCTTGAGCTGGCAAAGCACGATGACGCCCCATGCGCAGATGATACCGAGAGCGGACAGGCTAAGCGCGATCTCAAAGGCCGCGGCAGGAACGACCGCATTCAGCGCCACGCCGAGAACCGTCACGGCGGCAGTCACCGCAATGCCGCCATAGGGCACGCCAGCCTTGTTCATCTTCGCAAGAGCCGCGGGGGCAGAGCCCGATACAGCCATCGAGTGAAGGATACGGCCGGTCGAATAGAGACCTGCATTGAGCGAGGAGAGCACAGCGGTCAAGACCACCAGGTTCATGATGACATCGGCACCCTCGACGCCGATGGAGCCGAAGAAGGTCACGAAGGGGCTCTCGCCAGCCTTGTAGGCCGTGTAAGGGAGGAGGAGCGAGAGCAGGAACACCGAGCCGACATAGAAGATCAAGAGACGAGCGACAACGGTCCGGATCGCGCCGGGAATGACCTTGCGGGGATCGGCGGTTTCACCCGCCGTGGTGCCGATCAGTTCGACCGAGGCGTATGCAAACACGACGCCCTGAATGATGACGAAGGCAGGCAGGATGCCGTTGGGGAAGAAGCCGCCATTGTCAGTGATGATGCTGAGACCGACGGTATGCCCCTCCAAGGGGGTGCCGAACACGACGAAGTAGATGCCGACGACCAGGAAGGTCGCGAGCGCCATAACCTTGATCAGGCTGAACCAGAATTCAAGCTCGCCGAATACCTTCACGGACAGCATGTTCATCACCAGGACGACCAGGAGCGCCGTCAGGGCGAACACCCACTGGTCGATTCCCGCCAGCCATGGAACATAATGCTTAAAGAAATTCATGTAGAGCGCGACGGCGGTCACGTCGGCAACCGACGTCATTGCCCAGTTCAGCCAGTACATCCAGCCGGCCGCAAACGCCATCTTCTCGCCGTAGAACTCGCGGGCATAGGAGACGAAGGAGCCGGAGCTCGGGCGATGCATGATCAACTCGCCAAGCGCACGCAGCACCAGGAACGCGAAGAAGCCGCAGAGCGCGTAGACGAAGACCAGCGCGGGGCCAGCTTGGGCAAGCCGCCCGCCTGCGCCGAGGAACAATCCGGTGCCGATCGCGCCGCCGATGGCGATCATCTGGATCTGCCTCGGCTTGAGCGCCTTATGGTATCCGAGCTCTTCCTCGACGAATACCTCGCGGTCAGCCGATGTGGTTTTCACTGATTCCATTGATATCTCTCCTCCCAATGAATTCGTTTTCAGTTGGCTGCCTCGCGCTGCGTCAGGAACTCAAGCGCATCCGGCTTAACCGTTCGCCGCCCAATGGGTGCGGGGACAGACCAACAATTTCAGGACAGCCCTGTAAAGCTGCATGACAGATTTTATTTCCTCATAGTCTTATAGAAAGTCTGACGTCAAGTGGCATCTGCCCTTATTGACCGCAGTTCC
Organism: Rhizobium rhizogenes NBRC 13257; assembly: GCF_000696095.1. Classification (GTDB taxonomy): domain Bacteria; phylum Pseudomonadota; class Alphaproteobacteria; order Rhizobiales; family Rhizobiaceae; genus Rhizobium; species Rhizobium rhizogenes. The sequence goes on along the minus strand of NZ_BAYX01000005.1, from coordinate 95,543 downwards.
TCGATTGATTACGGTCTGAATATCTGTCAGACAGCTTGACAGATATTAGCGTCGTCTCGAGCCATTGGAGGATAATGTGGTCATGACTCGCAGGGAGCACGATCTGCTGGGAACGAAAGAGATTCCGGCGGATGTTTATTGGGGCGTGCATACGGCACGGGCGGTGGAAAACTTCCAGGTCACAGGCATGACGATCGGGCGCAATCCCTATCTCGTCCGGGGTCTGACCTTCGTGAAAGAGGCCGCGGCAATCGCAAACCACGAGCTCGGGCTGCTCGATCAAGTGCGGATGGATGCGATCGTGCGGGCCTGCCGCGAGATTCGCGCCGGCGCGCTTCACGACCAGTTCGTGGTGGACGAAATCCAGGGCGGGGCCGGCACCTCAACGAACATGAACGCGAACGAGGTCATCGCCAATCGTGCCCTCGAACTGCTCGGCCATAGCAAGGGCGACTATGCCCATCTTCACCCGAACGACCACGTCAACCTCAGCCAATCGACCAACGACGCTTACCCCACGGCGATCAACATCGCGCTGATCGAGGCGATCGATGACCTCGCGGCCTCGATGACCGTGCTGAAGAGCGCCTTCGACCGCAAGGCGCAGGAATTCGCCCGGTTCATCAAGCTTGGGCGAACGCAGCTGCAGGATGCCGTTCCGATGACGCTCGGACAGGAATTCCGGACCTTCGTCGTGATGCTCGGCGAGGACAAGGCTCGCCTTATCGAGTCCGCCGCGCTGCTGCACGAGATCAATCTCGGCGCCACCGCCATCGGCACCGGGCTGAACGCCCCTCGCGGATATGCAGCGCTGGCTTGTGAACATCTGTCGCGGCTGACGGGACGTCCGCTGGTCACGGCGGATGACCTGATCGAAGCGACCCAGGATCCAGGTGCATTCGTGCATCTTTCAGGTGTGCTCAAGCGTGTTGCTGTGAAATTGTCGAAGACGTGCAATGACCTTCGCCTGCTGTCTTCCGGTCCGCGCGCGGGGATCGGTGAAATTACCCTGCCCGCCGTTCAGGCGGGATCGAGCATCATGCCGGGGAAGATCAATCCGGTTATTCCGGAGATGGTCAATCAGGTCGCCTATGCGGTGATCGGCAACGACATTACCATCACCATGGCCGCCGAAGCCGGCCAGCTTCAGCTCAACGCCTTCGAGCCCATCATGGTGCGCGCGCTTTCCCAGAGCATCAGCCAGCTGAGCGCCGCCTGCCGCATCCTGGCGGAACGCTGCGTCGATGGCATCCAGCCCAATCCTGCTATCATGGCCGCACGGGTGGAGGAGTCGATCGGGCTTGCCACCGCACTCAATCCGCTGATCGGCTACTACGCCGCCACAGAAGTCGCGCAGGAAGCGCTCGCCAGCGGCCGCACGGTGCCCGAGGTCGTCCTCGCACGCGGACACCTGACCGTCGAACAACTGCAAAAGGCGCTCAGCCCCGAGCACCTCGCCAACCTGCCCGCTATCGTCATCGCTGAGCCTGATCTTCTCCAATGATGGTGGCGACCACCTGCTTCACCTGACCCAGGTGGAGCTCCATTGCCTCTCGCGCCTCCTGCCCTGAACCCGCCTTGATCGCGTCCACGATCCGGCGGTGCTCAAGGTTCGATGCCGAACGCCGGCCCGCCATCATGTTTACCATCTCCGATTGCAGGGACAGCGCTTCGCGGGCATCGGCCACGATCTTTGCAAACAGCGCGTTGCCCGACGCCTCCGCGATCAGGCCATGAAACTGCGAGTCAAGCAGCACCCACGGATGCGGCTGCTCTTCCGTTTCCATCTTGTCGCAAAGCTCCAGCAAGACGGTCAGCTGATGTTCCGTACGGCGCAGCGCCGCCCAGCCGGCAGCGGGAACCTCGATGAAGGGACGCGCCTCGATCAAGTCGCGCGCCGAGTAGGCGCCATAATTGAGCTCCGGGCTAGGCGTTGCGATCAAGACATAGGTGCCGCTGCCGGTGCGGGTTTGCGTCAGCCCGAGCGTTTGAAGAGAGCGCAAAGCCTCACGAATAATGGGCCGGCTCACGCCATACCTCTCTGCCAGTTGAGCCTCCGATGGCAACCGAGTGCCGACAGTCAGCTGTCCCGAGCCGATGGCCGAGCGCAAATCGTCAAAGACCGCCTCGGCGGCGTTCTTCCGACTGATCGGCCTTGTCTCGGATAACCAGTCAGCCAATTCGCTCATACTCCCGTTTGATAGACACCTCGGATCTGTCAAACAGCTAAGCTGAATCTCGGCCGGCATCAAGCGCAGACACGCGAGAGTTGCCTTCTGCGCCCAGATTTGCGGAAGCCTATCGGTGCGTTCGCGGATAAGGATTGCGCTCCGGGAAGCTCCAGCCGACGATGATCTCGGGATCGGCCTGCCACACTTCCACCTTCAGCAGATAGCATGCAGCCTCGTCGCTCGAATGACCAGTGCCGCAATCACCGCCTGGGCATGCGGAGAGAGCGCCCAGAAGATCGATCTCGGCGAAGAACTCGATGAAATCGCCTGGCCGCACGGGGCTGGCCTTCATGAAATACTGGTGGGTGTCGCGCGTGAAGCCGGTGCACATGAAGACGTTCAAGACGTCATGCACATGAGTTTCGGCCTCCTCGAGCGATATGTTCCGCTCAGCAGCAAGCGCCCGCGTCAGGTTCGAATGGCAGCAGTGATGATAGTCGTTCCCCTTCAGCAGCCGGTTGGTATAGGGGTCGCAGCGGGTGCCAATGACGTCATGGACGCCGGCGCCGTCATCGTCCCAGCCATACCAGCCGAGCGTATCGTGGGTGATCGTCGCCATTGGCCGCAGAGACGGCAAGCTGCTCCACAATCGATCGCCGACGCCGACATGCGTGGCATGCAGGGCGCGGGTCTTGCCGCTGAAGAATCGTTCGGAGAGGTCATTCGCATTCCAGAGATTGAGATCGCCGACCTGCGAGCCCTCTACGCTGACGATACGGAAAAAATGTCCTTTGGGAACGTGAAAGCTGCGCGCCTCCCTCGGCGGGACGATGGTCTCGCTCACCTTCGTCAGCTTCTGCCGCGCTCTATTCAGAAGGCCAAGATCGGCAGATGGAAGCGTCTCGACCGGATAGACGACGACCGGCGGTTTGCTGCGACGGTCGTTTGCATCGGAAGGGATCAGCGGCATGGATAAATTCTGCATTACGATCACTATCCCTTATATGCTTGCGTGATGATAGCCTAGCGCTTGCCGAACGCCTGTCAGAAGCACCAGATTCGGCGGCACTCTAGCGAAATAGCACCGCCAAACAACACAGTTTGTTCTTGCCCTTTGACCAAGCCTGACTTAGTCATTATCCATGAGCAACCTTCCCCTCGCCTCCCTGCGCGCCTTCGAGGCAGCTGCGCGTCACGAGAGTTTCGTCAAGGCAGCCGCCGAGCTCAATCTGACGGCGGCCGGCGTCAGCCAACATGTGCGAACGGTGGAAAACTGGTTGAACGTCCCGCTTTTCGTGCGGCAGACGCGTGGTGTCACGCTCACCGCTGCCGGCCGCGAGTTCGGGGCAGCGGTGACACACGGGCTCGGACATATCGAAATCGCCGCCCAGCAATTGCGGCTCGAAATTCACAGCCGCCCGATCAGCATTGCCTGCATCGCATCGATGGCAACGCGATGGCTCATTCCGCAATTGCCGAGATTTAGGGCGGCCTATCCGGACCTTCGCATCAACATCGTCTATGCACTGGAAGCGAAGACGCCAGAAGCGGCTGGTGTCGATCTGTTGATACGTCACGGGCTACGGCCTGGCCCAAGCGCGATCGAGCTTCTAAGCGCCGAAACGCGCCCGACCTGTTCGGCGGAATTTCGCGCCCGTTACGGCAAGCTTGAAGCACTCCACGATATGGCCAGCGCCGAACTCCTTCATGACGAGACCATCGATGCGTGGGCACGCTGGTTCGCTATCGCCGGCCTTCGCGACACACCCAGGGCCGGCCCGATCTTTGCCGATTTCAACCTGATGATCGGCTCGGTCATCGGCGGCCAGGGTGTCGGCCTTTGTCCCACGGCGCTGATTGCCGATGAATTGGCGCAAGGGTCGTTGGTGACGCTGTTCGACACAGCTTCGGATATGGACAAGGCCTATTGGCTGATCGAGGCAAAGAGCCTTTCTCATGAGGCCAGAACGTTTCGAGACTGGCTGGTTGTGGCAGGCCAGGAACGTTGGAGTACCTGACGGCACGGAGCTTGTATCCTGCCAGCGATTTCTGCTCACTCACTTGGGATACTCAAACAGCGTCTGCAGCCAAATCGGAACCGGCCCTCGTTTGGGCCACTCTCTGGCGTTCGGCCGCCTTTAGCATATCCACGAAGGCACGAACCCTGGCAGGCCGAAACCGCGCCGACGGAAAGACGGCATGGATGCCGCCGGCAGGCAGGCTCCAGTCGGGCAGGATGCGAACCAGCCTTCCCGCCTCGATGTCCTTCGCCGCCATGTAGTCCGGGAACACCGAGACCCCTACCCCGGCAAGAACGCAGGCATAGGCCGCAGGTGTCTTGTCGGCGGTCACCGGGCAATTGACGTCAATTGTGACTGTCTCCCGCTCGGCATGCGAAAAAATCCAGCGAAGCGGGTTTCGCAGTGCAGCGTTGGCGACCCATGGCAGATTGATCGCATCGGCCGGTGATGACATGGAAGGCATCGCGCCGATCAGGGAGGGCGCGGCGACGAGATATTGATCAAAGGTGCCAAGACGCCGCGCCTGATTGCTGGAATCCGCAAGCCAGCCAACGCGAATGGCGAGGTCTACCTGACCGGCAGCCAAGTCCATGACATCGTCATCGAAGATGACGTTGACCTGCATCTGGGGGAAACGCTGGCGATAGGCCGCGATTGTCGGCGCCACGACGGCTGCGCCATAATCAAGCGATGCGGTCAGCGTCAGCATGCCCGAAGGCTCGCTCGCCTTTTGCGACATCTCGGCATAAGCCGCCTCCGCCTCGCGCAGAATGATGACACAGCGGCCATAGAAAAGACGGCCTTCATCCGTCGCGTGAAGTCGCCGCGTAGTGCGAGTCAGCAGCGTGACGCCCAATTCCTGCTCCAGCCGCGCGACCTGATGGCTGACGACAGCCTTTGCCACACCAAGCCGTTCGGCCGCCAGCGTAAAGGAACCGGTGTCGACGACCGTTGTGTAGAAGATCAGCCGATTCAGATTGAGAAGATCGCTCACGGTACTTTGTCAAATTAAATCATACAGTCTGTATGATTGAGCGATATTTATCTCCTAATCAATGCCTGTGATAGAATTTGCTCAATCTTTGGCTACCTCGCACTCCACCAGATCGGGAAAATTGGCATGATCACACGACGCGACACCTTCAAGCTTGCAATCGCTGCCGGCCTAGTCGTTTCTCCCCTCACCCTGGCGCGTGCCGCGAACGGCAAGCTCGAATGGACATATTTTCAGGCGGGTGAAACGGGCTTTCGCCGCACGCCGGTCCTCCTGACGGGCAAAAAGAACGCCATCCTGCTCGACGGCGGCTTTACGCTCTCCGACGGACACGCCGTTGCGGATGCCATCAAGGCTACGGGCAAGCGGCTGACGACCATTTTCGTTAGCTGCAACGATCCCGATTACTACTTCGGCCTCCGACCCATCGTAGAGGCCTTCCCCAAGGCGAAGGTCATCGCCAAGCCGGTCACCGTCGAGGCGATCAAGGCCAACGTTCAGGCCAAGCTGGATGCCTGGGGGCCTCAACTCAAGGAAAACGGCCCGCAGAAACTGGCCGACGTCGTCATTCCCGAACCGTCCGACGTGACCTCTCTCGATCTCGAAGGGGCTCGCATCGAGATTATCGAAGTGCCCGGGATGCACGACCGGCGCTACATCTGGGTGTCATCGCTCAAAGCCGTCTTCGGCGGCGTTCTCATCAGTTCCGGCATCCACGTCTGGGTCGCCGACACGGCAACACCGGAGCTGCGTGCCGCTTGGATCAAGGCGCTCGATACGATCATTGCGCGTAAACCGAGGATCGTCATTCCAGGCCATCAGGCAGAGGGAGCCGAACAGGGGATCGCGGCAATCACCTTCACGCGCGACTATCTTCTCGCCTTCGAGGAAGAAATGGGACGAACGAAGGACAGCGCCGAACTGATCGCTGCAATGACCAAGCGCTATCCCGACCTCAAGGACGTCGGCTCACTCCAGCTCGGCGCCAAGGTCGCCAAGGGCGAGATGAAGTGGGGTTGACTATCGTTAGCCCGCTTCCCGATCATTCTTTCCTGACGCTGCCAGGGAAGTTGCCGATCTAGAAGCCCATGAAGCCCGGTTGCTTCGCGAGCGCCGGGGCCTTTTCCAACGCGGTCAAATCAACCTTCGGGACACCGAACTCGGCGTCCCCGGCGAGAATTTCCTCGATTTCCGCTGCCACCTGCAAGACGCCGGCGTCATCATGGCGCCGGCCGACGATCTGCAGGCCGAAGGGCATGCCGAGCGTGTCGCGGCCGACCGGAATGGTGATCGAGGGATGGCCGGCAAGGGTCGAGGCATAGGCCATCGCAAGCCAGTGGTAGTAGCTTTTGGTCGGCTTGCCGTCGATCTCTTCCGGATAAAGTTCGTGCCAGTCGCGCGGGCTGATCGTCACCGCCGGGCAAAGCACGTAGTCATGTATTTCGAAGAACGTCTGCCAATCGTGATAGAAGCGACCCTGCTTGACGAGCGCATCGGCGATGTCGAGCGGACCATAGCCCAGGCCCTCTTCGACATTGGCGCGGACGAGAGTGCCGACCTTATCTGGATGGGACAGCATCAGCTTGTGATGCGTGCCCAAGAACATCACGCCGCGCAGGACCGAAAAAATGCGATCGGCATCGGCGCAATCCGGGTGCGTTTCCTCGACCACGCCAAAATGGCTCGACAGCCGCTTCGTCACCCGCCGGAAACTATCGCGTATGACCCGTTCAGTCGGCGCAAAGCCGAAATCCTCGGTAACGGCAATGCGCAGGGAAGCGAGGTCCGGGCGACGACCGGCTCCAAACCGGTCCGTCTGCCAGGCGGTCTTTCCATCGATGACGACCGTATAGGGATCGAGCCTGTCCGGCCGTGCCAATACGGACAGCATCAGCGCCACGTCGGCGACATCGCGGCCCATCGGCCCGCTCGTCGGCAGAGGCATCAGCGCCATGGCGCGCGTATCGCCGGGCACGACACCCGGCGAGGGGCGAAAGCCGACAACGCCACAAAAAGCGGCCGGATTGCGAAGGCTGCCCCCCGTATCCGACCCCGTGGCCAGCGGCGCCATTCGGGAGGCAAGAAGCACAGCCGAGCCGCCGGAAGAGCCGGCAGAACTCTTCGTCGTGTCATGCGGATTGGCGGTGGCGCCATAGACGGCATTGCGGGTATTGCCGCCGGCGCTCCATTCCGGATTATTGGTCTTGCCGAACGGGATCGCCCCTGCCCCGCGCATGACAGCAACGATTGCATCGTCCTTGATGGCGATATTGTCGCGATAGATTTCCGAACCGAAGGTGGTCGGCAAGCCGGCAACGTCGATCATATCCTTGACGCCGAAAGGCAGGCCATGCAGCGGACCGAGCGCTTCGTTGCGCGACACCTTCTCTTCGGCCAACCGCGCCTCGTCCAGAACCCTGTCGAAATTATAGGCCACCAGGGCGTTCACCGCCGGGTTGAGCATCTCGACCCGCTTGATACAAGCCTCTGCCAGTTCAACCGGCGAAAGGCTCTTGCGTCCGATCAGCTGGCGCGCCTCCAGCGCACCGAGATCCGCGGGATTGGATTTGCTCATGGCGACACCTTTCTGAAGGATAGGATGGAATGTCATCAGCAAGCCGTTAGGCGTTTGCCTTCAGGCTGGCTGCGTTCTCGGCGATATCGAGGAACAGAGCCGTCATCACCTGCATGCCTTCGCGCGCGATCGGGATCAGAACGTGCTCATTCGGTCCGTGCTGGCCACATTCGGCATAGGAATGCGGAATCCAGATCGTCGGCAGCCCGAGAATCTCGGTGAAGGCATCGTTCGGCAGCGACCCAGCGAGATTGGGCAGGACATGCGGACGGCGACCGGCGCTGCGCGTCAGCGACTGCTCAACGAACCGCACCCATGGGTGGTCCGATGAAAAGCGCGTCGCCTGAAAGGCTTCGCCGCGCGAGGCGCGGACGTCGACCATTGGAAAACCATTGGCGTCGAGATGGCGGCGCAGGGCCGGGATGATATTGTCGATGTCCGTGCCGACCACGAAGCGCAGCTGACAGGCGGCCCGGGCCGAACCCGATATGGCGTTCTGCGGCGCATCGATATTGCCGGAGGACAGGGCGAGAACGGCGAAGGAATTCCAGCCGAAGACCCGTTCGCTCGGCGTCAGATCACTCTCGCCCCAATCAGCATCATGCTGTCGTGGCGGCAGGTCACGCAGAACGGCGCGGATATCGGGCGTGAGGCTCGTCGGGCGCCATTCGGCGATCTTGATCTGGCCGCGCGCATCGGTGATCGTGGCGATTGCTTGGGCGAGAATAATGGCCGGATCGGCAAGCAGGCCGCCGAAATTGCCGGAATGATGATCCTCGTCGCGCAGGTTGACGATGAGATTGAAGGACATGCCGCCACGCGACCCCATGAACATGGTCGGCGTATCGATGGCCAGACGCGGACCATCGGACGCGATCAGCACATCCGCCGAAAGCCGGTCGCGGTTGGCGGTGAAGAATTCCCGCAGGCCGAAGGAGCCGGTTTCCTCGGCCATCTCCAGAATGATCTTCGCATTGAAGCCGAGGCGACCGTTCTTGCGGATCAGCAGTTCGAGCGCCTTGATGTTGATAAGATGCTGGATCTTGTTGTCAGCCGTGCCGCGGCCGTAGAGCCTGTCATCCTCGCGGGTGAGCCTGAACGGCTCGAGACCCTCCCGCCAGCGATGCGCTTCGCCGTTGCAGACATCGCCATGGCCATAGACCAGCACGGTCGGCAACTCATCCCCTTCGATGCGGTCAGCAATCAGGAGCGGCGCTCCTCCTTCCCGTGGATTATCGAAGATCTCGACGGAAAAACCCATGGAGAGCAGCAGCGGCTGCATCTCCTTTTCCAGATAGGCCTGAAGCTCCTCCCACCGGCCCTCGGACTGGCTGACAGAACGCCGCGCCACAAGCCTTGCGAGGTCCACTTCGAGCCCGCCGCTGTCGACATAATCGCGGGCGGCCTCGATCACTTGCACTCTGTCCATGGAACTGCCTACCTCGTTGCGTCGGCAGCCGACAACGCTGCCATATTGGGCGCCTCCCAGCCGCGGCCGGGCATGGCGGCGAGCAGTTGGCGCGTATAGGAATGTTGGGGATTACCGAAGATGTCGTCAACGGCGCCGTACTCGACCACCTCCCCTTTCGACATGACAAGAATATGGTCCGAAATCTCGGCGGCAACCCTAAGATCATGGGTGATGAAAATCACCGTCAGGCCGACGCTCTTCCTGATGTCGTCGAGGAGTTTCAGCACATCTTTCTGCACTGAAACATCGAGGGCCGAGACCGCCTCGTCGGCGATCAGGATCTTCGGCTCGACCATGAGCGCGCGAGCAATCGAAATGCGCTGGCGCTGCCCTCCGGAAAACTGCACCGGATAACGATCCAGCGCATCCTCCTCAAGGCGGACGATCCGCATCAGTTCGCGCGCCTTTTCTATAGCCTGCTTGCGCGGCACGCCGAAATTGACAGGCCCCTCGACAAGAAGATCGCCGATGGTCCGGCGCGGATTGAGCGAGCCGTAGGGGTCCTGGAAGACGATCTGGATATGCTTGCGGAAATTGCGCCGTCCGGCCACCGTTCTCGTGTCCAGCCGGTCATTGCCGATCCAGATGGAGCCCTCATCCGGCTCGACCAGACCCATGAGGCAGCGCACGAGCGTCGTCTTGCCGGACCCAGATTCCCCGACGATGCCGAGCGTCTGACCTTCGAGTACGGTGAAATCCGTCGGCTTGACGGCTTGAACCTTGCGGGCCGGCTTGAAGAAGGTACGGGCGGTCGAGAAGGTCTTCTCGATGCCGGCGACACGCAGCGCGATCGGCGCGGACATCTTCGGATCCCCCTTGCCGCCATGCCGCTTGGGGACAGCATCGATCAGCATGCGCGTATAGGGATGGCGGGGATTGTTGAGCACCTGTTCCACAGACCCCTGCTCGACCACCACGCCCTTCTGCATGACCACGACGCGGTCGGCGATCTCCGCCACCACGTCGAAGTCGTGGGTGACGAACAGGATGCCGGCCTTGCGGCTTTCCTTCAGCGCCTTGAACATGTCGAGGATCTGCGCCTGTGTCGTCACGTCGAGCGCCGTGGTCGGTTCATCGGCGATCAGCAGGCGTGGCTCCATGGCAAGCGCGATGGCGATGACGATCCGCTGGCGCTGGCCGCCGGACAATTGGTGCGGATAGGCGTGGTAGAGCCGCTCCGGTTCCGGAAGCCGCACCTCCTTGAGGAGCGCCATCGTCCGCTCGCGCCGCTCGGTCTTCGAGAGCGTAGTGTGAGCCTTGAAAACCTCTTCGATCTGATCGCCGACCGTGTAGCACGGGTTGAGCGCGCTCATCGGCTCCTGAAAGATCATGCCCATGTGGTTGCCGCGCAGGCCGGAATGTTCGGCCTCGGAGAGCTTGAGCACATCACGCCCCTCGAACAGGATCTCGCCGGCGGAAGGCTTCAGCACCTTCGGCAGGAGACCCATCGCGGCAAAGGAGGTGATCGACTTGCCGGAGCCGGACTCCCCGACGATGCAAAGGATTTCCTTCTCGCGGATCTCGAGGGACAGATTGCTGACGGCGTGTGGTCGATCGCCGCCGCGTGGGAGATCGATGGTGAGGTTGCGGATCGAAAGGACGGGTTCGGCAACGTTCGTCATCAGTTTCTGCCCTCCGGCGCGGTGATGTCGCGAATGCCGTCGCCCAGCATGTTGATCGCAAAGACCAGTACGAACAGCGCGATGCCTGGAATGGTGATCAGCCAGCTCTCGAACAGCAGCATTTCCTTGCCCTCGGAAATCATCAGGCCCCAGGACGGGGTCGGCGGCTGCACGCCAAGGCCGAGGAAGGAGAGTGCGGCCTCCAGAATGATCGCATGCGCCATTTCCAGCGTGACGATAACGATCAGTGCGTTCATGACGTTTGGCAACACATCCTTGAAGAGGATGCGCGGCAGGCTTGCCCCGAGCACTTCCGCAGCCGCGATATAATCCGTCTGGCGTACCTGCATGGTCGCGCTTCGCAGCACCACCGCGAACCGATCCCAGAGCAGCAGGCCCAATATCGAGACCACGACCGTCAGCGAGCCGCCGAAAAGCGCAACGACGGCGAGCGAGACCAGCGTCGCTGGCAAGGCAAGCCGCACCGAAACGATGAACATCACGACTGCATCCACCTTGCCGCCGAAATAGCCGCCGAGAATACCGAGCGTGGTGCCGATCACGGCGGAGATCATCGCCGCGGTAAAGCCGATCATCAGGGAGACGCGGGCGCCGTAGATCAGTCGCGAGAGATAATCGCGGCCAAGCGCGTCCGTTCCGAGCACATGCTTCCAGTCGCCGCCGAGGAAGACAGGTGGGGCGAGCCGTGCCAGCAGATCCTGCTTGTATGGATTATGCGGCGCGATCAGCGGTGCGAAAAGCGCGATCAGAGCGATCACCAGCAGGATGACAAATCCCGCCATGAAACCGCGATGCTTCAGCGCCCTGCGCGTCAGCGGCCGAGACGGTGCCCGCATGGTTGTGGTCTGGATCACGGTTGCGGTTTGGGACATGTCGTTCATCTCATGCGGCCCTCAAACGGGGATCGAGCCAGGCGTTCAAGACGTCGGCCAGAAAGGTGAAGACGATGTAGAACATCGCAAAGATGAGAATCAGCGCCTGCATGGTCGGCAGGTCGTTGCGCGAGATCGATTCCCAGGCGAGGAAGCCGGCGCCGTGTAGCGCGAAGATCGTTTCCACCACGACCGAGCCGCTGAACATGAAGCCCAGCTGCACGGCGCTGAGGCTGACGACCGGGATAATCGCGTTGCGCAAAGCGTGCTTGAACAGCACCTGGCGTGGCTTCAGGCCCTTGGCCCGGGCGGTGCGGATATAGTCGGACGACAGGACTTCCAGCATGCCGGCGCGGGTGAGCCGCATGATGGCTGGCGTCGCGTAATAGCCAAGAACGATCGTGGGCAGAATATAGCCCGTCCAGCTCCCGGTTCCGGACGCCGGCACCAGACCGAGATTGACCGAGAAGATCACGATCAGGATCAGGCCGAACCAGAAGCTCGGGATTGCCTGTCCAACGACGGCGATACCGAGTGCCAACCGGTCTATGATGGTGTTCGGAAAGGCGGCCGCGAGAACACCCATCGGGATCGCCAACAGCAGCGCGAAGCTCATGCCGAGAAAACCGATCATCATGGTCACCGGCAGCCGATCGGCAATCATTCCGGAAACCGGCTGCTTGAAATAATAGCTCATGCCGAAATCGCCGGAGAGCGCCCGCATCAGCCACTCGACATATTGGAGCATCAAAGGCTGATCGAAGCCGTACTGGCTGCGGATTGCGGTGATCACCTCCGCTGGAGCACCCTCGCCGGCAATGGCGATGGCCGGATCGCCCGCCATAAACAGAAGAATAAAGCTGATGAAGGACACAGTCAGCGCCACCAGCGCCGCCATACCGAGTTTGGTCAGGACAAATTTCAGCATCGTGTACCCTTAAACGGGAGGCGCGACTGGGCTAGTCGCTCCTGTCACTCTGAAACACGTCGTTCGGCGCCCCCATGGACGCGCCGAACGACGGATGCAAATGTCATTTCCAGCCGATCTCATTGAAACGGACCAGTTCATCGGGCGTAGGCGTGAAAGAGACGTCCTTGCTCATGATGTAGTTGGTCGAATAGTTCCACAGCGGCACCCAATAGGCCTTGTCGGCAATCGTCGAGAGTGCCTGTTTGTAGAGTGTCTTGCGCTCGGCCGGATCGACGGAGGAATCGGCTTTTTCCAGAAGATCCGACAGGCTCTTGTCGCGCGCATCGTCTTCGCCGCCCATGGTGAAGAACTCGCTGGTGATGGCCGAGGCGTCGGCGATCGAGTTGGAGCCCCATGTCAGAAAGGACATGGGCACGCCTTCCTTGATGCGCTTTTCGCGCAGCGCCGCATATTGCAGGTATTTGAGATTTGCCTTGATCCCGACCTCGGCCAGCATGCCGATCATGGCTTCCGCCAGCGGACGATCGCGATAGGCGTAGAAATCGATCTCGAAGCCATTGGGATAGCCGGCCTCCGCCAGCAGCGCCTTGGCCTTGTCCGGATCGTAGGAATAGGACGCGACATCGGTGGCGCAACCGAACTGGCTGGGCGAGCAAGCACTGTTGATCACCTCCGTCGTGCCCTTCATCAGCGCCTTGACGATGCCGTCGCGGTTGATCGCGTGGTAGACCGCCTCGCGGACCCGCACGTCCGTCATCGGATTCTTCGCGCCGCTTCGGCCGGCCGCATCGAGGGAGAGATAACCGACGCGCATCGTCGGCGCGTTGAGGACTTGGAAATTGCCGCGACCGGCCATCTTGTCGGCCTGGTCGGAAGGCACCTGCCAGACGAGATCGATCGTCCCGTTGAAAAGCTCCGCCATCTGCGTGTTGATGTCGGGGATGGTGCGGATATCGATCGTTTCGACCTTGGCCTTCGGCTTGGCGGCAGCGAAATAATCATCATTGCGCTTCAGCACATAATGCTTGCCGGGCTCGACGCTCACGACCTTGTACGGGCCGGTTCCGATCGGCTTGGTTGCCACCCCGGCCGGCCCGACGGCGGCGTAATATTCATGCGGATGGATGATCACCGGCCCGGCGAGATATTCGAGCGCCGCCGGAAAAGGCCCGTTGGTGATGATGCGGACCTTGAACTGATCGATCTTCTCGGCCCGCTTGATCCAGCTGGTCGCCACTGTGTTCTTGGCGCCATTCTTGGGATCGACCATATAGTTTAGCGTAAAAACGACATCATCCGCATCGAAGGACGCGCCATTGTGAAACTTGACCCCTTGGCGCAGCGTCAGTTCCAGCGTCGTCGGATCCACCCACGACCAGCTGGTGGCAAGATTGCCGACATACTGGCCCGACTTCGGATCGCGATAGAGAAGGCCGTCCCAGACCGCATTTCCGAGCAGAACGCCCTCGCGCGCCGTATTGAAATAGGGATCGATATGCTCGAGTTCCTTCGCAAAGGCGATCGAAATGGTGTCGTTCGCTTTCCCTGCATTGGCAACCGGCGCCAGCAGGAGCGGCAAAAGCAGGGCGGCGGCAATAACAGCTAGTCTCATTGAAGTCCCCCTTAGTGCCCATTATATGAGCATTTTTATTTGATGCCTATACTATACCCAATTCCCATTTTCTGTATACAAAAATTAAAGATTGAACGCATAATTTCTATTTTGCGTACAACGTCTTGTTATCGTAGGCTTTAGGCAGCACAACTTCGGCAGGAGAGATCATCGTGGCTCAAAACAGACCGCCAGCGTCGGACGCGCTCTACGAGCGCATCGAGACCCTGATTGCCGAAGGGGTTTTCAAGGATGGAGAACGCCTGGACGAGGTGCGCCTCGCCGGCGATTTCGGCGTGTCGCGCACGCCGCTTCGCGAGGCCTTGCGTCTGCTCTCCTCGACCGGACTGGTTGAACTCATTCCCAACCGCGGCGCCTTCGTGCGGCAGCCGAGCTTCACGCGTCTCGTGGAGATGTTCGAGGTGATGGCGGAAGTCGAGGCCTGGTGCGCGCGGCTTGCGGCCGGCCGCATCACCAAGGCGCAGGTGCTGCTGCTGCGCCAGACGGCATCCGCCTGCGAAGCAGCCTTGCAGGTACAGGACTATCATCGCTACTACGCCGAAAATGCCGCGTTTCACAACATGATCTACGAGGCCTCCGGCAACGGCTTTCTCGCCGAGGAGGCGCGCAATCTGCAAAGGCGTCTGAAGCCATTTCGCAGAGCCCAGCTTTCTTTTGGCGATCGGCTTTCTCAATCGATGAGCGAACACCGTGAGATCCTGATCGCCCTCGAGGCCGGTGATGTCGCGCGCGCCGAAACAGTGATGCGCGAGCATATTCGGGTGCAAAGCAGCACCTACGAGGAATACCGCCTGTCGATGACCGAGCGTTCCGCCTCCTAGATAAACGAGAACCAACGCGAAGAAAGCAGTAGCTCGGACATCACCGCCCTCTCGCGAGGCCAAGAGCCGTTTTGACGATGCTCGTTCTGTTGATCCCATGATGCCCATACGGGTCCTGAACCATCCTTGCCCGGTTGCGTGATCCGGCCGGTATCTTCCCGGCCGGATCGCCTGTCTCAACAATCAGCCGTTACGGAACGTATAGGCGTAGCCGTTGATCGCCGGGGCTCCACCGAGATGGGCGTAGAGAACCTTCGAGCCCTCCGGGAAATAACCCTTCTTCACGAGGTCGATCATGCCCTGCATGGATTTGCCTTCGTAGACCGGGTCGGTGATCATGCCCTCCAGCCGCGCGCAGAGCCGAATGGCCTCCTTGGTCTCGTCCGACGGCACGCCGTAGACCGGATAGGCATAGTCCTCGATCAAAACGATATCGTCCGACGAGAGTTCGCGGCCGAGCTCAACGAGTTCGGCGGTGCGCCGTGCAATTTCCAGCACCTGTGCCTTGGTCTGCGCAGGCGTGAAGGAGGCGTCGATGCCGATGACCTGGCGCTCGCGACCATCCTTGGCAAAGCCGACGGTCATGCCGGCATGGGTGGAGCCCGTCACCGTGCAGACGACGATGTAGTCGAACTTGAAGCCGAGTTCCTCTTCCTGGACTCGAACCTCCTCGGCAAAGCCGACATAGCCAAGCCCACCATATTTGTGCACGGAGGCACCGGCCGGGATCGGATAGGGCTTGCCGCCCTTGGCCTTGACGTCCTCGATCGCCTCTTCCCAGCTCTGCCGAATGCCGATATCGAAGCCTTCATCGACCATCTGCACATCTGCGCCCATGATGCGGCTCAAGAGAATATTGCCGACGCGGTCATAGACGGCATCTTCATGCGGGACCCAGCTTTCCTGTACAAGCCGGCACTTGAAGCCGATCTTGGCGGCGACGGCGGCGATCATGCGCGTGTGGTTGGACTGAACCCCGCCGATCGACACCAGCGTATCCGCGTTCGAGGCAATCGCATCGGGAATGATATATTCCAGCTTGCGCAGCTTGTTGCCCCCGAATGCCAGCCCGGAATTGCAGTCTTCCCGCTTGGCGTAGAGCTGCACCTTGCCGCCGAGATGTTCAGAGAGCCGTTCCAGCTTCTCGATATGGGTCGGACCGAATGTGAGCGGATAGCGCTCGAATTTCTCCAGCATGAATTCCCCTTCAGCTTGTCGTGATACGGGGAAGACGCTAGCATCACTTCAATGAAAGGTGCTCTCGAAGATAGGCTTCATATTTCTTCTATGAGATGCAGAGCTTTCTAGGTAATCTTAAATTATCCAAAATATCCATAGTTTTCGGAAGATTCTTTCATGACCTCTGAACTGGACCGCATCGACCTGAAGATACTCCGTCTGCTGCAGAAGAACGGGCGGCTCAGCAATGCCGAACTGGCGCAATTGGTCGATGTCAGTCCGGCGACCTGCCATCGCCGCACCCAGCGTCTGTTCGAAGAAGGCTATATCAAGACCGTGCGGGCGATGATCGAACCGCAGAAGGTCGGCCGCGGCGCCCTGGTGATGGTCGGCGTCGTTCTTGACCGGTCGACGCCCGAGAGCTTCGGCGCATTCGAAAAGGCCGTCGCCAAGCTGAGCTTCGTTCTCGACTGCAATCTCGTCGCCGGCGATTTCGATTATTTCCTGAAGATCCGCGTCGGCGACATGGCGGATTTCAACCGCATTCACGGCACGCAGTTGATCGCCCTGCCCGGCGTGCGCCAGACCCGCACCTTCTTCGTCATGAAGGAAGTCGTCGACAATGCTTTGCTGGAATTCTAGCTGGCCGCGCATCGCACGCGACCAGCAGACACCTCAGAAAGACCCTCGCCTTACACGAGGCCCGGCACAATCAGGACAAGCCAGGCGACGATCGGGCCGATAATGGCGATCAGGGCGCTGTAGATCAGCAAGGTTTTCAGCACGCTCTCCCGCTCGCTCTCCTGCGCATTGGCGACGACCAGTGCGCCATTGGTCGAGAACGGGCTGGTATCGACGATGGTGGTCGAGATCGCAATGGCCGCAACCACACCCACGGCGCTGATATGCCCTTGCAGCAGGAAAGGCACGGCAAGCGGGATGATCGCGCCAAGGAGAGCGGTCGAGGAGGCGAAAGCGGAGACGATGGCTCCCGTGAAGCACAGAAGCAACGCCACCAGCAACGGCATCCCCAGGCTGGAAATGCCATGCGCCACATAGTCGATCGTACCGATCTTCTCCATGACGCCGACATAGGTGATGATGCCGGCGATGAGGAGCACAGTCGACCAGCTGACCTTGTCGATTGCCGCCTTCTGGGTCTTCGGCGACAAGAGAGCGAGCACAACGGCGACAGTGATCGCCACCAGACCGACATTGAATTTGAAGACCAGCGCACCGAGCGCCAGTGCCGTCAGGCCGACCAGCGTCGTCAGCCGCTCCGCCGTCAGACCGGCAAGCGCCGCCTCTTCTTTCGTTTCCACCTCAAAGACATGATGACTGATGGGTGCTGCGCGCGTGCCGCCATGGCCGACAATGGCTCGCGTGACGCCTTGAGGGTGCAGGTCCGGCAGCGGACCGGACGCCGCCGGCTGCTTGCGCAAAATCTTCGGGCCACCGAAGATAAAGAAGACCAGAACCGCAATCGCGAGGTTGAAGAAGAAGCTCGACAGGAACAGCGATGTCGGCGCGAAAGGCAGCCCCGCCTTCTGAACGATCTGGTTGGTGATGCCGCCATAGACGCTGATGGGCGAGAAGCCGCCCGCCTGCGCGCCGTGGATCACCATCAGCCCCATCATCACAGGACTGATGCGATATTGGAATGCGAACCCAAGCGCCACCGGCGCAAGGATCGCGACGGCCGCCGGGCCAAGCGCGCCAAAGCCGGTGATGATCGCGGCAACGAGGAACATGACCCATGGAATCCAGGCAACATGTCCGCGCATCAGCTTGACCGCGCCCTCGATCAGCCAATCGATGGTGCCATTGATCTGCGCGATCGCGAAGAGATAGGTGACCCCGACCAGCGTCAGGAACAAGTCGCTCGGAAAGCCCGCGAAGATATCGGCGGCCTTCATGCTCATGACGAGAGAACCGATCAGAAAGGCGCAAGCAAAGGCGAGCGCACCCATATTGATCGGCTGGATCGTGGCAATGACGAACATGCCGGCTAGCAGCACGATCGACAGGATCTGGATATTCATAACTTCCTCCCTCCGGCAACCTCCTCAGGTGCCGGTCCCCATTTTGATGAATGCATGATCAACTCCGCGCCGGTGCTACTCCCAAGCACCAAGGCAGGCGCAAGCGCCTCTCAGGAGGCCTTCTCGTAAAGATCCTTGAATTGGTCGCGCAGCAGGTTCTTCTGGACCTTGCCCATGGTGTTGCGCGGCAATTCCTCGGTAAAGATGACCCGCTTCGGCTGCTTGTAGCGCGCAAGGCGATCCTGTAGCGCCGCAAGCACCGCCTTTTCGTCCAGTATCACGCCGCGCTGAAGCACCACGACCGCCGTCACACCCTCGCCGAAATCCGGATGGGCGACACCGATTACCGCGCTTTCGACGACGCCGTCGAGCTGGTCGATCTCGTTCTCGACCTCTTTCGGATAGATGTTATAGCCGCCGGAAATCACCAGATCCTTGCCACGACCGACGATATGGACATAGCCGTCCTCGTCGATCTTGCCGAGGTCGCCGCTGATGAAATAGCCGTCCTCTGTGAATTCAGCCGCCGTCTTTTCCGGCATGCGCCAATAGCCCTTGAAAACATTCGGACCCTTGATCTCGATCATGCCGGTCTTGCTAGGCGACAGCGTCGCGCCTGTGGCCGGATCAGTGATCCGCACGGTGACACCCGGCAGCGGAAAGCCAACCGTCCCGGCCCTACGCTCGCCATCATAGGGATTGGAGGTGTTCATATTGGTCTCGGTCATGCCGTAGCGTTCGAGAATGGCGTGACCGGTGCGCTGCTGGAATGAGATATGCGTTTCCGTCAAAAGCGGCGCCGAGCCGGAGATAAACAGCCGCATGTTGGCGACAGTGTCCCGGTTCAATCCTTCATGCTGAAGCAATCTCACATAGAATGTCGGCACGCCCATCATCAGCGTAGCCTTCGGCATCAGCGACAGGATTTCACTCGGCTCAAACTTCGGCAGCAGAAACATCGATGCGCCGGCAACCAGCGTCACATTGGTGGCGACGAAGAGGCCGTGCGTGTGAAAGATCGGCAGTGCGTGGATCAGCCGGTCGGCTGCGGTGACGCGCCAGTATTCCCGCAAAGCAAGTGCATTGGAGAGCAGATTGTCATGCGTGAGCATGGCGCCCTTGGAGCGGCCGGTGGTGCCGGATGTGTAGAGGATCGCGGCGAGATCATCGGGAGCACGGGCGGCATCGATGAAGTCGGCAGGCTCCTCCCGAGCGAGATCCGTCAGCGATCCCACGCCATCCGCATCCAGCGTCTCGACGATCGCGCCATAACGCTGCGCCAGCTTCTGGACCTCGGCCCGAGCCTTCGGGGAGACGACGACGAGCCTTGGCTCTGCATCGCCGATGAAATAGTCGAGTTCGGCAAGCGTATAGGCCGTGTTTAGCGGCAGATACACTGCCCCGCAGCGCACGGAGGCGAGATAAAGCATCAAAGCCGTCGGGCTCTTTTCCACCTGCACCGCGACACGGTCACCGGGCCGGACGCCGAGTGCGTCAATGGCGCTGGCAAGCTGCCCCGAAATGCGCAGCGCATCCCCATAGGTCCAACGCTCGCCGCTGACGGTTTCGATAAAAATGGCATCGTCAGACGTTGCGGACGCCCTGATGGCGTCGAACAGATGATTGCCCATAACTCCCCTCCTAAATCTGCTGCTCAGGTCTTTTGCATTTCGCCATGGCGTCGACGGATCGGACTGCCGAGACCAGCATCCGTCACACCGGCCTCCGCCAGCTTCTTGACCTCCGGCGAGGCCGCGACTTCACCGTGCTGCGCAAGAGCTTCGTGGTTTTTCTCGATATCATCCAGCTTGTAAAGATAGTTGACCATCAGTCCATGAGACTGGCGCATCGCCTTCTGGGACCGGTCGGCGAGGAAATTCAGCCGCTCCAAACGCGCGCCGTTGCCGAGATGAAAACGGGCGACCGGATCGATCGGCCGTCGGCCGTTGCCCTGTTCCTTGACAAAATAGCGTGCGGCAAGCGGCAACAGCACAGCCTCGACCGCCTGCGACCGCTCGGGGTCATCCGCCCAGTCCGGCTCATCAAGCAGGGCAAGGGTTTTCAGCGTCTGCTCGCTAAGGCCCGCATCGGCTGCCTTGCGCAATCTCGCCAGCCAGCCGGCAAAGCCCGGAACGGGCGATAAAGTCACGAAGGTCTTCAGGCCCGGCAGATCTCGACGCAGATCTCCCACGACCTGCTTGATCAGGAAATTGCCGAACGAGATGCCGCGCAGCCCCTCTTGGCAATTGGAAATGGAATAAAAGACCGCCGTCGTCGCGTTCTGGGCGGCGATCGGAGACCGACTTTCATCCAGAACATCCGTGATGGCGGCTGGGATCGCCGTGGTCAGCGCTACCTCGACAAAAATCAACGGATCATCGGCGAGACGGGGATGGAAGAAGGCGAAGCAGCGGCGGTCTGGCGGAACCAGCCTTCGCCGCAATTCATCCCAGCCGGCAATCTCGTGCACGGCCTCGTATCTGATGATCTTCTCCAGAAGATCGGCCGGCGTCGACCAATCGATCGGGCGCAGCGTCAGGAAGCCGCGATTGAACCAGGATCCGAAGAGATGGGCGAAATCGGCGTCGACAGCGCGGAACTGCTCCGTTGCGTCCTTCATGCCCAGCAGGCGCTCGCGCATCTCCACCAGTTTCGCCGTGCCCTTGGGCGCGAGATTGAGCCTGCGCACCAGCTCCTGCCGGCGCGGCTCGGCTGCCTGATGTAGCTCAATGAGCGTGTTCGAATTCCTGTCGCTGCGGTAGCGGTCGATCGCCTTGTCCAGTTTGCCGACATCGGGGCCGAATTGATCGTGCAGCATCAGCATGAAATCTCGCTGACCGGCTGGATCGAGTTCAGCCCAGCGCTGAAGGATCTCGGCGGCCAAGGCCATGCCAGAGGCTTCGCCCCGGCTCGACAGGAGCATGTTGCACAGGGTTTCGAGCGTCGTCTCGGCTTGAACCGGCTCGGCGCGCGTGCCCACCGCGAGCAGCCTGCGTCCGCGATCCGTGATGCTCTGCATCATGTCGCTGAAGAAGGAGATGCCTGCCATGTCAGTATCCTCCTGGCGAAGCGGGATTGGGGTGGAAACAGCCCTCCCAAGCGTTTCCGGTACGTCATAGCGGCTCCGACGAGCGCGCTCATTTGTGTGCGGCATATCTGTTGTGGTATCGTTCTTAAGTTATCTTGTGCGCAAAGTAAATAATCTTGCATACAAGAATTTGATTTTTGCATTGGAGAACGTGGCAAACATGTCCGAGAATGTCGTTCAACGCCTGCGCGACGAGATCGAAAACGGCATCATTTCAAACGATTTCGCCCCAGGCGAACGGTTGGACGAAGTGCAATTGGCCACGCGCTTCGGTGTGTCGAGAACGCCGATACGCGAGGCTCTGATGCAGCTGAATGCGATCGGACTGGTGGAGATTCGTCCGCGCCGCGGCGCAATCGTCATCGATCCGGGACCGCATCGCATTTTCGAGATGTTCGAGGTGATGGCCGAAATCGAAGGCATGGCCGGTTCGCTGGCAGCGCGGCGGCTGACGGACGACGATCGCACGGCAATCCTGGCGGCTCACGCCGACTGCAAGCGCTCGTCCTCCGCCGGCGACAGCGACGCCTACTATTACGACAATGAGCGTTTTCACAGGGCGATCTATGCCGCCAGCCACAACGATTTCCTCTCGGAGCAATGCGTGGCGCTGCACCGCCGCCTGCAACCCTATCGGCGTCTTCAACTGCGGGTCCGCAATCGTGTCGCCACGTCCTTTTCCGAGCATGACGCCGTTGTGGAAGCGCTCTTTGCCGGTGATGCGGAGCGTGCGCGCACGCTTCTGCGCCAGCATGTCAGCATCCAGGGCGAGCGCTTCAGCGATCTCGTGTCGACCTTGTCGCGCAGGTAATCACTTGGCGGGAATGTATCACTTCTTTGGCAGCGACACGGTGCCGGCTGTATCCCGCGCCGGAACTATGCCATGAAACGCAAACCATACATGCAACATCTCTGAGTGGTACGGTCATGAAGAAAATCGGTTTCCTGTCGTTCGGGCACTGGACGCCCTCGCCGCAATCACAGACCCGCTCGGCCTCCGACGCGCTTCTGCAATCCATCGACCTTGCCGTCGCGGCTGAGGAGCTGGGTGCGGACGGCGCCTATTTTCGCGTCCATCATTTCGCGCGGCAGCTCGCCTCGCCTTTCCCGCTGCTGGCGGCTGTCGGCGCGAAGACCAGTCGTATCGAGATCGGCACGGCCGTCATCGACATGCGCTATGAAAACCCGCTCTACATGGCAGAAGATGCAGGCGCGGCCGATCTCATCGCCGGCGGGCGTCTGCAGCTCGGCATCAGCCGTGGTTCACCCGAACAGGTCATCGATGGATGGCGTCACTTCGGCTATGCACCGCCCGAAGGCGAGAGCGAAGCCGACATGGCCCGGCGCCATGCGGAAGTCCTGCTCGATGTGCTGCAAGGCGAAGGCTTTGCCCAGCCGAACCCACGACCGATGTTCCCCAACCCTCCAGGCCTGCTGCGGCTCGAGCCACACTCCGAAGGCCTGCGCGATCGGATCTGGTGGGGCGCCAGCTCGAACGCCACGGCACTCTGGGCAGCCAAGCTCGGGATGAACCTGCAAAGCTCCACCCTCAAGGACGATGAGAGCGGACTTCCGTTCCACGTCCAGCAGGCCGACCAGATCAGGGTATACCGTGAGGCGTGGAAAGCGGCCGGCCACAAACGCGAGCCGCGCGTGTCGGTCAGCCGCAGCATCTTTGCGCTGGTGACTGATCGAGATCGCGCCTACTTCGGAAACGGCAATCAGGGTGAAGACAAGATCGGCTTCATCGACGATAAGACCCGGGCGATCTTCGGCCGTAGTTATGCTGCCGAGCCCGACGCTCTGATCAAGGAACTGGCCCAGGACGAAGCAATCGCGGAAGCCGATACGCTGCTTCTCACCGTCCCGAACCAGCTCGGCGTGGAATACAACGCCCACGTGATCGAGGCGACCCTGACCCACGTCGCCCCGGCCCTCGGCTGGCGCTAACGCCAGCCACCGACTGAGGCTCGTCTGTCGGCGGGTCTCATTGGTCGAGATACCGCTCCGTCAGGCGTGCCCACATGGCAGCCCCAACCGTCAGGCTTTCATCAGCGAAATCATATTTGGCGCTGTGCAGGATCGCCGAATTGACGCCGTTGCCGAGGCGGAGAAAGCTGCCCGGTCTGTGTTCGAGATAATGCGAGAAATCCTCGCTGCCGGGAATGAGCGCGCAAGTGCCGACCTTATCGGCACCGACGAGTTCCTCGGCGACAACGCGGGCAAATTCCGTTTCCTTTTCGGAGTTCACGACGACGGGGTGGCCATGCGCGTAGTCGATAGCAGCCTGCGCTCCATATCCGTCCGCCACCGCTTCCGACAACTTCCTGATCCGCGCCTCAAGGAGCTCACGCACCTTCGGATCGAACGAGCGGATGCTGAGCAGCATCTTCGCGCTTTCTGGAATGACGTTTGCGGCTTCGCCCGCATGGATCGAACCCACGGTGATTACGGCCGTCTGCGTCGGGTCGATGCTGCGGGAAACGACGGATTGCAGCGCAACGACGAGATTGCAGGCGACGACGACCGGATCGATGGTCAGATGCGGACGCGAGGCATGGCCGCCCTTGCCGGTGATGATAATTTCCGCCGTGTCGGCCGCGGCCATCAGCGGGCCGGAGCGCATCAGCCAGGTACCCTCGGGCGCGCCGGGGTGATTGTGCAGACCGAAGATCGCGTCACACGGAAAACGTTCGAAAAGGCCGTCATCGATCATCGCCTGGGCGCCGCTCTTCGCACCGGCCTCTTCGGCGGGCTGGAAGATCAGGTTCACGGTGCCGTTGAAGCGACGGGTGCGCGCCAGATATTCGGCCGCGCCGAGCAACATCGTCGTGTGGCCATCATGACCGCAAGCATGCATCTTTCCCGGAACGCGACTGGCATAGGGCTTGCCGGTCTGCTCGTTGATCGGCAGCGCATCCATGTCGGCGCGAATGGCGATGCTCTTCGTCCCGGCACCGGCCTTCAGGCGAGCGACGACACCATGTCCGCCAACATTGCGGTGAACATCATAGCCCCAGGCTTCCAGCTTTTCGGCAACGAAACGCGCGGTCTCGGCCTCCTCGAAAGATAGCTCCGGATTGGCGTGAAGGTGCTGCCGGATACCGGTGAGCTCGGCTCTCATCGGTTCGAAATCCGAGAGGCGGGCGAAGTCGTTGTCGAGGGTCATGACTGTTCCAATGGTTGGCATGAGCGACGCCAGGCCCGCATGAGGCCGGCGGTCCCGCATCTGACGGGGGCCGTCGCGCTAGATGAAGCGCGACAGGAAGCTTCTGGTTCGGGGATGCTGAGGATTGCCGAGCACATCTTCCGGCTTGCCCTGCTCGACCACCTTGCCGCCATCCATGAAGACGACGCGATCGGCCGCTTCGCGGGCAAAGCCGATCTCATGGGTGACGACGATCATCGTCAGGCCCTGCTTGGCCAGATCCTTCATGGTGGCGAGCACTTCGCCGACGAGTTCCGGATCGAGCGCGGATGTCGGCTCGTCGAAGAGCATCAGCGTCGGCTTAATCGCCAGTGCCCGGGCAATCGCCACGCGCTGCTGTTGGCCGCCGGAGAGCTGCTGCGGATAATTGTCGGCCTTTGCCGAAAGCCCGACACGGTCCAGAAGGATGCGCGCATTCTCGATCGCCTTGGCGCGGCTTTCGCCGTGGATACCGACCGGCGCTTCGATGATGTTCTGCAGTGCCGTCATGTGCGGATAGAGATTGAACTGCTGGAACACCATGCCGATCTTGCGCCGCTGCAGGGTAATCGCATGGTTGGACAGGCGCTCCAGCCGGCCCTTGCGAAAACGATAGCCGATCTGCTCCCCATCCACCTCGATCGATCCACGGTCGATGGCTTCCAGGTGATTGATGCAACGCAGAAAGGTCGATTTTCCGGATCCGGATGGTCCGAGAATAACGACCACTTCCCCCGGCGCGACATCGAGATCGATGCCTTTCAGGACTTCGAGATGGTCGAAGGACTTGTGGACGTTGCGGGCGCGAACAAGCGGCGCCACGGTCGCGATCGCGTTCATTGGCCTGCCTCCTGCGCTACGATCTGGGACGGAGTCGCCGCAGCCAGTGCGATTTCCTTTACAGGCTTGGCCCCGCCGGAGCGGCGGTCGCCACGACCGTAATAACGCTCGATATAGCTCTGGCCGACATTGAGCACCGAGGTAATCAACAGGTACCAGATGACTGCCACCAGCAGCATCGGTACGACTTCGAAGGTGCGATTATAGATCGACTGGACCGAATAGAGCAGGTCCGCCATGGCGATGACGCTGACGAGCGAGGTCGCCTTGATCATGCTGATCAACTGATTGCCGGTCGGCGGCACGATCGAGCGCATGGCCTGCGGAATGATGATGCGGCTGAGCGCCCGGGCGCGCGTCATGCCGAAGGCCTCGGCCGTCTCGAATTGGCCCTTGTCGACGGACAGCAGGCCGCCGCGGATGATTTCCGCCATATAGGCCGCCTCGTTCAGCGCCAGGCCGGCGATTGCCGCTGTCATCGGGCTGATGACCGAATTCGTATCCCAGCTCACGAAGGTCGGGCCGAAGGGAATGCCGATCGAAAGCGTCGGAAACAGGGTCGAAAGATTGTACCAGAAGATCAGCTGCACAAGCAGCGGCGTACCCCGAAAGAACCAGATGAACAGGGACGCCAGCGAATTCGCCAGCCGATCCTTCGACAGTCTGGCGACTGCCAGCAGCAGGCCGAGCACGATGCCGAACGCCATGGCAACGACCGTCAGGCCGAGCGACACATAGAGGCCGCTGATGACGGTCGGGTCGAAGAAATAATGCGCCACGACCGGCCAGCCGAAATTCTCGTTGCCGGCAACTGACCAGGCGAAATAGGCCGCAATCGCCAGCGTGACGACCCAGGCCGCCAGGCGGCCCGCAGGAAAAGGACTGTGGGCGTTGGCCACATCCCGGGTATTCGCATCGCCGTCCGGCGATGCGATCTTGTCGGTCGCGGTACTCATTTCGGCAACGTCCCGCCGAGGTTGATGCCTGGCTCCTTGATCATGTTGTTCTCAAGGCCCCACTTCTTCATGATCGCGGCATAGGCGCCGTTATCCATCAGGATCTTGACGGCATCCCGCAGCACCGGACCGAGCGGCGATCCCTTCGGCACCACGGCACCCTGATAGAGATCCTCGAAACCATTCTTCTGGCCGACGCCCGTCAGTTCAAGCTGACCGTTTGCCTGCGTAACGAAATAGGTGAGCGGCGCCTGGGAGGAGAAGAAGGCATCCGATCGCTTGGAACGCACGGCAAGGATGGAGCTCGGCTGATCGGTAAAGGACTGAACCTCGATTGCGCCCTTGCCGTCGGTCTTGCACTTCTCGGCCTGGACCTGGATCACCTTCTCGGCGGAACCGCCGGCCATGACGGCGATGCGCTTGCCGCAGGCCGTGTCAAGCGAGGTGATACCTTTCGGATTGCCCTTCTGGACGGAGAAGACGACGAATTCCTGAACCCAGTCGACGAAATCATTCGCCTCTTCGCGGCTCTTGAAATCGCCCACCGGGCCGAAGGCGAACTGATAGCGGCCGGAATTGACACCGGCGAGCAGAGCGGGAAGGCCGCCGACCGTCTCATGCGCGATCTTCACGCCGAGCACCTCGCCGATGGCATCGGTCAGATCGGCGCTTGCGCCGGTCAGTTCGGTGCCGGTGACGATCTCATAGGGAGGAAACGAACCATTGTTGACGGAAATCATCTTGCCGGCCGTGCGGATATTCTCGGGCAGCTTGGCCCGCAGCTCCTCGTTCACCGACAGCTTTGGAAGGCCGGCATCCTGCGCGAATGCGGAACCCGAGATCATCAGGCTTGCCAGGGCAAGGTAGGTTACTTTCTTCAACGACATGCTCGTTCCCCTTTTTGGTTTGTATTCCTTAAGCGTCAGCCGGCAACCTTGGCGTCGATGCGGCTGCCATCGGTGTCGAACTGAAAGAGCTCCTCCGGCGTCAACAGCCGGGGCAGGATACCCTGCACATGCAGCTCATTGGCGAAATCATGGATCATGGTGCGATTGACCGCAAAGCCACTCGCATCCCAGCCCTGCGGCAGCTCGACTGATGACTTTAGAAGTTCATCGAACATCCAGGGCGTGGTCTCGGCATATTTACGCCGTTTGCTCAGCCACATACGCTGGGATTCGTCGATCAGCGCACTGAGTTCGGCGATCACCCAGGGATGCTCGGCAACGAAATCGGCCTTCAGGCCGATCAGATGCATGCCAGGGACATAGCCGACCTCATCGAAATATCGGCGCTCGGCACCACGAAAATCGGAAAGAACCTGCCGGAAGGGCGAACCCTCCGCGAAATAGCCGTCCGGCATGAACGGCGTAAAGATCGCGTCCAGTCCGCCATCCCTCAGAAGGTCGACCATGGGCCGCTCGCCAGGAGCGGCCTCGATGCGGCCGGGGCGGCCGAAGCCATCCAGACGATCGACGATCGGATGCACCTCGGTCAGGCGTCCCGCATACCACATGGCATCCTCGACGCCGACGCCCTCGCGGCGGAGCGCAGCCCGGGTCCAGGTATTGCCGGAATCGCGCCAGCCGGTGACGCCGATGCGCTTGCCCGCCAGATGCCCCAGCTCGGTGATGGGGCTGTCCTTGGTCGTGATGATGCAGCGGTGGCGAAAGCCGCGCATGATGAAATTCGGGATGCCCACGACGCTTTCGTCGCCATCGATGCGAAGCTGCGTATAGCGGCTGAACGACATTTCCGCCGCATCATAGGCGCCGCTCTTGCCGACGTGCGAAACCAGGGTGCCGATCCTGTCCACCTTGATGTCGAGCTTTGGAGAGGAGACGTCGCCGAGGACGAGCGGCGTCATGTAGTCCCAGTCACGAAGGGCAAGGCGGAGAGTCAGAGGCATGGACATTCACTCGCTGAAATCTTGTTTTCGAAATGAATAAATGTTCAAATATAACCGATCAAATGTTATTACGTTATTGAACATTAAATATGGCGCGGAAATGAGCGAAGACAAAAACGCGGGATGGTTTGCCGAAAAATTGAGCGACAGGACCATTCGGGGAATTGCCATTGGAACCAGCGCGTTGATCCGCGCCGGCGCCCTGCCGGTCGGCACCAAGCTGCCGCCCATCCGCGATCTCGCCTTCGCACTCGGCATCAGCCCCGCCACCATCTCGGAAGCCTGGAGCGAACTCAGGCGCCAGAAGATCATCAGCGGGCGTGGCCGCAACGGCACTTGGGTCAGCGGCGATCGCTTCGTTGCCAAACCGGCGCGACTGGCAAGCAACGGACATTACGGCGAGGACGTCCTCGACCTCACCGCTGCCGTACCGGACGTCAGCCTGCTCCCGAAACTGGCGGAAGCAATGGCCTACGGCGCATCGGCCGAAAACCTCAATAGCTATGAACGCAACCGCATCCTGCCAGAACTTGAGGCCGCGATGCGCAAGACCTGGCCTTACGAGCCGGAAGCATTTCTCGCGACGAATGGCGGCTACAACGCCGTCTATACGCTGGCGCATGCCCTGATCGCGCCGGGAGAAACCGTCGCAATCGAAGACCCGACAGGCATGCGTCTTCTGGATATTTTCGAAGATCGCGGCACGCGCATCATCCCCGTGCAGTGCGATTCCGAAGGCCCCCTGCCTTCATCATTACAAGCGGCGATGGAACATCGACCGGTAGCCTTCATCTTCCAGCCGCGCCTGCATTCGGTCACCGGCCAGACCATCAGCCGCCAGCGCATGGACGCTCTGGAGCGCATCCTCAGAGATACCGATACGCTGATCGTCGAGGATGATGGCATGGGCGATATCTCCGCCGCGCCGCGCCATTCACTCGGGCACCGTTTTCCCGATCGGGTGATCCACATTTTCTCCTTTTCGAAGACGCATGGGCCGGATCTGCGTCTCGCCGTGCTGTCAAGCTCGCGGGCAATTATCGAGCAGATCCAGTCCTACCGGAGCTTCAGCGCCGGCTGGACAAGCCGCATTCTGCAAGCCGCGACCGCCTGGCTGCTGCGCGACGAGGCAACGCAGGATACGCTGCATCAAGCACGCG
The DNA here is from genome assembly GCF_000696095.1 of Rhizobium rhizogenes NBRC 13257. Classification (GTDB taxonomy): domain Bacteria; phylum Pseudomonadota; class Alphaproteobacteria; order Rhizobiales; family Rhizobiaceae; genus Rhizobium; species Rhizobium rhizogenes. Next base: position 66,050 of record NZ_BAYX01000005.1, on the reverse strand, counting down.
CCATCTATCAGACCCGACGCGACAACCTTATCGGCGCCTTGCGAGACAGAGGCGTCGACGCGGCACAGGGCCACGGCCTTTGTGCCTGGATTCCCGTTTCGTCCGAACCCTTCGCGATGGTTACCTTGGCTGCGCGCGGCATCGCCGTTCATCCCGGTGCGAAATTCTCCAACCTGCCGAGCAATCACCTGCGCATTGCAACTGCCACCCTCACGGACCGCTGCGAGGAGGTTGCAAGCTCGATTGCGCTGTCCGCTGTTTATGACTGAGGCCGTCTGCAACAAAGTACGAAACGCCGATAAAGCAGGGTGCGCAACCGGTTCCTCAGATCAGCGGTCTGCCGCTGGGCCGTCGCGATCGGCTGGTGGGAGCCGATCTCTATGCCCTCGAAGCCTGCCGCTTCGATCAGCGGCGTAAGTCTTTCCGCGGTAAGGCCGGCACCAAACGGCAGCCGTTCCATGATGCTCTGATGCCGGTCGCTCATCGCGCCGTCGTAGTGGGGATCGATCCCGGCGATGCGGTCGATCAGGCCGATGGCGAAGGAGGCGAACCGTCCGACAAGCGTCGGCTTTGCCCAATCGCCGTCAAAGATCAGCAGTTTCCCGCCCGGCTTCAGAACCCGATACCAGTCCGCAAATGCTTGCTCCGGCTCCGTCAGCGTCCAGACAAGATGACGGCAGACGACGGCATCATAACGCGCATCCGGTTCCATCGTCCGTTCCGCGTCAGCGAGGATAAAGCGCACACCTTCCCGCTCGGCATGTTTATGGCGGGCAACCGCAAGCATCGCTTCGGAGAAATCGAGCGCCGTCACCTGATGCCCGCGAGAAAGCAGCACGTTTGTCACTTCGCCAGTGCCGCAGGCAAGCTCGAGCACCTTTTGCGGTTCGCGACCAAGACCGCGCTGAACCGCAGCGGCCCATGCATTCAGCTCCGGCCCAGGGGGAATGCGATGACCGAAAGCAAGATCAAACGTCTTAGATCGCTCCGACCAGTATTCGCGGATGTCTTCCTTCAGATGATGATTGCGGCCCTGCATGTTTACGACGCCCTAACCTTGGCGCTTTCAAGCTGAGCCTCATCGATGACCCGCAATGGCCGGCGTGGAACTGCCGACGCCCGGTAGCGGATGAAGCAGCCGCCATCACTATCATGCTCCACCTCCACCTCCACGCCGAACACATCGCGGATGCATTCGGCCGTCAGCACCTCACGCGGCGTACCAAACGCCACTAGCCGTCCGTCGTTCATGACGGCAAGGCGATCGCAGAACATGGCGGCGTGATTGAGGTCGTGCAGGGCCGCGACCACGGTCAGATCCTGCCGGCGCACGAGATCCAGAAGGCCGATCTGATGACCGATGTCGAGATGGTTCGTCGGCTCATCGAGAAGCAGGATCTTCGGCTGCTGCGCGAGCGCGCGGCCGATATGCAGCCGCTGGCGCTCGCCGCCCGAAAGGGTGTGCCACAGCCGGCCGGAAAGATGGAGCATGTCGACATTGACAAGGGCCGCTTCGACGATCGCGTCATCCGTCGCCGACCAGGGCGACAACGCTCCGAGATAGGGCGTGCGGCCGAGTTCTACGGCCTGTCTGGCGGTAATCCGCTCCCCGGTGTCTGCCTGTTGCTCCACCAAGGCCAGACGCCGAGAGAGCTCGCGCCGGCCGAGAGAGCGGATTGGCGTGCCGTCCACAAAAATCTCGCCGGTCTTCGGCTTGCGGATGCCGGACAGCATCATCATCAGGCTGGTCTTGCCCGAGCCGTTCGGCCCGATGACGCCGAGAAACTCGCCTACGCGGACATCCAGCGATATGTCCCGCACGATGGCTTGCCCACCGGCATTCCACGAAACATTCCTTGCCGACAGGGTCATGCGCGCGCCCTCTTCTGGCTCAAAATCAAGGCGAAGGCGGGCGCGCCGACAAGAGCGGTGATCACCCCGATCGGCAGGACTTGGCCGTGGATCAGCGTGCGCGACAGGATGTCGGCCGCGATCATGAAGATGGCGCCGATCAGAGCAGCTGCCGGCAGAAGCACGCCATGACGGACGCCGACCAACATCCGCGCCGCGTGCGGTATGACCAGCCCGACAAAGCCGATGGAGCCGACGATGGACACCATGACAGCCGTCATCATCGCGGATGTGCCGACGAGCACCAGATAGGTACGGCGCACCGAAATACCGAGCGAAGCTGCCGATTCTGCCCCAAAGGTAAACGCGTCGAGCGACCGGGCATGCCAGAGGCAAACGACAAGCCCCAATAGCGCAGCCGGGATTGCCAGCCAGGCGTCGGGCCAACGCACACCGGAGAGATTGCCGAGCAGCCAGAACATGATGCCGCGCGCCTGTTCGGCCGTCGCCGCCTTGGTGACGATGAAGGAGGTGAGCGCGTTGAAGAGTTGCGAGCCCACGACCCCTGCCAGGATGATCGCGGCCGTTCCGCGCCCCGCCCTGACAGCCAGCAATGCGACGAGAGCGAAGGCGACGAGCGCACCGAGGAAAGCCCCCATCGGCATCGTCAGGAAACCCGCGCCCAGACCGAGGATCGCGACACCGACGGCGCCGGTAGAGGCGCCGGCAGAAATGCCGAGGATGTAAGGATCGGCCAGCGGATTGCGCAGCAGCGATTGCAGCACGACACCGGACAGGGCAAGCGCGGTGCCGCAACAGGCGGCCACCACCGCGCGGCTCAGCCGATAGCTCCAGACGATACCCTCATCGATCGGCTCGAGCGGATAGCCAGCACCCCAAAGCCGATTGGCCACGGTCTTGGCGACGGTCACAAGCGGGATCGAGGTCTCGCCGATCGCCGCACCCAGCCAGAGCGCGGCAACAAGAATGGCGAGCGCCAAGGCGACGGCACCCGTTCGTCCGATCGATGAAAGGGCGCGGTTCACTGCGTCAGGCCGGCCGCGGCGATAGCATCAGCAAGTGCCTCGATGCCTTCGATCGTACGGATGGTCGGGTTCATCGCCTGCGCATCCATCTCGAAGACATGGCCATTTTTGACGGCGGGCATCAGGCTCGCGACAGGGTCCTTTTCCAGGAATTTGCGCTTGGCCTCCGTGCTGTCCAGCGGATAGCGGCGACGCTCCATCGCAGCCGCCACGATCATGCTTGGATTGGCCTTGGCAATCGTCTCCCAGCCGACCGTCGGCCACTCATCATCGGTCTCGATGATATTCTTAATGCCGAGCGCCGACATGATGTAGCCCGGCGCGCCATTGCGGCCCGCCACGTAGGGATCGGCATCCTTGGCGCTGGAGAACCAGAAGACGGCAGAAAGCTTGCCCTGTGCGGAAGAAACCTTGGCGCGGGCTGCCGCTTCGCGCTGCTTGAGATCGGCGACCACTTCCTCGCCTTTGTCCTGCACATTGTAGATCTTCGCGAGATCGCGGATCTCCTGATAGACGAGATCCATAGTGAAGACCTGATGGCGGACGCCATCGCTGGAGCCGGAGTTCTCCTTGCCGACGCAATCGGACGGCGATGTATAGACCGGGATGCCCAGCTCCTCGAACTGTTCCGGCTTGGCGACCACGCCTTCCGGTCCCACCTGCCACTGGAACTGAACCGTGACGATATCCGGCTTCTTTCCGACGACGCTTTCGAAGCTCGGATCGTTGTCGGCAAGGCGCTCGATCTTGGCGTTGACGTCCTCATAGCCCTTGAGGACCGGTCCGACCCAGAGTGCGGTGCCGACCACCTTGTCGGCAACACCGAGGCTATAGAGGATTTCCGTTGTGCTCTGGCCGATAGAGACCGTGCGCGACGGCGCCTTCTGGATGGTGATCTGCCGGCCGCAGTTCTGGAGCGTAAGAGGGTAGCTGGTTTCCGCAGCTCCCGCCTGCCCCGGCAAGCCGGCGACGATCAACGACATCGCGAATAGGCCGGCGCGCAATGGCCGCTTGAAAATGGTCTTCATCATAATTCCCCGAAGTGATGTGAACGCCGCCCGAAAAGGGCGGTGATGAAAGTCAGAATGCCCAACAGGCATTCCGAGCGGTCGAATGATCGTCAAAATTCGGGGAAGGCAGCGTATCAAGGCGCTGCGAAGCGTGAAGGATGGTCATGTCCTGCTCCTGTTTCGGGCATCCCCGCCCGTGACAATGGATAGATCTTCGACGGCAGGTCTCCTGGCTCACGGATATCAGTCGTCCATCTGCCTTCCCGCGCCTGATCGGCGCAGTGGCACGGCGCCTTTCGGCACCACGAGGATGGACGGCAATCCGCTTACAGTTGCGGGGGCAGCCACGGTCTTGGTCCCTTTTGGGTCGTCCGCACCGTGTTCCCTATTAATCCCCTCGGAGTCATCGTCGGGGAACCGTCGCTTCCAGTTATGCCAAGCACGGTGGCTGCGTCAAGCCGCGAAACCCGCGCCATCAAAATACCCCTCGCAGCAACGTCGCCAGCCGTCGTTGATCTAAACATCATGGCTAATTCCATTAGTAACGTAATAACATTACGCTCGCTATCAAACTTTTTGGAACCTGTCCAGCTTGCACGATCCGATCCATGAAACGCTGTGGAATATTTGCCGAGACCGACACCATCAAGCAGCACGATAGGTAACGGCTGCCTGCCGGTTTGGCGCAGACATGATGATCCGGCTACGGGTATCTCGGGCTTGATTTCATACGAAATCCGGACTGGGGCACAGTGATACCAAGTTCACTCCCTTGGAAGGCCTTCCGGCCGGAGATGCTTCTTGAGCGCAGCGATGCGGAAGATGGCGTTCGGAGCGCCATATCCTCGGTAGTCATTGCGCTGAACGATCTCGAAGAAGAAGCCCTCACCGAAGGTGCCGCTATAGAGCTGAAAGAATTCGCCATGCTCGTCGCGGTCGTAGAGAATGTTCTTCACCTTCAGCCGCTCGGTCAGCTCTGGATCGAGACCGAAGCGGGCTTCGACGTCACCGTAATAATTCGGCGAGATGGGCAGAGGCTGAAAACCGTTCTTCCTCAGCGCTTCGGCCGTCTTAAAGATGTCGTCGGTCTGGAAAGCGAGGTGCTGTACGCCAGAGCCGAATTTTTCTGCGATGAAGTGACCGGCCAGCGTGCGGCGGTTCTCTGCCCCGTTCAAAGTAATCCGCAACGTGCCGGCGTCATTCTCCACCACCTGGCTGCGCACCACGCCGGCCGGATCGATGATGTCGACCATCGGCGTCTTGTGGGTCTCGAAGATCGAACTGTAGAAGAGAAGCCAGGTCAGCATCTCGTCATAGGCAACCGTCTGGGCGATATGATCGACATGCAGGAGATGGGCCGGCGCGACCTCCACGTCGTCCTCGACGGCCAGAAAATCGATTTCGGCGAAATGGCCGAGATCGCCCTTGTCGTCGATGAGATAGATCAATCCGCCGCCCACGCCGCGGATCGCCGGCATCTCCACTTCGCCCGAGGCAACCGGCTGGCCGAAGGGCTCGGCGCCGAGAGCGACCGCCCGGGCAAGCGCAGCCTGGGCATCGTCTACGATGAGCGCCATCGCATAGGCCGAAGTGCCATGTACGGCGAAGGAAGAATTGGCAAATCCGGCGCTGTCGGTATTGACGAGAATACGGATATCGCCCTGCTGAAAGAGGCTCACCGTCTTCGTCCTATGCACCGCCACCTCGCGGAAGCCGAGCGTGCGCAGGAGACCGATGAGATCGCCCGCATCTTCCTCGTCGGCGGAAAATTCCACGAAACCCACACCTTTGACAGAAGCCCGGTCAGGCATGGCCGCGACACTCAGGCCGCGGGCATTGGGATTGCGGCGTACCTGGTCGCCAAGATAGATCAGCGAGCGATATCCATCAGCCGCGATCGAGCGCGACGAGCCGCCACGGAACTGGTCGTTGAAGATCTCCAGCGAGAAATAGCCGTCATAGCCGGTCTCGGCAACAGCGGTCGCGAAGGCCGTCACCGGCAGATCGCCCTCGCCCGGCATGTTGCGGAAGTGCCGGCTCCAATAGAGCAGGTCCATGTCGATGAGCGGCGCATCCGCCAGCTGGACGATGAAGATCTTGTCCTTCGGAATGGAGCGGATCGAGTTGATGTCGATCTTCCTCGACAGCGTGTGAAAGCTGTCAAGGATCAGGCCGATATTGGGATGGTCGGCGCGGCGCACGATCTCCCAGGCGTCGCGATGGTCGTTGATGTGCCGCCCCCAGGCCAGCGCCTCGTAGCCGACCTTCAGGCCGCGTTTGGCGGCGCGCTCGCCAAGTTCATGGAAATCGGCGGTCGCCCGGTCGATGCCGCCGAGCGAAGCCGGCGAGACATTGGAACAGACCAGCACGAGATCGGTGCCAAGTTCCTGCATGACATCGAACTTGCGTTCAGCCCGGTCGAAGGTCCGCGACCGCAGCGGCTCCTGCATGCCCTCGAAATCGCGGAAGGGCTGGAAGAGCGTGATCTCCAGCCCGTGGTCGCGCACCATCCGCCCGACATCCGCCGGACTGCCGTCGAAGGCCAGGAAATCGTTCTCGAAGATTTCCACCCCGTTGAATCCCGCCCGCGCAATCGCCTCAAGCTTTTCCGGTAATTCGCCGCTGATCGATACAGTCGCAATCGACGTCTTCATTGTGGTCAAACCTCCTTGTCGGGGTTGAGTCCCCAGAATGATATCTGCGCTTCGAGCTGCGCGAGCGTCATTTGCGCACCGGGCTGTATGCGGATGCCGCGCGCCTCGGCCGCCCGCAGCCAGTCGGTTACCTCAGGCTTGGTCACCGCTTCCGCGACCATCTGCAAATCGGGAAGAGAATCGAGCGGGAAAGGATGAGGATCGGTCACCGACATGCCGGTCGGCGACGCGTTGATCGCGATATCCACCTTCAGATCGTCCGGAAGATGATCGAACACGGCAATCGCCGGATGATCTGTCCGTATCCGGTCGACGACGGCTAGGCTCTTGGCCGGATCCCTCTCGATAACGACGATGGCGGCCGCACCGGCTTCCGCCAGCGCATGGTTGATCGCTGAACCCGCGCCGCCGGCACCGACCACCAGAACGGTTTTGCCGCTGACGGCCGTGCCATTCTGCTCCAGGGCGCGCACCATGGCCACCCCATCGAGCATGTCCCCACTCAAGCTGCCATCGCCATTGCGCCGGATGGTATTGACCGCCCCGGCCTTTCGGGCTCGCGGGGTCAGCTCGTCCACAGCGGAAAAAGCGACAAGCTTATGCGGCATGGTGACGGACAATCCGGCGCAATTGCCGGCACCGCGCAGGCTCTCGATAAAGGCACGCACGCGCTCCGGCTCGATATCGACCGGAACCATGACCGCATCGACATGATGCGCGGCAAACCACTCGTTCATCGGAACCGGTGACTTCACCTGCCGCACCGGATGTCCGATCAGAGGAACGAAGCGGGTGTTGCCCGTTATCGAGGGAACCGCGGACATTCAGGCCTCCTCGAGATGGGCACCAAGGAAAAGCTGCCCCACGCGCGGGTCGGAAAGCAGCTTGTCGGCCTTGTCATGCATTCTCGTTCGCCCCTGCTCCAGCACGAGACCATAGTCCGACATGGCAAGTGCCGCCTTGGCGTTCTGCTCGACCATCAGGATGGTGACGCCCTGGTCGCGCAGTCTGATCAGCGTCCTGAAGGTCTCGCTCACCATCTGCGGCGACAGCCCGATCGAGGGCTCGTCGATAAGGATGAGCTTCGGATCGAGCAACAGGGCGCGAGCGATCTCCAGCTGCTTCTGCTGGCCGCCCGACAGGGTGATCGCCTGATCCTTCTGCTTTTCCTTCAGGATCGGGAACTGCTCCATCACCTCTTCGATGCGGCGGTTGATCTTCGCCTGATCGGACGATGAAATCCCCCCGATTTCGAGGTTGTGGCGCACCGACAGCATCGGAAACAGGTTACGCCCCTGAGGGACATAGGTCACGCCCCGTTGCAGCATCGTGGCTGGCAGGCTGCCGGTGACATCGCCGCCATCCAGCATCACCTTGCCGGAGCGGATCTTCAGCAGACCGAAAATCGCCTTGAACACCGTTGATTTGCCGGCCCCGTTCGGGCCGATCACCGTCGTGATGGTCCCTTTCTCGATCTTGAACGATGTACCGTTCAGGATCGTCATTTTGCCGTAACCGCCATAGACATCCTTCAATTCCAGCATGGTTCAACCTCCGAGATACGCTTCGATGACCGCTGGGTCATTGCGGACGGTTTCGGGATCGCCCTCGGCAATGATCTTGCCGTTGGCCAGAACGATGATGCGGGTGCAGAGCGACATGACGAATTCCATGTTGTGCTCAATCACCACGAAGGTGGCGCCCCGCTCCCGATTGAAGGCCTTGAGGCGCTCTTTGAGATCGGCCAGCATGGTGAGGTTCACGCCACCGGCTGGCTCGTCCAGCATGACGAGCTTCGGTCCGGCCATGAAGGCCATCGCGGCATCGAGCAGCTTCTGTTGCCCATAGGAGAGTGAACCCGCCTTTTCATGCGTCTGGTGTCCGAGCCGGAAGAACTCGATCATCTTCTTCGCTTCCTCGGTGAGGCCGGCATCTGGCTTGCCGATAAGGCGCGAGAACATGGTTCCGTGATGCTCCTGTCCCGCCAGGATGATGTTGTCGAGCACCGTCATGTCGGGGAAGACCTGCAGCATCTGGAAGGTACGCCCGACGCCGAGCTTGTTGAGATCGCACGGGCGCTTGCCCGCAACGTTCTTGCCATCGACCAGCACTTCGCCCTTCGTAGCCAGCAACTGGCCGAGAATGCAGTTGAAGAGTGTCGACTTACCGCTGCCGTTGGGACCGATAAGGCCGAGGATTTCACCTTGGTGAACGTCGAAGGAGACGTCTTCGACCGCTTTGACGCCGCCGAAATGTTTGCTGACGCCTCGGACAGAGAGAACAGGGTTCATCGTGCTGCCTCCCAGGTGGTCTTGTCGGGCTGCTGGCGAAGCTTCCACCGGGTTTTCATCCGCTCGACGAGACCGAACAAGCCGGACGGGCAGAAGATCATCAGCGCGATCACGAGGATCGCGTAGAGCATGAGATAATAGCCTTCGGTGAAGCGGAAGAACTCCGGCGCCAGGATGATCAGCAAGGCACCGAGGATGGGGCCGAAGAAGAAACCGGCACCGCCGACGATGACCATCAGAAGCACGCGCAGCGAAATCGCCAGGCCGAAGGATTGGGGATCGATATATTGTGTCAGTTGGGCCAGAAGCGCGCCGGCAAGACCGCCGAACGCGGAACCGATGGCAAAGGCCAGAAGGGTGATCCTGCGGATGTCCACGCCGAGACTGTTGGCGCGCACCGGATTTTCGCGCAGCGCCTTGAAAGCCCTGCCCCACGGCGAACGGATGATCCCGTAAAGGGCGAACGCGGTCAGAACGAACAGCGCCAGCACGAAGAAATAGAACGGGATCGGACGCTGTGTCGCAAACCCGAAAACGACGGGCCGCGCGATGCCGGCAATACCGTAGGTGCCGTTGGTCAGCCATTCCTCATTGCGCAGCACCAGCACGACCAGAGCATTGAACGCCAGAGTGATGAAAGCCAGAAAATGGTGCTGGACGCGAAGGGCCGGATAGCCGAGCAGCAGGCCGATCATGAAGCAGGCCAGCATCGAGGCGAGCATGGCGAGAGGCCAGGGGACGCCGGCCATGGTGGTCAGCGCTGTGATGTAGGCGCCGATTGCCATGAAGCCCGCCTGGGCCAGCGAGACCTGCCCCGCATAGCCGAGTGTCAGGTTGAGCCCCATGGCGGCGATGGAAAATACCAACCACGAGCAGAGCACGAGGATGCCGTAATTGCTTTGCGTAAAAGGCAAGGCAACGAGGATCAGAATGCCGATGGCGATCAATATGAGCTTGCGAGCAGCGGTCATATCGTACGTCCCTCCGCCTTGCCGAGCAGGCCCTGCGGCCGCACGAGGATGATGACGATGAGAAGGATCAGCGGGATGGCCGAGCGATAGGATGCCGAGACATAGGCTGCCGACAGATTATCGATCACGCCGATCAGCAGGCCGCCGGCAATCGCACCCTTGATCTGATTGAAGCCACCCACAATCGCGGCGATAAAGGCGATCAGGCCGAGGGTCTCACCGTTCGAAAACTTCGCAAGATAGATGGGCGAGATCAAGATCGAAGCCAGAAGGGCCAGCGCCGCGTTGATGAGGAAGGTGTAGAGGATCATGCGCTTGATCGGCACGCCGAGGATTTCGGCCACCTGTGGGTTCTGCGCCGTCGCCTGCATCGCCCGCCCGGTCTTGGTGCCGTTCATGAAGAACTGCAGGAGCAATACGGCGCCGAGCGCGATGACGAGAACCGCAATATCCTGGACCGAGACCGCCGCGCCGAAGACATTCAGCGTCGTGTCGGGGAATAGCGCCGGAAACGGCTGGGCTTCGGCGGAATAGAACTGCTTGACGCCCTCCTTCATCAAGATCCCGAGAGCGATCGTCGCGATGACGATGGGCAGGACGCCGTGTGAAAGGAGCGGGTCAACGACGATCCGCTTGAAGCCGAAGCCGAGCAACAGCAGCGTCAAGGCGAGCGCCACGACGATGGCAATGGGGAAGCTCAAACCGAAGACGTGCGTGGCCGCCAGAACGAAGAAGGCGGGCAGCATGATGAATTCGCCCTGGGCGAAATTAATGGTCTGAGAGGCCTGCCACAGAAGCGTGAAGCCGATGGCCGCGAGCGCGTAGATCGAGCCCGTCGCCAGCCCAGACACCAACAACTGAAAAAAAGTGGTCATGTGCGGAGTTCCGGATTAGGCGGCATCCGGCCTTCAGCGCCGGATGCCGGAAACAACGGTTCAGAGCTTGGGGATGGTCGCCACGACGACCTGCTTGCCACCCTCGACTTCGACGAGGAAGCTGTCGCGGTTGACTTCACCCTTGTCGTCCCAGGAGGTCTCGATCAGGATGCCGGGCTCGTCCTTCGGCGTGATCGTCAGGCCGTGCAGCGTATCAGCAAGCGCCTGGCGGTCGACCTTGCCGTTCTTTGTCGTGACATATTTGACCGCATAGGCGCCGAGATAGGCCTTGATGGCATTGTGATCGGGCTTGTAATTGTATTTGGCTTGGAATTTCTTGGCGAACTCCTGAATTCCAGGCACCGGCGCATCAGCCATCAGGCCGACGTGACCGCGAACGCCATTGACGGCATCGCCGGCAAGATCGACGACCTTCTGGTTCATCAGCGTTGTTTCGCCGAAGATCGGCAATTTGACACCCTGCTTTTGCAGCTCCTTGAGCAGCCGGGCGCTTTCTTCCTCGTGCAGATAGGCGAAGATCGTGTCAGCACCGCTCGACTTAAGCTTGACCACGTCGGCGGCGAAATCCGCCTGGCCCACTTCGCTGGAAACGTCAGTCGCGACCGTGATGCCACGGCTCTTCAGTTCCTTGACGAAGGAATCCCGACCGCCCTTGCCGAAATCGTCATTGACCCAGGCAACCGCAACCGACTTCGCCTTGACCTCCTCGGCTAGATATTTGACGAGCTTCGGCATCGATTGCTGCGCGCCGAACGAGGTCCGGAAGATATAGGGGTTGTTCATGCGGGTGATGTCGGGCGCTTCGGCGCCGCTTATCTGCGGGACGCCATTCTGCATCGCCACCATCATGTTGACCTTGACGGATCCGGAATAGATCGGCCCCATGATGACGTAGGCTCCGTCATCGATGGCCTTCTGCACCATGGCGCGCGACGTGGTCGGGTCGGTCTGGGTATCGTAATCCGTGACTTCGACCTTTTGGCCGAGAAGGCCTCCAGCGGCATTGATCTCCTCGACAGCAAGCTTCAGGCCGTCGCGCCAATTGGTGCCGACAGCAGCACCGGCGCCTGAGAGCTCGATGACGTCGGCAAACTTGATCACATCCTGCGCCATCGAGGCTTGCGGCACCGCAACCCACATGGCGGCGGCCGTCGCCAGCCACAACATACTTCTCCGGTTCATTCTTATCTCCTCCTCATATTATCGTGTCGACCCCGGCAGAAACATCTCCCCTTGCCGGATTCGTTCAGCGATTTTGGCCGATGCCAATGATAACTGCAAATACCAAAGCATACGACATGCATAACATGATGTTAATTTCGCGCGGCCGCTTCCATCTCGATGCGCAGCAGTTCGATGAACTCTTCGGCGAAGACCGAAAGCACCACATCGTTGCGATATGCGGCATAGGTGTGAAAGGTAGTATCGGCTTCGATCTCAAGACATTTGACACCACGTATACCACCGCCGGCAACCGTGAACTGATCGATAATGGCAATGCCCAGCTCTGCTGCCACGAGTGCGCAGACGGTCGTGCCGAACCTGGCCCTGATCTTCATCCGGTAGTTCAGGTCGTGGCGTCGGAAGATTTCGGTCATCACACGCCCGTACGGATCGTTCGGATCGATCCCGATCAGCGTGTGCTTGACGATTTCCTCTGGAGAAATGCTCTTCTTCTCGGCGAGCTCGCTATGTTCCGGCACAATACAAAGCAGTCGCCCGGTCGCCAGCGGCGCAAAATGAACAATCGCATGTTCGAGAAACGAGCTGATCGCCACCACCTCGCCGCGCCCGACAAGGAGGTAGTCGATGGCTTCCTCGATCTTCAGGATGTTGATGTCGACATCGAGCTCCGGGTACCGATCCCTGATCCCGGCGATTGATTTCGGCACCATGACGTTGGCGATGCTCGGAACCGAACCGACGCTGAGAAGCCGGCTATCTCCCTTCCCGAGGCGATCGACCGCGAACTGGAGATCCTCGACCTGGCGATAGACGGTGTCGAGAAGGCCGAAAACATGCCGCGCCTCGGGCGTCGGCACATAGCGCCCATGGCTGCGGTTGAAGAGGCGCACATTCAGCGAATCCTCGGTGTATTTCATCAACCGGCTGATGCCGGGAGCCGAGACGCCAAGCAGATTGGCCGCGCCGGCAATGGTGCCGGTAATCATGATCGCGCGGATCACTTCGATCTGGCGGAGCGTCAACATCGTCGCGGCCCTCTCCCGAGTCAGACACTGAGAATTTCGGCACGATCCTATGGGCATTCCGTTAAATCAATGGGTTCGCGGGCTCAAACAGCCTCGCCCGCCAAATCACGCACCGTGCCTATCCGAAACGGACGGCACCGAGGGCACCGGGCGAAAGGAGGACTTTCAGGCCGCCGGCCAGGTCCTGCAATTTCTCGGCCGTATAGAGATCATAATAGGGCTGGTTCTTGCGGCCGATCGCATGTTCGGCACTGAAGCTGCCACCGAAATCCTCGACGGCGACCTTGAAGACGAAGTCGCGCAAGCGGCGCTCGAAATCCGGATCACTCGCGATTTCGATGTCCTTTGGCACCACGAGATTGAAGTGAACACCGCCATCGCCGATATGTCCGAAATCGCAGATCCTGATCTCGGGGAAGAGCGCCGGCATCTCGGCCCGCATATGAGTGCAGAAGGTCATGATGTCGCCGCGACGGAAGGAAAGGTCGAAGGCAATCAGCTTGCCGGAATGCTTGACGCCTTCCGAAAGCGCGTGTCGAAGCGCCCACATCTCGTGGGCCGGGCCGACGAAGGCGTCGGCAAGCGGTGCCGCCTCGCTTTCCCATATCTCGGCAAGCACCGTCTCAAGCACTTGGTCGAGCGACTGCTCGCCCTCGCGTGGCGCCCAGCTTCGGCTCACCTCCGCCAGAATGACATAAGCCGGCACCTCGCCGCGCTCGAACGGATTGCGCAGGGACGGGACATGATCGAGAGCGGCAGATACCGCATTTGCCGACATGCCCTCGAAGGCGGAGAGATAGCTGCCGAGCCGTTCTTCCATGGCACGCAGGAGCGGCATGACATCGGCATCGCTCTTCGGCACCAGATAGGCAGTCGCCGTCTGGCGTGGCAGCGGCTCAAGATTGAGCACGCATTCGGTAATGATGCCGAAGGCGCCCGATGTGCCGATGAATATCTGTTTCCAGTCGACGCCGGTATTGTTCTTGCGAAGATCGCTCGCCAGATCGAGCACGGTTCCGCTCTCGTCGGCCAGCACGACCGTCAGGCCGAGCGTGTTGCGGCGCACGTCCCCGTATTTCAGAAAGCGGGATCCGCCGGTATTGGTCGCGAGCATCCCGCCGAGCCGGGGATCGGCGCCGAGATCGATCGGGAAGAACAGGCCATGCTCCTCCAGCTTGCGATTGACATCGGAAAGCCGCCAGCCCGCGCCGGCGCGCAGCGAGCGGTTGTCGATATCGATTGCGAAGGCCCCCGTCAGCCGATCGAGGCTCAACACAATCTCGCGACCTGAACTGTCCGGTGTGGAACCGGAAACAAGGCCGGTATTTCCGGATTGCGGGATGATGGGAATGCTGTGACGGACACAATAGGCGACCGCGGCGGAGACCTCTTCAGTCGAACATGGGCGCAGAACCGCTGCCGTCCGACCCTTGTCGTAACGCGCACCGGTCTCGTAGGCTGCGACATCCCCGGCCTCGATCAGAATGCCCTTGTCGCCAAGAAGCTGTCTCAGCTCATCGACGTGCTTACTCTCGAGCATCCGTTTTCCCCTATTCCGCGGCCTCCGTCCAATTCAGCGCCCGGCGGCACGCTTCGATAGAGGCCTGTTCGATGCCGGCATAATGATCGAATTCGTTGAGCACGCTCGCCCCAAGATCCGCCTCAAAATGCAGCTGATTGGGGCTGGCAGCAAATTCATGCTGCGCGTCGTCGCCGAGATTCGACTGGAAGATACCCGCTGCGCTCACCGGCAGGAAGTCCTCGTAGACGATAGGATCGAACTGCACCAGACCATCGGCGATCCATTGTGCGAGATCACCATCGATGCGGCCGCCCGCCTTGCGGCCCTTTTCCGTCAGCGAATAGCTGAAATAGCCGAGCTCTTCGGCGCGGATCTCCTCCCAATTGTCAGGGAAAGTTTCGAAGGCCTTGGCAAGTGCCGCCTCATATTCCCTTGCGTTCGAACCATCGGCAGCCGGCCGAACGATCCTGCGGGAATCGGTGAGGAGTGCGTCATAGAGCGCGCGGCCCTTGGGGGTCAGCGCGATGCCGCGCTGTTCGATCTCGCCGAAGCGGGCGGTGTGCGAACCGGCCTGCCAGGAACCATCCTCCGCACGAAAGGACACCGGCTCTTCGAGGGCCTTGAACGAGGTCTGACGCAACAGGATCGGGCATTGGCGGGTCGGCGGCCCCTCGACCACGGCTTTCGGCACGATGCCATGCGCCGGCATGCGGGCCTGGACGAGATCGATGTCGAGCGTGCGCGGCGTCAGGTGATTGATATGCGGCCCCTTGAAGGAGACGACGTCGGCGATCAGACGGTGAGCATCGTGCAGGCGATGATAGAGCTCGGCACTGACATTGGCGCGATCATGCCAACGGAAAGTTTCGAGGACTTCGGAAACGAAACGGTCGGCATCGCCCTGCCCGAGTCCCCCGTCCTTCTCAGCCTTTTCTGCGAGCGCGATCGCGCCTTCCGTGAAGATCCGCCGGCCGGCGAGAACAGCTTCCGCCTCAGCGCGCAGCGTCTCGTCCACGATCAGATCGAGCCGGAGAAGCGATGTGAAGACGCGAAAAGGATTGCGCTTGAGCGCGGCCTCCCCCACGGGGCGAAAGGCGGTCGAATGAACCGGCACGCCCGCAGTCGAAAGATCATAGTAACCGACCGGATACATGCCCATCACAGCAAAAATCCGCCGCATCATGGCAAGTTCGCCGGCAGTGCCGAGGCGGATGGCGCCATGCCGCTCCTCGGAGATCCGCGCCAGCGAATCCGTTTCGTCAAGGCGCTCCTGAAACTTCGGGTTCGCGGCCAGCGTTTCCGCATTGACCTCCGACACCAGCTCCATCAGCGTGCCATAGGCCGGCACTTCCTTGCGATACATGTCCGACATAGCGGCGGAGAATGCATGGCGAATTTCATCGGGGGAAATATGCAACGTGGTCACAGGCATTCTTTCTTGCGAGCGAGTTCATTCCTTTTCCGCACAATATTGCTTGTTGCAATCATTGTCTCATGACATTCTGAGCTAAGTTGATGCGTTTTGAGAATGAATATGCGCCGCAGCCTGGTTCCGGACATCGCCAATCTTCAGGCTTTCGAGTGTGCCGCACGGCATGGCAATTTCACCCGGGCGGCTGAGGAGCTGAACCTCACCCAAAGTGCCGTGAGCCGGCAGATCCATACGCTTGAAGAACAAACCGGGCTGCTGCTGTTCGAGCGTGTGCGCCGGCGGGTCATCCTCTCCGAGCCGGGAAAACGCCTGCTATCCGAGGTGCAGCGCCTGCTTGCTCAATCGGAACAACTGATGATGCGGGCGGTCGCTTCGGCTGACAAGGATGAGTCGCTCACCATCGCGACGCTTCCGACCTTCGGTGCGCGCTGGCTGATGCCGCGCCTGCCGGATTTTCTGGCCAGTCATCCCTCGCTGGCATTGACGGTGGGCTCGCGTTCAGAACCCTTCGATTTCGATCAGGAGGATTTCGACCTCGCCATCCATTATGGTCAGCCGAGCTGGGCTAAGGCGACATCGACCTTCCTCTACAGCGAGCTCGTGCTGCCGGTCGCGAGCCGGAAGGTCGTCGAAAAACTGCGGGCACAAACCCCGGCGAATCTTGCCGATGCGCCGCTCCTCCATCTTACCACCCGTCCACGTCTCTGGTCGCAATGGCTTGAAGCCAACGGGGTGACGTCAGACAACGGCTTTCGCGGAAACCGCTTCGATCAGTTTTCGATGATCATCGGCGCGGCCCTCGCCGACATGGGGGTCGCATTACTGCCTTCCCACCTGATCGAGGAGGAGATTCGTGCGGATGCGCTGGTGCCGGTCTTCGATCTGCCGATGGCCACCGAATTTAGCTATTATGTCGTGCTGCCCGAAGGGCGCCAGAGCAATGGGGTGGCGAACGCCTTCAAGGCCTGGCTGATCAGCCAGGCCAGCATGGATCAAGTGCCTGCCCTGCCAAGGGAAAGCTAGCATCAGGTCAAACAGCCTTGCGGCGTGGCGAACGGGCCATCAGCCGGGCATAGGCGATTGCCGAAAGCATGTTCACATGATTGGCTTTGCCGGTTCCGGCGATGTCAAAAGCCGTGCCGTGGTCGACGGATACGCGATCGATCGGCAGTCCCAAGGACACGTTGACTGCGGTCTCGAAGGCGACGAGCTTGATTGGGATATGGCCCTGATCGTGATACTGCGCGATGACAAGGTCGAAAGCGCCATTATAGGCGCGCGCAAACACGGTATCGGCCGAAATCGGACCGACGACATCGATCCCCTTCGCTTGCGCCTGCTCGACAGCCGGCGCCAAGAACTCCATGTCCTCGGTGCCGAACAGGCCGTTTTCGCCGCAATGCGGATTGAGCCCGGCAACGGCGATGCGCGCCGTCTTGCCGAGCCGCAGGAAATGATTGTGTCCAGCCTCGATGGTCGCCAGCACGCGCTCCGTTCTTGCCCGTTCGATTGCGCCCTTGAGAGAGACATGGGTCGAGACGTGAATGGTGTTCAACCGCTCCGAAGCGAGCAACATGAACGAGCTCTTCGAACCCGTTAGATGCGCCAGCAAGCCGGTATGACCATCGAAATGATGGCCGGCGAGGTTCATCGCTTCCTTGTTGATCGGCGCCGTGACGATGACGTCGGCAGCGCCCGACATGGCGAGATCGACGGCGCGGCGGATATAGCGGACCGAGGCGTCACCGGCGACCGGACTGACCTTGCCGATCTCGGGCAAAGGCGCGCCGAGCGCCACTTCGTCGACCGCAATCCTGCCGGGGCCAGCGATATCCGCGGGTGCAAACACCAGCCCGGTCGCAGCAACCCGATCGGCGCGCTCAAGCGCTTCGATATTGCCGACGACTATGAAATCCCGGCGTTCTTCCTCCGGCATCGCCGCCAGCGCCTTGACGATCACCTCCGGACCGACGCCTGCGGGATCGCCCAGGGTCACAGCGACTTTCGCATTCCTGTCCATCAGTCCCATTCCCTTTCGGCGGCGCGCTCAGAAGGCGGCTTCGTAGATCGAGCGAATATCGGCGCGCGACAGATCACGCGGATTATTATCGAGCAGCCGACGGATGGCAAAGGCATCGTCCGCCATGGCGTCAAGATCATCCTTCGGGACGCCGAGGCCGGAGAGCGTCATTTCGATGCCAAGCTCCGCGCAGAAGGCATAGGCGGCATCGAAGACCGACTGGATACTATCCGATGCCCCGCGACCGAGCGCATCCATGACGGCCCTCGTCTTCTCTGGAACGGACGGCGTATTGAAGGCGAGCACATGCGGAAAGATCAGTGCATTCGCCGCCCCATGGGCGACATGCCAGCGCGTGCCGAGCGGATAGGCCAGCGCGTGGCCGCCGGCGGTATTGACCGGGCCAAGACAGAAGCCGCCATAGAGAGACGCGAGCGACAGGCCGGCGCGCGCCTCGGCATCGGAACCGTCCTTGACTGCCCGCGCCAGATATTTGCCGACAAGCCGGGCTCCCTCGATCGCGTAGAGATCGACCATCGGATGCGCCTTGCGATTGGTGAAGGCCTCGACGCAATGGGCCATGGCGTCGACACCAGTTGCCGCCGTTATACGCGCCGGAACCGTAAAGGTCAGCGCCGGATCGATGACGGCGATGTCAGCCAGCATATGCAAGCTCTCGACAGCGAGCTTGGCTTTCGTGCCGGGGTCGGTGACGAGCGCGCGAATGCCGGCCTCGCTGCCGGTGCCGGAGGTCGTCGGCACCTGCGCCAGCGCGACACGGCGGGGGCCTTTGACCTTGTTCGGACCGACAACCTCATGCAGGGTCTGCGACGACCCGACGAGAACCGCGGCGAGCTTGGCAAGATCCATGGCGCTTCCGCCGCCGAAACCCACCACGAGATCGGCATCTGCCGCATTTGCCGCCGCAAGAACCTTGTCGAGATTGGCGGTGTCCGGCTCCGGTGTCACATCTGCAAAGACCGTGATACTGCCTTTCAGCGCGAGAGCATCAACGCGCTTCGCGTTGAACGCATCGGAGATCACGAGAATGCGGCCATAGCCTTTTTCACTCGCCCATTTGCCGAGACGCTCCGCCGTGCCGACACCGAACTCAATCAGATGCGGCCGGACGATTGTAATAGGCGAATCCAAGCTGACCACCGGACTACTCCTCCCTGCGGATGCCGCAGCATCCAGCTGTCACGCAGATGTAAATTTGTTATACAATACGGCTTTGCTTGGCAAGCGCCAGCTCCCGGCAAGCCGATCGGCATTCATCCGATCGCCTCCGGCGACAGCCGCACATATTTGATGGCCCGGCGATAATAGGTGTAGGCGATATGCACCACACCATCCGCCCCCTGCACGATCGACGGATAGGAAAATTCACGGTTGAGCGAATCCTTCGAATTGTTGCTGAGGCAATAGCCGTCGCCGGTATCGAGATCGATCCGGCGCGGGAAGCTCGCGCCGCCATCACTGGAGAAGGCAAGGCTGAGCGGTGCACGCGGTACACCCCAGACCGCCTTTCGCCGCTCAAGCGTCTGCAATGGTGCAGCGTCGATCGCCTCTCCGCCCTCGATTTCATCATACAGAGACTGCCGCCTGGCATCCGACATCAGCGCGTTGGAATGATTGTAAACAATTGCGATTACACCACTTTTAAATTTTACAGCCTGGATAGAAGAATTGTTGTTCGGCAGGTCCATCGGCTGCGGCGCGCTCCAACTCTCACCGCCATCCGTTGAGCGGCTGGCAAGCACGGACTGTGCAAAGCGGTTGCGATAGAAAGCGACAAGATCGTCGCCCTCGAGCGCAACGATGTTCATGTGAACCGCGCCAAGACTGTCCGGCACCGCCGTCATCACCCAGCTCTTGCCCTGGTCACGTGAGATCAGCACGCAGGCCGTATCGGCATCGCCGGTCCAGCGCTCGCCAGGCAATCCGACGCAACGAAAGACCGGGAGCAGCCAAGCGCCGCGGCTGTTCACGATAATAGGCTGGCGAACAAATGTGCCCGGGAGATCGCAGAGCACGCGAACCTCGCCGAAGGTCTTGCCGCCATCTGCCGAGATCCGGCATTTGACAACAGACCCATCCTGATTTCCGGAGGTCTGTGAGGTATAGAGAAGCCAGACATCTCCGCCCGGAGCATTGAAAATCAACGGATTCTGCTCAGACTTGGCCGGATCGTCGGACATTCTCTCTGATGTCGACCAACGCGTTGCTCCGGGGGAAAGGCGCGACATGTAAATAGAAATGTCGCCCATGCCCTCCATCGTGCCGCCAAACCACACGCAGGTGAGTGTCCCATCGGGAAGAAAGGCGAGATTTGCAGCGTGATTTTGAATGCAGGGAGACGGGAGATAGGCATCCGCACGTCCCTTCTCCGTAGGGTTGACAAGGATCTCGCCCGTCATCAGCGCCGGCACAGCGTCCGGCTGCAAGCCCGAGAAAGTCATCATCGCTCTCCTTATGGCAGCTCGGCGTAGGCGTCGGAAAGTGCCGCATGATCCGCATCGCTGAGCGGCATCAATGGCGCCCGCGTTCGCCTCCATGCCGCATTGCCGGTCTTCAGCCCGACCATCGCCTTGATCGTTGGGATCTGCACATAGGAATTGGACAGCGTGCGATAGGCGTTGATGCGCGCCTGAGCCGCGTCGACGTCAGCGGCACGCTTTTCATCATGGACATGGTCATAAACCGTGCGCAGCGAATCCGCGACGAGATTGGACGTGGCGGTGATGCAGCCGGCACCACCGGCTTTCAGCAGTGGTAGCAGCAAGGGATCGGCGCCGGCGAGGACGGAGAAGCCGGGATAGGCGGCGATGATCGCCTGCATATTATTGAAATCGCCTGCAGATTCCTTGATGCCGACGACGATGTCGCGAAACGCTTCGATCAGCCGGCCGATCAACGGCACGGAGAGCGGCACGCCCGATACCTGGGGAATATGATAGAGGATAACCTGCAAGCGGGGATCAGCGACCGTTTCAAGCACCTGCGAATAGGCGGCAAAGAGCCCGTCGTCGGAAACGCCCTTGTAGTAGAAGGGCGGCAGCATCACCACCTTGGCGACGCCAAAAGAAAGCGCATGCCTGGTGAGTTCCACCGTTTCCGGGATGGCCACAACACCGGTGCCTGGAAGCAGCCGATCGGCTGGAATTCCCGCCTTCAGCGCCGCCTCGAGGATTGCGCGGCGCTCGCGTGAAGAGAATGAATTCGCTTCGCCGGTCGTGCCGAGAAGCGCCACGCCATGACAGCCCTCATCAAGGAGGCGTTGGCAATGTTCGGTGAACAATCCCAGATCCGGACTGCCATCGGCATTCAGCGGCGTTGCAGCCGCGCTGAATACGCCTGTAATCTTGTGATTGCTCATATCGTCCTCCCCGGATGAGCACGGCAGGCGGCAAAGCAGCCCGCAGAATGATGTTTTCATCAGCCCAGCTCGCAATGTTGTCAATATGACAATACGTGCAATAGCTATTTGCGTTTTTCAACTAGCTGAAAATAAAACATAAATTATTTTCCTCAACCAAAGACGCTTATTTCAAATTATTTTTTATTGACATATTTACATTGTCGGTTGAGTGTTCACTGCTATCATGACGCCCTTCGGGAGAGAGAAATTGGAGGCGTCTCGGATTCTGTTTTTGGGAGGAACGGATGACTGAGCGGAATACTGCGCCAAAGACGCAGGTGTCGCGCCGCGGCGCATTGAAGCTGGGCCTTGCAGCCGGCGTCGGGCTGACGATTTTCGGGATGAGCGCGCGCATCGTGCTTGCCGATGAGGGCCAGGTGCTGAAGGTCGCTAATCCTGCTTTCGACCAGGACTGGTCGCCGCTGCGCGGTGGCGGCAGAACCTTCCGCTGGAATTCGATCTGGTGGGCCTCGCCGATGTATTTCGACAGCGACGGCAAGATCCAACCCTACGTCTTCACCAGTTGGGAAACTTCCGACAACAAGGTTTGGACCTTCAAGATCGATCCCAAGGCCGTCTTTTCCGATGGCAGCAAGATCACCTCGGCCGATATCAAGGGCTCCTGGGAAGTGGCTTCCATGCCGAACACCAAGAGCCAGCGCGCCGATCAGGTGCTGAACAAGGTTCAGGGCTACAAGGACATCAGCAATGGCGCGGGTACGGAACTGACGGGCGTCGCGACGCCTGACGAGAGCACCGTGGTCGTCACATTGACCGAGGTGGATCCGATCTTCTTCATGCGCCTTGCCAACCATATTGCGCCGATCACCAAGGCGGCGCAGTCGCGCGGCAGTGATGGCGAAGAAATCATCGATTGGTACAAGCCCGAAAACAAGCCGGTCTTCTCCGGTCCGTTCAGGCTCACCAGTATCGATATCGATGCCGGCAAGCTCGCCTTCGAGCCGAACGAGAATTTCTTCGGCCCGAAGCCGAAACTGGCGCGTATTGAGATCACCTCGATCGAGGATAACGTCACAGCGACCTCGCTGATCAAATCGGGCGAATTCAATGCCCATACCGAGCTGATCACCTCGACGATCATCCAGGATCTCGGCCCCGAATTCTCCGCCGGCCCGCTCATCCCGACCAGCCAGCATTTCTGGTTCAATACGTCCCGCGCGCCGATGGACGATCCGAAGGTTCGCCAGGCACTGATCATGGCGGTCGATCGTGATGGGCTGTTCAAGGCGTCCTATCCGGATGGCCCGCATAAGAAGGCCGATCAGATCCTGAACGCTGTGCCCGGCGCCGAGAATTCCGGCTTCGAGCCCTACCCCTATGATCCGGCAGCGGCCAAAAAGCTGCTCTCCGAGTCGAGCTATGGCGGCCCGGAGCGCCTACCCAAGATTCTGTTCGTCGGCATTTCTGCGCCGGCCATCCAGGCGGCAGCCCAATTCATCGCAGAGCAGTGGCGCCAGAACCTTGGCATCACCGCCGTCGACATGAAGCCGCAGCAGGATTTCTATGCCGGCCCGGACCAGAATTCGGTTCAAATCTTCCGCGACGATGTCGGCACCCGTGTTCCGGACGCCGTTTCCTATCTCGCCGGCTGCATCGCCTCGACCTCATCGAATGCGCAGAACAAGCTCGGCGGATACAAGAACGACAAGGTCGATGCGGCCCTTGCCGAAGCGGCAACCAAGGCCGTCGACGATCCGCAGCGCGTCAAGCTTGCGCAGGATGCCCAGAAGGCTTTCCGCGACGATTGGGCCTTCATTCCATGGTATTCTCAGGCGATGTCGCGCTGGGCCACCAAGGAGGTCAAGGGCATGGATAAGAACCTCGACTGGCAGGTCGTCGCGCCCTGGGACATTTCGATCGGCTAGTCCGCGCTGATCGCGGACCTCTTCGACCAACAACTGGGAGGTGACCTTGCTACGCTACGTGCTGACCCGGTTTGCCATCTGGATTCCGTCGGTGCTGATCGTGATGCTGGCCGTCTATGCGCTAGCCTTCTACGGCGCCGGCGATCCGATCAAGCTGATCTTTCTGCGCGCACCCGGCGATGTCGCCTATAATCCGCAGCGCATCGAGGCCATCCGCGAAAGCGCCGGCCTCAACAAGCCGTTCATCGCCCAGTTCGGTCTTTACATCTGGAACCTGTTGCACGGCCAGTTCGGCAATTCGCTAAGCTCGGGTCGCTCCGTCTGGGCTATGGTCTCGGCGGCAGCGCCGGTATCCTTCCAGCTTGCGCTCTGTTCGATCGTGCTGACGACGATCGTGGCCATCCCGCTCGGCATGATCGCTGCCCTCAACCAGAATACGCGCATCGACTACACGATCCTCGGCTCCGCTCTCTTCCTCTGGGCAATCCCGGCCTATGTTGCCGGCCCGCTCCTGATGGTCGGGCTGATCGTCCTTCTGCCCGGCGTAAAGGTGCCCTATGGCTGGGGCGGCGTCTTCGATCTGCGCATCCTTCTGCCGCTCATCGTGCTCTCCTTCCAACCGATTGCCCTGATCGTGCGCCAGACACGCGCCGCCGTCATCGAGGTCCTGTCGGAGGATTTTGTCCGCACGGCTCGCGCCAAGGGCGTGCCGGAGATCATTGTCGCGCTTCGCCATATCCTGCGGCCGGTGCTGACACCCGTCGTCACCCAACTCGGGTTGATCATGATCACCATCGTCAACGGCGCGATCTTCGTCGAACTGGTCTTCGGCCTGCCCGGCCTCGGTCGGCTGACGGTGCAGGCGCTGATCAATTCGGATTATCCCGTCATCCTGGCGATCACGCTTATCGGCTCCTTCCTGGTGATGCTCTCGAACCTTCTGGTCGACGTGCTCTATCCGTTGCTTGATCCGCGCGCCAACGATGCAAGAGGGAGCCGCTGACCGTGTCCGCCGTCCCCCTTTCCCCAATCGCCAGCGAAGAAGAGCCGCCGGTCTGCCTGTGGCGCGACGCGTGGTATCGCCTGAAGCGCAACAAGCTCGCCATCTTCGGTCTGATCGTCGTCACCATCCTCGCCTTTGCCGCAATCTTCGGCCCATATCTCACACCCTATGATTATCTAAGCCAGGATCTCCAGGCACGAAACGCAGCCCCTTCGCTCCACCATCTCTTCGGCACCGACGATCTCGGCCGCGATGTCTTCAGCCGCGTCGTCTTCGGCACGCGCACGGCCTTTCTGGTTGCGATCGTCGTTACCTTCATCGCCGTGCTGATCGGCCTGGTGATGGGCGCCATCGCCGGCTTCTTCGGCAATCCGTTCGACCGCGCCATCATGTGGCTGACGGACATGACCATGTCGGTTCCGAACCTGCTGCTCGTCGTCGTCATCAACGCATCGCTGAAATCGCCGATTTCGAAATGGATGGAAGCGCGCTACATGGCGACGCTCAATCCCTTCTATCGCGAGACCATATGGGTCGATTTCATGCTGGTCTTCGGCTCGATGGCGCTGATTTCCTGGCCGCCTTACGCACGCCTCGTTCGCGCCCAGGTGCTGTCGATCCGCAGCCGGCCCTATATCACCGCAGCGCAGGCGCTCGGCCTTTCCAACTGGATCATCATGAAGCGCTATGTCGTTCCGAATGCGCTCGGCCCGCTGATTGTCTCCGTCAGCGCCGGACTCGGAACCGCCATGGTGCTCGAAAGCGCCTTCAGCTTCCTCGGCATCGGCGTCAATCCGCCGACGCCAAGCTGGGGCAACATGATTTCGGACGGCCTGCGCGTCTGGCAGCACTATCCCCATCTGCTTGCCGCTCCGGCGGCCGTCCTCGGCCTTGCCTCGGTCGCCTTCAGCTTCCTCGGCGACGGCCTCAACGATGCGCTCAATCCGCGGGGCAGCAAGTGATGGATACGACCCAGCCTACCGAACGCCTGCTCGATGTCCGCGGCCTGACCGTCGAAATAGCCGGTCGCAACGGCCCAGCTATCGTGGTCGACGGCATCGATCTTCACGTCAACAGGGGCGAAACGCTCGGTGTCGTCGGTGAATCCGGCTGCGGCAAGAGCCTGACGATGCTGAGCCTGATGCGGCTCCTGCCGAACAAGATTAGGGTGACGAAAGGGTCTGCTCACTTCGATGGTCGCGACCTGCAAACCATGTCGAACCGCGAATTGCGCAAGGTGCGGGGCGGCGACATCGGTTTCGTCTTCCAGGACCCGATGACCTCGCTGAACCCGGTGATGCACGTCGGTGACCAGATCTGCGAGCCGTTGATCTATCATCGCGGACTGCGCAAGGCTGAGGCTCGCGAACGTGCCGTCGAACTGCTGCGCCTCGTCGGCATTCCCGGTCCGGAAGAACGGCTGCAGGCCTATCCACACGAGCTCTCCGGCGGCATGCGCCAGAGGGTGATGATGGCGATCGGCCTTGCCTGCAATCCGAAACTGCTGATCGCCGATGAACCGACGACGGCGCTCGACGTGACGATCCAGGCACAGATCATCGATCTCGTGAAGGAGCTGCGCCGCAAGCTCGGCATGTCCGTCGTCTGGATTACCCATGATCTGGCGCTGATCGCCGGCCTCGTCGACCGCGTCGCCGTGCTCTATGCCGGCACCGTCGTCGAGGATGCGCCGGTCGACGAACTCTACGCCCATCCGAGCCACCCCTATACGCGCGGTCTGCTGGCCTCGATCCCGAAGCTTTCGGATGCACCGTCAAGCCGGCTGAGTTCGATCGGCGGGACGCCGCCGGAACCCGGCCGTCGTCCCAAGGGATGCCCGTTCGCGCCGCGCTGTCCACTGGCGGAATCCATCTGTCACGAACGCGTGCCGAAGCTCGAGCCATTGAATGGCGCCGGAAACCATCGTACCGCCTGTTTCGTCGTCCAGAAAATGCGGGAGGCTGCATGATGAGCGCCCAACCGCTGCTCAAGATCGAAAACCTGGTCAAGCATTTCCATGTCCGGCTCGGCGCCTTCGGCGAACGCGCAGCCACTGTCTACGCGCTCGACAATGTCGACCTGGAGATCATGGAGGGCGAGACGCTGAGCCTTGTCGGCGAATCCGGCTGCGGCAAGTCGACCACCGGCTTCACCATTCTCAACCTCTACAAGGCGACCAACGGCCGGGTCATCTACAAGGGACAGGATCTAGCGACACTCAGCGAAAAGCAGATGCGGCCGTTCCGCCGCGATCTGCAGATCGTCTTCCAGGATCCCTATTCGACACTCAACCCTCGCATGACGGTCGGCGAGGCAATCGGCGAACCGATGCTCTTCCACAAGCTCTGCACCAAGGCCGAGCTGAAAGACAAGGTTGCAACGCTTCTCACCGACTCCGGCCTGCCGACGCGCTTCGCGCAACGCTATCCGCACGAACTCTCCGGAGGCCAGCGCCAGCGCGTCGTCATCGCCCGCGCACTCGCCTGCCAGCCGAAATTCATCGTCTGCGACGAGGCGATTTCGGCGCTCGATGTGTCGATCCAGGCGCAGATCATCAATCTCCTGCTCGACCTGCAGGAAAAATACGGCCTGACCTATCTCTTCATCGCGCACGATTTGGCTGTCGTCCGCCACATCAGCACCCGCGTCGGCGTCATGTATCTAGGCCGTCTGGCAGAGCTCGCGCCCCGTGACGCGCTCTTCGGCAACCCGCTGCACCCCTATACCAAGGCGCTGCTCTCGGCGGTTCCGGAAACCAATCCAGCACTGGAGCGGACCCGCACCCGCCAGATCCTGCAGGGTGACGTGCCGAGCCCGCTCAACCCGCCGAGCGGCTGCCGTTTCCATACGCGCTGCCCGATCGCAATGGATGTCTGCGCCAGGGCCGTTCCGGAATGGAAGGAAGCCAAGCCCGGTCATCTCGTCGCCTGTCATGCGGTCAACACGGGAGCAGACGCATGACGCCGAAGGTTGCGATCATAGCCGACGACCTGACCGGCGCGCTCGACACGGGCACCCCCTTTGTCGAGGCCGGTCTCTCCGTCACCATCGCGATCGATATCGACGCCATATCAGAAGCGCTTGCAAGCGGCTCCGAAGTCGTCGTGGTCAACACGGACTCACGAGCGCTGCCGGAGGAGAAAGCCGTGGAGAGGGTGAAGCTTGCAGCCAGCGCTCTTCTCGCCGCCTCACCGGAAATCCTCCTGAAGAAGATCGACTCCCGCCTGAAGGGCCATGTGGCGGCGGAAAGTGCTGCTCTTGCCGCCGCCTTCGGTCACCGCGAAATCGTCATTGCGCCCGCTATTCCCGATCAGGAGCGCGTCACCCGAGACGGCAAGGTCGTCGGCCGGGGCGTGGACCACCCCCTGCCGATTGCCGAACTCTTCGAGGCACGTCCAGAGACGGTCCTCATCATCGACGCCGAGACTGACGGCGATCTAGACCGTCTTGTGACGACACATGACTGGAAGACGAGCCTTGCCGTTGGCGCGCGCGGCATCGGCAGCGCACTTGCCCGCCATATCGGCCAAGGAGGCACGGACAGCCGGGCATTCGTGCCGACCGGCAGGACGCTTTTTGCCTTCGGCTCCCGCGATCCGATCACTGCGGCGCAAATGGCCACGCTCGAAGCATCGGGCCGCCTGCGGGCGACAATCGACGCGCCGATGGGCCTGGTGCAGTTCGGCAAGGGGCAGACGCTTCCGCTTCTGCTCCGTTGCACCGGCGACATCACCGAGGAGGCGACGGCTGTCGCCGATCGTTTTGCCAAAAGTGTGACATCGGTGATGGAGGATACCCATCCGGATATGCTGATGATGGGCGGCGGCGACATCGCCGTCGCTGTTTTCCGCGCGCTCGGAATTCACCTTCTGGCACCGAAGGGCGAAATCGAGCCGGGCATTCCGTGGTTCGATGTGACGATGGCCAATGGCACTCGGCTCCGCTGCGCGGTGAAATCCGGAGGCTTCGGGAACTCTGATAGTTTGCTAAGACTGATCCCTGAGAATCAGGCGGCCTGAGACAATGCCGGCGGGAGAATGAACGTGGACGAAGCAAATAGTGCATCGGCAAATGCGCAGGCGGCTCCGGCAGCCAAGCCCGAGCGTGGCAAAGCCGTGAAGCTTGTCGATCGCGTTTTCGACCAGCTGCTGGAGCGCATCCGCTCCGGAAACTACCCGCCGGACTCGCGCCTGCCGGGCGAACACGAGCTTGCCGCGATGTTGGGTGTTTCCCGCCCCGTTATCCGCGATGCGCTGGCGCGGTTGCGCGACCAGGGCATGGTCTATGCGCGCCAGGGCGCCGGCACCTTCGTCAGCGCCCACGGTTCACCGATCACCCAGCTCGCCTATGCGCCGGTCAAGACGATCGCCGATATCCAGCGCTGCTACGAATTCCGCCTGACGATCGAGCCGGCAGCCGCCTATTTCGCCGCCAAGAGACGCGATGAGGCCGCCATCCAGAAAATAGCCGCGGCACTGGCTGATCTTCGCGAGGCCACCAGCCATCAGCTTCACCGCACGGATGCCGATTTCAACTTCCACCGCTCGGTGACGGAAGCCGCCAACAACCATTATTACACCGCATCCATGGACGCCTTGAAAGCCCATATCGCCGTCGGTATGCATCTGCACGGCCTGTCGCTGCTCGGCCCGAGACAGGGTCTCGAACAGGTATTCCAGGAGCACAGCGCAATCTACAAGGCGATTGCCGAAGGCCGGGCGGAAGATGCCCGCAACCTGATGCAGGCCCACCTTGAAGGCTCCAGGGACCGCCTCTTCGAAGGACGAGCGCTCGATCTGTCGTTTTGACGGCTCCAAGCCATCTGACTCTGCAATCCCCTTAACCGTCCGCTTGCCTGCCAAGCCTTGTGGATATAAGAGCGATACGTAATAACGTATCCTCTTGAGTTCGAGGCCCGATGTTCCAAACATCGCTATCGAAGCTTCTCACCCGGATCGGTCACCTAACCTCATCGCGGCGCTATCGAGGAGGGCATGAAGCCTCCTTTAACCGGGCGCGAAAGAGCGCAATCGAACACGGCAATGCAGGATACGATTTCCAAGGATACGCAGCAGCCCCCCGATATCAAAGACCGAGCAAACTTCCAGCTTGCGGCGGTTCAAGCCCATGACCTTGCGAGCCAGAACTTCAGCGTGGCGATTTTCGCGGCCCTGCTTCTGCTCTGCGCGCTGATTGCAAACACGTTCAGCCTCAGCGCTATCTGGATTGCTTTCTTCTGCAACAACGCGGCCGCACTTATCCTCTTTGGAACAGGGCTTCGATCTGCCTACGATGTCGCGCGGTGGCGCCGCGCGCAGGCTGGTCTTGCCAGCGTCCCATTCGGAAGGTCCACGCAATGGCTTATTGCGATCGCCACATCGCCGTGGTCGCCGCAGGACACGGAAGAGTCAGAGCCACCTAGACGCGGGACCAGTAGCGCATTCCTCGCGGGGCAGTCACTCCTGTCACGCATCGGCGCCCGCCCCCTCTCGGTCTTCGGTCCTGCCCTCTTCGCATGTTTGATCGTCTATGCCGGCTGGAGCCTGAAGGCGGACGACATAGCCATCGGGACGACGAGCTTTCTCATCATCGCGGTCTGTCTGGCTTTCGCCTTTCTTCTGCTGGTGACGGAAAGGCGGCTTGCCGCGATCGATACGGAGGAATGGCCGGAGGCAAAAGCGATTTCGCAATTGGCGCGCTTGCCTATTTTCGTGCTCGTCCTGTCTTGCTTCTGCCTGTTTCTCAGCACACGCGGATCCGGGCTCTCAATCAAACTCCTGGCAACGCTGGGAGGCTTTGTCGGGCTTGTCGGGCTTGAGTTTTTGCTGCGCGCGGTCGCCTCTATGTTCCGCCCGCAAAGCGACAGCCGCGAGCCGGCACAGATCGCCACAAGCTTTGTCGCCGGCATTCTTCAGTGGCCGCCCCAGCCATTGGTCAGCATTCAATCGGAATTGCGGACCAGGCATGGCATCGATCTTCGGCAGATCTGGGCTTTTTCGTTCATTCGAAAGGCCGCTCCAGCCATCATACTCGGAACGCTCCTTCTGGGCTGGCTGCTGAGCGGCGTGCGCGAAATTCCGATGACCGGCCGGGGCGTATACGAACGGTTCGGCAAGGCTGAGGGCATCCTGCATTCCGGCCTGCACATCGGCCTTCCTTGGCCGTTTGGCCGTGTCATTCCCATCGAGAACGGCAGCGTGCACGAGCTGGCAACCTCCGTCAGCACGAGCGGTGATGGCGAAAAGCTGGCCGATGCCGAGGGGCCAGCGCCAGAAAGCGCGAACCGGCTGTGGGACGCCTCACATATCAGCGAGAAATCGCAGCTTATCGCCAGCGGCACCGGCGGCGCGCAGAGCTTTCAGATCGTCAACATGGATGTACGTTTCGTCTACCGCATCGGCCTTTCGGACCAGGCGGCGATAAAGGCGGCCTATCGGGTCGCCGATCTCCCAGCCTTGATCGAAAGCACCGCAAACCGCGTATTGGTCCATGACTTTGCCAGAAGAACACTCAACGACGTCTTGAGCGAAGGCCGATTGTCGCTCGCAAACGATATCGCCTCGGCAGTCCAGAAAAACATGGATGAGCTGAACAGCGGGGTCGAAATCCTGGCGGTCGTCGTCGAGGCCATCCACCCGCCCGCCGGCGCGGCCAACGCCTTTCACGGGGTTCAGGCGGCACAGATCAGCGCGGAGGCGATGGTTGCGCGCGAACGGGGAACGGCGGCCGAACGGACGAATGAGGCGCAATTGAATGCCAGCCTCCAGCAGGACAATGCGACGGCAACGGCAAGGGAAGGTGTCGCGGCTTCGGAGGTCGCAAAACTCCGCTTCCAGGCAGAACAATCGGCTTTCCACGAGGCTGGACAGGCGTTCTTGACAGAAGAATACTTCAACCGACTGACGATGGGGCTATCCCACTCGAAGGCTCTCGTCCTTGACCACCGCATCGGCGGAAGCATCGCTCCGACCCTCGATCTCCGGAGCATGACGATGCCGGCCGATCCCGACACAAGTGCCGAACCTAGCACCCCATACCAAAGCGAAGAAACCGGCCCATGACTGACGCGCACACCCATCCGGGCTCAAACCATCACGAGCACGATCATCATCATGATCACGGCGATGATCACAAGGAAGCAATGCCCTTTCGGTGGTCCCGCCTGGTCGTCGCGATGATCGTCGTCGCCATCATTCTGGTCGCCGCCTGCCTCGTCCAGGTAAGGTCGGGGGCCGCGACCATCATCACCAGGTTTGGCAATCCGGCACGCGTTCTGATTGATCCCGGCCTTGCCTTCCGGCTGCCCATTCCCCTGGAGAAGACCATCGACGTCGATCTGCGCGCCAAATCGACGTCCAGCGGCCTGCAGGATGTCGGAACCAAGGATGGGCTGCGAATCATCGCGCAGGCCTATGCGATCTGGCAGGTGCCGCCCGATCCGGATGCCATCAAGCGCTTCGTACGGTCGGTTCAGAACCAGCCGGACCAGGCGGCCGCGCAAATCCGCACATTCCTCGGCTCGTCGCTGGAGACCACAGCCAGCAATTTCGACCTGTCGTCGTTGATCAATCCCGATCCGGACAAGCTGCGGATCGACGCCCTGGAAGCACAGCTCAAGGCCCAGATCGCACAGCAATTGCTCGACACTTACGGCTTGCAGGTTGTCGATGTCGGTATCGAACGCCTGACCCTGCCTTCGGTGACGTTGAGCGCCACCGTCGACCGCATGCGGGCCGAGCGTGAAACCATCGCCACCGAACGTGCGGCAGTCGGCAAGCGCCAGGCCGCAGAAATCCGCTCCGCAGCCGAGCGCGATGCGAGAGTGCTGCAGGCGGACGCGACCGTGAAGGCCGCCGATATAGAAGCGAAATCCCGCGTCGAAGCCGCGCAGATCTATGGAGCAGCCTATAAAAGCGCGCCGGAGCTTTACGAACTGCTCCGCTCCCTCGACACGCTCGGCACCATCGTCAATTCCAACACGCGTCTTGTCCTGCGCACCGATGCAGCACCTTTCCGGGCTTTGGTCGATGGACCGCCCAGCGCCGCATCAGCTGGCGGAGCACATTAGAGATGGGTGCGGTCGGGGACAGGAATTCGATGGCGCAGCATCAGGCCGTTCGCCTGGTGTCCATGCTGCTGTCCGCGATCACGGTGCTTGCGGCCGTCGGCTGGGCAACCTCCAATATCCGGGAGATCGCACCGCAAAACCGGGCCGTCGTCTTTCGCCTGGGCGCCTTGAACCGGGTGCAGGAATCCGGCCTGTTATGGGCCTTGCCCGCGCCTTTCGAAAAGGTCTTGCTGCTGCCCGACGGCGCAACGGTTCTGGAACGCCGGATCGATGGATTGCTTCGTTCGCCGGCCGCGCAGACCGGAGAGACCGGGGCTGAGACAGAAAGCGATACGCTTGCGGGATCGGGATATCTGCTGACCGCCGACGCCAGTGTCGTGCAGCTCGACATCCGCGTCTTTTATCGGGTGACCGACCCCTTCGCCTACGCCCTGCAGCAGGACCATGTCCTGCCGGCACTCGACCGCCTCGTGACCCGCAGCGCCGTCGTGATCTGCGCTTCCCGCGATCTGGACAGTATTCTGGTCGCCCGCCCCGAGCTGGTCTCCGCTGACAGCGATGTCGCCGAGCGCCGCGAGCGCTTGCGCGCCGACCTGGTGGACAGCATCAACGCCAGCCTAGGCGCACTGAAATCGAAGGGCATGGGTCTCGGGATCGAGATCGACCGGGCCGATGTTCAATCCGCACTCCCGGCATCCGCCGTGAGTGCGTTCGACGGGGTGCTGACCGCAAGCCAGCAGGCAGAGCAGGCGATCGCGTCGGCACAGAACGATGCGGAAAAGGACAGACAGGCCGCCGATCAGGAAGCCGATCGGATCGTGCAGGTGGCGGAAGCCCAATCCAGCGAACGTCTGGCAAAGGCGCGCGCCGATACGGCCACCGTCACCGGCTTTGCAAGCGCGCAAGGGTCCGATAGCGACCCCGGCCTTCTCTGGCGCCTCTATCGCGATCGCGTTGCCAAAATCCTGTCGAAGGCAGGCTCGGTGGTCACGGTCGACCCCAGGGACGACGCACGCCTCATCCTGCAGGGAGCCGACAAATGAGTGTCGCGACCGATCATTCCCACGGCTCCCATGGCCACGCGCATCATCATGGCCATATGCTCAGTGCCGGCCTTCTGACCGCCAACGAAAAGCAGGCGGCGGCCATTCAGCTGACCCTCGCCATGGTCGCCTTGAACCTGCTTGCGCTCGGCATCGCATGGCGCTGGCTTGCGCCGGACGAAGAGGGCGTGAGCCAGCTTCTGCTGGCAGCTGCCTCGCTGATCGTCGCGGTTCCGGTCATCCGGTCCGGTTGGCATAGCCTGCGCCATCCAAGCCTGCATGGCATCACCGACCAATTGATCGCTCTTGCAATGCTGGCCGCCTGGGCGACGGGCGACCTCCTGACCGCGGCCCTCCTCCCGATCATCATGATATTCGGCCATGTGCTCGAGGAGCGCAGCGTCATCGGATCGAAGGAAGCGATGGAGGCGTTGGCGCGTCTGACCCGTAGCCACGCACGGCTGATCACGCCGGACGGCTCGACGCGTGAAATCGACAATGTCACGCTGAAGCCAGGCGATCTGGTGGAGGTGAGAGCAGGAGACCGCGTTCCCGCCGACGGTCGCGTCAGGCAGGGACAGGCGAGCCTCGACACTGCCCCGATTACCGGCGAATCCGTGCCTCTCGAAGTCACAGCCGGCATGGAGGTCTTCGGCGGTGCGATCAATCTGGACGGTCGTCTCGAGATAGAGGTGACCCGAACCGGCGAGGATTCGACGCTTGGAAAAGTCATCGCACTGATGCAGCGCGCGGAAAATTCAAAGCCGCCGATCACCCGGCTCTTGGAGCGCTACGCCCAGCAATATCTGGGCTTCGTGCTGACGATAGCGGCCATTGCCTGGTTCCTCACCTATAATGACCAGATCATGCTGGCGATCCTGGTCGCGGCCTGCCCCTGCGCCCTGGTTCTGTCAGCACCGGCAACGGCAATTGCAGGTATCGCGGTCGCCGCGCGCCATGGGATCCTCATCCGCAGCTCGGCATTTCTCGAAGAACTGGCAGATTTGACTTCCCTGGTCATCGACAAAACCGGCACCCTCACCTTCGGCCGGCTTCGGCTGCAAGATATTAGACTGACGGGCAATACGGACCGGGAAGCCGTTCTGGCCTTGGCCGCCTCTCTGGGCGCTGCCAGCAGCCACCCGGTCAGCCGGGCGTTAGCCTCGCTTGTTTCCCATGACGCCTACCATCCGCTGACCAACGTCCGCGAACTTCAAGGACTGGGTGTCGTTGCCGGCACGGCAAAGGGCGAAGTGGCGCTCGGACGTCCCGAATTGTTCGAACGCCTGTCGGTCGTCGTTCCCCCGGTTCCCTCGCACGACGGCCCGCTCGCGGGCCTTTCCATCGGCGACGAGTTTGTTGCCTGGCTTCTCCTGTCGGACACGGTCAAGCCGGAGGCTGCGGTTGCGATGACGGAGTTGCGGGCACTCGGACTCAACCGGCAGCTTCTGCTCACCGGCGACCGTCAATCGGTCGCACATGCCCTGGCGCGAGAGATCGGCATAACCGATGTCGCGGCTCAGGCCCTGCCCGCCGACAAGCTGAAACGCGTGTTGAGCGAGACGAAAAGCGGCTTCAAACCTCTGGTCGTCGGCGACGGGATCAACGACTCGCTTGCCCTCAAGGCCGGTGCCGTCGGGATTGCCATGGGCGCGGGCGGCGCCGATATCGCGCTCGCCTCTTCGGACATCATCCTGATCGGCAGCGATTTGCGACGGCTCGGCACATGCATTCGCCTGAGCAGGCTTTGCCGCCGGACATTGAAAACCAACGTCATCATCGGTCTCGGCTGGACCGTGGCGATCGTAGCACTAGCGGGATTCGGTTTTCTTGGGGCGGCGGGAGCCGTCGTCGCCGCCCTCCTCCACAATTTCAGTACCCTACTGGTGCTGGCAAACGCCGGACGGCTGATGCGATATGACGAGCCGCTTATTGCCCAATGAGCTCGCTATTCTGCGCCATCATCCGCTTCAGGCGTATCTTCCTCCAGGCTCTCCAGGACGCATTCCGTGCGCCGAACGATACGAGCAGCGCGCGCAAGCCTTGCCCCGCATTGGTCGGCAGCCTCCTTCACATCAAGGCGCTCCTCTTCCAGGGAGCGTTGACGCCGACGAAGCTGCTCGAGTTCCGCCTTCACCATGGCCGCTTGCCGTATTGATGTATGCAGTTCCTGCCCGCTGACTTGCTGGCCTGGCTGCAACAGCCGCGTCGGCGACGCAGCATCCACTCGCTCGGCTGTGGAACGAAGGTCCAGCGCAAGGGCCTCTGCCTCCGCTTCCATATCAACCAATCGATGACGCAGCGCCGCGAGTTGTCTGGCAAGGCCGTCCGCGCGGATATTTCTGATCAGCAAGAGTTCCGCAAATATGTTCGCGTCATCCATCTGGTCACCATTTGCCAAGACTGATCAGTTCGCCGCGGCAGGAGGCGTGATCATTTCCACATGGCCACTCTTGATCACCTGCACCGTTTCCACGGTTGATCGGTTCAACACCGTCTCGACCGCGGAGACGAAAGCGGTAGGGCCTCGCACGATAACAAGATCGCTGGCCGGATCATATCGGATGGCGTCGTCTGGGTAGAGCGGAAAGAGCGCGTCGATCGCGCTCCGCGTCACCTTCCAGCCTCGTCTCTTCTGTTCCAGGATCACGGTGGAAACCTCGCTCTTGGGCGCGATGATGACCCGGCTTCCGTCAAAGGCGACGAACAGATTGCTGACGCGGCCGAGCGCCTCAAATGCGGCCACGCCCTCTTCCTTCACCGACCAGTTCTCCACCTGACCGGTTAGCTTTCCGGTGGTCGTGACCGGTATTCCGGACATGAAGGACAAGGTATCCACCACGTCGGCCACCGGCTGGGACACGACATTGAGGCGTATGTCCTGCCCGCTGGCCACCGCCTGCACCGTCAACGGCGCCAGCAGGATGAGAAGGGCAATCGAGGATACGCGCAACTTCATCACGATGATCTCCAATCTTTTTCGGCTTACCCCTAGCATCCTGCCCGCAAGTATCACAGATCGCCATTGCCATTTTTTAATATAAAGTTAAAGTTATTTTGGAATTTAATCGATTAACTCGAATAATATTTCAGTTATTCAACAATATCTAAATATCCGTATTGCGATATCCATATCCAAAATACGAATTAACCGAAATTTAACAACGATATCTTGATTATTACTATCACTTAGGCAATGTTGTGCCTGCTTAATCGCAAAGGAGACAAGCAATGGCTACAACCCCTACCAGCAGCACCTCCACTCTGGATGCTGGCATCAACTCCGCCATCTCGAGCTTCAAGTCCGCTCAGAACGAAGCAACGGCTCAGAGCTTGCAGGTCGCAACCGAGATCACCAAGATCAACGGCGTTGCCAACGCCATCAAGAAAATCGGCCCGGGCTGATGCTTTCGGCGAAGCCGACCATGGTCGGCTTCGCCCCCTTTTTCGTTACCAAGCCCGTTTATGGCACCGCGCCTTTCCCTCATCACAGTGATTGTCTGACGGCTCGGATTGGCCGGAAAGGCGTCCGAAACAGAAACCGCCGTTGAAGATCATGCGTACGGTTCCATCTCCATCTTCCGCCACTTTCAGCAAGACAACGGACGGCAACAGCGCGCCGACCTTGCACATCGCGCGTGCCGGGCGGGTATCCGCCCATCACCTTGGACCGGGGACCTACACCGTCGGCGGCGGCCAGACCTGTGACTTCGTCATTCTAGGCTGCGATCCGGAGCCCGCATTTCGCCTGCATGTTTCCGATGTGACAAAGCGAATGACTGCCACCATCGAAGCACTGCGCGACGGCGTGGCCATTAACGATTCTGTCCTGGATCGCGGCGAGCGCATTTCCATCGGCTCCAGCGAAACCATCCGCTTTGCAGACATTGAGTGCCGTATCGAGAACCTCTCTTCGTATCCGCCTGCCCGACAGCCCCTGACCTTCCGCAGAATGGTGGCCGCTTGCCTTCTGATGCTCGCAGCTCCCCTCCTGTACATCGGCTTCGGGCCGAACCGGGAGCCGGCGCCACCCGTCCAGACGGCACAAATCAAAACGGTCGCCCCGCAGCCGACCGCCGGTTCGATCACGGAAGAGCTAGGCGAGGCGATGCGACTGGCCGGCCTGCAGCTCGGTGCGAAACTGGCGGACAATGGAACCGCGATCCGCATCGGCGAAGGGTCCAAGCCGCTCGACATGGCCAGCAAGACACGATTGGATAGCATTCTCGCCGCCATTTCGCGCCGCAGCCCCGTTCCTGTCGTCGACATGACGACGCTCTCGTCTGGCCTGGCCGGCTTCGTCGCCGCCGCCGGCTATGCACCTGTCAAATTCATCATCGGCAATGACGGCCGGCGCTACCGCGAGGGGGAAACGGTTTCCGGCGACTGGCGTATCAAGGAGATACGCCCCGGGGAAATGGTGGTCGCGCGCGGCAAGGAAACCGACACGATCAGCTTCGATCCCGCGCCAGACAAGAAACTCCGGCTGGCGCGCACCGCAGGCGACGGAGGAGCATAATCCATGATCCGCATCCTGCCGCCATTCGCAGCCATCGCCAAACGAACCGATATCCTGTTTGCAGGATTTTTCGCCGTTATCGTCGTCATGATGGTGCTGCCGATGCCGACGGTGCTGATCGATGCGATGATTGCCTTCAATCTCGCCTTTGCCTTCGTAGTCCTGGTAACGACGATCTACCTGCGCAACGTGCTCGATATCTCAACCTTTCCCGCCGTCATCCTGATCGGGACCCTGTTTCGTCTCGCTTTGACGATTTCCACGACACGGCTTGTGCTCGCAGAGGGCGATGCAGGCGAGATCATTTCCGCGTTCGGTTCCTTCGTCGTTGCCGGCAATGTGGTCGTCGGTTTGATCATGTTCCTGATCGTGGCGCTGGTTCAGTTCATCGTCGTGACCAAAGGCGCTGAAAGAATTGCCGAAGTCGGCGCCCGCTTCACGCTCGACGCCATGCCCGGCAAGCAGCTTGCCATCGACAGCGATCTGCGCAGCGGCCACATCTCCGGCGAGGCCGCCCAGAAGCGGCGCTCGCAGCTCGAACGGGAAAGCCAGTTCTTCGGCGCCATGGACGGCGCCATGCGTTTCGTCAAGGGCGACGCTATTGCCGGACTGGTGATCGTCGCGGTCAATCTCCTCGGCGGCCTGGCGATCGGCATCTTCCAGCGTGGATTGAGCTTCTCCGAAGCCGCCCAGCTCTATTCGCTGCTGTCCATCGGCGATGGCCTCGTGTCGCAGATCCCGTCGATGCTGATGGCCGTTGCCGCCGGCACGGTCGTTACCCGCGTCAGCGCCGATGAAAGCACTAATCTCGGCAGTGAAATAGGCCGTCAGTTGATCAAGGAGCCCCGCGCCCTCGGCATCGCCGCTGCAATCACGCTGGGAGCCGGCCTCATCCCTGGCTTTCCAACCACCGTCCTCTGGCCGATCGGCATCGGCCTTGCCACGCTGGCGCTTGTCCTGGTCCGCAAGCGCAGATCCCAGTCCCCGGCGCTCGACGCCGCAAAGGGAGTGGCTCATCAGCAGAACGGCACAGCCACCGCCGCCCTTGATCGCGCAAAATATGGAGATCCCATCGTCGCGACGCTCTCGGCCGCCACCATGTCCCGGCTCGAGGCCAACAATCTCGGCGGCCATCTCGATGCGCGCATCCGCGTCGCCGCCCGCGCAGTGGGCGTCGCCATTACCGTGCCGACATTCAACGCTGATCCCCGCATGGGGGAGGATATGATCCATATCCAGGTCGAGAACGTGCCGGCCGGGCTTATCTCCTGCAAGGCCGATCGCCCGGCGGAGCTGATCGCACAAGATATCGTTCGCATCGTCCGGCGTCATACCGGTTCGATTTTCAGCGTCGATGACGCAACGCAATGGCTTGCGAGCCTTGAGCCTCGGCTGGGCAAACTCGCCATCGACGTTCGCACCCAGGTTTCACCGATGCTGCTGGTCGCCGTCATTCGACGCCTGCTCGATTCCGGCGTCACGCTGTCGCAACCGCGTGGCCTTCTGGAGACAATGCTCAAGATCGAACCGCACGAGCAGGATCCGGACAAATTGGCTGAGAAGGCGCGATGGGCTCTGTCGCGGCAGATTGCCTTCGGTCTTCTTGATCAGCGGGGACTGCTGCCCGTGCTGTCGCTTTCGCCGGAATGGGAACGCTTCGTCCGATCCTACAGCGACGCCTCAGACAAGACGGAGAAGGAAGGGATCAGCGAAAAGCTGCGCCGGTTGGCGAACGAAACCAAGGATGCCCTGGTGGATGCTAACGAGCGCGGCTTCGATCCGGTCGTCGTCATGCCGGGCGAACTGCGCTTCCTGACACAAGCATTGATGATCCGGCACAATTGCCGCGTGCCGGTCGTCGCAATCGAAGAAATAGACCACGACATCACCTCCGATGTCGTGGGCATGGTCGGAGTGCAGCAAGAAAACACTGCGTAACAACAAGCCCGATCAGGCGTGAAACTGAACACAGTCGCGACACTTATCCAAGGGAAACAGACACATGGTGGATTCCGTCAATAACTCGACCTATCCGGACTTCCTGCAACAGGACATGTCGAAAACCGGCGATCTCCAGAACGAGGCGACGAAGCGCCTTGTCGAGGAATACAAGAATGCGGACCGCAGCTTCGAAAGCGTCGACGTCGCGAAGAACCCATCGAAATATACGGCCGAGCAGAAGTTGATCATGTTCCTTGATCTCCTGCAGTCGAAGGCCAACTACAACGGTTATACGGATGCCGTCGGCCAGCACTATTCCTGGTATGGAGCCGACGCCAACACGACGGCCGGCGTCGTCCTGCGCACGCACAAGGAAATCAAAGCCGATTACGACCGGGCAATTTCCTCGCTGGAAGCCGATACCGATGTTCAGACGCTTCTCAACAAGCGCCTGTTCCAGGAAATCAGGGAGATGTTCGCGGAAGGCAAGAATCCCGAGGCCTATGCCGCCTTCAAGGATCATTTCGCGGCGAATGTCGTCAGCGGCAAAATGCTGACGGACGGGCTGGCCGCCGGCGAACCGCTGCAGGAGGTTCTCAACAACTACTCGTCGGCCCTTTATTTCTATTCCCAGGTTCTGTCCGATGCGGACTTCAAGAGCATGGCTCCGGAAGCAGACAAGAATTACTCGGATTTCCTCCAAACAAACCTTCTGGACGGTTCGGCACCTATGGACGCACTCGACGGCCTGGCGGGGAGCACGAATGGCGATAGCAGCGCACTCGACAAGCTCCCCGGTTTCGGCAGCGTCTTGCCGGTGGTGCCCGATAGCGAGCTGGCAACCACGGTCTTCGGCGACGGCCTCTACGACAAGAACCTGATGCAGGCGCTGTCGGGGCAGACCGAGCTGTTCCGACCGACGGTAGAGCTGCTCGCCAAGCAGATGTATGGCGACAACAAGGTGGCAGCGGACGCGTTCACTGCCAAGGTGATGGAGCTTCTCCCCACGGTTTGGGACCAGATGGCCAATGGCGGTTCGGCGCTCGATTTCTACGGGCTTTTTGATCGACTTTTCCAGAAAATCGAGGCTCCTGCCGGCGTCAATGTCACGGACTACAAGACCAGCATCCGGGAAGCGATGGGCGCCCTTGTTCAGGGCGGCGCGCTCGTTTCCCAGGCTCAGCCGACAGACATCGCGCAGCCACTCGTGGTTCGGGACGCCGATGGCAATTTCGTTCGCCAGTCTGGCCTCAACACCTATAGCAAGGACGAGATTTCCGCGATGATCGCGGCCGCCACCGGCCTTGCCGGTCGATCGCGTGCCGACAGCAGCTCGCGCAGCGGCGAAAGCCGATATGATTCCGATCCGGCCAATACGGCAACGCTCGAGCGAAAGATGTTCGGCACGGAAAACCACGCCTGGGATAGCGCGGTGAGCGGTGCGTTTGCCTTTAAGGACGTGGAGACCGCCGCCTCCAAGCTGACGGATCTGGTCGGCGACCGCGCCCCGGACCTGACGATCACGGCGCCGATACCGGTCAGAAACGGCTATGGTTTCGACAGCGTGTTGCCGACGATGGCCGATAGCGGGCTCGCCACCACCGTCTTCGGAGACGGACTCTACAACAGCGACCAGATGAAATATCTGTCGGGCAAGAGCGAGTTGTTCAGACCGACGGCGGAAATGCTCGCCAATCAGTTTTTCGGCGACAACAAGGTAGCTGCCGACGCCTTCACCGCCAAGGTGATGGAGATCCTGCCTTCGCTTTGGGACAAGATGACCAGTGGCGAGATGTCCGCGGCCGACTTCCAGGGACATTTCGACCGGCTTCTTCAGAACGTATCGGTCCCCGACGGCGTAAACGCCGCCGACTACAAGGCCGCGATCGAGGATGCCGTCACCGCGCTGATCCAGGGCGGAGCCGTTGTCGCGCAAACGGAACCCTCGGATATTTCGCAGCCGCTTGTCGTTCGCGACGCCAACGGCAATTTCGTTCGGCAATCGGGTCTTAATACCTATAGCGACAGTGAGATCTCGGCGATGATCGCCGCCGCAACCGGTCTTGCCGGCCGGTCGATCACGGATACACATATCCGCCAGCCGGAAGGACGTGGCGGCACAGACGAGAGCTACAGATCGACCGTCGACAACAAGATGTTCGGCATCGAAGGCAAAGCCTGGGACAAGGCCATGCTGGAAGCCTTCGCGACCAAGGATGTGGAAACGGCGTCGACGAAACTCTCCGATTTCGTCGGCAACTATTCCGGGGACTATGAGGTGACGCAGCCAAAAGCCGTTACCACCCTGGATTCGACACAACGAGCCGAGAACCTCGCCACCGTGCTCCAGCCGACCATTTCGACGATGGCTCAGGACCTGTTCGCGAACAATCTGCCGGCGCAGCAACAGTTTTCCATCAACATCATGTCGATCGTCACCTCCGTTTGGGGCATGGCCAAGCCCGGCGGCGATGTCGCCACCCTCATGAAGCAATTGCGGGAAAAACTCGAGGTCGAGGTCACACCGCCGCCGGGCGTGGAAAAGAACAAATACTTCAACGCATTGATGGATGGCGCCAATGCGCTCGTCTACGGCAGCGTCATCGCATATCGCGCGACGACCGGGCGCGTCAGCACGCCGGATGCCATTGCGGCGACCGTTCTCTACGGCACCTCCTTTGCGTCCAAGATTCTGAGCGGAACCGGGCATTTCCTCTCCACTGTCGAGGACGTCGGCAAGCTGTTCGGCAACGGAGCTTCCTGGAATGCGAAGGCATCCACCATGTTTGCCGCCGATACGCTCAAGATGGCGTCCAGCGCCTTGGGCGCCGTCATCGGCGTGGGTTGGATCGGGCTCGACATATTCTGGACGATCGGCGCCAAGAGAAGCGGCGCCGACGCGCTCGAACTCTCGATGTATTCGATCGCGACGATCGCCGACAGCGTCGTCGGCTTTGGTTCCGTCATCGGTGCGGCAGCC
The DNA here is from genome assembly GCF_000696095.1 of Rhizobium rhizogenes NBRC 13257. GTDB lineage: Bacteria > Pseudomonadota > Alphaproteobacteria > Rhizobiales > Rhizobiaceae > Rhizobium > Rhizobium rhizogenes. The sequence goes on along the minus strand of NZ_BAYX01000005.1, from coordinate 23,286 downwards.
AAGGGGCTTCAGTACGGCATTCCCGAGCTTGCCGGCGCGCTTTCCTTTACAAAGACCTTCAGCACGGTCATGGGCGTCGCCAGCCTCATTTCCAACGCGATCTGGCTCGGCATAACGGCCTATGCCGACATCAAGGAAGCCCGCGAGTTCGACAAGCTGACGCACCGGATGAATAACGAGACCGAAAAACTTCTCGACGATCCGATCCTCTTCAACGGCCCCCGCATACCGGCGGGCGGTTGGCCGGACTGGTCTCCCTGGTGAGACAAATTCGGCCACCTATTGGTCAACGAGAGAATTTCAACCGAAAGCCGGGAATGGGCACAGCCTATTTTCCCGGCTTTTCCCTGCGCGGCGGCGCATTGCGCATTTCCGCGCCGACACGGCGGCGTGCCGATTTCAGATGTGGATCGCCTTGCGTATCCTTGTGTTCCCGCCGGGCTTCCGTCTTGGTCATGCGATGTTCGCGGCGAAACAACAGGCGCGAGATGGACAGGTCGAAGAACGCCGCGGCAAGCATGATCGCAGCTGCGACGACGACGATGGTGCCGATCAGATGGGCGGCAACGGATAGCGAGCAGGCCTCGCCGCAAAGCGGCGCCCAGAAAATGCCGTTCAGAAAATAGAGGACGGCGCCGCCACCCGCGACGGAAAGGAGAATGACCTTGACGATGCCTTTGAGAAACTCCACCAGGTTCGTCACGGAAAAGAGCTTCATGATCCCACTTGCCGGATTGAGCCGGTTGAGATCGAAATTCATGTGCTTCATCGACACCGGGAACCCCTGGCCGTCGAGGATCGAAACGGCAATGGTGATCGCAAGACCGAGCAGCATGGGCATCCACAATATGCCGAACAGTATTTCGGCCATATCTGTGACAGCCGTCAAAGGAAAGCCGGGATCTGCCTGCGGACTTCCGGTAAGGCCTGCAGCTTCAAAACCGACACCGAAAATCCTGGCGAAATCCCGCAGGATATCGCCGAGTGCCCAGGCGAGATAAGCGGCGATCGCCAGCACGGAGATGGCAACCGGGATTTCCTTGGAACGGGCAACCTGGCCTTCCCGCCGCAACCGGTCGAGCTTGACCCGGCTCGGCGGCAGGCTCTTTTCTTCCGTATCGTCATTTTTGGACATCGGCAGTCTCGAAGATCGACTTCACCTCGGCAAAGCCCCGGATCCATATTTCGTTGAAATAACTGCCCGCGAACATGGCATAGAGCACCAGCACGGCAGCCACCGCCAGGTTCTTGAACGTCGCCACGCTGTCGTTCAGCGGAAACTGCTTGGCAGAACGGCCAACAAAGCCGAGCGACAACTCGATCGCGCCAATGATGATGACAAAGGGCGCTGCCAGCAGCGTACCCATCCGGAAGAGCTGGATGAAGATATCAAGGATGATCTTAAGCGCATCCCCGTCGAAGGCGGGTTTCAACGCAAACAACGGCCAGAATTCGAAGGATTTGTAGAAGATGGCGACGAGGTCGGTAATCCCTCCGGTTGCGACAAAGATGGCCAGCGCGATCGACATCAGCACCGAACCGAGCGTCGTCGTCTCAAGCGCATTGACCTGATCGAAGAGATTGGCCGCATTGGCCCCACGATAGACATCCGTCATGTCGCCCGCCGATTGCGCGGCCCAGAAAGGAATGCCGAGCCCCATGCTGATCAACCCGCCGAACACGAATTCCTTCAGGAACAGGACACCGAGGATGAGATAGCTCGTCTGGCCCTCCGCCAGCACCGCATGGGCAAAGGCGACGGCCGGCGCGGAGAGACCGATAGCAAGCCCGATCCGCAGCAGGCCGGTGATGCTGAAAAGAGAGAATAGCGGAAAGATGGAGAGAATGCCGAGCGCCCTCGCCGCCCCCAGCGCCATCGCCGCCGGGATCGCGGTCTGTAAATTGACGACGGGGAACTGGGCAAGGCTCGTTTCCATCCGGCCTATTGCACCATGGTCGGAAAGTCATTGAATATGTGGATCGAGTGCTCCAGCAAGGGCGTTGCCAGCGCGCGCCCGAAAACGAGCAGCACGAAGGACAGGACGAATATCTTGACGATCTGCGCAATCGTCTGTTCCTGGATCTGCGTTGCCGCCTGGAATATGGCGATCACCAACCCCAGGATTGCCGCGAGGCCAAGCATCGGGCCGGCGAGCGCGAATGTCGCTAGGATCGACGCACCGATTTCCGCCGAGATCTGCTCCTGTCCCATCACTTAGCTCGCATAGGAAAGCACAAGCCCTTCAAGCAGCCGGCGCCAGCCGTCGACGCCGACGAAGAGAAGCAGCTTGAAAGGTGTGGAGACGACCGTCGGCGACATCATCTGCATGCCCAAGGCCACGAGAATGGCCGAGACCGCAAAATCGATCATCAGGAAGGGCAGATACAGCAGAAAACCGATCTCGAAAGCGCGGGTCAGCTCAGAGACGAGAAAGCTCGGCGTCAGGACGGTGATATCGTCGGGGCTGGCAGGCAGGGTCGCGGTATCGCCCCAGATGCGCTGCGACGAGTTGACGAAAAACTGACGAACCTCCTCATCGGAGAATTTCATCATGAAGGCCTTCAACGGCGCACCGACCTCCGAAAGACCGGCCGCCAGACCATTGATCGTATCGAAGTGGACATCAGCGCGCAGAAGGACTTGCCAGCACTGCTGAAGGATCGGGTTCATCACAAAGGCCGACAGCACGATCGCGATGGCAAAGACCAGCAGGTTCGGCGGCGTCTGCTGGATGCCGATAGCATTGCGGACGATCAGAAGCACGACGGCGATCTTGGTAAAGGAGGTGGCCACGACCGCGATGACGGGCAAGATCGAGATGGCGGCCATCGCCGCCAGCCCCTGGGTCAAGGGAAAGGCGGTTTCCATCAGACGTGCAACGCGGTGACGCGGACGGCCGTGAGGCCGTCGAGTGTGACGATCTCGCCGCGGCCGATGATCCGTCCCTGGGTGACGATCTCCACCGCGTCCTGTTTCGGACGGTCGAGCGGGAAGACATGGCCTTCCGCAATGCTCTCCAGTTCCGATAGCGGCAGCTCGATCCGGGCTATATCGAAGACAAGCTTGACGGGAATGTCGCCGATAGACGCGATCGTCGGCGCCCCTTGTAAATCCTGGTCGATTGTTTCATTGCTCATGAAGTGCCTCATTGGTCCATTTGGCCGTGTCAGCAACGGTCCGCACAGCGTCGCGCCCTCGTTCGGCAGCGTGCAGGCCGCCAGAAAATGCTCGCCGGTGACGGCTATTGCGGTCTCGGCCGCCATAGGATCGATCACGATCCCGTCGCCGACCGAAAGCTGCTTGAGTTCGCGCGCGGAGATAACCGCATAGCCGCGCCGGATGGCAACCTCAGCCGTCAGCGCGGCAAGGCGGCGGCGCGGAAGGCGATTGGCCCATCGCCTCAGACCCATCAGCATCGGCTCGGGAAAATAGCCACATAGCGGCAAGGAACGCCCTTGCCATGTGACTTCAAAACCGAAATTGCCAGGTAGTACTTGGGGTGCCGAAGGGCCGACTTCCGCCAAGGCGATCTGCTTGCCGGTCTGCGTTTCGACCCTCTCCAGAACATCCGACAGCAGATATTCCAGCACGGCTACACAGGCAGGTGGCGAAAGACGGTCCCATTGCGCCAGCGGCTCCAACCGGTCGACAAGCAATTTGAGGGTGGCGCCCGGCGCCAGGAGTTCGACCAGCTCTCCCGCAATGGTCAAGCTGAGACGCGCCGGATCGCCCATCCTGTCCATCGCGATATCAGGAGCAAGCGGCCGGATCGCCAGCATGCTGTCGCGGAAGGGGATTTGCCACGGTTCGCGCGCCTGCGGGATTATATGTCCGGAAGATAGGTCCGCGGGCGAGAGGTGATCAAAGGCCGCGTTCATCGGGCCAGCTCCTGCAGCCTGGCGACGGTTTCTTCGAAGGACGGCGCTTTCGCATGTCCGTTGAAAAGAAAATTCCCGATCAGAGTTCGCTTGCGCACGGCTTCATCGATCGCAGCATCGCGCCCCTCCTGATATTCGCCGACGCGAATGAGAAGCTCGACTTCCTTGTAAAGCGCCAGCATCGAGCGCAATCGATCAGACGCTCGCCGGTGCGTTTCCGTCACCACCGCATTCATCGTTCGGCTTCTGCTTGCCAATATGTCGATCGCCGGAAATTGCCCCGCCTGGGCGATCCTGTCGGAAAGAACGATATGGCCGTCGAGAAGCGCGCGGGTTTCTTCGGCGATAGGGTCCGTCCGTTCCTCGCCCTCGACCAGAACGGTGTAAAAAGCCGTCATCGTACCCTCAGCGCTATTGCCGGCGCGCTCGAAGATCTGCGGCAGGAGCGCGAAAACCGAGGGCGGAAAACCGCGCCGCACCGGTGGCTCGCCCGCCGCCAGTCCGATCTCCCGCAGTGCCCGCGCCAGACGTGTGACACTATCGACCACGAGGACGACGCGCTTGCCCCGGCCCCGAAAATGCTCGGCAATTGCCGTGGCGGTCAGCACGGCTTTGAACCGTTCAAGCGCCGGCCGCTCGGACGTCGCCGTGACCAGCACGGCGTTTGATCGCGCCCCGGCAGGCATGACGAATTCGACGAACTCTCCGATTTCGCGGCCGCGCTCGCCGACCAGCGCACAGACGACGACATCGGCGTCGACATTCTTGACGATGTCGGAAACCAGCGTCGATTTGCCGGCGCCAGGCGGTCCGAAAATGCCGATCCGCTGGCCCTCGCCGCAGGTCAAAAGCCCATCTATGGCCGGAATCCCGACGGGCAGATGCCGCGCAACCGGGCGGCGCGCAAGAGGAGCCGGTGGCGACGCATAGAGAGGCTGGCTGGTTTCATCCGCCCGGCCCGCCTCTCCCTCGGCCTTGCGGATGATATTGCCATGCGCGTCGATGACGGCACCGAGCAGGAAGTCTCCGACCGCGATCACCGGCTCGCGCCCTGTCGGGATGACTTCGGTGCGGACCGATATGCCGCGGGTCGCCCCATGCAGCGACAACAGCGCCGTCTCCCCCTCGATGCCGACGACATCGGCAAAGCCGACCTCATCCATTCCCGGCTCGCGCAGCTCGCAGAGTTCGCCGATACGCACGGCTGGAACATTCGCGCGCACCAGCAGACCGGAGACGCTCGTGACCCTGCCGCTCGCGCGGCGCGTTCGCGTCTGGTCGATCGCTTTTTCCAGTCTCGCCAGCGCTTCAACCACGGCCTGCGGCCTCCACGAGCGCGATGATCTGTTCGCGCATGCCGATATGGGCTCGGCTCATCGATGTCTCCATTACCATCTCCTGTCCGGACAACAGGGGGTCGACGAGGATATCGAACGAATGGTTCAACCCTTCGGCGGCACGGCGCACCAGCGCCTCATCTTCCGGCGCCACATAAAGACTGACCGTCTGCGTGGCGGCCGTATCGGCAATTGCCCGGGCGATGATCCGGCGAATGCGATCATCCATGTCCATGGAGCCGACGATCTGTGCTACAGCCTTCAGCACGACCGGGCCGATCCAATGGTCCAGGTCACCCAGCTCCCTCTCGGCCTTGCCGGTGGCTTCGGCAAGAGCCTCGGAAGCCTTGCGCAAACCGTCTGCAAATCCGTCCTGATAGCCGGATTTCCGTGCTTCCTGCCGCTCGTCTTCCGCCTTTACATGCATGTCCGCTGCGGACTGAAGGGCGGCAGCGACAAGATCCGCGGCATCGCGGATCTGCCCGAACTCGGCCGCTGGTATGATCCGCCGTTGGTTAAAGGGGGCTGGTGTCACTGCCGGCTCTCCCACTGAACGATCGCAACGGCCTTGCCGATGGCAAGTGCGGCGGAGCGGATCAGCGATATCGAGCCGCCGTCCCGCCTGCTTTCCCAATCACCAAGCCAGATCGGCGCCAACCCACTGTCGGCCAGCCAAAGACCGAGTATCGCCCAGCCATCCGCTTCGACAAGCCGCCGGACCTCCTCGTCCTCGAAACCGAGCAAGACAGGCGCCGGCGCAGACAGATGAGCGTGGCCGAAGGCGAATGCCAGAACATCGTCACCGAAGATGGCGGTCAGCGCCGCCACTTTGTCCTTGCTCAGCACAGGACCGGCGGCGGCGAGGTGATAGGTCAGGCCTGCTGACAGCGCCGCCTTCCGCTGCATTTGCGGTAAAAGCGTCAGCAGATGACCGGCCTCCACCGGCAGACAGGCGGGATCGCCACCGATCTCGGCGCGTGCATGGAACAGGCGTGACTGCAGCCTCGGTGTCGCATCCAGACGGCGCAGAAGGTCGGCATCGATTTCGCTCAACCACCTTGCTCCACAGCCAGCTCCTGCGAGTGCTGCCCGGCGAACCGCCACATCCCTAAGCGCTGCCTGTTCGCCATGGCTTCCCGCCCGCGTCATCAGCTTTCCTTCCGTCGCGGGAGGAGAAGAATGAGACTGGCGGCAATCGCCAGCAAGGCTGAGCCTGCGATCGAAAGAGTGCGATAATCCAGAAAGGAGGCCAGCCCGTGCGTCGCAGTTGCGATCGCGACCTGCGCGGCCGCCTCCTTGGGTTCGGCACCGGCCGGCGCGGCTCCAGCGAGGGAGCCGATCTCCGACCAGGGGCTGACCACCACCGATACATCTTCGTAGGCGAGACCCCGAACGCTGTTGAGCAGCAAGGACCGGCTCTTCATCTCAATATCAACCAGATTGGCACCGGGTCGGTATTGCAACAGCGCCGAGGCACGCGCCTTTTCCTTGATGAGACCCCGCCCATTGTCTTCCGGAAGCACGATATGCACCCGGGCGGAGGCGACGCCATCCAATGCCGATAGCGTCTCGCCAAGCTGCTGCTCGACCGCATAGGTCATCCTGGCCTTCTGCTCGAGCGGCGTGACCAGAAATCCGTCGCCGGGAAACAGCTCCGCCATCGTGCGATGCGGCAGGCGCGGCAGACCCGCGTCGGAGAGCAGCTCGATTGCCCGCGCATGATCGGTTTCATCAACTGCGATCTTGAAAACATCGCCCTTCTCGCCCGTCACCGTAGCACGGATGCCGGCACGCTCCAGCAGCACTTGCGCATCGCGCGCGTCCCGCTGATCAAGGCCGGTCAGGACATCCTCACTGCAGGCCGACAGAAAGGCAGCACAGACGAGAACGGAGAGGATTCCCGCCGCGCGGCGCAGGAATGACGATGAGAGCGGAAAGGGCATCACCACGGTCGAATCACTCATTGGCCTTGCGTCAGCCGCTTAGAGGACGACATGACAGATTGCGTGAGAGAGGAGATGAGCGTCGTGCCGGTGGCGAATTGCTGAGACTTTTCCAGCCTGTCGATGGCGCTCTCCAGGTTCTCCGTCTTCGCCGGGTGGCCATTGGCCTCACCCGGTTTCTCGACGAACCGCACCAGCGGCGTTTCGGGCACCGTACCCTTCGGCATGATGAAAGAAGTAATGCGATCGAGGAAACTCGAAGTCTTCGTCTCGATCGGCGTGGGATCGAATGCCGGGGCCGCCTCGCTGCCCGGCATGATCTTGCGCAACTGTATGCCAGGCGAGACCGACTGTTCGACTTGAAGGCTCTCCCGATCAGCTCCGATCCGGAGCGAAACGGTCTCCACCGTCTGCAAGGGCGCTCCGGATCCGATCGCATCGGCAGGAGGAACCAAGGCACCTCTGGGAAGGGCATCACCACTCATCGGAAACTCCTTGTACGCAATACGATCCGCTTGGTCAGTGAAAGCGAGGCCGGAGGACTATTCCTGATCGCCCTCGTCGATGGCGTCCTTCGCAAAGTTGAAAAGCGTGTTGTTGAGCATCAGCGTGTTGGAAACCATGCTCGGCAAAAACGCTTCAACCGCAGCATTCAGGACCTCTTTCTCGCTATTGGGATCAACCTTCTTCGTCGTGTCGCTGGTGCTTAACGACGTGGAGCCGGGAGCATCCGCAGGCGTGGCTGGAACCGTCGCCGGACTTGAGGTTACCGCTTCAATCGCCATGCACGTTCTCCATCTGGAAGAGCTGATCAATGCTGCATCAGGTAATATTTCGCCAAAATCATGGTGTCAATTCATTAATTATAATAGATAATTAAAAACCATGGCAAATTATGGAGCATCAATGATGCATCTTTTCGCCAAGCCTGTGCCAAAATTGGATTCTTGTTTAAAAACTACAACAATAAGACACATATAATCCAAAAAGCGAAGATTATATCCGTAAAACGCGCAAATATTTGCTTTATTATTCTTTGTTGATGATATCGAATTCTTGTTTCGAAATGCCAGACTGGGCTGCCGAACAATCCGTTTACCCATATTCCAATTGAATATGCGTCCGCGGGCGCCATTTACGCAGCGTTTACAGGGCGCACCCTAGGCATGAGGGGCATCAATGAACCCTATCGCCATTGATGGGCGCTCCGGCATACGAGGCAAGGCATGAAGTTACCATTGAAACCGGCGATGACCGAAGGAAGCCTTCGCTACAGCGGGAAAGATCCGGATGGATTATCAGAGGCGCTTTCAACGCCGGCATCGACGATAAGGGTCAAAACCACCGCAAAGAAGACCATCTCCTACCGATGCGAATTCGCATCCGCCGGTTCAATCTCTTTCGGCCTGTGCACCTATGACGGCGATTTTCGACTGACGCGTGAGACAGATAGCGGCAAGTTCCTGATGTTCATTCCCTTGAGCGGAGAGGCAAGTTTCAACACCAGCAAGGAGACGTTTGGCTCAAGGCCGGGGCGCGGCTTCATTACCAATGGAATACCGTATGGCGACATGCACATCATGGGGCCGCGACAGCATCTGATCGTGATCCATGATCGAAATGAGATGATCAACCGGCTCAGCGGACTGCTGGAAACACCTGTCGGCGGCAATCTTAACTTCCATCCCGATATCGATCTGGCCGCCGGTCCGGGGCGGATATTGCAGGATCTGGCTGAAGCAACCTTTAGCGGGTTGGCGCAGGATACAGCCTTGCGCCAATCGCCTCTCGCATTGTCAAACCTGACAGGCGCCATAACCAACCTCATTCTGGAGACCGTGCCGCATCGCTTTTCAGAGGCACTTGCCAGGATAGCCCCGGCGCCGGCGCCACGCCATGTCAGGCGTGCCATCGACTTCATGCAGGCCAACCTTATGCGGCCGCTCTCGATTGCCGACATGGCGGCGGTATGCAACGTCAGTGTGCGGTCGCTTCAGAAGGGTTTCCGGGACTTCAAAATGACGACGCCCATGGCATACCTCCAGCATCTTCGACTGGAAGCCGCCCATAGGGAACTTCAGGAAGCAACGCCGGGACTGACTGTCGCGGCAATCGCCCTGAAATGGGGCTTCACCCATTTCGGTCGTTTTGCCGTCGACTACAGGCTTCGATTCGGCCAATTGCCGTCGCAGACCCTGCGACGATAATCCATGCCGGTTTCAGCGGCCATCGGCGCCCACTGAATGCCCGGATCGCAATGTATGCGACGGCAGACAGCCATAACTCTTCCTGTAATCGCCCGAGAAGCGGCCCAGATGGGTGAAACCCCACTTCTGCGCTATGGCAGCGACGGATGTCGCGGGATTTGCCATGATGAGATCCCGATGCGCAGCCTCCATGCGCAGATTGGTCAGATAGGCCATGGGGGACATCCCCTTGAAACGCTTGAAGCCTTCCTGCAGCGATCGAATGCCAACCTGGGAAGCCTGCGCTATGTCGCCGATCGAGATCGGCTGCGAGAGATTGGCCTGCATGAAATCGATGGCACGTCGGATATGCCGGGGAGATGGCAACGCCGGCTGCCGGGCCAACGCGCCTGAAAAACGATGCGGCACGTTTTCAAGCAGCAGGTGGATCAATCCCGTGGACAGACAGGAAAGGGCGGCCGGCGATTGCAGCAGGGAGGCGTCGTCATTCAATCCGGTCGCCAGAATTGTTGTCACGCGGGAAAAGGCCAGTCCGGCCTCAAGGCGCAGGTCGAATTCGGGCGCAAGATCGATCGAGCCAGAGATGGGTTGCTCCAGCATGGCGGACAGTAGCCGGACAACCTCGTTCTGATTGATAATCAGCGAAAGATGCTCGCGGTCCCCCTCGATCACGACATCAGACAGGCTGGTCATATCGATGATCGTGCCTTTGCCGGGTTCGGAAACATGGTGCCGATTGGACGACGATATCATTGCCGCGCCCGAGAGTGGGACGTAGATCAGAAACTTGCTGTCCTCAGCCTTCTGGTGAAACCTCAGCCCCCCCTGATATGCTGCGCGACCAACGCCAAGTGCCTCGGCGGCAACGAAATCATATTCGGCGGAAAATCCCGCATCGCGCAGGGCCTCGACCCTTGCTGGAGCCTTGCAACGGCTCAGTATCTCAGAAAATTCATCCGCGTCGTTGCCCCTGAAGGTTAAGGACGAACCAGGTTTCTCGCGCTGCATTCCGGTGTTCCCGAACTAGAATGAGATGAAAGCGCTGGGCAATATTGCCGTCGCGCTTATCCAGAGACGCCCCACCGTCCACTTCCTTGCCAACATTATCACACTAAATGTGTAGTTTTTATTTTTTGTTTATTTAAGAACATAAAATTTTCGTTTTACAACAAAAAAATCCGGCGCAGAGATTTTCCGCGCTGGATCAACCGCTCGCTCAGTCAGTTCAAATGATTTCAGGCGATATGCAGCCGGACGCCCGAAGCTCCGATCACTCGCTCCAGAGCCCCGTCCGGGGGCAAGTCCGTGACAAAATCCGAAACTTCCGTGATCGATCCCAGCGACACGAGTGCTGCTCGATGGAATTTGCTGGAATCGGCAACGAGCATGACGGAGCGAGCCTGGCCAATCGCGACACGCACGATATCGACTTCGTTTTGATCGTCGTCCCCGATACTGCCGTCTTCTTCGATACCGCTGACGGCAATGACCGCGACATCGAACCGGAACCGCCGCACGAACTCGACCATCGCATCGCCGATAACGCTACCATCCACATGGCGGACGAAACCGCCCGGAACGGCAATGGTGAAATCCGTTCGATCCATCAGGATCATCGCGGCGCGCAGACTGTAGGTGACAACCTTCAATCCTTTACGCTCGGCAAGCGCCTCCGCGACCGCCTCGCAGGTCGAGCCTGCGTCGAGAAAAAGCGTCGCGCCATTCGGCACGAGCTCCGCCGCGCGGCGGGCAATCCGGCGCTTCACGTCAACCTTGTCGACACGCCGCTGACGATAGGTGCCAGGATCGATCGGACTCGCAAGGGCGGCCCCGCCATGGTAGCGGCGCACCTTCCCACTATCCGACAGATCAGCAATGTCGCGCCGGATCGTCTGCGGCGTGACGGAAAGTGCAGCCGTCAACTCCTCGACCGAGGCATAGCCCGTTTTTTCGAGGAGGCGCAGTAAAGCCCGTTGGCGGATCGCCCTTTTCTTCAGATTATAGTCCATTGGCGTCACGTAATTCCAAGTCCAGCACCTCGAATCCCAACATCATGCGCCGTCCGAGACACCCTTATTTGTCGTCAGACCAAAGATGAAAGCAAGATGTTCCTGTCGATGCCGAGTAGACTTTTTATGGAATCGGATCGCTGCACTATTCCACTACAACGAGCACTCTCTTCCGGCTCACGCTTGTGGAGAGCCGTCGAAAGCAAACGCAACAGAATTGGGAGCGACGTCTCATTGCCCGGAATTGAACGCGGGTGCGCTCATTCCTGAGCTGAGGCTCTCCACTTCGTAGGTCCAGACCCGGAATGCCTTCAGCACATGCGGTCCGAAGGAATTGATGAGCGGGATATCGGCGGCATCGCGGCCCCGCGCCACGACGATACGGCCGATCCGCGGCTTGTTGTTGCGCGGATCGAACGTATGCCATGTTCCATCGAGAAAGACTTCCATCCAGGCACTGAAATCCATCGGATCGACGACGGGAACGCCGATGTCACCGAGATGGCCGTTGACATATCGGGTGGGAATGTTGAGGCAGCGGCAGAGCGTGACGGCCAGATGTGCGTAGTCACGGCAAACGCCGACACGCTCGTGGAACGCCTCGAATGCCGTCCGCGTCGATCGCGCCTGCATATAGTCAAAGCGGATGTGGCCGTGAACGAAATCGCAAATGGCCTGCACGCGCGCCCAGCCGGGCGGTGTCGCGCCAAACGTATCCCAGGCAAATTGGCTCAGCCGATCGGTTTCGCAATAGCGGCTGCCCATGAGATAGACGAGACAATCATCCGGTAAATCGGAAACCGGGACCTCCCGAGCATCGGGCAGTATCCTGTCCGTCTTGCCGTCATCCTCGATCGTGGCGTCGCCCCAGATCGTCAGGTCACCCACCGGTGCGACAAGCCGGAGGCACCGGTTGCCAAAGAGATCATGGTACGTCGATGTCGGGACGTCGGGGGTGGTAAATACAGTTTCCGGCGCTCTGATATCCGCAGCGCGATCGTCGTGGACCGACAGCAGGCAAACCAGGGCCGTCGGCTGCTGGCAGGTCAGGGTCATTTCGTAACCGTAGCGGATCAGCATAAAGAGGGCTCCTGTGCAGCAAGGCTAACAAGCATGTGGACGTTCAGATTTCGGCGGCACTTTTCGTGTTTGGCTTTCTCGTTTCACGAGAGCCATGGTTTCGCTCCCTGAGCATGACCGAAAGTCTTCTCCATGAGGGTCTCTCTGCCACCGGATGAAGCGCGCGCCGATTCCAGCTGGTCCTCCATCATTACCCGTTCATGAGGCTCGTCCTCATTGCGGATGCGGTATTGCAGCACATTGCCTCTCGGCGGCAGCGTACCGGTGATACGGTAGGTGCTTCTGAATTTGGGCGCGGCCATGCCGGGGGCCTTTCTTATCCAGACGGCCTGTCCCACGGCAAAAAGATGCATGGCGGGATCGCGTCGGATCGGATGGGCACCGCTTTTTGTATCGGTCATGATTATTTATGGTCCTTTTCGAGTGCGATTTCGAGATCCGCTGGATTGATCGATACCATTTGGTGCTTTGCTCCCTGCGTGGCCATTGCCGGCAGATGAATGAAGGTGCCGACGCCTCGCCAGGCAAGCCACGAGATTCCCTCGATGACTTCCTCGTCGTGATCGACGCGGTATTCGCCGGCCGGTTGCGGCGCGTCGAACCCAGGCAACAGGAATGGGAACGAAAAGCTAACGACGGTTTGCGTGGTGCGGTTGGTCATGGCGCGGCTCTCCGCTGGAAGACGCCGATGCATCTCCCTGCACTATTCTCATCGGAACTGGAACGATCCGGACTCGGCCGGTACATCCAAGGTCCGTGCGAGGGATCATCGAAGGTTCGGACAGTGCGACGGGCGCTGGAACGGCGCTATGCGTTCGCTATCGAGAACTCGGTGACGCAGGCGGGTCGTTAAGTCTCAGACACCGCGAAAGCCGGAAAAGCTCAAATAATTGAACCCTACACATACGACTTCATTGGGGCTCAATCAAGGATAATTCAGATTTCATTGCGAATATTCATCAATAAAATTCAAAAATCTCAAAATAAAATACTGAATTAATATCCATATAATTGGCGCCAATCATCTAATGTAGGTTATAATCGGGAGCAGAATATCAAATTTATATTTCATAATAATTTCCACATGTGCGCAATATTTCTTGGCACTCCTATCTATCGAGTGCCACAAGTGCTATTTAGGAACATCAGCCGCCATAAGCACCGGCTGCAGAAAGAACCCCTATGAAATTCCGTCCACTCCACGATCGCGTCGTCATTCGGCGCGCGGAAGGCGATCTCAAATCCAAGGGCGGGATCATCATTCCAGACACCGCCAAGGAAAAGCCGCAGGAAGGCGAAGTCATCGCCGTTGGTCCGGGCGTCCGCAATGAAGGCGGCGCGTTGATCCCACTCGACGTCAAGACCGGCGACACGATCCTGTTCGGCAAATGGTCCGGAACCGAGATCAAGATCGATGGCGAGGAACTCCTCATCATGAAGGAGGCCGACATCATGGGTATCGTCGGAAACACCGATGCGGCCGCCCAAAAAGTCGCCTGACGGCCGATCTCCGACCCTACAATTTCAAGACTGAACTGGATAAACGCCATGACCGCCAAACAAATCAGATTCTCCGCCGATGCGCGCGATCGCATGCTCCGCGGCGTCGAGCTGCTCAACAATGCCGTCAAGGTGACGCTTGGCCCCAAGGGCCGCAATGTCGTAATCGCCAGCGCCTATGGTGCGCCGCGCATCACCAAGGACGGCGTCACCGTCGCCAAGGAAATCGAGCTGGAAGACAAGTTCGAGAACATGGGCGCGCAAATGGTGCGCGAAGTGGCCTCGAAGACCAATGACCTCGCCGGCGACGGCACGACGACTGCGACGGTGCTCGCCGCCTCCATCCTGCGCGAGGGCATCAAGCTCGTTGCCGTCGGCATGAACCCGATGGACCTCAAGCGCGGCATCGACATTGCCGTTGCCGCCGTCGTCAAGGAAATCCAGGCGCGCGCCAAGAAGGTCCAGTCCTCCGGCGAGATCGCCCAGGTCGGCACCATCGCCGCCAATGGCGACGCGAGCGTCGGCGAGATGATCGCCAAGGCAATGGACAAGGTCGGCAACGAGGGCGTCATCACGGTCGAGGAGGCGAGAACCGCCGACACGGAACTCGACGTCGTCGAGGGCATGCAGTTCGATCGCGGTTACCTGTCGCCCTATTTCGTCACCAATGCCGAGAAGATGCGCGTCGAGCTTGAGGATCCCTACATTCTCCTTCATGAGAAGAAGCTCGGCAATCTGCAGGCGATGCTGCCGATCCTTGAAGCCGTGGTGCAGAGCGGCCAGCCGCTGTTGATCATCTCGGAAGATGTGGAAGGCGAAGCGCTGGCGACATTGGTCGTCAACAAGCTGCGTGGCGGCCTGAAGGTCGCGGCCGTCAAGGCTCCGGGCTTCGGTGATCGCCGCAAGGCGATGCTGGAGGATATTGCCGTCCTCACCGCCGGTCAGGTGATCTCCGAAGATCTTGGCATCAAGCTCGAGAATATCACCATCGACATGCTGGGACGCGCCAAGCGCGTGCTGATCGAGAAGGACACGACCACCATCATCGACGGTTCCGGTGAGAAGGTAGCTATCCAGGCGCGCGTCCAGCAGATCAAGGCGCAGATCGAGGATACGACCAGCGACTACGACAAGGAAAAGCTGCAGGAGCGGCTGGCAAAGCTTGCCGGTGGCGTCGCGGTGATCCGTGTCGGCGGCGTGACCGAGATCGAAGTCAAGGAAAAGAAGGACCGCATCGATGATGCTCTGAACGCCACCCGTGCGGCGGTCGAAGAAGGCATCGTGCCCGGCGGCGGCGTGGCACTGCTGCGCGCAAAGTCGGCTCTGACAGGTCTGACGGGCGAAAATGCCGACATGACGGCCGGCATCTCGATCGTGTTGCGCGCGCTTGAAGCTCCGATCCGGCAGATCGCCGACAATGCCGGCGTCGAGGGCTCGATCGTTGTCGGAAAGCTCATCGACAGCACCGATCACAATCAGGGTTTCGACGCACAGACGGAAACCTATGTCGACATGGTCAAGGCCGGTATCGTCGATCCCGCCAAGGTCGTGCGGACCGCTCTGCAGGACGCGGGCTCGATCGCAGCACTTCTGATCACAGCCGAGGCGATGATCGCGGACATTCCGGCAAGAGAATCCGCCCAGACGGCCGGAAATGGCGACATGGGTGGCATGGGATACTGACACCAGCGCCTGCACCGCTCGGCCAGCCTAGTCGGCGGCGGAACTTGAACAACCCTAGACAAGGAAAATTGCCATGGCCGTGCAAAGCGCATCGATCGCGCAGCGTTTCGAAAGCTATCAGCCATCCAAAACGTTGCTCGTATGGGCCTGCATCGTCGCCGCGGTCGCCACCATGATCGTCGGCTTCAGCTGGGGCGGCTGGGTTACGGGCGGCACGTCGCGCACCGCAGCGGCGACAGCCGGCGTCGTTGCGCGCGGGGAACTGGCATCCGCCATATGCGTTCAGCGCTTCAACGCAGCACCGGATGCGGCCTCGAAACTCATCGATTTCAAGGCCATTCCCGATAGCTACAAGAAGCGCCAGTTCGTCGAAACCGGCGGTTGGGCAATGATGCCCGGCGAGACCACACCCGAGAGCCGCAATGTCGAGGGCTGCGCTATCGCCCTCGCCATGTAAGACTTTCGTTTCAGAAGCGCCCCCACATTTGTGGGGAGCGCTTTTTCAATCTGTCAGCGCAGGAGAACGACAATGATCCGTTTCGAGAAAAAGGCCGACCCGAAGCCCTTGCCGAAGGACGTCGAGGACAAGCGCCCCGACAAAATCCACGAAACAGCAGTCGAAGAGCCCAAGAAATCCGGCGCGGACGGCGCACGGTCCCGTGCACGGCAACCGACTGAAGACGACCGCCTTCTCTGACAGCGTCTTTCAGAAACTCGCTTGCTCTTGGAATGCGTCCGGATTGCAGGAGGTAAGCCATCCGATATGTCCGTGGTTACGCGGTGGCGAGGTGTCGGCGCCGCTGGGATGCTGTGCCTATCGTCTCTGCGAGGCGAGTTTCGTCGATCGCCCCTTCCCATCTGGCAATGACGATCGTCGCCAGGCAATTGCCGATCAGGTTCACGAAGGTCAGCCCCTCGGCCAGAATGCGGTGAATGCCCAGGATAAGCGCGATGCTTGCGACGGGGATGATGCCCGTGGTGTTCAGCGTCGCCGCCAGCACGACGAACGCGGCACCCGCCACGCCGGCCGCACCCTTGGACGTCAGCAACAGCACCGCGATCAGACCAAGCTCGTGCCAAAGGGTCAGATGCGTGTTCGTTGCCTGGGCCAGAAACACCACCACCGTCGTCAGGTAAAGGCAGGTACCGTCGAGATTAAAAGAGTAACCGGCGGGCACGACGAAGCCGACGACGCTCTCCTCGCAGCCCACGTCCCGCATCTTCTGTATGACGCGCGGCAACACCGTCTCGGTGGAGGTCGTCGCGGCGACGATCACGATCTCCTCACGCATATAGACCAGCAGCTTCCAGAGGCTGACGCCCACCCAGTGCGCGACCAGCCCGAGCACGATCGCCGTGAAAAGCGCACAGACGATAAAGAACTCGACAATCAATTCGCCAAGCGCCAGCAACGACCCCGATCCGAATCGGCCGACCGTAAAAGCGATCGCACCGAAGGCGCCGATCGGCGCAAAATACATGACGTAGCCAACGATCTTGAAGAAGGCACTCGACAGGCTTTCGATCAGTGCAAAAGCCGGCTTTCCACGCTCGCCGATCGCAGCCAGCGCAATCCCAAACAGCACCGAGACGAACAGAACCTGGAGTACTTCGCCCTCGGTGAAGGCAGAGGCGTAGGTCTTGGGGATGATATGAAGCAGGTAGCCGGAGATGCTTTGCTCATGGGCGGTCGCGATGTAGCTGGCGATCGCCTTGGTATCGAGCATTGCCGGGTCGATGTTCATGTCTGCGCCCGGCCGCCACAGATCGGCCGCCACGAGTGCAAAGACGAGGGCAAAAATGGTGATTGCCTCGAAATAAATGATCGATTTCAACGCGAGCCGGCCGACGCGCTTCATGTCCGTCATGCTGGCAATGCCATGCACCACCGTGCAGAAGATCACCGGCCCGATCATGATGCGGATGAGCGAGATGAAGGCATCGCCGAACGGCTTCATCGAGGCTCCGAATTCCGGCCAGAAATGGCCGACAATCACGCCCGCCGCCGTGCCGATCAGCACCTGGAACCAAAGCTGGCCCGCAATACCGAAACGCCTCGACTTGGGCGTCAAAGGCGGCGTCTTCACGTCACTCTGCTTCTCGCTTACGAGACCGTCCATCATCTCTCCTCCCCCATTTCATGTTTCCTCGAGCGAAGGCACCGGTGATCGAACAGCCCGCCATTCGCACCATCCTCCGCTCCCGTCGCCTCGCCCCGAGCGGATATTCGCAAAATCCTCACCGCCGCCGGAGAAACCTTCAGCGATCAATCCTCCTATAGCTGCCTGCCATTGCCCCGGGACGCCACACGGAATCTTGTCCTGGATATAAGCTGCTGCTATAGATGCTCACATGGTTTCCACCTTCGATTTGAGTTTGCGCCACCTCGATGCGGCATTGGCGGTGCTGCGCCAAGGGAGCATCAGCGGCGCTTCCGCTGCCGTGAACCTCTCTCAACCGGCATTGACGCAGGCGCTGGCCAAACTGGAAGCGCTGCTCGGCCATCGCCTCTTCGATCGCCAGCCGAGCGGCGCGTCTCCCACGCAGGCAGGCCATCTCTTCCTTGCCCGCGTCGAACGGGGGCTGGAGCGCATCATCGACAGTGGGCGCAGGCTGCGCCGTTCGGCGCGGCTGAAGCCGATCGCCTATCTGGAGCGCCTGGTGTCCATGGGGCAGTTTCATGCACTTGCTGCGGTCGAGAAGGCCGGCAGTTATTCTCTGGCTGCCCGTGAAATTGGCCTCTCCCAGCCATCCGTGCATCGGGCTGTCAAGGAACTGGAGGCAATCCTGGGCCTGCCCCTGGTGTTCCGGGCGGGTCGGTCCATGCGGCCGACCCCGGCGGGTATGCGGCTGGTTTCGGCGATCCGGTTGATGGCAGCTGAGCTCCAGGCTGGTTTCGACGAGTTGGCCGCGCTGGAACAGGCGGGTGCTGGTACCATCAGGATCGGCGCCCTGCCCCTCCCGCGGGCTGGATTGCTGCCTGAGGCGCTCGCCGGTTTCACACGCAATCATCCCTACACTGCCATCACGATCATCGAAGGACCTTATTCCGATCTGCTGGCGGCGCTGCGCAATGGAGAAATCGACATGGTGGTCGGCGCACTTCGCGATCCCGCGCCGACGCGCGATATCCTCCAGCGGCCGCTGTTTGAGGACGACCTGTTCATCGTCGCGCGATCTCGCCACCCGCTTGCTGGCTCCAGCGATCCCGATCCCGCAGATCTGGCGAATTATCCCTGGGTGATCGGCGCACAGGGCTCGCCCATGCGCGCGCGGTGGGAGGCACTGTTCATCGACCCCGCGCTGCCGGCAAGGCGGATCGAATGCAGCTCCATCCTGATGGCGCGCTGGCTCCTGCTGGATGGAGACTGGCTTGCCCTGATGTCCACCGACCAGTTCCGGATCGAGCAGGCATCGGGACTGCTCGCGCCGATCGGAGGCCCCGTTCAAGGCTCCCGCCGCCAGATCGGCGTAACCACCCGCGCCGACTGGCTGCCGACGGCTGCACAGGCTGATCTGCTAAGCGAATTGACCATCGCCGGCGCAAAGCGATCTTCAGGAATTTGAATAGCCCCTGACCGCTTCCGATACGCCCATACGCTGGCATTATGGGTAAAAACGGCGCGGGAGAGACGATGACGATAGCTCTTGTCAGATTCGGCGAAGCCGCGAAACAGGTTGGGGAACTCCCGGCCGAACATCGTCCGCGCCCTCGATATCGCATCTCTTCCCGAAGTCTCGACACCATTCTCCACGCGACAGGAACATCTCGCGCATGATCATCGATTGTCACGACCATCACGCCGCCGCCGCACCTTTCGACGCGAGGAGCGCGGAAAACAATATCATGGATGCCGACGCCCAAGCTGAGGTGCGCAGCCTATGAGTGCCTTCACGATGGACGCCGACTGGCTCAGCTTCGATCCCACGCCTTCCAGGCCGGCCTTCCAACTGCCGGCGGGTGCGGTGGACGCGCATTGCCACGTCTTCGGGCCTGGCGATGTCTTCCCCTATGCACCGGAACGCAAATACACCCCCTGCGATGCCGGCAAGGACAAGCTGTTCACGCTCAGGGATTTCCTCGGCTTCGAGCGCAATGTGATCGTGCAGGCGACGTGCCATGGTGCCGACAACCGTGCGCTGGTCGACGCGCTTCGCACCGCCAATGGACGAGCTCGTGGCGTTGCGACGGTTCGCCCCGACGTGACCGAGGAGGCACTTGCCGAGATGGATGCGGCCGGCGTGCGTGGTGTGCGCTTCAACTTCGTTCGCCGGCTCGTGGATCCGAAGCCGGACGCCTATTATCGCGGCATCATCGAGCGTATCGCGCCGCTCGGCTGGCACATCGTCATCTATTTCGAGGCGGCAGATCTTGAAGAGCGCTGGGATTTCTTCACCAGCCTGCCCACCACGGTCGTCGTCGATCATATGGGCCGGCCCGACGTTACGAAACCAGTCGATGGTCCGGAATTCGGTCGCTTCGTGGCTCTGATGGAGCGCGACAACATCTGGTCCAAGGTCAGCTGCCCCGAGCGTCTCTCCAAGAGCGGCCCGCCGGACTATGACGATGTCGTCCCTTTCGCGCGCACTCTGGTCGAGCGCTTCCCAGACCGCGTGCTGTGGGGGACGGACTGGCCGCATCCCAATATGAAGAATCACATGCCCGATGACGGAGCATTGGTCGACTTCATCCCCCGCATCGCGCCGACCGAGACGCTGCAGCGCAAGCTGCTCGTCGACAATCCGATGCGGCTCTATTGGCAGCTCTAGGGTCCCGCTCGTGTTTGTTCGGGCGACTTCCCCATGATTCCCATCCGTCGTGAACAAGGCCGGCATAAAAGCGGGCAGATGTCGAAGTCGCATAGACGCGAATCTCAGCGGTGGCCGCGCCGCTACTATCACATGCACCGGCGGAACGGGCCAAGATGGCGGGATTGGTCTTGCAGGAGCTTGAAAACGTCTGTCGTTGGGCAAGATACGAGACTCCGCCGGCTTGCAACCCAAAAAATGTGCGCGGCATGCGACAGTCGGCCGGTGGTACGACATAAGCAATATTGTCAATAAAATAATCGACGCTATGACTATAATGTGGGGCTTCGGTCAGGGGGGCGCTTGGACGTTAGTTTTAGTGGAGAATTAGATGAGGCGCACAAAGGAGGAGGCGGCGGAAACGCGACGTGTAATATTGCATTCGGCGGAAACGTTGTTTCTCGACAACGGATATGAAAATGTCACGCTGGAAGAAATAGCCGTCGCCGCTGGCGTCACACGCGGAGCAGTTCACTGGCATTTCAGAAACAAGCAGGGCCTTTTGCTTGCGATCCGCGATGAGGCACGGCAGCCGTTTCGGGATCTAGCGGAGCGGGTATCCGAAGAGCACCCCCCCAATCCGCTCGAACTGGTCGTCGATACAATTTCGGCGATCTTCGCAGAGCTTCAACAGGATCCACGCAAACGCGGGATGCTGAAAGTCATCATGTATCTCGACATGTCGTTCGCTGACTGTGACAGCGGCACGTCTTTTCGGCATGAAATGCAGGAACACTTTGCGAGGATCTTCTGTTCCATGAGCACGGCTAACGCCTTGCCCTGTCCATGGACGCCGGAGACCGCTGCTTCCACGTTGACTGCGGCAATTGGCGGACTGGTCTACGAATGGGCTCTCGACAAGGGCGACTTTGACTTGGCGCCTTGTGGGCAAGCCCTCATCAACATGATCCTCACCGCCTGGTTTCCGAAACATGAAGTGCAGAACATGGCGGCAACGACTTGAGATCGAATTGAGCTGATCGAAATCCAGGCTAGCCCGGCTGCAAGTGCTTAATTGAGAAGGATCCGGTAGGGAAAACCGGATCCTTCCTTCTTTGATCGGAGGTCAACCGATCAATGTGAGAAGCCTGGCGGATTGGAAACGACAGGCTTCTCTTATCCGGTACGAGTCCGGATAACTTTGGATTAGAAGCTGCGCTGGAAGCGCAGGATACCAGCCCACTGATCTGCATTGACGGAATCGAAGTTCGTGTAGGAAACTTCCGGTTCGATCAGCAGGTTCTTGACCGGGTTGAACTTGACGTTCGTGGTCGCGGCAAAGATCTTCGAGTCGGTGTAGGCGAGCTGCAGGTTCCACTTCAGCTTTTCGTTGATCGGAACGCCAACGCCGCCCCAAACTGCCCAGTCGCCCCAACCGCACTTCGACTCATCATTAACGGGGCAAGCAGAACGATCGAGGTTCGTGCCGGCATACTTGTTCAGCTTGTTGCCGTCGGTGTTGTAGCCACCCATCAAGAAGGCCGAGAACGCGCCGAAGTCGGCATCGACACGAGCCTTGACAGCACCTTCTTCGACGATGGAGTCATAACCACCGACGACCTTGAAGGCCCATGCACCGGTCTTGTAGCCAATACCGGCAACAGCGTCAGGCGCGTAATGGTTCGCCTTGTCGTCGGCCCACCAGCTCGATCCATAAGAGGCATCCGAGCCGCTGGAGTTGCTGTCTTCCAGCGAGATCACAGCCGTGAAGCCGTTGCCGGCATCGTAGTTGTAGGTCAACTGGTTGAGTTCGTACGGGCCGTCATAGATCACGTCGTCGTTGATGACGTCGCCAGCGTAACCCACAAAGAGGTTGTACTGCGAGTCGAGCTTACCAACGGTGAAGCCGCCGAGGCTGATATTGGCGAACAGCAGCTTCGTGCTGGTCGAATTGCCTTCTTCCCAGTCCCAACGGAAGACAGAATTGGTCTTCAGCGGACCGTATTCAGTGTCGGTAGCTGTATCGAGGCTCAATTCCGCACGGGTGTGCCAGAGCGTGCCGGTGCGGTTGGTCGGGCTGTACGCATCGTACCACTTGCCTTCGGTACGAACCATGCCGCCGATCTTGAGGCAGGTTTCCGTGCCCGGAATGAAGAAGTAGCCGGCGCCGTATGCGTCGCAAATGCGAACATATTCAAGCGGTTCCGGTTCAGCAGCAACGATAGCATCGGCCGCATGAGCCCCTGAAACTGCAGCAAGCGAAGCAGCAGAGCTGATCAGAAGACTTTTCAAATTCATAGTGAACTCCTGGTTGTATTATGCATTTCAGACGCTTCCGCGAGCATGGAGCTACATTCGCCGCTTACGAGAAGCGACGCCGTATAAATGCGATCAAGTAAGTCCGCGATACGCTCCCCAGTGCCGGAGTCAGGCCCGTCGGACCTTCCCCATTCCCCTCGTGGCAACAGCCTTGAAATGCCCCTACCGATCCGGCCGAATGTTCGACCGCAAGACAAATTATGTCCTAACCATGACTTACAAACGGACCGTATGTTTGTCAATTATATGAAGCGTGCTTTGACATCTACCTGCGCCGCCGTTGCCAAAATGCAACTATCTGCATCACCCTCGGCGCCGGCACTACCAATAATCAACGGGAATTGGCCCTGTCCGAACCGGGTGCGACAGTCCTCCGGCCGGCATGCCGCCCAGGGAATCGGAAAAGATGGTCACTGCGCCGCCCCATTTGATCGGAAATTGTTCCGATGCCGAATCGGGGACGACGCAGCCCATGACGGGGGGTCACCGGCATCCGATACACCCCTTAAGGTGCCAGAGCTCCACATTTCAGAAAGTAGTCCGGAGATACTCCGTTCTCTCTTTCCATTTGGCGAGCGAT
>NZ_BAYX01000006.1 GCF_000696095.1 Rhizobium rhizogenes NBRC 13257 | reverse complement strand
AGTCAGAACTTTGGCGCGCTCTTGCCGGCTGCCCGATACGCGGCAATGACGGTATTGGCCATCAGCATGGCGATGGTCATCGGCCCGACACCACCGGGAACCGGTGTGATCACGGCGGCTACGTCGGAGGCTTCGGCAAAGGCGACATCGCCAACCAGCCGCGTCTTGCCCTCGCCGCGCTCAGGAGCGGCAATCCGATTGACGCCGACATCGATGACGGTGGCGCCCGGCTTGATCCAGTCGGCCTTCACCATCTGCGGCTGGCCGACAGCCGCCACCAGAATATCCGCCGTGCGGGCAACGGTCGGCAGATCCTTGGTGCGGGAGTGTGCCGTGGTTACCGTCGCATTGGCGTTGAGGAGAAGCTGCGCCATCGGCTTGCCGAACAGGTTGGAGCGGCCGATGACCACGGCATTCAGACCCGACAGGTCCTCGCCGTGGATGCGGCGCACCAAAAGCATGGCACCGGCCGGGGTGCAGGAGATCAGACCGGTTGCCAGATCGCCGGTGGCAAGCTTGCCGGCATTGACCACATGCAGTCCGTCGACATCCTTCTCAGGCCGGATCGACTGGATGATCGGCTCCGAGTTCAGATGCTTCGGCAGCGGCAGCTGCACCAGGATGCCATGGATGGATGGGTCTTCGTTCAGCGACTGCACCAGCTTTGCCAATTCCTCTTGCGTCGTCTCGGCCGGCAGCGTGTGCTGGATGGATTTGAAGCCGCACTCCTTGGCCATCCTGCTCTTCGAAGTCACATAGCTGTGGCTGGCCGGATCATCCCCGACGATCACCACCGCAAGACCGGCCTTCGTTCCGGTATCTCTTTCCAGCGCAGACGTTGCCGTCTTCACCGCCTCGATCACCGAAGCCGCCACCTGCTTGCCGTCGATCACGGTTGCCGCAGTCATCGCAGTCATGGCCTACCCCATCCTCTCGGAAGCATAGCTTCCCGGGCTTGCCGGGAAGACGATGGTGCGGTTGCCGTTGAGGAAGGTGCGGTAGTGGATATGGGCATGGATGGCGCGCGCCAGCACCTGGCTCTCCACATCCCGGCCGATCGAGACGTAATCGTCCGCCGACTGCGCATGCGTGATCCGCGCCGTGTCCTGCTCGATGATCGGCCCCTCGTCCAGATCGGCGGTGACGTAGTGCGCCGTCGCCCCGATCAGTTTTACACCGCGCTCATAGGCCTGCTTGTAGGGGTTTGCTCCCTTGAAGCTCGGCAGGAAGGAATGGTGGATATTGATGATCCGGCCCGACATCTTTTGGCACATCGAATCGGACAGGATCTGCATGTAGCGGGCGAGCACGATCAGCTCCGTGCCGGTCTGCTCGACCACCTCCATGATCCTGGCTTCCGCCTGTGGCTTGTTGGCCTTGGTCACCGGAATATGGTGGAAGGGGATATCGTGGTTGACCACCACCTTCTGGTATTCGAAATGATTGGAGACGACGCCGACGATGTCGATCGGCAGTGCGCCGATCTTCCAGCGGTAGAGCAGGTCGTTTAAACAATGACCGAAGCGCGACACCATCAACAGCACCTTCATGCGCTTCTGGGTGTCGTGGATCTCGACTTCCATCTCGAACTTGCCCGCGATCGGCTTGAAGCCCTCGACCAGCGCCTCCTGTCCGACCCCCTGCTCGGAGATGAAGCTCACCCGCATGAAGAACTTGCCGGTATCCAGATCGTCGAACTGGCTGGAGTCGACGATGTTGCAGCCCTGATCCGCCAGATAGTTGGCGATCGCTGCGACAATCCCGCGCGTCGAGTGGCAGGAAACCGTTAGAACGAACTTCTCCATGTTCATTTTCCTTCGTCGTCCTAGGCAGAATATCTACGTTAGGCCGAAGTTTCAGGCTCCGGCCCATGCGCTTATCCTATGGAATGCCTTGCTGCGCTCAGATATCGAGCGTGCTGTCGCGTTCCCACTGCGTGAAGTGCGAGCAGTAGGAATTCCACTCCTGATGCTTGAGCTTCAGGTAAGCGGCGGAGAATTCCGAGCCGATCGCTTCCTTCAGGCCCTCGTCCTCGTCATAGGCTCTGAGCGCATCGAGCAGGTTGAGCGGCAGGCGCGGCGCATCCTTCACCAGATGCCCTTCGGCATACATGTCGATGTCGTGATGCGGGCCGGGATCGGCCTTGTTGCGAATGCCATCGAGGCCGGCGGCGATGATGATCGCCTGGAGCAGATAGGGATTGACGGCACCGTCCGGCAGGCGCAGTTCGAAGCGGCCGGGGCCGGGCACGCGCACCATATGGGTGCGGTTGTTGCCGGTCCAGGTCACCGTATTCGGTGACCAGGTAGCGCCCGAAGTGGTGCGCGGTGCGTTGATGCGCTTGTAGGAATTGACCGTCGGATTGGTGATCGCAGCCAACGACGAGGCATGCTTCATGATGCCGCCGAGGAACTGCTTGCCCTGCGCCGAAAGACCGAATTCCGCTTCCCTGTCGGCAAAGACATTGGTCTTGCCGTCATTGCTCCACACGGAGATATGGCAATGGCAACCATTGCCGGTCAGGCCCTTGAAAGGCTTCGGCATGAAGGTGGCGCGCAGCCCGTGCTTTTCGGCTATCGACTTGACCATGAATTTGAAGAAGGAGTGCTTGTCGGCCGTCTTCAGCGCGTCGTCGAACTCCCAGTTCATCTCGAACTGGCCGTTGGCGTCCTCGTGGTCGTTCTGATAGGCGCCCCAGCCAAGTTCCAGCATGTAGTCGCAGATCTCGGCGATCACGTCATAACGACGCATCACCGCCTGCTGGTCGTAGCAGGGCTTTTCGGCGGTGTCGTATTCGTCCGAAATCTTCGAACCGTCAGCGGTGATCAGGAAGAATTCGGCTTCGACACCGGTCTTGACCCGCATACCCTCGGCTTCGGCCGACTTCACAAGCTTTTTCAGCACGTTGCGCGGCGCCTGGGCGACGAGCTCGCCATCCATCCACAAATCGGCGGCAACCCAGGCAACCTCTTTCTTCCAGGGGAGCTGGATGACGGAGGATGCATCCGGCACGGCAAACAGGTCCGGATGGGCGGGCGTCATGTCGAGCCAGGTGGCGAAACCGGCGAAGCCGGCGCCCTCTTCCTGCATCGCGGCAATCGCCTGCGCCGGCACCAACTTGGCGCGCTGGCCGGAAAACAGATCGGTATAGCTGATCATGAAGTATTTGATGCCTTTGTCTTTGGCAAAAGCAGCAAGGTCCAGTGTCATTCTCGTTCCCCTTTGGATTTCTTAGAGACACTTCGATTTTGATAGAATACCGCCGGGCTCTCTAACCCGGCGGTGAAAATTTAGTAGCCCCCTTTGCCCGGATACCAGCTCGTGCCGGCAAGCGGGATCTGCGCCATGGCGGCAGCTTCCATGGTCAGCGCGCACAGGTCTTCCGGCTCCAGATTATGAAGGTGGTTCTTGCCGCAGGCACGCGCAATCGTCTGTGCCTCGAGCGTCATGACCTTCAGATAATTGGCAAGACGACGGCCAGCAGCAACCGGATCGAGCCGCGCGGCGAGTTCCGGATCCTGCGTGGTGATGCCAGCCGGATCCTTGCCTTCGTGCCAGTCGTCATAGGCGCCGGCGGTGGTTCCGAGCTTCTGGTACTCCTCTTCCCAGCGCGGATCATTGTCGCCGATGGCGACCAGCGCCGCCGTACCGATGGCGACGGCATCGGCACCAAGCGCAAGCGCCTTTGCCACATCAGCACCGGAACGAATGCCGCCGGAGATAATCAGTTGCACCTTGCGGTGCATGCCGAGATCCTGAAGCGCCTGAACGGCCGGGCGAATGCAGGCGAGCGTCGGCATGCCAACGTTTTCGATGAAGACGTCCTGGGTCGCCGCCGTACCGCCCTGCATGCCGTCGAGAACAACGACATCGGCACCGGCCTTCACCGCCAAAGCCGTGTCGTAATAGGGACGCGCGCCGCCAACCTTGACGTAAATCGGCTTTTCCCAATCGGTGATTTCGCGCAGTTCCATGATCTTGATCTCAAGATCGTCGGGGCCGGTCCAGTCCGGGTGACGGCAGGCCGAGCGCTGGTCGATGCCCTTCGGCAGATTGCGCATATGGGCGACGCGATCGGAAATCTTCTGGCCGAGCAGCATGCCGCCGCCGCCGGGCTTTGCGCCCTGGCCGACCACCACTTCGATTGCATCCGCACGACGCAGGTCTTTCGGGTTCATGCCGTAGCGCGACGGAAGATACTGATAGACGAGGGTCTGCGAATGGCCGCGTTCTTCATTGGTCATTCCACCGTCGCCGGTCGTGGTCGATGTGCCCGCAAGCGTGGCGCCGCGACCAAGCGCTTCCTTGGCATTGCCAGAGAGAGCGCCGAAGCTCATGCCGGCAATGGTAATCGGGGTCTTCAGCGTAATGGGCTTCTTGGCAAAGCGGCTGCCGAGAACCACCGTCGTGTCGCACTTCTCGCGATAACCTTCGAGCGGATAGCGCGAGATCGATGCACCGAGGAAAAGAAGATCGTCGAAATGCGGGACCTTGCGCTTCGTGCCGGCGCCGCGAATATCGTAGATGCCGGTTGCCGCCGCGCGGCGGATCTCGGCCAGCGTATGGTCGTCGAAGGTGGCGGACTTGCGCGGCGGCGTCAGAGGATTGTGATAGCTCATGATATTCCTTTCGCCTCAGTACGCGTCGGCATTGTCGATGTTGAAATTGTAGAGCTTGCGCGCCGATCCGTAGCGCTTGAACTCTTCCGGCTTGACGCCGCTGACGCCGGCCTTATCGAGAAGCTCGGAAAGCTTTGCGAGATGCTCGGGGCGCATCTCCTTTTCGATGCAGTCCGAGCCGAGGCTCTTGACCGAGCCACGCACGAAAAGCTTGGCTTCATAAAGGCTGTCGCCCAGCGCATCACCGGCATCGCCGAGCACGACCAGATGGCCGGACTGTCCCATGAAGGCAGACATATGGCCGATATTGCCGTGCACGACGATATCGATACCCTTCATCGAGATGCCGCAACGGGACGCCGCGTTGCCCTTGATGACCAGCAGGCCGCCCTGACCGGTCGCCCCCGCATACTGGCTCGCATCGCCTTCGATGACAACGGTGCCCGACATCATGTTCTCGGCAACGCCCGGGCCGGCCGAGCCGTGTACGGTGACGTTGCCGCCATCGTTCATGCCAGCACAATAATAGCCGACAGATCCTTTGACATCGACGGTCACGGGAGCGTCGATACCGACGGCAACAGCATGATGGCCACGCGGATTGACAACCTCGAAGGCAGTATCGTTGGCGCCTGCCGCAAGGCCGTGGAGAGCGCTGTTGAGGTCACGCAGCGGTGTGACGGAAAGATCGAAAACTGGCATAAAAAACTCTCTCGATTGCGCCGACCCTGGACTAGGCAGCCTTTTCGTGATCCCAGAAATAGACGGTGGCCGGCTCCGGCTCCCAGATGCGGGCATCCTCGATGCCGGGCAGGTTGACGAGCGCGCGATATTCAGAGCCGAACGCGACGTAGCGATCGGTCTCGGCCATGACGGCCGGCTTGCAGGCGATGGGATCGCGAACGACGCCGAAGCCGGATTTGGTGCCGACGACGAAGGTGAAGAAACCGTCGAGATCGTCCAGCGCGCCGGTCAATGCCTCGCCCAGATCCTTGCCCTTGGCCATCTCGGCCGTCAGATAGGCGGCGGCAACCTCGGTGTCGTTCTGGGTCTCGAAGGTCATGCCTTCGCGCACGAGTTCGCGGCGCAGGTTGTTGTGGTTCGACAGCGAGCCGTTATGGACCAGGCACTGATCCGAGCCCGTCGAAAAAGGATGGGCGCCGAGCGTCGTGACGGCGGATTCGGTCGCCATGCGGGTATGACCGATGCCGTGCGTTCCGGACATGGAGGCGACGCCGAAACGGGAGACGACGTCCTTCGGCAGGCCGGTTTCCTTGTAGATCTCGATGGCGTCGCCGCTGCTCATCACCCGGACATCCGGCCGCAGCGATGCGATCGCGGCGCGACCCTCATCGAGCTTGTCCTTCGCAAGCGTAACAACGGCATGCGTGCTCTTCACCTCAATCGACACCGGTGCGTCGAGTGCCCGCCGGAGGCCCTGCTCAAGGCCGTCGAAGTCCTTTGCCGGATGGGCCGACTGGATTGTGATTTTTGCTTTGTTCCCGTTCGCGCCGCCGTAAATTGCGATGCCGGCGCTGTCGGGGCCACGGTCCGTCATCGTCACCAGCATGGACGAGAGAAGCAAGCCGAGTTCCGGCTCCAGGCTTTTATCCTTCAGGAAGAGACCCACAATTCCGCACATGATCAGACCCTCCATTTCGCGTCTGCAAAATGACTAGCAGGTCCAATTTCAAATTTCAACTGGCAAGAATAATATTTTCTTTTAAAGCAAGTCAGTCGCTCTTGCCGCGCTGTGGATAGCTGATGATCGAGAGATATCGGCTGGGCAGTTTCACCAGCACTTCCGGCCCATGCGGCGCGTCGGCGTCGAAGAACAGGCTGTCGCCCGGCTGCATCTGGAAAAGCTGGTCGCCATGGCGATAGACCACCTCGCCTTCGAGCATATAGAGAAACTCCATGCCCTCGTGCTGGAAGGTCGGGAAGACGTCGGAATCGGTCGTCAGCGTGATGAGATAGGGTTCGACGATGACGCCGCTCGAATTGTTGTCGATGTGGCCGAGCAGATTATATTGATGACCGGCGCGCGTGCCGCGTCGTTCCAGCTCTATGCCTTGTCCCGCCTTGACGAAGACGGCATTGCGCGGCTCCTCGTAGCGGCGGAAGAAGGCCGTCAGCGGCACGCCGAGGGCGCGGGAGAGCGATTGCAGCGTCGTCAGCGACGGTGAGATATTGCCGTTTTCAATCTTCGACAGCATGCCGAGCGAAATCCCGGTCGATGCCGCAAGGTCGGTCACGGTGATGCCGAGCTTCTTGCGATAGGCGCGCACCTCATGGCCGATCGCCATCTCCAGATTGTTTTCCTTCGGCTCGCGAACCGCGTGCGGGTCCTGCAACAAGGCCGGCCGTGCGCCGTGAGGATGCTCCTCGTCCGTGGTCTTCTCCGGCTTCGTCTTCATTCACGATCCTTTGCTGCAACGCGTCATCGCAGTCACCCTATCGTCGCAGTGAAATTTCCTCAACCATGAAGAAAGTCAGGGCTTACGAATATTGCTGGGTGCCGCGCCATAGGCGCTGCGATAGACCCGGGAGAAATGCGCGCCGCTGGAAAAACCGGTGGCGATGGCGATTTCAGAGATCGAAAGCGGGCTCTGCTCCAGGAGACGCCGGGCATGCTGGAGCCTGATTCGGCGATATTGATCGAGGAAAGTGGAGCCGAGATGAGCCGCAAACAGCCGGTCGAGATGGCGCGGCGTGACGCCGGCGATCCGGGCCATGGCGGTGCGGCCGAGCGGTGTCTCGATCGTCTCCTCCATCTTCTCCAGCACGCTGAGGAGGCCAGGGTGATGCACCCCGTAGCGCTCGGCAAGCGAGCCGCGCTGCGGCGCCGTCGGTTCGCCGACCTCCGTGTGCAAGTACCAGTCGCTGACGCGACGGGCGAAATCCGGGCCCATGCGCTCGGAAATCAACACATGCATCATATCGAGCGGCGCGATGCCGCCGCCGCAGGTGATGCGGTTTCCATCAACGACGAAGCGGGCTTGGCGCGGCGAAAGCGCGGGAAAGGCTTCGAGCAGCGCCGGCGCATGCTCCCAATGGATGGTGAAGTCGCGCTCGGCAAGCAGCCCGGCTTCAGCCAGCAGATAAGGGCCACCGGAAATGCCGCCAATACGCACACCCTCGCGCGCCAATTGCCTGAGACAGGCGAATACCGCCGGATAATGCCAGTCGCGCGGCGAACCACCGGCGCAGACGAAGACGGTGCCAAGCCCGGAGCCACGGACAGGAAGCGGATCGGCGGGCACCGGTACGCCGCCGGAAGACAGAGCCGGCGCGCCATCCGGCGAGAAGCTTGAGAGGTGGTAGATCTCCCGCCCCGCCAGAAGATTGGCGGCGCGCAGCGGTTCGGTCGCCGAGGCGTAAGACATCAGGGCGAATCCTGGGATCAGGATGAAGCCGATATGCTGGACGTTTTTTGCATCAATCGATGACATGTCCTTTTTCTATTCACAAAGGTCCTAAATGGGCAAGTGGATAGCTGTCCTTCTGTCATCATGAAGCGGTTCTTTCGGAGCCATTCATGCGCTATTCCGCTCTTTCCATTTTCCTCAACGGCCTTCGCGGCAATACCGGCTGGGCTCCCGCCTGGCGCCAGCCCGAGCCAAAGCCGCATTACGACGTCATCATCGTTGGCGGCGGCGGCCATGGGCTGGCGACGGCCTATTACCTCGCCAAGACCTTCGGCATCACCAATGTCGCCGTTTTGGAAAAGGGCTATCTCGGCTCCGGCAATATCGGCCGCAACACGACGATCATCCGCTCCAACTACCTGCTGCCCGGCAATAATCCGTTCTACGAGCTGTCGATGAAGCTCTGGGAAGGGCTGGAGCAGGATTTCAATTTCAACGCCATGGTCTCGCAGCGCGGCGTGCTCAATCTCTTCCACTCGGATGCACAGCGCGACGCCTATACCCGGCGCGGCAACGCCATGCGCCTGCATGGCGTCGATGCCGAATTCCTCGACAGGGCGGCGGTGCGCCGGAAGCTCCCCTTCCTCGATTTCGACAATGCCCGTTTCCCGATCATGGGTGGCCTGTTCCAGCCACGCGGCGGCACGGTGCGTCACGATGCAGTCGCCTGGGGCTATGCGCGTGGCGCCGACAGCCGCGGCGTCGATATCATCACCGGCTGTGAGGTGACGGGCATTCGCAGCGAGAACGGCCGGGTAACCGGCGTCGAGACCAGCAAGGGCTTCATCGGCTGCGGCAAGCTGGCGCTGGCGGCGGCCGGCAACTCCACCGTCGTCGCCGATATGGCCGGCCTGCGCCTGCCGATCGAAAGCCATGTGCTGCAAGCCTTCGTCTCCGAGGGGCTGAAGCCTTTTATCGACACGGTCGTCACCTTCGGCGCCGGCCATTTCTACGTCTCGCAGTCGGACAAGGGCGGCCTCGTCTTCGGCGGCGACATCGATGGTTACAATTCCTATGCGCAGCGCGGCAATCTCGCAACCGTCGAGCATGTCGCCGAGGCCGGCGTCGCCCTGATCCCGTCGCTCACCCGCGTGCGTTACCTGCGCTCATGGGGTGGCGTCATGGACATGAGCATGGACGGATCGCCGATCATCGACCGCACCCATATCGACAACCTCTATCTGAATGCCGGCTGGTGCTACGGCGGCTTCAAAGCGACGCCGGCCTCCGGCTATTGCTACGCCCATCTGATCGCCCGCAACGAGCCGCATGAGACCGCCCGGGAGCTGCGCCTCGACCGCTTCCGGCGCGGCTATCAGCTCGACGAAAAGGGCGTCGGCGCCCAGCCGAACCTGCATTGAGGACATGACGACATGGCAAGCCTGATTACCTGCCCTCACTGCGGCCAGCGTCCCAAAGAGGAGTTCACCATCAAGGGTGACGCGAGCCTGACCCGCCCCGCCCCCGATGCCGGCGCGGAGGCTTGGTACGACTATGTCTACCTGCGCGAGAATCCGAGGGGTGCTCATAAGGAATATTGGCATCACTCGTCCGGTTGCCGCCGCTGGCTGATCGTTGAGCGCGATACCGTCACCCATACCGTTCATGAGGTCAGCGACGCTGCGCTCGCCAAGCTCGGAGGCCAGGCATGACCAGCTATCGCCTTCCCTCTGGCGGTCGGATCGACCGCTCCAAAACCGTCAATTTCACCTTCGACGGCAAGCCTCTGAGCGGCCATCCCGGCGATACGCTGGCGTCTGCTCTGCTGGCCAACGGCATCCAGCTCGTCGGCCGCAGCTTCAAATATCATCGGCCGCGCGGCATCCTGACGGCGGGTGCGGCCGAACCCAACGCGCTGGTGACGACCGGATCCGGCGGCCGGACGGAAGCCAACAGCCGCGCCACGATGATCGATCTCTATGACGGCTTGATTGCCCGCAGCCAAAACCGCTGGCCTTCGCTCGGCTTCGATGTCGGCGCCGTCAACGGCCTGCTCTCGCCCTTCCTCGGAGCCGGTTTCTACTACAAGACTTTCATGTGGCCGGCTGCCTTCTGGGAGAAAGTCTACGAGCCAATAATCCGCAAGGCTGCCGGGCTTGGGAAAGCATCCTATGAAGCCGATCCGGATTCCTATGAGAAGTGCTGGGCGCATTGCGACCTGTTGGTGATCGGCGCGGGACCGACCGGCCTTGCCGCCGCGCTGACGGCGGCGCGCGCTGGCGCCCGCGTCCTCCTTGCCGACGAGAATTTTGCCCTTGGCGGCAGCCTGCTTTGCGAGACCGGCTCTACCTTGCAGGACATTCTCGACGAACTCGCGACGCTGCCGAACGTGCAGCTCCTGCCGCGCACCACCGTCATCGGTTGGTACGACGACAATGTCTTCGGTGCGGTCGAGCGCGTGCAGAAACATGTGGCATTGCCCGATCCGCAGCGCCCGGTCGAACGGCTCTGGCGCATCATCGCCAAGCAAGCGATCCTTGCCACCGGCGCGGAGGAACGTCCCCTTGTCTTCGGCGGCAACGACATTCCGGGTGTGATGATGGCCGGCGCCATGCGCAGCTATCTCAACCGCCAGGCCGTCACGCCCGGCGCCCGAACCGTCATCTTCACCACCAACCAATCCGGCTACCACACAGCCGCCGATCTTGAAGCGGCCGGCGTCGAAGTTGCCGCCATCGTCGACAACCGCAGCAGCGGCGGCGAAAGCTGGAGCGGCAAGGCGCCTGTCTTCTCCGGGGGATGCATCGTCGACGCGCATGGCGGCAAGCAATTGCGCCGCGTGACCATTGCAACGGCGTCCGGCATGCAGGACATCGAGGCCGATGCGCTGGCGATGTCAGGCGGCTGGAGCCCGATCATCCACCTTGCCTGCCACCGCGGAGCAAGACCCGTCTGGTCCGATGAGCAAGCCGCCTTCCTGGCGCCGGAGCGGCAGGAAGGCTTGCTGATTGCCGGCTCCGCAACTGGTCTCGCCACCACGGAAGCCTGCCTCGGCGATGGTGCGCGCAAAGCCGCCGAGGCGCTGGAAGCGATCGGTTTCGGCAGGATCACGCCCGCTTTCGTCCCGGCAGAAGAAGCCTCTGCCGCCAGCACCGCGCTCTGGTATGTCAAAGGCGGCAAGGGCAAGGCTTTCGTCGATTATCAGAACGACGTGAACTTGAAAGATCTCGGCCTTGCCGTGCGCGAAGGCTATGGGCATGTCGAACTCGCCAAGCGCTATACCACCAACGGCATGGCGACCGATCAGGGCAAGCTCTCCAATATCAACGCCATCGGCATTCTCTCCGAAGCGCGCGGCGTCTCGCCCGGCGAAGTCGGCACCACCACATTCCGGCCCTTCTATACGCCAGTCTCCTTCGGGGCGCTCACCGGCGCCTCGCGCGGCAAGCATTTCCAGCCGGCCCGCAAGTCGCCGCTGCACAACTGGGCCAAGAAGAATGGCGCCACTTTCGTGGAGACCGGCCTCTGGTATCGCTCCTCCTGGTTCCCGCGCCAAGGCGAGACGACATGGCGCGAAAGCGTTGATCGCGAAGTGCTGAATATTCGCAAGAATGCCGGGATCTGCGATGTCTCGACGCTCGGTAAGATCGAGATCCACGGCAAGGATGCCGCGACCTTTCTCGACCGCATCTATTGCAACGGCTTTGCCAAGCTTGCCGTCGGCAAGGCGCGCTATGGCATCATGCTGCGCGAAGACGGTATGATCTATGATGACGGCACCACCAGCCGGCTCAGCGAAGAGCATTTCTTCATGACGACGACGACGGCACTCGCCGCCGGCGTACTCACTCATCTCGAATTCTGCGCCCAGACGCTCTGGCCGGAGCTTGAGGTCTACTTCGCCTCCTCGACCGACCAATGGGCGCAGATGGCGGTCGCCGGTCCGAAATCGCGGGCGATCCTTTCCGAGATCGTCGACGAGGATCTGTCGGATGCCGCCTTCCCCTTCATGAGCGCCCGTCCGGTGACGCTCTTTAGCGGCAAGCTCGAAGGCCGGCTCTTCCGCATCTCCTTTTCCGGCGAACTTGCCTATGAACTCGCCGTGCCCGCCGGTTATGGCGAATGGGTGGCCGATGCCATCATGCAGGCTGGCGAAAAGCACGGCATCTGCCCCTATGGCGCCGAAGCACTCGGCGTCATGCGTATCGAGAAGGGCCATGTCACCCATGCCGAGATCAACGGCACGGTGACACCAGGCGATCTCGGCTTCGGCCGCATGGTCTCGGCGACCAAGACGGATTTCATCGGTAAGGCCATGCTCGCCCGCGAGGGTCTGCAATCGTCTGACCGTCCCCGCCTCGTCGGTGTCAAGCCGCTCGACCCGGCGACGAGCTTCCGCACCGGCGCGCATATCCTGGCGGATGGCGCGGCGGCGACGCTCGAAAACGACCAGGGCTATGTCACCTCCAGTGCCTTCTCGCCGACCCTCGGCCATACGATCGGCCTGACGCTGGTCAAGCATGGCCCGGAACGCATCGGCGAGAAGGTCATGGTATGGAACGGTCTTCGAAACGAATTTACCGAGGGGCTGCTCTGCAGCCCAGTCTTCATCGATCCTGAAAACGAGAAGCTCCATGCTTGACCGCCCCGAACACAGACCGGTGCTTGCCGGCAAGGCCGCCTTGCAAGGTCCGGGCATCCGCTTGGAACCACTGCCGGAAGGCCATCTGCTGCATGTCATGGGCGCAATCGATGCCGAAGGTCTCGCTGGCCGGTTTCAGGCAACCGAGCTTGAAGCGAGCACAATCCGCTCCACCGGATACCGGCAATGGTTCATCGCCGGCGATGATCCGCTTCCGCCGTCGCGCCTCGCAGCCCTTTCTTCGACCCTGCAAGGGAGCGCCTTCG
The DNA here is from genome assembly GCF_000696095.1 of Rhizobium rhizogenes NBRC 13257. Classification (GTDB taxonomy): domain Bacteria; phylum Pseudomonadota; class Alphaproteobacteria; order Rhizobiales; family Rhizobiaceae; genus Rhizobium; species Rhizobium rhizogenes. The sequence goes on along the minus strand of NZ_BAYX01000006.1, from coordinate 463,211 downwards.
TCTCCGACCAGAGCCATGGCCGCGTCCGCATCGGCCTCTCCGGCCCGCAGGCGGCTGAACTGCTCGCCAGGGGCACGGCCGTCGATCTTCATCCCTCGGCGTTTCCGGAGGGACGCTCGGCCGTCACGCTGTTCGGCCATATCTCGCTGCAGCTGACGCGCACCGGTGTTGACAGTTTCGAGCTGACAGTGCTGCGCAGCTTTGCCGAAGCGCTCTACGAGGAACTCGAAGCCCTGGTGACTTCGCTCGGTGCTTTGCGCGTTCTCAACGGGTTATCTTAATCCGCCCCATAAGGCTCCCCTATCAAGGCCCCTGTTCGCCTGAAAGCCCGATGTTTAGACATCAGGCTCCATTGTCTTTTTGCAAATGCAGCTCAACTGCGTTAGAGCGGTCCATCCCCAACCGAACCTGATCCGGCCGACATACTCATGCACTTCAAGAAGGACATAGCCGCACTCTGCAAGGAAAACGGGCTCCGTCTGACCGGACCACGGAAGATCATCATGCAGGTTCTGTCCGATGCGTCGGATCATCCCGACGCGGTGGAGCTGCATCGGCGGGTCAGCGAGATCGATCCGGGCATTGCGATCGCCACCGTCTATCGCACCGTCAATTTGCTGCAGGAAAAGGGCGTGCTGGAAAAGCATACCTTCGGCGATGGCCGAGCTCGCTTCGAGAGCGCCGATCAGGAGCATCATGACCATCTGATCAATGTCGAAACCGGCGATCTGATCGAATTCCGCTCCGACGAAATCGAGCGGCTGCAGGAAGAGATCGCCCGCCAGCACGGCTTCACGATCGTCAGCCACAGGCTGGAAATCTACGTCAAGCCGATCGACAAGAGGCGCCCGCCCAGGAAGGGCAAGGAAACGGTCTAGTAAACCGCCTCCAAGGCACTTCCGCAAAAATCTCCCTACGCCGTCTCGTGTGCTTCCGTCCGCACCGCCTTGCGAGAGGCATAGAGGAAAGCGCCGACGAAAGTGATGGCGAGCAGCAGCACGATGGTTGGAGCCGGTGCACTGTCGATGAAGAAGGACAGATAGACGCCGGAAAATGCTGCCGTCACCGCAATCACCACCGATAGAACGAGCATGACGCTGAACCTGCGCGCCAATAGATAGGCGATGGCACCGGGCGCGATCAGCAGGGAGATGGCGAGAATGATGCCCACCGACTGCAGCGTCGCCACGATCGTCAGCGATAGCAGGCAGAGCAGACCATAGTGCAGCAGGTTGACCCTTAGACCGACTGCCCTTGCCTGCGCCGGGTCAAAGGCATGCAGCAGCAGGTCACGCCACTTGACCGCGATGACGGCCGCCGCCAGCACCGCAACGGCCGCGGTTTCCATGATGTCCTGCCATCCGATTCCGAGCATGTCGCCAAACAGGATATGATCGAGATGCACCTCGGACTGGATTTTCACATAGAGGACCAGACCGAACCCGAACATGCCCGAGAACACGATGCCCATCACCGTATCCTGCTTGATGCGGCTGTTGTCTTTGAGGAAGCCGGTCGCAAGAGCGCAGACCATGCCGGCGGCAAAGGCGCCGACCGCCAGGGGAAAGCCGACGATATAGGCGATGACCACGCCCGGAAACACCGCATGGCTCATGGCGTCTCCCATGAGAGCCCAGCCCTTGAGCACCAGGAAGCAAGACAGCAGCGCCGTCGGCACCGCAATCAGCACCGAGATGATCAAGGCGTTGACCATGAAGTCGAACTGGAACGGTCCCAGCAGGGTGGATAGAGCATTCATGGTGTCACCTCCCGCCCTTCCGCCGCCCTGCGTCGGGCTGCCAGCATGCCGTGCTTGGGTGCGAAAAAGAAGGCGACGAGGAAGATCAGCGTCTGGAGCACGATGATGATGCCGCCGGTGGCGCCATCGAGAAAATAACTCGCATAAGCGCCGACGAAGCTGGTCACTGCCCCGATCGCGACCGCAATGATGAGCAGCCGTGGGAAGCGATCCGTCAGCAGATAGGCAGTCGCTCCGGGGGTCACCACCATGCAGATCACCAGAAAGGCGCCGACGGTCTGAAGTGCTGCGACCGTCGAGGCCGAGAGCAGCGTGAAGAACAGGATCTTGAGTGCTGTCGGATTGAGGCCGATCGAACGGGCATGGGTCTCGTCGAAGAATGTCACCATCAGGTCCTTCCATTTCACCAGCAGGATGGCGAGCGAAACGAAGCCGATAATGGCGAGCTGGAGCGTGTCCTCCGGCGTGATGGCAAGGATATTGCCGAGCACGATGGTCTGAATGTTTACCGCCGCGGGCTTGAGCGAAACGATGAACAGGCCAAGCCCGAAGAAGGAGGAGAAGATCAGCCCGATAATGGCGTCTTCCTTCAGTTTCGTCCGCTGGTTCAGGAACAGCATCGCCGCCGCCGCAAGCCCGCCGGAAAAGAAGGCGCCGATCGAAAAGGGAAGTCCGAGCATGTAGGCGCCGGCAACGCCGGGCACGATCGAGTGAGACAGCGCATCGCCGATCAGCGACCAGCCCTTCAACATCAGGAAGCAAGAGAGAAACGCACAGACCGCGCCCACCAGCGCCGAAACCCACATGGCGTTGAGCATGTAATTGTAGCCGAAGGGTTCGAGAAGGGAGGCCATCAGACACGCTCTCCATGCTCACTCGCGGAGACATGTGCCGGTGGCTTGCCGGCCGGACCGTTCAGCACGAAATGGCGAAGCACGCCGCCGAAGGTCCTTTCGAGATTTTCTTGCGTGAAGGTCTCGTCGGTCGGCCCATAGGCGAGCACCGTGCCCTTGATGAGCACGGTGCGATCGCAGAACTCCGGCACGGAGCCGAGATTGTGCGTCGAGACCAACATCACCCGGCCATCGTCGCGCAGCGAACGCAGCAATTTGACAATGGCTTCCTCGGTCTTCACGTCGACACCGGTGAAGGGCTCGTCGAGCAGGATGACACGGCTATCCTGCGCCAGAGCACGAGCCAGAAAGACGCGTTTCTTCTGCCCGCCGGACAATTCGCCGATCTGGCGTTTGCGGAATTCGCTCATGTCGACGCGCGCAAGCGCCCTGGATACGGCTTCATGATCGGCCGCCTTCGCAATCCGCATCATGCCCATATGGCCATAGCGACCCATCATGACGACATCCTCGACCAGGACCGGGAAATTCCAGTCGACCTCTTCCGCCTGCGGTACATAGGCCACGAGATTTTGCCGCAGCGCCTGTTTGACCGGCATTCCCAAGACCGAAATCTCGCCCTTTGCCAGATGCACGAAACCCATGATCGCCTTGAAGAGCGTTGATTTGCCGGAGCCATTGACGCCGACCAGTGCTGTGATGGTGCCTTCTGGCACCTTGAAGCTGGCATCGCGCAGTGCCGTATGGCCGTTGCGATAGGTGACGGTGGCATCCTTCACGAAAATGCCGCCCCCCGCATCCGCAGGTGCTGGGGAGATGCGGGTAGCGACCGCGTTCATTGCGACAGCCCCTCGGCCAGCCCCTTCGCCACGGTGTCGGAGGTGACGCGCAGGAGGTCGACATAGGTCGGCACCGGCCCATCGGCCTCGCTCAGGGAGTCGACATAGAGCACGCCGCCATAATGGGTGCCGGTCTCGCGTGCGACCTGCCGGGCCGGCTTGTCGGAGATGGTGCTCTCGCTGAAGACCGCGCTGATCTTGTTGACACTCATAGTATCGACCACCTTGCGCACTTGCTGCGGGGTGCCTTGCTGGTCGGCATTGATCGGCCAGAGATAGAGTTCCTTCAGGCCGAAATCGCGGGCCAGATAGGAAAAGGCGCCTTCACTCGAAACCAGCCAGCGCTTGTCTTCCGGAATGGTATCCAGCTTCTCGCGGATCGGCGCGATGGTCGCCGCGATCTTCGTCTTGTAGGCCTCCGCGTTGGCCTTGTAGATCTCGGCGTTCTTCGGGTCGTATTTGACGAAGGCGTCGCGGATATTGTCGACATAGATGATCGCATTCTTCGGCGACATCCAGGCATGCGGATTAGGTTTACCGTTATAGGGGCCTTCCGTGATGCCCATCGGCTCGACGCCGGTCGAGACCACGACGTCGGGAACGTCCTTCAGGTGCCGATAGAACTTCTGGAACCAGAGTTCGAGATTGAGACCGTTCGAGAAGAGAAGCTGGGCGCCCTGCGCCCGCTGGATGTCGCGGGGCGTCGGCTGATATTCGTGGATCTCGGCGCCGGGCTTGGTGATCGATTCCACTATGGCAGCGTCGCCCGCTACATTCTTCGCCATGTCGGCGATAACCGTGAAGGTCGTCACCGCCTTGAACTTCTGATTGGCTGCCTCCTCAGCGGCCACACCGCCTGCCATCAGGCCGAGTGCCGCGAAACCTGCCAATCCCGCAAGGACCCTGCGTCGGGCGCGATCAAACATGAAATTGTCTCTCCTTATTTTCTTTGCTCTGACCTGAACATTCGCGCCATTCCGACAACCAGGTTGACCAGTCGGCCTTCAGGGGCACACAAAATACCGTTCGGCTGCGGCAGATACCCGCAAGCCGGTGAAGCTTGGAGCGGTCACTGGATCAGCCCCCGCCTCTCCCTATCGCGACCCCACAATCGCCGGCCCGCATTTTGCAAATGCAACTTATTTGCAATAATTACCTGCCATATTCCGCAGCGTATCTATCATGCAATTGCGACTGAATTGCAATAACGGATTGCGCGAATTTCACAAACTTTCGGTAAAATGACGCCGAGTACGCGCCAACCCCGCCTTCCCCTTGCTCCCCCAGCAATGCTGCTTGGAACAACTGACGTGTCTAAACCCAACGGAAAGACACCCCCATCCCTTTCGGAAACAAAAATCCTAAAATTATTCTTACTTCAGAGATCGTCGGAAATATCCAGACGCACTGCACGGTCTAAAACGAGATCATGGTCTTCATTTCAGAGATGTCGATCGACGAACCTCGAATTATATTTCCGGAAGTGCAGATTTGCATCAAACTCTCTCCATCGTTGTTCCGACATACAACGAGATCGACAACATCATTCCCTTTCTGGAGCGGGTCAAACACGCGCTTTCCAACTTCGATTGGGAGTTGATCTTTGTCGATGACAATTCCTCGGATGGAACCGCTTCCGCAGCCTATAAACTCTCTCAGCAGGATCATCGCGTCCGCTTGATCCTTCGACTGGCCGATCGCGGTTTGGCACGGTCAAGCATCCAGGGGATGCTCTCTGCAAAAGGGCATCTGCTATGCATCATGGACGGCGACGGACAACACGATCCGGCCGTTGTTCCGCAACTGGTCCAACGACTGCAAAGCGGTTCTCTGGATGTTGTCAGCGCGGCACGGCGGTTGGATGAAGGCGTGAACCCGGCCGCCCTTTCCGCCCTGCGCCGCCGGATTTCGGACTGCGGCAATGCGCTGAGCAGCATCGTCATCGGCCGGCGCATGACCGATCCTCTGACAGGCTTCTTCGTCATCCGCCGCGACAGCTTCCTGGAGATCGCGCCTCGTCTTGGTGATCCCGGTTTCAAGCTCCTGCTCGATATCCTTCATACGAAGAAATCGCTCCGGCATGCCGAGGTACCCTTCGACTTCGGCGTCAGGGTGAATGGCGAATCCAAGCTCGACGCCTGTGTGCTTTGGCGATTTGCAACCTTCCTGATGAGCAAGATGACGGGTAGTATTCTCCCCGCAAATCTCATTTCATTCCTCTGCGTCGGCGCCTCGGGCGTCTTGGTGCATCTGAGCATACTCTACTGCGCCTTGACGCTTGGCTTGCCGTTCACTGCGGCACAGGTCGCCGCCGCTCTCGTGGCGGCCAGCAGCAATTTCCTGCTCAACAACTTCCTGACGTTTCGCGACAAGCGCCTGCGGGGCTGGGCGCAATTTTACGGGTACGTCAAATTTCTGCTCATCTCCTCGGTCGGCATCCTCGCCAATGTGTCGGCGGCGGCCATAACCTATGAGCGCATCGTGCATGTCGTCCTGCTTGCCACGTTGGCCGGCATCGCCATCGACACGATCTGGAAATTTGTCGTCGTCAAGCACCTCGTATGGAAATGAATACGGGCTCATCGACCCAGGAAACCGTGCCGCCCTCCGGACAAACGTCCGGGGCCGGCTTGTTGTGGAAACTCCTGGCCATCCTTTTGTGCCTGAAGGTCTTACGCCCGCTCGTCACACAGACCATGTTCTTCGATGGCCTTATCTATGCCAGCGTGGCCCGCAACATGGCCGAGGGTATCGGATCGCCGTGGCGGCCCGCCTTCTCGCAAACCCTGTTTCCGCTTTTCGCCGAACACCCGCCGTTTGCCATGTGGCTGCAGGCCATCGCGTTCCGGGCATTCGGCGACACCGCCTGGGTCGAGAAAGGTTATTCCCTCTTCGCCGCACTGCTCAGCGGCCTGATCATGCTCGGCATATGGCGCCGGTTGACCGGGAAGGATCCTGCGCTGCGTAGCACCGGAGTCCTTGCCTTGATCTTCACTCTGATAGCGGGGCGGCTGAGCTGGGCATATGCCAACAATATGCTTGAAAACACCTTGATCGTGTTCACCTCGGCGGCGATCTGGCTTGTCGTCGAGGCCTATAGCACATCCCGCGCTTCAAAGTTTGCGTCGAGATTGCCGTATATGATCGAGGCAGGCGTTCTGACATTCCTGGCGATCATGACGAAAGGGCCGGTCGGCCTGTTTCCGCTCGCCGTTCCGATCCTTTTCAGCATCAGCTTCGGTCGCCCATCCGTCAGGACCGCCACGATCGATACCGCGATGATAGCCATTGCCGCGGCCGGCATGTTGGCCTTGCTCTTGCTCGATCCCGAAGCACGCGGATATGCCGATCGCTATCTGCATTATCAGCTCTTTGCCAGCCTCGCCGGTGATCGTGGAGGGACCAGCGGTGGATTGCATGGGCTCTGGTCGCTTTTCCGGGTCAATTTCTTCCCGCTGCTTCTTGCGGCTCTCATACTGTCCACTCGTCTGCGCGGCCGACACGGGACCCTGGCGACGAGATGCGCCACGCCGGAGCTACACCGGCAACGATACCGCAATGCCGCTTTCCTTTTCACCGTCGGCCTCTCGGCCTCCTTGCCGCTTCTCGTCAGCCCCCGTCTTAACAGTTTCTATTTCAACCCTTCGATCCTCTATTTCGCCACAGCGACTGCAATGATCTCGGCCCCTGCATTGCTGCCTCAGATCCGCTCGCTCAACAAAGAATGGCTTCGGCGGTTGAATCTCGCACTAACTGCCGGCGTGGTCGCGGCTATCTTCTCCGTGGTTCTCGCCGTTGGAAAACCGGGTTCGGACAGAATCGAGATCGAGGATGCGCAAAAGATCGCGGAACATATCTGCCCGGCCGCTGGCCGCTGTCAGCCGATTGTTGCAGCCTGCGGCAACGTTGCGGACGATTGGCAGCTGCATGCCTATCTCGAACGTTATTATCACGTCAGCCTGAAGAAAGACGCCGAGCTATCGCCGGAGGAGGACACATCCTTTCTCTTGGTAAGCCAGGACTGCCCTATTCCCTCTCCAGCCGACTACTATGAGGTCGATGCAAGGCTATCGAACTATCGTCTTTTCCGACATCTCTAGTATAGGCGCCGGAGGATGAGCGGCCAACGTTTGGATCGTCTGGAATAATACTTGCGCTCGAGCGGACTGGCGGAATTGGAAGCGCCGGCGCCTCCACCGACTGATTGCCGCTCCTTCCGGATGACTAATGATCAATATTCCACGCCGCCCGGTCGGCATCATTGGGAACGTCATGCTTTAGCTCGTTTCGAGTCAGCCGGCACAGATTTGCGCTGGAATAGGCGGAACAAAGGACAATTAGCGAGATAATAGTAATATAAACTTGCCTTTATAGTAAATCTCACTTACAAATAAATGATTCCAAATTTATAAATTGAATAAGTATTTCCTGTATAAATCATTTAGTGCATTTTGTTTCTGTATGTTTCTAAATATTTTTTACTGAGCCTTTTTTGTTGCTTTTGTACAACAACAACTCCACCTCATTATCGAGCTTTCCATTTATAGCCATTGAAGTCGTTCTCACTCTTCTCTGTTCCTGTTAGCTCTTTTTCGAGAAGTCGGATGGCTTCTAAAAGGGGAAACGTTCGGAATGGGGAGTGAGGCACGGCGGACATCGTTCGTGCGCCATTTCTCAGTTCGACTTAGTGGATTGGAATTAAAATGAACATCAAGAGCCTTCTTCTCGGCTCCGCTGCTGCGCTTGCAGCAGTATCCGGCGCTCACGCCGCTGACGCTATTGTCGCTGCTGAGCCGGAGCCGCTGGAATACGTTCGCATCTGCGACGCATACGGCGCTGGCTACTTCTTCATTCCGGGCACCGAAACCTGCCTCAAGATCGGCGGTAAGGTTCGTACGGAAGGTCAGTGGTACGACGCTTACAACCCGAACAACGTTCGTGGCACGCTCTGGCACACTCGTGCTGAGCTGCAGCTGCAGACGGCGACTGACACCGAGTACGGACCGCTGAAAACCAACACCGAGCTGCGTTGGGATTGGCAGGAAGGTGCTTCGACATCTACCAACTTCCTGCATGGCAGCATCAGCCTCGGCGGCTTCACCATTGGTAAGGAAGACTCGCAGTTCAACGTCTTCACCGGTTACGCTGGCGACGTCATCAACGACGACGTTGTCTATGACGGCCCGTACGAACTCAACCAGATCACTTACAACTACGATGCCGGCAACGGCTTCACGGCTGTAATCTCGCTGGAAGACACCAACTCCGGCACTGGCGCCACGGGCGCCAACGGCGAAGACAGCTCCGATCACTACGCTCCTGACGTTGTCGGCGGTCTCGGCTACAAGGCTGGCGCATGGGGCTTCAAGGTTGTCGGTGGTTATGACTCCATCGTTGAAGAAGGCGCCATCAAGGCTCGCGTCGACGCTGACTTCGGCGTTTTCTCGGCCTTCGTCATGGGCGGCTGGAACACGGACGGCGACAAGCTGAACAAGTACGCTGGCGCGAACGGTGGCGGCGACGCTTCTGGTATCGGCTGGGGTGACTGGGCAGTTTGGGGCGGCGCAAGCGTTCCGATCAACGAAAAGCTGAAGTGGAACTTCCAGGTCGCCTATACCGACTCGAAGATCTTCTCCGCGACCACGAACCTCAAGTTCAACCCGGTCAAGAACCTTCTCGTCGAGCCGGAAGTCACCTACACCAACTGGGATTCGATCAACGAAGATCAGTGGGCTGGTATCCTCCGTTTCGAGCGTAGCTTCTAATCTGATTTGATTGACCTCCGATCAGAGAAGAGGAAGACCCGGTTCCCTGCCGGGTCTTTTTCTATTTATGGCCAGATGAATTTCTTGGTCTTTATACGGCCTAGAAGCTTGGCGGCGTGCAGGCACTGATGACCTCGCACGGAACCGGTCCGACACACCGGAAGCGATGGGGGCGCCGGCTCTCAAAATAATAGGCGTCTCCTGGCCCGAGGATTCGCCTCTCCTCGTCCACTGTGACTTCAAGCCGTCCGGAGAGGACAATCCCTCCCTCCTCGCCTTCATGGACGAGCGGCACCTTGCCCGTATCTGATCCCGGCTGATAACATTCCTTCAGGATCTGAAGGCTGCGGCCAAACAAGTTGTCGCCGATCTGGCGATAGGAGATCGGTCCTTTGCCGATCTCGACGAGCTCCTCGGCCGCGTAGAAGGCCCTGCGAGACTTCTCAGGCTCGAATGCGAAGAATTCCGCAAGTCCGATCGGGATGCCGTCGAGAATGCGCTTCAGCGCACCCACCGATGGATTGGCGGAGTTCGACTCGATCAGCGAAATCGTCGAGTTCGTCACGCCAGCGCGCTTCGCGAGTTCGCGCTGGGACAGATTGTGCGCCACGCGCAGATGCCGCAATCGGTTGCCAATATCGACGGACATGGATTCCTCATGTTTTCGGTTGTTCGATATATGGAAATATCATGCAATCCGTATGCTATTTTTCAATGGGTTAGCAAGAGTGAGAAAAGGACTTGTTCGGAAACGGAAAATGCCTGATTTGAATTATCACCTCAATGGAGAGAGCTATGGATCAGATCAGCAAGCCGAACAGCCCCAGCCTCGAAAACTTCTGGATGCCTTTTACCGCAAACCGCCAGTTCAAGACGGCTCCCCGCCTGCTGGCCTCGGCGGAGGGCATGTATTACACCGACGTCGACGGCAATAAGGTTCTCGACGGCACCGCCGGTCTCTGGTGCGTCAACGTTGGCCATGGCCGGGAGCGTATCACCCAGGCAGTCGAACGGCAGCTGCGTACCCTGGACTTCGCTCCGACGTTCCAGATGGGCCATCCGATCGCATTCGAGTTTGCAGAAAAGCTGGCAGCGATTGCGCCGGGCGGACCGGCCGCGAAGCTTGACCGCGTATTCTTCACCGGATCCGGCTCCGAATCCGTGGACACCGCCCTCAAGATTGCCATTGCCTATCAGCGAGCCATCGGTCAGGGCACTCGGACGCGTATCATCGGCCGTGAGAAGGGTTATCATGGCGTCGGCTTCGGCGGCATTTCCGTCGGCGGCCTTGTCAACAACCGCCGTGTCTTCCCGCAGATCCCGGCCGACCACATGCGCCACACGCTCGACATCGAGCGCAATGCCTTCTCCAAGGGCCTGCCGCAACACGGCATCGAGCTGGCCGAGGACCTTGAGCGCCTGGTGGCGCTGCACGGCGCGGAAACGATCGCAGCCGTCATCGTAGAGCCGATGTCCGGTTCTGCCGGCGTCATCATGCCGCCAAAGGGCTATCTGGAGCGCCTGCGCGCCATTGCCGACAAATACGGCATCCTTTTGATCTTCGACGAAGTCATCACCGGCTTCGGCCGCCTGGGCACGCCGTTTGCCACCGACTATTTCGGTGTCGTGCCCGATCTTGTCACCACCGCCAAGGGCATCACCAACGGCGCGATCCCGATGGGCGCCGTTTTTGCAAGCCGCAAGGTGCATGATGGCCTGATGACCGGTCCGGAAAACCAGATCGAGCTCTTCCACGGCTACACCTATTCCGGCCACCCCGTCGCCTGCGCCGCCGGCATTGCCACCCTGGAAATCTATCAGGAAGATGGTCTGCTGACCCGCGGCGCCGAACTGGCCGAGACTTGGCAGGACGCGCTTCACTCGCTGATGGGCCTGCCCAACGTCATCGACATCCGCAACTTAGGCATCGTCGGCGCCATCGAGCTTGCCTCGCGCGACGGCGCACCCGGCGCCCGCGCCTACGATATCTTCGTGGATTGCTTCCGGAAGGGTCTGCTGATCCGGGTCACCGGCGACGTCATCGCCCTGTCGCCGCCGCTGATCATCGAGAAGGACGAGATCGGCAAAATCGTCTCGATCCTCGGCGATGCCTTGAAGCGCGCGTCGTAAGCCAATCGATCGCCGCGAAGCCTGCCGGCATAATCTGCGCCCGGCAGGCTTCGAGACAGATTCCCCCAGGCCAGACAGTTGGCCTGTACCTCGCCCGGCGTGTCCGATGCCGGGCCTTTTCGTCTCTCGCACAAGGCACGAAAGCCCTTTAGCGACGCCCCTTCGCCCGGGTTGCAAGCACGTTTCGGATCGAAAAGCTCGAATGGATGCGCAGCACACCCGGCAAGGTCGACAGGATCTCCTTGTGGATCCGCTCGAACTCACCGGCGCCGGCGACCTCTACCTTCAAAAGATAATCCGATCCGCCCGTCATCAGGAAGCACTCCTGGATTTCCGGGTGTTTTCGAACGGCCGCCTCGAAGCGATTGAGATGATCCTCCGTCTGCCGTTCCAGCGTGATGTTGATGATCACGGCGATGGCGCTCTCGCCCGAAACGCTATCGATCAGCGCCGTGTAGCCGCGGATCACGCCGGCCTTTTCAAGAAGATTGATGCGCCTCAGGCAGGCGGACGGCGACAGCCCCACCTCGGTTGCCAGCTTCGCATTGCTCATGCGCGCATTCAGCCGGAGCAGCCGAATGATGTTCCGATCGATCGCATCGATTCCCGACATGCATATTCTTTCAATTTTTCAATGATAATTCTGAAAATCATGCATTCATCGAATAATCAAGCAGTAATCAGAGAGAAATTCATCGATCGTTTCAATATCCTGCTCCTAACGATAAAGAGGGGTTTCCCATGGATGGCGGCGCGAGAATGAGCCCTGCTCAGGCACGGCAAAGACAGGCCGGAGCAACGGGCTATCTGACGATCGACCTCGTTGCACTGCGCCGGAATTACGAGACGATCGCAGCCGCCGTGGCGCCGGCAAAGGCTGCCGCTGTGGTCAAGGCTGATGCCTATGGGCTGGGCGCCGACCGAGTGGCCCCCGCATTGTATCACTCCGGATGCCGGGACTTTTTTGTCGCCCAATTTGGGGAGGCTGAGAAGCTAAGACCGCACCTCGAGGCCGATGCCCGTATTTACGTGCTGAACGGCTTGCAGCCGGGCGCCGAGAGTACCTGCGCGCAGACCGGGGTCGTTCCCGTGCTGAACTCGATGGAGCAGTACAAGCGCTGGAGATCCACCGCGCTGGCGCAGAACCGCGTCCTGCCCGCAGTCCTGCAATTCGACACGGGAATGTCGAGGCTGGGGATCTCGCCGGAAGACCGGGCGGCATTCGCCGCGGAGCTTACACACACCGATGTCGTCGAAATCCTGTTTATCATGAGCCATCTGGCCTCCGCCGACGAGACGGACAACGGGCAGAATGCCCAACAGCTCGCCGAGATGCGCAAGATCGCGGCCGAGTTTCCTCAGTTCTCCGTCAGCTTCGCCAACTCCGGCGGGGTCTTTCTCGGATCGGATTATCACGGCGTCCTCATCCGAGCCGGCATCGCGGTCTATGGCGGCGCACTGACGGTGGACAAGTCCAATAACATACAGCCGGTCATTCGGCTTGACGTCGCCGTCGTGCAAACGAGAAGCGTGCCGCCGGGAACCCTCATCGGATATGGCGGCACCCATGCGGCAAAGGTGGAGATGCGCCTTGCCACGCTTGCCGCCGGCTATGCGGACGGGCTCCCCCGCTGCCTTGGTGACCGGGGCGCGGTCTATTACGAGGGCGTGCGGCTGCCCATCGTCGGCCGTGTTTCCATGGACAGCATTACGATCGATGTCACCGCCCTGCCTCCGGGCACGCTCAGGCTCGGCAGCCTGGTGGAGGTGATTGGGCCGCACCAGACACTGGAAGACCTTGCCAAATCGGCCGGAACCATCTCGTATGAGATCCTGACCGGCCTCGGCCACCGCTACCATCGCAACTATCTCTGACGTTCCCACCGCCACTATCGAGGACACCATGAAAGTCACCATTCTCGGCGCCGGGGTTATCGGCGTGACGACCGCCTATCAGCTTGCCAAGGCGGGACACCAGGTCACGGTCGTCGACCGGCAGGCGGGGCCTGCGCTTGAAACCAGTTTCGCGAATGCCGGGGAAGTCTCCTTCGGCTATTGCTCGCCCTGGGCCGCCCCGGGAATACCGCAGAAGGCGCTGAAGTGGCTTTTCATGAAGCATGCACCCCTGATCCTTCGCCCGAAGGTCGACACGGCAATGCTGTCATGGCTCGTCAAGATGCTGTCGAACTGCACGTCGGAACGTTATGCGGTCAACAAGAGCCGGATGCTGCGGCTTGCCGACTACAGCCGGATCGCACTGGCCGACGTCAGGGCGGGAACCGGCATTGCCTATGACCAGCGGATGCAGGGCACGCTGCAGCTCTTCAGAACCGAGCAGCAGCTCGACGCATCGGCAAAGGACGTGAAGGCGCTGGCCGCCGACGGCATACCCTATGAGGTTCTCGATCGGGATGGATGCATCCGCGTCGAGCCTGCCCTCAGCCACGCCCGGGACAAGATCGTCGGCGGCCTGCTGACGCCGAAGGACGAAACCGGCGACTGCTTCAAATTCACCAATGCGCTGGCGGCAAAAGCTGTGGAACTCGGCGTCCAGTTCCTCTACGGGCGCACGATCAAGGACCTACAGGTCGAGGGCGGCCAGATACGCGGCGTTGTGACCGATCAGGGTGCCATAGCCTCCGATGCCGTTGTCGTCGCATTGGGCAGCTATTCGCCGCTGCTCCTCAAGCAGGTCGGCATCAGCCTGCCCGTCTATCCGGTGAAGGGCTATTCGCTGACGATCCCGATCGTCGACCCCGCGCGCTCGCCGGAATCGACCGTCATGGACGAGACCTACAAGATCGCGATCACCCGCCTCGGAGACCGTATTCGCGTCGGCGGGATGGCGGAAATCTCCGGCTACACCAACGACCTCGGGCTCGCACGCCGCAATACCCTCGAACATTCCGTCATGGATCTGTTCCCCGGCGGCGACGTGAGCAAGGCGGCCTTCTGGTCCGGCCTGCGCCCGATGACGCCAGACGGAACCCCTGTGATCGGGGCGACGAAAATCCGCGGCCTCTTCCTTAACACCGGCCATGGCACGCTCGGCTGGACCATGAGCTGCGGCTCGGCGCGCGTGATCAGCGATCTCGTCAGTGGACGCAAGGCCGAGATCGATACCGCCGATCTGTCAGTCGCGCGCTACGGATAACAACGTCCCGGGATGCGGCATCACCGAATCCAGCGAACCTTGTAGAGATGCATGCCTTCGATCGGGATGCGCTTCTGCTCGCTGCCGTCGGCCCCGGCGACGGTGAAGCCGTTTGCCCACCAGCTTTCCTCCGCCTGTACCCAGGCGAGCCGGTCACCCAGCGCGCTCACCGCCTTGACCTGCAGTTTGGGATTGAGCACTGAGAAGGGCGAAAAGCTGCCGGCATTCGGATCGAAGGTCCAGACGCCATCATCCGTGGTCACGAAATATCCGCCGCCCGGCCTGCTCGACAGGTCATGTCCGTCGTGACGGCCGGGAAGCGTCCATCGCGCCGTCTCGGTCAGCGTCGGCGTAGCCTCAGTTCCTTCGACCTTATAGGCCTGGATCAGGTCATGCGACAGAACGAACAGCCGCGCACGCGCCGCATCCCAGACCGCACCATGGCCGGAAGGGAGCGGCAGGCTGAGCAGCGGTGCCTCGCTGCGGTCGCGGCCGTAAATTTCGAGCCGGTCGCCTTCCGCATGGATGGACAGCGCAACGGCGATCCAGCCGCCAGGCAGAAGATCAGCCGAATGGGCCATTGGCGTCTTGGCATGGAACGAGACATGACCGGTCCCACGGTCGATCAGCACAGCCCCGCCGGTCGAAGCGGTCGCGAGAATCGAACGGCCTCCATCAACCGGCTTGCAATCGTCGAGGTGCCGGAGAAATTTGAGGCGATAGGCCTCGGGAAGGTCATTGGCATCGGTGGCGCGCCAACGCCAGGTCTCCGTGGCAGCCCCGCCATCGATCCGGTACTCACGGATCTGATCATCACCGCATGCATAGAGCCGATCGGCGGCCGGTGCCGGCTGCGCCGCAGCGAATGCGACGATTGCGGCAGCGAGTGTCATTATGACGGACTTGGTCATTCGTGGTCTCCAAACGGATCATCCGCGAGGCGCGGCGGCGCGACCCTTACATCATCGAGTTTGACAGCTTCATGTCACCTCGAGTGAATTGACGTCATGACGTGCCTGTCGGTCCGCCAGGATCTTGATGCTCTCTCAGGTGCCGATTGGAGAGTATGGCTCGCAGCTGGAGCACTGTTGCCGTTCAGCAACAGACCGCATGTTATGCGTGCAATTCGAAATTGCAGGCTTGTCTATGCCGCATTGTTGCGTATCATTGTCGCCATCCGCAACTCAAATCACAGGAGGCGTCAAATGCAAACTGCAACAGTATTTATGTGCGCCTCTGGCGGAATGTTCGTGATGGCTTTGGTCCGACCACTGCATCATCACTCGCTTCGGCGCTAGTAGCCTATATTCCCTGCCTTTTTGGCGATTTCCATTGAAACTGACGTGACCGGCTGATTGAGCGGGCGTACGCATTCTTGCGTCCGCATCCATCTGCCTTGTCGCCCCGCAAGAGGACTCGGTTGTCTGGAGGACGCCGGGATAATGACGATGACAGATTCACAATTACTGGTTGCCGACACCCTTGGTGCGGCAGTTGACGAACTGTGCCAAAAATTCGGTGCCTGGAGGACTGCGCGTGCGCTGTTGCTCGTGGCCTGGAGACGGCATCAAACGCACACGCATATCTCGGAGCTTTCAAACTACCAGCTTCGAGATATCGGCATGCCGGAAAAGGAAGATATGTTTGCGCAACCCAATTTCCTGTTTCGGCACATCCGACCCTTCGGTTAGATCGCCGACACAAAGGGCGTTGGAGCTGGTTTCAAAAACCGCTCCGACGCCTTCTTGATATGACAATATCTCAATCAGACGGTTGATGGAGCTGGAGCGAAGCTCTCGCGCCGAATGAGTTTGCTCGGGATGACATGGCGCGCGGCCATGCCTTTTTCGACCGCATCGATATGTTCCATCAGCAAACCGACCGCCGCCCGCCCCATCTCTTCCGCCGGCTGTTCGATCGTCGACAGCGGCGGCGAGGAAAATTCGCAAACCGGCGAACCGTCGAACGAGACGACGGAGAGATCACCGGGAACATTCAGGCCCATCCGCTGCACGCGGCTGACGAAAGAAATGGCCATGTCGTCGCTAGTTGCGATCACCGCCGTCGGCCTATCCGCCAAGCGCGCGAAGTCGGCAGCCGCCTGAACGCCGATCTCAAAACCCTCCTGATAATCAAGTTGACCGCCCGATCGCGTCACCGCCGCTTCGGTAAGTCCCGCTGCACGAAGGGCCTCCAGCGCGCCGGCATAACGTTCCACATCATGATAATTCCCCTCCGGACCGGCTATGTAGAGAAAGCGCCGATGGCCCAGGCGGATCAGTTCCGCCGTCACCTCCCGCACCGCTTCGCGATCGTTCGTGACGACGCTCGGCAGGCCGGCCTCGCTCATATCGAGCAGCATGGAGACGATCGGCAGACCGGCATTGGCAAGAGACCGCCCATCCACCTCCGGCAGCTTTGACGACAGGATGATGGCGCCGCGAACAGTGCCGCTAAACGCCAGATCCAGGATATGACGTTCCGACATCTCATCGCGATCGAGGTTGGCGATCATCAGATGGTAGCCGTTCTGGATCAGGGCCTTGTTGATGCTTTGCAAAACCTGCGGAATGATCTGGGATACGCCGTAATAGAGCGATCCCGGCAGGATGATCATGATGATGTTGGACTTGCCGACCCTCAGGTTGCGGGCCATGGCGTTCGGCGTATAGCCCAATTGCTTGGCGGCGGCATCGATCTTGAGGCGCGTCTTCTCGTTTACCCGGCCCGGATTGGCGAGCGCGCGGCTGACCGTCGAGATCGCGACCCCTGCCAACCGCGCAACATCGGCCATCAACGGACCTGATTGCTCCTCCACGGGCATATCCTTGTTATTTTTCAATTTTTCACTCTCTCCCAAACGCCTGCCCTATTGAAGGTTACGGCAATAACAGTCAATTGGCAAACGATTGCCAAAAACAACTTGCATAAAAAAACGACTTGGCTACTATCTGGGCACGGCAAACGATTGCCATTTGCAGTGCATTGAAATTATTCGGATAATTTAATGCGGACCCCGCTTCCGCAAGCGATTTCCTGTGCCTGGAGAACGGATAGCGTCATGACTTCAACCGAACGGCTTCGCTTTGGCGTCGATCTCGTCACCTTCTTCCACCCCGGTTTCTGGGGCGTGGAGGACTATGACGGCATCATCGCTTTGTCCCGCAACGAGCCCCGCGCCTTCTGGGACAAGATTCTCGACAGCGTGCAAGCCTCCGGCGTCACCGGCGTGGAGCTGACCTTCTCGCCCTTCAACTGGCAGGATGCGACGAAGACCTATGGCTCGGTCGAAGCTTTTGCCGGCGAACTCTCCAAACGTGGACTGACGCTGGCGAGCGGCTTTTTCGCCGAACTTGAAGCCGCCGGGGATTTCACGGAAGGCGCGGCGCAGGCCGCCATTATCGACAAGGCGGAGAAGTACGCCGAGTTTCTGAAGGCCTGCGGCAGCGACATCATGGTGATCGGCGGTCCGTTGCGACAGACGCTTGGCGCCCAGCCGGTACGGTTTTTCGATTTCGAACAGGCGCGCAAGATCGCCGACTTTCTCAACCGCCTCGGCGCCGCCCTTTACGCCAAGGGCGTTCGCCTGGCGATCCATACCGAGGCACACTCGATCTTTGCATCCGCACGCGACGTCGATCTGCTGATGCTGCTGACCGATCCGGCTTACGTGCATATGTGCCCGGATACGGCGCATATTATCGTCGCGGGGTCCGATCCGCTCCAGCTCGTCGATCGCCATCACGAGCGTGTCATCATCGCCCATTGGAAGGATGCGCTCGGGCCAATGCCGGCCGACACCCCGATCGACAAACATATCCATGATCGCCACCGCCCTTATTTCTGCGGCTTTGGCCTGGGCCGCGTCGATTGGCCGGGCTGGATCCGGCTGCTGCGCGATCGCGGCTATCAGGGCTGGGCCATTCTCGAGCTTGATGCCGCGCCCGATCCGATCAGTGACATCGCAAACGGGCTGACGCTCGTCCGGCAGGCGCTCTTGCCGATCTATCGCTGAATTTCATAATCCTGGAACCAACGGCCCCGCCAAGAGGGCCTTTTGAAGAGGTGGAACAATGAAGAACAAAGTGAAACTGCTACTGGCGGGCGCTGCACTGTTTGCAGCCCTCGCTCCGGCCCATGCCGAAGACAAGCCTAAGGTCGAGGTGATGACCTCCTGGACCTCCGGCGGCGAAGCGGCGGCTCTTGACGTCATCAAGAAGGAATTCGAAAAGCGCGACGGGGTCTGGACGGATTCCTCCATCGCCGGTTTCGGCGCCGCCGACGCCGCCTTCCAGAACCGTCTGGTCGCCGGCGATCCGCCGACCGCCAAGCAGAGCGTGCTTGGTGTCGCCAACGCCGATTTCGTCAATCAGGGCCTTATGAGCCCGATCGGCGAGGTGGCTAAAGCCGGCAAATGGGCCGATGTGCTGCCGAAATCGATCTATGATCTGATCTCCTATAACGGCCAAGTCTACCTTTCTCCGACCGGCGCCCATGGCGAAAGCTGGGTGTTCTACTCCAAGGATACCTTCGCCAAGGCCGGCATAACCGAAGAGCCCAAGAGCTGGGACGAATTCTTCGCAGCGCTCGACAAGCTCAAGGCCGCCGGCGTGCAGCCGGTCGCCTGGGGCGGGCAATCCTGGCAGGAATCCAAGGTCTTCAACATGATCCTGCTGACCCAGGTCGGCATTGACGGCTTCCTCAAGATCTATGCCGACAAGGATAAGGGCGAAGCCTCCACCGCCGGTGTGAAGAAGACCCTCGACATCCTCGGCAAGCTCCGCGCCTATGTCGACGAAGGTGCTCCGGGCCGCAACTGGAACGACGCCACCGCCATGATCATCAGCGGCAAGGCCGGTGTGCAGTTCATGGGCGATTGGGCCAAGGGCGAATTCACCGCCGCCGGCAAGGAGGCAGGCAAGGATTACGGCTGCATGCTCGCTCCGCAATCGCCGGGCATGGTTTATGTCGCCGATTCCTTCTCCTTCCCCAAGCTCACTGACCCGGCGGCCCAGAAGGGCCAGACGCTGCTTGCCGAAGTCGCGATGGATCCGGCCGTACAAGTCGAATTCTCGCTGAAGAAGGGCTCGGTGCCGATGCGGACCGATGTCGACAAATCGAAGCTCGACATTTGCGCGCAGAAAGGTCTCGAGCTGATGAGCGCCGGCAAGATCGTGCCGGATCAGGCGCTGATCCTGCCTCCACAGCAGGCCGGCGCGCTCAATGATTTTGTCGACGAGTTCTGGAGCAATCCTTCCGAGGATAGCGCCTCCGGCGCGGAGAAGTTCTTCGCGATCTTTGAATAAGCCGTGCGGCGGGCCGATTGGAAAAAGAACGCCGATCGGCCCGCGTATTCCTTTTGAGAAAGTTTGCTTATGCAAGCCAAGCGCAGACGATCCCCCGCTGCGACCATCACGCTCCTGCCGACATGGATCGCAGCGATTTTCATCTATATCGGCACTATGGTCTGGTCCGTGCGGCTGTCGTTCACGGATTCGACCATCTTTCCATCGTCCAACTATGTCGGCTTTGCCCAGTATGCGAAGCTGTTCCGGACGTCGAGATGGCTCGCATCCCTGGAAAACGTCCTGATTTTCGGCGTGCTTTATGTCGCCGGCTGTCTGGCGCTGGGCTTCGTGCTGGCGGCGGCGCTTGACCGCAAGGTGCGCTTCGAAGCCGTGTTCCGTACCATCTTCCTCTATCCTTACGCCATGTCCTTCGTGGTCACCGGCCTCATCTGGCAATGGATGCTGAACCCGACCTTCGGCATTCAGGCAAGCGTGCGCGCACTGGGCTGGCAGAGTTTCGCATTCGACTGGATCGTCAGTCGCGACATGGCGATCTACACCGTCGTCTTCGCCGGCGTCTGGCAGGGGGCGGGCCTCGTCATGGTCATCGCGCTCTCCGGCATGCGCGGCATCGGCGAAGAGCAATGGAAAGCCGCACAGATCGACGGCATTCCTGTCTGGCGCATCTACCTGTCGATCATCCTGCCGCAGCTGGGGCCGGCGCTTGCAGCATCCGGCATGCTGCTCTCCATGGGCGTCATCAAGACCTATGACCTCGTCGTGGCGCTCACCGGCGGCGGGCCGGGCAATGCGACCGAAGTGCCGGCAAAATTCATCATGGACAATCTGTTCGAGCGGCAGAACCTCGGCCTGGCGAGCGCAGGCGCCACGGTGCTGGTGCTCTCCGTCGTCACGGCTGTCGCTCCGTTTCGTTATGCGCTCTACATGCGCGCCAGAAGAAAGGGAGCGCATTGATGACAGCCCTTCGTCCAAACGGCCCCAAACCATCCAGGCTGACGGTCGGCCGCATCGGGCTCTATGCGTTCCTGATTTTTTCGGCACTGTTCTTCCTGCTGCCGCTCTATACGATGCTGGTCACCTCATTGAAGACGATGGAAGAGATCCGCCAGGGCCGCATCTTCGCACTTCCCGGCGCTCTCGATTTCAACGCCTGGAAAACCGCTTGGTCGGGCGCCTGCATGGGCACGCAATGCCTTGGTGTGCGCCTCGGCTTCTGGAACTCGGTGAAAATCACCGTTCCGGCGGTGGCAATTTCCGTCTTCATCGGCGCGATCAATGGCTATGCCCTCTCCTTCTGGCGACCAAAAGGCTCAGGCTTCCTGTTCGGGCTGCTAATGGCCGGCGGGCTGATCCCCTACCAGATCTTCCTCTATCCGCTGGTGCGGCTGCTCGCCAATCTCAGCCTCTATAATTCGGTGGCGGGCGTCGTCCTGGTCCATGTGATCTTCGGTCTGCCCTTGGTCACACTGCTGTTCCGCAACTATTTCGTCGCGATCCCCGAAGAGCTCTGCAAGGCCGCGCGCGTCGACGGCGCCGGCTTCTGGCGGATCTTCTTCGAAATCATGCTGCCCATGTCGGTGCCGATGGTGGTCGTCGCCTCCATCTTCCAGTTCACCGGCATCTGGAACGACTTCCTGATCGGGCTGGTCTTTGCCGGGCGAGACAATCTGCCGATGACGGTTCAGCTCAACAATATCGTCAACACCACCATGGGCGAGCGTGCCTACAATGTGAACATGGCCGCCACCATCCTGACCGCCATCGTTCCGCTCGCCATCTATTTCTTTTCCGGCCGCTGGTTCGTGCGCGGCGTGGCCGCTGGCGCAGTGAAGGGATAATTCCATGCAATCCGCCGTTTCCGTAAAGGATCTGAAGATCGCGTATGGCGATCATACCGTGATCGAGAAAATGTCGATCGATATCGCCCCGCGTGAATTTCTCGTGCTGCTGGGACCGTCGGGCTGTGGGAAATCCACGCTTCTGAATGCCATAGCGGGACTACAGGACATCACCGGCGGCGAGATCTCGATCTCCGGCAGGAACGTCACCTGGGAGGAGCCGAAGGATCGCGGCATCGGCATGGTGTTCCAGTCCTATGCGCTTTACCCGCATATGACGGTAAAGAAAAACCTCTCCTTCGGTCTGCGCGTGGCAGGTCTTGCCAAAAACGAAATAGAAGCGCGTATCGCCCGCACCGCATCGCTTCTGCAGCTCGAAAAGCTGCTCGACCGCCGCCCGTCGGCATTATCCGGCGGTCAGCGCCAGCGGGTGGCGATCGGCCGCGCCCTGGTGCGCCAGGTCGACGTCTTCCTGTTCGACGAACCGCTCTCCAATCTCGACGCCAAGCTGCGCAACGAGCTGCGCGTCGAAATCAAGAAGCTGCACCAGAGTCTCGGCAACACCATGATCTATGTCACGCATGATCAGGTGGAGGCGCTCACCCTTGCCGATCGCATCGCCATCATGCGCGACGGCGTGATCCAGCAGCTCGGCAGCCCATCCGAGATCTATCACCGCCCAGCCAATCTTTTCGTTGCCGGCTTCATCGGCGCACCCGCAATGAACTTCATCGAAGGTGAGATCGCGTTCAAGGCGGGCCTTCCGATCTTCGAAAGCAACGGGCTCAGCATCGACCTTTCCGACTATCCCTTTCTCGCATCTCCCAAAGCGGGCCCGGCCACCCTCGGCGTCCGCCCGGAACATATCGCGCCCGACGGCAAGGCGAAGGGCTGGCCCACCATCCCGGGCGTGGTTTCCGTCGTCGAGCCGATGGGGGCCGATGCGGTGATCTGGTTCGATTGGGCGGGGCAAAACCTTTCCTACCGGATTATGGGCGATGCGACGCTCGATCCGGGCGCAGAGATCGCGCCTGGGCTCGATATCGCCAAGGCCTCTCTCTTCGGCGCGGACGGCGTGCGCCTGTAACACAGCTTTCAGACCATACGGAAATTGCTCATGTCTCAGACTATCTATGATGCGCTGGTGATCGGCTCCGGCGCGGCAGGCTCCTTCGCCGCCAAGGAATTGACCGCTCAAGGGCTTTCGGTCCTGCTGCTCGAGGCGGGGCCTGCCGTCTCGCAGAAGGATTTCGATCCCTCCCGCAAGAAGGAGCCGGCCAGCAGTATCAATATCTGGGAGCGCGCCCGCGCCACGCTCAAGGGTCAGCCCATCCAGGCGCGCGCCGCCTTCTTTACCGAGCGCTTCAGCCACTTCTTCGTCAACGACCGCAAGAACCCTTACACGACACCAAAGGATGCGCCGTTTCTCTGGATTCGCGGGCGCCAGAGCGGTGGACGCCTGCATAGTTTCGGCCGCGTGTTGCTGCGCTGGACCGACGATGATTTCAAGATCCAGTCGCGAACCGGCAAGGGCGTCGACTGGCCCGTTTCCTATGACGAGCTGGCCCCCTATTATGCCGAGGTCGAATCCTATCTCGGGCTCTATGGCAACAAGGACGGCGTGGAGACCCTGCCCGACGGCGTCTATGCCCATCCCGCAAAACTGACGCCGGCCGAAGAGACCTTCAAGACCGAAGTGGAGGGCCGCTGGCCGGAACGGAGCGTCGTCTCCTGGCGCTACATCGCCCCGGACGCCGAGCGCACGCCAAAACCCTTGCGTGAGGCGCTGGCGACCGGCCGCCTCACTATCCGTCACGACGCCATCGTTCGCCGCATCACGACGGATGATGAGAGCGGCCGGGCGACCGGTGCGGAATTCATCGATCGTGAGACGGGCAAAGTGGAGATCGCGCGCGCCGCGCTGGTGGTGCTTTCGGCCTCCCCGATCGAAAGCGTACGGCTGCTGCTCAATTCGGCATCGCCCAAGCATCCCGACGGGCTGGGCAACAGCTCAGGCACGCTCGGGCGCTATTTCATGGATCAGCTGCCCTGCCTCGCTTTCGGGTCCTTCCCGAAAGCGACAGGTTGGGCGACCGACACTTCCGCGCCGGCCGATCCCTTCTACAACCCTTCGGGCGGCATCTTCATTCCGCGCTTCGGGGCTAGCGACGCTTCTCGCGGAGACTTCGACTATCAGGGCAGCGTCGGCCGCGCTCCGGCACCGAATGACCAGCCTTCCCGGCTCGCCTTCTTCGGCTTCGGCCGGATGCTGCCCTATGCCGACAACCGCATCACTCTTGATGCCCGGCGCAAGGATGCCTGGAACATTTCGGTCCCGCATATCCGCTGCGCCATGGGAGAGGAAGAACACGCCCTGCTGCGCCGTCAGGAAGAGACGCTGATCGAGACGGTGCGAGGCGTCGGCGGCGAGCTGGAGTTCATCGGCTCGCCCGCCGGTCTCAAGGAAATGGGCCGCGGCGCATTTCCCGACGCGGATGCCTTCAGCCGCTTCATGTTCCGAAAATGGTTTCGCAAGACCATGTGCATGGGCGCTGCGATCCACGAGACGGGCGGCGCGCGCATGGGGACATCCGAAAAGGACTCCATCCTCAATGCCTATAACCAGAGCTGGGACGTTCCCAATCTGATCGTGACGGATGCGTCAGCTTTTCCCGGCAGCGGTATTGCCGGTACGACGCTGACAGTCATGGCGCTGACAATCCGCGCTTGCCGAAACCTCGTGGACAACTATCGCGCCGGGCAATTGTGATTGCGCGCTCGAAGCTGTTTCGACACTGAGGCTTGGCTTGGTCGTCCAGCTTGAGGTGACTGCCCCAAGGAGCGCATTATTGATCTACGTTTTCGTCAGCGGTCGCGACCTGGATCGACCCTGATGCAGCGGCGGCCAATTCCTGGCGGGCATAGGCGGCATAAAGATACCGGCCAACGAGGGCGCTGAAATCTGCCGGCTTCATGCCTCGTATCCCCATAGCCCCCAATGTGACGATGCTCCGTCGACGGTCGACCTTGCTATAGAGCGCGCTCCAGTCCTTCTTGGGCACGGTTGCGTCTTGATGGAGCCAGAGACGCAGGGAGAAACGAGTTGATGCGTAGACCGCGTATTTGGCAATTTCCGTCCAGGCAATAGGCCTATCCAACCGCAGCGAAACCAGTCCGTCCGGGTTCAACACCATGAGTGGTCTTGCCGCTCTCCGATGGAGAAAAACCGCATAAATGGCAGCTGCCGCCGCGCATGTGCCGGTGACAACAGCCATCATCATCTGCCCGAATTTGTCATAGCCGAGGCCTGCCTGCGCGGAAAACACCACGACCGTCAGGCCGAATGCGCCGAAAATCCCCGCCACGATCCCCATCGTCCAGATCATCGGCTTGACGTTGTCATAGACAACGGTCTCGTCGGCCACATCAGCGACGACCTTTTCAAGCGCTTCGCGACGAAGGGCACGCGCTTTGCGCGCATCATCGATGAAATCCTGGCTTAGACGACGGCACAAGCCTGTCCAATCCGGAAACAGCTCATGCACGAAGGATCGAACGCCCTGCTCCGGCCGGCGCGTCGCTCTCCTCAGAATATCCTCGTCAAGGTGGACACCCAGGGCCGATATGCGCCGGATCGTCGGTGGATGGCTGTCCGTCGGGTGTGATTGCCGGTCTTCAAGAAGCGGAATGGGATCGGCCCATCCTTCCGTGCGAACCAGCTCCGTCGTCTCAGCGACGAGATCGTGCAATGCATCATTATCGGATTCTGCGTGGGCTCGACCGAGAACATAGGTGACGGCCGGCGCGATGACGCCGGTGCGGATCAGCGCCGAGGCGGCATCTGCCGGCGTGCCGAGCAGACCGCCCATGCGGTCGGCTTCGAATTCTCGCAGCCGGCTCCAGTGCCAGACCGCGTGATCGAACTGCTGGATGGCATGAAAGCCAAGCTTAACCGCCGGATACAAAACGAAACGGCCGCCATCGACTCGTTGCAGCGCCGTCAGCGCACGCCAGAAACCTGCATAGATGGGGGTAAACCGTTGGCTGTAGCGGGTATCCTCGCCAGAAAAATGCGCGAACTCATGGCCGATGATGGTTGTGATTTCGGGCCGATCGAGCAGATCGAGATAGGGCGCGGGCAGATAGAACGACCGTCCGGTCAGCAGTCTGTCTTCCGGCCACAGACGCACCTGGCTTTCGGTAACAAAAAAGCCTTCAGTAAGGCCGACGATAATCGTGTCAGGCAGCAAGGCATTTTGCCGATCGGCCAGGCTGCGGGCAAAACGCCAAAGTTCCGGTGCCTCCGCTTCGCCAAGGGCTCGCCCCGAGACATCAAGCGGCTCGGGTGTGAACAGCGCAAAGACATCCCGCAGTCCGCGCAGGGCCATGAAGGCGCTATAGGCGGCCACGATGGCCAGCGCCAAGGCGGCGACAAACAGCTTGGCACTTCCCGTCGTCAGGTCCGCCCATAGGCCGATGCTGATCGCCTCGAACAATATTGCCGCGCTGACGCCGATACAAAACCCAATCACCACCATTGCCAGAATAAACGGCAGAATAGATCCGAGACGTTGAAAGCTCTTGATCAACTGGCGCTGCGAGCGGCGCGCCCGCAGCCCGCTGATGGTCGCGGTGATGAGACCGGCTGCACCACCTATAAAGGCAAGAACCGCTCCACCGATCGTCACCCAGACCAGCGGCCGGCGAATCCGGGAGATCTCAAGATCCTCGTCGGCTTGCGAAAGGGCGTCCTTGATCTGCGAAACCGCAACCAGCGCGGAGAGGTAGATCGGCCCGCCCTCTCCCTCAAAGGTGAGACTGGCATTGGGATTGGTTGCCGCGATTTCCTTCACCTGGGCAGAGGTTGTCGAGAGTTCGGCCGAAGAGCGCTCCGCGTTTTCGAGGGTTTCGGCCGCGCGCTGCGCCTGCCAGAGCCCCAGGGCGGCTAGCGCGATGGGTACAAGAAGAACCCACACGACCAAAACCAAGCTCGCGCGGAAATCGATCTTGCGGTTGCCGTTCCCGCCGCTGGTCTGGGTCACATTCATCTCGTGTGCTGCTCCATGCCAATTCGCGGTGACGAAAGTCTTGCCGCGAGGTTTTCTACCATAGCGGTATCGACTTCCCCACTGAAAACATCAGCGTTCAGCGGGGCAAGCGACGTCGGCGGCACGGCGATGGTGTCGCCAGGATTGTGGCTCGGCCCTAGATTGGCATTCAAGTGTTTTTGATTATAACGGAACGGCTCAACTCAAGGATCACGTCCACGATTCGAGCAATTGAAAGTGGAGGAGACGAATTTGCCCTACAGCCTTGCGCATATTCTGATCTATGTGATCCTCATCGTGCTGTTCGCCGCGGTTTTCCTGAACTCCCGCAGACGCCGCGCCAATCGTCTCGCCGGAACAGGCACGGTAGATCCAACAGACGCGCAAAGCGGCCTGCAGAAGAAGCGTATGAATGCCGCTTTGTTTCTGGCTGCCGTCGGTATTGGGTCGACGGTATATGGCCTCTCCCAGCAAGTGCCATCCGAGCAGGAACTGACCCAGGTCGCCGCTCATATAACGAGCATTTCGACAGTGCATCGGGCGGAAGAAAACAGCGATCAGTCGGCGAGCTCGATCAATCCGTTTGCATCCAACTGGTGGATCGAACTGACAGTCGTACCCACTGGATCGTCGGCCGCGGGAACGGAACCACGGGTGTGGAAGGTCAATGCTGTTATGTCCGATGAGGAGCTTCGTAGCTGGATCGACACCGACATCGTCGGGCTAGTCAAGGATCAGACGGGCCGCTCCGAAGCGTTTGAGCTGAAAAACAAGGCCGGAGAGACGCTGGTCAGTTACGATACGACGACACAGAGCAAGAAGCTGTCTTCCATGCTTTTCCTTTCATTGGGGGCGATAGCCTTGTTGGCTGGACTGCTGGTGTACCTGATTTTTCGGCCGAAAAGAAACCAGCGCATCGCTTAGGGGCCGTCAATGTCGAGCACCCGAACGTAGCGCTCCAGAAGTAACGCGCGCTCCTTGGTCAGAGCCACTTCCGCATCCGCCTCCATCGGGGCATACATGCTGCCGTTCCGGGTCTCAAAGAGGCTTTCCCGCGCCTTCGCTTCCAGATCGCGATAGGCGATCCAACTGCGCTGTGCGGTCTTGAGGTCCTGTGCGGCTGGCGGCGAAAGCTCCTTGAGGAGTGTGGAATAAGCGAGATTCATTCGCTTGTCGTAGGATGCGAGCGCTTTTGTTTCGCAGGCCGTCTGGTCGCCCGTCGATCCATTGTTCGGATCCTGCAGGCAGAGATCAAGGCTGCGGTCGGT
This sequence comes from Rhizobium rhizogenes NBRC 13257, assembly GCF_000696095.1. GTDB lineage: Bacteria > Pseudomonadota > Alphaproteobacteria > Rhizobiales > Rhizobiaceae > Rhizobium > Rhizobium rhizogenes. The sequence goes on along the minus strand of NZ_BAYX01000006.1, from coordinate 435,247 downwards.
TGGATCTTTCTGGTCTGCGGCAAGTGCCGGAAGAGATACGAAAGAGGCCAGCAAAAGTGCTGCGAGGTATTGCTGTGCAGACATCATGGCGGAACAACCGAAGCGAAAATGCTTGTAGCGGTGCAGTCGTCCTTCCTCCATGCCATTCCATCGCAACAAATGAAATAGCTTTTCGTCTCGACATGGGGCCACGGCGGCGAAACCGCCGCCGTGCTATTCCACGTTGCACGCCAGCCCAGTGTCTATTTCCAGGCTGAAAGAGAGAACGGAGCGATCTCCTGCCCGCCGAGCACGAAATCCTGCTCTCCGGGAATTGTCCACGCATCCGGCCCGTAATTGAACGCGAATGTCAGCTTGCCGGCGCGGCGAAGACGGATGAAATCGGGTATCGCCGTGGTTGACAGGTCGAGGCTGGACGCGAGGTAGGACATCAGATTGCCGAGGAGTGCACCGTCCGCCCAGCAGGCGAGGTAGAGATAACGGCCCTTCGACACCAGCGCCGGAGCGCCGTCTTCGAAGGTCGCCACGACAGTCGCATCCGACTGCGTCTCGATATGTTCGCGCCATCTTGTCGCCTGACCGTTGACCGCACCGGCCAACGAGGCGCGGAGCCCCGGCCGCAAGGACGCGACCTGCGTGACCCTGACACCGGTGAGGTCGCCGATCGGTCCCGGCGGAAGATTGGCCGGAATGCGGAAGTGGCGGTCCCGCGATCCGGTCCGCGGACCGAAAAGCACGGTCCCATCAGCCTGTTCGAACGCGGCCAGAGCCACATCGGAGACATGCATCAGGCAGGGAACGAGAACAAGCTTGTAGCCTTTCAGCGACTGACCCGGACGGACGAAATCGACGTCGAGCCCGAGCTTCCTGACCGCCTCGTACCAGCGGAAGGCGAGCTCTTCATAGCGAAAATCCTTGCCCTGCGGCTGAATGACGGCGGACCAGTAGCTTTCATAGTCGTAGACGATTGCGACCGGGGCCTGAGCGGCTTCCGGCAACGGACCGACGGTCTCGATCTCACGCCCGACGATTTCGGCTTCCTTGCCTCCCGGCGAGAGTTCGTTGAGACCGGGCAGGTTCAGGCCGGCATGCATCTGCTCCTGCGCGAACGGCGCCTGACGCCAGCGGAAATAGCTGACGACCTCGGCCCCATGAGCAAGACCTTCCCAGCTCCACAGGCGCACCATGCCCGGCTTGGGCACCGGGTTCCATGGCGCCCAGTTCACAGGCCCCGGCTGCTGCTCCATGATCCAGAACCGGCCATTGCCGACGCCGCGATAGAGATCGTGATGAAAAGCGGCAATGTCGGGGTGGGATGTCTCCGCCCAGCGCACGCGCTCTGCCTCACTGAAGGGAAACTTCTCGACAAAGCCGATCGGATAGGAATCCCAGGAGGCCAGATCCAGGTTCTCGGCAACCTTCCAATGATCGAAATCGTTGACGAAGCCCATGAAATTATGGGTGATCCAACGGTTTGGAGAGTGCTTTCGGATGATATCGCACTGCATGCGGTCATAGGCGGCGATCTGGTCGGAATGGAAGCGCCAGAAATCGAGCCGGACGGCGGGGTTCGTCTCCGTCACCGTCAGATTCGGCAGCACGACATCCTCGAAGCTCTGCACTTCCATCGACCAGAAGACGCTGCCCCAGGCCTCGTTCAATTGCTGCGCCGACTGATAGCGGAGGCGAAGCCAGCGGCGAAACGCCTTCAGATCTTCGGCACCCCAGGAAAGGCTGGTATCGTGACATCCGTATTCATTGTCGGTCTGCCAGCCGACAATACCGGGATGCTCACCATATCGCTTCGCGACGACCTCGACGATACGTTCCGACTCCTTCCACCAGACATCCGATGAGAAAGTGTAATGACGGCGCGAGCCGAAGCCCCGCACCCTGCCCTGCTCATCCACCGGAGCGATCTCCGGATATTCGTCCATCAGCCACTTCGGCGGCGTGGCGGTCGGCGTGCCGAGCACGACCTTTAGACCGGCGGCCGCCAGCGTGTCGATCGCCCGGTCGAGCCAGCCGAAATCGAAGGAGCCGCGCGTCGGCTCAAGACGCGACCAGGCGAACTCGCCGATGCGGACATGAGAAATGCCAAGCGCCCGCATGCGACGCGCGTCTTTTTCCCACCAGCTCTCGGGCCAATGTTCCGGATAATAGCAAACGCCAAGCATTATTTCGTCAGATCTCCGTTGAGGATGGCATTGCCGGCATCGTCGAACAGATGGCATGCAGCCGCAGGAATATGAATGGCAAAATCATCGCCGGGCTTGGCCTGCGCGAGACCATCCGCCTTCACCGCAATCTCGGTGCCATCGGCAAGGGCGATGTAGAACATCGTTTCCGATCCCAGATATTCGGCAAGGCGCACCTTGCCCTGAAGCGTCGCGTCACCGCCTTCGCTTCGATCGAGGTGTTCGGGGCGGATGCCGAGAGTAACCGATTGGCCTTCTTTCACCGAACCGCCTTGCAGCGTGATCGACTGGCCGCCGGGAAGATCGACCTTTACACCGCCATCGACCGGCGAAGCCTTAGTCTTCAGGAAATTCATCTTCGGCGATCCGATGAAGCCAGCCACGAAGATATTCTTCGGGCGATGATAAAGCTCCAGCGGCGACCCAACCTGCTCGACCAGTCCGCCCTGCAGCACGACGATCTTGTCGGCCATGGTCATGGCCTCGACCTGATCGTGGGTGACGTAGATCATCGTCGTGCGGATATCCTGATGCAGCTTGCTGATCTCCGTACGCATCTGAACCCGGAGCGAGGCGTCGAGATTGGACAGCGGTTCGTCGAAGAGAAACACCTGTGGATTGCGCACAATGGCGCGGCCGATGGCGACGCGCTGACGTTGGCCGCCCGAAAGCTGGGACGGCTTGCGGTCGAGCATGGACTTCAACTGCAGCATCTCGGCGGCGGCATCGGTGCGGCGAGCGACCTCATCCTTGGAGTGGCCGGTCATGCGCAGGCCGAAGCCGATATTCTCCGCGACCGTCATATGCGGGTACAAAGCGTAGCTCTGGAACACCATGGCGACACCGCGCTCGGCGGGGCCGACCCTGGTCATGTCATTGCCGCCGATCTTGAGTTCGCCGGAGGAAATATCCTCAAGCCCTGCAATCATGCGCAGAAGCGTGGACTTGCCGCAGCCGGACGGCCCGACGAAGACGCAGAACTCGCCATCTTCGATCGTCAGATCGACGCCCTTGATGACGCTGGCAGCACCAAACTGCTTGGTCACGCGGTTAAGCGTTACATTCCCCATGAGACTTAGTCTCCCGTCACTGGTTCGAATTCAAGAAGAAGCCCGCTTTCGGGCCGAAGCATCGGCAGCGGCAAGCCGACATGCCGGAGCGTATCGAGGCTGAAGGTCAGTTCGCCGTTCAGAAGCCGCTGTTGTCCTTCCGATATCCGGATGAACTCGGGCTCGGCGGGATGGATCGCCTTCACACGCCACTTGCCAGCACCTTCACCGCTCACCGGCAGGCGAACCGGCGCCGGCTGCTCGCCAACCATTTGCGGACCCTGCGCGACGAAAGCCACGATACGGCTCTCGTCCGCAGCACCCCAGACGTAACGGCCGTCGAGTGGCGGCAGGCGAAATTGCTTGCCAGGCGCATGCAGGAGCGGACGCAGGCTCTTATGAAGCGCGATCCAGCCTTCAAGCTCCTGCTTCTCGTCCGCATCGAGGGTCAACGGGTTGAGTTCGACGCCCAGATGATAGGCGAGCGCGACGAGCGCCCGGAAGGAAAGCGTCAGCCTGCGGCCGGTCTGGTGGTTCGGCGACGCGGCGATGTGCGCGCCGAGAAGTTCCGGCGGAACGAACTGCGAGGCCCCATGCTGTATTTCAAGCCGTTCGAAGGCATCGGTGCAATCGGAGGTCCAGACGCGGTGCGTGTGTCGGAGAACACCATAATCGATACGCCCGCCGCCCGATGCGCAGCTTTCGATCTCGACGGCCGGAAACGCCTGCCGGATCCTATCCATCAGGGCATAGACCGCCCGCGTCTGCTGCGCGGTCCGAGCACGGCCATCCGCGCCGCCTGCATGGGTCAGGTCGCGGTTCATGTCCCATTTGATATAGGCGATCGCATGCTGGGAAAGCACGGCTTCCATGCATCTGAAGAGATAGCCGCTGACCTCCGGCCGCGTCAGATCCAGCACCAGCTGGTTTCTCGACAGAAGCAGCGGACGCCCTTCGACCTGCAGAGCCCAATCGGGATGAGCACGGAAGAGCTCCGACTCGGGATTTACATTCTCGGGCTCGAACCAGAGCCCGAATTCCATGCCAAGGGAAGTCACATGGTCGACGAGCGGCTTAAGCCCTTCGGGATATTTCCGCTCGTCGATGAACCAGTCGCCGAGGCTGGTGGTATCGTCATCGCGCTTGCCGAACCAACCGTCATCGAGGACGAAGCGCTCGATGCCGACGGCCGCCGCCGCATCGGCCTGGGCCTTGAGAGAGTCCATGCGGTGATCGAAGTAATTGCCTTCCCAGGTGTTCAGCGTCACCGGCCGGGGCTTCATCTCGCCGCCCGGCCAAGCAATTACGCTCTCTCGCACGAAGGCATGGAAAGCTTCACTGTCAGGCCCGGCAAAGGCTGTCGGGCTGGCGTAGGTTTCGCCGGTTGCCAGACGTATTTCGCCTGGTTCGAAGAGCTCGCCGAGATGCACCAGCCGGCGCCCGTCATCAAGCGTATCGATCGCCATCAAGTGATTGCCGCTCCAGCCGAGATGGAAGCCCATCCGCTCACCACCGCATTCGAGGCAAGCGAAGGGGAAGCGGTCATGCGAGGTGCGCCCGCGCCGGCTTTCCTGCATCCAGAGCCCGTCGGCAATTGCCGTGCGGCGTGTCTGGAATTCCCGGCCCCACATGCCTGTGAAGGTGGTCAGCTCCGCCGCACCGGCAGGCATGAGGAAGCTCGCCGCCATGCATCGGTCGAGGGTGTAATCGCCGGAACCAAGATTGGTCAGCGATGTCGAAATCGACAACACTTCGGCGGGGCTCGCCTCGATGCAGATCCGCAGGCCGATCTCCGCGACAGGATCCTCAGCCTTCAGAATGACACCGGAAGCGATCTCCTCGGCCTGCCAGTTCTGGAACTCCAGGATGAACGAGCGCCCGTCGCGGTGCCCTGAGATCGCCGGCCAGCCGAAGAAGCCGAGCCCGCCGACAGGCAGCAGAACATTCGACGGCACGGCGATATCCATGCCGTTGACACGGCTCGAACGCGGAACGTCAGGCCAAAAGTCGGGCGCAAGCGCCCCACGGCCGAAGCCGAGGATCTCCGGCATGCCGCTCGCTGGCAGGCCGAGCGCCAGCGATACCGCGCCGGCTTTGACAACAACAGTCTTGCTCATCCCTTGGTCGCTCCGAGAGTGAGGCCCGCAATAAAGTGCCTCTGCATGAAAAAGAACATCAGAACCGGCGGCATGGCGGCGACGATGGATCCCGCCGATACCAGATGCCACGCGGCAACCCACTGTCCGTTCAAGGAATTAAGGCCGGCGGTGACTGGCATGGCGCTCTGCCCCTGAACGAGCACCGTCGCCCAAAAATAGTCGTTCCAGACGAATGTGAAGATCAGCACCGACAATGCCGCGATCGCCGGACGCATCAGCGGCAGCACGATATGGACGAAGATCCGCCATTCGGAAACGCCCTCTACGCGAGCCGACTCGATCAGCGCGAAAGGCAAGCCCTTGATGAAGTTGCGCATGAACAGGGTGCAGAAGCCCGTCTGGAACGCGACGTGGAACAGCACCAGCCCGGTGACCGTGTCATAGAGGCCCATCTTGAGCGTCATGTCGCGAACCGGAACCATCAGGATCTGGAACGGGATGAAGTTGCCGGCAACGAAGATGAAGAACAGCGCTAGGCTTCCCTTGAACCGGTAGACGGCGAGCGCGAAGCCGCAAAGGCATGACAGCCCAACAGCGCCGATGACCGTCGGGATGGTGATCTTGAACGAATTGAGGATGTAGTGGCCGATTGGCGAATCCCGGAAGACAGCGGTGTAGTTCTCGACACCGGCAAAGCCCGAGGGAATGCCAAAATAATTGCCGGCCGCCAAATCCCCCGAGGGCCGGATCGAGGTGACTGCGACGCCGATCAGCGGCAGGAGCCAGATGATCAGCGCGATCGGCAGGATGATCTGGTAGGCGGAGGACACCCATGGTGCCGATTTCTGGACAGGTGTTGGAAACATCAGGAATTCCTTTCCTGTCTCAGCATGCGGATGAGAAAGAAGGTGATGAAGATCATCATGATCAGGAAGAGCACGACCGCGATGGCGGCGCCATATCCCATCCGGAAACCGTATTCGGAGAGGGCTTCTTCATACATGTAGTAGGAGAGAACGCGGCTCGATCCGTAGGGACCGCCGGCCGTCATCACGGAGACGAGGTCGAAGGACCGAAGCGCGCCGATGACCGTCACCACCACCGCGATGAAGGTGGCCGGCCGAAGCTGCGGCAACACGATATTCCAGAACAGGTGCCAGCCCTTGGCGCCATCCATGCGCCCGGCCTCAATCTGTTCCGGATTGATGTTGTTGAGGCCGGTCAGGTAGAGGATCATGCAATAGGCGATCTGCGGCCAGAGGCCGGTCGCGATGATGCCGTAGGTGACCAGACGCTCATCCGCGAGGATGGCGATCTGCGTCCCCGTCAAAGCCTCGGTCAGCACCGAGAATAGCCCGAAATTCGGCGCATAGAACCAGGTAAAGATCAGGCCGACGACGACCTGGCTGATCACGAAGGGGAAGAAGAACAGCGATTTGTAGATCCGGATGCCGGCAACGGTCTGGTTCAGGAACAGGGCCGCGGCCAGGCCCGCCGGGACCGCCAGCAGATAGAGGACGAGCCAGATAATGTTGTTTTCCAGCGACGTATAGAAGGCGTCGTCGGAGAAAAGCTCGACGTAATTTCCAAGACCGATCCAGGTTTTTGGCCCCAGACCATCCCAGTCGTGAAAGCTGATCCATACGGATTGGAAGACCGGGAGGATCACATAGACCAGGAACATCAGGGCGCCCGGCGCAAGAAAGAGCCAGGGTGCGAAGGTCCGCTGATTGCGTTTCCAGAACCCCGGTAGAGCGGTGCTGCTCGTGCCCACTGTCTGCTCCTATGCAAATGCGAGTAAGAACGCTGCCGGACGTCGTGAACGTCCGGCAGCGGGTCATCGTTGGAATGGACTACTTGTAGGCGCGGACGCGTACCTTATCGAGGCGTGCCAAGATCGCGTCGATCTTGTCGGGCTTCACCATGAATTCCTGGAAGCCTTCCATGCCGGCCTTTGCCATATCGGCCGGAGCGTCGCGGTCGTAGAACTGCGAGAGAGCCTGGGCCTTCGACACAAGCTCGAAGCCGGCCTTCAGGAACTTGTCGTCCGCAGGCGTCGACTGGTTGTTGACGGGCAACTGGCCGAGGGTCGCATTCATTTTCGTCTGCGCTTCCGGAGATGCCAGATTGGCGAGGAACTTCTTGGCATCTTCCTTGTTCTTCGCACCCGACGGAATATGGAACGTGTCGAGCGGCGCTTCTTCTGCCGCAGGCAAGCCAGCCGTGATTTCCGGGAACGGCAGGAAGCCGATCTGGTCTTCCTTCAGCCCGCCATCCTTCATCGGAGCGACGGCGAAATTGCCCATAAGATACATGGCCGCCTTACCCTGAACGAACTGCGGCATAGCATCCTGCCAGTCGAGTGCTGCATGGTTTTCAAGGAAATAGCCCGGCTTCACCAGTTCCGCCCACTTGGCGAACACGGCCTTCACCTTCGGATCGGTGTAAGGCACCTTGCCGGAGGTCAGGTCCATGTGGAACTGGTAGCCGTTGACGCGCAGGTCGAGATAATCGAACCAGCCGGCGGTCGGCCAGAGTGCCTTGCTGCCGATCGTAAACGGCGTAATGCCGGCGCTTTTCAGCTTGGCGCAGGCAGCCAGCAGCTCGTCCCAGGTCTTCGGCGGCGTAATGCCCTTATCCTTGAAGATGTCGGCGCGATAATAGATGCCCCACTGATAGTAGGTGTAGGGAACGCCCCACTTCTTGCCGTCGATGGTCATCGATGCCGCAGCAGACTTCAGCTGGTCGTTCAGCCCGTTTGCAGCCCAGACGTCGCTGACGTCTTCAAAAAGCCCTGCCTTGACGAAAGGCTCCATGCGGTTGCCGGCATACCAGGCGACGACATCAGGCGGCGTGGCGGTCAGAAAGTTGCGGATCGCGGACTTATAGCCTTCGTGATCGAAATTGTTCCACTTGACCTTGATATCCGGGTTCTTCGTCTGGAAGTCCGCAATCAGCTGCTCCATCGCCTTTTTCGGCACGGGATCCGACTGGTCGGAATTGAGAACGATTTCACCGGCGCAAGCCGCCGAGGCGACCAGCATGTAGCTCAATGCGATCGAGCTGATATTCTTCAAAAGGGTCACGTATATCCTCCACTGACCTGTTGCGGCGCGGAGCGCCGGCGCGCACATCGCCCCCAATGTGCGGCGTTGATATTCATCATTCAAATTCGTAGACCTCTACCGCCATATTAAAGTTCGTTTCCGGTTTTCTAAGATCGCGACCGCAATGGAGACTCTTGCAATGCTGATCGAAGACGAGTCAGTTCCAGTTCATGACGGCCCGACGCGCCACCCTCTCGTCGTCTTCGGCGATCATCGCTTCTGTGCCGGGGAGCGGTTGGACGTGCGGCGGATGAGCGGTCCGCACATGCACAGCCAGGTGGAACTCAACTATGTCCTGGACGGCCGTATCACATACTGGTTCGACGGCCGCAGGCTTCAGATCTCGCAAGGGCAGCTCTGCCTTTTCTGGGGAATGATCCCGCACCAGGTCGTAGACGTCACCGAGCCGGCAAACTTCGTCTGCCTCTATGTCCCCATGTCCGTGCTCGTCAACCTGCACAGCATGGGCACCTTTCGCGACGCCGTCTTCCGTGGCGGGTTGATAGAGGCATTGAGCGTCAGAGCACACGACCGCGATGTTTTTCTGAAATGGCGCGAGGAGTTGCTGTCAGGCGATCCGGAGTTGGAACAGATCGTCCGCGACGAGCTTGTCGCCCGCATACGCCGAATCGCCCGCGAGGGCTGGCAGGACTTGCGGGAACAGGGCTCCGCCATCGAAGCCTCGCGCAATCAGGATCCCGATCGCCTGCCGAGGGTGGAAAAGATGCTCCGCTTCATCGCCGAACGCGCGCTGGGCGAGATATCGGCGATCGATGTCGGATCGGCGGCCGGACTGCATCCCAACTATGCCATGTCGATCTTCAAGAAGACCGTGGGCCTAACCGTCAATCAGGCGATCACGCGCCATCGGCTCGATACCGCGCAGTCCCTGCTGATCTCCAGCGATTTGCCGGTGGCCGCAGTCGCATTCGAATCCGGATTTGGCTCGCTGTCGCGCTTCTACGAAGCCTTCGAGGAGCGCTTTTCCACGACGCCGGCCAAATATCGCAGCGGCTTCGGTCTGGTGACGACAAAGGGAGCCTCGGCGGCCTAGCATCGTCATTTTGAACTTCGGGCTTGCCCGCCGCTCAGCGTGCGACCGCCAGAATGCCGAGTACCGAAGCCATGGCGGCAAGCACGATCCGTACATTATGGATCATGAGCCAGGTGTCGAGCCGTGCGGAGACCTGATCGAGAGGAACCGACTTGACGGCAAATTGCGCGTTGCTCGGAAAGAACCAGGCAATGGTGAGAACCAGAACAGCCACAACGCAGGCGATCGCCCCTAGCCAAAACACGCGCGCTCCTCCCTCGTTCCAGCCAAGCCAGAGAGAGCCGACCAGACCAATGAGGGTAGGAGCGACCGCAAGAGGAATCGTGCGCGCGACAAACTGGCCGTTCTGGCTGAACCAATCTAGAAAGTCGGAAGCTGGAAGGCTTTTCCAGTAGCCTCCGAGCGTCACGCCGATCGCCAACATGACACCGGCGAACATTGCGGAGCCGGAGATGGCGAGAATGTTGAATAGGAGCCGCATCGGCCTCTCTCCTGTTTCTTTTTACGTCGATCTTGATGAGGTTGACGTTGCGTCTACGCCAGGCAGATGCCCGGAATGGCGACCTTCTGGAACAGGTGCGGGGAGGCAACTGCCGAGGATGGATAAGTCAAGAGCTTCTCCCTGAACTGCGGATGCGTAAATGCGGCGCGAAAATCAGCCATCGTCTCCCAGACGGCATAGTTGAAATACGTCGGGCTTTCACCGATCGCCCGGTGAAGCTGGGTCGAGATGAAGCCGGGTTGCCGCTTCATGAATGTCGCATCGTCTTGCCATGCCTTGAGGAAGATCTGTTCGTCCTGTTTATCGAGCGTGAAGACGTTCACGAGGATGACGGGGGCGGCATCGACCGCGACCTGACGTTCGATAGGAAATGAGGGGTCCATTGGACGCATATGCGACATGGCATACTCCGTTCGATATGGTTACATGGCGTCAATCTGGTGCGGCACACACATAGATGATTGACATTATGATGTCAAACTGATTATATGGTGTCAAATGAACAAGACCGAATTGACCCCCGCCGCAACTGCCTTGACCGATCTGATCCTGGACCTGTTCAGGCTCAACAGCCGCGTTCTTGCCTCCGGCGACAGGCTGGTTGCCCCTCTTGGCCTGACGAGTGCCCGCTGGCAGATTCTCGGCGCGATCATCTCGGCCGACCGGCCACAGCCGGTCGCATGGCTGGCGCGTGACATGGAAGCCAATCGCCAGAACGTTCAGCGCATCGTCAACGATCTGGAAAAGGAAGGGCTCATCGCCTTTGAAGCCAATCCGCATCACCGGCGGGCGCAACTCGTGGTGCTGACCGACAAGGGCAAGCAGACATTCGACGCCGCCATGCGCCTGCAGGCGCCGTGGGCCAACGAGCTCTCCGACGGGCTTCAGATCGAGGATATCGAAACGATGCACAGGGTCATTTTGGCGATGCGCAGCAAGCTGGAAGGAAACGGAGATGAAGAGCACACTTGATCGTTATGGCACGGTCGCAATCTCAATTCACTGGATCAGCGCCATTCTGATCCTAGCTCTGCTCGGCTCCGGTTTCCGGGCGACCAATGCCATGGATGCCGCCGCCAAAGCCGGTCTCCTGCGTTTTCATATTCCGGTGGCGATCGTCGTTCTGTTTCTCACCATCTTCCGCATCGTCTGGTGGCGGTTCGATCTGAAGCCGCTTCCGATGAAGGGATCGCCCGCATGGCAGGAGCGCATCGCTCGCTGGGTCCATCTCGCCTTCTACATCGTCATTCTTGGCATGATTGCCAGTGGCATCGGCATGATGATCCTGAGTGGTGCCACCCCAGCGGTCTTTGGCGAAGCCGGCGCCGCGCTGCCAAATTTCACCGACTATCCGCCACGCGCGCCACATGGCCTGGGCGCCTTCTTGCTGGTCGGGCTTCTCATTTTCCACGCGGGAGCAGCCCTCTACCACCAGTTCGTTCGCCACGACGGGCTACTTTGGCGGATGTGGTACGGCGGCTAGTCAGGTCAGTCAGGGATATCCTCAATCCCCGCGCGGCTGCGATCCTGCTTGAGAGCCGACGATCGATGACCGCCTCATTCGCAGCCAGTTCAGTCCTTTGCGATCAATCCGTGGAGAATGACATCCACATGTGCCTTGAAAAACGCCTCCACATCCTGCGGCTTGCGATCGGCAAAGAGCATCTGCCATACGGACAGCATCATGGTCGCCCCTAGTACCGCATCCGGAATCCTGATTGCCGGCGCATTTCGAAACTCACCGGCGGCAACACCTGCTTCAAGGATATCCCTTGCCGCCTCCTTGAACGGCACAATGAATTCTTCATGATGGCGATCCACCACCTGCGGAAACCGCGATCCCTCCGTGAGGACGAAGCGCAGCAACTCTCGCGTATTCCGGTCCATCACGATGCGATCGTAAAGCAAGCGGATAAACATACTGATCCTTTCGGAATAGGATCCACTCAAGTTTTTCGCGTCGGCGCTAATATCGGAAAATGGGACGGAGATATGGTGGATCATCTCCTCAAACAGCCGCTCCTTCGTCTCGAAATAGAAATAGATCGTCCCCTTGGTGACGCCGACACGACTGGCGATGTCCTCGATGCGCGTCGCCACATAGCCACGCTCCACGAATTCCTCGAAGGCCGCTTCCAGAATTTCCTGAGGACGCTGCGCCTTGCGTTGCGCCCGCTGCCCGAGTTGTTTTTCCGACGACATGCAACCTCCTCGTTTTCTTAGGAAAATCTGATATAACAATCTCAATTGTAACGGATTATTTCATTGACTAGTCAGTCAGTCAATAATATTGGACAAGCGCAATCGTAAAAACCCGCGCTCGGGGGATATATGAAAAGATCAGCACCCATCATGGGGTTGCTCACACTGACGCTGGCCCTATCGTCCTGCGATCAGAAAGACGCGCCCGCCGTACAGGCGTCACAAAACGTCCGAACTATCGAGACAACGCTCAGCAAGCCCACCGCACAGACAACCGTCACCGGCGAAGTGAAGGCCCGCATCGAGTCGGAACTTTCATTTCGCGTCAGCGGCAGAATCATCGAGCGCAGCGTCGATGTCGGAGCCAAGGTGAAGGCAGGCGATCTCCTGGCGAAGATCGATGCGGAGGAGCAGCGGGCCGACGTCGACGTTGCGACGGCGAGCCTTCAGGCCGCCGAAGCGCAGCTCACCCAGGCGCAACTCGCCGCGACCCGCCAGGAAAGCCTCTTCAAGAACCAGGTCACGACCCGCGCCGCCTATGATTCCGCCAATGAAGCGCTTCTGACCGCCCAGGGATCCGAAGAAGCCGCAAAGGCTCAGCTCGAGACCGCCAAGGACGCACTTTCCTACACGGAACTGCGCGCCGACGCGGACGGGATCATCACGGCGCGCAACGCCGAAGTCGGCCAGGTGGCGCAGGCGGCACAATCCGTCTTCACGCTTGCCCATGACGGTCCGCGCGACGCGGTTTTCAATGTCTTCGAATCCCTGTTTCTGAAGGAACAACCCGACAAGCAGGTCCTGGTCACCCTCCTGTCTGGCACACCCAAGCAGGTAACCGCCACGATCAGGGAGATATCGCCGACGATCGATGCTTCGACCGGCACCATTAAGGTCAAGGTCGGGCTGGATAATGGCGGGGATTTGCCGCTTGGTGCGGCCGTTTCCGGAACATTCAGCAAACCGTCGCCGGAAGCCATCCTTCTGCCATGGAGCGCCATGACTTCGGCGAGCGGCCAGCCAGCGGTATGGGTCGTCGACCCCGCAACGAGCGAAGTCTCCTTGCGGAAAATTCAGGTCGCCGAATACGAAACCGGACAATTCGCGGTCAGCGGCGGACTGAAGCCGCAGGAGGTCGTCGTCACCGAAGGCGGCAAATTCCTGCGCGCCGGCCAGCGCGTGGCCAGCTCCCAGGAGGCTGCGAAATGAGAAACGCCTTGATTGCAGCGTCGCTATTGCTGGCCGCGTCGACACTATCGTCCTGCGACAGCAAACCCGCCGAGGCAGAACAGAAAGTACGGCCGGTTCTTTCGACCATCATCAAATCGGTGCCGGTCGTCAGCCTGCAACTGCCGGGAACGATCGAGCCGAGGATCGAGACGGACCTTGGTTTCCGCGTCCTCGGGCGAGTCATCGCGCGCGACGTCAATGTCGGAGATCTCGTCACCAAGGGACAGGTGGTCGCCGCCATCGATCCGCTTTCCCTCGAACTTGCCGTCCGCAGCGCCCGTGCCGATCTGTCGAACAGCCAGGCGCAACTGACCAATGCTTCGGCATCGGAGGAACGCCAGCGCGCGCTTGCCGAATCCAGATCGGGCAGCGAGGCAGCGCTTGAAAGCGCCGAGCAGGCGCAGAAATCGGCCGTCGCTTCTGTCGCCAAGGCGCAAGCCAATCTGGCAAAGGCGGAAGAACAGCTTGGCTATGCCCAGCTGAAGGCGGAATTCGACGGCGTCGTCACCGCAACCTCGGCGGAAGTCGGCCAGGTCGTCTCCGCTGGACAGACCGTCCTCACCGTCGCTCGCCCCGACGTGCGCGAAGCGGTCATCGACATTCCCGAGGCAAGTCTCGACGGGCTGAAGCCGGGATCGCCCTTCGAGATCTCCCTGCAACTTGATCCCACCATCCGGGTCACTGGCATCGTCCGTGAAATCGCCCCTGAATCGGAGGCAACCACGCGGACAAGACGGACAAAGATCACGCTCAGCAATCCGCCGGACGCATTCCGCCTGGGCTCGATTATCACCGCAAGCGCCGTCATCAATGCCGAGCCCACCGTGTCCCTGCCGTCGACCGCCATTTTGATGCAGGACGGCAAGCCCAATGTCTGGGTGATCGACACGGAAAACGCAACGGTATCCCGCAAACCGGTTACCCTGGACAGCTCCTTTACCGATCCTGACCGCGTGCGGATTCTCGACGGACTGAAGATCGGTGACCATGTCGCGATTGCAGGCGTTCATCATCTGACAGACGGCCAGAAGGTCAAACTTACGCAGGAGAACCAGCTTTGAAGACCTTCAACCTCTCCGACTGGGCGCTCGAACATCGTTCGATGGTCTGGTATTTCATGATCGTCTTCATTCTTGCCGGCGTGTTTTCCTATATGGGGCTCGGCCGCGAAGAAGACCCTTCCTTCACCATCAAGACCATGGTCATCCAGGCACAATGGCCGGGAGCGTCTGCTGAGGAAGTCACCAAGCAGGTGACCGATCGCATCGAGAAGAAGCTGGAGGAGCTCGAGTCCCTCGACTACACCCGCAGTGAAACCGTTGCGGGGCAGACGACCATCTTCGTCGAGCTGCTTCCGACGACAAAAGCCAAGAATGTCGAAGCCACCTGGGTCCGGGTCCGCAACATGATCGCGGACATCAAGGGCGATTTCCCGTCGGGCGTGGTGGGTCCGTTCTTCAACGACCGTTTCGGCGATGTCTACGGCAACATCTTTGCGTTCACCAGTGACGGGCTCACCCAGAGGCAGCTTCGCGACCGCGTCGAAGACGCGCGCGCCAGGATCCTGACCGTTCCGAATGTCGGCAAGGTCGACATCATCGGCGCGCAGGACGAGGCCGTCTATCTGGAATTCTCGACCCGCAAGATTGCAGCGCTCGGCATCGACCGCTCCGCCATCATCTCGACGCTGCAGGCGCAAAATGCCGTCACGCAGTCCGGTTTCGTGGAGGCAGGGCCTGAACGCATCGCGCTCAGGGTCGGCGGGCAGTTCTCCTCGGAAGAGAGCCTGCGGGCGATCAACCTCAGGGTCAACGACCGCTTCTTTCCGCTGACCGATGTCGCGACGATCAAGCGCGGCTATGTCGATCCGCCGTCTTCGCTCTTCCGAGTCAACGGCGAGCCGGCGATCGGCCTTGCCATCGGCATGAAACAGGGCGCCAACCTGCTCGAATTCGGGAAGGCTTTGGAAAAGAAAGTCGACGAGATTGTCGCCGACCTGCCGGTGGGCGTCGATGTTCACCGCGTCTCGGATCAGCCGGCCGTGGTCGACGAGGCCGTCTCCGGCTTCACGCGCGCCCTCTTCGAAGCCATAGCCATCGTGCTTGCGATCAGCTTCATCAGCCTCGGCCTCAGGGCCGGTCTTGTGGTCGCGATCTCCATCCCGCTCGTCCTTGCCATTACATTCGTCGTGATGGCCTATTCGGGCATTTCGTTGCAGCGCATCTCGCTCGGCGCCTTGATCATCGCACTCGGCCTCTTGGTCGACGACGCCATGATTGCGGTCGAGATGATGGTGGCGCGCCTGGAGGTTGGCGACGACCTGCGCAAGGCCGCCACCTATGTCTACACCTCGACGGCATTCCCGATGCTCACCGGCACGCTCGTCACCGTCGCCGGCTTCATTCCGATCGGCCTCAACGACAGCGCCGCCGGCGAGTTCACCTTCACTCTGTTCGTCGTCATTGCGGTGTCTCTGCTCGTCTCATGGATCGTGGCGGTTCTCTTCACCCCATTGCTGGGGGTGACGATCCTGCCCAAGACGATGAAGAAGCATCACGAGAAAAAGGGCTGGTTTGCCGCGCTGTTTTCACGACTGCTGACGATGGCGATGCGCTTCCGATGGGCAACCATTGCCCTCACCGTCTTTGCCTTTGCCCTTTCCATCTTCGGCATGGGCTACGTGCAGCAGCAGTTCTTCCCGTCATCGGACCGGCCGGAGCTCATCGTCGACTGGAACCTGCCGCACAACAGCTCGATTACCGAAACGAACCGGCAGATGGCCCAGTTCGAACGTGAAAAGCTCGCGAACAACCCGGGCATCGATCACTGGACCACCTATGTCGGACAGGGCGCACCGCGCTTTATCCTGTCGTTCGACGTGCAGACGCCGGACGTGACCTTCGGCCAGACGGTCATCGTCACGAAGAGCCTGGAGGTGCGCGACAAGGTGCGGGCGGAGCTGCAGGACTACCTCAACAAGACCTTCCCCGGCACGGACGCCTTCGTGAAGCTGCTCGATATCGGCCCGCCGGTCGGCAAGCCTGTACAATACCGGATAAGCGGCCCGGACATCCAGAAGGTCCGCGGCATAGCTCAGGATTTTGCTGGCGTCATGGGTAGCAATCCCTCACTGACCGGCATCATCTTCGACTGGAACGAGCCGGCGCGCGTCGTCAAGATCGATGTTCTCCAGGACAAGGCGCGCCAGCTGGGCGTTTCGTCCGAAGACATCGCCACCGCGCTCAACAGCATCGTCGAAGGATCGAGCACGACCCAGATCCGCGACGACATCTACCTGATCGACGTGATCGGGCGTGCCCAGACGGCAGAGCGCGGTTCCATCGAAACGCTCCAGAACCTGCAATTGCCGGCCTCGAACGGTAAAGCGGTCCCGCTCTCGGCCGTGGCAACCTTCCGCTACGAGCTGGAACAACCGACCATCTGGCGTCGCGCGCGCATCCCGACGATCACGATCAAGGCCGGCGTCGTCGGTGCGATCCAACCGGCAACGGTCGTCAGCCAGCTCGATGCCAAGGTCGAGCAGTTCGAGAAGACATTGCCGGTCGGCTATTCGATCGTCGTCGGCGGTGCCGTCGAGGAAAGCGCCAAGGCACAGGGACCGATCGCCGCCGTTGCACCCATGATGATTTTCATCATGGCGACGATCCTGATGATCCAGTTGCAGAGCTTCAGCCGGCTGTTCCTGGTCTTTGCGGTCGCCCCCACAGCCCTCATCGGCGTGGTCGTCGCGCTGTTGATGAGCAATGCGCCGCTCGGCTTCGTTGCGATATTGGGCGTGCTGGCGCTGATCGGCATCCTGATCCGAAACTCGGTCATCCTCGTGGTGCAGATCGAGCATCTGCGAGAAACCGGGGTCAGCGCATGGCATGCGGTGATCGAGGCGACCGAGCATCGTATGCGACCGATCATGCTGACGGCCGCCGCCGCCACGCTCGCCCTGATCCCCATTTCGCGAGAGGTGTTCTGGGGACCGATGGCCTATGCCATGATGGGCGGCATCGTCATCGGCACGGCCCTGACGCTGTTGTTCCTCCCCGCCCTTTACGTGGCATGGTTCCGGATACCGCGAGAAGAAGCAGTCAAGGAACCGGAAGTATCCGCATAATCCAAGATAACAGACCCGCGCCGCGCTCTTTCGAGCGGCGTGGGTCTGTTGCCAGTTTCTATATCGCTGCCCATGCGCCAAGGATCGGCCATGATCCTTCGCGGTGGATGGGCGCAACCACATAGCGAAAAACTGACTTTACTAATACCGTATTTATTGCAACATTCCCGACATTCTAAAAATTGCTCGGGATGTAAACATGAAACGAGTTGTTGGAATTCTGATTGTTTTCGCCATGTCGGCCGGCGTGGTCGAAGCCGCCTCGTGCGAAAGCAATTTCAAGACGAGCGGAGTGCCGATGGTCACGGCTGTCAGCTACAAGACCTGGCAGGAACTCCCGAAGGCAAAGGCGGCAACGGTTCTGAAAACGCTTGCCCAAGCCGTTGCGGCAGAGGGATTTTCCGGTATCAAGATCGACCGGGACCTTTCGGCCATCGACGCCTATCAGGAAACCACGGGGTCCGGCAGAATTCAGACCCTTAGAGTGGTCGCACGTCAAATCGGCGCCGGAGTGCGCGTCGACGCGATATTCGATATTCAGGCCGGCCAAGTCACCTCGAACAATGCGGTCCGAACCGGTCTTTGCAACATCGTGAATTCCGTATCGCGGTAAAAGCCGGACGTTTCCGCTTCCTACATTCGGTAAGATGTAAATGGTGCGGAAACGCCGATTGCCATTCGGTAATTATACGCTTACCCAATCGTCGCCCAGACGCCCTTGGTCTGGGTGTAGGAGGTGAGCGCATCCATGCATTTGTCGCGGCCGTTGCCGCTTTCCTTCCAGCCGCCGAAGGGAAGCTGCATGTCGCCGGTCATATAGCTGTTGATGTAGACCATCCCGGCCTCCACATCGCGCGCGAAACGATGCGCCTTGCCGAGATCCGATGTCCAGATGCCGGCGGCGAGACCGAAGCTGGTATCATTCGCGATCGAGACCGCCTCCTCGAAACCATCGAAAGCAATGATGCTGGCGACAGGACCGAAGATCTCCTCGCGGGCGATGGTCATCTGGTTGTTGACACCGGTGAAGATCGTCGGCGAAACGAAGGCACCCTTTTCCAGCCCTGCCGGAATGCCGCCGCCGAGCACGCATTCCGCGCCGGCCTGTTTGCCGATGCCGATATAGTTCAACACCCGCTTCTGCTGGCCGAAATCCACCAGCGGCCCCATGCTGGTGCTAGGGTCCAGCGGATCGCCCGGACGATAGCCCGTTTCGGCTTTTTCACGGAAGATGTCCGTGAAATCCTTGAGGATCTTGCGTTCCACGAGGATGCGCGAGCCGGCGCAGCAGACCTCGCCTTGGTTTCCGAAAATACCCATGGCCGCCCAGGAGGCTGCCGCCTCGAGATCGGTGGCGTCGGCCATGATGACATGTGGAGACTTGCCGCCACATTCGGTCGAGACCTTCTTGAGGTTCGACTGGCCGGAATAAACCATCATCAGCTTGCCGATCTCGACCGAGCCTGTGAAGGCGATCTTCTCGACGTCATGATGAAGTGCGAGTGCCTTGCCGGCCTCCGGCCCGAAGCCGTTGACGACGTTGAGCACGCCCTCGGGGCCTCCTGCTTCCACAAAAAGGCGCGCGAGCAGCACAGCCGACAGCGGTGACTGCTCGGCCGGCTTCAGCACCACCGAATTGCCCGCCGACAGTGCGGGAGCGATCTTCCACGCGGTCATCAGCAACGGGTAGTTCCAGGGCACGATGCACCCGATAACCCCGAGCGGCTGGCGCAGCAAGTAGGAAAGGATATCGGGGGAGGTCGCGCCCACACTTCCCTGTACCTTGTCGATGCATTCGGCGGTGAAGCGAAAGCAGAGAAGCGCCAGCGGAATGTCCACGTTCAGCATCTCGCTGATCGGCTTGCCCATGTCCATGGTGTCGATCAGCGCGAACTCCTCACGATGCGCCTCGATGAGATCGGCAAAGCGCAGCATCACCGCCATACGCTCGCGCGGCGCCTTTCGCGACCACACACCGGATTTGAAGGCCTTCAGGCCTGATGCCACGGCACGATCGATATCGGCGGCATCACCCTGGGCCACTTCGGCGATCACCGCGCCGTTCGCCGGATTGATGCTTTCGAACAGCTTGCCGGACCTTGCCGGCAGGAGCGTGCCGTCGATGAACAACCCGCCCTCGAGCTTCAATTTTTCGGCCTTCTGGTGCCAGGTCGCATGGGTGGAAACAGCGGTCATTTTCGTTCTCCTCAAGCCGCAAGTATTTTCTGGCAGGCACGCTCGGCAAGCATGATTGTCGGCGCGTTGAGATTGCCGGACACCATTTTCGGAATGGCGGAGGCATCGGCGATGTGCAGGCCCTCGAGGCCATGCACCTTCATCGTGACGGGATCGGTTACGGCGAACCTGTCGACGCCCATCCGGCAGGTGCTGGAGGGATGATAGAGCGTCGTCATATGCCCCCGGACATAATCGGCGATCTCGGCATCCGTCTCGCACTCCGCGCTCGGCGACAGCTCGTAGTCGATGAGCTCTCTTATCGGCGATTGGGCGAGGATATTGCGGTTGATCCGCACCCCGGCGATCATCGTCGCAAGATCGGTCCCGTCGGGATTGGAGACGAAGTATTTCGGATCGATCGCCGGATGCTCCGTGGGATCCGGCGAGCGCAGCCTGATCTCTCCCCGGCTGTTCGGCCGCTGGAGAACGCAATGGGCGGTGATACCGGAGCGACCGCCGAGGAACCGGGCATAGTCGCGATGCGGGCTGATGGCGCCGTAAAGCTGGAGATCCGGCTCGACGCCTTCCCGACTACAGACATGGGCACCTGCCGCCACCCAGGGCGAGGTGCGGATGCCGCTTCGATGATCACGCCATTCCGCAAAACTGTCTTCAAGGATTTCCTCTGTCCACGCCCCGATCCCCATCGGCTCCTTGGCGTAGAAGGATATCGGGATATTGAGGTGGTCCTGCAGATCCTTGCCGACGCCGGGAAGATCGTGAACCGGCGTGACGCCCGCCGCTTCCAGCTCCGTGGCCGGGCCGATGCCGGACAGCATCATGATCTGACATGTCCCGATGGCGCCGGCTGCCATGACGACTTCGCTGGCCGCATAGGATGTCTCCGGAATGCCGTTCACCAGGTAGTTCACGCCGATGACACGGCCCTTCTCGATAATCAGACCGGTGACGAGAACGCCTTTTTTCAAGGTCAGGTTCGGCCGGTCGAGGACGGGGCGCAGATAGGCCTTGCCGGTCCCCCATCGTTCGCCATTCCTGATCGTGAACTGGAAGAGCCCGGCCCCCTCTTGGCTCTCGCCATTGAAATCCGGGTTGAACGCGAAGCCCGCCACCTGGGCGGCTTCGAGCCATAGGTGCTCGTGCCTATCGACATAGGGCACGTTGGCGACATGAAGCGGCCCTTCATTGCCGTGATAGTGGTCGGCCTGGAAATCGGCATTGTTCTCGGCGGCGAGGAAGGCCGGAAATACGTCCTTCCAGCCCCAGCCGGTGCAGCCCATCTCCTGCCAGGCGTCATAATCCGACGGCAGGCCGCGAATATAGATCATGGCATTGAGCGCGCCGGATCCGCCGACCATTTTACCGCGCGGCCAGAAGATGCGGCGGCCCCGGCAGCCGGGCTGCGGCTCGGTATAGTAGCCCCAGTCGGCGCCGGTATTAAACATCGTCACCCAGTCGGACGGGATATCGGAAGCAATCGGCGCATCCCGCCCGGCCTCCAGCACCAGAACCTTTCGCTTCGCATCCGCGCTCAGGCGATGGGCTGCCACGCAGCCGGCTGAGCCCGCCCCGATAATGATCGTATCGAACATCATCCCATTCTTTCGTTGGAAAATCGGCAAAGAGCCATGCGTTGCCCCGTGCCGGCGCGCTCGACGCCGCCGGCACTTCGGGACTGTCAAAATCAGGCTTTCGCCGATGCCTCGAGCGCCGTCACCAGTGTCACAGGCCCATCCAGGATGGGGCTTGCGATGGCAAAAAACACAGCCACCGCATCCGAACCATTGTGGCGGTCCATGGCGGCGCGATCCGCGAAGCGTTCATAGGTGGTGAACAGGCACGGATCGTCCTCACTCTGGGAAATGAAGAAGCCGAGAGTTTCCGGCTCATTCATGGCCACATGCGAGGCGACCGCCATCAGGGCGTCGCGCATGGTCGCCTCCTGCCCGGCCTTAACCCGGATGATCGCGCTGATGGTGTGCATCAGAACGACCTCCAGTCGCCGTCGGCCTCAAATGCACTGGCCGCACGATAAATCGTGCTCTCGTCGTAATCCTTGGCGATCAGCATCAAGCCAACGGGCAGTCCGTCCACGAGGCCGCAGGGCAAGGACATGGCCGGATGGCCGGTGACGTCGAAGGGGCTGGTGGACGCGGTCATCTCGAAGGCGCGCTCAATGATCTCGGAGAGCGGCGCATCCTTCTCGGGCAATTTCGTTGCCACGCAAGGCAGGGTCGGCATCAAGAGCAGATCATATTCACCGAAGACCGCGTCATAGGCAGCCTTTGCCGCGATAGCGATATTGCGGGACTTGGCATAGTAGCGCCCGCGATAATGAGTAAGCCCCCACTGACCAACCAGCATGCACAGCTTGAGTGTCTTCGACAGATCGTCGGCCCGGTTCCGCCAGGACGAATGCGCGTCCAAGAGACCGACATCATAGAGCCCCTTCCAGTTGAACCCCATGCCATTGCCATGCATCATCTGCACCATGAAGCCTTCCAGCGTGATCGGATTCCAGGCCGCAAGCGCATTGAGATGATCCGGAATGGAGACCTCGGAGATCTCGGCACCGAGGCCGGCCAGACGCTCCGCACCCGCCCGCACCTTGTCGGCAACCGCCTCCTGCATGTTCGACACGGCAAAGCCTTCCTTCAGCAGGCCGATCTTCAAACCCCTGACGCTTTTGCCCAGGGCCTCGGTATAGGACGAAACCTTCGGCGCATACTGGCGCGGATCGAAGCCGTCGGCACCGGCAAGCACTTCCAGCAGCAGAGCATTGTCGGCCACCGTCGCGGTCATCGGCCCGGTATGGTCGATGGTCGATTCGATCGGCATGACGCCGGTATAGGGCACGAGACCATGCGTGGCCTTCATCCCGTAAATGCCGCAATAGGAGGCCGGAATTCGGATCGAGCCGCCCTGATCGCCGCCGATCGCCATGTCCACTTCGCCGGCCGCCACCAGTGCGGCGCTGCCGGAAGACGATCCACCCGCCGAATAGCCCATGCGGTGCGGGTTATGCACCGGGCCGGGATCGGAGGTGTGGCTACCACCGGAGAGGCAAAAATGCTCGCAGACCGCCTTGCCGACGATGGTAGCACCTGCATCGAGCATGCGGGTGACGATGGTCGCGTCGGCGGCCGGCACGAAGCCTTCAAGCGTCGTTGACCCGTTCATCATCGGAACGCCGGCGAGCGCGACATTGTCCTTGAGAGCGACTGTTCGTCCCTTGAGCTTGCCCTCGGACGCGCCCTTCACCTCGCTCTTGTAGGCCCAGGCCCCGTATTTATTTTCCTCAAGGCCCGGCTTGTAGCCGGGAGTGCGCGGATATTTGGCCGGTGGCAACGGATTGGGCAGCGAGTCGACCACATCATAGGCATCGAACATGCCGCCCATCAGAGACTGATAACTGGCGGCCTCTTCGGCAGACATGTTCATGTGCAGGCTGGAGGCCAGCTCGACGACATCGGCAACGGTTGGACGGGTAATGGACATGAGTCATCCTTTCTTGTGAAGACAAGCGTTTTGAGATCGGATTTCGGTTGGAACGGAGCCGGGACGGCCCCGGTGAACTAAACGGGGGCCATGCCTACCTCCCCGGACAGGATGGCATCCCGATCGATTTCTCCGGTGATGCGTCCCTTCTGGATATGCAGGATCCGGTCGGACAGCGAGGTGATGAATTCGAGGTTCTGTTCGACGACGATCAGCGACAGTTTCCAGCGGCTCTTCAGCGCAATCAGCGTCTCGATAATCTCCTCGATGATCGACGGCTGAATGCCCTCCGTCGGCTCATCAAGCAGAATGAGCCTCGGCTTGGTGCACAGGCAGCGGGCAAGCGCCAGAAGCTGCTGTTCGCCGCCGGAAAGCGCCCCGCCGCGACGGTCGAGCAGGCGAACGAGACGTGGAAAATCCTGAAGAACGGTATCGATAATCGATCGGTCCTCCTTTCGGGCCGCCACCAGCCCCATCCGCAGGTTTTCATAGACCGAAAGCTCCGGAAAGATCTCGCGCCCCTGCGGCACCAGCCCCATGCCGAGCCTCGACCGCTCGAAAGGTTTCATCCCCGTCACGTTGCGGCCGGAGAATTCCACCGAGCCGGCTGTTGCCGGCAGATGCCCCATGAGAGTACGCATGAGCGTCGTCTTGCCCATGCCGTTATGGCCGAGGATGCCGAGATACTCGCCCTCTTCCATCGCCATATCCACGCCTGCGAGGATCGGAATCCGCCCGTAGCCGGATCGCAAGTCCTTCACGCTCAGAAGCTGTGTCATGCAACCACCTTCTTTCCGAGGTAGATGTCTCGAACCCTCTGATCGGCGAGCACGCGGTCGATCGTGTCCTCCACCAGCACCTTGCCCTGGTGAAAGACCGTGACCTTCTTGGCGATCAGCTTGATGAAGGCCATGTCGTGCTCGACGACGATAATGGCGCGCGACTGGTTGATGTCGCGGATGATCTCCGCGGTTCTAAGCGTCTCTTCGTCCGTCATGCCGGCGGCGGGCTCGTCGAGCAGGATGAGGTCCGGCTCGGCGGCAAGCACCATGCCGATCTCGACCCATTGGCGCTGGCCGTGCGACAGCGTCGCGACGACCCTGTCGGCGAAGTCGCTCAACCGGATCAGGGAAAGCACGCTTTCCACCATGGGCGCGAGCCCCCTCGGGGTCGCCTTGCGGCGGGCCGCCATCCAGATATTTTCGCGGACACTCAAGCCGTTGAAGACGCTCGGAACCTGCGTCTTGATGCCGATGCCCATGCGGGCGATCTCATGCGGGAGCTTTCCCGCGATCGGCTGCCCCCGGAACGCGATCGTCCCCGATGTCGGCGTCTGCTGGCCGGTGAGTGACTTGAAGAAGGTGCTCTTGCCGGCTCCGTTCGGGCCGATCAGGCAGCGTAGCTCCATCTCCTCCAGCGTGAAGTTGATGTCGTCATTGGCGACGACGCCGCCGAAGCGCATGGTCAGATGTTCTGTCTTGAGAAGCAAAGTGGGCTCGGGCATGTCACTTGGCTCCCACAGGCTGGACGGAGGGTTCTGGAGCTGGATTGGCCGATCTCGGCTCGATCTTGGGAACGAGACGCAGCAGAAGGTCGCGGACGGTTGGCACCAATCCCTTGGGCAGCAGCAGGACGAAGAAAATGAGAACCGCGCCCAGGACGAGGTTCGAATTCAGGGTCTGCTGCGAGCCGATGGCGGCGACGGCATATTCGATCAATATGCAGCCGATGATCGGGCCGAGCAGTGTGCCAAGACCGCCGATGGTGATCCAGATGATGATCTCGGCCGACAGCGACAGGCTGAAGATCGTCGGCCCGACGAAGGCGCCCCAATTGACATAAAGGGCGCCAGCCAATCCGGCGATCGCGCCACCGATCACGAAGGTCACCAGCTTGATCAGGCGCGGATCATATCCCAGCAGGGAAGCACGAACCTCGTTTTCCCGGACGGCGACCACGACACGGCCGAAAGGGCTCGCCAGAATGAGGCGCAGCAGGAGGTAGACGGCAATGAGCGCACCGCCCGTCACCCACCATGATTGCTCCGGCGACAGTGGGGTCGAAGGATCAAAGGGCATGTTGAATGTCGGCACCGCCGGGATGCCGTTGAAGCCGCCCAGCATCGCCGTGCCGATATGATACTCGTCCCCCGACGTCGAGTTAATGACATTGAACAGGATCAGGGTCACCGTCAGGGTGATGACCCCGAGATAGACATCGGAGATCCGCCCGTAGAAGACGAAGTAGCCAAGCAACGCCGAAAACACGGCCGGGATGAACAGCGCCAGCATGATGCCTTGCGTGGAATCCTGGAAGTTGATGGCGGAGATTGCATAGACATAACCGCCGAGGCCGAAGAAGGCTGTCTGCCCAAAGGACAGAATGCCGCCGAAACCCCAGATGAAGGCAAGGCTGAGCGACAGCACCGCCATGGCGGCAAACAGCGTGAACTGCATCAATGTAAAGAGTTCGAGCTGGCCGGGTGCAATGGCGACGGCAATGATGGCTACGAGAACGGCCAGGCTCTGGGCAAACAGGCGAAGACGTGGCGTCATCACAGATTCCCCTTGAAAAAGCGCCCGGAAATGCCCTGGGGCAATAGCCGGATCAGGACGATGGCGGCGGTGAAGACGATGACCTCGCCATAGACGGGGGTGGTGAGATAGGCACCGATCTGGTTGATGCTGCCGAACAAGGTCGCCGCCGAAAGCGTCCCGGACAGAATAGCCGCGCCGCCGCCGACAACCGTGATGAAGGCCTTGGCGACATAGGCGCCGCCCATGACCGGCGTGACGCCCGATACCGGTGCCAGCAGGCCGCCGGCAAGGCCGGTAATGGCTGCCCCGGCCGCAAAGGTCGTCATGTAGACACGCGCCGGATTGACGCCGAGCGTATTGGCCATGGCCGGGTTCTGCATGGTGGCGCGCGCGATCAGGCCGAACCTGGTGTAGCGCATGACGGCATAGACCAGCGCCATCATGATGATCGCCATCGCCAGCAGGAACAGCGTGTAGTAGCTCGACCGGTAGGCGCCGATGGAGAAGCCGCCGAGCGGGGTCGGCACGCCCTGAATGGTATTGCCGAAGATCGTGGTGACGATACCGATGATCAGCAGGCTCAATCCCCAGGTCGCCAGCATGGAATCGACCAGCCGCCCGTAGAGGAAACGGATCAGGCAGCGCTCGACGAGAAGCCCGACCAGCCCGACGAAAAGCGGCGCGACGACCAGCATCGCGATCCAGATGTTGACGCCCGCATTGGCGGAGATAACCGTGGCATAGGCTCCGAGCATAATGAACTCGCCATGCGCCAGATTGATGATCTTCATCATCCCGAAGATGATCGCCAATCCCAGGCATAGGAGGAACAAAGAGGCCGTGCCGTTGATGACGTCGAGCGCCACTATGATGTAGATATCCAAAATCGAGCTCCTTTCTCGCGAAGACTGCGGATTGCGCAGGCTTTGCCGCGCAATCCGCCGGCGGGCTCTAGAAGCTGATGACGTATTGCTTGTTGTCGGCCGGATTCTTCACCAGATCGCAGACGCTGGCGGTGTCGAGTGGCTTGACGTCGGGAAAGCTCTCGAGAACGCTCCACTTGCGATCCTTGACCTCGGCGAGGAAGGCATTGCGCGTAGTGTGATGGGTCGCGTGGTCGAGAGTGGCTGTGCCGGTCGGTCCGGCAAAGGAGAGGCCCGATTCCAGCGCGTCGACAACCTTGGCGCGGTCGATGCTGCCAGCCTTGCGCACGCCTTCGGCCCAGAGCTGCGCGCCTTCATAGGTGGCTGCGGCAAGCTCGCTGATATAAGGCGTATCCGGATGGGCCTTCTTGATCTTCTCGACGAAGCTTTTGCTCGCGGGCGTATCGAGTTCCTCGAAATAGCCGTAGGCGCCCAGGATATTCTCGCTTTCCGCCGCATCCAGCGTCGTCGGCTCGTTGACGAGGCCGAAGGTGGTGGAGGCGATCGGGATCTGGCCCTTCATTCCGGCAGAAGTCCACTGCCGATAAAAGGCGGTGTGGTTGCCGCCCACGAGAGCCGACAGGATGAGATCGGGCTTGGCCGCCTGGATCTTGGAAATGGTCGGGCCGAAATTGGTGACGTCGAGCGGGAAGAAGTCGATCGAAGCGACCTCGCCGCCATTGTCCTTGACATATTTGGTCATCCACTTCGCGGTGATCTGACCGTAATTATAGTCGGCGGCGATGATGTAGGCCTTCTTGCCGGCCTTCTTCATGGCCGCGGGCACCAGCTTCTCGACGGTCTGCGCCGGCGTCGTACCCGTGCAGAACGTATTGCGGTCGCAGACGCCACCCTCATAAAGCACGTTGTAGAAATAGAGCACCTTGAAGCGGTCGAAGGTCGGGCGGACGGCCTCGCGCGAGGCCGAGGTGATGCCACCGTGAACAACCGCGACCTTGTCCTTCAGGGCCAGTTGCTGGGCATATTGCGAATACATCTGGATGTTCGATTGCGTGTCGTAATGCACGATCTTTAGCGGCCGGCCAATCAGGCCGCCTGCCGCATTGATCTCGTCGACCGCCAGCTGAAGCGCATGCACCATCGGTACGCCGGATGCCGCGATCGGGCCGGACTGGTCGTGCAGGCTGCCGATCAGGATGGGGTTATCCGCGCCAAGGGCCGAATGACGGAGGATCATGGGGGCGGTGAGGAGCGTGGCGGAGGCGAGCGCGGAGCGATGCAGGAAGCGGCGGCGAGACAGGTGCATTGAAGAGTTCCCCTTGTTGCTTATGGCGGGGATACTTAAATCCGCAATATTTGAAAAATCAAGTTATTTTATGCGCTGGCGAGAATCTTAAAATCATAGCCGTCCAGACGCGCGACATGCACGGGATGGCGCCCACCAACCACCGCCTTGGGCTCGCTGCCACGAGCGGTGCGTTGCTGCAGGATGCGGCCATAGAGGCGCCCGAGCTGTTTGGTATCGAAGCCGCCGGCCTCTTCGACAAGGGCAGCCAGGGAGTAGACGCCCTCATAGCAGGATTGCCCGAAGGCATTGGCCGGCGGCGGATTTTCGCCATAGGCCATGTGATAGCGCTCCAGGAAGGCGCCGTTGTTGCGAGACCGGATCGATGAGAAATAGGCCGAGCTGACATAGAGATTTTCCGTCTCGTGCGGCGCAAGGCCATAGACGATGGTCTCGTCGATCGCCGAGGTGAAGCGCAAGACACTCGAGCTCAGGCCCGCCGCGCAAAAGGCCCGGTTGAATTCAATGGCGTCGGAGCCGAGAAAATAGGGCAGAACCACATCCGCGCGCGTCGTCTTGATGCGATCTAGGATTTCATCGTAGTCGAGCACGCCGACGGGAACGAAGCTCTCTCCCGTGACGATGCCGCCGGCACGCTGGATAAGTTTCCGCGCGATGGAGAGGCTTGAGCGCGGCCAGACATAATCGTTGCCGCAGAGAAAATAGCGGCGCGCACCGCTATTTTCTGAAAGCCAATTGATCGCCGGCGCCAGGAGTTCGTCGGCCGTCTCTCCGGTGGTCATCACCTGACGCTCCGGCGCAAAGCCTTCGAATTGCGGGGTATAGACGAACGGCACCGTGTCATTGGTCGCGGCGGCAACAGCTTCGCGCGCGTAGCTCGGCACCATGCCGATGATACCATGAACACCATCGAAGCGGATCGCGTGCGCCGCCGCGCGGCCGGCGGTTTCGCTCGTCGACCCGGCATCGATAACAGAAAGCTCGACAGGCCGGCGCAAGATCCCGCTTGCACGGTTGATCTCGTCAACCGCCAGACGGCCGCAAGCCTCGGCAGACGGCGCCCATAATCCCGCCGAACCACTTTGTGCAGTGAGCAGACCAAGCCGAATCGTGAACAAGACCGTTGCCTTTCATCTTCGTCGCTTCGCCAGAGATTTATGAAAGCAGGAAATGTGCCAACCCTTCTTGGCCGTCTGTTTGCACCCGTCGGACGGCCATAGACCGCCGCAAGCCATCAGATTCAGGTCCTCGAGAGGCGCCGACGGCGATTGTGCACAAAAAACGACAGGGCCAGATGCTCAGTTGTTAAGCATATTAGCCCAATCGCCGGCTTGATCATTTGCGTTTGAAAATTTATATGGAAAGGAAAATATTGAAAATGAATATATGCACGCGAGGATCAACCAAGTGCAACTGACGCGCCTCATCTGCGGCGTCAACCGCAAGCTCGAGCAGGCCATGGAGGCACACCTGAGACCGGTTGGCCTATCCATAGAACAATACAGGATCCTGGAAGCGCTCGACGAACATGACGGCATGTCGATGGGAGAGCTGGCAGCCAGGGTTTTCGTCGATTCGCCGACCCTAACCAAGATCATCGACAAGATGGTCGCATCCTCCGACGTCTATCGCGCTCCCGACGCCAAGGACCGGCGCAAGGTTCTTATCTTCCGCTCGAACAAGGGCAAGGAAATCTTCCTGACATTACAGGGTCTCAGCACGAAGGCGCAGCAGGATGTGATGAACATATTGGGCCACAAGGAAGCGGCCGATCTTTCCAATCTGCTTTCCGAGGTTTTTCAGAAACTGGATCAGTAAGCAATGGATTACTTGCTCTAAAGAACCCCAAGATATCGGGCGCTCGGAATTGGAGTTTTCCGGATGGCGTCCCGCACCGAAGATAACGCGACATCACCATAAATAGTTTTCAAGCTCTGCCCATTGACAGATAGCCGCTCCGCGGCAATCATTCGTATACAAACGAAGGGCGATTAAGACCCTTGGGAACAGAGCGATGATTATCTTGACAAAGCGCGGCAGCGACTGCTCGGTTTCGCATGGCTTCCCGCCATCTCGGGAGATGACGATCCATTCCATCTTGCTCGTGACAGGAAGGGAGATGTGGTGAAGACTCGTCCGATCGCCCTTGATGTCAATGGGCGCCGCCACACGCTCGACCTGTCCCCCGAAACGCCACTCCTCTATATCCTGCGCAACGATCTCGGTCTCAACGGGCCGAAATTCGGATGCGGTCTCGGCGAATGCGGCGCCTGCGCGGTGCTGATCGGCAAGCGCGCCGTGCGTGCCTGCACGATATCGGCGGCAGCTGCCGAAGGACGCGCTATCGTCACCCTCGAGGGTCTCGGCACAAAGGACAAGTTGCATCCGGTACAGCAGGCCTTCATCGAAAAGCAAGCCGCGCAATGCGGCTATTGCCTGAACGGTATGATCATCGCAACCACTGCCCTGCTTCTTCGTGATGCGCAGCCGGACGAGACCGCCATTCGCGCGGCTCTTAAGCGCCATCTCTGTCGCTGCGGCACGCATATCGAGATCCTTGCTGCCGCCCGCCGCGCCAGCGAACTGATGGCCGCCCTTCCCTCCTCAGCCATTGCGGAGGATGCGCCATGACCGCGCTGCAGGAGACGCCTCGCGCCCGCTATCTCGAAGCGGATGAAATCCTGCTGGTGGTCAAGCCGGGAGATGCACTCCATCCCGACATCTTCCTTGCCCTTCATCCCGATGGAACCGCCAGCGCCTTCAACGGCCATGTCGATCTCGGCACCGGCATCCGGACGGCCCTGGCACAGATCGTCGCCGAAGAGCTCGACCTGCCTTTCGACCGGGTCCGGATGGTGCTCGGCAGCACGACGGCGGCACCCGATCAGGGTGCGACGATCGCCAGCGAAACCATTCAGGTGACGGCGATACCGCTGCGCCAGGCTGCGGCAACGGCGCGACGCTGGCTTCTTCAGCAGGCGGCTCTTCGCCATGGCGTCACGCCACAGACGCTCTCAATCGAAGAAGGCATTATTCACCCGGATGCATCGGCAAACTGGTCGGTCACGTTCGGCGAACTGATCGCCGGGCGCCATGAGCGGATCGTCATCGACGTCACCGCGCCGATCAAATCGGTCGAGAACTACAGGATCGTCGGCAAGCCGCAGCCGCGCAACGACATCGCCGCCAAGGCGACGGGGCAATGGACCTATGTCCACGATGTCCGCGTGCCGGACATGCTGCATGGCCGCGTCGTCCGCCCACCCTATGTCGGCTTCGACCATGGCCCGCATGTCGGCCACAGCCTGATCTCCGTCGACGAAGCCTCGATCGCCGATATTCCCGGCCTGGTCGGGGTGGTAGCGATCGGCGATTTCGTCGGCGTCGTCGCCACGCGCGAGGAAAACGCGGCGGAGGCTGCACGCCGGCTCGAAGTCATATGGCGCGATCCGCCGCTCCTGCCCGACCTCAACAATCCGGAACAGGCGCTGCGCGATAATCCGGCCACGAAGCGCATTCTTGCCGATCAGGGCGATGTCGAGCGCGCGCTCGAGGGCGCGTCGCCGCGTTTTGACCGCAGCTACGTCTGGCCCTATCAGATGCATGGCTCCATCGGCCCATCCTGCGCCGTCGCCGATTGGCACCCGGAGCAACTGATCGTCTGGTCGGGAACGCAGAACCCCTATCCGATGCGCCGCGATCTGGCGCTTCTTCTCGACATGCCGGAAGAGGCAGTCCTCGTCGAGCGGCTGGAGGCTGCCGGCTGCTATGGGCGCAATTGCGCCGACGACGTGACCGCCGACGCCGCCCTTTTGTCGCGTGCGGTCGGGCGGCCGGTGCGCGTGCAGCTCACCCGCGAACAGGAGCATGGCTGGGAACCGAAGGGGGCCGCGCAGGTGATCGACGTGCGCGGCGGGCTCGATCTCGAAGGCGGCCCGGCGGCTTACGATTTCGAGACACGCTATCCGTCGAACCTGTCGCCGACGCTTGCCCTGATCCTGACCGGCAAAGCCTCGAACATCACGGCAACGTCGGACATGGGCGATCGGACGGCGATCCCGCCCTATGCTTTCAGCAATATGCGTATCGCCGTGCAGGACATGCCGCCGATCGCGCGGGCCTCGTGGTTTCGCGGCGTTTCGGCCATGCCGAACAGTTTTGCGCATGAAAGCTATATCGACGAACTCGCTTTCGCGGCCAAGGTCGATCCGGTCGAATACCGGCTGCGCTACCTGAAGGATCCAAGAGCAGTCGATCTGGTCCATGCCGTGACCGAACGCGCCGGCTGGACGCCGCGCTCGGAACCGGGAACGATGGGCGGCGAGGGCGACCTGCTTTATGGCCGGGGCTTTGCCTATGCGCTCTATGTCCACGGCAAGTTCCCGGGAACGCCGGCCGCCTGGTCGGCCTGGGTCGCCGATGTCGCCGTCAACCGCAAGACCGGCGAGATCGCCGTCACGCGCGTGACCGTCGGCCAGGATTCCGGCATGATGATCAATCCGGATGGCGTGCGCCACCAGATCCACGGCAATGTCATCCAGTCCACCAGCCGCGTGCTGAAGGAAAAAGTGGATTTCTCCAGCACTGCGGTCGAGAGCGCCGAATGGGGCGGCTACCCGATCATCACCTTCCCGGAGGTGCCTGAGATCGACGTGCTGATGCTGTTGCGGCAGGACGAAGAACCACGCGGCGCCGGTGAATCCGCTTCCGTGCCGTCAGCTGCTGCCATCGTCAATGCCGTCTTCGACGCGACCGGCATCCGGTTCCGCGAGTTGCCGCTGACACCGGAGCGCGTGCTCGCCGCCCTTGGTGGAACGCTGCCGGCACTCGCTCTGCCGGCTCCAGCCAAGAAACCATGGTGGTGGCGAGGGTCGATGTTCGCAGGAGCGGGCGGTATCGTCGCGGGCGTATTGGCGGGCGGCATTCTCGCCGCCTCGCCCTGGCGTGGCGCTTATCCGGAAATCACGCGACCGGACCCCGACACCTACAGCGCCGCCACGATCGAGCGTGGACGCCTGGCGGCCGCGATTGGCGCCTGCAATGTCTGTCATACCGGACCAGACGGAACGCCCTTTGCCGGCGGCCGCGCCTTCGACACGCCCTTCGGCGTGGTTCATGCCACGAATATCACGCCCGACGCCGAAAACGGCATCGGCGCCTGGTCCTATCCGGCCTTCGAACGGGCGATGCGGCAGGGCGTGCGGCGTGATGGAAAACATCTCTACCCGGTCCACCCTTATCCGTCTTTCGCCAGCGCCACCGATGCCGATCTTCAGGCGCTCTATGCCTTCCTGATGACGCAGACACCTTCCGCCACAAAGACCGCTGACAATGCCTTGCGCTTTCCCTTCAACATCCGGCCATTGCTGGCCGGCTGGAACATGCTTTTTGCGGGCAGTCGGACGGTGCCGACAGATGCAACGAAGGGTGAAGCCTGGAACCGCGGCGCTTATCTCGTCGAAACGCTCGGCCATTGCGGCGCCTGCCACACGCCGCGCAATGCGCTCGGTGCGGAAAAGAAGGGTGACTTCCATCTCACAGGTGGCCTTGCGGACGGCTGGGATGCACCGGCGCTGAACGGCGCCGGTTTCGCCCCTGTCGGCTGGAGCCAAACCGCTCTTTACGACTATCTGCGCACCGGCACCGCCAAAGGCCACGGCAGCGCCGGCGGCCCGATGGGCGCGGTCGTCAAGGCGCTCGCTCCGCTTCCGGACAGCGATATCCAGGCCATGGCGACGTATCTGGCAAGCTTCTCCGGGCAGACCGAAGACGACGCTGCCGCGCAACAAAGGGCCACACTCGCCAACGCGAAAGCGGCTGAGGCCACGGCAGCACGGCTCGCGCCGGTGGGCGCACGCCTCTTTGGAGGTGCCTGCTCAGCCTGTCACACCGAAGCTTCGCCGCTCGGATCGCTCGCCTTCAACAGCAATCTGCACGCCGAGCGTCCCGATAATGTGCTGCTGACGATGATGCACGGGGCGCAGGCTCCGGCGCTGTTTGCCCAGAAGGCGGGCGCAGATGCCGCCGAGATCATGTCCATGCCAGCCTATGGCGAAGCCTTAAGCGATCGCCAGCTCACCGACCTCGCCGCCTATCTGCGCGTACGCTTCGCCCCCGACAAGCCTGCATGGCAGGAACTTGGCGCGGCGATCGAACGCGCTCGCGCCGCCCAGCCGATGGATTGAGGGCTTAGCCGACGAAGGCGCGCTCGATGACGAAGGTGGCCGGGGCATTATTGGCGCCTTCGATGAGGCCGAAAGATTCCAGAACAGCCTTGGTATCCTTCAACATCGCCGCCGAGCCGCAGATCATGCCGCGATCCTCATCCGGGTTGATGCGCGGCAGGCCGGTCTCTTCGAAGAACTTACCACTGGTCAAAAGGTCGGTGATCCGGCCCATGCGCGCAAAGGGTTCGCGCGTCGTCGTCGTATGCAGACGCAGCCGCTCGCCGACGAGCTCGCCGATCAACGGATCGTCCTTCAGCGTCTCGACCATTTCCGTGATGTAGGTGAGTTCATCCACGTCGCGGCAGGTCTGGATGAGGACGATTTCCTCGAATTTCTCGTAGGTCTCCGGATCGCGGATCAGGCTTGCGAAAGGCGCAACGCCGGTGCCGGTCGACAGGAGATAGAGCCGCTTGCCCGGGATCAGCGCGTCGAGCACCAGCGTACCGGTCGGCTTCTTGCGCATCAACACGGTGTCGCCGGATACGATTTTCTGCAGATGCTCCGTCAGCGGGCCACCTGGAACCTTGATGGAATAGAATTCGATCTCTTCGTCCCAGAAGGGGCTGGCAATCGAGTAGGCGCGGAAGACCGGCTTTTCGGCATTCGGCAGGCCGATCATGATGAACTCGCCGGACCGGAAGCGGAATTCCGCCGGCCGCGTGATGCGGAACTTGAACAGTCGGTCGGTGAAATGCCGCACCTCGGTCACCGTCTGGACAAAGACATTGGCAGGGATCGGAAAGGCCGGTGCGGAACCCGCCTGCTGACCGTCAATGATGACTGCTTCTTCCGTTGACAAGCTCATCCGTCTTCCCTCGCTTTGGTCACCAATATTCATTTGTACACGAATGAATTTTACTGTGCAATCCATTCCTTGCGCGGACAAGACGATGTTACGCCAGCGCCAAAGGCAGAAGGATGGGGATCGAGGGCTTTAGAGTAGCAGCTCAGCAGATTTTCTGCAGCAGTTCGAGGAACATCATCCGCTCGCCTGAGGTGAGCGGCGCCAACGTGCCTTCAGTCGCGACAAGCGCAGCACCGACATTCGCGGCGATGACGGCGAGGCCGTCTTCGGTCAACGACAGGACGACCCGGCGGCCGTCATTCTGGTCCGGCGCGGTTGCGACAAAGCCGCGTTTCACCAGGCGATCCACGACCCCCTTGATGGTCGCGACGTCCATCGCCGTCTCGCGCCCGAGCTGGTTTTGCGAGCAGGGCTGGATTTCCTTGAGCTTCGAAAGTGCCGACCATTGGGTCGTCGTCAGCTTGTCGCCGATGACATTGGCGAAGATCGCGACATGCCGCTGGTTGGCCTGCCGGAGAAAGAACCCGACCTGCCGATCGACATGGTATTCCGGCGCGGCGGATTGTTTGTCTTCACGCGATTTCTGCATTTGTCCCGCCCCGGATCTGCGCATATGGTTGCGACATCAATAAGCTGTTCTGGATTCAAGAGATTAGAGCGTCATTGTGTGTTGATGTAAACGCTCGAGGCCGCAAGCCTCTACTTTGAAGACGATATTTGTCAACGCCACAGCCCTTCGAGAACCGGACCAATCGGAGGCAGCGACGACATGCATTTGTTCCGGCGACAGCATTTTCATCAGAGCTCCCCTCCCTCGCTTGACAGGACCGGCAGACGGGCTGATACTCATTCGCATACAAATGAAAAATTGGGAACAATGACGGTCAAATATCTGTCCATGGGCTGATGGCAGCACCATAGGACGAGCGGCCGCGTTAAAATGGAGAGTGGCATGGTCAAGCAACGCGTGGAAAGCGTCGCGAACGGCAAGATACGCTGCGATGCCTGTCCCGTCATGTGCTACATCTCCGACGGCCGCTCCGGCGCCTGCGATCGCTATGCCAATATCGGCGGCGAGTTGATCCGCGTCGATCCGCTGACGATCATCGAGAACACCATTTCCGAAGGCGGCAATGTCGTGCCGTTCCTCGCCCAGCCGGGCGAGAGCGAATGGGATGGCGACATCGTTCACGCCACCAGACGCTTCGTCACGGCCGTTGGTGCCGGAACGACCTATCCCGATTATAAGCCTGCTCCCTTCATCGTCTCGCAGAAGGAAAACGGCGTCGACATGGTGACCGTCGTCACCGAAGGCATCTTCAGCTATTGCGGCGCCAAGGTGAAGATCGACACCGACCGCTTTCTCGGCCCGGAAACCGCAACCGTGCTGGTCGACGGCGAAGCCATCGGCCATGTCACAACAGGCGAATACGGCTCGCAGATGCTGTCGCTCGGCGGCGTCCACCACTTGACCGGCGGTTCGAAGAAGGAGGGCCGTGTTACCTGCGACGCGCTCTTGAAACTCTGTAATGGCGAAGCCGTCGACATGCAGGTCGACGGCGGGGTCAGCCTGACCATCAAGGCAGGCGCTGCACCAGTGATCAACGACGTCGAGGAAAGCCGCATGCGCGTCGGCTGCGGCTCGGCCACCATCGGCATGTTCGCCAAGCAGTGGATGGGCCATGTCGATGAGGTCGTCGTTGTCGACGACCATATTACCGGCGTTCTCTCCGAACACCAGGCCGGACGCCTGCTCGACGTGCCAGCCACCGGCATTCGCATCAAGGGCCGGCGCTCGACGCCCGGCCGCTATTTCCAGGTCGCCGAGCCCGGCATTGGCTGGGGTGGCACCAACATCTCCGACCCCCTGACGATCCTCGGCGATTTCGACCCCAAGACCGCCTGGCCGGGCATGCGCTTGCTGATGGTATCGACCACCGGCGAGCAATACGGCTACTATATTCTCGACGACAATCTGCGGCCGGAGCTGCAGACCATCCTTCCGGCAGCCTTGCAGGAATCGGTCGAGATCATCGCCGAAAACTGCGAGCCGGCACTGACCTCGGTCCTGTTCATCGGCGGCGCCGGCGGCAGTCTGCGCGCCGGCGTCACCACGAACCCCGTCCGCCTGACGCGTTCCGTCAAGGAAGCACTGACCCATGTTTCCTGCGGCGGCGTCCCGGCCTATGTCTGGCCGGGCGGCGGTATCACCGTCATGGCCGATGTGACGCAAATGCCGAGCAATGCCTTCGGCTATGTGCCGACACCCGCGCTCGTCGCACCGATCGAATTCACCATGCGGCTCGACGACTACCGCGCGCTCGGCGGCCATATGGAAGCCGTCATGCCGATCGAGCAGGCGCTGGAAATGGCCGAACGCAAGGTCACGCCGATCGGCCGTGGCCCGTGGCCGACGGAAAGCCGAAACTTCCGGTGGGGCGCCTGACAGCAAAGGGAGCGGTAGCATGTCGCGGCCTGTTGCCCGATATCTCGATGGTGGCGATCCGAACGGCCGGCTGCATCTGCAGCACGGGCCGATCGATCTCGTCATCGGCGTCGATGACGGCGGCGCGGCCCGCATAGGCGAGGCCGAACGGCGCGCCCATGCCTTCGCCGCTGCCATTGCCCGTTTCCAGACTGTCCTTGACGAGCTTGTGAGCGAGCTGCCTCAGCTGCGCGCTCCCGCCGAAATTGGCAGCGCGATGCCCACGGGCTCGGTCGCCCGGCGCATGGTCGCCGCGGTCCGACCGTTTGTCGCCGACCATTTCATCACGCCGATGGCGGCTGTTGCCGGTGCCGTCGGCGACGAAATCCTGGCGGCGATGCTGGCGGCATTCGACAAGGACGACCGCCCTCTCCGTGCCTATGTCAACAATGGCGGCGACATCGCCGTCCATCTTGAAGACGATGCTGAGTATCGTGTCCGTATGGCCCGCGAAGACGGCACTTCGCTCGGCGATTTCGCGCTGCATGCTTCCAGCCCCACGCGCGGGATCGCCACCAGCGGACGCGGCGGGCGCAGCCTTTCGATGGGGATTGCCGACTCCGTGACCGTATTGGCGACGAATGCGGCGGCAGCCGACGCGGCGGTTACGCTTGTTGCCAATGCCGTCGATCTTCCGGGCCATACCGCGATCAGCCGGGCGCGCGCCGTCGACGTCGTCGATGATAGCGACCTCGGCGAGCGCCTTGTTGTCACCGGCTGCGGTCCCCTGACCGATGCGGAAACCGACATGGCGCTTTCCCGTGGCCTTGCCAAAGCAGAGCGCTTCATCGCGCTTGGCCTCATCGATCGCGCCGGTCTCTTTCTCGCGAACCAAGGTCTGCTCGCCATGCCGCCCGCAGCTAAGCCACTTACAGCCACACCACTTTCAATCGATCAATCCATGGAGCGGTTTTCCAATGCCTGACGTCAAGATCCGCAAGTTCCTCACCGTCATCGAGGAAATTTATCACGAAGGCGGCAAGCCCGTCGCAAAACCGCTGAAGCGGGGCGCGATCGTCGCCGTCATCGAGAACCCCTTCGCGGGTAGTTATCATGAGGAAATCACCGGTTTCATGAAGGATCTGGAACCACTCGGCCTCGATATGGCAAACCGGCTGGTCGCGGCACTTGGCGGCGATCCCACCGTTGTCGAAGGTTACGGCAAGGGCATCATCGTCGGTCAGGCCGGTGAACTGGAACATGGCGCGCTCTGGCATGCGCCGGGCGGCTACGCCATGCGCGAGGTGCTGGGCGGCGCCAAGGCGATTGTCCCCTCCTCGAAGAAGGTCGGCGGCCCCGGCACGCGGCTGGACGTCCCGGTCACCCATATCAACGCCTCCTATGTGCGCAGCCATTTCGACTCGATCGAAGTCGGCGTGCCGGACGGTCCTCGGGCCAACGAGATGGCGGTCGTGCTGGTGATGACCACCGGTCCGCGCGTCCATGCGCGCAGCGGCGGCCTCAAGGTCGAGGACATCAAGGGCGAGGACGGCCTGCGTTGACCACCGAGATCCGCAAGATCACCGTCTTTATCGAGGAGACACTGAGCGAGATGGGTCAAACCATCTCGCCGCCGACGCGCAAGGCGGCGGCCGTGGCCGTCATCGCCAATCCTTTCGCCAGCCACTATGTCGAGGATCTGACGCCGCTGATTGACATCGGTGCGGAACTTGGCGGCCTGCTTGGCCGCAAATGCGTCGAAGCGCTCGGGATTTCCCCAGCGCAGGCCGAAAGCTATGGCAAGGCGGCGCTGGTCGGCGAGGATGGCGAGCTGGAACATGCAGCCGCCTTGCTGCATCCCTCACTTGGAAAGCCGCTGCGTGAGGCCGTGGAAAAAGGCGCCGCACTCGTGCCCTCCTCAAAGAAGCGCGGCGGCCCCGGCCGACCCCTCGATATTCCGCTCGGGCACAAGGATGCCGCCTATGTGCGGTCGCATTTCGACGGGATGGAGGTGAGCCTCGCCGACGCACCGCGTCCGGCGGAAATCATGGTGGCCGTAGCTGTCACAGATAGCGGCCGGCCGCTTGCTCGCGTCGGTGGACTGAAAGCCTCCGAAATCGAAGGCAAGGATGGCCTGCGCTAGGGGCACGCTCCAAGATCGTGGCGTCGTGGATTCATTTGCATACAAACAATAATGGGAACAGTCGTGACTCAGCATAATTCGAATGAACCATCGGGCCCGACACCTGAACAATCGCAGGTCGCGGGTATCGATGTCGGCGGCACATTTACCGATCTCGTGCTCTTCGACACGGTCTCCGGCAAGGTCCGTCTCGCCAAGACGCCGACCACGCTCGACAATCAAGCTTTCGGTGTGCTTAACGCGCTGGATGCGGCGGAAGCGGATGTCGCAGCGCTCGACCTGATCGTGCACGGCACCACGACCACCACGAATGCCGTCCTCGAGCGCAATCTTTGCCGAACGGGTCTCATCACTACCCGCGGCTTTCGCGACGTGCTGGAACTAGGCCGGCGCACGCGCCCGAACCCCTATGGCATGAAGGGCGAGTTTCGTCCGATCATCCCGCGCGATCTCAGGCTCGAAGTTCCCGAGCGCATGGATGCCGCCGGTAACGTGCTGATCCCGCTCGACGAAGAGGCGCTTCGCATCGCCTTGAAAGCTTTGGTCGATACGGATTGCGAGTCGCTGGTCATCCACTTCCTGCATGCTTACGCCAATCCGGCGCATGAATTGCGCGCCGGCGAGATCGCCGCAGAGATCTGGCCAAACGACAACATCACGCTCGGCCATGCGCTTCTGTCCGAAAGCCGCGAGTTCGAGCGCGGCGTGACGGCGGCCGTCAATGCGTCGGTGCAGCCGCTCCTGGCGCGCTATATCGAGCGCCTTGCCGACCAGCTCGCTGCCAAGGGCTACAGGCACGACGTTCTCGTCATGAACGGCAATGGCGGCATGGTGTCCGCACGCCACGTCGCCAAGGAAGCGGCAAAGACCGTGATGTCCGGCCCCGCGTCCGGCGTCATGGCTGCCGCCTATACCGGCCGCCGCGCCGGCATCCCCAACCTCATCACCTATGACATGGGCGGTACGTCCACCGACGTTGCCCTCATCCGCAACGCCGAACCGGCGGTCTCCAACGAGATCGAGATCGAATATGCCATGCCGATCCATGTGCCGATGGTCGATGTTCGTACCGTCGGCGCCGGCGGTGGCTCGATCGCCAAGGTCACCGCCGCAGGCCTCCTCCAGGTCGGCCCGGAAAGCGCCGGCGCCATGCCGGGGCCGATCTGCTATGGCCGCGGCGGCACGACGCCGACCATATCCGACGCCAACCTGCTGCTCGGCCGTCTCAATCCCTCCAAGCTCAACTCGGTTCCCGGCGGCATTTCCATCGACGGCATCCGCGAGCTGTTCGAGGAAAAGCTCGGCCGGCCGCTCGGGCTCGACGCCACGGCAGCGGCCGCCGCCGTCATCCGCATCGCCAATGCCCGCATGGCCGACGCCGTACGGATGGTTTCGGTCAGCCTCGGTGAGGATCCGCGCGATTTCGCGCTGTTTTCCTTCGGCGGCGCCGGCCCGCTGCACGCGACCGCAATCGCGCGGGAACTCGGCATTCCAAGGGTACTGACGCCGTCTCGTCCTGGGATCACCAATGCGCTCGGCTGTGTTGTCGCCGATCTCCGGCACGATTTCGTCAATACGGTCAATCGTCCGCTCGATGTCGCCGATATGGATGTCGTGCACGCACTCTTCGAAAAGCAATCGGCGGACGGACGCCGCCTGATCGGCAAGGAAGCGGTCGCCATTCGCGAGATCCGTGAGATCTATTCCGTCGATATGCAGTTCATCGGCCAGACGCATCTCTTGCGCGTGCCGCTGCCAAGCGCCATGCCGACCAGGGCTGAATTGCAGGCACGGTTCGAGGAGGCCTATTTCAACCGCTTCCATGTCGAGCTCCCGGAAATCCGCGCCAGCCTCGTCAACGTCAACACCTCGGTCATCGGCCGGCGCACCGAGATCGATCTGTCGATGCTGATCGATGCGGCCGGACGCAAGTCGACACTTGCCGAGGCGCAGACTGGCACGCGTTCGGTCTGGTTCGACGGCTGGCGGGAGACGCCGATCTATTGGCGCGATCACCTGCCGATCAAGGCAACGATATCGGGGCCGGCGATCATCGAGCAGATGGACACGACCATCATTCTCGAGCCAGGCGACGTCGCCAACCAGGACGACGACGGCAATATCATTATCTCGATCGGAGCCGGCCAATGAGCATCGACCCCATCACGCTGAGCGTCATCCAGTCCGGCCTGCAGCAGGTCTGCGATGAAATGGACCTGACCTTTTCCCGCGCCGCCTTCTCGCCCGTCATCGCCGAGGCCAATGACCGTTCGGACGGCATTTATTCGGCCGAAGACGGCTCGCTGATCGCCCAGGGTGCCGGCGGCCTGCCGGTCTTCGTCGGCACCATGCAATATTCGACGCGCACGCTGATCGAGATGATCGCCTCCGGCAAGGCCGCCGCGCCGAAGCCGGGCGATATTTATATCGTCAACGACCCCTATCTTGGCGGCACGCATCTGATGGATGTACGCTTTGCCATGCCGGTCTATCGCAACGGCGAGATCTTTTGCTGGCTGTCGAACACCGGCCATTGGCCGGATACGGGCGGTGCCGTCCCCGGCGGTTTTTCGGCCTCGGCCACCTCCGTCGAACAGGAAGGCCTGCGCCTGCCGCCGGTGCGGCTGTTCAAGGAAGGCAAGCTCGACACCGAGATCTACGCGATCATCTGCTCCAACATCCGCGTCTCCGAACAACGCATCGGCGATGTGAAGGCTCAAGCCGCCGCCCTTCTGGTCGGCCAGGAACGGCTGGTGCGTATTCTCGAACGATACGGCGACGATACGGTCGCCCAAGCGATCGGTGAGCTGCGCCGTCGAGCGGCCGAGCAGATGCGCGCCAATATCCGGCTGATCCCCGAGGGAACCTATCGTTCCGTCGCCTATATCGACAGCGACGGCGTGGTCAACGAACCCCTCGAAATCCGCCTGACGATCACCGCGACGGGCGACGAACTCTCTTTCGATTTCGAGGGATCGTCGAAGCCCTGCGCCGGGCCGATGAATTCGGTATTGGCGACGACGCTATCCTCCGTCTATCTCGCCATGCGCCATATCTTCCCGGACGTCCCGATCAGCGCCGGCGCCTTCGAGCCGTTGAAGGTGAAGACGCCTGAGGGAACCTTCCTCGACGCTCATTATCCGCGCCCGGTTTCGGGTTGTGCTGCGGAAGTCAGCCAGCGTATCGCAGAGGCGGTATTTGCAGCCCTGGTAGAGGCGCTGCCCGACCGGGTGACGGCGTCGCCCGCCGGAAGCTCCGGCAATTTTGCGCTGGGCGGCCACGATCCGGAACGCGGTCGCGGCTATGTCATGTACCAGATTTCCGGCGGCGGCTATGGCGGCAACAGCGATCACGACGGGCTTGCCAACGGTTGCTCGACCATCGGCATTTCCAAGGCGCCGCCGGTCGAGATCATGGAGCAGCAGTTCCCGGTCCTCTATCATCGCTATGCCCTTCGCGAGGGATCAGGCGGTGCCGGCAGGCATCGCGGCGGCTTCGGCCTCGACTACGAGATCGAACTTAGGCGCGGTGCCGCGACCGCGAGCTTCGTTATGGATCACGGTCGTTTCGGGCCGCAGGGCGCACTTGGCGGCAGCGACGGCCGGACGAACAGCGTCACGGTCTGGCGCGGCGGCGAAGCGATGACGCCGGAGCATTTGTCGAAAGCGCAGGACATCGCGCTGAAACCCGGCGACCGCGTCCGCGTCGGCACGCCGGGCGGCGGCGGCTATGGCAACCCGTTGACACGCGACCCGCTAGCCGTTGTAGAAGATGTGCGGCTCGGTCGTTATACATCGACCGAAGCGCTCGATCTGTTTGGCGTTGTCGTAACAGCGGATTGCCATTCGGATGCGACCGCCACCGAGCGAGCCCGCGCCAGCCGCAAGGCATAGACTAAGCTGTGATTGAGAAAAGAGAGAATTGGGAGACGAGAGCATGAGCCGCGAGATATTCGACTGGGCCGATCCGTTCCGGCTGGTGGAGCAGCTGAACGATGACGAACGCATGGTGCTGGACACAGCCCATGCCTATGCGCAGGAGAAGCTGGCGCCCCGCGTGCTCGACGCTTTCCGCCATGAGAAGACCGACCCCTCGATCTTCCGCGAGATGGGCGAACTCGGCCTGCTCGGGCCGACGATTGCGCCCGAATATGGCGGCGCCGGCCTCGGCTATGTCGCCTACGGCCTGATCGCCCGCGAAGTGGAGCGT
This sequence comes from Rhizobium rhizogenes NBRC 13257, assembly GCF_000696095.1. GTDB lineage: Bacteria > Pseudomonadota > Alphaproteobacteria > Rhizobiales > Rhizobiaceae > Rhizobium > Rhizobium rhizogenes. The sequence continues at coordinate 391,447 of NZ_BAYX01000006.1, read as the reverse complement.
GTGGATAGCGGCTATCGTTCGATGATGAGCGTGCAGTCTTCCCTCGTCATGGTGCCGATCGATGCCTTCGGGTCGGAAACGCAGAAGCAGAAATACCTGCCAAAACTTGCGACCGGCGAATGGATCGGCTGCTTCGGCCTCACCGAACCGAACCATGGCTCCGACCCCGGCTCTATGGCGACGCGGGCGAAGAAGGTCGACGGCGGCTATAGCCTCACCGGCGCCAAGACCTGGATCTCCAATGCGCCGATCGCCGATGTCTTCGTCGTCTGGGGCAAGACCGAGGATGGCGTCATCCGTGGCTTCATTCTGGAGAAGGGCTGGAAGGGCCTGTCCGCGCCCGCCATTCATGGCAAGGTCGGCCTGCGTGCCTCAATCACCGGCGAAGTCGTCATGGAGAATGTCTTCGTGCCGGAAGAAAACCTGCTGCCCAACGTTTCCGGCCTCAAGGGTCCGTTTACCTGCCTCAACTCCGCCCGCTTCGGCATTGCCTGGGGTGCGCTCGGTGCTGCCGAGGATTGCTATGCCAAGGCCCGACAATATGTGCTCGACCGCCAGCAGTTCGGCCGGCCGCTTGCCGCCAATCAGTTGATCCAGAAGAAGCTCGCCGACATGGTGACCGAGATCACGCTCGGGCTGCAAGGCTGCCTGCGTCTCGGCCGGATGAAGGAAGATGGCCATCCGCCAGTCGAGCTGACCTCAATCTTGAAGCGCAACAGCTGCGGCAAGGCGCTCGATATCGCCCGCGCCGCCCGCGACATGCTTGGCGGCAACGGTATCTCCGACGAGTTCGGCATTGCCCGTCATCTCGTCAACCTCGAAGTGGTCAACACCTATGAGGGCACCCACGACATCCACGCCCTCATCCTCGGCCGCGCCATCACCGGCATCGCCGCCTTTTCGAACTGAGGTCGAATAGCCAAAGAGATGCTGTCGAACGGCAGCATCTCTCGCCGGTTTATTTCTCCGGCGCACCCGATGATCTGTCATCATGGTAGTTCAGGATGCGGCGGAGCAGATAAAGCAGGGCCACTCGTTCGGCGGGATTGAGGTCGGCCATCGTCAGCTCGCTGATGACACGAGCCGCAGGTATCATCTCGTCCAGCAGGTGCTCCGCCGCCAGCGTCAAGGACATGATGATCTTGCGTCCGTCCTGCTCGTCCCCGGAGGTGGTAATCAGCCCCCGTGCGGACAGCCGTTCGATGATGCCCCGGATCGTGCCCTGATCGACGGCCGTGGCCTTGACGAGTTCGGTCTGCGAACTCGGCCCGTGGTCGCGCAGCGCGCAGAGGGTAACGAACTGAACCGAGGTCAGATTGGGATCGGAGGCGTTGTCCTGGAAGATCGAAAGATGCCGTTGATACACCCTGCGCAGCAGATGGCCCACTTGCTGCGTGACATCATAGTCGTCGGTATCCGGCCTATCGTGCTTCACATCAGCCATCCATTGCCAAGATTAGTGTGTACACGCGAACTTCCACGTTCTCCGAACGATTGGCAAGCCGGAAATGCGGGATTTTCGCGCAATTTTGCCTAAAAAATACACAGAGAAAGACCTTGCATTTATAGTGAACACACCAGATCATAACCCCCGGGCGACACGCTATGGATCGCGATTGCACGCGCTCGAAATCCGATGCCGCCGATGACGTGCCGTAATAACAAGAATCAAAACAGATCAATCCAGAGAGGACGGAAATGAGAGGACTTTTTGCGATTATGGGTACGGCCCTTTGTCTGGCGGCCGGGACACAAGCAATGGCCGGCGAGATCAAGGTCGGCGAGATCAACAGCTATTCGGCGCTACCCGCCTTCACCGATCCCTACAAGAAGGGCTGGCAACTGGCACTTGACGAGATCAATGCGGCCGGCGGCATCAACGGCGATAAGCTGGTGATCATTTCCAAGGACGACGGCGGCAAGCCCGGCGACGCGCTGACGGCCGCCAACGAGCTGGTTGCAAAGGAAGGGGTGGTGATGATCTCCGGCTCCTTCTTCTCGAATGTCGGCATGGCGGTTGCCGATTTCGCTAAGCAGAAGAAGGTCTTTTACTTGGCCGGAGAGCCGCTGACCGACGCAATGATCTGGTCGAAGGGGAACGACTACACCTTCCGCCTGCGTCCGCCGAACTACGTGCAGGCCGCCATGCTGGCGCAAGAAGCCGCCAAGCTGCCGGCAAAACGCTGGGCAACCATCGCGCCGAACTACGAATACGGACAAAGCGCCGTGGCGGTGTTCAAGGAACTGCTCCAGAAGGCCCGGCCCGATGTGGAGTTCGTCGGCGAGCAATGGCCACCGCAGGGCAAGATCGATGCCGGCTCCGTGGCGCAGGCCATCGAGGCCGCCAAGCCGGATGCGATCCTCAATGTCGAATTCGGTGCTGATCTGGTGAAGCTAGTGCGCGAAGGCACGACCCGCGATCTCTTCAAGGGCCGCTCGGTGGTTTCCTTCCTGACCGGCGAGCCGGAATATCTCGATCCGCTGAAGACCGATACGCCGGAAGGATGGATCGTCACCGGCTATCCCTGGTATTCCGTCGACACACCCGCGCATAAGGCATTTCTCGACGCTTACCAGAAGCGCTACAACGACTATCCCCGCCTCGGCTCGGTGGTCGGCTATGCGTTGGTCAAATCGATGGCCGCTATTCTGACCAAGGCCAAGTCGACGGATACGGACGCGCTGATTGCCGCCGCCAAGGGCATTTCGGTCGACACTCCCTTCGGCCCGATCACCTATCGTGCCGCGGACCATCAATCGACACTCGGCGCCTTCATCGGCAAGACCGCCCTCAAGGATGGAAAAGGCGTGATGGTCGATTTCCAGTACCATAGCGGCAACGACTTCCTGCCGGACGAGGCCGACGCCGCCAAGCTCCGCCCCTAGCGCAACCGTCAAAGGCCGGCGGTCGCGGCTTCATGCCCTTCCGCCGGCAAGATGGACACGCATTCCGTCAGAACACATTGCGCCGGCATTCGCTCCGTGGATCGAATGCCAACCTTGTTAAATGGGCAGGGAGCCTCCGTTGGACCTTTATCTTCTGCAGTTCCTGACCGGGCTTTCCAATGCCGCCTCGCTGTTCCTGGTCGCCTCCGGACTATCGCTGATCTTCGGCGTGACCCGCATCGTCAATTTCGCCCATGGCGCCTTCTATATGCTTGGCGCCTATATCGCCTATAGCCTGACGACCCGCTGGGAGAGCGCCTTCGGCTTCTGGGCAGCACTGCTTGTCTCCGCCGCCATCGTCGCAATCTGCGGTGCTCTACTGGAAATCCTGCTGCTGCGCCGCATCTACCGCGCTCCCGAACTGTTGCAGCTTCTGGCCACATTCGGCGTTACGCTCGTCGTCGAGGACGGCGTGCGGCTGATCTGGGGGCCGGAAGATCTCGTCGGGCCACGGGCGCCCGGACTGTCCGGCGCCGTCGAGATCCTCGGTCGGCCCTTTCCCGCCTATGATCTCGTGCTCATTGCCCTCGGACCCGCCGTTCTCGGCCTGCTATGGCTGCTGCTGCACCGCTCACGATGGGGCATTCTGGTGCGCGCGGCCACCCAGGACCGCGACATGGTCAGCGCGCTTGGCGTGAACCAGAAGTGGCTTTTCACCGGGGTCTTCGCGCTCGGCGTCTTCCTGGCCGCTTTCGGCGGCGGCCTGCAAATCCCGCGCGATGCCGTTACTCATTTCATGGATCTGTCCGTCATAACGGAGGTTTTCGTGGTGGTGGTGATCGGCGGGCTTGGCAGCATCGGCGGCGCTTTCCTCGCCGCCATCGTCGTCTCGGAGCTGAACGCCTTCGGTATCCTGGTGTTCCCGGGTATTTCGCTGGTGCTGATGTTCGTGGTCATGGCGGTCGTCCTTGTCCTGCGTCCCTGGGGCTTCTTCGGCAAGCCGTTGCCGGCCTCCCGTGCCGGCTATGCGGCAAGGACGACGTGGCAGCCACTTGGCCCACGCAGCCGCGCTGCTGCCGGCGTGCTCATCCTTGGCGCGGTCCTGCTGCCGCTGGTGCTCGGCAATTACGGCCTTGGGGTCGCAAGCGAAGTCCTGATCGCCGTGATCTTCGCCACCAGTCTTCAGTTCATGATGTCGGTGGGAGGGCTGGACTCCTTCGGCCATGCGGCAAGCCTCGGCCTCGGCGCCTATGGGGCGGCACTATCGGTCCAGTGGCTCGACGCGCCGATGGAGCTCGCCCTCGTCATCGGGCCTGTGGTTGCGGCTGCCATATCTCTCGTCTCGGGGTGGTTTTGCGTTCGCTTGTCCAACATCTATTTCGCCATGCTCACTTTGGCCTTCGCACAAATCTTCTGGTCGATCGCCTACCAATGGGTCGACGTCACCGGCGGCGACAACGGCATCGTCGGCGTCTGGCCGTCTGACTGGGCGAGCGGAGCCAAGGCCTTCTATTGGCTGGCGCTGGCGGCGACCGTGCTATCGGTTGGCTGCATTCGCTATCTGACCTTTGCGCCGTTCGGACATGCCCTGAGGGCACTCAGGGATTCACCGCAGCGCGCGGCGGCAACCGGCATTCCACGACGCACCGTCCAGCATACGGCATTCGTCGTCTCGGCCTTCTTTGCCGGCCTTGCCGGCTCGCTTCTCGCCTTTCAGAAGGGAAGCATCTTTCCCGATGTGCTCGGCATTCCGATGTCGATCGACGGGCTGGTCATGGTCCTGCTCGGCGGTTTCGGCACGGTGTCGGGCGGCATCGTCGGCGCGATCGTCTACAAGACTGCCTCCATCTGGCTGATGAGCAATACCGACCTCTCCCGCATGATCCTCGGCGGCCTCATCATCCTCCTGGTCGTCGCATTTCCGGAAGGGATCGTCGGCACGCTGGGGCGCATCATGGGTACTCGCAAGCAGCAACCAGCAATCTTTTCGCAGCCGGTCGCCAAGATGGGAGATGCGCCATGAGCCAGCCGCTTCTGTCGGTATCGCATCTGAGCAAGAGCTATCAGGGCGTCAAGGCGGTCACCGACGTCTCTTTTTCGCTCGTCCGTGGCGAGTTAATGGCGCTCATCGGCCCAAACGGCGCCGGGAAAAGCACCTGCTTCAACATGCTGAACGGACAGATCAAGCCCGATGCCGGATCGGTGGTTCTCGACGGGCTCAATACGTCAGGCCTTTCGCCCGCCCGGATCTTCCGCCTCGGCGTCGGCCGGACATTCCAGATCGCGGAAGTCTATCTCTCCATGACCGTTCGCGAGAATGTGCAGGTGGCGATCCTGTCGCATGCCGGAGATCTCTCGGGATGGACCGGCTTCTTCGGGCGGCTGGACCGAAAATTCCGTCGCGAAGCCGAAGCGCTGATCGACCTGATCGGTCTTGGCGACCATGCCGATCGCCCCTGTCGCGAGCTACCCTATGGCGACGTCAAGCGCCTCGAGCTTGCCATTGCACTCGCCGGCGATCCGAAGCTGTTGCTGATGGATGAGCCGGCTGCCGGAATGGCCCCGCGGGAGCGTATCGAGCTGATGAAGCTGACCGCCCGGATTGTCGAGGAAAGACAGATCGGCGTTCTCTTCACCGAGCATGACATGGATATCGTCTTCGAACATGCGTCGCGGATCCTCGTGCTCAATCGCGGCGTGATCATCGCGGAGGGATCGCCGGACGCGATCCGGACCAATCCCGATGTCCAGGCCGTCTATCTCGGCTCCGGCCCGCTTTACGCCAAAAGATCGGAGGGCTGATGCTGGAAGTATCGCGTCTCAATAGCTGGTACGGACCCGCCCATATCCTGTTTGACGTGGAGCTGAAGGTTGCCGAAGGCGAAGTCGTCGCCTTGCTTGGCCGCAACGGCGCCGGCAAATCGACGACCTTCAAATCGATCATGAGCCTGCTGATGTCGAAACAGGGAGAAGTCCGGTTTCGCGGCGAGGATATTTCCAGGCTTGCTCCCTTCGACATCGCCCGTAAGGGGCTCGGCTATGTGCCGGAAGACCGGCGCATCTTCACTGGACTGACGGTGGAGGAAAATCTCGAAGTCGGACGGCAGGCGGCGCGCGACCAGCACGCTGTGTGGACGCCTGAGCGCATCTACGAGATTTTCCCGAACCTCGGCGGCATGCGTAAGAGGCCGGCCGGTAACATGAGCGGCGGTGAGCAGCAGATGCTGACCATCGGCCGCACTCTCATGGGCAATCCGCATCTGATCCTTCTCGACGAACCATCCGAGGGGCTGGCGCCCAAGATCGTCGAGCAGATGGCGGATGCGATCGTCACGATGAAACGCGAGGGACTGTCCATCCTTTTATCGGAACAGAACCTGCATTTCGCCCGGCTGATATCCGACCGCGCCTATATTCTCGAAAAGGGCGGTATCCGATATTCCGGCACCATTGCCGAACTCGAAAGCCGCGAGGATATTCGCCAGGCCTATCTCGCCATGTAAGGGGCGACTCTGGGGCGCCTTGCGTGATCAGCCCTCTCCGCCCTACTGAACCTCATGCACATAGCGGTGGCTTCTCGTCGTCGCCCGATGGCGCGCGACAAGGACCGGGGCGGCGGACTGATCGTAGGATACCTCATCGATCGTTAGCACGGCATCCGGCAGAGTGAGCTTCAGCAGCCGGGCATCATCTTCCGTCGCAAGCGTTGCCGCAATCTGTTCGCGAACCGCGGAAATGCGGATGCCATAGCGATCGAGAAGAAACAGATAGAGCAGCGCGGGAATGTCCTCTTTCTTCTCGGGGAAGCCCGGCAGCAAGTGCGCCGGAAGCGTGATGACCTCATGCATGACCGGTACGCCGCCGACGCTGCGCAGGCGATGAAAGGTGATCACCTCCGTCGGGCTTTCCAGTTGCAGGCTCGCGCTCTCGTCCTGGCTGGCCAGGCGCTTCTCAAGCGACAGGATTTCCGAGGTGGAATTCTGCAGCGAGCCGTCGAGGCCATGAAGGCGGAAATACTGAAAGAAGAAGCGCAGGCTGTGCTGCGGCGTGCGCCCCGTCACGACCGTCCCCGTCTTGCGCCGGCGGCTCAGCAATCCCTCATTGGTCAGATCCGCCAAAGCCCGCCGGACGGTGCCGACCGCCACTCCGAACATCTGCGACAGCGCGATCTCGCTCGGCAGGATGGTCCCAGCCGGCCATTTGCCCATCATGATCGCTTCGGTGATCTGTCGCTTGACCACCTCATAGAGCGGCAGGGATAACTCCGCCGCTCGCGATGTATCTGCTAAAAAATTGGGCATTTCGCGCAATTAATTGCCTCTTATTTGGAGTTGACTCACGGAAGGCGAGGAAGCATCATTACTATATAGTTTATATGAATACGAGAATAGCAAAAGCCTCCATTCCGCGCATCTTTTTCGGAACTCAACGTGAGCAATCAAGCCTTATCACCCCAGTCGGTATCATTTGCAAACGCCTTGGCGGCAATCGAACGCGATGTCGAAAAGGCGGTCGAGGATCTGGCGCGGATGATTGCCATCGACACCTCCTTTCCACCGGGCTTGGGCTACCCTGCCTTTTCGGACCTGATGGAAGAACTGCTGGCACCCCTGGGCTTTTACACCAGGCGCGTCACGGTGCCGGACGCGCTATGGCGTGTCGCCAACGGCCCGGCTTGCGGAGAGCGCGTCAATCTGATCGCCGAACGTCCGGCAAACAAGCCGGTCTGCGGCCTCTACTATCATGTCGATACCGTTCCCGTAGCGCCGGGCTGGCAGCGTAACCCACTGGGCCTGACGCGCGAGGGAGACCAGCTTTTCGGGCTGGGCGCCACCGACATGAAGGGGACGATCGCCGCGACATTGCTTGCGCTGCGCGCTGCCGAAGAGCATGGCGTCGAGCTTGCCTATGATCCCATGCTGCTGCTGTGCACGGATGAGGAAGGCGGGCTTTATCCCGGTATCCGCTATCTTGCCGAACAAAACATGCTCAAGGGGCACATCGTCAATTTCAACGGTTCGGCCGCGCCGCGCATCTGGGCCGGCTGCTTCGGTGTCTTTCACCTTCAGATCACCATCAGAGGGCATGCCGTTCATGCCGGCGAAGGCAATCGCACCGGTTCGGGCGTCAATGCCATCGAGGGTGCCCTCCCCCTTCTCAATGCACTCCAGGCGCTGAAGCCGAAGATCGCCGCTTTCGAGTCCAAACTGCCGCCGCCACCACATGCGAGCGGCCCATTGCGGCCGCAGCTGTCCATATCCGCCGTCAACGGTGGCACGTCGGGCGGGCAGGTCGCGGCCGAGGTCAAGATCCTCGTCAGCCGCCGTTACGCTCCGGAAGAAAGCTATGATGCGGCGCGCGCCACACTCGAGGATCTGGTGCGCGCATGCGTGGCGCAAACGCCAGGCCTTAGCTTCGACATCGACGTCGTCGGCCACCTGATCCCAACGGCAGACCCCGATGGCCCCCATTGGCCGCGCTGGCAGAAGGCTTTGAGCCTCGGTTTCGGCTACCAGCCCTCCGACTTCAGCAAGTGGGGGGCCGCGAGCTGCTCGGATTTCGGTTACGTCCAACGGACCGGCGTGATGCAGGAGATACTGCTCGGGGGCCTCGGACGTCCCGAAAGCTGCATCCACAGCCCGGAAGAACACACGACAACGACGGATATCATCGCCCTGGCGAAAAGCATTCTCGCCTACCTCGCGCAGGATTTTTCCGCCGATCTCATTCCAGACTATTCCGCGTCAAAATAAGGGGAACACCAGATGCTGAAGTTGAACCGACGTCATTTTCTGGCCGGAACGGCGGCGCTTCTGACAGCACCGTCTCTCGGCCTTGCCCAGACTGCCACGCCCGCAAAGGGCGGAACATTGCGGATCTCCGTCGACCAGGCGGCAAGCGTGATCCATCCGCTTCTGACCCGCGTCAATCCGGAATACATGGTCACCGAGCTGCTCTACAGCAATCTGACGCGACTGAAGGTCGATATGACCATCGAGCCGGACCTTGCCGAATCCTGGAGCGCCAACGATGCGCTGACCGAATGGACGTTCAAGCTTCGCGCAGGCGTGAAATTCCATGACGGCTCGCCCTTCACCGCGACCGACGTCGTCGAGACCTTCAAGGCGATCCTCAATCCGAACAATGCGTCTCCGGCCCGCAACAATGTCGGCCCGATCGCCGATGTCACGGCTGCCGACCCTCTGACCGCCGTCTTCAAGCTCTCGGATCCCTATGCCGACTTCCCGGTCGCCATGGCCTATACGGTGGCCCGCATCATTCCCGCCTCGATCGCGACCGGCGACTTCAAGAAGCTGTCGACAACAGCGAACGGTACCGGCCCCTTCAAGCTCGTGTCCTATGAGCCCGACCGCCTGATCGTCGTCGAACGCAATCCGGACTATTACGATCCGAAGCGTCCCTATCTCGACCGCGTGGAAATCCAGGTTTTCCCGGATACGTCAGCCCAGACCTCCGCACTTCTGGCTGGCGACATCGACGTCGTCTCCACTGTCCAGCCCACCGAATATCTGCGCATGAAGGACGCCCAGGGCGTCAATGCATTGCGCATCCCGTCGGGCCAGTTCTGCAACATCAATTTCGGCTGCGACACCAAGCCGTTCAATGATCCCCGCGTCCGGCGCGCCCTCGCTCTGACCGTCGACCGGCAGGCCATGGTCGATTTCGTGACCGAAGGCTTTGGAACACCGGGCAACGACACGCCGCTGAACTCTTCCTACCATTTCTACTCTGACCTGCCGCTGCGCCAGGCCAATATCGAGGAAGCAAAGGAGCTGCTGACCGAAGCGGGCTATCCCGATGGGTTCGAAGCCACTCTGATCGCCTCGGACAAGCCAAGCCAACGGACACAGCTCGCTGTGGCGCTGCGCGAAATGGCCAAGGAAGCCGGCATCAGGATCAACGTCCAGACGATGCCGCACGCCACCTATCTCGATCAGGTCTGGAAGAAGGGCAGTTTCTATGTCGGCTTCTACAACATGCAGCCGACGGCCGACGCCATCTTCAAGCTTCTCTACACCTCGGATGCCGCCTGGAATGAAACGCGCTGGAACAACGCGGCCTTCGACAAGGTCGTCAACGAAGCACGCGGGATCACCGACGAGGCCAAGCGCAAGGCACTCTACGCGGAAGCGCAAAAGCTGATGAACGAGGAGGTGCCCTCGATCATACCGGTCTTCTTCGATGTGCTCGCGGCCAAGCGCGACTGGGTCTCGGGCTTTGAAGTCCATCCGCGCGCATCCGTCTTCCGCCTCGATTACACCGCCTTGACCGACAAGGCGCCGAAGCGGAGCTGACCTCGTAGAGGCACGGAGCCGATATAGGCGTTGCGCGTCACTCTCCGGCGCGCGACGCAGCTCAAAGGCCGGCCGCGCAATCCGCAGCCCAGCTCAGGAACGCCAGGGAACAAGCCCTTGTCACCGCACTATCTGATCAAGCGACTATTGATGATCGTCTACACGCTCTTCGTCGTGTCGCTCGTCGTCTTCGCCATTACCCAGGTCCTGCCGGCCGATGCCGCCGTGATGATGCTGGGGGAAAACGCTACCGCCCAGGCGCTGGACGCCCTGCGCCAACAGATGGGCCTCAACGACCCCGTGTGGCTGCAATATCTGCATTGGCTGGGTGGCGTCCTACACGGCGATTTCGGCCATTCGCTGCGCACCGGCCAGCCCATCGGTCCCGTGATGTTCGAAGCGCTGGGGCGCTCACTGCTGCTCGCCTGCCTGTCGATCGGCCTGATGCTGGTGCTGGCCATTCCACTCGGCGTCATCGCCGCGATGCGGCGCGGGCGCCTGACCGACATGCTCGTCAGCCTGGTGTCCTATGCGGGCGTTTCGCTCCCCGAATTCGTGACGGCGACGGTCGCGGTGCTGGTCGTCTCCGACTGGCTGAAATGGCTGCCCGCGACCGGCTATGTGCCGCTCACCGAGAATTTCCTCGACGGCATCGCGCATCTGGCGCTGCCCGTCTGCGTCATCTCCATCATCCTCATCGCCCACGTCTCGCGCATGGTGCGCTCGGAACTCGTCGATGTCTTGCATACCGACTATATCCGCGCCGCACGGCTGAAGGGCCTCTCCGGTTCACGCGTTCTGTTCGGCCACGCCCTTCGTAACGCACTGCTGCCAACCATCACCGTCGTTGCGCTGGATGTCGGCTATCTGCTCGGCGGCATCATCGTCGTCGAAGAGATCTTCGCCATTCCTGGCATCGGGCGGCAGCTCATCGTCGCCATCCAGACGCGCGACCTGCCCTCCATCCAGGCCGGCGTCCTCCTCATGGCCGCCACCTATTCCATCGTCAACTTCGCAGCCGACCTTCTCTATGCCTGGCTCGACAAGAGGATCCAATATGGTTGATCTTCTCAAGCGGCTGTTGCGTACGCCGCAGGGCGCCACCGGCCTGATCCTGATCGTTCTGGTGTTCATCGTCGTCGCATTCGGGCCGTGGCTCGCCCCCCGCGACCCCGAAGCCATGTCGATCCTTGCCCGCTACAAGGGACCGAGCATGACCTTTCTGCTCGGAACGGATCAGTATGGCCGCGATATTCTGAGCCGGCTGCTGATCGGCGCCCGTGCGACCGTGATCACGGCGGTCGTCGCCACCCTGGCCGGAACCTTTGCCGGCGCCCTCATCGGTACGGTGTCGGCCTATCTTGGCGGTCGCGCCGATGAGATGATCATGCGAACGATCGATGCCATCATGTCGATCCCGAACCTTCTGTTCGCGCTTCTGATCGTCAATCTGCTCGGCTCCGGCAGCATCAATGCGCTGGTGGCGGTCGCCGTCGCCTTTGCGCCCGGCATGGCCCGCATCACCCGTAGCGTCGCCCTTTCCATCCGCAAGCAGGACTATGTCAGTGCGGCAATCGCCCGCGGCGAAAGCTCGTCCTACATCATTCTGCGCGAAATGCTGCCCAACGTCATCGCCCCGATCATCGTCGAGACGACCATCCGGATTTCCTTCGCAGTGATGCTGTTCGCGACACTGAGTTTCCTTGGGCTCGGCGCCCAGCCGCCGGCAACGGAATGGGGACTGATGATCTCCGAAGCGCGCCAATACATGCATATCAGCGCCGGCATCCTGATCTGGCCGAGCCTGGCGATCGCAATCGTCGCCGTCGGCTTCAACCTGCTTGGCGATGGCCTGCGCGATGCTCTCAACCCGCGCACGGGAGGATGAGATGAGCGAACTCGCACAAAACAGCGTTCTACAGATCCGCAACTATTCGCTCGACTATCTGACAGTGAACGGCGTCTTCCACGCATTGAAGAACATCGACCTGGAGATCGCGGCCGGGGAAATCCTCGGCCTTGTCGGCGAATCCGGCTCGGGCAAGACGTCGCTCGCCTGGTCGATCATGCGTTACCTGCCGGACAATGCCCGCGAAGTCGCCGGCGCCATCCGGCTGCAGGGCGAGGACCTCGCGGCGAGATCGCCGGCCGAAGTCAACCGCATGCGCGGCAAGCAGATCAGCATGGTGTTCCAGGACCCCGGCACCTCGCTCAACCCCACCCTTTCGCTCGGCACGCAGCTGACGGAGGCGCTGAGACGTCACCGCGGACTTACGAAGAGACAGGCATGGAGCGAAGGCGAGGCGATGCTTGCCCGCGTCGGCCTGAAGAACCCGACCCAGATGATGCAGCGCATGCCGCATGAGGCATCGGGCGGAGAGAAGCAGCGTGTCGTCATCGCGACGGCCTTTGCCTGCAATCCGCAATGCATCATCTTCGATGAACCAACGACGGCGCTTGATGTCATCACCTCACGGCAGATCCTCGATCTGTTTCTCGATCTTCAGGCGGAGACCGGCGTCGCCTCGCTCTATATCTCGCACGATCTGGCGCTGCTCTCCCGCACGGCCAAGCGCGTGGCGGTGATGCGGCGCGGCGAGATCGTCGAACAGGGCGCCATCGACGATATCTTCAAGGCACCGCGCCAGGATTACACCAGAGAGCTGCTTGCCGCCGTGCCGCGACCCGCCAACCGGCTGGTCGAGACGCGCCCGACCTATCAGACCCAACCGCTGATGGAGGTCGAGAATGTCAGCGTCCATTACGGTCGCAAGCCGTTTCTCTCGGCGCTGACGGGCCGCACCTTCAAGCGCTTCACCGGCAATCGCGCCATCAGCCTCACTGTGCAGCCGGGCGAAATCCTCGGCATCGTCGGAGAATCCGGTTCCGGCAAGTCGACGCTCGCCAAGGCGATGACTGGGCTCAATCCGTTCGAAGGCAGGATGACCTTCGCCGGGCGGACAATCACCGGCCTTGCCGACATGGACAGGAGCTATCGCAAGGATGTCCAGCTGATCTTCCAGCACCCCGACGCCTCGCTCAATCCCCGGCAGAAGATCCATGAAATCCTGTCTCGACCATTGAAACTCTATGGCGCGGGTGAAGGCGGTTCCCTGTCGCAACAGATCGGCGACCTGTTGGAACAGGTTCGCCTGCCGCGCACCCATGCCGACCGCTATCCGCATCAGCTCTCGGGTGGAGAGAAACAGCGCGTCGCCATTGCCCGCGCCTTCGCCTCGAAACCGAAGCTCGTCATCTGCGACGAGATCACCTCGGCGCTGGATGTCTCGGTGCAAGCATCGATCGTGCAGCTGCTGCTGGAATTGCACCGCAAGCACGGCACGGCCTTTCTCTTCATCACTCATGACCTCAATCTCGTCCGCCAGATCGCCCATCGCATCGCCGTGATGTACCGCGGCGATCTTGTCGAGGTCGTACCATCAGACGAAATCGCCAGCCCTGACCGCGCCGACTATACCCGCCAGCTGATCGCGGCGGTTCCGGCGCTCGCAAGCACATCCATTTAGAATTGCAGAGCAAGGAGCATATAATGGACCCGAAATCGCTCGTCGGCACAATCGACGAGAAGAGCTGCCTCGACTTCCTGTCGAACATGGTACGCCAGAAGAGCCATTCCCAGACCGATGGCGAGCGCGAACTCGCCCGCATCATGGCCCGCGAGATGGCAGCGCTCGGCCTCCAGTCCGAGCTGCAGCCTTTCGACGACGGTCAGCGCTTCAATGCCATCGGGCGCCTGAAGGGATCGGGCGGCGGCAAGAGCCTGCTGTTCAACGGCCATCTCGATACCAATCCGGTGACCGAAGGCTGGACTGTCGATCCTTGGGGCGGCCTCGTCGATGACAAGTTCATCTACGGTATCGGCGTTTCCAACATGAAGGCGGGCGACGCGGCCTATTTCTGCGCCGTCAAGACGCTGCTGGATGCGGGCGTGAAGCTCAAGGGCGATATCATCCTGACCTATGTGGTCGGTGAATTGCAGGGCGGCGTCGGCACGCTCGCGGCCATCCGCAGCGGCGTCAAGGCCGACTATTTCATCAACAGCGAGCCGAGCGACCTCGCCGCCGTGACGATGCACGCGGCAGCGCTGAGCTTCGTCATCGAGCTTACCGGCGACACCCGACATCTTTCCAAGCGAGAACAATCCGTCGATGCCATCGCCGCCGCCTGCGACATCATTCCGCGCATCAACGCCATGACGTTCAGCGGCGCGAGAAGCGAAGTGCATCGCTCCATCAACCGCGGCCATGTCGGCGTCGTCCATGGCGCTCTCGGACGCGATCTCGAGGAATGGCGGCCACCGCAGGTCTCCGACTTCGTCCGCATTCGGGGCTCGGCCCGCTACGCACCCGGCCAGACACAGGAAGGCGTTCTCGCCGATCTCGCCGGCGAACTCGTCGAACTTGAGAAGCGTTTTCCAGGGCTCAAGGCCAAGCTGGTTCCCGAGATGATCGAAGGACGTCCGCTGATGCCGCCTTTCGAGGTGTCGCCGACCTCGCGCATCGTTACGTCGATCAACGCGGCCTATGAGGCCGTGCGCGGCGAGAAGCAGCCGACCGGTGCGATCACACCAACCCGCTTTTACGGCACAGATGCCGGCCATCTCTATCACGAGCTTGGCATGGAAGGCATCGTCTGCGGTCCAGGCGGGCGCTACAACACCATGCCGGACGAGCGCGTCGACATCATCGACTATCTCGACATGATCCGCGTCTACATGCTCACCATTCTCGACATCTGCGAGATCGCCTGAGGCCGCATGTTCCCTCGTGACGAATATGACTGGCGGATTGCCAAGGCACATGCCGCAATGGACGCCGCCGCTGTCGATCTCCTTTTGATCGACAGCGGCGAGCTGCTGGCCTGGCTGACGGGCTATACCGTCTCCGAAACCATGTACCGCGCCGCCCTGCTTCCACGCCACGGACAGCCGTGGTTCGTACTTCGCGAACTCGACGAAGCGCCCTGTCGGGAAAAGACTTGGATCGCGGATGTGATCGGCTTTGCAGATGTCGATGATCCTCATCAGGCCGTCGCGGACAGCATCTGCGCCTATGGTTTCGCTGACGCCCGCATCGGCGCTGATATCAATGCCTATAGCTTCAGTGCCCATACGGCCGCCAGGCTCAGGACATGCCTGCCTCGGGCGGAATTCATCGCCCTTCCCGGCATCAGCGACAGCTTGCGCTGGATCAAATCGCCGCGCGAGGTCGCGATTCTGACGGATGCGTCTGCCATTGCCGACAAGGCCATGCGGGCCATCGCCGAGACAATCCGCTCGGGCATGTCGACCCGCGATGCGGCAGCGGTTGCAGCCGCGACATTCCTGCGGGAGGGCGCCGATACGGGTGAGACCGGACCAATCGTCAAGGCGAGCGGCAGCCACGAGTTTCTGCATGGTGCGCTCAAGAATGACGTGCTGAGCGAGGGAGACATACTGCACGTTGAGTTGATCCCACGCATCGGCGGCTACGGCGCACGTCTGATGCGGCCGATCATCATCGGCAAGCCCGCGTCCCGGCTCCGCGATGCAGTATCTCGCATCGTCACGCTGCAGGACGAACAGATTGCGACCATGAAGCCCGGGGCTATCGCGCGGGATGTGGACGCCATCGTTCGCAATGGCCTCGTCGCGGAGGGATGGCGGCCTGCCTACAACAATGTCACGGCCTATACGCTCGGTCTCTATACGCGCACGCCGCGCACAAGCGACTTTTCCCGCGTGTTCCTGCCGACGGAGAATTGGCCGCTGGAGGACGGAATGGTCTTCCATGTCTATGCGAGCGCCTGCGGCCTTGGCTTTAGCGAAACAGTCGTGGTAACGCCTGACGGCGGCAAAAGGCTGACATCGACTGCCCGGCAGATATTGATCTCCGGCTAGTCGCCCGATTGCAGCAGCGGCTCTTGCCGCCCCGATTGGCTTGATCAACAGCGCAAACATTCCCCGCCTATACCAAGGTATAGTCGCGGTGCACCAACGCCTGATTGACCGTTCATCCCCTCCATGACATCACGGCCATGCCCCACGACGCAGCGCGCGGGGTTACCGAAACAACAGATCAAGAAGCCAATGGACAGCTACTCTAGTCGCTATCCGGTTGCGGCATCCGGCCGTGGCCGGATGGTCATCGCAACAACCTGGAACGCTCCCGGCGCAATCGCCCGGGCGAGCGCCGGTCGGGCCTAGCCTGCCCGGTTCGCCGCCCGGACCCGCCGTCGGCGGACCGAGGAGGTGAACCATGAACAACATCGTTCTTTTTCGCGGACGAATGCCCGCATCCAAATTTCCAGCTATTCGGACACTCCCCGCCCATTCGGAACAGCCGCGCCCGGCCCTTGTCACCGTCTGGCACACCAGCCCGCTGACGGGGAAGCTGGAGTGCTTCTGGACCACGCAAGACCGCGCGCCCCTCGACGAGGATGGCAGTCGTCGCACGGATAATCATCAGGCGGCGTAGCCCCCACTGCGACCGCCATCACATCACGCGGGCATATTCGCCGACACTCTCCAATTTTTCCATGAGGTCATCACATGGTCTTTCTTTCCAATGATCGCCGGGGGCACAGCGCCGTTGCCGAACTGGCACGAACCCGCATTTTGCCGAACGGCTACGATCTCGTCGCCTTCGCTTTCGTCGCGGCGCTGGCCGTGCTCGCTGTGCATGGCGCTGCCGAAATGCGGGCGCCGCTGGACGGGTTGGCAAACACCCCCATCTCGCTCGATCCCGCGCGGCTGCCGGAATATGCCCTGCGCACGACGTTGCGGATGTTCGCGGCAATCGGGGCCTCGCTCGTCTTCACCTTCGTTTTCGCAACGCTGGCCGCCAAAAGCCGGCGGGCGGAGATGATCATCATCCCTGCCCTCGATATCCTGCAATCCGTGCCGGTGCTGGGCTTTCTGACATTCACCGTCACCTTCTTCATGGGGATCTTCCCGGGAAGCCAGCTTGGCGCCGAATGTGCGTCGGTCTTCGCGATCTTCACCAGCCAGGCCTGGAACATGGCCTTTTCCTTCTATCAGTCGCTGCGAACTGTGCCGCGCGATCTCGACGAGGTGAGCCGTGGTTTCGGTCTTTCCGCCTGGCAGCGGTTCTGGCGGCTGGAAGCGCCTTTTTCGGCGCCCGGGCTGATCTGGAACACGATGATGTCGATGTCCGGCGGCTGGTTCTTCGTCGTCGCCTCCGAAGCGATCACCGTCGGCAATACCACGGTGCAGCTGCCGGGCCTCGGCTCCTGGCTGGCGGTTGCCATCGACAAGCAGGATTTTGCAGCGGTGAGCTGGGCAGTCCTCGCAATGGGCGTCGTCATCGTGCTCTACGACCAGCTCCTATTCCGGCCGATCGTCGCCTGGGCCGACAAATTCCGCTTCGAGCAGACGGCGGGGCAGGAAAAGCCCCGCTCATGGGTCTATTCGCTGATCCAGCGCACGCGCCTGCTGAAATACCTGATGGGACCGCTTGCCTGGGCATGGGGCAGCCTGATGCTCGTCCGACTGCCGGCTATGCCCCGAAAGGCGCCGGTCGTCAGGCACAACAATGCCGTGGCTACACGGTTGCTGGACTATGCCTGGTTCGTCCTGATCGCAGTCGTTGGCATCTGGGGCATTTGGACTGCGTTTGCCTTCGTGAGCCAGACGCTCACATGGAGCGACGTGTGGGAAGCCTTTAGCGGCGGTCTCGTCACGCTGCTGCGCGTACTTGTGCTGATTGCGGTGGCGTCCGTGATCTGGGTACCGATCGGCGTCTGGATCGGCCTCAGGCCAGCCGTTGCCGAGCGTGTTCAGCCGGTGGCGCAGTTCCTCGCGGCCTTTCCCGCCAATGTGCTGTTTCCCTTCGCGGTCATAGCAATCGTCGCGACCGGAGCGAGCCCGAACATCTGGCTCTCGCCGCTGATGGTGCTCGGCACGCAATGGTACATCCTCTTCAACGTTATCGCCGGCGCCAGTGCCTTTCCGACGGATCTGAAGGAAGCTTGCTCGGTCTACCAGCTGCGGTCCTGGACCTGGTGGCGGCGCGCCATTCTGCCGGGGATCTTTCCCTACTACGTCACCGGCGCGCTGACGGCATCGGGCGGCTCGTGGAATGCCAGCATCGTCGCCGAAGTGGTGAGCTGGGGCCACACCAAGCTCGAGGCCTTTGGCCTCGGTTCCTACATCGCCAAGGCCACGGAGGCCGGCGACTACCAGCGCGTCATCCTCGGCATCGCGGTCATGTCGCTCTTCGTCACGCTTTTGAACAGAACCCTCTGGCGACCGCTCTACGTCTTCGCCGAACGCCGCCTGCGTCTCAACTAACCATTCCAGTCGGAGTAACAATCATGGAATCCACCATACTCACGAAAAAGGCAGGAATTGCCGAAGCCGCCCCGCTGGTATCGGCCAAGCAGGTCTGCCAGATCTACGACAAGGGCACATCCGGCTCGCTGGTCGTGCTGGACAATGTCGATCTGGAGCTTCGCTCCGCCGAGATCGTCGGACTGCTTGGGCGGTCCGGTTCCGGCAAGTCGACGCTGCTGCGGGCGATCGCCGGCCTGATCCGGCCGAGCAAGGGCGAAGTCACCTTCGAAGGCAAGCCCGTGACCGGTCCCAACTCGGGCGTCTCCGTTGTTTTTCAGAGTTTCGCGCTCTTCCCCTGGCTTTCGGTCCTGCAGAATGTCGAACTTGGCCTTGAAGCCCAGGGCGTAGCACCGGCCGAGCGGCGCAAGCGGGCACTTGCCGCCATCGACCTCATCGGCCTAGACGGTTTCGAAAGCGCCTATCCGAAGGAACTCTCGGGCGGCATGCGCCAGCGCGTCGGCCTTGCGCGTGCCCTTGTCGTTCGCCCAAAGGTGCTGCTGATGGATGAGCCCTTCTCGGCGCTCGACGTGCTGACGGCCGAGACGCTGCGCACCGATCTGCTCGATCTGTGGTGCGAAGGCCGGATGCCGATCGAATCCATCCTGATGGTGACGCACAATATCGAAGAGGCCGTGCTGATGTGCGACCGCATCCTGATCTTCGGGTCGAACCCCGGTCGCGTCATCGCCGAAATTCGCGTCGACCTGCCGCAGCCGCGCAACCGTCTCGATCCCACCTTCCGGATGCTGGTCGAAGATATCTATGCAAGGATGACCGCGAAAACCGGCACGACGGCGCGCGATGGGCTTTTCCCAGGAACGGGAATAGCCATGGCCCTGCCGCGGGTATCGACCAACCTGCTGTCCGGCCTGATCGAGACGGTCGCGGCCGAACCTTATCGGGGACAGGCGGACTTGCCACCGCTTGCCACGCATCTCCATCTCGACATCGACGATCTTTTCCCCGTCGCCGAGACACTACAACTGCTACGCTTTGCCGATCTGGAAGGTGGCGACATTCGACTGACGGCACCGGGCCTGCGCTTCTTCGACAGCGATGTCGACGAACGCAAGCGCCTGTTCGAGCAGCATCTCGCCACCTATGTGCCGCTTGCCGCCCATATCCGCCGTGTTCTCGACGAGCGGCCGACGCACCGCGCGCCGGCCCGGCGTTTTCGCGACGAGCTCGAGGACTACATGTCGGAGGACTATGCCGATACCACGCTGAAAGCCGTGACAAACTGGGCTCGTTACGCCGAATATTTTGCTTATGACGAGAATGCCGACCTGTTCACACTCGAAAACCCGAGCTGAGGATCACGCTTGATCATGGCCGACCATTGGCCCGCCGCAATGGTCGGCATTGCTCATGGCTTTCCGATCGTGCACCCTGCCGTCGCATGTGCGGCGGCGGATTCGTGTGAGAAGGGTAAGGCAACATGAGGCGCGAGGTCCTGCGATATCTGGTCGAGGCGCCCTTGATGTGGCTGGGCATTACGTTGCTCGCCGCCCTGATCTTTGTTGCCGACACGGTGACCAATCTGGAGATCGCCTTTGCGGTGCTCTATGTCTCGGTGATCCTCATCTCCGTGCGATCCGGCCGGCCCGGGGCCGTCATGGTGGTCGGGTTCGCCTGTACCATCCTCACCATAGCGAGCTACTTTTTGACACGGCATGGCGATTCCCAATCCGGCATGGTGAATGGCGCCATAAGCCTGCTTGCCATTGGCGCGACCACCTACTTGGCGATCAGGATCGAGGCGACCGAGGCAAGAGCTAGACAGGCGCAATCCGAACTCGCGCGCATGTCGCGCATCATGACGATGGGCGAACTTAGCACCTCCATCGCCCATGAGGTCAGCCAGCCGATCACCGCGATCGTGGCCAACGGCAATGCGGCGCTCCGCTGGCTGTCGGCAACGCCTCCCGACCAGGAGGAGGCACGGCGCGCGCTCGACAGGATCGTCAAGGATGCCGGCCGCGCCGGCGAGGTGATCGGCCGTGTCCGCAGCCTCGTTGCGCGAACATCTCCATCGCGCGACAGCATCGACATGGCCGAGACGATCACCGAGGCGCTGGCGCTCGTCCGTAGCGAGATCCGAGAAAACCATATCCTGCTGCGCACCGAACTCGCCAATGATCTACCATCCGTGACGGGCGACCGGGTTCAGCTGCAGCAGGTGATCCTGAACTTCGTCATCAATGCCATCGAAGCGATGGCGGGCGTCGATGCGGAGAAACGCGAACTGCTGGTCAGCGCCGCAGCTGACGACAGGAAGATAACCATCAGCGTGCGCGACACCGGCATGGGCGTGCCGCCAGCCGCTTCCGACAGGATGTTCGAAGCCTTCTTCACGACCAAGACGACAGGAATGGGGATGGGGCTGGCGATCAGCCGGTCGATCGTCGAGGCGCATGGCGGTGCGGTCTATACGGCGCCCAACTTCCCGCATGGCGCGGTGTTCGGCTTCATCCTGCCGTCGGATACCGGAGCAAGAGGATGATCATGCCGGAGCAGAAACCGACCATTTATGTCATCGACGACGATCCCTCCGTCCGGGATGGGCTGGACAGCCTCCTGCGCTCAGTCGGCTATGACGTCAGCAGCTTCGCATCGCCACGGGATTTCCTGAAACATCGACGATCCGACGGTCCGTGCTGCCTTGTCCTCGACGTCAGGATGCCGGATGCAAGCGGCCTTGATTTCCAGGACGAGCTGGCAAGAACCGGCAATCCCCTGCCCATCATATTCCTGACCGGCCACGGCGATGTGCCGATGTCCGTGAGGGCGATGAAGGCCGGGGCGGTGGAGTTTCTGCTCAAGCCCTTTCGGGAACAGGATCTTCTCGACGCCATTCGGCAAGCTTTGGAAAAGGACCGCACCCGGCTTCGCCAGGACGCTGCGACGACCGATTTGCGGGAGCGGTTTGCGACGCTGACGGCGCGCGAGCGTGAAGTGATGGCGCTTGTCGCCCGCGGACGCCTCAACAAGCAGATCGCCGCCGAACTCGGCCTCAGCGAAATCACCGTGAAGGTCCATCGCGGCCAGGCGATGCGCAAGATGCAGGCGGGATCCGTCGCCGATCTCATCAGAATGGCCGACGCGCTCGGATAGTCGGAATGTCTGTCCAAGGCACGATCAAAACCGTGCCTTGGCATTATGCTTTGGCCCGCCGCCTACATATTGGTCGCGGCGGATGATACCGGAGCCTCAATTGAGGGCCGGGCAGCCGCGTCGATTGGCAAAGACCATGCGGTCGGGACCGCCATCATTCCAGCCACGGACAACAATGCGTCGCCCATTGTTTTCGACCGAATCAATGCGGCGGAAACCTTCCTGGCGGGCGGCATCCATAAGGTCGCGCCGGCTGCAACCACCACGGTCACCACGGTCACGATCTCTGCGCGGGCCATCCCAGTCCTGATCCTGGCGACGGTCCCATCTTGGCGGCTGCCTGTATCCATCATCGTCGCCGTAATACTGCGCCATGGCGACAGATGGCATCAACTGCGTTGCGGCCAAGCCGGCCAACGCGATGAAAGAAACTCGTGCAAAACGTCTAAACATCCTTCGCTCCTCACTCTGATATCGATGGCATGGATGGGTGATATTGCACTCTACATGAACGCTATCCGAACAAACCGTTCATACAGTCCCAACGCGATCGTCTCCAAAAGCATCGCCCCATAATGCTGCATTTCCCCAGATATGAAAACTAGGGTTGCGTGCCGTGAAGGCAAGCGGCCGCCAGAAGCGTCGCAGGATCATATAAAGATATCTTTATATCTCTTGACGACAGCAACACATTCCGACATCCTGCGTGCCATCGTGGTTCTGCGGATCGTCTGATCCGGAGCTAAGAGGGAATTCGGTCAAGACATCTGCAATGTCCATGCCGGAGCTGCCCCCGCAACTGTAGGCGGTGAGCCGCCATCCGATCAAAGTCACTGAGGAAGACGCCTCGGGAAGACAGGATGGTGGTGACGACCCGCAAGCCAGGAGACCTGCCTCGATAGATAACGTCCACGGGCGGGGTGTCCCGGTGTGCCGCTTTGCGATCGGCCCCCCTGTGCCTTTCGTCGATGCGTCATTCCAATGCCTTGCCCACAACCCTCGGGGTAAGGAAAATGACCATACTGACTGCGAATCTCGGCTTTCCACGCATCGGACAACACCGCGAATTGAAATTCGCTCTGGAATCCTGCTGGTCCAGGCAATCGGACCGCGCCGCTCTTTTCGATGTCGCCAAGACACTTCGCGCCGACAATTGGCGGCTACAGAAGGAGAAGGGGATCGCCGTAATTCCCTCCAACGACTTCTCGCTTTACGATCATGTCCTCGATACCGCCGTCATGGTCGGCGCCATCCCGGCGCTCTACGGCTGGAGGGGAGGCCCGGTCGATCTCGACACCTACTTCGCCATGGCACGCGGATCGACGGGCGGCGGCCATGGCGATTGCGGCCATGTCCACCATCATCAAGGCGCGCCGGCGCTCGAGATGACCAAATGGTTCGACACCAACTATCACTACATGGTTCCGGAAATTGGGCCGGACCAGGCTTTCGAGCTGACGGCCAACAGGCCGCTGGAAATGTTCCGGGAAGCAAGGGCGCTGGGAATCCATACGCGCCCGGTCTTGCTGGGGCCGATCACCTTGTTGAAGCTCGCCAAGAGCAAGGAGGAGGATTTCGAGCCGATCCGGCTTCTGGACCGGCTGCTTCCCGTCTATGCGAGGATACTCGCCGAACTGAGCGCGGCCGGCGCCGACTGGGTCCAGATCGACGAGCCAGCGCTCGTGCTTGATCTGACCGACGAAGACAGGAGCGCTTTCGCACACGCCTATGAGGCTTTCCACAAACTGGTGCCCAACCTCAAGATCATGGTCGCCACCTATTTCGGAGCGATCGGCGATAACCTGCCCATCGTACTCGCCAGTCCCATGGCGGGGCTGCATATCGATCTCGTCCGAGCGCCGGAACAATTGAGCGAAGTCCTGGCGAAGCTTCCGCCAAATCGCGTTCTGTCACTCGGCGTCATCGACGGCCGCAACATCTGGCGGGGCGATCTTGTGAAAGCCCTGGATCATCTGGAGCCGGTCGTTGCCGCGATTGGAGCCGACCGGGTACAAATCGCGCCTTCCTGCTCACTTCTCCATGTGCCGATCGATCTTGAGCTCGAGACGACGCTCGATGCCGATCTTGGACGCTGGCTGGCTTTCGCGACACAGAAGCTCGACGAGGTCGTAGCTCTTGGGCGCGGTCTGTCCGACGGACGAAACGCCATCGGCGACGCGCTTGCGGCTTCTGCCACTGCCGCGGCATCGCGGGCATCCTCGCCGAAGGTTCACGACCCCGTGGTCGATGGTCGTATCAAGGGCCTCGACGCTTCCATAAAGCGCAGACAAAACGCGTTCCTTCGTCGCAAGGCTATCCAGGAAAAACGGCTCAAACTGCCCCTGTTCCCAACCACGACGATCGGGTCGTTCCCGCAGACGGCCGAGGTGCGCAAGGCCCGAGCCGCGCATGGGAAGGGAACCATGAGCTATGTGGACTACGATGCCTTCCTGAGAAAAGAGACGGAATCGGCAATCCGCTGGCAGGAGGAAATCGGCCTGGATGTCCTCGTTCACGGTGAGTTCGAACGCAACGACATGGTCCAATATTTCGGGGAGCAGCTTTCCGGGTTCGCGTTCACCCAGCATGCCTGGGTCCAGAGTTACGGCTCGCGCTATGTGCGCCCGCCGGTCATCTATGGCGACGTATCCCGCCCAAGGGCGATGACGGTCCAATGGTGGCGTTACGCCCAGTCTCTCACGGAAAAGCCCGTCAAGGGCATGCTGACCGGGCCGGTAACGATCCTGAACTGGTCTTTTGTGCGTAACGATCTTCCGCGAAGCGCGGTGTGCCGCCAGATTGCCCTTGCGATCCGGGACGAGGTTGCCGACCTTGAAGAGGCAGGCGCCTCGATGATCCAGATAGACGAGGCAGCCTTGCGCGAGGGTCTGCCGCTGCGAACGTCGGACTGGAAGATCTATCTCGACTGGGCGGTGGAATGCTTCCGGCTGTGCTCGACGGGCGTTTCCGATGAGACGCAGATACACACGCATATGTGCTATTCCGAGTTCAACCACATCATAGACGCCATCGCCGCAATGGACGCCGATGTCATTTCCATAGAGACCTCACGGTCGAAGATGGAACTGCTCGATGCATTCCGGACATACAAGTACCCGAACGAGATCGGACCGGGCGTCTACGATATCCATTCGCCGCGCGTTCCCGAGGTATCGGAAATGACCGAGCTGCTCGACCTTGCCCGTCTGCGGCTGGGCGATGCGCAGCTCTGGATAAATCCTGATTGCGGATTGAAGACCCGCAAATGGGACGAAGTGAGGCCGGCGCTCGTGAACATGGTTCATGCGGCTCGTCTGCTTCGCCTGTCGGCCCAGGCCCGGACAACGGCATCGGCGTCCTGATCCTCAGCAGAGCAACGCCTCCCCCTGCGGCGGCGCTGCTCTATCCCCACGAAACGCGACGGCACATCATCATATCGATTGACGAAATTCCAACCTCGTCTACTATATCTAGTGTTCGAGGTTCTTTCGATTCGCAAGGATTGGAGGCTAAGACGGGAATACGGTGCGCGACCGCCCCTTATGGGCGCCGCAATTCCGGAGCTGCCCCCGCAACTGTAAGCGGCGAGCATCTATCCAGCGAAAGCCACTGAAGCATGATGCTTCGGGAAGGTGAGGATTGATGCAACGACCCGCGAGCCAGGAGACCTGCCTCAAACAAAACGTCCACGGGCGGGGTGTCCGGAAGGTCGCGATGTACTGCGGAATGACACCGTTCGTGCACGCCTCCCCGAACTCCTGCGATCAGTCAACTTCGGGGTGAAGTCCATGTCGAATTTTTCAAGCCAGTCCCGGCGCGAGTAGCCGTACATCCACGTCCGAATCCGGGCGTGTGCTGATCCATCTTCATTTCCTTCGAACGGGCATCGGCGGATGTCCGGACGATATCGTGTGCCTTTCAAAGATACGAGGACAATCATGAGCATCACCGTCTATAGCAAGCCCGCCTGCGTCCAATGCACCGCGACCACAAGGGCACTCGACCGTCACGGCATCGACTATCGGATCATCGATGTTTCCATCGACGATGCCGCCCTCGAACTCGTGCAGGGCCTCGGCTACCGCCAGGTCCCGGTGGTCGTCGCCGGCGAACAGCACTGGGCGGGCTTCCGGCCCGACATGATCAGCGCGCTTGCCTGATGGGACAGCCATCGACGGAGCGGATCGTCTATTTCTCCAGCCGGTCCGAGAACACCCATCGCTTCATCGGCAAGCTCGGCCTGGATGCCGTGCGAATACCGGTCCGTCCAAATGAGCTTTTCCGTGTCCACCAGCCCTTCGTCCTCGTGGTGCCGACCTATGGCGGCGAAAGCGGCAAGGGCGCGGTTCCAAAACAGGTGATCCGTTTCCTGAACGAGACGGAGAACCGATCGAACATCCGGGGCGTGATTGCCGCGGGCAACAGCAACTTCGGAGCGACCTTCGGGATCGCCGGCGACATCATCTCCGCCAAATGCCAGGTGCCGTACCTTTACAGGTTCGAGCTGATCGGCACGGAAGAGGACGTCGTCAATGTCAGAGATGGATTGGAACGATTTTGGACACGCTCACACTCGAACGCCCGGTGAAGGCTACGGAAACGCAGCTCGACTATCATGCGCTGAACGCCATGCTGAACCTTTACGATGAGGATGGCAAAATCCAGCTCGACAAGGACCGGCTGGCGGCGAAGCAGTATTTTCTCCAGCACGTCAACCAGAACACCGTTTTCTTCCATAACCTCAGGGAGAAGCTCGATTATCTGGTGACCGAGGGCTACTACGAACGCGAGGTTCTCGACCAGTATTCCTTCAACTTCGTGCGCGATCTCTTCGACCACGCCTATGCGAAGAAGTTCAGGTTCCCGACATTTCTCGGGGCCTTCAAATATTACACCAGCTACACGCTGAAAACCTTCGACGGGAAGCGTTATCTCGAGCGCTATGAAGACCGCATCTGTATGGTGGCGCTGACCCTGGCGCAGGGCAATGAATCCCTGGCCAGAGACATGGTCGACGAAATCATTTCCGGCCGCTTCCAGCCGGCAACGCCGACCTTCCTCAATGCCGGCAAGAAGCAGCGCGGCGAACTGGTCTCCTGCTTCCTGATGCGCGTCGAGGACAACATGGAGTCCATCGGACGCTCGATCAATTCAGCGCTCCAGCTCTCCAAGCGCGGCGGCGGCGTCGCTCTCTCGCTCACCAACATCCGCGAGGCCGGTGCGCCGATCAAGCATATCGAAAACCAGTCATCCGGCATCATTCCGATTATGAAACTGCTGGAAGACAGCTTCTCCTACGCCAACCAGCTCGGCGCGCGGCAAGGGGCGGGCGCGGTCTATCTGAACGCGCATCACCCCGACATCATGCGGTTCCTCGACACCAAACGCGAGAATGCCGACGAGAAGATCCGGATCAAGACACTGTCGCTCGGCGTCGTCGTCCCGGACATCACCTTCGAACTCGCGAAGAACAACGAGGACATGTACCTGTTCTCGCCCTATGACGTCGAACGCGTCTATGGCGTACCCTTCACGGAAATTTCCGTGACGGAGAAATACCGCGAGATGGTGGCCGACAACCGTATCCGCAAGAAGAAGATCAAGGCGCGCGACTTCTTCCAGGTGATTGCCGAAATCCAGTTCGAGAGCGGCTATCCCTACATCATGTTCGAGGACACGGTGAACCGCGCCAATCCGATCGCCGGGCGCATCACCATGAGCAACCTCTGCTCCGAAATCCTCCAGGTGAGCGAGGCGAGCACCTACAGGGACGATCTTTCCTACGAGCATATGGGCAAGGATATTTCCTGCAATCTCGGCTCCTTGAACATCGCCGCGGCTATGGATTCGGAAGACTTTGGCAAGACGATCGAGACGGCAATACGGGCGCTGACGGCAGTTTCTGACATGAGCCGCATCTCGTCGGTACCTTCGATCGAAAAGGGCAATGACGAAAGCCATGCGATCGGCCTCGGCCAGATGAACCTGCATGGCTATCTCGCCCGCGAGCGGATTCTCTATGGCTCCGAAGAAGGCGTCGATTTCACCAATATCTATTTCTATACCGTGACCTATCATGCCATCCGCGCCTCCAACCGCCTGGCAGCGGAGCGGGAGCGCAGCTTCAAGGGGTTCGAGAATTCGAAATATGCCTCCGGCGACTATTTCGACAAATACACCGAACAGGAATGGAAGCCCGCGACGGAGCGGGTTCGAACACTGTTCGAAACCGCTGGCATCGACATTCCGACGCGGGAAGACTGGCAGGAACTGAAGCAGGCCGTGATGACATCGGGCCTCTATAACCAGAACCTGCAGGCCGTGCCGCCGACGGGATCCATCTCTTACATCAACCACTCGACCTCCTCTATCCATCCGATCGTCTCGAAGATCGAAATCCGCAAGGAGGGCATGATTGGCCGTGTCTATTATCCGGCTGCCTTCATGACGAATGACAATCTCGACTACTATCAGGACGCCTACGAAATCGGGCCTGAGAAGATCATCGATACCTATGCGGCTGCCACCCAGCATGTCGATCAGGGACTGTCGTTGACGCTGTTCTTCCGCGACACCGCGACGACCCGCGACATCAACAAGGCGCAGATCTACGCCTGGAAGAAGGGCATCAAGACCATCTACTACATCCGCCTTCGCCAGATGGCGCTGTCCGGCACGGAAGTGCAGGGCTGCGTGTCCTGCGCACTCTGATCTCCTGGGGAACAAGATGAACATCCAAGTGAAAACCAAAAACCCGAAGCGTCCCGAAGCAGTGCGCGCCATCAACTGGAACCGCATCGAAGACGACAAGGATCTGGAAGTCTGGAACCGGCTGACGGGGAACTTCTGGCTCCCGGAGAAGGTGCCGCTCTCGAACGATATTCCGTCCTGGGCGGCGCTCAAGCCCGAGGAACAGCAGCTCACCATCCGCGTCTTCACCGGCCTGACGCTGCTCGACACCATCCAGACAAGCATCGGCGCGCCGACTTTGATGGAGGATTCGATCACCTCTCACGAGGAGGCCGTCTATTCCAACATCTCCTTCATGGAAGCCGTCCACGCCCGCTCATATTCGTCGATCTTCTCGACGCTATGCTCGACGCCTGACGTCGATGACGCCTATCGCTGGTCGGAGGAGAACGAGCATCTGCAGAGGAAGTCGGCGCTCATTCTCGAACAGTACCGCAACGGCGATCCGCTGAAGCGCAAGATCGCCAGCGTCTTTCTGGAAAGCTTCCTGTTCTATTCCGGCTTCTATCTGCCGATGTACTGGTCGAGCCGCGCCAAGCTTACCAATACCGCCGACATGATCCGCCTCATCATCCGCGACGAGGCCGTGCATGGCTACTACATTGGCTACAAGTTTCAGCGCGGGCTGGAGCGTCTGAGCGAAGAGGGTCGGCAGGAGATCAAGGACTTTGCTTTCGATCTGTTGCTCGAACTCTATGACAACGAGACGAAATACACCGAAGCGCTCTATGACGGTGTCGGCCTGACGGAGGACGTCAAGAAATTCCTGCATTACAATGCCAACAAGGCACTGATGAATCTCGGCTACGAGGCACTGTTCCCGCCGGACGCTTGCAAGGTCAACCCGGCGATCCTGTCGGCACTCTCGCCGAATGCCGACGAAAACCATGACTTTTTCTCAGGCTCGGGATCGTCCTATGTCATCGGTAAGGCGGTGGCGACCGAGGATGAGGATTGGAACTTCTGAGCCGACATCGCCGGTCATTTCCGAAACCATGCCGTTTCGCAAGCAGCGCTTTTCTCGTTGCCGCATGGATTTGGCCGGTGGTACATCTCCACCAGAATCCAGAGGAGACGAAATGACAACTATTCAGGTGGGCGACCGCGCATGAACGATCAGCAGCCCCGCAAGCCGGGTATATTTGGGTGGCTGAACCGTTTCGAACCCCTGGTGCTCATCATGTTCGCGGCCTTCTCCGGCGGGCTCTTTCTGTTTCTGCAATTGACCGGCGAGGTTCTTGAAGGCTCGACGAGGCGATTTGACGACAGCATATTGCTGGCGCTTCGCCAGCCCGGAGATCTCTCCCGTCCGGTGGGGCCTGCATGGCTCACCCATGCCTTCAGCGATATCACCAGCCTTGGCAGCACGACGGTCCTCGCACTGTTGACGACTCTGGTGACGATCTACCTGCTTCTCGATCGCCGCCGCTCGATCGCCATCTTTATCCTTGCCTCGGTGTTGGGCGGATGGCTGCTGAGCACCACTCTGAAGCTGGGCGTTGCAAGGCCGAGACCGGACATCGTTCCGCATCTGGTCGACGTTCATGATCTCAGTTTTCCGAGCGGCCATGCGATGGTGTCGGCCGTCACCTATCTGACGCTTGGCGCGCTTCTCTCCCGCACGCAGGCCTACAGGTCCACCCGGATCTTCATGATCGTGGTCGCCATTCTTCTGACGCTGCTGATCGGCACAAGCCGGGTCTTTCTCGGCGTGCATTTCCCGACCGATGTCCTCGGCGGCTGGTGCGCCGGTGCCACCTGGGCGCTCGGATGCTGGATGATCTCCCGTCGCTATATATCGAAATCCCCTAGAACGAAAAAACCGACGTCCTGATCGACAATGCCGTCAGATAGACGCCGGTGGGCGGATCGGTCGACGTCGCCACAGGCTTAACCTGCATCTGTCGAACCGAACGCCCCCCGGCTTCTGCGCCGTCGTGTCGTTTGGCCAGCACCCGGACATGCGCGGGGTGGGCTGATCCACTTTTCGGCTGACATTGCGCCGCCCAGCAAAGCAGATCATCACTCAAAGACAGGCCGCACTCGAAAAACCGCTTGACCAATTCATATAAATGAAATGCTATCAGATAATTTCATTTTCCAGGCGGCGATATCATGTCGAACGGTGCCATGGCCCAACTTGCCGACGGCGAGACCCGACGAAAGAACGGTTCCGCCTTTCGCTTAGTGATGCTGGCCCCAGGCGCACTCGTCGCCTTCGTCCTCATCCTCTTTGCACTTGCCCTCGTCATTTTCCTCTCGTTTCGGACAAACGACGGCTCGCTGCTCGGCGCCGGTATCTCGCTTGCCAATTTCGGCACGCTCTTTTCCGATCCGCTCTATGGGATGGTCATTCTGCGATCATTGGCGATTGCTGGGGTCGTGACGCTGGCGACGGTGGCAACGGCCTATCCCGTCGCCTACTACCTCGCCTTTCACGCCGGCCCGAAACGAGGATTGCTGCTCTTTCTGGTGACGCTGCCCTTCTGGACCAGCTATCTGCTGCGGGTCTTCGCCTGGAAGATCGTGCTCGCCTATAACGGCGTCCTCAATTCGGCGCTGATGATGACCGGGATCACCTCGGAGCCGCTGACGATCTTCCTGAACACGCCGACGGCCGTCGTCCTGACACTGGCGCATGCCTATGCTCCCTTCGCCATTCTGCCGATCTACGTGGCGCTCGAGACCCTGCCGAAATCGCTGCTCGAGGCAGCAGCCGATCTCGGCGCCCGGCCCTTCACGACATTTCGCCGCGTAATCCTGCCGAACTCCATGCCTGGCGTGCTTGCCGGCGCGCTGGTCGTGTTCGTGCCGACGGTCGGCGACTATGTGACGCCGGCGCTGGTGGGTGGTCCTGCCAGCACCATGATCGGCTCGCTCATCCAGGCGCAGTTCGGCAAGGCGAATGATTGGCCGTTCGGCGCGGCACTCGCCGTGCTGGTCATGCTGGTGATCCTCGCGGTCGTCCTCATCGTGCGCGCCGCCGACCGCGCTTTCGGGAGCCGCACATGAGCGGAAAACCCGTCCAGGAACGAAAGCAGGGACACGGGCTGGCGATCTATGTCGTCGCCTACCTCATCTTCCTCTACCTGCCGGTCGTACTGATCCCACTGTTTTCCTTCAACGATTCCATCCAGGCGGCCTTTCCGTTGAAGGGCTTCACCTTCGCCTGGTATGCAACGCTCGTCGGCAATCAGGCGCTCACCGGCGCATTGCAGACGAGCCTGCTGATCGGCGTGCTCGCGGCCTCTCTCGCAACCCTTTGCGGCATAACGGTCGCCTATATGGACACCTACGGCCGGTCACGGCTGGCAGGCACGATATCGACGATCGCCCGGCTGCCGATCCTGATCCCCGGCGTTATCGTCGGCATCTCGCTGCTGATCCTCGTCAATCTTGCCGGTCTCGGCCCGTCGCGGATCGCCATCGTGCTTGGCCACGTCCTCGTGGCGCTGCCCACCACCGTCGTCATCATGCGATCCCGGTTCCTCGCCATCCCGAGGAGCATCGCCGAGGCCGCCCAGGATCTCGGCGCCGGCGACGCGATCGTCTTTCGCCGCATCATGCTGCCGCTGGCGCTTCCTGCCATCGGTTCGGCCTTCATGCTGGCCTTTCTCACCTCCTTCGACGAATTCATCGTCGCCTTCTTCCTGTCGGGAACCGAGCCGACGCTGCCGCTCTATATCTGGAGCCAGCTGCGCTTCCCGAAATCACTCCCGACCGTGATGGCGCTTGGAACGAGCATCCTTGCCGTGTCGATCGTCATTGCCGGCTGCGCCGAACTTCTGCGCCAGCGTGGCCTTTCGAGGAGCGCACGCGGACAAGCCTGAGATCTGCAACGACAACAACGAAAGAAAAGAGGAGAACTGTGATGACCCATGAAAGCAGATTGAATTTCCGCCGGCTGGCGGCCGGGATCGCGGCCTTGGCGATCACCGTCGCGTCGGTGGCGTTGCCGGCTCAGGCAGCCGACAAGCTCACCTATTTCACCTGGTCCGGCTACGAGCTGCCCGATTTCGACAAGGCCTATCTCGCGGCCCATCCGAATACCGTCGAAACCTCCGTCTTCGGCGATGACGACGACGCCTTCACCAAGGTCAAGGCCGGCTTCCATCCCGATCTCGCGCACCCCTGCTACGACAAGGTCGCCCGCTGGAACAAGGAAGGGCTGCTGCAGCCGATCGACACCTCCAGGATCAAGAACTGGGACAAGATCTTCCCCGTCTTCCGCAATCTGCCGGATCTGCAGGCCGGCGACGGCAAGGTGTGGATGGTGCCCTGGGATTGGGGCAATACCTCCGTTCTCTACCGCACCGATCTCGTCAAGAATCCCGAGCAAAGCTGGAAGCTGCTGTGGGACAAGCAATATGCCGGACGGATCGCAACCATCGACGCCGTGCACGACACGCCGGTCGTCGCAGCCCTGCTCGCCGGCGTCAGCCCTTTCGACATGACGCCCACTGAGCTCGACAAGGTGGCCGACAAGCTACGCGAACAGCGGCCACTGGTATCCGCCTATACGACCGACATGACCTCGGTGGAGCAGTCGCTGGCAAGCGGCCAGCTCGTGGCCGCCATGACCTGGAACGCTTCGGCGGTGGCCCTGAAAAAGCAGGGCGTGCCGGTCGAATTCATGAAGCCGAAGGAAGGCATGCTGACCTGGGCCTGCGGTTTCGTGATGCTCAAGGATGCCAAGAACATCGATCTCGCCTATGACTTCATCAACAGCCGGCTCGAGGCCGATTCTGGCAAGTTCCTGATCGAAAGCTATGGCTATGGCGCATCGACCAGCTCGGCCTTCGCCGCCGTACCGAAGGAGACGCTGGACAACCTCCAGCTTCCCGCCGACCCGGATACGATGCTGAAATCCACCGTCTTCACCGGCCCGATGAAACAGAACGATGATCTGGCCAAGATGTTCGAAAAGGTGAAGGCCGGCGGTTGATCTCTGGCAATGCCGGCCCGGACATAGCATGTTCGGGCCGGCCGATGACTGCAAGGACCTGGGAGACATGATGGACGCTCTGGACGATCAGACAGACAAGCCCGCGCGCGACGCCAACGAGGTAGACGTCCTCGTCGGCCGGCGGGTCCGAGCGCTGCGGCTCGAACGCAATCTTTCGCTGGCAGAGCTTGCCACCAGGACCGGGATATCAATCGGCGCGCTCAGCCAGATCGAACGCGGCATGTCGTCTCTCAGGGTGCGTGTCATCTGGCCGCTTGCTGCGGCACTCGACGTCGAGCCCTCGGCGCTGATCGTCGATGGCGGCGAGCCGGTCAACGATCTCTATTGCGTGCGCGCCAACAGCCGCCGGGCTCTGCCTGTGCGTGCCGAGGGCATATCGAAGGATCTGCTCTCGCCGCCGGGCGCCGCCCTGACAGGCATGCAGGTCATCGTCGAGCCGGGTGGCGGCACCGAAACCTACGCTCATACGGGTCACGAGTTCGGCTGCGTGACCGCGGGCGAAGTGGAACTGGTCGTTGATGCGACCCGCTACCTGCTGAAGACCGGCGACAGTTTTGCGTTCAAAAGCACCTTGCCGCATTCCTTCCGCAACGCCGGCACCGAGCGCTGCACCATCCTCTGGGTCAATACCGCAAAGCCCGTGGAGGCAACCGATGACGCATAATGAGGCGCTGCTGCGCCTGCGATCCATTTCCAAGCATTTCCCCGGTGGCATCGTCGGTCTCGACGCGATCGATCTCGATATAGCCGAGGGCGAGTTCCTCAGCCTCCTCGGCCCGTCCGGCTGCGGCAAGACGACGACGTTGCGGGTGATTGCCGGCTTCGAAAGCCCGACCTCGGGCGAATTGCTGCTGGGCGGCCGGGACATCACCCCACTGCGCCCCTATGACCGGCCGGTCAACACGGTTTTCCAGGACTACGCACTCTTTCCGCACATGAACGTCGCCGAGAATGTCGGCTTCGGCCTTTCGCTCAAAAATATCGGTGCGACTGAGCGCAACAAGCGGGTTGGCGATGCGCTCGACCTGGTCGGCCTCGCCGACAAGATCGGCCAGCGCGTTCAGGCGCTTTCCGGCGGACAGCGACAGCGCGTGGCGCTGGCACGCGCCATCGTCTGCGAACCGCGCGTGCTGCTGCTCGACGAGCCTCTTTCCGCACTCGACGCACATCTGCGCGAGCAGATGCAGGTCGAGCTCAAGCGGCTGCAGCGCGAACTCGGCACGACCTTCGTCATGGTCACCCACGATCAGACCGAAGCCCTTTCGATCTCGGACCGCATCGTCGTCATGAACAAGGGCGCGATCGAACAGATCGCCACTCCGGCAACGCTTTACGACCGGCCGGCAACCAAATTCGTCGCCAGCTTCATCGGCGCGATGAATCTTTTGCCGGCGCGGCTGACGACGCGAAGCGCGACCGAGCTGCAGTTTTCCGCAGGAGAACTGCCCCTCCATGTTGCAAGTGACATGGAGCCGGAGCTTCGTGCCGGCGATCTGCGCACGGTCGGCATTCGCCCCGAGGATTTGACCATCAGTACCGAGAACGGCGGGAACGCCGCCGGCGCGCGCATCGAAAGTGTCTCCTTTCATGGCCGCAGCCTGCGCATCCATGCCGCCCTGCCAAGTGGCCAGCCGATCATTGCAGATATTCCGCGCGGCGCGGGACTTTCCACCTTCGCACCGGGCGACAACGCCTTCATCGCATTAAGGGCCGGGGCGGCATGCCCCATTCTTCCCGCCTGAACCTCTCGGCCAGTCCGTGACCAAGGAGACCAATATGAGCCATAACCTGCAATTCTTCATCGACGGACAATGGGTGGACCCGGTCACGCCGAAGACGCTCGATGTCATCGATCCCTCGACGGAAGAAGCCTATACGCAGATCTCGATCGGCTCCGCCGCCGATGTCGACAAGGCCGTCAAGGCAGCCAAATCCGCCTTCGAAACCTTTTCGCTGACCACCAAAGCCGAACGCCTGGCGCTGCTGAAGCGCATTCTGGAAGCCTATAACGATCGCTTCGAGGATATCGCGCAGGCGGTCAGCCAGGAAATGGGCGCTCCGCTGCCCTTCGCGCGCGACTCCCAGGCCTGGGCCGGCCGCGGCCATATGGAGGCAACGATCGCCGCCTTCGAAAGCTATGAATTCGAGGCAAAGCGCGGCTTGACCACGGTCGTCAAGGAGCCGATCGGCGTCTGCGCGCTGATCACCCCCTGGAACTGGCCGCTGAACCAGATCGTCTGCAAGGTTGCGCCAGCAATCGCCGCCGGCTGCACCGTGGTGCTCAAGCCATCCGAAATCGCACCGATCAGCGGCATCGTCTTTGCCGAAGTCATGGAAGCGGCGGGCACGCCGAAGGGCGTCTTCAACCTCGTCAACGGCAACGGTCCCGAGGTCGGGCAGGTCATGGCCGGCCATCCGGACGTCGATATGGTTTCCTTCACCGGCTCGACCCGCGCCGGCATCATTGTCGCCAAGACCGCGGCCGATACCGTCAAGCGCGTGGCGCAGGAGCTCGGCGGCAAGTCGGCGAACATCATCCTCCCCGATGCTGATTTCGAGAGCGCCGTTACCAAGGGCGTATCCGGCTGCTTCGGCAATTCCGGTCAGTCCTGCGACGCACCGACGCGCATGCTGGTGCCGGCCGCGCGTCACGATGAAGCCCTGGCGATTGCCAAGATTGCCGCTGAAAAATTCAAGGTCGGCGATCCGCGCACCGAAGGCACCGATCTCGGCCCGGTCGTCAGCCAGATCCAGTACGACAAAATCCAGCGGCTGATCGAAGCGGGCATCAAGGAAGGCGCGACGCTGGTGACCGGCGGCCTCGGCCGGCCGGAAGGGCTGAACCGCGGCTACTAAATCCGCCCGACGATCTTCGGCCACGTCACCAACGACATGACCATCGCCCGCGAAGAGGTTTTCGGGCCGGTGCTGTCGATCATTTCCTACAAAGATGAGGACGACGCGGTTCGCATCGCCAATGACACCGTCTATGGGCTTGCCGCCTATGTTCAGTCGACGGATATCGCCCATGCCCGCAAGGTGGCACAGCGCATGCGCGCTGGATCGGTTTATCTCAACTATCCGGACTGGGATACGTTTGCGCCCTTTGGGGGCTACAAGCAGTCGGGCAACGGCCGCGAATATGCCGACTGGGCGATCCACGATTTCCTCGAGATCAAGGGCGTCGTCGGCTGGGGTGAATAGAGCAGCACTGCTCCGCTCCATGATCGTGGCGCCCAACAGGCGCCACGTTTCCTCGTCCCGCATTGACGACATGCAAATTCCTGTCTAGTTTTTACATCATGAAGATCGCAATGGTTCTTGCAGTGGTGATAGGGCGCATGGGCAGGATGGTATAACCATCCGGCGAAAGCACCCATGCGCGGTAAACAGGCTCCTGACGGGGTCTTTTTTTATGCCCGAAATTCGGGCCACGCCTCGTCAGATCTCCCTCGACACCCCACTGACAAGACGGTCAAAACCATGACGGACAACAATCCAATTCGAACTCCGCGCACCCGAGCGACCGAAAATACAGCGACAGCAGTTGCTGCGCCCCGACTGACAACCCTCATCTTTCTCTCGGCGCTCTCTGTGCTGCCGGTGAACATGATCCTGCCGTCGCTGCCGAAAATTGCCGGTGGGTTCCATGCTGACTACGCTCTCGTTAATCTTTCAGTAGCCGGCTATACGATCGTCACGGCCCTGATCGAGATCGTCGCTGGCGCGATGTCGGATCGGTATGGGCGCAGGCCGGTCGCATTGACCGCGGTCTCCATTTTCATCGCCGCGTCGATGGGCTGCGCGCTGGCGACCAATATCGGCACCTTCCTTGTTTTTCGGGCGATGCAGGCCTCGATCGGTGCCTGCTTTTCCGTCGCTCTCGTTGTCGTCAAGGAAACATCCGGGGAGCGCGGCACGGCAAGCAGAATTGGCTACGTCTCCATGGGATGGGCGATTGCACCCATGGTCGGCCCGATGTTTGGCGGGTTACTGGACGAATTGTTCGGATGGCGGGCGATCTTCGTTGTCCTCGCCATCCTTGGTGTGGCCGTCCTCGCTCTGTCCATGCGCGAACTAAGGGAAACCTCCACGCGCGCATCGAGGCCGAAGGCGAATTACCTTGCCTCCTACGCGCAACTGCTCAGTTCGGCGCGGTTCTGGGCCTATACCCTGTGCATGGCCTGTTCCATGGGAACGCTCTATATCTTCCTCGGAGGAGCGCCTTTGGCATTCAGCCAGTCGCTCGGCGGATCGAGCGCGACGCTGGGCTTCTACATGGGAATGGTCCCGGCGGGCTTCATCCTGGGTAGTTATCTGGCCGGCCGCTACGCCTCGCGAAATGCGCTGAGCACCGTTCTCATTGTCGCGCGTCTCTTCACCTGCGTCGGGCTGCTGGCTGGCCTGGTCCTTTCTATGTCTGGCGCTGCCAACGTTCTTGCATTCTTTGGACCCTGCATGTTCATCGGTATCGGCAACGGGTTGACCATGCCCGCCGGCAATACCGGTGTACTGTCCGTGCGCCCCGACCTCGCCGGCACTGCCGCGGGGCTGTCCGCCGCAATGAGGCTCGCCGGAGGAGCGCTCATAGGCTCCATGGCCGGCCTGTTTCTGGCACGGTCAGGCACGATCCATGCCCTGTTCGTCATGATGCTGGTATCGGCATCACTCGCATTGTTAGCCGCAGCTTACGCCGCCTTCGTCGATCGGCGTATTTCCAGTCCGGATTCCGTCTAGCCTCGACGTGGGTGGAAACGTGCACCGCGAATTGTCATGTGAGGATCTTGAGCCCGCTTGCGCGGGCCCAAGAGGCATAGCTGTGGGCTAAACATTTTCAAGCTCGAGCAATTCGTCCAGCGTCTGGCGCCTGCGGATCAGCCTGTGTTTTCCTTCGTCCAAAAGCACTTCGGGAGCATACAGCCGGCTATTGTAGTTCGAGGACATCGTCGCCCCATAGGCGCCGGTGCCGTGGAACACCAGAAGGTCGCCGACATGCGTTTCGGGCAGATCCCTTCTCTCCACCGTTCCGAGTTCCGTCTGCGTGAACACATCGCCTGATTCACACAAGGGGCCGGCAACGACGGTCGGCAGGGTGACGGCCGAGCGAGCCTGGGGCGTGGGGCCGGGGATGACGGATATATGGTGATAGCTGCCGTACATGGCCGGTCGCGCGAGATCACTGAAACCGGCATCGACCAGCGTGAACCGGTTCTGGCCCATGGTCTTGACCGCCCTCACCTCCGCAAGCAACACGCCGGAATCCGCCGTCAGGAAGCGCCCAGGCTCGATCTCCAGGCGGATCGGATGTTTGAAGTGCGCCTCGACCTGCCGCCGTGCCTCATCCCAGAGCGAGAAATAATGCGTGGGGTCGATCTCCTCCTCGCCTTCCTTATAGGGCACGGAGAGGCCGCCGCCAGCGGAGATCGCCTCGATGTCGATGCCGAGATCGCGGCAGAAATCGACCATCGCGCCGCAGACACGCTGCAGATGACCATAATCGACGCCGGAGCCGATATGCATGTGCAGCCCGACAAGCGTCAGGGAATGGACGCGCACGGCAGCCACCGCCTCGTGCAGTTGTTCGAACCAGATACCGTGCTTGCTGTTTTCGCCGCCAGTATTGGTCTTGTTGCTGTGGCCGTGTCCGAAACCGGGGTTGACGCGAAGCCAAACCCTGTGGCCCGGAGAGCGCTCGCCGAGCTGATGCAGCATGTCGATCGAGCCGATATTGACCTCGATCTTGTCGGCAACGACCCTGTCGAGGATTGCGCGGTCGAAGACATCGGCGGTGAAGACGATTTCCGCCGCATCGGACGTGCTACCTACGGCATAGCCCGCACGCACCGCACGCTCGATCTCGCCGAGCGAGACGGCGTCGACGAAAACGCCGGCCTGGCGCATTTCCCGCAGAATATGAATGTTCGAACAGGCTTTTTGCGCAAAGCGGATTACGTCGAAGGCCGACAATTGCTTGATTCGGCGGCGGATGGCTTCAGCGTCGTAGACCCAGAGTGGCGTCCCATATTCGGCGGCAAGCGTGGTCAGGGTATCGTTGGAAGGGATGGTCATTTTCTCTCGGTCGGTTGGGGCTGGGGCTTGGCAATAGGCCGTGACAATAATGCGGGCGGAATGCCGTTGTCACTCCGCCCGCTTCGTAATGCAAATCAGAATTTTAGGCGTCGCCGCTTATTTTGCCGCGACAGCGAATGCCTGCTTCAGATCGGCGATGATGCTCTTCGCATCATGAAGACCGACGTTGAGGCGGATCGTGCGGTCGCTGACGCCGAAACGTGCAAAGACATTCGTTTCGGGGGAGATGCTCAGGGCCGCCTTTGCCGGAACGACGAGGCTTTCCGGTCCGCCCCAGCTGACGCCGATCCGCACCAGGCGCAGGGCGTCGACGAAGGAGGCAACGTCGATATGGTGCGCAACCTCGAAGGAGAAGAGACCGCCAAATCCACTGAAGGTGCTCTTGCCCGGATGCTCGACGAAAGCGGGGTGCATGACATTTGCCACAGCATCAGTCGATTTCAGCCAGGACGCGACCTCAAGTCCAGCTTCGTGGTGATGGCGCATGCGGAACGGCAGGGTTTCGAGATTGCGCAGAACTAGCCATGCCTCGAACGGCGCGAGCTTGGCGCCCGTATAAGGATAGATCTCGCTGTTGATCCGGTTGATATGCGCGCGCGATCCGGCAACGAGGCCCGCGACCGTATCGCTCTGCCCGCCCAGATATTTCGAAGCTGCATGGATCACCAGGTCGATGCCAACGGCGAGCGGGTTCTGGTAAAGCGGCGTCGCCCAGGAATTGTCGACCATGGTCACCACGCCATGCCGACGGGCCGCCTCGGCGATGGCCGTCAGGTCCTGCAATTCGAAGACCATCGAGGTGGGATTCTCGAGATATATGACTTTGGCGCCGGGGATAGCCGCAATCATCTTCTCCGTATCGGTCCCGTCGATATAGTCGACGATGACGCCGAAGCGCTTCAGCACTTTTTCGAAGAAGCGGAAGGCATCGCTATAGACATGCCGCACGGTGACGATCCGTTCGCCCGGCCCGACGAAAGCAAGGACCGCCGCCGCGATGGCGCCCATGCCGCTTGAGAAGGCGCGTGCTTCCTCCGCACCTTCCATCTCCGCGATCCGGCGTTCCAGCAGTTGCACCGTCGGATTGTCGCCGCGCGAATAGATCGGCTTTTTCGAACGGCCGGCAAAAACATCCTCAAGGTCGCTGTAGCTGTCGAACAGGAAGAGCGACGTCTGATAGATCGGCGGCACGGCCGCATTGAAGGGATCGTCCTGGACAGGCATCAGCGTGTCGGACGTTACTCTATGATAGGCATCGAACCTTGGGGTCTCGTTCATGGCGTCCTCGTTTTCAGGGATGGAGTGTCGATTGGCCAACCAGTTGGCCAGGGCTTGTCGGTAGGAGGGCCAGCCATTCGCGACGGGCGATGACGAGGCCAAGCACGGCCGCGAGGATTGCGGCGCCCGCCGGCGCAAGGGCGACGCCGGCAAAGCCGATCCAGAGCGGCAGCAAAAGCAGAAGAGGAATGAGCAGATAGCCTTGCGGCGCAAGCCCGACCACGGCGGAAAGCCCGGCCCGGCCGCGCGACTGGAGCATCACCAGCAGAACCGACTGAAACGCCGCCAGGGGAAAGACCGGAAAGAGTGCCCGTAAATAGGAGATCGCCTCGGCTGCGACCTCGGGACTATCGGTGAACAGACGCACAATCGGTTCGGCCCCCAGAAACAGCAGCGCGGAATAGAGGGACGCCACAGGGATCGTCACCGCCAGCATGACGCGGATGATCGCCCTGATCCGCAGGGGATCACCCGCCCCGACGGCATGGCTGACAACGCTTTGGGCGCCGAGGCAGAAGCCGAAGACGGGGAGTTGGCCGAGCGTCATCAGGCGAATGGCGATTGCGGTTGCGGCTACGCCTGCATCGCCGCCATGGACGGCCGCCTCGCGCAGAAGAACGAGGAAACCCACGCCCGTCACAACACTCGTGGCAGCCGCGGGAATGCCGATCCTTGCGATCGGCCGCAGCAATTGCCAGTGGACCAACCGCATCGTCACCCTGACCTTGCCCCATCTGCGCTGGAAATAGACCACGTAGCAGAGAAGGGCTGCCACCGACGACAGGATGGTCGCAAAGGCGGCACCCGTTTCGCGAAACTGCAGCAGGAAGATGAAGACCGGGTCGAGAATGGCATTGAGCGCAAAACTGGCAATCAGCACGATCATCGAGAAGCGCGAGTTTCCTTCGGCGATCGCGATGAAATCGCAGACGGCTTGCAGCAATCCGAGCGTCACGCCAAAGGCCAGCAATCGTCCATAATTGAGGCCCGGCGCCAGAAGCTCGTTGCTGGCGCCGAGAGCGCCGACGAAGCTCGGCAATCCGAGATAGATGAGGACGGAGAGGACGATGCCAATCGGAATGGTCGCGGCCAATGCCGTTACCGCCACCGACGAGGCGGCGGGCACGTCACCCTCGCCGAGATGCCGCGCCAGAAGCGTAGCAAGCCCGATGCCGAGCCCTTGCCCCGTCGCTGCGACCAGCAGGAACAGCGGCATGACCAGGCTGATGCCGGCAAGCACCTCCGGCCCAAGCGCACCGAGGAAAATCGCGTTGATCGCATGATGGCCGGCGCTTGCTGCCAATCCAGCCACAGCCGGCAGGGCAATCGTCAGAACGAGCCGCATGACGCGCGGATCGTTCATATCGGCAACTGCCTTCATCATGCAACGTCCCGAGGTAGCGAGCCAAGGACCGGCAAGCCGTCTTCCCCGGACAGGCCGGAGAGATCGGGCGACAGCAGCCGGTCCATGAAGAAGCGCTCGCGCAGGAGCATCACCAGCAACGCCTTCTTGTGGGCAAACTGGATGTGCTTGATCTTGGAGAAGCCCGACCGGTCGAGATTGCGGATCTGCTGGCGGTGATGATGCACCGGCTCGCCGACGATCCGCCGCGTGCGCGGATCGGCCAGGAACATGTAGTGCATCAGCGACGGCAGCCAGGCACTGACGAAGGCCTTTCCGCGGAAGGCGTCCTCGCCGATGGCGACATGCCAGCCACGATCATGTCCTTCGGCCTCGTAATGCGGGCCAATGCGATCTTCCTTGGCCCAGTAAAGCTCGAAATAGCCAAAGGGCACTCCGCCGAAAGTTCCGATCAGCGGCAGGGTGCGCGGATCGGCGAGCCGGCCGGCGATGAAATCGCGGTGATAGGAAAGCTCGCCATTGTCTTCCCATATGGCGGCGACGCGGGGATCGTTCATCCAGCGATGAAAATGCGGGAGATCCGCCTCGACATCGGCGACATGGAAGCCGATCGGAATGTTCAGCCAGGGAATGAAGCGATTGTAGACGGAGCCGACAGGCTTCGGCGGCCGCAGTGGGTGAAGGACGCCGTTGGTCAGGACCGGCGTTTCCGGATAGGCGAAAGGCGTGCCTCCGAGCCAGGGCTTTGCTTGCTGGAAGAAGGCTTCCGGACGGGCGATGAAACGATCCCCGCGCTGCTCAACAGCGCCGGATCCCAGCAGGCGCGTCAGAAGAGCACGATCTTCAAGAACGATATCGACCGCTTCCAGCTCCGGATGGCAGGTTAGGACGGCATCCAGCACGGCGTTGACGACATCCTTGGGCGATAACTCTTTCGTCCCGGCTGATATTTGATCGAAGACCAGCAGCGGATTGGCCAAGGCCGAGACGCGTCCCGAGGCCACCTCGACGCCATGATGTTTGGCGCGAAAGCCGCTGGGTGCCGATAGCACGATGACGGGCAGGCCGAGCGCCAATGCGTGGCTTGCAAACCCCTCCGGCGGCAGGCGCAGATCGAATGATCCGGCCGCCGCGATCTCGCGCGTCGTCGCAACAAAAGCATCCATTTTCAGTCTCCAAATCCGGCCGACGCCAACAATCACCGGTAAAACCGGGCACGGCGCTAATTCCGCAGAGACGAATGGGGCCATGCGAAATTCAAAATATTTTTCAAATTTATTTTTCACTATTTTTCTGAATTTCGGATCATCCCGTTCGTCTTACAGCCGCATCGAATTTAGAAACGGAAATATCCGAATTAGAACTGTTATAA
Source organism: Rhizobium rhizogenes NBRC 13257 (assembly GCF_000696095.1). Classification (GTDB taxonomy): domain Bacteria; phylum Pseudomonadota; class Alphaproteobacteria; order Rhizobiales; family Rhizobiaceae; genus Rhizobium; species Rhizobium rhizogenes. Next base: position 347,959 of record NZ_BAYX01000006.1, on the reverse strand, counting down.
TGTAGGTCTTATCTAAAAGATATACTTATAAATACTCTCCATGCGCGAAATTATAAATGATAATAATTTCGCGAATTCGATTGCTACTTCAAACGCAACTCGGAGAACTGCAAGATATGACACTCCACGACAGAAATGCCACGGCGGCATATAGTTCGGATCACATCGCAACGTGTCCGCTATCGCCGACGCAATCTCGAATCTGGCTTCTGTCCGAAACCGGCAACGAAGCCGTTTTCGGACGACAGATCCTCGGGATCGCGTTCGCCTCGGTGGAGGCGTTAACGGCGCGCAAGGCGCTCGCGGCCCTGTCGGAACATCATCCCCTGATCGCCCGCAAATTCGAGGCGCGTCCCGGCGGGATCGTCTATCAGAGCCTGGGTGACGCAGGACGCATTGAGATCATCGAACGCAGCCTGCCCGACGGCGAAAGCATCGAGGAAGCATTGCCTGCCGCGGCCGAAGAAGAAAGACAACGGCCGGTGGACCTGCAGGCAGGGCATCCGGCTCGCTTCGTGCTCTTCGTCAGCGGGCAACAGGCCGTCGGCGTCCTATTCTCGCTGCATGCGGTCATCGGCGATAGCGTGGCGCTCTACCGGCTTGCGAGTGATTTCATCCGCAATCTCGGCGGTCTCTCCGCTGCAGGGACCGATCTTGCCGAAAGCGCGCTTCCCAAAGTTGCCGCATGGATGATCGACCATGCAGCTCCCTGCAATCCCTCAGCCGAGCGGGTGGATTTCTGGTTCCGGCGGCTGACGGCGCAGGAAAACATCGCCGCCCTCACGCCGCAGGCATCGATTGCGAAAGAGATCGAGGACGCCGGCTGGTGCGAGCATTTGCTCGACATACCGGCGCAGACCTATGCCGAACTCTCCAGCGATATGCCCGCGGCTGTCGCCGTGGCGCTGCGCCGCTATTCGGGATACGGCACGCAGAGGATCGGCCTGGTCACGAGGCCGGAGAAGTCCGTGGTAACGGCCCGCACGGAAGATGTGCTGATCGTGACCGCAGAGATCGACGGGGCGATGACGCTCCAGCAGACCCGCAAGGCGCTTGCGGCCGACATGGAAACCGCTGCCCTGCAAGCCCTACCCTTCGAAGGGCTGGCTGAAGCCCTGCTGCGGCACGATGAGCTTTTCGACACGACGAGCCTCGTCAAGACGCTTCTCGACATCAGGCCGGCTTTCCGTTTCGAGACGGCAGCGGCGGTTCGCACCCTTGCCGAGCCACCCGCCCGCCGCGACGCCGAACTCGTTATCACCGTTTCCTATCTCTCCGGCGACCGCGCAAAAATCCGGTTCGGTTTCGATCCGCAGAAATACGAGCGCGAGCATATCGTCCGTTTTGCCAATGATCTGGCAACCGCGCTTGAACACCTTCGCAGCAAACCGGATCAATCGATCAAGGATATTCCCTTCGTCTCGCGCGAGGAACTCGCGAGGCTTTCCGCACCCTATCCGGACCAGCCGGAAGCGGACGACGGTCTGCCGATCCATGAGGTGATCTCGGCGCAGGCGAAACGACGGCCGGATGCCTTCGCCGTCGCGCAGGGCGAAAAATCCATTACACATGGCGAGCTGGAGGCGGCGGCCAACCGACTAGCCAACCGTCTGGTCGCCATGGGGATCGGGCCGGAAAAGCGGGTCGCGATCGCTCTTGAGAAGTCGATCGACGCGATCATCGCCATTCTCGCGGTGCTGAAATCGGGCGGTGCTTTCACCCCCGTCGAGCCGGATCATCCCGAGGCACGCAACCGGCATATCCTCAGCGCGCCTGGCCTGTCGCTGATCATTTCACGCACGCGGTCGATCGCCAACCTGCCGACCGACATCGCAACGCCGATGTTTAATCTCGACAAAACCGATCTCACCGCCGAGAGCATCGAAGCGCCCGCCGTCTCCATCGCGGAGCGGCAGCTCGCCTATGTGATCTACACATCCGGATCGACGGGCGTGCCAAAGGGCGTAGCCGTCGAGCACGGGCCGCTTGCTCATCATTGCAAGGCGACCTTGCGTATCTACGAAATGAGTGAGGCATCCTGCGAATATCCGGTGCTGCCCTTCACCTCCGATGGCGGGCATGAGCGCTGGATGGTTCCCTTGATGGCCGGCGGCGGCGTGGTGCTGACGCAGGACAAGCTGGCGACCCCGGAAGACGCCTTCGCGATGATGCGCAAGCACGGCGTCAACAACGCCAGCCTTCCGACCAGCTATGTGCGCGGTCTTGCCGAATATGCCGGCGAGAACAGCGAAATACCGAGGCTCAGGCTCTATTCGTTCGGCGGCGAGGCGCTGTCGCAGGCGGTGTTCGACATGATCACCGAAAACCTGCAGGCGCAGATGCTGATCAACGGCTACGGGCCAACCGAAACGATCATGACCCCGATGATCTGGAAGATCCCCGCAGGCACCCGTTTTGAGGGGACCGTCGCGCCGATCGGCCGGGGCGTCGGCGACAGGCGCATCTATGTGCTTGACGCGGATCTTGCTCCCGTACCGGTCGGCGTGATCGGTGAAATCCATATCGGCGGCAGCGGTCTGGCGCGCGGCTATCAAGGTCAGCCGGAACTGACCGAGGAACGCTTCATTCCCGACCCCTTCTCCGACAATGGCGGCCGGCTTTACAAGTCAGGCGACCTTGGCCGCTGGCGTGAGGACGGCATCGTGGAGTTCGCCGGGCGCGTCGATCACCAGATCAAGTTGCGTGGTTATCGCATCGAGCCTGGCGAGATCGAAGCAGTGCTCAGATCCAACCCGAGCGTCGCCGAGGTCGTGGTGCTGCTGCATCAGGAGGGAGGGCGCAGCTCGCTGGTCGCCTATGTGGTGCCGCGCGAAGGCGAAACACTGAGCGTGACGGAGTTGCGGCGGGCCGCGATGACTGCCCTGCCGGATTACATGGTGCCGCAGACGATCATGCTGCTGGACAAGCTTCCGATGGGGCCGAACAGCAAGCTGGATAGAAGCGCGCTGCCCGCTCCCCGGATAGACCGGGACGTGGTCGCGTCCGCGAATGACAAGGAAAGAGCGATCCTCGACGTCTGGAAGGATATTCTCGACATTCCGGAAATCGGCGTCACCGAGAACTTCTTCGATATAGGCGGCCAGTCGCTCGCCGCCGTGCGTATCGTCTCCCGCCTGAAGACCCGCCATCCGGAATGGCCGCTGACGATCGCCGACATGTTCAACTATCCAACCATCCGCGATCTCGCGATCGCCATCGAGGGCACGCGCGACGAAGCCGGCGTCGACATGGTCTACCTGCGGCGCGGCGGCGACCGACCGCTCCTCTATTGCTTCCCCGGCCTGCTGGTCAGCACCCGCGAATACATGCGGCTTGTCGACTATCTCGGCCCGGAACAGCCGGCGACAGGCTTCATTTGCTACTCCCTGACGGAAAGCAAGACGCTCAGCACCCGTGTCGAGGATGTCACGGCGCGCTATGCCGAAGCCGTCCGCAAACAGGCCAAGGGGCGCCCATGCGCCTTCCTCGGCTGGTCCTGGGGCGGCCTACTTGCCTATGAGGCCGCCCGCCAGCTCGGGAACGACATCGATCTTCGCATGATCGGCATGGTGGATGTCTGCGACATGGACGAGGAATTCACCCTCGGCATCATGCCGCGCTTTGCCGACGGTGTCCGGGATCGAACCCACGAGCAGGTCCAGTGCTGGCTGGCGACAACGCCGATGCGCGACGACTGGATGAGACTGTTCTCGGCGATGGATGAGGAAGTCTACGAACAGTTCCTCAATCATATCGTCAAGCACAACGTCATCCTGCCGTCGGACGGCCCGGACATCGGCTCCGAGGAGCACACATTCTGGATCCTGATCGATAATGCGATGATCTTCCGAAACTACCAGCTGCAACCGGCGGATTTCCGCATTCATGCCTTTGCCGCCGAGGACTCGCTGACGCGATCGCTGAACGTCATCGACTGGCGCCGCTATTCGCCCAACGCCACGGCCTCCGAGATCGTCACCGGCACCAACCATCTGACGATCATCGGCAAGACACCCTTCCATCAGCGCTTTGCGAGACGACTCGACCAGGCCTTCGAGACGACATCCGCGTCCGCGCGCAAGGCCAAATAATCTTTCTTTCCGATATCATTCTGGAGCTGCTTTATGACATCTCAAGTGCTCGACCTCGCCGGGGCCGGAATTGGTCCGTTCAACCTCAGCCTTGCCGCCCAGCTGGACTCTATTCCGGCGCTGTCGGTCCGTTTCTTCGAAAAGCGGCCGTCCTTTGCCTGGCATCCGGGCATGATGCTCCCTGGCGCGGAAATGCAGACATCGATCCTCAAGGATCTGGTGACAGCGACCAACCCGACAAGCCCGTGGAGCTTCCTGTCCTACCTGGTGGCGCATAAGCGTTTCTATCAGTTTATCAACGCCGAATATGAGGCCGTTCCGCGCAAGGAATTCGCCGATTATCTCGGATGGGTGGCGCGCGGGCTGACATCGCTTCGCTTCGGCACCAGCATGCGTGACGTTCAAATGGCCGACGGGCTGTTCTCGGTCGCCACCGACAACACGCAGATCCATGCCCGCAACCTCTCGGTTGGCGTCGGCAAGATTCCAGCGCGGCCGGCATGGGCCGAAAGACTGCCGAAATCGCTCGCCTTTCACAGCAGCGAGGCCGCCTTGCGCCTTGGCGATCTGAAGGCACCGCGCGTCGCCGTGATCGGCGGCGGTCAGAGCGGTGCGGAGATCGTCGATGCCCTCATGGACATGAAGACCGTTGCCTCGATCCATTGGCTCAGCCGCCGGCCCAATTTCGAGCCGCTCGATGCAACGCCCTTCACCAACGAGCTCTTCACGCCCGGCTATATGGAACGCTTCCATGGCCTGCCCGAGGACCTGCGGCTCACTCATACGCGCCGGCAGGTGCTTGCCAGCGATGGTGTCTCCCCCTCGACCTTGAAGAAGCTCTATCGCCGCCTCTACGAAAGGAAGCTCGATGGGCTCGATCACGGCATAGCCCTGCGCCCGTATCGCGACGTCATCTCAGCCCTAAGTAACGGTCCCGAGATCGAACTGACCATGCGCAACGGCTTTGACGATAGCATCGAGACGATCGAAGTCGACATGGTCGTGCTTGCCACCGGGTATCGCTTCGTGCTCCCCGACTTCCTCCAATCTCTCCAGAGCCGGATTGCGGTCAACTCCATCGGCGAGCCTGTTCTCGAAAGCGATTTCTCCGTGGCATGGGACGGTCCGCCCGAGAATAAGATTTTCGTGCTGAATGGGGGGCGCAACAGCCACGGGATCGCCGAGCCCCAGCTCAGCCTCGCCGCATGGCGAAGCGCCGTCATCGCCAACGCCCTGCTCGACAAGGCGCATTTCGACCTCGATCAGCTTGATCCGATCGTTCAATGGGAATCTCAGGGGCAAGCCTCGCTTCTCTCCGCGCATATGGGGCAGGCGGCGGAATAGACGCCCTGTAGTGCTCACAAAAAACATCGCGCGGACCGAGCACCAGGGCTTGAGTCTGCGCGATGGACGTTCGATTGCAGATACTATCTACGGGGAGCGAAAGCCGGCCGAAGAAATACAACTAAAAATGGTTCAACCTTAAGGCCCCACGGGTATGTTTTCATCCCTTCCAGCGCCCGTCATTTCGCAGCGGCTAATCCTCGCTCATGGGCCACTATCAGTGTCTTAGCGGAGCTTAGATCGATCAGTCGACATCGAAAAGGCATCATGCCAACCACAGATTCTTCCAATAAAAATCAATAAAATTAATGGGATATCATGAAATAAGGCAGGAAGCCGGCGCTGACGCGTTTTTATGTTGACTAACATTATCATGTTTTTTAGGGTGCGCCAAAACAGAGGGGTACATCGAAATGCAACTTTGGATTTCAGAGAGAACCCGACATGGTCGTCAATCCTTCGCAGTCGATATCGAATGAACAGCTCAAAGCAGCACTCCTCGCCTATCCTAAGCTATTGGCCAGCGCCCGCCGGATCACCGGCTGCATGACGCTTGCCGAAGACGTCGTTCAGGAAGTCCTCCTTCAATTGGTCTCCAAGCCGCTCAAGTCCGATATAGCCGCGCCGGCACCCTATGTGATGCGTATGGTCCGCAATCTCGCCAGGGACCACATGCGCCGGCTGCGCTATGAACGAGGCCTGTTCGTCGAAGAGCAGGTCGGCGGCAGCACATCGGCCTATGGCAGTCCCGAAGAGCGGCTGCGCGAAACCGAGGCGTATGAGGCCTTTCGGTGCACGGTCGAGGCGATGCCCGCCAGAACGCGGAAATTCTACGAGGAACACTATTTTGACGACGTCCCTCAAAACATCATCGCGAAAGAGGCCGGCGTTTCATGCGCTCTCGTTTGCGGACTGCTCAGGGATGCCCACTCGCGCTGCCTGGCGGCCATATCGCTGAATGCCGATCAGACGACGGAATCCTACAGCAATCATGGGCGCCATCGCTCGCCGAGACCTAGAGAAATGAGGGCCTGACAATGTATGATGCCGGAGTTTCCGGGAGCGGGTTCTCACCTTCGGATGAGCGCAGCCAGATCCAGGATGCGATAGAGATCACCAGCGACAAGGGCAATATCTGCCGCGAGATCATGTCGGAACTGACCGAATGGTTCAGTGAACCCGATGTCATAGAGACATGCGCGGAGGCGATCGAGTCGCTGCCGATGTTCGGCTGCGTCGACAATAACAGGATCGCCGGTTTCGTCGCGATGCGATCCCATCCCCCGGACGCCATGGAAATATTGGTCATCGCCACAAGGCGCGCCTACCACCGCAGCGGGGTCGGCAAGCGGTTGCTTGCGGCCGCCGAGGATTGCGCCCGCAGTGCCGGCTGCAAGATCCTGACGGTCAAGACGCTGGCGCCGCGTGGGAAGGACGAACCTCAATACGACGCAACGCGCGCCTTCTATGACAGGAACGGCTTTATCCGCGCGGAGATCTTTCCGACGCTCTGGCATGAGGATCATCCCTGCTTGTTCTTCGTCAAACCACTCGAGGCCATCAGTTGACCGCGTCACCTAAAAGCGAAATGGCCGTCGAGCCTTCCAACGAGCAGCCGGCCGTCTTCACCACGGAGAAGCTACGTTTCGATGTGGACGGCCGAACCATCCTTCATCCGCTCGATCTGAGCTTCAGAGCCGGCGAAATCTCGGGCTTGATCGGCCACAATGGTTCGGGAAAATCCACCCTGATCAAGCTGCTCGCCCGGCAGATCCAACCAAGCGGCGGCCAGGTGCTGTTCGACAGCGCGCCCGCCGGCTCCTACGATGCACGCGCCTTCGCCCGGGCGGTTGCCTACCTGCCGCAGGACACATCCTCGGCCGCCGGCATGACCGTCAAGGAACTGGTCGCCTCCGGCCGCTACCCCTGGCATGGGGCGCTCGGTCGCTTTACCGACCTCGACCGGGAAAAGGTCGAGACCGCCCTGCGGCTCACCCATGTCGACACCTTGGCGGGCCGGATGGTCGACACACTTTCCGGCGGCGAGCGCCAGCGGGTGTGGATCGCCATGCTGATTGCGCAGGATAGCCGCTGTCTTCTGCTCGACGAGCCGACCTCCGCCCTCGATATCGCGCACCAGATGGAGGTGCTGGGCCTCGTGCACGAGCTGTGCCGCACCAAGAACCTGAGCGCCATTCTCGTCCTCCACGACATCAATATCGCATCTCGTTTCTGCGATCATCTCTATGCGCTGAAGGCAGGACGGTTGATCGCCGCCGGCCCGTCCGCAAGCCTGATGAAAGCGGAAACCCTTCATGCCATCTATGGCGCGGACATGGGCGTCACCGCCCATCCCGTGCACGGAACCCCGCTCGCCTATGTCATCTGACGGACCTCTCGACATCTTCAGGCTGTCGCGCCGCAACGCCCTGATCGCCGCCGCCGCGATGCTCGCCGCTCCTCGGATCGGGTGCGCCGCATCACCAATGTCCGGCCCGATCGTTTCGCTCGATTACGGCCTGGCCTCGACCCTTCTGGCGCTTGGGGTGACGCCGGCTGCCATCGTCTCGCTTGCCGATTGGGACAAATGGGTGGTGGAGCCGAAAATGCCATCTGGCGTCGTTGATCTCGGGACCGCCTGGGAAATCAATCTTGAAATCCTGGCGAGCCTCAAGCCGGCCCTGATCCTGACGACCCCCTATCTGGCCGCCCTCAAACCACGCCTCGAACCGATCGCACCCGTTCTGGAGCTGACGATCTATGCCGAAGGGGGAGAGGCATTGCCTCGCGCCATCGAGGCGACCAGGACGTTGGCCACAGCGATCGGCCGCGAGCCGCAGGCCGCCGATTTCCTCGCAAGATCGGAGCAGTTCTTCGATGATTGCGCCCGGCGGGTCCAACGGATGTCACCGTCGCCGCTGGCGCTCGTCAGTTTCGTCGATCAGCATCATGCCCGCATCTACGGCGGCGCTGGCCTCTATCAGAACGTCATGACCCGGATCGGCCTAAAGAACGCCTGGACGGGTAGCGGCAATTTCTGGGGTTTCGAGACCATCGGCATCGAACAGCTGGCTTCGCTCGATCAGAACCTGCGGCTGATCGTCTTCGAACCGCTCATTCCCCCCAATATCCTGTCCGGCCTGGAAGAGAGCCCCTTGTGGACCAGCCTGCCATTCGTCAAAGCCGGGCGGATCTCGGTTCTTCCCGGCTCTCTTATGTTCGGCATGGTGCAGGAGGCCGAGCGCTTCGCCCGCATCCTGCTTGACCATCTTGAGAAGGCGGCCTGATGCGTATCCATTCAGATAATAGCCTCGGTGCTCCCGCCGTAGCGGTCGGGCTTCTGCTGCTCGCCGGCCTGCTCGCCTGGCATCAGGTCTCGCCCGATCTCTCGCGCCTGACGGCGCAGGATGTCGCATACGATCCGCGCCGGATGCTGCTTCTTTATTCGACCCTGCCGAGGATCGTTACCGCGCTTATTTCCGGCGCGGCACTGGCGCTGGCGGGAAGCCTGCTCCAGCAGGTGTTGCGCAACCCGCTTGCCTCGCCGACGACGCTCGGCATCTCCGCCGGCGCAAACCTCGCACTGGTCGCCGCGATGCTCGCCTTTCCAGCTCTTGAAGGGTTGAGCCGGGATGCGGTCGCCCTCTTCGGCAGCGCGGCCGCGGCGGCTGTCGTCTTCCTGATCGGCGCACGGCGCGGCTTCTCGCCCTTTGCACTGGTTCTTGCCGGATTGATCGTCAGCGTCTGGAGCGGCGCGCTTGCCGCCATTCTCGTTCTCATGAACGACCGCTATCTCTCCGGCCTGTTCATTTGGGGCGCCGGGTCCCTGGCGCAGCAGAGCTGGACGATACCGTTGTCGCTGCTTCCCAAGATCGCCGCTCTTGCGATCCTCGCCGTCCTGATGGCCCGACCGCTATCGCTGATGGAACTCGGAGACAGCGGCGCCAGCGGGCTCGGCCTGTCGGTCAAGCGAACCCGCATCACCGCCGTCTGCATCGCCATCGCGCTAGCCGCAATCGTCACCAGCGCGGTCGGCGTCATCGGCTTCATCGGCCTCATCGCTCCCGGGATCGCCCGCCTTGCCGGTGCACGGCAGATGAAGAGCCAGCTTATCTGGTCGCCGCTGATCGGTGCCGGATTGCTGCTTCTGACCGACGAGGCATTGGCATTTTTGACCACAGACTCCTCGACCTTTCTACCGACGGGCGCCGTCACCGCGTTTCTCGGCGCGCCGTTGTTGCTGCTGATGCTGCCGCGCCTTCGGGTAACGCAGCGGGGCGTGCCGGCCTCTCCGGAGCCAAAAGGTCGGCTCGAACACGTCTCACCCGCCCTTATTGCCGCAGCAAGTGTTCTTCTCCTCATCCTCGTCGCCGGTGCGATCTTCTTCGGACGCGCGCCAGACGGAACATGGAACATTCTTGCCTACCTGAATTGGCCGGATGTGCTGCCCTACCGCCTGCCGCGCGTGATCGCCGCCTTTGCCGCCGGCATTATGCTCGCCGCGGTCGGCTCGATCCTGCAGCGCCTCACCGGCAATGAAATGGCGAGCCCCGAAGTGCTGGGCATATCGGCCGGCGCGACCATCGGCGTGACCGCCGCGCTCTTTCTCCTGCCGGCGCCCGGCATGGCGGCGCAGCTCGGCTTCGGTGGCCTCGGCGCGCTCGCCATCCTCATCGCCATTTTCATTTTCGGCATGCGGTCAGGTTTTGCGCCGGAACGTGTCCTGCTGACGGGGATCGCGCTCGGCGCAATGCTGGATGCCTCGATCAGCGTTCTCGCGGCAAGCGGGGATCCCCGCGCAATGACGGTGATGCAATGGATGAGCGGATCGACCTATCTGGTCGACACGCCGAAGGCCGCCGCAGCCGTGATCGCGGCGATCATCGGCCTGATCCTCTCGTTTCTCGCCCGTCGCTGGCTCGACCTGCTGCCGCTCGGCCCGCAGGCGGCACAGGCGATCGGCATTCGCGTCAATCTCGCGCGCGGCTGCCTCTTTTCACTGGCAGCCGCCATGACCGCCGCCGCTACGCTCGTGGTCGGCCCCTTGAGCTTCATCGGCCTGATGGGTCCCCATCTGGCGCGCGAGCTTGGAATGCGGCGCGCCATGCCGCAGCTTGCCGGCGCGGCACTGGCCGGCGGGGGGCTGATGGTGCTCGCCGACTGGTTCGGCAGAATGATCGCCTTTCCCTATCAGATCCCGGCAGGCCTCGTGTCGGCGCTGGTCGGAGCACCACTGCTGTTGATCCTGCTGCTTCGCAGAAGGAGAGCTTGATGACAAAGGCATCCCTCTGTCCCGGTTGATATCGAAACCGGGTTCACACGAAAATGGCAGGGAGAAAAACATGACCAGGATCGCTTTGGTAACGGGAGGCACGCGCGGGATTGGCGCGGCGATTTCTATTGCTCTGCAAGAGGCGGGTTACAGGGTTGCGGCCAGCTATGTCGGCAATGATGACGTCGCTCGCGCGTTCCGGGAAAAGACCGGCATTCCGGTCTACCGGTGGGACATTCGCGATTATCAGGCCTGCAAGGAAGGGATTGCCCGGGTCGAGGGCGATCTCGGGCCGATCGACGTGCTCGTCAACAATGCCGGCATCACCCGCGACGGCATGTTCCACAAGATCTCACCCGAGGACTGGAATGCGGTCATCAGCACAAATCTGAGTGGGCTGTTCAACATGACCCATCCGGTATGGCCGGGGATGCGCGAGCGGAATTTCGGCCGGGTGATCAATATTTCCTCGATCAACGGGCAGAAAGGCCAGCTCGGCCAGGCCAATTACTCCGCCGCGAAAGCCGGCGATCTCGGCTTCACGAAAGCGCTAGCACAAGAGGGCGCTGCCAAGGGGATCACCGTCAACGCCATTTGCCCCGGCTATATCGGCACAGAGATGGTTCGGGCCATGCCGGAAAAGGTGCTGAAGGAACACGTCCTCCCGCAGATACCGGTCGGCCGCCTTGGCGAGCCCGAGGAAATCGCGCGTTGCGTGGTCTTCCTTGCCTCCGATGAGGCCGGCTTCATCACCGGATCGACACTGACCGCCAATGGCGGCCAGTATCTTGCCTAGAACGTTTCAGCGCTTCACTTAAGCGCAGTAACACTCTAGCCCTTTGTTTTTACGCAATTCCGGACGGAAAACCGCAGCACACTTTTCCTGGAATTGCTCTAAGTAAGAAGGAAGAAAGGCGGGCTGGTGTCGCAGCCCGCCCGGAGATATCACCGACCTCCAAATGGGTCGGCACGTCATGAAGCGGACAAAAACCTCGGAGGCATCCCACGCATGTGACGTGCGACCTATTCCTCAAAGCGGCTCGTATCGTCACGATCGCGGTCGTATCGTTTCGTGAGCGGAAACGGCGGCAACCAGGCTTCGCGGCGAATGGTCCAGAGTTCGTAGGTTGGCATCAGCTGGTCAGGAGCATCGAGGGACCCCAGGTTCACCTCGATTTCGTCCGCGGTGCGTGCAAAAACGGGCGAGCCGCAGCGGGGGCAGAAAAACCGCCCGGCGTAGTCGCGTGTTTCGCCATCAACCGTCACCGCATCCTGAGGGAAGATCGCGGAAGCGTGAAAAAGCGCGCCATGATGCTTGCGGCAGTCGAGACAGTGACAAAGGCCGACCCGGTATGGGAGCCCCACCGCTACGATGCGGACATTGCCGCACAGGCAACCGCCCGTGAATCGGTCCATGCTGCATCTCCTCCAAGATCAAGCGGGCGGACTATTTACAACGAACATCGCAGCCATTGCAATTTTCCGCCACGGGCGGGATGCATCATTATTCCAGAGTTGGCGCCAGAGATCATCGCTTTCAGACGAACGGAGCCTGGCGGCACATGACGCGTCGCCCTCTATTATAAAGGGCGACGCGTAAGTCATTTTACCAGCGATACTTGAGCGAAGCGGTGATGTTGCGGCCCTGGCCCAGGTAGCAATAGCCTTCGTTGCAGACCGTCAGGCGTCGGTTGGCGATGTTGCGAACGTCGACGGATGCCGTCAGGCCTTTGTATTTTTGGTCAATTGCACCGAAATCGTAGGAGAGCGCCGCATCCAGATAGAAGCTTGCATCATTCTTGGCGGTGTTGGCCGTGCTGGTATAGGTCTTGCCCGTGTAGCGAATGCCGGTGCCGACCGTAAGGCCGTTTGCGGCCGTATCCTCCTGGAAGGTATAGTTCGACCACAAGCTGACAATATTCTTCGGCGTAACCGCAGGTGCGTTACCGGTGTCGTCGCCGGCAGTGATTTCGGAGTGATTGTAGGAATAGGCCGCAATCACATCCCAACCGTCTGTGACGTTCGCCTTGGCCTCCAGCTCAATACCCCTGTTGGTAACCTCACCAAGCGAAGCATAGACAAGTGTCAGCGGATTAACCAAGACGGGCTTGTTCTTCTCGACGAGGTTATAAGCAACGGCGGACAATAGAATGTCGGTGCCCGGCGGCTGATATTTCACACCCAGCTCGTATTGTTCACCCTTCGTGGGATCCAGGATTTGGCCGGAGGCGGATCGCTGCGTGACCGGATCGAAGGAGGTCGAATAGCTGGTGAAGGGTGCAATGCCGTTGTCGAAGAGATAGAGCGCGCCGGTTTGGACTGAAAAAGCATGCTTGCTGAGGCTGTCGTCCGTGCTCGTTCCGGAGGATACGTAGGTCGTATCCGACGATTGCTTGACCCAGGTCTGGCGCCCGCCGAGCGTGAAGCGCCATTTGTCGAGTTCGATCTGATCAAGGGCGTAAGCGCCGATCTGCTGCATGCTAGCGCCGACCCGGCTGTAATTATACTCCGGCGTCGGACCTGATACCCCGTAAGTCGGATTATCAATATCGAAGTCGTAGGCCGCGCTGGCCGTCGAATCAAACCCATACGCGAAGGAATCGTTCATATGGGTGTAGTCCAAGCCGAACAGCACGGTATGGGCGGCCGGACCGGTATCGAACTTCGATTCAAGCTGGTTGTCGACCTGGAAGACGTTCATGGTATCGCTGATTGCACTCGCGCGGCGATGAGCGACATTACCGGTCCAGCTGTAGACGGCGAGATAGCGCGCTTTCAGATCCAGATGAGAATAGCGCAGATTCTGGCGGAAGGTGAAGCCGCCGTCGAACTCGTGTTCGAACTGGTAACCGACCTGCTGCTGGCGCGTCTTCTGATAGTCATAGTCCGGATCGCTCGCGCGCAATTTGAGGACATTGCCGTCGGGGCCGGTCAGCGCACCGACATTGGCATCGCCTTCGGTGGACTGTGCCGAGCCGTAAACCGTGAATTTCGTGGCATCGTCCGGCTTCCAGGTGAAGGACGGCTGTATGAAATAGCGATCGTCGGCAATATCGAAATTGGTGTCGCCCTTTCGCGCGAGACCGACGATCCGGTACAGCATGCTGTCATCGTCCTGATTGACCCGGCCGCCAAAGTCGAACATCGTCTGGGCACGGTCCGATGTTCCATAGACGACCCCGACCTCCCTGATCGTCTCATCCGTCGGCAGCTTCGAGATCTTGTTGACGATGCCGCCCGGCGAGCCTGGGCCATAAAGCACGGATGTCGGCCCCTTGATCACTTCGACCCGGTCGAGCGAATAGGGATCCGTGCGGAACATCCCGTAGTTCATATAGGGTTGCCGCAGACCGTCGCGAAAATCACCCGTGGTGGTAACGTCATTGCCGCGGATATAGACCTGATCGAAGCGTGGATCGAAACCATAGGAGCCAGTCTGGACGCCGGCGGAATAACGCACCGCCTCGATGATGTCCTGGGCGCCGCGCTCCTCCATTTCCTTCTTTGTGATCACGGAAACGGATCGCGGTGTCTCGACCAGCGGCGTATCGATCTTCGTGGCGCCCTTGCTCTTCTTGGCTGCGACGGTAGAATTATCGCTCGCATCACTTGTATTGCCGTTAACGACAATCGGAGCAAGCTGCGTCGCGTTCCCTGCACTCCCATTGGCTGAGGAGTCCTGGGCAAAGGCATTCCCGCTCAATGCAAGCACCGTGGCAAGCGCCGTCGTCGTGCGCGCCAGATAGAATCTATCTCTCTTTAAGTAAATGATATTATTGAATGATTTAAACGCCATAACGAGCCCTGTCCACCCATTCCTGAAAAGATGGCGCAAACTAGATCGTCATACCGGACTTCGTCAAGAATACATGATTTAAATAGTCATCTTTTTACCATTTTTGATCTCGTACGCCTCGAATCTGTTGAAAAACGCACGGATCAGCATCGGATATTATTGCTCTACTCAATTTTTAGTTGCTGCCACAGAGGCTGACCATCTGCTTGCCAGAGCATTGCCAAAATAATATGAGGAATTCAATCATATTTCGAGTCGGCCACGCGATTCCAAAAAGGAACCGCGCAGCGCTATCGGTCGCTCGACCCTGCGGAGAGAACATGCCCAACCCGTCATCCAGCGCGACAGAGGCGTCGCTTGCGCCCGTGACGATCGCCGACGCCAGTTTTGCCGATCTCAGCTCCGGCAATGCCAACGAGCCCTATCGCATCTTTCTCTACCGCCCCGCCAAGACACCCCCGCCCGAGGGGTGGCCTGTTTTGTATCTCACGGACGGCAACGCCTGCTTCGCGACGACGGTCGATGCCTTGAAGGTGCAAGCTTCCTATCCGAACGGGACCAATGTCTGCGACGGCGTCGTCGTCGCCATCGGCTATCCCACCGATGAACCCTATGATCCGCTGCGACGTTCCTGGGATTTGAGCCCGCCTCCCGGCCGGGTCTATCCGCCCTTCTTTCCCGACACACCGGATGTCAGAACAGGCGGCGGCGGCGAGTTCCTCACCTTTATCGAAGAGCGATTGAAGCCCTGGGTCGAAGAGCAAGTTCCCATCGACCGCTCCCGCCAGACCCTGTTCGGCCATTCCTTCGGCGGGCTGTTCGCCCTCTACGCCCTGTTTTCAAAACCCACCGCCTTCAACCGATGGGTCGCGGCGAGCCCGGCGATATTCTGGGAAGATGCGGCGATCCTTGCGGCGGAAAAAACGTTCCTGGCAGAGCATGAGGCTTTCCTCGACATCGAGCTGCATCTGTCTGCCGGTCAATATGAGGGCGAGGTGCTGGCACCCTTTCACAAGGGAACGCCGGAGGAACAGAAGCGGCAGGAGCGCGCCAGGGAAACCCGGACGGTGGGATATGCCCAGGAAATGGCCCTGCGACTGGCGGGGTCGGCCACGCTGCCGGGGAAAGTCATGTTCGAAGAATATGCAGGCGAAAATCACATGTCGGTGCTTCCGGTCGCCTTGAACAGGGCGGCGCAGATTGCGTTCCGAAGAGCAGACTGACAGCAAATACCAAGGCCTCGACTGCGCGAGAGCGCATCTTCGGCTTTACAATCCTCAATCACTTTTCGGCCCGAAACCAACGGGCTAAGGAAATAGCCGCTTGGGGCTCGCATCTCGTCGGCATCGATCAGGACCGACGGGTGGAATTGAGGAAAAACAAATCATGGCGCAAACCATTGTCGATCTGTCGGTGCCGATAGCCAACGATATCCCGGCGGATCCTCCAGTCCAGATTCCTCACATCGAATACATCGATCACAAGCAGAGCCTTTCACAGATTCTGCCGTTCTTTCCGGGTCTTGCCGCCGAAGATCTACCGGACGGCGAAGGCTGGGCCGTCGAGCGCGTCACCCTTACGACGCATAACGGCACCCATCTTGATGCGCCGTGGCACTATCACTCCACCATGGATTATGGCCTGCCCGCGCTCAAGATCGATGAGATCCCGCTGGAATGGTGCTTTCAACCGGGCGTCAAGCTGGACTTTCGTCACTTCGAAGACGGCTATGTCGTCACCGCTGCGGATGTCGAAGCCGAGCTTGAACGCATCGGACACACCCTGAAGCCTCTGGAAATCGTCGTCGTCAACACGTCGGCGGGCAAACGTTTCGGCCAGAACGATTATGTCGCCAGCGGTTGCGGCATGGGATACGAGGCGACCATGTATCTCTTGGAACGCGGCGTGAAGGTGACCGGCACCGACGGCTGGAGCTGGGATGCTCCCTTCGTCCACACGGCCAGACGATATGCGTCGACCGGCGACGCCTCGCTGATCTGGGAAGGTCACAAGGCGGGGCGGCACCGGGGATATTGCCATATCGAGAAACTGCACAATCTCGAAGCACTTCCCTCGACGGGTTTCAAGATCAGCTGCTTCCCCGTCAAGATCGAGCGCGCTTCCGCCGGCTGGACGCGGGCAGTCGCCATCATCGACGGCTGAGATTATGGGCCTGGCGGTTGACATAGCAATGTCGGCCGCCTGAAAGACCGGGAAAATCCGGGGCTTACATCCGCATTCGTTTTCGATAAGTAAATGGCATGAGACTTCTGGCGATCAGTGACCTGCATCCGGCAGCTGCCTGCCACATTGGTGCTTAAGACAAGGTGCCAGCGGGAGCTTGATGCATGATGGCAAAAGACGAAGTCGTCGTCTGGTGGATGCGTACCGACGATGCCGAGCGGCATTTACCGCAACTGGAAGCGCTGCTCGATGACACCGAGCGCGCACGCGCCGCTCGTTTTCATTTCCAGCGCGACCGTTCATCCTATATCGCGGCGCATGCCCTTGGGCGCAGCCTACTCTCAACGTATGCCGGCGGCGACCCGACCGGCTGGCGCTTCACGACAGGCGATCACGGCAAGCCGGAAGTCATCTCGCCGCATTCCGGTCCCCGGTTGCGTCTCAATCTATCGCATACGCACGGACTAGCGGCCGCGATCCTGACGCTGGATCATGATGTCGGGATCGACGTGGAATGGCTCGACCGAAAACCCGCCATCGATCTCGCCGAGCACTTCTTCGCGCCCGCCGAATGCGCGCATCTGGCAGCCGTTGCACCGGAACTTGTCCATGAAGTCTTCCTGACATTCTGGACCCTCAAGGAAGCCTATGTGAAAGCGATCGGTAAGGGACTGGCGCAGCCGTTGAACTCCTTCGCACTTATCCTCGATCCGCTGTCGATCCGGTTCGACGACGAACTGGCCGGCGATCCCGCACATTGGCTACTCCGCCGCTTCCAGCCAACGTGTGATCATCTGATGGCGCTCGCGCTGTATCACCCAAGACCACATAACGTGACCATCACGACACTGGCCGCCGATTCAAGCTTGCTGCTTTCAACGAGGTGACGACGGGGCTCCGGCGAGCAATGCTTTCCGTTATGATCTCATACGGTCGGGATGCGCCGCCTGAAATGCGGGTAGTTCGGCACACTTGCCATCGATATCGACGATGCGCTTGAGCTCGGTCAGGTCCACGCCCCAGCGGCGGGCATTATAGACCTGCGGAACGAGACAAAGGTCCGCCATCGTCGGCCGATCGCCAAAACTGAAGGCACCATCGAATTCGCCGAGCATCACCTCAAGTTTACTCAGTCCATCCGAGATGAAGTGCCGCATCCATTCCTCTCGGGCCTCGGCCTTGCCTGTCAGGGTCATGACCTCTGCCACGACATGCATGTTGCATATGGGATGGATGTCCATGGCGATCGCATAGGCAAGCGCTCGAACCTGTTGCCGGCCAGCGGGGTCACGGGGCAGCAATCCACTCTCCGGCCAGGTTTCGGCCAGATACTCGATGATCGAAAGCGACTGCGTCAGCGTCCTTCCGTCGATCACAAATGTCGGCACGAGACCCTGCGGGTTCAGCGCAAGATAGTCCGGTTTTTTATGCTCTCCCTCCAAAAGGTTGATCGGCACTGTCCTGTAGCCAATCCCCAGCATGTTGAGCGCGATACGGACGCGGTAGCTCGCGGACGATCTCCAATAGTCGTAGAGAACGACCTCGTTCATGTCGCCCCGCCCCCACTATATCGCTCGACAGTCTGCTCGATCGCCCCGAAAATCGAATGGCCGGCCCGATCCTTCATCTCGATGCGGACCTGATCGCCAAATTTCAGGAATGGAGTTTTTGGCGACCCGCTTTCGATCGTCTCGATCACCCGGATCTCGGCGATGCAGGAATAGCCATCGCCTCCATTCTCGATCGGCTTGCCCGGCCCGCCCTCCAGCTTGTTGGACACCGTTCCCGAGCCGATGATCGTGCCGGTCACCAGATCGCGGGTCCTGGCCGCATGGGCGATCAGCTGGCCGAAATCGAATGTCATATCGACGCCGGCATTCGCCTTGCCGAAGGCCCTGCCGTTCAGGTTCACGAGCAGCGGCAGATGCAGCTTGCCGCCGTCCCACGCCTCTCCAAGCTCGTCCGGCGTCACCGCGACTGGAGAAAAAGCCGATGCGGGCTTGGACTGGAAAAAACCAAATCCCTTCGCCAGCTCTTCCGGAATGAGACCACGCAGCGACACGTCATTGACGAGCATCACCAACTGGATGGCGGCACGCGCAACCTCCGCATTGCTCCCCATGGCCACATCGCCAACAATGACGGCGACCTCGCCCTCCATGTCGATGCCGTAGGCCTCGTCGGCCGCCAGGATCGGATCGCGCGGCGC
The DNA here is from genome assembly GCF_000696095.1 of Rhizobium rhizogenes NBRC 13257. Taxonomy (GTDB): domain Bacteria; phylum Pseudomonadota; class Alphaproteobacteria; order Rhizobiales; family Rhizobiaceae; genus Rhizobium; species Rhizobium rhizogenes. The sequence goes on along the minus strand of NZ_BAYX01000006.1, from coordinate 329,063 downwards.
GAGAAAGCTGTCCGAGCCGCCTTGATACATCAATGGGTCCACCCAAAAGCTCGCCGGCATCTCGGCATTGCGCGCCTTGCGCACCAACTCGACATGATTGACATAGGCCGAACCGTCGGCCCACTGATAGGCTCGCGGCAAAGGCGACGTGGCGTCATGCTCGTGAAACCGGATTGTCGGCTGGGCGCCCGTCTCGATACCCTCGGCAATCAACGCCAGTCTCGGCGCCACATGCTCCCAGTCGTCAAGAGCTGCCTGCAAGGTGCGGGCGATGTGCCCGACCTCGGAGCAGCAGGTAAGGTCGCGGGAGACGACGACGAGCCGCCCGTCCCGTGTGGAATCTTTCAATGTCGCGAGCTTCATGTCCTGGCTCCAGTGTCGGAGGATGAATGGCCGGTCTTCACTTGATGCCAGGTGTCCCGTCGAACCTGCGTTCCAACCCGTCCCAGCACTCCAGATAATTGTCCTGCAGCGTTTCGAGCTCCGCGGCGTATTTCGTCACCTGCTGCGGGTAGCGGGTCTCGAACATGAAGGCCATGGTGTGATCCAGCTTGACGGGTTTCAGCTCGGAATTGGATGCCTTTTCGAAGCCTGAAGCGTCCGGCCCATGGGGAAGCATCATATTGTGCAGGCTGATCCCGCCCGGCACGAAACCCTCTTCCTTGGCATCATACTGACCATGGATCAGGCCCATGAATTCGCTCATGATGTTGCGGTGGTACCAGGGCGGGCGGAAGGTGTGCTCGGCGACCAGCCAGCGCGGCGGAAAGATCACGAAATCGACATTTGCCGTGCCGGCACTTTCGGTCGGCGCGGTCAGCACGGTGAAAATCGACGGATCGGGGTGATCGAACAGGATCGCGCCAACCGGGGAAAATGTCCGCAGGTCATATTTGAAGGGTGCATAGTTGCCATGCCAGGCGACGACATCGAGAGGCGAATGGCCGATCTCGGTGACGTAGAACTTTCCGCACCATTTCACATGAACGCGGCACGGCGTTTCCTTGTCCTCGTAGGCCGCAACCGGCGTCTTGAAATCGCGCGGATTTGCCAGGCAGTTCGCGCCGATCGGCCCGCGATCCGGCAGCGTGAACTTCGCGCCGTAATTCTCGCAGATATAGCCGCGCCAAACCTTCTCGTCGCCTTTGCGCAGCACCTTGAACATCATGCCCCGGGGGATGAGAACTATCTCCAAAGGCTCGACATCCATGATGCCCATTTCGGTGAACACGCGGATGGCGCCGACCTGCGGGACGATCAGGAGCTCGCCGTCGGCGTTGAAAGCATAATCATCCACCATGTCCTCGTTGAAGACATAGACATGCGCGGCCATCCCCGTCTGCGTCAGGACATCGCCTGCGGTCGTCATCGTCCGCACCCCATCAAGAAAACTCAGCCTCTCGTCCGGTGCGGGCACGGGACCCCAGCGAAGTTGGCCGAGAGGAAGCGAATGATCATCCAGGCAGGGCGCGGATTTCCAGCGCGGATAGGAGGCGTTTGAAAAACGGCGAGTATGGCGCACGCTCGGGCGGATGCGATAGAGCCAGGACCTCTCGTTCGTCCCTCGGGGCGCGGTGAAGGGCGAGCCGGAAAGCTGCTCGGCATAAAGACCATAGTTGCATTTCTGCGGACTGTTCTGGCCTTGCGGCAAGGCGCCGGGGAGCGTTTCAGTTTCGAAGTCGTTGCCGAATCCGGGCATATATTGCAGCTTATCCGCCACCGAGGCCTCTTTGTCCGAAGCCTGGGTCATTGTCTGGTCCATCGCTCAATTCCTCCCGAAAACTGAGGGCGACCCCACGCAGGCGCAGGATCGCCTAGAGATCATTCTGCCGCAGTACCGATCACGCCACGTTTGATCTGATCCGCCTCGATCGACTCGAAAAGGGCGCGGAAATTGCCCTCGCCGAAGCCTTCGTCGCCCTTGCGTTGGATGAATTCGAAGAAGATCGGGCCAATGACGGTTTTTGAGAAGATCTGCAGCAGGATCTTCGTCATGCCGCCATTCACCACACCTTCGCCGTCGATAAGGATACCATGTTTCTTCATGCGCGCGATGGGTTCGTCATGGCCGTTCACGCGTGCATAGGACATGTCGTAATAGGTTTCCGGAGGACCGGGCATGAAACGCAGCCCATTGTCGGCGAGCCTGTCGGTGCCTTCGTAGATGTCTTCCGTTCCCACAGCGATGTGCTGGATGCCCTCGCCCTTGTACTTCTTCAGAAACTCCTCGATCTGGCTCGTATCATCCTTCGATTCATTCAGCGGAATGCGGATCTTGCCGCAGGGCGAGGTGATGGCGCGGCTCACCAGACCAGTAATGCGCCCGTCGATGTCGAAGAAGTGGATCTGCTTGAAGTTGAACAATTCGCGGTAAAAAGCCCACCACTTGTCCATATTGCCGCGGAAGACATTGTGGGTCAGATGGTCAAGATAATAGAAGCCGACGCCTTCGGGACGCGGGTCGCGGTCGCCGAGCCAATCGAACTCGGCGGCGTAAGCCGACCCTTTTTCACCATAGGTCTCGATGAAATAGAGCAGCGAACCGCCGATGCCGACGATCGCCGGGACATCGAGTGCCTTGTCGTCCCCCTCATAGGGAACGGCACCTTTCGACACGGCATGATCGAAGGCATGCTTGGCATCGACAACGCGCCAGGCCATCGACGGGGCGGCGGGGCCGTGCTCTCCAACGAAACGGGCGGCATGGCTGCCCGCTTCGGCATTGAGGAGATAATTGATATCGCCCTGCCGCCAGACGGTGATGTCTTTCGTCTTGTGCTTGGCGACCGGAACATAGCCCATGCGCGTGAAGAGCTCGCGCAGCTTCTCGGGCTCCGGATGAGCGAATTCGACGAATTCGAAGCCGTCGGTACCGGCTGGATTGTCAGCGCTGATTTCCGGTGGCGGCGCATCGTGCGGAAAAGGACCCATTTTCTCCTCCAGAGAAATTTGCATTTCGACTGCGCAAAGTGTGATCCAAAATGCATGCAATGTACTTGCATTCTTCATGCAAATGGCGGATTTTATGCACGGATCGTGAGAATTTTATGGATTTCATGCAATGGATGAACAGCTCGATAAGTTCGATTTGCGCCTGCTTCAGGAGCTGCAAAAGGACGGCAGGTTGACGAATAATGAGTTGGGCGAGCGGATCGCGCTTTCACCTTCGCAGTGCTCGCGCCGGCGGACGAGACTGGAGGCTGAGGGATATATTCGCGGCTACCAGGCCAATCTGGACAGGCAGAAGCTGGGCCTGGATATGCTGGTGGTCATTTCGGTGACGCTCGCAACCCACAACAGGGACAATGCTCAACGATTTTCCCAGCTCATCAGCGGATTGCCGGAAGTTCTCGAAGCCTACGCGCTGACCGGTGAAATGGATTATCACCTGAAGGTAGCGACCCGCGGGCTCACCGACCTCTCGAGGTTCGTCAACGACATTCTGTTGCCGCACGAGTCCGTGCAGCATGTGAAGACCTCGATCGTCCTCGACACGCTCAAGACGTTTGAGGGACTTCCCGTCCCGATGCCACATAGCTGACCGCGTGCTAGAGCGGCAATTCGGTCGAGAATTTCAGCTCGCGCAGCACGAAGCTCGACACCACCGTGCGTACATGCGGGTTGCGCATGAGATAGCGGGTCATAAAAGCCTCGTAGCTTTCTACATCCTTAGCCCGGATCTTCAGCATGTAGTCAAAGGCGCCGGATAGCGCATAGCACTTCATGATCTCCGGCCGCTCCAGCACGACCGAGGCGAAAGACGCAACCGCCTCCTCATGGTGATCTTCGAGCGTGACATGGGCAATCACGCAGAGCTTGAGATCGAGCTTTCCCGGATCGAGCAGCGTCACGCGCTTGCGCACGACGCCGTCTGCCTCCAGCTCCTGGATCTTCCGCCAGGCCGAACTCTGCGACATCCCGGCTTTTTCCGCCAACTCCGCCAGCGAAAGGCTGCCATCGGCCTGAATCAATTGCAGAAGCTTGCGATGAAAATTCCCAGGTTCTTTCATTTCCCATACCAGATCCGAGAATATTTGCCATCAACATGGCAATATCCAGCACGAAAGAAAAGAAAATCCTCCAAATCCGGAGCATAATTACAAGAATATCGCAGCATCTGGGAGGATCGAGCTATGGTCAAGGAAAGCAGCTACACCGCCAAATTGCCTGGCCCGGATGGTCTATATGCTTACACCGCCGAAGAGGATGCGATCTGGGGCGAACTCTACGAACGCCAGTTGAAACTGCTGACCAACATGGCCTGCCGCGAATATCTGGACGGTGTCAAAACCCTGGGGCTTAAGGCGGACAAGGTCCCCCAGCTTCTCGACGTCAACCGGCGCCTGAACGAGACCACCGGCTTCGGCGTCGAAGGCGTACCGGCGCTCATTCCGCCTTCGCGCTTCTACGAACTCCTGTCACAGGGCAAGTTTCCGCTCGCAACCTTCCTGCGCCGCCGCGAGCATATCGACTATATCGAGGAACCAGACCTGTTCCATGAGGTCTTCGGCCACTGCCCGCTGCTGACCAACCAGAGCTATGCCAATTTCGTGCGACATTTCGGCGAAACCGCCGTCCGCCTCGGCAAGGGCTATTCCTGGCATCTGTTCCGTATCTTCTGGTTCACCGTCGAATTCGGTCTGATCAATACGCCGGAGGGCCGCCGCTGCTTCGGCGCGGGTATCGTCTCATCTCCAAGCGAAGCGAAGGCCGCCATGGAGGGCAAGGCGTGCGAGTTCCGGCCCTTCGATCTGCTGGATGTCCTCAGAACGCCCTACCGGATCGATATCGTCCAGCCGATCTACTATGTCATCGACAGCTTCGCTGACCTTGAAGCGATCGTCGAGCAGGATATCGAGGCTCTGATCCTCAAGGCGAAATCGCTGGGTGACTTCCCACCCGCTTTCGAAGCAAAGGCCTCCTGAACCACGGATCTGCCAACCCTCGGCCGCTCCGCGAAGATGGGGTATCGAGGATGCAAGGCGAAAAACTGTTCCTGGGTCGATGGTTGTCGAAGACTCTGAGCGGTTTTCTGGTTAAAGAAACCAGCCTAGCGTCAATCAGGTATGTTCAATGAACGAAGAAGATTTCATCGCTCTTTGCAAAAATGGGAAGTTCAAGGAAGCGCTTGCGCTCGCTTTGCAGGGACGTGAGAAGGCGAAATTTTCGCCCAGCCGGTTTTCCATGGACAAGAACACAGGAAAGCCGATCTTCTACCGCGGCAACAAGCGCGTCGAAATGGATGCTGAGGGCGAATGGCAGCAGGCGAAGAACACCAAGTAGCCACTTGCGACTGGTGCACTCCCACGATCCGCGATCGTGTCCAATAGGCACAAGACGAACGGGCCGGGTTGCGCAGTCGGCAACCCGGCCCGTTCTTCAGCATGCTTCTGGCGCCGGCACTAAGATGCCATGGCGTACTGACGTTGTCCTGATGTCGCCGCGCTGCGTGTCCTGAACCGGTGCACCAGATCGGCGAGGTTTTCGGTCTCCTGGGTCAGGCTCTGGGCCGCCGCCGTGGTCTCTTCCACCATCGCTGCGTTCTGTTGAGTGACCTTGTCCATCTGATCCCCGGCCGCCGAGACCTCTCTCAGGCTGGCAGCCTGTTCACGCGCAGCCACCGCGATCTCTGCGACCGTGGCGCTCATCGCGCTAACCTGCTCGACGATCTGCGCGAGCGACGTGCCGGATTCACCGACGAGTTCCACGCCTGCCTTAACCTGGGCGGAAGACGTAGAGATCAGTGCCTTGATCTCCCTGGCGGCGCTGGCTGACCGTTGTGCAAGCTCGCGCACTTCCTGGGCGACGACGGCAAAGCCTTTCCCCGCTTCGCCCGCACGCGCCGCTTCCACGCCCGCATTCAGGGCGAGAAGGTTGGTCTGGAAGGCGATTTCGTCGATGACGCCGATAATATTGCCGATCTTCGACGATGAGCTTTGGATCTCGGTCATGGCCGCGATGGCGCGAGCAACGATCGCCCCGCCGTTCTCGGCATTGGCGCGCGCAGTGGCGACCGCGCCCTGAGCATGACTTGCGCCTTCCGCCGTGCCATTGACGCCCCGCGTTACATCGCCCAGCGCAGCCACGGTCTCCTCAAGCGAAGCGGCCTGCTGTTCCGTGCGGCGAGCGAGATCGTTCGAAGCCGTTGATATCTCCGTAAGGCCGGACCTGATCGTGCCGACCGCGCGGATGACGGAATCGAGAGCCTCTTCCAGACTGGAGACCGAGTTATTGAAATGATCCCGGATGCGGACATAACGACCGTCAACCTCGCCGACACGGACGGTAAGGTCGCCCTTCGAGAGCGCATCGAGACCCAGGGAAATCTGCTGGAAGGCATGTTCCATCACCTGGGCATCGGCAAGCCGCTCGGCTTCCTGACGCAGACGCTCCTCTTCGGCCGCAAGGCGGGCACGTTCGGCATTGGCTTCCGCCATGACCTTGCCGCGTCCCGTTTCCTGGAAGACCTTCAGCGAGCGTGCCATCGCGCCGAGCTCGTGGCGATGTTCGGTGCCGTCCACCACCATCGTGTCGTCGCCATGCGCAAGCCGCTCCATCGTCCGTGCCATCTTGCGCACAGCCGATGAAATCAGCTGGCCGACGAAATAGGCAAGCACGAGACCAATTACGATCAGAAGACCGCTGATTACGAGCGTCGAGCGGGCCGCAGAGGCGACCGTCGTATCGACTGAGCCATCGAGCGCCTTCTGCGCATCCATGACGGTGGCCTGCAGATCCTTGAAGCCGGTGGCGATTTTTGGTGCCAGGACATTCAGTTCACTTTCGCGGATCTTGTTGGTCGCCAGCAAGACGTCCCTTACGTCACCCAGACGGCTTGTATAGTTCTGCATCAGCTGACCAGCGCCCAGAATACGCTTGCGTTGCAGGTCACCCTTTGCCGCCTTGGCTGCCGCATCGTTCAAAACCATGGCGTCGTTGAGCGCCGACTGAGCGGTGTCGTAGGATGCCAGATCTCCCGCATGGATGAAGCGCTCCGAGAAATAAAGGCTACGGTTCAATGCCTCGAGAGTGGCGCCGGTCATGTGCAGCAGCGTCACATCGTTCTGCCGCCAGGCGCTGCGCATGACGTCGTTAAGCGCAATGCTGGTCCAGGGGCCGAACTCGGTGACCTTGGAGATCAAGGCATCGCGCCTTGCATGCAGGGATACGATCTGCTCGAAAGCCTTGCCGTAGGTGGCAATGTCCTGACGGATGGCTGCCATTCCAGTCTGCAGAGCACTGTTGCCCGCAAAGCGCTGGTCGTCGGCGTCAAACGCCTTCACGCCGGCGCGAAAACGGCTCACGACCTCCTGGGTCGGGCTCGAGCGGAAAGCTTCCACCGACATCTGGATCTCGTTCAGCTGGTCGCTGTAGCCGGAAATGGCGAGGCTCTGGCCGGCCGTGCTGCGGTAGGAGGAGAAGATGGACGAAAGTCCCTCCATACCGGAAATCGCATTGACCGAGAGCAGGCTCATAAGCAGGATCAGCGGCAGGAAGCCCGCCGTAATCTGCGCGCGGATGCCTAGTTTATTCCAAAAGCGCAACATGATGATCCCCTTATGCTCACTGGGTCTTCGGCAGATATTGGGCGATATTTTGTGGCGTCACGAGCTCGAAGGGCACGTTGTTTTCTCGCGGCACCTTCTGCCCGTTGATGAGCTTGATTGCGGCATCGACTGATGTCGCGCCCTGCCCGACGGCGCTCTGTAGAATGGTGACATCGAGATCGCCGGCCTGCATCGCTGCCAGGGCATCGTCGGTGGCATCGACGCCTGCAACGACGACGTCCTTCATCGACATGCCGTTCCTCTTCATGGCGCGGATCGCACCGACCGCCATCTCGTCGTTATTGGCAATGACCGCGTCGAACTTCACCCCTGCCGACAGCCATTCCTGCATCTGCTGATCGGCATAATCGCTCGACCAATAGGCAGCCTGGCGCTCCACGATCTGGAGACCCTTGCATTCAGGCGTGGCGATGACATTGTCGATGTCCTGCGTGCGGGCGCGGGCAGCCGCATGGAAGGGTTCGCCCATCAGCACCACGAGGCGCCCCTTGCCCTTCAGGAGAGAGCAGACTTCCTTCGTCTGCATCGTTCCCGATTCCGCTTCATCGGACGCGACCACGACCTGGTTTTCCGGCAGATCCGCCAGGTTCGAGGGGACGTTATTGATATAGACCAGTGGAATATGGGCGTCGGCGGCAAGCTTGGTCATCTGCGGGCCGAGATCGCCATCGGAGACAGCCAGGATAATGGCATCGACTTTATCGGCTATGAACTGCTGGACTTGTGCCTTCTGAACCTCCTTGTCGCCTTCGGCGTTCTGTACGACAAGTTTCAGCCCGGAAATCGTCTTTCCCTGCGAAAGGACTCCGTTGAGCAATGCTGTTCTGAATTTATCCAGACCGGACATCGATACGCCGATCGTCTGTGCACTTGCAGTCGAGGCGGATATCGCCATCACAAAAGCAGCCAGTATGGTCTTTCTCACTATTACCCCTCCGCAAGACGGTTATCGAGCTGAAGATTTATAAGGCGATTTTGGTTAATATTTACTTTGCGATATTTGATGTAAATTAGAGATTCATTAAGTTTCAAAACAAAATCCGCTATATCAACCGTAACTCATGAAGAACTTCTCATTTATTGCTTCAAAACAGGTCAACTTCCACCCATTTGACGAAACAATACTTATTAGCTCGGCCTATTTAAGCTTAAATGACTTGCCCGCCTTGGATTGAGCGCTAGAGATCCCAACCCATCGCTTCGAGAAAAAACGAACTGCAGATCCACAAATCCGGATTTCAGTTCAGACTTCACGCGACCTTCAACTAGGCACAGAACATCCGGCAGAGTTCATGCAACTTCAAGGTGCTTGCGGCGCGCATCGGGCCGTCAACGGCGGTAGCTGTCCGAGGCGCTTCACTTGGCGATTCCGCCCGTAAACCGTCTGTTAGGGATCTGTTGACCATAATTGGAGGTGAAGCGACGTCGCAGATGCGGCGCCACCAGTGTTCCCTGTCTTTTACCAAAGACGAAAGTCGTGTCCGTGCACCAAGCGTTTCTCTCCATTCCAGCGACAATGTCTGCCATGATTTTGTCATTCGTCGCTCATCGTGTAGCGCTGATCGCAATGCTGGTTCTTGCCGCCTTTGCGGGATCAACAGCAGCTGCGGCCGAGGACCGGGCACTCAAGCTCTTCTTCACCCACACGGGCGAAAAGGCGACCATCGTCTTCAAGCGCGACGGCAAATTCGATCCGAAGGGCCTGGCGCAGATCAATCGCTTCCTGCGTGACTGGCGAAAGAACGAGCCGACCAGGATCGATCCGGAACTGCTTGACCTCGTCTGGGAGGTCTACCGCCGCAGCGGCGCGAGGGAAGCCATTCATGTGGTCTCGGCCTATCGCTCGCCATCCACCAACAATATGTTGCGGGGCCGGTCCCGCAGCTCCGGTGTCGCAAAGCACAGCCAGCATACGCTCGGCAAGGCGATGGACTTCTACATACCGGGCGTGAAGCTTGCGACCCTGCGCGCGGTCGCCATGCAGATGCAGGTTGGCGGCGTCGGCTTCTACCCGAACTCCGGATCGCCGTTTGTGCATCTGGATGTCGGCAATGTCCGTGCATGGCCGAGAATGTCGCGCCAGGAACTGGTGCGGCTTTTCCCGGATGGGCGAACCCAGCATTTGCCCGCGGACGGCTCACCGCTGCCGCGTTACGAACTGGCAGTCGCGGACGCCAAGAAGCGCATCCGCCCGGCCCGCAGCGAAATTGCCAGCATTGCGGCTGAGGAAGACACCGCCGGGGCCACGACGAGCGCAAGCCTCGTGACCAGCATGCTGCCGATACCTCAAAAGCGGGTCAATAGCGGTCTGGAGCTTCAACTCAACAAACAGGTAAACGCGAGCAAGGAAACTCCACGCTTCACCGACCTTGCATCCTATGTCGTACCGTTGCCGACACTGCGGCCAGTTGTCAGCGACGGAACCGGCGCGACCCCGACCGCCAAACCCAGTCCCATGGCTTTCGCAAGCCTGGTGGTGGGCCGAAACCCCGCTGGAAAATTGCAGCTTTCGGACCAGCTAAGGGCTTCCATGAACAGCGACACAGCCACGCTGCAGCCCATGGCAATCCTGCAAGCTCCCGCTTCCCGCGAAGTATCCGCCGGTGTCGGCACCATATCCACCAGCGCCCTCGTCGCATGGGCCTTGCAGCCTCCGGGCACCACGATGGAAATGACGCTGCCGAGCATGGTCGGGGCCGCGCTCCCTCTGGAGCACAATGCAGCCGGTGCCTGGAGCGATGCTTCCGAGATCGCCGAGGATGACTTCGATACAGAGAGGTTCGGCTTCGAAGGCTAGAACCCGTCACCGCGTCGAGCAAGTGCCGGCAATTGACGAGCCGTATGGCATGCTCGTCTGACCATCCGGCAGATGGACAAGGTTGCGGCCCTCATGCACCCAGGCTCGACATGCGCTTGATCGCAAGATCATAGCCTTCGGTGCCGAATCCGGCGATCACCCCATCCGCGCGCAAGGAGACATAGGAGTGATGGCGGAACTCCTCGCGCTTGTGGATGTTCGTGATGTGAACCTCGATCACCTTGCCGTCGAAGGCATTCAACGCATCCAGAATAGCGACGGATGTGTGGGTGAAGGCGCCGGGGTTGATGATGATGCCGAAAGCGGTCTCGCGCGCCTCATGGATCCAGTCGATCAGCTCGTATTCGCGATTGCTTTGATGAAAGCGCAGCTGCAGTCCCAGATCATCGCAGATTTTGCGGCAGCGCACGCCGATATCTTCAAGCGTTTCTGATCCGTAAATCTCTGGCTGGCGCTTACCGAGGAGATTGAGGTTCGGTCCATTGAGAAGGAATATCGTGTTCAAATCTTTATCCTTTCGTCTTCCGTGTTCCGATCATGGCACCTTGCCGGCTCCGCGTCTGCGCATTCACGAGCCGCACGGATATCAGTCCACAAAAGACTGTGCGGCGTGCTCCAGTGCATCAGCCCATTGTTGAAGCGCGTGCTCGTCATGCCTTGAAGACAGATAGTGACGGCCATAGGTGCTGTACATCGACATGACGCCGTTGCGCCTTAGCTCCATGTGAAGCTTGGCGGTGAAGTCGGCGTCGGCTCTTTGAACCGCCTCGTGATAGTTCGATGGAGCGTCTTTGCCGCGCCAAATGGTGAATACGGTGCCGTAGCCGCTCGTGCAGACGTCCATACCCACCCGCGCGAAGGCTTCGACCGCGTGCCGCCTCAGCCGGTCGCCGGCCATGTCGAGAGCCGGGTAATCGACCTCGTCAAGGACGCTCATTGCCGCCTTGACCGCGGCGCAGGCAACCGGATTGCCGTTATACGTGCCCGCCCGGTTGACCCGTTGATCCTCAAATGCCGACATAAGCTCCGATGTGCCCAGCAGCGCGGCGACCGCAACCCCGTTGCCGATCGCCTTGCCGACGGTCGCAAGGTCCGGGCTAACGCCCATCAGATGGCTGGCCAGGCCCGCATGGCGGCGGAACCCCATCAGAACCTCGTCCATGATCACCAGCGCGCCGTGACGCCGGGCAAGCGACGAGACGAATTGCAGATAGTCGGGGTCCGCCAGAATGCATCCCGCATTCGCCATCATCGGCTCAAGCACGATCGCGGCAATGTCGTCGCACTCCTGGAACAGCAGCTCAGCATCCTGACGATCGTTGAAGCGCAGGAGCAGGGTGTCGCCCTTCGACGGCCGATTGTTCATCGCCATCTTCGCTTCGGGCGAACCTGCATTGCCGAACGCCACATCATCGAACCAGCCATCATAGCCGGCCGCCATCTTGACGATCTTGTGGCGACCGGTCAGCGCCCGCGCCGTGCGGCATGCCAGATGCACAGCTTCGCTACCCGAATTCAGGAACACCACCTTGGTGAGGTCCTGTGTATGCGAGGCGAGGCTGGCCGCAGCCTCTTCCTCAAGCGCATGGGCATAGGCCGGCATCGAGCCTTTTTCCAGTGCTTTGCGAATGGCGTCCGTCACGACCGGATCGGTGTGCCCAAGGAACGTGGCCCCGAAACCGAGTGCCGTATCGACATATCTTCTGCCAAGATCATCCCATACATAGGGGCCTTGGGCGTTGGCAACGAGAAACCGCCTGCCGTCGAGATCGGGCACGGCTCTGCCGCCGCTGGATATCCCGCAAACCAGGTGTTGCATTATTTAAACTCCAAACAGATGGGGAAGCCACTCGGTCAGTGACGGGAAGGCAACGAGGGCTGCGACGCAGACGACGCTGGCGATCCAGTAGGGAACGAGCCACACCGAGACGGACCACATGTCGATCTTTGCGACATTGCAGACCACGAAGATGTTGGTGCCGATCGGCGGCGTGAACAGCCCGATACCCAAGGTCATCGTGAACACGATCCCGGTCTGATAGGGCGTAAGCCCGGCGGCGAGTGCGATCGGAACGAGGATCGGGGCGAGGATGATGAGGGCAGGCCCCAGATCCAGCCAGAAACCGACCACCTTCAACAGAACCAGAACCAGAATGATGGTGACGAGCGGTGTCGTGTGCAGGCCCGTGATCCAGGCGGCGGCGTTTGCCGGAACCTGTTCGACGGTCAGGATCCATCCGAACGGCGTTGCAAGCGCCATGATCATCATGATCACACCCGTTGTCGCCACCGCCGCGGAGGCTGCGGAATATAGCGAACGCAACGGCAGTTCGCGATAGACCAGAATGCCGACGAGGAACGAATAGACGACAGCAAGCGCCGATGCCTCCGTTGCCGTGGCGATGCCGCCGATGATCGATCCGAGAACCAGCGCCGGCATCAGGAGCGCGGGCAGGGCTCCCAGAGCATCCTTTCCGATTTCGCTCCAGCTGGCGGGCGTCTCATTGCGCGGGAAGTTGTGTCGCCGTGCCACGACATAGGAGGTGATCATGAAGGTGGCCGCAATGAAGAGGCCAGGGATCAAGGCGGCGACGAGCAGGCCGCCGATCGACGTTCCTGTCAGCACACCATAGAGGATCAGGATGACGCTCTGCGGCCCGATGATGCCGAGCGTTCCCGACGCAGCTGTGACCGCTGCCGCAAAGGCCTTGGGATAGCCGCGCTCCGCCATTGCCGGGATCATGATCGATCCGACCGCGCCGGTATCGGCGGTGGCGGATCCGCTGATCCCGCCGTAAACCAGGGCCGTGGCGACATTGACCAATCCGAGACCGCCGGTGATGCGACCGAAGACGTGTTCGGCGACCCGCATGATGCGGGCAGTCAGGCCGCCACGGTTCATCAGTTCGCCGGCAAACAGGAATAGCGGAATGGCCGCCAGCGTGATGGCATCCGCGCCACGGACGGTTTGCTGCGCAAACCAGGCGAAGGGCAGACCGAGATGACCCACATAGATCGTCAGAAGGCTGGCGACACCCATGCACCAGGCGATCGGCACGCCAATGAGGAGAAGAAACGAAAAGCTGAGAATGAGAACCGCGATGGTCATAGCGCCCGCTCCTTTTCATGTTTGGAGACAAGCGGCTGGATGACCTTTGGAAGACGCGAAATCGCGATGCAGACCGCAGACAGTCCGAGGATCAGAACCGTCGCGGTTATCACGCCGGTTGGAAGACGCAGCACCGAGGTCGGGACCATCCAGGACCGCTGCCACACGGCCCAGCCGCTGATGAGGAAGGCAACTCCCATCGCGAGCAGAACCAGGGTGGAGATGGTCTCGAATACGGCCCGGAGCCGCGGCGGCGCGCTATGCTTCAAAGCCTCGAACGCGACATTCTCGCCGCGTATCTCCGCATTGATGACGCCGATGAAGGTTATCCAGATGAAGGCGATGCCGGCGACCTCGAAGGACCACTCGACCCCGCCGAATTCGAAATAGCGTGCGATAACACCCAGAAGCGTCGAGCCAAACATGACGACGAAGGCAATCACCCCGACGAATTCAAAAATGCGCGTCAGCCACCCTCGCCCATCGGGCGAGGGGTTCACAAGACCTTGATTCATTGGGATTACCTCAGTTGGAAGCGGCGGCTTGTTTCACGGCGGAAACCAGATCGGCGCCCCACTCTGTCGAAAACTGGGCGTATACCGGCGCAACCAGCGCGACGAACGGTGCCGTGTTGACGGTGGTCACCTTGACGCCCTTATCCTCGAGCTTCTTCTGGGTATCGGCATATGTCTTCGACAATTCGCCCCGATACCAGACCACGGTGTCGAGCGCCGACTTCTTGACCGCTGCCTGCTCCTCAGGGCTCAGGGACTCGAACTTGTCCTTGTTCATATACCACCAATTGGCGGTCCAGATGTAGTTCGATATCGAGAGGTTCTTGGCCACCTCATACCATTTGGAGTCGTAATAGTCGCGCATCTCAGGCTCGACGGCCGCCACCACATGCGACTGCAGGGCGGTGTAGACCTGGCCGAAGGGGATCGATTCCGCGAGCGCACCGAGCTGCTTCATCGTTGCAAGGATCACCGGATTGGGAGGTGTGCGGATCTTGACGCCGGCCAGATCGGCAGGCGTTTCGATGGCCTTGTTCGTCGCAAACTGGCGGAAGCCGGAATCCAGGACGCCGAGCATCAGATAGCCGCGGTCTTCCCCAAGGTGCTGGACCTTCTGACCTTCGTCGCTATCGAGAAACTTGTGCACATTGTCCGCGTCTTTGAAGAGGAACGGCAGCGACAGCACGTTGAGGCGCGGATCGATGGCATCCACCGCGCCACCGAGGCCGATGTCGATTGCCCCTGCACCCACGCCGTCGGCGATCGGGCCTTCATCGCCCAATTGTGCATTCGGAAATATCTGTACCTTGACCGACCCCTTCGAAATCTCGCTCACTTCATCCGCGAATTTCTGGACGGCCTGATTGATGAGACTTTCGGGCGCGGAAGCGTGGGCCAGCCTCAAGGTAGTCTCGGCATCCGCCGTATTGGCCCAGAGGCTCGACAGGCAAATAACGCCGCCGGCCATTATTGTGACAAAACGATTGCGTTCCATACGACGAAACATGAATTCCCCTTTACGTTCTTGTTGTGTTGACGCAGCATCAAGATAATCGGCGGAGCGGTGTTGAAAATGACAGATTTGTTATTCTCGCATAAGCGCCGCTGATACATGCCCGCAAGCTCAGGGCTCTCCGCATACGGCAGGCATTGCTGCCGCCAGCCCCGGATGGTTACTTGAACAGGATGGGGAAATAGATCTACAGCCTGGGATGAATGCCTGGCGACAGGAGTATGACACATGCGCAACCTCGATAGCGATGCTCTGGCCAGCTTTGTGGCGGTGGCCGAAACCGGAAGCTTCACGGCGGCGGCCGAGAGACTGGGCCGCACGCAGGCGGCCGTCAGCATGGCCATCGGCAAGTGGGAGGAGCGCCTCGATCTGCGTCTGTTCGATCGCGGCCATCGCCGCGTCACGCTTACGCCGATCGGGGAAAGGCTGTTGGGATATGCGCGCAGGATACGCGCGATCGAAGACGAGGCTTTGGCCACCCTGCTCGAGGGCCGGAACGAAAGCCGGGTTCGGCTCGGCATGCCGGACGACTATCTGACGCTGTTCGGCACCGCTTTGATGCAGCGCTTCGTGCCGCAATATCCAAAGGTCAGTCTCGACCTTCAATATGATTTCTCACACCGTCTTGAATATATGGTCGAAAGCCGCGAGCTGGACATCGCCATCATCACGCAGAATGCCGTGGAGCCGAAGGGGGAGATCATTCGGCTGGAAAAACAGGTCTGGTGTGCAGCGGCCGACCGTTATCCGGAACGCGAGAACTGCATTCAGCTCGCGCTGTTTCCGGAAGGTTGCCGTGCCCGACCGCAGGTACTGTCGGCGCTGGATCGAGCAGACCGCCGGTGGCGGATCGTCTATTCGTCCTCCGACATTGCCGGCATTCAGCTGGCTGTTCATTCCGGAGATTTGCTGACGGTGCTTCCGGAGTCGGCGGTCCCGGCCAGTTGGCGAAAGCTCGGACCGGAGGATGGCATGCCGGAACTTCCGACTTTGCGGCTGGCAATGGTTCTACCGCAGCAGCCTCGCCTGCCCGTGAGGCAGCTTGCGACATTCCTGCGTGCCGAATTTCAACGCTCGCTCGTCGAACCCGACGGTGACATTAATGCCGCAATGTTGACGGCCTGATCGATCGCCGTCGCTGCGATCGGCCATAGGTCATGGCCGACGTACAAAGGCAATCACTATCGGAAAGGTCGGCATGGCGCCGAGATTGCTTGCCATCTTCGCTGCGAGTATCACATTGCCAACATGAAGGTGCCAACATGAAGGTGAACGTCTGCGGCGCGCCTCATGAATGTTCGGCCACCAGACAGAGAAATGCGAGCAAGTGACGACCAACATCAGACATATCGCCAAGCTTGCAGGAACATCGGTCTCTTCGGTCTCACGCGTGCTGAACAATAGCGGCTATACCTCGCCCGATCTCAGGGACAGGGTAGAGGCGGCCATTCGAACGCTGAAATACACGCCCAGCAAGGACGCGCGCATGCTGCGCGGCGCGCAAAGCCGGATGATCGGACTGATGCTGCCGTCAATTGACGTGCCTTTCTTCGGTATCCTGGCCCATGCCATCGAACAGGAATTGTTCCAGCGCGGCTATCAGACGCTGATCTGCAGCACGGCCGAAAACATCGACCACGAGGCGCGCTATATTTCGATGCTGCTCGCCCAGCGCGTCGATGGCGTGATCGTGGCAAGCGCCTTCGGCAGAGCCGAGCATTTCGAAGTGCTGCGGGACGCTCGTATTCCGATTATCGCCATCGACCGCGAGCTGAACGGCATCGCCGACGAAGCGGTCATGGCCGATCACGAGGAAGGCGGGGCGCTGATGGCGCGCCACCTGATCGGTCTCGGCCATCGGTCGATCGCCATCGTCGGCGCACCGGCCCATAGCCAGCCTGTCCAGCTTCGCCTCCGAGGCATTACGGCGGAAATGGCGAGAAACGGGATCACGCCCGCCGCCGTGACCATGGCCGAGGAACACAGCTTTGCCGCAACCTACCCGCTGGCGCGGGATCTGCTGGCGGCACGACCCGAGATCACGGCTATCATCGGCACGAGCGATATCTCAGCGATCGCGGCAATCCATGCCGTCCTCGATCGCGGTTTTTCCGTTCCGGGCGATTATTCGGTGATCGGTTTCGACGACTTGCCCGAGGCAGCCTATGTCTTTCCCCGGCTAACGACGGTCGCGCAGCCGATCCGCGATGTCGGGCAACGGGCGGCACAGCGGCTGGAGGCGCTGATCGCGGAACACCAGATGGGGCATGAGCCACGCCAGGCCACCGTCGTGAAAGTGCCGGTCACCCTGATCCAGCGCGACTCCACCGGCCCTGTCCGCAGCTAAGCCGGGCCGGGTCCATGGCATGTTCTAGGGTCGGACGATGACCTTGATCTCGCCTGGCAATGGCGCGCCGCCCACCACGCCGGCGACGTCTTCGAGACCGATGGTTCTGGTCACCAGCATATCCAGCTCCAACACCCCGATCGCGACCATGGCCGCAGCACGCGAATGGGTGAACGGATTGAGATAGGCCGGCCTTATGTCGACCTCGTTGACGAGCAGGTCGAACGGCAGGACGGGCACCTCGACGCCTGCGGGCGTCACTCCGAAAAGCACGAAGATGCCGCCGCGCCGCGCCATCCTCAGGCCAGTCTGCATGGTTTCGGGAACGCCGGCGCACTCTATGACGACATCCGCGCCGCCTTGGGTGACATCTCGAACAGCGGCAACCGCGTCCGAAGCTGTCGGGTCGAAGGCATGCGACGCTCCAAGATGCAGTGCGGTCTGGCGTCTTGAGAGCTGCCGCGTGATCAGGATCACCTCGCTCGCCCCGGCCAAACGCGCCAATTGCACCATGAGTAGGCCGATCACGCCCCCTCCCAGGATCACGACACTGTCGCCCGCACGGATCTCGGCCTTGTCGATGGCATGAAGGCAGCAGGCGAGCGGCTCGCAGAAAGCGCCATGCACGGGATCGAGATCGGCGGGCAGCGTGAATGCCTGCCGGTGCGGCACCGCCACATACTCGGCAAACCCGCCATCCCGTGTCACGCCGATTGCAGTCAAACCCTCGCACAGGTTCGGCCGTCCACGCGTGCAGGCATGACAGCGGCCGCAGGCGATGTTGGGGTCGACGGTGACAAGCTCGCCGCCGGCAAAGCCTATGACGTCATCTCCTATCTCTTCCACGATGCCACTGAATTCATGACCCATCGTCACCGGGATCGCAGTCGGATACTCCCCCTTGTACATGTGACGATCGGAACCGCAGATGCCGGCTGCAAGGACGCGAACAAGCAGTTCGCCCCGCCCGGCAACCGGTTTCTCGACGCTGCGCATGGTCATGAACCCGATCGATTCCAAACGGACAGCTTTCATTTTTCTCCTCCTCCTCGCTGATGAACCCGCATTGCAGAATGATCAGCTCATGACGTTGCCGCCATCGACATTGTAGCACTGCGCGACGATGTATGCCGCATCCGGCCCGGCCAGGAAGGCAGCCATGGCAGCCTGCTCATCGGCCATACCAAATCGTCCGGCTGGAACAGCGGCGGCCACACGGCGCTTCACGTCGCCCGGCTGCAAACCCTCCCTGCTACCGAGTTTCGCATCGACGACATCCCACATCGGCGTGTCGACAACACCTGGAGCGATGGCATTCACGTTGATCCCGTACCGGATCAATTCCAGAGCGCAGCTTTGGGTGATGCTGATGACGGCCGCCTTGGAAGCGCAATAGGCCACGGCCGGTCCCTCGCCACGACGGCCAGCCTGAGACGAGAAGTTGATGATACGCCCGCCCTGACCGCGCTCCACCATATGCCGGGCAACCGCCTGCGTCATGAAAATCAGGCCTTCGACATTGACCGCAAAGACCTTGGCGGTACGCTCGCGCGATATCTCCAGAATGGATTGCACCTCGTAAATGCCGGCTGCGTTGACCAGGATGTCGATCTGGCCGGCGGCCTTTATCGAGAAGTCCACGGCGGCATCGATGCTGTCCTGGCTGGTCACGTCGAGCGCCACACCCCAGGCACCGGAGCCGATCGCCTCCGCGACCCCTCGGCATCGTTCGCCATCCAGATCCGCCACGGTAACCCTGGCGCCTTCGGCCGCGAAGCGCTCGCAGACTGCCTTGCCGATACCGCTTGCGCCTCCCGTGACCAATGCCACCTTTCCGTATAGCTTCATGTCTACTCCTCCACTTGCTTGGATCATGACCGGAACCGCCTTCTCCCAAGGGGACCCCGACGGGCTAACCGGATACCGGAGTCGTCTCCTTCGTATCCTCCAAAAGGACCGCCATGTCGGGGATGCCGTCGGTGGCTGTCGCGCCGCCTAAGCAACGCGCGGCCGCGCCATGAGCGACGACGCATATGCGCTCGACCGGCCAGTTCTCATGCAGACCGTAAAGGACGGCGGCGCAAAAGGCATCGCCGGCACCGACTGTGCTGACGATGTCGCTCGGGTCGACGGGCCGCGAACGTATGACGACGGGCAACGCGCCGGGCGCAAACCAGAAGCAGATCTCCGGGGCATGGATGACCGCCCCTTTGGCGACGCCCGCTGCAAGCAGGCGTTCGCCCGCTGTCAGAAGCTCGGCCTCGATCAGGTCTCCCTTCGCGTCGCGAACGGTAACGCCCGTCGCTCGGCCCGCTTCCATCTCGTTGATAACAAGGAAATCGCAATATGGCAGCGCAGCGCCGACCTTGGCCGCGAATTCCGTGTCTTCGCTTGATACGAAATCCACGCAGGTCGTCAAACCCGCGCCCTGCGCGGCCTCCAGCAGACGCGACGCTCCCGAACGGCCATCTGCATCAAGCCGGTCGAGACCGGGCAACAGCATCAGATAACCGAGATAGAACAGCCTGTAGCCGGCATTCGCAAAGGTGGCCGGGGAGACGAGCCCATCCGTGACCGCATCATTGGCGCCGCCATGATAGAAAAAGGTGCGGTTCTGGCCCGGCACGTTCATGACATGCGTATGCGCCGTCGCACGGTCGGCAAGCACGGTCAACCCGTCGACATTGATACCAGCAGCGACCAGGCGCGACTTGACGATCTCCCCGTCAATATCCGCACCAATGCATCCCGCTGCCGCCAGCTTTCCGGGAAAGCCGAGCGAGGCAAGATCGGTGACGACATTGGCCGCCCCGCCGCCCACGCCCAGATCCTGGTGCAGGATATGGGCGAGATTACCCTGTTCGGGCCAATAGGACAGGGTATGGACGCGATCGACAATGAAATTGCCGGCGCAAACGATGCCGCCCGTCTTCTGCTTTTCGCTGCCGCGACCCTCCTCCCCGGTCCGCATCAGCCACCTGCCTCGTTCCAGAGGGGTCTGAGAGGCGGTTCGTCCTCCTCGATGGCGGCAAAGCGCCCGATCGGCTCCAGAAAGAAGTTGTCGTTGTTGTCGTCATTGACCTGACTGACCTCGCCAACGAGAACCGGGCCGCCGCCCTTCCTTCCGTAGAAGCGATGGTAAAGCCCGGTATGGATCGTCACGCTCTGACCGGGGGACAGAACCAGCGGTTCCCATGCGGCGAGCCTAAACGGCAGCCCGTCGACCGGAACGGTCACGTCATCCTTCGTTACATTGCCAGCCGCGTCGGTCGCGGCGAATTCGATGATGAGATCACCGCCGGCACGGTTGATGATGTCCTCCATCTTCGCCGCATGGCGATGCGTCGGCGTGACCTGACCTTCCTCGATGAAAAGCAGTTTTTCGGCATAGGTACGCTCGCCCTCGACCCCGACGATGCCGTTGCGCAGGCAGAGCAGCACGAGGCCGCATTCGGCAAACCGGCCCGAGCCGAAATCGGTGACGTCCCAGCCCAACTGATGGGCACGCAGATAGCTTGCCGCCTGTGGATTGGCGGCAAAATCCGCCGTCGTCCAATATCCCCAGTCCGGCAAGGACCAGTGCCAGCGTTCAAGGGTTTCGCTTGCCTGCCGAAGGGCCGCATTGATCTCGGAGCGCTTCATCGGATCGCTGCTCCGTCATACTCAACCGGCACCACGACATCCTCGCGACCGGATTTGAGCGCTGCCGTCAGCACAGCATGATGCGCCTGTGCCTCGGCCGGCGTCGCGCAGGCGAAACCATTTGCATTCCCGCCAGCAAGTTCGTCGACGAAGGCCGCCCACATCTGCTGGATGGCATCGGCAAAGCCGAACTCAAAAATCTTGCCGGTGATCGCCGGAAACAGCGAGCCATAGCCGAGATCCTCGGTGCTCCATGCCTGCGTGCCGCCACTATAGTCCATCCACTGCCATTGGCGCGGCGACTTGGTGCCGAAGAAAGCGCTCTTCTTCATGCCAAGGATGCGAATGTACCAGGTGTTGGATTCGCCGGGCGCGATGCGCCAGGTTTTCAGCACCATGGGAAAATCCTGATCCGCCGTGCGTACCCGGCTACTGATCGTGGCATTGTCCCAGGTGGTGCAGGGCAGCATGCCGCCCTTGCCGTCGGGACGCTCGGTGACCTTTTTGACCAGTTGCGCATGCAGCGTGGTCGGGCGCCAGCCGAGACGCAAAGGTACATGCAGGACATGCATGCCGAGATCGCCCATGCAGCCATAGTCGCCGTTGATCTCGGCCATGCGCTTCCAGTTGATCGGCTTTTGCCGGTCAATATCCGAGGAATGCAGGAAGCCCGCCTCGACCTCGAGGATATCCCCCATCTCACCGCTCTCCGCGAGCGCGATGACCTTCTGCGCACCCGGGAAGAACGGCATTTCCGACGAGCACCGGACCAGAAGCTCGGGATGCCCGGCAAGAACCGTCATGATCTCGCGGTTATGGGCAGCGTCCATGCCGAAAGGCTTCTCGCCGAGCAGATGCTTTCCGGCCTTCAGGATGTCGATATAGAGCTGCTGGTGCAGCACATGCGGCACGGCGCAATAGATTGCGTCGATCTCCGGATTGGCCAGAAGCTCCTTATAGTCGGCGGTAAACTGCCGCACGCTCGGCACATGATCCCTGAACCAGTCGAGCAGCGTCGCATTGGTGTCGCAGACCGCGACAATCTCCGGCCGCGCCTTCACATCGGCCAGATGCAGCCAGCGCGCCGCCGCACTGGCGAATTCGCGCCCCATCAAGCCGCAGCCGATAACGCCGAAACGGAATACTTTTGTCATGTCTCCTCCTCCCAAAGGTGCGTCAGGCGAGATGCCGCGAAGCTTGTTCGACGGTAGCGTTTTCATGGACGATCGCCATCAAGGCGCGCGTCATACCGCCAGGATTGTTGTGCTGGATGACATTGCGGCCATAGACGATGCCGCGCGCACCTTGCTCCATCAACTGCTTGGTGCGGCTGAGGATTTCCTGATCCGAAACGCGGCCGCCGCCACGCACCAGCACCGGAAGCCCCTGCGCGATCTCGATGACGCGATGATATTCCTCGACATTGTCGCACGGGTCGGCCTTGATTATGTCGGCACCGAGTTCAGCCGCTTGACGCACCAGCGGCAGGATCTTGTCGATCGCGCCGTCGACCATATAGGCACCCTTGGAATTGTCCTGCATGACCAGCGGCTCGACCATCAACGGCATGCCGTAGATCTCACATTCACGCTTGAGACTGTTCACGTTGCGCACGCAGGCGCGATAGACTTCGGGCTGGTCCGGCAGCATCAGGAGATTGACGACGACGCAGGCCGCATCCAGCGCCACGCCCTGCTCCACCGCCCTGTCGATCATTTCGGAAAACAACGCCGACGGCAGCGGATTGCCGTAGATATTGGCAATATCCGTGCGCAGCACCAGCGCCGGACGCTGCTTGCCCGGAATGGCCTGCAGCAGAGGCGCCGTGCCCGGCGGAAGCTGGATGGCATCCGGTGCTGCATCCGCGATCACCTTGATGGCAGTCTTCATGTCCTCGATGCCGGACAGGAAAGTTCTCTCATTGAACATGCCGTGATCGATGGCGACGTCGAAGCAATTTCCGGACACGCCAAAAAGGCGGTTGAGCCGCGCGGATTTCATGAAGTTCCTCCCAATATGGTAACGTTTCCACATCGATACTAAGCGACGGATATGGCGAGTCAAGACGAATGTGGTATCGTTTCCACATTCACCCATTTCCAAATCTGAACCTATTGGGGCTCGATGACAAAGGCTGTCGGATTGAGGGATTTGGCGCCCTGACGCGAGAGCGTGGCTCAGTTCAAAGGATAATAGCGACCAGCGCTAATCCAAATCGATGAGACGCTGAGCCGTAAACTTGTCCGTCACCAGCGTATCGATGACACCGACGCGGAGCGCTCCCGCGATTGCGGCAGTCTTCTTTTCTCCGCCTGCGAGCGCGACGACGCGATCGACCTTCTCAAGCTCTTCCAGCGAAATCCCGATGACGCGTTCGTCGAGCGGCGTTTTTACCGTATTGCCCTTCAGATCGAAGAACCGGAGCGAAATATCACCGACGGCACCGGCCTCTGCCAGGTCGGCCAGCTCGCGCGACGAAAAGATATTTCCGGAGCGCGCCAGCAGCTCGGATGGCTCGACGGCGCCGATCCCGACGATGGCGAGGCTGATTGCGCCAAAAAGGTCGATGGTCTCGCGAACGAACGGATCCGCCATCATCAGAAGCTTCGCTTCCCGTGAGCTTGTCACGCCCTGTACGGTCAATAGCTTCGGCTCTCCACCCGTCAGCCGGGCCAATCTCGTCGTCAACTGCGTGGCGTGGGTCTGCACCGACGGATCGCCCATGCCACCCAGCGTTTGCACGATGTATTTCGCCTGAGCGCTCTTCTGGGGATGAATGTTTTCCACCATCTTGAAGATGGTCTGGCTCCAGCTCGAAACGCCGATGATTTCGCCCTGCGCCAGCGTCACTTCCAAAAGATGCGCGGCCGCTTCCCCGATCCGCTCCATGATCGCACCATCGCGGTCCTCCGAACATTCCACAACGATGGCTTCGGGAAGATTGAAGCGTTCGCGAAGGGCACCTTCCATGTCGGCATAGGTGCCGGCAGGTGGGATGACTGTGGTTCGAACGATATCTTCGGCTTCCGCGCGCTTGAGCATGCGCGAGACGGTTGCCTGCGACAATCGCAGATGCTGCGCAATGTCCGCCTGACGTTTATGCTCGATATGGTACATCTGCGCTACGCGGGAAATCAGCCGAAGTTCGTTGATGCGTCCCATATTTTCCCCAGCCGTGAATTTTTATTCACCATTAGCGGGCGGCGGGCCGAACGTCGAGCGGGCAATGGCATCGCTCCACGTATTAAGTTTCTCCGACGAAATAATCGCTTGCGGTCTTATGACCGTATTGCTGCGCGGCAGACGCGCAATAGCCTCCAGATCCGGCCACATGCCGAGCGACAGACCAGCCAGATAGGCCGCTCCCAAGGCTGATGCCTCCGGGGCTTCGCATTGAATGACCGAATGCTGCAACAGGTCCGCAACGCACTGCATCAGAAACGTATTCTTACTGGGGCCGCCATCGACATAAAGCGCACCGATCGTCCCGCCATTTTGGCCTTGCATCGCCGCAAAGACATCATGAACCTGAAAGGCGATCGAGTCTGTCACGGCCCTGGCCATCTGCGCGCGTGTCGTGTTGAAGCCGATCTGAGAGAACAGGGCACGCGCATCGGAATTCCAATGAGGCGCGCCAAGGCCGACGAATGCCGGCACGAAGCCGGGTCCGCCGGGTTCTGCGGTCGATGCCAGGTCGATCAATGCGGCAACATCCGGCAGTCCGAGCACATCCGTCATCCATGGCAGGCTAGCAGCCGAGACGAGGATGTTTCCCTCGAAGGCGTAGGTCGGTTTGCCGGCAATGCGCCAGGCGACCGTGGTGGTAATCCCGTTGCTCGGGGCGATGAAACCCGGCAGCGTGGTCATGACGGATGATCCGGTTCCGAACGTCACCTTTCCATCGCCGACCTTGTAGGCTCCATGTCCGAAAAGAGCAGCGTGGCTGTCGCCGATTGCCGCACGGATTGGTGTGCCATCGCGCACGCCAGGCACATTAGCGGTCGTTCCGAAATCCCCGGAACTGTCCAGCACCTCCGGCAATACCGGTTTGGCGACGCCGAACAAGTCGCAAAGCTCGTCGCTCCATTGCTGCGACTTAAGGTCGAAAAGCTGGCTTCGCGCGGCGTTGGAGGCATCGCATGCATGCCGCCTGCCACCGGACAGGCGGTGGATCAGCCAGCTGTCCACGGTGCCGACCCGGATCGAACGGCCTGCCGGGGCACGATCAAGCAGCCACTTCACCTTCGAGCCCGGAAACATAGGGTCGATGGGAAGACCGGTGATCTGCTCGACCCGATGCGAATGACCGCCCTCGATCAACCTTGCACAATCCGGTGCCGTCCGGCGGCACTGCCAGCTGACGACGGGGCCGAGAGCCTCTCCGGTTTCGCCGTCCCAGATCGTCACCGACTCCCGCTGGTTAGACACCGCGACGGCTTCGATCGTGACCTGTGGCGCCGCTTCGATACAGAGGCGCACGGCCTCGCAGACGGACTGCCAGATCCGATTGGGATCCTGCTCGACCCAGCCGGATTGAGGATAGCTGATGCCGACCGGAGCAGCGCCACGCGAGATCAGCTCGCCTGTCTCCGATACCAAAATGGCCTTGGAGTTGGTGGTACCCTGATCGATTGCCAGGATGGCGCGCATGAAAGTCTTCTCCACATCAATATCGGCGCATGAACGCTGCTTCGAAAGCCGCTAGAAGCGCTTGCTCACTTCCGCTTCAACAGGGCAAGCGTCGCCTCTGCGATGGCACTCGGAGCCATACCGAACTCATCCAGCAGAAATTCGGCAGAGCCGGTCGGCGCATAGACGCCCGGGACACCCAGACGCTTCATGGGCACCGGCGCATTGTCGACCACGACCTCGGCGACGGCCGATCCGAGACCACCGTAGATCGAATGCTCTTCAGCGGTTACGATCGCGCCGGTTTCCCTTGCGGCGGCGATAATCGCATCTTCATCGATGGGACGCACCGTTGCCATATTGAGCACGCGCGCGTCGACACCCTGCCTTGCCAATATATCCGCCGCTTTCAACATGCGATGCGTCAGCGTTCCATTGGCGATCAGCGTCACGTCTCCACCATCCCGAAGGAGGTTTGCCCGGCCGGGCACGAACTTATGACCCTCCGGAAGGAGATCCGGCACGCCGACACGCGACAGACGAAGGAAGCAGGGGCCGGCATAGCTCGCGGCCCATTCGATTGCTGCGGCCGTCTCTATCCGATCGCATGGTGCGATAACGGGCAAATTGGGCAGAACGCGGGTCCAGGCGAAGTCCTCGATGGAATGATGCGTGGGGCCGAGTTCACCGTAAGCCATGCCTGACGAAATACCGATCAGCTTGACGTTGGCATTCGAGTAGGAAATGTCGGCCTTGATCTGTTCCAGGGCGCGGCCGGTCAGGAAGCAGGATGCGGCGCAGACGAAGGGGATGCGTCCGCCATTGGCAAGTCCCGCGCTAACGCCGACCATGTTCTGCTCTGCGATACCGACGTTGATCAAGCGCTCCGGAAACTTCGACTTGAAGCCGCCAAGCTTCGAGGAGCCGACCGAGTCATTGCAGACGGCGACGATCGTCTGATCGGCCGATGCCAGCGCTTCCAGGGTCGCGGCGAACGCATCGCGGCAGTCGTGCAAAGCGGTAGTTGAGATGGGCGCGTCCATTAAAGTGCCTCCGACAGTTCTGCGACTGCGAGTTCGTACTGTTCCTTGTTTGGCACCTTGTGATGCCAGTCGACCCGGTCCTGCATGAACGAAATGCCGTGGCCCTTGTTGGTGTGGGCGACGATGCAATGCGGGCGGGCGCCCCGATGCTGAAGTGCCGGAACGATTTCCGCCATTTCATTGCCATTGATCTCACTGACCTCCCAGCCGAATGCTTCGAGCTTCGGCCGCAATGGCGCTACATTGTTGGTATCGGCAAGGGCAGCACCCTGCTGGAACCGATTGTGGTCGATGATCAGCGTCAGGTTATCCAGCCCGAACTGGGACGCCGCCATGATCGCTTCCCAGTTCGATCCTTCCTGCATCTCGCCATCGCCGGTCATGACGTAGGTGTGGTAGCCCGCAGAGGCAAGCTTGCCGGCTTTTGCGATACCGATGGCGACCGGAAGGCCATGTCCAAGCGGACCGGTATTGGTCTCGACACCGGGAACCTTGTTGCAATTCGGGTGTCCGTTAAGACGCGAGTACGGCTGCAGGAAGGTCGAGATCTCGTCCTCGGGGAAGAAACCGCGCTTCGCCAGGGTGATGTAGAGGGCGCATGCGGTGTGTCCCTTTGAGAGAACGAACCGGTCCCGGCCAGGATGCTTCGCGTTATCCGGATAGATCTTCAACACATGGAAATAGAGCGCGGTGAGGATATCGATCGCCGACATCTCCCCGCCAATATGACCCGCGCCCGCCGCATATACCGCTTCCAGATCGCGCAGACGTATCTGACGCGCGATGCGCTCAAGTTCCTTCCACTGCATGACGCTTCCTTTGTGCATAAATATTCACTATCACATATTTTTGCATAAACTGCGCTCTAGTCAAGCCAATTTCTGAATATAACCCTGCGCGACCTCGGGGATCGGCACCTACAGGCCTATTGACACGACCAGAAAGAGGCGGTAGTGCATTTTTCAACACTTGTGAATAATTATTCTATTGCGAGGATTAAATCTCGCATTCAGCGAATGGGTGGGAGGAACAATGTCCGCACTCGGTGTTCAAGAGCCGGCTCAACAGTCCAGGAATTCGCTGGCATGGCTCGGCGGAGCGACAGGCCCCCTGATTGGACTGCTGCTACTCTGCGCATTCCTAAGCGTTGCGACCGATACGTTTCTTTCGACGCGGAACGCATTGAACATTCTCGACCAGATTACCGTTCTCGGCATCATGTCCGTCGGAATGACCTTCGTCATTCTCATCGGAGGCATCGATCTGTCGGTTGGATCGGTGCTCGCTTTGTCGATGATGATCATGGGATGGGTTGCAAACGTCGCCGGGCTGCCGATGGCGGTCGCCGTTCCCCTGGCACTCCTTGCCTCAGCATTGAGCGGCCTGATTGTCGGCGTGATGGTGACGAGTTTCCGCGTTCCAGCCTTCATTGCAACGCTTGCGATGATGTCGGTCGCGCGTGGCGTGGCCAATATGATTACCGATGGCCAGCAGATCGTCGGCTTCCCGGATTGGTTCACGATGCTGGCGATCGACCGGCATTTCGGTGTGCTGACGGCCACGGTCTTCGTGATGCTCGCCATCGTCCTCGTCGCCTGGCTTTTCCTGCAGTTTCGCTCGGAAGGCCGCATGCTCTACGCCGTCGGCGGAAGCCCGGAGGTTGCCCGCCTCGCCGGCATCAATGTCGCGCTCGTGACGATCGGCGTTTACGTCGTTTGCGCAATACTTGCCGGCCTGGCGGGGATTGTCCTTGCCGCTCGCCTCGATGCCGTCCAGCCCTCCAGCGGCTTCGGCTATGAGCTCGACACCATCGCGGCAGTTGTGATCGGCGGCACCTCGCTTTCGGGCGGAGCCGGAGGCATCGGCGGCACCTTGATCGGTGTGCTCATCATCGGCGTGCTGCGCAACGGTCTCAATTTGCTGAATGTCTCCCCCTTCCTGCAGCAGGTCATTATCGGCGTGGTCATCGTGCTCGCCGTCGGCGCTGAAACGCTCCGCCGCAAGAAGAGATGATGTAAGCGGCCAATTGGGCCGCGCATTCGAGAATTCCTCTCCTGGCGATTGGAGAGGATCAAAAGCCCAGGGGCGGAGGAAACACCCAGGGGCAAGGTCAAACCCAAGGAGGAACTGATGAAACTTTCCCGCATTCTACTGACGACAGCTGCCGCCCTCGCCCTTTCATTCGGATCGGTGCAGGCCAAGGAAGTCAAGAAGCTCGGCCTCGCGGTCGCCAACCTTCAGGCAAACTTCTTCAACCAGATCAAGCAGGCCGTTGAAGCCGAGGCCAAGACCCGTGGCATCACGGTGGTGACGGTCGATGCGAAGGGCGATGGCCCGACGCAGGTGAACCAGATCCAGGATCTTCTCACCCAGAACATCGATGCGCTGATCTACATCCCGGCGGGCGCCGCGGCAGCGACCATTCCCGTGAAACTCGCACACCAGGCAGACGTTCCGGTCATCAATGTGGACCGCAACGCCGATGGCGCTCCGGGCGACACCTTCCTGGCGACCGACTCCGTCGCCTCGGCCAATGCCGTGTGCAAGCACATCATCGAAAAGGCCGGCGGCAAGGGCAACATGGTGATCATCCACGGCCAAAAGGGTACGACCCCGGAAGTCGATCGCACCAAGGGCTGCATGGACGCCGTCAAGGCAAACCCGGGTGTGAAGATCGTTGCAGAGCAGTGGTCCAACATGTGGAGCCAGGATGAGGGCTTCCAGATCATGCAGAACATGCTCCAGGCACATCCTGATGTTTCCATCGTGTTTGCCCAGGCAGACGGTCTGGCATTGGGCGCGGCGCAGGCCATCAAGGTCGGCAACCCGTCGCAGAAGGTCGTCGTTGGTGGCTTTGACGGTGACACCGCCGCTCTTGAAGCCCTCAAGAACAGCGTTTTCGACGTCACCGCGACACAGCAGACGCAGAAGATGGGTCGCGCGGCCGTGGATATGGCCGTCAAGATCGTTGGTGGCGAGAAGGTGCCGCCTGTTCAGCTGATGGATGCGACGCTCACCACGAAAGAAAACGTGGAAAGCTTTATCGCCAACCATCCATAAATTCAGGCTCGGGAGTGGTGATATGACGGAACCGGTTCTCTCTCTTCGGGGCATCTCGAAGCGCTATGGCCCGCTTGAGGTCCTCAAGAGCGTCAGCCTCGACGTTTACCCCGGAGAGGTTGTCGCCCTCCTCGGTGAAAACGGCGCCGGCAAGTCGACCTTGTCGGGCATCATCGCCGGATCACGCACTCCTTCTGAGGGCACAATGACATGGCAGGGGCAGCCTTACGCCCCTGCCTCCCCCCGCGAAGCGATCGACAAGGGCGTCGTGCTGATCCATCAGGAGCTTCAGCTCCTACCGGAACTGACGATTGCCGAGAACGTCTTCATCGGTCGTTGGCCGATGAAGAACGGGATCGTGGATCGTGCGCAGATGGTCAAGCGCGCGCAGGAGCAACTGTCGCGCTTGAACCTGCACATTCCCGCCACGAGGAAAGTCGCGGGCCTTTCGACGGCAAATCAACAGCTGATCGAAATTGCAAAGGCCCTGGCGCTGGATGCAAAACTGCTGATCCTCGATGAACCCACAGCCGCGCTCGGCGGCGCGGAAACCGAGGCTCTCTTTCAACAGGTTCGCAAGCTGCGCTCCGAAGGGGTCGGGATCATCTACATCTCGCACCGAATGGACGAAATCAAACGGATCACGGATCGCATCGTCGTACTGCGCGACGGCGAGCGGGTCCAGGAATTCGCCGATAGCGCAACACCGGTTCGCACCATCGTCGAAAGCATGGTCGGGCGGTCGCTCGACAGACTGTTCCCCGCCTTGCCGGCTCCACAGGAGCGGCCGGTCCTCAAGGTCGAGGGCCTGACCGCCGTTGACGGCTCGTTCAGGGATGTGAGCTTCGAGGTTCGGGCCGGTGAGATTTTCGGGATAGCAGGGCTTGTCGGCGCCGGTCGAACAGAATTGGTGCGCGCGATTTCCGGCGCCGATGCGCTGAAGGCAGGCGTGATTCATCTCAATGGAGAACAGCTGGCGCTGCGCAGCCCGGCCGACGCGATCGCAAGGGGCATCGTGATGGTGCCGGAGGATCGGAAGCTCCAGGGCCTCGTCGTCAGCCATCGGATCGGCGAAAATCTTGTCTACGCCAACCTGGACCGGTTCGGCCGCCGGTGGATCACGCCTTCGATGAAGCGTGACTTTGCGAGGAAAGCCATCTCGACCTTCGGGATCAAGGGGCGCGGCGAGCAGCTGGCATCGGACCTTTCCGGCGGAAACCAGCAGAAAATCGTGATCGCCAAATGGCTGATGCGCGACCCCAAGGTCGTCGTTCTCGACGAGCCGACGCGCGGCATCGACGTTGGCGCGCGCGCCGGCATCTACGACATCATCGTGGGTCTGGCAAAACGCGGCGTCGCCGTCATCGTCGTCAGCTCCGATCTTGAGGAAGTGCTTGGCGTTTCGAACCGGATTCTCGTGCTTGCGCAAGGCAAACAGGCGGGCATTCTGGATCGCGACCAGGCGAACGACGTCTCCATTATGGAATTGGCTACAATCTAAAACGAATGAAGAAAGGAAGAGCGATGCCTGACATCACTCTGAATGCGCCGAAGCTTTTCGATCTCGCCGGGCAGATTGCCTTTGTCACAGGTGCCGGCAGCGGTATCGGACAACGCATCGCGATCGGTCTTGCACAATGCGGCGCAGACGTCGCTCTCCTCGATCGCAGGGACGATGACGGCCTGGCCACGACGGCAGGATTTATCCGTCAGGCCGGGCGCCGGTCGATCCAGATCGCGGCTGATGTGACGAACAAGGCATCGCTTGCCGAGGCGGTCGAGCGGACGGAAGCCGAACTTGGCCATTTGTCGCTGGCGGTGAATGCGGCCGGCATTGCGAATGCCAATCCTGCGGAGGAGATGGAAGAAGACCAGTACCAGACCCTGATGGACATCAACCTCAAGGGTGTGTTCCTCTCCTGCCAGGCGGAAGCCCGCTCCATGCTCAAACATGGCAAGGGTTCCATCGTCAACATCGCCTCCATGTCCGGCGTCATCGTCAATCGCGGCCTTAACCAGTGCCACTATAACGCCTCCAAGGCGGGCGTGATCCACATGTCGAAATCCATGGCGATGGAGTGGGTCGGACGCGGCATCCGCGTCAATACGATTTCGCCCGGCTATACGGCCACACCGATGAACACCCGACCGGAGATGATCCACCAGACGAAGCTTTTCGAAGAGCAGACCCCGATGCAGCGCATGGCAGCCGTCGACGAGATGGTCGGCCCTGCCGTGTTTCTGCTCTCGGATGCCGCAAGCTTCGTAACCGGCGTCGACCTGTTGGTTGACGGCGGATTCTGCGCCTGGTGATCGTGATGCCCCGCAAATTGATCGCTGGAAACTGGAAGATGAATGGATTGGTCTCGGATCTGTCCGAGATCACGGCAATCGCGGCGGCAGCCGAGGGTGCCGCCGCCGAAGCTGTCGTTTGCCCGCCCGCTACACTGATCGACAGGGCGGCGGCCATCTCCAAGGGAAACAAACTGCGTATTGGCGGGCAGGATTGCCACCCCAATTCCTCCGGCGCGCATACGGGTGACGTTTCGGCCCAGATGCTCGCCGATATCGGCGCAACATATGTGATCCTCGGTCATTCCGAGCGCCGGGCGGACCACGGCGAGACCAGCGCAATGGTTGCTGCAAAGGCATCGGCTGCCTATCGCGCCGGGCTTAACGCCATCATCTGCGTGGGTGAAACCGAGAGCGAGAGGGCCAGCGGCGCCACATTGGCTGTCGTCGAAGAACAGCTTCAGTCCTCACTTCCCGATGGGGCAAGTGCGACAAACACGACCATTGCCTATGAACCCGTGTGGGCAATCGGAACCGGGCGAGTACCCACGGAAGAAGAGATCGCCGAGGTTCACGCCGCCTTGCGCGCAGCGCTTTCCAGAAGATTTGGATCCGAGGCGAATGACATCCGTTTGCTCTATGGCGGCTCGGTGAAGCCGGCTAATGCTCGCCCGATCTTCTCAATTCCGGGAGTCGATGGCGCACTTGTCGGCGGCGCGTCGCTCAAGGCATCAGACTTCATATCAATCCTGTCCGCCGCGTCCGGATCGTAAGCGAAAAGCGGCCGCCGACGGGATCATGCGGACAATGAAAGGGAGGAGTTTCCATGCATCGCTTCGAAAATAAGGCGGTCGTCGTCACCGGCGCGAGCCGGGGGATCGGTGCGGCCATCGCAAAACGGTTCGCGCGCGAAGGCGCGAATGTGCTTGTCTCGGCGAATGAAGAGACTGTCCATTCTGTTGCGGATGACATCAGAAGCTATGGCGGGCGCGCGGCCTCCTTCGTCGGCGACGTCACGGACAAAGCCAGCGTCATCGCTCTCTTTGACACCGCAGAACGTGAATTCGGCTCCGTCGATGTCTCCATCCAGAATGCCGGCGTCATCACGATATCGCGCGTCGAGAACCTGGCCGAAGCGGACTGGGACAAGGTGATGGCGGTGAACACAAAGGGCGTGTTCCTATGCGCGCAGGAGGCGATCGCGCGCATGCGCAAGCATCGCCGTGGCGGCCGCATCATCAACACCGCATCAGGTCAGGCGCGAGACGGCTTCATCTACACGCCTCACTATGCAGCCTCGAAGATGGGGGTCGTCGGGATCACCCAAAGCCTGGCCAAGGAAGTCGCGGTCGAGAACATCACCGTCAATGCCTTCTGCCCCGGGATCATCGAGACCGATATGTGGGCTTACAACGATCAGGCCTGGGGCAAGCTGCTCGGCAACTACGGTCCCGGCGAGCTCATAAAGGAATGGGTTGACGGCATACCGATGAAACGGGCCGGCTCCGGCGAAGATGTCGCCGGGCTCGTGACCTTCCTCGCCAGCGACGATGCCGCTTATATCACCGGCCAGACGATCAACGTCGACGGCGGCTTGATCATGTCGTGAGTGCGTTCACTGGGCATTTCTTGACACTCCATGAGAACTACCCCGCGCTGCCGGCGCGGGGTATGCCGGGCAAGCGCGGGCAATAGCCTGCCCGCGCCAAGATCTTTCAGCGGCTGATCGTCGCTTTCAGCGCATTGATGGATGACTGGATACCGGCCTCCGTGGACATGGTGAAATCTTCCATCTCGAGGCTGACCCAGTCGTTGTAGCCGACCATCCGCACGACCGAGAAGAACTCCTTCCACCATTGCAGATCATGGCCGGCGCCGACGGCGACATAATTCCATGTGCGGTTTGCCACATCGGTCACGTCTTTCAGTTCCAGCAGGCCGTTGACGTCGGCGAGCCCGCGTTCGATGCGCGTGTCCTTGCCGTGGCAATGATGGATCGCACTCCCGAGTGCACGCGCCGATGCGATCGGATCAGCGCCCATCCACATCAGGTGCGATGGATCGAGGTTCATGCCCACCTTCGGGCCGACCTCGTTGCGCAGGCGGAACAGAGTTTCGGGATTCCGCACCAGCATCGCCGAGAAGTTTTCGAGCGCGATTTTCTCGACGCCCGTTTCATCCGCAAGCCTCACGAGATCATGCCACAATGGGAAGGCGCGCTCCTCCCACTGGTAGCGGTCGCGCTCCGGCATCTCGTTGGGCCAGCTTTTGGTGTAGACGAGCCAGTTGGGCACCATGTCGCCGGGTGCTGCCTCCGGCAGACCGGACATGGTGACGATTTTCTTCACCCCGATCTCGCCGGCAAGACGAAAGGTCTCTTCCATTTCCTTGCGGTGACGCTTGCCCATGTCGCCTGGATCAAGCGGATTGGCCGAGCAGTTCAGGGCGGCGATCTCCAGGCCACGAGCCTCGATTTCCCTAAGCTTAGTCCTGAGAATGCCCTTGTCCGCAAGAAGTTCGTCAGCGCGGAAATGCGGAGCGCCGGACCAACCACCACCGGTCATTTCAACGCCTTCGACGCCAAGTTCCACGCATTTGTCCAGCATGTCCGTGAAGGACAGATTTCCCATCACGTCGGTGCAGATTGAAAGTCTCATCGGTTCATCTTTCCTGAAAAGAGGTATCGAGGCGCGCCGGGGGAGTAGGAGGAAACCGGCGCGCCTCTCCCGGGTTATTCGAAGCGGACCCAGACGGAGCCTGCGTCTGCGGATCGCACGCAGTTTTCCAGCCAGCGCACGCCGTCGGTGCCCGCCTTGATGCCCGGATAGTGATGATCCCTCAGGAAGGCGCCGTCGCCGCGCTTCTTCGCGTCGATGGCCTGCGCGATCCAGAGATAGATGTTCGACCAGCTGTCGCCGAGACCTTCTGTGTGCAGGGCGCCCATGCGCTCATAGCGCAGGCTCTCGTCTTCAAGGTACGGCATCCCGTGGTGAAGCACCTGCGGCGGCTGTCCCTGCACCTCGTAGATCAGCTCGTTGGGTTGGGTGTCGGTCCATTCGACCGAGGCCTTGGATCCGACGAAACGGAACCTCTGGCTGGCCATGGAACCGGCATTGACCGACGACACCCAGAGACGGCCGACCGCACCATTGTCGTAGTGCGACAGCACATAGGCATTGTCCTCAAGCGGCGCACGCGATCTGATGAACGACTGGCGGTCGCAGAGGAGTTTTTCGATCTTCATATGCGGCAGCACGATCTGCGACATGTAGTAGATATGCGTTCCGATATCGCCGAGAACGAAGGTCGGACCCGATGTTGCCGGATTGGTGCGCCACTTCTGCGCGTCGGATGCATTGGCATCGTCGCCGGAGCTGAAGCCGTGCGTATACTGCATGTCGACGATGCGGATGTCGCCGAGGATCCCCTTCTTGACCATCGCCGCCATCTGATGAAGCAGCGGATGACCGGAGAAACCATAGGTCACGCCGACGATCAGCCCCTTCTCTTCCGCCAGCTTGGCAATTTCGTCGCATTCGGCCACGGTGAAGAACAGCGGCTTTTCACAGATCACATGAAGGCCAGCCTCAAGGCACGCCTTGGTGATCTCGTAGTGGGTGAAGTTGGGCGTGGCGATGGAAACCACTTCCACGCCATCCGGGCGCTGGCTTTCCGCGGCAATCAGCGCCTTGTAGTCGTCATAGCAACGCTCGGGCGCAACACCGAGCTTCACGCCGAAATCGCGGCCACGCGCGACGTCGAGGTCGAAAGCACCGCAGATGAGCTGGTAGCTGCCATCCCGCAACGCGCCGGTGCGGTGCTTGTAGCCCACCTGCCCCGTGCGGCCGCCGCCAACCATGCCCCACCGAAGAGGACGGTCGATAAGTCTTTCTCCGTTAATCATTTTCGAGCCTTTCAGAATGCTTGTTTGTGGATGTTTGAAAAATGTTCGCTACGGCGCGCGTTCGGGAAAGCCGCTCTCCAATCGACGGACATCCGCTGTCCGATCATGCCCGTTGCGAGAGAGCCGGCTCCAAGGGTCATTTCGCACCCCAGTGCTTGTCGATATATTCCTGCATCTTGCCGCGCATGAACTTGCCGGAATGGTCTGCCCGTTCCTCCCAGGCAAAGACGCAGGCCGTCATGATGCCGTCGAAGCCGATCTCGGCGAGCGTCCCGAAGAAATCGTCCCAGGGCACTTCGCCCTGCCCGATGTCCAGATGCTGGTGGACGCGGGCCATTGAGCCGGGTGGATTGACGATGTAGCGCAGGCCCGAGGATGCCTTGTGATTGAAGGTATCGCCGACATGGACATGAGCAAGGACATCCTTGGCTTCCCGCAGCATCGCCTTGGTGTCGTCGCCGAAGTAGAAGGTGTGGGGCGCGCAGTAGAGGAACTTGACGTTCTTCGAATTGACCGTGCGGATGATGTCGAGCGCGGGCTGAAGGGTCTCGCACCAATCTTCCGGATGGGGTTCAACGTGGAGGTTGACGCCTTCCTTCTCGAAGATCGGCACCAGCTCTTCCATCGAGCGCCACCAGGCATCTTCGCACGCCTCGATCATCGAGCCCGTGTGGCAGCAATAGCAGGATCCCTTATCGGGATGGGGTCCGCGACCGAACTCCGAGTTCATGGTGTCGACGCCCAGTTCGACGCAGATCTCGATCGCGCGCTTCCAATGCTTGACCGCCGCCTGCCTTTCGGTCTCGTCGTTCGATGCCCAGCGATACATCGGAAGCAGCGAGGCTATTCCGACATTTGCGTCGGAGAGCGCCTTCTTGAAGGACTTGATGCGGCCAGGAAAAACGCGGGGCGCCTTGAACCACTCGAGGAAGTCCCCTCGCGGGCTCAATTCCATCCATTCATATCCAAGCTCGGCCACCTTTGAGGGCAGCGCATCGAGCGAGAGATGGCGATGCATGAAGGGGTCGATTGCGATTTTCATTTCTGGTCACCCGTCTGAGAGTTGTTTGGCTGGGCCATCCGGACATCGGATGGCGTTGGTTCTGTACCGCCGCGATCCGCAGCGGCACCCGCTTGAAAGAGCTGCTATCCGGCGGAATGGGCCTGGATCTCCGCCTCCAGCTCGGCCATCGCTTCGCCACCGGCCATGAGATCGGTAATCTCCTCGCGGGTCCGTTCGCCCTTACGGAAATCCGCCGCCTTGGCGCCCTTGATCAGCACCGCGAAATGGTCGCCGACCGTCATGGCGTGGATGACGTTGTGGGTGATGAAGATCACCGCGAGGCCACGACGGCGCGCTTCCAACACGATGCGCAGAACGTGCGCCGCCTCCTTGACGCCGAGAGCTGCGGTTGGCTCATCGAGGATCAGCACCCGTGCGCCGAAATGGACGGCACGCGCGATCGCCAGCGATTGCCGCTCGCCGCCGGACAGGCCACCGATGAGACGGTCACCGTCGTCGATCCGGGTAATGCCGAACTCCCGGACTGCCTTCACGGCAACGTCGTTCGCGGTCTTGCGGTCGTAGACCTTGAACGGCCCGAAGCCTTTCGTCGGCTCACGACCCACGAAGAACGAGCGACCGATGCTCATGAGAGGAAAGGTGCCGCCGAACTGGTGGACGGTCGCGATCCCCAAATCCGCCGCCTCGCGCGGGTTGCTGAAGGTGATCGGCTGGCCGTCGAACTTCACAGTGCCCGTTGTCGGCTTGTAGACGCCGGCAAAGGTCTTGATGAGCGTGGACTTGCCCGCGCCGTTGTCCCCGAGAAGACACAACACCTCGCCGGGGTGAACCCTCAATGTGATATCGTAGAGGACATCGATCGGACCGAAAGACTTGTTGACGTTTTCGAGCTCAAGGATCGGGGTTGCCATCTCATAGCCCTCCCTTTTTTCTCTTCGGCGAGTAGGTAAGCGCCATCTGACGGAACGTATTGTTCATGAGAACCGCGACCAGAAGCATCACGCCGATGATCAGGCTCGACCAGTTGCGGTCGAAGGATGTGAAGTAGATGCCCTGGTTGACCACGGCGAAGGTGATGGTTCCAAAGAAGATTCCGATCACCGACCCGAAACCTCCCGTCAGCAATACGCCGCCGACGACGACCGAGATGATTGCGTTGAAGATGAACGTCATGCCGCCCGACACCTGGGCCGAATTGAACAGGATGGCCTGACACATGCCGACGAACGAGGCACCAGTTGCTGAGAGAACGAAGAGGATCACGGTCAGCTTGGTTGTCGGAATACCGGCATTGCGCGCGCTGATCCTGTCGCCTCCCATGGCGAAAACCCAATTGCCATAGGGCGAATAGTGCATGAAGAAGACGAAGAGCGCGGTGATCGCCAGCCACCACAGGATGATCACCTGAAAGGAGCCGGCCAGGAACTGTCCGAAGACGAACTTGGCCCAGGGAGCCGCCGTCAGCGCCACGCTGGTTGTTCCGGTCACGAGTACCGAAAAGCCGAGCATCAGGCCCTGAACCGCAAAGAGCGTGCCAAGCGTCACGATCAGCGACGGAACGGCCGTTCGCACGACCAGCAGACCGTTGACCAGCCCGACGACGATGCCGAAGGCGATAGAGCCGAGCATCCCGACCCAGATCGGCAGTCCATAATGCCCCGACAGCACGGCGACGATCATGGATCCCGCTGGGATCATCGCACCTATGGAAATGTCGAGTTCGCCGGCGATCATCAGCAGCCCGATCGGCAGTGCGACGATGCCAAGATTGGCGGCGACGTTGAGCCAGCTCGCCGCCCCTGCCGGCTCGAGGAATTTCGTGCTGCCGAAGACGACGAAGAACACGAGGACGCCGATGAGGCCAAGGAAGGCGCCTGCCTCCGGTCGGCGCAGGAGGCTGCCAAATGATAGGTTGTTCATGTACGTTACCCCAGTTTTGGGCGTGACTACGCAAACGCCGGATCAAGGATCCGATCGCTGGACTGAAAGCGTCCGGCCGGCGAAGAGCCCACAGGCCGGACGTCATCGATTGAGGATCAGCGCACGCCCTTGCCGACGCCAGCCAGGGTCGCTTCGATGTTCGAAGCATCGACGATCCCGGGTCCGGTCAGGACCGGGGCGGTCGGAAGGTTCGTGCCGTAATCGATATGGGACGCAAGCAGCGTGACGCCGAGCAGCGACTGCAGGTAGGGCTGCTGGTCGATGGCGAAGGTCTGCGAGCCGTCCTTGATCCTGGCGAGGCCCGAGCCGTTCAGGTCGAAGGTACCGTGTGCCACCTTACCGGCCTTGCCTGCCTGCTTGATACCGCTCGCGCCCGCATCCGCATCCGTCGCGCTGATGTTGATGACGCCGTCGATCGTATCGTCCTGAAGCAGCGTGGCCTTGATCGCCTCGGCAATCGCGGTCTGGTCGCCGAAGCTCGTCGCCGGAAGCGGCAGCTGCTTACCCTTGCCGCCCTTGGCGACGATGCCGTCGATAACACCCTTGCAACGGGCTTCCTGATTGGCGGCGCCAGGCACGGTATTGACGCACAGAACGTTCTTGCTGCCCTTGGAAGCGAAATATTCGCCCCCTGCCTTACCGGCCGTATATTCATCCGAGCCGACATAATTGATGGCACCAAGTTCGCGTGCCTTGTCGATGCTGCCGGCATTGATGAGAATGACCTTGATGCCGGCGGCGACGGCGGCCTTGATTGCTTCATCCTCGGCCTCCGGCACCCAATCGGGAACGGCGATACCGTTCACGCCCTGGCTAATGGCCGTCCGCACGAGTTGTGCCGCGTCCGGTCCGAGATTGTCGTAGGTCTGAAGCTGAAGGTAGGTGACGGATCCGCCGTTCTTCCCCACCACGAGAGAGGCATCATCGATCCCCTTCTTGATGCGGCTCCAGAATTCATCGTCGGTCTTGCCGCCAATGACGGCAATATTCGCCGCCATGGCTGAAGACGCGGCGACAACGCCGATTGCGAGTGCAGCACTCGTGAGCAGCCCATGCAGGGCGCGTCGTGAAAATTTCATCTGATTTCCTCCCAGCGATCTCACCGTGGATGTCTCCTTCATCCTTGGCGTCGCGAAAAAGAACTAGCAGACACAGTATCGGCGTGGAATATATCTTGCGCTGAAATGATATTTTTGTATCATTTCGTTTCAACTTGAAATGAGATATTTTAGCTCATGAAAAAGCGTCCCACCATCGCCATGCTGGCCGAACTGTCCGGCGTCAGCATCTCCACCGTTAACCGGATCATGGGAGGATCCGGATCGGTGCGGGCGGAGACGATCCAGAGGGTCCAAAATGCTGCGGAGGAGCTTGGCTTCTATGGGCTTGGCGTCATCGAGGGTCGCAAACAGGAGGCCATTCCGAGCTATCGTTTCGGGTTCCTGCTGCAGCAGTCGACCCGCGATCTGTACCAGCTGTTCGCCGCGAAGATCGTGGAGGCCGCCGCGCGGCGACATAACGAAAAGATCGAGGCTGTGATCGACTTCGTCGACGTGCTCGAGCCCCAGAACATCGCCGACCGGCTCGAAGCGCTCGGGAAGCGCTGCGACGCGACGGCCGTCGTGGCCGGAGACCACCCCCTGATCGGCCAGACAATCCAGTCGCTCAAATCCCGGGGCAAGCCCGTCGTTGCCTATATTACCGACCAGTCCGCCTCAGCGCGCGCAGGCTTCGTGGGTACGGACAACTGGAAACTCGGGCGGACGGCAGCCTGGCTTCTCGCTCAGATGACGCCGGATGCGGGACGCCTCGCAGTGTTCATCGGAAACCATCGCTATCAGTGCCAGGATATATCCGACGCGAGCTTCCGATCCTACATCCGCGAACACGCGCCGCATCTCCAGGTCGACGATAGCCGGCCCACGCACGAGGAACCACAGGAAGCCTATCGCATGGTCAGCGAACTCCTGTCCGAGCTCGATGATCTCCGAGGCGTTTTCATCATTGGCGGCGGCATATCCGGGGTCCTGCGCGCGGTTCGCGAAGCTCCTGAGGAGAAAAGCAGGAATGTCCGCATCATCTGCCGCGACATCGGCCCGGAAACGCGAAAGGGGCTCACCGAAGGCCTGATCACCGCCGCTCTGTGCCATCCACTCGAGCAGACCTCCGACGCTCTGATCGCCACGATGCTCGCCGGCTTGGATAATCGAAGCAGCACGACGATCCTGCAGCGCGTGGTTCCCTTCGAGATCATCACGCCTGAGAGCATCTGAAGCATCGGACCCCATAAGGACCCCTGTCTCCGGAAAAGATCCTTCGAAGATAACAGGTCGTGAACTCACAACATCGTGCAAGCCATCTCTATCCCTAAGCGATTGCTATTGCCTACATAATCCAGATAAATTATGGATTACTCAGACAGATAAACTGCAAACCGGCAGATGCCGGAGATTGCTTTGCGGATAGCCATCTCAAGGCAGCATCATACTCGACAAGGACTGGCGACCCTGCGCCAAGGTCAAATGGGAATGAGGGATGCAGATGCCATCAACTGCCGTTGGGAACCCATGGGCCGCCCCATCTGAAACAAATTCCTGATACCTAGAAGCAAAAATCGACACGAGGAAACATACGCATGGCCAGCCAACCCGTCTCCACCCGCATCGTCCTTGCGTCGCGCCCATCCGGAACACCGACGGCGGCGAACTTCAGGCTTGAGCAGGAGCCTGTCCGGGATCTTGCCGAGGGCGAGGTTCTTCTCCAGATCCTCTATCTTTCCCTTGACCCCTACATGCGCGGGCGCATGGACGATGCCAAGTCCTATGCCAAGCCGGTCGACATCGGCGGCGTGATGGAAGGCGGCACGGTCGCGCGGATCGCACGCAGCCGCAACACGGCGTTCAACCCCGGGGATATCGTCCTCTCGCATTCCGGCTGGCAGAGCTATGCGATTTCCGACGGCACCGCCCTGCGCAAGCTCGACCCGGAGGCAGCACCGATCACGACGGCACTCGGTATTCTCGGAATGACCGGCTTTACCGCCTATGCCGGGCTTCGCAATATCGGCAAACCCAAAGCCGGCGAAACGCTCGTGGTCGCGGCAGCGAGCGGCGCGGTTGGCTCTGCGGTTGGCCAAATGGCGAAGATTTTTCGTGCGCGCGCTGTCGGGATCGCGGGTGGGCCAGAGAAATGCGACTACATACGCGAAGAGCTCGGGTTTGATGCCGCGATAGATCATCATTCGAGCGATTTCCCCGCGCAGCTCGCGGCTGCTTGCCCGAATGGAATCGATGTCTATTTCGAGAATGTCGGCGGCCATGTCTGGAGCGCGGTGTTTCCATTGCTGAACGACTTCGCGCGCGTCCCGGTCTGCGGACTGATCGCGCACTACAACGAAGGCCCTTCCGCCTCGAGCGGACAGGATCAGCTCCCTGCCGTGATGCGCGCAATCCTGCGCAAAAGCCTCACGATACGCGGCTTCATACAACGCGAGTTCACCGACCAGCGTCCCGACTTCTATCGCGAAGCCGGAACATGGATCGCCGAAGGCCGGCTCAAGTACAAGGAAGATATCGTCGACGGACTTGAAAACGCGCCGCAGGCTTTTTTCGGTCTGCTGGAAGGAAGGAATTTCGGAAAGCTGATCGTGCGCGTCGCGCCCTGAGCAGCAATAGACCTTCCGTGGTCGAACATGCCGGTGTCCCGTGCTGACGGGATACCGGCAGACGTTGGATGCATGCGACCTTCAAGCCGGCGTACCAATCCGCCACTGATAAGGGGGCGGCGTTCCATTGACGGCGAAATCTCCGATGATGCGGTCCTTGTAGATACGCGGATTGTGAGAAGAGAGCGTACGGGCATTGCGCCAATGGCGATCCAACCCGTTCGGCTTCTTGGTCGCCGAGGCGCCCAATGCGTCGAAAAGAATGGTCGATGCCTGTAGGATCAGATCCGAAATGACGGTCTGGGCCTGCGCTGTTTCCAGTTCGGCAATCACGTTCGCCTTTTCCTCCAGCTCCGGATCGTCGATGAAGCGGGTGTCGAACGCCCGCTGGATCGACGCTGCCGCCTGAAGCACGATTGCACTTGAACTATAAGCACCGCCACGAATTCGCCCGACGACCTGCAGAACCTGCGGGTCCTGGCTGGAACGGGGGCCTGCCGCATGGGTATAAGTCCGCGTGCGCTCCGCAACGGCCTTGGTAACATCATTGGTGATTGCCCGGCCAATGCCCGCAAGGGTCGCCAGATGGACGAGCTGATAGAAGGCAGCACCATATTTGAACCTGTTATCATCAAGCACGATGTCGTTCTCGGTCACCTTGACGTTGGTGAATGTGGTGGTGCCGCTTGCCGTCAGGACCTGGCCAAATCCATCCCAATCGTCGACCACATCGACCCCTTCAGCATGACGGCGCACGGCAACCGCGATCCCCTCGCCTTTCGCATCGGAGGCGCCGACATCGATCCAGTCGGCGTAGAGCGAACCGGTCGTATAATATTTGGCGCCATTCAGAACCAAGGAACCGTCGTCGCCCGAAACATGGGTTGAGAAGCGGTCGAGCCCAGCTCCGTTGCCAATCTCCGTCCAGGCACTGCCGACAATCTCGCCACGGCCGATCCGCTCGAACCAGACCTTCTGCCGCTCGGCCGACTTCGAATTGAGAATATCCTCGGTGAAGCCGAAATGGGCGCGCAGCGCCTGGGTGATGTTGGAATCCGCCGCTGAAAGCTCGATCAGGAGATTGAAGAATTCCGGCAGCGTTGCGCCCTGCCCGCCATGCTCACGCGGCAGACGAACGGCACCGAAACCGGCCTCCTTGAGCCTTTTGATGGCGTCGAAAGGCAGATCGCGCTCCAGTTCGCGGCGGTTGGCATCCTTGGCGATATCGTCAAAAATCGGACGAAACCGCGCCGCGATCGTCTCGTATCTCTCACTCGGGCCGGCGCCCCAGCCTTGTGCGATCTGTGTCATCAG
Source organism: Rhizobium rhizogenes NBRC 13257 (assembly GCF_000696095.1). GTDB lineage: Bacteria > Pseudomonadota > Alphaproteobacteria > Rhizobiales > Rhizobiaceae > Rhizobium > Rhizobium rhizogenes. The sequence continues at coordinate 285,181 of NZ_BAYX01000006.1, read as the reverse complement.
TGTGGGTATCCCTGTTGGTCCTGTGTTTCGGCGCTGTTGCCGCCGAGATAGAAATCATGGACGTCGTCGCGCGCCCGTAGTTCCTCCGCCGTCCCGGAAATGGCGACGCGGCCGTTTTCGAGAATGTAGCCGTAATCGGCATAGCGCAGCGCCAGGTTGACGTTCTGCTCGGCGATCAGAAAGCTGACGCCGCCCTGCTTGTTGAGCGTGTGGATGATCTCGAAGATCTCCTGCACGATGATCGGCGCGAGACCCATCGACGGCTCATCGAGAAGCAGGAGGCGCGGTTTGGTCATCAGCGCACGGCCTATGGCGACCATCTGTTGTTCACCGCCGGAGGTAAGGCCCGCTTTCGTCCGGCGTTTTTCCTTGAGCCGTGGAAACCAGTTGTAGATCTGTTCCAGATCGGCCTGCAGGTCGCGCCGCTTGGGGCGACGCAGGAAGCCGCCGGACAGGATATTTTCCTCGACCGTCAGCTGCGGAAAGCAGTGTCGGCCTTCGAGAACCTGGACAACACCCTTGGCCACCAGCCGCGAGGCGGAAAGGCGATTGATCGCCTCTCCGTCCCAGGTGATCGACCCTCGGCTGACATGGCCGCGCTCCGGCCCAAGCAGGTTCGATATGGCCTTTAGGGTCGTCGTCTTTCCGGCGCCGTTGGCCCCAAGGAGGGCGACGATCGCCCCCGCCTCGACCTTGAGCGAGACGTCCCTCACGGCCAGGATCGCCTGGCCGTAAAGAGCCTCGATGGTGCGGACCTCAAGCTGCCCGCCCTGTGTTGCGCCAACAACGCTCATCCGCTCACCCGCCTGTCAGTTCGCCACCGGCTCGCGCGGGGGCAAGTTCTTTTCCTTGGCATAAGCGGCGGCCTTGGCGAAGATCGCATCCTTGAAGAGCGGCCTGTCGCCCTTCAGCCAGCCGGTGACAGCATTCCATTTGGTGCCATCCCACTGCACGATCTTGGCGGCCGGCTGGCCCTCATGATCCTGCGGCGTCACCTTCAGCGGGCTCAGCAAGCCGGTTGCGCCGAGTTCTTCGATCCGTTCAGCCGTGATGTCGAGATGCTCGACAGCCCAATGGCCTTCCTCTTTGGTCAGCGGACGGTTACCAAACTTCGCCTGCCCGGTGCGCAGGACCTCGGTGAAGATGATCGCCTGTACGAGGCCGGCATTGTAGTAAACCGAGCCGAACTTCGTGGGATCCTTGAGATCACCCTTGCCGGCATCGATGATGTTCTTCTTCAGCTCCTGGCTGATCTTGAAATCGGTGCCGGACGGATAGACGGAGACGGCGAGGTAATTCTTGGCCGCGGCACCCGCCGGGCGCGCGTCCTCCTCGGAACCGGTCCAGATATCACCGATGATTCGGTCTGCCGGGAAGCCGACGCGAGCGGCCGTCTTCAGGCCGACCGGCGACATCACGCCCCAGGCGCGAAAGAATACCCAGTCGACACCGGCGCGCTTGATCTGCTGCCACTGTGCCTGCTGCTGTTCGCCCGGATGCGGTACGGGGATCTGGATATCCTCGAAGCCATACTTCTTGGCGAGGATTCCCATCGGCTGGATAGTCTCACGGCCATATCCGGAATCATGGTAGAGCGTGGCAATCTTTAGGCCCTTCAGCTTGTCGTAGCCACCCACCTGATTGGCGATATGCTCGATGACAATCGAGGCTTCCGTCCAGTAATCGAAGAGAAGCGGAAACTGGTAGGGGAAGACACTCCCATCAACGGCATCGCCGCGGCCGCCGGCGACCGATACGATCGGCAGCTGATCGATGCGCGCCTTGTCGGAAATCGCGGCATCGAAGCCGCTCGACGTGGTGAAGAGGGCAGCAACCGGCGCGCCGGCGTAGCCGTTCTTGTAGCGCTCATAGCATTCGAATGCCCGCTCCAGCGTATAGGCCGTCTCACATTCCTGCACGAAGATCTTGACGCCGTTGACGCCGCCCTTCTCGTTTATGTAGTTGAAATAATCGCGATATCCCGCCCATTGGGGAATGCCCGATGGGGCATAGGGCCCGGTGCGATAGGAAAACAGCGGAAAGAGCTGCTGTCCCGTTCCCTCTTCCGCGTAGGATGGCGCAACTGCCGTAGACGCTGCGATGGCGATCGCCCCGACCAGCATGAATGCTTTCTTGAAAAATGACATTGGAAACCCCGTTGGTACAATGAAAGAAGGCGGCGCCTGACTGTTTGGGAGGAAGAACCCGACACCGGAGGTTCGTCCTTGTTTGAAAAGGAACGTCTATGTCGCCCCGCGCTTCCATTTGCCGATGGCGGCTGTTGCCCGGCGTATGAGCGCCGCCAGCCCGTCCGGCTCCTTGATCAGGATCAGAATGATGATCACGCCGAAGATGACGCGCTGGAGATTGGTCAGCGCGCCCTGATCGCCCAGGAATGAGAGGTTGGCCGCAAGGACGATGCGGTCGAGCAGGATCGGCGTCAGCACGATGAAGGCCGCGCCGAGGAAATTGCCGAAGATCGTTGCGGTGCCGCCGATCAGCACGATGAAGAGCACCTGGAACGACTTGTCGAGATTGAAGGTGTGGGCATCGGAGGTGCCGAGATAGGCGAAGCCCCAGAGAACGCCGGTTACGCCCAGAAAGAACGAACTGATCGCATAGGCCTGCAGCTTGCGGCGCGCGATGCGGATGCCGATCACCGAGGCGGCGGTGTCCATATCACGGATCGCCATCCACTCGCGCCCGAGACGGCTCTTCACGATCAGGAAGGCAAGGCCGATCAGCGCCGTGGCAACCGAGATTGCCAGCAGGTATCGGCCGGCGGGAGACTGGAGATCACGCCCAAGAAAGGCGAGACGCGGCGCCGAGATCGTCAGCGACTGGCTATCATTGGAGAACCAAGTGAAATTGCTGAAGACCCATTCGAAGAAGAACTGGGCGCCAAGCGTCGAGGCCCCGAGATAGAAGCCTTTGATCCGAAGCGCCGGAAGCCCGAAGACGACACCGGCAGCAGCGGCGACGAGGCCCGAGACCAGAAGCACCACCGGTAGCGGCAGGAAAGGCGCACGCAGGATCAGATTATAGGCAGTGAATGCTCCGATCGACATGAAGGCCGCCGATCCCAACGAAACCAGTCCGGCATAGCCCATCAGAAGGTTGAGGCTGATCCCGGCGAGGCCCATCACCAGCGTCGGGATGATGATCGAGCTTAGCCAATAGTCGCTGGCGCCAAGCGGCACCGCGACGAAGAGCAGCAGTAATCCGGCGATAACAGCCAGAATGCGCAGATTGCTCTTCGACGATGTGGCGGCGGCCTCTGTGAGCACGTTGTTGGAGACGCTCATGGATCAGACCCTTTCGATGGCGCGGTCGCCGAAGAGACCGGCGGGGCGGACAAGGAGAAAGGCAACTGCCAGGATGTAGGCGAACCAGGTGGAAACGCTGCCGCCAACCAACGGGCCGATATAGATGTCGGCTAAGGATTCAGCCGCGCCGACAATCAGACCGCCGACAATGGCGCCGGGAATGGAGGAGAAGCCGCCGATGATCAGCACCGGCAGAGCCTTCAGCGTGATCAGCGACAGCGAATATTGCACGCCTTGCCGCGCGCCCCACAAAAGCCCGGCAACCAGTGCCACGATGCCTGCGACACTCCAGACGATGCGCCAGATCTGCGGCAGGCGGATACCGATGGACTGGGCGGCGAGCGTATCGTCTGCAACGGCGCGCAGGGAAATCCCCATGCGCGTCTTGCTGAAGACGATAGCAAGGACAATAACGAGCCCGACCACAATCAGCGAGGCGACGATATCGAACTGGCTGATCAATATGCCGCCGAAATCGCTGGCGATGTCATCGATCCCGATATCGAGCATATGCACGTCCGTGCCGAGGAAAAACTGCGTCGCGCCCTCGATGACGAAGCTTAAACCCAGCGTCGCCATGAACAGGGTCAGCGGATCACGGTTGCGCAAGGGTCTAAGAACGAGCGCCTCGATCGCGACGGCCGTCGCGATCATCACGCCACAGGTGATGGCAAAGGCGACCCAGAAGGAAATGCCCCGTTCGACCAGCGTGACGAATGTCAGTGCCGAGAGGAACACCATCGCGCCCTGCGCGAAGTTGAAGACGCCGGAGGCCTTGTAGATCAGCACGAAGCCGATGGCGACCAGGCCATACATCAGGCCGGCGAAGAGGCCAGTGATCAGGGTTTCGAGAAAATATCCCATCGTCGCCCCCTAATGAACCGTGCCGAGATAGGCGGAGATGACGTCGGGATTGGTGCGGATTTCGTCCGGTCCGCCATCCGCGACCTTGCGGCCATAATCCAGCACGACGACATGGCTGGCCAAACCAAGCACGATGCCGACATCATGCTCGATCAGGACGATGGTGGTGCCGAAAGCGCGATTGACCTCGGCGATTACCCGGCTCATGTCCCGCTTCTCATCCTGGTTCATGCCGGCCATGGGTTCGTCGAGGAGCAAGAGCTTCGGCGAAGCTGCGAGCGCCCGTCCGAGATCGACCCGCTTCTGAACGCCGTATGGCAAGGTCGAAACGACCGTGTCGGCATAGGGTTCGAGGCCAAGGAAGGAGATAATCCTGCTGGACCGAGCCTCGAAATCGCGCCGCTCCCCGGCGTCGCGGCCGAAGCGGAAGATGTTTTCGAGGAAGCTCGCCTTGCCGTGACGAGAAATGCCCGCAAGCACGTTTTCCCTCACCGTCAGGCGGCGAAACAGTGCATTGTGCTGAAAGGTGCGGCCGATGCCGAGATGAGCAGCCTTGAAGGGATGAATGGCCTCGAACCGCTCGCCATCGAAGACAACATCGCCGGAATCGGCCCGATACACGCCGTTGATGACGTTGAGCAAGGAGCTTTTACCCGCGCCGTTGGGACCGATCAGCGCGCAGATTTCTCCTTTTGCAACACTGAAGCTCAGCGCGTTGAGCGCGCGTACACCCTTGAAGGACAGGGACACGTCATGGAGTTCGAGCAGGCCGGTCATCACGCACCGACCGATTTTAACGGCAGGGGCGCGTCGCCCGCTTCCGCCTCGCGCTGCTTCACCGCTTCTATGTCGCGGAAGCCGTTCGCCGGGTGGTTGACGGGCAGGTAAGGTCCGTCGCCAAAGAGTTTTTCACGCAAGGTTCCGGGCTTGTAGGCGGTCGGATAGACGCCACGCTTCTGCAACTCCGGCACGATATGGCCGACAACATCCTCGAAGCTGTCGGGCGTCACCGCATAGGCGATGTTGAAGCCATCGACATCCGTCTCTTCGACCCATTCCTGCAGGATATCGGCGATACGTTGGGATGAGCCGACGAAGACAGGTCCCATGCCCCCGATACCGCCAAACTGCGCGAGCTCATCGATGGTCCAGGACTTGTCGCCGCCGGCAATATGCTCGACGAAGGAATGGATCGCATTGGTTTCGATCCGCTCCACCACGTCGGTCGGCGCATATTGCCCGAAGTCGATACCGCTCCAGCCGGACATGAAGGTCAGCGAGCCGTCATAAGAGACGTAGCGCTTGTAGTCCTCGAACTTCTTCTGCGCCTTCTCTTCCGTCTCGTCGGTGATGATGGTGACGAGCGTATAGATGAACACCTTCTTCGGATCGCGGCCGGCCGCGGCGATGCGCGCGCGAATATCGGCGACATAGTGCTTGAGGACGGATTTCGTCGGCGCGGCGACGAAGATGCACTCGGCATGCCCCGCCGCAAATGTCTTGCCTGGCCCTGAAGCACCGGCCTGATAGAGCACCGGCGTGCGCTGCGGCGAGGGTTCCGATAGATGATAGCCTGGGACCTCGAAATATTTGCCCTTGTGGCCGATCTCGTGAACCTTGGACGGATCGGTGAAGATACGGCGGTCGCGGTCGCGCTGCACGGCGTCCTCTTCCCAACTCCCCTCGAAGAGCTTGTAGAGCACCTCGACATATTCGGCCGCGACTTCGTAGCGGTTGTCGTGCCGGCGGAGCCCGCCCTGCCCGATATTCTTCGCGCCGCTCTCCAGATAGGAGGTGACGATGTTCCAGCCGACGCGACCCTTCGTATGGTGGTCCGCCGTCGAAAGACGCCGCGCAAAGGTGTAGGGATGCTCGAAGGACGTCGAAGCCGTGATGCCGATGCCGAGATGTTCCGTCGCAAGCGCGATGGGAGCTGCAAGCTGCAGGGGATCGTTGACCGGAATCTGTGCCGCCTGCTCAATGGCGTGATAATTCGATCCCTTGTAGACATCATAATAGCCGATAACGTCCGCGATGAAGACGCCATCGAAGATGCCGCGCTCCAGCGTGCGGGCGAGATCCTGCCAGTAGTCCAGATCCTTGTATTTCCAGGACTTGTCGCGAGGATGCGCCCATAGGCCCGGCGACTGGTGACCCACGCAGTTCATGTCGAAGGCGTTAAAACGAATTTGGCGGCTCATGAAATTCCCCTGCTGAGTACCTGGACGGGCAGATGGGGAAATTAGGCGGGGCGGTCCGCGCAATACAGGAAATCTATGGTTTTAATGTATATAAAAGGGGATTATTTTGCCTCTCGGCCCGGCATGTAAGCGATTGGTAAAATTTGGCAGTCCCATCATATGCCAAGGATCGCGAGCGCCGAGAGCCGCCAAACTCATAAATGGTGAAGGGATGTTCCCAATGGAGCCGGAGAGACGGGCAATCATGCGGCTCGTGCGTTTGCAGCCGGATTAAAGGAGGCGGCAAACAGGCGATGCTGACTGGATGAACCTCACCGGGGGTGCACGACAAGGCGCGCAGCAAGATCAAACCAGCCAGCGACATGGGTAAAACCAAGTCAATGCGGCAAGATAGTGACGCTTACGTAAGGCCCACTCTTTTCGTGAACGAGCAACATGTCATCATCAGGCGTTTCGGGCACGTCATCGAAATCAGCCATACGCTTTGCCAATCACTCCCTTCGTTGGGACAATATCTCCTCATTGGAGCGCTGCCAAACGGCTATCTCGAAGCGAATATCCATCGCGTAGCCACACCACCGGCCGGCGGCGGCCGACCTGAACCCTCCAGCCGAAAGGCTCCAGGCGCGACGCCGGCATTTTTCAAGTTTCCGCTAAATATTAGATATATATGTCAAATCAAGGCGCAAAATAGGTCAGTCCATATGTCGCCTTTGAAGCACGGCGGAGGCATTATCAGAACAGTCAACGCGATCGGCGTTTCCCTCCTCCCGGTCTCGCTGCGTTGGCTGTTCCCTCTGGAGGTTTGACCTTCAAACTTAAAGGGCTCCGGTTCATGCCGAGAGCCCTTCTTTCTTTTCTGTCGCGCCTGTGTAGCGACGCCATCGAACATCTCTAGACCTCATTCTCGAGCGCGAGCACGGCAAAAGTGGCAAGCCAGTGCTCACCCATATAGTCGGAAGCGATGTGCGGGAGACCCGTAGCCAAGTGATGGTCGGCCGCCTCCAGCATAATGGCTCGGCGGGGATCGCCCGAGGGCAAAGCGGCGGCCAGAGAACGCCAGCACCAGGCCCGGCTGAGGTTCAGCCCGTCGAGATGGGCGATCTTACCATCAGTGCGATCCGTGACCGTTGCTGGCCGGAACAGGGTCGACGGCTCATGCGCCGCAATCCGTGGCAGGAAACGGTCGAACCACGGCAGGAAGTCTTCCCCGGGCAACAGGCGGCGCATGCACTCCGCCTCGACCAGCGCGGAAGATTGGAATTCGTCGCCGCTCGGCTCGCCCCAGGCCGGGCAATCGGCGTCCGCCCCATACCAGCGCCTGGCCGTATCAAGGAGGAGCCCTGTCAACGCAGCATCCTGTGTGACAGCGGCATAATCCGCCGCCATCCTCAACCCGAAAGCGGTGTTGAAATGGGTGCCGACCCTTATCGGATAGGTCGAAAGCGGCAGGAAATCACGGAAACGCTGGGCGATGACCTGCGCCAGCGGCGCAAGTGCCCGCGACCAGCGCAGGTCATCCAGCAACGCCAACTCCGTCGCGAGCTTCAGCAACCATGCCCAACCATAGGGCCGCTTGAAGCCACGCGCCGTCGGTGCTGCGAAATAGGCGCATTCCGCAGCAACCTTCTCGGCAGTGAATTGTTCATCGAACAGGCCGCGAACGCGAGCGGCAAATGAAAGTTCAGGAAACCGACGCAGCAGGCGCGCCAGCAGCCAATAGCTGTGCACGCAGGAATGCCAATCATAGCTGCCGTAAAAGATCGGATGCAGATCGCGCGGCGTGCGGGCGTCCTGCGGTCCCGCGAGCGCATGATCGAGATTGTTGGGATATTCGCGCCGGACATGACCAAGCGCGATGCCGGCGAATTGTTCGGCCAGTTCAGGTGTCAGGATGGAGAGCGTCACGGTCGGTCCTTTGTAGATGATAAAGACAATGGAAGGTCCGTATGTGCTGGGCTAGCAGCCCCTCCCGTGTCGTCGGACCTGATTTTTTTACAGATCGTCTCATATCAGCAAATTTCTTCGCCTGAAGCCACCGGAAAGTCTATAACTTTTATAGACTACCATACTCTCCCATGGCTATAAGTTGGGCACACATCCGTCGTGCATTCAGCCTTTGTCGGCGACGGATCGAACCGACGAGTTTGGGGTAAAGCAGCGATGACAACCTTGAATGAATATCTCGGACAGAAGCGCGAAGCGTTGCTCGATCGGCGGGCGCGGGTCAAATCGGGTGAACTCAGCGCGGTCACATTGAAAGCCAGTGCGAGCGCCGAGGGCCGCAGCGGCGTGCGGCGCATCCGGATCCGGGATTTTCAGGTCATTTCCGACAGCCCGCCCGATTTCGCCGGCTACAATCTCGGTCCATCATCCCCGGAACTGCTTCTTGGCGCGCTTTCGAGCTGCCTGACCCATACCTATCTGATCCATGCCTCCGATCAGGGTGTGCCGTTGGAATCCTTGCATGCGGAAATCTCCGCCACCATCGATCCACGCGCGGGTGCAGAAGGACACGAAAACATTCCCGTCTATCCGCAGGATATCAGCTACCTGGTTACGCTGGTATCTCCCGCAAGTTCCGAGGACGTCGCCAAACTGTATGCGACCGTGGAGAAGCTCTGCCCCATCCTCAATCTGCTGAAGCGCGGAAACGAGGTGCGCGGGCGACTGGATCACCAGCAACCTGAACATCGAACGACAAACGCCGCCTGAGGATAGCGGCGGCGAAGCGGGCGCCACTCATGATGCGTGACAACCCGACCGGCCCTGACCCGTGCATTCTCGGGTCGAAGCTCTTGTTCGCATGATAGGCTCGCCTTCCCGTGCAAACCCAACTTTTAGAAATGCAGGCCCACCCCATGAGCAGCAATTCCGAATTTCTCTGGTATATCCCGAACGACGTGAAAGCCGGCCACCGCGGCGATTCCGCTGTTGAAAATCACAATAGCCTGGAGACGTTGACCGCCCATGCAAAGGCGCTGGAGGAACACGGCTGGAAAGGCGCGCTTATCGGCACCGGCTGGGGCCGGCCCGACACCTTCACCGTGGCGGCTGCGCTCGCCGCGCGCACCACCACCTTCGAACCGCTCATCGCGATCCGCCCGGGCTATTGGCGGCCGGCGAATTTTGCGTCCGCCGCGGCCACGCTGGATCAGCTGAGCGGTGGCCGGGTGCGCGTCAACGTCGTGTCGGGTCTGGATAACCTGGCCGCATATGGCGACAGCGAGGGCGATCAGGCGCACCGCTATGCCCGCACCAGGGAGTTTATGCGGCTGGTTCGCAGGCTATGGACCGAAGAAAACGTCACCGCCACGGGCGAGCATTTCCGGGTCACCGAGTCCACCGTGGCGCCGCGCATCGAGGCTCGCGGAAGCCGCCGGCATCCCAAGCTCTACTTCGGCGGCGCCTCGGAGGCGGCCGAACAGGTCTCAGCCACCGAGGCCGATGTCCAGCTCTTCTGGGGTGAACCTCTCGACGGCGTTCGCGAGCGGATCGAGCGGCTCAAGGCGCTGAGCACGACGCTGGATCGCGACCTACCTCCGCTGGAGTTCGGGTTGCGGATCACCACGCTGGTCCGCGATACCACGGAGCAGGCTTGGGCCGATGCCGAGGCGAAAGTCGCCGAGATGGCCAAGAGCAAGGGCGCCGGCTGGAACGACCATCGGCAGTCCATCGCGGTTGGCCAACGACGTTTGCTCGTTCTGCACGAGCGCGGTGACGTCCTCGACGACAACCTTTATACCGCGCCGGGCAAGTTCGGCGGCGGCGGTGCCGGCACCACATGGCTGGTAGGTTCGGCCGAGGACGTCGCTCGCTCGCTGCGCAAATACGAGGATCTGGGCATCACGCATTTCGTGCTTTCCGACACGCCTTATCTGTCCGAAATCAAGCGGCAGGGCGATCAACTGCTCCCGCTGTTGCGCGGCTGAGACCGGAGCCGTTATCCAGCGCGGCCTTCCTCACCCGTTCAAGGCTGCGCCGCTGCTGCTCGAATCTGCGTTGGCGTCCGTCCATACATGCGCTTGCAGCACCGCGAAAAATGCGAAGCGCTTTCGAAGCCGACGTCCAGCGCGACCTCGATCACCGAGCTTTTGGTTTGCGTCAAAAGCGTCCTGGCACGCTCGAGCCTGACGAGATTGTAAGCCTTGGCGGGGGAGATGCCTGCCTTTTCCAGGAAAATCCGCTCGAGCTGCCGGCGGGACAGCCCGACCAATGCAGCGAGTTTTTCGATCGAGAGCTCCCCGTCGAGATGCTGCTCCATGGTGATCAGCGCCGCCTTCACGCGGGTATCCTCGAAATCCTCATAGAGAGGACGCCGGGGCTGGATATCCGTGGGGGATCGTGCCTTCTCGATTTGCAGCACTTCCAGCGCGTTTCGCTCCGCATCCCTACTGATATAGCGCCGCACGAGCGACGCGGCCATGTCGGCAGCACTGCTGCCGCCGGCGCATGAGCCGCGCGTGCGGTCGAGGTTGAAGATACGATCCGAGCGAACGTCGTGATCGGGAAAGCGTTCGCGAAAAGCCTGATAATGCAGCCAGCTCACGCAGGTCTGATGCCGCTTCATCAAGCCTGCTTCCGCAAGGATGAAGGAGCCCGTGCAGAGCCCGATGAGCGGAACGCCCTTGGTGTCGGCCAGCCGCAGGAATTCGACGGTTTCGCGGTCAACGGGGTTTTCCAGGTTCAGCAGTCCCCCGACAACGACGATGTAATGGAACTGGCTGGGATCGATGAAGTCGGAGGTCGGCGCAACCTGCACACCGCAGCTTGCGGTGATGAGGTGCCGGGTACTGCCGAGTACGTGCCAATCGGCAAGAACACGGCCGGAGCGATCCAGATCATCGCTTGCCAGTCTCAATGTATCGACAAACAGGGCAAAGGCGGAAAGGGTGAAAGACCTCGCGAGCACGAACCCGATCTTCAGCCGCTTCTTTTGCGCGGCGTTGCCGGAAGACTGCGCGTGATCTCTCGTCTTCATTTCAAAACCTCGTGTTTCACGCCTTCGAAAGCACCAATGCTTTCGATACATGCGGACTTAGCCGTCTCGGCGGGACATGCTCCGTCCTTCTCCCCTTGTCATTTACCGAATTTGGAAGCCGTGGGCGAGTGGGTCACGTTCGTCGACGAAGATTGTATTGTGGCCGATGACCCTGGCCCAACCGCCTATACTCGGCAAGATGCCCGGGATACCGCCGACCAAGGCTGCACCTTCGATGCGCCCTTCGAACACCGTTCCGATCAGGCTTTCATTGCGAAATGAATCGCCAATTCCAAGACGACCGCGACCATAAAGCTGTGCCATGCGCGCCGAGGTGCCGGTGCCGCCGGGAGATCGGTCAATTGCCTTGTCTCCATAGAAAACGGCACCGCGGCCATCGGCGTTTTCGCTGCCGGCTGCATCACACCAGATTGCGTGGTGCACGCCCCGAATGCGTTCGTCGTCGGGGTGAACCGGATCGCAGACCACAGAGAGCGCGTCACGAAGTCTCTGGCTGAGCGTAACGATATCGGTGGCACTCATGCCATCCAGCCCGCTCCAGTTTTCCTGAGGCTCAATGACGGCGTAAAAGTTCCCACCATAGGCAATATCGACGGATAGAGAACCCAAACCGGAGACGTCGACAACGATATCCCTGCTATGCAGATAGCTCGCGACATTGAAGAGCCGGACTTCCTCCACGAAACCGTCCTTCAGCTGATAGTCGACGTCGACCTTCCCGGCTGGCGTCTCGATCGACAATCTGCCCGGCACCCTCGGGGTGATCAGGCCTTCCTCTATCGCCACGGTCGCAAGGCCTATCGTCCCTGCCCCGCACATCGGCAGGCAACCGCTGACCTCAATGAACAAGGCGGCAAAATCGCAATCTTCCCGAACGGAAGGATAGATGATCGCGCCCGACATGATGTCATGCCCTCGCGGCTCGAACATCAGCGCCTTGCGGACCCAATCGTGGTCCCGGACGAAGATCTCGCGACGCTCCGCCATCGAGATATGGGGCAGCAACGGTCCGCCACCGGCGACAACGCGAACCGGGTTCCCGCAGGTGTGTGAATCGATACAAAAGAAACTGCGGCGCATGTGTGAACTCCGGAAATGCTAGAATGTTGGTGCCGTGCGCTTTCGCTGAAGCGCACCACGCGAAAGCCTATCGAGCAAAAGAGCGACCGCAACGATGCAGAGCCCGGCGCGAAGCCCGAGACCCATTTCCATGCGTGTCAGGCCTCTGGTTACCTCCGCGCCAAGGCCGCCCGCTCCGACGAGGCCAGCCAGGACGACCATGGCCAGGGAGAGCAGGATGCATTGGTTGAGGCCGACCACCAGCGTCGGCTTGGCGGACGGGATCTCGATCTTGAGAAGGATCGAGGTCGGTGACGCGCCGATTGCCTGGCCGAGCTCCTTCAGATCATTCGGCACCTGACGGAAGGCGAGCGTCGTCAACCGCAGCATGGGTGGGACACCGTAGACGATCGTTGCGATAATCGCGGGCACCCGTCCGAGGCTGAAGATCATGACGGCCGGTATCAGATAGACCCAAGGCGGCACGGTCTGCATGATATCGAGAATGGGCCGGATGAGTGCCTCGATGCTCCTATTTCGCGATGCCAGGATCCCGAGCGGGAACGCAATGACGACGGAGATGAGGACCGCAACGGTAACGAGCGAAATCGTCTGCATCGAAGGCACCCAAAGATCGGCTGTCAGACAAAAGCCGAGAGCGCATGCCGCAAGAATGGCAACCCGCCAGCCAGCAACCGAGAAGGCGAATATGACGACCAAGGCGATCACCGCGTAAGGCGGCAGCGACAGCAGCACGGCTTCAATGGCATTCAACACGGCTTCGATCACGGCGCTGATCGTCGCGAATAGCGGGTGGAAGTTGGTGTTGAGCCAGTCAACCGCCGGCGCAAGCAGCACTCCCGGCGAATAGTCCAGAATTGAAGGATTCATGTCCGTCCTCCATAGCTGACGCGCGCGGCGCCCTGTGCCAGACGATCGAGAACCATCGTCAGGACAACGATTGCAATCGCGGCGTTGATGGATTTGGCAATGTCGAGGGTCCGTATCGCACCGTAGATGGTTTCGCCAAGCCCGCCGGAGCCGACGATCCCCGCTATCACCACCATCCCGAACGCCATCATCAGGCTCTGATTTATTCCCGCCATGATGCTCGGCATCGCAAACGGCAGCCGTATCTTGAAGAAGGTTTGCAGGCCGGTCATGCCGCTGGCCTGACCCAGTTCCACGAACTCCAGCGGCGTCATCCGAATACCGAGAGAGGTCAGCCGGAATGCCGGCGGCATGGCTACGATGACGGTGGCGACCAGCGCAGTTGCAGGCCCGTATCCGAGAAGTGCAATTGCCGGAAGCAGATAGATATAGGGAGGCATGGTCTGGATGAGATCGAGGATCGGCTCGAGTATCCGATCGAGCGCCGGTACAAACCCTGCAATAACACCAGCGGGAATTGCAACAAACAACGCCAGGAATGTCGCGGTAATGACGAGGGCCAGCGTGCTCATGGTTTCGGGCCAGAGGCCGATCGCTGCGCAGAACACCAAGGCCACGGCGGCGAATATGCCGAACCATACGTTGACCAACCGCCAACCCAAGGCAGCGATGACGATCGCAACGACGTAGAAGGGCGCAAATTGCAGCGCCAAGAGGACACCATCGTACAATCCTTCAAGGACGGTTCGAAAGAAGTCGAAAACAAACCCGCCATTGTCGCTGACCCATTCGAGTGCGGCGTCCGTCGTCGTGTCGAAGGCATCTGCAAAACTTGAACTGTCCATCTCGGAACGCTCCAACTAGAGATACGGATTATGCCGCGCCAAGTTCGTCGGGTTGCGTGCCTTTGACGCCTCGCAGGAGACTTCGGGTGGTGACGACACCGATGATAGAACCGCTATCGACCACCGCGATGCCATCGCGATCGGATTGCATGGTGAGGCCGATCAGCTCGTCGATGTCCGCTTCCGGCGTCGTGGTCGTCAGCGTAGCGATGTCGGAGTTCAGATGTACCCGCTGATACTCGGCGACCGAACTCATGACCGAGTGGGCCTTTACGAGATGGAGACGGGATATCCCGGCAACGAATTCCGCCACGTAATCATCAGCGGGATTGAGCACGATCTCCTCGGCCGTACCAACCTGGATAATGACACCATCCTTCATGATCGCGATCCGGTCTCCGATGCGGATCGCTTCGTCCAGATCGTGGGTGATGAAAACCGCCGACTTTCCCAGCTCCTTCGTAAGCTGCCGAAACTCGTCCTGAAGCTGGCGTCGGATCAACGGATCAAGCGCGCTGAACGGCTCGTCCATCAGAATGATTTCCGGATTTGCCGCAATTGCACGAGCCAGGCCCACACGCTGCTGCATGCCGCCCGACAGCTCTGCCGGGTAACGGGACAGCCAGTCGGCAAGGCCCACTTTCTCAAGTGCCTCGATCGCAATCTTGTTTCGCTCCGATTTGCCGATCCCCTGAACTTCCAGCCCAAAGGCGGCATTCTCGAGAACCGTTCGGTACGGCAGAAGTGCAACGCTTTGAAAGACCATTCCGATGTGGCGGGCTCTCGTCTGGCGGAGGTCCGCAGCACTCAGCGTGGCGAGGTCATGCCCCTTTACGATCACCTTGCCAAGGCTCGGCGCGATCAGCCTGTTGAGAAGCCGGATGAGCGTAGATTTTCCGCTGCCGGACAATCCCATGATGCAGAAGATCTCACCGCGACGGACCTGAATGCTGGCATTGGAGACGCCGACCACGCAGTTGTAGTCCTGAAGGACCTGCTTTTTGGTCAACCCTTTTTCCACTACGGCTTTTACAGCCACGCCGGCCTTGTCGCCGAAGATCTTCCAGATCGACTGGCAGTCGATCAAAATGTCGCTGTTGCCGATATCCGATTTGTTCATCTCGATCCCCTGGAACCAGTTCAAAGCTGGCTTCTCTTGTCGACTGATGTTGGGATTGACCGCCCGGAAAAGGACCGGGCGATCAATCCGTCGGTTAGTTCTTCTTGATGTTCTCCCAACGCTTCAGGAGATCCGCGTGGCTGTCCGTCCAGTCCTTCACGGCCTGGTCCATGGTCTTGCCGTCCTTGACCTCACCGTTGATGGAAGTGATGTCGGCAAGCGGAATGTAGACGCTGGCCATCACTTCGCGCGCATGCGGGTAATCCGCCGAGAAGCCCTTGTGGCCGATCCAGTAGTAGCTTTGTGGCGGCGGGAAGATGCCCTTCGGATCCTTGAGGAACTTCACCTCGTATTTCTGGGCCATCCATGACGGCTCCCAGATCGTGGTGACGATCCATTCCTTGCGGTCGATCGCCGACTTCAGGGCAGCGGTCATCGCCGCCGTGCTGCCTTCGACGAGCTGAAGCTTCAGGTCATAAGCTTTGACAGCGTTCGCCGCATCGCGCATCAGGCCGGATCCCGGCTCGATGCCGATGATCTTGCCGCCGAACTTGTCGGCATTTTCGTTGAGTTGCTCTACCGAGTCGATCGGCACGTACTTCGGAACGACGAGTGCCTGATAGAGACCGTGCGAGACAGGCGAAATCTTCTCAAGGCGGTTCTTGTTCTTGTCCCAGTAGTCCTGGGCCACATAATCGGTCTGCGAGGCCAGGACCTGAATGTCGCCCTTGCTGAGCGCAGCATAGGCAATGCCCCATTCGGAGAATTCTGTCACCTTGACGGTGTAACCAGAGTCCTCGAGCACTTTCTTGGTGATCCCGGTGATCGGCGTCAGGTCTTCCCACGACAGGGTCCCCATCGTAATCGTCTTTTCTTCAGCGCGAGCGGGCAGCATGGTCATTCCGACCATCGCAGCGGCGCATAATGCTTTCCACAATGTCTTCACGGTTTCTCTCCTAGTTTTTGTTCCCATTTTTATCGAAGACCCGCAGCGTGCCCGGTCTTCGCCATTGCGCGGCTGAAAGGTCATCCTTCGCGGCCAGCACGCAATTCCTGCAATCGGATCACCGAGTTGATGCCGAGCCATGCGAACGGCTCCGGCGGTAGCCTCGCAGGCTGCGGGTGATCCATGTACTGTTCGAGATGCCGGGAGGTGGTCCCGGTCGCCAGTTCGGCCGCCATCATGCCAGCCAGGGTGCTCTTCACGGTTCCGAGCCCGTTTTCACAGCAGGCGGAGTAAAGCCCTTCCTCGATCTCGCCGAAGGCGGGTACGTGGTTCCGGCTAAGGCAGAGACGCCCCGCCCAACTATGTGCAAACGGTATGCCCTTCAGACCCGGAAACCGCGCATCGAGCGAACTCCTGTGCTCTTCGGCCATTCTGGCCATGCGCCGATCCGTTACGCTGGTGGTCGTCTCGTAGGTGTATTTGGTGCGGATCGCGATGCGCGACTGTCCGCCGGAGGTGATCTTACGAACCGTCGCCCCCATCGCGTCAGCGGGAAGCAGCGCCCATCTGTCGCGCCCCGAGACATCGCGGCCGAAATCTTCCGCCGGAAACGGCGCAGTCATCGAGGCGTAGGCGAAGATGTGCATCAGGCGGCCGCGGAAATGGCCGAAATCTTCTATATGGCTGTTCACACCCAGTATCACCTTGGGCGCAGTGACCGTTCCGCGCGCGGATGCAGCCGTCCAGGTCCCATTCTCACGCCTCAACGAGGTGACGGGCGAACGCTCGAGGAGCTCCACCTTGCTCAAAAGCCCGGCGGCAAACTGACGGATATAGTCCGCCGGCTGGATCAGAACCGCACCCGGCGTGTAAAGCCCGCCGAGATAGTAGTCTGATCCGGTGATCTCGCGCATCTCGGCCGCGTTGAGGAAAGCGTGCTTCTCGCCCGCACCCTTCAGGGACTGGCCGAAACTTAGGTTCAGCTTCATGCCCCGCGCCGTCGCCGCAGCATTGATCTTGCCCGAGGGATCGAAAGTCTCACGCGACATTCCGTATTCGTCAGCCGCCTGTGTGGCGAAGGCGATCGCAGAGCGGTTTTGGGCCATCTCCAGTCGAGTGGCATCTGTGCCGCCACTCGAATATTCGCTGGAGGAGAGATTGTGCGGAACATCAATCATGAAGCCCGAATTTCGGCCCGCGGTGCCCTTACCCGCTTCGCTCGCCTCCAGGATGACGATCCTGTCGTCCGGGCGAAGTTCGAGCAGGCGACGCGCCGCGGATAGGCCCGCAAAACCCGCGCCGATGATCAGCCAGTCCGCCGTCACGTCGCCTTCCAGGCTCCGGACCGGAAACGAACGCTGACTGATCGCCTCCCAGCCCGAAATGCCGTTTTCCACCGGCAGGCGTTTGACGGACTTGGTGGTCATCTGACCGTCTCGTCCACCGACCGATCCGAGACGTCGATCCAGATCGTCTTCAACTCGGTGTACTGGTCGTGTGCATGGATCGACTTGTCGCGGCCGCCAAAGCCGGACTCCTTGAACCCGCCGAACGGCGTGGTCGCATCGCCTTCGCCAAAGCAATTCACCGTCACCACACCCGCGCGGATTTCGCGGGACAGCTTGATCGCATTGCGAAGGCTGCCGGTATAAACCGACGCCGCCAGGCCGTAGGGCGTGTCGTTGGCCAATGCGATGGCTTCCGACAGGGTGGTGAAGGTGGTGACCGACAGGATCGGCCCGAAGATCTCCTCCTGGAACAGGCGACTGTTTCGATCGACGCCATCGATCACCGTCGGCTCCACAAAGATCGACTTGTCCGTCTGGCCGCCGAACACCACGGAGAGCTTCTCCTTGGCGGCGTGATCGAGATAGGATTTCAACTTCTCGAAATGCTCGGGGCTCACCAGCGAGCCGACACGGTTTTCCGGATCGAGTGGATCTCCCATCTTCCAGTCACGCAGATAGGCGCCGACACGCGTCAGCAACTCGTCCTTGATCGAGGCGTGAACGATGAGCCTTGAGGTCGCAGAGCAGTTCTCGCCCATGTTCCAGAAGGCCCCGGCCACGACCTGTTCGGCCGCGAGATCAATGTCTTCGCAATCGTCCATAACGACGGCAGGGTTTTTGCCGCCGCATTCAAGGACGACGCGCTTCAGGTTGCTGTCGGCGGCGTAGCGGAGGAACCGTCTTCCGGTCACCGTCGAGCCGGTGAAGCTGACCATGTCTACATGCTTGTGCAGGCCGATCGGCTCCCCGACATCTTTGCCGGTCCCGGTAACGATGTTAAGAACCCCCGCCGGAACGCCGGCTTCATGGGCCAGTTCGGCAACACGCAAGGTCGTCAGCGAGGTCTGCTCGGCCGGCTTCACGATCACCGAGCATCCCGCGGCAAGTGCAGGCCCAATCTTCCAGGCCAGCATCAGCAGAGGAAAGTTCCAGGGCAGAACACAACCGACGACGCCGATCGGTTCGCGGACGACAAGCGTCAAGGCGTTTGCGCCGACCGGAGCGGTGTTGTCGTAGATTTTGTCGATCAGTTCCGCATGCCAACGAATCGTGTGGATCGTATCCGGTACGTCCACCGTCTGGCATTCGCGGATCGGCTTTCCGCTATCAAGGCTCTCCAGGACCGCCAGCTCATGGCTGTTTTCTTCCAGGAGCTTTGCGAATTTGAGGAGGACCGTCTTGCGTTCTCCAGGCGAGCGCAGGTGCCAGCGACCGTCATCGAAGGCTTCCTTGGCCTTGCTGACGGCATAGTCGACATCTTCGGCATCGCAAGCAGCGACGGAGGTCAGGACTTTGCCGGTGGCAGGATTGATCGTCTCGTAGGTTCTTCCGGATGCGGCCGGACGAAACGCGCCGTTGATAAAGGCGTTTCCGGGAAGCTCAAGCGTCTGCGCTATTGCTGCATATTCACCCGCGGTCAGAACGTCATGCATGGTTGGCTCCCGATGTGATCTGCGCAACCGTGCGCTTGAGATTGGCGACGACGGTTTGAAACGCGCGTTTCTCTTCGGAATTGAGGGGACGAAGCGGCGCTCGGACCGGACCAACCTTCAGTCCGCTCAGCTCACAGCCAAACTTGATCGACTGCACGAACTTGCCGCCATCGAGGGCGTTCATGAAGGGAAGCATCGCGGACATGATCCGGCGACCCTTGTCGAAATTCTTTTCGAGAACGCATGCCTCATAGAGCGCGACGTGCTCCCGCGGCAGGAAGTTCGAGCCGGCGCAGACCCAGCTTTGGGCGCCCCAGGCGAAGAATTCGAGCGCTTGGTCATCCCAGCCGCAGGACAGGCCGATATGCGGAAAGTCGCGCGCCAGCATATGGACGCGCGCCATGTCACCGGAGGCTTCCTTGATGGCGACGACGTTCTTCGACTTGCCGACGCGGGAGAAGTACTCCTCGCCCATGGAGACGCCCATCCGGGCGGGATAGTTGTAGAGCATGATCGGCAGGTTGGCGGCCCGATCGATCGCAAGCGCGTGGACGGCATTTTCCCGATCGGTCGGCATGGCATAGGGCGGCGAGGAGACGAGAATTGCGTCTGCGCCGATTTCCCTGGCTGCCTTGGCGTACGCGACGGAGTCCTCGGTGCGCGTCGCACCCGTGCCGATAATCAGCGGCATCCGGCTTCCAAGGACATCCTTCGCATAGGCTGCGAGATCGAAACGCTCCTGCGCGGTTTGAGCATAATACTCGCCGGTAGAACCGCCGACGATGATGCCATGAACCTTGGCCTCGGCGAGGGACTCCAGGACATCGGCAAATGCCTGCCTGTCGATAGTGCCGTCGGCCGCATAGGGCGTAACCGCTGGCGGATAGATGCCTTCAAATTTCACGATTGTTTCTCCAACGATGCGGAGACGGCCCCGACGAGCGCGTCCGCCTTCAATCCTTCAGGTGCGATGAACATCTCCATGTTCTCGCGGGAGAGTTCCCAATGCTCGAAAACAAGATCGACCACGGCGTCTTCATCGTGGGCGGCGATCGCGGCAATGAAGCCGTCGTGATGTTCGACCGACAGCCTCAAGCGCGTATTCATGTTTTCGTTGCGTGGCCGGAAGAACGTATGGCCGATGCGGGCGTGATCGATGAGAAGCCGTCCGAGACTGGGCTGCAGGTAAACATTGCCTGACATCTCGCCCATGATCTCGTGAAAGCGATTGTTCTCCAGAACCATGGCAAGCGGGTCGGTGGATTGGCTTGCCGCGCGAAAGCGCTCCTGGGTATCCTTGAGATCGGAAAGCTGCTTGGGCTTGAAGTTCTGGACCGCCAGACGGCCGATCGCCGCGTAGATCATCGGAGCGACGAGAAAGAAGTTCCTGAGCGTCGAGTGGTTCATCGGGATGACCCGAGCACCTTTGTTCTCGCGGATATCGACATATCCTTCGCCCGCAAGACGGCGGAAAATCTCCCGCACCGGCGTGCGCGAAAGCCCATAGCGCTCACTCAGACTTGCCTCGTCCAGGTCCTCGTCCGGATCAAGTTCCATGGTCAGAATCTGACGCTTCAGGTCGTCGTACAGACTGCTCTTGCTGCTTTTCATCGAGAACCTCCGGACAATTCAGGGCCGCTCTGAGGCGAGTTTGGCGGCCGATGTCCGAAAGTTTGCATGCACTCAGGCGTGAGTCAACAAAATTGTATTTTCTTTGTACACATTCGCAATATTTATAAAATACAATTTTTCGATCGTAGACTTATGTGTGCCTACGGCGACGGAGTTTGTCGCCGAGGTTGTATCGGCGAAAATTGCAAGGTTACGGGAGAAAGACTCCTCCTATGCCGCTAGAGACGACAGAGGACCGCCGTCGCTGAACGACGGAAATGCCGGCGCCGGCTAGCTCACCTGCGGCGGGCAGCTATCCGGTAAGGGAAATCATCTAAAAGTTGTATAACTCAAATATACACAATCAGAAACCGTACCCTACTGACATTAGATGTCACTGGCCCAGCCTAGAACTGTTTCAGCCACACATCACTACGAAAGGATACAATCATGGCTGAACACAACGGAGCCGCCGCGAAGATCGCTCGCACCTACATCGAAGCAATGGCAAACAAGGACGTCGACGCCATTGTCAAGATCTCGGCTGAAGATGTCGTCTGCATCTCTCCGATCGGGACGATCACCGGTATGCAGGCATTTCGTGGCTTCCAGGACGGCTTTGCCCGCATGCTCAAGAAGATGGACGTCCTGGCCGTATATGGCGACGATGAGCAGGCCGCTATTGTCTATCAGGTTGAAACTCATCCCGTCCCGCATTCAATTGTCGCCGAGTTGATCAAGATCAAGGATGGCAAGATTGCATCCTCCCAAGTGATCTACGATCCGACGCCCTACGCCGCCTATATGGCGACAATCAAGCAGCCCTAGGCCGCCGCCGTCCAAGCGCATCCCAGGATGATCACATTGTAACGACGGGCCGCCATGGGCGGCTCGTGATTGAAACTCTAGTGCGCCGCGGCGTAACAACCAACGACATCGTTGCCGCTGTTTGCAATCGGCACCGCCAGCCACGAACTCTGTATCCGGCATGGTGAACGGCATACTGAAAGTGCCGATTTGCCGCGCCGTCTCGGACGACTGAGCACGCCGCTAGCCGAAGTCGTTGAAGCAACCCTCAAGAGAAATGCCGACTATGAAGCAGATCCAATATGACCAATATGGTGGTCCGGAAGTGATGAAGTTCGCAGATTTCGAGCTTCGCGTCCTGGGTAACCAGGAGGTTGCGGTGAAGGTCAACTTCGCCGCCATCAACCCGATAGACTGGAAGGTACGCAACGGTTACCTGAAAATGGTGACGGGGAAAAAGTTCCCCCGCGCCATGGGCAGCGATTTTTCCGGAACCGTGATCTCGGTCGGCCCCGGCGTGACCCGCTTCAAGCGTGGCGATGCGGTGTTCGGCTCCGCTCACATTAAGGATGGCGGAGCACTTGGCGAAGCCGTGATCGCTCCCGAAACCTTCCTTGCCCATAAACCGGAGGCTATATCGTTCGAGGAGGCTGCATGCCTGGGAACGCCGGGTGTGACCGCGTGGAACGGTATTGTCGACAAAGCGAAGGTGATGGCCGGCAACTGTGTGTTCATCAATGGCTGCACTGGTGCTGTTGGCGAGGCGGCTGTCCAGCTCGCGTTGATGCTGGGAGCGACGGTCGCGGGTAGCTGTAGCGCAGCCGCGATGTCGCGTGCCCGCGAATTGGGGGTAGAGCCGCTGTTCGACTATCGGACGACCGATCTATCGAAGATCCGCGACCGCTTCGATGTCGTCTACGACACCGCCGGCACCATGAAGGTGGCGACCGGATTAGGCCTCCTACGCCAGGGGGGTGTATTCCTCGACATCGACCCGACGCCCGGCAAGTTCATTCGCGCCATCTTCAATCGAAAACTCAAGCCAATCGTTTGCTCGGCAAGGGCCGATATCCTGGATGGCCTTGCTCAGGCGGCCGCCAAGCGTAAGCTGCAACTTCCAATCGGAGAAATCGTGCCGCTGATCGACGCAATCCGCGTGCTGACGGCCCTCGAAGGCGGTTATAAAGTCACCGGAAAGGTTTTGGTCCGTATGGATTAGGTCCGATCACACCCAATCTGCAGGTCGGTGGATTTCGGTACGATCTGTGCGAGGATGCCACAATGTCCCAAAGCCAGAGATTGTTCGAAATTCTTCAGATTCTGCGCCGCCATCGGCAAGCAGTGACTGGGAACTATCTCGCCCAGGAGACGGGCGTGTCGTTGCGAACGATCTACCGGGATATCATACTCCTGCAGTCCATAGGCGCGGAGATCGAAGGCGAGCCCGGTCTTGGCTATGTGTTGAGACCGGGTTTCATGCTGCCGCCGCTGATGTTCTCGCAAGAGGAGATCAAGGCAATTGCGCTCGGCGTGCAGTGGGTCAGCCGGCAAGCCGACGAGGAACTGCACTCCGCAGCGCAGGACGCCCTCTCCAAAATCGAAGCCGTACTTCCCTTAGAACTCCGGCGCAAACTGAACGACAACGACTTCCATATCTCACGCCCATCGCTTGCCGCACCCGCGGTCGATCTCAAGATTCTGCGTCAGGCCATGCAGCAGCAGATGAAGCTCCGCATCGTCTATCGGGATGCCAAGGATGCCGACAGCGAGCGTGTCATCTGGCCGATCGCTGTCGCATTCTTCGATTCCAGGCGGATCATTGCCGGTTGGTGCGAACTGCGAGGAGACTTCCGGATATTTCGCGCCGACCGGATCCAAAGGGCTGAACTCCTGGCCGATCGCTATCCGGGGCAGCGGCGGGAACTGGTCAGGCAGTGGCGCGCGCAGGTGGCGGAAACCGCCGCGAAGACCGAAGCACCATGACGGGTGCCGGGCTTGCGGCAAGACCTCAACAACTGCGAAATTACTGCTTTGCCGAAAGGATGGAGGTTGTCAAAATTCCTCCCAGCTTCCGTCCGAGCTAGCCGCATTTCCCTGAAAAGCGGTAGCCAGCTTCGCGGTGAGGCGGCGTGCCGGCGACGTGATGGGCTTCGATGTCGTA
This sequence comes from Rhizobium rhizogenes NBRC 13257, assembly GCF_000696095.1. Taxonomy (GTDB): domain Bacteria; phylum Pseudomonadota; class Alphaproteobacteria; order Rhizobiales; family Rhizobiaceae; genus Rhizobium; species Rhizobium rhizogenes. The sequence goes on along the minus strand of NZ_BAYX01000006.1, from coordinate 261,407 downwards.
CCCGCAGCAGCAATAGCAGCGGGTTTGCCGCGATTGGAGATACTTTGACCGCTTATTCTGAACTCCGACAACAGTTGGAACAAGGCTTCTGCCTCGGACGCCAAGTTATGGGCCGCGGCCGTGGCCTGCTCGACCATTGCAGCGTTCTGCTGCGTACCCTGATCCATCGTATTGACGGAGGTGTTGATTTCCTTGAGACCCGTTGCTTGTTCCCTCGAAGCCTCTACGATAGCCCCGACATTGCCGTCAACCTGTTGAACCTGGACGACAATCTCTTCAAGCGCCTTTCCGGTTTCACCAACCAGGGAGACACCGTTTCGAACATGATCGTTTGACGTGTTGATCAGGTCCTTGATCTCCTTTGCGGCCTTTGCCGAGCGCTGGGCAAGCTCGCGCACTTCCTGCGCAACGACGGCAAAGCCTTTTCCCGCTTCACCAGCGCGCGCTGCCTCAACCCCTGCATTCAACGCAAGGAGATTGGTCTGGAAGGCGATCTCGTCAATGACGCCAATGATGTTTCCAATTTCGATCGCGGACGTTTCGATCTTGCCCATTGCTTCGACGGCGCTACGAACAACGCGGCCGGAGTGCTCAGCGCTTTCCTTTGTCTTGCGCACGAGATGACCGGCTTCCTGCGCGCGATTGCTGGACCCCGACACGGTGATCGTGATCTCTTCCAGCGCTGCGGCGGTTTCCTCCACCGAGGCGGCCTGTTGTTCCGTCCTCTTCGCAAGATCGTCGGAGGCGGAGCGAATTTCCTGCGCACCCGATGCGATGGCGCTCGCATTCGCGGCGACCTTTTGCATCGCCAGTCGCAGTCTCTCCACCGCCTGATTGAAATCGACGCGCAGCTGGTCGAGCGACGGAATGAACGGGCTCGTAATCTGGCGTGTCAGGTCGCCGTCTGCCAACCCTTGAAGGCCATCGGCCAGCTGGTTCACAGCGGCATTGGTTTGTTCCGACAAGGCGTTGCGTTCCGCAGCCTCAGCTTCGAGCCTCTTGCGTTCGCCAATGGCCCGCGTCGCCTCTGTATCCGCGTCTCGCTCGGCCTTGGCCGAGATTGCATCCCGAAGTGCGGCGACGGCGCGGGCCAGCATGCCGATTTCATCGCCACGCTTTTCCAGCTTGCGGTCGCCCTCCATGTTGCCTTCCGCCATCGACCGCAGCGAGCTCTGGAGCTTGTCCAGCGGCCCGGTAATGGAGCGCGCCGTAAATGCGGCGGCCACGAATGCCAGGAGAATAGCAATACCGAGCGCAGTCAGAGCGAGCGAATGGAAGCCGCCGGCAGCACCTTGAACCTCGCTTCCGATCGATTTGTTCAGGGCTTCCTGATAGTCGATGAACTTATTGATCGCTTTCAGCCAGGCGACGAATTGAGGTCTGGCCTGTTCCAGAAGGATCTTGCGGGCCGCGTCTCCATCGCCTTTGTCCTGAAGCGCGATGATCTCGGCAACCAGCGGATTGGTCTTGGCCTGTACCGCGGAAATCTCATCGAGGATCGCCTTCTCCTCGGCCGTAGCGCCGGCCGGCGAAGCGACCATCTCCGCCATCTTTTTTTCATTTTCCGAATAGGTCGAGGCGAGCTTCTCGATAACCTTCACAGCAGTCTGCCGTTCATCCGCAGATGTCACGAGCGTTACGTCCCGGATCGCAATTGCCCTATCGTGAACGCTGCCTCGGTAATTGATCGCGTAGCGCTGCTTTACGCTGTTGATGTCATTGATCAATCCGAGATTGTGATCGATCTTCCCGACCTGACCGGTTGAGTAAAATGTCAGACCGATCATCAGAATGAGCAGGAAGCCAAACCCTGCCGCCAAGCGCGTAACGATGCCGAATGCTTTCAGACTTGCCATGAAGGTTCCCCACCCGAGATTTTGAATTTTTGCTGCTGACGCCAAGCTTCCGCGGCAAACAGGGCAAGGGAACGTTGCACCGGATGAGGGCCTGATATTACCGACCCTCAATCATCCCGAAATTTCCGGGCGCTCAATCATCCGCCCACACCCCGGTCTCCACCTGATGCTACATTGCTGCGACAATATGGTTTACATTGCGTAAACATCATCAGTAATCTCGAGAATAATCGCGGAGAAATACCGGATATCATAATATTATGTAAATTATATATTACATCATACTTTGCTACTATGCTTGCAAAACTATGACTGAAGAAGACAAGTTCTATTGAATGCTCCCAGACCACCGTCAAGCCAAACGCCACCAACTGTGAACCGCAGGAATGTCCCCTCTCCTTGCGATGCCTGCGGACGATTTTCCGGCGAAATCAGTGTGCAATCCAAACAGAGACAACCCGCCGGCAACTTACCGCCGCCGACGGGTGATGGGCCTGCATATTAAACGATCACAGACGCTTAGATCCAGGGCTTGGGAGCAAAACCTGCACCTTCGCCCCTGTCGGCCTTCCTCATTCCTTCACCGCACCTGTCATCGACGAAACGTAGTAGTCGACGAAGAAGGAGTAGAGAATGACGACCGGCAATGAGCCGAATAGGGCACCGGCCATCAGCGAGCCCCATTCGAACACGTCGCCGCGCACCAATTCCGTCAGAACGCCAACCGGAATGGTCTTGTTCTCCGAGGATTGGATGAAGGTGAGCGCATAAATGAACTCGTTCCAGGAAAGCGTGAAGGCGAAGATGCCCGCCGATATGAGCCCTGGCACGGCAAGCGGCAGGATGATCTTCATAAGGATCTGCCACCGGCTGGCGCCATCGACCAGCGCGCTTTCTTCCAGCTCGAAGGGTATCGATCTGAAATAGCCCATCAACAGCCAGGTGCAGAACGGGATGAGGAAGGTCGGATAGGTAAAGATCAGAGCCAGTCTGGAATCGTAGATCCCCAGCTTGAAGACGATGAAGGCCAGGGGAATGAAGAGGATCGACGGCGGAACGAGGTAGGCCAGGAAGATCAGCAGCCCGATCGAACGCGAGCCGGTAAAGCGTATGCGCTCGATGGCATAGGCGCCGAAGACGGAGGCGATCAGCGACAGCGCCGTCGATCCGACTGCCACCAGGATCGTGTTCCAGAGCCAGCCTGGATAGGAGGTCTCGAAGAACAGGTATTTGATGTGATCGAGCGTCGGCTCGACGACCCAGAAGGGGCTGTAATTGTCGTAATCGGTCAACTGCGCATTCGGCTTGATCGCCGTTATGGCCATCCAATAGAAGGGAAACAGCAGCACGAAGACGAAGACCGCCATCGGCAGATAGAGCATGACGATGCGCCGAGGCAGTCGGTTGAGATAGCTCATGCCTTCGACATTGTCGGTCAGGACCGGAGTGGCGGTGTTGGCTTTGGTGTTCATGGCGTTCTCCCGAACTCAGTCCTGTCCGCCCTGCTGCCATTTGCGGCGCTGCAGACCGAAGAAGCTGAACATGATGGCGGCAAGCAGGAAGGGGATCATTGCGACGGCGATCGCCGCACCCTCGCCGAGCTGACCGCCGGGAATGCCGCGCTGGAAGGAAAGCGTCGCCATCAGATGCGTCGCGTTGACCGGTCCACCCTTGGTCAGAACATAGATGAGCTGGAAATCCGTAAAGGTGAACAGCACGGAGAACGTCATCACCACGGCGATGATCGGCGTCAGCATCGGCAGCGTCACATGACGGAAGCGCTGCCAGCTTGTAGCGCCATCCAGAGATGCCGCTTCCTGAAGCGAAGCAGGAATGGTCTGCAGACCGGCAAGCAGCGAAATCGCCACGAAGGGAATGCCGCGCCAGACATTGGCGACGATGACCGAGATGCGCGCATTGATCGGATTGCCGAGGAAATTGATCGGGCTATCGATCAGGCCCATCTTCATCAAAGACCATGAGAGAATGGAAAACTGGGCATCGTAGATCCACCAGAATGCCAACCCCGACAGCACCGTCGGGACGACCCAGGGCAGAAGGACGATCGCCCGGAAGAACGACTTGAACGGCAGATGCTGATTGAGAAGCAGAGCCAGCCAAAGGCCGAGCACGAATTTCAGGATGGAGGCCACGAAGGTGTAGAGTAGCGTATTGAAGACCGACAGCCAGAAGACGGAGTCCTGAGCCAGGAATTCATAATTCTCCAATCCGACGAAATTGCCCGTGCGCCCGATCCGCGTGTCGGTGAAACCGAGCCAGACCCCAAGCCCGAGCGGATAGGTGAGAAAACAAACGAGAAAGATGGCGGCCGGCAACATGAAGAGGAAGCCGAGCATATTATTGTTTCGCATGAGCGATCTGATCGGACTGCGCGTCGTATCCCCGGATGTCACGGTCGACATGGTATTACCTCCTGATGGGCGGTCGCAGCATGCCGTCGCCGGCATGCTGCAGATCTTCGCGCGGGATCAAACCTTGTAGTAACGGTTCGCCCGGCGCTCGGCTTCCTTCATCGCATCCTCCGGCGTCAGCTGGCCGGTCACGGCGGCGGCGAACATGTCGACAAGCACGTAATCGGCCATCACGCCTGCAGACGCATAGCCCAGGGGACCGGCATAGCCGTTCGGACGCAGCGTTTCCGAAGCGCGGGCATAGGGCGCATGCACCGGGTCGGCGGTCCAGACAGGGTTGTTGGCAAAGGCCTTCAGGGGTTGGCAGCAATAGGCGCTCGATCCCTGTATCCAGGCGTTCATCTGATCGCCTTCCATCATGAACTTGATATAGGCTTTGGCGGCTTCCGGATATTTGGTATGGCTGAAGAGAAGCAGCGAGCTCGTCTGGTGCAGCTCGACGCTCTTGCCGATGGGGCCGATCGGGAAGTTTGTGCTGCGGATGTCGGCCGCGATCTCGGCAAGTTTCGGATCTTTCTTAGCCGCATAATAAACCGACACACCGTTGGCGATCAGCGATACCTGTCCGGCAAGAAAGGCCCGGTTGTTGTTGATGTCCTGCCAGCTTTCCGTGCCGGGGATGAAGGTGGCATAAAGCTCCTTCGCATAATGGATAGCCTCCAGCGTCTCGGGACTGTTGATCGTCACCTTGCCGCTTTCGTCCACCATCTTGCCGCCATGGCTCCAAAGCAGCCAATGGGCGTAATTGTTGCCGTCGCCGACGGCCTTGCCGTGCGGGAAGCCGGCAGGCGTGCCCTTGGCCTTCATTGCCTTGCAAAGTTCGAGAAAGCCCGCGGTATCCTTGGGGAATTCGCTGAAGCCCGCAGCCTTCACATGACTATCGCGATAGACGACGGCATTGCCGATCGCGGTCAGCGGCATGGCGATGAACTTGTCGCCGCGGGTTGCATAGCCGCGCAGGCCGTCATACCAGCCGCCATATTTATTGCCGAGATAGTTGGCCAGTTCCGTCAGATCGACCAGCTTGTCGGGATACTGGTGGGCATCGTCGAACCAGCACATCACCATGTCCGGGCCGGAACCGACATTGGCGGCGACGGCCGCCTTCGGTCGAATATCCTCCCAGCTCTCCTTGTCGACACGAACCTCAACGCCGGTCGCCTCGGTGAACTTCTTGGTATTTGCAATCCAGGCATCCTCGTCCCCCTTGACGAAGGGCGTCCAACGAAGAAGCCTGAGACTGGCGCCTTTTTCGGGCGTGTAGTTGGGTTCGGCCTGGGCGAAAGCCGGGCGGATACCGAGCGGCGAAAGGCCGGCGATACCGGCTGCTGCCGCCGAGGCGGCAAGAAAGTCACGTCTCTTGAATGTCATGATATTCTCCTCCTTTGAAACGGGAGCAAATCCCCCGGCGCCCACCTTCCCGCTTGGTGAACGACGACCATTGCATCCGAGCGTGCCGGATGCCTCCGCATCGACGGATGAGCAGGAAGACTCCTCTTCCTCCCGCTCACCGTTGAAGCGGCATCAGATACTTAATCTCTGCCCGCCTTCGGCATCGAACAGATGGACATGCGGCGCATCGATGGAGATGCGCAGCGTATCGCCGGGTCGGGCATCGATCCGCTCCCGGAAGATGCAGTTGACGTCGCTGCCGCCAAACCGGACAATCATCTGCGTCTCATAGCCGGTCGGTTCGATCACGGTGATCTCCGCCGGCAGGCCGTTGGGGTCGAGCGCAATATATTCCGGGCGCAGCCCATAGACGAGATCGCGACCCTTTGCGCTTGCAGGCGGGTTCGCGACCGGCAGGACGGTTCCGTCCGAGGCGATGAACTGGCTGCTATTCTCCGAATTGAGCCGGCCCTTGATCATGTTCATCGCCGGCGAACCGATAAAGCCGGCGACGAAGAGATTGGCGGGCGTATCGTAGAGGTCGAGCGGCTTTCCCACCTGCTCCACGACACCATCATGCATGACGACGATCTTGTCGGCCATCGTCATCGCCTCGATCTGATCATGCGTGACGTAGACGGTCGTGGTGCCGAGACGCTGGTGAAGCTCCTTGATCTCCGCGCGCATGGCGACCCGAAGCTTGGCATCAAGGTTGGAAAGCGGTTCGTCGAAGAGGAAGACCTGCGGATCGCGCACGATTGCCCGGCCCATAGCGACACGCTGGCGCTGGCCACCCGAGAGTTGGCGCGGATAGCGGTCGAGAAGCTTGGTAAGACCCAGGATTTCCGCGGCCTTGTTGACGCGCTGATCCATGTCGGCTTTCGGCGAGCGTTTGAGCATCAGCGAGAAAGCCATGTTCTGCGCCACCGACATATGCGGATAGAGCGCATAGTTCTGAAACACCATCGCTATGTCGCGGTCTCCTGGCGGGATCGCGTTGACGGCACGATTGCCGATACGGATCTCGCCGGCGGAAATATTCTCAAGCCCGGCAAGCATTCTCAGAAGCGTCGATTTTCCGCATCCGGACGGCCCGACGAGGATCACGAACTCTCCGTCCGCGATCTCGATGTTCACGCCCTTGATGACCGGGAACGCCCCGAACGATTTCCTGACATCGACAAACTCGACACCTGCCATAAAAGCCCCTCCCAGAACTTGTCCCCATTTTTGGCTTCATCTACCGGTCGCCCCCTCCTCCGGGATATTCACCGCCAGAATGCACGCCAATTCGACTTCACATTCTATCCCCTGCCGACGAGCGGCATCTTCGTCGCCATCACCGTCATGGTCAGGACATTTGCCTCCAGCGGCAGGCCTGCCATGTAGACGACCGCGCGAGCAACATGTTCGGCGGAGATGGTCGGTTCGCTGGCGATTTCCCCGTTCGCCTGCAGCACACCCGAACTCATCCTCGCGGTCATGTCGGTCGCGGCGTTGCCGATATCGATCTGGCCGCAGGCGATATCGTATGGCCGTCCGTCGAGCGCGGTCGATTTCGTAAGGCCGGTGATCGCATGCTTGGTCGCCGTATAGGGGGCGGAATTCGGCCTCGGCGTCGTCGCGGAAATCGACCCGTTGTTGATGATCCGGCCGCCGCGAGGCTCCTGCGACTTCATCAGCCTGAATGCCTGCTGCGTGCAAAGAAAGGCGCCGGTAAGATTGGCCGCGACCACGCCGCTCCACTGTTCGAAGGTGATGTCTTCCAGCGGGATTGCCGGAGCGCCGCTGCCGGCATTGTTGACGAGAAGATCGAGCCGGCCAAACTCGGCTTTGACCTTGCCGAAGAGCTCAGCGACCTGCTCGGCGGCGCCGATATCACAAGCGATCGCCCGTATCGTACCGCCGGTCTCGGCAGCAAGTTCACTGGCGGCTTTTTCCAGCACATCGCTGCGGCGGCCGGTGATGACAACGGCATAGCCCTCGGCGCTCAGCGCCCTGGCGATGCTGCGGCCGATGCCGGTGCCTCCGCCGGTGACGAGAGCGACCTGGGTTCTTTGTGCGGCTGCGGATTGCGGCATCTCAGATATTCCCTCCAAGCTCATCATCGATATGGATCCGGATGATCTCATCGAAATTGGTTTCCGCCCTGAAGCCGAGCGCCGTCGCGCGCTGCGCATCGAAATCCGTTGCCCATCCCGAAACGATTGAGCGGATGACGGGATCGCTCTCGCGGCGGATGAGTTTGACCGCTTTTTCGCCCGCGACGCGGCGCAGCGCCTCGATCTCCTCGCCGACAAGCGCGGACAGGCCGGGCATGGTGAGATTTCGGCGCGGCCCGATCCTGTTGCTGTCCATCCGCGCGGCGTGGATGAAAAAGCCGACCGCGGAACGGGGGCTGGCAAACCAGTGCCGGACATTCTCATCCACCGGCAGCACGGCTTCCTGATGGACAAGAGGTTCGCGCAGGATGTTCGAGAAGAAGCCCGAGGCTGCCTTGTTGGGCTTGCCGGGCCGGATGCAGATCGTCGGCAGGCGAATGCCGATGCCGTCGAAAATCCCCCGCCTCGAATAATCGGAAAGCAGGAGTTCGCAGATCGCCTTCTGCGTACCGTAGCTCGTCAGAGGCGTCGTGAAGAAATCGTCGCCGATCTTGTCCGGAAAGGGCTGCCCGAAAACAGCGATGGACGAGGCAAAGATGACGCGGGGACTGTAAGGTTCCTTCTGCCCCTCGTGCCGGATGGCTTCGAACAGCGACCGCGTGCCGTCGAGATTGGTGCTGTAGCCCTTGTCGAAATCCGCCTCGGCCTCGCCGGAGACGATCGCCGCGAGATGGAAGATCATATCCGGCCGCATGCCGGAAAGCCTGGTCGCACTGCCGGCGTCGGAGAGATCGACCGTCAGGGCGGTGGAAATGGATGCAAGCGCGGCCGGCACCGGCGGCGCAATGACATCGACGAGCGTCAACCTGTCGATCTCGCGGCCGAGCACTTCCGCTTCCAGAGCGATCTTTTCCACCAGCTTGCGGCCGATCATGCCGGCCGCCCCGATAACCATCACATGCATATCAGTCAGATCTCCTCATGCTCGCTGGCTCGAACCGCCTTGTCGGTGGCCAGCAGAATCCTGGTCGTTTCATAAATGCGCGTCAGATGATGCTCGAACGCCGCGACGACGGCCTCCCGATCATGCCGCGTGAGGGCCTCGAAGATGGAGAGATGATCGCTATAGCTCGCCTCGATGGCGCCCGGCTTGGACATGGCGTTGCGCCGGTAATGCATCATGTAGGTGTATAGATCGGTGACGAAAGCGGCGAGGAGCGGGTTCCCACAGGCGCGATAGATCGCAACATGGAACTCGCGGTCGCAAATTAGGAAACGCATCGCATCGTCTCCGCCGAGACGCTGCGCCTCCAAGAGCGCCTGCAACTTTGCCAGCGTCGCCTCATCGATCCGCTCGGCGGCATCGCCGACGACCTTGAGTTCGATGTGGAGACGCGCTGCGTGAACCGATTCCAGATCGTAGCTGTCAATGGCGTTAGGAGAAGCGATCGTCACCGTGATGTGGCTGAGATCGACCTTGCAGACGCGGCTGCGGCTGCCATGCGAAATCTCGATGATGCCCTGCCCGGCGAGCGTCTGAATAGCGCCGCGCACCGTTTCGCGGCTGACATGGAGAACATTGGCCAATTCGCGCTCGCCCGGCAACTCGTCGCCCGGCCGCAACATGTTGGTGGCGATCAGGACCATCAGCTTCTCGGCGATGACGTCACGCGCCGTCCGGCGGGCGAGGCTCCGCGCGATATTCGGTACCTCGCTTAAGATCGGACTTCCGTCCATCGCTCCCCTCCGGTCCACTGGTTGGTCCAGCAGATCAGTTTATTAAGGGTTGTGAAGTCGAATCCGTCAAGACGATTTCGTCGCCGCAGCGCAGCAGAAATATGGCCAATTCCCTCGCACTGCCGCAATCTGAGCGGGAAGGATGGAAACAGCAGCTTGGGACACGCCGCGGCAAGGACGGCACTAGGAGACTTCGCACGCAGAATCTCGGGCGGGGTTTCGACCTCGCCCGCGTTGACAAGGACAAGGTCGAACAACTTGGCCAGTACCCGAGATGATTCAGATGATGCGCAAGCGGCAAGGGCGTTTCGCTTTCAACCCAGCGCCAACCCTCAAAGAGCAATTCGAGGCAATGGCCGCCTGAAATTCGTCCAGCGTAAGGCGTTTTCTATCCGCGAATAGGATTTGTGACAGAACCGGATATCGCCGTGCAAAAATTCTGTTCCCTATCTCTTCGATATTTTGATCATTGCATCGTGCCTGGGAACAAGGCAGCGTATTCTTCCTTGGCGCAGCAGCGGACCAATAGATTTTTGTATTTCTTCGAATCGTTACTTATTGCCGGGGATGCAGGGCAAAGGGGCTGACACCATAATGGTGACGCGTGCGCAGCAAATTGGCGTCGTTATCGGCCTGGCCTTCGTCACAGCATTGACGATCCTGCGCGCAAGCGATCCTCCGTTGCTAAGGCTCGCCCGCGATTTGACATTTGACCAGTATCAGCGCCTGGTGCCCCGGACCTTCGAGAACCAACCTGTCCGGGTCGCCGATATAGACGAAGCGTCGCTACGCGAATTCGGTCAATGGCCTTGGCCGAGAAACCGGATTGCCGCCCTTGTGGACAGGCTTTCCGATATGGGCGCCTCCGCTATCGCTTTCGATATCCTCTTCGCCGAGCCCGACCGCCTGTCGCCGCGCAATGTCGTTCGCGATGTCACCGGCATCGATCCCTCACTGCTGGGTAAGCTACCGGATAATGATGAGATTTTTTCCCGATCGCTATCGGGAAGGCCGGTGGTGCTGGGCTTCGGCCTCTCCAACGAGGGAGACTATCTGCCATCGGTGAAGGCAGGCTTTGCCTATACCGGCGAAAGTCCCTTCGATGCACCGCCCGCAATCAAGGCCGCGACGCCGCTGCAACCGCAATTGGAAGCCAATGCCGCAGGCCTCGGTCATATCAGCCTCAATCCGGGTGCATCATCGGCAGTGGTGCGCGCGGTTCCGCTTTTCCTCAGCGACGGCAAGCAGCTTTACCCCAATCTTGCGCTCGAAGCGCTCCGTGTCGCACAGGGAGCCTCCACCTACGTACTCGACGCAGCGCCTGACACGCCGAATACACTGACCCGGGTCAAGATCGGGAATTTCGTGGTACCGGTAACGGCGGCAGGAGAGCTCTGGCTCTATGTCAGCCCCGACACTACGGAACGGTATATTTCGGCAAGCAAGGTACTTGCGACCGAAGACGTCTCCGCCGATATCAGAGCCGCCATCGAAGGCAGTATCGTTTTCGTCGGAACCTCTGCTTCAGGGCTCCAGGATGTCCGCACAACGGCCCTTGGTGAAAACGTGCCGGGTGTCTCCATCCATGCGCAGATCGTCGAGCAGATCCTTTCAGGCCGCTTCCTTTCCCGGCCGGATTGGGCAGACGGGCTGGAAATCCTGTCCATCGCCGTGCTGGGCGGCCTTCTGGTGATCCTCACCACCTTCGTCAATCCGGCCGTCGCACTTGCGTGCGGCCTGCTGATTACCTCTTTTGCCCTTGTCGCCTCCTGGCTCGCCTTCCTTTATGGGGGGCTTCTCTTCGACCCACTGGCACCGATCGTCGCCGGATCGATCACGCATTTCGCCGCGACGGCATTCCGCTTTCTCGTGATCGATCGGGAGCGGCGCGACGTGCGGCGGGCTTTCGGCCACTATCTCTCACCATCGCTGCTCCATCGCATCGAGCATACGCGCAATGCCCTGCGCCTTGGAGGAGACGAGCGCGAGCTGACCGTCATGTTCGTCGATGTGCGAAACTTCACCCAGATCAGCGAGGAGATGACCCCGAGCGCCGTCGTCGCGTTTCTGAACACGCTGCTCGATGCGCTGAGCCACCATGTCATCGTCAATGAAGGGACGCTCGACAAATTCATCGGAGACTCAATCATGGCCTTCTGGAACGCTCCCGTCGATGTCTCCGACCATGCCGGCAAAGCCGTGCAAGCAGCCCTGGGCATGCGGGAAACGCTTGCCCGCCTCAACGACATCGATGCATTCGGATTCGGAGACGCCCGGCGCGTCGGAATAGGGATCGGCATACATACGGGGCTTGCATGCGTCGGCAATATGGGTGCCGAGACACGCTTCAATTACACCGCAGTCGGCGATGCAGTGAACATTGCCGCGCGTATCGAATCTGCCTGCAAGGATATCAATTTTGACATTCTGGTATCCGAACCGACAGCAAGCCTGCTGCCCGATTGCGCTCTGCTCGAGGCGGGAGCGCTGACGCTGAAGGGTAAGAGCAGGCGAACCGAGCTCTTCGCGGTGGTCGGTGATGCGCGCCTGGCGAAAACCGCTGATTTTGTCGAACTTCAGGCCATGCACAGGCGGCTTGTCGCTGCCCTGCGAACACGGTCAACGACCAGCCGCAAACTTGTCGGCGCAGCAAAACTCAAGGCGCAGGTCGCGACGACAGGACTGTTGCACGAGTTTTACAGCCAGATTTCGCGCCGAGCCGGACACTTCGTCGACGAGCCTGCAGACAAAGCGGCCGACATCTAGTTGATTTTGCAGCCGTCGCTCGCAACTCCTCCTGCGCTACCGATGGTGGTGCCCGCCGCCGTGATCGCCACGATCGCCGTCATGGCCATCGCTGTCTTGGTCACCGCGGTTGTGATCCCCCCACCCATGGTCGCCTCTGCCATGATGATGGTCATGATGATTCTGATGCTTGCCCTCATCGCCATCGTGCTTGTCCGGTTTGTCGGGCGTGCTTGGCGGATTTGGGACATTCGGCGTGCTGGGAGTTTCTCGCGGACTAGGTGCAGCGGGCGTCTCGGCGCGTGGCGATTTCGGCGTGCTAGGTACGCTAGGCGTATCGTGCTGTGTCGGAGCAGGATTGTTTGCCGGAGCGCTACGCGGAGATATCCCGTTAGGCCGATCTTTCATCGCCGTCGACAGACCGCAGCCGCCAAAAAAGCCCATTCGTCCCGAAAGTCGTTGATCCCCAGACAGAAACGGCAAAGCTCGCTGGTTGCCGAGCGTCTTGAGAACGCCGCGGTTGACCCGGCGAGGATCGCTTATCTGACCATTGCGTTTAGCAACAACGCAGTCGCATTGCTGTTTCAACTGCCTGCAGCCACCCGCGCCGCAAAACTGCGCGGCGCCATTCAAAAGAACGATCGCAGTCGTGCCGTTCGCCCCGACATAAAAATCAAATGCCGTCCCGCGCACGCCGATCGTTCCGGCGGGCGTCACGATTTGATACGCAGAAGAGTTTGAATTTCCGCTCATCCAGCGAAAAGTGCCCTTTGCGGCCCTTATGGTGAGCTTTTTGACTGAGCCCGAGTCATCGAAAACGAATTTGTCGATGACAACAGACGAGCCGGCTCCAACAGCCAATTTCGTGCCGTCTCGAAATGTGAACTGTCCAAGGCCCGAAAGGGAGGTGCGGATTCGCTCGTCCCGGTGGACGGGGTCATCGACTGTCAGTGGACCTCCTGCGCCCGTAACTTCGGTTTTAATCAGCACCGCCTGGCCGACCTTCTCGGCGGCTTTCGAAGACACCGGTGCGAGCAGCATCGCGCTCAACACAACGGTCACGGCGTGACGCAGATATAACATCCCACCCTCCAAGCTTATCTATGTTTTATCATAAGATATTCCTGGATACAAATCGCAATCCATGGGTATAAACTATGTAGAATTGGTTATTGCCGAATTAAATTTCGCCGAAACACAGACATATTCTACTAAAAGTATTCTGTATAAATCTTCAAAAAGAACATTTATACAACAATTACAATAATATGCATTACCATATCTCTTCTGGAGCGCTCAGGAAAAGAGGCGATATCTACTCCAAGTTGCTGAACTCAAGGAATTTGAGGCAGGCTCCTTGCCGACGCAACCTGCATCACGCGATTTGCAGTCCGCTCGGAAAGGATGGGAAACAACACGAACAAACATAATGTCGATTTCCGCTGGGAACTGACCCCTTATCGGCGTCCAATCTTCGCCCCCGTGTAAACGGTCGGCGCTTTGTCAGGATTTCAAAACAGATTGAAGAAAGGTTCCCGCCCGCGGATGCTCATGACCTCCAAAAAAATCATTCGGCTTGGTGGTCTGTAGCAGTCGTCCGTCCGCCATGAACCAGATGGCAGCAGACAACAACAGCAACGAGCGGCTAACTGCTCGCTCAATCCACAAGCATTCGGCAGGAGCATCTTTGGTGCCCCTGCCGAGATGATTTGAAGGTGCGGCCTACTTCAGGGTGATCACCCCGGCGGCGATATCCGGCGTTGCCGGGATGATGCCGCTCTTCACATACCATTCAGCTATATTGTCGATCTGCTTGACGTCGGCATCGGTGACAGCGGTCGTGGGCACGGCGTTATTCTCGCCGATCTTTGCACCAAGTTCGGCCGGAATATTCATTTCTTTCGCCCAGATCGCGCCCGCCTCTGCCTTGTTTGCTAGCGACCAGGCGTTCTCGCTCTTCACGACATCGAATATGGCTTGCAGCTGATCCAGCTTCTTGGATGCAAACTCGCGGCTTGCGACGAGCACGACGGCATTGTCAGACCCGATCGCCGCGCCGTCGGCAAGGACTTTACCGTCATAGGTTTTCTCGGCAATCGTGAGGAAGGGATCCCAGGTCGCCCAGGCATCGACATGGCCTTGAACGAAGCTCGGTCCGCTGTCGCTGGGGCTGAGATAAACGCGCGTGACGGTCGATGGATCGACGCCGTTCTTTTCGAGGCCACGCATCAGCAGATATTCGCCGGTCCCGCCCCGGTTCACGGCGACCTTCTTGCCGGCAAGGTCCTTCAGCGACGAGATGCCGGCGCCATTCTTCACCACCACACCTTCGGAGCCGGCCGCCATCTTCTGGTAGGCGAAGACGACAAGCGGAATCTTGGCGGCAAGTGCCGCGATCGACGATGTCGAACTGCCCGCAGTGATATCGATGCTTCCGGCGTTCAATGCTTCAAATGCCGGAGCTGCGGCCGGAAAGGGACCGGCCCATTCGACCTTGATGCCCTTTTCGGCCAGCGCCTTTTCCAGCGTGCCCCGCGACTTGGCAAGGGTCAGATCGTTCGGACCACGCAGCCAGCCGATCCTGACGACCTGATCCGCGGCCTGTGCCATCGGCGCAAGCAGGGACAGGAGGGTGGCGGCCGCAAATGCCTTAAAAAAAGAACGCTTCTTCATGGATGTGTCATCCGTTCCGCCCGAGGGGCTTGATGGTGTTTAAGGTGGTTTTGTTCGACGCCAAGCTGCGACAGCAGGTCGGATTCGATTTGGGTGGCTCGCGGGTCGCTTCGCTGCCGAGGATGAGGAATATCGACGTTGATTTCCAGACTGAAGCGCCCCTGATCGATGACGAGAATCCGATCGGCCAGCGCCACGGCTTCCCAGACGTCATGCGTCACCAGGAACACGGCCGGCCGATGCTTGCGCCACAGCTCATCGACAAGTGCATGCATCCTGATCCTCGTCAGCGCGTCGAGCGCTGCGAAAGGTTCGTCGAGCAACAGCAATTGCGGTGTTCTGACCAGCGCGCGTGCGAGTGCCCCCCGTTGCGCCTCTCCACCCGACAAGGTCAGGGGCCAGGCGTCACGGCGATGTGACAGTCCGACATCGGCAAGCGCCTGTTCGGCCGCTTCGCGAGCGTTCGGGGACTTCACGCCGAGAGCGACATTGTCGATAATGCGCTTCCACGGCATCAGCCTCGGCTCCTGGAAGACGACAGCGCGCCCGACTGGGATCTCGGCTTTCTCCGCACATGCCTCGTCGAGCCCGGCCAGGACGCGCAGAAGCGTGGATTTTCCGGAGCCGCTGCGTCCGAGCAGCGCGACAAACTCTCCCGGTTTTATCTGAAGATCGATGCCATCGAGCACCGCCGGACCGCCGAACGATCGGCTCAGGCCCTGAATATCGACAAGCGCGCTCATGCGGTCACCACTGGGCGCCAGCGCAGCGCATAGGCCTCGATGATCCGCACCAGCCCATCCGTCAAAAGTCCCATCGCAGCGTAAACCAGAAGGCAGACGACAATCACATCCGTTTGCAGGAAGTCACGCGCATAGGTCATGATGTAGCCAATCCCGCTCGATGCGTTGATCTGTTCGCCGACCACGAGACTGAGCCAGGCAACGCTGAGACCGTAACGGACACCGACGAGCAACGACGGCAGCGCACCGGGGATCACGATATGGCGCACGATCCCGAACGTTCCGAGACCAAGTGTCTTTCCAGCCTCGATCAGCTTGCGATCAATGCCGCGAATGCCGCCGTGCAGAGTGAGATAAATCGGGAAAACGCAGCCGAATGCCACCATGCCGACCTTCGGCACCTCGCCAATGCCAAACCACAGGATGAACAGCGGCAGAAGCCCTAGAAACGGCATCGCCTTCAGCATCTGGATTGGCGGATCGATCATCGTTTCCCCAAAGCGGGAAAGCCCGGAAATGAGGCCGAGCAATACCCCCACCACGAGAGCGATGGAGAAACCGACTGCCACACGCAGAAACGACACGCCAAGGCCAATGACGAGCTCGCCCGATGCCGTCAGCTTTGCCCCGGCGGCCAGTATCTGAACCGGAGATGCCAGGATGCGCGGCGGCAACAGGCCGGCGACGCTCAAAAGCTGCCAGAGAACGAGGATGGCCAGCGGTGATGCCAGACGGCGGAGGGAACCGAGGCGAACCTTGCGTCCTTGGCCCCCAATCTGCGGGTCGGCAGGCCGGTCCAGCGCCTGCCCGGTAGAGCGGGTATCAACCATTCGCCTTCTTTCCCGAGAGGTCGCGGTCGAACAGCGTCGACCAGGTGAACTGCTTCTTCTCCGGGATCAATCTCTCGACCGGTAATCTCGGCAGGACCGTCTCGCCGAAGCGATAGGCTTCCTCAAGCAGTGGCATGCCGGACAGAATGAAGGTGTCGACGCCGACGGCCTGATAGGCCTCGAGCGTGCGGATGACGGTGTCGGGCGATCCAACGATCGCGGTTCCCGGGCCGGGACGGACAAGACCGATACCCGCCCACAGGTTCGGCGATATCTCCAGGTCTCGCAGATTGTCCGGCTTGATACCACCGTGCATACGGCTCATGCGCTGCTGGCCGATGGAATCGGTGTTCGACACGAAACGCTGATTGGCGGCAATGGCGGCATCATCCATCTGTTCGTAAAGGTCGGCAGCGGCCTCCCAAGCCTTCGCATCGGTCGACCGCACGATGACATAGAGCCGGATGCCGTAGTTCAGCTCGCGCCCGTGCGCGGCGGCCCGCGCTTTCACCTGTAGAACCTTTTCGCCCATCTGTTCAGGCGTTTCGCCCCAGGAGAGGTAGGTGTCGACATGTTTGGCCGCCACCTCGATGGCGCTGTCGGACGAACCGCCGAACCAGAGCGGCGGCGCCGGGATGGAAGAGCCTGCCGGAAGCGCGAGCTTGGCGCCTTCCGTCTGGAAATACTTGCCGTGATGGGTCACGCTTTCACCAGCCATCAGGCGGTGCCAGACCGTAAGATACTCGTCGGCCATGTCATAACGTTCGTCGTGCGGCAGCGTCATGCCGTAAGCGCCCAGCATCTTGGCGTCGCCGGATACCACGTTCAGAAGCAGTCGCCCGTTGGAAAACTCCTGGAACGTCGCGGCCATCTTGGCCAGCAAGGTTGGGGCTATCAGACCGGGATGGAATGCCAGAAGAAACTTCATCCGCTCTGTATATGGCAGCAGCGCCCCCGCCAGCGGCCAGACATCGTGGGCACCCGTTGCAAACAATGCGCCGGTGAAACCGAGATGATCGTAAGCTTGCGCCAACTGCTTGTAGTAGCCGTAGTCGATCGTGCGTGACCCCTCGGGCTTCCACGGATAAGCGCCGTCCGGCGCGCACATGTACCAAAGAACGTTCATGGCTATGAATTCCCCGCGATGGTGTTGGTTGCGATCTCAAGCCTGGTCGCCAGGTCCTTGTGACGGAACAGGGTATCGGCCTCCGCCTGCTGCTCGCGAAGGATCACGTCGCTGGCCGGAACGACATGCCAGTCCCGTTCATTGACGACGCGCGTCCAGGCCCGCCGCTCCACCTCAGTCCCATTCTCGGACAGAAGTGCGGCCGCCTTTTCCGGATCGGATTGAATTGCGTTGCCGATCCGCGCCAGCTCACTCGCAAAGCCATCGATGACATCGGCACTCAGCCCACGCTCGCTGATCGTCCAAAAGGTCGACCGGTTCGGGATGGTCGCGCCGCAATGGGCAAGCACCCGGAACTCCCCTGATGACAGCGACTGCTCAAGATGCGGGGCCATCGCCACCCAGGCGTCGATCGCACCGGATCTCAATGCATCGCGAGACGGCACCGGCAACAGATCATGGCGATGCACGTCCGGCAGTTCGAAGCCGGCCTCCTCCAGGCCCTTGGCAAGAAAATAGGTCAGGAAGGAGCCATCGACGAGAGCGACCGAACGCCCTTTCAAATCCGCCAGGCTTTCAATTTCGGATTGGCGATTGACCAAAATCGCCCCATTGGCGGGCCTTGGCGACGAGCCGGCTGCATAGATCACCGATAGACCGGAGGCAGCCGCCAGGATGGGCGGCGTCGATCCGGTGCCGCCGATGTCGAAAGCGCCGGCGGCAAGCTTGGCGGCAGTCTCCCGCCCCTCCTGGTAGGGCACGAATTCGGGATCGAAATCCGCAAATGCCCCGGGCCAGCGGGCCGCGAGACTAAGATGCAGATTGTTCGGATGAAACCCGATCCTCAAGGCCATGAATATTTCCGCGATCGTTGAAATTCTCAATATATAAAATTATATAATGGAAGCCCGATTGCAATCGAAGAACGTTTCGATCAAACTTTTTCGGGTCGAGAGAAAACTATTTCACGGCAAACGCTGCATGATGAAGAACGTCACGATGAATGTCATGAAAGCCGAGAGGCACGAAGCCAGGGACCGGCAGAAGGTTAAATGCCGCGCCATCGGCGCCGCATCGGATTTCCTGAAGGCAATGGCGAACCCGGTCCGCCTTTCGATATTGTGTGCCCTGGTGGAAGGAGCGCGTTCGGTAACCGAACTGGAAGCCATGCTCGACGTGCATCAGCCGACATTGTCCCAGCAATTGGGCGAGTTGCGGGAAGCTGGCATCATCGTGGGTAAGCGATCAGCCCGCGCCGTTATCTATCGCCTGGCCGATCCCAGAGCCGGACAGCTCATAGGCCACCTCAGGCTATTGTTTGCCGATCCCGATGCGTCTGCGATTTGGCGGGGAACACCGGTTGACGCGGTGTTTAATCTCCAGATGTAACATTCTGGCCAAGGCGCAATGCTGTCATGTCCGAATACATATGGGGCGGTCGCGCCTGGAGCGGAACGCAAGCATTTTTTGGTGAAATCCGATGCCGAGGAATTTTTATTAGGTAGCCGGCTAATCATTTGTGTGCCAAAGACTGCCAATTGCCAGCGCATACATCGCAACGCCAATCACGAAAGGCCACCCGACCGTCGCCGGATCGCCCGTTCCTCCCCCCGCAACGGTCAAGGCGTAGGAACCAAGCAAAGGCGCAATCGCGCCGACGAGGCTCAGCATCGATGTGAGGCCGCCTTGCAGTTCGCCGTGATGACGTTCGGTGGCACAACGCGACAACTCGCTTCGCATCGCCGGCTCCGCGACTAGACCCAACGCCTGCGCCGCGATCCCGGCACAAGTGAGCCATGGCGACGACGCAGCGAAATAGCAAAGATACGCGACACTGCAACATCCGTATCCGATCGAAATGATCCATCGGTTTGAAAAATGGGCCGTCAGGCGGCGGACCAGATAGCGCTGCGACAATGCCATGCCGAGCGCCAAGGCGGCGAGCGCCCAGGACGCATCAACGACGTTCCAGCCATAGCGCACCTGGTTGGCCAGCACGAAACAACTCTGAAACACGCCATATGCGAACCATGTGCAGATGGCAGCGAGCAGATAGGGACGCATCGAGCCGTTACGAAACAGCGCGTACAAACTGCCGATCGGATTCGCTCTCCGCCATTCGAACGGCCGACGGTTTTCCTGCCGCAAGCTTTCGGGAAGATAGAACCAACCATACAGCAGATTGAGTGCTGCGAGCGCACCGGCAACGATGAACGGCAGGTGCGGATTGATCGACGCGAGCCAGCCGCCCGCCACCGGTCCGACAACGAGCCCGACGGCGATCACGCTCCCCACGCTTCCATAGAGATGCGTACGGCGCTCGCCGTCGCTGACGTCTGCGATATAGGCCATCACCGTCGCGATGTTTGCCGCCGACGCGCCACCGAGCGCGCGGCCGATCAGCAGCGATACCAGCCCGCCGGCAAGCGCGACCATCCAGTTGCTGGCCGCCATGCCCGCCAATGCGACAAGCAGGACCACGCGGCGCCCGTACCGGTCGCTCAACGCGCCGAGCATCGGCGCGAAAAGGAACTGCGTCGCCGAGTACGACGCGATCGCCGCTCCCAGCACGAGCGACACCCGCTGCGCGGGCACCGTCGCAAACTCGGCGATCAGCGTCGGCAACACAGGCATCGCCAGCCCCATGCCGAGCACGTCGAGCGCGAGGATCCACAGGATGAACCCCACCGGCAGCGCGCGATCTCGACCGGCGGCATACAAAGCCGCGCCTTCGGAGCATACAGGCGCGCCGCCCGCGTCGGTAAGGTTCGGTTTGGTGCCCATCAGTCGAACTCCACCAGGCGCCGTTTCAGCGTGCGCGCGATCTCGCCCGCATACTCCGCCGACAGGCAGGTGAAGTGGTCGCCCGGCACGTCGTGGCAATCGACCGGCGCGGCGCTGAAGTCCTCCCATCCCCAGGCCGGCGTCTGCCGGATTTCCGGTAGATTGATGCCCGCGGGCATAGAGTCAATGGCGCGGAAAAGCAGCAGCGACGAACGCAGCGGAACCTTCGGCGGATCGTAGTTCATCCCGAACGCTGCCGCAGCCTTGTAGACGTTGAAGATACCGCGGATGCTGCCCTCGTCCGCGCGCGCGTCGATCAACCCGAGCGATTGCAGCTCATCCTTCAGGTAGCGGATCCGCTCCTCATGTTCTAGCTTTTCGAGCCGATCGAGCGTTTCGCGTGTCACCTCGACCGGCTTGCCGGAGTAGCGCCCGAAGATACTCAGCAGCGAACCGACCACCTGCGCATCACTTGGCGTCGCTAAGCGCAAGTAGGGCGGCGCTGCGGAATCGAACAGCGCAAGCAGGCCGGGGGCCTCACCGTTCGCCTCGAGCCGGCGTACCATCTCGAGCGCGACCTTGCCACCGAGCGAGTGCCCACCCAGCAAATACGGCCCTTCCGGCTGGACCGAACGGATGCAACGGATGTAGAGCTCCGCCATCTCCTCGACGCTGCCATGCGGCTCGGCATTGCCGTCCAGCCCGAGGCATTGCAGGCCGTAGAACGGGCGTTCGCTGCCCATCGCCTTCGCAAGCGCCAGCACCTGGTTCACGTTCCCCCCCATGCCAGGCAGGCAGAAGAACGGCCGGCCTCCGCCCACGCGCTGCACCGGAACGAGGCAGTAGCGCATGCCGTCATCCGGCGCATCGCCGGTTTCCTCGACGGTACCCAGCGAAGCCGCCATCCGTTCGATCGTCGGCTCGTCGAGAAACTCGGCAAGCGTCAGGCACTCAGGGAAGCGTTCCCGGACACGGGAGATCAACTGTGCACCAAGCAGCGAATGACCACCGAGATCGAAGAAGTCATCCTGGACGCCAGGTAGCTCGCCGCCCAGCAACTCGCGCCACAGCTCTGCCAATTGCCGCTCGAGCGCGTTGCGCGGCGCGACATGCTCGGCCGTTGTCGCAGATGATGCAACACCGCGCGGCCCGGCTCTGTCAGGCTCGTTCGCAAGCGACCGGATCAACGTTTCGATATCCTGCGCCTTGTGCACGACGATTTGCGCGTCGGCATGCGCGAGCGCAATGTCGAACAGTCGGCAGCCCTCGGCGTTGAGCAAGCCGCTGGTCGCGTCGATCGGCGCCTGGTTCGGATGCGCGCGGTCGTATGCGACGCGCATGCCGACCTCGGCCCATGCGTCCCAATTCACCGCGACCACCGGCAATCCCTCGCGGCGCGCCGCCTGTGCCGAGGCGTCGACATAGGCGTTTGCAGCCGCGTAATCCGCCTGGCCAAGGCCGCCGAGGACGGCGGCGAGCGATGAGCACAGCAGGATAAAATCGGGCTGCTCGTCGCGCAGCGCATCGATCAGCACATCCGTGCCGATCGTCTTCGGCGCGAGCACGCGGGTCCATGCGTCAGACTCGGCGAGCTGAATGAGCCCGCTCGCCTCGACGCCCGCCGCGTGGATCGCGCCGTCGATCCGGCCGCAATGGCTCTTTATATCGGCAAGTGCCGCCGCGAACGCATCGCGGTCGCCGCAATCCGCTTGAACGACGGTCACGACCGCGCCAAGTGCGCTGAGCGCGGCGATCGATGCTTCGGCACTCGGGTGCGATGCTCCCGAACGCGACACGAGAAACAGGCAAGGCGCTGTGGCGGATATCGCGACATGCGTAGCGAGCGCGAGGCCGATCCCGCCGAGGCCGCCGGTGATTACATATGCACCACCGTCTACGAAACGTGGCGCGGTTGCAAATGCGGGCAATGAGCGGAAATATGGCTCGTAGAACGCACCGTCGCGCACCGCGACGGTCGGCGCGAGCGGTGAATGGTTGTGGTGATCGTGCCGGGCAAGCGCGTTACGAAGCGCAGCTTGATCGGCACTCCCCGCCCCCACCGGC
Organism: Rhizobium rhizogenes NBRC 13257; assembly: GCF_000696095.1. Classification (GTDB taxonomy): domain Bacteria; phylum Pseudomonadota; class Alphaproteobacteria; order Rhizobiales; family Rhizobiaceae; genus Rhizobium; species Rhizobium rhizogenes. The sequence continues at coordinate 238,923 of NZ_BAYX01000006.1, read as the reverse complement.
AGATCGATATGGCGGCAGCGCAGGTTTGGAAACTCCCACATCGCGGCTCGCACCGCACCGAGCAGCACCGCCTGTGCCGCTCGTGGTTGCTCGTCGGCGAGCACCGCGCAGGCGCCGGCCGTGACGAGCGTCAAGACCGTGCCATGCGGCGCCTTCGGCGCGGCGGCCCGCAACAGCCGCATCAGATCGCCGAACAGCGCATTTGCCGGATGTCCCGCGCCATGCGGAACGCTGTCGCCGACGATGTAGACGATGTGCGTCGGCTGTGCAGCGGCTTCGAGTTGCACAGCGTATCCGTCGGTGTCGCCGATCCATAGGCTGCCCGGCGGCACGGCCGTCGCGATCGACGTGGGGTCGGTGGTTCCCCGTGCAACGATTGTCCACGGCCCTTCCGGCATCGGTTCGCCCCGCGGAGGCAACGCCGGCCGCCACGCCGGCCGCGTGCACCAGCTGGTCGGATCGGTGCGATCCGCGGTGTCGGGTGCAGCACGCTCGTCGCGCAATGTGAAGCCCTCGATCTCGACTAGGGCCAGCCCGACTTCACCGGCATCGTCCACCGCGAACAGCGTCACGTCATAGACGTTCTCGCGCACGCGGCGTGCGTGGCTAAAGAGCTCTGCCGTCAGCGGCGCATGGATCTTGAGCTTGCCATAGTGGAACGGCAACCGCGCGCCACGATTTTCCATCGCCGACAGGAAGCCGGTCGCCATATCGAGCAACGCGGGATGAAGCGGAAAAGCCCCGATATCCGCCACGAAATCCGAGGCAAGCGAAAGATGCGCGACACCTTCGTCCTCTGCAAGCCAGAGCGAGCGGAAGCAGTGCCAGCGCGGGCCGAACAGCCCGAGCCGCTCATCGAGCGACTGGCGTGCCGACGCGTTCGCGAGCGTGTCCGCACGATCCGCGCGAACGCGCTCAAACGCGGATGACACTGCGGGCGAATGCTCGTGTGCGGTGATCCTCCCCTGCGCGTGGATCGTCAGCTGGCCATTATCGCCATCAAGTGCGGATGCGAGCACGAATTCCTGCGCGCCGTCCTCATCACTCCGGAAGGTGACACGGACGATCTGGACGCTGCTGTCGTCGTCAAGCACGAGCGGCGCCGGAAAATATACGTCGCTGAACTCAATCCGCGAACCGTGGCCCATTCGTTCGAACGCGCCGCGCACCAGTTCCAGGCAGCCAGTGCCCGGCAGCACCGGCTTGCCGTCGAAGACGCGATGCTCGTCGACAAGCCACAGCGTCGGCGACAGCGCGAGCTCGTACTCCCAGCGCTGCCCGCTCAGCTGCCGCCAATGGCGATATACCGCAGGCCTCGCCCGCAGCTCCGCGCCCTCCGCATCGATCCAATGCCGGTCGCGTGCGAACGGATAAGTGGGCAGCGGCACCCGCCGGCCGTTCTCGTCCCCACTCGCGCTCTGCCAGTCGAGCGCAGCTCCGAGACGCCAAAGGGCCGCGATCATGTTTGCAAACGTCTGCGCATCGTCCGCACGATCGCGCGGATGACGGCCGCAGCCAGTCGTCGTATATGCATCAGGATCGGACTGAAGTGCGTTTCGCAATGCCTGCCCGGGACCGACCTCGACCAGGATCGGCGCATCCAATTCGTCGAGCAGCATCGCGATGCCGTCCGCAAAGCGTACGGTATCGCGCAGATGCGAAGCCCAGTAAGCAGCATGGTTCGCCTGATCGAGCGATAGCCAGATACCGCTGCGGTTCGACACGATAGGAACCGTGCCGGCATGCACCGGAATTGCCGCAATAGCGACCTCGAGCTGTTGCGCCGCGTCCTCCATCATCCGCGAATGAAACGCATGCGATGTCTTCAGCGGATGGCTCTGCACGCCGGCTTCAGCCAGCGCGAGCTGCAACCGTGCAATCGCGTCGATGCTGCCCGCAAGCACGCATTGGCGGCTGCCATTGACGGCCGCGAGCTCGACGTCGGTGCCTAGCCAGCGTTCGCACGCTTGTTCATCGAGAGTAACCGCCAGCATCGCGCCGCGTCCGGCGCGCTGCATCAGCCGGCCGCGTTCGACGACGATCGCCAGCGCATCCTTCGGCGTGTAGATGCCGGAGACACAAGCGGCGACCAGTTCACCGAGACTATGTCCGATCAGCGCTTTCGGTCGAACGCCGCGCGCTTGCAGCAGCATCGAGCAGGCGTATTCGACCGCGAACAGGGCCGGCTGCGCAACCGCCGTCTCGCGGAGCGCGGCGGCAGCCTCGGCCTCGCGCGCCGGATCAGGATACAGATAGCCGAGGATGTCCGGGCCACCTTGCGCGGTAAGCAGTGCCGCGCATTCGCGCAGCACATCACGGAACACCGGCTCTCTTTCGTAAAGCCCCCTCAGCATGCCAACATGCTGTGAGCCTTGCCCCGGAAACATGAAGACGACCGGACGGTCCTGACTGGACTCGCGGGTTGGCACGGCGAGCGGTGCCTCGAGCGCGGCAATTGCCTGTTCGCGCGTCTGGCACACAAGCACATCCCGGAAAGGGAAGCGCGTGCGACCGGCACCCAAGGTGAATGCGATATCCGGCAGATGCGCGCTCGTCGCACGCAGATGGTCGGCGAGCCGGCGGCGCGTACGCCGCAGCGCTTCAGGCGACCGCGCCGATAGCGGCAGCACATGCCAGCCCTCGTCATTCGGCTCGCGCGGCAACGGCTCGGGCGGCTGCTCGACGATAATGTGTGCGTTGGTGCCGCCGATCCCGAACGAGCTGATGCCGGCGCGGCGCGGCCATGGCGACGCGGGCCACGGCTGCCGCTCGGTGTTGACGTAGAACGGGCTGCCCTCAAGATCAATTTCAGGATTCGGCTGCGAGAAGTTCAGGCTCGGCGGCAGCACATCGTGTTCGACCGCAAGCACCGCCTTGACGAAGCCGGCGATACCGGCGGCGGCGTCAAGATGGCCGATATTGCTTTTCACCGAACCCAGCGCGCAGCGGCGGCCCTCAGGCCATGGCGCGGCGCCTGCGTAGGCTGTCGCGAGCGCGCGAAACTCGACGGGATCGCCGAGCCGTGTGCCGGTGCCGTGCGCCTCGACGTAGCCGATCGATTCCGCCGGCAGGCCGGAGCGCTCAAGCGCCGTGGCAATGACCTCGGCCTGCCCGGTGACGCTCGGCGCGGTGTAGCTGACCTTGGCCGATCCGTCATTGTTGATCGCCGAGCCACGAATGACCGCGTGCACATGGTCGCCGTCCTCGATCGCCTTTGCGAGCGGCTTGAGCATGACGACCGCGCAGCCGCTGCCGCCCGTCGTGCCGCTGGCATCCGCGTCGAACGGCCGGCAAAGGCCGTCGCTCGAAATGATGCTGCCCTGCATCGGCCGATAGCCATAATACTCGGCTTCGATCGACACGCCACCGACAAGCGCCATCTCGCACTCGCCCGCAAGCAGGCTCGTACATGCATTATGCACGGCCACCAGCGACGACGAGCACGCGGTCTCGATCGTCACCGCCGGACCGGACAGGTCGAGTTTGTAGGCGGTGCGTGTCGCCAGGAAATCACGGCCGTTGCCAAGCAGCCACTGGATGTTTTCGAGCTTCAGCTCTCGGCGGCGCGGATAGACGTGGTCGAGCAGATAATGGCTCGTGCTTGCGCTCGCGAACACGCCGACCCGCCGCCCGCCAGCACCGCCGCCATAGCCGGCCGCTTCCGCTGCCGCCCAGGCGCATTCGAGAAAGAGCCGCTGCTGCGGGTCCATCAGCGCCGCCTCGCGTGCCGAGTAGCCAAAGAATTCGGCGTCGAACTTGTCGACGTCCTCAAGCCGATTGCCAAGCTTTACGAAGTCCGATTGCGCGAGCTTCGCAGGATCCGCGCCATATTCGGCAAGCAGCTCATCGCTATAGTGCAGCGTGGATTCGATGCCTTCAACCAGATTGTCCCAGAACGCCTGCAGATCGGGCGCGCCGGAAAAGCGCCCGGCCATGCCGACCACTGCGATAGCGCCATCGGCGACGGGCGCTGGTAGAGGTGCCGGCATATCGACGGGCCGGTCGTCGTCCACAACGTCGACTTGAAGTCGCTTGAGATGTGCGACAAGCCCGCTCAGCGTCGGGTGCTCGAACAGATCCGTCATCGCGACCCGCGTGGAGAATGCATCCTCAAGGTGTTTGCGCATCTCGACGATACGCAGCGAATGTCCGCCGAGATCGAAGAAGTTGCTGTCCGGCTCGATGTCGTCCCGCTCAAGCACCTGCTGCCAGATCGCCTTCACGCGCGCCTGCAGCCTCTTGCCACTCGATGGGGCGCGAACAAGTGGCGTGGCCGCTGCAACGACCTCCGGCTCGACGACTGCCGGTTCACTGGCAATCGGCTCGTCAACCCTGGTCGCCAGCGCCTTGCGATCGACCTTGCCGGTCCGGCCCAGCGGCAACTCGGGCAGCTTCACCAGCCGTTCCGGCACCATATGCGCGGGCAGCTGCCGCGCGAGCAACACGCGTACCACATCCTCCGCTGGCTCACCGACGTAATAACCGATGAGAACCCGGTGGCCGCGCGCGTCGAGCGGCGTGACGATAACCGCCTGCTCGATACCGGGCAACGAGTTGAAGCGCGCCTCGATCTCGCCGGGCTCGACACGGAAGCCGCGGATCTTCACCTGCGAGTCGGCGCGCCCGACATAGGCGAGGCTACCGTTCGGCTGCCGGATCACATAGTCGCCGGTTCTATAGAACAATGCGCCCGGTTCAGACGAGAACGGGTCCGACAAGAAGCTACACGCGGTCACTTCATCAAGGTTCAGATAGCCCGCCCCGACCCCGTCGCCGCCGATGTAGAGCTCACCCGGCACGCCAGAGGGTACCGGATTCCGGTAGCGGTCGAGCACATAGAAGGTAACGTTCGCCATCGGCCGCAACACCAGTGCGCCGCGCGCGTCCCAATAGTCGGTCGCCGATGCGTAGATTGTCGTCTCGGTCGGTCCGTAGCCATTGATGAAGCGCCGGCCCATCGCCCACATGTGCGCGACGTTCAGCGGGCAGGCTTCGCCCGCGGCCACGATCACCGCCAGATCCGGCAAATCGCGATAGGGCAAAAGCCTGAGTGCGGTCGGCGTGATCTGCAGGTGCGTGATGCGCGCCGTGCGCAGCAGGTCGAGCAGTTCGGGGCCGGGCAGCAATTGCCCGGTGTGTGCGAAGACCAGCGTTGCGCCGCTGACAAGGACCGGAAAGACCTCGCCGCACACGCCGTCGAACACCGGCGAAAAATACTGCAGCTGCCGCGCGCCGGCGTGATGCCCGACGCACTCGACAAATGCGTTGGCCGTATTGTGCAGATTGTGCTGCGTGATCATCGCGCCCTTCGGCCGGCCGGTCGAACCGGAGGTGTAGAGCACATAGGCCAGGTCCTCAGGCTCGCGCACGCAGCGCGGCGGCGGCGCCGGCGTATCGTCGTCGAACTCGTCGGCAAGCAGCGTTGCAAGCCCGAGCGGCTCGCAACGTTCCGCGAGGCCGCGGTGCGCGATGATGAGCCTCACACCCGCGTCGCTGATGGTGTAACCGAGTGTGCCCTCCATCGAATCCTCGGGATTGAGTGGCACAAACGCGCACCGCGCCTTCAACGCACCGAGCATACCCGCCACCAGATATGGATGGCGCCCGGTGAACAGGCCGACGCGCGTGCCCGGTGTCGTGCCGCGCGCAATCAGCTCGTTGGCAAGACGGTTCGCCAGCCGATCCAGTTGTGCATAACTCCAATGCCGGCCGTCGAACTCGAGCGCAACGGCGTCTGGCGCCAACGCCACACGCGCTTCGAATTGTGCGATGACGTCCCTCGTATCCCTGTAATCGCGCCGCGTTTCGTTGCTGACACGCGTCAGAGCGTCATATTCATCCGCCGACAAAATCCCGACGCTAGCAACCGTCTGGTCGGCGTCGGCAAGCAGGTTTTGTAATAACTCCCGGAAGTGCCGAGCGAGCCCTTCGACCAGCGAGCGATCGTAGCGCGATGTCCGGTATTTGAAGCCGCCGCCAAGCGGCACCCCGTCGATCGCCCGCAGCTCCAGCATCAGGTCAAGCTTGACATCGCTCGACGCCAATCCGATCTCCTCGACGACGACGCCCGGCATATCGAGCGCGACAGACGGCCCGCTTTGCACGACGAGCCCTATCTGGAAGAATGGGTGCCGGCCCGGCATGCGCTCCGGGTTCAGCACTTCGACCAAATGGTCTAGCGGCACCATCTGCGCGGCCTCGGCATCAAGCACCGCACGCCGGCTCGCAGCAATCACATTGGCGAGCGATTGATGCCCTTCGACGCGCAGCCGCGCCGGCAGCAGGTTGACGAAGAAGCCGAGCAGCGCCTCGCTGTCGACATGATCCCGACCAGCGAATGGCATGCCAATGACGACATCGTCCTGACCGGTATAGCGATGCAGCAGGATCGAGAACGCGGCATGCGCGACCATCGTCGGCGTGCAGTTCAGGCGCTGGCAGAGCCGTCCCAATTGCGCGGAATACGCCTCCGGCAACGCGAACGGCACGTAACCGCCGGCAGGGCCGTCTGTCGCGAGCACGCTTGCACGCTCCGGCAGTGGCAGCGCAGGCAGTAGATCGCTCAGGCGTTCCCGCCATGCATTTACGTGCTCGGTGAAGGCCGGCGTTTCGGTCTGCACACGCTGCCAGGCCGCGTAGTCCTGGTACTGCAGTGCAGGTTTAGCCGCTGCCGATACGCTGCCGGCAGCCGGGCGATAGCCGGCCGCAAGTTCCCGCCGCATCAACGCGCTGGACCAGCCGTCATAGGCGATGTGATGCAGCACGACGCACAGAACATGTTCGTCATCGGCAATGCGAAACAAAGTCGCGCGGATCGGCCACTCACGATCCAGCGCGAACGGCCGCTGCACGTCGCGCGCGAGCCGTTCGGTCAGCTGCGAGCGGTCGATATGCTCAACGTCGAGCGTGACATACGCCGGCGGATCGACCTCCGCCAACGGTTCCTTGCGCGTGACGCCGGCAGCGTCGGTGAATGTCTGCACGGCTGCCGTAAACCGGGTGCGCAGCACCTCGTGGCGCTCGATCACGCGGTTCAACGCGGCTTCGAGCGCCGGCAGATCCAACGCGCCGCGCAAGCGAAAAATCTCCGGCATGTTGTACGCCGATATCGGCTCCGATTGCTGCGCGAACCATAGCCGCTTCTGCGCAAACGACAGGCGCTGACGCTCGATCCCCTCAGCGCGCATAATCGGCTCCGGCACGTCCGCCGCAGCCAGCCCTCGCGTCAGTGTCATCATTTCCTGCATCACGCGTTCGGCGAGTTGCGCGATAGTCGGCCGCTCGAACAGGTCTGCCACCTTCAGCTTGACGCCGAACGCACTGTGGATGCGCGCGAGAGCCTGTGTGACGAGCAGCGAATGACCTCCCCGTTCGAAGAAGTTGTCGTGCACGCCGACCCGCTCCGTTTGGAGCAGAGCTTCCCAGTCCTTCGCGAGTCGCGCCTCGAGCGGGTTCTGCGGTGCCGTATATGAGCGCGCGGTTGCCGCCCAGTCCGGATCGGGCAGGCGCTTACGATCGATCTTGCTGTTTGCCGACAACGGCAATGCTGGCAGCACGACGATCACGCGCGGCACCATATGTGCCGGCAGACGCGTGCGCAGATAGTCGAGCAGCGCCTCTGCGCTTGCACTTGTGCCAGCGTAACCGACCAGTTCGAGATCGTCGCCGGGCGCCTGCCGCGTGACGACAGCGCATTCACGCACGGCCGGGTGGTCGGCGAGCACGCTTTCGATCTCGCCCAGTTCGATCCGGAAGCCGCGCACCTTGACCTGGTTGTCGAGCCGGCCGAGAAATTCGATCGTTCCATCGGCAAGATGCCGGCACAAATCGCCGGTGCGGTAGAAACGCCGGCCGCCCGGATCGGACACGAAGCCTCCGTCCGCGCCGAATGAACCGGTCGGGAAGCGCTCTCCACTCAGCTCCGGCCTGTTCAGGTAGCCGGTCGCCACGGCGCCACCGCCAATCATGAGTTCGCCGGGCACGCCGAGAGGCACCAGGTTCAGCGCGCCGTCGACCACATACATTGCGGTATTCGGCAGCGGCGTGCCGATCGGCAAGCTACGCTCGAGCTCATAAGAGTCGTCACACGGCTCGAAGGTTGCACTTTCGCAGGTGGCTTCGGTGACGCCGTAGACGCTCAGCAGGCGCGTCTGCGGTGAGCACAGCGAGCGCAGCTTCCGGTATTCGTGCACAAACCACACGTCTGCGCCGCAGGTGATGGTACGCGGGCCATTCAGGCGTTTGCCGGTGCGTTCGAGATACTGGATCATCAGACGCACGACCGCAGGCACGAACTCCATGATCGTCGCGCGCTCACGCTCGATCAAAGCGTACAGCGCCTCCGGATCGGTCAGGTTGTCGCGCGGGCACATGATCAACCGCCCGCCGCCGCCAAGCCCGCGTATCACGTCGCTCATGAACACATCGAACGTGTGGGTCGCCATCTGCAATACGGCGGTGACGCCGACTTCGCTGCGGCCATAAACTGCCTCGAACGCATGGAACAGCGATATCCAGCTGCCGTGCGACACTTCCACGCCCTTCGGCTGGCCGGTAGAGCCGGAGGTGAAGATTATGTATGCGATGTCCTCCGCCTCGGTTTGCGTACCACCCCAGTCCGGGTTGGGGGACAGCACCTCTGCGTCCCGACCAAGATCCTCGATTGCAACGAGAGGATAGCCGAGCGCCGCACCGTCCTCCAGGCGGGCGACGAGTAGTGCGGCTGGGTTGACATCATCGATGAGCACCGCGTGGCGCGCATCGCTCGGTGATACTGGCACGAATGCCGCGCCGACCTTGTGGATCGCCAGCAGAGCGACAATGACATCCGGACCGTAATGCTGGAACACGACGACGCGGTCGCCACGGCGCACGCCGCAATCGAACAGCCCCGCGGCGAGCGCGTTTGCGCGCGCATCGACATACGCATAGGTCTGACGCGCGTCGGAATAGACCAGCGCCACGGCATCGTCAGCGCACGCGGCAACCGCCTCGAAAGCGCGGTGAAACGGCACGAACGCCGTGTCTGGATCATGCGCGCCGTCGTTTGCTATCGTCAGCATCGTTGCGGCAGCGTCCGGCGACAGCAGCGAGAACCCGTCGATCCGAGTATCCGGCTCGGCTGCGAAACGCTGCAGAATATGCACGAGACCGTCGCCCATGCGTTGCACGATCGCGTCGTCGAGCAAGTCGCTGTCATATTCGAATACGCCGTTCATCCCATCGTCGACGAGCTGTAGCGTCAGGCTGAGGTCATATTTTGCGCTACACGAGTCGAGCGTATAAAAATGCGTATCGAGGGCGGCGCCGAACGACGCCGTGAAGCCTTCGGCGGCCAGGTCGAACTGAACCTGGAATATCGGGGCATGGCTGAGCGAGCGGGGCGGCTGAACGGCTTCGATGATCCTCTCGAACGGCACGTATGAATGCTGCAGCATCTCAAGCACGGCGACGCGGACGCGATCGAGCAGATCGGCGAAGGACGGTGCGCCGGATAGGTCGATGCGGTTCGGCAGGGTGTTGACGAAATAGCCGATGGCGTCCTCGCAATCGAGATCGTAGCGATTGGAGATCGGTGATCCGATCACCACGTCGTTCTCATGCGTGAACCGCTGAATGAGCACGGCGAAGGCCGTCAGCCCAACCATGTACAGCGACACGCTGCGCGCGCTCGCGATGCGCCTCAGTTTGTCGACCACATCGGAAGGCACGGCGAAGGCAACGCGCCGGCCCTTGAATTGTCGTGTGGCTGGACGCGGATGATTGAGCGGCAACGGCAGCACGGACGGCGCTCCCGACAGGCGCTGCTGCCAGTACTCGACACCTATCGCCAGATCCTCATCGAGCGCGGCGCCATCCGAATAAAGCCCCTCATCGACCGGTGACGCGTCGGGTTCATCGCCTTGCACGAGCGTCGCATAGGCGCTGGCAAGCTCGTTCAGGAAGACCTGTACGGAGCGGCCGTCAAAGACGATGTGGTGAACGATCACGATCAGCAGATGATCATCATCGGCGACGCGAACGAGCGTTGTACGGATCGGTGCGGCGCGTTCGAGATCGAACACATGACGAGCCTCGGCGTTTTGCAGATCGGTGATGCGTGCTTCCGCATCCGGGTCGCCCGACAGGTCCACTTGGTTCAGCGTGACGGTCTCTTCGCTCAACTGCGCGGATGGCTGCCCGTCGGCACCTGGGAAGCGATAGCGGAGCGCCGGATGCCGTTGCTGCACGACATCAAGTGCGCGCGCCAGCGCGTCGGGATCGAGAAGGCCGGAGAAGCGCAGCACGAATGGAACATTGTACGTGACCCCGCCGCGCTCGAGCTGGTTCAGGAACCAAAGGCTCTGCTGAGCGGTAGACAAACCAGTCGAAGCTGCCGGGTCGGACTGATTGGGCGAAGCGATCAAATATAGGGAATCCATGTGTTGCTCCATGTGGAATGGGCGCGCATGCCGCGTGCCACGGTAATTCGGGACAGGAGGGAGGCGCGGACCGGTCGCTGCAGGACCGGTCCGCGCGGCGGGGCAGCACTCAGAGATGCGCGACGTCGTGGCCATCTGTGATAGCTTCGGCGAACGACGCGACCGTCGGGTAGCGGAACAACATATCGAGCGGCAAACGACGGCCCAGCGTCTTACTCAGCCGTGACATGATCCGCATGCCGGCAAGCGAATGTCCGCCGATCGCGAAGAAGTCCTGATGCCGCTCGACCTTGTCGAGCTTGAGGACGTCCGCCCAGACCGGTGCGATCAGCCCCTCCAGGGAACCGGCCGCGATGTCCGGCACATCGGCGGAAATGGCGGCCAGCTGCGGTGTGGGTTCGGACAGCGCGCGCTTGTTCGGCTTGTCGCTGGATGTCGTCGGGCTCGGTTCGATCGAGTGGCCGCGCACCGGCGAAGTATGGTCAGGCAACAATTGCCGCGATACCTCTCCACCGCTTTTTATAGCCTCGGCGAATGATGCGACTGTCGGATAGCGGAACAGCATGTCGAGCGGCAGGCGACGGCCTAGCGTCTTGCTCAATCGTGACATGATCCGCATGCCGGCAAGCGAATGTCCGCCGATCGCGAAGAAATCCTGATGTCGCTCGACCTTGTCGAGCTTCAGGACATCCGCCCAGATCGGCGTGATCAGTCTCTCGAGAGAAACGGCTTCAGTATCCGGCTCGTCGACGAAAACGGGGTTCGGCTGCGCAGCGAGCTCGAGCAGTGCGCGCTTGTTCAGCTTGCCGCTTGGCGTCGTCGGAAGCCGCTCGATCGAGTAGACGTTCAGGGGTACCATGTAATCGGGCAATGCCTGCCGCAATGCGTCGCGGATCGCCGACCCCGAAAGGGTTACGCCGCGCACCGGGGCAACGAAGGCGACGAGCTGCTTGTCCACGCCCTGTGCACGCACGATCACCGCGCAGTGCGCGACACCTTCGAGCCCTCGGATTGCCTGTTCGATCTCGCCCGTCTCGATGCGGAAACCACGGATCTTGATCTGGCTGTCGCGGCGCCCGAGGAACTCGACCTGACCGTCAGTCGTCCAACGTCCAACATCGCCGGAACGGAACAGCGTGTGCTCGGACAGCCATGGCAGCCGCACAAAGCGCTCCTTGCTCAGTTCAGGGCGTTTCAAGTATTCGCCGGTCACGCCGCCACCGACGTAAAGTTCGCCCGGCACGCCTTCTGACGCCAGATTGCCGAATACATCGACCACGTAGAGATCGCGATGCGCGATCGGGCGGCCGATGAGGGCACGGCCGCTCACCTCCTCCGCCGCGTCGAGCGTGTAGGCGGTGGTGAACACTGTCCCCTCGGTCGGTCCGTAGGCAATAGTCAGCTGGCGGCCGCCAGCCGCGAAGAACGCACGCATGGCATCGGCGGACACCACGTCGCCGCCGGTCAGCACGCGCCGCGCACCCGCCAGCACCTCCGGATGCTGCTCCACCATCCCCTGGAACAGCGCCGATGTCAGCCACAGGATGCTTACCTGCTGCGTGGCAAGCGTATCGCCCAGTTCCTCGAGGCTCGCGAGTGCGCCGGGCTGGACGACGAGTTGCGCGCCATTCAGCAGTGCACCCCAAATCTCGAAGGTGGATGCGTCGAACGCAAGCGGCGCGAACACTAGCAACCGGTCATCCTGACCGATCTTCAGGTAGTCGGTGTTGGTCACCAGGTTGATCACCGCGCGATGATCACTCGCAGTGGCCTTTGGCTCGCCGGTGGAGCCTGATGTGAACATGTAGTAGCACCGCGCGTCGGTATCGACGCGCGGTCGGCTCGCGGGCCGGACGCCGGCCAAGGATTCAACCAATGTGCCGTCAATGCGATGCACGGCGATGTGATCGGCGAATGCCGGCGCTGAGGCATCGACGAGCACATGCGCGACGTCTGCCTCGCGCAGCTGCCAGTCGCGGCGTGCATCGGGCAGCGTGGCGTCGATGGACAGGTAGCAGCCGCCAGCCTTCAGGATGCCAAGCAGCGCCGCAATAAGCCATGGTGAGCGTGGCATGCACACCGCAACGGCTTCGCCGGGCTGCACGCCGTTACTCAGTAGCCGCTCCGCGATTTCGTTCGCTCTCGCGTCGAGCTCCGCATAGGTCCAGACGCACACGCCGCTGCGCACGGCGACGGAATCGGGCTGTATCGCCACCCAACTCTCGAAAATTTCATGCAGCGTCGACTGCTGGCACAGCGGACGCACGCCTTCGCTGATCGCGCGGAGGCGGTTGTCGTCGAGCGCGGCACCCGCCTGTTGGAGCGTCGTGTCCAACGACGCTGCGGCGGCATCGAGCATCCTCGAGAAGTCTTCCACCAGCAGTTTCACGGCATGTTTCGAGAACAGATTCGATGCGTAGCGGACACTCAGCACCGGGTCGTCACCCTCTGTTCGTACGATCATCTCGATGCGGGCACGACCGGCAGCGGATATGCCCTCCACGTCGTTTGCGACGCCGAACGCCGATTGCAGCAGTGACGCGGCCGACCGCCCCGAGCTTTGCTGCCACGCATCGATTACGGCGGACAACACGTCCGGCGAGCGAGCGTAGTGCTCGCATGCGCGCCGGCACAGCTCCTCCGCCGTACGGAACGTGACTGCGAACGAGGCCGTTGGATCCACATGCACAGCAACCGGCAGGAGCGTCTTTAGTGCCTGGACGTCGTTGTCGGCGACAAGACCGGCCAGCACGTCGAGATTGCCCGAAAAGCGCGCGAGCGACGTTGCGTGCAGGGCGAATAGTGCTACGGCGGGTGTGATACCGACGGTCTCGCACGACTGGCGCAGACGCTCAAGCGGTTCACGGGCAAGCGCGACATCAAGCCGGTCGAAGCGAAGCTCGGTGCCGACGAGTGCGCCAAGTTGGTCGGGAACCAGTTCGCCGGCGTCGGTCTCGATTTGCGCCGCCCAGAACGCACCATCGTCGTCCTCGGCAGAAGCACGCTCATTGGTCGCCTCTGCGGCCGAGCTTGCATGCACGACATCCTTAAGATGCGTCTCAGGATTGGCGAGCCACGCATTGGCGAACGCAAAAAACTCGTCCATCAGCGAGACGACACCCGTCTCGTTCGTCGACGACGTCGAGTATTCGAGCAGGAACCGACCACCCGCTTCCGGCCGCGCTTCGTCGTCGAAAACGACGATCACGTTGAGGTCGAACTTCGCCGATCCGTTGCTGAGGCCTTCGACGATATCGACGTCGAGCCCGTCGAATTCAAGCTGACGGGTCATCGAATTATGGAAGCTGAACCCGACCTGGATATAGGGCAGCAGGTTCGCCACACGCGCGGGCTTGAGGTCGGCCACCATGCTCGAGAACGGCACATGCGAATAGGCGCATGCCGTGCGGATCTCATCCTTCACACGCTCGAGCAGCGTCGGCCAGCGCGTGTCACCTTGCAGCTCGACGCGCAGCGGCAACATGTTCACCAGCATTCCGATCGTGTTCTGAATGCCATGAATGTCGCGGTTCGCAACCGCCGTGCCGACGATCTGCCGCGTGTTGCCGGACCGCGTTCCGACGACGGAGGCAAACAGCGAGAACATCGTTTCGAACAGCGTCGCCTTGTTTACCGATGCATAGTGCTTCAACCGGCTGGCAAGTTCGGCGGGGAATGGAACGGACACCGAGCTCCCGACGAAATCGAGCCCAGTGACACGCGCCTGCGCTTGCGGAAACGGCGAATGGCCGTGCGCAGACCAGTCGGTAAGACGACGCCGCCAGAACTCGCGGCCGACGCGTCCGGCAGACGAATCGAGCCATGCGCGCTCCCAGTTGCAGTAGTCGATGAACTGGATCGCGGGCTCCAGCGCCGCAAGTTCGGGACGGCCGCGTTCCTCGTTGTAGAAGTGACTCAGCTCGCCCAGGAACAGGCGGAATGACCAGCCGTCGTGAATGAGGTGGTGTTCGATGTGCAGCAGCGAATGGTCATGATCCCCATGTTTGAACAGCACCCAGCGCATCAGCGGCAGCGTTCCAACGTCAATCTTCTGTGCGGTCTCCATCCGGATCAGGGACGCGGCATAGGCATCGCGCATCGAGTCCGCCGTTTTCGACAGGTCGACGACGGGGAGCGTCACCTGCCACGCATCCTCGATCCGCTGCTGCGGCTCGCCGCCGTGGTCGACAAACACCGTTGACAGACTTTGATGCCGCTCCACGAGCCGCCCGAGGGCACGCTCGAGCGCGCCGATGTCGAGTTCGCCATGCAGGTTCAGCACGGCCTGGAAATTATAGGCGATGCTGTCCGGGACAAGCATTTCCAGAAACCACGCCTGCTCCTGCGACATCGACAACCGCGCCTCGGTACCTGTCGGGTACGTGCGTCCGGCTGCGTTGCTCAGTTGGTCGAAAGCATCGGCGCTTTCATCGACAAGATAGCTCATGAAGCACTCCTTATTCATCGGGCTGACGAGATTGCGGAATTGGTATTCGGCGCGAGCACAGGCTCGCAGCGAAGCGCAATGATTGGCCGTGGAAGGAAGACATCGGAGCGGCTACTCGCACAATCCGGGAAAAATCCCGCAGGAAACTTCCCGGACGATGAAGAAAAACCGATTTGTTAGCTTGCGAGCCACTTTAACGCGAAGTGTAAGCAAGGAGCTTGCCATGGAGAAAGAAGCGAAGGAAACACTGAATAAATTCAGGTTCAGCAGTGCGATAAAGGCCGATCTAAAACTTCTTTACGCGAATAACGACTGGCATTGGCTGCTCGGATGGACGGCCGATATCCTGGTCATCGCCGTCGCGGTCGGCCTTTTCAAGCTTTCCCCTTACGCCTATCCGCTGACTATTCTGCTCATCGGCTCACGGCAGCGTGCGTTTGCTTCCCTGTTGCATGAGGCGGCCCACATGACGCTCGCGCGCAATCGCCGGCTCAGCCGCTTCATCGGCCAATACTTGACCGGCCTGCCGGTGTTTCAGGACTTCGATTCATACCATCATTCACACGTCAAGATGCATCACCATTATCTTGGCGACCCGCACAAGGATCCGGACTACATCTACTACATAGAATCCGGCCTGCAGCGCGCGGAGGACCGGTTTGAATTCGTCTTCAAGCACCTTCTCAAAACCGTATTCCTGCTCAAGGTCATCAGCTATCTGAATTACCTTGTTCGCCATCGTCTGGCGGCACTGCTCGGCTCACCCATCGGCGCACTCAAGCTGCTCTCCGTTCATGCCATCATTTTCGCCATTTTCTTCGCGGCGGCGGGTCCAAGCGGATATGTCCTGTTCTGGCTAGTTCCCTATTTGACGACATTTCAGATCATTGGCTGGCTTTCCGAGGTGTCCGAGCATTTCGGCCTGTTGGGCAAGGAAGACGACGAACTCCTGGTAACGCGCAATCGCTTTCCCGCCTGGTGGGAACGGGCGTTCATCGGTATGCATGGTGACAATCTGCACCTCACGCATCACCTGCTCCCCGGCATACCCTACTGGAACCTGCAGAAAGCCCACCGGATCCTGATGCGCGACGAACGCTACGCGGTCGCCAACGGGCAAACCGGTGGTATTATTTCGCGCGGTAAGTATCCCCGTTCCGTCATGCGGCAGATTCTCGATGGCTATCGTGCGCAGCGATCGACCGCCCACAGCGCAGTTCGATCTGCGGCATGACGATTGGCGCGCGGCGAGCCATCGAAGCTCGCCGCGCCGGTTTGAAGGGCCGCACGTTCGTGTTCGAAAGGAAATATCATGAGTTCGTCCCGCTGGTTCGTTAACGGGCAATGTTCGTCCCCGCGGCTTCGCCTTTACTGCTTCAGCCATGCAGGAGGCGATGCAGCGTCCTATCTCGGCTGGCAAGCCGCATTGGCGCCTGACATCGAAATATGGGGCATACGGCTGCCCGGTCGCGGCAGCCGTTTTCACGAGGTGCCCTACCGGTCGCTCGACGATGCCGTCGCGGCTGTCACGCCAGTGATCGCCGCGGCGTCCGCCAGCATCCGCTTTGCATTCTTCGGTCACAGTCTCGGTGCTCTGATGGCATTCGAGGTCGCTCGGTCACTCCGGCGCCAGCAGCTGTCAGAACCGACCGCGCTGATCGTATCGGGCGCGGACGCACCGGACACGCGCGATCCGCGACGACGCCTGAGCGCGCTCGGCGACGATGCGCTGCTCGACGCGCTGACCGCGTTCAACGGCATTCCCGCCGATCTCCTCGGTCAGCGTGAGCTGATGGAGCTTTGCCTGCCGACCACGAGAGCGGACTTCGAAATGGTGGAAACCTATCGCTATGTGCCCGACGAGCCGTTGGCGATACCGATCGACGTGCTTGCCGGAAGAACGGACACGCACATACGCCTGGATCAGGTCGCCACATGGAAAAACCAGACGAGCACGTCATGCACGGTGGAATGGTTCGACGGCGACCATTTCTTTATCGACGCGGAGAGGGATCAGGTCCTGCCTCACTTGCGGGGCATCCTCGATTGCCGGACGCCGGCGCATTGAGCGCGATTTGCCGCAAAGCTTTCGGGCCGGCCAAAACGTGAAGGCCTATCTCGGCTTGAAAGGGAAATCATGCCTGCTGTCAGAATAGAAACGCGGCGCGGTTGGATTGGCGATCGTCGCCCCGACATTCTCGAGGCGGTGCAGCGGGCGCTTCTGGCGGGGCTGGAAGTCCCGAGTGACGACTGTTGCACCAGCCTCATCGAGTATGATGCAGACGCAATCATCGTGCCTCCCGGCAATGGACCGGCCTACTTGGTCATCGAAATCAAGCTGTTTTCCGGTCGCCCGCTCGACGCCAAGCGACGGTTGTATGCCGCGATGGTCAACGAGCTTTCAGCTTTCAGCTTTCAGCATTCGGCATTCCGGCCGGAGACATCGAAACCATTCTCGTTGAGATTGACCCGGTGAATTGGGGGCTGAGAGGCTTGCCCGCCTGCGAACTCGACCTCGATTTCAAGACCGATGGATGATCACCGCAAAACTGACTGTTGCCCGGAGATGGAGACACCGAATTAAGCAACGCGAGCGCCGCTCCAGAGACGCCAGGAGACTTCCAGGCGCCGTTTCAGCTCATACGCCAGCGCACATATCGCAAGCGTCGCAACCACAATCGGAATGAAAGTCGAGGCCGACATGAGCCCGAACTGATGCAACCCGTAGGCAATAAGCAGCATGACCGTCTGGTGAAGCACGTAATAGGTGAGAATGGCCCTGTTCAAATAGCGAATAACGGTATTATCCGAATTCAGCCACATTTTCGCATACCCGAGAATCGCGACGATCGCGCACCACTGGAAGGTACCGCCGAGCACCCTCCCCACAAGCCGTCGCCAGATTCCCGGTTCTCCACCAGGCAAGGTAGGAAAGAGTATCGCGAGAGACAACGCACATGCCAACGCCAGGATCAGGGCGGGTTTTCGCATGCGGACAATCGTATCCCAGCAATCGCTGCGCGTGGCTATCACCGCGCCCAACAGGAACGACACCAGATAGACCGCGTGGCTATACCAATCGGTCAAGATATCGAGCGTTGGGGGGAAAACTGGCCGCAAAGCGAGCCTCAGTAGAATGAATAATATGGCAGGCAGTATCAAGATCGACTTGCCCGCCAGCCAGGGCATTAACCAGTCCCCTGCTCGCCGCAACAGCCCCGGCCAGACCGACAGGGCAAGCGTCAGGATAGCCGTATACGCCCAGAGATAGGCGAGATACCACAGGTGCTGCATTCCCAGGAGATTGACCACGCCTCCATCCGGCAGCGGAACAGGCGTCAGGGTCAGATAATGCCGGAAGACGTCCAGAAGACTGATATCCACGCCCAAACGGCCATTCAGGCAGACGTACATCTGGGGTGGGATCAGAAGCAAAACACCGACCAGCAATGGGGCCAGCAACTGCCTCGTTCGCACACTCCTCAACGCCTCGGGAGCCTGCCGCGTCAGCAAAATCCCCGTTACAACGCCTGAGATCAGAAACAACAGCGACATGCGCCAAGGATGTGTCCACAGATGGATCACATCGAACATGGCAGAGCTGTCCTGCGACTTCAGCAGAAAGCTCCTGGAGTTGTACATCAAGCTGACATGATAGACGATCAGCAGCATGAATGCTGCGACCCTGAGAAAATCCAGATCATGCCGACGTGACATCGCTTCCATGGATTGGCATCTATATTGCAATCATTAATACACAGTTCATAAAAGCTGTTGAAATCTAACCGTGTAGTAGAAATGCAGATGTCATCTCCTTGATCAACCAAAAATTGCCATCAAATGCTCGCCTCGACAGGCTTCGAACCCGGATCGTAGCGAGCATGACCCCTGCTCCGATTATTGAGCCAGCGTCTGCTTGATACCTGCTAGACCGCGACGCAGAAACGGATCCGAGTGGATGTAGAAGAACTGGACCCCCTTATCGAGCCAGTGCGGCAGCTCCTCGGCAGTCGCGAGGGTACCCGCGACCTTGCCGGCAGCCCGTATCTTCCCGACCGCGTAGGCCACTTTTTCGATGACTTCCATCGGACGTGGCTCACCGAAAGGCGGGGCTGGCGGAAAGCCCATATTCTGCGAGAGATCGCCGGGTCCGATGAAGAAGACGTCGATGCCCTCCACAGCGAGCATTTCGTCAAGATTGTCGATCGCCTCGAGCGTCTCGATCATGCTGACGACCAGACGCTTTTCATAGTCGGACGGCAAAGCGTATCGGACGGCGTCGACGACGGCGCGGGCTTGCTCGGCCGTGTCCACCATCGGCACCATCAGCCCATCGGCGCCGGCGTTCAGATAGCGGATGAGAACCGGCCGCTCATGCGAATGAGGGCGAATGATTGCAGCGCCGCCGACCGAACGGACGATCTGCGATGTCGCACGGACATCCTCGAAGCTCCAGGTGCCGTGCTCGCAATCGACGAAGATGGAGTCCGCGCCGAGCTCGACCAAGCGGGCTGAAAGGCCCGACGAAGAGTGGTGCGGGGTGAACATGGTGATGGTTTCGCCGGCTTGAAGCCGGGCGCGCAATTTGGCACCGTTCATGATGTTCCTCCTATTTCTCTTTCTTGGGCAGATCAGGCGTGTCTGCCGGCGCTCCCACCCAGCGCGCGGTCTCGATATCGGCCGAGGTATCGCGCATGAATGTCGGGCAGATATGGAGCTCGGGTATCATCGCTCCCTTCTGCAGGCTGGCGCAGAGCAGGATTGCTCTCGCAACGTCGTGCGGATCGAGCATGATGGCACGCTCAGTCTCCAGCGGCGGTCGTGCCCGGTTGTCCATGATCGGCGTATTGGTCTCGCCTGGAAGAATGGTCGTCGCGCGGATGCCCTGATTGCGGTAGGTGTTGTGAACGAAGGTCATGAAGTTCTTCACGCCCGCCTTCGCCGCGCCGTAGGCTGCACCACCGAGCAGGTTCGGATTGAGTGCCGCCAGCGACGAGACGGTGATGACGGTCCCTTCCCCCTTGGCGATCATGTCAGGCAGGACCGCCTGCGTCAGATTGAAGACTGCGGTCAGGTTCACATTGACCGTCGAGTTCCATTCATCCTCGCCGAGGAAGCGTGCGTTCAGGACTTTGCTGGCGCTGCCTGCATTGTTCACCAGAATGTCCACCGGTCCGATGCCGTCGCGGATCCATTTCACCGTCGCGAAGATCTCCTCGCGGGATTCGATGTCGAGCGCGCGGGTAAACGCACTGCCGCCTTTCTTTTCGATCCTGGCGGCGACTTCGCGCAGTGGCGTCAGACGTCGGCCGGTGAGGACAACACGGGCGCCTTCCTTGGCGAGAAGGATGGCGGCCTCCTGGCCGATACCCGTCCCTGCCCCGGTGACCAGTGCGATTTTCCCATCAAGCAGACCCATGACTTTCTCCTATTCCGCTGCGGCGGCAGACGTAGCCTTATAGCCATAAACGGCCTTTGCTGCCTTCGGCGTGATCAAGCCCTCGGCAAGGTCCTGCTCGATAATCTCGACGGACCGTTCGCTGGCGCGACCCCAGCCGCCGCCGCCCGGCGTTTCGACCTCAAGGCGCTCGCCAGTCTTCAGAACGACCTTCCCCTTTGGGAACTGCGGCTTGCCGTCCTTCGATACTTTGCCGGCCGTGCCGTTCTGTCCCTCGACAACGCCGAAGCAGGGATGACGGACGCGCTCGGAGGCGAGATAGATATTCATCGGGGTCTTGCCGAGATTACGCAGGACCACCTGTTGCCCGAGACCGCCGCGATGCTTTCCGGCACCGCCGGAATCGGCGATCAACTCCTTGCGCTCCGTCAGCACCGGCACTGCAATTTCGAACATCTCGATTGCGGTCACCTTGCAGTTGGACGGGAAACTCAGCGTGTCCAGGCCATCGAGTTCGGCCCGCGCGCCCTGGCCTCCATGGAAGTTCTGCACGGAACCATATTGGGAGCCATCGTCCCGCTGACCGACACAATTGGCCGCCCAGATCGGCGCGCCGCCGCTATCGCCCATGACCTTGTCCGGAACGACGCCCTCCAGCGCCTTGAAGATCAGCGAGGGAATGACGTGACCGATCAGGTTGCGCGAATTGCCCGCGGTCCACTGCTGGGGGTTCAGGATGCTGCCAAGCGGCGCTTCGTCGGTGATCGGGACGATGCAACCTTCGTTGTTCGGCGTCTCGGGGTCGAGCAGGCACTTCAGCGCATAAACCGAATGGGCATAGCGGTAGTTCGTCCGGCAGTTGATCGAATGCAGAACCTGATCCGATGTGCCGGCATAGTCGACATGGATGGAATCATCCCCGACGATGACGGAGGCTTTCAGCTTCACATCGACATCGTAGCCGTCGAGAAGAACTTCGGCGCTATAGGTGCCATTCGGCCATTCGCCGATCGCCTTGCGGGTCTGCGCTTCCGATCGGGAATGGATCGCCTCGGCAAGACCGTCGACGTCATCAAGACCATATTCATCGAGAAACTTCAGGAGCTCGCGGCCCATGACGTTGTTGGCGGCGATCATTGATTCCAGATCGCCCTTCACCTCCGTCGGCAGACGAACGGAGGCGGCGATGATATCGAAGACATCCTGATTGGGGACACCCGCCTTGAGCAGCTTCACGATCGGGAAGCGGATGCCCTCCTCGAAGATGTCGCTCGCCTCGGAATGCAGCGGTGCGCCGCCAATATCGGGAAGATGCGCAATCGAGCCGGCATAGGCGACGACCTTGCCGTTCTTGAAGATCGGCGTCAGCATCGTCACGTCGGGAAGATGGCCGGTGCCGATCTCCGGATCGTTTGTGGCCAGCACATCGCCCTCTTCCAGAGCCTCCGCCGGGAATTTCGGCAGGAAGTATTTTTGCGCGGCGGCCGGAAGCGAGGTGATGAAGACCGGGATCGACCAGGTGCATTGCGCAAGTGCACGACCCTTGCTGTCGAGAAGGACGGTCACGTAGTCATGGTTCTCGCGCACGATCGGCGAGAACGCGGTCTTGCCGAGGACGTTGTCGGCCTGGTCCGCGATGAAGATCAGGCGATTCCACATGACTTGAAGATTGATCGGGTCGTTGAAATCGGTAGCGGGCTTCGACATCTGGGCCTCCTTAGAGAATATTGATCACGAGGTTGCCGTGGGCATCCACATGGAAGACGCCACTCGGGCCGACGACCGCGGTTGATTCACGCTGCTCGACGATCGCCGGGCCCTTCAACTCCTGACCGACAGGGAGCTTGTAATGGTCGTAGACCGAGGTCTCGGTATATGTCCCCAACTCTTGAAAGTAGACCTGACGGCTTCCCTTCCTCGCATCGGCAACCTCAGTCTCATGCGGACGGGTGACCTGATCCTTCTCACCACTGGCACGAAGACGCCAGGTGATGACTTCGACGGAGGCCGCGACCGTACGTCCGAAGAGCTCCCGATAAAGCTTGAAGAAATTGTCGAGAAGCTGCTTGAGGAATTCCTCTTGTGGCAGGCTGCGGTCGGGCAATGCGACCGTGATCTCGTGGCCCTGACCGACATGGCGCATGTCGACAGTATAACGGTTGGTGATTGTCTCCTTGGCAATGCCCGCGGCGGAAACAACCTCCGCTCCCTGCGCTGCCAAGTCATCGAGCAGCTTGTTCATGCCGTCCAGATCCCATGCATCCACCGCCATCGGATGGCTTACGGACAAATCGACGGCAACGGGAGCGATCAGGAGACCAATAGCAGATGTCACACCAGCGCCGGTCGGGCAGATGACGCGCTTGATGCCAAGCTTGCGGGCGATGCCATAGGCATGGACGGGGCCGGCACCACCGAAGGCGACCATCGGCAGGGATCTCGGATCGACGCCGAGGTCCGTGGCGTGCATCGCGGCCGCCTTGCTCATGGATTCGTTGACAAGATCATGGATACCCCAGGCGCAGCGATCGACGCTGACATCCAGCGCATTTGCCAGCTTGGTCATGGCGTCGCGCGCGGCATCCTTCGACACCTTGAAGGATCCACCGACGAAGGACTCGGTCCCCATATAGCCGAGCAGGATGTCGGCGTCGGTAACCGTCGGTTCGGTGCCGCCGCGCTGATAGGCGGCAGGCCCCGGAAGAGCGCCGGCGGAACGCGGGCCGACATCGAGCAGGCCGAGCGGGTTCTTGGCGGCGATCGAACCGCCGCCTGCGCCGATTTCGATCATCTGGATCGACTGGATCTTCAGGGGAAAGCCGGAGCCCTTGCGGAAGCGCTGGTAGTGCGCAACCTCGAGATCGGTACCGACCGTCGGTTCACCGTTGGGAATGAGGCAGAGCTTCGCGGTGGTACCGCCCATGTCGAAGGAGAGGACACTACCCTCGCCTGCAATGCGTCCGAATTCAGCGGCGGCCACGGCTCCGGCGGCCGGACCGGACTCGATCAACCGAACCGGAAGCTCGGCTGCGCGGCTGCTCGGAACCAGACCGCCGGACGATGTCATCCAGAGAACCTGACGATCGATGCCCTTCTTGGCAAACTCGCGCTGGAGATGCGCGACATGGCCCGCCATTTGCGGCCGGGTATAGGCATTCACGACCGTCGTCGAGGCGCGGTCGAATTCGCGCATTTCGGGGCAAACTTCCGAAGAAAGCGAGACGAAGATGTCAGGGTCTTCTTCACGGATCAGCGCTGCGACGCGCTGCTCGTGCTGCGGATATTTATAGGCGTGAAGCAGGCAGACCGCGACGGAGCGGATCCCCTTTTCCTTCAACCGTCCGGCAATCTCGCGAACGGTTTCTTCCTTGAGTTCCGTCATGACCGAACCATCGGCGGCGATGCGTTCTTCCGCACCGAAGCTATTGGCACGGGTGACCAGCGGATCGGGATACTTGATGTTCAGATCGTAGAGATCGTAACGGCCTTCATTGCGGATGCGCAGCATATCCCGGAAGCCATCGGTGGTGATGAAGCCCGTCTCGACGCCCTTGCGTTCGAGGACGGCATTGGTGACGACCGTCGTCGCGCCCAGCACCTGCAAGTTCTCGATGGCGATCGATCCGGAGAATTGTTCCAGCAGTTCCGAGACGCCCTGCACGACGGCCTCCGCCGGGTTCTTCGGCGTGCTCAGGACCTTGTGAAGATGAAGCTTGCCGTTGTCGTCCAAAAGAGCGAAGTCGGTAAAGGTACCGCCGGTGTCGAAAGCCAGTTTTGCCATATTTCCCTCGAAGCGACTGTACGGCGCCGAAACGCCGATGTGCCTGGGTCCGACCTTGCGAACCCGTTATCTGCTAGGAGGTTAGGTGACGGGGGCTTGTGTTGGCCAACACAACTACAGTCTGCCGCCATAGGGTTTGCTTATGGCAAAACTTCTATACCGCGCGAATGCCCGGATGATGGCCGGCCATCAATTTGCCGACGATTTCCAGGAGGACGGACCGCGCGGCAAGCGCAGGTTCGGAAAGCGGGAGATGGTCGGAAACACAAAGCGACACGGTCGCCTCGATGACCGGCCGAACGAGCGCGCGAACCTCAGCGCCCGCAAAGCCGGATGTCTCGGTGACCACCGAGGCGGGCAGGATTGTCGACCCCAGCCCATCGAGAACGGCGGCACTGAGCGCGGGAACCGATTCAATTTCCGAAACCACGTCCGGCTCGGCTCGAGCTCTCGCCAGCGCCTCGTCGATAAGCCGGCGCAGAAGGTGGCCCTTGCTGGGTAGAAGCAGGGGGATTTCGTTCAGGGCTGACAATGGCAAGGGCTCACCCGCAGCGCCAGGAAGCGTTGAACTCGGCGGAGAAACGAGGAACATTTCTTCCCGAAAGAGCGGCTGCAGCGTCACGCCCTTGATTGGATTGGCCGAGTAGATCAGCGCCATGTCCATCTTGCCGGTCATGATCAATTCGCTGAGGATATGGCCGAAGCTGTCGTTGATATGAACGACGATCTTCGGATGCTGCGCCTTCATTTCCTTAATGATCGGCAGCGATAGCGCGCTCGACGTCGAATACGTCGCCAGGCCGATGGACACGCGTCCGGCAAGAGATCGCGTGGATTGATTGATGTCGGTTTGCGCCTGCTCGATCTGCTTCAACAGCAGTTGCGCATGGCGATAGAGAATAAGCCCGGCTTCGGTCGGCGCGATACCGACATTGCTGCGGATCAGGAGCTTGTGCTTGAAATGCGCCTCAAGCGCCGCGATCTGCTGCGATAAAGCCGGCTGTGCGGTGCGCAGAATGCTGGCGGCGCGCGAAACGCTACCCGTATCGACGATCTTGACGAAGCTTCGCAGTTTTCTGAAATCGACGCTCATGGTTCCCGGCTTATTGTTTCGTGGAACCTAAGGCCTGTGGCAGGAGCGGCGCAAGCCCCTCCCGCATGGCGCATGGCTGTTAGCGAAGAGCCGCTACTGCATTCTCGATGCGGTCGCAGGCAACCTTGATCGCGTCCATCGATGTCGCGATGGACAGGCGGAAATATGGCGACAGGCCATAGGCAGTGCCCTGGAGCGCGGCCACGCCAACACCATCCAATAGATAGAGCACGAAATCGAGATCGGTTTCGATCGTCTTCCCATCCGGCGTCTTCTTGCCGATGACACCGGCGCAATTCGGAAACAGATAGAAGGCTCCATCCGGCACAAGGCACGACAGGCCCGGGATGGCGTTCAGACGCGCGCAGGCATAGTCGCGACGCTCCTTGTAGACCTTCACGCTTTCGCTGACGAAGGACTGATCGGCTGTCAGTGCGTGTGTCGCAGCTGCCTGGCTCACCGAGGACGGGCAGGACGACATTTGCGACTGCAGCTTGTTGATCGCGGCAATGATCGGCGCCGGGCCGGCGGCATAGCCGATGCGCCAACCGGTCATCGCGTAGGATTTCGATACGCCATTGGCGAGCAGAACACGATCCTTCAGCGCCGGCACGGCCGCCACCAAAGTCGTCATCGGCTCATCGCGGAACCAGACCTGATCATAGATGTCGTCGGAGAGAACGAAGACATGGGGGTGACGCAGGAGCACCGCGCCGAGCGCCTCCAATTCGGCCCGTGTGTAAGCGGCGCCTGTCGGATTGGATGGAGCGTTCAGGATCAGCCAAAGCGTCTTCGGCGTGATGGCCGCTTCGAGCGCTTCGGGAGTCAGCTTGAAGCCCTGCTCCTGCGGGCATTGCACGATGACCGGTTTGCCATCATTGGCGATGACCATATCGGGATAGGAGACCCAGTAGGGCGCGGGAATGATGACCTCCGCATCGCCCTCGACGCTGGCCATCAGTGCCAGGAACAGGATCTGCTTTGCACCGCCGCCGACGCAGATCTCGTTATCGGCATAACGCAGGCCGAGACGACGTTCGAAGTCGCCGATGATCGCCTTGCGAAGCGCCGGCGTGCCGTTCACGGCGGTGTATTTCGTCTCGCCGCGATCGATGGCCGCATGTGCGGCGGCCTTCACATTCTCCGGGGTATCGAAATCGGGCTCGCCCACCGTCATGTCGATGATATCGCGGCCGACTGCCTTCAGTTCGCGGGCGCGCGCCGCCGCCGCCGTGCTGGGCGACACTTTGATTCTCGACACGCGCGATGCAGGCACAAAAGTGCTCATGGGAGTTTCCTCAGTTCTGGTTGTGAGCTGTTCAACGCGGCATTAATGAACGGCGTCGGTTTCACCGCGCATCTTTCCGGTCAGGAAGAGTTCGCCAAGCTCATCATGCGTGATGTCCTTCGGCAGGCCGTCCCAGATGACTTTGCCGAGACGCAGGATAACGGCGCGCTCGGCGACCTCCATTGCCTTCTTCGTGTTCTGCTCGACAAGAAGGATCGTCTGGCCTGCGGCGTGAAGACGGAGAAGCTCATCGAACACCACGCCGATGGCCGCTGGCGACAGGCCGACGGAAGGCTCGTCGACCAAAAGAACTTTCGGCCGCTGGAGGACCGCCATGGCCACTTCAAGCAGTTGCTGTTCCCCACCCGACATGTTGCCGGCAAGCGTCGAGCGGCGCGTTTTCAGGATCGGAAACAGATCATAGACATAGTCCCGATCTGCCTTCACTTTGGCATCACGGATCGTATAGGCCGCCATCTGCAGGTTTTCGTCGACGGTCATCACCGGAAAGTTGCAGCGCCCCTGGGGCACAAAGGAAATACCCTCCCCCAGAATGGCGCGCGACTTGTAGCCGGCTATGTTCTTGCCGCGCCAGCCGATGCTGCCGCCCTTGATGGTGGTCATGCCATAGAGCGTCTTGAGCAGCGTCGACTTGCCCGCTCCGTTTGGCCCCATCAGCGCGACGAACTGGCCGGCGGGTACATCGAGGTCGACGCCGTTGAGGATATCGAGATTGCCATAGCCTGCCTTCAGGCCCTGGATCGAAAGGTTGGAATCAGCCTCCAAGATAGGCCTCCCTGACGCGCTGGTCCTGAATGATGTCTTGCGGCAAGCCCTCGACGAGCTTCGTTCCCTGATCGAGAACGATCACGCGTTGGCAAATGCTGGTCACGACATCGATGTTGTGCTCAATCACCAGGAAGCTGACGCCGAGCGACTTGTTCGCATAGAGGATCGTCTCGACCACCCGCTCGATGATCTTCGGATTGATACCGGCCATTGGCTCGTCGAGCAGGATAATCTTCGGTTCCGGCATCAGCATCGACGCGAACTGAATCAGCTTCTGCTGGCCGCCGGAGAGATTACCCGCCGGCTGGTGGCGCACATCCCACAGGCCCGCCATCTTGATGAGATCGCGTGCTCTTTCCCGCAGTCCGACGATCCGCTGGCGCGACAGCCTGCCAAGCCCGAATGTCGACAGCAGCGACGGAAAGGTGAACATCTGGCCGGCAATGACGAGGTTCTCCTCCACATCGAGCGACTTGAACGTCACGGTCTTCTGAAACGAGCGGAGCATGCGGCCCTCGCGGGCAATGCGGTTCAGCGACCAGCCGGTAATGTCCTGACCATCGAGGATGACGGTTCCTGAATCTGGCTTGGCGAGGCCCGTGCTGCAGTCGAAGAAGGTCGACTTGCCGGAGCCGTTCGGCCCGATCAGCCCGGCGATCTCACCGCGGTCGATATGGATGCTGACGTCGTTGACGGCCTTGACCGCACCATAGGACTTGCTGAGGTTCTTGATCTCGAGAATGGGGAGATGGCTCACTTCGCACCTCCGATCGCATTCCAGAAGCGATTGATGAGTGGAGCAAAACCCTTCTTGAACCAGAAGACGAGCACCAGAAGACAAAGCCCGTAGGCGATCATCCGAAGTTCCGGCGTGACGCGCAGCGCTTCCGTCAGGCCGACGAAGAGGAGGCTACCGAAGACGGTTCCCGAGATCATCCCCGCGCCGCCGCCGAGTACGATGATCAGCATTGTCGTCGAATAATACATCTGGAACGTCAGCGGACTGACGACGGTCAGATAGTGAGCGTAGAGACTGCCACCCACCCCGGCGAAAACGGCGCTGATCATGAAGACGATCAGCTTGTAACGCCACGTCGGAATACCGACGGACTCCGCAAGCGTTTCGTTCTCGCGGATGGCAATCATGTTACGGCCAGCCGGCGAGCGGACGATCGCCCAGACGACAAGGGTTGCGAGCGCACCGACGGCCAGAGCCAGATAATAGAAGTTCGTGGTCCCCGAGACAGTGAAGGACCACGGGCCGAGCGCGAAATGCGGCTTCGGTATTCCCGACAATCCCATGTCGCCGCGGGTCACGGAAATCCAGTTCTTGGCGATCGCCTGGCCGATGATGACGAAGCCGAGCGTACACATGACGAAGGATGTCGAGCGCAAGCGAAGTGCGGGAATACCAAGCGGAAGTGCGATGGCTCCGGCAACAAGCCCCGCCGCGACCGCATTCACGTAGAATGGTGTCCCATAGGTCACCGCCAAAAGTCCGGCCGTGTATGCGCCGATGCCGAAGAAGGCGGCCTGGGCCAGCGAAAGCAGCCCGGTGTAGCCGACGAGCAGGTTCAGCCCATGGGCTGGCAACATGAAGATGAGCGCAATGATCAGCGCATGCGTGACATAGCGGCTGCCGATGAAGGGAGCAGCAAGCGCAAGCACGAGCAGGATGGCGGCAAGCGGAACACGGAAATCGCGTCGGCGCAGCTGTTCAGTCGTTTCCGTGAGAGACATATCGAGTCCTCAAAATTCGAGAAAGTTTCGGCGGGATGCACTTAGAAGCGCGCCTGCGTCGAGAAGAGCCCATGCGGTCGCCACATCAGCATCAGAATGAGCGTTGCAAAGCCGACCGTGTCGCGAAATTGA
Source organism: Rhizobium rhizogenes NBRC 13257 (assembly GCF_000696095.1). Classification (GTDB taxonomy): domain Bacteria; phylum Pseudomonadota; class Alphaproteobacteria; order Rhizobiales; family Rhizobiaceae; genus Rhizobium; species Rhizobium rhizogenes. Next base: position 209,834 of record NZ_BAYX01000006.1, on the reverse strand, counting down.
AGCCCCACATAGGTCGCCACCAGACTTTCAGCAATGCCCAGGATCATGGCTGCAAAGAATGTGCCGCGGACGTTTCCAAGGCCGCCCATGATGATGATCGGCAGCGTCTTGAACGTGATGAGTTCTCCCATGCCGCCATAGAGGCTGACGTTGACCGGCGCGGTCAGCACGCCGGAGAGCGCGGCCAGTGCCGCCCCCAGGACGAAGGTCCGCAGCACCACCTGCGGCACGTCGATGCCGACGACTTCACAGCACTCGACATTCTGGGACACGGCGCGCATGGACTTGCCCATGCGGCTGTAGGTGACCATCAACTCAAGGCCGATGAAGACCAGCAGACAGACGACCAGAATGATGATGCGCTGCTCCGCCAGACTGAATCCGAGGATCGAGACCGGCTCGATATATCCGCCGGAAAAGAATTTGTATCCGCCGCCGAAGACGAGGATCACCGTGTTCTGCAGAACGAGTGCGATACCAAGCGTGGCAAGCACCCCGGACTCTGCCGGAGCGCCGACCATGCGTTGCATGACAAGCTTTCCCACGACATAAGCGACGACGATCGTCGAGAGGACGCCCACTATGATGGACGCTTCATAGGACAAGCCGAGATAGTCGATCGCGAACCATGCCCCGAAGGTCCCGAGCATGTAATATTCGCCATGGGCGAAATTGATAGCCCTGAGCACGCCGAAGATCATCGTCATACCAACAGCGACGATCGCATAGACCGAGCCCGTCACGATACCGTTGATGACCTGCTCGAGGATGGTCGAGAACATGGTGATATTCCTCGCGCTCGGTTATTGGGCAGGGTACTGGATGTCCGCCGTATAGGCGCCCTTGATGCTCGGCTTGCCGTTCTCGATCTGAAGAAGGATCATCGGCAGGCGCGCCTGGTTGTGATCGTCGAAGGTGACCTCACCGACGGGGCTGTTGTATTTTATCTTGGAGAGCGCCGCGCGCACCTTGTCCTGTTCGATGCTGCCCGCCTCGTGGATAGCCTCGGCAAGCAGATGAACGGTGTCCCAATGGACGTAGGCGTGGTTGTTGGGCGCTTCTTTATAGGTGGCGGTGAACTTTTCGACAAAGGCCTTGCTGGCCGGTGAATCCCATGCCGGTATCCAGGCGGCGGCCTCGACAGCACCTTCGAGCGCCGTCGGAGCGGATTTAATGGTCTTCTCGGTGTTGAACTCGCCGTTGCCGATCAGGGTTACCTTGCCAGCAAGACCAAGCTCGATCATCTGCCGCGCAATGATCGGCGTTGTATCGGCAAGGCCGTACAGGATGATCGCCTGCGCGCCATTGTCCCGGATCTTCGCCAGCACGCTGCGGAAGTCGACTTCGCCTTCCTTGTAATAATCCTCGCTAAGGATCTCACCCTTGAACTGCGGCAGGTATTTCTTGGTGAACTCGATGGCAGAGCGACCATAGTCGCTGTCGACGGAAAGGACTGCAAATTTGGTAAAGCCGCGCTGTTCGGCGGCATACTTCGCAACGATAAGCGCGCGGTTTTCATCCGTGGGGTAATTGCGGTAGGTCCACTTGAAACCGCCGACGCCCGCTCCGTATGTGATCTTCGGATTTGACGAGGCGGCGTTCAGCAGCAGGACTTCGGCGTCCTCCACGACGGGCTGCATCGCAAGCGTCACCGAGCTGGAGACGTCGCCAATGACGAAGCCGACTTCGTCTTCATCGATCAGGCGGCGAGTGGCAGAGACCCCTTCGACAGGCGTACCCTGGCTGTCGGCATTGTAGAGCTCGATCTTATGCCCGTCGACGCCGCCGGCATCGTTGATTTCCTTCACGGCGAGCTCCGCGCCATGCATCGAAAATGCACCATATCGGGCGTTCGGGCCGCTCATCGGCGCGACGATCCCGAGCTTGATGGGAGCGCCTTCGGCTCTCGCCGCGCCCGAAATATTCGGCGCGAGCGTCACCAGTGCCAGCATGGCGGTAGAAATACAAAGTGCTCTGCGGGTTATCGTATGCATCATGTTCCCACTCCGTTTTCGGATGCGATCGCCCGGCTTTTGCCGTGACGTGCCTGGTGCCGCTTTTGCGGTTCTTCCTCGTCACAGTAGGTTCATAGACGCGTATCTGGCCAACACAACTCCATTCTGCCGCCATAGCGTTTCTTTATGGCGAAGCGCCATTTCCGACCGGCGGTTTTGTGCGCGAAGGCTGGAATTGCGACATTGCTCGTGTAGGATCACACGATGACGAACACCTCAGATCCGCATCATGACGATGCAGAAATCCACCTCAGCGCTGACGAGGCTATCGTGCTCTTCGAGCTTCTGTCTCGCTGGTGCGATTCGAAGGCAATTCATACCCCTACCCCCGACAGCAAGTGTTTCGAAAGCACGGCGGAATGCGCCGTGCTCCACGGCGTTCTCGCAAGTCTTGAGAAACAACTCGTCGCTCCGTTTAAGGAAGACTACCATCAGATCGTAAAAGAGGCGCGGCGGCGGCTGGTGGACCTTTGGGATTATCCGACCCTTAAAGGCTGATCGGCGGCAATGAGTGGAGACGTGGCGCTGTGACAAAGCTTTGAAAGTAGTTGTTGGCAGCCCATTCCGAAAGCGACCGCACCTGGCATTCGAGATTGAAATCGAACGCCAAATTATGTGTCCTTACATTGACACCTACACTACCGCACCTACCCGTTTGGGCGTCTATACGCAGGGTAGAGACGGTTGTATTGATAGGTCGTTCACTACCCGGTGAACCATACTGCGCCAGGCGTTAACGCCCCCAACCTACGCCTGGCGCCCCCTCCGCCAATGGATACTCCTCGCTGCGCCAGCATGATGGCGTCGGGATTTCAGGCAAGCTTCATCGTCCAAACACACGGGACATGAGCCGAGGGAACTATCAACAGCGCCAGGAATACGCCCCCACCAATATCGCAAACAACTCCGCCGGTTCGCTCGCAAGGTCACCTGCGCGCGCCCTGCATATTAGAAATCTTTTCTACGATCATGCGGGTTATTTGGCATCAACCGGAATGGTCATCCAGATGCTCGCGCCATATAGTCTATTAAATTAGTAGATTATAAACGCTGCCCCGCCGAATACACTCGGTAATCCAGTCGGCAGGGCAGATTTTAGCGGGTGATCGCAATGGCAAAACAAGTGATCGAATATGCCGGCGTGCCGGTGGGAATCGTCGTTCCGGACAGGGACCTGCTGAAGTTCATCGCCGTCAAGTTTCATGTGCATGATCTTGACGGCCAGCACTTTGCCTCCGCCTCCGACGTGCAGCGGGCAATCCACAAGCTGATCTCGGCCTCTGGCAACCGCGTCGATCGCGCCGCCTGATCGGAGGGATGTCATGGGCAGGCTGCGCCACTTCTTCCGTCTCTCCGCCCAGCGCGACGATCTTGAAACGAGGCTGCTTGCTCAGGAGTATCGCTTCCTGCTCCTGGACGATCATTTCGACGACGGCATCGACAGGGAACTGCAATCGAGATGCGACGAGCTCTCCGCTGAAATCTCGGCGCGCCGCTACCGGCATCATCGTTGACAGTCCACCTCGCCTCCCTTTGCGACGATCGGCCTCTGCCATGATCGATAACAAAAGCACTGTAGCGCTCAACCAGGAACATAATGGATGCCAAACGGATTTTTCGCCAAAAGAGCCCTCGTGTTGCGAACCACATTGAGAGCAGCAGTTCTCGCTGCCGTCATCCCGTTTGCCTTCCAGAATACGGCCCTTGCAGACCAAAAAGTGCTTCTGTCCTATGAGGCGACGCCTTCCGCAGGGTTCGATCTGCCACGGCTCGCCCAAGCGAGCTATGACGACCGGGCGGCCTTCTCGGCCGAAGTGCTGAAAGACATCGTACCGAAGATCATAGTGGCCAATGGCATCGACCTCGGGACCCTGGAGACGGAGGTAACGCCCGGCGGGTATCTTCTGAAAACCAACGCCTCGCTTCAGACCGAAGGAGCACTTGATGATGCCGTGGCAGATCGCCTGGCCGGCTCTCTTGGTTATATCTTCCGCCAGTATAGCGTCCTCGTCTCTCGCCTGGACGACACAGCTGGCAGCACCGGTTTCGTTGTCGTGCGGTTCCCCAAGGATAGCCTCAACGCCGCCGTCGCGCAGAAATTCTTCGAGACGGCAGAGGCGTCGAAAAAGGGCTTGGGCGGCGGCTACACGGCATTCGGGGACGAGCAAATCTTCCTCAACGTCACGAATTCCGAAGGAAAACCCTATAGCGGCCTCGACGACACAACCTTCCTTGACGGCCTGAAGCAAGCTGCCGCATCGTTTGGCGCACCGGCGCCGGAAGTATCTGCCTCCGGCAGGGCAACGGCACGCTTTATCGGGAATGATTGGGACAAGTCCAAAGAAGGCGAAGACTATATCAACCGGCTCGGCGGGCCGGATTCCGAGCTGATGAAAAAACTGGACGAAATCAGCAAGGACTATGCATCCCTCGTCGCGAAGACAGCCGAAAGCAAAGGTTGGAACAAGGGTGAATGAGGGCTCGCACCCGGCACGAAAGCACGAGTCGGGTTCAGCGAGAACAGGCGATCCAATACTATAGCCAATATTCGAAGGCCCCATCCATGTCCGTTACAGTCCAGCCACTCGGTCTTGATCACGCTGTCATTGGCGTTCTCGACCAACTCGATGCCGCAGCGGCGGTTTACCGCAAGCTTGGCTTCACGCTGACCCGGCGGGGCTATCACACGCTCGGCTCCATCAACCATCTTGCCGTCTTCGGCGAGACCTATCTCGAGCTTCTGGGATTTCCGCCGGGGGACGATAAGAAACTGAGCGATCTCTGGTCCTATCCGGTCGGCCTGAATGGTCTTGCCTTTCGCACGACCGACGCTGCAACCTTGCGAGGCGAACTGGCCACCGCCGGCAAACCGGTAACCGACTGGAAAGACTTCTCCCGCCCCGTTGACGTGGATGGCGTACAGAAACCTGCCAGTTTCCGGACCTTCCAACTCGGCCAGGACGCGATTTCCAATGGCCGCTTCTTCTTTTGTCAGCACAATACGCCGGAGCTGGTGTGGCGCCCGGTCGATCAGGACCATCCGAACAGCGTTTTGGATATCAGTGACGTCTTTATCGTCAGCCGTAAGCCTCAAACGATTACCGAACTCTTCGACGGGCTCCCAGCGACGACGGCGCCCCGGATCGACAAGGATGGTATTGTCATCCAAGCTGGCGGTGTCACGATCCATATCCTTTCTGAGGACAAGGCCGTCGCCCGTTTCGGATCAGCCATTCCGCAGAGCTTTGAGGGCAATGAGCGAAAGGTCGCCCTCGGACTAAAAGTCCGCTCACTCAAGACCGCAGCAGATGCCCTCGCGCTCGGCGGTTTTTCGCCTCTAGCCTTCGAGAGCGGCTGGCTTGTCGATGCTGTCGCCGCCAATGGCGTCGCGCTTTGGTTCAGGAAATAGCAAGGACTCACACCGACATCATGAAGCTCGAGTCACGTCCCTCCAGGACGATTGGCTCGATCTGCGGTTCGGCCGTTAAGAGGAACACCGCCCAGAAACGAAAAAGCCTGCCGCGGGAGGAGGTGCGGCAGGCTTTTCGAAAAAAACCGAACAGCGACTGGGAGGAGGAGTGTCCCTGTTCCTACAGACGTCCCTGGGAGGAGGAGTGGGCCGTCTGAAATTCGAAGCTCTGCGGGAGGAGGTGCATCGCTTCGATGGTTTGAAGATACTCCGAATATAAATCATTACCATGCCTTATGCTGCACTGCAGCTATGCAAGAAATACATGCCGGAAAGAATTCGCGATGGAAGGCCCGCCTGACAGGCTTCGGCCATGGAAGACCGATGCAAAAACGCCCGCGTCATGCGCGGGCGTCGAGCAGTCTTGGAGGCGATAAGTCCGTGCGGTTAGCGCGCGACCGATGCGCGGGCAACGCTGCGGATGTCGGCGCGATCGATGCCGAGGTCCTGCAGTTCGCGGCTGGACATGCGGCCGAGTTCGTTAACGGTCTGACGGAACTTGCGCCAATTGTTGAAAGAGCGTGCTACGTTCATGATAATCCCCTTTCCTGAGGGCTGATGACGTCAGCAACCTTGCTCGGCTCCGGCGTCGTTTCGATGGTTGGAACATAGGCGTTTCAATCGGTTTAAAACAGACACAATCTCTCACGGCACCTATGCATATAACGCAACTGTTTCGTGGATTCCACAAAGGATGATTGTTTTTTAGGCCTTGAAGGGATCGAAACCATCAACGGGTCGACATCCGGGTAGCCACGGACGACGGGCGATTTCATGTTGCGTCGCGGCAAACATGCGGATTATAAACGATGCACTCACCACGGACCCGGTGAAACTCCGGGTGGCTCTTCTGGCCGCCGATCCGCCAGATAACGCAAAACCTGCATGCCATCCAAACAACCGCTCAACAGAGCGTGTTCGCCATGCTTTGCGAGAACTCATCATATGCAGCTTTCATCCATCCGTCGGGATTGGTCTGCCAATCCCATGCGCGAAATGCTCGCTGGAGCCGTCGCAACATTCGCGCTGATCCCCGAGGTCATCGCCTTTTCCTTCGTTGCGGGTGTCGACCCGCAGGTCGGCCTGTTCGCGTCTTTCGTCATCGGCATCGTCATCGCCGTTACGGGCGGGCGCCCCGCGATGATCTCGGCGGCGGCTGGATCGGTCGCACTCGTTGCCGCCCCCCTGGTCCACGCACACGGGCTGCCTTACCTCTTCGCTGCAGGATTGCTGGCGGGCCTTTTTCAGATCCTGTTCGGGCTCTTGCGTCTCGGCGTCCTCATGCGGTTCGTTTCAAAGTCGGTCCGCACCGGCTTCGTCAACGCGCTGGCGATTCTGATCTTCGCAGCCCAGCTTCCGCATATCATCGGGGGAGACTGGATCGCCTACGCCATGCTGGCCGCCGGCCTGGCGATCATCTACCTGGTTCCGAGGATCACGACGGCGATCCCGTCGCCATTGATCTGCATTCTCATTCTGACCATCGCCTCGATAGGCCTCCAGCTTCCGGTCATGACCATCGCCGACCTCGGGAAACTACCGAACTCTCTTCCGGTCTTTGGCTGGCCCGCGGTTCCGCTGACCTTGGAAACGCTGAGGATCATCGCTGGCCCAGCGCTCGCCATCGCCATGGTGGGCCTGCTCGAATCCATGATGACGGCCAGCGTCGTTGACGATCTTACCGACACTCCGAGTTCGAAGAACAGGGAATGTACCGGCCTCGGCATCGCCAATGCGGCGGCGAGCCTGTTCGGCGGGATCGCCGGCTGCGGCATGATCGGCCAGACCGTCAGCAATGTGAAATACGGCGGACGCGGACGTCTCTCCACCCTGTTTGCAGGTGCCTTCCTGCTGGTTCTGATGGTCCTCTTGAAGCCATGGGTTTCTCAGGTTCCCGTAGCGGCACTCGTGGCCATCATGGTGATGGTGTCGATCGACACTTTCGACTGGTCGTCATTGCGCGCGGTCGTCATTCATCCCAAGATGTCGAGTGCAGTCATGGTCGCGACCGTTCTCGTTACGGTGTTCAGCGCCAATCTGGCGCTGGGCGTAACTGTGGGCGTCCTCCTGAGCGGCGTTTTCTTCACCTTCAAGGTCGCCCGCCTATTGCGGGTGGAAACCGAGACGGACGCTTCAGCCGGTCGTTTGACATATCGTGTCTCGGGCCAAGTCTTTTTCGCATCCGCCGATGTCTTCGTCGAGGCCTTCGACATTCAGGATGCGAGCGATATGGCGGTCCTCATCGACGTGTCGCAAGCACACTTCTGGGACATTACCGCTGTCGCGGCGCTGGAGAAGGTGGTGCAGCGGTTCAAGGCGCATGGCATTCCAGTGGATGTTGCGGGTCTCAATCAGGCCAGTTCCACGCTCATCGGAAGCCTCGACGGGTCGATGAAGCTGAAGGAGACCTGATTGAAATTGGCGGCCACCAGTTTCAGATGACCCCGTTCAACCATGTAGGCCCGGAAAACAACATTGTTTCGGCATGTGGCGCTCCCCGGTCCGCGTGGTGTCTATCCGCCTTGCCGGCGAGGATCTCGTCGTGACATTGTCGAACCGCAGCACCATTGTCGCTCCGCGCGGCGGAATAATCAGGATATCAGCCATGAAAGTCGGATTTGTCGGGACGGGCGCGATCACCGAGGCGATGGTGACCGGTATGCTGACGGGGTCACCTCTTGCAAGCGAAGTCATCATCTCGCCTCGCAACGCCGATGTTGCGGCAAGACTGGCGGAAAAATTTCCGGCAGTGCGAATTGCCGCCGATAACCAGGCGGTCGTCGATGCCTGCGAGATTCTGTTCCTGGCGATCCGGCCACAGGTCGCCGAGGATGTCGTCAGGGGCCTCAACTTCCCCGAAGGCCAGGTTGTGGTGAGCGTGATCGCCGCCGTGGATCGCGGCACGCTCACCGAATGGATCGGTCAGAACGTTCGCCTGACGCAGGCGGTTCCCCTGCCGTTTGTTGCCCAGCGCGAAGGTGTGACCACAATCTATCCGCCGGACCGCGACGTCGCTTCGCTATTCTCTTCTTTGGGAACTGCCGTCGAATGCGACACCAAAGAGGAATATGACCTGCTGGCGGCGGCAAGCGCGATGATGGCTACATATTTTGGCATCATGGATCGCGCCACAGGCTGGCTCACTGATAAGGGAATGCCGGAACGCACGGCACGCGCTTACCTGGCTCCGCTTTTCGCCAGCCTCTCACAGACCGCGCTCAAGTCCAGCGAGATTCCATTCGAGGAGATGAGCCGCGAGTTTGCGACGAAGGGCGGTCTCAACGAGCAGGTCCTGTCCGACTTCGACCGCAACGGCGGCATGACAGCGCTGACGGCAGCGCTCGACCGCGTGCTCATACGGATCACCAATGGCTGATGCCATGGAATGGTGTCCTCGGCGAGGTCGACATTCATCCATGATCCTTACATGATTGCCCACTGAAACTCCGGCGCGAAACACCGAGCCGGAGCCAAAGTCGAGGGCATCATGACATCATAGCTTGGCCGCCTTAATGAAACGTGGATCGAAAGTCTTGTCGTAGGGCACGTCGGCATCGGCCAATTCCGGGTCAAGCGTCTTCAGGACACTCATCATCGATTTGTAGCCTTCCTCGCTGATCATGCCGTCAGGTGAATACATTTCCTTCGAATTCTTGAAGGCCTGTATGTAAAGGTCGCGGTTTCCGAGAAGGTAGTCTTCAGGCACGGTATCTGCCACGTCTTCCGGCTTTGCCTGCTCGATCCATTTCAAGGCCTTCAGGAAGGCATTGGTCACCCGTTGCGTCGTCACCGGATTGGCCTCGGCGAAGCTGCGCTGGATATAGACCGTTGCGGCCGGGTTCGGGCCGCCGAACAGCGCGCGTGTTCCAGCCTCCGTCCGCGTATCGATAAGGACAGAAACCTGGTCCTCATACTGAAGCTGGGCGATTACCGGATCGAGATGCGACAGGCCATCGACCTCGCCGTTCTTGATCGCCGCAACGGCGCTTGCGCCGCCGCCTATGCCGATCAATGCGACATCGGTGGGCGCCAGCCCGTTCTTCTGCAACGCATATTGCAGCATCAGCGCGGTCGATGAACCGGGCGCCGTCACCCCGATTTTGCGGCCCTTGAGGTCGGCCACGGACTTGATCTCGCCCGCGAGTTCCTTGCGTACGGCAATCACGATCCCGGGGAACCGGCCCAGGCCGCAGATGGCGACGATATCCTGCCCCTTGTTCTGCATACGGATCGTGTGCTCGTAGGCGCCGGCGACGACATCGACCGAACCGCCGATCAGCGCCTGCAGCGATTTCGCGCCCCCGGCAAAATCGTTGATCGTGACGTTCAGCCCCTCTTCCTTGAAGAAGCCCTTCTTTTCGGCAATCGTCAGCGGCAGGTAATAGAGCAGCGGCTTGCCGCCGACGGCGAGCGTCAGATCCGGCTTTTCCGGCTTCGCGTCATCGGCGATGGCCGGCACGCTTGCCTGAAAGAAGGCGGCAGCACCGATGCTGGCTGTGCCGATCAAGAATGTCCTGCGTTCCATGTTTTCCTCCACTCATCGAAATTGAAATCGCTTAATGCCGCCACCGCAGCATGTGCCGCTCGACCTTCGTCATCAGCCAATCGACGATGAGGACGAAGGCCATCAGCACGAACATGCCGGCAAAGACGCCGGTCACATCGAACACGCCTTCGGCCTGCTGGATGAGATAGCCGAGGCCTGCGGCCGAACCCAGATATTCGCCGACCACCGCGCCGACGACGGCAAATCCCACCGAGGTATGGAGGCTCGAAAACATCCAGGACAAGGCCGAGGGAATATAGACGTGGCGCAGCAGCTGCCTCTCGTTCATGCCGAGCATGCGGGCATTGGCAAGCACGGTCGGGCTCACTTCCTTGACGCCCTGATAGACGTTGAAAAAGACGATGAAGAAAACGAGCGTGACGCCGAGCGCCACCTTCGACCAAATGCCGAGACCGAACCATAGGGCAAATATCGGTGCCAGGACGACGCGCGGCAAGGCATTGGCGGCCTTCACATAGGGGTCGAAGACAGCGGCCACCACGGGCCGCCGCGCAAACCAGAAACCGAAGGCCACCCCGCCGATCGCACCGATAAAAAATGCCAGAAGGGATTCCGACAGCGTCACCCAGAGATGATACCAGATCGATCCGTCAGCGAACCATTTCACGATGCGCGCGGCAACCTTGAGCGGATCGGCAAAGAAGAATGCGGCAGTTCGCGGGTTACCGAAGACATGCGTTGCCGTTGCGAGATACCACGCACCGACGATGACGATCGCCACCAGCAATTGGCAGGCCAGGAGCTTCGTTCTGGTCATTGGGCGGCCACGTTGGTCTGCTGATAGGCGGTCATGACTTCTTCTCGCAGCGCATGCCAGATGCTTTTATGCAGTTCGGTAAAGGCCGGGTCGTGGCGGATTTCGGCGATATCGCGCGGCCGGGGGATCGAGACGCGGAAATCGCCGATGATCCGGGATTTCGGCCCAGCCGACATGATGACGATGCGATCCGCGAGCGCAATCGCCTCATCGAGATCATGCGTGACGAACATCACCGCCTTCTTGTCCTCCGACCAGAGGTTCAGGAGAAGGTCGCCCATGATGAGGCGGGTCTGTGCGTCGAGCGGACCGAACGGTTCGTCCATCAGCAACAGCTTCGGATTGCGGATGAGCACCTGAGCCAATCCGACCCGCTTGCGCTGACCACCTGACAACATGCGTGGATAACGATCGGCAAAGCCGCCGAGACCAACGCGCTCAAGCCATTCCACCGCCGATTTGCGCGCTTCATTCGCTGGCACGCCGGATACTTCCAGACCGATGGCGACGTTTTCGAGCACGGTTTTCCATGGCATCAGCGAATCCTGCTGAAACAGGTAGCCGGCTTGCCTGTTCAGCCCCTTCAGAGGCCGCCCGAAAATCTCGACGGACCCGGACGCCGGTTCGAGCAGCCCAGCCGCCACGTTGAGAAGCGTGGATTTGCCGCAGCCGGTCGGCCCGACAATGGCTAGAAATTCGTCGCCCGCTACATCAAGATCGGTGTCAGCCACCGCGTCGAAGCGCTTGCCGCCAGCAATCCCGAAAGAAATCGACACATTATTCAGGCGAACAGCCCGAGGAGCCGTAATCGTCACGGCTTCCGCTTTCGATTGAAATTTTTCCAACTCTCCCGAACCCATCATTCAACAAGCGACACCACAAAGAGCTAGGCCTACCGGACACCAGGCAATTGCGATCCAACCCATTGCATTATCATTCAGAGCGCACAAACTTGAGCGGCGGACCTATCCAATGCCGCTGAACTGCGTTCATCGATGAAATGACATAAGTTGCCTCGCCTCGCTGTCTCCTCCAGGCAGCGCTCCACCCGCCCAATCTGGCATCATGCAGCGTATTTTCCATAACATTTTCATTATGAAGCGGCCAGCATGTCGTTTGTCTTTTAATCTCAAGGGACCGTGATTGCTACCGACAAAAGCACTTCACACTGCGCTTAGTGCGCCGCCGTTAGAAACACGCGCCCAATGAGGTCGCCATCGGAGCGACGGAGGTTGCAAGCCACCGACATTGTTCGGCGGTCCATGGCCGTCAGCTCCACGCTGAGCGGTTCGCCGATGCCCGCATTGCCCAGGAAGAAGCTATCCCTTTGGGTTATGTTGCGGAATGCGCCGTCGGGAAACCAGCTTTCTAAGGCTCGCGCGACGAAAGCCTGGAAGTGGGCGAAATAGAGCAAGCCGGCTCCATTGAATTCCTGGGTTGTGGCAGGTTGAAAACGAAAATCCCGCAGAACATTCCGATCCGCCACCGCCATGCCGAGATGGGTTTCGCAACGACCGTTGCGGACGTCCGATGCAATCCGGGCAAGCGTGTTTTCCAGCCGCACCGGAAAACAATGTGTACCGGGCAACTCGACGCGAGCGATCGACACATTGTCGTTCTCGCGCGTCCGACGAACAAAGGCCGAGAGGAGCTCGACATCGCCGATTGGCTCTCCATCGACGAGAAGCCGGTGTCGTGAGGCAACCTGGGTCTTCGACACCGGTTCAAGCACGGACTGAATACACAGCACCTGATTGGCGCGCGCCCGATCGAGCTGCGCATTTGTCAGCGATGTCGCGCAGATCGCCGCATAGGTTTCGGTCCCGTCGGCGGTGCGAAAGTCCGCATCGTCCATGCCCATGCGCCTTGCCAACAGCAGCCAATGGCGATGTCCGAGTTCCTTCATCAGCCAGGTCTCTGAGAGGCCGAAGGGCGTCAGCTGCGGCATGCCGAGCAGAATATGCGGTTCGAGCGCCCGTTCCATAAGCACGCACTTGGAGGGCTGGTGGAACATCTCGACATTGCAGATCGCGAGGCTCATCCGTTCGCTGCCTGCTTGAGCACCGACCGGCCGGTAGCCAGCCGTTCCACAAGTTGACCCACCACATATTCCGCATCCTTTCCGACGCTGAGGAAGCGGCCGGAGCCCCACGTCCAAAGCCAGGGCATGCCAAGGACATAACTTCCTTCTACGCTGGTGACGCCACGTCGATGGACCGGATAACCGGTGCCGTCGAAAATCGGCAAGCCGACAAAGGACCAGTCCGGCCGGAAACCCGTCGCCCAGATGACCGCGCCGATACCTTCGGCCACAAGGTCGATTTCCGCAGGTTCGATCTCCGGCTCCCATAGCGGAACATAGGGCGAGCCAGCCGGTGCATCAATGTTGTTTGCGGCTATGTGCTTGTCGATCAGCGCGTTGATGCCATTATAAACCCGGTCGGCGTCGTCGAGATTGGCCCTGAGGTTCGGCTCGAACAGCATCTTGCCATTCGAGACGCCGGACATCCGGCCGTAAAGCGCCATGCCCTCCAGCGCGAATTTCCGCAGGTCGATATCCCGGCCGCCGTCCCGGCCCGTCAGGTAATGGTTGGTGTCATGCTTCTTCTTGCCCATGCCATCATGTTCGACCGTTATGTCATACTGGCCGACGTCGGAAAGCCAGTCGACCACGTCGCGCCCCCGATAGAAGCGCGCGCAACGCGGTGCATTGCCGGTCGCCATATGCACCTTGCGACCCGCAAGATGCAGGTCCTCGGCAATCTGGCAACCGGACTGTCCGGAGCCGACGACGATGACCCCGCCCTCGGGCAGTTGATCGGAATTCCGATAATCGGCGGTATGAAGCTGCATGATGTTATCCGGCAGGCGCTCGGCGGCGCGCGGTATGGCCGGATCGCTATAGAGACTGGTGGCGAGGATCACGCTATCGGCGGTTACCGTTCCGGCTGAGGTTTCGATCCTATAGAGATCGCCAGCCTTTTCGAGCGCGGTCACCGCAGTATGTTCGAAGACCGGCGCGTCGACCTTGCGAATAAACCGGTCGACATAGCCAATGATCTCGTCCTTGATCATGAAGCCATGCGGATCGTTGCCGTCATAGGGATGATCCGGCAACTGGCACTGCCAGTTGGGCGTGACCAGGCAGAAGGCATCCCAGCGCTGCTCCCGCCATTTGTGCGCCATGGTCTTCTTTTCGAACACGACATGATCAATGCCGTGCTCTCTCAGATAATGGCTCGCCGAAAGGCCGGCCTGGCCGCCGCCGATGACGACGGCACTGTAATGAGGCTCCAAAGTGGGCATAGCTTTTCCTTTTAGAGAATGAAGGTTTCACAGCGGACGCGGGCATCCGCGTCAGGGAGATAGGTGACGGCAGCGTGCTCGATGCGCGCAAGCTGGCCGCGCGCCAGAGAACAGGGATGGCCATATTTTGCCTCGACCCGGTCGCTGGCGATCGTCAGCGCCTTGCGGCTGCGGTCGAGAAAATCGGCAACGGGATAGCTCTCGCCCTCGGCCAGGAAATCGCGAATGACCAGCGAGGGCGAGTAACATTCCTCGCTGCGGCCGTCGGGCCAGGTGATGACAAAGCGCATTTCAGGCATGGGCATGCTCCAACAGACCGTGATAGACGGGAAGGTGGGCGGCGGCGACGCTGCTCCAGCTATGGCGCGCCGCGACCTCATACCCGCGCCTGCCGAGTGCCGTGTGAACGGCGGGCATCAGCGATACGACCATGGCATCGGCAATGGACGCAGGCTTGGCCGGATCGCACCAGACGACATCGTCCTCGCCGAGATATTCGTCGAAGGGAGCGATCGACGAGACAGCCACAGGCACCCCGCTTGCCATGGCTTCCAGAACGACGAGTCCGAAACCTTCCTTTAAGGATGGAAACACCAGCGTACTGGCGAGACGATAGAGCGAGGGCATATCCTCGTCCGCGACGGTGCCGACCACATGAACGAAATTGGCCTCGCTCCCCATGGCGGCAAGCGCTTGCTGGAAGCGGCCGTAATAGCCGCGATGATCGAGCAGCGACGCACCGCCGGCGATGACGAGTTGCGCATCAGCATGCAGGACGCGCACCTGACGGAATGCCTCGAGAATGGCGATCGTGTTCTTGCGCGCCTCGACGCCACCGACCGAAAGAAAGATCGGCCCGTCCCGTAATCCAAGCCTCCGACGCAACGCGTCGGTCCTCTCTGCGGACACTTGCGTGAAACGTTCGGCGTCGACACCGTTTCCAACGTTAGTCGCAAGGATTGAACGGTCATTGCGCAGGGCCTTTTGCCATGTCGCGCTGACCGAGAAGTGCGCGTCGGCAAGATCGATCGAACGATCCTGCAATGCCATAAGACGCGGATCGGCGAAGCTATCGATGTGATGCACCGTGCGGGCAAAACGAGGGATCAATCCGCGTGCCTTGAGGGTTGCCAGCGCATTGCCTGAGATACCGTCATGGGCATGATAAACATCGAAGGATCGGGTCGCCGGACTTTCGAAATGCCGTACGTAGTCGGCGATCCGCTGCTCGACCATATCCGTCATGTCGGACAATGCAGCCTCGACCGGAATGCAGAGTGCCTCGCAGGACGGCGTACGGAAAAAACCTTTGCCTGTCGCATCCGGCGCATGCAGCACGACCTCGTGGCCGAGACCGGTCAGCGCTTCGGCAAGCGACATGGAATGGACCACGCCGCCGCGCGGATTGGTGGAATGGGTCAGCATGGCAATGCGCAAGGACCGGCTCATGCGGGCAACTCCACACGGCCGAGCTGCAGCAGCGGTTCAGCCGCGTGATCTCGCACGACCGCGCGCGCGTCTTTGTCGACGATCGCCACTTCGCTTCCGGCCTTCACCCCGCCAATGGCGGCAGCGGCAATGCCGCGCGCTGTAAACCGTTCGATGACGGCATCGACCTTGTCAGGCGTCACCGACAGCAAATAGCCGTAGCTCGGGAAAGTGACGAGCCAGCGGTCGAGGCTTACGCCTTCCGGCAAGGGAATAGCCTTAACGTCGATGTCGATCCCGACCCCGGAGCATTCCGCCAGCATGATCGCCGTGCCGATAATGCCGCCTTGGCTGATATCCTTGGCCGCCAGCACCAACCCCGCCCCTGCGATCTCCGGCAGGATGTTCAGGTCGTCGCGCAGCCGTTCCGCGGGCGCCCCGATGGCCGCCTGAAAATTGCTGAACGGCTCGCGGTAAGCACCGCGATGATCGACGGCCGCCACCAGCACATCGCCCGGCTTTGCATCGAAACTGGTCAGCAGCTTTCTGGCCCGGCCAAGGATGGCAACGGACAACTGGCTCCGGTCGGTTCTGATATTGGTATGGCCACCGACGATCGGCACGCCGTATGTGCTGGCTGCGGCGCGCATGCCTTCGAGCACCGGTTTCGCACCCGCTTCTCCATCGGCCCAGACCGCGTCGACGACAGCGATCGGCCAGCCGCCCATGGCGGCGATATCGGAAATGTTGACCATCACGCCACACCAGCCGGCAAACCAGGGGTCAATGGCGACAAACTCATTGATGAAGCCTTCGATGGCGAACAGCAGATAGCCGTCGCCATCGGCAATCGCGGCACAATCGTCACCGACAGCCACAGGCTGGCCGGCAAGCCCGAGGCTCGATGCCGCAAAGCCGATATCCTGCTTGGCTGCTATGCCCGAAGTCGCAGCCAGCCGCACAGCAAAAGCGGAGATGTCGAGGTCTCCACTCATTACGCCGCCCTCTTCGGCAGCGCGACAAAGCCGGTTTCCGGCGTGCGGCAAGGCGGATAGTAGGAAAGATCGGCCTTCATCCGCAGATGCGGTTTTCCGTGGATTTCGAACTCGTCCAGAACCTCCCAATGCAGACGGCGAAACAGAAGGCCATTCTGGCTTTGCACATTGGCGAGAAATGTGTGGCAGCCAAAGGCATTGGCGGAGGAAACCGCAAGCTTGATCAGCGTCGTGCCCAGCGCGCCGATCGCCCGGAAATCCGAATGAACGGCAAGCCGCGAACCCCACCAGAGACCGGGTTCCTCCTCATGGATGCGGACCGTGCCCACCACGCGGTCGGCTGCGACCCCCATCATCGACAGGGCGACGATCGGGATCGCGTATTCGTCGATGCCGTCGCGATCATCGTCCCTGAATACCCCCTGCTCTTTGCAGAAAACATCGCGACGAAGCGCATAGGCCTCACGGCGCTCCCAGGCCGATGTGGTGAACTTCACCATGTATTCGCTGGCGTTGAACGCTGAGAACGGTTCGAAAATCATGGCGTCAACGTCCTCTCATAGGTGGAAAGGGCCGAGCAGGCGCCGCATTTGCCGCAACCGGCTTTGATGTCGACGGCCTTCAGACCGCTTGCGACCAACATCCGGGACAACGGGCCGAGGATCGAATGCATGAATTCCGGCTTCGGCGCAGGATGGCTTTCGAGCGGCGTGCCGGAGATCGGCACGAAGGGCACGACGAAGGGATAAACGCCGATTGCGATCAATTCCTCGCAAATTTCGAGGATCGCCTCGCGTGTATCGCCGAGCCCGGCAAGAATATAGGTCGAGACCTGACCGCGTCCGAAAACCTCGACGGCCGCCTTGAAGGACCGCATGTATTTCTCGATCCCGACCTGCGCCTTGCCCGGCATGATGCGGGCGCGGATCTCAGGGGTCACGACTTCGAGATGCATGCCGAGCGCATCGACGCCGGCATCCTTCATGCGCTGGAACCAGATATCGTCCTCCGGCGGCTCGCACTGGGCCTGGATCGGCAAGTCAACGGCCGCCTTGATGGCCCTGGCGCTTTCGGCGAGCACAGCGGCGCCGCGATCGTCGCCCCTCGGCGTTCCGGTCGTCATCACCATATGCTTGACGCCATCCAGCTCGACCGCGGCTTTCGCCACTTCGGCCAGCTGCGCCGGCGTTTTGTGAGCGATCGTCCTTCCAGCCGCCAGCGACTGGCCGATGGCGCAGAATTGACAGGTCTTGGTGCGGCTCTGGTAGCGGATGCAGGTTTGCAGCACGGTTGTCGCCAGCACGTCCTTGCCGTGCAGGACCGCGATCTGCGAATAGGGAATACCCTCCGTCGTCGAGCGTTCGTAAAATCTCGGGCGGAGCGGAAAGGACACTTCACCGATGACGGTGCCATCGCGACTGATCCGGCTCCTGCCCGTCTCATCCGGCTTCTCGACCAGATAAGGACTTTCGAAGGCCGGCGCCGTGTGCACCGGTACCATGACGGTCATGCCGTCGATGGTCAGCGCCTTGTGGTCGGACGGCCCCGCTCCGCCGCGCCGGCTTTCCTGGCCGGCCTTGGGATCAACCAGCCGGGCTCCGAAGGACTGCAATTCGTTGATCAGCGTTTCCGTCGAAAGACGCATCCTGTTCTCCATCGGTCATGTCGGTTGTCAATGTCTCGCCGGGGAAGGCGTCGGGTATGGTCGATGTCCTCATCGGCGCGGCCGGCCGTGCATCCATGACGAGGTGCAGCAACTCGGGCCGGGCATAGTGGCCGACCGAATCCATCATACGTTTGCGCTTGAGGATGAGGCTCATGTCGAGATCGGCGACGAGGATGCCCTCGCCTTCGGTGAGTGGCGGTACGAGATGCTTGCCTTCGGGGGAAATGATCGCCGTCATGCAGCCGCCCCGCAGCGCCTTTTGCAGGCCCGCATCCGGCGTGATCGAAACGATCTGATCATCCGTCAGCCATCCCGTGGCATTGACGACAAAGCAGCCGCTTTCCAGCGCATGATGACGGATCGTCACCTCCATCTGATCGGCAAAGATCGGCCCGACCATGGAGCCCGGAAACTGGGCAATGTGGATTTCCTCGTGCTGTGCCATCAGCGCATAGCGGGCAAGCGGATTGTAGTGTTCCCAGCAGGCCAGCGCGCCGATGCGGCCAATGGCGCTGTCGACGACCTTCAGGCCCGAGGCATCGCCCTGGCCCCAGATCATCCGCTCGTGAAAGGTCGGGGTGATTTTGCGCCGCTTCAGGATCAGACTGCCATCGGCATCGAAAAGCAGTTGCGTATTGTAGAGCGTGCCATGATCGCGCTCGTTGACGCCGAGCGCCACGACGATGCCATGTTCACGAGCTGCGGCCGCCACGCTTCTTGTGGTCGCACTCGGTACTGCCACCGCCTCTTCGTAGAGCCGCAGGTGCTCCTTGCCGGACAAGACCGGGGGCAACACGAACGAGAAATATGGATACCACGGTACAAAGGTCTCGGGAAAAACCACAAGCTCCGCGCCTTTGGCGGATGCCTGGGCGATCGCCTCGATCACGCGTGCCACCGTCTTTTCCCGCGATGTCAGATCCGGCGCAATCTGGACGGCTGCGACCCGGACGGTCGACTTTTTCTGCATGGCGAACTCCTTTGCGCATGTTTGATGGGTGGCGGCACAAGTGCCGCCACCCGGCCCGGTCAGAGCGTCCACGTATCGAGGATGAAGGCACCGTCGCGGCGATGGATGAGGATCAGATCAAGCACGTCGAGCGGACTGATCGGAATGATCCCCGGGATGAGCGCCTGCTCGCCATGGCCATAGAGCGCCTGAAGCGCGAAGCGGCAGGCATAGACCTTCCCGCCCTCTTCCATGAAACCCTTGATCTGGTTGTTGAAATTGAGATGGCCTGGAAAGGCTTCGCTGCCGAGTTTGGGAAACCCACGCTGCACGCCGAGCGTCACGCCCGGACCGTAGAGCAGCACGGCTGTTTCGAAACCCTTGCGCTTCAGCCGTTTGGCTTGCAGCAGGTTGACGAGGCCGATCGATCCCTCGAAGGCAACCGTGTGAAAGGTGATGAGGGCCTTGTCGCCGGCCTTGGCCTGGACGTCCTCGAAGACCTTTTCCTCATAATCAACGAAGAAATCGCCGTCGGCATGGGCTGGTGTTGTGACTGCGGGCATTGCTGGCTCCTGTTTCTGTCCCGATTTCGGTGTGGGGTACGAACAGGATGTTGCAATCACCGTGCCAAGTTGATGCTGCACAAATTACAGTCAAAATCACCATTGATTCATTCAATTATACATTCAATTTTTAAATTGCAACTTGAGTCAGCATAATGGAGGAGCAATCGGGAGAGCAAAAACCGTGCAACATTGCACGATATGAATGCATTCAATATGCATTCAATTTAAAGCGCCTTTACTGTTTTGACGCCAACAGACTTCAAGATCTGCCTGATGCAGAGAAATTGCTGATGACAATGAAAATACGCAACAATATACAGTCAATATAAAAAGAGCATGGATTCTAAGCGCAATGAGAGACTGGCTTCCCGACCTGAGCCTGAGCAGTGGCCCACGCTATGCTGCAATCGCGGATATCATCGAAATAGACCTGAAAAGCGGTCGGCTGGTCATCGGCGACAGGTTGCCGCCGCAACGCGAACTGGCCAAGCGCCTCTCCATCGATTTCACCACGGTCGCCCGTGGCTATATCGAAGCCAGAAAACGCGGACTGGTGGATACGCAAGTGGGCCGCGGCACATTCGTCACCGGCGGCCAAGACAAGGACCGCCGCGGCTTTACCTCGGCCTTGGCGCCCGATCCACGCCGGACATCAATTGTCGATTTCTCGATGAACATGCCGCCGGAGACAGACGATCCCGAGCTGATTGCCCGCATGCAAGAGGGACTTTCCGCCGTTGCCGCCAACATGATCCCGCTACTGCGCTATCAGGGTTTTGGCGGCTCCAGCATGGACAAGGATGCCGCCGCCGCTTGGCTGAGCCGGCGCGGCCTCGTACCGTCACAGGAGCGGATCTTCGTTACGCCGGGCGCTCATCCCGCCTTGCTTGCCATCCTCGGGACGCTGGCCAAGCCCGGCGAAACAATTCTCTCCGAGAACATCACCTACCCCGGCATACGCTCGATATCAGCTCAATTGCGGCTCAATCTATCGGGCCTGCCAATGGACGCGCATGGCATCCTGCCCGATGCGCTGGCCGATGCCTGCCGACGGCTTGCGCCAAAGGCGCTCTATCTCAACCCGACCCTGCAGAACCCGACGACGGTGACGATCCCCGAAAAGCGCCGCGAGGAAATCTGCGCCATAGCCCGCAAGTATCATGTGCCGATCGTCGAGGATGATGCCTATGGCTTTATTCCGCTACATGCGCCGCCGCCGCTGGCGACAATGGCGCCGGACCTCACCTGGCACATCGGCGGACTGGCAAAATGCATCGGTGCAGGGTTGCGCCTGGCCTATGTCGTGGCACCCGACACCAAGGCTGCCTGGCCATTCGCAAGCGCCATGCGCGCCAACAATGTCATGGCCTCGCCGCTGATGGCGGCACTTGCGACACGCTGGATCGACGACGGCACCGCAGACACCATCCTTCGCTTCATTCGCACGGAAGCCGCCGCTCGCCAGACGCTCGTCGCCTCCCTCCTGCCCCCCGGCAGTTTCGAGGCCGATCCACTGAGCTTCAACATATGGCTGCCGCTGACCAATGGATGGACTCGCTCCACCTTCGGCAGCCACATGAACGCCGCCGGCCTCGGTGTCGTTGCCAGCGATGCATTCACCGTCGAAGGCCCGGCCCCGGAAGTAGTCCGTATCTGCCTCGGCGGTCCGATCAGCCGCGAAAAGCTGCGCAGCGCCATCGAATTCATGGCTCATGCGCTCGAAGGACCGCCCGAGATGACCGGATCGTTTTTCTAACCTGCCCACACACCTGATTTTGAAAGCGAAATGCGCCGCCCCCTGTTGGCGGCCGGATGCGTCATTATGTCGAGTGGACATTCACTTCACTAAAGCGCATCTATATTGAATGCAATCAATTACGACATTGAATGCATTCATTTCAACAGGAGTTACCGAGATGTCCGCCGACATGGATTGGCCGCCACTTTCACCCTTGCAGACCGGGCTGCGTGGGCGCTGCCCGCGTTGCGGCCAGGGTCATCTGTTCAACGGATTTCTGACCATCGCCAGGGAATGCGAGGTCTGCGGGCTGGATTATTCCTTTGCCGATCCCGCCGATGGGCCGGCCTTCTTTGTCATCTGCTTTGCCTGTGTGCCGAGCGTGTTTCTCGCCGTCTGGCTTGAGGTTCAGTACAGCGCGCCGATCTGGGTGCATGCCTTGCTGACTTTACCGTTCATGCTGGCGACATGCATTCCGCCTCTGAGGCCACTCAAAGGCTGGCTCGTGGCCAGCCAGTTCTTCTACAAGGCCGAAGAGGGTCGGGTCGTCAGATCTCAATAGATGTAAGCACGGATAGCTGCGCCATCATCCGTCAATGGTAATCGGCGGATGACGGCGAGACTCAAAGGCATCAGAAAGGCTGGCTTCAAACTGTCGCCAGCATCCCGCCGTCTACATGGTAGGCCGAGCCGACGCTATAGGATGCGCGGGGAGAGCAGATGAAGACACAGAAGTCCGCAAGCTCTTCAACCGAACCGAAACGGCGGATATCGGCATGTTCGTCCGCGACGCTCTGCAGATAACCCTCCCAGCCGTCTCCTGCCAGTTCCCGGGCCGTCTTCTCCCAGTCGGGCGTACGGATAAGGCCGGGATTGACGACATTCACGCGGATATTGCGCTTGATCATCTCGACCGACAGGCACTTGCCGAACATCAGAAGTGCTGCTTTCGTGACATTGTAAATCGGTTCGTACCAGAGCGGCTGCACCGCGCAGATGGATGCATTCATGAGCATCGCGCCGCCGCCCTTGGCCTCCATCTGGTCGGCGAGCGCTCTGCTGAGCCGCACGGCCGCCATAAGGTGCAAATCCCAATAGGACTGCCACTTCTCATCGGGCGCATTTGCGATGGTCTCGTTGGAGCCGGTGCCGGCGTTCGAAACGAAGATGTCCGCGCCGCCAAGTTTTGCCGCGGCATCCACGATCGCCTGGCAACCCTCCGCGGAGGAAACGTCGGAAGCGACGGCGCGGGCCGTGACGCCGAATTCGCTTGCAATGCTTGCGGCCGCACCTTCGACTTCGGCAGCCGTACGCGCCGTGATCACGACATGGCAACCCTCGCGCGCGAAAGCCTTGGCGATCCCAAGGCCAATGCCCTTGGAGCCACCGGTGATGACTGCAACTTTATCCTTGAGATGAAGGTCCATTCGCTCTTCCCTTGTCCGCCATCGACGTTACGGCACTACAATGCCGCACAATCGAAACTCCCAGAGGCAAAGAAGCCCGCCATGCTGACGAAATGCTCTGCCACGTCCATTCTGCCATAAGAAACCGCTCCGCCAACCTCTTTTTTCCGTCCAGCTTGCCTGCCTCCTTAGCCGGCGAATAAGGCAGTCTCTCCCCTTCTGATCCCGTCCCAATCTCGGCACCCGACATGGTCTCTAAATCCTGCGGCAGGAATTGCCGGGAACGAATTTCGGAGTCAGCACGAAATCCTGCGGCGGCTCGACGGCGCCTTGCGGGTTGGTGATCCGATGCATGAGGCGTCGGGCGATGATGCCGCCGAGCGCCAGCGTGTCCTGAACCACCATGGTGATGCGTGGGGTGATGACCGAACTCCACTGCACATTGTCGATCATGGCGAGCGAAATATCGTCGGGACAACGGAAGCCCAGTTCCTGCATGGCTTGCAGCGCGGAGAGTGCCACCGCGTTGTTGGCGCCGAGGATCGCGGTGGGGCGCTCAGGCTGGATGAGCAGGCGCATCGCCGCTTCGTAGCCAGCGGTACGGGTGAACTGTCCGTCAACGACGAAATTCGGGTTAACCTCGACCCCCGCATTCGCCATCGTATCCATAAAACCGCGATAGCGTTCGGTCGCAGTGTGCATATGGCTCGGGCCGGCAATGAAGGCGATACGCCTGTGGCCGAGCTGCAGGAGATGTTCGGTGAGCATCGCTCCGGCGAGGTGGTTGTCGGAGCCGATGAAGTCACGCTCGATGCCGGCAACCTTCTGGTCGAAACAGACGATCGGAACATTCAATCCGCCGATGAAGTCGACATAGTCCTGATCATGTCCCGATGGGGCAAGCGCCAGCCCCGCCGTCTTGAGACCGATCAAATGCTCGACCATGGCCTTTTCGCGCTCAGTCTTGCCGGAGGAGTCGGTCACGAGCACGAAATGGCTGTGATCGAGCGCGTAGTTCTCCAGTTCGCGCCGGATATCACCGAAAAACGGGTTTCCGACATTACCGACGACGAAGCCGACCATGCGGCTGCGTCCGCGCGCCAGGCTCTGCGCCAACGGATCCGCAACGAAACCAACCGCGGCGACGGCATGGCGGATTTTTTCAAGAGTCTTCGGGCTGACGCGAGCCGGATTGCTCAAGGCCAGTGAGACCGTCGACACCGATACGTCTGCGAGTTTGGCAACATCGCGAATTGTGGCCATCAGATTTTCGAACCGCTTCTATCGCTTTCAGCCTATCCGGCGAAGGCACATTCTCATGCAACCCTTCGTCACATATCTAACATCTACAGGAATACAAGCAATATGCCGGCAGACGATTTCAACAGCGCGCTTGACATCCGGGACGAGAGAATCAATGATTAAATCGAACCGGTTCGATAAAGCTCAAAATCTTGGGAGGATGGTGTGAGCAACATAGCAACGATCAGTGGTGGCCGCGATGCAGGCGACGGCAAGGCGTGGTTTACGCAAGACAGATTCGGCATGTTCATCCATTTCGGGCTCTACGCGCTTGGCGCACGGCACGAATGGCTGAAGAACCGCGAGGAATTCACCACCGAGGCCTATCAGAAGTATTTCGACAATTTCGATCCGGACCTCTACGACGCCCGCGAATGGGCGCGCCGTGCCCGCGCCGCCGGCATGAAATATGTCGTACTGACCGCCAAACACCATGAAGGCTTCTGCCTCTGGGACAGCAAGGTCACCGACTACAAGGTCACCAATACGCCCTATGGCAAGGATCTGATCCGGCCCTACGTCGAAGCCCTGCGGGCCGAGGGGCTCAAGGTCGGCTTCTACTATTCGCTGCTCGACTGGCATCACCCGGATTTCCCGATCGATACGCATCACCCGCAGCGCAACCATCCCGATGCGGCCAAGCTCAATGAGGGCCGTGACATCTCCCGCTATGCTCAATATATGCGCGACCAGGTGACCGAGCTTTTGACCGAATTCGGCAAGATCGACGTGATCTGGTTCGACTTCAGCTATCCCCGCCGCGTGCACAAGGGGCTTCCCGGCAAGGGCCGCGCCGATTGGGAAAGCGATCGCCTGATCAAACTGGTGCGCGAGCTACAACCTGACATTATCATCGGCGACCGCCTCGACCTGCCACGCGACGCGGATCACATGCCCGATCTGGTGACACCGGAACAATATACGCCGCGCGTCGCGCCGACCGTCGCCGGGCTGCCGGTGCGCTGGGAAGCCTGCCACACCTTCAGCGGCTCCTGGGGCTATTATCGCGACGAGACGACCTGGAAGGATGCCGGCCAGCTCATCAATATCCTGATCGACACGGTCTCGCTTGGCGGCAACCTCTTGATGAATGTCGGCCCAACCGGACGCGGCACATTCGACGCCCGCGCCATCACCGCGCTCGATACCTATGGAGATTGGATGCGGCTCAACGGGCGCGCCATCTACGGAGCAGGCCCGTCCGCCTACAAGGCGCCGAACGGCTGCCGCTTTACCCAGAAGGGTAATCGGCTCTATCTGCATGTGCAGACCTGGCCGTTCCGGCATATCCATATCGAGGGACTGGGGCGCAAGGTGAAATACGCGCAGTTCCTGCACGACGCCAGCGAACTGCACTGGCTGGATCCGGACGCGGAGGTGGATTCCAACATCGGCGTTGCCGTCGGAGAGGGCATATTGACCCTCGAATTGCCGGTCCTGAAGCCCGATGTGGTGGTTCCGGTGATCGAACTGATCCTGAAGGATTGAGCGTCCTCCGGTCGGTGCTGTCATGAGCCGCGAAGACGAACTCATTGCCGCGATGACGCCGTTGATCGCCGATCTGGCAGAAGACGGCAATGGCGCCGTCGCTTTGGCCGGCTCGCGCGGCAAGGGACGATCGGATGCCCAATCGGATTTCGACTTCCGGGTCTATGCCGATGCTTATCGCGGGCCGGACCTTAGGCAGACCGGCTCATGGAGGCGCTTCGAGGAGGCCATGCGTGGCTGGCAGGTCGAGGGGATCCGGATGGACGGCATCTGGATGCGCCGCTATGCCGGCGTGCAACAAGATCTGGACACCTGGCTTGCCGGTGTTGCGGTGCCCAAGAACTTCGAGTGGACGATATGGGGCTATCATCTGCCGACGGACCTTTCCAGCCAGCAGATCATCGCCGATCCACGCGGCCTGCTGGCGGGATGGAAGCAGCAGCTGGCGCAATATCCCGAGGCACTCAGGGCCTCGGTTCTGCGCCAGCACATGGACATTCTGCGCTATTGGGCCAAGGACTATCACTATGAAAGCAAGGTCGTTCGCCGTGACCTCGTCTTTCTGGTGGGACTAACGGGGAAATTGGCCAATGCCATTCTGCAGACCGTTTTTGCCTTCAACCGGGCCTATTATCCGGGTGATGGCTGGAACCTGCCCATGGCGGCCGAACTCGACCTGCTGCCACCCGATTTCCTGTCGCGGATGACCGCTATTCTGGAACCGGGAGACGATCCGGACGCCTGGCGGCGCCAGCGAACGGAACTGATCGGAATGATCGCCGATCTGGAGGCACTGATCGCAGCCTGAGGAGACTGCAGGACCAAACCGGAGGAGAGGTCCGGACACTGACGACCGTCATCGCAACCATGGTCCTTGAGGAGGAGGAACCATCATGAAACGCTCATTGGTCTTTGCGGCCGCCCTGGCCGCGAGTTTCCTGCCCAGCATCGGCGCTGAGGCGCAGAATGCGCCGGTCACCGTCACATGGCAGATGTGGGGTGAACCCAACGACGCACAGCTCTGGCAGCAGTTGGCCGATCTCGTGACGCAGCAATATCCCGATATCAAGGTCAAGCTGCAGCTTTCCGGCTGGACGGACTACTGGA
Organism: Rhizobium rhizogenes NBRC 13257; assembly: GCF_000696095.1. Lineage (GTDB taxonomy): Bacteria > Pseudomonadota > Alphaproteobacteria > Rhizobiales > Rhizobiaceae > Rhizobium > Rhizobium rhizogenes. The sequence goes on along the minus strand of NZ_BAYX01000006.1, from coordinate 183,075 downwards.
CGCGTCTGCCGGTTCTAGCCGCATCGGGCCAGGTCGCCGATATCGTCTCGATGCAGTCCATGCGTATGCCGAACTTCTATTCGATCCTTGATCCGCTCGATGACTATGTGAAGAAAAGCGATGTGAAGGTTGCGGACTTCGAAACCTCGATCATGTCGGGCCTTTCGCATGACGGCAAACTCTATGCGTTGCCCTATGACGTCGGTCCGTGGATGGTGTTCTACAATCGCGACAAGTTCGCGGCGGCCGGCCTGAAAGAGCCGGCCAAGGATTGGACATTCGACGACTTCAAGGCCACGGCCAAGGCACTGACCAAGGACGGGACTTACGGCTATGGAACGCAGGCCTTCGACTTCATCGCCGGCCCGGTTGCGCTCGGCGCGGAATACTTCAATGCCGACAACGAATTCGACCTGACCAATGCAGGCTTTGTCGAAGCCTTCAGCAAATATGCCGATCTCACCGCCAAGGACAAGCTGTCTCCCGTCTTTGCCTCCGCGTCAGACGCATCGGCGGCCAGCGGCCGTTTCGCATCCGGCAGCGTCGCCATGTATATCGATGGTCCGTGGACGCTGATTACGGCGCAGGCCAACGTCAACTTCAAGATCGGCATTGCGCCACTCCCGCGTGGCAGCGGCCCCTCGCGCTTCATCACCGCCGGTTCAGGCTGGGGTATTTCGGCGGCAAGCCAACACAAGGATGCCGCCTTCAAGGCGTTGCAGGTGCTGAGCGGTCCGAAAGCGGCGGAAATCCTGGGCTCAGCCGGCCGTGCACTCCCGGCGCGACTTGCCCAGCAGACCTACTGGTATGACGGGGCGGCCAAGAATGTCGCCGGCACCCGCGACACACTGCAATATATGTTCGCCCACACGACCCCCTTCCGCATCAACGAGAAATGGAACCAATTCGAGAACCTGGTGATGCAGTATGTACCGGTGGCGTTGACGGGAGATTCGACGCCTGAAGGCGTGCTTTCCGACATTCAGAGCCAGCTTCCGTAACCCTCGGCGCCTGGCGGGCCTGCGGCCGGGTGCATCGGCCCGAGCGCAGGCCGCTTGCCGGAAAGGAGAGGCCCATAATGCTGGCCAAACACACCGCCCTCAATGCGAGACCAAGGCCACGTTCCAGAAAGTGGTTCAGGGGAGAAGGATGGACAGCCCTGTTCTTCCTGCTGCCCGGCCTTATCGGCATTTTCCTGTTTCTCGTGCTGCCGATCCTTGCTTCGATCGCGCTCAGCTTCACCAACTGGCAATTGCTCGGCACGCCGCGTTTCGTCGGCTTCTCCAATTATACGCGGCTGTTCACGACCGATCCACAATTCTGGACGGTCATGCGCAACACTATCTTCTTCACCGCCGAGTATCTGGTCCTCAACATCATCATATCGCTGGGATTGGCGACATGGATCTCCAGTTTGAAGATCGGCCAGCGATGGTTCCGGGTGGTCTTCTTTCTCCCCACCTTCACGCCGCTGATTGCGGTTGCCATCGTCTGGATGCTGATCTTCACCAGCGGTGGCCTTTTCGACAGCCTTATGGCGCAGCTCTCGCTGCCGTTTTCGGGCGTCCTCAACAGCCGGATGCTGGCCATGCAGGCGGTGATCATCACCTCGCTTTGGGCCGGCATCGGATACAATACAGTGCTGTTCAACGCAGCACTCGACATGGTGCCGGCAACCTATCTGGAAGCCGCGCGGATCGATGGCGCGACGGCCTGGGACCGCTTCTGGAAAATCCGGTTGCCACTGATCTCTCCCACCCTGTTCTTCGGTACGGTGATGACGGCGATCACCTCGTTGCAGGTCTTCGACCAGATCTACGTCATGACCAAGGGCGGGCCTGGCTCATCGACCGCGACGCTCGGCTACGCCATCTACCAGCGCGGCTTCCAGAACTTCCAGATGGGCTACGCCTCAGCCATCGCCTGGGTGATGTTCGCGCTGATCATGGCGCTGACAGCCCTGCAATTCTGGCTCCAGCGCAAATGGGTGCACTATGACGCTTAAGTCCAAGGCCACGGCACGCCGAAAGCTGGCGCTCGACATTTTCAATCACGCCGCGCTGCTTCTGGTCGCGCTTGCCTTCCTGTTCCCGTTCTTCTGGATGGTCTCGAATGCGGTGCGCTCTAACGCCGAGGTGATGGCGATACCAGTGCGTCTTCTGCCTGAGGTCTTCGAATGGGGCAACTTCGCAGCCGCCTGGACCAGATTGCCCTTCGGCCGTTTCTTCCTCAACAGCGCCATCATCGCCATCTGCGTCACGGCGATCACCGTCGTGGTGTCCTGCCTTTCGGGTTATGCCTTCGCGCGGCTGAAATTCAGGGGACGCGAGATGCTGCTGCTCGGCTATATCGGCACGCTCATGGTGCCGCCGCTGATGCTCATCATTCCGCTGTTTCTGATCGTCAACAGGCTCGGCCTGGTCAACACCTTTCCGGGCGTGATCCTACCGGTCGCCTTCGGCACTTTCGGCGCGTTCCTGATGCGGCAGTTCTTTCTCTCCATTCCGATGGAACTTGAAGAAGCGGCACGGATAGACGGCGCCTCGCGGCTGCGCATCCTGGTCAGCATCATCGTGCCACTGTCGATGCCGGCCATCGGGCTTTTGTCGCTGTTCACCTTCATGGGGCAGTGGAGCAATTTTCTCTGGCCGCTGATCGTCATGACCGGAGCCGACAATGCTACCCTGCCGGTGGGGCTCACCTTGTTCCAGACGCAACAGGGGACGCAGTGGAACTATCTGATGGCGGGCGCCGCCCTTTCCATGCTTCCGGGGATTTTCCTCGCGATCATCCTCCAGAAGCTCATCTACAACAGTATCGCCCTCAATGCGGGCATGGGTGGGCGCTAGGCGCCTGCAGACTCTTGGGAGCGAAGACATGGCGAAACTGACAATCCGCAATGCCGTCAAACGCTACGGTGCACTCGAAGTTTTGCACGGCGTATCCGTCGCGGCAGAGGACGGAGAATTCGTCGTGCTCGTCGGCCCTTCGGGCTGCGGCAAATCCACCCTGCTGCGGATGATTGCCGGGCTTGAAAGCATCAGCGATGGCGAGATCGAAATCGGCGACCGTGTCGTCAACGACTTCGAGCCCAATGAGCGTGACATCGCCATGGTGTTTCAATCCTACGCGCTCTATCCGCATATGACCGTTCGCGACAACATGGCGTTTTCGCTGAAACTGGCGCGCCGCAGCCGGCAGGAGATCGAACAAAAGGTCAATGACGCCGCCGGCATTCTTGATATCACCGCGCTCCTCGACCGTTACCCGCGGCAATTGTCCGGCGGGCAGCGCCAGCGCGTGGCCATGGGGCGCGCCATCGTCCGCAATCCGGCGGTGTTCCTGTTCGACGAACCGCTCTCCAATCTCGACGCCAAGTTACGTGTTCAAATGCGGACGGAAATCAAGACTTTGCACCAACGCTTGGGCACCACCATGGTCTACGTGACCCATGACCAGATGGAAGCCATGACCATGGCCGACCGCATCGTGGTCATGCGCGGCGGCCATATCGAACAGGTCGGCTCGCCGCTCGAAATCTACGATAGACCCGCGAACAGTTTCGTCGCCGGATTTATCGGATCGCCGTCGATGAATTTCATTGAGGGTCAGGTCGTCGAGCGGAACGGAACGGCGGAACTGGCAGCAGCGGAGGGTGTGCATTGGCCGCTGCCGGATCATGCACGCGCCCACATCGGACAGTCCGTTCAATTGGGCATCCGGCCCGAACATATTGCCGTCGACACGGACGGAGTGCAGGCGAAGGTCACCATCATCGAGCCGACAGGTTCCGACACGCACCTGCAATTGCAGGCCGGCTCCCAATCGATCATCGCGTCCGTCAGGGACCGTCCGTCTGTATCGGTTGGACAGTCCGTCCCGCTCAGGATCGATGCGCAGAAGGTACATCTGTTCGACCCGGCGAGCGGCAAGCGGCTATATTGAACGGGTAATCAGGGACGCTTCGCCGTCATCAGCCAATCACCAACCTCTTCCACATCGCCTCACCTGATAAGTTTGCAGTACCGTCGCCGCACTTAATCCGCGGGCTGTCGTCTTTGCACCGCGCTCATGTCGTTTTCACTGCCTCTGTCCGCCGTCCATCGTGGTCTGCTCATGGTGTTCAAGGGGCCGCTTCGGTCCGCGTTTAGGCGTCGTTCGGAAGCGCCGTGGTTGGCCGGTCTGCAGAGGAGGCAGGTCGGTTGGGAGAGCTTGTCACCGGTCTTGCCGGCGGCGGGATCCATGCATCGAAACCCATAGGAGGAGTGAGTATGAGCAGGAACAGAGGCGTCGTCTATATGCGGCCCGGCAAGGTGGAAGTCCGCGACATTGACGATCCGAAGCTTGAGGCGCCGGACGGCCGCCGCATCGAGCACGGGGTTATCCTGAAGGTGATCTCGACTAATATCTGCGGCTCCGACCAGCATATGGTACGCGGCCGCACCACTGCCATGCCCGGCCTCATCCTTGGACACGAGATCACTGGCGAGGTGATCGAGAAGGGCATCGATGTCGAGATGCTGGAAATCGGCGACATCGTCTCGGTTCCGTTCAACGTTGCCTGCGGCCGCTGCCGCTGCTGCAAATCGCAGGATACCGGCGTTTGCCTGACCGTGAACCCGTCGCGCGCCGGCGGCGCCTACGGCTATGTCGACATGGGCGGCTGGATCGGCGGACAGGCCCGTTACGTCACCATTCCCTATGCCGATTTCAATCTGCTGAAATTCCCGGATCGCGACAAGGCCATGGCGAAGATCCGCGATCTCACCATGCTCTCCGATATCCTGCCAACCGGCTTTCATGGGGCCGTTCGCGCTGGCGTCGGCGTCGGCTCGACCGTCTATGTCGCAGGCGCCGGTCCGGTCGGCCTCGCCGCTGCCGCCTCTGCCCGCATCCTCGGGGCCGCCGTCGTCATGGTCGGCGACTTCAACAAGGATCGTCTCGCCCATGCGGCGAGAGTGGGCTTTGAGCCGATCGATCTTTCGGCGGGCGACCGTCTCGGCGACATGATCGCTCAAGTCGTCGGCACGAACGAAGTCGATAGCGCCATTGACGCCGTCGGCTTTGAGGCACGCGGACATTCCGGCGGTGAACAGCCGGCCATCGTGCTCAACCAGATGATGGAAATCACGCGGGCGGCGGGATCGATCGGGATTCCCGGCCTCTATGTCACCGATGATCCGGGCGCCGTCGACAGTGCAGCCAAGCAAGGCAATCTCTCGCTCCGCTTCGGTCTCGGCTGGGCCAAGGCGCAGTCGTTCCATACTGGCCAGACGCCGGTCATCAAATATAACCGCCAGCTCATGCAGGCGATCCTGCACGACCGGCTACCGATCGCCGACATCGTCAATGCGAAGATCATCTCGCTGGATGATGCTGCCCAAGGCTATGAAAGCTTCGATCAGGGTGCGGCGACGAAATATGTCCTCGATCCGCATGGCGACCTTCTGAGGGCGGCCTGATACCTGATACAAGAGACTAAGATCTAGCTTCATAGAAAATGGCCGGGGCGAAAGCCCCGGCCATTTTCGTATCAAAGGAAGTGTCCGATCAGCGCCGTTTTCGCTTACCGAGATGCCAGGCTCAAAGCGCCTTCCGGCGAACGAGGCTGTCTGATGGAAAAGACGAGGATAGCCGATAGCAACATGAACGCTCCGACAATGAACATCGGCAACTGATAGAAGCCGGTCATGTCCTTGACGGCGCCGGTGATGTATGGCGCGGCAAAGCCGGCCAGATTCCCGATCGTATTGATCAAGGCGATGCCCGCGGCAGCCCCGGCACCGGTCAGGAACTTGCTCGGCAGCGCCCAGAAATTCGGCAGGGCGGAGAAGATCGCGCAGGCCGTTATGGCAATCACGGCGATCGTTGCTTCAGGCGAGGACATATAGAGAGCCAGCGGTATGCTGGCTGCGCCGACCAAGGCGGGAATGCCAACGTGCCAGGTGCGTACCCCACGCTTCGAAGCGTCGTTGCTCCAGAAGTACAGGGCGACTGCCGCCGGCAGGTAAGGAATGGCGGTAATCAGCCCCTTGTCGAACACGTCGAACTTGGTGGCAAATTTCGCTTCAAAGCCGGCGATAATCGTCGGCAGGAAAAAGGCGAGCGCATAAAGGCCGTAGATCATTCCGAAATAGACCAAAGCAAGCAGCCAGACCCGACCGCTCGTCAGCGCCTTGCCGACCATGCTGCCGTGCGACTTGCTGATTGCCTTTTCCTCATTTGCAAGCTCACCGACCAGCCAATCCTTCTCCGCCTTGGTCAACCACTTTGCATCCTTTGGTGTATCGGGGAGGTAAAACCAGGTGATGATGCCGACGATGATGGCAGGAACGGCAACGCCGAAGAACATGATGCGCCAGCCTTCCAGCCCGAACGCGCCGTGCGCCTGAATGAGCAGGGATGCGACGGGAGCGCCGATGACGGTCGTCAGCGGCTGGGCGAGATAGAACAGCGCCAGGATCTTTGCGCGATGGCGGGAGGGTACCCAGCCGCTTAGAAAGAGGATGGCGCCTGGAAAGAAGCCGGCTTCGGCGACACCGAGAAGGAAACGCAGCGTGTAGAGCTCCGTTGCGCTGCTCACCCAGGTGAACAGCAGCGCGACGATACCCCACGTCACCATGATACGCGCCAGCCAACGCCGCGCGCCGTATTTGTGGAGTGCCAGATTGCTTGGAATTTCGAGAACGATGTAGCCCAGGAAAAAGATCCCGGCGGCAAAGCCGAATTGCGCGGCGGTCAGGCCGAGATCGGTCGTCATGCCATTGGGACCGGCAAACGAGATAGCCGTCCGATCCAGAAAATTGATGAAGAACATGAGCCCGATGAAAGGCGCCAATCGCCATGAAATCTTTCTAAGCGCCGATTGCTCCGCAGGGGCAATGCCAGTTTGCAGGTCACTCATGATATCCGATTTCCTCCCTATACGGCTTTGCCTCCCAACGATCCCCGATCGCGGCGCGTAACACAGCCTCGTTTCAGATGGTCAATATGGTTGCTTGCGTGCCGGCTAAGGGTGACTTGCGCGTATCCCGGACTTGCATCGAAAGATCCAACGCATGCCGCTTGCCTGCGAAGGACGCGGGAACGGCTCTCTCAGTGCTGCCTCTGCCTCGTCAGCGAAGATCGCGAGCATCAAGGATGAGTGACGCAGCTAGTCAGGATCAGCCGCACTTACCTCGATTTTCCGAGCCGCGACGCGATCCCTTCAAATCGCCAGGGAGCCGATACCCGTCATATCGGCGACACAAAAAAGCATGCTCCTCATCACCCCAACCCTCCCCAATTTGAAGGAGTGATAATTCACCTGGTATAATGAGTCAATCATCATGTCGTTATAAAAATTGTAACGAACCACCAGAGCTTCGCCCCAACTGACCCTTTACGCACCGCGTTGCCATGGCGATTTTGTTGCTATAATAACTTGAGTGTATTAAGAAGGATTATTGCCTGCGGCAAAGCTTAGAGCTGGGGACGATGTTTCAGCCAAGGATGCAAAACAGGATTGGCGGCTTTTCCGTTGTCGACGGTGTCCACCGGCGGCAATGGAACGGCATCGTCGCCGATGTCTGGAACGTCAATTGTGCGGCCCGCGCCGGCGGCTATTATGTCGCCGAGGATCCACGCCTCTTTATCTTGCTCGACCAGCGCGGCTCCGGCACGAATGGCGTCAGGCTTTCGCCCCGCGCCCAAAGCCGGTCGCAGGACTATGATCACGAGAGAATGTCCTACATTCCCGCCGGTATGGAGCTTTGGGCGGATCTTGCCGGCATCGATTTCGTACGTCATCTCGATATTCATTTCGATGCCGACATCATCGGCCAAAGGTTGATGGAGGATATCGATCCGTCGCGTCTCGACAATCCACGCCTGCATTTCTCCGATCCACGGCTGATGGCGCTGGCCGAGCTGATCGCGACCGAATGCGAAAATCCGGAGCCGCTGCACGATCTCTACGGCGACGGCCTGACGCTGTCGCTGCTGATCAATGTGCTGCAGCTGCGGGGTCCGCAACCGCGCCGGCGCAGCGAACTCGCCACCTGGCAATTGCGGCGCGCGGTCGACTACATCGAGGCAAATTGCCTGCGCACGATCCGGCTGGAAGAGCTGGCATCGCTGACCGGCCTGTCGCAGTCGCATTTCAGCCACGCCTTCAAGGCCTCCACCGGCCTGCCGCCACATCAATGGCAGACCAGGGCACGGCTCGAGCGAGCCAAGCAGTTGCTGCTGAAAGGCGACACCCCGCTCACCAATGTCGCCGTCGAAACCGGCTTTGCCGATCAGGCGCATTTCACCCGCGTCTTCCGCAAGAATGTCGGCACCACCCCGGCAAGCTGGAAGAGAAGCCAGATTGCCTAAATGCCACACCCCTCGAGCAATTGCCGACATCGCGGAGAATTGCCCAAAAATATTCAATTTCCCCAGGATCAGACAAGCCGCGCCAATAAATATGAGTTAATTGCTCATCTTATTTAAGGGGCTGGCCACTTGGTCGAGCCGACAGGGCGCGAAGTTGGGACTGATGACGAACATGCAGGGATTGAGCAAAGACGTATCGATGTGGCGGCTGATGGCGGGCGTGGCCATCGCGACGATCCTTTCAAGCGCGCAGGTTGTGGCGCAAGAGAGCCCGACGGTGTTGCAGCCACTGGTCATCCAGGGCGGGCAGAAGGACAGCGAAAAGAACGGCACCGCCCCGGTCAAGGGCTATGTCGCCACCAAGACGACAGCCGGTTCGAAAGCTGACACGCCGATCACCGAGGTGCCGCAATCGGTCTCCGTCATTGGCCGGCAGGAAATGCAGGATCGCGGCATCACCAACAAGGTCGACGAGGTGCTGCGCTACACACCGGGCGTCACCACGCAGCCCTTCGGCAATGACGGCGATACCGACTGGTTTTATATTCGCGGCTTCGACGCCACCCAGACCGGCGTCTTCATGAATGGCCTGACGCTTTACAGCTATGGCTTCGGCGGCTTCCAGATCGACCCCTTCATGCTTGAGCGCGTGGAAGTGTTGAAGGGCCCCTCCTCCGTGCTCTACGGCGGATCCAATCCGGGCGGTCTCGTCAACATGGTGCGCAAGGAGCCGTCCGACGATCCCTATTATTACACCGAGATCGGCATCAACAATCTCGGCAACGCCTTTGTCGGCTTCGACTTTTCCGACAAGCTCTCGGCCGACGGCGTCTATCGCTACCGGCTGACCGGTAAGGTCGCCGGCGGCGATACCTATAGTGACGGCACCCACGATCTGCGCGGCTTCATCATGCCGCAGATCACCGTCTCTCCGGACGACTCCACCAAGCTCACCGTCTACGGCATGCTGAGCGGCCTTGACGAGATTCACAGCGGCAACGGCTTCTTCCCCTATGTTGGTACCGTGGTCGATGCGCCCTATGGCAAGATCAAGCGCGACGCCTTCTATGGCGAGCGCAGTATCGACAATCTGAAGTACGCCCAGCAGATGCTCGGCTACGAATTTTCGCACGATTTCGACGGCGGCTGGACCGTGTCGCAGAATGCGCGCTATGGCCATCTCTACAAGCGCGAGGAAGGCCCCTATCTCAACGGTTATGTCGACGGCAATCCGCTCGATCCGTCCTATGACGATCCGAACTATATGCTGAGCCGCATCGGCTTCTTCGAACGCTCGAAGGTGGATACTTTCTCGGTCGACACCCGCGCTGAGAACAAGTTCGATACCGGCCCCATCAGCCATGATTTCCTGATCGGCACCGATTACTCGATCTACCGGCTCGACCAGGTCCAGGCGTGCTGCGGCTCCAACCCGATCAGCGCCACCAACCCGGTTTACGGCACCGCGCAGGGTGCAAACTTCGTCTACCTCGATCAAGTCCTGACGCAGCAGCAACTCGGCGTCTACGCGCAGGATCAGATGCGCTTTGGCGGCGGCTGGCTGCTGACGCTCAATGGCCGCTATGACTTCGTCGACACCAATTCCGACGCAACGGTCGGCACCACCTACCGCTCGAACGAAAATGCGCCGAGCGGCCGAGCGGGCCTGGCCTACGAGTTCTCCAACGGCATAACCCCCTACGTCAGCGCCGGCACCTTCTTCAGGCCCCTAGTCGGCACCAGCGTCACCGGCGGCGGCCTGACACCGGAAAAGGGCGAGCAGTATGAGGCCGGCATCAAATATGAGCCCGACTTCATCGACGGCCTGTTCACAGCATCCGTCTTCCAGATCGACCGCAAGAACATGGCGCTGACCGACCCCGTCACCTTCCTGCAGCGGCAGATCGGCGAGGTTCGCTCGCGCGGCGTCGAATTCGAAGGCAAGGTCAATCTCGACGACAACTGGAAGCTGCTCGGCTCCTATTCCTATACGGATCTCGAAATTACCAAGGACATCGATTCCTCCGTCGTCGGCAATTCGCCCTATCTCGTGCCGAACTCCACAGCCTCTCTCTGGCTCGACTACGCCTTCACCAACGATGCGCTTGACGGTCTCAGCATCGGCGCCGGCGTGCGCTATCAGGGCAAGTCCTGGGCGGACGAGGCCAATACCCTGCGTGTGCCTTCCGCGACACTCTTCGACGCCGGCATCCGCTACGAGAAGAAGGGCTGGGGCGCTTCGCTCAACGTCGCCAACCTCTTCGACAAGACCTATGTCGCGGGTTGCGCCGGGGAAAATGTCTGCGGCTACGGCGAGGCGAGAACCATTACCTTCAAGCTCAGCAAAAAGTGGTAAGTGGAGAATAAAAGTATACTTTAATCCTCCACTATGGCAGACAACCGAGGATCGCCCAACGGCGATCTTCGTCCTCGTTTGAAACACAAAGGCGATGCAAAAGGAGGCTATCCAATGATGCATGCGAGAGATTTCACCGCCTCGGGCACCGCCACCCATGCCGATGCCGGGCGCCTGCTCGATCAACTCTGCGAGCACCTGGCAGAGCATGTGACGGTGACGCGAAGTGCCGAAGGCGCGCGGCTGGAAACCGTTATCGGCAGCGCCGATATCGCCGTGTCGGAAAACCGCCTCGACATCAAACTGCGCTGCCCGACCGCCTCCAAGCTGTTCACGGTCCGCAGCATGGTTGCCGAACGCCTCTTTGCATCATCCGGCGAGACGCTCGACCTCACCTGGGCCGACGGGCCACAGGCTGCCGTCATTCCCGATTTCCGCGAGATCACCGTTATTCGTGCGAGCAACATCACCCCGCATATGCGCCGCGTGACCGTCGCAACCGAGGACGCCAAACACTTCCTGGACGGCGGCCTGCATGTGCGCCTGCTGATCCCGCCGAAGGACCGCGCGGCGGTCTGGCCGCATACCGAACCGGACGGCCGCATCCATTGGCCACGGGGCGAGGATGCGCTGACCATCCGCGCCTATACGATCCGCAGCATCGATCTTGCCAAGGGTGAGATGGATATCGATTTCGTGCTGCATGCTGGCGACAATGTTCCCGGCGCATCATGGGCCCTGAATGTCCGTCCCGGCGACCGGGCAGGCCTCATCGGTCCCGGCGGCGGCGGCGTGCCCGCTGCCCGCAAGCTCATCCTCGCCGGTGACGAAACCGCCCTGCCTGCCATCGCCCGCATCGCGGCCACTGTGCCTGCGGAAGCCGAGCTGCGGATTTTCCTGGAAGTGGCAGACAGGCACGAGGAACAATCGCTGCCTTCGGCCGCATCGCTGAATGTCACATGGCTTCATCGCAACCAGGCAGCCGCGGGAAGCACTGGCGTGCTGGAACGGATCCTGCGCGATCTCGTACCCACCTCCGATCCCGAAACCTTCGTCTGGGTTGCCTGCGAGCAGACCGAAGCCCGCGCCATCCGCAACTTCATGAAAACCGAGATGGCCGCCGACCGTTCCCGCTTCAGCGTCGCGGCATATTGGCAACGATGAGCACCTGAGAGACGGTGAAGTACATTTTTGCCGCCAGTCGTGTCGATACGGCTAACATCGGTTGAGCGAAAGCCTTCGCGCTCCCAAAATGCACGACCACGCGAATTGGCTTCGATGACCGCGAGATACAGCCGCGTCGCTCATCGAGAGCGTCTAGCTAGACAATCAACAGAAATGGGTTGTGCAAAGTTTGAGTTGACCACTTTCAATGGCGAGGCGACATTCGCAACCGGTAGCAAGCTGGAGGAAAAGCGATGGACGAGGCAGACCGTTGGCGCCATATGACAAGTGCACCGAAAGACGGTAGTCGGATTCTGGTCACGATCCGACCATCTGAGCAGGGGCCGGCGGAAGTTGACCTCGCATATTGGTCGAATGGCGATCAGTTTGCGGGAGAAGGGTGGCGTGCGTCCGATTCCTCACCCGGGCAGATCATCGAATATGCCGAACCGGAATTGAAATGTTGGATGCCGATGCCCTCGGCTAACCTCCGTCGCGCCTCAATGCCTCCGCCATGGGAAGGCGACGACGACAAGAACCTTGACGGGTCAGGCATTTAAGAACTCGCGCCTGCCTCGCCCAAAAGGAAGTTCTCCCGCGAACTTACAATCGCAAGATTGCATTCCTATATAGGCTGAAAATCGCTTTTCTGCCCAAGGACAGGAGAACCAATGTTCCGCGCAATTCCACGTTTCGCTCAGGTCGCAGCCATCGTCGTCCTCGCCGCCGCCACCTCCATTGTGAGCTTTGACGATGCCGACGCACGTCGCGCCGGATCCAGCGGGTTTGGCAGCCGTGGAACGCGAACCTTCGACACACCGGCCGTAACGCGGACAGCCCCGACGCAGGCCGCGCCGATCGAACGGACAATGACGCCCCAGCAGCAGACCGCGACGCCGTCAGTGGCCGGTGCCGCCGCTGCGCAGCCGCGTCGCGGCCTCTTTGGCGGCTTCGGCGGCTCGATGATTGGCGGACTGATCGCCGGCGGTCTTCTCGGCATGCTGATCGGCCATGGATTTGGCGGCGGCTTCGGCTTCCTCGGCCTGCTGCTGCAAGCCGCGCTGATCTTCATGGCTATCCGCTTCGCCATGCGGTTTTTCGCAAACCGCCAACAACCTCAATATGCACCTTCCGGAGCGAATGCGTCGTTCAATATGAATGCATCCAAGCCCTCCTCCTTTCCCATCCCGCCGATCGGCGGCGGGATAGCAGGCACCGCGCAGAAAAAGCCGGCTCAAGCCAATGACGAGATCGGGTTGCAGCAAGCCGACCTCGACCGCTTCGAAAAGCTTCTGACCGAAGTCCAGTCAGCCTACGGTGCCGAGGATTATGCCACGCTGCGCCGGCTGACCACGCCGGAGGCGATGTCCTATCTTGCCGAGGAGCTTGGCGAGAACGCCACCAAGGGCGTCCGCAACAGCGTCACCGATATCCGCCTGCTGCAGGGCGACATTGCTGAATCCTGGCGCGAGGACAATGCCGAATACGCCACCCTGGCGATGCGCTATTCGAGCGTCGACGCACTGCTCGATCGCAAGACGGGCCGGCTTGTCGACGGCGACGATCGCAATGCCTCGGAAACGACCGAAATCTGGACCTTCATGCGCAAGCCCGGTTCGGACTGGATCCTGTCCGCTATCCAGGGAACGGAAGTCCACCACGCTTGAATCTGCCTTCGGGCCGGCTGTGGTATATAGACAACGAATGCCGGGATATGCGCTCCCGGCATCTGCCTTGCGAACAGAAGGAAAGCTGACACTGTAACGCTAACCGCGCGTCGGTGGCCCGCTATTCCATTGCATCAACGCACTTTCCCGCAGAAATCGTAACTCTTATGTTCTCAAATCACTGTAGAAGGGGCGGAGTATCATTGCCAAGCCCTCCGCTCTGAGCGTATGGATCTCTCCGAACAAATGAACATGGTTATATCAGGGGAAAAGCTTGCAAGTCCTTGTTAGAGACAACAATGTCGATCAGGCGCTACGCTTTCTGAAGAAGAAGTTGCAGCAAGAGGGTGTTTTTCGGGAAATGCGTCTTCGCGAGTCCTATGAAAAGCCTTCCGAAAAGCGCGCTCGCGAGAAGGCCGAGGGGATCCGCCGTACGCGGAAGCTCGCGCAAAAGAAACTGAACCGCGAGCTCGGCATAAGTACCGCCAAAAAGCCCAAGCCGGCCTCCCGCTCCAAATAGCTATCACCTGCTCTCCATCAAAGGCACCCTCAGTTTCGAAGCTACCCAGAGGCTGATCCAACTGCTGTGAGGAGCGACAGCCTTTCGCTCCTCATGGCTCAATCCGGCGCCTTCCGGAGGAAATGAACCGGTCGGCTGGCAGTCAAGCAGGCCCAGCCGACGACTTTTCGACATGCCGGCGCTCAGTTCGGTCGGCAAGATCGGCGTCGCCAAGCCTAAGACCGGCAGGGCGAAGAGCGCTTCCTCAACTGATCCCCGCGGTCCACTCATCCAGCGACATCGTTGGCAGATCAAACGTTTCGCCCGTTCTGACATAGCCGTGGCCACCCATTCGACCGAGGGCGTTCAAGCCTTTCGGGTCGATATGTAGACGCTCGTTGACGAGGTTCGACCTGATGTGCAGTGCGAGCACCTCACCTATGACGATCTCTCGCGAGCCGCCAACCTGCAAGGTCACATGGCGACGGCACTCGAAAGCCGCCGGCGCCTCCGCGATATAGGGCGAGCGAACATGAGTGCCTGGCAAAGCCGTAAGCCCTGCGCGTTCCAGCTCGTCAACGCCGGCGGGAAATGGGACGGCAGTCACATTCATGGCATCCAGGTTTTCGGCTCCGACGATGTTCACGGTGAACTCGCCGGTTTGGCGGATATTGTGCCCGGTATCCTTGAAGCTCAGATCGCCGTGATTTTCGACGCCAATCGCCAGGATCGGCGGATCGGCAGACAGGACGCCAAAAAAGCTGAACGGCGCAGCGTTGACGCGATTTTCAGTATCGACCGTGGTCACCCAGGCGATGGGACGCGGCACGACAGTGCCGATCAGCAATTTGTAACACTCACGCGGCGTAAGCGAACCAAAATCGAACCGCGTAAAATCAGCCGCACTGGGCAGGCTCTTGGGCACCGTCATTGTCATATTTTCCTTGTCGTCTCCGGCATGCCCCACTTTTACAACGATGCCGGGATGTCTTTGTCGTTAGTCGGAAACAGCCAGGTAGCGGCTCAATATCTCCCCGACATCCGGCGCATCATCCTCATCGACACGCGCGCGGTCTTCGACGGCGTGGAGGTGGTGATCCATGATTTCCGTCGCGCGCGCGCGATCGAGCTGCTTCAGAGCCTCAATAAGCTGGATGTGCTCATCGATGCCGCATTCAGCGGAATGGGGTCGGCCGAACCGGGCAAGAATGAGTGAGGAGCGGGACACGACCCGGCTGATGAAGTCGATCAACAGCTTCGAATCGGTCAGTTCGGCCAGCAGAATGTGAAACTCCCCGGCCAGCCGGATTGACCGTGGCGAGGACGACCGCAGCGCGCGCTCCTCTTCGCGGACATGCGATATCAGCGCATCGATCCCGTCTTTCGGCATACGCGTGCAGAGCCGCTCGATGACTTCTCGCTCCAGGCAACGGCGTAGGGCGAAGACCTCATGTGCCTCCTCCAACGTCGGCATGGCGACCGAGGCACCCCGGTTGGGCTTGATCTCGACCAGACCGTCGGAAACCAGGCGCACAAGCGCATTGCGAGCGCTCGTACGGCTGACGCCGAAGGTGTCGCCGATGGAATCCTCCGGCAACTTAACCCCAGGCTTCAGCGCCTGCTCAAGGATCGCCCGTCTCAGTGAAGCGTAAATGGCATCACTGCGCGTCTGGTTCGTGGACATAGAGCTCTCCATCGCGTGGTTTGGCGGTGCTTTTCATTGCGCCTCTATATGCACAATTTTTGTCTGCCATAAACGGATAAAAATCGCATGCAAATTTATGTTGATATTGCATACGATCTAGAATACGAATTTTGGTACGCTCTGCAAGCGAATTAAGATTGCCGCTAGAATACCGGCGCCGATTTTGGCGCGATCACGCCATTTTCGTTAGAAAATCGCTGATTTTTAGCAGAAATTGCATACAATATAAAGATCGGGGAACAATATGATCAAAATTGGAAAATTACTTCTCGCCGGAGCCTTACTGCTCGGCCTGGCCCTGCCAGCCGGAGCAGAGACATTCCGCTGGGGCGCATCACGCGATCTGGGTTCGCTTGATCCCGATTCCTATGGCGACAGTTTTACGCTCGGAGTGCTCAATCACGTATACGAAGGCTTGGTGCGCTACGATCGCAACCTGAAGATCGAGCCTGCACTTGCCACATCCTGGGAAGTTGTTTCGCCGACGACCTGGCGCTTCAAGCTCCGCGATGGCGTCAAATTTCACAACGGCGCCGATTTTACGGCGGAAGACGTGCAGGCGTCGCTGGTGCGCGCCAGCGATCCGAAATCACCGCTCAAGGGCAACATTCCTGCCTATAAAGGATCGCGGGTCATCGACGCCCATACGATCGAAATCGATGTCACGCCGAACTACCCTCTCCTTCTCAATGATCTGACAACGATCTACATCTTCGATGCCGGCTGGCTGAAGGACAACAATACCGAGGCCCCGACCGACGTCGGATCGGGCGTCGAAGGCTACGCGACCTATCATGCCAACGGCACCGGTCCCTTCAAAATCGAGAGCCGCCAGCCCGACGCCAAGACCGTTTTCGTCAAGTTCGATGGCTGGTGGGACAAGCCGCAGCACAATATCGACCGGATCGAGTTCACACCGATTGCGTCCGACGCGACACGCGTGGCGGCGCTGTTGGCCGGCGATATCGACTTCACCGACAAGGCGCCCGTTCAGGACATTCCCCGCCTGCAGGCTTCGCCGAACGTCAAGCTTCTCGAGGGCACCGACCTGCGCACGGTCATGATCGGCTTCAGCCAGCGCGACACGCTCCTTTCCGGCGCTCCCAACCCGATGAAAGACGTGCGCGTTCGTCAGGCGATGCAGCTCGCGATCGACCTTGACCTCATCAAGAAGAAGGTCATGCGTGGAAAGTCTCGTAGTGCCGGCACGCTCGTCGCACCGCAGATTCCGGGCTACGACGCTGCGCTCGATACACCGCTGCAGGCCGACTTGGAAAAGGCAAAGGCGCTCCTGAAGGAGGCAGGCGCTGCGGATTTCGCCTTCGACTTCAACTGCACCGACACGCTCGTCAACGAAGAGCAGATCTGCCAGGCCGTGGCTTCCATGTGGTCGCGCGTCGGGCTGAAGCCGAAGCTTGACCAGGGACCCCGCGCAGTCCAGACGCCGAAGCGCTCGAATGGGCAGGTCGATGTCTACACGCTCGGCTGGGCGACCCTCCCGATGCTCGACACCTACAGCCTCACCTCGCAGGTCCTCCACACGAAGGGCGGCACATATGGCATCTTCAACTGGGGCGGCTGGTCGGACAGCGAATTCGACAGACTGACGGAAGCCTCGGCGGTCGAACTCGATCAAACCAAGCGCCTGGCACTGGAAGCGGCATCCCTCAAGGTTGCCAAGGAGCATGTGCTGATGATCCCGTTGCACCAGCAGCCTTTGACTTGGGCGACGGCGAACAAGGTCGCGGACCTGCCGCTCTTTGCCGACAACCTTCCCCGCCTATGGCTGGTGAAGAAGTAACGATGCAATTTGGCTCGCCGCACCCTACGGCGGCGGGCCTCCCTCACGAAAAATCGGGCTCGATCAAAACCAGGGACGTAAAGCGCAATGATCGCCTTCCTCGTAAAGCGCATCGGCAATGCGATCCTCGTGATGTTGACCGTCACCTTCATCGCTTTCATGATTTTCCGTTTCGTCGGCGATCCCGTCGAAATGATGATGAACGAAAGTGCCACGCAGGCCGAACATGACGAACTGCGCACCAGACTCGGCTTGAACGACGGATTCCTGACGCAATATGTCCGCTTCGTCGTCAAGGCGGCCCAGGGCGAATTCGGGCTTTCCTATCGAAACCAGCAGGATGTCATCAAGCTGATCGGCGAGCGGTTTCCGGCGACATTCGAGCTTGTGCTCATCGCTACGATCATCTCGCTCGTCGTCGGCATTCCGCTTGGTGTCTTCACCGCCATCGGGCGCGGAAGATGGTGGGCGGAAGGACTTCAATTCACCTCCGTGATCGGAATCTCCCTGCCGAGCTTTCTTGTCGGCATTCTGTTGATCCTGGTGTTTTCCGTGTCTCTTGGATGGTTACCCGGCTATGGGCGCGGCGATATCGTCCAGATCGGCTGGTGGTCAACGGGGCTGCTTACCTCTTCCGGGCGCGCCGCGCTGGTGCTGCCGGCACTCTCACTATCGCTCTTCCAGATCACGCTTGTCATGCGGCTTGTTCGCGCCGAGATGCTGGAAACCCTGCGTTCGGACTTCATCAAGTTCGCCCGCGCCCGCGGCGTTCGGCGCCGATCGCTGTGGTTTCGTCATGCGCTGAAAAACTGTCTGATGCCGGTCATTACTTTGACGGCAATGCAGATTGGCAATCTCATCGCCTTTGCCCTGGTCACGGAGACCGTTTTCCAATGGCCCGGCATGGGCATGCTGTTCATGCAGGCAGTCACCTTCGTCGATATCCCTGTGATGGCCGCCTATCTCTGCATCGTGGCCTTCATCTTTGTCGTCCTGAACACCTTCGTCGATGTCGCCTATGCCGTCGTCGATCCGCGTCTGCGCAAAGCCTGACCGAGAGGAGCACCCCATGAGCGGCATCGAAACGGCCAATCCGACGAAACCTGTGTCCCGGCGCCCCTCCCTTCGCCGCCGCATCGCCGATACGGATCTGTGGTGGAGCTTCAAGAAGCATCCCTCCGCCATCATCGCCACCATTGTCCTGGCTTTGCTGCTGGCATCGGCATTTCTGGCACCATGGATCGCACCGCAAAATCCCTATGATCTGGCATCTCTCGATTTGCTGAACGCCCAGTTGCCGCCGATCTGGAGCGCAGATGGTCAGTGGCCCTACCTGTTGGGCACCGATCTTCAGGGCCGCGATGTGCTTTCGGCTATCCTCTATGGATCTCGCGCTTCGATCGTGATCGGCGCAGCCTCTGTCGCCGTCTCGCTGGCGGTCGGGGCCACGCTTGGCCTCATCGCCGGCTATTATGGAAAGTGGGCCGACGGTTTGCTGATGCGGGCGGGCGACGTCCTTCTTTCGATGCCGACGATGCTGATCGCCATCCTCGTGTCGGCCATGGCGCGCCAGATGCTGCCGCCCGGACTGCGCGACGCCGGCGCATCGTCAGTGATCGTGTTTGCCATCTCGCTTTCGGCCTGGGTGCAATATGCCCGCACCGTGCGCGCTCTGACGATGGTCGAGCGCAACAAGGAGTATGTGCAGGCGGCCCGGTTGATCCGCGTGCCGGCGCGGCGGATCATGCTGAGGCACATCCTTCCGAATACGACCACGCCGCTGCTGGTGACCGCAACGCTCAATTTCGGCTTCGGGATTCTCATCGAGGCGACACTTTCCTTCCTCGGTGTCGGCATGCCCGTCGAGCAGCCATCGCTCGGCACCTTGATCCGCATCGGCAACGAATACCTGTTTTCGGGACTGTGGTGGATCGTCCTGTTCCCGGCCATTCAGCTCTGCCTGCTGGTTGTCTCGATCAATATCCTGGGGGATTGGCTGCGCGATGCACTCAACCCCAAACTGCGCTGAGGACGTCACATGAACAAGCTTCTCATCACCAACACGCGCCCCATGGGCAAGGACCTCGCCGATATCCTGATCGTGGACGGCCGTATTGCCGCCGTCGGCCAGAACATCGCAGCCGAGGCTATAACGGTCGAAGATGCCTGCGGACGCATCGCCATTCCTGGCCTCGTCGATGCCCATACCCATCTCGACAAGTCGCTGCTCGGCTATCCCTGGTATGTCAACGAAGTCGGGCCGCGGCTCATCGACAAGATCGACAACGAGCGCCAGGTCAAACGTGATCTCGGGCTGGATGCCCACATCCAGTCCATGCGCCAGTCGCTGCAGTCCGTCGGCTACGGCACCACTCTGATCCGGACTCATGTCGATATTGACACCGACCAGGGCCTCATTGCGCTGGAAGGTGTCATGGAGACCCGCAGGCAGCTTGCCGGCATTGTGGAAATCGAGATCGTTGCATTTCCCCAATCAGGGCTTATGCGCCGGCAAGGCACGGATGAGCTCCTGGATCGGGCGATGGCAATGGGTGCGGATCTTGTCGGCGGCCTTGACCCCTGCGGCATGGACAAGGACCCCAAGGGCCATCTCGATACGATCTTCGCCATCGCGGAAAGGCATGGCAAAGGCATCGACATTCATCTGCATGAGTCCGGCGAACTGGGCGCGTTTTCCATGGAGATGATTTTCGAACGCGTCCGCGCGCTCGGGCTGCAGGGCAAGGTCGCCGTCAGCCACGCCTTTTGCCTCGGCCACCCGGATTGGAACATGACGCAGGCGTTGATCGATACATGCGCCGAACTCGACATCCCGATCCTGACAACGGCGCCGCCATCCCGAGAGACGCCATCCCTGAAGCGGCTTCTGGCGGCAGGCGTCCGCTTTGGTGCTGGCGTCGACGGCTTCCGCGACACCTGGGGTCCCTATGGTAACGGCGACATGCTCGAACGCGCCATGCTTCTCGGCATGAAAAACAATCTGCGTCGCGATGACGAGCTTCCGCTGGCCTTGCATGTCTGCACAACCGGTGGCGCCGTTGTGATGGAGAGGACCGGCCATGAAATCGCCCTGGGCGGACGTGGTGACATCGTGCTGCTCGAAGGGGAAACGCTTGCCGAGGCAATCGTCACCCATGCGCCCCGAAAGCTGGTCGTCACCGCCGGAAACGTCGTCGCCCGTGATGGCAAAAGCCTGCGAGAACGCCCATGAGCTGGTCGGATCTTCCGCTCGGGCACCGTCCGCAAGGACGCTGGGCGCTAGCAGCGCGATTTATCATTGCGGACACCCCGGATGGACGGCGGCTGATCGAGAACGGCGAAATCGTCATCGAGCGGGATCACATCGTCTGGGTCGGACATCGCTTCGCCGGTGAGCTTGCAGCCAGATATGACATGGGGGAGGCCCTCATTGGCCCCGGCTTCGTGGATCTCGACGCGCTTTCCGACCTCGATACCACCGTGCTTGCCATGGACAACCAGCCGGGCTGGAAGAAAGGGCGGGTCTGGCCCGCCGATTATGCGGCGCAATCCCGCGAGATGTACACAGCCGAAGAGCTGGCGTTCCAGAAACGCTATGCCTTCGCGCAACTTTTGCTGAACGGGATCACATCGGCGCTGCCGATTGCATCGCTTTTCTACCGGGCCTGGGGAGAGACCGTCGCCGAATTCGAAGCCGCCGCTCAGGCAGCCGACGATCTCGGGCTGCGCGTCTGGCTGGGACCGGCCTATCGCAGCGGCGGCGTGGTCCTCGACGAGGCCGGCACCATGCAGACGGTCTTCGACGAAGCCCGAGGCCTGGCGGAACTGGCGAAAGCCACAGACTTTGCCCGCCGCATCCACGGCCATGCGGATGGTCTCATCTCAGGCATGTTTGCACCCGACAGGGTCGAAACGTGCACGGAAAGCCTGCTTAGGCAGACCTTCGCCCGAGCGGACGACCTAGACTTGCCGGTACGGCTGCATATGGCCCAGGGCGAAATGGAACTCCAGACCATGCAAAGACTGCGCGGCGTCACAGCACCACGCTGGCTCGCCGATCTCGGATTGCTTTCCCCTCGCCTCATCGCGCCGCATGCAACGGTCGCAACGGATGAGGATCTCGCCCTCTATGCCGACAGTGGCGTAACGGTCGCGCACTGTCCGCTTGTATCGGCACGCCACGGATCGGCGCTCAAATCCTATTCGCGCCTCAAGGCGATGGGCATCCGTATCGGCATGGGCACCGACACCGCACCGCCGGACATGGTCTTGAACCTTGCCGTTGGCCTGATGGCCAATCGCATCACCGAGGGCAAAGGTGACGCTGCATCCGCATCCGAATTCTATGACTCGGCAACAATTGCCGGCGCCGATGCGCTGAGGCGCCCCGATCTCGGCCGAATTGCACCCGGCGCAAAGGCCGATATCGCCGTTTTCGACATGAGCGATGCCATGATCGCGCCCCGCATCGATCCGGTTCAGACGCTGATCTATGGGGCGACCGGCCGCATTACCAAGGCAACGATCGTCGACGGGCGCATCTCGATGCGCGATGGCGCAGTTGCCGGAATTGATCTGGTGGCCGCGCGCGGTGGAGCGCAGGCGCAATTCGACAGACTGGTTTCCCTCTATCCGGAGCGAACCTATCGACACCCACCGGTCAGCTCGATCTTCCCACCAAGCTACCCAGTCCTGGAGCAGCAATGACCCAAACGGCTCACGAACCGCCACTTGTGGTATCCGGTCTCTCGGTTGAATTTCCGACCCGGCGGGGAACGCTTGCCGCTTTGTCCGATGTCTCGTTGACGATCGGTCCGGGAGAAATCTTGGGCGTCGTCGGCGAATCCGGTGCAGGCAAGTCAATGACAGGGATGGCCGTGCTGGGCCTGCTGGAACCGCCGGGTCGCGTCATCGCCGGCGAAATCAGCATTGCCGGTCAGCGCACCGATAGCCTGAACGAGAGGCAGATGGAGAAGGTTCGAGGACGCAAGGTGGGAGCCATCTTCCAGGACCCGCTGACGTCGCTCAACCCTCTCTTTTCCGTCGGACAGCAGCTCGTCGAAACCGTTCGATTGCACTCCGATATCGACAAAGCTGCCGCTCGGCTTCGGGCTATAGAACTGCTGAAACATGTCGGCATTCCCGGCGCGGAAGAGCGGGTGGACCACTATCCGCATCAGTTTTCGGGCGGAATGCGCCAGCGCGTTGTCATTGCACTGGCTCTGGCGGGCAACCCTCGACTGATCATCGCCGACGAGCCGACAACGGCGCTGGACGTTTCGATCCAGGCCCAGATCACGGCATTGCTGCGTCGCCTTTGCGTCGAACAGGGGGTGGGGGTCATGTTGATCACCCATGATATGGGCGTCATTGCGGAGACCGCCGACCGCGTTGCGGTGATGTACGCCGGTCGCGTCGTTGAGATCGGTCCCGTGGCGGAAGTCCTCGCACGTCCCAAGCATCCCTATACGCGTGGGCTCATGGCTTCGATCCCGGCGCTTGGCGCGCGGCTTGAGACGCTTGCGCAGATCGACGGCGCCATGCCGCGCCTGAACGCCATGCCTTCCGGATGTGCGTTCAATCCGCGCTGTCGGGATGTGATGCCGCGCTGTCGCGTCGAACGACCATCGCTCACTCAGGCGGACGAGCATGGTGCCGCCGCCTGCTGGCTGATCGAAGGAGGTGTCCGATGAGAGATATCGAAAACGCTCTCGAAGTCGACCAGCTGACCCGTGTCTTCGAGGTCTCGGCACCATGGCTGAACCGGGTGATCGAGCGCAAGCCCAGGCGATATCTGCAGGCCGTTCAAGACGTGACCTTCACCGTGAAAAAGGGCAAGTGCCTCGCGCTTGTCGGCGAATCCGGTTGCGGCAAATCAACTGTCGCGCGTCTGGTGACAGGACTGCATGAGCCGACTGAAGGTGCGATTGTCTTCGGCAGCTCCGCCAGCGGTAAGCCAATGGAAGCGCAGATGATCTTCCAGGATCCCCATGCGAGCCTCAATCCCCGATGGCGCGTGGGCGATATCATCGCCGAGCCGATCCGCGAGTTCAAACTGAGAACGTCGCCTGCCGAGATTACGGAAAGAGTATCGCAGCTGCTGCGCGTCGTCGGGCTGTCGCCCGATGACGCCAGGCGGTATCCACACGAGTTTTCGGGTGGCCAGCGACAGAGAATTTCGATTGCCCGCGCATTGGCCGGTGAGCCGGAATTCCTCGTCTGCGACGAGCCCACTTCCGCGCTGGACGTTTCTGTCCAGGCGCAAATTCTCAATCTAATGCGCCGGCTTCAGGACGAACTCGGACTGACCTATCTTTTCATCAGCCACAACCTTGCCGTCGTGCGTCACATGGCCGACAGGATTGCCGTGATGTATCTGGGCCGTATTGTCGAGGAGGCGGAAACGGAAGCGCTCTTTGCCAATCCACAACATCCCTACACGCAGCTTCTCCTTCAGACGATACCCGATGTGCTGGCGCCGAACAGAGCGCGCACGCTGATGGGGGGCGAGCCTCCCAGTCCCCTCAACCCACCGGCGGGGTGCACATTTCATCCGCGCTGTCCCATGGCGCAGGATATTTGCAAAACTGCTGCCCCAACGCCACGCCAACGCATGGGTGGCGGAAAAGTCCTGTGCCATTTCGCGGGTGTGTGAATCGGCCGCGAGCACTGTCCCTAGTGGATTTGGCATTGAACGCCTGGTGGTGCTGTGGGGTCACTGTCGGCGCTGTTCGCGCATGCACCGGCTTTCAAAGTCGCTCTGAAAAATCATCACTCGGTGTTCGCTGCCGCTTCACAAATCCTGAAGATTGCGATTGCTCTCGACAAAGAGCCTCCATTCTCCCATCTGGTACTCAGTCGATGATTTTGGGGGCAGACCGCTCAATGCGAACATCCAGGCGGATGACGCGGGTTCCGAAGATGTCGGGGCCGGTTAACGTCTCGAAGACAGGCACGAAGACCGGGCGAACGATCGTCAGTTTCGTCGCGAAGTGCCCGATACTGTCGCTGGCATTCGTCATCTCGCCACGTTCATCGGCACCGACAATAAGAAGATTGCCAGCAAACGGCGAGCCGTGGCCTTTCAAGTCCGTTACGCTGTGAACCCCGTCGGTCAGGCTATTTGCCCCTGCGTAGAGGAGATGAGAGCCCTCGATGCGAACGACATCGATCTCGCTGCTTCCGATCAATTTGGAGATATGCGTAAGCTGATCTGCTGCGGGAATCATCACGGTCCGGATCGTTTCGGCAGCTGCGTTCAGAAGGTAGGCTTTGACTTCAGACATATGATTTTAATTCACCAACCGTGATCTCAGTCTGAGAGGTTTGTGGAGGCCTCCGGAGGCGTGCTTACCGCCTTGCCGCCCCGAGCATTAGAACCAAACGATACCGTCTCCATAGACATAGGTCGGCACAACTTTTACAAGCACCAAAATTCGTCCGGTGCGTTTCCTTTTCTTCAACAGGAAGCCTTCGCCATCATCTTACGGTTGAGTACGCGAGCGTACAATATCGCGGATACTCCGATCGCTGCATTTGATGTGGGAACACTTCACAAGGATACGCGGGATCTTGCCAATGGCGCGAAACCTCACGCCAAACTGCTTGGAACATAAGTGCTCGTTACGACGCAATGGCTGAAACTGCAGTCACTCGGCGCCGGATCGCTCGTTGTCTGAACTCGATTGCTCCAACGAACGGTGAAGCGCTTCGTCCGCTTGAAGTGCGAGCTCATCGAAATATTCCTCAAAATACCTCCGCGCGATGATGGAGGTCATGGAGAGGCTGCGCCGTGGGTCGACGATCAGCGACAGCACCATCGGTGGCAAACCACGATCAGCTATGCGGGAGCAATGTATTCCCTCATCATCCTTCAAGGGCATGCCCTTAGCCACGGCCGTCACACCGAAACCGCACCCCTCGCGAACCATGGAACGCATGAGCGATAAGCTATTGGTCGTCAAGACGGGCTGCAACCTCGCACCGATACGTGCGGCGGCAATGTCGACAACATCACGCAAGTGACTACTGGCATCAGGGACGATCGTCGGCTTTTGGAAGAATTCTTCGATAGACATGCTATCCGGCTGCTTCACACCGGGACTTGCCGGCAACATGGCCATCAGGTGAAAGTCAGCCGAACGCGTGACAACGACCCCCGGTAGAGGCGGGGGACTGAACGTCAGTCCGAAGTCTACGCTTCCGTCCCTGACCAGTTGACGCACACGGTCCGAATCCGCCACCGTGATCGAGTTGCGAATGCGAAGATGATCCTTCATGAACCGCGCGAGCGCCGCGGGCAGAAAGTCGGGCACAGTTTCCTGCGAGGCGGCAATTTTCACTTCGCCACGGCGAAGCCCCTTCAATTCCTCGATCTCGAATTTGATCCGGGAAAGGTCCTTATTCCATTCTCTATAACCGTTAATGAGCAATTCACCCGCGGAGGTCAGCCGCATGCCTCGTGGCAGACGCTCAAATAAGGCAACACCGAACTCCTCCTCGGCACCGATGAGCTGCTTATTGATCGCGGAAGCCGAGACATTCAGTTTCTCCGCGGCTTTTCTGATCGAGCCGCGTTTAGCGATCTCGTCGAGATAATGTGCGAACCGAGAAAACAAAAGCCTACTCATTCGGGAAGAGTACCTCGTTGAAGAAAAGGAAACACACCGGACGAATTTTGTTGGTTGTAAAAGCCGGGCGACCTAGTGTCTACTGGGATAATACTTCACCTGCAACTTATGATGGCAAAAGGCCGCATTTATGTATCTGAAGACCCCGCAAACCTATCAGATAGAGATTGCCAGCGAGAATTTCAGCCTACCGATTATCCGGCTGAATGACCGACGCGCGATCGCGCTGCTGATGGTAATCGACATGGGTATCCGGTTTGGTGACATCGTCGGCAATGCTCTTGCCAATCATTTTGCGCAGATGCGGCCCGACATCGTCGTCGGCAGCGCCACCTTGGGCGTCCCGGTCGCGATCGAAGTCTCACGGCGCCTTGGTATAGACCAATATGTCATCCTGCAGAAATCACCGAAATTTCACCTTGCCGATGCCTTGGTCGAGGATGTGCGTTCCATTACGACCGCAGTGCCGCAACGCCTTCTGCTTGATCGCCGCTCGATAAGCCTGCTCCAAGGCAAGCGCGTTCTCATTGTCGACGATGTCATTGCCACCGGCTCCAGTATGGCAGCAGCAATCAGGCTCGTGCGCCGCGCTGGCGCCAATATAATTGGTGCCGGTGCCATTCTGACCGAGGGGCACGCCTGGCGAAACCTGCTGGGCGAGGACGCCAACCTGGTCGCCAGCCTCAGCCACATTCCCCAGTTCGACATGATCGCTGGGGTGGCGATCCCCGATACCACGACCGAGAAAGACGCTTGGATGGATGACCGAGCTTTGGTCAACAAGCATTTGACACAGGCCCAGCGGAGACGCTCTGCGGCTCAACGGGATGCAGCACAGGTGTAGCGCGACGTTCGACGACTTTCCTGAACTGTCTTCCCGCAATCGCCAGGCGGCATGTGATCGAGACCAAATTTGCATTTGAGCCATTGCGGAGAACCGTTGCAGCCGGTTTTCCGAGAGTTTCTTGAAGTTACGTTTAAGGGGACAAAAACATGCAGCCAGCAACCGTATCGCAAACTGACGGCAATACTCTCTTTCCCATCGTACTCTCGATCGTGGCGGCTGCCGCCACGGGTGTACTTTGGGCCTATGCCAATCCAATCCAGCTCGTGCCCGGCGTCATCCAGTGGCGCATTTTTGCCTTCCTGCCACCGGTGATCGGTATCCTGCTCGGCTGGCGCAGCGGCTTCATTTGCGGTTATCTCGGTACTATCGTTTGGTCGCTTCTCGCCGGCACTTTCATCCCCGCACATTCGCTCATCGTCGATGGCGTCATGGTCGGCCTGACCGGCCTTGTGCCGGGGGTCCTCTTCGATCCCGCCAAGACTGTCTTTGATCGCCTGGCGCTGATCAAGATTGCTGTGGCCTGCCTTGTCATCGGGCTGATTATGGTGGTGGCGGTATCCGCAAGCCTCGCCTATCTCGGCATTTTTCCGTTCTGGTGGGGTTTTGGCTATCTCGGCCTGTCCGACATCGTCCCGATGGTCGTGGGCACGCCGCTGCTGATCATCCCGGCCCTGAAAATTCTAAAGAGTGCACATCCCGCCGGCTTCAAGCGCTTCTGAACCCGATCTGGATCAACAAGTGCTCAATATTGCCAATCTGACGATCGGTTTCGGCGGTCCCGCACCGGTGCTTGCCGAAACCAATTGCACGCTTGACGAGGGGCAACGGCTTCTTGTCTGTGGCGAAGCCGGTAGCGGCAAGTCGACGCTGCTCGGCGTTGCCGCCGGCCTGATCCCGCGCCTCATTCACGCTCCCGAGTTCTCCGGCCAGGTGGAACTTGCCGGCCGTCCGCTACACTCTTTCACCAAGAAAGAGCTGTTCAGCACGATCGGCTTCGTGGCTCAAAATAGCGAAGACCAGCTTTGGGACATCTGTGTCGAGGATGTCATCGCGTTCCCGATGGAGAACAAGGGTGTCGAGCAGAACGTGATCCGCAACCGGCTCGCCGAGCTGATTGCGGAATTCGAGCTGGAGGCGTTGCGTGGCCGTCGGGTTCTGACCCTCTCGGGTGGTGAACGGCGGATGGTCACCATTGCCGCAGCGATCGCCTCGAACCCGGCAATCCTCGTGCTGGACGAGCCGACCACCGGGCTCGATCCCGCTGCCCGTATGAGACTTTCCAATATCCTGCGGAAGGTGTCGGATAGCGTCCCGATCCTGCTGATCTCGGAGCAGGACCCTTTGGCACTCCATTCGGTGATCGACAGCATCGCTCTGTTGCGTCACGGCAGCCTTTCTCCAAGCATGCCGCCAAAGGCTGTTCTCACCGAGGATGCCGCCTGGATCGAAGCCGGCATTCTGCCGCCGATGCGCTCCCGGCCCGCGCGACAGACCGTTGAGACGGGCCGCCCGCTGTTGACCGTTTCGAAGCTGACGAGCCAGCTTTCCCGCTCGCACGGAAACCCGGTCCTGAAGGATGTGAGTTTCGAGGTGCGGGCTGGAGAGGTGCTTGCACTTATCGGCCGCAACGGCGCCGGCAAAACGACGCTGTTCAAATCGATCCTCGGACTTCTGAAAACGACCGCAGGCTCCATCCTCTTCGGCGAGACGAAGGCCGACGACTGGTCCGTTGCCGCCCGCGCGCGCAAGATTGCCTATATCCCCCAGAACATGCGCCATATTCTGTTCAATATGAGCGTACTCGGTGAAGTGATCTTTGCCATCACGGCCTCGACCGCCTCCTCCAGCGACCCAGCCATCATCGCCCGCGCCACGGCAGCGCTGGAGCGCTATGCACTCTCCAACCTCGCCGAGGCCAATCCATTTGCGCTTTCGGCCCGCCAGCAGGCTCTGCTGGGCCTTGCTTGCGCCGACGCAACCGGCGCGGCTGTCGCCATCATCGACGAGCCGCTTTTGGCCAGGGACATCAAGGGCCGGCAAATGCTGGAACTTTTCATCTCGTCAATGCAGTCCTCGGGACGTGCGGTGATGTTGATCTCGCACGATCTGGAACTGGTCGATGATCTGGCCACCCGTCTGATGATCCTCGACAATGGCACGATCGCGTTCGAGGGAAGGCCCGAAGATGGCTGGGAAAGCGGCATCTTCCGCTCTCTCGGCTGGCAAGTGCCCTATGATAACGCAGCCTGGAGCATGGCATGACGCGGCTTCATGAGCTCAATTTCTTTATCAAGCTGGGGATTGCCTTTGCCATCATGCTGGCAGCCTGGCTCGCTCCCAACTGGCGCTTCGGCGTGCCCCTCGCGCTTGCCTGTCTGATCCTTCTATGGGTGATACGCGTCCCTGGTCTTCGCGGCTATATCAAGGGTGCCACCCTGCTCACCGGCATGGTCATGCTGAGCTGGATGATAAACCTCTGGCTACAGGGCCTTTCGACAGGCGACGCCTTGTCTGTCGCCGCCGCGATGGCGGCCAGGCTGATGACAACCACAGCCGCCTTCTATTTCGTCATGGAGACAAGTACGCCGGGCTCGATATTGGCAGCAGCAAGCGCCGCACGGCTGCCGCCGATTGCCACGCTCGTTCTCTCGCTGACCTTCGGCGTCATTCCAATGCTGCGCGACGATTTCGAACGCATTGCGGACGCGCAGCGGTCTCGCGGCATGGAGATCGACAATGTCAGCCTGCCCACGAAACTGCGCTTCGCGCTGGCCCGCGGCATTCCGCTGCTCGTTCAGGCGATCCGCATGGCGCACGCCATTTCGTTCTCTCTCACCCTTTACGGGTATGATCTGAAACACAAGCGGACAACCTGGCGCCATGTCGGCCTCATGGTCGAGCCGCGCCTTAGCATGAAGGACAAAACCGATGACCTCTGAGACCACGGACCCAAGAACCGGACAGAACTGGAGAGTCGATGTTTCCGGCTATCCGGTCGATTTGCCGATCGTGGCGATCAAGCCGGATTTCGCCATTTCGCTGATGATGGTCATCGATCTCGGTGTGAAATTCGGCGAACATATCGGCCGCAAACTTGCCGCCAAATTCGCACCGCTCAAGCCCGACATCATCGTCGGCACGGCGACACTTGGCATTCCCGTCGCAATCGAAGTCTCTCGTGCGCTCGGACTCGACCATTACGTCATCCTGCAGAAGTCGCCAAAAATCCATTTGGCGAATGCATTGGAACAGAAAATCTCCTCCATTACCTCCAAGGGCGAACAGCGCTTGCTGCTGGACCGCGCCGCGATTCCGCTTCTCAAAGGTAAGCGCGTGGTCGTGGTCGACGACGTCGTTGCCTCCGGATCCAGCCTTAAGGGATCGCTCGAACTGGTGCGCAAGGCAGGAGCCGACGTTATCGGCATTGGCGTTGTCCTGACAGAGGCACGGGATTGGCAGGAAACGCTGGGATCCGACTGTGACCTCATTCAGAGCCTTGCCCATATTCCACAGTTTTCCCGGACCGACGATTTAGCCTGGGAGCCCATTCCCGGCACCTGATACCACTGTCCCGGCCAAACGGGACGTTTGGCGCTTCGTTGCAAATTTTTGGAAGGTGAGCGTTCTCGAACCTTCACACCGAGCGACCTTGTCGAGAGCGGCAAGGTCGGCACCGTACGCGACCTGATCATTTATCGCTTAAGCCGCCTGCAACTCATCAACCGAGCCGAGGCGGGATAAAATTCCATAATTTCTATAGAAAAAGAATGACCTGTCTTTCTGCGCCCACGGGCGCACATTAGCATCCATACAGAATCCGATGCAGCAAGCCTGGGGAATAATTATATGCCGACCGAATTCATCAGCATCACGTTTCCGAACGCATCGAGAAAAACGGGTGGCCTGTTGATAAACGCTTTGATTACCCGGGTATTTTGCAAATGAACACGTTCCAGACCCATAGCTCCCATTGGGGCGCGTTTTCTGGCCGCTACGAAGACGGAAAGCTCGAAATTCGTCCCCATCCGGCCGACCCGTATCCATCGCCCTTGTTGGGCAACCTCGCCGCGATCGCTCATAGCCTCGCGCGCATCAGGCGTCCCGCCGTCAGGCGCGGCTGGCTTGAGAGCAAGAAAGGTAATGCGCAGGATCGCGGCGCAGATGATTATGTGGACGTCAGCTGGCCAGAAGCGTTTGATTTGGTTGCTGGAGAACTTCGGCGCGTTTACGGAGACTTTGGACCCCAGGCCATATTCGGCGGTTCCTACGGCTGGTCGAGTGCCGGGCGCTTCCATCATGCACAGAGCCAGATCCACCGGTTTCTGAATGTGCTCGGCGGCTATGTGCGATCCGTCAATACCTACAGCTCCGGTGCTGCAATGGTCATCATCCCACACGTCTTGGGGCCATATGACCATTTCGACCGCAAGAGTGTCACCTGGGATGCCATCGAACGGAGCAGCTTACTGATCGTCGCCTTCGGCGGAATGGCGATCAAGAATGCGGACGTGCATGGCGGCGGCATCAGTTCGCATATCGTCCGCCAGACGCTGAACGGCGCGAGCGCTCGCGGTGCCCGCTTCGTGCTCGTCAGCCCACTGAAAGACGATTTTCCCGCCGAGCTGGATGCGCAGTGGCTGCCGATCGTGCCGGGCACGGATGTCGCGCTGATGCTCGGTGTCGCGCATGCGCTCGTCAATGCGGGATTGCACGACCGCGGTTTTCTCGACCGCTACACGGTCGGATACAAGCGTTTCGAGGACTATCTGCTCGGGCGGAGCGATGGTGTCGAAAAGAACCCGGAATGGGCCTCCGGCATCTGTGGCATCGGTGCTGATGCCATCAAGCAGCTCGCGCTTGCCATGGCACAGGCAAGGACGCTGATCACGGTCAGCCACTCTCTCCAGCGCGCCGACTATGGCGAGCAGCCTGTCTGGATGGGCATCGTGCTGGCCGCAATGCTCGGACAGATCGGACTGGATGGCGGCGGCTATGCCTATTCCCTCGGTGCATTGGGGAATATCGGCAAGGCCCAGCTTGCCGTTCCACTGCCGACCCTTAGCCAGTTCAAAAATCCAGTGCCGGATTTTATTCCCGTCGCGCGCATCGCCGATATGCTCCTCAATCCGGGCGACGAGTTCAACTATAACGGCCACACGATGCGTTATCCCGATATCCGCCTCGTCTATTGGGCAGGCGGCAACCCGTTTCATCACCATCAGGATCTCAACAGGCTGCGGGCGGCATTCAAGCGGCCGGAGACCATCATCGTCCATGAGACGGCCTGGACGTCCTCCGCGCGTCACGCGGATATCGTATTGCCTGCGACCACCACGCTTGAGCGTGACGATATCGGCGCGGCGGATCGTGATCCTCTGATGATCGCGATGAAGAAGCTGATCGAGCCGGTCGGGGAAGCGCGAGACGATTATGAGATTTTCTCCGAAATAGCGCGCCATCTTGGAAAATTCGAAGAGTTCACCGAAAATCGCACCAGCCGGGATTGGCTTGCCTTCCTGTTCGAGACCACGCGCACGGCGCTCGCATCCGGTGGACACGAGGCTCCAGATTTCGAGGCGTTCTGGAACCATGGAGAGATGCGCCTGCCGCTCAAGCCTGACGATGGCGGACCGGCCCGCACCTTTCGCAATGATCCGTCCGGATCCCCGCTGCAGACGCCATCCGGAAAGATCGAGATCTTTTCGCAGACGATCGAGGGCTTCGGCTACGACGATTGCCGCGGCCATCCGAGATGGTATCCCCCCAGGGCGGAGACCAAGGCGGACGAGCGCTATCCCCTGCATCTGGTCTGCAACCAGCCACATTCGCGGCTCCATAGCCAGCTGGACTATGGTGATTTCAGCCGCTCCACCAAAATCAAGGGCCGCGAGCCGGTTCGTATCCACCCGGTAGATGCGGTTGAGCGTGGCATCTCGGATGGAGACATCGTGAGGTTGTTCAACGTCCGCGGCAGTTGCCTCGCCGCAGCGGTGATAAGCGAGGACGTGCGTAAGGGGGTCATGCAGTTGGCAACAGGTGCATGGTTCGAGCCGGACGCCCCAACCGCCGACAGCGCGATGTGCATTCACGGCAACCCGAACATCCTGACACACGACGTTGGGACCTCGCAGCTGGCCCAGGCTTCGACCGGACAGCTTACAAGGGTGGAGGTCGAACGGTTAGTTGGCGAAGCGCCGCCAGTGCGGATATTCGAGGGACCCAAGGTCCAAAATCGATCCCAATGAGATCAGCACGGAGACCCTGATCACCAAGGAGGGTTTTGAACGCGCAGCTCCCTCGCAGACAAGCCCTGAAAAAAGCTGACCCTTCCACACGCTAAAACTGAACAAAATAATCCATAAAATTAGTAGAAAAAGAACAACTAGTCTTTCTCCCTCGGCTCCGCCTGCATAGGCTCTGTTTCAGGATTTCTCAGAACCAGAACCATCAGGACCTCTTCATGACCGAACGCCTTTTTTCGTTGTCCCTCTCCCGGCGCCGTCTGCTGATCACCACGTCCGCCGTGGCAACCGGCGCTTTGGTGACGATGGCAGGCCTCGCCCCGGCTCTGAGTGCTGACAGCCCACACAACGGAGGTGACATCACCTTCCTCATCGATTCGTTGGGCGACACCTGGATTCCGAACAACAGCGCGATCTCCAGCTTCCAGGGCCACATCTGGGGTCATGTGACCGATAAGCTCCTTTACGTCGACGCTGACGGCAAGGTCAGCCCCTGGATCGCCGAGCGCTGGGAGCAGAACGACAACGCCACAGAGTTCACCCTGCACCTCAAGAGCGGCGTCACCTTCTCCGACGGCACCCCGCTCGACGCGTCGGCCGTCGTCGCCAACCTCGACATCTGGTACGCCGGCCGCAAGACCGAGGGCATCAATCCGATTGGTCTCTTCCCGAAAACCTACGACCATGCCGAGGCAATTGATGCAAGCACAGTGAAGGTCTTCTTCAAGAAGCCGACGCTCGGCTTCATCCCGACTCTCGGCTACCACGGTTCGATCCTCATCTCCCCGAAGACCATCGCGCAGCCCGCCCCCCAGCAGGCTGATCTGAGCAAGACCTCTGGCAGCGGCCCCTATGTGGTCGATTCCTGGAAGGAGGGCGACTTCGTCAAGCTGGTCAAGCGCAAGGATTATAACTGGGGTCCTCCGGCGGTCGGTCATACCGGTCCAGCCTATCTCGACACGATTACCTACAAGCTGGTGACCGAACCGTCGCTGCGCGTTGCAGCCGTGCAGTCAGGCCAGGCCGACGTCGCCTACAACGCCTCGCCGCAGGAACTGGAGTCTCTCAAGTCGGAGGGCTTCACCATCGCGACACCACGCTATCTCGGCTTCGTCAACGGCTGGGCGATCAACACCAAGCTTGCGCCGTACGATGACGTGAAAGTACGTCAGGCCCTCCAGGCCGGCATTAACCGCCAGGAGATCATCGACACCGTCTACACGCCCGACTGGAAGCTTGCGACGTCCTTCATCCAGAGCAACGTGCCGGGAGCGACCGACCAAAGCAGTTTGCTGGCGTACAATCCCGACAAGGCTGAAAAGCTCCTTGATGAGGCAGGCTGGACAAAGGGCGCAAACGGCATCCGTACGAAGAACGGCGAGCCGCTATTGCTGATACTGAATTCCAACCCCTACCTTGCTACGTCCAAATCGGTCGATGAGCTCATCGCCCAGCAACTCGGCAAGATTGGCTGGAAAGTCGCCATCCGTGCCTACGATGTTGTCACCTACGGCCAGAAGGTCAAATACGGCGGCCCGGCCGTGCCGGCCTACGAGGTGACGCGTAGCTTCATCGACGCAGGGACCGTCGCCAGCATTCTGACGAACGCCAACAACGGCGAGAACTGGTTCGCTCTCGACGAGAGCGACACGAGGCTCAATGAGCTACGTGACAAGATCGCCAGCGCCGGCTCCACAGAAATTCGCAAACCCCTCCTCGACGAGTTGCAGAAGTACATTCTCGATCAGGGCTACTTCATCCCGCGCACACAGATCGTTCAGCGGATCTACGCTCAGTCTCCCAAGCTCAAGGGCGAGGTCTACAACGGTGTCGCCTATGCCAGCTACTACACGGCCACGAAAAGCGAATAGCCCGCAATTCAACCGCGCAAAGAAGGTGACAGGCATGAGCAAAGCCTACCTAAACTACGCCGCAAAGCGCCTCGTGCAGGCGATCGTCGTGATCCTGCTGGCTTATGTCTTCACCTTCGTTGTCGTCAGCATCCTGCCGGGCGACCCGATCTCCAACGTCCTGAACAATCCCCAGAATGGGTTCACACAGGAGGAGATCAAGGAGATCATCGCCGCCCAAGGTCTGGATAAACCGATCCCGGTCCAGCTTTGGACATCGTTTTCCGGGTTTGTCACCGGGGATCTGGGCCTGTCGATGCGGACCAATCGGCCCGTGACAACGCTGATCGCCGAGGTGCTCCCGTCGACGCTGGTCCTTGCTTCCGCCGGCCTCGTCGTCGCGCTTCTGCTCGCGGCGGTGATCGCCTATGGCACACAGTTTCTTCCAAAACGGCTTGGCCAGGGCTTGCTGCGAGGCTTTCCGTCGCTGTTCCTGTCGGTACCGAACTTCGTGATCGGCCTGGTGCTGATCCACCTCTTTGGTTTCCAACTCGGCGTCTTTCGTGTGATTGAGCCTGACAGCGTCTGGGCGACACTTTTCGCGGCGATCGCGCTCGGCATCCCCATCTCCGCACAAATCGCCGAAGTGCTCATCGCAAACCTCGACCATGAGTCCGGGCAGGAATACGCCGCCGTTGCACGGGGCCGCGGCCTCGGGCAAATGCGGCTGTTCGTCAAGCACTTGCTCAAGCCATCGTCACTCCCGGTCGTCACTGTCGTTGCGCTGACGATCGGCGAGCTGCTTGGGGGCTCGCTGATCACTGAGACGGTCTTTGGGCGCACCGGTCTTGGCAGCTTGGTGCAAAGGTCGGTGAGCACGCAGGACCTGCCCGTCCTTCAGGCAGTCGTCTCGTTGGCAGCGGTGGTCTTTGTGATTGTCAACCTGATCGCCGACCTCGCCTACCCGCTGCTCGACCCGCGCGTCAAGCTCCTCGGCGCTCCCGAGCGCCGCCCAACCACGGCTGACGAAGGCTCCGTTAGCATTTCCAAGGCGGTGACCTCATGACCCTCGCCTCCGCCTACCCGACCTCGCGTGTCACGGCGATCAGCCGGCTGACAGCCCTGCGTATGCCGCCGGCCGTCGCTCTCTCGTTCGCGATCGTCGCGCTTGCGATCGCCTGGTCGCTCGCCCCGAGCCTGTTCACGAGCTATGACCCGATCAACGGTGTTCCTGCTCAAAAGCTGCTTGGCCCCAGTGCCGCGCACTGGTTCGGCACCGATCATCTCGGCCGCGATCTCTACACCCGCGTTGTCTATGGCACAGCCTCATCTGTGGCGAGCGCGCTGATCGCCGTGGTCATCGGCGTTGTCGCCGGTGGCCTCATCGGCCTGCTGGCCGGCTTCTTCGGCGGCTGGGTTGACACCCTGTTCGCCCGCCTGGTCGACGTGCTGCTCGCCATTCCAAAATTCTTGCTGGCCGTCATCGTCGTCACCGCGATCGGCTTCGACACCACAAACGCCGCCATCGCAACGGGTGTTTCGGCTGTGGCCCTCTTCGCCCGGGTGATGCGCTCGGAGGTCATCAAGACCCGGCAGGCGACATTCGTCGAGTCTTCCTTTCTCCTCGGCGGGTCGCGCTGGCACATCCTGTGGCGCCACGTATTGCCGAACGCATCGCGCTCGGTATTGCCGCTTGCCGTGCTGCAGTTCGGCGACTCGATCCTGGTGATCGCCAGCCTTGCCTTCCTCGGGTACGGCGACCCGCCACCGGCCTCCGACTGGGGCCTGCTGATCTCGATCGGCAAGGACTACCTCAAATGGCCCTGGCTGGTTTACGCACCCGCCTTCGTTACGATCGCAACCGTCCTCTCTGTAAACAGGATCAGCCGATGGCTCCGCAAGACAGACTGACCCAGCTTTTCGCTCGCACCGATATTACCGGCTCAACGTCTCAACGATCAGCTCCACTGCTCCGCGTCGGCGGCTTGTCGGTCGCCTACGGAAAGCAAGAGGTCGTCACCAACGTCGGGTTCGAACTGGGCCGTGGCAAGAGCCTTGCTCTCATCGGGGAATCGGGCTCGGGCAAATCGACGATTGCCCGCGCGGTACTGCGACTGCTCCCGGCCGGTGGACGCGCGAGTGGCCGCGTCGACTTCGACGGCCAGGAGGTGCTGGGGCTCTCGGAGCGGCATTTCCGGCCATTACGGGGACGTGCTATCGGGTTTGTCCCGCAAGATCCAGGCAACTCGCTCAACCCGGTGCGGACGATCGGCGCCCAGGCGATGGAGGCAGCCGCGCTCATCGACGAGCCCAATACGACACGTCGCAAGGCGCTCATCCTGGAGACATTCGCTCAAGTTGGGCTCGACAACCCGCAGCGAGTTTATGATTCCTACCCGCACCAACTGTCCGGCGGCATGTTGCAGCGTGTGCTGATCGGCCTTGCGGTCCTTCCACGGCCGCTGCTGCTGGTTGCGGACGAGCCGACCTCCGCGCTCGACGTCACGATCCAGAAACGCATCCTCGATTTGCTTTCCAAATTGCAGTACGAGCTGGATATCAGCCTGCTCCTCATCACCCATGACCTGGCGATCGCCGCCGAGCGGGCGGACTCTCTGGTGGTGCTCAAGGACGGCATCGTCCAGGAGGCCGGCGGCACCGCAGCCGTGTTCTCCTCGCCGGCATCGGCATACGCGAAGAAGCTGCACGCCGACGTCCCGGCCCTCAACCCCGACCGCTACGCCCGGCTGCGCGACCCCGGCTTCCGTTTTCTCAAGACAAACGCCAGCAAGGCACCGAAAATCGAGGTCAGCGCCGTCACGAAGACCTTCGCGGTTGACGGCAAGGTTCTGACGGCCGTCAACGACGTGTCGTTTGCCGTCCAGGCTGGCACCACGCATGCGCTGGTCGGTGAGTCGGGTTCAGGCAAGACGACCGCAATCCGGCTCTTGCTTGGGCTGGAGCAACCCGATACCGGGAACATCACCGTGGCTGGCGAACAGCTCAACGATCGCTCGCACCAGTCGCTGCGCGCGGTGTGGCGCCACCTTCAGCTCGTCTACCAGAACCCGTTCACCTCGCTTGACCCGACCTGGAAAGTCGAGCAGTTGGTGCGCGAACCGCTCGACCGCTTCAAGATTGGAACCGCCACAGAGCGGGCCGCAAGGGTCCGCGAAGCGCTGGCCAATGTCGGGCTCGGCGAGCACCTGCTTGCGCGCAATCCTGCAGCCTTGTCAGGTGGCCAACGCCAACGCGTGGCCATCGCCCGGTCGCTGGTCCTCAAGCCGGATGTGATCGTGCTCGATGAGCCCACCTCCGCGCTCGACGTCAGTGTCCAGGCCGACATCGTCGAAGTGCTGCTTTCGCTGCAAGCCAAACTTGGGCTGACATATGTATTTGTCTCCCACGATCTGGCCCTGGTGCGCCAACTCGCCCATACCGTCTCGGTGATGCAGCGCGGACATATCGTCGAACACGGGACCGTCACCGACATCTTCGACAACCCTCAGCAGCCCTATACCCGGTCGCTGCTGGAATCGATTCCGTCCGGCGCCGCTCGTATCGCCCGCGTGCCCCAGCCTCAACCTCAACGGGTCTTCAGCGAGGAAAAAATCGCATGACCGCGACCGTGCCTGCCGGCGCCCTGTCCGCGCCGTTCCGCCCCAAGCAGCGGCTCGGCTTCAATACCCGCGTGTCTTTCAACGATGATGCCGGGCCGGCGCAGGGGTTGCGCGACGGGATCGAGCTGTTCAAGGCCGCAGAGCGGCTGGGCTACCAGTCCGGCTGGGCCTACCAGCGGCACTTCGACCACTATCTGTCCTCACCGCTTCCGTTCTTCGCCGCGGCCGGCCAGCACACCAAGCATATCACGCTGGGCTCGGCGGTCATCCCGATGCGCTACCAGGATCCGATCCTGCTTGCCGAGGCGGCCGGCACGACCGACCTGTTGATCGGCGGCCGGCTGGAGCTGGCCATCTCTACCGGCGCCAACGCGGCGTTCGACGCTGTCTTCGGTACAGTCGACACCGATGCCCGCACGGAGGCCAGGCGCCGCCAGGCGCGCTTCCTCGCCGCGATCTCGGGCGAGGTCCTCCACACCGTCGCCGGGCCGAACCAGGGTGCCCCGGAAGGCATCGAACTGCGCGTGACACCGCACAGCCCAACCCTGCGCTCCCGGATTAGGCAAGGCTCGGCCAGCCTGGGCTCGGCGGTGCAGGCTGCCGAGCTTGGGATCGGGCTCATCTCCGGCACCGTGCAGCACGACCATGCCGAGGGCGAGACCTTCGGGGAGTATCAGGCCCGCAGCATCAAGGCTTTCCGTACCACCTGGCGCGAGACATGGGGCACCGAGCCGCCGCCGGTCACCGTAGCCGCCTCGATCTTGGTCGGCACCACCGCCGAGCTCCGGGAGAAGTACGCCGCCTACGACCTCGAGCGCCGCACCCTGGGCATCGCCGCATCCCGCCCCAAAGGCGCCCTCACACCGACCGCGCCAGCCAACCAACCGTCCGGAGTCCAAATTTGCCCTGTTTTCCAGGGCACTCCCGACCAGGTGACCGAGGCGGTTTTCAACGACCCGGGCCTCGCCGCCGCAGACGAGATTGTCCTCTTTCTACCACCCGCCTTCGGTCTTGCCGAGAACGTGCGGCTGCTGACCGACCTCGCGGAGACAGTGGCCCCGAACCTGGGCTGGTCGCCTGCCTCGTGACCCCATAGGCAACCCATGCCTTGATGGGTTGCCTGTCTCGTCTTCCCAGCTGGAGGGGTTCACTCTAAAGACGGGTCAAATCATGGCGGAATTCAACATCAATCCTCGCACAATCCGGCGGATCGTAAGCAGGCTGAAGGCAGAAGCGGCGACGAGGGTGCGATAGAGAAGCCCCCATGGGCGGGCAACCGTTTGGCCCAACCATGGGGCAATCCCGGGCTGGCGCTATCACGCTGCTTGCAACGCGGCGAAGTTAGGTAGCCGGCTTAATTGCTTAGCTGGAGCGGCACGCGTGCTCATGAGCCGATCCCGCTCAAACTCGCAACAGCGACGTGCACCAACCCGGCGGTGGCGGCGAATGCGAGTAGGCACAGGATGACGCCGACCAGGGTCACAAGCCCATCTCTTGCCATCAGGGCGATGGAAATCACCGTCAGTGCAAGAACCGGCAGAAAGTTGCCGAACGGGATTGGCAGTGCGATAGCAATCGCCAACACGAAGATCGGAAATGCCAGCAGCCACTGCATCATCCTGCCCGTGAACATCACCAGGCGGCCTGGGCGGATAATTGCCTCAACTCTGGCAATGATCGGAACGCTGTAGCGGACGACGAGATCAACGACTGCCGACGACAGTCTACGCCGGTTGAGGAAGGCCGGAAGCCACAGCGTCTGACGTCCCATGGCGATTTGCACCGCAACAAGGGCAAGCGCGCTCCCGAATACCATCCCGAAAGGTCCGGGTATCGGCGTGAGGGCAGGCAGTGCCAGAAAAAGAATGGTGAAAGCCATGCTGGTCCGGCCAAGACCGGACAGCACCTCCCTCACGCTGACGCCGCCTTGCGATTGTGCAAGCTTTGCCAATTCTTTCAGGCGAACCGATGCCATCTCTTCTTGTGGTGCCGCGCCGGCTGACTGCTCAGTCATGTGATCTCGCCACTCCGAATCCGGGGAATGATCGGCTTTGCAATTTATCAGGTGGCGTCAGTGGCTCTGTTTTCAATGAGGCCGATGATGGCTGCGCAAGCTGGATTGTTCTTGTCGAGCAGGTCCGCCGGGTTGCTCCAGCCGGTCGCCACGCCGACAATGGTGGTGACGGTCCAGTAACTATCCTGCGATGCACGTTGCACCAGCAGAGGGACTTGCGATGACAAGCATGTTCGTGATTGCTGGACGATCTCCACCGGCAGATTTGCGGCGGCCGCGTATTGTTCGATCTCGGCCTGAAGGGGAGCGATGGCGAAAGTGGCAAAGAGCCATGCGATGAGATTGGAGAGCATGTCTATTCCTTGTTAGGCGTTTGTTGGGAGATGAGGGGCCGCGCACCTGCCACATCAGCAGGTGCGCGGCGAGCTTTAAGCGTTCTTCACTGTGTCGCGCGTCTTGAGCAGGCTCCAGACCACGCCACTTGCGATGATCGCGAAGGTGATCCCGAGCGAGAGGGCAGCCGGAAACTTTTCCAGGCCCAGCATGTCGGCAACGAAGATCTTCGAGCCGATGAAGACCAGCACGATGGCCAGGGCCGGCTTCAGATATTTGAAGCGATGGATCATGGCCGCCAGCGCGAAATAAAGGGCGCGCAAACCGAGGATCGCGAAGATGTTGGAAGTGTACACGATGAAGGGATCCGTGGTGATCGCGAAGATCGCGGGAACCGAGTCCACAGCGAAGATGACGTCGGCGACTTCGATCACGACCAGGGCCATGAACAGCGGGGTGATGAACCAGACCATCTTGCCGGTCTGCGGATGGGCCTGCTTGACGAAGAACCGCTCGCCATGATGGCTGTCGGTGACGTTGAACCGGTTTCGCATGAAGCGGACAAGGGGATTGTTGGAAACGTCGGGTTCCACGTCTTTCATCACCAGCATCTTGATGCCTGTGATGATGAGAAACGCCGCGAATACGTAAAGCAGCCACGAAAATTCAGCCACCAGTGTCGCGCCGACGCCGATCATGATGGCACGCAGCACGATCACGCCGAGAATGCCCCAGAAGAGCACCCGGTGCTGATAGAGACGCGGGACGGCAAAGAAGGAGAAGATCAAGGCGATGACGAAGACGTTGTCGAGCGCCAGGGTCTTTTCGACGACGAAGCCGGTCATATAGGCAAGGCCGGAATCGGCGCCGAGATACCACCAGACCCAGCCGCCGAAGGCGAGGCCGAGAGAAATGTAGAGGGCGGAGAGCTTGATGCTCTCGCCGACGCCGATCTCCTTGTTTTGCTTATGCAGGATGCCGAGATCGAACGACAGGATGGCGATGACGAGGGCAATGAAACCTGCCCACATCCAGAGCGGCTTTCCAAGCCACTCAACGAAAAACAATGATGTTTCCACGAAGGAGAACCTCAGTCGGCGCACGGTGTCGGAAAAGGTCCGACATCGCAAGAGCGCCGACGGCTCTCACCAGAGGGGCCCGGACCAGCGGGTTGAGCCGCAGATAGGTGCCATGTTCTCGCAGTTCAAGGGGGATATTTGGTTGATGCCTTCTGGCTCCTGCTTCGAGTTAGAGGTCACCACGCTTAAATGCTTTGGAAAATGCGCAGCAAACGAATCCTGCCGTTCATGCCGATATAGGCTGCGATATATGGTGTGCATGCGAAACGAGGTTCCGATCGATGCTAACCGGAACCTCTGAACTTTGCGCTCCTGCGAAAGCGCAAGCACATTTGCTTGCATCACGCGGATGCGATGTTATTCCCCGTCAACAGGTAGGGCATCTGCCGTACAACTGCCTACTCGACCGATTTGATCGGGTCTTTCGGCGCCGGATCGAAGCCGACCAAATCCGTGGTCAGCTTTGCATAAGTGCCGTCGGCCACCATATCCGCGAGAGCCTTGTTGATAGCCTTCACGAGCTCCGGCTTGCCCTTCTTGATAGCAAAACCCTTTTGAATGTGGCTGACGTAGTCATCCGTCATCTCCAGCGGCATATGTGCGTTCTTGACCGCATAGGCTCCAGCGATCGAGTCTGTAATCGTCGCATCGATATTTCCGTTGACGAGATCCTGCATGGCGTCGGCCTCGGCCTTGTAGCCCTTGACGACGGCTCCCTTTTCCTCGGCGATCTTGGCAAAGGTGGAAGAGACGAGCGCGCCGACTGTCTTGCCTTTCAGATCGGCGGCACTCTTGATTGGCGACCCCTTCGAAACGATGATGCGACCACCCGATTCCAGCCAGCCGTTGGCGAAGGTAACCTTCTTCTGACGCTCGGGCGTGATGTCCATGGATGCGCTGATGACGTCATACTGATCGGCCTGCAGGCCGACGAGGAGCGAATCCCATTTGATGAGGACAGGCGTGTAGGCGAGATCCAAACGCTTGGCCACTTCCTTCATCACGCGGATTTCCAGACCGTCGAGCGAGCCGTCGGGAGCGCGCATGCTAAAAGGCGCAAATGTTCCCTCGGTCGCGACCTGCAGCTTGCCGGGTTCCAGGAGCTCCAGACCAGCGGCCGAAGCCGGCGCGTTACCAAAGGCGGCGGCGGCAAGCATGGTGGCAGCGAATGCAAACAGTTTGAATTTCATGGCTATTGTTCCCTTTTATTGATCTGGTGAGGTATCGTCTTCGCCTCGCGGCGCATAAAACTTCCCGGTGCGCGTGGCCCAGACCACGACCGTTCAGGTCTGGGCCGCATAGTGCCGCTCCAGCCAAGCTGAAAGCTGGGTGAGAATGGTGGTCAGGACGAGATAGATGATCGCAACCGTGATGTAGAATTCGAACGGGCGGAAGGTCGCAGCAATCAGGGTCTGCGCATAAAGCGTCAGTTCCACCACCGTAATCGTCGACAGCAGCGACGTGTTCTTCAACGTCGAAATCGCCTCATTGGTGATGGACGGCAGGATGATGCGAGAGACCTGTGGCAGGATGATGCTGCGCATGGTCTCCGACGGGCTGAAGCCGAGCGCGAGCGCCGACTCCGTCTGCCCACGCGGAATGGCCGAAAGGCCGCCACGAATGATCTCCGCGACATAAGCGCCGCTGTTGATCCCGAGCGACAGGACGCCGGCGACAAAGGGAGAAAGCTTGATGCCAAAGGCCGGCAATCCGAAATAGATGATGAAAACTTGAATAAGCGTCGGCGTTCCGCGAACGAACCAGACATAGAAAGCCGATGCCATGCGCGCGGCACGCCACTTCGATCCATGCGCCAGGGCAGCCGCGAGACCACAGATCCAACTGAAAATGATGGTTGCTACCGTCAGCCAGAGCACTGTCCAGGCCGCCTCGACAAAACCCGGCCCGTAAAGCTTGAGTTCTTCAAGAAACGCTTCGCTCATGAAAGCACCTCCCCGTTGGATACATCCATGCCAAGGGAGCCAAATTGGTCATGCAGAATGCGATGCAGGAACTGCTGCAACCGCTCGCTTTGCGGATTGCGCAGGATGCCGGGCGCTCCGGATTCGGCAACGACGCCCTTGTCGAAAAAGAGAACCCGGGAAGAAACGTCTCGGGCAAAGGCAATCTCATGCGTGACGAGAAGCATGGTCATGCCTTCCGCAGCCAGCGATGCCATGAGCACCAGCACCTCATGCACAAGTTCCGGATCAAGCGCCGATGTCACCTCGTCGAATAGCATCAGGCGAGGCTTCATCGCCAAAGCACGGACGATGGCCACGCGTTGCTGCTGGCCGCCGGACAGTCGGGAGGGATAGCTATGCCGCTTTTCATAAAGCCCGATGCGCGACAGCAGCGCTTCGGCCTCCTCGACCGCCTGAGAGCGCGGCATCTTCAGGAGTTTGACCGGCGCATGGATAACATTTTCCAGAACCGTCATGTGCGGCCAGAGATTATAGCTCTGAAACACCATGCCCACCCGTCGCCGCAGCGCTTGCAATTGCGCCGGCATTGGGAACTGACGCGACTCAGGCCGGAAGTCGAACGAAAGCTCGTCGAAATCCATGAAGCCGGATTGCGGCATTTCCAACGCATTGATGGAGCGCAGGAAGGTACTCTTGCCCGAGCCGCTGGCGCCGATGATCGAGACCACCTCGCCCGCCGTAACGGTGAGCGAAATTCCCTTCAAGACCTCATTGTCCCCGAAACTCTTTCGGATGTCGCGCAGGGTCAGAATCGGCTCCGGCATCATTCGTCCCCCGACGGCAATTGGTCGAGAATATCAACCGCG
Organism: Rhizobium rhizogenes NBRC 13257; assembly: GCF_000696095.1. Classification (GTDB taxonomy): domain Bacteria; phylum Pseudomonadota; class Alphaproteobacteria; order Rhizobiales; family Rhizobiaceae; genus Rhizobium; species Rhizobium rhizogenes. The sequence continues at coordinate 138,119 of NZ_BAYX01000006.1, read as the reverse complement.
ACATCCTTCGGCGTGCGAGCTGCTCCGTTGATGATGGTGATGTCCTGTGGGCATGCAGAGAGCACCAGGAGAAGGTCCATCTCGGCGCGCAGCGCAACCCGGTCGCCTAGCTGCGATGCAGGAGGCAGGCGCTCGACGACGCCATCGCCCCGGACAGGCACGTTCATGAAAAGATTGAGCGATGCCGGGGTGAACGACTGGACGATGCCTTTCTCGGCAAGCGCCTCGTGAAAATTGCCCGAACAGCTGCGATGCTCCTCCTCGCAACCGAGTTCGCGATAGAGAGCGGAATTGCAGGGGCAGAGAAGCGTGTCATGCGCCAGCGCTGCGCTGTCTTTAACCAGCGTCAGCATCTTGAGGCGACTGGTGCCGACCGCCGACATGCCCTGCTTGAAGAAGATGTTGCTATTGACCGATCGAGTATGGTCCATCGACATGATATCGCTCGGATCATCGGCCGATATTGCCCATGTGTCGACGACTTGGTTGCCATGACTATTGGTGATGACGGCGAACTGGCCGGCGTGCATCGTGAAGGCGCGCCCATGGCTGGCCGGCACGATTTCGGAACATTCGGTCATGATGCAAAACTCGCGTTTCGACGGGGCACGGGCCTCATTGGAACTCGAGGCTTCTATGGTCCGTTCGCCCGACCATTGACTTTCAGATTTCAGCCTATTCGGTATACCAATGGAATTCAAGGTTGTTTTTCAATGATTTACTGCAAAAATGATTGGCGTTCTGCGTAAAAAATCAGCCCTCCTGCGCAAAAGATAGTCATTAAGAGCTGAGAGGGACGGCCGAACACATCCGATGGATCACGGCATGCGTTGACCGTTGAATACAGTTGGTGTACCGAAATTTGAAAAGCTTTGCGCCTTCAGCCGACCAGCGTCAAAAGGTGCTTGCGCGTCAAAGGAACCGTGCCATGGCCAGATATTTTCCGCTCGATGAATACGAGGCACGCTGGGCGCGTGTTCTCGCAGAGATGAAGGCGCGCGGCTTCGAGACGGCCGTGGTCTTCGGGCGCGGCGGCGGCACGACGGACAATTGCGGCGACATTCTCTATCTGTCCAATCACTATGCCATCAGCGGCGGCATGGATTCGCTGATCTGGTCGGCCCGCTCTTTTTCCGGCATCATCCTGCAGCAAGGCAAAGCGCCGGAACTGCACATCGACGAACCGGAAGTGCGCGACGATCTCGTCTCCATCGCCGACGTGCGCTCCTCAAACCATCCCTTTGCCAGCGTCGCCAAGGCGCTGGTCGAACGGGGTATCACGGGCCGTGTTGCGCTGGTGGGCACGAATTTCATCCCGGTCAAATATTACAGCCAGCTCGTTGACGGAGCTCCGCAGGTGGAATGGATCGAGGCCGATGATCTCATCCGCAACGTCCGACGCATCAAGAGCCCACGCGAGCTCGACTGTTTCCGGATCGCCGGCGAGACGGCGACTATCGGGCTGAACCGGCTCATGGAAGGACTGACAGGCGGACTATCCGAACGGGATGCCGCCGGCGAGGCGGCCCGCGAGGTGGTGCGCTTCGGCGGCCGCCTCCAAATGATCGGCTGCAATCACGGCGATACGCTCGGTTTCGATCAGCGCTTTCCGCTGACCGGTTACAGCGCCGATACGCCGCAACCAGGCGACATCGTCACCGGTACCCTCCATGCAGCCTTCTATCAGGGCTATTATCTCGACCCCGGCCGCACAGGCGTTCGTGGCAGACCCAATGACGACCAGCGTCGGCTGATCGAGGCCGCCGCAGGTATCGTGCACGCCCTGACCGACATGATGCAGCCGGGTGCGAAGCTTCTCGACGTGGCAGCGGAGGGTGATCGCATGACGGCAGCGTTCGGCGGCTCCGTCTCGCCGATCATGAAGAACTTCCCCTTCTTCGGCCATAGTATCGGGCTCGGCTTCGAACTGCCGCGCATCTCCACCAGTATGTCGTTGCCGCAAGACCACATCGAGAAGGATATGGTGTTTGGCGTGGAAGCCTTTCTCTCGCTCGAAGGGGTCGGTGCGGCCTTCTTCGAGGACATCATCATCATCGGCGAAAACGGCAACGAACTCCTGACCAAATCGCCAAGCTTCTGGTGGTAGCGCTTACGCCTGAAGTTTAGCCAGACCCCGCCTCTCTATCGAACGACAAGGTCACGCGGTAGCGTCGATAGCGGCTCAACCCCGGTTTCGGTAACGATCACGGTTTCGGAAGCGCCGACGGTCCAGACACCGTAGCTTCGCAAGGTCGCGGGCAGATGGAAGACCATGCCCGGCTCGATCAATTGCGACACTCCGCTGAAGAGACTGAGAATTCCGCCTTCGCCCCAGTCGGGCGCGAAGGCGACCCCCATCGAATATCCGATGCGCTTGCGAAAAGCCGCATGATAGCCTTTCGCGTCGATCACCTTCTGCGCCGCCTCATGCGGCACACTGCAAGGCACGCCGGGTCGGATCGCCGCAAGGGCAGCCTCAAGGGCGGCAAGCGCACAGTCCATCATCCGGCGCGCTTCGTCGGGCGGATGGCCGATCCAGACGGCGCGCATCAAGCCGGCGTGATACCGGGCGTGGCTTCCCGCCAACTCGAGAAAGACAGGATCGCCCGCCGTCAGCTTCCGCCGGCGCCATGTCATATGCGGCAGGCCGCTGCGCGGCCCCGAAGACACCAAGGGCTCCATCGCCATGGCTTCCGATCCGGCGTCGGTTGCGGCAGCCAGCATCGCAGCCGCAACCGCGTTCTCGTCCACGCCGGCGTCACAGGCAGCGATTCCGGCCACGATACCCGCTTCGGCATAGCCTGCCGCAGCCCTGATCGCATCCAGCTCCACTTGCGACTTTACCATTCTGAGCGGAGGCAGGATCGCCGAGCCGTCTATCAAGTCGCCGTGACCGATCTCCTGGGCAATCCTGTCGGCCATGACCGCCGAAACAAACCAGCCTCCCAGTTCAATCGCCGGGCGGGAGATGCCGAGTGTCTTCAGAAGTCCCGCCAATGCCACGGCTGGATCTTCGCCGTCCTGGTAGGTACGGATATCCCGCAGCCATGTGTTGACGACCGATCCGACCAGTTCCAACTCGCGCACGAGGAGGCAGGGATTGCCCTCGACAGGCAAAACCAGCGCCTGGAATGCGAAATAGCCCGCCGTCTGCCGACCCGTCAGCCAGTAGATGTTTTCCGGTCCGGTGACGACGAGTGCCTCATGACCGGCCGCCCGTATGGCGGCGCGGGCCCGCGACTGCCTTTCAGCGAATTCCGTTTCGGTAAAAGCGGCTTCGCGGCCGCGCAGTTCTGCGAATTCAAACATCTGGTGCGATCACAATTTCCATCATTAGCGTCGGTCAAGCCAGCCCAAAAAACGGCTACGGACACTATCGAAATGGGCTTGCATAGCGGCGCAGGCACGCTCGCCGTCCTGCGCTTCGATTGCCTCGATGATGTCGAGATGTTCACGCGCCTGCTGATCGAAGCGGTCATGGGTGCGGGTGATTGTACAGCGCCGGGCGATGCCGCGCATTTCCGTGATCATGGCCGGCAGCAGGCTGAGACCAGCAGCCTCCGCGACGGCCAGATGAAAGACGTCGTCATCGAGCCAGAACTGATCGAAGGCCACGTCGCCTCCCTGCGCATAGGCGCGCATCGCCTCGCGGGACTGCTCCAGTGCCGGCGTCATGGGTCGTCCGGCAGCCCTGGCTGCGGCAGCACCTTCGAGCAGGCGTCGTATCTGGACGATTTCAAGGAGTTGTTCCACCGTGACGGGCCGCACCATCAACGCACCATTGGTAAGCCGCGAAATGACGCCTTCCTTTTCCAGCCGGGAGATGGCCGCGCGCAACGGCGTGCGCGAAATGCCGGATTCCTGGGCAAGGGCTCTTTCAGTCAGGACATCGCCCGCCGGAAGAGTGCCCGCAAGGATACGCTGCTTGACGTCGCGATAGGCCTGCTGGGCCAATGTTTCCTTCTCGCTCATGGGCTCTCCTGGCCGTTCTTCATCCATGCCTCGTGCAGCACACGAACTGCGGTCGCAAGGTCGGCGGGATCCATGCCTTCCTTGGGATTATGACTGCCATCCCAGTTGCGCAGGAACACCATGACCGACTCCCAGCCCGCCTGGGCGAAGGCGGCCGCATCATGGCCGCCGCCAGACAGCATCCGGCGTGGCGAAAAGCCGAGCCGGCGCGCACCTTCGTAGATCTCATCGCCGAGTTGCACTGAGAGCCGCGTCGGCTGGCTGCGTGATTGAAGGCCAAGCTCGAAGAAAACACCGCGCGCTTGCTCGATCAACGCAATTTCTGCCTTCACCAGCCGATCCATCCGCTCAAGAACGGCCGGATCGTCACTGCGCAGGTCGAGGCAGAAATCGAGCCGGCCAGGCACCTTGGCAAAAGCGTGTTCGGAACTGGCCGCATCGACGCGGCCGACCGTCACGGCAAGATCATGCTTTTCCTCCAGGATTGCGCCCCATCTTCGATCCATCGCGACCACCAGATCCGCCAGGGCAAAAACGGCATCGGAACGCGCGGTACGCGGCGCACCACCGGAATGAGCCCAGACACCGTTGATGCGGGCGTCGCGATAGCGCAACCCGCCACGCACGCCGTCGACGATGGCGAAGGCTTCGCCGGCCTCATCGAGAACGGGGCCTTGCTCGATATGCAGCTCCACAAAGCGTGCGGGCGCGAGCCCCGGCCCGGAAACGACAGCCTCCGGATCGCCACCCTCCTCGCGCATGTGATCGACCAGCGTCCGGCCGGTATCGAACCGGACCGCCTTCATCTCTTCGGCCGAAAGCCGCCCGAGTGCCGCGCGCGAGCCGATATAGGAAACCGGGAACCAGACGCTCTCTTCCGCCCGCGTCACGGTCACCACCAGATCAGCAGGCGGCGCCGAGCCGCTATCGACGAAGGCGGCGGCAAGGGCCATGGCGCCGACAACCCCGGCCTGCCCGTCATAGGCACCGCCCATCGGCACGGTATCGAGATGCGAGCCGATATAGAGGGGAGTGGCCGCGCGGTCCCTGCCCGGCAGCCGGGCGAAGAGATTGCCCGCAGCGTCCCGCGTCACCGACAGGCCGAGGGTTTCCGCCTCCTCAGCGATGACACGATGGGCGGCAGTTTCCAGTGCACTGTAGGATGGACGCGTATAGCCCGGCCCTGGCTCCGAAATGGCGTTGATGCGATCGAGCAATCGATCGATGGTGTCTTCGATAATGCGGCTCATGCGTAACTCCGGACCGGATCGTTGAGTGCAGTCGCCGGGCGCTCACCGGAAAGGGCCATCAGCACATTGCGAGCCGAGCCGATAGCCACGCGACGCAGGGCCTCAAGCGTTGCACCACCGAGATGCGGCGTAAAGATCACCCGGTTCGACTGACCAAGGGGTCCGGATGGCGCTTCGTGGGAATAGACATCAAGTCCCGCCCCGGCGACGCGCCCGGAGGCAATGGCTTCGGCAAGGGCGGCTTCATCCACCAGACCTGCCCGTGCGGTATTGACGACAATGGCGCCAGGCTTGATGTGCGAGAGCGCTTTTGCATTGATCAAACCGCGCGTTTCCGGCCGTAGTGGGGTGTGCAGCGAGACTAGATCCGCCTGTGCCAGGCCATCTTCGAGTTTTTCCATCCGCTCAAAACCCTCCACATCGGCTGCGCGAGGCGAATAGACCAGAACGCGTGCATCGAACGCGGCCTTCAGCATGCGACCAAGCCCTGCGCCGGTTGCACCCCAGCCGACAATGAGAGCCGTCTTGCCGGACAATTCCGTGAAGGTCTCCATCTCGCGGAACCCTCTTATGCCGGCTCGTTCGCTGCGGTCCGCAGCCGGGATTAGCCGCGCAACAGCTAGCGCAAGGCCGAGAGCAAGCTCCGACACCGACCGCGCATTGGCACCCGGCGTATTGCAGACAAGCACGCCTCGTTCGCTTGCCGCTTCCTTGTCGACCGCATCGTGACCGGCACCGTGCACGACGACAACACGCAACGCATCAGCAGCATTGATCGCGGCAGCGGAAAGGCCAGCATCCCTGGTGATCACCGCCTCGCAGCCGGGGATCATGCGGGCGACCGTTGCCATATCCGCAGAAGGACAAAATACCGGCTCGATGCCTGCCTCCCTAAGCAGCGCAATGCCGTCGGCATGAACCGGTTGGACAATCAGACATTTCATCGATCGGATCCCTCGTCGGAGGATTTCAGGCGCGCCAGAATGGCATCGCGCGCATTGGCGACATGCACGGCCATCAGCCGGCCTGCCGTTTCGCCGTCACCCGCCCGTAGCGCGGCGATAATCTCGAGATGCTCGGCGCATCCTTTAAGAAAGCGATCCGGAACCTGGTTGTGGTCGAACATGCAGGTGCGACGGCGGAGATCGTCGATGGTGGCGACGATCATGCTGCTGCCGGTTGCCGCCGCCAACATGCGATGAAAGTCGTCGTCGACACGACGCTGTTCGTCCTCTTCCCCCGGTCCCTCCAATTGCAGACGGCGGACGCGCGCCTCTATCTCATCCAGTCGACCGGCGGGAAGCCCCGTCGCCGCGCGAGCCGAATGGGCTTCGAGCGTCTGGCGCAAGAAGAAGATTTCCTCCACCTCCTCGCCGGAAAGCTGTCGCACCTTCAGGAAGCGTCCATCCTGCGTCACCAACCCTTCGGCTTCGATGCGTTTGATTGCTTCGCGAACGGGTGTGCGCGACATGTCCAGCGCGTCGCCCAGCTTGGCCTCCTGCAAGGCATCCCCCGGCATGAGCGCGCCCGACAGGATCATTTCGATGATCTTGGTGTAGGCCTGCTTGGCAAGCGGTTGTGTCATGGCGCTACCTCTTGTGCGACGCTCATTGGCTTTGTCTTTTCGGACAGATCCGTAATCACATCCTGCAGGGCTTGTCGCTCTGCGACCAGCAGCGCCTCTGCCGTGGCTTGGGAAATCAAGCGAAAACGGATCGCCATACCGCTTGGGATCTGCGCCAACCGTGGCACGTCGACGGAGGCCACAGTCGCTATTTTCGGATAGCCGCCGGTCGTCTGGCGTTCGGCCATCAAGACGATCGGCCGGCCGGAGCCTGGGATCTGGATCGATCCAAGTGTGGTACCATCCGAGACGATATCGTTGCCTCGGCAGGCCGAGATCACAGGCCCATCCAGCATTTGCGCCATGCGATCGCGGCTGGTGGATACGACGAACGAACTCCCAAGGAAGGTACGCCAAGCGGATGCATCGAAATAATCATCCTGCGGCCCTGCCACGACATTGATGGGGCGATTGGATCGGCGCCACGGCTTTGTAAGCGCAAGATGCGGCATGGGATCGAGGGAACCGATCGGCAAGAGATCGCCAGTCCGCAGGCAACGTCCTTCATGGCCACCGAGGCCGGTGCGCAAATGCGTGGCGCGGGAACCCAAGATCAACGGCGTATCGATGCCGCCGGCAAACGCGACATATCCCCAAACGGCCGATCGCAAGCCGCCGACGACGAGCGTAGACCCGGGAAAGAGATCATGGCTCTCCCATGGGCGCACGGCCGAGCCGTCTATCCGGATATCCACGTCGCCGCCGGTGACGGCAAAACGAACCGGCTCGGTGACCTCGAACGTGCCGCCGGCGCTGGCAAACTCAAGAGCCGCCATATCCTGCCTGTTGCCCACCAGTGCGTTGGCAATACGGAAGGACGGCGCATCCATCGGCCCGGAGCCGGAGACGCCGGAATGCAGCAATCCCCTGCGGCCGCGATCCTGAACCGTCACCATGGGCCCCGCTTGAAGGATCCGCAAATGCATCATGCTACTTCGGGCTCCAGAACGGTCTGGCCCGCAGCGACCATCGTATCGAGACGCGCCGCCTCGGCCTCACCAATGGGACGAAAGCGGATGCGATCTCCGGCCTTGAGAAGAAAAGGCGGCGTCCGATGAGGATCGAAAAGCCTGACCGGCGTGCGGCCGATAAAGCGCCAACCGCTCGGCCCCGGCACTGAATTGATGCTGGCCTGTTTACCGCCTATGCCGATGGCACTTGCCTCGATCCGTTGGCGCGGCGCGGCCAACCGCGGCGTATGCAACACATCCGGGAGGCCGCCGAGATAGGCGAAACCGGGCGCAAAGCCGATCATGTAAACACGATATTCGACGCTCGCGTGCAGATTGACGAGTTCGACCGTCGTCATGTCCTTCATGCGAGCCAGCTCGTCGAGATCGATTCCGACGGCGCCACCGTAGACGACGGGTACGCTGAAGCAGCGCGAGGCGGTATCTGTCACGGACAAAGCCTGGAGTCGCTTTTGCAGCGCATCGGCAAGCGCTCCACCGCGGATGATCGCGGGATCGTAGATGACGCTGAGAGAACGATAGGTCGGGGCCATTTCTTCGATGCCCGCAACGGGATTACGGTTCAGCTCATCGAAGAGCGCGATGATGCGCCTGTTGACACCATCGTCGATATGATCGGCGAGTTCGACCGACAGCATGCTGTCGCCGCAAGCGCGAATGCGTGGGAACATTTCGGCCATTGCGCCGACACCCCTCCTTCCGTCAATCTGGCAAATCGGAAAGAGAGCACCGCTTGTCAAAATCGGTGCGCTTTCCAAATTCATCGGACTTGCTATTTCAGTATACCAACTGTATGTCAACCGTGGCCGGATGATATGAACAAAGTTCGTGCAATGCAACAGAACGGTAGAGAATTATGCTGCCGTATCAGGCCGGAATCGTCGACTGGGAGCAAGCTGCATGGCAACGATTGATTTGAACTGCGACATGGGAGAAGGCTACGGCGCCTATACGATCGGCGACGACAAGGCCATGCTCGAACTGATCACGACCGCCAATATTGCCTGCGGCTTCCATGCCGGCGATCCGGTGGTCATGCGCGACACGATCCTCGCCGCCAAGGCTTCAGGCGTTGCAATCGGCGCGCATCCCTCCTTCATGGATCTCTACGGCTTCGGCCGGCGCCGCATCTCCGGCGAACGTCCCGAGGATATCGAGGCGCAACTGATCTACCAGATCGCTGCGATCCAGGGCATGGCAAGCGCACTCGGCTGGCCGATCAGCCACATGAAGACCCACGGCTCGCTCGGCAACATGGCAGCCGAAGATCCTATCCTGGCGGATGTCTGCGTGCGTGCCATCAAGGCTGTCGATCCCTCTCTCGTCTTCCTCACCCTTCCCTATTCGGAGACCATGAAGGCTGCCGAAAGGGCCGGCCTGAAAATCGCCTGCGAAGTCTATGCCGACCGGACTTATGACGACAACGGCATGCTGACATCCCGGCAGCGAGAAGGCGCGGTCATTCATGATCTGCAAAAGAGCATGGACCAGGTTTTGTCCATGGTTCGTGACGGAGAAATCCCAACCATCGGTGGCCGCAAGCTGCCGGTCCAGGCGGCCAGCATCTGCGTCCATGGCGATACTCCTGGCGCTGTCGCAATGGCACAGTCGCTGCGCAACGCACTCGCCGCGGAAGGGATAGAATTCGCTCCCTTTGCCCGCCCGCCCCTTCCATAAGGGTTATGCTTGTGAACTGCGCGGTGGAAGAACGCGCATTCACAGCCCATGAGAGCTAGCCGCCGCCGAGGTTTTCATCACCTCCGCCATGAAATTCGTGTCGCCGGTGGTCCGCATCAACGGTGAAATGATTGCGGGAACTTTATACCACCGCAGAATTGGGCAAGCCTTATAGCCGCGCCACGCCCGCCACTGCGGGAGAATGCCTCTTGTGTAAGGATTCCGACGCAATGCCGGCCAGTTCGCGGATGAAGAAGTCAAGGATGGTTGAAGGTTTTTCCGCGGAACGCGTGGCTATGATGAAGGTGGAGTGAATTCGAGTTTCATCCGGCATAAGCGGTCGGAAGCAACCTTTCTGAACCCAGTCGCGGGCATAATGGTCGGGCAAGTAACCGAGATAGTGTCCGGACATAATGAACATCGCCTGCGCCTCCATATTCGAGGCGACTGCGCGAGTTCGTGCCCGCGGAAAGAATTGCAATTCACGCATGTTGGCGTACGGCCGCACCACGAAATCGAAAGACTCGATATGTTCTATCGTCAGCTCTGCGCCCCCTTGCTTGAAGAGCGGGTGCCCTTGGGCGCAGTAGAGCGAATGGATTTCCTCCCGAAGTCGGGAGAGCTTCAGACCCTGGTAGGGTTGTGTTTCCGGTAAAAGCGCGATGTCTAATCCGCCATTGGCGATTTCGGAAAGCAGCGCGTCAGGGGTGTCGATTGCCAGTTCAACGCGCGCTTCGGGGGCCTTCTCGCTGATACGAGCAATCACCCGGTGGATCGGCAGGTCGCTATCAGTGATGGTGTTGTCGATCAGGCCAAGCCTCAGTGTGCCGGTAATGCGGTTTTTGAGTGCGCCAATGTCGCTTTCAAAGGCATTGAGTGCCAGAAAAAGCCCTTTCGACCGCTCGTGTACGATAACGCCACGATCCGTCAGCTCGAAACCTGAGCGGCCCCGTCGGCACAGCTTGAAACCTAAACGATCTTCCAGCGCCTTGATGTGGAAGCTGATGGCGGACTGGCTGAGGCCGAGCGCGATTTGCGCGCCGAGAAAACTCTTATGCTCTACGACTGCGCGAAACACCGTCAAGGATCGGAGATCGGATTGAGCCAGCAGCATCCGCTGTCCTCACATTAATAATTCTGATGTAAACTTCATCACTTTCCTATTTTTCTGAGCTATTGTCCATGCTTTCCTCTCCTTCAGGGATCACGAAACGATCTCGAAAAAGCAGGGGAACAAGACTATGACAATCATCCGGAATTCGAGAATCCTTCTGGCGGGCGCTGCGCTTGCTGTCGCCATGATGGCACCCGTCGCGCACGCGGCCGACCTGCTCGACAAAATCAAGACGACGAAGGTTTTCACCGTCGCCACCGAGGCGCGTTTTGCGCCGTTCGAATTTGTCGAGGGTGGGAAGATCGTTGGTTATTCCGCCGACATCATGGAAGACGTCATGAAAGAACTGCCCGGAGTCGAGCTGAAGCGCCTCGATCTGCCCTGGCAGGGTATCCTGCCGGGTCTTGCTGCCAGCCGCTTCGATTATGTCGTCACCTCGGTCACAGTCACGCCGGAGCGCATGAACGCCTATCATCTTTCTGTACCGATCGCGGATGCCACGATGGCTGTGCTAAAGCGAAAGGGCGATGCCGAAATCACCAAGCCGGAAGATATCGCCGGCAAGCCCGTCGGCTCGCAGGCAGGTTCCGCCCAACTCGCGGCGCTTGAGACATTCACGACTGAACTGAAAGCTTCCGGTAAGGCCGACGTAACCGTTTCGACCTACACCGACTTCTCCGAAGCCTATGCCGACCTTGCTACGGGTCGCATCCACGCCGTCGTCAACTCATTGCCGAACCTGCTTGAAGCGGCGCGCCAGCGGCCGGATATCTTCGAAGTCGTGCTGCCCACCTTCGGACCGAAGACCTATTTCTCCTGGGCCGGCCGCAACGACGCCGACAGCACCTCGCTCAACGCGCTGATCGACGCGGAACTCATCAAGCTCAACAAATCCGGCAAGCTTGCCGAGCTGCAGAAAAAGTGGTTTGGCGCTCCAATGGAACTGCCGGAAGCGCTTCCCGCCGCTAAGTAAGGGCAAGGGGGAACCGCTCATGGACAGAACATTGGCAGGCGTCTGGCCAGCTCTTCTTGATGGTCTCCTCACCACCGTCACGGTCAGCTTTTCGGCGCTTCTGCTCGGCGTGCCACTGGCCGTGCTGCTTGCGGCCGCCTCGCGCAGCGGCCGGCTGCGACGTGCCGCCGCCGGACTATATGTCTCGTTCTGGCGTGGCACGCCGATTCTCGTCCAGCTTCTCGTTATCTTCTATCTGCTGCCATTTCTCGGCCTCGAACTGGAGCCGCCGGTAGCTGCTGCCCTGGCACTGGCACTCAACACCGCCGCCTTCCAATCGGAGATCTACCGCGCGGGACTTCTGGCAGTGCCGAGGGGACAGATCGAGGCGGCCGAAATGCTTGGACTTACGGTGGCTCAAACCTTCTTGTGCATCGAGGTGCCGCAAGCTGTACGCACGATGCTGCCAGCGCTTGTCGGCGAGATGCAGGCGCTGGTGAAGAATTCTTCCCTCGTCTCCGTCATCGCGGTCATGGATGTCACCCGCAGGGCACAGCAAGTGGCGGCGTCGACATTCCGCCCGTTGGAGGCCTATGCCTCAGCCCTTCTGCTTTATGTGGCCGTCGGCGCGGCTTTGGCCGGTATCGGTCTCTTGATGGAGCGCCGCCTCACGCAAGGGGCCAGACGATGATGATCGGCTTTTTCAACGATCTTCCGCTTTATCTCTCCGGTCTTGCCATCACGGCCGCCGTGTCGGCTTGCGGAATTTGCATCGCCGTTCTGGTCGGCATCCTGCTGGCATTGTCCCTGCGCAGCCGCTTGCGGCCCCTGTCCCTAGCGATCCGGGTCTATGTCGAATTCGCCCGCGGCGCACCTCTGGCACTGGTGCTCTTCCTTCTCTATTACGGCGGTCCGCAATTCGGTTTGGTGCTCAGCCCCTATGTCGCCGGCATTGTCGGTCTCGGTCTTTATGGTGCTGGCCCCTTCGCGGAAATCTTCCGCGCAGGGTTCAATGCGGTGCCGAAGGGCGAATGTGAGGCGGCCGCCATGCTCGGCCTCACACCCGGCCAGACATTCTTGTACGTGGAACTACCGCAGGCGATGAGGCTGACGCTTCCGCCCTCCATTGGGCAGGCGATCAATCTGGTGAAGGAATCGGCCGTTCTGTCCGTCATCACGCTCGGCGAACTGACGAAAGTCGCGGGCACCATCAGCTCCATCAGTTTCGCGGTCGTCACGCCCTACGTGACCGTCGCCCTGCTCTATTGGGCGCTCGTTGAAACCATTGCGCGGATCGGCTTCTACGCAGAGCGCCGCCTTGCAGCGAAAGGCTTCTGACATGACAGCAACACCGGCGGCGATATCGGTTCGCGGACTTGAGAAACGCTTCGGCGGAAGAACGGTACTGAACGGCATCGATCTTGATATTCATGCCGGCGATGTCACCTGCATCATCGGTCCCTCCGGCTCAGGCAAAAGCACGCTCCTGCGTTCCATTGCCTTTCTCGATCCCTACGACGCCGGCGAGGTGAATGTGTTCGGCCGGATGATGGGCTGGCGGGAGACGCCACTGGGGCGTGAACGTGCCGGCACGAAGGAGCTGGCCGACGCTCGCCGTCCTCTTGGCATCGTCTTCCAGCATTTCCATCTCTGGCCGCACATGAACGTGCTCGACAACGTGACGCTTGCGCTCCGGCTCGTCCACCGCGTCACTCGCGCCGAAGCGGAAGCAACAGGACACGCGGCGCTGGCCAAGGTGGGGCTCACAGCGTTCGCCGACCGCCGTCCCGAAAATCTTTCCGGTGGGCAGAAGCAGCGCGTGGCAATCGCCCGGGCGCTCGCCATGAAACCGAAAGTGATGCTGTTCGACGAGCCGACCTCGGCACTGGACCCGGAGCTGGTGGGCGAGGTTCTCTCGGTCATGAGAGCGCTCGCCTCCGAAGGCATGACCATGCTCATCGTCACCCACGAAATGGGGTTTGCCGCGCACGCGGCCAACCGCGTCGTCTTCATGGACGGGGGCCGCATTGTTGAGGACGGTCCGCCGCAAACACTTTTCGCGGCGCCGAAAAGCGAGCGCCTTTCGCAATTCCTGCAAACCTGGCGCGAACGCGCATTTTGATATCTTGAAAGGAAGACCCATGGCTGCTCACGGTTACAATACGGGCCGGCTGAATCTACCCTTCGTCGGCATTTCCACCTTCGCCAAAAGCCCTTATGTCGAAAACTGGGACGCGATCGACGCCGATGTCGCAATCCTCGGCGCACCCTTCGACTTCGGCACGCAATGGCGCTCCGGTGCCCGCTTCGGGCCACGCAGCATCCGCGAGGCTTCCACGCTGTTTTCCTTCGGCCATGCCGGAGCCTATGATCACGAAGATGACGTCACCTATCTCGAAGGCGTCAGGATCGTAGACATAGGCGATGCCGACATCGTGCACACCGACACGATGACGAGCCACGCCAATATCGAGTTCGGTGTTCGCAAGATCCTTGCCGCGGGCGCGCTCCCCGTCGTACTCGGCGGCGACCACTCCATCAACATTCCCTGCATCAACGCTTTCAGCGATCAGGAGCCGGTTCATCTGGTGCAGTTCGACGCCCATCTCGATTTCGTCGACGAGCGTCATGGTGTCCGCTACGGTCATGGCAGCCCGATGCGCCGCGCCTCGGAAAAGCCGTGGGTTACGGGCATGACGCAACTCGGCATCCGCAACGTCTCTTCCACCGCCAAGGAAGGTTATGACTATGCCCGAGCGCATGGATCGGAAATCCTCTCCGTTCGGCAAATCCGCAAGCTCGGCGTGGAAAATGTGCTGGAGCGCATTCCTGAGGGAAAACGCTATTATCTCTCCATCGACATCGACGGTTTCGATCCTTCAATCGCCCCTGGTACCGGCACACCGAGCCACGGTGGCTTCATCTATTACGAGGTTCTGGAGCTGATTGCAGGGCTGGCCAAGCGCGGCGAGATTGTCGGCATCGATTTGGTCGAAGTCGCGCCCGACTACGACCACACCGGCACTACGGCTATTCTTGCCGCCCAGATCCTGCTCAATACGATCGGCCGCATCTTCGCGGTCAGCAGTTAAGCCCAGCAGTAAGTGGCGCTTTGCGAAAGCCCGATTTCTCAATATGCATAGCAGCGAGCTGCTATGCATATTGCAAACACCAACTGTAACTCCCTCTCTGACGAAGGAGCTTTGTTACAATCTAAAGTTTTCCATATCTTTTTGGCGCACGCCAGAGCGATACTTGAAAGTGACGTTTAAGACATGTGACAAAAGTGGGGATTTACCCGCCATATGACGATACAGGCACAAAGCCAATCCTATGTGACCGCTCAAACCTCCTCCTCTGGTCACCGCGTGCTCCCGGACAAATTACCAGTACCGCCCAGCCGGCACAGGCCGAACGCCAGGACCATTTAGTCCTGCATCGGCTCGCCGAGCGTATGCATCAGACGGTTCGCCCAGCCGAAGATGGCGGACGAGAGGACGAGGTCGAGAGCTTCCAGTTCGTCGAGCCCGACATCGGCCAGCGCCTGTGCGTCGGCCACCGTCGCCTCGGGCGGTGTGGTCGATAGCCGTGCCGAAAAGTCGAAGATTGCCTGGAGGTGCTCGTCGAGCGTCGCCGCGAGACCGTCTGCAAACACAGCTTCGATAACATCCGTACGTTTCGTCAGGTTGTTGAACCGCGATGCGTGGACGGCGGCGCAGTAGACACAGCGGTTGACGACGGAGGCGGCGACGGCGCCCAGCTCGCGTTCGCTTCCGGCCAGCCCGTCTTTTCCATACATGATCAGATTGAACAAGGGTGAGCGGACTGCGAGCGTCTCAGGGTCGTGAGCCAGGGTGAGTACATAGGGCGAGATGCCCTTGTTGGATGGCGTCATCTGCATCGCAGCATGCTGCTCTTCGGTAGCGGTCGCGAAATCGACTGGAACCACGTAGGGCTGCCAGCGCGGTATCGTGGTGGTGAAGGTATGGACGACCTCGCTCATCGCATTTCTCCAAGCAGCTTCAGGCCGGCGAGCACACGAACCTGGTAGTTGACGAAGGCCGCAAGCTCCGCGAGCCGGACAATATCGGCGTCGGTTACGCCGACCTGGCGCAACGCTTCCACATTTGCACGCGTCGCATCGCGTGGCGTGACCGTCAGGCGATCGGCATGGCGAACGATCTCCGCAGTACGCAGGTCCGTCACATTGTTTTCTGGGTCTGCGAGCGTGGCCGTAATCGGGTCGTTGGCTTGAGCCACAAGGGTATCGTAGTGGCTTGCGAGCGCCGGATTGCGGTTCTGCCGCGCCATACGGGCGGCAAGCGCGGCCCTCAGTCCGTGAGAAAGTCCGCCGGGATCGCGCGGCAGGAGTACTGCGTCATGGGCCGCTTCGCTCAGACGCAAGATCTCGGCGCGTTTCTCCATGGCTTGCGCAAGCGCGGAACCCGGCTTCACGGAGACTAGGGTTTCGATGAGTGTCAAAACAGGCTCCTCAATACGTCAGCAGGCATTCGAACTAGGTAGGCTTGCCGTCCAATTATGTCAAATATTAATGATTGCAAGCGCTTGATGCAGAATAATTATCTATTGATCCTCGCCAATTGAGAATTGTCATGCTTTACTGACATGAAGGAGAATGTTTGATGTCCATTATGCATTCTAACTCTTTCGATATCCGGCAACTTGAAGCCTTCGCAGCGGTGATGTCCGCTGGCAGCGTGACCGGGGCTGCGCGGCTCCTCGGGCGCTCGCAGCCGGCGGTCACCAGGCTCATTCAGGATCTGGAAGCCGATATCGGTTATGCGTTGCTGCATCGAAGCGGACCGCGCATTAGTCCGACCGCACGCGGCCTGCTCTTTCATGCCGAGGTCGAACGCCACCTGGCCAGCCTTGCCCATATCCGCGAACGGGCGAACGCGATCGGTCTGGACGAGCCGGCGTCACTGACGATCGCCGCCACGCCGTCACTTGCGGCCGGCATCTTGCCGCAGGCGATCGCGGCCGTCGCACCGAGCCTCATTCCGCGTCATCTTCATGTGCAGGCGCTCGCCGCCGAGAACGTCGTGCAGGCCGTGCTTGCCCGATCGGCGGACTTCGGTATCTCAAGCTTGCCGTTGGAGCATCCCGGCCTCGACGTCCACTGGGTCGCCGACGCGCCATGTGTGGTCGCTCTCTCCGCAGACGATCCGCTCGCCAGTGACGACGTCGTGCGTCTCGCAGATCTTGCCGACCGGCGCATCATCACCTTGGCGAACCCGTACCGTCTGCGGCACCGCGTCGACGAAGCTCTGGAAAGGGCGGGCGTTGTGCCGCAGCGGATGATCGACGTCAACGCCTCGATGACGGCCCTTACAATGGTCCGTGCCGGACTGGGAGTGGCCATCGTCGAGCCGGCAACCGTCGTCGGTGTCCCGCTCGAGGGCATTGTGATGCGCGTACTCGACCACACCATACCTTTCCTCTTCGGCGCGATCTCGCCTGCCGCACTGCCGATGACGCCGACCGTCGCCGCTGTCATTGACGCGGCCCGCGCGGTGGCGCTGGCAATGCCGGGTTGCCGATTGCATGAATCAGGCGGCGTCGAGGCCCTGGCCGACACCGTATACGGACAAACGATGCTGCCGGAAGGAACCCCTTCGTGAGCGACCCGATCTCCGTCCCTCAAGGACTCGACGCCCTCGAGGCACGACTGAAGCAGGATCTCGCCTGGCTTGAGCTTCCGGCCAAGTCCTGGGTTCCTTCCCGCGACGTCGACGGCAAGCCGGTCGTCGACGTCGTGATCATCGGTGGCGGCATGGCCGGGCTCGTCGCTTCCGGAATGTTGAAGCGGCTAGGCGTTGCCAACCATGTCGTGCTCGATAAGGCGCCAGCCGGGCACGAGGGGCCGTGGATCACCTTCGCAAGGATGAGAACCCTCCGCTCTCCCAAGCAACTGACCGGTCCGGCGATGGGGCTGCCGGCCCTCACCTTCCGCGCCTACTATGAAGCGCTGTACGGCGCCGAAGCCTGGGGCGCACTCGACCGGGCACCGCGCGAAATCTGGATGGACTACCTGATCTGGTACCGGCAGGTGCTCGACCTTCCGGTTCGCAACGGAATATCCGTCGACGCGGTTCTCCCGCGCGCGGACGGCATGCTCGATGTCGTCTGCAGTCGGGACGGCCGGACCGAAACGACGGTCGCGCGCCATGTGGTTCTCGCGACAGGCCGTGACGGCCTGGGTGGACCGTTCGTGCCTTCCATCGCCGACCATATCGATCGGAAGCTCTGGGCTCATACTGCCGATGCGATCGATTTCACCGCGCTGAAGGGCAAGCGCATCGGTGTCGTAGGAGCCGGCGCTTCGGCGATGGACAATGCCGCGACCGCTCTCGAAGCTGGGGCGGCACGCCTCGACATGTTCGTTCGGCGGAAGGAATTGCCGCGGATCAACAAATTCACCGGCATCGGCAGCCAGGGCGTCGTCCATGGTTTTGCGGGCCTTCCCGACGAATGGAAATGGCAATTCCTGCACTACGCTATGGACCAGCAGACGCCACCGCCACGGCCGAGCGTGCTGCGCGTCAGCGCGTTCCCGCAGGCTCATCTTCATCTGGAAAACCCGATCACCGCGCTGGCGCAGGACGACGATCATCTCGTGGTGACGACGCCGAAGGGGCGCTATCCGGTCGACTTCCTGATCTTCGGCACGGGTTTCAAGGTCGACCTGACAAGCCGGCCGGAACTCGCCGCCGTCGCGTCCCACATCCGTCTCTGGCGCGACCGCTTTCCCGTGCCGGCGGACATGCCGAACAGTGAACTGGAAGGCTCGCCCGACCTCGGCGAGGCGTTCGAGTTCCTCGAAATCGAGCCGGGCGCGTGCCCTGCACTGTCGCAGATTCATTGCTTTAACTTTCCTGCCACGCTGAGCCACGGCAAGCTCACCGGCGACATTCCCGCCATCAGCGAGGGCGCCGACCGGCTCGCCCGCGGCATCGTGAGAGCGCTCTTCGTCGCCGACCGCGAGCGCCATTTCGAAAACCTTCAAGCTTTCGACACGCCCGAACTCCTTGGAGACGAATGGGCGGACGACGAGACGGAAACGCTTTCCGAACTATCCTCCGAAAGGACACCGACCAGAAATGCTTGAGATCAAGAACCTAAAGCTGTCCTACGGAAGCACGCAGATCCTGAACGGCGTCGATCTCTCGGTAAAGCGCGGCGACGTCGTTTCGATCATTGGCCCGAGCGGCACCGGCAAGACCACGCTGCTGAAATGCATCAACCACCTCGCCAAGCCCGCGTCCGGAACCATCGCGTTCGACCAGATCAAGATGGACTTCCAACGCCCGGACAAGAATGCAATCCAGGCGATCCGGCTCCGGACAGCCATGGTCTTCCAGCAGTTCAACGTCTTCAAGAACATGACAGTCATTCAGAACGTCATGGATCCGCTTGTTGTCGTGCAGCGCAAGTCGAAGGACGAAGCACGCGAGATCGCTCGGCGGGAACTTGACCGCGTCGGCCTCTCCGACAAGCTGGACCATTATCCGTCCCAGCTCTCGGGTGGCCAGCTCCAGCGTACCGGTATCGCGCGTGCGCTCGCGGTCAAACCAGACGTGATGCTTTTCGACGAACCAACGTCGTCGCTCGACCCCGAACTCGTCGGCGAGGTCCTGAAGGTGATCAAGGACGTCACGTCCTCCGGGATCACTTCCCTTCTCGTCACCCACGAAATGCAGTTCGCGAAGAACATCTCGAACCGCATCGTCTTCATGGACCGGGGTGTCGTCGCAGCCGACGGCAGTCCGGCAGAGATATTCGATGCTCCGTCGAACCCACGCCTTGCACAATTCCTCAATTCCGAGCTTGCAATCCACTAGAGAAAGGATGCCTGACATGTCTTACATCAAGTCAACTTCCCGCCGTACCTTCGGCCTTGCCGTAGCAGGCGTTGCAATCGCCCTTGCTACCGCAGGCGCATCCTATGCCCAGGATTCCGTCCGGACCATCAAGATCGCGACGGCGGCGGAATCCAAGCCGCTGTCGTGGGGCGCGATCGGTGTCGAACCCCAGGGCTACGAGCCCGACGTGCTGAAGGCGATCAATGCGAAACTCCCTCAGTACAAGTTCGAGATGGAAGGCGCCGCGGACATCGCACAGGAAACCGGCCTGGCAACCGGCAAGTACGATATCGCGACCGGCGGCTATTATCGGGCGCCCGCGCGTGAAAAGCAGTTCCTCATTCCGGAAAGCCCGATCGGCGCCAGCCTGATCAAGATCTACAGCCGCAAGGACAGCAGCATCAACGAGATGAAGGACCTCGTCGGCAAGAAGATCGTGCCTGTCACGGCCGGCGGCGGCATCTACAAATTCGCCACCGCGTGGCAGGAAAAGAACCCCGACACCAAGATCGAGATCACCGCGTCGAGCGCCGGAATCCCGTACCCGGACCGCCTGAAGGAAGTCCAGAACGGCAAGTACGACGCGCTGGTTCTGCCGTCGAATCTGGGCGAACAGACCGTGATCGACAACCAGAAGCTCGACATCAAGGCGAGCGAGCCTGTCTCGATCAACAACACCTTCGTCCTGATCCACCGCTCCGCGGAAAACCAGGCGCTTTCCGATGGCATCGACAAGGCTCTGAAGGAGCTCAAGGCCGATGGTACGCTCGCCAAGCTCTCGCAGAAATGGTTCGGCGAGGACATCACTACCTACATGAAGTAACGGCACGCCACGCGCTGACGATCAAGGCTGAAATCGCAAAAAGGAGTGTTCCAAGGTGGACCTTTCCATAACGCTCTCCGAGCTGTTCAAGGCATTGCCCCTGACGCTCGCGATCACGTTCACAGCCATGGTCGTCGGCTTCGTGCTGGCGTTGATTGCGACGACGTTCCGGGTTCGAAGGATCCCCGTGGTCAGCCAACTGGCCGATCTCTACGTGTCCTATGCCCGGAGCGTTCCGGTCGTCCTCCAGTTGTTCGTCGCGTTTTACGGCCTCCCGCTTGTCGTCGGCCTGCTGAAGATCGACGACTTCGTTTCCCCTAATGTCGCTGCGATGCTCGGCCTCAGCCTCTACCATGGGGGCTACCTGTCCGAGGTTCTGCGGCCGGCCTACCTGGCCGTCGAACGCGGTCAACACGATGCGGCCGACAGCCTGGGATATAGTTTCCGGCAGAAGCTTGCCCGCGTCGTCGGTCCGCAGGCGGTGCACATCGCGCTGCCCGGTTACGGGAACTCTATCATCTACCTGATCCACAACGTCGCGCTCGTCATGTACATCGGTGCGGCGGACGTGATGGCGACGGCGCATCTGGTCATGCAGCGGGACTACAATCAGTACCAGTTCGAGACCTACCTCGTGCTGGCGGTAATCTATTCGCTGCTATGCCTCGTGGCGTGGCTCATCGTGCGGTTCTTCGAGAAGCGAAATTCCAAGTTCGCGCCCAGGACCGCGACGGCCAAGGCCACCATCATGGCAAGCGTCTGATCGAAAGGAGGTCATGACATGTTCGATTCCGAAGTCCTTCTTCCCGATCTCTGGGACATCCTTGGTGCGGTTCCTGTAACGCTCGCCATGGCGCTCGCGATCTTCATCCTCTCGACGATCGTCGGCAGCCTGTTTGCGATGGCGGAGTATCGGCGCGTCCCCGTGTTGCGGGAGCTGGTGGTCGCCTACAAGATCGTCTTCAAGGGCGTTCCGATGGTGATCGTGATCTTCCTTGCATATTACGGCCTTCCGCCGGCACTTCACTTCCTGTCTTCTTTGGTCGGGGTGGAGTTCAACGGTCACGCGACGCCGAACTGGGTTACGCTCATCGTCGCGTTGACGCTCTGCGTCGCCGCATTCCAGGCTGAGGTGGTGAAGGGCGCATTGAATTCCTTCGACACCGGCCAGGCGGACGCTGCCTACTCGCTAGGCTACAAACGGAGCCAACTGTTCCGGCGGGTCATGCTGCCCCAGGTGATCGTTGCGGCGATCCCGGATCTCGCCAATTCGATCATGGTCATCATGAAGGCGCTTTCGCTTGGATTTGCCATCGAGGTCGTCGACATCTTCGCGCAGTCGCAATTGACCGCTGCGCTGAACTTCTACTACCTCGAAGCCTTCCTGATTGCTGTCGTGGTCTACATGGTGATCGCCTATGTCGTCACTTTCGCAGCCGATAGGATGGAACGGGCGCTCAGGGTATGGGCCTAATAGTGGCCTATAGGGCGGCAGCCACCAGGTGGCCCGGCCCAACAACACGGTAGCCGGCGTTTGCGGGTTGGTAGTCGATTGGCCGGATCGGACTTTTGATCTCGTCGTTTGCGACAGTGCGCTTTTCGCGGCGGCGATCCGGATCCGGCACAGGAACAGCTGCTATCAGCTTCCGCGTATAGGGATGCTGCGGGTTCTCGAAGATCGCCGCCCTTGGGCCAATCTCGACGATCTCGCCGAGATACATGACGGCAACACGGTGGCTAACCCGCTCCACGACCGCCATATCATGCGAGATGAAGAGGAAAGCAAGGTTGAGGCTCTGCTGCAGATCGAGCATCAGATTGATGACCTGCGCCTTGATCGAGACATCGAGCGCCGAGACACTCTCATCCGCAACAATGACCTTCGGTTCCAGCGCAAGGGCGCGGGCGATGCATATGCGCTGGCGCTGGCCGCCGGAAAATTCATGGGGGTAGCGCGTTGCCATTTCCAGCGAGAGCCCGACTTTCAATAGTAGGTCGGCCACCACATCCTTGGCCTGCTTTGCCGTGCCCATTCCATGTTCCAGATAAGGTTCGGCGATCGCGGCACCAACGGTCATGCGCGGGTTGAGGCTTGCATAGGGATCCTGAAAGATCATCTGCACCGATTTGCGCATCTGGCGCATGCCCTTCTTATCGAGCGAAAGCACATCCTTGCCTTCCACCACCACCGCGCCATCACTTGGCTCGATCAGGCGCATGATTGCGCGACCGGTCGTCGACTTGCCGCAACCGGATTCACCTACCAGGGACAAGGTCTCACCAGCGTGGAGATCGAAGGTGACATTTTCGACCGCATGGACGCGGCCGCTCAGGCGCCCGAGCAGGCCGGAATGAATATCGAAGCGCTTGCTGAGGTTCCTGACCTCCAGGACTGGGCGCTGGCTGGAGACAACCGTGTCGACGGCTTCCTCGGGCACATCGGATTCGCCCGTTGCCGTGTTGACCACGGGAAAACGCAGCGGCCGAACATGCCCTTTCATGGAACCGAGCACGGGTACGGCCGACAGCAAGGCGCGAGTGTAAGGGTGCTTGCTGCGATGAAAAATATCGGCCGTTGCTCCGGTCTCAACCTGCTCTCCTCGATACATGACCACCGTCCGGTCGGCGATCTCCGCCACCACGCCCATGTCGTGAGTGATGAAAAGGACCGATGTCCCCTCCTCTTCCTGAAGCATCTTGATCAGGTCGAGGATCTGCCCCTGAATGGTGACGTCGAGCGCCGTTGTCGGCTCGTCGGCAATGAGGAGTTTCGGCTTCGACACAAGCGCCATTGCAATCATCACGCGCTGGCGCATCCCGCCGGAAAAGCGATGTGGATATTCATCGAAACGGGCAGCGGCAGAGGGGATGCGAACCTTCTCCAGAAGCCTGATGGTCTCGGCGCGTGCCTCGGCTTTCGACATCGGTGAATGGCAGAGCAACGCCTCGGAGATCTGATCGCCGATCGTAAAGAGCGGATTGAGGCTGGTCATCGGCTCTTGAAAGATCATGGCAACCTCGTTGCCACGAACGCGGCGCATGGCATGTTCCGGCAGCGCCAGAAGGTTATCACCACCCAGCATGATCCTGCCTTCGATGCGGCTCATGTCTCTCTGCAGCAGCCGCATGATCGAGAGCGACGTCACGCTCTTTCCCGATCCGGACTCCCCGACGATCGCGACGGTCTCTCCCGGCGCAACCGTAAAGGAAATGTCGCGGACAACCGGTTTCCAATCCCCATCGATCAGAAACGAGGTCGTGAGGTTCTCGACCGAGAGAACCGGTTCAGCGGCGTCGACCGTCTGCGCGTCCATGCTGGCCATGCTTGGTTCCTTGTCGTTTCGGGCAGGCGTGGCGCATCAATCCGGCCAGCGCAACATTCCGTCGAAGCGATGCTTGCTGCGATTTTCGATGGGCGTCGCGATGATCTCGTTGGAAGCGCGTGCCTTGTCGAGCTCCTCGGACAGACGTCCCGCCACGATCATCTCCTCGCCCGGGTGCAGGTTGCAGGGATCGAGATAGAAATATTGATGCTCCACCTTGTGGTCACGGACGATGATCGGAGGCGCACCCCGCGCCAAGGCATCTGACAGATCCCAGGCGGTAATATGGGCCTCCTGCGGATTCAGAATGACGCGCAGTCGATCCAGTGGGTTGTTGGTGGGATCGGGTTCGATCAGGGCCGTAACACCCGGGCGGCCATCCAGCGTCTGCTTCCAAAGATTGAGATAGCCGGTTTCACGTTCACGGATACCGGCGTGATCGCGCTTTTCCCAAGCTTCGAGCGCGGCCATCACGCCGAAGATGCTTTCCTTGCCGACTTTCATGCCGCGGCCGATGCCCATGTTTTGAAGGAATGCATGCCGGACCAGTTCCTTCCTGCCCGCGACAATGCCCGACGTCGGCCCTCCGAGGAACTTGTGGCCTGAATACAATGCCACGTCCGCCCCCTGCTCAACGAAAACCTTAAGGTCATATTCCGAAGCGGCATCGACAATCACCGGCACACCCTTGGCATGGGCGATCTCGACGAATTCCTTGAGGTTCAGGAGCCCGTGGTCGACCACATGATGCGAGACGACATAGACAGCGGCGGCGGTCTTCTCGGTAATGGCATTTTCCATGTGGAACCGGTGCGTGGAGGTCGCCTGGCCGACCAGAACGACCTTGCCGCCCGCAAGCCTTATGGCCTGATCGACAGGCGCGCCGTAACTGACCACATGCCCCATCTGAACGAGGACTTCGTTTTTCTCCGGCACGACATCCGGCAGTCTCTCGATGGCCAGCAGATCGTTGCCGGTGATGGCGCCCGCAACGGCAAGGCTGATGCCGGCCGAGCACGATGCCGTTACGAAACCCGCCTCGCCTCCGGTCAGGCGCGCTATCACGGCACTTGCCTTGCGTTGGAGATCGTTGATCTCGACGAATTGCGGCGAGATCGACGACATCGCCCTGATTGCTTCCGGAATGACGATGGAAGCGCCAAGGCTTGTCATCGTACCGGACACATTGATGACCGGGCGAAGACCGATCGATGCACGGATATCATCGGACATTTATTTCTCCTGTCTCTCTGTTCGACGACGAGGATCGCTTCGATTGCCTCATCGACAACTATGCCATAATAATGTAATAGGCTCTAAAACTGCTCGAGGAGCATGGAATTGGACGCAAAGATATCATCTCCGGACGATCCCGACGGCGCGGATCCGACCGACGACGAAAGCACCAAGGTTGCTCGTCGCTCCCGCGTCAGCGGTATCGATCGTGCGCTTCAGGTGATTGATTATCTTTACGAAACTGGTTCTCCTCTCGGAGTTTACGCGATTGCCAAAGCCGTCAAGGCGCCGCTTTCCACGATCTACGTGATTGTCGACGATCTTGTCGAAAAGAACATGCTGACGCGCAACGCGGACGGTGCCCTTTGGCTTGGTCCGAGGCTCTACCACTACGGGCTCGCCTATGCTCGCTCGCTGGATTTCATGAGCGTGGCGACGCACGAAATGCATGATCTTTGCCGGGAGGTAGCCGAGACGGTGCAGGTATGCGGGCGCGACGGCGATCACATGCTGGTGCTTGCCATGGCCGACGGGCCGAGCCATTTTCAGGTCGCCTCTCGCGTCGGAACCCGCGTGCCGCTCAACTGGACCGCCTCGGGTCGCCTTCTGGTCGGCCATCTGGCCACGGACGAGCGTATCGAGCTTTTCAGGCGATGCGCGCGCTCCTCGCCGACGGGACGCGCCGAGGTTGATCCGGCGACCCTTTCCGAAGCAGCCGTCAGGGCTTTCGGTGATCGCCTGTCGATCCAGGCCGGCGAGTCCGATTATGCCGTTGCCTGCATCGCCTCGCCGATCTGCGATCGGGATGGCCAATGCGTTGCCACCATCTCCATCGTCCTGCCGGAACAGAAGGCCTTTTCCGACGAGAACCACTACACCGCGCATGTGCGTGCTTCGGCTGAACGGATAGAAAAAGTGATGGGCTGGCGCAACCATTAGGACACTCTCCTTCAGTCGTTCAGGGCGATGATCGCTTCGATCTCGACGGTGATATTGCCGGGCAACGAGCCGAACCCGACAGCCGAGCGCGCATGCTGACCAGCCTCGCCGAAAACAGCAATGAAGAGATCCGAGCATCCGTTGATGACGCTTGGATGGTCTTCGAAGCCCGGAACCGCATTGACCATGCCGAGCAGCTTGACGACGCGCTTGACGCGGGACAGGTCCCCGAGCGCCTCATGCATGACCGCGAGCAGATTGATGCCGGTCAGGCGCGCGTGCCTGTAGGCGTCGTCGACGGCGACATCAGTTCCGACCTTGCCGGAATGCATGAAACCGTCTGCCTCGCGCGGGCCCTGTCCCGAAAGATAGAGGATATTCCCTTCCTGCACATGCGTAACAAAATTGGCTATCGGCGGCGGCGAGGGCGGCAGCTCAATGCCGAGCGCGGCTAGCCGTTCATAGGGAGAACCGATGGTTGTTGTCATTGCTGGGGACCTGTTCACGCAAATTCCTGTCTGAAATCGTAGTTGGCGCCGTGGTTACCGATAGGAATAGCCGTGGCTGTGGCGCACGAGCTTGCGGGCTCTTGGAATGTAGCGGCTGGCTGCGATCGCCTCACTGCCGATGATGGCGTAGCGCGGCTCGAAGAGCTTCTTGAGCACCGAGACATCGCCGTTGGAGTCGGTTGCTTCCACCTCGGAGTCGACCAAGTCAAAGATCGTGAAGTCGGCACGTTGCCCAACCGACAGGCGGTTTTCCATCGACAACTTGATGACGGATGCCGGAGCATGGGTGACGGCCTCCACGACCTTGTCGAACGGCATGCCGACCGAAAGCAGCTTCGACATCGTCGTGGCCAGATCCCAGACCGGGAAGTTCATCGAATGGCCATGCAGGTCTGTCGAGATCGAGAACGGCAACAGGCCGCGCTTGATCGCGGCCTCGGCCACCTGGAACGAGAAGGAGGCGCCACCGTGACCGATATCCAGGCGAATGCCCTCGCCCGCACACCGTTCGGCGAGGTTGAAGAGATCCTCGTCTTCCAGGATGCTCGAACCCGCCTTGCCGTTGAAGCAATGGGTAACGA
This sequence comes from Rhizobium rhizogenes NBRC 13257, assembly GCF_000696095.1. Taxonomy (GTDB): domain Bacteria; phylum Pseudomonadota; class Alphaproteobacteria; order Rhizobiales; family Rhizobiaceae; genus Rhizobium; species Rhizobium rhizogenes. The sequence goes on along the minus strand of NZ_BAYX01000006.1, from coordinate 111,265 downwards.
CGTCTCCAGGACCGAGAATTTCAAGAACCTCATCATAGAGCGCCGGCGGCTCGCCAACATGCACCATCATCGGCACATTCAGGATCTTGGCGATCTTCTTGCCGAGCTTGACCGGCGTTACGCCCCACGAACCGGTAATGACATGGCTCGCACGAACCTTGATGCCGACGATATGCTCACTATTCTCGGCATAGACCTCCAGGATCCGGTCGAGATTGATGGAGCGGATATCCATCAGCTCGCTTACGCGGTTGCATGCGACCAGGCCGATGGAGCCGAGATTGAGGAAGGCCTTGATCCGCTCTCGGGATGGCTCGATGATATATTCACGGAAGCCGTGGAAATTCGCCTCGCCAGCCGATCCGGCATCGACCAGCGTGGTTACGCCGCGTTCGGCACCGCATTCCGATGGGCGGATGGAGATATCGGTGCCGCCATGCCATATATGCACATGTAGGTCGACCCAGCCGGGCGAGATCCATGCTCCATTTGCATCGATACGCGTAACATCGTCGGCAACGGACAACGAGGGTCCGATCGCGGCGATATGACCATCGGCGCCAACGTGAATATCGATCATCCCTTGCGGCGCGGCATTGCCGAAGGCCATGGGCTTGACGTTGGTGAGCAGAAGCGGCTTTCTCGCCTGATCCCCGGATGACATGATTACAGGTCCTTTCGCAGTCTTGGATCGAGAGTATCGCGCAGTCCGTCGCCGACCATCTGCAGCGAGAGCACGGAGAGAATGATGGCAATACCGGGGAACAGCGTCATCCAGTCGGCCTGACCGATATATTGCCGGCCGGCCGCGATCATCGTTCCCCAGGTCGGTATTTCCGGGCTGACGCCGAGCCCAAGGAAAGAAAGCCCCGCTTCGGCCAGCATCGCATTGGCAAAGAGAAAGGTACCCTGGACGAGGATCGGCGACAGCAGATTGCGCAATACGTGTCGTGTCATGATGTGAAAGGTCGATATTCCAAGCGCCTTTGCGGCTTCGACATAGGGCAGTTCGCGGAGAACCAGCGTCGATGCGCGCACGATGCGGGCAAGACGCGGAGCGTAGACAACCGAAAGGGCGATGATCACGGTGGTCAGCGAGGGACCAAGTGCGGCGACCAGCGCGATTGCCAGCAGAATATCCGGAAAGGCCATCATCGCGTCGATCAGGCGAGCGATCGGGGTGTCAAGCTGCTGGAAGAAGCCGGCTAACAATCCAAGCGTCACACCAATCACTGCCGACAATGTGACCACGGCGACGCCCACCAGCAGCGACAGGCGGCCGGCAAAGATGGTGCGCGAAAAGATGTCGCGTCCGAACTCGTCGGTGCCGAAGAAGAACGTGCCGCTCGGCGGCTTCAGGCGATTGACGATGGAAAGCTTCGAGGGCGAATAAGGAGCGATCAAGGGTGCAAAGATTACAAGCAGCGCGAAGATCGTGAGGATCAGGACGCCGATGGCGACCGTCTTTCTCCTGAAAAGCCGGCGGAAGAATTTACTGCGCTCGCTTTGAGCAGGCTTGATGGCAATATCCGTCATCAGTAACGCACCCTCGGATCGATCAGCAGATACAGCATGTCGATAGCAAAATTGATCAGCACGTAGAGGGCCGCGATGACCAGCAGCGCGCCCTGGATCACCGGATAGTCGCGCCTGAGCACTGCGGAGACGACCAGGTTGCCAACGCCCGGGAGGCCAAAGACGGTCTCCGTCACCACGGCGCCTGAAATCAGCACCGCGGCTGTGAGGCCGATGACGGTGAGGATCGGAATCAGGGCATTCTTGAGTGCATGCTTCAGGATGACCCGGCGCTCGACGAGGCCCTTGGCGCGGGCGGTGCGGATATAATCATCGCCAAGCACATCCAGCATCGAGGCCCGCGTAAAGCGAAGGATCAGTGCCGATGAAACGACACCGAGCGCGAAGGCCGGCAGCATCAGATGATACATGCGGTCGACGAAGCTCGAGCCGGGGCCGCCATAGCCTGAAACAGGAAAGAGATTGAGGCGCACTGCGAAGAACTGCATGAGGATGAGGCCGAGCCAGAAGCTCGGTATGCTCGCGACAAACATCGCCACGGCGGTCGCCGCCTGATCAACGAATGACCCACGCCGGTATGCCGCGTAAATTCCGATCGGCAGCGCGATGATGCAGGCGATGGCCAGGGAGAACAGCGTCAGGAAAAACGTCGGCTCGGCGCGATCGAGCAGCGCCGAGGTCACCGGCATATTCAGGAAGATCGACTGGCCAAGATCACCCTGCAGAAGCTTTCCTATATAGTAGAGATATTGGATCCCCAGAGATTGGTCGAGACCCAGTCGGGCGCGAAGATCGGCGATATCCTGCGGTGTCGCATCCGGCCCGAGCATCACGGCCGCCGGATCGCCCGGCGTGACACGGACAATGATGAAGACGATCGTGACGACCAGAAACATGACGACGATCATGCCGAAGAGGCGCTGTAGAACGTAACGTATCATGATTGGCTGATCCTTCCGGCCAACGACCAGGGGATGATCAAGAGGCGGCAGGCCAAAAAGGGCCGGCCGCCCGTGTTGGTCAGGCTACTTCTTGATCGAAGCGTTCCAGAAGTACGGCCAGGGAGCGGGAGTGACGCCCTCGAGCTTTGTGGATACGGCGGACACCGCGTTGAAATCGCCGATCTTCATGAAGGGGACATCGTCGTAAATCGCCTTCTGCACATTCGCGAACAGCGCGACACGCTTGTCGGGATCCACTTCCGTTGTGAAGGCATCGACAGCGGCCTGGCGCGCCGGCGTATCCCACCAGCCCGGCGAACTCGTCGACAGCGAGCCGATCAAGCCGGGCTCGGGCAGGAAGGGGCTATGGGTGATGTAGATATCCCACAGCTTCGGATCGGTACGGCGCTGGGTGAGCGTCGCCCAATCGACGACCTGCAAGTCGACGGTGAAGCCGGCAAGCTTGAGATATTCCGCCGCAACCTGCGCCATCTTGTAGTGAAATTCATACTGGCGGCTGGTCAGGATACGCAAGGGCTCGCCATTGTAGCCCGCCTTCTTCAGCGCTTGCGCGGCCTCTTCCGGCTTCCCGATGTTATACGCCCCGTCGACGCCGGCATCCGTGTGCCATACATAGGCTTTCGGATAGATATCTCCGTTCAGCGCATAAAAATCCGGGCTACCGAACGCCGCCGCCAACATGTCTTCCATGTTGAGCGCCTGGCGGATCGCCTGGCGGATTTCGATGTTCTTGGCGATGCCGTCCTTGGTGTTGAAGACGAACACCGGATAGCCGAATGGCTTCAGAATGACCGGCTGCGAAGCCGTCGATGCCTTCAACTTGTCGAAGGATTCGACAGGAATGGAATCGACATAATCGTATTGGCCGGAAACCGCCGCCTCGACGCGGGTGTTTGCGTCGGGGACCGGCACGAAACGGATCTCGTCGAGATACTGATGACGGGCGCCACCATAACCGTCGCTTTCGCCATCCCGCGACTTGTAGCCATCGAAACGCACGAGTTGAATATATTGATCAGCCTTGCGCTCCTTGAGCATATAGGGGCCGGTGCCAATGAACTCCTTCATCGGCTCATCCTGCTTGTCGGCCGGAATGATGATTGCCGCGGAATTGTTGAAGGCGAGCAATGAGGTCAGTGGCGCATAGGGCTGCTTGAGCGTGATCTTGACGGTCGTGGGATCGACGGCCGCAATCGCCTCGATGAAGCCTGCCACCTGCTTGCCGCGAGAGGCGACCTTTTCCCATCGGTTGAGCGATGCGACGACGTCTTTGGATGTCATATCCGTGTTGTTGTGAAACTTGATGCCGGTGCGCAGCTTGATCGTATAGGTCTTACCGTCAGCACTGATCTGCGGAAGGCTTTCAGCCAGAAGCGGGGTTACCTTCCAGCTCTTGTCGAACGTGTAAAGCGTCTCGAAAATGTGCTGGGTAACGATGCCGACGAGATCTGCCGTGGACGACATTGGGTCGAGGGTCGGTGGCTCGCCGATCGTGGCGACGTTGATCACCCCTCCCCTTTCCTGGGCGAGAAGGATCGAAGGCAAAGCAAGGAGTGCCGTGCCGAGCAGCAATGCGACGAGGTTCTTCATACAAGTCTCCCGGTTCATTGTTCCTTAATTATGTTATAAGTATTTTTATAAAAGAATACAGAACGAACGAGGCATGTCAATTGCCGGCACAGTCACGTTAACGGGCCTGGTTGGAGCTTTGGCGTAAGCAGTCGGGGACGTCACACGGCGGAGCGAATGGCCGGCCACTTCGAACCAAAGGCTTGAATAGCCCCTAGATTAACTGTGCGGGACTTCTCCGCCCTGAAGGAAGCCGAAGCATGGCCCTGCAATTGATGGAAGGGCGCTCGACCGTGACCTCTTGTAATCCGCAAAACCGACCTGTTTCGAGCGGAACCATGCACATAGCCATGCGTTAGTTTTATGAGGCTGTAGGCCGTGTCAAACGGACATGATGGTGCTGAAGAACAGGGAGATTTTTCCGTTTTCTCTCCATGGCCAACGAAACGGCAGCCGAGCTTCCTATCCATCCGGCCTGCAACCTCCGTCCTTTCAACGATGGAGAAAATCATGGATAAGCGGCGGAATGGGCGGTTTCCGTCCAATCACGGAGTGGTCTTCCTTGTATCCGCCTCGCTGATGGCGGCGATACCGGCGGGAATCACAGCACAACAGACGCCGAGCAAAGAGCGTTGCCAGGCACCCGATACAAGCGGCCAGACAATGGATGGCCAGGCGACACCAAATCCGAGGAGCGAAAACTCGAAGCTCTCGGAATGCGGCGGCGTGCTGAAACCGCCGGCAACCGGGGACAGCGAATTGGAAAAGCCAGCGCCGCCCGTCGGCAACACGCCGGTCATCCCGCCCAACCATGTACCGGAGGAACATGGAAACGACACGCCCAAGAACCAGTAATTTGTCAAAGCGTTACGGTTTTGGTGCCGGTTGCTCGATGGTCTTCTGGTCGACAGTCGAATCTTGGTTGGTACCGGTCACGAACGGTTTGATGACGATAATGCTGAGGATCGACGCCACCATCAGTCCCAGAATGACGAACAACAAAGCGCGCATGTTGGCCTCGCATCCTACTGCGGCTTGCGGATACAAAGATTGCTATCGTGACCGCTGATGCCGCTCACCTGTCGGGAATGAGTTTCGGCCCGGTGCTTGGCCTCGTCGTTTTCGACCGAGCCCTCGATGAGGACACGGCCGCCGATGACAGAAATGAAGATGCCACCGGCATCCAGCAACGGATCCTCGTCTAGTCTCTCATGGATTTCCTGGCGTATCTCCGCATCCGGTCGCTGCTGCGAGGTGCCGTGTTCCTTGGGCCTGTCTTGCATGACGTCCTCCATTGGTTTGGACTCACAAATCCCAACCAAGAAAACAACATTAGGTTCCATCCTCGCTCGCGGTCTTCGACATCGGCTTATCGGTTTGAGATAATGCTGCGTAGAGAGAACCCGGCGCGTCAACCGATCGAGAACCGTCGGTGCCCGGTATCGAGCAACACTGGGCTGGTTTGCGGAAGGTAAGATCACCCCCTAAAAGTCTGTCTGTGCTCCAGCCTGAATGCTGCTCTCCATCATCGGCAGTTTACCGCCAGACTTCGCAAATGAGCCTGAAAGTGCAGAAGGCGCAGGAAGCCTGTTTCTCGGCTCAAACATCATGCCAATAAGGAACAAGAGCCGCCTGTCCGTGCAGACTGCCGTTCTCATCGATCAATTGCCAGAGGGTCACATGATCGACCCAAAATCGCTTTCCTGACTTTGCCACGCGCAACCCGCGATATTCTGTGATGTAACCATCCCGTTTGGCGGCATCGAGCAGGCGCTGACGCTCTTCGCGATCCGGTGTTTCGGCGGAAAAGCGCGAGCGAAGTTCTACAAACTCATTCCAGTCGTATTCGAAACATGCCTGCGCCGTCCTGTTCGCATAGATGAAACGGGGATCGGCATCGGTATTGTGGGCCAGCAGACAGAAGGGCGCATCTTCATAAAGCCAGCGTGCAGCAATGGAAGCATCCCGCTCTTCGGGCACCAGCGATTTCTTTGTGAACCTGAAATAGCTCTGCGAAAGAAGATTGAAGAAATCCAGATCAGTGCCCGTGTTCATGGCGCTCCCCGTAATGGAAATGCTTTTCGCGCGACCGGCGATATGTATGAAAGGGGTAATGCTATAAATTGTTCGCCCGCGGATTTTGTCCAACCACCTGCTCTGCGTCGACCGGGACCTCAACCAATATGGATGGATGACCCGGACTGTAGCTTTCGCGCATAATCTCAGCCAGATTGCTTAGATCCGGCATCAGCTTGCGGCTTTCCCAGCCGCATGCGCGCGCCATCGATCCAAAGTCGATGCGGTGCAGATCGCTGTGATAGCGGGAGGATGAATAGTCCGGAATGACCACGGGCAGGCCCTGCACCATGATGCCGAGTGCACCGTTGTCCAGCACGAACAAGACGATCCCCAATGATCGGGCTTCGGCCAGGCAACCGGCAATCAACCGGAAGCATCCGTCGCCCGTAAAAGCAAAGACCGTCGCGTCCGGTTTTGCAAGCTTTGCGCCGATTGCCGTCCCGAATGCCCCGCCCATTGCCGAACCGCGATAAAGCGAATGGAAGCGGACGTTCGGATGCGGGCGCTGCGTGACATACTGACGGTCTTTGTAGGCAAGGCACACATCATCGAATGCAATGCTTCCCGGCAGCCATTGACGATCGAGCTCCTGGTAAAATCGGGCAATATCGATTGTCCCGGCGCGCGGCGGCATGATCTCGCGATCATTGAGATCGGCCACAAAAGCCGGTGCCGGAGGGCGCGGCGGTCGGACATCTTCGAGCCGGACGATCGCTTCGCTCAGAACCTGATCGATTGGCCCTCGAACATCGAAATATTCGCCGCGCACACGATGTCGAAACTCGCCCCCAACGCTGCCGTATGGGGCGGTCAGGTTGGTGAAGTTCCATGTCGTATGGGCAGGTATGTCAGAGAAATTCAGGGTGTATTCGTCAGGGCAAAACCCGAGCGTAATGACAACATCGTCGGGGCCGAGGCTTCTCCAGAGCTGCATTGCGCGATCATTGCCGCCGAAGCCCAGATAGCCGAAACCGAAGGTGTTATTACGCGCCACCGCATTCGCCCCGTTTATGCTCCAGACGATCGGTGCCTGTAATGCTTTGCACAAACGTGTGGTGAGGACAGGCATGTTTGGATACATGGCCGCCTCTTCCCCGGCGAGCACGATCACCCGACGCCCGGCCGATTGCCGCGGGAACTCGGCCAGAAAATAGGTAAGAGACGCTTGGTCGATGTCATCAGGCTTATTGGCATAATTGCCATGCCGGAGCTCATAGACCGGCTCAGGCACCATCTGTCCGAGTGCTTCCGGCGGCATCAGGAGTGCGATCGGCGAGCCCTGATCGAGATGCCTGCGCGCCTGCTCAAGTTGTTCTTCGATACGGTCTGGGTCGTCCAGGACGAACGTGCCGGACGGCAGCTCGGCCTTCAACTGAGCCACAACGCCGGCCCCCTCCGGGCTCGTGTCCTGCAGCGGTGCGCGATGTCGCGTATCTGCTGGACTGAGGGGAATGAGGTAGATTGCGGGAATATTGTGCAGCTTCGCGTCACTCAGGCCGCAGGTCAGCAACCGCGTTGCGGCTCCCGTCGTTGCAATAGCCGCGCTGATCTTCCCGCTTGCGAGATAGTATCCAAGGGGAATGAAGCCGGCGACATATTCTCCGATATTGAAGAAAACCGGGGTTTCGGCACCGTCGTCGGGGATACGCATCGGCTCGAGATGTTTGAGCAAATGGATGACCCCTCCCCCCGTAACGCCGGCATAGTGATGCACATGCCAGGTCCTGAGGGTGTCGATCAGGAATTCATATCCTGTTTTCAGCTTGATGGCCCGAACATCGCTTGTCGTTTCGACCGGAAGATTCACCGTCATTTGCTCGCCTCTCCGCTATGACCCCTGTTCCTCAATTCTGCGCAACATTGACGCCCGCTTCCCCGGATCCGAAGCAAACACGGTTCCGACACACAGCCATTCCCGATGCCATGTTCTGGAAGCAGCATTATGCGATGCTTTTTTCCCTGGAGAGCGCCTCCATACCCGCAACCGTCGCCAGAAGATCTTCATCACAAAGCGATGCCTTATGATCGGCGATATCCTTGAAGCGGGAGAAAGCGAGATCAAGATCAGCATCCGAGCCGAACTCGACGCCCAGAGCGCGCATGCACATGCGAAAACCGTTGCGGCCCGAATTCTTTCCGAGCACCAGCCGATACTCGTCGGCGCCGACCTCCGCGGCCGTCATGATCTGGTAGGTCAACGGGTTCTTCAGCATGCCATCCTGGTGAATGCCGGATTGGTGCGAAAAGGCGTTCTTACCGACGATCGCTTTGTTCGGCTGCACAACGAAGCCCGTGATCTCCGAGACGAGCCGGGATGCAGCGGTCAACCGGCGAGTTTCGATCGACGTCTGACATCGGAAGAAATCCTCGCGTGTATGCAGCGCCATGACGATCTCTTCCAGCGACGCGTTACCAGCGCGCTCGCCGATGCCGTTGATCGTACATTCGATCTGGCGCGCGCCCTGCCGGGTCGCTTCAAGCGAGTTGGAAACAGCCATACCCAGATCATTGTGACAATGCGCGGAGAACACGGCCTTGTCAGCATTCGGCACGACATTACGCAAATAGGTGAACAGCTTGCTATATTCGTGCGGCGTCGCGTAGCCGACCGTGTCCGGCAGGCTGACCGTGGTCGCACCGGCTTTGATCACCTGTTCCACAAAGCGCGCGAGAAACTCCGGTTCCGACCGGCTCGCGTCCTCGCAGGAAAACTCGATATCCTCAGAATAGCGCCGCGCGTGGAGCACCGCGCGAACGGCATGTTCGAGCACGTTTTCCGGTGTCATCTGCAACTTGTATTTCATGTGAATAGGTGAGGTCGCCAGCACGATATGGATGCGGGACGACGCCGCACCGGAAACAGCTTCCGCCGTCAGGTCGATATCGCGCTCGACCGCGCGGCTCAGGCTGCAAATCGTACTGTCCTTGACGACGCGCGCCACGGCTTTGATCGCGTCGAACTCGCCGGGACTGGAGACGGCAAAGCCGGCCTCGATTACGTCGACCTTCAACCCTTCAAGCATGAGCGCGATCTCGACCTTTTCACTGGCGTCAAGGTTGATCCCGGGGCTTTGCTCGCCGTCACGCAATGTGGTGTCAAAGATAATAATCTTGTCAGTGTTCATGCGGACTCTCCCGATCGATTGAAGCATCGGCATCGCCGAATTCGTAAGGGTTAGCTGTATGGCACTACACTCAAGTCACGGGTGATCGATGCCTCGGGCACATTCGATGCCGGCGGCGAAATCCATCACGCGATAGAAGTCCTGTCAGATCTGATCCTGTTTGGTCCTGGCTTTGCCAGCATGCTGGAAACCGGACAAACAACTCCATTCCGCAACCAGAGCGCGGCAGATATCGAAATGAAGGGCCGGTTCCCGTTCGGCATAGGCCGGGGAGGTCAACCCATAGGCAAGGCAGGCAAATAAATGATCAAGTTCAGCGCAGGTAGGCGGTCGGCGTATTGCCGTTGCAAGGCAGTCCGGGCTACCTCGACTTTCGGAGCAAAGATTTCAAAACCTGAGAATTGAGTGTCCATAGCGCACCGAATGGTTACGATGGCCAGCATCGCTCCATTCGTGACAGCGGTATTTTAGAAAATTACGGACTATTTTTAGGAAATTACGGCTTTCTGCTTAGCCAGCGACAAGTGTATCCACTTTGCCACACTGACTTCCGGCCGCCCATATTTCAATTATATGGCGAGTTCATCACCAATCTGCAACTACTTTCGACGAGAAGCCGAGCCTGGTTCTCCCTCTCATTGTAATCCCCCGTTAGAAACGGGGGATTACCACCGCAGTTATGAGACCTGTGCGCGGGATGTTGAATTCCATACGAAACTCACCTCGTTTGCCATTTCACGATAGTCCACAATTAGTTCAAAATAGTGAAGCCCTTCATGGGCCTGTCTCCGCCTAGCAGAGTCAGCGCCAAGTGGAAAGACGGGTCAAATAACGGCGGAATTCAACAGCCGTATCGCTTTCACGATCACGTTTCCGAAGGCGCGAGCACGACAGCCGCCTCAGCGGTCAGCATCCGGAAGGTGAAGGTCTCCTGAAGGTACAGTTCCACGACAGTGCTGGAATGGCTTAGGTAACCGATGGAGATATCCTGGCCGATATCCAGCTCAAAATCGCCGCCGCGAGTTGTGAGTACGAATCCTCCTTCGTTAGCAGGCGCCCAGATGATCCCTCCGTCGACGACACGCTCGATATGATGGAAGACCGGATAACCGTCGTCGCTGCCGCCACTGGCTGCGGTGTATGCTTCTGTGCCCAGCACAAGCGCATAGGGGCCATTGACACCGGCCAATCGCAACTGGCTTACAGCCTTGGCGACCGCATCCGGATATCCCCTCACATTGGAAGGCAAGGGCAATATCGGATTGCTGCTGCCCTCGCGAATGCCCTGAATCCCCGCCGCGGCATATCCATCGAAGACAGAGCGATCTTCGGCGAAGGCGATCTTGCGCGCCGCATCCTTGACAGGCGACCAGTCTGAATCTTCCGCGCCGCGCTCCACATCGTCGATCGCCTGGCGCGTCAGCTTGAACGGAACGCGCAGCTCGACAAGTGTCTTCACTTCGCGAAGCGCAGTCTGAACCCCATCGCCAGGTCCCGGGATAGGTTTGAGATGGCCGGTGCCGACCGCCGACAGTTCGACACCTCCAGGGTCCTGCACATCCACGACCCGACGCGCCGCCAAATGGCGCTTGAGCGTGCGAGACGCCTCTTCTTCGATTTGTGCCCAAGCACTGTCGGAGATGGGGGCTAATTGCCGATGAAGATTATTCATAACCTGCCTCATTTTTTAAAGAACCAATACCGAGCGAGCCGTCGCCTGGGGACGATCGCGACTGAACTCTCTCCGCCGCCTCGGGCTCTTTCGAACTCGGGGCAATAACCGATGGGGCCGCATCACCAGCCACAACATCATCCAGGAACGTCGCGGTGGGCACGAAGAACAGCGTTCCGGTCACCACGCGGCTGAAGTCGAGCAGCCGATCGTAATTTCCAGGCGGCCGACCGATGAACATGTTCTCGAGCATCTGCTCGATCCTGCGTGGCGAGCGGGCATAGCCGATGAAATAGGTACCGAACTCCCCCTTCCCGACCTCGCCGAACGGCATGTTGTCACGCACGATTTCCAGCTGCTCGCCGTCCTCGATGATGGTCGTCAGGGCGTTGTGCGCGTAGCTTGGCTTGACGGCATCATCCAGTTCGATGTCGGAGAGTTTCATGCGCCCGACGATTTTTTCCTGCTCGGCGACGGGTACTTCGTTCCACCCCGTCAGATCGTGCAGATACTTCTGCACGACGACATAGCTGCCGCCAGCAAAGGGAAGGTCCTCCTCGCCGATGATCGTCGCCTTGACCGCGTCCTGATCCACCGGGTTCTCGGTGCCATCGACGAAGCCGATCAAGTCGCGATCGTCGAAATAGTTGAAGCCATGCACCTCATCCATCACAGAGACCGCGCCGCTGAGCCGCGACATGATCTGTGCTGCCAGTTCAAAACAGAGATCCATGCGGGTTGAACGGATGTGAAAGAGGATATCGCCGGGTGTCGAGACGGCATGATGCCGACCGCGGATCTCGCGGAACGGATGCAGATCCATCGGCCTTGGCGTTCCGAAAAGTCGGTCCCATGCGTCGGAGCCGAACCCCATGACGCAGGACAGCCGGCCCTCGAGGTCACGGAACCCGACGGCACGCAGCAGTCCGGACAGATCGCCGCACAAGGCGCGAACGGTCGCATCATGCTGCGAGCCGGAATTGACTGTCACGACGAGAAATATCGCTGCCCGCGTCAGCTTTGCGACAACCGGCTGAGAAATGGCAGTGGGAGAATTTGCGTCCATTGGCGATCCGTTTGTTGTCCTTTGTTGAGAATGCGGCCTGCTCATCCGTCGGCTCTCGACGCCATCAATCCATGTCGCGAAAGGCATGCCCATCCGCTTCGACACCTTCCACGACGCTCGGCGGCAACAGATCCTGTGCCGCGGTACCATCGAAGACCCAGTCTTTCGGATCCGCGAAATCGGGGAGAGCCGCGCCGGTGTGCACATAAAGGCCCATGCCGGGTTTCTTGACGTTGATGTAGAGATCATATTCTGGCATCGCTGCAACTTTCCCAGGTTGAAGACGAAGTTGACGCTGGGACACCCAGCCTTACAAAGACCAGAGTGATTGAGGCAGCCTGACCGGCTGCCTCAAGGCGTTCATCACAAGTTGACCGGCCGCCCGGATTGTTCTTCTTCCAGGGTCACGGCAATGTCGGCATTCGCGGAGAGACGAACCTTGTCCCCCTCGACGCCCGCGACGAAACCGATCTCAATGTAGTGATAATGTCCCTCATGGCGCCCGAAACTGTCGCTCTTCTTGAGCTTGATACGGTCGCCCTCCAGGCGATCCACCGTTCCGACGTGCACGCCATCGGCACCGATGACTTCCATATTTTCCTTGATCTTGTCCGTCATTGCAGCTTTCTCCTTCGTTCAGCTGTTGCCTCGATAAAACGTTGCCAATGGTCGTACGGCGATCGGGTCAAATTCGTCCTCGACACCACGACTGAAACGGGTTGTTGGACAGTCGGTTCAGACGAGGTCAAAATCGTCTTCCTCCACCATCACCGGCTTCTTTCCATTGAATGTGAGGCCGTCCTTGCCCGCGGAGAGCTTCACCGTTGAACCGTCACGCACATCGCCCGCAAGGATCATTTCCGCCAGCGGGTCCTGTACGTAGCGCTGGATCACGCGCTTCAACGGACGGGCGCCATAGGCAGGATCCCACCCTTTGTCGGCAAGCCAGGTCCTCCCCTTCGCATCGAGCGTAAGCTCGATCTTGCGATCATCCAAGATTTTCCGCAATCGCGCGAACTGAATTTCGACGATCTGCCCCATTTCACTCTTCTGCAACCGGTGAAACAGGATGATGGCGTCGATGCGGTTGAGAAACTCCGGACGGAAATGCGCGCGCACCATCGTCATGACCTCACCGCGCACCATGCTTGTCTTTTCGCCTTCCGGCTGGTTTACGAGATATTCCGCGCCGATGTTCGAGGTCATGATGATTAGCGTGTTGCGGAAGTCGACTGTGCGACCTTGACCGTCGGTCAGGCGGCCGTCGTCGAGAACCTGCAGCAGGACGTTGAACACGTCCGGATGCGCCTTTTCGATCTCATCGAAGAGCACGACCTGATAGGGCCGCCGCCGCACGGCTTCGGTCAGCACACCACCCTCGTCATAGCCGACATATCCCGGAGGAGCGCCGATCAACCGCGCGACGGAATGCTTCTCCATGAACTCCGACATGTCGATACGCACCATCGCCGTTTCATCATCGAACATGAACTCCGCCAGCGCCTTTGCAAGCTCGGTCTTACCGACGCCAGTGGGACCCAGAAACATGAACGAGCCGATCGGGCGGCTGGGGTCCTGCAGCCCGGCACGGGCGCGCCGGACGGCAGTCGACACAGCGCGCACGGCCTGCGCCTGGCCGACGACGCGCTTGCCAAGCATCTCTTCCATATGAAGAAGCTTATCCTTCTCGCCCTCGAGCATCTTGTCGACCGGCACGCCTGTCCAGCGCGACACCACCTGCGCGATATTGTCGGCCGTCACCGTTTCGGTGATCGAGGAATTCTCGCTGGCTTCGACGGCGGCGAGTTTCTTCTCAAGCTCCGGGATCGTGCTGTAGGCAAGCTCGCCAGCCCGCTGATATTCACCGGAGCGCTGGGCATTGGCGAGTTCGGTGCGAAACTGTTCCAGCTCGCTCCTCATCTTCTGGGCGTCGGAGAGCTTGCCCTTCTCCGACTGCCATTTCGAGGTCAAATCGGCCGACGCCTTTTCCAGCCTGGTCAATTCCTCGCCGAGCGTCTTCAGCCGGCTCTTGGAACCGGCATCCGCTTCCTTCTTGAGCGCCTCCTGCTCGATCTTGCGCCGTATGATCTCACGGTCGAGAGAGTCCAGCTCCTCCGGCTTGGAATCGACCTGCATCTTCAACCGGGCCGCGGCCTCGTCCATCAGGTCGATGGCCTTGTCGGGGAGGAAGCGGTCCGTGATGTAGCGGTTTGACAGCGTCGCAGCCGCCACCAAGGCGGAATCGGCGATCCGGACCCCGTGATGGAGTTCGTATTTCTCCTTCAGCCCGCGCAGGATCGAGATCGTATCCTCGACCGTCGGCTCCGGCACGAACACCGGCTGGAACCGCCGCGCAAGCGCCGGATCCTTCTCGACATGCTTGCGGTATTCGTCGAGCGTGGTGGCCCCGACGCAATGCAGCTCGCCCCGCGCCAGGGCCGGCTTCAGCAGATTGGACGCATCCATTGCGCCGTCGGTTTTTCCGGCGCCGATCAGCGTATGCATCTCATCGATGAACAGGATAATCCCGCCCGCAGCGGAGGTAACTTCCTGCAGCACGGCTTTCAGACGTTCCTCAAATTCTCCGCGATATTTCGCGCCGGCGATCAGCGCACCGAGATCGAGCGCGAGCAGCTGCTTGTCCTTCAGGCTTTCCGGTACGTCGCCGTTGACGATCCGCAATGCCAGCCCTTCGACGATGGCAGTCTTGCCGACACCTGGCTCGCCGATCAGCACCGGATTGTTCTTGGTGCGCCGCGAAAGGACCTGGATCGTGCGGCGGATTTCCTCGTCGCGTCCGATGACGGGATCGAGCTTGCCGTCCCGCGCCGCCTGCGTCAGATCGCGAGCATATTTCTTCAGCGCGTCATAAGCGTTTTCAGCCGAGGCACTATCGGCGGTGCGACCCTTGCGCAAGGCGTTGATGGCCGCGTTGAGCTGTTGCGGATTAACGCCTCCCTGTGCGAGAAGTTTTCCGGCTTCGCCGTGCTTGTCGGCGACAAGCGCCTGCAACAGCCGTTCCACCGTCACGAAGCTATCGCCTGCTTTTTCCGCTGCCTGTTCCGCGGCCGTAAAGAGGCGCGCGGTTTCGGGCGCGAGATAGACTTGTCCGGCCCCCGCACCCGTCACCTTCGGCAATTTTGCCAAGGCGTCTTCGGTCGAGCTGAGGATCGCACGCGAATTGCCGCCCGAGCGGTCGATCAGGCCACCGGCAAGACCCTCGCTGTCATCAAGCAGAACTTTCAGAATATGGAGAGGTGTAAATTGCTGGTTTCCCTCTCGCGTGGCAAGCGACTGCGCGGATTGGATGAAGCCTCTTGCACGATCTGTATATTTTTCCGCGTTCATTGAGCCACCTCCTCCGGACGCATGCCATCGCTCCTGCTTCAGAGAGTCTTTGAGCAACGAGCGTGCCAGTTCGAGCGGGCAATGAAATCAACGAGATATGATCAGGCAGCTATCAAAGGCGGACAATATGTCGGGAGAATGCAAGACAAAATGTCCGTGCGAGCCTGAGAGCGTCAATGTGCTTCCGGCATCCAGACGGTGAACGTCGTGCCTTTGCCGGGCTCGCTCCTGACTGCGATCTTGCCGCCCTGTCGCGCCATCAGCATCTGGCTGACCGAAAGGCCAAGCCCCGTGCCTTCCCGGGTCTTGGTGGTAAAAAACGGATCGAAGATTTTCTGAATCACGTCCGGCGCCATGCCCATGCCCGTATCCTCGACCTGAATGGCAACTCCCGCCTGCCCGTCCATGTCGGAGTCAATCGTTCGCAAGGTCAGCCGCCCGCCATTCGGCATGGCATGTATGGCGTTGACGATCAGATTGACCAGAACCTGCTGCAATTCGGTTCGGCTCATCATGATCGGCCGCAAGGCACGATCTTCCCTTTCAAGTGCGATCGTCGTCTTCTTGAGCAGATGCTGGACGAGCGGCAATGTGTCGGAGACGATGCCGGCTGCGGCATAGTGTTCGGAATAGCCGGAATATTCCTGTGGTTTGGCGAATTGGAGAAGCTTGGTGACGATCTCCGAGATACGATGCATCTGTTGACCGATAAGGCGAAACTCCGTACTGGCATTGTCGGCATCGGATCCCATCACCTCGCGGATCACTTCGAGATTGCCTTGCATGACCGCAATCGGATTGTTGATCTCGTGAGCGACCCCCGCCGTGATCTCCCCAATCACCGCCAGCTTCTCGGACATCACGAGTTGCTTGGTCGTCGTCTCCAATTGCCGTGTCGCGTCGTGCAGTTCAAGCGCCCGTTGCTCGACCCGCTGATTGAGTTCCTCGTTCAATTGACGCAGCTCGGCGTCGCGCTGTTGAGTGAGGTCGAGCAAATGGTCCAGATGCAACGCCACCTGGCCGATCTCGTCCCTATTCTCGACGGGACCAGTTCGCGCGGAGAGATCGCCGCCCTCCACACGGGCGATGGTGCCGGTCATGCGCTCAAGGGGCTTGAAGATGCTGCGGGCCCATATCAGGAACAGCGGAACGGTCGCAGCAACAGCGATGAGGAATGCGGCTACGATCGTTAGCAATGTCTCGTATTTTGCCTGAGTAATCGGCTTTTCGAGAAACCCCGCATAGAGCATGCCGACCCGGCGATTGTAGCTGTCAAGGATCGGCTCATAGCCTGAGATATACCAGCCATTGACGACGAAGGCGCTATCGAGCCACGTTCGTCCCTGGTCAAGCACGGCGTTGCGAACCTCAGCCGAGACGCGCGTGCCAATGGCCCGACGGCCCTCGAACAAATGCACATTGGTACTGATACGGACATCATCGAGGAACAAGGTGACCGTGCCGTGGCTGCCTTCGGGCAGACCCGAGCCGTGATAGATGAGGTCGTTGATCGTATCGACGAAGGCGAGGTTTTGATTCAAAAGGATACCACCGACCAGGGCTGCGCGCCGACCGTCGGGTAGTATCAAGGCGATTGCCGACTGGAGGACCAGACCGCGTGTTTCCTCGGTCAGGTTGGTCGCAGCACTTCCAACGGTCGGAACAATCTCAATGCGTGCCCGTTGCGCGAGTTCCGGCGATATCGCAGCAAGTTCGGCCTGTCCAAAGACATCGATACTCGTCTTAGAGCGGCCCTCAAGGGCCGAGCCAATGGCCGGCCAATTCCAGCGGATGGGCGGGGAACTCATCGGGTATCCGCTGACGATGATATGTCCGTCGTCGCTGACAACATAGAGGAAATCGAACCTGCGTCCCTGTGCAGTTCCCTTGAGAAAGGCCGAAAAATTGCCGTTTAAGCCATTGCCTTTCTGAAGCAGCTCCTGAAACCGGGCCGATTCACTCACGGCAAAAAGCTGGCCCTCCGTATTCTCGAGGATCCGGCCCAAATATTGATGCGCGATCGTCAGGTCATCATTGACCTTGGAGACGGTCATGGCATCGAACCGGCTATTCCAGCGGTAAATGCTGATGCCAAGCAGCAGCGGCAGGATGACGAGCATCGGCACAAGCGCGATCGCCAGCAGGCGGTGGCGCACGGATCTTTTCCCGATCATCATGCCGGGCACGCGTTTAAACATGCCAACTTACGCATTTGCGGTCGACGGTCTTGCGCGAGATACCCAGCCGGCGAGCCGCTTCTTCGCGGTCGCCGCCGACCTCGCGCAGGACGGACAGAATATGCCGCCGCTCGATCTCCGCGAGGCTGTGCCCCCCACTATGGCCATCATCGTCATCGGCGACCCTCTCGATGTCTTCCGGAAAGCCGCCGAGGATCACCGTTCTCTCGATCAGATTCCGCAATTCCCGGATATTCCCCGGCCAATCATAGCGCGCGAGCGAGGCACGGACCCTGTCATCGATCGCGATCGGAGGCATGCCAAGCTGCTGGGCAAATTCACGCATGAAAAGCGTCGCGAGCTCCGCCACATCATCGCCGCGATCCTTCAACGGCGGCAGATGAATCTGCATCACGTTGATGCGAAAATAAAGATCGGCGCGGAAGGCGCCGGCCTCGACGCGCTTTGGAAGATCGGCATTGGTGGCAAAGACGAAACGTGCATCAAAGGGAACCTCGCGTTCCGAGCCGACGGGCCGCACGCGGCGATCCTCCAGCACACGGAGTAGCTTCGTCTGCAGCGCATAGGGAAGCTCGCCGATTTCGTCGAGAAACACGGTGCCGCCATGCGCGTGCATGAACAGGCCTTCGCGAGCTCTCCCCGCGCCGGTGAAAGCCCCCTTCAGATGACCGAACAATTCGCTTTCGATCATATCGGCAGGGATAGCACCGCAATTGATCGGCACGAAAAGCTTGTCGGATCGGTTGGAAAGAGAGTGAAGCGAACGGGCGGCGACCTCCTTCCCCGTTCCGGACTTGCCGGTCAGGAGGACCGAGGTCGGTAAGGGCGCAACGCGTGCGATGGTCTCGCGGACGTGCTGGATCGCCTTGGATTCGCCAAGCAGCTTGTTGCGCAGAAAGATCTGATGCGATGGCGATTTCAGCTCCTGGCGCAGAACCTCATTCTCGCGCTGCAACCGCATCCGGTCGAGACAGCGCGCCACGGCGTTCAGCAACTGGTTCGAGCGGAACGGCTTTAGAATGAAATCGACGACACCGGCGCGCAGGGCTCCAATCGCGGTATCCAGATCGGCATATGCGGTCATCAGGATGACATCGGCGAAGAAGCCGATGGTGCGTTGTTCGGCAAGCCAATCGAGACCATTTTGACCCGGCATGATATTGTCGAGAATGACGACATCGAAATTCTGCTCGTCGAGCTTGCGCGACGCCTCTTTCGTGTCTGCGGCCACCTCAATCAGCTTGCAGCGTGGCAGAAGAATCTTGACCAGGAAATTGCGTATGCCGGGCTCGTCGTCAACGATCAGGATCGATGCCTGGGCCAGCCACGGCCCAAACTCCGGGTCTGTGACAGGCTCGGCACTATCATTGGTTCGATCCTGTGCCATTCAACTTCCCTCCGACATCAGCCAACTGACGGGCTAGCATGACGATTTACGCAACGATAGATTACATCAACGCCGCAACTTTCCGCAGAGCGACAAATAAGCCGAGGCAAAATTGCACGTTGACTGCCAACCAGGCGACGGCATCGCTAAACCGAGCGTTCCTGCATATCCTGGCGCAACTGCGCGAGCGCCCGACGCATTCCGTGGAGCTGATCCATCAGATGCAGGATGACGTCGATGCCCTCGTCATTCGCTCCGAGATTCTCCTGTAGCTCTCGGATGAAACGGGCACGCGCGATATCGATGTCGGAGAACCCGATCCCACCGGTCGCCTGCTTCTTCGGGATGATCCAGCGCTGCTCGAGCCAGAATTCCAGAGTCTGAACCTGAAGGCCTGAAGAGGTTAGAAACTCCTGCTTGTTCATCATGATGTCCTATCTTCGCGCGGATTGAAATCTTTCCCGGCGCTCCAGTTCGCCACGAACGCCTCGAGTTCGGGATCCGGGGATTTCGGCAGAACCACCTTCAACCTGACAAACTGATCGCCTTGGCCGCCGCCACGATGAGGCGCACCCTTGCCTTTCAGGCGCAAGGTCGTCCCCGTGTTCGACCCCTTTGGCACCAACATCGTGACATCCCCGGTCGGGGTGGGAACGCGGATACGCCCGCCAAGGACCGCTTCGGACAGCGAGATCGGCAACTCCAGGGAGATGTCGTCACCCTCGCGGGTGAAGCGCCGGTCAGGCAGAACCTCAACCTCGATCAGGGCATCCCCGGGAGTGCCCTTGCCGGCACCAGGTGCCCCCTTGCCCTTGAGACGGAGGACCTGTCCGTCCACCAAACCCGGCGGGATCTTCACGTCGAGCGTGCCACCGTCCGGCAATGTCAGGCGCTTGTTGGCGCCCACGATCGATTCCACGAAATCGATCGGCAGACGGAAGTGCATATCCTGCCCGCGCCGGTTCGCACGCCCTCTCTGGCCGCGCCGCAGAAGCTCGGCAAAGGCATCGTCCGCATCCATGAAGTCAGCAAATCCGGCGGTATCCGAATAGGGATGGCCCTGATCCGCGCCGGCGAAATCCCGATAATATGGATGTTGCGGCCGCTCGGCGCCCGAAGCGTCAATTTCACCGCTATCGAAACGTTTCCGTTTCTCGGCATCGCCGAGCAAGTCATAGGCACCCGCGACCTCCTTGAATTTTTCCTCAGCCGTCTTGTCGCCGGGATTGAGATCCGGATGCAGCTTCTTCGCAAGCTTGCGGTACGCGCTTTGCATCTCGGCCGCAGACGCCGTCGGGGCAACACCGAGAACCTCGTAAGGATTTTTCACAACTTACTCCGGAAGAATCTTATTGATCACGAAACATGCACACCGGCCGGATACGGGTGGCCGGGGTATCCCGGCCACTGCACTCGATTTGGCCGGGTTGAGCACCAACCCCGCCGCACAAGACCCGCTACGGTGAGGTCTTTTTGTCGTCGTCTTCCACCTCGGTGAATTCGGCATCGACGACATCGTCATTGGCAGCCTGAGACGCGCTGGTATCGGACGGGCTCTGCGTCCCCGCTTGAGCCGCCTCCGCCAGTTTCGTTGACTGCTGTTGCAGGGCGCTCGCTTTTGCACTGATCGCGGATGCGTCGTCGCCTTTCACCGCTTCGCGCAGGTCCGCCATCGCATTTTCGATCGCGCGGCGATCGGCCTCCGACAGATTTCCACCATGTTCCGCCACGCCCTTCTCGGTCGCATGCAGCAGTGCTTCCGCAGAATTCTTTGCCTCCACGGCTTCCTTGCGCTTCTTGTCTTCGACGGCATGCGCTTCCGCGTCCTTGACCATTCTTTCGATGTCGGCCTCCGACAGGCCGCCCGAGGCTTGAATCTGGATGCGCTGCTCCTTGCCCGTGCCCTTGTCCTTCGCCGAGACATTGACGATGCCGTTGGCGTCGATATCGAAGGTCACTTCGATTTGCGGCACGCCGCGTGGTGCCGCCGGAATGCCCATCAGGTCAAACTGCCCGAGCATCTTGTTGTCGGCGGCCATTTCACGCTCGCCCTGAAAAACGCGGATCGTGACGGCGTTCTGGTTGTCCTCGGCAGTCGAGAACACCTGGCTCTTTTTGGCCGGCACAGTGGTGTTGCGCTCAATGAGGCGGGTGAAGACGCCACCTAATGTTTCAAGGCCGAGCGACAATGGGGTAACGTCGAGAAGCAGGACATCCTTGACATCGCCTTGCAGCACGCCCGCCTGGATAGCTGCACCGACCGCAACCACTTCGTCCGGGTTGACACCCTTATGCGGCTCCTTGCCGAAAATCTTCTGCACGATTTCCTGGATCTTCGGCATTCTGGTCATACCGCCGACCAGCACCACCTCGCTGATCTCGTTGGCTGTCAGGCCCGCGTCCTTAAGGGCGCTGAGACAGGGCTCGATAGTCCTCTGCACGAGATCTTCAACCAGTGACTCAAACTTCGCCCGCGTGATCTTGACCTGGAGATGTTTCGGGCCGGTAGCGTCCGCCGTAATGAACGGCAGATTGACTTCGGTCTGTGTGGATGTGGAAAGCTCGATCTTGGCTTTTTCCGCAGCTTCCTTCAGACGCTGCAGAGCAAGCTTGTCCTTTCTCAGATCTATCCCTTGCTCGCGCTGGAATTCATCCGCCAGATAATTGACAAGGCGCATGTCGAAATCTTCACCGCCCAGGAACGTATCGCCGTTGGTCGCCTTCACCTCGAAGACGCCGTCGCCGATATCGAGAATGGAAACGTCGAAGGTGCCGCCGCCGAGATCGTACACCGCGATCTTGGCCTGCTTCTTCTTCTCAAGCCCGTAGGCAAGCGCTGCCGCTGTCGGCTCGTTGATGATGCGCAGGACTTCCAGACCGGCGATCTTACCGGCGTCCTTCGTAGCCTGACGCTGCGCGTCGTTGAAATAGGCCGGCACGGTGATGACCGCCTGGCTCACCTTCTCACCAAGATTGGCTTCCGCCGTTTCCTTCATCTTCTGTAGGATGAAAGCCGATATTTGCGACGGCGAGTAGGTCTTGCCCTCGGCCTCGACCCAGGCGTCGCCGTTCCCGGCCTTGACGATTTTGTAGGGAACCAGTCCCTTGTCCTTTTCGACGGTCGGATCGTCGTAACGGCGACCGATCAAACGCTTCACGGCAAAGATTGTGTTGGTGGGATTGGTCACCGCCTGCCGTCGGGCCGGCTGCCCAACCAGGCGCTCACCGTCACTTGTAAACGCAACAATCGAAGGCGTCGTACGCGCGCCTTCGGAATTTTCGATAATCCGCGTATTCTTGCCCTCCATGACGGCTACGCAAGAATTGGTCGTTCCCAAATCGATTCCGATGACTTTGACCACCACATTTCTCCTCTTTGAATTTAGATTTATGGTCTATTCCGTGTCTGTTCGGCTCATTGGCGCGGCGATAGCCGGAACTCTAAGATCTACGGAGCTTCTTGCCGCATCTCCGCCGCCCGATGTTCTCCTTGGGCTGTTCGCCATGTCGGAACCGGCCCACTCTTCGGGGAAGATCCCTAAAAACAAATCGATCGCGACAAGGTTCCCCCGCCTTGGATTCTGCAATCGAACCATCTCGTCTTGCCCGGCGCATTCGCATGCCAGCCCGTTTCTCCCCTGCGCGCATAACACGTCGATATTCCCCACCCATAAAAGACAGCAACAGACGTGCCAGTTTACGAAAATAACAATTTCAATGGGTTAGGAAGGGAAGAATGGGGACGAAGGACAAGATGTCCTTGCAGAGCCAGACAAATTGTCCGTACCGAATTTGGGGGACGCAAAGACGGTAGCGATGGTCGGCGAAGGCATGCTCATGTCAGATGAGACGGGACACGCGCGCTCTTTCAGAAGCGCCGAGGACAACTTCTCCCGACATTTGGACAAAATGTCTGAAAACGAAGGAAAATATTACCTAAGCCATTGATGTTGCTAGCGTAACGGAATGGCACGCTTGTTGCTGCGGAGATGCTGGTGACCATGAGAGGCAGCAGGATGTTGGATCAGATGTCAAAATCGAATTGCAGCGAGACGACACTCGCTACCATGCGGGAATGCCAGTAATGGAAATACCGTGCGCCGCACCACATACGCTCGACGAGGCGCATGCCATCTTGCGCTCGCAAGCAGAGCCACTGGCATCACAGGAGATCCCGATCGGGGATGCCGGCTTTCGGGTACTGGCGGAAGCAGTAAGAGCACGCGTCGACTCGCCGCGCGAGGATGTCGCTGCGATGGATGGCTTCGCCGTAGAAGACCGTGCGGTGCAGGCGAACAGGCGAGATTTCCGCCTCGTTGGCGCAAGCTATCCCGGCGATGCCGCACCTCCTGCGCTTGGCCCCGAGACGACGGTGCGGATCATGACGGGTGCGCCCATGCCGCGGTGCAAGGATCGCGTTATCCCCTTCGAGCTGACCGGAGAACGGGATGGAATTATCCGCATCGTTGGCCCCGTGCCCACAGCACTCCACGTTCGGCTGAAGGGATCCGGCTTCCATGCAGGGCAAGTTCTTCTCGATCCGGGCACGCAACTTGATCCGCCAAGATTGCTGGTCGCCGCCGCATCCGATCAGCCGACCATGCATGTCTACAAGCGGCCGAGGCTGCGCGTCATTACCAGCGGTGACGAGCTTGCCCCTGCGGGAGCGGCGGCTTCAACCGATCGACGTATACCCGACAGTCTGACATTGCCGCTCCAGCTGATGGCAAAACAATGGGGTGCGGACACAGCTGGGGCAGCCCTCCTCTCGGACGACGCCGAGGCCATCCGCACGGCCGTCGCTTTAGCGTGCGTTGACACCGACGTCCTTGTTATTGCCGGCGGCGCTTCCCATGGAGATCGAGATCTGGCCCGGCCTGCCTTGAAGATGCTCGGGCTTGAGCTGAAATTCGCCGGCGTGGCGATGAAGCCCGGGAAACCGGTCTGGTATGGCCGACTCTACGGAAAGCATGTGCTTGGACTGCCAGGCAATCCGTCTGCGGCGATGACCGTTGCCCGACTGTTCCTCGCGCCACTGCTTTGCGCCCTGTCGGGTCGGGGATTTGACACCGCGCTTGACTGGCGGGAATTGCCGCTGGCTGCGCCCGTGGCGATCGCGGACGCCCGCGAGATGTTCCTTTACGCGCGCCGTACCGGCAATCACGCCGATATTATCCCACGCCAATCGGCGTCCGCCCAACTTCCCCTGGTAAGCGCCGAGATGCTGGTCAGACGGCCGGCTGGCGGCCCCGCGCTGCCTGCCAACTCCCTAGTTCCCGTTCTGGACTTTTAGCAAAGCTTCAGGGTGGTGATAGCCCAGCAACTTCTTGGAAGAACCAATCGATGCTCAGATTTATCGACCCGAACCAGCTGATGGGCGCAACGTTACTCGCAGGGCTATTTTTCCTTGTCGGGATATGCCTTTCCTGGCTGGTTCGACGACTGATGATCGAGGTGCTCCGACATGACAAATCCGAGCGCATCGACCAGATCACGATCTCCTTTCTCAGCCGCCTCTCGATCCTGATGATCTGGGTGTTGTTGATCACATTCTACGCGCACCTGGTTCCGGCCCTCAATCGATTAGGCACTGCTTTGCTGACCGGCGTCAGCCTGATGTCGGTTATCTTGGGACTGGCGGCACAGACGACGCTCGGCAATCTGGTATCCGGAATAAGCCTCGTTCTCTATAAACCGTTCCGACAGGGCGATCGCCTTCAGATCCAGGCGCCGACCGGGCTTGAGGTCGGAGAAGTCGAAAACATCTCGCTGGGCTATACGGTTCTGAAAACCGACGATCAACGCCACATCGTCATCGCAAATAGCGCAATGGCTCAACAGACGATGATCAAGCTATCGCCGGTGGCTCCGTCGGATTCTTCCTCGCCGTCAACTGACGCTCCGCAGGATTGACACGACCCCGAGCGGCTTCGATGACATGCCTATGGGTTCAACCCTTCGGTTCCCCTTCTCCCCTCGGGACAGGCTGGCTCTGGACGCCACCGCGCGCGATACCGACCTTGGCCGGGCGCAGCGGGCGCGACCCTAAGACATATCCCGGCTCGACAACCTGGGTGACGGTACCGTTCGGCACGGAGGGATCGGGCAGCTCGAACAGCGCCTCGTGGAAATTGGGATCGAAGCGCTCTCCCATGGGATTGAGCTTCTTGACGCCATGCTTTTCCAAAGAGCGCAGCATTTCCTTTTCCGTGAGCTCGATACCCTCAATCAGCGTCTTGAACGCCCCCTCATCCTTCAGCGCCTCGGCGGGAATGCTGGCGATGGCGCGCTCCATATTGTCAGCCACACGCAGCATGTCGCCGGCAAATTTCGCGACAGCATATTGTCGTGTATCGTTCAGATCGCGGTCGGCGCGACGGCGCACATTTTCGACTTCCGCCAAGGCTCGAAGCAGACGATCCTTCAAATCAGCATTCTCTGCCTCGAGCTTGGCGAAGGCCTCTGCGCGGCCATCATGTGTCGCGGCATGGTCGGCATTGGTTCCGCCAAATTGATTACGCGCGGCCTCGTGCGAGCTCTTTGCAGCTTGCTCAACGGTTGCGGCCGATTCGGCTGCCCGATGATGTCCATCTTCCGGTTTGGTCTTTCCAGTCATTTCATCTCTCCCACGAATTGGTTCGCTCCTCGATATCACCTGTATCCCGGCGACCATTCACGCTGAGACGGTCTCCTCGTGTGCCGTTCTCAAACGCAGACCGAATGCAATGAACGCGCAGCCCTGGAAAATCAGATCGACGGACAAAATCAATCCCAGCAGCCATAGACTGTTAACTGGCCAACCAAGCAGGAAGGTCAATCCCGCGATTGTTGTCACCACGCCGGACGCGACGATCCATCCCCAGCCGGATTCGGAGCTTGTCCGGAAACCGAGGCATATGCGCGAAACGCCTGCCGCGACAGCAAGCAGTACCAGCAACAGCGTGAAAATGAACGATGCCAGAAGCGGATTCAAAAAGGTGGTAATGCCCGCGGCGGCATAGAGAACGCCGCTGAGAAGCCACAAAACGAAACCGGCCCAGCTCTTGACCCGAAAGGATTGGACGATCTGTATAATGCTGGCGACGACCATCAGCGCACCAACATAATAGACCGTCGCAAGCGTCGCCAGAAGCAGATTGCCAACCGCAATCACGCCCGCACCAATGAAGACGATTCCGAGGGCAACAAACCACCCCCATTTCGCACGCGCTTCGGCGAATGCTTCTAAAAGTGCGGAAGTTCGATTGATAGTCGTCATGGAACCTTCCTTTGATCACTGAAGTGTTTTCGAGTGCACCCTGCAGGACGGCCTGTAGACCCCTCGTCTGTTTACGCTTCGACGGCATTGCGGCCCTGCTGGCGCTGCCATCCACAATGCAACAGAGCTATACGCAACAGGCATGCCAATGCATAAATTATAGCTATATCAATGACTTGAAGATCGGCCTTTATTGAACGCGGACATTCTGTCTGATCGGAATTGGACAGAATGTCGATGGCAGCTGCGCCACGTCCCCATGAAGACGGCTTTGCGCCGCCACATAGCCGTGTATTCAAAGCTACGATCGTGTGATGGGAAACAGGTAGTCGCCGAACCGCTTCTTTCTGGCGCTCTCGAACTGTCCCAGGGTTTGCGGCTTCACAAAGAGCGCGACCACATCGGGATGGGTCGCTTGGACCCGTTTTTCGATCGCGGCCACGCAGGCCTCGATCTGCTTGGTACCGAGCGCATTGTCGAATTCTATGCTGAGGGCTACCACCGCCTGGTTGGGCGCCAGTTGCGCTGTGAGTGCGCTGTTGGCGTGGATGACGCCCGGCTGTTCCTGAGCGATCCGGCAGATTGCGTCGACAAGTGCCGGCGATGCGCGTTCGCCAATCAGCAGGCTCTTGCTTTCAATTGCCAGCAGAAGGGCTGTAACCGCAAGGACAAGCCCGATCAGGATGGATGCAATGCCATCGAAAACCGGCATCTCGAACACCTCAGCGGCCGCTATCCCCGCCGCGGCAATCGTAATCCCTATGAGAGCCGCGCTATCCTCGAACAACACCATGAAGGAGGGTGGATCCTTGCTTCGCCGGAACGCCGTCCAGAAACCGAGCTTTCCCCTCACTCTCGCGAAATTGCGCCATGCGATGATCCAGGACGTGCTTTCGAAGAGGAAAGAAAGACCCAACACGACATAGCTCACTATGACATGCTCGACGGCTTGGGGAGCCATGATGTGGAGACACCCTTGATACAAGGATACGCCGGCACCAAGCCCGAACAGCAAGAGGGCGACAATGAAGCTCCAGAAATAGAGCTCGCGACCAAATCCCAGCGGATGAAAGATGTCGGGTCGCCGCGCGGCCCGGCGATAGCCATAAAGAAGCAATCCCTCATTGCCGGAATCGACAATCGAATGCACCGCTTCGCTGAACATGGCCGCGCTGCCCGTGATGATGGCTGCGGCAAGCTTGGTCACTGCAACGGCAATATTGCCGGCGAGGGCTGCATAAACGACAAGCCGCGCGGACGGGGGTGGATGCAAATGCGAGTCGGATATCATCGCGCACCTCCTTTGCATTGACCCAGATCGAATAGCCTTAACCGTGCAAACATAACCGGATCACACCTGCGACCAGCCCAAGCGCGGCAACGCTCGCCGCCCAGATGGCAGCCATCCACGCAAGGCGCTTCCAAAGAGGGGCGACGGGACTCATCAGTGATAGCCGTGGACGCCCGCCTTGCCTCGGAACACCCAATAGGCCCAACCGGTGTAGACGAGGATCACGGGAATGATGACAAGCGCTCCGAAAAGCATGAAGATCTGGCTCTCGCGCGGCGCGGCGGCATCCCAGATCGTTACCGCGCGCGGCACGATATAGGGGTAGATACTGATCCCCAGACCGATGAATCCCAGCAAAAACAGCGCAAGGGCCATGAGGAACGGCGCACGTTCGAATTCACGCCGCAAGCTCCAGAAAAACGTTGCCGAGCAGATGAGTACGAGTAATGGCACCTGGGCGGTCAGCAACACACCGGGCATTGCGAACCAACGCCGCCAGTAATCATAGGCCAGGAACGGCGTCGCCGCACTCACCGCCGCGAGGGCAATGAGCGTTGCAGCACCAACCCAGAAGGCTACGCGGCGCGCATGGCTTTGGCTCGACCCTTCCGTTTTCCAGATGAGCCAGGTTGCGCCCAACAAGGCATAACCGACGACCACGGCGATACCTGTCAACAGGCTGAATGGGCTTAGCCAGTCGAGCCAGCCGCCGGCATAGGCATCGTTCTCGACGTGGATTCCCTGCAGGATCGCACCGAGCGTGATCCCCTGCGCCAATGCCGCAACGAACGAGCCGATGGAAAAGGCCACATCCCAGAACGGACGATGACGCGGATCGCGCCAGCGAAACTCGAAGGCGACACCGCGAAAGACCAGGCCGAGCAACATCGCGATCATCAACGGATAGGTCGCCGGAAGAATGATCGCGTAGGCGAGCGGGAAAGCAGCGAACAGTCCGCCTCCCCCCATGACCAGCCAGGTTTCATTACCGTCCCATACCGGTGCGATCGAGTTCATCGCCTGATCACGCTCGTCACCGACCTCAAATGTTGGAAATAGGATGCCGATGCCAAGGTCGAAACCGTCCATCACGACATAGGCCATCACCGCGAAGCCGATGACCGCTGCCCAGACGATAGTCAGATCAATGCTGGCCATGATGGTTATTCCTTCCCCGGCAAAGGCGCTATGAAGCCTGGCGCTGGTGTGATACCCGCCGCGCGTTGCGGCACGTTCGGCGGCTCCGTCTCTCCCCGCTCTGGCGGCTTCGACATCAGGCGCAGTAAATAATAGGTGCCCGCACCGAAGGCGCTGAAATAGATCACGACGAAGGCGAGAAGCGACACGGCGACGGCGGGTGCTGCAAGCGGCGAATGCGATTCCGCGGTTCGCAGCAATCCGTACACCGTGAAAGGCTGACGCCCCACTTCGGTCGTCACCCAGCCGGCAATCACCGCAACGAAGCCGGCTGGCCCCATGACAACGCAAGCGCGATGCAGCCACGGCCAGTCGTAAAGCTTCCGGCGAAAGCGAGCCAGAAGGCTCCAGAGACCGATCCCAAGCATGGCAAAGCCGAGCGCAACCATGATCCGGAACGACCAGAATATGATATGCGCCGGCGGCCATTGGTCACGCGGAAAGTCTGTCAGGCCCGGCAGTGGTGCGAATGGATCATGCTTGAGGATCAGGGAGCCGAGATGGGGAATGGAAACTTCATACCGGACACGGGCTTCGTCGTTGCTCGGGAGCCCGAACAGAACGAGCGGCGCGCCATTCGGGCTCGGTTCATAGTCACCCTCCATGGCCAAAACCTTGGCCGGCTGGTGTTCCAGCGTGTTGAGGCCATGCGCGTCACCGGCGAGGATCTGGATCGGCGCGACGATGGCAGCCATCCACATCGCCATAGAGAACATCTTGCGCGCGCCGGGATTGGCGCGGTCCTTGAGGAGATGCCAGGCGCCGACACCGCCAACGACGAACGCCGTGGTGAGATAGGCGGCGATGACAGTGTGAACAAGGCGGAAGGGAAAGCTGGCGGTGAAGATGATCGGCAGCCATGAACCCGCCGGCACGAACTGCCCCTTTGCATTGATTGCAAAGCCCGCCGGCGTCTGCATCCAGCTATTGACCGCAATGATCCATGTCGCCGAGATGAGCGTGCCGAGCGCCACCATGCAGGTCGCGAAGAAGTGCAGCTTCTTGCCGACCTTGCTCATGCCGAACAGCATCACACCGAGGAACCCGGCTTCCAGGAAAAACGCGGTCAGCACTTCATAAGCCATGAGTGGACCGACGATCGGACCTGCCTTGGTCGAGAAGACCGACCAATTGGTGCCGAACTGGTAGGACATGACCACGCCTGAAACGACGCCCATGCCGAATACAACGGCAAAGATCTTCAGCCAGTAACGATAGAGATTGGCGTAAACGCCCTTTTCCGTCTTCAACCACAGGCCCTCGAGCACCATCAGATAGCTCGCGAGCCCGATCGAAAATGCCGGGAAGATAAAGTGGAAGGAGACGGTGAACGCGAATTGCGCACGCGCCAAAATCACTGGATCCAGCTGCTCAAGCAACGTCTCTTCCTCCCCAATGGAAAATCCAGAATACACTTCCTCGACAAACCGTGGTCACCGAAGATCAGGCGGCTGATCGACAGTTCAGGTCTGCTCAGGCTGCAACGACGCGCACTGGTATTGATTTGGCGGCAGGTGTGCCGCTGATCCTATCATAGTAATCGAGAGGCAGGAGCGGGTTGAGTTCCGGATAATATCCGGCAATCGCTCCGCGCGGCATCGGATAATCCAGGACCGTCAAGCCATCCACGCGACGCTGCATGCCGTCATCGCTGATCGTTTCAAGCGTGATACGAGAGCCCTCTTCCAGGCCTCTGTCAGCACGATCCTCGGCATTCATGAAGAGCACCATGCGGTCGTTGTAAACACCGCGATACCGGTCATTGTAGCTATAGATGGTCGTGTTGAACTGGTCATGCGACCGGACGGTGGCCAATCGCAACATCCACGGGTCGGCGATCGGAACATTGACCTCGAGACCGGGTAGAAGCAGAAAATTCGCCTTGCCATTCGGCGTCGGCCAAACGAGGCGGCGTGGCGGCACGTCGAGATGAAACCCTTTCGGGTTTTTGATCTTTTCCGAGAAGTCGCTGTAAATCTCCGGATAGACCGCAGCGATCTTGTCGCGAATGAGATTGTAGTCGTGGATATAGCTTTCCCACGGAACCTTGCTGTTCGGCAAAGTCGCAAGCGCCATGCGACAGACGATTTCCACCTCCGGAAGCGCGTGCGGGCTTGCCGGCGTCAAAACGCCGCGAGAGGCCGTGACGTTGGACATCGAATCTTCGATCGTGACGAACTGCTCGCCAGCCGATGTCTGTATCTGTTCGGAACGGGAAACGACAGGCAGGATGAGGGCATCTCGCCCGTGAACGACATGCCCCCTGTTCAGCTTCGTCGCAATTCCGACCGTCAGCGATAGCTTACGCATAGCAGCATAGGATCGGTCGGTATCCGGGATCGCTCTGACGAAGTTTCCACCCATGCCGATGAAGACCTTGGCGGTGCCATTTTCCATCGCTTCCACGGATTCGATCGTGTGATGTCCGTGTTCGCGCGGCGGTTCGAAGCCGAAGACATCGCGGACGCGGTCGAGATAGGCTTGGGTGGGCTTTTCATCGATCCCGACCGTACGATCGCCCTGAACGTTCGAATGACCACGAATGGGAGAAATACCGGCGCCCGGTTTTCCGAAATTGCCGCGCAGCAGAAGCAGGTTCACCACCTGTTGCAGGAGCCGCGAGCCCTGCTGGTGCTGGGTAAGGCCCATTCCGTAACAGATCATCGTCGCGCGCGAGCGAATATAGATCTCGGCGCAGCGGCGAATTTGAGCCTCTTCCAGTCCGGAAATTCTGACGATGTCAGACCATTCCTGAGCCAGGGTATCGTCGCGGATCGCATCCAGCCCGACAGTGTGTTTTTCAATAAAATCGGTGTCGATGATCTTTTCGCCCATTGCTTCACGCTCGAAGATCACCTTCATCATCCCCTTGAACAAGGCGAGGTCGCCACCGATGCGGATGTGAACGAATTCGCTCGCGATCGGCGTCGATCCGAAGGTTGCCATCTGCACGACATCCTGCGGCTCGGTGAAGCGGATGAGCGCGCGCTCCGGCATGGGATTGACGGCAACGATCGGGACGCCGCGTTTGCGCGCCTCGACAAGATTGGTCATCATGCGAGGTGAGTTCGTCCCCGTGTTCTGTCCGATGACGAAGATGGCTTCGGCATGCTCGAAATCTTCGAGAATAACCGTCCCCTTGCCGACGCCGATGGCGGGAGGCAGGCCACGGCTCGTCGGCTCGTGGCACATGTTGGAACAGTCCGGAAAATTGTTGGTGCCGAACTCGCGAATGAATATCGCATACAGGAACGCAGCCTCGTTCGGCGTGCGGCCCGAGGTGTAGAATTCCGCCTGATGGGGGCTTTCGAGCGCCCGCAGATGATCGCCGATCATCGCAAACGCCGTATCCCAATCGCACGGCACGTAGCGATCGGACGCCGCATCGTAGCGCATCGGCTCCGTCAGGCGGCCCTGCATCTCAAGCCAATAGTCCGACTGCTCCATCAGCTCAGTCACTGTGTGCTTTGCAAAGAACTCGCGGGTGACTCTGAACTTGGTTGCCTCGTGCGCGAGAGCCTTTGCACCATTCTCGCAGAACTCGAGGGTCTTCTTGCAATCGGCATCTGGAAAGGCGCAGCTCGGACACTTGAAACCACCCGGCTGGTTCATGGCGAGCAGAGCCCGGGATCCTTTGGTGACGACGCTCTGCTCAAGCAATACCTTTGCCGTTGCAGCCGCAGCACCCCATCCACCGGCAGGATGGTGGTAGGTTTTGTATTGAGGCTTGTTGTCGGCCATGTCTTCAGCACCCCCACGGAAATGATCGTGGCGACAGTAAAACACGTTATCCTATTGAAATCTATAGACAAATTGTCCAGGCAATTTGGACAATTTGTCCGAGAGAGCTGTGAGAGCAAACGCTAAGCCATTGACTTTCCTTCGCCCCGGAATCTGGCACGAATTATGAATACGACAGAATCTGCTGGAAGCGGCACAGGGGCCAAACATGGAACGGCTGCCTCCACGATCGCACCTGTAACGATGGGGAGGCTTCGGCGCGGTTTTCTCAGATGCGCGATACCAGGTGCATGGGAAATGTTTGCGACATCACGGATATCGAAATGATCTTACGCTCGAAACCCAGTTTCAAGGATATATTGTTTGCAATCAACGGCTCGATATTGCCGCGGATCGCTCCCCATCTCATTGGAATTTCATTCATCAGTATAGTGGCAATCTTTGCGGCACAGGATCATCCGGGCATCTTCGCGCGGATCAGTGCCATTCCCTTCACCCTGATCGGCATCGCGCTCTCGGTCTTCATGAGCTTTCGCAACAACGCCTGTTACGCCCGCTGGTGGGAGGGGCGAAAGCTGTGGGGCGAATTGATCATCGCCTGTCGGTCGTTCGCACGCCAGACCTCCGCTTTGGAGGAGCGTGACCGGACCTTCCTTCTTCACGGCCTGTGCGGCTTCTCCGCCGGGCTGGTTGCGCGCTTGCGTGGCCAGGACGAGCGAGCCGCGATCAAGCCCTGGTTCGATATGAGCCTCGGTCCAAACAATCCCAACCCGACAAACGCTGTACTCGATCACATCGGAAAACATTGCCTGACGCTCATGCGCGGGCACCAGATCGGAGCAATCCATTACTCGGTCCTGGAGGGCCAAATCACCGCGCTCTCCGAGGTGCAGGGCGGATGCGAGCGGATAGCGCTTACACCCGTGCCGTTCGCCTATTCCCTGCTCCTCCACCGCACCGCGCTTGTCTTTTGCGTGACCCTGCCGTTTGCGCTGGCCGGCTCCCTGGATTGGTGGACACTTCTACCCGTTCTCATCGTTGCCTATACATTCTTCGGGCTCGATGCACTGGGCCATCAACTCGAGGATCCATTCGGCCGGGAACCAAACGCTCTGCCGTTGGATGCGATGCAGCGAACCGTGGAGCGGGAACTGCTTTCATTGCTCGGACATCAAGATCTTCCTGACCCGATCAAGCCGCATAAAAATGTGCTGAGATAGAGGCCTTGTTCGAATGAACTGCTACTGAGCCCAAAACGTTCTGGCGCGGATTTGAACTTTCGACCCGTCATTACGCTGAATCAATGGGCTTTCCGACGCCAGTCGCAGAGGGCGCTCTTGAAGGGAAACGAACTTGAACCCACTGAGTTCAGACGTCGGGGCCTACAGCTTCACTTCGCTTCCTATGCTACCCACCAAATTCTTCAATGCGAATACTGCTTCACACCAAGGCTTCGGCCCATTGTCACCAAGCAAGACCTGTACGCGCGAATGGCCCTGGCCGGCTCCCCGCCGGAAGCTGCATCGCTTCCGGGAAGACAAAGGTAACCGAATGTGCTCCGGCCAACCCCGCCGGATACCTGGTGAACGGCTTGCGGGCGAGGTAGCCCTTTCCACTCGCCTCCAGCGATCCGTCTTGCAGCAATTGCAGAAGCCCGGCCTCTTGCGGAAGGATCTGGTGCCGTTCCGCGGCTCCCGATGCGATCACCTGTTTCGGATCGATGTTGGCGATACCACCGGGGTTGAATCGCCTCAGCAAAGAAAGCGTCTGCGGGAAGGCTTCCACGCCCTCCCGTGAGGGCAAGTCGTTCAGGGTGAACTCCGCATTCGTCTTCCTATTCGCCTGCCAGTCTTCGTCAATCCTTTTGGCGTCCGGCGGCAAACTGATATCGAATGCCGTATATCGGAAGAGAACGCCGTCTATCGGATGCCCCAGAACCGAAGCGAGCGTGCCGAGATAGGCCTGCGAACTTACGTTGTTCTTCTCAAGCCGGTTGATGCATTCCTGGTCGCCCGTCAGCACGACCTTCTCTTTGGGAAGACCAAGGACACCAATGCCTCCACGGGCGGAGTGTCGAGTTTCATAACGTTCTGACCCGCATTTCCATTTGACGTTGATCCATCCAGTCGCCATTAACCCATTGATGAATCTGCTATTTCTATATCGAAGTAGGGTCACGACGAAATGTAAAACTGAGTGAGATCGCGACGCAAACCACGCCGCTGTCGCCCGCGTTCACCTGACGGACTTGCGTTTAATCGAGCAATTTCCACCTGATACTTTCCGGGTTGCCCACCAGTAGTTGAATAGATTAATACTGTTTTAGAGGGGCGAAATAACTTTCCATGGCAGTGCTGTGGAAAGACGGGAGGGGGCAATGCAATATCGTATCGCGGCCAAATCTCGGGCAATCCTTTTGTCCGGGACGACACTGACGTTTGGGACCGTCATTTTCTTTTCCAGTTCCGTGAACGCGGCGTGCACTTTTGCAGCGCCGACCGGTGATGATACCTACGTCTGCGACAGTGGAATATCGATTGGCGGCCTTGCCGATTCGGGGGGCAATAACTCGCTGCTCATGCCTCAAGGCGGGACCGGCACCATCAATGGCAATGTCTCGTTCGGCGCCGGTTCCGATATCATAGAGCTTCATTCCGGAACGATCAGTGGAAGCGTCGACCAAGGCAATGGAGCCGACCTCTTCATTATCTCCGGCGGCAAAGTTACTGGCAATGTCCAGCAAGGCAGCGGCGTCGACGATTTCCGAATGACGGGCGGCGAGGTTGGGTCGCTCAATCAGGGTGACAATCTCGACACGTTCTTCATGTCCGACGGACGCATCATCGACGCTTTCGATGATGGCGATCGCGCTGTCATGACCGGTGGCCGCATCGGGCGCGTCAACATGAAGCTTGATGACAACCTTTTCGACATGTCAGGCGGGACCATCGATCGCAATCTCGTAACCGGATTCGGCAACGACACTGTCATTCTTTCGGGCGGGGCGATAGGCGGCAATGTCAGCGTCAGCGGCGGCGCCGACAGCGTGACGGTAACGGGGGGTTCGGTTGGTGGCAACGTGACCATGAGCTTTGGCACCGATACATTCACCTGGGACGGCGGCGGTATCATTTATGGCGCCGTCGATCTCGGCGGTGATAACGACACGGCCACGCTTAGAAATCTTACGAATTCAAATATTGGTGCCTCCACGCGAATTACCGGTGGCCTCGGCGTCGATCGATTGACTTTCGACAACGTCTCCACTGGTGAAGTTGCCCGCTTCGACAGCTGGGAAACGATCGATCTCACCAATGATACAGAGCTTACCTTTGACGGTACTCTGACGCTTGGCGACGCCGATACGACCAGCGGCACCTTGACTGTAGATTCATCGAGCACATTGTTTGGCGGCGGCTCCAATGGAGGGATTGCCGCCTTCACTGCCGGACAGCTTGCCAATGTTCTAAATGCCGGCCGCATCGATTTGACGAATGCGGGCAACGGCACTACCGACACATTCACAATCGCCGGCAATTATGCCGGCAATAACGGTACTATTTTTCTGAACACCATCCTTGGCAATGATGCCTCGGCGTCCGACAAGCTGGTGATCAGCGGAGGCACTGCCTCAGGAACAACTGGCATGGGGATTGTGAACGTCGGCGGAACCGGCGCCGCCACGACCCGAGACGGCATTATGGTCATTGAAGCGGTGAACGGCGGCCGTACAGAAAGCGGTGCCTTCTCGCTTGATGGCCGCGTCGCCGCCGGCGCCTACGAATACTACCTGTTCAAGGGCGGCATTTCCGCCAACACGCAGGACAACTGGTATCTGCGCTCAGCGATCACAACACCTCTCGCCGGCCCATCACCGATACCTGCTCCGGCCCCCAATCCGTTGTCTCCCCAGCTCACAGGACCCGAGCCGCAAATGCCGGAAACAGCGGCATCGCCACCACCACAAACGCGACCCGTACCGCCTCTTCCTGTCGATCCTGACGATCCTGAACCCGAGGATACGTCATCGGGCGTGCAGGAAACCGATCCCGCCGCGCAGGCTCCTCCTGCACCGCCGCCTGCAGCACCGGCTGATCCCCCCGCACAATCGTCTGTGCTGTCAACCCAGGCGGCGCCTGTGTCGGTTCCGGGCACTACGGTCGCTCCGCCCACACCGGGAGCAACGCCTGTGACCGGAGATGTGGTTCCTCTTTATCGTGTCGAAGTGCCGACCTATTCCGTCGTCGCACCTGCCGCGTACCACTTGGCGCTATCGACGCTCGGAACGTTTCACGAGCGGCGGGGAGAACAGATGCTGCTTCAAGGCGGCGGCTACCTGCCGGCGGCGTGGGGACGTGTTTTCGGCCAGTCTGTCGACACGAAATGGGAAGGGACGGTCGATCCGAACTTCGACGGTCATCTGTTCGGCCTCCAAGCCGGACAGGATCTCTTTGGCCATGAATCGGACAGTGGCCATGTCGATCGCCTCGGCCTGTTCTTCGGCTATGCGAACATGAAGGGTGATGTCAAAGGACGAGCCCTCGGCTGGAACGATCTTGCGGTCGGCGATGTGCATGTCAACGGGACGAGTTTCGGCGGCTATTGGACTCATGTCGCGCCGGAAGGCTGG
Source organism: Rhizobium rhizogenes NBRC 13257 (assembly GCF_000696095.1). GTDB lineage: Bacteria > Pseudomonadota > Alphaproteobacteria > Rhizobiales > Rhizobiaceae > Rhizobium > Rhizobium rhizogenes. Next base: position 74,206 of record NZ_BAYX01000006.1, on the reverse strand, counting down.
TACATTGATGGTGTTGTGATGGGCACCTGGTTCAGCGGTGATGCCAGCTCGAATGCTGGTGAAAGCATTCGTATCGACGGAACGGCCGTCTCCGCATCCCTTGAAGGCGGTTACCCCGTCATCCTCACGGAGCAGTGGGCACTCGAACCGCAAGCACAGCTGATCTTGCAACACCTGTCGCTTGATGATCAATCCGATCGATTTTCGCCGGTCTCATTCGACGCCGATAACGCTGTGACTGGACGAATTGGCCTGCGGCTTCAGGGCAGTTATCAGACGGCGTCGGGAACGCTGCAGCCTTATTTGAAGGCGAACCTTTGGCACAATTTCTCCTCCGATCAGACAGTCAGTTTCGGAGGGAATCCCATTGTAACGACACTCGATGGGACATCTTTGGAAGTCGGCGGCGGTATCACCGCAAGTCTGACGGAAAAGGTAAGCATCTTCGCAACAGCGGACTATACGACAAATCTTGGTGATGAGAAAACACGGATACTCGAGGGCAATATCGGCCTCCAGATTAAATTTTAACCGGAGCGACCGAAAGGGAAAACCGTGCGTTTCAAATCTCTCATCGCAGCCATCGCGATCTTGCCTGCGATGGCGAGAGCTGGCTTCGAGACCAATCGCAACGGCTACTGAAGCCGCTCCGCATCCAGCAGAGCCAATACCTCGATAACCGGATTGAGCAGGACCATCGCCGAATCAAGCGCCGGATCCGGTCTATGTTCGGCATCAAATCGATCACCTGCGCAACAACTATCCTGTGCGGCATTGAAATGGTTCACATGATGCGGAAATGACAAGCCAGGTACGCAGACAATTCCGCACCGTCACTTGTCGATCAGTTTGAAATCTTGGCCGCGTAAAAGCTGAGCAGAAGCATTTCCCCGTCTCAACTTCGAGTTTGCGACAGAGCCCGTATTCGTGATAAGTTGCGTACTCTTTCGCGCCGGTGAGTTCCATTCTATTGGACGAGGTATGCGATGAGGGTCGTCAGCGGATTTATAGTATGCCTTCTGCTCTGGACGCCGCTCGTCTACGCAGGGCCGCTGCATGACGCCGCCCGGACCGGCGATCGGGAAAGCGTGACCCGATTGATCGCGACCGGCATTGATATCGCCGCACCAAACGAGTCCGGCGAGCCGCCCCTGCTAATTGCTGCGCTCGCCGGGCGGAAGGATATCGTCGCACTACTGCTGGAAAACGGTGCCGATATCGAATGCCGCAACAAGGGCGGCCTTACCGCACTGCACGCCGCCGCCTACGGCGGGCATCTCGACGTCGTCGAGCTGCTCGTGTCGAAAGGTGCGAAAGTCAATGATGATAAGAACTTCTATCATATGTCGCCGCTGCATGCTGCTGCGGAGGAAGGACAAGCCGATGTGGTGGCCTTCCTGGTGGCACACAAGGCCGACCTAGAAGCCAAGGAACGGAACGGCTACACGCCGTTGACCCAGGCAGGATGGCGGTCCCATTGGGATGCGGTCAGACTACTGCTGAAAGCCGGAGCGGTCTGCCAGAAGGCTGATCTCGTCGGCGAATGGCTCTTTGCCGAATGCACCAAGCGTCAATAGCGCCATATTCACTGCCCAAAAAGGGAGGACCGAAACATGTCTCGCAAACAGACAGGACCCGCCGCGCTGATCCTCGCAGGCCTGGCAATCGCCTTTGCCGCGCCGGTCTGTGCCGAGGAGCCGGTCAACACCGGTTATTTCGGTGACGTCGCGATCAAGGGATACGATCCGGTGGCATATTTCACTGAAAACAAGGCCATCGAAGGTTCCGCGGCCTATTCGCACCGCTGGCTTGGTGCCGAGTGGCATTTCGCCAGCGCCAGGAATCGTGACCTGTTCATCGCCGATCCCGGCAAATACGCGCCGCAATACGGCGGCTATTGTGCAGACGGCGTTTCGTTCGGCACGGTGACCACCAATATCGATCCGAATGCCTGGCGCATCATCGATGGCAAGCTGTACCTGAGCTACGATCCGGGCGCCGCCGACGGCTTCGAGAAAAAGCCGACAAAGGTCGTCGACTCCAAGCAACACTGGTCGGAAGTCCAGAACACGCTGATTTCGGACAAAATGCAAAAGGACTGGCAGCACATGCCGGCAGACTGACCCTCATGGCGCCGGCGAAAAGAAGCTTAGTGCCTGAGGGGTCACGTGGACATATTGGGCGTCGAGCTGTCCGGCGTCCCTGTTCCGGTAGACCTGCCCACAGACCATGCGATCCAGGAAGTACCCGCTAAACCTCTCGCACAGCCTGTTTCCCTTCACGTCGACCGTGCCGGTAATATTGGTATTGGCGCTCCTGTAGGCGGTGTTGCCTGCCTTGTCGAAATACTGGACAAAGGCCGTTCCGTTCTTGTGTTTTCCGGCCCAGGTCTTTCCGTCGATGAGATCGCGCAGCGCCTTCTCGTCGAGCTGATCGGCATCGTTCCCGACAAACCCGAAAGGCCATGCCGGAATGCCCGCAGCCTTCAGCCCTGTCAGGTGATGTTCCAGTTCGACTGGACGCCAGTAATCGTAGAGATACCCGTAATAGGCGAGATTGCTTTCCGGAAAGAGTTCCAGAAGCTTAGTCTTCTCCGCCGCGCTCCGCACCCGGTCGCCATCAAAGCTATAAGCCGCCGTCAGATATTCGCGCGCCGGTTCGACGTTCGGCAATGCGTCGCGCGCCGCTTCTATTAGAGGGACAGCACGGCCATTGTCTCGCGCCGTGTAGAGAACGATGCCCGCCAGCAGCTGGAAGCTCGGCGATGGCGACGGATCGAGCCTGAGCGCCCGGTCGATTTCGGCAATGGCCTCGTCATGGTTTCCCGTATGGGACAGGATCAGTGCCAAGTTACCTGCGGCTTCAGCACTGTTCGGCTGGGCCTCCACAGCCCGGTTTGCCGACTCTCGGGCTTCGGCCTCCCTCCCGTCGACCAGTTGCAACAAGGCGAGTACGGTATGAGCGCGCGCATTGTTCGGGTCGAGCTTCAGCGCCTGCCCCGCCGCGTCATAGGCGATCTTGCGCGCCACCGCCGCCGACCAGAGAAAATTGTAGTCGTTGCGCCAGACATCGACTGCAACACGTGCGATCCCCGCATGCGCGTCGGCAAAATTCGGATCGAGATCGATCGCCTTCTGGTAATAGGAAAGCGTTCGGCGATAGGTCTCCACGTCGCTGTAGAGCAACCCTTCGTGCTCCGCGCGCATGTAATAGTCGTAAGCCTCGAGGTTGTCGCTCGGGATCTTCTCGATCTGCGTGCGCTCGCCTTCGCTAAGCTCCACCTTCAGAGCCGAGATGATCTTGCCCGTCACGTCGTCTTGAATTGCAAAGAGATCCGCATATTGCCGGTCGTAGCGTTCCGCCCACATGGAGAGCCCTGTCAGCGCGTCGATCAGTTTGACGTTAATCCGCAACTGTGGCCCCGCCCGCTGCAGCGTGCCTTCGAGCAAGTAGTGCACGCCGAGCTCAGCTGCTACCTCCGTAGTCTTGCCCGTGGCGTTCAACGCAAAAACCGAATGCCTAGCAATAACAAAAAGGCCCGACACTTTGGAAAGTTCGGTAATCAGATCGTCCGTCAGCCCCTCGGCCAGATGATCTTGTTCTGAATCGCCGCTGACGTTGATGAAAGGAAGGACGGCAACCGAAGGCTTATCTGGCAGAGGATAGGCGAAGCGGCGGACGAGTGCCGGCGTCTCACCGATGTCCAGCCTCTGCCAGAGATAAGCGCCGCCGCCGGCAATCAGAGATAGTACGATGGCCAGGATGGCGCCGCGGCGGACGCGCTTGGACCATCGCGGAAACCGGCGGGCAGCCGCCGGATCGAAAACGACTTGGTAGACCCGGATTGGCTCGACAATGCTCCTGACTTTCTGCCGCCCGAGCGAAATGAAACCGGCATCGATCTTCGTCTTTACCTGATCATATGTCGTGCCGGAGATGGCGATGCCGCCCGGTTCGGCTAGCGTCTGCATGCGATCGGCGATGTTTACGCCATCGCCGTGAATATCCTCGTCCTCGACGATAATGTCGCCGAGATTAACCCCGATGCGGAACCGCAGCGGTACAGCATCGCCGGAGGCCAGGTTCTGCTTCTGTTTCGCCTTCTCCCGCTGGATTGCGATCGCACAGTGCAGGGCGTCGACGACGCTATGAAACTCGACGAGCAGGCCGTCGCCCATGGTCTTGACCAGCCGGCCGTGATGTTCAGCGATTCTGGGCTCGATGAGATCATCCAGGTCAGTCTTGAAGCTGCGGCGCGTTGCTTCCTCGTCGATCTGGCTCAGGCGGCTGTAGCCTGCGACGTCAGCGATCAGAATTGCTGCAAGACGGCGCTCCATGCCCCCTCCCCGCTGACCGCGATGGCCCCTCCGGCGCATCTTACCGCAGGTCGACTGGCGAAGCCATTGCTTGAGGACTATCTCGCATGAGAGACATTCTGTAGGGGTCTTGAACGGATGTGACCCCACGATTCCTATGCGTCGGGCGACTGGGATATATAGATGATAATTTCCTCTATCACTCAAATACGACACATTGGACGGACGTTGCTCATGGACCCACCGTGGTTGCCGAAGGCATATCTGGGGTTGTTGCAACGATATTGGTTTTCTGACACCTCAATCGGCACCGCTTCGGTTGCGTGAACGGAAATTCGCAACCGGGCAAGCTTATCGATCGAAAACGAGTTTTAAATCATAATCATTACGACAACGCCTTGAAGCGATGTGCCACTCGCAGTGGGCCAGTCACTCGATCTTCAGAAAGAACCGTCTGTCGACTTGGACAACTCCTCGTATGCGCGCAGTTCATCTAACCGTCCTTCAAGCACCGATTTGTAGGCCGCAAGAGCATCGCTTCCAGCGACGAACTGCTTTGGCGGATTTTCCAAGCCGACGAACGTTACAAGGACATCAGCCAGCTTCGCAGGATCGCCGCCCTGTTTACCGTTATAGCCTGACCACATGTCTTCAGCGCTACCCTCGGCCGCGTAGTCTTCGATCGTGCTGGCGGCATATTTGGCGTTTTGAGCATCGAGGAGATCCGTCCGGAAGAAACCCGGTGCTACGGCGGTGATCTTGATGCCGAATTGTTCGACTTCCTGGGCAACCGCCTGCGAGAGGCCTTCAACGGCAAATTTCGAGGCACTATAGGCCGCGCAGTGCTTGAAGCCGATGATCCCGGCAAGTGAGCTGATGTTGATGATCCGGCCCGATCGCTGCCTGCGCATGACCGGGAGGACCGCGCGCATGACGTACATGACCCCGTAGAAATTGGTCGACATCAGACCCTCGATTTCCGCGGTGCTCAATTCCTCGAAATTGCCAAGCAGGCTGTAGCCCGCGTTGTTGAGCAGAACGTCGATGCGGCCGAATGCCTTCACGGCTTCATCCGCCGCGGTCCTCGCCTGTTCCTCATTGGCGACATCCAACTGGACGAACGCGAGGCGGTCGCCTGCGACATCGCTGAGAGCGCTCCGTACCTTGTCGAGGTTTCGGCCAGTCGCAACGACGCGATCACCAGCCTTAAGTGCCGCTCTGGCAGTTGCGGCGCCGATACCGCTGCCTGCACCTGTAATGAACCAAACCCTGCTCATGTCTAACTCCTGTTCTTGATGAACCAGAAGATAGATCGTTTGGTTCGATAGGATTAGCTGGCATTATCTGCATGAACTTAGAAATAGCATTTATGAATGCAGCGAGAAGTTTGCCCCGAAACCGTAAGCCAGGCCGCCAAACGTCACAGGGCCAGATCCCACTTTATCCATCGCCGAGACGAAATCGCACCGTGCCCAATCCTCCCTCATAAGCATAAGGAGAATTGGGCGATCGAGCATCAAAACATGGGTTTCTATTTATGGCGTGAGACGTCTCCGCCTACGCAACATTGATGTGAGTGGCGAACCAGTCGAGCACCAGCTGCGGATAGCGTCCGAAGTAGTTATATCCCTCGAAGCGCTGGTCCGTGCCTTCTATCCAGAAGAGCTTCTTGTCCTTTGAGGAAAGGGTGTCATAGATCTCCTGGACATTGGACGGCTTGGTCAGGAAATCGTTGCGAACCTGCGCGACCAGTGTCGGAACCGTCACGGATTTGGCATATTCCATCGGCCAGACGTCGATGAGATGATAGCCGGTGCGCTTGTGAAACGCCGCGTCGAACAGGTCGACACCATTTGCGATTTTTTGGTTCTCCATCGCCGTCTGGACAAACACCGCCGGCGTCACGGGCTGAAGTGCGACCATCGCCTTGATGTGGGAAAATTCCTCCGGATGCTTATGCATGCCGACGATCGTGGCATTGGCGCCCAGGCAACGGCTGTAAAGGGCAGTCTTCATGTCCTTGGTGTCGGGACGGGATTTGGCATACCGCAACGATCCGATAACGTCGCGATATTCGAGTACACCATGACCATTGACGCCGCCGCTGCCGGCGCCGCTACGGCCATGGTTGCGCATATCGTAGGTAATGATGTTGTAGCCCGCGTCATGCAGGATCTTGTATTCGGGCAGGAAGTTTGCCTCGAAGCCGCCGAAGTTCTTCCAAGGATCCAGATGACCGGGATAGCCATAGCGGTTGCAGGGCATCGGGTGATTGAAGATGAGCAGCCTGTCTGAATCGGCAGGAATGAACCAGCCCTCGATTGTCACGCCATCCATCGCCGGGAAGAAAATCTCCTCATAGTCCATGCCGTATTCGTTTGGCCACCGCAGGATGGGGGTACGGGTCGAATGCGCCATCAGGTCGGCCATGCCGTTGATGAATTCTTCAGTCTTTGCGTCGGTCACGGTTGCGCCTGTTGTCGTTTGGTTGTCCGCAGCCTGCGCGTTTGCAGCGGAGACAGCGATGATGGGGAGAGTGGCGAGCGCCGCGCCGGCTTTCAGAAGCTGGCGCCGGCTGTTTGAGGCGGCGCCTTCATGCTGAACGGTGGTGTCATACTGATTGCCCATGTCAGGCTCCTTGGTTTTTGTTGAGACGTTAAAGTTGGAAGGCGGGACGCGCTTTAAGGGCTCGTGCAGCCACTTTCAGCCGTCACTGTTTCGGAGGGACAAAGCCTTCGGTGATGATGACGGAGCCTTCGGTCGAAGCGACGCGGAATTTCCTCGCGGCTGTGTACTCCGGAGAATTGTAGAAACGCTGCGCGTCGGCCAGGCTGGGGAACTCAGCGATGGCCATGACCTTTTTCGGTTCGCCTTCCACTGCCGTGGCATTCAGGTTGAATACGATGATCTTGCCGCCGAATTTCGGAGCGAGCGGACCGGCCTCTTCCATGTACTTGTTATAGCCGGCCTGATCCTTGATCGTGTAGTTGGCGATCATGTAACCGGGAGCCTGCAGATCCTGGGCACAAGCGGGTGTAGCGATCTTCAAGACAATGGCGGCGGCCACACCGAAAGCGAATTTCTTCATTGCGTAAGATCCTTTGATTTTCCGTTGAGGGAATTGGAGAGCCGATCCGTCGATCTGGAAAGTTCGTCACCGGCTCGTATGTCGCTGAAGCGACCTTCGATGCCCGGGAAAATCAGGGCGATCGCTGCGGTGATGCCGATACTCACAGCTGTGATGAACCAAATCCTGATCACGCTTAACTCCCGGTCTCGACAGACAGGAAGATAGATCGGCTCAATCTATTTGATTAGGATGCATAATTCGCATGAAGATAGAAATTGTATTTCTGAATAGGCCCTGGATTTAACGGGCCCGTAGCCGGACTATGCCGCCAGGCGCTTCCGATCCTTGATCGATTTCATGCCGTAGTGGGCAACAAACGCACCCAATCCGATGATTGCCATGTGGTGCAGAAATAATGGCAACGTCGCCGTTTCGAAATCCCCGAAGTCGAAGCGTGTTTGCATGAACAGCTTCGACCCGACATTGACTGCAAACAAGCTCCAAATGCCGCAGGCAGCAATCATGATGGCGACCACGCGGAAAACAGCCGTGCGGAGCTTGCTCTCAGTCGTGATGCCGAGCCTGCTGCTCACAACGCCTATGATCATCGACCAGTGCAAGCCAAGGTGAACGGCGGCGATCAAAAGTGCCAGATAAGCCACCGACGCGTGGACCTGGCGTAAGGTGAAGCTGCTGGTCAATGGCAGGAAGCCGAAGACCGTCTGCGAGATGATGACGCTGGTGGCGAGCAGGGTCATCATGGTGATCAGAAGTGCTAGATTGATTAGTTTAGTGACGATGCCGCGCGGCGCGCGCCAGTTCCTGGTGATTGTGCCGTACCAGCGGCGATTGAAAATGTTGTGGCTGATCAGCAGCAGGAACAGGCCGGTGCCGATGATTTCATGCCCCACGTTACCGAGCCAATTGTAGGCCAGAGCGGCCAGCAACAAGCCGACCGCCACAAAATCGAAGAACAACCGCAAGAGAAACAGCGGCTTCAAGGGATGTAGGCCCGCATTCTGTCGGTGGTGAACATGAAGTCATTGTCTGCCTGAGACCCGTGACACGACTGGCACCGCTCGGCGAACGCGGTCCGCCTCACCTGCATATTCGTATCGAACTGCTGAAAATGCCAGTCTCCGGTGCGCTGCTCCTCTGGGACACTGAGACCCCAATCCAGCCCTTTCTCCATGACGAAATAACCAGTGAGTTTATAATCCGACCAGATGCCGAGGACCAATTGCGTGCCCGGCGGAAGTGGTCGGCCGCTCTTCGCGATCTCCAGGGTTGCGCGGGTCGCAAACGCTTCCTCTTTGGAAGAGCCACGATCGTAGGTCGCATAGAGCACGTATTCGTCGAAATTCTTAGGGAACGTGGCTCGGTTTCCGGTTGCTTGCGCCATTGCCGAAGAGCTGAATAGGCAGATGGCACTGAAGACGAAGGCGACCACGATCACGACAAGACGAAGGATCGCGGCGAATGGTGCATTAATTTTCTCGGGTTTGGCTTCAGCCATTTACGTTCCCTTCGTTTGCCCGCTGGGCAAGATTTGACACACGTAATCGAGATCGCCCTATTCCGGCGAACCCGATGAGATCAGGTGGGCTGTATTTGCATGAGCATTTTCGTGCGGAGAACGCCTTGCCAGGCCCATCGCGGACATCCGGCAGGGCGACAATCGGCTGGACGCCTAGGTTGTTTGGTCAACCAGTCCCATTTGCATTTCGTTCATGCGTGCCCCGTGCACTGTGAGTGCCGAGAGAGCCGTTCCGAACTCGCGGAGGTCTTCCGGCGTCAACTCAACCCGAAGCGCGCCCAGGTTCTCATTCAGATGATCGATGTTGCGCGTGCCGGGGATAGGAACGATGAAAGGCTTCTGCGCCAGTAGCCAGGCGAGCGCGATCTGCGAGGGTGTTGCACCTTTCTTTTCGGCGAACTGCTTCAACAACTCGACGAACGGCATATTGGCCGCCAGATTGTCAGGACTGAAACGATCGAATGTCGTTCGGAGATCGGTTTTCGCATCTAACCTTGTGTTCCCGTCCATTTTCCCTGTGAGATAGCCCATTCCAACGGGACCCCAAGGGACGAAGCCGATGCCTAGCTCCTCGCATGCGGCGAGAACGCCGTTGTGTTCCGGGCTTCTTTCCATCACGGAGTATTCGGTCTGGACCGCCGACACAGGCTGGACCGCATGTGCCTTGCGAATTGTCCTGGCGCTCGGCTCCGACAGACCGAAGTGCAGAACCTTGCCTTCCTGGATCATATCCTTGATCGCGCCGGCCACATCTTCGATCGGCACGTTCGGGTCGACGCGGTGTTGGTAGAATAGGTCGATGCGATCGGTCTTCAGCCGTTTGAGTGAGGCCTCTGCCACCTGCTTGATCCGTTCGGGCCGGCTGTTCAGTCCGATCGTGCCATCGATTGCAAAGCCGAATTTGGTTGCGATCTTCACTTGATCGCGAATGGGTGCCAACGCTTCTCCGACGAGCTCTTCGCTCGTATAGGGCCCATAGACTTCAGCGGTATCAAAGAATGTGACACCGTTTTGGTGAGCGGCGCGAATAGTGTTGATACCCTGGGCTCTATCGGCGGGTGGGCCATAGTTGGCACTGATGCTCATGCATCCGGCTCCCAATTTCGAGACTTCCAGCGTTCCGAGTTTGCGCGTTTTCATCTGGCCTTGTCCTGCCTGGAAGGTAGAGATCTGGGACTGATCCGGCGAGGCGGCCCAGGCCGACGATGCGACGGGTAATACCGCCCCGGCGAGCGCGGCGTTGATCAAAAAATCGCGGCGACCGAGGCCCAGGTGCTCCCCAGCATTCGAAGCCACCCCTTGCTTGTTTTTGTCCATAAGTCGTCTCCTGAAATTTGGCGGCGAAGCCGTCGTTTCATCTAAGGAGGACGATCCGTGTCAGTTCATCTTGCGCTCAAGCGAGTTAGATCACTTCACCGGCACAATGGTTTTGACGTCCGTCCCCGTGAGGGGAGATAAGGAGGGCGGCAATGCGCGATTAGCCCCTATTTTCTGCATGGGGCTAGAAATGAGATTGATAAATACTGGCGCTGAGCGGCGGTCCGGAGCGTCTGATATCGTGGAGGCAGTCGTCCGCACCAGCATATGCGCGACGCAAATCGGCTGGTTACGGCCCCCTGTAACGGAGTGCCTCCACCAGGAGCGAGAAGGCTGGCGTATGTTGTCGCCGGCTTGGATAGTAGAGGTGATAGCCCGGAAATGGCGGGCACCAATCTTCCAGAACGCGGATCAACCGTCCCTCGGCAATATGTTGGGAAACCTGACTTTCGAAGACGTAGACCAGTCCAAGTCCGTCAAGGGCCGCATTTTCCAGCATCTCGTTGTCGTTGAGAATGAGCGATCCGCTAACACGCGCCTCCAGCTCGACACCGTCGCGCTCGAACTCCCAAGCATAGAGACCACCTCCCCGGCTCTGCCGATAGCTTACGCAAGAGTGGTTGTTCAGGTCCCGTGGCGTTTCCGGGCGTTTTCGATTGGTAAAATAAGAGGGCGATCCGACGACCGCCATTCGAACCTCAGGGCTCACCCGCACCGATACCATGTCCTTCTCGACCTGTTCACCAAGGCGAATGCCAGCGTCAAATCGGCCGGCGACGATATCGGTGAGCCCTTCATCAACACTGATCTCAACGACGATGTCAGGATACTCAGGCGCAAGCTTCAGCAGCGCGGGCCAGAGTACCATTCGGGCGGCATGCCGAAAGGTGGTGATGCGAATCGTGCCTGCGGGTTTATCGCGCAGGGCGGTGAGCGCTGCGATTTCGCTGTCGATATGATCGAATGCAGGACGCAGGTTGTTAAATAGGCGCTCCCCGGCCTCTGTCATCGACAGGCTGCGCGTCGTCCGCGAAATCAAACGCACATCCAGACGTCGCTCGAGCATTCGAACAGCGTAGCTCAGTGCGGACTGAGAGAGGCCAAGCTTCGCGGCCGCGCGAGTGAAACTTCCCTCTTCCACGACGGTTATGAATGCCGCCAACTCGCTGAAATCACCTTTTCTCATTCATAAATCCTATTTCTAAGTTTATGCAGATTATAGCGCCTAATCAGCACACCTGTCCTCCACTATTTATTGCTCAGCACCATGCGCTGTTAGAGCGGCAAGAGGACATCGAGATCATGAGCAAGACACATGCGAAACTTTTCGAAGAGTTCGCTTTCGTCAATAGCATTACCCTTCGCAACCGGATTGCCATGGCACCCATGACGACATGGTCTGGTAATGAGGACGGAACCGTCTCTGACGAAGAGGTCGCCTATTATCGCCGCAGGGCAAAAGGCGTCGGCCTTGTGATTACCGGCTGCACCCATGTCCTGCCGAATGGCATCGGCTTTACGGGCGAGTTCGCATCCCACAGCGATAGCTTCACGCCCAGCCTGCGCCGTCTGGCAGAGGCGGCCAAGAGCGGCGGTGCGCCGGCCATCCTCCAGATCTTCCATGCCGGCAACAAAGCCGTACCGGAACTCGTTCCGAATGGCGAGATCGTCAGCGCGAGCGCCCTGAAGGCTGCCCAGGGTGCATTCAACAATGGTGACAACACACCGCGGGCTTTAAGCCACAATGAAATTCTCGACGTCATAATCGCTTTTGGCGAAGCCACGCGTCGTGCAATCGAGGCAGGCTTCGATGGCGTCGAATTGCATGGAGCACACGGGTTTCTGATCCAGAACTTCTTCTCGCCGCTGTTCAACCAGCGGGACGACGAATGGGGCAGCTCATTGGAGAACCGCATGCGCTTCCCACTCGCGGTCGTCCGGGAGGTAAAGCGGATCATCGACCTGCATGCACAGCGGCCGTTCTTGCTGGGATACAGGATTTCGCCCGAAGAAGCTGACGAAGGCGGCCTTCGGATCGGTGATACCTACGAACTCATTGATCGTCTCGTCGTGGCCGGCGTGGACTACATGCATGTGTCGCTATCGAGCGTGCTTCATACCAAACCCATCGGCGATGCCGACGGCAGTCCCATCGCTGAGCTTATCGTCGAGCGCGTCGCCGGCCGTATACCCGTCATCGCCGCAGGCCAAGTCAGAGCACCTGAACAGGCCCAAAGAGCCCTGGAGTTAGGTCTCTCCCTGATCGCCGTCGGACAGGGGCTGGTGATGAATCCGGAATGGGTTGAGCTGGCGCAAAGCGAACGAGATCATGAAATCGCTGTTGCGTTGAGCCCATCCATGGCTTCGGCGATTGTACTTCCAGGCAAGCTCTGGAACATTATTCGTGCCACGAGAGGCTGGTTCGAAATCCGACCTTAAACTTGCGAAGCGAGGCGCCAGTTCCACACACCCGACGGGGCGCAACCCCAAAGTCCCACTTATCTCAATAATCAGACTCGGATTAGCGACGAGATTGGGAAGCCCTTTTGAAGCCTGCTAGAGATACCATTGTCGCTCTTGAAAAAAATCGAACTCGCATTCGATTTCAGACATCATCGCATAAGCCACTGCTCTGCAATGTAGTTCAGCTGTCGACGCCATGGGAGTTTCAGTAAAAAGGTCGCCGATGTCAGCAAATCTTCTTGTGCGCTTGAAGGGATTTATGAAATCCATCCTCCATCATGCGCAAAAGGCTTTTGAGTTCCGGCTCCCGCACAAGAGCTGCCGCCTCATATGGCCGATACCAAGCGATTGATCGCTGGTCCTTTTCCGGAAATTCAGCATAGACCCCCGAGACTTCAAGAAGATGGACCTGCACAAGCGATGGTATCCTTTCGCCGGAATCCAACAGCTTGAGATAGGTATAGTAACCAAAAGGCTTCTTCTTCGCCTTTCCCTTGATGCCTGCTTCCTCCCAGGCCTCCCGCTCGGCAACCTGATGCGCAAGCTTTTTGTCCATCGGCCATCCTTTGGGGATGACCCATCTGCCGCTGTCGCGTGACGTAATCAGCAGGACTTCGATGCTATCGCCTGAAGGCTGTCTCCGATAGCAGAGCGCGGCATATTGCTCGATCGTTCGCCCGCTGAAAAGCTTCGCGGCCTCGCTCGCCAATTGCCCCAGATATGTTCTGCTCTTCTTCCCAGACATTGGTTCCCATGACACCGATTATGCGGTTTCGTCATCCCGCGCGGCAACAATACGCCCTGTATCCACAGGCAAGGCTCATCCTCCCCGCACCGAGCCACGCCAGACCAAATCAGCATGCAGTTTCAACGATTGGCCATCGGGCGCATCCTTTCGTCCGTCCACGAGCCATGTGACGGCTTCACGCGCGATCGTGTCGACCGGCTGCGCAAATGTCGTCAGATGGTATGACGTCCACGATGCCTGCTCGATGTCGTCGAAGCCGACGATACAAAGCTGATCCGGGATCGACAGAGAAAACTGGTGGCGCGCTGCGTCCATGAACCCGCATGCGAGCAGATCGGTCGCGCAAAATACCGCGTCGGGTCTTTCCTTCCTGGTCAGCATCCGCTGTGCGACGACCTTCCCGGCCTCATATCCCGTCCAACCATGGCGCTCTACGATCACATCAAGACCATGTGCTTTGGCCGCCGCTATGAAGCCCGTCTCCCGGGCCATCAAACTGGGCGTACCCGCTTCGGAATTGGCAAATGCAAGCCGGGTGCAGCCGGCGCGGACAAAGGCCGTCACCACGCGTCCTGCCGCCTCATGGTCATCGAGATTGATGCGCAGCGGCCCCGGCTGATCATCGTCGCGGTTGATCAGAACCAACCGCTGACCATTGCGCAAACAAAGCTGAGTGATGGATTTGTCCGGCAGGCCGGACAGGATAATCGAGGCATCGGCCCGATACCGTATGGCCTGATGCAGTGCGCGATCGACACCGCCATCGGAACGGTCAGTATTGACGAGCATGGCAACCTTGCCGGCGGCCTGCAACTGTAGCGTCAATTCGCGCAGGAGGGCGGAGCGATAGGGCGTAGCGACATCTGAAACGATGAGACAGACGATACCGCTTTCATTGCGCATCAAACCGCGTGCAAGTTGGTTGACGTGATAGCCGAGCTCTTCGGCGGCCTCCATCACCTTCTGCCGGGTCTTTTCCGAAACACTCGCCCCCGGAGTAAAGGTACGGGAGACGGCCGAGCGCGAAACGCCCGCTTTCCTGGCGACCTCATCGGCGCTTACAAAGACCTTATCCGACACAAGCTGTCCTCAACATATCGATCGCAATTGTGCACGATTTGCAATCGCGTGCAAGTTTTGTGAGTCATCATATGTGACAGTTTTATGACATTAGTGGTTGACACGGATAACTAGCTCGTGCAGCATTTGCACACGCTTGCAAAAGCGGATGGCGTGGAGGCGCCGTCGTCACCAGGAGGACATTATGCGATCGGTTAAATTGGCCGCGGCACTGCTTGCCGCGGGGGTATCTTTTGCTGCCTATTCCGCTCATGCCGCAGGCGATCTCAACGTCATCTGCTCTGCTGATCCCGAGGTCTGCGATCTGATGAAGGGATTGTTCGAGAAACAGTCCGACATCAAGGTCAACATGGTCCGCCTCTCGGCAGGCGAGACCTATGCGAAGATCCGCGCCGAGGCGCGCAATCCGAAGACAGATATCTGGTGGGCCGGTACGGGCGACCCTCACCTGCAGGCCGCGACCGAAGGCCTGACCCAGGAGTATAAATCGCCACTCTTCGACCAGCTTCAGGACTGGGCGAAGAAGCAGGCCGAAAGTGCGAATTACCGGACAGTCGGCGTCTACGCCGGCGCACTCGGCTGGGGCTACAATACCGCGATCTTGCAGAAGAAGGGCCTGAAGGAGCCGAAGTGCTGGGCCGACCTGCTCGACCCCTCCTACAAGGGCGAGATCCAGATCGCCAATCCGAACTCCTCGGGCACGTCCTATAATACGCTGGCAACGCTGGTGCAGATCATGGGCGAAGACAAGGCCTTCGATTATCTGGCAAAACTCAACGCCAACATCTCGCAATACACCAAGTCGGGCTCGGCACCTGTTAAGGCAGCCGCGCGCGGTGAAGCGACGATCGGCGTCGTCTTCATGCACGACGCCGTCGCACAGACGGTCGAGGGCTTCCCGATCAAGGCTGTCGCACCTTGCGAAGGCACCGGCTACGAGATCGGCTCGATGTCGATCATCAAGGGTGCCAGAAACCTTGAGAACGCCAAGAAATGGTACGACTGGGCGCTCAGCGCCGATGCGCAGTCGCACATGAAGGACGCAAAGTCCTACCAGCTGCCATCGAACAAATCGGCGGCAATTCCGAAGGAGGCGCCGAAGTTCGAGGACATCAAGCTCATCGATTACGACTTCAAGAAGTATGGCGACCCCACGGTTCGCAAGGCTCTTCTTGGACGTTGGGACAAGGAAATCGCCGCAAAGGCGAATTGACGCCCTGTTTCGACCATTTGCGCGGCCGGAGCGAAACTCCTCCGGCCGGCGTCAATTCCAACGGATAGAGAACGGGACGCGGAATCCAACCATGACCAAAAGCAATCGCCCGCTGGATATCGTGCTTCTCCTCGGCATAGCCGCCCTGATACTACTCCCATGGTATCGGATAGAAGGCGGCTTCTTCGGCTTTGGCTGGCTTTCCAGTTTTCCGGGCGACCCCTCCACAGCACCCGGACTATTGGAAATCGTCCAGCACGGTCGGTGGTGGCTCGCAGCAGCCGTTGTGCTGCTTCTGCTTGGCGGCGTCGCGCGCTTCCTGTCCAATCCGATGCACCGCGGTGCGCTGCTTGCCTGGGCGGGGGGCCTCGGTATTTTCTTTCTGACGCTGCAGGGCCTTGCAATCGTCACCTCCGGCTGGAGCTGGACGATCAGTGAAACGCTGTTCGGCGCCCTTGCGGATGGGCAGCCGCCGATGGGCGCGGGCGCTGTCCTCACCGGCATCGTCTTCGTCCTGCTGCTCTCTTTTGGCCTTGCCGAACGCGGCGTCATGAAGGGCGATGCCTTCGTCGTCAGCGCGATTGCCATGCTGATCATCCTGGTCGCGATCTTCGTTTTCTACCCGGTCGGCAGCATGTTCGTCGGCGCCTTCCAGGCTTTCGATGGATCGTTCAACCCGGATGGCTTCATTACCAACATCCAGGATCCCTCGGTCTGGAGCTTAAGTTGTCTCGTCGTCGGCGACCGCTGCGGCGTCGCCTGGCGTACGCTCTGGCTCGCGATCATGACGGCCAGCGGCGCGACCCTGCTGGGTCTTTGCTTTGCGCTGGTCGCGACGCGGACCCGTTTTCCGTTCAAGAAGGGGCTTCGGCTCCTGACGATCCTTCCCATCATCACGCCGCCCTTCGTTGTTGGCCTTGCCCTTACCCTGCTTTTCGGGCGTGCCGGTGTCGTCACGCAAACCCTCGCCTCTGTCTTTGGAACGGAGCCTGGCCGTTGGCTCTACGGCCTGACCGGCATCTGGATCGCCCAGGTCCTGTCCTTCACTCCGATCTCCTTCCTTGTCCTGATCGGCGTCGTCGAAGGTGTCAGCCCGTCCATGGAGGAGGCATCGCAAACGCTCAGGGCCGATCGCTGGCGCACGTTCTGGCGCGTCTCCCTGCCCTTGATGAAGCCCGGCCTCGCAAACGCCTTCCTGATCGCCTTCATCGAAAGCATGGCCGACTTCGGCAATCCCATGGTTCTCGGTGGCAGCCATGGCGTGCTGTCGACGGAGATATTCTTCGCTGTCGTCGGCTCGCAGAACGATCCGTCGCGGGCAGCCGTCCTGGCCATGATCCTGCTGTTCTTCACCATGTCGGCCTTCATCGCCCAACGCTTCTGGCTGGCGGGCAAGAGCTTCGCAACAGTCACCGGCAAGGGCGATTCCGGTGCCCATATCGCCCTGCCTCGCGGCCTCTCCATCGCGGTCCATGCGATCGTCATCCCCTGGATGCTCTTCACCATCATCGTCTATACGATGATCCTCTTTGGCGGGTTCGTGCGGACCTGGGGTCTGGATAACAGCTTGACGATCCAGCACTACGTCAAGGCGTTCTCGATCGGCTGGCGCGATGACGGCGGTCTTGCCTGGACGGGCGTTGCCTGGAATTCCTTCTGGACGACGATGGAAATCGCCTTGATTTCCGCGCCGCTGACGGCAGCCGTCGGCCTGCTCACCGCCTATCTGATCGTCCGCCAGAAATTCGTCGGCCGCAATCTCTTCGAATTCGCGCTGATGATGAGCTTTGCCATCCCCGGCACCGTCATCGGCATCAGCTACATCATGGCCTTCAACCTGCCGCCGCTGGAGATGACGGGAACGGCGCTGATCCTGGTTGCCTGCTTCGTGTTCCGGAACATGCCCGTCGGCGTGCGCGGTGGCGTCGCGGCCATGAGCCAACTCGACAAAAGCCTGGATGAAGCGTCGCTGACGCTTGGCGCGGACAGCTTCCGGACGATCCGGAAGGTGATCCTGCCGCTGTTGCGGCCGGCGATCACCGCTGCGCTGGTCTATTCATTCGTGCGCGCGATTACCTCGATCAGCGCGGTCATCTTCCTGGTCAGCGCGCAATACAACATGTCGACCGCCTATATCGTGGGCCTTGTCGAAAACGGCGAATACGGCGTTGCCATCGCCTACTCCTCCGCGCTCATCGTCGTGATGATCGTCATTATCGCAAGCTTCCAGCTTCTGGTCGGCGAACGGCGTCTGCGGCGCGAGAACCGCGTCGCGACCACATCGTCCGCACCTATCCGTCAGGAGAAAACCGCATGAACATGAACTCCCCCGGTTCCGTCGTCTTTGAGAACGTCGCCAAGACTTTCGGGGCATTCACCGCCATACCGGACCTATCCCTGACCATCGAGCCGGGTACTCTCGTGACGCTGCTCGGTCCTTCGGGTTGCGGCAAGACGACGACGCTACGCATGCTCGCAGGGCTCGAACATCCCTCCGCCGGCCGCATCCTGATCGGCGGCAAGGATGTGACGATGTTGCCGGCCAACGAGCGCGATGTGTCGATGGTCTTTCAGTCCTACGCGCTCTTTCCGCATATGACGGCGTTGGACAATGTCGCCTACGGGCTGGAATCCTCCGGGATCAAACGCAAGGAGGCCCGCGAGCGGGCTGAAGACGGGCTCAAGCTCGTGGGCCTGGCCGGAATGGGGCAGCGCCTTCCCGCCGAGCTATCCGGCGGCCAGCAGCAGCGCGTCGCGGTCGCTCGCGCGCTTGTGCTGGAACCGCAGGTGCTGCTTCTCGACGAGCCGCTCTCCAACCTTGACGCCCGCCTGCGCCGGCGCGTCCGCACCGAGATCCGCGAGTTGCAGCAACGCCTCGGCTTCACCGCGGTCTACGTTACCCATGATCAGGACGAGGCTCTCGCCGTTTCCGATCGCATCATCATCATGAAGGAAGGCAAGATTGCCCAGCAAGGTACGCCGCGGGAACTGTATGACACGCCGGCATCCGCCTTCATCGCGGACTTCATGGGTGAAGCCAATGTCGTGCCCTGCGACATCATCGGCATAGAAGACGGCCGCGCCACCATCAATATCGAGGGCCTGGAGCATCGCGTGCCCGGCCGCAATCTGCGCATGGGGCCGGCGCAACTGGCGATCCGCCCCAATGCCGTAACCCTGGCTCCCTACGCACCGGAAAGCTCGTTTAACGGCCGGATCACCCATGCCGCCTATCTCGGCGACCATGTGGAATATGAAGTCAAAATCAACAGCGGCACGCTCTTCGTTGTCGATCCCGCGGTGGAGACACCGTTTGAGCCTTCGACCGACGTTGCAATCCGCTTCAAGGATCGCGGGATCGCCATCATCGGCGGTTGAAAGCTGCCATTTCTAAAGAGGAACTTGCATGACAGAGCATGTTGTCGCCGGCCTGGAAGCGCGTCTTGCGCGGGCAAAAGAGGTTGGACGTGAAGCGGGAGCGCTGGCGATCGATTATTTCAACCGCCGCGAAACGCTGATCATCGAAACCAAGCGTGACCTGCAGGATGTGGTGTCGATCGCCGACCGGGATGTCGAAAACCTCATTCGCAACCGGTTTCACGAGACCTATCCGAATGACGGCATCCTGGGCGAGGAATATGGGTTGGAGACCGGTACGTCCGGCTTTACCTGGGTCATCGATCCCATCGATGGGACAAGTCCCTTCGTCAATGGCATGCCGAACTGGTGCGTTTCCATCGCATTGCTGCATGACGGTGTCCCCGTCATCGGCGTCATCTCCGCGCCGTGCCACAATGAACTCTATGCCGCCGCACTTAGCATGGGCGCGACCCTGAACGGCAAGACGCTCACGCTGGACGCCGCTCGCAACATTCGCAACGCTGTAACAGGCATTGGCGCCAACAACTACGTCACCCCGGCTTTTGTAGGTAAAATGGTCGAAAACTTGCTGGAAGCGGGCGGCAATTTCATCCGCAACGGTTCCGGCGCCCTGATGCTGGCCTATGTCGCCGCCGGCCGTCTCGTCGGCTACTACGAGCCCTATATGCACGCCTGGGATTGCATGGCCGGATACTGCCTCGTCAAGGAGGCCGGCGGCTGGTATCACCCCTTCCCGACCGAAGGCGAAAGATTGACCAAGGGGTCGGTCGTCCTGGCCGCAGCACCCGGCGCGATCGATGATCTGCGCCGGATTGCCGGTCTATGAAAACTATCATTCCGCGGTGGTTTTAAGGAGCGGCTTTCTCAGACGTTCCGGCTGCTCAATGCCAACTGCAAACGCAAAGGCAGGCGGGCGTTCCTTCAGCAGTAGAATCATGGAGGAAAATTCACGTCGATTGACAAGTTGCTCGACCGCATGAAAAAACGCCTACAACCAAAGATAACTGACCGATGGTCTCTGCTGACAGGTTATGAAAATGGCGTCTTACGTTTCTCCAGCAAGCGCGTCACATTTGGCCGAAAGCTGGCGCTGGACAGGACATCAATCCACATCGGACGCCGATCCTAGCCGCTGACGACCATTGCGGATTTTCATTTCATCGACGGTACCGACAATGGCGATGATTATCGCAAGCTGAAGATCCGGACACTGCGCAAGGAATATACGATCGACGAACGCAAGATCATCAATCCGCAGGTCGTTGCGGGCCTGTTCCAGCAACTGGCGGATGGCATCTAACGCATTATCAGAGAAAGCGTCCGCATGAGCAACGACATCGGTGATGAAATGCAGGACGCTTTCGTCGTCGAAGATTTTGACACGATAAAGAAGCTTATTCTCGCAGGTTCCAGCCCAAACTCCGCAGATAGGAGAGACGGAAGTCCAATCATCCTACGCGCGGCGGTTACACGCGATCTTGATATGATAAACTTCCTGATTGGTCAGCAGGCAGACGTGGATAGCCGTGGTCCAAAAGGTTTGACGGCACTTCATGCCGCTGCACTGTATGGTTTCGTGGAAATCCTGCAGAGACTGATAGAAGCTGGTTCCGATACGAATGCCAAAGACGCTGAGGGCGCAACCCCATTTGCCTTTGCCCTCGCCAGTAAAGATCAAGGCGCAACGATTGAGATGGCGAAAATACTGATCGCCCACGGCACTGATAAAAGCGTAAAGAACAGCCAAGGTCGGATATTGCTGGATGTCTACAAAGAGATTACCGGCAAAACATATGACGGTATATAAATACCGTAAACTCTGACTCGAAAGCGAGGCTAGCCCCAGGCAACGCCCCCTACGAATCATCCACGAAATCGCCCGCTGCTCTTGCATAACGGACTTCCATGCCTAGTTTTCTATGCGGTTGCGGATGCTGTCTGCGCTTTCGTCTCAAAACGAAGGAGCTCAGAGAACGCCGATTGTGTTCCTTCGATCGGCGACGATAGAACAGCTTCCTTGCTGACATGCATGTAAAGAAAAAGCTTCTGGGGAGGGAGCAGCATCGTGATCCTGTTTGGGCGAAAAGCATGCGAAATTAAACAGCAACTCCGTCCCGCATCCACTGTCATTCCCTACAACGGAGTCCCCCTCTTATGCCTAGATTTCTGGGATTTCCGATCCATTAACCAATGGTTAACCATAATAGCGCTTATCTCAATTCTGATGAAGGCCCTGTTCAAATCCATCGGGTAACTTTCCCGCCAATATGACGATAGACGACGACCGCGATTACAAAGATGCACCTATTCAAAATAATAGCGCTGCTGACGTTGGCCGGTCTGGCGACCAGTTGCACAACGACGGGCGGCGTACGGCAATCGACGGGTCCGGAAACGGTTGCTAACGAAAAAGCGCTGGCATTTCCGCCGCCAGGCGGTCCCGCCATCGTCAATGTGATCGAGCGGAAGCACAAGGACGATGTGGAGCAGACGATTTCGCTTGCCACGTCCTCGTCGGTGGTCGGCCAGAATTTTCTGAAAATACAGTTCCTTGGCGTATCCGGAGGCAGCCCTGGGCTGGGCAGCACGCCTTACAAAGCTGTCAGCGAAAATGCGATAGCGCGCGAACTGGCGGCGGCGACACCGGGCGTCAGGCTCGCCCGCTCGGCGACCTTTGTGCAGAATACCTATGGTCCGTTCGGTTATGCTTCCGGTCAAAGCCGCGCTGGCGATACCTGCCTCTACGCCTGGCAGCAAATTCGGGCCGGTCACTCCACGCAAGCACAATTGCAAAACTTCAGCATGGTTCAGGTTCGGGTCCGACTATGCGACGCCCACGCAAGCGAGCGTCAGCTTCTGAGTACAGTCTATGGCTATACAATTGCCGGGGGATTTGTGAACGAAGCACTCAATCCATACGGAACGGTGCGCGGAGCCGACGCGGTGCTTGTTCGCCCCGGAGATCCCGTCTATCCGGACACAAGCGGCTATCGCAGCAACGCGACGCCGATCGGTTATGAAGCCGCCCCTCCTGCTGTGCGTACCGTGGTCGTGCGCCGCCAGGTCGTCGCCTCACCGCCAGCCTTACCAGCCGCGACCCTCCCGCAGGCAATTGGGCCACGAGTGCCATTCCCGGGGGAACAATACGGCCAGGGCCAGGCGAACGCGGTCCCAATGCCGACAACGACAACAGGACAAGCTCAGCCAGCAGCGACACAAACCTATAGCACGATCGTACCCTCACCGGATTGTATCGGTGCAGTGGCCAACGCTGCCTGTATGAAATAGATTTTTTAATCATTTGGAGCGCCAGGATGGCGTTCGGCGAATACCTTTTGAAGGAACACCGATGCAGACAGCACGAAGCATCTTGATATGGGCTGCCGTTTCCCTATGCGGCATCGTGCTGATCACATTGCCGGTCAACCTGCAAACCCAACTGATTGCCAGCGTCTTTGCCGTCACCTTCATGGCCGTGATCAAAGTCCTGAAGCGCCAGGGCACCTGGCGGCTGGTTGCGCTCGCCTTAGGCACTTCGATCGTGCTCCGCTATGTCTATTGGCGCACGACCAGCACCCTGCCGCCGGTCAACCAGCCCGAAAACTTCATCCCCGGCCTGCTGCTTTATCTTGCGGAAATGTACAACGTGGCGATGCTGATGCTCAGCTTGTTCATCGTTGCAACGCCCCTACCTTCACGCCCCGCCCGCGCAGCAAGGGTACAGCAGTTTCCTTCCGTCGACGTTTTCGTCCCGTCCTACAATGAAGACATCAACCTTCTGGCCAATACATTGGCGTCCGCCAAGGCGATGGACTATCCGGCCGACAAGCTCACAGTCTGGTTGCTCGACGATGGCGGCACATTACAGAAACGCAACTCCACCAAGGTCCTGGAATCGCAGGCGGCAATTGCGCGTCATAACGAGCTCCAGCAGCTTTGCCAGGAGCTCGATGTCAAATATCTGACGCGCGAGCGCAACGAGCATGCCAAGGCCGGAAACCTCAACAACGGCCTTCAGCATTCGAACGGCGACCTGATTGCCGTCTTCGACGCCGACCACGCGCCGGCTCGCGATTTTCTGCTCGAAACCGTCGGTTATTTTGAAGACGACCCGAAGCTCTTTCTCGTCCAGACGCCGCATTTCTTCATCAATCCGGACCCGCTTGAGCGCAATCTGCGAACCTTCGACAACATGCCGAGCGAGAATGAGATGTTTTACGGCATCATTCAGCGCGGCCTGGACAAATGGAATGCGGCCTTCTTTTGCGGTTCAGCGGCGGTGTTGAGCCGCAAGGCGCTTGAGTCCCAAAGCGGCTTCAGCGGCATCAGCATCACCGAGGATTGCGAGACCGCACTTGCGCTGCATGGCGCCGGCTGGAACAGCATCTATGTCGACAAGCCGCTCATTGCCGGTTTGCAACCCGCGACTTTCGCAAGCTTCATCGGCCAGCGCAGTCGCTGGGCGCAAGGCATGATGCAAATCCTGCGTTTTCGCTTCCCGCTGCTGAAGCGAGGCCTCACCCTGCCGCAGCGTCTTTGCTACATGTCCTCGACGCTGTTCTGGCTTTTCCCCTTTCCACGCGCCATCTTTCTGTTTGCCCCTCTCTGCTACCTGTTCTTCGATCTGGAGATCTTTACCGCGTCTGGCAGCGAATTCCTCGCCTACACACTTGCCTACATGCTCGTGAACCTGATGATGCAGAACTATCTCTACGGATCCTTCCGCTGGCCGTGGATTTCAGAACTCTACGAATATGTGCAGATGGTGCATTTGCTGCCTGCCGTCATCTCCGTCATCTTCAATCCGCGAAAACCCACCTTCAAGGTCACGGCCAAGGATGAATCGATTGCGGTCAGCCGCCTTTCCGAGATCAGCCGTCCCTTCTTCGTCATTTTTGCGGTACAGGTCATCGCGCTTGCGATCACGATATATCGCATCTATGCCGAGCCCTATAAGGCCGATGTGACACTTGTCGTCGGTGCCTGGAACCTCATCAACCTGATCCTGGCCGGTTGCGCATTGGGCGTTGTGTCGGAACGTGGCGAACGATCCTCCTCCCGTCGCATCAGGGTCGACCGTCGCAGCGAACTTGGCGTCAACGGCAAGTGGCATTCCGCCTCAATCGAGGACGTTTCAGTCCATGGTGCGCGGCTGAATGTATTCAACAAGGAGCTTGATGCGTTGGTTGTCAGTGCGGAGGCGACACTCCGCTTCCACCCCTATGGCGGTGGCGAGGTGCAAACGTTGCCGGTCGTGGTGCGCAATATCCATCCGTCCGGCGACATCACGACGATCGGTTGCCAGTATGTGCCCAAAGGCGCATCAGATCACCGTTTGATCGCGGATCTGGTATTTGCAAATTCCGATCAATGGACGCAATTCCAAAAGGGCCGCCGCCGCAATCCCGGCATTATCCGCGGGACGATCTGGTTCCTGGGATTGTCGCTCTACCAGACGAGCCGCGGCCTGCTTTATTTCTTCCGCAGCATGCGTCCGGAGCGCGAGGCAGAGCAACAAAAGGCAAAGGCAGGTAACAGATGAAAGCGATCCTTTCAGCTGTCATTTTGGTGATTGGTGCCGCCACGCTCGCTTCCGCGCAGACCCTGCCTTTCGACATGTCGCGAGAGCGGCCGCAAACATCGGCGCCGACCGTGCCGCAGGCAGTCCTGCCGGCGCCGGCGCAAAACACACCCGCGCTTAGTACGGCAGCTGCGACAACCGCCAACAGCAGTTTCCAGCGATATGTCGTACCCTTCGCAAAATTTCGGCTGGAAGGCGAATATGATCGAAAGTCATGGTCGATCTATCTTACCCCCGAACAGGCGGCGGCGGCGGCTAAATTCAATTTCGCCTATCAAAATGCTGTGGTCGTCGCGCCCGAAGCGTCACAACTGACAATCTTTCTCAACAACCGCCCGATCGGCCAGCAGCAAATCGGATCATCGGACAATCCGTCGACGGTCAGCTTCGACGTTCCACGCGGTCTGTTGCAACCGGGAGCCAACCTGGTGTCGTTCGAAGCGACGCAGCGTCATCGCACCGACTGCAATATTCAATCGACCTATGAACTCTGGTCCGATATCGATCCCGCCAGGACCTATTTGAGTTTTACCGAAGAGAATTCGCAAAAGCTGTCGGGCACGGACGCCATCCGCGCCATCGGCGTCGATGGCGCTGGCAAGACGGAATTCAATCTTGTGGTACCGGCGTTGGCCCAGCCCGGCACCACAAAGCCCCTGCTCAGGCTGGCACAAGGTCTTTCGGTACTCAGCGGAATGCCGAATGAGACCTTCTCCTTCAGCACGGATTCATTGCCGCCGCCAGGCCCCGGAAAGATGACTGTCGTCGTCGGTACGCCCGCCGAACTGCAACCGTTATTTCCAACGCCCGCCGCCGCGCAAAATGCGGCCCTTGCAACCTTCGTGCGGGATCCACGCACCGGTTCGACAGTCCTTCTCATCAGCGGGCCGTCGTGGCAGTCGGTCGCGGCTGCGATCGATATCGTCGTGTCACCGACCGACCGGGATCCAGGCATCCGCCGCGACTTGCTGGTGACCCAGCGATGGTCTGCTCCGGATGCGCCGTTGATCTTGTCGGACACGAACCTTTCATTCTCGCAATTGGGCATAGAGACGACGGAATTTTCAGGTCGCCGTTTCCATACGAGTTTCAATGTGGCGATCCCGGCGGACTTCTATGCCAATGCTTACGGAGAGGCTACTATCTATCTCGATGCAGCCTATGCCAAGAATGTGCGACCCGGCAGTCATATCGATGTCTATGTCAACGGCAGCATTGCCACGACCAAGCCGATTACCTCGCCTGGCGGCGGTATTTTCCGGAAGCTGCCCATTCGCGTGACGATGCGTCACTTCAAGCCTGGCCTCAACACGGTAACATTGGAAGCCATGCTGCTGACCAATGACGACGACGTCTGCACGCCCGGCACGACGGCAGACAAAACAGCGCGTTTCGCGCTGTTCGACACAAGTACGTTTCAGATTCCGGATTTCGCCAGGGTCGCCCAGCGTCCGAATCTCGCGGCTTTCGCCGGCACGGGTTATCCCTATGGCCGCAGCAGTACCTCCACCGCATTGTTCATCGACCGAACCGACACCGATACCCTGTCCGCAACGGCAACGCTGTTGGGCCAGATGGCAATCGTCGCGGGACATCCAATCGCGGTCGACCTTATCGCATCACCGGGCAGCGCCGGGGACCGCAACGCGATCTTTATCGGTCCCATCTCGCAAATACCGGTCACGACATTATCGCAAATGAACATCGCGGCAGCGAGCCAGGCATCCTGGCGTCCTCCCCTGCCCGGACAAGTGGCCCAGCAGGAGAGTGCTGCCACCGTCGACGAATGGCGTTCGCGAATTGGAGGCGGCCTGTTGCAGCTGCAGCTCCAGTCGTTCCAGGACTGGATGCATCGCAATTTCGACATCTCCTGGAGCTCGCTGCAGTTCATTCCAGGGGCCGAGCAGATCTTCACACCTTCGAATCTCAACAGCTTCATGATTGCCCAGGGGGAAGGCGCGACGGCAAACTCCACATGGACGATCGTGGCGGCGCCCTCGGCAAAGGATCTGCGCGCAGGCGCCAACGCCATCACCTCGCTGGGCGAATGGTCGCAGATTGCCGGTCATGTTACCGTTTATTCCGCCAAGACCGGAAAGATCGATACCGTGCCCGTAAGCCGTTTCGATTTTGTGACGACGCAACCCTGGTCGTTTACCAACTATCGTCTGATCGCCGCGAACTGGCTTTCCAGCAATATCCTGTCCTATGCGCTGCTGCTGATTGCGTCCTCATTGCTGATCGGCATAACGACGGCGGGCATTCTCGCAAAGATCGGCAGGCGCGGATGAAGCGCTGGCGCATCATGGCCGCTTTAAGCAGCATCGTTTTCTTGGCGATGAGCGAACCGCTTGCGGCTCAACATGCCGCAATCGATCCACAGGCCTGGGAGGCCTACAAAGCAAAATTCCTCGACGCAAGTGGCCGGATTGTCGACAATGGAAACGGCAACATCAGCCATAGCGAAGGGCAAGGCTACGGCCTGTTGCTCGCCTACCTTTCAAACAGTCCGGCCGACTTCGAACAGATCTGGTATTTCACGCGAACGGAGCTGCTCCTGCGCGACGATGGTCTTGCGGCTTGGAAATGGGACCCTGCGACGACACCTCACATCGCTGACACCAACAATGCGTCCGACGGTGACATACTGATCGCCTATGCATTGGCGCTGGCGGGATCGGCCTGGAGCAAAAAGGATTATCTGAGCGAGGCATCGCATATGGCGCAGGCGCTGCTTTCCCATGCCGTCGTCCAGCTCGGGGGCCGGACTGTCCTCCTTCCTGGCGCCGAAGGCTTTGGAGCCACCGATCGTGACGACGGCCCGGTGATCAACCCGTCATACTGGGTTTATGAGGCGCTCCCCGTCATGGCGGTCCTGGCGCCTTCCGACAATTGGCAAAAGCTGAAGGACGACGGTCTCTCGCTACTGCGGTCAATGCAGTTCGGACCACGAAAGCTGCCGGCGGACTGGGTGAGCCTGCATGCCAAGCCAAGCCCGGCGGAAGGTTTTGACGCAGAATTCGGTTACAATGCCATCCGCATCCCGCTTTATCTCGTGCGCGCGGGTATAACGGACAAGGCGCTGCTGACACGATTGCAAGCGGGCATAACCGGCGACGGCGATGCCCCGGCCATAATCGACCTTGCGACTGGCAGATCGAAGCAGCCGCTGACGGAGCCCGGTTATCGAATTGTTAACGATGTTGTGGCGTGTGTGACGAGTGGGACGAAATTACCCGCGTCGGTTCGCCAATTCGCACCGTCCCTCTATTACCCGTCGACCCTACAATTGCTGGGCCTGGCTTTCATCGAGGAGAAGCATCCGGAGTGTTTATAAAATCCTCTCTGATTACGGTTTCCTTGGCAGTCGCGGCAACAGCAGTTGTCATGACGATGAGAGACCGTGAGACGATGGAGGACAAGCTCCGAGTATCAGCGGTGCATCATTCCGACATACCGTCGGGGCCAACCTCACGCATCAAGCAAGCCGATATGGCGTTCGATGCATCAGCCGGCGAGATGGGAACTATTGCCGATCGCATCCAGGCAAGCGCGCCTTCCGCGGTCCTGCCCAATGCACCGACAGCGATCCAAACCACCACCGATATGCCTGCCGCCGTCGCCCAGACCGCTCCCCAGTCAGGCGCGCCGCAACCCGCCGCGGCACCGAAGGTCGACGAAAGTGCGCTGCGCTATTTCGCCGGTCGTGGCGACAAGGCGCGGCTTCAAGCCGAGATATCCCGACTTCAGGCGCTTTATCCGAACTGGGTGCCGCCCACCGATCCACTGGCCATACCGCAGAATAGCGACAAGCAACTTGAAGCCATGTGGCAGCTTTATTCCGAAGGCCGCTATGCCGAGCTGCGCAAGGCGATCACGGATAGGCAGGCAGCGGAATCCGGATGGCAGCCGCCTTCGGATCTGCTGGAGCGCCTGGATGTCGCCGAAGCCCGCACCCGCCTGATCAATGCCTCCGATCTCAAGCAATATGCGACCGTCGTCGAGATTGGCGCCAGCACGCCAAGCCTGCTCACCTGCAGCGACATCGATATTCTATGGCGCGTCGCGGAAGCCTTTATCCGAACGGATCGGGCCAACCGCGGCCAGGACACCTATGCCTATATTCTGAAGAATTGTGTCGCCCCTCAAGAGAGGCTTGCGACGGTGCAGAAGGCCGCGGCCCTGCTGCCCTACCAGCCCATGCAGGATATCCTGGCGCTTGAGAAGCCGGACGGCAATAACGGGCGTGAATTCGACAGCATCCGCACCGACCTCGCGCGACGGTTTGTCGCCGAGGGCAACGACGATCCGAAGCTGGACGTCGCGCCGAATTATCTGACGGAGGTCGAACGCGTCGGCCAAAGCCAGGGCCTTGCTTCCGATGCCGTTCTTCTCGGCTGGTACTATCTACGCCGCCAGAACTATGGCGACGCGGAAAAATGGTTCCGGATCGCGCATGACAAAGGAGACTCGGCAACAGCATCGCAAGGCTTTGCGCTGGTCCTGATTGCCGACGGCAAGCCCCAAGAGGCAGAAGACGTCATGTATAAATGGCGCGGTGTCTCCAAGGACGCGACGGCGACCTACCTCGCGGCGACAGCCAATCTGATGGCGTTGCAGCCGCCGGCCGCTCTTGGCGAAAATGTGCTTAGCCGTATCGCCACAGAAGTCATCGCGCAGAAATACGTGCCGACTGCACAGCAGTTCGGCTGGTTTGCACGCTCTCTGAACCAGCCGCAAACCGCGCTACGCTGGTTTGAGACGGCACTCAACTGGAAGCCTGATGACGAACCGTCGGCCTATGGGCTGGCCGTTACCCGCAATCAGCTGAACGACCGGCAAGGCGTGGCGGAGGTCCAAAGACTTTGGGCGGGACGATCCGAGCGCATTGCCAGGCTCAACGAGGTCAAGCCTCAAGTTCCTGTCGGCTCCGCACCACTGCCTTCGCCAAACCAAACGGCACCGCAAACGGCCGCGGCCTCGCCACCGGCCCTTGCCACACCGCCCGCAAAATCCGAGACCGACGTGATCGCAGGCGGAGGCTCTTCTCCACGAATTGAATATGGTCAATCGGAAAGGCGAACGCCGCCGGTACGGCGCAACGCGCGCCAGCCTCGCGGCTGCTCTACGACGATCAATTCCCAGCTTCTCACGCCGGGGGATGCTCTATCGCGCGGCTGGTGCCTGATGGATCTCAACCGGCCAATGGAAGCGATTACAGCCTTCGAAACGGCGATGAATGCTCCGGCCGGCAAAATGCGGGAGGATGCCGCTTACGGGCAAAGTCTTGCCT
Source organism: Rhizobium rhizogenes NBRC 13257 (assembly GCF_000696095.1). Taxonomy (GTDB): domain Bacteria; phylum Pseudomonadota; class Alphaproteobacteria; order Rhizobiales; family Rhizobiaceae; genus Rhizobium; species Rhizobium rhizogenes. Next base: position 44,207 of record NZ_BAYX01000006.1, on the reverse strand, counting down.
ATCTGCGTGCCGGGCTCACCAATAATGCAGCCGTTGCCGCAACCAAGGCACCTCTCAGCCATCAGCGCGCCGCCGAGCTGCAAGTGGCGATCCTGGCCAACCGCGCGCTTTCCGCATTCACCGCCAAGCGCTATCAGGAGACCCTGATCTATCTTGATCAACGCGCGCAACTCCAGCAGGAGCGGTTGGATTTGATGGTGCTTCGCGGTTATTGTTATCTCAATCTCAAGATGTACGACGATGCCGAGCGCATATTCACCGCCGTGGCCGCGACCGGCAGCAAGGACGGGAATCGCGGTCTTACCGATTTACGGCTTGCTCTCCATCCAAATCATGGCGAATGATCGGGGCTGGCTGCGATCGACGGCGGCAGGGAGCCCCGCGACGAGATTTCGATAAGGCAGCATTCATGGACTTGCCACGATGTCAGAATATGGCAACCGTATTATAACGAATCGCAAGTACGATGACGTGCTTTAAGGTAGGTTTCCCGAGTGACCCACGCCTCGCCAAAACACGTAGAAACCGACAGCAATGTCATCAGACTATGGGCGGAACTCGAACATCGCACCAAAGTCACCCCCGCCATGCTCCATTCGATCAACAAGGACGGCCGGCTGATATCGGTCAGCGATGCCTGGCTCGCCAAACTTGGCTATACCCGCGAAGAGGTGATTGGCAGGCCATCTTCGGATTTTCTGACGCCCGAATCCCGCGCTCACGCGATCAATGAAGTCTTGCCGGCCTTCTTCGAAACCGGCCACATCGATGATGCGGAATATCAGATGGTGTGCAAGAACGGACGGATCATCGACGTCCTGTTGTCAGCCGTGCTGGACGACAGCTCTCCTGAAATCGGTGGCGTCTCTCTGGCCGTCGTCACGGATGTGACCGCGCTTAAGACCGTCGAACGGCAATTGGCTGCCAGCGAGACGCGCTATAGAGGCCTGGTGGAAGACCAATCAGAGCTGATCTCCCTTGCCAGCCCTGAAGGCGTGCTGCGATTCGTCAATCATGCCTACGCGCGTCACTATGGGCTGCAGCCGGATGAAATGATCGGCAGAAGTCTCTTCGATTTCGTGCCGGAAGACAGCCGCGCCGCAGTAGCTGCACATCTTCGGTACGTATGCAGCGTCGATCATAGTGTAGAAGACGAAAACCAGGTCATTCTGCCAAACGGCCAAACCCGCTGGATGGCTTGGAGAAACAGAGCGCTCACCGACGCCGACGGACACGTCGTGGCTATTCATTCGGTCGCTCGCGATATTGATGACCGCGTGGCAGCAGAGCAGCGTCTCAAGGAGAGCGAGGCACGCTATCGTCTGTTGGCGGATCACGGTTCCGACATGGTGTTTCAACTCGATCGCGATTTGGTGCGCCGTTATGTTTCGCCAGCTTGTCGCGAAATTTTGGGTTACGAGCCGGAGGAGTTGATAGGGAACAAGCCCATGAACTTGGCCCATCCGGACGAGCGCCCGCAAATAATTCTTGCTTTTCAAGCATTGCTGAACGGTAGCGTGGAGCGCCGGTCGGTCATCAATCGTTTTCGCCACCGCGACGGACACTGGATTTGGGTCGAGGCACAGCTAAAGACGCTGAAGGACCCGAAGACAGGAAAACCGACGGGCATCATCGGAACGCTGAGAGACGTTTCGGCGCGAAAGGCTATCGAGGACGAGTTGCAGGACGCCAATCGGCGTCTGCAAGCGCTTGCTGAACAGGATGGATTGACCGGCTTGGCCAACCGACGATTTTTCGATAACGCGCTCTTGCGCGAAGCTGGTCGGGCCTGCCAGGACAAGACGAGCCTCGGACTACTGATGATCGACGTCGATTGGTTCAAGGCTTTCAATGATTGCTATGGCCATCCGGCCGGCGACGAATGCCTAAAGAGAATTGGCGGGACAATCCAAAAAATAGTCAGTAGGCCTGGCGATGTTGCCGCACGTTATGGCGGAGAGGAATTTGCCGCACTGCTGCCAGATACGGACGAGCCGGCAGCCGCGGCGATCGCCGAACAGATTCGGCAGGCCGTGCTCGAGCTTGCAATCGAACACAGGGTTAGCCCGAACCAGGTAGCCACCATCAGCGTAGGCGCCGCGGCATTGACTGAAGGGGCGGTCACCGAGCCTGCAACGCTTCTGCACAATGCCGACCGCGCGCTTTATCGCGCCAAAGAAAATGGCCGCAACAGGGTCGCCTGCAGCACGCTGTCCGGAACGACTATCTGATCGGCGCGGCAAAACGGAAAGTTTGCGACAGAACCTAGTCGGGTTGAGGGGCGGAGGTTGTTTCGCCCTCCGAAAGCTCGCAAGCGAACAGGACCGGGCTATCAGCGCTGGGTGCCGGTTGCTTATCCAACAAAGCCGCCACCGCCGCCGCGGCGATCTTTTGAATCGGCTGCTTTACCGTTGTCAGGCGCGGCGTCGTCATGCTTGAAAGCGGGATGCCGTCAAAGCCCACGATGGAAAGGGCCGCGGGTATCGGGATGCCGAGATCATGCGCTGCCCTCATGCAGCCGATCGCTTGCTGATCCGAGCTCGTAAATATGGCTGTCGGACGCTCATTGCGGGCACGCGCCAGGAGATAGTTCCCGGCGGAGCGACCGCTCTCATAGTCAAAAGCCGCCTCGGCAATCAGGGGCGATCCTGCGCTCTGTCTGCTACCCTCAACATGCTCCATCGCATCCAGATAGCCCCTCAGGCGATCATTGGCGGGAACCGACTGCTTGGGACCGGAGATGAAGCCAATGCGTCGATGCCCGAGTTTCAGAAGATATTCGACGCCAAGCCTGGCACCATTGCGGTGGTCGGCGGCGATCCCGGAATATCCCGGCATGAGGCGGTCGACAACGACGATCGGCACTCCCTTTGGCGGCGTTATCGTATGAAAATCGTTGCTGGGAACGAGAATAATGCCATCCACCTTTCGGCTCGTCAGCTGCCCAATCCGGTTCACTTCCTTCGTCGCCTGATCAAAGGACGTCATGACGATGATGTTGTAACCGTGATTTGCTGCCGCCTGCTCGGCGGATTGAACGAGTTCCGCGAAGAAGGGATTTGTCAAATCCGGAATGACGATGCCGATCAGACGGCTGACCTTGCTGCGCATGCTTCTTGCGGACGGGTCGGGTGTATAGCCGAGTTCCTTTATGATCCCTCGGACCCGCTCCCTCGATTCCTTCGTGACCGAAGGATGATCATTCAAAACCCTTGAGACGGTCCCGGTGGAAACACCTGCGAGCTTGGCAACGTCCCGAATTCCGACCTTTGGCATGGCAAAAATTGATGTCCTCTCATTTCGCCTTCAACGACAAACCAAAGGCACTGATCCGGATTTCAGCTAACGGTCTCTATCGCCTTAGTCAAAGGGGCGCACTCAAATGTGATCGCTGATGTTTTATAGCGTGAAAGCAATGAAACTTGCAATGGAAACGGTTCATTACGAGCAGAAACGATCATGCTGCAAAGCAGCAAATCTGATTAATATTAGGCATTTAAACGGCGCCTTGACATTTTTTGGGGCCATTGATACCCAATAGCTGTGGAAACGGTTCATTGTCGTCGACAACTCAGGTGGAGCTGAGCGTTGAGCCGTTTATCGGGAGGATAAGAAATGTCGAATTCCAAAGAGCGTAATTCTGTCTTGAGCAATGTGCCGCGACGCGCGGCGCTGAAGATCGGGCTTGCGGGCACGTTGATGCTTGCGCTGTCCTGTGGCGTTTCGCCTGCCTTCGCGGCCAGCAAGCCCAAAGTCGGCCTGATCATGAAGTCCCTGTCCAATGAGTTCTTCAAGCAAATGAAGGCAGGCGCCGACAAATACGCGGCGGAGAACAAGGATAAGTTCGACTTCAAGGCCGTCGGCATGAAGGACGAGCGTGACTTCGCCTCGCAGGTCGATGCCGTCGAAAACTTCGTGACGCAGAAATACGACATCATCGTTGTCGCGCCTGCTGATTCAAAGGCCATGGCCACTCCGCTTGCAAAAGCGGTTAAGGCAGGTGTCAAGGTCATCAATATCGACGTGCCGCTCGATGCAGACGCCAAGAAGGCAGCTGGTATCGACCTTGCTTTCTTCGGACCTGACAACACCGAGGGCGCCAAGCTCGCGGGCGATGCTCTTGCCAAGGATCTGGGGCCGGGTGCGAAGGTCGTGATCCTGGAAGGCAATCCTGAGGCCGACAACGCCAAGGAGCGTAAGGTAGGCTTCATGGACTCCATCAAGAGCGGCAAGCTCGAGCTTCTCGACAGCAAGACCGCGCATTGGGAGACGGAGGAAGCCAATACCGTCATGACGAATTTCCTGACCAAATATAAGGATATTCAGGGCGTCATGGCTGCAAACGACTCCATGGCTCTCGGCGTCGTCAAGGCTCTCGATGCGTCCGGCCAGAGCGGCAAGATCAAGGTCGTCGGCTTCGATAATATTCCGTCCGTCAAGCCTTTGATCAAGGACGGCAAGATGCTTGCCACCGTCGAACAGTATGGCGCGGAAATGGCGGCCATGGGCATCAAGTATGGCCTTCGCGAACTTGCTGGCGAAAAATTCACCGGCTGGGTCAAGACGGACGTCACACTCATCACCGCCAAGGACCTCAAGTAGTCGGGATTACCGACTGCAAAGCCAAAGGAAGCGCCGGTTCATGACCGGCGCTATCCGCTGCCCAACCGATTTTCTCGTCGATCGCTTCGCGGGCGGCGTATCCGAACCGGTCCTGCGGCGCCGTGGGCGGTGCCGTCTCCATACAAAACAAACTGAAACAGGCATGAGGTGGACGTGTCAGGCACACCAGGTGACTTCATCTTGAAGCTGGAAGGCATAGGCAAACGCTTCCCCGGCGTCGTCGCGCTCAAGGATGTTTCCATAAAGATCGGCCGCGGCAAGGGGCATATCCTGCTTGGCGAAAACGGCGCCGGAAAATCCACCCTGATCAATCTGCTCGGCGGCTTGTTCAGGCCGGATGACGGTCACATCGTGTTCGACGGCAAGCCTTACAATCCGGCGTCGCCGCTGGAAGCCTTCAAGGCAGGCATCCGTGTCATTCACCAGGAACTGCACCCTCTTTCCAATCTCACGGTTGCCGAAAACCTGCTGTTTGAGCATCTTCCGCGCCGATACGGCCTCGTGAACTACAAGGAATTGAACCACAGGGCGGCCGAACTCCTGGCTGAAGTGGGCCTTGACGTTGCTCCGACGACGCTCGCCAGCCGGCTCAGCGTCGCGCAGCTCCAGCTGCTCGAGATCGCCAAGGCACTTTGCTACGAAAGCAAGCTATTGGTTCTTGACGAACCAACAGCAACCTTGACCTCCAAGGAAGTCGACCGCCTGTTTGAAATTCTGAAGCGGCTGAAGGGCCGTGGGGTTACGACCCTGTACATCTCGCATAGGCTTGAGGAGATCTTCGAGGTCGGCGACGATGTAACGGTCCTGCGCGACGGCCAGCATGTGATCACTCGCCCGCTTGCAGGACTGGGCATCCCGCAAATAGTCGAACTCATGGTCGGACGAACGCTCTCGGATCATGGCTTTTTTCGCGGTGACAGCGTGGTTCCTGGCGAGGCGCTTGGCGTTTCCGGTCTGAAGGTGACGCGCAATAGCCCGGAATTGTCCTTCTCCGTCTCCAAGGGAGAAATCGTCGGTATTGCCGGCCTTGTGGGCAGTGGTCGAACGGAGGCGGTTCGGGCGATATTCGGCGCCGACGTCAAGGCTGCCGGCGAAATTCGCATCAATGGCAAACCGGTTGAGATCAGATCACCCAAGGACGCCGTTGCCGCCGGCCTGTGCCTGGCAACGGAAGACCGCAAGATGCAGGGCCTGATGCTCGACATGAGCTGCGCGCAGAACACCACCATAACGGACCTTGCCAAAGTCTCCCGCAACGGCTTGATCATCCGAAAGGCGGAGGATGATCATTCGCAGCGTCTCGTGCGCGAGCTGCATATCAAGACCCCCTCGATCCGTCAGGCGGTTCGAACGTTTTCAGGGGGCAATCAACAAAAGGTGGTCATTGCCAAATGGCTGTTCCGTGGCCCCAAGGTGCTGATTTTCGATGAGCCGACCCGAGGGATCGATGTGGGCGCGAAGGCCGAAATCTATGAACTCCTGTCGAAATTTGCCGCTGAAGGCAAAGGCGTTCTGGTCGTGTCGTCCGATCTGCCGGAGCTCATCAGCATCTGCCATCGCATCATCGTGTTGTCGGATGGCAAGATAGCCGGCGAAATATCTCGGGAACAATTCGAAGAGGGCAAGATCCTCTCACTTGCTTACAAGGAGTACAGTCGTGTCCGGGAACGTTGAAAACAAGACCGAGCCGAAAGAGAGCCGCTTTTGGGACAAGCTCATTCGGATCTCGATGAAAGAGGCCGGCGTAGCCATCGCCCTCATTCTGATCCTCGCATTCTTCTCGGCGACGGCACCCTATTTCGCCACGCCGGAGAACTTCCTCAAAATCTTTGTCCAGATCGCCATCAACACAGTGCTTGCCTCCGGCATGACCTTCGTCATTCTTGTCGGCGGTATTGATCTGTCCGTCGGTTCGCTGCTCGCCCTTTGCACGGTCATCGGCGCAACCATCATGATCGATCCCCGCCTTTCCCCATGGCAGGCGATTGTTCTGGCATCGCTCGCATCGATGGGAACAGGGGCTATCCTTGGCGCGGTCAACGGGTGGGTATGCGAAAAGTGGAAGCTTCCGTCCTTCATCGTTACACTCGGCATGCTCAACGTCGCAAGTGGCCTGGCGCGCGTTGTCAGTGATAACTCCACCATCACCGGACTGCCGCAACCCTTCGTCGATTTCGGCAATCTGATCTTCTGGGGCGTATTCCCTTCGATCTTCTTGATCGCGATTATCGTCGTCCTCATCGGCTGGTTCGTCTTGCGCTATACGGTTTTCGGACGCTTCGTGTTCGCAATCGGCACCAATGAGGAAGCAGTTCGGCTGTCAGGGCATGAGCCAAAGAAGTACAAGGTCGCGGTCTTCACGATTTCCGGGCTGACAGCGGGCATCGCGGCCATGGTCTATCTGCTCCGGCTGAACGTCGGCAGCCCGGTCGCAGGCATCGGCTATGAATTGAATGCCATAGCCGCGGTCATCATCGGGGGAACCAGCCTTTCGGGTGGTAAGGGCTCGATCATCGGAACGCTGGTCGGCGCCTGCATCCTACAGGTACTGTCCACCGGTCTGCAGCTTCTGGGCGCTGACGACAACATCAAGCCGATTGTAATTGGTGCCGTTATCGTGCTGGCCGTTATTCTCGACAGCTATCGCGGCCGGTTGATGCGGATACTCGAAACGCGTTGACTTTGAGGCGGCATTGCCATCGCGTGGAACCGTTACCAGGCCACTGGTTGTGAACCGGTCGCGGATATTGTCTGTTGAGTTCCGTGCAAAACCCACCCAGCTTGCCATCTCGGCGTGACCCAGCGACTGTCATGAAACTAGTGTTTCTCATTGTCCTGTCTCAAACCGGGCATGGTCAGCACCAAGCGAAAAAACGGGGCACTCCTTACCGCTCCAACGCTATGCCTTGACGGGGAAAGACGATCAACAACTTGTCGCTCCTCGCATGCCGGCGATTTCGCATCTCCCCTTCATAGGCTGCGCTGATGAAAGCCATTTGTCCCAGAGTGACTACGCTACAGTCAAACGACAGCCCGCCTTTACCCGTAGGTTCGACCGTATGATGAAGAAGAACTCGAAAGAATGCGCGCGAGCCTATCAGGATCGGTACCGCGCTCCGCTGTCCGCTTAATAATCGACGCCTTTCCATGCGTGGATCGTTAATCCGTATTGGCTTCCGCCGAGATCTGGCCTGCCTCCGGCATCTATTTCCGGGAAGTATCATCCTTGCGAGGCTCGAATGGACAGACGCGAGCCCACTGGGAACCCACGTCTATCAGAATTCAACCCGCATTGTTCGGCGTCACTTCCAGCTGGTGTAATCTGATGCGGTGCATCCAAAGGGCGCATGTTGATCGCCGAAACGCTTCTTCAGCTGATCACAACCCCAGCGGTTGAGAGGAGCCGGCATCATGTTGTTGATGTCCATGGCGGGCGACGTAAACTGCGAGCTTGCGCTGGTCACATACCAAAGCCAGTAGCCGAAAATGCCGCCGATAATCAGAATTATCACGAGGAAGAATCTCGCGAGGCGCGTCATGATGGACGGTCCTTTCTTCCCTCGCGCAACGAGTTCCGGTGGATGCCCGCCCAGTTCGGCAGCCAGCGGCGCGAGAGCTTTGGCGCGCTCTTCTGCCGTCATCTCGATCCGCTCTAGCCGCTCATCCAGAAGGATCGGAAGAGACGTATTTCCATGCCAGACGGCGAGCCCCACGGCTTTGCCACCATTTTCGCCGATGAGCAGCGGTTCCTGTCCCGGCTCGAAACGAGTATGTCCCACTCGCCCAGTCTTTTTCTCGGCTATCTTGTCCGCATAGGTCACCGTCAATCGCTTGCGCCGCCGGTCGAATGCCGTGATTTCCACCGGGACCGGCACGAGTTGAGCAGGTTGGCGCAATCGGCTGCGGACGCGCCAGGCACGCAAGATCTGGAAAATCGCGGCGATGCTGACGCCGCCAAGAAGAGCGACGAACACGGCGAGCGTTATGATCCGGTTCCAGAGCTTCTCAATCCCGAGGCTCAGGGTTGCCAAATCCGGGTGATCCGCGGAAATGACGAGATTCGTGTCGTAATCACCGTCATGGATGTCGACGAACATGATCTCGACGGCCTTGTCATAACTCTGACCGTTGTACGTATAATTGAGATCGGCCGAGCAGGTGGTGAAGAAGCCCTTTCTGGTCGTGCATTTTCCGTCGCGAATATCGCCGCTATCAAGTGTGACGGGATTTTGGTTGATCGTCCAATCCCTCAAGATGCCCGGAGCTTCAGAAACCGCCATGAAAGCAGTGAGGCCGATCACGATCGGCAGCGAGAAAAAGAGGGCTTTCGGCACCGAGATTACGCCCTGAGAAAGCATGAGAGCTCTTTGCGGAAGCTGTATCATTGGGAATGTCATTGTCTGCCTGAAACTCCGAGTGACTACGTAGGCATCCGCAGAGCAAGGGCGAAGCATAGGCTTCGCAAAATCCTGGGGGTTCAACTTTGCGCCCACATTTACAGCGCGGAAAAATAAACATTTTGCTTCGAGGTTCAATAGTCGGTTGTGGAAGATTCACCAGCTTCGCGGTGCAGTGGCTTTGCCCCAAAAGCTGATCAGATGTGTCAGCATTTTGGTGGACGATCCGCTCGTTTGTTGTGTTCCCGATCGTGCAGGGATCGGTCAGCGATTTGCCCGAAGTTATCGAAGCCCTTGAGAAACGCGACGCTGGATGCCGATCCCCTGCCCGATCCAATCGATACGTCCACGCTGCAGCCTCCCTCATAGCCAAGCGCAAATATCAACGCGAGCAGCGACGGATTTGCCGATCCCTACCGTTTAAGCACTGAAGGGACACCAACCAGGTTCTTCGAGAATAGAGAGTACATATGAGAAAGATCACTTTATTGGCCTTGGCTGCCACCGCTTGCTTTGCTGTCGTCGCACCAGCTGAAGCCCGCGATGGCTGCGGTATCGGCTTCCATCGAGGCCCCTATGGCTACTGCCACCCCGATGGCCCCCGCATTATCGTCGTACCAGCCGGCCCGGCCTATGGCGCCTTCTATCCGGGACGTGGATATTGGGACGGACACCGCTACTGGGTTCATCATGAGTGGTGGCATGGTGGATGGCGCTACCGCTAAGGATCGCGCTCGACCCGATTATCTCGATCGGGTCGAATATCATGTGTATGTGAGCCTGATATAAGTGAACAGTGTCGCTTTGCCAGCTCTCCCCGATCAGACGATATGTCGATATCGGCGACCTGCCCACCTATCTGAAAGCTCTTGCCGCGTTGGGCCTGCGACAGGTGTCAACGCCCCCAAGCCGAGACGTCTGGCACCCTCTTTAAAGCGGTGGACGCCGGCCGAGCGAAAGCGGCCTCGTTCATGCAGTCGCTGAACGATAGATTCATTTCACCAAAAGCTACTTGCCGGCGGAGGACTGAACAAAATAAAGGCCGTCATGCGGTTGCATGCCTATCTCGCCGATCCGTGTTGCCAGGCCGATATTCAATGCCTCGGGTGCCCTTACGAATCGAAGTTGCGAACCCAAAAGATCGCCATATTGCTTGTCGCTGATTGAAAGCCGTTCCTTGTATATTTCCTTCATTCGATCATCGTCGTTTTGGAGCGCGGTATATCTCTCATTAATTTCGTCGGGGGTAAGTTTTTCGTTATTGAAGCTCAGTCGACCCGAGTGAAATGCAAAAATGGATTCTTTATTTGCAACTCGCTCTTTCCCAGCCAAGAATAGAAGAATTGCCGCGGATTCAACGTTGGAAATCGCGTATGTATTAATTGTTACATCCAGTGAGCACAACAAATGATACAATGATATTCCTGATGAAATATCCCCGCCCGCAGAATTTATCATAAGATATATTGTTTTATAACCTTGAGATCTTAGATTGATCAATCCTCCGGTCAGCTCAAGGGTGGATTTGTCGTCAATCTGCTGCGAGAAATACAAATAAGCCGTCGAGGTGACATTCGCGTTTGCCTTCTCCTCAGCAAAAACGAATTTAGGTTTGAGCGTACCGACAGCTAAAGCAGATAGACCGAAGCAGACATCGCGGCGATTCAATATTGCTGACATATCAGACAGTCCTTGAAGAGAGTCATCGTTCCGACAAGACGCTCGACCCCAGGCTACAGTGACGTTGCTACCGATCGGCAAGCTGATGAGGAGCCGATACCGTGCGGCGGGCCTGAGCATCTGCGACTTCGGTTCATGAGCATGTTTGATAATGCAACCATTCTCACTCTCCAGTACCGGACCATCGTGTGCTCCAAGCTCAATGAGCCTCGTCATTCAGGATTTTCGTCAGAGCTTTTGTTGGTTAAACGAGCAATCGAACGAAACCCGTCGCCCAACTTGAAAATCTTTTTGCAATGAATAGGTGAAAGGCGACACACCGCCGAGTCCGTCGTCTAACGCTTATCCAATCCCCCCAACATGCTGCGCTGGGAAGGATTTGTGATCGAAGCATTGATTTGCCGCAGCGCCGGCCGGAACCTAGCGTGACTTCCATCGGACCTGGGTGAGTGCGAAGATCGACTTCCTTCGCACGCCACCGGACGGTCGTCCTTGGACTATCGAAATCAAGCGATGCTCCTTACCTCACCCGGCAAAGCCCTGTTTGATCTCGCATCTGGTGATGCTTTGAAACGATCGAAAGCTGTCGGATGCTGAACCCGCGGGGCTGCGACCTCCCAACTGTAAATCTCTGAGCACAGACAATGAAGCTCATCGCACGAGGCTTGCTCGCCGACTTCTATCCACTAGGACTTCGGTCGACCATCACTGCCATCAGATCAGCAATATCCCTTTCCCTTCAAATGATTTTTCATCTCATATGGGCCATGCTCGGCGAAAATTCGCACATATGATTGCCCGCTGATGCGGATCAATTCCGTGAACGGCGCTTCACTTTCCCCGATACTTCGATCGAGCAGCGCAAAGCAGCCATCGACGGCGCTATGACCATCATGAAAATAGCCCGCCTGCCCGATCAGATATCCGAATTTTGTGCCCTGGGAACCACGGGCATCCCAATCGATCTCGGAAACCGAACAGGCCCATGCCTTATTGGCACAGCGTCGCAGAACGGACGGTTGGAGCCTGCATTGCGCGCGATCTGTGAAACAGCTTCGAAGGTTGAGCCTGCTAACGTTGCGGCATAAAGCCTTGATTTACATGTACGGAATGGAAATCAAAGGGAGTCCCGATTGGTGCCGATAGCGACCCCGCGCAGCTTGTCAATCTACCTGCAAAGTCATTTACTTGCTGCCTTTTGACTGAGAGGCAACCTTCGGTGCCGGTTCACACCCTCGATGTCAATTTTCTCCTGACGGGCAAGCCGGCTGACCTCGTCGAGAGGGCGCTTTAAAGCCAAGCTTCCAGAAGACCACTTTTTGAGGATTGGCGGCATCCGGATATGACGGCTGCGCTGTAGATTATCCAATTTGCGCCATCTTTTGGCGTCGAGCCTCCAGGGTAAATTGACAGCGGAAATGCCACATGGAACAGGTGCCTAATACTACGCTGATCAGTGCCGAAAGGTGACGGACATGGAAGGCGTGATTTCATTGGAAGTCCGTCCGCCTGTAAATTCTGCGTCGATATGACTATCGCGGCGGAAGGTGCGTCATTTGGGTAGCGACATGATGTCGGCCCAGGACTGAAGGTGCCTTGCACACGGAAAAACGTCGCTCAAATCGATGGGGCGAGCAGAACCGATCTTCGAGACCTGGTCAGGGAATCGAAGAGCAGCAGAACGCTTCTTGATAGCGAAAGAGATCTATGGGCTGGCGCCGTTTCACGCGCCAGGCGGGATACCCAATTCTAAAACTGACATTTCGTCCGCGGCCAAACCTGGTCGTAGTCTACAATTTTAGCTGTGTGGAATATAGTATGGCTGGATTTTCAGATCAAATTGACGACCAGATAATCGCGAATGCATTTTCGAGGCGGAGCTTCCTGATGGGCTTCGCCGCTCTTAGCCTGTCTGCCGTTGGTGCTCGCGCCGACGGTGCCACATCCTCGTCCACGGACGCAACGACTGCCCAGGATGGGTTCGTCCATCCGGGCCTGCTGCACACCGAAGCCGATTTCACCCGCATGGCGGCAAAGGTCAAGGCGGCAGAGTCGCCATGGATCAACGGCTGGAACGTCCTGACCGCAAATTCGCATGCCAGCCTGGGCTATAATCCGCGTCCGCAGGCGGCGGTCTACCGCGGCAACGACGGCGTTCATTCGCAAAACTACACCTTGCTTTTCAACGATATCGCTGCGGCCTACGCGCACGCCTTGCGCTGGAAGGTAACGGGTGACACCGCTTACGCCGAGAAGTCGATTCAGATCATGAATGCCTGGTCCGCGGTCCTGACGGTCATCGGCGGCGATACCAATGCCGCACTGGCGGCGGGCATCTACGGCTACGAATTTGCCAATGCGGCGGAAATCATGCGCTCATATTCCGGCTGGGCGGCAGCGGATTTCGCGCGTTTCCAGACCATGATGGTCAACGTCTTCTACCCGATCAATCACGACTTCATCAATCGGCACAACAACACGCAGGTCACGCATTATTGGGCCAATTGGGATCTATGCAACATGGCATCGATCATGGCCATCGGCGTGCTCTGCGACAACCAGACCTATTTCGACGAAGCGGTCGAATATTTCAAATCCGGCGCGGGCAATGGCTGCATCATGCAGGCCGTCTACTACGTCCATCCAGGTTATCTGGGCCAATGGCAGGAGACCGGACGCGATCAGGGGCATAATACGCTGGGTATCGCCCTGGTCGGGGCGATCTGCGAAATGGCCTGGAATCAGGGCGTCGACCTCTACAGCTATGACAACAACCGCGTTCTCGCCGCGGCAGAATACGTCGCCAAAGGCAATTTGATCGAAAGCGGAACGACCTATTACACCGTGCCTTACCTGTTCTACACCAATGTCGACAAGGTCAATCAGAGCGGCTTCTCGACAGCGAGTCAGGGGACGGTCCGACCATGCTGGACGCTGGTCTACAATCACTATGTAAACCGCCAGGGCCTGGCGGCGCCCTATACTGGCAAGTTCATGGATCAGATTGCTCCGGAAGGAGGCGGCGGCAATTACGGTCCCAACAGCGGCGGCTACGACCAGTTGGGTTATGGCACTCTCACCTGTAGCCGCGAAGCGATTGCCTCCGGCAATCCCCCGAGCGGCCTGACCGCCAGGCTCAGCGCGGGCGACATTGTCCTCTCATGGTGGGGCACGGCCTATGCAACGGGCTATAGCGTCAAGCGCGCGACGCAATCGGGCGGCCCGTACACGACCCTGAAGACCGAGATTACCGACCTGCTGACCTATACCGATACAGGCCCGACCGACGGTGTCTATTATTATGTGATCACGGCGGAGACGCCTTCGGGCGAAAGTGCGGCCTCCAATGAAGCGACGGCCTCCACGACAAAAACGCTACAAACCCAGTTCGCCTTCGATGAGGGGACCGGCACCACCACCGGAAACGGCGGCACCCTCGTCAATGCCAGCTGGGCGACAGGCAAGACCGGCACGGCCGTCTCGCTGATCAGCAGCAATAGCGCCTATGTTTCGCTACCGGAAAATCTCGTGCTTCCTTTGGCCGACTTCACCATTGCGGCTTGGGTCTTCTGGAACGGCAATCAGAACTGGGCGCGCATTTTCGACTTCGGAACCGGCACAGGTCGTTACATGTTCCTGACGCCGCGCGGTTCAACGGGCAAGGCCCGTTTCGCCATCACTCTGAACAGCGGGAATGGTGAGCAGGGGATAGACGCAAATATCGTCATGCCTTCCGGGCGCTGGACCCATGTTGCGGTGACCTTGGCCGGTCACACCGGCACCCTTTACATCGACGGCACCGAAGTCGGAACGAACACGGCGATGTATTTCGCGCCGTTCCATATCGGGCCGACGAAACAGAACTGGATCGGACGGTCACAATACAGCGCCGATCCTTATTTCAACGGTCTGGTCGATGACTTCCGTATCTACAATGGTGCGCTGGACTCCTCCGGGATCACCGCCCTGATGGCATAGTTCGGTCGGTTTCGACGACTAGCCGAAGCGTTCCCATCCACCCTTCATCGTATCGCTCCCGCCAGGAGAAAACGAAAAGACGTAACCTCCTGGCGGTAGTGCCCTAACAACAAGACAAAGGCTGATGCCTTGTGACCGACTGCTTCCGAGCCATCTTGGCGGATGCGGAGGTTGCACCACCAAAACCGTGGAGGCGGTTGTTTTTCGCCCGTTTCAATCGGCTCGTGCTTCGTCGCGGGAAGACGCAGAATGTGTTTTCGGTAGGTGTTCTTTCCAATGAAATTTTTAAAGGCTGCTCACGCAGCACTTGTGCTCTTGCTGGCTGGATGTGTCTCCTCAGATCCAGTCGACAACGTCTTTTCCGACAAGCTGCTACAGCTCGACGCGCGAGGAAAGCCGTTGCCGGTGACGACGAGCGGAACCAGCTCCCTGCTCACCAACGGGAGCTCCGCAAATGCATTTGTCGGAGCGACCCAGCAGGGGAACGAGAGCTTCGTTTCGCAAGGCGCTCCAGCGTTTTCAGTTGAAAAGCGAATATCCGGCGGCGAGGGATATACCCTCAACCTTGTCGATGCCCCCATTTCCGCGGCGGCGAAAAGCATCCTGGGCGACATTCTCAAAGTCAGCTATGTCGTGGATCCGCGTGTCAACGGAAAGGTTACGCTGCAAACGAGCCAGCCGGTATCCCGGGACGCGCTTGTCGACATCCTGGAATCCGCCCTTGCTGTCAACGGAGCCGCAATCGTTCGCAAAGGCGATTCCTATCAGATCGTCCCGATCGGCAATTCATTCTCGACGACACCCGCAGTCACCGTGCCTTCAGCGACACCGTCCGGCCCGGGCGTTCGGGTTCAGGTGATCGAACTGCGCTTCATCGGTGCGGAGGAAATGAAGAGCATTCTGGAGCCGATCAGTCGTCCGGGATCCATTCTGCGCGCCGACACGGCACGCAATCTCCTGATGCTGGCTGGATCCAATGCGGACCTCTCCGCCATGCGGGATGCGATCGCCACCTTCGACGTCGACTGGATGAAGGGAATGTCGGTGGCGCTTCACCCGCTCAAGGCCTCGCAGCCCGCTGATGTCGCAAAGGAGCTGAATACCATATTCGGCACCCAGGACGGGCCCAATGCAAAACTGATCAAATTCGTTCCGAACGACCGACTGAACGCCGTGCTGGTCATAACCTCCCGCCGTGCCTACCTGTCGCAGGCGGCCGACTGGATCAACAAGCTTGATCGCATCGCCAGCACCAACGAGAAACAGCTCTTCGTCTACAATATCCAGAACCGTCCGGCAAAAGAGTTGGCGCAGGTATTGCAGTCCGTGATTGCGGGCCAGGAAAAGAGCGCGCCAAGCTCCTCAAACGCGGTCGCACCCGACATGGCACCGACGACGCTGACGGGAGATGCCACGACCACTGAGCCTGCCGCTGCCAATACGAACATGGCATCAGCAACCGCGTCGGCATCGACGACGGCGGGAGATTCAACGCACACATCCGTCGTCGCCGACGTGGAAAACAATGCGCTGCTGATATCGACGACACAACGCGAATACGAACACATTGAGCAGATTTTGAAACAGTTGGATGTGATGCCGACGCAGGTTCTCATCGAGGCCGTCATCGCCGAGGTGACGCTCAACGATCAGTTGAAGTTCGGGCTGCGCTGGTTTTTCGAAAACGGCAAGTTCGGTGTCGGGCTTTCCGACCTCTCCGACGGCAGCACCGGGGCCAGCTTTCCGGGTTTTGCCTGGACTTTTGCCTCCAGCAATGTTGGCGCCACCCTGAACGCGCTGTCGAGCATAACCAACGTCAACATCGTATCCGCGCCGACCCTGATGGCCCTGAACAATCAGAAGGCAACGCTCCAGGTCGGAGATCAAGTTCCGATCGTCACGCAACAGTCGGCGTCCACGACGAGCAGCAATACCGCGATCGTCAGTTCGATCGACCTGAAAGATACCGGCGTGATCCTTACGGTCCTGCCTAGGGTCAACAGTTCCGGACGGGTCATGCTCGATATTCAGCAGGAGGTGTCGAACGTCGTGAAGACGACGACCTCGGGCATCGATTCGCCGACGATCCAACAGAGAAAGCTCTCCACCAAGGTTATCGTCGATGACAATGAAAGCGTTGCGCTCGGTGGGCTGATCCAGCAAAGCAACACGTTGAATCACTCGCAAGTGCCGATCCTTGGGAAAATGCCGATCTTCGGCAATGCCTTCAAAAACAAGGAGGACACGATCAACAAGACCGAGCTGATCATCTTCATCAAGCCTCGTATCGTTCGAGACGTGCGGCAGGCGAGGGATGTGACGGAAGAGTTCCGAAACCAGCTGAACTTGAGCTCGGCCGTTCAGAAGCGACGCGGCGGCAACAGCGAGCTGGAGCAGGACCTGAAGAGGCTGGAATATTGATCGGCCCGTTGACGCTACAGCAATGGGTCGCGGCTCTGCTGATGATCGCAACGGTCCTGCGGATTGCCTGGATCGATCTGAAAATCATGCGTATTCCGGACCATTGGAATGTCTTGCTCGCAGGACTGGGGATTGCTTACAGGCTTCCATTCGGCGATCTCGACACCTTGCGTGCACTCGCGGTCGGATTGGCGACCATGGCGGCCTTTGCGCTCCTACGCTGGGTTCATCGACGGATAAGCGGTCGGATCGGGATCGGGCTGGGTGATGTCAAATTCATCGGAAGCGCCGCCGTCTGGTTCAGTCCCTGGAACCTTCCCTTGTTTTTCATGCTGGCCAGCAGCACGGCTCTGTTGTTTTCGCTCGTCTTTCTACGAGGCAAATCGACGGCCCTTCGCAATCTCAGGGTGCCGTTCGGGCCATTTCTCGGAATTGCCCTCGTCCTCACCTGGTTATCCGAGGTTACATCCTTGTTTTCATTGATACCTGCGAGTTCCCTATGACGAAAAAAGACATCATAGCCGAAAAGAACACCGGAGCCGACGACGATGGTTTCACGCTCGTCGAGCTTTTGGTCGTGCTTGCAATCATCGCCCTCATTGCGGCGATCGCCGCACCCCAGGTGCTGCGATATCTCGGATCGGCGCGCGTCGATGCGGCGAAAGCGCAAATGCGGAACCTGGAAAGCGCGCTTGAACTTCTCTACGTCGATGCCGGTCGCTATCCGACAACGGAGGAAGGTCTTTCAGCACTTGTGGAGCGCCCAGCCGGATTTACATCCTGGAACGGTCCCTACATGAAACAGACGGCCGCGCTCCGCGACCCATGGGGCAACCCGTACCAGTATAAGGGGCCTGAGGGTCTGTCGGGCTATTCATTGATGTCGTTCGGGCGGGACGGGAAGCCGGGCGGCGATGGTCAGGACGCCGATCTCAGCCCGTAGGCGCGCCAGACCAGCTCTAGCCTTATTCCGGCACGGCGGACAGATGAAGGATCCTTTCGGCGGAGACCTTATGTCCCGAACGCGTGATTGAAACCGTGATGCCGACGGAGGCAGGCAATCTATCTGTCTGGGTCCATTCGCTGCGCCATGCGCCGCCGGCCGGAGCCTGCGACGCATCGCCCTGTGTCCAATATCGAAACTGGAGTTCGTCTATCCGCGCCAGTTCGACGGCCTCTGTCTGAATTTGCTCGCCGGACCTGCGCGGGCGAAGCGACTGTATTAGCCGGCTATCATTCTGCCGGTCGGCGCCGCGCTCGAGAAAGATGCTCACGTCCCTGAGACCATATTGCCGGCTGCCGATACGGCTGACCGCAACGAAGGCAAGCCTGTCCGGGCCTCCTATCATCATCGGGTGCCGTTGCGGACCGTCCTGTATCAAGGGAAAGGGGCGCGCATCGCGAACGGCCTCTTCGACAAATCCGGCCAGAGCCTCCACTTCGATAATCGCGTCATTCCTTTCCCGCGCCATCGTGATTGCGCGAAACTGGCTGACCATGGCCAGGATGATCATCGATAATGCCGCAACCAGGGCCAATGTCACGAGGACCTCAATCAAGGTGAAACCATCTTCACCCCGCTGGCGATCGATCCGGGCAGCATCAAGCGGGGGCATCTTCACGGCGATCTCGGGTGGTAATTGATCAAAAAATCGTAGTGGCGCTCGCCACCGGGAAGAAACACGCGCAAGCGCGCCATCCCCTCGTCATCCTGCTCCTCGGCAAAGGGTACGGGCTCAATCTCCCAGTGAAGGCCATCTGTTTCGCCCCGCGGTGAAGAACCGCCTCCTCCCTCGGCTGTCGTGATCGCGAGTTCGATTTTCGGCACGATGGTCAGGATCGTCATCTTTTCTTCCGCCATAGCCGAGCTCTTCGTCGCCAGTTGCACCGTCTGCAGAACGATTGCCGCCGAGATCGACAGGATCACGAAGGCACAGAGAACCTCGATCAGCGAAAAGCCTTCCTCTCCGTGCGCGGCGGGATCAGCGGCCATCATCACTCCCCGACATGATCGTTGAGATGCCCGTCAGCCACGGAATTCGAAGTGTCATCGTCGGAGAGCCGTCGCTAGAGAGAGAGATGGCGCCTCCGGACGATGTGCCGTCGGGGAAGAAAACAATCGAGGCCTGGCTTTGCGACCGGGTCAACTCCCGACCCGTCACAACGTCGACAGTCGCCGATGCCGGGATGAAGATACGCCGCCTGCCATCGGCGTCGGCAATTGTTTTTGCCTGAACGTCGACTTGCAGAGCAAGTTCCCTACGGCGATTGATCGCCTCCATTCGGATCATTTGGGCAAGATGACCCGCATCGCGGATCACGCTCTGCGGAGACGCGGCCATCCGCCTTCCCGGAAACGAGGAAAAGGCAATCGCAGCGGTGACCGAGATGATTGCGAGCACGACAAGCAATTCGACAAGCGAAAAGCCGGCTTCGTACCCATCGGCTCGCGGTCTCACCACGCTCATTGCAAACTCAGATCGTTGATACCGAGAAGCGCACTCATGACCGAAATAACCAGACCGCCGATGAGGAAACCCATGGCAATGGTTATGACCGGCGTCATCAGTGCTAGAAGCCGGTCCTGGGAGCGGAAAGCCTCTCCCTCCAACAGCTCCGCGGAGCGGAGCAGAACGGTTGAAAGAGTGTTGACCTCATCTCCGATTGCGACGAGCGATACGATCGCGGAGGGAAATATCGCAGCCTCCCCGAGCACGTCCGGTAGCCGCGAGCCGCTCAATACACGCTCGCGGACGGTCTCCAACGGCGTGGAATAGGCCGCAATCGGGCAGGTTGCCGCGGCGAAAGCCAAAGCCTTCGGCATGTCGACGCCATTTCCAAGCAGTAGCGCCAGACTGTGGAGGTAGCGCGCGAGACCCTGCTTTCGGATGAAGGTGCCGATCAGCGGCAGTGAAATGGCTGCGTTGGAGACGAAAGCCTTCAACCGTGCTCGCCGGGTGCTTCGCAGCGCGACGAGACCCATCAGCAGGGGCATGAGCGCCAATACCGGCCCCCAATTCACCAGCGGCCCCCTCAGGACATCGAGAGATCTGATCATCAACGGCGCCGGCCGACCGGCTCCCTCGAATATGGGAAGGATTGCCGGGACGAGGAAAAATGTCACGATCAACAATGCGGCGCACATCATCAGAATGAGGAAGGCCGGATAAGCGATGGCCTCTGCAATCTGGCTTCGTTGCGCGCGCTGTCGCTCCAGGTTGTTTGCGATGACCCCAAAAATGACGGGAAGCTTCCCGGTCTGCTCGCCACTCGCGATCAAAGCCGCGATGTCTTGACCCGCACCTCCAATGGTCCGGAACGCTTCCGATGGGGCCTTGCCGCTGGCAAGCCGCTCAGTCAGCTCCTTTGCGAGCATGCAGTTGGCGTTGTTGCCCTGATCTGCTGCAACGGCCTTCAAAGCCCGGTCCAGGCCGAGCCCAGCATCCATCAGCATAGCGATATCGGCAAAAAATCGTTGCAAATTTGCTTTTGCAGGCAATATGCGCGCGACAGGAAAAGCTATTCTGGATCGTGGTTGGCGCGCCTCTGAGAGTTCGAGAACCTTCAGACCATCGGCTCGCAGCCGCAGGCGCGCCTCGGCTTCGCTCAACGCCTCCAGCATGCCGCACTTCCTGGTGCCGTCCTTCGAGAAACCGACATAGGAGAAATTGGGCAATCTCACTCTCCTTGCAGATCGACGACGCGCGAGACTTCAGCGATGGTGGTCATGCCTGCTGCAACCAGTTCACTTGCCTGTTGCGCCAGCGGACGCATCCCTTCCTTGATCGCCAGATTTTCGATTTCGCTCTGGATCAGATCCCGGCCGATCGCTTCGCGTATCGGTTCCGTGACTTCCAGTATTTCGTAGACCGCACGCCGGCCGGAATAGCCGGCGCCATTGCAGGTCTCGCAGCGGATGCCCGCCGGATGGCTCGAACAATCCGGGCATGCCTTTCTCAGGAGGCGCTGACCAATGATGCCCCGGAGCGTCGCGGCCAGCAGATAGCTCTCGACACCCATTTCGCGCAGCCGATTGATGGCGCCGGCCGCGCTGTTCGTGTGCAGTGTCGAGAGGACGAGGTGTCCGGTCAGCGCTGCCTGCACGGCAATCCTCGCCGTCTCGGGATCTCTGATTTCACCAAGGAGAATAATGTCCGGATCCTGACGCAGGACCGAACGAAGCGCCGTGGCAAAGGTCAAACCGATGGATGGTTCCACCTGCAACTGCGTTACTCCCGCAAGCCGGTACTCGACGGGATCCTCCACCGTGAAGATCTTCGATTTGGCATCATTGATGTCGCTGAGGATGGAATAGAGCGTTGTCGTCTTGCCCGAGCCCGTCGGACCCGTCAGGAGCATGATCCCGTTCGGCCGTCGCACGATCCTCGCGATGGTCGCCATGCTTTCGGGTTGATAACCGAGAGCCGCCAGATCCAGCCGGATATTGGAGCGGTCAAGGATGCGCAGCACAATCGTTTCGCCGTGGATGCTTGGCATCACCGAAACACGAAAGTCCACTTCCTGTCCTCTGATCGAGGCTCTAAGGCGGCCGTCTTGTGGCAGCCGGCGTTCGGAAATGTTCAAGCGGGACAGGATCTTGATGCGGCTCGTCACCGCCGCCGCGTTAAACTTTGGCACGATTTCCAGCGTGTCGAGCAGACCGTCTCTTCTCAGGCGAATCCTGATCGAGTCCTCAAGCGGCTCGATGTGTATATCCGTTGCCTTTTCATCCACCGCCCGCTGCAGGATGCGTGAAACGAACTTCACGGTCGGCGCCTCGCGGGCAATATCCAGCAGACGGTCCACATCCTCCGCTTCGGCGCTATCGTGGAAATCCGTGGCCTCGGATGAATTTTGGCCTTTGGCCCGTTCTCGAAAAAATTCGTCGATCAGCAAGCGTGGAGCGACGCTGATGGTAGCGGGAAGATCGGCGAGATAGGAAACAGCCCCAATGGTCGAGAATGCAAACGGGTCCGCAACGATCAGCCTGAGACTGTCGCCCTGCCTCTGGCAAGGTATGATCGCATGCGCCTGCGCAAAGACTGTTCCGATGCGCTCAAGCAACTCTTCGTCGACGCCCGCAATGACGGCGCAGCAATCGCATTGACAGAAGAGCGCCATGGCTTCCGCAAGCTGTGCATCCGGCATGAATGCCAGCTCGCGCATAACGATATCGACGGGATGGCTCGTCGCGGCCTGGACGGAAAGCGCACGCTGCACGGCTTCGGACGTGAGGTGCCCCGCCGCCTCCAATGCGCTCAGAAAAGCTTCCGGAGTCATGTGTCCCTTTGTCATTTGAGCGCATCCGCGGCTGCCGTCAGCATTGGTTCGGCAATGAAGTCTCCACATGGCAGATCCCGGCCGAAATAGGCCGTCGTTTCCGCTTCCTCGGGAACAGTGGGGATCGAGGCAACATAAGCGAAGCCGTCGCCGGCGAGATCAAACACCGTAGCTGAACTGGCTTCCAGTTTCTGGTTGCGGAAGAGCCGCACGAAAATGGTCACGGCGGGTGGCTTGGCCGTTGATACGCTCAGAGGCAACGATCCGGACGCCCGCGATTCCAGAACGCGGTTGATAGCATCGGAAACAGCCTTGCTTGAAAGCGTTCGGCTGCCAGTCTGCACGGTAAAGACATTCGCGATGGCGGCAGGCGATACCGACTGCAAAGCGACAAGATCCTGCAACTCGATCACATCCTCGAATGCAGCATGTTTGTAACCGGTTTCGCCGACGAGTTCGGCGGGAAGCTCCCGCTCGGCTCGCCGATCCGGACGTCTGTAATTGTCCGTTGCCAGTGCAAGCGTCGACGCGTTTTCCTCGGAAAAGCCCAGAGCCTGGAATCCGATGTTCAGAAGGGGAATTCCCGCTTTATTGAGGTCGATCAGGCCAGCGTGATCCTGCACTCCCAAGGTGATGGAGTATTCGCCGAGATCGCAACGCGACATGCCATCCGCCTGGGGTATGTCGATATCGCCATGTTTGCGCCGCGTGGCGAGCTGCCCAGCAACATGGAGGGAAAGCGTCTTCTCGATCCGCGAATAGCGAAAGGAGCGCAATGCGTTTTCAGCAGTCAGAGCCCGCAGCCGGGCTGATATCGAGAACGGAACAAGGATGGCCGATGCGACAAGCACCAGTCCGAGCACCGCAACCAGCGCAAAGCCCGATTGTGGATGATCGCTGTCCGCGCCGTTCATTCTTCGACCTCACCGGTCGCGGTCTGCCCGCTCCCGCCCGCCGCGAACAGATCATAGGAAATCGTTTCGCCCTTCTGCGCGAGTATCAAACTACCTACGTCGATTTTAGTGATCGTCCAGCCGGCAATCTTGCTTCCTATGGGGAGCCATTCGGCGGCTTGGCTCCCCTCGACGCGCACCAGTGCACGGCGCTCTCCTTCGATGGTACGCGTGCCCTGAAATGCGATTGCCGGGCGGGTGATGATGGCCGCACCCTTGTCGACGGAGGCTGTGTCCTGCTGTTGGACCGGCTTTTCTTGCACAACGAACTCCCGTCGCGTCGGGCTGAACAAGGGTCTTGAGAGCGTCTGCGAGAATGCCGGGCCATTGGGAAGGATGACGTCTCCGGCGACCGCAGTGCTATCCATCGCCACTGGAACGGAGGCGTTGGAGGCAAGCGCTGTAATGTCGACATCGCTGCGGAAAAGGCTGATATTAAGAGCCAGGAGCGAGACAATGATCAAGGAAAGGAGCGCCCAGAGCAATTTGCGGGCCGACAATCTGATCACGGCTTTGCTCCCTCGAGCGCCACTGTTTCGGCGGGATTGAGCGGACTGAAAAATGATAGTTGCACGCTGAGCTCGATCGGTTCCGCCAATCGCCCGCCACTTGCCGCGCTTGTTGCGTTCACGATCAATTCCGGGACAATAATGTAGGGCTTTCCTGTTTCCAGTTGGAGAAGGATGGCGTGGATGGCAGCCAGGCGGCCCTGCAGGCTTGCACGAACGCCGACATATCTGACCTTGTTCTTTTCGAGGGTCGGTAGACCACCGACCGACACCACAGTTGCGCCGGCGGTGCCGGCGAGCGAATTGAGCTTGTTCTGCAGTTCGGCCTGAATGACTGGCTCCGTCGCGCCGGCGAGAAACTCCTGAGAGGCATTCGTTGTGGCAGGTTCCTTGGAGAGCGTCCCGCCCAAGGCGATCAATTGGTCAAAGCGGGCCAGGGCATGCCTGGCCTCGGTGATTTCATCGTTTTGTTGATTGATGATTGCAACGGCGGCCCAGGCTGTCGCCAATGTCAGGGTGATACCGAGCGCCAATGCCGAAATGGCGATTATACGCTGCGCCATGATCGGCAGGTTCATGACGGTGATCAACAATCCGGTCATCGCATCGCTATTCGCATCTGGATCGAAAATCGTTCCCCCTCTTGCCCGGGGGCTCTCAGGACCTGAGATGCGAAACTGGGATTTGACAGCAGAGGAGATGCACCAAGGATCGCTATCAGGTCTGCTGCTGAATTGGAAAACCCGGTGATCGTGACTTGACCGTTCCGGATCGACATATCCGTAAGCCATGTTGAATCGGGAAGGATCCGTGTCAGCTCCTCCCAGATCATCGTAACCGGAGTGGATTCAGCCTTGCCCGCGCGCGCCGCTTGCAACAGCTTCTGTTCCAGTTGTTGCCTTTCCAGTTTTTTCCGGACGGCCAATGCCTGCGTCTGTTTGCTATCCGTGATCTCCGCTAGACGCGAAATCGCCGAGACGTTTCGCAGATAGGCGTGCGCGAATGTTGCCACCGACAAAATGACAGCGGCTCCAAGCACGCTGCGCGACAGCTGCCTGCGAAGCCTGACCCGCCGAGGGAGGGTGTACATGGACTTGAGGCTCGCCTTGCTGACGAACTCAGGCTCACCTTCTGTGTCCAGGGCAATTCCCGACACCGCAAGGCCGGCCTCGCCAATCGCTGCGATGATCGGATCGAAAATGGATTTGCGGACCACAGCATAGCTGGTCCCGCCTCCACGCAGATCCCCAGGCAAAAGCACGCAGGAATCGTTGCGCAGAAACGGCAGAGCTTCCTCGATATCGATCAGAGCCATGGCGCGAGCCCGGCCATAAGGAAGAACCCTGTCGGATAACGGGCGTTTCAAATATCGATCAGGCGCAAGCCTCAAAAGAACAGGCATCTGTCGGTCAAGGGAAGCAAGGAGGTCTCGCAGGTCTTCGCGGGCCAGCATGTCCGATGTGCGGCGGCCTGCCGGTGTTTCGAAATCCACAACGCATCCGTGGCGGTGAACGACTACGGCTACGGTGCCGGCTTGCGATCGGGCCGTGATGGCCTTCGGATTTCCATCCTTGCATAGCCTGGAGAGCCAATCCAAACCGTCGAGGACTATGGGGAAATCCATTTCCAACTCATCCCCGACTTGCCCATTACTTTGTGTGAAATTCCGATTTCTATATGAAAAAAAGCATGGCCGTTCACAAGCCGCGGATATGTCCGGCAAGACATGCGCCACTCCGATTCCCGCAGATCTTAGCCATTTTGAGAATAAAACTTCGATCGGCATCCCAAACTTAATGGCAATAGGGCACGGGCGATGATGCGGGCCGATTGTTCAAGCCTTTGTGTGAGCGATGCTCGACGCCCGGCAATATCAATGTTGCTCACGGTGGATCCTTTGGGGGCGATTGAACGGACTGATATCTCCCTGTCTGCCGCCAGAGTGGAGTTTGCTCTTGCACTATCCGTTGGATGGTCGCTAAACAATTTGCCATATCTGCGTGCTCTATGGCCGACAAGAGACCCCAGCTTCGTCGAATTCGAGAATCGAAAGCAATTCAATGACCCGACAACTTTCTCTCCCGCGCGAGCGGATTTCCGTCCTTCTGCTTGAAGGCATCAGCCAGAGCGCCGTGGACTACTTTACGTCATCCGGCTACGTCAATGTGACCCATCTGCCGAAGGCTCTGGATGACAAGGATCTCAAAAGTCTCATAGCCGAGGCGCATATTGTCGGAATTCGCTCACGCACCCAGCTGACGGAGGAAATTTTTAGCTCCGCCAAAAAGCTTATTGCCGTCGGTTGTTTTTCCGTGGGGACAAATCAGGTCGACCTGGATGCGGCCCGCCGACGCGGCATCCCCGTATTCAACGCTCCCTATTCGAACACCCGCTCGGTCGCCGAGCTTGTGATCGGTGAGATCATAATGCTGACCCGGCGGATTTTCCCGCGTTCGGCGTCTGCTCATGAGGGCGGATGGGACAAATCCGCCGTCGGCAGTCGTGAGGTGCGCGGAAAAACGCTTGGTATCGTGGGCTACGGCAACATCGGTTCGCAGCTTAGCGTTCTTTCGGAAAGCATGGGCATGAACGTGCGCTATTTCGATCCTTCGGACAAGCTTCGCCACGGCAATTCAGAATCGATGGCCACGCTTGGCGAGCTTCTCGAAATCTCGGATTTCGTGACGATGCATGTTCCCGAAACCAGCTCAACGCAGAACATGATAACCGAGACCGAACTGCGCAGAATGAAAAAGGGAGCGCTTTTCATCAATAACTCCCGCGGGACCGTGGTGGATCTCGAAGCGCTTGCGAAGGTTTTGAAAGAAGGACATCTCGCGGGCGCGGCTGTGGACGTGTTCCCCAGGGAGCCGGCATCAAACAACGAGCGTTTCGAAACGCCGCTCCAGGGTTTGGACAATGTCATTCTGACGCCGCATATTGGCGGCTCGACGGAAGAAGCGCAGGAGCGCATCGGAGGGGAAGTCTCCAGGAAGCTGGTGGAATATTCCGACGTCGGATCGACGCTGGGCGCCGTCAATTTTCCCCAGGTTCAACTGCCGCCACGTCCAAACGGCACGCGTTTCATCCATGTTCATGAGAATCGCCCTGGCATGCTAAACAGCCTGAATGCGATTTTTTCATCCCGCGCACTTAATATCGTCGGTGAGTTCCTGCAGACGCACGGCGACACGGGCTACGTGGTCATTGAAGCCGAAGGCGTCGGCCAGACAGCCGATGACATACTGGATGCGCTTCGCCAGATCCCGGGAACGATACGAGCTCGATTGCTCTACTGATGCCGGTCGCCGTGTCGAGGAATTCAATCAGTAGCTCGCTACTGGCGATCCAATGAGACTGAGTTTCCAACCGATGAGGGCAATTCGTTAGGACAGCAGCCGCGCCGTCTGCCCCTGCTCTGCAAGCAGTTCGACCGCCTGTTTATCGAATGAGACGAAGGTTTCGCCGCCTAACCAATTGCCCTCATAGGCCATGATGCCGTCCGCAAAATCACCGCCGGCTTCGAGAATCGCAAGCCCGGCTTCCACAGCGGGCCGGTTCATCACCACATTTCCGGCATCCAGCAAATCGCGGATCGTTATGGCTACATCTTCTTTCGGCAGCTTCGCGCCCCGGCGAAGTATCCAAACCAGCTCGCACAGGCAAGGCAACGAAACCGCGATAAGCGAGGCCTCTTTTAGAAGCTTGCCGGCGGCGTGGCCCTGCGTTGCATCGTCCTGCAAAACAGCACGAGCCAACACATTTGTATCGACCGAAATTTTCATTCTTCCCCCGCCCAACCAGAGGCGGCAATCTCGTTCATTTCCTCAATCGTCATCGGCTTTTTGACCTTGCCCGCATGCCGACCGATAAAGCTATCGATGGTGCCAGTCGGCTTTGCCGCTTTCACCCGAAGCTCGCCGCCTGGCAGCTTGTCAAAGTCGATCCGTTCACCCGGCTTGATACCGAGGTGCTGCAGCAGATCCCGCTTTAGCGTGATCTGCCCTTTCATCGTTACCGCCAGTGAAGTCATGGGGAAATTCCTTTTCGCTGAATATGATTGGATAGTAATTGAAATTCTCATTACCATCAAGCTCATCAGGAATCTTATTGGCCGATTTCGTGGCCTAGCGGCAATATAGCCGCCTGGGTCGGATGCTTGCCCACGCAATTCAAATCCTCAATCCCAGACCCTCCCCTTGCGCATCTGTACTAGGGGCCTTCAAAAACAGGTCGGAAAATCTCGGCTTTCGATTGCCGCTGCCACAATTATGCCTGCCGCTTCCGAAATTGTCGATGACACGCATACCCCGTCGACGCGGGGCGCAGTCCCGTGCGTTGTTCGGGAAGTTGGTTGTGACATGAAGACTTCAAGATTGATCCTTTTGCCCGCTCTGGCTGTGCTGATGACAAGCGTCTCCGTGCATGCCCAGGAATGGCGATATTTGCCGGATTATGGCGACGACCTGGACGGCGGCTATGCTACTCCGCACTATGGGCGGGAGACACCGCCGCGCTATCGCGATGATCGTCGTTTCGACGATGACTATTATTATCGTGGTGATCACTATGGCTATTATGACGACGAAGACGGTGATTTCCCGTCGCGACCTCGTCCACAACGGCGGGCTTCGATCGATCGGGGCGCGATCTCTCCCCAACTCAATTCTGGCGTCAAGGATGACAGGCGAGCGAGCCTGGCGCGGTCACCCATCCCGCGCACGGTTGTCTCCTTTTCCGGCTATGATCCTGGCACAATCGTGATCTCCACCAAGGAGAAGCGTCTCTATCTTGTGCTCAACGACGGAACTGCTCTCAAATACGGCATCGGTGTCGGCAAACAGGGCTTCGCCTGGAAGGGCACGGAGACGATCAGCCGCAAAGCGGAGTGGCCGACCTGGACGCCGCCCAAGGAAATGATCGCTCGCCGGCCAGAACTGCCTGACCGCATGGATGGCGGCCTCAATAATCCTCTCGGAGCGAGAGCACTCTATCTCGGTTCCACCCTCTACCGCATCCATGGCACCAACGAGCCCAACTCGATCGGCAAGGCGGTATCTTCTGGCTGCATCCGTATGGCAAATCCGGATGTGATGGATCTCTATGGTCGGGTCGGCGTGGGTACAAAGGTCGTCGTGCTTTGATTGCACCCCAGCGCTGCTGTGGTCTATGAGGACATTTGCAGATCCGCCAAAAAGCCTATTGTCGTCTGCTGTTTTCGCGTGGGGGCAAATCAGGTCGACCTGGATGCGGCCCGCCGACGTAGCCGAACCTCTTAGGCAGATTGCTCGGCGTGCACTGCACCCGCCAGCAATCTATCCGCAGCCACCTGCAGGCATTCTTCGAAGGCTGTGAGATCGAGGAACAGCCTGTCGGGCTCCACTTCCCGCGTGATAATCGTTCCGCTGCGGCTCTCGATGCCGCCATCCAGCATAAGATTGTCGACCATATCGAAATTCTCGAGCGACATTCCGTCCGTGCCGCGATAACGCCCATCGTCACCCAAATGGATGGAGCCGCCGTAGAAGCGGCTCACCCGTTCGAAATGGCTCTTCGTGCTGTTGGAAAAGGCAAAGGCCGGGCAGCCGCGGGCGCACATGAAGCCCAACTCGAAGGCCGTGCCGACATCCGCGGCGACGCCCCGGAAGGGCGTCAGATTGGCGATGATCAGGTCGGCGCTCAGCATCAGGCTTTCATTGATGGCGCTGATCGCGAGACCGCGCTGCCGCTTCGTTTCGGTCTCCGGAACCACCAGGTCGCCCGGCGATACCGGCGTGAAACCGTAGCTGCGCGCCAAGGCGATCTTGCGGTCGAGGATTTCCCGTGCGTTCGGAAGAAAGACCTCCGGGCCTGCCAAATATGCTCTCACTATAGTGCCTCTTTGTTCGGATGTGCGGCCCTGAAATTATCGAGCGGCACTCATTTTTCCATCGCATCCTGTACACGCCCCGTGGCGACACGGGCAAGAACGCCAAGCTTCCAGAAGCGATGAAAAGCAAATGTCTGGAAATCGCGCCGGATTGGAAAGACGATCTCCTCTTCCGGAACACCAGCAAGCCGCTCCGCCAGGAGCCGGCCAATCAGCGTCGCCATCGCGACCCCGCGCCCGTTATAGCCAAGCGCGACAAAGGCGTTCGCAGCCGGCTCGGCGAGAATGGGATAATGATCCCTGGTCATTGCCACCTGCCCGTACCAGCGATGCGGCCAAGGCTGCCCTTTCAACGCCGGCCACAGGCGTTCCGCATAGGCGACGAGATGGGCATAATCGCCGGCCGCGTCGCTCGGCGCCTGCTTGCCGCGCCCGCCCATCAGCAGTCTTCCCTGATCGTCGATGCGATAATAGACGGTGACCCTGCCGGTTTCATAAAGCACCGAACGCGTCGGCATGATCGATGCAGCAAGCTCCGCCGGCAGCGGATCGGTCGCGACGATGGAACTGTAGACCGGAACGATTGCCGTCTTCAGCCGGGGCCAGAGATCGCCGGTATAGCCATTGGTCGCGATAACGAGCTTCTCGACCCTGACCTTGCCCGTCGGCGTATCGATGCGCCAGCCGGGGCCTTCCGGATGAACGGACAAGGCCGGCGTCCTCGTGTGAATACGCGCGCCGGCGGCAATCGCCACGCGGGCAAGGCCACGCGCATAGCCAAGCGGGTTGAGCTGACCGCCTCTCGGATCGAACCAGGCCGAATGATAGCGCGTCGTCCCCGTGCGCTCAGCAACCTGCTCGCGGTTCAGAAGCTCCACGGGCACGTCGCGCTCGACACACTGGCTGACGAGTGACGCCGCAGCCTTGCCACCGGCTTGCGAAAACGCGGCGCGGATCGTGCCGCTCTGGCGGGCAGCGCAATCAATGTCGAAGCGCTGGATCAGATCAAACACTTCGTCGGGCCCGCCATAGGCCAGCTTGAGCATGCGTCGGCCGCGCTCGCGCCCGAACGCATGTTCCACCTCGACGGGATCGGCCTTCAGCCCCGAATTGACCTGGCCGCCATTGCGGCCCGAGCATCCCCAGCCGATCTCGCTGGCGTCGAGCACGATGGTGGAAATGCCCTTTTCGGCAAGATGTAGCGCCGTCGAAAGACCGGTATAGCCTGCGCCGACGATCCCGACGGTGGCGGATGCGTCGCCGGGCAGCGGCTCGGTTGCCGGCACCGGTGTCGCCGTCTTGAGATAGAGGTTCTC
This sequence comes from Rhizobium rhizogenes NBRC 13257, assembly GCF_000696095.1. Taxonomy (GTDB): domain Bacteria; phylum Pseudomonadota; class Alphaproteobacteria; order Rhizobiales; family Rhizobiaceae; genus Rhizobium; species Rhizobium rhizogenes. Next base: position 13,181 of record NZ_BAYX01000006.1, on the reverse strand, counting down.
CGCTGGGGTCGGAGGGGAGATATACATGGGACTTATCCTGTTTTCATGATCTTCGGCCGCGCCGCACTTCCTAGACAAGCCGGATAAGGCACCATCGGAAGCGCCGCGGACAAACGAGCATCTTTTCGATGCAATTCATGCCGCCAGATCCCCGAAACAGAAGGTGTCGCCATGGCTCTCGGCCGCAATCGCTTATCTTCCGTTCGCCCATATCTACCACTTAATCAGCTGGGCGACTGCCGCTGCGCAACCACGGCGGCCCAATAATCGATGCCATAGGCGATGGCATCGTCATTGAAGTTGTAAGCCGGATTGTGCAGATCGGCGCTGTCGCCATTGCCGAGCCAGATCATCGCGCCGGGCCGCTTTTCGAGCATGTAGGAGAAATCCTCGGAACCCATGGTCATCGGCCAGTTGCCATCGACACGTTCCGCGCCGACGATGCTTTCGGCGGCGGCAATGGCTACCGAGGTCTTCTCGACATCGTTGACGGTCACCGGATATCCCGGGCGCCAGTCGATTGCGGCTTCGGCGTCGTAGAGCGCCGCCGTCGCCTTGACCACATCACGGAACCGCTGTTCGACGGCGCGGCGCGTCGCCGGCAGCATGGTGCGGATCGTGCCGCCGATCTCAACCGCCGGCGGGATGACGTTCAGCGCCTTCCGATCACCGCCGCTGATAAAGGTGACAGATACGACGACGGAATCGAGCGGATCAATGAAACGGGATGCGATCGACTGGAGCGCGACGACCAGATGCGAGGCGGCAAGCACCGGGTCGCGGGCAAGATGCGGCGTGGCCGCATGACCGCCGAGCCCCGTCATAGTGATGACGAAGCGGTCGCCCGCCGCCATCATCGGACCGCTGCGGATCGCAAACGAGCCGACATCAAGCCCCGGCTGATTGTGCATGCCGTAGACTTCCTCGATACCGAAACGCTCGAGCAAGCCTTCCTCCAGCATCACACGGCCGCCGCCGCCGCCCTCTTCCGCCGGCTGGAAGACGAGCACGATCTTGCCGGCAAAATTCCGCTCCGTGGCAAAGCGCTTGGCCGCGCCGAGAAGAATGGCGGTGTGGCCGTCATGCCCGCAGGCATGCATCATGTTCGGCACTTTCGAGGCATAGGGCAGGTTCGTCTGTTCCGACATCGGCAGTGCATCCATGTCGCAGCGAAGCCCGATCGTCTTGCCAGCGCCCCTGTTGCCCGAAATCACCGCCACCACCCCCGATGTCGCAATCCCGGTCACCACCTCGTCGCAGCCGAATTCCCGCAATTTCTCCGCCACCAGCGCCGAGGTGCGGGGCAGGTCGAACAGGATCTCCGGGTGCTGATGGATGTCGCGGCGCCATATCTTGGCTTCGTCCGCGATGACGAGCGATGCTTCGGACGGTTTCATGAGAGCTCTCCTGCAAAAATGGCTTCGCATCGGCGCTGGGATCACCGATGACCGGCGGAATGGATCAGGATCAGACATAGCGCCGCGCGGCATGGGCGTACAGTCATCTCGCGCGGATGCCTGACATAGCGCCCGAGAAAAATGAAGCGCGCCTTGCCTTGCGATTTACAAAATCCGCGGCCAGGGCGATTGTCGTTCCAGCCAAACGGCAATGGGCGTATATTCGCATCTCGGCAGCAAGCAACGTTGCGGCCGAAACAGGCCAAGTATTTGTGGGGTATGGGTAATGCAATTCTCAACGCAGGCGGCTGCCGATTCGCATGACGAGCGCGACGGCACCTGGCCGACCAAGCGGAGCAAGATCCTCGACTGGTTGATACAGGACACGCGAGAGCAACGTTTCATCGACAATATCCTCGTGGATCTCTGCGAGAGATTGCGCGCCGCCGGCGTCCCCGTCGGCAGGGCGACGCTGCATTTCAGGACGCTTCATCCGCAATGGCTCGGCGCGCGAATTCTGTGGCGCACGGGGCTGGAGGAAGCCGATATCACCACCTTCAGCTATGGTGTCGAAAAGACACCCCAGTTCCTGCTGAGCCCGATGAACGAGATCTTCAATGGCGCGCTCGAGGTCCGCCAGCAGCTCGAGCAGCCAGGGCCGGGTGGCTTCGCCTATGCCCTCTACGACGAAATGCGGGCCGAGGGGCTGACGGAATACATTGCCTGGCCGATCTATCACACGCTCGGCAAGCGCCACATCGCCACCTTCGCCTCCGACGCGCCGGGCGGCTTTACCGAAGAACACGTCACCTTCCTGAAGGATCTGCTGCCGGCCCTGACGCTGGTGACGGAGATCCGGTTGAAGAACATATTGGCGCGCACGCTGCTGCGCACCTATGTCGGGCCGCATGCCAGCGAACAGATCCTTGCCGGCGCGACCACCCGCGGCAGCGGCACCACCGTCGGCGCCGCCATCCTCATCTGCGATCTGCGCGACTTCACGACGATTTCGGGCATGTGGCCGCGCGACGATGTCATCGAGCTTCTGAACGGCTATTTCGACGCGATGTCGGAGCCGATCGAGAAACACGGCGGCGAGATCCTCAAATTCATGGGCGACGGACTGCTGGCTATTTTCCCGCTCAGCAATCCCGATGCCTGCGCCAATCTTCTGCGGGCGATCGACGAGGCGGCGGCGGCGGTTGCCGCGCTGAACGAGGAAAACAGCCGTAATGGCCGCGAGGTGCTGCGCTATGGCGTCGGCGTGCATGTCGGCGATGTCATGTATGGCAATATCGGCTCCAGCACCCGCCTCGACTTCACCGTGATCGGACCGGCCGTCAACATCGCCTCGCGGCTGGAAACGCTGACCAAGGAGGTCAAGCGGCCCGTTCTCCTCTCAAAGGCCTTCGTCGATATGGCGGGCTGCGCAGCCGAGATGGAAAGTCTCGGCGCCTTCCCCCTCAAGGGTCTAGGCGAGCGAGTCGACGTCTTTGCCCTCACGCCGGCAACAAGCCGCGGTTGAACGCGGGATTGATGGACCTACCAAAGGCCCATCATCTTCAATCCTGCGTGATCAATGGCCAAAACATGGGTGTAATAAAGCCCGTCGCAAAACGTGAAGAGCCGGCGGGGATGACGTCGCTTACGGAGATCCTTATATTATCATCGGGATAAGTGCGATGGCCGCCTTATTTTTGTGGGATCCTTCTGCGACGACAAACGTTAGTAAGAGCTGACCGTAAACGGCTCGATCAAAAGGGTGCATGACACCCGGAATACTCTGACAAGGAGAAAACAGATGAAAAAAATACTCACCCTGGCATTTTCGGCCGCATCTTTGATCGTCGCCGGCACGGCCGTGACACGCGCGGCTGACCTGTCGCCCTCCTATCAGGAGCAGGACCAGGACCAGCGCAACGGCGTGAAGATCGGCTATCTCACTTGCGAGATCGGCGGCGGCGTCGGCTATGTGCTCGGCTCAGCCAAGGAAGTCGATTGCACCTTCCACTCGACCGTCGGCAAGGAGCGCGTGGACCATTATAGCGGCGCCATCCGCAAGATGGGCGTCGATCTTGGCTTCACCACCCGCAGCAAGCTCGTCTGGGCCGTGTTCGCACCGACAGCCGGCTATCATCATGGTTCGCTGAGCGGCCTCTATCAGGGCGCAACCGCCGAGGCGACGCTCGGCGTCGGTATCGGCACCAATATCCTGGTCGGCGGCACCTCCGGCTCGATCCATCTTCAGACGGTAAGCGTGACCGGCCAGCTCGGCCTCAATGTCGCCGCCACCGGCACCTCGGTGACGCTGACATCGGTGGATTGATATCCACTGCCGTCCCAGGGCGGCGACGGACCACATCTATTCGAACCAATGGCCGCCTCCACACTGGGGCGGCCATTGTGTTTGAGTGGCGGGCGCTTCTTGCCGAGGCGTGGCTCTCATGCTACGGCTCGTCCGTCGAAAAAGGCAGGCTTGGTCTCGGTAGGCCCAAGCCCTTCCCGCGAGGGAAGCTCTGGTCCTTGCGAGAAGACGAGCTCTTCTCTCCCTGAGATACCCCGACGATCCAGGCGCAATTGCGCCACGGGTTCGTCCGTGTGGTTGTCCTGACGACATGCTGCTCCGGCTGGATCCGTCGATCGGAGCCAGCCTTATGAATGGAAACAGCCTCGCCTCACGTCTGACCGGCCCCAGTGCCGTTCTGATCGTATCGGTTTTCCTTAATTTTTCCGGGCTTACCCTAGTCGATCCGGTGGTGCCTTTCCTCATCGGCCACTATGTGCAGCAGGAGCAGATCGCCCCCTATATCGGCCTTATCGGCTCGACCTATGCCCTATGCGAGTTCATCGCCGCGCCCGTGCTTGGTGCTTGTGGCGATCGATTTGGCCGGCGGCCGGTATTGATCGCCTCGCTTTTCGGCTCCGCACTCGGATATCTCGTATTCGGGATCGGAGGATCGATCTGGATATTGTTTGCCGGCAGGGTGATCGACGGACTGAGCGCCGGAAACATCAGCACGCTCTATGCCTGCGCTGCCGACGTGACACCGACGGCCGAACAGGCGCGCCTATACGGCCTGCTGGGCGCTGCCGGGGGCGCGGGGTTCATCGTCGGGCCGGTCGCCGCTGGGCTTCTTGGTGAAATCTCGCCCTCGATACCTCTGTTCGCCGCAGCAGCTCTCATGCTTCTCAACATTCTGTGGGTCTACGTCGCTGTGCCTGAAAGCCATCCTCGGGAATTGCGCAAACAGGAAATAAGGTGGAATCCCCTGGGCGCATTTTCGCATTATTCCGCGATACTTCACAGGCGGTCGACCTCCATCGCCTTTGCCGCGGCCTTCCTCTTCTTCTTTTCAGGCGCAATGATGCAGAGCAATTTTTCGGCCTATCTTATGCGGATCCTGCACTTCGGCCCGTTTGACATCGGCATGGTCTTGCTCGCCGTCGGGGTGATGGACATCCTCAGCCAGGGCATGTTGACGCGAAAACTGCTGCCCCGCTTTGGTAACCATCGCATTATCCGCGCCGGCCTGTTGATCAATGCCGTTGGCTTTGTCCTGATCGCCGCCATAGCGTTCGCATCCTCGACAGCCCTGCTCATCCCGGCCATCCTGGTCTTTACCTTGGGCGACGGATTGTTCCAGCCCGCAATGAACGCCTTGGCCACAAGCTCGCCCTCACCCGAGAACCAGGGGCAATTGCAGGGAGCCTATCAAGGGCAACAAGCGCTGGCGCGGCTGTTCGCACCACTGCTTGCAGCAATCTGTACCATGCTGGGTGCGGCAACCCCTTATTGGGTCGGCGCAACTCTCATCGTTCTGGCCCTGGCAATATTTTCGGGTCGATCCGCCTTGCAAGACACCAGCGCCTGACGGGAGAGCGCACAACCGGCCATCAGCCAGCGCGCCCTGGATCAGGTCACCACTTATCGTTGCTCCTTCAGAAACTGTGATAAACGCTTGAGACCCTCGCGCAGGATCGCCTCGCTGTTCGCGTAGCCGATGCGCAGATATCCCTCCATGTCCATGGCATTACCGGGCGTCAACATGACGCCCGTCCGTTCGAGCAGCCTGATGCAAAAATCTTCGGACGACACCGGCAGATGATATTTGAGAAGCGCCGTCGTGCCGGACTTCGGCTTGACCCAGGAGATCATCGGCTCGCCGTCGACCCATTCGGACAGAATGGCAAGGTTGGTTCGGGTGATGGCCTGGCTTCTGGCGAGAATCTTGTCGCGGTTCTCAAGCGCAATGGCCGCGAAATGATCGTCCAGCATGCCGACGCTGATGGTATTGTAGTCGCGATGGATCGATACGGCATGGATCAATTCACTCCGGGCGACGATCCAGCCGAGCCTCAGGCCCGCCAGCGAATAGGTCTTGGACATACTGCCGGTGCTGATTCCCTTTTCATAGAGATCGGCAATCGAGGCGGTCATGCCCTCTCCCTGCTGATCGGTGCCGCGATAGACCTCGTCGCAGAGAATCCACGCCCCGGAGATACGCGCGATTTCGACGATCTTTTCGAGATAGGCGCGGTCCATCAGGGCACCCGTCGGATTGTTCGGGTTGTTGAGGACGATCAGTTTCGTGTCGGGCGTGGCCAGTCGCCACAACTCCTGCAAATCAGGCAGGAAACCGTTCGCCTCGGTAAGCTTGAGGATCTGCAGGTCAGCGCCGTAACTTTCCGGAATGGAATAGTGCTGCTGATAGGTCGGCAGGATGGAAATGACCCGGTCGCCCGGCTCGACCAGGGTTTCATGCACCAGCGCATTGGCGCCGATCGCGCCATGGGTCACGACGACGTTCTCCACGGCCTGCTTTTCATAGAGGCCGGCAATCAGCCGTCGCAGCCGATCGCTGCCCTCGATCGCGCCATAGGTCAACTTGAGCGGCAGCAGTTCCGACAGGATCGTCTCCGTCTTTCCCGCCATCGCCAGCAGTTCGGCCACGGTCAACGACTCGACACAGGTCTCGGCGAGGTTCCATTCACATATCGTCTCATAGCGGTTCATCCATATTTCGACGCCGAAATCGCGGATCTTCATGTCCTGCTCCCTCACTCGTATCTGGCGGATCGCGCGTACAACGCATCCGTCGCGATCCTGCCTTGGCAGACACGTCGAAAGGCTGTTGAACGGCGACAGCAATTGGAATAGAAAGACATTATGAGCAATATATTGCACAGTCAAGAACGTGGCGACGTTCTCGCCCATGTTTCCGGCAACTTGCGCCGCCTGCGAAAATCAGCCGGCCTCAGCCAGACGGCGCTTGCCGAGGCATCCGGCATCAGCCGGCGCATGATCATCGCGGTGGAAGCAGGCGATGCCAATATCAGCCTGTCCAGCCTCGACAAGCTGGCGGCGGCTCTCGGCGTGGATTTCGTCGATCTGGTGCGTGACCCGACGCGCGCATCGCGGGCCGACATCAACCAGGTGACATGGCGCGGCAAAGATGGGGAAAGTCTGGCCGTACTCCTGGGCTCGGCCCCGGCCTCCCTCGAAGCCCAGATGTGGCTCTGGTCGCTCGGACCCGGCGATCGCTACGATGCCGAACCGGACCCGCAGGGATGGCATGAAATGATCTATATCACCGAAGGCGTGCTGCGCCTCGAACGCTCCGGCGAGACCCGCGACTACAAGGCCGGGACCTTTGCCGTTTACAGCACCGCCCAGGATTATGCCTATATCAACCCGGACGAGACACCGGTCCGGTTCGTGCGAAACGTGATCTCGTGATCTTTTGTAAACATTCAGCCGACTCCAGGGGAGCTTTACCTACGCCGTCACCTCCAGCTTCGCCACGGCATCCTTGAGCCCGACACCGCTGATGCCGGTCATCCGCATGGCGATAACAAGTTCGATAATCTGGTCGGCCGCCGCCGCGATGGGCAGTCCGCCTTCGCGGATGTTGGAAACGCAGTTGCGACGGGAATCGGGTGTGTCCGATCGGGGAGAATAGGTGACATAGGCCCCGAGGCTGTCGGCGGCGGAAAGGCCAGGGCGTTCACCGATCAGCATGATGGCCGTCTTGGCCGCAAGCGCCTCGCCAATCGGATCGGATAGGGCGACACGCGCCTGACTGGCAATGACCACCGGCGCCAACGAGAACCCATGCCGGCGCAACCGGTCGGCAAGTGCCCCAACCACGGCAGCGGCATTGATATCAACGGCGCTAGCGGAAAGGCCATCGGCAACGATGATGACGACATCAAACCCATCGTCGCCATGCCGGATCGCGTCCAGCTGCGCCAGCGATGTCGCCGACAGTTTGCGGCCGAGATCGGGCCTGCGGACATATTGGCTCCGGTCTCCGGCAAGGCTCTCGACCACGACGGCATCGAGCTGCAGATCCAGCAACTGCCGTTGCAGACCTTCCTGATCGACCGACGACCAGACCGCTTCGCGAGCTCGCGCATGGTCGAGCAGAAAGGCCTGCGCCGCCTTTGTCGGCGCGCCCGCGCCGAAACGACCGAGCGCGACGCGCGCATCCGTCATGTCCTTGAGATCGACGATGCTTGCCGCGCGCGCATTGATGACGGAATTGGCCATGTCAGGCTCCAACAAGGGTTGAACTGGAAAAATAATCCGTCAGCATTGCCGGCGCCCCGACCAGAGCGCCTGCCCTATCGGTCAGGCCAATCTCGCAGAGCCAGCGTTCGAATTCCGGCGCCGGCGCACGGTTCAGCGTTTCGCGGCAGTAAATGGCGTCGTGATGGGCAAGGGACTGATAGTTGAGCATGATGTCGTCGGCGCCCGGCACTGTGATGACGAAGTTCACGTTGGCGGCGCACAGAAGCGTCAGCAGCGTATCCATGTCTTCCTGATCGGCGTCGGCATGGTTGGTGTAGCAGACGTCCACCCCCATCGGCAGTCCGAGAAGCTTGCCGCAAAAATGATCCTCTAGCCCCGCCCGGATGATCTGCTTGCCGTTGAAGAGATATTCCGGGCCGATGAAGCCGACGACCGTATTGACGAGCATCGGATCGAATTCGCGCGCAACCGCATAGGCGCGCACCTCCATCGTCTGCTGGTCGACGCCGAAATGCGCGTCGGCGGACAGGGCCGCTCCCTGCCCTGTCTCGAAGTACATGACGTTAGCGCCGGGCATGCCGCGCTTCAGCGAACGGCCGGCCTGATAAGCTTCCTTCAGCAGCGAGAGATTGATGCCGAAACCGGCATTCGCCTTTTGCGAGCCGGCTACCGACTGGAAGACAAGATCGACCGGCGCGCCGGCCTCGATGGCCCTAATCGCCGTCGTCACATGCCCGAGACAGCATGTTTGCGTCGGGATCGCCAGCCGCTCGCGCAGTTCGTCGAGCAGGGAGACGATACGGATATAATCCGCGACGCTGTCGGTCGCCGGATTGACGCCAATCACCGCGTCGCCCGATCCCATCAGCAAGCCGTCGATGGCCGAGGCAGCGATCCCGCGGCTGTCGTCGGTCGGATGGTTCGGCTGGTTGCGCGTCGACAGCCGTCCGCGCAGGCCGATCGTGTTGCGGAAGCGGGTGACGACCTCACGCTTGGCCGCGACCGAGATCAGATCCTGCAGCCGCATGATCTTCGAGACTGCGGCCACCATCTCCGGCGTCACGCCATAGGTAACCGCCTCGAGCGCCCGCTGCCCGGTCTCAGGCTTCAAGAGCCATTCGCGGAATTCGCCGACCGTGAGTGACGAGATCGGCGCAAAGGCCGCCGCATCGTGGCGCGCGGCGATCAGCGCCGACACCTCGTCATCGTCGGAGGAGATCACTTCCTCGCTCAGGAACGCTTTCAGCGGCAGATCGGCCAGCGCCATCTGCGCGGCCAGACGCTCGACCGGACCTGATGCGGCAATGCCCGCGAGCTGGTCGCCGGAACGCTCCGGCGTCGCCTTGGCAAGAAGATCCTTCAAATCACCAAAGCGGAAGACCGTATTCTCGATCGTCGTCGTGTAGGGCATGGGAGGCAAATCTATCGGTTGAGGAGAGCCGGGGCTTCATCACGAAGCTTGAGCCCTCCGAGTGGATCGTCAGTTCGGTCCCCTCCCAACCGGCGATGCAGCCTCCCGTGCCGCGCACCGCCGATATCCATGCTATGTCATCATACGGCCGGAAGCCGATTTCAACTACAATGTCTGCATGACCGGACGCGAGCAAGCCGTATTATCGCAACCGCCACCGAAACGCCGCAGTTCAGCAAGTTCTAAAAATCGCGCGAATGACCCGGCATTGGTCACCAGATCCGAGAAACCCGATCAAACGCTGCTGAGCAGCAAACTCGTCTCGCTGTTGGCAACGCCGTCGATCATCCGCACTTCGCGCAGAACGCGGTCGAAATCCGCAAGGCTCGCCGCGCGGATATTGGCGACGAGATCCCAGTTGCCGTTGGTCGTGTGCAGGGCGGAAATCTCCGTCAGACCGCGCAGCCTGCGAATGACCTGCGTCGTCGATTTTCCGACGACCTCGATCATCATCACCGCATGCACCGCGCTCAGATCATAGTCTTCTCTTACCCGCACGGTAAATCCGAGCAGCGTCCCCGTCTCCATCAGGCGGTCCAGCCTGTTCTGCACGGTGCCGCGCGCAACGCCGAGTGCATCCGAAAGCTTGGTCAGGGAGGCGCGTCCGTCGGCGCGAAGATGGCCGATGATGCGGCGGTCGAGATCATCGGGTGAATATTTCGCGACATCCATGTCTCCCACTCCGGGCTAGTAAATTTATGCAATCCGGCTGAACAAATTGTACAATCGACTGCCGGAATTAGCACAGTTTTGCGCTTTCGGCCAACACTTGGGAAGGCTAGCCTCTGTCTATCAGCCCAGCGCCAGAGGAATTCGTGATGTCGTCACCCCTTCCATCGGAAAAAGCCTTCGTTCCCTTCGTCAGCGTCGAGAACATGATGCGGCTCGTCCATCATATCGGGCTGGAGACCCTGCTCGCCGAGCTCACCGACGTCATCGAGGCGGACTTCCGCCGCTGGGAGCTGTTCGACAAGACACCGCGTGTCGCCTCCCATTCCCGCGAGGGCGTGATCGAGCTCATGCCGACCTCGGATGGTGAGATCTACAGCTTCAAATATGTGAACGGCCATCCGAAGAACATGGCGCAGGGCCTGCAGACCGTCACCGCCTTCGGCCTCCTGGCGGAAGTCTCGACCGGCTATCCGGTGCTGTTGACGGAAATGACGCTGCTGACCGCACTTCGCACCGCCGCAACCTCCGCCATGGCGGCACGGCATCTGGCGCCGAAGGGCGCACGCATCATGGCGATGATCGGCAATGGCGCGCAGGCGGAGTTCCAGGCGCTTGCCATGAAAGCCGTATGCGGCATCGATCATATCAGGCTCTTCGATATCGATCCCTTGGCGACGGCGAAGATGGTGCGCAACCTCTCAGGCAGCGGATTGACGGTCACCGCCTGCACCTCGTCGCAATCCGCGATCGAAGGCGCCGACATCATCACCACCTGCACCGCCGATAAGCAATGTGCAACGATCCTCACCGACAACATGATCGGCGCCGGCGTCCATATCAATGCCATCGGCGGCGACTGCCCCGGCAAGACCGAACTGCATCGCGATATCCTGCTGCGCGCCGATACCTTCGTCGAATATCCGCCGCAGACGCGCATCGAGGGCGAGATCCAGCAGATGGAGCCGGACTACCCCGTCACGGAATTGTGGAAAGTCATCACCGGGCAGGCGGAGGGGCGGCGCACGGCCGGCCAGATCACCCTGTTCGACAGCGTCGGCTTCGCAGTCGAAGATTTTTCCGCACTCCGCTATGTCCGCGACCGGCTCAAGGGCACGGGGTTCTACCAGGACCTCGACATCATCGCCGATCCCGACGATCCGCGCGATCTCTTCGGCATGCTGCAGCGGGCAAGATAGGCGTAGGAGTAAGATGATGTCCAGACATTCAGCCTATTCCATTCAGGCACCCTCCGCAGTCGCCATGGTGCGTCCGCACCATTTCACCGTGAACACGGAAACGGCGGCCGACAATCATTTTCAGAGCAGCCAGGACATCAGAGAAGACCTCTCTTCCGTGGCGCACGGGGAAATAACCGAGGCGGCCGAGACACTCGGACGTCACGGCGTCGAGGTGCATCTGTTCGAGGATACCGGTCGGCTGACCCCGGATTCGGTCTTTCCCAACAACTGGTTCTCCACCCATGCCGGCGGTCACGTCGCGATCTATCCGATGAAAGCCGTCAGCCGCCGTCGCGAGCGGCGCAGCGACGTCATCGAAATGCTGAAGACCCGATACCGAGTGCAGGAGGTCATCGACTATTCGGGCCTCGAACCCGACGGGCTCTTTCTCGAGGGCACCGGCGCCATGGTGCTCGACCATATCGACCGGGTCGCCTATGCGGTGCGCTCCGACCGCACCGATCCGATTGCGCTCGAACGCTTCTCAACCCATTTCAACTACGAGCCGATGGTGTTCGACGCCCGCGACGAAAATGGCGTCGCCGTCTATCACACCAATGTCCTGATGTGCATCGCCACCGATTTCGCCATGATCGGGCTGGACATGATGACCGATCCGGCCAGACGGCAGGAGATCGTCACCCGACTGGAGCGTTCCGGCCGGAACATCGTTGCACTGACGAACGAACAGATTGCGCACTTTGCCGGCAACGCCCTGGAGCTTCAGGGAAAGGACGGCCGTATCCTGGCGCTTTCGACCACGGCGCTCGCCTGCCTCGACCGGCATCAGCTCGCCGCGATCGAGGAAAGTGCCAAACCCGTCGCCCTTGATATCCCGACGATCGAGAAAGCGGGCGGGTCGGTCCGTTGCACCTTGGCGGGCATCCATCTGGTAAAGCGCTGACAACCAAAATCAGCGTGACCGCATTCTTCCACATATCGCAGCAGGCGAAATAGGCATCAATCGCGATAGTGTGGTGCTTCTACATCGAGCGTGCGCTTAATCGCCTCAAGGTGGAGGCGAGCGGATTCCGGGTCACCCTCCCGCATCTGCCGATAAGCCGCCTCCGCGATGGCCGGATCAACCGCGACAACCTCTCTTCCAGTCGACAGGGCAAGCGTCTGAACCTGGCAAGCCCGCTCCAGATAATAGAGATCATCCCAGGCCTCGGCGATATTGGGAGCAAGCACCATGACCCCATGGTGCTTCATGAAGACGATGTCCGCATCCCCGATCGTTGAAGCAATACGGTCGCCTTCACGCTCGTCCAGCGCCAGACCGTTGTAATTCCTGTCAAACGCCGTCCGGCCGTAGAATTTCAGTGCCGTCTGTCCGGCAAAGATCAGCGGCTCTCCTTCTGTCATCGAGAGCGCGGTGGCATAGGGCATGTGCGTGTGGAAAGCGACTTTGGCGCGCGGGACGTTCTTGTGGATACGGGCGTGGATGTAGAACGCCGTCGCTTCCGGCTGACCGGTCCCCGAGACGACATTGCCGTGGAAGTCGCAAACCAGCAGCATGGATGCCGTCAGTTCCCGAAAGGCATAGCCATAGGGATTGACGAGGAACAGGTCGTCATATCCCGGCACCACCGCGGAGAAATGATTGCAGATCCCTTCCTCCAACCCATGTCTGGCAGCCATGCGAAAACATGCGGCTAGATCGACGCGGGCCTGCCAGACCTCCTCGGAATCGAGGGCCGGCTGATTTGGGCCTGCGGCACCGGGAGCGGTCTGGGTCTTTAGTGAATGCGCCATGGATAATCCTTCGATGAGACCGTCGTATTTTCAGGTTGCTTAGCCGGTATTGATCCGTGGCAGGCGCTTCTTGTCAATGCAAACGTCCCTTATCATTGAACTTGAAACAGCCACAG
>NZ_BAYX01000007.1 GCF_000696095.1 Rhizobium rhizogenes NBRC 13257 | reverse complement strand
CTGAACCGCGGCAACATCGAGCAGGTCGGCTCGCCGCTGGAACTCTACAAGAGCCCGCGCAATCTCTTTGTCGCCGGCTTCATCGGCTCTCCGAAGATGAACTTCGTCAAGGGTGCCTATGCGCAAGCGCTCGGCGCCGACACGATCGGCGTTCGTCCGGAACATGTGCTGCTGTCGACGGAAAGCGGGGACTGGAAGGGCAGGGTGAACCATGCCGAGCATCTCGGCTCCGACACCTTCCTCCACATAGAGGCCGACGGCATCGGCGCCATCACCGCGCGCGGAACCGGGGACTTCCCGGCTCGCGCCGGAGATACCGTCTATCTCACGCCTGACAAAAGCCGAATCCACCGCTTCGACGGAAACGGATTGGCGATCTAAGCTGGGCGAATGCCATTTCACTCGGCCCGCATCTGTCGATGCAGGCGGGCCGGGAACATCCCAACCGGAGCGGCTCTCCCAAGTCATCCGGAGCAAAAAGACCTTTCAGAAGGACTTGAGACATGACGTGCAAATTATCGCTCGCAACGCTTCAGGAAGCGGCCGCAACCGCTGCCATTCCGGCCTATGATCCGAAGTCGCTATCGGCGGGTATCGTTCATTTCGGCGTCGGCAACTTCCATCGCGCCCATCAGGCGATATACCTCGACGACCTTTTCAATATCGGCCAGGACCACGATTGGGCGATCATCGGCGCCGGCGTACTGCCCTCGGACGCCGCTATGCGCGAAAAGCTCGCCGCCCAGAATTTCCTGACGACGGTGGTCGAGCAGGACAACAACAAGACGGCTGCCCGCGTCACCGCGCCGATGGTCGACATCCTGCCGGTTGGCGACGCCAAGGCGATCATCGCCAAGCTTGCCGATCCCTCGATCCGCATCGTCTCGATGACGATCACCGAGGGCGGTTACTTCATCGACGCTTCCGGCAAGTTCAATCCGGCTCACCCCGCCATCGTTGCTGACGGCCAGAACCCGGACGCGCCGAAGACGGTGTTCGGCCTTGTTGTCGCCGGCCTCAAAGCGCGCCGTGCCGCCGGCCTGCAGCCGTTCACCGTCATGTCCTGCGATAACATTCCCCACAATGGCGGTGTCACCAAAGCCGCTGTCGTCGGTACGGCGAAGCTTTCGGATCCGGTCTTCGCCGACTGGATCGCCGCCAATGTCGCCTTCCCGAACGGCATGGTCGACCGTATCACGCCGGCCACCGGCGCACGCGAAATCGATCTCCTGAAAAGCGCCTTCGATATCGAGGACAACTGGCCGGTTTATTGCGAAGAGTTCAAGCAGTGGGTGCTGGAAGACAATTTCCCGGCCGGCCGGCCGGCGCTGGAAAAGGTCGGCGTCACCTTCGTTCCGGATGTGACGCCCTATGAGCATATGAAGATCCGTATCCTCAATGGCGGCCATGCGGCCATCGCCTATCCGGCGGCGTTGATGGACGTGCATTTCGTCCATGAGGCCATGGAGGAGCCGTTGATCCGCGCCTATCTCGCCAAGCTTGAGAATGACGAGATCATTCCGGTCATTCCACCGGTGCCGAACACTGTTCTAGCCGATTATTTCAAGCTGATCGAGCACCGCTTCTCCAATCCGAAGATCGCCGACACCATTCCGCGCCTGGCGCAGGACGGCTCGAACCGCCAGCCGAAGTTCATCCTGCCGTCGACCGCCGATCGTCTCGCCCGCAAAGAAGATGTCGTCGGTCTCGCTTTGGTCTCGGCGCTCTGGTGCCGCTACTTCGCCGGCAAGACCGATAGCGGCCAGGATATCGTCTTCAATGACGCCAGCGCCGACCGGCTGCACGCCGCGGCGCTGAAGGCCAAGGATGATCCCGGCGCCTTCCTCGTCTTCGACGATATTTTCGGTGACGTCGCCAAATCGGATCTTTTCCGCAAGCGCTTTGCGCATGCGCTAAAAACGTTGTGGGAAAAGGGCACCCGCGCCACCCTGCAGCTATACCTCGACAACAAACTCGCGGATTAATCGTTTGTCGGCCGGGGCGCTCAAGTCCCGGCCGAATTTTTATGGCCAGGCCGATGCTCGAAAGAGATGCGGCTGAAACAGGGTTCGGGTTGGATCTGCGATGACGAATGCGGATAAAGGACTCGTAATCTTCGATTGTGACGGCGTACTTGTCGACAGCGAGCCGCTGTCCGTCAGCGTGCTCATCGACGCCATGCGCGATGTCGGCGTTGATATGAGCGAGGAGGATGTCTACAGCCGCTTCCTCGGCAAGAGCCTCGCCACGCTTGTCGACACGCTGGAGACCGAATTCGACGTCTTCATCGACCAGGCCTTTCTCGATCGCATCCGCAACGATCTTTATGAGCGCTTCCGCCATGAGCTGAGGCCGATCGACGGTATTGCCGAGACGCTGGACGTGCTTGCCGCGCCGCGCTGTGTCGCCTCCTCCAGCCAATTGGAACGCATCCGGCTTTCGCTTGGCGTCACTGGCCTGCTCGAGCGGCTGGAGCCGCATATTTTCAGTGCCAGCATGGTCAAGCGCGGCAAGCCGGCGCCCGATCTCTTCCTTTATGCCGCAAAGCAAATGGGGGTCGAGCCGAAGGACTGCATCGTCATCGAGGACAGCCCGGCCGGCATCATGGCGGCGCGGGCGGCGGGCATGACGGTTTTTGCCTTTACCGGTGGATCGCATGCCCATTCGCCGAGTTACCGGGTGGAATTGGAACGGCTTTCGCCCGAAGTCGTGTTTGACGCGATGCCGGATTTGATACACCTTGTCCGTAACAAGACATAAGCGGACGGGGCTCCTTCTTGATGCGTGATCATGTGGTTGCGGTCGACATCGGCACTGGCAGCGCGCGCGCTGGCGTGTTCACGTCGAGCGGTGCCCTGCTCGCAAAGGGCGAACATCCGATCCTCATGAACCGCCCGCGTGAGAACCACGCCGAGCACAGTTCCGAAAATATCTGGGCTGCAGTTTGTACAGCCGTGCGCAGCGCTGTTACGGCCTCCGGTGTCAGCTCCTCCGTCATCGGCGCGATCGGCTTCGATGCCACTTGTTCCCTGGTCGTGCGCGACATAGAGGGCATGCCGCTTACGGTGTCGACCGGTGGCGAGGACCGGTTCGATACCATCGTCTGGCTCGATCACCGAGCGCTTGCCGAGGCGGATTTCTGCACGGCGACCGGGCATCAAGTTCTGGAGCATTCCGGCCACTTCATGTCGCCGGAGATGGAGATGCCCAAGCTGATGTGGCTGAAGAAAAACCTGCCACAGAGCTGGGCCAGGGCCGGTTATTTCTTCGATCTCGCTGATTTTTTGACCTGGAAGGTGACCGGTTCGCTGGCGCGTTCGCGCTGTACGCTGACGGCGAAATGGAATTATCTAGCCCATCGCAGGCCCGGCTGGCAGGCGGATTTCCTCGATGTGATCGGCCTTGGCGATCTGCGGGAACGCGGCAACCTGCCGGAAGAGACGGCGCCCGTCGGGCAAAGTGTCGGGCAGTTGACGGCGGAAGCGGCCGAAGCCCTGGGGCTCGACCGCGAATGCCATGTCGGTGCGGGAATGGTCGACGCCTATGCCGGTGCGCTCGGTGCGCTCGGCGGCCATGCCGGCGACCGTGATGCGCTGGAGCGTCAACTGGCGCTGATCGCCGGTACGTCGAGCTGCATCGTCGCCTTTTCGCGCGAACGCAAGCGTAGCGCCGGGCTATGGGGCCCCTATTACGAAGTCGTATTTGCCGACACATGGCTGGCCGAGGCCGGGCAGTCGGCGACCGGCGCGCTGCTCGATCATATCGTCAACATGCATGCGGCCGGCGGCGAACCGACGGCGGCGCTGCATGACCGCATCGTCCGGCGCATCGCGGAACTGCGCGCTGCTGAGGGCGACGCCTTTGCCGAGCGCCTTCATGTGCTGCCGGATTTTCACGGCAACCGATCACCGCTTGCCGATCCGCATGCGGTCGGCGTCATCAGCGGCCTGACGCTCGACACCTCCTTCGATGGCCTCTGCCGACTCTACTGGCGCACGAGCGTCGGCATCGCGCTCGGCATCCGCCACATCCTCGAGAAGATGCATGATTATGGCTACGTGCCCGACACGCTGCATGTCGCCGGCGGCCATGTGAAGAATGCCGTGCTCATGGAGCTTTATTCCGATGTCACCGGCTGCAAGGTGGTGGTGCCGAAGATGAATGAGGCCGTGCTTTTAGGGACGGCGATGGCCGCCGCTGTCTCCTGCGGGCTTTACGAGAGCCTCGCGACGGCTGGTGCCGCCATGTATCCCGGCGGTCACGAACGCCTGCCGAACCGGCAGAGGAAAGCGCTCTATGATCGCGACTATCGGCGTTTTCTCGCCATGTACCGTCATCGCGCCGAACTGGACGCGATGGAATAGGCCGGCGGTTGATCGTCGCTTCGGATCCTTATCGAAGCGGCGTGTAGGTGAATATACCTTCCAGCTCTTCGATCTTTCGCATGCGCTTTCCCGCTTCCTCGCCCGCCGCCTGAATGACAGCGGAAGCCAGGCATTCCAGCAGCGCCGTCATTGACGATAGATTGTCGCGGCCGCTGATGCGCAGGGGTGGCAATGACAAGGTGTTGTTGGCGAATTCATGTGCCCATTCGGTGTATTGGCCGGTGATCAGCAGCACCTTGTAGCCGGAGCGGCGCGCGGAACGTGCAAGCAATCGTGATGTCATGAAACGGGGCGAGTCGATGATCACCACCAGTGCATCGTTCGCCGGGCGGCCAAGCAGCTCGATATAACTGCCGTTCGCGCCGTCGAGGAATTGCACATGATCACGAGCGAATTCGAGACGATCGCAAAAATGGCGGCCAAGGCCCGCAAGGCTAAGATGGGTGGCGACGAAAACCTCGCTGGAGGACAGGCTCGCCGCCACGGCCTCATGCCATTGCGGCTGGCCGGTGAGATTGTAGAGGTGCTGTAACATCTCGACCTGTTCGACGATCTGGCCGGCGATCGGGCGGCCCTCAAGGGCATCCTTCTGCAACTGCTCCAGAAGGCTCGACAACTGTAGTGCTATCGGAGCTACGTTTTCCTTCAGATGGACCTTGATCCCGTCCAGGCCCTGGTAGCCGAGCGACCGTAGGAAGCGCCCGACGGTCATCGGGCTCAACTCGAGCCTGTCGGCCACGGAAGAGGCGGTTTCGAAAGGTAACTCGTTCAAGTGTTCGGAAAAATACTTGGCTATTCGGCGCTCTGCGGGAGTACCGCTCTTCATATATTGTCTAAGCTTGTGACCAAGGTCTTCCAAATGTTGCGCCTCGCTAACGGTTCATCCGATCTGCTATCGCACCGATTGCGGGAGCAATCGGGTAGCGTGCAGCTTACCGAAGTCGTCGATCATGCCTAGGTTGTTGTTTTTAGTATGACGCCCACACTATATTAGTAGATACTTTATTACAATAATTCAATTTCCCGCAATCCGCGCCCGTATGGCGGGAAGATATTGATATATTTGCAATCGTTGCCTACCTGTTGGATCATCGCTCAGGAGATGTCGAACGAATGATCATTGATGCCGCGCGTCTTTCCCTCGCCAATCTCTTTGCCGCCGAGACGCGCAAGGTTTTCTGGAAGGTGCTCGGCCTGACGTTGCTGGCGCTCGCCGTTCTTTGGTTTGCGTTGAACAGTACCTTCGTGGCAGTTGTGTTGCCCTGGCTGCAGAGCTTCCTGCCATCGGCGCCGGATTGGACGAGCTGGCTCACCTTGCTTCTCGGACTTCTGGCTGGCCTCGGTCTGGCGCTGGCATTGGCGCTGCTGATCGCGCCGGTGACGGCACTGATCGCAGGCCTGTTTCTCGACGATGTCGCTGATGTCGTGGAAAAGCGGGACTATCCGGCCGATCCGCCCGGAAAGGCGCTGCCCTTCGTGCCGGCGATGAAAGGTTCGCTGAAATTCCTTGGCGTCGTGATCGTCGGCAATATCTTCGCGCTGTTTCTGCTCTTCATTCCCGGCGTCAATCTCGTCGCCTTCTTCCTGGTCAACGGTTACCTGCTCGGGCGGGAATTCTTCGAATTCGCCGCCATGCGCTTTCGATCGCCAGACGAAGCGCGGCAGTTCCGGATCAAGCATGCGTTCACCGTCTTCCTTGCGGGGCTGGTGATCGCCGCCTTCCTTGCCATTCCCATCGTCAATCTTCTGACGCCGCTGTTTGCCGCGGGGATGATGGTGCATCTGCACAAGCTGATTTCGCGGAAGGAAGCGGCTCTGCGTGCCTGAATGCCGCCGTCATCACTTCTTTAGCTGGCAGTCTCGGCGGCGATCATCTGCTGCGGTAGCTCGACCAGCGGTGCCGGCACATCGCAAATCTTTTCCGGCGAGCGACAGAGATCGGCAATGACGCAGCGCTCGCATTCCGGCTTGCGCGCCTTGCAGACATAGCGCCCGTGCAGGATCAGCCAGTGATGTGCGTGGTAGAGATATTGATCTGGGATCACCTTCATCAGCCGCTGCTCGACCTCGTCCGGCGTCTTGCCGGGAGCTAGCAGCAGGCGGTTGGCGATGCGGAAAACATGGGTGTCGACGGCAAGCGTCGCATGGCCGAAGGCCATAGACATCACCACATTGGCGGTCTTGCGGCCGACGCCCGGCAGGGTCATCAGCTCCTCGCGCGTCTGCGGCACTTCGCCATCGAAATCCCGCAGCAGCTTTTCCGACAGCGCCACGACATTCTTCGCCTTGTTGCGGTAAAGGCCGATCGTCTTGATGTAGTCGCGGATGCGGTCTTCGCCGAGGTCGAGCATCTTCTGCGGCGTATCGGCGACGGCGAAGAGGGCGCGGGTCGCCTTGTTAACGCTGACGTCGGTCGCCTGCGCCGACAGAGCCACGGCGACGACGAGGGTGAAGGGATTGACGTGCTCTAACTCCCCCTTCGGCTCCGGCCGCTGGATGGAGAAGCGGCGGAAGATCTCCTCCAGCTCCGCCTTGGAGTAGGGACACTTGAAAGCCGGCTTGCGGCTTGCGGTCGCATTTGACTTTTTCATGTTTTGGGCGCTGGATTTGATCTTGGGGTTTGCCATGAACGACCTATACTCAAGACCCATGATGGAACGCAACGCCGATCCCGGCGCCGATAACAACAGGCCGGTTTTTGCCGCCGAATTGTTTCCTCATCGCTCCCTCGGACGCAAGGGGTTCAGGGTGATGCTGGCGCTGATGGGCACGTTCTGCCTGGTCTATGGCATCCTGTTCGTCATCCGCGGCGCATGGCCGATCGGCATCTTCTTCGGTGCGGATTTCTTCCTGCTCTACGGCGCCTTCTGGCTGAACTATCGCTCAGGCCGGGTGCGCGAAGAGGTGACGGTGTCGCGCACCGACGTCTCGATCCGCAAGTTCTCGCCGACGGGCCGTATGGTCGAGCATCGCTTCAATCCGTTCTGGACACGCTTCCTCGTTCGCCGCCACAGCGAGATCGGCGTGGTGTCGATGCATGTGCGTGACAGAAGCCACGACACCGATGTCGGCTCTTTCCTCAATCCGGAAGACCGCGAGAGCTTTGCCAAGGCTTTCAAGCGCGCTTTGGCGACCGTGACCCAACGCATATAGTTCGTTTGCGGGCATGATCTTGTCCGCAAACCGTTTCACATTTTTCGGGATCAAGCCTTAGCGCAAGAAACGGGTGGTTTTGACCTTCTCTTCGTGGTGTTCTCCTTTCCAAGGAGAAAGTTCATGAATGCCATTGCACAGTTGAAGAAAGACATCACGCCGGAAGGCCCGGATTACGATACCGTCCGCCGGGTGATCGAACTCATCACCGAGGATTATCGCGACCAGCCGTCGCTGGAAGCGATCGCCGACAGGCTCGGGCAATCGCCGACCCAGCTGCAGAAGACCTTTACCCGCTGGGCCGGCCTGTCGCCGAAGGCCTTCCTGCAAGCCGTGACGCTGGATCATGCCAAGCGACTGCTGCGCCAGGAAGATTTGCCGTTGCTCGAAACCTCGTTCGAGGTGGGGCTTTCCGGTCCGAGCCGGCTGCACGATCTCTTCGTCACGCATGAGGCGATGTCACCCGGCGAATGGAAGGCGAAGGGTGGCGGGTTGACCATCCGTTACGGGTTCCACATCTCGCCGTTCGGGCTTGCCCTGATCATGGTCACCGACCGTGGTCTCGCGGGGCTCGCCTTCAGCGATACCGGCGATGAGAAGGCTTGCCTCGAGGATATGACCTGCCGCTGGCCGAATGCGCAATATGTCGAGGACCTGCAGGCGACCATGCCCTACGCGGCGCGGATTTTCGAGCCGTCGAAATGGACGAGCGACCAGCCGTTGCGCGTCGTGCTGATCGGCACGGATTTCCAGGTGCGGGTCTGGGAAAGCCTGCTGAAGATCCCGATGGGCCGCGCCGTCACCTATTCCGACATCGCCAGGGATATCGGCCAGCCCACGGCCATGCGCGCTGTCGGCGCCGCTGTTGGCCGCAACCCTCTCTCTTTCGTCGTCCCCTGCCATCGCGCTCTCGGCAAGAACGGCGATCTCACTGGCTATCACTGGGGTTTGACACGCAAGCGGGCGATGCTGGGTTGGGAGGCAGGGCAGGCTTGAGTTTGCCGCGCCTCTGAATTCTGACTTTACGCAGGAGTTTTGCGAAATCGAACCATTTATTCGGCTTGAACTGTAGCACTGTCGCCAGCGTCTTCCAGATATGGGCTGACCAGCCTGATAAGTTCGCTCTGCACTATGGGGTCCCCCAACATGCCACGGCGCGCGGCATTGTGTATCACCCCGTCAATTGCATCGGAAATGATCAGCGCAGCGGTTTGATCAGTCCTGCCAGGCCGGCGGTTCCGGCAAGTCGCCACAGCCTCTGTATAGTAGCCGAGATATTCGATCTCAAATTCACTGTTGGGGTTGCGATAGTCGTCAGAGCTTGGGGCTTCATCAAGCAATGCTCTATGAAGGCCGGGATAGGTGCTATGGGCGGCGATCATGGCGCGAACCAGGTTCGACACGAACTGCACCGGTGACAGTCCTTCGGCTTTGGATTTCCGCATGACGGCAATACAGTCGTCGAGATGCCGCCGGCGGATGGCATCGACCAGAGAAAGCTTGTCCGGAAAATACTGGTACAGCGAACCGATACTCACACCGGCTAAATCTGCGATCCTGTTGGTCGTGAATCCGGCCCATCCTTCATCGCTCAAAACGCGAGCACCAGCCTGAAGGATCGTTTCGACCGTGGCACGGGAACGGGCCTGTCGCGGCCTCTTGCGTATCACCGGCTGCTGCTTTGCAATGCGAGTAGACAAAGGACCCTCCTTGTACAGAATGTGAGTAATTTACTCACATTCCGAAAACTTGGAAGGGCCGACTTCATGAGCATATTACTGCAAAAACTTTATGGCTATCACGCTTGGGCCAATAGTGACTTGTTCGACAAATTGGGGACTTTGGACCAGGATCAGCATAAGGTCGAGCTGCGCACCGCCGTGCGGCTGATCAATCATTCCTATGTCGTTGCTCGAATCTTCGCCGCGCATCTGACTGGCGGGCAACATGGCTATACTTCGGACAACACGGACGAGACGCCAGCCCTGGACGAGCTGAGCGCTGCCGTAACATCTTCCGATCAATGGTATCTCGATTACCTTCGCGGCGTCTCGCCCGAGAAGCTGGCGGAGGCCATCCCGTTTACCTTCACCGATGGTGACAAGGGCTATATGACCAGAGAGGAAATGCTGACCCATGTTGCCCTGCACGGAGGCTATCATCGGGGCGAGGTCGGCCGGATACTCTGGCAACTTTCCGTCACGCCGCCTTGGGACACCTTTGCCGTCTATCTTCACCGGAGTGAGCCGCCGCGACGGCAGCAGGGCGGCAAGCAATCCATTCGGGCTTAAGTGTCAGAGCGCCATCCCTATGTAAGGGGATTATGTGGTCCCCGCAAATTCGGAGCCGCCCTCACGCCGCTTTCGCCACTGCCATCTGCAACAATGCCTTGGCGGCGCTTTCATCCGTGATCAGCGTATTGCAGCCGATGCGCTTGATGGTGGCGCTGATCGCCATGGCGCGGTGCGCGCCGCCGGAGGAGATGACGATGTGCTTGGCCTTCTTCAGCGTATCGAGATCAACGGACATCACGCGCTTGTTGATCGGGTGGTCGACGGAATTGCCCTCGGCATCGAGAAAATTGAACATGGTGTCGCAGACGCAGCCGGCTTCGATCAGCTGATCCAGCTCCCGTTTCGAGATGAAGCCTTCCGATAGCGAAGTGGATTGCGGGCCGATGTCGCCGCAGCTGACGATGGCGAGGTCGAGATTTTCGGCAAGACGATAGATTGCCTCCAGTCCGCATTTTTCGATCAGATTACGCTTGGTCTCGATGGAATCGACCAGAAGCGGCGCCAGGAACATATAGCATTCCGCGCCGAGCTGGCTTGCCAGGCGCCAGGTATAGTCGATCGGGTTGGTCTGGTGGACGGCGACGATGCCGCCGAGTAGCGAGACCACCTTGCAATTGTCGCGGCGGGGCGGGCGGAAGCTTGCAAGCGAAGCCGTCATCGTCCGGCCCCAGCCGACGCCGATCGTGTAATTGTCGGGGATCGCTTCCGTCAGAAACTGGCCGAGCGCCAGGCCGACGCTTTTCGCCTGGGCATTGACGTCGCCGCCGACCGGTGCCGGGACGACGATCGCCTCGTCCAGCCCGTAAATGCGCTCTAGCTTGATCGCCAGTTCGACGCAGTCGTCGATACCTTCATTGATCCAGATCTGCACCTCGCTGCGGCGCATCGCCTCGTCCAGCAGGCGGATGACCGTGGTGCGGCTGATGCCGAGCTGTTCGGCGACATCCTTCTGTGTCAGGCCCTGATTGTAATAGAGCCAGGCGGCCCGCAGCCGCAGAGAGGCCGTCTCGGAATAGGCAGTGTGTGTCCCGCGTCTGAGTTTGGCCACAGGTCCTCCAGCAAGATTTTCGCCCGCCCATTCTGTTATAGTGATCGCAAGCAACCAAGGTTGCCGCGGCGGCGCAGGGCAGGGGCGGCGAGATCGGCTCTTCGCTTAGAGATATTCTATGGGTTGAAACTTATGTCAATTGAAATGCACAAATGTCGCTTGACTTTTCCCGGCGAGATTGATGATAGTCGCCCTGAGGAATACGGTCTTTGTCCAGTCGAGGAGGACAATGTGCGAGTGCTGCGCCGTGGACATGCTTGGCTGGGCAGGGAGCCATATAGGGCGCTCTCACCCGGCGAAAAGCCAGTCCCCGGAAAGTTGTTTCTTCGCTGTTCTGACCGTTTGCCGGAAATGGAACCATCGCACTGTTTTTGCCGTTACCGAGGCATGGGAGACAGTGCGGCGCGATCCGCTCTCAGTCTTCGTGTCGTCCATCGAACCGGACGGAATCGCCGGTCAACATTTCCCAACCCAATGGGCTTATTTCAACAAGGATAGGTATCATGACATCCAAGCTTGACCAACTTCGCGCCATGACGACGGTCGTGGCCGATACCGGTGACATCGAGGCGGTTGCCCGTCTGAAGCCGGTCGATTGCACGACCAACCCGACCATCGTCTTGAAGGCGCTCGGCACGCCGATGTTCGCCGACGCGATCAAGGAAGCCGTCGCCTGGGGCAAGAAGCAGGGCGGTACGCCGGATGCTGTAGCCGCCGCCGTTGCCGACCGTCTGGCGATCTCCGTCGGTGCTGCGCTGTCCGGCCTCGTTCCCGGTCGTGTTTCGACGGAAGTCGATGCTGACCTGTCCTTCGATACTGAGGCATCGCTCGCCAAAGCCCGCGCCATCATCGCTGCCTACAAGGAGCGTGGCATCGAGCGCGACCGTATCCTGATCAAGCTCGCTTCCACCTGGGAAGGCATCCGCGCCGCCGAAGTGCTGCAGAAGGAAGGCATTGACTGCAACCTGACGCTGCTATTCAGCAAGGCCCAGGCCGTCGCCTGCGCCGACGCCAAGGTCTTCCTCATTTCGCCCTTCGTCGGCCGTATCCTCGACTGGTACAAGAAGTCGACTGGCAAGGACTACACCCCGGAAGAAGATCCGGGCGTTCTGTCCGTTCGCGAAATCTACAATTACTACAAGGCCAACGACATCAAGACGATCGTCATGGGTGCCTCCTTCCGCAGTGCTGCCGAAGTCGAAGCTCTGGCCGGTTGCGATCGCCTGACGATCAGCCCGAACCTGCTCGACGAGCTCGCCAAGGACGAAGGCAAGCTGGAGCGCAAGCTCTCGCCGGAAAACAAGACCTCCGTCGCCAAGATCATCGTCGATGAAAAAACCTACCGCTGGCAGATGAACGAAGATGCGATGGCGACCGAAAAGCTCGCTGAAGGCATCCGCGCATTCGCCAAGGACCTCGGCACGCTTCGCGCCATGGTCAGCAAGGAACTGCAGCTCGCTGCTGCATAAGCAGTTGAACTGAGATGAACAAGGCGCGGCTACCGAAGGGTGGCCGCGCTTTTTCTTTGGCTGCGTCTAATCGGCACTGATTGCGAATTCCGCCCGGATCTTCTCCGAGCCGTTGCCGATCGTTGGGGCGGCGAGATCGTTTTTATGGCGCTGGCCATTGACGCGGATCGGGCTTGCCGTCGTGCGAACGGAAATGCCGTCGCCGCGGATCACGGTTTGCAACATATCGAGCTGGCGGAAGGCGGCGGTTTCGAGCAGCTGCGGCCAATCCAGCACTTCTGTCGCCCAGATATCGGCGGGTTCGAGGGTCGCGAGCCATTCCTTTACCGTCTTCTGATGCAGGCGGCTGGCGATCAGGTTCTTGATCTCGTCGCGCAGGGAAAAGGCCCCGTCCGGCGTGTAATCGGCAAGTGCGGGCAGGTCGAGCAGCGGCGCCAGTTTCGGCAGTGGCGTCATGGCGAGCGCCAGCCAACCGTCGGCGCAGTGATAGACGCCGTAGGGAGCCGAGAGATAGGCGTGGGCATTGCGCACCGAGGATTTTTGCGGCCGGCGGCCGCCGTCGTTGAGATGCGTGGTCAGCACCTCGAACTGGAAATCGACCATGGCTTCGAGCAGGCTGGTTTCGACATGGACGCCGCGACCGGTAATGCCGCGCCTGACAAGGCCGGCGAGAATGCCCTGGACGATGAGATTGCCGGCCAGCATGTCGGCGACTGCAAGGCCAAAGGGCACCGGACCGTCATCGGCCCCACCGTTCAGCCACATGGCGCCGGAGCGGGCCTGGGCGAGCAGATCCTGTCCTGGAAAATGCCGCCATTCATTGTCCGGGCCGTAGCCGGTGATGCTGCCATAGACGATGCGTGGATTGATCGCTGCGACCGAGGCATAGTCGAGGCCAAGGCGCTCGATGACCCCGGGGCGAAAATTCTGGATGATGACATCGGCTTTCTCGATCAGCGCCCTGAGGTCTCGCAGATCGCCTTCGTCCTTCATGTTGATGGCGAAGCTTTCCTTGCCGCGATTGATAGCGTGGAACAGTGTCGAGTCGCCGCCGATCTCGGTGTCGCTGAGATAGAGCCTGCGACAGAGATCGCCGCCATCGGGACGCTCCACCTTGATCACCCGCGCGCCGAGATCGCCGAGCCGTAGTGCTGCCATCGGGCCGGCCAGGAACTGGCTCATATCGAGCACCACTATGCCGGCAAGCAGACCCTCATTGTTTTCCTCGGTCATCTCAGCGCTTCAGCTCCGGAGCGTCGTCGGGGCGGCCGTTCTTGTAGCGCACGGTCTGGATATGCTCGCAGTAAAGCACCAGCTCGCCTTCGCCCTTGAAGACTTCGTAGGACGAGCGGATCAGGCCGAGATCCCGGTATTTCGGCTGCTTATCCAGGTTGGTGCGGATGGTGTAGATCGTGTCGCCAATGAAGGTCGGCTTGATGAAGCGCAGTCTGTCATAGCCATAGGAAAAGGCGTTGATGCAATTGGTGGCGACCAGCCCGAGCCCGGCGGAGAAGACGAAGGCGCCGGCCACCAGCCGCTTGCCGAACAGGCCCTCCGTCTCGGCAAAGATCTGGTCGCTGACGTAGGGGTGCATGTCGAGTACCAGCGCGTTGAACTGCTGGGATTCACCCTCGGAGATCGTGCGCCGCAGCGAGCGGATCTTGTGGCCGATCTCGAAGTCTTCGTAGAACCAGTTTTCCGAATTCCAGACCGGGATATCGGCATGGCCGGCCGGCATGGTCTTCGGATGGGTGCTGGAAATGCCGACGGTGGCAGTCATGGCATAGGCTTTCGATGATATTATCGGGCGCTCAGAGGGACCAGAGGCGCTTGGCGTTCAACTGATAAAGCCGGTCGCGTTCGTCGGCGCTTGTCCCCTGCATCAGCGCATGCGTGGCGGCGACCCAGGTGGAGAGACCGCCGCCCAGCGTGCAGACCGGCCAGTCGCTGCCCCAGATCACGCGATCCCAGCCGAAGCTTGCGATCGAATGCTCGACGAAGGGCTGCAGCCTGTCGACGGTCCAACTGTCGGGATCGGCATAGGCGACGATGCCGGAAATCTTGACGACGACATTCGGCCGCCTGGCAATCTCGGTTATTCCCGAGGACCAGACCTGGCCGAGTTGCTTCTTGATGGCGGGTACGCCGCAATGGTCGAGAATGAACTGGATGTCGGGATTGAGGTCGACGAGTGCTATTGCCTTGGAAATCTGATGCGGCAGCACGCAGAGATCGAAGGTGAGACGCGAGCCGGCAATCCGCTTCAGGTTTTCGCGGAAGAGGGCGCCTTCGGAGACATCATCCGGCACGACATGCAGCACGCGACGGAAGCCCTTGATGAAGGGGTCGGCAAGCACCCGTTCCAGATAGGCGGGAAAGCCGGCATCTTCCGGACGGCAGGCGGCGATGGCGCCGCGGATCAGGCTGCCGGGCTTTTGGCTCAAGCCTTTGACATAGTCCGTTTCCGGCTCGATATCGCTTTCGGCGACATCGACTTCCATATGCAATGTGTCGGTAATCCCGCAGCGATGCGCCTCGCGGGCATAGTCCTCGTAGAGGCTGTCGCGGTTGAGCTCGCCGGCCCCCTCCAGCCAGGGATATGCAAGTTTCTCGCGATCGACGATGTGCAGGTGGCTATCGAAAAGCATGGCGATCCTCCCATCATGCTGATCAACATATACTCACAGAAGAATAGTTTATTCAAATAGAAATTATAGTTCGGTGCTATCCACCGTCCCGACCACAGTTTCGGAGATCTGCTTTGCCGCGTCCCGCACATGGTCGATGACCTGATCATAGGTCGGCGCGTTGGGGTTGACCGGCTGGATATAGGGGCAGGTGAGTGCGGCCAGCGCATTGCCGTCCATGGCCAGGATCGGCGCTGAGATATTGCGCACGCCGTTGGTCTGCAGGCTGTCCATGGTCTCGAAACCCTTGTCGCGGATCGCCCGCAGTCTTTCGTCGAGATCGGCCGGCGGTCGGTCGTCCTCCTGGTCTTGTTGGCGGCGCTGCTCGTTGATCATCATCTGGCGCTGCTTCTCGTCGCGAAAGGCGAGGAGGATATGGCCGGAGCCGGTGTTGAACAGGTTGATCTGGGCGCCGACGCGGATCGAGATGCCCCAATAGGTCGGCGAATCCTGCTGGGCGATGACGACGACCGAGCCGCGGTCGAAAATTGCCAGATGGCAGGCCTGTTCGGCGCGATTGGAGAATTCACGCATCAGTGGCGTGGCGAAGGAGACGAGCCGGCGCACGGGTGCATGATAATGCGCCAGGCCGAAGAGCTTGAGCGTCAGATAGAAGCGGTCGCCATCCTGCCGCTGCACATAGCCGCGCCGCACCAGCCGGTCGAGCATGCGGTAGAATTCGTTCGGGCTTTTGCCGAGCGCCTTAGCGATTTCCGCCTGCGTTAGCCCGCCATCGATGCGCGCCAGCAGCTCCAGAATATCGAGGCCCTTGTCCAGCGCCGGGGCGCGATATCGATCGCTGTCGTCTTCAATGGTCACGGCTGGTCTCTCATCAGTGAAACATGATTCATCATTCATATGTGAATGAATGCGATTTGCAAGCGCCGTTGATCCCGGCTTGACGGCCAATGAATAAGATGTTTACTTATAAATCAATGATCCATATTTGGGTCGCAAGGGCGATCGGACGGGGAGTCCGGTTCTTTAGGGAGGAATGACAATGAGGAATTTGAAGGCCGGCTTTGCCGCCGGCGTGATGGCATTGCTCGCGAGCTCCGCGGCTTTTGCCGCCGACCTGCCCGGCAAGTTTCCGGGCGTGACGATCGATGCCAAGCTGATCGGCGGCCAGCAATATGAGCCGCTCTATGCGCGCATTTCCGAGTGGGAGAAGGAGACCGGCGCCAAGGTCAACATCCTCTCCAAGAAGAACCATTTCGAGCTCGACAAGGAAATCAAGTCGGACATGGCGTCGGGCGATATCTCCTGGTGCGTCGGCTCGAACCACTCGTCCTTCGCGCCGCAATATCCCGACCTTTACACCGATCTCGGCAAGCTGCTGCCGAAGGAGGAGATCGCCCAGTTCGTCGATTCGACGATC
The DNA here is from genome assembly GCF_000696095.1 of Rhizobium rhizogenes NBRC 13257. GTDB lineage: Bacteria > Pseudomonadota > Alphaproteobacteria > Rhizobiales > Rhizobiaceae > Rhizobium > Rhizobium rhizogenes. The sequence continues at coordinate 459,304 of NZ_BAYX01000007.1, read as the reverse complement.
GAGGCCTCCACCATCGACGGCCGGTTGATCATGCTGCCGCGCGCGCAGTTCGACGTTTCGGCGCTATATTATCAGAAGAGCCTCTATAGCGATGAAGCCAAGAAGACGGCGTTCAAGGCCAAGTACGGCTACGATCTGGCGCCGCCGAAGACCTGGAAGGAAGTGTCGGATCAGGCGGTGTTCTTCGCCAATCCGCCGAATTTCTTCGGCACGCAGTTCCCCGGCAAGGAAGAAGCGATCAACGGCCGCTTCTTTGAAATGCTGGTCGCGGAAGGCGGCGAATATCTCGACAAGGACGGCAAGCCGGCCTTCAATTCCGAAGCAGGCGTGCGCGCGCTCGACTGGTTCGTGAACATGTACAAGGCGAAGGCCGTTCCGGCCGGTACGACCAACTATCTCTGGGACGATCTCGGCGCCGGCTTTGCGTCCGGCACCGTCGCGCTCGATCTCGACTGGCCGGGCTGGGCGACCTATTTCAACGATCCGAAGTCCTCGAAGGTTGCCGGCAATGTCGGCGTCGTCGTGCAGCCCGTCGGTTCCTCCGGCAAGCATACCGGCTGGTCTGGCCATCACGGCTTCTCGGTCACGGAGGCCTGCAAGAACAAGGATGCCGCCGCCTCGCTCGTCTGGTTCCTGACCAATGACGATTCGCAGAAGCTCGAAGCCGCCAATGGCACGCTGCCGACCCGCAAGGCGGTCTGGGAGTGGGACATCCAGCAGGCTGCGTCCGACCCTTACAAAAAGGAAGTGCTGAGCACTTTCCAGGAATCGATGAAATATGCCTTCCCGGTTCCGCGCACGCCGCAATGGATCGAGATTTCCAACGTCGTCTATCCTGAGCTTCAGGCCGCCATCCTCGGCGACAAGACTTCCAAGGAAGCGCTCGACACGGCCGCACAGAAGGCCACCGACGTCCTGAAGGATGCCGGTTCGCTCTGATCGACGCAATCAGGTCCCGCGCCCTGAAACGGGTGCGGGACGTCTTTAAAAATACCTATGACCAGTGCCTTTAGGGGCCGGTCTGTCCGGCCGGATGTGCCTCCGGCCTCTCGGCCCCATGCAATCGCATTCCACGCAGTCCGGGCCACGCTGCTGAGGAATGCCGACAGGTGCAACCATGTTCAAGAAAATATCCCCACCGGTCCTGCTGCTTCTTCCAGCGATCATCGTGCTTGTGGCGGTGGTTCTGTTTCCGCTGCTTCTGTCCTTCTATTCCAGCTTCACGCCGTTTCGCCTGACGCGGCCGTCGACGCTCTTCACCTTCATCGGTCTGCGCAATTACATCCGCATTCTGACCGATCCGGTGTTCCTGGCGGCGTTCGTGCGTACCGTCGTGCTGCTGACGATCGCGCTCAATCTGGAAATGCTGCTTGGCCTCGGCCTGGCGTTGCTGGTCAACAAGGCGACCCACGGCAAGCGCATCCTGCGCACGCTGATGATGTTCCCGATGATGTTTTCGCCGGTGCTCGTTGGCTTCCAGTTCAAGTTCATGTTCAACGACAATGTCGGTATCATCAACAATGCGCTGCAATCCCTAGGTATCACCAACGATGCCATCCCTTGGCTGATCGACGGCAATCTGGCGCTGTTTTCGATCATCGTCGCTGAAGTCTGGTCGTCGACCTCCGTCTTCGCCATCCTCATCCTCGCCGGCCTGTTCGCCATGCCGCAGGAGCCTGTGGAGGCGGCGAAAGTCGATGGCTGTACGGGCTGGCAGACGTTTCGTTACGTCACCTGGCCGTTCCTGATGCCGTTTGCCTTCATCGCCATGACCATCCGCTCGCTCGACGTCGCCCGCGCCTATGACATCGTCAAGATCATGACCGATGGCGGTCCGGCGCGGCGCACGGAGCTGATCTGGACGCTGGTCGGGCGCACCGCCTATGCCGACGCGCAAATGGGTCTCGCCAACGCCATGGCCTATGTCTCGATCATCCTGTCGATCGCCTTCACAGTGTATTTCTTCCGTAAGCTGGCGCTTGCCCGCACCCAGATCGGAGCGGAGTGGTAATCATGGATCGCAACGCCGAACAACGCCTGCGCCGCCGCATCGGAAAAGTCGCCTATCTCAGCGGCCTTTTCATCGCGATGCTTATCATCTGCCTGCCGGGCTTCTGGATCATCCTGAGCTCGCTGCGACCGACGGTCGAGATCATGGCGAAGCCGCCGGTCTGGATCCCCCACGAGCTTTCGCTGGAAGCCTATCGCGCCATGTTCAGCGGTGCGGGGCAGGGCGGCATTCCCGTCTGGGATTATTTCCGCAATTCGCTGGTGATCTCCATCACCTCCACCGCCATCGCGCTCGTCATCGGTATGTCCGGTGGTTATGCCTTCGCGCGCTTCCGCTTCACCGGCAAATCGACGGTGTTCCTCGGCCTGATGCTGACGCGCTCCGTGCCGGGTGTGGCCCTGTCGTTGCCGCTGTTCATGGTCTATGCGCGGCTCGGGATCATCGATACGCATTTCGGCCTGATCCTCACCTATGTCGCGCTGAACGTGCCCTTCACCATCTGGCTGATCGATGGCTTCTTCCGGCAGGTGCCGAAGGATCTGGCCGAGGCCGCACAGATCGACGGCTGCACGCGCTGGCAGGCTTTCTGGCAGGTGGAGTTTCCGCTCGCCGGCCCCGGCATCGCGTCCGCCGGCATCTTCGCCTTCCTCACCTGCTGGAACGAATATGCGCTGGCCTCGCAGCTGACGCGCTCGGTCAATTCCAAGACGCTGCCGGTCGGCCTGCTCGACTACACGGCCGAATTCACCATCGACTGGCGCGGCATGTGCGCGCTCGCCGTGGTGATGATCGTTCCGGCGCTCGCACTCACATTCATCATTCAGAAGCATCTAGTGTCAGGTCTGACATTCGGTGCGGTCAAAGGTTGATCCCATGGCTCAGGTCTCGCTCAAAAAACTCGTCAAGCGCTACGGTGCCCTGGAAATCGTCCACGGGATCGATCTCGATATCACGGACAAGGAATTCATCGCTCTCGTCGGACCGTCCGGCTGCGGCAAGTCGACAACGCTGCGGATGATCGCCGGCCTCGAGAATATCTCCGACGGCACGATCGAGATCGGCGATACCGTCGTCAATGACCTGCCGCCGCGCGACCGCAATATTTCCATGGTGTTCCAGTCCTATGCGCTCTATCCGCATATGACCGTGCGCGAGAACATGGGTTTCTCGCTGAAGATCGCCAAGCAGCCGCAGACCGAGATTGATCAGCGCGTCAATGAAGCGGCCGCTATCCTCGGCCTCGATGCGCTGATGGATCGCCGCCCGGCGCAGCTTTCCGGCGGCCAGCGCCAGCGCGTCGCCATGGGCCGCGCCATCGTCCGCCAGCCGGAGGTCTTCCTCTTCGACGAGCCGTTGTCGAACCTCGACGCCAAGCTCAGGACGCAGATGCGTACCGAGATCAAGAAGCTGCATGCCAAGGTGCAGTCGACGGTGATCTACGTCACCCATGATCAGGTGGAAGCGATGACGCTCGCCGATCGCATCGTCATCATGCGTGACGGCTATATCGAGCAGGTCGGCACACCGGATGAAGTGTTCAAGCGGCCTGCCACCCGCTTCGTCGCCGGCTTCATCGGCTCGCCGCCGATGAATATCGAGGAGGCGCTGGTGTCTGCCGGCGCGCTGGTGTTCAAGAATGGCGACAGGCTGCCGCTGCCGGCCCAATTCATGGATCGGGTCAAGGATGGCGAGAAGGTCGCCTTCGGCCTGCGCCCGGACGATATTTTCCCCACCGGCCATGGTCTGCATTCGGGCGCGGAAGCGGCGGTGCATGAGGTGACGCTGCCGGTCGCCATCACCGAGCCGCTCGGCAACGAGACCCTGGTTTTTGTCGAATTCGCCGGCCGCGAATGGGTGTCACGCATGCTCAATCCGCGCGGCCTGAAGAGCGGCGAGCAGTTGAAGATGAGCTTCGATCTCGCCCAAGCCCATCTCTTCTCCATCGAAACCGGCAAGAGCCTGGCGATCTGAGCGAGGGAGGCGAGACATGGCCCGCATCGAGAAAATTGAACTGCGCATGGTCGACCTGCCGCCGAAGGTGAAGCGGACGGATGCGATCCAGAGCTTCGTTAGCCAGGAAACGCCGATCGTCACCATCACCGACAGCGATGGCGCAGTCGGCACCGGCTACAGCTATACGATCGGCACCGGCGGATCGTCGGTGATGCGGCTGTTGGCCGATCATCTGGCGCCGCTCTTGATCGGCGAGGATGCCGATTGCATCGAGGCGGTCTGGCATAAAATGGAGTTTGCCACCCACGCGACGACCATTGGCGCGATCACCGCACTGGCGCTTGCTGCGGTCGATACGGCGCTATGGGATCTGCGCGCCAGGAAGCAGAACCTGCCGCTCTGGAAACTTGCCGGCGGCGCCAGGGATCGTTGCCCGCTCTATACGACCGAGGGGGGCTGGCTGCATATCGACAAACAAGCCCTGGTCGAGGATGCGTTGCAGGCGCAGGCCAAGGGCTTCTCGGGCTCGAAGGTGAAGATCGGCAAGCCGCACGGCTCGGAGGATTATGATCGCCTGTCGGCCATGCGTCTGGCTCTGGGGTCCGGCTTCGAGATCATGACCGACTGCAATCAGGGCTTTACCGTCGATGAGGCCATCCGCCGCGCCGCGCGGTTGAAGGAGCTCGATCTCGCCTGGATCGAGGAGCCGCTGCCGGCCGACGATCTCGATGGTCATATCCGCCTGACCCGCTCGACGCCGACGCCGATTGCGGTTGGGGAATCCATCTATTCGATCCGGCATTTCCGCGAATATATGCAGAAGGGCGCCTGCTCGATCGTGCAAGTCGACGTCGCCCGCGTCGGCGGGGTCACGCCCTGGTTGAAAGTGGCACATGCGGCGGAAGCTTTCGACATTCCGGTCTGCCCGCATTTCCTGATGGAGCTGCATGTCAGCTTGGTCTGCGCCGTGCCGAACGGGAAATATGTCGAATACATCCCGCAGCTCGACGATCTCACCACCAAGGGCATGGACATCGTCGACGGCAAAGCGCTTGCGCCTTCTGAGCCGGGTATTGGCATCGAGTGGGATTGGGAGGCCGTGAAGGCGCGCTCAATCGGCGAATTCACCCGAGAAATCCACGGCTGAGGGAGAACACGGTCATGCAGCGGATGGGGATGGTGATCGGCCTGGAGCCGGCAAAGGTCGAGGAATACAAGCGCCTGCACGCGGCCGTCTGGCCGGAGGTCCTGGCGCTGATCTCCGAATGCAGTATCACCAACTATTCGATCTTCCTGAAGGAGCCGGAAAATCTGCTCTTCGGCTATTGGGAATATGTCGGCACGGATTTCGAGGCCGATATGGCCAAGATGGCGGCGAGCTCGAAGAACCAGGAATGGTGGTCGGTTTGTATCCCCTGCCAGAAGCCGCTCGAGACTCGCAAGGAGGGTGAGTGGTGGGCCATGATGGAGGAGGTGTTTCATCATGATTAGAGATTGGAATGGAGCGCGCCGCGAAGCGGCCACCTCCCCCTTGAGGCGGGAGGTGGCGCGGAACGCGCGGGTGGGGGTGACGCTTGGGATGCAGATGTTTGACTTTTTTGCTCTAGGAGAGATCACCCCACCCCGGACCTTCGGTCCGACCCTCCCCCTCAAGGGGAGGGTGTAATGACCTTCGATCCCCAATCCCTCCGCCAATGGTGGCCCAAGCCCAGTACCACACGTCCCATCGTGATCTTCGGTGCTGGCAGCATCGTTGGCGACGCCCATTTGCCGGCCTACAAGAAGGGTGGCTTTCCGGTTGTGGGTCTTTACGATCCAAATGCGGAAAAGGCGCAGGCCCTGGCGGATCAATGGGGCATCCGCGCTTTCACCACCGAGGCCGAGGCGCTGGCTGTCGAAGGGGCGATCTTCGACCTGGCGACGCCGCCAGCCGCCCATGCCGCCCTTCTTGCCAAGCTGCCGCGCGGCTCCTTTGCCCTGATCCAGAAGCCGATGGGTAGCGATCTTGCCGGGGCGACGGAGATACTGAAGGTCTGCCGCGAGCGCGATATCGAGGCGGCCGTCAATTTCCAGCTTCGCTTCGCACCGATGATGCTGGCGCTCCATGATGCGGTCGAGAAAGGCTATCTCGGGGAGGTCGTCGACTTCGACGCCTGGCTGGCGCTGGCGACACCCTGGGGGCTCTGGCCGTTTCTGAAAGGCCTACCGCGCATCGAGATTGCCATGCACTCGATCCACTATCTCGATTTCATTCGCGGCCTGCTCGGCAACCCCTTGGGCGTGCATGCCAAGACCATCGGCCATCCGAACCACGAGATGGCGCAGACGCGCACCGCCGCGATCCTTGATTATGGTGACAAGGTGCGCTGCGTGCTCTCGGTCAATCACGACCATGATTTCGGCCGCAAGTTCCAGGCGTGCGAGTTCCGCATCTCCGGCACCAAGGGTGCGGCCTATATCAAGCTCGGCGTCAATCTCGACTATCCGCGCGGCGAGCCGGACGAGCTGTGGATTAAGCCTGATGGCGGCAGCGACTGGGTCGAGGTGAAGCTCGAAGGCGCCTGGTTCCCGGATGCTTTCGTCAACCGCATGGCCAATCTGCAGCGCTTCGCCTCTGGCGAGGACAAAGAGCTGATCGGCTCCGTCGAGGATGCCTGGCAGACCATGGCGCTGGTCGAAGCCGCCTATCAATCGAGTGCCGCTCCGGCGACGCCGATTGCCGAACTTCCGAAGGCGTGAGCAATGGCTGAGCAAACGATCCATTTCGAAGACTATGAACTCGGCCATGTCAGGGTGACGACCGGGCGGACGATCACCGAGACGGATTTCGTGGTCCATGCCGGTCATACCGGCGATTTCTTTCCGCATCACATGGATGCGGAGTTCGCCAAGACACTGCCGGGCGGTCAGCGTATCGCGCATGGCACGATGATCTTCTCGATCGGCGTCGGACTGACGGCCTCGCTGATCAACCCTGTCGCTTTCTCTTATGGCTACGACCGGCTGCGCTTTATCCGGCCGGTCCACATCGGCGACACGATCCGCACACGGGTAACGATATCGGCCAAAGAGGACGATCCGAAGCGCCCGGCATCCGGCCGCGTTGTCGAGCGCTGCGAGGTGCTCAATCAGCGCGACGAGGTCGTGCTCGCCGCCGACCATATTCTGATCGTTGAGCGCAAGGTGGCAGGCTGATGGTGAAGCTCAAGGGAATGACCTGGTCGCATCCGCGCGGCTATGATCCGATGGTGGCCTGCTCGAAGCTCTGGCTGGAAAAGACTGGTGTGGAGATCGCCTGGGAAAAGCGTTCGCTGCAGGATTTCGAGACCTTTCCGGTCGAAGAGCTTGCCGCCGCTTACGACCTGATCGTCATCGATCACCCGCATGTCGGCCAGATCACCCGCGAAAACTGCCTGCTGCCGCTCGACGATGCGCAGCATGCCGGCGAACTTGCCGCCATCGCCGCCGGCACGGTCGGCCGCTCCTATCCGAGCTATCATTGGCAGGGCCGGCAATGGGCCTTCCCGATCGACGCAGCAACGCAAGTCCAGGCTTACCGACCCGATCGGTTGAGTGGGCCGATCACCGATCTTGCCGAGATCGTCAAGCTGGCGGCAAAGGGCAGGGCGATCCTGCCGATGCGCTCGCCGCATGTGCTGATGACTTTCTTCACCCTCGCGGCGCATCTCGGCACGTCTTGCAGTATCGAAGGCCCGGAATTTATCGCCAGGGCGGATGGCGAAGCCGTGCTCGACTGGATGGCGCGGATCCTCGGTGGCATGGATGCCCGATGCTATGACATGGACCCCATCGCTGTGTTCGACCTGATGGGGGAGATGGATAGCCCTTATGATGTTACGCCCTTCATCTACGGCTATGTCAGCTATTCTTTCGCCGGATTCCGACCGGCGCGTATCGCCTTTGCCGATATGCCGGTGATCGACGGCCGCGTTCCCAATGGATCGGCGCTCGGCGGTACGGGCATTGCCGTTTCGGCTGCGACGCGGGCGCCGGAAGAGGCAAAGGCCTTTGCGCGCTGGATCGCCGGCGGGCCGGTGCAGGTGGGTGCCTATGCCGAGAGCAACGGCCAGCCGGGCCATTCGGATGCCTGGGTCAGCGATGCCGTCAACGTGCCAGCGCTCGATTTCTATCGCAACACGCGGGCCACGCTGGAGGGCGCCTATGTCCGGCCACGTCATGACGGCTATATGGCGTTTCAAAGTGAGGCTTCGGACATTATTACCCATGGACTGCGCACCGCAGAGCGGCATACAGTCCTCATCGACAAACTCAACCGGCGCTTTGCGCAATCGTTTGAAGGCTAGAGTGGAATCGCTCTAGCTATCTGTTTTTGCTTGTTCTTATCCGGAGATGGCCTTGGGCTTCTCCAGATCGGAATCAAGCCATGGAGGAAAGGATCAGGATTATGGGTCACGGATTGGAAGGCAAGAAGGTCGTCATCACGGCGGCGGGTCAAGGCATCGGCCGGGCGACGGCGGAGCGCTTCATCTCGCTCGGCGCGCATGTCTACGCCACCGATATTAACGAGCAGACGCTCTCGACGCTGGAAGGTGCCAGCACGCATGTTTTGGACGTGCTCGACGGCGCGGCGGTCAAGACTTACGCCAGCGAAATCGGCCCGATCGACGTGCTTTTCAATTGCGCCGGCTTCGTGCACGCCGGCACCATCCTCGACTGCGAAGAGAAGGACTGGGATTTCTCCTTCAACCTCAATGCCAAGGCGATGTACACGACCTGCCGCACTTTCCTGCCGGGCATGCTGGAAAAGGGCAAGGGCTCGATCGTCAACATGGCGTCTGTCGCCTCCAGCGTGAAAGGCGTGCCGAACCGCTTTGCCTATTGCGCCTCCAAGGCCGCCGTCATCGGGCTTACCAAGTCGATCGCCGCCGATTTCGTCTCCAAGGGCATCCGCGCCAATGCTATTTGCCCCGGCACGGTCGACAGCCCTTCGCTGCATGATCGCCTGCGCGCCACCGGCGACTACGAAAAGGCAATGGCCGATTTCATTGCTCGCCAGCCGATGGGCCGCATCGCCAAGGCCACGGAAATCGCGGCGCTGGTAACCTATCTCGCCGGCGACGAGGCGGGCTTCACCACCGGCCAGATCCACGTCATCGACGGCGGCTGGACAGCCTGAGCGCCATCTTCTTTTGGATCGGAGGCTCCGCATTGCGGGGTCTCCTTTTATTTGCCACTCTCATCGGCGAATCGATGTCTGAGAGACGATTTGCAATCGGGAGAACGGCATGGGCGTGGACGGACAGCTGCATCGTTCCAGAGGCCTCGTGCTGCTACGCAAGCACCAGGTGATCCTCGTCGCCATTGCGATTGGCGTGGCGGTTTTCCTGCTTTTGACCTCGCGCACAGTGAACGCGGGCAATATGCTCATTGCGTGGAATGCGACCGCCATCATCTATATCGTGTTCAGCCTCTATCGCATGCTGACGGCCGACGCGCGTCTTATCCGCAAGCGTTCCGCCGATCTTGATTTTTCGGATGCGTTGCTGTTGTTCCTGTCGATCGCCGCGGCGGTTGCCAGCATTGGAGGCATCGCCCTGGATCTGCTCGGCATCAAGGATGCACCACCCGACGTCGCGTTTTTCCGCGTGGCGATGGCGATCGTGACGATCCTGATCTCCTGGGCATTCCTGCACATTCTTTTCACCATCCACTACGCGCACCGCTTTTATGGCGGGCCGGGCAAGGGGGAGGGACTGGTGTTCGCCGCGCCGGTGGAGGAGCCGATCTACTGGGACTTTCTCTATTTCTCCTTCACCATCGGTGTCGCTTCTCAGACCGCCGATATCGGCGTTTCCTCGGTCAGCATGCGCAAGCTGGTGCTGCTGCACTCCATCCTGTCGTTCCTGTTCAACACGACGATCCTGGCGCTGGCGATCAATGTCGGGGCGAGCCTGGTATAGCTCGCCCCCTTCGAGGCATTGCCGATTGTCACAGTACGGCGTTGCCAGCCATGACGGCCAGGATCAGGAAGACCAGGAAGACGATCAGGAAGATCGCGAAGAGCACACGGGCAATTGTCGCCGTTGCGGCGGAAACGCCCGAAAAGCCGAAAAAGCCGGCGATGAGGGAAATCACGAAAAATATAATGGCCCATTTCAGCATGCGGAAATCTCCTCTGCGTTGCGTTCAATAGAGACGCTTGAAACGGGAAATTGTTCCGATGCCGTTCTGATCGAGAGGCGAAGGCTGTGCCTCGTTCTACGAGAGCCCATCTCATCCGCTAAGGCGAAATGGGATCTGTATATGCGGCACCAGCCGGCCTTTCGCTTTGGCTCAGGGCGTTCGTTGCTGCAATCGACCCAGTGGGTCGATTGCTTCGGCTGCGCCGAACCGCTCCTCACCCGTGATTGATCATCACATGCCGCACGGCCGTGTAGTCCTCCAACGCGTAGACCGACATGTCCTTGCCATAGCCGGATTGCTTCAGCCCGCCATGCGGCATTTCGTTGACCAGCATGAAGTGGGTGTTGATCCAGGTGCAGCCATATTGCAGGCGGGCAGCCGTCTGCATGCCGCGGCTGACGTCCTTGGTCCAGACGGAGGAGGCGAGGCCGTAGTCGCTGTCATTGGCCCAGGCGACGGCGTCGTCGGGATTCGTGAAGCGGGTGACGGAGACGACGGGGCCGAAGACTTCGCGGCGGACGATCTCGTCATCCTGCGTCGCGCCGGCAACCACGGTTGGGGCGTAGAAGAAGCCGCGCTCGCCGGAGGTCTTGCCGCCGGTGGTGATCTCCATATGCTTGTGTTCGGCGGCGCGGGTGACGAAGCTTTCGACGCGGTCGCGCTGGCGCTTGGAAATCAGCGGCCCGATCTCGTTTTCGGTGTCGTCGGCGAGGTTGAACTTGATACTCGAGACGGCGGAGGTGAGATCCGCGACGAAATTGTCGTAGACCTTGGCGTCGGCGTAGATGCGGCAAGCGGCGGTGCAGTCCTGGCCGGCATTGTAATAGCCGAAGGTCCGGATGCCGGAGACCACGGCATCGATGTCGGCATCATCGAAGACGATGACCGGGGCCTTGCCGCCAAGTTCGAGATGCGTGCGCTTCACTGTCTTGGCAGCGGCCTGCAATACCTTTTTACCCGTCGCGACATCGCCGGTGATGGAGACCATGCCGATCTTCGGATGGTTGATCAGCGCGTTGCCGACGCTTTCGCCACGTCCGAGGATGACGTTGACGACGCCTTCGGGCAGGATGTCTGCCAGCAGCTTTGCCATCTTCAACGCCGTCAGCGGCGTCTGTTCGGAGGGTTTGAAGACGACGGTGTTGCCGCCGGCAATCGCCGGGGCCAGTTTCCAGGCCATCATCATCAGCGGATAGTTCCACGGCGCGATCGAGCCGACAATGCCGATCGGGTCGCGGCGGATCATCGAGGTGTGGCCGGGCAGATATTCGCCGGCGACCGGGCCATGCAGGTTGCGTACCGCGCCGGCGAAGAAGCGGTAGCAATCGACGATGGCGGGGATTTCGTCATTGAGGACGGCGTTGATCGGCTTGCCACAGTTGAGCGCTTCCAGTGCCGCGAAGCCTTCGGCCTCTCTTTCGATGGCGTCGGCGATCTTCAGCAGATAGGCGGAGCGTTGGCCGGGCGTCGTCTGCGACCAGCTCGTGAAGGCTTTTTCGGCGGCGTCGACGGCGGCATCGATCTGGCCGAGTGACGCCTCAGGCAGGTTGAGCACGGTCTCGCCGGTCTTCGGGTTGAGGATATGCTCTTCCGTCTCCGTGCCGGCCTCGAAGCGGGAGCCGATCAGCATCTGGGTGTCCATAATAATCTCCCTTTATTTGCCGCCGCCGGCGATCTGGTCGCCGTCGCGGGTAAGATAATAGGCTGCCAGGATCGGCAGGAAGGTGACGAGCACCACGACCATGGCGACGACATTGGTGACAGGGCGCTGGCGCGGGCGAATGAGTTCCTGCAGCATCCAGATCGGCAAGGTCATCTGCTGGCCGCCGGTGAAGGTGGTGACGATGACCTCATCGAAGGACAAGGCGAAGGCGAGCATGCCGCCTGCCAGCAGCGCCGTGCCGATATTCGGCAGGATGACATGGCGGAAGGTCTGGAAACCATCGGCGCCAAGGTCCATCGAGGCTTCGATCAGCGAACCGGAGGTGCGGCGGAAGCGGGCGACCGCATTGTTATAGACCACGACGACGCAGAAGGTGGCGTGGCCGAGAACGATGGTCCAGACCGAGAAGGGAATGTCGAACAGGCTGAAGGCCGAGCGCAGCGCGATGCCGGTGATGATACCGGGCAGTGCAATCGGCAGGATGACCAGCAGCGAGATTGCCTCACGGCCGAAGAACTTCGTCTGGCTGACGGCGGCGGCGCAGAGCGTGCCGAGCACCAGGGCGATTGCGGTCGCGATGGTCGCCACCTGCACGGACAGCGCCAGCGACGACCAGACGTCCGGCCGGTTCCAGGCAATGCCGAACCATTGCAGCGTGAAGCCCGGCGGCGGCCACTGATAGCTCTTCTCTTCCGTCGTGAAGGCATAGACGAAGATCAAGAGGATCGGCAGATGCAGGAAGAGCAGGCCGCAGGCGGCGGCGGTCTTCAGGGGCAGGGAGGCGCGTTGGCCGCGATCAGAGCGCATCGAAGGCCCCCTGCTTCTTGGCGATCCAGAGATAGATGGCCATGATGACGATCGGCACGACCGAGAAGGCGGCGGCCAGCGGCACATTGCCGGCCGTGCCCTGCTGCGCATAGACCGCCTGGCCGATGAAGAGGCGCGAGGAGCCGATGATCTGCGGGATGATGTAGTCGCCGAGCGTCAGCGAGAAGGTGAAGATCGAGCCGGCGACGATGCCGGGCAGTGCCAGCGGCAGCAGCACAGTGCGGAAGGTCTGGTTCGGCGCTGCACCGAGATCGGAGGAGGCTTCGAGCAGATTGGCCGGCACGCGCTCGAGAGCGGCCTGCGTCGGCAGGATCATATAGGGCAGCCAGATATAGACGAAGACAAGGAAGGTGCCGATATAGCTCACCGACAGTGAGTTGCCGCCGATGACGGGCAAAGCAAGTACGCTGTCGAGCAGCCAGCCGAGATAGAGCTTGCCGAAAAGCCAGGTCAGGATGCCCTCCTTGGCGAGGATCAGCTTCCAGGCGTAGACCTTGACCAGATAGCTCGACCAGAGCGGCAGCATGACGCCGAGATAGAACAGCGCCTTCCATTTTCCCTGTGCGTAGCGCGCCGCATAATAGGCGATGGGGAAGGCGACGAAGGCGGAGGCCACGGTTACCAGCGCCGCCATGACGACGGTGCGGACGATGATGTCGAAATTGGCGGAATTCAGCAGCTGCGCATAGGTGGACAGCGTGAATTCGTAATTCACCATTCCGGAGAAATCGTCGATCGAGAAGAAGCTCTGCAGCAGCAGGGCGATCAGCGCTCCGATATAGATGATGCCGAGCCAGAGGAGCGGAGGCGTCAGCATCAAGAAGAGGAAGAGTTTCGGACGGCGCCAGAAGAGATCCGAAAGGCGGCCGAAGAACCCGCCGCGGCTTGGCAGGATCGAGGTGGGAGCCGGCGCAGCTGTGGTGATGCTCGCCATCGTCATGCGGCGTCGTCCATATAGTGCACGTCGGCGGGTGCCCAGGCGAGGCGGATCGAGGCGCCGGGTTCCGGGATCGGCTGACCGGCCGGCACGGTGACATGCAGCCGCGTGCCGTGTGCTTCGACGGAGAGGCGGGTAGCGGCGCCGAGGAAGCTGGTTGCCTGCACGGTGGCGGCAAGGCCGGCACTGTCGCCAAGACGAATGGCCTCGGGCCGCAGGCTCGCCCAGCGGCGCTCGCCGCCAAGCGATGACATCGTCTCGGGTGCGATTACGTTGGAGGAACCGACGAAATCAGCGACGAATCTGGTCTTCGGCCGCTGATAGATGTCGTGCGGCGTGCCTTCCTGCACGATCTTGCCATTGTTGAAGACGGCGACGCGGTCGGCCATGGAAAGCGCCTCGCCCTGATCATGGGTGACGAAGACGAAGGTTATGCCGAGCGCCCGTTGCAGGCTCTTCAGCTCTTCCTGCATCTGCTCACGCAGTTTTAGGTCGAGCGCGCCGAGCGGCTCGTCGAGAAGAAGGACTTTCGGCTTGTTGACGAGCGCGCGGGCGAGTGCCACGCGCTGGCGTTGGCCGCCGGAGAGCTGGCCAGGGCGGCGGGCGCCGTAGCCCGGCAGTTTCACCATTTCCAGCGCCTGTTCGGCAGCCTTCCACCGCTCGGCCTTGCCGATACCCTTGACCATCAGCCCGTAAGCGACGTTGTCGAGGATGTTGAGGTGCGGAAACAGGGCGTAGTCCTGAAACACGGTGTTGACGTTGCGCCGATAGGGCGGCACACCCTCGGCGGTCTCGCCGAAAATCTCAATATGGCCACCGGTCGGCTGCTCGAAACCGGCAATCAATCTCAGGCAGGTGGTCTTGCCGGAGCCGGAGGGGCCGAGCATGGCGAAGAATTCACCGGGAGCGATCTCCAGATCGACGTGGTCGACGGCGCGGACCTGGCCGAAATGGCGCGATACCTGCTGGAAACGAACGGCGGTCATGGGGTGCTCCAAGGATATGCAGAGATGACGGGGCATATATTTCCACCTTGCCTTCTCTCTTCAGAGGAGGGCTTGGCGAGGCGACGAGGGGCTTAGTATGCCGCTCCCCTCATCGTCCCGGCGGGATCGCCACTCCTCGCGGTGGAGAGGCGATCGCCGTGATCGGCGTGAGCTATCTGCCCCCAATCACGCCGATATAGTCGGAAACCCAGCGATGGTAAGGCACGCATTCGCTCTCGCTCGTGCACTTGGCGACCGGGGTTTTCCAGAACTTGATCTTGTCGAAGTGGTCGTAGCCGTTGGTTGCGCAACCGCTGTCGGTCAAGAGCTCGTTGCCTTTGCAGGCGGCGGGAACCGAGGGCACCGCGCCGAACCAGGCGGCGGCGTCGCCTTGGACCTTGGCCTGAAGCGAGTGTTCCATCCACATATAGGCGCAGTTCGGGTGCTCGCTGTCGACATGCAGCATGGTGGTATCGGCCCAACCGGTCGCGCCTTCATCGGGGAAGGTCGAGGCGATCTTTTGCTTGTCGGCCTGCAGCAGGTTCACCTGGAACGGCCAGGAGCCGGAGGCGACGACGCCTTCGTTCTTGAAATCGTCCGTCTGGATCATCGCGTCATGCCAATAGCGGCTGACGAGCTTGCGCTGGCCGCGCAGCAGGTCGAGGGCTGCCTTATACTGGTCTTCGTTGAGTTCGTAAGGATCCTTGATACCGAGCTCCGGCTTGTGGGCCATCAGGTAAAGAGCGGCGTCGGCGATGTAGATCGGACCATCATAGGCCTGGACACGGCCCTTGTTGGACTTACCGTCCGGCAGGGTCATTTCTTCGAAGACGACGTTCCAGCTCTTCGGCGCCTGATCCTTGAAGGCGTCGGTATTGTACATCAGCACGTTCGGCCCCCAGAGATAGGGTACGCCATAATGGACGCCGTTGACGGTATGCCATGGCGCATTTTTCAACCGATCGTCGAGGTTTTTCCAGCTTGGGATGAGGTCGGTGTTGATCGGCTGGACGCGCTTGCCGGCAACGAGACGCAGCGATGCATCGCCCGAGGCGGTGACGAGGTCGAAGCCGCCTTCGTTCATCAGCGCCACCATTTCATCCGATGTCGCGGCGGTCTTGACGCTGACCTTGCAGCCGGTCTCCTTTTCGAAGCCTGTGACCCAGTCGTAATTCTTGTCGCTCTCACCGCGCTCGATATAGCCGGCCCAGGCAACGATGCTGACGGCGCCTTCGCCCTTGCCGAGCGTCTTCAGCGGCTCAGCGGCAATGACCTGCGTGGCGAAACTTAAGGATGCGAGTGCGACCGTGCATGATTTCAGCAAATGCTTCATCGGAGTCTCCCGGTTTTTGAGCCAGTTGCTACTGGAGCCAGTGTCTGGCGTTTTGTTCCCGGAGAAAAAGGTGACGCGATTTTGCCGTATTCGCAAATTCATTTATCAGAAAGTCGATATCGGAATTTCCGATAGGTTCCCTTATTTGATTGAGCGTGATCTCGTTCGAAAACCGCTTCACAGTTTTCGGGATCACGCTCGCCTATCGCTGCCGCCCCGAGCGCATGCTTTCGGCGACACCGACGAAATCGCGGGCTGCTTGGGGCAGGCTGGAGCCCTTGCGCCAGACCATGCCGACCTGGACTACCGGCAGCGAGCCGGAGACGTCGCGGCTTTCGATGCGATCACCTTCCAGCGACCAGGGGCGGTAGACGAGGTCCGGCAGAAGCGCCACGCCGGCGCCGGTGGCGACCAGGCTGCGCACGGCCTCGACGGAGCGCGTGCGAAAGGCCACATGCGGGCGGGCGCCAAGTGCTGTCAGCAGCTTACCGGTGTTTTCCTCGATCTCGTCGATGGTCAGCATGATCAGCGGTTCGCGGGTGATGTCGGCGACGCTGATGATATCGGCGGAAACCAGCGGATGGCCCATGGGCAGCCAGAGGCGGTAGGGGGATGTCTCGATGATTTCGGCCTGCAGCGCCATGCGGTCGCGCAGGTTGGAAATGACCATAACAGCGACGTCGAGCTCGCCACCGACCAGAAGATGTTCGAGATAGCCGCCATTATCTTCGATAGCGCTGACCTCGACGCCGGGGCAGACGCGGCGATAGCGTGCCAGCAGGTCGGACAGCACATAGCCGGCGACAAGCGAGGTGACGCCGATGTTCAAGGTGCCGCCGGTCGCATTCTGCTGGCCGGAAAAGCTGGTGCGGGCGTCGGAAACGGTCGAGAGGATCTTCGTTGCGTGGCGCAGGAACTGGTGGCCGTTATGGGTGATGGAGAGGCCGCGGGGATGACGGTCGAACAACTCGACGCCGAGATCGCTTTCCAGTTCTTTCAGGGCTTCGGTGACGGAGGATTGCGAGATCGACAGGTTTTGCGCGGCGCGGGTGACCGAGCCCTGTTCCGCCACGGCGACGAAATACTGAAGCTGTCTCAAGGTGAACGCCATGTCCCGGTTAGAGCATGGCCGAACCGTAGAAGGCAAGCGCCGGCATCGGCCTGAAAAATCTGGACCTTTTTTGGTAAAAGCAGCGAGAGTGACACAAGTTTCATCTCTGTTTTAAGCATTCCGAAACGCCGCATCCCTAACGTGAGGATCAATCACCTTGTCGCGTTGGAGTGCTTTATGCTGGAGCAGTTGGCGTGAGCGCCTTACTGCATATTTTCCGGTCCCCCCGGAAGCTTGTCGTCCTCATCGGCGGAGTGGCCTTGTTGATAGGCTCCTCCGGCGCTTTCGCGCTTTATCTGGGCAAGGACAGGCTCCAGGGTTTTGTCTCGGCCTCCCCAAATGGCCTCGAGTGCAGCGACGTTAGCCTCATCACCATCCGCAAGGAAAATCGCTTCTGGGTGCGCAAATATATCCGCACGGATCCGACCGATGGCCTGACGCGTGTGAAAACAGCATTACGTGTCGCCAAAGCCGTTTATGAGGAGCAGAAGCCGGATCTCGTCCAGGTGGTGGTTCTCGACAAGAATGGGCCGACGTTGCGATCCGATATTCGCGGCCGGGCGCTGGGCGCCGATGTCGTCTATGTTCCGCATCCCGACAAGGTCGCGGGTGGCGCCGTCGAGGCGCCGGTCACGGCGCGTTATTACAATGGCGGCGCAAGTGCCCAGGGTCTGTTCTATGGCGAGCAGATCAACATGCTGCCCACCGATATCGACGAGACGCTGGCGGCGCTGAAAAATTACAGCGATTGCGACAATCCGCTGGCAGCCGAGAACGAAAAGGGCGACGCCAAGACGGATAAGCGTAAGGCCGCAATGGCGGCGGAAGAGAAGGCGGCAGCCAAGGAAGCCGCCCATGCTCCGCCTAAACCCCACGAGCCCGCGACGACCGGCAACGTACCGCCCGAGACTGATAAAGGCGATGAATTCATCGGCGTGGATGCCACTGACCCGAAGGCGGCACCGCCGCTGGGTCTCGACCCGACAATGACGGGCGCCAGCAGCCGGCCGTCGCCGGTGACGAACTGAGCCGGCCTAACGTCGCCGCTTCTGAAGATACTTAGTCCGCCAGATGCTTTTCGCCGATGGCCTGATAGAGCGCGAACAGCGCCTCGTGAACATTGCCGGCGAGACGGTAGAATTCCGGATCGGCGAGGATGGCGGGGTGTTGCAGCAGGTGATCGTCGGTCATGTCGAGCATGAGTGAGGCCGTATGCATTGCCTCATGGCAGCCGAAGGTCCCTGGTACGAATTGAGACAGATCAACATCGCCGATTTCGGCAAGATCGGCCAGCCGCTGCTGTTCGTTATCGGTGTCTGCGGTCGTGTTGTCGGTCATGGATTGGCACCTTTGATTTGGCGCGGCGAAGACGTCACCGCAGTTGGCGGGACTTATACGCCATCTGGAGGCAATGGCCACCCGTAACCGCAATTGGTTCAGAGGTTCTCCGAGGTTACGGTGAGAAAGCGCACGGGCTCGGCGCTGACCTCGACGTCGATCAGGCCCAATGTCTTCAACGTCAGGTCGATCGATCGGCGCGCCTGGATCTCCGGCGCCTGATCCAGCACGATCGACAGGATGCCCTGGCGCAGGTAGCTGCGTGTCTGCTCGGTCAGTTCATGGCCGACCCAGAAGGTCCCTCGTTGCCGGTTTTGCCGGAGAACGGATGCAACCGCGACATTGTCGCCGCCGGCGCTGTAGACGCCGATAATGCTGGGGTCGCGGTCAAGTGCATTGCGCAGCAGCTCCATGGCATTGTGCTCGTCGTCGAGATCGAACATCACCTCGGTGAAGGCGTGGGCGTTCGAGCCCTGTTCGGCGAGATAGGCGGAGAACCCGCGGATGCGCTCTTTGTGGTTCTCGTAGGCACCGCTATGGCAGAGCGCGACGAAGGCGCCCGCCTGTCCGGCTAGCATGCGTGACATATAGTAGGCGGCGGTGCGGCCGGCCGCATAGTTGTCGATCCCGACATAGGGCAGCTCCGGCGCCGGGCGGGTCATGATCTGGACGACGGGAATCCCGAGTTCGCGTGCCTGTCTGACGCTTGTGACCACGTCCGGGTGGTCCGGCGCGACGACGATCAGCGCCGATCTGCGGACTTTCGGATTGGCGATATAGTGGGCGAAGTCCACCGGATCGTTTTCCCGGGCAAAGGTGCGGTGAACGACGATGCCATGGTCGAGTGAGGCGGCGATGCGCTCAAAAGCCTGGTTCATCCGCGAATAGAAGCTGGTCTCCGGCCGCACCAGGATCACCTCGATCCGGATCAGGCTGCGATGGGCATTCGACAGCCCATGCCGGTAGTTCAGCCTTTTTGCGGCGAGAAACACCTTTTCCACGGTTTCCGGCCTGACGCCGCCACGGCCATTGACGACTCGCTCGACCGTGGCTGTGCCGACGCCGGCCTCTTCCGCCACATCCTTCAAGGTGACCTTCGTCATCCCGTTCCTCCGACAGCAGTAGTTCAGCCCTGCATCCGTGCTGCCCTACGCCAATGATCAAATTTGATCAAGGAAGGATTGGAGAGTCGCCACGGCGCGGGCCTATCCTCCGGGCAATTCGGGAGGAAAACCGAATCTCAAAACGATCCAGACGAAAGAGCATCCGCTGGCCTGTTCATGGTCACGCCGGATGACGGAGGAGCCCCATGAAGATCGCACTCGACCCGCATATGCACCGGCACCTGCCGCTCGATCAGCTTTGCCGTAAGGCAGCGGAGCTTGGCTATGACCATATTGAATTGTCGCCGCGCGACGACTTCCTTCCCTGGTGGGTGCGGCCGCGTGCCCACAAGGAACGCATCGTCGAATTCAAGTCGGCGCTAAAGGACCACGGCGTCAAGCTCGCATCGCTCCTGCCGATGTATCGCTGGGCAAGCCCGCATGAAGATGAGCGGCAGGCGGCGGTCAGCTATTGGAAGGAAGCGATCCGGATCGCCGTCGAGATGGATTGCGACACGATGAACTCGGAATTCGGCCGAGGCCCTTCGCCGGACCGGAGCCACCGCTCCAATTGCTGCGGCGGCATGCATACCCACGAACACAGCGAGGCGGCCTGGTGGCGCTCGATCGAGGAACTCGTTCCGGTCTTCGAAAAGGAAGGCGTGACCCTCAACATGGAGCCGCATCCGGAAGACTGGTGCGAGACGCTGCATCCGGCGATCGACATGCTGAAGACGATTGGTTCCGACAAGGTGAAGTTCCTCTACTGCGCACCGCACACCTTCTATTTCGGCGATGACATGGCGAAGATGATCCGCGATGCGGGTCCGCTGATCAACCATGTGCATGTGGCCGACACCTATAATCACAAGGCATCCTCGGGCCTTCGCTACATCGTCAATCCGCCGGGCGCGAAGGTGACGATCCACCAGCACATGGACATGTACCAGGGCGAGATCGACTGGGATGTCTTCTTCTCGTCGCTGGCGGCGGTCGGCTTCGACGGCATCGTCACGGCCTGCGTCTTCGGCTGGGAAGAGCGGGCTGACGCTTCCGGAAAGTTCATGCGCTCGGAAATCCAGACCTACGTCGACAAATACTGGCCAGCGAAACGCGCCTGATCACCGGCCGCCGTTCGACCTTACCGATATCAGACAGGGAATGACCCCG
The DNA here is from genome assembly GCF_000696095.1 of Rhizobium rhizogenes NBRC 13257. Taxonomy (GTDB): domain Bacteria; phylum Pseudomonadota; class Alphaproteobacteria; order Rhizobiales; family Rhizobiaceae; genus Rhizobium; species Rhizobium rhizogenes. The sequence goes on along the minus strand of NZ_BAYX01000007.1, from coordinate 438,706 downwards.
TGACCATCACGATTACGACTGCTCCATGCTGCTGGGGCGTGGACGACGTTAAAAATCCGAACCTGCCCGCCTGGGAGCGCGTCTTCGACGAAGCTGCCGCTGCCGGCTATGGCGGTCTTGAACTTGGGCCATACGGCTATGTGCCACTCGACCATTGGCGGGTCGCCGGGGCGCTCTCAGAGCGCAATCTCTTCATCGTCGCCGGAACGATCTTCGACGATCTGGTTTCTCCGGACAATCGCCAGAACCTGCTCCGGCAGACGGACGAGATCTGCGCCGTGATCACCAGGCTGCCACAGCCGGAGCAGGTAGACGGCCAGCGGTTCAAGACGCCCTATCTGACCGTCATGGACTGGGGTCATGACGAGAGGGATTACGCCGCCGGTCATTCCGACCGCGCGCCGCGGCTCTCCGACAAGGACTGGGCCGGCATGGTCGCCAACATCAAGGCCATCGCCGAGCTTGCCCGGGACAAATACGGTGTCCGCGCTGTCATCCATCCCCATGCCGGCGGCTATATCGAGTTCGCCGACGAGATCGAGCGGATCGCCAGGGATATACCGGCGAAAACGGCGGGCTTCTGCCTTGATACCGGCCACACCTATTATGCCGGCATGGATCCCGTGGAGACGTTGCGCCGCTATGCGGACCGGCTCGACTACGTCCATTTCAAGGATATCGACCAGGTTGTGTTCGAGCGCGTGCTCGGCGAGAAGATCCGCTTCTTCGAGGCTTGCGCCCAGGGCGTCATGTGCCCGATCGGCCGGGGCATCATCGACTATCCCGAGGTGAAGCGGGCACTCGACGAGATCGGCTATCACGGTTTCATCACCGTCGAGCAGGAGCGCGATCCGTTGAGCGTTGCGGGGAGCCTCGAGGATGTGAAGGAAAGCCGCGATTATCTGCGGTCGGTCGGCTTCTAGGAACAGGGAATAGGGTAATGTCAGGACTGAAGAGAAAGCCGATCCGCTGGGGCATGGTCGGAGGCGGGCGCGGCAGCCAGATCGGCTATATCCATCGCTCGGCGGCACTTAGGGACAGCATATTCGAACTCGTGGCCGGCGCCTTCGATATCGACCCGGAGCGTGGTCGTGCCTTCGGTGTGGAGCTTGGGCTCGACGAAGCGCGCAGCTATCCGGATTATCTGACGATGTTTGCCGCAGAGGCCAAGCGGCCAGATGGCATCGAGGCTGTCTCGATCGCGACCCCGAACAACACCCATTTCGCCATCTGCAAGGCGGCGCTCGAGCATGATCTGCATGTCGTCTGCGAGAAGCCGCTTTGCTTCACCGTTGCCGAGGCAGACGAGCTGAAGGCGCTTTCGCAGGTGCGGAACCGCATCGTCGGCGTCACCTATGGTTATGCCGGGCACCAGATGATCGAGCAGGCGCGGGCCATGGTGAGGAATGGCGATCTCGGCGAGATCCGTATCGTCAATCTGCAGTTCGCCCATGGTTTCCATAGTGCGGCGGTCGAGGAGCTGAACCCATCCACGCGCTGGCGCGTCGATCCCAATTTTGCGGGTCCGAGCTATGTGCTCGGCGATGTCGGGACGCATCCGCTCTATATCTCGGAAGTCATCCTGCCACATTTGAAGATCAAGCGCTTGATGTGCACGCGCCAGAGCTTCGTCAAAAGCCGGGCGCCGCTTGAGGACAATGCCGTGACCCTGATGGAATACGACAACGGCGCGCTCGCAACCGTCTGGTCGAGCGCCGTCAATGCCGGCTCCATGCATGGCCAGAAGGTCCGTATCGTCGGATCGAAGGCGAGCGTCGAATGGTGGGACGAGCGTCCCAATCAGCTCTCCTACGAGATCCAGGGCGAGCCGGTGCGTGTCCTCGAGCGCGGCATGGACTATCTCTATCCGGAGGCCCGGATCGACGACCGTATCGGCGGCGGTCATCCGGAGGGTCTGTTCGAAGCCTGGGCCAATCTTTACCGTCGCTTCGGTTTTGCCATCGATGGGCAGCGTGGCCTCGCGCCGGCCGGAATGGAAGGGCTCGGCTTTCCCGATGTCCATGCCGGCCTTGAGGGCGTGCGATGGGTGGAGAACTGCGTGCGCTCCGCCGATGCCGGCGCCGTCTGGGTAGACTACGAATAACGCTGTCGAATGAACGATAAAGGCCGCCATGGGTTACCCTGGCGGCCTTTGTTTTTTCTTATGCTGTCTTGGCGAAGCCGGCTCAGTCAGCCTTGGCGCGGCGTGCCGGGAACAGGATGATGTCGCGGATCGAGGGGGAGTTGGTCAGCAGCATGATCAGGCGATCGACCCCGATGCCGAGGCCGCCGGCGGGCGGCATACCCTGGTCGATGGCGTCGAGGAATTCCTCGTCCAGTTCCTTCTGCTTCTCGCCGCGTGCATGCGCCTGTTCGAGCTGCTCGACCATGCGGGCGCGCTGCTCTTCCGGATCGTTGAGTTCCGAGAAGGCGTTGCCGAGTTCCCACGCGTTGCAATAGGTCTCGAAGCGCTCGACGAGGCGCGGCTCGCCCGGCACTTCCTTGGCGAAGGGCGAGATGTCCTTCGGGAAATGCGTGACGTGCGACGGCTGGATCAGCGTGCCCTCGACCTTCTCTTCGAAGATGAAGGCGAGGCATTCGCCCCATGTCGCATCTTTTTCCACGGTGAAGCCTGCGGCCTTGGCAGCGGCGCGGGCTTCCTCGTCGGTCTTGAGCGCCAGGAAGTCGATGCCGGTCGCTTCCTTGACGGCGTCAGGCATCGGCACGCGCCGGAACGGACCCTTGAAGGAGATCTGCTTGTCGCCGAAGGCAAATTCCGTGCTGCCGTGGATCGACATGGCGAGCGTCGAGAACAGACGCTCGACGAGGTCCATGATGTCCTCGTAGTCGGCATAGGCCCAGTAGCATTCCATCATGGTGAATTCTGGATTGTGCCGTGTGGAGACGCCTTCGTTGCGGAAGTTGCGGTTGATCTCGAACACCTTGTCGGTAAGGCCCGAAACCAGCGTGCGCTTCAGGAACAGTTCCGGCGCGATGCGCAGGTACATGTCGAGCTTCAGCGTGTTGTGATGTGTCTTGAACGGCTCGGCGGTGGCGCCGCCATAGACCGAATGCAGCATCGGCGTCTCGACTTCCATGAAGCCGTCATCTTCCATGAAGCGACGGATGCCGGAGACGATGCGGCTGCGCTGCTGGAAGCGGAGCTTCGATTCCTCGTTGGTCATGATGTCGAGATGGCGCTTGCGGTAGCGCAGCTCGATGTCGGAGAGGCCATGCCACTTCTCGGGCATCGGCAGCAGCGACTTGGTCAGCATGGTGATCTGCTGGGCGTTGATCGTCAGCTCACCGCGCTTGGTGCGGCGAACGACGCCGGTGACGCCGATGATGTCGCCGATATCGATCATCGGCAGCAGGGCGCGGGCGTCTTCGCCGGTGACGTCCTTGTGGCTGAAGATCTGGATCTTGCCGGAGGCGTCATGAATATCCATGAACATGCCGGAATTGCGCGACGAGTAGACACGGCCGGCAACGGTGACGACATCGGTTGTTTCTGTGTCCGGCTCCAGGCCCTCATATTTCGCCGTCAGCTCGGCATTGGTCAGCGTCCGGTGAAAATGCGCCGGATAGACGTCGCCGATCTTTTCGCGCAGCAGCTTCAGCTTCTGGGCGCGAACTTCCGTTGCGTCGGAGGAGAGGGCTGATGTTTCGGTCTTGTCGTTCATGGTTCTACGTCCGGTTCAGTTCTTCGGGCCGACGAGGGTCGCAACGGTCTGGGCGGCAAGTTTCAGCCGCTGGCGCACGACGGAACGGCCGAGGATCGCCATGCTATCGAAAAGCGGCAGCGAGCGCGAGGAGCCCGATACGGCGACGAAGAGCGGCGCGACGATGACCTTCAGCTTCTTGCCCATGCGGTCGGCAATGGCGCGCAGTTCGGCTTCGATCGTCTCGACATTCCATTCGAGAATCTTTTCGAGGTCCGGCTGCACCGTGTTCAGGATTTCCAGCAGTTCTTCCGGTGTCGACTTGATCCTGGCGAAAGCAGAGGGATCGAGATTGAGGTCGGACTTGAACAGGAAGCCGGTGAGATCCGGCAGTTCGCCAAGCTTGGAGATGCGCGACTGCGACAGCTTCAGGCCTTCCTGCAGGCGGCTGTTTTCCATCGCCCAGGTCAGCACCCGCTGCTGGAATTCTTCTTCCGAGAGCTTTTCGCGGATCCAGCGGCCGTTCAGCCAGTCGAGCTTCTGGATATCGAAGATCGCGCCAGCCTTGGAGAGGTTTTCCGGATCGAACTTTTCGGCCAGCTCGTCCATGGTCAGCAGCTCGTCGCCTTCGGCGATCTGGACGAAGAACAGGCCGAGGAAGTTCATCAGCGCTTCGGGAATATAGCCGAGTGCCGTGTAATAGGAGATCGACGTCGGGTTCTTGCGCTTCGACAGCTTCGACTTGTCGGCATTGCGCATCAGCGACAGATGCATGAAGACCGGCGGTTCGAGGCCGAGATAGCGGTAGATCAGGATGTGCTTCGGCACCGAGGCAAGCCATTCCTCGCCGCGCGCCACATGGGTGATCTTCATCAGATGGTCGTCGACGACGTTGGCCATGTGATAGGTCGGCATGCCATCGGCCTTGAGCAGAACCTGCATGTCTACGGCATCCCACGGGATTTCGACGTCGCCATAGACGCCGTCATGGAATTTGCAGCTGCCTTCTGTCGGGATCTTCATGCGAACGACATACGGCTCGCCGGCGGCAACGCGCGACGAGACTTCCTCAGCCGAAAGGTTCAGACAGTGGCCGTCATATTTCGGCGGCAGACCGGCGGCACGCTGGGCGGCGCGCATCTGCTCCAGCCGCTCGGGCGTGCAGAAGCAGCGGAAGCCGTGGCCGGCATCGACGATCTTCTCGACGTAGGGCTTGTAGAGATCCTTGCGGTCGCTCTGGCGATAGGGGCCATAGGGGCCGCCGATATCGGGACCTTCCGACCATTTGAGGCCGCACCATTTCAGCGCGTCGAGCACCTTGGTCTCGAATTCCGGCGTCGAGCGTGTCGCGTCGGTGTCTTCGATGCGTAGGATGAACTCGCCGCCATGCTTCTTGGCGAAGAGATAATTGAACAGCGCGATATAGGCGGTGCCGACATGCGGCTCGCCGGTCGGGGAGGGTGCGATGCGGACGCGAACGCCTGAAGTGGTCATTTTGTTTGCCCGTCAGAAAAAGCCAGGCCGCTGCGTGGGATAGGCGCTGCCCGGCTGGAGATGTTTATCTGGATCAGGAAACCGGCCGGAAAAGGGCGTCTTGCCGCTTCAATTCCGCGTTTTCCGTTTGGCTGGCCTTAGGCCATATTCATTGGATGACGTCAAGGGAAAGTGCGTCGCGACACGGCGCGGACGCAAGCGCGGTGCCGTCCCGTGGCTTCGTCTATCACGATCTCTTCTCCTATTTCCATTCGGAAAAGTCTGAATAGAAAGGCGGACGTATTATTTTTCATTTGCAATTTCTGCGACAGTGGCAGAATTGATCTTCAATTGACCAATGGGAGAAAGCGATGAAGAAATTCATCTTGAGCTTTTTATTCGTGGGAACCATGCTCAGCCCAGCCGCCGCCCAATCGACGATAACGCGTGATAGTTCGGCCCGTCTTCTCGATAGCTACCGGGCCTATATCGGTCACGACGATCTGTATAATTCCAAGGGAGAGCGCCTGGAGCTGCCCTGGCAGATTATCCGGCAGGATCGCGCGAACTATCACGCCTACCGCCGCCGCGATCGGGGCGATCAGGGCGACAGCTTCTTCTCGGACCCCGCCAACCGCCAGCGTCTGGAAGTAATGCTCGCAAGCGGCACCATCACCGACGATGCCGCGAACGACATCGTTCGCGGCAACATATGGATCAAGGTGGACATTTACGGTCGGGGTGACATCGGCGAATGGGTCGACGTCCACGTCCAGGAGTGAGTGCCGCACCCATATGCGGGTGCGGACCTTTTCCTCAATGGCCGCCAGCCGCCTTTTTCCGCTTGTTGCGCACGACCATGTTCAGCACTTCGACGGCCGCCGAGAAGGCCATGGCGGTGTAGACGTAGCCCTTGGGAACGTGGAAGCCCATGCCTTCGGCAATCAGCGTCGTGCCGATCATCAGCAGGAAGGCCAGCGCCAACATGACGATGGTCGGGTTCTTCTCGATGAAATTGGCAAGCGGGTTGGCGGCGACCAGCATGACGGTGACGGCGGCGATGACGGCAACGAACATGATCGGCAGATGCGGCGTCATGCCGACGGCGGTGATGATGCTGTCGACCGAGAAGACGAGGTCGAGCAGCAGGATCTGGCCGATGGCGGCGGCAAAGGTCGATGTCGTCGACTTGGCGATGAAGTCCTCGCCATGTTCGGCGGGATCGACATTGTGATGGATTTCCTTCGTGGCCTTCCAGACGAGGAACAGGCCGCCACCGATCAGGATCATGTCTTTCCACGAATAGCCGTGGCCGAAGAGTTCGAAGACCGGTTGCGTCAGCTGCACGATCCAAGCGACGGTGCCGAGCAGGGCAAGGCGCATGATGAGCGCGAGGCCGATACCTATCTTGCGTGCCTTCTCGCGGTGTTCGGGCGGCAGCTTGTTGGTCAGGATCGAGATGAAGATGAGGTTGTCGATACCGAGGACCACCTCCATGACGACAAGCGTGATCAGCGCAACCCACGCGCTCGGATCCTGGATCAAGCCAACAATGTCCATTAACGATTTCCTTTGGTCAGCGTTTGCCGAACGCTGACCCCCAGCTTCGGCTCCTCAATAATCGTCGGTAATGTAAGGAGCGAATTCACAGGTGCAAGCGGCGGCGCCATTTTCGTAGGCGCCGCAGCTGCTTCTATGCCTTCAGGGGAATCCAGATCTCCGTCACGCCCATGCCAGTTTGAGGGTCGGAACGGTCGTCGTAGCGCTCCATCATGTCGGGCAGGCTGGCGTGCTTGTGACCGGATTGCGGCAGCCAGTCACCGAAGATTTGGTGCACGGTAGCGGAGATGCCGGAGATGTGGCCGCGATGCGTGAAGACCGCATAGCGCTGCTGTGGCAGTTTCAGGGTCGTAAAGCCCTCCGGCAGGTCGTCGGCCGCGCTGATCTCGGCGGCGGACATATAGCGGAAGCTTTCGGTCTCGCCTTCAGCCTGAGTGCAGACGCCATAGGCGACATTGCCGACCTGGCCGGGGATGTGGCCGAAATGCTGGTTGAACCGCTGCCAGAGCGAGGGAATCCCTTCCGTGGCCTCATGGGCATAAGTTTCCGCAAGGCCGGCAAGCAGCATTGCGGGGCGGGTCTCGAAACGCGGTGCGTCGAGCTTGGGGAGGTGGGTCTCGTCCATTCTGATTGGCTCCAGTAAGGCAAGGTTTCTGGCGTGCCCCTGTTTGCGCAAGCTGTCGGGCGTCATGCCGAACTGTTCGCGGAAGGCACGGGTGAAAGCCTCATGCGAGCCGTAGCCCGCATCGAGGGCAACCTGGAGAATGGTCGATGAGCTGTCGATCAGCGCAAGAGCCGCCCCGCTAAGGCGCCGCCCCCGGATATAGCCGCTGATCGAATGGCCGGTGGTCAGTCCGAAGACGCGCGACAGATGGTAGCGCGACAGGCCGGCCGTGTCGGCAATCTCGTCGAGCGAGATGTCTGACGCAAAATGGCTTTCGATGAACCATATCGCTCGTCCAATCGCGCTCATGTCTAACTCCCTGGTTGCCGGCCCATTGTTAGGCGTCGACCGGCGATGGGATTTGATCGTGATTGCGGAGTTGATGGCAAGACCTGCTAGCCATCGGCTGGCCGTCAGGCGCAATCTTTCTGTTTGGAACCATAGGCGGCCAGGAAGACACGCACGGCGCCGCGCACGACATAGTCGATCTCTTCTTTCGAAGGAGGGGCTTCCATGTCGCCGAACAGCCTTAGCTTGAAATAGCCGCCGCTGGCCATCTCGAGAAACTGGCGCGCGGCCATGTCGAAATCCTCGATCTCGACGCTGCCTGCCTCGGCCTTGCGCTCCAGATAGCTGCGCAACACGGTACGCAGGTTTTCTGGACCGGTAAAAAAGCGCTGACAGAGCGATGGCATGCGCTCGCGCACCCCGATGACGGTCCGCATGGCGCTAATGATCTTGTCAGATGTGACGTGGGTCGCAAACACCTTGCCGAACTCAAGGAGACTTGACGCGATGTCGGTATCCTCGGCGAGCGCTGCGCGCACGATTTCGACGAAATGCGCACGTTCGCTGTTCACAATGGCGGAGAACAGGTCTTCCTTATTGGCGAAATAGACGTAGAGCGTGCCCTTGGAGACGCCGGCTTCGCGCGTGACGTCGTTCATGCTCGCGGCATCGAACCCCATTTTCATGAAGACGCGCTTGGCGCCCTCCAGAATTTGCTGGCGCTTGACCGGATCTTCACCGGCGGCCCATCGTCCACCGGATGCAGGTGCGTTCAAGACGGCGACATTTTGCGGTTCGTGCTTCATGGTCTCCTTACACTCAATCATTTTTGGAGAACCTTAATCAGATTCGCCAAATAAATCGAACTCAGTGGTTCGATACCACTTGATATGGAGTGGAAAACGATCTATGTCAACTGAACCGAACCGTTCAGTTCGATTATTTTACCCAGATTCTCCGGTGGTAGGGCAATGTCGTCTAGTCATGGTAACAACGTAGCACGCATCGTGAACGATGCCGCTGATACCGAAATGGAAGCAACGGAAGCCGGTGTAACCGCCGAAGCTCCCGCCGCGGAAACGCGCGGCAATCCAGCCCCCGCCCAGGCTGCGCCAGCATCTCCGGCCGAGGTGGCCCCACCACCCGCCGAGAAGAAGCGGCGCAGCCTGGTTATGCCCATCGTCGTCGTTCTGGCGCTCGTCGGCGGCGGCTGGTACGGTTATGACTGGTGGACGACGGGCCGCTTCATGGTTTCCACCGATGACGCCTATATCGAAGGCGACATCGCGACCATTCAGCCGAAGGTCACCGGCTATGTCGCCAAGGTGAATGTCGTTGCCAACCAGCAGGTCAAGACGGGCGACGTGCTCGCCACGCTTGATGACGGCGACTACAAGCTGGCGCTGGAACAGGCGCAGGCCTCGCTCGTCACCGAGCAGTTGTCGCTGCACACGATCGACGCGCAGATTGCCGCCGGCCAGGCGACCCTTGCCCAGTCGCAAGCCCAGAAGGTCGCGCTTGAAGCAACGGTACGTGGCGCACAGATCACCCAGACCCGCGCCGCCGAACTTCAGGCGAAGTCGGTCGGCACCACGGCTTCTCTCGATAGCGCCAATATCGCGCTTGACCAGGCCAAGGCCAATCTCGTCGGCGGCGACGCCGCCATCGCCTCGGCCCAGGCCAATATCAACCTGCTGCAGGCGCAGCGCACCCAGGCCGAGAGCACCATCAAGGGCCTCGAAGCCGCCCGCGACAAGGCTGCCCGCGATCTCTCCTTCACGGTCCTGAAGGCGCCCTATGACGGCGTCGTCGGCAATCGCTCCGTGCAGGAAGGCGATCTCGTCTCTCCCGGCCAGAAGCTGATGGCGATCGTTCCGACCCGCCAGCTCTACATCGACGCCAACTTCAAGGAAACGCAGATCCAGCATCTGGTTCCTGGCTCGAAGGTCAACGTCCATGTCGACGCCTATAGCGATCATCCGATCGTCGGCACGGTCGAGTCGATTTCGCCGGCTTCCGGCTCGGTCTTCTCGCTGCTGCCGCCGGAAAACGCGACGGGCAATTTCACCAAGATCATCCAGCGCGTGCCGGTTCGCATCGCCCTGCCGCAGGATGCGCTCGATAGCGGTCGCCTGCGCGCCGGCCTGAGTGTCGTCGTCGATGTCGACACCCGCACGGCGCCGGACAAGTAAGCTCGGGAGAGACATATCATGTCGTCGGCCAGCACTACCGCAGGCGCCCCTCCGCGGGCGCCGGCGCCCGCCGTTTCTCCGGCGGACGAACGCATAGACCCGAAAAAGCTCATCGCCTTCCTCGCGATGGTGCTCGGCATGTTCATGTCGATCCTCGACATTCAGATCGTCTCGGCTTCGCTTAGCGAAATCCAGGCCGGCCTCAGCGCCGGCTCGGATGAAATCGGCTGGGTGCAGACCGCCTATCTGATCGCTGAAGTCATCATGATCCCATTGTCGGGAACGCTGGCGCGTATCATCTCGACGCGTTACCTCTTCGCGATCTCCGCGGCTGGTTTCACCATGGCCAGCGCGCTGGCGGCGACCGCCACCAATATCGACCAGATGATCATCTACCGCGCGCTGCAGGGCTTCATCGGCGGCGGCATGATCCCTTCTGTCTTCGCGGCTGCCTTCACGATCTTCCCGCCGTCGAAGCGCAATATCGTCTCGCCGATCATCGGCCTCATTGCCACGCTGGCGCCGACCATCGGCCCGACCGTCGGCGGCTATCTGTCCAATGCCTTCTCCTGGCACTGGCTGTTCCTGGTCAACATTCCGCCAGGCATCATCGTCGCCATCGTCACCTGGAACTACATCGATTTCGACAAGCCCGAGCTGTCGCTGATGAAGAAGTTCGACTGGTGGGGCCTGTTCTCCATGGGCGTCTTCCTCGGCGCGCTGGAATATGTGCTGGAAGAGGGCAACACCAACGACTGGTTCAACGACAGCTACATCACCATTGCCGCCATCGCTTCCGGCATCGGCGCAATCATCTTCTTCTACCGTGCTTTCTCGGTGGATTTCCCGGTGGTGGATCTGAAGGCTTTCGCCAACAAGAACTTCTCCTTCGGCTCGGTGTTCTCCTTCGTGATGGGCATCGGTCTTTATGGTCTGACCTACATCTACCCGCTCTATCTCGCCCGCATCCGCGGCTACGATTCGCTGCAGATCGGCGAGACGATGTTCGTATCGGGCCTGACGATGTTCTTTACGGCGCCGCTCGCCGGCTTCCTGTCGAGCAAGCTCGATCTGCGCATCATGATGGTCATCGGCTTTACCAGTTTCTCGGCCGGCACCTATATCATGATGCATCTGACGACGGACTGGGATTTCTACGAGCTGCTGATCCCGCAGATCCTGCGTGGTTTCGGGCTGATGCTCTGCATGGTGCCGATCAACAATATCGCGCTCGGAACCATGCCGCCCGCCCGCATGCGAGGTGCATCCGGCCTGTTCAACCTGACGCGTAATCTCGGCGGCGCCGTCGGCCTTGCCATCATCAACACGCTTCTGACGAACCGCCAGGATTTGCATTACTTCAATCTGCGCGACAATATCCAATGGGGCAATCAGGTTGCCGTCAACCAGTTGAACAACATGGCCACCAGCTTCACCGCCTCGGGCCTGGACGGCCAGCAAGCTGCGCTGAGGCAGATGGTCAACATGACAACGCAGCAGGCAATGATCATGTCCTTCAGCGATATCTTCCTGATGCTGACGGTGCTGTTCCTGGCGATGATCCTCGGCGTATTGATGCTGAGCAAGCCGAAGACAGCCGGCGGCGGCGGTGGCGGAGGCCATTGATCGCGTCCTATCCTCTTGCAATGAAAGGGCTCCTCACATCGAGGAGCCCTTTTTCGTTATGGCGATCGGCAGGAAAGTTTCGGCTCGAAAAAATTTCTGATTTACGTACATCAGAAATGGCGGTAAGCATCTCGTCAGGAGGAGCTGATGAGACCCACTGTGTACGATATCGCCGCTGCCGCGGGCGTCAGCCTTGCGACTGTGGACCGGGTGCTGAACCAGCGCCCGGGCGTGCGTACTGTGACGCGCGAGAAGGTGGAAGCGGCGATCCGCGACATCGGCTATGTGCGCGACGTGGCGGCCGCCAATCTTGCCAAGGGTCGCGTCTATCCGCTGGTCTTCATCCTGCCGACCGGTGACAATTCCTTCATGCACGGCCTTTACGCCGAGGTGCGCCAGGCGATGACACGTTCGTCCCTCGAGCGCACCGAGATCCGCATCATCGAAGTGCCCGCCTTCGATCCGCCGGCGCTGGTGGCGGCGCTCGATGCGCTGCATGGACAAGATGTCGCTGGCGTAGCGCTTGTGGCGACCGATGCGCCGGAGGTTCGCGCCGCCGTCGACCGGTTGGTGGATGCGCGCATTCCCGTCGTCACTCTTGTGTCCGATCTCACCGGTTCCATGCGGCATCACTATGCCGGCGTCGACAATATTGCCGCCGGCCGGACGGCGGCGCGGCTGCTTGGCCGGTTCCTTGGCGGGCGTGGCGGCGATATCACGGTTCTCGCCGGTTCCATGCTGGTGCGCGACCATCGCGAGCGCCTCCAAGGATTTGCTGCCGTGATGGCGGCGGAGTTTCCGCAATTGCGGCTGCTGCCGGTGCTTGAAGGCCGCGACGATCCGGAGATCACCAGCGGGCTCATCTCGGAGGCGCTTGCTGGCAGCGACGACATCATCGGCGTCTACAGTCTCGGCGCCGGTAATCGCGGCCTGATCCGGGCGCTGAAGGCGACCGGGCAGGGGCGTGGGCTGACGGTGGTGGCGCATGAACTCACCGAACATACGCGCTCGGCGCTGCAGGACGGCACGATCGATGCCGTGCTCAACCAGGATGCCGGCCATGAGGTGCGCAGCGCCATCCGCGTCCTGAAGGCGACGGCGGATGGCCAGGGCTTCATTGCCGGCCAGGAGCGCATACGCCTCGACATTTTCGTGAAGGACAATCTGCCGTGAACGGCGGACTCTAGGGAGTATTATCTGATGTATTTGGGTCTCGATCTCGGAACGTCCGGCGTCAAAGCGATGCTGATCGACGGTAATCAGAAGATCATCGGCTCGGCCAATGGCGGGCTTGACGTATCGCGTCCGCATCCGGGCTGGTCGGAGCAGGAGCCGTCGCACTGGATCCGCGCCACCGAAGAAGCGGTCGCCGGCCTGAGGGCTGCGCATCCGAAGGAATTGGCGGCTGTGCGTGGCATCGGGCTTTCCGGCCAGATGCATGGGGCCACATTGCTCGACGCCGACGACAAGGTGCTGCGCCCCTGCATCCTCTGGAACGATACGCGCAGCTATCATGAAGCGGCGGCCCTTGACGCCGACCCGCGTTTCCGGGCGCTGACCGGCAATATCGTCTTCCCCGGTTTCACCGCGCCGAAGCTTGCCTGGGTCGCCAAGCATGAGCCTGATGTTTTCGCCAAGGTGCGTTGGGTGCTATTGCCGAAGGACTATCTGCGCCTGTGGCTGACAGGCGAGCACATTTCGGAAATGTCGGATTCCGCCGGCACCTCCTGGCTCGACACCGGCAAGCGCAAATGGTCGTCCGAGCTGCTGGCCGCGACCGGCCTCGACGAAAAGCAGATGCCGACGCTGGTCGAAGGCACGGACGCCGCCGGCAAGTTGCGCGGCGAGCTGGCCTCGAAATGGGGCATTGCCGGCGACGTCGTCGTGGCTGGCGGGGCAGGGGACAATGCCGCTTCCGCCTGCGGCATGGGTACGGTCAGCCATGGCGCCGCCTTCGTCTCGCTCGGCACCTCGGGCGTGCTTTTTGCCGCCAACGGCTCCTATCTGCCGAAGCCGGAAAGCGCCGTGCATGCCTTCTGCCACGCGCTACCGAACACCTGGCACCAGATGGGCGTCATCCTGTCGGCGACCGATGCGCTGAACTGGCATTCGAGCGTCACCGGCAGATCCGCCGCAGATCTTACCAGCGAGGTCGGAGACACGCTGAAGGCGCCGTCGAGCGTCACCTTCCTTCCCTATCTTTCCGGCGAGCGCACGCCACACAATGACGCGACCATCCGCGGTGCCTTCATCGGCCTCGGTCATGAGAGCGGCCGCGCCGTGCTGACGCAGGCGGTGCTCGAAGGCGTCAGCTTCGCCATCCGGGACAATCTCGAAGCGCTGCGCTCCGCCGGCACCGACATTGCCCGCGTCACCGCCATCGGCGGCGGTTCGCGCTCGCGCTACTGGCTCGCCTCGATCGCGACAGCACTTGGCGTTCCCGTCGACCTGCCGGCCGACGGCGATTTCGGAGCGGCTTTCGGTGCTGCCCGTCTCGGCCTGATCGCGGCGACGGGTGCCGATCCGGTCGCCGTGTGCTCGGCCCCGGAAACAGCTGGAACGATCGAACCCGTTACGGCGCTGACCGGCGCCTATGAGGATGCCTACAAGCGTTACCGCGCGCTCTACCCGGCGATTAAGCCGTTGAGCGCGCATTGAAATAATCAACCAAGATCAAATTTCATTCCAAGGAGACAGGACATGAGCACCGGCTTTTTCGGCGATATCGCCAAGGTTAAATATGAAGGCCCCGACAGCACCAATCCGCTGGCCTTCCGCCACTACAACAAGGACGAAGTGGTTCTCGGCAAGCGCATGGAAGACCATCTGCGCTTTGCCGTTGCCTATTGGCACACCTTCACCTGGCCGGGCGGCGACCCCTTCGGCGGACAGACCTTCCTGCGTCCTTGGTTCAACGAGACGATGGAAGCTGCCAAGCTGAAGGCTGACGTTGCCTTCGAATTCTTCACTTTGCTTGGTTCGCCCTATTATTGCTTCCACGATGCCGACGTGCGTCCGGAAGGCAAGAATTTCGCCGAGAACACCAAGAACCTAAACGAGATTGTCGATTACTTCGCGCAGAAGCAGGCCGATACCGGCGTCAAGCTTTTGTGGGGCACGGCAAACCTCTTCTCCAACCGCCGCTTCATGTCGGGCGCTGCCACCAATCCGGATCCGGATGTCTTCGCTTTCTCGGCTGCGACCGTGAAGACCTGCATGGATGCGACGCACAAGCTCGGCGGCGAAAACTACGTTCTCTGGGGCGGCCGCGAAGGCTATGAAACCCTGCTCAACACCGACCTGAAGCGCGAGCTGGACCAGATGGGCCGCTTCCTCAACCTCGTGGTCGAATACAAGCACAAGATCGGCTTCAAGGGCGCGATCCTGATCGAGCCGAAGCCGCAGGAGCCGACCAAGCATCAGTACGATTACGACGTCGCGACCGTCTATGGCTTCCTGAAGAAGAACGGCCTCGAAAACGAAGTGAAGCTCAACATCGAGCAGGGCCACGCGATCCTCGCCGGCCATTCTTTCGAACATGAACTGGCGCTTGCCAACGCGCTCGGCATCTTCGGCTCGATCGACATGAACCGCAACGACTACCAGTCCGGCTGGGATACCGACCAGTTCCCGAACAATGTTCCGGAAATGTCGCTGGCCTACTATCAGGTTCTGGCAGGCGGCGGCTTCAAGAGCGGCGGCACCAACTTCGACTCGAAGCTGCGCCGTCAGTCGCTCGATCCGGCAGACCTGCTGATCGGCCATATCGGTGGTATGGATTGCTGCGCTCGTGGCCTGAAGGCTGCGGCCAAGATGATCGAGGACAAGGCCCTTTCGCAGCCGCTCGCCGACCGTTACGCCGGCTGGGATTCGGCTGAAGGCCAGAAGCTGCTCCGCGGCGAGTACTCGCTCGACCAGATCGCACAGTGGGTCGAGGCCAAGGATATCAATCCGCAGCCGAAGTCCGGCAAGCAGGAACTGCTGGAAAACATCGTCAACCGTTACGTTTGATGGATCGATGACATCCGGGAGGCGATGCTCATCGCCTCCCGAGCTACCGCCTGAATGCGCGGCTGGAAATCGCTATGGGATTTCCAGAGGGGTCCTTGGCGTTGGCGAACACATAGCCGTCCGCCTGATGCAAAGGTCCGAATTCAAGCCCCTCGGCGGCGCATTTGGTGCGGAAAGCTTCGACATCTTCCACGTCGAAGCCCAGTTTCACCAGCACCTGGCCCATCTTCTGGGCCTTTCCAGCGAGATGGATCATCAGATTGGCGCCACCATCCTGCGCCAGCAGCTCGACAATCCGATCGCCTTCGAGCCTCAGTGGCTTGAACCCGAAATGCTTCTCGTAAAAGCCGATCGTCGCTTCTACATCGCGGACATAAAGGGTGATCCTACCGAGCGGCATCGCTACGTACCCTATCGCCGGCTGCGTGACGGTGCCGAGACCGAGTTGCGGACCACCAGATCGGGCAGCAGCAGGATTTCCGCCTCGGGGGGCTCGCCGGCCGACAGGAGTTCGAGCAGAAGCGCCATGGCTTGCTTGCCGATGGCGGTGCGCGGTTGTCTGATCGTCGTCAGCGACGGTGACATGAAGACGGCCTGCGGCACGTCGTCGAAGCCGGTCACAGAGAAATCCTTGGGAACGTCGTAGCCGCGCGCCTTCAGCCCGATCATCACGCCGATTGCGGTCTGATCGTTGACGCACATGAAAGCTGTCGGCAGCGTGTCGCGCATGAAAAGCTGCTCGACTGCCAGCCGTCCGCTCTCGATGGTGCCGTCGCCTTCGAAGACGATGCGGAGATCGGCGCCGATCTCGGCGGCGTCCATCCCGGCCTCATAGCCCATGCGCCGCCGGCTATAGGCAAGGCGGGTGCGGGAATCGCCAATGAACGCAATCTTGCGGTGGCCCTCGGCGATGAGCAAGTCGACGGCCTTGCGGGCGCCGGCGATATCGTCCACGCCGACATAGGGAATGCCGCCGTTGAAGACCGGCTCGAAGACGCCGACGCTCGGCGGCAGTCGCGCTGTCATCGTCTGATGTCCGAAGGGCAGGATGCCGGTGAACAGGATCAATCCCGCCGCCTGGTTGGAATTCAGGAATTTCAGATATTCCAGTCCGCGCTGGGCATCGTTCTGCGTGTGGCCGATCAGGATGCCGTAGCCGTGCGACCGTGCCTCGTTTTCCAGCCCGATGAGGATATTGGAGAAATTGGGGTCGCCGATATCAGGTGCGACGACCAGAATCATGTTCGACCGGCCGAGCCGCAGGCTGCGCGCCATGGCGTTGGTCGTATAGCCGGTGATCGCAATCGCTTGATTGACCTTCAGCCGCGTCGAATTTGCGACCTTCTCCGGCATATGGATGGCCCGGGAGACTGTGGCGATCGAAACATTGGCAATTCGGGCGACGTCTTCGATGGTTGCGGGCGTGGAATTCGACACTGCGCTCTGCCTTGGGTCTCGTCTCGGACCGGACACTACACAGACTTCCGTGGAGGTCAAAGGCGACCGCGAAGAATTGTGCAATATCAACCGATGTAAACCTTTACACTCCATATGTAAAGGTTTACATAGCATGGAAAGTGGGTGGAGCCACAGGGAGGAAGTGATGGTTTCGGAGGCCGTCGACGGCGCGGTGGTGCTGTCCGCGAGGCGGATTTGCAAGTCCTTCAGCGGCGTGCAGGTTTTGTTCAGCGTCAATTTCGATCTGCGGGCCGGCGAGATCCATGCACTCATGGGTGAGAACGGCGCCGGCAAGTCGACGCTCGTCAAGGTTCTCTCCGGTTTCGAGCAGCCGAGCTCCGGCGAGATCCTGCTCGACGGCAAGCCGGTGAAGCTGCCGCCGAACGGTGCGGCCGAAGCGCTCGGCATCGTCATCATCCATCAGGAATTTAATCTTGCCGAACATCTGACCGTCACCGAGAGCCTGTTTCTCGGCCGCGAAGTCACGCGTTTCGGCGTTCTCGACCGCAAGCATATGCGGGCGGAAACGCGGCGCGTTCTCGACCTGCTCGGTTCGCATGTCGACGAGAATGCGATGATCGGTACGCTTTCCATCGCCGACAAGCAGATGGTCGAGATCGCTAAGGCGATCAGCCGGGACGCGCGGATCGTCTTCATGGACGAGCCGACCGCCGTGCTGTCGCGGGAGGAAACCAACTTCCTGTTCAAGCAGGTGCGCAAGCTGCGCGACCAGGGAACGAGTTTCGTCTTCGTCTCTCACAAGCTCGATGAGGTCATGGAGCTGACGGACCGGGTTACTGTCCTGCGCGACGGCCAATGGGTGAAGACATCGCCGACATCGCTGCTCGATGGTGAATCGATTGCCCAGTTGATGGTCGGGCGCGAGCTTTCCAGCCTCTATCCCGCCAAGCACGAGCCCGACGTCGACGAAGAGATCGTGCTCAGCGTCAACTCAATTTCGACGGGCTATGTCCGCGATGCGAGCTTCGAGCTGCGCAAGGGCGAGATCCTCGGCTTTTCCGGCATGATCGGCTCCGGTCGCACCGAGTTGATGGAGGCGGTGGTCGGGTTGCGCTCGCGTCTTGCCGGTGATGTCATCGTCAACGGGCAATCCGTGCCGGCGCATGACGTTCACGCCGCGATCGGCTCGGGCCTTGCCTATATGACCAAGGACCGGAAATCCAAAGGCCTGCTTCTCAATTCGGGCATGACCGCGAACCTCACCCTGCAATCGCTCGATCGGCATGGCAAGTTCGGCTATCTCAGTGCCACAAGCGAGGCCAATGCCTTGGCGCGGGCGCGCCGCCGCTTCGATATCCGCGTGCGTGACGGCAATATCGTCGCCGGCCGCATGTCCGGCGGCAATCAGCAGAAATTGCTTCTGGCCAAGGTCATGGAGACCGAGCCGCAGATCATCATCATCGACGAGCCGACTCGCGGCATCGACGTCGGCACGAAGCAGCAGATCTATCATTTCATTTCGGCGCTGGCGCGCGACGGCCACTCGATCATCGTGGTCTCGTCCGAGATGCCTGAGGTCATCGGGCTGTGCACGCGGGTTGCCGTGATGCGCGAGGGCCGGATCGTCGGCGTGCTCGAAGGCGAGGAGATCTCCGAGCAGGAAATCATGCGCTACGCGGCAGGCTTGAAGAAAAAGGCGGCTGCCTGAGCAGGCGGCAAAAGATACGAGCGAATTCCCAGCAATAATGGGACGGGAGGTTGGTTTTGGATATGAGCGTCGGCGAGGATAGCAGCGAGAAGACAGGCGGACGGGGCCGATCCTGGCGGGATGTCGATCTGCGGGCAGTCGCACCGTTTGCGGCGCTGCTGCTGCTTTTGATCGTCGGCGCGTTGGTCAATCCGAATTTCATCGGCATGACCAATCTGACCAATGTCGCGACGAGATGCGCCTTTATTGCGATCATCGCCGTGGGAGCGACCTTCGTCATCTCGGCGGGCGATCTCGATTTGTCGGTCGGCGCGATGGTCGCCTTCGTCGCCAGTCTGATGATCCTCCTGATGAACTCAGGCGTCATCGCAGATCCAACCCTGATGCTGGCGGCCGCTGCGTTGTTCGCGATCGTCGCCGGTGTCTTGTGCGGCCTCGCCAATGGTCTCATCACGACCATGGGCAAGATCGAGCCGTTCATCGCGACGCTCGGCACCATGGGCGTCTACCGTGGCTTGACGACGTGGTTGTCGCAGGGCGGCGCGATCACCCTGCGCTCAGCCGAGGTGCAGGCGCTCTACAAGCCCGCCTATTACGGCTCCGTGTTCGGTGTGCCGGTTCCGATCGTGGTCATCCTTGCGGTCACCTGTGTTGCGGCCTTCATTCTTTATCGCACCCGCTACGGGCGGCATGTCATCGCTGTCGGCTCCAATCGCGACGTTGCGCGCTATTCCGGCGTAGCGGTCAATCGCGTCCGCACTGTCGCTTTTGTCATCCAGGGCCTGTGTGTGGCGATTGCCGTGCTTCTCTACGTGCCGCGGCTTGGCTCCACATCGGCAACGACGGGTATTCTCTGGGAGTTGCAGGCGATCACCGCCGTCGTTGTCGGTGGTACGGCTCTGAAGGGCGGTGCGGGCAGGGTATGGGGCACGATCTGCGGCGCCTTCATCCTCGAGCTCGTCGGCAACATCATGCTGCTTTCCAATTTCATCAGCGAGTATCTGCTGAGCGCCATCCAGGGCGCGATCATCATCATCGCCATGCTGGTTCAGCGTTCGCTTGCGCGCAAATCGTGAATAACCGGGTCAGGGGGCGCCCGGTTCTTATGACAAGGCCCTGTCTCTATCTGGGAGGATAAAACATGCGTAAAAGACTATTTGGCCTGGCCGTGGCGTTGGTCGCCTTGGCCGGCACGGTGCATGCCGAGGACAAGAAAGTGACCATCGGCGTTTCCATTCCGGCGGCGGACCACGGCTGGACCTCGGGCGTCGTCTTCCATGCCGAGCGCGTCGCCAAGCTCTTGATGGCGGAACATCCGGGGCTCACCGTCATCGTCAAGACGTCGCCGGATGCGGCAAGCCAGGCTAATGCGGTTCAGGACCTCGAGACCCAGGGCATCGATGCCCTCGTGATCCTGCCGTCCGACCCGGATCCGCTCGTCAATGCCATTAAGGAAGTCAAGGATAAGGGCAAGTTCGTCGCGCTCGTCGATCGTGCACCGAGCAACAACGACAATTCCGTCCGCGACCTCTATGTCGCCGGCAACAATCCGGCACTCGGCCAGACGGCGGGCGAATATATCAAGGCGACGACTCCGGATGCGCAGGTCGTCATTATCCGTGGTCTGCCGATCCCGATCGATCAGCAGCGCCAGGACGGTTTCGACAAGGGCATTGCCGGCTCGAACGTCAAGGTTCTCGACCGGCAATACGGCAATTGGAACCGCGACGACGCCTTCAAGGTCATGCAGGATTACCTGACGAAGTTCCCGAAGATCGATGTCGTCTGGTGTCAGGATGACGACATGGCCGTCGGCGTGCTGCAGGCGATCGAGCAGGCCAAGCGCACCGACATCAAGTATGTCGTCGCCGGCGCCGGCTCGAAGGATATGATCAAGAAGGTCATGGACGGCGACAAGCTGATCCCGGTCGACGTGCTCTATCCGCCGGCAATGGTCGGAACGGCCATGGAGCTGACCGCCGCTCACTTCTACGATCAGGTTCCGGTTCGTGGCAATTACATCCTGGATGCGACCCTGGTCACCAAGGAGAATGCCAAGGATTTCTACTTCCCCGATTCGCCGTTCTGATCGGCTGATTTGAACACATGCGCCCGCCGGTTCCGGCGGGCGTTTTTTATGCGTTCCGCCAAAGAGTTTAGCACGGCGCGACGATTTTTGCGGCACGTACCTCTTGCCGTCCGCGGCGGGCCATGATTAGGTCGCGATGCATTCGACTTTCGGCCGGACGGCCCTATTGTTTTTCGAGGAAATTGCGCCTTGTTCATCTGGAACTGGGCGTTAAGATGGATCGGAAACGTTTACAGAACGCGATCAGGGAGGAATTACGCATGAAGACGATCAAGGGCCCCGGCCTGTTTCTCGGACAATTCGCAGGCGATGCAGCACCGTTCAACTCGTGGGATTCTATCACGAAATGGGCGGCCGATGCCGGCTATGTCGGCGTACAGGTGCCGACCTGGGCGGGCCAGCTCATCGACCTGAAAAAGGCGGCTTCTTCCAAGGATTATTGCGACGAATTCGCCGGTGTTGCCCGTGCCAACGGCGTTGAAGTGACTGAGCTTTCGACCCATCTGCAGGGCCAGCTCGTCGCGGTCCATCCGGCCTATGACGAGGCCTTCGACGGCTTCGCGGCGCCGGAAGTGCGTGGCAATCCGAAGGCGCGGCAGGAATGGGCGGTCGAGCAGGTCAAGATGGCGCTGACGGCGTCGAAGCATCTCGGCATCAAGGCGCATGCGACCTTCTCCGGCGCGCTCGCCTGGCCCTTCATCTATCCCTGGCCGCAGCGCCCGGCCGGCCTGGTCGAAACCGCCTTCGATGAGCTTGCGCGCCGCTGGACGCCGATCCTCAACCATGCCGATGAAAACGGCGTCGATGTCTGCTACGAAATCCATCCGGGCGAAGACCTGCATGATGGCATCACCTTCGAGATGTTCCTGGAGCGCGTGAAGAACCATCCGCGCGCCAACATGCTCTACGACCCCTCGCACTATGTCCTGCAGTGCCTCGATTATCTCGACAACATCGACATCTACAAGGACCGGATCAAGATGTTCCACGTCAAGGACGCGGAATTCAATCCGACCGGCCGACAGGGCGTTTATGGCGGTTATCAGGGCTGGGTCGAGCGCGCCGGCCGCTTCCGTTCGCTCGGCGATGGCCAGGTGGATTTCGGCGCGGTCTTCTCGAAGATGACGGCCAACAATTTCGATGGCTGGGCCGTGGTCGAATGGGAGTGCGCGCTGAAGCATCCCGAAGACGGCGCGCGCGAAGGCGCCGAATTCGTCAAGTCGCACATCATTCGCGTCACCGAAAAAGCCTTCGACGACTTTGCCGGCAGCGGCACGGATCAGGCGGCCAACCGGCGCATGCTGGGGCTGTCGTAGTTTTCTTTCCCCACCGAGGAGAAGATGGAGGCCACCCTCGTCCTTCGAGGCCTCACTCCTTCGCAGGGCTCAGGAGGCTCCGCACCTCAGGATGAGGGCGGAGCGAGTTCTGCGCGGGATTCCGCAAGAGCGATCTGTGGTGCTGGCAGGCAGGGGAGTCTGGCTGCCGGGCGTAAAGGTTAGCCTCACCCTGAGGTGGCCCGCGGGGCACTCGAAGGGCGAGGCGGGTGGCCGGGAACGGTAAATCGCCAAGACCTTCTCTTGCTGGGGAAGGTAGAAGACTAATTTCATTCAGGAGGAACCTATGGCAATCGAAGGATCATCGGAACAGACGCGCGAGCCGCGCATTCGGCTCGGCATGGTGGGCGGAGGCGCGGGTGCCTTTATCGGCGCGGTGCACCGTATCGCTGCGCGCATTGACGACCAGTTCGATCTTGTCGCCGGCGCACTTTCGTCCTCGCCGGAAAAGGCCGCGGCCTCGGGCCGCGATCTCGGCCTCGATCCGTCCCGCACCTATGCCAGCTATCGCGACATGGCGATCCGCGAAGCCAAGCTGAAGAACGGCATCGAGGCTGTCTCGATCGTCACGCCGAACCATGTTCACTATGACGCCGCCAAGGAGTTTCTCCGCCGTGGCATCCATGTCATCTGCGACAAGCCGCTGACTTCCAATCTCGCCGACGCCAAGAAGCTGAAGAAGGTGGCGGACGAAAGCGGCGCGCTGTTCATCCTGACGCATAACTACACCGGCTATCCGATGATCCGTCAGGCGCGCGAGATGATCGCCAATGGCGAGCTCGGCGATATCCGCATCGTGCAGGCGGAATATCCGCAGGATTGGCTGACGGAGAATATCGAGCAGTCCGGTCAAAAGCAGGCGGCGTGGCGCACTGATCCGTCGCAATCCGGCGCGGGCGGTTCGACCGGCGATATCGGCACGCATGCCTATAATCTCGCCTCCTTCGTTACCGGCCTGGAGCTCGACAGCCTTGCTGCCGATCTCGACAGCTTCGTCGAAGGCCGCCGTCTGGACGATAACGCCCATGTGCTGTTGCGCTTCAAGGCCAAGGGTTCGGAAAAGCCGGCCAAGGGCATGCTGTGGTGCAGCCAGGTGGCGCCCGGCCATGAGAACGGCCTGAAGCTCAGGGTTTACGGCACCAAGGGCGGTATCGAATGGACGCAAGCCGACCCCAACTATCTCTGGTACACACCATTCGGCGAGCAGAAGAGGCTGATCACCCGCAATGGCGCTGGTTCGGGCGCTGCGGCTGCCCGCGTCTCGCGCATCCCCTCGGGTCATCCGGAGGGCTATCTCGAGGCCTTCGCGACGATCTACACCGAAGCCGCGCGCGCCATCAATGCTGCCAAGAAGGGCGTGGCGGTCGATCCAGCCGTGATCTACCCGACCGTCGATGACGGCGTGAAGGGTGTCGCTTTCGTCGAGGCCTGCGTTGCCTCCTCGAAGCGCAATGGTGCTTGGGTCAAGGTCTGAGACCAAGACATTCCGCGGCGGCGCAGGACGCCGCCTCGGAACGGGCCTTCACTCAGACAGTGACCGCCTGCTTACGCTTGGTCAGCGCGTCGATGCTGAAAGGTCCGGCGCCAGCAGCGACCAGATAGAGAAAGATGAAACAAAACAGGATGGCCGACACGCCGCCATTTTGCGCCGGGTAAAAGCTCTGCGACGCATGGCGCAGGAAATAGGCGAAAGCCATCAGGCCCGACAGTACAAAGGCGGCAATGCGCGTCTGGAAGCCGATCAGCACAAGGAAGCCGAGCGTGAGTTCGAGCAGGCCGGCAATCCAGGGTAGGGAGCCCGTGGCCGGCACATTCTGGGCCGCTGGAAAATGCAGGATCTTCTGTGTTCCATAGCTGAACAGCACGAGCGAGGAGACGATGCGCAGGAGGCTCAGCAGATGGGGCTGCAAGGTATGGATCGCTGGAAGCATTTGATTCCTTTCACATGGGATATGTTTGCTACTTCCAATTGGTCCAAACCGAAAAGACAAGTCACGACTGTTGACATTGGTGTTATCGGCCACGCTGAAGCATAGGCGGAGATAGTCGACCGATGGTTGCGGGAGGCCGATAGCCGGCTCAATTTCATTGGCTGCAACGTTGCAGTTTTTCTTCGACCGACGCTGTACTTTGCCATTCGGCTTGGCTAAACCGCCGTCAACGAAGCCACAACAGACGGGATTTTCATCATGATCGATCCGAAGCTTCTCGCAGCCCGCTTTCCCGGCGATTTCACCTTCGGCGTTGCCACCGCAGCCTTTCAGATCGAAGGCGCCACCAAGGCGGATGGCCGCAAGCCGTCGATCTGGGATGCCTTTGCCAACATGCCCGGCCGCGTCTATCACCGCGACAACGGCGATGTCGCCTGCGATCACTACAATCGGCTGGAACAGGATCTCGACCTGATCAAGGATATGGGCGTCGAAGCCTATCGCTTCTCGATCGCCTGGCCGCGCATCATTCCCGACGGCACTGGCCCGGTGAACGAAGCGGGCCTCGATTTCTACGATCGTCTCGTCGACGGCTGCAAGGCGCGGGGCATCAAGACCTTCGCGACGCTCTATCACTGGGATCTGCCGCTGACGCTTGCCGGCGACGGTGGCTGGACGGCGCGTTCGACGGCGCATGCCTTCCAGCGTTATGCCAAGACCGTCATGGCCCGCCTCGGCGACCGTCTCGATTCCGTCGCCACCTTCAACGAGCCCTGGTGCATCGTCTGGCTGAGCCACCTCTATGGCATCCACGCCCCGGGCGAACGCAACATGCAGGCAGCGCTTTATGCCATGCACTACATGAACCTCGCGCACGGTCTTGCCGTCGAGGCGATCCGCGCCGAAGCGCCGAAGGTGCCGGTCGGCATCGTGCTTAATGCCGCTTCGATCCTTCTGGGTTCCGACAGTGCCGAAGACAAGGCCGCCGTCGAGCGCGCCCATCAGTTCCACAATGGTGCTTTCTTCGATCCGATCTTCAAGGGCGAGTATCCGAAGGAATTCGTCGAGGCGCTCGGCGACCGGATGCCCGAGGTCCTGGACGGCGATCTGAAGACTATCAACCAGAAGCTCGACTGGTGGGGCCTCAACTACTACACACCGAACCGTGTTTTCGACGATGCGACCAAGAGCGGCGATTTCCCCTGGACGAAGGAGGCGCCCCCGGTCAGCGCCGCCAAGACCGATATCGGATGGGAAATCTATGCGCCCGGCCTGCAGCATGTCGTCGAAGACCTCTACAAGCGCTATGAGCTGCCGGAATGCTACATCACCGAGAACGGTGCCTGCTACAACATGGGAATCATCAACGGCGAGGTCGATGACCAGCCGCGTCTCGACTATTACGTCGAGCACCTCGGTATCGTCGCCGATCTGATCAAGGACGGCTATCCGATGCGCGGCTATTTCGCCTGGAGCCTGATGGACAATTTCGAATGGGCGGAAGGCTACCGCATGCGTTTCGGCCTCGTGCATGTCGATTACGAGACCCAGGTACGCACGGTGAAGAAGAGCGGCAAGTGGTATAGCGAACTCGCCGCTCAGTTCCCGAAGGGGAACCACAAGGCGGATTGATGCCACATCACCTCCCCCTTGAGGGGGGAGGTCGCGCGGAACGCGCGGGTGGGGTGATTTGTGGGATGAACAAATGATCACCCCACCCCACCCCGGACCGTTGGTCCGACCCTCCCCATCAAGGGGAGGGTGGCTATCGCCAGAATCGGCGCTTCGGATTAAAGTTCCTTATGGCCAAATAACTCTCCCTCTATGCTCTTTGCGGCAGTTTACGGCAGGCCTCGACCAACCGCCGGCTGCTTGAGGCTTTGCGTGCGGTATCGCCCGATGGCGTTTCCATCGAGATCTGCGATTTCATCGGTGATCTGCCGATCTTCAATCCGGATGACGAGGGCGATCGGACACCTGCCATTGTCGCAGCTTTTGCGGAGAAGATCCGCGATGCCGACGGGCTGATTGTCTCCTGTCCGGAATATGCCCATGGCATTCCCGGCGGATTCAAGAATGCGCTGGATTGGCTGGTGTCTCGCGATGAGGTGCCGTTCAAGCCGCTGATGTTCGCCCATGCCTCGCATCGCGGCGATCTCGTGCTGGAGCAACTAACGGACGTACTGCAAACCATGTCACTCCGCATCGTTCCGGAGGCTTTTTTGCGCGTTCCGCTTGCCGGCAAGAGCGATGAGGCGCAGGCGGCGATCCTTGTGGAGGCGCAGAAAAACGGTGCACTCGGGGGTGCTCTCGATCGTTTTGCGCAGACGATCCGCGCTGCTGCTTGATCGACCACCATGGCGATAAAAATACAACCCTTTCCTGTAAGAATCATAGGCTCGCTTTAACCGTTTCTTGAAGACCTGACGGCAGACTTCGCCGCTCAAGGAGAAGCGTGTTGGGAGCAGTTTTCAGGTCATTCGGACGGAGCAAGCAGCTCGGTCGTCATTCCATCGTGACGGCCGTTTTGTTTTCATTCGCGCTGGTCGTCACCGTGGTCACGCTGATGGTGCTGACAGCGATCAGCCGCGTTGCGGATTATTCCAACAAGCTGGACGACGAACGCTCTTGGGAAACCACGGCTGGGGCGCTGAAGACCTTCGAAGGCCAGCTCGACGCGACACTGCATGACTATGCGGTGCGAGACGCCGCCGCCGAACATGTCTATGCGGAAGACGGTCGGGAATGGATCGTCGGCAATTATGGCAAGATGACCTCCGATGGCACCCTGTTCGATACGGTGCTGGTGGTCAATGAAGCCAATAAGCCGATCATTGCCTATCGGGACGGAAAACCGATGGCCGAAGGGGCGGAGAATTTCTTCGATGCCTCGATCTGGGCTCTTGTTGATCAGGTGCGCAAGACGCGGGTAACCGGCGAGCCGGAGGCGAGCGGCTATGTGACGACCGCCAGGGGTATTGCCGCCGTCGGTGTGGCGACGATCCGCGAGACATCCGGCCGCATCCCCGTGCCGGAGGGCAAGCGCCGCTACCTGATCTTTGCCCGGCATCTCGATGCCGCCAAGCTCAAGATGCTCTCCCATACCTATATCATCAGCGGGCTGCGCCTCGTGCCGCCGGACACCCAGGCACGCTACGCCGTCTCGATCGTCGATCCGCTCGGAAAATCGCTCGGACGGCTGGTCTGGAACTCGCGCGGACCGGGCGACACGAGCTACCAGCAGGCCCGTCCGCTGGTGCTCGGGGCTCTCGGCCTCGTCGGCATGTTCTTTGTGGTGCTGCTGATCCTGGGGTCGTTGGCGGGGCGTCGGTTGCGGGCGGAGGAGGCACTGGCGCGCCAGGGTTCGCTGCGCGACCGCCTGAGCGGTCTTCTCAATCGCGAAGGGCTGCGCCTCGATGTCGATCGGCTGGTTGACAGCGCCCGCGCCGACGGCAGCAATGTCCTTCTGCTCTATCTCGACCTCGACGGCTTCAAGGAAATCAACGATGCCTATGGCCATGGCACCGGCGACCAGCTGATCCGCTCCGTCGCTGCCGGTCTCAATGTGCTGATCCCGCCGAATGCGACGCTGGCGCGGCTCGGTGGCGATGAGTTCGCAATCGCCTTTCCGTCCAGAGAGCTGAACCACGCACCGGCGCTACGACTTGCCGAACAGGTGCTGGATTTCTTATCCGAGCCGCTGGAGATCGGCCGCCGCGTGATCGTCGTCGGCGCCAGCATCGGTATTGCCAGCTCGCCGGAGGGCCGGATCGATCGCGAGGAGCTGGTGCGCCGCGCCGATCTCGCTATGTACAAGGCCAAGGAAGCCGGCCGCGCCCGCATGATCTGCTACGAGACGGCCATGGATACTGACCGCGAGGAGCGCAACGCGCTGGAACTCGACCTGCGCAATGCCATCGACCGGCAGGAGCTGACGGTCGCCTATCAGCCGCTGGTCGATGCGGTGAGCCATGACATCACCGGCGTCGAGGCGCTGGTGCGTTGGAACAGGCCCGGTTACGGGCCAGTTTCGCCCGACGCCTTCATTCCGATTGCTGAAACCAGCGGCCTGATCGAGGCGCTCGGGCTGCTTGTACTGCGCAAGGCGTGTGCTGCGGCACGGCAATGGCCGGATCTGCGTATTGCCGTCAATGTTTCGCCGGGGCAGTTCCGCAACCCCGCTTTCGCCGATTATGTGCGCCACGTCCTCAAGGATGCGGAGATCGAAGCGGAGCGCGTCACGCTGGAGATCACCGAGGGGTATATGATCCAGAATCCGGAGCGCACCCGTCAGTCGATCGAGCGGCTGAAGAAGCTCGGCGTCAAGGTGGCGCTGGATGATTTCGGCTCCGGCTTCTCCTCGATCGGCTATCTCCGCCAATTCGGTTTTGACCGCATCAAGATCGACCGGTCGCTGACCATGGACGTGCTGACGGACAGTCGTTCTCGCGACATGCTGCAGGCGACGGTGGCGCTGGCACGATCCCTCGATTTGCCGGTGACGGCGGAGGGCATCGAGACGGAAGAGCAGGGGACGGCGTTGAAACTCTTCGGCTGCGACGAGCTGCAGGGTTATTTCTTCGGCAAGCCGATGCCGGAAGCCGAAATCAGCAGGCGCTTGGCGGCGCAAACGGCCCGCGTCCCGGACAGGGAACGCGACACTGCCGCCTAGAACGGCCCAGCCTTTTACGGATTTTCTCGAAAATCAGCCGCCGATATGCTCGTGGCCGCGCTTGCGGGCAAGGGCAATCTGGCGCTGCCGCTCGCGGTAGCGTTCGCGATCTTCCTCGCTGCGCTCGTGATAGCAATGGCTGCAGGAGACGCCGGCTTCGTAGAAGGGCGAGGTGATTTCTTCCGCTGTGATCGGCTGGCGGCAGGCATGGCAGAGTTTGTGATTGCCTTCCTTCAGACCATGCTCGACGGAGACGCGCTCGTCGAAGACGAAGCAGGCGCCTTCCCACAGGCTTTCCTCGGCTGGCACTTCCTCGAGATATTTCAGAATGCCGCCCTTCAGGTGAAAGACCTCGTCGAAACCCTGTTCCTTCATGAAGGCGGTCGCCTTTTCGCAGCGGATACCGCCGGTGCAATACATGGCGATCTTCGGCTTGTTGTGCAGGCCATCGTTCTGGCGCACCCATTCCGGAAATTCGCGGAAGGTCTTGGTCTTCGGATCGACCGCGCCCTTGAACAGACCGATCGCGGTCTCGTAATCGTTGCGCGTGTCGATGACGATGGTGTCGGGGTCGGAGATCAGCGCGTTCCAGTCCTTCGGCGCGACATAGGTGCCGACGACCCTGGTGGGGTCGATATTCTCGACGCCCATGGTGACGATCTCTTTCTTCAGCTTCACCTTCATCCGTACGAACGGCATTTTCGACGCCCGGCTTTCCTTGTGCTCCAGGCCGGCAAATTCCGGCTGGGCGCGCAGGAAGGACAGCACCGCGCCGATGCCCGCATCCGTGCCGGCGATGGTGCCGTTGATGCCCTCATGGGCGAGCAGCAGCGTCCCCTTGACGCCGCTCGCCTCGCAGAGTGCAAGCAAAGGCTCCCGCAGGCTTTCGAAGCGCGGGATGGAAACGAAATGATAAAGGGCCGCAACGAGAAATGCGCCACCTGCCTCGTGTCGCGAGGTCGAAAGAATGTCCGTCATGCCGGGGAAATACAATTTTGCGCGCCGTCAGGCAATCGGGATTTGTATTTTGGCGTAGCAGCGCTGGGACCGCCTCGTCCTTCGAGGCTCCGCCTTCAGCTGCGCACTTTAGGGTGAGGGTCTCAATACCGCGAGATTCTTCAATCTCCCGCTTCCAGCCAAAGCCGCTTGATCGTTCGCGCCTCGCCTTCCGGTTCGTCGGCGAAGACCCAGTGGGCTTTGGCAAGCGCTTCCCGCCGCGCAATTTGCTGGCGGGAGATGATCGCCTCCAGCAGGCGGGCGCTGTCGTCGCTGTCGTCGAAGAGGTGCGGCTCGCGGTCTGCGACTTCCGAAAGCATCGACAGATCGAGATAGCGGCCGAGCATGTCGACCAGCGCCTTGGCTTCGATCTGCTTGGCGTGCATCGCCGCCGGCCAGATGTCGCGCAGCAGTGCATGATGCATCCAGCAATCCTGGCTGCGTTTGCGCAGGTCGTGGAACTGATCGGCATGGGCTTCGGCACGGCATTCGGAGAGCGCCGCCTTCGCCTTGCGGCCAGTCCTGTGCCAGCTCTTTTGAAAAAGGCGGGCGGTTTCGCGCCGGCCGTTCTCGAAGGAAGTGGCCCCTAGCGCTTCCAGCGCATCGTGGCAGGTGGCAATGGCCGCCTTCGCCTTGTCCTCGATATCGGTTTCGGCCTCCGACAGGCGATCACGCCGGGCGGTGAGCACCTTCGTGACGCGAGCAAGCGCCCTGGCCTCGTCCCTGGAGGCCGCCGTTTCGTGCAGATGGCGGCTGGCCTCGATCAGCGCGGTGGCGTCGCGAACGCCGGAGAGCGTCCGAGCCATCTCCCGCAGCCTGTCGTTTTCCCGCTGTTGGAATTCCGGTGCGCGCCGAGCGATGAGCCTGTAGAGTGCGCGGACACGCTTGATATGCTTGCGCGCCCGATGCACCGCCTCGTGCAATCCTTGTGGTCGATCGGTCAATGCCGCGATCGCCTTGCCGAGCTGCTGCGCTGCGACGGCGTGGACTTCGTCATCGAAGGCCTTGTCAGGCCGAATGCGATAACTCATCGTATTCCTGTTCGAACTGCGTCGCGAGCGCCTGGTTGGAATAGCGATATTCGCCGGTCACCTCGCGGCCGATCCAATCCGGCAGTTCCGGATCGTCGCTTTCGTCCTTCAGCTCGACCTCGGCGACCACCAGGCCGCGATGCGCGCCGCGAAACACGTCGACTTCCCAGACGAAACCCTTATGGGGCACCTTGTAGCGGGTTTTCTCGATGATGAGGCCGATGGCGTTGCCGAGCAGTTCCTCGGCATCGCCGACAGGGATCTCGTATTCGAACTCGTCACGCGTCATCGCCTTACCGATTTTCATCGTCAAGGTCGCGATGGTGTCGTTGGTCAGCCGTACCCGTACGGAACGATCATCCATGGTGGCGACATAGGCTTGCCGCAGGATGAGCTTCTCGGAGGCGAGCTCGCGCCAGCGATCTCCACGGACCAGAAACTTTCGCTCGATCTCTTTTGCCATATGCTCGACATGCTCCGTCAGCATCATATCCAGATAGACTAACGGAAGTTTTCGGGTTTTCCTACCCGTTGTATCCAAACTTAGCTTTTGTCTCGACAAGCACCCTCGGGAAGGCTATTCGAGGACCCGATTTCAATCGTTTTAAGGGAGCGCGCCAACCATGGGCGAGAAAACCGAAAAGCTTCTTTCCATCCTGAAACTGCAGCCCGTCGTTCCCGTCCTCGTCGTCGAGGATGCGAAGTCGGCTGTGCCGCTCGCCCGCTCGCTTGTCGCCGGCGGCCTGAAGGCCATCGAGATCACGCTGCGCACCGCGGGCGCGCTCGATGCCATCCGCGCCGTCGCCGAGGAAGTCGAAGGCGCCGAGGTTGGTGCCGGCACGATCCTGAATGTCACGCAGTGGGATGCAGCCGTCGCGGCCGGTTCCAAGTTCATTGTCAGCCCCGGCACGACGCAGGAGCTGCTGGATGTTGCCCGCACCTCCGACGTGCCGCTGCTGCCGGGTGCGGCAACTGCAAGCGAGGTCATGGCGCTGCGCGAAGAGGGCTACAAGGTCCTGAAATTCTTCCCGGCCGAACA
This sequence comes from Rhizobium rhizogenes NBRC 13257, assembly GCF_000696095.1. Classification (GTDB taxonomy): domain Bacteria; phylum Pseudomonadota; class Alphaproteobacteria; order Rhizobiales; family Rhizobiaceae; genus Rhizobium; species Rhizobium rhizogenes. The sequence goes on along the minus strand of NZ_BAYX01000007.1, from coordinate 407,011 downwards.
GGCCGGGGGCGCCGCCTATCTGAAGGCTCTGTCCTCGCCGCTCGCCGGCACGCTGTTCTGCCCGACTGGCGGTATTTCGCTGAAGAACGCCCATGATTACCTATCTCTGCCGAACGTCATCTGCGTCGGCGGCTCCTGGGTCGCGCCGAAGGAGCTGGTTGCGGCCGGCGACTGGGCGGGGATCACCAAGCTTGCTGCCGAGGCGGCCGCGCTGAAGGGCTGAGCTCGCAAAAAAGTTTGCTCGAAGGGCGTGCATGGGCTCCATGCGCGCCCTTTTTGCATGTGGCGGATTTGTATTTGCGGCAGCAATTCCTATCTCACTTTGGCCATCACAAGGACGGAGGACCACCCATATGATCGACGCCCGCAAGCTTTTGGACCAATTTCTGGGGACGCAGGTACCAGGACTGCAAGGAAGCGTGAAAGACAAGGCGACGCAGGCCATCAATCTCGCCAGGGACAACCCAATGGCGACCAGCGCCATCGCCGGCGTGCTGCTCGGAACCAAGACCGGACGCCAGGTTGCCGGCAATACGCTGGTGCTCGGCGGGCTTGCCGCCATCGCCGGCCTTGGCTACCAGGCCTACAAGAATTATCAGGCCGGCAATGCACCGACGCCGGCGCCGCAGCCAACGCAGCAGGCGGAACCGCAATTTCTGCCGCCGCCCTCCAATTCCGGTTTCAGCACCGCCCCGGCGATTGCCAACAATGATTTCGCCCTTTCCCTCGTCCGCGCCATGATTGCCGCGGCGCGGGCCGACGGGCATATCGACGACGCGGAGCGGCAGCATATCCTCGGCAAGGTGCAGCAGGCGGGTGTCGGCGCGGAGGCGGAAGCGTTTTTCGAGCGCGAGCTTGCCAACCCCGTCGATATCGACGCCATTGTCGGCTCGGCACAGACCGAGGAGCAGCGCGTGCAGGTCTATGCCGCATCGCGTCTGGCGATCGAGCCGGATTCGCGCGCTGAGCGTGGCTATCTCGATCTTCTCGCCGGCAGGCTCGGTCTCCCCGATGCGCTGGTCGATCATATCGAGGCGACGGTCTCGAGTGCCAAGGTCTGATCGCCACCACGAAACAGGGCCGGTTGCCTTTCGCGGGCGGCTGGCCTAAGCCTTCGCCCGACAATGAATGGCGATGCGCGAGGGATTGGTCATCTTGACGGATAAGAACAGCGAAACCCGCTCGACGGCCATCGCCGCCGCCATCATCCTGTTGGCCGCCATGGCGCTTCTGTATTTCATGCCGGATGTCATCGTTCGGCTCGGCGATGTCTCGCCCTGGCTTGGCACCGGCTTCGGTGTCCTCGTCATTCTCGCCTTCTTCCTGGTCTTCTGGCTGAGAGCGCGTTACCAGCGGCGCAGGGACCTGTAATCGATCAGGTCTGCAGCGAGGCGCCGAGCAGCACGACGCCGGTGCAGATCACCAGCAGCGCACCGCAAATCTCTATGCCATTGCCGACCCATGCCGAGAGCTTCGAGCCGCGACCGGTGAAATGCACGGCGGCGCCCTTGGCGAAGACGGCGATGATGGCAAGCAATGAGACGGTCAGTGCCGTTCCGATCGACATGGCCAGGACCGACAAAAGACCGCCGAGATAAAGCCCATTCAGCATCGAGAAGGTCATGACCAGCAGTGCGCCGGAGCACGGGCGAAGGCCGACGGTGATGATTGCCGACCAGGCCTCGCGGACGCTGAATTTCTCGTTCGACAGCATTTTCGGATCGGGCAGGTGCGAATGGCCGCAGGTTTCACAGACCATACCGTTGTCCAGATTGTGCGCCGGATCGTAGCACTGATACTGGCTGGCCGTTTGCGGCGTGGCGCTGAGACGGGAGAGCTTTTTGGCTGGTCCCGGTTCGTCCGCGAAGAGCGACATGCTGATCGGACCTGCCGATGTCGCGAGCTGTACTTCCTGGCGCTGTGGGCGGTTCTGATACATCGAGCGCAGCTTGCGGAACAGCAGCCAGCCACCGAACAGGATCACCATGACGAAGCTGGTGATCTCCATGGCGTTGGTGGCCATCGTCATGGTGATGCCCGAGCCACGCAGGACGAAATAGGCTGCTGCGACGACGAGGACGGCAACCAGGCCCTGGATGAGGGCCGAGATGAACGAGATGACGATGCCGCGCTTCAGCTCGATCTCGTTGGCGACCATGTAGGAGGAGATGACCGCCTTACCATGGCCGGGACCGGCGGCGTGAAAGATGCCGTAGGCGAAGGAGAGGCCGATCAGCGTCCAGAGCTGCCAGGGATCCTCGCGCATGGCTTCTATCGACTTGGTGAGCGCCCGGTAGAAGGCCTGCTGCTCGTAGTTCACATAAAGGAAGATTGGCGCCAGCGGCCCGCCCATCGGCTGGAAGCTCGGCTCCGCCGTGCCGATGCCGAGCGGGGAACCGGTGGCATGGGCGAGGCTAGCCGCCGCCAGAAAGGCGAGCGCTACAGCCGGAACCCGCCTCCATATCCGCGATATCAGCATTGGACGTCTATCCGCGTTGCAAAGAGTTTCGACATCGTCGTTCCTGTCGGGTCGTTGAAGAAGGCGTCCGTCAAGGTCGTCTTGTTCTCGGCGATGACTTCGTCGGGATTGGGGCGCACGACCTGCTGCTTGCAGGCTTTGAAAGCGTCACCTTCCGTCACCAGCTCATTGTCCGTGGGGAAGTCGATCGAGGTGTAGAGCGTCGGGTCGTAGATGCCGAAGCTGAGCTTGTTGCCCTTCAGCGGCATCATCTCGGACGGCTTGACGGCGAAGAACATCAGGAGCTGCCCATCCTGATAGTCGACATTGATGATGTCGGGCTTGTTGACCTTGATGGGTTTGCCGTTGAGAGACAAGTTTGTGTAATAATCGTAGTCCGCCAGTGAATCGCGTACCGTCTTGCCGACTTCCTTCAGCTCGTCCGGGTCGAGCTTCAGATTGGTGTTCTTGTCGAAATCCATCAGCACCGAGGAAGAGAAGACCGCGTCGAAGCGCCAGACGTTGCGCAGCTCCTGCACATTGCCGTCGGCGCCGGCCAGCACTTCCAGGCGAGCCTCGACGAAGATATGCGGATGCGCCCATGCCGCGACAGGCGCGAGCAACAGGCCTCCAGCCAGGAGGGTGGCTTTGACAGGGGTGGATTTTCTCATGCGTCCGATGTGCTTCGTGAGCATTGATTCACTTCGACTTCTGGTCAGAAAATAAGACGGAATTGGGACCGCCCGGCGGAACTGGAAGGCTCAGCCGTGCTTGCGGAACCAGTTATGGAGGTAGTCGACGAAGATACGGACCTTGGCCGGGAGATAACGGCGGTGCGGGTAGACGGCGTAGATGCCGCGGTCGGTCGGAAGATAGTCGTTGAACAGGGTCAATAATTGCCCACTCTCGATCGCCTTGCGGCCGATGAAGTCCGGGACAATGGCAATGCCGAGGCCGGCGAGCGCAGCACGCAGCGTCGCATGCGGGCTGTTGACTTCAAGCGTGCCGCTGATCGCGACATTGAAGGTGGTGCTGTCGGCATCGACGAAGCGAATATTGCCTTGCGAGCGGGTGTTGGTGTCGATGATGAAAGGCACATGCGCGAGATCGCTCGGATGCTCCAGCGCCGGATAGCGGTCGAGAAATTCCCGGGTGGCGCAGAGATGGACGCGGAAATCCGAGATCTTGCGGGCGATCATGCCGGAATCCTCAAGCTTGGTGACGCGCACCGCGACGTCGAAGCCCTCCTCGATCAGATCGACGAAGCGGTCGTCGGCGGCGATCTCCAGCGAGAGATCGGGATTTTCCTTGGCGAAGTCGATCAGCGATTGCCCGACATCGGCGTCGACGAAAGTGCGCGGCACGGAGACGCGCAGCCGGCCCTTGAGCTGCTGGTTGTTCTCGCGCACCAGATCGGCAAGGTTGTCGATTTCCTTCAAGATGTCTGATGCGGTGCGATAATAGGTGTGGCCCGCCTCGGTCATCGAGAATTGCCGCGTGGTGCGGTTGAGCAGGAGTGCGCCGAGATCGTCTTCCAGTTCCCGGACATATTTGGACAGCAGCGCCTTGGAGCGACCGGTCTTGCGGGCGGCGGCCGAAAAACCTTCCGCTTCGACCACGTCGATGAAGGCGCGAATCCGGGTCAAAGTGTCCATGGCGATGCCTCCCGTTAACTGTTGCAAGATGTTGAACAAAACGCGCTGATTTGTTCAATTATTTTTTTAGGCCGCCAACGAAAAAAATTCTTGATTATGACGGCGAATATTCTTATCTCCCCCTCAGCCCAAAGTCGCACGTGCCCGTGGGTGTCCGCCGATCCTCGATGTGGTGAGAAAATCGGTAAGGTACCTGGAACTAACCCCTCCAGTCGCTATTTCGGCCAACCGAAAAATGCGAGGACATCTGAAGCAACGACGGTGCGGGCCTTTTTGTTCTCTCCCGGCTTTCCATCAGCCGGGGTTACTGAAGAGGCACACCTTCATTGCCGGAAGTGCGGTTGGGATATTCCCTCCAATCCATGGCAGACAAAGCCGAACTAGCGCTGCTTTCGTGGCACTGGTTCATTATCTGCGCAGCGCGCGTTTGCACGGTTCCGGGGTCTCCACCGGCTGGTACCTGAGCGAATGAGCGTCGCCCTTTGTCCTCTGGGTCTTTCCCGGAGCTTTTGGAATTGAAAAGGGAATTGACATGACCACGCAACGTATCCGCGACTTTCTCGCTACCCGTCGTCCCGATGGTCCCTGCCTGGTGGTTGACCTCGACGTCGTCCGCGACAATTTCCGTGCCTTCCGTCACGCCATGCCGGACAGCGCCATCTACTACGCTGTCAAGGCCAACCCAGCTCCGGAAGTGCTGCGCCTGCTCGCAAGCCTCGGCTCCAACTTCGATTGCGCGTCCGTCGCTGAAATCGAAATGGCGCTCGATGCCGGTGCGACCGCTGCCCGCATCTCCTTCGGCAACACGATCAAGAAGGAACGCGATGTCGCCCGTGCACACGCACTCGGCATCAGCCTCTTCGCCGTCGATAGCCATGAGGAAGTCGAAAAGATTTCCCGTGCCGCTCCCGGCGCTCGCGTGTTCTGCCGCGTGCTGACCGATGGCGAAGGCGCTGAATGGCCGCTGTCGCGCAAGTTCGGCTGTGTTCCGCAGATGGCTGTCGACGTTCTCGTCTACGCCCATCAGCTGGGCCTGGAATCCTACGGCGTGTCTTTCCACGTCGGCTCGCAGATGACCAAGGTCGATGCTTGGGATGCTGCTCTTGCCGATGCCAAGCGTGTCTTCGTCTCGCTGGCTAAGCAGGGCATCCACCTGCAGATGGTCAACATGGGCGGCGGTTTCCCGACCAAGTATCTGCGCGACGTTCCGTCCGCTGAAGCCTATGGCAAGGCGATCTTTGCGTCTCTGCGCGCCCATTTCGGCAACCAGATCCCGCACACAATCATCGAGCCGGGCCGTGGCATGGTCGGCAATGCCGGTGTGATCAAGGCTGAAGTCGTCCTGATTTCCAAGAAGTCGGACAATGACGATGCGCGCTGGGTCTTCCTCGACATCGGCAAGTTCGGCGGTCTCGCCGAGACCATGGACGAGGCGATCCGTTACCCGATCCGCACGGAGCGCGACGGCGACGAGATGGAACCCTGCATCATTGCCGGCCCGACCTGCGATTCGGCCGACGTGCTGTATGAAAAGAACCTCTATCCGCTGCCGGTGACGCTCACCATTGGCGACGAGGTCCTGATCGAAGGCACCGGCGCCTATACCACGACCTATTCGGCTGTAGCCTTTAACGGGTTCGACCCGCTGAAGTCCTACATCATCTAAGGTCCGACTTCGCCGACCCCGTAATCAGCCGGGGCGGCACCCTCACAATAATCTGTCACCGCCGCTGATAACGGTATTGGGCACGGGAGGCCGAGATGGCCGCTGTTCTTGATTCTGTCCGCGCATTCTTTGCGCCGTCCACCTTCACGCTCGACCTGGAAAATGCAGGCGATGTCGTCGCTCGCGAAAATCTGCTCGATCAGGCCATGGGCACTGACCGCCGCAAGAAGTCGTCGGAAAAGATCCGCCGCGGCCGCGTTCCGGCCGAAGGCCTAGCGCTGGTCGCTCGCGACCGCACCGGCCATATCATCGGCACGGTTCGTCTGTGGAACGTCGAAGCCGGCGTCGATCGCGAAACCCGTCCGGTCGAAGCACTGCTCCTCGGTCCGCTGGCTGTCGATGCTGCCCATGAAGGCAAGGGCATCGGCTCGGCGCTGATGCGCGCCGCCATTCTCGAAGCCAAGAAGCGCGGCCATGGCGCCATCCTGCTCGTCGGTGATGCGCCTTACTACGAGCGTTTCGGCTTCTTCGCCGAAAAGGCCCGTCATCTCGTCATGCCGGGACCGTTCCAGCGCGACCGTTTCCTGGGGCTCGAGCTTAAGGAAGGCTGGCTTGCCGGCGCCGCCGGCATGATCATCGCCAGCGGCCGCAAACTGGCCCAACAGCCGATCGCAAAGGCCGCTTGAGGCTGATTTGCCCTCGCCCCGATGGGGCGAGGGCATGATATCATTTTGCCGCCTTCACCCCATCCTTTGCCGGGTCATATCCATCCGTCAGCGTCTTCAGAAACGCCACGACGTCGGCAATTTCGGCGTCGTTCAGAGCCGCTACATCGCCTTGTTTGCGGTTCATCGGCGCGTCGATGATGTCGATATTGGCCTGATATTGCTGCGGTAAATCATTGAATTTCTGTACATGCCCGTTGGTATCCTTCGGATAGATCTCCTCCGGATTGGTGTCGCGCCTGACATAAAACCGAGTGACATCCTCCAGCGAGCGATAGACGCCATTGTGGAAGAAGACACGGCGGCTGGCGACATTGCGCAGCGTCGGCGTCTTGAACAGCCCGCAATTCTGCGGCTGGGCGGAATAGGTGTCGTAGCGCAGCGGGCCGCAGATGCCGATGTCGTAGTAATGCGGATCGGCATTGGCCGGGATGTCCGGATTGCGCGGCGCGCCCAAGGCTTCGAACTCGAAATCGGTGAAGTTCGGCATCTGCCCGTCGCCCATCATCTTATCGAGATGGCAGGAGGCGCAATTGCCCTTGTTAGCGTCGTCGAACAGTTTCAGCCCACGCTGCTCGACATCCGAGAGCGCCGCCTTGCCGCGCAGAAAATAGTCGTATTTGCTCGTATAAGGATGGAAAGAGGGCTCTTCGATCTGGTAGCGGGCGAGCGCGAAGCCGACTTCGGAGATCGCCATGTCCTGATCGTTGAGGACGTTGTTGCCGAAGAGGGCGGCGATATCCTTGCCATAGCCCTTTTTCAGCTTCGCATAGACAGTCGCCGCATCCGCATTGGCCATTTCGAAGGGCGAAATCATCGGCTGCAAGGCCTGCTCCTCCAGCGAATCGACACGTCCGTCCCAGAACATGCCGCCTTGCGGCACCAGGTTCGCGGCGGCTGCATCGGCCTTGACGACGGCTTGCGCGGTCAGTGGCCCGGCAACGACCGCCGGCGTATTGGCGAGGGCAACACCAGAGGCCTCGGTCATCGGTGCTGCCTCCGCCGCCTCGTCGGCAGCGCTTTCTTCTCCGATCGAGAAGGAAGGGGTCGACATCTTGTAGGCGAGGCTCGGCACGGTGCGGATGCCCGGCTGGTCGAGATGCACGCCGCCAAGCTGTACGGAGAGGCCATTGGCCGGCGCATAGTGATTGTTTGGATCATGGCAGGTGGAACAGGACATCTGGCCGCTGCCGGATAGGGAGGGGTCGTAGAACAGCTTCTTGCCGAGCTGGGCAACGGCGCTCAGCGGCACGGTATCCTCATAGGTATTCGTGGCCGGGGAGGCATCGGGGGCAGGCTGGTTTGCCATGCCGATGGTCGCCCCCGCGAGCGACACGCCCGCGAGTGCGATGAGGGGCAGGAGACGGTGATTGGATTTCAGAGACATCGTCCGTCTCCCTCTTCTTTCGCTTAGGACGCGCTGTTGCCGGTCTTCGTGTCGAGGATCAGCTTTGGCGTATCGCCCTTCGACCAGTCGAACATGGCGTTTAGCGAGCCGGAGATGGCATCGAACGAACCGCCGCCGAGGCGCGCGCCGCCCATCCAGTTATCCTCGATGAAGCGCATGACGGAGGTCTGGTCGGTTAACGTATGGTCGACGAAATTGACCTTGGCGTAGGGCGAGATGATCAGCAGTGGCTGGCGCGTGCCGTAGCCGCAGCGGCCCTGGGCCGGCTGGCCGTTGAGGCCCGGCAGCGGTGTGCCGGTGGAGCAGCTGTCGCCGCTGAGCACGTCATAGCCCTTGACGCTAAGCTTCGACGGATTGACGACCGCATGAGCGTGGTCATACCAGCCGTCGGAATCGTCGTAGAGAAGGATGATGGCGGTGTCCTTCCAGTCGGGCGAATTCTGGACGGTGTTGACGACCTGGGTCACAAATTCCTGCTCGTCGAGCGGATCGGAATAGCCGGCATGGCCGTCCTGATAGGCGGGCGCCTTCAGGAAGCTGACGGTCGGCATGCTGCCGTTCTTCAGCGCGGCATAGAAGTCTGTCACGTCATACTGATGATTGGCGGCGTCGGTGGTGCCGATCGCTGCGACCGAGGACGGACGTGCATGCGTCGGGTTGGCCGTCGAGGCGTAGTACTGAAATGGCTGGTGATGCGGAATGTAATCGCCGTAGTTGACCTGGGTGACGGGCGAGGTGGTGGCGCGCTTGCAGCCGGTGGTGCCGTCGGTGTTGGTCTGGGTCAGGTCGAAGCCACCTTCGAAGAAACCCCAGGTGATGTTGTGTGCGTTCAGCATGTCGCCGATGTTCTTGCCGTACATCAGGGCGGTCTGGCCGACGGAACAAACGTCGCCGGTCGGGTCGAAGTCGCTGATGGCGGTCCAGCCGCCATTGCCGTCGGGCACGATGCGGCCCTTGGAATAGGTGCCGTCCTTCTCCAGCGTATAGCCGGGCGGCAGGATGGCGCCGTTGGTCTGGCCGGAGATGAGGTTCAGCGCACCGGGGGTCGACGGGCCGAAATTGGTGGAGAAGGAATTGTCGTTTAGCGCGTAGTGTTGGGCGTAGTTCCACATGGCGGTGACGGTGTTGCCGTCATAATAGCCCATGACCTGGCCTTTGGTGCCGAATGCGCCGGCCGCACCCTTGGTGCCCTTGCCGGTATTGGCGGGGAAAAGGTCCATGGCGAAATTGTTGTAGGCCGCCTGCTCGGCGGTATAGCCGTGGTTCTGCGACTGCGTGGCCGCCTGGGTGCGGTCGAGGCGGAAGGGGGCTGCGGCATCGGTGCCATTGGCCGCATTGGTCTTGTTCGGGTTGTTGTCGATAAGACCGGCATTGGCGAGCGTATTGATGTCGGCTGGCGTGTTGTCGGCGGCCTTGAATTCCGGCTCGCCGGCGACGTTTGCGGCCTTGGGGTAGGTCGCGAAATAATGGTCGAAGGAGACGTTTTCCTGGAAGATGACGACCAGGTGCTTGATCGGCGTAGCGGTGTTGGTTGCTGGCGTCGTGTCAGCGGCACCAGCGGCGGAACAGAGCGAAACAAGGGTAAGCGCGCTGCCGGCTGCAAGGGCGGCGCGACGCGAAAGACGGGTCATGGTGATATCCTCTCGGGTGGGGGCATTGCCTCGGCGCTTGGTTGCGCCGCGCCGGGGCAGAGGGAGCCATGCCGGGCTATCAACGGTATGTGACAGTTCCGTGAAGGGGTGCCTTGGGAGTGGCGGTCGCAGCCGCGGAAGGCGCAACCAAGCGATTGATTTTGCTGGAATGAAGGAGGGGGAGCGTACGCCGGTGAAGCATGAGGGTGCGACGGTGCTACCTTATGTCACGGGGCATCTATCCGCTAGATATTCTGATCCATCGTCTCCGCAGGGATCTCGTCGGCGGGGTGGATGCGGACGACCACGGCCGGGACGCCGGCGACGGTGCAGTGGGGTGGCACGGGTTTCACAACGACGCTGCCCGCCGCCACCTTGCTGAAGGCGCCGACTTCGATATTGCCGAGGATCTTCGCGCCGGCGCCGATCATCACGCCATGGCGGATCTTCGGATGCCGGTCGCCGGTTTGCTTGCCGGTGCCGCCGAGCGTGACGTTCTGCAGGATCGAGACTTCGTCCTCGATAACGGCGGTTTCGCCGATGACAATGCCGGAGCCGTGGTCGAGCATGATGGACGCGCCGATCTTAGCTGCCGGATGGATATCCGGGCCGAAGACGAGCGAAGCGAGGTTGGACAGCCAGCTGGCGATTTCCGCCCGGCCCTCCATCCAGAGCGCATGGGCGATGCGGTGGGTCTGCAGGGCGTGAAAGCCCTTGAGATTGAGCAGCGCATGCAGATAGGTCGTGCAGGCGGGATCGCGAGTGCGGACGGCGACAAGGTCGGCTTCCGTCGCCGGCAGGATCTCGGGATGGCGCGTCAGCACATCCTGGAAGAGGGCGAAGAGGTCGCGGGTCTCTATCCCGGCAGTGGAGAGCCGGGCGACCAGGACATTGGCGAGGCTTTCTGCATCCGACCGCGTCGCGACGATCTGCGTCGTCAGCAATGGGCGAAGCGTCGGTTCGCGGCCGGCGAGGTCGATGGCCTCATGGCGAATCACGTCCCAGACGCTGCCTGGTGTGGCAGGGGAATGTCCGGCAGTTGCCGTACCTGTCTGGGACATGGTGCTGTCTTTCTCGTCAGGCTGAAATATCAACAACGCCGCAATCGCCGGCCTCGGAGGCAAAGGCGAGCAGCTTGCCGGATTTGCTCCAGCTCATCGAGGTGATCGCACCTTTGCCCGGACGGCGCAAGAGTGCCTCCTTGGCGTCGCCGATACGCACCGCCAGGATCATGCCGTCGATGAAGCCGATCGCCAGGATGTCTTCCACCGGATGGAACTTGACTGAGGTCGCCATGATGTTGGCGCGGGTGCCGAGTTCCTGTGGCGCCTTGCCCATCGGGCCGTCCTTGCTCTGGAAGGGCCAGACGATCGCCGCCGGGGCGCCGGAGGAGGCGAGCCACTTGCCCTTGGCGGACCAGGACAGCGACTTCACCTTGGCGGGATAACCGGTCATTCGCATGTGCCGCGCTTCGCCACCCGGCTTGCTGTCCAGCTTCCAGCCGTGCAGGGCGTTTTCCTGCATGGTGGTGACGACGAACTGGCCGTCCGGCGAGAAGGTGACGCCGGTATGGGCGCCCTTCCACTCCAGATTGATCGGCTGCGCGCTCATGCCGACCCAGTGCAGGGATACGCCGTTGTAGCGGGCCGCGGCGATGCGCAGCCCCTTGGGCGCGAAGGCGAGGCCTTCGACGGTGCGCTCCTCGGTGAATTCCTTGGTCGAGCCGTCGGCCAGCCGCACGAAGCTGCTTTTCCCATAGGCATAGGCGACCGCGCCTTGCGGGCCGGCGGCAAGCTGGGTGATCCATTTGCGCGGCGCTTCGGCAAGCACGGTCACGCCGCCATCGGCTGCGATCCGCAGAACCTTGCCGTCTTCACCGCCGGAGATCAGGCTGTCGCTATGGGGATCGCGGATACAGGCGAGCATGCCCTGATGGGCTTCGCTTACCTTTTCCCCGCCTTCCAGCCGGTGGATCGTGCCGGCGGCGCTGGCGAAGATGGGGGTATCCCCTAAAAATTCGACGGCCAGAACGTGGCCGTCGATATCAAGCGGAGCGACAGTCGGCATCAGGCGGCTGCCTCGCAGGCCTTGAAGCTCTTTTCCAGCTTTTCGCGGTCGAGCTCGCGGCCGATGAAGACCAGGCGGCTCTCATGCTTTTCGCCGTCTTTCCAGGCACGCTGATGGTCGCCTTCGATGATCATGTGCACGCCCTGGACGACATAGCGCTCGGGATCGCCCTTGAAGGCGATGATGCCCTTCAGGCGAAGGATCTTCGGGCCATCGGTCTGCGTGACCTTCTGGATCCACGGGAAGAAACGATCCGGGTTCATCTCGCCGCCGCGCAGCGATACCGACTGCACCGTCACGTCATGGATGGGCGAGGGGGCGTGGTGGTGGCCATGATCGTGATCATGGTGATGATGATCGTGGTGGTCATGATCATGATGATGGTGATCATGGTCGTGATGGTCATGACCGCAATCCGGGCCGCAGACATGATCGTCAGGGCCGTGATCAAGGAAGTGCGGATCGTTTTCCAGCGCGCGCTCGAGGTTGAAGGCGCCCTGGTTCAGCACGCGGGCGAGATCGACGCCGGAGCGGGTGGTCTTGTAGACGCGTGCGGCCGGGTTGATGGCGCGGACGATGTCCTCGATCTGCGCCAGTTCTTCCGACGACACGAGATCGGACTTGTTGATGACGACGACGTCGGCAAAGGCGATCTGGTCTTCGGCCTCGCGGCTGTCCTTCAGGCGCAGCGGCAGATGCTTGGCGTCGACGAGCGCAACGACGGCATCGAGCTCGGTCTTGGCGCGGACGTCGTCGTCCATGAAGAAGGTCTGGGCAACCGGAACCGGATCGGCAAGGCCGGTGGTCTCGACGATGATGCCGTCGAAACGGCCGGGGCGGCGCATCAGGCCTTCGACGACGCGGATGAGGTCGCCGCGCACGGTGCAGCAGACGCAGCCATTGTTCATCTCGTAGATTTCTTCGTCCGACTCGACGATCAGGTCGTTGTCGATGCCGATCTCGCCGAATTCATTGACGATGACGGCGTATTTCTTGCCGTGGTTTTCCGAGAGAATGCGGTTCAGCAGAGTCGTCTTGCCGGCACCGAGATAGCCGGTGAGAACGGTGACGGGAATGGGCTTTTGCGTGGCTGTTTCGGTCATGGGAGCCTCGAAATATGGGATTTCCCCCAAGGGGGCGGAAAATGATCGGGTTCCATATAAGGAGTTGAACGCGTCAGTTCAAAGGCTTTTGTATGTTATAAGATCACATTAGGCTTGGGATCGCGGATCCGTTGAGGTTTACGTCAGTGCCTCAGCATCAAACGCATCGACATCTTGCAAAAGCTCCACCAGCCCCTTTACCGCATGCGCAATCAGCCGCTTGCCCTTTTCCGCCGTTGCGGCGCCTGCATTGCCGGCCACGCCCTCAGCGCTCAGATCCGACATCTTCCAGCCGAATGCATGCGGCCCATAGGCCCGCAGATGCTTGAAGCGCTGCGTGTAGTCGGACTGCCGGGAGGGGAAATCAGTGGCCTTGCTCACGTCGACCATTTCCGGATGGAGCGCTAGCATCACCGATGTCTCGATGTCGCCGCCGTGGATGTCGATGGCCTTATCCTCCGGCGCGATCAGGTCCTCCGGCACGCCGAAGCGTGTCCAGCTGGTCGCCACCGCCAGCATGTCGAAGCGGATGCGCGCCTCGGTCGCGACGATGGTCAGCAGGGGCGAGTTGCCGCCATGGGCGTTCAGCATGACGAATTTTCGGATGCCGAGATGATGCATGGCCTCGGCAATGCCGAGCCAGCGGTTGACGGCTTCATCGAAGTCGAGCGTCTTTGTGCCGACGACATCCATGTGCTCGATGGAATAGCCGACCGGCTCCACGGGTAAGAATGTGACGGGCAAATCGGCGGGCAGGGCGGCCTTCAAATGGGAAACGATGCCTTCCGCGATCAGCGTATCGGTGTCGAACGGCAGATGCGGGCCATGTTGCTCATGGGCGCCAAGTGGCAGGACGGCGATCCAGTTTGCTCTGTCTGCGGGCGCCAGCGTCCTATCATTGTCATCGAAACGTGGCAAAGGCTGTGCCATCTGCAGGTGTGCCTCTTGTTTATGTCAATAACCTAGGCAATGTCATAACGTGATGATGCAGTGGCGGAAAGAGCAACGGAATCACAATGGGTAAGAAGCACAAGGACGGCAAGAAAAGTAAGTCGGGTAAAAAGAAGGATCACAGCGAGTACACGCTCGCTGATCTGTCGCCGGCGTTGACGCAGGCGGCGCGGTCCATGCGAACGGTTCTGACGCGCAACCTGACGGCCAGTGGCCTCTACGCGGGCCAGGATGGCGTTATCCTCGCGCTTGCGGCCAGTGACGGTCTACCGGCGGGAACGCTGGCGCAGAAGCTTGGCGTCAAGGCGCCGACCATGACCCGCACGATCGGCCGCATGGAAGCGCAGGGCTTCCTCGAGCGCCGGCCGGATGCCGAGGATGCGCGGTTGACCAAGGTCTATCTCACCGAAGCGGGCCGCAACAGCGTCAGCGAGATCGAAAGCTCCGCTGCTGCCTGCGACGAACTCGCCACGCGCGGCTTTTCGGAAAAGGACGTCCGTTCGCTGGTGCGGCTGCTGAAGGCGATCGAGGGCAACCTTCATATCGGCGACCACGACGAGGATGCTGAGGAATTTTAAGAATTCCCGAGGATTCGAGTTGCGCAGGCCGATTAAAGCTTTTAATTAAAGTTTTTAAATTCCGGAATCGTAAAACGACGGAATGGCTTATTCGGCTGCGTTTCACGGGGAGGGGAGCGCATGGCGCAAAAGATAAAATTGTCTACCATTGCGGAATCGCTGGGTATTTCAACGGCAACCGTATCCCTGGCCTTACGCGACAGTCCGCTGGTGGCGGTCAACACGCGTGAGAAGATCAAGGATCAGGCGCGGGCGCTTGGCTACATCTACAACCGCCGCGCGGCCAGTCTCAGGACTTCACGATCCGGAATCATCGGCGTCGTCGTCCACGACATCATGAACCCGTTCTACGGCGAAATCCTCAAGGCGATCGAAAGCGAGCTCGATCGCAGCCGTCATACGTTCATTCTTTCCAACCATTACGATTCGGTCGAGAAGCAGCGAACATTCGTCGAAACCCTGCTGCAGCTTGGCGGCGATGGCATCATCATGTCACCGGCGATCGGCACGCCGGCGGAGGATTTCGATCTGGCGGAGGAGAACGGCATGCCGGCCATCCTCGTCGCCCGTTCGATGGAGGGGCTGGATCTGCCGACCTTTCGCGGCGACGACAGCTACGGCATTTCGCTTGCCACCAATCACCTGATCAGCCTCGGCCATCGCACTATCGCGATGATCGGCGGCACCGACCAGACCTCGACTGGCCGTGATCGTTACCAGGGTTATGTCAATGCTTTGCGCAAGGCGGGTATCGAGGTCGATCCGGATCTGCGCATTCCCGGCGCCCGTTCCAAGCAGGGCGGTTTCGAGGCGGCGGTGCATCTCCTGTCATTGCCGCAGAAGCCGACGGCGGCCGTCTGCTGGAACGATCTCGTCGCCATTGGTCTGATGAACGGCATTTCTCGCGCCGGCCTTGTGCCGGGTAAGGATATTTCGGTCACCGGCTATGACGATCTGGAGGAGGCGGCGATCGCCACGCCGGCGCTGACGACGGTGTGGAACGGCCAGGCGGAAGTCGGTAGGCTTGCAGCACGCGCGCTTTTGGATAGGCTGGCAGGCAGCCATGAGCCGGATGGTATCCATCTTATCAAGCCGGAAATGCGTATTCGCCAGTCGACATCTCCCTATCAGGCCCGCCAATAGCGCCGCACGACATATTCAAGAGGAAAGATCCATGTCCGATAACCGCACCGCCATCCTCGTTCCGGGGAAGATACATCCGCGTGTCCTCGAAAGGCTTGGCGGGCATTTTGATGTTATCGCCGCCGATCGTAGCGACAGCCCCCAGGTCGATGTCGGGACTGCGGCGCGCGTGCGTGGTGTTGCTGTCGCCGGTGGTTTCAACGCGGCCTGGATCGACGCTTTTCCGAATATCGAGGTCATCGCCAATTTCGGCGTCGGTTATGACGGTATCGATGTCAATCATGCGGCAGCGAAGGGCGTCGTCGTCACCAATACGCCTGATGTGCTGAACGACGAAGTGGCCGATACGGCGATCGCGCTGCTTTTGAACACGCTGCGCCAGTTTCCGCAGGCGGAAACTTGGCTGCGGCAGGGCCGCTGGGCGAATGAGGGGCCTTTCCCGCTTTCGCCTTTCTCGTTGAAGGGGCGGCGCGTCGGTATTTATGGCCTTGGTCGCATCGGTCAGGAGATAGCCAAGCGGCTGGAGCCGTTCAAGGTGAAGATCGGCTATCATACCCGCACGCCGCGCACGGAACTGACCTATGATTATTATCCGTCGCTGAAGGCGATGGCGGAGGCCGTGGATACGCTGATCAGCATCGTGCCGAAGACGGCGGAGACACATAAGGTCATCGACGCCGAGATCCTGTCAGCGCTTGGGCCGCAGGGCGTGTTCATCAATGTCGGGCGCGGCTGGTCGGTGGATGACGACGCGCTAATCGCCGCTCTTGGAAACGGCACGCTCGGGGCTGCCGGCCTCGATGTCTTCTATGATGAGCCGAATGTTCCAGCGGGTTATCTCTCCCTGCCGAACGTTTCGCTGCTGCCGCATGTGGCGTCCGCTTCGGTGCCGACGCGCAATGCCATGGCCGATCTCGTTGCGGACAACATCATCGAGTGGTTCGGCAAGGGTGCGGTGCTGACGCCGGTGCCCGAAACCCCGGTCAAGCCAAAGGGCTGATCAGAGTGCAGATTGGCGGCGAGGAGCGGCGATCGGCTGTTCCTTGGCCGCCGCATAATTACGCACGGCATCGCCGAAGGCGACAAACAGCTTGCGCGACGGGGAGTCCGTTTCCGCCCAATATTCCGGATGCCATTGCACGCCGACGGCGAAAGCCTTGGCGTCGATGACGGAGACGGCCTCGATCGTGCCGTCTTCGGCGATGGCTTCCACCTGCAGCCGTGGTGCCGTGTCGGCGATTGCCTGACGATGCAGCGAGTTGACGCGCACCTCGCCGGGGCCGACGACGGCGGCAATGCAGGAGCCTTCCTTGACGAAAACGCTCTGGCGGATCGAATACATCGTGTCGCGGTCGACATCTTGTGGCTTGCGATGGTCCCAGATGCCTGGTTGCTCTTGGATTTCGCTGGCAAGCGTGCCGCCGAGTGTGACGTTCAGTTCCTGAATGCCGCGGCAGATGGCGAGCATGGGAATGGCACGCTCGATGGCGCGGCGGATGAGCGGCAAGGATGTGGCGTCGCGGGCCGGGTCGAAGGGGCCGTCGCTCTCATGGGCTTCTCTGCCATAGAGCGAAGGATGCACGTTGGTGGCCGAGCCGGACACCAACAGCCCGTCGACGCGGTCGAGAATGGCGTCGATATCGTTGCCGTCTTCCATTGCCGGGACGATCAGTGCCATCAGGCCGGAGGCTTTGACGGCGGCGCGGACATATTGCTGCTGCACCGCATGCCAGGTTGCGCCGTCGAATTCGCGGATGTCGGCGGGAATGGCTATGATCGGTCTGGACATGCGAGGCTCCGGAAACATGCAAAACTGCCGGGCCTGGTCGAGACCCCGAATGAATATGGTGTCGATGCCGCGATGGGCCAACTTGCCGAGAAATCTACGCGAAGAGCAGGCATTCGGCAACGCGGGACGGTCGCGGCTGGGCTTTGTTTCCCTTTGTCGTGACGATGTACAGGAATCGCCATAATGCAGTGCAAAAGCAAACTTGAAAGACAATACGCGGCATGGTTAAGCTCCAACGCTTGCGCCATGATCGGGAGAATGTATCTCCCGCAATGCCATCCGTGTGAGAGGTTATAATGGATCGCCGTTCGTTCATCAAACGGGCCGGAGCAGTCGGTGCGGGTGCCGCCGCCTCAGCGCTTGCCAGTCCTGCCATCGCCCAGGAATATCCCAAGATCACCTGGCGGATGACGTCGTCGTTTCCGAAGAGCCTGGATACGATCTATGGCGGCGCGGAGGATATCGCGCAGCATGTTTCGGACGCGACCAACGGCAATTTCGTCATTCAGACCTATGAGGCCGGAGCGATCGTTCCCGGCCCGCAGGTGGCCGATGCCGTGAGCGCCGGCACCGTCGAGGCGGCGCATACCTGCTCCTATTATTTCTGGAACAAGGACCCGACCTACGCCATCGGCACGGCGCTGCCCTTCGGCCTCAATGCCCGGCTCACCAATGCCTGGTTCTACCAGGGCGACGGCAACAAGCTGATGAACGAATTCTATGCCACGCAGGGCATTCTTGGCCTGCCCGCCGGTAATACCGGCGTGCAGATGGGCGGCTGGTTCCGTAAGGAAATCAATACGCTGGATGACCTCAAGGGCCTGAAGATGCGTATCGCCGGCCTGGCCGGCAAGGTGATCGAGAAGATCGGCGTCGTGCCGCAACAGGACGTCCCCGTCAGCGACATCTACGACGCGCTCGACAAGGGCACGCTCGATGCCGCGGAGTGGGTCGGTCCCTATGACGACCTGAAACTCGGCTTTCAGAAGATCGCCAAATATTACTACTATCCCGGCTGGTGGGAAGGCGGTGCCGTCGTGCATGCCTTCTTCAATCTGGAAAAATGGAACGGGCTGCCGAAAAACTATCAGGCGATCCTCGCGGATGCCTGTGCCTTTGCCAACACCAACATGCTGGCCAAATATGACGTTAAAAATCCACAGGCACTGAAGGATATCGTCCAGCAGGGCGTGACACTGCGCCCCTTCAGCCAGGAAATTCTCGAAGCCTGCTTCCAGGCGGCCACCGGCATTTATGCTGACCTTTCGAAATCGAATGATTATTTCAAGCGGATCTATGAGGATCAGGTTGCTTACAAGAAAGATGCCTATCTCTGGATGCAGCTTTCCGAATACACTTTCGATACTTTCATGATGATTCAGCAGCGGGCGGGCAAGATTTGACCGAAGATGCTTTGCTGATCGCTGTTTTCTATTTTAGCGCCTCATGACGAAGAAACTATAATCCAAGTAGAGCATGGTTTCATTTATTGCTCGAATGTGGTGCAAAATATCACTAAAAATCGATATCAATTATCGTGTGATTGGAAAATCCATCCAAATATGCGCGATCTGGGCAATCAAATTTTAAAACGTTTCAACTAGAGTTCGCGCCGCATCAGGGGAGCTCTGAATGAAGCCTCAAAACCCGAACATCGTGCCGACGGATGTTTATTTGTCGTTCGTCAGTTCGCTTTTCGGAAACCGTGGCACATTGCTTACGGGGGTATTTGTTCATATCCTCGCCTATGGCATTGTCTTCCTGAGTACGGGCGCTGGCATCTATCTTGGTTTTTGCCTTGTCTTAGCCATCGTCTTCGCTTTCCGCATCCATTCGTTCCGGCAATTTGACGCGCTCGAGAAGAGCGTCCTTTCGCGCGCCGATATCGCGCGCTGGGAAACGCGCTATGTGCTCGGCGCGACGGCGGCGACGCTGATCCTCGGTGTTGCCAGCGGTTATGCTATCCTGATCGTCCAGAATCCGCTGGCGGAATTCATCTGCATCGCGGTGACCATGGGATCGATGGTATCGATCCTTGGCCGCAACTATGGTTCTCAGAAGGCGATCGACCTGCAGACCATGGCGTGCTGCCTGCCGATCATCGTCGCCTGCCTGATGTCGGGGCAGCCTTATATGGCAATCGTTTCCATCATGCTGGTGCCTTTCGGACTGACGACGCGTTCGATGGCGAGCAACCTGCGTGAGTTTCTCTACAAGAACGTCATAGTGTCGCGCGAGATATCGCTGATCGCTGATCGGTTCGACACGGCACTCAACAATATGACGCATGGCCTGTTCATGCTGGATGCCGACAACCGCATCCTGGTGGTCAATCGAAAGGCTTGCGAACTTCTGAATCTGACGAATCCCGAGCAGCTCAGGGATTGCGATTTCGACGTCGTGTTGCGTTATGGTGTACGCCATGCCTCCATCGACGGTTCTCTTCCGGGGTTGATCCAGCAACAGATCGAGCAGCTTGTCGACGGCTCGCTGTCGCGCACGCTGATTGAGCTCGGCGAAGACCTGTTTCTCGAGTTTTCGGCGAGCCGTCGCGCCGATGGCATCGTCATCCTGATCTTCGAGGACGTCACGGCGCGTATCCGGGCCGAGCGCAAGATCCTGCATATGGTGCGCTTCGATCCGCTGACCGGCCTGCCGAACCGCGAATACTTCGCCGAATTGACGAAGGAGAAGCTGGCCGCGCATGTTGGCGACGGCCGGATCGGCTTTCTGGTTCTCGATGTCGACGATTTCAAGCACGTCAATGATTTCAAGGGGCATGTGACCGGCGACCGGCTGCTGGTCGCTATCGCCGCGCGGCTGAGGGAGACGGCGGGCGATAGGGCGCTTTGCGCGCGCCTGGTCGGGGACCAGTTCGTGCTGTTCTTCCCGAACGATGACGGCGTCGAGGATCTGGATGGGCGCATATCCGCGCTGCATGCCGCGATGGCAGGCACCTACGAGGTGGATGATCATAGCCTTCGTATCTCCTTCAGCGGCGGCTACGTGACCATGTCGAGCAGCGAGTTCCGTCCGGAAGAATGGCAGATCAAGGCCGATCTGGCGCTGTTCGACACCAAGTTGCGGACGAAGGGCGGCTGCTCCGCTTTCGAAGAGGAAATGGATGCTCGCTACATCGAGCGGCAAAAGCTGAAGACCGATCTGCGTGAGGCGATCGAGGCCGGCAAGCTGCATGCGGTCTATCAGCCGATGTTCACGCCGGACGGCGGCCACATCGATTGCTGCGAAGCGCTGGCGCGTTGGGTTCATCCGGAAAAAGGGTCGATCCCGCCCAATGTCTTCGTACAGATTGCCGAGGAGATGGGGATCGTTTCCGGCATCACCCGCTTCATGCTCAACCGGGCCTGCCGGGATTGTGCCGGCTGGCCTCGATCTCTCTCAGTCTCGGTCAATCTCTCGGCGCAGGATCTGCGCGGCAATGACATTGTCGCTGTCGTGACGGAAGCGCTGGAGGCATCGGGGTTGGAGCCGTCACGCCTGCATCTGGAGGTGACCGAAAGCTGCCTGATGGACGAGATTGCCACCGTTCGCTCCATTCTCGCCGATCTCAGGGCCAAGGGTATCACCATTGCCATCGATGATTTCGGGACCGGTTTTTCCAGTCTCAGCTATCTCGATTCACTGCCGGTGGATATCGTCAAGATCGATCGCTCCTTCGTGCACGAGATCACCGGCGACAGCCGCCGTTTCAAGCTCCTGTGCGGCATCGCCGATCTCTCCCGGGCTCTGGGTCTGAAAATCGTCGTCGAAGGCGTCGAGACGCCGGAACAATTGGCACTCATCAACGAGCGCGGCCTGGCCGACGTGATCCAGGGCTATGTGTTTTCCATGCCGGTGTCGCTGGCGCGGGTCGGCGAGATGATAGACGGTCTCGACCGCAATCGGCCGGCCCTGCGCCAGGATATCCTGGCCTAAGGCTGCCGGGAGTACTGCGATCGGTTTCCAATCGCTCCTCTGCGACGTTCTCGTGCATTGCATTTTTTCTCGCTTTGTGTAACGCCTCGGTAGAGGAAATCTGGCTGCGGTGCCCTATCAAGAGATACCGCAGCTTTCGAGGGCGAACTCCAGCCGGCAGCTGTTGCAAGCTTTGTCGGGGAGCGGATTGAGGGGAGACTTTTGCATGGCCGAACATCATACCGGACCGATCGAAACCGGTGCTCCGATGGATTACAAGGAGCACGAGAAAACCTATAACGGGTTCCTTTTGGTCGCCAGGGTTGGATCGGCGATCATCGCCGCGCTGTTGATCGCGATGACAGCGGGTTTCTTCGGTCACGCTGGCCTGTTCGGCGGGTTTCTCATTTTCGTCGTTCTTTCGATCGTAGGCGCCTTTCTCGCGCGCTGAACGACGCTGGGCCATTCGGCCCGCGCTTTCCCTGAGATCTTGGCCTGATTTCGCAGGCTGTTGTGCTGCTGTCTCCAGCAGGGCTGTCGTTTGATGCGAGGTGGTGTCGTTGGGCAATCTGGTTTTTGTCGCCAAGGAGACCGTAGGGGATGAGACGCGTGTTGCGGCATCCATCGAAACGGTGAAGAAGATGAAAAGCCTCGGCTTCGATGTCGTGGTGGAAGCGGGCGCCGGCGCCTTGTCGCGCATTCCGGATAGCGAATACGAGGCTATCGGCGCGCGCATCGGGGCGGCCAAGGATGCCAAGCGGGCCGACGTCATCCTCAAGGTCAGGCGGCCGACACCCAAGGAGATCAGCGGCTACAAGCGCGGCGCGATCGTCATCGCCATCATGGATCCTTATGGCAACGAAGCCGCGCTGGTCGAGATGGCGAAGGCAGGGCTGACGAGCTTTGCCATGGAGCTGATGCCGCGCATTACCCGCGCGCAGTCGATGGACGTTCTGTCGTCACAGGCGAACCTTGCCGGCTATCAGGCGGTGATCGAGGCGGCTGCGGTCTATGACCGCGCGCTGCCGATGATGATGACGGCGGCGGGCACGGTGCCGGCGGCGAAGGTCTTCGTCATGGGTGCGGGCGTTGCCGGCCTGCAGGCGATCGCGACGGCACGACGGCTCGGCGCGCAGGTGTCGGCGACGGACGTTCGTCCGGCGGCCAAGGAACAGGTCGCCTCGCTCGGCGCGAAATTCATCGCCGTCGAGGACGAGGAGTTCAAGGCGGCGGAGACCGCCGGCGGCTACGCCAAGGAAATGTCACAGGCCTATCAGGCCAAACAGGCGGCCCTCGTTGCCGAACATATTTCCAAGCAGGATATCGTCATCACGACGGCCCTCATCCCCGGCCGCCCGGCGCCACGGCTCGTCAGCCGCGAGATGCTGAAGGCGATGCGGCCCGGTGCGGTCGCCGTCGACCTTGCCGTCGAGCGCGGCGGCAATATCGAAGGCGCCGAGTTCGGGACTGTCGCCGATGTCGAAGGCGTCAAGGTGGTCGGCTATCCCAATATGGCCGGTCGCGTTGCGGCGAGCGCGTCCGCTCTCTACGCCAAGAACCTCGTCACCTTCCTGGAGACGATGGTCGACAAGGATACGAAGAGTCTCGGACTCAACCGCGCCGACGAGTTGATCAAGGCGACGATGCTGACCGATGGCGGCGAAGTCGTGCACCCAAACTTCGTCGACCCGGATCAGCCGACCGTCAACAAGGGAGATGTCTAAATGGCCAGCCAAGCAATGGATCAGGCGCTCCAACAGCTGAATGACGCCGTTACTGCGGTCAGGACTGCCGCTGCGCAGGCCCCGGAGGCCGTCAGCGCCGTATCCGGCGGCGCGATCGATCCCTTCGTCTTCCAGCTTGCGATCTTCGTGCTTGCGATCTTCGTCGGCTATTATGTGGTCTGGTCGGTGACGCCGGCTCTGCATACGCCGCTGATGGCGGTGACGAACGCCATCTCCTCGGTCATCGTCGTCGGCGCCCTTCTGGCGGTCGGCATTTCCGCGAGCGGGCTTGCTACGGGCTTCGGCTTCGTGGCGCTGGTGCTGGTTTCAGTCAATATCGTCGGCGGCTTTCTTGTCACCCAGCGCATGCTGGCGATGTACAAGAAGAAAGACAAGTGAGAGCGGCATGCTGAGCAATATCGCGGCCTTCCTCTATCTCGTTTCTGGCGTGCTGTTCATTCTGGCGCTGCGCGGCCTGTCGCATCCGGCCACCAGCCGCCGCGGCAATCTCTACGGCATGGTCGGCATGGGCATCGCCATTGCCACGACGCTGGTGCTGGCGACGCCGTCCTTCGGTGGCTTGGTGCTGATCGTTCTGGGTCTTGCCATCGGCGGCGGGGCGGGGGCCTATATCGCCCGTGTCATCCCGATGACCTCGATGCCGCAGCTCGTGGCCGGCTTCCATTCGCTGGTCGGTCTTGCGGCCGTACTGGTTGCGGCTTCTGCGCTTTATACGCCGTCTTCCTTCGGCATCGGCAATATCGGTTCGATCCATACCGAGGCACGCATCGAAATGGCGATCGGCGTCGCAATCGGCGCGCTGACCTTCACCGGTTCGATCATCGCCTTCCTGAAGCTCGATGGCCGCATGTCCGGCAAGCCGATCCTGCTGCCCTATCGTCATCTTATCAATGCGGCCCTGCTGGCACTGATCCTGTTCTTCATGGTGGGCCTGGCGATCAGTGAGAGCCATTTCGATTTCTGGGCGATCGTCGTCCTCGCGCTGGCGCTTGGCGTGCTGCTGATCGTGCCGATCGGCGGCGCCGACATGCCAGTCGTCGTGTCGATGCTGAACTCCTATTCCGGCTGGGCGGCTGCCGGCATCGGCTTTACGCTCGGCAATCTGGCGCTGATCATCACCGGCGCGTTGGTCGGCTCCTCGGGCGCGATCCTGTCCTATATCATGTGCAAGGGCATGAACCGCTCCTTCGTCTCTGTCATTCTCGGCGGTTTTGGCGGTGAGGCGTCTGCTGGAGGCACTGACAATAGCGACAAGACAGTCAAGCTCGGCTCGGCAGAGGATGCCGCCTATCTGATGGCGAATGCCTCGAAGGTCATCATCGTGCCGGGTTACGGCATGGCGGTGGCGCAGGCCCAGCACGCGTTACGCGAGATGGCGGATCGCCTGAAGGCGCATGGTGTCGACGTGAAATATGCCATCCATCCGGTCGCCGGCCGCATGCCCGGCCATATGAACGTGCTGCTTGCCGAGGCCAATGTTCCCTATGACGAGGTGTTCGAGCTCGAGGACATCAATTCGGAACTCGCCCAGGCCGACGTCGCCTATGTCATCGGCGCCAACGACGTCACCAATCCGGCTGCGCGCGACGACAAGACCTCGCCGATCTATGGTATGCCGATCCTCGATGTCGACAAGGCCAAGACCTGCCTCTTCGTCAAGCGCTCGCTCGGCTCCGGCTATGCCGGCATCGACAACACGCTGTTCTACAAGGACGGCACGATGATGCTGCTCGGCGACGCCAAGAAGGTGACGGAAGAGATCGTCAAGGCGATGAACGAGTAGAAATCGCCTGCCTTCTCCAATCTAGGGGAGAGGAAAGGTGTGCTTGCTTTGACGGTTATTTCCGGAGACTGTCGATATGGAGGTCCATGTCGTAGTCGCTCGCCTCACGTCCGCTCGCGTTCACGCTCCATGGTGCTGCGTAGGGCATTCAGCACCCAGACGAGGCCTTCTGGCCGGAAGTCGATCTCGACGTTGCCACCAAAGGCCGATGCCGCATGGGCCTTTGTGACGGTGGTGCCGAAGCCGGTGAGGGTTGGCTTCTTGACGCGCGGGCCGCCGCTTTCCGTCCAAGTGAACTGGATCATCGGTCCGATATCGCCGTCGACATTCGTCCACTCGATAGCGATCTTGCCCTCGGGCGCGGAAAGCGCGCCGTACTTTACCGAGTTCGTTGCCAGCTCATGCAGGACCAGTCCGAGATTCTGCACGGCTTCTGGCTTCAGGACAAAATCCTGACCGCTAATGTCGAGCTGCTGCGGCGCCTGCAGGAAGGTGGCGAGATGAATGTCGATCACCCGCCGCAGCGATACGCCCGACCATTGTTCGCTGGTCAGCACTTCGATCGAACGCGCAAGCCCCTCCAGCCGATCGGCGACGGCGCGTTGAAAGGTATCGACGCTGTCGGTCTGCCGGGCGAGCTGGCGGGTCATCGCCTGGGCGAGCGCCAAAAGGTTCTTGGTGCGGTGGACGAGCTCGTGCATGACGAAATGCAGCCGGTCCTCCGTCTCGCTGCGATCGAAGGAGGCGTTGGACAGCGCGATGGCGACCTGATTGGCCTCGATGACGCTGGTTTCGACCGGCGAAACGATCTCGCCGCGGCCCATGCGTTCGGCCATGTCGGCGATGCTGCGTATGGTGGTGCGGACTTGGCGGGCCAGGGCATAGACGGCAATCAGCGCGCCCAGGAGCAGGGTGACGCCGCCGTAGATCAGGAAGCGCCAGGTGCTCATGAGCGAAGCCTGCGCAGAGGCGACGGGTCCCCACACGACGGCTTTCCAGGACCAGCCGGGGATTTGCGCATAGCCGAGCAAGGAGTGCGGCAGGATCGCCTCGTTCTGATAGACACCGCTTGAGGCGATCAGTTTCGGCAGGATGTCCTTGTTGAACGGATCGCCGGGAGAGAGATTGGCAGGCCCGCTGGCGGCGACGATATGGCCGGAACTGTCGATGACCGCGGCCGACCAGCCAGGAGCAAGGGCATCCGTCGTCACGAGCTTGGCGAGATCATTGGCGTCTTGCGTCATGGCCAGGGCGGCGCCGGCCGGCGAATGGTCGAGCGGCAGGGTGACATTGTAGACCCAGCGGTGGATGTTGGATCCAACGAAGACATCGGACGCCTCGATGCGTCCCGAATTGAGCGCCGATTGCAGGGCGGCCATATTGCCGGTCTTGCCAAGCGGCCTGCTGAGCGGCCATCGCGTATTCAGTCGCATCTGGCCGTCCTTTTCGAAGAGCAGGACGAACAGCGAATCAGTACGCAGCACCGTCTCCGTCCGGTAGAAGAAGGTGGTGATATCGTTATGTTCCAACTCCGGCGAGGAGGAGAGCAGCCGCAGGGTTGTCGCCATATCCTGCAATTGCCGGTCGATGGTACGTCCCAGCGCCTGCGCGTCCTGAACCGCGTCGCGCTTCAAGACGTCGCGCTCGTTATTTTCGAGCTGGAACAGCAGGAGTGCCACGAAGGCAAGGATCGGCAAGGCAATCGCCATCGCTATGGCGATCAGATAAGCTCCAATCGAAGCCCTCGGGAAATGCAGCTTTTTCATAACGCGATCAACCGATCGGACCACCATAGGGTTCGAGCGCGTCTGCGAAGGTGGAAATAGCGGTTTCAGTCATCATGCCGAGCGCCCCCAATGCTTTTGTCCGAGCAGCATGTTCTCGAAAGCGTCATGTTATGGCCCGGTAAATTTTGTTGCAACATACGAAAAGTCACCGTCGCTAAATCGTAAGTGACGCCGGACGCTTTCGATGCACGCCGCGTGGATTTGACGTCGATCATCGCACAGCTCATTCGCCCGCCTTCGCAAATCGCGACAGGCGAAATGGAGCGAGCTGCGCGTCCGGATGTCCGCCGACAATCTCCTCTGCCGCAAGCAGCCCGACGAGCGGCGCCAGCGTCACGCCGGAATGCAGGACCGCGAGATGGAGACCCGGCACCCTATCGACGCCGCCGATGATCGGGAAGCCGTCCTTCGGGTTCGGGCGATAGCCGATCGTGTAAAAATCGAGTTCGAGTTGCTCGCCGCCGCGCAGCATGGCTCTGACCTTGGCAAGAATCGCCTCGGCGGCCTTGCGCGGATCATCGCCGGGATCGCCGCCGCCGAAATCGCTGCCGGCGATGATCCGGCCTTCTTGCGTCTGGCGCATATGCAGTTCTGGTGCCATGACGAGGCCATTCAGCAGCCGAGAGTGAGGGCGGGAATGCGCGATCAGGCCCGGCGGGGTTTCGATCGGTACATCGATGCCGATTGCGGCGGCGAGCGGACGAGTATCGGCGCCGGCGGCGAGAACGACATGGTCGGCAAGTAGTACGCCATCTGTTGTCTCGACACCGGTAATCTTGCCGTTCTCCTGCAAAAGCCGGCTGACCTCCGCGCCATATGACAGCGTCGCGCCATGGCGGGCGGCGTCTTCCAGCAGAAGATTGGCAGCGGCGACGGGTTCGACGGCGCCTTCTTCGGCGACATGCACGGCAAAGGTGGGCGGATCGATGAGGTTGGGTTCGATGGTCGCACTCGTCGCGCGGGTGACCGGCTGTATGTCATAACCCCAGCCGTGATGCTGCGCGAGATAGGCTTCCAGCTCGGCCTCCGGCATGTCCCAGCAGAGCCCTCCGCACCAGGAGAGCGGCAGGCCGGGAATGTCGGTCGCCAGCCGCGCCCATTCCGCCATCGAACGGCGGCGGAAGCGGTAATAGAATTCGGGATTGCCCCAGCTCGCGTTGATCCAGGCAAAGGAATTTGGTGTCGCCTCGCCGCCGGCTTTTTTGGC
Organism: Rhizobium rhizogenes NBRC 13257; assembly: GCF_000696095.1. GTDB lineage: Bacteria > Pseudomonadota > Alphaproteobacteria > Rhizobiales > Rhizobiaceae > Rhizobium > Rhizobium rhizogenes. Next base: position 379,400 of record NZ_BAYX01000007.1, on the reverse strand, counting down.
AATCACCGTGACATCAGCGCCCTTGCGCTGGAGATGCCAGGCGATGGATGCACCGATGATGCCGGCGCCGACCACGATGATTTTCTGCGAAGAGGGCATGTCGTGTGTCTCGTTCGGTTGGGGGATGGCGCGAGACTATGCGCTCGACAGCGCAAAGAAAAGCCGCCGGGCGGATGATCGCCGGGCGGCCCACTGTTTCGATGATATGCCGCGATCTTAGCTGCCCGCGCCGACACGCGCCAGGCCGTCCCTGGCCGGCTGGTAGGTCGGATCGAGGTTGACGGCGTGCTGATAGGAACGGCGGGCCTTGGCCTTGTCGCCGCGCTGCTCGTAGACGAAAGCCTGGTTGGCCCAGGATTCGGCAACCTTGTTGTCGAGGTCGATCGCGTGGTTGAAATCGGCGAAGGCGTTGTCTTCGTCTTTCTGCGCGAGATAGGAGATGCCGCGGCTGTTATAGGGCTCGGGCGAATTCGGCGACAGCGAGATGGCCTTCGAGAAATCGTCGATCGCCTTGTCCTGCTGATTGCGCTTCTGCAAGATCACGCCGCGGCCATTATAGGCGCGGCCGTCCGTCGTGCCGAGGCTGATCGCCTTGGAATAATCGTTGAAGGCATCATTGTCGCGGCCGGACTGGCGATAAAGGTTGCCACGGCCGATATAGGCGACATCGTAATTGCCGTTGATCTGCAGCGCGGCACTGTAGTCCGCGACGGCCTCCGGCAGCTTGCCCATGTTGCGGTAGATGAGCGCGCGGTTGGCATAGGCCTGATAGAACTTCGGATTGAGCTGGATCGCCTGGTTGAAGTCCGCCAGCGCCCGACTGAAATCGCCGCCACGGCCATAGGCGGTGCCGCGAACGTTATAGCCTTCCGGATCCTGCGGATTGGCGTTGATGACCGAGGTCAGCGAGGCAATGTTTTCCGAGGAGCCCTGCGCCTTGTCGATACGGATCACCGTATCGGTGGAGGCTGTCTGGCAGCCGGAAAGGCCGATCGCAGCGAGAAGCGCCAAAGCTGGCAGGGCAGCAGCGCGCTTCGAAACAAAGGAGATGAGGTTCGAAGTGCGGAACTGGTCGGACGTCGTAATTGCCATTATCGGGTTCGCTTTCGCCATGCGTCATATCAGGCTGTTCTGATTTAATCCGATTTGCACGGAGAATAAATCAAAAAGGCGGCGGCGAACGATTCGCCCCCGCCTAACATGCATCTGAAAACGTCGAAAAAACGACGATTACCGTGCGACCAGACCTTCGCGCTGTGCACGCTTGCGGGCCAGCTTGCGAACGCGACGAACGGCTTCAGCCTTTTCACGAGCACGCTTCTGCGACGGCTTTTCGTAGTAGTCGCGCATCTTCATTTCGCGGAAAATACCTTCGCGCTGCATCTTCTTCTTGAGAGCGCGGAGAGCCTGGTCGACATTGTTATCGCGGACAAGTACCTGCACGAGAATCACGTTCCTTTAGTTTGGTTGATGCCTGAGGCGACGGCAGCGCCAAGAGGCAAAAAAATAACGTTCGCGCAGCCGCAGCCTTGCGATTGGTTAGGCGAGATATCAGATCGCTTTGTCAAAGTCTAGCCGGATCGTGCATTAGCAGGGGAAAAAGCAATTTGCCCCAAGCGAGACAGGCTCGCTATACCTTAATCGCGTTGCTGCGGCTATCGAATAAGGAATGTCTCGTCATATTTTGCGAGACTGACACGCCTGTGCGAAGATCCTGCTTCACATTGTTACCATATGCTGCCGCGGTTGTCCGATCCCGGTAGTTCCGGCGTGCGTCAAAGGAGAATCGCAGCATGATATTCACGAACGTTTTTCCTGCCGGAAGACTGTCTGCGACGCTGGCGCTTATCTGCGCCATTCTGGCCGCAACGCTTGCACCAGTCACCGCCGGCGAAGTTCGTTTCGGCAAGAATGTCCGCGTCGGCGGCCACGATTTTTCAAACCAGAGGTTCGACAGCAAGCATCGGGCAAGAATCTACATTTACGACCGCAAGCCACGAAAAGAGGGCTGCGTCTGGCGCAAGGATGGCCATGGCGGGCGGGTGAAGATCTGCCATCTGCAGCGTAAGTAGGGCTGCGAATGAACGAGATGTTGACCATCCGGCTTTGCATTCTTTTTAACCGTGTCGAAAGCCGGTGCTGAATGCGTCGCAAAAGAGCCGTTGTGTCGGTTTTCGATTTGCGATTTGTATGGCCGATCAAACGGGCTTGTTGCCTGAAGGAGTTGAGGGCGAATGCGTAAATACTCGGTTTTTGCCGTGGTACGGGAAGCGATGCGGGCTCACAAGGGCTGGGAGGCCCAATGGACCTCGCCGGAGCCGCGCAAGGAGTATGACGTCATCATCATCGGCGGTGGCGGCCATGGTCTGGGTGCTGCCTATTACCTCGCCAAGGAGCACGGCATCACCAATGTCGCGGTGATCGAAAAGGGCTGGCTTGGCGGCGGCAATACCGGCCGCAACACGACCATCATCCGCTCGAACTATCTCTATGAAGAGAGTATGCACATCTATGAGCATTCGATGAAGCTCTGGGAAGGGCTGTCTCAGGATCTCAATTACAACGTCATGTATTCGCCGCGCGGCGTGATGATGCTGTCGCATAATGTGCATGACCAACAGTCCTTCAAACGGCATATCCATGCCAACCGTCTCTACGGCATCGACAATGAATGGCTGACGCCGGAGCAGGCCAAGGCCTTTTGTCCACCGCTCGATATTTCCGGCAGCGCGCGCTATCCGATCAACGGCGCGGCTTTGCAGCGTCGCGGGGGCACGGCGCGTCACGATGCGGTCGCCTGGGGCTTTGCCCGCGCGGCGTCCGATCGCGGCGTGCACATCATCCAGAATTGCGAAGTCACCGGCATTCAGCGCGGACCGGATGGGCGCGTCACCGGCGTCGATACGAACCGTGGTTTCATCGGTGCGAAAAAGATCGGTGTTTCGGCGGCTGGCCACACGACGGTCGTCATGCAGATGGCCGGCGTGCGCGTGCCGCTGCAATCGAGCCCGCTGCAGGCGCTGGTTTCCGAACCGCTGAAGCCGATCTTCCCCTGCGTCGTCATGTCGAACACGGTGCATGCCTATATCTCGCAGTCCGACAAGGGCGAGCTCGTCATCGGCGCCGGCACGGACCAGTATAATTCCTACAGCCAGACCGGCGGCCTGCAGATCATTACCCATACGCTGGATGCGATCTGCGAGCTGTTCCCGATGTTCCGGCGCGTGAAGATGATGCGCTCCTGGGGCGGTATCGTCGACAACACGCCGGACCGTTCGGCGATCCAGTCGAAGACGCCGGTGCCGGGCCTCTATGTGAACTGTGGCTGGGGCACGGGCGGCTTCAAGGCGACGCCGGGCTCGGCCAACCTGTTTGCGCACCTGATCGCCCGCGACGAGCCGCATAAGTTCAATGCCGGGCTCAATCTGGATCGCTTCCGCACCGGCCGCTTGATCGACGAAGCGGCGGCTGCCGCCGTGGCGCATTGATGATGGCGCTCGCGCTCGCTGCTGTGGCCGGAGTTTCGATTCCGTTCGGAGCTACTGCTGCGACCGAGGTGAGCGACCTTTTTCCGGACGTGAAGGACGTGCGTACGCAGGTGATTCACAAAGCGAAGACGGAAGCGGATTGGCCGTTCATGGCCGAGAGCGGCATCCTCGCCTGCGTCAAGGTGTTGAACCAGCCGGCGGTTTATTTCGTGCCGGAGAAGACGCCGCCTGCGACGAGGGCCTTTGCGCTCGACACCGATCTAGTCGGCATGAGCATGATCAATCTGGGGATGACGGACGTGCTGAAGCCCTATGGATCGCTGGAGGAGCTTGTGGTGCGGATCACGCCCTTCATTACCATGGGGCGTCAGCTCTGCGCCCAGCCTCCCGGCACCAATATCTCCGGTTCCGAGCTTTAACATTAGGTAGAAAACGATGCTGCTGATTTACTGCCCCTATTGCGAGGAAGAGCGTTCGGAACTGGAATTCCGCAATGCCGGCGACGCGCATATCGTGCGGCCGGAAAACATTGCCGGGATTTCCGACGAGGAATTCGAGCAATATTTCTTCCTGCGCGACAATCCGAAGGGCCTGATCTTCGAGCGCTGGCGGCATATCCATGGCTGCGGCCGCTTCTTCAATGCGGCGCGCGATACGGTCAGCGACCGCTTCTATCTCACCTATAAGGCCGGCGAGCCGAAGCCGGATCTTTCGACATTGCTGCCGACGGCCAATGAGCCGGTGGCGCAGGATAAAAACGCACAAGAACAAACGGCACAAAAAGAGGGATCTGCGGAATGAGCGGCGCCAATCGTATTGCGGGCAAGGGTCGTCTGACGCCGGCCAGAACCGCCCGCTTCACCTTTGACGGCAAAAGCTACACGGCGCTGGAGGGCGACACCGTCGCCTCGGCGCTGCTTGCCAATGGTGTTCACCTCGTCGGCCGCTCGTTCAAATATCACCGTCCGCGCGGTATCCTCTCGGCTGGTGCCGAAGAGCCGAATGCGCTGCTCGATATTTCCCGCGATGCCGCCCGCCGCCAGCCCAACGTGCGCGCCAGCGTACAGGAGGTCTTCGATGGCATGAAGGCGCAGTCGCAGAACCGCTGGCCGTCGCTTGCCTTCGACGTCGGCGGCGCCAACAATCTGCTGTCATCCTTCTTCGCCGCCGGCTTCTACTACAAGACCTTCATGTGGCCGAAGGCGGCCTGGAAGCATATTTACGAGCCGCTCATCCGCCGCGCCGCCGGTCTCGGCGTTGCGCCGACGGAAGAAGATCCGGATCATTATGCCAGCCGCTACGCCCATTGCGATGTGCTGGTGGTCGGCGCCGGTGTCGCCGGTCTTTCGGCAGCGCTCGCCGCCGCCGAAGCCGGCGCCAAGGTCATCCTCTGCGACGAGCAGGCCGAAGCCGGCGGTGCGCTGCGCTTCGATGCCAGCGTCAAGATCGACGGTACCGAGGGCTATGTCTGGGCGCAGGGCGTCATCGCCAAGCTCAAGTCGATGGACAATGTCGAGGTGCTGACCCGCACGACGGCATTCGGCTATTACAACCACAATTTCTTCGGCCTTGCCGAGCGCGTCACCGATCATCTTGCCAAGCCCGGCCGTGATCTGCCGCGCGAGCGTCTGTGGCAGGTGCGCGCCAAGCGCGTCATCCTGGCGACCGGCGCGATCGAACGTCACATGGTGTTCCCAAACAACGACCGTCCGGGCATCATGCTGGCATCGGCCGCCCGCACCTATCTCAACCATTACGGCGTCGCGGTCGGTGCCAAGATCGGCGTCTACACGGCGCATGATTCGGCCTATGAAGCTGCCTTCGACCTGAAGCGTGCCGGCGTCTCCATCGCCGTCATCGTCGATAGCCGCGTGCGGCCGGGCGAAGCGGTTGCCGCCGAGGCAAAGCAGCTCGGCATCGAAGTGTTGAGCGACTATGCCGTCATCGACACCGCCGGCAAGTTGCGTGTCTCCTCGATGACGGTGGCGCGCAATGGCGGCTCTGGCTCGCGCAAGATCGCCATCGATGCGTTGCTCGTCTCCTCCGGCTGGACGCCTTCCGTGCATCTGTTCTCGCAGTCGCGCGGCAAGCTGAAGTTCGATGCCGAGAAGCAGCGTTTCCTGCCGGGCACCTATGTTCAGGATTGTCTCTCTGTCGGCGCTTGCAACGGCACCGATGGCTTGCAGGCTGCAATCGAAGAATCACTTGCCGCCGGCGAGCTGATGGCGAAGGCTACCGGAGCCGAGGGCGAGGGCAAGATATCGATCCAGGCCGAACAGTCCTTCGAATGGACCGGCGGCATGATCGGCGCTGCCGAAGGGGCGGGGCCGGACACCAATGCCAAGGCTTTCGTCGACTTCCAGCACGATGTCTGCGCCAAGGATATCCGCCTTGCCGTGCGCGAGGGTATGCATTCGATCGAGCACATCAAGCGCTTCACCACCAACGGCATGGCCTCCGACCAGGGCAAGCTTTCCAACATGCACGGTCTGGCGATTGCCGCCGAAATGCTTGGCAAGGACATTCCGCAGGTCGGTCTCACCACCTTCCGCGCGCCCTATACGCCGGTTACTTACGGTACGCTGATCAGCCATTCGCGCGGAGCCTTCTTCGACCCCGCGCGAAAGACGCCGCTGCATGCCTGGGAAGAGGCGCATGGCGCGATCTTCGAGGATGTCGGCAACTGGAAGCGCGCATGGTTCTATCCACGCGCCGGCGAGACCATGCATCAGGCTGTCGATCGCGAGTGCCGCACGGCGCGCGAAGTGGCCGGCGTGTTCGATGCTTCCACGCTCGGCAAGATCGAGGTGGTCGGGCCGGATGCGGCTCAGTTCTTGAATCTGCTCTATACCAATGCCTGGGATACGCTGAAGCCCGGCCGTTGCCGCTATGGCATCATGACACGCGAGGATGGCTTCGTTTATGACGACGGTGTCGTCGGGCGCCTGGCCGAAGACCGCTTCCATGTGACGACCACGACCGGCGGAGCGCCGCGCGTACTGCATCATATGGAAGACTATCTTCAGACCGAATTCCCGCATCTGAAAGTGTGGCTGACGTCTACCACCGAGCAATGGGCTGTCATCGCCGTGCAGGGGCCGAAGGCGCGCGAGATCATCGAGCCGCTGGTCGAGGGGCAGGATCTTTCCAATGAGGCCTTCCCGCATATGAGCGTTGCCGAATGCAAGGTCTGCGGCGTGCCGGCCCGGCTGTTCCGCGTCTCGTTTACCGGTGAAGTCGGCTACGAAATCAATGTGCCGGCCGATTACGGCCAGTCGGTTCTGGAAGCCGTATGGGCACGGGCCGAGCCGCTAGGCGCCTGCGCCTATGGCACCGAGACCATGCACGTTCTTCGCGCTGAAAAGGGCTACATCATTGTCGGCCAGGATACGGACGGCACGGTGACGCCTGATGACGCAGGGCTTTCCTGGGCTGTCTCCAAGAAGAAGACGGATTTCGTCGGCATTCGCGGCCTGAAGCGGCCGGATCTGGTGAAGGAAGGCCGCAAGCAGTTGGTCGGCCTCGTCACCCGCGATCCGAAGGTGGTGCTGGAGGAAGGCGCGCAGATCGTTGCCGATCCGAACGAGCAGAAGCCGATGACCATGCTCGGTCATGTCACCTCCGCCTATTGGTCGGAAAACCTCGGCCGCTCGATTGCCTTCGCGCTGGTTGCCGGCGGCCGCGAGCGCATGGGCAAGACGCTTTACGTGCCGATGCCCGACAAGACGATCGCCGTCGAGGTGACGGATCTGGTGTTCTTTGACAAGGAAGGAGGCCGGATCAATGGTTGATCTCGCAACCCGTAAACTGCCGCTCGCCGGTCGCCACGGCGGCTCCGGCACCGTTCGCCTGACTCCGGCTGTTCCCGCCAGCCGCATTGCGCTGCGCGCGCCTGATGATTCGATTGCCGGTCTTTCCAAGGTGCTCGGGCTGAAACTCCCGCGCAAGCCGAAGACGTCGGCTCACGGCCATGGGCGTTACGCCCTCTGGCTCGGCCCGGACGAATGGCTTGTGATCGATGAGAGCGGCACCGAACTTGTCGCTCTCGCGGCGTCCGCAGGCATGCTGCATTCGGCAACCGATGTCTCCCATCGCAACACCGCAATCATCGTCTCCGGCCCCGGCGCGGAAGCAACGCTTGCCGGCGGTTGCCCGCAGGATCTGTCGATCGCAGCTTTCCCCGTCGGCGCCTGCTCGCGCACGCTGTTCGGCAAGGTGGAAGTCGTGTTGCTGCGGCTTGACGAAGAGACGTTCCGCGTCGAAGTCTGGCGGTCCTTTTCCGATTACGCCTTCGGCCTGCTTGGCGAAGCTGCGGAGGATGCCGGGCTTTAGCCCGCTTCCGGCCGATCCTTCGGATCGAATTGTGAGAGGGTCGTCCAGGTCGCGGTGAGCGCAGGTTTGCGCTCGTTCTCGATCTCGACACTGACCTCATAGGTCAGCATCAGCATGTTGGCGCCGCGCAGCCGCGTTTCGGCAAGCACGAAACGGCCGCGCACGCGGGCGCCGCATTTGACCGGCGACATGAAGCGGATCTTTTCGAAGCCGTAGTTGATGCCCATGACCTCCTCGCGGATCTTGGGCAGGGCGCTATAGTTCATGGCCGAGAGCAGCGACAGCGTCAGGAAGCCGTGGGCGATCGTGCCGCCATAGGGCGTTTCCGCCTTGGCGCGCTCGGGATCGACATGGATGAACTGATGGTCGTGCGTCGCGTCGGCAAAGGTGTCGATCATTGTCTGGTCGACCGTGATCCAGTCGGAGACGCCGAGTTCGGTTCCAACACGCTTCATGATCTCAACAAGCGAAATATCGCCGGGCATAGGGTCCTCATCCGTCTTTGCTGCTTCTTCGCTCTTTCTGGCGAAGAAGGCCGGAAAGTGCAAGGAAATCAGTTTTCGATGAGGAAGCTGACGGAGCGCGCCGGCGCCGTGATTTGGTTCTGAACTGCCGTCGGCCCCTGCGGGGTTAGTAGCGACCAGCCACCTTCACCCGACGCTGGCAGCTTGAAGCGTTGCTCCTCGTATCCCCGGTTGAGCAGCACTGCGAGACGCGTCTTCCTGCTGCTGTCGCGATCCTCGGTCTCGATTGCCATGCCGAGCAAGCCGGCATCCGGCCGCTCCCAATCAGACACCGTCATCGCGGTGCCCTCGGCAGAAAACCAGAACACGTCACCCTTGCCGTTAAAAAACTCCATGTCGCTGAAGGCCGAGAAGCGGCGGCGGAGGCTGGTGAGCCATGCAGTGTGGCCGATCAGTTCTTCGTCTAGTGCTGCCCAGTCCATCCAGGTGATGTCGTTGTCCTGGCAATAGGCATTGTTGTTGCCGCGCTGCGTGCGGCCGCCTTCGTCGCCAGCCGTCAGCATGATCGTGCCGCGCGTGGCAAAGAGCATCGAGAGCATGGCCTCGATGTCGGTGCGGCGCTTGCTGAGAATGGCCGTATCGTCTGTCTTGCCCTCGACGCCATTGTTCCAGGAGAGGTTCTCGTTGTGGCCGTCGCGGTTGTTCTCGCCGTTCGCCTCATTGTGTTTGCGCTCGTAGGAGACGATGTCCATCAGCGTGAAACCGTCATGGGCGGCGAGGAAGTTGACGCTGCGCGTCTGGGTTCGGCCGTCGCGGCCGAAGACGGAGGACGAACCGGCAAGGATGGTGGCGATGTCGCCGATCTTGCCGCCGTCACCGCGCCAGAAGCAGCGCAGATCGTCGCGGGCGCGGTCGTTCCATTCGAGGAAAGGGGCCGGAAAATTGCCGAGCTGGTAGCCGCCGGGGCCGATATCCCAGGGCTCGGCGATCATGATGCGATCCTGAAGCACCTCGTCGGCAAACAGGGAGCGCAGGGTCAGGCTTTCGGGGTCGAAGCCCTTGGAGGTGCGGCCGAGGACAGTGGCGAGATCGAAGCGAAAGCCGTCGATGCCGGCGTGAAGCACGAAATGGCGCAGGCTGTCGATGATGAGCCGGCGCGTTGCCGACTGGTCGCAGGCAACGGTATTGCCGGTGCCGGTGTCGTTGACCAGCGTGCCCGGCTGATCCGGCTGATGGCGGAAATAGGTGGGGTTGTCGAGGCCGCGCAATGACAGCGTCGGTCCCAAGCGGTCGCTCTCACCGGTGTGGTTGAAAACGAGATCGAGGATGACGGCGATGCCCTCGGCATGAAGGGCGGCGACCGTCTCGCGCAGCTCCGTCACGCCGCCGGGCACGAGACGCGGGTCGAGCGCCATGAAGGCGACGGGATTGTAGCCCCAGCCATTGGTGAGGCCAAGTGGCGGCAGATGCCGTTCGTCGATCCATGCGGTGATCGGCATCAGTTCGACCGCGTCGACATGCAGGCGCTTCAAATGGGCGATGACGGCGGGATGGGCGAGAGCAGCCAGCGTGCCGCGCTTTTCCGCCGGTACGTCCGGATGCAGCATGGTGAAAGGCTTGACGGCTATTTCGTAGATCAGGTCGCCCGGCTGAAACAGTGGTTTGGCCGGCTTGACCGCGACATCGCGCGAGACGATAGCCTTCGGCATGAGATCCTGCGTATCCTCGCCGAATGTGCCGAGACGCGGATCGTAGTGAAACGACCGATCGAGCTCCTTGGCATAGGGATCGACCAGCAGCTTGGAAGGATCGAACCACAGCCCCCGGTCGGGATCATAGGTGCCATGGGCGCGAAAGCCGTAGCGCGCGCCGGCCTTGATGCCCTCCACAAACAGGCGATGCTCTTCGCCTTCACGCGCCAGAGGCAGGCGCGCAATCTCCTTTTTGCCTTCGGCATCGAACAGGCAGAGCTCGATCCTGTCGGCATGTTTGGACCAGACCGCGAATTCCACGCCGTCGTCGGTGAGGGTGGCGCCAAGGGAGCGGGTGGCGGGCTCTGACATGTCTCGCGGGCTCTCCGGATGGCTTGAGATCGTTCCCTTCCCCCTCTCCTGAATTTATCGAAGGGCGGGGAGAGGGCTAGGGTGAGGGGCGGAGCCTTCGGCAAACTCTGCCGTCGTGGCGAATTTTGAGAAAGCCTCTCATCCGACCAGTCGCCGCCTCACTTCGTTCAGCAGCGTCTGGCCACCTTCTCCCCGCATTTGCGGGGAGAAGGTGTTTTGTTGTTAGGTAATGACCGTCGGCGCGTCACGGCCGGTGCGGCCCTTGATGTCGGCGATCGCCTGGGCGGCGTCGATCAGGTCGGCCAGGGCTTCCTGCGTCTCGATGTTGTGGCGGGTCGAATCGGGCTCGTAGCGCTCGATATAGACGCGCAGGGTCGCGCCCGTCGTGCCGGTGCCGGACAGGCGGAAGACGACGCGGGAGCCGCCCTCGAACAGGATGCGGATGCCCTGATGCTGGCTGACGGACTTGTCGACCGGATCGTGGTAGGCGAAGTCGTCGGCGGCGGAAACGGTGAGATCGCCGTATTTCGTGCCGGGCAGCGTCGGCAACTTCTCGCGCAGCGCGTCGATCAGGCCGTTGGCGGCATCGGTGTCGACGCCTTCGTAGTCGTGGCGCGAATAATAGTTGCGGCCATAGGTCGCCCAATGCTGGGTGACGATGTCGATGACACTTTCGCCGCGCACTGCGAGGATGTTGAGCCAGAGCAGCACGGCCCAGAGGCCGTCCTTTTCACGGACATGGTTCGAGCCGGTGCCGGAGCTTTCCTCGCCACAGATCGTCGCCATGCCGGCGTCGAGCAGGTTGCCGAAGAATTTCCAGCCGGTCGGGGTTTCATACATGCCGATGCCGCGCTTTTCAGCGACACGGTCGGCGGCGCCGCTGGTCGGCATGGAACGGGCGATGCCGGTAAGCCCGCTCGAATAACCAGGCGCAAGATTGGCGTTGGCGGCAAGGATCGCCAGGCTGTCCGAGGGCGTGACGTAGATGCCCTTGCCGATGATCAGGTTGCGGTCGCCGTCGCCGTCCGATGCCGCGCCGAAATCGGGCGCATCGTCTCCCATCATCTCGTCATAGAGCTCTTTGCAATGGACGAGGTTCGGGTCGGGGTGATGGCCGCCGAAATCGGGCAGCGGCAGGAAATTGCGTACCGAGCCATCCGGCGCCCCGAGACGGATTTCGAAGATTTCCTTGGCATAGGGGCCGGTTACAGCACTCATCGCGTCGAAGTTGAGGCGGAAGCCGAGGCTGATGAGGTTGCGGATGGCGCCGAAATCGAACAGCTCTTCCATAAGGGCTGCATAGTCCTCGACCGGATCGATGACCGAGACGATCATGCCGCCGACATCCTCACGTGCGATGCGATCGAGATTGATGTCGGGGAAATCGGCGATCTTGTAGCTATCGATGACCTTGGAGCGCTCGTAGATCGCGTCGGTGATCTTTTCCGGCGCTGGGCCGCCATTGCTGATGTTGTACTTGATGCCGAAGTCTTCGGTCGGGCCGCCGGGATTGTGGCTGGCCGACAATATGATGCCGCCGAACGCCTTGTATTTGCGGATGATATGTGAGGCCGCGGGCGTCGAGAGGATGCCGCCCTTACCGACCATGACCTTGCCGAAGCCGTTGGCAGCGGCCATCTTGATGGCCTTCTGGATGACTTCGCGATTGTAGTATCGGCCATCGCCGCCGATGACCAGGCACTTGCCGTGATAGCCTTCGAGCGAATCGAAGATCGACTGGATGAAGTTCTCGGCGTAGTTCGGTTGCTGGAATACCGGAACCTTCTTCCGAAGGCCTGACGTACCAGGCTTCTGATCGGCAAAGGGGGTGGTGGTAACGGTTTTAATCATCGGGTTAAGCGCCTCTCGAGACAAGTCTGGAGTAGAGAGCCGCGTAGCGTTCTGCGCTCTTACCCCAGGATACGTCGGATTTCATGCCCTGCTTTTGCATCTGCGTCCAGACCTTTCGGTCCTGGAAAAGGTATATGGCGCGGCGGATGGCTTGCAGTAGTCCTTCGGCGGTGACGGGCGAAAATTGAATGCCGGTTGCGACCTTCGCCTGCAGCGCGGCATGGTTGGCGTCGATGATCGTATCGTTGAGACCACCCGTACGCGCAACGATTGGCACGCAGCCATATCTTAAACCATAAAGTTGCGTGAGGCCACAGGGTTCGAAGCGGGAGGGAATGATGATGGCGTCGCAACCGGCCTGCATAAGATGCGACATCGCTTCGTTGTAGCCGGCGGAAACACCGACGCGGCCGCGATGGCGACCGGCGGCGGCAAAGAGCGCGCCTTCGAGGGCGGCGTCGCCGGCCCCGAGAATGGCGAGCTTGCCGCCCATGGCGACGATCTCGCTGGAAATGCTGGCGAGCAGGTCCATGCCCTTCTGCCAGGTCAGCCGGCTGACGACGCAGAAAATCGGGCCGTCATCGTCGTCCAGGCCGAAATGTTCGACCACCTGCTTGCGATTGATGGCGCGGTCCTTCAGCGTCGAGGCCCCATAGGTCCGGGCGATCATTGGATCGGTTTCGGGGTTCCAGATGCCGTCGTCGATGCCGTTGACGATTCCGTGGAGGCTGGCGGCGCGGCTGGCGATGACCCCTTCCAGCCCCATGCCGAATTCCGGCGTCAGGATCTCCCCGGCATAGGAAGGGCTGACGGTCGTCAGCGCATGGGCCGTCTGCAGGCCACCTTTGAGGAAGCCAATATCGCCGTAATATTCGATACCTTGCATGGAGTAGGCGTGTGCGGGCAGGCGCAGACCGGGGAAGATGCTTGGGCCGAACTGGCCCTGGAAGGCGATGTTGTGGATGGTGAGCACGCTCGGCAGCTCCGGCGTCGGCGCGTAGCGCATGTAAACCGGCACCAGGGCCGATTGCCAGTCGTGCACATGCACCAGATCCGGCTGCCAGCCGGGCATCTGGCCGGCGGCAATTTCCGCGCCGGCAAGCGACAGGGCGGCAAAACGCTGCCAGTTATCGGGATAATCCTTGCCGGTGGCGTCGACATAGGGGCCGCCGGTGCGGTTGTAATAGGCCGGGGCGTCGAGCACGAGGAAGGACATGCCGCTGTGCTCGACTTCGAAGACCGTCGCCTTTTCGCCGAGCAGGTCAGCGAATTCGAGGCGGGCCACCGGATTGCGGATGACCTTCATGACCGCGGGATAACCGGGGATCAGGGTCTTCGTTTCGATACCATGAGGATTAAGCGCGCCAGGCAGGGCGCCGGCCACATCGGCCAGGCCCCCTGTCTTGATCAAAGGGAAGACTTCGGATGAAACCGAAAGAACTTTCATCTGTCAGATATCCAGCTTGTCGATCATCGTTTGCGTGATCAGGCAGATACCGCTTTCCGTTCGGCGGAAACGCTTGGCGTCGAGTTGCGGATCCTCGCCGACCACCAGGCCTTCCGGGATATTGACGCCGTGGTCGATGACGACATTCTTCAACTGAGCGTGACGACCGACCTTGACGCTCGGCAGCACCACGGCTCCTTCCAGCTTGGAATAGGAGTTGGCACGCACGCCGGTAAACAGCAGGCTGTTCGACAGGCTGGCGCCGGAGATGATGCAATCGCCGGCAACGACGGAGGAGACGGCGGAACCACGGCGGTTCTCGTCGTCATGGACGAACTTGGCCGGCGGGCTGATTTCCGCATAGGTCCAGATCGGCCAGGACTTGTCGTAGATGTCGAGCTCGGGCACCACGGCGGTCAGGTCGATATTGGCCTGCCAATAGGCATCGATCGTACCGACGTCGCGCCAATAGGCTTCGCGCTCGAAATCGGAGCGAACGCAGGACTGCGCGAAGCGGTGGGCGACGGCTTTGCCGTTCTTGACGATGTAGGGGATGATATCCTTGCCGAAGTCGCGGCTGGAGTTCGGGTCGGCCGCATCGCGCTTCAGGCATTCGATCAGGAATTTGGTGTGGAAGACGTAGATGCCCATCGAGGCCAGCGCGAAATCCGGATTGCCGGGAATGCCGGGCGGGTCGGCTGGCTTCTCGACGAAGTCGATGATCTGGTCCTTCTCGTCGACATGCATGACACCGAAGCCGACGGCTTCCATGCGCGGCACTTCCAGGCAGCCGATGGTGACTTCGGCACCGGAATCGACGTGCTGCTGCAGCATCCACTCATAGTCCATCTTGTAGATATGGTCGCCGGCAAGGATGACCATGTATTCCGGGCCGTAGGGCTCGATGATGTCGATGTTCTGGTAAACGGCGTCGGCCGTGCCTTCATACCATTGCGTTTCGGAAACGCGCTGGGAGGCGGGCAGGATATCGAAGCTTTCGTTTCGCTCCGGGCGGAAGAAGTTCCAGCCGCGCTGCATGTGACGGATCAGCGAGTGCGCCTTATACTGGGTCGCTACGCCGATGCGCCGGATACCGGAATTAAGTGCGTTCGAGAGCGCAAAATCGATGATGCGGGTCTTGCCGCCGAAATAGACGGCCGGCTTGGCGCGGCGATCGGTTAGTTCCTTCAGGCGGCTGCCACGGCCCCCGGCAAGAACGTAGGCCATGGCGTCGCGCGCCAGCGGCTGAAAGCGTTTTTCTACCATTTCATTCCTCCCTGTCCGTAATGGTCTTAAAATTCCGGTTCGAGCATGATGGTTGCCAGCGGCGGCAGCGTTATTGTTGCATGTATGCTGCCGCCGGCGCTGACGGCCTGGACGCGCCCGCCATTCCCCTTGCCGCTGCCGCCATAAATGTCGGCATCGGTATTCAGTATTTCGCGCCACCGTCCCTCAGCCGGCAGGCGCAAAGCGTAGTTCTCCCGGTAGACCGGCGTGAAATTGGTGATGACCGCCACCGGCTTTTCGCCGGGCGCCTTGCGCAGCCAGGCAAAGACCGAGTTTTCGAAATCGTCGACGATCAGCCATTCGAAACCTTCACCCTCGCAGTCGCGGGCATGCAGGGCCGGCTTGCTGCGATAGGTGAAGTTGAGATCGCGCACCAGTCGCCGCATGCCCTCATGCATGCGGTATTGCAGCAGGTTCCAGTCCAGCGCGCGCTCTTCGCTCCACTCGCTCCACTGCGCGAATTCCTGGCCCATGAACAACAGCTTCTTGCCGGGATAACCCCACATGAAGGCGTAGTAGGCACGCAGATTGGCGAACTTCTGCCAGTCGTCGCCCGCCATCTTGGCGATCAGCGATCCCTTGCCGTGCACCACTTCGTCATGGGAGAGCGGCAGGACGAAGTTTTCCGAAAAGGCGTAGATCAGGCCGAAGGTCAGCTCGTTGTGGTGATACTTGCGGTGAACATGGTCGCGGGCGAGATAGCTCAGCGTGTCGTGCATGAAGCCCATGTTCCACTTGAAGCCGAAGCCGAGGCCGCCTTCGTGGACAGGCTGGGACACCTTCGGCCAGGAGGTCGATTCCTCGGCAATGGTCATGACGCCGGGATGGGCGCCATAGAGCCTGCTGTTCATCGATTGCAGGAAGCGAACGGCTTCCAGGTTCTCGTTGCCGCCATACTCGTTCGGGATCCATTCGCCGTGCTTGCGGGAATAGTCGAGGTAGAGCATCGAGGCGACGGCATCGACGCGCACGCCGTCGAGATGGAATTTCTCGGCCCAGTAGAGCGCGTTGTTCTGCAAGTAGGCGAGCACTTCGGTACGGCCGAAATTGTAGATCGCCGTGTTCCAGTCGGGATGAAAGCCCTTGCGTGGGTCTTCATGCTCGTAAAGGGCAGTGCCGTCGAACCGGCGCAGGCCGTGTTCGTCGGTCGGGAAATGCGCCGGCACCCAGTCGAGAAGGACGCCGATGCCGACCTTGTGACAGCCGTTGACGAAGCGCGCAAAGCCTTCCGGTTCGCCGAAGCGGGCCGTTGGCGCATAGAGGCCGGTGGTCTGATAGCCCCAGGACGGATCATAGGGATGCTCGGTGATCGGCATGAGCTCGATATGGGTGAAGCCCATGTCGACGCAATAGGGGATGAGGCGCGAGGCAAGCTCGTCCCAGGACAGCATCGATCCGTCGTCGCGACGCTGCCAGGAGCCGGCATGCACCTCATAGATCGAGATCGGCTGGCGGCGCTGATCGACGCTTGCCCAATGCTCGCGATGGGCCGTGTCCTCCCAGACCTGGGTCATCTCGTTGGCGGTGACCGAGGCGGTCTTCGGGCGAAGTTCGCTGCGGCGGGCGAAGGGATCGGCCTTCAGCGGCAGCAACACGCCGTCATGGCCACGGATTTCGAACTTGTAGGCAATGCCGGCGGGAACATCCGGTGCGAAGATCTCCCAGATACCGGCGTCGGAGCGAAAGCGCATGACATGCCGGCGGCCGTCCCAGCCGTTGAAATCGCCGACCACCGAAACGCGCTGCGCATTCGGCGCCCAGACGGCGAAGTGAAAGCCCTGGACGCCTTCGTGTTTTATCGGGTGTGCGCCCATCTTGTCGAACAGGCGCAGATGCGTGCCTTCACGCAGGAAATAGTCATCCATCGGGCCAAGGACCGGACCGAAGCTATAGGGGTCCGTCACCGCCCATTCGACGTCGCCGCGCCGGGCGCGATACCGGACCGGCTGCAGCTTGGTGATTTTGACGTTGCCGGCAAAGAAGCCGGCCGGGTCGAGGCAATCCAGTTCGCCGATGACGGTGCCGTCGAGCGCCATGGCGGTGACGGCTTCGGCGCCCAGAATGAAACAACGGGCGATGAAGCCGTCTTCCGTCTTGTGCACGCCGAGAACGGCGAACGGATCGGAATGGGTGCCTGCGAGAATTGCAGCAATCTCGTCTGCCGAAATGTCCCTCAAGGCTATGCCGTCAACGGGTCTTTTCGGCTTCTTCATCCGGCTCTCCAAATTTCCTTGGCATATTGACGGATCGTCCGATCGGAGGAGAACCAGCCCATGCGAGCGGTGTTGTTGATCGTCTTGGTGTACCATTCGGAGGGCTTGGCCCAGAGGGTATCAACCTCGCGCTGGGCTGCGGCATAGGCATCGAAATCGGCCGCGACCATGAACCAGTCGTGGGTGTAGATGCCGTCGATCAGGCCAGCATAGCGGGTGCGGTCATCCGGCGAGAAAACGCCGGAAGCGATGGCATCTAGCGCCTGCGCCAGCTCGCGCGAGCGCGCGATAACGGCGCGGGGATCGTGGCCGTCGCTACGCAGATTGGCGACTTCGTCGGCCGTCAGGCCGAAGATGACGATATTGTCCTCGCCGACATTGTCGCGCATCTCGACATTGGCGCCGTCGAGTGTGCCGATGGTCAGTGCGCCGTTGAGGCCGAATTTCATGTTGCCGGTGCCGGATGCTTCCATGCCGGCGGTCGAGATCTGCTCGGAGAGGTCGGCGGCCGGAACCATGATTTCAGCGAGCGAGACGTTGTAGTTCGGCACGAAGACGACCTTCAGCAGGCCGCGCACCGACGGGTCATTGTTGATGACGCGGGCGACGTCGTTGATCAGCTTGATGATCAGCTTGGCGTTGTGATAGCTCGGTGCCGCCTTGCCCGCGAAGAGTTTTACGCGCGGCTGCCAGTCAAGCTCCGGATGCGAGCGGATCTGGTCGTAGAGTGCCACCGTCTCGATGATGTTGAGAAGCTGGCGCTTGTATTCGTGGATGCGCTTGATCTGGATGTCGAACATCGCGTTGGGATCTAGCTTGATGCCCATGCGGCTGGCGACCAGATTGGAAAGCTGCACCTTGTTGGCGCGTTTGATGGCGGCGAATTTTTCCTGGAAGGCGCTGTCGCGAGCGAATTTGTCGAGTGGCTTCAGCTTTTCGGCGTCATCGAGGAACTCGTCGCCGATAGTCTCACGGATGAGGCCGGTGAGGCCCGGATTACACTGCATCAGCCAGCGGCGCGGCGTGATGCCGTTGGTCTTGTTGTTGATGCGGTCCGGATAGAGCTTGTGCAGGTCGGCAAACACAGTGACCTTCATCAGGTCGGTATGCAGTGCCGAAACGCCGTTGATCGAGTGAGAGCCGACGAAGGCGAGATTGCCCATACGCACGCGCCGGTCGCCGTTCTCGTCGATCAGCGAGATCGAGCGGATTTCGCCGTCGCTGAAATTGCGGGTCTTGCGAGCCTCGAGCAGGATCTTGGCGTTGATCGTATAGATGATCTGCATGTGCCGCGGCAGCAGCCGTTCGAACAGCGGCACCGGCCAGCTTTCCAGCGCCTCGGGCAGAAGCGTGTGGTTGGTGTAGCCGAAGGTATTGCGGGTGATATCCCAGGCTTGTTCGAATTCCATGCCATGAACGTCGACCAGCAGGCGCATCATTTCGGCGATGGAGACGGCCGGGTGGGTGTCGTTGAGCTGGATCGCGACCTTGTCGGCCAGATTGTTCAGGTCGTCATATTGTTGCAGATGGCGGCGCAGGATGTCCTGCAGCGAGGCTGAGGAGAAGAAGAATTCCTGGCGCAGGCGCAGCTCCTGGCCGGCGGGCGTCGCATCGGCCGGATAGAGGACGCGGGTCAGGCTTTCGGCCTTGTTGCTTTCGCGAAGCGCGCCGATATGGTCGCCGGCGTTGAAGGCGTCGAGCAGGATCGGGTCGATCGGCTGGGCCGACCAGAGGCGCAGCGTGTTGACGCGGTTGCCGCGCCAGCCGACGACGGGCGTGTCGAAGGCGGCGGCGATGACGCGCTCGGCCGGCTTCCAGACATAGCGGGGCTGGTCGTCGTGACCGCCGACGGTTTCGACGGCGCCGCCGAAGCCGATTTCGTAGGCGCTTTCCCGGCGCTCGAATTCCCACGGGTTGCCGTGGGCGAGCCAGGTTTCCGGCAGCTCCACCTGCCAGCCGTCGGCCATCTGCTGGCGGAAGAGGCCGTGGACGTAGCGAATGCCGTAGCCATAGGCCGGGACCTCAACAGTCGCCATCGATTCCATGAAACAGGCGGCGAGACGGCCAAGGCCGCCGTTGCCGAGCGCCGCATCGGGCTCTAGGCCGGCGATGACGCGGATATCGACGCCGAGCGAGGTGAGAGCGTTGGTGATCTCCTCCATCAGACCGAGGTTGGAGACCGCATCGCGCATTAGGCGGCCGATGAGGAATTCGAGCGATAGATAGTAGACGCGCTTGGCGTTGGTCTCGTAGGCCCTGCGGGTCGATTCCATCCATTTGTCGATGACGCGGTCGCGGATGACGAGGATGGTTGCCGTCAGCCAATCATGTGGCTTGGCGACTTTCGCGTCCTTGCCGATACGATAGGTCAGGCGCTCGATGATTTCCTCCGCGAGGATTTCAGGGCGGGAACTACGCGGAGCTGGGGCGGGGAGATTGGCCTTCGTCAAGCTATTCATACTATCAACTCTCGCCATTTGTGATTTATATTCAGGATGTTATGCCTGAGTAAACCAAATTGCCATCTCGTCTAACTAGCAGTTTACGCACCGATGTAAAGTTGTTGCAACAGGTGAATTCGGGCGGAGGTGAAAATAGCGGGTCAGCCTTCCCGAGGCAGCGAAAAGACTTGATTTCGGTTGTTTTTCCGGCTCTTATCGGCGGATTGATTGCCAAGAAAAAGCCGCCCGGATCGCTCCGGAGCGGCTTTCGTATTTGTGGTCTATCCGCGGTAGCCGGTATGTCCGACGGCGGACTTTATCTGGTCAGAAGTGTTGCTCTCTTCGACGCTTGCTCAGTGATTGTCTCAAAGGTGGTGAACAGATCCGCGGCATTCTGAGGAGTGTAGGCATCACCGGGGCTCGTCGCGCAGTACTTCAGCAATGCCTGACCATTTGGCGGAGCCATGAAGGCGATGGTGTAGACGTGGATTCCGGCAGTGCGTGCTTTGTCGCATTGAATTTTGGTATTCGCATCAGCGCTTTGCACGTTGTTGTCGCCGTCTGTCATGAAGATGATGTATGTGGACGGGTCTGCGGTACCGTTTTTGTTTTTATGCTGCAGCTGTTCGTTTGTTAGTCCCGGTGTCCCGGATGCTAATGTCAGGGCTGTCACCGCAGCCGTGAAGGCCGGTGCCGAATTCGTCGTTCCGCTTGCCGAGAGGTTGTTGACGTATTTGGTAACACCGCTCGTACCCCAGGCCAGTGCGGTGGGCGTCTGGGCGACAGAATTATAAGAGTCAGCGCCGGTGCGAACGAGTTGGCTGTTTGTATCTGCTTGGTTGAGCACTGCTGCCATATTGCTGACGGCGATCTTCAGCGACTGCATCTTTGTATAATAATTAGGTTTCGTGCCCGTGCAGGTGCTGTTGACCTTTTGGCCCCTCGAGTTGGTGGTCGTACAGGAATAGGTATACGTCGCCGTCGGCTGCTCGGCATTGACCGTATCAGTCGCTTCGTCCATCGAGCCGGAGCGGTCGAGAACGAGATACATCGACAGCGGCTTTATTCCGGTTCCCGAAGAAGAATCGCTGCCAGCGGTGCTACCGTTGGTCGATGTGCTCGATGCGGCAACGTTCATCGAGGAGAAGCCCAGCATGCGTGTCATGCCGTTCGTCTGCATCGAATAGGACGCATTCACGACGACCGAATAACCGGTATTGCCGGATGAATCAGTGGTCTGTGTCACGCTCGCGCTCGTGCCGGTCTTGAGCGAGGCGATGGCATTTGCGTCGCCTGCAAGATAGTTCGACATCTGCCCGGTCACGAATTGGGTTGCCAATTGCTGAGCGTTACTTGTCGTCGCGGTTTTATTGCCAAGCGCCGTTGCCGTCGCAAGGGCGGCCGCATCGGTCGCCTGCTGCAACTGGCTGTTGGACGCGGCCATGTTGGTGACATCGACGGCCACGCCTGCCGTCGCTGCCACGACCGGAATGGCAATCGCGGTCAGGATGCCGAAATTGCCCGTGCGATCGTGTATAAGTTGTAGAAGACTGCGAAATTTACCCGAACCATTGATCATCACGTTCGCCCCAACGAAGTAATAGCCTCAGAATGGTGGCAAATATCGGCGAGAAATCTAAGCTCGGCGTTTAGATGATCGTTCGACTTTTAGCGACTGGCGTAATTAATGCTGCTTTAGTGGAATAACATCCACGGCCTGGACCGTCTTCTGGCTGCCATAGCTTTTCAGCACGCCGATGACGGGCGCGACGTCGGAGTAGTCGCGGCCATAGGCGACGACGATGTGGTCGGTGCCGGCGGGGATGTTGTTGGTCGGGTCGAGCTCGATCCAGCCCGCCGTTTCGCCGCACCAGACGCGCACCCAGGCATGCATGGCGTCGGCGCCTTCCAGCCGCTCCTTGCCCGGCGGCGGGATGGTACGCAGGAAACCGCTGACATAGCCGGCGGGAATGCCGAGGCTGCGCAGTGCGATGATCATCACATGCGTGAAATCCTGGCAGACGCCGCGTTTCAGGCGGAATGCCTCCTTCGGCGTGGTCTCCACTGTCGTCGCTTTGGCGTCGTAGGTGAAATCCTTGTGGATCTGGGTGCAGACGGCATGGGCGATCTGCATGACCGTCAGATTGGTCGTTGCCCATTGCCGGGCATAATCGGCGATTTCGGGTGTTTCCGGCAGGCGAGGACTGATGCCTAGGAAGTGATGCGGCGAGGAAGAGTCGACCGTCCAGCAGTCGCTGATCTCGTCCGGCAGCTTGGCCAGCACGGGCGAGAAGTCGGCGGCGACGGGCTGGCTCTCCACCTGCACCCGCGCCTGCATGCGGATATCCAGCTTCTCATGGTGATTGCGCACCAGGATCGAGGTCGTAGGATGCTGGAAAAAATCGGTGAAGTTCGATTGCTCGTCGGGATGCGGCGAGATTTTCAGCGAGCCGGCAATCAGGCGCTGGCGGTTGTCAAGCGACAGCGGCAGCAAGCGCATGATATGGCGCGCGCCGCTGGCCGGCACGTCGTAGATATAGCCCATGTGCAGCGACAGGTCGTATAGCATCACATCATCCGAGATAGGTCTGGGCCAGAAGGTCGGAGAGCCGTTCCAGCTCTCGTTCCAGCCGCTGATAGACCTCATCGTTCATTGTTTCCGGGGTCATGACGGCAAGGCCCGAATGCAGCCGCATGGCTTCGCGGTAGAAGGGCGACATCTGGCCGTTGACGAAGGCGTTCGGCAATTGCTCCACTTCGCGGTGGATCTCGTTCATCTGGAACAGGATCGAGCGCGGGTTGAGCGGATCGAGCGCCAGCAGGTCGGTCACCGTCAGCCGCGCCGTGTTGACGTTGTAGCGGCGGCGATGGGTCATGACGCTGTCGCCGATTTCGAGCAGCATGTCGAGCGCACCGTCGGGCGCTTCCGGGCCGGACATGTGGCCGAGCAGGCGCGTCATGTGCAGCCCGCGCTCGATATAGCGGCCGAGCGACAAGAAGCGCCAGCCGGTGAAGCGGTACATGTTTTCGTGCACGAGACCGGCAAAGCCCGCGAGCTTGCGCAACAGGATAGTCATGGCATGGCTGGCGTCGTCGCCGGGCTTGACCGTTTCGTGGAAGCGGCGGGCGGTCTTGGCGAGATCGTTCAGCGCCAGCCAGCCGTCCGGCGAAAAGCGGTCGCGAATGTTGCTGGCGGAATAGACGGCGCTTTCGATGTTGCGCAGCAGGCTTTCCGGCACGGCCTCCTCGGTGTCGATGTCGACGGCCCCGAGATAGGCGCTGACATCGGCGAGCAGCGGCTGGGTGGGGTCGGCCGATTCGGCAAAGCGCGCGTGCCAGGCACGCAGGATGCGCAGTGCCCCTTCGGCGCGCTCGATGTAGCGGCCGAGCCAGAAGAGATTGTCGGCGGCACGGCTCGGCAGGCTGCCGGGCATGTTGCGGGTAAAGGTCTCTTCGGCCGGCAGCAACGTGTGGCGTTCGACCGGCTTGTCGGAGACGATCCAGACGTCGGCGGCCGAACCGCCGGCCTGCATGGCGATGGCGGCGACATCGTCGCCGCTGCCGATGCGGGCAAAGCCGCCGGGCATGATCTGCCAGCCCTTTTCGGTGCGAGCGGCAAAGACGCGCAGGCTCATCGGTCGTGGGATCAGCTTGCCGTTCACCCATGCGGGTGTCGTTGAGAGCGTGACGACCTCCTGGCCAACGAGCTTCTGGCCGTCCTTCACCAGCCAGTCAGTAATCGATTCCTTGGCGGTGGTGCGCAGCGTCGACCCCAGCACGGATTGGCCGCTGTCGTCGAAGAAGGGCATGCAGGAATAGGCCGGGCCGATCACCATCTTTTCGATGTGCTTGGCGACATGCTCGCGTTCGGCCTTCTGTCCACACCACCAGGTGGCGATCGACGGCAGTTTCAGCTCTTCGCCGCGCAGATGCCGACAGATGGTGGGCATGAAGGCGAGCAGCGCGCGGGTTTCGAGAATGCCGGAACCGAGCGCGTTGACGATGGTGACGGTTTGCGCCCTAAGCGCCTCGACCAGGCCCGGCGTGCCGATGTGGGATTGCTGGTTGAGCTCCAGCGGGTCCGCGTAAGATGCGTCAAGGCGGCGCCAGAGCACGCTGATCGGCCTCAGCCCTGCGACGGTGCGGACCATGAGCTGGTCATTGACAACGGTGATATCCTCGCCCTCGAGCAGCATGAAGCCGAGATAGCGGGCGATATAGGCGTGTTCGTAATAGGTCTCGTTGGCCGGCCCCGGCGTCAGAACCGCGATACGGTCCGTCGCGCCGCGCTTTGCGCCCTGAAGCGTATCGCGGAAAGCGCCGAAGAAGGAGGCGAGGCGATGCACCTTGGTTTCGGCGTAGATGTCGGAAAAGGCCCGGGTGGTGGCGACGCGGGTTTCCAGCGCGAAGCCTGCACCCGACGGCGCCTGGGCGCGGTCGGCTAGCACCCACCAGTTGCCATCAGGCCCACGGCCGATCTCGAAGGCAAGGAAATGCAGATAGTGCCCGCCCGCAGGCTTGATGCCGGCAAGTGGCCGCAGGAACTCTGGATTGCCGCCCACCAGCGCCGGCGGCAGCAGGCCTTCCTGCACCAGCCGGTTGTCGCCATAAATATCGGCGATGACCTCTTCGAGCAGGTCGGCGCGCTGGCAAAGCCCTTCCGACAGCGTCTGCCATTCGCGCTCGTCGATCAGCACGGGAATATGCGAAATCGGCCAGTTGCGCTCGCTGAGGCCTTTTGCACCATAGGCGCGGTAGAAGACGCCGGCGTCGCGCAGGTAGCGGTCGGCGCGGGCGAAGCGCTCCAGCAGCTCCTGTTCCGGCATACGGCTGAGCGCAGCGAGCAGGTTTTGCCACACCGGGCGCACCGCTCCGGTATTGTCAACCATCTCGTCGGCGACGCCAGGCAGGGCCGAATAGGCAAAGGCCGGATCGTTACCGATGCCAGCCTTTACCTCATCACGCCGTTTCGTCGCGGGTTTTTTGCGCATGCTTATTCCTGTTTCAAACTCCTATCGGCCGCCTGAGATCGAGCGTCAGCGGAAATTCGCCCGACACCGTTTCCGTCCGCAGAGTATAATCGCCCGCCGTATGTCCCCAAGGCTCGAATCGCGCCAAGCGCCGCGCTTCTGCCTCGTTGCCATTGACGGGGAAGGTGTCATAGTTCCGGCCGCCCGGATGGGCAACATGGTAGATGCAGCCGCCGATCGAACGTTTGGACCATGTATCATAAATGTCGAAGGTCAGTGGCGTATTGATCGGCAAAACCGGATGCAGGCCGGACGCCGGGTGCCAGGCCTTGTAACGGACGCCGGCAACCGAAACGCCGGAGGCGCCCGTCGGCGTCAGCGGCATGGCGCGACCGTTGCAGGCAACAGTGTAGCGCGCCGGATTGTTGGTTTCGAGCCGAACCTGCAACCGCTCCAATGATGAGTCAACATAACGGACGGTGCCGCCGACTGCGCCTTCTTCACCCATGACATGCCACGGCTCGAGCGCCTGGCGCAGTTCCAGCTTGCTGCCCTCGTATTCGACTTCGCCGCAGAAGGGGAAGCGGAATTCGAGCTGGGCCTGGAACCATTCGGGGCGAAGGTCGAAGCCGTTTTGCCGGAGGTCCGCGAGCACATCGAGAAAATCCTGCCAGATATAGTGCGGCAGCATGAAACGGTCGTGCAGCGCCGTGCCCCAGCGGACGAAATTGCCGTCGATCGGGTTGCGCCAGAAGCGGGCGATGAGGGCGCGGACCAGCAATTGCTGGGCAAGGCTCATGCGGGCATTCGGCGGCATTTCGAAACCTCGGAATTCCACCAGGCCGAGGCGGCCCGTCGGTCCATCCGGCGAAAACAGCTTGTCGATGCAGATTTCCGAGCGATGGGTGTTGCCGCTGACGTCGGTCAGGAGATTGCGGAACAGGCGGTCGACGAGCCATGGCAGGGGCGGGATGCCCTGGCCGGGGGCCGGCACCTGGGCCATCGCGATTTCCAGCTCGTAGAGGCTGTCGTGACGCGCCTCGTCGAAGCGCGGGGCCTGGCTGGTCGGGCCGATGAACAGACCGGAGAAAAGGTAGGAGAGTGCCGGATGCCGCTGCCAATGCAGCACCAGGCTCTTCAGCAGGTCCGGGCGGCGCAGGAAGGGGCTGTCGCCCGGATTGGCGCCGCCGACGACGACATGGTTGCCGCCGCCGGTGCCGGTGTGGCGGCCGTCGATCAGGAACTTGTCGGTGCCGAGGCGCGTCAGCCGAGCCTCTTCATAGACCGCCGTGGTGATGTCGACGCAGTCCTGCCAGTTTGATGCCGGGTGAATATTGACTTCGATCACGCCGGGATCGGGGGCGACGCGGATCACGTTGATGCGTTCGTCCTGGGGGGGCGAATAGCCTTCGATATGCACCGGCAGTTCGAGTTCCGCCGCCGCATTTTCGGCAGCAGCCAGCAGTTCGAGATACTGCTCAATGCTTTCGGTTGGTGGCATGAAGACGCAGAGCCGGCCGTCGCGCGGCTCGACCGAGATGGCGGTGCGGACCGCGCCTCGGATATCGCCAAGTTTCTGTTCGACGCGCGATTGCCCGCTTTCATCGGCCTGGAACGAAGCCTCCGGCATTGCCCGGCCGGCGGGCACGATGACATCCGGCAAGGGCGTGCGCGGGATGGAGGGGTCGACGGTGTGGATATAGGGGTAACGGGACGGCGGCACGTAGGGCAGGGTGCCGAGCGGCAGGCGGTAGCCGATCGGCGAATCACCCGGCATCAGATAGATCTTGCCGCGGCGCGTGCTCCACTTTTCGCTCACCCAGCGCGTGCCTGCGGCGCGCGCATTCCAGGCCTGTACGGGGAGGACATAGCCGGTCGCCGTTGTCAGGCCGCGCTCGAAGACGCGGGCAATACGGCTGCGCTCCTCGGGGTCCTTCAGTTTCGAATTGGACGGATCGACGTTTTCCGGCAGGCTGCCTTCCTTGATGATCCATTCGGCCGGGTCCTCATAGGCCGGCAGCACCATGTCGGGCTCGATCGCCAGTTCCTTGGCAATTGCGCTCAGAAGCTTTCCGGCATCCTCCACGCTGGCGCCGGTCTTTGCCGTTTCTTGCGCGATCAGGGCGGGGTTCTGCCAGACGGGCTTGCCGTCCTTGCGCCAGTAGAGCGAGAAGGTCCAGCGCGGCAGGCTTTCGCCCGGATACCATTTCCCTTGGCCATAGTGCAGGAAGCCGCCGGGGGCAAAGCGATCGCGCAGGCGGCGGATCAGCTGATCTGCCCGGTCGCGCTTGGTCGGGCCAACGGCGGTGGTGTTCCATTCTTCAGCTTCGAAGTCGTCGATCGAGATGAAGGTCGGCTCGCCGCCCATGGTCAGGCGTACGTCGTCGCTTTGCAGGACGCGGTCGACCTCTTCGCCGAGCGCATTCAGGGCATCCCAGCTTTCGTCGGAGAAAGGCTTGGTGATGCGCGGATGCTCGGCAACGCGGGTGACCTTCATCGCGAAGTCGAATTCAGTGTTGGCTTCGCCGAAATAGCCGCCGGAGATCGGGGCGGCGTTGCGGTAATGCGGGGTTGCTGCGAGCGGAATATGGCTCTCGCCGGTCAGCAAGCCGGACGTCGGGTCCAGGCCGACCCAGCCGGCGCCGGGAAGATAGACCTCCACCCAGGCGTGCAGATCGGTGAAGTCGACTTCCGTGCCCGAGGGGCCGTCGAGCGCCTTCAGGTCCGGGGTGAGCTGAATGAGGTAGCCGGAGACGAAGCGGGTGGCGAGACCCAGATGACGAAGGACCTGGACGAGCAGCCAGCTCGTGTCGCGACAGGAGCCTTTGACCGTCTCCAGTGTTTCCTCCGGCGTTTGTACGCCGGTTTCCAGGCGGATAACATAGCCGATCTCCTGCTGCAGCCGCGCATTGATGCCGACGATCATGTCGACGGTGGGCTGCTGCTCGGAGCGGTCGAGCGTGGCGAGGAAGGCTTCGAGGCGCGGTCCCGGCACCTCCGGCTTCATGTAGATCGACAGATCCTCGCGAAGCGTCTCGGGATAGTCGAAGGGCCATTTGGTGGCCTCTTCCTCGACGAAGAAATCGAAGGGATTGTAGACCGTCATGTCGGCAACGAGATCGACCTCGATCTTCAACTCGGTCACCGGATCGGGGAAAACGAAGCGGGCGAGATAATTGCCGTAGGGATCCTGCTGCAGATTGACGAAGTGATTGGAGGGCGTGACCTTCAGCGAGTGGCTGAGAACGCGTGTTTTGGAATGCGAGGCTGGTTTCAGGCGGATGACTTGGGGGCCAAGGCGGATCGGATTGTCGTATTTGTAATGGGTGAGATGATAGATGCTCGCTTTGATCGCCATATTGTCTCTTTGCCTAGCCCCGCATCGTTGTGCGGCAGTTGCTGTTCCCGGTGGCAGTGTGTGCAATGCAGCGAGAGAATGCAAGGCGTCTTGGCGGTCAATCGGGGCTGTCCCGTACAATGCCAAAGCAAAAGCGGCAAGCTTTCGCCCGCCGCCTTGAAATCATTGCTGTCTAAGACATTACTGCGCCGCGCGTCCAACCGGACGCGCTAGGGTCGCAGTAACACTTTCAACTGGCGCATAATCCTTTCCTTAAATCGATTCCGATTTAAAGGGTTATGCGCTAGCTTCTGCCGAATTCATCGACCAGACGGATGATGTCGTCTTCGCCGAGATAGGAGCCCGTCTGCACCTCGATCAGCTCCAGCAGGATCTTGCCGGGGTTGGACAGGCGGTGGACTTCCCCGAGCGGGATATAGACCGACTCGTTCTCGCGCAGCATCTGCACATTTTCGCCGACCGTCACTTCCGCCGTGCCCTTGACGACGATCCAGTGTTCGGAGCGGTGGTGATGCTTTTGCAGCGACAGCTTCTTGCCCGGAAGCACGAAGATGCGCTTCACCTGGAAGCGCTCGCCGTTCAGCACCGAGGTATAGCCGCCCCAGGGACGATAGGATGTCGGATGCGTTTCGGTGAGCTTGGCCGTCGCCTTGTGACCCGCCAGTAGCTTGACCAGCTTGCCGACTTCCTGGCTGTCCTTGAGGTGGCCGACATAGACGGCGTCTTCGCTGGCGATGACCGCGACGTCCTCAAGGCCCTGTACGGCGAGATGGATGCCGTGGGTCATGACAAGCGAGTTCTTGGTGTTGACCAGCGTCGTGCTGCCGGCTGCGACATTCCCGTTGTCGTCCTGCTTGCCGACCTTCCAGACCGAATCCCAGCTTCCGAGATCCGACCAGGTAAAGGGCGAGGGGACGACGGCTGCGTTCGCCGTCTTTTCCATCAGCGCATAGTCGATGGAGATATCCGGGCTCTTTGCAAAGGCTTCGGCATCGAGGCGGGTGAAGTCGAGATCGCGCTTGGATTTGGAAACGGCCTTGCTCGCTGCCTTTTCGACTTCCGGTGCATATTCGCCGATTTCGGACAGAAGCTGGGCGGCGGAGAACATGAACATGCCGGAGTTCCAGTAGAACCCGCCGCTGGCGATCATCTCCTTGGCCTTTTCGAGCACCGGCTTTTCGACGAAGCGCTTGACGACGTGGGCCCCGGTCGGCAGCGCCTTGCCGCTTTCAATATAGCCATAGCCGGTTGCCGGCTCAGTCGGTGCAATGCCGAAGGTGACAAGCTTGCCTTGAAGCGCTGTGTCACGGGCGATCCGGACGCAATCGTAATAGGTCGCGTTGGCGTCGATCTCATAGTCGGAGCCAAGGACATGCATCGTCGCATCCTTGCCGAAAAGCTCGGTGACGAGCGTGGCGGCGGCAGCGACGGCGGCGGCGGTGTTGCGGGCAACCGGCTCCAGCAGCACGGCGGCCAGTGTCAGGCCGAGTTCACGCGCCTGCTCGGCGACGAGGAAGCGGAATTCTTCGTTGGTGAGCACGATCGGCGCTTCATAAAGCTCGGGATCGGAAACGCGCTCCAGCGTGTTCTGAAAGAGCGTCCTGTCGCCGATGAACTGAATGAATTGCTTTGGCGCCGAGGCGCGAGACAGCGGCCATAACCGTGTTCCCTTGCCTCCGGCCATGATCACCGGGACGATTTTCGCTGCCATTCTTTCTCTCTCCTAGACACTTGTTCAAGCGTTACGCGAAGGTTTGCAACCTATGGGATTATCGGCGCCGTTCCTTCGACAACTCTTACCGCCATTGCGATCTGCCGTCGACTGGGAACTTTATCGATCTTAGTGTGGAAATTCTAATAGACTCTCATCGGAGAGCTTACGTTTCGACGAAAAGGAGGCAGCCGTATGGCGGATTGTTTGCCGCGAGAGGCGACCGCCGCCGCTCCAAGCGGCAACGGTCATATATTCTTCTCTACGCCTCGGCCCGGTCGCCCGGTTCTTCATGGGCAGGCCCATGCTCGACGCCGTTGCGCTTGTTGTAGCGGATAGACGACCACAGTGAGATGCCGATTAGGGCGGCGCCGCCAAGGCCGGTGATGACCTCCGGAATATGCATGAGCGTCTGGACGTACATGATCACCGAGAGGATCAGGATCGCGTAGAAGGCGCCGTGTTCCAAATAGCGGTAATGGGCGAGCGTCCCCTTTTCCACCAGCATGATCGTCATGGAGCGCACATACATGGCGCCGATGCCGAGGCCGATGGCGATGATGAAGAGGTTCTGGGTCAGCGCGAAGGCGCCGATGACGCCGTCGAAGGAGAAACTGGCGTCGAGAACCTCGAGATAAAGGAAGGCGCCGAAGCCACCCTTGGCGGCAGCACTCATCGTCTTCTGCGAAGCGTCGAGAAAGCCGGCCAGGACTTCCACCAGCAGGAAGGTCAGGAGACCGTAGATGGAGGCATGCAGGAACGTCGTTGAATCCTCGCCGTCGAGCAGGGAGGAGAAAACCAGAATGAGGATCAGTACGAAGGCGATCTCGATGCCCTTGATGGTGGCGAAACGCGCCATCGCTTTTTCCACGAAGGCGATCCAGTGCACATCCTTCTCGTGATTAAAGAAATAGGTGAGACCGACCATCATCAGGAAGGTGCCGCCGAAAGCGGCGATAGGCAGATGGGCGTCATGCATGATCCGCGCATACTGCTCCGGCTCGGCGGCCGCGAGCTTCAGCGCTTCCCAGGGATTGATCCAAGCCGCGATGGCGACGATCGCCAGCGGGAAGATGATACGCATGCCGAAGACGGCGATGACGATGCCCCAGGTCAGGAAGCGATGCTGCCAGAGCGGCGTCATCTCTTTCAGCTTGTTGGCATTGACGATGGCGTTGTCGAAGGAGAGCGATATCTCCAGCACGGCAAGCACCGCGCAGATGAAGAAGGCTGTCGCGAGGCCGCCGAACGTGCCGGTCGCATTCCAGCCCAGCAGCGCGCCGAGGGCGAGGCCGGCGGCTGTAACAGCGAAAGCCCAGCCGAAATAGCCGAGCACGGATTTGGAGGAGGTGGGCTGCGTCATGGGCGCACCTCGCAGCAAACCAAGGGGAGATATTCGGATCGAAGGCGCAGCCGCGTGCCAAAGACGGCATGCGGGTAAGGCATGGTCACACTATTCATGAAAAGAAATCCGCCGGCTCATCTGCAGGCGGTACCGACATCGCGAGAGCGCCGTAAAAACTCTCGCCAGAGGGGCCCGGCACCATATTCAGTCCGCAGCCGATGTCAGAAGGCGCGGAACATTGCCGATAATTAATGATGTTCCGGCGCACGTCAAGGGCGAGCGCGAGGCATGATGCTATTGTCTCCTATAATCCAGAAATTTCGGAACCAAACGGAGAAGGGGACGTTGGCTCTCAGGTGGGCACGGCTATGTCCATTGCCGAACAGAAAACAGCGGACAAGGAGAACCTCCATGAGCCCCCATCCCATTCATCCCAAGGCGAAGGAACAAAGGCCGGAGCTGACGACACGGCAGAAACGTGCGCGTCCGAACTCCCTGCGCCAGGCGCAGGTGCTGCCACCACATAATGTCGATCTGACGTTGCAGCCAACGACGCATGACGATGTCCACGTACCGGCCCATGTCAGCGGCGCGGATCTATCGCGCGAGGCGCCGGGCGACACCAATCATGCGGGCAGGAAGAAAGGCGGCTCCCAGTAAGATCTGGAAAGGGCGCTCTTGGGCGCCCTTCCTCGACAGGGATGCGGTCCGCCGGTCTGAAGCTATCGGTTATTTTTTGGTGCGCGGCGGCTTGCCGTTCGACAGGAAGCTGCCGGTAAAGCTCAGTTCGGTCGATTTCGCCGAGCATTGGAACGCGACGGGCTTGCCGGAATAGGGGTTGGAGAAGGTGCAAACGCCCTTTGCCTCGACCTGGCCAGCCATCTTGTTGCCCGCGCCGGTGGAGATGACGTCGATCGGCAATTGTATCGTTCCCTTGGTCGCGCCAGGCTTTATCCCACGCCCGTCACCCTGGAAGCCAAGCATCTTGCCGCCTGCCGAAAAGATAAAGGTTACGGAACCATCCGGTCCCGTCACGCTGGCGATCTGCGGCGTGCAGCCTTTGGATGCATCGAGCTTGCCGACGACAAGCTTGGAGCACTTGCCGTCGATGACGGCCACGCCGGGGCCAGGAAAATTCTGCGCGCCGGCACTCGTGGCAACGGTCATGACTGTCAAAGCAATGGCAAGGCCTGCGAATCGCATGTTACGGGCTCCTTTAAAGCCCAGACACGTTTGCCGATCGAAATGTGGCAGTCAACCCGCAGAGCCCAGATACGACCGCGGGCAGGGCGCCGGGCTACTCCGGCACAAGCGTTCCGATCAGTTGCAGAAGCGCATTCTGCCGATTGCCGCCGCCGGCCAGAAAGTCATAGAGGGTCATCTGCTTCTCGGTGCCGCCATCGACGACATAATCGGATTGGCGGATGACGAAGACCTCGCCGCTGTCGGTGTCACGGGCGAGATGGAACAGATACTCATCACCGTTGGGCTTGTGATTTTTATAGAACTGCTTCTTTACAATCGCCATCTCGTCCTCCCGTACGATCAATGCCTTAGCATAACAGTAGTGTGACAGCGCGAGCGGAAGTCAAGCGCTCATGGGTGGAAATTGTGCGGATCCTGCCCGCTGGCAATGGGTCCTGATGCGGAACATCAGCATGTGATTGGATATTGAAGGAAAGAGCTTTATTCTCAGCCTGCGCGATCGAGCATTCGAGGCGCCATGAGCGAGAGGTCAAAGCAGATGAGAATGATGTTGGCATTGGGAGCTCTATTGAGCTTGGCTTGCGTCTCCGCAGGCGAAGCGCCCTCGAATTATCAATCATACCACGGCGGTATCCGCGCCGACAGCGATCCCGTGCTTCTGGAGCGATATGACAGGGCGCTGAACCGTTGCGAACCGGAGGCCTATTCCTGGCGTCGGGGATCGCCCGATCCAAACAGCACCCTGTATATTCTGGCATTGAGAAATTGTTTATATCGACACGGTTTCGTGGATCGCGGCTTCTATGCCTATCCCACGTCGGCGGTGTTCCAGCACTTCCTGGATCTCTGATCCGCCGACCGTTTTCTGTTGCATTCGGAAGTGCCTTTTCCATACTTTGGAAAGGGCGCTTTTCGCCTGGAGAAAGCATTGGTCCGGCATGCCGGACCAATATGAAAAAAGGGCTCTCGGTTTCCCGAAAGCCCTTGCTTTTCAGCGAATTAGGATGGTGGGCGTGACAGGGATTGAACCTGTGACCCCTACGATGTCAACGTAGTGCTCTCCCGCTGAGCTACACGCCCATCCGATGGCGGCGCATAGATCATAAAACCTTGGGAGCCGTCAATAGGCTTTTTTCAATTTTATGACGCTGTGCGCCGCAAGCCTTATGCGGCAAGGAGTTTGTTCACTTCGTCGACGAGTTCGCGCAGGTGGAACGGCTTGGAAAGCACCTTCGCATCCTTCGGCGCCTTCGAATCAGGGTTCAACGCGACGGCGGCAAAACCGGTGATGAACATCACTTTCAGGTCTGGATCGAGCTCGGTGGCGCGGCGCGCCAGCTCGATGCCATCCATTTCCGGCATGACGATATCGGTCAGGAGCAGCGAAAAGGGCTCTTCGCGCAGCCGGTCATAGGCGCTTGCTCCGTTGTCAAAGGACAAGACCTTGTAGCCGGCCTTTTCCAGTGCCTTCACAAGGAAGCGACGCATGTCGTTGTCATCTTCGGCAAGAAGTATCTTCTGGGTCATCATCTGTTTCGCTAATCAACTGTTGTCTTGTTGGACTTGTCCAGCGTGTAAGGTAGCCGGTGGCCGTAAACAAGCCGTGAATGGTCGGACGGGATATAATCATCCGCGTTCGCTACTGCGCGGTTGCAATCTGAGTCCATCTCGCGCGGACATGAAATCGGGGCCCCAGGGTCCGCCGCTTTTATGGCGTTGGATTAAGGCCATTTCACTAAAGTTAGTATGGACTTGCGGGCATGCAACTGGCAACATGGATATTGCGACAGGTTGTAGACACGGTAAAAATGTTGATGTCCGCAGAGATGCGTAATTTCGAGATTTTCGAGGTATTGGAGCCCGTCTCCCAGACAATTCCCTTTGTCTATAGTTCGCCCCATAGCGGCCGTATCTACCCGCCCGATTTCATCGCCCAGTCTCGCCTGCAGGGCATCGCCATCCGCCGCTCGGAAGATCATTATGTCGACGAGTTGTTTTCGGCGGCGAGCGATCTTGGCGCGCCGCTGCTGCTCGCCAATTTCCCCCGCGCCTATATCGACGTCAATCGCGAGCCCTATGAACTCGATCCGCGCATGTTCGATGGTGCTTTGCCGCCTTACGCCAACGTCAATTCGCTGAGGGTCGCCGGTGGCCTTGGTACGATCCCGCGAATCGTCGCCGAAAACATGGAAATCTATGCTCGGCGCGTGCCCGTCGAGGAGGCGCTCAGGCGTATAGACACGATCTACAAGCCCTATCACGCGACGCTGCGTCGGCTGATCGCCCGCACCCATGTCCAGTTCGGCTTCGGTGTCCTGGTCGACTGCCATTCCATGCCGGGCAATATCCGCATCGCCGGCAGCAACGTGCGGCCGGATTTCATCCTGGGCGACCGTTACGGCACCAGCGCCTCGGCGGAGCTTTCGCGCGCCGCGATGCAGATCCTCGAAGAACTCGGCTTCAACGCGGTGCGCAACAAGCCCTATGCCGGCGGTTTTATCACCGAGCACTACGGCCGCCCCTCCCGCGGGCTGCATGCCCTCCAGATTGAGGTCAATCGCTCGCTCTATGTCGATGAGGCGACGCTGGAGAAGCGTGCCGATTTCGATCAGGTTGCTGCCGCCATCACCCTGTTCATGAAGCGCATCGCCGAACATGTGGAATCCTACGCAGGCGACCCGGCGCTGGCGGCGGAGTAGGGCGTAGCGAAATGTCGATGCCTCGGATGAGGGGCTATCTCGGATTTTCCAGAACTAACAGAATCTGTCGAATCGCCTGACTACGGCGATGGCCGAGTATATTTGCTGTTGCCGGGTGCCAGTATCTGGCCTCTCCCCGTAGGCGCGGCGACTCTCTTCGACAAAAAAAGAACCGCGCTTGTGGCGCGGCTAAGTCTAGGGAGGAAACACCCAAGGAGGGTATTTACAGTCAGAAGACTGTGGGGGAATGATGCTACCGCATTGCACAAATGTCAAGCAGAATATTGCAGTGCGAAATATTTAGGCAATTTAGGAATTTCTGCTTGATCTGCGAGCATTCCGCCTCTTGCATCGGCATTCGGTTTGCTTCCCGATCTTTATGCGTTATGACTTCGCCCGCCCCGTCATTTATCCGGATCGACCATGCTTCCTGATCGCGCGTTCTTCTATCGTCTGGCCGAAGCGGCTAAGGCCGAAACTCTGCCGCGCTTTCGCGCCGGCATCGATGTGGTCAACAAGGAAGCCCAAGGCTTCGATCCGGTGACCGAGGGTGATCGGGCCGCCGAGGCGGCAATCCGGACGCTGATCGAGGCGGAATTTCCCGATCACGGCATTCTGGGCGAGGAGCACGGCAATGTCGGGCTCGACCGCGAGCATGTCTGGGTGATCGACCCGATCGACGGTACACGCGCCTTCATCTCGGGCGTGCCCGTTTGGGGAACGCTGATCGGCCTGCAGAAAAACGGCCGTGCCATCATGGGCATGATCGACCAGCCGTTTACCGGCGAGCGTTATTTCGCCGATGGCAGCGGCTCGACCTATTCCGGTCCGGATGGCGAAAGGCGCCTGCGGGTGCGCGATTGCGGCAGCCTGTCGAAGGCCATTCTCTTCACGACTTCACCGCATCTCTTTGTCGGCGAGGAGATGGTGAAGTATCGCGAGATCGAGAGCCAGGTACGGCTCTTCCGCTACGGCACGGATTGCTACGCCTATGCGCTGCTTGCCGCGGGCCATATCGACCTCGTCATCGAAAATTCGCTAAAACCCTATGATGTCGGCGGCATTATCCCCGTCATCGAGCAGGCAGGTGGCATCATCACCACCTGGGACGGCGGCCGGCCGGAAATGGGCGGCTCCATCATCGCCGCCGGCAGCCGCGCAGTCTATGATCAAGCGCGAGCCATCCTGTCGCGCTAACTCTTGTTTTTAGGCAATTCCGGACGGCAACCTGCAGTACACTTTTCCTGGGATTGCGCTAGCTTCCGACGTCCATTGCCTCGGCATTCGCTTCGGCGTCGCTGCCGGGAATGAAGGCATTGATGGCCGCTAGCGCCGCGTTCCGATAGATATCCCGCTCCTGCAGGATTTCATGCTTGGATCCGTAAATGGGCACGAATTGCGCCGCGCGGAAGTAGCGCGCCAGCCGCTCCTGATCGGCATAGGGCACGATGCCATCGCGGGTCGGTGCGATCAGTACGGTCGGAATGCTGATCGAGAACAGATGTTCGGGTCTGGTGACATGGTCGATGGCACGAAAAGCTTCCGACAGCCAGCGCGCCGTCGGCGGCCCGAGCACGAGCTGCGGATAGGTGGCGGCGATTCCCGTGTTGCGCTGGTAGCGCCGCTCGTCGCCGGTCAGCGGGTTTTCGGAGAACGGTCTTTCCAGATTTTTCTTGCTGAATTGAATCCGGCCAAGACCGATGGCGCTGGCTGCGCCTGAGATGGCGCGCACGAGACCGGGCGAAGCTCCCTGGCCCATGAGGCCGACGAAGGGCGCGAGCAGCACCATACGCTCGATCCGGCTCGCCAGCCGGGGCGCCGCCGACAGCGCGATCAGTGCGCCGGTCGAATGCGCGAGCAGGAAGAAGGGCAGGCGCGTGTCCGGCAGCACGATCTTGTCGAGGAAGGCGGTGAGATCGCGTTCGTAATCGGAAAAACGGTGGACATGCCCGCGCCTCGGATCCTTCAGCAGTCGCTCGGATCCACCCTGGCTACGCAGATCGAAGGTCGCGACCCACAGCCCCTTGGCGGTGAGATCGCGGATTGTCTCCAGATATTTCTCGATGAACTCGTTGCGGCCCTGCAGCAGCACCACGGTTCCCTTGGCGACAGGCTGCTCGCTGCGGAAGACGGCATAGCGCAGCTTGCGCCCGTCGAAGCTTTCGAAGAACCCCTCGATGCGGTTTTCCGGCACCGGATTGTCTGGCGTGGAATAGAGGATCGAATCCATGACGATGTCGCGCCTCGCTAGCGGGGTGGTTCGTCTTAAGGGGATAGCGCAGGTGGGGGGAATTGCAACAGGTTTATTGTCGGTTCTGCAGTCGAATATCCGGTGCTGAGATATTCTTTCATCGGCCTCTCCGATGGCAACGCTGGTACCTAAGACGCCTTCAAAAGGGCCTTCTCAAAACATCGTGGTCATCAGGCCTTTGGTGTCGCACCGCGGCGTTCGAGTGCGGTCTTGCGGATGATGTCGGCGATTTCCGGGCTGCTGCTGGACAGCATCTGGAAATCCGAGGAATAGAGCGACAACAGCGAGACTTCAGTCGAAGCGCTGACGGTCGCTGAGCGGGGCTCGCCGCTGATCAGCGCCATCTCGCCGAAGAAGCTGCCGGAGCCGAGCTCTACTGGGTTCGGCGTGGCGACGCTGACGCGGCCCTCAACGATGAAGAACATCTGGTCGCCAGTCTCGCCCTTACGGCAGATTACGGCGCCGGCCGGCACGACACGAGGCCTCAACGCCCGCACAATCTCGATGAGCGCGCCCGAACCAAGCTTCTCAAACAGTGGTACTGCTGCAACCAGTTGCCAATTGCGCACGAAGTCCTGACGGCGGACTTCTTCGTAGAAGCCTGTAGCGAGGATACCGGCCCACAGCGCAAAGATGCCGATTCCGCTCATCATGACCAAGCCGGCAAGGACGCGACCGGCGAAACTTTGCGGAATCTCGTCGCCATAGCCGGTGGTGGATAGCGTAACCACCGCCCACCACATCGCTAGGGGGATGCTACCGAATTTGTCAGGCTGGACGTCGCGCTCGATGATATAGGCTGCCAGTGCTGCGCCGAACAGAACGATGCCGAAAATAGAGGTGACGCCGATCAGGTTGCGCGCCTCTTTGGTCAGCACCCTGCCCAGCAGCCGGAAGAAGGTCGAGCCGCGCAGCGGCTTCAACAGCCAGATAGCACAATAGAGGCTTTGGTCGCGGCCGCGGACGAAAAGCAATGCGGCCACGGGGACCAAAACCGCAAGCACGTCGACGGTGGTTTCCAGCACCCTGCCGCGAGCCTCTCTCGTCCGCTGCATGAACAGCGTCTCGATCAATTGCAGAACATAGGCGGCCCAGACGCTGGCGAGCAGCACTTCCAAGATGAGCCTGGTTTGTCCGGCTATATCAGGCGTCGTCAGCGCAGCCACCGTCAACAGACCGACTACGGCGAGCAGCGCGTTCAGCGATGCGGAAATCTTCGAGAAAGGGAGCGCCGACATTCAATACCCCGACTGGGCAGCCACTCTCCCAGAATAGGATGTCTTCGGTCCAAACGTAAAGGGCTTGCGGGACATGTACGGCGGCTAAGTGTTGACCAGCAAAATAAGCAATTTATGGCTGTATAGCGCGGCTTGTGCCCATCAAAGCGCTTGAAGAACCCCTCGATGCAATTCTCCAGCACCGGATTGTCTGGCGTGGAATAGAGGATCGAATCCATGACGATGTCGCGCCTCGCTAGCGGGTGGGTCTTCCGAAGGGGGTAGCGCAGCGGGGGAGTTCCAACTGCTTTATCGAGGGTCTTTGCCGCGCGCGAGCAGCGCGCTACGACGGTTCTGATGTGTGCTTACCTAATCTTTCTCTCGAAGCGATGGGTGGGGTGGCCACCGATCAAGCGCTGGTCGACCAACTTGAAGCCCAGGGAAGGGTAGAGATTGAGGAGTGCCGGTCGCGGCGCGCAATCCAGCCGCAAATAGCCATGCCCCAGTGAATGGGCGCTCTGGCTCAACCACTCGATCAGCTTCCGGCTAACGCCTTGCCCAGCGAAAGCCCGGCTGACGCATAATTTATGCAAGTAAAAGGCATCGCCCGGTTTCCGATCCGGCCAGCCTTCCGGATCTTCCGTTTGCCGCAGAACAATACCGGCAAGTATGGCCCCCTGTTTCGCGAGGATCCAGTCGCCCCGCTCTATGCCGCTCTGGACGAGAGAGGTCGTAAACGACTCCGGATTCCACAGGGGCTCTCCCTTGTGCTGGAGCCAAGTAGCGATCTGCCGAAGGAGATTGGTTATTTCGGCGGCTTCATCCGCTGTGGCGGGTCGTATCTGGATCATCTCGGCAGGCCCAATACTTCTCTGCTCCACGCGTTCATCTGCTATTTTTCGCGACAAATGTGCCATTGCAAATCCCGTTGCGAAAGATTTCTCATGGGAACCGCCGTCGGCTCTGAATAGATTCGTTAGGAGGATTCGAAATGGAGGATACGTTGTCTTTGCGGTTGCAGGCGATCGTTCGGGAAAGCCCTCTTCTATCTCCGATCCTGCGCAATTGGGAAAAAATTGCTCTCCCGGATTGCTGGCTGGTTGCTGGTGCTGTTGCGCAAACGGTCTGGAATCACTCTCTTGGCCTTCCCCTGACGCATGGCATCAACGATGTCGATATCGTCTACTTTGATGCCGGGGATCTTTCAGAGAGTGCGGAGGCGGAGCACGCATTTCGAATCCGGAGTTCTTTCTCTGATTTGCCAGTGTGGATAGACGTGAAAAACGAAGCCAGGGTTCATCTCTGGTACGAAGCGAAATTCAAATATCCGATAGATCCATACACATCGGCCGCCGATGCAATCACAACATTTCCAACAACTGCAACGGCCGTCGGTCTGCAATCCCGGACCGATGGCCTGGAACTCTGCGCGCCATACGGCATCTCCGACCTGCTCGACTTGGTCGTCCGCCCGGTCAAGAAGCAGATCACGCGCGAGATATATGACAACAAGGTCACTCGATGGGTCGGGTTATGGCCCGGGCTGAAGATCGTAGGCTGGGACGAGTGACCGCAAAAGCATGGCGAGTTTCGGTGCGACCGATGCGCTGCTCAGCGGCCCGCCACATCCAGCGGAAAACCTCGGAATGGCTTGATCTCCTTCAGAACGAATGTTGTCTGCATCTCCTTGATGCGCGGCAGGCGGCGCACTACCCGCATGGCGAAGTCGGCGTAGCCGTCGAGATCCGCGGCCACGACCTGCAGCAGGAAATCGGCGTCTCCGGCGATGCTGTAGCAGGCGACGACCTCGCTCAGCTTCAGGACGTCCTGCGAGAATTCCTCCGCTTCCGCCTCGCTGTGGCTGTCGATCTTGACCCGGATGAAGGCGAGAACTCCGAGGCCGATCTGCCGCCGATCCAGAACCGCCGTATAGCTCTGGATGACGCCGCTCTCCTCCAATTGCCGAACCCGCCGCCAACAAGGCGAGGTCGAAAGCCCGACCTCGGCGGAGAGCGCCTGATTCGTCAGGCGGCCATCGTTCTGGAGGGCGCCGAGGATGCGTGTGTCGACGGCTTCAAGCGGAAAGGGCATACTTCACCTTATCGGGAGTTAAATTGGGTAAGATCTACCATAACTGAAAATTTTCAGGCAATGAAAGGCAGGATAATTCCCATGGTGAGATATATTCTCCGCGGCAGTTTCATCATCTGCTGCAGGTTCTCATGCTCCCCGATATCCGTCTCGCCATCGTCATCAATCCGGAACTGCCAATTGGCCTGATCGCCAACACGGCGGGCGCGATCGCCATTGGTCTCGGCGCCAGGTTTCCGGGTCTTGCGGCCTGCCAGCTTGCCGATCGCGACGATCGCGCCATCGATATCAGCTCCAACCTGCCGGTTCCGATCCTGCAGGCCGACGCGGATACGATCCTGGCGCTGATGCTGAAGGCCCTGCCGCAACCGAACGAGCGGGCAATCGTCCCCTTTCCGGCCTTTGCACGCTCGCTGCATGATTACACGGACTATGAGGCGACGTTTTCGGGCCGGGATCT
This sequence comes from Rhizobium rhizogenes NBRC 13257, assembly GCF_000696095.1. GTDB lineage: Bacteria > Pseudomonadota > Alphaproteobacteria > Rhizobiales > Rhizobiaceae > Rhizobium > Rhizobium rhizogenes. Next base: position 338,506 of record NZ_BAYX01000007.1, on the reverse strand, counting down.
GTCTGAGGAAGTGATCGATGGATTGGGACTGGCTGGTCCTTCGAAATGGGTGAAGTCGCTGACCGGTTCGCTGAAGCTCCTGCGATAGCCCGCCAGAGCATAAAAAAGGCCGGCTTGCGGAGATAGAGAGATCCGCTGAGCCGGCCGAGTAAGGACTGAAGAAGAAGGGACGATATGCTTCAGTCATCGGATGTATTTGATGCATCCGACGGTTATATTGATAGTCCCGCCAGCCTGAACGGGTGCCGAACCGGGTGTTCATCTGCGGTTCACGCGAATTTTCGCCGAAATCCGAGGCCAGCCATTGGGACCTTGAACTCCTGAAATGCGATCACCATCTCCATTCTGCGGGTGCCAAACGGGCCCGCGAAACCGTCCCAAGGCCGCCCAGAGCGGGGCTGCGGGGCAAATCGTAAATCGCAATCGTCGCTCACAGGAGGACACCATGCGTCACGTAGACTTTACTCCCCTTTACCGTTCCACCGTCGGTTTCGACCGTCTCTTCACCATGCTCGACAGCCTTGCGCAGCCGGATCAGGGTCAGACCTATCCGCCCTACAATATCGAGCGCACCGGCGAGAACACCTATCGCATTACCATGGCTGTTGCCGGGTTTGATGAAAAGGAACTGAGCATCGAGGCTCACGCCCATGTTCTGCAGGTCAAGGGTGAAAAGAGCGAAGAGCCGGCGGAAGCCAGCGAATATCTCTATCGCGGCATCGCCAAGCGCGCCTTCGAGCGTCGCTTCCAGCTCGCCGATCATGTCGAGGTCCAGGCGGCTTCGCTGAAGAATGGTCTGCTGCACATCGATCTGTTGCGCAACATTCCGGAAGCCATGAAGCCCCGCCGCATCTCCATCGCCGCCGAGCCGGTCGATACCCCGAAGGCGATCGAAGCTCATATCAGCTAACCGTCGTCAGCCGATAGGCTGAGGACAGATCCTCCCAAGATCAAAAAATAAGGCGGCGCTCCGATGGGGCGCCGCCTTTGTCTTTGGTACTATCGGGAATGTGGCTAAGCTGCGTTCGTGGCTCCATTGGCCTCGGTTTCCGCCTTGGCCGTCTCCCGCCTCTTGGCCGCATCGGCATATTTCTGGGCGATGAAGGCGCAGGTCATCAGCTGGATCTGATGGAACAGCATCAGCGGCAGGACGATGGCGCCGATACCCTGGCCGGCGAAGATGACGTTGGCCATCGGCACGCCGCTTGCCAGCGACTTCTTTGAGCCGCAGAAGGTGATGGTGATCTCGTCGGCCTTGGAAAAGCCGAGCGCGCGGCTGCCGAACATGGTGATGCAGAGCACCATTGCTAGCAGTACCATGTTGGCAACGATGACGGTGGCGATGTCGAGCACCGAGAAGGTGTGCCACAGTCCTTCGACGACGGCCTCGCTAAAGGCCGAATAGACGACCATCAGGATCGAGCCGCGGTCGACCGGCATCAGGATCTTCTTCTTTGAGCGGATCCAGTCACCGATCCATGGCTGCAACAGTTGGCCGGCGATGAAGGGGGCGAGCAGTTGCAACATGATCTGCCACAGGACATCCCAGGAAAAGCCGCCACCCTGGCCGCCGACCGAAAACAGCACGCCGACAAGCAGCGGTGTCAGGAACATGCCGAAGATGTTGGAAGCCGAAGCCGAGCAGATGGCGGCCGGAACGTTACCGCCGGCGATCGAGGTGAAGGCGATGGACGACTGCACGGTCGAGGGCAGGACGCTCAGGAACAGCAAGCCGGTATAAAGCGACACCGGCAGAATGCTGTTCGGGACGACCTGGCCGATGCCGAGCACCAGCAATGGGAAGATGCCGAAGGTCGTCAGCAGGATGACCAGATGCAGCCGCCAATGCAGCATGCCGGCGATGACGACATCGCGTGACAGGCGCGCGCCGTGCAGGAAGAACAGCAGGCCGATCGCGAAGTTCGTGGCGATACTGAAATAGTGGGCGCTCGCTCCCTGAACGGGAAAGAAGGATGCCGTCAGGACCGTCAGGACGAGCAACATGGTGAAGGTGTCTGGAAGAAAGCGGCGCATTGTGCCAACCCCAATCGCAATTACAAACCGTAAGAATGTCCTTGCAGATAGACCTATTGCGATCCACGATGCAAGGAATAACAGTTATCGTAAATCAGGATGAAAGCGATGCTCGATCTCACGCAATTGCGCAGCTTCGTCGCCGTCGAGCAGATGGGCAGCTTCACGCTGGCTGCCGAGCGGCTCGGGCTGGGTCAGTCGACCGTCAGCCAGCACATCCAGCGGCTGGAAGCCACGCTTGGGCGCAGGCTGCTCGCGCGTGACACGCATCGGGTGGTGTTGACGGGCGACGGCGAGGCGCTACTCGGCCATGCTCGGCAGATGTTGTCGATCGAAGGCGAGGTGCAGCAGCTTTTTGCCGGCAACAGCCTGCGTGGCAGTCTGCGGCTCGGCGTTTCCGAGGATTTCGTCACCAGCCAGTTGCCGGATGTGCTGGAGGATTTCGTCCGCTCGCATCCCTCGGTCGATTTCGAACTGACAGTCGCGCTCAGCGGTACACTTTATGAGATGCAGGATAATGGCGATCTCGATCTCGTGCTCGCTAAGCGCCGTCTCGGCGATGTCAGGGGAAGGCTGGTCTATCGCGAGCCGCTGGTCTGGCTGGCGCGCGATCCTGCTCGTATCCGCGCGCTTGCCGGGCCTCTGCCGCTGATCGCCTTTCCAGCGCCGAGCGTTACGCGCGCCGTGGCGCTGGAAGCGCTGCGCCGCCAGCAGGTGCCTTGGCGCATTGTCTGCACCTGCGGCAGCCTTAGCGGATTGACGGCGGCGGCCCGCGCCGGCATGGGCGTTCTCGTTCAGCCGCGCAGCATGGCGCCGGCGGGATTGTCGGAAATCGCGCCGGGCTGGCTGCCGGCGTTGGAGGATGTCGAATTCGTGCTGGTGCCGCGCAAGGGTGCCGATCAGCTGCTGGTCAGCGCCTTGTCGGAGGATATCCTGGCGAAAGTGAGGGGATTGCGGTCGATGTGACGCGTCGGGCTCGTCTTGAGCCGATCACGAATGCCGTTTCGGATCATGTGAATAGGCGTAAAGGATTTGTTAAGATTCTTTCGCCGGCTGTCATTTCCCTTTTCGCGTGTCCCGATTCAGAGGTGCACGCGGTTCAGGTTGGAGTCAGCTTTCGCTGCTATCGTGTTGTGCAGTGAATGAGCTGAATCGAGGATATCAGCCCCGATGATCTATGGTGCCATCTTCATTTCCGGACTTGTAGCCTGCGTAATGGCAATGACGATGATCGCTCATCGTGCGCCTCCTTATGACGGCGCATCGAACTTCACGATGTTCACGCATCGGAATCAGAACTAGGCTTTTGTCGCCAGACTGAGCGCCGGCTGGCCGAAAGCCAGTTCGGCGCTCTTTTTTATTCAATCGTCAAGCAAGGCAGCCAAGGAAGCCGGCGACATCGCCCTCGGTCGTGGCAAAGCTGGTGACGAGGCGGATCAGGGTTTCGTTCTCGTTCACCAGATCCGGCTGCGATTCCGGGATCGGCCATTCATAGAACTTCGCGCCCTTGTCTTCGGCGGTCTTGGCGGCCGATTTCGAGATGATGGCGAAGACTTCGTTCGATGCGGTCGGCCATGCGAGGCGAGCGCCAGGCGCCTGCTCGATGCCGGCGCGCAGGCGATCGGCCATGCGGTTTGAATGGCGGGCGAGGTCGAGCCAGAGGCCGTCCTGGAAATAGCCGTCGAACTGGGCAGCGATGAAACGCGATTTGGAGAAAAGCTGAGCGGCACGCTTGCGGATGAAATGCATCTCCTTTGCCTGCTCCGGATTAAAGAAGACAATCGCCTCGGCGCACCAGCAACCGTTCTTGGTGCCGCCGAAGGAGAGGATGTCGACGCCGCGTTTCCAGGTCATTTCCGCCGGGCTGGCGTCGAGCGCGACCAGCGCATTGGCGAAGCGGGCGCCGTCCATGTGCAGCGGCAATCCGTTCGCTTTGCTGATGGCGGCGATGGCATCGATCTCGGCGAGCGAATAGACCGTGCCGATTTCCGTCGCCTGGGTGATGGTCACGGCAGCAGCGCGGCCGTGATGGATGGCGTCCTGCGGGAAGCGCGCGACCTTGGTGGCGAGCGCCTTCGGGTCGATCTTGCCGCCGGGACCGTCAACGGTCGCGAGTCTTGCGCCGCTGAAGAAATCCGGCGCGCCGCATTCATCTTCGGCGACATGCGCCTCAGTATGGCAGAAGCTGATCCCGCCCGGCTTCTGGACACTGGTGAGCGATAGCGAATTGGCGGCGGTGCCGGTCGCGACAAAGAAGACAGAGACTTCGCGCTCGAAAATCTCGGCGAACTTGGCTTCGACCTTCTGGTCGAGATCGCTTGTGCCGTAGGCCGAGGCGAAGCCGCCGGATTCGGCGAGCAGACGTTCGGCGATCTTGGAATGGGCACCAGCCCAATTATCGGAAGCAAAAAACATTGATAGCACCAACTGAGACTACAGGTTTGCGGGAAAGGTAGTTAAGGTCTGCCGGACATTAATCCAATGGTGCGGGCTATCAAGAGTGCAGTGCTGAAGGACTCATCACAGAAATTGATCTAAGCAATCAACAAACAAAATGATGCGCTGCAGCGAAACTTTCTTGCTTGAAATTTGCAACATCGGCAATCTTCCGTCGCGCGTTGACGAAATTTTGCCGTTTTGCTCTTGCGAAGGCAGAAGCTTTCTGTCATAGAGCTGGTGAATTAGGACAGGGTTGCTGTCCTATTTTGGCCGCCGAGGCCGAAGATGCGCCAGGGGTCCTGACGATGTCGGGATTTCGAGCTATAGTTACCGGGAGCGAGCCCTTTTAAGCCTTCGAGGCGACGGGGCGGAGCGGCGGTGGAATAGCAAGGCGCGGAACGCTGACGACAGGCTCCACCGTGGGCCAGGTTTGCGACCGGATCTTCACAATGCAACAGCGCTGTCGCGCGTCGGACCGGGTAACGGGGCGACGCGGGACGAAGGATCGCCCGCGCCGCGGGCCTTACCGGAGGGAAGACGATGACGAACAGGACGCCGTCCATGACTTTTGACCAGATCGCTGCAGCCAATGCTGTCGCTGCGGCCAAAACGTCGAAACGCGCCGCCGGCATCCCACGGAAGCAAGGCCTTTACGATCCGCGCAATGAACATGATGCCTGCGGCGTCGGCTTTGTCGCGCATATGAAGGGCCAGAAGTCGCATCAGATCGTGCGCGACGGCCTGTTCATTCTCGAGAACCTGACGCATCGCGGTGCCGTCGGCGCAGATCCGCTGATGGGCGATGGCGCGGGCATTCTCGTGCAGATCCCGGACCGTTTCTTCCGCGAGGAAATGGCGCTTCAGGGCGTTATCCTGCCGAAGGCTGGCGAATATGGCGTCGGCCATTTCTTCCTGCCGCGCGACGAGACGCTGATCGAACATTTCAAGACCGCCATCAAGCAGGTCGTAACCGAGGAAGGCCAGGTTCTGCTCGGCTTCCGCGACGTGCCGGTCGACAATTCCTCGCTCTCCAAGGCCCCGGATATTGCCGGCACCGAGCCGCATCATGTGCAGGTCTTCATCGGCGCCGGTCGTGATGCCGGCACGCATGACGAATTCGAGCGCCGCCTGTTCACCCTGCGCAAGGTGATCTCGAACCGCATCTATGCGGAATATGAGGGCGAAGAGAGCAATTTCTACCCAGTGTCGCTGTCGAACTCGACCATCGTCTATAAGGGCATGTTCCTCGCCTATCAGGTGGGCGCCTATTATAAGGACCTGGCCGATCCGCGCTTCGAATCGGCGGTTGCCCTCGTCCATCAGCGCTTCTCAACCAACACCTTCCCGTCGTGGAAGCTCGCGCATCCGTATCGCATGGTCGCCCATAACGGCGAAATCAACACGCTGCGCGGCAACGTCAACTGGATGGCGGCGCGTCAGGCGTCGGTATCTTCGCCGCTGTTCGGCGACGATATCTCCAAGCTCTGGCCGATCTCCTACGAAGGACAGTCGGACACCGCCTGTTTCGACAACGCGCTCGAGTTCCTTGTGCGCGGCGGCTACTCCATGGCGCATGCCGTGATGATGCTCATCCCTGAGGCATGGGCCGGCAACCAGCTGATGGCTGCCGAGCGCAAGGCATTCTACGAATATCACGCAGCCCTGATGGAGCCGTGGGACGGCCCGGCCGCCGTTGCCTTCACCGACGGCAAGCAGATCGGCGCGACGCTCGACCGCAACGGCCTGCGTCCGGCCCGCTATCTCGTCACCAATGACGATCGCATCATCATGGCGTCGGAAGCCGGCGTTCTGCCGGTCGACGAAGAGAAGATCATCCAGAAGTGGCGCCTGCAGCCGGGCAAGATGCTGCTGATCGACATGGAAAAGGGCCGCATCATCTCTGATGACGAGGTGAAGTCCGAGCTTGCCAGCAAGCATCCCTATCAGAGCTGGCTCAAGCGCACGCAGTTGATCCTGGAAGACCTGAAGCCGGTGGAGCCGCGCGCGCTGCGCCGCGACGTGTCGCTGCTCGATCGCCAGCAGGCCTTCGGCTATACGCTGGAGGACACTAAGCTCCTGATGTCGCCGATGGCGACGACGGGGCAGGAGGCCATCGGCTCCATGGGTACGGATACGCCGATCTCGGCCATGTCCGACAAGCCGAAGCTGCTTTACACCTATTTCAAGCAGAACTTCGCGCAGGTGACGAACCCGCCGATCGACCCGATCCGCGAAGAGCTGGTGATGAGCCTCGTCTCCTTCATCGGCCCGCGCCCGAACCTGCTCGACCATACCGGCATGGCAAACGCCAAGCGGTTGGAAGTGCGCCAGCCGATCCTGACCAATGGCGATCTGGAAAAGATCCGCTCGATCGGCCACACGGAAGATCGCTTCGACACCAAGACGCTCGACTTTACCTATGATGTCGAGCGCGGCGCCGAAGGCATGCCGGAAATGCTCGACCGTCTCTGCGAGCGCGCCGAAGCAGCCGTTCGCGGCGGCTACAACATCATCGTGCTTTCCGACCGCCAGATCGGACCGGACCGTATCGCGATCCCGGCGCTGCTGGCGACGGCTGCCGTGCACCATCACCTGATCCGCAAGGGGTTGCGTACCTCGGTCGGCCTCGTCGTCGAAACCGGCGAGCCGCGCGAAGTGCATCATTTCTGCCTGCTTGCCGGCTATGGCGCCGAGGCGATCAACCCCTATCTCGCCTTCGACACGCTGCTCGACATGCATCAGCGCGGCGAATTCCCGAAGGAAGTGGACGCCACGGAAGTCGTGTATCGCTATATCAAGGCGGTCGGTAAAGGCATCCTCAAGGTCATGTCGAAGATGGGCATTTCGACCTATCAGTCCTATTGCGGCGCGCAGATCTTCGACGCGATCGGCCTGCAGGAAGAACTGGTCGACAAGTATTTCTTCGGCACGGCGACCATGATCGAAGGCATCGGCCTCGAGACCATTGCCGAGGAAACCGTCGCCCGTCACAAGTCGGCCTTCGGTGCCGATCCGATCCTGGCAAGCACGCTCGAGATCGGCGGCGAATATGCCTACCGTATGCGCGGCGAAAGCCACGCCTGGACACCGGATGCGGTGGCCGCGCTTCAGCATGCCGTGCGCGGCAATGCCGAGGATCGCTATCGCGAGTTCGCGGACATGGTCAATGACTCGGCACTGCGGATGAACACCATCCGTGGCCTGTTCAAGATCAAGAGCGCGGAAGCGCTCGGCCGCAAGCCGATTTCGGTCGATGACGTCGAGCCTGCTGTCGACATCGTCAAGCGCTTCTCGACGGGCGCCATGTCCTTCGGCTCGATCAGCCGCGAGGCGCATACGACACTGGCGATCGCCATGAACCGGATCGGCGGCAAGTCGAACACCGGCGAGGGTGGCGAAGAGTCCGATCGCTACATGCCGCTCTTCGACGGTTCGCCGAACCCGGAACGCTCGGCGATCAAGCAGATTGCGTCTGGCCGCTTCGGTGTGACCACCGAATATCTAGTCAATGCCGACGTGCTGCAGATCAAGGTCGCGCAGGGTGCCAAGCCCGGCGAGGGCGGACAGTTGCCCGGCCACAAGGTCGACGCGACCGTCGCCAAGACCCGGCATTCGACGCCCGGCGTCGGCCTGATCTCGCCGCCGCCGCACCACGACATCTACTCGATCGAAGATCTGGCGCAGCTGATTTTCGACCTAAAGAACGTCAACCCGACCGCCGATGTCTCGGTCAAGCTCGTCTCGGAAGTTGGCGTCGGCACGGTTGCCGCCGGCGTTGCCAAGGCGCGCGCCGACCACATCACCGTCGCCGGCTTCGACGGCGGCACGGGCGCCTCGCCGCTCACCTCGCTGAAGCATGCCGGTTCGCCTTGGGAGATCGGCCTTGCTGAGACACAGCAGACGCTGGTGCTGAACGGCTTGCGCTCGCGCATCGCCCTGCAGGTGGACGGCGGTTTGAAGACCGGTCGTGACGTCATCATCGGCGCGCTGCTCGGCGCGGACGAGTTCGGTTTTGCCACCGCACCGCTGATCGCGGCCGGCTGCATCATGATGCGCAAGTGCCACCTCAACACCTGTCCGGTGGGTGTCGCGACGCAGGATCCGGTTCTGCGCAAGCGCTTCAAGGGCACGCCGGAGCACGTCATCAACTACTTCTTCTTCGTCGCTCAGGAAGTGCGCGAAATCCTCGCCTCGCTTGGCTTTACCAGGCTGGACGATGTCATCGGCGCTTCGGAGCTCTTGGAGAAGGACGACATGCTCGCCCATTGGAAGGCCAAGGGGCTCGACTTCAGCCGCATCTTCCACAAGGTCGATGCGCCGAAGGAAGCGACCTATTGGACGTCCCTGCAGAAGCATCCGATCGACGACATTCTCGACCGCAAGCTGATCGAGCAGGCCGAGCCGGCGCTTGCCAGCAAGACGCCGGTTGCGATCGAAGTGGACATCAAGAACGTCGACCGTTCGGCCGGCGCGATGCTGTCGGGCGCAGTCGCTAAGCGTTACGGCGCTCGCGGGCTGAAGGACGATACGATCAGCGTCACGCTGAGGGGCACCGCCGGACAGTCGTTCGGCGCGTTCCTGGCACGGGGCGTCACCTTCAACCTCATCGGTGACGGCAACGACTATGTCGGCAAGGGGCTTTCGGGCGGCCGCATCATCATCCGTCCGCCGGAGAACTCGAAGATCCTGGCCGAACATTCGATCATCGTCGGCAACACCGTGCTTTACGGCGCGACCGAGGGCGAGTGCTACTTCCGTGGCGTTGCCGGCGAGCGTTTCGCGGTGCGCAACTCCGGCGCCATCGCCGTTGTTGAAGGCGTGGGCGACCATGGCTGCGAATACATGACCGGCGGTGTCGTCGTCGTGCTCGGCGAAACCGGCCGCAACTTCGCAGCCGGCATGTCGGGCGGCGTTGCCTATGTGCTCGACGAGAAGGGCGATTTCGCCCGCCGCTGCAACATGGCGATGGTCGAGCTGGAGCCGGTTCCGGAAGAGGACGAATTGCTGGAGAAGCTGCACCATCACGGTGGCGACCTCATGCATAAAGGACGTGTCGACGTCTCCGACGACATGACGCGTCACGATGAGGAGCGGCTCTACCAGCTCATTTCGAACCATTTCCACTACACTGGTTCGACGCGTGCAAAGGAAATCATCGATCATTGGACCGATTACCGTCCGAAATTCCGCAAGGTCATGCCGGTTGAATACCGCCGCGCCCTTGAGGACATGGAGCGGAACCGGATGAGCGTGGCGGCGGAGTGATCCGCGGCAACGCCCTTTCCATTCGAGGGTTTCGCGCCTGATTGCGATCGCCGAAATGGCGGTCGCAGCTGTCGAAGAGCGGAATCAGATTTGAATTACAGTGCCGGACAAGGCAGCGGGATTTGCCTTCAGGCACGGGAGCCATCGGGCTCCTCTTTAGAGTGAGGAAACGAAAGCATGGGCAAGGTAACAGGCTTCTTGGAAATCGACCGGCAGGTTGGCAAGTATCAGCCGGCGTCGGACCGTATCCGGCATTTCCGCGAATTCACGATCCCCATGTCGGACCCGGAAGTGCAGAAACAGGCCGCGCGCTGCATGGACTGTGGCATCCCCTATTGCCACGGCCCGACCGGCTGCCCGGTGCACAACCAGATCCCAGACTGGAACGACCTCGTCTACAACAACAACTGGGAAGAGGCGATCCGCAACCTGCATTCGACCAACAACTTCCCGGAGTTCACCGGCCGTGTCTGCCCCGCGCCCTGCGAGGAAGCCTGCACGCTGAACCTCGAGGATGCGCCGGTCGCGATCAAGACGGTCGAGCAGGCGATTGCCGACAAGGCCTATGAGCTCGGCTTCATTCGCCCGCAGCCGGCTACGGTCCATACCGGCAAGAAGGTCGCCGTCATCGGCTCCGGCCCCGCCGGCATGGCAGCTGCCCAGCAGCTCGGCCGCGCCGGCCATGAGGTTCATCTCTACGAGCGCGAGTCGAAGGCCGGCGGATTGCTGCGTTACGGCATTCCGGACTTCAAGATGGAGAAGAACTTCATCGATCGCCGCGTCGAGCAGATGAAGGGCGAGGGCGTGACCTTCCATTGCGGCGTCAATGTCGGCGTCGACGTCAAGATGGAACAGCTTCTGGCCGATTATGATGCCGTTCTTTATTGCGGCGGCTCGGAAACTCCGCGTGAGGCCGGCATTCCCGGCGTCGGGCTTGCCGGCGTCCATGATGCCATGCCCTATCTCGTGCAGCAGAACCGCCGCGTCGGTCGCGAAAACATCGACAGCATCGGCTGGCCGTCCGACCCGATCCTCGCCGGCGGCAAGCATATTGTCGTCGTCGGTGGTGGCGATACCGCGTCCGACTGCGTCGGCACGGCTTTCCGCCAGGGCGCCGTCAAGGTGACCCAGCTCGACATCCGCCCGCAGCCGCCGGAAAAGGAAGACAAGCTCGCCGTCTGGCCGTTCTGGGCAACGAAGATGCGGACTTCCTCTTCGCAGGCCGAAGGTGCCGTGCGCGAATTCCAGGTCGCTACGCTGGAATTCATCGGTGAAGACGGCGTGCTGACCGGCGTGAAGTGCTGCGAAGTGGATGAGCGCCGCAAGCCGATCGCCGGCACGGAATTCGTTATCCGCGCCGACCTTGCCTTCATCGCCATCGGCTTCCGCGGCCCGTTCACCGACAGCGTGCTCAAGGACCTCGACGGCAAGCTGACGCTCAACACCGACAAGCGCGGCTCGACCAACGTCGTCGCCGACGACAAGAGCTACAAGACCTCGGTCGACAAGCTCTGGACCGCCGGCGACGTCCGCCGCGGCCAGTCCCTGGTCGTCTGGGCCATCCGCGAAGGCCGCCAGGCCGCTCGCGCGATCGACGAGGCCCTGATGGGCGCCACGGTGTTGCCGCGGTAAAACGCCTCGCCAATATCCAAGCAAGCATTGAAAGCCGGGCTCGTACAGAGCCCGGCTTTCCTTTTATCTGCTGGCCGCGATGTTCCAATTGTAGATGCAGCGGTCGAGGCCGATGGCGATTTCGAGCACCAGAACGTCATGATCCACGACGGGGCCCGCCTTGCCCTTGCTACGGTAGCGCTGCGGGAAATCGGTGCGCTTTGAGATCGAGCAGACTTCCATCCATTTGTCGCCGTTATCCACCTCGATATCCATCGTCACCTGCGAATAGGCCGGCAGGCGATCCGATGGAACGATCCTTGTCGGCAGATGAATCATCGATGCGATCATGCGGCGGACTGGTTCGAGGCAAGCGGCATGATAATCATTGCCGCTATCGGCGGTGAAGGCGCATTGGAACTCAAGCTGCCAGAACTCCTTGAGCCTGACATGCTTCGTCGGTTGCTCCTGCTCCCGACGATAGGATTTTCCGGCCTGCCAAACACATAATGGCAGTCGTGTCCTGGAATGATTTTCGAGGAGATGCTGCATGTAGACATAGGTCGATGGTGTCGTCTCCGGCCGAAGCACCAATTGGGGATCCGTCGGGGATATCTGCTCCTGAACCCAGATGTCGGCATTCGAATAGGCATCCGAAACGAGATGGCGTGGCATGAGGGCAGCGGCTTCAACTCTCCGGACATCCCAAGCCGGATTTGCGGATCTGAGGAAACTGCGGACCTCATCGGAAAAGAACCGGACGAGATCGTCACGGAGCCGGATGTCCCGCTCTTCCCAGTGAACGAGCGAATTGACGTTGTATATATTGAGCACGATGCCTCTCTCCTTGGGCAACGTTGATGTTTTTGGCGAGGGCTTTACGTCCAGCAGCGGCCGGTCGCAGCGCTGCTTCCGGCTGTCACAACTGGACGCGGAGACCTCGGCCGGAGAACGCGCAGAAAACCGCAGCCTGCAGGCAGGTGCGGTTACGATCGGTAAGATCTGCGCGGTTCGTGCTCATAGGCGGATTTTCTATTGGCCAATTGTGATGTTGTCAAATTGGCCCAAGTGCCGCCTATCGGGTCGCTGTCGTCGGCGGCGCAGCCCCCGGCAGCCGATAATCATCGACGCGGCCCGTCGGGGCCGGGGCCATCTGGCCTTTCTCGACCAGGAGGTCGCGGGGCGAGGGCGTCGTGGGCGCCGGGGCGGGAGTTCCGCCGAGGAGCTGCGAGCCGCCGTCGAGATTGGGGTCGGAGATGCTCATCGGCTGGGTGCGGGTGATCTTTTCCGTCTCTGTTGCCGGCAGGTTGGCTTGTTCGGGCGCCAGCGGATTACTGGTGTCCAGGCGCGTGATGTCGGGGCTTGCCTGGTCGCCCAGCAGGCGGCGCACCGGCTTTTCGACGTAGAAGGCGACTTTGCGCTTGCCCGCCGCCGTCAGGTTGACACCGTCGGCGGTTCTGAGCCGCACCTGCTGGCCGTTGATATCGGAGCCCGTGACGATGAACTCGCCGTTCTGGTCGGTAAACCCGTCCCAGATATCGATGAACTCGCCGCCGGCGCTTGCGACCTGGCTCTGGTAAAGCTGATTGAGCTTCACCGCGCCTTCGGTCAACTGATCAGAACCGAAGGCCGGCAGGCCGACCCAGATGAGGGGGATATGGCGGTTCGTCACCAGCTTGGCAAACTGCTGCACGCGCTCCTCATAGGCGAGGAACCAGGGGTCGGTGCCGTATTTTTCGTTGAGGCCGTCGCCGATGATCTGCTGGCGGTCGTTGGCGCCGATCATCACGACGACGACCGCTGGCTTCAACTGATCCAGCATGGTGGGCAGTTGCTGTGGCCAGTTATAATAATCTTGGCGCACAAGGCCGGAGGCGACGGTGCCGCGGGTCTGGACGACGACGCCGGGCGATGTCGAAAAGGCGTCTGCCAATCCATCGCCGAGCCCACTTGCCAGAAAATCGCCGACGACGAGGATCGTCTTGGCGTCGGGCAGCTTTTCCGCCGGTGGCGGCGTATCCGGTTGAACCACGACCTGACGCGGCTTCGGCGGTGGCGCGACCCGTTTACGCGGCTGCGTCGAGCGTCTCGGAGCCGGCCGATCGTAGGATTGGTCGGGAATATCGGGCTCGGATCGGCCGAACAATATGTCGAGCAGCGTCTTGCGCGGCCGCTCCTGCGCCTCGGCGGCCGTCAACAGGCAAGCAAGGGTAAAACAGACAGCAAGAAGCGCCGCGAGGGTCGATTTCGCGGCAGCCATGATTGTGCGGGCAGGTCGGTTTTTCATCGGGCTCTTTTCCGCTCAATGCCCCATGGTCGCATTAGGACGGCACCGCCGTCCAGCCGATCCAAGGCTCATGGTTGATGGCGGCGACCTATTTGCGCAGCGCGTTCAACAGGCTCATCGAGGGTTCGCCATCGGCGTCCATGCCGATACGTTGCTGAACCGCGGCGATGGCGGCCTTGGAGCCGGAGCCAAAATTGCCATCGACGACGCCGTCATAATAGCCGAGTTCCTTCAGACGCGTCTGCAGCTCGAATTTCTGCTTCACATCCAGCGTGCCGCTCGGACGTGGCCAGGATTGCTGCATGCCGCCATAGCCGGCGAGCTGATCGGCAAGCAGGCCGACGGCGATCGCGTAGCTGTCGGAAGCATTATAGCGCTTGATGGTGAAGAAATTGCTGGTCATCAGGAAGCCCGGTCCATTGGGACCACCCGGCATCTTCAGCTGCGCGCGCTCGGAGTTCAGGCGGAAGCCCTTGCCGCTTGGGCGAGCGAAACCGAGGGCGGCCCATTGGGCAAGCGTACGGGTCTTGCCGGTCTGCGCGCTGCCGCCCGGCGGCACGGTGACTTCGTAGCCCCAGGTGTGGCCAGTGCTCCAGCCGTTCTTGGCCAGCAGGTTTGCTGTTGTCGCCAGCGCATCGGGAATGGAATTCCAGATATCGGCATGGCCGCTGCCATCGGCATCGACGGCATAGAGCAGGTAGCTGGTCGGGATGAATTGGGTGTGGCCCATGGCGCCGGCCCAGGAGCCGGTCAACTCCTTGCGCGATATGTCGCCATTCTGCAGGATCTTCAGCGCCGCGATCAATTGCTTCTTGGCGTAGTTGGCGCGCTTCGGGTCGGCATAGGCAAGCGTCGCCAGCGCGCGGGGCACGTAATGCAGCTTCTCTTCCTTGGCCAGGACGGCGCCGTAATTTGATTCCATCGACCAGATGGCGAGCATGATATTGCGGTCCACCCCGAAATGCTGTTCAAGTGAACGCAGTGTGGAACCGTATTTGGTCGCCATCTTGCGGCCAACATCGACGGTATAGGGGTTGACGCGGGAATCCAGGTAATCCCAGATCTGGGATTTGAATTCCGGCTGGTATTGCGCTTTTTCGAGGACCGTGGGGTCGGGGTCCGTCACGCCGGCAAATGCATTGCGATAGGTCGACTGCGTAATGCCGCTCTTAGCGGCGGTGCTGTAGAAACCCGCAATCCATTTTTGGAACCCTGGGTCCGCATTGGCGTTAATGGGGGTCAATCCCGCAAAGGCGCCGAGCGCGAGCGCCAGAGCGAGACCGAGAAGGGAGTGTTTGCGGTTTGAAGTCATCTACAGCCGTGTCCATCAATACTTGGATTTCGGAGCGGCGATGCGCGTAGCAGTCGCCCAAGCATGACATTACAGGAATGAAGTCAACAAATTGTTTACCATGGAAGCCGGGGTCAGTCATCATTGCAAAACAGTCGCAAATTTATTCTACTGACCCTCAAATAATGTTGGCGCAGAACGATTTAATTCCCCAGGAGGTATGAGTGGGACAGCATAAAAAGGTGCGTAAGGCAGTATTTCCGGTCGCCGGGCTCGGGACGCGATTCTTGCCGGCAACCAAGGCGGTGCCGAAGGAAATGCTGACCGTTGTCGACAAGCCGGTGATCCAATACGTCGTCGACGAGGCGATGGAGGCGGGCATCGAGCATTTCGTGTTCGTGACCGGCCGCAGCAAGCATGTCATCGAAGACTATTTCGACATTCAGTTCGAGCTCGAGCAGACATTGCGCCAGCGCAACAAGAATGCCGAGCTGACGCTTTTGAGCGGCCTCTTGCCGAAGGCGGGCACGGCGAGCTTCACGCGCCAGCAGGAACCGCTCGGCCTCGGTCACGCCGTCTGGTGCGCCCGCGAGATCGTCGGCGACGAGCCGTTCGCGCTGCTTCTGCCCGACATGGTCATGAGCGCCGAAAAGGGCTGCATGAAGGGCATGATCGAGCTTTATGAAACCAGCGGCGGCAATGTCATCGCGGTCGAGGAATGCACGCCGGATCAGACCCACAAATACGGCATCGTCGGCGTCGGCGACACCATCGGCAATGGCTTCCGCATCACCGGGATGGTGGAAAAGCCGGCCAAGGGCACAGCCCCGTCGAATTTCTTTATCAATGGCCGCTACATCCTGCAGCCGGAGATTTTCGAGATCCTGGAGAGCCAGGAGCGTGGTGCGGGCAACGAGATCCAGTTGACCGACGGCATGTTGAAGCTTGCCCAGAAGCAGGATTTCGCCGGTTACCACTTCCAGGGCCAGACGTTCGACTGCGGCGCCAAGGATGGCTTCATCCTCGCCAACGTCGCCTTCGCGCTCGCCCGCGCGGATATTCGCCCGACTGTCGAAGACGGTCTGAAGGCGCTGGTCGCGGCGCTGAAGTAACGGAGATCAAAGTCTTCTCTCCCCGCTCTCGAGAGTTTCGAAAGGGCGGGGAGAGTTTTACCTCTTCACCGTCAATCCCACGCCTGCCTGGACCTGTCGTGTATCGTCGCCCGTCTTTCGTGACGTCAGCTGGTAGCCGACGTTGCTGGTGAGATCGAGGTAGCGGTTGATGCCCCAGGTGAAGCCGAGAGCTGCGTCATATTCCGTTTCGTCGGCGAAAGAGCTGTCGGAGGGATAATTGCGCCAGATCGTGCCGCCGGTCAGCTTGGCGGTGAGGTCGTCGCGCAACTGGTGGCTCAAGGTGCTGGTGAGCTGGTAGGCGGTGTAGCCGCTTTCGCCCGCCGTCGTGGAGGGCTGGACCGTGGTCGCAAGACCGATGCTGACATCGGTGCCGCGCTGCGGCGACCAGGCGAGTTTGCCGTCGATGGTCGGCGAATCGATTGCGGCGAGCCGCGAATCATCGAATTCCGTGTGCTGATAGCCGAAGCCGAGCTCACCTTTCATCTTCTCGCCGAGGTCGAGCTCGACGCCCGCCTTGCCGCCAAAGCTCTGGTTCGAGCGAGCGTAGCCGTTGCTGTCATGCGACTGGTCGTAGACGGCAAGGCCGAGATCTGCTTCGAGGAAGGGAATGAGGGCTGGCGACAGCTCGTAACCGATGCGCCCGCGCCAGGTGCCGGCCGTCTGGTTACGGTCGCTGAGCGTCACCGGCGTTCCATCCGAGAGCACGGCGTCGGAATAGATGGTGCGGGTCAATGCCACGGCTGTCGTGCCACGCAGCACGCCGAAATCACGCTCCAGCGAGAGACCGGTATTGAACTGGTTGACGGCCGATTGCTTCGAGGCGTTGGCAATGGCGTTCGGATCGCTGGTATCCTCGCGGAAGAATTGATAGCCGGCGGTGATGTGGGCGACGGTGTCGGCGGGAAGGTCTAGGCGCAGGTCGGCGTTGAGATTGACGGTCGGTTGCTCCGCGCCGCTGCCGCTGAAATTCTTCTGCCAGACGCCCTCACCGGTGATGGTCAGCGCATGGCGGTCCCAATCCGAGGTCAGTGTGCTGCGCAGATCTGTCTGCAGGAAGCTGCGATCGTCATTGGTGGAGCCGGTGCGGTTGCGTTCGACATTGACGGACTGGTTGATGGAGGGACGCAGGGTAAAGGTGCCGAGCGGTATGCCCTGCGCGTCCGCGCGGTCCGGATATTGCCGCGCCCTCAGATCATCGACGCCGGTCTCGCGCAGATTGACGCGGCGCAGATCGTCGTCGAGGGTCGAGCCGGTCGTCGTAGGGTCGATGCTGCCGAGCCGGAGGCGACCGTTGACTGGCGCGTCCGCATCCGTCGAGCTCTGGTTTGCGGTTTTGGTCGTCTTGGATTTGGCGGTTGTTGTGGCGGTGACGGGAAGATCGAGGCTGTCGGTGTCGGTTGAGCCTGCCTGGCTGGTGTCGGCCGACTGCGCATGGACCGGCATCGGCATAGCTAATACGCCCCAGCCCAGCAGAGCGGATGCAGCGCATGCCGTCAGCCGGAGGGAGCGTCCACCCGCCTTGTTGTTGCCGATGTCCATTTGATCCTATGTCTGATCTTACTGGAAATGCCTTAAATTCTTACCCAATCCTAAAGCCTCATGGTTAACGCTTCCTTGCCAGAGAATTATAAGGAGTGGGGGATGACCGGCTTGGTCCTTGCTATGCGAAAGCGATCTCCGGTGGACAGAAATAGAGAAAAGCGGTAGGCCTCCGTCATGAATAAGAGAGCAGTGAAATTCATCGAGAACGGTGCGATCGAATCCGCGATGCGGACGATCGAGATCGAAAGGCAGGGGCTGGAAGCGCTGGAGCGCGCGTTGGCCGACGGTTTGGCCGAGCCTTTCAGCCGTGCGGTGGAGGTGATCGGCGGCATCGACGGGCGCGTCATCATCACCGGCGTCGGCAAGAGCGGCCATATCGGCAACAAGCTCGCCGCCTCGTTTGCCTCCACGGGAACGCCGTCTTTCTTCGTGCATCCGGTTGAAGCCAATCACGGCGATCTCGGCATGATCACCCAGGACGATGTCATCATCGCCATATCATGGGGTGGTGAAAGCGCCGAATTGCGCGGCATCATCAGCTATTCTCGCCGTTTCTCGATCCCGATGATCGCCATCACTGCGGGCGAGACATCGACGCTGGCGCGTGAATCCGACGTGGTCCTGTTGCTGCCCAAGGAGCAGGAAGCTTGCCCGCATGGATTGGCGCCGACGACGTCGACGCTGTTGCAGCTCGCGATCGGCGACGCGCTTGTCGTGGCGCTGCTGGAAGCGCGGGGCTTTACCGCCGAGGATTTCCGCACCTTCCATCCGGGTGGCAAGCTTGGTGCGAGCCTCTCGCATGTCGTCGATATCATGCACAAGGGCGATCGCGTTCCGCTGGTCAATCTCGGCACGGGCATGCAAGAGGCGGCGATGACGCTCTCGAACATGCGCTTCGGCTGCGTCGGCGTGATCGATGACGACGGCTGCCTTTGCGGCATCATCACCGATGGCGATATCGCCCGCAATCTCGGCGGCAGCCTCGCTGAGATGCGGGTGGACGAAGTGATGACCCGCAATCCGAAGACGGTGAAGGAAACGACGCTGGCGACTGGGGCGATGGCATTGCTGAACCGCTACAATATCTCAGCGCTGATGGTTGTCGACGAAACCAAGCGGCCGATCGGCATCGTCCATTTCCACGACCTGCTGCGGATCGGCGTCGCCTGATCAGGCGGCCTCGACGGTCAGGTCGCGCCCGTTGCTGGCGACGACCTTGACGCGGGTGCCGGCCGGCAGATCCGGCCCGGCCACGATCCAATAGGTATCCTCCAGACGGATGCGGCCGCGGCCCTCGATGATCGGCTCGGCAAGCGTTGCCGTGCGACCGACGAGGCTGGCGCTGCGCTGGTTTAGAAACGGTTCGTCCGTCGCCTGGCTGTTGTTATACACATAGTGACGGCCGAGCAGGGTGACGATGACGGCGGATGCCGCGAAGATCAGCCATTGTATTTGCCAGACCCAGAAGGCGCTGTCCCAGAAGAGCAGCGATAGCGCGCCGACGATAATGCCGGCAAGGCCGACCCAGATCAGGAAGAAGCCCGGCAATACGAGTTCGGCTGCGAGCAGCACCAGTCCCAGTACCCACCAGCTCCACGGGCCGAGTTGTACGACGAGATTGTCGAACATGGATCAGCTCTCCCTTGGTGTCAGCGGATTGATAGAGGGCGTGGTGCGCGCCGGGCTGGAACGTGGACGAGGGGACTGCGGCGACGTGCCATCGCCATTATCGCCGAACACCTCGCGGGCGATTGACCCGATGCCGGCAAGCGAGCCGAGAATGGAGGTGGCTTCCATTGGCATCAGCACGATCTTGGAATTGCCGGCGGTACCGATCGCGGTCAGCGCCTCGGTGTATTTCTGCGCGACGAAGTAGTTGATTGCCTGCACGTTACCCTCGGCGATCGCTTCGGAGACCATGCGGGTTGCCTTGGCTTCGGCTTCGGCCAGACGTTCGCGGGCCTCAGCGTTGCGGAAGGCCGCTTCGCGCTGGCCTTCGGCCTGCAGCACAGCCGACTGCTTCGCGCCTTCGGCGCGCAAGATTTGCGCGGCGCGCAGACCTTCTGCTTCGAGAACCTGGGCGCGCTTCTCGCGCTCCGCCTTCATCTGCCGACCCATGGCGTCGACCAGATCCTTTGGCGGCTGAATGTCCTTGATTTCGACGCGGGTCACCTTGATGCCCCATGGCTCGACCGCGTTGTCGACAACGCGCAGCAGCCGTTCATTGATGGCGTCGCGATTGGACAACAGCTCATCGAGATCCATCGAACCCATAACAGAGCGGATATTGGTCTTGGTGAGGTTGAGGATCGCACTTTCGAGATTGGTGATCTGATAGGCCGCCTGGGCTGCATTCAAGACCTGGAAAAAGGCGACGGCGTCGGTGGAAATGCTGGCATTGTCCTTGGTGATGACCTCCTGGGTCGGCACCGCCAGCACCTGCTCCATCACATTCATGCGGACGCCGAGCGTGTCGATGAAAGGCACGATCAGATTGAGGCCCGGTTCCAGTGTGCGGGTGTAGCGGCCGAAACGCTGGACCGTGTAACGATATCCCTGCGGCACGGTCTTGATCCCTGCAAACAGCACCAGGATGATCAAAACAACCAGGGCAATTACAAAGATGCTGAATCCACCGATGACCATAAAATCCTCCATCGACGTTCCCCGGACGATGCGAGGCTGACGTCATTCCCAAGCGTTGCCGCATTTCTGACGCCCACGGTCGAGTACGTCGCGAAGCAGCTCAATCAGATGTGGTGGGTTATCATGTTCTCGGCAAGGGTGAAATGGTCTGCGACAACCAACCTTTCGCGCCCGGCAGCGAGGATATTCAATCTCGCCAAGGTCTTGCCTCCGGCTCCGCATCTTCATACCTTAAGGGAAGGAAAGATCCGGCTCGGCTGCCATGCAGTCTTCAGAGCCAAAGCATTGCGCATCAGCAGGTGAAGCTATGAACATCGATAGGACCTTGCGCTCGGTCGTGGCCGTGCATTCCAAAATTCCGGAGGATGCCTTTACGGCTGGATCGCTCGGCACGCGCCGGGAGGGCAGCGGCGTGGTCATCCGGAACAACGGGCTGGTGCTGACCATCGGCTATCTGATCACAGAGGCCGAGGAGGTCTGGCTGACGACCAATGACGGCCGCGTGATTCCAGCCCATGCGCTGGCCTATGATCAGGAAACCGGCTTTGGCCTGGTGCAGGCGCTCGGACGGCTCGATGTTCCCCCGCTGGATTTCGGTAATGTCGCCAAAGCCGATATCGGCGATCCCGTCATGATGGCCGATGGTATCGGCCAGTTCGTGCAGGCAAACATCGTCGCCAAGCAGGAATTCGCCGGCTATTGGGAATATCTGCTTGATGAAGCGATCTTCACCGCGCCCGCCCATCCCTCCTGGGGAGGCGCTGCCCTCATCGACGCTGACGGCAAGCTTCTGGGCATCGGCTCGCTACACCTGCAGATGGCGGCAAAAGACGGCGGAAGCGCCGATATCAACATGGTCGTGCCGATCGACCTGTTGCCGCCAATTCTCGATGACCTGCTCAATCGGGGTCAGGTCAACAAGCCACCGAGACCCTGGCTCGGGGCCTTTTCGGCCGAAAGCGACGGCGAGGTCGTTGTCATGAGCGTGGCCGAGGGCGGCCCCGCCGAGCAGGCGGGCTTGCGCCGAGGCGACGTCATCTCCGAAATCCGCGATGACGAAGTGGACGGCCTTGCCGATTTCTACCGGAAGATATGGGAAAGCGGTTCCGCCGGAGCAGAAATCCCCATGAGGGTCCTGCGCAATGGCCGCGAGGCATGGCTAAGGGTCAAGTCGGCCGACCGCAGCAGTTTCCTGAGGAAGCCGCATCTGCAATAAGGCGGCGCTGGGCCGTTCAGATCAGGCCCAGCCCGACAGCTCCCGCCGCACCACCGCCTCCAGCACCCGCATGCCGTCCTCGCCGTCGTTGAGGCAAGGGATATGCGTGAATTTCTCACCGCCATTATGGTGGAAGGATTCGGCCGCCTGTTCGGCGATTTCCTCGAGTGTTTCCAGACAGTCGGAAACGAAGCCGGGGTTGAGGACGGCGATACGCTTGGTGCCGTCCCTGGCGAGGCTCTCCACCGTCTTGTCCGTATAGGGCTGCAGCCATTCCTCCGGGCCGAAACGGGACTGGAAGGTGACGATGAACTGATCGTCGGCAAGACCGAGCTTTTCACGCAGCAGGCGGCCGGTCTCGATGCATTGGGCGTAATAGGGGTCACCCTTTTCCGAGTAGGAAAGCGGGATGCCGTGGAAGGAGGCGAGGATCTTTTCCGGCAACCAGTCGAGCGTGGCGAGATGCCGCGTGATGGATTTGGCGAGTGCGTCTATATAGGTGGGATCGCTGTGATAATCCGGCACCGTGCGCAGGGCCGGCTGCCAGCGCATTTTCACCAGCTTCTCGAAAGCCTTGTCATTGACCGTGGCGGTCGTTGCCGCCGCATATTGCGGATAGAGCGGAAACAGCACGATACGGTCGCAGCCCTGGTCCTTCAGCGCCTGGATACGGTCGCCGATCGACGGCGTTCCGTAGCGCATCGCCCAATCGACGACGACAGCGGGCAGGTCCGCCAGCCGCTCGGCCATCAGATTCGACTGGTTGCGGGTGTAGGTGCGCAGATAACTCTCGTTCTTGTCCTTGTTCCAGATCGTCTCATAGGCTTTGCCCACTTTTTGGGGACGAGTGTTGAGGACGATGCCGAAGAGAACCGGGTACCATTTCCATCGCGGCAATTCGATGACGCGCTTGTCGCTGAGGAATTCGCGTAGATAGCGCCGCATCGATGTGTAGTCGGTGCCGTCGGGCGTGCCGAGATTGACGAGAAGGATGCCGATTCTGCCGGATTTTTGCTGTAATTGGCCGGTCGCGGCTTCTGCTGTCATCAATCATGTCCTCTCAACGAAACGAAGCCCCTCACATAGGAACAAAAACCGGCCCGGGAAAGCCCGAACCGGTTAAGTCCTGCGAGACAAATCGTCCTTACTTGGCCGGAATCTTCAATTCTTCACCGACCAGGAGGCGGTGCGGCTTGAAATTGCGGTTGGCGGCCAGCAGCTTGTGCCAATCGTTGGCGTTGCCGTAGTAGGTCTTGGCGAGATCCCAGAGCGTGTCGCCGGCGACGATGACATGGGTCGTCGGTGTCTTCGGCGGTTCATTGGTCTGGGTTGCCGGGGCGACCGTCGTCGTTGCTGGAGCCGTTGCGGCGGGCGCGGGTGTTGCCGCAGCCGGAGCGGTTGCCGCCGGTGCCGCAGTCGTAGGCGCGGCGGTTGCAGGCGCCGATGCGGCAGGTGCTGGTGTGGCCGGCGCCGTGGTTGTCGCGGGTGCTGCGCCGGTATTCGCTGCCGCCGAAGCAGGCTTCTGATCCGGTGCGGCCGCGGGCTCCTGTGCTTGCACAGGTTTTGCGGCCTCCGGCTGTGCGGCGGCGATCTGGGTTATGCGGCCGTCGGTGTAAGGCTTGTAAGGATTGTGTGCGGCGAGATAATCGGCCACCACGCCCGCCAGATCGGGGCCGAAGTCATAGGCGTTCTTGCCGTTCTGCGCGAAGACGGAATAACCATCGCCGCCGGCGCGCATATAGTTGTTGCTGACGACGCCGTAGGTCTTGTCGGGATCGAGCGGCACGAAGTCCGTGCCCTCCTGCACCGTGACGGAGACCAGGCGGCTACCGGGCGGCTTGGATTTGTCGAAGGTATATTTGAGACCGGAAACCTGTGGGAAGCGGCCGGCACCCTCATCGATCTGGCTGAGACCATTCTCCAGTGCCGTCTTGACCTCCGCACCCGTCAACTGGAAGGTGGCGACGGTGTTCTGGAACGGCAGCACGGTCAGTACGCCGCCCATGCTGACGTCGCCGGCACCGATTGAGGCGCGCAGTCCGCCGCCGTTCTGGATGGCGATGCTGATACCCTGTCCCTTCGTCCGGTCGAGGATGGCGTCGGCGACGAGGTTGCCCATGGAGCATTCCTGAACGCGGCAAACCTCACGCGCGGCTTCGATCGGGCCTTCGGATGTGCCGATCACCTTATGGCGGAGTTCCTCGATCGGCTTTGCCATCTCTTGGACGCGGGCGGCGATCGCGGGGTCGGGCTTGACCGAGGCGTCCAGCAGGATCGGATCGCCCTTGGCATCCTTGACGGCGCCGTTGTCGTCGAAGGTGATGACGACATCTCCGAGATATTTGCTGTAGGACGCGGCCTGGACGACCGGGACCTTATAGCCGGCGGGGTTGTCGACCATGGTCGGATAGGGGCCGGCGGCTTTCGGGTCCGTGTTCGACAGCAGCGTGTGCGAATGGCCGCCAACGACGACACTGACGCCGGCGATCTTGGCGATCTTCTCGATATCGCGCTTGTAGCCGACATGGGTGAGCGCAATGATCTTGTTGACGCCCTGCGACTTCAGCGCATCCACCTCGGCGCTGATGGCGGCGGCATCGTCGGTGATCTTGACGTGTGGGCCGGGCGAGGAGAGTTCCGGCGTTTCAGTGGTGACGGCGCCGACGATGCCGATCTTCTGGCCGCCGATCGTGAGCACGATGGATTTCTTGATGCGGTCGCCGATTTTCGACTGGCCATCGACGACCATATTGGCGGTAATGACGGGGAATTGCGCCTTGTCGAGGAAAGCCGCCAGCGGCTCCTCGCCATCATCGAATTCGTGGTTGCCGACGGTCATGGCGTCGATCTTCATGTCGTTGATGAACTCGACCTCGGCCGCGCCTTTGTAGGTCGTATAGAACAGCGAGCCCTGGAAATTGTCGCCGGCGTCGAGCACCAGCACATTCTGCCCGGCAAGGGCTGCGCGGCGCTGGTCGATCATCGTCTTCATCCGCGCGGCGCCGCCGAAGCATTCATTCTTGGCTTCTTCCGCTGCCGAGCAGGTGGTGTCGAATTTGTTGATCGATTCCACGCGCGAATGGAAGTCATTGAAGTGCAGAATGTTGAGCTGATAGTCCGCGAAAGCGGCGCTTGTGCTGAGCGCCAAGGCGGCTGCAGCCAAAAGGCCCACTCCGAAGGGCTTCGTCATCTTTCTCTCCTGTTATTTTTCACAATCCGATCCGCCCGTGCCCCACGGCGGCCCCCATGACGATGTTTCCATCACGGCGGGGTGAGCGCAAGCGAAAGCTGTTGGGTTCATTCGGATTTTACAAATCCACAGGCGGGAGGCCGCGAGATCAGGCGCAGGCCTCGATCGAGGCGTCGCCATAAGCTTCCCGCACGGCGGCGATGATGTTCCAGCCGATGGCGAGAGAGAGGAGCAGGCAGCAAAGTGCCGCGATGCGATGAAAGCGCCGGCTCTTGTCGCGATAGAGCAGGATCATGCCGCCAGCATAGAGCAGCAAGGCGGGCATGGCGATGATCAGAACGCTCGCCGGCCCGTCGCAATCGAGCGCGGCGATGCCTTGGGCCTTGTAGCTATTGGCGGGGAGAACCGCCGCCAGAGCGGCGAGCGGCAAGCCGATGATGAGAATAATGTAAAGCGCCACTCTGCGCATGGCGTCCTACCCGCCCGCGATGCCGGTCTCAGCCTTGGCGATTGAGCGAGAAGTGCCCGCCGCCTTCCGCGGTGCAGTTCAGCTGGCTGGGATTGGCCAGGAAGCAATTGACCTTGGAGCTGGTGCGCTTCACGTTCGAATACAGATTGATCTGGATCACGCCGGACGCGTCCGTCGTGTAGGTTCCGGACGCCATTTGCGTATTCGTGCCGTCCGTCGTGTGCGTCTCGAACCTGCCGCCCGAAAATGACGAGTTCAGTCCGTTCGCATCGCTCCAGTTGCCGTCCACCGTCGTTGCACGCGGCTGCGAGCCCCCGCCCATGGCGACCGGAGGTGGCCTCGATCCGCCGAAATCGACGCAGGCGGAGAGCGCTGCCGCGGCGGTGACAAGGGCAAGACTGGTTTTGATCTTCATAAATGTCTCCCGCGATTGAAGGCGGATTGGCGTCGTGGCGATTGCAAGAAACATGGCGCGACCATTTGTTGAAAGCAAGGCTTCAGACCCTCATCATCTTGATTTATCTGACGAGCGTAACAAAAATGCCCGCACGACCTGTGCGAGCATTTTAATTTCCGATTATTCTAATTCTCTGTCAATCAGCGAACCAGGATGTTCTTGAACTGCCAGGGATCCTTGGTATCGATGTCTTCCGGGAACAGGCCCGGGCGACCGTCGAGCGGCGTCCAGTCGGTGTAGTGACCTTCGACTGGGCCGAGATAGGGCAGTTGCACTTCGAGGCAGCGCTTGTAATCGATCTCGTCGGCTTCGACGATGCCGGCGGTCGGATTTTCCAGAGCCCAGACCATGCCGGCGAGAACGGCGGAGGTTACCTGCAGGCCGGTTGCGTTCTGGTAGGGCGCAATGCGGCGGGTCTCTTCGAGAGACAGGCGCGAACCATACCAATATGCGTTCTTGTCGTGGCCATAGAGCAGCACGCCGAGTTCATCGACGCCATCTTCCAGCTCATGCTCGTCGAGAACGTGATGAACCGGCTGCGGCGTGCCGCCATTGCCGAACATTTCGTGCAGCGAGAGCACGGCGTCGTTGGCAGGATGGTAGGCATAGTGGCAGGTCGGACGATAGGTAACGTCGCCGTCCTTGTCACGGACCGTGAAGAAGTCAGCGATCGAGATCGATTCGTTATGCGTGACCAGGAAGCCGTATTGCGGACCCGGCGTCGGGCACCAGGTACGGACGCGGGTGTTGGCGCCCGGCTGTTCCAGATAGATGGCGGCCTTGGAGCCCTTCTTGTGCTTCTTGGCGTTCTTCGGCATCCACTCTTCGTGCGTGCCCCAACCGAGCTCGGCCGGCTGCAGGCCTTCGGAGATAAAGCCTTCGACGGACCAGGTGTTCCAAAAGACGTTCAGCGGCTTCGGATGCTTGGTGCGCTGCGTGTCGCGCTCGGCAATGTGGATGCCCTTGACGCCGACCTTCTTCATCAGCTTGGCCCAGCCTTCGCGGTCATGCTGATCCGGCTCTTCGAACTTCAGGCCGATATCGTTGGCGAGGTTGACCAGTGCCTGCTTGACGAACCAGGACACCATGCCCGGGTTTGCACCGCAGGTCGAAACGGCCGTCGTGCCGCCCGGGTTCTTCGCCTTTTCCTTGCGCATGGTCTCGCGCAGCGCGTAGTTGGTGCGGTCGGCATTCTTCAGGCTCTTGTCGAAATAGAAGCCGAGCCAGGGTTCGACGACGGTGTCGATGTAGAGCACGTCGAGCTTGCGGCACAGCTTGACCAGGTCGAGCGAGCCGGTATCAACCGAGAGATTGACGCAGAAGCCCTGGCCGCCGCCTTCCGTCAGGAGCGGCTTCAGCAGCTCCTTGTAGTTTTCCTTAGTGACATGTTCCTTGATATGGCGGACGCCGTGCTTTGCCAGGATTTCCATATCGGCTGGCTCTTCGCGCGGGTCGATGACGACTATCCGGCTCTTGTCGAATTTGAAATGGCGCTCGATCAGGGGCAGGGTGCCGCGGCCGATGGAGCCAAAGCCGATCATCACGATCGGGCCGGTAATTTCGGCATATACCGGATATTTGTGTTTCGTCATTCTTGTCTCCTTCGAAAGGCAGGACGCCGTTCGGCCTATGAAATTCAATCAATGTATGCGTGAAAACGCGAGGTGGACGGCTCTAATCACAAATTGATGTCACAATAAAGAGCTCTCCGGGCTACGTCGGGGAAAGTCAATAGAATGGCACCATACACGCGGTTTGCGACGGGTTTGTTGCTTATCGCATTGCTAAATGCCAGCCAACACCCGCAATTGCCTAGCCAATTCGGCTTTCTGATGGATGAGTCCCTTATAGGCCGTCTGATGCTCGTCCAATGCATCCAGTTGTGCGGCGAAATTGGATGCCAGTTCAGCGGCTCTGGGATGGTTGGCGATCGCGGCGATCGGATCGACATAGACGCGGATGGTGAAGAGAATATCGCCTGAGACCGGCAGCTTGCGCAGTGTCTGGCGTTCGACGCGAGCGAAGCGGGTTTCGAGCGTGGGGGCGGTGGTGACTGGCGGCCGCCTGTGTTTTGAAGCCGACAAAAATAGCTCGTCTGTCATATTCACCGACCAGTTCAGCCGCTCGACGGGCTGCGACACCTGTAGATTGTCGAAGATGCGGGTGATCAGGGCGGCGTTGCGCGTGCCTTCGCCAAAGCCGGGTACATCGGCGTGGATCGCCTGCATCGGCCGGCCGAATTTTTCCTGCAGCGACCAGGAGGAGGGGAAGGCGACATGGCCGGCGACAAGGTGCCAGCCGTCGTCGTTGCGGCGCATGATGACGAGATCGTCGGCGACTAGTGATCCGGCCTTCAGCAATGGTGGAACCGAGGTGTCGGCGAGATCGACGGAATGACCGGCGATGGAGAGTATATCGCCATCGCGGCAACAGATGGCCGGGTGCTGTTCACAGAGATAGGCCGTCAGCAGGTCGAGCACCTCTTGCTGTGCGTCCTGTGTATTGTCCTCGGCAACGAAGATCTCGCTTAGATATTCACGGGAAAGACGCCGCTTCTCATCGAGATAGCGCCCGAGATCGGCATCGGGCTCGATCCAGCGGGCGGCGTCCAGTGGCACAAGGCCGATGGTGAAGGGTTTGGCGGAACCGTCATAGGGCGTGTAAGTCAGTTGTGTCATGGGTCGAGTCTATCGCGTCAGCGTTCCCTGATGGAAGAGCATCCGCCAACATCCGTTTCTCAGCTTTTCAATGCCTCCAGCCCCTCCGTCAGGGTCGTCAGGGCGATTTCCGTGATGTCGTAGGCGGCGACGCCGTGGATGGTGAAGGGGTCGGCGGCGACATAGGCTTCCAGTTCGGCGCGGTCGCCGCGGGCGAAGATGATGCCGCCGGTGCGCGGTACCTTGCGGCCAGAAGCGAGGAACCAGCCCTTGGCGTAGCCTTCCTTTACCCAGGCCAAATGTGGCTCCATGTGCTTGTCGGCTTCGTCATTGCCCTTGAGATAGGTCAGCGAGAGGATGAGCATTGCGTCAATTCCATATGAGTTGCACGCGGATCAGACCGCGCAGGGAGTTTCCTACATAAAGCGTGGCATTTTCCAGATCGTCCAGCCTGATCCGGCCGACGCGGGCCTTGCGCTGGCAGATGAGTTCGGTGCGCAAGACACCGGCAAGCAGGCCGCAAGAGATGGGCGGTGTTCGCAACGGGGCCGAGCCGTCGTCCAGGAAGATCGAGGTGATCGTGCCCTCGCAGACCTCGTTTCTTTCGTTCAGCAGCAGAATTTCGTCCGCTTCAGTCGATGGATATTCGGCGCGCGCGGCCTCGTAGACCGATCGGCGCGTGGTCTTCACCCGCAGCAGCGTGTCGGCGGAATCGATCCGGGTTTTGGCGATGCGGACGCGCCAGACGGTGTCGGCGGCAAGAGGCGTGAAAACGGCGGTGGTGATATCGGTTTGCCCGGCACGATCGAAGGTCAGGCGGACCCGCAACGGCGCAGTCGCGCCGGCGACGGCGGCGTCCAGTTTCGTCAGCGCATCCTTCGGTGCGGGAAAGCCCAGCCGGCGGGCGGAGCGTTGCAGCCGGGCAAGGTGCAGGCGCAGACGCACGAAGCCCGTTTGCGGCTCGTAGCGCAGCGTTTCGATCAGCGAGAAGTCCTCTAGCGCTTGATCCATCGATCCCCCACGGCGAAGCGTGCCTTCAGGAAGCATTCTTCATATTCCGCTTCCGCCGTCGAATCGAAAACGATGCCGCCGCCGACGTTGAAGACGGCGCGGCCGTCGTCGAACAGCGTGATGGTGCGGATCGCCACGGAAAAGCGCATGGCGCCGGTGGGCGAGATCATGCCGATTGCCCCGCAATAAGCATCGCGCGGGCTGTCTTCGAGGTCGTGCAGGATTTCCATTGCCCGCATTTTCGGCGCACCGGTGATCGAACCGCAGGGAAAGAGCGCGGCGAAGATATCGCGGATGGTCATGCCGGGGCGCAGCTTTGCCTGCACATGGCTGACCATCTGGTGCAGGGTCGGATAGGTCTCGATCTCGAAGAGTTTCGGCACGTCGAGCGTACCAACCTCGGTGATGCGGGAGATATCGTTGCGCAGGAGGTCGACGATCATGCGGTTTTCAGCCTGCGTCTTTTCGTCGGCAAGCATGGCGCTGATGATCTCGGCATCTTCCGTGGCATTCGCGCCGCGCTTGGCCGTGCCCTTCATCGGATGCGTCTCGATCCAGCCGTCGTCGTCCGTGCGGAAGAAGAGTTCCGGCGAGCGTGACAAAAGGATAGGTCCGCCAAGATCGACGAGGGCGCCGTACTTCACCGGCTGACGCTCGATCAGCGACCAGAACGCGGCCCTGATGTCGCCGTTCCAGCGCGCTGTGATCGGCATGGTGAGGTTTGCCTGATAGCAATCGCCCTGGCGGATATGCCCATGCAGCCGGTCGATTCTCTCTTTATATATAGGGAAATTCCATGCGGCCGTCGCATCGGTCAGGAACTCCTGGTTTTCAAGGCGCTGCAAGGGTTGGGCGAGGGGATGGTCGTTGGCTGCCGGAGCATCGAAAACGCCGAAGCACAGCAATGGCGTTTCGCGATTTTCTTCAGTGAAGGGTGCCAGTTTTTCCTCGAAGAGGTGGCCGGCTTCATAGGCCATATAGCCTGCCAACCATTTTCCGTCCGCCTTCGCCTTCTCCATTCGGTCCAAGGCATCGAAGAATTCCGCGCGCGTCCGGGCGATGATGCTCTCCGCCGGTTCGGCGAAGAGCATTACCTGTCCTGTGCTGTCGTCCCTAAAGAGGACGTAGGGTTGGGTATCGGCCATGCGCGGGTCTTCATCAATGGGTATCAAGCACTCCTATCAAGCGCCTCGAGTTCATCGAGCAGCCCTTCGATCATCGACAGTCCCTTGCTCCAGAACGAC
The DNA here is from genome assembly GCF_000696095.1 of Rhizobium rhizogenes NBRC 13257. Lineage (GTDB taxonomy): Bacteria > Pseudomonadota > Alphaproteobacteria > Rhizobiales > Rhizobiaceae > Rhizobium > Rhizobium rhizogenes. Next base: position 308,014 of record NZ_BAYX01000007.1, on the reverse strand, counting down.
GGATCGGTGGCGTCGAGGCCAAAAGGCTTCAGAAGTTCCGAATGATGCTTGGTGCCGCCGGCCTTCAGCAGCTCGAAATACTTAGCCTGAAAGCCCTCTTCGGCATTCTGATAGACGGCGTAGAGCGAGTTCACCAGGCAGTCGCCGAAGGCATAGGCGTAGACGTAGAAGGGCGAATGGATGAAGTGGGGGATATAGGTCCAGTAGGTCTCATAGCCCTCGGAAATCCTGATCGCCGGTCCGAGGCTTTCCGACTGCACGGAGAGCCAGAGCTCGCCGATATCGTCGGAGGTCAGTTCGCCGTTCTTGCGGGCGGCGTGCACCTTGCGCTCGAATTCGTAGAAGGCGATCTGGCGCACGACTGTGTTGATCATGTCCTCGACCTTCTGGGCGAGCATCGCCTTGCGCTCGCGCTTGTCGGTGGTCTTGTCGAGCAGGGCGCGGAAGGTCAGCATCTCGCCGAAGACCGAGGCGGTTTCGGCAAGCGTCAGCGGCGTCTGGCACATCAGCGCGCCCTGGCCGCCGGCAAGCACCTGATGCACGCCATGGCCGAGCTCGTGGGCCAGCGTCATCACGTCGCGCGGCTTACCCATGTAGTTGACGAGCACATAAGGGTGCGCCGATGGCACGGTCGGATGGGCGAAGGCGCCCGGCGCCTTGCCAGGACGCACCGGCGCGTCGATCCATTCCTCATCGAAGAAGCGCTTGGCGATATCGGCCATTTCCGGGGCGAAATTGCCGTAGGCGGAAAGCACGGTTTCCTTGGCCTCGCTCCAGGGGATCAGCGCGTTGGAGGTTTCCGGCAGCGGCGCGTTGCGGTCCCAGAAATTCATCTGTTCCATGCCGAGCCACTTGGCCTTCATCTTGTAATAGCGGTGCGAGAGGCGCGGATAGGCGTCGCGCACGGCGGCGGCCAGTGCATCGACCACCTCGCGCTCGACGCGGTTGGCGAGATGCCGGCTGTCGGCAATATCCTCGAAGCCGCGCCAGCGATCGGCGATATCCTTGTCCTTGGCGAGGGTGTTTGTAATTAGCGTGAAGACGCGCAGATTGGCCTTGAAGGTTGTGGTCAAAGCCTCGGCAGCCTTGCGGCGCACTTCAGGGTCCTTTTCCTGCAGCATGTTCAGGGTGACTTCCAGCGGCAGCTTCTCGCCATCGACCTCGAAGCGCAGCTCCGCCATGGTCTCGTCGAACAGGCGGTTGAAGGCGGCCGCACTCGTCATGGATTTTTCGAGGAACAGCTGCTCCAGTCTGTCGTCCAGCTGGTAGGGCTTGTCCTTGCGCAGGTCGACGAGCCAGGGGCGATAATGGCCGGCGGTGGGGTCGTTCGCCATGCAGGCATCCATGACGGCATCGTCGATGCGGTTCAGTTCCAGCGGGAAGAACAGCAGATGGGCGGCATAGTCGGTCAGTCTCGTCTGCACATCGCCATAGAGTTTGCCGTTGGCCGGATTGCTGGTGTTGGAAAAATAGGTGAGACCGGCAAAGGAACCGAGGCGGCCGATGATGTCGTCCAGCGCTTCATATTCCTTCAGCGCCGCACCGATACCGGCGTCACCGCTCTTGGTCGCGGCCTCGGCAAGCTTGCCCTTCCACTTTTCTTCAAAGGCGACGGCCAGCTTGCCGGCCTTTTCCATGTCGCCGGTGAAAGCGGTTGAAGTGGCCGAGGGATAGAGGTCGCTGAGCTTCCAGGCGGGCAGATCCCCAAGCGCGGCATTGGTCGCGGCAGCGGCCGGGCCGGTGGAAAACTTAAGGGACGAATGCAGCGAGGTCGGGCTCATGGACGGTATTTCCTCTATTTTCTTTTCAGAACGATCCGGTCAATTCGTGTCTATTCGGCCGAAAAGGCCGCTGCAAGTGCGGATTTTCTGCGGTCGGGCAATGGAGTCATAGACGATGTTACATTCGTCATAATGATTAAAATACGATGGTTTGGCAAAACTTCGTGTTCAAGCCTTTCTGCGAAGGTTCCCCTAGGTTTCGCATGAAGTGAGGCACCAATGACCATATTGAATAGCGCCAAGGGGGGCGCGCAGGTTCTCGTTGTTGAGGATGATCCGATCCAACGACGCCTGCTAAAAAATGCCATCGAGCGGCACGGACACGTTGCTCACTTGGCAGAAAATGGCCGCTTCGGCCTCGAGTTTCTGAAGCGCAATGGCGATCAGATCAATGTGATCGTGCTCGATCTCATGATGCCGGAGATGAACGGCCTCGAGCTTCTGGGCGCTCTCAGCGACATGGGTACTGATATTCCCGTGATCGTGCAGACCGGGCAAGGCGGTATCGAGACCGTGGTGCAGGCCATGCGGGCCGGCGCCTTCGATTTCGTCGTCAAGCCGGTTTCGCCGGAACGGATAGGCGCGTCGATCGCCAACGCGCTGAAACTCGATCAGCGCGAGGCCAAGGCCCGCGCCGGACGCAAATCGCGCTCGAGTGCGATCAGCTTCGACGACATCGTCTCGGCGAGCCCGGCGATGATGCGGGTGCTCGATCTCGCCCATCGCGCGTCGCAATCGAATATACCCGTGGTGCTGGAAGGCGAATCCGGCGTCGGCAAGGAACTGGTGGCCCGTGCCATCCAGGCCGCCAGCGACCGCGCCGGCAAGCCTTTCGTCACGGTCAATTGCGGTGCCATTCCGCATAATCTGGTCGAGAGCATTCTCTTCGGTCATGAGAAGGGCGCCTTCACCGGCGCCACGGAACGGCATGTCGGCAAGTTCATGGAAGCGGACGGCGGTACGCTGTTCCTCGACGAGGTCGGCGATCTGCCGCTGGAGGTGCAGGTCAAGCTCCTGCGTGCCGTGCAGCAGGGCGAGATCGAGACGGTCGGCGCCCGCGTGGCGCAGAAGGTCAATGTCCGGCTGATTTCGGCCACCAACAAGGATTTGATCGAAGAGGTGAAGGCCGGACGGTTCCGCGAGGATCTCTACTACCGCCTCAACGTCTTCCCGATCACCATGCCGGCACTCCGCCGCCGCAAGGAGGACATTCCGCATCTCGCGCGCGCTTTCGCCGATCGGTTCGCGTTCGAACAGAAGCTCGGTCATTCGCTGGCGATCAGCCATGGCGCTTTGGCGCTGCTGACGTCCTATGACTGGCCAGGCAATATCCGCCAGCTCGAAAATGCGGTCTTCCGCGCGGTCGTGCTGTCGGAGGGACCGGAGCTGCTGGAAACCGATTTTCCGCAGATCGCGGCGCAGTTGCCCGGCTATTTCACTGGCGAGCATCCGACGTTAGTTGTGGATAATTCCCAGACCTACGGCGCCGATAGCGTCGCGGCAGACAGGTTTGAGCGCGGCTTGCGGGTCGCGTCATCGGAGGAAACTACAACCTCGCCGCTCTCGATCGTGGACACGTCATCCGCGCAAGCGTCGGATAATGTCATCGTCAGCACCGATACATCCGGCGATGTCAGAAAGCTTGCGGATGTCGAGGAAGAGCTCATAAGGTTCGCTCTCAAATTCTATCGAGGGCAAATGAGTCAGGTGGCAAGGAAGCTCGGAATCGGCCGTTCGACGCTCTATCGCAAGTTGAAAGACTATGGGATAGACCCGGATGACCCGCAAAAAAACGCGGCGTGAGCACGGTTTAACGTTTAGGCAAGCATATTTTGTTACCTGTCGTAAAGCACTTGTTAGTGCATCGTTCACCATGTATGAAGAGGGCGACCATGTGTGGCATTTTTGCCATCGTGTCACCGCAATTGACAGCCATTTGGAACACGATGCGACATTGTCTGTCGGACGGGGATCGAATTGCCGAATCTGAGTGGAAATACCAAGCCTAATAGCTTGAGCTGGCATTCTGCGTGCTCTGAGATATTTCGCAAGGTGGCCAAGGTTCTAGCCGTTGGCCTGCTGGCGCTGGCCGTCTCTACTCCTGTTTTCGTTGGTTCGCCGTCGAAAGCGAGCGGGGAGACCCGCAGCCTCAAGATCTATTTCGTGCATACGGGCGAAAAGGCCGTCATCACTTACAAGCGTGACGGCAAGTTCGACCCGGCCGGTCTGGAGAAGCTGAACCGCATCCTGCGCGACTGGCGTAAAAACCAGCCGACCAAGATGAACCCGCATTTGTTCGACCTGATCTGGCAAGTCTACCGCGAAAGCGGCTCCCATGAATTCATCAATGTCGTCTGCGGCTTCCGTTCGCCGGGAACCAACGAGATGCTGCGCACGCGTTCGGCCCATACCGGCGTCGCCAAGAAGAGCCAGCATATGCTCGGCAATGCGATGGATTTCTATATTCCCGACGTCAAGCTTACCAAGCTGCGCGAAATCGGCATGAAGCTTCAGGTCGGCGGCGTCGGCTACTATCCGACCTCCGGATCGCCTTTCGTACATATGGACGTCGGCGGCGTGCGCGCATGGCCGCGTATGGATCGCCAGGAACTCGTCCGTCTGTTCCCCGATGGCAAGACCATGCATATTCCGGCCGACGGCCGTCCGCTGCCTGGCTACCAGCAGGCTGTTGCGGATTACAAGCGCCGCATGTCGTCCGACGATATCCAGATCGCGAGCTCTTCGCCCTCGCGCCGTGGCTTCTTCGCCCGGCTGTTTGGCGGCGGTGGTGCTGATGAGGAAGAGGATAATGCGGATACCGGTGCGCCGGCAGCGGCAGCGCCGACCACGTTGGTTGCCAAGAACACCCAACGGGCTCCTGTAGCAACGGACGACGGCGACGACAGCCAGCCGGTGACGCAGCAGGTTGCCAGCGTCAATGCGCCTGTTCCGCAGGTTCGTCCGGCTTTCGGGAACCAGGCCGGCAGCGAGGTCGCTTCGGCTTTGATGTCGCCGCCGCGTAATGCCGCTCAGGATGCGCTTGCCGCGGCAATGCCGACAGCGGATGCCCAGCAGCAGCAATATGCCGATCTGCGCGACTATCGCGTTCCGGTTCCGGCCCTGCTCAACCGTCGCACGCCCGGTGATGCCGAAATGGCCTCTGCCGAATCTGACGTGACGAATCAGGCCATCGGTGTTCCGGTTCCGGTCGAACGTCCGGAAATCGCCGAAAATCTTCTGGCTTCCGCCGATGCCGACCCGGATGCGATCGACGATGCGGCTGATCAGGGTACGCTTTCGCCCGCGATCGTTGCCGCGCTCGAGCAGCGCCGCGCCGATCAGTCGGATGCGAATGCAGGCGTTGCCGTCAATACGGTCGCCAACAATGTCGCCTCCAAGGATGAGGTGCCGCCGGCGAATAGCGTAGCGGCCGACAATGATGCCGTGCGCGCTATTGCCGCTGTGCTGCCGCAGAAGCGGCCGGTGCAGCAGATGCCGATGCAGGTGGCGGCCCTTGCGCCGACCGCCAGCGAAAGCAAGGCTAGCAGCCGCCGCTTCAACGACAGTTTTGAAGTGATGGCGCCGCAGGAACGTCCGATTGCCGCTGGCATCGCCACGAAGGGCGGCCGCCCGAACAAGCGGGATGCCGTGGTGGCCGATTCCGGTCGCGCCGCGGTTACCACCCCGCCGAAGCTGACGGATAAGATGATTTCGCAATGGGCGATCGCCAATGCCCGCGTCGAGATCGTCAATCGCCCGGTCAAGGCACCGCGCTTCGTCAGTCCGACGCTTCGTGCCCAGCCGACCGCCGTCTACACGGAAGGCTTCAAGGTGCAGACCGCCTCGATGGATCCCGAGCGCTTCAGCGGCACGGCCGTGAACTTCCTGCAGGTCAAGAAGTTCAATTCGGTCGAGTAGTCGGGGCGATCCTGGTTCTTCGAAAATGTTGAGTTAGAGATGAGATCGCTTGCAGCATGGCGCTGCGGGCGATTTTTTCTTTCAACATCGTGGACGATGTTGAGAACACCGGTTGAGCATCAACGTCGATGAAAACGCTTCGCATCGCAGCTCTGGCTTCGAACAATGGTTCCTCCGTCCGCGCCATCGCCGAGGCGATTGTTGCTGGCAAGCTCGATGCGACCATTTCGCTTCTGGTAAGCAATCGTTTGAGCGCCCCCGTGTTCGACTATGCCGCCGCTTGCCGTATTCCTGCTTTGTACATTCCGACAAAGGGGGGCGAATCCGAGGCTGACGAAAAGCTGCATGCAGCCCTTGTTGAGGCTGGCGTCGAGTTGGTCATTCTCTCGGGCTATCTGCGAAGGCTGGGTCCGAAGACCCTCTCAATTTTCGAGGGGAGAATCTTGAACGTCCACCCGGCGCTTCTGCCAAGATATGGCGGGGTGGGCATGTATGGCAGAAAAGTACATCAAGCCGTTCTTGACGCACGGGAGCCCGTGACTGGGGCCACGATCCATCTGGTGGACGCGGAATACGATCACGGCCGTATCATCGCCGCCACGGAAGTTCGCATAAATCCTTCGGACGATGTAGCAGCTATCGAGTGCCGCGTAATGCAGGCGGAATGCGATCTCTTCGTCCAAACGCTGCAAAGAATAGCGTCAGGCGAGCTTTCGTTGCCATTGTGAACAAGGCGGAGATCATTTCACCCGGTTCTAGTGGAGTGATGTCTCCGTTGCTTCTTGTAACTGCCGGGAATTTCATCCTTGGCTCAGCAAGCGCTGCTAGTCCGTCACAGCGACAGGGCTGGATATCCTCTATTGACGTGCAAGACGGCTGTTATCATCGGCAATGGAAAATTGCACCACGATCTCTCGCGGATCGTTGACGATGCGGACTTCGTGATGCGTTTCAACGCGCCGAACCTGTCCGGCGGCATGAGCGGCACGCGTACGGATATGCTCATGCTGGCTGCGTCGAGTAAGGCGATGCAGCGGCGATTGGTCGATCCGGCCTTTCTGGAAAGCGCTGCCTTCAAGGCTGTGAAAGAGGTGGTGCTGGTCTATCACCCGGGTATCATCCGCAAATATCACCCTAGGCCGAATATCCTCTCGCGTATGAAGGGAAGGCGGGCCGATTGGACGATGCAGGCAATCGAGCTGATCGGCAGTGCGGGGAAGGAAATCCGCATCATGCCGCCGCAATTCTATCTTGATGGCTGCGCGGCTCTAGGTGTCTCTGGCCTCAGGATGCGTGAGGTGTTTCCGAGCACGGGGTTTCTCGGCATTTGCCATGTTCTTTCAAAATTTCCCGCAGGCGAATGGGACGTGAAACTATGCGGATTCAGCTGGGAGGGGTGGAAGCGCCATGCCTGGCAGGACGAGCGCCGCTGGGTCGAGGATCAGATAGCGAGCGGCCGTATCAGCATGCTTGCCTAGAACGTCGCCGTGCAGGGGCGATGCGCCTGCACGGGAACATTGAAAGTGTTCGTTTTCAGTTTCGCGTCAGGTTTGCCTAAGTTCGCCTTCATTCACGATTGTTACGGGGTCTCGGATAAGACAGCGAGATCTCATAGATGCAGACCTATAAAATCGGCTTTTCGGCTGCCGCCCCGCTTGAAAGAGCTCATGCCGGGCTGGAGCCGGATCAAGTTCCTTTGGGCACGATCAACGCGCGGCCGGCTCAGGCGAACATACGCGGCTTCATCATTCACCTGGATCGCGCGCGCGATCGTCTGCCCCAGGTGGAAAGGCTCGCGGCCATGCTTCCGGTTCGGAGCGACATCATCCAGGCCGTTGATGCAAGCGCTTTTCCTGACGCGGACATAGACCTCGTCTATCGTCGGCATTTGCATACACCGCGCTATCCCTTCGAGATGAGTGTCGGCGAGATCGCCTGTTTCCTCTCGCATCGCAAGGCATGGGCGGCGATCGTCGAGCAGGGTGTCGATGCCGGCCTCGTGTTTGAAGATGACGTGGAGATCGACGCCTCGTTTCACGCCGCTTTTGCCGCCGCACAGGCATGCCTCACGCCGGGTGCCTTCATTCGCTTTCCTTTCCGGATGGGCAAGGAACATGGTGAGTGCGTTTTGACGCATGGTCAGGCCAGCGTCATCCAGCCGGGCCGCGTCGGTCTTGGCATGGTGGCGCAGCTCGTCAGTCGCGACGCCGCCATCCGGTTGCTGGAGGCGACGGCCTTGTTTGACCGTCCGGTCGACACGACCGTCCAGATGCGCTGGATAACCGGCCTGTCGCCCCTCGCTGTCCTGCCGGGCGGTGTGCATGAAATATCCTCGCAACTCGGCGGTAGCACCATCAAGAGCAGAAAGACCGTGTTCGAGAAGCTGTCGAGAGAGATCCTGCGGCCGCTCTATCGTGCAAAAATCGCAATACGTTCCCGCCGTTCAAGCTGAGACCATACACATTGGCCGTTCCAATTCTACTCTATCATCAGATCGCGGTGCCGCCCTCGCGGCGCGCGCCTTTCAGAAGCATGGCCGTGCATCCGGAGGCTTTCCATAACCAGATGGCGTGGTTGAAAAGACTGGGCGTACAGGGTCTTTCGCTGCGTGAGGCGCTCCCCTACATCCAGGGCGCCAAGACCGGCAAGGTTGCCGCCATCACCTTCGACGACAGCTATGCCAATGTCTACGAAAACGCCTTGCCCGTCTTGCAGGAGTTCGGCTTCACCGCCACGAATTTCGTAGTTGCCAATCAGGTCGGCGGCAGCAACGTCTGGGACATTCCCAACGGTGTGGCGTGGGCGCCCTGCATGTCGCTGGAGCAGCTACGCAAATGGGTGGCGCTCGGACATGAGGTCGGTTCGCATACGCTCGATCATGTGCATCTTCCGCAATTGCCGATGCAGGAGGCCCGCCGCCAGATCGCCCATTCCCGGGAGCTGCTGGAGGACATGCTGGACGAGATCGTCTCTTCCTTCTGTTTCCCCTATGGGGACGAAATGCCGCTTGATCGGGTTCTGGCCTATGAGGCCGGCTACAGTGCGGCAACGACGACACGACGGGGCAGGGCGCGGCAGGACCATGATCCCTTTGGTCTGCCGCGCGCCACGGTTCGCCGCAATGACAGCTGGCTCCATTTCATCCGGAAATGTGTTTCCGGGTAGATTGGCTGCACGTCTAGCGGCGATGGGATCATGAAGATCTTACGGCGCGACGGTGAAGCTGTAGGTGCCGTTCGTCTTGTGGCCGTCGGTGGAAAGGACGTGCCATTCGACGGTGTATTTACCGGCCGCCAATTTGTCCGTGACCGGGATCATCAGCGTGGTATTACCCTTCATCAGCATGGCTTCGCCCGTCTTCACGACCGTCTTGTCAGGGCCAGTGACAGTCACGCCGCTGAATTTGAGGTTCAATCCTTCGGTAAAGGTCAGGTCGAGTTCGGAAGGCACCTCCTTCACGGTGCCGTCGGTAGCTGGCACGGCTGATTTGAGATGGGCATGGGCGAAGGCTTGGCCTGCGAAGGCGAAGCTGGCGGTGAAGGCTGCGATAAGGAGTTTCTTCATCTGGGGCATGGTGATTGTCCTTTAAGGATCGATGATCCGCAGGGCTTCTGCGGCAGGTTTCCGGCGGTCGATCATGGCCGCTGGATAGTCCGTCCGGATCCTGTCCGGCCGGGTAATCGGGGGAGGTAGCGCCTCTATTGCAGAAGATTACGGATCTTCTGCAAGGCGATGTTGGGATCCTCGCCATAGGCAATCATGCTCCTGAGATTGCCGTCAGCACCCACCAGCAGAACCGAAGCGGTGTGATCCATGGTGTAGTCACCGTCCGGCGTCGGCATCCTCTTGGCATAGATGCGCCAGCCCTTGATCGCTTTTTGCATCTCGTTCGGATCGCCGGTGATCCCGGTGATCCGGTCGGTGAAGTTGCCGGTGTAGTTGTGCATGATCTGTGGTGTGTCGCGTTCGGGATCAACCGAGAAGAAGTAGGCCTTCAGCGCGTCGCCCTGGTCCCCAAGCGCCTTGAACCAACCGGCCATCTCGTAAAGCGTGGTCGGGCAAACTTCGGGGCAATGGGTGTAGCCGAAATAGATAAGCGATGGGTGACCCTTGAGCGCCTGCTCCGTGATGGGCTGTCCGCGGTCGTCGGTCAGGGTGAACGCAGCGCCGATATTGGTTTCCGCCGCGTCCGCCCGCGGCATCAGGCTCCATGTGAAATAACCGAGCGCGCCGCAGACGATCAGCAGGACGATGCCCAGGATGGCGGGGATGGTCCACTCTCTCGTGAACATTGGATTCTCCTTTGCGTGTAGGGTACGGGTCGAGCGGCGGCGCGATTGCCGCCGCCACGTCGCTTGCGTTTTCATTCGAGGTTGGTTTTTTGCACCGGCGCGGCGATGGTGACGCTGCCGCCCGGACCGTTGCCGTTCGGGATGCAGAGTGCAGCGACGAAAGGGGCGGCTGGCCGCTTTGTCTGCTGGCCGCCCAGACGGTCGTCATAGGTCAGCCGCATGATGTTGTTGATGCCTTCCATGCCGCCGCCGCCCTTGGCGTCGATTTCCATCATCTCGCTGACGCACATCTTCGCCTGGTCGACGCACATGTTGAGAATTGCGTCGTAAAGTGCTGGATCGAGGGAGGAGAAATAACGGACCGGCTCTTTCTCGCTCGGCTGCTCCAGCCTCAGATATTCGAGACGGCCGAGAGGCCTTCCTCCCGAGCGGACCTTGCCAATCCAGGCCTCGAAATCCATCTTTTCGAGGCGACGAAACTTGAACCGCATATTGGAGAAGCCGGCGCCGCTGTAATTGGCGGAGAAACCCTCATAGTCGCCGACGCGATTGATGACCGCATGCAGCTTCGTCTCCATGCCCGGCATGGCATAGATCTGGCCGGCAAGAGCGGGGACGAAGAAGGAGTTCATCACCGAAGCGGCGGTGATCTTGAAGTTGATCGGGATATCGACGGGTGCGACGAGTTCGTTGACCGTCGCGATGCCAAGATCGGGATAGAGGAATAGCCATTTCCAATCGAGCGCCACCACTTCGACCGTCAGTGGTTTGATGCCCTGAGGAATAGGCCGCGAGGCATCGATCCGGTCCAAGGGCCGATAGGGATCGAGCTGATGGGTGCTGATCCAGGTGACGGCCCCGAGCGCGACGATGATGGCCAATGGTGCCGACCAGATGACGATCTCCAGGCGTGTGGAATGATGCCATTCGGGATCATATGCCGCCTCGGTGTTAGATTGACGGTACTTCCAGGCGAAGAACAGGGTCAGAAAGATCACCGGGATGATGATGAGCAGCATCAACAGGGTCGAGATGACAATGAGATTGCGCTGCTGCATCGCTATGTCGCCGGACGGTGCCAGCACGACCATGTTGCAGCCCGAAAGCAGCAGGACAGGCATGAGGACAAGCGGCTTCAGCGGTTTGCAAGGGAACGCCCCAATGCGGTCAGCGGCTTTACTTCGTCTGGTCGGCATGTGCGCCTCCCGCAGCCGCATCGGGCATGGTCATCGCGCCCATGTCTTCGCGATTGCTGACCTTGCCGCCGGCGGCGGGGCCGACCGGGAACTCGATATCGACGGGGCCTGCCTTTTCGAAATTGAGGGTGGCTTTCACTGTCTGGCCCTCTCTGAAGCCCTCGCCGACCTTCATGAACATGACGTGATAGCCGCCAGGCTTCAGTTCGACAGTCTTTCCGGCGGGGATGGGCAGGCCATCCGCAAGCTCGCGCATGACCATCACGTCCTTGTCCATCGTCATCTCGTGGATCTGGACCATCCTCGCACGCGGCGAGCTCGCCGCGACCAGTCGATCGTCGGTAGAGCCGGTATTGGTGATGGTCATGTAGCCGCCGCCGACCGGCGCGCCCGGTATCATGGCCCGCACATAGGGATCGGAGATGCGGAGATCGCCGATGGCGAAGTCCTCGGCCAAGGCGGCGTGGGACAGAAGGGATGCAAGGCCGAAGGCAGTAAGCGTTGTGACGAGTTTCAGCATGATCGATATCCTTCTTGAAAATGGGGGAGAGGCCGTCATGAGAAGAAGCGCCTGAATGGCGGCACGAAGCGCAACAGGATCTGGTCGAAGAGCAGCATGGCGACGATGGCGAGCCCGGTGAGCGGGAAGGCTGCGCCGAAGGCGATGACGATCAGCCATAGGCCGATATAGACGGACTTCCGTGGCGGCATGGGCGGAACGCCGAGGCGACCCACTGGGCGGCGCTTCCACCACATGATGACGGCCGTCACGCAGGACAGAATGATCGCCAGACAGGTCGTCAGCATCAGAAGCTGGTTGAAGAGGCCCCATTCCTGGCCCAGATGGACGTTGATCCCCCATTCGATCGCCTTGCCGAGAGCCGGGTATTGGCTGAAGGAGAGATCGACGAGCGGCTTTCCGGAATATTGGTCGATGTGGATGGTGCGCTCGTCGGCAAGGTCGGCGGGATAGAGTGCTGCGGTGTAGACGCCTGTTGCATCGGAAGGGATGGCGGTTGCAAAACCCGGCGCCATGCCGAGCCCCTTGGCGATCTCCACCGCCCTGTCGATGCCGATCGGCCCGGCCGATTGGGTGGCGGCCACATCGGATAGGGGAATTGGCGCCTTTTCGACGATCCAGCCCGGCGCCGGCAGGATATCGTCCGTGACCTTTGTCGATGTCGGCACATTGTCCCAGAGGGCGGCGGGAAAGCCGAGATCGTGCTCCGTCAGCCAGGTTTTGACATTGGTGCCCCAATAGCTAGACCACGGCATACCGCTGAGGGCGAGAAAGAAAATGAGGACGCCCGCGCCGGCACCGATGACGGCATGCAGATCACGCCAGAAGACGCGACGAGAAGGCGTGCCGCGAACGATAAGGACGCCGCCGGTCTGCTTGCGCGGCCACCAGAGATAGATGCCGGTGACGACAAGCACGAGAGCGAAGCCGCCGACAATCTCGATGAGCCGGTTGGTCCATGTCCCGAAATAGTCGAGGCTGTGAAGCCGCCGGACGACCCAGCCGAAATCCTGTTTGGAACCGACCGAATCCAGCACTTCGCCATTGTGCGGATTGACATAGACGACGGTCGACTGGCCGCCTTTCGATACGGTGACCGCGGCCGATCGATTGCCGGCCGGGGCTTCGCGATAGGAGGTAGCCCTGGCGCCCGGCATAGCTGCGGTTGCCGCGTCGATGATCTGCTGCGGTACCAGCGCAGGTCCGGTATCGGCGACGACATGGCGATGGGCATAGAAGGTGGTGTCGATCTCGTTCTTGAAGAGATAGAGCGATCCGGTGATCGCCAGATTGAGCATGAAGGGGATGACGAGCAGGCCGGCGAAGAAATGCCAGCGCCAGATCGCGCGGTAGAGCGAGATGGTGTCGGTGGTTGCAGCGGCAGGTTCGGCCGTGGTGAAGGCAGACATGAAAAATCCTCCGGAAATCCGGCTGGCGGCGGGAGGACCTGTCTGCGGGGGAGGTGACGACCGTTCCGGTCTCAGCCTTATGCGGATCTGCGCGCACGGTCGGGCTGCCGAGGCCGCCCGTTTCGCGCAGTGATGATCAGCATGGAGGCAATCCACCCGCAGCCGGCACGATCAGAGCTCGTGCATGGTCCGGCCGCCGTTGACGACGAGCGTCACGGCGCGGGCCGCAACGCAGGCTTAGGCAATGGTGATACGGAGGATGGGTGGCGCGCGCGGGCCGGTGTTCGGCGGATAGAGCTGGCGGTGGAAGGCTTCGGTTTTCGGGGCCGGGATATCCTGGCTTGCGAAGGCGAGATGCTCGCAGATATCCGCCGGCGGTAAGGGAAGCAGAGCCGCCGAAGAGATACGACAGGCCTCGCAGCTCGGCGCATGCGCCTTGCTGTGTTCCTTGCCGTCCGCCGTCTTTTCGGTGACGCAGAGAACCGGCAGGGTTCCGTCCGGCAGCCTGTATTGGGCAAGTGCAGCGGGTGTCAGTTCGTCGGCGCTGGAAATGGCCGGCTGATGGGCAAAGCCGACGGACAACAGCGCGAAGGCGCATAGAATGCGCAGCAGCCACTGTGTTGTTCCGGAGAGTTTTTTCCCCACCATCGTCCCCATCGCCTCTTGCAGATAAAGCACCTACGACATTCGTCAGGTGAGCTCAATGCGGCAATTTGGTCTGCGCCTGATCCATGGAGCAGGCGGAACGATCGACGGCCGGACAATGCCGGCCGTTGGGTTTTGTTGATCATAGGTTTTCAGCACAGCTCCCGAAGGCGGGCTGCGGCCTATTCCATTCCGAGTGCAGCCATATAGGTCTGCAGGATGGATTCTTCTTCGAGACGCTCGTTGGCGTCCTTCTTGCGCAGGCGGATGATGGTGCGGATCGCCTTGGTGTCGTAGCCGCGTCCCTTTGCCTCGCCCATCACGTCCTTGATGTCGGACTGGATGGCGCCCTTTTCTTCTTCAAGCCGTTCGATACGCTCAATGAACGCCCGCAGTTCGGCGGCGGCGACATTCTCAACACTCGTCGTGTCGTCCATTTTCTTTTCCTTTCAAGGCAGCAGCCTGCGCTGCTCTGTGGTTCATGCAATTCCCTGTTTAAAAGCGGGAACTACGAAATTCCTGGCCGAAATCCCATGCGCTTGTCTTGCGCGTCCATCCGCTCGATCCGCTTCGACGGAAGCGCAAAGCTGATCGCGGGTGACGCCGGCAGTCTCGGATACATCGTCTCCGGAGTGCGTGGGGTTTCGAATTCGATCGGGCCGTTGACGTGCCGCGAATGGAGCGCGAGGTCAAGCCGTCTTGGCGAAAGCCGGTCTATTCTTTCGGCTTGTTCTGCTCAAAAGCGGCTTTTTGCACAGCCGAGGCTTCGGCCTGATGCAGATTCTTCCAGTCCTCATAGGGCATGCCGTAGACCATCTCGCGCGATTCGTCCTTGGTTACCGGCAGGCCCGCCTCTTCGGCTGCCTCGCGATACCAGTTGGACAGGCAGTTACGGCAGAAGCCGGCGAGATTCATCATATCGATATTCTGGACGTCGCTGCGTTCGCGCAGATGCGCGACGAGACGGCGGAAGGCTGCCGCTTCCAGTTCTGTCTGTTGTTGCTTGCTGAGCGCGCTCATCTTGGCTTCCTTACATTTCCTCTATGGCATGATCTTATCCAAAAACCGCTTCACACTTTTTGGGATCAAGCCTCTTTGTATGCTCCAGTGCGCGACGGATAGATCTTGTATTCGTGCAGCGCCGGATCGTCGTTCATCGCTGAAAAGATCGGCGCTAGCCGCTCGGCCCATTCGGCAATGCCGGCCTCATCGCCGATCAGGTCCTGGCGGACTTCCAGCAGCGCATGCGGAATGCCCTTTACCATGCAATGGCGGTACATGGTGTCGTTTTTCAGCGCCCCGTCATAGGGTTCGTTGTCGCCTATGACGAGATCGGTATCGGCGCCAAGCTTTGCAAGAAGCGGCAAGACGGCGCGCTCGTCACTGTCCCAGAGCACGCTCGCATGCCAGGGGCGGGGAACGCCTTTCCAGGCCGGTGTGAAGGAATGCAGCGACAGCACCAGCGGTGCCTTGCCGGTGGCATCCGCGACCGAGGCGATCGTCTCCTCAACAGCGCGATGATAGGGTCGGTGGAAGGTCTTGATACGATAATTCCACTCTTCGTCGGTGATCGGATGATTGCCGGGGATGATCGCTCCGTCGGAAATCTTCATGATCAACGTCGGATCGTCCTCGCCGCGATTGGGATCGATCAGCAGGCGGGAAAAGCCGCCGAGCACCGCCGGGACGCCGAGCCGGGCGGCAAGCTGGCGGCAAAGGCCCTCGATGCCAATGTCATAGGCGATGTGCCGCGTAAAGGCGGTTTCGGGCAAGCCAAGCCGGCCATAAGCCTCAGGAAGGTGGCGCATTGCATGATCGCCGAGAATGACCATGCCTTTGTCACGATTGCCGAATATGGTCTCGAAGGATTTGAAGTCGTTCATGTGGATTGTCGATTATTGCATTTTCATCTCGTTGTTTGATTGCATGCGAGGGCGGAAGGTGCAAGGCTCGCCTGATTGATCGGGTAAGGCGCGCTGGAGGGCGTCGTCACCATCCCGTGAAGAAAATATAATCGATTAGAGTTGCGTTGACATTCGTTGGATGGCGGCGCAAGAAGACGCAACAACGAATAACCGGGAGCCCATTGGAAGCCGTGTTCAGCCAAGTCGCGCCAAGTTTCGTTACGCGGTCAGGGCCGCTTGCCCGATTCGCTTTTTTCATCCTTGCCGCCGCCGCGCCGTTTTTCTTTGCGCCGAATGCAGCCCATGCCGACTTCCGTGTCTGCAACGGTACGCAGAATCTTGTGGGCGTGGCGATCGGCTATCGGGCGAAGGAAGGTTGGACCACCGAGGGATGGTGGCAAGTTCCGGCCACCACCTGCGCCACATTGATCGAGGGACCGCTCCAGTCCCGCTATTATTACCTCTACGCAGAAGATGCGGCCCGTGGCGGCCGCTGGACGGGTGACGTCGAAATGTGCGTGGCGGAAAATGAATTCAAAATCCCAGGCGTGAAGGATTGCTACGCGCGCGGCTTCCAGAAAATGGGATTCAAGGAATACGACACGGGGCGTCAGGCGAGCTGGATGGTTCAGCTTTCCGATACTCCGGGCAGCCAAGAGAGCCAGAACTGATGAAACGCAACAGAAAAGTCAAAATCCTAGCGACGCTGGGCCCGGCCTCCTCCTCCGAGGAGATGATCCAGAAGCTTCATGAGGCCGGTGCCGACCTGTTCCGCATCAACATGAGCCATGCCAGCCATGACGTCATGCGCTCGCTGATCCAGCGCATCCGCGCCGTCGAGGCCCGCTGTGGCCGTCCGATCGGTATTCTCGCCGACTTGCAGGGTCCCAAGCTGCGCGTCGGAAAGTTTGCCGATACCAAGGTCGATCTCAAGCCCGGCCAGACCTTCACGCTCGACAATAACGACACGCCCGGCGACAACACCCGCGTGTTCCTGCCGCATCCGGAAATCCTGGAAGCGGTTCAGCCCGGTCATCGCCTGCTGATCGACGACGGCAAGCTGGCTCTGCGCGCTGAAAAATGCGACGGCAAGAGCATCGTCACCACCGTCATTTCCGGCACGAAGATTTCCGACCGCAAGGGCGTCAGCCTGCCCGATACGCTGCTCGGCGTCGGCGCGCTGACCGAGAAGGACCGCGTCGACCTCGACGCCGTGCTCGCTACCAATGAAATCGACTGGGTGGCGCTTTCCTTCATTCAGCGTCCGGAAGACCTGTCCGAAGTCCGCAAGATCTCGCGCGGCCGCGTCGGCCTGATGTCGAAGATCGAAAAGCCGCAGGCCGTCGAGCGTATCGAGGAAATCATCGAGCTTTCCGACGCTCTGATGGTCGCCCGCGGCGACCTCGGTGTTGAAATGCCGCTCGAAGCCGTTCCCGGCATCCAGAAGCAGCTGATCCGCGCCTGCCGCCGTTCCGGCAAGCCGGTCGTCGTCGCCACGCAGATGCTGGAATCGATGATCTCAGCGCCGGTTCCGACCCGCGCCGAAGTCTCCGACGTCGCCACCGCCGTCTTCGAAGGCGCCGATGCCGTCATGCTGTCGGCCGAATCCGCCTCCGGCGACTATCCGGTCGAGGCCGTGTCGATGATGGCGTCGATCGCCAGCACGATCGAGCGCGAACCGCATTATTCGGGCATCATCTACGCGCAGCGCGCCCAGCCGGAAGCAACCGGCGCCGACGCGATTTCGCTCGCCGCCCGGCAGATCGCCGAGACGCTGAAGCTTGCCGCCATCGTCTGTTACACGTCGTCGGGCACGACGGGCCTGCGCGCCTCGCGCGAACGCCCGCAGGTTCCGATTCTGGCGCTGTCGCCGATCATCCAGACGGCCCGCCGCCTGTCCGTGGTCTGGGGCATGCACTGCGTCGTCACCCATGACGCCACCGATCTCGACGATATGGTCAACAATGCCTGCCGCATCGTTGCCGAGGAAGGCTTCGGAAAGCCCGGCGATCGCATCATCATCTCGGCCGGCGTGCCGCTCGGCACACCCGGCGCTACCAACATGCTGCGCCTTGCCTATATCGGTTCGGACGGCCAGTCCGGCGTATAACGCCTACCGACGTACCCTTTGAGAACATCCTGAACCCGCTGTCGCAAGATAGCGGGTTTTTTGCTGCGCTAGGATTGCCGCATCCGTCGGAATGGCGCCCACTTGCCAAGCGCGACATCGCATGCAACTTTCCGACAACCATAGGGGAGGAAACCATGCACGCCACCACTCTGCTTGCCTTCATCACAGTCTCCTTCATCGGTATCGCGACGCCGGGGCCGACGGTACTCTTGGCTTTGACCAACGGTTCCCGCTTCGGCGTGCGTCGCGCGCTGGCCGGCATGGTCGGCGCCGTGTTGTCGGATTTTGTGCTGATCGGCGCGGTTGCGATTGGTCTCGGCGCGCTGCTGGCGGCTTCGGAATTCTGGTTCTCGGCGCTGAAATGGGCGGGTGCGGCCTATCTCGCTTTCCTTGGGATCATGATGCTGCGCTCCAAGGGCACGATCGACGGCATGCTGAGGGCCAATGCCGAGCAGGGGAAGGACACCGTGCTTTCCATCGGGCTGAAGAGCTTCATGGTGGCTGTGACCAATCCCAAGGGATATCTGTTCTTCTCGGCCTTCCTGCCGCAGTTCATCGATCCGGTCGCGCCGTTGATGGCGCAATACGCCATCCTGGCGCTGGTTTTCGCCGCGCTCGATTTCGCAATCATGTTCGGCTACGCCGTTTTCGGCTCGCAGGCCGTGCGGTTCCTGAAGGCGGAAGGTGCGAAATGGCTGGAACGCGCCTGTGGCGGCGCGCTCCTGGCATTGGCGGGTTCGCTGGCGCTTTATCGTCGCGCTGCAAACTGAGAGTTAATGGCGGCGCAGAGCCGCCTCAAAGACGTCCGTATCGACATTGCCGCCGGAGGTGACCGCGATCACGGTGTCGCCGTCGATCTCCTTGCCATGGAAGAGGGCCGCTGCCAGCGCCACAGCGCCGCCGGGCTCGACGACGATCTTCAGGCGCTTGAAAGCGAGTTCCATAGCGTCCAGCGCTTCTTCATCGGTCACGACCAGACCGGGGCCGCAGAGGCGCTTCAGGATCGGGAAGGTGATGTTGCCGGGCTGCGGCGTGATGATGGCGTCGCAAATCGAGCCCTGCAGCGCGGCGTTGCGCTCGATCTGGCCCGAGACCAGCGAACGAGTGGTATCCTCGAAATTCTTGGGCTCGCAGGGACGGACCTTGAAGCCGGGGGCGCGGGCTTCCAGCGCCAGTGCGATGCCCGATGTCAGGCCGCCGCCACCGCAGGGGACCAGCACGGTCGCGGTATCGATGCCCTCTTCTGCCGCCTGTTCGGCGATTTCCAGCCCGGTCGTTCCCTGGCCGGCAATGACCTGCGGTTCGTCGAAAGGCTTGATCAGCGTCAGGCCGCGCTCTCTAGAAAGCCGTGCGCCGATCTCGTCGCGGTCTTCCTTCACGCGGTCGTAAAGCACGACTTCGGCGCCCAATGCGCGGGTGTTGGCGATCTTCAGTTTCGGTGCATCGGACGGCATGATGATGACGGCGGGAATGCCGTGCAGTTGCGCGGCCAGCGCCACGCCCTGGGCATGGTTGCCGGAGGAAAAGGCGATGACGCCCCTGGCGCGTACCGAGGGTTCCAGCGCTGACACGGCCGACCAGCCGCCCCGGAATTTGAACGATCCCGTGTGCTGCAGGCACTCCGCCTTCACGAACAGCCGCCGCCCGGCGATTTCGTCGAGGAAGGGAGAGGAAAGAAGGGGTGTACGCCGCGCGCGACCGTCTATACGCGCGCGGGCAGCTTCGATCATTGCAATATCGACCATGGAGGGATCACTCTTTTGCTGCGGAAAATCTCTCCATCCATAAAACGCCGTGGTCCTCTTTAAAACAATGACTTTGTCCCGGTGACACTTCAGCTTACGTCCGGCGCTGAAAGATGGCCGACATTATAGGCCTGCACGCCCGGCCGCAGCGCGTCTTTTGGCAGATCGGTGAAGAGCCGGAAACGCACCCGCGTCCAGCTCGTCGGCTCGAAGGCGGCGACGGAGGCGAGCGCTTCGCCGCGGGCGACTTCGGCGGTGGCCTCCTCGCTCTCCTGCCGGCGAATCTCGGCAAGCGGCGCATAGGGTTCAGTCTGGATGATCTCCCTTGTGGCGAAGCGGGCCTTGCGGATATCCGGCGAGACGTCAGCGCTCCAGACCACCCACGTCTTTACCTGTGGCCAGCCAAAGCTCTCGGTCACTCCGGCAAAGCCGGGACCGCAGAGGAAATCACTGAGGCCCTCGTCCTTGTTCCAGACATAGAAGGGGGCGTAGAAATTGTCCCGGCTGCCGGTTATCGCATCGCCTTTCCGGGCGGTGAGATAGGCCTTGAATTTCAGGCCGGGCAAGCTGTCGAGCAAGGGGCCTTTCTCACGGATGCGACGATCGATGATCGTCATGTCGTAGTCGGCGGGTGGGGTGAAGATGTATTGCATGGCGATCATGGTTCAATCCTCGAGCCAGGTCACGGCGCTGCCACCTAGGACAGCCTGGATGCTGATATAGGCGAAGGTGCTATGCAGTGTAGCACCATGGCGATGGCGCTCATCAGGCGCAAAAGTGACGCAGTCGCCGGCGCGCAACTCCTCGGCCGCTTCGCCATCGCGTTCGGTCAGCCCGACGCCCGAGAGGACGTAGAGGATCTGGCCGTGCGGATGAGTATGCCACTGCGTCATAGTGCCGGGTTCGAGCGTGCAGCGCATGGCGGTCAGGCCGCCGTCCTCTCTGCTCTCGACCAGCATTTCCACCCAAAAGAGTGCGCTGGCGATGCCTTCGGGCGAACGTTGGGTATTCGCGCCGGCGCGATGGATCGGGGGTGACTGCCCAGCGGTTTTCTGGCTCATCGTGGTCAATCCTGCTCGATCATCTGCGCGATGCCGTCCGCAAAGGACCAGTCCTCGCGCGTGGTGGTGATGATGTTGATCATGATATCCTCGGGCCGCACGCCCGGCGCGTCAGCAAGCAAGGTGACGAGACGGCGGTAGAAGGCCTTCTTGACCTCGGTCGAGCGCGGCTTGCCGATGGTGATGTGGAAGAAGACGTAATCGTCCGAGCGCGGGCCGCCGAGATAGGTGCGGTCGAAGATCAGCTCGTTCGGTTCCAACTGGTGAAACGCCTGGAAACGATCGGTCGGCGGCACGTCGAAGGTCTCGACCATGGCGCGGTGGAAATTATCCGAGAGTGCCTTCAGATATTCTGTCGACTTGCCTCGAAGAAGGGAAATATTGGTGAAGGGCATGATGTGCTCCTGTTCTCTGTCCACTTGACGAGTTCACCATGTCACGGGATAATCGTGCTGAAAATCAGAAAATATTGGACGTATAGTCCCAAAAATATGGACGATTGGCCGTGCGGAAAATCATCTTCGATCTCGACGTCCTGCGCAGTTTCGTCACCGGCATGGAGCTTGGCAGCTTCGCCAAGGCGGCCGACCGGCTCGGGCGTTCGACATCGGCTGTCAGCGCACAGCTGAAGAAGCTGGAGGAGCAGGCGGGCACGCCGATCTTCCGCAAGGCCGGGCGCGGGCTGGCACTGACCGAGGCCGGTGAGACCATGCTCGCCTATGCGCGGCGATTGCTCGATCTCAACGACGAGGCCGCGACCGCGATCCATGGCGGGGATTTGGAGGGTTGGGTGCGGCTTGGCCTGCAGGAGGATTTCGGCGAGACGCTGCTACCGGAGGTGCTGGGGCGCTTTGCCCGTGCCCATCCGAAGGTCCGCATCGAGGCGCGCGTGGTTCGCAATGCGGAGCTGGTCGACCGGGTAACATCCGGCAAACTCGATCTGGCGCTTGCCTGGAGCGACGGATTTCGCACCGCCCACAGCGAACGGATCGCCGAAGTGCCGATGTGCTGGGTCGGGCCGGCTGAGGGGGCCATCCGTTGGCGCGCCGCGGGAGGCGAGCCGCTGCCGCTGGCATCGCTGGAGGCGCCGTGCCTGCTGCGGTCGATTGCGACGAAGGTGCTGGATCGCGCCGGCATTGGCTGGCGGATTTCCTTTGTCAGCCCGAGCCTTGGCGGTCTCTGGGCCGCGACGGCGGCGGGCCTGGGCGTGACGGTGCGTACGCCGCTGGGCCTGCCGGACAAGGTGCGGCCGCTAATGGCAGGCGAAGCCGGCCTGCCGCCATTGCCGAAGCTCGATCTCGTGCTGCATCGCGCCGAGGCGGAGGCGAGCCCGGCGACGGAACGGCTGGCTTCGATCATGCTGCAAGCGGTGCGCCAGACGGTGGAGACCATGCCGCAGGGGCGGGTCTTTGCTGACAAGCCGGATTACGAGGTCGAGACTGCCTGAGACGGCGCGGCGATTTCGGTCGCCGGCTGTGGCTTCAGGTTGGCGATGCGCGCTTCCGCCTGTCGGGCGAGTGACTGGAGGTCGCGTGATGCGCCCGCGAGGCGTTCCATCGCGGCGATGGCGACATCGGTTGCCACATAGTCCGGCTTGTGACCGAGATTGCGGATGGTGACGAGTTCTGCGCCGGGAATGTCGCGTGCCAGGCCGCGCGAATGCAACTCCTCCATGACGATATCGTCGCTATCTCCGGTGATGATGACGGTCGGCGCCTTGATCTCGCGATAGCGGGGCGCCAGAGCTGAAACATAGGCAAAGAGGTTGACGACATCGACCGCGTTGTTGCGGAAGGTCTTTGGCCGCAACACCAGCGCCGGGGCGGTCTTTTCGACGTAGTCGGTCGGGCGTTCGTTGGGGCGGAAGATATTGCGCGTGCCACTTTCCACCCGCCGCAGACCCATCGGTATCACCAGCAGATGCGAGAAGAGCCAGCCGAGGACCGGCATGGCGGCAAGCGTATAGTACCAGTCGATGCCGCCGGGCCAGGGATGCGTCGCCGGTGCGAGGAAGAGCAGGCCGGCAGTTTTGTCGGGGTGGCGAACGCCGAAGGAGGCGGCGATCGCACCGCCGAAGGAATGGCCGATGATGATGGCCTTTGCGATGCCCAGCTTCTCCATCAATCGATCGATTGCGTCGGCCTGACCGGAAGGTAGGGCGTTTTCCGGGCCGCCGCGTTCGGAATAGCCGTGGCCGGGGCGGTCGACGAACAGCATTTCGGCACGGCCTGCAAGCGGGCCGGCAAAGGCTTCGAACTGGTCGCGCAGATTGCCGCTGGCACCATGGATGAAGATCAGGGGCGGCAGGTCGGCTGTGGCCGGGCGCGGTAGATGCAGGGCATTGATGCGGAGATCGCCGATATCGGTCAACTCGCCGATATTGGGATGGGCTTGCTCTATGGCGCGCGTCTTGAAGGCCGAGAAACCGGCGGCGGCGATCAGAATGAAAACAAGGGCGTAAAACAGCACATTGATCATTGCGGTATGATGCAGCTATTGGGGCCGTCAGCCTATCCGACGTTTATGACCTCTCGTCCGTCGCAGGCTTGCCCGTTGTTGATAAATCTCAAGTACGGCTCCCGGCGATTTTTTCCGAGAGCGTGTTCACTTGCTCCTGAGCGGCGCGATTCGCGGGATAGACCTCAAGGAAGCGTTCCCAGGCCTTCAGCGCCATCTCGTCCTTGCCGGTCTCGCTCAGGATTGCGGCCATGCCGCCGAGCGCGCCGAAATGGCGCGGCTCTATCCGCAAGACCTGATTGATGTCCTCCATCGACTTGCGATAGTCGCCGATGGCGTAATTCAGCGTTGCGCGCCGATTCCAGCCCTCGACATAGTCCGGCTTCAGCGAAATGACCTGGTCGAGAAAATCCATGGCCGCCGCATTGCGCTTTTCCTGGATGGCCTTGTCGGCCCATTGCATCAGGAGATTGATGGTGGCGCTGCCGGAATCACTCAATTCCACGCGGATCTGGTCGGCAATCAGGTTAGCCTGATCGGGATCGCGCTGGCGCTTCAGAGCTGTGAAGAGATTGTCGACCTGCTGCTTCGGCGACAGGCTCGCGGCAGCGGTGCCGGGATCTTTTTTCTCAACGATACCAGAATCATCGGCCATCGCGACATGCGGTGCGACGGCGGTCAGGGCAAGGAGAATCGGCAGGGCCGGATATGACAAAGCAAAAACGCGCATGGCGGGCATAGTAGCCCGCCAATGTCGAAGATCAAAACAATTTTGATGTGATCATCCCGAACGATTATGATGCGAGATCATAATCCGACCGTCGGACGGCCGGCCCGGTTCTCAAACCGGGCTCCACGCAAAATCAGCCCTGACGAGCCTTGAAGCGCGGGTTCAGCTTGTTGATGATGTACATGCGGCCCTTGCGGCGAACCAGACGGTTGTCACGGTGACGCGCCTTGAGCGACTTGAGCGAATTCTTGATCTTCATTTTTCTGATCCGCGATCTCTGAGGGGGAATGTCACATTCGCCCGTATCTTTTAACAATCAAAAGCGCGCTCAGGGCGCGCTCTTTAGGGTGGGGAGCAAATACCTCGTCGCCTGGGCCCTGTCAACCACGTCAGGGCTTTTTCCCTGTACTGTTAGCGGCGAAGCTGCGTGACGTGGCCCATTTTGCGGCCGGGACGCGACTCTGTCTTGCCGTAGAGATGCACTAGCACATCGTCACGGCGCAGCCAATCGGGGACCGAGAGGATGTCGTCGCCGATCAGATTCTGCATCACGCAGTCGGAATGGCGGACGGGATTGCCGAGCGGCAGGCCGGCGACGGCGCGGATATGCTGCTCGAACTGCGAGACGACGCAGGCAGCCTCCGTCCAGTGGCCGGAATTGTGCACGCGCGGGGCCATTTCATTGGCGATCAGGCTGCCGTCAGCAAGCGCGAAGAACTCGATGCCGATGACGCCGACATAGCCGAGCGCGGTTAGGATCTTCTCCGCAGCCTCCCGGGCTGCTGCCGCCGTCTCGGCGGAAATGCTCGCGGGCAGGGTGGAGGTGTGGAGGATGCCGTTGCGGTGGATGTTTTCCGCCGGATCATAGCAGGCGATTGCGCCGTCCAGGCCGCGGGCCGCGATAATGGAAATCTCCCGCTCGAAGGACACGAAGCTTTCGAGGATCAGCGGCACATTGCCGAGGGCTGTATAACCGCCTTCGGCGCTGTCGGCGGACGAGCGGTAGACACGCTGGCCCTTGCCGTCATAGCCGAGGCGACGGGTCTTCAGCACGCCCTGTCCGCCGAAATCGGCAAGGGCGGCTTCGAGATCGGCCTGGCTGTCGACGGCGTGGAAGCGAGCGGTCGGAATGCCACAATCGTTGATGAAGCGCTTTTCGGTCAGCCGGTCCTGCGCCATTTCCAGCGCCTTTGGCGGCGGATAGACGGCGACATCCTTGGCCAGCCTTTCGGCGGCAACGACCGGCACGTTTTCGAATTCATAGGTGACGACGTCGCAGCGCTTCGCCAGTTCGGCAAGGGCCGCCGGATCGTCATAGGCGGCGATGATCTGCTCGTTTGCCACTTGGGCTGCCGGACAATCGGCCTGCGGCTCCAGGATAAGGGTCTGAAAATTCAGCCGGGCCGCGGCCATGGCCAGCATGCGGCCGAGTTGGCCGCCGCCGATGATGCCGATCGTTTTTGCAGTCATAGGTCGTCCATCGGATATTCGGCAACCGCAGCACTCTGCCGGGCGCGCCATTCGTCGAGCCTGTCGGCGATCTCTTCGTCGCCAAGTGCGAGCACAGCGGCGGCCAAAAGGGCGGCATTGATGGCGCCGGCCTTGCCGATCGCCAATGTGCCGACGGGAATACCGGCCGGCATCTGCACAATGGAAAGAAGACTGTCCTGTCCGGACAGCGCGCGCGATTGCACCGGCACGCCGAAGACCGGCAGCGGCGTCATCGAGGCGGCCATGCCCGGAAGGTGGGCAGCGCCGCCGGCGCCGGCGATGATGACCTTGAAGCCCTCGTCGCGCGCACCCTTGGCGAAGCTCATCAGCCGGTCCGGCGTGCGGTGCGCGGAAATGATGCGCGCATCATAGGTGATCTCCAGCGCTTCCAGCGTATCCGCGGCGCTCTTCATGGTTTCCCAGTCGGACTGGCTGCCCATGATAATGGCAACGGGCGGTCTTTCTGTCATCATCGGCGCGTCTTGCTCCTCAGGCGATAATGTCGGGGATGATCTGGTCTTCCAGCTTGGTCAGCCTGTCCTTGATGACGAGCTTCTTCTTTTTCATGCGCTGGATGCGGAGGGCCTCGCAGCCCGTCTGGATCATGGCATTGATCGCGGCGTCGTAATCCTCATGCTCCTGGCGCAACCGCGCCACGATCAGTCTGATTTCCGCCTGTTCCTGATCGGCCATGCTTATTTCCCCAATGCTTGCGGAATCGCGTTCGTTCCGCCTCATGAATTCCGCAAGCTCCTATCACCAAATGGCGGGGACGGGAAGTTATCCAGCATCATGAATTTGTCGCCCAAAGGCCACGTTTTCGCCTTCGACAAGGGTTCAATATTATGTCACAGTGGTAGGGTTGACACCTAGAGCTCTGGCGACGGATAGCCGGGGATCGTAAGAGGAAGGAAGGGTCATATGACTGTTCAAGCACATCTTGAATCGCTCGAAAAGAAACATGTCGCTCTCGAGGAGGCGCTGCATTCTGCACTGACATCTCCCTCTATCAATGATACCGAAATAGCCGACATCAAGCGCCGGAAGTTGCGCCTCAAGGATGAAATTCACCGTCTGAAATCGTCAGTTCACTGACGCGACGTTCTTTATAAGGGACAAAACCACCGATTACGGCCTGGGAGGACAGGCCGGCCAAAAGGCCCCGGGGAGAGTTCCCCGGTCGCAGGTGGTGACCATTCCAGCTAAAATCGATGCGCCGGCTTCAACACGTTACGAGTGGAAGCTGGCGCAATTTGTCTGTGAAATACCGGGAATTCGCCACAAGGCGCCAAGGGCCGCTCTCAGGCCCAGAACTGATCCAGCCACAAATTGAGCTTGTCGAAACCGGGGCCGTTGACCGCGTAGATGCGTTTCGTGCCTTCGGATGTGACGGAAACGAGATTGCTGTCGAGCAGCGCCTTGAGATGTTGCGACACGGCAGGGCGGCTGATGGGGAGGCCCCGCGCCAGTTCGTTGACCGTTTTTGGAGCGCGCCGCAGCTCTTCCAGCAGGTAGCGCCGGTTCGGATCCGCGATGGCAGCGAAGGGGTCCATGGTCGACATGGCAAAAAGCTACGTCAAACCTAGGGGGGCGGCAAGTCAATTGTGCAATGCAATGACGGATTGCGCTTTGTTTCCGACATCCCAGCCGGAAGGTTCCGCAGGGTCCTCGTAAGAGATATGGTGTTCATGGTGTGGAGCGGTTTCGCCGACCTGCCCCTTGTCAGACCGTCCTAACGGATTTACTCACAAGCATCGAACGGGTGCGCCATCCCTGACGAATGAACCCGTAAATATGGAAATTCACAATGACCGTGCCCGAAGATCGCTGCCGCCTCGTTCTCATCGTTCCCGATATTGCCGATGTCGATGAGCAGGCGAAGGTGGTGGCCGATGCGTTGAGGGGCGGGGACGTGGCCTCGGTCATTCTCCCGCAATACGGGCTCGATGACAGCACTTTCCAGAAGCACGCGGAAAAGCTGGTGCCTCTGGTGCAGGAGGCGGGTGCCGCAGCACTGATCGCCGGCGACAGCCGCGTGGCCGGCCGCGCCAAGGCCGACGGCCTGCACATCACCGGCAATCTTGCCGAATTCACCGAGGCGGTGGAAAAACATGTGCCGAAGCTGATCGTCGGTGGCGGCAATGCCACCGACAGGCACCATGCGCTGGAGATCGGCGAATTGCGGCCCGACTATATTTTCTTCGGCAAGCTCGACGGCGATATCAAGCCGGAGGCGCATCCGAAAAATGTGGCGCTCGGCGAATGGTGGGCCTCGATGATCGCTATCCCCTGCATCGTCATGGGTGGCACCGATCCGGAATCGGCGCTGGAGGTGGCTTTGTCGGGTGCTGAATTCGTGGCGCTGCGCACGGCAGTTTTTGCCGATCCCGCGGCTGCCGCTTCCATCGTCGCGGAAGTGAATGCACTTCTCGACGAAAAAGCGCCACGGTTTGAAGATTGATAGCAAACCATGTCGTTTACGCCTCGATTCAGTCACCGTTCCTTTCTTGCCGCTCTCGCCGTCGGGCTGACGGCATTGCCGCTGCTGGCGGTGGCGCAGTCGAGCAAGGGCGATACGGCGCTGCCCGGCATCACCGCGCAGCCGGATAACCCGGACCAGAATGCCAAACCTGCCGAAGGCGGGCTTGCCGACGATACTGACGTGCCGCCGGACGATGCCTCGACGCGCGGCGAAAGCGTCGTGACGCGTCCTCTGGATGCGGGCACGAACACCTTCAAGACCGAGAAGATCCAGCCTGGCGCGGAGCCGAAGGCCGATAATGTCAAGCCGTCCGAAGGTGTCGGGGTCTTCGAGCGCATGGGCGCGAATCTGCCCGACCTGCCAAAGGAAAAGCCCTTCAAGGGCAAGGTCGACGAAGCCTATGGTGCATTCCAGCGCGGCTACTATCTGACCGCGTTCCAGAAAGCCCTGCCGCGGGCGCAGCTCGGCGATCCAGCCGCGCAGACCCTGCTTGCGGAATTGATGAGCCAAGGTCTCGGCGTCAAGCGCGACACCAAGGATGCTGCCTTCTGGTATGGCAAGGCAGCCGAGGGCGGTGACGCCACCGCAATGTTCAAATATGCTCTCGTCCTGATAGAAGGGCGTGACGTGCCGCGCGACCGGAAGAGGGCGGACGAATGGATGAGGAAGGCGGCCGATGCCGGCCAGGCATCCGCCGAATTCAACTTGGGACAGCTGCTGACGGCCGAAAATCCCGGTCTCAAGGGCCTGCAAATGGCTCTTCCCTATTATGAGAAGGCCGCCGAGCAAGGCATTGCCGACGCGCAATATGCCATCTCACAGCTCTATCTCAATATGCCCGACCTGCCTCCGGAAAAGAAAGCACGCGCCCGAGAATGGCTGTCGCGTGCCGCCAATGCCGGCTTTGACACCGCGCAGCTCGACATGGGCGTCTGGCTGATCAACGGCACCGGTGGCAAGCAGGACCTGGAAAACGGTTTCAACTGGATGCGGGTTGCCGCCTATCGCGGCAATGTCGTCGCCCAGAACAAGCTGGCGCATCTCTATATCAATGCGCTCGGCACGAAGCAGGATCCGGTGGCGGCGGCCACATGGTATGTCATTTCCCGCCGGGCCGGCCTGAAGGATCCGGAGCTTGAGGATTTCTACCAGGGCATCGAGGATTATCAGCAGAAGGCCGCGATCGACGCGGCCAACAAGTTCCGCCGGGCGCGGTAACAAGCCCGGTGTGTTGCGGTTTTCCGAGACAGATCGTCCAATCCATCCCGAAAATGCATCCGATGATCGGCGCCGGCTACTTCCCCACGGGGTAGCCTGCGGCGGCAAGAATCATGTTGGCGATTTCACGCGGGTGGGAAATCAGTGAGACGTGGCTGGAGTTAAGTTCGACGGTGGTCGCATTCATGCGCTTGGCGAGAAAGTGTTCCAGCTCGGGCGATGTCGTGCGGTCGTTCTTGGAGATGGCGTACCAGCTCGGCTTGGTCTTCCAGGCGGCCTGCGTGGTGCGCGAGGCGAACAGCGTATCGGAGATCCGCCCCTGCACCGCGTAGAGCGCCCGGGCCTTGGTGGGGTTCAGGTCGCCGGCGAAGTCATGGACGAAAGCGTCCTCGTTGAGTTGAGCGAAGCCGCCGGAATGGACGAGCCCCTTGTTTGCGGGCGGAGCAGGGAATTTGGCGGCGAGGGCGGCATAGTCTTCGCCGGCGTCCGGTGCGCGGGCGGCAACATAGACGAGGGCGCTGACCTTCGGGTCGACGCCGGTCTCGCTGATGACCATGCCTGCATAGGAATGGCCAACGAGCACGGTCGGGCCGTCCTGCAGCGCCAGAACCCGATTGGTGGCGGCAACATCATCGGCGAAGGACGTCAGCGGGTTCTGCACCGAAGTGACATGCAGGCCGGTGCGCTGGAGGATCGGGATCACCTCGGACCAGCTCGATCCATCCGCATAGGCGCCATGGACGAGGACAACGTTGTGCGCCTTGAGTGTCGGCGTGGTTGCGGCGAAGGTCGGTTGCGCTGCGAAGGCAGCCAATAATGCGGCTGCGGCAATGGCAAGCCTTTGTATCGTTTTCATCGATCGATTTCCTTGGTTGAGTCTGGGGAGGATGCTTCACGCTCCTCAAACTCAATTCGCCCGGCTCGGGTGCGGCGCAACATCATCACGGAAACGTGTTGGCGTTTGGTATGTCGCGATAAAAAATCCGAGTTGAGCTGTAACAAACGCGCTTTCGCGGCGAATAGGTAGTTATGGAATCGCGCGAACAAATTTGGGCCAATGCCATGAAGGCCGAGCGGCGGGGCGACGCTGCTGCCTATGAATGGCTGCTGGGCGACGTCGCGAAATCGCTGCGCATATTGGTTCGCGGACGATTGTCGCGGCTCGGCATGAGCGCGCATGAGACGGAAGATATCGTTCAGGAAATATTGATCGGCCTGCATACGATGCGGCATCGATGGGACGCGGATCGTGCCTTTCTGCCGTGGTTCTATGCCATTGCGCGTTACAAGCTGTCCGACGCGATGCGCCGCCGTCGCCGCGAGGCGCGGTATCGCAGCGACCTGACGCTGGAGGAATGGTCCAATGTGGTCGAAGCGCCGTGCGAAGATGCCGACCGGGCGCTCGTCGATCTCGACCATCATTTGAGCGGCCTCTCCCTCGGTCAGCGCACTGTCGTCCAGGCGCTGACGATCGAGGGTGCATCGGTGCGCGAGACGGCCGAGAAGCTCCAGACCAGCGAAGGTGCTGTGCGAGTGACGCTGCACCGGGCATTGCAACGCCTGGCCTCGGTGGCCGGCGTTGCTCCACCCAAACCAAGCAAGGGCAAGATATGAAGACGGCGGGTGATACGGACCTCGTGATCCGAAATCTGGCGGGCGAGGCCGGGGCAGGGCAGCGGCGCTCCACTCTTTCCTTTGAACGCACTTTGCTGCTTGCAACGATCCTTTCGCTTGCCTGCGCGATTGTCCTGGTCTTCGCCACTTTCGGCTTTCAGCCCGAACTCCAGGCGACGTTGCGGAGCGCGCCATTCCATCACAAGATCATCAGCATGCTGATGCTGGCCGGAGGTGGCATTCTGGCCGTGCGTCATGCCGGCAAGCCGGGCTCCGCAGCATTCTCGCTTGCCATGCTGTTGCCGGGACTGGCGCTGTTGCTGATCGGTGCCGCCTCGGATGCTTCGGGCTTTCCGCTGATGGGCCGGTCCGGCGTCTCCGTTCCGAGCTGCCTGACCGCCATGGTCCTGCTTTCGCTTGCGCCGCTTGTGCTGATTATCGCGGCGCTGCGGACGGGCGTTACCACCCGACCGGCGATGGCCGGTGCTGCGGCCGGTATTCTTGCGGGCGCCCTCGGGGCTGCTGCCTATGCTTTCGTCTGCAAGAATGACGGCGGGTTGTTCGTGGCGGTCTGGTACAGCGTCTCGATCGTGATCGTGATGGGCTTAGGCGCCTTTGTCGGCAAGCGCGCGCTGGCTTGGTGATATCCGCCTGGATTTCGCACCTCACCACCCGCCCTCATGGTGAGGTGCGCGGCCCATAGGGCGAAGCCTCGAACCACCAGCGCGCCCCCTGCCACGCTTCAGCACTTGAAATTCCCCCGATTTTGTGGTCTTGAGGCCGCCAATCTTTATTGCGCTGCCGATCCCGCTCCGCCGGGGCCTTCTTCGGGTCCGGTCAGTGCCTTCTATATTACCCAAGGAAAACCGATGGCCCGTTCTGCTCTTCTCAATGTCATGGTTCAGGCTGCCCTCAAGGCAGGCAAGTCGCTCAGCCGCGATTTCGGCGAAGTGCAGAACCTGCAGGTTTCGGTGAAGGGACCGGGCGATTTCGTCAGCCAGGCCGATCTGAAGGCGCAGAAGATCATCCGCGACGAGCTGCTGAAGGCCCGCCCCACCTATGGCTTCCTCGGCGAAGAAGCCGATGAGGAGATCAAGGGCACCGACGGCGCACATCGCTGGATCGTCGATCCGCTCGACGGCACGACCAACTTCCTGCACGGCATTCCGATGTTCTCCGTATCGATCGCGCTCGAGCGCAACGGCGAGATCGTCGGCGGTGTCGTCTTCAATCCGGCAACCGACGAGCTCTACACCGCCGAGCGCGGCGGTGGCGCCTTCCTCAATGACCGCCGCCTGCGCGTCGCTTCGCGCCGCGTGCTGTCGGATTGCGTCATCGGCTGCGGCGTTCCGCATCTTGGCCGTGGCAATCACGGCAAGTTCCTCGTCGAGCTGCGCCATGTCATGGGCGAAGTCGCTGGCGTTCGCCGCGTCGGCTCGGCAGCCCTCGATCTCGCCTATGTCGCCGCCGGCCGTTTCGACGGTTTCTGGGAAGTGGGCCTGTCGCCCTGGGACATGGCAGCCGGCATTCTGCTGGTACGCGAAGCCGGTGGTTTCGTGTCGGATTTCGACGGTGGCAACGACATGCTCGCCACAAGCTCGATCATCTGCGGCAACGAGCATATTCACAAGGCGCTCGCCGAGGTCGTCAAGCGGCCGATCCCAACGAAATAAGGTCGACCCTAGCCCAATCGCCTGTGGCAAAACTGCCTGTTGCCAACAGGTCGTTTTGTGATGTCCGTCTCTTCAATTCGGCTCAATGTTGCTCTAGTCTCCGCCTGCGGAAACTCCGGAGGCTGAGTGTGCGATGGAAAATGTGAACCTGGGGGATCTGGGGTCGACCGACAATGCGTCGGGCGGATATACGTACAAGCTCTCCAGCCCAATGGCCTTCTTCTGGACGATGATCCTCTTCCTGGTCATCGTCGGCTTTATCGTGGCGATCCTGTTTCGCCAGGCTCAAGTCGCCTTCATGCACAATCCCGGCCTCAACGGGCTGATCCTCGGCGTTCTCGCCGTCGGCATCCTGCTGGTCTTCAACCATGTGCTGATGCTGCGGCCGGAAGTTCGCTGGTTCAATCATTTCCGCGCCGTCGGCAATGCCGCCGACAAGGTCGGCCGCAATCCCCGGCTCCTGGCGCCGATGCGGGCGCTGATCGGCAACCGCCGCGGCATGCAGCTTTCAACGGCGACGCTGCGCTCGATCCTCGATTCCATCGCCACCCGCCTCGACGAGTCGCGCGACACCTCGCGCTATCTCATCGGCTTGCTGGTCTTCCTCGGCCTGCTCGGCACTTTCTGGGGCCTGATCGGTACGATCGGCTCGATCAACGACGTTATCCAGAGCCTCGATGTCGGTTCGGGCGACAGCAGCGACATTCTCGGTTCTCTGAAATCCGGCCTTTCCGGTCCACTGGTCGGCATGGGCACGGCGTTCTCCTCATCGCTTCTCGGTCTTTCCGGCTCGCTGATCCTCGGGTTTCTCGACCTGCAGGCTGGCCGTGCGCAGAACCGTTTTTATACGGAGCTGGAAAACTGGCTTTCCTCGGTGACGGATGTCGGTTCCGATCTCGGTCCGGTCATCGACGGCACCAGTGGTGCATCGTCGGAGGATGTGCGTGCGCTGTCGGACTACCTGCGCAAGATCGCCGACGAGGGTGGCGGCCAGCGTTCGGTGACGGCGATGGCGAACCTCGCAGAAGGCATTCAGGGCCTGGTCAAGAATATGCGCAACGAGCAGCAGATGCTTCGCGACTGGATCGAGGCGCAGCAGGAGGAGGCGAAGTCGATGCGTCGAACGCTCGATCGTCTTGCCGACCGCATCAGCCATACCGAGAAGACCGGGAGCAAGTAAGCCATGGCGCTCGCGCGAAACCGCCGCCATCAGCGAACGGTCGATTATTGGCCAGGCTTCGTCGATGCGTTGTCCACGCTGTTGATGGCGATCATGTTCCTGCTGACGGTGTTTGTCCTCGGCCAGTTCATTCTGAGCCGTGAGATTACCGGCCGGGACGAGGCTCTCAATCGCCTCAACAGCCGCATCAACGATCTGGTGGAGCAACTGGCGCTGGAGAAGAACGGCAAGCAGGATCTCGAGGATTCTGTCGCCAATCTGCAAGCGTCGCTGTCGATGGCGGAGAATGAACGTTCGCGCCTGCAGGCCTTGCTCACCGCCGGTTCGGGCAATGGGCAAGCCGCGCAGCAGCAGGTCGGTACGCTGACGCAGGAGCTTGACGAACAGAAGCAAGCAAGCGCTCGGGCGCTCAGCCAGGTCGAACTCCTCAATCAGCAGATTGCTGCCCTTCGCAGCCAGATTGCCGCTGTCGAGGCCGCTCTGCAGGCGTCGGAGAGCAAGGATCAGTCGTCGCAGGTGAAGATCGCTGACCTTGGCCGACGGCTGAATGTGGCGCTGGCGCAGCGCGTGCAGGAACTCAATCGCTATCGCTCCGACTTCTTCGGGCGTCTGCGAGAAATCCTCTCGGACCGCGACAATATCCGCATCGTCGGCGACCGTTTCGTCTTCCAGTCCGAAGTCCTGTTCCCCTCGGGGGCTGCTGATCTCAATCCGGCCGGCCAGACGGAGATGGCCAAGCTCGCCGCCGCGCTGATCGACCTTTCCAAGGAAATTCCTCCGGAGATCAACTGGGTGCTACGCGTCGACGGACATACAGACAATGTGCCGCTCTCGGGCAATGGCCGCTATCCGGATAACTGGGCGCTGTCGTCGGCCCGCGCCATCGCCGTCGTCAAGTTCCTGATTGCCCAGGGCGTTCCCGCAGACCGGCTCGTTGCAGCAGGCTTCGGCGAGTTTCAGCCGATTGCGCCGGGCGACACGCCGGAGGCTCGCGCCACCAACCGGCGTATTGAGCTGAAGCTGACGGAGAAGTGAGAGGCTCCTGCCGGGGCATGGAGAAGGTGCATGCTCAACGTCATTATCTCTTGAGAGCAACTAGCCGCTCTGAAAGAAATTCGCGAACAGCTTCGCTGTCGCTGAGACCGATCGCTGTCCGATAGGCCGTGGCGGCACCTTCCGTATCCCCCGCCTCTGCCAACAGATGTGCGCGGACGGCCCAATAGGGTTGGTAGCTGGTGATATCGCGATCGACCATCTGGTTCAGATGATGCAATCCCGCGGTTGCGCCTTGTGCCCGGCCGATGACGGCGGCTCGGCTGACGTGGGCGCCGGCGGTTGGTGTCATCTGAACGAGCGCGTCATAAAGCATTGCGAGCGCCGCCCAGTCGGTAACGCCGGAGCGGCGGCGTTGGGCGTGGACGGACTGGATTGCCGCCTGGCACTGGAACGGGCCGAAACGGTCGACAGCGCCTGCCTGCCGCAGCAGATTGTCGGCTTCGGCGACCATGATGGCGTTCCAGCGTGTGGTGTCCTGTTCGTCGAGCGGTACATAGCAGCCTTCGGCATCGCGGCGAGCGTTGCGCCGGGCTTCACAATAGAGCATCAGGGACAGCAGACCGGCTGCCTCCGGCTCCTCCGGCAGGATGGCGAGCAGGGCGCGGCCGAGCCAGATGGCCTCGTCCGCCAGCGAGCTACGCTTGCCGTCTTCGCCGTCAAGCCCGTCCCAGCCGAGGCCGTAAGCGGCATAGATCGCCGAGAGCACACCCGACAGTCGTCCCGGCAGCATGGAGCGATCGGGAACGCTGAAAGGAATGTGCGCTTCGCGGATCTTGGCCTTTGCCCGCACCAGCCGCTGGCTCATGGTTTCGGGTGAGACGATAAAGGCCCGCGCGATGGTTTTGGCGTCGATGCCGAGGACTGTCTGCAGCATTAGCGGGGTGTGCGCCAAGCGGTCGATGGCGGGGTGGGTGCAGGTGAACAACAGCTTCAGCCGCTCATCGGGGAAGGTTGGGCCATCCGCATTCATGCGTTCCTCCGCCTCCTCGAATGCTGCGGCGATCGTATCGCGAGCGGCAACTTTGACTTTCGCATGCCTTGCCGCGCGATAAAGGTTACGCCGCGCGGCGACCAGCAGCCAGGCTTCGGGATTATCCGGGATACCCCGCTCCGGCCAACTGTTCAGCGCGGCAGTCAGAGCCTCGGAGAGCGCATCCTCCGCCGACGGCACATCACCTGAGCGTGCCGCGAGAAAAGCGATCAGCTTGCCGTAGGATTGGCGCGCCACCCGCTCGGCAGCGCGCCCGGCCTGGAGACTCATTGCTGTCTCATACCAATAGGCGCGGCCGTATCTCGACGGAGCCCTGCGGGGAAACCGGCACGCGCATGGCCCATTCCAGGGCAGCATCGAGATCCGGCACGTCGATCAGGTAGAAGCCGCCGAGCTGCTCCTTGCCGTCCGGAAAGGGGCCGTCCTGGACATGGTGATCGTCACCACGGAGTCGGACGATCGTTGCTGTTTCCGGCGCGGTCAGTCCGGCGCCACCGGTCATGATGCCGGCCTGGACGAGCGCCTGCGTATAGGCGATCCAGCCGTTCCTGTAGGCGGGATCCTCGCGCCGCTTAAAGTCCTCGGCCGATTCTCGGATGATCAAGGCGTATTGCATGGGAAACTCCTGCTCGCTGTGTTGACGGTTTTCCGGGCCGGATGCCGCATCTAAGAAGCAAATCTCAAAATGCGCAACGCCGCCGGTGAAGCGGCTTCAGGCCGCTCCGATACAATGAGCCGCGAGCCGGGCCGATTTCGACAGAGTGCAACGAAACTTTCGAAGTTTTCCGGCGGTCAAACAAAAACGGCCGGCACACCCAAAGGCGGCCGGCCGTAGAAGGCTGTTGTAGCAGACGCTCGACGTGAAGTCTTAAGCGGTGGCGGTGGTCTGGTCGTCGATGACGGCGGCGCCAACATGGGCCTTGATGGATTCAATGGCGTGCAGGGCCGAAGCCTTCGCCTTGTAGCCTTCGGAGCCAAACATGGTTTCGCCGTTCGAGGCCTTGAACCGGAATCGGAATTCGCCAGCCTTATCCTTGTAGACTTCAAATTTATACATCGTTCCCGTCTCCTAGAATCGCATCAGTGCGAGATAACACCGGAAATCTAGCGCAACTTCAAAGCCATTTCCACCTGTTGCATTCGTAATGACTTGATCAATCTGTCGTTACTTCACAACGAGCATGCGATCTTCGACGCCGGCATCGAATTGCAGCCGCGCCAGCTTGGCGTAGATGCCGCCGTGATGGATGAGGCTCTGGTGCGTGCCCTCCTCGACAATGCGGCCCTGATCGAGCACCAGAATGCGGTCGGCCTTGAGCACGGTCGCCAGGCGATGGGCAATCACGAGGGTGGTGCGCGTTTCCATCAGGCCGTCGAGCGCCTTCTGCACCAGCGTCTCGCTTTCGGCGTCGAGCGCCGATGTCGCTTCGTCGAGCAGCAGGATCGGCGCATTCTTCAGGATGGCGCGGGCAATGGCGACGCGTTGGCGCTGGCCGCCGGAAAGGGTAATGCCGCGTTCGCCCACTTGCGTGTCGTAACTTTGATCCAGGCGCAGAATGAACTCATCCGCCTGGGCGGCGATCGCTGCGGCGCGCACTTCGTCGCGCGACGCGCCGGGTCGGCCAAAGGCGATATTGTCATGGATCGAGGCGGCGAAGATCGTCGTGTCTTGCGGCACGATGGCGATGCGGTCGCGCAAGTCGTCCGGGGAGGCACGGCGGGCGTCGATGCCGTCGATGGCGACGCTGCCCTGTTGCGGATCGTAAAAGCGCAGGAGCAGCGAGAAGATCGTGCTCTTACCGGCCCCTGAAGGGCCGACGATCGCGACCGTCTCGCCTGGCTTGACGGACAGCGACAGACCATGCAGCGCCGACCTGCCAGGCCGCGACGGATAGGAGAAATGCACGTCCGAGAAGTCCACCCGGCCTTGCGGCGGCTGGGGCAAGGGCAGGGGATCGGAGGGAGCGGCAATCGGCGATACTTCCGCCAGAAGCTCGCCCAGGCGGTCGGCAGCGCCAGCTGCTTGCGACAGTTCGCCCCAGACCTCGGACAGGGAGCCGAGCGATGTGCCGGCGATGACGGAATAGAGCAGGAACTGGCCGAGCGTTCCGGCCGTCATCGTGCCGGCCAGCACGTTCTCGGCGCCGACCCAGAGCACGGCGACGATGCTGCCGAAGATCATGGTGATGGCAAAGCCGGTGAGCAGCGAGCGGGATTTGATCGCGGCGCGTGCTGCCTGATAGGCATCTTCGACCGATGCGCCATAGCGCTCTGCGGCGGTGGTCTCGCCGTTGAAGGCTTGAATGGTGCGGCTGGCGGCGATGGTTTCGTTGGCATAGGCCGATGCTTGGGCGAGCGTATCCTGCGCTGCGCGCGAGCGCTTGCGCACCGAGCGGCCGAAGCTGACGAGAGGCAGCACGATGATCGGGATGGCGATGAGCACGATGCTCGACAGTTTCGGGCTGGTGACGATCATCATCCCCACAGCACCGAGACAGAGGATGAGATTGCGCAATGCCACGGAGGCGGTCGCGCCGACGGCGGACTTGATCTGCGTCGTGTCGGCCGTTAGCCGCGAGACGATCTCGCCGGACTGGTTGACGTCGAAGAAGGAGGGCGACAGCCGCGTTACGTGGTCAAAGACCTCGCGGCGCATGTCCGAGACGATGCGCTCGCCGATGGTGATGACGAAATAATAGCGCATCGCGCTTGCCACAGCGAGGACGACGGCCATGAGCATCATCGCGACGAAATAGCTGTCGATAAGACCACGGTCGGCCTGATCGAAGCCATGGTCGATCATGCGCCTGACGGCAAGCGGCAGGGCGAGCGAGGTGACGGCGGCAGCGATCAGGGCAATGAGGGCGCCTGCCACCATGCCGCGATAGCGCTTGAGATAGGGCGTCAGCCGCCCGAGGGGGCGGATGGATCCGCGTTTTTTGTCGTCTGTCTGGCCAGTCTCTGACAAGTCGTCTCCAATCCCCATATCAGCAAGGGACTTCGCTTTTTCGCCCCTTGTTATCCTTGCCGCCTTCATGTATAGGCACGCCATCTTAATTGGAAGCCGTAGCCTAATCGGACTGCGGCTTCATTTATTCAATCGGTTCGGTTGCCGCAATGGCTTGCGACAAATGGACCCTGGCATGACAGGAAGATTGTTATGAAGGCCAACATCCATCCCGACTACCACACCATCAAGGTAGTCATGACTGACGGCACCGAATACGAAACCCGCTCGACCTGGGGTTCTGAAGGCGCCACCATGAATCTCGAAATCGACAGCAAGTCGCATCCGGCTTGGACTGGCGGCAATCAGCAGCTCATGGACCGCGGCGGCCGCGTTTCCAAGTTCAACAAGCGCTTCGGCAGCCTCGGCGTTTAATCGCTTCGCGGTCCGACGTTTTGACAAGAGCCCGGTTTTTGCCGGGCTTTTTTGTTGTCTGCTAACGCGGGAAATGACTCAGATGCTCGTGGGTGATTTTCCATTCGCCGGATCTTTTCTGGAGAACCGTCGTCCCCCGGCCTTTGCCTTCAAAGGCTTTGCCGTCCCACAATCCTTTCCAGTGAAAAGTGTAGATGCAGCTTGCGGCGTCGTCGCCAACAGCAATCCATCTGAGATCCTCAAGCCAATAGACTTCATCCTTAGCTTTTTCCCAGGTTCTTTCGAACGCTGCCCGGATCTCGTCGAGGCCGTAATTCGAGCCGTCGGAGAACCAAAATACGGCGTCGTCGGCTATGAGCGGCACCAATTCATCGAAACGCTGTGATTTGATCTTGCTCTCGTAGAGCTTCAGAAGGTCATCGGGACGCATGATCACCTCGCTAGGACGCCGTTGCACGGTATCGCTTTTTCCGGCAAAACAAAACCGGCCGCGCAGGGCACGACCGGTTCAATTCGTCCGCAAAATGATGCTTCTCGGTTATTCCCCGAAAGCTGTCTGTAGCAGGCTGAGCTGCGCTTTGACGCTGTTCTGGTTGTCCGGAACGATCTGGGGTTCGGTCGGGCGGTAGATTTCGCGGTCGAGCAGGGCGACGCGGTTTTGCAGGCGCAGCGAGCGTTCGACGAGGTCGCGGAAGGCTTCCGGCAAGTCGTTCCAGCCGGGCGCGTTGCGGTCGACGTTGAAGCCGTCGAGGCGAACCTTGTTCTTTTCGGCCAGCACCTGATCGCGCGACATTTCGCCATTGTTGACGGCGCGCTGCAGGAGCAGCCAGGAGGCCATCTGCATCAGACGGGTGGTAAGCCGCATGGATTCGGCAGCGTAGAGCACGGAGGCCATGCGCGGCAGAACCTTGGAGGCAGTGCGGCCCTGGCCATCGAGATAGCCGGCGGTTTCCTCGACCAGCGACATGCCCTCGGAATACAGCATCCTGAACTGTGCCGACGACGCTGCATGGCCAGCAAAGCTGATCGTGTTCAACCCAAGTTCTGACATCGAAGAAATCCCTGCTTCACGCAACACTTTTGTTCAGGAAAGACCGGGCAAGTCCAGAAGGACTCTCGGCATCCGTTCTTATGACTTCAAGATGATGATTTTAACTGAAATCCGCAAGACGATTCTTAAGAAAGGGTTAATCTCCACAGTTTCGTCGAAAGCCCCGCGGGACAGGGAAAAAGAAGAGCCGCAAAAGCGGCTCTCAAGGTAAAACAGGGAGAAAAATCAGACCAATTCGACAAGTGGAGGAACTGTCTGAGTCCAGAGCAAATCTGGATGATCATAGTAATATGTCGTAAAGCTTAATATTCCGTTGAGCATACCCGTCCGCCTGTCTCAAGCGTGCAGGTTCTGCGCCGATGGCGGGCGATTGTTCTTGCACAATTCCGGACGAAAAACCGCTGCGTGCTTTTCCTGGAATTGCTCTAGAAGCGGAAGAGGTTTTCAGCGGCTTTCCGGCCGGATGCCTTGGCGGTGATCTCGTCTTCGAGGCGAGCGATCTCCGCTTGCAGCAACGTCATGCGATACTTGAGCTCATCGACGGAGAGCAGCGAAAGATCGCTGCCGATCTCGTGGGCGGACGGCTGCTTCGGTTGGTCGTCGTCGAAAATGCTCATTTCGGCTCCTCCTTGCCCTGTCTTTGGGCTCAGGTGCCGTAATTTACAGTGTTATCATCCTTTTTTGAAGCCTCACTGCGTGCAAGCGACATGCTCTCCGGCGTGATCATCTGCGCATTCGCCGACGGCATGGTTGTGTAGGCATCGCGATCACCCGCCGGCTTTGCTGCGCGCTGTCGGCTGCGGAAGACCGCATAGGCCGTGATCAGCACATGCGCGACAGCGGTGACGAAGAACAGTGCGTAGGGGCCGATGATCGACATGACCGGGCCGCCGAGCGTCGGGCCGATGATCGTGCCGATGCCATAGAGCAGCAACAGGCCGCCGGAGACCTTGACGTACTCCTCCGGCGCAGCGAAGTCGTTGGCGTGGGCAACGGCGATCGGATAGAGCGTGTTGGCGACGGCGCCATAGATTATCACCATGGCAATCAGGAAATGCGGGTTGCCCGGCTTCACCAGGAAGAGCAGCAGGCCGTCGAGCGCGGCGACGGCGGCCATACCGGCCAGCACGTAGCGGCGGTCGATGCGGTCGGAGAGGCGTCCGGCCGGAAACTGCATCACGGCGCCGGCAAAGATGGTCGAGCTCATCATCAAGGCGATATTGCTATCGGAGAGACCGGCATTGGCGCCGAAGACTGCGCCGAGCGTGCCATAGGCACCGTTGGCGATGCCGACCAGCAGGATGCCGAGGGAGGCGACTGGCGAATTGCGATAGAGAGCCTTCAGGTCAAGGCTGACGGTTTTCAGCGGCTGCGGCGATGCGGCGGTCGACAGCGTCGTCGGCAGCATGGCGACGCAGTAGCAGATGCCGCAGACCATGAAGAGGATCGGCGTGTGAATGTCAGCGAAGGGGACCATCATCTGGCCGGCAACGGCGCCGATCAGGGTGATGCCGATATAGAGCGAGAAGATCGCACCGCGGCTCTCATTGGTGGCGCGTTCGTTGAGCCAGCTTTCGATGATCATCGAGGTGCCGGCCGTGCAGAAGCCGGTAACGGCGCGCAAGG
Source organism: Rhizobium rhizogenes NBRC 13257 (assembly GCF_000696095.1). Taxonomy (GTDB): domain Bacteria; phylum Pseudomonadota; class Alphaproteobacteria; order Rhizobiales; family Rhizobiaceae; genus Rhizobium; species Rhizobium rhizogenes. The sequence continues at coordinate 266,461 of NZ_BAYX01000007.1, read as the reverse complement.
CCACCCACCAGACGGGATCGACGATGATGCCGGTCAGAAGCGCGATGATGGCGATGACGGAGACGAAGCCGGAGAAGGCGCGAACATGGCCGATGCGCCGGACGAGTTTCGGTGCCGTCAGGCAGCCGAGAACGAAGCCGGTGGCCCAGGTCGTGCCCAAAAGGCCGAGCGTCGTCGTGGCATAGCCTTCGGCGGTGCCGCGCACCGGCAGCAACAGGCCGTGCAGGCCATTTCCCGTAAACAGGAACAGCGTGCCGAAAAGCAGGGCGAGAACGGGCAGAATATTTCTTTTCATGTCCCTACTTTCATGCGGCTCCGCTTAAAGAACCGATAAGGCAGGAATGGGTTCCCGCCAGTTTTCGCTATTGATTGTGCCCCGGATTGCCGCTATCGGCGTGTAGAAACAGTCTGTTGGCGCGGAAAGATGTCCGTCCTATGACGAATAGAGCATGATCGCGAAAACTGCGCAGTGGTTTTTGAAGGGGTCCTGCTCACTCTTGCGCAAACGGGGAAAAATACCGTGACAAAAGTGATCGCGGTGCTGCTGATGCTGGCCATGGCGGTGCAGATCATCAAGCCGCTCGGGCTGCCCGGCCTCAAGCGGCGTGTTGATTTCTGGAAGATCGCCATTATCGCCTTCGCGGTCTGGACCATCGCGCTGATCATCAACGAGACGTTTTAGGCTGTGAGTTCATAAAATATGAGACGGCCCAGCGTTGGTTGTCTACCGTAGCAAGATGTATATCTTTCTTCTCACTTCGCCCGGTCGCCGTCCTCCTTACTACACTTTAGCTGAGCATCTGTGGGGTGCCGCTTGCAACGTGGATTCTGATGGTGATAGCTCTGATCCGGATGCTGCGGATTGGACCCAGCTGACGCTGCGCTTGAGGCTATGCGAGACTGAGCGAATTGATATTGATCCGATAAGCTCTGCCGGGACGCTCGTATTGTCGATACGGTCGGAGCGTGAGGATCTCGCTCATCGCGCGGCAGTATTCCTGTGCGAGAAAGCAGGAGGAATACTGACACGAGCTTAAATGGCGCGCGGTTGAGTGTTTTTTAAACCTCGGACGCATTCGCCGTGTTTTTACCCGCTACGCTATATTTGACGGCTTAAAATGCGACTTCGCCACGCATGACGCTGACGCACTGGCCGGAAATGAAGACGTCCGTAACAATGCCGTCGGATTTCCTGACATCGAGCCCGATGAGGCTGCGCCGGCCCATTTCCACGCCCTGTTCGATGGTGATCTGCTTCTCGACGGTGTGTTCGGGCAGCAGCGAGGTGAGATAGGCACCGAGGGCAGCCGAGGCGCTGCCCGTCGCCGGATCTTCGATGACATTGTCCAGCGGTGCGAACATGCGGGCGCGGATATGCCAGGGGTTATCGGCCGAGCGGGTGTAGACAAAGAGCGAGAAGCCGGTCTTGTCTTCCTTATGAAGGACTGCCGCTTCCGCGAAGATGGCGGCGTTTGGGCGTGCCTTGCCGAGTGTTTCGAGATTATCCAATTCCGCGAAGGCAAACGGCAAACCGACTGAGGCGAAGGTCGGGGCGTGTGTCGCGTGTCGAATGGATGTGGGATCGAGCTGGATGCAGCGGGCGATGAGGTCGCCTGCGACGGTGTCTCCCACTTGTAACTTGCCCGGCGCCCGTATTTTCGCGCCGCTGACGTGGTCGCCAGTGCTAAGAAGTTGCACATTTACCAGCCCGGCCTTCTCCTCGAAGATCAACCCGTCGCCCGGTATTTTTCCGAAGATCTTCGCTTGCTGACCAAGCACGAAGGCCGTGCCGACATTCGGATGGCCGGCGAAGGGGATTTCCGCGGTGGGGGTGAAGATGCGGACGCGCGCCGTGTTCTCCGGATTTTCCGGCGGCAGCACGAAAGTCACTTCGGAATAGTTGAACTCCGTCGCGATCTTCTGCATCGCCTCATCGCTCAGGCCGCGCGCATCGGGAATGACGGCCAGCGGATTGCCGGCGAAACGCTCGGAGGTAAAGACGTCGGTGGTGACGTAAGCGACGGTGTTCATGGGTGGCTCCTGCGAGTTTGGATAGGTTTGCAGGATTTAGCCGCAGGATGTTTGCGGCTGGAAGCTGGAACTTGTGCGGGTGACAAGTTGGGGCGCTGGGGTGAGGCCGATAATATCACCATGGCCCTCTTCGAGAAGCTGTAGAGTAGGGGGCCTGGAGCTTTAGGCTCTCCGATGCTCCGTCATCCTCGGGCTTGACCCGAGGATCCACGCACAAGCTTTGTGTTTTGTTTTGCACTTGGCCGACATTCGGTCATCTTAAAAAAACGCTTCTGCTGCGTCCTCTCCGTGTTGCTGTCCCCATGTGCCGCCCCGAAAGGCTTGTGCCTGGATCCTCGGGTCAAGCCCGAGGATGACGGTGAGGAAGATGGTTTGGCGGTAGGAATCGTGAACTTTGAGCTCAGAAGGAATATGAAAAACAAAAAAAGCCCCAACCGCATCGCGATCGGGGCTCTCAATCAATTCAGGCTATTTGCTGAAATCAAGCAGCCTTTTCGCTGTTCTTGGTCCAGCTGCCCTTGGCGGCGAGGTAGTTCATCTCGGCGCGGTGGGTGAAGGCGCGCTGGCCGGCGGCGACGTTTTCCGGCTTGCCGTCCCATGCCTTCAGTGCTGCGTCCTGCAGGGCGCGGCCGTAGGAGAAGGTGACGTCCCAAGGCAGGTCGTAGCCGTTGATGGCGGAGAGATGCGCGGTCGCTTCTTCCGACGTCTGACCGCCGGAGAGGAAGGCGATGCCCGGAACGGCGGAAGGAACGGTTTCCTTCAGCACCTTGACGGTGCGCTCAGCAACCTGCTCGACCGATGCCTTGCGCAGCTTCTTGCCGTCGATGACCATGCTCGGCTTCAGGATCATGCCCTCGAGGCTGATGCGGGCTTCGGCGAGCTCCTGGAAGACGATCTGCAGCGTCCAGCGGGTGACTTCCTCGCTGCGGTCGAGGTCCTGTGTGCCCGGAACGCCGTCCATCAGCACTTCTGGCTCGACGATCGGCACGATCTTCGCCTGCTGGCAAAGGGCGGCGTAGCGGGCGAGCGCATGGGCGTTGGCCTTGATCGCGCCGTAGGTCGGCAGCGTGTCGGAAATGGAGATCACGCCGCGCCATTTGGCGAAGCGGGCGCCGGCGTCATAATATTTCGCCAGGCGGTCGGCGAGGCCATCGAGGCCCTCGGTGACGGTTTCGCCCGGGAAGGCGGCCAGCGGCTTGGCGCCGGTATCGACCTTGATGCCGGGAATGCCGCCGGCGGCCTTGATGATGTCGACGAAGGGCGTGCCGTTTGCAGCCTTCTGGAAGAGGGTTTCCTCATAGAGGATGACGCCGGAGATGTATTTCTTCATCGCGTCGTCGGAGCGGAAGAGCATTTCGCGGTAGTCGCGGCGGCTCTCCTCGGTGGAAACGAGACCGATCGTGTCGAAGCGCTTCTTGTTCGTGGCGGTGGATTCGTCAGCCGCCAACAGGCCCTTGCCATCGGCAACCATCTTTACTGCAATGTCTTCAAGTCTTTCGCTCATTTTTCGTTCTCCAAGGCGTTTTCTGTCGGCGACGAGATCAATATAGGTCGGCGATAACAGAAGTATATAAGGAGGGAAATGCTCAGCTAAGCTATTGAAACGATTGAATTGATTTCAAACGTTTGAAAGTTTGTATGTTGATCCTACCATCTTGTGGAAAGCCGCGAAAGTTTTGGCTTTCGCGGCTCTTCCTGTCGTCAAATGCTGCTGCTTACTTGGCGGCCTGAAGGACGGCAACGCCCGGCAGAACCTTGCCTTCCATCCATTCGAGGAAGGCGCCGCCCGCCGTCGAAACATAGGTAAAATCGTCGGCAACGCCGGCATGGTTCAGCGCGGAGACGGTATCGCCGCCGCCGGCGACGGATGTCAGTTTGCCGGCCTTGGTGCGTTCGGCCGCATATTGGGCAGCTGCAACAGTGGCGGCGTCGAAGGGGGTGATTTCGAAGGCGCCAAGCGGGCCGTTCCAGACCAGCGTCGTGGACCCTTCGATGATTTTCTTCACGGCTTCAACCGACTTCGGGCCGACATCGAGCACCATGGCGTCGGCCGGAATGGCGTCGATCGCGACCACCTCGTTGGCGGCACCTGCCTTGAACTCACGGGCGACAACGCCGTCTGTCGGCAAGACGATCTGGCAGTTCGAGGCTTTGGCTTCCGCGATGATCTGCTTGGCGGTTTCGGCGAGATCATGCTCGCAGAGCGACTTACCGACATCAATGCCGTTGGCGGCAAGGAAGGTGTTGGCCATGCCGCCGCCGATCACGAGCGCATCGACCTTATGCACAAGGTTCTTCAGGAGGTCGATCTTGGAAGAGACCTTGGCGCCGCCGACGATGGCGACGACCGGACGGACCGGATTGCCGAGGCCTTTTTCCAGCGCCGTGAGTTCACCCTGCATGGTGCGGCCGGCATAGGCGGGCAGGAGGTGGGCGAGACCCTCGGTCGAGGCGTGTGCGCGGTGGGCAGCCGAGAAGGCGTCGTTGACGTAGATATCGCCATTGGCGGCCAGCGCCTTGGTGAAGGCCGCGTCGTTCTTTTCTTCTTCCTTGTGGAAGCGGGTGTTTTCGAGCAGCAAAATATCGCCGTTGCCCATCTTGGCGACGGCTTCGGCTGCCGGCGCGCCGACGCAATCGGAGGCGAAGAGAACGGCGTGATCGAGCACTTCCTCGACCGCCGGGATGATCAGGGACAGCGACAGATCCGGCGAGGGGCCATCCTTCGGGCGGCCGAAATGGGCAAGCAGGATGACCTTGGCGCCCTTGCCGGACAATTCGAGGATCGTCGGAGCCACGCGTTCGATACGGGTTGCGTCGGTGACCTTGCCGTCCTTGAGCGGCACATTGAGGTCGACGCGCACGAGCACGCGCTTGCCGGTGATGTCGGTGAGATCGTCGAGGGTTTTGAAGGCTGCCATGGGTAGGAATCCAATGTTGTTGGTGGCGTAAAGTGCGCCGACCATACTACGGATGATCGGAGACGCAAGGCGGTCAGGCGTCGTTTTTGCCGACCTCTTCGGTGCGCTCCCGGCGCTTGCGCAGGTAGCCGCGAACGCCGTTGAGGATGTCGTGCAGATTGACGAAAATCGGCAGAGCCGTTGCCGGTTCCAGTGCTTCCAGCGACATGCCGACGGACTGGATATGGTCGTTTTCGTCGAGATCGCGGACGATCAGGATGATCTCGCCGAGACGGACGCGGTCGGCGTAGTCGGCCTTGCCGCCGAGGCGCTGGCGCATCAGTTCCGCGATCGTCAGTCCCTTTTCCTGTTCGCTGAGAAGCCCCGGCCCGTAGGCGGCGTCGAGGTCGGAGGCCGGGCGTAGTGGCGAGATCGAGAAGGCGCCGAAGAAATCGGTGTCTTCCGGATCGACCGGCGCGCGGCTGGCAAAGAGACGGTCGAGCAGGCGTGAATAGCTCGGGGTGACAAAGAGATAGACCAGATCGTTTTCCCGCAGGCGGCCGGCATATTGATAGCGCATCGACTTGCCGTCGCGCACGACGAGCGACGGCATGGCCCAGCGCGGAATGCGCTCGCCACGCAGGACCGGGCTATCCTTGACGACACGGTAGGAGAGCAGTTCATGATTGGCCGCACCTGGCAGGTCGACCTCGACCTTGTCGACCGCGCCCATGCGCGGCGGCACGATGAGGCCGAGGCGCCGCGCCATCGGCTTGATCGTCCAGCCCTGGAGGAGCAGCGACACCAGAACGACGATGAAGGCGACGTTGAAATAGGTCTGGCCGGCTTCGAGATTGCCGAGGATCGGCATGATGGCAAGGAGGATGGAGACGGCGCCGCGCAGGCCGACCCAGGCGACGAAGCCGGTCTCCCGCTGTGTGTAGTCGAAGGGCAGCAGGCAGAGCCAGACGGCGATCGGGCGGGCGACGAAGATGAGGAACAGGGCCAGCGCTACGGCGGGAATGGCGATCGCTGGAAATTGCGACGGCGTGGCGAGCAGGCCGAGAACGAGGAACATGATGATCTGCGCCAGCCACGTCATGCCGTCCTGGAAGCGCTTGATCGAGGCCGAGGCCGGCATCTTGCGATTGCCGGCATAGATGCCGGCGACATAGACCGCGAGAAAGCCGCTGCCGCCGACAGCACCCGTGAAGGAGAAGACCAGGAGGGCGAGCGCCAGCACGAAGATTGGCGTCAGGCCGCGATCGGTCTCCAGATTACCGACGATCAGCACGATCATCATGCCGCCGAGCAGGCCGAGGATGACGCCCAGGCCCATCTGCTGGATGAAGGTGGCGAGCATGGTGAGATTGATGCCGCCATAGCCTTCGCCGTTTGCCAGCACTTCGACGAGCGCCAGCGTCAGGAAGATCGCCATCGGATCGTTGGTGCCGGATTCGACCTCCAGCGTGGAGCGCACCTTGTCGCGGATGTTGATGCCGCCGATGCGCAGCAGGAAGAAGACGGCGGCGGCATCCGTCGAGGCGACGATCGAGCCCAGCAGCAGGCCCTGCAGCCAAGTAAAGCCGAGAAGCCAGGTGGCCGCGAGGCCGAACAGGGCCGCGGTCACGAGAACGCCGAGGGACGCTATGGTCAATGCCGGGGCGGCCGCGAGCTTGAAGGCCTGGATCGGCGTGCCATAGCCGGAATCGAAGAGGATGACGGCAAGGGCGAGGGAGCCGAGAATATAGGCGAGATAGTTGTTGGAGAATTCGATGCCGAGCCCGTCCGTGCCGGCCAGCAGACCAATCACCAGGAAGAGCAGCAGCAATGGTGCGCCGAAACGGAAGGCGAGCAGGCTCGAGAAGGCCGCGATCAGGATCAGAACCGTGCACACCAGCACGATGACGTAAAATGCCTCCACTCGGTCTTCCCCTTTCCCGTATGCCCCTGCTCGGGCTGAAAGCCCGGATCGATCGCAATTCTCCCCCACCATCCAGTATGCTGTCGCGCAGTTTGAAATTAGTAAAACAAATATTGTCGGGGAGGCCGCTAGGATCGAAACCCGCTCCGATGACTGCGACTTCATGGTGTGATGCGCTTCGCCAGAACGACGAATCGATTCCGGAATGCCTAGGGAGAATTCCTATCAAAAATTTATAGGTAAATCTGGACCATAGCAGGGCAGGAGAAGGAAAGATTTGGGCGGATCGGAGGAATAATGCGGGCCATGCGCCGCTACCTGCGATATCCGCAGAGGCTCAAAGATCCACGCGTCTGAAATAGATCGGATAGTCGATCACCAGGCCGTCCGCATCGACCGGCAGATCGACGGTGAAAATCCTGTCTTCGGCAGCGTAGCGATAGAGCTTTTCCGGGGTGATGCAAGTGTAGCGCTGGCCGTCGCGCACGGGCTCGAAGCTGTCGAAGGGGATGTAGAGCATCGAGAGCTTCACGGTCCCGTCTTCCGGCGTCATCTTAAGCCGGCGGATCGGCAGGCTGTTGGTGAAGGGCGAACCATAGAGATCAATGTCGATGCAGCCGTCGAATTGCGGCAGGGCAAGACCGTCTTCGGTTTGCCAATGGCCGTTGCCGTCCGAGAAGAGGGCAAGACGCCGGCCGTCGGTGGTTTCGACCGAGAAGGAGAGGACGGTCCAGTCGGCCGTGCAGTCGATACGGTAGAAGACGCCGTAGGGCGAGCCGCCACGGCCGCCGATAATGGTGCCACAGGCGCGAATGGCTGCGCCGGCGGCAGTATTGATGGGAGTGATCGTCAGATGCTCCAGCCCGTCTCCTTCCAGCGGACGCCAGCGGACTGTCGTCGGAAGGAGAGGGCGGAAGGCCATGATCAGATCAACTTGGCAAACGCGACGGCCGTGTCGGACATGCGGCTGGAGAAGCCCCATTCGTTGTCGTACCAAGTGAGGATACGCACGAAGTTGCCTTCCATGACTTTGGTCTGGTCGGTCGCGAAGATCGACGAGTGGCTGTCATGGTTGAAGTCGCGGGAAACCAGCGGCTCGTCGGTGTAGCCGAGGATGCCCTTCAGCTTGCCGTTCGATGCAGCCTTGATGGCTTCGTTGATTTCTCCGACCGTCGTTGCCTTCTTGGCCACGAACTTGAAGTCGACAACCGAGACGTTCGGGGTCGGAACGCGGATCGACGTGCCGTCGAGCTTGCCCTTCAGGTGCGGCAGAACGAGACCAACGGCCTTTGCAGCGCCCGTCGAAGTCGGGATCATGGACAGGGCTGCGGCGCGGGCGCGGTACAGATCCTTGTGCATGGTGTCGAGCGTCGGCTGGTCACCGGTGTAGGAGTGGATGGTCGTCATGAAGCCATGGTCGATACCGACGGCGTCGTCGAGAACCTTAACGACCGGCACCAGGCAGTTCGTGGTGCAGGACGCGTTGGAGATGACCAGGTGCTCCTTGGTGAGCTGGTCGTGGTTGACGCCGAAAACGACGGTCAGGTCGGCGCCGTCAGCAGGAGCCGAAATAATGACGCGCTTGGCGCCGGCCGTCAGGTGTGCGGCAGCCTTGTCGCGAGACGTGAAGATGCCGGTGCATTCCATCGCGATGTCAACGCCGAGATCGCGATGCGGCAGCGTTGCCGGATCCTTGATGGCTGTGACCTTGATTGGCTTGCCGCCGCCAACGATGATCGTGTCGCCTTCGACCTTCACTTCGGCTGGAAACTTGCCGTGGATCGAGTCGTAACGCAGAAGATGGGCATTGGTCTCGACCGGGCCGAGGTCGTTGATGGCAACGATTTCGATGTCGGTGCGGCCGGATTCGACGATGGCGCGCAGAACGTTACGGCCGATACGGCCGAAGCCGTTGATTGCTACTTTTACAGTCATTGAAATTCACTCCCGTTCACTCAGGGCGGTTATCTAGCGGAAATGAGAGCGCTTGTCAGCGCCCTCAGGAAAGCTTTGCCTCGGCGGCGGCGACAACCGCTTCCTTGGTGATGCCGAAATGATTGTAGACATCCTTGTACGGTGCAGAAGCGCCGAAGCTCTTCATGCCGATGAAGGCACCTTCCGGACCGATGAATGCATCCCAGCCTTCGCGAACGCCGGCTTCGACGGCAATCTTGACCGGCGAGTTGCCGAGCACTTCCTTGCGGTAGGCGTCCGGCTGCTCGAAGAACAGCTCAGTGCAGGGAACGGAAACCACGCGGGTGGAAACGCCCTTGGCTTCGAGGTCCGTGCGGGCGGCAACGGCGAGTTCGACTTCCGAGCCCGAAGCGAAGATCGTCACCTTGGCGTCGGCATTGCCGGCCAGCGTGTAGGCGCCGAGTTCGCAGAGGTTCTTCTCGCTGTATTCGGTACGCGCTGCGAGCAAGTTCTGGCGGGTAAGCGCGAGACCCGACGGACGATTGGCCGTCTTGACTGCGATCTGCCAGCATTCCGCCGTTTCGGTGGCGTCAGCCGGACGGAACAGCATGAAGTTCGGGATGGCGCGCAGGCTGGCGACCTGCTCGACGGGCTGATGCGTCGGGCCGTCTTCGCCGACGCCGATCGAGTCGTGCGTCAGAACGTGGATGGCACGGATGCCCATCAGGGCAGCCAGACGCAGCGGCGGACGGCAATAATCCGAGAAGATCATGAAGCCGCCGGAATAGGGGATCAGGCCGCCATGCAGCGTGATGCCGTTCATGGCTGCTGCCATGCCGTGCTCGCGAATGCCCCAGTGCATGTAACGGCCGGAGAAATCGGTCGGGGTGATCGACTTCATCTGGCTGGTCTTGGTGTTGTTCGACGGCGTCAGGTCGGCGGAGCCGCCGATCGTTTCCGGAATGAAGCCGTTGATGATTTCGAGCGCGTCTTCCGATGCCTTGCGGGTTGCAAGTGTCGGCTTGGTTTCGGCAAGCTTCTTCTTGTAGTCGCTGATGGCGGTGTCAAAGCCGGCAGGCAATTCGCCGGCGAAGCGGCGGGTGAATTCAGCCTTCTTGCCCGCTTCGGCAGCGGCAAGGCGGCCTTCCCAGGCTTCGCGCGTGCCGACCGAGCGTTCGCCGGCGGCGCGCCAATCGGCAAGAACGTCGTTCGGAATGACGAAGGGCTCGTAGGGCCAGTTCAGTGCGACGCGGGTCGCGGCGATTTCCTCGGCACCGAGCGGCGAACCGTGGACCTTGTGGGTGCCCTGCTTGTTCGGGGCGCCGAAGCCGATGATCGTCTTGCAGGCGATCATCGTCGGGCGGTCCGACTTATGGGCGGCTTCGATGGCGGCGGCGATCGCAGCCTGGTCGTGGCCGTCGACTTCGATCGTGTTCCAGTGAACGGCCTTGAAGCGGGCGACCTGGTCGGTCGAATCCGAGAGCGAAACAGCGCCGTCGATGGTGATCGAGTTGTTGTCCCAGAAGAGGATGAGTTTGTTGAGCTTCAGGTGGCCGGCGAGCGCGATGGCTTCGTGGCTGATTCCTTCCATCAGGCAGCCGTCACCGCACATCGCATATGTGTAGTGATCCTGCAGTTCGGAGCCGAACTCCTCGCGCAGCTTGCGCTCGGCGATCGCCATACCGACGGCATTGGCAATGCCCTGGCCGAGCGGCCCCGTGGTGGTTTCGATGCCGGTGGCGTGACCATATTCCGGATGGCCGGCGGTCTTGGAGCCGAGCTGACGGAAGCGCGAGAGTTCCTCGACCGTCATATCCGGGTAGCCGGTCAGATACAGAACCGAATAGAGCAGCATGGAGCCATGGCCAGCCGACAGCACGAAGCGGTCGCGGTCCGGCCAGCGCGGGTTCTTCGGATCGAAACGCAGATATTTGCTAAAGAGAACCGTGGCGACATCAGCCATCCCCATCGGCAGACCGGGATGACCGGAGTTGGCCTTCTCGACAGCATCCATGGCAAGGAAACGGATCGCATTCGCCATCCGGTCGTGTTGTTCGCGAGAGATCATGGTTTTTCCGCAGTGTTCCGGGTTCGGGGGATGGCCACACGCTTGAAAAGCAGGGTCACCGGTTGAAAGGCGGCTGCAGCGGAGAAGCTTCTGCCAACTCCACTTTCAGCGCTGCCTCAGGCGGCTGAGACATAGCAGTTAGGGCGCGCAAGTCAATAAATCCACAGGCCGATCCGGGGGTGGTTTGGCATTTTTTTGACATTTGCCTGTCGACTTTGACAAAAGACGACAATGGTAAGACAAAGCCTGTGTAAGCCGCAAAGGTGACCGTCATCCACAGATTAGGCCACCTGCCGCATGGCCGCCTTTATTGACGTTCAGTTGCTGAGTTGAATATTGTTGGGAAATCAGACAAGTGGCCGGATATTCTGATTCGGTCCTTGCGCGGAGACTCGAAAGGCATGGAGCCCTCAGGCAAAACGGTGGATGCGGCGCTCACTCATTTGCGCCAGGCGCTTTCGACTTTGGAGAGTGCCGTCGATGGACGGTTTGAACGCGAGCGCGCGCAAAGCGATGTCGAAGGCGAAGTTCGCCGGGTGCATGCTGATCGCTCGCGGCTGGCCCAGGAACTCGACCAGGCGGAGTTTCGAGCGAACCGGCTCGAAGAAGTCAATCGCGAAGTGTCGCGCCGGCTTGTGACGGCGATGGAAACCATAAGAGCCGTGCTCGACCGCTGATCCCCTTGGGGATGCAGTCGTCGCGTTCAGCGGTAATGATCGGAAAGTCGAATGGCGCAGGTAACGGTAACGATCGACGGCAAAGCCTACCGGATGGCCTGCGAAGAGGGCCAGGAAGCGCATCTGACGGATCTCGCCACCCGCTTCGACCGCTATGTCATGCATCTGAAGAGCCAGTTCGGCGAAATCGGCGATCTGCGCGTCACCGTGATGGCGGGCATCATGATCATGGACGAAGTGTCGGAATTGACGCGGCGTGTCTCGGCGCTCGAAGCCGAACTCGAAACCCTGCGCAGCAATCGTGACACTGTGCTTGCGGCCAATACCCGCAACGAAGAGACGCTGGCGACCGTGATCGACGAGGTGGCGACCCGCATTCGCGGCATCACCGAGAAGCTAACGGCTCGTCCGGGCACTGAGCCGACCTGAGACTTTCGTTTATTTCTCGGACTGGGCACCGCAGCCACTGGTACAAGGCGAGAATTCTCTTTATATAGAGGTGCGGTCTGCGCTTCCCGACAGGAACCACAATCCCTGGGGCCATACTCGATCCAAAGGGAGCTGTCCCTGGCCAGGCCCGTGGGCTTGGACATATGGCGCCCACCTACGTTTGTAGGCACCCAGGATCGTAAACATCCATCGGTCGTTGTGGATCGCTCTTTCTTTTCCGGCTGAGTAAAGAAAGACAGCGTCGCGGGATTATTGTTGCCCCGCTGACGCGGCTCCTCTTCCCCTTAACGTTTTGCTCCGAGATAGGCGCCACGCTCGAATTCCGAGCGGTTGGCGGCGCTGCGCAGGCGCAGCAGGTCCTTGCGGGCAATGAGCCCGATGAGAACGCCGGTCCGCTCGTCGACGACGGGAACGCGGCCGGTATCGGCCTGGATCATGATGTCGGCGACGCGGCCGACCGTGTCTTGCGGATGGGCAACCGGAATGGACGTATCCGAGATCAGGTCGTAGAGCGTCTGGCCGGCGAGGTCGGTCCCATGTTGCCAGCGCAGCGCATCGGCCCGCGAGATCATGCCGACCAGACGGCCGTCAGCTTCGACAATCGGATAGAAGCGATGGGCATCCATCTTCTCGGTCAATTGCGCCAATGCCTCGCCGGCTGGCATAGTGGCGGGCAGCGTGTCCACCTTGGCGATCATGATGTCGGCCACGCGGGTCAGTTCGAACGGGTCGATGCCGTATTCGCGGGTGATATGCTGGCCGCGGCGGGCGATCTTTTCGGTCAGGATCGATCGCTTCAACAGCAACACGGTGACGGCATAGGCCGCAACGGTAGCGGCAAGCAGTGGCACCAGCGCCTGCATGTCGCCGGTGAGCTCGATGGCAAAGAAGGTGCCGGTCAGCGGCGCGCGCATCGTGCCGCCCATCATCGCGGCCATGCCGAGCAGCGCCCAGAATCCGGGATCGCCGGGCAGGACGAAGCCGACCAGCCAGCCGAGCGCGCCGCCGAGGATGAGTAGCGGCGCAAGCACGCCGCCCGAGGTTCCCGACGACAGGGCCACCAGCCATATGCCAGCCTTGACCAGGAGGATGGCGAGCACGGCGCTCGCGACGATATGGTCGTTCAGCAGATCGGAGATGATGTCGTAGCCGACGCCAAGCGCGCGTGGCTCGATCAGCCCGCCGAGACCGACGACGAGGCCACCAAGTGCTGGCCACCACATCCAGTGAATAGGCAGCTTCTCGAAGGCGTCTTCGATGCGGTAGAGCAGCGTCGTCAGCAGGCCGGATTGCAGGCCGGATAGGATGCCAAGACAGGCGGCGAGCGGGATGCCCCACCAGCTCATCTGCATATCGAAATGGGCCGGAAAGAGAGGGCCACTGCCGATCAGCAGGGGTCGCCAGGCGATGGAGACGCAGGATGCGATCACCACCGGAATAAAGCTACGCGGCTTCCATTCGAACAGCAGCAGTTCGACCGCGAGCATGACGGCGGCGATGGGCGAACCGAAGATCGCGGTCATGCCGGCGGCGGCGCCCGCGACCAGCAGGGTTTTGCGTTCGGCGGCGCTCATGTGGAAGAATTGTGCGAAGAGGGAACCGATGGCGCCACCGGTCATGATGATCGGCCCTTCGGCGCCGAACGGGCCGCCGGTGCCGATCGAGATGGCGGAGGAGAGCGGTTTCAGGATCGCCACCTTCGGCGACATGCGGCTGCCGCCGATCAGGATCGCCTCGATCGCTTCGGGAATGCCATGGCCGCGGATTTTTTCCGAGCCAAAGCGGGCCATCAGGCCAATGACGATGCCGCCGATAATGGGCGCGGCCACCATCCAGGGCGAGCGTGCGATAGTGCCTAATGACAGCGGTTCGACACTGATCTTGAACAGCCAGACGGCGTTGGTGACGAGCGCGATGAGGTTGATCAGCACCCAGGCGGACAAGGCGCCGCCGGTGCCGACGACCAGCGCCATGACTGCCAGAACCAGAACGCGCCTGTCCGTTGTGAAGTCGCCATTGTCTTTGCGAGAGGCCCCGCCCGAAAAATCATGGGCGGGCCGATGATGTGCGTTGATATCCTGCATGGGATGCTTTCTGTGTTAAAGCGCGGCGGCAAAGTGGCTGGAATTGTGCTGCCATGGCAATTATATCGTAACACGATATAAATCAACGACAGAAAACAAAAGACAAACTGTGTTTATGAGGACGATGAGCGTGACGCAGAATTTGGGGGAGACGCTGTCGCAGGCGGACTATGAAGCACTGGCGACGCTGCGCTATACGCTCCGAAAATTCATGGATTTCAGCACCTCTGCCGCCCATCAGGAGGGATTGCCGCCGCAGCAGCATCAGGCGCTGCTGGCGATCAAGGGCAATCCGCCCGGCGAGGCAATGACCATCGGCATGCTGGCCGAACGCCTGCTGATCGCGCCGCACACGACGACCGAGCTGGTCGGTCGGCTGATCGACGCTGGCTATGTCACCCGCCATCCCGATCCGGTCGACAAACGCCGCCAGACGCTGCAGTTGGCGGAAAAATCCGAGGATGTCCTTCGCAGACTTAGCGCCATTCACCTTCAGGAAATCCGGGACATGGCGCCGGAGTTGATCGATATCCTGACGCATTTGCAGGCAGGCGTTGGCGGCAAATGAAGAGGCCACTGCCGGCGATGACCGGCAATGGCGTATTGCGGATTATTGGCCGAGCCGGATGCCGCCGTCGCAGATCAGCGTGTGGCCACTCATAAAGCCGTTGCCGATCAGGAAGCCGATGGCATCCGCAATGTCTTCCGGTCGGCCGATGCGCCCGACCGGAGTGCGTGCGGCAAAGCCTGCAAAGGCGGATGCTTTCTGATCCTCGCCGAGGAAATCCCACCAGGGCGTGTCGACGACGCCAGGCGAGACGCAGTTCACCCTTATCGGCTTCAGTTCCACCGCAAGGATTGGGGCGAGGGCGGCTATTGCCGCGTTGATGGCGCCGAGCCCCGCCGTTCCCGGCATGGCTGCCTGCGCCGAGACGGCGGAGACGAAGGTAATGCTGCCGTCTTTCGAGAGATAGGGGAGGCTGGCCTGGGCACAGGCGAAATGCGCCATCGTCTTTTGCTCGAAGCCCTTCCTGAGATCGGCCAGATCGACGGTGGCGAAGGGACCGCCGCCATTGCCGCCGCCGAGAGCCAGAACCAGATGATCGAGGGGTCCGATCGTTTCGAAGGCCTTAGCAAGGCTGTTGAGATCGGCCGCATCCATGGCGATCATGGTGACATCACCGTCGAGCCTCTTCGCGGCCGCGTTCAGCTTTGCCTCATCGCGGCCGGTGATGGTGACCCGATAGCCTTTATCGAGAAGATGGGCGGCGGTCGCAAGGCCAATGCCTGAGGAGCCACCGACAATGGTGGCGTGTTGGGATGACATGATCTGTCTCCTTGTTGAGTTGATATTGATGGAGTTGTGGAGGGGGTCAGCTCAAGCCGGCAAGGTTCTGGCTAAGGAAGCGAAGGCGTTGACGCACAGTCGCATCATAGGCCTGCGCATTGGCGCGGGAAGGGTGCGTCCCGTTGTAATAAAGGCCGGTGCGTCCCTCGAGATCGGCACCCACGGCCAGATTGAGGATGGCATCGGCACCTTGATCGACCGTGCTCATCGGGGCGACACCGGCCTGGCGGACCATGGTGGTGTTCATGTAGGTCGCGGGATGCAGGCAGTTGGCGATAATGTTGGAGCCAGCCAGTTCCTCAGCGAGATCGAAGGTGAACATGATCTGCGCCAGCTTGCTCTGGCAATAGGCCTGCACGCCGCTATAGCCGCGCGTCAGCATGACATCTGAGAAGTCGATGGGTTGCTGGCCGGCCGAGGAAACATTGACGATGCGGGCGGGGCCGCTCGCCTTCAACAGCGGCAGCAGGCGGCGCGTCAGCAGGAAGCCGGCAAGGTAATTCACCGCAAAGCGCAGTTCGTGTCCGTCGCGGCTCACCTGACGCCCTGCGTTGCCGCCGCTCGTGCCGATGCCGGCATTGTTGACCAGAATGTCGAGGCAGTCGTGATCGCGTTCGATCGCATCGGCGAGTGCGCGAGTCTCGTCCAGCGATGAAAGATCGGCTGGGTAAAAGACTGCTTTCCCACCCGCGTCGTGAATGCCGGCAAGCAGGCTTTCAGCCCGCGCCTGGTCGCGGCCATGCACCAGCACCTTGCCGCCCGTTGCCGCGAGCCTCTCGGCAACCCGGCGGCCGACGCCGTCGGTCGAGCCGGTGATCAGGATCGTCTTGTTGCTCATGTTCATCGCAATCGCCTCAATCTCGTCTCTGGAGTGATATTTGGCAGTTTGCGAAAGCGGCAAACAGTTCTGACTTTATCCTAGTATTCATCCTGCTATGATAAGCTATGACCGTCAGCCAGAACCAGACCATTCTAGACGCCCGGCGCCGTGAATTCGGGGCTTTCCTGCGCTCTCGCCGGGAGAAGCTGACGCCGGCAAGCGTCGGGCTTCCGGACGGGTTTCGCCGCCGGACGCCGGGACTGCGGCGTGAGGAGGTAGCGCTTCTCGCCGGTGTCGGCACCACATGGTACACATGGCTGGAGCAGGGGCGCGACGTGCGCGCCTCGGTGGAGGTGCTGTCGGCGCTGGCCGATGCCCTGCTGCTCGATCCGGCCGAACGACGGCATCTCTTCACTTTGAGCGATCGGCCGTCGACGGAACTTCCGATACATGGGCCAGAGGACGTGCCGGACGCGCTGCGGCGCATGCTGGCGAGCCTCACCGGCCAACCGGCCTATGTCCTTGGCCGCCGCTGGGATGTGCTCGCCTGGAATGCGGCGTCCGTCGCGCTTTTCGGCGATTACGGCCTGCTTGAGGGCGATGCGCGCAACACTGTCCATCGGGTGTTCACCGATCCCGCACACCGGCAGCTCCTGGTCGATTGGGAGATCGTGGCGGCGAACTCGCTCGCTATGTTCCGCGCCGATAGCGCGCGCTATGCCGGCGATCCCGACTTCGAGCGGCTGATCGCGACATTGACGCAGGCAAGCCCGGAATTTCGCGCCTGGTGGCCGAGACAGGACGTATTGCGGCCGCTGGCGGGCCACAAGCGCTTGCGCCATCCCTTGGGCGGGCTGATGAATTTCGAATATACCGCACTCGCCGTCATCGACCGGCCCGACATGAAGCTGGTGGTCTACACGCCGCTCGACGAGGATGGGGCTAGCGAGAAGCTCAGGGTGTTGCTGGGGCGGAGCCGCGCAGCATAGCGCCCGGTTCAGCGGTGTCGAGAATTCTCGTCATCTCAGCCTTCGAGATCGCTCCTGAGCCTATCGAGAATGGATAGGGCGTGGCCGGCATAGGCGCTGATCCAGCGATCGTGAATCTGTTTGATCGGCAGGCTGTTCAGGTGGTTCCAGCGCTCGCGCCCCTCCTTTTTGGCAATCACCAGTCTGGCTTCCTCCAGCACTTTCAGATGCTGCATCACCGTGCACCGGTCCATATCCGGGAAGGTCTCACAGAGCATGCCGGTGGTTCTCGGCGCCTCCTTCAGGAGGTCGAGGATTTCGCGCCGGCGGCGATGCGCCAGGGCCTTGAAAATTAGGTCATTATCCGATTCGCTTGACATGTTATATTTTTATAACATAATGCTACCGATCGCAATGGAGAGAATGCTGCGATCGGAAAGAGGAGGAGAAGCCATGACGCTGGATATCCGTATTTCGGGCCGCATCGGCCGCAAGGTAGAAGAGGTCTTCGATGCTGTCGTCAATCCGCAGAAGCTTTCGGGCTATTTCACTACCGTCGGCGGCGCCAGCGCGCCGCTGGTGGCCGGGACAACGGTCATCTGGTGGGAGAAGGCGCCGGTCGAGGTCAGTGAGATCGAGCCCGGTCGCCGCATCGTCTTTCATTGGGATGGCGGCGCCGATGAGGAGGGCGCGCGCTACAGGACCAAGGTGGAGATGACGTTCGAAGCGCTCGATGATGGCGGTACTTTGGTGACGATCGCGGAATCCGGTTGGCGTGAGGATACGGCCGGCCGTCGCGGCACCTATCTCAATTGCGAAGGCTGGACTCAGATGCTCTGCTGCATGAAGGCCTTCGTCGAATATGGCATCAATCTGCGGGAAGGGTTCTTTCTGAGCGAAATGCGCGGCGTGCCCGCCGAGGCGCCGGATCGCTGAGAAGGTCGGGCGAGGATATGCGTCCGCAGGCACTTGCCGAGAGAATATGACCCCGTCGGAATGTCCTAATAGTGAACTGTGTGGCTTGCGGGCGACGCAGTTCACTTTTCTGTGTGGATAAGCTCAAATTCCTGGTGAATGACAAATTCCTTTTAATAATAACGGATTCCTTGTTAGAGGAACGCGGCCTGCGCCAAAATTGCCCAAATTCAGAAACATGGGAGCGCTCGAGAAAAAGAGCCCGTGGACAGAAGTGCAGGCGACACCATAAAGATGCAATATTAGCGTTACTGCACATCCGAGCAAACGGGACCGGCGAAAGCCAATTCAAACAGGTAGAGCATGTCGACCCCAATCGATCTGGAAAAAGCCGATGAGGAACTGAAGGAACGCGGTGGGATAAGCGGGTTCCTGAACAGCAACCGCACGCTGATCGTTGCCGTCCTCACCGTCGCCGTCTTCGGTATCGCCGCCTATGCGATCTTCGATCTGACGAACGAAGTCCGCTATGACGATGTCGTGCACGCGCTCGAGACGACCAAGCTCTCGTCCATCCTGCTGGCCCTGTTCTTTACCGGCCTCAGCTTCGCCTCGCTGATCTTCTACGACCAGAACGCGCTGGACTATATCGGCAAGCGCCTGCCGTTTCCGCATGTGGCACTCACCTCCTTCAGCGCCTATGCGGTCGGCAATACGGCTGGCTTCGGTGCGCTCAGCGCCGGCGCCATCCGCTATCGTGCCTATACGAGGATGGGCCTGTCGCCCGATGACATCACCCGCGTCATTGCCTTCGTCACGCTGGCCTTCGGCCTTGGCCTTGCCGCCGTCGGTGCCATCGCGCTGCTGGTCATCGCCGACGAGATCGGCCCGCTGATCAATGTTAATGGCCTGTGGCTGCGCCTGATCGCCGGCGCCATTCTCGCCGCGCTCGCCGTGGTGATCGTCATCGGCCGCAACGGCCGCGAGGTGCAGATCGGGCCGATCGCCGTTCGCCTGCCGGATTCGCGCACCTGGTCGCGGCAATTCCTGGTGACGGCCTTCGATATCGCCGCCTCGGCCTCGGTGCTCTACGTGCTGTTGCCGGATACGGCCATCGGCTGGCCCGGCTTCTTCGCCATCTATGCCATCGCCGTCGGTCTCGGCGTGCTGAGCCACGTTCCGGCCGGCTTCGGCGTGTTCGAGACGATCATCATCGCCTGGCTCGGCAGCTCGGTGAATGCCGACGCGGTCCTCGGTTCGCTGGTTCTCTATCGCGTCATCTACAACGTCATTCCGCTGGCGATCGCGATCCTCGCCGTCTCCGTGGCCGAACTGCGTCGCTTCGTCGATCATCCGGCCGCCTCCAGCATGCGCCGCATCGGCGGCCGCCTCATGCCGCAGTTGCTGTCGACCTTCGCGCTGCTGCTCGGCATGATGCTGGTCTTTTCGAGCGTGACGCCGACACCGGACCAAAATCTCGAATTTCTCCGCGACTACCTGGCATTGCCGATCGTCGAAGGAGCACATTTCCTGTCCAGCCTTCTTGGGCTTGCGATGATCGTTGCCGCCCGCGGCCTTGGCCAGCGCCTAGACGGCGCCTGGTGGGTCTCGATCTTCTCGGCGGTCCTCGCGCTGCTGCTGTCGCTGCTGAAGGCCATCGCCATTGTCGAGGCCGGATTGCTCGGCTTCCTCATCTTCGGCCTCGTCGTCAGCCGTCAGCTCTTTACCCGGCCGGCATCGCTGCTGAACCAGGCCCTGACAGGCGGCTGGCTGACGGCGATCGCGGTGATCTGCATCGGCGCCATCGTCATTTTGTTCTTCGTCTATCGTGACGTCGAATACAGCAACCAGCTTTGGTGGGAGTTCGAATTTACCGGTGAGGCGCCGCGCGGGCTGCGCGCCGTGCTCGGTATTTCCATCGTATCGTCGGCGATCGCGATCTTCAGCCTGTTGCGACCGGCGACGCCGCGATTGGACCCGGTTTCCGAAGATGCCGTGGAGCGGGCTGTCGAGATCGTTCGCAACCAGGGCGTCGCCGACGCCAATCTGGTGCGGATGGGCGACAAGAGCATCATGTTCTCGGAAAAGGGCGATGCCTTCATCATGTACGGCAAGCAGGGCCGCTCGTGGATCGCGCTGTTCGATCCGATCGGCCCCAAGCACGCCCTGCCTGAGCTTGTCTGGCGCTTTGTCGAAACCGCTCGTGCGGCGGGCTGCCGCTCGGTCTTCTATCAGATATCGCCGGCGCTTCTGTCCTATTGCGCCGATGCCGGTTTGCGCGCTTTCAAGCTCGGCGAGCTGGCGGTGGTCAACCTCACCAATTTCGAGCTGAAGGGCGGCAAATGGGCCAATCTTCGCCAGACCGCGAGCCGCGCGGTGCGCGACGGACTAGAATTTGCCGTTATCGAGCCGCAGCATGTGCCTGATATCATGGATCAGCTTGCCGAGGTTTCGGAATCGTGGCTTGCCGATCATAACGCCAAGGAAAAAGGCTTCTCGCTGGGGGCCTTCGATCCCGACTATGTTGCCTCGCAATCGGTTGGCGTGCTGAAAAAGGATGGTAAGATCGTCGCTTTCGCTAATATCCTGATGACGGAGACCAAGGAGGAGGGCTCTGTCGATCTGATGCGCTTTTCACCGGATGCCCCGAAGGGCTCGATGGATTTTCTGTTCGTGCAGATCCTCGAATATCTGAAGGAGCAGGGTTTCCAGCGCTTCAATCTGGGCATGGCGCCGCTGTCGGGCATGTCGAGACGGGAATCGGCGCCGGTTTGGGACAGGGTAGGGGGAACCGTGTTTGAACACGGCGAACGCTATTACAATTTCAAAGGGCTTCGTGCCTTCAAATCCAAATTTCATCCCGATTGGCAGCCACGCTATCTGGCCGTTTCAGGAGGTGTCAGCCCAATGATCGCGTTGATGGATGCCACATTCCTCATCGGGGGCGGACTTAAGGGGGTCGTGAGGAAATGATCTTGAAATACGCAACATCCTTGGCTTCCGCATTGCTGCTGACAGCGGGCCTGCTGGTATCAGGCGCGGCGCGGGCGGACGAGGATGATACCAAATACGATCTTGGCATGATTTCGCCGCCGCATATCCTGCGTCCGCAAGGCAAGGTGACCAGCGAGGTCATCCTGATCTCCGACGTCGCCGGCTGGGGCGACAAGGAGAAGGGCGTCGCTGACAAGCTCGTCGCCAACGGCACGCTGGTCATCGGCATCGATTATCCGTCCTTCCTGGCGTCGCTCAACAAATACGACGTCAGCCAGAATGATGGCTGCATCTACATGGTCTCGGACTTGGAATCGCTTAGCCAGCAGGTGCAGCGCTCCTTTGCCGACAGCACCTATCAGCTGCCGATCATCGCCGGTGTCGGCGCGGGCGGCGCTATGGCGCTGACGATTGCCGCGCAGACCCCGGATGCCACCGTTGCCGGCACGCTTGCCGTCGATCCGACCTCCGGTATTGCGCTGAAGCAGGAGCTTTGCACGCCCGCCGAGAAGAAGAGCGATGGTGACATGGTGTCCTTCGGCTTGCAGGAAGGCGCGCTGCCGAACCCGATCGTCGCGACATTCACGTCGAACGCTCCCAAGGACGGACGCGACCATGTCGAGGAGATCCAGAAGGATCACCCTGATGTTCAGGTTACTGATTCCGACGATGACGACACCTATGCCACCCTCAGCACCGGGTTGGCGGATCTGATGAAGACGATCGACAGCGAAAAATCGCCACTTGGTCTGCCTGTCGATGTCATGGACACCAAGCCCACCGAAGACACGCTGGCGATCGTCTATTCCGGCGACGGTGGCTGGCGCGATATCGACAAGGAAGTCGGCAGCTATCTGCAGGACCAGGGCATCCCTGTCGTCGGTGTCGATACGCTGCACTACTTCTGGACGGAGCGCGACCCACAGCAGACCGCCGACGATCTCGGTCGCATGATCCAATACTACACCAAGCGCTTCAAAGTGAAGCATGTGGTGCTGATCGGCTATTCCTTCGGCGCCGACGTGCTGCCGGCGAGCTATAATCGTCTGAAACAGGCCGACAAGGATAAGATCGTGCAGATCTCTCTGCTGTCGCTGTCGCGCAAGGTCGACTATGTGATCTCGGTCATGGGTTGGCTGGGCGCTACAAGCGCCGGCAAGGGCGGCGATCCCACCAATGACCTCAAGTCGATCAATCCGAAGATGGTGCAGTGCATCTATGGCAAGGACGACGACGAGGATGTTGCCTGCCCGGTCCTGACCGGTACGGGTGCCGAAGTCATCGCCATGGATGGCGGCCATCATTTCGACGACGATTACCAGGCTCTGGCCAATCACATCATCAACGGCCTGAAGAGCAGGCTCGGCGAGTGACGCACTGATCGCGCGGCGGCTTGTTCCGCCGCGCATTCCAACAGCTATTCAGCCATACGCGCCGCTGTTTTCCATGTCCGCCGCCCAGCATTCGTTTGCTTCTTGGCGTGGCTGCCGGTAGTCGGAAGAAAGACGGCACGAGTCGATCCCGGCTCGCCCACCCGATTCCGCCAACCCGAGAGGGGACTGAACCTTGTCCGCCATATCGTCTTCCATCTTCGATAAAAGCTATTCCGGATTCCTGTTCGACATGGATGGCACGATCATCAACTCGATCGCCGCCGCCGAGCGTGTCTGGGGCGATTGGGCGCGAAGTAAGGGGCTGGATGTCGAGAAGTTCATGCCGACCATGCATGGCGCGCGCGGCATCGACACGATCGGCAAGCTCAACCTGCCCGGCGTCGATCCGGTCACGGAATCGGCACTGATCATGGAGGCGGAAATTACCGATTTGGAAGGCGTCGTGCCGCTGCCGGGCGCCATCGAATTCCTGGCCTCGCTGCCGCCGGAGCGCTGGGCGATCGTCACCTCCTCGCCGCTCCGGCTTGCCCATGCGCGCCTTGCCGCGGCCGGCATTCCGGTTCCGCGCTTCATCGTCACGGCCGAAGACGTCAAGGTCGGCAAGCCGGATCCACAATGCTACATTCTCGGTGCCGAGCGGCTTGGTCTGCGGCCCTCCGACTGCCTGGTTTTCGAGGATGTGATGGCCGGCATCAAGGCGGGCGAGGCCGCTGGCGCCGATGTCGTGGTGATCACGGCGACGCATTCCCATCCGCTCGAGACCAGTCATCCGACGTTGCCCAATTATAAGCATGTTCGGGCGCATATCGACGGGAATGGCCATATTTCGGTGGAATGCAAGGCCGGCTGAAGCCGTTGGCAGTTAAGCGATAACCTCATGTCGCTTTCACGCATTGCATTGGGCTGCAGGCTCATTATGCTTTCCTGATATTGTCCCAATGTATGAAAGCCTGATGACCCCCAAAGAGCTGAAAGCCCAATATCGTAACGAGCGTCTGGCGGCACGCGACGCGATTGCGCCCGATGAGCGCATCGAAAAGGGGCTGGCGATGCTTGCCCATGCTGGCGATGCGATCGAGGTTGAGCCGGGGATGATCGTGTCCGGCTTCCTGCCGATCCGGTCGGAAGCGGACATTCGGCCGTTGATGGCGCGGTTGCGGGAGCGAGGGGCGCGGCTCTGCGTGCCGGTCATTCTCGACAAGCTCACCATCGTCTTTCGCGAACTCGTGCCCGGTGCGCCGTTGGTCCCCAGCGGTTTCGGCACGGCGGGGCCCGGGCCTGATGCCGCCGTTCTGGACCCCGAGGTCATGCTGGTGCCGCTTTCGGCTTTCGACAGCACCGGCCATCGCATCGGCTACGGCGCCGGCCATTACGACCGCGCCATCGATCGTTTGCATCAAAAAGGCTTGAATCCGCGGCTGATCGGCATTGCATTCGACTGCCAGGAAGTGCCATCAGTACCGGCTGAGCCGCATGATGTCCGTCTGGACGCGATTTTGACCGAGAGCGGGCTCAATTTTGTTTCCGTGGAGATTGGATAGGGAATGCGGCTGCTTTTTCTGGGTGACATGGTCGGAAAGACCGGACGGGTTGCGGTATGGGATCGCTTGCCGGGCTTGGTTTCCGATCTGAAGCTCGACTTCGTCATCGTCAACGGCGAGAACGCCGCCGGCGGCTTCGGCATCACCGAGGATATCTTTCTCGAAACCATCAATGCCGGTGCCGATGTGGTGACCACGGGCAATCACGTCTGGGACCAGAAGGAAGCGGTGGTGTTCTGCGAGCGCCACGACCAGTTCCTGCGCCCCGCCAATTATCCCGCCGGGACGCCCGGCCGTGGTTCGAGCATCTACTATGCCCGCAACGGCGCCCGCGTCCTCGTCGCCAACATCATGGGCCGCGTCTTCATGCATCCGGAGCTGGACGATCCTTTCAAGGCGGCGGAAGCGATCCTCGATGCCTGCCCGCTGAAGGAACAAGCGGACGCCATCATCTTCGATTTCCACGCGGAGGCGACCAGCGAAAAGCAGTGCTTCGGCCATTTCGTCGATGGCCGCGCCAGCTTGGTCGTCGGTACGCATACGCATGTGCCGACCGCCGACGCGCAGATCCTGAACGGCGGCACCGCCTATATGTCGGATGCCGGCATGTGCGGCGACTACGATTCCTCGCTCGGCATGGAGAAGGAAGAGCCGCTTAACCGCTTCATCTCGAAAATGCCGAAGGGCCGTTTTGAGGCGGCCTCCGGCCCAGCCACCATCTGCGGTGTCGGCGTGGAGATTTCGGATGCGACCGGGCTTGCGGAAAAGATCGCGCCGCTGCGACTCGGGCCGCGTCTGGCCGAGACCATTCCGGAGTTCTGGCGGTAGCGGCTGCCCAATCATTCATCGCCCAGTGGCAATGACGCGATTGTGAGCAATCCTCATCGGATTGCCGCTGGACCTGCCTCTAACCGTGCCGCATCCTCCCCGTTTCCGTAAGGCTTGAGGGGGTGGCATGATGGTGCGATTTCCGGTCTTCGCCGTGTTCTTCCTGCTGGCTCTGGCGGGCTGGAGTGTCGCGGATGCGCAGGAGAAACCTTCTCGCCCCCAGCCCAGCCAATGCCAGGCGATTGCACAGTCTTTGCCAAAGGCGACCTTTGCGAGCTTCTCGCCTCCCGGCCCGACACTTGCAAAGGATCCCGTCAACGGTGATGTGAAGATCACCTTCCTTGGCCACGCCACCTTCTTCATCGAAACACCTGGCGGCGTCTCGATCGCGACGGATTTCAGCGGCACTTATCCGCCGCCCTATACGCCAACCGCCGTCACCATGAACAAGGCGCATCCGACGCACTACACGCTGACGCCGGATCCGGCGATCAAATACGTGCTGCATGGCTGGAGCGAGGTGCCGGGCGAGCCGGCGAAGGTTCATCTGACCGTCGGTGATACGCTGATCCGCAACGTGGTGACCGACATCCGCTCGTGGTCCGGTGGCATCGAGCCCAACGGTAATTCCATCTTCATCTTCGAAGTGGCCGGTCTCTGCATCGGTCATCTGGGGCACCTGCACTTCGAGCTCAACGACAAGCAATATGCCGAGATCGGTCGGCTCGATGTCGTCATGGTGCCGGTCGACGGCGGGCTGACCATGGGCGCGGACAGCATGAGCCGCGTGGTGAAGCGGCTGCGTTCCTCGCTGATCCTGCCGATGCATCGCTGGGGACCGCCGGTCGATCAGTTCCTGGCGCTTTTTGGTCCAGAATTTGACATCGGTTATGCGCCAGGCGCGACGACCACGGTGTCGTTGAAAACATTGCCTCGGAAGCCGTTGATCTATGTGCTGAAGGGGCTTTGAGCCGATCAGCATGGCTCATGCTTGCGGAGGATCACAGCCGGGCGAGCCGCCTTTGCGGGCTTTTTGCTTGAATGAAAGCGGCTTCGCTCTTATAAGGCGGCCCATTCCCAACAAAAGACGTGAACAGGGGTGCCATGGCTGGCCATTCACAGTTTAAAAACATCATGCACCGCAAGGGTCGTCAGGACTCGGTGCGTTCGAAAATGTTCTCCAAGCTGGCGCGTGAAATCACCGTCGCCGCCAAGGCGGGCCTGCCCGACCCGACCATGAACGCGAGCCTGCGCCTGGCGATCCAGAACGCCAAGGCACAGTCGATGCCGAAGGACAATATTGACCGCGCCATCAAGAAGGCGGCCGGCAGTGACGGGGAAAACTATGATGCAGTCCGCTATGAGGGCTATGGTCCTGGCGGCACCGCGATCATCGTCGAAGCGCTGACCGACAACCGCAACCGCACCGCCTCGAACGTCCGCTCGATCTTTACAAAGGCTGGTGGCGCTCTCGGCGAAACCGGTTCCGTCTCCTTCTCCTTCGACCATGTCGGTGAGATCACCTACAAGCCGACAGTCGGTGATGCCGACAAGGTGATGGAAGCGGCAATCGAAGCCGGCGCTGATGATGTCGAGAGCGACGAAGACGGCCACACCATCATCTGCGGTTTCGAGGCTATGAACGAAGTCGCCAAGGCGCTGGAAGCAACGCTCGGCGAAGCTGAAACCGTGAAGGCGATCTGGCGTGCGCAGAACAACGTGCCGGTCGACGAAGAAAAGGCACAGTCGCTGATGAAGCTCATCGGCAGCCTGGAAGACGATGACGATGTGCAGAACGTCTATTCGAACTTCGAAGTTTCCGAAGAGGTCATGGCCAAGCTTTCGGCTTGACCTACCCTCCCCTTGATGGGGAGGGTCGCACCAAAGGTCCGCGGTGGGGTGATTTCTGTGGATACCGAGCGTCACCCCCACCCGCGCGTTCCGCGCGACCTCCCCCATCAAGGGGAGGTGGTTATGCTGCCTTCTGGAAGCTCGGCAGCGTGGCGAACAGCTCCACCGACTTCAGCCGCGCCTCGATGTCGTGGATCGGCATTGAAATGATGACCTCGTCGGCTTCCGTATCCTTGATGAACTGCGAGAGTTTTGCCTCTGCGGTCGCGGGTGAGCCGACGACGGCGTAGCGCAGCGTGTGCTCGACGTTCAGTTTCTCCATCGGCGTCCAGAAATCGTCCATGTCCTTGCGCGGACGCGGGAAGGGGCCGCGGACATTGCGGCGCAGATTGACGAATTGCTGCTCGGCGGAGGTAAAGTGATATTGCGCTTCCTCGTCCGTGTCCGCCATTGAGCCCATGACGCCGACCATGACATAGGGCTTGTCGAGGGTTGCCGAGGGCTGGAAGCGATCGCGGTAGATGGCGACAGCGTCGAGCAGGGCTTCCGGAGCGAAATGTGAGGCGAAGGCATAGGGCAGGCCGAGCATGGCGGCGAGATGGGCGCTGTAGTGGCTCGAGCCGAGCAGCCAGATCGGCACCTTCGCGCCATTGCCGGGCACGGCGAGGATCGACTGGTTCTCGTCGGCCGGGCTAAACAGATGTTGCAGCTCGATGATATCGTTGGGGAAGCTTTGCGCGCCGGCGTCGAGATTGCGGCGCAGCGCCTGGGCGGTTCGCATATCTGTGCCCGGAGCCCGGCCGAGGCCGAGATCGACGCGGCCGGGAAACAGGGCTTCCAGCGTGCCGAACTGCTCGGCGATCACCAGCGGCGCATGGTTGGGTAGCATGACGCCGCCCGAGCCGATGCGGATGCGCGAGGTCGCAGCCCCGACATGGCCGATGACGACCGCCGTGGCAGCGCTGGCAACGCCCGGCATGCCATGATGCTCGGCCAGCCAGAATCGCGTGTAGCCAAGCTCCTCCGCCTTTTGTGCCATACGCTTCGAGCCTTCGAAGGATTGGCTGACGGTGCTGCCTTCGGCAACGGGCGAAAGATCAAGAATGGAAAAGGGGACCATGGCAAGAGACCTGCGTGGTGAAAGGGAGGTTTGATGCTTCCCATGTAGGAGCGCGGACACGTCATTCCAAACCCCCGCCTTGGCGATTTTCTCGCCGCGCTTTCAAAGTGCCGGAAATGGGCACTCGGCTGTGAGATGTTTTTGTTTTGTTCACATTTTGCTGGCACATCTCAACGTCGAAAGATAGGTTGAGCCTATGCAAAACACGATTCGCATCATCGGCATCGATCCGGGCCTGCGCCGCACCGGCTGGGGCGTGATCGATACGCTTGGCAACTCCCTGCGCTTCGTTGCCTCGGGAACTGTGACCTCGGATGGCGATATGGATCTAGCTTCCCGCCTCTGCCAGCTTCACGACGGGCTTGCCGATATCGTCCATGGCTACAAGCCGGACGAGGCGGCGGTCGAGCAGACCTTCGTCAACAAGGACGCGGTGGCGACGCTTAAGCTCGGCCAGGCGCGCGGCATTGCCATGCTGGTGCCGGCCCGCGCCGGCTTGCCGGTTGCCGAGTATGCCCCGAATGCCGTCAAGAAGGCGGTGATCGGTGTCGGCCACGGCGAGAAGCAGCAGATCCACATGATGCTGAAGATCCTGATGCCGAAGGCGGAGTTCAAAGGCAATGACGCCGCCGACGCGCTCGCCATCGCTATCTGTCACGCCCACAATCGCGGTGCCAACCGGCTGCGGCAAGCGGCATTGGCGGGGTAGTTTGTTCTTGACTTGTTCTCGTGGTAATGATAATTCTTACTGCGGAGATCTGGAGAACAAGAATGCGTGTGACATCCAAAGGGCAGGTGACCATCCCCCGCGATTTGCGCGAGTTGGCTGGCATAGAGCTCAATAGCGAAGTCATATTTTCCGTCGAGGACGGAAAGCTGGTTGTTTCGCCGAAGAACGGCAAGCGAGAGATCGAGGATCGGCACGGCTTGATCGGTTCATGGCTACTCTTAAACGCCTGGAAGGCACCGGCGATCAGGATATCGATGCCGAAGCGCTGATGTCGCTGACGCGTGACCGGTAATCATGGTCACGATCGTCGACACGAATGTGCTGGTTGATTTGGCCATACCCGGTTCTGCCTGGCATGGTTGGTCCAGCGGTCAGGTTTTCTCCGCTTTCAAGCAGGGGCCGGTCGTTATCAATCCCATCATCTATGCGGAATTTTCGGTGCGTTACAGCAGCATGGATCGTGTGGACGAACTGTTGCCGCAGAGCGAATTTCGCCGGGAGAGCCTGCCTTGGTCGGCAGCTTTTGCAGCGGCTGCGGCTTTTAGGGTTTACCGTCAGGTTGGCGGCGGGAGAGAGCGCATTCTTCCTGATTTTTTGATCGGCGCGCATGCTGCGGTGCGCGGTTATTCCATACTGACGCGAGACCCAAAGGGGTATCGCTCATACTTTCCTTCGCTTGACCTCATCACTCCCGAAACCCACCCCTGACGGACATCATTCATGATCGGCAAGCTGAAAGGCACTATCGAAGAGATCGGCGAGGACTATGCGCTCGTGGATGTGCATGGTGTCTGCTACGTCGCCTATTGCTCGGCGCGGACCCTGTCGAGGCTCGGCTCGGTCGGCGAGGCCTGTATTCTCTTCATCGAGACCTATGTCCGCGAGGACCAAATCCGGCTTTTTGGCTTCATGGCGGTGCTGGAGCGGGAATGGTTCAACCTTCTGCAGACCGTGCAGGGCGTTGGCGCCAAGGTGGCGCTGGCTTTGCTGTCGACGCTGACGCCATCCGAACTTGCCAACGCTATCGCGCTGCAGGATCGCACTGCCGTATCGCGGGCACCGGGCGTCGGGCCGAAGGTAGCGATGCGGATTGTCACCGAACTCAAGAACAAGGTGCCCGCCTTTGCCGGCGAGGCGACGAACATCGGCTTCAAGCAGGAATTGGGCGAGGGCGTTGCCCCGGCGCCAGTATCCGATGCGGTCTCGGCGCTCACCAATCTCGGCTATTCCCGCGATCAGGCTGCGAATGCCATCGCGGCAGCGATGAAGGTGGCCGGAGACGAGGCCGATAGCGCCAAGCTGATCCGTCTGGGTTTGAAGGAACTGTCGCGGTGATTCTTTGCACCTTTTCCCATTCCTTACTATTGTCTCAAAGTAAGGGGATCGACTCGTGCTGCTCTTCCGCAGAACGATGATCACGGAGGGGCAGACCATGGCGTCGTCGTCGTGATCCTCGATAGCAAAACCGCGAAACGCATACCGGGAATGGAACGTCTGACATGAGTGAAGCCGCGCGCCTGATATCGCCGGAAAAGCGGGGCGAAGATCTGGATGTGACGCTCCGGCCGCAGTCGCTGGATGAGTTCACCGGCCAGGCGGAGGCTCGTGCCAATCTGAAGGTCTTCATCGAAGCCGCCAAGGGGCGTGGCGAGGCGCTGGACCATGTGCTGTTCGTCGGGCCGCCCGGTCTAGGCAAAACGACGCTGGCGCAGATCATGGCCAAGGAACTCGGCGTCAACTTCCGCTCGACGTCCGGTCCTGTCATTGCCAAGGCCGGCGATCTTGCCGCGCTTCTCACCAATCTCGAAGAGCGCGATGTGCTCTTCATCGATGAAATCCATCGTCTCAATCCGGCGGTCGAGGAAATCCTTTATCCGGCCATGGAGGATTTCCAGCTCGATCTGATCATCGGCGAAGGTCCGGCGGCGCGCTCGGTCAAGATCGATCTGGCGAAATTCACGCTGGTCGCTGCCACCACCCGTCTCGGCCTGCTGACGACGCCGCTGCGCGATCGTTTCGGCATTCCGGTGCGTCTGAGCTTCTACACGGTCGAGGAGCTGGAGCTGATCGTCAGGCGCGGCGCGCGGTTGATGGGGCTCGGCATCACCGAAGAGGGCGCGCGGGAGATTGCTAGGCGCGCCCGTGGAACGCCGCGCATCGCCGGTCGCCTGCTGCGCCGCGTGCGCGATTTTGCCGAGGTTGCAAAGGCTGAGGCGGTAACTCGTGAGATCGCCGACGAGGCGCTGACACGATTGCTGGTCGACAATGTCGGCTTTGATCAGCTCGACAAACGCTATCTCAACATGATCGCCGTCAATTTCGGCGGCGGGCCGGTCGGTATCGAAACCATCGCCGCGGGTCTTTCCGAACCGCGGGACGCGATCGAGGATATTATCGAGCCCTATATGATCCAGCAGGGTTTCATCCAGCGTACGCCGCGCGGCCGCGTGCTGACGGCGATTGCCTGGAAACATCTTGGCTTGCAGCCGCCGAAGGAGCTGGAGGCGGCGCAATTCGGGCTGTTCCAAGGGGATGCTGAGTGATCAGCCGTCGCGGTTTCCTGAAACTTTTCGGCGGCAGTATCGCCGGGCTGATGACACTCGGCGGCTACGCCTTCGGATTTGAGCCCATCGTCCGTCTGAACGTGACCCGCTACCAGTTGACGCCGCCGGGCTGGACGTCGGGCTTGAGGCTGAAAATCGTCGTGCTGACGGATCTTCATGCCTGTGAGCCGTGGATGACGGCCGGTCGCATCGCTTCCATTTGCGAACATGCCAATAGTCTGGGCGGCGACATTATCGTCTTGCTCGGCGATTATACATCCGGGACGGAGTTTGTGACCGGCCGCGTCGACCATCGCATTTGGGCGGCGGAACTGGCGGCCTTGAAGGCACCGCTTGGCGTGCACGCCATCATCGGCAATCATGACTGGTGGCACGACGCGACCGCGCAGAAGAGCGGCCATGGCCCGACCTTCAGCCACAAGGCATTGGCCGATGTCGGAATTCCGGTCTATTCCAATCGCGCGGCGCGCCTGGAAAAGGATGGATACGGTTTTTGGCTGGCGGGTCTCGAGGATCAGCTCGCTCTGCGTCGGAGCATCCGCTGGAGGCGTCCGGTGACCACGGGGCTTGACGATCTCGATGGCACGCTGGCGCAGGTCAATGACGCCGCGCCCATTATCCTGCTTGCTCATGAGCCTGATATCTTCCCGACCGTGCCGTCGCGGGTGTCGGTGACGTTGTCTGGCCATACGCATGGCGGGCAGGTCCGGATTCTCGGCTGGTCGCCCTATCTACCGTCTCGCTATGGCGATCGGTACGTCTATGGTCATATCATCGAGGAGCGCCGCCATCTCATCGTCTCCGGCGGCCTTGGCTGTTCGGTAGCGCCTGTTCGCTTCGGCGTACCGCCGGAAATCGTCGTGGTCGATCTGGGTGAGGGCAATGCCGAAACGTAGGCTTATCAGGCTAAACGCCGGTCAATCGCGCTTTCAGATACGCGTGGCGGGTCTCGGTTTTCGCGAGGGGCATGTGCTGGTCCATCGCGCCGAGCACGAGCCGTTCTGGACCTTTCCGGGCGGCCGGGCCGAGATTGGCGAGACGTCGGAGGAGACGTTGCAGCGGGAGATGGTCGAGGAGCTTGGTGTCGAGGTGACCGTCGGGCGACTGCTCTGGATGGTGGAGAATTTCTTCCACTACGAGCAGCGCGACTGGCACGAACTGGGGCTCTATTATTTGATGAACATCCCGCAGAGTTTTCCGTTCCGCCCGGAGGGGATCGTCCACCGTATCGAGGATGGCGACAACCATCTCGAATTCAAATGGGTGCGAGCGACGAAAGAGGCGCTGGTCGCTCTCGATATCCCTCCCTATTTCATCGCTGACGAGATCGAGAACCTGCCGCCTGCGCCGCGTCATCTGGTCTGGCGGGATGGCGATCTGGACAAAGCCTAGAGGGGGAATGCCACATGTCCGCTTTCGATCCGACCCGTGTCTTCCGCAAGCTGGCTTACAACAATGCCCTGGCGAACGCCCGGCTATATCGGGCCTGCGCGGCACTGCAGCCCGGCGAGTTCGAGGCGAAACGTGTCAGTTTCTTCCCATCGATCAAGGCGACGCTCAATCATATCCTGATCGTCGATTGGTTTTACGTCGATGCGCTGGAAGGCGGCACGCTCGGCATGAAGGCTTTCGATATTGAAGAGCCGTTCGACACGCTCGAGGCCCTGTCGGTCGAGCAGGGCAGCGTTGACCGGCGACTTGTTGTTCTCAGCGGGGCCCTCGATTCTGACGCGCTGGCAAGGGTGATCGACCTTCATCGCAGCAATCGTATCCAGCGCGAGCGGGCCGAGGACGTGCTCAGCCATCTTTTCCAGCACCAGACCCATCATCGTGGCCAGGTGCATGCCATGCTCGCTGGCAGCAGCATTGCCCCGCCGCAACTGGATGAATTCATCGTTGCAGATGATGCCAGGTTTCGCGGCGAGGAACTGATGGCGCTTGGCTGGGACGAGACGATGCTGATGCGTTAATCATTCACGCCGCGGAAGCGGAAACGTGGTCGCAATCCAGCTCCCCGATCGCGGCGAAGAGTTCGGCATCCTCGCCAATGCCGGCATTGGGTGTCGTCAGCAGCGTATCACCGTAGAAGACGGAGTTGGCGCCTGCGACGAGACACAGGATCTGTGCTTCGCGATTGAGGTTCGACCGGCCGGCTGAAAGCCGTACCGTTGAGGCCGGCATGACGAGGCGGGCCGTGGCTACCATACGTACCAGCTCCAGGGGGGCTATCACCGGTCGCTTTGCCAGAGGCGTGCCCTCGACGGGAACAAGCGCATTGATTGGCACGCTTTCGGGGTGCGGCTCCATTGCCGCAAGGATATGCAGCATCGATGCGCGGTCACGGATCGTTTCGCCCATGCCGATAATGCCACCGCAACACAGGTCGATGCCGAAGGATCGCACCGTCGCCAGCGTATCCAGCCGGTCCTGATAGGTGCGCGTCGTGATGATCTGCCCGTAGAATTCCGGGCTGGTATCGAGATTGTGGTTATAGGCGGTGAGACCGGCGGCGGCGAGCCGTTCGGCCTGATGGGGTTTCAGCATCCCGAGCGTGACGCAAGCCTCCATGCCGAGTGCGCGGACGCCCTTGACCATTTCGATGACGGCATCGAACTCGCGGCCGTCGCGGACCTGGCGCCAGGCCGCACCCATGCAGAAGCGCTCCGCTCCCGCCGCCCTGGCGGTCGCAGCCATCGCCACCACGCTTTCAGGATCCATCAGCCTGTCCCGGGTCAGATCCACCTCGCGATGATGCGCCGATTGCGGGCAATAGGCGCAATTTTCCGGGCAGCCGCCGGTCTTGATGGACAGCAGGCTGGCCTTCTGAACCTTGTTCGGGTCGTGATGCATGCGGTGCACGGCATTGGCCCGCCCGACAAGCTCCAGCAAAGGCAGATTGTGCAGAGCGACGATTTCGTCGATGGCCCAGTCATGCCGGATCGTACCGTCCGCCGCCATCATGGGCGCTTACCCCGCAGCTGTGTGAACGTGGCCGGGAGCGTCGCTGCACCTGCCGCAACAAGGCC
This sequence comes from Rhizobium rhizogenes NBRC 13257, assembly GCF_000696095.1. Taxonomy (GTDB): domain Bacteria; phylum Pseudomonadota; class Alphaproteobacteria; order Rhizobiales; family Rhizobiaceae; genus Rhizobium; species Rhizobium rhizogenes. The sequence continues at coordinate 232,317 of NZ_BAYX01000007.1, read as the reverse complement.
GATTTTCATGAGGTCGCCGAGTAGGAACGGCACGACGCCGACGCTCAGCAGGCGATCGAGTGGCACATAGGCCGCGAGCCATGCCGCGCCGAGTGCATAGACAGTCACGAGACCGATGAGCATCGCGCTCACCCGTCCGAAGGTGCCTTTGCCAAGCGCCAGTGTGCCGACCAGCCAGGAGGCGGCAAGATAACCGGCGAGATAGCCGCCTGTTGGTCCGACCATATAGGCAAGCCCGATGCCGCGCTCCGGCGAGCCGGAGAAGACGGACAGCCCCGCGGCGCCGGCTGCGAGATAGGTCAGGAAAATCGAGACGGCGATGCGCGGCCCAAAGGCGATCGCGAATGCCATGACGGCGAGCGTATGCAGGGTCATCGGTACAGGCCAGAACGGAATCTGCGTCTTGGCGGCAATCGTCATCAGCGCCGCGCCGGCAATGATTGTCAGCGCGGTTCGCACGGGAGATGTAAGCCGGCTCTCGACGGGGCTGGCGGTGGGATGAGTCATGCTGTCGCTCCTCAGTGTCAAATTATAGATAATGTTGCGATTCTATCGCTAAAATAATCTACAAAATTGCCGCGATGGCAATAGCGGATCACGCAAAATCTAATCGACGGGGAAACCGGCGTGCTGGACGCTGGAATTCGGAGGTCCTCTGCTGTTTCGCTGGGCATCTGCGATAGGCAAAAAAACGGTTATTTTGCTCCAAATATGCAATAATATCACCGGAAATGAGCGATAGTCACGATCGGATGGCAAGAGCTTTTGCCGATCGCCGTCGCGTTCTATTGTTGTTTTATTTTTATAGATAATTTACAGAGCTGTACGCTGGCCTTCAGCGTGCTGCTTTCATAAGCCCAAGGCGTCGAAAGACGGATGCTGTTGCGTCGCGGTTTTCGCCAAGCTCTCGATAGTTTCTTTCAGTGCTTCGATCCCGCCGCCGCGCCAGCCGAGTGCGCGGATTTTCGATGTGTCCATCTCGCCGACGCCGCTGTGCGGGGCCGGAGAGGGCAGGGCGTGCGGACAGCCGGTTGCTCTTTGCAGATACCCGAGAATCTCATGCGTGTCGGTCAGGACATCGGAGAGATTGAAGGCCCGGCCATCGACGCGGCCTGCTTCGGTTTCCAGCAGCAGGCGAACGGCGCGGCCGAGGTCGCGGCCGTGGACTTCGGTTCCGGCGCGCGAGGCAACGGGTTTTCCGGCAAGATAATCGGCGAAAATTTCGTCCCATTTGTTCGGACGAAGGTCGCCATAGACGCCGGTGGCTCTGAGGCTTGCCGTGGCGAAACCGGGAACGGAGAGGGAGAAGAGTGCATGCTCGGCGTCGCGCTTCACTTCGCCGTACAGCGTGTTCGGCGCTGGTTTGCTTGTCTCCGTCAGCACCTCGCCGGCCGGTCGGTCGCCATAGACGGCGCGTGATGACAGAAAGATGCAACGGCGGATGCCGGCCTGCTTTGCCGTCTCAAACAGTTTGACGGTGCCATCCAGATTGAGCCGGCGAAAACCTTTGGCATCCTTACCCTCGCCGCCGCGATATTTGCCAGGGACATGGCTGAAAGCCGCATGAACGAAGAAATAGGCGTCGTCGAAAGCATCGCTTTGGTTTTCGGAAGGGTCGAGGCTCAGCGGCACGAAGGTGACGGGCTGGGCAAAGAGACCGGGTTGCGGTGGGCTGCGGCTGCCGACGGCGACCTGGTATCCGGCGGAAAGCAGTTCCTCGACGATGTAGCGGCCGACGAGACCTGTTCCGCCCGATACCAGGACTTTCATGCGGCCTCTTCCGGATTGGCGAAGGCGGAGATGTCGGGCACCTCGCGCCCGGCATGGAAATCATGCCACAGATCGATCAGCGGTTTCAGTTTGTCGGCCTTCGGATGGTTTTCCTCCCAAGGCTTTTCATATTGGTAGTGTAGGATCGAAATGCTGCTCCAATCCCAAAGCGCAGGCATGGTGAACCACACATATTGCAGCATGTTCATGAAGACCGGTAGACCATGCCAGTCCGGGAAGAACGTCTCGAGAAAGGTCTGGTCGGTACGCCGCCAGAAAACACCGGGACTGTCCAGCAGCGTCAGCATGTCCTTAAAGGTCGCGAGCGAAGGCTTGGCAACAAAGACGCCGGAGTTCATCCGGTGAAAATCGGCAAGACTTTCATAGACATTGGGTGCGGCGGAGAATTCAGGATAGTCGAAGAGCTTGTCGACGTTCTTCAATACCAGCGCATCCGCATCGATGAAGACGCAGGTGTCGTAGTCGATGAGCTGCCAGAGCCGCAGCTTGCAGAAATTGTCGAGCGGCGAATGGAAGGACGGTTTGCGGCCCTTGGTGAAGGGCGCATTGGCGTGGAGATTACCGCGTGCGTGGCGCTCGTTGAATTCGTCGGAAAGCGGCAGGTGGTCCACATCCACCAGCCGGCAGCCGAGTTCTTCCAACGGCACCAGGTCGCTTTCATCAACGCAGGCGGTGTGCAGCACGACGATATCCGCCTTGGTGCCGGTGCGCGCAATCGAGCGCGCCAACGCTAACGCGCCCATGGCATAGTCGGCGTTGGTGACGAGCGTGACGAAGGCTTGCCGCGCCCGTGATCTGTTGCGCGGCCGCACCCCCAGCAGCTGTTCGCTCCCGAACATCATGAGACGGACTTCAATCGCTTGCCTTCGGGATCGTGATTGACCGTCGTCGCAATATCCTTGGTCCAGGCGGAAACGGCCGGGACGCGCGAGCGGTCGACGCGATAGGCGTATTTCCTGGCGACATCGACGATCTCGCTCAGGAGCCCCGCCTGCAGCGTAGTCGGCGCCAGGCCGAGACCGAGGAACTTGTCGTTCTTGACGATCAGGTCGTTCTCCGGGGCTTCCTTGCGTGGATTGGGCAGGCGGACGATCTCCGCGCCGCTCATCTTGGCGATCATTTCGGCGAGATCGCGGACGCGATGCGTCTCCGTCATCTGGTTGAAGATCTCGACGCGGGCATTGCGTGCCGGCGGGTTCTTCAATGCCAGCTCGATGCACCGTACCGAATCCTGAATATGGATGAAGGCGCGGGTCTGGCCGCCGGTGCCGTGTACCGTCAGGGGATAGCCGATTGCCGCCTGGATGAGGAAGCGGTTGAGCACCGTGCCATAGTCGCCATCATAGTCGAAACGGTTGATCAATTGTTCGTGACGGCGGGTCTGTTCCGTATGCGTGCCCCAGACGATGCCCTGATGCAGGTCGGTGATCCTAAGCCCGTCATTCTTGGCATAGAACTGGAAGAGAAGCTGATCCAGGCACTTGGTCATGTGATAGATCGAGCCCGGATTGGCAGGATAGAGGATTTCCTGGCTGACGCTGCGCCCGTCGGCCGTCTCGATGCCGACCGGCAGATAGCCTTCCGGAATGGCGGCGCCGACCGTCGAATAGCCGTAGACGCCCATGGTGCCGAGATGGACGAGATGGGCGTCGAGGTTGAGCTCGACCAGCGCATTCAGCAGATTGTGCGTGGCGCTGACATTGTTGTTGACCGTGTAGTTCTTGTGGCGGTCGCTCTTCATCGAATAGGGCGCGGCGCGCTGCTCGGCGAAGTGCACGATGGCATCCGGGCGATGCTCGGCAAGCCATTTCTTCAAAAGTTCATAGTCCTTGGAAAGGTCGATGAGGTTGAAGTGGATGCGGCGGCCGGTCTCGGCGTGCCAGATGCGGGTGCGCTCCTGGATTGAATCCATCGGGGTCAGCGATTGCACGCCTAGCTCGGTGTCGATCCAGCGGCGGGAGAGATTATCGAGAATATGGACCTCATGACCGGCATCGGAAAGATGCAGCGAGGTTGGCCAACCAATGAAACCGTCGCCGCCCATTACCGCTATTTTCATGAGATCGTTCCTTCTGCATCGTTCGCTATCCGGCACCATCCCGGATAGTCAGAATCTGTGACAATTGTTCAAAGCTTGCTTGATGGCAGAACTTCGGCCAAAGAGAGCCCGATAATTTTTTGGAGAAGCGGCAACGATGAACAGCCCCTTTCTGATTGCCGGGGAACTGGAAGCCGGTAGCCACCGGCTGGTGCAGCGAGTCTATTATGAGGATACGGATTTTTCCGGCCTCGTCTATCACGCGCGCTATCTACATTTCCTCGAAAGGGGGCGTACGGACTATCTGCGCTGCCTCGGCGTGGAGCAGCGCGAACTCCTGAATGCCGACGAAGAAGGGCTGGTTTTCGTCGTCCACCGCATGGAGATCGACTTCAAGGGACCGGCGCGGATGGACGATATTCTGACGATCCGCACCGTGACCGAGAAGGCCGGGGGCGCCAAGATGGTGCTTTCCCAGGAAATCCGGCGCGATGACACGCTGCTGATCGCAGCCAAGGTCATTATCGCGGTGATCAACGCCAAAGGGCGGCCGCGACGGCTGCCGGAGAAACTGGCTGCGCAGATGCTGGTGGCGTCGGAGGCTGCGCTTTAGTGTCGCATTAGCGATTGCTTGCGGATTTAGGAGGCGTCATGCGGGACAATGCTGCGGCGCCCAAAAGCCTTCTTGCTTAAACATGAGTTTTGTGTGAAGGAATTGCCGCGCGCAAGATCTGTTTGCGTCCGCCGCCGGCACAGCCCGGTCATTTCTTTCCAGGAGCTAGAATAGCCTTCACTGTTAAATCTTTCATGTTTCGACGCTAACATTCTTTTAACCATAATAGTGTCTTACTGATCGCGTCAGAGTTTGTGCGGTGCACGCCTTCCTTTGACCAAATTTGACGGCAAGAAGGCAGTATAGCTTGGAAGGCTTGACCAGGGCGTTCAGCGGCGGCTGCCAAACAATTCTTGTGAGATCACTTTTAGCCGCCCGGTCTAGCACCGGGCGTTTGGATTCGGGGATTTTGGATCAATGGAACAAGTAGCATTGGCCGCGGCCACCACACCGGACATCACACTCTGGTCACTCTTCATGCAGGCGGGCTTGGTGGTCAAGCTCGTCATGCTCGGTCTGCTCGCGGCGTCCGTCTGGACCTGGGCGATCGTCATCGACAAATATCTGAGCTTTGCCCGGGCACGCCGGCAGTTCGATCATTTCGAACAGGTCTTCTGGTCCGGCCAGTCGCTCGAAGAGCTCTACCGCACGCTTTCGGAGCGCACCAATACCGGCCTCAGCGCCATCTTCGTCGCCGCGATGCGTGAATGGAAGAAGTCGTTCGAGCGCGGCGCACGGTCGCCGATCGGTCTGCAGATGCGTATCGACCGCGCCATGGACGTCACGCTGGCGCGTGAATCGGAGCATCTGGGCGCCCGCCTCGGATCGCTGGCGACCATCGGCTCGGCTGGCCCGTTCATTGGTCTGTTCGGTACGGTTGTCGGTATCATGACCTCGTTCCAGGCGATCGCCGGTTCGAAGTCGACCAATCTCGCGGTCGTCGCTCCGGGTATCGCCGAAGCTCTGCTCGCAACCGCCATCGGCCTCGTCGCCGCTATTCCGGCGGTTATCGCCTACAACAAGTTCTCGGCCGATGCCGGCAAGCTGTCGGCGCGCATGGAAGGATTTGCGGATGAATTCTCCGCCATCCTGTCGCGCCAGATCGACGAGAAGCTGCAGCCTCGCCAGGCTGCTCAGTAAAGCACAGACGGAACCGGAGTAACTCATATGGGAATGTCTGTTGGAGGCAATGGTGGCGGCGGTGGCCGCCGGGGCGGTCGTCGCGGCGGAGGCCGGGGCGGCCCGATCTCCGAGATCAACGTGACGCCGCTGGTCGACGTCATGCTCGTGCTGCTCATCATCTTCATGGTGGCCGCGCCGATGATGACGTCTGGCGTACCGATCGATCTGCCGCAGACGCAGGCAGGTGCATTGAATGCCCAGACCCAGCCCATCACGATTTCGATCAAGGCCGATGGTCAGGTCTATATCGGGGAATCCGAGATACAGGCGACCGATATAGCGGCCAAACTGCAGGCGATTGCCACGACCGGCTACAGCGAGCGCATCTTCGTGAAGGGCGATGCAAAAGCGCCTTACGGCGTGATCGCCGACGTGATGTCGCGCATTCAGGAGGCCGGCTACAAGAATATCGGCCTGGTCACGCAGCAGACAACGGATCACTGACGGATCGACATGAAGCGCAGTCTCGTCACATCGGCGGTTTTTCATATCCTGGTGCTGGTCGGCGCCATGCTGACGCTGACCGCGCCAGCACCGCTGGAGACGCCGGAAAGCACGGCGATGGATGTCGACATCGTGACGGCAGACCAGCTCCAGCAGGGTGAGAAGAAGGCGCCGGTGACGGATCACGTCTCGCGCAAGCAGACGACGAAGCAGGACCAGGTCGCCAATGCTCAGAACGTTGGCGAGAACAACGTGGATATCAAAAACCCGGTGGTGCCGACGCAACGGCCGGAGAGCGACACGGCGGCGCTAGCACCGAAGAAGGTGGACGCGCCCGTTCCGCAGAACGATCCGCGGCCGAACGACGTCAAGACGATCGAGCAGAAGGACACCGAGGCTGCGCCGAAGGAAGTGGCTGCTGTTCCACAGCAGAAGCCGGACGTGACGCCCACTCCGACACCGAAGACCGATCCTACGCCGCCGACGCCGAAGGCTGATGTGACGCCGACGCCGCCTCCGACCGAGCAGCCAACGCAGCAGGCTGAAATACCTGTGCCGAACAACGTTCCCGTACCGGATGTCAAGCCGCAGCCCACGCCGCCGAAGACCGCCGAGCAAAAGCCTGAGGTCAAACCTGCGCCGAAGCCGGATGTGAAGGTGGCCGACGCCAAGCCGACGGACAAGACGACGACGCAGAGTACCAGCAAGACCACCTCGGCGGACGATGGCAAGAAGGATGCTGACAAGAAGCGCGAGAGTGCCAAAGGCTCTAACAAGGGTCTGGACGACGGCCTCGCCGACGAGATCGCCAACGTTCTGAGCAACACGTCATCGAAGGGCGGCGCAAAGCGCTCGTCTCAGCAGGCTTCAGCCGGCGCCGATACTCAGGTCTCCACTCGCGGCGGCATGAAATCGCTCGGCGGTGGCAAACTCAGCCAGAGCCAGCAGGACGGCTTGCGCGATCTGATCGCCAAATATTGGAACCTGATGCCAGGTTTGGAAGGCGCGGGCGATGTGCGGATCAAGGTGCACTTCAGGCTCGACAAGTCCGGGCAGATCGTCGGCGAACCGGAGGCGACGACGAGCGGCGGGCCGGCTTCGACGCAGTCGGCAATGCAGAGCGCTGCCGTGCGCGCTGTGATGCGGGCGCAGTCGGATTATCTGAAGGTCCTGCCGGTGGACAAGTATGACGACTGGCAGGAAGTCGTCGTTAATTTCAGTGCAGCGGACCTGGGAATGTGATGCGGAAGAGCTTGATGAATAAGGTCTGGCGTCACCTCGCCTGTCCGTCGCTGCTGACGCTGGCTGTCGCCGTCGCTGCTCCGGCCATCGCCGGAAGCCAAACGGTCGATGGCGCCGATAAGACGGGTTTCAGTCAAGCTGAAATGCTCGCGCTTCATGAGCAGGTCACAAGGAATTGGAATATCCCAGCTGATTTGCCTCATGCTAACAAAGTACGTGTCGCTGTGCACATGAAACTCGATCGATCCGGCCAAATTATTGGCAGCCCCGAGGTGACGGCAACCGGTGGGCCGGAACAGACGCGTAACGCGGTCGCGAAGAGCGCCTCTCGTGCTGTTCTCAGATCCGCCCCCTTCAAGAACCTGCCGCTCGATAAATACGATGCCTGGAAAGAAGTCATCATCAACTTCGACACCAGCAACCTGGCGCATTAATGCTGAAAGGCTTGGCACACATGTTCAAAAAACCCTTCATCCGTCTCCTGCTGGTGCTGGCGGGCCTGGTGGCAGCCTATGCTTCGCCCGCTTACGCCGTGGTCGAGATCAACATCAACAAGGGCAATGTCCAGCCCATGCCGATCGCCATTACCGATCTGCTGTCGAATGATGGTCTCGGAGCACAGATCTCAGGCGTCATTGCCGCCGACCTGCAGCGGTCTGGCCTGTTCGCGCCGATCAACAAGCAGGCCTTCATCGAGAAGATCAGCAATCCGGACTCGACCCCGCGCTTCCCGGACTGGACGTCGATCAATGCTCAGGCATTGGTGACCGGTCGCGTGACACAGGACGGAGGCCGCCTCCGCGCCGAGTTCCGCCTGTGGGACACCTTTGGCAACAGCCAGATGATCGGCCAGCAGTTCTATGCCCAGCCGGACAACTGGCGTCGTGTCGCCCATATCATCGCTGACGCGATCTATGAGAAGATCACCGGTGAAAAGGGCTACTTCGACACCCGCGTCGTCTTCGTCGCCGAAAGCGGTCCGAAGACTGCCCGCAAGACGCAGCTCGCCATCATGGATCAGGACGGCGCCAATGTCCGCATGCTGACCAACGGCAGCGACCTCGTGCTGACGCCGCGCTTCTCGCCGAGCCGGCAGGAAGTGACCTATATGTCCTTCGCCAACCAGCAGCCGCGCGTCTATCTGCTGCAGCTGCAGACGGGCCAGCGCGAAATCGTCGGCAACTTCCCCGGCATGACCTTCTCGCCGCGCTTCTCGCCGGATGGGCAGCGGGTGATCATGAGCCTGCAGCAGGAAGGCAATGCCAACATCTATACGATGGATCTGCGCTCGCGCACCACGACGCGCCTGACGTCGACGGCTGCCATCGACACCTCGCCGTCCTATTCGCCCGACGGCACGCAGGTCGCCTTCGAAAGCGATCGCGGCGGCAAGCAGCAGATCTATGTCATGAACGCCGATGGCTCCAACCAACGCCGTATCTCGTTCGGTGACGGTTCCTATTCGACACCGGTCTGGTCGCCGCGCGGCGACCTCATCGCCTTCACCAAGCAGTCGGGCGGGAGCTTCTCGATCGGCGTGATGAAGACGGACGGTTCGGGTGAGCGCCTGTTGACCACGGGCTTCCACAATGAAGGTCCGACCTGGGCGCCGAACGGCCGTGTCATCATGTTCTTCCGCGAGCCTGCCGGCTCCAGCGGCCCGCAGCTCTATTCGATCGATCTGACCGGTTACAACGAGCAGAAGATCCCGACTCCGGGCTTCGCTTCCGACCCGGCCTGGTCGCCGCTTCTCGAGTAGGGAAGGCGCGCGCCACGTTATCGCCGCAAAGTCCTGTGACTGGACCTGTTAAGGACAATTTTAAGACAGCATTAACCATATTTGTTGAAATCGGATTAACCGCATCCGGTTACAGTCTGGCAACCCTGATAGAGATGTTTAAGGAGAGACCGGCCATGAGCCGCATCGCTACCCCGGCCCTTGGCCACATGCAGACCCTCGCACGCAACCCGATCATGATCGCGCTTTTCGTCGGCCTTTCGTTGGCTGGCTGCGCCTCCAAGAAGGGCCTGCCGAACGATGCCAACGGCCTTGGCCTCAATGGCGCCGGCAGTGCTACTCCGGGCTCGCCGCAGGACTTCACGGTCAATGTCGGCGATCGCATCTTCTTCGACACCGACAGCACGTCGATCCGTTCTGACGCTTCCCAGACGCTCGACCGTCAGGCTCAGTGGCTTGCCCGTTATCCGAACTACGCAATCACCGTCGAAGGCCATGCTGACGAACGCGGCACGCGCGAATACAACCTGGCTCTCGGCGCACGTCGTGCTGCCGCTACCAAGGACTATCTCGCTTCGCGTGGTGTTCCGGCTCAGCGCATGAAGACGATTTCCTACGGTAAGGAACGCCCGGTTGCGACCTGCGACGATATTTCCTGCTGGTCGCAGAACCGTCGCGCTGTCACCGTGCTCAACGGCGCCGGTTCCTAATAGCCGAAATTCCGCTCAAAACGTGCAAAGGCGGCCCCCGTGGCCGCCTTTGTTTTTTTGACCACACTTTGGCCGAACTCCGTTGCTTTTTGAGAGTAATTGTAAAAATCTCCTGTGTTGTGCCCAAGGCGCGAAGAATCAATGGAACAGGATAGATCCATATGAGAAAACTTGTCGTGGCGAGCGTACTTTGCCTCGTTGCTATTGTCGGCAGTGAGCGTGATGCCTCGGCCCTTTCGCTTTTCGGACTGCATCTAGGCGGTCGTGGCGCTTCGGAACAAGCCGCTCCGAGCAATGCCGCTCGTCTGGGCCAGGCCGAACAAGCGCCTGTCATCAAAATTCAGAGCAGCAATGCGGAAGTCCGTTTGCAGCAACTCGAGGACCAGATGCGCCAGTTGAACGGCCGCGTCGAGGAGATGAGCTATCAGTTGCTGCAGATGCAGGAGCAGATTCGCAAGACGCAGGAAGACAATGAATTCCGCTTCCAGCAGCTTGAAAAGCGCGGCGGCGGTGGTGGTGGTAACAGCAGCGGCGGCGGTTCGGCTAATCCCCCCGGCGGTGGCACCACGACGATCGGCGGTGGCTCGATGAAGAAGAGCGAAGCCGATGTTCCGGCTCAGGCACCGACTGGCGGCCAGCAGGACGATATCGCCGGCGTCATCGGCGATTCAGGCAGCGACATGCCGGCCACGGCTCAGCAGGGCGGTGGCTCCGGCAAACCGCCGACCCAGCTCGGCTCGATCCAGCTGGATCAGAATGGCAAGCAGATCGGCGCGACGGCGTCGCGTGCGAATAATAGCTCCGGCGCACCGCCGAGCGCGGGTTCCGGCACGCAGACGGCTTCGCTCGGCAGCGAGAACGATGAGTACAAGGCCGCCTATGGCCACGTCTTGTCCGGCGACTACAGCGTCGCCGAACAGGAGTTCCGCCAGTATATCGACAGCTATCCGAGCAGCAGCCGTTCGGCGGACGCCAATTTCTGGCTTGGCGAAGCGCTCTATTCGCAGGGCAAGTACAATGATGCCGCCAAGACCTTCTTGAACGCGCATCAAAAATACAGCACGTCCGAGAAGGCGCCGGAGATGCTCCTGAAGCTTGGCATGTCGCTCGCCGCCCTCGACAACAAGGACACGGCCTGCGCGACGCTGCGCGAAGTGACCAAGCGTTATCCGAAGGCTTCGAAGCCCGTTACCAACAAGGTGGCCAGCGAAGAAAAACGTCTTGCCTGCTGATTGCCATGTCTGCTGACGCTGCGAACGGTGCTGCCACAGTGCAAATGCCCGAAGCCGCAGCGGCCGATTTCATTCATTCCCTTTTCAAGCCTGCGCATATTCTGGTCGCCATTTCCGGCGGCAGCGATTCCACCGGCCTCCTGGCCGCTCTTGCAGAGCATCTGAAATCCCTTCCGAATTCCGACGTCACCCTCTCCGCCGCCACCATCGATCATGGGCTGCGCGCCGAAGCCGCCGAGGAGGCGCGCGAAGTCGCCGCTTTCTGCGCATCGCTTGGAATTGCGCATGTTGCGCGGCGATGGGAGGGCGAGAAGCCGAAAAGCGGCATCATGGCCGCCGCCCGCGAAGCGCGCTATGGGCTGCTCGCCGAAATCTCCGCCGAAATCTCGGCCAATGTCATCGTCACCGCCCATACAATCGACGATCAGCGCGAGACGCTGGCTATGCGAACGGCACGCCTGAACGAAGGTGAGGCTGGGGCGGGAACGGGTATTTCCGAGGCGATGCTGTTCGACCGGCGCATCTGGATCGCCAGGCCGTTTCTTGCTTGCCGTCGCGCGGATATTCGCGCCTATCTCAATGGGCGTGGCATGTCCTGGCTGAACGACCCCAGCAACGAAGATGTCCGCTACGAGCGCATCCGCACGCGCAAAAGCCTGTTGCAGGAACCGGCGCTGTTCCCTGCACCGGACGCAGCGGCTGCGCGCGCGGCGCTGTCGGCCGACGCTGCGGCGTGGCTGGGGGAACATGTTGCGGTTCACGCGGGCGTCCTCTGCGCCATCAGCCGCAAAGCGCTCTCGGCCGATGAAGGCGTCATCGCCTATGCACTCTCTTATCTCGCCGCCGTCTTCGGTGGCGAACCCTATGGGCCTGGTCGCGAACGGATGCGCCGCATCCTGGATTTTATCGGCGAGGGCAGGCCGGGGCGGCGTACGGCCGGCGGTGTCGTCTTCGATCTGCGCCGGGACGGGCTTTACCTCATGCGCGAGAGCCGCGATATCCGGCCGCTGGTGCTTGCCGCCGGAGCTGATGGTATCTGGGATGGCCGCTTCCAGATCGGCAATCACGGAGCCGCCGCCATTTGCGTCGAAGCTACGGGTACAACGGGAGCAATGGAATTTCCGGAAGGGTTGCCGAAAGGTGCGGTGCAGCGGGCGGGTGCCGTGCTGCCGAAAGTCGTCGCGGGTGACGAGGGCGCTGCCGCGTCGGTCACGATTGCGCCCTATCTGGCGCCCTTCGACCGCTTTTTGACACGATTCAATCTCACATTCGCCAACCGGTTGGCGGCTTGCCTCGGCCGCGAACCCTATGTGCCGCCGCCGCTTTGAGACTTATTGACGGAATAAAGCATGTGTCGGTGTGGTTTGCCTTGGCAACGGCTTGGCGCAACCCTATGTTAGGGATCAAGTAATGCCGCCGTTTAACGGTGGAAGTTTCAGTGCTGGGGAGTTCGATGAACCCTAATTTTCGTAATTTCGCTCTATGGGCAATCATAGCTCTGCTATTGATTGCCTTGTTCAGTATGTTCCAGAACGCGCCGGCACAAACAGGCTCCAGGGAAATTCCATATTCGCAATTCCTGCGGGAAGTTGATTCCGGCCGTGTCCGCGACGTTACCGTCACGGGCAATCGCGTGGTCGGCAGCTATGTCGAGAATGGAACACCCTTCCAGACCTATGCCCCGGTCGTGGATGACAGCCTGCTTGATCGCCTGCAAAGCAAGAACGTCAACATTGTCGGTCGTCCGGAATCGGATGGCTCTTCGAGCTTCCTGAGCTATCTCGGCACGCTGCTGCCGATGCTTCTGATCCTCGGCGTCTGGCTGTTCTTCATGCGGCAGATGCAGGGTGGCTCACGCGGCGCGATGGGCTTTGGTAAATCCAAGGCCAAGCTTCTGACTGAAGCGCATGGCCGCGTCACCTTCGACGATGTCGCCGGTGTCGACGAAGCCAAGCAGGACTTGGAAGAAATCGTCGAATTTCTGCGCGACCCGCAGAAGTTCCAGCGCCTTGGCGGCCGCATTCCGCGCGGCGTCCTGCTCGTCGGCCCTCCCGGCACGGGTAAGACGCTTCTGGCGCGTGCCATCGCCGGCGAAGCCAACGTGCCGTTCTTCACAATTTCGGGTTCCGACTTCGTGGAAATGTTCGTCGGCGTCGGCGCAAGCCGCGTCCGCGACATGTTCGAGCAGGCCAAGAAGAACGCGCCCTGCATCATCTTCATCGACGAAATCGACGCTGTCGGCCGCCATCGTGGTGCCGGTCTCGGCGGCGGCAACGATGAGCGCGAGCAGACGCTGAACCAGTTGCTGGTCGAGATGGACGGTTTCGAAGCCAATGAGGGCATCATCCTCATTGCCGCCACCAACCGTCCTGACGTTCTCGACCCGGCGCTCTTGCGTCCGGGCCGCTTCGACCGTCAGGTTGTCGTGCCGAACCCCGATATCATCGGCCGCGAGCGTATCCTCAAGGTGCATGCCCGCAATGTTCCGCTGGCTCCGAACGTCGATCTGAAGACGCTTGCCCGTGGCACGCCCGGCTTCTCCGGTGCCGATTTGATGAACCTCGTCAACGAAGCTGCCCTGATGGCCGCCCGCCGCAACAAGCGTCTGGTGACCATGCAGGAATTCGAAGACGCCAAAGACAAGATCATGATGGGCGCCGAGCGCCGCTCTTCGGCCATGACCGAAGCGGAAAAGAAGCTCACCGCCTATCACGAAGCCGGTCACGCGATCACGGCGCTCTATGTCGCCCTTGCCGACCCGCTGCACAAGGCGACCATCATCCCGCGCGGCCGTGCGCTTGGCATGGTCATGCAGCTCCCCGAGGGCGACCGTTACTCGATGAGCTATAAGTGGATGGTATCGCGCCTCTGCATCATGATGGGTGGCCGCGTTGCGGAAGAACTGACCTTTGGCAAGGAGAACATCACCTCCGGCGCATCCTCGGATATCGAGCAGGCCACCAAGCTTGCCCGCGCCATGGTCACGCAATGGGGCTTCTCCGATGAACTCGGCCTGGTTGCCTATGGCGAAAACCAGCAGGAAGTCTTCCTCGGTCACTCCGTCTCGCAGTCGAAGAACGTTTCGGAAGCGACCGCGCAGAAGATCGACAACGAAGTCCGCCGCCTGATCGACCAGGCTTACCGTCAAGCCAAGGATATCCTCACCGAACAGCATGACGGGTTCGTGGCGATCGCCGAAGGCCTGCTCGAATACGAAACGCTGAGCGGCGAAGAGATCAAGGCGCTTATTCGCGGCGAAAAGCCCGCCCGCGATCTTGGCGACGACACGCCGCCGAGCCGTGGTTCGGCTGTGCCGAAGACCGGCGCCAAGAAGGACGGTTCGCTCGGCAACAAGGGCGATGAGCCCGAGGGCGATCTGGAGCCGCAGCCGCACTAAACGGCAAAGGCAATCCAGCCTAAATGAAGAGGCCAGCTCCCTTGCAACCGGGAACTGGCCTTTTTTAGTGCTTTTTAACGGTAACGCGGTGTAATAGGCATTCTCGGTAATTTAAGTGCCGAGTTTTGCAATCTGTGGCATGAGCCTCAAGCATCGATGTTCGCGCCGCCCATGGACTTCACGGGAGCTGAACGGGATGCCGCGGTCCCACAGTGGGACGCCGCAATCACGGGAGTGCATATGAAACGTCGCTATTTCGGAACGGACGGAATCCGCGGACAATCCAACATCTATCCGATGACGCCGGATCTTGCCATGCGCGTGGGTATCGCTGCTGGCACGATCTTCCATCGGGGCAGCCATCGCCATCGCGTGGTCATCGGCAAGGATACGCGTCTTTCCGGCTATATGCTGGAAAACGCCATGGTGGCGGGCTTTACCGCCGCGGGCGTCGATGCCTTTGTTCTCGGCCCGATCCCGACGCCCGCCGTTGCCATGCTGACGCGGTCGCTGCGCGCCGATATCGGCGTGATGATCTCCGCTTCGCATAATCCTTACGAAGACAACGGCATCAAGCTTTTCGGCCCCGACGGCTACAAGCTGTCCGACGATCTCGAGATGAAGATCGAGGATCTGCTCGAGAAGGACATGACGGCGCATCTTGCCAAGTCGGAGAATATCGGCCGCGCCAAGCGTGTCGATGGCGTGCATGACCGTTATATCGAACATGCCAAGCGCACGCTGCCGCGCGACGTGACCTTGCAGGGCCTGCGCATCGCCATCGACTGTGCCAATGGCGCTGCCTACAAGGTCGCACCGGCCGTGCTGTGGGAACTCGGCGCGGAGGTCGTCACCATCGGTAACGAGCCGAACGGCACCAACATCAATCTCAACTGCGGTTCCACCAGCCCGGTGGCACTGCAGAAGAAGGTGGACGAAGTGCGGGCCGATATCGGCATCGCGCTTGATGGAGACGCCGACCGCGTCATCATCGTCGACGAGACCGGCACCATCATCGATGGCGACCAACTGATGGCCGTCATCGCCGAGAGCTGGGCGGAAAACCAGTCGCTGCGTGGCAATGGCATCGTCGCTACCGTCATGTCCAATCTCGGCCTTGAGCGCTTCCTGGAAGACCGGGGCATGGCGCTTGCGCGCACCGCGGTCGGCGACCGTCATGTCGTCGAGCACATGCGCCAGCACAATTTCAATGTCGGCGGCGAGCAGTCCGGCCATATCGTGCTCTCAGACTATGGTACGACCGGCGACGGCCTCGTGGCGGCGTTGCAGATCCTCGCCGTGGTCAAGCGCACCGGCAAGCCGGTCAGCGAAGTCTGCCGGCGTTTCGAGCCGGTGCCGCAGCTGCTGCGCAATGTCCGCATTTCCGGCGGCAAGCCGCTGGAGGACAATCAGGTGCGCAAGGCAATCGCCGATGCGGAGAGCGAGCTTGCCCGCAACGGCCGCCTGGTGATCCGCCCTTCGGGCACCGAGCCGCTGATCCGCGTCATGGCGGAAGGTGACGATCGCGGCCAGATCGAGCGCATCGTCGGCGGCCTGATCGACGTGATTTCGAGCGTTCGCAACGCGGCCTGATCCGGGCAATCCGTTATTGATATCCAAGTATTGGACCTGCGGCCGCCCCATTGAGGGCGGCCTTGTCGTTTTAAGGTTGCGCTGCAAGGTTCAGAGATGCGTTGGAGATGGCAAGCCTGATTCCATATATGAAGATTACCTTTGTAGTTTAGCTTCCTATATGCTAAGTCATGCGTATGAACGACCAATCGCATAGACCGCAGCTCGCTGTTGCCGCCACTATCGCGCAGGACCTGCGCAGCGTCGTGAGTAAGCTCAAGCGCCGACTGCGCGAACAGGCTGATGTGGGAGACATGACGCCGGCGCAGGTATCGGTGCTTCTTCGTCTTGAGAAAGACGGTCCGATGACGACATCGAGCCTGGCCAGAGCCGAGGGCATGCGACCGCAATCGATGGGAGCCATCATCGCGGCCCTGGACGCAGCTGGGCTTGTGAGGGGAGCAGCCGATCCAAATGATGGGCGGCAAACGATCCTGTCGATCACCGAAGCATGCCGCAGATGGATCGAGGAAGGCCGGGCGGCGCGGCAGGACTGGCTTTCGCGTGCGATAGAAACACGGCTCTCCAGCGAGGAGCAGGACCATCTTCTGTGTGCTGTCAAACTGCTCCAGCGGCTTGCCGACGACTGACTTCACAGATTTCAATCCCGAGATCGGCCAGCCGCCGGGGATATCGTAAACCCGCTTGCATCGAGGACTACCTGATATGCAATGGCTCTATCTTTTATCGTATTTCTTCGGTGGTCTGGTTCTCATGAACGCCGTGCCGCATGCGGTCAGCGGGGTCATGGGTCGACCGTTCCAGACCCCCTTCGCCAAGCCACCGGGACAAGGCCTGTCCTCGTCGAGCGTCAACGTGCTTTGGGGCTTCGCCAATCTGATCATTGCCTATCTTCTGCTCTGCGACGTCGGTGATTTTTCGCTGCACAACTTGCCCGACGTCCTGGCAGTCGGCTTGGGTGCTGTCCTCATCGCTTTATTCTCGGCACGGCACTTCGGTCGCTTTCACGGCGGCAACACCCCCGGGAACACTGATGGCAAGCGAATAGTTTTATAGTTGAAACGCTATCAAGCCGATATCATTGGAACATTTCGCCGGGATAGGCACCCCATAGCAAGTCCTGTCTGATATAGCCGCGCGCGGAATGCTCGCGTACGGAAACGTTGCACCATGCGCCGGTGCAGGAATGCAACGAAAGCAGCACCCGGGGTTGCAGCTCAGCAATGAGGTTGGCTGTCTTTTCCGGGCCGCCATGCAGCATGGCGTTCGTCTTCAGCCAGGGCGCGACCACCGCTGTCCGCTGTCCCGAAAGCAGCGCGCCGTGCATCCATCCAGTGGTGCCAGTGTCGTCGCGTACTTGCCGCCAGCGACCGTATTCGTCGATGATTTCCAGCGGCAGGCCGGGCTTCATATAGATCCATTTGGTGGCGTAGATCGTCGATGGTCCGACGCGCATGCGTGCCTTATGTGCTTTCAGCGAGACGTAGCGGGGGATCGGCAGCCCAGTCTCCCGCCCCTTGTTCCAGGCCGTGGCCGCGACGGGCTGGGCTGGCATCGGTGTGGCGAGCGCAGCGGAGGTCAGGAAGCCCAACATCAGGCAGAAGCCGGCACATAGCTTGCGAAAGTAAGTCAGCGACTTCCTCCTTGGTTCAGGCCCCGGTGGGCATCATGGTAACGGCTCGATTCTTGCCAATTGGTTTAAAGGCCGTCGGTGGCATGGGCTTCAAGCCATCTCGGCCTGGAACACAAGGATCTGGCCGATCAAGTTATCCTGCTGTTAAAGCACAATAATTATTAATTACTAATGTATAAAATAAAGTATATCCTGCAACCAAATAGAGTAAATATTCGTAGTTAATCGGGTTTTAACTCTTATCAACCATTATCCATGTCATGTCTTTTCAATTGGCAAGCGTTTGTCGTGCCAATGGCAATAACTTTGGAGCCAAATCCATGATGAAAACCTTGATTGGGGCAGTTGCCGCTCTGTTGGTTGGCACGTCTGCCTTTGCTGCTGATCTTTATACGCCTGAACCGGCGCAGCAGACGCCGGAAGTGGCGGTCAGCCAATCCAGCGGCTGGTATCTGCGCGGCGATGTCGGCTACGCCTTCACCAAACTGCGCGGCTCCAATTACTTCCAGGGTTCCAATTCCAGCCTGGTGGATTTCGATAGCGCCAAGCTCAACGGCAATATGACGCTCGGCGGCGGTGTCGGCTATCAGATCAACAACTACCTGCGCACGGACGTGACGCTGGATTATCTCTTCAAATCCAATTTCAAAGGCTCGACGACTGGTGATTGCGGTGGCTGCGGCCCCGGCTTCACGGCCGTGCCGGCGACCTCGCGCGATCGCGCATCGCTGACGGCCTACAGCTTGCTTGCCAATGCCTATGTCGATCTTGGCACATACAGCATCTTCACGCCTTATGTGGGTGGCGGTCTCGGCGGCACTTACGTCAAATGGAGCGACCTGAAGAATACTTCCTGCTCCGACGCCAATCCGGACTCCTGCGATGGCACCGTCTCGCATAAGGGCCGCGGCAGCTGGCGCTTCACCTACGCGCTAATGGCCGGTACCTCCATCGACCTCTCGTGTAACCTCAAGGCCGATGTCGGATATCGCTATCGCCATATCGAGGGTGGCAACATGTTCGGCTATGCGGAAAACGGCGGTCCCGGTTACGACAAGGGCATCAACCTGCACGAAGCACGCATCGGCGCCCGCTATACTTTCGGCGGCTGCCAGACCGCCAGCTACATGCCGCCGGCCGATATCCCGGTCCAGCCGCAGCCGGTCTACAAGTAAGCGTCTTTCGCTCCAAGCCATTGAAAAGCCGTCCGGTTACTCCGGGCGGCTTTTGCGTTTTCATCACCGCCGTTAAGCAATTCCGCCGCATCTTAAAGCTTCATTAACCATGAATTCCCTATGGTTAACGAAATAACAATGGCAGCGGCTCGGTCCCGGCCTTTCCTCCCGGAGAGCCGGAGTGTGGGAACGACAAGAGCCGGCCGGGCTCGGAGTGCGGGCGCCTGCCCGAGGATGGAAGGCGAGGGGTAATGATCCGTTTCGACGCTTTGGCGCTGGCTGCGATGATGGCGAGCGCATGTGCGGGCACTGCCTTTGCGAGTGATCTGCCGCCGGAAATCAAGATGCCGGAAGTCAGCGTCAAGGACGCCCAGGGTTGGTATGTGCGCGGCGATTTCGGTTATGCCATCAACGCCAGTCACGGCGATACGAGTTTCCGCACCTATGATCCCGCCGATGGCGACTACAGCTCCGGTCGATTCGATTCGGATCGCTTCAGCGACGATTTCTCCGGCGGATTGGGTGTCGGCTACCAATTCAACGACCTGTTCCGCGCCGATCTCACTGGCGATTACTTCAGCGGCGACTACGAAGGTCGAACCTCGAGCGCATCGCCCTGCTCGGGCAGTGCAGGCGGCACGGGTTGCTCCACCAAGGCCCGCTCCTCCTTCAAGGCAGGCAGCCTGATGGTGAACGGCTATGTCGATCTCGGCACGCTTGCCGGTTTCACGCCCTATGTCGGCGCCGGGCTCGGAGCGACCAGGATTTCCTGGAGCAGCGTCAATGCCGTCGGCTCCTGTGTCGACGGCTCTTCTAGCTGTGGTGGCAGCAGCTCGGTCAGCACCCGCTATCCCGGCGACAGCGATTGGCGTTTCACCTACGCCTTGATGGCCGGCGTTGCCTATGAGGTGGCGCCGAATGTGAAGCTGGATCTTGGCTATCGTTTCTCGCATGTCGCCGGCGGCGACATGTTCGGCTATTCCGCGGCCGATTCGGCGGCAGGCGCCGGCGGCACGATGGGCCGCGATGGCGCGCTGTCACGTCATGAAATCCGCGTCGGTTTGCGAATCACCACCTGGTAGGCCGTCTCCTACGGTGTCGTGAGAACGTAGCCGATGCGGCGGAAGAAATCGAAAGTGCGGAAAAGATGCGCCGGGATGCGCCGCAAAGCGGTGGACTTCGCGGCGTGATAGTCGCGGCGCCAGCCGATCATCGTGGTTCTCTGCAACGGGCTGAAGCCGGCGATATTGGCGCGCGTCGTAAAGATGGACGTCCGCATGTCCCAGCCGCGCTCGATGGCGACATCCCAGGGCAGGGACATGACGGCGAGCGACTTGACGATCTTTTCCGCGCCGCGGCGCGTCACGAGGTAGCAGGCCGTCGAGCCCTGCGGGCCGAAGAGGCAGCGGCCGATAACGTCTCCCTTGGGGCTGCGGGCCGTGGCATAGAAGCCGCCCCAGCGATGATTGACGAGCTTGATGACCTCGGCATTCGGTACTGCCTCTTGCGCCGCGACAGCGCGGGCGAGGAAGTTGCCATCCAGTGCTATGTCGTCCTCGATGATGATGGCCGATTGGCTGTCGCCCGCCAGAAATTGCCGGAGCGCCAGAAGGTGACTGCGATAGCAGCCATATTCACCGGGCAGGATGACCCTGCCATGTCGGCGCTGGAATCGCTCGTGATCGACGTCGACCCATTGCTCCTGCGGTAATAGAGCACCGTCGACGCCGTTAACGCGCTCGATCCTGATGCCGAATTCATCGCTCTGCCGCTGAACTTCCGCCAATCTGTCCGTCGCTCGATCAATGTTGATGAGGTAAACGGGCAGCGGCTGCGCGGGCATGCGAGGGCTTTCGGACAATGCGGCTTGATGTATTAGGGACATTTGTTCTTCATCGGTCGGCGCAAATCCATGAAACGCCATATCATATGGTGGCGTGTCCGCAAAGAAGCGAGCTTTTGTGTGGCTAATTCAGCATCTTCGCCAGCACGTTCCTGCACGAATTCGTGAAGCTCTGTCCACCCGCACTTTTTGCCTATTGCGCCCAAGCTCGGCTTCCAATATATCCGGCGGCGGGACACTCCTCCCCAACGAGGAGCTTTCTATCTGAGAGGATAGCATCATGACTAAGCTCGCCAAGCCGGACCTCCGTCCGAACAATACCCATTTCTCTTCTGGCCCCTGCTCGAAGCGCCCCGGTTGGACGCTCGATGCTCTTTCCGACGCGCCTCTTGGCCGTTCGCACCGTGCGAAAGTCGGCAAGGCCAAGCTGAAGCAGGCCATTGACCTTACCCGTGATATTTTGGACGTGCCTGCGGATTACCGCATCGGCATCGTTCCCGCTTCCGATACCGGCGCCGTAGAAATGGCGCTCTGGTCGCTGCTCGGAGAGCGCGGCGTCGACATGCTCGCCTGGGAAAGCTTCGGTGCCGGCTGGGTCACCGATGTTGTCAAGCAGCTGAAGCTCAAGGACGTCCGCAAGCTCGAAGCCGGTTACGGCGATTTGCCCGATCTTTCCGCTGTCGATTTCGACCGCGACGTGGTCTTCACCTGGAACGGCACCACCTCCGGCGTCCGCGTCCCGAACGCCGACTTCATCCCGGCCGACCGCAAGGGCCTGACGATCTGCGACGCCACCTCGGCCGCTTTCGCGCAGAACCTCGACTTCGCCAAGCTCGATGTCGTCACCTTCTCCTGGCAGAAGGTTCTGGGCGGCGAGGGAGCGCATGGCGTCATTATCCTGTCGCCGCGTGCCGTCGAGCGTCTGACCACCTATCAGCCCGCCTGGCCGTTGCCGAAAATCTTCCGCATGACCAGCGGCGGCAAGCTTATTGAAGGCATCTTCACCGGCGAGACGATCAACACGCCGTCGATGCTATGCGTTGAGGACTATATCGACGCTCTGCTCTGGGCCAAGGACCTCGGCGGTCTGAACGCTCTGATCGGTCGCGCCGATGCCAACGCCAAGGTCATCCATGACTTTGTCGCTGCCAACGGCTGGATTGCCAATCTGGCCAACAAAATTGAGACGCAGTCCAACACTTCCGTCTGCCTGAAGATCGTCGACAAGGATGTCGCCGCTCTCGACGAAGACGGTCAAGCGAACTTCGCCAAGGGTCTGGTCGCTCTTCTCGAAAAGGAAGGCGTCGCCTACGACGTCGGCCACTATCGCGACGCGCCGTCGGGCCTGCGCATCTGGGCGGGCGCGACGATCGAAGCGGCCGACATGCAGAAGCTGATGCCCTGGCTTTCCTGGGCTTTCGAAACGCAGAAGGCAACGCTCTCTCAGGCCGCTGCCTGAGGTTTAAGCGTTCCCGGCTCCGCCAAAAGGGCGGAGCCCAGCATTCCGAACTCTCTGTTTGCTTTCACGCAATTCCGGACGGAAAGCCGTTTCGCACTTTTCTTGGAATTGCCCATCATCGCTGACCCTTTTTCAGGAGGCCTCCCATGGCACCTCGCGTTCTCGTATCCGACGAACTGTCGGAAACCGCCGTTCAGATCTTCCGCGATCGTGGCGTCGAAGTCGATTTTCAGCCGCAGCTTGGCAAGGACAAGGACAAGCTGCTCGAAATCATCGGCAATTATGATGGCCTCGCCATCCGTTCCGCCACCAAGGTGACCGAGAAGATCATCGAAGCGGCGAAGAACCTCAAGGTCGTTGGTCGCGCCGGTATCGGCGTTGACAATGTCGATATTCCGGCGGCCTCGCGCCGCGGTATCATCGTCATGAACACACCCTTCGGCAACTCGATCACCACGGCCGAGCACGCCATTGCCCTGATGTTCGCCGTTGCCCGCCAACTTCCGTCTGCCGACGCCTCGACCCAGGCCGGCAAGTGGGAGAAGTCGAAGTTCATGGGTGTCGAAATCACCGGCAAGACGCTTGGCGTCATCGGCGCCGGCAATATCGGCTCGATCGTCATTGCCCGCGCCATCGGCCTGAAGATGCATGTCGTAGCCTATGACCCGTTCCTGTCGAAGGAACGCGCCGAGGAAATGGGCGTCACCAAGGTCGAGCTCGACGAGTTGTTCGCCCGCGCCGACTTCATCACGCTGCATGTGCCGCTGACGGACAAGACCCGCAACATCATCGACGCCGATGCACTCGCCAAGATCAAGCCGGGCGTTCGTATCATCAACTGCGCCCGCGGCGGTCTGGTGGATGAGGCAGCGCTTGCCGCCGCCATCAAGTCCGGCCATGTCGCCGGTGCCGCCTTCGACGTCTTCGAGGTCGAGCCCGCCAAGGAAAGCCCGCTGTTCGGCCTGCCGAACGTTGTCTGCACGCCGCATCTCGGCGCATCGACCACGGAAGCGCAGGAAAATGTCGCTCTGCAGGTGGCCGAGCAGATGTCGGACTATCTGGTCAAGGGCGCGGTCTCCAATGCCATCAACATGCCGTCGATCACCGCCGAGGAAGCACCGCTTCTGAAGCCGTTCATCAAGCTTGCCGATGTTCTCGGTGCCTTCGTCGGTCAGGTGACGGACGATCCGATCAAGGAAATCGAGATCCTCTATGATGGTGTCACCGCCGGCATGAACACCAAGGCGCTGACGAGTGCGCTGCTGGCCGGTCTCATCCGCAACCAGGTTGCCGACGTCAACATGGTTTCGGCGCCGATCATGATCAAGGAAAAGGGCATCGTCCTTGCCGAAGTCAAGCGCGACAAGACCGGCGTCTATGACGGCTACATCAAGCTGACGGTCACCACCGACAGCATGAGCCGCTCGGTCGCCGGCACTGTCTTCTCCGACGGCAAGCCGCGCTTCATCCAGATCAAGGGCATCAATCTCGATGCCGATGTCGGCAACCACATGGTCTATCTCGCCAATACCGACGTTCCCGGCATGATCGGCTTCATCGGCTCGACGCTCGGTTCCGCCGGCGTCAACATCGCCAACTTCCAGCTCGGCCGCGACAAGCAGGGCGGGGACGCCATCGCGCTGCTCTATGTCGATGGCCCGATCAACGACGAGGTTCTGGGCAAACTGACCGCGCATCAGGCGATCCGTCAGGCCAAGCCGCTGGTGTTCAACGTCGACTAAATCGCTCCTCCCAAGAGCTATCCGAAGAGCCCGGCGTAACCTCAGTTGTGCCGGGCTTTTCTTTACCTTCTACGGCTGTGGATAAGTCCACGCATCAGGCTATCGGGTCCGTTCAAACACGCCTATCTCTTTGTCATGGGGGAGTTGCAAAACAGCATTTTCGGGGACACGCTGGGCAAGCCGGTCGAATGGCTTGCGAAACCGGCATCCGTTGCCATCGTGCTGTTCGCGCGGGCCGTTACCGCAGTCAGGGCGATCTGGCCGGAGAGTGGTGTTCCGTCCGGCCGATGCGTCTATTTCGCCAATCATTCCAGTCACGGCGATTTCATCCTGATCTGGACCGTGCTTCCGCCGCGGCTTCGTCAGCGCACACGGCCCGTCGCTGGTGCCGAGTACTGGTTGAAGTCGAAATTGAACAGCTTCATCGGCCGCGACGTCTTCAACGCCGTCTTGATCGAGCGCGATCGCGAAGCGCGAACGGAAGATCCGGTCGAGCAGATGGCTGCGGCGATCGACGCCGGTTCCTCGCTTATCCTGTTTCCTGAGGGTACGCGAAACCTGACGGATGCGCCGTTGCAGCCGTTCAAGAGCGGGCTTTATCATCTGGCGATGGCTCGTCCCGATATCGATCTCATTCCCGTCTGGATCAACAATCTCAACCGCGTCATGCCCAAGGGTGAGTTCGTGCCCATTCCGCTGATCTGCACGGTGACTTTCGGCGAGGCGCTGCATATCGGCGCGGACGAGGAGAAGGCGGACTTTCTGGCACGGACGCAATCGGCGCTGCTGGCTTTATCGCCCAAGCAAGTGGGGCATGGCGAATGAGTGCGGCAAGCTCCGATCTGATCCATCTCGTTCTCGGCATTTTCGGCGTGCTGATCATCGCGTCCGTCATCGGTTATGTGTTGCAGCAGCGGCTGTCGCCGGATGGATCGAACGCGGCGATCGAAAACCTCAATGCCCGCATCAAGGCCTGGTGGGTGATGGTCATCCTGATCGGTCTCGCCTTTCTGGCGGGCCGCGCCGGCGTCATCCTGCTCTTTGCCTTCTGTTCCTTTGCGGCGCTGCGCGAATTCGTCACGCTGATCAGCACTCGGCGTGCCGACCATTGGGCGCTCGCCGCCGCATTCTTCGTCGCTCTGCCGGTGCAGTATTATCTGCTATGGGCCGAGCAATACGGCATCTACGCGATCTTTATCCCGGTCTATGCCTTCCTGCTGATGCCGATCATCGCGGTCTTGCGCGGCGACACCGAGCGCTTCCTGATCCGCATCGCCGAAGTGCAATGGGCGCTGATGATCTGCGTTTTCTGCGCCTCGCATGTGCCGGCGCTGTTGACCTTGCATATTCCCGGCTATGAAGGCCGCAACGTCCTTCTGATCGCCTTCCTCGTCATCGTCGTGCAGCTCAGCGATGTGCTGCAATATGTCTGGGGCAAGTTGTTCGGGCGCCACAAGATCGCGCCGAAACTGTCGCCGTCGAAAACGGTGGAAGGCTTTGTCGGCGGCGTCGCCAGCGCGACGCTGATCGGCGCGGCGCTCTGGTGGATCACGCCATTTACCCCGCTGCAAGCGGGGCTGCTTGCCTTCGTCATTACCATTATGGGCTTCTTCGGCGGCCTGGTGATGTCGGCGATCAAGCGCGATCGCGGCGTCAAGGATTGGGGCCACCTGATCGAAGGCCATGGCGGGTTGATCGACCGTCTGGATTCCGTCGTCTTCTCCGCGCCAATCTTCTTTCATCTTGTCCGCTATTGGTGGGTGGCGTCATGACCGGGCGGGTGAGGGCGCTTGCCGGCAGTAGCGCCGTGCATGTGCTTTTCGCTTTCGTCGCCATGGGCGGCTGGGCCGTTTTTGCCAACCGGATGCATCCGATGCCGCGGCCCG
The DNA here is from genome assembly GCF_000696095.1 of Rhizobium rhizogenes NBRC 13257. Taxonomy (GTDB): domain Bacteria; phylum Pseudomonadota; class Alphaproteobacteria; order Rhizobiales; family Rhizobiaceae; genus Rhizobium; species Rhizobium rhizogenes. The sequence continues at coordinate 206,599 of NZ_BAYX01000007.1, read as the reverse complement.
TAATCGCAGGTCTTGTCCAGGGCATTCTTTCGGCCTGCCTGACGCTATTCCTCAAATCGGTGATCGAGGCGCTGTCGAGACGGTTCCGTGGTCTTGCCGCTCTCTGGGCGCCACCCTTGATCGCCTGCCTTGGCTCCACCGGCATACTGGTGACGATCCATACGCTCAGCGGCACGCCGGAGATCTTGAAGACTATCGCAGTGCCGCTGCTGGTGTCGACCAGCTATGCGGCGATCTATAATTATTCGATTTCCGGCAGGAGGCGTTAAATCATGGTCGGCGAAGGGACGGGCGACAGGCGGCCATTGGCAAGCCGCAACACGCGCTGGGCGCAGGGATTAGCGCGGTGGATGACCGCGCTGTCGGTGACACCGAACCAGATATCGCAGGCGAGCATGGTCATGGCGGCGTTGGCGGGCGGTTCGTTCTGGTTGTCGGGGCAGGAGGATGTCGGGTTGCGCGTCCTGTTTCTGATCCTTGCGGCGCTCTTCTGCCAGCTTCGACTGCTGTGCAATTTGCTTGATGGCATGGTCGCCGTCGAGGGCGGCAAGGGTGAGGCGGATGGGCCGTTCTGGAATGAATTCCCGGACCGCGTCGCCGATATCCTGATCTTTGCCGGTCTCGGTTATGGTATCGCCACGCCCGGCCTTGGCTGGGCTGCTGCCGCCTTTGCCGTTCTCACCGCCTATGTCCGCGAGCTCGGCCGCGCCACCGGCAATCCCAGCGATTTCGGTGGGCCGATGGCCAAGCAGCATCGTATGGCGACAATCACGGCCGCAGCACTGCTTTCCATTCTCGAAGTGCTCTGGACCGGCGGCAGCTGGGTGCTGACCATCGCACTCTGGATCGTCGCAGTCGGGGCTGCGGTGACGGCGCTGCGGCGCGGGCTGAACCTCGTTCGGCAGCTGAAGGCGAAGCATTGAGCGTCGCTCGCGGTCGGCTTGATTCGCCGCCCCTTGCGTCCGGCGGTAATCCTTTCTATATCCCTGATCGATTGAGGCCGGGCGGTTAAAGCCGCCGTGTGCCCCCAGATGATAAAAATCCGCCGCTTTTGCATGGCAACCGGTGGAAAGAAGACAGCACCGAAGATCGACTGAGATTGGCGGCAAGACCGTGAACACACTGGATTTTGACAAGAAGCCGGAAGACACCCGCGTCGTCGTCGCCATGTCGGGCGGCGTCGATAGCTCGGTCGTTGCCGGCATTTTGAAGCGCCAGGGCTATGATGTGCTCGGCATAACGCTGCAGCTTTACGATCACGGTGCCGCCGTCCATCGCGCCGGCTCGTGCTGCGCCGGTCAGGATATCGACGATGCCCGCCGTGTCTGCGAGACGATCGGCATTCCGCATTATGTACTCGACTACGAGAAGCGTTTCCGCGAGACGGTGATCAATCCCTTCGCCGAAAGCTATGTCGCCGGCGAGACGCCGATCCCTTGCGTCTCCTGTAATCAGACCGTCAAGTTCGCCGATCTGCTGGCAACGGCCAAGGAACTCGGCGCCGATGCGCTGGCGACCGGCCACTATATCCGCTCGCGTCCGAATCCGTCTGCGGATCATCCCGGCCGCCGCGCGCTCTATCGCCCTGCCGATGCCGATCGCGACCAGAGCTATTTTCTGTTTGCGACGACGCAGGAACAGATCGACTATCTGCGCTTTCCGCTCGGTGGCATGCCGAAGGCGGAGACACGCGCGCTTGCGGAAGAGATGGGCCTTGTCGTCGCCAAGAAGGCCGACAGCCAGGACATCTGTTTCGTGCCGCAGGGCAAATATTCCGATGTCATCGCCAAGCTGAAGCCGAATGCGGCGCTTGCCGGCGAGATCGTCCATCTCGATGGCCGCGTGCTCGGCCGGCATGAAGGCATCCTGCATTATACGATCGGCCAGCGCCGCGGCATCGGTGTCGCCACCGGCGATCCGCTCTATGTGGTCTTTCTCGACGCCCGCTCGCGCCGCGTCATTGTCGGCCCGAAGGAAGCGCTGGAAACGCACCGCGTCTATCTGCGCGACGTCAACTGGCTCGGCGACGAACCGCTGCTGGAAGCCGCCTCCGGTGAAGGCTTTGCCTGCTACGCCAAGGTCCGCTCCACCCGGCCGCCGGAGCCCGCCGTGCTGCGCGCCGACAAGGACGGCATCTATGTCGACCTGACGATCGGCGAAGCCGGCGTCGCGCCCGGCCAGGCCTGCGCCCTCTATTCCGCCCCCGGCGACGACGCCCGCGTCTATGGCGGCGGCTTCATCGAACGTTCCGAGCGCGAGCCGATGGCTGAGGCGTCGCTGAAGGCATTGCTGGCAAGCCCGGTTGCGGCTTGAAGGCAGCTGACGACCGGGGCAGGGGAAAGCGTTGATTTTTCCAAATCATCCGCTTGACATAAAGCCGAACCGCACCTTATAAGCCGCTCAACCGACGAGCCAATGCTCCTCGAGCGGCGGTTTCGTTTGGCCCTTGTGCATAAGTAATGACTATGCGCAGATGTGGCGGAGTAGCTCAGTAGGTCAGAGCAGAGGAATCATAATCCTTGTGTCGGGGGTTCAAATCCCTCCTCCGCTACCATTCAAAAAGCTGACATAATTACGATCATGGCCATAGAGGCCTGTGTTCCTGCCTTGATCGAGGCCGGCAATCTGATTGATTGTTTCCAAACGATGATTGGACGGAGAGCCAAGACCGAACTCCATCAGTGGATCGCCTTTGCTCTATAGCCGCATGGCTGAATTTGCGGACAGGATGCCTTGCATACCAACGAGGCTCACCGGGAGTGAGCCACAGCGCGGTCCTGACTGCGGTCGTCATCCGTAAGTTCAATGGCGTTGCGGATCACGAAGTCCTCCATGGCGTGATCTTCGATCTCGTCAGCCTCCATATTCGCAATCGTTGTTCGCACCTTCGCTTCAAGCTTCTGGTGCGAAGTCGCAAAGTTCGAGCCCCGTTGAATTTTCGCCTGCAGTTCCTCTTCGGATTTGCTGTAATAATGGTTGAGCTGCAGGAACAGGTTTGAATAGAAGGCGGCTGATTTGCGGCCTCTGCGCGTAAAGCGATGCCCGCCATCGTTTACCGTCAGATCCCCAAATTCGCGTGTCTTGAACTGGTGGATGCTGACTTCGACGACCTCGCACGGATCGACGATGCATTTGAAATTGGTAGAATGCTCTTTGCGGCTCAGTGGATCGGCGCTGCGCCTAGTGTAGCTCAACAGGACGGGTCTTTCCGGCTTTGTCTTGTGGCCGCTGGTGCCGAACATATGCCAGGGCAGAGATATATTGGGGAAATTCTGGGTGGCGACGAGCGCCTCCTCGACCGTCGTGCCTTTTTTCGGGAGGAGGAACTCGTCGGCGTCGATGAAAGCCATGCGCCGAAATGCGCTGCCGAAGTTGAGAATTGCGTGGGCGAAGGCAACCACTTGGCAATCGAGGAAGCGTTCGTCCTCACCATAGGTCATCCGTCCCGCCCAGGGCACGATTGTCAGGGCGTCCGGCGTGAGGATCTGTCGCAAGATCGTGCAGGTGTCATCCGCTGAACCGTTATCGTAGAGGATGAAATGGCGTATACCAACAGCCTGGTGAAAGCGAACCCATTCGCCGATATAGGCTCCCTCGTCCTTCACGCACACCACGATGGCGATACCGTGCCTTTCAGGAAGCGGCGCCGGCGGCTGTATTGCGAGTTTTTTGATTGATGACTTTCCGCGTCCGAACCACCGCATTGATGTTCCCACTGTCGAAGCAGCCCAACCGAAACCGAATCCAGCCGCAAGAGATCGAAAATCTGTTCACCCGCTCGGTTTGGCAGGCGTTAGCACTATGATCGCCATCCAGGGGCGATGAATTCATTGGACTTCGGGTGGCGGACGTCACGCGCGGGTGATCGTACCCCGCCCATCGCTGCCGCTGATCTGGCGTCGCTGATCCGTTTGGCTGGCTCGAAAATTAGCCAGAAGAAGGCCCGGCAGGGGAAGCCGGACCTTCCTGTCACTGATCGGAGGTCAAATTCAGATCAGATCAAAAGCTGCGTTCGAAGCGGAGGATGCCGGCCCACTGGTCTTCGTTGACCGAATCCCAGTTGGTGTAGGAAACTTCCGGCTCGATCAGGAGGTTCTTAACCGGGTTGAACTTGACGTTCGTGGTCGCGGCGAAGATCTTCGAGTCGGTGTAGGCGACCTGGAAGTTCCACTTCAGCTTTTCGTTGATCGGAACGCTTGCGCCGCCCCAGACTGCCCAGTCGCCCCAGCCGCAAAGGTAGCCCTGGTTGGTCGGGCAAGTCGATTCATCGTTGTTCGAGCCGGCATACTGGTTCAGCTTGCTGCCGTCCGTGTTGTAGCCGCCCATGACGAAGGCCGAGAAAACGCCGAAATCGGCATCGACGCGAGCCTTGACCGCGCCTTCCTCGACGATGGAGTCATAACCACCGACGACCTTGAAGCCCCATGCGCCAGCCTTGTAACCGGCACCGGCAACGACGTTCGGAGCATAGTGATTGGATTCCGAGGTGACCCAGGCGCCGTCGTAGCTGCTCGCATCATCGGATGAATTGGTGTCTTCGAGCGAGATCACGGCCGTGAAGCCGTTGCCGGCGTCATAGTTGTAGGTCAACTGGTTGAGTTCGTACGGGCCGTCATAGACGACGTCGTCGTTGATGACGTCGCCGGCATAACCGGTGAAGACGTTGTACTGCGAATCTTCCTTGCCGACGGTGAAGCCACCGAGGCTGATGCTGGCGTGCAGCAAGTTGGTTGTCGTCGAAGCACCTTCCTGCCAATCCCAACGCAGTTCGGTGTTGGTCTTCAGCGGACCGTATTCGGTGTCGGTCGCGGTCTGCAGCTGCAGCTCTGCACGCGTATGCCAGAGCGTTCCGTTTTTGCTGCTCGGATTGTAGGCATTGCCCCATTCACCTTCGGTGCGAACCTTGCCGCCGATCTTCAGGCACGTCTCACTGCCGGGGATAAAGAAGTATCCGGCGCCATATGCGTCGCATATTTTTACATATTCCAGCGGCTCCGGCTCGGCTGCGACAACGGCATCGGCAGCGCTGGCTTGCGATGCGACGATGAGAGCGGCTGCAGAGCTGAGCATAAGGCTCTTGATATTCATTCTGGCTCCATTTGGTTTTGGCTACCTAGGGACATCGCGAAGCGACCTGGCGATGCCTCGTGCTAGCTTTATGGTTTCCGGCTGAAAGCTGATTGGCTTCCGCGCTATATCTAGCTGTGAAAACTTTTGGAGTTTCGAATATTTACCAAGCAACGACTTAGTTAATTGAAGTGATTCAAGGGTGTGTTGCCAAAATATCTCGATATTCAATGTATTGTTTCGTGGTTTAAACTTCATTATAGTTCAAGAAAAGTTGAGAAACGTATGTCTTGGTTTGGACATTTATTGCGATGATTCGCGCTTTTCCTTTTGGTGGATGTATGTTCACCAAAAGGGCATCTGCTTTCCGCCTGGCGAATGCCACATTTGGCAGCGCAAATTTTGAAGGATGAATGCAGGGTTTGGTTCGTTGCGGCAAGAATCAAGCGCATCTGTTCCCATGGAAATCGCGCTAATCGAGGCCGGCCTCCCTCCAGGCAAGCATGACGGGAACGCCGATGTGCGTCGCTGCCCTGCCGCACATTGGCCACCGGCCACTTGAAGGGCTAACAACGACATCGGGCGTCGCCATCGCCTATAGGAAAGGTGAGGCTGCGCCAGCGATCAAGGCTTTCATTTCCAGGCATCGAGAGCAAGCTCACGCTCCGGCAAGCCACATGTCTTGAGACGATCATTGGCATGCCCCGAGCGATATTTCCATTGATGGGTGGGACGGGCATCCATGGATGAAGAGAGCGGAACGAGCCGCCACCTTCAGGCGCGCGGCCATCAACCCAGATCCAGCTTTTAAGGCGATTGATCGAGCCGGTTCTTGTGAGTGACCGAGGCCGCTGGTGTGGTGATTTATTGGGTTTCGAATATTACCTACGGCGTTGTGAGGACGCGTTCCTGATAAACTCAGGGCGTCGATAAACGCGCAACACATTTTTGGAGGCAGCGCCCGGTGGAGCGCTGCCATTTCACGCCGACATTAAGCTGTGTCGGGAGCTGGTTTCAGGCTCGATAGTAGTGGTGCCGATGATGCCGATGGGGCCGGTGATGCTTGTGCCAGCCGCGGTGATGACCGCGCCAGTAGTGGCTCCGGTGGCTGCGATGCGATTTCCAGTGATGCCTGTGATGGCGTTGACCGTGCCAATTACGATGATGGCGATGATGACGATAGTCGACCGTCTGGACGGACGATTGAACTTCCGGCTTCGTCATATTCATCATCGGCGTAGCCGACGCCGCACCGGCGCCGATAAGCAGGCCGATACCAAGGATTGCAGCAAGTAGAGTTTTAAAGATTTTCATGATGAACCTCCTTCATCCTCTTCATCCTGAAACCAAGGGGCTGAACGGGGGATGAATGGTTGCCGAGCATTCAATTCGCCTCAAGAAATCGGCTCTGCCTTCCGAGGGAAAGGCAGAGCCGGGAGGCCAGGCACTGGCTCGAGTGCGAACGAGCTTTTTTGGGGGGCGGCGATCTCGTCCGCACGACAAAGGTCTACCACCATAAGCTGAAGCCTGGCTGAAGGGCATCCGATCGGAATGAAAGGGCTTTGCGGATGGACATGGCGCAAGAGACGCCAGTGGCCTAGTCGGCCATCACGGTCTCGATCGGAACACCGGCTTCCATGGCGGCGGCGATGAAGCTGCTGCGGGCTTCGAGCGGCTGCCTCAGCCCGCTTTCAACGTCGGCGCAGACGAGCATGGCGCGCAGGAACGCCTTGCCTTCGGCGACCGGCCATGCATTCAGCAGCATGTCCAATGCTTCTTTCGTGGTGCTGACGGTGTAGGTTGTCCCGGTGCGTGTGCAGATCACCTGCACGGGGTAATTCCAACGTCTATTGCTCATTTTTCGAAGCTCCGACCCATGTCGCGCACGTTAGCGCCTTGGCATGCAAAGGCACAAGTAAATTTCGAAGTAATGTTTGTTGCGCATCGAAGGTACTGAAGCCATCGTTAAAATAGCTCCAGGAAAGACATGAGGCAGGTTTCAGGCGAGGGCTTTCGCTTGAACTCCATAGCCTCGCAGGAACATATCCACGCCCTGTTGGGCTGATATCTCGATGTCCGCCTCGGTTGGCGTTTCGCCGAAGAGTGTCGTCATCTGCAGGTCGGCATTGATCAGCGCGGTGAATTGCCGGGCGGCAATGTCACAGTCAGGGACATGGAGCAGGCCCTGATGATGGAGGCGGGCGAAGATGGCGCCGATTGCCGTGCCAATTTTGCAGGGGCCGTGCTCACGCCAGGCTTCGAAGAGGTGCGGGTAGCGGGGGCCTTCGGACTGGACGAGCTTACGCAGGAATTTTCCGTCTTGATTATAGAGGCAATTACGGTTCAGATTGATGGCGAAGGCGGCCAGATCTTCCCGCAGGTTCTGCGGCTTGTCGGGAAAAGCGGCCAGTGCGGCGAATATGGCGGTATTGGCCCGCGCGGTCACGTCGGCGATGACGGCGATGAACAGCGTCTCTTTTTCACGGTAGTGATTGTAGATGGTCTGGCGGGAGACGCAGGCCTGCGCCGCGATCTCGTCAATGCTCGCGCCCGAAAATCCCTCGCGGCAGAAGACGTCGGCCGCGGCATCGAGGATGGGGACACGTTTCAGGCATTGGGCTGGTCTTGCAGTTCTTGTCTGCAAGGCGGCGGCGTTTCGGCTGTTCATGGGTTGAAGATAATGCGTATTGACGATTTGGACAATAGTGTCTAATTTGACATCTGTGTCCAAAAAAATGGACGAGACTGTTAAGCGCAATTCGGAACCCGCGTTTTCCTCCCAAGGCCGTGTGGCGTTCCGGTGACCACCTAGATTTGAATTCCCCTCAAGGGAGATGCGGCGCGACGGCAATCCGGCTTTCGCGCTCGAAACTTTCTGAAAGATCATCATCATGACGACGTCTTTCCTTCGCTATGCGATCATCCTCGGCCTGCTGTCGGCCATCGGTCCCTTTGCGATCGACATGTATCTCCCCGCGCTGCCGTCGATCGGCAAGGATCTTGCCGCGGAGAACAATGTCGTTCAGCTCAGCCTGCTATTCTTCTTCATTCCCTTCGCCATCTTTCAGCTTCTCTATGGGCCATTGTCGGACATGTGGGGCCGCAAGGCGCCGCTTTATATCGGCATCGGCCTGTTTGCGGTGGCAAGCGTCGGCGCTGCCACGGCCAGCAATATCGAGACGCTGATCGCCTTCCGCTTCCTGCAGGGCATCGGCGGTGCGGCCGGCATGGTGGTGCCGCGCGCCATCGTGCGCGACATGCACACCGGCGTTCAGGCGGCGCGACTGATGTCGCTGCTGATGCTGGTGTTCAGCATCTCGCCGATTCTTGCACCGCTGACCGGCAGCGCCGTCATCGCCTTCTATGGCTGGCGCGGCGTGTTCTGGGCCGTGACGATTGCGGCCATCATCGGCCTCATCCTGCTGTCGACGCAGCTTGAGGAGACCCGGACGAAGGCGGAGCGTTCTGAAAGCGGCCTGGGCAGCGCCATGGCGGCCTATCGCCTGCTGCTCGGTGACCGCAATTTCCTGACGCTGACTTTCATTGGTGGCCTCGGCATTTCGAGCTTCCTGGTCTATCTCGCCAATTCGCCGTTCATCCTGATCGACCATTACGGCCTGACGCCGACGGAATATAGCTTTGCCTTCTCGGTCAATGCCGTCTCCTTCTTCGCCGTGTCGCAGCTCACCGGTTGGCTCGGTGAGCGTTTCGGCCTAGTGCGGGTGATGCGGATCGCCGTCACCGGCTTTGCCACCACGATGGCGCTGCTTGCCATCGTCATGAGTCTTGGCTTCAATCAGTTGCCGGTCCTGGTCGTGTTCCTCTTCGTCGGCTACGGCTTCCTCGGCCTGGTCATCCCGACGACGGCGGTGCTGGCGCTCGAGGATCACGGCGCAATTGCTGGCACGGCCTCGGCGCTGATGGGCACACTGCAATTTGTCACGGCCGCCATCGCCATGATCATTGCGGCCGTATTCTTCGATGGCACTGCCTTGCCCATGGTTGCCGGTATCGCACTCTGCGCCGTCGCAGCCCTGCTGCTGACACAGGCGACGATCGCGCGCCGGCCGGTGGTGGAAGCCGCCGCGGAATAACGCCTTTACAGGGAGAAGAAAGAGGCCGGGGCATTGCTCCGGCCTTTTCGATTCCGGCACTCGTATCTTGCGGAGTGGGCCAAGATCATGAAGACTTCGAACCCAAAAGGGAGAGAGGTGGATGGGTAGCTTCGCGGAGATTCTGGAGCGGGCGGAGAAGCGCAAGGGTGGGGCCGAAGGGCTGAAGGCGCTTATGCCCAAGGCGCCGGATCATGGAGCCTTGCGCGTCATGCCGGACGATCGGCTGCTGTCGGATATGACGCGCTATGTCTTCTATGCCGGCTTCGTTCGCAATGTCATCGATTCCAAATGGCCGGGTTTCGAAGCGGCCTTTTCCGGCTTCGATCCCGCCTTTCTCAATTTCGCGCCCGATGATTACTGGCACGACCTGACCTCCGATAAGCGCGTGGTGCGCAATGGCGCGAAGATCATGTCGGTCAGGGCCAACGCGCACTTCATTCGTCAGCTTGCCGAGGAGCATGGCAGCGCCGGGCGCTTCTTCGCGGACTGGCCGGTGGAGGATCACATCGGCCTGCTTGCCATTCTCGATAAGCGTGCAGATCGGCTCGGCGGCATGAGTGGTCAATATTTCCTGCGCGCTATCGGCCGCGACAGTTTCGTGATGAGCCATGACGTGCTCGTTTGCCTGCGCCTCTCCGGTCTGCCGATCTCGGAGACCAAGCCGGGCAAAAAGGATCTGCGCCTGATCCAGGACCAGTTCAATGCCTGGGGCGCCGAAACCGGCCTGCCGCAAACCTACCTCTCGCGCATCTGCGCCTTCTCCGTCGGAATGCCGGGGGAAGAGGCGGAGGACTGATTGATTTGGTCCGCTGAATGATATTGGATCGCGCCTCGAAATAGGGAGGAAACGATCATGTTGACCGACAACAGGCCTCTGGCCATCAGCGCGCCCGAGCCGCGCTCGCTTGAGCTTATCTTCAGCAAGGATGCGCTGTCGCTCCTCCATTCGAAATATCGGGTCGTCGAGGCGGATCCGGAGAATATCGCCGGGCTTGGCGACGATATTCTTGGTGAGGCACGATACATCATCGGCCAGCCGCCGCTGTCTAAAGAGGTGTTGGACCGCATGCCGCGCCTGCGCTGCATCCTGAATGTCGAGAGCAATCTCATCAACAACATGCCCTATGATGTGCTCTTCGAGCGCGGCATTCATGTCGTCACCACCGGGCAGGTCTTCGCCGAGCCGGTGGCGGAGATCGGGCTTGGTTTCGCGCTCAGTCTTGCGCGCGGCATCGTCGATGCCGATGTCGATTTTCGTCAGGGCAAGGAGCTTTGGGGTGGGGACGGCAATGCCAGCGCCCGGCTGCTTTCCGGCAGCGATATCGGCATTGTCGGCTTCGGCGATCTCGGCAAGGCCTTGAACCGGCTGCTCTCCGGATTCCGCGCGACAGTCAGGGTGTTCGACCCCTGGATGCCGCCATCTATTCTCAAGGAACATGGCGTCCAACCGGCTGGTCTCGACGAGGTATTGTCGGGCAGCGATTTCATTTTCGTCGTCGCCTCTGTCACCAGCGAGAACAAGGGGTTTCTCGGCGGAACGGCCTTCGCTCGCATGCGCAAGGGCGCGGCCTTCATACTGCTCAGCCGCGCCGATGTCGTGGATTTCGAAGCGCTGATGGCGGCCGTCGCGTCCGGCCATATCGTTGCGGCGAGCGATGTCTATCCAGAGGAGCCGCTCAGCGGAGATCACCCGGTGCGCAGTCTCAAGGGCTTCATCCGATCGGCGCACCGCGCCGGCGCGCTCGACAGCGCCTTCAAGAAGATGGGCGATATGGTGCTCGAGGATATGGACCTGATGGATCGCGGCCTGCCGCCGATGCGCTGCAAGCGGGCGGAGCGCGAGACGGTGTCGCGGATGCGCTCGAAGCCGGTCACCCGGAACTGACAAGCGCTGCGGATTTGCCGCCTAAACCTGGACGGGTGCATTCTTACTCCGACTCATCTATGTCTCGGCCATCGAGAAAGTGGTGGGGACAGAGATGGCGAATCGGGAAATCGACCTAGCATATGCGGCAACTAGGGGTCGCCTGCCAGCTTTTCTAGGCATTGCCGCCGTCATTGCTATCATCATGCTCGTCCTCAGCTCGTGGTACACGATCGATCAGGGCGAGCGCGGCGTGATTCTGCGCACGGGCGCCATGGTCGGCACGGCTGAGCCGGGCCTGCATTTCAAGCTGCCGTGGATCGAAACCGTCGTCAAAATCCCCGTGACGCAGCAGGTGACCTACTGGACCTGCCAGAACGGCGCGAGCTGCGAGGCGGGCGAACATCCGCAGATGCAGGCCTATTCGCAGGACCAGCAGCCGGCCGACATGCGCGTGACCATTTCCTGGCATGTGCCGCCGGATGCGGTCGAGAAGGTCTATTCCGAATTCGGCTCGCTCGGTAACCTGGAATCGCGGCTGGTGTCGCGGCGTGCGCCGCAGGACGTAAAAACGGTGTTCGGCAAGTTCACCGCCGCTTCCGTCATCCAGAATCGGGCGCAGTTCAACACCGACGTTCAGGCGGCGATCGAGGCCGGCATTCAAGGGCCGGTGCAGATCGACAGTGTTCAGGTGGAGAATATCGATTTCTCCGATGCCTATGAGAACAGCATCGAGCAACGCATGCTGGCCGAAGTCGAAGTGCAGAAGCTGCGGCAGAATGCCGAGCGTGAGAAGGTGCAGGCTCAGATTACCGTGACGCAGGCCCAGGCGGCGGCGGATGCCCGCCGCGCCGATGCACAGGCGCAGGCCGATGCCGTGCGGCTGCAGGCTGAAGCCGATTCACAGGCGATCCAGCTTCGCGGCGATGCCGAGGCGAAGGCGATCAAGGCACGCGGCGATGCGCTCCGCGATAATCCGAACCTGATCTTCCTGACGCAGGCGGAAAAGTGGAATGGGCAGTTGCCGACCACCATGTTGCCGAACGGCTCTGTGCCGATGCTCAATCTCGATGCGCGGCAGAATTCCGCCGCGCCGGCGGCACAGGAATAAGCTGAGTTCCCTCGATCGGCTCAGCGATGCGCCGACCAGGGCACGAGGCGGCGTTCGATCAGCCGGACGGTGATCTCGAACAGGAAGGCGATCAGCGCGATGACGATGATGCCGCTGATGACGATATCGGTCACCAAGAACTGCGCGGCTGACTGTATCATGAAGCCCAGGCCCTGTGACGCCGCGACCAATTCGGCGGCGACCAGGGTGGACCAGCCGGCGCCGAGCGCGATGCGGATGCCGGTGAGGATCGAGGGGATGGCGCCCGGCAGGATGACGTGGCGCAGCACCTGTAGCCGGCCGGCGCCGAAGGAGCGGGCAGCGTTGACATAGTCGACGGGAGCGGCCTTCACGCCGGCAGCGGTCGACAGGATGATCGGCGGCAGCATGGCGAGCGCGATGACAGTGATCTTCGAAGCCTCACCGATGCCGACCCAGATGATGACCAGCGGCAGATAGGCAAGCGGCGGCAATGGCCGCAGGAATTCGACGATCGGGTCGAGGATGCCCTTGCCGACACGGCTGCTGGCGATCGCCAGTCCGGCCGGAATGCCGATCACCAGTGAGACGGCGAGACCACCGAAGATCCTGAGCAGGCTGGCGAAGGCGTGCTCGAGCAGCGTCGAATCGACGAAGCCGGTGACGTTCAGCGCGTAGAGCGCCTTGGCGACGGTTAAGGGCGAGGGCAGGAAGACCGGCGAGACGACACTATAGGCCGCCGCAATAGCCCAAATCACCAGCAGTGCCAGCACGGTTGCGAGCGAGATCCACAGCGTCGAGCCGGACGAACTGTTCTTGGTTGCGGGCACGGCATCGGATTTGGTGGCGACGGTCGCGATCTTTTCGATATCGGCGGTCAAGCTGCCTCCTCCTCATTCTCGTCATGGATCAGGCCGGTCAGGTCATCATGCAGCCGCTTGAATTCGGCGGACGCTTTGATCTCGGCAAGCGGTTCGCCGGCAAGGTAGCGTTTGCCGAAGGACAGGGGGATATCGGCGGTGATGCGGCCGGGATTGGGCGTCAAGGTGATGACGCGTGTGGCGAGCAGCAGGGCCTCGTCGATGCTGTGTGTGATGAGCAAGGCGCCGGTGCCGCTCTCCGACCAGACCTTCAACAGGAACTGCTGCATGCGGGTGCGGGTCAGCGCATCCAGCGCGCCGAGCGGTTCGTCCATCAGCAGAAAGCGAGGATCTGAGGCGAGTGCCCGGGCGATGCCGACCCGCTGGCGCATGCCGCCGGAAAGCTCCCAGATATTGCGATCGCCGGCACCTTCCAAGCCGACCTTGGCCAGCAGCCCTTCGGCGCGGCGGCGGCGCTCTTCCTTCGCGATGCCGTGCAGGCGCAATGGAAAGGCAATGTTGTCGCGGGCATTGAGCCAAGGATAGAGCGCATCGTCCTGAAAGACGACAGCACGGTCGGCTGCCGGTCCGTCGATCTCCTTGCCATCGACAAGGATGCGCCCCTCGGTGGGCGCGAGGAAGCCGGCGGCGAGATTGAGCAGGCTGGTCTTGCCAGAGCCGGAGCGGCCGATGACGGTGACGAATTCGTCGGAGGCAATATGCAGCGTCAGATTATCGAGGACACGGCGGGCATCCTGCCGACGGCGGTCGCCGGGAAAATTCAGCGAGACGGATTGCAGGGAGAGGATGCTCATATGTGGGGACTCCAATAAATAGGCGCAGGCAAGAAGCCCTGTCTGCGCCGAAAGCGTGGATCACAGGCCGGTCTTGGCCGCGTCGGTGACGAACTTGGCGTTGACGTAGGGAGCGTAGTCTTTCAGCACTGCCGGAACCTTGCCTTGCTCCAGCAGGAAGGCGGAGGTCTGGGCGATTGCCTTTACCGTGTCGCCGCCGAGGAATTCGGCGCTCGCCTGTTCCTTGAGCGTCGGGAAATAATAGCCCTTCAGCAATTCCGGCACTTCTTCCGGTTTCGCGCCGGTGAGTTTGGCGATCTTGGCGGCCTGCGGCGACGAGGCGTTCCAGCTTGCCGGATCGGCATGGTAGGACGCGTAAGCCTTGCCGGTGACCTGAACGAAGCTGGTCACGATCTCCGGATGGGCATCGGCGAATTTCTTGCTGACGATCCAGGCGTCGAAGGTCGGGCCGCCCCATTTGGCGACATCGCCCGAGGTCGCGAGGATCTTGCCGTTTTTCTTGATCTGCGACAGAACCGGATCCCAGACATAGGCACCATCGAGGTCGCCGCGCTCCCAGGCGGCAGCGATTTCCGGCGGGCGTAGGTTGAGGATCTGCACCGTCTTGGGATCGATGTTCCAATGCTTCAGCGCGGTCAGCAGGCTGTAGTGCGAAGTAGAGACGAAGGGCGTGGCGATCTTCTTGCCCTTCAGATCTTCCGGCTTGTCGATGCCCTTGACGGCGAGTGCTTCAGCATCGCTGATATTACCGACGACGTAGATGGCTTCGATCGGCAATTCGCGGCTGGCGGCGGCGGCGAGCGGCGAGGAGCCGACATAGCCGATATCGATCGAGCCCGAGGCGATGGCGGCAACGACGTCGGCGCCGCCGTCGAATTTATGCCAGCTGATCTTCGCGCCGGTCGCCTTTTCATAGTCGCCATCGGCCTGCGGCACGCGCGAAGGCTCGACGATCGGCTGGTAGCCGATGTTGAGCGTTACGTCGGCAGCACTTGCGTAAGAACCGAAAGTTGCGACAAAAACGGTGACGGCCGTGGTGGTAAGAAGATTGCGTCGATTGATGGTCATGTTTCCCCCGGGCATGGTGCTTCGAAATGGTCTTTAATCGCTGACATGGCAGCTGATCCGCACTAATGATCGTGAAATTGATAGAAAATATAGAGATACAAAATTCCGGATTCGGGTCATCCGCCGCAACCTGCTTCCAAATATCGCGAAACTCCGGATCTTTTTGCGGTCGCTGAAGGAAAATAGGCGGGACGATGAATTCAAGGGGTGAGGGCCGTGCAATGAAGCCGATGCAAATCTACGCCTTCGACATGAACAGCGTCGGGCATATCAATCACGGCCTCTGGACACATCCGCGCGATCTGTCGCTGAATTATACCGATCTCGACTACTGGGTGGATTTCGCCCGCACCGCCGAGCGCGGCAAGCTGGACGGCATTTTCCTCGCCGATATCGTCGGTGTCTATGATGTCTATAAGGGCAGCCCCGAGACGTCGATCCGCACGGGTGCGCAGATACCGGTCAACGACCCGATCATCCCGCTCTCTGCGATGGCCTATGTGACCAAGCATCTCGGCTTCGGCGTCACCGTCAATACGACCTACGAGCCACCGTTTCTGTTCGCACGACGGATGTCGACGCTTGACCATCTGACTAAGGGCCGCATCGGCTGGAATATCGTCACCGGCTATCTCGACAGTGCCGCCCGCAGCATGGGGATGGAGCGTCAGCCGGATCACGATGCCCGTTACGATGCCGCCGAAGAGTATCTCGAGGTTGTTTACAAGCTCTGGGAGGGAAGCTGGGACGATGACGCGGTCAAGCGCGACAAGGCGGGCGGACTGTTTGCCGATCCCTCCAAGGTGCGCGCCGTCCGGCATGAGGGCAGCCACTACCGGATGGAGGGCATTCATCTGAGCGAGCCGTCGCCGCAGCGGACGCCGCTGCTGTTCCAGGCGGGTGCTTCGGCACGCGGCCAGGATTTTGCCGCGCGGCATGCCGAATGCGTGTTCATTGCGAGCCCGGTGCCGCAGGGCGCCAAGCCGATGACGGATGCGCTGCGGCAGCGGGCCGTGGATTTCGGCAGGCGTGCTGACGATCTCCGTATCCTCAATCTCATCACCGTCGTCGTCGGGCGAACGGAGAAGGAGGCCGAGGACAAGCTGGAGGATTATCGCCGCCATGCCAGCGTCGAGGCGTCGCTCGCGCATTATTCCAGCTCGATCGGCATTGATCTCTCGAAGTTCAGCCTTGACGAGCCGATCGAACAGAAGACGACGAATGCGCAACAGGCGGCTCTTGCCGTCGTTACCGGCAAGGCGAGCGGCAAGCCCGCGATGACCCCACGAGAGATCATCGACCAGATGGTGCTCGGCAGCCGACAGAAGCCGATGGTCGGTTCGCCGGAGCAAATTGCCGATCGCCTTCAGCTATGGATGGAGGAGGGCGGGATCGACGGCTTCAATCTGGCGCGCACGGTGGCGCCGGAAAGCCTGCACGATTTTGTCGATCTCGTCATTCCCGTGCTGCAGGAGCGCGGGCTGTTCAAGGCGGATTATGCCGAGGGCACGCTGCGCCAGAAGCTGTTTGGCCGAGGCGACGGGCGGCTGCCGTCAAGTCATCCGGCAGCCGCATTCCGTCTCCACGACTAGCTTCTAGCGATGATCGAGCTTGGCGACGAGGCGGTCGCCGAGCCATTGCATGCCGCAGACGAGGATGATCAGCACGACGACGATCGCGATCATTACGCCGGTCTCGAAGCGCTGGTAGCCGTAGCGGATGGCAAGGTCACCCAGTCCGCCGCCGCCAATCGTGCCGGCCATGGCGGAGGCGCCGATTAGGGTTACCAGCGTCACGGTAAAGCCGGCAACGATACCGGGCAGTGCTTCCGGCACCAGCACTTCGCGAATGATCGTCCAGCGATTGCCGCCCATGGCGCGCACGGCGTCGATCAGGCCGCGATCGACCTCGCGCAGCGATACCTCAGCGATGCGGGCGTAATAGGGGATGGCCGCGATGGTGAGTGGTACGATGGCTGCTGTGGTGCCGAGTGCCGTGCCGACGATCAGCCGCGTCAGCGGGATCAGGGCAATCAGCAGGATGACGAAGGGCACGGCGCGGAAGCCGTTGACCAGGGCTGCAAGGATGCGGTTGACGGTGAGTTGCTCGGCGATGCCGTCGCGGCCGGTGACGACCAAAGCGAGACCGAGCGGCAGGCCAATGACAAGCGAGAGCAGGCCGGATGCGCCGGTCATCCAGATGGTTTCCCAGAAGGAGCGCCAGAGCAGGCTAAGGATGATGTCAGTTGTCATAGCCTAGAACCTCCACCCGGGCAGACCGGGCCGTCAGAAAATCAGTCACCTGCGCCGGCAGCGCTGGGGCGCGCGTCGGCACAGCGATGAAAAAGCGGGCGACGGGCTGGTTCTGAATATGATCGATGCCGCCATGGACGAGGCGGAAGGAATGCGGCAGCGCCGCAGAGAGCTCGGCAAACAGCGCGCCTTGCGCGGCCGGGCCGGCGAGGTCGATGCTGAGAATAGCCTCGACACCCGGTGTCTGCGACAGCCGTTCGGCAATATGGTCGGGGAGTTGCGGGCGGATCGTGCTGAGCAAGCTTGCGGTGATCTCGGTCTGCGGATTGGCAAACACCGACCAGACGGCACCTTCTTCGACGATCCTGCCGGCATCGATGACGGCGACGCGATCGGCAACCGAGCGCACCACTTCCATTTCATGGGTGATGAGCAGGATGGTCAGCCCGAGCTTGCGGTTGATATCCTTCAGCAGTGCCAGGATCGACCGTGTCGTTTCGGGATCAAGGGCAGAGGTGGCTTCGTCGGAGAGGAGAAGAGCGGGGCGGGCAGCAAGCGCCCGGGCAATGCCGACGCGCTGTTTCTGGCCGCCCGAGAGAGCCGCGGGATAGGCCTTCGCCTTGTCGGCAAGGCCGACGAGGTCGAGCAACTCGCGGGCGCGTTTTAGGCGCTCGGCCTTGGCCACACCTTCGATCTTCAGCGGCAGGGCGACGTTCTCTTCCACCGTCTTTGCCGACAGCAGATTGAAATGCTGGAAGATCATGCCGATGCGGCGACGCAGCGGCTGCAGCTCGTTTTCCGACAGGCCGACGATGTCGCGTCCTTCGATATGGATCTCGCCACTATCGGCGCGCTCCAGCCCGTTCAGGCAGCGGATCAGCGTCGACTTGCCGGCGCCGCTGCGGCCGATAATGCCGACGATTTCGCCACGCCGGGCAGTCAGCGAAATACCATCGAGCGCCGGCGTCGTGCCGAACCGGCGGCGGACATCGACGAGGCGAATGATCTCGTCATTGCCCGGTGAGCCGGGCGGCGCATGCCCCTCGATGGCAGTGGCGGAAACGAAGGAATTCATGTCAATCTTCTCTCGGCTTGTGTCGTCGGGTGCCGATCTGCTGAAAACACCGAAGGCGGCTCGAGCAAAATGCCCAGGCCGCCTTGGTTTTCAGCGCAGCCCCCGGCGCTGAATTGCTGTTAGTAGGCGCTGAGACCCGTGCCCTTGTAGACCTTTTCGAATTCGGCCTTGACGGTATCGTTCTGGTAGGCGGAGACCAGCGTCTTTACCCAGGCTTCGTTCTCGTTGCCCTGCTTGACGGCGATGAAGTTGCGGTAGGGGTTGCCGTCGATCGGCTCCTGCGCGATGCGGTCCTTTGGCGAAAGCCCGCTCTTCAGTGCCCAGTCGGTGTTGACGACGGCGGCGTCGAGGTCTTCGATCGAGCGGCCGACGATGCCGGCGTCAAGTTCCTTGATTTCGACATTCTTGGGGTTCCCGACGATGTCGGCGATGGTGGCGAGAATGCCGGTGCCGTCCTTGAGCTTGATGACGCCCTCGTTCTGCAGCACGCGGAGCGCACGGCCTTCATTGGACGGATCGTTCGGCACGCCGATGACGGCGCCCTTCGGCAGCTCGGCGACGGTCTTGTATTTCTTGGTATAGAGGCCGATCGGCCAGACGCCGGTATAGCCGACACGGACGATGTGATAGCCGTGCTGTTTGATCTGGTTGTCGAGATAGGGCTGGTGCTGGAAGGCGTTGGCGTCGACTTCGCCGCGCTCAAGGGCTTCGTTTGGCTGTGTATAGTCGTTGAAGACGACTGTTTCGATCTTCAGTCCCTTCTTGGCGGCCTCCGTGGTGACCACGCGCCAGACGTCTTCGTCTTCACCACTGATGATGCCGACCTTGATCGTCTTGTCGGCGGCAAAGGAGGGGGTGGCGACCGTCAAGCCAACAACGGCGACAATGAGAGCTGCAAGGCCGGTCCGGCGGGTGAAGCGCAGCGTCTCGAGACCCTGAGAAGACTTTTTCGTCATGGGAAATCCTGTTCCATGTGATTGAGACGCCATTGTCTCGTTGACAGCCTCAATCATTTCAGACGGCCGCCGATCACGCGAAGCAGGAACATTTGTTGTGTACCGCACTTCTGAAAAACTCTTTTTGAGCCATGCCAGATAGAGAACTAATTTTCTATGGATATGATGTATTATTGTGCATCGAGGAATCTGATTGCATGCGAATTGTGCATATCAGCGATGGATTGGATCTATCCAGAGCACTTCCTCCGGCTTTTCCACCGGTTCGATATCGAGGTTGACCACGACGGGTTCCTGACCGGAGCGAACTAGCACGCATTCCAGCGTTTCGTCGCGGCTGGCATTGATCTCCTGATGTGGCACATAGGGCGGCACGAAGATGAAATCGCCGGGACCGGCTTCGGCAACGAATTCGAGGTTATCACCCCAGCGCATCCGAGCCTTGCCCTTGACGACATAGATGATGCTTTCGAGATCGCCGTGATGATGGGCGCCGGTCTTGGCGTTGGCGTGGATCGTCACCGTTCCGGCCCAGATCTTCTCGGCGCCGGCGCGGGCATTGCTGATGGCGGTCGCGCGATTCATGCCCGGCGTCTGCGCCGTGTTCGGATCGAGCGAATTGCCCGGAATGACCTTCACGCCATTGTCGCGCCAGTGGTCGGAATGAGGGTGGTCGTGATCATGTCCGTGGTCGTTGCTCATGACGGTCCTTTCACTACCTGGAGGAGATTCGCATCTCTCCCGAAGGCGAAGTCTGATTTCAGTCTACGACGAAGCCATTCAAAAATATAGATAATTACAGAAAATTCCGAAAGAGGCTTTTCAAGTCGAGATTAATCTATAGACTTGATCAAGTTAAGTGACCGGTGGGAACATTTCGTGTGCTCCCGCGTTGCGCCGGTTACAGAAGATGGTTTGCCGCGCCGCTGTCCGATCCAATGTTTCGGGGTGCGCCAAACCCAGAAGCAGCGCGTGGGCCTCGGGGGAGGCCGATTAGTTTCTACATTATGCGCCGGACTTCCACTTGAAAGGAGACAGACATGTCGAATGCCTTGCCGCCCCTTCATGAGGGTCATGCCCCCATTACCTTGCAGCAGCTCTTCCGGGAAGCGCTCTATGCATTCGAGGAATGGGACGCGGAGGTCACTGAACCTATCGTAACGTTCGACGGGAGGATTTTCCCCGTCAGCGTCGTTTTTGAAGCCATGCGCGAATGCACGGACATCGTGCCGAACAATATCGTTTCGGCGGTCACCGAACGCCTGACCAAGCCTTGGGCAGGCGAAGGTCCGCTGGACACGATGACCTTTTCGACGGCTGCCCGGGTGATGGGCGTTCTCGTCCGCAAACGGCTCCTGGCCGTCAGCAATGGTGTCGATGTCGTCGCCGTTGCTGTAAAGGGGCAAGCGACGGAAAAGTCGGATCGCTAAGCACAGCATGTGATCTATCGAAGAGCCCGCCGGCTGATGTCCGGCGGGCTTTCTTTTTGCGATATCAGCCGCGGCTGACGTCGAATTCCGGATCGACAGGGATCTGCATCGCCGTCACCAGATGGTTGGTTTGTCCGGCAAGGCCGATGACAGCCAGCAATTCGCCATGTTGCGCGTCCGTCATGCCCTTTGCCCTGGCGGCTGCGGTATGCGAGTGGACGCAGTAAGTGCAGCCGTTGGCCGTGGATACGGCAATATAAATCATCTCGCGCACCAGCGGATCAAGCGCTCCTTCGGCCATCATCACTGCCTTCAGCCCTTTCCAGGTGCGCTTCAGAAGTGTGGGATCATTGGCAAGGCCACGCCAGAAATTATTGATGAAATCGGATTTTCTGACGGTGCGGATGTCGTCGAACACGGCCTTGACCGCCGGGATCGCCTCGGCCTCCGCATCATTCAGCAATTTGACTGTCGTCATCTCAAATCTCCTCTCAACAATTCGCGTTGCTGTGAAAGCTATAACGCATTTTCGGGCGGTCTGGGTCGAGTGGGGGGTCGATTATGTCGCCTCTTTTTGTTTGCAAAATTTATCCATATGTGAAAATACTATTTACATAAGAAAATTAGAGGCTGCGGACGCAGGGATTCGGCTGGCGATTGTGCCGATCGATCTGGGTGTGCGGCCTGCCGGGAGCGATGTCGGGGAAGCGGGAATAGCGATGGTGGTGGAAAAGGAATTGCCGCTGGCCGGCCTGCTGGTCGTGGATATGAGCCAGTTCCTGTCCGGACCCTATTGCACCCTCAGACTGATGGATCTCGGCGCCAGGGTCATCAAGATCGAGCGGCCGGAAGGCGGCGATCTCTCCCGCCGGCTTTATCTCAGCGACAATGAGAGCGGCGATTCGACCATCTTCCATGCCATCAACCGTTCGAAGGAAAGCCTGGCGATCGACCTCAAGAGCGAGCGCGACATGCAGGCGCTGCGCCGGTTGCTCTCGCAGGCCGATGTCCTGGTGCAGAACTTTCGGCCGGGTGTAATCGAGCGGCTTGGGTTGGGTTACGAGACCGCGAGCAAGATCAACCCGCGGCTCGTCTATTGCTCGATCAGCGGCTATGGCGAGGAGGGTCCCTGGGTCTCCCGCCCCGGGCAGGATCTGCTGGCACAATCGCGCTCCGGTGTCATGTGGCTGAACGGCGATGAAGGGCAGGGGCCGGTGCCGTTCGGTCTGGCGATCGGCGATATGTTGGCGGGGGCTGCCGCGGCGCAGGGTATTCTGGCGGCACTGGTGCGTCGCGGCATTACCGGCAAGGGCGGGCTGGTAGAGACGAGCCTGCTGGAGGCGCTGGTCGATCTGCAGGTGGAGGTTCTGACCGTCCACATGAACAGCGGCAATAAACTGCCGCAGCGCTCCGATTTTCGCAGCGCCCACGCCTATCTCTCGGCACCCTACGGCGTCTATCCGGCCAGCGACGGCTATCTTGCCATTGCCATGACGCCGATTTCGAAACTTGCCGACCTGCTCGGCATGGACGAACTTGCGCCCTATCGCGACGATCCTAAAAGCTGGTTCATGGCGCGTGACGAGATCAAGGCGCTGATTGCGGCGCGCATTGCTACCGGCACGGTCGATGAATGGCTGTCCGTCCTGGAGCCGGCGGATATCTGGTGCGCCAAAGTGCTGGACTGGCCGGAGCTGTTGCAGAGCGAAGGGTTCGGAGTGCTAGATATGTTGCAGACAGTTGGGCGCGGCGATGGCGTTTCCCTGGCGACGACGCGTTCTCCCATCCGGATCGATGGACAGAGACCGAAATTCGAGCGTGCGGCCCCCGAGGTCGGCGAGCATAATGCGGCGATCTGGGAGGAATTCGATCTCGGTTGACGACCGAGGGATCGCCCGAGAGATTTAGAAGGAGTTTCCCATGACACGCATCACCAATCTCCGCGTATTCGACCTGCGCTTCCCCACGTCGCAGAGTCTCGACGGCTCGGATGCGATGAACCCGGATCCGGATTATTCCGCCGCCTACGTCATTCTCGACACCGACAAGCCTGGGCTCGCGGGCCACGGCCTAACCTTCACCATCGGTCGCGGCAATGACATCTGCTGCATGGCGATCGAGGCGATGCGGCATCTGGTGGTTGGCACCGAGCTTGCGACCGTGCTGGACAATCCCGGCAAATACTGGCGGCACCTGACCAGCGACAGTCAGCTCCGCTGGATCGGTCCGGAGAAGGGCGCGATGCATTTGGCCACCGGCGCCGTCGTCAATGCCGTCTGGGATCTGCTTGCCAAGGAAGCCGGCAAGCCGGTCTGGCGGTTGGTGGCTGAGATGGATGCGGAGCAGATCGCCGATATTGTCGACTATCGCTACCTGACGGATGTGCTCACCCGCGACGAGGCTGTGGCTATCCTGAAAAAAGCCGAGGCCGGTAAGGCCGAGCGCATCGCCACCCTCGAGCGCGAGGGCTATGCCTGCTACACGACCTCGGCCGGCTGGCTCGGTTATGAGGATGCCAAGCTGCGCCGCCTATGCCAGGAGGCGATCGATGCCGGCTTCAACCATGTGAAGATGAAGGTCGGCCGCGATCTCGAGGACGATATCCGCCGCCTCACCATCGCCCGCGAAGTGATCGGCCCCGATCGCTACCTGATGATCGACGCCAACCAGGTCTGGGAAGTCGGGCAAGCGATCGACTGGGTCAACAAGCTCGCCTTCGCCAAACCCTTCTTCATCGAGGAGCCGACCAGCCCCGACGATGTCGCCGGCCACCGCAAGATCCGTCAGGCGATCGGTCCGGTGAAGGTCGCGACCGGCGAGATGTGCCAGAACCGCATCATGTTCAAGCAGTTCATTGCCGAAGGTGCGATCGACATCGTGCAGATCGATTCCTGCCGCATGGGCGGACTGAACGAAGTTCTGGCCGTGCTTCTGGTCGCCGCGAAATACGGCCTGCCGGTCTGGCCGCATGCTGGTGGTGTCGGGCTTTGCGAATATGTGCAGCACCTGTCGATGATCGACTATATCGCCGTCTCCGGCACCAAGGACGGCCGCGTGATCGAATATGTCGACCACCTGCACGAACATTTCATCGACCCCTGCGTGATCCGCGACGCCGCCTATATGCCGCCAAGCCTGCCGGGCTTCTCGATCGAGATGAAGCCGGAATCGATCGTGGAGTATACGTTCAAGGGGTGATCTCTGCGTTCGGTTGGTATCGGTCATCCGCCGCCCTTTATTCAGCGGTAGAAGCTGTGCAATATCCGCGCACCTTTGTCGGAGTATTGGTGCATGCGAGCCACTTTTGCCGTCGTCTTGACGTTCTTGCTATTCCTCGCATGCGGAAAGGCCGAAGCCGCCGGCCGCAGCCAGTTCAACGTGGCGACACCCGGCGGCAATGTTCTGGTCGAGGCCTTCGCGAGCAGTTCAGGTGCCGCGCGTCCGGCTGTGATCATCCTGAGCGGCAGCCATGGCTTTGCTCCGCCCGCCTATGATGAACTCGGGCGGAGCTTCAATGCTGCCGGTCTTGATGCCTATCTCGTCCATCTGCTCTCACCGACCGATCAGCTGGCCATTGCCCGCACCGGCAGTGCACCCGTTCGCATTGCCTATTATGCGACGCGGTGGCAGGACTGGATCGCGATGGTTCGCGGTGTGGTTTCCTATCTCAACAATCAGCCACGCTATGCCGGCAAGGTTGGCGTGCTTGGCATATCCTTGGGAGCGCAGGCGGCCGCCGCTGCTTCGGCTGACAGGCGCGATTTTGGCGCGCTGGTGCTGGTCGACGGCGGCTTTCCGGATGGCTACTCGCAGCTGGTACGCTCCTTGCCGCCACTCTACATGGTCTGGGGAAGCGCCGATCGAGTCTTTCCCGTCGCAACCGCGCGGCAATTGCAGCGGATGGCACAGGGTCTCGGCGGATCAGTCAGCCTGAATGTCTATCAGGGCGGCGCGCATAATTTCTTCCTGAAATCGGGTCCGCAAGCGGCGGCGGCTCATCAGGGCGCCGCCGATTTCTTCCTATCGCAGCTTTCGAAGTAATCCTTATCCGATGCAGGAAGGCACATGTTCCTGTTGCCACCGTTGAAGCGCTCAGTTCGCGCGCTTCAACCAGGCCTGGATGAGCGGCACGTCGGCGTCGGCCAGTTCATGGCCATAGGGGATGGTTTGCAGGTTCACCGTTGCGCCGCCGGTCCGCAGGCGTTCGGCGAGGGGTTGGGAGTATGGACCGTACATGTCCTTCTCACCGGCAATGATCAGCACGTCGGCGCCCGACATGTCGGCTGGCGGTGGGTCGGTGAGTACGGCCATGGAGCGCAGCAGCACAGCGCGGCGGATGACGTGCGGTTGCAGCGACAGCATGGCGTTGAGCAGGTTGGCGCCGTTCGAATAGCCGATATAGACGATGCGCTCCGGGTCGAGGCCATAGGCATGAATCGCACCGTCGATGAAGGCGGCGAAGGCTTCCGCCTCTCTGGCAATATCCGCTTGGTCGAAGGAGAAGGGCGTGATGCGGCGATACCAGCGCGGTGAGCCTTCCTCCAGCGCCCGGCCGCGTACGCCGAGCAAGGTCGCCTGTGCATCGACCTTGTGGGCGATCGGTAGCATTGTCGTCTCGCTGGCGCCGGAGCCATGCAGCAGGATGAAGGTGTTTCCGTTCGGCTCTGGCGGCGTGAAGAAGCGATGGATGAAGGGCAGGTCGCGATAGATGACGCGCGGCTCACCGGGCATTGAGAATTGCGGCAGGATGACATTCAGCTCCGCCAGTCGCTCCGGATTGTCGTCGGGCGCAAACAGGCGCGTGCCGAGCGTCGCCTCGTCCTCATCCACCAGCGGCCCCGGCGCATCCGTGGCAAGCTCGAACAGGATGCCGCCGGGCTCGCGGACATAGAGCGAGCGGAAATATTTCCGGTCATGCGTTACCGTCGGCGAGGAGTTGAGCGCCTGCAGCCCGTCGTGCACTGCCTGCAATTCAGCATCGTTGGCGGCGCGAAAGGCCACATGGTCGATCGTTCCCGTTCCCGGCGCGCTTGCCCAGAAGCCGCTGGCATCACGGATGTCGAGGATATCACCAGGCTCGGCGACGAGGCGGCTGATCGCGCCGTTGACCACCTGCGGCCGGTAGCCGAAGTGTTTGACCAGGAGGCTTTGCGTCTGTTCGGGCGTCTCGCTGAACAGCGTTGCGCCGCGAATGCGCCGGATGGCGTGTTCGGGCGGGATTTTGTCGCTGGCCCAGGGGGCGGCCGATGGCAGCTCTGCCGCGCCGACCAGCTTGACGATGACGCCGTCGGGATCCTTCAGGCGCAGGACAGGTTCGCCGAATTCCTCGGAGGGGCCTTCCGGCTTGAGGCCGGCGCTCAGCGCGCGCGTCAACCAGAAGCCGATGCTCATCGGGTCGATGGCAAGCGAGATTTCGCCGACCTGACCGACGCCGGCGCGGCCGGGGGCACCGTCTTCCCAGACGAGGAAAGTGATCAGCGATCCCGGCGATCCCTTGGCATCGCCGTAGAGGAGATGCAGTTGCGTCGCATCCTCGAAGCCGCCGGTGCGCTTGACGAGCCGCAGGCCGAGAAAGCCTGCATAGAAATCGACATTCGCCTGTACCTTGCGGGTGATCAGCGTGATGTGGTGAATGCCGGCGACCATGGGATGCTCCAGAACGGATTGTGCAATTGGTCGCTATTTAGGGCGGAAGCCGCCGTCAATTCAATGCGCAGTCCATGGAGACAGTGTTCACCAAACACGTAACGTCCGTCGCGACGTCACAGATCGGATTCGGTCTTGCCTATCCGGATGTCTTGGCGGTCTTCTTCTTGGCTTTTGTCTTCGGTTCCTCTGGCGGTAGCAGTGCTTCCTGCTGCAGGCGAAGCTCCCGCAGGCGTGCCGTCTTCTTCTCGCGGCTCGTCTGCTCGCTGGCCAGGATATCCCTGACGGTGGAGTCGAGCTGGCTGGCCTTGACTAGGGATGCCTGCTTTTTGGATCCGAATAGGTTGTCTTTGTTGGGCGCCATGTTGGCCTCCAGGGTTCGTGTCGGCGTTGGCGGTGCTTGCCGACTTGCGCGGGGTCGTTTCCGCGCTCGCAAGGCGAGAAATCCCATCCTGTATCGGATGACGTCCGTATTGGCGATATAATTCTGCCGTTTCCTAAGAAATAAGGCGAGAACTTGCCGTTAAAACCGGCGAAACGGAAAGAAAAACTCCGATAAATCTTGCGGAAATCGACCCGAGAATCAGGAAGATATCTAGAAAACGACTAGCGAATCTTGGCTCTCAAGACGTGATGATTTTATGTCGCACGGGCTGATTTTTATGAAATATTTGGTCGTTTTCGGTGTTTTATATGTTTTTCCTTGTGGAGGATTAGATCCTCCGTTATAAGCCGTGCATCGATATTGCTGAATGAACTTTGCCTCGACGCACTCTGCGCGACACTGACGAACTTCCTCTCAAAATCGGTCTACTGCACCCGGGCGGTTGCCTGGAATGCGATCTTTATATGAGTGATTGAAAGGTCATCGTTATGAGCACAGGTACTGTAAAGTGGTTCAATGCCGCCAAGGGTTTTGGTTTCATTCAGCCTGACGACGGCGCAACGGACGTTTTCGTGCACATTTCCGCTGTTGAACGCGCTGGAATGAGCAGCCTCCGTGACGGCCAGAAGATTTCCTACGAGCTTGTCAAGGACAAGCGTTCGGGCAAGATGTCGGCTGATCAGCTGGAATCTCTGTAAGCATCTGCCTCCGGTCTTTGACCACGGATGTACTGGCATAGATCGTTGAGGCGATGAAGGAAGAGGTCGGGTTAGCCCGGCCTTTTTTGTTGTCTTGATTCAGGCAAGCTGTGAAACGAAAAGCCCTGGCCTAAGAGCCAGCTCTTAGCTGAGATGTGGATCAAGGCGAATGATGGTGCCGAATCCGCTTGCGGTATGGGCATTGCGGGCATTCTTCTTGCCGGAAATGTCTTCGTGAAGCATTCTGCACATAAAAATACTGTAGTGGACGGAAGCGGCTTCATTTTCTGCCATGGCATGGCGGTATGTTCCGGGGACGCTATATTGTAGCTGTGGGCGATATTAAAACGGGCTCAGACTGGCTGAAATAGCGGGCTAAAGGTACCCCAAAATAACCGGACGATCAGAGTGAAAAAATTCTTGTTTGAATCGCCGATTCTGCCAGACGGCTTTAGATTTCCCGAAACCTACAGACAGCTGGTGGAAAGCAATTCTAGGCCCGATATCGAGCCATGGACTTGGTTGGCCGATAACATGCCACAGTCTCTGTCCTATTACGGCGCGATGCTCGAGAAATTCAAGGAAGGCCCCCTCGTTCCGTTTGCGATCATCTGCGATGAGACCGGGCTGCACAACGACGGCTATGTGACTTTGGCGCTATTTGACGGAAGCGACATCAGTGACAGTCCTCGCGTTCGAATCTACGACTACAGCAACCCGAAAAAGGGACCGTGGGACAACCTGAGCTACAACGACTTTGAGGAATGGCTCGTCGCCGCGAGGGAGGAGTCTGCGGACTATAAGACTCAATGTGCGGAGATCGATGACAGCAACGAAGCATGAACCCTTCATACGCTGGGCCATCGCAAATCCCCGTC
The DNA here is from genome assembly GCF_000696095.1 of Rhizobium rhizogenes NBRC 13257. Taxonomy (GTDB): domain Bacteria; phylum Pseudomonadota; class Alphaproteobacteria; order Rhizobiales; family Rhizobiaceae; genus Rhizobium; species Rhizobium rhizogenes. The sequence goes on along the minus strand of NZ_BAYX01000007.1, from coordinate 178,400 downwards.
CTCTTCGGGCGGGACACAATTTTGGCACTTACGGCTCTCAGTGCCCGTTGAGCATATCCTCGGGCGCCTTCTTGCGGTGACCGCTGATTTCGGAGCCGGCCGTGCGCGAGAATTGGGCATTCCAGATCCCGGCGAGAAGCGCGATTGCGGTGACGACGATGAAGGCGACGGAGAAGTCGCTCATTTCGGCGGTCGCGTGTCCGCGCAGCTGCGTCGAACCATGCAGGGCAAGGGCGGCGATGCAGATACCGAGCGACAGCATCAACTGCTGGAACGTCGAGTAGAAGCTCGTCGCCGAGCTCATCTGGTCGCGTTCGATCTCGTCATAGGCGATGGTGTTGTAGGCGGTGAACTGGAACGACATGAAGAAGCCGCAGAAGAACAGGATCGCGAAAATCACCGGCAGGGGCCAGTCGGGCTGGAAGATCGAGCAAAGCCCATAGCCGAGCGTGCCGATCACGCCGAAGATCAGCAAGGCAGTGCGGAAGCCGAGCGTGCGCAGGATCCTGACCTGCAACGGCTTCATCGCCATCGAGCCGAGCGCGGTTGCAATCGCGATCTGGCCGGCGGCGGCAGCCGACATGCCGAAGCCAAGCTGCAGCATCAAGGGAATAAGGAACGGATGCGCGCCCTGGCTGATGCGGGTCAGCGAGCCGGCGATGACGGACGTGCGGAAGGTCGGTACCTTCATCAGCGAGAAATCCATGATCGGCGAGGGGTGCTTGCGGGCATGGCGCAGGTAAGCGATACCGAACAGCAGGCCAATCGCGATCAGGAAAATGGCCATGTAGCCTTCGCCCTCGCGGCTCGACATTTCGAAGCCGAACAGCAGCGAACCGAGCGATATGCCTGAGAGGATAAAGCCCGAGAGGTCGAAACGACCATTCCTCGGACCCTTCACCTCCTCGATGAACATCGATACCAGGATGAAACCGATGATGCCGATTGGCACGTTGATGTAGAAGATCCAGCGCCAGTCGAGATAGGTGACGAACAGGCCGCCGACCGGCGGGCCGAGGATCGGGCCGACAAGTGCCGGAATGAGCAGCCAGGACATGGCGTTCACCATATCCTTGCGCGCAACGCTGCGCATCAGCACCAGGCGGCCGACTGGAAGCATCATGGCGCCGCCGAGGCCCTGTATCAGACGGGCGATGACGAGGAGAAACAGGTTCGGCGCCTGGGCGCAGAGGATCGAGCCGACGACGAAAATGGCAATCGCCGTTCGGAAGACGGTGCGCGAGCCGAAGCGGTCGGCAATGGCGCCGCTGGCCGGAATGAAGATCGCAAGGCTAAGCAGATAGGAGGTGAGCGCGATGCTCATCGCCGGTGCACTAACGCCGAAGTCCCTCGCCATGGTCGGCAGGGCCGTGGTGAGCACGGTTGCGTCAAGCTGCTCCATGAACATGGCGCTTGCGACGATAAGCGCTACTACACGAAAATTCGGTGCGGCCCGCCGGGTTGGGGCGGCCTGGAAAATCTGATCCGACATTGTCGGGGATCGCTCTCGATGGTGCGGAGGGGTCCAAAGACAGAACCGCAAGTCTGACAACAGCGCAAAGGCCGATTGGAATGCGGGTTGTATACTCCCGCTTACGCGCGATGACTATATCAGAAATCGCAAATCTTATTGATCGAAATGGAAAAAGTGACGCAGGTGGGCAGGAATGCCACAGCCGATGAATGCCAGATGAACAGAAGGCCGTGATCGAGCGTGGTTGCGCCGATCACGGCCTGTTTTCCCGTGTAAGATGGTGTGTTTTCATCGGTGGTTTCCTGCCGGAAATGCGCTCCGCTATCGAAGCCATCGCCGGCAGGATTAACTGAGGGGGTCAGTAGCCGCCGGCGAGGCCCGAGCCGGCACGGCTGTCCATCGCGCCGTTGTAGCGGGCACCGCCGCCCTTGGCGATATCGCTGAGGCTCTTGCCGCCGACGAGGATGCCTGCCGCCTGACCCCAGACCGGCCAGTCGCCGCCGATCTGGACATTATAGCCCATGCCGCTCAGCAGCTTGATCGTATCTGGCGAGAGCGCATAGGGCTCGGTATAGATTTTATCCGGCAGCCATTGATGATGGATGCGCGGCGCGTCGATCGCCTGCTGGATGTTCATGCCGAAATCGATGACGTTGATGATCGCTTCGAGCGTGATGGTGATGATGCGCGAACCGCCGGGACTGCCGATCACCATGAAGGGCTTGCCATCCTTGGCGACGATGGTCGGGCTCATGGAGGAGAGCGGCGTCTTCTTTGGTTGGATGGCGTTGGCCTCGCCCTGTACCAGGCCGTAGAGGTTCGGTACGCCGGGCTTCGAGGTAAAGTCGTCCATCTCGTTGTTGAGGAGGATGCCGGTACCGGGCGCAACCACGCCGGCGCCGAAGGAGCCGTTCAGCGTGTAGGTGACAGCCACCGCATTGCCGTCATTGTCGATGATCGAATAATGCGTGGTCTCATGGCTTTCGCCGAGACCCTTCGGCATCAGATCCTTGGAGACGCCGGCGCGATAAGGGTCGATGCTGTCGCGGATCTTTCTGGCATAGTCCTTGTCCAGCAGCTTGCTGACGGGATTGTCGACGAAATCGGGGTCTCCCAGCGTGGAGTTGCGGTCGACATAGGCGTGGCGCATGGCCTCGGTCATCAGGTGCACGGTGTCGGCCGAGGCATAGCCTGTATAGGAAAGCGGATAGCCTTCCAGCACATTGAGGATTTCGCAGATGATCACGCCGCCGGAGGAGGGTGGCGGCGAGGAGATGATCTCGTAGCCGCGGTAATTGCACTTCACCGGATCGAGTTCCCGAACCTTGTACTGCTCGAAGTCAACCTTCGCCAAGATGCCGCCCTTGTCCTGGCTGGCCTTGACGATGGCATCGGCGGTCGGCCCCTTGTAAAAGCCATCCGGCCCCTGTTCCGAAATGCTTGACAGCGCCGCGCCGAGGTCCGGCTGGGTGAACCGGTCGCCCGTCGAGAAGGGAGCGCCGTTCGGCTTGGTGAAGATCGCGGTGGTTGCCGGATCGCGCGACAGCCATTTCTTGCCCTCATTCAGCTCGGCGGCATCGGCCTGGTTGAGCGTGAATCCTTCCTTGGCGTAGCGGATCGCCGGCGCCATCAGCTCTTGGCGGGTTTTCGTGCCGTATTTCTCGCGGGCAGTCTCGAAGCCCATGACGGAGCCGGGGACGCCGACGGCGAGATAGCCGTCCGTGCTGGCGCCCTTGACGACGTTGCCCTTGTCATCGAGGTACATGGTCTTGGTCGAAGCCTGCGGCGCGCGTTCGCGGAAATCGAGGAAGGCCGTCTTGCCGTCCTTCAGTCGAATGGTCATGAAGCCGCCGCCGCCGATATTGCCGGCGGTCGGATAGACCACGGCAAGCGCATAGCCGACCGCAACTGCCGCATCGACGGCATTGCCGCCACTCTTCAGTACCTCGACGCCGATATCGGTCGCCAGATGCTGGGCGGTCACCACCATCCCATGCTCCGCTTCGACCGGCTGCGGTGCAGCGGCTTGAACTGTGGTGATGGAGAAAAGCCCGAAGGCAAGGATGGTTGCCGAGGATATCGCCCGCTGGCGGTAATGGCGCATGATGGTCCCTCTTGGAGTTTGTTATCGGGATAAAGGAGCGCATCGCGGACAGGGTGTCCAGTATGACGGAGGCGATTTCCGACCGGGTCAATGCACCGGTCTGTGCGGCCGCCGGCGTAGGAACGGCTCGGCAAAAGGCGGCCTTCCGGCCGCGATACTCGGAGCCATTGTCGACCTTTGAAACCGCCGAGTATTAAATGCAAATCGCGCGATCGCGCTTTCGTATTAATGCCGCCGCAAAATGTAGGAGACAGGCGCTTTCCTCACTCGCAATATTTTATTCATCAGAGCAGTCTACTTTAGGTGTGTGTATATCGAGGCCGAAGTATTGCGTGGAGAGTAACGATGGCCGTCACGAAACTTGAGCAGTGGAAGAACGAACGCAAGAATAAACCCAGGCCCGTCGTCGTTGCCGAAAAGACGCATGTCGTCGAAATCGAATGCGCGCATTGCCGCCGGCATTTCTTTCGATGGATATCGACGGCGCCGGCCTATTGGCGCTGCGAGGATTGCGCGCAAACCGCCGATCTCGTTCAATCCTGACGTCAGGCGATCAGAATAGCTCTGATATCATTGACGTTCGTGCCGGTTGGGCCGGGGACGAAGAGATCGCCGATCGTGTTGAACGCCGTCCAGGCATCGTTGTTTCTGAGCATTTCGGCGGGCACCAGCCCGGCCTTGCGCAAGCGCGCCACCGTGCTGGCATCGGTAAAGGCGCCGGCATTGTCCTCGCTGCCGTCGATACCATCCGTATCCGCCGCCATGGCATGAATGCCAGTATGGCCGTCGATGTCGATCGCCAAGGACAGCAGGAATTCGGAGTTTCGCCCACCCTTGCCCTTGCCTGTCAGGGTCACCGTCGTCTCTCCACCGGAGAGCAGCACGATCGGTTTGGCGAAGGGCCGGTTGCGATGCAGGATCTCACGAGCGAGGGCGGCATGCATGTGCGCCGCTTCGCGGGCCTCGCCCTCAATCGCATCCGAAAGGATGGCGGCCTCGATGCCGGCGTTGCGCGCGACGTGGGCGGCAGCCTCCAGCGAGACGCCGGCCGAGGCGATAAGATGCACTTCGTTGCGGGCAAAGCGCAGATCGCCCGGCCGTGGCGCATCGGCCTCCGGCTTTTCGATATGCGCGAGGACGGCGGCGGGCAGGTCGATACGGTAGAGGCGGATGAGGTCCAGTGCTTCAGCGCGGGTGCCGGCTCCCGGCACGGTCGGGCCAGAGGCGACGAGCGCCGGATCGTCGCCCGGAATGTCGGAGACCACCAGCGAAACGACCTTGGCCGGATAGGCCGCAGTGGCCAGACGGCCACCCTTGATGGTCGACAGATGCTTGCGGATGACGTTCATCACCGAAATCGGCGCGCCGGAGGCGAGCAGCGCCTTGTTGACGGCGATCTCGTCAGCAAGGGTCAGACCACCTGCAGGCGACGGCAGCAGTGCCGAGCCGCCGCCGGAGATCAGCGCGATCACCAGATCATCCTCCGTCAGGCCCTCCACCAGCTTCAGCAACCGCCCGGAGGCGACAAGGCCGGCCTCGTCGGGAACGGGGTGGGCGGCTTCGATGATCTCGATGTGGCGGCAGGGGGCGGCAAAGCCGTAGCGGGTCACCACCAGCCCTTCCAGCGAGCCGTCCCAGCATTGCTCCAACGCGGCCGCCATCTGCGCCGATCCCTTGCCGGCGCCGATGACGATGGTGCGCCCTTTCGGCTTTGCAGGCAGGTGCGCGCGAATGCCGGTCATTGGATCGGCGGCGCGGACGGCTGCGTCAAAGAGGGAGGTGAGGAAGGCGCGGGGATCGGAAACGGTCATATCGGAATTCTGCCTGTCTGCGATGAGCTCGTAACCATTTGGTGGCTCAACTGGCGTCGGCGCGCAAGGGTGGAGATGGCCGATTGTGTCCGGCAAGGTGAATCCCTATGTTTCAAACAACAGTTTCAACCTTTTAATTTGAGGGATTTTCGACATGGCGGAATTGAGAGTGAAGACCAGACAGACGGGCGCCACCGCCACCGTCGGCCGCACCGGCTTTCCGCATGTGACCTCGGTCACCGGCGGCGAGATCGACATCGTCACCTCGCCATCGCAGCCGGGGTTCAACCCGCTCGACCTGCTTTATTCCTCGCTGTCGGCCTGCCTCGTGCTCAGCGCCCGCATGGCCGCAAGCAGCCTCGGCGTGCTCGACAAGCTGACCGAAGTCACCGCCGTCGTGACTGGCGAGAAGGCGACGGAAGGGCTGTCGCGCGTCGAAAAATTCAACATCGCCTTCACCATCAAGGGCGATTTCGGCGATGAGATCCGCAATGCGATCGCGCACGCCGCCGAGGATGAGATCTGCACGGTCAGCAATACGATCCGTGGCAATCCGAAGTTTGAGACGGTGATTTCGGGGTGAGCAAATTACACCTTCTCCCCGAGGGGAGAAGGTGTAGGCGGCAGTTCAAACCCACCCAGATATGCCCCAAGCTCCGGATCGATATCCACCTTCACCACATTGGTATAGACCGCCGTGGCGATCATCATGCCGGCGAAAGCGACGAGGTTGACGAGTGTCGGTTCGTCATAGCGCGCCTTCAACCGCTCCCAGAGCTCCTCCGGTATAGCGTTGGAATCCTTGACGATGGCCTTGCCGAAATCGATTAGCAGGGCTTCGTCTTCGGTTGGTATGATCGTCTCCGGCGTCAGGCCGGCATTGATCAGCGCTCGCCGGAAGAAGCCGACGGGAATGATCGCTCGGCTTTCCAGCGAAATGGCCTGGCAGAAGAGCCAGACGGCGCGGTCGTCCAGCGCCGGACGTAGCTCTTCGCGCAACGAGAACCATTCGGCATAGATGCGATGTGCCACCGGCGAATGCAGCAGGGTGCGCTTCATGTTGGTCATGCGGCCGCGCAGCGCGACCTCGCGGTCATGCTCGGCGCGGACGGCGTCGGAGGCGGTCTCGTAGTCGATCGGCGTGATATGGCTCATCGGTTGTCTCTTATTGCGCCGCTTCGGAAAGCGATGGGAAGAAGCGATTGTCTGGGCGCGGCAGGCCGAGATGTTCGCGTAAAGTCGTGCCTTCGTAGTCGCGGCGGAAGATGCTGCGGCGTTGCAGTTCTGGAACGAGGCGGGTGGTGACATCGAGCAGGCCCTGCGGCAGGAAGGGGAAGACGACGTTGAAGCCGTCGGAGCCTTCCTCGTGCAGCCATTGCTCCATCTCGTCGGCGATGGTCTGCGGCGTGCCAACGAAGGCGAGGCCGGCATAGCCGCCGAGGCGCTGGGCGAGCTGGCGCACGGTCAACTTTTCCTCTTCGGCCAAGGCGATGACGCGTTCGCGGCCGCTCTTGCTGGCGTTGGTTTCCGGCGTTGCCGGCAAGGGGCCGTCTGGGTCGAAGCCGGAAGCGTCATGACCGAGCGAGATCGACAGGGAGGCGATGGCGCTGTCGTAGTGCACCAGACTATCGAGCTTGGCGCGCTTGGCCTTGGCCTCCTCGACGGTATCGCCGACGACAATAAAGGCGGCAGGAAGGATCTTCAGATGATCCGGGTTGCGGCCGATCTTTTTCATCCGGCCCTTGATGTCGGTAAAGATCGCCTTGCCATCGGCGAGATTGCGTGGAGCGGCGAAAACCGCTTCCGCCGTTTCGGCGGCAAGCTGACGACCAACGTCGGATTGCCCGGCCTGAACGATCACCGGCCAGCCCTGTGGCGGGCGGGCGATGTTGAGCGGCCCGCGCACGCTCAGTTCCTCGCCCTTGTGCGCAAGCACATGCATCTTGTCCGGATCGAAGAAGATGCCGCTTTCGGCATCGCGGATGAAGGCATCGTCGGCAAAGCTGTCCCAGAGGCCGGTGACGACATCGTAGAATTCGCGGGCGCGATGATAGCGCTCGCCATGTTCCATATGCTCGTCGAGGCCGAAATTGAGCGCTGCGTCCGGGTTGGAGGTTGTGACGATATTCCAGCCGGCGCGGCCGCCGCTGATATGGTCGAGAGAGGCGAAGCGTCGGGCGATGTGATAGGGCTGGTCGAAGGTGGTCGACGCTGTGGCAACGAGCCCGATCCTTTCGGTGACGGCGGCAAGTGCGGAGAGCAGCGTGAACGGCTCGAACGACGTCACGGTATGGCTGCGCTTCAACGCCTCGACCGGCATGTTCAACACGGCAAGGTGATCGGCCATGAAGAAGGCATCGAACTTCGCCTTTTCCAGCTCCTGGGCGAAGCCTTTGATATGCTGGAAATTGAAATTCGCATCCGGGTAGGCGCCGGGATAGCGCCATGCGCCGGTATGCAGGCTGACGGGACGCATGAAGGCCCCGAGCTTCAATTGCTTCTGTTCAGTCATGGATCCAGTCCCTCAAGAAAATCACAGGGGTCATGGCGGCGTGCGCGGACGGGCGCCGGCGAGACTATCCCCTTCGACGTAGGAGCACAGTCGGCGCATTCAAAGAGCTGGTTTCATTTATTTGATCGGTTCGGGGAAATATTCATCCACTACTGCCTTCAGCCTCAGTTTGTCGGGCAAAAACCCGGACGAGCCAGTCGATGAAGACGCGCACGCGCGGCGAGAGCTGGCGGTTGCGGGGGTAGAGCATTGAGACCGGTGTCCTGGTCGGCGGAAAGTCCTTGAGGACATGAACCAGTTCGCCGGATTTCAGGGCTTCCTCAGCGTGATAGCGCGGCACCTGGATCAGGCCGAGGCCGAGCTTGGCGGCCGAAAAATAGCTCTCGGCGGCGTTGACGGAGACCGTGGCGGGCAAGGTGATGTTACGGATCGCGCCGTCGACGGTGAATTCCAGCGGCAGCAATCCGCCCGTCGCCGAGGAGCGGAAGCCGACCATGCGGTGGCCGTCGAGAGCTTCCGGGTGCGTCGGCATGCCGAAGCGCTCGATATAGGCCGGCGCGGCCAGTGTGATCTCCTCCAGCATGGCGACGCGGCGGGCGATCATGTCGCTGTCTTGCGGCGTGCCGACGCGCAGTACGCAATCGATGCCTTCGCGGATCAGGTCGACGAAACGGTCGCCCTCGCTCATGTAAAGCTCGATCTCTGGGTAGGTTTCGAGGAAGGAGGGCAGGTTGGGCAGAACGAAATGCCGGGCGAGCGTCCCATGCACATCGACGCGCAACAGCCCCTTCGGCTTGGCGCCGGCAAAGGCACCCTCTGCGTCTTCAATATCCGACAGGATGCGCAGACAGCGCTGGTAGTAGGCCTCGCCGTCGAGCGTCGGGCTGACATGCCGTGTGGTTCGCTGCAGCAGGCGAACGCCGAGCCGCGCCTCTAGCTGCTTGACGGCATCGGTCACCGTCGAGCGCGGCAGGCCGGTGTCTTCGGCGGCCAGCGTGAAGCTGCGCCGCTCCACGACGCGGGAAAACACCCGCATGGCATCGAATCTGTCCATTTTGTTTGTTCGCTAATTTCGGATAGTGATGCCGATTAATGGATGATTATCCGCCGATTGAAAAGAGGCATCTTCCCTTTATCGAAACGCGCCACGGCGCAGAGATATGAAGGATGAAGACAATGACCAACAATTCCAACAGAGTAGCCATCGTTACCGGTGCATCTCGCGGCATTGGCGCCGCAATCGCGGAACGCCTCGCAAAGGACGGCTTCACCGTCGTCGTCAACTACTCCGGCAGTGAAGCCGCCGCCGAGGAACTGGCCCGCAGAATAGAAGAAAAGGGTGGCAAGGCACTGACCGCCAAGGCCGATGTTTCCGATGCCGAAGCCGTGCGTCGCATGTTCGATGCAGCTGAAGCTGCTTTTGGTGGTGTCGATGTCCTCGTCAACAATGCCGGCATCATGCAGCTCGCCAAGATCACCGATGCCGATGATGCCAACTTCGACCGTCAGATCGCCATCAACCTGAAGGGAACCTTCAACACGTTGCGCGAAGCCGGCAAGCGCTTGCGTGACGGCGGCCGCATCATCAACTTCTCGACCAGCGTCGTCGGGCTGAAGCTCGAGGCTTATGGCGTCTATGCCGCCACCAAGGCTGCCGTCGAAACGCTGACCGGCATTATGGCTAAAGAGATGCGCGGCCGCTCGATCACGGTCAACGCCGTCGCGCCCGGCCCGACCGCCACCGATCTCTTCCTCAACGGCAAGAGCGACGAGCTGATCGACCGCATGGCCAAGATGAACCCGCTAGAGCGCCTCGGCACGCCTGAGGACATCGCCGCCACCGTCTCCTTCCTCGCCGGCCCCGATGGTTCCTGGATCAACGGCCAGACGTTGCGCGCCAATGGCGGCATGGTCTGAGTTTCCGGATCGGCGGCGGGCCTTGCCCGCCGCTCACCACCCTTCACCCTCACCATAATCATCCAACAAGGAACAGGATCATGAGCAAGCAAGTTATCGTCATCACCGGCGCATCGAGCGGCTTCGGCGCCTTGACCGCCCGCGCTCTCGCCAAGGCCGGCCACACCGTCTATGCCGGCATGCGCCAAACCGAAGGCCGCAACGCGCCCCAAGTCGCTGAAGCCGCCGCCTTCGCCAGGGAGAACGGCGTCGACCTGAAGTCGGTCGAACTCGACGTCGCCTCGGACGCCTCAGTCGAAGCCGGTATTGCCAAGGTCATCGAGCAGGAAGGCCGCATCGACACCATCATCCACAATGCCGGCCACATGTCCTTCGGCCCAGCCGAGGCCTTCACGCCGGAACAGTTCGCCGAGCTCTACGATATCAATGTGCTCAGCACCCAGCGCGTCAACCGTGCAGCACTTCCGCATCTGCGCCAGCAGGGCAAAGGCCTTGTCGTCTGGGTGTCCTCGTCCAGCACCCGCGGCGGCACGCCGCCCTACCTCTCGCCCTATTTCGCCGCCAAGGCCGCCATGGATTCGCTCGCCGTCTCCTATGCGTCCGAGCTGACCCGCTGGGGGATCGAGACTGCCATCATCGTGCCCGGCGCCTTCACCAAGGGTACCAACCATTTTGCTCATTCGGGCTCGCCCGCTGACAAGGCTCGCGCTGCCGAATATGACGATGGTCCCTATGCCGGCGTTCCAGACCAGGCTTTGAAGGGGCTGGCCTCGCTCGAGCCTGCCGACGCGGATGCTGCTTCTGTTGCCGTCGCTATTGTTGATGTCGTCAACATGCCTTTCGGCACACGTCCCTTCCGCATCCATATCGATCCGTCCGAGGATGGCGCGGAAATCGTCAATGGTGTCGCCGATCGCGTCCGCGCCGAACTCTTTCGTCGAATCGGGCTGGAGGATCTGCTGAAGCCGCATGTAAGGGGCTGAAGCTTCGCCGATACTCTTCCAGCGTGTCAAATCGCCGCTTCTGTGCCACAGGAGCGGCGATCACTTGCGTCCGTCGGGACTATTTTGTGTTGCTTGGCATTCCAAGCCTATAAGTTTCGTATTAAAGCGAATCCTTTAGAGGGTCGGGAGATATCCATGGACGCGAAGGACATTGGCGAAATCGCCAGCTGGCTCATGCAGGCCGGCCTCAAGGGCATGGGAGAAGCCGATATCCTGACGGGCTTCTGCGAGGCCTGCCGCCAGCATGGTCTCAATCTCGATCGCGCCATGGCGCTGATGGACACGCTGCATCCGGTCTACGAAGGCCGTGCCTTCCGCTGGGACGGCAGCCAGGCGATCGAGCGCGAGTTCGAATATGGCCCGTCGCATCAGGGGATCGCCGCCGAGAACTGGCAGCGCACCTCCTTCCATCACATGTTGACGACAGACACGGATGAGGTGCGCCGACGGATCGGTTTTGGCGATCCGATCGATTTCTACGGTCTTGATACGCTGCACGCCGATGGTCACACGGACTACATCGCCATGGTGCACCGCTTTGAAGAGGGCGGCACGATTGGGGAGATGGATTGTTTCTATTCCAACTTCGCCACCGCCGCCGCCATGGGTTTCTGCGACGAGGACCTGCGCGTGCTGCGCAAGCTGACGCCGGCGCTCGCCTTGGCGATCAAATGCACCGGCACCAGCCGCATCGCCCGCACCATTGCCGAGGTCTATCTGGGTGAGGATGCCGCCCGGCATGTTCTCGAGGGCAAGATCACGCGCGGCAAGGCCGAGCGCATCTCGGCGGCGCTGTGGTTTTCCGACCTTGCCAACTACACTCGCATCTCGGACACGGCCGAGCCGGATGAAATCATCCCGATGCTGAATGCCTATGCCGATGCGGTGATTTCCTCGATCCACGAAGCTGGCGGCAATGTGCTGAAGTTGATCGGTGACGGTACACTGGCGATCTTCAAGGCCAGGGACGCCGCTGATGCCTGCGCGGCTGCGTTGATGGCGGAATCGCTGCTGCGCCAGCGGTTGCGTGACCTCAATTCTCAGCGGCAGATCGAGGGCAGACCGGTGACGGAAGTCTATCTCGGCCTGCATATCGGCGATGTCTTCTACGGCAATATCGGCAGCATGGACCGCCTGGATTTCACTGTCATCGGCCCTGCTGTCAACGAGGTCAGCCGCATCGCTTCCATGTGCCGTTCGGCTGACCGCAATATTCTGATGTCGTCGAATTTCGTCGAGACCCTGGCGGCGGATCAGAGCAACGATCTGGTCTCGGTCGGCCGTTATGCGCTGCGCGGCGTCAACCGGCCGCAGGAACTGTTCACGCTGCTGTCATCGGCTGCGTGAGGGGGCGTGACGGCTTTCAGCGCTGTTCTGCGGCAAACATCGGCACGTCTTTGTGCGATGGAAAACCGTAGCCGTTGATCATCACCAGGTCGATCTCGTTGGCGCGGGCGGCGATGTCTTCCACGAGAAGAGCATTGCCTTCATCGGGCTGCGCCGCTGATCTGTTCCCGGTATCAGGATCATAGGTTTCGGGCGTCGAGTATCGATTGCGTTTACGGTCGAAGTCGACACCGTACGCATTTTGCGTGTGCTTTATGGTCGGCAAATTTTCCCGAAGATTGATCGCTGTAGCCGCCCCATAAAGATCGGAGAAGATCAGCTTGGGATGCTGTGAGTGGTTTGCTTTACGCGCTCCGAGATCTCTTTGATCGTTTTCTCGTCGCCGGTGATGGAAAGTCCAGCGTAAGTTTCTGCCTCAATGGTTATTTCTTGCCCAGCCAGTTGCAGCAGAACTGTCTCGATTTCTTGCGAGCCAGCGACTGCCCAGTTCCGACTTATGACGGACGCTCCGAGTTGACGCACAACGTCCATGACGGTGTCTCGAAGTTTTTGATCGTGTTCCTGACCCAGAATCACTGTCTTTGTCATCGAGTTGGCCCAGCTAGTACGAGTTCGTCCTTCAGATCGCATGCTTCCTGATATTGTTCAGCACCTTATGCAGCGTCGCGATGAAGGCACGGTATTCGGCTTCTTCCACGCCGTCGAACATCTGCAGGAACAGATCGTATAGGGTCGGCCAGACCTTTTCAAAGGCGGCGCGGCCGTCTTCAGTGATGGAGACGTCGCGCACGCGCATGTCTTCGGCGCGGGGTTGGCGGCGGATGAGGCCCTGTTGCTCGAGCGAGTCCAGGGTTCGGCTCATGGTCGATTGCTCGGTAACGGCGAAGACGGAGAGCTCGTTGATGGTGATCGACGAGGAGACACTGAGGATGGCGAGCGCGCGCATCTTCGTGGTCGTCATGTCGTATTCGCGCAGCTCCTCCGAGATGTTGTTGTTCCAGCGGGCTATCAGCCGGTTCATCAGATAGGGAGCGAAGTGGTTGAGCCCAATTTCGCCCATGGTCGGGCGTTTCTCGGAGCCATTATGGTTATGCCGCAAAACGGCGCCTGAAAACCGTTCCTCCATGAACGATATCTCCTCGTGGGATCTTGCTATTTCAGTGATGACGCGAGCAAGAATCTGAGTCTCCGCCAAGACCCGGACCCGTCGCAGGCACCTTTGAGCATAGAGCTGCTACATGGGGGCGGTGGTTAACAGAGGAGGTGAAGGGGCGCCAGAGGAAAAGCCGGCCTAGCCTGCCGTCGTCATTGCGGTTCGGGACGCTCATGCTGGGGAAATGCTGGCGAAGTGATGGCCTCCGGGCTTAACCGCTAAACCTTTGACATTTCAAATATTGCTCCGCAGACCCTTCCTATATGAGATAGCAACGTCACGATCAGAGCTGAAATCATGGCAGAATCCGAGAGCGGAACCGTCGATCTGGAAGTCATCGTCCAGGGAGCCCAGGAGGGCAACAAGAAGGAGCTGCGGCTCTGGTTGCGGATGCTATCGACCACAAAGCTGATATCCCGGGAAATCCGCCGCCGTCTGCGCAATGAGTTCGGCGCAACGCTACCGCAGCTCGATCTGATGGCGCAACTTTATCGCGAGCACGGCGGTTTGCGGCTCGGTGAGCTTTCCAAGCGCACGATGGTCACCAACGGCAATGTCACGGGTCTGGTGGAACGGCTGGAAACCGACTGTCTGGTGCTGCGCGTGACGCCGGGAGGCGACCGGCGCGTGACCGTCGCCAAGCTGACGAAGAAGGGCGACGAGATTTTCACCACCATGGCAGCGGCCCATGAGGGCTGGCTGCGCGAACTGATGGCCGATGTCGAGCCCATCATCATCGCCGGGCTCTGGAAGGATATCGGCGAGGTAAAATCGTCGGTCAACAATCACCTTTCGGGCGCCGCCTTCGATTGATAGCGGGGGCTATTGCGCCTGCTCGCTCTTGATCTCTTTTCGAGCACCATCAAGGCGTCGGCCAGGATTGAGGCGGGGAGGCATTGCGGTGGCGGAGTTGTTCGGGCGCCGCCACCGCTCACACGCGGCTTATCTGTGCCGCGCCATGACCTCGGTATGAACCTTTTCGAAGCGGGCGATCTCTTCGAGCTTACCGTAGTGTACCAGAGAAAAGCGGATTGCGCTTGTTTCCATTGAAAGGCCGAGACGCTTTATCAGGCGCGGGGTGAACATATGGCCGTCGCGCAGCCCGATGCCGGGTTCGCCCATCTCGGCGGAATGCTCTCCTGGATGGTCGTTCTCGATGACACCGGTTCCAGGGCCATGTGCACGCTCGTTTCCCTCACGCTTGGGCGATTCCAGTCATGCCGGATATCGTAAAGCGAAGGGCAGTCGTGTCAAACCTCTTCGGTTTCCCAAGCCGCCTGATCGGCGCCGGGCTCCTCTTCACCCTTGGCGACTTTTGTCTGGCGAAGGCCGATGCCGACGCCGATAAGGGCAAGTGCGCCGCCGATGGCGTGATAGGCGCGTAGCTGTTCGCCGAGGACGGCCCAGGCAAGGGCCGCGACGACGATCGGCAGGAGGTTGATGAGCAGGGAAGTTCGCGCCGCGCCCAGCTTCTGAATGCCGATCATCCAGCAAAGAGGCGCCACCAGCGATGTTGGAATGGCCGCATAGAGGATCAGCGGCAGGTTGGCTGACGTGATGGGTGAGATATCGCCCATCAGGAAGACCGGGATCAGCAGGATGGTCGAAAAGCCGATCTGCCAGAAAAGCTGCTGCCACATGGGAAGCGGCATCGCCCAGCGCTTCAGCATCACACCATAGAGCGAGTTTGAGAGTACGGCGACGATCATCAAGCCGTCACCGATATGGAAGCCGCCGCTCAGCAGGGTTGCGGGATCACCGTGCGAGGTGAGGTAGATCAGGCCGATCAGGGAGATGACCCCACCGGCAAGTGTGGTCGCCGTCAGTCTTTCACAGGCCAACACTCCGGCCAGCAATGTCGACAGCAGCGGCATCAATGCCACGATCACACCCATATTGACCGCCGAGGTGGTCTTGGCCGCCTCATAGGCAAGGCTCTGGTAGATCACCATGCCGAGCGCCCCGAGGGTGGCGATCTTCAGCCAGTATTGGCTGAGAAGCGCGCGGTTCCGCCACGCGGCCGGGCCGACGAAGGGCAGCAGGATGAGAAAGGCCAGCAGCCAGCGATAAAAGGAGATCGAGCCGGGCGAAATGACGCCGGCGGCGGCCTTGGTGACGACGGTGTTGCCGGACCAGATAAGGACGGTGAGCAGGGGCGCCAGCGCCGCGCTCGTCATGATGGCGGCGGTGTCGTTGGTCGAAGAAGTCGGGTTGCTGCTCATGGCGTCCTCCTGTCGGATGGTCGGCCGGGTCGGGGTTATGTTGATGTTGCTTTTACTGGCTGTCTGATTTCCAGTATATAGCGAGTTTCAGACACAGGTAGCGGATTGCGGACATGTCGGAGCAGGGGATGGCGGCGCGCGAACCACGCATCGAGGGGGATCCGCCGCGTCCGGTTTCCTTCCGCACGGAGCATTACAAGGGCGGCACGGTCTTCCCGGCCAAAAGCCAGCCATGGGGCGAACTCAACTATGCCCTTGCGGGCGTCGCCGAGTTCGTCATCGAAGGCGTGCGCTATCTGTCTCCACCCCATTACGCCATCTGGCTACCGCCCGACACGATGCATGGCGCATGGAACCTGCATGACCTGCATTATGTCACAGTCTATGTCGAGCGCGCACTCTGCGCCGACCTGCCGGCCGAGCCTTCGACGCTCAGCATCAGCCCATTGTTGAAGGCGATCCTGGCGGACTTCGCCGCCCGCGATATTTCGCTTCCCGAAACGGAGGATGATTTGCGGCTGGCGCAAGTCCTGGTCGACCAGATTCGCCTTGCCCCGCGCAGAGAAAGCTATCTGCCGCTGTCCGACGACCCGTTGCTGGAGCCTGTGCTCAGGGCGTTGCAGGCCAATCCCGGCGATCGCCATTCGCTGGCGGAATGGGCGCGCCGCATGGGAACGACCGAGCGAACACTGTCCCGCCGCTGCAACGATGACCTTGGTATTTCTTTCAACGAGTGGCGCCAGCGGCTGAGGCTGGTCAAGGCGCTGGCGCTGATCGAGGCCGGCGAACCGGTGCGGCGGATCGCGACGCAGCTCGGCTATGGCAGCGCCTCTGCCTTCATCGCCATGTTTCGCCGGCTGACGGGGACGAGCCCGACGCGGCTGGGGTGAAGCCCTCACGGATCGATCAGCAGCACCTCGAGTTTGCGCAACTGTTCGGGATCGGCCATCGCATCAATGCCGATGATCCTGCCATCATCGGCCATTGTGATGCGAAGCGCGATGCGCAACTGCCCGCCGAGGATGACGACGGCGCCGACGGCACCATTGATGACGGCAAGCCGGGCGCCCTGGGCGCGGCCGCGGAAGGTTTCGGCAACGGCGGAGTTGCCGCGGATTTCGGCCAGCGCACCCATTCGCGTCGCCACCGCATCGGCGCGGAAGACAACGTCCGGATCGAGAGCCGTGAGAAGGGCAGTCATGTCGCCGTTGCGCGATGCCGCGAAGAAGGCATCGACGACATGGCGCTGACGGCTGAGGTCTGCCTCCGCGGCGACCGGCACTCCCTGCACCCGTCGGCGAGCGCGGCTGGCGAGTTGGCGCGTGGCGACCGTGCTGCGGCCGACGATCGGGGCGATATCGTCGAAGGCCATGTCGAACATATCATGCAGCACGAATGCCAGCCGTTCAGCCGGCGTCAGCTTTTCGAGTACCACCAGCAGCGCAAGGCCGACTGAATCGGTAAGCAATGCCTCCTGTTCGGGATCGGTGCCGTTTCCTGCCTCATGGCTGACGACCGGTTCGGGGACGCGGATGGTCAGCGGCTCCTCGCGCCGGGATTTGCGGCTGCGCAGCCAGTCGAGGCAGATGCGGGCGGTAACCGTCGTCAGCCAGCCGCCGAGATTGTCGATCTCTGACGTGTTGGCGCGATTGAGCCGCAGCCATGCCTCTTGCACCGCATCCTCCGCCTCCGTCCGTGAGCCCAGCATGCGATAGGCAACGGCGCGTAAATGCGGCCGGTTGGCCTCGAATTTTTCCGCCTGCCACTTTTTTTCGTCCATCGGTCACATTCCCTCATCCTGTTCCGTCATGCCTATGACGAACGAGGTCCGGCTGGTGTGACAATGGATCGGCACGGGGGCGACATCGTCAAGACCAAAACATCCAAGGAGAGAATGATGCAAGCTCGTATGAAGAACCCCGCTGTTATCCTGCCGGAAACCCTGCAGGCACTGCTAGCGCTCAGCGCCTCGCTGAGGGATCGCGGCCTGTCCGAAAACACAATGGACCTCGTGCATCTGCGCGTCAGCCAGATCAACGGCTGTAGCGTCTGCACCGACATGGGGTTCCGCAAGCTGCAGAAGGACGGGGAAACGATCGAGCGTATCGTCGGCGTTTCCGCTTGGCGCGAGATGCCCTATTTCACCGAGGCTGAACGGGCGGCCCTTGCGCTTGGCGAAGCGGCAACCCGGCTTGCCGACCGGCCGGAGGCCGTGAGCGACGAAATCTGGAACGAGGCCGCCCGGCACTACGACGAGACCGCACTGTCCGCGCTGATTGTCTCTATCGCGGTCGACAACGTCTGGAACAGGCTGAACGCGACAGTCCGGCAGCAGGCAGGAGCATCCTGGAGCTGACCCGGATCGTGTCGAGGAGGAACCGTCTCCCGACAGGGAGGCGGTTGGTTCACATGTCAGGCTTCGCTTACTTTCGACGTCACCAGCAGCTTTGCCAGCCAGTCGACGAAGACGCGCACCTTGTTGCTCAGATGCCGGTTCGGGGGATAGACGATGTGCAGCGGTATGGGGCTGCGGGTCCAGCCGGGGAGGACGGGGATGAGATCGCCCCTGGCGAGTTCGTCGCGAATCATGAACGCAGGGGCTTGGGCGATGCCGAGGCCGGCCATTGCGGCGTTGACGTAGCTGCGACTGTCGTTGACCGAGAGGATGTAGCGCGGGTTGATTTCCAGCGATTCATTGCCGCGCTGAAATTCGAACGGGATGACCCGCCCGGTTTGCGCGCGAAAATAGCTGACGGCATAGTGCGTGCTCTCCAGTTCGTCCGGTCGTTCGGGGAGGCCGAATTTCTCGATATAGAGGGGAGCGGCACAGGTGATGAGAGATATCTCGCCCACCCGCCGGGCAATCAGCGACTGGTCGCTCGGCATGCCGGCGCGCAGCGCGCAGTCGACATTCTCCGCGAGATAATCCACGAGCCGGTCGCCGACCCCGAGATCGATATGGATGTCCGGGTAGCGTTGGTAGAAATCGCAAAGCGCCGGCATGATGATCTTTTCGGCGAAGGCGCCGGCCATTTCGACGCGCAGGCGGCCGCTCGGTAGGCTCTGCGAATTGCTGATGCTGCCGTCGAGTTCATCGATCTCGGAGAGGATCTGGATAGCACGTTCGTAATAGAGCGCGCCGTCGGTTGTCACCATGACGCGCCGTGTGGTGCGGTTCAGAAGCTTGGCGTGCAGATGTGCCTCGAGCGACTGGATGAGCGTCGTCACCGTCGCCTTCGGCATCGAGAGGGTTGCGGCGGCGCGGGTGAAATTGCCCGTTTCCACCACGCGTGCAAATGCCCGCATTGCTGATAGCTGGTCCATTTCAGGGTGCCCTTCGACCGTAGAGAAAGCGGTCGATTGTTTGTTATTCGTGAATAGTCTAGTCGAATATAGGCCACTTATTCTCAGAACGGAATAACAATATGTTGTCTTCATGATTGTTGCAATGCGGCACGGGGCGCTAGAAGCCGCATTATCCTGAACATGGTCGCCAAGCCTGTGAAATGGCTTTAGGAAAGGGGCATGTTCGACAGAATAGACAAGGATATGGGTTCATGAGCGCGCCGTGGAAAGATGTTGTGCTGGAAAACGTGCCTACGGGACCGGTCGCAGCGCGGATCTATAACGGCGAGGGTCTCAAGAAGGCAGCACCCATCGTGCTTTATCTGCATGGTGGCGCCTTTCTCGATACCGAGCATGCAACCGTCCGGCCCGTCGCCGCCAGTCTTGCGGAGGCCGGTGTGATTGTGGTTGCCGCCGACTATACCAGCGGCAATCAGAATGCCTTTCCGCAGGTGCTGGAATGCGCCTACGGGATTTTCGCCTACCTCAGCAACAAGCGCAACATGCTTGAGCTGGGCGGAGCGAAAAAGTCGCTGCTGTTTGTGGCCGGTGAGGAATCGGGTGGCAACGTTGCAGCGGGTGTTGCTTTAAAGGCGCGCGATCAGATGCCCGGTTCGCTGGACGGACAGGTGTTGATATCGCCGCTTCTTGATCCCTTCATGGGATCAAAATCTTTCCTCCAGGCGGAGGAAAGCGGCATGCGCGAGCGCTGGACGGAAGGCTGGAATCGCTACCTGGGTTTCCTGGGTGGTGTCTGTCATCCCTATGCGGCGCCTCGATACTGTTCGCGGCTTTCGGGCCTCGCGCCGGCATTGGTGCTCACGGCCGAGGACGACCCGCTCCGCGACGAGAGCATGGAATATGGCCGCCGCCTCAAGGAGGCAGGCGTCCGTGTTCGCCAGCACGTCCTCCCCGCCGGGACAGGCTGGCCCACCCTCTACGGCGGGCAGTCGAAGGACAAGCCGTCGTGGCAGCAGGATGTCTGCTGTTCCTTCAAGGGTTTTGTCGAAGACGTGCAGGCTTGATCGATCAGAGCATGCCACTTTCGAGTGGAGCCGCCATAAGCGGATAGAATGCTCTGGGCGCAGAAATGAGAGCGACCGCGGGCGTTCGTTTGAACCTGCGATGCCTGGAGCCTGACGATAGCGAGTCGATAGGAATTTTCGGTCCCGTGTCCCAAGCCGGGACCACAAGGAGAGACTAACATGACGTCCAACGGTAAGCGCTGGGCCCTGTGGGGCGCCGGTATGGGTGTTGCTGCGACTGTTGCAGGGGCGACCTTCTATCTGGATCTGCCGCGCGGCGCGCAAGCGACGGAGAAAGCGGCGGCAATGCCGGCGATCCCAGTCACCGTCGCGGCCGTGCAGGCGCGCGATATCACCGCTTGGCAGGAATTTTCCGGCCGGCTCGAAGCCATCGACCGGGTAGAGGTCCGCCCCCGTGTGGCCGGCGCCATCCAGTCGGTGCATTTCCGTGAAGGCGCTCTGGTCAAGCAGGGCGACCTGCTGGTGACGATCGATCCGGCGCCTTTCCAGGCGGCCGTCGCCCAGGCGCAGGCACAAGTCGGCGCGGCAAAGGCCAAGCTCGATCTCGCCAAGGTCGAAGTCGACCGCGGCCAGAAGCTCTTCGATAACAAGACGATCTCGCAGAGCGACATGGATACGCGCTCCAGCAACTATGCGGAAGCGGAAGCCAATCTAAAGGCTGCGCAGGCATCGCTCCAGACGGCGCAGTTGAACCTTGATTATACCGAGGTTCACGCTCCGATCGCCGGCCGTGTCGGCAAGATCGCTATTACGGTCGGCAACCTTGTTGCCGGCGGTTCGGCTTCGCCGGCGCTGACGACGCTGGTCTCGGTCAATCCGATCTATGCCAGCTTCAATGCGAGTGAACAGACCGTCACCCAGGCGCTGGCTGAGCTTCCGGTCACCGATGGCGCAGTACCCCCGGTCGAGCAGATCCCCGTGCAAATCGGCACCACCAGTGACAACGGCACGCCGATCAACGGCAAGCTGCAACTGATCGACAATGAAGTCGATGCGGCAAGCGGCACCGTTACCGTGCGCGCCGTCTTCGACAATCCGGGCGGACGTCTCATTCCCGGCCAGTTCGTGCGCGTCCGCATGGGCCAGCCGAAGGCCGAGAGCAAACTGGTGATCAGTGAGCGGGCGATCGGCACCGATCAGGACAAGAAGTTCGTCTTCGTGGTCGATGGCGACAACAAGGTGGTCTATCGCCAGATCAGCCTTGGCGACACTGCCGATGGCCAGCGCATCGTCGAATCCGGCCTCAACGCCGGCGATCGGGTCATCGTCAACGGCCTGCAGCGGGTTCGCCCGGGCGCCGTGGTCGATCCGAAGCTGGAAGAAAAAGTCGCGGCCGCTCAGTAATTGACATTGCCGGGAGGCAACTCTCCCGGCGGTCGTCCCAATGCTCTGATTTTGGAATGCTCGTGGCGCATATCGCGGACGGGCCTGGACTCCGTGTCCTCTTACATTCACCCCTGGAGAGGGTTCTGCCATGAACATCTCAAGATTTTTCGTCGACCGTCCGGTGTTTGCCGGAGTGCTATCGGTCCTCATCGTGGTCGCCGGCCTGATCGGTCTTCGGCTGCTGCCGATTTCCGAGTATCCGGAAGTCGTGCCGCCCTCGATCGTCGTCACCGCGCAATATCCCGGCGCCAACCCCAAGGTTATCGCCGAAACCGTGGCGACGCCGATCGAAGAGCAGATCAACGGCGTCGAAGGCATGCTCTATATGAACAGCCAGGCCACATCCGATGGTCTGATGACGCTGACGGTCACCTTCAAACTCGGCACCGATCCGGACAAGGCGCAGCAGCTGGTGCAGAACCGCGTTTCGCAGGCCGAGCCGCGCCTGCCGCAGAACGTGCGCGATCTCGGCATCACCACGGTCAAGAGCTCGCCTGACCTGATGATGGTGGTCAACCTCATCTCGCCGGACAACCGCTACGACATCACCTATCTGCGCAATTACGCGACCTTGAACATCAAGGATCGGCTCGCCCGCATCGAGGGTGTCGGCCAGGTTCGCGTGTTCGGATCGGGCGATTATTCCATGCGCGTCTGGGTCGATCCGCAGAAATCCGCGGAACGCGGCCTTGCCGCAAGCGACATCGCAAATGCCATTCGTGCACAGAATATCCAGGCTGCCGCTGGCATCATCGGCCAATCACCAAGCGTTCCCGGCATTGATGTGCAGCTCAACGTCAACGCGCAAGGCCGCCTGACGACGCCGGAGGAGTTCGGCAATATCATCGTCAAGAGCGGCAGCAACGGTGAGATCACGCGCCTGCGCGATGTCGCGCGTATCGAGCTCGGTGCCGCCGACTATTCGTTGCGTTCACTGCTCGACGGCAAGCCGGCGGTGGCTGTTCCGGTCTTCCAGGCTCCGGGCTCCAACGCCATCACCATCTCGGACGATGTCGTCAAGACAATGAACGAGCTGCAGGCGGCGATGCCCGACGGCGTGAAGTACGAGATCGTCTACGACACCACGCAGTTCGTGCGCTCGTCGATCGACAAGGTTGTGCATACGCTGCTGGAAGCGATCGCGCTGGTCGTCATCGTCGTCATCCTGTTCCTGCAGACATGGCGTGCCTCTATCATCCCGCTGATCGCCGTTCCTGTCTCGATCATCGGCACTTTTGCCGTGATGTATGTCTTCGGCTTCTCGATCAATGCGCTCAGCCTCTTCGGCCTGGTGTTGGCAATCGGTATCGTGGTGGACGATGCCATCGTGGTCGTCGAAAATGTCGAGCGTAATATCGAAAACGGCCTCAGTCCGCGCGATGCGACCTATCGCGCCATGAAGGAAGTGTCCGGCCCGATCATCGCGATCGCGCTGGTGCTGGTCGCCGTCTTCGTGCCGCTCGCCTTCATCTCCGGCCTGTCGGGCGAATTCTATCGTCAGTTCGCCTTGACGATCGCGATTTCGACGGTCATTTCTGCCTTCAACTCGTTGACGCTGTCTCCAGCTCTGGCGGCCCTTCTCCTGAAGGATCATCATGCGCCGAAGGATATGCTGACGCGGGTGATGGACGCGGTCTTCGGCTGGTTCTTCCGCGGCTTCAACAAGGTGTTCAACCGCGGCTCGCATGCTTACGGTAAGGGCGTCGGCGGCATCCTGTCACTGAAGAGCCTGGTCATGGTGATCTATCTCGCGCTGATCGGTGCGACCTACTTCCTGTTCCAAACCGTGCCCGGCGGCTTCGTGCCGCAGCAGGACAAGCAGTATCTGATCGGCTTCGCGCAGCTGCCTGATGGCGCGACCCTCGACCGCACGGATGACGTCATCCAGCGGATGAGCAAGATTGCCCTGGAGCAGCCGGGTGTCGAACATGCCATAGCTTTCCCTGGCCTGTCGATCAACGGCTTCACCAACTCTTCCAACGCCGGCATCGTCTTCGTGACCCTGAAGGCTTTCGAGGAGCGCACGACGCCGGACCTTTCGGGCGGCGCCATCGCCATGCAGCTGAACCAGAAGTTCGGGGCGATCCAGGATGCCTTCATTGCCATGTTCCCGCCACCGCCCGTCCAGGGTCTCGGCACGACCGGCGGCTTCAAGCTGCAGATCGAGGACCGTGCCGGTCTTGGTTACCAGGCGCTCGACGAGGCCAACAAGGCGTTCATTGCCAAGGCCTATCAGACGCCGGAACTAGCCGGCATCTTCTCGAGCTACCAGATCAACGTGCCGCAGCTCTTCGCAGATCTCGATCGCGCCAAGGCTGAGCAGCTGGGGGTTTCGGTGACCGACGTTTTCGACACGCTGCAGATCTATCTGGGTTCGCTCTATGTCAACGACTTCAATGCCTTCGGCCGTACCTACAGCGTGCGTGTGCAGGCGGACGCCAAGTTCCGCTCACATGCAAGCGATATCGGCCAGTTGAAGGTCCGGTCGGCATCGGGCCAGATGATCCCGCTATCGGCGCTCCTGAAGGTCGAAGCCAGCACCGGTCCGGAACGGACGACGCGCTATAACGGCTTCCTCGCCGCCGATATTAACGGTGGCCCGGCTCCGGGCTTCTCGTCCGGCCAGGCCCAGGCCGCCATCGAGCGCATCGCCAACGAAACCCTGCCGAAAGGCATTGGTTACGAATGGACCGATCTGACCTATCAGCAGATCCTGGCCGGCAGTTCAGGCATCCTGATCTTCCCCTTGGCCCTGCTGCTCGTCTACCTCGTGCTGGCCGCCCAGTATGAGAGCGTCACCCTGCCGCTTGCGATCGTCATGATCGTGCCGATGGGCGTGCTCGCTGCCCTGACGGGTGTCTGGCTAACGGGGGGCGACAACAACATCTTCACGCAGATTGGCTTGATGGTGTTGGTGGGCTTGTCGGCGAAGAACGCGATCCTGATCGTGGAATTCGCCCGCGAGCTGGAATTCGAGGGCCGCACGCCGATCCAGGCCGCCATCGAGTCCAGCCGCCTGCGTCTGCGCCCGATCCTGATGACTTCCATGGCCTTCATCATGGGCGTCGTGCCACTGGTCACCTCGACCGGTGCCGGTGCGGAGATGCGCGCTGCCATGGGTGTCGCGGTGTTTGCCGGCATGATCGGTGTGACCTTCTTCGGCATCTTCATGACGCCGGTGTTCTACGTGCTGATTCGCAGAATGGCGGGCAACCGTCCGCTGAAGCAGCATCACAGCAACGACAATAACCATTCGGCGGAGGTTCTCCCTATCGCCGCCGAATAGGACTGCCGTATCGGGTAGCACCCCCAGTGCCCGATATGACATGGGCGGGACCGCAAGGTCCCGCCCTTTTCTGTGCTTGCGCCACTTCGATATTTTCCATTTCGGCCAATCTGTTTTTCGAAGATTTTGCCGCTCGTCTGCCAATTTCGTTTGCATGCGGACGCCATGGGTTTATCAAGCACATAGTCATATTGACTGACGTACATCGGGCTGGAGGAGCTGTCCTGATGAGCGTCATTGCGAGGGAGAACGCATGCATATCGCCATTATCGGAGCAGCCGGTATGATCGGCCGAAAACTGACGGCGCGGCTGGTGGCCGATGGCGGCCTCGGTGGCCGTGAGATCACGCGGCTGACGCTGGTCGATGTGATCGAGCCGCCGCAACCGGAAGGGTTCAAAGGCAAGGTCAAGGCGCGCGCCAGGGATCTGTCTGCGCCCGGTGCCGCCGAGAAGATCGTGGCCCGCCGGCCGGATGTGATCTACCATCTTGCCGCCATCGTTTCCGGCGAGGCGGAGCTGGATTTCGACAAGGGATACCGCATCAATCTCGACGGCACGCGACAGCTTTTCGAAGCGATCCGGGCTGCCAATAGCGAGGATGGATATAGGCCTCGCGTCGTTTTCACCTCGTCCTGCGCTGTCTTCGGCTCACCTTTCCCGACGCCCATTCCGGACGATTTCCATCTGGTGCCGCTCACCAGCTACGGTACGCAGAAGGCGATGAGCGAGCTGCTGCTGGCTGACTATACGCGCCGTGGATTTCTTGATGGCATCGGTATTCGCCTGCCGACCATCTGCATCCGTCCAGGCAAGCCGAACCGTGCCGCTTCTGGCTTCTTCTCCGGCATATTGCGCGAGCCGCTCGTCGGCATGGAGGCCGTGTTGCCGGTGCCGGAAGAGGTGCGGCATTGGCATGCCTCGCCGCGTTCGGCGGTCGGCTTCCTCGTTCACGGTGCGACGGTCGATCTGACGCCGCTCGGCGCGGATCGCAGCCTCTCCATGCCCGGCGTCAGCGCCACGGTCGGCGAGCAGATCGAGGCGCTCCGCCGCATTGCCGGCGACAAGGCGGTGAAGCTCATCCGCCGTGAGCCCGACGAGCTGGTGATGCGGATCGTCTCCGGTTGGGCGCAGGGCTTTACCGCCAAGCGCGCGAAGAAGCTCGGCTTCGTGGCCGAAAAATCCTTCGAGGAAATTATCCGTGTTCATATCGAAGACGAATTGGGAGGGCAACTGCCATGACCGGTCGGAAGATCGCTTTCCTCGGGACCGGATTGATGGGGGCTCCGATGGTGCGGCGTCTGCTTGGCGCCGGCTTTGCCGTCACCGTCTGGAACCGCGACCGGAACAAGGCGGATGCACTAGTGGCCGACGGAGCGACCGTTGCCGCGACGGCAGCGGAGGCGGCGAAGGGCGCATCGGTGCTTTTCACCATGCTGACCAATGGTGGCGCGGTGAGCGAAGTCCTGTTCGGGAGCGGAGTGACGGACGCGCTGGCGCCTGGCGCCGTCGTCATCGACAATAGCTCGATCGCACCGCCGATGGCCCGCGAGCATGCGGCGAAACTGGCCGAGCGCGGTTTTCGCCATATCGATGCGCCTGTCTCGGGCGGCGTGGTCGGGGCGGCGGCAGGCACGCTGGCGATCATGGCTGGCGGCGACGCCGATGTTATCGATAGCGTCCGCGATGTGCTCGCCCCGCTCGGCCGCGTCACCCATGTCGGACCGAGCGGCACCGGCCAGCTCGCCAAGCTCGGCAACCAGCAGATTGTCGCCGTCACCATCGGCGCGATCGCCGAGGCCATGCTGCTGGTGGAGGCTGGCGGCGGTTCGCGCGAGGCTTTTCGCGCTGCCATTCGCGGCGGCTTTGCCGAAAGCCGGATTCTCGAGCTGCACGGCCAACGCATGATCGACCGCAATTTCGAGCCTGGCGGCACCTCCCGCAATCAGCTGAAGGATCTCGATGCGGTTCTGGCCGCTGCCCGAAGCCTGTCGCTTCATTTGCCGCTGACCGAAACCGTCAGGACGGAATTCGCCGAATTCGTCGAAAATGGTGGCGCGGAGAGCGATCACAGCGGCCTGTTGCTGCATCTGGAAAACAAGAATGGCCGAGGAAAGGCTTGAGAAAGACATGAGCGACAACAGCCCATCCAAACGTCGTCTGCGTTCGCAGGACTGGTTCGATAATCCCGATCATATCGACATGACCGCGCTCTATCTCGAGCGCTTCATGAATTACGGCATCACGCCGGAGGAGCTGCGCTCCGGCAAGCCGATCATCGGCATTGCCCAGAGCGGCAGCGACCTGACGCCCTGCAACCGACACCACATCGATCTTGCCAAGCGCGTCCGCGACGGCATTCGCGATGCCGGCGGCATTCCGATCGAGTTCCCGACCCATCCGATCTTCGAGAACTGCAAGCGCCCGACGGCGGCGCTCGACCGCAATCTCGCCTATCTCGGCCTCGTCGAAGTGCTCTACGGCTATCCGCTCGACGGTGTCGTGTTGACGACCGGCTGCGACAAGACCACGCCATCGGCGCTGATGGCGGCATCCACCGTCAATATTCCGGCAATCGTGCTCTCCGGCGGTCCGATGTTGGATGGCTGGCACGACGGCGAACTGGCCGGCTCCGGCACGGTGATCTGGCGCTCGCGCCGCAAGCTTGCGGCCGGAGAGATCGACGAAGAGGAGTTCATGGAGGCATCACTCGCCTCGGCGCCCTCGATTGGTCATTGCAACACCATGGGCACGGCCTCGACCATGAATGCCATGGCCGAAGCGCTCGGCATGTCGCTCACCGGCTGCGCTGCCATCCCCGGCGCCTATCGCGAGCGCGGGCAGATGGCTTATCGCACCGGACGGCGGGCTGTCGAACTGGTGCTTGAGAATATCAAGCCGTCTGACGTGCTGACCCGGCAGGCCTTCCTCAATGCCATCCGCGTCAATTCGGCGATCGGCGGCTCGACCAATGCACAGCCGCATCTGGCGGCCATGGCCAAACATGCCGGTGTCGAGCTTCATCCCGAGGACTGGCAGGTGCACGGCTTCGACATTCCGCTGCTTGCCAACGTGCAGCCGGCGGGCGCCTATCTCGGCGAGCGTTTCCACCGCGCCGGCGGCGTGCCGGCCATTATGTGGGAGCTGCTGCAGGTCGGCAAGCTCGACGGCGACTGTCCGACGGTGACCGGTAAGACCATGGCGGAGAACCTGAAGGGGCGCGAGGCGACGGACCGTGAAGTCATCCTTCCCTTCGCCGCGCCGCTGAAGGAGCGGGCGGGCTTCCTAGTGCTGAAGGGCAATCTCTTCGATTTCGCCATCATGAAAATGAGCGTCGTGTCGGAGGATTTTCGCAGCCGCTATCTGCAAGAACCGGGACGCGAGGGCGTGTTCGAGGGCAGGGCGGTGGTTTTCGACGGCTCGGAAGACTATCACAAACGCATCAATGACGCCGATCTGGGCATCGATGAGAATACCATTCTCGTCATCCGCGGCGCGGGGCCGATCGGTTGGCCGGGGTCGGCCGAAGTCGTCAACATGCAGCCGCCGGATGCGCTGCTGAAGCGTGGCATCCGCAGCCTGCCGACGATTGGAGATGGCCGTCAGTCAGGCACCGCCGACAGTCCGTCGATCCTCAATGCCTCGCCGGAAAGTGCGGCAGGCGGCGGGCTTGCCTGGTTGAGAACCGGCGATACCATCCGGATCGACTTCAATCATGGCCGCTGCGACATGCTGGTGGAGGAGGCCGAGATCGAAAGGCGCAAGGGTGACGGCATTCCCGCCGTCCCGCCGGACGCGACGCCCTGGCAGCGCATCTACCGCCGCTCGGTCACACAGCTTTCCGACGGTGCGGTGCTCGATGGCGCGGCGGATTTCCGCGATCTCGCGGCCAATCCGCCACGTCACAATCATTAACCAAAAAACCATCGCAATGATGGTTGCGGGCAAAAGTCCGCAACCAGGCGGACGTTATTAAATAACGCGAAAGGGAGTGCTGCCAGGATATCGCCGAGACTATGCAAGCTTTCCATGTGTCCGCAGGGGGTCCGAACTCGGTGGGAGAGGCGATATCAGGGCGATCCGAGCTGGAGTTCCAGAACCTTTTGAGGAGGCTGGAGCTGGCGCTGGAGACGTCGCAAATCGGGGTCTGGGAGCATAATCTCAATGGGGAGGAAATGCTCTGGGATATGCAGATGCACAAGCTTTATCAGACGGGCCTCCGCGACCGTAAAGTGTCATCGGAGGTCTGGTTGAATGCCCTGCATCCCGATGATGTCGCGCAGGCCGTCGCCGATTTCGACGCGGCCATCGCGGAGAAAGGCTTCTACAATTCGCAGTTTCGCATTTTCCTGCCGAACGGCGATGTTCGCTACCTGCGCTCGCGCGCTCATTTCTTTGAGGGGCCAGATGGCGCGCCGTCCTTCATCGGGGCGGAATGGGACGTCACCGCCGATGTCCTGCTCAACCGCGAGCTGACGGAGCAGAAGGCTGTTGCCGAAGCGCGCGCGATCGCTTTGGAGCAAAGCCGCGCGCGCATCGAGCATGCCGCTGATCATGATTATCTGACCGGCCTTCCCAACCGCCGCTACTTCGACCGCCGGCTGGCGGAGCTGTGTGCGGATCAGGCGGTGGAGACACTGGCCATCCTCCATATCGATCTCGATGGCTTCAAGCAGATCAACGACAAATGGGGCCATGCGGCTGGCGATGCGACGTTGCAGACGGCTGCGGCACGGATCCTGGGAGGGATCGCAGCCGGCGACATGGTCGCCCGCGTCGGTGGCGACGAGTTCGTTGCGGTGCTGGTCAATATTGCGACTTCAGACGAAGTTGGAACCATTGCCGAGGATATTCTGTGGCGGCTGCGGCGCGATATACGCTTCGGCCACGAAATGTTGCAGGTGGGCGCTTCGATCGGTGCGGCTTGGAGCGTCGCCGACGGTGCCGCCAATCTGCTGGCGGAATCCGACATAGCCCTCTATCAGGCCAAAAAGCTAGGCCGCAATCGTGTCGAGTTCTTCACGCCGAAGCTGCAATCCGATCTGCAGGGCGAGCGGCGGCTGGCGGAGGAATTGCGGCTGGCGCTGATGCGGAACGAAATCGTGCCCTTCTACCAGATCCAGGTGGATGCGTGCAGCCGGCGGATCGTTGGGCTTGAGGCTCTGGCCCGCTGGCGGCATCCGGGGAAGGGACTGTTGCCGCCGGCAGCCTTCCTGAAGGTGGCCGAAGAATACGGCCTGACGGCCGAGATCGATGCGGCCATCCTCAATCGTGCGCTCTCCGACCGTGCTGCCTGGGCTCTACAAGGCCTGATGCCGCCGCGCATCTCCGTCAATATTTCCGCAAGCCGCCTGGCCGATCCAGGCCTGGTCGAGCGGTTGCAGATGCTGAACATACCGCGCCATGCGATCGTCTTCGAGCTGATCGAGACGATCTTCCTCGACGATCCTGACGATAGAGTGCTCGCCAATGTCGATGCGATCAAAAGGATGGATATCGATATCGAGATCGATGATTTCGGCTCCGGCCATGCCTCGCTCATCGGCCTGGTGAAGCTGAAGCCGAAACGGCTGAAGATCGACCGGCAATTGGTGACGGCAATTACCGTTTCCGACGAGCAGCGCCGCCTTGTCGGCTCGATCGTCGAGATAGCAAGAGCGCTTAACGTCGAGGTCATGGCCGAAGGCGTGGAGACCGAGGAACATGCGCAGCTCCTGGCGGATGCCGGCTGCGACGGACTTCAGGGCTACGCGTTCGGATATCCTTCGCCCGCGAGTGAGATTGCCGCGCTGCTGGCGTCGGCTCAGAGGCCGGTTGCGGCGCGGAGCCCTGTTGCCGCCCAAGGCAAGGGCGGAGTTAGTGGATCTGCAGGACGGCAATCAGCGCATAGCTGATAAGGCCGAGCGCCATCAGTGACAGCGTGGCTGCCGCGATCACCCGACCGCCGGCATGGGCGACGGAGCGGATATTCACCGACAGGCCGAGTGCTGCCATCGCAATCACCGTCAATATGTTCGAAACGAGTGCCATCGGCGCCACCAGCGTGTCCGGGATCAGGCCGAAGGAGCGCAAGGCCATCAGTCCGAGAAAGCCGCAAATGAACCAGGGGACCAGCGAGCGGCGGTGGCTCGGATGGCTATCCGTGGCTGCCGTCTCGGTTTTGGTGATGATGCCGAGCAGGAAGATGACCGGGCCGAGCATCAGGACGCGGATGAGCTTGACCACCGTGCCGGTTTGCACGGCCAGCAGGCCGACCGGCGCGGTGGCGGCAAGCACCTGCGGCACGGCATAGACGGTCAGCCCCGCCAACACGCCATATTGCCCCACGCTCATGCCGACGTGGAAATAGAGAAGCGGCAGCAGAAAGACGGCAACGATGCCGAGCACGGCGGTGAAGGCAAGGGCCGCGGCGGTTTCCTCGGAGCCCGCCTCGATGACGGGGGCGACGGCGACGATGGCCGAGTTGCCGCAGATGGAGTTGCCGCAGGCGATCAGTGTGGCGAGTTTCGGCGGCAGTCCGAGCAGCCGGCTGATGGCATAGGTCGCGGCGATCGACATGACGACGACGATGGCGATGCCGGCGATCAGCCAGACACCGGCCTGGTCGATTGCCGAGAGGCTGATCGAGGCGCCCAGCAGCACGATGGCGATTTCCAGCAGGATCTTGGCGCTGAAATCGATGCCGGGGCGCAGGCTGGGCTTCAGGGGGCCGACGGTGCAGACGACAATGCCGAGCGCAATGGCGAGTACCAGGCTCTCGATCCACCTGCCGCCGAAGATACCGATCTCCACGCGTTCGCCGGCATAGGCGAGAAGCGCGACTGCACTGGTGAGGGCGAGGCCTGGAAGGATGATCGCGGTTCGTTGAAAGATGGGCATGCGGCACCGCCATTCGGCTATGAAGAATTGTTGTGCCGGGAAAGTCTCATCTCCTGATGTCGACATCCATCGAATATTATCCTATGTTTCGTTCGATAAATTAGAATGATTTCCCATGACCTTC
This sequence comes from Rhizobium rhizogenes NBRC 13257, assembly GCF_000696095.1. Lineage (GTDB taxonomy): Bacteria > Pseudomonadota > Alphaproteobacteria > Rhizobiales > Rhizobiaceae > Rhizobium > Rhizobium rhizogenes. Next base: position 146,792 of record NZ_BAYX01000007.1, on the reverse strand, counting down.
GAGCAACTCGCCATTTTCGTCGCCGTCGCCGAGCGGGAGCATTTGACGCATGCGGCCGAGGCCATCCACCTGACGCCGTCGGCGGTCAGCTCGGCGATCAAGAACCTCGAAGCCTATTATGGCGTCGAACTGTTTCACCGTGTCGGCCGGCGCATCGAGCTGACGGAGACCGGCCGCACCTTTCTCGGTGAGGCCAGGGCGACGCTGGCACGCGTGCGGTCTGCCGAACTCATGCTCTCCGAACTCGGTGGCCTGCAACGCGGCCGGCTTAGCCTCTGCGCCAGCCAAACTATCGCCAGCTACTGGCTGCCGCCCATACTGATGCGGTTCCACAAGGAATACCCCGGCATCGAGCTCGATCTGACGATCGGCAATACGCGCACGGTCACCGAAGCGGTGATCGAGGGGACTGCCGAACTGGGCTTCGTCGAAGGCGAGGTGGATGTGCCGGCCCTGTCGATGAAGGTGGTCGCGCAGGACGCGCTGGTGATCGTCGTGCCGCCGGCTCATCCCTGGGCGGACGGCAGGCAACTTTCTGTTTCCGATCTTGCCAGCGGCACGTCCTGGGTGATGCGCGAGGAAGGGTCGGGCACGCGGTCCGAATTCGAAAATGCCATCGCAAAGCTTGGTGCTTCGCCGCGAGATCTCGGCGTGGCGCTCGTCCTGCCGTCGAACGAGGCCGTGTTGTCGGCGGTCTGCTCCGGGCAGAGTGCCGCGGCAATCTCGAGTGCGGCGGCCGGGGCCTATCTCGGACAGGGTTTGCTGGTGCAAGCAGCCTTCGATCTGCCCGTCCGCAGCTTCCGCCTGCTGCGCCACAAGGAGCGCCATGCCAGCAAGGCGGCGCTGACGCTGGAAGCCATGTGTAAGGGTTAGCCCCGCGCTACTCCGCGCGGCGCTGGCCGGCGACGACGAGGTCGATGTTGTTGCGCTCGAGCATGGCCCGGATATCCGGCGGCGGCACGTCGTCAGTGACCATCATGTCGTAAATGGAGGGATCGTCGATGATGATGGGCGCGCTGCGGCCGAATTTGGCGCTATCGGCGACGATGATGCGGTTTTCGGCACGCCGCGCCGCCTCACGGGAATATTCCGCTTCCTCCAGATCGTGCAGCATAAAGCCGGAGGTGGCGTTGACGGCGCCGACGGATAATATTGCATGACGGACATTGAAGCGGCGCAGGAAGTTGGTCGCCTCAGCACCGAAGGCGCCGCCATCGTGGCTGCGCAGTTCGCCGCCGGCAAAGAAGATGCGGTTGCCGTTGCGGGTTGCCAGCGCATGCGCCACCGAGACCGCATTGGTGACGATGAAGAGGTTCTGATGCTTCTGCAGCGCCACGGCGATGAAGGCTGTGGTCGAGCCGATATCGAGAAATATCGTGTCGCCGTCCTGTATGATCATCGCGACACGGGCTGCAATGACGCGCTTGGCTTCCGCGTTCTCGTTCATGCGGAAATGCAGAGGTTGTTCGATGAACGAGTCCTTGATGTGGACGCCGCCATGGACCTTGGTGACGAGGCCATGGGCCTCCAGGCTGCGGATATTGCGCCGGATGGTCTCTTCCGAGACGTCCAGCCGCTCGGCGAGGAACTGGATGCGGCTAGCCCCGCCGGCGAGCCGGAGCTCCTCCAGGATCTCGCGTTCCCGATGGTTCGAATGAAGCGGCGTCGGCGAGATGCCCGTCATGGTTTCGATCCTATCTGGGGCATGATCCGAAAACGTTGAAACTGGCTTGCGGAGGAGGCCATGCCTGCGAACATCTAGAGCGGGATAATGCCGCGAAGACAAGCGCTCTTGCTGCAATCATCCCGAGATTTAATTTTTAGGCCAAATCCCGCTGGCGATGAAGCTTTCTATTGTCGCCGTCCATAACCTAATATGCGGCAAACTTTCTTGACTGACATAACCCAACAAAAAGCCTCTTGGCCGTTTCATTTTGTGGCCGGTTCTTGACAGTTCTCCGTTTGTGGGGAACCTCTTGCATCCAAGAGATGCGCAATCGCCGCGCTGGGGTAGGGATGGCCGCAACACCCGAAGACAGAATACATGCTCTTGGCATCTGGCGCGGGCCGATCGAGATCGCTCCGCTGGTGGGCGGCATCACGAATCGCAATTTTCTGGTCACGGACGGCGGGCGGCGTTTCGTCGTCAGGCTCGGAACAGATATTCCGGTTCATCATATCAGCCGGGCTCATGAGGTGGCGGCGAGCAGGGCTGCGCATGCGGCCGGGTTGTCGCCCGCGGTGATCCATCATGAGCCCGGCATCCTCGTGCTCGACTATGTCGACGGCAAGGCGCTTACGGCCGAGGATATCCGCGCGCCGTCGATGCTGGCGCGCATAGTGCCGCTCGTTCGCTCCTGCCACCGGGATGTTTCCAAGCATTTTCGCGGTGCGGCCGCAATCTTCTGGGTTTTCCATGTCGTGCGTGACTATGCCGCCCTTCTCGACGAAGGGGGAAGCCGGCATCGAGCATTGCTGCCTTCCTTTCTCGATATCGCCGCGCGGCTGGAGCAAGCGGCCGGTCCGTTCGAAATCGCTTTCGGCCATAATGATCTGCTCGCCGCCAATTTCCTCGACGATGGCAAAAGGCTCTGGCTGATCGATTGGGACTATGCCGGCTTTAACACGCCACTCTTCGATCTCGGCGGTCTCGCCTCCAACAATGCTTTCTCCGAGGGGCAAGAAACCGCGATGCTGGAGGCTTATTTCGAGGCGCCGGTGCGTGACGATCTCCGGCGGCGCTATCAGGCGATGAAATGCGCGTCATTGTTGCGCGAGACGATGTGGAGCATGGTCTCAGAAATCCACTCCGACATCGACTTCGATTATTCAGCCTATACGAGCGAAAATCTGGCGCGGTTTGAATGCGTCTATCAATCATTCCGGAATTCTTGAGGTGATGCGATGAAGGAACTGCCCAAAACAGCCAAGGCGGTCGTCATCGGCGGCGGCATTATCGGCTGCTCGACGGCCTATCATCTCGCCAAGCTCGGGCTGACCGATACGGTTTTGCTGGAGCGCAAGAAATTGACGTCGGGCACAACATTCCACGCTGCCGGTCTGGTCGGACAATTGCGGACCAGCGCCAATATCACGCAGATGCTCGGCTATTCCGTCGATCTCTACAAGAGGCTGGAGGCCGAGACGGGGCTTGCCACCGGTTGGAAGATGAATGGCGGTTTGCGCCTCGCCTGCAACGAGGAACGCTGGACGGAGGTCAAGCGGCAGGCGACGACGGCGCAATCCTTCGGGCTGCAAATGCATCTCCTGACGCCGCAGGAAGCCTTCGACCTCTGGCCGTTGATGGACATAGACGATCTGGTCGGCGCAGCTTTTCTCCCAACAGATGGACAGGCCAATCCCTCCGATATCACCCAGGCGCTGGCAAAGGGCGCCCGCATGGCCGGCGTTTCGATTTTCGAGGATACCGAAGTTCTCGATCTGGAGATCGACAAGGGCAGGATCCGTGCCGTCATCACCGACAAAGGCAGCATCGAATGCGAGCGCGTCGTCGTCTGCGCCGGGCAATGGACGCGGGCTTTCGCGGCGCGCTTCGGCGTCAACGTGCCGCTCGTCTCCGTCGAGCATCAATATCTCATCACCGAATCCTTCGGCGTTCCCTCGAACCTGCCGACGCTGCGCGATCCCGACAGGCTGACCTATTACAAGGAAGAGGTCGGTGGGCTGGTCATGGGCGGTTATGAACCGAACCCGGTCCCCTGGGCGGTCGACGGCATTCCCAGGGACTTTCACTACACGCTGCTCGACAGCAATTTCGATCATTTCGAGCAGATCATGGAGCAGGCGCTTGCGCGCGTGCCGGGCCTGCAGACGGCGGGTGTGAAGCAGCTTCTGAACGGCCCAGAGAGCTTTACGCCTGATGGCAATTTCATTCTCGGTGAGGCGCCGGAACTGAAGAACTTCTTCGTCGGCGCCGGTTTCAACGCCTTTGGCATTGCCTCTGCCGGTGGAGCGGGCATGGCGCTTGCCGAATGGGTGGCGAAGGGTGAGCCGCCATACGATCTCTGGCCGGTCGATATCCGCCGCTTCGGCCGTCCGCATTTCGACACGGACTGGGTACGCACCCGCACGCTCGAAGCCTATGGCAAGCACTACACCATGGCTTGGCCCTTCGAGGAGTATGCGAGCGGCCGCCCCTGCCGCAAGTCGCCGCTCTATGATCGGCTGAAGGCGCAGGGCGCCTGCTTCGGCGAAAAGCTCGGCTGGGAACGGCCGAACTGGTTCGCCGACCTCTTTGCCGGCGAGGAGCCGAATGACGTCTATACCTACGGACGGCAGAATTGGTTCGATGCTGTGGGACGTGAGCACAAGGCGGTGCGCGAGGCGGCCGTCATCTTCGACCAGACCTCTTTTGCCAAATTCGTGCTCAAGGGCCGCGAGGCCGAGGCGGCGATCTCGTGGATCGCCTCCAACGACGTCGCCAAGCCGGTGGGGGCGCTCACCTATACGCAGATGCTCAACGACCGGGGCGGCATCGAATGCGATGTCACCGTGGCGCGTGTTGCCGAGAACGAATTCTACATCACGACGGGAACGGGCTTTGCCACGCATGATTTCGACTGGATCGCGAAAAGCATCCCGTCCGAGATGCATGCCGAGCTGGTGGACGTGACGTCGGCCTATTCGGTGCTATCGCTAATGGGGCCGCATTCGCGCGCCGTGTTGGAGGCTGTGACGTCGGCCGATGTTTCCAACGCCGCATTCCCTTTCGGCCGGGTGAAGACCGTCGGCATCGACGGCTGCCCGGTCCGGGCGCTGCGCATCACCTATGTCGGCGAACTGGGCTATGAGCTGCATGTGCCGGTGGAATATGCCACCACGGTCTATGACACGCTGATGGCCGCCGGCCGCGACCATGGCCTCGTCAATGCCGGCTATCGCGCCATCGAAAGCTGCCGGCTGGAAAAAGGCTATCGCGCCTGGGGCTCGGACATCGGCGCCGACCACACGCCGGTCGAGGCAGGACTGGCCTGGGCGATGAAGATGAAGAAGGGTACCGCTTTCCGGGGCCGTGAGGCCATCGAGCGGCAGCTCGCCTCGGGGGTGAAGAAGATGCTTGCCTGCTTTGTGCCGGATGACCCCGAGACCGTGCTTCTCGGCCGCGAGACGATCTATCGCGACGGCCAGCGTGTCGGCTGGCTGTCGAGCGGCGGCTATGGCTACACGATCGGCAAGCCGATCGGCTACGGCTATGTCCGCGATTCCGGCGGGGTTACCGAGGATTTCGTGCTTGGAGGCCGCTACGAACTCGATGTCGCGCAGCGCCGCGTGCCATGCCAGGTGTCGCTGAAGCCGCTTTACGATCCGCAGATGGTGCGGATCAAAGCGTGACGCCGAAAGACGCGACGCGGTCTTCGACAAAACGTCTTCTCTTGCCGATCGGCCGGCCAGACGCTATGTTGCCTCTGTCGAAAAAGGCACGACTTGGTGTGGTCTAGCCCAAGTCCTTTCGGAAACGGAAGCTCTGTCCATGCGCAATGCATGAGTCCCACGACGAACAACGGACGCTCGCGCGTCCATATTGTTCGTCCGTGTGGTTCTCAAATCGACGAACCGCTCCGGCCGAACGGCCACAAGGAGTAGTTCATGACCGACCTTCCTATGATCCATGATGTTGTGATTGCCGGTGCAGGCCCCGTAGGTCTGTTTCTCGCCTGTGAGCTGCGCATGGCAGACCTCTCGGTGCTGGTGCTGGAGCAAGCCGAAGACCCGCATTCACCCTTGAAGCGGCTTCCGTTTGGCATGCGTGGCCTTTCCGCGCCCACCATCGAAGCCTTTTACCGTCGCGGGTTGCTGGACGACATCACGAAACCGCAGCGCACGAAAGATCAAACGGCTGACGGCAGTGCTTCGGCTACCCCGCATTGGATGCAACAGTCGCGCCGCCCGGGCGGCCATTTCGCCGGAATTCAGTTCTATTTGGACAACGTCGACACCTCGAAATGGCCGTATCGTCTGCCAAGTCCGGCCGGCACTGGCATGGCGGTCGAGATGGAGTATCTCGAAACCGTCCTGGTCGCTCGCGCAAGCGCGATGGGCGTCGAGATCAGGCGCGGCCTTGGCGTCGAGGGCCTCGAACAGTCGGGCGACGGCGTGACTATTTGCGCCGGTGGTGAGATTTTTCGCGGACGCTGGCTCGTCGGCTGCGATGGCGGCCGCAGCACTGTACGCAAGGCAGCCGGATTTGCGTTCGTCGGCACAGATCCCGAGTTCACCGGCTATTCCGCTGACGTCGAGATGGCCGACCCTGACAAGCTCCGCGTAGGCCGTCACTACACGCCGACGGGCATGTATACTTATCAAAAGCCGGGGACCATCGCGATGGTCGATTTCGACGGGGGTGCTTTCCACCGGGCGCAGCCGATGACGCTCGAACATGTGCAGGCGGTATTGCGCCATATCTCCGGCACCGAGGTCACACTGACGGCCCTCCGGCTTGCGACCACCTGGACGGATCGCGCCTACCAGGCGACGGCTTATCGCAACGGGCGGGTGCTGCTTGCCGGCGATGCCGCCCACATCCACTCTCCGCTGGGCGGTCAGGGGCTTAACCTCGGACTTGGCGACGCAATGAACCTGGGATGGAAGCTGGCTGCGACGATCCACGGTAACGCGCCAGCCGATCTGCTTGATAGCTACGTCAGCGAACGTCATTCGGTCGGAGCGCAGGTTCTCGACTGGTCGCGCGCCCAGGTGGCGCTCATGCGGCCGAGCAGGAGCTCACGCGCGCTCGAAGCCATTATTCGTGATCTCATCGACACACGCGACGGCGCGACCTATTTCGCCGAGCGCGTCTGGGGAGTGTCTCTCCGCTATGAGCTTGGAGGCAGTCACCCGCTCGTGGGCCGCAGCGCTCCCGATTTCGAGCTGGCTGACGGGACGAAGCTCGGTGATCACCTCCAAAACGGGAAAGGCCTGTTGCTGGACTTTGAGGCCGATGCGCCGCTTCAAGCGCTGGCGAGCCGCTGGAAGGGTCGTATCGTCTATGTCGCAAGCGATGCCAAGGACAGGCTTGGCCTGAGCGCCTTGCTCGTGCGGCCTGACGGCATCGTCGCCTGGGTTGGTGAGGATGCTCCCAACCAGGAGGAGGTTGCACAGGCCGCGTCGCGATGGTTCGGCGAAGCCTAAAAACTGTGATCTGCTTGTCGCAGCATCCGCCATTTTCTTGACACGCCGTCACTTTCATCCTCAATCGACATGCTGATAAAAGATGGAGGCGTAAGCCAATGGCGGAAGCGAGCATCAAGCTGGAGGAGAGCTGGAAGGAGGCGTTGTCGCCGGAATTCGACAGTCCCTACATGCAGCAGCTCAAATCCTTTCTCGTCGAGGAGAAGCAGCGCGGCAAGGTGATCTTTCCGCGCGGCAGCGAATATTTCCGGGCGCTCGACCTGACGCCGCTGGATGAGGTGCAGGTGGTGATCCTCGGGCAGGACCCCTATCACGGCGCCGGCCAGGCCCATGGACTGTGCTTCAGCGTCCGCCCTGGCGTCCGTATCCCGCCGTCGCTGGTCAATATCTACAAGGAGCTGGAGACCGATCTCGGCATTCCGCCGGCGCGTCACGGTTTTCTCGAAAGCTGGGCGAAGCAGGGTGTGCTGCTGCTGAACAGCGTGCTGACCGTCGAGGAATCGCAAGCCGCCTCGCATCAGGGTAAGGGCTGGGAGCGCTTCACCGACGCCGTCATCCGTCAAGTGAACGACGAATGCGACGGTGTCGTCTTCATGCTCTGGGGTTCCTATGCGCAGAAGAAGGCGGCTTTCGTGGACACCGATCGGCATCTGGTGCTGAAGTCCGTGCACCCGTCGCCGCTCTCCGCCCATAACGGTTTCTTCGGCTGCCGGCATTTCTCTAAGGCCAATGCCTATCTGGTTGAGCATGGCCGGGAGCCGATCGAATGGGCTCTGCCGAGTAATCCGGGCAATAACTAGTCCCATATTGAACGACGATCTTCCATCGTTCAATAATTAGAGACAATCCGTTTGGCACTTGAGGGCTATCGAAACGCACGCTCTCGGACCATCTTCTGCTCATGGAAAACGCCTGCCGTTGCGGGCGAGACAAGGGGTTAGAGATGCTCAATCAGATCAAGGGTCTTCACCACGTTACATCGATGGCGGAAGACGCCCGTACCAACAACAAGTTCTTCACCAACACGCTCGGCCTTCGCCGTGTCAAGAAGACCGTCAATTTCGATGCGCCCGATGTCTATCACCTCTACTATGGTGACGAGATCGGTACGCCCGGCACCATCATGACCTATTTCCCGTTCCCAAAAATGGCGCGTGGCCGTCCGGGCACCGGCGAAGTCGGCAATACCGTCTATTCCATTCCGGAAGGTGCCATCGGCTATTGGACCGATCGGCTCGGCAAGCAGGGCGTCGAGGGGCTGAAGGCGGATGAATCCTTCGGTCAGAAGCGCCTGCATTTCGCCGGTCCCGATGGTGATGGTTTCGCGCTCGTCGAGGTCAAGGACGACGAGCGTGATCCCTGGACCCATGGCGGCGTCGATGCCGAACACGCGATCAGGGGCTTTCATTCCGTCGCCATGCGGCTGCGGGACGAGGGCGCCACGGCTGAGCTGCTGAAATATATGGGCTATGAAGTCGTCGATACGCATGAAGGCGTCAAGCGGCTTGCCATTCCCGGCGGCAATGGTGCCGATGTCGTTGATCTCGAAACCATGCCGAACATCAATCGTGCGCTTCCCGGTGCCGGTTCCGTCCACCACGTCGCCTTCGCCGTCGAGAACCGCGCCAAGCAGCTGGAAGTGCGCAAGGCGTTGATGGAGACGGGCTATCAGGTGACCCCGGTCATCGACCGCGACTACTTCTGGGCGATCTATTTCCGCACGCCGGGCGGCGTGCTGTTCGAAGTCGCCACCAACGAGCCCGGCTTCAACCGCGACGAGGACACGGCCCATCTCGGCGAGGCACTGAAGCTGCCGGAACAGCATACGCATCTGCGTTCGCTGCTCGAGCAGCATCTCGAACCGCTAGACGTGTAAGCGAGGGATAAGATCATGACGGATACGACCTATGTGCACCGGGTAAAGCCCGGTGCACCCGGCAAGCCCATCCTCTTCACCTTCCACGGGACCGGCGGTGACGAGAACCAGTTCTTCGATTTCGGCAGCCGCCTGCTGCCGGACGCGACCATCGTCTCGCCGCGCGGCGACGTTTCGGAACATGGCGCCGCGCGCTTCTTCCGTCGCGCGGGCGAGGGCGTCTACGATATGGCCGACCTTGCCCGCGCGACGGAAAAAATGGCGACCTATGTCAAAAGCCTCGCCATCGACCACGGTGCCGCGCAGGTGCTCGGTCTCGGCTTTTCAAATGGCGCGAACATTCTCGCCAATGTGCTGATCGAGCATGGTGGTCTCTTTGACGCCGCCGTGCTGATGCATCCGCTGATCCCGTTCCAGCCGCGCGACAATGCCGAGCTTGACGGTCGGCGTGTGTTGATCACCGCTGGCGAACGCGATCCGATCTCGCCGGCGCCGGTGACCAAGGCACTGGCGGATTATTTCACGCAGCAGAAGGCTGAGGTCACGCTCGACTGGCATCCGGGCGGCCACGATATCCGCCCGAACGAGATTGAGGCGATCCGCGGGTTTCTCGCACAGTACGCGTAAACAGAAAAGCCGGTGGCAAAGGCCACCGGCTTCTTCGAAACCCTTCATTGCGCGAGGTCTTTGTCCGAAGGAACGACTGCGCGCGTGGCATTATAATCCATAGTCGCCAATAAGGTTTTGGAGGGATACCGAATGTCGTCGTTAGGAAAATGACGAAGAACCTTACTCAGCCTTTGAAGGTCTGGAGTCAACCAAACGTCGGCATTGGCTGTTTGAGAGGGGTGTTGGTTGTGCCAGTACGCACGAAAGTGTGGCCCCTCACCGCTGTCAACGTACGTGCAGGACGTAAATCTGGCATAAGCTTCGACAGCATACGGGGCTGTCGCTCTAGCCCATTTTGATTGGCTTCCCCATCTCTCAAAAGCACCCGCAACGGTCATGAGGCTTTCCGCTAACAATCTTAGGCCATCAGGCTCGACGAAGTTGACAGTTTCCCTATAGATAGCGGTCTTTCTAGTGTTTACATACGCTTGATTGATGATGTGACACATGTCATCGGGCCTTCTAAAGTCCAACGAGGAGTCAGAATCCAGCGGGAGGGGCGTGGATGTTTTGAAACCGGTTCCACGGACGACATAGCCTGGTTCGTCGGCGTCCGAGAAGATTTTCGTAACGACGCCTGACTTGAGCGCCTCGGCGCTTTGGACATAGTAGAGCCCCTCCGGTGTTGCTAGTCCCATCATGGCGAACACGTCATCACTATTGACACTCATTTCGTCGAGATAAATGGAAAGCATCCGCTTCAGCGCCGGATCGGTCTTCGTTGATATCGCATCAAGGTTTCTTCTCCCCGTCGCCGGACGATTTGGGCCGTTTGTTATCTGATGAATGCCGATATAGGCATTAGCAGCCGCAGCCCGCACCTTGCCCCCAGCCAAAGCGAGTGGGCAAGCTGAGAAACAGTACGCCCCTCCAGCGCGAACTTCGCCTTCCGACCAGCCGTCCCTGACGATTTTTTGCGCACAGCGCGGCACCAGCATCGGGCAGTCGTTCAACTGCGTCCTGCCCACAGCGGTTTCTAGGCCGGCAGCTCGGATCATACGTCCAACCGAGAGCGCGGCATCCACATCTCCGCCGCGAGACTGAAACACAACAGGAAGCTTTCGGCCTTTAAGGCTCCTCAGAAGCTTTTTAAATCGTTGGGGCGTGTCAGCCGTTATCTTGCCTTCGGCAGATATCCATTGGATACAGATTTCCTTACAATTGCCGTTCCGAACCAAAGCGAAATTCATCGGCCACTCTTCGGGTGTCTGTTCGTTTGCGGCCGCCGGTACAGTAGCAACCAAGGGCAGAAAAAAGCCTACGATGATCAAGCAAAAGGACATCAGAAAGCCTAAGCGAATTTTCATGAAAAGCCCCACGAATAGCATAATAATTGCTATAGCCTCGGACGTCTCTGATACAACCGTTTTTAGAATCCCGACAGTTGGAGATAGTGGAAATCCCTCGAAATTGGCGCTCTCTGGTCGACAGGTCGAGGATTGGGCATCCCGCGCTGCTTCTGACCTTTGTGGCTGTGAGAGGCTGAGACGTGTACACGATATGGAAGAATTGGCCCACGAAGAGATCCAGCGGCCACTCTTGTCACAGCCCGGTCGGCACACGTTGCGAGGTTTCCGCCGAGCCAGTTGAGCCATGCCATGACCGCTTCGGGCCGCAAGCTCCCCTCGGAGGCATCTGCCACCTAACTCCACCTGAATAGGAGCAAAGCTCCGGGCGCATGGCTGTCGATGGCCGCGAAGCGTCCACCTATTTCCCAATCATCATCACCATGGTTCTCGCCTGGGCTTCTGCCGCCCGCCTGTCCGCCTGGGCAACATAGTCCGGCCCACAGAAGCGCTTGAGGTTCGCAACATCCGTGTCATCGAACTCCGCGTGTCCGGATTTCGCGATGACGATGCGCCAGGCACAGCCGAGAATCTTGTCGGGCTGGATGGCTTTATCGCAGCCAGTGCTCAGGCAGATTGCGACGTTCCGCTGCTCTTGATATTTCCCCGCGATGGCATCGCTGTACTCTGTCTTCCAGGTGTTGCGCGTATATCGACAGGCCCCTGGATTGGCGCTCTGGCTGCATTCCACGGCGGGGTTGATATAGCTTTCGGCGACGGGCCACGGCACGGCATCGACCAGGCTCACGCAGCCGCATGCAAACAGGCCTGCCAGCAATAGCTGCATTGTCTCTCCCTCTGCCGAATCATCCATACCCTAAAGGCGCCCGAAATATCCGCAAGACGGATGGGCCGGTTTGGATTGAAGCAGCCGTGGCGGTTCTGCAACCGCTGCATTTTCTTCTCGCGTCCGCGACATGCAGGTCGCAAGCATGGCTTGTAGGCTGTTCCTGCACTCGCTAATAGTCGCGCCATAAAACATAAGGACGTTGGGAGGGATTCGTCGTGACGCTGGCGGAGCAGCAGCAATATCGGCTGGGTGTGATCTATGTAGCGCTTTCGGCCCTGGCGTGGTCGACATCCGGCCTGTTCGTGCGCTCGATCCATGCCGATCTGATGACTATTCTCTTCTGCCGTGGCATCGTCGCCGGCCTTGGCGTCTTTGCACTGTTTTTCTACATTGAGCGCGGTAATGGCTGGCGGATTATTCGCTCGATGCGCTGGCCGTCGCTGGCCGCGACGATTTTCTCCACCACCGCCATGATCGGCGGTATCGGTTCGATCTATTACACCTCGATTGCCGATGCGATGGTGATCTATGCGACCGTGCCTTTCGTTACGGCCGGCGTCGCCTATGTCTTCATCCGGGAGCGTCCGAGTGCCACGACGCTCGTTGCCAGCGTCGTCGCCTTGGCCGGGGTGCTGGTGATGCTTTCCGGCGAGTCCGCCGGTGACGGAAGCTGGCTCGGCAAGGGGCTTGCCGTCATCATGACCCTGGCTGTTGCCGGTCTTGCCGTCATCATGCGCCAGCACCGCGATGTGCCGATGCTGCCGGCGATGGCCTTGTCCGCATGGCTCTGCTCCTTCGTCACCTTCTGGTTTGCTTCGCCATCCATGGTGTCGGGACACGATCTGGGCTTGATCGTCGCCTTCGGCCTCGTCCAGAGCGCCATGGGTCTCAGCCTCTATACCTTCGGTTCGCGGCTGATCCCGGCTGCCGACGCCACCCTGCTGACGGCGCTCGAAGTGCCGCTGACGCCGTTGTGGACCTGGATGTTCCTGGCCGAACTGCCCTCAAAGGCGACACTGGTCGGCGGGCCGATCGTGCTTGCCGCGCTCTTCGGGCATATCCTCCTGGAAGTGCGGAGAAATCGGGTGAAGGAGCCGGTTCAGGTGCTCTGAGCGGCTTGTCCACCGACTGTCGAAATGCTGAAATCGGCCCTACAAACGAGGAACCGATGCCGATGAAGAAGACGTTCAATCCGCCCTCCGTCCGCCGCCCGTTCGGCAACTACAATCACGGCCTGCTGGTGCCGCCGGGCGCCAGCCTGCTGGTGACCTCGGGTCAGGTCGGGATCGCTCTCGATGAGAGCATCCCCTCCGACGTGACCGGCCAGGCGGAGCTTTGCTTCGAGGCGATCAAGGCGATCCTCGAGGAGGCGGGCATGAGCTTTGCCGACGTCATCCGCATTTCCGGTTTTGTGACCAAGCGCGAGGATTTTCCCGCCTACATGGCTGTCCGCGACCGCTATACACTCGATCCGAAGCCCGTCTCGACCCTGATCATCGTCGGCGGGTTTACGCGGCCGGAGTTTCTGGTGGAGGTCGAGGTGACCGCAGCAAAGGTAGTGCGATGACTGGAGCTTCAAAAGAGATGGTAGATGTGCCGATGCCGCAAATCCTGGGCCTTTACGAAACGCATCTGACGGTTGCCGATCTTCAGCGCTCTATCGGATTTTATCGCGATATCCTGAAGCTTGAAGTTGCGACCATCATCGAGAATAGGAATGTCGCCTTCCTTTGGATCGGGGACAAACGCACGAGCATGCTGGGCCTCTGGGAAACGGGCAGCGCGCCTCTGCGCATGCGTCTCCACATTGCGTTCAGAACCACTCTCGATGACGTGGTTCGCTCCGCTGCCGCATTGAAGGCGCATGGCGTTCAGCCGAAGGGTTTTCATGGCGAGCCGCGTGATGAGCCGGTCGTTGCCGGTTGGATGCCGGCGGTTTCGCAGTATTTTTCCGATCCTGATGGGCATTCGATCGAGTTTATCCACGTGCTTGACGAGGCCGCTGATCCGGGCTTCGGCGTGAAACCTTATTCGCAGTGGCTGGCGCGACCGACGCAGGCGATCTGACGGTTATAAGCAGTGTCGAGCCTTGGGAGGCGAGCATGACGCAGAATATCTACGACGATCCTGCCTTCTTCCAAGGTTACAGCCAGCTGCAACGATCGATCGATGGGCTGGCGGGTGCGGCGGAATGGCCGTCGATGCGGGCGTTGCTGCCCGACTTGCACGGTCTGGATATTGTCGATCTCGGCTGCGGCTTCGGCTGGTTCTGCCGCTGGGCAAGGGAGCAGGGTGCGGCCAATGTGCTGGGCCTCGATGTCTCCGACAATATGCTCGCCCGCGCCGAGAGTGAGACGGCTGACATGGCTATTCGCTATGGCAAGGCCGATCTGGAAGATCTCCAGCTTCCGGTGGCCGCTTTCGATCTCGTCTACAGTTCGCTCGCCTTTCACTACATCCAGAATGTCTCCGGGCTTCTGGCGACGATCCATCAGGCGTTGAAGCCCGGTGGATGGCTGATTTTCTCCATCGAACACCCGATCTACATGGCGCCGCGACGGCCGAATTGGCTGGCGGATGCCGAGGGTCGCAAGACATGGCCGCTCGACAGCTATCAGATGGAAGGGCCGCGAGTGACGAACTGGCTCGCCGAAGGCGTCGTGAAACAGCATCGCACCATGGGGACGACGCTCAACCTGCTGATCAGATCGGGCTTTACGATCGCGCATGTCGAGGAGTGGACGCCTACGGATGGCGATCTGGCCGCGCATCCGGATTGGGCAATCGAGCGCGAGCGTCCGATGTTCCTGCTGATATCCACGACGAAGTGACGTGCGGATGGCTTATGGGCCAGCCTCTGGCGTGCTTTCCTGCGCTTTGAGGGACAGCTGTTTCAGCACGTCAAGGAAGACATCGAACCGTTCGTGACCAATCTCTTCGGCCCATTCCGCGTGCAGCTTGCGTAGGCAGGTGAAGATCGTTTCGGCTATCTCCTGTCCCTGCGCACTGAGATATATAAGACGCCGATCGCTGCTCTCAGGAGCCCGCCGCTCGACATATCCCAGCTCTTCGAGCTGGATGATTAGATAATTGATCGCTTGCCGCGACATTCTCTTCTGCCGTGCCAATTCGGATGGTCTGATGCCGTCCGGCAGGGGATAGGAGAACACGGCGAAGTGAGCGTCCTGAAAATCCGTGAAACCGGCGTCGTGAATAGCTTTGTGCATCCGATTGCGAACGTCCTGCCAGACGATGCGTAGCAGAGCGCCGAAGAAAGGCGGTTGCAATTCCTCGCTCGTGTTGGGTTGCTTTGTCAGCTCATCGAATATTGACATGTTTGTAAAGTCGCTTTACGTTTTGTTTGTAAAGTCACTTTACAGTAAGGATCAGCCCAATGGAAGCGAATGGACATGATGTCGTACGCATCGGGGAGTTGGAACTGCGCTTCCTGGTGAACGACAAAGGCGCTACGGTATTCGAGTTCATTGTTCCGTCCCACGCCCGGGTACCCGCGCCCCACTATCACAAGGATGCGGACGAAATCCTCTATGGGATCGAGGGTATTGTGACGATCACCGTGGATGGTCGAAAGCAGGAACTGGGTGTTGGCGACGCTGTCTTTATCCCGCGCGGCAGCATCCATCATCATGAGAACCTGCATGAGGGCAGCGCACGGGCCTTGGTCGTCATCACGCCTGGCTCCATTCGACGCCGCTACTTCGAAGAGATTGCGGAAGTGGTCAATGTGCCCTGCAAACCTGACCTCGCCAAGGCGCAGGAGGTCATGCTGCGCCACGGGCTCATCCCGGCTTAAGTCCGAATTCCGAAGCGCTTAAAACCGCTCCATCTCCCGCTTCACCTTCTCCAGAAACCGTTTGCGCGTCTCGTCGGTCGAGCGGTTCATGTCGTAATGGGCGAGGAAGACGACCGAGGCGAAGGGCTTGATCATGGCGCGGAGCATGCGCTTGATGATCTTCTTCGGCGGGTTGCCGACGATGAAGGCGCGGAAGGGATCGGCGCCGTAGGTCAGTACCGCGCCGAGCTTGCGGATATGCCGCAGTTTCGAGGTCACTTTGCCGTCCACCAGCTCGAAGGTGACACCGGGCAGCCAGACGCGATCGAAATAGCCCTTCAGGATCGCCGGAAAGCCGAAATTCCAGACCGGCGTCACGATGACCAGCGCCTCGGCGCGCTGGAGCCGTTCGACGTATGATTTCACCGCCTCGGTATTCTCGGGGTAATCGTGATAGATCATCCGCCCGTGCCTAGTGAGTACGGGGTCGAAGCCCTCGGCATAGAGATTGCAGTCGTCGACCTCGTGGCCGGCGGCTTGCAGGCTCTCGATCGTCTGCCGGTGCAGGGCAGCACTATAGCTCTCCTCGACGGGATGCGAATGAAGGACGAGAACCCTCATGAGGCCTCCATCAGCGCCGCGAGACCGGGGAAGAGATAGTTCTTGCCGGCCTTGAAATCGAAGTCCGGATTGTCCCAGGCGATCATCTTGCCGGGGTTGAGCAGGCCCTTCGGATCGGTCTCCTTCTTGAAGGCGAGCTGGACGGTGTCTGTCTGCTTCATGCCGCCTTCTTCCAGCGTATAGCGATGCGGATTGAAGATCGGGCAGCCGTGATCCTGGTGGATCTTGATGATCTCCTCCAGACGGGCCTCGGAGGTATAGCGCACCAGCGGCAGGCCGGCGCACTGGATCTGGCCGTCAAACTTGATGAATTCGAGATGGCCGGGCACTTCGTCACCAAAGATCTCCACCATCTTCTGGACCTTGGCCACATGGTCCGGCCCCGGATACTGCACTTGCAGATAGGTGATTGAGGGATCGACCTTGATGGCGCGTAGCGTCGTGTGGTTCCAGGCGAGCTCATAGGCATGCGGGATGCCCTTCATGCTCTCCACCTTGTCGGAGCGGAAGGTGATCTCGCCCTTCTGCTGGCTGGCAAAGGCGACGAATGGCTCCATCGAATGCGGCGCGATCATCAGCGCCACGACCGACTGGCCGTGACGGATGTAAGGCTTATGGCGGGTGAAATACTCGTGCGGGATGGGAGCTGCGATCGGGGCGATTTCCTTGACGAGGATGCCGTTGCATTTGGCCAGCGCATCGGAGAAGCGCACGGCATCCATGAAGTCGTCATAGCCGACCAGCACGTCCACCCAGTCGTAGGCCGGCGCGAGTGGCATTTCGATCTCGGTGATGATGCCGTTGGTGCCGTAGGCATGGCTGACCTTGGTCAGGTCCCAGCCGGTGAGATCAAGGACGCGCGGTTCGGCTTCCATGGTGACGACGCGCAGGCGCAGGATATTGCCGATATCGCGCAAGCCGCCCCAGGTGATCGAGCCGACGCCGCCGGAGCCGCCGGCTATGAAGCCGCCGATGGTTGCCGTCTGTGCCGTCGAGGGATGGAAGCGCAGTTCCTGACCGGAATGGGCCTTGGTCTGGCGGTCGAGCTCGGCAATGATGATGCCGGGCTCGCAAATGACGCGGCCGGGATGGATTTCCTTGACCTTGTTCATAGCGGCGAGGTTGAGCACGATGCCGCCGGACAGCGGCATGGCCTGGCCGTAATTGCCGGTGCCGGCGCCGCGCGGGGTGACCGGCACATCATGGGCATAGGCCACCTTCAGCGTGCGGATCACTTCTTCCTCGGTCTTCGGGGTGACGACGAGATCGGCAGTGACATTGTCGAGCTGCGCCTTCAGGATCGGCGAGTACCAGTAGAAATCGCGGCTCTTCTGACGCACCAGCGCCGGATTGTCTTCGATGGCGATGCCTTCGAGTTCTTTCTTGATGAGCTGATAATCCGGCATGTCAGGCTCCAATAACGGTATCGAGTTCACGGTAATCCGGCAGGCTGCGGTCGATGACTTTGCCCTTGCGAAGGACGACGCGGTCGGACTGCGGACGGGAGAGGAATTCGCTCCAGCGCCTGGCGCTGAAGAGGACGAGATCGGCCGGGCCGCCGACGGCAATGCGGCCGATCTCGGGGCGGCCGAGGATGGAGGCCGGTGAGGTAGTGACGACGCGGGCGGCGGTATCCAGAGGATGGTCGAGATGCAGGATGCGAACAGCCTCGCGGAAGACCTCGACGGGGTCGAGGTCGCCATAGGCGTAGAAGGGGTCGCGGGTATTGTCGGAGGCAACGGCGGTGGGCACGCCGGCCGCCGCCAGTTCATGCAGCAATGTGACGCCACGCCAGCGCGGCGTGCGGCCCGGATGGCGGTCCTGCAGGTACATGTTGCACATCGGTAGTGACACGATCGAGATGTCTGCCTTGGCGACGAGATCGATGGTAGCGCGAGCGACATCCTCATCCTGTCGAGCAAGCGAGCAGCAATGGCCGGCGGTAACCTTGCCGGTGAAGCCGTTACGCAGCACGGCCTCGGCGATCGCCTTCAGCGTCAGCACTTCTCTGTCCTCGGTCTCGTCGACATGCAGGTCGATATCGAGACCATTGTCGGCGGCGGCGCGGATCAGCTTGTCGAGCTGTGCGTCAATATCGGGGTTCATTTGCGTGACGCCGCCGAGAAGACCGCCAGCTTCGCGGACAACCGTCACCAGATCGGTGAAGAAGGCATCATCGACCATGAAATCCAGCGGGAAGAGGGCGACGGCCTGCAGCGCAATCTTGTCCTTCCAGGCCTCGCGCACCTCCGAGAAGACCTCGAAGGAAATGCGGTGCTGTGGCGCCAGTGAATCCAGATGCGTGCGGATCAGGCTGGTGCCGTGGGCATAGGCGGCGCGCAGCGAGAACTCCATGCGCTTGCGGACATCGGCGGCTGACCAGTTGGCCTCGCGGTCGGAACGGACGGCGTCAAGCGCGCCCATGAAGCTGCCGTCCGGGTTGGCGCGGCGCTCCCATATATGGCCCTTGTCGAGGTGCGTGTGCATGTCAGCGAAGGTCGGCCAGACCATGCCGTCTCTCATGTCGGCCTTGGCGAATTCCGCAGGGGCTGTGCCAGCGGGCAGGATGTCCTTGATGAGGCCATCCGCGACGACAATGTCAGCTTTCATCAGACCTTCGCTGGACGGGCCGGTAAAGCCGGTCAGCGTGACCGTGGGGACGGTGGCGTTGCTCAGCACGAAACGCGCGGCGTTTGGCGGGGACATGAAGGAATAGGACATCAGTTTTCCCGCTTGAGGCTGCTTTCGTGCCAGCGATGCAGGCTCAGCCATGAGATGAAGGAGGTGAGGGCGAAGATCGCGACGCCGAGCGCCGAGAGCAGCAGCAGGGCTGCGAACAGGCGCGGCATGTTCTGGCGGTATTGCGCCTCCAGCAGGCGGAAGGCGAGGCCGGAATTGGGGCCGCCTGATCCGGCGGCGAATTCGGCGACGACGGAGGCAATCAGCGATAGGCCGCCGCCGATCCGAAGGCCGGTCATGAAATAGGGCTGGGCCGCCGGCAGCTTCAGATGCAGCAGCATCTGCCAGCGCGAGGCGCCGTAGAGATCGAAGAGGTTGAGGAGATTGTGGTCGACGCTCTTCAGGCCCTGCACCATGTTGGAAAGGATCGGGAAGAAGGCGACGAGGAAGCCGCAGATCAACAACGCGGATTCGCGGGTCGGCGCATAGATCAGGATGAGCGGCGCGATCGCCACGATCGGCGTCACCTGCAGGATGACGGCGAGCGGATAGAAGGCAAGCTCGATCCAGCGCGACTGCACCAGGAAGATGGCGAAACCGACGCCGCCGATCAGCGCCAGCATCAGGGATATGAAGGTGATCTGCGTGGTAACCCAGAGCGCCGGCCAGAGAATTCCCCAGTCGGAGACCAGCGCCTTTGCAACGGCGAGGGGGCTCGGCAGGATATATTGCGGAATATCGGCGCCGACGACGAGAAGCTGCCAGAGCACGATCAGGACGACGACGGTCAGGATCGGCACGATGATACCGAGGGAGCGCTCGGCATTTCTGGTGCGGACGGCCGGCTTCGGTGGGGCGTCGGCTGCTTCTGTGGAGAGGTTTGCGGAGAGGCTGGTGCTGTCGCTCATCAATGGGCCTCCGGCCAGCCAATGGCCTCGATCAGGGAACGGGACACCTTCTCGCAGACCTGCCGATATTCCTCGGAGGATCGGTAGAGAGGATCGCGCTCGCCGCTGGTGTTCAAGGGAAAGTCGGTGTGGACGCGGCCGGGGCGGGCCTTCATGACGACGATGCGGTTGGAAAGATAGGCGGACTCGTAGACGGAGTGGGTGACGAAGATCACCGTAATGCCGGTGGTCTGCCATAGCCGCAAAACATCGTCGTTGAGCTTCTGGCGGGTAATCTCATCGAGGGCGGCGAAGGGCTCATCCATCAAGAGCAGCTTCGGCTTGGTGACCAGCGCGCGGGCGATGGAGACGCGCATCTTCATGCCGCCCGACAATTCGCGCGGATAGGCCCCGGCGAAATCCTGCAGGCCGACAGTCGCGAGCGTCGCCATGATCTGGTCGCGGGCCGACACCTCGGAGACGCCGCGCAGTTTCAGCGGCAGGTGGACATTGCCGAAGACGGTTTTCCAGGGCAGCAGCGTCGGCTCTTGAAAGACGAAGCTGATATCGCCGTCGGGAAGCCCCTTCGAATTGATGCGCGAGCTCGGCCAGTCGATCCGGCCGCTGGAGGCGCCGCCGAGGCCGGCGATGATGCGCAGTGCCGTCGACTTACCGCAGCCGGAGGGGCCGAGCAGGCTGATGAACTCGCCGCTTTCGACGTTGAGCGACATGCCGGAAAGCGCCAGCGTGCCGTTGGAGAAGACCTTCGAGACCTGCTCCATGACGACCAGTGGCCGCTTGCGCGGTTCGGTTTGGATGATCGTGGTGGCTTCGGACAGGGTCATGTTCGGCTCTTTGTTGATCCACCCTTCCCTTGAGGGGGAGGGTCGGAGCGCAGCTCCGGGGTGGGGTGATCTTTCGAAATCTCGGGGTGTCACCCCCACCCGTCGCTTTGCGGCGACCTCCCCCTTAAGGGGGAGGTGCTAAGGCTTACTTCTTCAACGTCATCCCAAAGCCCTTGCAGACGAACTGCGGGTCAAAGGCCTTTTTGTAATCCGTGTCGGCGTCGAAGATCTTGATCTGCACCATCTCGTCGAAGAATTTCTTGTAGTGCGCGTCGGTGATGCAGCCGATGCCCTTGTCGATGGCGTCGCCGGATTCCACGATGCCGTATTCCTTCATCTTGGCGATGGAATAGGCGATCTGGCCGTCCGTCATGTCGGGATTGTCCTTCTTGATCAGATCGTTGGCCGCCTTGTTGTCGCCGTAGAGATAGTTGTACCAGCCCTCTATGGAGGCGTTGACGAAGCGCTGCACCAGGTCCGGATTCTTCTGGACCATTGCGGTCTGGGCAGTGATCATCGTCGAATAGGGCGAGTAGCCGGCGTCGGCGATCAGGAAGACTTTCGGCTTCCAGCCGGCCTGCTTTTCGATCTCATAGGGCTCGGAGGTCAGATAGCCCTGCTGGGCCGACTGCTTGTCGGAAAGGAACGGCGCCGCGCTGAAATTGTAGGGTTTGAACTGTTCGTCCTTGAAGCCGGGGAAGTTCGCCTTCATCCACTCGAAATAGGTGACGTAGCCGTCCTTGCTCATGAACAGGGTCGGCAACTTGGCGAGATCCTCGAATTTCTCCACGCCGGCGTCCGGATGGGCGATCAGCACCTGCGGGTCCTTCTGGAAGATGGCGGCGACATCGACGATCGGGATGCCCTGCTTGACGGCGTCGATTTCCTGCTGCGGGCCGCCCATGTAGAAATCGATCTTGCCGGAAATCAGCAGCGCCGAGTTGGCGGCATTCGGGCCACCCTGGACGATGGTGACGTCGAGGCCGTATTTCTTGTAGGTGCCGTCGGCCACTGCCTGGTAGAAGCCGCCATGTTCGGCCTGGGCGAGCCAGTTGGTGCCGTAGGTCACCTTGTCGAGGGCGCTTGCGGGCTCGGCCATGGCAATGGCGGCCATCAGGCCCATGGCGGTAAGAAATGCTTTGGACTTCAATGCATTGAACATGGCTGGTTGTTCCCCTTATTCGCCATGAGACGCCACCAGTGACGCCCATTTTGTGCATTTGAGCGATTGCGTTGCGCTTTGAAAAGCATCAAAATTCGTGCACATTGATGCCTTTTAGGCATCTCAACTCGGGTCTGTGCCTAAATTGTGCGGCCTGGGCAAAATTTATGCAATGGGGACACCTATGCTGCATTCGAGACGACTGCTCTACATCAACGAGATCGCCCGCTGCGGCTCGATCCGCAAGGCGGCGGCGCGGCTGAACGTGGCGTCCTCGGCGATCAACCGGCAGATATTGGCGCTGGAAGAGGAGATGGGAGCGCCGCTGTTCGAGCGGCTGCCGCGTGGCCTCAGGCTGACGGCGGCGGGCGAGCTCTGCATCGAGCATATCCGCGAGGTGCTGAAGAATTACGAACGGCTGGAAGGGCGCATCCGCAGCCTGAAGATGCAGCAGGCCGGCAAGGTCAGGATCGTGACGACGGTCGGCCTTGCTGCCGGACCGCTGCCGGAGATCATTGCGCGCTTCCTCTCCGAGCATCCGCGCGTCTTCATCCAGTTGCGCAACGATTCCGGCTCGACGACAGTCGCGCCGGTGCTGTCAGGCGAGGTGGATATCGGCCTCGGTTTCAATATCCCGGCGACGCCGGGCATCCGGTCGCTTGGTAATTTCGACATTCCGATCGGTGTCGTGCTGCCGCCGGGGCATCCGCTGATCGAGCCGGGGCCGATCAATCTCGCCGATGTGGTGGAGGAGCGGCTGCTTCTGGCGCAGCCGGGCACCAGCCTGCGTGACATCATCAACCTGACTCTGGCGCGGCTATCGGTGCAGGTCGAGCCGGTGCTGGAAAGCAATGCATCGGAGATGCTGAAGCAGCTGGTGAAATGCGGGGCGGGACTGACGCTGCTCAATCCGCTCGACGTCATCACCGATTGCCGACGTGGCGAGCTAGTGTTTCGGCCGATCGCGGAGCCGCATTCGCGGCATCAGCCGCTGAAACTCTTTGCGCGGGCGCGTGCGCCGCTGGATGCGGCGACGAGCCTGTTCGTGGAATATCTGCTCGCGGAACTGGCCGGCCTTGTGGAGGAGCTACAGGCAAAAGGACATATCCTGATGCCGTCGGAACGTCGTCGGTCTGACGCCTATTTCGAATAGAGGTTCGACAGCGGATAGTCCCTGAGATCGCGTAGCATCTCGATGAAACCGTTGATCTGGTGGCTGCAGATGAGCGCGCCCTTTTCCGCCGTGCCGTTGGCGGCATTGCCGACGACGCCGTTGGGGTTGAGATCATGGGCGATCCAGGCGAGCGAGTGCGGCGGCAGCGGCTGCAGGTAGTTTGAGCGCTCCTTCATCCATTCCGCCTTGGAGGCGAAGTTCTCGGCCTTGTCCATCCGCACCAGCTCGGGCCGGAAATGCAGCATCAACGAGGTCTCAACGTCGCCGCCATGGATGCCGTAGCACTGCTCGTGCTCGCTGATCATGCCGTCAGGCGTGCCAAAGCGCATCCATTGCGTGGCGACGACGGCCATCTGGTAGCGCACGCGCAATTCGCGCGCGACAATGCCCATGATGTCGAGATTGCCGCCATGGGAGTTGACTATGACCATCTTGCGGATGCCGGCCTCGGCAACCTTGGCGCCGATCGCCGTCCAGACCGGAATCAACAGCTCGGCGCTGAGGGAGAGCGTGCCTGGGCCGTAGACATGTTCATTGGCCTTACCGATCTCCTGGGTCGGCAGCACAAGGAAATCGAGATCGTTGGGGCGCTGGACCTTCAGCTCCGCCAGCATGCCTGTGGCGATGGCGACGTCGGTTGCGATCGGCAGATGCGGGCCGTGCTGTTCGGTCGAGGCGATCGGCAGGATCGCGATGGTGGTATCGGGCGAAAGGCCGGCGAAATCATAAGTGTTCAGTTCATTCCAGTAGAAGGGCTTGGCCATGGCCGTATCCTCTCATGTGCGTCTCTCCTTTAACGGATACGGCAAGGATGATGACGGAGGAAAGCATCAATTTGCGGTCGTGCCGCTGCCTTTTTGCGTACGCAGACGGTAAGGGTCGTCACGATTGCCGGCCATGTTGCTTCGCTCTAGGAAGGTGGGAGGAAATGCCCCAAAGGCGTATGGACAGGATTGTTTTTGCTTTTGTTGATAGATTTTATAGAAAACTAATTGCCCTGCGAATAGCGATTCCGTGAAATGCGGCTGCTTGAGATGCGCGGTTTGACTTGGTACGTTGCTTGCATCCAGATTTCGGCGCGACACGCGGGGACAATGGGAATGAACATGAAGACATCCGTGGCGATCGAGAAGGCGATACCCGTCGCCGATCCCGATGTGGTACGAGCCGAGTTTCGCAACGCCATGGCGCGCATGGCCGCTGCCGTGAACATCGTCACCACCAATGGACCGGCGGGTCTCGCGGGCTTTGCCGCGACCGCCGTTTGCAGCGTCACCGACAGCCCGCCGACCCTGCTTGTCTGTCTCAATCGCAGCGCATCCGTTCACCCTGCGGTGACGGAAAACGGCGTGCTTTGCGTCAACGTGCTGTCGGAAGGGCATCAGGACCTCTCGCGCCTCTTCGGCGGCAAGACGCCGGTTGCCGAGCGTTTCGCCGCGGCCGCATGGTCGGAACTATCCACCGGCTCGCCGGCGCTGGAGGACGCACTCGTGTCCTTCGACTGCCGCATCGTGCGCCGCGCCGATGGCGGCACGCACGATATCCTGATGTGCGAAGTCGACGCCATCCGCCAGCGCGATGGCGGGCAGGGGCTGGTTTACTTCGACCGGAATTATCATCCGGCGGGTCAGGCCGAATAGGTCGGCTTTTTCAGTAGTTTTCCTGATACCACTCGACGAAGAGGCGTACGCCCGCGTCGACCTCGATCTGCGGCTTGAAACCAGTCAACGCCACCAGAAGGTCCGGCACGGCATAGGTATTATGCACGTCGCCCGGCTGCATCGGCAGCATGTGGCGGATCGCCCTTTTGCCAAGCATCGCCTCGATGGTCTCGACGAAGGCCATCAGCCCGACCGGCTGGCCGCCACCAATATTGACGATGCGGAAAGGGGCGTTCTTCGACAGCGTATCGCTGATCGTGTCCGATACGACCCGGTTTTCTTCTGACGGAATGACGCCGATCAGCTTGACGATGCCTTCGACGAGATCGTCAATATAGGTGAAGTCGCGGCTCATCTTGCCTTCGCCGTAGATCTCTATCGGGCGGTCGTGCTTGATAGCCTCGACGAACTTGAACAGCGCCATGTCCGGCCGGCCCCAGGGACCGTAGACGGTGAAGAAGCGGAAGACGGTGGTCGGGATGTGGAAGAGATGGGCGTAGCTATGCGCCATCAGCTCCATGCTCTTCTTCGTTGCCGCGTAGATCGTCATCTGCTCGTCGGCCTTGTCGCTTTCCGCGAAAGGGATCTTCTCGTTGGCGCCGTAGACCGAGGAGGTGGAGGCGAGCAGCAGGTGTTTCGGCTGAATGCTTCGCGCCAGTTCCAGCACGTTGAAGGAGCCGACGAGATTGGAATCCACGTAGGAGCGCGGATTTTCCAGGCTGTAGCGCACGCCGGCCTGGGCCGCGAGATGGACGATGACGTCGGGTTCGGCCAGTTCAGCGGCATGATCCAGCGCCGCCTTATCCTCAAGCATGCCGGTCACGGCCTTGAAGCCGTTGGAACGGGCGAGGATGGCGGTGCGCTTTTCCTTGAGCTTGACGTCGTAATAGGGCGTCATGCCGTCGAAGCCGACGACGAAGTGGCCGTCGTCGAGCAGGCGCTTGGCGAGATGAAAGCCGATGAAGCCGGCGGTTCCGGTGATGAGATAGCGCATTCGTCGGCCCTTGCTTACAGTTCGGCCCCGTTCATGGGTCTGCCGATGCTCGTATAGACAAAGCCGTGCTTTGTGACCTCGTCATGGCGATAGATGTTTCTGAGGTCGACGAGGACCGGAGCGTTCATGACGGCCTTCAGCCGGGCGAAATCGAGCGCGCGGAACTGGTTCCATTCGGTGACGATGACAAGAGCGTCGGCGCCCTGCGCGGCGCTATAGGCGTCCGCGGCATAGGTAATATCGTCGATCACCTGGCGGGCATTGTCCATGCCCTCGGGATCGTAGCCGGTCACGGTGGCGCCGCCGTCCTGAAGCGTCTGGATGACCGAGATCGCCGGGCTGTCGCGCATGTCGTCGGTATTCGGCTTGAAGGTCAGGCCGAGCACGGCAACGGTCTTTCCCCTGACGTCGCCGCCCATGGCCGCGATCACCTTGCGGCCCATGGCGCGCTTGCGGTTGTCGTTGATCGAGATCGTCGTCTCGATGAGGCGCACGGGACTGTCAAAATCCTGCGCGGTCTTGGCGAGCGCCAGCGTGTCCTTCGGGAAGCAGGAGCCGCCATAGCCCGGGCCGGCATGCAGGAACTTCGCGCCGATGCGGCCGTCGAGCCCGATGCCGCGCGACACTTCCTGCACATTGGCGCCGACCTTCTCGCAGAGATCGGCCATCTCGTTGATGAAGGTGATCTTCATGGCGAGGAAGGCATTGGCAGCGTATTTGATCAGCTCGGAGGTGCGCCGCGCGGTGAAGAGCAGCGGCGCCTGGTTGAGATAGAGCGGCCGGTAGACCTCGGTCATGACACCGCGAGCGCGATCGTCGTTGAGGCCGATGACGATGCGGTCGGGACGCTTGAAGTCCTCGATGGCCGCACCCTCGCGCAAAAATTCCGGATTGGAGACAACGGCGACATCGGCATTCGGATTGGTTTCGCGGATGATGCGCTCGACCTCGTCGCCGGTGCCGACCGGTACGGTCGACTTGGTGACGATGACGGTGAAGCCCTTGACGTGTTCGGCTATCTCGCGGGCGGCGGCATAGACGTAGGAGAGATCGGCATGGCCATCGCCGCGACGCGACGGCGTGCCGACAGCGATGAAGACGACGTCGCTGGCGGCAACGCTGGTTTCGACATCGGTCGAGAAGGACAGGCGGCCGGCGCGGACATTGTCGGCGACGAGTTGTTCCAGGCCGGGCTCGAAGATCGGGATTTCGCCTTTCAGCAGCGCCTCGATCTTGCCGACATCCTTGTCGACGCAAATGACGTCATGGCCGAAATCCGCAAAGCAGACACCAGACACAAGACCCACATAACCCGAACCGATCATTGTGATGTGCATGGAACTTCAATCCTCTTGCTTGCAGTGGGCTCAGCGCTGCGGCGCGATCCCTTCATTGGCGGTCGCCTGCGCTTATACACAGGATCGCCGGGGACGCCTATACGTTGCGGTGCTTATCCAGGGCACTGCGATAGAGGTGTCATAAAGACCATAAAGATAAAGGCAATGTGACATGCGTGGATCGCTACAGTTCCAAACCGTTGAACGACTTGCCAGCCTTCGGAGGCATGCTAGACATTCACGATAGAAGCATCTCCCACCGATCCGAAGGCAATTCTCCATGACATTCGATCTCATCGTCCGCAATGCCAACCTTCCTGACGGCCGCAAGGGGCAGGATATTGCCATTGCCGGTGGCAAGATCGTGGCTGTCGAGCCTGGACTGAAGGCGGAGGCGGAACGTGTGATCGATGCCGGCGGCCATCTGGTGTCGCCTCCCTTTATCGATTGTCATTTTCACATGGACGCGACCCTGTCGCTCGGCCTGCCGAGGCTCAATACGTCGGGCACGTTGCTGGAGGGCATTGCGCTCTGGGGGGAGCTGAAGCCGTTGTTGACGCACGAGGCGGTGGCGGAGCGGGCCTTGCGCTATTGCGATCTCGCGGTATCGCAGGGTCTTTTGGCCGTGCGTACCCATGTCGATATCTGCGATGACCGACTGTTGGCCGTCGAGGCGCTGCTGGAGGTGAAGAAGCAGGTCGCGCCCTATCTCGACCTGCAGCTCGTGGCCTTCCCGCAGGACGGTTATTACCGATCGCCGACGGCGGCACAGAATCTGGAGCGCGCGCTTGATCTCGGCGTCGATATCGTCGGCGGCATTCCGCACTTCGAGCGGACGATGGAGGATGGCGCACGTTCGGTGCGCGCACTCTGCGAGATCGCCGAGAAGCGCGGCCTGATGGTCGACGTGCATTGCGACGAGACCGACGATCCACTGTCGCGCCACGTCGAGACATTGGCCGCTGAAACGACACGGCTCGGTCTTCAGGGCAGGG
The DNA here is from genome assembly GCF_000696095.1 of Rhizobium rhizogenes NBRC 13257. Taxonomy (GTDB): domain Bacteria; phylum Pseudomonadota; class Alphaproteobacteria; order Rhizobiales; family Rhizobiaceae; genus Rhizobium; species Rhizobium rhizogenes. Next base: position 118,814 of record NZ_BAYX01000007.1, on the reverse strand, counting down.
TGGCCGGCTCGCATCTGACCTCGATGCACTCGATGGACAATTATTATGTCTCTAAACTCCTACCGCTAATCGCGGAGGCAGGGGTGCATGCGATTCCCAATCCGCTGATCAACATCATGCTGCAGGGACGGCACGACACATATCCCAAGCGGCGCGGGTTGACCCGGGTCAAGGAGATGCGTGAATTCGGCATCAATATCGCCTTCGGCCAGGATTGCTGCATGGACCCCTGGTATTCGCTCGGCGGCGCCGACATGCTGGATGTCGCCCATATGGGGCTGCATGTCGGGCAGCTGGCGTCGCGCGAAGCCATGCGGTTCTGCTTCGACGCCGTCACCGCCAATCCGGCCAAAGTGATGGGCATCGACGGTTACGGGCTGGAGGTAGGCTGCAACGGTGATCTCGTCGTGCTGCAGGCCCGGGATACGATCGAGGCTATCAGGATGCGCGCCGGCCGGCTCTTTGTGGTCCGGCGCGGCAAGGTGATCAGCGAGACGCCGCCGCGTGTCGCAGCGCTGTCGCTTGTAGGCAGGCCGAGATCGGTCGACCCGGCCACTTATGCGCCAAATGCAGCCGAGGGCTGAAGCGGCCGGGCGTGTCGCCCCGTATCGCTTGTGATTGCCATTGCATTGCACCATGATGGGCGGGGCGCGACCGTTCCAACGAGAACGGCGCGGAATGGGCGATGTGGGGCGTTTGCATGAAGTCGACTTTCGCCGTGCGTACAATGCGAGCCGGGGAATTGGAGCTCGCTCTCGAATGGGCTCGACAGGAGGGATGGAATCCCGGTGTCGACGATGCCCCGGCATTCTGGGAAGCGGATCCTTCCGGCTTCTTCGTCGGCGCGATCGGCGAGGTGCCGGTCGGCTGCATCTCCCTCGTGCGCTATGGTGAAAGCTTCGCCTTTCTCGGCCTCTACATGGTCCATCCGGAATTTCGCGGCAAGGGTTATGGCAAGGCGCTGTGGAACAAGGTCATGACCTTCGCGGGCAATCGCACCGTCGGCCTCGACGGCGTCGTCGGGCAGCAGGAAAACTATCGCCGTCACGGTTTCGAGGCGGCCTATCGTACGCTGCGCTATGGCGGTGTCGCCAAAGTGCCCGACATAGACAAGGCCGTGGAGGTCGTGCCGGTCACGCAGGGCAGGCTCGAGGCGCTGCTGCGCTACGATGCCGGCATTTTCCCGGGGTTGCGCTATTCTTTCCTCACCGCTTGGTGTGGCGCGCCCGAGAGGCGAAAATCCTTCATGGTCGGCAGCGGTGACAGAATTCGTGGCTACGGCACCATCCGGCGCTGTTTCGAGGGGTTCAAGGTCGGCCCGCTATTTGCAAACAGCCCCGATGTCGCGGCGGCGCTGCTGGCCACGCTGCTGTCGGAGGCCAAGGGCAGGCCGGTGTATCTGGACGTGCCCGTTGAAAATGCCGAGGCAATCGGGCTTGCCGAAGCCTGCGGGCTCTCGCCGCTGTTCGAAACGGCGCGGATGTATCGCGGCGCTGCCCCGAACATGCCGCTCAATCGCATCTTTGCCGTCACCACGCTCGAACTCGGCTAGCTCTCGGTTTTTGCGCTTTTGCTCCTGAAATTAGGCAGATCCGGGAAAGGTTAGGCTTTCGCCGGTGCGCGCCGACAGGAAGAATCCTGTTGGAGGCGCTGATTCGTCACGTAAAAAGCCGATTCTCCTGAGACAACAGGGTCGCTTTCCGAAAAACAAAGCTTTATAGATGCGCGGGTTTGAGCAAGGCGCGTCTCTGCGCGCAGGAAGCGGGAATGGAGAAATGACGAACGTAGTTGTGATCGGTTCGCAATGGGGTGACGAAGGCAAGGGCAAGATTGTCGACTGGCTTTCGGAACGCGCCGACGTGATCGTGCGCTTTCAGGGTGGCCACAATGCCGGTCATACGCTGGTTGTCGATGGTGTCAGCTATAAGCTCGCGCTGCTGCCCTCCGGGCTGGTTCGCGGCAAGCTGAGCGTCATCGGAAACGGCGTCGTCGTCGATCCGCATCATTTCGTCGCCGAAGTCGAGAAGCTGCGCGCCCAGGGCATCGCGGTCACGCCCGACGTGCTGCGTATTGCCGAAAACGCGCCGCTGATCCTGTCGCTGCACCGTGATCTCGACGCGCTTCGCGAAGACGCTGCCTCCAACAGCGGCACGAAGATCGGCACGACGCGCCGCGGCATCGGCCCAGCTTATGAAGACAAGGTCGGCCGCCGCGCTATCCGCGTTATCGATCTCTCCGAGCCGGAAACGCTGCCCGCCAAGATCGACCGGCTGCTGACGCACCACAATGCGCTGCGTCGCGGCATGGGTCTCAGCGAAATCTCCTTCAACGCGCTGCACGAGGAACTGACCTCGGTTGCGGAGCACATTCTTCCTTATATGGACCAGGTCTGGCGGCTGCTCGACGAGCAGCGCAAGGCGGGTGCCCGCATCCTGTTCGAAGGTGCGCAGGGCGCGCTGCTCGACAACGACCATGGCACCTATCCTTTCGTAACCTCGTCCAATACGGTGGCGGGACAGGCGGCAGCCGGCTCCGGTCTCGGACCGACGGCGCTTGGCTATGTGTTGGGCATCACCAAGGCCTATACGACGCGCGTCGGCGAAGGACCTTTCCCCTGCGAACTGCATGACGAGATCGGCAAGCACTTATCGACGGTCGGTCGCGAAGTCGGTGTCAACACCGGCCGTCCGCGCCGCTGCGGCTGGTTCGATGCCGTGCTGGTTCGCCAGACCGTCAAGACCTCCGGCATTACCGGTATTGCGCTGACCAAGCTTGATGTGCTCGACGGTCTCGACGAGCTGAAGATCTGCATCGGCTACAGATTGGACGGCAAGGAAATCGACTACCTGCCGTCGAGCCAGGCGGCGCAAGCCCGCGTCGAGCCGATCTACATAACGCTCGAAGGCTGGAAGGAATCGACCGTCGGCGCCCGCAAATGGGCCGATTTGCCGGCGCAGGCGATCAAATATGTCCGTCAGGTGGAGGAGCTGATCGGTGCGCCCGTGGCGATGCTTTCGACCAGCCCGGAACGCGAAGACACCATACTTGTGACTGATCCGTTTGAGGGCTAATGTCACGAAATAATGACGAATCCCGGTCCGGCTGTGTGGCGGGCATCATGAGAAAGTACTGATGGCGGATTTTGTAGCAGTCATTCGGCGGGCCGTGGATGGCCTGACCGAAAACACTCCCGAGATGCGGGTCAAGGTTTACGAGCGAGCTCGTGGTGCCGTGCAGCGGCAGCTCGAGAGCATGAAGCCGCGTCCGCCGGAGGAGATGCTGCGCCGCCAGCTTGACAAGCTCGAAACCGCGATCGTCGAGGTGGAGGCGGAGCACGCCGAAGCCTTGCCGGCGGCCGAGGAGCCCGTCGCGGAAGTGCCTGTTGTGCATGAAGAACCGCAGGCAGCACTTCCCGAAGAGCACCATGTCGAGGACGAGCATGTCGTAGAGGAGCCGGAACCGGCTCCTGCGGAGGTTCATGCGCAAGAGGAAGTAGTCGCTTACGTTCCGGCGCATGAAGAACCCGTCCATGAAGAAGAGCCCATCCATCAAGAAGAGCCCGTGCATGTCCAGCACGAGGTGGTGGATGAACGCGAGCCGGTAGAAGCATGGCACGACGCGCCGCAAGAGCCGGAGCCCGTGGCGGCTCATCACGCCGAGGCCCATGTCGAGCCTGTCGAAGACTATGTAGAGCCTGCCCACGAAGAGCCGCAGCACTATGCTGAGGAACAGCCGGCCGTTGCCGCAGAGCCTGAGCCGGCCCCGCAACGGCCGCATGTCATTCACTCGTCCGCCGATGACGTCATCAGTCAGGTCGAGGAGATTTGGGCCGAGGTTGGCACGCCTTCGAAGCAGGCCGCGCCCGAGCCGGTCATGCCCGCCGCCGCCTTCACGCCGGCTCCCTTCGGTCATCCCGTCGAGGAGCCTGTCGTCGCGAAGACGCCGACGGCCGATAACGGTTTTGCCTGGGACGCGGATGTCTTCGGGGAGCTGCAGTCGGCCCCGGCCGCCAAGCCGGTGCAGCCCGCACGGCAGGTGCCGGATAATGCCTTTGACGATGTCGATCTTTTTGCCGACGTGCATTCATCGCCGAAAGCTGCGCCAAAGAACGAGGCTGACGGTGACGGTTGGCGCGAGCTCAAGGAACTTGCCGGTTTCGACAAGCTCGCTGAAAATGGGGATAGCGGTAACGGCTCCTCCATTCCGCCGGATGTCGATCGGGACATGGCGTCGAGGCTGCAAGGCAAGAGCTTCCGCATGGAGCCGAAGCGCCGCCGTTTCGGCGCGACTGCGGCTATCTTGACGCTTATCGGTGTTGCGGCCGTTGCCGGTGGCGGCTATGCCGCCTGGCTGAACCGCGAAGCGCTCGACAAGATGGTTACGGATCTCATCAGCTCGGCGCCGAAGACAGCGACCAGCACGCCATCTTCCGACACCGCCAGCAACAATACTGCGCCGGCCACCACTCCTCCAGCGGCTTCGCCTGCGACCACGCCAGCGCAAAATGGCAACGCCGCCGCAACGCCGCCGGCAGCCGGCAATACCAATGTCGCCTCGCTCGACAACGATCCGAATACGGTCAATACCAAGTTCACGCAGCGCCTGCTGGCGAACGGCACGGAAGAGGATGAAGGCCCGGCGGCCGGCGGACAGCCCGGCGTGGCCGAAGGCAAGTCCGTTGCCGAACAGAACGTCGCCTCCGCAGCCCCGGCGACAGGTGCCGCAGCTGCTCCGGCGACTGCCCCCGCCGGCAATGCGGACGCCGCTCAGGCGACGCAGAGCCCCGCCGCGACCGCACCCGCCGCGCCACCACCGGCTGCCGCCGATCAGCAGGCTTCCGCCACGCCTCAGCAGACAGCACCGGTCGCAGATGGCCAGAAAGTGTTCCTCTATGAGGAACGTCTCGGCCAGACATCGCCGACAGCTTTCGAAGGTACAGTCACCTGGTCGCTGCAGGAAGGCAAGGGCGCCGACGGCCGTCCGGAGCCGTCCGTCCAGGGCCTCATCAATGTGCCCCAGCGTGGGTTGACGGCGACGATCACCGTGTCGCGCAATACGGACTCCTCGCTGCCGGCAAGCCATCTGGTTGAGCTGGCCTTCCAGGTTCCGCCGAATTTCGAGGGCGGCGCCATCGACAATGTGCAGCGCATTGCGCTGAAGTCGACCGAGCAGGATCGTGGTGATGCGTTGATCGCCGTGCCGGCCAAGGTTACCGACGATGTCTACATGGTCGCGCTCAACGATTTCCCGGATGCGCGCAAGACCAACCTCGATCTCTTGAAAACCCGCAACTGGATCGACATTCCCGTGGTCTACCGCAATGGCCGCCGCGCCTTGCTGACCATGGAAAAGGGTCCGACCGGCAGCGACGCCTTCAACAAGGCGATTGCCGAATGGCAGGCGCTTGGCGGCGTTGCTGCGAGCAGCCAGTAATCGGTTTCAAGCAACTGGAATCAAAAAAGGCGGGCTTTGCAGCCCGCCTTTTTGTTTGAAATATTTGGTTTTGACGATCCGAGATTCGGTCCGTTTAAGCGGTGGCCTCGACAACGCGCAGCGCCTTGGCGCGTTCCAGCGCGTCCTTTTGCACGGCTTCCTGAACCTTCTCGAAAGCACGGACTTCGATCTGGCGAACGCGTTCGCGGCTGATGTCGAACTCGGACGAGAGATCTTCCAGCGTCACCGGATCTTCCGAGAGGCGACGAGCCTCGAAGATGCGGCGTTCACGGTCGTTCAGGACGCTCATGGCACGCGCCAGCATGCGGCGGCGCGTATCAAGCTCATCCTGTTCGATCAGCACGGCTTCCTGGCTTTCATGATCATCCACCAGCCAATCCTGCCACTGGCCGGACTCGCCTTCGGATGCCTTGATCGGCGCGTTCAGCGAAGCGTCGCCCGAGAGGCGGCGGTTCATCGAAATGACCTCTTCCTCGGAGACCTTCAGCTTAGTGGCGATTTCGGAGACATGCTCCGGCTTCAGGTCACCTTCATCGATGGCCTGGATACGGCCTTTTAGGCGGCGCAGGTTGAAGAACAGGCGCTTTTGGTTAGCCGTCGTGCCCATCTTCACCAGAGACCACGAGCGCAGGATATATTCCTGGATCGAAGCCTTGATCCACCACATGGCATAGGTCGCCAGACGGAAGCCGCGTTCCGGGTCAAACTTCTTGACGGCCTGCATGAGGCCGACATTGCCTTCCGATACGACTTCGCCGATCGGCAGGCCGTAGCCGCGATAGCCCATGGCAATCTTCGCCACGAGGCGCAGATGGCTGGTGACGAGTCTGTGAGCGGCCTCGCGGTCGGCATGTTCCGCGTAGCGCTTGGCGAGCATATACTCTTCCTGCGGCTCCAGCATCGGGAACTTGCGGATCTCGTCGAGATAACGGTTAAGGCCGGCTTCCCCGGCGGCGATGGACGGTAAGGTATTACGGGCCATGAATGTGCACCCTCCTATTCGAGATTTGGTCCCTTCTGGGGGCGCATTGCACGCTCTTTGCGAAGCTGACCAAGGCGCGCAGGTCTGAAGACCCCGCACTAAACCAATATGTAGATAAGTACGGCCAAACAGTGATTCAAGAACATGGTCACGCAGCTGTTACCCGGCGTGAACGCTAACCACGCCGTGACATTCGCCCTTGTGACTATCCTCCCGAGTGCTCCAGCCCTAGGGATCCAACCACTTGAACAACAAACACATTGCGTTCTCGGCGGATGAGGGATGTACCGGAGATCGGTTCCAGACAACATTATAGGCGCGGGAGAGGCCGGCGTCCAGCCGTCTGATTTTAGGGGGCGCTGATCCTCACCCCCGCAGTATGGCCGCCAGCTCTTCCATGTCGTCCGGCAAGGGCGCTTCGAAATGCATCACTTCGCCGGTCCGCGGATGTTCGAACTGCAGCAGGTAGGCGTGGAGCGCCTGGCGCGGGAAGCGGTTGACGGCTTCCCTTGCCGCATCCGGCAGGAGGTTGGCCTTGGTCTTGAAGCCGCCGCCATAGGCGGCGTCGCCGAGGAGCGGATGGCCGATATGCGCCATGTGGACGCGGATCTGGTGGGTGCGGCCGGTTTCGAGGTGACAGTCGATCAGCGAGGCGAGCGCTGTGGCATCAGGCGCCTCATGAAAGCGCTCTATCACTTCATAATGCGTGATGGCCTCATCGGCGTCCGGGCTGCCGGGGCGCTTGACGGAACGTCGTGTCCGGTCGCCGGTGGCGCGGCCGAGTGGCGCGTTGACGGTGCCGACGAGCTGGCGCGGACGACCCCAGACGATCGCTTGATAGGCGCGTTCCAGCGGCGTGGTGCGGCCATGATCGGCAAATTGCAGCGACAGGTGGCGGTGGGCGATATCGTTCTTGGCAACGACCATGACGCCAGTGGTGTCCTTGTCCAGCCGGTGGACGATGCCCGGCCGGCGCACGCCGCCGATGCCGGAGAGGCTGTCGCCGCAATGATGGATGAGCGCGTTGACCAGCGTGCCGGTCCAGTTACCGGCGCCGGGGTGGACGACCAAGCCGGCAGGCTTGGAGATGACGATGACGTCGTCATCCTCGAAGAGCACGTCGAGCGGGATGTCCTCGCCCTGCGGCGTCGGATCCTCCGGCTCGGGCATGGAGATCTCATAGATGTCACCCGGACGCACCTTGCGCTTGGCGTCAGTTACCGGGGTGCCGTTGAGCAGGACGGCATTGGCCTTGATCAGTGCCTGGACGCGGCTGCGGGACAATTCCTCGTCCATTTGCGCTGTCAGCCATGCATCCAGCCGGCCTTCGGCGGTTTCATCGGCAGTTAGGACTTTTCTATTGCCCGCGGCTTCTTTAAAGGGGTCGCTCAAACGCATTTCTCCGGCGCACAGGCGCTCTTCAGGAAATAAGGACGCATCGATGACGAATCTCGAGCCAGACGATCAAGAGGAGAAGCCCCTCGATCCGGCCCTGGAAAGTGTCCGACGCAAGATGGTCCGCCTGCAGATCGTCTCGGCGGCCGTCATGGTGGTGAGCCTTATGGCCGTGTTCGGCGCCGTTGTCTATAAGACGATGCGCGCTCCGGTAAAGCCGGCGGGCGCTGCTGCCTCGAATATTCCTTCGGATGCTCCGGTCTCCGTGACCGCTGCGCTGCCGCAGGGATTTACCGTCCAGTCGACGGCGCTTTCCGGCAATCAGGTGCTGTTCTACGGCACGCTTGCCAGCGGCCAGCGTCAGGCCATCGTCTTCGATTACGGCATCGGCCGCATCGTCGCGACGATATCGCTCCCGAACTGACGGCTTGGCGATGACGGGCGACCGGCTGATCGAGATTACGCATCCCGACGATCCGCGCATCGCTGAGTTCCGCGATATCCGCGAGCGTGACCTGACCGGCCGCGAGAGCCGCTTTATCGCCGAGGGTACGGTGGTGCTGCGGCTTCTGGCCGGAGCGCATGCGGCTGGCGGCGATTTCGTCGCCGAAAAGGTGCTGCTGCTACGCAATCGCGCCGCCGGGCTGGAAGAGATCATCACGGCCTTTCCACCCGACGTGCCGATCTATGTCGCGGACGGTTCGGTGCTGGACGGCATCGTCGGCTTCCATTTGCATCGGGGTGTCCTGGCGCTTGGACGGCGGACGGCGGACACGGGTATGGACGCCTTTCTCGGACGGCTGCCGAAACGCCCGCTCGTTCTTGTCGGCTGTGGCATCTCCAACCACGACAATATCGGCTCGATGTTCCGCAACGCGGCGGCCTTCGGCGCTGATGCCGTGCTACTCGACGAGACCTGCTGTGATCCACTTTACCGCAAGGCGCTGCGCGTCTCTGTCGGCTCGGTACTGACCATGCCCTATCGCCGTGAATTCAGAGATGTCGATCTGCTCACGGCGTTGGCGGAGCGCGGCTTTGCCATCTGGAGCCTGTCGCCGCGCGGAAAGACCGATATCCGCGCCGTTCCTCCGACGGATCACATCGCACTGGTGGTCGGCACCGAGGGAGAAGGGCTGCCGCAGGAGATCTTGTCAACCTTCGGCAGCGTGCGGATACCTCAGGCGCCGGGCCTGGACAGCCTCAACGTGGCAACGGCAAGCGGCATCGCGCTTTTCGAGATGGCATCGCTGCTAAAGCGGGTCTGAATTTCCGCCTTTGCCGAGCCCTTGCGGCTATTTCCGCAAGAGGGCGGCGGCGCGATGGGCGAGGCTGAGGCGCGCACCCTGTTCGGCCGGGGTCGTTTCCTTTGGCAATAGATCGAAGATCGGCGATTGATCGCCTTCCTGGCGGGCGGTCAGGGCCACCATGTTGGCGCCGATAACGGCGATTTCCTCGCGCATGGCTTGATCATGCGCCGGCGAGCGGGATTTGGACAGACGATCCGAAAGCGCCGCGGCGCGATTGCGCACTTCTTCCGTCAAATGGGCGATGTCGTCTTCCACGGTGCGCTCCGGTTTAGAGGCGTTGGCGTCATTGTCGGCGGCCGCCGTGATTGCCGGTTCGGCCATCGGCTTGGCGCCATTGGCCCGCTTGGCGGATGAGACGAGATTGGCGGCGCGGGGCGCCCGAGCGGTTGGACGCGTCCCACCGTTGGCGGCTTCCAGCTTTTCCTTCAGGCTCGCTATCGAGGTTTCCTTGTCGGCATTGCCCGCAATCTCCCGATTCAGCCGCTCGTCGAGCCGCCGAGCCCTATCGCTCTCCTGACCGAGACGCAATTCGGCATCCCTGGCGCGCTGGCTTGCCTGGTTCAGATCCTGGCGCAGCGTGTCGCGTTCGTCCCGCAACGTGTTGATGCGAAGCTTCAGGCTTTCGACTTCGGTTTCCCGCGCCGCCAGATCGATCTTCAGATTGTCGGCGTCGGCGGCCATCTTGGTCATCCGCTTGCGCAGGCTGTCGATATCGGCGTCTTTTTCGGCACTTGCCTGTCCCGCCGCGTGCACGCCGGATTTGAGCTGGCTGATATCGCGTTCCTCACGGCGCAGGCGTGAGCGCAGTTCGCCAGCCTCGGTTTCCAGATCGTCGATACGGGTCTGCAACTCGCTGCTCTCGGCGGCAAAGCGGCTGGCTTCCTGGAGAAGCTTGCCGTTGTTTATCTGTAGGGCGACACCCTTGTCACGTTCCTGGGTGAGCAGCTGTTCCGTCTTGGCGTTCTCGGCGGCGAAGAGGGCGCGTGCCATGTCCTTCTGCGCCCGCACTTCCTGCGGGCTCAGCGGCATCGTGGCCTTCAACCGCTTTTCCGTGAACCAGACAATGCGGCGGTGGATCGCGGGCGCGATTAGGAAAGCCAGAAAGGCTGCGGTCAGAAAGCCCAATCCGAACAACAGAGCAAATTCAATCACGGCACTGCCTGCATCTGGGAGTTGTTTGCGATATCGGTAAATTGATTAAGCATGGGGGCAGGCCGACGAGCAAGGGTTTAAATCGGATATGGTTTACCGGCGCGCCGACGTTCCCGGACAAGAAAAGGCCCGCGATCGGCGCGGGCCAGGAGATCGAAGGCATTGGAGGCGATATTGCTCGAAACCTCAGAAGGGATTCCATGTCGCGCTTGGCGTGACCTTGAGGTAGCCGAGATTGACGCCGAGGCGGGCGCCGAGGCCGGTGCGGATCGGCACCAGCACGATGTTGTTGTTCTTCAGCACCGTCATGCCGAAGCCGGCGACGACGAAGGCCTGGCCGCTGACGCCGCCGAAACGGGTATAGACACTGTCGATGCTCGGCAGGTCGTAGACCAACATCATGACGCGGGCGCCCTGGCCGCCATAGTCGAGGCCGAGGGACGGTCCCTGCCAATAGAGCGGGTGCTCGCCGGCATTCTTGGTGTTGAGTTGGCCTTCGCCATAGGTCAGGCCGGCGATGAAGGCGCCGGAGCCTTCTTGGCCGAGGATGTAGCCGTTCGGCAATCCATATTGCTGGAAGGCCCGCTCGACCACCTTGGCGAGGCCGCCGCTGGTGGAGCCGAAGAAGGAATGCCCGGCGTCGACGATTTCCTGCATCGAATAATGTTGGTTGGTCGGCGCAGCCGCCGCCTGACGAACCGGCAATGCGAAGCTCACGAATGCAACGATGGCCAAGATCAGGCCGAGGCCTACCGTTCTAGAGCCGGGGCTGGGCATTCTCTTCAGGAGTTGATAGCGCATGTCAGTCATCCGTTCATCATGGTCGGTGCGATTGAGAGCGGGCGTCTGGCGCATTCGCATGAACGCGCCCAATATGCCTTGCTCCCCGTTCCAGACTGTTCCGCCCGATTTCCGCAGAGCGATTCGCGCGCGAAAAAGTCTGGTGGTGATGAATGCATTTTGCGTCGATCATCTTAACAATCGGTTTACCAAATATGGTGTCTTTATGGCGAGTGGTACGCCGCCTGCGGCAATCCTCGAGCAATCTTGCCGTGGCAACGTAAAATCATACGGCGTTCCGCCTTGTCAGCATTCAGGAGACAATGAATGTCGAAGAATCCGAACCTCACCTTGACCGGACCGGATCTGGCCGCGCTGCTATGCAGCCGCGTTTGCCATGATGTGATCTCGCCGGTCGGTGCGATCAATAACGGCCTGGAGCTGCTCGACGAGGGCGGTGCCGATGCCGATGCCATGGACCTGATCCGCACCAGCGCGCTCAACGCTTCGGTCCGCCTCAAGTTCGCGCGCCTTGCCTTCGGCGCCTCCGGTTCCGTCGGCGCCTCGATCGATACGGGCGAGGCCGAGCGTGCCGCCAAGGATTTCGCCGCCGCCGAGAAGAAGGCCGAGGTGAGCTGGACCGGCCCGCGCGCCATCATCCCCAAGAACCGGGTCAAACTGCTGCTTAATCTCTTTCTCGTCGCCTATGGCTCGATCCCGCGCGGCGGCAATATCGACGTGGTGCTGGAAAATCCCGATCTCGACGCCAAGTTCATGATCACTACCAAGGGCCGGCTGATGCGCGTGCCGCCGAAATTCGCCGAAATCTGCTCCGGTACGCTGGAAGAGGCGGTCGATGCCCATTCGATCCAGCCCTATTACACCGTGCTTCTGGCTGACGAGAGCGGCATGGAACTTTCCTACAAGGCCACGCCGGAAGAGCTGACCTTCATCGCCACTATGCGCGGCGAATAGTCGGTTTTCGCAGACTCCATTTTGATACCCCCGCAACGGAACCGGTTGCGGGGGTATTTGTGCGTGTATCAAAACACCTCCGCACAATCTTTCGACCGTTCGCGCAATTGACAATATAACGGTAACGAATCCTTAGCCTCGCGCCCCTATCGTTCCAATTTGAGGTTGGTGCCCGACCGATGGCGACCGGGCGCGAAGGAGCGGATAATGCAGCGGTTCATGATTACGGATACGTCGGATGTCGTACGCAAGGTCGGCAAGCGCATTCTGTCGGAGCTGGATTTTCTCGTGAGCGAAGCCGGCGATGCCCGTGAGGCGTTGGCGCGCTGCCAGGCCGAAATTCCCGACTATCTGATCGTCGATGCCGGCATGGAAGGCGCTCTCGAGCTGATCTCCAGCATCCGCGCCATGCCGAACGGCAAGGATGTGAAGATCTATTACTGCGTCATCGAGGCGGATCTGCGCAAGCTGATGGCCGGAAAGCGGGCCGGCGCCACCGACTTCCTGCTGAAGCCTTTCGACCGCAAGATCCTGACCGCCGTTTTCGGCAATCGTGCCATCGCGGCCTGATCCTAGCCAAGCCGTCCCAGTCTATGGATGACAGCCGCCTCTCCAGGCGGCTTTTTGTTGTAGTAACATCGACAACAAAAAATCCCGCCTGATGCGGCGGGATTTTGATTGGTGTGGCGGTTGTGGGGTAGGCGGCTCAGGCGCTTTCGGCTAGCTCGTTGTTGTCGGGCTCGCGCAGCACATAGCCGCGGCCCCAGACAGTTTCGATATAGTTGGCGCCGCCGGCGGCATTTGCGAGCTTTTTGCGCAGCTTGCAGATGAATACGTCGATGATCTTCAGTTCCGGCTCGTCCATGCCGCCATAAAGGTGGTTCAGGAACATTTCCTTGGTGAGCGTGGTGCCCTTGCGGAGCGAAAGCAGCTCCAGCATCTGGTATTCCTTGCCCGTCAGATGCACGCGCTGGCCGCCGACTTCGACGGTCTTGGCGTCGAGATTGACGATCAGTTCGCCGGTCATGATCACCGACTGGGCATGGCCCTTGGAACGGCGGACGATGGCGTGAATTCGTGCGACCAATTCATCCTTGTGAAAGGGTTTGGTCATATAGTCGTCTGCACCGAAGCCGAGACCGCGAACCTTGTCTTCAATACCGGCCATGCCGGAGAGGATGAGGATCGGTGTCTTTACCTTCGACAGGCGCAGCGTGCGAAGCACTTCGTAGCCGGACATGTCGGGAAGGTTAAGATCGAGCAGAATGATGTCGTAGTCGTAGAGCTTTCCGAGATCCACGCCTTCTTCACCGAGATCGGTGGTGTAGACGTTGAAACTCTCGGATTTGAGCATCAGCTCGATGCTCTGCGCTGTCGCGCTATCGTCTTCAATTAGTAGAACCCGCATAATTATCCCCTTTACCGCCGCCGAAAGGTCGTCAGCCCCCTACGCGATACCGAACAAATCACTGCCTGATTTGGAAGCTGCCATGGAATGGTTAACAAATTCTGATTCACTCTGGCAAGTCGTATCGAATTTATTAAATAATTTTTCCATTGCACTGTTTTCCAAAGACAATCGGCAAATATCAATCCTAAAGTGTTGCATTAAGAAGACACGCCAAGTGATTCATTCGACTCGCCTATGCCGACATATCGAATTCCGACTGCGGCATTTACTGACCCTTAAATCATTGTCCCTATCATTAACGATGCCCGTAAACGAAAGGTTACCAGCGGTAGGTTTTTATTAAGATCGCTGGAAATTTTTTTAACCAAACCGTCTCAAAGCGGCGCGGCGGGTCATTTTATCGAGAGCCGGGGTCTCGCATCACGGGAGTAATGCGTATGAAGTCACGTGAGAGCCTAACGCGCCTGAAAGAATTTCAGGTGAACGAAAAACGCCGTCAGTTGCAGCAATTGCAGATGATGATGGCGGAATTCGACCGTATGACAAAGGATCTGGAGAGCCAGATCGTGCTGGAAGAGAAAAAGTCCGGCATTGTTGACCCGAGCCACTTTGCCTACCCGACCTTTGCCAAGGCCGCGCGCCAGCGTGCGGACAACCTGCAGGTGTCGATCCGGGAATTGCAGGTGCAGGAAGAGGCGTTGGAGACATCGCTGGAAGAAATGCAGGCCGAATATGCCAAGGCAGCAGCCTTGGAAGAGCGTGACGGTTCGGGTCCAGTAAGGGCGCGCGCCTGATGTAACCATTCCGTCGCCAGCTGTTGCCCCCCAAGCCGACTGTGTTCCGAAATCGGAATGTTTTCCAGGGGGATACGGGAAGCGGCGGGAACGGCACGAGAGCCGTGCATGACTGGCCATGATTGGGCCGGCCATGCACGGTTTTTGGTGTTTTCTGGAGAAGAAGTGGATCGTCTTTGCTGAGGAGACGCCTACATATTCACAACGTCATGCCATTCTTTGTGACGTAGAGACTGCGCCTTGAAAAAGGGGCAGAGCGGAATGATTTTCCAGCCGCCGCGGCGGGCTTCCTCGACGGCATGAAGGGCGAGTGCCTGGCCGACGCCCTTGCCTCGAAGCGCATCCGGAACGCCGGTATGATCGATAATGATAAGGTTTGGGGAGGCGCGGGAAAAGGTCATCTCGGCCTCGTGGCCTTCGACCGTCGCGACATAGCGGCCGCCTGACGCATTGTTTTCGTTGCGAATATCCATGATCAGCCTCCCAAATGTTGCGTATTGGGAAGATTGACATGTGGAAGGCGAACTGCCAACCGGTGAAATCGGCAAGGCATCGTCTCCTTTTCGAATATCGCTTCGACATCAAGGAGAATATTAAACAGTCCAGTTGGACGGATTTTATATTTAGTGTGCCAACTCGGCTACCAACGGCCGTTTGGCCATCGCCAAAACAGGCGGGTTTGCCGCGACGTCCATGCAGCCAGGTCTGTGGTTTTTACGCTGGCTGCATCATGATTTCGGGCCTTCTTCTTGTCCTGGAGAGGAGGGAAGGAGGCCCGAATTGAAGATCAAACGGATATCGCGGCTGCTGCAATCGTCAGTGACGATACTGCTGTATGCGGGTCGTCCGCAGGCCGGCGAGGCCATGGGAATTGATGGAAGACTGCCAGGAAAGGAACTCTTCGACAGTGAGCGTATAACGTTCGCAGGCTTCTTCCAAGCTCAGCAGGCCACCGCGCACAGCGGCGACAACCTCGGCCTTACGACGGATAACCCAGCGGCGCGTGTTCGGCGGCGGCAGGTCGGCTATCGTCAGCGGGCTGCCATCGGGGCCGATGACATACTTTACTCGGGGACGTATCATTTCGGTCATTGGACTCTCTACACATACTCAAGACCACAAGAGCCACTCTAGCTTGCCACATTTAAAAATTGCCTAAGCGCTTAGTAACACTTTGCTAAGAATTTTAAGAAAAACGGCAGCGGACTGATTTGCAGCCGGCGCAGCGCCGCCACAAGTCAAGCAAGCCCCTATAATTCGTAGGAGAAAACAGGCTGCGCTACTAGTTTTTGTCAGTGAAAACTTACGTTTCGGGATCAAAAACTAGGCGTCGACGAGATTTTTCTTTCCGCCCCAGCAGATAAAATTGGGATTGGCGAAATCGGAATCTTCGCTCTGGTCGGTCTTGCCGTAGGCGAGGGGATGGCCGTCGAGCGTGACAGTCGAGCCGCCTGCAGCGCGCAATACGGCATCGCCGGCCGCAGTGTCCCACTCCATCGTGCGGGTAAAGCGCGGATAGACGTCGGCCTTGCCTTCGGCGAGAAGACAGAACTTCAGCGAAGAACCGATCGACGTGCAGGCGGAGACGGCGTTTTCCGCCAGGAAGCTGTCTGTCCTCGGGCTGCTGTTGCAGCGGCTGGCAAGCGCCAGCAGCCTGTCGGGTCGCCCGCGCACGGCAATGATCGAACGGTCGGAGACGGTGAAATTGTCCGAAATGACGAGCTTGCGCGCCTCGCCGCCTTCGCCGGTAAAGGCAATGCCGAGTGCCGGCGCGAAAACGATCCCGGCGACGGGAGCGCCGTTGTGGATATAGGCGATGTTGACGGTGAATTCGTCGCGATGCTCGATGAATTCGCGCGTGCCGTCGAGCGGATCGACGAGGAAGAAGGAGCGGCCGCGAATGTCGGGAATCCTGCCGGCGGCCACCGATTCCTCGGCAATTGCCGGAATGTCGGGGAAATCGCGCGTCAGGTAATCGAGGATGATATATTCGGCGCGTTCGTCGGCGAGGGTGACGGGGCTCTGATCCTGCTTCAAGGCGACAGCATAGCCCGCGCGGTAGACCTCCAAAATGGCCTTACCCGCCTCTAGGGCTGCTTTTTCAAATGTCGCGAGCATTTGCCTGTTCGTCTTTCCGCAGCTCGTCTGCGTTGCAAGTAGGGAACTATAATACTTAAGAGGTCTTCACTATGAAGTGTAGACCCAGCGTTGATCACGTTTTTACCGCCTAGCTATCGGATTGTGACTCGGCAAGAGGGCTTTGCAGCTCTGCGCCGATCCTGGCAGCATCCACAGAACTGCGTGCTTTTTGGAATACAGCGGTTTGCCGCCGTAGCGCATTCGGGAAAGAACATGTCCTGTTTGCGAAGATTTTCCGTCCTTTCGGGACTTGTCGTTTTTATTGCATATGCGAATGTGCGGCCGGGTAGAGATCGGGATTAGTCTATGCGTTATTCGGCATATCAGCTTCTAAAACAGGCGCTTTCGGGAAACCGACATTGGCAACCTGTGTGGCGAACCCCGGAGCCGAAGCCGCATTACGACGTGATCATCGTTGGCGGCGGTGGGCACGGGCTGGCGACGGCCTATTATCTCGCCAAGGAGTTCGGCATCACCAATGTCGCTGTGCTCGAAAAGAGCTATCTCGGCTCCGGCAATGCCGGCCGCAACACCACGATCATCCGCTCCAACTACCTGCTGCCGGGCAACGAGCCCTTCTACGAATTCTCGATGCAGCTCTGGGAAGGGCTGGAGCAGGACTTCAATTACAATGCCATGGTCTCGCAGCGCGGCGTCCTCAACCTGTTCCATTCCGACGGGCAACGCGATGCCTATGCCCGGCGCGGCAACGCGATGCGTATGCATGGGGTCGATGCGGAGCTGCTGAACCGGGATCAGGTGCGCAAGATGATGCCCTATCTCAATTTCGATCACGCGCGCTTTCCGATCCTCGGCGGCCTGCTGCAGGAGCGTGGCGGCACCGCGCGGCACGATGCCGTCGCCTGGGGCTATGCACGCGGCGCCGACAGCCGTGGCGTCGATCTCATCCAGCAATGCGAGGTGATCGGCATACGCCGTGACGAGAGCGGAGCAGTGACTGGCGTCGAGACGACGCGCGGCTTCATCGGCTGCGGCAAGCTGGCGCTGGCGGCGGCCGGCCACACCTCGATCCTCGGCCAAATGGCGGATCTGGAGCTGCCGATCGAAACCCATGTGCTGCAGGCTTTCGTCTCGGAAGGGCTGAAGCCGGTGATCGACCACGTCATCACCTATGGCGCCGGACATTTCTATATATCGCAGTCGGACAAGGGCGGTTTGGTCTTCGGCGCCGATATTGATTACTACAGCTCCTATGCCCAGCGCGGCAATCTGGCCACCGTCGAGCACACGATGGAGGAGGGAGTGTCGCTGATCCCCGGCCTGTCGCGCGTTCGCGTGCTGCGCACCTGGGGCGGGGTGATGGATATGAGCATGGACGGCTCGCCGATCATCGATCGCACCCATATCGACAATCTCTATCTGAACTGCGGCTGGAACTATGGCGGCTTCAAAGCGACGCCGGCCTCTGGTTTCTGCTTTGCGCACCTGATCGCCAAAGGCGAGAGCCACGAGGTCAGCCGCTTCATGCGTCTCGATCGCTTCGAGCGCGGTTTTGTGATCGACGAAAGCGGCAAGGGTCCGCAGCCGAATCTGCATTGAGGGCACGAAACCAATGGCAAGCTTGATCAACTGCCCGCATTGCGGCACGCGCCCGAAAGAAGAGTTCACCATTCGCGGCGCCTCGGTCGTCCGCCCGGCACCGTCGGCGCCGGATGAAGACTGGCATCGCTACGTCTATATCCGCGACAACGAGCGCGGGCGCATTTTTGAAGATTGGCATCATGCGGCCGGTTGCCGCCGCTGGCTGATCGTCGAGCGCAGCAATGTCACCCACGAGGTCTTTTCCGTCACGGATGCGGCGGACAAGGCGCGGGAGGCGGCGCAATGACGGCCTATCGTCTCGCCGCTGGCGGTCTCGTCAATCGCAGCCGGCCGCTTTCGTTCAAGTTCGACGGCAAGGATATGAAGGGTTTGGAGGGCGATACGCTCGCCGCCGCCCTTCTTGCCAATGACCAGCTGCTCGTAGGTCGTAGTTTTAAATATCACCGGCCACGCGGCATTCTGACGGCGGGCTCGGCTGAGCCGAACGCGCTGGTGACGATCGGCAAGGATGGGCGCACGGAGCCGAACACGCGGGCGACTGTTGCCGAACTCTATCAGGGCCTTACCGCCGTCAGTCAGAATCGCTGGCCGTCGCTGAAATATGACGTCGCCTCGATCAATGGGCTGCTGTCACCCTTCCTCGGCACCGGCTTCTACTACAAGACCTTCATGTGGCCGGCAGCCTTCTGGGAGAAGGTTTACGAGCCGCTGATCCGCCGCGCCGCCGGTCTCGGCAAGGCGGTGATGGAGCCCGATCCGGATCGCTACGAGAAAGCCTGGGCGCATTGCGACCTGCTGGTGATCGGCTCCGGCCCGGCCGGGCTGATGGCGGCGATTACGGCGGCGCGTGCCGGTCTGCGTGTCGTCGTTGCCGATGAGGGATTTCGTCTGGGCGGATCGCTTTTGTCTGAACGGCTGTCGATCGGCGGCGTTTCCGCCGATGCCTTTCTGCATACCGCGCTCAAGGAACTTCAGAGCTACGAGAATGTCACCTTGATGCCGCGCACAACGGTGGTTGGCTGGTACGATGACAATGTCTTCGGCGCGGTCGAAAAAGTGCAGAAGCATGTGGCAATGCCGTCGCCCGATCTGCCGATGGAGCGTCTGTGGCGCATTGCGGCCAAACGCGCCATTCTTGCCACGGGCGCGGAAGAGCGGCCTTTGGTGTTCGGCGGCAACGACAAGCCGGGCGCGATGATGGCGGGCGCGATGCGCAGTTATCTCAATCGCTATGGTGTGGTGGCGGGCCAGAAGGTGGCGGTGTTCACCAATGGCGGCTCCGGTTATCGCACGGCGCAGGATCTGGCCGCCGAAGGTGTCGAGATATCGGCCATTATCGATACGCGCAGTGATGCGTCGGATGCAGCGCCGCAGGGCGTTCGGGTCATCCATGGCGGCACCGTGCAGGCGACGAAGGGCAAATATCGCGTCAGCGGCATCATCGCCGATCGCGGTGGCCTGGACGAGCTGATCGCCTGCGATGCGCTGGCCATGTCCGGCGGCTGGTCGCCGATCATTCATCTTGCCTGCCAGCGCGGCGCAAAGCCGGTGTGGTCGGAGGAGAAGCAGGCCTTCATGGCGCCGACGGTCGGCGGCGAATTGGAGATTGCCGGTTCTGCGGCCGGCATTGAGGACGTCTCGGGCTGCTTTGCCGATGGCGCTGCAAAGGCGCGGCAGGTGATCGAAAGCCTTGGCCGCAAGGCGCATGCGGCGGAAGTGCCGGAGGTCGAGGGCGATTACGATGCATCCTTTGCTGCGACCTGGCATTTGCCGGGCGCCAAGGACAAGGCCTTCGTCGATTTCCAGAATGACGTGCACACCAAGGATCTGGGTCTGGCACTGCGCGAAGGCTTCGGCCATGCCGAGCACGCCAAGCGCTACACGACCAGCGGCATGGCGACGGATCAGGGCAAGCTCGGCAATGTCAACGCCGCGGGCATCATCGCCGGCATGCGTGGCGTCAGTCCGGCGGCTGTGGGAACGACGACATTCAGGCCTTTCTACACGCCTGTCTCCTTCGGTGCCCTGGCGGGCACGTCGCGTGGCAAGCATGCGCATCCGGTGCGGGAATCGCCGTTGCATGGCTGGGCGAAGAAAAATGGCGCTGTTTTCGTCGAATCCGGCCTTTGGTACCGCTCCGCCTGGTTTGCGCGCGGCGGCGAAAGGACTTGGCGTGATAGCGTCGACCGCGAGGTGCTGAATGTCCGCAGCAATGTCGGCCTTTGCGATGTCTCGACGCTCGGCAAGATCGAAATCTTCGGCAAGGATGCCGCCGAATTTCTCAACCGGCTCTATTCCAATGCCTTCCTGAAGCTGCCGATCGGCAAGGCGCGGTACGGGCTGATGCTGCGTGAAGACGGCATTGTGTTCGACGACGGCACGACGAGCCATCTGTCGCCGAATCACTTCTTCCTCACCACCACGACGGCAATGGCCGGCGAGGTGATGACGCATATGGAGTTCTGCTCCCAGAACCTCTGGCCGCAACTCGACGTGCGTTTCGTCTCCTCGTCGGATCAATGGGCACAGATGGCGATTGCCGGACCGAAGGCGCGGCTGGTTCTGGAACAGATCGTCGAGGACGATATTTCCGACGCGTTCTTCCCATTCCTCGCCGCTTCGGAGGTGATGCTGAAGGGCGGATTGAAGGCGCGGTTGTTCCGAATCTCCTTCTCCGGTGAACTGGCTTATGAGCTCGCCGTTCCCGCCGGTTACGGCGAGGCAGTGGCGGACGCGGTCATGGAGGCGGGCAAGGCGCATGGTATCTGCGCCTACGGCGTCGAGGCGCTGAATGTGCTGCGCATCGAGAAGGGCCATGTCACTCACAACGAACTCGATGGCCGCACCACGCCCGACGATGTCGGTCTCGGCCGGATGATGTCGACGCAGAAGCCGGATTTCATCGGCAAGCGTCTCTCGACCCGCTTCGGCCTGACCGCCGCCGATCGTGGCCAGCTCGTCGGGTTGAAGCCGCTTGAGGCCAGCAAGGAAATCCGGGCTGGCGCGCACCTCCTGAGGGAGGGCGCCAAGCCGTCGACCGCGAATGATCAGGGGCATGTCTCCTCGGCCTGCTTCTCGCCGGTTCTCAATCATTTCATCGCGCTCGCCTTTCTGAAATCGGGTCGCGAGCGGATCGGCGAACATGTGATCGTCTGGGACGGATTACGCGGCGAGGAGGTTGTTGCCGAGGTCTGCAATCCGGTCTTCGTCGATCCCGACAACAAGAAGCTTTTAGGGTGAGGGTCTGATGAGCGCCGCATATCAAAACAGGCACGTTCTGGAAGATCATATCTCCGGTTTCGAGGCCGAGCCCAATCCGAACCATCTCGCCGTCGTCCGTCGCCCGGTCATCTTCTCCGTCCTTGGCCATGCTGGGCAGGAGGGCTGGACGCTGGCGGCGCTGAAGGCGATGCCGGATATTTCCGTGCGCCATGTCGGGCCTGGCGAGTGGCTGGCGGTGTCCGAGACGCTCGCGGCGGAGAGCCTGGCGCGGGACCTCGCCATGCTGGATGCGGCCCGTGCTTCCTTTTTCGAGCAGAGTGACGGTCGCGTGGTGTTGCGCCTTTCCGGGCCGAGCGTTCGCCGCATCCTGGCGAAATGCGTGGCGGTCGATCTGCATCCGCAGGTCTTCGCCGAGGGTCAGTCGGCCAGCATGTTGTGCTGCCATGTCAGCGCCAATCTCGCCCGCACCGGCCCCGACCGTTTCGAAATCATCGTGCCGCGCTCCTATGCCGGCAGTGTTTTCGAGGAGGTGATGGAGATGGGGCGCGAGTTTGCGTTGACGGCCGGCTTCGCCGATTGAGACTGCAATCCTGAGCGGTGTGACGCGGTTTTCCGACGGGTCCATAAGCCCGAAAGCGAATGGCGCGATCCGAACAATCGCTATGGCGCAAACAGACATATCGGTTTCGCAGTTCGGGCTATTTGGCCTCTTGGATAGTCTCTAGGCTGCCCTGCAAATGCGGCCGGTTGCAGGGAAAACCCCTTGCGACTTCGAGCCGAAAACAGGGGATTTCCAGATGAAAAGCCATGCCAGGGTCGTCGTCATCGGTGGCGGTGTCGTCGGATGTTCGGTACTCTATCACCTGACGAAATTCGGCTGGACGGATGTCGTCCTGCTTGAGCGATCCGAGCTGACGTCGGGCTCAACTTGGCATGCGGCCGGCGGCATGCACACGATCAACGGCGACCCGAATGTCGCCAAGCTGCAGAAATATACGGTCGAGCTCTATAAAGAGATCCAGGAGTATTCCGGCCAGGATATCGGCCTGCACATGACCTCGGGCCTTATGCTGGCTGCGACGCCGCAGCGCTTCGACTGGCTGAAGTCGATCCTCGCCAAGGGACGTTACAACGGTCTGGAGGCGACATTGCTGACGCCGAAGGAAGCGCACGAGATGATGCCGCTTCTCGACCCTGACCAGTTCGTCGGCGCTCTCTACGACCCCGTCGAGGGCCATCTCGACCCTTACGGCACCACACATGCCTATGCCCGCTCTGCCAAGAAGAACGGCGCCGATATCTATCTGCACACCAAGGTCGAGGATCTGGTGCAGCGTGAGGACGGCTCCTGGCGGGTTATCACCAATCAGGGCGAGATCATCGCCGAGCATGTCGTCAACGCCGGTGGCCTCTGGGCGCGCGAGGTCGGCCGCATGGTCGGGCTGGAGCTGCCGGTGCTTGCCATGGAGCACATGTATCTGATCACCGAGGATATGCCCGAGGTGATGGACTTCAACAAATCCACTGGCAAGGAGCTGATGCACTGCGTCGACTTCGATGGCGAGATCTATCTGCGCCAGGAGCGGCAGGGCATGCTGATGGGCACCTATGAAAAGGCCTGTCGCCCATGGTCGCCGGTGACCACGCCCTGGGATTTCGGCCATGAGCTGCTGGCCGAGGATATCGAGCGCATCACGCCGGAACTGGAAGTCGGCTTCCGCCATTTCCCCGCCTTCAACAATGCCGGCATCAAGAAGATCATCAACGGGCCTTTCACCTTCTCGCCGGATGGCAATCCGCTGGTCGGGCCGGTGCGAGGACTGACGAATTACTGGTCGGCCTGCGCCGTCATGGCCGGCTTCAGCCAGGGCGGCGGCGTCGGGTTGGCGCTCGCTAACTGGATGATCCATGGCGACCCGGGCTTTGATGTTTTCGCCATGGATGTCTCGCGCTACGGCGATTACGCGACACTAGCCTACACCAACGCCAAGGTGCGCGAGAATTATACTCGCCGCTTCTCCATCCGCTATCCCAACGAGGAGTTGCCGGCGGCGCGGCCGCTGCTGACGACGCCGATCTATGACAAGCTCAAGGCGGTGGGCGGTGTTTTCGGGGCATATTATGGGCTGGAGCAGGCGCTGTGGTTCGCGCCCGAGGGTGAGGTCGACCAATTCTCCTGGCGGCGGTCCAACGATTTCGATGTCGTCGGTGCGGAAGCCAAGGCGGTCCGCGACAGCGTCGGGCTGATGGAGACCTCCGGTTTTGCCAAATATTCGGTCAAGGGATCGGGTGCGGAAGCCTTTCTCGACCGGCTACTTGCCTGCCGCATTCCGGCTATCGGCCGCATGACGCTTGCGCCGATGCTGAAACATGACGGCAAGCTGATCGGCGACTTCACGCTTGCCAAACTGGGCGAGGGGGATTTCCTCGTCATCGGTTCCGGCAT
Source organism: Rhizobium rhizogenes NBRC 13257 (assembly GCF_000696095.1). Lineage (GTDB taxonomy): Bacteria > Pseudomonadota > Alphaproteobacteria > Rhizobiales > Rhizobiaceae > Rhizobium > Rhizobium rhizogenes. The sequence goes on along the minus strand of NZ_BAYX01000007.1, from coordinate 95,194 downwards.
CGCGGAGGCCTATCACATGCGCTGGTTCGAAACCCTGCTGCCGAAGGATGGCTCGGTGGAGCTGAAGGCGCTCGGCCTGTCGCTGCTCGGCCTCTCCATCGCCGGACCGAATGCGCGCAAGCTCCTGGAAAAGCTGACGCATCAGGATGTCTCCTCAGCCGCTTTCCCCTTCATGTCCATCCGGCGCATGGATCTCGGCATGGCGCCCGCTATTGTCGGCCGTGTCTCCTATACAGGCGATCTTGGCTATGAGATCTGGATGAAGCCGGAGCATCAGCGCTATCTTTTCGACCTGCTGATGCAGGCGGGTGCCGAATTCGGCATCAAACTCTTTGGCTTGAGAGCCCTGAACGCGCTGCGCCTCGACAAATCCTATGGCAGCTGGGCACGAGAATATCGTCCGCTTTATGGACCGCTGGAGGCAGGGCTCGGCCGATTCGTCGCGCTTTCCAAGGAGACGGATTTCATTGGCAAGGCAGCGGCCGCCAAGGAGAAGGCCGAGGGTGGAGTAATGAGGCTACGCACCTTCATTCTGGCCGTGAAGGATGCCGACGTCATCGGCGATGAGCCGATCTATCATGATGGTGCCGTTTGCGGCTGGGTAACTTCTGGCGGCTACGCGCACGCCTCGGGCGTCTCGGTTGCCGTCGGCTACGTGCCTAAGGAGATTGCCGACGAAATGCCAGGATGGTCGATCGAGCTGCTCGGCGACATAGTGCCGGCAACGCTGCAGCCACTGCCGCTGTTCGATCCCGACGGTGCGCGCATGCGCTCCTGAACATCAGCCTCTAGCGAATGGAACGGGCTCGCTGGAGAGCCTGTTCCCGAAGAGATATTTTCGGCCTAAACCATCTATTATGCTGTCCTGGCTGTTTTTTGAGCTGGAACATGCCGTTTTTCTACCATTTCTGGTTCGATTTGCGCCATTGCACAGTCATTTGAAAAGAATTTGTCAATTTCCTGCCTTTTTGGCTTCACATTTCCTTCGAAAGCAGTATGGAATCGCGCCCAAGGGCCCTCTCGAAAGGAACCTCAATCAATAAGAGATGCGGTCCATAGACTCCGCATCCAGGGGAAATGACATATGGATTATTTTATCCAGCAGCTCCTAAACGGGCTGACTCTCGGGTCTATTTATGGCCTGATCGCCATTGGCTATACCATGGTTTACGGCATCGTCGGCATGATCAACTTTGCCCATGGCGACGTTTTCATGCTCGGTGGCTTCGCCGCTCTCATCACTTATCTGGTTCTTGTATCGTTCTTCGCCGGTCTGCCGGTGGCGGTCTTGCTTCTGGTCATGCTCATTGTCGCCATGTTGATGACGAGCCTGTGGAACTGGGTGATCGAGCGCATCGCTTACAGGCCATTGCGCGGTTCGTTCCGCCTGGCGCCGCTGATTACTGCAATCGGCATGTCGATCGTGCTGTCGAACTTCATCCAGGTCGCTCAGGGCCCGCGCAACAAGCCGATCCCGACGCTGGTGGGCGATGTGTATAATTTCGACGGTGTATCGCTGTCGCTGAAGCAGATCATCATCTTCGTCATCACGGTCGTCCTGCTCGCGGCCTTCTGGTACCTGGTTAACAAGACAGCACTTGGCCGCGCCCAGCGCGCCACGGAGCAGGACCGCAAGATGGCGGCGCTGCTTGGCATCAATGTCGACCGGACCATTTCCGTCACCTTCATCATGGGCGCGGCACTCGCCGCTGTCGCAGGCACGATGTACCTGATGTATTATGGCGTCGCCAATTTCACCGATGGTTTCACCCCCGGTGTCAAGGCGTTCACTGCGGCCGTTCTCGGTGGCATCGGCTCGCTGCCGGGCGCCGTTCTCGGCGGCCTGATGATCGGCTTCATCGAATCGTTCTGGTCGGGCAATTTCGCCATCGCGTATAAGGATGTCGCGACCTATGCCATCCTCGCCTACGTGCTGATCTTCAAGCCGACCGGTATCCTCGGACGGCCGGAAGTCGAGAAGGTATAACGCCATGGCAAATTCAAATTTCGTTGCAGGCAAGACCGCGCCCGGCCTTGTCCGGAAAGGGCTTACCGACGCTCTCTGGACGGCGCTCATCACCTTCGGCATGTTCGTGCTCTATATCGGCCTAAAGACCGATCAGAACATCGACAACCAGTTGGTTATCGTTCAGCGCTGGGGCCTTCTGGCATCCATCGTCGCCATTGCGACGGTCGGTCGTTTCTTGGTTACGGTCTTCATCCAGCCTCAACTGGCGGCACGGAAGGCAACCAAGGCGAAGGCGCCGCCGGTCGTGGCCGAGCCAGGCTTCGTCTCGAAGAACTTCAACAAGATGGCCTTGGCCTTCCTGCTCGTCTATCCGATGCTGGCGCTGGCGCTCTTCGGCCCGCAGGGATCGCTGACCTATGTCGACAATTTCGGCATCCAGATCCTGATCTATGTGATGCTCGCCTGGGGCCTGAACATCGTCGTCGGCCTTGCCGGTCTGCTCGACCTTGGTTATGTCGCCTTCTATGCCGTCGGCGCCTATTCCTACGCGTTGCTGTCGACGCATTTCGGCCTGTCCTTCTGGATCCTGTTGCCGTTGTCCGGCATTTTCGCCGCCCTATGGGGCATGGTCCTCGGCTTTCCGGTGCTGCGCCTGCGCGGTGACTATCTGGCGATCGTGACGCTGGCTTTCGGCGAAATCATTCGTATCGTGCTCACCAACTGGACCGATGTCACCAAGGGCAGCTTCGGTATTTCCAACATCACCAAGGCATCGCTGTTCGGCCTCTACACCTTCGATATGAAGGATCCGCACAACGTCATCAGGACCTTTGGCCTGTCGACGTCGTCGGCCTGGTACAAGATCTTCCTGTTCTACGTCATCCTGGCGCTCTGCGCGTTGACCGCCTATGTGACGATCCGGCTGCGCCGCATGCCGATCGGTCGTGCCTGGGAAGCGTTGCGTGAAGACGAGATCGCCTGCCGCTCGCTCGGCATCAACACCGTGACGACCAAGCTGACGGCCTTTTCCACCGGCGCTATGTTCGGCGGCTTTGCCGGCTCCTTCTTCGCTGCCCGCCAAGGCTTCGTTTCGCCGGAATCCTTCGTGTTCCTTGAATCGGCGGTCATCCTTGCCATCGTCGTTCTCGGCGGCATGGGTTCGCTAAAGGGCATCGCCATTGCCGCGATCGCCATGATCGGCGGTACCGAACTATTGCGCAGCATGGGCTTCCTCAAGATTATCTTCGGTGCCGATTTTACGCCGGAGCTTTACCGCATGCTGATTTTCGGCCTCGCCATGGTGGTCGTCATGCTGGTGAAACCGCGCGGCTTTGTCGGAACTCGTGAGCCGACCGCCTTCCTCAAGGAGCGAAGAGCGGTGTCCGGCAGCTTTACCAAGGAGGGCCACGGCTGATGAACGCTGTGACCACAACCCCCGACGACGTCCTGCTAAGGGTCGATCATCTTTCGATGCGCTTCGGCGGCCTGATGGCCATCAACGACTTCTCCTTCGAGGCCAAGCGCGGCGATATCACCGCGCTGATCGGACCGAATGGCGCAGGAAAGACCACCGTGTTCAACTGCATCACCGGCTTCTACAAGCCGACGATGGGGATGATCACGCTCCACCAGAAGAGCGGCAAGGAATATCTCCTTGAGCGGCTGCCGGATTTCCGGATCACCCGCGAAGCCAAGGTGGCGCGTACGTTCCAGAACATCCGTTTGTTCTCCGGCCTGACCGTGCTCGAAAACCTTTTGGTGGCGCAGCATAACAAGCTGATGAAAGCATCCGGCTATACGGTGCTCGGCCTGCTTGGTATCGGCAAGTATAGTGTTGAGGCCAAGAATGCCATCGAGCTGGCACGGTTCTGGCTGGAGAAGGCCGACCTCGTCGATCGCGCCGATGATCCGGCCGGCGATCTTCCCTATGGCGCGCAGCGCCGCCTGGAAATCGCCCGCGCCATGTGCACCGGTCCGGAACTCCTGTGCCTGGACGAGCCGGCCGCCGGTCTCAACCCGCGCGAATCGCTGGTGCTCAACGAGTTTCTGCGCAACATCCGCAAGGATGCCGGCACGTCGATCCTCCTGATCGAGCACGACATGTCGGTGGTGATGGAAATCTCCGATCATGTGGTCGTGCTCGAATACGGACAAAAGATTGCCGACGGCACGCCGGACCAGGTCAAGAACGATCCAAGAGTGATCGCGGCCTATCTCGGCGTCGAGGATGAAGAAGTGGAAGAGGTTATCGCCGAAGTCGAGCACCTCCAGGAGGGTGAACACTGATGACGGGCCAACCGCTTCTGAAAGTTGACGGCGTCGAAACCTATTATGGCAATATCCGCGCTCTTGCCGGCGTCAATGTTGAAGTCAACAGTGGCGAAATCGTCAGCCTGATCGGCGCCAACGGTGCCGGCAAGTCGACGCTGATGATGACGATCTGCGGCAGCCCGCAGGCCCGCGCTGGTTCGGTGACCTTCGACGGCCAGGACATCACCCGCATGCCGACGCATGAGATCGCCCGGCTGCGCATTGCGCAGTCACCGGAAGGACGGCGCATCTTTCCGCGCATGACGGTCTATGAAAACCTGCAGATGGGCGCGAGCCTCGACAAGCTTAAATATTTCAATGAGGACGTCGAGAAGATCTTCACCCTGTTTCCGCGCCTGAAGGAGCGTCAGTCGCAGCGCGGCGGCACGCTGTCGGGTGGCGAGCAGCAGATGCTGTCGATCGGCCGCGCATTGATGGCGCGTCCGAAGCTGCTTTTGCTTGATGAGCCCTCGCTGGGCCTCGCACCGTTGATCGTCAAGGGTATCTTCGAGGCCATCAAGGTTTTGAACAAAACCCAGGGGCTGACCGTCTTCCTCGTCGAGCAGAACGCCTTTGCGGCGCTGAAGCTCTCCGATCGCGGCTATGTCATGGTCAATGGCCGGGTGACAATGAGCGGCTCGGGCAGGGAGTTGCTTGCCAATCCCGAAGTGCGCGCGGCCTATCTCGAAGGTGGCCACCATTGAGCCCCGTTTCGCGGAGAATTTGATATGCAGGGACTTTTCATCGATAGCGATACCGGCGGCCGTATGATCATCCGCGCGGTCATCGTGCTTCTGGGTTTCTGGACCGCATGGCGTGCCGGCCGCGCCGTGGCGTCCAACTGGAACTCTTATCCGCTGGCGGTCATCTATACATTCATGATCGGGCTTGCGCTGCAGTTCCTGCATCACGCGCTGTTCAATGGACCGGTGTTCGACCTTCTCAACTATATCGTCGACGTGGTTCTTCTGCTCGTCTTCGCCACCGCCGGATATCGTTACCGGCGTACGGACCAGATGGTGAATAATTATTATTGGCTCTATGAAAAGACCTCGGCCTTTTCATGGAAGAAGAAGAATTGACACCGCGCTGAAACTGGGCACAGTCTGAATACCAAGCTGGAAATGCTCGCGAAATCGCTTAACATATTTCGGGAACATACTTTCCAGGCGTTAAGAGGCAAATATACCGGCGCGATGGTTGGTGGGTATTGCGCAGGGCAAAGCAAACGGAACCCGCTTAAAAAATTGGGAGTAACAATATGAAGAAGTATCTCATGTCGGCCGTGGCTCTGTCGGCGATGATCGCTTTCAGCGGCGTTGCGAAGGCTGACATTCTCCTTGGCGTCGGCGGTCCGTTGACAGGCCCGAATGCTGCCTTCGGTGCTCAGCTCCAGAAGGGTGCTGAACAGGCTGTTGCCGACATCAATGCAGCCGGCGGCATCAATGGCGAAAAGCTCAAGCTCGAACTCGGCGACGACGTTTCCGACGCCAAGCAGGGCGTTTCGGTTGCCAACAAGTTCGTCGCTGACGGCGTGAAGTTCGTGGTCGGTCACTTCAACTCGGGCGTTTCCATCCCGGCTTCGGAAGTCTACGCTGAAAACGGCATTCTGCAGATCACTCCTGCTTCGACTAATCCGACCTTTACTGAGCGCGGCCTGTGGAACACTTTCCGTACCTGCGGTCGCGACGACCAGCAGGGTGCAGTCGCCGGCAAGTACATCGCCGACAACTTCAAGGGCGCCAAGGTTGCTGTCGTTCACGACAAGACCCCCTATGGCCAGGGTCTTGCCGACGAAACCAAGAAGAACCTCAACGCCGCTGGCGTGAAGGAAGTTCTCTATGAAGGCATCACCCCTGGCGACAAGGACTACTCAGCCCTCATCGCCAAGATGAAGGATGCCGGCGTCGATTTCGTCTACTATGGCGGCCTGCATACCGAAGCTGGCCTGATCCTGCGTCAGTTGGCCGACCAGGGTGTCAAGGCACACTTCATGTCCGGTGACGGCATCGTCTCGAACGAGCTGGCTTCGATCGCCGGCGACGCTGTTGACGGCACGCTGATGACCTTCGCTCCGGATCCGCGCAAGAACCCGGCTTCCACCGATCTCGTCGCCAAGTTCCGTGCTGCAGGCTACGAGCCGGAAGGCTACACGCTCTACGCCTACTCTGCCGTTCAGGTCATTGCCGACGCCGCCAAGGCTGCCGGCTCCAACGACCCGATGGCTGTTGCCGACGCGCTGAAGGCAAAGGGTCCGTTCAAGACCGCCATCGGCGAACTCGGCTTCAACGCGAAGGGCGACATCACCCGTCCGGACTACGTCATGTACAAGTGGTCCAAGGGTGCCGACGGCAAGTACACCTACGACGAAATCTCGAAGTAATCTTCGCGACGCCGGTTTCCGGCGATGCGTTCGATCTAGGGAGCCCGGCCATTGGCCGGGCTTCTTTCGTTCGGGGCTGCGAACTGCCGTATCGGGGGAGGTCTCTTCACACCGCAAGCGGAGGAGGGAACAGTCTTATCTACATCTCATGCAGCACATGTGCCGCCTTGACGGCGGCAGACGCTCGGTTCTCGACGCCGAGCTTCACATAGATCTGCTCCAGATGCTTGTTCACCGTCCGGGCGGAGAGACCCAAAATCTCACCAATATCGCGGTTCGACTTGCCCTTGGCGATCCACAGTAGCACCTCGGATTCACGCTGGGTGAGCGAGAAATGCTGGCGCAGCACGCCGTCGTCGGCGCGCTGGTTGGTGGCGGTCAGGCGGAAAAGATATTCGTCCGCGCCGATTGCGCCGAGGAAGGAGAATTGCAGGGCGGCCTGGCCGCCATTGCTGATCGAGACCAGGTTGTCGCGCGCCGGGCCGAGCCGGGCGCGCTCGCTCATGAAGGTGGCGATGTGCTTCACGACAAGTTCTAGCCCATCGTCGCTGCCGGTGGCGGCGTTGATCAGCCGGGTTGCCTGCGGTGTCGACCAATGGATCGCGCCATCGCCCTTGACCGCCAGCAGGTGCCGCCCGGCGGCATCGAGCGCCACCCGGGCGCTCTGGGCGGAGCGAGCATTGCGCAGGTGGACACGGATGCGGGCGCGCAGCTCATCGACGTTGATCGGCTTGGAGAGATAGTCGACCCCACCGGACTCCAGCGCGTGCACCACATGTTCGGTTTCGGTCAGCCCGGTCATGAAGATGACCGGGATCTGGGCGACGCCGACATTGGCCTTCAGTCGCCGGCAGGTCTCGAAACCATCCATGGATGGCATGACGGCGTCGAGCAGGATCAGGTCCGGCGTGATGCGCTCGACAATGTTCAGCGCCGCAGACCCCGATGTGGCGATCAGCACGGAGAAGCCTGACTGTTCCAGGGCATCGGTCAGGAATCCGAGTGCCTCCGGCGAGTCGTCCACGAGCAAGACTATATCGCGGGGAAGGGCGGGCTCAGCCAATCGGTTCTACCTTTTCGTTGTCGAATTTGCTCAGGAAATCCAGGAAGCCGTCGAGGTTGAAGGCCTGGACATAGGTGCGCAAGGCGTCGGTGAAGGGTTGGTTTTCATCCAGCTTGGCAAGGTCCGCGAGCTTCGCCTCGATCCCTCTGACATAGCCGATTTCGCCGAGCCGTATCAACTCGCGCACATGCTCTATTCCCGGGCTCTTCATCGGCAGCGGTGCCTTTGGCAGGACGGGTGCGGAGGCATCGACATAGACCCATTTCAGGCCGAGATGCAGGGCAAGCTTGTCGCGCAGCTGGCGGATATCAATCGGCTTGGCGATTGCGTCATTGTGGCTGTCGTCGCTGTCCTTGGCGGCGGCGCTGTCGCCGATATTGGCCGACAGCATCAGGATCGGCGCCGTCTGACCGCTTTCCCTCAGCCGCGAGACCAGCTGCCAGCCGTTCATGCCCGGCATGGAGATATCGACGAGGAAGAGATCGGGCTTGATGCCCTCGATCAGCGTCAGACAGTCCGGGCCGCCGGTGGCTGTCAGCACAATGAAATCGAGTGGCGACAGCACTTCGCGCATCAGCTCGCGATGATCCTCATTGTCGTCGACGACGACGATGGTGCGGCGCGGGCCTTCATAGCCGACGATCCGCTGCTCCTGTGCCGGCGGCTTCATCGGCCGGAGCACCGCCGACAGCATCAGGCGCACCTTGAAAGTCGAGCCCTTGTCCTTCTCGCTGACGACGGCAATCTCTCCACCGAGCGTGTTGGTGAGCAGCTGCGTGATGGTGAGGCCAAGGCCGAGGCCCGGCATTGGGCGGATGCTCTCCGCTTCGCCACGCTGGAAGGGTTCGTAGATGCGGGTGAGATCCTTCTCGGCGATCCCCCGACCGGTATCGGCAATCGTGAAAGTCGCGACTTGACTGCGATAGCCGACCTCGAAGCGAACGCTACCGGTGTCGGTGAATTTGATCGCATTGGAGAGCAGATTGACGAGGATCTGTCGCAGCCGCTTCTCGTCGGTGCGGACATAGTCGGGCAGGGCAGCGGTGGGCTCGTAGACGAAGGCAAGACCCTTGGCCTGCGCCTGCGGGCGGAACATGTCGACGATCTGGTCGAGAAAGTCCTTGATGTTGATTTCGTTGGAATAGACCTGCAGGCGACCGGCCTCGATCTTGGAAATGTCCAGCAGCCCGTCGATCAGCCCCGACAGGTGCTCGGCGCTGCGGCGGATGACTTTCAGCGAGGATTGCCGTGGCGCGGGAATGGTCTCGTCGCGCTCGAGGATCTGGGCATAGCCGAGCACGGCGTTGAGCGGCGTGCGCAATTCGTGGCTGAGGCCGACGACATAGCGGCTCTTGGCGCGGTTGGCGGCCTCAGCCGCCTCCTTGGCGCTCTGCAAGGCGGCGTCCGTCTTCTTGTGTGCGGCGATTTCCTTGAGCAGTAGCGTGTTCTGGCGCGAGGATTCTTCCTCTGCGACGACGCGGCTGTCATGGGCAAGTACGTAGAACCAGCAGACGACGCCGGCGATGACGGCAAATACGAAGAAGACGATCAGGATGGTGCGGTCGACCACTTGCGCGGTCTCGGGCGAGGCAGAGCCCACTTGATGCGCGATCATCGCGAGGATGGCGCCGACAGCCGTGAGGGCCAAGGCGACAGCGATGCCGTAGCGGCCGAGGCGGGTGGCGAGCTTGGCGACGATGGTCGCTGGCAGCAATGTCTTGGCGACGGTGCCGACCTGCGTGTTGAGCCGCGCCTTCGGCTTGCACATGTCATGGCAGCGGCTGTCGAGCGAGCAGCAGAGCGAACAGATCGGCGCGGCATAGGCCGGGCACCAGGCCATGTCCTCCGGCTCGAAAGGATGTTCGCAGATCGAGCAGGTGATGGTGCTGAGGTTCTTCCAGCTCTGGCGAGGCTTGCGGGCGAGATAGAACTTGCCCTTGGTCGCCCAGGCGATGGTGGGCGAGGCGATCAGCGCGATGACTAGGGTAATATAGGGGGCGAGCGAGGCGGCGACCGCGCCGAAGACGCCAAAGTGGGCGATCAGCGAGATTGTTGCCGACAGCGCCATGGTGCCGAGGCCAACCGGGTTGATGTCGTAGAGATGGGCGCGCTTGAACTCGATGCCGGGCGGGGCAAGGCCGAGCGGCTTGTTGATGAAGAGATCGGCAGAGATGGTGCAGAGCCAAGCCATGGCGATGATCGAGAAGATGCCGAGCGTCTCCTCCAGCAGCTTGTAGATGCCAAGCTCCATCAGGAGCAGGGCGATGGCGACGTTGAAGATCAGCCAGATGACGCGGCCGGGATGGCTATGGGTCAGCCGGGAGAAGAAATTCGACCAGGCAAGCGACCCCGCATAGGCGTTCATCACATTGATCTTCAACTGCGAGATCATGACGAAGGCGGCCATCAGCAGCAGCGCCGCATTGTGCCAGGGGATCATGTAACCGAAGGCGGTGAGATACATCTGCGCTGGGTCGGCGGCGCGATCGGCAGGCACGCCCGAGCTCAAGGTCAGGACGACGAGAAACGAGCCAGCCAGCAGCTTCGGCGCACCGATGATCACCCAGCCGGGGCCGGCGAGGAAGATGACCAGACGATGCCGCCACTTGCGATGGCCTTCCGGCGGCAGGAAGCGCAGGAAGTCGGCCTGCTCGCCGATCTGCGACATCAGCGCCAGGATCACGGCGGAGGCCGCTCCGAATTCGACGAGATTGAAGGGAGCAGCGCTTCCGGGCACGCCCGAGGCATGGTGGATGCCGGCGAAAGCGCGCCAGAGGTCGAACTTGCCCCAGTCGGAAAAGGCGATGAAGACGAAGGGCAGGATGTTGAGGACGATCCAGAATGGCTGGGTCAGCAGCTGGAACCGGCTGATCAGACTAACGCCGTGCGTGACCAGCGGGATGACCATGACGGCGCTGATGATGTAGCCGATCCACAAGGGGATACCGAGAGTCAGCTCCAAGGCGCCCGACATGATGGAGGCTTCGATCGCAAACAGCATGAAGGTGAAGCTGGCATAGATCAGCGAGGTGATGGTCGAGCCGATATAGCCGAAGCTTGCACCGCGGGTCAGCAGATCGATGTCGACGCCGTGACGGATGGCATAGCGGCTGATGGGCAGGCCGATTGCCAGCATGGCGATGCTGGCGACGATGATGGCATAAAAGGCGTTGGTGGTGCCGTAGGAGAGCGTGATGGCGCCACCGATCGCTTCCAGCGCCAGGAAGGAAATGGCGCCGATCGCCGTCTGCGAGATGCGCTGCGAGGAAAATTGCCGGGCGCTCTTGGCGGTAAAACGCAGGGCATAGTCTTCCAGCGTCTGGTTCGCGACCCAGCGGTTATATTCGCGTCTTACCGGGATGATGCGTTGCCGCGCTGCCATGCCAACCCTTCAGCAGTTCCGCCACAGTATTCCGGCGGTCCAGAGATGTCGTAACACGGATCGATACGGCACTTAAGGGCATGATAGGGGCATAGACTGCACATTTCGCCCCGGCATCTACGTCATATTACGTATGTGGTTTCCCCCGCTGCTGCCGGATATTCCGGGCAGGCAACGGTTAATCTTCGTTTACGAGCCGTTGCGGCAGATAAAAAGAGGGGAACTAAACATGAAATTGAAGACTCTCGTCTCCGGCGCACTTTTGGGCACCATCATGTCGACAACGGCATTCCATGGAGCCTTTGCTGCCGACGACACCATCAAGGTCGGCGTTCTCCACTCGCTTTCGGGCACCATGGCGATTTCGGAAACGACGCTGAAAGACGCCATGCTGATGCTCATCGACGAGCAGAACAAGAAGGGTGGCGTTCTCGGCAAGAAGCTTGAGCCTGTCGTCGTCGACCCGGCATCCGATTGGCCGCTGTTTGCCGAAAAGGCGCGCGAGCTGATCCAGAAAGACAAGGTCTCGGCCGTCTTCGGTTGCTGGACCTCGGTATCGCGCAAGTCGGTCCTGCCGGTGTTCAAGGAATTGGATTCGATCCTGTTCTACCCGGTCCAGTTCGAAGGTGAAGAGTCCGAGCGCAACGTCTTCTACACGGGCGCTGCTCCGAACCAGCAGGCGATCCCCGCCGTCGACTACCTGATGAAGAACGAAGGCGTGCAGCGCTGGGTGCTCGAAGGCACCGACTACGTCTATCCGCGCACGACCAACAAGATCCTTGAAGCCTATCTGAAGTCCAAGGGCGTCAAGGACGAAGACATTATCACCAATTACACGCCGTTCGGCTTCTCCGACTGGCAGACGGAAGTCTCGAAGATCAAGGCTTTCGGCGCCGCCGGCAAGAAGACCGCCGTGGTCTCCACCATCAACGGCGACGCCAACGTTCCCTTCTACAAGGAACTCGGCAACCAGGGCGTCAAGGCTGAAGACATTCCGGTCGTCGCCTTCTCGGTCGGCGAAGAAGAGTTGGCCGGCGTTGACACCAAGCCGCTGGTCGGCCATCTCGCCGCCTGGAACTACTTCCAGTCCGTCGATACGCCTGCCAATGCCGCCTTCATCAAGGAATGGCACGCCTACACCAAGAACGACAAGCGCGTCACCAACGACCCGATGGAAGCCGCCTATATCGGCTTCAACATGTGGGTGAAGGCTGTCGAAAAGGCCGGTACGACCGATCCGGACAAGGTGATCGACGCGCTCGTCGGCGTCTCGGTTCCGAACCTCACGGGCGGCTACGCCACCATGATGCCGAACCACTACATCACCAAGCCTGTGCTGATCGGTGAAGTGCAGGAAAACGGTCAATTCGACGTCGTTTCGCAGACTCCGGAAGTCGTCGGTGACGAATGGTCCGACTTTCTGCCCGACAGCAAGGACCTGATCTCGGATTGGCGCCTGCCAATGAACTGCGGCAACTTCAACGTTGCCACTGGCAAGTGCGGCGGCAAGGGTTCCTGAGTTCCGCCTGCTGATGTGAGACCGTCGCGGGCAGGCTTCTCTGCCCGCGACAGCTTGAGGGGACAAGCGCGATGATCGACAAATTCGCTTACCGTATAGCCTTGGCGCTCGTTGCCGGCTTTTGCCTGATGCTGGTGCTGACCGCCACGGCGCTGCGCGCTGAGGAGGATGCACATAGCCTCATCAACGCGCTTGGTCCGGCAAACTTCCAGCAGGCCGACGAGATCGTCAAGAACCTGGCCAAGACCGGCGATCCCAAGGTGGTGCCGGCCTTGCAGGCTTTCTCGGATGGCGATCTCTACGTCAGGAAATCCGACAACCAGGTCTTCATTGCCAAATCCTCCGGCGATGCCATGAGCCTGATCGACCCGGTCACCGGGCAGGCGGCCGGCGAGGAAGCCAAGGGCAACCTCACGAAAATCAAGATCAACAACAATCTCCGTCGCTCGGTCCGCGCGGCACTCGGCGGCTTGACGCTGTTGAGCCCGGATCGCGGCGTCCGGCTGGAAGCGGCGCAATCGGTGCTGAAGTCGCCGAGCCCGGATTCGCTGGAAGTGCTGGAGGCAGCCCTTCAGAATGAGAAGGACGGCGAAATTCGCGGCGTGCTGGAAAAGGCGCGCGCAGTTGCCGTCCTTAGCTCCGATCGTCCGCTGGAGCAGAAGAGAGCCGCGATCGAAACGATCAAGACCGAGGGCGGACGTGACGCCATCGGCATCCTTTCCTCCGTTTCCGTCGATGACAGCCTGAAGCCCGATGTTGCCGCCGCCATTGCCGGCATCCAGGATCAATTGCAGATCTGGGATGCGGTGCAGAATGTCTGGTACGGCCTGTCGCTCGGTTCGGTGCTGTTGCTGGCTGCCATCGGCCTTGCCATCACCTTCGGGGTCATGGGCATCATCAACATGGCGCATGGCGAGATGGTGATGCTCGGGGCCTACTCCACCTTCATGGTGCAAAGCGTTATTCGCACGTCCTATCCGGAACTCTTCGATTGGTCGCTGGCGATCGCCTTGCCCGTTGCATTCGTGGTGACGGGTGCCGTCGGCCTTGTCATCGAGCGCGGCGTTATCCGCTTTCTCTATGGCCGGCCACTGGAAACGCTGCTTGCCACCTGGGGCATTTCACTGATCCTGCAACAGGCGGTGCGCTCGATCTTCGGGCCGACCAATCAGGAAGTCGGCAATCCCTCCTGGATGTCCGGCTCCTTCGATATCGGCTATCTCTCGTTTACCTGGAACCGCCTCTGGATCATCGTCTTTTCGCTTGGCGTCTTCGTCGCCCTGTTGCTGCTGCTTAAGCGCTCGGCCTTCGGGCTGCAGATGCGCGCGGTGACGCAGAACCGGCGCATGGCATCCTCGATGGGTATTCGTACGCCCTGGGTCGATGCCTTCACCTTTGCGCTCGGCTCGGGCATTGCCGGCATGGCGGGCGTCGCGCTTTCGCAGATCGACAATGTTTCACCGAACCTCGGCCAGAGCTACATCATCGACAGCTTCATGGTCGTGGTGTTCGGCGGTGTCGGCAATCTCTGGGGCACGCTGGTCGGCGCCTTCTCGCTCGGCATCCTCAACAAGTTCCTCGAGCCCTATGCAGGCGCGGTGCTTGGCAAGATCCTGGTGCTCGTCCTCATCATCCTCTTTATCCAGAAACGTCCCCGCGGGCTCTTTGCCCTCAAGGGCAGGGCGGTGGAAGCATGATCACGGCCTTTATCCTCCGCTCGCTCGACCGCCGCATCAGCATCGCCATCGCGATATTGATTGCGATCGCCTTTCTCGTGCCGCTGTCGAACCTGCTGTTGCCGGAAACCAGCGCGCTGCATGTGCCGACCTATCTGATGTCGCTGTTCGGCAAGTATTTGACCTATGCGCTGCTCGCCCTGGCGCTCGATCTGGTCTGGGGCTATTGCGGCATTCTCTCGCTCGGCCATGGCGCCTTCTTCGCGCTCGGCGGCTATGCGATGGGCATGTATCTGATGCGGCAGATCGGCACGCGCGGCACCTATGGCAACCCCATCCTGCCGGACTTCATGGTCTTCCTGAACTGGAAGGAGCTGCCCTGGTTCTGGTACGGCTTCGATCATTTCTGGTTCGCGATGATCATGGTGCTGGCGGCCCCCGGCCTGCTCGCCTTCATCTTTGGTTGGTTCGCCTTCCGCTCACGCGTCAACGGCGTCTATCTCTCCATCATCACGCAGGCGATGACCTATGCGCTGCTGCTTGCCTTCTTCCGCAACGATATGGGCTTTGGCGGCAATAATGGCCTCACCGATTTCAAGGACATTCTCGGCTTCAACATCCAGGCCGATGGTACGCGTGCCACGCTCTTTGCCATCACGGCGCTGCTCCTGGCGCTGGCGCTGATGCTGTCTTCGGCGATCGTGCGCTCAAAATTCGGCAAGGTGCTGGTCGGCGTGCGTGACGCGGAGAGCCGGACGCGCTTCCTCGGCTACCGTGTCGAGCACATGAAGCTCTTCGTCTTCGTGGTATCGGCGATGATGGCGGGCATTGCCGGCGCGCTCTATGTGCCGCAGATCGGCATCATCAATCCTGGCGAATTCGCGCCGGCCAATTCCATCGAAGTGGTCATCTGGACGGCGGTCGGCGGCCGGGCAACGCTGATCGGCCCGATCATCGGCGCCATCCTCGTCAATGGCGGCAAGACCATCTTTACCGGCCTGTTCCCGAGTTTCTGGCTCTTTGCGCTCGGCGGCCTCTTCGTCGCGGTGACGCTGTTCCTGCCCAAGGGCATCGTTGGGACGGCGGCGCAGTATATCGGCAATGGCCGCAAGCCCGTCAGCCCGAAACCGAAGGCCGAGGAAGACGAAGCCAGCAAGACCATTCAGGCGGCGGAGTAAGAGCATGATCCCGGATATCAAACCCAACAGCATGCTCTATCTCAACAACGTCTCCGTCTCCTTCGACGGGTTCAAGGCGCTGAATTCGTTGTCGATCGTCATCGAACCGGGAGAGCTTCGCGCCATCATCGGCCCGAACGGTGCCGGCAAGACGACGATGATGGACATCATCACCGGCAAGACGCGGCCCGATGAGGGCGAGGTGTTCTTCAACGGCCAGGTCGATCTCACCAAGAAGGATGAGGCTGATATCGCCCAACTCGGCATCGGTCGCAAATTTCAGAAGCCGACCGTCTTCGAAAGCCATACGGTCTGGGACAATCTGGAGCTGGCGCTCAACCGCAAGCGCGGCGTTTTCTCGACGCTGTTCTATCGTCTGACACCGGCCGATAGCGACCGCATCCACGAAATCCTCGACACTGTGCGGCTTTCGCATCGCCGCGATGAACTGGCCGCCAATCTCTCGCACGGGCAGAAGCAATGGCTGGAGATCGGCATGCTGCTCGCACAAGAGCCGAAGCTGCTTCTGGTCGACGAGCCCGTTGCCGGTATGACGGACGCCGAGACGGCGGAGACGGCGTTGCTGCTGAAGGAAATCGCCAAGACGAGGTCGGTGGTGGTGGTGGAGCACGATATGGGCTTCATCCGCGACCTCGGCGTCAAGGTGACGTGCTTGGCGGAAGGGTCTGTGCTGGCTGAGGGATCGATCGATTTCGTCAGCAGCGATCCGAAGGTAATCGAGAATTATCTGGGGCGATGAGATGCTGACAGTCGAAAACGCAAATCTGCATTATGGCGCCGCACAGGCGTTGCGTGGCATCTCGATCAAGGCCGAGATGGGCAAGATCACTTGCGTGCTCGGGCGCAACGGTGTCGGCAAGAGTTCGCTGCTGCGCGCCGTCACCGGCCAGCATGCGCTGTCGGCGGGCACCGTTGCTTTCAACGGCGTGACGCTGAACGGCATGGCGCCGTTTGCCCGCGCCAAGCAGGGCATCGGCTATGTGCCGCAGGGCCGCGAGATCTTTCCGCTGCTGACGGTCAAGGAAAATCTGGAGACCGGCTTTGCGCCCGTGCCTCGCCGTGATCGCACTATTCCCGATGACATCTACAGCCTGTTTCCGGTGCTGAAATCCATGCTGTCGCGCCGTGGCGGTGATCTCTCAGGTGGCCAGCAGCAGCAATTGGCGATCGGCCGGGCGATGGTGACGCGGCCGAGGATATTGGTGCTGGACGAGCCGACGGAAGGCATCCAGCCCTCGATCATCAAGGATATCGGCCGGGCGATCCGCTACCTCCGGGATTCCACCGGCATGGCGATCCTGCTGGTCGAGCAATATCTCGATTTCTGCCGCGAGCTCGCCGACTACGTCTACATTATGGACCGTGGCGAGATCGTCCATGAGGGGCTGGCGGAGACGCTGGACACGCCCGAGGCACGCCGGCATCTGACGGTCTGAGGCCGCTGCCGTTCTTTTCATCGTCTGGCGAAAAATGCGGCGGCTACCGGGATGCTCCGAGCCGGGGTTCAGGGCGATCGCATAAGGCACAGAAATTGCTTGCGTTTGTTCCCTGGCGGGTTTCAATGACCTGCGACGACATGATGGGTTGAGTGGAGAAACGGGATGACAGTGGCGGCGGCGAGCACGAGACCGCAGAGGGCGCGCGGACGCGGCCATCTGGCGGCCAGGGCGCTTGACGGGCGTACGCGTCTTGCCGAGCTTTTTCAGGAGGGGTCGGCGAAGATCCGCTTGCCCGCAACCTTCGACAATTCCATGGAAGCGGTCATTATCAACACAGCCGGCGGCCTGACCGGCGGTGACCGCATGGATTGGAGTATCGTCGCCGGGCCGGGTACACGCATCGACGTGACCACGCAGGCCTGCGAGAAGATCTACAAGGCATCCGCCAGCACCGCCGAGGTCGTGACCTCGATCAGAGCCGGCGCCGGCGCGCGCGTCGATTGGTTGCCGCAGGAGACCATTCTGTTTGATCGCGCCTCGCTGTCCCGCAGGCTGGATGTCGATCTCGATGAAACGGCCGAATTCCTGGCTGTGGAGGCGATCCTGTTAGGCCGCAAGGCCATGGGCGAGGCGATGAGGCAGGGGTTGTTCCGCGATCGCTGGCGTATCCGTCGCGCTGGGCGGCTGATCCATGCCGAGGAATTGCGGCTCGATGGTGATGTCGCGGCCCTGACCGCCGAGCATGCCGTATTGAGCGGACAGGTCGCCTTTACGACTTTGCTTTACGCCGGGCCGCTGGCGGAAACTTATCTCGCCCAGGTGCGGCCGCTCGTCGAGGGGCACATGGGCGGTGCCAGCCAATGGCGCGACAAGCTGGTGGTGCGGCTGGCGGCGTCCGATGGCTTCGCACTCAGAAAAATCCTGATCCCGGTCATTTCCGCCTTGCGCAACGGAGCGCCTGTGCCGAAAGTCTGGAATCTCTAGTTCAAGAACATAGCAATCACATAGGTAGGCGATGAACCTCACTCCGAGAGAAAAAGACAAGCTGTTGATTTCCATGGCGGCGATGGTGGCGCGGCGGCGGCTGGAGCGCGGCGTCAAGCTCAACTATCCCGAAGCCATCGCGCTGATCTCCGATTTCGTCGTCGAAGGCGCCCGCGATGGCCGCCCGGTCGCCGAGCTGATGGAGGCCGGCGCCCATGTCATCACCCGCGATCAGGTGATGGAAGGGATTGCCGAGATGATCCATGACGTGCAGGTCGAGGCGACGTTTCCGGATGGAACGAAGCTGGTGACCGTGCACGAGCCGATCCGCTGAGCGACGGCAGAGGAGAAAGACCATGATCCCAGGTGAAATCATTGCCGCGAGCGGCGATATCGAACTCAACGTCGGCGCGCCAACCGTAACGTTGGAGGTCTCCAATACCGGCGACCGGCCGGTGCAAGTCGGCAGCCATTATCATTTCGCCGAGACGAACGGCGGCCTGTCCTTCGATCGGGACAAGGCGAGGGGCATGCGGCTCGATATTCCAGCGGGAACCGCCGTGCGTTTCGAGCCGGGCCAGACGCGCTCGGTGACGCTGATCCCGCTGTCCGGCAAACGCGAGGTCTACGGCTTCCGCCAGCAGGTCATGGGCAAGCTCTGAGGCTTGCCGGGGAGGGCGCACAGTGAGCGCGAAACGCAGGATCATGATCGTCGGCAACGGCGAGGTTGCTGAGGGGGCGGCGAGTGAGATCGACGCCGCCGACATGGTCGTGCGCTTCAATGATTGCCGTTCTTTCGGAGCAGGTGGCAGCCGCACCGATATCGTCGCCGTCTGCAATACCGGCAGGCCCGCCCGTGCCATGCTCGGCTCCGCCGAATGGCGCAAAAGCCCGCCAGTTGCGGCAGCATCGGAGATCTGGAGTGCGCGCGATCCCCGCAAGTTCGCTGTATTGCGTGCGCCGCTTGCCCTGTCGCATCCGGAACTCAATGATTTCTGCGACGATTACACCGATCAGTTCACCGCCTTTTGCCGCGCAACCGGCAAGCGCCATGTCGTGATCGACCAATCCGTTCATGAGCGTCTTGACGAGGCGCTTTCTGCGCATGAACCGGGTTCTTATATCGTACCAAGCAGCGGCCTGGTCGCGATCGGCGCGCTGCTTTTGCTCCACCCCAACGACGACATCGCCATCACCGGCTTCAGCCACACCGGCTGGGACGGTCACCCCTTCGCGGCTGAGAAGCGATTGGTCGACTTTTATATTTCCCTTGGCCGCCTCAGGCGCATCGCCAGCACAACATCCATTCTTTCCTCCCAAGGAGCCTGATTCATGTCCTACAAGATCTCCCGCGCCGCCTATGCCAACATGTTCGGGCCGACTACCGGCGACAAGGTACGGCTTGCCGACACCGAGCTCTTCATCGAGGTGGAGAAGGATTTCACCACCTATGGCGAAGAGGTGAAGTTCGGCGGCGGCAAGGTCATTCGCGACGGTATGGGGCAGAGCCAGGTGACGCGGGCAAACGGCGCCGTCGATACCGTCATCACCAACGCGCTGATCGTCGACACCTGGGGCATCGTCAAGGCGGATGTCGGTTTGAAGAATGGCCGCATCGCCGCGATCGGCAAGGCCGGCAACCCGGACACCCAGCCAGGGATCACGATCATCATCGGTCCTTCGACGGAAATCATTGCCGGTGAAGGCAAGATCCTGACTGCGGGGGGCATGGACGCACATATCCACTTCATTTGCCCGCAACAGATCGAAGAGGCGCTGATGAGCGGCGTGACGACCATGCTCGGCGGCGGCTCCGGGCCTGCGCATGGCACGCTTGCTACCACCTGCACCGGGGCATGGCATATCGAACGGATGATCGAAAGCTTCGATGCCTTTCCCATGAACCTCGCGCTTGCCGGCAAGGGGAATGCGTCGCTGCCGGCCGCCCTTGAGGAAATGGTGCTTGCCGGCGCCTGCTCGTTGAAGCTCCACGAGGATTGGGGCACGACGCCAGCCGCGATCGACTGCTGCCTGTCCGTCGCCGACGAGTATGACGTGCAGGTGATGATTCACACGGATACGTTGAATGAAAGCGGCTTCGTCGAAGACACGATCGGCGCCATCAAGGGCCGCACCATCCATGCTTTCCACACCGAAGGTGCCGGCGGCGGCCATGCGCCTGACATCATCAAGATCTGCGGTCAGTCGAACGTCATTCCGTCTTCGACCAATCCGACGCGGCCCTATACGGTTAACACGATTGCCGAGCATCTCGACATGCTGATGGTCTGCCATCATCTGTCGCCGTCTATCCCGGAAGACATCGCCTTCGCCGAAAGCCGTATCCGCAAAGAGACGATCGCGGCGGAAGATATCCTCCACGATATCGGCGCCTTCTCGATCATCTCGTCCGACAGCCAGGCCATGGGCCGCGTCGGCGAGGTGGCGATCCGCACCTGGCAGACTGCCGACAAGATGAAGCGCCAGCGTGGCCGTCTGGCCCAGGAAACCGGCGACAACGACAATTTCCGCGTCAAGCGCTACATTGCCAAATATACGATCAATCCGGCGATCGCCCAGGGCCTCAGCCATGAGGTCGGGTCGATCGAAGTCGGCAAGCGTGCCGACCTGGTGATCTGGAACCCGGCCTTTTTCGGCGTCAAGCCGGAGATGGTTCTGCTCGGCGGTTCGATCGCGGCGGCGCCCATGGGCGATCCGAATGCCTCGATCCCGACGCCGCAGCCGATGCATTACCGCCCAATGTTTGCCGCATATGGCAAGAGCCTGACGAATTCTTCGGTCACCTTCGTGTCGCAGGCCTCGCTCGATGCCGGTCTCGCCGGCAGGCTCGGCGTTGCCAAAAAGCTCCTTGCCGTGAAGAATACCCGTGGCGGCATCTCCAAGGCGTCGATGATCCATAACAGCCTGACGCCGCATATCGAGGTCGATCCTGAGACATACGAGGTGCGGGCTGACGGCGAGCTTCTGACCTGCGAACCGGCGACAGTGCTGCCGATGGCGCAGCGTTACTTCCTGTTCTAAGCGCCTGATGGGGGAAGCCATCCGCTGGTTGTTTCGCCTGGTGCTGCTGGCTGTGCTGGCCGTGGCGGGCGGAACTTTCATTCCGAGACCATTATTTACGCCTGCCAAGGCGGCCGACGAAGTTGCGGCTACGCGACGCATTCTGGTGCTTTCCAACCCGATCCACACCGACATTGCGGTGCCGCTCAATGACGAGACCCGGGCGGCGTTTTCCTTTCTTGGACAGGCCGGCGTTCCGCTGGCGTCGCCTGATGCCGAATGGCTGATCTTCGGCTGGGGCGGTCGCGCCTTTTATCTGGAAACGCCACACTGGGCCGACCTGAAGCCGATGCCGGTGCTGCGGGCGCTGACGCTGGATAGCTCGGTGCTGCACGTCGATGTCGCAGGACACCTTCCCGAGCAGCATCCTGCCGTGCAGGCATTCGATATCAACTCCGGGGAATTCAAGGCTCTACTGGGCTTCGTTGCGGGTAGCTTTGAGGAACAAAGCGGGGAGGTTATGCCTGTCGCCGATGCAGCCTATGGTGTTACCGATCGCTTCTTCGAGGCGAAGGGTCATTTCAATTTACTCTTCGGCTGCAATACCTGGACGGCGGCTGCCTTGCGAACCGCGGGGATCAAAACCGGCCTGTGGAATCCGGTTCCGGAGACGCTGAAACTGTCGCTCGCTCTTTACAATTAAGCTGTCTCCGATTGATGAGCGCGATTACAGGCCGTCGCCCACTTTTATCCTCAGTTTTCTGCCGCTCCCATTGCGTTTTATCGATTGACCAGTGCTGCATCCCTAGGATTTCAGGGGTTTTCTATAAGGCCGCCGAACTAATGAAGCATTATCAGAGACTTGCGTAATCAAGCTCAGGAGTCGTTGTCTCACCCGGTACCGTGCATGCCGTCGGCAGTTATTTCTAATCGTTCACAAGTTGGGAAATGCTACGCATTTTAATCATTGCCTTAAAGACCTGGAAGAGCCTTCACCCCTATCTCACCTCATGGGCACGGTGGGCTGAGGAAGGTGATTCGCATGAAACAATGGATTTCGCTGCAGGCCGAACTGGGTGATTTTCAGTGCCGCCGCACGATATACTTTTTCGCGCTAAAGATGAGTTGCGCCGCCATCGTTCTGTCCGTTGCTATCATTCTCCTGATGCTGCCGGCCGTGCAGTGGTTTGGTCTGTTGCCGTTGCCGATGCTGGATGCCGTTCGCCTCTGCATTCTCCTCGCGTCGTTCATCGGTGGCATTGTGTCCGCCGCGTTGGCGTTGTTGGCCGGCCATGCAATTCACAAGCTCGCGCTCTCCAATGCCGAATTCGAACGACTGAGCCGCACGGACATGCTGTCCGGCCTGTTGAATCGCCGCGCCTTTACCGAGGCTCTGGACAGGGTTGAGGCCGATGCTTCGCTGGTGATCTTCGATGTCGACCGGTTCAAGACGATCAATGACCGTTACGGGCACGCCTCGGGCGATGCCGTTATCATCGCCGTGTCGCAGATCTTTTCCAGCATTTTCGGAGGCAGGGATGTGGTCGCCCGTCTGGGCGGCGAGGAGTTCGGCGCCATCGTCCATGGCCATGATATGGCTGAGCGCATCGCCCGCATCGAGGACGTGAAGGCGCTGATTGCGGAACACGCCATTGCCGTCGAAGGTGGCGCGGTGACGATCACCATTTCGGCAGGGATCGCCGACATATGGGGGCCACGCAGGAAAGAGGCCGCCTATGCCGCCGCCGACAAGGCGCTTTATCTCGCCAAGGCGCTTGGTCGCAATCGCATCGTCCATGAGAGCGAATGGATGAACCAGGCCTGGCATCGCTGTTCGACCGATGAGCAGGAGACGGTGCCGGATCATGTCGAGCAATATCGATACGGCACCCGGATATAGGCCTGCGAAACCGGCATTGGTCCTTGCGCGGAAAGCGACTATTTTGCATGGTCTGACAAAGCTTTGAATTGGATCCGTCATGCAACGCGTCACTTCCTATCTGCCAGCCGGCACCCCTTCCTCCAATCCGATCGATCGTGTCGAGCTGCCGCATGATCTGCGCCATCTGCGCCGCAAGCTGCTGCATCTCGAAAATGGCGAGATGGTCATGCTCGATCTCAAGGAGCCGGTTCTGTTCGCCAATGGCGACTTGCTGGTGCGCGAGGACGGCGAGTTGATCGAGATCGTCGCCGCCCCGGAAAAGCTGTTCGAGATCAAGCCGCGTAACCGCCTGCATCTGATCGAGCTCGCCTGGCATCTCGGCAACCGGCATCTTTCGGCGCAGATCGAAGAGGAGCGCATCCTCATCCTGCGCGATCACGTCATCCGCGCCATGCTCGAAGGTCTTGGTGCTACCGTGACGGAGGTTAGCGAGCCCTTCCAGCCTGCACGCGGCGCCTATCACGCGCATGGCGGTCATTCGCATGGTCACGACCATGGGCACAGCCATGGCCACGACCATCATGATCATTCGCACGACTGACCGTCGATGACCGAGGTTCCAGCGACAGGCAATCGCGATCTGCAGGCGCTCCTGCGGCTGATGGCATGGCTGTCACCGGCTTTTCCCATCGGCTCCTTTGCTTATTCAGGCGGCCTGGAGCGTGCCGCTCATGATGGGCTGGTGCAGGATGCGGAAAGCCTCAAGGACTGGATTACAGCGTTGATACGCCATGGCTCTGCCTGGAACGATGCCGTCCTGCTGGCCGAGGCGCATGGCGCCGGTGAGGATGCGGTGCGGCTGGCAGACGTGGCCGAGCTTGCTGAGGCGCTCGCCGGTTCGAAGGAGCGGCATCAGGAAACCATGCTGCTCGGCGAGGCCTTTCTTTCCGCAGCCGTTGCCTGGCCGCATCCGGTCTTTTCGATACTGCCCGTAAAGACGGCCTATCCTGTCGCGGTCGGTGCCGTTGCCCGCGCGCATGGGATCGCCTGCGAGGAAGCGCTGGCGGCCTTCCTGCATGCCTTGGCGTCGCAGATGATGTCTGCTGGCATCCGTCTCGGGGTGAGCGGGCAGAAGGACGGTGTCGCAATCCTGGCGGCGCTGGAGGATGTCATCGCCGATGTGGCGAAACGTGCCGCGCGCTCAAGCCTCGATGATCTCGGCGCTGCGACGGTTCAGGCCGATATTGCGAGCCTTCGTCATGAAACGCAGGGCACGCGCCTCTTTCGCTCATGAAGAAACGGCGGGAGGAAATGTTATATTCGAAGCCATTCCTACGTCATTCGCCTCTGTGCGGCAGGACCGCGCTTCGCTATCCTGATTTTTCATTGGAGTTTTGAGCATGAAATCGAGAAATGGACCTCTGCGCGTCGGCATCGGCGGGCCTGTCGGTTCGGGCAAGACGGCGCTGACGGAGAAACTGTGCAAGGCGATGCGGGACGATTATTCCGTCGCCGTCGTCACCAACGATATCTACACGACGGAAGACGCTGAGGCGCTGGTGCGGATGCAGGCGCTGACGTCGGATCGCATCGTCGGCGTCGAAACTGGCGGCTGCCCGCACACCGCCATCCGCGAGGACGCGACGATCAACCTGCAGGCCATCGCCGGCCTCAACGAGCGGCTTCCCGATCTCGATGTCGTCTTCATCGAATCCGGCGGCGATAATCTGGCGGCGACGTTTTCGCCGGATCTCGCTGATATCACCATCTATGTGATCTCGGTCTGCCAGGGTGAGGAAATTCCGCGCAAAGGTGGTCCGGGGATTACCAAGTCCGATCTTCTCGTCATCAACAAGAAGGATCTCGCGCCTTTCGTCGACGTCGATCTCGACGTGATGGACCGCGATGCGACGCGGATGCGTCAGGCTCGTCCCTTCGTCTTCTCCGACATGAAGCGCGGTGACGGTGTCGGAACGATCGTCGACTTCCTAAAGGAACAGGGCGGCCTTTAAGCCGCCCCGCCGTTCGTTAATTCTACTGCCAGGCCGCGGCTATTCAGCGGCAAATGGCGGCAGCTTCAGGATATTCGTCCTTGCCGGCGCGCTGCCATGTTGCGGCGCGTCCTTGTGCTCTACGGCGTCGATGCGCTCTTCCAACGCAGTCAGCGACTTGCGGTTCTCGTTGACGGCGACCGCTAGGCTTTCCTTCGTCAAAACCTCGTCATCGGCATCCCTCTTGCCGACCAGACGGCCGAAGAGCCAGGCAAGCAGGCGCGACAGGTCGTCCATGATCAGGAAGAAGGACGGCACGACCACCAGGCTGAGCACGGTGGAGACGATGATGCCGCCGATTACCGCGATTGCCATCGGCGCGCGGAACGAACCGCCTTCGCCGACGCCAAGCGCCGATGGCAGCATGCCGGCGGACATGGCGATCGAGGTCATGATGATCGGTCGGGCGCGCTTGCGGCCGGCCTCGACCACGGCCTCCAGCCTCGGCATGCCGTGATGCATCATTTCGATGGCAAAATCGACCAGCAGGATAGCGTTCTTGGTGACGATGCCCATCAGCATCAGAATGCCGATCATGACGGGCATGGACAGGGCATTGCCGGTCATGATCAGCGCCAGTGCCACGCCGCCGATCGCCAGAGGCAGTGACAGCAGGATGGTGAAGGGCTGGATCACATCCTTGAACAGCAGGATCAGCACCGTCAGTACCAGCAGCAGGCCCATCAGCATGGCGTTGCCGAAGCTTGTCTGCATTTCCTTCTGGATCTTGGTGTCGCCGCTTTCCGCCAGATGGACGCTGGCCGGGATCTGGGCGCTGTTGACGATGCTGAGGAAGTGGCTCGAGGCCGTATCCAGCGCCACGCCCTGCGGCAGATCCGCGCCAATCGCGACGACGCGATAGCGGTTGTTGCGCTTGATCGAGGACAGGCCTTCGGAATAGTCGATGTCGGCGACGCTCGACATCGGAACGGAAGCACCTGAGGCAGTCTTGATGCGTAATGCCCGGATCGAGGCGAGGTCGCGGCGCAGGCCGAGCGATGCCTGCACCCGGATCGGGATCTGGCGATCATCAAGCGAGATCTTGGCCAGCGAGGCGTCGATATCGCCGATGGTTGCGACACGCACCGTATCGGAAATCATCTGTGGCGTGATGCCGAGGCGGGCAGCTTCATCCTTGCGCGGATAGATCTGCAGCTCCGGCCGGGGCAAGGCACCGTCGGCGCTGACATTGGCAAGGGCCGGATCGCTGCGCAGCTTGGCTTCGAGAATGCCGACGGCCTGGTTCAGATCCTTCTCGTTGCGGGAGAGGAAGTTGTAGGTTAGGTCGCGATCGCCGCGATCGTTGAGCTTGGTAATGCGGACGTCGGGAAGCGAACGCAGCTTGGCGAAGACTTCCTTTTCTATATCCCATTGTGGGCGCTCGCGGCCATGGACGGTCACTTTCGGCAGATAGGGGCCGATGACCGGCAACGAGCCGAGCACATCGTTGACCAGCTTCTTGACGAGTGACTGGTCGAGCTTGCCGAGCGTCAGTGTAATCGTTGCGCGGCGCAGTTCCAGATCGCCCTTGGGCGAGGCGCCGCCGAGGACGAAGACGCTTGCAACGCCGTTGATGTCCTTGACGCGGCTGTAAATTTCATTGGTTGCGCGCTCTGTGTCGTCGAGCCGGGCATTGGGCGGCAGCTCTGCCGAGAGCACGATGCGGGACGCATCTTCCGGGGGGATGAAGCTGCCGGGCACGAACATGATCAGTGCGAAGACGGAGGCGATGGAGAATGCGAAGGCCGCGAGCAGGGTCGGGTAGCGCGTGTACCATTTTCTTGTCGTCAACCGAACCAGCCAGCTATAGCCACGCATGAAGCGGCCATCATTATCGTGATGGTCGTCAACGGCGTCTTCCGGACGCATCAGATAGGCGGCCATCATCGGCGTGATCAGTCGCGCGACCAGCAGCGAGAAGAATACCGAGAAGGCGACCGTCAGGCCGAACTGGATGAAATACTGGCCAGGAATGCCCGGCATGAAGGAGACCGGAACGAAGACGGCGATGATGGTGAAGGTGGTGGCGATGACGGCGAGGCCGATTTCGTCGGCGGCATCGATCGCGGCACGATACGGCGTCTTGCCCATCTTGATATGGCGGGCGATGTTTTCGATCTCGACGATGGCGTCGTCGACGAGGATACCGGTCGCCAGCGTCAGCGCCAGGAAGCTGACGAGGTTCAGCGAGAAGCCGATCTGGTTCATGATCCAGAAGGTCGGGATCGCCGAGAGCGGCAGGGCGACGGCCGAGATCAGTGTCGCTCGCCAGTTCCTGAGGAACAGGAAGACGACGATGACCGCCAGCAGCGCACCCTCGAGCAGCGTATGCATCGCCGCTTCGTAGTTGCCGTAGGTATAATAGACGGAGTCGTCGATCAGCTCGATGGAGACATTCGGGTTTTCGGCGCGCACCTTGTCCAGCGTATCGCCCACTGTCTTGGCGACGGTCACTTCGCTGGCGCCCTTGGCGCGGAACACGCCGAAGGTGACGACGGGCGTGCTGTTGAAGCGTGAGAAGGACTTCGGCTCCTGATAGGTGTCCTTGATGACGCCGAGATCGGAGAGCTTGACGAAGCGGCCGTTGGTCAGCGCGATCGTGGTGTCGGCAAGCTGGGCAACCTCGCGGGCGTCGCCAAGGACGCGAATTGCCTGCTCGCTGCCCGCAACCTGGCCACGGCCGGAACCGAGATCGATATTGGTGCCGCGCAGTTGCTGGCTGACCGAAAGCGCGGTAATGCCATAGGCGTTCAGCTTGTTCGGATCGAGCTCGATGCGGACTTCGCGGTCGGCGCCGCCGTAACGATCGACGCGGCCGATGCCGGACTGGCCCTGCAGTGCGCGCTTGACGACATCGTCGACGAACCAGGACATTTCCTCGAGCGTCATGTTCGGTGAGGAGACGGCGAAGCTCTGGATCGCCTGTCCCTCGACATCGACCTTGGAGACGATCGGTTCATCGATGGTAGAGGGCAGGTTGCCGCGGATGCGGTCGATCGCGTCTTTGGTATCCTGAACAGCCTGCGGAGTCGGCACTTCGAGGCGGAAGACCACGACGGTCTGCGACTGGCCGTCAGTGACGGTCGATTGGATCTCGTCGATGCCGTTGATGCTGGCAACGGCGTCTTCGATCTCCTTCGTCACCTGCATTTCGAGCTCGGCGGGCGATGCGCCGCTCTGCGTCACGGTCACGTTGACGACCGGCACGTCGATATTCGGGAAACGGGTAATCGGCAGATTGAAGAAGGCGTGCGCGCCCACCACCATCAGCAGGAAAAAGCCCAGAAGCGGCGCGACCGGATTTCGGATGGACCAGGCGGAAAAGTTCATCTTGCCGTTCTCGCTCAGTTGGACGCTTGCGGCGCTTGTTTGACGGGCGTGATGTGGTCGCCGTCGCGGACATAGGCGCCAGCCTTGGCCACGACTTCCTCACCATCCTGCAGGCCCTTGACGATCTCGACATAGGCGCCGTCCTGGATGCCGGTCTCGACATTGACGAACTTGACCACGCCGCTCTCGACCTTGCGGGCGGAGGAGCCATTCTCATCGCTGTTGACGGCGGTCAATGGCAGGGCGACGCCCTGGGTCTCGCGGATGACGATCTCGGCGCTGCCATACATGCCGGCGCGAGCCTTGTCGCCCTCATCGATGGAAATATGGACAGCGCCCAGACGGGTCACCGAATCGACGATCGGCGCAACCAGACGCACTGTGCCCGAGAGCTTTTCGCGGCTGCCGGACAGTGAAATCAATGCCTTCTGCCCGATACTGATCTTGGTGATGTCGCTTTCGGAAACATCGACCACAAGCTCAAGCTTGCTGTCGCGGATGATGGTGAACAGCGGATCGCTGCTGCCGTTGGCGATGGCGCCAATGCGGGCGTTGCGCGAGGCGACGGTGCCGGCAACCGGCGTCTTGATACCGGTGCGGGCAAGTTTCAGATCGGTATCGGCAATCTGGCTGTCAGTGACCTTGAGATCGGCTTCGGCAACGGCGATCGCCTGTTCGGCCGAGGCCACACGCGCCTTGTTGGCGGCGGCCGTCGCGTTCGCCTGCTCGACCGAGGAGGTCGAGACAGTGCCCTTGGCGCCCATGGAGACGGCGCGCAGGCGCTGCAATTCAGACTCTTCCGCATTGGCGTGCGCTTCGGTGAGTTGCGCGTGTAACTGTGCAAGCGTCGCCTGACCCTTGGCCTTCGTCGCCGCCATCTGGCTCTTCTGCAGGATCAGCGCGTCGTCGTTCAGCGTGGCGAGCGTACTGTCAGCCTCGACCTTGTCGCCGACATCGGCATTGAGCGAGCGAACCGACAGGCCGTCGACCTGCGGCTGAATATAAACCTCTTCCACGGCTTTCACCGTGCCGGTGGCGACCACCTTGTCGACCAGCTTTCGCGTTTGCGCCTGTGTGACGACGATGGCCGGTAGATTCTGTTTCGGAGCGGTTACGGCTGGCTCTTCCGCGAAGGCCGCGGGCGCTGACAAAAGGGCAAGCAGGATTGCGGTCGTGCTCAGAAATCTATGCGGCGTGAGGGCCATGCGTCCGGTTCCAGTTCGGCATTTTGGGTAACGGGGATTTCGCTGTTTCCGTCGCGAACACGGGGGATATGCATGCGGGCCGGCTTCGTCCGGCGGATCAACATCCGTCTGTCATGCCAGAAAGCCCCTCATCCTCAATTTGTCCCATTACATGGGAACGTTTTCCAAATCCTGCAAGATCACGAGAAAATGATTTCCATCGTCGGATGATACTAATGGTAGAGACGCTATGGATCAATCACGGCATTGTGATGTCTGCATTCAGATACTTGATCGACGTCTGGCTTTTCATGCAAGCGCGAGGATAAAGCCAGCTTTTTGTGATGGTTGTTACAAAATGAAAAAAACGCGCGAGTAAAGAAACCCGCGCGTTCCGGTCATTTGTTTGCGCCGAGACTATTTCAGCGCGGCGTCGGTGATCTCGTGCGTGTACGCGCCGGTCGGCTTCTTGTTGATGATCTTCTGGTCGAGAAGGGCCTCGACCGTGCGATCATAGAGCTTGGTGTCGAGCTTGCCGCTGCCGATCAGCTTGGCGACTTCGCCCATCATGCGCTTCTGATGGTTTTCGTCCTGGCCGCCATTGTCCATGACGATTTCGGCGGCTTCATCCGGATGCTCGACGGCATATTTCCAGCCCTTCAGCGAAGCGCGGACGAACTTGACCATGTCGGCCTTGAACTTCGGATCCTTCAGCTTGTCCTCGTTGACGTAAAGACCGTCTTCCAGAAGGTCGATGCCGAGCTTGGAGTAATTGAAGACGGTGAGGTCTTCCGCCTTGAAGCCGGCATCGATCGCCTGCCAGTATTCGTTGTAGGTCATGACCGAGATGCAGTCGGCCTGCTTCTGAACGAGCGGCTGGACGTCGAAGCTCTGCTTCAAGACGGTAACGCCATCCTTGCCGCCATCGGTCTTCAGGCCAAGCTTGTTCATCCAGGCGAAGAAGGGATATTCGTTGCCGAAGAACCAGACGCCAAGCGTATGGCCCTTGAAATCCTTCTCTGTCTTGACCGGGCCGTCCTTCGGGCAAATCAGCTCAAGGCCGGACTTTTCGAAGGGCTGGGCGATGTTGATCAGCGGCACGCCCTTTTCGCGGGCAACCAGAGCGCCACCCATCCAGTCGACGATCACGTCAGCGCCCCCGCCGGCGATCACCTGTTCCGGAGCGATATCCGGGCCGCCCGGCTTGATGTCGACGTCGAGGCCTTCTTCCTTGTAGAAGCCCTTGTCCTTGGCAACGAAGTAGCCGCCGAACTGGCCCTGTGCCACCCATTTCAGCTGCAGGGTCACCTTGTCGGCGGCGTTGGCGGCCTGAGCCATGGTCAGCGCCATGGCGCTCGCCATCAGTGTAAGCATCAGTCTTTTCATAATCTTCACCCTTTTCCCTCTGAAGTTATGCCCTGATCCCTTGCCCAGGATCTTAGTCTACGTCTTTCCACCGCGGATAGACGGATGCCAGAACGTCGTCATCCTCTCGAGAATGGCGAAGATGCCGTAGAAGACGGACCCCGCAATTGCGGCGACCGCTATTTCCGCCCAGACCATGTCGAGATTCAGCCGACCGTTTTCGGTCGAGATGCGAAACCCCATACCCGACATGGGTGTACCAAAGAACTCCGCCACGATGGCACCGATCATGGCCAACGTCGAGTTGATCTTTAGCGCATTGAAAATAAAGGGAGCGGCAGCCGGTAGGCGCAGTTTGAACAGCGTTTGCCAATAGCTCGACGCATAGGTCCGCATGAGGTCGCGCTCGATGTTGCCGGCGGCGGTAAGGCCGGCGACGGTGTTCACCAGCATCGGGAAGAAGGTCATGATGACGACGACGGCGGCCTTGGATTGCCAGTCGAAGCCGAACCACATGACCATGATCGGCGCGACGCCGATGATCGGCATCGCCGAGACGAAATTGCCGATCGGCAGCAGGCCACGACGCAGGAAAGCGAAGCGGTCGGCGAGGATGGCGACGATAAAACCGCTGCCGCAGCCGATGATATAGCCAATCAGGACCGATTTGAAGATGGTCTGCTGTATATCGGTCCAAAGTGTTGGAAGCGAGCTGACAATCCTTGCCCCGATGGCGCTCGGCGGCGGCAGCAGAACCAGGGAGACGCCGGCGCCGCGCGTCACCGCCTCCCAGATGATCAGAATCCAGACGCCGAAAATCGCCGGAATCAGCAACCGCAGCCCATAATTGCCGACGGTGGAGTGCGGCCGGGTTGATGACAGCACGGAGACGCAGCGCCAGGCGAGAAGCCAGCCGGCCGCGACCAGCAGGAAGAAGGAGGGCTGAGCCTTGCCCTCGTTGCCGGTGATCTGGGACAACAGCAGCCAGGCGGTTTCGTGCGCGCCCAGAAACAGGATGGCCGCAGTGATAGGCGCCGGCAGAGTAGATTGGGAAAAAATCGCAGTGACGACGATGAGAAAGAAGACGAGTACTACAACGCTCGAAGGGATCGGCTCCGGCGCGCCATCCGCAAACAGCGGTAGCGTGAGCGCGGCGGCAAGGCAGAGCAGGAGGGCAAGAAGACCCTGCCAGGAGAGCTGGAGTAGTTTCATGCCGGTCTCCCTCCCATTGAGTGATTGACGATGCGGGCGGCAATGCCGACGATGGCGACAAGGATCGCCGCAAGTACCGAGCCAGCGACGAGTGCCGCCCAGATGTCGATCGTCTGGCTGTAATAGGAGCCTGCGAGCAGCTTGGCGCCGATGCCAGCGACGGCTCCGGTCGGAAGTTCGCCGACGATGGTGCCAACCAGACTTGCGGCAATCGCCACCTTCATTGACGTGAAGAGGAAGGGGATCGAGGCCGGCACGCGCAGCTTCCAGAAGGTCTGCGACGCACTGGCGTTATAGGTACGCATCAGGTCCAGATGCATGACCTCCGGCGAGCGTAGCCCCTTGGTCATCCCGACGGTGACGGGGAAGAAGGACAGGTAGGTGGAAATCAGTGCCTTGGGGATCAGCCCGTCGATGCCCAAGGCACTGAAGACGACTATGATCGTCGGCGCGATTGCCAGGATAGGGATCGTCTGCGAAGCGATGATCCAAGGCATCAGGCTGCGGTCGAGCGCGACCATATGCACGATGCCAACGGCAAAGAGAATACCGAGCACGGTGCCGAAGGCAAAGCCGACAGCGGTGGGGGCGAGCGTTACCCAGGCATTGTAGACGAGGCTGCGATTGCTGGTCGGGGCTCGCAGAAACGTGTTTTCGAAGACGTTCTGCGCCACCTGATGCGGCGCCGGCAGGATCGGTTTCGGCTGCGCCAGCGTCTTGCCGATGAATTCTATCGTCGTCGAGGTGACGTTGCCGCGCCGGTCGAGATCGCGCTGGAACGGCGCATTGAGGATGACGGCGAAGACGTACCACAGCAGGACGATCGCCAGCACGATGGTCGTCACCGGCAGGAACTTGTGCTTGAAGAACTGCTCCTTCTCCATGCTCACGCCCTCCCTTGCGCTGGAAACAGCATCAGCGCCATGGCGACGATGCCGAGCCCGACGCCGGCCAGTTGCGGCAGGCTCAGCCGCTCGCCGAAGACGACGAAGGCAACAATGTTGACGACCACGAGTTGGGCGATGGAGGAGGCTGATATCGCCAGCCCCAACCCACCCTCGCGCATGAGCCGGATCATCATCAGATTGCCGATGCAATAGAGAACGAGCGCGAATACTAGGACCAGGATGTTGTTGTTGGCGATATAGGTTCGCGAGGCGGTTGCCCCGCCGATGAAGATCGCCATGGCGCCGACGAGCCAGAGGAGGAATTGCGGGGTCATGGTGCGATCCTATTCCTCATAACTATGCCCCGCTCTCAGCCCTTCGCGGACACGATGGGCGATCTCCAGGAATTCCGGCGTTTCGCGAATGTCGAGCGGGCGCTCCAGCGGCAGCGTGGATTCGATGATGTCGGTGACGCGGCCGGGGCGGGGCGACATGACGACGATCTTGGTGGAGAGATAGACCGCCTCCGGGATTGAGTGTGTCACGAAACAGATGGTCTTGTTCGTGCGCTTCCAGAGCTTCAGCAGCTGTTCGTTGAGGTGGTCGCGAACGATCTCGTCGAGGGCGCCGAAGGGCTCGTCCATCAAAAGCAGGTCGGCATCGAAGGCGAGCGCGCGGGCGATCGACGCGCGCTGCTGCATGCCGCCCGAAAGCTGCCAGGGAAATTTCTTCTCGAAACCGGTGAGATTGACCAGATCGAGCGTCTGGGCGATGCGCTTGGCCTGTTCGGCCCTGGCATAGCCCATGATCTCCAGCGGCAAGGCGATGTTCTTTTCGATGGTGCGCCAGGGATAAAGGGCGGGCGCCTGAAAGACATAGCCGTAGGCGCGGGCCTCGCGAGCCTCGTCCGGCGTCATGCCGTTGACCGTGATATCGCCGGAGGTCTTGCGCTCGAGATCGGCGATGACGCGCAGGAACGTGGTCTTGCCGCAGCCGGAGGGTCCGATGAAGGAAACGAAATCGCCCTTGCTCACCTCGAGATCGACATTGCTCAGCGCGTGCACCGGCCCGTCATTGGTCTCGTAGGTGAGACAGAGGTTCCGCGCAGAGACGACGGAGGAAGCGGGCGACGTCATTAACACCTACCAGTCATGTTTTCACCGCGTAGAGCGGCGGATTGCTTGTTATCCTGTTTGGCATTGCGGTAACTTTGGAAGGCAAGGCCGCGGCGCGGCTGCCCGATCCAGAGGAGCAATGCCATGAGTATGTCATCGAAGCCCACCTGCCGTGTCGTGCGGCCTGGCGGCACCTATGCCGGCAAGCAGGGCTTTAGCTATTTCGAGGGGATTGCCGCCGAGACGGTTGGCTCGACAGGCAT
The DNA here is from genome assembly GCF_000696095.1 of Rhizobium rhizogenes NBRC 13257. GTDB lineage: Bacteria > Pseudomonadota > Alphaproteobacteria > Rhizobiales > Rhizobiaceae > Rhizobium > Rhizobium rhizogenes. The sequence continues at coordinate 60,960 of NZ_BAYX01000007.1, read as the reverse complement.
CTGCATGCATCTTCTGACCATCCCGCCGGGCGGCCGCGCCAAGGCGCATCTGCATGCCGCGCATGAGACGGCGATCTATGCGCTCTCCGGCGAGACACATTGCTGGTTTGGGGACCAGCTGGAAGAGCACGTTATCGTTCGCGAAGGCGAGATGTTCTACATTCCGGCCGGCGTGCCGCATCTGCCCGCCAATCTCAGCGATCAGCCGGCGACGGCCATCATCGCTCGCACAGACCCGAACGAGCAGGAAAGCGTCGTCCTGCTGCCGGATCTGGAGCGATTGGTGCCGCTTTGAGCTGATGGGCAGAAATGCCGGAGCCATGCGCTACACCCCGCTCGCGGGGATACCGCTGCGCTGCACCTTGCGCGGCGCGGTGACTTCCTTCCAGGTCGAAAGTGCCCGGTTGGCGGCGGTGAAGGGCTCGCGCTTGACGAACTCGCCGTGGCCCTGTTGCGTCTTCACCGTGCCGTCCTCGATGGCGACTACGCCGCGGGTCAGGGTATAACGCGGCAGGCCGGTCACTTCCTTGCCCTCGAAGACGTTGTAGTCGATTGCCGACTGCTGCGTCTTGGCGGCAATGGTCTTCGAGCGCTTCGGATCCCAGACGACGATATCCGCATCGGCACCGACGAGGATCGCGCCCTTCTTCGGGTAGCAGTTGAGGATCTTGGCGATATTGGTCGAGGTCACCGCCACGAATTCGTTCATGGTCAGGCGGCCGGTGTTGACGCCGTAGGTCCAGAGCATCGGCATACGGTCTTCGAGACCGCCGGTGCCGTTCGGGATCTTGGTGAAATCGCCAAGGCCAAAACGCTTCTGTTCGGTGGTGAAGGCGCAATGGTCGGTCGCGACCACTTGCAGCGAGCCGGAGGCGAGGCCGGCCCAGAGGCTGTCCTGATGCTGCTTGTTGCGGAAGGGCGGCGACATGACACGGCGGGCGGCATGGTCCCAATCGGCATTGGCATATTCGGTTTCGTCCAGCGTCAGATGCTGGATCAGCGGCTCGCCATAGACGCGCATGCCCTTCTGGCGGGCGCGGCGGATGGCTTCATGGGCCTGTTCGCAGGAGGTGTGGACGATGTAAACCGGGCTGCCCGCCATGTCGGCGATCATGATGGCGCGGTTGGTTGCCTCGCCCTCGACTTCGGCGGGGCGGGAATAGGCATGCGCTTCCGGGCCGTTATTGCCCTCGGCCAGCAGCTTTGCCTGCATCTGCGCCACCACGTCGCCGTTTTCGGCATGGACGAGCGGCAGCGCGCCGAGCTCGGCGCAGCGCTGGAAGGACGAGAACATCTCGTCGTCATCCACCATCAGCGCGCCCTTATAGGCCATGAAATGCTTGAAGGTGTTGATGCCCTTGTCGCGGACGATGGCTTCCATCTCGTTGAAGACCTGCTCGCCCCACCAGGTAATCGCCATGTGGAAGGAGTAGTCGCAGTTCGCCCGTGTCGACTTGTTGTCCCACATGGTCAGCGCTTCGAGCAGCGACTGGCCGGGCGAGGGCAGCGCAAAATCCACTACCATCGTCGTGCCGCCGGCGAGTGCCGCTCGCGTGCCGCTCTCGAAATCGTCAGAGGAATAGGTGCCCATGAACGGCATTTCGAGATGGGTGTGCGGGTCGATGCCGCCCGGCATGACATAACAGCCGGAGGCATCGAGCACTTCGCTACCGGACAGGTTCTGCCCGATCTCGACGATCTTCCCACCCTCGATCTTGACGTCGGCCTTGTAGGTCAGATCGGCTGTAACGATGGTTCCACCCTTGATGACAGTGCTCATGGTGTCTGCTCCCGATATGTGAGATTCTGGTGCTCGGCGAAGACGGGTATCACGCCACGATCTCCGCCGTCTCCACGACCGCGTGGAACAGGACGTCGGCGCCGGCAGCCGCCCATTCCTTTGAAATTTCTTCCGCCTCGTTATGCGACAAGCCGCCGACGCAGGGGCACATGACCATGGTGGCGGGTGCTACCTTGGCGGCCCAGCACGCGTCATGGCCGGCGCCGGAGATGATGTTCATGTGGCTATAGCCGAGCCTCTCGGCGGCGTTGCGCACGGCGGTTACCAGCTTCGGGTCGAAGGTCACCGGCTCGAAATGACCGATGGCCTCGACGGAGCAGCCAACGCCGAGGGCGTCGCAGATCTTTGGCGCTTCAGCTTCGATCTTGGCGCGCATGCGATCAAGCTTGTCCTTGTCGGGCGTGCGGATGTCGACGGTGAAGACCACCTTGCCGGGGAGGACATTGCGCGAATTCGGCGAGAAGAACACCTGTCCGACACCGCCGACGGCGCCCGGCTGATTTTCCATGGCGACGCCCTGCACCATCTCGATGATCCGCGACATGGCAAGCCCGGCATTGACGCGCATGTTCATCGGCGTCGAGCCGGTATGGGCTTCCTTGCCGGTCAGCGTGAATTCCAGCCACCAAAGGCCCTGACAGTGCGTGACGACGCCGATCGTCTTGTCCTCGGCCTCGAGGATCGGACCCTGTTCGATGTGATATTCGAAATAGGCGTGCATCTTGCGGGCGCCGACTTCCTCTTCGCCAAGCCAGCCGATGCGCTTCAGTTCCTCGCCATAGGTCTTGCCATCTGGATCCTTGCGGCCATAGGCGTAATCCAGCGTATGCATGCCGGCGAAGACGCCGGAGGCGAGCATGGCGGGAGCAAAGCGCGCACCCTCTTCATTGGCCCAATTGGTGACCACGATCGGATGCCTGGTCTTGATGCCGAGATCGTTCATCGTGCGAACGACTTCGAGGGCGCCGAGGACACCGAGGACGCCGTCATACTTGCCGCCGGTCGGCTGGGTGTCGAGATGCGAGCCGACATAGATCGGCAGCGCGTCCGGATCGGTGCCGGCGCGGGTGGCGAACATCGTGCCCATCTTGTCGACGCCGACTTTCATACCGGCATCTTCGCACCAGGTTTTGAAAAGGCTGCGGCCTTCGGCGTCGGCATCCGTCAGCGTCTGACGATTATTACCGCCGGCAATGCCGGGGCCGATTTTCGCCATGTCCATCAATGCGTCCCAAAGGCGATCGCCGTTGATACGCATGTTTTCTCCTGGCGCTGCCACCATGATGCAATCCTCACCTGTTTATGCCGGGTCATGCAAGGCGCATGCCCAATTGTTCCCGATGGTCGTTGCCGGAGCGTTTGCTTGTTTTTCTTGCCCCGGAAAATCGCCGGTTGCCTTTGTAAGACATCTGACAGATAATTTGACCGATTGGTAAACATTACAACTTCCGTGGCGGCGCTCAAGACGAAAAGCGCGAAAATTCCCGATAAAATTTCAGGCAATTGCCCAAATTTACAGCGCGGGCAGGGTGCAATGAGAACTTGGCCGAAGGGCTTGGATTTCAAGGAGAAACAGAGCAGACATGGCCATTCCCAGAGCCGCCAGGACCCAGCGCCGCACCCGCATCCAGGAAGAAAAAGAGGAAGTGATACTCGAGGCCGCGCTGGACGTATTTTCCGTCCACGGTTTCCGCGGCTCGACCATCGATCAGATCGCCGATGTCGCCGGCATGTCGAAGCCCAATGTGCTCTATTATTTTCGCACCAAGGAGGCCATGCACCGCGCGCTGATCGACCGCGTGCTGTTCACCTGGCTGGAGCCGTTGCGTGCCTTTGACGCCAATGGCAATCCCGAAAGCGAGATCCGCTCCTATATCCGCCGCAAGCTCGAAATGGCCCGCGACTTCCCACGCGAAAGCCGCCTGTTCGCCAACGAGATGCTGCAGGGCGCGCCGCATATCGAGGACGAGCTTCGCGGTCCGCTGAAGAGTCTCGTCGATGAAAAGGCCGAGGTCATCCGCACCTGGGCCAAGGCTGGCAAGATCGCCAAATGCGACCCCTACCACCTGATCTTCTCCATCTGGTCGACGACGCAGCATTATGCCGATTTCGATGTGCAGGTGCGCGCTGTGCTTGGGCAGGAACATTCGGGAGAAGGGCGCTTCGAGGATGCGGCGCGCTATCTGGAAAAGCTATTTGTCGACGGGCTCGGCATTCGGAGGCCTTAGTTCTTAGCCTTCGCACTTATGTCGACATAAGTGCGAAGGCTCTCTTTGGAACTGACCCCGTGTTACTCCGCCGCCTGCTGCGCCATCGGGTTATTCGGATGGGTCGTCCAGTTGGCGTAGTTCGGGTCGACGATCTTGCCGGTGCGCTTGTCGAGGCTGCCGGCCGGCAGTTCTTCCATGGTGATGCAGTTTTCGACCGGGCAGACGCTGACGCAGAGATTGCAGCCGACGCATTCCTCGTCCATCACCTCGAAATGCCGGGCGCCATCCACCATGTTGGTGATCGCCTGGTGCGAGGTATCTTCGCAGGCGATGTAGCAACGGCCACACTTGATGCAGGCGTCCTGGTCGATCTTGGCCTTGGCGATGTAGTTGAGGTTGAGATACTGCCAATCGGAGACGTTCGGCACGGCGCGGGCGATAATGTCGTCCAGCGTGCGATGTCCCTTTTCGTCCATCCAGTCGGAGAGACCTGTAATCATCTCCTGAACGATCTTGAATCCGTAGGTCATCGCCGCCGTGCAGACCTGCACGTTGCCGGCGCCGAGCGCCAGGAATTCGGCCGCGTCACGCCAGGTAGTGATACCGCCAATGCCGGAGATCGGCAGGCCTTGGGTTTGCGGATCGCGGGCGATCTCGGCCACCATGTTGAGTGCGATCGGCTTGACTGCCGGGCCGCAATAGCCGCCATGGCTGCCCTTGCCGCCGACCGTCGGGTTCGGTGCGAAATTGTCGAGGTCGACGGAGACGATCGAGTTGATCGTGTTGATCAGCGACACGGCATCGGTGCCGCCGGCCTTGGCGGCGCGGGCAGGCATGCGGACGTCGGTGATATTCGGCGTCAGCTTGGTGATGACGGGCATGCGGGTATATTGCTTGCACCAGCGCACGACCATTTCGATATATTCCGGCACCTGTCCGACGGCGGCGCCCATGCCGCGTTCCGACATGCCGTGCGGACAGCCGAAGTTGAGCTCGATACCGTCAGCGCCTGTTTCCTCCACCAGCGGCAGGATCGCCTTCCAGGCATCCTCGACGCAGGGAACCATGATCGAGGCGATGAGGGCGCGATCCGGCCAGTTCATCTTCACCTGCTTCATTTCGCGCAGGTTGGTATAGAGGTCACGGTCGGTGATCAGCTCGATATTGTTCAGGCCAAGCAGGCGGCGGTCGGCGCCCCAGATCGCGCCGTAGCGCGGGCCGTTGACGTTGACGACCGGCGGGCCTTCCTCGCCAAGGGTTTTCCAGACGACACCGCCCCAGCCGGCCTTGAAGGCGCGCTCGACATTGTAGGCCTTGTCGGTCGGCGGCGCCGAGGCGAGCCAGAACGGGTTCGGGGATTTGATGCCGACGAAATTATTGCGGAGATCTGCCATATCGATTTCTCCTTCAAGCGACGGCGGCGTTCGGCTGCGCAGAGGCAGCGAGCGCGTGGTTGATGGATTCGGCCGCGTCGCGACCCTGTGCGACAGCCGAGACCGTCAGGTCGTCGCCGCCGAGCACGCAGTCGCCGCCGGCCCATACGTGGTCGAGCGAGGTGCGGCCTTCGCCGTCAATGGCGATGCGGCCGGCTTCCATGCGCAATGCCCCGAGGCCGGAGGCTTCGAAGGTCTGGCCGATGGCCTTGAAGATCTGGTCAGCGGCGATGACACCGAGATCGCCGGTGCCGGTGAGCTTGGCGTCGCGCAGTTCGGTATATTCCACCTCGATGCCGGCGACCTTGCCGTCCTTGTCGAGAATGCGCTTCGGCGCCAGCCAATGGCGGATCATCACGCCTTTGGAGGCAGCGAGATCCTGCTCATACTCGGAAGCATTCATGTGCTCCTTGCCGCGGCGATAACAGATCGTCACCTCTTCGGCGCCGAGCAGCTTTGCCTGCACGGCGGCGTCGATGGCGGTCATGCCGCCGCCGAGAACGACGACGCGGCGGCCGATGGCGATATCGGCCTTGTCGTTCGCCTGGCGAAGGCCGGCGATATAGGCGACCGCATCGGCGACGCCATCGAGATCCTCGCCTTCTGCGCGCAGCGCGTTGACGCCGGCAAGGCCGAGGCCGAGGAAGACGGCGTCATATTGCGAGGCGAGATCGGCGAGGCTGAAATCGCGGCCGAGCGCCTGGCCGTTCTTCACCTCGATGCCGCCGATCGACAGCACGTAATCGACTTCCTTCTGCGCGAAATCGTCGACCGCCTTGTAGGTGGCGATGCCGTATTCGTTGAGGCCGCCGGCCTTTTCGCGGGCGTCGAAGATTACGACCTCGTGACCCTTCACCGCAAGGCGATGGGCGCAGGCAAGGCCGGCGGGACCGGCGCCGACGACGGCGATCTTTTTGCCGCTCGAAGCGGCGCGGGCGTAGAACTGCTTGTTCTCGGCCATGGCTATATCGGTCGCGTAGCGCTGCAGGCGGCCGATCTCGACCGGGCGCTCCTCGGCAGTATTGCGCACGCAATCCTGCTCGCAGAGCTGTTCGGTGGGACAGACGCGGGCGCACATGCCGCCCAGGATGTTCTGGTCGAAAATCGTCTTGGCCGAGCCGATCGGATTGCCCGTCGAGATCTGACGGATAAACAGCGGAATGTCGATGGAGGTGGGACAGGCCGTCATGCACGGCGCGTCGTAGCAGAAATAACAGCGGTCGGCAGCGACCAGCGCCTCGTGATCGTTCAGGCGCGGATGAAGATCGGAGAAGTTCGCTTCATATTCGGCGGGCGTCAGCCGGCCTTTATGAATCCCAGTTTCCAGTCGTCCCATTGAAGTTCCCTCTTATAGTAAACGGCCAGTGGAACAAACGGTAACTCAGGATAAAAAATTTATCAAACGGTAAAATTTTGGATTTCGCTTTCGTCGAAGTAGAAATGTTGGTCTCTACCGCACGGTGCTGAACCTGGCCGGAGGGTTTCTACTAAGGGTATGTTTTGTATTTTGTATTCTTGAGTTTCTGATCGGGGAAAGATCAAAAAACTTAACTGTAATAGTCCGGAATTATGGAGAAGCTCTCAAGGCGTGCGTCGGCTGTCGTTGCCCCCTTCGAGATGGGCGGCGGACGCATGAGAAGAAAATCAAAATTTTTTGAAAAAGATGGGAACCAAGGCCCCGGCGCCGTCGTTTAGAGAATGCTTGGTGATGAGTGCATCAGTTGATGCACGCCCCCAACATCGTTACCGGGCAACTACTCACGGTCCCCTCCCGATGAGTGAAAAGCAGCCAGTGCGCCGCCCTCGCACTGGCTGTTTTCATTTGTCGTTCTCATGAGCTGCGCTCAGCTGCGGCGGAGGATTTCGTATTCGCTTTCAGGGATGATCAGGCGATAGCCGATGCTGTCGTCGCCGATGGAGAAATCGGCGCGGCCGTTCATGGAGCTCGGGACCACGCGCTCGAGCACGGTGCGGCTGAAGCTATTATCCTCGAATTCGTGGTCGGCAGGGAAATAGAAGCGTTCCGACCAGGCGACCTCGATCGCTTTCTTGCCGTCGAGTTCGGATTCCCTGCAATTCAGCGTGATGCTCGTGGCGCCCGCGGAAATGGCACCGTGCGAGGCGGAATTGACAATCAGTTCGTGCAGGGCAAGGCCGAGATGCACGGCGGCATTCGGCGTCAGATGCGCGTTGATCCCGTAGATCGGCATGGGTACGCCAGCATCGGGCCAGTAGGGGGCGAATTGCTTTTCGGCAAGTTCGAACAGATAGGCGCCGCGCCAGCTGGAATCGGTGATCAGGTCCTGAGAATTCGACAGAGACTGCAGGCGACCGCGGAACTTGATGAGGAAATTGTCGATCGTCAGCGTATGGCGGGCTGTCTGGGTTGCGATGCCCTGGATGATTGCCAGTAGGTTCTTGGAGCGATGCGATAGCTCACGCAGCAGCGATTTCAGGACCTTTTCGCGGTGGCGCGTCTCGGTGACCTCGGAGATGACGGAGAGCAGGCCCTGCGGCTTGCGCCCGCCTATGCGCTCGATCTTCAGCTCGTAGATGCGTACGCCGTCGCCGGTTGGAAGCTCCACTTCCGCGCTGGCGGGCTTGCCGCTTTCCAGCACGCCACGCTTGAGCTGCAGCAGGTGCGCGCCGTCCTTCTCGCCGAAGAGGTGCAGGTCGGTGCCGCCGATGATCAGGGATGGTTTCAGGTGGTCGGGCAGGTTTTCGGCATAGCGGATCGCAAGGGTCGTATCCTGAAAGAGGATCGAGATGCCGGCGCTTCCGAGCGCCCGCTCCATCATAGCGGCCTTGCCTTCAAAACTTAAAGGCGCGCCGGACAATGGTTCAGTCGTATTCACCGGTTTGCCTTTCACTCGAATTTCGAGAATCCCGCCAACAGGGCATTCTCCGCCGGAAAAACTCGATCCGGTCCATACATTCACTCGCCATAACAGTCGGTAAAGCGTCCCTTAGCAGCCGGAACGTTCGGTTGCTATCTTTGTTCCGCGACAGGGTGTCGAATCGTGTCAGGCGGCCACCTTTGTGGTTTCGTTGAAGAAAAGCGCCTGGCTGATCAGGGCTTTCACCATGTCCGGATTGAACGGTTTGGTGACGAGGAAGGTCGGCTCGGGGCGTTCGCCGGTCAAAAGACGCTCCGGGAAGGCTGTGATGAAGATGACCGGAATGTTCGATGTCTTGAGGATCTCGTTGACGGCGTCGATGCCGGAGCTGCCATCGGCAAGCTGGATGTCGGCAAGCACCATGCTGGGTTTGGTGGCATTGTGCAGGGCGACAGCCTCCGCATGGGTGCGGGCGATGCCGGTCACGCGATGCCCGAGGCTTTCCACCATCTGTTCGATATCCATCGCGATCAGCGGCTCATCCTCGATGATCATGATATCGGTGGCAACCTGGCGCGAAATCTCCTGCGACGCCTTGTCGAGCAAACTCATGGCTTCGGTTTCCGATACTTCGAGAATGCTGGCGATCTCGCCGAGGCGGAAGTTTTCGACGGAGGCAAGAAGAAAGGCCTGACGGGCGATCGGCGACACCTTTGCGAGGTTTATCGAAGCGCGCTGCTCCCAGGCATAGGGCGACGTCGGTTCGGGAATCTGGATCGCCGAGGAACCGAAGAGCTTGGTGAAGAGTTTATAAAGGGCGACGCGATCGTTGGATGTTTCCGGAAAGATGGAGAGATCGCTGATGATCGCTTCGAGGACCGCTGCGACATAGGCGTCTCCCGAAGTCTGTGTCCCGGTCAACGCGCGGGAGTAGCGGCGCAAGTACGGAAGATGCGGCGCAATGCGTGTGGAAAGTGTCATTAATGGCTCCCGCCTTTTAATCAATTCTTAATTGAAACACAGCCTCCGAGCTGCAATGACAAAGAAACGCCAGTTTGGTAAAAAAGTTCCTCTGCACCGGAACTTTTTTTAGGCAATGGCATTACCCTGCCAACGAACAGTAGGTTTCATCCTCTTCCGAATTCGGCTCGAAACGGACGTGGGCGAGGCAGATTGGTCTCCCAGACCAGGGCATATAGGCGCACCCGACCCATGAACGCGAGAAAATGCGGAAGCGAGCAGGCCAAATGACCACCCAAAATCAAGAGGAAACGGACCGGAACCGCGCAGATCTGCGCGCTGCCGATATCCTCGATCCCAACAATCAGATCGGCAACCGGCTGCGCTCCTTCTACGCCGCGGTGCAAGACGAGGCTATCCCCGATCGCTTTCTCGATCTGCTCGAGAAACTGGATCAGGTTGAACGCTTGGCTTCCGCAAAAGTCTCCGATTGAGGGGAAGCATCATGGAACAGCAACCGAGCTTCAAGCGCGAACTCCTGGCTGCCCTGCCGAGCCTCCGTGCCTTCGCCATTTCGCTCACCGGCCGTCACGACCGGGCCGATGATCTCGTGCAGGATACCATCATGAAAGCCTGGGCGAAGCAGGATCATTTCGAGATGGGCACCAACATGAAGGCCTGGCTCTTCACCATCCTGCGCAACGAGCTTTACAGCCAGATGCGCAAGAGCGGCCGCGAGGTACAGGACAGCGATGGCCTGTTCACCGAATCGATGGCGACGCATCCTTCCCAATATGGCGCACTCGACCTGCAGGATTTCCGCAAGGCGCTGGATCAGCTGCCGCCCGATCAGCGCGAAGCCATCATCCTCGTCGGCGCTTCCGGTTTTTCCTATGAGGAAGCAGCCGAGATCTGCGGTTGTGCCGTTGGCACCATCAAGAGCCGCGTCAATCGCGCCCGCCAGCGTCTGCAGGAAGTGCTACAGATTTCAGGAGAGGCGGATTTCGGCCCGGACGCCACGTCCGCGCCGCTGACCTCCAAGGCGTTTGCCTTCTGAGATTGCAATCAGCCCGCACGATCACTCATGATGGTGCGGGCTGGTCACTTTATGCGTTTGCGCGCAGTCGCGAACCCCATCGAGCGGCTGGGCCGCCGCTCAATCATCCCGTTTTTTCGTTCCAAGCAGGTTGCCGAACACCAGTGCCGTGGCGATGGCGGCGGTCAGCAGCGGCTGTGTCTTTGCAAGGCCGAGCGCGGCGACGGCCATGGTCTCCAAGGAGGCGCGGCGTTCACGGGCACGGCGCTCTTCCTGCTTGTTGAGGATCGCCATGATGACCAGGACGATCAATCCGAGCAGCAGCGCGCCGGCGGCGAGCAGCAGCGCCGAGATGGCGGCACCATAGATGGTCGCGAGCCATATGGCGGCGGCCACCAGTGCGAAGCCATAGGCCGTGAGAAGAAGGATCGCGGCAATGGCGACAAAAATACCGTTGCGCTTGGTGCGCGCAACGGTACGGTTCAGTGTGCCCGACAGGAGCAGGCTGAGGATTGGAGCGAGCATCGCGGCTCCTTAGCGGCGGGACAGAAGCAGGGCGATTGCCAGACCGAAGATCGTAGCGGCCCCGATGGTTGCGACCGGATGCTGCCGGACGGTCCTGCGCATTTCGCGTGAACCCTTGGCGTAGCCTCGCTGCAGCTCATGCAGCAGGTCCTCGCCGCGTGCCGTCAGATCTTCCAAGCCGGTCTCCGCGCGGGCTCGCATCGTCTCGCCCTGCTTGGCGCTGCTTTCACCGACGATCTTGGCAAAAGCGGCAATCTCGCTGCGCAGATGTGCGATCTGCTCCTCGATGCTGGTTTCCATATCGTGCAGGGTGCTGCTGCCGTTGCGCTTGGCTTTCGCTGAATGGAGGATGGATGTGGCCATGGTCTTTCTCCCTTGCGTCTTTGCTCTGGCGCCGGGAACGGCGCGCTGGCTGTTGCGATGACCGAATGCTGCCAGACATGTTGCGCCGTCAGGCGCGCAGAAAATCGATCCGGGTCACCCGTCAACAACGCGGCGATGCAACGAAAGGTTCCAGACTTTGCAACGAAAGCGAGTTCAGTCGCCAAGCGCACTGTGGGCGAGGACGAAGGGAGCGCCGTCGCTGGGAGTGCGGTTGACCCTCAGCGCGCAGCCGAAAACATCCAGCAGATGCCGGTCTGTCAGGACCTCGGCGACCGGGCCGGCTGCTTGCAGCTGGCCATTCTTGAGCAGTACCATCTGGTCGGCGAAAAGCGCGGTAAGGTTGAGATCGTGCATCACGGCGATGACACCGCCGCCGCGCTGACAAAATTGCCGGGCAAGCGTCATGATCGTCAACTGATGGCTGATGTCGAGGCTGGAGACCGGCTCGTCGAGCAGCAGCCAGCATGGCTTGCCGTCGATGACGGGCTCCGAGATCTGGCAGAGCACGCGCGCGAGCTGGACGCGCTGCTGTTCGCCGCCGGAAAGTTCCTGATAGAAGCGTCCCTCGAAGCCTGTGAGATCGACGGAGGCAAGCGCATCGGCGGCGATACGGTCGGCCTGGTCGGGATGGCGATTGCGTCCGGTCGTCAGCCCCATGCGGACGATTTCGCGGACGGTGAAGGGAAAGGAGATGGTGTTTGCCTGCGGCAGCACGCCGCGTATTTCCGCCAGTTGCCACGGCTGGAGGCTGCCGATCTCCGTCGTATTGAGGCGCACCGAGCCCTGATAGGCAAGCTCACCGGAAATGGCCTTCATTGTCGTCGTCTTGCCGGAACCGTTCGGTCCGCAGATCGCCGTGAGGGCGCCGGGTTCGGCGATGAAGGAGACGTCCTGCACGACTGTTTTGCCGGCAAGCCGGACGGAAAGGTTCGAGACGTCGATCATCGAGAACTCACAGGCTGAGGCGCGAGCGCTGCCGAAGCAGCATCCACAGGAAGAACGGCCCCCCGACGCTGGCGGTGATGATGCCGATCGGCAGTTCCGCCGGCGAGACGATGGTGCGGGCAACCACATCGGCGATGATCAGCAGGGAGCCGCCGAGCAGGGCCGAGGCCGGCAGCAGGAAACGATGGTCCGGACCGATCACCATGCGCAGGATATGCGGCACGATGATGCCGATGAAGCCGATGCCGCCGCTGACCGCGACGGAAGCGCCGACTGCGGCGGCGGCGCTGACGATGGCGATATTCTTCAAACGCTGGACGGCGATGCCCATGTGGAAGGCTGCGGCTTCGCCGAGTGTCAGCGCGTTGAGGCCGCGCGCCATGAACGGCAATGGCAGCATGGCAAGGACGATGATGGGGCCGGCTGCGACGATCTTGCTCCAGGTCGAACCGGCAAGTGAGCCCATGCTCCAGAAGGTGAGATCACGCAACTGCCGATCATCGGCCATGTAGATCAACAGGCCGGTTGCCGCCAGCGCCAGCGAGCCGATGGCGATGCCGGCGAGAAGCATGGTGGCGATCGATGTTTGCCCATGCCGCGTTGCTACCTTGTAGAGGATGATCGTCGTGGCAAGGCCGCCGATGAAGGCGGCGATGGGCAGGGCGAAGATGCCCAGGAGATGCGTGACCGGCGCGAGGATGCCAGCGCCCAGGACGATCATTCCGACTGCCCCGAGACTGGCGCCCGCCGAAATGCCGATCAGGCCGGGATCGGCCAGGGGATTGCGGAACAGGCCCTGCATGACCGCGCCGGAGACGGCAAGCCCGCCGCCGATCAGGAAGCCGAGGATGGCGCGGGGCAGGCGGATATCGAAGATGATGATGCGGTCACGGCTGCTGAGCGCGCTATCCGCGCCGCTGCCGACCATGCTGCGGATGACATCGCTGATCGACGCATTCGAGGCGCCCATGGTGATCGAGAAGGCGAAAGCGAGCACGGAGGCGACCGCGAGGCCGGCGAGGACGAGGAGGGCGAGCAGCGTGCGGTCGCCCTCGCGACGGCGGGTCGTTCCGTGCGACATGTGCTTCAGCTCCGCCACGACCTCGCTGAGCGCCATGTCAGCCTCCGTAGATCGCCGCGTTCAGCTCGCGTACGGCGCTGGCGGTGCGGGGTCCGAAGCCCAGGAGATGCAGGCCGTCCATGCGGACGATTGCCTTGTGGCTGGCCGCGGGCGTCAGCGAAATCGCCGGCTGCTTCAACAGGTCCTCGTCCTTCATCGACAGCGGGCCTTCGCGATCCATGATCAGGATGATGTCGGGCTTGGCCTCGATGATGGCTTCGTCCGTCAGCGGCTTGTAACCGGAAAAGCTGCCGACCGCGTTGATCGCGCCGGCAAGCTTGATGATGCCACTGGCGGCGGTATTGTCGCCGGAGGCGAGGATCTTGCCGTTCTGGTTGCTGAGGATGAAGAGCACGCGCTTGCGCTCGGCCTCCGGACGCTTTTCGGAATTGGCAATGGCGGCATCGAGATCGGCGGCGACCTTGCCTTCCAGCGCCTTTGCCTTGTCCGGCACGCCGAGCAGCGAGCCGATGACGTCGATCTTCTTCAGGATGCCGTCACGGTCGTAGGTCTGCGGCACGGTTTCGAAGGGCAGGCTGGCATTGCGCAGCACGGCGAGCGCCTCCGGCGGGCCGGAGCCCTCAACGGCGATGATGGCGGTCGGATTGACGGCAAGGATGCCCTCCGGCGACAGCGCGCGCATATAGCCGACATCAGGCAGCTTGGCTGCGGCTTCCGGATAGTTGCTGGTGGAGTCGCGGGCGATGAGCCGCTTTTCCTCGCCGAGTGCATAAATGATCTCGGTGACATCGCCGCCGACCGAGACGAGCCGCGATGTGTCGATCTTTGGCACCTCGGCTGCATGGGCGTGCTGGACCAGGCTATAGTTGCCCTTGATCGGGCTGACGGGCACCAGCGGTAGGATCATCACCACGGCGGTGAGCGCGATTTCCCACGGCTTGATGCGCTTGATATTGGTCAACATCGTCATGGTTCGATCCTCAGGCGGCGACGCTGGCGTCAGCCCGTGTCAGGTTTTCGATGATGGCGCGCCAGTCGCGGCGTTCGTCGAAGCCTTCCTTCCGCTTGCCGAAAAACTGGATGATCATTTCGCCCTTGGCATTATAGGCTTCGAACGAGGTGACATGGCCGTCCTTGGTCGGCTTGCGCACGGCCCAGGCTTCCGCAATGTGGTCCTGGCGCAGATGCAGGTGGAAGGTGGGATCCATGACGTTGATCCAGGGTCCCATGGTCGCAACGTTGACGATCGGGCCGGAATGGATCTGCACGGTGCCTTCATTGGTGACGAAGCACATGATCGGCAGGCCCTCGCGCACGCAGGCATGCATCATCTCGGCGACAGCACCGGTTCCGAGCTTCCAGGCGTAATCATCGCCGACGGCGCGGATCGCCGCCTGGCGGCCGATCTTCAGCTTCTTCAGCATGCCGAAGAATTCATGCGTGTCGGTCATGCGGCTCCAATGGTCGCGCAGCTCGTCGCGGCTGATATCGCCGTCGATCGCGCCATTGTCATAGCCGGAGAAATCTTCGATCAGATCCTGCGACTGGTCATCGAGGCGAAGTGCCGCGACCATGTCGTGATAGGCCTCGACATTGGAGGCGGGACGCAGATGCACCTTGTGTACGGCGTCGCCGGCCTTGTCGAAGAATTGCAGGCTGAGCTTCTGTTGGTCTCCGTCCGTCTTGGTGACGGCGAAGCCATGCGCCCAGCGCTGCGGGAAGATGCGCAGGTCGATGTTCTCACCGAGCACGATGGCGGCCTGTACGCCGGATTTGATGTTCTCGTAGACGCCGATCTTCTCGTGCACGGTGCTCTCGTTGCGCGACAGCGCCAGGACTTCACCGAGCGGGGCGATGTGCTCAAGGAAACGGTTGGCGTCGGCATCGATGCGAATGGCGGAAATGCCGACTTCGGCGGCGACCAGCGCGGCTTCGGAAACGCTCAAGCGGGCTGCGATATCGCGCTCGCGCATGTTCGAATTCTCGGCGCGGAAGGCGCGGATGGCGGCGGGGGTGGGGCGGGTCGTCTCGGTCATCTGCTATGCCTATTTGTTGAGAATGAGTTTGCCTTGGCGCGTGATCTTCATCCGATAGACCGCACCCTCATGTCTGATCATGATTTCGGTCTGGCCCCGGAAAATATCCGTGCTTTCGACCATTCTAATTTGCTGTGCGGCCACTGGCGGCACCGGCTGTATTGGGGGCTTCTCAGCAATCATCCTGCTTGGTTTTGCCTGAAAATTCATAGGGGACCGAAGGTTACTCCGGCCAGATTTAACTTGACTCACATAGTCATGGTTTCCTAAAGACGCAATAGAAGACTGTTGGAGTCAAGTTTAAAATTTTAGGTGGTGCGCGCGCCGGCATCCAATGCTCGCTTTGCGTTCGCCAAGAGACATTTCGGGAGTGATTGCTGATGCTGACCAAGACGATTTTAGCCGTTGCCGCCGGTGGGCTGTTTGCCATGGCTTCTTGTGTCCCGGCCTTCGCCGAGGATGCGGTCGCGGCGCAGGCTCCTGCAACGGATGCGCAGAAGCTCAACGTCGAACTCAACGCGCTGGCGCCCTCCCAGAAGGGCTGCATGATGACCTTCGTTGCGGAAAACGACCTGGCGACGCCGATCAGCAAGATCTCCTTCGAGCTTGCCTTCTTCAACGACAAGAATGCGGTCGACCGCGTCACCGTTCTCGACTTCCGCGACCTGCCGGTCGGTAAGAAGCGCGTACGGCAGTTCGACATGCCCGGTGTGAAATGCGAAAGCGTAAGCCGCATCATCGTCAACGATACGCCGGTCTGCGATGGCCCGGCGGCGGGCGCCTGCAAGGCCGCCTTGATGACGCGCTCCCAGCTTTCCGTTCCTTTCGAAGGCTGACGCCATGGCACGCCGCTCGGCTCAGGTTTCCATCGATCGCCGCCGCTCCGGCGATGGCTTGAATGACAACTATCCGAGTGTGCTTCCGGGCCATGAACTGGCCGGCCTCGACGGCCTGCCGCATCCGCCCACCGCCGAGGCAGTATCGCATTACAGCCGCTTCACCCAGATCGACTCCTATCCCGTTCACCCGACCGAGCCCGCGCCGGATGCCTCCGAGCCGCCGGTCATGGACATGTTGTCGGCGGAGAGGACGCAAAAAGTAGCGGGTGCCGGTAAGAAGTCACTTGCTTTCGCTGGCTTGGGGTCCTGCTTCTTCCACGCCATGGTGATTGCGGCGTTGCTGGTGGCGATCGTCGCAACGCCTGAAGAGGCGCAGGAAGAAGCCGGCGATACCGTCAGTGTCGTAATGATCGGCAATTCCGATATGGATCAGATGGCGGCAGGTGAAGAAAGCCCGCAGCAGCCCCCGGAAGAGGTGACGGCAGAGGCTGTGCAGCCGGAAACGGTTCAGCCGACCGAAATCAAGCCGGATGAAGTACAGCCGGCCGAGCCAGAAGCCGTTCAGCCTGCTGAGACGGAAGTGCAGCCGACCGAAATGGCGGAGGTGGTTCAACCGACCGAGCAGCCACAGGTCCTTGCAACGCAAGCGCCCGCCGAGACGACCGTCGTGCAGCCGGCCGAAACTGTGCAGCCCGTTGAGCCGACACCTGAAGTTGTCACTCCGCTCGCAAAGCCCGTTCGCCAGGAAAAGGCGAAGGAAGTTGTTAAGAAGCCGGTGCCGAAGATTGCGAAGGTTAGGACCGGCTCCAATGGCGAGAGCCAGCAGGATTCGAAGAGGGGTTCTGTGGAAGGAACCGAGACCTCGCAGTCCGATACGAATTCGCTGTCAAACGCCCGCCGCACCGGCTCGGGTAGTGCAGCCGTTGCCAATTATCCGGGTAAGGTCCAGGCCCGCATTCGCCGCGCCGTCCGTCTGTCGTCGAAATATGAAAAGGGCATAACGGTGCGTGTGCGCCTGACAATTGGTGCGAGTGGTGAGCTGGCTTCCCTCTCGGTAGCACGCAGCTCGGGTATTCCAGAGCTGGACGAAGCTGTCACCGACGGTGTCAGGCGGGCTGCACCCTTTCCGCCGTTACCCTCGGAATGGGGCAAGCCGAGCTGGACGTTCACGCAAGAGGTTCAGGTAACCGGGCGGTAGGTTGCGTTCGTGCCTATAGCAAGCATCGTATCGATTTCAATCGTTTGACCATCTTTGGGCCTGATTGTTGCGTACGGAAAACATGTCGCGACAAAATATGATAATAATCGTCAACTTTATACTTTACTCCAAAACTCATGTTTAATATGGTCACCCAGCGCTCGACGGAATCGGGTGCGCAAGAGCAACCAATGAACGGGTGATGTATGGCGCGTAAGGGGAAGAGGGATTTGGGCCGGGATAGTCGCGAGGCGCAAAAGCCGGAGCAGACATCCGGGAAATCCAGCCTCGATGGGCGCAGTTTCCTGTATGTCGGCGGTCGCGATTGCCAGGTGGCGCATCTGCGGCAGATCGCCAGCAACTTCGGCGCCGAGCTGATCCATCATGATGGCGGCTTGCGCGAGGCGGTGTCGCGCATCGACACCGTGCTACCGTCCGTCGACTGTGTCTTCTGCCCGATCGACTGTATCAGCCATGATGCGTGCCTGCGGGTGAAGACCGGCTGCAAGAAGTTCGGCAAGGCGTTCATACCCTTGCGCAATGGCAGCAAGTCGAGCCTCGAGCGGGCGCTGAACACAATGAACGAACGAGACGCTACCCGATGAATGACAAAGGCCCTGACGGGTTCATGATGATCGGTCTGCACAAGCTGGCCGCGCAGAATGGTGACGGCCTCGTGCCGGAACTCTATGAATTGCTGATGCGTCGTGCAGAGCAGCAGCGGCAGGCTCCCAACGTGATGACCTTTCCGTCCTGGCAGGCGCGCCTGCGGGGAGAGCAATCGGATATAGCGCCAGATATTACGGCACGCGATGGCACGAATGTCATTGCCTTTACACCTCGACCGGGCAAGACTGTCGACCGTCGCAAGAAGGTCTGATTGCCCGAGAGGTCTAGCCCCATGTACATCGCCATGAACCGCTTCAAGGTCGTCATCGGTTCAGAGATTGCTTTCGAAACTATTTGGAGAGACCGTGATTCCCGGCTGGGGGAGGTTCCCGGTTTCGTGGAGTTCCGCCTGCTGCGCGGTTCCGTGAATGTCGAGGAGGGTTATACGCTATTTTCCTCGCATACGATCTGGCGCAGCGAAGAGGATTTCCTCAACTGGACGAAATCCGAGAATTTCCGCGAGGCGCACCGCAATGCCGGCAGTAACAAGGCATTGTACTGGGGGCCGCCGCAGTTCGAAGGGTTCAATGTGGTTGCTGGGGTTTGAGATAGGCTGACACGCCTCAAGCTCCCGCCGCGCCTTTCCTGAAGAAAGCGCTCAGCGCCACGACAACCCATCCCGCCACCATGCCCATTCCTCCGGTCGGCACGGCCAGGGGAAATAGCGAGCTGCCGAGAAAATGGCGGCTGACCAGATCGCCCGCGAAGATCAGCGTTCCCAATCCAAGCAGGATGGTCGCCACCGGCGCGGTGCGGATGCGGTCATAGCCGGCGTAGAGCGCGAGCAGGGCAGGGGCATGTGCCAGGCACATGGTCGAGGCGGAGCCGAGAAAAAGTGTATCGCCGCCATGGGACGCGGCGGCTGCAAGCGCGACACCGGCGGCGCCGAGGGTGCCGGCAACAAACAGGGTGAGCGGACGGATTATCGTGCTGAAGCTCATGTCTTCTCTCATTCCCGGTTCTGCATATGGAAGGCGAGGCGCTCGATGGGCTCCCAGATGATCGCCCGCAGCTTTTCGTTTTCGATGGTTTCAGCCATGGCGCGGCGGAAGCAGAGCAGCCATTCGTCGCGCTCGGCGGGGCCGATAGCGGCGACGAAATGACGGCTGCGCAGGCGTGGATGGCCGCGTTTCTCGATATAGAGCTGTGGTCCGCCGAGATAGCCGGTCAGATATTCGTAGAATTTTTCACGGGAGCCTTCGAGGCTCGGCGGATGCACGGCGCGGCAGTTGGCGGCTTCCGGCAGCGTGTCCATCAGATCATAGAAGCGTGTCGTCAGCGCACGCACGGTCTGATCGCCGCCGATCGCCTGGTAGAGTGTGATGGTCTCTTCGCTCAAATGCCGGTCCCCGTTCGCCGCGTTCTACATGGCAATTTGCAAGGCGGATCGCAATCGCAGATTTCACCCATGCGGCGTTTCGGCGCTACTCCGCCTTCAGGTGAAAACTGTCGCTTTCTCCGGGGACGAGCTGTAGCGGCCAGATCATTTGGCGCTTGGTCTTGGGGTAGATATGGCTGTAGGCGGGCATGCTGGAGAGCAAGATCTCGGCCAATTCGACACCGAGTTCGTGCAGGGATGTGCGAAAGCAGGTTAGCGGCGGTTGCAGGAATTTGGCGCGCGGCGCCTCGCGAAAGCCCACGACGGCAATATCGCGCCCTGGAATGATGCCGGCTTCCATCACGCGCTGGTAGAAGCCGATGGCCATCAATTCGTAGATCAGGATTACAGCCGTCGGCTTGTCATCGAGGTGAAGCAATTTGTCGGCGACCTGATAGCCACCCTGTTCGCTCGATTTCGCGCGAATGACCAGATCCGGGTCGTAGGCGATGCCGTGCCGCTCGAGCGCGCGCCGATAACCCTCCACGAAGATGAAGCCGAGATTGATGTCGCTGGAGGGCGCGCTGATAGCGATGCGGCGATGCCCATGCGCCACGAGCCGGTCGACAGCGCAATTGGCGACGCCGTCGAAATCGAGGTCGGCCCAGGAATGCTGCCCGATCGAGAGGCTGCGGCCAAGCGCTGCGAAAGGGATTTTCGTTTTGGCGAGCAGATCGAAGCGTTTGTCGATGCGCTGTGTCTCGGAAATGATCAGGGCATCGACGATGCGCCTCGCCACCATGCGTTTCAGGTACTCGTAGGGGTCTTCGTCGTTCGGGCAGGGGAGCATGACCAAATCGAGGTTGTGGCGCGCGAACACGCTCTGCAGCCCACCCGTAACGGTCAGAAAGAAATTGTCGCTGTTTTCAACCGTTTCCTTGCTGGATTGGATCATCAGGCCGATGACGTTGGTCGTGCCTTGCCGCAGGCTGCGCCCCGATTGGTTGGCCACATAGCCCAGCTGTTCGGCGGCGGCGAGTACGCGCTTGCGGGTCTCTTCGTTGACATCAGGCTTGCCGTTCAAGGCGCGTGATACTGTGCCGATCGAGATATCGAGATGTTCGGCGAGCTGACGAATTCCCTTCATCGGCGGGTGTTTTCCTCCATGCGCCATTTTCCATAGTCCTCCTCTATTGACACAGGAAAATCTTTTCGCATAGGATCGTAAACGTTTACGGAATGCGTGTCACGAGGAGTTTGACACCATTCGCTGGAGGGAATCGTGAAATTTAACGCCATTTTGTGCGGGTGCGGAGCTATGTCCAAAGGCTGGCTCAAGGCCATCGCCTCGACGCCGTCGCTTGCCGAAACCATCAATGTCGTGGGCCTGGTCGATCTCAATCGAGCGACCGCCGAAAACCTTGCGAAAGAGTTCGGTCTCGAAGAGGCCGTTATCGGTTCGGACCTTGCCGCAGTCATCGCGGCGACGAAGGCCGACCTGGTGTTCGATGTCGTCATTCCCGCCGCTCGCTTCGGCGTTGTCTCGACGGCGCTGAAAGCCGGCTGCCATGTCCTCAGCGAAAAGCCGATGGCAACTTCGCTTGAAGAGGGGGCTGCCCTCATCGATCTCGCCGCCAAGACCGGCAAGGTACACGCCATCATCCAGAACCGCCGCTTCATCTCCGGCGTGCGCCGTCTGCGCCGCTTTGTCGAAGAGGGCGCGATCGGCGAGCTCACCGGCATTCATTGCGATTTCTTCCTCGGGCCGCATTTTGGCGGCTTCCGTGAGGAGATGGACAATGTACTCCTGCTCGACATGGCGATCCATACTTTCGATGCCGCCCGTTTCGTTGCCGGCAAGACGCCGCTTTCGGTCTATTGCGTCGAGAAGAACCCTGCCGGGTCCTGGTACAGGCATGGTGCGTCCGCGCATGCGCTATTCGAGTTTTCCGACGACGTCGTCTTCAGCTATCGCGGCTCCTGGTGCACTGAAGGCAAGCGCACGAGCTGGGAGAGCCAATGGCGGCTCACCGGCAGCAAAGGCATGCTGACCTGGGACGGCGAAGAACATTTCGAAGCTTCCGTCGCCGGCCATGAGCCGGGCCTGTTGCATGGTTTTACCCCCATCGACGTTCCCGGCCCCAGGCATGATGACGAGACGCATGGGCATGCCAGCGTCATCGCCTCCTTTATCGATGCGGTGAAGACGGGCAAGCGGCCGGAGACCGAAAGCAGCGACAATATTCATAGCCTCGCAATGGTCCTCGGCGCGATCGAAAGCGCCAAGTCGGGCCGGCGTATCGAAATCTAAGCATAAGGACAGTGAGACCATGACAAATCCGGCAAAGGCCATCCGCATCGGAACGATGATCAAGGCGACCAGTGAGGATGCCGCCAAGGGCATCGCCAAGATCGCCGATCACGGCTTCGAAAGCTTTGAACCCTTCTTCTGGCAGACGACCAACGGCCAGAATCTGGCGGAGCTCGGCAAGCGCTGCCTCGACGCCATCGGCAGCCGCGACATTACCATTTCCACGCTTGGCATGTTCGGCAATCCGCTTGAAACCACCGAGCTCGATCAGCAGACGCTGCAGGGCTGGAAGGATTGCATCGACAACGCCCATCACTTCGGCGCCACCTGCGTTGCCGGCTTCACCGGCCGGATTCGCAACAAGCCGCTGACCGACAGCCTGCCACGCTACAAGCAGGTGTGGAGCGAGCTTGCCAAGCGAGCCGCCGACAAGGGCATCAAGATTGCCTTCGAAAACTGCGCCATGGACGGCAACTGGGCAACCGGCGACTGGAACATCGCGCATAATCCGGATGCCTGGGAGCTGATGTTCAACGAGACGCCGGACGACAATATCGGCCTCGAATGGGAACCCTGCCATCAGATGGTCTATCTGATCGAGCCGCTGCCGCAGATCCGCAAATGGGCAAGCAAAATCTTTCACGTTCACGGCAAGGACGCGACGATCCGCTGGGACGTCATCAAGGAGCACGGCATTTTCGGCAAAGAGAAGTTCGTCTTCATGCGTACGCCAGGTTTCGGCGACAGCAACTGGACGGACATCATCTCCGAATTGCGTCTCGCCGGCTGGTCGGGATCGATCGATATCGAAGGCTGGCATGACCCGGTTTATCGCGACGAGTTGGAAATGACTGGTCAGATCCATGGCCTGAACTATCTGAAGCACAGCCGGGGCGGCGAATTCGTCGAATAGCGTGCCCGCTCCTTAAATCTGAATCGATTTAAGGACGGAGTTATGCGTTAATTCGGGGAACTGGAGCGGCGTCGCCGTGCGGCGTTCCAGTCGGCCCGGATATCGGAACGGAGGAGCGTTGCGACATCCAAGTGGTTCGTCTCATCGTCGATGAACGGACGAGGGGTGAAATAAGAGGAGCACCGACGGGCATCGCGAGCCATGCCGTCGGACTGAGACCGTCACGGTTCGCATGGTGGAGGACAATTTATGAACATGTTTTCGAAGCTGGCGATCACCGCCGGCATGTCGCTCTTGTTGGCTGCCGGCGTCGCGCAAGCGCAGAGCAAGACATTAAATGTCTGGTGGTATGAGCTGCCGGATACACCTCAGGCCAAGGCCTGGACGAAGGCGCTCGGCGAACTTAAGGCCAAGCATCCCGATGTCACGATCAATTTTGAACAGAAGACCTTTGAGCAATTGCAGAAGGCAGGCAGCCTTATTCTCAATTCGGACCAGGCGCCGGACGTGCTGGAATACAACAAGGGTAATGCGACGGCCGGTCTCGTCGCCTCGCAGGGCCTTCTGACCCCGCTTGACGATGAATTCAAGACGCGCGGTTGGGACAAGATTGTCAACGAAACCAACACGCAGCTCAGCAAATATGATCAGAGCGGCGTTTACGGCTCCGGTCCGATCATCGGCCTTCCGGTCAACGCCGAGTTCGTCTCGGTCTTCTACAATATCGATATGTTCGAGGCCAACGGCATCAAGGTGCCGACGACGCTGGACGAATTCGAGGCCGCCCTGGAGACTTTCCAGAAGAAAGGCATCACACCACTCGCTTATGGCACAGTCGACTCCAATGCGCAGCATCTGCTCTATACGCTGGCGCTGACACAGGCTGACGATACCTGGGTTAAGAACTATCAGGGCCTCAAGGCGCCGCTTGATACCAAGCCTTTCCTGTTTGCCGCGCAGAAGATCGTCGATTGGGTCAAGAAGGGTTACATCTCCAAGGATTCGACGGGTCTGAAGGGGACGGGAGGTGCCGACAACCTCTTCTCTTCCGGCAAAGCGCCGATGTTTGTCAGCGGAACCTGGAACAACGGCAATTTCGCGAGCACGATCAAGAATTTCAAGTGGAGCCAGTTCATCTTCCCGACCCCGAAATACAGCACGGGTTCGACCGGCAACCTGTTCATGGTGCCCAAAAGCTCCAAGAACAAGGATCTCGCCTATGAGTTCATCGATCTGGTGCTGAGCAAACAGAACCAGAATGACCAAGCCAATTTCGGCGGCGTGGCCATTGCTGCAGATCCGGCAGCGATCACCGATCCGGTCGGCAAGCGCAATGTCGAGCTCTTCAACGAGATCTCGAGCAAGGGCGGTCTCGGTTTCTATCCGGACTGGCCGGTTCCCGGCTATTATGAGCTGCTGATCCAGGCGACCACCGGCCTGGTGAATGGCTCGACGACGCCGGAGCAATTCGCCGATCGCCTGAAGAAGGCTTACGACGACGCGCAGGCAGCGCAGTAACCCCTGTACTGGAGCAATTCGCAGCGGCGGGACGGCTTGATGCCGTCTCGCTGTCTCGGACTGGAGGAATGCGATGGAGAAGTCCAAAAACTCCGGCAGGGCGGGGTATTATCTCTATATTCTGCCCGGCATGCTGGGGTTCGCTCTGATCGTGCTTGTCCCCCTGATCGCCAATTTCGCGATCAGCTTCACGACCTGGAAGGGCATTGGAACGCCGAGGTATGTCGGGTTTCAAAACTACGAGAGATTGCTCGTGGACGCGGCATTCTGGGGATCGATCCAGCACACGCTCCTGTTCATCATTTCGATGACGATCGTGCCGATCATTCTGGGCCTGGTGCTGGCGGCGGTGCTGTTCGACTATATCAGCGCACAGTTCGGCGAGACCTTGTCGAGCTTCTTCCGCGCCGGCTTTTATCTGCCGCAGATTTTGCCGCTGACCGCAGCCGGCGTGCTGTGGGGGTGGATCCTCAATCCGATCGGGATCGTCAACGCAGTCCTGAAAGCGATCGGCCTCGATTTCATGGCGCAGAACTGGCTGGGGGATGCAAGTTACGCGCTCTGGGCCGTTTCCGCCGTCATTGTCTGGATCCAGGTCGGCTACTGTCTGGTGGTCTTCATGTCGGGGCTGGCGCGGGTCGATCCTTCGCTCTACGAAGCCGCCGAGCTCGACAATGCCAGCTGGTTCGGCCGTTTTCGCTACATCACGATCCCCATGCTGATGCCGGAGATTTTCGTGGTTGCTCTCACCACGTTGATCGCCGCCCTGAAGGTTTTCGCGCCGATCTACGTCTTGACATCCGGCGGGCCGGACAATGCGACGACGGTGCCGTCTTACCTCTCTTACTACCACTTCTTCACCACCAACCGCGTCGGCTATGCGGCCGCGATTGCGACACTGCAAACCGTCGTAACGATCATGCTCGGTATCTTCTTCCTGCGCATGCAATCCAAACAGACCGAAGGGGGACACTGAGATGGCTGCTACGGCTTCACTTTCGGCCACGGTCGCATCGGATGCGCCGACGGAGCATCGCCAGAAGAAGGGCGTGACCCGCTGGATCGTCCTGGCCGTTCTGTTCGTTTTTCTTGGTGGTACGCTGTTTCCGTTCTTCCTGGCGGCTTTCAACGCCATCAAGACCCCGACCGATTATGCGGCCAATGGTCCGCTTGCCTTCCCGCATAGCTTCGACCTGACGGCGCTCAAGAATTTCTGGAGCAATGTCGACTTTACGCGAAAGCTTTTCAACAGCATCCTGATCAGCGGCTGCACCGCCATTCTCGCGGTCGTTCTCAGTCTCCTCAATGCCTATGCCATCGGCATCGGTCGCGTGCGGGGAGGGCGGGTGTTGCTGGTAATCTTGCTGATCTCGATCATGGCGCCGCAGGAAGCCCTGATCTATCCGCTTTACTACATGGCCAAGCAGGTGGGCCTATTCGATTCCATGCTGTCGGTGATCCTGATCGTCGGCGTGCTGCACACCGCCTTCGGCACATATCTTCTGTCCTCGGTGCTGACCACCTTCCCGCGTGAGATCATCGAGGCGGCGCAGATCGACAATGCGAGCCGCTGGCAGATCCTGTGGTTGGTGATCGTGCCGGTTCTCAGGCCGACACTTGCCGTGCTTGCGACTTTCTTCTTCATCTGGACCTGGAACGAGTTCCTGATCCCGCTGGTGTTCCTGGTCTCCAACAACAACCAGACGGTTTCGGTCGCCATGGGTGTCCTCTCAGGCGCCAATACGCAGGATCCGACGGCGGTTGCCGCAGCTTCGCTGCTCGGCGTCACGCCGACGGTGATTTTCTTCCTGATTTTCCAACGCACCCTGACGCGGGGCGTGGCTGCTGGTGCTGTCAAATAGACGAATGCCGGGAACATAAAGAGAGAAACAGCAGGTCTGGCGAAGTTCAATTCTTCCGGAGGAGGAAAAATGGCAGGAATCAACATCAAATCCGTCACCAAGCATTTCGGTGCGGTGCAGGTTCTCAACGACATCGATCTCACGATCGAGCCCGGCGAATTCGTCGTGTTCCTGGGCGGCTCCGGCTGTGGTAAATCGACTCTGCTGCGGATGATCGCAGGGCTTGAGGCGATCACCAGCGGTGAGGTCTGGATCGGCGGACGGCGGGTCGACCAGCTTCCGCCCGGCGAACGCGGCGTATCGATGGTGTTTCAATCCTACGCGCTCTATCCGCATATGACGGTACGTGACAACATGTCGTTCGGTCTCAGAAACATCGGTACACCGAAGGCCGAGATCGCAAAGCGCATCGACATCGCAGCCACCATATTGGAGATGCCGCATCTGCTTGACCGCAAGCCATCGGAGCTTTCGGGCGGCCAGCGTCAGCGTGTCGCCATTGGCCGCGCTATCGTGCGCGAGCCCGATGTCTTCCTGTTCGATGAGCCACTGTCCAACCTCGACGCTGGTCTGCGCAACCGCACCCGCGTCGAGCTTGCGCAATTGCATGAGCGGCTGGGCGCAACGATGGTCTTCGTCACCCACGACCAGATCGAGGCGATGACGCTTGCCGACCGGATCGTGCTGTTGAACAACAAGAAGATCGAACAGGTGGCGACGCCGGTGGAGATCTATACGCGGCCGGCGACGCGCTATGTCGCCCAGTTCATCGGCTCACCCGGAATGAACTTCGTCAACGTGGCCGGCGTCGGCGAGGCCGGGGGCTTTGCGACGGCGACTTTGCCGGACGGATCGATCATCAAGACTGCGGTTTCGGTGAACGGTATGGCGCGCTCGGAGCTGACGCTCGGCATTCGGCCGGAATATCTGGTGGCGACCACTGCGGACAAGGGCGACATCGCCGGAACGGTCGAGACGGTGGAGCGGTTGGGCGACCGGTCGCTCGTCCATGTCCGGCTGAAGGACGGCTCGAAGATCATTGGCACCGACCCGGGCATGACGACCATCACTAGCGGTGCGCCGATCGTCTTTGCCGTCGATGGGGCAAAGCTGACCATTTTCGACCAGAACGACGTAGCCCATCACGCAGCGCATTGACGAAACCGTCCAACTGGTATGTTATGTCGCCATGTCTACAGCGCACCACAGAAAGAAGCAGCCTTTGCTCGTCCGCCAGCAGTTGCTGGAGGTGGCGGCGCGGCTGGCGTCGGAGAAGGGCATGACGGCGGTGACGCTGGATGCGGTTTCGGGTGCCTCCGGGGTCAGCAAGGGCGGATTGCTGCATCATTTCCCCAACAAGAATACGCTGCTGGAGGCCTTGTTCGACAGTTTGATCGAGCGGCTGGACCGGGCGATCGAGGAGGAGATGCGAGCCGATCCGCTGCCGCATGGGCGCTTCACCCGCGGCTACCTTCGCGCCTGCCTGGCGCTGCGCGACCAACCCGAGGAAACGAAGGATTGGGCTCAGGTGACGATGGTGCTGCTCAGCGAGCCGCAATTGCGGCAGCGCTGGCTCGACTGGGTGCGCGAACGCAGCGAGGAATATGTCGGCACGGACTCCTCCGTGGATGCGGCGATCGTGCGGCTGGCGACCGATGGGATCTGGCTCGCCGATCTGCTCGACAGCCATGCGATGGACGAGAGCGCCCGCGAGAAACTGGTCGAGCGGCTGATCGAGCTCACGCAACTCTAATGAATATCGAGAGGGTTTGATGGCGAACGCGTCCGTTTATGCGGTGCTGATGGTGGCGATCGTGCTGGAGGTGATGGGCACGACGGCACTGCAGATGTCGCAGCAGTTCACCCGGCTCGGTCCCTCGATCGTGCTTGTGCTGTGCTATGCCGCATCCTTCTATTGCCTGTCTGTGACCCTGCGGGTGATCCCGGTCGGCATTGCCTACGCCATATGGAGCGGGCTCGGCATCGTGCTGATCTCCACCGTCGGGCTGGTGTTTTTCCGCCAGAAACTTGATCTGGCGGCGGTCATAGGCCTTGGTCTGATCATCGCCGGCGTCATCGTCGTCAACCTGTTTTCAAAATCCGTGTCGCACTGAAAAGACAGGTGTTTCGCATGGTAATTTTAGCCTTTGTCAAATCGCTTCGGACGCATTATCTCTTGCGCTGGAAGGGCTGATGGAGGCCTGAAAGTGGCGCTTTTCCAAAGCGCTTTGGATCGCATAACCTGTTCAATCTCAATGGTATTAGAGGAGTGCCGTAATGACTATTCGTGCCGTCGTTTGGGGCGAGAACATTCATGAACAGACAAACAAGGTCGTCGCCGACATCTATCCGGAGGGCATGCATACGACGATCGCCAAGGGGCTCAATGCCGATGCCGGCATTGAAGCAACCACTGCAACGTTGCAGGAGCCGGAACACGGCCTGAGCGAAGCCCGGCTGAAGGACACTGATGTGCTGCTCTGGTGGGGCCACAAGGACCACGGCGCCGTGAGTGACGAGATCGTTGAGCGTGTCGCCAAGCGCGTCTGGGAAGGTATGGGCCTTATCGTGCTGCATTCCGGCCATTTCTCGAAGGTCTTCAAACGGCTGATGGGCACGCCCTGCGCGCTGAAATGGCGCGAAGCGGGCGAACGCGAGCGACTCTGGGTCATCAACCCGCGCCATCCGATCGCTGCCGGTCTCGGCGAACATTTCGAGCTGGAAAACGAAGAAATGTACGGCGAGCAGTTCTCCGTTCCCGAACCGCTGGAAACGGTGTTCATCTCCTGGTTCCAGGGCGGCGAAGTCTTCCGCTCTGGCATGACCTGGCGTCGTGGCGCCGGCAATATCTTCTATTTCCGCCCCGGTCACGAGACCTATCCGACCTATCACAACGACACCGTGCAGAAGGTTCTGATCAACTCCGTCAAATGGGCGCACAATCCGCTCGGCACACAGGCGAGCATCCATGATGCGCCGAACGTGCCGGTCGAGAAGGCGTTGGAGCCGATCGTCGAACGTGGTCCTAAACTCCACCAGGCCGGCGAAGCCGGTTATCGCTGAGGTATAAAATGCGTCTCATAATTGTTGGCACGGGCGGCATGGCGAAGAACCAAGCCGAGCATTTCGTCCGTATTCCAGGCGTCGAGATTGTCGGCGCCGTCGATACGGATGCGACGAGGCTCGCCGCCTTCGCCGATACGTTCGATATCAAGAACCGCTTCTTGTCGCTGGACGAGGCGCTGGCCTGGGGCGACTTCGACGCGGCGACCAATGTCACGCCGGACAAGGCCCACCACCCGACGACCTTGCCGCTGCTGGCCGCGGGCAAGCATGTTCTCTGCGAGAAACCGCTGGCGGAGAATTACGACAAGGCGCTGGAGATGACGGAGGCGGCCGAACGAGCCGGCGTCATTAACATGGTCAACCTGACCTACCGCAATGTCGCGCAACTGCAGAAGGCGCGTGAGATGGTGATCTCGGGCGAGATCGGCACGGTCAAGCATGTCGAGGCTTCCTATTTGCAGAGCTGGCTCGTCTCCAGGGCCTGGGGCGATTGGCGGAGCGAATCCAAGTGGTTGTGGCGGCTGTCGACCGGGCACGGTTCCAACGGCGTGCTCGGGGATATCGGCATCCATATCCTCGATTTCGCCGCCTATGGCGCAGCGACCGATATCGATCATGTCTTCGCTCGGCTAAAGACCTTCAATAAGGCTCCGGATGAGCGCATCGGCGAATATACGCTTGATGCCAATGACAGCTTCTCCATGTCGGTCGATTTCGCCAATGGCGCGCTCGGTGTCGTGCATGCGAGCCGCTGGGCGACTGGGCATCTGAACGAGTTGAAGCTGCGCATCTATGGCGAACGCGGCGGGCTGGAAGTCAACCACAGCCCCAACGGTTCGGAGCTGCGCGGTTGCCTTGGCGACGACACTGAAACGGCGACGTGGAAGGTCATCGAAGTGCCGCCGGTACTGACCAATTATCAGCGTTTCGCCGATGCGGTGATGACCGGCAGCCCGCAGGATCCGAGCTTCCGCCATGCCGCCAATTTGCAGCGTGTGCTGGATCTTGCCATGGTCACAGAAACGGAGCGGCGCGAACTCAAGGTTTGAGGTTGCCCCTGCTTTATCTTCGACATTCAAGCGGCCGCCTTCGGGCGGCCGTTTCATTGAGATCTGCCCAATTGCTTGACGGGATAGGGAGGCAGGTGCAGCATCCTTCCATCATGCTCTGAATGCGAGGTCATGGGAGGAGGGGTCATGTCCACCGAGGAAAAGGTTGCGAGTCATTATACGCACGGCTCACTGGAAGAAACGATCCTTGCGGGGCTTACCGCCGGCGGCAAGGATATCGATCATCTTAGCATCGACGACCTTGCCGGGGTCGATGAATTCCATCTCGGACGGCGCGAGGCCACGCGGGAGTTTGCCCGGGATCTCGATTTGATCGACGGCATGCGGCTGATTGATATCGGATCGGGACTTGGCGGGCCGGCGCGCTATATGGCCAGCACCTATGGCTCTATCGTCACCGGAGTCGATCTGACCGATGAATTCGTCAAGGTCGCCAATGTTCTGACCGAGCGTTGCGGCATGGCCGCGCAGGTGTTGTTCCGCCAGGCGAGCGCGCTGTCGCTTCCCTTTGCCGACCAAAGCTTCGAGCGTGCCACGCTCATTCATGTCGGCATGAACATCGAGGATAAGGCGAGGCTGTTTGCCGAGGTGCGACGCGTGCTGAAGCCCGGCGGCCGGTTCGGTCTCTATGAAATTATGCAGATGCGGGCCGGCGAGCTGCCCTATCCGATGCCCTGGGCGATGACGCCGGAGACGAGCTTCGTTTGTACGCCCGAAACCTATCGACAGTTGCTCAGCGAGGCCGGCTTCACGGTGGAGTCCGAGCAGGATCGCAGTGCGCTGGCAATCCGACTGGCGCAGGAGATGCGCGCAAGCGCCGCCGGTGGCGGCCAGTCGCTGAGCCTCGGCGCACTGATGGGGCCGAAGGCGGCGGAGCGCGTGGGCAATGTCGGTACGTCGGTCGGCAGCGGCCTGATCGCGCCGATCGAAATGATCGCCAAAGCAGTTTGAAGGGCGGCCGCATCCGCGGCGCCCGGATTGACAGGGACGCTTCCTTATCTGTATGAAAAATCCAACGGTAATGGATTTCTGCCGGGCCATGGTGGCCGAACCGCTGCTCTGAAGATTCAGGGAAGCTGATGACTCCTACTCAACGTGCCCGGTGGGGCGAAGGAGTAGAGTCGTGTCCGCAATCCTGCTGTTACCCCAACTTTGTTTTATGATCCTTGTCCCCGTCAGGCTCATCGCTGGTCTTCCGGGAGGGGCGAACTGATGTCGGCATCCGAGTTCTTTCATCATCGTTTCCAGCAGTTGCGCAGCATATTCAAATGGATCTTTCTGGTGGTGCCGATGGCGGCCGTGGTCGGCTCGCTCTGTGCATTGTTTCTCTGGAGCCTTGACCGGGCGACGCAGGCGCGGTTCGACTATCCCTGGCTGATCTTCCTGATGCCGGTTGCCGGTTTCCTGATGGTGCTGGCGTACCAGCGTTTCGGACGGGGCGCGGAGGGCGGCAATAATCTGATCGTCGAGCAGATCCATGAGCCGGGCGGTGGCGTACCGCTGCGCATGGCGCCGTTCATCCTGGTCTCGACCGTCCTGACGCATCTGGTCGGCGGTTCGGCGGGGCGCGAGGGAACGGCGGTGCAGCTCGGCGGCAGCATCGCCAGTGCCTTTGCCAGGTTTTTCCGACTGAGCCACGCCGAAGTCCGCATCCTGCTGATGGCCGGCATCGCCGCCGGTTTCGGCGCGGTGTTCGGTACGCCGATCGCAGGCGCAGTCTTCGCGCTCGAAGTGCTGACCATCGGCCGTATGCAATATGAAGCGCTGATCCCCAGCCTTGTGGCGGCGATCGCGGCCGACTGGACCTGCCATGCCTGGGGTATCGAGCACATCCAGTACCATATCGCCTATCTCGCCGGCACGCCGGCTAGCACCTTCCATCTCGATGCGCTGCTGCTTCTGAAGGTCGGCATTGCCGGCGTGCTCTTCGGGCTGATGGCCCGCTGCTTCAGCGAGATTTCCCACAGGATGTCGGCTGCCTTCAAGAAAGTTTGTGCCTATGCGCCGCTCCGGCCGGTGATTGCCAGCATCGTACTGATCGGCCTCGTCTATGCGCTCGGCACCCGAGAATATCTCGGTCTCGGCGTCTGGTCACCCAATCCTGGCGATGCGACGATCCCGGGCTTCTTCGATCCGGCGCGCGTCGATTATTGCAGCTGGTTCTGGAAGGCGGTCTTTACTATCGTGACGCTGAGCTCTGGCTTCAAAGGCGGCGAGGTGACGCCGCTGTTCTTCATCGGCGCCGCACTTGGCAATGCCATCGCCGCCATTCTTGGCGCGCCGGTCGATCTCTTCGCGGCACTCGGTTTCGTCGCGGTTTTCGCAGGCGCTACCAATACGCCGCTCGCCTGCATGATCATGGGCATCGAGCTCTTCGGTGCGACACACACGGTCTATCTCGCCGTCGCCTGCTTCCTCGCCTACATCTGTAGCGGCCATACCAGCATCTATTTGTCGCAGCGTGTCGGCGTCGTGAAGGGTGCCGCTGACGGCGGCATTTCGTCCGGCGTATCGATCCGCTCGCTGCTGAACACCAAGACCAAGCGAGATGAGCCGTGAGCTCGCAAAATTGTGAAATCATTGCGGAAAAAATCTTGGGCTCGGCCGTATTTCCGCCGGCTCCGGGGCAGATATCCGCAGAAAACAGGCATTGAAAAATACGCACGACAAAGCCCCGCTCTTGCGAACGGATACTCTTGCGAAATTCGACTAATGAACTCATATAATCGCTTATTATGATCATTGCATAACAGAGGAGTCGGGCGCAGATCGTGGATCGGCCAGGCAAATGCAGACGTTGCTGGACCTATTGCCGCTCCAAGATTCCCGCGCAAATTCCCCTGAGACAAGATTTCCTCCTCCCAAACAACCCCTACGCAGACAGACATGACGGAGAGCACTTTGAGCGCACCAGCTCCCACAACCGCCGAGCCGAATGCTCCGGAACAAACCTTTGGTACAACCGGCATCGCGCCGATGGATCGCCCAAGCACAGTCACACGCTTCTTTATGGGCGTCGTCGCCTGGGCCGAAAGCCTTAATTTGAAATACGCCAAGCTCGGCAATCCGCCGGTCTTTGACAACGCCACTTTCCCCTGGGCCGCCGAGATCGAGAAGGATTATCCCGCGATCCGTGCCGAGCTGGAAAAGGTGCTGGAACGCCAGAGTGAGCTGCCGACCTTCCAGGACATTTCTACCGATGTGAAGACCATCTCGACCGATAACCGCTGGAAGACCTTCTTCCTTCTCGGATTCGGCGTGAAGTCGGAGCAGAACATCAAGGCCTGCCCGAACACCTGGGCGGCGGTGCAGAAGATCCCGGGACTGACGACGGCGATGTTCTCGATCTTCGAGCCGGGCAAGCACCTTCCCGCCCATCGCGGCCCCTATAACGGCGTGCTGCGCCTGCATGTCGGCCTGATCGTACCGGAGCCGAAGGACCAGCTCGCCATCCGCGTCGACAAGCAGATCTGCCACTGGGAAGAAGGCAAGGCGCTGATCTTTGACGACGCCTATGAGCATGAGGCCTGGAACCACACCGACAAGACCCGCGTCGTCCTCTTCGTCGATTTCGTCAAGCCGCTGAAATTCCCGGCCCGCATCGTCAACTGGGCTTTGATGAACCTGGCGATCTTCACGCCCTTCATCAAAGAGGGCCTCGACAATCATAAAGAATGGGAAAAGAAATTCTATGCCGAAGCCGAGGCGCTGAGAAACCGCCCGAAGGCGTAGTTAGCACTGGCTTGTTAATCTTACGAAAAACCCCGGAATCCGCTGCGGATTTCGGGGTTTTGTTTTGGTCGATGTGAAGAGCCGTTTGCGGTTACTTGATCGTGCGTACGATGGCTGCGCCCGAGGTCATGCCGCCGCCGAAGGCGACGAGGCCAAGGTTGAGTGGCTCGGAGCGTTCCTTGGCGACATGCATCATGGCGAGCGGAATGCTCGACGAGCTGGTGTTGCCGTAGTTCTCGATGACGCTCAGCGCCGGGCGGCCGCTGCGCTTGGCGATGGTGTCGATGATGCGCTGGTTGGCCTGATGCGGCACCAGAAGGTCGAGATTGGCAAGCTCCAATCCTGCATCGACGCAGGCATCCTCGATCGAGCGCGACATGGAATGAACGGCTTCGGTGAAGACCGAGCGTCCGTTCATGGAAATGACGCCCTTGTCCGGCAGCGGTACATAGAGAAGATCGCCCGGTTCCGGACGGCCGCTGATGACCGGGCGGCTGGCTGCAAACAGCGGATTGCGCGCCATGTCGCGGCTGGTCACCAGGCAGGCGGTGGCGGCGTCGCCGAACAGGATGGCGGTGGAGAAATCGCTCATGTCGAGCAGCGGTGACAGCACTTCCGAGGTGACGATCAGCACCTTGGCGTCGTTCTGCTGGGCAATGAAATCGTAAGCCTGCTGCAGGGCATAGAGATAGCCGGAGCAGGCGGCGCCCATGTCGTAGGCGGCGAGCGACGGCCGCACGCCGTCTTCGGCAACGGCAACCGAAACGCGGCTTGCGAGCGACGGCGTCGCGATATCGGGCGTGCCGGTAGCGGCAATGACGAGGTCCATGTCATGGATCGTCGTATTGGTCTGGTGCAGAAGGTCGCGAACGGCCTTGGTCGCCAGGCTCAGCGTGCTTTCGCCGGGGCCGACCCAATAGCGGCTCTTGATGCCGGTCAGCGCGAAGATTTCCTCTGCGCGCCGGTTCGGCCAGTTATGGATGATCTCTTCATTGCTGACACGGCGGGCGCCGGTCGCAAAGCCCATGCCGCTGACGGCGATTTCCGTGAAATTACCGGAATGGCGGCGCAGCGCCGGGATGGCGTGCGACTTCAGGCGGCGCAGCACGAACTTGTTCTGGACCTCGGAAGCCAGCGCGAAATTGCGCTCGCTGAGGTCGCGGTCGGCGTCCACGGTCAGAAGTGGGCTGTCGGTGGCGATCTGGTCGCCGATCTTGACGAAGACTTCCTGCACCACGCCGCCAATATTGGCGCAGATCTCGACCGAAGCCTTGGTCGCCTCGACCACCGCGACGAGCTGGCCAACCTCGATCGTATCGCCAGGCTTCACCAGGAGATCGGTCACCAGCACGTTTTCGTCGGCGGGGCCAGAGCCGATCGCCTTGATCGCGGCCGTCGGGCCAGACTTGTCCTCTTCATGCCAGGTGACCTCGCATTCGAGGACTTCGGCCATCAGATCGACCAGCTTGCTGTAGGATGGCAGCGTTTCCAGCTGGTTGCCGAAGTTAAAGGGGACATGCGAGTCAGAACGGGCAAGCCGGCGGACGACGACAGGCACGTCGGCCTTTTCGGAGACGGTGGCGACGATTTCAGCGCCCATACCGACCGTGCGGTTGTCTTCATGCACGACGATCAGGCGCTTGGTGCGCTTGGCGCTGGCCAGCACTTCCTTCTCATCCCATGGCGAGATCGAACGCAGGTCGATGACCTCGACCGAAAATCCCTGGGTCTCGAAGGCGCTTGCCGCCTTGGCGCAGAGCGACACCGTGTTGCCGTAGGTGACCAGCGTCAGGTCGCGGCCGCGGGCGATATAACGCGACAGGCCGGGACGGACGAAATGCTGGTCGACATCGACGGAGGTGCGGCCGTCGGAATTGTTGAGCACAGCCTTCGGATAGAGAAAGACGGTCGGGCGTCTGGATTCGAAAGCGGCATTGAGCAGGCCGGCAGCATCGCCGGCGGTGGAGGGCATGACGACGTCGATCCCGGGCGTGTGCGCCAGCATGCTCTCGAAGCTTTGCGCGTGGAACGGTCCAAGGCCGGGTTTGTAACCGCCGCAGCTCACCATCAGGATGACGGGCGATTCCCAGTCGCCATTGCTGCGCCAGAACATGCTGCCCATTTCCGAGACGATCTGGTTATAGGCGAGCGGCAGGAAATCGGCGAATTGCAGGAAGGCGACGGGGCGCTGGCCGGCTAGCGCCCGGCCGACGGCGGTGCCGACGATGGTCGATTCGCTCAGCGCCGCATTGTAGACGCGCTCGGGATACTTCGTGCTGAGGCCGCGTGTGACGCCGAAGACATCGCCCTTGGGGTCCTCGATGTCCTGGCCGAAGAGGACGACATCCGGATTGTTGGCCAGCTGCTTGTCGAGCACGCCGTTCAGCGCCTCGCGCATCGTCAGCGTCGCAGCACTGGCGCCGCCGCGATATTCGGCTGTCTTGTCGAAGGAGGCTGGGTAGGGCGCTTTTGCTTCCGGCTCGACCTTAGGCGCATCTTCCTTGCGGGCAAGGGCTGCTTCCGCCTGCACTTCTGCAGTCAGGTCTTTTTCGATCTTGTCCAGCGCGGTGTCGTCGATACCCGCCTTCAGCAGGGCGACTCTCAAATTGATGAGAGGATCGCGGTAAGCCGCGTTCTCGATCTCATCCTGCGTGCGATAGGTCTTCTGGTCGTCGGCGTTGGTGTGGTCGGTCAGCCGCTCCATGTTGATGACGACAAGGCTCGGCGTGCGGTTGTTGCGGCTATGGCGGACGGCCTTGCGGAAGGCTTCGCGCGAGGCCGCCAGATCGTCGCCTTCGGCACGGATGATGTCGAGGCCGTAGAAGGATGGTGCGGGGCCGGTCGGCAGATCGAAGAAGGTCTGCTTTCTGGTCCGCGTCGAGATGGAGAAACTATTGTCCTCGACGACGAAGACGACCGGATATTGGCCGCGCACGGCTTCGGCCACGGCTTCCAGAAATTCGCCTTGCTGCGTGGTGCCGTCGCCAACGCAACAGATGGCGATCGGCATGCCTGCCTTATGCTTCAGCGCTGCGCTGGCACCGACGGCATGAAGTGCATTGTTGCCGACCGGACCAACGATGGACGTGATGTTGAGAGCGCGGGAGGAAAGATGCGCGCTCATCTGGCGGCCGGCGGAATGCGAATTGCCCGTGGCGAGAAGGCTGGAAAAAAACTCACGAATGGGCATGCCGCGCGCCAGCATCAGGGCTTTGTCGCGATAGTGCAGATGCAGCCAATCGTCGTCATGAAGGAATTCATTCAACAGCGCCGTCGACTCGTGTCCGGCACCGGAAACATGAAAGTGTGCTATGCCTTGCTTAATGAATTCTCGTTCAAGTCTATCTATTTCACGAGATGTGAAAAATATTCTATGGAGTTGCTTGAGATGATCTGTGGTAAATCTCCCTTCCATTTCAATAGTTTTCCTAATCTTTCATGGTCAATAATTTGCGAGGGATAGGTAACCCCCCAGGGTGCCTTTTTCAATACACGTTAAATGACAATATCTTCTCGATTTGAAATAGGTTTACGTGTGTCGGCGGCACTTCGAATTGGGTCGAGCCGGTTTCCCTGGACACAGTCTATGCGCTTTCGCGCAGTAGCGGGGCGAGGCCATTTCATCCTTGCCTGTCCCTGCGCCGCATATCCATTCGAAAATTTGACCGGTGTCGCGTGTCTTTCAGCCTGACTTGCGGATCGGCTCCTCGGCCTGCTTGCGCCGGGAGGCGGCCTTGGCGGCGGCCAGTTCTTCCTTGTCCCGGACTTCCTTCGGCTTCTTGCCGATGATCTGCTTGGCGCCTTTCTTGGAAAAGGGCTGCACGAGTTGGGCAACGAAACTGTCGGCGACCTTGCCGGTAATGCCGATGTCGGTGGAGGAGGGGCGAGGTGGGTTATAGTAGGTGCCGAGGATCTGGTCCCAGATCACAAGGTTTTCCCCATAATTGGTATTGCCCTCGGCCAGCAGCTTGGAATGATGCCAGCGGTGCAGGCGCGGAGTGGAGAGGATCCAGTCGAGCGGGCCGGTACGGACATCGATGTTGCAATGGGTCAGAAGGCCGATGAAGGCCGTGACCGCGCCTATCCACAGGAAGACCGGCAGCGGCGCGCCGAGCAGATAGAGCGGGATCTGGCCGAGCGCGATCTTGAACAGCGAGTCGATGATATGGAAACGTCCGGTATTGATGACCCATAGGCGTTCGACGCTGTGGTGCAGGGCATGGAAGCGCCATAGCGACAGATATTCATGTGCAAGGCGATGGGCGAGATAGAGGCCGAATTCAGCGATGACGAGCCCGAGCACGACCTGCAGGGCCATCGGCCATTGCTCCGGCCAGATATTCGCCTTGTGGCTCAGGAAAGGCTGCGCCACGGTCGCCACCGCCATCGGGAATGAGGTGCCAATGGCCGCGGCGATCTGCACGCCGCCCTTGCTCAGGAGCGTATGAGCGATGTTGTTGAACGTCTCGCCATCGCTCTCCAGCCAGGTCTCTTCATAGGGCATCAGCCGCTCGAAGAGCGCGATGATCGCCACGATCGAGAAATAAGTGACGTTGAACCACAGCAGATGCATATCGGACTGGAAGGCGAAATAGGAGCCTGTCAGGCCGGCGCAAAAGATGGCTGGCCACAACAGGGATGAAACAGCAGCGTAAAGGCGCGAACTGTTTTTTGACGTCATGCCATTGTCCTCGAATTGTCATCTGGTGGTTGGCGCGTGAATATGCGCGATATGTAACGCGATGATTGTGGTCGCGAAAGGGAAAACTTGAGTCGAGATAGAAGCGTGCATTTCACTATATTGCAGACGCTGATCAACCTCGTCGTCTCAAGTTGCTCCGCCTTAAGACATCGGTCTTTGCGGGCGTAAGTCTTGGGTGGGGCTGCCCTGACGGCAATGAAAAGGTGACGTCGTTGGATATTCCTTCCAAATTCAGAATTCACGAGACGGAGCATTGGCTCGTGAACCATCGCATGGACACGGTCCTGCCGGGTTATCTGATGGTCGGCTCCAAGCGCGGGACGAATGCGTTGTACGATCTGCCAACCGAAGCGCTCGCATCGCTTGGGCCTCTTCTTGCCAAGGTGCAGCGGGAGCTCGAAACCCTGCTTCATCCCGCGCGCGTCTATATTGGCCGCTACGGTCATTCGCCGGGACATCCGTTACATTTCCATATCATGCCGGTCTATGATTGGCTTGAAGCCCTGTTCTGGAAGGATGAGCGTTATCGGGCTCTTGGCTCCTTCGGTCAGCCTGCGGGGGAGCCGGGGACGGATGGTGCCGAGCTGACATTCTTTATCTGGCGGGAGTTTTGTGAGGCGCCAAATCCGCCGCCAGTCACGGGGCCGACTGTTTCGGACGTCGTCGCGATGATGCGGAGCACGTTTTTGACGGCTTAGCTGGGGGAGTGTCATTGCGGCTAAATCTATCAAAGGATGGGGAGGGACGATGCAAATAAAGGAAGCCAGTTTCGAACATCTGGATGCATGGTTGCGTCTGCGCGCCGAGCTCTGGCCGAGTAGCTCGATGGAGCATCATCGCGCCGAGCTGACACAAATTCTCACGAAAGAAAATGCCATCGCCTTCATTGCTTGCAATCAGACGGGTCACGCAGTGGGGTTTGCCGAGGCGACGCTCCGGCATGATTATGTCAATGGCTGCAAGACCTCTCCGGTGCTTTTCCTTGAGGGCATTTATGTGCGCCGGGAGTACAGGCGGCAGGGCGCCGCGCAATTGCTTTGCCGCGCCGTCGCCGATTGGGGACGAGCCTCCGGGTGCCAGGAATTTGCTTCGGATGCGCTGCTCGACAATGTCGAAAGCCATGCCTTTCACGACGCGTTGGGTTTCGAGGAAACCCAACGCGTCGTGTACTTTCGAAAGCTGCTCTAGCCGAACGTCAGCTTGCTCTTCTGCTGTCCGGCCTCGTCGAAATTCTCCGGGCTCAGCCACCGCTCATAGCCGGCCTTCAGGCGCGGCCAGTCGGCATCGATCATCGCGAACCAGGCGGTGTCGCGGTTTTGGCCCTTGGCGACCATATGCTGGCGGAAAATGCCTTCGAAGGAAAAGCCGAAGCGCTCGGCGGCGCGTTTGGAGGGCTCGTTGAGATTGTTGCATTTCCATTCGAAACGACGATAGCCGAGCGTGTCGAAGACATAGGAGGCGAAGAGATAGAGCGTCTCGGTGGTGACGCGACTGCGGGCGATTGCCGGACCCCAGAGAATGCT
Source organism: Rhizobium rhizogenes NBRC 13257 (assembly GCF_000696095.1). Taxonomy (GTDB): domain Bacteria; phylum Pseudomonadota; class Alphaproteobacteria; order Rhizobiales; family Rhizobiaceae; genus Rhizobium; species Rhizobium rhizogenes. Next base: position 20,991 of record NZ_BAYX01000007.1, on the reverse strand, counting down.
GCCGATCTCGATGACGCCATGCGCGGGGTCGATACGCATCAATGCCTGCCGGCCCTCGGCCCGGCCGGTCCGCTTGTCGATCGTGGCGAAGAACAGCGGGTCGGTGCTGGCTGCGGCTTTCTCGAGCCAGGGCGTGAAGGTGGCGAGATCGGCGGGGACGTTCTCGAACAGGTAGCGGAAACGATCATCGGCGCCGGGCGCCTGCGCCGAAGCGAAGAGGTCGGTGCTATGGTGCGTGGCGTCGAGCGGTTCCAGCCGGACATAGCGGCCTTCCAGAGTGATCCGTTGCGGGCGCGGCACGCCGTTCCAATTCGTAAGGTCCATGTCGAAGTCCTTCGGTATCAAATGCGAGGGCAATCTATCGAAGCCGGCCTGATTGTATCAGCGCCGCCAGCGGTTCGGGTAGCTCTATTCCGTCGAGCAATCCGGGTGCGGCTTGCGCCGGGGCGAGGTGGCTGCGCACCGGCAAGACGCCCGCCCAGACCGGAACATCCGCCTCGTCGGCATCGCCCGGCGGGCCGTTGCGCACCTTGGCGGTCGCCTCCTCGATTTCCATCCGCAGCACGGAGGTCGCTTTCACCTCCTGGCTGGTCATCGGTCGCAGGCTGTCCCAGCGGCCGGGAAACAGGTTCTCGACGAAACGGCGGAGCGCATCGGCCTTCTCCTCGGTGTCCTCCAGCAGGCATGCCTTGCCGAAGACCATGGCGGAACGGTAGTTGACCGAATGGTAGAAGGCGGAGCGGGCGAGCACATAGCCATCCATGATGCTGCAGGTGAGGCAGACGGGCATATCCTCCGCTGCGCGCAGAAAGCGGCTGGCGGCGGAGCCGTGCCAGTAGACATGATTGCCTTCGCGCCAATGCAGCGTCGGCGTCACATAGGGCGCACTATTGATGACATAGCCGACGTGACAGAGCGGGGCGGCGTCTAGGATAGCATGGACGTCCGCCTGCGCATGGCTGCCGCGATGATGTTCGCGCCGCACGCGCGTGCGTTCTGTGGTCGGATAGTCGTCGGTGGATAGCGGGGAGAGATCGGCCATGGTTTTCCTCGTTGGTATCGCTTTGATCCTTGCCGCCAAAGAGGTATGTTATAAACAGCCAGTTTTTATATTCAAAGCAGACCAGTTGGGGACGTATGACATCAGTTGCGCAATGGCCGGCGCTCGCTCGAACCTCGGGCGATCTGGAAGGGCAGGTCTATCGCCTGATGCGTGACCGCATCCTTCAGGGGCAGATGTTGCCGGGACAAAAGCTGCCGTCGACAAGGACGCTGGCGATCTCGCTCGGTGTGGCGCGTTCCACTGCGGTCAATGCCTACGAGCGGCTGAAGGCCGAGGGCTATCTGCAGTCGACGACGGGGGCGGCGACCCGCGTTGCCGCATTCGCAACACCGCCTCTGCAAGGGCAGGCGGAGCCATCTCCGCTCAGCCCGCCGCCAACGCTCGAGGTTGCCACCGACGGCTTGTTCAAGTCCGGCGTGCCGGATACTGCCGCCTTTCCGCATGCCGCGTGGGCGCGGTATCTCGGCGCTCGCGGCCGTTCGCTCCGGGTGCATGACCTCGGCTACGGCGCCCATAGCGGCATTCGCGAGTTGCGCGAAGCGGTCCTCGAGCACATCTCCGTCACGCGCGGCGTAATCGCGCGCGCGGAGCAGCTTATTATCGTTCCCTCGACCGGAGCGGCCATCGATCTCCTGGCGCGCGTCCTGTTGAGATCCGATCGCCCGGATGGTGCTGTCGCCTGGATAGAAGAGCCGGGATATGCGACCGCACAGGCGCTGCTGCGGATGGCGGGCGCGAGCCTCGTGCCTGTGCCCTGCGATATCGAGGGCATCGATGTCACCAAAGCCGCCGGTCCGCCGCCGCGGCTGATCTATGTTACACCCTCGCATCAATATCCGACCGGCGCGACGATGAGCCTTTCGCGTCGTCTGGCCCTGCTCGAATTTGCCCGCGCCAACGGTTCGGTCGTGCTGGAAGATGATTACGACAGCGAATTCCAGTATGCCTCGCGTCCGATTGCCGCCCTGCAGGGCATCGACCGTGGCGAAGTCGTTGCCTATCTCGGCACCTTCTCGAAGACGCTTGCTCCCGGTCTGCGCGTTGCCTACGCGGTCGTGCCGTCCTGGCTCGTGCCGGAGGTGACAGCCGCACAGCTGTTGAGAGGAGCCGTCGTCCCCATTCATATTCAGGCAGCACTTGCCGATTTTATCCGTGACGGCCGTTTTCGCGCGCATCTGAGACAGATGAACGCGATCTATGCCGCGCGCATGGCAGCGAGTGTTTCAGCGCTACGCCGCCATTGCGGCGATTGGCTCGAGCTGGGCGAGGGCGCCGGCGGGCTGCAGCTGGCCACCTGGTTCAAGGATGCGGGTATCGACGATCTGGCGGCGACGCGAAGGATCAACGCGGAGGGATTCGCGCTCCGCGCCATGTCATCCCTGCACCTCGGTCCGCCACGGCCGGGCCTGTTGTTCGGCATTGCACGCATGCCGCCAGAAGCGGCGGATGCGGCGGCGGCAAGGATCGCCAGGCTGTTTCGCCGTTCGTCGGTCATCGCCTGACGAACAATGCCCTGTATTGCCGCGGCGTCATGCTCTTGAGGGTCTTGAACTGCCGGTTGAAGTTGGCGATGGAGTGATAGCCGACCGCATCGCTGATGTGGTGGATAGCCTGATTGGTGGAGGAGAGGCGGGCGCAGGCGTCGCCGATCCGCATGCGCGTCAGGTAGTCAGAAATGGCGGTGCCGGTGTGGCGACGGAACATGCGGTGCAGGCCAGAAACGCTGAGTGCGGCGATATCGGCCAACTCCTCCAGGCTGATGGCGCGCGCATAGTGGAGATGCATATGCGTCAGTACGCGGTCGATGCGTTCGCGGCTTTCCTTGATGTCTGGTGATCGACCCGGCGCGCTCGCAAGCGGTGTTGCCTGTCGATCCTCGGCAACTCTGGCAAGGATGTTCAAGAGGGACAACAGGCGCTCCACCGGCGGCTTGTCGAAGACGGCTTCGTATTCAAGCCGCACTGCTTGTGCGGTCTCCTTCGAGTAATGCAGGCCGCCATCGGCTCGCTCGAGCATCGCCTCGATCTGCCGAAACTCGACGGCGCCGCCGGTCATGCGCAACAGCCAATCACGATGGAACCAGAGGACAAGTGCGACATGCGGCTGATGCTCATTGATCTTGGCGCGTGAGGCCCATGTGTGCGGCAGGTTCGGCCCGACCAGCACGAGATCACCGTCGTCGTAATCGCTGCTGTGATCGCCGATGAAACGCTGGCCGATCGAGTTCAGCGTGAGGGTGAGCTCGAATTCGGGATGATGGTGCCACTGGAAGGGAATGGCGTCGTCGAGCCGTCGGTTGAGCATGCTCCACGAGGTCTCGGGCGAGCGCTGCAACACTTCAAGATAGGGTCTCATCGGGCGCCTATAGGAATAGGAAAGCCAGAATAGTATCAGAAATTGCCGGAGCAGGGCAACACGAGCAGCTTACGTCCCATTACAAATCGGTCGTCGTCTGAAACGACAGGCATCAATCCGATGGGAGGACCATATGCAACAGGCCTTGAAACGAGACGCTCATCCGACCGCTTCTTCGGTCACGACGCAACTGAAGGACATCAAGAAGACGCTGCCATTGCGGGTTCTTTCGCAGCAGGACTGGCAGCACTGGATCACCAAGGGCTATGTGATCGTGCGGCAGGCGGTCCCCGCCGCCAATGTCGAGCGGCTTGTGGAGGTGCTCTGGGCATTTGACGAGAAGGATCCGAACGATCCCTCGACCTGGTATGCGCCGCAACGCCGCGAGCACAAGATGAAGGAGCTCAACAACACCGGCATGCTGGAGATCTATAATCACCAGGCGCTCTGGGACAACCGCATGGAACGGCGCATCTATGACGTTTTTGTCGATATCTGGGACCGCGAAGATCTATGGGTGACGATCGACCGCGCCAATCTCAATGCGCCGAAGAAGGTCAGGGGCAATCCGAACGGCTTCATTCACTGGGATGTGGACACATCGCGCCGTCCGCTGCCGATCGGCGTGCAGGGCGTCCTCAGCCTGAAGAAGCAGGACGGCGATGTCGGCGGGTTTCAGTGCGTGCCGGAACTATTCGAGCGTTTCGAAGAATGGGAGAAGACGCAGCCTGCGGATCGAGACCCGATGCATCCCGACATGACGGGGCTTTCCGTCGTCAATATCGAGATGGAGCCGGGTGACCTGATGATCTTCAATTCGCTGCTGGCTCACGGTGTTCGCCCAAACCATGCGGAAAACCGCGTGCGTATGGCGCAGTATGTGTCGATGCACCCGGCCGAGTTCGACGATGTCGTCGAGAGGGAAGAGCGCATCCGCCTATGGCGCGAGCGCGATCATCCGAAGCGCGACTCGTTTCCGGGCGACCCGCGCGAATGGGAAAAGCATAATGCCGAGACAGCGGTTCTGACACCTTTGGGTGAAAAGCTGCTGGGGCTGACGGCCTGGTAAGGCGGGTACTGTTCGACGCTAAGCTTTGATCGAGCGGCCTTGTTGCCGCTCGATCATTATCTGTTGGCGATGCGATCCGTTAGATCTGATTCCAGCGGCGGATAACGGGTTCGGTTAAGTCGTGGTCGTAGCCGAGAATGCTGATGCTGGTGGTGTCGAGCACGAGACGTGCGCCGTTTTCCGGCGGCAGGCCAATCCAGCGCGGGGCAAAGACCCTCAGGAAATGGGCGCTGGAGAAGATCAGGACGTTGCCGTTGATCTCTCGGAGCTGGCCGATGATCCGGTCGGCCCGTGCACCGACATCGGCTGCCGTCTCTCCATTTGGGCATCCGTCGCGGAAAATCTCCCAGCCGGGGCGTTGAGCTTGAATGTCCTTGGTGGTGATGCCTTCATAGGCGCCGTAATCCCACTCTGCCAGATCGTCCTTGATGACAACGACGTCACCGAAGCCGGCCAGTGCGCAGGTGTTCCTGGCGCGCTGCGACGGGCTCGACCAGACGGCGGCGAAGTCGATGGCAGGCAGGCGGCCGGTAACCTTGCGGGCGGCATCTTCTCCGGCGGTGGTCAAGGGTATGTCGGTTCGTCCGGTATGCCGGCCCGACAGGCTCCATTCCGTCTGCCCATGCCGAACCAGATAGATTTCCGGATATGCACTGCTCATCTGAACGCCTCTCAATCGCGCTGAACCTTTCAGCTTCTTCGCACCTGCCAGACGATCTGTCGAGGGACAGGGCGGCCATCGCCTCGCTCAGGGATGGCGATCAGTTCGCAGGGAGTTCCTTGATTTCCCCTGTATACCAATGGTTTGCAGGGGAATGATGATCCTATCGTTTTACCGCACGCAGAACGCTGTGCACCAGAATGGCGAGGCATCCCACCAGAAGCAGGACTCCGCCGATAAGTGGCGGCAGTGCCAGAAGCTCGACGGCTCCGGCGACGGCGGCGACCAGGATCAGGCAGAGGGTCGCCAGGCTGCCATCATCGATGAACATGCCGATCAGCTCGGACAGGGCGGTGCGGACGACGCTCATTGGGCTGCCTTTGCGGTGGGTTTGCCGGTCGAGCCGCGCAGGCTGCGAACGATGATGAAGGATACCAGCGAAACGATCGCGAAGATGGCGATCAGCGCCAGATCTGCGCCCGGCCAGTCCGCGCCGATGCCTTCGCCGGTCCAGAAGATGCCGAAGCTGGTCAGCATCAGCCCGACGACGAATTTGAGCGTGTTTTCCGGCACGGTGGCGAGCGGGCGATGCACCAGCAGGCCGATCAGCATGACCAGGACGAAGGCGGCCAGTGCGCCAAGACCGGCATAGAGCGTCATGCCGTGGGCACCGCCGACGGCGATGACGATGAAGACCACCTCGACACCTTCCAGCAACACCGCTTTGAAGGATGCAAGCCCAGCGAGATAATCGGCGCGCCGGTCGTCGGATTGCTGCCGCAGGGCTGCTGCTTCCTTGGTGAAGGCGGCGGCCTCGTCATGCAGGGCGATGACGCCGAGCGAGCGAAGGATGGCCTTGCGCAGCCAGCGCATGCCGAACAGGATCAGGAGAACGCCGATGACGAATTGCATCGTATGGATCGGAATCAGCGCCAGCAGCGGCCCGAAGACGAGGACGAGGGCGGCCAGCAGGGCGAGCGCGAGCGCCGCACCGATTAGCGCCGGGCGCCAACTGCGCGTGACACCGACCGCGAGGACGATGGTGAAGGCTTCCACGACTTCGACGAACGAGCCGAGGAAGGAAGCCGTCAGGGTGGAGAGGATGGGGGTGAGACTATTCATGCAATGAATCCTGAGTGGCGGATAGGGGTCTGATTCCGCATGCTATTTCTTTCTCTTCGTGCCGCGTTTGCTCCAGGCCTTGTCGATGGAGCCGCGCAGGGTGCTCAGATGATCAAGGCTGTCGAAGGCGGCTTGTCGGCGATGCGCGGCGAGCCCGACGATCGTCGCTTCGATCAGCACCATGGTGCCGGCATGCATGGCGAGATGATCGGCCTTGCCGCGTGGGACGGGAAGGATTTCCGCCACCTTGTCGGCGACCAGTGGGCCGAGATTGTCGCTGATGAGGATCACCGGCACGCCATGCCGACTGGCCTGTTCGAGCACGACCTCGACTTCGCGATAGAGCGGGCCGTAGGCCATCATCAAAACGGCGTCGCCCCTGCCGAGCCAGAGAAGGCGGTCGGCGAGAGCGATGCCTGATGCGGAGAGCGGGTAGGTGGGCAGGCCGATGCGGTTGAATTGCAGGCTGGCATAGTCCGCCATTGCGCCGGAGGGGCCGATGCCGAAGACATGGCGCCGGTTTGCCGCCGCCAGAATATCGATGGCGCGCGTAAAGCTTGCGGCAGTCTCTGGCCGCTTCAGAACGTCCAGCGCGGTTTCGTGAATGCCGATGACATGGTGCAGGATGCCGGCAGCGTCGCCGTCGGTTTCGGCAAGTGTCCGCTCCAGCCGATTGCCGGGCGTCGAGGTTCCTGTCAGTTCCGAAAGCAGCGCCGCGCGAAGCGCCGAGAGGCTCTCGAAGCCGAGCGCGCGGGCGGTTCGCACCACCGTCGCATCGCTGGCGCCGGCAAGCTCGGCAATCTGGGCGGCGGAGTTCAGCAGCACAGCCTGCTTCTGATCGATGAAGAAGCGGGCCATGCGCTGTTCGGCAGGCGCCAGGCCCTCGATCGCGGCGAAAATCCGGGCGTCGAAATTAGGCTGCGGTTGCGATCGTGCATCCGTTGTCATGCTGATGCTTCCATCTATCGTCGTGTAGTAAATGCTACCGATAGAGATGAATGTAGTATTCGTTACCAAGTATGGCAACAGGATTCCAGCGGCCGCGTCGAGCTGTCGCGGCCGCAATCATCCCCTTCGGCCGATCAGGCACGGCAGTTGAGGTTGGAGAGTGTTACGCCAATCCCGCTCGCACGGCAGGGATGACTTCCCGGCCGTAAAGCGCGATGCAGTGCATCAGCTTCTGGTGGCTGAGTGTGCCGGTGCTGTATTTCAACTGGAAGCGGTTGATGCCGAGCGTCTTGATCACCGGCGTCAGCTTGGCGGCGACCGTTTCGGGCGAGCCGACATAGAGTGAGCCGTGTTCGATCTCGTTCTCGAATTCGTTGCGCGTCACCGGCGGCCAGCCGCGCTCGCGGCCGATGCGGTCGCGCATCACCTTGTAGCAGGGCCAGAGTTCTTCGCGGGCCTGGTCGTCGGTATCGGCAATGTAACCGGGAGAATGGATGCCGATCGGCTGGGCCGTGCCGCCCAGTTGCGCGAATGCCTTGTGATAGAGATCGATATAAGGCTGGAAACGGTAGGGGCTGCCGCCAATGATCGCCAGCATCAGCGGCAGATTATATTGTGCGGCGCGCACGACCGAAGCTGGGCTGCCGCCGACGCCGATCCAGGTCTTCAGGTGACCCTTCTCGATCGTCGGGAAGACCTTTTGCTTGTCGAGCGGTGGGCGGATGCTGCCTTTCCAGGTCACCGGTTCGTTGGTGAGCAATGCGGCGAAAAGATCGAGTTTTTCTTCGAACAGCTTTTCATATTGCGACAGCTCGAAGCCGAACAGTGGGAAGGATTCGGTGAAGGACCCACGGCCGAGGATCACCTCGGCGCGTCCGTTGGATGCCGCGTCCAGGCTCGAAAAGCGCTGAAAGACACGAATAGGATCGTCGGAGCTCAGAACCGTGACCGCCGATCCGAGGTGGATATGCGACGTGCGCCCGGCGATGGCGGCGAGAACAGTCTCGGGCGAGGAGACCGCGAAATCCTCGCGGTGATGCTCGCCGATACCGAAGAAATCGATCCCGAGCTGGTCCGCGAGCACGCCTTCCTCGATGACGTTGCGGATGACCTGCGCATGAGAGTCCGGCTTCCCGCTCTCGTCATGGGTTACGTCGCCGAATGTATCGAGCCCGAATTCGACCGTGTTTGCCGTCATGATTGTGTCCATTGCCTATCGCCATGATGTTCGGGAGGCATTTACTCGCGTTCCCAATTGCGAAACACCCGCAAAGTTTCGAGGGTTCCGTTCGAGGAATTCGATATGACGACAGCAGTAGTGAGGACAAGAAACGTCGCAGACGTGTCCTGCGGGGGTGACGGAGGGAATCGCGATATCGGATTGGCGATACCGCGATTGAAGTCACAAGCCCACAGGCATTAATTCAATTGAGCCAGCTTGTTTGCCGGATGGCGGCAGGCGGCGAAGACGTCGAGGCTGGGATCGTAGACCTTCGTTGCTATGTCCATCATGCCAAGAACGCTATGGAAGATGTTGTCGTGCGAGTGGGTGCCTTCGGTCGCCTGCTTGGCAACGCAACTCATGTCATAGCCGCCGATCTTTGCCAGATCGTCGGCCATCCAGACCAGGAAGGGCACATGGATCTGCTCCGGCGGCGCGATAATATACGGCGTGCCATGCAGATAGATGCCGTTCTCGCCAAGCGACTCGCCGTGATCCGAGAAATACATCACCGCGCCGGATACCGTGGCCGAGCGCTGCTTCAGCTTGTCGATGACCGCCGAGACGATGTGATCGGTGTAGAGGATCGTATTGTCGTACGCATTGTTGATCTGTTCCTGCGAGCACTTGCCGAAGTCATTGGCCCGGCAGTCCGGCGTGAAGCGGCGAAACTCTTCGGGGTAGCGCTGGTAGTAGGCCGGACCGTGGCTGCCGAGCTGGTGCAGCACGAGGACGCTATCTCCCTTGATGTGGTCCAGCCAGTTGTCGATCTTGTCGACCAGGATCGCATCATGACATTCGCCGTCCTTGCAGAAGCGGGGATCGGCTGAGGGCGGCAGATAGGTATAGGGAACGCGATCTGTCACATTGTAGCTGCCGGTGTCGTTGTCCAGCCAGGTCACGTCGACCTTGGCATGCGTCAGCACGTCGAGCAGGTTCTCCGTTTCCAGACCCTTGCGATGGCTATATTGCGCCCGCGGGTAGACGGAAAACAGGCAGGGGATCGATGTCGCCGTTGCCGTTCCGCAGCTCGTGGTGTTGGGGAAATAGACGATATTCTGCTTCGCGAGCTCAGGATTGGTCATCTTGCCATAGCCGCCGAGCGAGAAATTCTGGGCGCGCGCCGTTTCGCCGGCGACGATGATCGTCACGCGCGGCTTGCCGTTGTCGACGGCTCCAACCCTGCGGGCATCTGTGCCCAGGGGCTGTGCAACGACGTTTGCATTCCTGGTGGAATCGACGATGTAGCGTACGACACTGGTAATCGGCACCACCGGATTGAGCGTATCCATCATGTCGCGATGCGCCCGGCCGACGCCGGCATAGGTTTTGTAGAAGCTGATGCCGGCGACCATGAAGATCGCGACGCAGGAGAGAATGACTGCGGTGTTGTAGGCAAGCTTCTTGAGAATGGGGCGATGGACGATGCGTACGGACGCGATCACCAGCGACGGAAGAACACCGGTCAGCAGCACATGCGTCACAAAACGCGTGGTGATCAGGTGGCCCGCCTCGGCGCCCGTCGATACCGCCGCGTTGCGGATCATTTCCTTGTCGATGATCACGCCGAACTGGTCGTTGAACCACGAGGACACCGAAGCCACGAGAACGAAGAAAATCAGGATCGGCTTGGTGATGTATTTGGCGGAGAAAAACGTGAAGAGCGCCATGATGACGGCCGAGATGCCGACGACGAAGCCGGCGAAGGCGGCGGGCTCTTCAATGAAATAGCCATAAGCCTTGGTCCAGAACATCCGGTTCGTCACAAGAAGGATATAAAGGGTGGCTATAAGACAAAGAGTGACGCTGCCGATGGCTGGTCGGACGCTGCGTCCGCCAGACTGAGTGTTTTTATTGTTCAACGGTTTTCTCCAGGGCATTCCCCTGAACAGAGCGGGAATGCCGTACAACTTAACGCGCGGGACGCGGCTCAGACTGTTTGAGCGCGAGACCATGCCCGCCGTTCCTGACATTTACCTGAATAGCGTCCACCTGTGCCTTGGTCGATTGCGCTTATCCGCGCTTTTTGTCGCACGGTTAAGTGGAGTTCAGGTCGCCGTCAGCAATCCCGATCATAGCTTCCTTTCTTGAATCAAGGAAGCAGCCGTGCGGGTTTTACTGGTCGAGGACAATGCCATCATCGGTAACGCCGTGCAGGATCATCTGCTGGCGGAGGGGTTTGCGGTCGACTGGTCGATGGACCTTGGAGCGGCGAAGATGGCGGTTGCCGGAGGCCATTATGACCTGGTTCTTCTTGATTTGCGTCTGCCGGACGGAAGTGGTCTGGACCTGCTGAAATCCATGGAGGCGCAGGTGGGGACGACGCCGGTCATCATCCTTTCCGCCTATGACCAGATTTCCGATCAGATGACCGGATTGAGCATCGGTGCGGTCGATTATCTCATAAAGCCGTTCGGGCTTGCCGAACTGACGGCTCGAATCCGCAAGGCGGTCATGCCTGCGGCTGCTGGGAGATCGAGGAACGACCGGTCACGCCTTCTGCCCAGGGTGGGCTGAAGAGGTGCCGAGGAGCTCGAGAATCGCCAGCATGCCGGCGAAGATCACCAGCGACGAAAGCCAGCCGAGGACCACGTCGGACAGGTAATGGGCGCCGGTAAGGACGCGCATGGTCGGCATCAGGATCGATATAGCTGCCAGCGGCACGCCGAGCGGAATGCGCCAGCGCGGCGGCAGCAGCAAGATAAGACAGAGAAGCCAGCCGGCCGATGATGCCTCTCCGGAGATGAAGGAACAGTTCCTGAGGCATTTACCGGCGAACGAGCCCGCCTGGACGAAATCCAGCGCCCCGCCGAAGAGATCGGTGCCACGAGGGCGCGGCCGGCCGGAGAAGCCTTTCAGGATAAGGTTGACGAGGAGGCCGCAGCCAAGGGCCAGCGACAGCAGCGCGGCTATGTACCGGTCGATTTTCGGCGTGCGCCAAAGCGGCCCGAGCCGCCTCCAGGACAGAATCGGAAGCGCGAGCAATATGATGATTGCGATATAGGGCAGGACGAGCGTGATGGCGCGCAGGAAGGCGAAGAGCGAGCTCCTGTCGTAAGCGAATATGCCACAAACCTTGCCGATCGGATCACTCGAAGGGCAGGGCGCATTGGTAAAGACGCTGCGGGCAACAGAAAGATCGATCTCAGGAAATCTATTGAAAACAAGCAGCAGCAGCCACCAGAAGGCAAACAACGTCAGAAACGATGCAAGGGGTCTGCTGAGTGACGTCGCGCGTTTCGGGTACGCAACATAGTCATCATACATCAGGAAACGCCGCCTCCGTCATCGAATGCAAAAGTGAGACGGAATTTCACTGGCGTCTTGCGCAACGGCACTGATAATCCCCATCGACCGTGCATTTACGGCAGAAGCCTGACAGTAGCCTGAAACATCAAATGGTTAGCAAAAATGGTGTGCGGAGATGCCGCCATGAGCAGCGTTCCGTGGAGGCAGGTTACACGATGAGATGTTGCCGATCAGGCGATCATCGTCACAAGCCCGTCTGAAAATAGGCTTCGAGACGGTAGCCGTCGGGGTCGATGACGAAGGCGGCATAGTAGAACTGGCTGTAGTCCGGCCGGATACCCGGCTTGCCATTGTCCTCGCCGCCTTGGGCGATGCCGGCGGCGTAGAAGGCATCGACTGCTTCCCGGCTCGGTGCCACGAAGCAGAAATGCAGGCCGGAGCCGCGATCTGCCGGAACGGGACGTTCCACCTGGCTGACCCAGAATTGCGCCCGCTCTGCGCCATAGCCGACAGTGCCGTCGAAATTCGTCAGCCGCTCGTAGCCGAGGGGTTCTAGCGCTGCATCGTAGAATTGCCGGGATCTTTCCAGGCTTTTGACGCCAATCGAGACATGATCGAACATGGATGCAGACTCCTCTTGCCCACTGTAGCGGCTTCGTGCGTCCCAAGGCGAAGGGCCTGCCATCCCTTCTAAAACCAGGGGCTCCAGCGTTGGCACACCATCTTGCAACGACCGTTCGGAGTCAATGAAGTGCGCGGGGAAGAGCGCTGACACAATGATGCGGAGTACCCGCGCCGGATTGGCGCGGGTATGAAAGTCGTTGGCTATTCGGCTGCCTGGTAGGCATCCGGACGCGATGTTGCCGTTTTTGGCCCGACAGCGGCCAGCAACGTTATGGCGGCGGCCAGGATCGTCACGAAACCGATGCCGGCGATATAGGGGTTCCAGCCGTAACTGGGTGCTGCGCTGAAGACGGCCGAGGCTGCCGCCAGGATGATGCCGCCGCCAATCTGGAAGGAGGCAAAGAGCATGCCCGAAGCCAGGCCGGCCTTATCCTCTTCGATATCGGACAGGGCTGCGACCTGAATGGACGGATAGGTCATGGCATAGCCGATACCAAGCAGCAGCTGCGAGATGGCGACCAGCAGGATCGTATCGATATGGCCGGCCGACAGCGCCCAGAAGAGATAGCTGATGGCCTGCAGTCCGACGCCCAACGTCATGAGCAGGGTCGTGCCGCGAGCCTGCCCGATAGTGGCGAAGCGCGGTGCGAGGAACATGACGCAGACGCCGCCAATGGCGAAAGCGAATCCAGTGGCGAAGGCCGACCAGCCGACGACTGTCTGATAGTAGAGCGTCGCGATGAACTGGAAGCCGACATAGGCTCCCTGGAACAGCGCGGCGATGGCATTGGCATGGCTGAGCTTGGCTCGCCGGAACATGGCAAGCGGCACCATAGGATCGCTATGCCGTGCTTCGACCAGCAGGAAGAGCAGGATCAGCACCAGAGCCGCAACCAGGGATCCCCATGTGGCAAATGCCTGCCAGCCATCGGCCGCGGCGTTGGTGACGCCGAAAACGAAGAGCAGTAGTCCGGGGGTGATGGTGATTGCGCCTGCCCAGTCGAAGCGGGCGCGTGGGCCGCTTCGCATGTGATCGGCGGGCAGGACGAAGGGTGCGACGATCAGGGCGAGGATGGCGACGGGTGCACCCATGACGATGGTTGCCCGCCAGCTGATGATGGTCGCAGCCCCACCCAGCACCATGCCGAGTACGAAGCCGGCGGCGCCGGTTGACGAGAATACGCCGAGCGCCTTGGCGCGGGCGTTGCCCTCTCCAAAGACGGAGAGCAGTAGTGCGAGGGCCGCCGGCGCGGTGAAGGCGGCGGCGATGCCCTTGATCAGTCGCGCGGCGATCAGGGTCGGTGCGCTGTCGACGAAGCCGCCGGCAATGCTGGCGGCGGCAAAGACGGCAAGCGACCAGAGGAAGACGCGGCGGTGGCCGAAGAGATCGGCGACACGGCCGCCGAGCAGCAGGAAGCCGCCATAGCCGAGCACATAGGCACTGACGGCCCATTGCAGCGATGTCGCCTGCATGCCGAGCTCTTTCTGGATTGCGGGTAGGGCCACCCCAATGGTGGAGACGTCCATGGCGTCCAGGAAGTTGGCGGCGCATAGCAGCAGCAGCGCAAATCCGGCCCCGCTTCGGGTTTGGGAAGAAGTCATCGGGATCGTTCCTTTCTATGCTGCCGCCTCTTGGGAGGTTGCAAACGGCAGGGAACGAGAAAATGTACACGTTCAAACCCTATTGCAAATTGATAGTAACCATGTCAGGTATTACTGGCGATGATGAATGATGCTGCACTTCGAAAAATCGATCTTAATCTGCTGCTCGCCTTTTCCGTGCTGATGCAGGAACGGAATGTCAGCCGTGCCGCCGAACGCCTGTTGCTTGGCCAGCCGGGCCTGTCGGCCGCGCTACGGCGGTTGCGCGAGACGCTCGACGACGAATTGTTCGTGCGGGTCGGGCGCGGTTTGCAGCCGACGGCGCGGGCGCTGTCCATTGCGCCTGCCATCGAGGACGCGCTTTCGGGCATCGAGCGTGCCATCCGGCCGCCGGCGGCTTTCGACCCTTCAAGCTGGCAAGGCGAGTTTCGCGTCGGCATGTGCGACAATCTCGAATCGGATTTTTTCGGCCCGTTGGCGGCGCGGTTGCGTGGCCTTGCGCCGAACGCCCGACTGACCGGTGTGGCTTTCGACAAACGCGAAGCTGGGCGCCTGCTCGATGAAGGGGCCTATGACTTCAGCATCTCGGTGCATGACGAACCGGCATCCTGGCACATTCGCGCGCCACTGTTCAATCAGGCGTCGGCTTGTATCTACGATCCGCGGCACATCCGGTTGGACGCGCCGCTTGGGCTTGAGGATTTTGCCAAGGCGGACCACATTACCGTCTCCCTGGAAGGCAACACGCTGACCAATGTCGATCTCGCTCTTGCCCGTGTCGGATACCATCGTCAGGTCGTCGCGACCGTGCCGCGTTATTCCGCCTTGCCGATGGCGCTCCGGGCCATGCCGGCTATTGCGACAATCCCGGAATCGATCGCCCGCTGCATGGCGCAATTGCATAATCTGACGGTTTCGCAGCCGCCTCTCGACCTGCCGGCCGATCCGGTGACGATGCTCTATCGTCGGGTCGACCAGGCCGATAGCAGGGCCGTATGGTTCCGCCGGCTCTTCGTGGAGGTGGTGGCGGATGCGCTTCAGGCATCCGGATGCCGCGTGGGTGTTTCCAACGCCGCCTGCTGCTACGAACAGGCGCCCTTGGCCGTAGCCGTATAAAGCTCGAGTGCGGTCCTACCGCAATTCCGATGCCAGCAGCGCCGGAAAGACCGAGAGGTCGGGCAGTCCGGGGAGAGAGGGTTCACCTTTCCCCCGCCAGATGGCACAGACGACTGCGAGGATATCGGCACCTTCGGCATTGACCAGCTTAGCCGCGTCGACGACAGCGCCGCCCGTGGTGATCACGTCTTCTATGAACGTGACCTTCTTGCCCTTGATATCCAGGCCCTCGACCGCCTTGCATGTGCCGTAGCTCTTTGCTTCCTTGCGAATGAATGCGGCTGGCAGGCCGCTTTCCAGCGACATTGCTGTGGCAATCGGGACGCCGCCGAGTTCCAGTCCGGCCAGAACCTGCGTGTCGCTCGGCAGAAGCTGCAACATGCGTCGCGCTATGCGGCGCAGAAGAGCTGGGTCGGATTCGAATCGATACTTGTCGAAATATTCGTTTGAGACCTGACCGGATCGCAGCGTGAAAGTCCCATGGATCCGCGCAATCGCATTGATATCAGTGCCCAGCAAGTCGTCGTTCATAACCATCTCCCAATCCTTGTTTCCGTTCGATTTACATAATCCATGGAAGACCGCAAAGTGCCCATGGCGATCACAATGGATCGTGGGCGTTTTTCTTTGCCTCTGATTGCGGCAACTGTGCTCGTTCCGGGAGAGGGTTGTTAGGATGATCGATGACTGAGCGGGTTTGGCATACAAAGCGGCTGCTTCTACGGGTGCCGGTGGAGGCGGACGTCGATTTCGTCACCGCGCTTTTTTCACGGCAGGAGCTCGTCGCGCATCGGCCTGACCCGACGCCGGATACGCGAGAGGAGAGTGCCCGGCGCCTTGCGCGCGATATGGATCATTGGCGCAGCCACGGATTTGGCCGCTGGGCCGTCGAAGCGGATAGCGGGCTGATCGGGTTCGGGGGCGTGACCACATCGAAGGAGTTCGAGGGGCTGAACCTGTCCTATCATCTGCATCCGGATAACTGGGGTAAGGGCTATGCGACCGAGCTGGTGCGGCAGGTCTTGGACTTTGCGTTCAATGACTTGCATGCCGCGCGGGTCATCGGCCTCGTCCGTCCGATCAATGTCGCCTCGCGCAATGTGCTGGAGAAATGCGGTTTCACCCTGGAGCGCGAGGTCATGCTGCATGGTGCGCCGACCAATCTCTTTGCGCTCGCCGCGCCAAGGATAAGCTGAGCGAGGGTCTTCAGCCTGCTATGGCTGATCTTCCATTTCCGCCATCAACCATTGCCGGAATGTCTTCATCGAAGCGGTTTCCGCGCGGGATTTCAGCCGGGTCAGCCAATAGCTGCCGGTCAGCACGGTGATTGGAAACGGCTGAATGATCCGGCCGGCTTCGATCTCCTCCGAGAACATGGCGACAGGGACGAGTGCCGCGCCCACGCCGCGCGCCGCAGCCTCCACCAGCGTCAGCGACGAATCGAACATCCAGCCGCGGAGATTGGGTGGCGCTGCCCCCGCCGCCCTGAACCAGAGCGGCCATTCATCGATCCGGTATGACCGCAGCAGGTCAAGATTAGCCAGGTCTGCCGGTGTGTGAAGCCCTTCGCTTAATGCCGGCGTGCACACCGGAGAAAGGGGTGCATCCATCAGATGGATCGCTTCCGTGCCATGCCAGGCGCCATCGCCGAACCGGAGGAAGAAATCGAGGCCGTCCAATACCATGTCGGCGCGGTTGTTGTTGGTCTTGAGACGCAGGTCGACATGGGGATGCTGTGTCTTGAAGGAGGTGAGGCGCGGCAGGAGCCAGCCGATCGCGAAGGTGCCAACCACGCCGACGGTCAGTATCTCGTCGAAATTGCCTTCCTCGAGCTGGCTGAGCGTCGCACTCATGCGCCGAAACGCATCAGTCAGCACCGGCAGCAGCGCATGTCCTTCATCGGTCAGCGCCAGGCCCCGCGCGGGAGGCGCTTGAACAGGGTGATGCCCAGGACCTCTTCAAGCGCCTTGACCTGATGGCTGATGGCCGTTTGCGTGACCCGAAGTTCCATGCCGGCCCGCGTGAAGCTGCCATGCCGCGCCGAGGCTTCGAAGACGCGCAGGGCGTTCAGTGGTAGCTGCGAGATATCCATGGTTCCTCAATGCCCAAGTTTTTCTCATGTCTAAGCCCAGAATTGATCGTTTGTCGAGGGCATGGCGCGGCTGCATAGTCCGCTTCGAGAAGTGCAGGCGGCCCTTAAGACATCAACGGGATCAATCACCGTCTGCTTCCCCCCTTTGACAACCGCTCGCCGTCATTCAATGCGGATGCGGTTGACCATTCACATGAGGACATTGTTTTCGTTATGAGAAATCTCTTTCTTCCAACATTTGGAATGATCGCCGTCGCCTCTCTTTTCCATGGGAGCAGTGCCTGCGCTGCTGATGGCGGCGAGCAAGCCCGACTTGAGCGGGCCGTCAACGAGGCCATCCGGCCCGTCATGAAGGAAAACGACATTCCGGGCATGGCTGTTGCGGTCACTGTCAACGGCAAGCGCTATGTCTTCAACTATGGCGTCGCCTCCAGGGAAAACGGGCAGAAGGTCACCGAGGATACGATCTTCGAGCTCGGCTCGATCAGCAAGACCTTCACCGCGACGCTTGCATCTTATGCACAGTTGCGCGGCACGCTGTCCTTCTCCGACAAGGCGAGCAAGTATTTGCCGGCTCTGGCCGGCAGCAGCTTCGACACTATCAACCTTCTCGATCTCGGCACCTATACGGCGGGCGGCCTGCCGTTGCAGTTTCCTGATGATGTGACCGGTCAGGACAAGATGATCGCCTATTACAAGAACTGGCGTCCGGACCATGCCCCCGGCACCCGTCGGCTCTATTCCAACCCGAGCATCGGCCTGTTCGGCTATCTCGCCGCCGCAAGCATGGGCGAGCCTTTCGACGCTCTGATGGAACAGAAGATTTTCCCGGGGCTTGGCCTGACCCATACCTATATCCGCGTGCCCCAGGATCAGATGGGCAACTACGCCTATGGCTATTCGAAGAGTAACAAACCCATCCGCGTGGGGCCGGGCGCCTTGGACTCGGAAGCCTACGGTGTGAAGACGACCGCGGCCGACATGATCCACTTCCTTGAAGCGAACATGGACAGTTCGAAGCTGGATGAAACGCTGCAAAGCGCGATCGCCACGACGCATACCGGATATTACAGGATCGGCGACATGACGCAGGGGCTGGGTTGGGAAATGTATGCCTATCCCACTAGCCTTGAGCGGTTGCAGGCGGGAAATTCCAACGAGATGTCCCGCAACCCCAACAAGGCGAATAAGCTCGTGCCTCCTCAGCCGCCGCGCAGGGACGTGCTGATCAACAAGACCGGCTCCACCAACGGTTTCGGCGCCTATGTCGCCTTCGCTCCCGCCAAGGGGATCGGCATCGTGATGCTGGCAAATAGGAACTATCCGATCCCCGCACGCATCAAGGCGGCATACCGGATCTTGACGGCGCTGGACAAGGAGTCGGGCATGCGCTGAGACCACTCTCGGCTGGTAATGTCATCTGTGTTTCGCCCGGCCAGGTTCCATGCTCGGCCGGGCAAAAGCGAGCCGGCTCAGCGAGAGATGTCGCGAGCCGGCCGCTGTCAGTCTACGGGAGTTTTGCTATCGTCTGCGAGAAGCCGCTACGGGCGCGTTCGCCTGGGCGGCGTCCACGCTGTTGAAGAGCTCTTGAATGAGCTGGGTTATACGCTCCGGGGATGTGCCCTTGGCACGTTCTTCCTCGATCCGGCGTCTCACCAACATTTCCAAGTCTGACATGTCTATCACCTCGTTTATCCGGCGCGAGGGAAATGTCGCTCTCAATGAGCCGAGAGACAAGTTACAGTTTTTTCATGATTTTTAGCTGTTGCGCACAATGTCGTGATCGCTGGAGAAATTTGCCCGGCTAACTTTCTGGTTCAGCGCCTTGTCTATCCTGTGAGCCACCGCTCGTTTTCAGGCCGGCGGGCGAATTCGATTTTGAAGTGACGAGGCTACGGTCGATGTCGCGCTGAGCTATCTCCGAGAGCATTTCTGTCTATGTTTCTGGCGATAGTCGTTATTCGCCTCATGCGGGCAGAGATATAGAAGATTATGTGCTGGTGGCGTGAAAATTGTAAATTATATCTCGTTGTTGCTGCTATGAAATTCCTTAATAAGTCGAAATATTTCAAATAAGTTCGTGTTATTAAAGAAAAAAACGTCCTTGACGATGATTTGAACTTAACTTTTAATTGAATTTATTACGGATGATGGGAGGGGATATTATGACTTCCGAAATCGTCGCTTCAGCGGGCGCTCTTGAGCCACCTGATTCCTGTGAGCCGATTGACCCTCACCAGCCTTACGATTGCCGGGAACTGTCGGAGGCGGAGATTTCGTCGCTGGTTCAGGAGATCGATCGGGATGGATATGCTGTTCTTCCCCGATATATCTCGCCCGCTGAGCTGGTGGACTTGCGCCAATTCGTGCGGGATACGGTGGCGGCGGCGGGCAATCGCTACACCATGCTGCGCGGTCCGGACCCCGTCGCTGAAACAGCGCTCGGGAAGCTGGCGTCGTCGCCGGCGCTCCGGCACATTTGCATGCGCGCCTATGAGATCGCGACGTCGAGACCCGCGCCCGACCAGCCCTATTATCAAATCCTGCGATGCCTGACCGGCAGCACGGGCCGCAAGCATTCGATGGTGTTTCACTTCGATTCCTATGTTCTGACCGTGCTGCTGCCCATCGAGGTGCCCACCGGAAAGGACAATGGTGAACTCATCGTCCTGCCGAATTTCCGGCGCGTCAGGCGCTGGTATGCCAGCAATCTGATCGACAAGATCCTGCTCGACAACCCGCTCACCCAATGGGCCCTCCGAAGCATGGCAAAATCGATCCCGGATCGATTCCTTCGCATCTCCATGGTCCCGGGAAATCTCTACTTCTTCTGGGGCTATCGCTCGATCCACACAAACGCACCCTGCGACCCCGAGAAGATCAGGGCGACGGCGCTGTTTCACTATGCGGATCCGCATAGGGGGAGTGGATTGAGGGCGTGGCTGGGGCGGTAGGGTGGTGGCTGCCGAGCGATCGAGCAGCGTGTGATTGCAAATATTACTATCGTTTAATGGGCGAGTGGGGCAGCTATGAAAACGAGACTTTGTGTAATTTTATTTCCAATACTTGTTTCCGGTTGTGCTGATGTTGCTAGCTTGCAGGGGGCAAAAAGATATCAGAGTAGCGTCGAATCAGCGTCGTATGATCAAATAAAGATGCAGCTTTCGAAAGCGATTGACGACCCCTACACGGTTCCAGCTTTCGCGAATATCTCAGGTGCCAGCCTCAAATATGACAGCTCTTTAAGCGCCTCTCCAAAACGGACGTTTGCGCCTGCCGGGGTCACCAGCGAGGTTGCACTGAGTGTCGGGGCTTTTTCCAGTTCATCAACTCTTACGGTCACACCAGTCAATAGTGCTAAAGCCGTTCAGGTCATGCGTGATCTCTATGCTAACGCCGTAAATGGCGATCCAATTCGGCTTGAAGATTTAGCGGCGTTGACGACAAAGCCGCCTCATCATGGCTGGTTATATCACAGCCGCAGTTCGACCCCACCAGCCGCGTGTTCGGCAGGTGGACTGCAGTGTGTAACGTTAGGTCAATACGGGAAATATTGGCTATTTTCCCAAGGAGGAAAGGCATACAGCGATTTCGCGCTTGCCGTGCTGCAGGCAATGACACTTACGGAATCACAATCGGTATCCGCGTCATCTCCATCCGGAAAAAAGAATGCCGGCACGAAACCGACGTCG
The DNA here is from genome assembly GCF_000696095.1 of Rhizobium rhizogenes NBRC 13257. GTDB lineage: Bacteria > Pseudomonadota > Alphaproteobacteria > Rhizobiales > Rhizobiaceae > Rhizobium > Rhizobium rhizogenes. The sequence continues at coordinate 176 of NZ_BAYX01000007.1, read as the reverse complement.
TCTGCCTCGCGGCCGTCCAATGTTCAGAAGCGAATCCAAAGCGACGGCCTCATAACGCCGATGTATGTGCCGCCAATTATCTTGCAGCAGCAATAATTGGGGAACGCCGATTTATCCCCTCTGAGACCCAAAATCGTGGGCGGGACAAATCTTACGGCGCAATTGGATGAATGATG
>NZ_BAYX01000008.1 GCF_000696095.1 Rhizobium rhizogenes NBRC 13257 | reverse complement strand
CTCGATACCGCCTTTGCTACCACTGCATGGTGTATTCTGCGACCAAGAATGAATTGGCGCGAGCAAAAGCCACGCCGCAAAGACGATAGCCCAAAATCGCATTATGTCCCCCGACTATCAGGAGAGAGTGCGCCCTTTGGTCTGGATAGGCAATATCGTGAGGTAGTCGATTGAATCATAACAGATGGTTCGCGGTAACCTCTCGCCGGAATCCCGCTCCGCAAAAATGAAGCCGGGTGCTCGGCTTCTGCTATTTTATGATATTCCTCAAAATCGGTCGCGGAGTCGGCCCCATCTGGCATTATTATTGCGCCAGCATCACCCAATTCATCCAAGGGAAACACCATGATCCACGTTCTCGCCATCCTCACCGCCAAGCCCGGCAAGCGCGCCGAAGTGCTCGAAGCCTTTCAGGCGAATGTTCCGGCCGTGCATGCCGAAGACGGCTGCATCGAGTATACCGCGGTGGTGGATGTTGAGGGTGCCGATCCGGCTTTTGGGCCGGACACCTTCGTCGTCGTTGAAAAATGGGAAAGCCTGGCGGCGCTGAAGGCGCATGCGGCTGCGGCGCATATGGCTGCCTATGGCGAGAAGGTGAAGGACCTGATGGCCGCGCGCGCGGTGCATGTGCTGAACCCGGCCTGATCGCCGATCTCAGCGAACAATCACACCTCAACGGCGCCCTCCGGCGCCGTTTTTCATATCATCCTTCCCGCTCGCTGCGCCGGCGATCCGCCCGCGCAATCAATCCCACGGGTCGTAATAGCGATCGCGCCAATAGTGGCGGTGCCAACGACGGTATTCCCAGTCATCGCCGCGCCAGTAGCGGTCGCGGTAATAATAGCGATGACCATAGCTCGGGCCGACATAGACGCCGAAGAAGCCGGGCGCGATCATCACGCTGGGGCCGTGGCGATGATGCCAGTGATGATAATGGCGGCGATGCGCGTCGGCATTGGTCACCGGCAGAGCGAGGATACCCAGCGCCAGCAGCGCCGTTGCGATAATCCTCATGACACGTCTCCTCAAACGCAAGCCGCCAGGCCGGCGACACCGCGCCGGCCCGAGGATTGCATCATTTCCCGCATTCACGCGGGCAGAAGAATAACGCTTGAGGCGAAGGCATGGTTCCAGATCACCAACGGGGCAGCCGGATGGCGATGCCATTTAAAGAGCATCGGGCAGATTTCATTCCGCTACCAGTTCCCGCACCGCTTGCCGGATCAGCCGGCAGGCATCGATCGAGGCCTTTCGGCCGTTATGGGCAAGGTAATAGGACAGCGGCAGCACCTCATCCGGATCGACGATGCGGACCTTGTCGGCGATCGGCATGGCACTGACGCGGCCGAGGAAGGACACGTAGCCGTGATTAGCAACGAGATCGACGATGACGGGCAGCGAGTCGGCCGAGGTGATGTCGCGGCCGCGAAACCGGCGGCGGTCGCCGCTGTCATAGCCAAACGCCATGGCCGCGTTGCCGATGCCGGTGCGCGGGCTCGGCACGCAGAGCGGATGATTGTCCACCAGCGCCGCCACCGTCCGTTCCGTGCTGCCGGGCGGCGCGATCGCCACCATATCGGTCGCCAGCAGTTCCATATGATCGAAAGCGTCGAGGCCGAAGACGGAATCGACGATGGCGACATCGATGCGGCCGGATCTCAGCGCCTCGCGCAGGTCGTCGGCGGTCATCAGCATCAGGGACAGCATGTTGCGATTGCCGCTGCTGTTCCAGCGCGCCACAAGGCTGGCAAGCGAGCGGGCCACCCAGCTTTCCGAGCCGGTCGGGATGATCGAGCCGATGCGAACGGCGCGCGCCACCCGCTGGAACCGCTCGTCCGAGGTCGCCTTCATCTCGTCCCAGGCCTCGGCAATACCGGCGAGAATGGCTTGGACCTCGCGGCCCGCCTCCGTCAGCATCGAGCCCTGTGCCTGCCGCTCGAACAGACGGCAGCCGAACAGATCTTCCAAATTGGCGATCTGCAATGACAGCTGAGGCTGACCGAGGCGCAGGCGGCGGGCGGCGCGATTGATACTGCCCTGATCGGCGACTTCGAGGAAACGCTCGATAGTGGCGATCTTCAGCGGCAGGCGGGCGGCCCATTGGGCATAGTCCTCCGGCGTCGGCGGCTCCTTCGTCAGGGCCGAGAGCGCCCGCATGCCGGCAAGGATCGGCTGCAACCCCTTCTTCACCTTCGCGCTGGCGAGCAAGGTGGCAAGCTCTCCGGAGGCACGCTCGACGAGTTTTATCGCCAGATCCGTCTCCAGCCGCCTGAGCGCCCCCGATACGGTCGAGGCCGAAAGGGACAGCCGGCGGGCAGTCTCCCGGACCGAGCCGATCGAGAAGACCGTGTCGGCGATGAACAATGCCCCGAGATACAAGCCGCACTCCTTTCAGACCGGCCCATGTGCACGATCAAGATGGCACGACGATATGATGTGTTCTTAAAAAAAGATATCCCAAAGCTAGGGGGTAGCGGCTATCGTCGGCGAGTTGTCCAACCGGTCCCACAATCAAAAGGAGATCGGAACAGCGTCAAACGGGTAAGGGGAACAAAAACAAACGCGCTTACCCCCGAAAAAAGAAATCAATTTTCGCGCTTATGCCGAGCACCCTCGTCATAATCGCGCCGCGACTGCAGGTGGAGGACTGGCGTGGCATCGATTTTTCGATGGCGAGCGCTATTTCCCGAACGCAGATAGGACTTCGCCTGCGGTTCTTCGGCCCGCAGCTACAGATTGCGTGTCCGAGACCGGCCCTGAGACCGAGCGGATGCGCGCAATAATGGTTCAACGGGGTACAAAGGGAAGCATCATGTTCAAGAAGCTCGCACTCGCCGCCACGCTCGCGGCTCTCCTTGCCAGTGGCGCCAGCGCCGCCGACGTCGTGGTCTCGTCGAAGATCGACACGGAAGGCACGCTGCTCGGCAACATCATCCTGGCAGCACTCAATGCCAATGGCATCAAGGCGCAGGACCGCATCGCGCTCGGCACCACGCCGGTCGTACGCAAGGCGATCACCGCCGGCGAGATCGACATCTATGCCGAATATACCGGCAATGCCGGCTTCTTCTTCAACAAGGCCGACGATGCCGCCTGGAAGGACCTGCAAAAGGGCTACGATCTCGCCAAGAAGCTGGACTATGACGCCAACAAGATCGTCTGGCTGACGCCATCGCCCGCCAACAACACCTGGGCGATTGCCGTTCGCAACGACGTTGCCGGCCCGGCCAAGCTCAAGACCATGTCCGATTTCGGCAAGTGGGTTGCCGGCGGCGGTCCCGTCAAGCTTGCGGCCTCCTCCGAGTTCGTCAACTCGCCGGCAGCGCTCCCGGCCTTCCAGACGACCTATAGCTTCCAGATCAAGCCGGACCAGGAAGTCGTTCTCTCCGGCGGCGACACGGCGGCGACGATCAAGGCGGCGGCCGACCAGACCAACGGCGTCAACACCGCCATGGTCTACGGCACCGACGGCGCGATCGAGGCGGCCGAGCTGACGGTTCTCGAAGACGACAAGAGCGTGCAGCCGGTCTACGCACCGACGCCGATCGTCCGCGAAGCCGTCTTGAAGGCTAATCCGAAGATCGAGGAGGTTCTCGCCCCGATCTTCAAGGGCCTGACCGCCGACGTGCTGCGCAAGCTCAACGGCCGCATCCAGGTGGATGGCGAGCCGGCCAAAGCGGTTGCCGAATCCTACCTCAAGGACGGTGGCTTCCTGAAGTAAGAGCTTACGCAGACTACCCAGGCGGCTCCGCTTTGATAGAGTGGAGCCGCAGTTCTTTTTGTGACTTGCGACGGAGCTTGCCTGATGGAAGATGCGCTCGCGGCCCGCAGGGTGGACCGTCTCGGAGTTGTATTGGTGGCCGGTGGCGCGCTGGCCGCGACCTTGATGCCGTTCATCATCGTCAAGGCGAACCGTATCGCCGCCGGCAAGCCGCAATTGCTGGTACAGCTCCTCGCCCAGCCGAGCGCATTGGCGCTCCTGGCCCTTCTCGTCGCCACCGCCCTCGCCGCGCTTTTCCTGCGCAACCAGCTTGCCCGCCTCGGCATCGCCACACTGACCATCGCCTTCCTCATCATCACGCTTGGCCTCGTCTCGACGGCGGCGACGCCCGCTGGCAGCACCGTGGCGCGCATTACGCCGGGCGGCGCCTTCTGGGTGCTGCTCGCCGTCATCGGCCTGGTGATCTCGGATGCGCTGGTGAAGCTGCGGCTGTCGCCATGGCTCCGCGTCGGGTCGCTTGCCCTCTATGCGGCGCTCCTCGGCGTCATCTTCAAATCCGGACTGCTCGACAATCTGTCGATCATGAAGGAATATGCCAACAATACCGACAAGTTCTGGAACGAGGGGCTGGGTCATGTCTTCCTGGCGCTCGGCTCCGTCGCCATCGCCATTATCCTCGCCCTGCCGCTTGGCATCTTCTGCTATTGGCAGCCGAGGCTTCGCGCCGTCGCGCTGCGGGCTCTCAGCCTTGTGCAAACCATTCCCAGCCTGGCGCTGTTCGGCATTCTGATGCTGCCGCTCGGCTATATCGCCGCCCATGTCCCCTTTGCCGCCACCATCGGCGTGAAGGGCATTGGCACCGCGCCGGCGCTGGTGGCGCTGGTGATCTATTCGCTGCTGCCGATCGTCGCCAATACCGTCGTCGGCCTTGCCGGCGTCGATCCCTCGGTGCGCGACGCCGCCGCCGGCATGGGACTGACGCGTCGCCAGATTCTCACCCGTATCGACCTGCCGCTCGCCTTTCCTGTCATCCTCACTGGCATCCGCATCGTGCTGGTGCAGGCGATCGGTCTCGTCACCGTCGCGGCGCTGATCGGCGGCGGCGGCTTCGGCATCTTCATCTTCCAGGGCATCGGTCAGACGGCCAATGACCTCGTGCTGCTCGGCGCCGTGCCGACGGTCTTTCTCGCCTTCTCATCGGCCGTCATCCTCGATGCGGTCATCGACAGCATCCGGGGACAACGCGCATGACCGCCATGATCGAGCTTAAGGGCGTGACCAAGCGCTACGGCAACGCCACCGTGGTCGACAATGTCAGCATGAGCATGGAAAAGGGCACGATCACCGTCATCGTCGGCACCTCCGGCTCCGGCAAATCGACGCTGATGCGGATGATCAACAGGCTGGTGCCGATCTCTGACGGCCATATCTCCGTCGGCGGCCAGGATGTGATGGACGTGCCCGCGACCGAGCTTCGCCGCCGTATCGGCTACGCCATTCAGGGCCACGGGCTATTTCCGCATCGCACGGTGGCGCAGAATATCGCCACCGTCCCCGAGCTGCTCGGTTGGGACAGGGCGCGGATCAATGGCCGCGTCGAGGAACTGCTCAATCTCTTCCATCTCGACCCCGGCATCTTCGCCGCCAAATATCCGAGCCAGCTCTCCGGCGGCCAGCAACAGCGCGTCGGCGTCGCCCGTGCGCTTGCGGCCGAACCGGAACTGCTGCTGATGGACGAGCCTTTCGGCGCGCTCGATCCGGTGATCCGCGGCAAGGCGCAGGACGATCTGCTGGCGATCCAGAAGCAGTTCGGCACGACCGTTATCCTCGTCACCCACGACATGGACGAAGCCTTCCATCTCGGCGACCAGATCGCGGTCATGAGCAACGGCAAGCTTTTGCAATGTTCGGAGCCGGAAAAGATCCTGACGGAGCCGGCCGATCCCTTCGTGCAGCAATTGACCGGCACCTCCGACCGGGCGCTGAAGCTGATGTCGCTGCTGCCGCTGAAAGGAAGCATGCAGCCGCCACGGCCCGGCCTCGGCTATAGCCTGCCGCAAACGCTCAACCTGCGCGACGCGCTGGCTGAGATGATTTGGCAAGGTGCCGACGAGGCAGCCGTCGAGGATGACAGCAAGGTGCTGGTCGGCTCGATCTCGATGCAACATCTGATCGAGCTGGGTCGCAAGGCATGAGGTTCCTCGCCACCAACCTCTTCCGCCTTCTGGCGCTGGCGCTGCTTCTGGTCCTGCTGTTTCGGCCGGAATGGCTGATCCCGATCCTGGCGCCGCTCACCAAATTCGGCGCGTCGCCGATCTACACGCAGAACAGCCTGCCGTCCCTCGCCCTCAGCCATATGGAGCTGATCCTGATCTCGATTGCGGCCAGCGGCATCCTCGCCGTGCTCGGCGGCATCTTCGTCACTCGCAAGAGCGGCGCCGACTTCCTGCCACTGTCGCGGGCGATCGCCAATGCCGGCCAAACCTTTCCGCCCGTCGCCGTGCTGGCGCTTGCCATCTCCACCACCGGCTTTGGCGCGGTGCCGACGCTGATCGCGCTGTTCCTCTACGCGTTGCTGCCGATCTTCGAGAATACCGTCGCCGGCCTGCAGCAGGTGCCCGCCACCGTCCTCGACGCCGCCGATGGCATGGGCATGAACGGTTGGCAGCGGCTGTTTCGCGTCGAGCTGCCGCTCGCCCTGCCGCTGATCATCGAAGGATTGAAGATCGCCACCGTCATCAATATCGGCACCGCAACAATCGGCTCGACCGTCGCTGCCAAGGGGCTGGGCGAAGTCATCATCGCCGGCCTGATCAACGACAACACCGCCTTCATCCTGCAGGGCGGCCTGATCGTCGGTCTAATGGCGGTGCTGATCTATGATGGCATGGAATTGATCGAGCATACCGTGACGCGGAAGATCGGTGTGCAGGGGCAGTAAAGGCAATGGCGATTGGCGTTTCGCGCGGCGGCTGACGATACGCAGAGCCTTGTTAACCGCCCTCTCCCGAACTCAGCGTCGCTCCAGGCAGATAAAGCGAGATCGGCCTGATTTCATAGACGGCGGTCGGATTGACGCGGCGCAAGTCGCGCGCCGCCGCGACCGCGGCATCGAGCGTTGGAAAATCAACCACGTAGAATCCCAGCAATTGCTCCTTGGTTTCCGCGAACGGGCCGTCAATGACCAGCCCCGCCCCCTTCCCTCGCAAGGTGACCGCACCCTGGGGCGGACCGAGGCGTGCCGCCGGTCCGAGCGACTTCTCCGCCACCAGGCGGTCATTGACCTCCAGCAGTTCGGTCATGAGTGCCGCATCCTCCTCCTTGCTCCAGGATTCGACAACGCCTTCTTCATGATAGGCCAGGATTGCGTAGTACATGGATTTCCTCCCCAGGAACCTCCGTCGACGCCCGCCGGTTGGGCCGGTTGCCAAGATACCCGGAAGTCTACGCAGATGAATCGAGATTCAGAAGCCCTGAAGTGACTTTTCGAATGACGATATACGATGGGCTCACTGCTTGCCTTGCCCGACAACGGATGGCATTGGCTTTAGTGCGATATTCAGATGACCAATGGAGGTGCCGATGGCCAAGATGATCCATTCGATGATCCGTGTTCTCGACGAGGCGCGCTCGATCGATTTCTATGGCAAGGCCTTCGGGCTCGCGGTCGTCGACCGCATCGTCTTCCCGACATTCACGCTTATCTATCTGAGCAATGCCGAGACCGGCTTCGAGCTGGAGCTGACAGTCAATCAAGGCCGGGTCGAACCCTACCCGCTCGGTGAGGGCTATGGCCATCTCGCCGTTTCCGTCGACGAGCTGCGGGACGAACATGCCCTATTTTCCTCGCTTGGGCTAAACCCCGGCAAGATCACCGAACTCAATCGCGATGGAAAACTCTTCGGCCTGTTCTTCTTCGTCACCGATCCCGATGGTTACAAGATCGAAGTGGTGCAAAGGCACGGGCGATTTCAATAGGGCCAGACATACCAAAAAACCCGCGCAAGCAGGGCCTGTCCGGGCTGACTATCTCGAAGCCTACATCCAGTAGGGCGGCACGCCGAAATAGTCGTGGCTCTTATGGCCGTGATCCTTGTGGGCGAGGATATCGTCCTTGCCCAGGAAACGGCAGGCTTTCTCGACGTCGCTTTTGGTCATGTTAATGCGATAACCATCGATATAGGCATCGTAGCGCAGCTTTTCCCACGGCAGCCGGTAGTGTTCCTGACCAATGCCGAAGAAGCCGCCGAAGCTCAAGATGATGAACGCGATACGTCCATCGCTTTTTTCCAGCATCAGGCGCTCGATATGACCGATCTGCTTGCCATCCGAACCGAACACCTTGGACCCCTCGACCCGGTCGCAGGCGACCAGCATCGACATATCCTTGACGTAGAGGTCACGGCTCATGGTATCGGCACTCTCTTTATGCATGCGCGCACCTCCCTTTGGATACGCTTCACATATGTTGGAGCGTCCGATCCGCCGCCCTTTTTTCAAGGCGACACGATGCTCCGATGGGTTTTCGCCCACGGCCCATTAACGCGCTCTTCCCGCAAAAGTTCCAGTCCTTTTTTAAAAATTGTGAAAAAAGGATTAACGCCTCGCGATTGTTGACGTTTACGTCAAAGTTAGTATAACTTTTGTTGTCGCTCTCAGCCTATGGGTGAGAGGAAAGGCTGTGACGGTGAGAAAAGCGGGAGACTTTTCAGCCGGACAGTGACACGCTAGAAAGCCGCCGTTCGCCGACGGTGGGGCGTTGGATGCGTCAGGGAGGAAGTACGCATGAATTCAGTTTCCGCTCCTTCGGATGGACCGGTGGTCAACAAGATTTGGCTCACCTCCTATCCCGACATGGTGCCGGCCGATTTGCCGCCACTGGAGCATGCATCGCTCGCCGAACTTCTGGAGGAAAGCTGCGCGCGCTATGCCGACCGGCCGGCCTTCACCAGCATGGGCAAGTCGATCACCTATCGCGATCTCGACATTCAAACGCGCAAGATCGGTGCCTGGCTGCAAAGCCTCGGCCTGCAAAAGGGCGATCGCGTCGCCGTCATGATGCCGAACGTGCTGCAGAACCCGATCGCCGTCTACGGCATCCTCCGCGCCGGCTTCGTCGTGGTCAACGTCAATCCGCTCTACACGCCGCGCGAACTCGAACACCAGTTGCGCGATTGCGGCGCCAAGGCGATCTTTGTGCTGGAAAACTTCGCACACACGGTCGAGCAGGTGTTGACGCATACGGATGTGCGCCACGTCGTCGTCACCGCGCTCGGCGACATGCTGGGGCTGAAGGGCCATATCGTCAATTTCATCGTGCGCAAGGTGAAGAAGCTGGTGCCAGCCTGGTCCATCCCCGGCCATCATAGCTTTGCGGCCGTGCTTGCAGCAGGCGCACGACTGTCGCTGAAGCCGGCCGAACTCACGCACAGCGATATCGCCTTCCTGCAATATACCGGCGGCACGACCGGCGTGGCCAAGGGCGCGATCCTCACTCACGCCAATCTGCTTGCCAACCAACTGCAATTGCAGCTTTGGCTGGCGACCGCCTACATTGCCAAGAAGCGGCCCGAGCAGTTGAACTTCGTCTGCGCGCTGCCGCTCTACCATATCTTCGCGCTGACGGTGAACTCGCTGATGGGCGTATCGATCGGCGCGCATAATGTGCTGATCGCCAATCCGCGCGACATTCCGGCCTTCATCAAGGAGCTCGGCAAATACAAGTTCGACATGTTCCCCGGCCTCAACACGCTGTTCAACGCGCTGATGAACAATCCGGAATTCCCCAAGCTCGACCTGTCACAGACCGGGACGCTGGCGGGTGGCATGGCGGTGCAGCGGCCGGTGGCCGAGCGCTGGCAGAAGATGACGGGCGCCTGGATTACCGAGGGCTACGGCCTCTCGGAGACATCGCCGGTCGCCAGCGCCAACCGCTTCGACAGCTCGGACTTTACCGGCACGATCGGCCTGCCGCTCAGCGGCACCGATTTCGACATTCGCGACGAGAATGGCAATTCCCTGCCGCCCGGCGAGGTCGGCGAAATCTGCATTCGGGGACCGCAGGTCATGGCCGGCTATTGGAAGCAGCCGGCTGAGACCGCGAGGGTAATGACGCCGGACGGCTTCTTCCGGAGCGGCGACATGGGCTTCATGAATGAACGCGGCTATACCAAGATCGTCGACCGCAAGAAGGATATGATCCTGGTCTCGGGCTTCAACGTCTATCCGAACGAGATCGAGGAAGTCGCCGCCATGCATCCGGGCATCCTAGAAGCAGCGGCGGTCGGCGTGCCGGACGAGCATTCCGGCGAGGCCGTCAAGCTCTTCGTCGTCAAGAAGGACCCGGCGCTGACCGAGGCCGACGTCAAGGCGCATTGCGCCGCCAACCTCACCAACTACAAGCGGCCGCGCTTCATTGAATTCCGCACCGAACTGCCGAAATCGAATGTCGGCAAGATCCTGCGCAAGGAATTGCGCGGCTGACATAATTTCATGTCATTCGGAAAGCCGTTCGCCTTCATCCGCGAGCGGCTTTTTTCGTTTTGCCGGATAGGTGAACTTGATTTACGCCCTAGATAAAGAATAGTTTCCGCGACCAAACACCAGAGTGCCCTGCCCTCCTCAGACGGCAAGCGGCGCGAACCGCAAGGAGCCCCCATGAACGCCCTCGTCGACCAACTGAAGAGCACCGCAGCGGCCAGCAAGGCCACCGATATCCGCGCCGCCTTCGCCGCCGACCCCAAACGCTTCTCCCGCTTCAGCGCCTCGTTCGACGACCTGCTGATGGACTATTCGAAGACCGCGGTGAACGACGAGATCCTGACGCTTCTCGAAAAGCTCGCGACCGACGGCGGCGTCGCGGCCAAGCGCGAGGAGATGTTCTCCGGCGTTGCCATCAACTTCACCGAAGACCGCGCCGTTCTGCACACGGCCCTGCGTAACCGCTCCAACACCCCGGTGCTCGTCGATGGCAAGGACGTCATGCCGGATGTCAACGGCGTGCTCGCCGCCATGGGCAAATTCGCCGACGGCATTCGCTCCGGCACGCTGAAGGGCGCCACCGGCAAGCCGATCACCGACGTCATCAACATCGGCATTGGCGGCTCCGATCTCGGCCCGGTCATGGCAACACTGGCGCTCGCGCCTTTCCATGACGGCCCGCGCTCGCATTTCGTCTCCAATATCGACGGCGCCCATATCGCCGATATCCTCAAGCTGGTCTCGCCGGAAACGACGCTGTTCATCATCGCGTCCAAGACCTTCACCACCATCGAGACGATGACCAACGCCCAGACGGCGCGCAACTTTATCGCCAAGGCGCTCGGCGAAGCTGCCGTTCAGCATCACTTTGCCGCCGTTTCGACGGCGCTCGACAAGGTCGCCGCCTTCGGCATCGACAGCGCGCGCGTCTTCGGCTTCTGGGATTGGGTCGGCGGCCGCTACTCGATCTGGTCGGCCATCGGCCTGCCGCTGATGATCGCCGTCGGTCCGGAGAACTTCGGCAAGTTCCTCGACGGCGCGCATGCGATGGACAACCATTTCCGCAAGGCGCCGTTTAAGGAAAACCTGCCGATGCTGCTCGGCCTCATCGGCTTCTACCATCGCAACGTCCTCGGCTATACGACGCGCGCCATCCTGCCCTACGACCAGCGCCTGTCGCGCTTCCCGGCCTATCTGCAGCAACTCGACATGGAATCGAACGGTAAGGGCGTCACCATCGACGGCACGCCGGTCGAGGGCAATTCCGGCCCGGTCGTCTGGGGCGAGCCCGGCACCAACGGCCAGCACGCCTTCTACCAGCTCATCCACCAGGGCACGAGCATCATCCCGGCCGAATTCATGATCGCCGCCAACGGTTTCGAACCGGACCTGCGTCACCAGCACGAGCTGCTGATCGCCAACTGCCTGGCACAGTCGGAAGCGCTGATGAAGGGCCGCACCTTCGAGGAAGCCAAGGCCCAGCTCACCTCCAAGGGTATGGACGACAAGAAGGCCGACTTTATCGCGCCGCACCGCGTCTTCACCGGCAACCGCCCGTCGATCACCTTCGTCTACGACAAGCTGACGCCATTTGCCCTCGGTCGCCTGATCGCGCTCTATGAACACCGCGTCTTCGTCGAAGGCGTGCTCTTCCGCATCAACTCTTTCGACCAGTGGGGTGTCGAACTCGGCAAGGAGCTGGCAACCGGCCTGCTGCCGGTCGTCGAAGGCAAGGAAAGCGCTGCCGGTCACGATTCCTCAACGCAGGGATTGGTCGCCGCGCTGTCGAAGCTGGAGAAGTAAGGTTTGGGCGATGGGGCGGATATAGTTCTGCTCCATCTCACCGCCTGAGTATGCGGAGAGTGCTGCCCCCCTCTGTCAGCTTCGCTGACATCTCCCCCACAAGGGGGGAGATCGGTACTGCGTGGCGCGCTCTCGAACCAAACAAATATCGCATCTGTTGAGACTGAGCTTATGGCGCCTAAAGGGGATGCCGCAAACTCCCAACGATCTCCCCCCTTGTGGGGGAGATGTCACGAAGTGACAGAGGGGGGTACGACCCCTCCAAGCTTTCAAAGTCGATGAAAGATTAAAGCCCAATCTCACTCGCCCAAGGCGGATTGGCGCCCGCACGGGAAACCGTCACAGCCGCTGCCTTGGCGCCAAGCGCCAGCGCATCCCGCAACGCTTTCTCGTCCAGCGTGGCGACCTGCGCCTTGGTCAGCAGATTATTCATCTTCAGCGAAGCGAGGATACCAGCATCGAAGGTATCGCCGGCGCCGACCGTGTCGACCACGGTAACGCGTTCGCTCGGAACCGAGACCTTTAGCGACTTGGTGTAGCCTGTCGCCCCCTCGGCGCCCTTGGTGACGACCACCAGCTTGGCGCCCTGGTTCAGCCAATGAGCGGCGAGTTCATCATGGTTTCCGGCAATGCCGAACCATTCCAGGTCTTCATCGGAGAATTTCAGGATATCGGACATGGCGGCCATGCGGCTAATGCGACCCATATGCGCCTGCTTGTCCTTGATGAAGCCGGGACGGATGTTCGGATCGAGCGAGATCACCCGGCTTTGATATTCGCGCTTCATCAGCGCCTCATAGGTCGCGCCGCACGGATCGGGGATCAGGCTGATGGCGCCGAAATGCAGGGCCTCGCAATCATCGCCCAGCGTCGGCAGATCGGCCTCGGTGATCATCCGGCCGGCGGAGCCTTCGTCGTAGAAGGCATAGGTCGCCTGGCCGTTGACCAGCTTGACGAAAGCGATCGTGCTCGGACGGGGAGCGATGGCGCAATAGCTATAGTCCACCTTGGCGGCGCCAAGCGTCTCCCGCAGGATCTCGCCCATCATGTCGTCGGCAATGCCGGTGAAGAAACCGGTCGGCACGCCGAGACGGCCAAGCGCAATCGCGGTGTTGAAGATCGCGCCGCCGGCATAGGGCGCAAAGGCTTTTTCACCCAGCGTCGTCTCCCGCGGCAACATGTCGATCAAAGCTTCGCCACAGCACAATATCATTCCGGCCTCCTGGAGAGCGCGTCTATCGGTCTAGTTCCGTAAATCGATTAGATAAATTCTTGGCAAAAGCAAAGTGTCACTTTGTTGCCAGTTCCGCCACGCCGCCGTTGCGGCCGGACCAGGCGAGTGGTGCATTGAGGAAAGCTTCCACTTCCTCGAGCGTCTTGTCGTCGAACAGCTTCTGTTCCTTGGCGACGGCGAGCACGTTGCGCCAGGTGGCGATATGGTGCAGGCGAACCTTGCCGTTTGCAAACCGTGCCTCGGCCTCGGGGAAGATGCCGTAGTAAAACAGCGCCATGCCGTGATCGACGATGCCGCCGGCAGCGCGGATGGCATCGATGAAGGTGAACATGCTGCCGCCGGCCGTCGTCAGGTCCTCGATGACCAGCACGCGCGCACCATCCGGCATATGGCCTTCGATCTGGGAATTGCGGCCATGGCCCTTCGGCTGTTTGCGGACATAGATCATCGGCAGGTTCAGGCGCTCGGCGAGGAATGCGGCAAAGGGGATGCCTGCTGTTTCGCCACCGGCAACGCAATCGAACTGCTCGAAACCGGCATCGCGCATAATGAGGCTGGCGGCGAAGTCCATCACCGTCGAGCGGACGCGCGGATAGGAAATGAGCTTGCGGCAATCGATATAGACTGGGCTCGCCATGCCCGAAGCGAGCTTATAGGGCTTATCGGCGCTGAAGTGCACCGCCTTGATCTCCCAAAGCATCTTCGCCACCAGTTCGGCCATCACGGCGCGGTCGGAAAATGTCATCTGGGTCATGCGGGTCTCCTTGGCTCCTGGGACGTCCCTGCGGCAATAGCAGCTAGCGGCGGCGGTTTCCAGAAGCTTCGGGGGATTTGCACGCGTTCGTTCTCGGCAGCGGCCTTATCCCCGGCTACGCCGCCACTGGCTTCTCCGAAACGTGGGTCGCAGGTATAAGAGAATCATCACATTTTGAAGAGGAGGAGCTTCATGGTGCCGATCACGAATATCGCTCTTATCGCGGCTGCGCTCGGCAGTGGCCTCATCGCCGGTATTTTCTTTGCGTTCTCGACCTTCATCATGCAGGCCTTCGCCCGGCTCCCCGCCGAACAGGGTATCGCCGCCATGCAGTCGATCAACACGACGATCCTGCGCTCGCCCTTCATGGTCGTGTTTCTGCTGACCCTCGCTTTTTCGGTGTTCATCGCCGTGATGGCGATCGTGCATTGGCGAGGCGGTGTCAGCATCCTGATGCTTGCCGGCGCCGCGCTCTATATCGTCACCACGTTTGTCTCGACGATTGTCTTCAATGTCCCGCTAAACGACGCGCTGGACAAGGTCGATGGCCGCACAGCTGAAGCAGCCGAGCTATGGGCAACCTATCTCAGCGATTGGACGAGATGGAACCATCTGCGGACGGCAGCCTCTCTGCTGGCGTCCTGCGCCTTCGTGCGGGCTCTCTTTTAGAGGGTCGCAGGCTTAGCCTTCGACGTCCCAATGCAGCGGGAACATCGGATCGAACACTGTAACGGTGCCTGCTCCGGTTTCGATCTTTTCGGGGAAGGTCACTGATTCCACGCGGCGGATGAGCGTGATCCGCTCCTCGTTGGGCGCCAGCCCGTACCAGGCCGGGCCGTTCAGCGAGGCGAAAGCCTCGAGCTTGTCCAGCGCGCCGTCCTGTTCGAAGACGTGCGCCAGGCAGCTCATCGTATTGATCGAGGTATAGATGCCGGCGCAGCCGCAGGCGCATTCCTTCAGCGGATCGACATGCGGGGCGGAATCCGTACCGAGAAAGAACCTGCTGTCGCCGCTCGTCGCAGCCGCGCGTAGTGCCAGGCGATGGCTTTCGCGCTTGGCGACCGGCAGGCAGTAATAATGCGGCCGGATACCGCCAACGAGGATGGCGTTGCGGTTGATGATCAGGTGATGGGTGGTAATTGAGCCGGCGAGATTGGCCTTGGCCGACTTGATATAGTCGATGCCATCAGAGGTCGTCACATGTTCCATGGTGACCTTCAGCTCCGGCAGGCGCTGGCGCAGCGGGTCGAGCACGGTTTCGATAAAGACGGCCTCGCGGTCGAAAATATCCACCTCCGGCGTCGTCACTTCGCCATGGACGCAAAGCGGCAGGCCGATCTTCGCCATGCGCTCCAGCGTCGGCATTGCCTTATCGAGATTGCGCACGCCGCCGTGGGAGTTGGTCGTCGCACCCGCCGGATAGAGCTTGACGGCGGTGATGAGGCCGCTCTTCTTGCCCTCTTCGACATCGTCGGGATTGGTGTGCTCGGTGAGATAAAGCGTCATCAGCGGCTGGAAGCGATCACCGGCCGGCAACGCTTTCAGAATGCGCTCGCGATAGGCCGTGGCATCGGCCGTGGTGACGACCGGCGGCACCAGGTTCGGCATGATGATGGCGCGGGCGAAATGCCTTGAGGTATCGCCGATCACGCCTTCCAGCATGGCGCCATCGCGCAGGTGCAGATGCCAATCGTCGGGGCGGCGGATGGTGAGCTTTTGCATGGGCGCGAACCTCTGGATGGTCTCATGGTGTCGCGCTTCGATAGCACCAACCGCTATCGCAAAACAATCGCCTATGCCACGGAAATGATACCGGGCTCAGTCCTGAACGATATCGACGGTGGCATCGGCGGGGCGACGGTTTTCCAGGATCAGGCGGCCATTGGGCAGATCGTTGCCGTAGACCTTTTCGCGGGCGGCCTCGTCGTCGAGTTCATAGCCCTTCCAGCGATCCCATAGCCGCTGCTCCAGGACTTCCATGGGGGGCGCGAGCATGATCGAATAGTCGAACATGCCTTCCAGCTCCGCCCATTTGCCCTGGCTGAGAAGCAGGTAATTGCCCTCGATGACGATGAAGCGATGATCGGGCGAGACGATGCGGGCCGAGGCGATGGCAAGCTCGCGCGAGCGGTCGAAAACCGGCACCAGCACCTCCTGATCGGCAGCCCGCACCGCCTTGACGATATCGAGAAAGGCGCGCACGTCAAAGCTTTCGGGCACGCCCTTGCGCTTCAGCAGGCCCTTTTCGATCAGGACGGCATTGTCCATGTGGAAACCGTCCATCGGCAGGACCTCGGCGCTTTCGCCCTTGGCCCTCAGTGCTTCGGCCACCTTATCGGCCAAGGTCGATTTGCCGGCGCCGGGCGGGCCTGCGATGGCCACCAGGAACCGTCTTGTATCGCCGGCGCGCGCGATGATCTCGCCGGCGATGTCCTCGAGCGTGGAACTCATGCGGCGACGGTCTCCGGCGGCGCCTTGGCGCCGGTCATGAAGGCGACGGCATCGGACATGGTGTATTCCTTCGGATTGATCACGGTCAGCCGGCGTCCGAGACGGTGGATATGGATACGATCCGCCACCTCGAAGACATGCGGCATATTGTGCGAGATCAACACGATCGGCAAGCCGCGCGAGCGCACGTCGAGGATCAACTCCAGCACCTTGCGGCTTTCCTTGACACCGAGGGCCGCCGTCGGCTCGTCCATGATGACGACCTTGGAGCCAAAGGCGGCGGCACGCGCCACCGCCACGCCCTGACGCTGGCCGCCGGAGAGCGTTTCCACCGCCTGATTGATGTTCTGGATGGTCATCAGGCCGAGTTCGGTCAGCTTGTCGCGGGCGCGCTTTTCCATTGCCGGCCGATCGAGCATGCGGAACACGGAGCCGAGGACGCCTGGCTTGCGGATCTCGCGACCGAGGAACATGTTGTCCGCAATCGAGAGCGCCGGCGACAATGCCAGGTTCTGGTAGACCGTTTCGATACCGGCCTCGCGCGCTTCCATCGGCGACCTGAAATGGACAGCCTTGCCTTCCAGCTTGATCTCACCTTCATCGGGTGTGACCGCGCCGGAAATCGCCTTGATCAGCGAGGATTTTCCGGCGCCGTTGTCGCCGATGACGGCTAGGATTTCGCCGGGATAGAGATCGAAATCGGCGTTGTCGAGCGCGGTCACGCGTCCATAGCGCTTGACGAGGCCACGCGCGGTGAGAAGGGGTTCGCCAGTCGTGGTCATGCCGATACCTTTCTGATCCATTGATCGATCGCGACGGCGCCGATAATCAGCACACCCGTCAGGAGGACCTTCCACTGCGGATCGGCTCCGAGCATGTTGAGGCCCATGGAAACGACGCCGACGATCATGGCGCCGAAGAGCGTACCAAGGATCGAGCCACGGCCGCCGAAGAGCGAGATGCCGCCGATCACGGTCGCAGTAATTGCCTGAAGATTGAAGTCCGTCACCGCCGAAGACGGCGAGACCGAGCCATTACGGCCGATCGAAACCCAGGCGGCGAAGGCCGCGATCAGTCCCGAGACGCCATAGACGGCAAGCAGCACCTTCTTGGTCTGGATGCCCGACAGCTTTGCCGCTTCCGGATCATCGCCGACCGCATAGACATGCCGGCCCCAGGCGGTGTGATTGAGAATGTACCACAGGCCCACCACCAGCAGCACCATGGCGATGACGCCGAGGGTCAGCACCGCGCCGCCGAGCCGGAAGCTGACCGCGAAGAGATGCAGGAGCGGCGCCTTTTCATCGACGTCGGTGTCGCGGATGGTTTCATTGGCGGAATAGATGAAATTCGTCGCCATGACGATGTTCCAGGTGCCGAGCGTCACGATGAACGGCGGCAGCTTCATGTTGGCGACGAGGAAACCATTGAGCAATCCACAAAGGCCGCCCGCAGCCATGCCGGCGATAATGGCGACCGGCGTCGGCAAGCCGTAAGTGACGGCGACATTG
Organism: Rhizobium rhizogenes NBRC 13257; assembly: GCF_000696095.1. Classification (GTDB taxonomy): domain Bacteria; phylum Pseudomonadota; class Alphaproteobacteria; order Rhizobiales; family Rhizobiaceae; genus Rhizobium; species Rhizobium rhizogenes. The sequence continues at coordinate 404,831 of NZ_BAYX01000008.1, read as the reverse complement.
CCCATGACGACGGAGGAAATCACCATGATCACGCCGATCGACAGATCGATGCCGGCGGTCAGGATCACCAGCGTCTGCGCCGCAGCGAGAATGCCGACGATGGCGATCTGCTGCAGGATCAGCGTCAAGGTGTAGGCGGAGAAGAAGCGCCCGCCGATGGCAAAGCCAAAGATGATGATCGCCATCACCAATACGATCAACGGCACGGCGGCCGGCGTCGAATGCAAGAAATGCTGCATGCGTTTGAGAAGAGAGACATCCTGGTGCTCAAACGAGGCAACGTTCTTGTCGCTGCCGTCGAGAACACGCTCGAATTCCTGTGCTCCGGTCATTGTATTCCTCCGCTGCCGCGCCGAATTATACGCGGAAACCGCCGGGTGTTGAAACCGGCCGGATCTGAGGTCCGGCCGGCGTTGATGTCAGGAAGGCATGGCCGCGAACCGAAGGACCGCTTCAGCGAAAAATGTGAAGCGGCTCTCGGGTCGGATCATGCCAAATTCAGGATGAGGCTTAGCCCCAGCACTTTGCCGTGCCTTCCTTGGTGTCGATCGACTTCAGGCCGGAAACCGGCTTGTCGGTCACCAGCGAGACGCCGGTGTCGAAGAAGGACTTGCCTTCGGTCGGCTTCGGCTTTTCGCCGGTATCGGCGAACTTCTTGATCGCCTCGACGCCGAGGGCTGCCATCATCAGCGGATATTGCTGCGAGGTGGCGCCGATCACGCCTTCCTTGACAGACTTGACGCCCGGGCAACCGCCGTCAACCGACACGATCAGAACCTGCTTTTCCAAGCCGACGGCCTTCAGAGCCTGATAGGCGCCGACAGCGGCCGGTTCGTTGATCGTGTGGATGACGTTGATGCTCGAATCCTTCTGCAGGAGGTTTTCCATGGCCTTGCGGCCACCTTCCTCGTTGCCGTTGGTAACGTCATGGCCGACGATGCGCGGATCGGTTTCGTCGCCGATCTTGTTCGGATCCTTCGGGTCGATGCCGAAGCCGATCATGAAGCCCTGGTCGCGCAGCACGTCGACGGAAGGCTGCGACGGCGTCAGGTCGAGGAAGCCGATCTTGGCGTCCTTGGCCTTGTCGCCGAGCGTCTTGTTGGCCCATTCGCCGATCAGCTTGCCGGCGAGAAGGTTGTCGGTGGCGAAGGTCGCGTCGGCAGCGTCAGCCGGCTCCAGAGGCGTGTCGAGCGCGATGACCAGCAGGCCGGCGTCGCGTGCCTTCTTGACCGAGGAAACGATGCCCTTGGTGTCGGAAGCGGTGATCAGAATGCCCTTGGCACCGCTGGCGATGCAGCTTTCAATAGCGGCAACCTGGCTTTCGCTGTCACCGTCGATCTTGCCGGCATAGGACTTCAGCGTCACGCCGAGTTCCTTGGCCTTGGCGGTCGCACCTTCCTTCATCTTGACGAAGAAGGGGTTGGTGTCGGTTTTGGTGATCAGGCAGGCGGAAACATCGGCAGCCTTGGCCGGCGCGGCAAAAGCGACGCCGATCGCCAGAGCGGCGAGTGCTGCGGAAATAACAGATTTCTTCATTCAATCCTCCCAAGATTTGAAAAACCGGGATCCCCCGGCCACTCCGGCTCGCACTGAGTCCGGCTTCAAGACGTGCCATGTCCGTTTAGATTTCTTCCCGCTGGACCGCCTCCAAGGCCATGCGCACATCCCCGACGAGACATATCTGACCCTAAAGATTTCGCCCTGTCAATAAATAAATCCGATTGAATTATTAATCTGATGTGGCATTTTGATGAAAAATAGGGCATGGCCATGATGGAAGGAGGGCCAATGTCTCCCCCGCAAGATCCTGAGGAAACGCCGACATCACCCTTGATTCTCGACCCCAGCGGGGGTGCGAATCAGGTTCGCGTCCGCGCGCATAACGAACGGCTGGTGCTGTCGCTCGTGCGCCGCCACGGCGCTTTGTCGAAAGCCGACATCGCCCGGCGCAGCGGCCTGTCGGCGCAGACCGTCTCCGTCATCATGCGGGCGCTGGAGAAGGACGGGCTGCTGTCGCGCGGCGAACCGGTACGCGGGCGGGTCGGGCAGCCTTCCATTCCGATGCGGCTCAATCCGGATGCGGTGCTCTCCTTCGGCGTCAAGATCGGCCGGCGCAGCGCCGACCTCGTGCTGATGGATTTCGTCGGGCAGATCCGGATGCAGCTTCATCAGATCTATCCCTATCCGCTGCCGCAGGACATCCTGTCCTTTGTCACCTCGGGCATCCAGGAACTCGAATCGCGCCTCAACACCGAGGAACGCGGCAGGCTTGCCGGGCTTGGCATCGCGGCGCCCTTCGAGCTCTGGAACTGGGCGGAGGAGGTCGGTGCGCCTGATGGCGCGATGGAGGTCTGGCGCGGTGTCGACCTGCAGGCAGAAATCGCCGCCCGCGTGCCCTATCCCGTCTATTTGCAGAACGACGCCACCAGCGCCTGCGGAGCGGAGCTCGTCTTCGGCGTCGGCCCGCATTATCCTGATTTCGTCTATTTTTTCATCGGCTCCTTCCTCGGCGGCGGCATCGTACTGAATTCGTCTATCTTCGTCGGACGAACCGGAACCGCCGGGGCGCTCGGCCCCCTGCCCGTACGCGGGCGCAACGGCGAAACCCTTCAGCTGCTCGAGATCGCCTCGATCTTCGTACTGGAAAATCTGCTGCGCGATCACGGCTTCGATCCACAGCCGCTCTGGTATTCGGCGGACAATTGGATCGATTTCGGCGAACCGCTGGAAATCTGGATCCAGGAGACGGCCAAGGCGTTGGCGCAGGCAATCGTTGCCGCCGCCTCGGTCATCGATTTCAGCGCCGCCGTCATCGATGGCGGTTTTCCAAACTGGGTGCGCGAACGGGTCGTGCGCGCCACCATCAAGGAAGCCGCCGAGCTCGACCTGCAGGGCGTCGTCATGCCCGAAATCATCGAAGGTATGGTGGGGCCGCAGGCGCGCGCCATCGGCGGCGCCAGCCTGCCGATCTTCGCACGCTACCTCATCGATCAAAACATCCTCTTCAAGGAGATAGAGCATGCTGAAGGGCATTGACCCGCTATTGAGCCCCGAGCTGTTGGCGACGTTGCGCGCCATGGGCCATGGCGACGAAATCGCCCTCGTCGACGGCAATTATCCCGGTCTCGAACACGCCCGCCGCCTTATCCGTCTCGACGGTCACGGCGTCGTCCGCGTGCTCGACGCCGTGCTCAGCGTCCTGCCGATCGACGATTTCGTACCGCAGGCGATCTTCCGCGCGACGGTCAGGCAGGACCGCGATGCCATCGATCCGGTGCACGCGGAGATGATCGAGGTCTGCGCCCGGCATGTCCCCGACATCAAGGTCGTGCCGCTGCTGCCGGCGGATTTCTACGAGCGGGTGAAGCAGACGCACGCGCTGGTGCAGACCAGCGAACCGAGGCTTTATGGAAACATCATTCTGCGCAAGGGCGTGATTTATCCGGGATAGTTTTTAGATCTCTCCTGCCAACGGCCCCCAGACATCCGTCAACGCAAAGCCATTCGCCATCGGATCGAACGGATCGAGCGCCACCTGGCTGAGACCGAAGGTGAAACCGCGGCCGGTGATGGTGGGGATGATGGCGGGTTTGCCGGCGACTTCGGTCTCCGCCTGCAGGCCGACCTCGAATTCCGAGCCGATGATCGAGCGGGATTTGAAGACATCGCCGACCCTGGCCTTGCCGCGCGCATGCAGCGTCGCCAGATTGGCGGAATTGCCGGTGCCGCAGGGCGAGCGATCGGCACGGCCGGGCCACATGGTCGTGCAGGTTCGGATCGCACCATCGGCATCGATATCGCGGAACATCACATAGGCGACGCCGGAGATCGCCGGAATTTCCGGATGGACGACCGGGACTGTGCGGTTGATCAGCTCCTTGAGGACCATGCCCGCCTGGACCAGCGATGCGGCATTCGCCTTTCCGATCGTCAGGCCGATCTGGCCGACATCGACCAGCGCATAGAAGATGCCGCCATAGCAGAGATCTAGCTTGATCCTGCCCCATTGCGGCGTATCGATCCCGACATCCAGCTCATGCACGAAGGACGGCACCATGGTAAGGCGGACCTTCTCGCAGCGGCCGTCGCGGCAGGTGGCGGTCGCGCGCACCAGACCGGCGGCGGTCTCGAGCGTCACCACCGTTTCCGGCTCCTTCATCTCGACGATGCCGGATTCGAGCAGTGCCGTGGTCACGCAGATGGAGTTGGAGCCGGAGCTCGCATGCGCCTGATCCGGCTGCAGGATGATGAAAGCGGCGTCGGCATCAGGATGCCTGGCCGGCAGCAGCAGGTTGACCGAGCCGATCGGTGCGCCGCGCGGCTCCAGCACCAGGAAGCGGCGCAGTTCCTCGCCTTTCGGATCGGTGTTCAGCCAGTGCAATTGCTCGGCGACCGTATTGCCAGGGATCTTCGGCACGCCGCCGATGGCGACCCTGCCGATTTCACCCTCGCAATGGACATCCAGCAACTGGATCGTGCGCTTCCATCTCATCTCGGTAACTCCAATCAGACGTGACGGGTGACGCCGCCGTCGACGCGGATATTCTGGCCGGTGATATAGCCGGCGCCGTCGGAGAGCAGGAAGGCCGCCGTCTTGGCGATCTCGCTCATCAGGCCGATGCGCTTCATCGGCACCTTGTCGGCGGTTTCCGGCTTGTGGTTGAGGCTGTCGATATAGCCGGGCAGGATGCAGTTCATGCGGATATTGTCGGCCGCATAACGATCCGAATAGAGCTTGGTGAAGGCCCCCGCGGCGGCGCGATAGGTGCAGGAGACCGGGAAGACCAGCGTCGGCTCATAAGCCGCGAAGGTGGTGATGTTGACGAAGGCGCCCTTGCCCTGCTTCTGCATGACCGGCGTCACCAGCCGCGCCATGCGCACCAGCGACAGGATCATCATGTCGGAGCCGAGCGTCCAGTTCTCGTCGGTGATATCGAGCAGATCGCCCTTCGGCGGATGGCCGGTATGGTTGACCACGGCATCGATGCGGCCATAGCTCTTCATCGTCAGATCGAAGATCGCCTGGATATCCTCGGCCTTTTCGGCGACGCCGCGCGAGGCGACGCCACCAAGTTCAGCCGCCAATTTTTCGCAGCTTTCCGAGGGCGACATCAGCGCCAGGCGATAGCCGCCGGCTGCAAGTTCACGAGCGATTGCCTCGCCCATTCCACGGCCGCCGCCGGTGATCAGCGCGACGGGCTTTTCGGTTTCGGACATTTGTTTCCTCCTAGTAGCGATTGATACGGAACGGGGTCATGTCGACCTCAGGTGTCATGCCGGTCATCATATCGGCCATCAGCCGCGCTGTCGTCGCCGAAAAGGTGAGCCCCAGATGGCCATGGCCGGTGGCGTACCAGACGCCGGACACACGCGATGACGGCGAAATGATCGGGATCGTGTCGGGCAGCGCAGGGCGATGGCCCATCCAGTCCTTGGCGTCTTCCACCTGCAGGCCGGGCAGTGCCCGCTGGGCGTGGCGGACAAGGACGCGCGGGCGGCGAAAATCCGGGCGCGCATCGAGGCCGGCCAGCTCGACATTGCCGCCAACGCGGATGCCGCCGGCCGTCGGTGTCACCATGAAGGCGCGATGCGGCCAGATGATCGAATAGCGCATGGCGATGCCGGGCTTCATGATCTGCGTGTGATAGCCGCGCTCGGTCTCGAGCGGTATCGGCTCGCCAAGTGCCGAAGCAATAAACCGCGTACGGACGCCGGCGGCAAGCACGACATCATTGGCCTCCAGCCGCCGCCCATCCTCGAAAAGCACCGTCACGACGCCCTTTGCCTGTCGCTCGACGGTTCTCACAGTACCGGAGGCAAAGGTGGTGCCGAGAGCCCTTGCAGCCTCCACCAGCTTGAGGACGAGCTGATAGGGATCGCGGATCGACTTGTTGTCCGGCAGCAGCACCGCCTTGGCGATATCGGGCGACAGTGCCGGTTCGTAATCGCGGATTTCCGCGCCGGAGAGAATTTTGTGTTCCAGACCGTAACGCCGCAGCAGCTCAATATGGGCACGGTCACCGGCGAATTCGGATTCGGTCTCGTAGATGGCGAGACATCCCTCCTCCGTCATCAGATCCGGCGCGTCGAGTGTATCGAGCATCGCCCTGAAATCACCGAGAGCATAGCGCGACAGGCTCATGCCGGCATCCTCGATCTCTCTCAATCGCGACGGACGACCGGCCGCAATGAAGCGCAGGAACCAGGGCAGCATTTTGGGGGCGTAGGAAGGTCTCAGCCAGACCGGGCCTTCCGGGTCCAGCAGCCAGCGGGGAATTTTTGCCCAGGTGGACGGGCCGGAACCAGCGGCGAAATCGAGCGCGATGCTCGCCATATTGCCGAAGGAGGCGCCCTCGCCCGGTTCGTCCTTGTCGACAAGCGTCACCTGCCGACCGCGCCGTTGTAATTCGAAGGCGATCGCCGCGCCGATGATCCCGGCGCCGACAACGACGACCGTACGCTTGTTTTCGTCCATTCCCAAAGTCCGTCCGCAGAGCACCGCAACATGCGATAAGGCACGACTCTGTGATATATCAGATCACGAGAGGTGGCTATGATGTTTTTCGGAAGTGCTGCGGGCGCGACCTATTGGTTGAGCGCCGCGCCGACATTGCTGCTCGTCGTTGTCACGCTGTCGCCAACGGAACCGACGGTGTTGCCGGCGGATGCGCCGACACGCCGCAGCTGCTCGCCATAGTTCCGGCGGGTGCGCGGATCGAAGATGGCGATCGGCGCGCTGACGGCGGCGCTCGCCGCACTGCCGACCGTCTGTGCCGCACCGAGGGCAACGGCGCCGACCGCATCGCCAATGCCGACATCGGAATCGGTGATGGTCTGCCCGGCGATCAGCCGGTCACCAATCAGTCGCACCACTTCCGGGCTTTCGGCGAATTTGCCATGGTTCAGCCCATCGCCGGTCTTGAGCTTGGTGAGATCGAGCACGGTGATGCCCTGTTTTTCCAACTCGCTGCGATAGGGTTCGACGGTTGGGTCGATCTGGCCGAGGCGATCGACATTGCCGGAAATACGGCGCGACAGCGACAGCGCCCGGTCATCACGCGAGACGAATAGGGTGAAATGCGGCTTGTCCTTGCCGAGGGCGGCGAATTGCTGACCGAAAACATCGACGTCGAGGTCGGGAGAGGCAAGAATGACGTTGGTGATCTTCGGCGCGACGCGGCCGTCGCGGATGGCCATCTGCCGGAGAGCTTCAACGGCAAGCCAGGTGCCCATGGAATGGGCCATGACCGTGATATCGCCGACAGCAGGATCGGAAGCGGCGCGGTGCAGCATCTCTTCCAGCGCATCGCGGGAATAGTTGGTGCTTTCCTTGTCGTAGGCGTAATCAAAAATGCTGGCGCGCGACGGCCAGGTGAAAACGACCGGCGCGACATCGGCATGGGAATCATGGACGATCTGGGCGAAGCGGTAGACGGCGTCCTCGTAGGTATTGTTGAAGCCATGCACGAAGATCAGGACCCGCTTGTTCTTCGGCAGATGCGGGCGCAGCCAGGAGTGAACGTCGGCTTCGGTCGGCAGCGGTCGGACGGCGGTGGTGACGAAATTCTTCAGGGGATCGCCGGGCAGCCTGCTCGGCCATTGCACCTGTCCGACCTTGCGATTGGCTTCCGGCGGGATCGAGATGCTGACGGCGTCCACCTTCAGCCCCGTGCCGCGCTCGCCGGAAAACAGGATCGCCGGATCCTTGTCCGGCAGTCGGGTGGTGGCGACCATCAGCTCGACTTTAGTGGTACCTGGCACATTTTCCGCGATCGGCTGCATGACGCCGACCGGGCGGCCACAGGCCGTCAAAGAGAGTGCTGCGACAACGGCGATAGCCCGGAAGATTGTCCTTCCCCATTGGCCGGCATCTTCCATACGCTGCATTACACCCAACCTCATCGTCGCAAGTCCAACGTGGCCGCCACTCTACGCATGAGGGATGATGGTGCAAGCCGCCTTCGCGGTTCCGACCCATATGAACCAGTGCTAATTCATAACAGCGAGGCAAAGAAGCAACGGTTGCCGAAACCGTCGGGGGGACGCTTGCGAAAGCATGGAAAATAAAAAGAGCCCGATGCGGGAGGAGGATGCATCGGGCTCTTGATCCGGATTGGCAACAGGGAGGAGGAGAGTTGCCAATCGATGAAGGAGCGCTGGGAGGAGGAGATGCGCTGCCTTCGAGAGGAGAGATATAATCGCGGGACCGAGATGAACAGGCAATCTTCCGCAATGCAGCAATGCAAGAAACGCAATGCTTTTAATAGCAACCACCTAAAATACCGCATATCTCGGGTATTTCCAGCATTCATCCGCCTATTTTACAGCCGCAAAATGTTGAAAGAGGTGATTCACATAATCGTGATCCCTCACTTTCGGGACGCGGTCGTCAAGCGTGACCGCGTCCTCGCGACAGGCGGCTCAAGCGGCGGCAAATGCCTTCTTGCCTTCGGCATCCAGCGCCGCAAACTCTTCATCCGACAGGGTGATGTTGACGGCGGCCGTATTCTCCTCGAGATGCTTGACCTTCGAGGTGCCAGGGATCGGCAGCATCACCGGGCTGCGCTTCAGAACCCAGGCAAGCGCGATCTGGCTCGGGGCAGCTCCGTGCTTCTTGGCGATGGTGTCAAGCAGCGAGCCTTCCTTGGCGAGTTCACCCGATGCCAGCGGGAACCAGGGGATGAAGCCGATAGTGTGCTTTTCGCAATAGTCGAGCACGTCTTCGCTGGTGCGGTCGATCAGATTGTAGCGGTTCTGCACCGTCGCGACCTTGAAATATTTCGAGGCGGCGTCGATATCGGCAACCGATACTTCGCTAAGGCCCGCATGGCGAATGATCTTGGCGTCCAACAGCGACTTGATGGCGTCGAACTGTTCGGCGGCCGGCACCTTGGGATCGATGCGGTGAAGCTGCCAAAGATCGATCTGCTCGAGGCCGAGATTGCGCAGGCTCTTATGCGCCTGCTGGATGAGATATTCCGGACGCCCCACAGGAATCCATTCTCCGGGGCCGGTCCGCGTCAGGCCGCCCTTGGTGGCGACAACCACCTTCTTGTCGTAGGGATAGAGCGCTTCCTTGATCAGGCGCTCGGAGACGTCCGGACCGTAGGAATCGGCTGTGTCGATGAAATCGATGCCGAGTTCCGGCAGGCGCTTGAGGGTGCGGATGGATTCAGCGTGATCATCCGGCTCGCCCCATATGCCGTAGCCGGTAACGCGCATGGCGCCGAAACCGAGACGATTGACGGTGAGATCGCCGTCGATCTTGAATTGACCGGACTTGGCTGCGTTCAAATCTGACATGCTTTTGGTCCCTTGCACTTGGCCTATAATATCGTTGAACTTATTCGAAATCCGTGGAAGCCGAGACTTGTTCCCAGGCGTCGAACTCGGTCTTGAGCAGGCCGAGCTTTTCGCGAACGAGGCTAATGGCGTCGCGGCCTAACAGAAGATGGGTCGGCGGGTTTTCCGATGCAATAAGCTGCAGCATAACGTGTGCCGCCTTCTTCGGATCACCGGGCTGCTTACCGCTGCGTTCGAGGCGGCGCTGGCGCCACGGCTCGAAGATTTCGTCGTAATCCGAAATCGAGCGCTCAGCGCGCACCATCGAGCGACCGGCCCAATCGGTACGGAAACCGCCGGGCTCGACGGCCGTCACATGGATCCCAAGGCTTTTGACCTCCTTGCCGAGACTTTCGGAAATCCCCTCCAGCGCGAACTTGCTGCCGTGATAGACGGAAAGTCCGGGAAAGGTGACAATGCCGCCCATCGACGTGATGTTGAGGATATGACCGGCGCGGCGCTTGCGCATATAGGGCAGTACGGCCTGGATGAGGGCCACGGGACCGAAGACGTTGACCTCGAACTGGCGGCGCAAGTCATCGATCGTCGATTCCTCCAGCAAGCCCTCATGGCCGTAGCCGGCATTGTTGACGAGAACATCGATGGCGCCGATCTCCTTTTCGACCTCGGCGACGACGGGAGCGATAGCGGCAGTATCGGTAACGTCGAGCAGCTTGCCGAAAGCAGATCCAGGCTTCAGCGCCTCGAATTCGACGCGATCCACCTGGCGGCGCAGCGTGCCGACGACCTTGTGGCCGCCGGCAAGGGCAACCTCCGCGAGAGCCCGGCCGAAGCCGGTGGAAACGCCGGTGATAAAGAGCGTCTTGGCATCGGACTTTGTATCGGACATGGCGATGTCTCCTTGTTGAATGCGGTCAGGATAGGCCGAGACGACAGTTTCGATAATCTCATCAATTGCAGATGGCCTTTTTAGCAAAACTGATTAATCTCGGCGAAGCACAATGTCGTTCGGAGAGCATGGATGCGTCAGGATATGTTGGACGGGCTGGTGACATTCGTCACCGTCGCTGAGGAGAAGAGCTTCTCGGCCGCAGCCGTGCGGCTTGGCGTATCACCCTCGGCAGTCAGCCAGTCGATCAGCAAGCTGGAGGGCCGGATGCGGCTGGCGCTCTTCAATCGCACTACCCGCAGTGTCAGCCTCACCGAGGCGGGCTTGCGCTATCTCGAGCGCGTCGTTCCCGCCGTGCACGACCTGACGGCCGCCGCTCAGGAGCTTGGCGAAGCTGTCGACAAGCCCGCCGGACTGCTGCGCATCAACGTGGCGCGTGCCGGTTACATGATCGCGCTTCAACCGATCCTGCGCGATTTCCTCGACACCTATCCGGACATCGAGCTGGAGGTACGCATCGAGGGATCGCTGGTCGATATCGTCGGCCAAGGGTTCGACGCCGGCGTCCGCTTCGGCGACCTCGTGCAACGCGACATGGTGACGGTGAAGATCGGGCCGGCTATCTCGGCCCATATTATCGCAGCGCCCGGCTATCTTGGCCGATACGGCATCCCTAGACATCCGCGCGATCTGCTCCACCACAATTGTATCAGCTTCCGCCATTCCTCCAGCGGACAGATCGAACGCTGGGAATTCGAAAAGGACGGCGAGAAGATCGAGCTTGCGGTCAACGGCCGGCTGATCCTCAACGATTCCGCCGCGCTAACCCAGGCTGCTCTGGACGGCATCGGCATCGCCTATATGATCAACGGTTATATCGATCGCTTTCTCGATGACGGACGGCTGGTGCGAATCCTCTCCGACTGGAGCCCGTCACTGACGGGACTTGCGCTTTACTACCCCGACCGCCGCCGCGTTCCGGCCAAGCTTAGGGCGCTGATCGACTTCCTGCGCCAACGTCGGCAGGTCGAACCGCCACAAACAGCCGGCGCCTTCACCTGAGATCAGCGATCCAAGGATCGTTGGCGCACCAGAGCACCGAGATCGGCAAGCGTCGTCCAGAGTTCCCCGAACAAGCGCTGGGCAAAATCCTGCAAAGGCAGATCCTGCGGTCTTTCGTTCCAGCGCTCACCGCCGATACGTACAGCGCTGACGACGATCGCCGATAGCAGGCGCAGATGCAGCAATTCCCCCTCGCCGCCGCCGGACCGCGCATAGAGCGCATCCGTCAATTTCGTCTCGAGCTTGGCATATTTCAACTGATGGCGGGCGCTCAGTACCGGCGTATCATGGATCAAAGCACCGATAGCGAGGCTCTGTGGATCGGCCATAGCGGCAAGCAGTGCCGACGTCAAAGCGCCTTCGATGACGGCGACGATCGATGCGTCCTTGGGCTGCGCGGCAACGGCGTCGGCCAGTTCGTCGGCGAAATTGTCCTGCCAGGCGAAGACCACCTCTTCCTTGCTTGGGAAATAGTCGAAGAAACTGCGTTTGGAGACATCGGCAGCCTCGGTGATGTCCTCGATCGTCGTGCCGTCAAAGCCACGTTCTAGAAACAGGGCCAGCGCCGCCGCCTCGATGCGCTCACGCGTCTGGCGACGCTTGCGTTCGCGCCGGCCTTCCTTCACGGCACCATCGATCTCCTGAACATCCGTCATGAAGTCCCCCGTTATGCACCTGCCTCCGGCCGCCCCATATCGGCCGCGCCGGCCTCAGCCGCATAGGCGGCGATTCCAGCATTCTCATTCGTGCTACGATATTCGGAGCCATCAATCGAGAGCTCCAGCGGTTTTCCACGCGATATGCGATAGACGCCCGCCGGCGGAATGTTGCGCACAGTGCCGCCGACGCGCGTCGCCTTCAGGCCGAGGCGATCGAGGATCAGCCGCGGCACCGGACAGCGCGGACCGTAGGTGAACTGATAGAAGGAGCCGCCGGGCTTCATCGTCGCGAAAGCGCCGCCGACGATCGCGGCGATCTTTTCCGGAGGCATAGAAAGCAGCGGCAGACCGCTGACAACAGCGCCGAATGGCGTGTCAGCAAACAGGCCGCATTGGCCGAGCTGCGCCGCATCCATCTGAACCACGCGCGCTTGCGGAAAACGGCCGCGCAGCGGAGCGACGAACTCTTCGCCGAACTCGATCAGGGTCAAATCGCATTCGGAGACGCCACGCGCCAGCAATGCCCGCGTGAAAACGCCGGTGCCGGGACCGAGTTCGAGGACCGGGCCGTCGAGCGGTTCGATCTCCTGCGTCATCAGCCGCGCCAGTCGTTCGCCGGATGGCGCAATCGCCGCAACCCGCATGGGGTCGCTCACCCAGGAGCGGAAGAACTGCACGAAATCGGAGCATGTCGTCTTTGTCGTCATTCCGTTAGTCCCATCTGTGACCAAGAACACCAATTGTGGCGTGATCACGCCACGAGCAGCGTGGCAATTCGAAGGCACAGCAACAAACCCGCCGCTGAAATCAGCGGCATGAAAACCATAACGGCGCCTCATAATCAATGCATTTTTTTAACTATTGTATTTTTGCGTTTAGTGCAATATTTAATCCGATACAGAAATAGCGAAACTCTTCCCCTTGGAGACTGGCAATGCCCGACTGGACCGTGAAAGACATTCCCTCGCAGACCGGCCGTACGGCCGTCATCACCGGCGCCACCAGCGGCATCGGTTATGAAGCCGCCAAGGCGCTGGCAGGCGCCGGCGCCAGGGTGATCATCGCGTCGCGCAATGAAAGAAAAGGCGCCGAGGTGCTGGCTGAGATCCGCGCCGCGGCGCCCGGCGCCGACATTGCCTTCGAACCACTCGATCTCGCCAGCCTCGTTTCCGTCGCCCGCGCCGCCACCCGCATCGCCGCATCCGCGCCCCGGATCGACCTGCTCATCAACAATGCCGGCATCATGGCCATTCCGGATCGGCATGAGACGGAGGATGGCTTCGAGATGCAGATGGGCGCGAATTATATCGGTCACTTCGCCTTGACCATGCGGCTATTGCCGAAGCTCCTTGCCGCAAAGAGCCCGCGCGTCGTCACCGTAAGCAGCCTGGCGCACCGCAGCGGCAAGATCAATTTCGACGACCTGCACTGGGAGGAGAGCTACAGCGCATGGCGCGCCTATTGCCAGTCAAAGCTGGCGACATTGATGTTCAGCCTCGAACTCGACCGGATCGCCCGGGCCGAGGGCTGGAACCTCACGAGCACGGCGGCCCATCCCGGCTACGCGATCACCGGCCTGCAAAGCACCGGCCCGCGCATGGGCCGGAACAGGGCGGGCTGGCTTGAACTGGTTGGCAAGGCGATAGAGCCGATCCTCTCGCATTCGGCGGCGGGCGGCGCCCTGCCGACATTGTTCGCCGCCACCTCGCCTATTGCCGAGGGCGGTGTCATGTATGGTCCTGATGGTTTCTACGAGCTGAAAGGCTCGCCAGTCCGTGCCAAGATCGTGCCCTACGCCCAGAACAACGCCATATGGCGGCGGCTTTGGGAAGTATCGGAGCAGTTGACGGGATTGAAGATGCCGGTGCCGGCTATAGCGTGATATTCGCCCTCTCCCCGCCGAGGCGGGGAGAGGGATTCACACATAAATCACCGCACGACGCATTGCCGGCGCGGACCATTGGTCGGCTGATAGGTGTTGTCGGAGGCGCGATACGACCGATACCGGTTCGCGCACCAGCGAACATGCGCGCTTCCATGCGATGGGCGAGCCACCGCGCCACCGACGATCGCGCCCGCGGTGAAGGCCGCCATCGGATACCACCAGCCATCATTGTAACGGCGATAGCCGGGGCGCGCGTAACGATAGCCGCGATGGCCCTGCCAATAGCCCGGGCGATGATGATAGCCAGGGCGATAATACGGCCGATGATGGGGCCGGTAATGCGGACGATAGTGCGGTCGGTGATGACGATATTGCACCTCGGTCACGCCATTGGCCTGGCCGGTCGTCTGCAAGGCCCCGTTCGTCTGCAAGGCCAGTGGCTGCGGCAGGGGTTGGATTGGCCCCGCAGCGACTGGATTGATGGACGAAACGGCAAGCAAAACACTCAAGGCGGTGGCTGACACCGCCGACAATAATCTCCTCACGGTCATTCTCCTCTCAAGTCCCAACGACATCAGAAAACGCGCAATGATTGAAAAAGGTTCCCGAGGATTCGACCGCTTGCGCAAACTTGAACAGCGTAATATCTATATAGATAGGAAGCCTACCTATTTATAGGATCTGAACGCATGTATGAAACCGGGCACGCCAACGATATTGAAGAGGCTATGGCACTGGCCGAAGCGCTGCGCCCGGCCCTGCATCGCCTCCATCGCCAGCTAAAACGCGAGACCGGCGACACCGGCATCTCGCCGCTGCAGGCGCTTCTTCTCGTCGGGATCATCCGGCAACCGGGCATCGGCGTCGCCGAGCTGGCCCGGCAGGAAAAATTGCGTGGGCCGACAATATCGGGGCATATCAAGGCCATGGAACGCGAGGGCCTTGTCGCCCGCGCCGCGCCCGATCCGCAAGACCGGCGACGCAACGGCCTGATCGCCACGGACAAGGGGTGGACCCTGATCAAGAGCATCAAGCAAAGGCGGACCGACTGGCTCGCCTCCGAACTCGCAAAACTGTCGCCCGAAGCGCGCGCCGCCATTCGCGCAGCGATCGGCCCACTCGGAGCCATCGGACAATGACCGCCCGGAATCAGCAAGCCGCCCCGCAACCGACACTGAGCGAAAGCGGCCCGCCCGACCGCCGCGAAATCCGCGCCGTCATCCTCGGCCTGATGATCGTGCTCGGCCTCGCCGCCATCGACCAGAGTATCGTCGCCACAGCTCTGCCGCGCATCGTCAGCGATCTCGGCGGCGTGACGCATCTGTCCTGGGTGGTCAGCGCCTATGTGCTGGCCTCGACCAGCACCATGCCGCTCTACGGCAAACTCAGCGACCAATATGGCCGCAAGCCGATGATCTACGCGGCAATCCTGATCTTCCTTCTCGGCTCCATTCTGAGCGGCATGGCGCAGACGCTGCTGCAGCTCATTATCTTCCGCGCCATTCAGGGCATTGGCGCCGGCGGGTTGATGCCGCTTGCGCAGATCATCATCGGCGACCTGGTGCCGCCGGCCAGGCGTGGCCGCAGCCAGGGCTCGATCGCCGCCGTCTTTGCCGTCTGCAGCGTCATCGGCCCGGTCGTCGGCGGTGTCATCACCGATCTGCTTTCGTGGCACTGGATCTTTTACGTCAACCTGCCGATCGGCGCGGTCGCCCTTGTCATGATCGGCCGCGCCATGAAGCGGCCACATCAGGCGCGCAGCCGCCGCATCGACTATCTCGGCGCGGCACTCTTGACCGCCTGCACCACCGGCCTCCTGCTGGTACTTGCGCTTGGCGGCAACGAATGGCCCTGGAATTCACCTGAGATCATCGGCCTGTCGGCGGCCTCCCTCATCCTCACCGTCCTCTTTGTCTTCCATGTCCGCCGCGAATCGGAGCCGGTTCTGCCACCCGATCTCTTCCGCAACCGCCTGTTCGTCATTGCCTGCCTTGTGCTCGCCCTGACCTTCATGGGCATGCTCGGCGCGAGCCTGTTCTTTCCGCTGTTCTTCCAGATGGTCATGGGTGTCAGTCCCTCGCAATCCGGCCTGCTGACCGGACCGCTGATGGTCGGCTTCGTCATCTCCTCGATGTTCAACGGACGTGTGCTTCTACAACGCTCCGGCCGCTACAAGCCGGCCCAGCTTTTTGGCCTCGGCCTTGCAACCACGGCCTTCGCCGTGCTCACCTTGGCCGCCGCCGAGAGCCTGGGATTCGCCGTCATCGAACCCTCGATCTTTGCGCTCGGCCTGGGGCTTGGGCTGGTGATGCCGACGATGACGATCGCGGTACAGAACGCCCTGCCCCTCGCCCATCGCGGTGTCGGCACGGCGACGCTTGCCTTCTTCCGCTCGCTCGGCGGCCTCATCGGCGTCACCGGCTCCGGCGCGATCCTTGCCTATCGCGTGCAACAGGCGACTGGCGCGTCCGGCAGCCTGGACATGTCGTCGCTGACCGAAAGCGGCCTGAAGCAGCTCGCCACCGCTTCGCCGGAAGCCCATGCCGCGGCGATCGCGCTCTACCGCCACGCCATCGCCATGACCTTCGCCACCGGAACCGTCATCGTGGCACTGGCACTGATTGCGCTGTTGTTTCTGCCAGAGCTTCCGCTAAGAGCGGACCACGGAGAGGGTGCCAGGCCGCAACGTTGAAATCACTGTAGATTTTCTTCTGCCACAATGGATCTGACGCGATCGTAGCGCTCAGTGAAAAGAGGACCCGGCAGGATCTCCTCGGGAGAGTATTTCCCATACAAGGCGAAGCTTTGCTCGATAAACTTCTCCAACGAAATGAGCCTATAGTCCTGATGCGGCTTGAACATATAGGAGCCCTCGACTCCCAAAACCTCAGCCACCTCCGGATATACCGGAAAACAACACCCAGCCATGATGACGTCAGCGGGCACGATATCGGTCTGGTTTGTTTCGATGCCGCACTGTCGCAGGAAGACGCGCGCGATATCGCGGATGGGGCGAGCCTTGGAGTGATCTATGCCATACATGAAGCTCTCGCGCCGCGACCAGGCTCTAAACGACTCCGATATATCCAGCCCATGCGCGGCAAAGCTTTCCAGCAGCTGCTTCCGCTCGCTCTCCCAGCGGGAAAAGAATCCGCTTCGCTCGAATATATCGCGCCGAAACAAGGCTCGCGTTCTCTCGGCGCTCAATCCCGCTCGAAAGGCCGCCAGCGCGATCATGGAGTGATAGGCGCCCATCGGACCGTTGATGAGCTGCCCTCTCGCGCCGACAAAACAGATGTCCGGATGGTAGGCATCAAATTGTATGGACGGAATTCGGCTCAGCTTTTCCACCGAGGAGAAATCATAATATCCATGCTCGATCTGGGGATGGATCACGATCCGGTCATATGTGGGAATAGTCTGGACGAAATGATCCAGGCTTGCCCGAAGCGTCCAGACATCGACGTGATCGATCTTCACATCATTGGTCAGCAACCTCATGGAGTTTGCAAGGCCGAACGTCTGGGCATTCGAAATAATCAACCATGCTTCCACGGCAGGCTCCCAATGATATCCATATGCCTCTAAACATCCCCCGTAAGCCGGCTACCGGTTTGGGCGGCGTCAGGGGCGCAGCATCTCGATCTCTCGTTCGTCGCAGACAACGGTTTGATACTCGGTCTCGGGAGGCGGCGGCAGCATCACGGCTTTGGGCTCGGCTTCCTTGCTGGGCTGCGAGACGTAGTTCCTGACGAAGCACCGCATCACATGCGCTACACCGAGATGGTTCACCTCACGGTAGTCGTCTTCATAGTAGAGGCCGCCGGCATAGCTTCCGGTGATGATCTCGTAGGACGGGAAATAGTCGATCCAGTCAAAACGCGAGAGCATCTGCTCTGCCACCACGCGCAGCACGGCTTTGCTATAGGTCGTCGAAACCAGGACGTTCCGGTTCTCGTAGGTCGCCACCAGCGGCACCGGGGAAACGGTGAGAAGCACCTTTACGCGAGGATTGACCTCCTTCAATTTCTTCAGGAACAGCGACAGATGACGGTCGACCTCTTCGACGGTGAAATTGACGAATTCATACCGGTTAGGATCGAACGATCCCGCGGTCACCCCGGGCGCAAGAGGAAAGACGGATCCATCCGCCTTCGATCGCCACGATTCCGTCAGCCCCAGCGTGAAGACGAGAACATCGGAATCGAGGAATACCGACCGCACGGCCGCAAGATGTGAACGGCGCGCCTCGACGACGGCGTCCGGGCTTTCATACCCGTCCGGCTCGATCTGCGGACGGTAAGGATCGACGAACCTTCCATCCTTGCGCAACCAGGCTTTCTCCACGGGTTCACGACCTTCGAAGACTTCATCGAAAAGCTGAAGCAGCTGCCGGGCCGTATAGATATTCCCGTAGCGCGCCGAGAAGACGCCGAAATTTCGCTTGGATCTTTCCGCGTCGGACAAATGCTCGCCCTTCTCGGCAATGAAATAATGAAAGCCGATGCGTTGAATCTGGCGCGAGATATGCTGCGCGAAACAACTCCCGGCCGTTGCGACTTTCACTTGCCTGTCGATCTTGAATCTCGGATTGACGATCGGATCGAACATATGCGTTTCCACGCGTGCAACGGAGCGACGCCACAACTGATAGTCATTGATCGTGGAATATGGATTGCTCATGCATCTGCCTCCGCTATCGCCTGTTTTACGCGGTTGAAACGCGTGAGATAGCCCGGCTCGACCGTGATCTCATCCGCCCCATAGTCCGA
Organism: Rhizobium rhizogenes NBRC 13257; assembly: GCF_000696095.1. Classification (GTDB taxonomy): domain Bacteria; phylum Pseudomonadota; class Alphaproteobacteria; order Rhizobiales; family Rhizobiaceae; genus Rhizobium; species Rhizobium rhizogenes. The sequence continues at coordinate 386,261 of NZ_BAYX01000008.1, read as the reverse complement.
GTAAGCTTCGAAACTGAGCTCAATGAGTTTCTCCAGCGAGATGAGCTTGTACTCGCCGAAAACCTTAAACATGTAGGAGCCACGAACCCCGAACAATTCGCCTATTTCGGGGTATACCGGAAGACAGACCCCATTCACGATTGTGTCGAACGGCACCAGATCCGTCTTGTTTGTCTCGATGCCGCGATTCCTGAGAAATGTGCGAGCGACATCGAGGATAGGGTGGGCCTTGGGATGCGCCAGGCTATGCATGAAACTCTCGCCGCGCGTCCAGCGCCTGAAGGGGTTCGTCATATCCATCCCGAAGACAGCGAAAGTGGAGATGAGTCTGTCTCTCGCCGGCTCCCAGCGCGAGAAGAAGCCGCTTTGTTCATATATGTCGCGACGAAACAGCCTTCGCGTCTTCTCGACGCTCAACCCCGCCTGGAAGGCTGCGAGAATAATCATCGACTGATTGGCGGCCAGAGGCTTGTAGATACGTTCGCCGCGCGCGCAGGCGAAACAAAAATCCGGGTGGTAGGCGTCGAACTCCAGGTTCGGAATCTTGTGCAGATTCTCCACCGATGAAAAATCATATCCCATCAGCTCCGCTATGGGATTTATGATCAGCCTATCGTATTTCGGAATCTTCTCGGCGTAATCCGCCATTTCCCTCTTGAATTGCCAAACATCCACACAATCAAGATCGAAACTGTCGCTCAACAACTGCAACGAACGCGCAAGCGCATAAGTATTGCAATTGGAAATCAACAACCAACGCTCCACGGCGCGCCCCCTAAGCACAGGCCAATTCCCAGCAGCCTCGCCATCGCGTGTCGGATTTCGAATAAATAGCCCCTATTCTATTCGAAGATTGCGACGTGGAAGCACCAACAGAGAAACCTCCGAGAAAGATGGAGGTCTATTCTCCAGATATCTCAGCGTTAAGTCATGGAATCTCCAACACCATTTGAGCATTGAAACGAGTAAACTTGCTATGGCCAAGCAATTCTATACAGATAACGTCGGCCCCAGTCGGCTAGCGTCACATCACTATGGAATGCCTTGTATTTCGGTCAGCGGGGCATGAGTTTACCGCTTGAAAACTCAAACGGTCGCAGCCGTGTCGTCCAATCACACGACAGGAAGGCATCCGGGCCAGGCATGTGGGACTTGAAGCCCACCGCGGCGCGCGGAAATCCGGTCAGCGATCCCGTTCCCGCGCGTCATAGCGGATGCGAGCCTCAATGATTTCCCGCTGATTGTTTTCCGTCCAGTTGACCAGCGACTGGATCGTTTCGTGCAAGGTGCAGCCGAGAGATGTCAGCCTGTATTCGACGCGTGGCGGCACCACCGGGAACACGGTGCGTTCGACAATGCCATCACGCTCCAGATGGCGCAGCGTATTGGTCAGCATCCGCTGGCTGACGCCATCGATGCTCCGCTTCAATTCCGTGAACCGCAGCGTGCGCTTTTCAAGCAGGGCAATGACCAGCAGCGACCACTTGTCGGCGATCCTGTCGAGGATCTGCCGGACTTCACAGCCCTCGCGCTGATCCCATTGGAGAATGTCGTAGCCCTCGTCGGTGCTGCTGCAATCACTCGGTGAGTTTGAAGTGCCTTCTTCCATGGGTTCGGAATATGCCTTACCTCAATCATGGTTACAAGAAGTAACTGACAGGCATCCTAGTAATTGACCTGCCATTTCCATACCGAACCATCAAACGTGAGGGCATACACCCATGTCGACCCTATCTCACACCTCGACTTCGCAAGCGCCGATGAGCGCCGGGGCGAGAGGCGCCCTGCTCGTCCTGTGCGGAGCGATTTTCCTCGAAGGCATCGATGTCGCTATGCTGAATGTGGCCTTGCCGGCAATCCGCGCCGAGTTGGGCCTCTCGACCACGACGCTCAGTGCCGTCGTCAGCTCCTATGTGCTCGGCTATGCCGGCTTCATGCTGCTCGGCGGCCGCGCGGCCGACAATTTCGGCAAGCGGCGGGTATTTCTCTCTGCGCTCGCCGTGTTCATCGCCTTCTCCGGTCTCGGGGGCTTTGCCACCGAAGGCTGGATGTTGCTGACGCCGCGCTTCGTCACCGGCATCGCCTCGGCCTTCATGACGCCGGCCGGCCTGGCGCTGATCATGACAAACTTCCCGGAAGGGCCGCAGCGCAACAAGGCAGTCCTCATTTACGCCGGCACGGCTGCCGGAGGCTTTTCGCTGGGGTTAGTCGCCGGTGGCCTGCTTTCCGCCATCGACTGGCGGTGGGTGTTTTTCGCGCCGGTCATTCTTGCCAGCCTCATCTTCATCCTGACGCCGCGCCTGGTCGCCGACGACCATCAAAGAGACCATAGCCAGCGCTTCGATATGTTGGGGGCCGTCATCCTCGCCGGCGCCATGCTGACCGCTGCCTATGGCGTGACACGGCTTGAAAACCCCAAGCATGGCCTGGAGTGGACCCTTGCCGCCTTTGCCGCGAGCGCAATCCTCTGGATTGCCTTTATCGCCATCCAACGGAAGGTCGCAATGCCGCTGGTGCGGCTCGGCATCCTGCGCTCGCCTTCGCTCGTCCGCGCCAATCTCAGTGCCTTGTTCTTCGCCGGCTCGTTCTTCGGCTTCCAGTTTCTGGTGTCGCTCTACCTGCAGGAGCTGATGGGCTGGACATCGCTGCAGACAAGCCTTGCACTGTTGGCGATCGGCGCCGACGCTATCCTCGCTCCGACCGTGACCCCGTGGCTGGTCAATCGCTTCGGCAATATCAAGGTCATTTTCGGTGGGGTGCTGCTGGCGGCATTATCCTATGCCTGGTTCCTGCAAGTGAGCCTCGACTGGACCTATGCGGCAATGCTCCCTTCGATGATCCTGCTTGGCCTGGCATTCTCGCTCGCCTATGGCCCGCTGACCATTCTGGCGACGGACGGGATCGACGAAAGCGAGCAGGGTCTGGCCAGCGGCCTCGTGAACACGGCCTTTCAATTCGGCGCGGCACTCGGACTGTCGGCGGCAAGCGCCGTCGGTGTTTTGGCGCTCGGCGCGGAAACCGACGCCGACTCTCGCCTCGAAGCCCTGCGATTGGCACTGCTCGTGCCCGTGGTCGCAACCGTCATCGGTCTCGCCGTGACCGCGACGGGATTAGGCCCATGGCGAAAGGCTGCTCACGGATGAGCGATATCGCCCGATTGCATCGATGTCAGGAACGACAATCCCGGTTGAAGGACTACCGATTTTGCCCGACACGCTTTTCAAGTTCGAGCGTGCGCGCGGTCAAATCGTCCAGCTCAAACCCCTGAGACACGAGAAGGGCCGCCGATCCGTCATTGGGATCGGCGGCAAGACGGTGCGCTTCCTGCAAATGATGTTTTAGCCAAGCGCGCTGCTCACCCTGTAACCGCAAGCGTTCAGCACCATGTTTGCGATCCGTCAGGATATTGTAGGCCGCATTCAATCTGGCATCGAACTTGTCAATCTCGACTTGCCCACATTTCAGCATTTCCGAGGTGACCCCCTCAGACCGATCGACGCACGCTTTCATTTCGTCCTCACTCTGCGCCATCGCGGGATGAGTCGTCATCATGGCTATAATTCCGACAAGGAAAACATATCGGAGCATGGAAGCAGTTCCTTGATCTCAAAACCAGAATGCAGATTTGGATATGTCTGTTTCGGCACGCTGGATGATGTCTGCTTTCAAGAAGCAGCAAAGCTGACCCTAGTGCCGACACGCGGCGCATAGCCGTCGCCTAACGGCAAATATGCGAGCTTTGCCTTGGGTCAAGATGCGTCATTCCGCCACAAGCGATTCGAACTTTTCATCGCCGATCACCGCCGCTACGACGCTTTTTCGCCTGTTGGCTATTTGCCAGCCCACACGGGGTTGTAGTTCCGGCCGCAACGGGCAGCAATTTTCGATATTGATGCTTTGGAAGTGGAAGAAATGGCGCACCCGAAGAGATTCGAACTCCTGACCCCCAGATTCGTAGTCTGGTGCTCTATCCAGCTGAGCTACGGGTGCGTGGCCGAGACGGTGTAATCCGTTGGCGTGGCGGTTCTCTAAAGCGTCCTTCCGGGGAATGCAAGTGGGTTTGTGAAAAAGATCGCGATTTTCACAGAAGCGGAGGCGAAGAAGCTGAAAAACCTCAGCTTTCGTGAGCGCTGCGGCTGCGGTAATCGTCAAGCGATACAGGGCGATCCGGTATTTCGATGCGGAACTGCGTGCCGGCGGCGGGTTTTTCCACCAGGGCAATGGTGCCGCCATGGGCCAGCACCAGCTCGCGGGCAATCGCCAGACCAAGGCCGGTGCCGCCGGAGCGCGCGGAGCCACGGAAGGCGGTAAACAGGTTTTCCCGTGCCTTCTGCGGCATGCCCGGGCCGGTGTCGTCGACGGTGATGCCGACGACACTGCCGATACGATGCCCTGAAACCGTGATGCGGCGAATGCTGTCTGGCTCGGCATCGCCGAAGGCGACCAGCGCCTGATGGGCGTTGCGGCAGAGATTGTGGATGACGCGGAACAGTTGCTCGCTGTCGGCATCGACGACCAGATCCTGGCTCACCTGCTCGACGAACTCGATGCCGCCATCGGGATCGATCGCCAGGATATCGCGCACCTCGTCGATCAACTCGTGCAGATGCACCCGGCGGCGGCGCGGCGCTGATTCGGAGGTCTGGCCGTAGGATAGGACCTCGGTCGTATAACCGACGGCGCGGTCGATGGTGCGCAGGAGTTTCGGCGCGAAACGCTTGACCATGGGGTCGTCGACATCGACCAGACGGTCCGACATCAGTTGCGCCGCCGACAGGATGTTGCGCATGTCGTGGTTGATCTTCGACACGGCAAGGCCGAGAGCAGCGAGGTTCTTCTGCTGCTTCAGCGTCTTTTGCAGTTGCGACTGCATGGAGGCGAGATGGCGGCCGGCCACGGCAAGCTCGTCGCGTCCTTCATCCGGCACCAGCACGCGGCTCGGATCTTCCGGATCGTCGGAATAGGCCTGCATGCTGTCGGTCAGCCGACGAATCGGGCCGATCATCATGCGGTTGATGGCAAAAAAGATCAGGGTCGCCGTGAACAGCGAAATCAGGATCGACATCAGGAAGACGCTGCCGGAATAGGCGAGCATGGCATTGCGCAAGCGCGTGTCCTTCAGCACCACCTCGATGCCGGTGCCGGCATCGCCGCCGACCGGGCCGAAGACACGGATGATCCGGTTGCCACCGAACAGCAGCGTGTCCAGCGCGTCACGCATCGCTGTCGGCAGCGCAACATTGCTCAGATCGTACTGCTCGTCGACCGAGGCCGGCATCTCGGCGGTCGCCAGCAGCCGCGAGGTTCCGTCCTTGCGCAGCACGATGGCGCGCGTTCCCGTCGCCATCAGCGTTTCCTTCTGAAGCGCGCGCGGGAGTTCCACCGGCTGAAGACCGTCGATGACGGTCGCAGCCGCGGCGGCCGTGTTCAGCCGGTCTTCCAGCCAGCGCAGCCGCATGTTGGCGACCGACGGCACGAAAATCAGCACTTCGGCAAGCAGGATGAAAAAAATGGTGAGGATCAGGAGTTTGCCGGAGAGGCCGCCGAAAATGCCGGTGGGCCGGCAGAAACGGGCATGACCACGCGCCTCAGCCTTGTTGGCCGTGCCGAGGTTCCTGTCCTGCTCACTATCCATTTCAGCTGTCCCGCTTTGCTGCAAAGCGATCTGATGACGACATATCGAAAGCGGATAATAGGGGATTGCGGCGCGTTTTCCAATCGCTTCCGTGACAGACGGCAAGATTGGCCGTCGCAGGAGCGGAAAAGGCGCATTCGCGTACCCTTCCAGCTCCTGTACTGATGGATCAGAATTCCTGTGTCGCCGCTGCGCCACCGCCAAAGGCGCTGGCGATCTTGCCGATCATGCGGTGTGCCGGCGATGCCACGGCGCGATGGGTCTCCGCGCGCGCCGAGACCGGTGCGGATGCCGCTACCGTATCCGTGTCGACCTTGAAGCGGGCGACAAGGCGAACGAGGCCGTCCGCCTCCTCCGAAAGACGGTGGGTGGCGGCCGAGGTTTCCTCAACCATGGCGGCGTTGCGCTGTGTCACCTCATCCATCTGGTTGACGGCCTTGTTGACTTCGGTCAGGCCTGTCGCCTGTTCGCGGGCAGCCGTCGCGATGGAATGAATGTGATCATTGATCTTCAAGACGCGCGCCTCGATGGTCGCCAGCGCCTCGCCGGTTGCCTGCACGAGCTTGACGCCCACTTGCACCTCGCTGCCGGATTTGCTGATCAGCGCCTTGATATCCTTGGCAGCCGTGGCCGAGCGTTGCGCCAGCTCGCGGACTTCCTGGGCGACGACGGCGAAACCCTTGCCGGCATCGCCGGCACGGGCGGCCTCGACGCCGGCATTCAGCGCCAAAAGATTGGTCTGGAAGGCGATCTCGTCGATGACGCCGATGATCTGGCTGATCTCGCCGGATGCCTGCTCGATACGCCCCATGGCATCGACGGCATTGCGCACGACCGTGCCCGAGCGAGCGGCATCTTCCTTGGCATCCGTCACCATGACGCTCGCCTCCCGTGCCCGCTCGGTCGAGCTTTGCACCACAGCGGTAATCTCGTCGAGCGCCGCCGAAGTCTCTTCCAGCGCGGCGGCCTGCTGCTCGGTGCGCCGCGACAGGTCGTCGCTGGCGTGACCCAGTTCGCTGGTATTGGCGTTGATCGAGCCGGTCGTCTCGCGCACCTCGCGCATGGTGCTCTTCAGTGTCATGAGCGTGGCGTTGACGTTCTGCTGCAGCTCGGCGAAGGCGCCCTGGAATTCGCCCTGCATGGTCTGGGTCAGATCGCCGTCCGCAAGGCTCGCAATGACGCGGCGAACCTCGCTGGTGCCCGTATCCACGCTCACCAGGAGTTCGTTGATGTTGCCGGCGAAACGATTGAGGTTGACGTCCTCGTAGTCCTTGTCGATGCGGCGGCTGAAATCGCCGGCCGCTGCCGCCGCAACGACGATCGACATGTCGGACTGCAGCTCATCGTTCCGGGCGCGCATCGTCGTTTCCTCGGCATTCATGCGCTGCACTGTCTTGCCGTTCTGCTTGAATATATCGACGGCGGCGGCCATCTCGCCGATTTCATCCGCGCGTCCTGCGAAGGGAACCTCCACGTCGAAATTGCCGTCCGCCACCTGCTTGATGGTTTCCGTCACCTTGCGGATCGGGCGGCTCAAATGCACGGTGCCGATATAAGTGCCGAGGCCGGCGCCCGCGGCGATGCCCAACACCGTGATACCGAGCACAGCCCAAAGGACCGTTTGGTGGAAAGCGTCGATTTCAGCGCCGATCGTCGCGAGCTCGGCCTTATCAGCCTTGACGACGGCATCGATCTCGGCCTGGAAGGCCTTGCGGTTGGCACGGTTGGCATCATTGTTGCCCTGCTTGCTGGCGGCATCCGGGCCGTCCGACAGGGCGAGCCTTACGGTCTCTGACCGGAATGTGCGGAATTCCTGGGCCCGATCCTGCAATTTGGCGAATTCCGCCTTCTGTGCTTCGGGAACCATCGGCAGCCAGATGGCAAATGTGCTGTCGATTTCGTCGAGATCCTTCATCAACCCATCGGCGAAACCCTTGGCATCCTTGGCGGCGGCGGAGGCATAGATACCGCGCGCTTCCATAACCACGGCGGTCACGACACGGTTCAGATGCTCGCCCTGATAGGCGCGGCTCGCTGCCTGTTCATAGGCCCGCATCTGCCGTTCATATCGGTGCACGGCATAAAGAGCGGTTACGCCGATCAAAAGCGCGGCTCCGGCCATCACACATACAAGCAGATTAATCTTGCCACGAATCTTCAACGACATGCCTCCTGGAAGCGGAAGCCATCCCCTCGAAAACTTGGGCTTCCCGCAATACCCCTAAATATCCACTAAAATCATTAATGTTATATTGCGCTATTTTTAATATAAATTCCGAAACACTTTCCGATACTTAGTGTATATTTAAAAATAACACTTTTAATATTATAAAATACGAAACTACCAACTATCCGGAATCTCAGCGCCGTTACGCCGGCAAGACAAAGCCGCGCTCGACCCAGGACACCTGGCCTATAGGAATCTGCGGAGGTATAATTGACTTCCGGGGCCATGATCCGTATAAGCCCGCGCACGTCCGGTCATGGAGCCTGCATTTGCGGGCCAAGTCCGTTCGTCATAATCAACAACGCTCCTTGCTTTTAAAGCAAAGCTCAAGAAGGGCCGCACTCCGCGGTATTCAAATAAATGAAGCGTACTTACCAACCATCCAAGCTTGTTCGCAAGCGTCGCCACGGTTTCCGTGCACGCATGGCAACTGCTGGCGGCCGCAAGGTTCTTTCCGCCCGCCGTGCCCGCGGTCGCAAGCGTCTTTCGGCCTAAGGGCCGGAATGCCCGAGAAGATGGCGGGCGAATTGACGAATGAACGATCCAAAAAGACTGTCGGGCGGCTGAAAAGCCGGCCGCAGTTTCTTGCTGTCCGCCAGGGCGAAAAGCGCAAGGGAAGTCTCTTCCTCATCGAAGCGCTGGACCGCAAGCTCACCGATGCCGAACCCCGCGTCGGTTTTACCGTTACCAAAAAACATGGCAACGCGGTGGAACGCAACCGCATGCGGCGCAGGCTGAAGGAAGCCGTGCGGCTTCATGCCGGGTTTGCAATGCAGCCCGGACACGACTATGTGGTTGTCGCGCGGCGCGAAGTGCTGACCGCATCCTTCGAGAAACTCGCGAACGAACTCGTTCAGCGCATCGAAACCAGGCCGAAACATCGGCGGCCGGAAACGGACCGTTCCAGGAAAGTATGATGGAAAATAAACGCAATTACTTCATAGCAATTGCCCTGTCTGTGCTGATTGTTCTCGCTTGGCAGTTTTTCTACATGAACCCGCGTCTCGAAGCGCAGCGCAAGGCCGAACAGGCCGCGAAGCTGCAGCAGCAGACGCAGCAGGCTCAGACGACGCAGAACCCAGCCGCCGGCGCCACCGTAGACGGCGCAGCGCCGTCGAGCGGCCAGAGCGCACCGACGACGCTGACCCACGATCAATCGGTTGCCAAGTCGGCCGCCTCGCGCGTCGCCATCGACACGCCCGCGCTGTCCGGCTCCATCAATCTGGAAGGTGCCCGCTTCGACGATCTGCAGCTCAAGGCCTATCATGAGACGGTCGACAAGAGCAGCCCGATCATCACGCTGTTCAGCCCGGCTGACACCAAGGACGGCTACTTCACCGAGCTCGGCTATGTCGGCAGCGATGCGACCGGCGCCGTTCCCGGCCCCTCGACCGTTTGGACGCTTGCGAGCGGCAGCAAGCTCACCGACAGCACGCCGGTGACGCTCTCCTATACCAACGACAAGGGTATCACCTTTACCCGCACCGTCTCGGTCGACGAACGCTACATGTTCACGATCACCGACAAGATCGCCAATAGCGGTCAGGCGCCGGTGTCGTTGTCGAGCTATGGCCGCGTGACGCGCTACAACAAGCCGACCACACCGTCGGCTTACGTCCTGCATGAAGGCTTCATCGGCGTCATCGGCGACGACGGCCTGATCGAGACCAAATATACCGCCGCCGAAAAGGAAGCCGTCAATCCCGCCAAGGCGACCGGTGGCTGGCTCGGCATCACCGACAAGTACTGGGCTGCCACGATCGTGCCGCCGCAGTCGGGTGCCTACGACGCGCATTTCTCGCATTTCGCCGATGGCCAGCCGCGCTATCAGGCCGACTACAAGCAGGATGCCGTCACCGTCGCCCCCGGCCAGTCGCAGGAGCTGAAGAGCCTCGTCTTCGCCGGCGCCAAGGAAGTGCCGGTCATCGACCGCTACGAGACGAGCTATTCGATCCCGAAATTCGACCGCCTGATCGACTGGGGCTGGTTCTATTTCATCACCAAGCCAATGTTCAAGCTGATGGATTTCTTCTTCCGCTACTTCGGCAATTTCGGCGTCGCCATCCTGTGCACGACCATCGTCGTCAAGGGTCTGTTCTTCCCGCTCGCCAGCAAGCAGTACGCCTCGATGGCGAACATGAAGCGCATGCAGCCGAAGATGGAAGAGCTGAAGGCCAAGTTTGGCGACGATCGCATGGGGCTGCAACAGGCGACGATGCAGCTCTACAAGGAAGAGAAGATCAACCCGATCGCCGGCTGCTGGCCGGTGCTCCTGCAGATCCCGATCTTCTTCTCGCTCTACAAGGTGATCTACATCACCATCGAGATGCGCCATGCGCCGTTCTTCGGCTGGATCCAGGACCTTTCAGCTCCCGATCCGACCTCGATCGTTAATCTCTTCGGCCTGCTGCCGTTCACGGCTCCGACGATCCTGCATCTCGGCGTCTGGCCGCTGATCATGGGCATCACCATGTTCCTGCAGATGCGGATGAACCCGACACCGCCGGATCCGACCCAGGCGATGATCTTCAACTGGATGCCGCTGGTATTCATGTTCATGCTGGCCAGCTTCCCGGCCGGTCTGGTGATCTACTGGGCGTGGAACAACACGCTCTCGGTGATCCAGCAGTCGATCATCATGAAGCGCCATGGCGTGAAGGTGGAGCTCTTCGACAATATGAAGGGCCTCTTCAAACGAAAACCGGCACCATCGAAATGACGAAAAAAGGCCCCGCGAGAGCGGGGCTTTTCTTTTTGGGGATATCGCGTGCGCGAGGCTATCCGTTTTCCCCGTGATCCCGGTGGTCTTGAAAGCCGGGCCGACCGGTCAGGGCTTGCCCGCTTCGATCAGATGCCGCCGGAAGAATGACAGAACGTCCGCATCGAATGACTTGTGAAAGGCTACTCTGTCAAAGCCGTTGGCGTCCTTGCAAATCTCCGGCAGCGACTGGGTAAGCGCCGGCGAGCAAGGTGCGAGAAAGGCGAAGTGCGCTGCGTTGGAGACGACGTGAAATTCGGGCTTTGCCGGCAAGTCGCCCGTAAGAGCTATGACGTTTTCCGGCAGCACGCCGTCGCCGCCATATTGCGAGCCCCAGAGCTGAACGGGTGCCTTGACATTCTTCAGGCTGTCCTTGGTCGAAAAGAAACTGAACGGATCGGCAATGACCAAAGCCTTGATGCGCGCATCTTGGGTCAGCGGCTGCGTCGGAAGCTCGTTGCGGCGGATCTGTCCGCAAATCGGCGCCGGTTCCGGGCATGAGACATGCGGATCGTGAAAATCCGGGATCGCTCCGGCAAGAACCAGGCCGGTATAGCCGCCGCGCGAAAAGCCGAAGAAGCCGATGCGGCTCGGATCGATCTTTGCTGCTTCCGGAGAGGCGTTCAGCATGAAATCGATGAGACGTTTGATATCTGTCGGTCGCTCGACGAAGACGGATATATCGCCCGATTGGCTCATGTCGGAAAAATTGTCGCGCGGATGGTTCAAGGCAACGACGACGAAACCGGCATCCGCCAGGGTTTCCGCCGTATCGTGATGGCCGAGAGAGCTGCCGGCATGACCATGCGAGATGACGACCAACGGCAGATTGTCGCCCACGATCGGGCAATTCCGGACACCAGAAACGACGATCGGTCCAAGCGTGATGTCCGCCGGCGCAACCGCGCAGGGCGACCAGATTAAGACACGGAGAGCAGGACCGCTTGCGTCCGCCGGGACTTCAAACGATTTCAGGCCCGCTGCGTGAGCCCACGTTGCGGTCAGGCAGACGACAATGAAGCATAGAAACTTTGTGAAATGCATTTTCTTTTCCCAAAATGAAAATCGAATGGGGTTGGCGCAATGCATCACTCGGCTGCGTCGCGAAGCGGAATCAGCAGATCGGTGGCGAGTTCGCTGTCGGCTACGTGCCTTGGGTGATTGAGATAAATCTCGAGCGCCGGGCGATCGTCAGGCTCGAGGCCGCTTTGCGGTAGCCATCCGCCGAAGAGCGTCTGAAACGTCGGAGAAATGAGCGCATAGGGGCCGATCAGCCGGTGCCGGGCATAGCGGCCGCCCGGCACGTCGCATCGTTCAAGCCCGTCCATCGCCACCGCATCGTTCGACAGGATCAGCCCGGCAAAATATCGGAAGCCGTCACCTTGATCCGGATCGCCATAGCAGACACCGATACGAGCAACGTCGTTCCATGCTATCCCACGCTCCGACGACCATTGTCGCAAACGCCGATAGCTATGTGGAATCGTTGTGAGCGGCCCATCGTGACGCACACCGAATACAGTCACCGGCTGCCGGTCGGCGATCGTCACCGGAGGAAGGCTCGTCGTGATCGACTGTTGCTGCATCTGGAAATCGGTCGGACTAAGCCCGGTCAGATTGCGAAAGGCGCGCGCGAAGCTTTGCGAGCTGTCGTAGCCTGCATCCAATGCCGTTTCCGTAACCGAGACGGTGCGGCCGGCCAATCGATGCGCCGCCTGGGCAAGCCGCACCCGGCGTATCGTGGCGGCAATGCTTTCGCCGGTCAGCGCGCGATAGAGCCGATGGAAATGGAATGGCGAGAAATGAGCGATGGCAGCCAGGCTTTCGATCGAATGCGGCGCCGATGGCTCAACCATGATCGCTTCGATGACGCGGGCGATGCGCCGGCGATAATTTTCTTCTGTGCTGGTCTTCATGAGGCCAAAGAGTAGCATGGCTCTCGCATATGCGCGGCGCAGGAATTGCGGATTTTGCGAGTGCCAGTCAAAATGCATCGCCAGAAGATCGTCGACGGGCACACCGATCAAAACTTGACTTTCGGCGGTAAAACCCCGAAGCCAGTCAGCAATTGAACCGGAAGACTGAAGCAGCATGGCAGAACAGACGACAAAAGACGACAAGCCGCTTTTCGGCCGCCCGTGGATCTTCATCCGCGGCGTGCCGGCGATGAAATTCCTGCCGCCGGAAGGGCCTCTGGAAGTGGCCTTCGCCGGACGCTCGAATGTCGGCAAGTCGTCGCTGATCAATGCGCTGGTCGGCCACAAGGGTCTGGCGCGCACCTCAAACACACCGGGCCGCACGCAGGAACTCAACTACTTCGTTCCCGACGGCTTTTCCGGCGAAGGCGGCGACCTGCCGCCGATGGCCCTGGTCGACATGCCCGGTTACGGCTATGCCGAAGCGCCGAAGGAACAGGTGGATGCCTGGACGAAGCTGGTCTTCGACTATCTGCGCGGACGCACGACGCTGAAGCGCGTCTACGTGCTGATCGACAGCCGCCACGGCATCAAGAAGAATGACGAAGAAGTCCTGGCATTGCTCGACAAGGCGGCGGTTTCCTATCAGATCGTGCTGACCAAGACCGACAAGATTAAGGAAGCGGGCCTGCCGAAGCTGCTGGCCGATACCGCCGAAAAAATCCGCAAGCGTCCCGCCGCCTATCCGGGCATTCTCTCCACCTCCTCGGAAAAGGGCGATGGCCTGGAGGAAGTGCGCCAGGCGATCCGCCTGACGGTCGGCATTCCCTTCTGAACACCTGACAGGAACAAAATGAAGCCGCCGCCCCCGACGCCCCGGGGAACGGCGGCCCTGCTGCCGACGTTCTTTACATTTTCGGCAACAACACCTTGTCGACCACATGGATCACGCCGTTCGACTGCTTGACGTCGGCGATGGTGATATGAGCGGTGCCGCCGGCCTCGTCGACCAGCGTCAGCTTGCCGCCTTTTTCCGTGGCCTTGATCACGCAGCCGCCGACCGTCTTCAGGTCATATTCGCCGCCATTGCCCGTCGCCATCTTCGCGATGGTGGCCGCCATGTCGTCACCGGCCACGACATGGCAGGTCAGGATCTTCGTCAGCGTTGCCTTGTTCTCCGGCCTCAGCAGCGTCTCCACCGTGCCGGGTGGCAGTTTCTTGAAGGCGGCGTTGGTCGGCGCGAAAACGGTGAACGGACCCTTGCCCTCCAGCGTATCGACAAGGCCGGCAGCCTTGACGGCGGCAACCAGCGTCGTGTGGTCCTTTGAGTTCACTGCATTCTGAATGATGTTCTTGCTGGCAAACATCGGCGCGCCGCCGACCATCGGGTCTTTGGCATAGGCGAGGCCGGTCGCGGCCGAGAGCGTTGCGGCAACTGCGGCGATGCGAATCACGGTCTTGATCATAGGTCTATCCTCTTCCTCTTTTGCCCCGATCTTGCGGGGTCAGAGCAAGGTACGGAGGCACAGGTGGAAGAGTTTCAGCCGCAGTTTCTTTTTCGGAAGAAAGATGCTCTCAGGGCAGGCGGATCGTGCCGGAGGCAATGACGTTGCCCGTGGGCTTGCCGGTCGGCGAGCCGCCGAAGGGCTCGACGCTGACGGCGATGATCGCGCCTTCGGTGAGCTTGCTATGAAGCTCCGACGGCAAAACGATCTCACCCTCGCCGGTCTGCGGCAGGATGCCGAGCGCCTCGGCCGGATCGCTGCCGCGAATCAACCAGAGCTCCAGCGATTTTTCCTGCGGCTGGCCGGCGGCAACCGGCGTTACCCTCAACAGCCCATTGGTGGCGTCATAATTCGCAAGCAAATTGATGGGGCTGTTTTGTCCGGCAAGAGACGCGCTGAGCTGCTTGCCCGGCGATGGCTGCGAGGTGTTGTTGGTGACGGTAAACATCAGGACGCCGATCGCGAGAAACAGCGAGCCGAAAGCGACCGAGCGCCAGAGCAGCAGCGAGCCCCAGACATGGGCGCCGAACGCAGTTTCTCCGAAGACACGTTTCTCGACCTTTGGAAATACCGAGGCCGGCGGTGCAACCATCTCGTAATCATCGTTGAACCCTGAAAGATTCTGCTCCCAGCGGCTGACGATCGCTGCGAACTGACGGTCGCTGCGCATGCGCCGCTCTACCTTCTGCCGATCCTCCAATGACAGCACGCCGAGCACATATTCTCCGGCCAGGACTTCATCACGGGAGCGGCCTCCCTTGCTTTGATCGGACGAACTCATCGGTCCAAGCACTCTCTCAGTCTGATCAGGCTTCGGCGCAGCCAGGTACGCATGGTATTCAAAGGCACCGAATATTGCTCGGCAAGTTCCTGGTAGCTCAGGCCCTCGACATAGGCGCTACGAACAGCTTGAGCCCGACCAGCTTCCAACTCTTCCATGCACCTGTCAATGCGCCTTCCCTCTCCCTTCACGATTGCCTGCTCCTCCGGACCGGGTTCGGTGTCGGCAAGATCATAGGCTGAGTCTATTTCGTCGGCTACGGGTTTTCGGGCGCGGATGGCATCGATCGACTGATTGCGTGCGATCGTCGTCAACCACGGCATCGCCGGCCCTTCCGACGCACGGAAACGCTCGGCCCGCTGCCAGATTTTCACGTAGACCTCCTGCAAAACCTCCTCTGCATCAGTCTTGCTGCGAAGGATACGCAAACAGACGGCATAGAGTTTCGGACTGGTCCGCCTGTAAAGCGCAGCAAAGGCTTTCTGGTCGCGCATCGCAACTCGGCCGATCAGTGTCTCTATCTCCTCATTCGCCATCCGCCCCCCGATCATGGCTCCCTCTCCACATCTTTAAGGGAAAGATGCGGGGCGGCAAGCTCGCTTGAAAAATGAAATATGGCAGAGGCGATGTGACGTAATAGAAACTAATCTTGTCATCATTATTCCCTCTGTCAAAAACTTGAGATAAAAGGCCGCGAATGATTTCACGGGGTGCCCCATGTCCGAAGCCCAAAGCGAACTCCAGGCCAGCCTGCTTGCCAAGGCCCTGCCCTACATGCAGCGTTATGAAAACAAGACCATCGTGGTGAAATACGGTGGCCACGCCATGGGCAATGCCGAGCTCGGCAAGGCTTTTGCGGCCGATATCGCGCTCCTGAAGCAGTCGGGCGTCAACCCGATCGTCGTCCACGGCGGCGGCCCGCAGATCGGCGCCATGCTGACCAAGATGGGCATCGAATCGAAATTCGAAGGCGGACTGCGCGTTACCGACCAAAAGACGGTCGAGATCGTCGAAATGGTGCTCGCCGGCTCGATCAACAAGGAAATCGTCGCGCTGATCAACCAGACCGGCGAATGGGCGATCGGCCTTTGCGGCAAGGACGGCAACATGGTCTTCGCCGAAAAGGCGCACAAGACCATCAAGGATCCGGATTCCAATATCGAACGCGTGCTCGATCTCGGCTTCGTTGGCGAAGTGGTCGAAGTCGACCGCACCCTGCTCGACCTGCTGGCCAAGTCAGAAATGATCCCGGTCATCGCTCCGGTCGCCCCCGGCCGCGACGGCGCCACCTACAACATCAACGCCGACACCTTTGCCGGCGCCATCGCCGGTGCGCTCAGCGCCACCCGCCTGCTCTTCCTCACCGACGTTCCGGGCGTGCTCGACAAGCAGGGCCAGCTGATCAAGGAACTCTCTGTCGCCCAGGCGCATGCGCTGATCGCCGACGGCACGATTTCCGGCGGCATGATCCCGAAGGTCGAGACCTGCATCGACGCCATCAAGGCCGGCGTCCAGGGCGTCGTCATCCTCAACGGCAAGACCGCCCATTCCGTGCTGCTCGAAATCTTCACTGAACACGGTGCCGGCACGCTGATCGTTCCCTGATAAGAAACGCACCTTTCCCCACGCAGAAAGGGTGCGTTTTTCCCGTTATCGCCGGCGACGCGTTCAACCGAAATCGGTCGAGCGCGTTAGGTTTTCCCAGGCGGTGATTTCCTCGCTGAGAGCGGCGATTTTCCCGCGCACCAGGTTCAGCGCGTCCGTGCCGAGCAGCAGATGAACGGGCGGATTGTCGGACGCCACCAGCGCCAAAATGGCTGCGGCTGCCTTTTGCGGGTCGCCCGCCTGATTGCCGTTTTTCTCCTCGCGCGCCTTTCGGATCGGATCGAATAGCGCGTCATAGTCGGCGATGCTGCGGCCGGAGCGGACCATGGAACGGCCGGCCCAATCGGTACGGAACGAGCCGGGTGCGACAGCCGTCACCTTGATGCCGAAATCCTTCATTTCTTTCGCCAGAACCTCGCTGATGCCCTCCAGCGCAAACTTGCTGCCGCAATAGTACGCGATTCCGGGCATGGTGATGAAACCGCCCATCGAGGTGATGTTGATGATGTGACCGGCGCGACGGCGGCGCATGAAGGGCAGGACCGCCTTGATCATCGCCACAGCACCGAAGACGTTGACGTCGAACTGGCGCCGCATCTCGTCGAGTGGCGATTCCTCCAACGTGCCCTCATGACCATAGCCGGCATTGTTGATCAACACGTCGATCGGACCGAGTTCAGCTTCGATGCGCGCAATCGCGGGCTCTATCGCGGTAAAATCGGTGACATTCAGAAGGATGGCTTTGGCGCGGCCCGGTGCAAGGGCCTCGAACTGCTCTTGACCGGAGGCGTTGCGGACTGTGCCGGCAACGCGGTGGCCAGCGGCGAGCGCCGCCTCGGCAAAGGCGCGGCCGAAGCCGGAACTGACGCCGGTGATCAGGAAAAGTTTGCTCTCTATCGAATTCATGGGAACGCTCCTTGCTGTCAGCGCGCTCGACGCTTGGCCGAGCGGTCGCGTGCTGCCTATGTGGACGCGGCGTGACTGACAGTCCAATATATTGCGGTGGCTTTATCCATATCCTAAAGATATCGCCTTACGCCGCTGGAAGAGAGCAGGATGGAACTACGCCACATCAGATATTTTCTCGCCGTCGCCGAGGAACTTAATTTCACGCGCGCGGCCCGACGCATCGGCATAGGCCAACCGCCCCTCAGCAATCAGATCCGCGATCTGGAGGAGGAAATCGGCGCACCGCTGTTTCGCCGCTTGCCGCATGGCGCCGAGCTGACGGAGGCGGGACAGGTTTTTCTGCCCGAAGCACGCGCAATCCTCACCAGGGCCGGGCAGGCGAAGGCCTTGGCGCTGCGGGCGGCGCGCGGCGAGCTCGGACGATTGCGGGTGGGCTTTACCGGTTCGGCGGCTTTCAGCCCTATCGTGCCGTCCTCCGTGCGCAGCTTTCGCCGCACCTATCCAGAAATCGACCTGACATTGGAGGAGGCCCATACGACACGGCTGCTGGAGCGGCTTGACGCCGAGGAACTGGATGCCGTCTTCATCCGGCCGGGTCGGACCGGTCCACCGGGTTTCCGATCGCATGTACTTGGCGAGGAAAGCATGGTGATCGCCCTGCCCTCCAGCCATCCCCTGGCAGAGGCGGACACCCTGCCGCTGTCGACTCTATCCGACGAGCCGTTTGTGCTCTTTCCGCGTGCCGCCGGCCCAAGCCTGTTCGACGAGATCATTGCCGCCTGCCGACGGGCAGGCTTCGAACCGATCCTGGGGCAGATTGCGCCGCAGATCACGTCGATCGCCAATCTGATCGCCGTGGAACTCGGCGTTTCGGTGGTGCCATTGGCCGTAGCCGAGATCCAGGTTCCGGGCGTCAGCTATATTCCCATCTCTGGCGATGGACCGGTGGCGCGGCTGGCGCTCGCAACACGCCGCGATGAATGCTCAGCCGTCGTGCGGAATTTCATTGCGCGCGTGTTGGCGACTAAAGCTGAACTCGGATGATCAGTCCTGCTGATAAAGCGCCTGGGCTTCGCTTTTCAGCATTCCCATCACCGAGCGGTAGGGCGCTGGGCCGTAGCTGATGCGGCTGACGCCGAGGCCGGCCATGGTGATATTGTCAGGGGTCGCCGGACGCACCATGATGTTGACCGGCAGGGGCGAACGATCGCAGAGCGCTTCAATCAGCTCCGCATCGACAAGGCCCGGCGCGAAGAAGCCGCTAGCGCCGGCTTCGGCAAAGGCATCGGCGCGGCGATAGGCCTCGTCGAGCAGCAGCTGGTGATGCGCGGTATCGCTTTCCTGTAGAAACAGATCGGTGCGGGCATTGATGAAGAACGGCATTTCCCGCCGGGTGGCCATCTCGCGGATGGCCCGGATGCGGGGCACCTGCGTCTCGATTGGATGAACGCCACGGCCGCCGATCACCTGATCCTCGAAATTGATGCCGATGGCGCCGTGATCCATGATCTTTTCGACATTGGTGGCGACAGCATCGGGCTCCAAGGCATAGCCGCCCTCGAAATCGACGGAGACCGGTAGGGGGCTCGTCACCGAAATTAGGCGGGTGATGACTGCCAGCAGCGACAGCGGCACGGCCTCGCCATCACCAAAACCATTGGCCGCCGCGACCGACCAGCTTCCCGTTGCCAGCGCCTTGGCGCCCGCTTCGGTCACTGCCTTGGCCGAACCGGCATCCCATATGTTGAAGAGGACCAGTGGATCGCCCTTGCGATGCAACCGAGCAAACCCTTCTGCCTTTTCCACCTGACTCATCTCATCCCCCTGCGCAAAAGCCCGATCGGGCACATCCTGCCCCTTGCACCCAGGAAACAGGGGCTCCTCTTCCACCTGACACCTAGCGCAAAGCCCCGAAAATCAACCTGCAAAACCATAGCCTGCATTGGAATGCCCGGCAATGTCCGCAATCTTGCCCCTCTATGCCGGAATCATATTTTGCTTTTCCTCGAGCGATGCCGCATGCCATAAGGCCACCCATGACCCAGACAAAGACACAGCCCAGTCCCGCCGATTTCTCCGATATCCGTGACTGGGTGTTCGACCTCGACAATACGCTCTATCCGCATCATGTCGATCTGTTCGCGCAGATCGACAAGAACATGACGGCCTATGTCTCAACGCTCCTGCAGATGGAGCGGGACGAGGCGCGCAAGCTGCAAAAGCAGTATTATCTCGAGCACGGAACGACATTGCAGGGGCTGATGATCCATCATCGCATCGACCCCAACGACTTCCTGGAGAAGGCGCATGCGATCGACTATTCGGCGCTGATGCCGCAGCCGGAACTGGCCGCCGCCATCAAGGCGCTGCCGGGACGCAAGTTCATTTTCACCAATGGCAGCGTCAGCCATGCGCAGGCGACCGCCGGTGCGCTGGGCATCCTCGATCACTTCGACGATATCTTCGACATCGTCGCCGCCGATTACGTGCCGAAACCGGCCGGCAGCACCTATGACAAGTTCATGAGCCTCAACCGGGTGGATACGAAGCGTGCCGTCATGTTCGAGGATCTTCCGCGCAATCTCACCGTACCGAAGGCACTCGGCATGAAGACGGTCCTGCTCGTGCCGCAGAACCTCGAGGGCACCGTCGTCGAATGGTGGGAAAAGACCACCGGTGAGGACGAGCATATCGACTATGTGACCGACGACCTCACGGCCTTCCTCAAAACTTTGGTTTAAGGATTCATTAGGATCGGGTTACGAAAGTTTCATCCGCCTTACAGATGTTTAATTGGTCGTTTCTGACCGCCAGCCGTATCGTTTGACCAGTCCTCGACACGAAAGGAAAAACGATGAACGGGAAAAAACTTCTTCTGGCGGGCCTTTCCGCAGCACTCCTGGTCGGCGCTGCCGCGCAGGGCAGCTTTGCCGCACAACGCGGCCACGACGGCAGAGATGGCCGGGATGGTCGAGACGGTCCGCGCTTTTCGCCGGAAATCGTCTATGTTCGCATGCTGAAGCAGTTCGGCCAGCCTGGCGACACGAAGGTCACCAAGGATGAAGTCAAGGCCGGCGTCGACAAGATCTTCGATCAGATCGACACCAACCACGATGGCCAAATCACCCCCGGTGAAGTGCGCGCCTATCGTCAGGAGCGCATCAAGGAATGGAAGGCCGCACACGCCAAGGGCAATGACGATCAGGCCAACAACCAGGCCCAGAACGATCAGACCAAGGGCGACCAGGCTCAAAACGACGACAACAAGGGTGACAACGGCCCGCGTCATCACGGACATCGCGGCCGCTTCATGCACGAAGCCGGATTGATGCGTGGCATGATGCTGTTCCACCGCATCGACAAGGATGAAAACGGCCAGATCAGCAAGCAGGAAGCCGAAGACGCCGCCAACAAGTTCTTCGACCGCATGGACCGTAACCATGACGGCGTGATCTCGCTGGACGACATGCCGGACCGCCCGCTGCTCTAAATGACCAATCAGGTATGATTGACCATTGAACTGAAAAACCCGCCGAAAGGCGGGTTTTTCTTGTCAGTGTCCGTTGTCGTGCTCGTAAAAATCCGAGACGATCTTCCAGGCGTCCTCGGCCGTATCGACAAAGCTGATCAGCTTGACGTCGTCGGGAGCAATGGTGCCGAATTCGGCGAGCGCGTCGAAGTTGATGATGTCGCGCCAAAATTTTTCGCCGAACAGGATGAGCGGCAGGCGCTCCATGCGGCCGGTCTGGATCAGCGTCAGGCATTCGAACAGCTCGTCCAGCGTGCCGAACCCACCCGGAAACACAGCGATCGCCTTGGCACGCACCATGAAATGCATCTTGCGGATCGCGAAGTAGTGGAAATTGAAGCTGAGCTCCGGCGTCACATAGACATTCGGCGCCTGCTCGTGCGGCAGCACGATGTTGAGGCCGATGGAGGGGGCACCCTCCTCCGAAGCACCGCGATTGCCCGCCTCCATGACGCCGGGGCCACCGCCGGTGACCACGACATATTCATGGAAATCGAAGCCGGCGGAATAGCGCGAGCACAGCCGCGCGAATTTGCGCGCTTCCTCGTAGTAGACAGAGG
Source organism: Rhizobium rhizogenes NBRC 13257 (assembly GCF_000696095.1). Classification (GTDB taxonomy): domain Bacteria; phylum Pseudomonadota; class Alphaproteobacteria; order Rhizobiales; family Rhizobiaceae; genus Rhizobium; species Rhizobium rhizogenes. Next base: position 364,836 of record NZ_BAYX01000008.1, on the reverse strand, counting down.
CTGCTTCAAGATTGGCCCGCTGCACCTCGTTGCGCGCCGCCCAGGCGCTGGTGCCGGGGGCCGGAATGCGAGCACCGCCGAACATCACCACCGTCGACTTTATGCCGCGCTCGGTGAGATACATCTCGGTCTTCAGGAGTTCGAGCTGCAGGCGGATCGGTCGCAGCTCCTCGCGGCAGAGAAAATCCTCGTCGGCATAGGCGAGACGATAGGAGGGCGACATCGACTGTGGCGTCTTCGGAACGGATTCAGCCCGCTGCTTGTCGGCCGAGCTCGTCTTCAAGGGATCCCATACCCCATCCTTGCGCCTCAGCCTGCCATTCTTCGCCTTGCTCATTTCCAATGCCTTTCGATCGATCCTTCAAGGGCCGCCATACACCGCAGCGCGAGCGGCCGAGTATCGCATATGCCCCTCTAACGCCTTGAATCCAAGCTCAATCCGCACCGAAAAATCATTCCATTTTTCAGGCCCATGCTGTAGGACCAATCGACCGTATCTGCGGACACTCTTCCGATCGCAACGATAGCCATTGAAGTTTAAGGAATTCTCATGAGCGCCACCGACCTCGCCTCTCTCGAAAACGCCATCGAGGCGGCCTTTGAAAATCGCGACAATGTGAACGTCTCGACACGCGGCGAAGTTCGCGACGCCGTGGAAACCGCGCTGAACCTGCTCGACAGTGGCAAGGTGCGCGTGGCCGAGCGTGGTTCCGACGGCAACTGGACCGTCAACCAGTGGCTCAAGAAAGCCGTGCTGCTCTCCTTCCGCCTGAACGACATGCAGATCGTCGACGGCGGCCCCGGCGGCTCGACCTGGTGGGACAAGGTGCCGTCGAAGTTCGAGGGCTGGGGCGAGAACCGCTTCCGCGAGGCAGGCTTCCGCGCTGTGCCGAACGCCGTCGTCCGCCGCTCTGCCTATATCGCCCCGAACGCCATCCTGATGCCGTCCTTCGTCAATCTCGGCGCCTATGTCGGCGAAGGCACCATGGTCGACACCTGGGCGACCGTCGGCTCCTGCGCGCAGATCGGCAAGCATGTGCATCTTTCCGGCGGCGTCGGCATCGGCGGCGTACTGGAGCCGATGCAGGCCGGCCCGACGATCATCGAGGACAATTGCTTCATCGGCGCCCGTTCGGAAGTGGTCGAAGGCTGCATCATCCGTGAAGGCTCGGTGCTCGGCATGGGCGTCTTCATCGGCAAGTCGACCAAGATCGTCGATCGCGCCACCGGCGAGATCACCTATGGCGAAGTGCCGCCCTACTCCGTCGTCGTTGCCGGCGCGCTGCCGAACGGCAATACCATGGCAAACGGCCAGCCGGCTCCGAGCCTCTATTGCGCCGTCATCGTCAAGCGCGTCGATGAAAAGACCCGCTCCAAGACCGGCATCAACGAGCTGCTGCGCGATTGATATGACTTCGGGAGCGCGCCTCTTGGGGAAGCGCTCCCGCCCGCCGGTCGGGTGACGGCCCTTGCATGATCGGCTGGAACCGCGGCGGAAATTTTCAGACAATAATGGCCCACCAGTTGCCATAGCCTCGCCATCGCCTTGCCATCTCTCCCCGGATAAGTAGCCTCCGATGACCGCCACCGATCCCGTCGCCAATCTGCAAACCCTGATCCGCTGCGCCTCCGTGACGCCGGCCGAAGGCGGCGCGCTCACCGCGCTCGCCGACATGCTGCTGCCGCTTGGCTTCAAGGTCGAGCGCATGACGGCCAGCGAGGCGGGCACGCCCGATATCGAGAACCTCTATGCCCGTCTCGGCACCGAGGGGCCGCATCTGATGTTCGCCGGCCATACGGACGTCGTTCCCGTCGGCGACGCCGCTTCCTGGAGCCATCCGCCCTTTGCCGCCGACATCGCCGGTGGCGAACTCTTCGGCCGTGGCGCGGTCGACATGAAGGGCGGCATCGCCTGCTTTGCCGCCGCCGTCGCACGCCACATCGAAAAGCATGGGCCGCCGGCCGGCTCCATCTCCTTCCTCATCACCGGCGACGAGGAAGGCCCTGCGATAAACGGCACGGTCAAGCTGCTGCAATGGGCCGCCGAGCGCGGCGAGCAATGGGACGCCTCGCTCGTCGGCGAGCCGACCAATCCCGATCAGCTCGGCGACATGATCAAGATCGGCCGTCGCGGTTCGATCTCCGGCTTCATCACTGTTCATGGCGTGCAGGGCCACGCGGCCTATCCGCATCTCGCCGACAATCCGGTGCGCAGCATCGTCAAATTGACCGAGGCGCTGCTCGACCCGCCTTTCGACGCCGGCACCGACAATTTCCAGCCGTCGAACCTCGAAGTGACGACGATCGATGTCGGCAATGCCGCCACCAACGTCATCCCCGCCAAGGCGACCGCCGCTTTCAATATCCGCTTCAACGACACCTGGACCGTCGAGACCCTAAGGGCGGAGATTCTCGCCCGCCTCGATGCTGCTGCGGCCGATCAGACACTCCGTCCCGGTCGTGAGCCGACTAAGTATGACATCACCTGGTCCGACCGTCCGAGCCAGGTCTTCCTGACGCGCAACAATGCGCTGATCGCCTCGCTCTCCTCGGCAGTCGAAAATGTCACGGGCCATACGCCGAAGCTTTCGACCACCGGCGGCACCTCGGATGCCCGCTTTATCAAGGACTATTGCCCGGTGGTGGAGTTCGGCCTTGTTGGCCAGACCATGCACATGGTCGATGAGAGGGTGGCTGTCGCGGATCTCGAAACCCTGACCGAGATCTACGAGACCTTCATCCAGCGCTGGTTTGCGAATGCCGAGCTTTAAGGAAGTCCAATATTATCTGGCGGGCCTGTGGCTTCTGCTGCGCATGGACGCGCGAGGCTTCCAATATCTCGACATATCGGACCGTGGCATGCTGCGCTCCTTCTGGGCGATCCTCTGGAGCCTGCCGTCGATCGGCATTTCCTGGCTCTGGTGGCAGCAGGCCTATCTCACCGCCATGCCGCCGGAAACCTCGACCGGCATGGCCTTTTTCCTGCGTCTGGCGCTGGTCGAGGCGGCCAGCTGGCTGACGCCGCTGGTGCTCGCCGGCGTGCTGCTGATGATCTTCCGCTTCGGCGACAAATTCGCGCCTGTCGTCGTCGTCGTCAACTGGCTCGGCCTGCCGACGTCCTATCTCAACGCCCTCTTGATCGCGCTGCTGGCCTTCATCCCCGGCGCCAGCGGGCTAGTGGCCATCCTGTGGCTGGGGCTGATGATGGCGATCGTCTTTTCGCTTGCCCGCATGCTGAGGATGATCTGCGGTACCCATCCGCTTTTCATCGGCACCTTGACGCTGGTGCTGCTGATCCCGACCATGCTGCTGACTGATTTTCTGCAACGTTTCCTCGGCATCTATCCGCCGGGCTAGATGTCTGCTCCCGACATTGGACCGCGCATTATTCCCATAGGAATGGAGAGATGCGCCACGACGACAAAAGCGGTCCGCCAAGCGATACAACAAATAAAAAGCCGTAGCGCTCTTTCGAAGCGCTACGGCGTTGTGAACCTAGTTCCAAAGACGCATCAGAGCCGATCGTGCCGGAGCACAATCAGAGTGCCATATCCGGAACATGCTTGACTGCACCGTTCGGAGCACTCGTCCCATCGGGCTTTGCCAGCGCAGACGCATCGATGGCCGGCGAAGCGATGGCCAGTTGCAGCCGACCGGCCGTCGCGGCCCACTCTTTAGCAAGCACCTCAGGAGTCTCGTTCAGCTTCACGCCATAGCTCGGAACAATATTGTGGATCTTTTCCTGCCATTCGGCCGTCGCGAGCCGCTCGGCGAATACCTTCTTGAGCAGATCGAGCATGATGGGCGGCGCGGTGGATGCGCCGGGCGAAGCGCCGAGCAGCGCGGCAATACTGCCGTCCTTCGACGCAACGATTTCAGTCCCGAGCTTCAGGACGCCACCTTTTTCTTCGTCGCGCTTGATGATCTGAACACGCTGGCCAGCCTGCCATAGGCGCCAATCTTCCGCCTTGGCATGCGGGAAATATTCGCGCAGCGCCGCCAGACGGTTCTCATCGGACAGCATCAGCTGGCCCGCCAGATATTCGACAAGGCTGAACTCATCCAGGGCCACCCGGATCATCGGCCAGATATTGTCGAGCGTCACCGAGGCGGGCAGATCGAGATAGGATCCCTCTTTCAGGAACTTGGTGGAGAAGGTCGCGAAGGGTCCGAACAGAACCACCCGCTTTCCGTCCAGCATGCGCGTGTCGAGATGCGGCACGGACATGGGCGGCGCACCGGTTGAAGCCTGGCCATAGGCCTTTGCCAGATGCAGGCTTGTCACATCGGGATTGTCGCAGACGAGGAACGAGCCGCCGACGGGGAAGCCGGCGTAATCGTCACCTTCGGGAATGCCGGACATCTGAAGCAATGGCAGGGCAGCGCCGCCGGCACCAAGGAACAGAAACTTCGCGTTGATCGTGCCCTTGCTGGAGCCGTCCTTGGTATCCGCGTAGGTGACGCGCCAGCTGCCGTCTTCGTTACGCTCAATCGCGTGCACTTCCGAAGAGGTGTGCAACTTGAAGGTCGACTGGCTCTTGAGATGCGCGACATATTGCCGGGTGATCTCGCCGAAATTCACGTCTGTTCCGAGCGGGCACCATGTCGCCGCGATGTTCTGCGAGCGGTCGCGCCCTTCCATCATGAGCGGAACCCATTTCGCGATCTCGTCGTGATCGCGCGAGAACTTCATGCCGGAAAAGAGCGGGCTTGCCTTCAGCGCCTGATGACGCTTTTCCAGGAAGTCGGTATTCTTGTCACCCCAGACAAAACTCATGTGGGGCGTCGAATTGATGAAAGAACGCGGGTTTTTCAGAACACCCACATCCACTTGATGGGCAAAGAACTGGCGGGATATCTGGAAGGATTCGTTGATCTCGACCGCTTTGCTGATATGGACGGTGCCGTTCTCGTCCTGGGGCGTGTAGTTGAGTTCGGCTAGAGCCGAATGGCCGGTCCCGGCGTTGTTCCAGCCGTTGGAGCTTTCCAGTGCGACATCATCGAGCCGCTCAAGCATTTCGATCGTCCAGGAGGGCTCCAGCTCGGTCAGGAGAACACCGAGCGTCGCGCTCATGATGCCACCGCCGACAAGGAGAACATCCACTGCTCTCTCGGCAGGGGCAGCCCAGCTGGGCAGTGCGGGAAGGCTGAAAGCAGCGGCGCTGGCGGCTGCGGATCCAAGAAGTTGCCGCCGGCTCATCTCAATGGTGGAAGAGCGTTCGGCGCGCGTCTTGATGCTCTTGGGATTGTTGGGCATCGCTAATCCTGCCTCATATCATTCGGCTATAGATCCTCCCGGGCGAGGCTATAAGCCATCGATTGTGCCGTGACAAGTATGCGCGCGACATAATGTATCACTCCCCCAGACCTGGATGGGGTACCTTACGAATCGTCCGATTCGTCGTCGGGGATCGGCGGCGCGGAACCGGCATCATCACGATAATCCACCTGCATGAAATAGAGCCCGTCCGGCGGCGCAACAGGGCCGCAAGCCTTGCGGTCGCGCGCCTCCAATGCGGTTCGCACATCGTCCGGCGTCCACTTGCCTTCGCCCGCGAGCTTCAGCGTTCCGGCAAAGGAACGGATCTGATTGTGCAGGAAACTTTGCGCCGTGGCGCGGATCTCGATCAGCTCGCCACTCCGCGTCACATCCAGTCGGTCAAGCGTGCGCACCGGGCTGTTGGCCTGACAATGCACCGATCGAAAGGTCGTGAAATCGTGCCGGCCGACCAGGGTTTGCGCCGCTGTATGCATGACCTCGTGATCCATATCCTTCGCCACCCACCAGGCGCGCCCGGCCTCCAGCGCCAACGGCGCGCGGCGGACGATAATGCGATAAAGATAGTGCCGGCGGATTGCCGAAAAACGGGCGTCGAAGCTGGCATCGACTTCCATGACATTCAGAATGGCGACACGGTCGCCGGCAAGCCGCAGATGGGCGTTGAGCGCATTGCGCAGCGTGTGCGGCTTCCATTCCTTGGACAGATCGGCATGGGTCACCTGACCCACGGCATGCACGCCGGAATCGGTGCGTCCCGCGCCGCGAACGGAAGCCGTCTCACCCGTCAACGACAGGATGGCGCGCTCGATCGCGCCCTGTACGGAAGGACCGTTGTTCTGACGTTGCCAGCCGACATAGGGGATGCCGTCATATTCGACGGTCATACGGTAGCGCGGCATCAGACGGGTCCCAGCGCCAGTATCGTGCCCGCCGCGACTGGCGTGCCGCGCAGGAAGTCGGCCGCGGCCATCGGCTTGCCACCGGCCTTCTGCAGCTTCGTCAGCCTGACAGCACCGGAACCGCAGGCAATCGCCAGATCGTCGCTCAGCACTTCACCGACAGCGCGCTCGCCCTCGGCAAGTTCGGAGCCAAGCACCTTCACACGCTCCGGCTTGCCCGCAATTTCCATTTCGAACCAGGCGCCCGGAAAGGGCGACAGGCCGCGAATATGATTGTGAACATCGGCGGCCGGCTTGCTGAAATCGATGCGGGTCTCACCCTTGTCGATCTTGGCGGCGTAGACGACGCCCTCGGCGGGCTGCTCGGTCAGCGGCAGCTCATTATATTCCAGCTTGTTCATCGCCTCGGCCATCGCCTTGGCGCCGGCTTGCATCAGTTTGTCATGCAATTCGCCGGCAGTCATGGTGCCGCCGATCTCGACTTCGCGGGTCAGGGCGACCGGGCCGGTGTCGAGGCCTTTGTCCATCTTCATCACCATCATGCCGGTCTTCTTATCGCCGGCCATGATCGCCCGCTGGATGGGAGCGGCCCCGCGCCAGCGCGGCAGCAACGAGGCATGGCCGTTATAGCAGCCGAGCCGCGTGCCGGTGAGGATCGCCTCGGGCAACAGCAGACCGTAGGCGACAACCACGGCGACATCGGCATCGAGCTCGCGAAAACGCTGGCGCTCTTCCTGATCCTTGAAATTGACCGGCGTGAATACCGGCAGGCCCAACAGCTCCGCCGCCTGATGCACCGGCGACTTCTGCAGGTCTAACCCACGCCGCCCGCCGGGACGCGGCGGCTGCGTATAGACGGCACGGATCTTATGACCGGCATCGATCAGCGACCGCAACGTCGGCACGGAAAATTCGGGCGTTCCCATAAAGATAATGCTGAGCGACATGCGATCCGTCCGGCTAACTAAATTAGCCGCCTTCAAACGGGTTTACGAGCCTAAGATCAAGCCCTTCGAAATCTTTTGTATTCCGCGTCGCCAATGTTGCGCCATGCGCAAGGCAGATGGCGGCGATCATGGCATCCTTGGTTTCCATGCGTCGCCCGATCTTGTGGCGTTGGGCAGAAATCACCCCGTAGTGATGAGCAGCGTTTGGCGAAAAAACAAGAATACGTCCGGTAAACTCTGCTTCGATTGCCTCCAATTCCGAAAGCAACCCAGCTTTGCGCTTGCCCTCGACCAGAAGTTCCAGTCCAAAACGAACCTCGCCAATGGTAATCGTTGTCAGAAAAACAGCCTCAGCATCGTGAGCATCGAGCCACGAAAGTATCCGATCGCTGTATAACCGCCCCTGCAGCTCCGATATGACATTGGTGTCTAGAACGATCATTCGGAATCTCCGAGTAGGAGATCACTCACAGCAGCATCTCCTGCAACACAGCCTGTTGTACAGTGCAGTCACTCGAACCGCGGCGGCTCGCGATCCGGTGCATGCCGGAAAGCGGCAATTGCCTCGATCTCATCCTCGGTCAATTTCTCTTTGCCAAGAATGGCCCGCAGTCTCTGCCCCGCAGAGGTACCTGAATTCAGCTGACGCCCAAGAGATTGGCGTAGCAGATCAATTGCCTCATCGGAAAGACTTCGGCCATGTCGATTGGCATTCGCTTGCAATTGCTTTTTCAGTGCCTCGTCCATGCCGCGTAGCAAAAGGTCGCTCATTCAGCACCTCCATTTGATATCAATGATATCATAGGCGCTTCAGCCGCATCTTTCAACGGCGACTACTCAAAGCGCCTTCGACTTGGCCGCCTTGGTGAATTTCTTGATCACCATCTCGCGCTTCAGCCGCGAGATATAGTCGATGAACAGCACGCCGTTCAGGTGATCGATCTCGTGTTGCAGGCAGGTGGCGAGCAAGCCGTCGGCTTCGATGAGCTGTTCCTTGCCGTCGCGGTCGATGTGCTTGACGGTGACACGGGCCGGGCGTTCGACCTCGGCGTAATAGTCCGGAATGGAGAGACAGCCTTCCTCATATACCGAACGCTCGTCCGACGAGGCGACGACCTCGGGATTGATGAAGACCAGCGGCTGCTTGTCCTCGCCTTCACGCGCGACATCGATCACCAGCATGCGGCGGGCCACGCCGATCTGGACGGCTGCAAGGCCGATGCCCGGTGCGTCGTACATGGTTTCCAGCATGTCGTCGGCAAGGCGCAGAATTTCGGTATCGACACGCTCGATGGGCTTGGAGGCCTGGCGGAGCAGCGGATCGGGCAAAATGATGAGTGGCTTGATCGTCATGACGTTTCCCATAACGCATCTTTTGGCGCGATGGAATTATCTAGTTGGCAGTCGAAGCGTGTTTTTTCAACGACTACGGCTTCGGGTCGACAAAGACGCCCCGGAATTTTGTTCACGTTTTGATCTGGATATTCTTCGCGGTTTTGTTATGGTGCCGGCAAGAGTTCCACGAGTATATACGATATCATGTCCTTTACCCTCTTCGGCCAGGCAATTCCCGCAGTCCCGGCTCTGACCGGCCTTATCATTCTGCTCCTGATCATCGTGATCGTCCTTGTCATCAACGGCAGAAGGCGGCAATCGGAGGAGGATATGCTGCGGGCCGAGGATGCCGAGCACAACATGGCGGCGATCCTCAGGGCGCAGACGGAGATGCAGGGGCGGCTTGCCGCCATGACCGAGGTCTTCGGCTCGCGGCAGGCAGAGCTCAATCAGGCCATTGGTCAGCGTCTGGATGGCATGTCACAGCGGGTAACGGCGACGATCGGCGAACAGACGCGCTCGACGCACGAGAACCTGCGCCGTCTGCAGGAGCGGCTGGCCGTCATCGACGCGGCGCAGACCAATATCCAGTCGCTGGCGAAGGATGTCGTAGGCCTTCAAGCAATTCTCTCCAACAAGCAGACGCGCGGTGCCTTCGGCCAAGCACGCATGGAAACGATCATCGCCGACGGGTTGCCGATGGGCGCCTATGCGTTTCAACCCACGCTGTCGAACGGTTCGCGGCCGGACTGCACCATCCGTATGCCGAACGGCTCACCACCGCTGGTCATCGATGCCAAATTTCCGCTGGAAGCCTGGAACGCCATCCGCAACGCCACTGCCGCAGGCCCGGAGCATGGCAAGGTCGCCGCACAGCAATTCCGCCGGGATCTCGAAGTGCATATCCGCGATATCGCCGAGAAATATCTCATCCAGGGGGAGACGCAGGATACCGCTTTCCTCTTCGTCCCCTCCGAATCGATCTTTGCCGAAATCCACGAGAATTTCGAAGCGATCGTGCAGAAGGCACAGCGCTCGCGCATCGTCATCGTCTCGCCATCACTGCTGATGCTGTCGATCCAGGTCATCCAGGCAGTGCTGAAGGACCAGCGTATGCGCGAGCAGGCGCATGTGATCCAGGGGGAAGTCGCGCATCTGATGGACGATCTCTCCCGCCTCGACGAGCGGGTGCGAAAGCTGCAGGGGCATTTCGCCATGGCGCAGAAGGATGTCGATATGATCGTCACCTCCGCCGACAAGCTGGCGCGGCGTGGCGAGCGGATAGAGGCGCTGGAATTCGAGACCGTCGTCGAGCCGGCAAAGCCCGCCGCCGAGGACCGGCCGAAACCTATCGACAATCGCACCGGTCAACTCAAGCTAAGGGTGGTTGACGAGGACTGACCGCTTCGGGCAGTGTCGCGCCAAATCAGCGCATGATCCGCAAAACAGGCACAGTTGCTGTGACGGGATCATGATCGACCAGCAAGCAGGGCAGGACATCCCATGATCACCATTTTCGGCTCCATCAACATGGACCTCATCGCCACCACCGACCGCCTGCCGAAGCCGGGCGAGACGGTGGCCGGCAACGGCTTTTCCACCGCCGCCGGCGGCAAAGGCGCCAACCAGGCGCTGGCCGCGCGCCGCGCCGGTTCGACCGTGCGCCTGACCGGTGCCGTCGGCAATGATGGTTTCGCCGAGCCCGCCCTTGCCCTCCTCGACGCTGCCGGCACCGATCTTTCCACGGTGGCTCATGTTTCCGAACCGACCGGCACGGCGCTGATCCTGGTCGGCGGTGACGGCGAGAACATGATTGCTGTCGTCCCCGGCGCCAACGGCACGAAGACGGCCGAAGACGCAACCGCCGTCGTCGATGCGCTGAGTGCTAGTGATACGCTGATGCTGCAATTCGAAATCCCGGTTGCGGCCGTCGAAACGGCACTGACTGCCGCCAAGGCCAAGGGCGTGCGCACGGTTCTCAACCTCGCGCCGCTCATTCCCGAAGCAGCGCGCCTCGGGCGTCTCGCCGACATCGTCATCGCCAACGAAACCGAATTCGAGCTGCTCGCCGGCCAGGACAATATGTCGGCCAGCGATCGCGAGGCGGCGCTTACCCGCCTGCATGCCGAGACTGGGCAGACGCTGATCGTCACGCTTGGCGGCGACGGCGTCATCGCCATCCGCAATGGCGAGCTTTCGCGCGCCAAGGGCCTCGTCATCGAGCCGGTCGATACCGTCGGCGCCGGCGACACCTTCTGCGGCTATTTCGCCGCCAGCCTCGACCAGGGTCTGGATTTCCACGCGAGCTTGCGCCGCGCCGCCGTCGCCGGTTCGCTTGCCTGCCTGAAGCCCGGCGCCCAGCCTGCCATTCCGGTTGCAAGCGACGTCGTCGCGCGTCTTTGAAACCCACTGTGCTCGAGTATCCCGTTTGCAGGCGAAATCGCCTGCAAACGGGATATTTCAGCAAAGCAAGTTAATTAAATTTTTCCGCTTCGCCATCATCCTCCTCTCGTCTGCCGTGTATCAACGTCTCGCGGCGGCAGGCATTTTCCCGGCGGCCCCATGACAGGGCCATCCTGTGCCGACCTTGCATTCGGATAATGTGCATCCGACGCATCGCCCTCGAGGAAATGATGTCCATTTTTCGTATGAAGTCGCTTGCGGCCAAGCTCATCCTGGTCACCGGGCTGGCGATTGCGCTTGTCCTGTTCGTCTCGAATTTCCTGCTGATTTCCCAGACACGCGATCGCGTCCAGACGCTGACGATGGACCAGGCCAATAGCGAGGCCAAATCCATCTCCAACGAGATCGCCGCCAATGTCGGCGAACTCGCCAGCGCCGCCCGCTCGATGGCGGCCGTGATCGGCCGTGGCCACGAGGGCCATACCTTCGACCGCAAAGGCATCATCAATATCCTCAAGGCCAATGTCGAACAGAACGCCTTCGCCTTCGGCAGCTGGTTCTGCGAGCAGCTCGGCACGTTCGACGGCAAGACGACGGAGCTTGCCGGCAACAAGGATCAAGGCGTCAACGACAAGGGCGCGTTTACACCCTATTGGTCGAAGACCAAGGATGGCGGCATCCAGTACTCCACCTTCGACAACGACTACACCGCCGCATGGTGGAAGCTCGCCGCCGGCAGCGGCAAGGGCGCGATCACCCCGCCCTATATGGCCGAGGGCACCGAGGTTCCCACGACCATGAGCTCGATCGCCTATCCAGTCATGTCCGGCGGCAAGATGATCGGCGTTTCCGGTGTCGATATCTCGCTCGCCTCACTATCCACCAAGCTGCAAAACCTGCATCCCTTCGGTTCCGGCCGCGTGCTGCTGGTTTCGCAGGATAACAAATGGCTGGTGGCGCCGAGCAAAGAACTGCTGATGAAGGACTACAAGGGCGACGGCGCCGACGTCATCAAGGCCGCGCTGACATCCTCGACGGCAGGCCTGTTGAAAAACCTCGCCGATGGCAGTGGAGAGGCATTCGACCGCGTGGTCTATCCTTTCGCTGTGCCCGGCCTCAACGCCACCTGGGTCGTTCTTGTCGATGTGCCGCATAGCGCGATCGAAGCACCCGTGCGTGATCAGACCTACATGATGATCATTGGCGGCATCCTGGTGCTCGCCGCCGTCATGCTGGCCCTCTATGCCGCCGTCCGCCGCTTCGTGCAGAAGCCGCTCAGCGGATTGGTTGCCAGCGTCAACAGCCTCAGCGCCGGTAACTATGGCGAACCTGTCACGGGCCAGACCGGAACCGACGAGATCGGCTCGGTCGCCAAGGCGCTCGAAGGCTTCCGCTTTGGGCTTGCCGATGCGAAGCGATTGGAAACAGAGGCCGACGACCAGCGCCGCGCCGCGGAAGGCGAGCGTTATCGCTCGGAGACGGAACGCGGCGAAACCGTCGCGCTGCAGCGGCGCATCGTCACCATTCTCGGCCAGAGCCTGGCGGAGCTTTCCAAGGGCAATCTCGGCCATCGCATCGCCGAGGAATTCCCCGGCGAATATGCCAGCCTGAAGCAGGATTTCAACGAGGCCCTCGCAAGCCTCGAAGAGACCGTGCACACCATGAACCTCAGCGTCGGCAATATTGGTAACGGCACCGGCGAAATCAGCAACAGCGCCTCCGATCTTGCCCGCCGCACGGAGCAGCAGGCGGCGAGCCTGGAACAGACCGCGGCCGCGCTCAACCAGCTGACCGCCCAGGTCAACTCCAGCGCCGAGAACGCACGCACGGCGGCAAGCAGCGTCAACGCAGCATCGGAGGATGCAGGACGCTCCGGCGAGATCGTGCAGAAGGCGATCGCCTCCATGCAGGGCATTGAGCAGTCGTCGCAGGAGGTCTCCCGCATCATCAGCGTCATCGACGAGATCGCCTTCCAGACCAATCTGCTGGCTCTCAACGCCGGCGTCGAAGCCGCTCGCGCCGGCGAGGCAGGCAGGGGCTTTGCTGTCGTGGCGCAGGAGGTGCGTGAGCTGGCGCAGAGATCCGCCAACGCCGCCAAGGAAATCAAGACCCTGATCAACACCTCGGCCGGTCAGGTGAAGGAAGGTGTCGATCTTGTCGGCCATACCGGCAATGCGCTGCACAAGATTGCCGAGCAGGTGATGGAGATCAACAGCCTTATCCGGCAGATCTCGGCTTCGGCCAGCGAGCAGGCAATCGGGTTGAAGGAAATCAACGCCGCGGTCAACCAGATGGACCAGGTGACGCAGCAGAACGCGGCGATGGTGGAGGAAACCACGGCCGCCAGCGTGGCGCTGAACGACGAAGCCCAGACGCTGAGAGCGCTTGTCGCCCGCTTCCGCACGTCGCATGGCGGCCAGGACAATGCCTCGGCGCTGCGTGCCGCCGCCCAGCAGATGCGTACGCCCGCGCAAGCTCACCGGACCTCGCCTGCCGCTGCTCCAACTCGCAAAGCGCGACCGCAGACCCAAGGTGCCAACGCATTGGCACGGGACGATTGGGAAGAGTTCTGAGCCGGTTCATGAGAAATGCAAAAGGCCGCCGGTTCATCTCGGCGGCCTTTTGCATTTAATTGGTTCGCGCAAATGATCAGATGCGCGCGAAACGTTCCGTCAGCAGCGCGAAGAAACCGTCGGCATCGACATCCCGCATGACCTTGGCATTATGCTTGCGGTCGGTCACATGCCACCAATCGACAACGGTCATGCCGACGGTCAGTTCCGAGGTGATTTCGATCTCGACATTGCAGTCGCGACCCTTGAATAGCTCCGGCTTCAACAGATAGGCAACAACGGTTGGATCGTGCAGTGGGCCGCCGTCGGAACCGTATTTCTCGATGTCGAAGCGCTCGAAGAATTCCAGCATCTCGACCATGGCCTTGGCCGGCGCCGAACCGATCGCGGCGATGCGCGCGACGCGATCCTTGCGGGTGAGCAGCTGATGGGTCACATCGAGCGGCATCATGACGATCGGCACGCCGGAGCGGAAGACGACATCGGCGGCTTCCGGATCGACATAGATGTTGAATTCGGCGGCCGGCGTGATGTTGCCGCCCTCGAAGAAGCCGCCGCCCATCATCACCAGTTCGCGAACGCGACCGACGATATCCGGAGCCTTTTGGAAGGCGAGCGCGATATTGGTGAGCGGACCGAGCGTGCAGAGTGTGACGGCGCCCTCCGGTTCGCTGCGCAGCGTCTCGATGATGAAGTCGACGGCATGGCCCGGCTGCAACGCCATGGTCGGTTCGGGCAGTTCAGGACCGTCGAGGCCGGTCTTGCCGTGCACATGCTCGGCGGTGACCAGCTTGCGCTTGATCGGCGCATCGGCACCGGCAAAGACCTTGACGTCGCGGCGATTGCAGAGCTCGCAAACGATGCGGGCATTGCGGCTCGTCAGCGCCAGCGGCACGTTGCCGGCAACTGTCGTGATGCCGAGCACCTCGAGTTCCTCGCGGCTTCCGAAGGCAAGCAAGATCGCCGCGGCATCGTCCTGGCCGGGATCGGTATCGATGATGATTTTTCTGGGCTCGGTCATATCTGTGGCTCCCTCCGGTGCAGATCGGCATGACTTGATGCGAGCCTGCCGGAGCTTTGTCAAGCAGCCACAAGGGCGAGAAGACGACGAACGTTTCTCCAGCGAAACTGATTTCGCAGCTGCGAAGCCGGACCGTCTTGCACTCCCCTCCCCATGCCCCCATATTAGCGACTGCCGGGTGCTGACGATCAGGTCCGGAAAGGTCGCTTGCTACCCAAGGACTTGACGATGAGCCGGACGACGCCTTTTGCCAGCCCTCTTCTTCTGGGCTTCGATACCATGGAAAAGACGCTGGAGCGGATTTCCAAGGCCAGCGATGGTTACCCCCCCTACAATATAGAACGCATGCGCCCCGATCGTATTTCGGGCGAGCCCGAACGCCTGCGTATCACGCTTGCGGTTGCCGGCTTCTCCGAGGACGAGCTCGACATCACCACGGAAGAAAACCAGCTTCTCATCCGCGGCCGGCAGGTGGAGCAGGAAGAACGCGATTATCTCTATCGCGGTATTGCGGCCCGCCAATTCCAGCGCGTCTTCGTTTTGGCCGACGGCATGCAGGTGCTTGGCGCCGTTTTGAAGAACGGACTGCTCTCCGTCGACCTCATTCGGCCGGAGCCGGCGCGTATGGTAAAGAAAATTAACATTTCGGTCTCACAGTAGGACAACGGCTGATTGCCGTTGGTCCCTCATACTGGAGGTACGAACATGCTTATGAGAGAAGCCACTGCCCGCCTGACCCAATCCGAACTTGCCCATCTGGGCAGCGGTGAGGTTGCCTATATCCGGAAAATTCGCTCCGAAGAAGTATCCCGCTGCTTCCCGGAAGCGCCTTCCGATATCGATCCCGATGTCGACCTCTGGGCGCTCTTCGGCGCCGACGGCACCCCGATCCTTCTGACCGACAACCGGTCCAGCACCTTTTACAAGGCGGCCGAGGACGAGTTGAAGACAGTCAGCCTGCATTAAGTGCCGGCAAGACGAGGCGGCGAAACCTAAATCGTCGCGACTTTCGCAGCTTCGATGTGCGCAGCCCGGCACGGCTGCGTCAGGCCCGATGCGATACGGGAAGCCTTAGCCTGCATGTCTGGGGCCTGAATGTCTGGAGATCAATCTCCGGCGACCCCGAAACGGCCGCTCAAACCTTCTTGAATGTCAGATAGGCGGAAGACCGCCCCTCGCGCCGGGCTTTCGCCTCATAGCGTGTGCTCGGCCAGCCCTCATAGGGTGTCAGCCAGTCGGCGGCATTCTGCGCCGTCCACTCAAAGCCGCCATGGGCGTGGCAATGCTGCAGCGTCCAATTGACATAGGTATCGATGTCGGAAGCGAAGCAGAAGCGCGCACCGGGCTTCAGAACGCGGTGGAAGCGTTCGAGGTTGACCTGCGAGACGAAGCGGCGCTTCCAGTGTTTCTTCTTCGGCCAGGGATCGGGATAGAGCAGATCGATCTGGTCGAGGCAGGCGTCCGGCAACCAGTGCAGCAGTTGCGTCGCGTCGTCGTTATAGACGCGGATATTGCGCGCACCGGTCTCATCGATGCTGGCAAGCAGCTTCTGCATGGAATTGACGAAAGGCTCGACGCCGATGAAGCCGGTCGTCGACTGCTCGAGCGCCCTGTGGATCAGGTGCTCACCGCCGCCGAAACCGATTTCCAGGCGCAAACGCTCGGTCGGCACCGGAAACAGGTCATTCAGCGGCAGAGGCGCCGGCGTGGAAAGATCGACAAGATACTGCGGCAGCAGCGTTTCAAGCTTTTCGGCTTGCTGGCCGCGCAAGGCTTTACCCTTGCGCCGGCCAAAGAATGCTTCCGTCGCCCGCGACCGGCGCTCCGTATCGATCATGCAGCTTCCTGGATCTTCACGGATTCCTTCAGCGCCTTGACGAGGTCCGTACGCTCCCAGGAGAACGAGCCGTCACGGCCCGCCTTGCGGCCGAAATGGCCGTAGGCCGAGGTCTTGGCGTAGATCGGCTTGTTGAGGTCGAGGTGGCGGCGAATACCGGTCGGCGAAAGATCCATGTTCTTGCGGATCGCTTCTTCGACCTGATCCTCGGTAACGCCGTTGCCGGTGCCGTGCAGGTCGACATAGATCGACAGCGGCTGGGCAACGCCGATGGCGTAGGAAAGCTGGATCGTGCAACGATCGGCAAGGCTGGCCGCAACAACGTTCTTAGCGAGGTAGCGCGCGGCATAGGCGGCGGAACGGTCGACCTTGGTCGTGTCCTTGCCGGAGAAGGCACCGCCGCCATGCGGAGCTGCGCCGCCGTAGGTGTCGACGATGATCTTGCGGCCGGTCAGGCCGGCATCACCGTCCGGACCACCGATGACGAACTTGCCGGTCGGGTTGATGTACCACTTGCAATCATGCGCGATCTTCAGCTCACCGAGCGCTTCGCGGATATAGGGTTCGACAACGGCGCGAACCTTCTTTGAATCCCAGCTTTCGTCGAGATGCTGGGTGGACAGCACGATCGAGGTTGCCTCGAACGGCTTGCCGTCGACGTAGCGGACGGTCACCTGGCTCTTGGCGTCCGGACCGAGCTTGGCAACGTCGCCGTCGCCCTTCTTGCGGGCGGTCGCGAGCAGTTGCAGGATCTTGTGCGAATAATAGATCGGCGCCGGCATGAGATCAGGCGTTTCGCGGCAGGCATAACCGAACATAATGCCCTGGTCGCCGGCACCCTCGTCGCCCTGCTGGTCGGAAGCGCTGTCAACGCCCTGGGCGATGTCGGCGGACTGCGAATGCAGGAGCACGTCGATGCGTGCCTTCTTCCAGTGGAAGCCGTCCTGCTCGTAGCCGATATCCTTGATGGCGCGGCGAGCGGCGGCCTTGAACTTCGAGGGATTGATGACGTCGTTGCCGTCCTTGTCCTTCTTCATCAGGCTCGGCGGCAGGCGAACTTCGCCAGCGATGACGACACGGTTGGTAGTAGCAAGGGTCTCGCAGGCAATGCGTACACCCCAGGGGTTGATGCCGGTCTTTGCAGCTTCGCGGTAGACCAGATCGACGATTTCATCGGAGATACGGTCACAAACTTTATCCGGGTGACCTTCGGCAACTGACTCGCTGGTAAACAGATAATTCGCGCGCATGCGGGATTCCCCTCAAAGAACAAATCTCCTCTTTTGATATTCGTGTCGCGGCCGAAAAACAAGCCACAGAAGGACATAAATATATCTTTATATCCCGGTGGACGTGATAAATTTTTGCGCCAAACACGCAAAAGGCGGCCAAAATGGCCGCCTTTCGACATTGCTACCATGGCGCTGCGTCGAAACGACTACTCCGCGTCGGCCTCGGCCGCGAGAGCTTTAACGAGTTCGACGACCTTGCGGCGAACCTTGCCGTCGGAAATCTTCACGAAGGCGCGGTTCAGCTGCAAGCCTTCGGAGGACGACAGGAAATCAACAACATAGTTGGAGCTGGAGGCCTCGGCCAAACCGCCGGCGGTCGTCGTGTGATCGCCCGGAGCATCCTCGAAGAAGAAGGAAACAGGAACGTTAAGAATGCTGGAAATATTCTGAAGGCGGCTGGCGCCAACGCGGTTGGTGCCCTTCTCGTATTTCTGGATCTGCTGGAATGTAATTCCGAGGCTCTCGCCGAGCTTTTCCTGGCTCATGCCCAGCATCGTGCGGCGGAGGCGAATGCGGCTACCGACATGAATGTCGATCGGGTTAGGCTTCTTTTTATTCTCAATCATCTCATTACCCTAACATAGGTTGAATACAGGTCCTGTCACCCGGTGCCCTTAACCGCCCCTATTAACGCCACGTTGCAGCCGACGCCCACCCGGCTTCTGATCTACGTGCAAAACGGCGTTCGGCAAGCACTATGCAATTTTAGGGTTTTTTGGTCAATTCACCCTTGAAATAAAACCCATGCGTGAAATCACAGCGATCATACCGACTATCCCGATGATCAACCAGAAATAGGTTTTCCTTACGCTATCGTCGATGCGCGATACGGTTGCACCACTCAAAGTGGAGTCGACGAACCCTTGCTCATTAAAATCAATTCCGGAAATCAAACGTCCGTGAGCGTCGACATAGGCTGAAACACCGGTGTTCGCGCTCCGAATCAGCGGCAGCCCCTGCTCGACCGCCCTCACTCGTGCCTGCAGGAAATGCTGGTAGGGACCGGGCGTATCTCCGAACCAGGCATCATTCGTGACGTTGAGAATAGCATCCGCCTGCCGGATTTCCGGCGTCATCTCATTCGGAAAGATGATCTCATAGCAGATCAGCGGGTAGAGTTTGATGCCATCGGGCAGCGCCAGCAACTGCCGGCTCGCGGCCGCCGAAAAACCGCCGGGCAGCTCGACGACATTCTCGATGCCGAGATAGCCGAGGATATTTTCGAAGGGCACATATTCGCCGAAAGGAACGAGATGGGTCTTGTCGGAGGCACCGATGATCTGGCCGCGCCCGTCGATGACATAGACGGAATTGTAATAGCGCGGCTCGACGCCCGGTCCCATATCCTCGACTCGAACCGCGCCGGTGATCAGGATCTGATCGTCGTCCAGCTGGTCGGCAATGCGGGTGAGCGCATCCTGATTATCGGTCAGAATGAAAGGGATGGCAGTTTCCGGCCAGACGATGATATCGGGCCGCTTGCCGCCATTCACAGGCGGCTGAACCGAGAGCGAAAGATGCTTGTCGAAGATGGCGTTGCGGTCGGCGGCCGTATCCATCTTGGCTTCCTGGTCGATCGCCGGTTGCACGATACGCACTACCGGAGCCGCCTTGCCGGCCGCCGGCGGCACTGACAGGTTGAGCGCGTAGTAGCCGTAAGCGAAATGCGCGGCGGCGATGAGCACCGCCAACCCGATCCCCGGTACTCGGCCCTGGCGTGTTCCCAGCAAGGCCGGGGCGGCGAAAACGAAGACGGCAAGTACGGTGACGCCGAGCACACCGATCACATGCGCCGATTGCATCATCAGCGGAATGGGCATGGCGCCATAACCGATGGCATTCCAGGGAAAGCCGGTAAAAAGGAAGCTGCGCAGCCATTCCAGTAGGCCAAAACCGAAGGCGAGTGCGGCAATACGCCCCATGCCGTCGGACCAGAGCAGGCGGGCAAGCACCGCCGCTACACCGTAAAAAATCGCCAGGAAAGCAGGCAGGCCGAGGATCGCCAACGGCAATGCCCAGGCGAATTGATCGGCATCGATCAGCAGCGCGTGGCCGAGCCACCAAAGACCGGCGACGAAATAGCCGAAGCCGAACAGCCAGCCGGTGGTAAAAGCCGGCCAAAGCCGGCCAAGAAAACCGCTGTCAGGGCCAGCCGCGGCACCATCCAATAACCAGACGAGCAATGTGAAGGACACAAACATCGCCGCGAAGAAGCCGAAGGGCGGCAGCGCCAGAACACCGATGGCTCCGGCGAGAATGGCAAGCAGCGCGCGTTTGAAACCCCAGACGAGGATCACCTTGCCCGAAAGCCGTTCCATGCGCGCGCTCCGTCAAACTGCGAATCAATTGGCCGCAGTCTTTCAAAAAAGCAGCGATTTGTCCTGTTGAAGCGCTGTTCTATTGGCTGGCAGCGTTCCGTTCGGCCGAAGATCCCTCGGAAATCGTATCCGGCGACGGCAGATCGCGGTCGAGCCCGCCTCCCTCACCATCCGCCTTGGTCGGACGACGACGCGCGGCATGACGCTTGCGGGTGATGCGAACCTTTTTGATGCGGCGCGGATCGGCATCGAGAATATGGAACTCGAAGCCCGGCAGCGCCTGGACGACCTCGCCACGCACCGGGATGCGGCCAAGCGCAGAGAAGATCAATCCGCCCAGCGTATCCACCTCGTCTACCTGCTCGCTGATATCGAAATCGGAGCCGATCGCCGCGGCGATCTCCTCCAGCTCGACACGGGCATCGGCGACGAAGACGTCTTCGGAGACACGCTTGAACATCACCTCGTCGTCGTCATGTTCATCGTCGATGTCGCCGACAACCATTTCGACGATGTCTTCATGCGATGCGAGACCGTCGGTGCCGCCATATTCGTCGATGACCAGCGCCATCTGTGTACGGTTGACCTGCATGCGCCGCAGAAGATCCGAGGCAAGCATCGAGGGCGGCACGAACAGGATCTTCCTGATGATGCCGGCTTCGGCCAACGTCTTCTGGAGATCGACGCGAGAAAGGTCGAAATTCGGCTTGGCCGAGCGCGCCGGCTTTTCGGCCGGGGTCGCTGCCGATGCGGCCGCCGCCTTGCCATTGCCGGCGCGGCGCTTGTTGCGCGCCTGCTTGGCGACATAGGAGAGCAGATCGCGGATATGCACCATGCCACGCGGGTCATCCAGCGTTTCGGCATAGACCGGCATGCGCGAGCGGCCGCTCTCCTCGAAGAGGATCATCAGCTCGCCGATGGTGATGTTCTGGTCGACCGCCTCGATATCGGCGCGTGGCACCATGACGTCCTCGACCCGCACTTCGCGGAAGCGGAGGATGTTGTGCAGCATCGCCCGCTCGTCCGGCGAAAAGGCGTCGTCATCGGTGGCCCCGGCGATCAACGCGTCGGCGAGATCCTCGCGCAGTCGTGCTGACCCTTGAGCCGGACGTAGAATGCGCGCTGCGCGTGCCCAGAAGGAAGATTGCGATCGCTTGCCGTTGCTACTACTGCCTGCCTCATCGGAGGAGGCGGTGTCGGCGCCGTCTTTGGCCTCAGAGGCCGGTCTTGTCGTAAAGTCGCTCATTGTTCCTGATCGGACAGGGTTCAAGTCAAATGGGGTCCTGCCCCGCATAGGGATCAGATAGGCCAAGACCAGCCAAAATGCGAGTCTCCAGCCCCTCCATTCTTTCGGCTTCGCTATTATTCATATGGTCGTAGCCGAAGAGATGCAAGAAACCATGCACCATCAAATGGGTGAGATGGTCGTCAAAACTCTTTTCCAGCTCGACCGCCTCGCGCTCCACCGTCTCCCTGGCGATGATGATATCGCCGAGCATCGGGCCGGGCTTGCCGCCGGGGACCAGCGGAAAAGCGGGGAAAGACAAGACGTTGGTCGCCTTGTCCTGTTCCCGCCATTCCGCATTGATCTCGCGGATCGCGGCATCGTCGGTGAAGACGAGTGACACTTCCAGCGCCGTTTTCGGAAAAGGCTGCTTCTCATTTTTTTTGAGATAGGCGGCGGCCACGCCAAGAACGCGCTCAGCCAAAGCCTGCAAAACGTCTTCGGAGGGCCAATCGCCCTCCTCGACGCTGATCTGTATATCGAGTTCGGCCATCAGATCTGCGGATCGGCCTCACCGCCACCGCCCACAGCAGGAACGGCATAAGTCGCATCATAGGCCCGGACGATGCGCGCCACCAGCGGATGACGGACGACGTCGACGTCCTTGAAGCGGACGATGGTGATGCCCTCGACGCCGGTCAGCAGATCCAGGGCCTCCACCAGGCCGGACTTGATGCCGCGCGGCAAGTCGACCTGGCTCGGGTCGCCGGTGATGATCATGCGCCCGTTGTCGCCTAGACGGGTCAGAAACATCTTCATCTGCATCGCCGTAGTGTTCTGCGCCTCGTCGAGGATGACGACAGCATTGGCGAGCGTGCGGCCGCGCATGAAGGCGAGCGGCGCGATTTCGATGACGCCGGCGGTAATGGCACGTTCGACCTTGTCGGCCGGCATCATGTCATAGAGCGCGTCATAGAGCGGACGGAGATAGGGGTCGACCTTTTCCTTCATGTCGCCGGGCAAGAAGCCGAGGCGCTCACCAGCTTCGACGGCCGGGCGGGACAGGATGATCTTCTCGACGGCACCGCGCTCCAGAAGCTGGCAGGCGTGGGCGACGGCGAGATAGGTCTTGCCGGTGCCGGCCGGGCCGACGCCGAAGACCATCTCGGAACGCTCCAGCGCCCGCATATAGGCATCCTGTGTCGGCGTGCGCGCGATGATCGTCTTCTTGCGCGTCGAAATCTGCGCCATCGTCAACTTGGCTTTTTTCTCCATGGTCGGCAACGTCAGTTGGTCGTCGGCGGCAACCGCCATACGGATTGCCCCTTCCACGTCGGAGCGCTCCACATTCCCACCTTTCTGCAGCTTATCATAGAGATAATCTAGGGTGCGGCGGGCCTGGTTGGTGGCCGAGACATCGCCGGTGATGACGACGGAGTTGCCGCGGGCGCGGGCGTCGATGCCAAGACGCTCCTCCAGCAGCTTCAGATTCTGATCGAACTGTCCGAAAAGTTCGCTGGCGAACCGATTATTCTCGAACGTCAGGATGAAGTGATTGGCGTCGCTCGCGATGCGGGGCTGGCGCGATGATGAAGAAACCAATTCCTGTCCGTTCAAGCGGTGTGGCTCCTTGTGCCGTCCGAAACCTAGAGCAACTCGGCAAAAAGGCTGTTGGTGCTGGTCCCGGTGATTCGTACGTTTATAATGTCACCGATTTGCGATGCTTTTGCATCAATATTCACAGACTGAAGCCAGGGAGAGCGACCTATCAACTGTCCCGGCATGCGGCCAGGCTTTTCCAGGAGCACATCGACCACTTTGCCGACACAGGCATCGGCGAAAGCGTGTTGCTGCTTCAATAGCAACGCCTGCAACCGTTCAAGCCGTTCCGCCTTGATCTCTTCCGGCACCTGGTCCTTCAGCTCCGCACCGGGCGTGCCCGGGCGCGTCGAATATTTGAACGAGAAGGCTTGCGCATAGTTCACCTCCTCCACCAGACGGAGTGTATCCGCAAAATCCTGTTCTGTCTCCCCCGGGAAACCGACGATGAAATCGCCGGAAAGGGCTATATCCGGCCGTGCAGCGCGGATTTTCTCGATGAGAGCAAAGTATTCGGCTGCCGTATGCCGACGGTTCATCGCCTTCAGAATACGGTTAGATCCAGACTGGACCGGCAGGTGCAGATAAGGCATCAGCGTACGCAGGTCACGATGCGCCGATATCAGCCGGTCGTCCATATCGCGGGGGTGGCTGGTGGTGTAGCGCAGCCGGGCAAGACCCGGAATTTCCGACAGCCGGTAAAGCAGATCGCCGAGGCTCCAGGCCTCGCCCTTCGGTCCTGCGCCATGCCAGGCATTGACATTCTGGCCGAGCAGCGTGATTTCGCGCACTCCGCCATCCACAAGTTTTTCAGCCTCTTCGACGATCTGGGCGACAGAACGGGAGACTTCGGAGCCACGCGTATAGGGCACAACGCAAAAAGTGCAGAATTTGTCGCAGCCTTCCTGCACCGTCAGGAACGCGGTAACGCCGCGAGCGCGGATTTTCGACCTCTCTGCGATCGGCAGATGTTCGAACTTATCCTCGAGCGCATATTCCGTATCGACGACGCGGTGGCCTTCCTTGGCGCGACGCAGCGCGTCCGGCAGACGGTGATAGGTCTGCGGGCCGATGACGACATCGACGGCCGGCGCACGACGAAGAATTTCCTCGCCCTCGGCCTGGGCGACGCAACCGGTGACGCCGATCATCATCTCGCGGCCATCGGCAGCCTTGCGCTTCTTCATATCGCGCAGGCGCCCGAGCGCGGAGTAGACCTTCTCGGCGGCCTTCTCGCGGATATGACAGGTGTTCAGCAGGACCAGGTCGGCCTCTTCCATGTCCTCGGTCGGCTCATAGCCATCGCGGGCGAGCGCATCGCTCATCCGCGTCGAGTCATACACGTTCATCTGACAGCCGTAGGTCTTGATGAAAACCTTGCGGCTGTTGGAGCCATCGCGGATGCCGAGCTGCAGGGCGGTCGGCTCCGGGGCGTCGAGAGTTAAGCTGTCCTTGGTCATGGCCGCTATGTAGTGGCTTTTGCTCGCCGAGAAAATCAAAAAGTTGAAAACGCCCGGATATCAGGCAATCTCGCGGCCAAGCAGCCGGCTTGCGAGCATATTGCGGATGCGCCGCGCGACGGTAGCGCTGACATCCTTGCGCTTCGTGTCTGCGCGATACTCCACGGCCTCGCCGAAGCAGACATCGACATCGATGGCGCCGCAGGCGACGATGTCCTTCAGGTGCGGTACCAGCTCGATGTCACCTGGCCAGGCAGCGATCGGGCGGTAGTAGCGGCCCATGGCGATGCCGTGAATGCGGGTATAGGCGACCGCCACCGGCTGCACATGCACGACCGCATCCGGCGTTTTCGGCAGGGCGGCGGCCGCCGCGCCAAACAGCGAGGATTTGACCTCCAGCAGACGGTTGCCATCCGATGTCGTGCCTTCGGGAAACAGCACCATGATCTCGCCATTGGCCATGCGCTCGGCGATCTCGTTGACCTGATCGCCGGTCTTGCGCTTCTGCTCGCGCTCGATGAAGACGCTCTTCTGCCATTGCGCGAACTGACCGAAGATCGGCCAGTCCCGCACTTCCGACTTGGCGATGAAGGCGACGTCGGCAACGGAGGACAGCACGAGGATATCCAGCCAGGACGAATGGTTGGCGGCCAGCATCAGGGGTCGGCGGCTTTCAGGCTGTCCGACGACATGGATGCGGACGCCCAGCCAATAGCAAACGATGCGGTGCCAGTAGCGCGGCAAATATCGCCTGAGCTTCCAGTCAAAGCGCAGGCAGAGGATCTGCAGCGGCAGCATGACGAGACTGACGGCAAAGATGACTATGACGGCACAGCCGACGCGCAGCCAGGTCACCAAATCATTCGCTCCGGCACGACAGTCATCACCTCAGCGTTCGTCCTTCTTCAGCGGGATACCATAGAGCTCCAGCCGATGGTCGACGAGCTTGAAACCATGTTCGCGGGCAATGCGCTCCTGCAGCGCCTCGATCTCCGGCGAGTGGAATTCGATCACCTCGCCGCTCTTCAGATCGATCAGGTGATCATGATGCTCTTCCGGCACAGTCTCGTAACGCGAGCGGCCGTCGCGGAAATCATGACGGGCCAGAAGGCCGGCATCCTCGAAAAGCTTCACCGTGCGATAAACCGTCGAAATCGAGATCTTCGCATCCACCTTGACGGAGCGGCGATACAGCTCCTCGACATCGGGATGATCCTCGGAACTTTCGATGATGCGGGCGATGACCTTGCGCTGCTCCGTCATACGCATGCCGCGCTCGGCGCAAAGCTCCTCCAGAGATTTTACGGGATCGATCATCAAATACGGTCTTCGGTCACTTCGTCTATGACAACGGACTAGCGAAGAACGCGCCGCATGACAAGCGCCGTCGATTTCGCACCGTTTTCATCGACATAATAGGCCTTGCGCTCTCCGACCGTCTCGAAACCGAGCTTACGGTAGAGCCCGATGGCCGGCTGATTGACGCCATCGACCTCGAGAAACATGGTTTCGCCGCCGCGATTGCGCGCCTCGCGCAGCGCCGCCTGCATCAGCCGCCAGCCAAGGCCGGTGCGGCCAAGCTTGGCGCTGACGGCAATCGTCAGGATTTCGGCCTCGCCCGCGACATGCCGCGCCAGCACGAAGCCCGGAAGCGGCTTTTTCAGAATGGCGTTGGTCTGCCGGGCAACGAAGCCGAAGGTCGTGTCCTGCGACAGCAGATCCTCGAACTCGGTATCGCCCCAAACCCGCGCGAAGCGCTCGCCATGCAGGGCGGCGACTTCAGTACAATCCCGTAACTGCATCGGGACGATTTCATATTCGGCTTTCAAGGTCAGATAGGATTCGAGCATGTCTATAGCCTGGCGACAGCGTATCCGGCCTGCGGTCTGGCATCGGGTCCGCGAAGATAAAGCGGTTTCGGCTTGTCGCTGACGAGTTTGGCAGCGCCCAGCCGGGCAACGACGGCAATCGGAAATGCGTCGGGCCGCTCTGCGGGCGGCGCATCGCTGAGCCGGGCGACGGCCGTGCCGGTGACGATGCCCTCGAAGGCGCCGGCGATTGCCCGCGCTTCATCGATCGTCACGGCACGGGCTTCGTCCAGCGGGCAGCCATCGGCGCCAAAGGACTGGAGATAAATCTCCTCGCGCTTGGCATCGATGGCGGCCAGAACCGATTGACCCGGACTCTGCTCCCGCGCGCTAGCGGCCATGACCTCAAGGGTCGTGATGCCGATGGCGGGAATGTTGAGGGAGAGTGCGAAACCGCGAGCGGCGGCGACGCCGATGCGGATGCCGGTGAAAGAGCCGGGGCCGACGGTCACGACGATGCGTTCGACCCCTGAGAGCGCTATCTCGGCTTTCGCCAGCGCCGCGTCGACAACATTCATCAAATGCTCAGCATGCCCCCGCCCGATCGTCTCCGTGACCTCCCCCATCACAGAATCACTGCCGCTATCATACACCGCGGCAGCGCAATCCACACCTGCCGTGTCGAGCGCCAGTACAATCATGTTTATTTTTCCGAAATGCGAAGATTTAGACGGCTTCGACTTCCTGAACTTCCGGAACGAAATGGCGCAGCAGATTCTGGATGCCATGCTTCAACGTCGCCGTGGACGACGGGCAACCGGCGCAAGATCCCTTCATGTTGAGGTAGACCTTGCCGTCGCGGAAACCGCGGAAGGTGATGTCGCCGCCATCCTGGGCAACCGCCGGACGAACGCGGGTCTCCAGCAATTCCTTGATGGTCAGCACGATCGTCGCGTCGCCCTCATCGAAGAACTCGCCGCTGGCGTCCTGCGCTTCGGAGAGAACCGATGCTGCGCCCATGACCGGCTTGCCGGACATGAAATGCTCCATGATCGAGCCGAGGATGGCGGGCTTCAGATGCTGCCATTCCTGATCGTCCTTGGAAACGGAGATGAAATCGTAGCCGAAATAGACACCGCTGACGCCGGGGATATCGAACAGGCGAGCGGCAAGCGGCGAGACTTCCGCTTCGTCGGCGCTGCGGAATTCGGCCGTGCCGCTTTCCATCACCACCTTGCCCGGCAGGAACTTCAGGGTCGCGGGGTTCGGCGTCGCTTCGGTCTGAATGAACATCTTGATCTCCATGCGGCGGGCTGAAAGCCCTGCGCCGACTTTAGAATATTTCAAAAGAAGATAGGCTTTTTGGCCGCTCTAATCAAGAGACCAGGCCTCAAGAATTAGCCCTTGCCAACTCAGCTTAGAGCGTCGATTTCCTCATTCGTCAACGTATCCGGCAGCACCGTCACGGGGATCGGAAAGGCAGCGGCACGCCCTGCGATCGAAGATACCAGCGGCCCCGGCCCCTCCTTGGCCGAACCTGCGGCCAGAACAAGAAGTGCGATATCCCGATCTTCCTCGATCATCGCATTGATCTGCTCGGCGGCCGACCCTTCGCGAATGACGATCTCCGGGTCGATGCCGATATTCTCGCGCACGATCTGCGCCGCCTTCGCCGTCGTCGCCTCGGCCTCCTCGCGCGCCTCCGCCCGCATGATCTCCTCGACACCCAGCCATTGCTGGAAATCGCCCTCGGGGATCACATAGAGAAGCACAAGGCCGCCATTGGAATTCTTGGCCCGCCGGCCG
Organism: Rhizobium rhizogenes NBRC 13257; assembly: GCF_000696095.1. Classification (GTDB taxonomy): domain Bacteria; phylum Pseudomonadota; class Alphaproteobacteria; order Rhizobiales; family Rhizobiaceae; genus Rhizobium; species Rhizobium rhizogenes. Next base: position 337,032 of record NZ_BAYX01000008.1, on the reverse strand, counting down.
GCATAATGGACGGCGCGCTGGCATTCAGGCGTGCCGTCGATGACCGCCATGAACTTGCGGCGGTGACCTTCGAGCCGTGAGAGACGTTTTGATACCATGCGACGACTCTGCCACCTGAAGGCGGCGTTTTGCAAGCCCCCGTTTTGCACGGGGGCTGCCTTCATGGAATGGTTAGTAGATGAAGCCGACGATGTCGCGGACCTGGTTCATCGTCACCTCGGCGCGGGCGCGGGCGCGGGCACCGCCGTCGCGCAGGACGGCATCGATGTGACCGGGATCAGCCATCAGGCGGCGCATCTCGCCGGTGATCGGCGAGAGCACTTGCACGGCGAGATCAACCAGAGCCGGCTTGAAGACGGAGAACTGCTGGCCGCCGAATTCCGAGAGCACATCCGCCTTCGACGTGTCAGCGAGAGCGGCATAGATGCCGACGAGATTGTCGGCTTCCGGACGTCCGGCAAGACCGGCGATCTCGCTCGGCAAACCGTCCGGATCGGTCTTGGCCTTGCGGATCTTCTTCGAGATGTTTTCCTCGTCGTCGAGCAGGTTGATGCGCGACAGGTCAGAGGCATCCGACTTCGACATCTTCTTGGTGCCGTCGCGCAAGGACATGACGCGCGGCGCCGGGCCGTCGATCAGCGGCTCGACCATCGGGAAATAGGCATGCACCGGCTCGTCGCCGACCGTGATGTCGATGCCGTAGCCCGAGCGGCGGATATGTTCCATGAAGTCCAGATTGAACTTCATGGCGATATCGCGGGTCAATTCCAGATGCTGCTTCTGGTCGTCACCAACCGGCACATGCGTGGCCCGATAAAGCAGAATATCGGCGGCCATTAGGCTCGGATAGGCGTAGAGGCCAAGGGAGGCCTGCTCGCGGTCCTTGCCGGCCTTGTCCTTGAACTGCGTCATGCGGTTCATCCAGCCGATGCGGGCGACGCAATTGAAGATCCAGGCGAGTTCGGCATGCTGCGGCACAGTCGACTGATTGAAGACGATATGCTTTTCCGGATCAATGCCGGCGGCAAGGAAGGCGGCGGTAATCGACCGCGTCTGACTCCGCATGTCCTCATGCACGAGCTGGGCGGTGAGCGCATGCATGTCGACGACGCAATACATGCAGTCGTTGTTTTCCTGCAGCGCCACGAACTTGCGGATCGCGCCGAGATAATTGCCAAGATGGAGATTGCCGGTCGGCTGGACGCCGGAGAATACGAGCGGCTTGAATTCGGTCATGTCGTCCTCGAAAGGCTTGTGGAGGGCCTGGGCGAGCGGCGCTCGACCCTTGGTGTTCGGCGGGCTTATGCACGGCGGACAGGCGGGGATCAAGAGGATATGTGGCGGGAGTTCAGGAAGAATGCTGGATCAGATCCCAGGTGTTGCCGTAGGGATCGGCAAAGACCGCGACGGTGCCGTAGACCTCATGGCGCGGCTCCTCCAGAAAACGGACGCCTTTTGCGACCATCGCCGCGTGATCGCGGGCAAAATCATCGGTCTTGAGGAAGAAGCCGACACGGCCGCCGGCCTGATTACCGATAGCGGCCCTCTGCCCGTCGTCAGCGGCTTGTGCGAGCAACAACGCCGCACCCTCACCGCCCTTTGGCTTCACCACGATCCAACGCTTGCCTTCGGGCTGCGGTTCGTCCTGTAGGCAGTCGAAGCCGAGGCAATCGCAGTAAAAGGTTTTGGCACGATCGTAGTCATCGACGACGAGGGTAATCAGGAAGAGGGATTGGGGCATGCATGAGCTCCGCGTTTGGCAAATCGTCCCCTCCTCCCGCGTGGAGGGAGAGGGCTAGGAAGAGGAGTTATCAAAAAGGAGGATTATGTGGCAAATGCCCGCCCACGGCGCTTCATAAGTCTAAGCGGGCATACCCGCAATAGAAGGCCTTACTAATAGAAGTCCGACCTGATTACCCAGCCGCTTGGTGTTTGAAATAGATATATCGACCCTGAATCCCCCACATAGAAGCGCCCTTTGTCGGTACTGTCTATTTGAAGGTAGAACTCTGCATCCTCAGGCCAGTTTTCACCTTGAATCCAGGTTGGCCAGCCACCAAGCTTCACAGGGCATGTTCTCTGGTATTTGTTGGTTTCTGTTGCATATTGGCTTTCGAAGAACCATTCCGATTGATTGGATCGCGCGACGCCGTCCGGAATTTTGAAGGCGATATCGTCCCAGCTTGGCTGCTCCAGTGCGGTTGCACGCCACAGAACCGGAAACGTCGGAAGATCGGCGCTTTCCCGGTAACCAGGACCGATAGGCACCAAGCCCGCAGTGCTAGGATAGGTTCGAACGGCAAAGCCTTTACCGTTCTCGGCGTCATCCAATGGGATATCCTCCAAGTCCATCCATATAGTCAGGAGAGCCAGCTTCGACAAAGCAGGCGGTATTTCCGGAAGTTCATCCACCCTGATTTGAACAAGGGGATGCATCAGCCGCCCCGACTTTTCACAGACAGGTACCACCTCGCCCTCTTTGCCGAGAAAGTTCCCTCCCCACCAACTTGCAGCACGATTGTCCTTTTGAGGCTTCTCACCGCCGATTTCACCAAAAACAGCAAGCCTGACCATCTGTTGCAGTGTGTGAAGTGCGGATTGCATCTCCAGATCAGTTGGCGAACCTTCCACCGACGGAACATACGTTTCGTCTCGACGCCCACGAATGCCGACAACTGACCTCAGCCATCCCAGTACACCCATGCTGCCCCTCCATCCTGCGGTGAACTGATCAAAGCGGGGATTTTTGCCGTTGTCGCAATCTCACTCCATTCGATCGCTCCAACCCACCTTCTCCCCGCCCCTTCGGCAAGCTCAGGAGCGGGGCGAAGAGGCCTGATTACTCCCCGTTCACCACTTCCGCATCCGGTGCTGGCGCCCGCGGCTTACGTTTCACATTGCGGCGGATCATGCCGATGTCGGCGCCGCCGATCAGGAAGGCGACGGCAAAGTAGACCAGCATGGAGATGCCGATCAACAGGCCGAGCGTGCCGACCTTGGTCAACAGCGACGCGCCGGTGGCAAGATAAGGCTCCCACCGATGCTGGAGATAGACGACCATGGCCGTCATGACGCCGGCGGAGACGAGCAGCAGCGCGGCACGGCGGGCGAGCGCCCATTCCCAGGTCAGATGTCCCCGACGCAACAGTGTCGTGAAGAGCAGCACCGTGCTGATCCAGCCGGCCGTCGCTTCGGCCACGGCGATGCCGGGCGCACCCATGTAAGGGAAGAGGCTGAGCGCGATCGCGCAGTTGGTGGCAACCGCAACACCAGAGAAGCGCATCGGGGTCTTGGTATCCTCGCGCGCATAGAAGCCGGGCTGCAACGCTTTGATCAGGACGAAGGCCGGCAAGCCCAGGCCGTAGATTGCCAGGATCGAGCCAACGATCAGGGTGTTTTCCTGATGGAAGGCACGGCGTTCGTAGAGAACGCGAATGATGTCATCCGAGAGCACCCAGAGCGCCATGGCGGCCGGCAAGGTCAGGAACAGCACGAACTCGATCGAGCGGTTCTGCAGATTGCCGGCCTCTTTCAGATGGCCTGACTTCAAAGAACGCGCCAGCTCCGGCAACAGCACGACACCGACGGCGACGCCGACAACGCCGAGCGGCAACTGATAGATGCGGTCGGCATATTGCAGGGCGGCAATCGCACCTTCGCGGCTGGAGGCGATCGCCTGGCCGATCATCTGGTTGATCTGGGTGATGCCGCCGGTGACGGCAGCGGGAATAGCGAGGATCAGCAGCCGCTTCACATTCGGCGTGAAGTGCGGCCAGCGGAAGCCGATGTTGATGCCGGCATAGCGCACGCCGATATAGACGACGAGCAATTGCAGGATACCGGCGGCGAGCACGCCCCAGGACAGATACCAGGCCGTCTCCAGCGGCACGGCGCCGAAATAGAGCGAATAGAACAGCGCTCCGATCATCACCACATTGAGGAAGATGGGCGCCACAGCGGCGGCGAAGAAATGATGCAGCGAATTCAGCATGCCGCTCATCATCGCCGTCAGCGACATGCACATGAGATAGGGGAACATCACCGCCGCCAGGCGCACCGTGATCGAGAACTTCTCCGGATCGTCGGCAAAGCCCGGCGCGATGATCCAGCGCACGATCAGCGGCATGCACAGTTCCATGACGACGGTGATCAGGAACAGCACGGAGAAGAGGACGCCGAAGACCTCCTCGGAAAAGCGCTTGGCGCCTTCGATACCGTTCGCCTCGATCTCCTTGGCAAACAGCGGCACGAAGGCGGCGTTGAAGGCGCCCTCGGCGAAAAGACGGCGGAACAGGTTCGGAAAGCGGAAGGCGGCGTAGAACACGTCGGCCATCGGCCCCGTACCGAGGGCGGCGGCCATCAGCGTTTCGCGGGCGAAACCGAAGATGCGGCTGCCGAGCGTCGCGCCACCGACGGTGATGAATTTCTTGACGAGGCTCATACGGCAGAACCGGCTTTCTTTTCGGTATTGGGCTTTTCGCTATTGAGCGATCGCGTGGAGGCAGGCGCGATCATGCCGGACGGCATGCGCTCGCGCATCTCATCCTCCTCACCCGCCATCACCGGCTTCAGGCGCGCAGTGATATTGGCTCGCTTGTTTTCGTTGGAGATCTTCTGTCCGACCAGATCGGTCACGTAGAAACTATCGATGACCTTCTCGCCGAAGGTGGTGATCCGCGCCGAGTGGATGTCGAGCGACAGATCCGAAAGAACTGAAGTGATTTCCGACAGAAGACCGGTGCGGTCGAGGCATTCGACCTCGATGACGGTGAACTTGTTGGACAGGCTGTTGGAGATCGTCACCGATGGCGGGATGACGAAAGCCTTGTTCTTGCGGCGGTTTTTGGTGCGGGTGGCGATGACTTCCGGCAGGCGCTTGCGGCCGGCGAGCACGTCCTCGATCATCCTGCCGATGGTGCCGGCCCGGCGCAACTCGTCCGCATCGTCGGTGAATTCACGGCTGACATGGATGGTATCGAGCGCGCGGCCGTCCGCCGTCGTGAAGATCTGCGCGTCGACGATGTTGGCGCCAGCAGCGGCGCAGGCGCCGGCGATGACGGTCAGCAGGCGCGGATGGTCGGGCGACAGCACGGTGATTTCGGTGATGGCGTGGAAACTGTCGGTTCGCACCATCGTCGCCAGCACCTGGCCCGATTTATCGGTCTGGCGGATGAACCGCGTGTGGCGGATCTGGTCTTCCAGCGGCACGGACAGGAGATAGGGCTGGTAGTGCAGCTTGACATAGGCCTTGCGGGCCTTCTGACCCCAATCATCCAACGCCGCTTCGAGCGCCTTGGCGGCGGCTTCCGCCCGCTCCTTGCGCGATACTTCCGAGAAACCGCCGGCCAGCAGCAGCTCGGTCTCGTAATAGAGCGTGCGCAGCAACTGCCCCTTCCAGCCGTTCCAGACGCCGGGGCCGACGGCACGGATGTCGCAGACCGTCAGGATCAGCAGCATCTTCAACCGGTCGAGCGACTGCACCCGGTCAGCGAAATCGATGATGGTCTTGCGGTCGGTCAGGTCGCGGGTCTGCGCGACCATCGACATGGTCAGATGTTCCGCGATCAGCCAGACGACCAGCTCGGTCTGCTTCGGCGACAGGCCGAAGCGCGGGCAGAGCTTGCGCGCCACCTTGGCGCCAGCTTCGGAGTGATCCTCCTCGCGGCCCTTGGCAATGTCATGCAGCAGCACGGCGACATAGAGCGCGTCGCGGTCCTCGATGCCAGGCATCAGCTTGTTGACGAGCGGATGAATGTCCTCGGCCTTGCCCTTGTCGATCTCCGACAGCACCTCGACGGCGCGGATCAGATGCTCATCGACCGTATAGTGATGATACATATTGAACTGCATCATCGAGACGATCTTGCCGAATTCCAGAATGAAGCGGCCAAGCACGCCGGCCTCGTTCATGCGGCGCAGGATCAGCGCCGGATCGCGCTTCGAGGTCAGGATCGCAAGGAACAGGCGGTTCGCTTCCTCGTTCTCGCGCAGATCATTGTCGATCAGACCCAGCGAGCGGGTGACGCGCTTCAGCGCGTCGGGATGGAATTCCAGCCCGTTGATATCAGCGACAAAGAACAGGCGGATGAGGCTCACCGGATCGCGCTTGAAGACATCGGGATTGGCAAGCGCGATGCGGCCGCGATCCTCGACAAACTCGATCGTGCCGGGGATCTTGCGCGAGCGATGGGCAAAGCGGCTGATGACGCCGGTAAGGCCCGGCGTCGCCTTGGCCTGCTGGTCCTCGAGCGCCGCGCAGAGAATGCGGGTGAGATCGCCGACATCCTTGGCGACAAGGAAATAGTGCTTCATGAAGCGTTCGACGGCGGAAAGGCCGGGGCGGGCATGATAGCCAAGCGCCTCGGCAATCTCGCGCTGAATGTCGAAGGACAGCCGCTCTTCCGCTTTGCCGGTGAGGAAATGCATATGGCAGCGCACGGCCCAGAGAAAATCCTCGGCCTTTTCGAAGAGGCGATATTCCTGCTTCGAGAGCACGCCGAGCTTCACCAGCTCGACCGGATCGCGGACATGGTAATAATATTTGGAGATCCAGAACAGCGTGTGCAGGTCGCGCAGGCCGCCCTTGCCTTCCTTGACATTGGGCTCGACCAGATAGCGGGTGTCGCCGGCCTTGCGGTGGCGCTCGTCGCGCTCGGCAAGCTTGGCGGCGATGAATTCCGGACCGGTATTGGTGACGATTTCCTTGTCGAACCGCGTCTCCAGCTCGTGCGCCAGGGGCTCGTTGCCGCAGATATAGCGCGTCTCGAGGATGGCGGTGCGTACCGTCATGTCGGATTTCGCCTCGCGCATGCACTCCTCGACGGTGCGCGTGGCGTGGCCGACCTTGAAGCCCATGTCCCAGAGCATATAGAGGATGAACTCGACCGCCTTGTGCGTCTCCTCCGCCGGCTTCGGCTGGAAGAGGAAGAGAAGGTCGATATCCGAGCCTGGCGCCAGCGTGTCGCGGCCATAGCCGCCGACGGCGGTAACGGTGAAGCTGCCCTTCTGCTTCGGATAGACGTGGCTGACCGTAAAGTCATAGAGAACGGTGATGATCTGATCCTGCAGCCAGGAGATCCGGTGCGCGCAGTCGAGCCCGCCGCCATCCTGCGAGAGCAGGCGGCGTGCGTTTTCGCGGCCTTCCTGGCTCGCCTTCTTCAACAGAGCGAGAAGGGCCGAACGCTCGTCCTTCTTGTCTTCATGGCGCTTGGCGAGGGTCTCGCATTCCGCCCTCAGCGCGGGGACGTCGAGAATGACGGAGAAATCGATGTCATGCTTAACCATGCTCGGCCGACCGGAATCCTGTTCACTGACCGCGGCCAATTGCCGGCGCGCCTGTCTTTTCGTCTGCATGCGCTATAGCCTCTTTGCCCGGCGATTGACACAGGCATTCTACGCCCGAATCCCGTAATCCGGCTTGGAGCCGAATTTCCCGAACCAGCGCTTTCGGGAGTTCTATCGGGTCAAGGTTGACGAAGAGTGACGGCTGTCGACGCAGAAATCGGCGGTTTTAGGGCTGCGGCACCACAAGCGACCGTCTCAGCTCGTTTATGCTATGCAATATGTTTCGCGATTGGGCACCGATCTGCGTCACCATTTCCCGCTCGCATTCCCAATAGCCGGCCTTGGCGATTGCCGCGGTGATATCGGAAATCCGGCTGCAGGAGAGGGCGATGTTGAGAAGCCCACGGTCGGACTCGCAGTCGGGCGCTTCCCCCTCGCCGCAGATCTTGCCGCGCGCCGCTATCGGCGAAAAGCGGTCGGCGAGAACGCGGACCTCGGCAAGAAGATTTTCGATATGCATCCGATTATCCTTGGGAATCGCCTGTTATCAGCCGGCCTTGTTCAGGGTCTTTTTCAGTTCGTATAGCGCATCGAGGGCGGCACGTGGCGTCAAATCGTCAAGATCGAGCGCCTTCAGCGCCTCCTCGACCTTGGACGGACCGCGCCGGCCACCCGCCTCCTCGCGGCGGACCGCGACCTGGAAGAGCGGCAGATCATCGATGAGCTGGCTTGCCGGATTCTTGCGGTCCGCATCCTCCAGACGCGTCAGAACGTCGCGGGCGCGTGCCACTACGGAAACCGGCAGACCGGCGAGCCGCGCCACCTGAATGCCATAGGAACGGTCGGCGGCGCCCGGCCCGACCTCATGCAGGAAGATGACGTCGCCGTCCCATTCCTTGACGCGCATGGTGGCGTTGGAGAGCCGCTCAAGCTTTTCCGACAGCACGGTCAGCTCATGGAAATGCGTGGCGAACAGTCCCCGGCAGCGATTGGCCTCATGCAGATGCTCCACCGACGCCCAGGCAATCGAGAGACCATCGAACGTGGCGGTGCCGCGGCCGATCTCGTCCAGGATGACGAGCGAGCGGTCGGTTGCCTGGTTAAGGATCGCCGCTGTCTCGACCATCTCGACCATGAAGGTGGAGCGGCCGCGCGCCAGATCGTCGGACGCGCCGACGCGCGAGAACAGCCGATCGACAATGCCAATATAGGCGGAAGTGGCGGGCACAAAGGAACCCATCTGGGCGAGAATGGCGATCAGCGCATTCTGGCGCAGGAAGGTCGATTTACCGCCCATATTCGGGCCGGTCAGCAGCCAGATCGCTCCGTCCTTGCCATCTGATGTCGGCGACAGGTCGCAATTATTGGCGACGAAGGGACCGCCCGCCTGCCGGCGCAATGCCTGCTCTACCACCGGATGGCGCCCGCCTTCGATGGCGAACATCCGGCTCGCATCGACCACAGGCCGACAGTAGGCCTGCTCTTCGGCCAGCAGCGCCAGCCCGGCGGCGACATCGATCACCGATAGCGCGCGGGCGCCGGCCTTGATTGCCTCTGCCTCAGCAACGACGGCCGCGACCATGCGGTCGAAGGCGGCCAGTTCGATCGTCAGCGCCTTGTCAGCGGCATTGGCGATGCGGCTTTCGAGATCGGCAAGTTCGGTCGTAGTGAAGCGCATGGCGTTGGCCATGGTCTGTCGATGAATGAAGCGCGCCTTGGCTTCGGCACTATCGGTCATCGGCCCGGCATTGCCGGCGGTGACCTCGATGAAATAACCAAGCACGTTATTGTGCTTGATCTTCAGCGACTTGATGCCGGTTTCCTCGGCATATTGTAGTTGCAGTCCGGCAATGACGCGGCGCGACTGATCGCGGAGCGCCCGCACCTCGTCCAGCTCGGCATTCGCCCCTTCCCGCAGGAAGCCGCCGTCGCGCTTCAAAAGCGGCAGTTCATCCGCAAGCATTTCGGCAAGCAGAGCTTCGAGATCAGCGGGCAGAGAGCGGAGCCCGGCAAGGGCCGCTTCCAGCTCTTCCGGCAGAAGTGCTGAACCCAGCATACGGGCGATATCGGCGGCAGCACCCAGACCCTGGCGGATCGCCCAGAGATCGCGCGGGCCGCCACGGTCGAGCGCCAGACGCGACAGTGCCCGCGGCATGTCGGGCACATGTTTCAGCGCCGTGCGCAAATCGCTGCAGAGCGAAGGCTCCTCAGTGAGAAAGCCGATCGAATCCAGCCGTTCGTTGACGCGAATGGGGTCGGTCAGCGGCGACATCAGCCGCTCGGCCAGCAGGCGGGCGCCGCCGCCGGTCACCGTGCGGTCGATCGCCTTCAGGAGCGAACCGTTGCGGTCGCCCGAAAGCGTGCGCACCAGTTCCAGATTGGCACGGGTGGCGGGATCGATGAACAGAGTCGAGGCGCCGCTTTCGCGCTCGGGCATCCCAAGCGGCGGCCGTTCGGCGATCTGGGTCTTTTCGACATAGGCAACCGCTGCCGAAGCGGCGGCAAGCTCGGCGCGGGTGAACGTGCCGAAGCCATCGAGCGTCGAAACACCGAAATAACGGGTAATGCGACCTTCCGCACTGGCGCTGTCGAATAGGACGCCCGGCTGCGGCACTGCCGTGCGACCAAGCACGTCGAAAACCGGCTTCAAATCCGGATCGTGGAACATCGTGTCCGGCAGGATCAGCTCGCGCGGATCGATGCGCAGGATATCGGCGAGCAGCCGTGACGCTTCCGTCTCGGCCAGCCGGAAGACACCGGTCGAAATATCGATCCAGGCGAGCGCCAGCTGCGGCTCCGTGCCGCCGCGAATGCGGGTGAGCGCCATCAGATAGTTGGATTCCGAGGGCGAGAGCAGTTTTTCCTCGGTGATCGTGCCCGGCGTCACAAGACGGACGACGTCACGCCGGACCACCGACTTGCCACCGCGCTTCTTCGCCTCTGCCGGATCCTCGATCTGCTCGCAGACGGCAACGCGGAAACCCAGCGATATCAGCTTCTGCAGATAGTCGTCGGCGGCATGCACCGGTACGCCGCACATCGGGATATCCTGGCCCATGTGCTGGCCGCGCTTGGTGAGCGTGATGCCAAGTGCCCGCGAGGCGTCGACGGCGTCCTCGAAGAACAGCTCGTAGAAGTCGCCCATGCGATAAAACAACAGCGAACCGGGATTGTTCGCCTTGATCTCGATATATTGCTCCATCATCGGAGTCGCGGAGGCACGACTTTCCTCCGAGGCAAGCTCGGCGGCCGAGAAAGCATCGACGCTGGTCATTATTCGTTCATTCACGGATGTGCAGTTTTTCCCAAAAATGAGGTGCCACCCTATCCGCGTGCCGCTATAGAAGACAACAGCTATCGGGCACGAGGGACCGGTCGCCCACAGGAGGTTTGGAGGAAATATGCCTGACACCAGCAGCACGTCGCGTCCAGGAGCGGGGATCACCGATCAGGAAGCACTCGACTTCCACAAGCAGGGCCGACCCGGCAAGCTTGAGATCAACCCGACGAAACCGATGGCGACTCAGCGCGATCTTTCGCTCGCCTATTCGCCCGGCGTCGCCGTTCCCGTGAAGGCGATCGCCGCCGATCCGGCGACTGCCTACGACTATACGGCGCGCGGCAACATGGTGGCCGTCATCTCCAACGGCACCGCCATTCTCGGCCTCGGAAACCTGGGTGCGCTTGCCTCCAAGCCGGTGATGGAAGGCAAGGCCGTTCTCTTCAAGCGCTTCGCCGACGTCGATTCGATCGATCTCGAAATCGACACCGAAAATGTCGACGAGTTCATCAACTGCGTGCGCTATCTCGGCCCCTCCTTCGGCGGCATCAACCTCGAAGACATCAAGGCGCCCGACTGCTTCATCATCGAACAGCGCCTGCGCGAGCTGATGGACATCCCCGTCTTCCACGACGACCAGCACGGCACCGCCATCATCGCCGCCGCCGGCCTGATCAATGCGCTGGAACTGACCGGCCGCGACCTCAAGACCACCAAGCTCGTCTGCAACGGCGCGGGTGCTGCCGCGATCGCCTGCGTCGAGCTGATCAAGGCGATGGGCTTCAATCCGGAAAACGTCGTGCTCTGCGACACCAAGGGCGTGATCTACCAGGGCCGCAGCGAAGGCATGAACCAGTGGAAATCGGCGCATGCGGTGAAAACCGACAAGCGGACGCTGGAAGAGGCAATGAAGGGCGCCGACGTCGTTTTCGGCCTGTCGCAGAAGGGTGCCTTCTCCGCCGAGATGATCCGCTCCATGGCCGACAGGCCGATCATCTTCGCCATGGCCAATCCCGATCCGGAAATCACGCCGGAGGAAGTCGCCCGCATCCGCGACGACGCCATCATGGCGACCGGGCGCTCCGACTATCCGAACCAGGTCAACAACGTCCTCGGTTTCCCCTATATCTTCCGCGGCGCGCTCGACGTTCGTGCATCGACGATCAACGATGAAATGAAGATCGCCGCCGTCAAGGCTTTGGCCAGCCTGGCGCGCGAAGACGTGCCGGACGACGTGGTCGCCGCCTACCAGGGCGCAAGACCGCGTTTCGGGGCGCAATACATCATCCCCGTGCCCTTCGATCCGCGCCTGATCTCGGCAATCCCGGTTGCGGTTGCGCAAGCGGCGATCGAAAGCGGCGTCGCCCGCCGCGCCATTCCCGACATGGCCGCCTATGCCCGCGAGCTCTCGGCCCGGCGCGACCCGATCGCCTCGACGCTGTCGCAGCTTTACGAGCGCGTTCGCCAGCGTCCCAAACGCATCGTCTTTGCCGAGGCGGAAGAAGAGCAGGTCATGCGCGCTGCGCTATCCTACGCCAACCAGGAGCTGGGCACGGCCATCCTGCTCGGCCGCGAGGACCTGATCCACGCCACCGCCGAGCGTGCCGGCATCGACCTCAACCGTCCCGGCCTCGAAATCGTCAATGCCCGCATTTCCAAGCGGGTCGACGCCTATATCGACTATCTCTATGCCCGGCTGCAGCGCAAAGGCTATCTGCACCGCGACGTAACCCGCCTGATCCACAACGACCGCAATCACTTCGCCGCCTGCATGGTGGCGCTCGGCGATGCCGACGGCATGGTGACGGGCGTGACGCGCAACTATTCGACCGCACTCGAAGACGTACGCCGTTGCATCGACGCCAAGCCGGGGCACCGGGTCGTCGGCGTGTCGCTGGTGCTTGCCCGCGGCCGCACCGTCTTCGTCGCCGACACCGCCGTGCACGACATGCCGACGGCGCAAGAACTGGCCGATATCGCCGAGGAAGCGGCGGGCTTTGCCCGGCGCATGGGCTACGAGCCGCGCGTCGCCATGCTCGCCTACTCCACCTTCGGCCATCCCTCGGGCGAGCGTTCCGAGCGCGTGCGCGAAGCCGTCAGCATCCTCGACAAGCGCTATGTTCATTTCGAATTCGATGGCGAAATGGCAGCCGACGTGGCGCTGAACCGCAAGATCATGGAGAGCCAGTATCCGTTCTCCCGCCTCTCCGGTCCCGCCAACGTGCTGGTGATGCCGGCCTTCCACTCCGCCGCGATCTCCACCAAAATGCTGCAGGAACTCGGTGGCTCCACCGTCATCGGCCCGCTGCTCGTCGGCCTCGACAAGCCGGTGCAGATCACATCGATGGGGGCGAAGGATTCGGACATCGTCAACATGGCGGCGATTGCCGCCTATGGCGCTGGATAATAACCCAAAACCCGTATCTTGAAATCGGCGGCCAAAGAAAGACGATGGCCGCCGCCTCAATTGGGTGTAGAATGTGGGGATGAGTGAGGCTCGGTCCCTGTTCGGAGTGCTGCGCCATTCAGCGCGGCCAGATATTGTCGACGCTATCGAGCGGCTCGTCCTTGAGGCACCTGACCGCAAGCTCAACCGTGTGAACGCCCTTGCCTTCGCAGTCGAGCATGGCTTCGATGAAGAGCAGGTTATCAACGCGTTCCTGCATGCATCCCGGCTCGGCCTGTTCGAGATATCGTGGAATGTTCTCTGCCCCGGTTGCGGTGGAGTGCTGGATGCCAATACGTCGCTGAAGACGGTACAGAGCGAAACTTACAACTGCTCGCTTTGCGCGGCCGGCTACGAGCCGACCCTCGACGAGATGGTCGAGGTCACCTTCACCGTCAGCCCGCGCGTGCGCCACATCGAAGCCCATAATCCGCACGAGCTGTCGCCCCTCGAATATTTTCGCCAGATCTATTGGGGTTCCGGTGTCGATCTTCCCGACGAGGGTTATGAGGCGAAGGTCGAGCAATTCGTTCTTGAGTCGCTGGAGCTGCCCGCCGGGGAGAAAGCGGTCGTATCACTGCAATTACCGGCGGAGTTCGTCATCATCTTCGAGCCGGTCACTCATGCGGCGCAATTCCTTGATGTCAAAGGCGAGCCGTCGAAAGAGCGGCAGACCGTTTCGCTCGTCTTCGACCGCCTGCATCGGCACAGCGATCCCATCACCTTGCGCCCAGGACCCCTGCGCATCCTGATCGAGAACCACACGGAGGTCCGCGCGCTGCCATCAATCTGTGTGGCCAACGACGCGCTTCATGCCCTGCTCAGCCGTCGCCGCCCATTCCTGACCGCCAAGCAACTGCTCTCCAACCAAACCTTCCGCGATATCCACCGCACGGATACGATCGACGTGGATCAGCGGCTGAAGATCACCAGCCTCACCTTTCTCTTCACCGACCTGCGCGGCTCGACGGAGCTGTACGAAAGGGTCGGCGACCTCGCCGCGTTCGATCTGGTCAGAACCCATTTCGGCATTCTGCATGAGATCGTGGCTGCCGAGGCAGGCGCGGTGGTCAAAACCATTGGCGACGCGGTCATGGCCACCTTCCCCACTCCGGACCGGGCATTGATCGCGGCCATGCGGATGCGAGAGGCCATGATCAGCCTCAATAGCGAACGCGGCAACGACGATCTGCTTCTAAAAATCGGAATCCATGAAGGGCCGTGCATCGCGGTCAGCCTGAACGAGCGGCAGGATTATTTTGGACAGACGGTCAACATCGCTTCTCGAGTGCAGCATCTGGCTACATCACGCGAAATATTTGCGACAGGTTCTGTCCTCGATAATCCCCGCGCCGCCGCGTTCCTGACGATGCACGACCTGAAGCCGGAATCCCATCACGTCTCGCTCCGCGGCATTACGGATGAAATCGATATTTTCGCGATTCCCTGAAGCTCGGCAGTTGCCGAGCGGGTGAGGCTTGTGTCGATCAGCTCGCGAACCGGCCGGTCGCTGCACCGTAATAGTTGACGTAGCGATCCGAAATGCTGGCGATCGGCAGGACGATCAGCACGTCCGTCGTATTGAAGGCATGGTCGACGACGGCGTCGGAGCCGACCATGGCGCCGAGGCGCAGGTAGCCCTTGATCAGTGGCGGCAGCGCCATCAGCGCCTTCTTGGAATTGATAGCCTCGACCGGCATCAGGTCCATGGTGCGCGCAAGCGACGGCAATGCGCCGACGCTCCACTCGTCCTTGGCGACGACGTTGTGATAGAGGAACGACAGTGCCAGCGCATGCTGCTCCGGACGAACGCCGGGGAAGGAGGCGCAACCGAACATGGCGCCCATGCCATGCTTCACCGCATAGGCCCAGTTGCCCTGCCACAGCAGTTCGACGGTGCGCTTGTTGCGATAGGCCGGCAGCACGCAGGAGCGGCCGAGCTCCATGAACTGCTTGTCGGGATGACGGGCCATAAGCGCGCCGATGTCGAATTCCGAAGAGGAATAAAAGCCGCCATTTGCCATGGCCACTTCCTGGCGCAGCAGACGGTAGGTGCCGACGATCTGGTCTTCCGTATCGCCTTCCAGCGACTGGTCGAGCACCAGCAGGTGGTCGCAGATCGAATCATAGCTATCGACATCGCGCTGGCGACGCATGGCGTCGGCCGGCAACTGCGCGTTCATCTCCTCGACGAAGACGCGATAGCGAACAGCCTGAGCGGCGTCGATTTCCCGCGCCGTGCGAGCAAGGCGGGTTTCTAGATTTCCGATGCGCCCGAACACATCGCTTGCAACCGGTGCGATCGTCGCCTTTGAAGACTGAACCATTTCGCCCTGAGCTTCGCGATTCAAAATTTCGATGGACATGGCGCCTCCCCCCTCAGCGGTTGATATAGCGCCATAAAGCAAATTCTTGCGACAGGAAAGTGACATGGTGCTTTGCGAAAAGCAAGAAGCGTGCCTGTTGCAAATATCTAATAAGCTGGAAGTCCCCAACTTCCAGGGGCGTTCATCGCATAGCTCTACGCGGCTTCAGGGTAAGATTTCGCTTAAATAAGAAGACGAAGCGAAACACTGCTTCAAAATCGGATTATTCGTTCCGGGCGCGTTCGAAAGCGAGCTTCGAAAGGCTTTGCACCGTGGTGATCAGGCACCGCGGATCGACCGGCTTGACGATAACGGCGTCGGCTCCGGCAAGCAGCACCTGGCGACGGATGGCGTCGCGGCTGTCTGCGGTCAGCACGATCACCGGCAGAGGCGAAAGACCAGCCTTGCGCTCTTGCGCCCGCAATTGCGCGAGAACCGTCACGCCGTCGCCACCGGGCATGGTGAGATCGGTGACGATGATATCAGGTCGGCTCTCGCCCTTTTCCACGCGGGCAAGCAGACCGGTGAAATCCTCGACGAGGCGAACCTTGTGACCGGCCTTGGTGAGCATGGCGCGGACCAGCATGGCGTTGACCGGATCATCCTCGCCGAGCAGGACATTGAAGGCGATGTCCGTCGCCTCCGGCGCCATCAGGCCGAAACCGGGCGGATTGTCGATCAGGACATCCCGCTTCTCCATGCCGCGCATGCGGCCGCTCAGCACGTCGATCAGCGATTGCTCGCGCAGCGGCCGGATCAGCCAGGCATCGAAAAGATCAAGCGGATGCGTGTTGCGTTCCTCCGGATTGACGAGAAAGATCTTGCGCAGGCCGGATGCGGCCAGTTCGTTGCCCTCGCGGAAATACCATGGCGCCATGCGATGATCGACGATCAGATCCGTCAATGGGCCGCCTTCGCCCTCGGGCGCGCATAGAGAAAGGTTTTCGATGTCGTCCGGGCCGATCAGGCGGCAGCGGCCGCCGAGCGTGCGGATGGTTTCGGCGATCGCCGTGCTTGCCGCCCCTTCCGGCGCCAGCAGCAGGATGCGGGAGCCCTTGAGCAGATCGTCCCGCCGGCCGGGCGCATCCTCGCCGGCGACGAGGGAAACGGGGAAACGGATAGTGAATTCGCTGCCGTTACCCCGCTCGCTGGCAACACTCAGCGCGCCGCCGAATTCGCGCAGGATGCGGGCGGAGATCGCAAGCCCCAGACCCGTGCCGGCGCTTTTGTCCAGCACATTGCCGGCCTGTTCGAACTCGCCGAATATCCGCGCCTGCTCTTCCTCGGTCATGCCCGGTCCGCTATCCCTGACCGATATCAACAGATTGCCGCCATCAAGGCCGGCGCGAATAAGCACGCCGCCCGTCTGGGTGAACTTCACGGCATTGCCGATGACGTTGAACAGGACCTGACGCAGCCGGGCCGGATCGAATTCCATGGTCTCGGGAACATCGGCCGCGACGGTCGCTGCGATCTCGATGCCCTTCTCGTGGGCGCGATGGGCGAGCATCTCGACGACGCCTTCGAGCAGCGGCCGCAGCATCTCGGCACGCGGGCGAAGCTGGAAGCGGTTGACTTCGATCGTCGAGAAATCCAGGAGGTCCTCCACCAGTTGCACCAGCGCATTGCCGGACTGGCGGATGCCGGTCAGGTAATTGGCCTGCTCCAGCGTCAGCGGCGTCTGGGCTAGCAGATGGTTCATGCCGAGAATGCCGGAGAGCGGCGTGCGGATCTCGTGGCTGACGGTGGCAAGCAGGCGCGACTTGGCGGCACTGTTATATTCGGCCTTCAGCCGCGCATCCTCGCGCAGGCGGGCGGCCTGGCGCTCCTCGGTCACGTCGCGGGCGACGCTCTGGATGCTCAGCCGGCCCGAGACCGGATCGCGGAACATGACATCGTGCCAGGCAAAGATGCGCGGACCTTCCGGCGTGGAAATTTCGGCGTCCTGGCGCTGCGATTCCGTGACGGCGCGAAAGACGAGCCCGGCTTCTTCCAGCGTCAGGCCTTCCGGATTTGCCTTGCCGGTCAGCCTGCGGAACGTCGCGTTGGCATGAATGATGCGGCGCTCGATACAGCGCGTGACCGTGATATCGCCGAGCGCATCATGGATGGTGGCGAACAGGCTGGTGCTCTCGTTGCTCTCCCACAAGCGGTCATGCTCGTGCTCGCTGAGCGGCGGCGCGTCGGCTATGATCTTGCGACCGGTCTTCTGCTTCGCAGCGACGCCAGCAACCACGATTGCCAGGGCTATCAGGCCGAGCAGGCCCGCAAGCGCCGGCAGCCCGCCGGCATAGCCGACCAATAGCAGCAGCACTCCGGCGATCAGGCCACCGCCGTTCAGCCAATGGCGCTGCAGCCACTGAGAAAAAACCGGGGGATTGGATGTGACCTGCTCGACTGGCGGCAAAATCCCGATCGGATCGGCGTCCAGGCGAGGCGCATCTATGACCGGCCGTTCACGCGGCCCGGTTTGGTCGTCGGCGATGGCGGCGACAAGCTTTTCCTGCAGGTTTGCCAGAGTGCTCATGCCCGTTTGCTAACACGCGCACTCTTCCCGATGCCTTCAGGGATTCGCTAGAATTTTAGGTGTTTGCCTTTTTTGGCGAGAGAAGCTCGTCCAGAATGACGCAGCCGGCCCCGATGGTGATGAAGCTGTCGGCGAGATTGAAGACGGCGAAGGACCATGTTTCCGTGTGGAAGAGAACGTAGTCGATCACATGGCCGTAGAGAAACCGGTCGATCAGGTTGCCGAGCGCGCCGGCGATGATCAGGGCGAAGCCGAGATGGGCAATCCAGCGATGGTCGGGCGTGCGCCGCCACAGCCAGATCACGAAGGCGACGATGACGAGCCGCATGCCGACGATGAACCAGCCATCCATGCCCGACAGCATCGAGAAGGCGACACCGAGATTGTAGGTGCGGTAGAGCGCCAACATCGGAATGACCGGCACCATTTCCTGCAGCGGTAGCCAGTGATCGACCATGATCTTCACGGCCTGGTCGAGGATGACGGCGATGATGATGAAAATCAGGATCGGCAAGGGCCGAGAAAACAATGCGGGCTTGGCGGCGGCCTGGTCGTTAATGTCGCTGTCGGTCATCGTGTCTCGCTGAGAGTGAGAAGATGGCGGCGGGCTTCGAACAGCATCACCGCCGTCGCCACTGCCAGATTGAGACTGTCGGCGCGGCCGGCCTGCGGAATGCGGGCAAGCGCATCGGCCTCCTTCGCCAGGGCATCCGGCAGACCGGACTGCTCGTTGCCCATCAGGAGCACGACGGGCTTCTTCTTGTAATCGATGGTGCGGTAGTCGACCGCGCCGGCCAGATGCGTGGCGACGACCGAAACGCCGGCCGTCTTCTTCCAAGCCAGAAACTCTTCCGGCGTCGCCTTGACGACGGGAACGGCGAAGACCGAGCCCATGGTCGCGCGCACGGTTTCCAGCGAGAAGGGATCGGTCGTCTCACCAACGAGGATCACGCCCGAGGCACCGGCCGCATCCGCCGTGCGGATGATGGTACCGAGATTGCCGGGATCACGCACGCGGTCGAGCGCCACCCAGGTCTCGCCGGCTTTCGGCCTAACGTCCCTAAGCGGCCGCCAGCGCTGGTCGAAGATGCCAACCACCATCTGCGGATTGTCGCGCCGAGTGATCGAGGCGATGACCTTTTCGCTGACTTCCAAAACCAGCCCGCCGGCGGCGACCGTCTTGGCGGCCACCTGCTCGACCAACGGCTTGCCCTTGGCGGCCTTGGCGTAAACCAGCGTGCGGATCGTCCAGCCAAGCTCCAGAGCATCGATGACCAGCTTCAGGCCCTCCGCCAGGAAAGCGCCGCTCTCCTCGCGCGACTTCTTGTTGGTCAGCGCCTTGATGTCCTTGATGATCGGATTGGCAAGCGAAGTGACCTCCTTGACCTGTCCGACCTTGCGAGGGCCATCGTTTCTGTAGTCCTGGTTCATTTCGGCACCCAGCGGCTGAAGAGAGATGTGGAAAGCGCCCTGCCCGGCGTCTTGCCGTCGAGGCCGGCCTCGCGGATCACCAGCTCGCCGGATTCGACGACGCCGCCGGCGCCGCGCATGGTTTCCCGCATCAGCTCATGGATCGAATAGAAGCTGGCGCGGATGGAATAGGCCGTCAGCACCAGGCCAAGCGCCTTGGGCGACAGGATCTCGCGGCAGATATCAAGCATCGACGGCAAATGTTCGAAGAGATGCCAGACCTCGCCATTGGGACCACGGCCGAATTTCGGCGGGTCGGTGAGGATGATGTCGTATTTATTGCCGCGCCGTTCCTCGCGCAGGATGAATTTCATCGCGTCTTCGCAGATCCAGCGAATCGGCAGCTTTTCCATGCGACCGAGCGCCTGGTTCTCGCGTGCCCAGCCGATCGCCTTCTTCGAGGCGTCGACATGGGTCACCTCCGCGCCGGCGGCGGCTGCGACCAGCGAGGCAACGCCGGTATAGCCGAAAAGATTCAGCACCTTCAGCGGTCGGTTCGCGGCTTCGACCTGTTGTTTCATCCAGGCCCAATGCACGATCTGCTCGGGAAAGACGCCGACGTGGCGAAAGGCGGTGAAGCGGCCGAGAAAATCGACGCCGAGCAATTTTAACGGCCAGGTCTCGCCAAGCGCCTCGCGCGGAAACCGCCAGCGACCCATTCCGTCCTCATCGGTATCGCCGGTGAAAATCGAATCGGCATTGTCCCAGACATGAGGGGCAAGCGACGGCTGCCACAGCGCCTGCGCTTCCGGCCGCACGATGCGGTAGGGACCATATTGCTCGAGCTTCAGCCCGTTGCCGGTGTCGATCAGGTGGAAATCGCCGGCGCCCAACGATTCGAGAATGACAGGAACGCGCTCGACCGGACGCTCGCCGGAGCGCACGATCATCGGGCGTTCCGGCGCCGCCGGAACAGGTGCCGCATCGCGTGGTTCCACCGTTCGCTCGCCACGGTCGCGCGCAACCGCCGCCGGCCTCGGGCCGGCATCGCGCGCGGGCTTTGCCGGTGGCTTGCCGGCCTTGACGGGCGCCTCTCGCCTTGCATCCCTTGGGGATTTTGCGCTCGCGCCGCCCGCGGCTCTCTGGCCGGGCCGGCTTTCCCTGTGTTTCGCCATGCTTGTCTCGAAATTGATATGTGCGTGCAAATAGCATCTGGCCGCCACTTGGCAAAGCGCTTTCCGATCTGCGATGATCCCCGGACAAAATGCCAGATCGGGAGGATTGCGCATGGACATGACCGGCGAAGAACGGATTGCCGCGCCGCGGGATGCGGTGTGGGCCGCACTGAACGACCCTGACATTCTCAAGCAATGCATTCCCGGCTGCCAGAGCTTGGAGAGAATTTCGCCAACCCAGCTGACGGCGACGGTGAAATTGAAGATCGGCCCGGTCTCCGCCTCCTTCAACGGCGAAGTGACGCTCTCCAACATCAACGCGCCGGAGAGCTATACGATCTCCGGAGAAGGAAAAGGCGGTATTGCCGGCTTCGCCAAGGGCGGGGCGGATGTGGTTCTCAAGGAGGATGGCGACGAGACGATCCTGCAATATGAGGCAAAAGCCCAGGTTGGCGGCAAGATCGCCCAGCTCGGCTCGCGGCTGGTCGATTCCAGCGCCAAGAAACTGGCGCAGCAGTTTTTCGCTGACTTCACAGCCGCCATCAATGGCCAGGCCAGCACCTGATTGCCTCCTGAAGATCGCTCATGACGTCTGAGGCAAACCAATGGACCATCCGACCGGCACGCGAGCAGGACACGGATAGTCTCGCCGAGATCTATCTCGGCGTGCGCCGCCAGACTTTCATCTGGGTCGATCCCGTCCGATTCCACAGGGAGGATTTCGCCGCGCATACGCAGGGCGAGCATATCTTCGTCTGCGAGGACAGCAGCGGCACGATTGCCGGCTTCCTGACGCTATGGGAACCGGATGATTTCATCCATATGCTCTATATCCTGCCGGCATTTCAGGGCAGCGGCGCCGGCAAGGCGTTGCTCGCCGCCCTGCCGGATTGGCCCAGGCGGCGCTACAGGCTGAAGTGCCTGGTGAGAAACACGCGCGCCATCGCCTTCTACCGTGCCATCGGCTTCAAGATCGTTGGCGACGGTGCATCGCCGGAGGGCGACTACAAGGACATGCAGCTCAGCGGCGATTAGATACACGCATCAGCCTGCCAATCGACGAAACGGCCAATCGCCGTTCTTCGATATTGCGGCAGGGCCTTGTGTTGCCGATGATGATGCCACACGCGCTTCGAGTGTGAACAGTTTCAACAGCTCGAAGAGCTCGTCGGCTTCGGCGGACAGGCTGCGCGCCGCGACGGCGGATTCCTGAACCAGAGCCGTATTCTGCTGCGTGCCCCTATCCAGGATCGTGACCGCACCATTGACTTCTCGGAGCGTTACCGCCTGTTCTTTCGCGACCTCAACGATGGCGGAGACATTTTTGTTTGCCTGCTCAACCTGCGATTCGATCGTCTGCAAGGTTGTGCCGGTCTCCGCCACCAGCGCTACACCGCTTTTTACGTGGCCCTGCGACAACGCAATCAAGCCGCCGATTTCCTTCGCTGCCTTTGCCGAGCGCTGCGCCAGTTCGCGCACTTCCTGGGCAACAACGGCGAAGCCCTTGCCGGCATCACCGGCACGCGCGGCCTCGATACCGGCATTCAGCGCCAGCAGGTTGGTCTGAAAGGCAATCTCGTCGATGACACCAATGATATTGGATATTTCCTCGGATGAGGACTTGATCCTAGCCATGGCATCGATGGCGGACCGTACGACCATTCCGGAACGGATTGCGGTATCGCGCGTGTCGCGAACGAGTTGCCCGGCATCCTCGGCATTATGGCTGGAATCGGCGATGGTCGTGGTGATTTCCTCGAGTGCCGCGGCGGTTTCCTCGACGGACATCGCCTGCTGTTCCGATCGCATCGAGATGTCGTCAGTCGCCACATGAATCTTTTGCGCGCCGGCGGAGATTGCCCCGACGGCTTCTGCCACCGACCGCATGGCATCCCGAAGCTTTCCAACCGCACCGTTGAAGTCCAGGCGGAGTTTGTCCAGGGTCGGAATGAAGGGTATGTCGAGGTGTTGTGTCAGATCGCCGTCCGACATGCGCTTGAGCGCCCCACCGAGCTGTTCGACATTGTTGACGCGGCCGGTCACATCGGTCGCGAATTTGACGACTTTGAAGACCCTGTTGTCCATGTCGAAAATCGGATTGTACGACGCCTGGATGAAGATCCTCCGGCCACCCTTGCCGATACGCATGAACTCGTCGGCGATAAATTCGCCCTTGGCCAGCCGCTGCCAGAATTGACGATAGCTCTCACTGGCAGCGTAGGTGCCATCGCAGAACAACGAATGATGCTTGCCGTCTATCTCCGACAGCTCGTAGCCCATCGTCGCCAGAAAGTTTGCATTCGCGGCGAGGACGCGGCCATCCGGCGTGAACTCGATAACGGCCTGCGAGCGCGACAGGGCATTCAGCTTGCCGGCATCCTCGATGCTCTTGAGCTTTTCGGCCGTTATGTCGGTCGCGACTTTGACGACCTTGTAAGGTTTTCCATACTTGAAAATCGGATTGTAGGAGGCCTCGATCCAGATCTCCCTGCCGCCCTTGCCGATGCGTTTGTATTGCCTTCTGTCGAATTCACCCCGTCCGAGCTTAGCCCAGAATTCGGAATAGTCAGGCGAACTGACTTCAGCCGGCGCGACGAACATGCGATGCTGTTGTCCAACGATTTCCGGGAGCTCATAGCCAATCGTGCGGCAGAAATTCGCGTTTGCTGTCAAGATCTTCCCGGTCACATCGAATTCGATGATGGCCAAGGATTTGTCCATCGCGGCGAGCACTCCCGCCGAGTCGGAACCAAAATTCAATGATATTGCTTTCATCGGATTGTCTCCTGATGCCGCTGCACGTTCATCGTGCGCCCGAGGCAATGTGAAATTGAAAAGACGGCTTGCCGGCAATCGTCATTCTTGCCGCGACATCTTTGGAATTTACCGCCCCAGCTGATTGGGTCACGAAGATTAATCGCTCCCTAAGCTTGGCTCTCTTCAGGAAATTGCCTGCATGAAATGGATAGCGCTACGCAAAGTGTATAGCGTGCTCTTGCACTCTGGCTGGTCCAGAGCGCGCTATGCCGCCAATCGTTGACGCGATACCTTGCTATACCCTCGACAGGGCAAAGAGCATGGAAACGGCGGTGGTCACTTCGAGGGAAGCTGGCCGGCGATCTGTTCGGCGCGGCTGCGATGTTTGTCGGCTTCGGCATGCCAGTGCACGGCTTCGCGCGACTGATTGCGGGCGCGCTTGCGGTGTTTACCCTGGTTGACCCAGGTAACCGCCGCGCCAACTATCATGCCCAGGATCAGTGCGACGAATAGCAGCACGAACAGCGGTGCATGCAGCGAAAGCACCTGGTCCTCGGGCCTGAACGGATTGAGCGCAAGCGTGGCGGATTGCCGGTTGGCGACGCAGAAGACGATCAGGATGATGCCGAGCGGCAGCAATATCAGCAGATTGATGATCTTCTTGGTCATTGCGCACGCTCCTGTATCCCAGCGCCTTCGTGCACTGCACTCATCTCGCCTCTAGCCGCAGAATTAATAAAGACTGGGCCGAGTTCAAGTGCCACCAGGTTGCGGCACGATGATGTCCACCGGGGATATCCACGAGGGACATCGTTCAAAACGACGCTTAATTGTCGTCGTCGTCTTCGTCGCCGGCACCGGGATTGAGGCGTTCGCGCAGTTCCTTGCCCGTCTTGAAGAAGGGAACCCATTTTTCCTCGACGAACACGGTGTCGCCGGTGCGTGGGTTGCGGCCGGAGCGCGAGGGACGGTTCTTGACGGAAAACGCGCCGAAGCCGCGTAGCTCTACCCGGTTACCGGCGGCGAGCGCATCAGTGATCTCGTCGAGGACGGCATTGACGATATTTTCGACGTCGCGGTGATAGAGATGTGGGTTACGCGCCGCAACAATCTGCACCAATTCCGACTTGATCACGGTTTGCCCCCTTAAATCATTGATTTATCAATTGGCTGCACCCTGCCAAACAGAAAGCAGGCCGTCAAGAAACAACTTCTCTGTCATCATTTTCTGGAAGCCCTCTCCCTTCACAAAATCATCATAACCGAAGAGATTTAGCAACCAGGAAGCCGCGCCCGGCCAAAAGAAAGACGAGGTTTTGTTCTCGGCCTTCCAATCGACGATCGGCAGGTCCTTGTTGACCTTGCGTGTATCGAGATAGGCACGAATTTCGTCTTCGCCACCGAGCGTATCGATCAGCTTGTTCTGCAACGCCTGGCGGCCGGTGAAAATGCTGCCGTCCGCAAGCTTCAGCACCTCTTCACGCGGCAGCTTGCGGCGATCGGCGACAAGATCAACGAACCAGCCGTAGCTGTCCATCACCATGTTGCGGATCATGTTTTTGGCGTCCTCGCTCGGCGGATGGAACGGCGACGGCTCGGCCTTCATCGGCGACGACTTTATATCCTCCAGCGAGACGCCGAGCTTGTCGAGCAGGTCTTTCGCCTGCGGATACTGGAAGATGACGCCGATCGAGCCGGTGATCGAAGTGTCGCCTGCGACGATATCATCGCCGGCCGTGGCGATCATATAGCCGGCGGAGGCAGCCACGGTGCGGATATCGGAAACAACGGGCTTCTTGGCGGCGACGGCGCGGATGGCTTTGAATATCCGCTCTCCACCATAGGTCGTGCCGCCGGTCGACGAGATCGACACGATCAGCGCCTTGACCTGATCATTGTCCTTGATCTTCTTCAGCCGCTCCAGAAGCTCGCTATCATCCTGGATGAGACCGGAAATAGCGACACGGGCGATCTGCGGCCCGCGCGTATCCGGCAGGTCGGCCGCAAAGAAACGGTATAGAGCAAAACCAAGCCCCACCAGGAGAAGAACGGCGATGATGCGCCAAAAGCCAAGTTTGCGGCGCAATTGCCGCCGGTCTGCGATTGCAGAACTGTCCATGACGCCTTATCTCTCCCCTTGTCGTAAACTGGGCATGCTACAACCGGATATATAATACCTTGAAACCGGCACAATCCTTCGCGAATATGCTGGCTGTCTTTGTTGAGATTATATATCGGGACTTTTGTCCAGTGCTTCGTCAGATAGGGCGTCACCCGATCCGATGAAACAGGCACCCATTATGTTTTTCTGCTAAATTTCCTCAGGCG
Source organism: Rhizobium rhizogenes NBRC 13257 (assembly GCF_000696095.1). GTDB lineage: Bacteria > Pseudomonadota > Alphaproteobacteria > Rhizobiales > Rhizobiaceae > Rhizobium > Rhizobium rhizogenes. The sequence goes on along the minus strand of NZ_BAYX01000008.1, from coordinate 311,459 downwards.
CGGAAAAAAATCCATATTGGCAAGCCAATGCAATAATGCGAAACGATCCGGCGGGCTTGTTGGCACAGTCTGTGCATAACCCAATGCAGTTTTCCGGATCTAGAGAACACGGACCTGTTGCATGCTCAATACTATCGAGACCACCGGCCAAGCGATCGGCTCCGAGCTGGAAAGGAACGCGTATAAGGACGCGATCTTTCATTCCACGCGCGTGCGCAAGCTGAAGCTATTCCTCCCGCTGGCCGCTCTGATCGTTTCGTTGATCTTCATTGCCGTCTCGCTGGTCCGCGCCTATTTGCCGGAAAACATCCAGATCGAAGGGGCGAGAATCGAAGACGGCAAGGTCGTGATGGAACGTCCCGCCATCGCCGGCCGTAACAAGGACGGCATCAATTATTCCATGCTCGCCGAGAAGGCGCTGCAGGATATCAAAAATCCGAACATGATCACGCTCAAGTCCATCAAGGCCTCCATGCCGGTCAACAGCGACGTAATCGCACATGTGACGGCCGAGAGTGCGGATTTCGACCGCCAGGCCGACACGCTGAAGCTCACCGATCCCTTTACCATTCTGATGGACAATGGTTTGCGCGCCGAATTCCGGACTGCCTTCCTCGACGTCAAGAAGGGCGACCTCTCCAGCCAGGATCAGGTTGCAATCTACAGAGGCGGCATGTCGGTTGTTGCGCAGTCGCTCAAGATGACGGATAAGGGGAGCGTAATCGAATTCGACGGACAGGTTCGGATGAATATTGATCCGACCACACTCCACAATAAAGCTAGCGAACAACGGCCGGGCGGTTCATGATAAACGATTGGCAACACTCCCTTTTTAACTCCAACCTGCGCAAGGCGGGTCTTCTCTGTGCTTTCGGTGCGCTGGCATTTTTAGCCGCGCCCGGCGCTGACGCCCAGACGACGACGAGCAAGATGCCTGGCCTCGCCCTTTCCAGCGACCAGCCGATCCAGATCGAAAGCGACAAGCTGGAAATCCACGACGCCGAAAGTCAGGCGGTCTTTACCGGCAACGTCAAGGTTGTCCAGGGCACGACGACGATGCAGGCCGGTAAGATGACGGTCTTCTACAAGAAGAAGCAGCCCGCCGCCGATGCCGCCGCCAAGCCGGCGACCGACAATCCGGTCGCAAAGGCCGCCAAGGAACAGAACCAGTCGCTGGTCTCCGGCGATGCCAATATCGACCACATTCTGGTCACCAACAAGGTCTACCTCGTCTCCGGCACACAGACGGCGACGGCGGATGACGGCTCCTTCGACATGGCAAACCAGCTTGCAGTCCTCAAGGGTCAGAAGGTCGTGTTGACCGATGGGCCGAATGTTTTCACCGGCTGCCAGCTGACCGTGCACATGGCGACGGGCGAAGCGCAACTGGATGCCTGCGGTGGCCGCGTCCAGATTCAGCTCGACCCGAAGTCGCAGCAAGTGCAGCAGCAACAGCAAAAAAAGAATTGATTCTGGCCAGCTCGTGACGACATCGACAACCTCCCCCTTGCCCGGCGCGACCGGGTTGCCCAGCGCGGCATCCGGTTCACCGACCGCCGATAAGGCGCGTTATCAGGGTACCCTGATCGCGCGCGGCCTCACCAAGACCTACCGCACCCGGCGCGTCGTCAACGGCGTCTCGCTGGTGGTACGGCGTGGCGAGGCTGTCGGCCTGCTTGGGCCGAACGGCGCCGGCAAGACGACCTGTTTCTACATGATCACCGGGCTGGTGCCCGTCGATGAGGGCACCATCGAGATCGACGGCAACAATGTCACCTCGATGCCGATGTATCGTCGCGCCCGTCTTGGCGTCGGCTATCTGCCGCAGGAAGCCTCGATTTTCCGTGGTCTGACGGTGGAGGAGAACATCCGCGCCGTGCTCGAAGTCCACGAAAAGGACAAGCAGAAGCGCGAGCATAAGATCGACGAGCTGCTTGAGGAATTCCACATCCGCAATCTGCGCACGGTGCCGGCGATCGCGCTGTCCGGCGGCGAGCGGCGGCGTCTGGAAATCGCTCGCGCACTGGCGACCGACCCGACCTTCATGCTGCTCGACGAACCCTTTGCCGGCGTCGACCCGATCTCGGTCGCCGACATCCAGAACCTCGTGCATCATTTGACGGCGCGCGGCATCGGCGTCTTGATCACCGACCACAATGTCCGCGAGACGCTTGGCCTCATCGACCGCGCCTATATCATCCATGCCGGCGAAGTGCTGACCCATGGCAGGGCCAACGATATCGTCAGCAATCCGGAAGTACGAAAACTCTATCTTGGCGACAATTTCAGCCTTTGATAGTCTAGGATTTGACCGGAGCGTGTTCTCGCGTTGCCAAACAGCGTAGCGCTCCGGAAATTCATCTTCCCGCTACAGTTCCGCTTGACCAAACCCAATAAAAAAGCAATTTTTGGGCCAGTTGGAACTCTGCGGCTTTTTTTCTAAAAAAACGCGGACTTTCGAAAAGATCAAGGGGAGTCCCGCGTCCGCCATGGCATTATCGGCCAATCTTTTCCTGCGCCAAAGCCAAAGCCTGGTGATGACACCGCAACTGATGCAATCCATCCAGTTGCTGCAGATGACGCATTTTGAGCTCACCCAGTTCATCGCCCAGGAAGTCGAAAAGAATCCGCTGCTCGAATTTACGTCAAATGACGAGGATATAGGCAATGGCAGCGAGCGCGAGGCGAAGGACGAACGATACGATGCAGCGGAGGAAAGCCGTGGCGACGATGGCGCCGACCACAATAGCGGCGACCTGAAAAGCGACTGGTACGAGAGCGAAAACACCGGCCATGCCGACCGGCTGAACGACGAACTCGACACCAATTTCAGCAATGTCTATCCCGACGACAGCACCGCGCAGCGCGCCGATGCGCCCGAGCTTTTGAGCCAATGGAAATCCATGCCCGGCGGCGAGGCCGGCGAAAGCTACGATCTTGACGATTTCGTCGCCGGCCAGATCTCGCTGCGCGACCACCTCAACGAACAGATCCCCTTCTCCTTGCCGGCGATGGCCGATCGGCTGATCGCCCAGCATTTCGTCGACCAGCTCGACGACTGCGGCTATCTACAGGTTGACTTGCGCGAGACGGCGGATCGCCTCGGCACGACGCTTGGCGATGTCGAACGGGTGCTTGACGTATTGCAGCAGCTCGACCCTCCCGGCGTCTTTGCCCGCTCCCTCAGCGAGTGCCTGGCAATCCAGCTCCGGCAGAAGGATCGTTTCGATCCGGCCATGGAGCGGCTGATCCAGAACCTCGAGCTTCTCGCCCGCCGCGATTTCGCGACGCTGAAGCGTCTCTGCGGCGTCGACGAGGAAGATCTGCTCGACATGATGGGCGAGATCCGCCAGTTGAACCCGAAGCCCGGCAGCGGCTTTGAGACCGGCATATCCGAGGCGATCACGCCCGATATCGTCGTGCGCCCCGCCTCCGACGGCAGCTGGCTGGTGGAGCTCAATCCCGACACGCTGCCGCGCGTTCTCGTCAATCAGTCCTATTTCGCCTCCGTCACCAAGACGAGCCAGGACCATGCCTTCCTGTCAGAATGTCTGCAGAACGCCAATTGGCTGACGCGCAGTCTGGATCAGCGCGCCAAGACCATCATGAAGGTGGCGAGCGAGATCGTCCGGCAGCAGGACGCCTTCCTGATCCACGGCGTCGACCATCTGCGACCGCTCAATCTGAAGACCGTGGCGGACGCCATCAAGATGCATGAGTCCACCGTCAGTCGCGTGACCTCGAATAAATACATGCTGACGCCGCGCGGACTGTTCGAGCTCAAATATTTCTTTACCGTCTCAATCAGCGCCGTCGAGGGCGGCGACAGCCATTCCGCCGAGGCGGTACGGCACAAGATCCGCCTGCTGATCTCGCACGAAAGCCCGGATACTGTCCTTTCCGACGACGATATCGTCGATACGCTGAAGAAGGGCGGCATAGAGCTTGCTCGCCGAACGGTTGCAAAATACCGCGAGGCGATGAACATCCCTTCCTCCGTGCAGCGCCGACGGGAGAAGCGGGCGATTGCAAAGGTTGCCAGCTTTTAGCCGCCGCTCAAGCTCAATCTGAAATTGCAGATTTCCTAACGGACCGTTAAGACGCAGTTGACTTTCCAATGTGGCGGGGCTAGAAGCCCGCCGCAATCGGTGCAGGACGACGGCACGACCATGAACTTATCCCCATCATCCCAAAGGCCCCGCATAAACGCAATTTGTCTTTGAGCGCGTGAAGTGCTTGGATGAGCTTGAGGCTTGGCGTAAACTGGTACGCGCAATAACCACGACAAGAAGGGAAACTCCATGAGTGTGCGTGTCTCCGGTAAACATATGGAAATTGGTGACTCCTTCCGTCAGCGGATTGAGGACCAGATCGGTATGGCCGTGACAAAATACTTCGACGGGGGGTATTCAGGCCAAGTGACGGTACAGAAATCCAGTTCCCGCTTCACAGCCGATTGCAAGCTTCATCTCGACAGTGGCGTCGTTCTGCATGCCGCCGGCGAGGCGATGGACCCGCAATTGGCGTTTGACGCCGCGTCCGCACGCATCGAAAAGCGCCTGCGCCGCTACAAGCGCAAACTGAAAGATCATCAGGCCGCGAGCCACGCGAACGGCCATATCGAAGTCGCCTATACCGTCATGGACGGCATGTCAGACGACGACGAGGAAATCGCAGCCGATTTCGCGCCGGCAATCGTTGCCGAAAGCACGAAACAGCTAAAGACCATGTCGGTCGCGACCGCCGTGATGGCGCTCGACATGACCGACGAGCCGTTGCTGCTCTTCCGCAGCCCCGGCAAGGACCATCTGAACATCGTTTACCGTCGTCAGGACGGCAACATTGGCTGGATAGACGCAGCCAATATCAAAAGCTGAGAAAAGAAGATGAGTGGCGGCCCTGCACCATGTCAGTCGGCCGCCGCTCCTCCGTCATTGGATCTCGGCGACACGAAGGATAAAGAGAATGGCATTGGCAGATTTGCTGCACCAAGATGCGATCATCCCCGCCTTGAGGGCAAATTCCAAGAAACAACTGCTTCAGGAACTGGCAGCCAAGGCCTCCAAGTTGACCGGACTGCCCGAACGCGAAATCTTCGACGTCGTGCTGCAGCGCGAACGCCTGGGCTCCACCGGCGTCGGCAATGGCATCGCCATCCCGCATGGCAAGCTCAATAGCATCAAGTCCATCATCGGTATTTTCGCGCGCCTGGAAGCGTCCGTCGATTTTGAGGCGCTGGACGACCAGCCGGTCGATCTCGTCTTCCTGCTGCTTGCGCCTGAGGGCGCCGGCGCCGACCATCTCAAGGCGCTGTCGCGCATAGCGCGCGTGCTGCGCGACCAGGATCTCGTCGCCAAGCTGCGCGCCACGGATTCCGCCTCGGCGATCTACGCCTTCCTCAATGAGGAACAGGCATCCAACGCCGCGTGAGCGCGCGTGAACTGAATTTGGAACACAAAAAAGCAAGGGCCGGATGATCTTCCATCATCCGGCCCTTGCTTTTGGGTATGTCTTTTAGGCTCAGGCGTCTTTTTCGTCGAACGGGCTGTTGGAGCCCAGCTCGGAGACTTCCGCAAGCTTAGGGCCGCCCTTGGCGACGCCGACCATGGCCGGGCGCAGAACGCGCTCGCCGATGACGAAGCCGGCCTGCACCACCTGAACGACGGTGTTGTTCGGGACTTCCGAGTTCGGCACTTCGAACATCGCCTGATGGAAGTTGGGATCGAACTTCTGGCCGACCGGCTCGATCTGGCGCACGCCATGGCGTTCCAGCGCCGACAGCATGGAACGTTCGGTCATCTCCACGCCTTCGATCAGCGTCTTCAGGCCGGCATCGTCGCGGAGTTCCGCCGGAATGGCGTCCAGCGTGCGGCGCAGATTGTCCGATACGGCAAGCATGTCGCGGGCAAAGCCGGCGACGGAATAGGACTTGGCGTCCTTGATTTCGCGCTCGGTGCGGCGACGCAGATTGTCCATGTCGGCGGCAAGGCGCAGGTAGCGGTCGCGCAGATCGCTATTTTCGGCCTTCAGCAGCTCGACCGGATCCGGCTCTTGAGTTTCAGCCGTCGTCTCCACGGTGTCCGCGACATCTTGCGCGAGGTCGGCCGCCGTGGCGTCAGGTCCGGTTTTCGTTGTTTCGTCGGTCATGACGGTCTCCGAATTGTTTGTCTTTTGAATGTGCCCGATATCGAGGTTTGGCCGGAAAAAATCAAGGCTTTGTCGCGAAGAACAGCCGATTCCGGGCATTCCGGCCGTTTTTGTACGAATACCAATCGGGTGAGAACGCCTCCTCCGTTGAGGCCTCTACTATCTGCGACCTTTTCCCGGTATAGTTAACACCGTTTCAATACGGCGCGAGGTGTGATCCATGTCCAACGGCAAATCTCATTCGGGCAAATGTTTCTGCGGCGCGGTGGAAATCGCAGTCAGTGGCGAGCCGGCGGCAATGGGCTATTGCCATTGCGACTCCTGCCGGGAATGGTCGGCCGGGCCGGTCAACGCCTTCTCACTCTGGCCGCCGCAAGCCGTCCACGTCACCAAGGGCGCCGATCATGTCAGCAGTTACCAGAGAAGTGCAACGAGTGTGCGCAAATGGTGCGAGATTTGCGGCGGCCATCTGCTGACCGAGCATCCTTTGTGGGGCGTAACCGACGTCTACGCTGCCATCATTCCCACACTCGACTTTCAGCCGGCGCTTCATGTCAACTACGAAAACACCGTGTTACACCTGAGGGACGGCCTGCCGAAGCAAAAGGACATGCCGGCGGAAATGGGTGGATCCGGAACCTTGCTTCCGGACTAGGGCATCCCGCTTTCGGCGAAATGACCTGAAAGCGGATGGGATATTCCAGATTCGAACGATCAGAGCGTCTTTCGTCAAAGCCCGGGCCGCGACATCCGGGAAAACAGCTGGGCCGTATAGTCCACCATCGGCACGATGCGGGCATAGTTCAGCCGTGTCGGGCCGATGACGCCGACGGCGCCGATGATGCGGTCGTCGTCATCGCGATAGGGCGCGACGATCAACGACGAGCCGGAGAGCGAGAAAAGCTTGTTTTCCGAGCCGATGAAGATGCGTACGCCCGGGCCGCTTTCGGCCAGGTTCAGGATCTCGATCAGACTGTCCTTCTTTTCAAGATCGTCGAACAGTAGGCGCAGCCGGTCGAGATCCTCGGCGCCGCCGACTTCAGTCAGCAGATTGGCGTGGCCGCGCACGATCAGCTGCGTCGGCTTGCCCTCGTCCTCGCCACCGGACCAGACGGCGATCCCGCGCTCGACCAGCTCATGCGACAGCGTATCCAGTTCGTGGCGTACGCTCTCCTTCAACGTCAGCAACTGACGGCGCAGGTCCGGCAAGGTCTGGCCGGTCATGTGGGCGTTGAGGAAATTCGCGGCTTCCGTCAATTGCGAAGAGGTGATGCCGGCCGGCAGCTCGATGATGCGGTTTTCCACCTGGTCATGATCACCGACGAGCACCGCGAGCGCCTTGGTCGGCTCCAGGCGGATGAATTCGACATGCTTCAGCACCGGATCGTTCTTCGAGGTGATCACCAGCCCGGCGCCGCGCGAAATGCCCGAGAGCATGCGGCTCGCCTCGGTCATGACCGATTCCATCGGCTGGTCGCGATTGCTGCCGCGCACCTGCCGGTCGATGGTGGCCCGGTCCTCGGCCGAGAGATCGCCAACCTGCATGAAGGCATCGACGAAAAAGCGCAGACCAATCTGCGTCGGCAGGCGGCCAGCGCTGATATGCGGCGAATAGATCAGCCCGAGCTCTTCCAGATCGCTCATGACGTTGCGCACCGAGGCCGGCGACAGCGACATCGGCAGCAGGCGCGAGAGATTGCGCGAGCCAAGCGGCTCGCCATTTTCTAGATAGCCTTCGACGATGCGACGGAAGATTTCTTTCGAGCGTTCGTCCAGCGCTGCAATGGCATCCGTAACCGACGATGTCGTGAACCCCATTTCGCTGTCAGACCCCTTCTGTTGAACCTCAGTTAAAATATAATCATTCAGTTAGCATTGGCAAAAGGGAAAAATGCCAACACCGCCATATCCGGGTCTTTCAGCCTGCTTTTCCTTTGCAAAAGCTGCCGGTGGATCGTAGAAGCGGTCGATAAACGTTCAGGAGAGTAGAATGCGGCCTTCAGGCAGAAAAACCGACCAGATGCGCAAGGTCTCGTTCGAGCGCAATTTTTCCAAGCATGCGGAAGGCTCTTGCCTGGTGAAGTTCGGCGATACGCATGTGCTCTGCACGGCAAGCCTGGAAGAAAAAACCCCGCCATGGCTGCGCAACAGCGGCAAGGGCTGGGTCACGGCCGAATACGGCATGCTGCCGCGCGCCACCGGCGAACGCATGAAGCGCGAAGCCGCTTCCGGCAAGCAGGGTGGCCGCACACAGGAAATCCAGCGCCTTATCGGCCGGTCGCTGCGCGCCGTCGTTGACCTGAAGGAGCTCGGCGAGCGCCAGATCACCATCGACTGCGACGTCATCCAGGCCGATGGCGGCACGCGCACGGCCTCGATTACCGGCGCCTGGATCGCGCTTTACGACTGCCTGAAGTGGATGGAAAGCCGCAACATGATCAAGGTCGAGCGCGTGCTCAAGGATCATATCGCCGCCATTTCCTGCGGCATCTTCGCCAGCCAGCCGGTGATCGACCTCGACTATCTCGAGGATTCATCCGCCGAGACCGACGCCAACTTCGTCATGACCGGCAAGGGGGGCATCGTCGAGATCCAGGGTACAGCCGAAGGCACGCCCTTCAGCGAAGAGGAATTCACCACCCTGATGCATCTCGCCAAGAACGGCATTGCCGAGCTGGTGGAGCTGCAGAAGCAGGCGATCGCCTGACCAAAGAAACGATCAGCCGATGAACCCGTCGTTGGAAGGCATTCTCGAAACCGCTGTCTATGCCGATGATCTCGATGCCGCCGAAGCTTTTTATGGCGGCATACTCGGGCTCGAGAAGATCGCGCGCGGCGGTAACCGTCATGTCTTCTATCGCTGCGGGCCGGGTGTGCTGTTGATCTTCAATTCGGCCGAGACGGTGAAGCCGCCGGAACCGGGCGCCCTGCCTGTGCCCCCGCATGGCACGACGGGCCATGGTCACGTCTGCTTCCGGGTTAGCGGCAACAATATCGAGGCGACGGCGGAGAGACTGAAAGCCGCCGGCGTCGTTATTGAAGCCGATTTTCACTGGCCGAATGGCGGCCGCTCGATCTATTTCCGCGACCCGGCCGGCAACAGCCTGGAATGCGCCGAACCCCGGATCTGGGGCATCTGACAGGACAGGATATGCGCAAGCTCGAAACAAAGACCATCGTCGTCGCCAGCCACAATGCGGGCAAGATCCGTGAAATCGAGGATCTGATCGGCCCGTTCGGCTTTACCGCCAAATCAGCCGCCGATCTCAATTTCATCGAGCCGGACGAGACCGGCACGACCTTCGAGGAAAATGCGACGATCAAGGCGCTCGCCTCGGCCAATGCCTCCGGCCTGCCGGCATTGTCGGACGATTCCGGTCTGGTGATCGACGCACTCGGTGGCGATCCCGGCGTCTATACCGCCAACTGGGCGGAAACGGCTGACGGCACCCGCGATTTCGCCATGGCGATGCAGAAGGTCGAGACCGCATTGGAAAAGGTCGGCGCCACCACGCCGGAAAGCCGCACCGCACGTTTCGTCAGTGTGCTTTGCCTGGCCTGGCCGGATGGACATACCGAACTTTTCCGCGGCGAAGTCGAGGGCACCGTTGCCTGGCCGCCGCGCGGCACACAGGGCTTCGGCTATGACCCGATCTTCCAGCCCAAGGGCTATGAGACGACCTTTGGCGAGATGAGTGCCGAAGAGAAGCATGGCTGGAAGCCGGGCGACGCGCAGGCGCTCTCGCACCGCGCCCGGGCTTTCAAGCTCTTTGTCGAAACCTGTCTGGAGGCGTAAGCTCAAGCCTGTGGACATCATGGAACCGCAAGACATGACGCATGAGGCGCAATTGCTGCCCGACACCGGTGAACCCGGCTTCGGCGTCTATGTGCATTGGCCCTTCTGCGCGGCCAAATGTCCCTATTGCGATTTCAACAGCCACGTCCGCCATCAGCCCGTCGATCAGGAGCGCTTCACAGCCGCCTTCCTGAAGGAGATGGCGTCGATGCGGGCGATCGGCGGCCCGAAGACCGTGACCAGCATTTTTCTCGGCGGCGGCACGCCTTCGCTGATGAAGCCGGAGACGGTCGGTGCGGTTCTCGACGGCATCGCCAAGCACTGGCATGTGCCAGATGGTATCGAGATCACCATGGAGGCCAATCCTTCCAGCGTCGAGGCCGAGCGTTTCCGCGGCTATCGCGCCGCCGGCGTCAATCGCGTATCGATGGGCGTGCAGGCACTGAACGACCGCGATCTGAAATTCCTCGGTCGCCTGCACAATGTCGCCGACGCGCTGAAAGCGATCAAGCTGGCGCGCGATATCTTTCCGCGCATGTCCTTCGACCTCATCTATGCCCGCCCGAACCAGACCGTCGAGGAATGGGAGCGCGAGCTGAAGGAGGCGATCTCCTATGCCGTCGACCATCTCTCGCTCTACCAGCTCACCATCGAGGAAGGCACGCCATTCTACGGCCTGCATAAGGCGGGCAAGTTGATCGTACCGGACGGCGACCAGTCGGCGCTGCTCTACGAGGCAACACAAGAGATCACCGAGCGCGAGGGCATGCCGGCCTATGAAGTGTCCAACCATGCCCGTCCGGGCGCAGAGAGCCGCCATAACCTCACCTATTGGCGCTATGGCGACTATGCCGGCATCGGTCCGGGCGCCCATGGCCGCCTGACCCTCGGCCCGAAGAAACTGGCGACCGCCACCGAGCGCAAGCCGGAGGCGTGGCTGGAACTGGTCGAACGCGACGGCCACGGCATCGCCGATCAGGAAATGCTCGGCGACGACGAACAGGCCGACGAATTGCTGCTGATGGGCCTGCGCCTGAAAGAAGGTATCGATCTCGTCCGCTGGCAGCAGCTTTCCGGCCGTGAGCCCGATCAGGCGCGCGAGGAATTCCTGCTGGAACACGGCTTCATCGAGCGTCTCGGCAATTCTCGCCTGCGCTGTACCCCGGCGGGGATGCTCATCCTCGATTCCGTGGTTGCGGATCTGGCGCGTTAATCACCTCCCCCTTGAGGGAGGAGGTCGCCGCAAAGCGGCGGGTGGGGGTGATCCCTGGGGACAAAATTATGCCTCAGTGCGTGCTGCAATCACCCCACCCCGGCACTACGTGCCGACCCTCCCCCTCGAGGAGAGGGTAAACAACCGCCCGTCGATCGCCGCAAGGCCGACGGCGATCATTGCCATGCCGATAAAGTGCTTCAGCTGCAATTGCTCCCCGAGAAACAGTGCGCCGAGCAGGATGGCGCTGACCGGAATGAGGAAAGTGACCAGCATCAGGTTGGTGGCGCCCGCCGTCGCCAGGATGCGGAAGAACAGGACATAGGCGATCGCGGTCGAGAGGATCGCCAGGCCGGCCAGCGCCAGCCAGGTTTCAGTCGAAGGCAGCGCCAGCGTCCACGGATGATCGACGAAGAGGGCAACCGGCAGCAGCAGGATGGTCGAGGCCGTCACCTGCCCGGCCGCGGGGATAATCGGCGCCAGGCCCATGCGGCGGAAGCGGCGGCCGAAGATGCCGGCGAGCGAATAGGTGAAGGCAGCGCCCAGCACGGCAAGCTGCGCCAGCACGTTCGAGCCGAGGCTGCTCAGCACCGACGGACCGATCATCAGCGCCACGCCGGCAAAGCCGACGATGACGCCGATCAGGCGATTGCCGGTCATTTTCTCGTCCGCCGTCAGGAAATGCGCCACCACGACCGCAAAGAGCGGTGTGGTCGCGTTGAGGATCGAGGCGAGACCGCTGGCGATATGCGTCTGTCCCCAGACGATCAGCAGGAAGGGAATGACATTGTTGAGGAACCCCATGCCGAAGAAGGCGGCCCAGGCCTGACGGTCGCGCGGCATTGCCTGCCCGGTCATCCGCACGATGACATGCAGGGCGACCGCCGCCAAGGCGACACGCGCGGTGACGATGGTAAAGGGTGGCAACTCATGCACCAGGATGCCGTTGAACAGAAACGAGCCGCCCCAGAGGACCGACAATCCCAGCAGCATGCCCCACTCCGCCGCGCCCATCGATTTCTGCGCCATCCTGATATCCTTCCCCGCTATTGAGTTATTCTCGATGAGTGCTGAAATGCAATTTCTTGCCAACCATCGAGTTTAATGGAATGATCTCGCGATCATAAGGCTCTGACAAGCGAATCTTTCTCACTCGATGGTTTAGTTATACTCAATCGTCATGGATCAACTTCCCTCCCTTTCGGCGTTGCGCGCCTTCGAAGCTTCGGCCCGGCATCTGAGCATGACGCTCGCCGCCAGGGAGCTGCATGTGACGCCCGGCGCGGTCAGCTTGCAAGTGCGCGATCTCGAAACAGCGCTTGGCGTCCGGCTTTTCGAGCGCCGTGCCCGCAGTCTGGCATTGACGGCCGAGGGTGCGGATTATTTCGCAACGCTGCGCACTGCTTTCCGCCTGATACGTGAAGCAACGACGGCGCTGACCATGCGGGCACGAGATACGGTGCTGACCGTCACCTGCACTGCCGGCTTCGCCACCCACTGGCTGGTGCCGCGGCTCCTGCGTTTCGAGCAGGCCCATCCCGACATCGATCTGCGCATCAGCGCCTCGTATCGGACGATGGATTTCCAGCGCGACGGCATCGACATTGCCATTCGCCACGGCCTTGGCGGTTATGAAGGGCTGGCGAGCGAGAGGCTGCTCGACGACCAATATGTACCGGTGTGTACGCCCGAGATCGCAGCCGCCCTCGGCACCTCGCCTCCGGCCGATGCGCTGGCCAGCCTGACCTTGATCCATGACGTCTATCGGCGCGACTGGCAGCTCTGGCTGGAGGCGGCGGGCGCGACGAAAGTCGACGCCACGCGGGGTCCGATCTTCACCGACGGCATGGGCGCCTATCACGCCATGAAGGCCGGGCTTGGCATCGCGCTAATGCGCCGCTCCTTCATCGAACAGGAACTGGTTGACGGCACGCTTGTCGCGCCCTTCCCCATTGGGCTCGCAAGCACGCTGGCCTATCATCTGGTCTATCCGCCGGCGGCATTGGAACGGCCGGCCATCGCCGCCTTCCGCGCCTGGCTGTTTTCCGAGGTTTCGCGCACAACGCCGCCGGTATAGGCGTATCACCCGAGATGGGTGGCGCCGCCCTTGAACAAACTGCCGGTCCGCGTCTCCAAAAACATATCGAGCGGAATATGCTCCTGGTGCAGGAAGCCGGTCGAGGGCAGCCGGCCGGCACGCACCAGTTCGATAACGGCAACGACAGAGGCCGAGGTGGTCCAGGAAATGGCGGTACGGCTCTCGCCGGCGATCTCGATCGGATAATAGGCGCGCACGAACTCCTTGCGGCGCAGATTGCCGTTGATCGTGCCTTCCGCCGAGACGTGGACATAGACGACATCGTCATCGACCGGCGGCTTCGCCTCGGTCAGGATCTCGCCGGCAAGCTTGCGGCGGTCACGCATCAGCAGCTCGTGGAAGAAGAAATTCATCAGCTCCATATGGCCGGGATAGCGGATAGTCTTGTAATCGAGGTTTTCCACGCGACCGAGCATGGTGGCGCACATGGTCCCAAGGCCGCCCGAGGTGGTGAAGGCTTCAAGCTTGACGCCGTTGACATAGAGCGTCTCGTGCCACTCCATCGGCGAGACCAGCTTGCGCACGCCGCCCTCGATGACCTCGCAATCGTTCAGATATTCGTTGACCACGCCTTCCGGCGACCAGTTGAAGGCGTAGCCCAGCAATCCCGTCGGATTCTGCGGAAGCGCGCCGACCCGCATGCGGATCGAGCGGCAGCGATCGAAGCCATCGGCAAGGCTCGCGCCGACGATACCAATGAAACCGGGCGCGAGGCCACATTGCGGCGCCATCAGGCCACGAGCGCTCTTTGCAAGCTCGATGATGCCATTCGTGGTCGGCACGTCCTCTGTCAGGTCAAAATAGTGAATGCCAGCGTCATGGGCCAGCTTCGCCAACGCGGCGTTCAGGTGAAAGGGCAGGCAGGAGAGCACGGCATCGACGCGGGAAAAGAGATTGCCGATCAGTGCCGGATCGGAGACATCGCCGGTTTCGCAGGCAAAAGGCAGAGTTTCCGCAGGCAGGCGCGCATCGACACCGGTGACGGCAAAGCCGCTTTCATGCAGCAATGTGGCGGCAAGCCGCCCAACCTTGCCGAGACCGAGAACGGCAATTCTGTCAAAGCCCATCGATACGCTCCCCCTTGGCATCGCCGGCCGCCGGAAGCCGGGCATCCGACTCAGCATTTCAGATATTTATAGAATAAAGGCCGCATAAATGAAAACGGCCGGCGATGAAGCCGGCCGTCTATCAATCGCTCGATATCGCGAACTATTCGTTGATCAGGCGCTTCAGCAGCTCGATCTCATGCGACAGCTTGCTGTCGCCCGAAATCAGCTCCTCGATCTTGCGCACGGCATGCAGAACCGTCGTGTGGTCGCGACCGCCGAAGCGACGGCCAATCTCCGGGAAGGAGCGCGGCGTCAGCGTCTTCGACAGATACATGGCGATCTGGCGCGGCTTGACGATGACGCGGGTACGGCGGTTGGAAACCAGCTCCTGGCGCGAGACGTTGTAGTGACGTGCCACGATGCGCTGGATGTCCTCGATGCGGACGCGACGCGGCTCGCCGGAGCCGACCAGATGGGCCAGCAGCTCGTCGACGCGCTCGACCGTCAGGTTGGGCTCGAAAGAGCGGCGGAAGATCAGCTGGTTGAAGGCGCCTTCCAGCTCACGACCGCTTGCCGTGACGTTGCGGGCGACATGCGAGAGGAGTTCGGCCGGGATTTCCAGCGACGGATCCTCCAGACGGGCAGCCTCCAGACGGCGCTTGAGGATTTCAAGACGCATCTCATAGTCCGGCGCCTCGACTTCGATGGCGACGCCGCCTTGAAGGCGCGAGCGAACGCGCGGATCGAGCGATTCCAGCTCCCAAGGCGCACGGTCGGCGGCAACGACGACCTGCTTGGCGCTGTCGAGCAGCATGTTCAGCAGATGGCAGAACTCATGCTGGATCATCTTGCCCTGCAGGAACTGCATGTCGTCGATGATCAGAAGATCGATGTTACGCAGCGAATCCTTCAGCGTCAGCGCGTCGTTGTCGCGAATGGCGGTGGCAAAGCGCCACATGAAGTATTCCGCAGTCAGATAGACAACGCGCAGGTTGCGCGGGTTCTGCACGGCCGCATTGGCAATCGCCTGCAGCAGATGCGTCTTGCCGAGACCGACCGTCGAGTGAACGAAGAGCGGATTGAACCGCACGGCGCCGGAACCGGCTTCCGCGATGGTCTTGGCGGCGGCAAGGCTTACCCGGTTCGAGCTGCCCTCGACATAGGTGTCGAAGGTAAAGCGGGAATCGAGCGGCGAGCCGAACAGCGGCGAGCCCATCGTCGCCGGCCGGGCAGCGGCAGCCGCGCTCACAGCATGCGCCACGATCTGACCGGCGGGCTGGGCCGTCGTGCGACGGATTGGCGCCACGGCGGTCGAGTCTGGAACGACGACCTGCTCATCCGCGCAAGGCTTTGCAGCGTGACGGGTCGCGGTGCGAACCAGAATTTCAACCTTCAGGACTTCCGCATCTTCGGCCTGGAACAGGCTGGTGATGAGATCAAGATAACGATTGTTGATCCAGGACTTCAGAAATGTTGTCGGAACGGTCAGCCTAACGACGCTCTTCGATACCGAATGCAGCTTAAGCCGTGCAAACCAACTGGCATAAACATCCGGACCGACCTGAGCCTTCAAGCGCGCACTGACACGCTCGAACAATACGTTATGCTGCATCTCCCCTTTTTCCCCCGCTTCAAGGCAAACCGCACTGAACGCCTGCGGTGCATTGTCCCCATTCTCCAACGCACCCGTCGTCCTCGTATTTATCTGCATAATGCCGCCTTCCACAGTTTCTTTTTATAGGGCGGAAATTCCGCCGCCGCCCTTGGGTCTATGCCATGATATGACAATCGCGCTCGTTGTTGTGAGCTTCGCCGCATACCGGTTCATCAGCCGGGTCCAGCCAAACGGACCTGACGCAAATGCCCTGACGAAAACGACTGCTTGAGCAGTTCCCGTCCTGGCATCTTTATCTGGAGCAGTCGTGCGGTCCTCGTATTCCGACCGGCTGCGCCAAAACGGCTGTCAATTTTTCTCCCCTCCCCTGCAGTCACGCTTGGGACTTAGACTGCAAAGGCAGACAAGCTTCCTCGTTCCGCCGGCGTTACCGCTTGCGGCCTCAACTCATCAACTGTTTGAAAAAACGGAACTGAACCGCTCCGTCACAAGAGACAAAAACCACCCACGCCGCCTTTAGTGGCAGTGTTCGCCGAAGCCGTTGAAGGTGATGTCCGCGCCCCTTGTTGAAAGCCATTTAGGCAGGATCGAAGGCGGATATCAACGATGAATTTTACACAAAATTAAGAGGCAGCCATTGACTCGGGAGGCCGTTTTTGACTGTCACAAGCCCGTCAAAAAAGAATCGCTTTTGAATCAAGGAGATTCCCGTTCAGTGCGATTCCCTGGGGTTTAAAAACAAAAAAAATAAAAAATCCCTTGACTCACTCATGAGCCGGCAACGTATCACGCAGATCACCCGGCGTTGGGATAACCTGCTGTAACCCACTGTTTTAAAATGTATATTTCTGTCATGTCATTGACATGGTCAGCCGGCTACATTTTAGCAAAATGAAGCAATTTGGCAGAATCCAAAAAGCCCGGCACAAAGGCCGGGCTTAAGTCTAACGACTGAATCTTTAACGAAATATTACGCGGTCGGAGCCGAAAGCGCCTTCACACGCTTGGCAAGACGCGAAACTTTGCGCGAAGCGGTGTTGGCATGCAGGACGCCCTTGGTGGCGGCGCGAGCCAGTTCCGGCTGCGCTGCGAGGAAGGCTTCCTTCGCCAGGGTAGCGTCACCCGATGCGATGGCTTCTTCGACCTGACGGACGAAAGTGCGAACGCGCGAGCGACGAGCCTTGTTGACTTCGGTGCGGCGGGCGATCTTGCGGGTCGCTTTTTTCGCCGAGCTGGTATTGGCCATGTATGCCTCTCTTAGAATTCGAACATAACTCCGTCAGTGCAGCGCGGGCCCTGCGGCCACTTCATCCAGCAATGCGGGAGCAATTGCGGAA
The DNA here is from genome assembly GCF_000696095.1 of Rhizobium rhizogenes NBRC 13257. Taxonomy (GTDB): domain Bacteria; phylum Pseudomonadota; class Alphaproteobacteria; order Rhizobiales; family Rhizobiaceae; genus Rhizobium; species Rhizobium rhizogenes. The sequence goes on along the minus strand of NZ_BAYX01000008.1, from coordinate 294,204 downwards.
AACCAGATCGGCTTTCCAAACTGTGGCGGGCATATAGCTGGAATGAGCGACGACGTCAACGCGGATTCTTGCAGAACCCGTGCAATTCCGGAATCTTGCCTTCACCTGTTCTTGAAGACGGGTTTGCGCTTCTCGATGAAAGCCGCCATGCCTTCCTTCTGATCCTCGGTGGCAAACAGGCTGTGGAAGAGCCGGCGCTCGAAGCGCAGCCCCTCTTCCAGCGTCGTCTCCAGCGCCCGGTTGACGGCCTCCTTGGCCATCAGCACCGAGGGGCGCGACAGCGAAGCGATCTTGGCGGCGGCGGCGAGCGCCTCATCGATCAGCTTGTCGGCCGGCACAATGCGGGACACCAGGCCGGAACGCTCCGCTTCGGCCGCATCCATCATCCGGCCGGTCAAAACCAGGTCCATCGCCTTGGCCTTGCCGACAGCGCGCGTCAGGCGCTGCGAGCCGCCCATGCCGGGGATGATGCCGAGCGTGATCTCCGGCTGGCCGAACTTCGCCGTATCGGCGGCAATGATGAAGTCGCACATCATGGCGAGTTCGCAGCCGCCGCCGAGCGCGAAACCGCTGACGGCGGCGATGACGGGCTTGCGGGCCTTGGCGATCTCGTCCCAGCCGCTCATCAAATCGCCCTTGTAGACATCGGCGAAGTCGAGCGGCTGCATCTCCTTGATATCGGCGCCGGCGGCAAAGGCCTTTTCCGAGCCGGTGAGCACGATCGCGCCGATGGCATCATCGGCGTGAAAGGCGGCATAGGCCTGCCTCAACTCGGTCAATACGGTCGAATTCAGCGCATTCAGCGCCTGCGGCCGGTTCAACCGGATGAGACCGACCGCTCCATGCGTTTCGACGATCAGGGTTTCGTAGGCCATCTGTCTCTCCTCCGTTCAATCAGCTCTGGTCAATCAGGTCTGGCAGGACGCGCAATAGAAAGAAGAGCGGCCCGACTGGACGATGCGGGCGACCGTACCGCCGCAGCCGGGCGTGCCGCAAGGCTGGGCTTCGCGGTCGTAGACGGAAAAAGAATGCTGGAAATAGCCAAGTGAACCATCCGTCTGGATATGGTCGCGCAGGGACGAACCGCCCGCCGCGATCGCGTCTGCAATGACCTCGCGAATCGCCTCGACCAACCGGAGCAATTCCTCGCTCGGTCTGCCGGCCTGGGTGACCAAACTGCCGGCGGCGCGCACCGGCGACAGATGCGAGCGCCACAGCGCCTCGCACACATATATATTGCCGAGACCGGCGATGTTCTTCTGGTCAAGCAGTGCGCTTTTCAGCGGCTGCGCCTTGCCTGAGAAGCGCTCGGCCAGATAATCGGCACTCAATGTATTGCCGGTCGGCTCCGGGCCGAGATCGCGAAAAGACGGGTGGCTGCCGAGATCGGCGCGCCTGGCAATATCCATGAAGCCGAAGCGGCGGGGATCGTTATAGATGACACGCGCGGGTCCGTTGGCACCCGTCAGATGGAAGATGACGTGATCGTGCTTTTCGTCCTTGGAGCGCGGGTGATGAAACTCGCCCGGGGTCTCTGCGACCGCGCCGGTTTCGACGCGAAAGGAGCCGGACATGCCGAGATGCGCGATGATCGTCATGCCGTCATCGAGATCGATCAGCAGATATTTCGCGCGGCGCGACAGCGACGTGATGCCGCGACCGGAGGCGAGGCGTGAAAACTCGGCCGGAAAGGGAAAGCGCAGGTCGTTGCGCCGCAGTTCCAGCGCGGCAAGCACCGCCCCTTCCATGGACGGAGCAAGCCCACGCCTGACGGTTTCGACCTCTGGTAATTCCGGCATCTCTATCCATCTTTATGTTTCAACCGCTTATGATCTGGGCTATAGCCCAAGGGCATTGCGGCCGGTGACCTGGCTGATGAGATAGCGTGGCAAACGCGATTTCGCTATGGTCCGTCGCTGAATACTGCATAATTCCTGAAATCGGGATCGATTTAGGGATAAAATTATGCAGCAGATTTAAAGTGCTAAGGCGACCTTTGCGCGTCACATATGACGCGCGGCGCTGTAGTGTAACGGAGTTGAGCTGATGGCAGAAAGCCGCACCTCCGCCGATGGCGGCATGGAAACATCCTATGGCTTCCGCGAGGTCGCCGATGGCGAGAAGCAGGGCCTCGTCAACGAGGTGTTCCACAAGGTTGCCAAGCGCTACGACATCATGAATGACGTCATGTCCATGGGCCTGCACCGGGCCTGGAAGGACGCGATGATCTCGGCGCTCAATCCGCGCAAGGATCCGAGCTACAAGGTCCTAGACGTTGCCGGCGGCACGGGCGATATCGCCTTCCGCATCGTCGAAGCCTCGAACCGGTTGGCGCATGCGACCGTGCTCGACATCAACGGCTCGATGCTCGGCGTCGGCGCCGAACGCGCGGCGAAGAAGAAGCTGACCGACAACCTCACCTTCGTCGAGGCCAATGCCGAGGAATTGCCTTTCGAGCCCAACTCCTTCGACGCCTATACGATCGCCTTCGGCATCCGCAATGTGCCGCGCATCGATGTGGCGCTGAAGGAAGCCTATCGCGTGCTGAAGCGCGGCGGCCGGCTGCTGGTGCTGGAATTTTCCGAGGTCGACCTGCCGCTACTAGACCGCGTCTACGAGGCCTGGTCCTTCAATGCCATTCCGCAATTCGGCAAGGCGATCACCGGCGACGCCGAGCCCTACCAGTATCTGGTGGAATCGATCCGCAAATTCCCGAACCAGCAGGATTTCGCGACGATGATCCGCGAGGCCGGCTTTTCGCGCGTGAACTTCACCAATTATACCGGCGGTATTGCCGCCCTGCACTCCGGCTGGAAGCTCTGACGCATGATACCGAAAGATGTGACGCGGTTTTCGGCTGGCAGCCTGCGAGATTTTGAGACCCGATGAGTGCTTTCAACGCATATTTCAGCCTTCTCCGGGTCGGCTGGGTGCTGGTGCGCGAAGGCGTGGTGATTTCGCTTCCCTCGGAAGGCCTGCCGCCCTCCGTCAGCCTTGCCAAATCCTTCGTCGGCATGTTTGCCCGTAAGCGCGCCAAGAGCCAGGCGCGCAGCGACCGGCTTGCCAAGGCCGTCGAGCGGCTGGGGCCTTCCTATGTGAAGATCGGCCAGTTTCTGGCCACGCGACCCGATGTCGTCGGCGTCGACATGGCCAACGACCTGTCGCAGCTGCAGGACAGCATGGCGTTCTTTCCGCACGCCGCGGCAAAGTCATCGATCGAGGGCTCTCTCGGCCGCACGATCGATGAGCTTTATGTAAGTTTTGGCGAACCAATTGCAGCCGCGTCCATCGCCCAGGTGCATCCGGCAGAAGTCGAAACACCGGAGGGCCGCAAGCGCGTGGCCGTCAAGGTGATCCGCCCTGGCGTCCGCCAGCGCTTCGTCAATGATATCCAGGCGATGTATCTCGTTTCCCATCTGCAGGAGCGTTTCCTGCCGTCGAGTCGACGACTCAGGCCCGTCGAGGTAACGCGGACGCTGGAGCAGACGACGAAGGTCGAGATGGATCTGCGGCTGGAGGCGGCAGCGCTTTCCGAGATCGCCGAGAACACCGAGAAGGATCCGGGCTTCCGCGTCCCCAAGGTCGATTGGGAGCGCACCGGCCGCGACGTCATCACCATGGAGTGGATCGACGGGGTCAAAATGTCCGATGTCGAGGGCCTGAAGGCCGCCGGACACGATCTCAATACGCTTGCCGACACGCTGATCCAGTCGTTCCTGAGGCACACGCTGCGCGACGGCTTCTTCCATGCCGACATGCATCCCGGCAATCTCTTTGTCGATGCCACCGGCATGATCGTCGCCGTCGATATGGGCATCGTCGGGCGGCTCGGGAAGAAGGAACGCCGCTTCCTCGCCGAAATCCTCTACGGCTTCATCACCCGCGATTATATCCGCGTTGCCGAAGTGCATTTCGAGGCTGGCTACGTGCCGGCGCATCACAATACCGAGAGCTTCGCGCAGGCGATCCGTGCCATCGGCGAACCGATCCACGGCCAGCCGGCCGAGACGATCTCCATGGGCAAGCTCCTGACGCTGCTCTTCGAGGTGACCGAACTCTTCGACATGGAGACGCGGCCGGAACTGGTGATGCTGCAAAAGACCATGGTCGTGGTCGAGGGCGTGTCACGCATGCTGAACCCACGCTTCAACATGTGGAAGGCGTCCGAACCTGTCGTCGGCGACTGGATCCGCACCAATCTCGGACCCAAGCGCATCGTAACCGACCTCAAGGACGGTTTGAAAGCGGCCGTGAAGCTTGCGGAGGCTATCCCCGAAATCGCCGCCAAGACCGAGAAGTTCCATCACGAACTGCTGCATATGAGCGAGAACGGCGTGCGTTTCGACCCGCAAACGGCCGAGGCGATCGGCAAGGCGGAGGCCAAGCACAGCCGGTCCGGCCGCCTGGCGCTCTGGATCATCGCGCTTTCGCTGCTCTATCTGGCCTGGCACCTGAGCTGACCTGTTTCAGCGGCACCGGACTGGGGCCGCACGCATCCGGCTCGGGTTGCAAAGCTGCGTGTTAGTCGACGATGAACAGTTTGGCACCTGTCTCTGTCGACGAGCGATGCGCGGCATCGCCGAAATCGGACACCTGATAGCCCATGCCCTTCGTCAGGACCGAGACCCGCCCGTCCTTCAGCTCCGAAATCAATTCTCCCTCAAGCACATAGATGACATGGCCGCGATCGCACCAGTGGTCGGCGACATAGCCGGGCGTGTATTCGACGACCCGTATGCGGATGTCTCCGATATTCAATGTGCGCCAGAGCGCGTGGCCGCTCTCGCCCTCATGTCTGGTCGCGGGAACCTCATCCCAATTCGTTGTGGTGAAAGCCAGTTCCGGAATTTTCATCTTGATGATCTTCTGAAGTTAGACGGATGGTTCGGTATGAAAACGGTTGCGGAACCTATTGGTCAATCCTACGCGCCCGCTTTCAGCTATAATGTGTCCTTGATGATGCCGCAGCCTGTATTGCGTGTGCATTTTCACGCGTGGCGCGACAGGTGTTCGCTATTTGGGATATCCCACTCGCGATCGTGCTCGCATAGTTTTGCGGAAAAGGAGAACAGTGAAGATGGAGCGTCAGAAGGCCGGCATCGAACTCACCGGGCACCCCCTGGGGTTCAGCGATCTGGTGCGGATCGGCGCGGGCGTCGCGATGCCCACCGCATCGGAAAGCGGCATGGCGCGGGTGCATGCGGCACGCGAAGTTCTCGAAAGCACGATCCAGTCCGGCATGCCCGTCTATGGCTCCACCACCGGCGTCGGGGCGATGAAGGATGTGGAATGGTCGCCGGAAGACCTAGACACCTTCAATCTCGGCCTGGTGCGTGCCCATCATTTCGGCACCGGCGCGCCTTTTTCCATGTCCGTCGTACGCAATGCCATGGCGATCCGCGTCAATACGGCGCTAACCGGCCAGGTAGGCTGCTCGCCGGGACTGATCGACGCCTATCTCCAGCTTCTGCATACGGATGTCATCCCTGTCGTGCGCCGCACCGGCTCGATCGGCTGCGCCGATATCGGCCTGATGGGCCAGATCGGCGCGGTGCTGACCGGGGTCGGCGAGGCCGTCTATCGCGGCCGGCGCATGCAGGCGGCCGATGCCTTTACCGCCGCCGGCATCGAGCCCGTGAAGATGCTGCCGCGCGACAGCCTCGCCTCGCTCAGCGTCAATGCCGTCAGCTTCGCCGCCGCCGCCGAGACCACCCGCAATGCCGCCTCCTCGATCCGGGTGCTGCTGGCGACCAGCATGATGGCGGCCGGCGCTCTCGGCGCCTCGCGTGATCCCTGGTATGCAGTGCGCCATGTCGGCACCGCGCGGGAAGCCCTGATCGGCGCATGGCTTTGCAATGCATCCGACGAATGGCCATGGCCGATCGCGACGCATGTACAGGATCCGCTGAGCTTGCGCATGATCGCCCAGGTCTACGGCGCGGTGATCGAGAATCTCCTGACCGCCGGCCACAAGATCCTGGCGGCAACCGGCCGCTCCGATGACAATCCCGTCATCGTCGACGGACGCGTCATGACATCCGGTGGCTCGCTGCCGCTCGACGTCACCATTCTGCTCGAAGCCGCCGTCATCTGCATGGCACATGCGGCACGCAACGCCTTCAACCACTGCGTCTTGCTCGGCAACGGCCAGCGGCGCGGCCTGCCGGTCAATCTGGTGCCGGAAGGCAAGATCGCCACTGGGTTCGGCCCGATCATCAAGCTTGCCGGCGAGATCTTTTCGCGGGTGCTGTCCATGTCCAATCCGGTCTCGGCCCAGTCTCTGGTAGTGGCCGCCGGCATGGAGGACGAGGCCGCCTTCCTGCCACTGGTCATCGAACGCTTCGATCGGCAGATGCGGGCACTGAAACGCCTTGCGGCGCTGGAGGCCCTGCTCTCGGCGCAGGCGATCGACATTCTCGGCGACAAGCCGGAAGGCGTGGCCCGCATGCTCTACGATGTCGTGCGCAAGCATGCCGACTTCTACGAGGTCGACCGGCCGCTTTCTGCCGAGGTCGAGGCGATCGAGGAGGAACTGGGCTCCGAGGCCTTCGTGTCCGAGATGATCGCTCAGCAGCCGATCCTCGCCTATGATGATTTCTTCGCCCTCGGTTCGCTGGAGCGGGTCGAAGAGCGGCTTTATCGCGATACAGTGACAATCTGAACGGAGAGAATGGGTATGGCTGACTTCGATCTCGTTCTGCAGGGCACCATGGTTCTGCCGGACCGCATCGTGGAAGAGGGCTATGTCGCCGTGCGCAACGGCAAGATTGCAGAGATCGGCATCGGCGTGCCGCCGCAAGCGCGCGAGCGGCATCTGCTCGGGAAAGCGCTGATCCTGCCCGGCGCGATCGACGCCCAAGTGCATTCGCTCTCCCAGAAGGACCAGGAAGACTTCGTCTGGTCGACGCGCTCGGCAGCAGCCGGCGGCGTTACCACCATTGTCGACATGCCCTATGACGAGGGCAATCTCGTCTGCTCGGCGGAAGCCGTGAAGAAGAAGGTCGATCATGCGTCGCCGCAGGCCCGCGTCGACTTCGCGCTCTATGGCACGGTCGACCCGGAAGAAGGCCCCGCACGCATTCGCGAAATGGTCGAGGCCGGCGTTGCCGCCTTCAAATTCTCGACCTTCGGCACGGACCCGAAGCGTTTCCCGCGCATTCCGCCTGCCTTGCTCGACGCCTGCTTCGCGGCCATTGCGCCGACCGGACTGACGGCGGGCGTGCACAATGAGGATGATGAGGCGGTTCGAACCTACATGGAGCAGGTGAAGGCGAGCGGCGTCACCGACTATCGTGCCCATGGCCTCTCACGACCGCCGATCACCGAACTCCTTGCCATGCACACGATCTTCGAGACCGGCGCCAATACCGGCTGCCCGGCACATGTGGTACATTGCTCGCTCGGCCGCGGCTACGACATCGCCCGCGCCTATCGCCGCGACGGCTTTGAGGCGACCGTGGAGTGCTGCATCCACTATCTGACGCTGGACGAGGAAAACGACGTGAAGCGTCTTGGCGGCAAGGCCAAGATCAATCCGCCGATCCGCCCGCGCGCCGAAGTCGAGACGCTGTGGCGCAAGGTGGCGGAAGGCAATGTCTGGCTGGTCTCGACCGATCACGTCAGCTGGTCGGAAAACCGCAAGACCAATCCGGATATGCTGGCGAATGCCTCTGGCGTGCCGGGGCTGGAAGTCATGGTGCCGCTCTTCGTCAAGGGCGCGTTGGAGCGCGGCGTGTCGCTCACCTGGGCGGCGAGGTTGATGGCCGAAAACCCGGCTAAGCATTTCCGCCTCGACCACATCAAGGGCGCGCTGACGCCGGGCAAGGACGCCGATATCGTGGTGCTGGAACCACGCGAAACCATCTATGACGCCGCCTCGAGCGGCAACAATATCGTCGGTTGGAGCCCTTATAACGGCATCCGCCTGCCCTGGACGGTGTCCGCCACCTATCTCAGGGGCAAGCAGATTACTGACGGAAACAAAGTGCTGGCCGAGCCGGGCAGCGGCAAATTCGTTCGCCCGCTTCCCCGTCAGATTATTGCCGGCCAGAATATTGCTGGAGAGACTGCCTGATGAACCAACCGAAGCGCAACCTGCCCGTCAACGCCGATCGTATCGCCGAGGATATCGACGCGCTAGCCAAGATTACCGAACCCGATCACCCCTGGACGCGCCGCGCCTTTTCGCCGCTGTTTCTGGAAGGCCGTGCTTACATTGACGCACGGATGAAGGCGGCAGGGCTGGAGACCCGCATGGACGCTGCCGGCAATCTGATCGGCCGGCGCGCTGGCGCAAAGCCCGGCCTCGGCACGATCCTGGTCGGCTCGCATTCCGACACCGTGCCGGATGGCGGGCGCTTCGACGGCATTGCCGGCACGATCGCGGCGCTGGAAGTCGCACGCTCCCTGAAGGATCAGGATATTCAACTGGATCACGATCTGGAGATCGTCGATTTCCTCGCCGAGGAAGTCAGCATCTTCGGCGTCTCCTGCATCGGCAGCCGCGGGATGACCGGGCAATTGCCGGAGGCGTGGCTGAGGCGCGTGAGTGGTGACCGCAATCTCGCACAGGGCATTGCCGAGGTCGGTGGCGATCCGGCGACGCTGCTCGCGCAGAAGCGTCCCGATCTTACCGGTTTTCTCGAACTGCATATCGAGCAAGGACCTATCCTCGAAGCCGAAAACAAGGATATCGGCATCGTCACCGCCATTGCCGGCATCACCCGCATCGAAATCACCGTCGAGGGCCGTGCAGACCATGCCGGCACCACGCCGATGGGCCGGCGCGCCGACGCGCTGGTGGCCGCCTCGCAACTGGTGCTCGACATCCGGAGCCAAGCGACAGAGCAGGCGAAGACGCCGGGCCATTTTGCCGCAACCGTCGGCGAATTCCGCATCGAGCCGAACGCCGCCAATGTCGTACCCTCCAAGGTCGTGCTTTTGATCGACGGCCGCGCCGAAATCCGTGGAGACATGGAACAGTTTCTGGCCTGGATCGACGGTGCAGTGCAAAAGATAGCCACGGCTTACGGCGTGACCATCAAGCCGCCTGTCCGCGTCTCCGACAATTTCCCGACGCCCGGCGATGCCGGCTTGCTGGAAACGCTGGAACGCGCCTGCGAGACGGTCGGAGCCAAGCACCGCCGCATGGCGTCCGGCGCCGGCCACGACACCGCCTGGGTCGCCAAGGTGGCCCCGGCGGCCATGATCTTCGTGCCCTGCAAGGAAGGCCGCAGCCATTGCGCCGACGAATGGGCCGAGAATAACGATATCGCCATGGGCGCTGCTGTGCTGTTCGAAGCCGTGCGCGACATGGACAAGAACCTGCAAAAAACCAGCCAGGAGTAGCCGGATGGGACGCATACTCGTAGCCAAGGATGTGGAAGCAGCCGTCAAGGGCGGCTCCGTTTACGCGGCCGGCGGCGGCGGCTGGGCCGATCACGGCCGCATGCTCGGCTATGCCGCCGTCAATGTCGGAAAGCCAGAGCTGGTGTCGATCGACGAGCTCAATGACAATGACTGGATCGCAACCGCCGCCGCCATCGGCGCGCCGGCCTCCACGACCCCCTGGGAAATGCAGGGCGTCGACTATGTGAAGGCCGTGCAGCTGCTGCAGGACGAACTCGGCGAGAAGCTTTCCGGCCTGATCATCGGCCAGAATGGCAAGTCCTCGACGCTGAACGGCTGGCTGCCCTCGGCCATTCTCGGCACCAAGGTCGTGGACGCAGTCGGCGATATCCGCGCGCATCCCACTGGCGATATGGGCTCGATCGGCATGGCGGGTTCGCCCGAACAGATGATCCAGACCGCCGTCGGCGGCAACCGCGCCGAGAACCGCTATATCGAGCTGGTAGTCAAGGGCGCGACCGCGAAAATCTCGCCGATCCTGCGCGCCGCCTCCGACCAGTCCGGCGGCTTCATCGCCTCCTGCCGCAATCCGCTACGGGCGTCCTATGTCCGCACGCATGCAGCACTCGGCGGTATCTCCATGGCGCTAGCGCTTGGCGAAGCGATCATCGACGCCGAAAAAAAGGGCGGCAGCGCCGTCATCGATGCGATCTGCAAGACGACCGGCGGGCATATCCTTGCCGAGGGCGTCATCGCCAGGAAGGATGTTATCTACACCAAGGAAGCCTTCGATATAGGCACCATCACGGTCGGCGCCGGCGACAAGGCTGTGACCATGCATGTGATGAACGAATACATGGCGGTCGAAGACACCGATGGTAAGCGCCTGGCAACATTCCCCTCGGTCATCACCACGCTGTCGCCGGAGGGTGAGCCCTTGAGCGTCGGCCAGCTGCATGAGGGCATGCATGTCTTCATCCTGCATGTGCCGATGGATATCATTCCGCTCTCGGCCAGCGTCCTTGATCCGACGGTCTATCCCTCCGTCGAAAAGGCGATGCGGATCGAGATCGCCAAATACGCCCTGGCCGGCAAGAGAGGCTGACATCGGGAGGCGCAGATGGCCCGCGACGCAGGTCTCGAGGAATTGCTGAGAGAGGATCTTGGGCAAAGGCCCGGGCTCAGCGAAAAAGCGATGTTCGGTGGCTGGGGCTTTCTGCTCAATGGCCATCTGCTTTGCGGCGCGCGCGAAGACGGGATGCTGGTACGCCTCGGCAAGGGCAATGACACCTGGGCGCTGGCACTGGCAGACATCAAGCGCATGCTGTCGCGCGAGCGCGAGATGCAAGGCTGGGTACGCGCCGGACCGGAGGCCTACGGCAACGACATGCTGCGCAAGCGGCTGCTGCTCGCCGCGCTGGACTTTGTCGAAGGCCTGCCGCCGAAATAACAATAATCAGGGAAGGGAATTCCATGCCGAAAGCCAATCCACGTCATCCGAAATTCCCGATTCCGGGCGGCCCGGTGCTGCGCGCCAAGGGCTGGCGGCAGGAAGCGCTGCTGCGGCTGCTGGAAAACGTGCTCTCCGTCGGCGAGGACCCGGACAATCTCATCGTCTATGCCGCGCTCGGCAAGGCGGCGCGCAACTGGGCGGCACACAAAGGAATCGTCAAGGCGCTGACCGAGATGGAGGAGGATCAGACGCTGCTGATCCAGTCCGGCAAGCCGATCGGCCTCGTCCGCACCCATGCCAAGGCGCCGCTGGTGATCATGGCCAACTGCAACATCGTCGGGCAATGGGCGAAGGCGGAAGTCTTCTACGAATTGCAGCGCAAGGGCCTGATCTGCTGGGGCGGGCTGACGGCCGGCGCCTGGCAATATATCGGCAGCCAGGGTGTCATCCAGGGCACCTATGAGATCTTCATGCGGATCGCCGAACGCCGCTTCGGCGGCGATCTTCTCGGTCGCTTCGTGCTGACCGCCGGGCTCGGCGGCATGGGCGGCGCGCAGCCTTTGGCCGGCCGGATGGCGGGCGCTGCTATCCTTTGTGTCGATATCGATGCGGAGCGTGCCAAGAAGCGCCAGGAGATCGGCTATCTCCAGGAGATCGCGCCAAACCTCGATGCGGCGCTGGCGATGATCGACGCGGCGGTGAAGGACAAAAGAGCACTCTCGGTCGGCCTCGTCGGCAATGCGGCGGAGATCTACCCTGAAATCGCGCGACGCGGCATCGTGCCCGATATCGTCACCGACCAGACCTCAGCGCATGACCTCGTCTACGGCTATGTGCCGAAGGGTATGAGCCTTGCCCAGGTCAAGGACCTGCGCGACGACGGACAGGGACAGTTGATGGCCGCGAGCCGCGCCTCGATCGTCGAGCATGTCAAAGCCATGCTGGATTTCCAGAAGAAGGGCGCTGAGGTCTTCGACAATGGCAATCTGATCCGCACCCAGGCGAAGGAAGGCGGCGTTGCCAACGCCTTCGATATCCCGATCTTCACCGAAGCCTATCTCAGGCCTCTGTTTGCCCGCGCCATCGGCCCCTTCCGCTGGATGGCGCTGTCGGGCGAGGAAAGTGATATCGCCCGCATCGATGACCTGCTGCTGGAAATGTTCCCCGACAACAAGATCATCACCAACTGGATCAGGCTTGCCCGCGAGCATGTACCCTTCGAGGGCCTGCCGGCGCGGATCGCCTGGCTTGGCCACGGAGAACGCACGGACCTCGCTCGTCGGGTCAACGAACTGGTGGCAAGCGGCGAACTCAAGGGCCCGGTCGCCTTCTCGCGTGACCATCTCGACGCCGGCGCCATGGCGCATCCGAACATCATGACCGAGCGCATGAAGGACGGCTCCGACGCGATTGCCGACTGGCCGCTGATCGACGCGATGATGCTCTGCGCTTCCATGGCCGATCTCGTCGTCGTCCATTCCGGCGGCGGCGGCTATGCCGGCTACATGACCAGCTGCGGCGTCACCGTGGTTGCCGATGGCACAGCCGAGGCCGACGAGCGGCTCGACCATGCGCTCACCAACGACACGGCGCTCGGCGTCATGCGCTATGCCGATGCCGGCTACGAAGAGGCATTGGACGAAGTGGCGAAGAAAGATGTGCCCTATATCCGTCTCGGATGAGGGCGACTGTCTTTCCTGACACCGACAGTCTATGGTCGCGGGCAAATCCTCCCCTCTATGAGAGTTGCCCGTGATCCCCTGGACCCTGCTTGATACCGCGAAAATCCCCAATGGCGGCGGTGAGTTACGCCTGAAACAGCGCGGCCAGGAATTTTCGATCATGCTCGGCACCAACGAGCTGATGAACAGCCGCCTGAGCGGCTCGGAACGGGCGCTTGCCACGCTGTCCTGCGAGAAGATCAAAGACCGGACCGCACCGCATATCCTGATCGGTGGCCTCGGCATGGGCTTTACCCTGCGTGCAGCCCTCGGCGAATTGGGCGGTGATGCAAAGGTCACGGTTGCGGAGCTGGTTCCGGCAGTCGTCGCCTGGGCACGCGGGCCGATGGCCGCCGTCTTCGACAATTGCTTGGACGATCCGCGTGTCGCCATCCACGAGGGCGATGTCCGCCCGCTCATCCGCGCCAGCAAGGCGGCCTACGACGCCATCCTGCTCGATGTCGACAACGGACCGGATGGCATTACCCACGAGGCCAATGACGGCCTCTACGACTTCAAGGGCCTGAGGGCCGCCCATGACGCACTGCGCCCCGGCGGCGTCCTCGCCGTCTGGTCATCCGGCCCCGACAGAGACTTCACCCGACGACTGCGCGACACCGGCTTTACCGCCGAAGAGATCAACACCCGCGCCAACGGCAAGAGCGGTGCGCGGCATGTCATCTGGCTGGCGGCGAAGGCGGGACGATAGAAATCGTCTCATTGAAATCATCGCTCAATTGCTATATATCAATGCTATATCTCAAAAGGAGCTATGGCATGGACACTGCAAAAATATTCTGGTCCGGCCGCTCGCAGGCCGTGCGCTTGCCGAAGGAATTCCGGTTCGATACGGATGCGGTCCGCATTCGGCGGCAGGGACAGGCGATCATCCTCGAGCCGATTGTCGAGGATTGGGATTGGCTGGAGACAGTCACTGGTCCCGTCGACCAGGATTTTGCCGAGGCGGCGACTGAACAGCCGGTCGAGCAGGAGCGCCCAGAGCTGGATATTTTCAAGTGAAATATCTGCTCGACAGCAACGCCGTCATCGCTCTGATGAAAGGCCATTCCGGCTTCGTAGCCGAGATCCGCAAACACAAACCTCAGGATTTCGCCATTCCGGCGATCGTTGCGCACGAGCTGTTTTACGGCGCCTATAAAGGTCAGCGCGTCGCCGACAATCTTGCGCGTGTCGATGCCCTGCAATTCGAGACATTGGATTTCGACAGGGAGGACGCGCGCAAGGCCGGGGAGATTCGGGCGGCGCTTGCCATCCTCGGCACGCCGATCGGCGCCTATGACGTGCTGATCGCGGGCCAGGCGGTGGCTCGCGATCTGATCCTGGTAACGCATAATGTGCGGGAATTTCAACGCGTCAAAAATCTGCGCTTCGAAGATTGGGAGACGGTCTAGAGCCCGTCGCTCACAGCAAGATAATTGGAAACCTCGATCAGATTATCATCCGGATCGCGGAAATAGACCGAGAGGATAGGGCCGGTTGCGCCGGTGCGGCGGACGGGGCCTTCTTCAATGTGGATACCCTCGGCTGTCAGGTGGGCGATCACATCGTCTAACGGCGTCTCGCTGATAAAGCAGAGATCGGCGGAGCCCGGTATCGGGCGCTTGGCTTTTGGTTCGAACTCATGCCCCGCCCGATGCAGGTTGATCTTCTGGTTGCCGAAGGTCAGCGCCTTGCGGCCCTCGCCGAAGATTTCCACACCCATGCCAAGGACGCGGGCATAGAAAGCGCAGCTTTCCTCGATGCTGGCGACCGTCAGCACCAGATGATCGAGATGGTCGATGCGGATCATGGCAAACCTCCAGCCCTGTTCTTCAGCGGCGCGCCAGCCTTGCCACAGCAAAGGCGCTGACAAGGCAGGCGGCCAGCATGGCGAGAATGAAGGCAACCACAGCCGACCAACCATCGGCAAGCCAGAAATAGCCGCCGACTGAGCCGGCAATACTGGAGCCGAGATAATAGGCCAGCAGATAGAGCGACGAGGCATGCCCCTTGGCCCCGCTTGCAAGCCGGCCGACCAAGGCGCTGGCAACAGAATGGGTGACGAAGAAGCCGATGGTCACCAGGATGATGCCGAGAATGACCAGCGGCAGCGGCGTGGCGAGCGTGACGGCAGCGCCGAGGGCGGTCACCAGCACGCCGGCGGGCAGCACGACGAAATGGCCGATACGATCACCAAGGATACCCGCCGCCCAAGAGGCGACGATACCGAAGAGATAGGCGGTGAAGATCAGGCCGAGTTCGGTCTGGTTGAGATCATAAGGATCGGCGACGAGCCTGAAACCGGCATAGTTATAGACCGTGACGAAGGAACCCATGATCAGGAAGCCGATGGCGAAGAGCAGCGGCAGCGCCGGATTGCGGAAGTGACCAGCCCAGGCGCGGATATGGAAGGCGGCATCGAAGCCCTTGCGCGGGGTGAAATTGCGCGACGGCGGCAGCAGGAACAGGAAGCCGGTGGCGGCGATCAGCCCGAGCACGCCAACGGCTGCAAGCGCCGGACGCCAGGTGAGGAATTCCGCGATCGTGCCGGTGACCACACGGCCAGCCATGCCGCCAAAGGCATTGCCGGCGATATAGAGGCCCATGGCACCGCCAAGGCCGCGCGGATCGATCTCTTCGGCGAGATAGGTCATGGCAACCGCGGGAACGCCGCCGAGAAGGAAACCTTCCAGCGCACGGAACACCAGCAATGTCTGCCAGTTCGGCGCGACGGCGCAGGCAATGGTGCAAAGGGCGGCGCCGAGCAGCGAAACGAACATCAGGCTGCGGCGGCCGAGGCTTTCGGAAACGGCGGCGGCGCAGAAGATCGCAAAGGCGAGGAAGCCGGTCGAGAGCGACAACGACAGCGAGCTTGCCGCCGGCGTCACCCCGAAATCCTCGGCGAAGATCGGCATCAGCGGCTGCACGCAATAGAGCAGCGAAAATGTCGCGAAACCGGAGAGGAACAGCGCGATGGTCGCACGCCTGAATGCGGGCGTGCCGCGCGTCAGGAATTGCCGGGCCTCTGACTGCGGCTCGGTATCGACAAGTTTCAATTCGGGGCGGGAGGGAACTTCGGAGATGGTAAGATCTTCCGTCTGGACGGCGCGGGACATGAGGGCACACAACCTTTCTTGCCCACAAATCTAGCCAAGCCGACGTCATTAGTCCAATATATGGAACAGACGATTTCAATAGCTTTTGGAGATAGCGATGGAGCTGCGACATATCCGCTATTTTCTGGCGCTGGCGGATGAGGGAAATTTCACCCGCGCCGCCGCCAAGCTCGGCATCGGCCAACCGCCGCTCAGCCAGCAGATCCGCGACCTCGAGAATGAGGTTGGCGCGGCACTGTTTCACCGTGTCCCGCATGGCGCGGAGCTGACAGCGGCGGGCGAGGCTTTTCAGGTCGAGGCCAAGCTGGCCGTGGATGCGGCGGAAAAGGCCAAGCTTGCTGCCCAGCGCGCCAATCGCGGCGAGATCGGCCGCCTATCGCTCGGCTTCACCGCATCTTCCGCCTTCAACACGATCGTCACCTCGACCATCCGCGAATTCCGCAACCGCTGGCCGCAGGTGCGTCTGTCGCTAACCGAGATGAACACCAATGCCCTGACCGAGCGGCTTATGCGTGGCGAGATCGATGCCGCCTTCATCCGTCCCGGCCTGGAAGATCCGCGCAACGTCCGCCTCAAGCGTTTCGACGACGAGCCGATGCTGATCGCCCTGCCCGCCCACCATCCCCTGGCCGAGAAGGACCGCGTGCCGATCGCGGCGCTTGCACACGAGCCCTTTATCCTCTTCCCGCGCATGGTGGGGCTGAGCCTCTATGACGATATCGCCGCCGCCTGCCGCGATGCGGGCTTCGAGCTCTTGGTGACGCAGGAAGCGCCGCAAATCCCCTCGGTCGTCAACCTTGTAGCCGCCAATCTCGGCGTCTCCATCGTTCCCGCCTCGATCGCGCAGATCAAGCTCGACGGCGTCACCTACCGCCCCATCGACGGACCGCCGCTGGTGGCGCGGCTCGGGCTCGCGGTGCTGAAGGTGCAACGCTCGCCGGTGACGGCCAATCTGATGAGCCTGATTGCCTGACTATCCCAAGGTATCCCAATAGGGTGGATCGCCGAATGCCTTTTTCAGGTGATCGGCGATGGCCCGCAGCTTTGCGGAGGGATTGCGTCCCTCCGGATGCGCCATGAAGACGAATTCGGGCTCCGGCCGGCAGCCGACATCGATTTCGACAAGCAGCCCCTCGTTGACGGACGGGCCAGCAATGAAGGCCGGCAGCAGCGCAATACCCAACCCCGCGATCGCCGCATCGCGGGAGACATCGCCATTGTTGATGCCGAGCGCCAATTTCCCTCTGACGACGACTGCCCCCTCCTGCCCCTGGAAACGCCAGTCGGCGACACCGCGATTGGTGTAGAAGATCCCCCTGTGGTTCTCGAGATCGGACGGCGAGGCAGGCATGCCGTGCTGCCTCAAATAGTCAGGCGAAGCGACGAGAAGCCGGCGACTGCGGGCGAGCGGCCAGGCGACGAGACGGGAATCGGCAATCAACCCATGACGAATGATCGCGTCATAGCCATCGGAAGCAGCATCGACGCGGCGGTCATCGAGTTCGAGTGTCAGTTCGATCTCGGGATGGGCGGCCAGAAAGGGGTAGAGTGCCGGGCCGAGATGCATGCGGCCGAAGGTGACGGGGGCGGCAATCCGCAGCGGTCCGGCCAGCGTGCCGCGCCGTTCGGCAAGGTCGGCGGCGGCCTCGCGCACCTCGCGCACGATCCGCGTCGCCCGCTCCAGGAATACGGTGCCGTCCTCCGTCAGCGTCAGCTTGCGCGTCGTGCGATGCAGCAGCGTGGCACCCAGCGTCTTCTCCATCTCCGCCAGTCGCTCGCTGACCACGGACTTCGATAGGCGCAGCCGGCGGGCAGCCTCGCTGATCGATCCCGCCTCGGCAACCGTTACAAAAGCAGTGAGCCCTTCAATCTTGAGCATCGTTCGGCAATTCCGAATTCGAGTTCCATGATTTGAAGACTAATCCGAACGATCGAAAAAGGCCATCTTCCGTCCATCGGATGAAACAACGGACACGTCCTCACACAGGAGATGGAACAATGAACCGCTTGAATGGAAAAGTCGCGATCGTCACCGGCGCCAGCTCCGGCATCGGCCGCGCCACCGCAAAGCTCTTCGCCGCCGAAGGCGCAAAAGTGATCGTCGGCGCTCGTCGCGGAGCCGAACTGGAAAGCCTTGTCGCTGATATCAAGGCCACGGGCGGTGACGCAGCCGCATTGGCCGGCGATGTGCGCTCGGAAGACTATCACAAGGCACTGGTCGCGCTTGCGGTCGAGCGCTACGGCAGGCTCGATATTGCCTTCAACAATGCCGGTACGCTCGGCGAAGCCGGCCTCAGCACCGAGGTTTCAGAGGCAGGCTTTGCCGAAGCACTGGCGATCAACCTCACAGCCTCTTTCCTGGCCGCCAAGCATCAGATCGGCGAAATGATCAAGCACGGCGGTGGCTCGGTGATCTTCACCTCGACCTTTGTCGGTCATACCGTCGGCTTCCCGGGTGTCGCCGCCTACGCCGCCAGCAAGTCCGGCCTGATCGGCCTGACGCAGACACTTGCCGCCGAATTTGGCCCGCAGAATGTGCGCGTCAATGCCATATTGCCGGGCGCGGTCGACACCGACATGTATCGCGAGATGAACGACACGCCGGACAAGCAGGCTTTCGTGACCAATCTGCATGCACTGAAGCGCGTCTCCCGCCCCGAAGAGATTGCGCGCTCGGTACTCTACCTCGCCTCCGACGATGCGAGCTTTGTCACCGGCACGGCCTCCTTGGTCGATGGCGGTGTATCGATCACGCGCACCTGACCGCGTTCACGGCGGCATGAATGCACGAAGACAGGCCGCGGATCCTTCTCGCGGCCTGTCGCTCAGAACATCGTATTCGTGTTCATGGACTTCTCCGGGATCGGCTGGACCGAGTCCCAATGCTCCTCGATCTTGTTGTTCTCGACACGGAAAATATCGACGATGGCGCTGCCCCTGTCGCCGGGTTCGCGAATGGCATGGACCCTCAGGATTACATAGTCGCCGTCGACCATTACCCGGGTAATTTCACTCTTTGAATGCGGGTAGTTTTTCTTCAGGAACTCGATGAAACCGCGCAGGCCCTCGGGACCGTCGGCCGCCAGCGGGTTGTGCTGAATATATTTGCCGAGATATTTGGAAGCAGTATCGAAATCCTTGTCGTTCAACGCCTTCTGATAGAAATCCAGAACGATTTCCTTGTTCTTTTGCTCTTCCGGCGAATAGGCGCGCTCGGCGAAGGCCGGCATGGCGGCGGCCAGAATCGGTAGAGCGATCATTGCGACCTTCATCAGTTTCAAGGCTTTACTCCTTTGGCGAACTTTCCCTCAATGCTCGCTGACCCGGCGAAGCGTCGCAAGTGACAAAGCCGTGATTTCCGACTGACCACGACTGGCGATTGCCTATTGTCTGCCAAAGGCTTAGGTTTATGAGCATAAAAACAAGCGACGGGTTCGAGCCATGGTTCTCGCGGGAAAACGCATTCTTCTGATCATTTCCGGTGGCATCGCGGCCTATAAGAGCCTCGACCTCATCCGGCGGCTGCGCGAGCGCGGCGCCGCCGTCCGTCCGGTCATGACCTCGGGCGCCCAGCAATTCGTGACGCCGCTTGCCGTCGGTGCGCTGGCGGCCGACCATGTCTTCACCGACCTGTTCTCGCGGCAGGACGAGCAGGATGTCGGCCATATCCGGCTGGCGCGGGACTGCGACCTGGTGCTGATCGCCCCTGCCACCGCCGATCTGCTGGCGAAGATGGCGAACGGGCTGGCGGACGATCTCGCCTCAACCGTGCTGCTCGCCACCGACCGGCCCGTGCTTGTGGCGCCCGCGATGAACCCGAAAATGTGGGCGCATGCCGCGACGAAGCGCAATGTCGAGATATTGCGCGGCGACGGCATCCGCTTTGTCGGCCCCATGGTCGGCGAGATGGCGGAAAGTAAGGAGGCCGGTGCCGGCCGCATGGCCGAGCCGCTGGAGATCGTTGCCGCCGTCGAGATGCGGCTTGACGATGGGGCAAGGCCGCTTGCTGGCCGGAAAGCCGTCGTCACTTCTGGTCCGACGCATGAGCCGATCGATCCGGTGCGCTATATCGCCAACCGCTCGTCGGGCCGGCAGGGCCATGCCATCGCCTCGGCGCTCGCGGCCCTTGGCGCCGACGTCACCCTCGTCTCCGGCCCGGTCACCATTCCCGATCCAACAGGCATGCGCGTCGTCCATGTCGAGCGCGCGGACGAGATGCGCGATGCCGTGTTATCCGCTCTTCCGGCCGATATCGCCGTGATGGTCGCCGCCGTCGCCGACTGGAAGGTGGCCTCCGCCGCCGACCAGAAGATCAAGAAGCACCCGGGCGAATCCATCCCGACGCTGGCGCTCACCGAAAATCCCGACATCCTGAAAACCGTGGGACATCACACGCAGCGGCCGAAGCTCGTCATCGGCTTTGCCGCTGAAACGCAAGATGTGGAGAGCAACGCCAAGGCAAAGCTCGAGCGCAAGGGCGCCGACATCATCGTTGCCAACGACGTCTCGCCTTCAACCGGCATTATGGGCGGCACGCGCAACCGCGTGAAAATCGTTCGTCATGATGGCGTGGAGCAATGGCCGGACCTCGACAAGGACGAGGTGGCGGCGCGGCTGGCGGCGCTGATCGCCGAACAATTCAGGCAGGGATAGCGGCAGCCGTCTGGGGCGCGGCCAAGCTGCGCTTTTCCGGCTGGAAGGGCGTGATGTGAACGCCCATGTCGTCGATCAGCACGGAGCTTCCATCCGGAATTTCCGTCCAAGCATCGACATCGTCGTTCAGCGGCTCGGACACTAGGCAATAACCTGACCCGACAGGCGAGGCATAAAGCGTCGGCGCTTTGCGGTCGGTGGCGTAGCGCACCGCATGCAGCGACTTCCCGTCGGAAAAGGCAGCTGTGAAGCGCACCAGCGCCGAACCGGTCAGATGGACCGACAGCCCCTCGACAAAGCTGATGGTTTCTGAAATGGCCGCAACCGGGTTGGTCACGAGGCCGAACTGCAGTGCCAGCAGGAACATCAGTTCGGAATCGGTCGTGCCGCTGCGCGCCTGAAACAGGTGATCGTCGAGCATGGCTTCCATCGGCCGGCGCAAGCGGTCGAAATTGGAGATCTGGCCGTTGTGCTGGAAAGCCCAGTTTTCATGCACGAAAGGGTGGCAATTGTCACGCCGGGTGCCGCCGCCGGTCGCGGCGCGGACGTGGGCGAGAAAGAGCGGCGAGCGGATCTGCCGCGCCAGGCTCTTGAGATTGCAGTCGGACCAGGCCGGCAGGATATCGCGATAGCGGCCCGGCTCCGGCCTGTCGCCATACCAGGCGATGCCGAAGCCATCGCCGTTGGTCGCCGTCTTGGCGCGCGTGGCGCAGTGGGATTGTTCGATCAGGGAGTGGGCAGGCGAAGACACCAGCTCCTCCAGATAGAGGGGGTCTCCACGATAGGCTGCCCAGCGACACATATGTCTTTTGCTCCAATTCCCGCTGGCTTCCTGTCTCGCGGGAGAATGTCAAATCTAAGGACGATTGTTCAGCGGAATGGGTAATAAATTGTTAATTTCCAGCTGCTTCGACCATCAGGATGACAGATATTTGACGCCTCGTCCGATCACATTTTTGCGTCGCAGCATTTTTCTTTTGTGAACGAAGCGCTTCGGGAGGGCGTGATCGTCGCATGCAAAAGCTCGAAGAGGGACTGCGTTTCAATGCGAAAAGAAGCGTGAAATGCTTCTTCCACCCACCCTCTTGCATCCGATGAAATTTGAGCTACGTTAGGCATATTATCAACGTAACGAA
Source organism: Rhizobium rhizogenes NBRC 13257 (assembly GCF_000696095.1). Lineage (GTDB taxonomy): Bacteria > Pseudomonadota > Alphaproteobacteria > Rhizobiales > Rhizobiaceae > Rhizobium > Rhizobium rhizogenes. The sequence goes on along the minus strand of NZ_BAYX01000008.1, from coordinate 272,777 downwards.
AGGAAGGTGATCCAATGTCTAGTGAGATTTCGGTCCTCGTATCAGGCATGGAAATGGTTGTGAGCGCAGCGGGGCAGCCCTCGCTCTGATCAGAGCCTTCCGGAAGCGGTCTACGCTTCAGGCCAGTTACGGGCCAAAACTCATGGAAGGGTCGCTTCGCGCGGCCCTTTTTTGTGTCCAGCGATTACCGATATCGCGGCATCCAAGACTGCTCATCTCCAAGAAAAACCGGCTTGCGGTCGCTTTTTTACTTGCCGAATGGGACGAGCGCCTTAGCTAACCCTGTATGACTTACAAGGAACAGCCCGAACAGGGCGAAGCCGAACCGGCGCCATCGAAAGAACCGGCGCTTACTGCACTCTCATTGTATCCCGACCAATGGGCGCTGTTTCTCGACATCGACGGCACGCTGCTCGATCTCGCGGAAACGCCGGAAGCGATTGTCGTTCCTCCGTCCCTGCCCTACGCCCTGCAGGCCCTTTCCCGTAAGCTCGGCGGCGCTTTGGCGGTGGTAACAGGTCGCTCGGTTGCCTTTGTCGACCCCCTCTTTGCCCCCTTCCACTTTCCGGTCGCAGGCCTCCACGGTGCCGAACGACGCGATGCTGCGGGACGATTGCGGCGGGCGCTGATCCCGCCTGCTTTTCAGGAAATGAAGAGTGCGATTGCGCGGGAGGCGGAAGCCTGGCCCGGGGCGCTTGTCGAGGACAAGGGCGCCGCGATCGCGGTTCACTACCGACAGGCGCCGGAGCGCGAGGCCGAGATTGCCGAGGCGATGCAACGCTATCTCGAGGAAGCCGGCCCGGATTGGGCTCTGCAACGCGGTAAGTCGGTCGTCGAGATCTGCCCGGCGCGCGCCGGCAAGGGCTATGCCGTCGAAGCCTTTCTCGATGAGGAGCCCTTCATCGGGCGAAAGCCGCTTACGATCGGTGACGACGTGACCGACGAAGCCATGTTTGCCGCCGCCAACCGCCTCGGCGGCCAGTCCGTGCGCGTCGGCCCGCCAAACGGCAAAACGCTGGCGCGTGCATCCATTTCCTCGCCTGCGCGTTTAAGAGACATACTCGCGTCCCTCGCGGCATAGGCAGCTTCGCTGTCGCCTGCCGTATTAGACTTGAAAGGACCGCCCGTGAGCCGTCTCATCGTGATTTCCAACCGCGTCTCCGTTCCCGACAAAAAAGGCAACGCCGCCGGAGGCCTGGCCGTGGCCCTGCGGGCGGCACTTGAAGAACATGGTGGCATCTGGATGGGCTGGTCCGGCAATTCCAGTGGCGACAAGGAGCCGGAGCCGCTGGTGATGACGGACCACGGCAACATCACCTATGCCCTGACAGATCTCACCCAGACCGATGTCGAGGAATACTATCAGGGCTTCGCCAACCGCGTGCTCTGGCCGATCTGTCATTACCGGCTGGATCTTGCCGAGTATGGCCGCAAGGAGATGGACGGCTATTTCCGCGTCAATCGCTTCTTTGCCCATCGCCTCGCGCCGCTGATCCAGCCGGACGACGTCATCTGGGTGCATGACTATCATCTCATTCCGCTGGCAGCCGAGTTGAGGCAAATGGGCCTGAAGAACCGCATCGGCTTCTTCCTGCATATTCCATGGCCGCCGGCCGATGTGCTCGCCATCATGCCCGTGCATCAGGAGATCATGCGCAGTCTCTCCGCCTACGATCTTCTCGGCTTTCAGACGGACCACGACCTCGAAAACTTCGCCAGTTGCCTCAAGCGCGAGGAGATCGGCGACGAGATCGGTCCCGGCCTCTTCAGCGCCCATGGCCGGACATTCCGCGGCGGTGCCTATTCGATCGGCATCGAGACCGCCGCCTTCGCAGACTTCGCCCGCAAGGCGGCGAGCCATAGCATGGTGCGCAAGGCCCGGCAGAGCATCGAGGGCCGAGACCTGATCATCGGCGTCGACCGGCTCGATTACTCCAAGGGGATCACCCAGCGCATCGAGGCTTTCGAGCGTTTCCTCGGCGACAATCCCGCCTATCAGAACCGCGTGACCTATCTGCAGGTCACCCCGAAATCGCGCTCCGAGGTGCCGGAATACGAGGCGATGCAGCAAGCTGTCGCGGAACAGGCCGGCCGGGTCAACGGCGCGATCGGCACGGTCGACTGGGTGCCGATCCGCTATATCAACCGCTCGATCAGCCGCCCCGTGCTGGCCGGCCTTTATCGGTTGGGCAGGATCGGCCTGGTGACACCGCTGCGTGACGGTATGAACCTCGTCGCCAAGGAATATGTGGCCGCGCAGGATCCGGACGACCCCGGCGTGCTGGTGCTTTCGCGTTTCGCAGGCGCCGCGCGCGAGCTGAAGGGCGCGCTGCTGGTCAATCCCTACGACATCGAGGCAACCGCCAATGCCATGGCGCGCGGGCTCACCATGCCGCTGGAAGAACGGCAGCGACGCTGGCGGGGCATGATGGATCATCTTCTGGAACACGATGTCGCACGCTGGTGCAATGATTTTCTGAAGGACCTGACGGAAGAGGCGAAGCCGCCGGTCAATCAGGTCACTTTGCGGCTGGTTCCATGAGCAGCCATTCCGTCAGTCGCCCGGCATGCATGCCCGGCGACTTCGGCGGCAGAAGCCAGTAACCGCGATCCGGTGCCTCCAGCATCGGGCCGGCGGTTACCAGCATTCGTCCGGCCAACAACTGATCCACCAGCCCCATCCAGCCAAGCGCCAGCCCCTGCTCGCCGATCGCCGCCTGCACCACCAGCGAATAGGTATTGAACCGCAGATCGCCATGGCCGGCGTAGGTGTCGCGGCTGATACCAAGTTCGGCGAAATAGCTCTTCCAATCGAACCAGGGTGACGGCGTGTCCGTGTCCAGATGCACGAGCGTTGCCCGCGCCAGATGGCCTGGATCCTCAAACGGACCGTATTTATCGATGAAGCCCTGCGCGCAGACCGGCGCCACCTTCTCGGGCAATAGCAGCACCGCTTCGGGGCCAAACTCCTGACGGGTGCCGAAGACGACGGCGACATCGCCGCTGTCCGACTGGCCGCGCTCCTGCCGCTGCGTGGCGACGATCTGGATATCCAGCTCCGGATAGACCAAACGAAACCGATGCATGCGCGGGATCAACCAGAGTGCTGAGAAGGCATAGTCGGTTCGGAGCCGCACCATGGGGCGTTCCGCTTCAGCGCGAAAGCCGTGCACCAGAGAATCGACGCCACCGACCGCTTTTTCGGCGATCTCTAACAGACGACGGCCTTCCGATGAGAGTTCGACACCCCGATGCTGGCGATGGAACAGGGTGACACCCATCTGCTCCTCGATCCGCCGGATCTGATAGCTGACCGCCGGCTGGGTCAGTCCGAGGCTGGCTGCGGCAGATGACAGGCTGCCTGAACGTGCCACCTCGACAAAAATTCGCAGCCACCCGAGATCTACCGGCCGTTCAGCCATAAAATTCCCTTTTGGTATCCATCGAAAAAAGCAAGCTTTACAGGCTCGATGCTACTGATGTTCAATAAAATCAGCAAATAGTAAGAGAGAATCGTAAAGACCTCTTTCGGCCTCCGATCCCGCCCAAGGAATTCCAGCAATGGCGCGCCCGAATATTCTCATCCTGATGGTCGATCAATTCAACGGAACCCTGTTTCCCGATGGCCCGGCCGATTTTCTCCACGCGCCCGTGTTGAAAGTGTTGGCGGAACGCTCCGTGCGCTTTGCCAACAGCTATACGGCAAGCCCGCTCTGTGCACCGGCACGGGCTTCCTTCATGTCCGGGCAACTGCCGAGCCGCACCCGTGTCTATGACAATGCCGCCGAATTCGCCTCCGATATCCCGACCTTCGCCCACCATCTGCGCGCCGCCGGCTATCAGACGGCGCTTTCCGGCAAGATGCATTTCGTCGGGCCGGACCAGATGCACGGCTTCGAGGAGCGGCTGACCACGGATATCTATCCCGCCGATTTCGGCTGGACGCCGGATTATACCAAGCCGGGTGAGCGCATCGACTGGTGGTATCACAATCTCGGCTCAGTGACCGGCGCCGGTGTCGCCGAGATCACCAACCAGATGGAGTATGACGACGAGGTCGCCTATCACGCCACCCGCAAGCTGCTCGACCTGTCGCGCGGCCACGATGAGCGGCCCTGGTGTCTGACCGTCAGCTTCACCCATCCGCACGACCCCTATGTCGCCCGCCGCCGCTTCTGGGATCTCTATGAGGATTGCCCGGCGCTCGACCCCGAGGTCGGCGAAATCCCGTTCGACCAGCAGGACCAGCATTCGCAGCGGTTGATGAAGGCCAGCGATCACGCCGCCTTCGACATCACGCCCGAACAGGTCCGCCGGGCGCGGCGTGGCTATTTCGCCAATATCTCCTATGTCGACGAGAAGATCGGCGAAATCCTCGATGCGCTGGAGCGCGGCCGCATGGCCGACAACACCATTGTGCTGTTCGTCTCCGACCATGGCGATATGCTCGGCGAGCGCGGGCTGTGGTTCAAGATGAACTTTTTCGAAGGCTCGGCCCGCGTGCCGCTGACGATCGCTGCACCCGGCTGGCCTGCCCGTCGCATCGACCAACCAGTGTCGACGCTCGACGTGACGCCGACGCTCGCCGGCCTCGCCGGTATCGACATCGCATCGCTGCGGCAATGGACGGATGGAGAGGATCTGGCTCCGCTCGCCCTTGGGACGGGAAGCCGTGGGCCGGTGCCGATGGAATATGCGGCGGAAGGCTCCGAAGCGCCGCTCGTCGGCCTGCGCGATGGGCATTACAAGCTGATCCTCTGCGACAAGGACCTGCCCCTACTCTTCAATCTCGAGGCCGATCCCAAAGAACTGACCAATCTCGCTGGCGATCCCGGCCATGCGGAAATCCTGGCGCGGCTGACCGCGCAGGCGATGCAGCGCTGGAACCTCGCCGCCTTCGACGCCGCCGTGCGCGAGAGTCAGGCGCGGCGATGGGTGGTCTATGCAGCGCTGCGCAACGGCGCCTATTACCCCTGGGACTATCAGCCGCTGCAGAAGGCCTCCGAGCGCTATATGCGCAATCATATGGACCTGAACGTGCTGGAGGAGAACCAGCGCTTTCCGCGCGGGGAATAAGCTTTCCTGTGGTTTGGCTTTGCCGGAGACGATATGGTCTGGCCAAAGCAAGGGAGAAAATGTCCATGAAAATCAGCGCACGCAACCGCCTCAAGGGCAAGGTCGTCGAAGTCACCAAGGGTGCGACAACCGCCCATGTCCGCATCGATATCGGCAACGGCTCGATCGTCACCTCGTCGATCACCAACGAAGCGGTCGATGAACTGGGCCTGACGGTCGGCGCTGACGCCTATGCCGTCATCAAGGCATCCGACGTCATGGTCGCCGTCGACTAAGTTTCCCGCTTCTGGCAGTAATGCGCTGTTTCGCCGTCGCCGGTCTGGAAATCACCAGGCTGCGGCGGCGCAATAGGCTTGAACAAGGTCCTGTCCGGCTTCAGGTCCAGAAGCGGCGTGCCATCGAGGCAATCGAGGCCGCGCACGAGCAAGGTCGCGCCCTCTACCGCTTCCAGCTTGACGATGGAGGTGCCGATCGGGTTTGGCCGCACCGGCGAGCGCAGTGAAAATGTACCGTGCACCTTGCCGCTATTGGCCGGGCTTTGCAGCACCAGATCGCGGCGTGAGCGGTCCAGCCAATAGAGAATTTCCAGCCGCTCGAAAGCCTCCACGCCTTTCAGCGCCGGCACCCAGGGCTCGAAGAGCTCGATACGGCAAAGCGGCCCGTCATGCCGCCCCTGACGCGGCGTCTCCATCCGCGAGGTCCATGGCGTCGAGATGCGGCCGATGAAGACGAGACCGGCATCGGTCGCGGCCGGTGGCTCGACGGCCACCTCGTTTTCGCGAATTTCATTCTCGCGGACCATGGTTTCCCCCTTCCGGAGCAAGAGTGTTCGGCGGCTTGGCCGATGTGGTTATGAAATCGATGAATGCCCTGAGCGGAGCGGGCACAAGGCGCCGCCCGGGATAATAAAGAAACGGCCCGGAGAAGGACTGCCACCATGGTTCGAGCACGGGTTCGAGCGCGCCGCTGTCAAGATGCGGGCGCAGCCATTCCTCGAAAAGATAGACGATGCCGGTGCCGGCGATCGCAGCGGCCACGACGAGATCGGTCGCGCCGCCGATGCTGACGATGAGCGGGCCTGTGGGAATGATCCGCACGATTTCGCCGTCACGCTCGAACTCGCAGGGCGGCATCAGGCCGCTAGAGAAACGACCACGAAGACAGGCGTGATTGATCAGCTCGCTCGGATGCTCCGGCCTGCCATGAAGGTCAAGGTACGAGGGTGAAGCGGCAGTGGCGAAGCGCTGGGTGCGTGGCCCGATCGGTATGGCGATCATGTCCTGCTCCAGCCGCTCGTCATAGCGGATACCGGCATCGCAGCCGGCTGCGAGGACATCGACAAAGCTGTCCTCGGCGATGATCTCCAGCTGGATGTCGGGATAGGCGGCAAGAAACCGCGGAACGATGTCAGGCAACACAAGCCGCGCCGCGCTGATCGGCACGTTCAGCCGCAAGGTTCCCGCCGGCCTGTCGCGGAAACCGTTGACCACGTCGAAGGCCGCCTCCATCTCCGACAGTGCGGGGCCGAGCCTTTCCAGCAATCGCTCTCCCGCCTCGGTCGGCACGACGCTGCGGGTTGTCCGATTAAGTAATCGCACACCAAGCTCGGCCTCAAGGCGGCGGACCGCCTCGCTCAAGCCCGAAGGGCTTTTGCCGCTCAGGCGCGCGCCCTCGCGAAAACCCTTGGCACGCGCCACGGCGACGAATGCGCTCATGTCCAGCAGATCGATCTTCACTGTTCGCTACTCCGCACAGCCTGTGCGGATTGTACCGGATTATCACGCAAGGCAACAACGCCTATTTCTGAAGGGAAGCTAAAAAGGAGATATCCCATGTCCAGCATCGACCACTCCGGAACATTCACCCTTGGCGATCGCACCGTGAAGCGGCTCGGCTATGGAGCCATGCAGCTTGCCGGGCCTGGCGTGTTCGGACCACCCAGGGATCGCGACGCGGCGGTAGCCGTCCTCAGGGAAGCCGTTGCGAGCGGCGTGAACCATATCGACACCAGCGACTTCTACGGCCCGCACGTCACCAATGAAATCATCCGGGAGGCGCTCCACCCCTATCCTGACGATCTTGTCATCGTCACCAAGATCAGCGCCCGCCGTGGAACGGACGGGTCGTGGATCCCGGCCATGTCGCGCGAGGAATTGACGCAGGCCGTGCATGACAACCTGCGCAATCTCGGCCTTGATGTGCTCGATGTGGTCAATCTTCGCAGCATGCTCGATGTTCATGGCCCGGTCGAGGGATCGCTCGAAGCGCCTTTGACGGTGCTCGCCGAACTTCAGCAAAAAGGCCTGGTGCGCCATGTAGGGCTCAGCAACGTCACGCCGACACAGATCGCCGACGGCCGCAAGATCTGCGATATCGTTTGCGTGCAGAATTTCTACAATCTGGCGCACCGCAATGACGACGCCCTCATCGACGCGCTTGCCCGCGAGGGCACCGCCTATGTGCCGTTCTTCCCCCTCGGCGGGTTCAGCCCGCTGCAATCGTCAACGCTCTCCGACGTTGCCGAACACCTCGGTGCCACCCCCATGCAGGTTGCACTCGCCTGGCTGCTTCACCGCGCACCCAACATTCTGCTCATCCCGGGCACCTCCTCCGTCGCCCATCTCAAGGAAAATCTGAAAGCGCCCGGGATCAACCTGCCGGACGACGCATTGGCGCAGCTTGATGGCGTGGCAAAGGCCAGCACGACCTGAGAGCCGGAGGCTCCCGTTCCATGATCCCCAATATCACGCCGCCTAGACGGCGTGATTTTCTTTGATGGCGAGGCAGCGCTCCGCCTTGGCCGGTACCGCCCCCCGACGCGCGCTTTTATGACATCGCATGTAATTGAGAGCCTTCGCCCGGCGGCATCGATGATCAGCCACGCTTCAGCGGCGGCCGGCAGAATGCCGATAAACGCAAACGCTAGAACATCACGAAACTATGTTTTCCGGCATTGCCGAAAACCCTAGAAATCCTCCATCGCCGAAGCGCAATTCGAAGCCAGCGCCCAACGCTCCGACGATTGCGTGGCAAGTGCCGCCAAGGTGACCTTTGCGAACCTCGCCAGCAGAATCGTTTCTCCCTCGCTCATCGCCTCGGCAAGGGAAGCGTTCACCGCCTGCTCGATGACGCAATTCGGATTGTCTCCCGCCAGGCCGATCGAGAACAGCTGCGGCGCACCTAACGCATTATGGATATCGAGCAGCGTGATCTCCCGCAGCGGCTGCGCCAGCACCCAGCCGCCGCCATGCCCCTTTTCGGAGCGGACATAACCCTGATCTCGCAACCCGGCCATGGTTCGGCGCACCACGACGGCATTGGTGCCCAGCATCGCCGCAATGGTTTCGGACGTCGCAGCGCCTTCGTGGCGATCCATGTGGATCAGCACATGCAGCATACGGGATAGGCGGGTGTCGTGTCTCATGGCGCGGTTCCGATCGTCTCCGGGTAGCACCGACATCTACCAAAGACACGATCATGCAACAACAGGAGTTGCATAACTATTGACGCCATCAATCACGTAACATAAAAAGTATCATGATATCGAGCCGGCCTTTGCCGGCGATAGAGCAGAATGAGCACGAAAGGCTGATTTCCATGTACTTCGATGTGATCATCATCGGCGGCAGCTATGCCGGCATGTCCGCGGGCCTGCAGCTTGCCCGCGCCAGGCGGGATATTCTGGTGGTCGATGCGGACGAGCGGCGCAATCGCTTTGCTAAGAGCTCACACGGGTTTCTCGGGCAGGACGGCCGTGATCCCGGCCTGATCGCCGCGGACGCGCGCGAGCAACTGCAGCGCTACCCGACCGTCCATTGGTTGAACGCCAAGGCACAATCCGCCAAGCGGATCGAAGCCGGATTTTCCGTCACGGTCGGCGCGGGAGAGTTATTGAAGGGCAAACGCCTGATCCTCGCGACGGGTGTCGTCGATCGATTGCCGGCCATTCCCGGCCTGCAGGAACGCTGGGGGAAATCGGTCTTCCATTGCCCTTATTGCCATGGCTACGAACTCGATCGAGGGCGCATCGGTGTGATCGCATCCTCGGAGCTCTCCATGCATCACGCCTTGATGCTTCCCGACTGGGGTGAGACAACGCTGTTCACGAACGGCGCCTTCGTCCCCGATGCAGATCAGTCATCGCAATTGCGCGCTCGTGGCGTGACGACCGAGACGGCACCGGTTCGCGAGATCCGCGGCGATCGCGCCGATGTGGTGTTGGAAGACGGCAGGATCATTGCGATGGACGGCTTGTTCACCTTGACCCAGACCTCAGTGCCGGCACCATGGGCGGAACAGCTCGGCTGTGCATTCGAGGACGGTCCGGTTGGGCGCTTCATCAGCACCGACGCCATGAAGCAGACGACCGCCAAGGGCGTGTTCGCCTGCGGTGACGCGGCAAGAGCCGCCGGTTCCGTGGCGCTCTCCGTGGGCGACGGAGCCCTTGCCGGCACAGCGGCCCACCGATCCCTTATGTTCGACAATGATTGACGGTGTCCGGCGCCGACATGCGCGAGGCTTTTATTACATCGCATGTAATTGAGAGCAGCACCTCACCCGGGGTATCTGACAATCGTCTTCTTGCAAGAAGAGCATCTCGAACCCTTCAACATAGAGAGCTTTCGCCGGGACGATGTCGGTGGCCACGATTCTTCGTTCCAACGGCAGGCTCAGGAGAACCCCATGACCACGATGTCATTCACGAAAAAAGACGCTCCCCAATGGCTGCTGTCCTTCTGGCGGGAAATTGACGACAAGACCTTCGGCGAGGGCTTCAATTGCTTCGCGGAAGACGCGACATGCAACCTCGGCATTGCCGACTGGAAAGGCCGCGACACCATTCGTGAGAACTTGCGCGCCTTCATCGACACAGGCTTCACCGCATTGCATGATGTTACCGAATATTGGGACGGTGGATCGCTCAAAGTGTTTCGCGGGACCGTTACCATGACGCCCGATGACCGAACACAGCCGGTGGTTAGCCCGGTCATGACCCACTTCTTCTATATGGATGAGGTCGAGCCGACCAAAGTGCGTCATTGGTACGGATCCGTCGGGCCTATCGCCTTCTGACGAAAATCTACGGTGGCGGAGTTATCGAATGATGGCCCCGCCACCGACGAACGAAGCGAGGCTTCTGCCGGATGAACTCTTCCCGCATCAATTTAAGAATGCCGAATGAACTCGGACCGCAGCTGCGCGCATGGCGCGACACACGCGGCAAGAGCCAACTCGATCTTTCCCTGGACACCGGCATTTCGCAGCGTCAGATAAGTTTTATCGAAAGCGGCAGGAGTACTCCTGGCCGTCACAATCTCTTGCACCTTGCCGAGGTGTTGGACGTACCACGCCGCGAGCGCAACTCCCTGCTCCTCGCAGCCGGCTATGCCCCGATCTATGCCGAAGGAAACTTCGACGATCGCGAGATGCAGGGCCTTACCAAGGCCCTCAAACGCATGCTTCGCCAGCATGAGCCGTTTCCGGCTGTAGTAATGGACCGCTACTGGAACGTCGTCATGACCAACGACGCGACCCCGCGCTTCTTCAACTGTTTTATCGACATGGCCGGACGCGCGGCACCGCGTAATCTCCTCCATCTGATGTTCGACCCCGAGGGTATGCGGCCCTTCATTCCAGATTGGGAACAGACGGCAAAGAGCCTGATGGGGAGAGCCTTCCGCGAGTCCGTCGGCCGCGTTATCGATGCGCGAACGAAGGAGCTTATCAATAGTCTGCTTGCCTATCCCGATGTGAACGCCGAATGGAAAACATCCGTAGCGGCTGACAATACGCCCATGATCCCTCTGTCATTTATGAAAGACGGACAGCTTCTGAGATTTTTCTCACTGGTCACGACGGTCGGCACCGCGCAGATGATAACGGCCCAGGAGTTGCGGGTCGAATGCCTATTTCCGTTGGATGAAGCCACGGAGATTCACCACGCCGAACTGATGAACGCCGCCCAATAGAAGGGCAGCATCAAAGCAGCAGTCGCTGATATCACGCCGCCTTGAAGGCGTGATATTCCTTGATGGCGACCATTTTGATAGCCGGGTAACGTTCCGCCTCGTAACGCAGCGAGAAGCCGTCCTGGGCGAGGAAGACCGGGTCGCCATCGAGGTCGCGGGCGATGTCGCCGCGACGGGCGGTGAGAAACTTGTCGAGGTCGGCGGGCTGGTCGGCCGAAATCCAACGGCAGACGGAAAAGCGCGACATTTCGAAGGAGACAGGCAGGCCGTATTCGGCCATCAGCCGCTCCTTCAACACGTCAAGCTGCAGCGCGCCAACGACGCCGACGATGGCGGGCGAGCCGTCTTCCGGCGAGAAGAGCTGTACGACGCCCTCTTCCGCCATCTGCTGCAAGGCTTCCTTCAGCTTCTTTGCCTTCATCGCATCTTCAAGACGCACGCGGCGCAGGATTTCCGGCGAGAAGTTCGGCACGCCCTGGAACACCAGCGATTCGCCCTCGGTCAGCGTATCACCGATGCGGAGCGTGCCGTGGTTGGGAATGCCGACAACATCGCCGGCATAGGCGGTATCCGCAAGCTGGCGCTGCGAGGCGAAGAAGAATTGCGGCGCGGTGAGGCCGAGCTGTTTGCCGGTGCGCGACAGCCGCGCCTTCATGCCGCGCTCGAGCTTGCCCGAGCAGATGCGGGCAAAGGCGATGCGGTCGCGATGGTTCGGGTCCATATTGGCCTGGATCTTGAAGACGAAGGCCGTCATCTTGTCATCGGTGGCGTGAACCGTCCTGATATCGGCGACCTGGTCGCGCGGCGGCGGCGCGAATTCACCGAGCGCGTTGATGAGGTCGCGGACGCCGTAATTGCGCAACGCCGAGCCGAAGAAGACCGGCGTCATGTGACCTTCCAGGAAGGACTCCCGGTCGAAGGGACGGCAGGCTTCGATCGCCAGCTCCGTTTCGTCGATGAAGCCCTGACGCTCGTTTTCCGGCAGCCTGCCGGCCACAGCTTGCGGGCCGTTGACGGGGGTTGGCGCCACTTCGGTATCCGAGCCGCGAACGGTGTTGTCGGCCAGATGATAGGAGCCGCAGAAGCTCTTCGCCCGGCCGATCGGCCAGGTGATCGGCGCGGTGTCCAGCGCCAGCTTTTCTTCCACTTCATCGAGAATTTCGAAGGGATCGCGGCTTTCGCGGTCCATCTTGTTGATGAAGGTGATGATCGGGATGTCGCGCATGCGGCAGACTTCGAACAGCTTCAGCGTCCGAGGCTCGATACCCTTGGCGGCATCGATGACCATAACGGCGGCATCGACGGCGGTGAGCGTGCGATAGGTATCGTCGGCGAAGTCTTCGTGGCCGGGCGTATCGAGAATGTTGAAGACATTGCCTTCATATTCGAAGGTCATGACCGAGGTCACGACCGAGATGCCGCGTTCGCGCTCGATCTTCATCCAGTCGGAGCGCGTCTGGATGCGATCCTTCTTCGCCTTGACTTCGCCGGCAAGCTGAATGGCGCCGCCGAACAGCAGCAGCTTTTCGGTGAGCGTTGTCTTGCCCGCGTCCGGGTGGGCGATAATAGCGAATGTGCGGCGGCGGGAGACTGCCTCGGCGAGACTTTCGGCCATGCGTGTGAATCCTGTGAATTGCGGCCGTATCTAGCGACTCAAGGCCGGGATTGCAATTGACCTTGGACGCTCACGCGCAAACTAATGCCGCATGACCATTCACACCGACACCCGCCCGACGCTGAACTTCATCCGCCTTGCCCATGGCTGGGGCCTCGACCTGCCCGCCTATGAGACCAAGGGCGCGGCCGGCATGGACCTGCGCGCGGCAATCGAAGACGGCACCACCCTGACGCTCGCCCCCGGCAAGCGGGCGCTAGTGCCATCGGGCTTCATCTTCGAAATCCCAGAGGGTTTCGAGGCCCAGATCCGCCCACGCTCAGGCCTTGCCTTCAAGAACGGCATCACCTGCCTCAATTCGCCCGGTACCGTCGACAGCGACTATCGCGGCGAAGTAAAGGTGCTGCTGATTAATCATGGCGACGAACCGTTCGAGATCACGCGCGGCATGCGTATTGCCCAGGTGGTGATCGCGCCAGTGACGCAGGTCCGTGTCGCTGAGATCACCGAGGTCAGCGAAACGGCGCGCGGCGCCGGCGGTTTCGGCTCAACCGGCGTGTGATGGCGGATCTCGGCCAGCAATTCGGACTGACCTTCCGGCAGGGTTATTTTGCCGATCCGGTCGCCTGGGCTGGCCTCGTCGATCTGCTGAGCGACACCTTTTCCATAGATATCAGCCTGCAGGATCAATTCGGCGGCCCTGATCCGACCAGCATGCCGTTCGGCTATTTCGACGCCGATGGCCGCTGCGTCGCCAATTTCAGTGCTTTTTCCATGCCCATGGTCATCAATGGCCGCACGGTCAAAGCGGCGGGTTATCAATCCGGCGCGGTTCGTCCCGAGTGGCGCGGGCGGGGACTTTACCGCGACCTGATGCAGCGGGCCTTTGCCCGGACCAAGGCCGAGGGTTACGAACTCGATCTCCTGCTCACCGACAAGCCCGCCCTCTATGAGCGCTACGGTTTTCGAACCCTGCCGCAGCATGTCTTCATTGCGCGGATGCCGAAGCCCCAGAAATCCGACTGGATTGCCCGACAGCTCTCCTTGGAAGCGCCAGACGATCTGCGCCTGGTCAAAACACTCCTGCAAGGTCGGCAGCCGGTCTCCGCCCGCTTTGCCGTCATCAGGCAGATGGAGATGTTTCTGCTCAATGCCTGCTTCAATACTGCGATCCACCTGACGGCAGTCGGGGATGAGGCGGTCATTGCATGGACATTTGATGGTGCGACTCTCTGGCTTCTCGATGTAGCGGGGACGGCCATCCCGTCCCTGGCGACCATATTGCCTGCGCTTGACGTCGAACCAGATCGTATCGAGATCTGCTTTTCTCCGGATCGCCTGGATTGCGACGTATCGCTGGGGCCTTATGAGGGCTACACGATGCTGATGGCGCGCGGCAAAGCGGCAGACGATACTGCCGGGCCGATCATGCTGTCGCCGATGGCGGAATTCTAGCGGGACAGCGGCGGCAGCCGGCGTTTCACCGGGGTTGCCTTGATCATCGACGTATTGGTTTCGGCACGTTCGGTGATCTTGTCGAGGATACCGTCGAGGTCGCCCATCGACCGCACCACGAGGCGACCGATGAAACAGTCTTCGCCAGTGACCTTGTCGCATTCGATGAATTCCGGCGTCTCTTGAATCAGGCGCTGGACCACATGCAATTGGCCGGGAAGCGGCCGGATGCGGACGATCGCCTGCAAGGAATAGCCGATCGCCTCAGGCGCGATATCTAAGGTGAACGCCGCGATGACGCCTCGCTCCTCCAACCGGCGTAGCCGCTCGGCGGCGCTCGGCGAGGAGAGTCCCGCCACCTCGGCCAGCTCCTTCAACGAAATCCGGGCATTGCGCGCGAGCGCCTCCAGCATCCGCTGGTCGATCGCATCGAGTTCTATCGCCGTATTAGGTACACCCATATCCTTGCCTCATATAATTAGGCACTCAGGCCAATAATCTTTATCCAACCTATATCATACGTGCACTGGCGGCAATATTATCAGGCTCAGCAAACGGGAGCCCGGACGATGAACGAGATAAGACGCGGCACAGTGGAAATGATGGCGGCAATGCTGATTTCGGGGACGATCGGCTGGTTCGTGCTGATGTCGGGGCAGCCTGTCACCGGCGTCGTTTTCTGGCGCTGCCTGATCGGCGCGCTGACGCTTCTTGTCATTTGCGGCGCCATGGGCCTCTTGCGTCCCGGCATCCTCAGCCTGCGGACCTTCGCAATTGCGGTTGGCGGCGGCGTCGCCATCGTCCTCAACTGGCTGCTGCTTTTCGCCGCCTATTCGCATGCCTCCATCTCGATCGCCACAACCGTCTACAATACCCAGCCCTTCATGCTGCTCGGCCTCGGTGCGCTGTTTCTCGGTGAGAAGATCACGCTCACCAAGCTTTTCTGGCTGGGGCTCGCCTTTGCCGGCATGATTATCATCGTCGAAGGCAAATCCGCGCAGACTGGAACTGCGGGCAGCTATCTCATCGGCATCCTGCTCTCGCTCAGTGCCGCCTTCTTCTATGCGTTGGCGGCGATCGCCGCCAAATGGCTTAAGGGAACGCCGCCGCATCTGATCGCACTGATCCAGGTCTCGACCGGCATCCTGATGCTCGCGCCCTTCACGGATTTTTCCGATTTGCCGCAAGGTGCGGGCGGATGGTCCATTGTGGCGACGATGGGTATCGTCCATACCGGCCTGATGTATGTGCTGCTCTATGGCGCGATCCAGAAGCTGCCGACACATCTGACTGGCGCGCTATCCTTCATCTATCCGATCGCCGCCATCGTCGTCGACCGTTTTGCCTTCGGCCATGTGCTCGGGATCACCCAGATCGTCGGCGCAGTGATCATCCTGGCGGCGGCGGCAGGCATGAACCTCGGCTGGACGATCCCGTTGCCGCGTCCTAAAAGCGGTCATCTCCCAAAGGAAGCCGCCGAATGATCACCTGCTATCTCCGCTATACGATCGATCCCTACAAGCTCGCAGAATTCGAACATTACGCCAAGCTCTGGATCCCGCTCGTCAACCGCCTCGGCGGCACGCATCATGGCTATTTCCTGCCGCATGAGGGCGCCAACAATATTGCGCTGGCGCTCTTCAGCTTCCCGAGCCTCGCCGACTATGAGACCTATCGCCAGAGAATGGCCGAGGATGCCGAATGCCGCGCCGCCTTTGCCTATGCGGAAGAGACGCGCTGCATCCTCAGCTATGAGCGCAGCTTCATGCGGCCGGTTTTCTGATCCTACTTTGCCTAGAGCGTTTCAACGCTTCACTGAAGAGCAGAAACACTCTAGGTCTTTGTTTGTACGCAATTCCGGATGGAAAACCGCAGCGCACACTTTTCCTGGAATTTCTCTAGTTAGGGCAGCTTTCCGATTGGCCGTCGAGGCCTTCGGTCAGCCGCTCGAAGGCGATATTTGCCGATGAGCCATTGCGCGTGATGCGCACGACATAGAGTCCATCGAAATCCTTGCCATGCCATTTCGGCACCGCTTTGGCATCACCACCATTGTCGGTCATCAACCGGCGGGCGAGATCGACGATCTGCTTATGCTCCCAGGCGACGAAGACCAGCTTTCCGCGATAATCCGGCTTTTCCAACGCCGCTTTTAGGCCGTCGACGTCATCATAACCGAAGCTGCTGTCGACCGGCAGGCCAAGAGCGATGGCGGTCGGCTCGATGGTCGCAAGCGGCCGGACATAATCATAGGAAGTGCCGGAATCTTCCTTTTGCTTCGACGGATCGGGGGCGAAGATCGCCGCCGGCTTGCCGAAGAGGCGGGTGAGCACCGGCGGCAGCGCCAGTGCGCGATTGAGCCCTTGGCAGCTTAGCTGACCGAGGCCGGCCTCCGGCTTCTCGCCGTGGCGCAGGAAGACAATCGTCTGCGTCGCCCCATCTGCCGCCATAGCCATCGACGCGGAACCACAGAAGGAGGCGAGGCAGAGCAGCCCCACGACAAATTGCTGCGGAGCCATCCGCATTACCGCTGCGCCTCGACCGCCATGCGTACGGCAAGGCCCGCCAGCACCGTGCCCATCAGCCAGCGCTGCACCAGCATGAAGGCCGGGCGCCGGGCGAAGAACATTGCGATGGAGCCGGCCGTCAGCGCGAAGATGGCGTTGAACGTCAGGCTGATGACGATCTGCGTGAAACCGAGAATGATGGATTGGGTGAAAACGCTGCCGGCAGCCGGGTCGATGAATTGCGGCAGCAGCGACAGATAGAGAATCGCAATTTTCGGATTCAGCAGACTGGTCACCAGCCCCATGGTGAACAGCCGGCGCTTGCTGTCTTTCGGCAGATCACGCACTTGGAAAGCCGTGCGGCCGCCGGGCTTCAGCGCATTCCAGGCAAGCCAGGCGAGATAGACGGCGCCCGCGAGACGAAGCGCGTCATAGGCAAAAGGCACGGCAAAAACGAAGGCGGTGATGCCGAACGCGGCGGACAACATGTAGAAGACGAAGCCGCCGGCGACGCCGCCGAGCGAGATCAGTCCGGCCGCCGGCCCCTGCGAGATCGATCGCGACACCAGATAGATCATGTTCGGTCCCGGCGTCAGCACCATGCCGAGAGCGATCAGGGCAAAGGCGATCATGCTGGTCAGATGGGGCATCGGGGTCTCCGGATGAGGGGATGTCAGAAGGCGATTTGAGCTGTCGGGACGAGCTTGATTTCATGCGGCCCGGCATCAAAGCCGTCAAGCAGCATATTGTGATGAGAGACAATCGCCTCGAACGACAGCTTGCCCATATCGGCGGTCGTATGGCCGTCGCTGATCAGCGTTACGTCGAAGCCGAGCGAGACCGCACGCCGGGCCGTGGTGTCGACGCAGAATTGGGTCATGCAGCCGCCGATGATGAGGCGGGTGATCCCCTTGGCACGCAGGCGCTGCTCAAGGTCGGTCCCGAAAAAAGAATCGCAACTCGTCTTGTGGACCACAACATCGCCCGCCTCCGGAGCGATTTCCCGCCGCAGCTGCCAGCCCTCGCCGCGCTTGGCCAGGCGATGAGCTCCATGGCCGTCATGCTGGACGATGAAGGACGGAATGCCGGCGGCACGCGCCACGCGCTTCAAAGCCGCAAGCTTGGAGACGACCGTCTCAAGGGCGGCATCGATTGCCGGCTGGCGCGCTGGCGTGCCAAGGCCGGTCAGGACGGCGTTCTGGAGATCGATCAGGAGCAATGCGGAGGACATGGGAGCCTTATGCAGCGTGGTTTCGACGGCGTGGTTCGGCAGACCGTTAATCCTTTGGTAGTGTATTCGCGCAGACAGCACAACCGCTTGAAAAGGCAGGAATGCTGCGATAGAGCAACCACATGTCTTTGGAGGGAGATCACCATGACGCTGGCTGCCTTGCTCACCTATAGCGGCGCGCTTTTCATTGCGGCCGCCATCCCCGGCCCGGGTGTCATAGCGGTCGTCGCGCGTGCCCTCGGCTCCGGCTTTCGCGAGACCTTCTTCATGGGCCTCGGGCTGGTTCTCGGTGATATGATCTATCTGACAGCGATTATTCTCGGCCTCGCCTTCCTGGCGCAGACCTTTACCGAAGTCTTTGTCGTCATCAAGGTCGCCGGCGCGCTTTATCTTGCCTACATCGCCTGGAAGCTCTGGACCACCGGGCTGATCTCCACCGATGTCACGGCGAAGAAATCGACCAGCGCCGGCATGTCCTTTCTTTCCGGCCTGCTGGTGACCCTCGGCAATCCGAAGACCATGCTATTTTATGTTGCGCTGGTGCCGACGCTGATCGACATCGATAGCATCGGGCTTCACGACTATGCAGCGCTGCTGGCTGTGACCTTCGTCGTACTCTTGGCCGTATTCGTCCCCTATATGCTGCTGGCTTCGCGGGCTCGCGGCTTCCTGAAAAATCCGAAAGCATTGCAGGTTTTGAACCGGGCCGCCGCGGGCGTCCTGGCCGGCACGGCAGCCTTCATCGCCACTCGCGCAGCTTAAAAAAACCTTCCTCAATAATGCCGCTTGGGAGAATCTTTTCCCAGTCGCCACCAGCGCCCAGAGTGGGATCACTCTGGTTTCCGCCGCCGTTTGATCCTATTGTGCCTTCACAATTCCAATAAAGGGAGAGCTACCCATGTCCGACACCCGCAAACCAGGCCGCGGCCGCGTCTATGCCTCGATCACCGAGACCATCGGCGACACGCCGCTCGTGCGTCTCGACAAGCTGGCCAAGGAGAAGGGCGTCAAGGCCAACCTCTTGGCAAAGCTCGAATTCTTCAACCCCATCGCCTCCGTCAAGGATCGAATCGGCGTCGCCATGATCGAGAGCCTGGAAGCCCAGGGCAAGATCACCCCCGGCCGCAGCGTGCTGATCGAGCCGACCTCGGGCAATACCGGCATCGCACTCGCCTTTGCCGCCGCCGCCAAGGGCTACAAGCTGATCCTCACCATGCCGGAAACCATGTCGATCGAGCGCCGCAAAATGCTGGCGCTGCTCGGCGCCGAACTGGTGCTGACTGAAGGGGCGAAGGGCATGAAAGGCGCCATCGCCAAGGCCGAGGAACTGGCCTCGACGCTGCCCGACGCTGTCATCCCGCAGCAGTTCGAAAACCCGGCCAACCCCGAAATCCATCGCAAGACGACGGCCGAGGAAATCTGGAACGACACAGACGGCAAGGTCGACATCTTCGTCTCCGGCATCGGCACCGGCGGCACGATCACCGGCGTCGGCCAGGTGCTGAAGGCCCGCAATCCCGGCATCAAGGTCATCGCCGTCGAGCCGGCCGATTCACCGGTTCTGTCCGGCGGCAATCCCGGCCCGCACAAGATCCAGGGCATCGGCGCCGGCTTCGCCCCGAAGATCCTCGACACCCATGTCTATGACGAAGTCGTCACCGTCACCAATGACGAAGCTTTCCAGCTCGCCCGCCTCGTCGCCAGGCTCGAAGGCGTGCCGGTCGGCATCTCCTCCGGCGCCGCTCTGACGGCTGCGATCAAGGTTGGCCAGCGGCCGGAAAACGAAGGCAAGACCATCGTCGTCATCATCCCCTCCTTCGCGGAACGTTATCTTTCGACGGTCCTGTTCGAGGGGCTGGGCGGCTGATAAAGTCTGCTACAATCATTAAATACCAAAGGGCGCTGCGGCGCCCTTTGTTGTTTCAGCTACTTGCCCTCACGCCGCCGCCGTCAGCCGTTCGCCGGCGATGCGGTAGGAAATAGCCTCGGCGAGATGGATGCGCCCGACCACCTGCTTGTCGTCGAGATCGGCAAGCGTGCGCGCCACCTTCAACACACGATGATAACCTCGGGCGGAGAACTTCATCTTCTCGGCCGCATCGCGCAGCAATTGCAGGCCAGCGGCGTCTGGTTCTGCAATGGTTTCGATCATCGATGTCGAGCAGCGGGCGTTGGTGGAGATGCCCTTCAGGCCGGCCGCCTCGAACCGTTCGCGCTGCCGCTCGCGGGCGCGAGCGACGCGCAGCGCGACATCGGCGCTCTTTTCCGCCGTCGCCGGCCGGATGAGATCGGCGGTGGAGACGGCGGGCACGTCGATGCGGATATCGATGCGGTCGAGCAGCGGCCCGGAAATCCGGCCCTGATAATCCGAGACGCAGCGCGGGCCTCGGGCGCAGCTATGCCCCGGCTCTCCGGCCATGCCGCAGCGGCAGGGATTCATCGCCGCGATCAGCTGGATGCTGGCGGGGTAAGAAACACGATGATTGGCGCGGGCGATGATGCATTCGCCTGTTTCCAATGGCTGGCGCAGCGCGTCCAGTGCCTGCGGTGAAAACTCCGGAAGTTCGTCGAGAAAGAGAACGCCGTGATGGGCAAGCGAGGCCTCGGCTGGCCGGGCACGCAGCCCACCACCGACCAGCGCCGCCATGGTGGCGGAATGATGCGGCGTGCGATAGGGCCGTCGATCGGAGAGCTTGCCGCCGGACAGCTGACCGGCGACCGAATGGATCATCGACACTTCCAGCAGTTCCGCCGTCGACAGCGGCGGCAGGATGGACGGCAGGCGCGAAGCCAGCATCGACTTGCCGGAACCCGGCGGCCCGACGAAAAGCAGATTATGCCCACCGGCGGCTGCCACCTCCAGCGCCCGCTTGGCGCTCTCCTGCCCCTTGATATCGGCAAGGTCGGGGAAGTTGGCGGCGGCAGCGCGAATGGCGGGTTCCGGGCGAGACAAGACCTGGGTGCCACGAAAATGATTGGCGAGCGCGATCAGGCTGCGCGGCGCAAGAATATCGATCTCGGCGCCGGCCCAGGCGGCTTCGGGCCGCTTTCGGCCGGGCAGATCAGGCCCTTGCCCATGGCATTGGCGGCGATTGCGGCCGGCAGCGCGCCAGCGACGGGCGCGATCGTGCCGTCAAGATTGAGTTCGCCAAGGACAGCATAGGCGGATAGTGCATCCGCAGGGATAGCACCGAGTGCCGCCATCAGCCCGAGCGCAATCGGGAGATCGAAGTGACTACCCTCTTTCGGCAGATCTGCGGGCGCGAGATTGACCGTCACCTTCTTCGGCGACAGCGCCAGACCGGAAGCATGGAGTGCGGCCTGCACGCGCTCGCGGCTTTCGGCCACGGCCTTGTCGGGCAGGCCGACGATATGCATCAGCACCTTGCCGGGCGCGATCATCACCTGCACTTCGACGAGAACGCCTTCAATGCCCTGAAACGCAACCGTGCTGACACGCGCCACCATGCTCTATCCCCTGTGCCGCAAGCTTTTTACGCTAGCAACCCCATCCCTTTAGTAGATTGCAGGTTGCAATCTTGCACGGAAAAAGGAATAAAATAAGAACAATAAACGAACAAATCTACTGCCGCACGAGATGTTACGACAGAAAGTTGTAATATAAGAACAAAATAAGACGAGAGCGCCGAAATCAGGCGCGCTTGGCCTCGATCGCATCCCAGAGCAGGCTGGCGATATCGGCACCACCGAAGCGCTTGACCTCGCGGATGCCGGTCGGCGACGTGACGTTGATCTCCGTCATATAGTCGCCGATGACATCGATGCCGACGAGGAGGAAGCCGCGTGCCTTCAGCGATGGGCCGATGCGGGCGCAGATTTCCTGTTCGCGCGCCGTCAGCTCCGTCGCCTCGGCGCGGCCGCCAACATGCATGTTGGAGCGGCTGTCATGCTCGGCCGGCACGCGATTGATGGCGCCGACCGGCTCGCCGTCGACCAGAATGATGCGCTTGTCGCCCTTGCGGACATCCGGCAGGTATTGCTGGGCAATGAAGGGCTCGCGGAAGAGCTGGCCGAACATTTCCAGCAGTGAAGACAGGTTGCGGTCGTCGCGGGTGGAGTGGAAGACGCCGGCGCCGCCATTGCCGTAAAGCGGCTTCAAGATGATATCGCCCATCTCTTCGCGAAAGCGGCGGATTTCGCCGGCATCGCGGGTGATCAGCGTCTTCGGCATCAGGTCGGCGAATTCGGTGACGAAGATCTTTTCCGGCGAATTGCGCACCCAGGCCGGATCGTTGATGACGAGCGTCTTCGGATGAATGCGCTCGAGCAGATGCGTCGAGGTGATATAGGCCATGTCGAAGGGCGGATCCTGGCGCAGCAGCACGACATCCATGGTCGACAGATCGACGCGCTCGGGTTCACCGAGTTCGAAATGGTCGCCCTTGACGTCGCGCAGGATCATCGGCTCGACCGAGGCATAGATCGTGCCGTCGCGCATGCTGAGACGCTCGGGCGTATAGTGGAAGAGCTTGTAGCCGCGGTTCTGGGCCTCCAGGCTCATGGCGAACGTCGAGTCGCCCGCGATGTTGATGCCCTGCACATGGTCCATCTGGACCGCAACATTCTTGATCTTCGCCATGATTTGCCCTCGCTCGAATTCGCCGACAGATTTAGGTCGGCCGGCGTTCAAACGCAACGGCTATTGACGGCATCAGGCGGCGATACCCTGCGCACCGCCCTGCCGCACGAAGTTGCGCAGGCGATAGGCCATGGTCAGCGGCTTCGGGAAAGGCTTGCGGCAGAAGGCGACCTTGCGCACATAGCGGTCGATGCGCCATGTCGCCCATGTGCCTCCGGCAAAATAGGCGACATCGCCGGCGCCGAGCAGGCGCTCAACGCCGTCCTCGGTGGTGATATGCACCTCGCCCTCGAGGATCATCACGGTTTCATCCCAGCCGAAATGCCAGTGAAACTCGCCCGCCGTGCAATCCCACAATGCCGTCAGCGCGGCATCGTCCTGCCCGCGCGAATGCTCGGCAAGGCGAGCAACCGGCGCGCCAGCCACGACCCAGGACGGCTCGATCGGCGACGGCTTCATCTCCATCTCGCCGGCAGCACCTGCCACGAAGTTTTTCGACTGCGGCAATGCAGTCACGACCGGCACGGCACGGGCGGCAAAAGCCGCCATGCTCGCCAACATCAATCTCAAGACCATGCAATCCCCCAATTCCATGCGCGTCTCAGCCTTCATGACAGAGAAGGGTAACGGCACGGTTCAGGAAAAAGCTGGCATTTTATCGGTTTGCAGCAATCAGGCCGCGAAACCCTCGATGGTGCAGACGATCATGTCATGATCAGAGAGCGGCTTGCCGTCAGCGTCGAGTGATGAAACCAGATAGCTCTCGCCGATCTTCAGGCCACGGCTCAGGAACCAGTCGAGCTTCATGGTGCGGTCGGGAAAGCGGGTGATGAGGCTCGGGCGCGTGCTCGTCTGATCGAGCGGCCCGCCATGGCATTCGAAGCCACGACCCTCCGCCATTGCGAAAAGAGTATCCGTCCTGAAATCGCCGCCAGTATGATTGCCGGTGTTGAGATCGCCGCCGATCAGGATCGGCAGGCCGGGGGCATAGGCCTCGACGGCGGTGATCAGCGCCGCCATCTGGCGCTCGCGATAGGCGACGGTAGCAACACTTTCGAGATGCACGGAGACGGCGACGAAGGGACCTGCTTCGGTTTCGACGACAGCGCCAATGGCGCAGCGCTCGCCGACGCGCGGCTGCTCGTTGCTATCCTTGAACCAGACGGCCTCGCCCGGCAGGCGGAACAGGAAGACGTCTTTCAGCGCGGTCGAGGCCATCAGCGCGTTGCCATGAAAGCCCTTCTCGTTGAAATTGTCCTTGCAGAAGGAACGCTCGATCTCGGAGCCGAGACTGAGTTCGAGGAATTCGACGCCACAGGCGTAGTTCATGCCCAGTTCGCCGGCGATGGTAGCCGTGGGGTCGCCCTGCCCGGTGCGCGCCATGCCTTCATCCATCTCCGAGAGCAGCACCAAAGGCGCGTCGGTCGCCTTCAACTTGGCAGCCGATTCGATCGGGAAAAGGCAACGCTCCAGATTCCAGGCCGCCACGGTGAAGGGGAAAGCAAGCGGCCGCCCCTGGCCGGCCGTACCGCCGACGCGCACCGTGTTCATGCAGGCGAGTGACGCCAGTGTCGCGGCGTGGATGGGGGGGGTCTTTTCCAGCGAAATGAAGCTTTGGCGCTCCTCCTGTGAAGGAACGGCGAAGGCGGAAACGGTGCTGCGGATCATGATGAGGCCTGTCGAGATGAGATAAGACGCCTATGCCTTGGAGCGGCACGAGCGCGGTCGTCCCGGCAATAGGCGCGGTTTATGACGTTGCCATGATGGCCGAGTTAAAAGGCATCCTGAAAATGCCGGGGCCAGCGGCCGGGCAGGATGGCGACGATATCGTAGCGTTGCGATAGCAGGGCATAGTCCGGCTGGCGGGCAAGCCAGAGGTCGCTCGCGGCACGGATGCGTTTCTGCGCGGAAAAGGAAACGGCATCGACCGCCTCCTGCTCGCCGCGCCGAGCCTTGACCTCGACGAAGACGGCGAGATCACCCTTGCGGGCGATGATATCGATTTCGCCGAGCTTGGTGCGATGTCGGATGGCGAGGATGCGGTAGCCTTTGAACAGCAGAAAAGCGGCGGCGAGATATTCTGAGACATGGCCGCGCCGCCAGGCTTTCTGGCGCTTCAACTTTCCGCCCGTCTCACCGCTCATATCGTTTCACTCGTGCTGTGCCTTCATGTCGAGCAGACGCTGATAGAGATCCTTGCGCGGCAGGCCGGTCAGGCGCGCGGCTTCCGCCGCAGCCTTTGCGGTCGGCATGGTCTTGGAGAGATCGCGGAGCATGGCCTCGATATCGGCCTCCGGCGTAATGACTTCCTGTGGCGGGCCGGCCAGCCAGACAATCTCGCCCTTGACGTTGTCGACCGTCTCATAAAAAGCGGCGAGTTCGGCGAGCGTGCCACGACGGAATTCCTCGAAGGTCTTGGTCAGCTCGCGGCCGACGGCAGCCGGGCGCTCCGCGCCCAGCACATCGGCGGCGGCGGCCAGCGTCGCGGCGATCCTGTGCGGCGATTCAAAGAAGATCAGCGTTGCGGGGACGGTGGCAAGTTCCGCCAGCCGGTCGCGCTTGCCCTTGTCCTTGGTCGGCAGGAAGCCGGCAAAGAGGAAGGCGTCATTGGGCAGGCCGGAGCCAACGAGGGCGGCCAGCGGCGCCGAAGCGCCGGGAATGGGCACCACGCGGTATCCGGCCTCGATCGCCTGTTGCGCCAGCCGGTAACCGGGATCGGAGACCAGCGGCGTGCCGGCATCGGAGACCAGCGCCACCGAGCGGCCGGCTTCCAGCGCCTGCAGCAGTCGCGGCCCGACCTCGTCGGCATTGTACTCATGATAGGCATAGGGCCTGTTCTGGATGCCGTAGCGATCGAGCAGGACGCGGGTGACGCGCGTGTCCTCGCAGGCGAGCACATCGGCGCCCGCCAGGGTTTCCAATGCCCTGAGGGTGATATCGCCGAGATTGCCAATCGGCGTCGCGACAAGATAGAGCGCCGGCTCGAGGGGACGGGCGGGAACCGTGTGGTTATGCAAGCGGAAGCTGCGCGCTCCGCCGCTGGAATGGTCTTCGTTCATGCCTGTCCTGAATTCACCTTGGATTCATCGCCTTTATGGGCGAGGCGTCGTCTGACGGCAAGTGCACAGCAAATCCTGTGAGCTTTGCCCATCATTTACTGAAATGACATGCAGCATATCCCGATGCCTCTTGCATTCGCATGCTGAGTTCTGTCATTTTGCCCGTCCAATCTTCGGGGCGCTCCCTTCGGGGCCGCTCGGAACCATATCCTTCGGGCGCGTCGGACCGCCCGGGCAGTCACGGTCGAAAGCGGTAGCATCCATGCGTATTACAATTGAGCGGTCGAACCTCCTGAAGTCGCTGAACCACGTCCATCGCGTGGTCGAGCGTCGCAATACGATCCCGATCCTGTCCAACGTGTTGCTGAAGGCCGAGGGCGCCAACCTCGACATGAAGGCGACCGACCTCGATCTGGAAATCACCGAGGCAACTCCCGCCAATGTCGAGCAGGCCGGCGCCACCACCGTTCCGGCACATCTTCTCTACGACATCGTGCGCAAGCTGCCTGACGGTTCGGAAGTGCTTCTTGCCACCAATCCCGACGGCGGCTCGATGACCGTCGCCTCGGGGCGCTCGAAATTCTCGCTGCAATGCCTGCCGGAATCTGATTTTCCGGATCTGACCGCCGGCAGCTTCAGCCATTCCTTCAAGCTGAAGGCAGCGGACCTGAAGATGCTGATCGACCGGACGCAGTTCGCAATCTCCACCGAAGAGACGCGCTATTATCTGAACGGCATCTTTTTCCACACGATCGAAAGCGAAGGCGACCTGAAGCTGAGAGCAGTCGCCACCGACGGTCACCGCCTCGCGCGCGCCGATGTCAGCGCGCCCTCCGGTTCGGAAGGCATGCCGGGCATCATCATCCCGCGCAAGACGGTCGGCGAGTTGCAGAAGCTGGTCGATAGCCCCGATGTCATCGTCACCGTCGAAGTGTCTGACGCCAAGATCCGCACGACGATCGGTTCGATCGTGATGACCTCGAAGCTGATCGACGGCACCTTCCCCGATTATCAGCGCGTCATCCCAACGAATAACGACAAGGAAATGCGGGTCGATTGCCAGAGCTTTGCCCAGGCCGTCGACCGCGTCTCGACCATCTCGTCTGAGCGCGGCCGCGCCGTGAAGCTGGCGCTGTCGGACGGTCAGCTGCTGCTGACGGTCAATAATCCGGACTCCGGCAGTGCGACGGAAGAAGTCGCCGTCGGCTATGACACGGATGCGATGGAAATCGGCTTCAACGCCAAATACCTGCTCGACATCACCGCGCAACTGTCCGGCGACGCCGCGATCTTCCTGCTTGCCGATGCCGGCTCGCCGACGCTGATCCGCGACACGGCCGGCGACGACGCCCTCTACGTTTTGATGCCGATGCGCGTCTAGCGAAACCAAAGCGTCCTTCCCGCGTTCTTATGGACACGGGAAGGACGCTTTTATTTTAACGCGCGTTGATTGCGACATTTTCTTTTGTTATTGCGTCACAGCATTGCAAGATTAGACATGCGCGATATGTAAGTCGTAACTGTAAGAACGGGTGGGGGGAGAGCATGGCGCTGCGTCTCAAGGAACGGCTGGGCAAGAAATTCGATGAGGAAATCCGTTTCTTCAAAGGCATGATGCAGGGGCCGAAAACAGTCGGTTCGATCGTTCCGACATCCTCGATCACCGCCCGCAAGATGGCGAGCGTCATCAACCTGCAATCCGGCCTGCCGGTGCTGGAACTTGGTCCCGGAACCGGCGCGATCACCAAGGCCATCCTGGCGCGCGGCGTCGAGCCGCAGAACCTTGTCGCCATCGAATATTCCACCGACTTCTACAATCACCTCGTCCGCCGTTATGCGGGCGTCAACTTCATCAATGGCGACGCCTTCGATCTCGACACGACACTCGGCGTGCTGCGCGGCCAGACCTTCGATTCCGTCATCTCCGGCATTCCGCTGCTGAACTTCCCGATGAAGGCGCGCGTCACCCTGCTCGAAAGCCTGCTGGACCGCATGCCGCCCGGCCGTCCCGTGGTGCAGATTTCCTACGGTCCGGTTTCGCCGATCATCGCCCGGCCGGATCGCTACCACATCCAGCATTTCGACTTCATCGTCCGCAACATCCCGCCGGCGCAGCTCTGGATCTATCGACGCGGCTGAATGGCTGCGAAAAGCCATCTTGCCATTGCCTTTCGATAGGACATATTTCGGCTCCGAAGCTCCTTCCGCAGAACAGGATCCCATCGCCGATGTTCGCTCTCTACATCACCCATCCGCAGGTGCGTATCGACCCCACTGTTCCCGTGCCGGAATGGGGGCTCTCCGAGATCGGCGCGGCGCGAGCTCAACTGGCAGCGACCCGGGACTGGGCCGGCAAGCTCGGCCTGATCGTTTCCAGCGCCGAGCGCAAAGCGATCGAGACAGCCGAGGCTTTAGCAACGGCGAGCGGCGCGGCGGTGGAAATCATCGAAGCCACGCATGAGAACGACCGCAGCGCCACCGGCTTTCTCGCCCCTCCGGAATTCGAGAAGGCGGCCGACTGGTTCTTTGCCCATCCGCACGAAAGCTTCAAAGGCTGGGAGCGCGCCATCGATGCGCAGACGCGGATCGTTTCCGAGGTGGAAGCCGTTCTGTCGCGGCATGACCCGCGCGCGCCCATCGCCTTTGTCGGCCATGGCGGCGTCGGCACGCTGCTGAAATGCCACCTCGAGGGCAAGCCGATCGCGCGACAGGGCGATCAACCGGCCGGCGGCGGCAATCTTTTCGCATTCGATCTTGCGAAGCGCGTCATCTCATGCGACTGGACGCCTATGGAAAATTGGCAGGGATGGGCTTGAGATGACCGCGCGCGACCGCTTGATCGTTGGACTGGATGTTCCAAACCTTCAGGAGGCCGAAAAGGTCGTCAGTGCCCTCGGCGACGATATTCTCTATTATAAGATCGGCTATCAGCTCGCCTTTGCCGGCGGGCTGGAATTTGCCCGCGATCTTGCCAAGGACGGTAAGAAGATCTTTCTCGACATGAAGCTGCTCGATATCGACAACACCGTCGCCTCCGGCGTCGAGAACATCGTCAAGATGGGCATGTCGATGCTGACGCTGCATGCCTATCCGAAGGCGATGAAGGCGGCCGTCGCCGCGGCCAAGGGTTCCGACCTTTGCCTGCTCGGCGTCACCGTGCTGACCTCGATGGATGAGGAAGACCTGATCGCCGCCGGATACGAATACGACCCGCATACGCTGGTGCTGCGTCGCGCTGAACAGGCGCTGCTTGCCGGCATGGGCGGCATTGTCTGCTCGGCCGAGGAAGCTTCGGCCGTGCGCAAGATCATCGGCCCCGACATGGCGCTGGTCACCCCCGGCATCCGCCCGGCGGGCAGCGACAAGGGCGACCAGAAGCGCGTGATGACGCCGGCCGAGGGCATCAGGGCCGGATCGAGCCATCTCGTGGTGGCACGGCCGATCGTCAAGGCGGCCGACCCGAGAGAGGCCGCCCGCGCCATCCTCGCGGAAATGGATGCCGCACTCTAATTTCGTGATAAAGGGAGGCCGGCATGGCAAAGGGATACTGGATCGCTCGCGTGGATGTTCACGATACCGAGCGCTACAAGGATTACGTTGCCGCGGCCAAGCCGGCTTTCGAGCGATACGGCGCGAATTTCCTGGCTCGCGGCGGCGCTTTCACGCCGCTGGAAGGCCAGGCGCGCAGCCGTAACGTCGTCATCGAATTCCCGTCGCTGCAACATGCCGTCGATTGCTACAACTCGCCTGAATACCAGATCGCCGCCAAAATCCGCCAGGAAGTGGCGGACGCGGAAATGGTTGTCGTCGAAGGCGCTTAACGCATTCAAAAGCAGCTCGACGATGCGGCGCGATGGCACTTCACCTCGGCCCTCGGATCGGCTAAGACGAAACCAGATCAGCCCCATCTAAGCCTTTCGAGGAGCCTGCCATGACCCTGTCCAACCTTCCGCCGCTCGTTACCGTGTTCGGAGGATCAGGCTTCATCGGGCGGCATGTCGTGCGCGCGCTCGCCAAGCGCGGCTACCGCATCCGTGTCGCTGTACGCCGCCCCGATCTCGCCGGTTACCTGCAGCCGCAGGGCAATCTCGGCCAGATTTCGATCGTGCAGGCAAACCTGCGCTACCGCAACTCCATCGACCGCGCCGTCGAAGGCGCGCAGCATGTCGTCAATTGCGTCGGGATTCTCGCTGAAAGCGGCCGCAACACGTTCGACGCCGTGCAGGAATTCGGAGCCAAGGCCATTGCGGAAGCCGCACGCGGCGTCGGCGCTTCGCTGACCCATGTCTCCGCTCTCGGCGCCAACGCCAATTCGCCCTCGGCCTATGCCCGCACCAAGGGCCGTGCCGAAGCCGCCATTTTCTCGATCAAGCCGGATGCCGTCATCCTGCGGCCGTCGATCGTCTTCGGTCCGGAAGACGGTTTCTTCAACAAGTTCGCCGACATGTCGCGCTCGGCGCCCTTCCTGCCGCTGATCGGCGGCGGCAAGACGAAGTTTCAGCCGGTTTACGTCGAGGATGTCGCCGAGGCCGTCGCGCGCGGCGTCGACGGCAAGCTGAAGGCCGGCACGATCTATGAACTCGGCGGCCCGGAAGTGCTGTCCTTCCGCGAATGTCTCGAGACCACGCTTGCCGTCATCAATCGCAAGAAGCCGCTGGTCTCCATCCCCTTCGGGTTGGCCTCGCTGATCGGCTCGGTCGCTTCGCTGGTGCCGCTGATCACGCCGCCGATCACCTCCGACCAGGTCACGCTGCTGAAGAGCGACAATGTCGTCTCCAAGGAAGCCGAAGCCGAGGGACGGACGCTGAAGGGCATCGGCCTGCTGCCGACGCTCCTCATCTCCGTGCTGCCGTCTTATCTGGTGCGCTACCGTCCGCAGGGCCAGTTCACCGGTTCCGGCAAGGCTGCCTGACACCTCGACCGCTCAAGACATTCAAGCGCCGTCTGGTTTCGCCAGGCGGCGTTTTCGTTTCTGCGGTCACACTTTTGCCTTGAAAGGGCGCCCTTCGCCGACTTGATTCACAGCCTGGCGTTGCCGAAAAGACGCACCCCGAAAATACTAGCATTAACGTCAAATTTAACATGAAGATTTATTGCTATTGGTCACGTCACTGACTAACACAACCGCGCGTCCAAAGGCTCACCCAAGGAGTCAATTCGTGGCGCGCTCTACTTCTGCGGAAAGGCATTTTTCGATGGGCAAGTCTATCGCGCTTTTGTTTGCGTGCGCGGCACTGGTGATCCTCGCGGGCTCGTTCATGGCCCGTGGCAGCATCGCTTCGGTCAAGGGTGAATGCACGCCGACCTACGGCGTCGATCCCTGCACGACGGGCTCCATCGACGCTTCATCCTCGAACTGATCGAGCATGAAAAAGGCCGGTTTTCACCGGCCTTAATTGTCTTCAGCTTTTGATATGTGTCGCGTCACTCAGCCGACGGTGTAAAGCCCGATCAGGCCGAGGATGCCGACGCCGATACGCCACCACGCGAAGGGTGCGTAGCCACGGCGCGAGACAAAGTCGAGCAAGGCCCGCACCACGAACAGCGCGGTGATGAAGGCGGCGACGAAACCGATGACGATCAGCTGGCCGTCGGCGAAGCTGAGGTCGTTGCGGCTCTTCCAGAGATCCAGCGTGAAAGCGCCAACCATGGTCGGCATGGCGAGGAAGAAGGAAAACTCGGCCGCCGAACGCTTGTCCGCACCGAGCAGCAGGGCGCCGACGATGGTGGAGCCGGACCGCGAGGTGCCCGGGATCATCGCTAGGCACTGGAAGAAGCCGATCTTGATCGCCATCGGCCACGAGAAATCGTAGGCGCTGGTATATTTCGGCTTGAACTCGATCCTGTCGATAACGAGCAGGACGATGCCGCCGAGAATCAGCGAGATACAGATGAGGATAGGCGTCTCGAACAGCACACCCTTGATGAAATCATGGGCGAGCGCGCCGATGATTGCAGCCGGCAGAAAGCCGAAGAGGACGGCCAGCACGAAATGCCGCGCCTTGACGCTGACCGGCAAGGCCTTGGCGATTTGAACGAGGCGGTTGAAATAGACGAGCAGGATGGCGAGAATCGCACCGAGCTGGATCAGAACTTCGAAAGTGCCTGCGGATTTGAAGCCGAGAAAATGTCCAATCAATATCAAATGACCCGTGGAGGAGACGGGAATAAACTCCGTAAGGCCTTCCACGAGGCCCAAAACCAGCGCGATAATAATTTGTTCAGCCATATTGTGTCCTTTGTCAAACGGCGGGGCGGCCCGATTCGCTTGTGTTAACTAGGCCAAGCTCCTATAGCTTCAACCGATGACGCATGACTAGGGTCGCAATCATGACGAACCCGAAACGCCTTTAAGCATCAATCACAAAAGCCCGAGTATCAATGCCGACGCTGTATCATCACTCCATGTCATCTCCGTCACGGTTCGTCCGTCTGATTCTGACCGAATACGGCTATCAGACGGAACTGATCGAGGAACAGACGTGGGAAAAGCGACGCGACTTCCTGGCGCTCAACCCGGCCGGCACCCTGCCGGTCTATGTTGACGACAGCATGCGGGCGCTCTGCGGCGCGACCGTGATTTCCGAATATCTCGACGAGACCCATGGCGTGCTGAAGCGCGACCGTCGGCTTTTGGCCGAAGACCCATTCCAGCGCGCGGAAATCCGCCGGCTGACGGAATGGTTCATGCAGAAGATGGAACAGGACGTGACGCGGCCGCTGGTGCGCGAGCGGGTCTACAAGCTGCAGATGACAGCCGATCAGGGTGGCGGCGCACCCGATTCCAAGCTGATGCGAATGGCGCGCGGCAATATCCGCCAGCACATGAAGTATCTCTCCTGGCTCGCAGGCTCCAGGCAATGGCTCGCCGGCGACCGGCTGAGCTATGCGGATCTTGCGGCGGCGGCCTCGATTTCCGTTCTCGACTATCTCGGCGAGATCGACTGGGCGGAATCGCCCGTCGTCAAGGAATGGTATCAGCGGATGAAATCGCGCCCATCCTTCCGCCCGATCCTGGCGGAGCGGGTGCGCGCCATCACCCCGGTATCGCACTACGCCGATCTGGATTTCTGACGAGGGCTCACCATGCCCGAAGACCGTGCAGCGGAAAAAGAAAGCAGGCGGCGGCGCAGCCTGACCGCCTTTCTGTGCGCCGAAGCACGGGCGCAGGGCTTCGATCTCTGTCGCATCACCCGGCCGGATGCCATCCCCGAAGCCAGCGTCAGGCTCGACCAGTTCCTCGAGCAAGGCTATCACGGCACCATGGCGTGGATGGAAGAGACCCGCGAACGCCGCGGCGATCCGCGCATGCTCTGGAGCGATGTGCGCTCCATCGCCGTCTTCGGCCTGAATTACGGCCCCGACGAAGACCCGCGCACTATCCTGGAGAAGCCCGACAAGGCGGCCATCTCCGTCTATGCCCGTAATCGCGACTATCATGACGTCATCAAAGGCCGGCTGAAGGAGATTGCCACCCGCTTTGCGGCGCGCTCGCAGCAAGACGTCAAGGTTTTCGTCGATACAGCACCTGTCATGGAAAAACCGCTGGCCGCTGCTGCCGGGCTCGGCTGGCAGGGCAAGCACACCAACCTCGTCAGCCGCACGCATGGCTCCTGGCTGTTTCTGGGCTCGATGTTCACCACCGCCGATCTGGAGCCGGACCAGGCCGAGATCGACCATTGCGGTTCCTGCCGCGCCTGCCTCGACGCCTGTCCGACGGCCGCCTTCCCGGCGCCCTACCAGCTCGACGCGCGCCGCTGCATTTCCTATCTCACCATAGAACATAAAGGTCCGATCGATCCGCTGCTCCGGCCGCTGATCGGCAATCGCATCTATGGCTGCGACGACTGTCTCGCAGCCTGTCCCTGGAACAAGTTCGCCAGCTCGGCGTCGGAGATGAAGCTGATCGCCCGCGAAGATCTCAAGGAACCGTCGATCGCCTTTCTGCTTGAGCTCGACGATGCCGCCTTCCGTGCCTTCTTCAGCGGCTCGCCGGTCAAGCGCATCGGCCGCGACCGCTTCGTCCGCAACGTGCTGATCGCCGCCGGCAATTCCGATGATCGCACCTTGATTGGGGCCTGCCGTCGTCTCTCCGCCGATCCCTCGCCCGTAGTGCGCGGCATGGCCGTCTGGGCGCTGTCGCGGCTGATGACGGCTGGCGAATTCCTCGCTTTTGCGGCAGAAAGAACCGACGAGCCGGACGCGGATGTCCGCGTCGAATGGAAACTGGCGGGAGTGGCATGATGCATGTGATGATTTTCGGTTGCGGCTATTCGGGAACCGCCATCGCCAAGGCCTTCGCCGGCTCCGGTGTCCGCATCACCGGCACGACCCGCTCGGCCGACAAGACCGATCTTCTCGCCAGACAAGGCGTGGAAGCCTTCGTCTTCGACGGCGAGACGCTCGATCCGGCGCTCGCCGAGGCGATGAAATCCGCAACGCATCTCATCCAGTCGATCGCTCCGGGTACGGCGGGCGATCCGCTGCTCAGGCTGGCGCATCTCGATGTCGCCACGCTGATGCCGAAGCTCGAATGGATCGGATACCTTTCTACCGTCGGCGTCTATGGCGATCACAAGGGCGCGTGGATCAACGAGGAGACGTCGCTGCATCCGGTTTCCAGCCGCTCCGTCGAGCGCGTCGAAGCGGAGGATGGATGGCTGCGCGTCGGCGCCCGGCTTGGCATTCCGGTCGCCGTGCTCAGGCTTGCCGGCATCTATGGTCCCGGCCGCAATGCCTTCAGC
Organism: Rhizobium rhizogenes NBRC 13257; assembly: GCF_000696095.1. Taxonomy (GTDB): domain Bacteria; phylum Pseudomonadota; class Alphaproteobacteria; order Rhizobiales; family Rhizobiaceae; genus Rhizobium; species Rhizobium rhizogenes. The sequence continues at coordinate 238,521 of NZ_BAYX01000008.1, read as the reverse complement.
AATCTGGAAAAGGGTACGGCGCGACGGCTGATCAAGGCAAACCAGGTGTTCAACCGCATCCGTGTCGAAGACATCGGCGCCTGCGCCAAGTTCCTCTCCGACCGCCGTCTCGGCGGCATCTATAATGTCACGGACGACGAACCGACCGCGCCGCAGGATATCATTGTCGAAGCGGCCCGCCTGATGGGTGTCGAGCCACCGCCGGAACAGCCTTTCGAGACGGCGGAACTGACGCCGATGGCGCGTTCGTTCTATGGCGAGAACAAGCGCGTTTCGAACGCAAAACTGCGCTCCCTCGGCTTCCTTTTCCGCTATCCGGAATACCGCATGTCGCTCGCCGAACTATGGGCTTCGGGGCGCTGGCGCGGCTGAGCAAAGCCTCGAATTTTCCCAGCCATTTCGCACGAAAATTCCTACCAAGCCACCCTGCCTAGTTCAATTTTCTCCGCATTTGTGGTTAACGATCTCTAAAATTGCACAAATGCGGCAGCGATTATGGCAAAGTCGGAAAATTATTTTTCCGATTTTCGTGATCTTTCGTATGGCGCCGATGGTCCAAGAAAATTTATTCAGTTTTTAACTGATTCCATTAGGTTTTTTCCAAGATCTGACTTTTTCGACACCTTGTCATATTAATTGCCCTGAATCACAAATGTTACAGTCTGTAATATTCCGTGATCTGTAGAGGCACTTTTTCGCCATTTTTCGCCCGATTTAAGCCCGCACCGCCTACCGGGCGCAAGTTCAATTGCTTGAGGGAAAAATCGGTTTGAAGAAAATCAATCGTGCTATTGCGATCGCCGCGACTATATCCGCCTCTTTTGCTTTCCTTTCTACGGATGCATTTGCAGCAACGGGATGCGGGGGCGCATCATGGTACGGCGGAACCACCAAGACTGCTTCCGGGGAACGGATGAGTTCCTCTCGTCTTACTGCCGCTCATCGCTCGCTTGCCTTCGGCACACGCCTGAAGGTCACCAACCGCAATAACGGCCGCAGCGTCGTCGTTCGCATCAATGATCGCGGACCTTTCATTCGGGGCCGGGTACTCGATCTTTCCCGTGCAGCCGCACAGGATATCGGCATGGTTTCCTCCGGCACGGCCAAGGTCTGCTACGAAATCGTCGCTTCCAGATAATCCGCGAATTCGCCGGTAACGATCCGGCGTTTTGGCGTAATGCTTGCTCTCTCCGTCAATCGCGGCTACCACGCGGTTGAGACGTCTCAATAATCTGCCGCCATGTGCTATATCTTCGTGCGGATTGATGAGGTGTCAGCGACATCATGATGCGCGCATGAACCTTTACGACTATCGATCGTGATGTTCGGGGCCATGCGCCAAGCAGGAGAGTAGTGAATGCGTTTGGGCGGCCGGCTGCAGGGTGCCATCGAAGTTCTTGCCGATATCGAAACGCGCAAGCGACCGGTGGCCGACGCCCTGAAGGATTGGGGGCTTGCCCATCGCTTCGCCGGCTCCGGCGACCGGGCCGCGATCGGCAACATCGTCTACGACGCCCTGCGCATGCGGCTGTCGCATGCCTGGCTGATGGGTGACGACAGCCCATCCGCACTTGCCCATGCCGTCCTCTTCCGCCAATGGGGCCTGACGCCCGAGGCGCTGGCCGCCGAACTCGATGGCGACAAATTCGCGCCGGAAGCGCCGAGCGCCGAGGCGCTCACCGCCTTTGCCGCCCGCAAGCTCGGCGACGCACCCCGCCATATCCAGGGCGATATCCCCGAATGGGTCGAACATTCCTTCCAACAGGCCTTTGGCGATAGCTGGTTGGCCGAGGCACAGGCGCTGGCCGAGCGGCCGACGCTCGACCTGCGCGCCAACGCGCTGAAGGCCAGCCGCGACAAGGCGGTCAAGGCGCTGGAGCGCGCCGGAGCGCAAGCCTCGAAGATCGCCCGCAACGGCATCCGCATTCCCGCCGGCGAAGGCGCGTCACGCCTGCCGAACGTCACCGCCGAGCTTTCCTTCCAGAAGGGCTGGTTCGAGGTTCAGGACGAGGGTTCGCAGATCGTTGCCGATCTTGTCCTGCCGCAGGAGGGCGACCAGGTGCTCGACTATTGCGCCGGCGGCGGTGGCAAGACGCTCGCCATGTCGGCGGCGATGCACAATAAGGGCCAGGTCCACGCCTATGATACCGATCGTCGGCGGCTCGCGCCGATCATCGAGCGATTGAAGCGCGCCGGCACCCGCAATGTCCAGGTTCACGACGAGCGCAACGCTCTGCTCGCCCTGCGCGGCAAATTCGACAAGGTGCTGGTCGACGCGCCCTGCACCGGCACCGGCACCTGGCGCCGCCGTCCCGATACGAAATGGCGGCTGACGCAAAAGAACCTCGACGAACGCATCAGCCAGCAGCAGGAAGCGCTGGCCCAGGCCGGCGAATTCGTTCGCCCGGGCGGCATGCTGCTCTATGTCACCTGCTCGGTCCTGCCGGACGAAAACGAAACGCAGGTCAACCGCTTCGCCGCCAACAATCCGGAGTTCGAGGTGGTCGAGGCACTGAGTTCCTGGGAAAAGCTGTTCGGCAACGACGCGCCGAAGCCGCGCTCCTCGGATGGCAAGACCATCACGCTGACGCCGGCATCGACCGACACCGACGGCTTCTTCTTCTGCCGCCTGCAGCGCAAGCAGTAAGGAAGTTCATTCCGCCCGCAGCGGATATTGCTGTTTCGGCGGGATGTGATGATGCAGCACGGCGATGGCGATCAAGAGCAGGCCGCCGAGACCGACCACCGTAAACAGCGTCCAGGCCGACAGATGCGAGCCCAGCGCCACCAACGGCACAGCACCCGCGGGCGGATGTGTGACCCGCAGCATCAGCATACCGGCGATGGCAAGGCCGACGGCAATGGCCGCCGCCCACCAGAGACCCGGAAACAGCGCCATGGCAAGGCTGCCGACCAGTGCCGCCAGGAGATAACCGCCAAGCACATTGGCCGGCTGCGCCAACGGACTTTTCGGCTGGCCAAAGATCAGGACGGCCGTCGCGCCGAAGGGTGCGATCAGCAGCGGAATGCCGGTCGCAATCGTCAGACCGCCGACCGCGACCATGCCCGTAACCGCGCCGATTCCGGATTTCAGATGTCCGTGCCAGTGGCCTTCCGGCTCATGACGGTGAATGAAATGCTTGAAATGGCGATGCATGGAGGGCTTGAAGACTCGATTGGACTCAACTTGCCTATTTTTTGAACTGTATCTGCCACTTTTTCAAGCAAATCTATTCCATTGACGGGACCTGAATCGGTAATTTCCTATCTTCGAAAATCGTCACAAACTAGAGCGTTTGACACCAGTTTATTTTTAATACATGACACCAATCGCCAAGTTTTTGACGGTGCCCCAGCCGTCATAGGAGAGGGAACATGAAATTGAAAATCAATTTAGCCGCCGCTTTGGCGCTGGCCGTTGCGACATCAGCCGTCCCAGTGCTCGCCAAGGCTCCTGAGCCGGCCGCCATCATCAAGCACTATGCCGAAGTCGCGCATGCTAAATATGAGGACTCGCTGATCACAGCCAAGGCGCTCGACAAGGCCATCGATGCCCTGCTTGCCAATCCCAGCGACAAGACGCTGAAGGCTGCCCAGGCCGCCTGGATCAAGGCGCGTGTTCCCTATCAGCAGTCGGAAGTTTACCGCTTCGGCAATCCGATCGTCGACGACTGGGAAGGCAAGGTAAACTCCTGGCCGCTGGATGAAGGCCTGATCGATTATGTCGACGCCTCCTACGGCACCGAGAGCGACGAGAATTCGCTCTATGTCGCCAATGTCATTGCCAACAAGACGATCAAGATCAACGGCAAGGATGTCGACACCTCGCATCTGACGCCGGAATTCCTCTCGGGCACGCTGCATCAGGCCGGCGGCGTCGAAGCCAATGTCGCGACCGGTTATCACGCCATCGAATTCCTGCTCTGGGGTCAGGACCTGCACGGCACCGGTCCCGGCGCTGGCGAACGTCCCGCCACCGACTACGACCTGAAGAATTGCACGCACGGCAATTGCGACCGCCGCGCCGAATATCTGAAGTCAGCCTCCACCCTGCTCGTCTCCGACCTGCAGGAAATGACCGAAAAGTGGACGCCGGATGGCGAAGCCACCAAGCATGTCGAAGCCGATCCGAAGGCTGGCCTTGCCGCCATCCTGACCGGCATGGGCTCGCTCTCCTACGGCGAACTCGCCGGCGAGCGCATGAAGCTCGGCCTGCTGCTGCATGATCCGGAAGAAGAGCATGATTGCTTCTCGGATAACACCTACAACTCGCACAACAACGACGCCATCGGTATCGCTGCCGCCTATAACGGCAACTATACGCGCATCGACGGCAAGAAGCTGAAGGGTCCGTCGCTGCACGACCTGGTCGCCGCCAAGGACAAGGCGCTCGACAAGGAAGTCGAAACCAAGCTCAACGCCACGCTCGATGCCATGAAGGCGATGGTTCATCGCGGCGAAACGGTCGAGAAGTACGACCAGATGATCGGCGAAGGCAACACGGTCGGCAACGCCACCGTACAGAAGGCGATCGACGGCCTGCTCGACCAGACGAAGAGCATTCAGCGCGTCGTCGCCGCTCTCGATCTCGGCACGATCAAGCTTGAAGGCTCGGACAGCCTGGATAATCCTAACGCTGTCTTCAAGAAGTAAGTAAGGGAGAGCGGCAGCGTCTCAAGCGCTGCCGCTCCGACACATATGACCCGCATTCCGGCTCGCCGCGCCCTCCTGCCCGCCTTCGTCGCGGGTTTTTTGGTTTTTTCCATCACCCTGGCCGCAGCGGAGATTCTGAATTTTCCGTCCGTCCGCACCGATCTTTCCCCCGAACAGCTAAAGCGGGTGCAGGACATTACCCGGCCGACTGCGGATTTCTCCAAAGCCGAGCCCTATGAGGCGATGGAGAGCGGCGCGACCACGACGATCGCTCCTGTCAGCCGCGATATCTTCTCGCAGCCCTCGGCCAATCTTGGCCTCGAGCGCGAAGAGAATTTCCATCTCGGCAATGCGCTTTTCCGCAAGCTTTGGGTTTCCGCCCCCTCCTCCACGCAAGCCTCAGACGGGCTAGGCCCGCTGTTCAACGCCCGTTCCTGCCAGAGCTGTCACATCCGCGACGGTCGCGGCCATCCGCCTGATGCGGCGGGAACCGCCGCCACATCGATGGTGCTGCGCCTGGCACGGCCGGCGATCACGCCGGAGGAGGAACAGGCGCTTCGGGAGTTCAAGGCGATCAACTTCCCCGACGCTACCTATGGCGCGCAATTGCAGGATCTCGCCGTGCCGGGCCTTGCCGCCGAGGGCAAGGTGGCCGTCAGCTATTCCGAGGAGACGGTGACGCTTTCGGGCGGCGAGATCATTACTCTGCGCAAGCCGCATTATGCCTTGGCCGACCTTGCCTATGGCCCCCTCGGCGAGACGACGACGCTCTCGGCACGCATCGCGCCGCCGATGATCGGCCTTGGTCTCATCGAATCCATTCCGGAAGCCGATATCCTCGCCCATGCCGATCCGGATGACAAAGACGGCGACGGCATTCGCGGCCGCGCCGCCATCGTCCGTGATCATCGTACCGGCGAACTTGCGCTCGGCCGCTTCGGCTGGAAAGCGCAGAATGCGAGCGTGCGCGATCAGGTGGCCAGCGCGTTCTCCGCCGATATCGGCATTTCCACCCCCGACCGGCCGGATCCCTATGGCGATTGCACGGTCAAGCAGCCGAAATGCCTCTCCATGCCGACCGGCGTGCAGAAGCGCCTCGGCGATACGGAGGCTCCGGGGCCGATCCTCGATCTCGTCACCTTCTACTCGGAAAACCTCGCCGTGCCCGCCCGCCGCAAGGCGAGCTTTCCCGATGTGCTGCGCGGCAAGGACATGTTCTATCAATCCGGTTGTCCCGCCTGCCATACGCCGAAATTCGTCACGCGCGACGATCTCAAGGGCAGCGACGGCAAGGACAAGGCTCAAGCCTTCCAGCTGATCTGGCCCTATTCCGATTTCCTGCTGCACGACATGGGCGACGGCCTCTCGGACGGCCAGCCGGTGGGTGTGGCATCCGGCCGCGATTGGCGCACGCCACCACTCTGGGGTATAGGCCTGACGCAGACGGTGAGCGGTCGGCAAGCCTACCTGCACGACGGCCGCGCCCACACATTGACCGAAGCCATCCTCTGGCATGGGGGAGAGGCGGAGAAAGCCCGCAATACCTTCACAAACCTGCCGCCGGACGACAGGCAAGCCCTCATCAACTTTCTGGAGTCTCTCTGATGCGCCCCTGGACATCCCTTGCCAAGCCGCTTGCCGCAAGCCTCCTTCTTAGCCTCACGGCACTGCCTGCCGGCGCCCAGGAGGCAACGACCAACGGCGCCGGCCTGAACGAGGCGGCCGTGCCGGGAGTGATGCAGAAGGCAATCGACGACGTCATCCGCCCCGGTTACCGCGCCGTTCATGACAGCGCCTCGAAGCTGACGACCGCAATGAAGGCGCTTTGCGCCGATCCGTCCGCGGCAAGCCTTTCCGCTGCCCACTCCGCCTTCGGCGATACGGTAAAGAGCTGGTCGCGCATCGAGATCGTGCAGACCGGGCCGATCATCGAAAAGAACCGCTTCGAGCACATCCTCTTCTACCCCGACCGCAAGGGCGTTGGTTTGAAGCAGGTACAGGCGCTGATCGCCAAGGCCGACGAGCACGACACCACCGTCGAGGCCGTCGCCGGCAAGAGCGTGGCGCTGATGAGCATGACGGCGCTGGAATATGTGCTCTATGGCAACGGCTCCAGCGTTCTCAGCTCCGAGAAGCAGGGCTTCCGTTGCCGCTATGGCGCTGCCATTGCCGGCAATATCGAGAATGTCTCCAAGGAAATCGCCGACGAATGGGATGATCCGAACGGCGTGCAGAAGTCCTGGAAGAACCCCGGCAAGGACAGCGAAGAATTCATGGACAACAAGGAGGCGGTGACGGCGCTGCTCGGCATCCTCGTTCATGGTGCCGGCAACGTGCGCGACCAGCGGCTGGAAACCTTCTACAAGGGCGATCCGGCGGCAGCGCGGCCGAAAATGGCGATCTACTGGCGCTCCGGCAACACCTGGACCTCGCTCATCGCCAATCTCGAAGGGCTGAAGGCGCTCTGGGAAAAGGCTGGGATGGCCGACCTCCTGCCCGCCGACAAGCGCGACATGGCCGGCAAGATCGACGCGCTTCTCGACAAGCTGATCGCCACCGCACCGACGATCAATCCCGATATCGACGCGGCGATCGCAAGCGACGCCGACCGTGCCAAGATCGACAGACTGCTTGCCGACACCCGCGACCTCACCACCGGCTTCAGCGACAACTACGGCGGCGCGATCGGCCTTTCCGCCGGCTTCTCCTTCGCCGACGGAGACTGACGGCGATGCGGAGCGCGCTGATCGACCGCAGGGCCTTCGTCAAGGCGGCGGGGCTGACCTTTCTGGCAGCCCTGAAACCCGGCGCGCTGATGGCGCTGGAGCGGGCCGACGCGGTCTACGCCTCCGGCATGCGCGCCGCTGACGGCTCCTTTGCCGTCGCGACAGTCACCGAACGCGGTAAGATTATCGACCTGATAGCCCTGCCCGCCCGCGCCCACGGCATGGCCTTTTCGAAGGCGACCGGCAAGACCGTCGCCTTTGCCCGCCGGCCCGGCACCTATGCGATGATCTTCGATCCCTGGACCAAGGGCGAGCCTATCGTCATCACCGCGCGCGAGGGTCGGCATTTCTACGGTCACGGCACGTTTTCGCCTGACGGTAAGCTGCTCTATGCCAGCGAGAACGATTTCGACGCCAACAAGGGCATGATCGGCATCTACGACGCCCGCAACCGCTTTACCCGCATCGGCGAATACGAGACCTACGGCACCGGGCCGCACGACATGACCGTTTCGGACGACGGCAAGCTGCTGATCGTCGCCAATGGCGGTATCGAGACGCATCCGGATTTCGGGCGCACCAAGCTCAATCTCGACCACATGGAGCCGTCGCTGACGCTGATCGACGCGGCAACGGGCCGGCTGATCGAAAAGCATGCCCTGCCGCCACAATACGCCCAGGTCTCCACCCGGCACGTCGATATCGACGCCACCGGCCGCATCTGGTTCGCCTGCCAGTACGAAGGCCGCCGCAACGACCTGCCGCCGCTCGTCGGCCATTTCGCCAAGGGCGAGGATCTGACCTTCGTCCCCCTGCCAGAAGACACCACCCGCGCGCTCGGCAACTATGTCGGCGCCATCGCCGTCAACCGCGCCGACAACCTCGTCGGCGTGACATCGCCGGTCGAAGGCACCTCCGTGACGCTGGACGCGAAGACCGGGGCGGTGCTGAAGGTCGAGAGCGTAGCGGATGCGGCGGGGATCGCGCCGGCAGAACATGGGTTCGCGGTGTCGTCCTATCGCGGCGAGTTTCTGGGGCAGCGCAGCGATGTGGCCTGGGACCAGCATATTGTGCGGATCGGGCGTGGCTGAGGCATGCGACGTTGGCCCCGCATCCACTTCACCACCGCTTGGCAAACTCCGCCTGCTCCGCGCTAATCGCCGTAGCCGCCGCCTTGGCTGAGATCCTCAGCCAATCGCCACCGCGCTTGTCGAGATCGGCCAAGACCCCCGGAATGTGCGAGGCGTTGTCGGCCTGGCAATTGGCGATCTCGAAGCCCATCAGGTCGAGCATATCGGACGACAGCAGGATCTGCGCATCGCCCAAGACTTCGATCTTTCGGCTGTTCGGCGACAGGCGGCGAACCAATAGTTTGCCCTTTACTTGATAACGCGGATCGGGAGAACGCGTCCGGCCGGCGGCGATGACGCCCGTATGGATTGCCGTGTCCGATGGATTATGCCGCAGCGACCAGGCGGATTGGGCAAGCGCCTTGACCTCACGCAGCACCGGCCCGCCGCGCCATTCGACATCGGCGACGAAACGCGGGCGGCCGAGGCTGCCCGTGCCGGCGGTGCGCGGTTTGGGGACGAAGGTCAGTGTCGGGTCCGGCAGCGACCGTCGCAGAGCATCGAGATAAGGCTCCGGCACCGGTTTGGCCGTCGGCGGCAGGTCACGAAACTTATCCCAGAATGCCTTGCGCTCGGCGTTCGACAGGATCACCGCGTTGCGCAACCATTTGTAGTCACGCTCCAGAATAACCGCCGAGGGCTTCTGCAGGCCGCGCCGATAGCCGCCCAGAATCGCATCGGCGATGACACGCGGCGTCGGGCCGTCATCGCCGCGCGCCAGGATCGCGCTCGCCGCCAGCCGCACCAGGTCGAGCATATACGGCATGGTCGCGGCATCGTCGAAATCGTTGACGCCCCAGACCAGTCGCCCCTCCTCGTCGCGCCAGGTGCCGAAATTTTCCAGATGTGTGTCGCCGATCGCCAGTACTTGCGGCGCATCCGCAAGGTCGGGGCAGATGTCGAAGATGGTCTCGGCCCAGCGCCAATAGGTGGCGCGCAGGAAGACGAAGCCGCCACTCTTCATCTTCTTGTACTTCTTCTCGAGATCGGCCACCACCAGATCGGCGCCGAGCTGTGCCCGCATCCAGCTTTCATAGGCTTTGGTCGATTGCAGGATCGTCGCCATTTAAGCTCCATCTCGAATCTCTTGCTGAACATACTGAAAACCGCGCATCATGGAAAAACAATGTCGCGGCTGCATCATTTCCCCGAGGTCGATTTCCGCCGCATAAGCCTTGTCCAAACGGCGCCGCCATGCCAATTTCGCACCCGCGAAAGGGAACAGCATGACCGGGGAAAACAGCGGCGACTACAGGGCGCGCATCAGGACGAGTTTCGAGCGGCAGGCGGCGATGGCGACGATCGGCGCGGAACTGACGCGCGTCGAACATGGCATGGTCGAGATCGAGCTGCCATTCGACGTCAAGCTGACGCAGCAGCACGGCATCCTGCATGCCGGCATCATCTCGGCGGCGCTGGATTCGGCCTGCGGTTTCGCGGCCTATAGCCTCATCGACCCCACAGCCTCGATCCTCACCATCGAATTCAAGGTCAATCTGATGTCGCCGGGACGCGGAGAGCGCTTTCTGTTTCGTGGCGAAGTGACCAAGCCGGGCAATACCATCATCGTTGCCGACGGGCGTGGCTATGCCATCGGCGATGGACCTGCCAAGCTGATTGCCTCCATGACCGGGACAATGATGGTCATACGGGGCCGAGAGGGAATTACCGGATGACATTCGAACTGAAGCGCGTATCGGGAAAATCCATCCTGTTCGTGATGGCGGCCGAAGCCGAATATGGCCCCTTCTTGCGGTCCCGCTTCGAACCGCTGATCACCGGCGTCGGCCCGGTCGAGGCAGCGGTTGTCCTGACACGCACGCTTGCACGGCTCGAAGCGCAGGACGACCTTCCCGACCTCGTGGTATCGCTGGGATCGGCCGGTTCCGCCAGGCTGGAACAGACGGAAGTCTATCAGGCCACCTCCGTGTCTTATCGCGACATGGATGCCTCGCCGCTTGGTTTCGAGAAGGGCCGCACGCCCTTCCTCGACCTGCCCGCCACCATAGAATTGCCTTTACGCATTCCCGGCGTTCCGGAGGCCAGCCTTTCGACCGGCGGCAACATCATTTCCGGCGCGGAGGCCTATGGCCGGATTGCTGCCGACATGGTGGAGATGGAGACCTATGCGGTGCTGCGGGCCTGCCAGGCCTTTGGCCGACCGCTGATCGGGCTGCGCGGCATTTCCGACGGAAAGGTCGATCTGCAGCATATTTCCGACTGGACGGAATATCTGCATATCATCGACCGCAAGCTTTCCAATGCCGTCGACGGGCTGTTCACCGCCCTTGAAGACGGCGTATTCTGGTTCTAAAGGACCGGAAACCGCTAGAATTGAGGACAATCGGGACAATAAATTCGGCTCCGCCGCGATTTGCCCGATTGCCAGCGAAAGCGCTTTTCATTAAAGGCTCGCCATGACCCAGACAGCACAGCCCGATACCGTTCTCATCGTCGATTTTGGCAGCCAGGTAACGCAGCTCATCGCACGGCGCGTGCGCGAAGCGGGCGTCTATTGCGAGATCGTCCCCTTCCAATCCGCCGACGCCGGCTTCAAGCGGCTGCAGCCAAAGGCCGTGATCCTCTCCGGCAGCCCGGCCTCGACCGTGGACGAAGGCTCGCCTAGAGCGCCGCAGATCATCTTCGACAGCGGCGTGCCGGTCTTCGGTATCTGCTACGGCCAGCAGACCATGTGCATGCAGCTCGGCGGCAAGGTCGAAAGCGGCCATCACCGCGAATTCGGCCGCGCCTTCCTCGACGTCAACAAGGATTGCGCGCTGTTCGAGGGCCTGTGGTCCTCCGGTTCGCGTCATCAGGTGTGGATGAGCCATGGCGACCGCGTCACCGCGCTGCCAGACGGTTTCGAAGTCGTCGCCACGTCCTCGAACGCCCCCTATGCCTTCATCGCCGACGAGAAGCGCAAATATTACGGCGTGCAGTTCCATCCGGAAGTGGTGCATACGCCCGACGGCGCCAAGCTAATCGGCAACTTCATTCACAATATCGCAGGGATCAAGGGCGACTGGTCGATGTCGGCCTATCGCGCCAAGGCGGTGCAGGCGATCCGTGATCAGGTCGGCGACAAGCGCGTCATCTGCGCGCTCTCCGGCGGCGTCGATTCCTCCGTCGCGGCCCTCCTGATCCACGAGGCGGTCGGCGACCAGCTTACCTGCATCCTCGTCGACCATGGCCTGATGCGCAAGGACGAGGCGGCCAATGTCGTCGCCATGTTCAGTGAGCACTACAATCTGCATCTGCTGCATGTCGACGCTTCCGAGCGCTTCATCGGCGAGCTGGAGGGCGTCAGCGACCCCGAGACCAAGCGCAAGATCATCGGACGTCTGTTCATCGAGACCTTCGAAGAGGAAGCCAAGAAGCTCGGCGGCGCCGATTTCCTCGGCCAGGGCACGCTCTATCCCGACGTCATCGAAAGCGTTTCCTTCACCGGCGGTCCCTCGGTCACCATCAAGTCGCACCACAATGTCGGCGGCCTGCCGGAGCGCATGAACATGCAGCTCGTCGAGCCGCTGCGTGAACTTTTCAAGGACGAGGTGCGCGCGCTCGGCAAGGAGCTCGGCCTGCCCGACAGCTTCATCGGCCGCCATCCCTTCCCAGGTCCGGGTCTTGCCATCCGCTGCCCGGGCGGCATCACCCGCGAGAAGCTGGAGATCCTGCGCGAAGCCGACGCCATCTATCTCGACGAAATTCGCAAGGCCGGCCTCTACGACGCCATCTGGCAGGCCTTCGCCGTGCTGCTGCCGGTCCAGACCGTCGGCGTCATGGGCGACGGCCGCACCTACGAATTCGTCTGCGCACTGCGCGCCGTCACCTCCGTCGACGGCATGACCGCCGACTTCTACCACTACGACATGGAATTCCTCGGCCGCGCCGCGACCCGCATCATCAACGAAGTCCGCGGCATCAACCGCGTCGTTTATGACGTGACATCGAAGCCGCCGGGCACGATCGAGTGGGAGTGAAGGGGAGTACCGCGGAGTAGTATCGGATAGCAGAGGACACTCGAGCGAATCCTAGGCCATCGATAGCAGTCGAAAGATTCTAGGCGACCCGCAGATCTACCGCTCTGTCGGGCGTCTCCCCGCTCTTCGAACGGCGCCGTCAGGCCGACCCCAACCTTCGCGACTTTGTGGCCTTCAAATATTCGGTCGCGCGCTGCTCGAAGAAGCTAGCGCGCGACCGGTTCTCGGCGTCGATCACACGGTTGTCGATCGATTACTGCTCCTTCTTGAACAAATCCTGGAAGATGAGCTGGCCCCAAGTGCGGCCGCGTGCGTGCACCAGCGCGCCACCCTCGTCGAACTTTCCCAGCTCGACGGGTGCGAAGCCGAGTTGTTTGGCCAAGGCCGCCACGGGAGCGATCGCGTCCTGGTCGTCGCTCGACAGAAAGACGACCCGGTGGCCGCCCTCGACGACCGGATCGGTAGCCAGGGTGGCTGCGATCAAGTGATTGAAACCTTTCACGAGCTTGGCGCCCGTGAACGCCTCCGCAACGAAGGCGGAGGACGGGAGGCCGTCCAGCTCTTCAGGGACTGGAAACGCGTTCATCGCGTCGATGACCGTCTTGCCTTTCCAGCTCGGCAGGGCCTTCGCAACCTCGCGATACTCCCCGAACGGGACCGCCAAGATGATCGTGTCAGCCTCGAGTGCATCCCGCAGCGACTTTGCGACGACCTTGGGTCCAATCGCCCGAGCCTGCGGCGCCAACACCTCGGCCGGCCGGCGGCTCGCGACGGCCACCTCGATGTTGTTACGGGCGAAGGCCTGGGCAAGGGCCTGGCCTATCCTCCCGAATCCTACAATCGCATAGCTCATGATACTTCTCCAATCCGTGTTGATATTGATTCCCCGGCCTTCAGCAGCGCCGGATTATCCGTTTCGTTGTGTGGCGCTCCGGCGCGAGTTCAGATGGCCGAGAAGCCGCCGTCGACAGACAACTCCACCCCATTCACGAAGCTCGAATCGTCTGAAGCAAGAAACAGCGCGGCCGCCGCAATTTCCTCAGGACGACCCATCTTTCCCCGCGGGATCAGAGATTCGAACATCTGCTTCGCCTCCTCGGTGAGGACTTGGTCCTGCATCGGCGTGGCGATCGGCCCCGGGTGCAGCACGTTCACCCGGATATTCCTGCCCTTCAGTTCGTTGAGCCACCCGCGTGCGAATGCGTGCAACGTCGCCTTGCTTGCCGCATACACGCTGTAACCCGGAAAACCTTTGATCGAAGCAACCGACCCGGTCATGAAAATCGATCCGCCATCGTTGAACAGCGGCAACGCCTTCTGAACCGTAAACAGGGTGCCGCGCGCATTCAGGCCGAAGGCCGCATCGAAATGCTGCTCGGTAATCTCGCCCAGAGGGACGGCTTCGCCCATGCCGGCGCTCGCGTACAGGATGTCGATCTTGCCCTTTTCCCGCTTGACCGTGTCGAACAGACGGTCGAGGTCGTCGAGATTGGCCGCGTCGCCTCGCACGCCGGTCACGTTCCGGCCGATCAACTTGACGGCCTCGTCCAGCGCCTCCTGTTTCCGGCCCGTGATGAAGACATAGGCGCCTTCTTCAACGAACCGCTTGGCGCTCGCCAGCGCCATGCCGCTCGATCCACCCGTGATGACTGCAACCTTACCCTCAAGCTTTCCCATGATTTCTCCTTTCGTGGTGTCGGGACAATATCTGCCTCCGAGGACCTCGAAATGGGTCCGCCGGCGTCAGTTGTTGAGTGCGGAAGCGCGCACATCGGTGGTGCAAAATTGATCCGGTTGGACGACTGGTGCCTGCCGCGACGATCGGTGTCCGCCGTTCGGAATCGAGCCGCGCTCGTCGGCATAAGCTATGATGACCGCCCGTACTGCTGTACGATGCGTTGGATACGAGCTTTGGAAGGCGCACCGCGTGGTGCCGGATTGCACCATGATCGACTGGGATGACATTCGCTACTTTCTTGCCGTGGCGCGCGGAGGCTCAGTGCGGGCTGCCGCCGAGGGCCTTGGGGTGTATCACTCGACCGTGCTGCGACGCATCGCTCAGCTCGAGGAACGCCTCGCAGCGCAGATGTTCGAAAAGCTGCCATCGGGCTACCGCCTGACGGCCGCGGGCGAGGAGGTCCTCGAGCTCGCGAACCAGATGGAAGCGTCGTCGCACCAGCTGGAGACGCGTGTCTTCGGCCGCGACCAAAGCGTGCGCGGACTTTTGCGGGTGACGTTGGCTCCGACCCTTGCGACACATCTGCTCATGCCGGATCTTGCCGATTTCGCGCGTCTGCATCCGGACATCGAGATGGACATCGTGTCGTCCGGCGAGCTGGCAAATCTGACCAACCGAGAGGCCGATGTCGCGATCCGCGTCGTCTACGACCGCAAAACCCTGCCGCTCAATCTTCACGGCCTGAAGGGACCGGAGCTCTTCAGCGGCGTCTACATGTCTCGCGATCGGCTGGCCGCATGGCATGCGGGTGCGCCGGATCCCGTCCGGTGGATCGTCATAAGCATTCATGGAATTCCGGATTGGGCCAGCGAGGGCGAGGTTCGTACCACAGGGGTTCCGTTCAGGACCACGGACGGCGAGGCGCAAATCGTTGCAGTACGGCAAGGGCTCGGGATGACGACACTGCCGTGCTTCGTCGGAGATGCCGACCCCCTCCTGGTGAGGGTGCCGGGCACCGACCTGCACATGCATGGAACGCTCTGGCTTCTCACGCAGGGAGAGACACGTAAGACGAAGCGCGTGCGGCTCTTCACGGAGTTCGTATTCCGCAGGCTCGCCGCATACGCTCCGCTTCTCGCAGGGCTGTCCATATCGCGCGACTGACGCCCGGCAGGCCGCTGGCGGCGCCTGCCGTAATCCGGTCGCAAGCCGAGCCGCGATCGCTTGAAGCGACGTCGTTCAATCCGCGAATGTTGCGCCGTATCGCAACCGGGGCGAAGGGCATTCTCCGGACACCTTTCCCGGACGTGCCCAATCGCCAAATTCAGCAAATCGGGCCTATCCGAGGAAGAACGAAGGGTGTGGCGCCCTTACTTCACCGTGATGCTCAGACCGCTGATATCGGCGTTGATCTGCAGACCTACCTGCCTACCTGTGAGTTCGAGCTGGGCGCCCTTGTCATTGGTCATGACGATCATCTGAGCCCCTTTGCCGACTGCGCCGCCGCCACCCGCTGCACCATAGATCCCCGACACATCCTGGGCGCGGCGAATGTGGCGCACCGTGCCTTGGAAATAGGTCTTGGAGGCCCCGAAAGCGAGGCCGCCCGAGATGCCGCCGATCGAGACCGGATATTTGCGACCGTGGAAGGTCAACGTGCCCTCGCCTCCGGAGCCACCGACGAAGAAGGCCGCCTTGTAAACGGCGAAACGGATCGTGCCGCTGTCGGCATGCGCGGCACTGGCAAAGCCAATTCCCACGGCAGCGATGGCGGCAACCGTGACTGAACGAAATCCGGACGAGATCTTCATGATGAGCTATTCCTCTAGAGCGCCGCTTAACCCAGCCGGCCGGGCACGACGTCAGCGTCGTATCAAAGTTATATATGAACAGTTTCGCGCGTCATTGGTTCCAAAGCACGATAATAACAAAGCGTTAGAGCACATCCAAGTAATCGGGTGGGAACGGGAGGCTGGCTCATCCGAGCATCCAATGTCAACCACCCTATCCCCTCCGAGCGGTGATAATCCATGCACGCGAGTCAAAGAGTACACCCTCCGTGGTCATATGCGCGCCCAGTAGATCGCGCAGCCGCTGCAATGCCTTGTCAGGCGCTTCCTCGGTTCGCGAAAGCGCATCCTTCACAAGATAGAGATTGATGAGCGCATCAAACGCCGCATCGACGTTGGAGCCATAGAAGACCGGTTCCCGCACGTCGATAAAATCGATCGAAACAAAGCCGGCCGTGCTCAGAAGTTCTGTGGCGATGGTGGGATCGCCGAGTGAGAACGGTGTGAGGGCATTTGCGGAAACTGCGGTTTCCGGGGCCAGGGCTCGCCGAATGGCACCAGACCACTCGTTGCGCGCCTGGCTCTGCCACACCATCCATGCAAGGCGCGCGCCCGGACGCAGCGCGCGGGCGATATTGGCAAACGCCGCCGCCGGATCGGCAAAGAACATCACGCCGAACCGGCTGATGCAGAGATCGAAGCTGGCAGCAGGAAATGCGTGATGCTGGGCATCACCCTCTTCAAACGCAATATTTTGCAAGCCCGCTTCTTTGGAGCGCCGTCGCGCAACCTCAAGCATCTCCGAGGACGTATCCACGCCGATCGCGTCGCCTTCCACCGCGATACGGGCAGCCTCACGCGTCGATTGTCCCGCCCCGCAACCGATATCGAGCACGCGATCACGTACTCCAACGCTGGCGGCGGCGCGCAAATGACCGTTGTGCCGTTTTAATTCCGCGTCATAGAAGTCAGCACGATTCAACATCTCCACCCTCGCTTGGTTCTGTCTCGGTCACTTGGTTGATGGGGCAACCTCAACGATTATCGTTCCTATCGACCCCTTGGGAAACCGGTTGCATATCAAGATCGGTTATGGGATGACAAAACCAGTTGCGAAATGCAATCAGATATTCTGCAAGGGGAGGAGCAACCGAAATGAGTGAACGAATCATCATGGCTGACGGTGTGGAGATTGCCACGCAGGTTTTTGGCGACCCGACCGATCAACCCACTCTGCTTATGATGGGAGCCATGGCTTCAATGCTGTGGTGGCCCGAGGCGTTTTGCCGGCGGCTCGCCGCCCAGGGCCGCTATGTCATCCGCTATGACAATCGCGACACCGGCCTTTCGACCTTCTATGAGCCGGGCAGCTCTCCCTATACGATGGACGACATGGCCGAAGACGCAGTGCATGTGCTCGACGCCTACGGCATCGGCAGCGCCCATCTGGTCGCCATGTCGCTGGGCGGGATGATCGCGCAGATCGCAACCCTTGCCCATCCAGCGCGGGTGAGAACGCTGACGTTGATCTCCACCACGCCGATCGGCATCGACACCTCTGCTCTACCGCAGACCAGCGATAGCTACATGGAGCACGCAGCGGCAGGCGAGAGCATCGATTGGACCGACAACGCTCAGGTCATCGATTTCATCGTCAAGGATACGCGGATGATTGCCGGCACGGCACACCCCTATGATGAGGCAGGTGCCCGCAATCTTGTCGAGCGCGACGTCAAGCGCGCTCAAAATTTCGTCAGTGCGACCAATCATTTCATGCTGAAGGGCGGGGAAGCGTGGAAGAACAAGCTCAGCGAGTTGGCCGCGCCTCTTCTCATCATCCACGGTACGGCGGACCCGATCTTCCCGGTCGAGCATGGCGAATTGCTGGCGGAAACCATCGAAGGCGCGAAGCTTCTTCGTCTCGAGGGCGGCGGCCATGAAATTCATCCCGAGGATTGGGATGAAATCATTGCGGCCATCGATGCTCACACCGGTGCACAGCGTCGATAGAGGCCGAGATCGCGAAAAATTCGCGAGACACTGTCGGTTTCCGAAAACGCCATTCGTCGTTCCGATATCAGGCCGACGAGGCCGGTTCAAACAAGGAGACGGACGATGCGTGTTATGGTTTTGGTGAAGGCTACCGAAGACAGCGAAAAGGGGTTTTTCCCCACGCCCGAGACCATGGAGATGATGGCGGCGATGGGCAGATTTAACGACGAGCTTCGCGATGCCGGCATCCTGGTTGCCGCCGACGGCCTCAAGCCCTCGTCGCATGGCAAGCGTATCGCCTTCGATGGTCCGGGTCGGACGGTCATCGACGGACCTTTCACAGAGACCCGCGAGTTGGTCGCCGGCTTCTGGCTCTGGGACGTCAAGGATATGGAGGAGGCGGTCGCCTGGGTGAAGCGCTGCCCCAATCCCATGCCGGGACCGAGCGAAATCGAAATCCGGCCGCTATACGAGATGGCTGATTTACGCCAATAATCTAGCACCGAAGAACACGGGAGGCGCCCTTGCCTCCCCAGGGACGTTTGATACGAAGGTAATGCCATACATGGATGACCAAGCCGAAATCGCAGCGCGGGCGAGCGGACTAGCGGAGATTCTTGCCCCTCGCCTTTCCGTGGTCTTCTGCGGCTTGAACCCTGCTCTCACAGCCCATCGTGATGGCCACAACTTCTCGAACCGAAGCAACCGCTTCTGGCGTGTCCTGCATCTCGCCGGATTTACGCCCCGCCTGCTGCGGGCGGAGGAAGAACGCGAGATGCTGAGATATGGCCTGGGCCTGACATCGGCGGTCTCGCGTCCCACGAAAAGCGCCAGCGAGCTTACGAAGCGCGATTACATCACCGCAGCTCCAGCGCTGGAAGACAAGATCAGAAAGCTTGCACCCGGCAATCTGGCGTTTCTAGGCAAGGCGGCCTATGCGGCGATCAGCCTTCGAGCGCATATCGAGTGGGGTAGGCAACCCAACGAATTTGCGGGCGCTTCGGTCTGGGTGCTTCCAAATCCGAGCGGACTCAACAGGGCCTTTGATCTCACGAGATTGACGGAACATTATCGCGAGGTGAAATTGGCGGTCGATCGGGCGGCTGCCCTTATTGAGTAGCCGGGAATGAAGAGCGTAAGAGACTGCCCCGCGCGGCCGGCTCGCGGGGCTGACGGTTCCTGCGCGCTTCACTTCACCGCGATCACGACCTTGCCCTTGGCGCGACCGGTCTCGACGTAAGCCAGCGCCTCATTGGTCTTTTCGAACGGGAAAACCCGATCGATGACGGGACGTATGGCTCCCGTCTCGATCAGCGCTGCGATCTGCCCGAGCTGTTCACCACTCGGCTTCATGAAGAGGAACGAATAGCTGACGCCATGACGTTTCGATTTCCTGCGGATGCCGAAGCTTAAGGCGCCCATGACCTGCCGAAGCAGCCAGCCGGAACCGTTTTCTCTGGCAAACTCCGGATCCGGCGGACCGGAGATCGAGATGAGCTTACCACCCGGCTTCAGAACGCGCAGTGATTTCTCCAGCGTATCCTTGCCAAGACTGTTCAGCACGACATCATATCCCTGCAGGACATTTTCGAAATCGTCCTTCTTGTAGTCGACGACGACATCCGCTCCGAGGCTTCTGACGAGATCGACATTGGCGGTGCTCGTGGTCGTCGCCACGGTCGCGCCGATATGCTTGGCGAGTTGGATGGCGATCGCCCCGACGCCGCCCGAGCCGGCATGGATCAGAACCTTCTGCCCCTTCTTCAGCTTTGCCCGCTCGACAAGCGCCTGCCAGGCGGTCAGCGCGACGAGCGGCATCGATGCCGCCTCTTCCATCGTCAGGGACTTCGGCTTTGCCGCCACATCGGCCTCGTTCATCGCGATGAACTCCGCGAAGGTGCCGATGCGGTCCTTGGCCGGACGTGCATAGACTTCGTCGCCCGGCTTAAAGCGCCGGACCCTGGAGCCGACCCGGACCACGACGCCCGCCGCATCATTGCCGAGGATCAGCGGCAGGCGGTATGGCAGGATAAGCTTGAACTCGCCGTCCCTGATCTTGCCGTCCAGCGGGTTTACGCTGGTGGCATGGATCTGGATCAGGACGTCGTTGTCCAGCAACTCGGGCTCGGGTGCTTCACCGAATCGCAGAGCGGCGCCTTTCGCATAGCGATCGATCAGAAATGCCTTCATGATAACAACTCTCTTTTCCTAGGATTGCGGCGCTAGCGGCTCAGGCGGGAAGCCTGTTGAATTTCCGGAGATTCTTGTCGACAAACGACTCCGGCAGGAAGCGGCGGATGAAGCGGATCTGGCCTGCCACCTTTCCTGCAGTGTACCGTCTTTTCGGTGCCGTCGCATTGGCCGCCTTGACCACCATGTCGGCGACGATCTCGGGCGCATCCCCCGTCTCGACGATCTCACGCATCAGCTTCTCAGCATCGGCACGAACGGTATCATACACGGAAAGCGGCTGATCCGGTCGCGTGAGATTCTCCTCGAAAGCCGTGCGGGTGATGCCGGGCTCTACCAGCACGACGCGTATACCTTGCGTCCGCACTTCGTGGTCAAGCGATTCCGAATAGCCCTCGATCGCGTGCTTGGTCGATGCATAAAGAGCGTTAAAGGGAGCGGGAATGAGCCCGAGAATGGAGCTCATGTTGATGATTCTGCCCTTCCGTTGGCGTCTCATGACGGGCAGCACAGCATTCGTCAGACGCACGACGCCGAAGACATTCACGTCGAACAGGGCCTTTGCCTGTGCGGCAGAGGACTCCTCGGCACCTCCGAGCAGCCCGATCCCGGCATTGTTGACGAGAAGGTCGATCCGCCCCGCGCGGCTCACGACATCGTCAACCACGTTCTGCACGGACCTGTCGTCGGTGACGTCGCAGACCAGCATTATCACGCCATCCGAGGTATCGGCCATCGGCTTGCGGCTGGTTCCGAACACCCGGTAGCCATTGCGCCGCAGTGCTCGCGCCGTTGCCAGCCCGATGCCGGAGGAAGCGCCCGTGACCAGGGCGACGCCGCGTTCTTTATTGCTCATTTGTCTCAGCTTTCATTTTTGTCATGGAACATCGATGAAAACTAAGTTACTATCATTTCGAAACTAAGTCACTATCAAAAAGATACTAACATGCAGAATCTTTCGGACCAACCATGCCTGATCGCCCGCAGCCTCGCTCTGGTGGGGGATGCATGGAGCATGCTTATCCTGCGGGACGCTCATGCCGGGCTCACCCGTTTCGATGAATTCCGCAAGAGCCTCAGCATCGCGCCTACGATCCTCACCCGTCGGCTTGCGGCACTAACCGAGGATGGATTGCTGGAGAAGCGGCGCTACTCGGAACGCCCGCCGCGCGATGAGTACGTGCTGACCGAAGCGGGCTTGGATTTCCTGCCGGTCTTGTTCGCGATCGGCGCCTGGGGGCGAAAACACCGCAACACCGACGGTGTCACCCGGTTCTTCGATGCCGAGACCGGAACGGAGATCGATCCTGTCACCATCGATCGCACGACCGGTACTCCGATCGGAACCCGCCCTATTCGCATCGTTATGCCGAAGTAAACCGTACAAACCACGGGGAAGAGCGGCCCCCCCGGCTAATCAGCCATCGTCTCATCCTTCAAATGCAGGACAAAGCCGGTCGCAGCGGTCTCGCCCAACTCCGGGCGGAGCTGCATGCTCGGGATCAGATAATCGCCGCCATTCTGTTGCCGATAGGGGATGGGCGGCGTGGAGCCGAGCGTCCGCATCCGCTCGCGCAGGCCTTCGGCAACGGACCCGAAGCCGGCTTCATCGAGACGATCGACGCTGTAGGTCACGAAGGGCGGCAGCACGTCATAGCCGGGATAATAGAGGATGCCGTGATTGATCGGGAAAAGCAGGTCGTCGATTGGCCCATTGACCCCGCGCGGCGAGTAATGCGCCTCCCAGCCGCCGGCGGTGACGATCAGCATCGCGCGCTTGCCCGCCAGGGTGCCCTCCCCGTAACGATCCCCCCATCGCTTATCGCTATGTTCGCCGACGCCATAGGCGAAACCATAAGCAAAGACCCGCTCGACCCAGCCCTTCAGGATGGCCGGCATGGAGAACCACCAGAGAGGGAATTGCAGGATCAGGGTATCCGCCCAGAGGAGCTTCTCGATCTCGGCTTTGACATCGTCGGTCAACGTGTCGGCATCAAAGGCATTCTTGGAGGCAGCGACCGCTATAAGACGTGCATCCGGCGCCAACGAAGGGAAGTCGGCGCGGTCAATCTCGGATTTCCAGCCGTCGGCATAGAGGTCTGACACCCGTACCTCATGGCCCTGGGCTTCCAGCTCCTTGATGGCGACGTCGCGCAGCGCGCCGTTGAGCGAGCGAGGTTCGGGATGGGCGAAGACAAGCAGAACTTTCATGGGGCAGCGATCCTTGAGTGATGGAAGATTGACCCACAAAGTAGTCAACGCCAGAATGATCCGCTATATCTAGGCAATGGATAAAACTATGCCGAAAAATGGATAAATCCGATGTCACGCTGGAGCGCATGCGAACCTTCGTCCGCGTGGCGGAGCGCGGCAGCCTGTCCGCGGTGGCACGCGAGCTCGGAATAGGTCAGTCGACGGTGACCCGGCATCTGCGGGAGCTCGAGGAGGCCGTCGGCGTCCCCCTGCTATCGAGAACCACCCGGCGCGTCACTATGACCGACGAAGGCAGCCGCTACTATGCCGACAGCATCCAGATCCTGCGGCTTGTCGAACAGGCCGGCGACGAGGCCCGCAGCACGCGCGGCGCGCCGGCCGGCACGATCCGCATATCCTGCACGGCGGCCTTCGGCGTCCTGCATATCAGCCGGATGATCTTCGCCTTTCAGGACCGCTATCCCGAGATCGCGGTCGATCTCAGTCTTACCGACGAACGCGTCGACCTTGTCGAAGAAGGCGTCGATATTGCGTTGCGCCTCGGTCCGCTCGCTGACAGTTCCACGAAGCTGCGAGCCCTCGGTCAAAGCCGGCGCCTGCTGGCCGCCGCACCCGCCTATCTGGCGGCGCGGGGGACACCTGTCGTCCCGCAGGACTTGTGCGATCATGAGGGCATCCGAATGTCGAACATAGCGGGCAGCGATACGCTCGTCCTGCAAGGGCCTGATGGCAAGCGCCATATGGTGCCTTTCGGCGGACGATTCCGCGTCGACCACGGACTTGCGGCACGCGAGGCCCTCGTCGCAGGACGCGGCATCGCCCCCACCCATCACTGGCTCGTCGACGATCTGCTGGCGACCGGCCGGCTCGTGGCAATTCTGCCGGACTATGCACTGTCACCGGTTCCACTCAGCATGCTGATCGTTCCCGAGCGGGCGGGAATTGCCCGGGTCCGGCTGCTGATCGATTTCCTTGCGCAAGAGATCGGCGGCATTGCCGGCATCGGGCAACCTGGCGAACGGAACAGCATCTAGCCCGACCGGGATCTTCGAAGGCCGCTACGACCCTGAGATAAGCGCTCCACGCATTCCGCCAGAGCACTTTTGCCGACCATGCGGACTTTCAGCTGGATCTACGAGGCCGAAAGGAGCTTGTCGCGTTCGTTTACGAATTGATCGATGTTGGATTTGCCCTTCACCGTCCAAAAGGCCGCACCGCTTTCATAGGAATAGCTCATCAGGCCCTCCGGAATATCGAAGGTCGAAAAATCCCAAAAGCGACGTCGCGCTAGGCTGCATATCTAATAGGGTAGAATCTGGTCGATGTGATATTTGGGTTTGTATCTGAAAGTTTGGGCCAGGCTGCGGGCGAGCGTTTCCGCAAGCCGAACGGACCCACCGGAGTTGTTGAAAAAGACCGCTGAGGCGAGAACACGATACCAGTGCTTGCGCTTTTCAGGCCGGAAGATAAAACCGCCGCTCCGAAACGCTGCCTTGTCGCTGAAAAACTGCCATGGCGATTTGTTCATCACCGCATCGACATCGATGATCAGAAGCCGCTCCACGCCTTCATTCAGCAATATCGGCGCCAACAGGAACCGCGCCGCTGTGTAATAGACGGTCCGATAGGCGAGCCTGTCGGCAAGAACACAGGAATCAACGGTAAACGTCAGCTGAACATGCTTCAGCGTGGCGCGTAGCTGCGTCGCCTCATCGAGAATAGCCTTGGAAGGCTCCAGAAGATGAAGGTGCAACCGCTGCGGAATTCCAAGCAGCTCGATCGATTGGATGAGGTCGACCGCAAAAAGCCGATAATAATTATCGTTGCAGGCGGCAAGTATGACATCGCCACCGTTTGGCATCTCACCGGAGATACCTTGGGAAAACGCCGAATACTCCTCGGGATCCTGCGTACTTGTCACCGCTCCCCTGACAATATGACGAAGAAGGAGCTGAAAGATCGCGCCATGTTTCTTTTTTGAAAGAGGCTTATGGGGTGGCGTCTGGGAAACGCCTGAAATTGCGGTCATTTTGAAGAAATTCTGGGAGGGACAATACCACTCCCTACAATGGCGCCCGCAGAAACCGCAAGAGAGAGTCGAAGAAAATTAAGATCATACCCCATCTCGGGCTTTCGCCGAGGCCGTCCGCGCGGTTGCCGTTCGGCATTGATTGTCTGCCGACCAATGGGGCCATTGCATATGATCGGCAGCACACTCCGAACTCTGCCCGGCGGACATTTTACGGCTATCCGCCTAAAACCCCAGGGATTGCTGCACGGGCTTCGGCGGCGCGAGCTGGACGCCTTCGAGTTCCAGCATGCGGGCCTTGGCGGTCGAGCCGCCGGGCGCCGAGAAGCCGCCGATCTTGCCACCGGCGGCAAGCACCCGATGGCAGGGGATGATCAGCGCCACCGGGTTCCGCGCCATGGCCCGGCCGACATCGCGGGCAGCTTCCGGTCCCGCGCCGAGCTGCTTGGCCAGCGCGCCGTAGGTCGTGGTGTGGCCCCATCCGATCTCACGCGCCGCAGCGTAGATCTGATTGAAGAAGGCATCCTGTTCACCGAGATCCAGTTTGACACCGGAAAAGTCGATTTGCTCGCCCGCAAAATAGCGCTTCACGGCGGCGACCGCGTTGGCCACATCCGGCGTCGGGGTGCCCAGCCGGGCATCCGATAAACGCCGTAACAGAAGGCGCTCGGTCGAGCCGGCGTCTTTCGTCGGCAACTGAAAGCGCGTAACGCCGATATCGTTCCAGGTGATCCCGCAGAAGCCGCCCGCGGTTTCGAAGATCAGATAATATTGCTGTGCATCATTCATGGCAAAAGCTCCATGTTTCCACTTGGCCATGAGAATCGTGCTTCGGACGGCCAAGTTCAACCCGATTCTTGCATGGATCGTATGTTCCTCTTTTGTTCTTGATTTTGCAACTATGCGATCTTAGGATACGCAGAATTTTCGCGTACAGGACAAGGCAAGGCCGCTTGGCTTTGAAGCAATCCCATGAGAAACAACGGACAGCTTTCGCTCAATCTCGGAGCGGGATCGCGGATGCGAAAATCCAAAGCCGATCCAACGCATGTGGAGGCCCTTTATTTCGCCATCCTGCCGGACCCGGACATAGCCTCGGCAAGTGTCGACATGGCGAACGATCTGCGCCTGCAACATGGCTTTTCGGCAAAGCCGCGCCGCCCGGATCTGTCTCATATCTCGCTTTATAGGATCGGCTCCTATCGCGGCCTGCCGGAGGAAGCGGCGTTTGCGGCAATGCAGGCAGCATCGACCGTCAGGAGGCGATCCTTCCAGGTGGAGTTTGACCGGGCGGTCAGCTTCGGGGGTGGCGACAATCGCCCGCTGGTTCTCTGGAACAGGGACGGAAATGCGGAGCTGAAGGCGCTCCATCGAGAGTTGAACGATGCCATGCAGCTCACCGGATTCGCCAATGACGATGGAGGAAAATTCGAGCCGCATATGACGCTGCTCTATCAGGGCCATCTCATTCCGGAGGTCATGCTCGAAAGGCCCGTCACCTGGACCGTCCGGGATTTCGTGCTCGTCAACAGCCTGCAGGGCAAGGCCAGGCACGAACATCTTTGCTACTGGCTGCTATCGGACTGAGCCGCACTGCTCTTTGCTGCCTGCCCAACCGCCGCGATCGCATCGTCGACGCTGAAGCTGCAACAACCATCGACATCAGCCATGCCGGCCGCTGTCATCAAATCGCGGACGCGGTCGTGGACGCGGGCGAATTGCAGGCGGATGCCGGCGACGCGCATGGCGCCATCGAATTCCATCAGTGCATCGAGCGCGGTGCTGTCGAGGTCGGAGCTCTCCTCGAGGCTGAGGACGACAGCCCTGATCCCCGCTTCTCCTCGGCTGCGCGACAGGATCTCACCGAAGATCGTATCGGCATTACCGAAAAACAGCGGCTCGCCAGGGCGCCAGATGGCGACGCCGGGCGTTTCCGACGCCTCCTGATGACGGCTGAGGTCAACGAAATTGTGGCTGCTTCCAAGCCGCCCGAGCCGGGCGATATAGGGCGAGGCCAGGCGATGCATCATCGCGGCCAGCGACAGTGCGATCGCCAGTAGCATACCGTTGAGGACGCCGAAAATCAGCACGCCGGCCGTGGCGCCGAGGGCAACGTAGAAATCGCGATGAAGCCGCCTCAGGCGCAGGATCGGGCTGGGGTCGAGAGCATGCGTCAGCGCCGCGATCACCACGGCGGCGAGCACCGGCTCCGGCAACCGCGCCACCAGCGGCCCGGCGCAGGCAATCAGGATGGCAAGGCCGATCGCGGCAAAAACCGCCGTGGCGCGCGTCTTCGCGCCCGCCGCCTCGCTAGCGAAACCGGCGGAAAAACCGGCGCCGACCGGCATGCCCTGAACGACGGCGCTGGCGATATTGGCAAAGCCAAGTGCCCCCAGCTCGCGATTGACCGCCAGCGTATCGCCATAGCGCAGCGCCAAGGCCCGCATCGTTCCCCAGGATTCGGCAAAGAGAATGAGCACCAGCGGCACGGTGAACTGCGCCAGCCGCGAATAAGCCACCCAGCCGGCATCGGGCAGTGAGGGCCATTGCGGCAGGACCTCGATCGTCCCGACAAGCTTGACGCCGTGGCCGGCCAGGTCGAGGACGAAGGAGCTGAGAATGCCGGCCGCCAGCACCAGAAAGGCGCCGGGAATACCTGGCAGGCGCTTGACCAGCAGCAGAGCAGCGAGCGCTACGACACCGACCGCGACGCTCACCGGATTCCATTGCGGGATCGCCGCAAACAGCGCGGCGGCATAGCTGAAGATATTGGAGCCCTGCACGGAGGTGCCGACCAGAATCGGCAGCTGATGCAGGATGATGGTGATCGCCAATCCCAGCGCGAAGCCGCGCAGCACCGGGCGCGAGATGAAGCCGGTGATGCCGCCGAGGCGCAATGCCGAGGCAATGACGAAGAGAATGCCGGCAAGGGCGACGGCGACGGTCGCAAGGCCGGCCTTGACGGTGGCGTCTCCCGGCACGATCGCCAACGTGGCGGCCAGAATGGCGGCGGAGGACGATGTCGGCGAGACGATCGCGAAGCGGCTGCGCCCGAAGATCGCGTAGACGAGACAGCCGGCGATACCGGCGAGAATGGCCCGATGCGGCGGCAGGCCGGCAATACCGGCATAGGCAACGGCCTCCGGCAGCATGAGACCGGCGACCGATATGCCCGCGATGACATCGGCTTTGTTGATTGCGGGCAAGCCACTCAACTTCGTCATCGATCACCGACCATAGAAACCGCCAATCCGACTATGTGTAGAGATTCGCTAATGAGCTGCAACAGGAAAACAAAAGGGCGCGAACCATCGCCCTAATTGGCCGCGTCCGCATCCCGAAGCGGGCAGCTCCGACCAATCGTCTCGCTGACGAAATCCATCACTGCCCGGATCGCGGGCGAGCGGCGGAGATCGGGGTAGGTCACGAGCCAGAGGTCGCGCGTTGGCGAAGGGATGGCCGTCGACAACCGCGTGAGGGCCGCCTCGCCGTCACCCAGGAAGGCGGGGAGAGCTACGACGCCGAGACCCGCGCGCGCTGCCTCCAGCTGGCCGAAGATATCGCCGGCGCGGAAGACGATGGGGCGGCCGGCCAGCAGGCTGCGCAGCCAGGTCTGCTGCGTCAGATGCTCCAGCGCCGCGTCATATCCGATGAAGACCCAGTCCTCCTCCGGTGTCTCGGCAATCTCAGGTATCGCGTAAAGCCCGAACCGCATCACGCCGATGCGCCGCACCAGGAGGTCACTCTCCTCGGGGCGCGTCATACGCACGGCGATGTCGGCTTCGCCGTGATCGAGCGCCGCGCGCCGCGTCACGCCGGCGATGGTCAGCGTAATGTCGGGATGCTCGGCACGGAAGCCGACTGCTTTTGGAGCAATCAGATGGGCGGCGATGGATGGTGGCGCGCTGATCTTGACGGCGGCGGACAGGCCGGCGACGGCGCTCTTCGAATACCGCCTGATCGCCTCGACATTCTCCTCCATGCCGGTCACCAGCTCGGCAATCGCCCTGCCATCGGCCGTGAGCGGCGAGGTGCGCGGCCGGCGGTCGATCAGGCGAAGGTCAAGCGTGCGCTCCAACGCGGCGATGCGCCGGCCGACGGTGGCATGGTCCACGCCAAGCTCGCGCGCCGCCGCCGAGAGCGAGCCGGTCCGCGCCAGAGAGGCAAAATGAAGAAGGTCCTGCCAATCGATCATCTGTGCATTATTGCACAGATATGGTGAGCTCATACCGAATTTATTCAGGCGCAGCTTTGTGATCAAAACTGCGTCTGAAAGGAGACTACCTCTATGCCCCTCGCCATTGCCATGAACAGCCCCGGCGGCCCCGAGACGATGCAGCTCGTTGATCTCCCCGTCACCGAGCCCGGTCCCGGTCAGGCCCGCATCCGCCAAAGCATCTCCGGCGTCAATTTCGTCGA
The DNA here is from genome assembly GCF_000696095.1 of Rhizobium rhizogenes NBRC 13257. Lineage (GTDB taxonomy): Bacteria > Pseudomonadota > Alphaproteobacteria > Rhizobiales > Rhizobiaceae > Rhizobium > Rhizobium rhizogenes. Next base: position 209,720 of record NZ_BAYX01000008.1, on the reverse strand, counting down.
TATCTATATTCGCTCGGGTCTTTACCCACGACCACCCGGCCAGACCATTCTCGGCTTCGAGGGCGCCGGCATCGTCGATGCTATTGGCCCCGACGTCGAAGGCCTGAAGGTCGGCGATCGCGTCGCCTATGTCGGTCATCCGCTCGGAAGCTACGCCGAGATGCGCACCCTGCCCGCCTCGCGGCTGATAAAGCTGCCCGATGGCGTCAGTGAGCGGCTTGCCGGCAGCACGATGCTGCGCGGGCTGACCGCGCAGATGCTGCTCCACAAGGTCCATCCCGTGCAGCCAGGCGAATGGATCCTGGTGCATGCGGCCGCCGGCGGCGTCGGGCAGATCGTCACCCGCTGGGCCAAGCGGCTCGGCGCAAACGTCATCGCCACGGTCGGCTCGGAAGCCAAGGCGGAGTTTGCCTATGAGGCCGGCGCCGACACTGTACTCCTGCACACATCCGAGGATTGGGTGGAGGAAACCCGCCGCATCGCCGACCGCCGGGGCGTGCATTTCGCCATAGACGGCATCGGCGGCGCGATGCTGTCGCAGACGCTCGCCGCCGTGCGCCCCTTCGGCATGGTCGCCAGTCTCGGACAGCCCGCCGGCCCCATCCCGCCGATCGAGATCGAGGAATTGACCGCTCCTCGGGCCATCGCGCTTTCTCGTCCGAGCGTGCTCGTCTATGCCAACGATCCCGACCTTTACCGGCAAGGCGCGGAGATCCTCATGGCGGAACTGCAGGCCGGCCTGATCAATCCGATCGGCGCGGAATACACGCTCAAGGATGCGGCCATCGCCCATGCCGATCTGGAGGCCGGGCGGACGACGGCAAGCGTGGTTTTGACGATGTGAACTGCGGGCAACACAATCGCTTGATCCCGTCAATGGTCTTTGCTGCATAGCAGCACTTCCATTGACCGGACCCGCTTTTGCCTGATACCAATTGGGCGTGGCATCGCTGCCATTTCCATCCGGTATAACCCCCGACCCGTCGTGGCAAACAGCATGGACACCGCTTGACCGGTGCCCGCAGGCGATATCTCGTGAACACTGCCTCTCAGACCATCCAGTCCAACTCGGCACTGACCCTAATCTCCATCGTCGCGCTGACCTTCTTTGGCTATCTGGCCATCGGCCTGCCGCTTGCGGTGCTGCCGACTCATGTCGACAGCGGCCTCGGCTTCGGTGTCGTCTGGGCCGGCATCGCCATCAGCACGCAATATGTGGCGACCATTGTCAGCCGCGCACAAGTCGGCCGGTTGTGCGACCAGTACGGGCCGCGCCGTTCGGTCTTCCTCGGCTTTTTCGCCTATGGGCTTTGCGGCACCCTGACGCTGGCATCGGCGCTTGTGACGGACATTCCGGCGGCGAGCCTGTCGCTGCTGCTTGCCGGACGTCTGGCGCTCGGTATCGGCGAAAGCCTGGTCAGCACGGCAGCGATCACCTGGGCAATCGGCCTGATGGGATCGCGCGAAACCGTCCGCATCATCTCGTGGAACGGCATCGCCACCTATGGCGGCATCGCCCTTGCGGCCCCCTTCGGCGCCTGGCTGGAGGGGCAATACGGCTTCGTTGCCATCGGTGCTGTGACGATCGGCCTGGCGATTGCCGGTTTGATGCTGGCGCAGACTCGGCCACCGGTGCCCGGCATCAAGGAAAAGGGCATCGGCACCGGCCAGGTGCTCGGCCGCATCCTGCCTTATGGCGTGGCGCTGGCACTGGCCTCCAGCGGTTTTGGCGTCGTCATGGCCTTTGTCGCCCTGTTTTTCCACAATCGCGGTTGGGACGGGGCTTCACTGGCATTGAGCGCCTTTGGCCTCGCCTTCATGGGCATCCGCCTCGGATTGGCGCAAGCCGTCGCCCGCTTCGGCGGCTTGCCGCTAGCGCGTATCTCGCTGGTGCTGGAGATCGTCGGCCTGCTGACGATTGCCCTTGCTCCGACGCCCACGGTCGCGATCATTGGCGCAGCCCTTGCCGGCGCCGGTTTCGCGCCGGTGTTCCCGGCGCTCGGCAACGAGGCGATGGCACGCATTCCGCCGCAGAATCGCGGCGTGGCGCTCGGCCTCTATTCGATGTTCCTCGATGTGGCACTCGGAGGCACCGGCCCTATCGCCGGCATACTCGCCGATCACTTCGGCTATACGGCGCCCTTCCTCCTCGGCGGCGGCGCCGTCCTGCTCAGCCTTGCGATCTGCTTCTGGCTGCGCAAGACCAGCAACGCATAGAGCCAAAGGCTTCGCCAAGCCGAAGCCTTTGATCCCGCCGCCCGATAATCGTTGCGCGAAACGACCACGGCTTGGTATGGACCTGCGACGATCACAGCTGGGAGACAGGCGCATGAACATCACCGAAATCGTTCTCGAAGGCGATACCACGGGGATCGCATGGCGGCTGCCGGTGCTGCATTTCACAGGCAGCAAGCCGGATGCTCCGAAGATCTACATCCAGGCTGCGCTGCATGCCGGCGAGTTGCCGGGCACGGCGCTTGTCCATTTCCTTTGCGAGCGGCTGCGGCAGGCCGAAGCAGATGGCGCGCTTCTGCGTGATATCACCGTCGTGCCGCACGCCAACCCGATCGGTGCGGCGCAATCGCACTTCGGCGAGATGCAGGGCCGCTTCGACCTGGGCTCGCGAACCAATTTCAACCGCGATTTCCCGCTGATCTCGCTACGCGATCGCCATCTACTGATCGCAAACCTGGAGCGCTATTCCGCCGTCGATCGGCTGAAGCGGCAGCTGATCCACATGGCGCTCGGCGCCGATCTGGTGATCGACCTGCATTGCGACGACGAATCCCTGCAATATGCCTATATCGACGACGCCTTCTGGCCGGAGGCCGCCGATCTGGCGGCAGCGCTGGACATGGATGCCGTGCTCCTGTCGGACGGCGAAAGCTCGGCCTTCGAGGAAGCGGTGAGCTTTGCCTGGAAATACGAGGTGCCCGGCGAGAAGAAAGCACAGCTGCCAGGCAAGTTGTCGGTCACCGTCGAGCTGCGCGGCACGCGCGATGTCTATCCGGAGATGGCCCGGAAGGATGCTAAAGGGCTCTGGCGCTTCCTTGCCGCGCGTGGCGCGGTCAGGGACGACAGCGTCACCCTCTCCGCTTTCACCGGCCCGGCCGTGCCGCTCGATAATGTCGAGATGATCCGCGCGCCACAAGCCGGAACCGTGCTTTTCCATCGCAATATCGGTGAGCGCGTCGAGGAAGGCGATCTGCTGGCGACGATCATCACCGCGCCCGGCATGCAGAACGGGACGATCGATGTTCACGCTCCGCAGGCAGGCCTCATCGTCACCCGCGTCTCCGACCGCCTCGTCCGCCGCCGTGGCGACCTGATGAAGATCGGCTGCGACCGACCGAGTGCCGCCGCCCGCAAGCCGGGAACGCTGGAAGACTGAGGCGCCTCAGCGATCGCCGATGACCTTGCACCGCATGGTGAAGGCGATGACGGTGGCCTGGCGGAGAAGCTCGCCGACATTGCGGATCAGATTGAGTACTGCGGCAAGACGCGGCTGGTTGAGCGATGCCGTCTTTCCAAGGAATACGCGATTTCCTGTCATGGTCATGCCTCCGATCGGATTGATGCAGGCGATGTTTCCCGAGCATCCTTTGCGGAACAGAGATCACGTCCGCTGGATGGAAAATATATGTATGCAGTGTGCATATATATGAAGCGAATGTCAAGCCGATAAATTTTGTGCCTCAGGTCATGAAAGTGATCGGACAACGCTGCTGATCGCAGACCCCCTGGTCGCAGACGCGGCAGACCACATCCTGGTCCGCGCCGAGATCGACCAAAGTCGGCAGAAGCTTTTCCGCCAGCCGGCCCAACTCTCGCGTCTCTTGCGCATCCAATGTTGCGAAAGCGCGATGGATGACGGCACGGCGGGCGCCGAGGCTCTTGTGGAAGAGCGCGCTGCCGGCCTCGGTCAATTGCAGCGACTTTGCGCGCCTGTCTCCTTCGACGCCGCCGGCGCGCAGCACAAGGTTTTCGGTGACAAGCTGGTCAACGAGGCGGACGGTGGCGGAATGAGAAAGCGCGATCATCCGGCGCAATGTCTCGATCGTCATCCCCGGTTCAGTGCCGATCTGGATGATGGCAGCAATGGTGCTGGGACCAAGGCCGGTTTCGTCGGCAAAGGCCTTTTCCATCTTGTCGACCAGAGCCAGGCTCAAGGCGCCAAAGATGTTCTCCAGCCGCAATGTCTCTCTATCAACGGTCATGCCTAAGTTCCGAGCCACAAATATGCATGATGCATATTTATAGGCGTTTCGATTGGGACCGCAACGGGGACGGCGAACCGCTACACCGCCCTGCGGACTTTCATCCATCTCCGCTCGCGTGCTAAGCGATAACATACAGCAAGAGACGGAACCGATATGACCATCACCATTTACGGCATCAAGAATTGCGACACGATGAAGAAGGCGCGGACCTGGCTTGAGAGCCACGGCATCGCCTATGACTTCCATGATTACAAAGCCGCCGGCATCGACCGGGATCATTTGGAGCGCTGGACAGCGGAAGCCGGCTGGGAAATCGTCCTCAACCGCGCCGGCACCACTTTCAGGGCGTTGCCCGAGGCAGACCGCGCCGACCTCACGAAAGACAAGGCCATCGCCCTGATGCTGGCCCAGCCTTCGATGATCAAGCGCCCGGTGCTGGAAGCGGATGGACAATTGCTGATCGGGTTCAAGCCGGAGATTTATGCGAGTACCTTGAAAAGCCAGTAAGGCTGAGAGGCTTCCAAACTGATAGCATATATGCTATCAAATCATCATGAAGGTTGTCGTCGATACGAACATCTTTGTCTCAGCATTGATGAATGCTGACGGGGCGCCCCGCCGTGTCATTCGTCTTTGTCTCGAAGGTAGTTTGCTCCCACTGATCGGTAATGCTCTGTTTGCTGAGTACGAAGATGTATGTGGAAGAGATACCCTTTTTGACGACCGGCTAATATCGAAACAAGATCGTATGACGTTGCTAGATGCCTTCCTCTCAAGTTGTTTGTGGACGCCTATATATTATCTATGGCGACCAAACTTGCGTGATGAAGCCGATAATCATTTGATCGAACTAGCGGTCGGTGGCGGTGCCTCGACTCTGATAACGGCAAATAAGAGAGACTTCGCACGAGCAGAATTGCTGTTTCCGCAGTTGGAGATTCGTACAGCGGGTGAATTCCTTGCCCAAAGGAGGCTTTGACATGAGTACACTGACAATCCGCCTTCCAAACGATCAACACGAGCGACTGAAGGCTCTCGCCGCTGCCCGTGGCACGAGCCTCAACAAGCTCTTTGAAGAACTTTCAACGAAAGCACTGACTGAGTTCGACGCCGAAACTCGCTTCCGTCTCAGAGCGGCAACCGGTGACAAGGCACGCGGATTGGAAATTCTGGAAAAGCTCGATCGCATTCATTCCAAACGTGGATGAACTCATACTGTTAAACACATTGGTATCCGCATGTCCAAGACCACCCGCGCCACGCAAGTGCTGACCCAGGCCAAGGTCGCCTTCACGGTTCACGCCTATGACTACGATCCCAATGCCGAGCGCGTCGGCATGCAGGCGGCGGAAGCTTTGGGCGAAGAACCGCATCGGGTGTTGAAGACGCTGATGGCGGAGGTGGATGGCAAGCCGGTTTGCGTGGTCGTGCCTTCCGACCATGAAGTCAGCATGAAGAAGCTTGCCGCCGCTTTCGGTGGCAAATCGGCTGGCATGATGAAGCCCGTCGATGCCGAGCGGCTGACGGGCTATCATGTCGGCGGCATCAGCCCTTTCGGCCAGAAGAAGATCGTGCCGACTGCGATCGAAGCGCAGGCAATGACCGAATCATACGTCTATATCAACGGCGGCCAGCGCGGCCTTCAGGTTCGATTGAGCCCTCAGGACGCGCTCAGGGTTCTGAAGGCCAATGCGGCGCCGCTGATCGCCTGATCAATCGCTGCGGCAGACAAACTGCCTTCATTTTCACCGCAAACCGGTCTAAGTCTGAGGACCGTTTTCCGATTCCCAGCACGCAGGTTTTGCCATGACGTCAGCCTCCAACCACCATCCCGTCGATACCGCCAAGCTGGAAAAGCTTGCCGAAGTGGCCGTGAAGGTCGGGCTGCAATTGCAGGGGGGCCAGGATCTTCTCGTCACCGCGCCGGTCGCGGCGATGCCGTTGGTGCGGCTGATCACGCGCGAGGCCTACAAGGCCGGCGCGGGGCTCGTCTCAACTTTTTACTCGGACGAGGAAACCACGCTCGCCCGTTACGAATACGGCCATGACGAGAGCTTCGATCGCGCGGCGAGCTGGCTCTATGAAGGCATGGGCAAGGCCTTTGCCAACAATACTGCGCGGCTCGCCATTTCCGGCGACAATCCGATGCTGCTCTCCGGCCAGGATCCGGCCAAGGTGGCGCGCGCCAACCGCGCCAATTCGGCCGCCTACAAACCGGCGCTGGAAAAGATCTCCAATTTCGACATCAACTGGAACATCGTCTCCTACCCGAACCCTTCCTGGGCCAAACTGGTCTTCCCGGACGATCCGGAAGTGATTGCCGTTGCCAAGCTTGCCAAGGCGATCTTCTCGGCTTCGCGCGTCGATGTCGAGGACCCGGTGGCCGCCTGGGCCGAGCACAATGCCAATCTGCGCAAGCGGTCGGAATGGATGAACGGCCAGCGCTTCGCCACGCTGCATTTCCAGGGTCCGGGCACCAACCTGAAGGTCGGCCTTGCCGATGGTCATGAATGGCATGGCGGCGCTTCGACGGCCAAGAACGGCATCACCTGCAACCCCAACATCCCGACGGAAGAGGTCTTCACCACGCCGCATGCGCTGCGCGTCGAAGGCCATGTCTCCTCGACCAAGCCGCTGTCGCATCAGGGCACGCTGATCGACAATATCCAGGTGCGCTTCGAAGGCGGGCGCATTGTCGAGGCCAAGGCAACGCGTGGCGAAGAGGTGCTGAACAAGGTGCTCGACACCGACGAGGGCGCACGCCGGCTCGGCGAAGTGGCGCTGGTGCCGCATTCCTCGCCGATCTCGGCCAGCGGCATTCTGTTCTACAACACGCTGTTCGACGAAAACGCCTCCTGCCACATCGCGCTCGGCCAGTGCTACTCCAAGTGCTTCGTCGACGGCGCAACGCTCAGCCAGGAACAGATCACGGCGCAGGGCGGCAATTCCAGCCTGATCCACATCGACTGGATGATCGGCTCTGACAAGGTCGACATCGACGGCATCAAGCCGGATGGCTCCAGCGTGCCGGTCATGCGCAAGGGTGAGTGGGCGTAAGCAAGGACGGAACTAGAGGGCGGCCAGAGCCGCCCTGACCCGAGCGAGATGAGCCAGATGCCCAGCTTCACTGACGCGGTCCATGTCGTGCAGGGTCAGCATGCGGAAATCGAGCTGCTTGGCGCAGAAGGCGGCAATGCCGCGCTTCAGCAGGCGGCGCACCGGGTTGCCCATATAGAAATGGACGATCCACCAGGGCGAGCCGGTCGTCGTCAGCGCCCAGAACAAGCGGATATTGGTGAGTTTCGGCACGATACGGCCGCCGGCGGCATCGTGGCTGAAAGCGATGCCGGGCGCGAAGGCGCGATCGAAGAAGCCCTTGAGGATGGCCGGAAAATTGAACCACCATTGCGGAAAGACCAGTATCAGCCCATCGGCCGCCTGTAGCCTCGCAACGATATCCGCGACGCCGGCGGTGTCGTAGGGCTGATCGAAATAACCGCGCCGCTCGGCCTCGGAGAGGCGCGGATCGAAGCCCTCGCGATAGAGATCGAGCAGGTCGACCTGATGCCCGCCGGCTACGAGCGTCTCCTTTGCCGTTTTCGCCACCGCTGCGGCAAAACTATCCTCCAGCGGATGGGCCAGAACCAGCAGGATGCGCATTAGAACAGGCTGCCCTGGTTCGACGGATCGGCGGAACCGGCCGGTTTCGCAACGCGCTTCTTCTGTGGCGGCACGCCGGTCGGCGTCTCCGTGGGTGCTGGGGCGACGGAATTGTCTCCGGTGACTGCGCCGACACGACCGTCGGCGAATTCGATTGAGATTGCCGCACCAGTGGCGAGCGCCGCGGCCAGCGACACCGGCCGGTCGGCCTCGTCACGCACCACGGCATAGCCGCGCTTCAGCACGTTCTTGTAGGAGAGCGATTGCAGCACGCGCTCCTGCGCCGCCAGTTCACCACGCGCTCGCACCAGCTGATGTCGGATCGCCGTATCGGTGCGGCGGGAAAGATTGCCGAGCAGATCGCGGGCACGTCCGGTCTGCGTCTCCAGCCGCGAGGGCAGCGTCGCGAAAACCGCGTCGGCGCGGCCGATGCGGGCGCGGGCGCGGTCGATCATCCGCTCGATGGTGCGCTCGGCGCGGGTCATCCGCTCGCTCAGCATCTGACGCCGCTCCACGATGCGGTTCGACAGGACATCGGGCCGCAGATGCGAGGCGGCACGCTCAAAGGTGCGGCGCTTGTTGAGCGTATTCAGCTCGAGCCCGCGACCGAGGCCGGAAGCCGCCTCATCGAAGCGGCGGCGCGGCAGGGCCAGAAGCTGGTCGAGCGAGGGAAGCGCGCGCAGCAGCGCGCGCACCGCCTGCCGGCGCTGGTCCATCTGCCTGCTCACGCCTCCCTGCAGGCGGGCGGCAAAGCTTGCGAGCTGCGCTTCCAGATCGGCCTTGACCGGCACGGCCATTTCAGCGGCTCCGGTCGGCGTCGGCGCGCGCACATCGGCGGCATAGTCGATCAGCGTCCAGTCGGTCTCGTGACCGACGGCGGAGATCAGCGGGATTTCACTTGCAGCGGCAGCGCGCACCACCGCCTCGTCGTTGAAGCTCCAGAGATCCTCAAGGCTGCCGCCGCCACGGGCGACGATCAGCACGTCCGGACGCGGCAGCAGGCCACCAGGCTCAAATTCGTTGAAACCACGGATGGCGTTCGCGACCTCGTCGCCCGAACCCTCCCCCTGCACCTTCACCGGCCAGACCAGGACATGCACGGGGAAACGATCGGAGATGCGGTGCAGGATATCGCGGATGACCGCGCCGGTCGGCGAGGTGACGACGCCGATCACCTTGGGCATGAACGGGAGCCGGCGCTTGCGCTCGGCATCGAACAGGCCTTCGGCACCGAGCTTGCGCTTGCGCTCTTCGAGCAGCGCCATCAGCGCGCCGGCACCGGCCGGTTCCAGCGTTTCGATGACGATCTGGTATTTCGAGGAGCCGGGGAAGGTCGTCACCTTGCCGGTGGCGATGACTTCCATTCCCTCCTCGGGGCGGAATTTCAGCTTCGAAAATGTGCCTTTCCAGATCACCGCGTCGATGCGGGCGCGGTCGTCCTTCAGCGAAAAATAGGCGTGGCCGGAAGAATGGGGCCCGCGATAGCCGGAGATTTCACCGCGCACGCGCACCTGATCAAAGGCGCTCTCGACGGTGCGCTTGATCGACCCGGACAATTCCGAGACGGAGTATTCCGCAAGATTCGACGGCGAATCATTCTCAAAGAAGCTGCTCATACGGTCTTTTATCCGAACTTGCCGAAAATGCGGAGATTCAAAAAGTGCCGCTGCGTCCTTTGCACGTCCAATAGGACCCGTGGCGAAGTGAGACTTCATCAGACGTTAACCCTATCCACAAAGCCTTTCTTAGCCATCCCCGTGTAATTCTGTGCAAACTGGTTCTTGGTAAAGAGGAGGTGGAGCGATGATATTCGTAACCGCCACGATCATTGGAATTGCCGCCGGCCTACAGCGCTCGGCGATCGTCTCGATCCTGGGCGCGGCCCTGGTGAGCGTCGCCTTCATGGCAGCCGTCGCCGTCTCGATGGTTCCACCGCCGCTGACAACATTGTTCATCGCGCTCGGCGGCTACAATCTCGGCTTTATCGGTTACCTCATCACGCTCGACGTGCTGGAACACCAGCGACGGGCCTGAACGGCACGTTCAATCCTGCGGCTTGAACCGGAAGAACCGCACGTCCGACTTCGCCGCTGCCGGGATCGGCTCCAGATAGGCGGGCACATGACCCTTGCCGAGCTGGGCATAGAGTCCCTCCGGCTTCAGCTCCGAAACTTCCTGCACCTGCGGGTCCCCGGGGCAAAAGGCAAGCAACGTCACATGCGCGCCGCGCAGAAAGGCTTCCGCCTCCTTCGGCTCGGCAAGGCCGATATGCAGTTCGGTGAGCATCCCATCGGGATCGCGATGATAGGGACCTGAGAGCGTGCGATGTGGCGTGAAGCGCAGAAGGGGCGAGCCCATATTCGACGGCGCGGAAACGACGCCGGGGGCGAGACCGGCGATCGGCGCAAAGGCTTCCCTTGAGGCGCAGTCTCCCGTCTCGTCCACATTGGCAGCGAAACTGTTTGTGACCCCATTCTTGGCAAGCGCACCGCCGACGGCCCAGACAGCCGGTACGGAAAGCAGCGTGACGACAACATACATCACGGCGGCGCGAACATTCTTCGTGTCGGCGGCGGAAACGCGGCGAAGCTCAGCCAGCAGGATGGCGAGCGGCGGAATGGCGAGCAGATTGGAAAACTCCGCCCCGCGCACCTGCACCAGCGCGATGATCCAGTTGACGGCGACCAGGGCCAGGAGAACCGCATGCAGCCGGACGCGCTCGCCGCGTAGCATGCGGAAAACACAAAGCAGGATCGCCAGCAAGCCGGTAAAGTAGAAGGCGCCGAGCGTTTCCGGCTGATGTTGCGTCAGTGAGAAAATCGACTGCGCCTCGGTGACCTTGTTCAGCCAGAGCTGCACCAGCATCGGGTCGAGATCGGCGAGCGGATTACGCAGGCATTGCGGCGCGATCACCAGGGTCGTCGCGAAGACGGCGGCGCCATTGGCCGCCAGTACCGCCAGGCGCCACGGCCGCGGCAGGCGGCTGGCAAACAGCGCCGACAGCAGCAGGCCGGCGCCGCCGACGCTGGTGATGCTGTAGAAGCCGAGCGAGAGGTTGTCGCAGGTGACTGCGGAATAGAGATGCGGCGGCACCAGCGCGAAGAAGGCAGCGCTGACGGCAATGGTCAGCGTCAGGGCGAAGGCGCGGGCGGCGGGCGCGAAGACCTCGCCATCCCAGGCCCAGAGACCGGCGACGGCCATGCAGGCGACGGCGACGAAGGGCGTCGTCTCCGCGCCGATGCCGAGCGCGATGGCAAGGGCAATCGCAGCAATGGCGAAATTGCGCGGACGGTAGCTCTCGTCCGCCAGCATGGCGACGGAGAGCGCGACGAGACCGAGCTGCACATTGTCATGATCGATCGAGCCCGGCATGAAGCGGCGGGACGTCAGCACGAAGAGCGTCGTCAGGATCAGCGAGAAATGCATGCCCTCGACGCCGGCGATCCGGCGGCCGGCAAGCCCCATGAAGGCCATCAACGGCAATACCAGCATCAGCGGCCAGACAGTGAGCGCCGCCGCTTCCGCGCTTTCCGGCGCGAGAAACAGCCGGAAGAAGGCAATCAAGCTGGCGATCGGCAGGTCGATGAAGCGCGACCAGTGCATCAGCGTCCCGCCATCAAGGCCGAGGCGATATTGCATCATGTCGAACCAGCCCTGGCCGCCAAGGAGATCGCGCACTTCGACCAGGCGCATGACGTCATCATTGTCGGGGCCGACATAGTCGGTGGCATGGCGATTGAAGATCAGCAGCACGACGATGGTGAAGAGCGTGTAGATCAGCGCGACGAGCCTCGGCCGCGACCAGAGCGACGGTACTTCCGTTTGCGCCGTAACGGCCGCTCCGCGCGTTACTGTCAGCGTCTGCGCCATCTCGATAAAACCCCGTATTCGAAGGACATCCGGGGCGCCACGCTAACCGCTGGCAATCAAGAAAGCGTAAAGCGGGGCAATGCGGCTGCAAATATCACGATAATGTTCCCTCGCAAGCCGCAACCTGCCATTTTTCGCCCACAGCCCTAGGGTCTTATTAACGCGCAACGGGATAGGTTCTCGTCCAATAGGTCGCAAGTGAAAGTCACGCGTAGGAACTGGCCAGAGACCATGTGGAACGAGAAGCTGAACATCGCCGTCCTCCTGCCCTGCTATAATGAAGCCGCCACGATCGGCGACGTCGTCCGTGGCTTTCGCAAGGCACTGCCACAGGCCGGCATCTACGTCTACGACAACAATTCCACCGACACCACGGCGCTGCACGCCATGCTCGCGGGCGCAACAGTCGTGCGCGAGCGCCGGCAGGGCAAAGGGCATGTGGTGCGCCGCATGTTCGCCGATATCGACGCCGACATCTATCTCATGGCCGATGGCGACGGCACCTATGCGCCTGACGATGCGGAGGAGCTGATCCGCACGCTTCTGACCGAAGGCTCCGATATGGTGGTGGGCACGCGCCGCGGCGTCCACGACGATGCCGGCCGCCAGGGACATGCCTTCGGCAACCGCATCTTCAACTGGCTTTACCGCACCATCTTCGGCCCCGATTTCACCGACATCTTCTCCGGCTACCGCGCTTTCTCCCGCCGCTTCGTCAAGAGCTTCCCGGCCGTCTCCGGCGGCTTCGAGATCGAGACGGAAATGTCGGTGCATGCCTCCCGGCTGAAGCTGCCGGTCAGCGAGCTGGAGCTCGACTACGGTCGCCGGCCGGAGGGGTCGCATTCCAAGCTGTCGACCTTCCGCGACGGCTGGAAGATCCTCTGGATGTTCGCGATGCTGATGAAGGAAACGCGGCCCTTCGCCTTCTTCGGCATTCTGGGCGCCATTTCCATGGAGATGAGCATCGGCTTCATGATCCCGGTCTTCGTTGAATATTTCGAGACCGGCCAGGTCTTGCGCATGCCGACCTGGGTGCTCTCCATGGCGCTGATGATGATTTCCTTCATGCTGTTCACCGCCGGGCTGATCCTCGACTCGGTCGCCCGTGCCCGTGCCGAACAGCTTCGCATTCACTATATGAGCCTGGCCAAGCCCGCATCTCACCGGATTGATGATGAGCAAACGGTCTACATGACGAAACACGAGAAGCCGGCAAGCCGGAGAAAAAGGGCCAAGGCTGCATGAAGAAGCTTCTTCGCTTCCTGATCGCCGGCGGCGTTGGCTTCGTGGTCGATGCGGGCGTGCTGCATTTGCTGCTTTGGTACACGCCCTTCGGCCCATTTGTCGGCCGGGCGGTGTCCATACCGAGCGCGCTGCTCGCCACATGGTTCCTCAACCGCAATTTCACCTTTGGCCGTTCCGGCCGCTCGCTGGCGGCCGAAGGCTTCCGCTATGGTTCGGTCGGCCTGACCTCGGCAGTGCTGAACTATGCCCTGTTCAGCTCGCTGCTGGTCGCCGAGCCGAGCTTGCGGCCGATCATCGCATTGATCCTGGCATCAGCGGCAGCGACGGCATTCAGCTTCTTCGGCTATTCGCGCTTCGTCTTCCGCCACCGGCAAAATCCCTGAAATTCCGGGTCAGACCGGTTCCCATCCATCCTTTTCACTGGCGCGATAGATGGCGTCGATGACCTTCTGATTGAGCTTGGAGCTTTCGAGCGACACAACTTCGGCCTCCTTGTTGCCGAGAGCGGCGGACGCGAAGGCTTCTGCTTCGCGCCTGTACTGGCGGCTGTCGGGGAAGCGGAAAATCTGCGATTCCGTGTGGCTGCGATTGGTCAGCTCCAGCTCTTCGGCGCCATAACGGTCGGCATTGAAGGGGGACTTCACTTCGATGAAGCCTTCCGTGCCATGGAAGACCATGACCTGGCGGTTGGCCATCTGCGTCGAGATATAGAAGCTCATATCGAAATCGCCGAAGTCGGCCTTGACGCTGGAATAGATGTCCGTGCCGAATTCCGGATCGCGCTCGGTGACCGCCTGGATGCGCAAGGGCTCGCGGCCGGTGACGAAACGGGCTGATATCGTCGGATAGACGCCGATATCGGGCAGACCGCCGCCGCCGAGCGCCGGGATGTTGCGCAGGTTGCCGGCATCACGGTTGAAATAGGTGAAGGCGCCCTGGATATGGCGCAGGCGGCCGATGGCGCCATCCGCCAGAAGCGAGCGCACCTTCCGCCAGACCGGCGCATAGGTCACCATATAAGCTTCGCTCACCAATACCTTGTTGCGGTCGCGGGCGGCGATCAGGCTGTCGATCTCCTCGGCCTTCAGCGCGATCGGTTTTTCGCAGAGCACATGCTTGCCGGCGTCCGCCGCCTTGATCGTCCACTCGACATGCTGCGCCGTCGGCAGCGGAATATAGACGGCATCGATCTTGTCGGAGGCCAGCATCTCCTCGTAGGAGCCGAAGGCATGCGGCACGGAGAAGCGATCAGCCATCTGCCTTGCCCGGGCGAGATCGCGGCTGGCAACCGCCGTCACAACGCAATTTTCCGCATCCTGAATGGCGGGCACGACCAGATCGCGGCCAATCTTCGCCGTCGACAAGATTCCGAAACGCAACATGATTTTCCTCCTGGAACATGATCCCGAAGCGACGGTCCGCAGGGCGTCAAACGCGGCGCGGTTTTCGGCTGGGATCCTATGACATTGATGGACGGAGCGAAACGAGGGAGGCGTCATCGCTCGAATGAAACCGGGGTGGACCTTATTCGGCCCTTAGCGACGGCGCAACGGCTTGGAACGACGCGCCGCCAAAAACATGCAAAAGCTCCGAAAGTATGGATGGCCGAATTTGTCCTTATTTTGTCCGACACCTGGCTTTCCTGGCTATCTATTGGGATCTAACTTCGGCTATCCTTCAAACACAGGAGATACGAAAATGTCCCATGCCGACACCGCCCTGCTGGTTATCGATGTCCAGGAATCCTTCCGCCAGCGTCCCTACTGGCAAACGGACGACCTGCCCGCCTTCACCAGCCGCTTGCAGGCGCTGATCGACGGCGCCAAGGCGCGTGGCATTCCCGTCGTGCAGATTTTTCATGTCGACGGCGATGGCGACGAGCATTTCAGCCTGAAGAGCGGCTATGTCCGCAAGCTCGAAGAGATCACGCTCGACGCTGACGCCGTCTTCCACAAGCATCGCCATTCCGCGCTGGTCGGCTCGGGTCTCGATGTCTGGCTGGTGGAAAACGGCATCCGCAAGCTGATCGTCTCCGGCATCCGCACCGAGCAATGCTGTGAAACCACGACGCGCCATGCCTCCGATCTCGGCTATGCCGTCGACTACGTCACCGAGGCGACGTTAACCTTCCCGATGACGCATGCGTCGGGCACGGTCTTCAGCGCCGATGACATCAAGAAGCGCACCGAACTGGTATTGGCTGGCCGTTTCGCCCGCATCGCGACGGTCGAAGACGCGCTTGCCTCGACGGCGCTCAGGAGCGCCGCATGAACCAAGGCGACAGACACGTCCATCGCCGCATCATTCCGGTCTATGTCGTCCTGCCGCCCTATACGCTGCTGATGGATGTCGCCGGGCCGATGGAGGTTCTGCGCCGCGCCAATGTCGAACAGGATGACGTCCTGTTCGACTATCGCTTTATCGCCGCCCGGCCGACGCAGACGACGTCGGTCGGACTGCTGCTTGCCGAACTGTCGCCGCTGCCGGATCGTATTCCCGACGGAGCCTATGTCGTCGTCTCCGGCAGCGTCACGCCGCCGTCTGACGCCGATGATGTCGAACCGGAATTGGATATTCTCACCGCCTGGCTGAAGACGGCCATCCGCCCCGGCATCACGCTCGTCACCATCTGTTCCGGCGCCGTGCTCGCCGCCCGCGCCGGCCTGCTCGAGGGCCATGCCTGCACGACGCATGCGGCCTGCATCGAAGAGGTCCGGCACTATGCCCCGACCGCGCGGGTTCTCGACAATAGGCTCTATGTCGAGGATCGCGAGCGCTATTCCAGCGCTGGCATTTCCACCGGCACGGACCTGATGCTGCATATCGCCTCGAAACTCACCTCGCCGGTAACGGCCTTGACGATCGCCCGCCACATGGTCGTCTATATGCGCCGCACCGGCGCCGAACCGCAGCTTTCGCCCTGGCTCAGCGGCCGAAACCATGTCCATCCCGCCATTCACCGCGTACAGGACGCAATCATGGCCGACCCCGCCCATGGCTGGTCGCTGTCCGAACTTGCCCGGATTGGCGCGATGAGCGCGCGGCATATATCCCGGCTGTTCCAGGAGCATGCCGGCCTGTCGGTGACCGCCTATGTCAATCTGATGCGCGTCACCCTTGCCCGCGACGTGCTGACCAATTCGCGTATGGACATGGAGCGCGTGGCGGAAAAATCCGGCTTCGCCTCGCCGCGGCACATGCGGCGAGTCTGGTCGAAATACAACGAACTGCCGCCCAGCCACTACCGGCGATCCGCAGCCGAATAAAGAAATCGTTAGTGGAATTTCGCTGGCCTCGGCGGTAGCCTGCCTTGTCCCTCCCCGCTGGCGCCTCTGACGCCAGCTTCCCACTCAAGTGATTTGGAGATGTATCATGGACCTGCGCAAGCTTGGACGTACCGATCTTTTCGTCGCCCCGATCGTTTTCGGCGGCAATGTCTTCGGCTGGACGGCCGATGAGAAAACCTCCTATGCCCTGCTCGACGCCTTCTTCGACGCCGGCTTCAACACGATCGACACCGCCGACGTCTATTCCCGCTGGGTTCCCGGCAACAAGGGCGGCGATTCCGAGGAGATCATCGGCAAGTGGCTGAAGCAGAGCGGCATCGCCCGCGACAAGGCCATCATCATCACCAAGGTCGGCTCGGACATGGGGCCGGACAAGAAGGGCCTGAAGGCCGATTATATCCTCCAGGCGGTCGACGCTTCGCTGAAGCGGCTGCAGACAGACTATATCGACCTCTATCTGTCGCACTGGCCGGACCCGGAAACGCCGCATGAGGAATCACTCAGCGCCTATGCCAAGCTGAAGGAACAGGGCAAGATCCGCCATGTCGGCTGCTCCAACCTTAACGCCGAGCAGTTGCAGGCTTCCCTCGATGCCGCCGCCAAGACAGGCCTGCCGCGCTACGACGTGCTGCAACCGGAATATAACCTCTATGCGCGCGACAGCTTCGAAGGGCCGCTGGCGGATCTCTGCGTGCGAGAAGACATCGGCGTCATCACCTATTTCAGCCTCGCCGCCGGCTTCCTCACCGGCAAATACCGCACCAAGGCTGATACCGAGGGACGGGCGCGCGAAAACCGAGTGGCTGCCTATCTTGACGACAAGGGCCTGCGCATTCTTGCAGCTCTCGACAAGGTTTCCGACGAAACCGGCTCGAAGCCAGCCGAAGTCGCGCTTGCCTGGCTGCTGCGCAAACGAGGCGTCACCGCCCCGATCGCCAGCGCCACCAGCCTCGGCCAGCTTGACGCGCTGATCAATTCGGCGAAGCTCAAGCTTTCCGACGAGGCCATGGCCCTGCTCGACAAGGCCGGCGAATAGACAAGGACGAACCGATGACCGTGGTCGTGCGCGACGCCAAGCCTGAAGACGAAACCCGCTGGCGCAAGCTTTGGGCCGGATATCTCGCCTTCTATCGCGCCGACGTCGCGCCCGATATCACCGACATGACATGGCGCCGGATATTCGATCCGGTGTCCGCCATGTTCATGCGCGTCGCCGAGGTCGATGGTGAGGTCAAGGGTTTCGCACTGTGCCTGACGCATGAGAGCACATGGATCAGAGAACCGGAATGCTATCTCGAGGACCTCTTCGTCGACGAAAGCACACGCGGCCAGGGCGTCGGCCGAGCGTTGCTCGACGATCTCGTCTCGCTTTGCAAGGGGAATGGCTGGGCGCGGCTCTATTGGCACACCGAAGAGGACAACGCCACGGCCCGCAAGCTCTATGACAGCTACATCAAGAGCGATGGGCTCATTCGTTACCGCATCAAGTTCTAAGCTTTGGCAGCCCTTCGTAGAGAGCCGAATGATCGCCTTCCCAGTTCGCCATGCCCCTCTTGGTCAGCATGCCGCGCGGGCTGACATAGCTCTGGATGGTTCGCATCGGCCGCTCGTGCCACTGGATGTTGAAGGCCCATAGTTTCGGGAAGAAGCAGAGCGAGGCATAGGGCAGGTGATCGTGGATCCACCAGGCCAGCTTCCGCCAATCTCCCTCCTCGTGGCAATGATCGATCAGCCACGGCACGACGACGCAGACGGCGGCGCCCATGCAGTCGTCCAGATCGCGCATGTCCCAAATGTGATGGGCGGCGGTGTGAGGATTGGTCGAGCAGTTCAGCCCGTTCCTGTTGCCGAAGGCATTGACATCAGGGGCGCGATAGCCGGAGCGGATATGCAGCCGACCGAAGGTGGCCTCCAGCGGCTCCAGCAGTTCCTCGCAAAGCCTGCGGCCGCTCTCGATCGCGAGATCAGGATCCTCGGGGATATTGGGAATGCGGTAGAAATCGGCGATCTCCGAATGCAGGAAGTCGCGGAAGAAGAAATTCTTCGACAGCCTGACGCGTCCGAGTTCCTCCAAGCCCTTCATCGATCCCGGCTTTTTCATCCTCTGCAATCCTTGTCTCGGTTCGTACGGCGAGTTCAGACATTTTTACTGCGAACCACCACCCGATTCCGTCAGCAGCGGATTTTCCCGCTGCTCACCTCACGGCCCGGTGTATTTGAAGAAATCGATGAAGGCTCTCAGCGCCGGGCGCATCTGGCGGCGGCTGGGATAATAGATGCAGAAGCCGGGATAAGGCGGGCACCAGTCCTCCAGCACGCGGATCAGGCTGCCGTCCGCCAGTTCCTGCTTTACGCGTATGTCGAACAGATAGGAGAGGCCGGCGCCGTTGACTGCCGCCAGAACCGCGAGCCGGTCCTCGATGACGATCAAGGGGCCGTCGACGGCGACGATCAGCTCGCGGCCATCCTTCTCGAACTCCCAGCGATAGATCGACCCATCGGTAAAACGCCGCTTGATGCAGCGGTGATGGACGAGATCACGCGGGTGCAACGGCCTAGGATTGTTCTCGAAATAGGCCGGAGATCCGGCGATGACCGTGCGGATGTCGGGTGATACCTTCACCGCGATCATGTCCCCCTCGACGCTCTCCTCCAGCCGGATGCCGGCATCGAAGCCTTCCTTGACGATATCGCTGAAACCATCCTCATTGGCGATCTCCAGCGTGATGTCGGGATAGGTATTGAGGAAATCGCCGAGCCGTGGCGCCATCAGCAGATCGGAGGCGAAGCGCGGCGCGGTGATGCGCAAATTGCCCGCCGGGCGGCCGCGCATGGCCAGCGTATCCTCCAGCGCGATATCGATTTGCTCCAGAGCCGGCGCCAGTCGGTCCAGCAGCGTCTGGCCCTCCTCCGTCGGCAAGACGCTGCGGGTGGTGCGAGCAAGCAGCCGCACGCCAAGGCTCTCTTCCAGGCTGGAGATGGCATGGCTGACGGCAGAGGGCGCAATCGACAATTCCTTGCCGGCGGCACGGAAGCTGCGATGGGCGGCGACGGCAGCAAGAACCGCCAATTGAGAGAGCTGGGTTCTGTTCATTGATCTAAATGATAGAACAGCCTGTTAGAGTTTGCACGGATTTTCATTCATTATCGAGGAGCCTACGTTCCTCTCGTCAACACGAACGGCCAGCCTGGTCGGCGCCGAACGCAACAAAGTTCAAGAGGAATACGACAATGAAAACCCGCAAACTCGGACAGGATCTCACCGTTTCCGCCGTCGGCCTCGGCTGCATGGGCATGAGCTTCGGCTATGGTGCTTCCGACGAGAATGAATCGGTGAAGACGCTGCATCGCGCCGTCGATCTTGGCGTCACCTTTTTCGATACCGCCGAGACCTACGGCCCCTTTACCAATGAAGTGTTGCTCGGCCGGGCGCTGAAGCCGGTCCGCGACCGCGTCGTCATCGCCACCAAGTTCGGCTTCAAGCTCGATCTGACAAAGTCGGGCCTGGCATCGATGGTCGGTGTCGACAGCCGGCCGGAACATGTGAAGGAGGTGGCCGAAGCATCGCTGAAGCGGCTCGGCACCGATGTCATCGACCTGTTCTACCAGCACCGCGTCGATCCGAATGTACCGATCGAGGATACGGTCGGCGCCATGGCGGATCTGGTGAAGGAAGGCAAGGTGCGCGCGCTCGGCCTTTCGGAAGCGGGAGCCGCCACCATCCGCCGCGCCCATGCGGTGCACCCGATCGCCGCGCTGCAGAGCGAATATTCGCTCTGGACCCGCGACCCGGAAGAAGATGTGCTTGCCGTCTGCCGCGAACTCGGCATCGGCTTCGTGCCCTACAGCCCGCTTGGCCGTGGCTTCCTGACCGGCGCGATCAGCAAGGTGGACGATCTTGCCACGGACGATTTCCGCCGCAGCCTGCCGCGCTTCCAGGATGAGAACTTCGACGCCAACGCCGCCCTCGTCGCCAAGCTCGAATCCCTCGCCAAGGACAAGGGCGTCACGGCCGCGCAGCTGGCGCTCGCCTGGGTCCTGCATCAGGGCGACGATATCGTGCCGATCCCCGGTGCCCGCAAACTGCACCATCTCGAACAAAACGCGGCAGCCGCCGACATCAGGCTTTCGGCTGCCGAAGTGCAGGCGCTGAGCGATATCATGCCGCTCGAAAAGGTAGCCGGAAAACGATATACCGAGGCTTCGCTGGCGATGACGAATATCTGACAACGTCGTCAAGCATCCGACATGCAACCATGTAATAAGGACATCGGTTTCCGGGCCGATGTCTTTTCTTTTATGCGGCAGCACCGATGCGGCGGAGCGTGGGATAGAATTCGTATCCGTGAAAGCATATCCTACGAGCGCCACACCTTGTCCGTGTCATTTCGTGCACCAGATAGATCGTCATAGTCGTAAACCGCACATTCACTTCTCCACGCTTGGTTGACAAACCAACCTGAAGTTTGAAGAGTGCGGCCAATCAAAAACGGCAGCGTTGGGGAGGACTTATGTCTATGCGCGCGTTTATCGGGCTTTCCGCTTTTCTTCTCGCTACTTTCACCACATTGATGCCGGCAGGGGCTGCCGACACCAAGCGACAAGTGGTCACCACGCAGGACGGCGACTACTACGGTTTCGACCTGCGCACCGAGCAGAACGTGACGCTCGACCAATGCTCGACGTCCTGCATCGGCGACAAATCGTGCAAGGCCTTCACCTATAATCCCAAGGTGAAATGGTGCTTCCTGAAGTCCGATTTTAACCAGCTCAACACTGTGGCAGGCGCCATCGCCGGCAAGATCGTCGAGACGGCCGCCGCCAGTGAGCCGGATATCGGCGCGGCACCCGCGCTTTCCTTCCTCTCCGACAATTTCATCCAGAGCGCACGCGATGCGAAAAGCCGGCTGACGCTCGGCGCCGAGCTGAAGGGGCAAGGCGTTGAAAGCCTGATCGCGCTTGGCCGCATCGAGATTACCTCCGGCAATGTCAACAACGCGCTGAACGCTTTCCAGGGTGCCTTGTCGCTCACGCCGGACAATGGCGATCTCTGGATCGAGATGGCGCGCGCCGCCAATACGACGACCAACGACACATCACTTGCAACCCAGGCAGCCTATGCCGCGCTCAACGGCTATCAGCTCTCCCGCACGACCTCGAGCCGCGCCGATGCACTCGCCGTGCTCGCAACCTCGCTGCAAAATGCGCAGAACTACCGCCAGGCATTGAGCGCCTATAAGGCGAGCCTCGCGCTCACGAGTTCCGCCGCGGTCCAGGCCGCCTATGACGACCTGAAGGCCCGCCAGGGTTTCCGCGTTTCCGGCAACACGCTGGATAACGACAACGCCTCGCCGCGCGCCTGCGTGCAGTTCTCCGAAAAACTGGTGAAGAGCGGCGTCGATTACACCCCGTTCGTCACCGTCAATGGCGCCGCCCCCAAGGGCGTCGATGCCAAGGACAACCAGATTTGCGTCGAAGGCCTCGACTTCGGCCAGCGCTACAGGATTTCGCTGCGCCCCGGCCTGCCCTCCTCCGTCGATGAGGATCTCGCCACGCAGGTCAATGTCGACATCTACGTCAAGGACCGCTCGGCTTCGATCCGCTTCACCGGCGACAATTTCGTGCTGCCGTCGACCGCGCGCCGCGGCATCCCGATCGTCTCGGTCAACACCGCCACGGCCAATCTGAAACTCTACCGCATCGGCGACCGCAACATTGCCCAACTGCTGAATAATTCGCAATTCCTGACGCAGATGAGCGGCTATGGCGCCCAGACCATTCAGGACACCAGCGGCGAACTGGTCTGGCAGGGTTCGATCGAGATCCAGCAGAACCTGAACAAGGATGTCGTCACCAGCTTCCCGGTCGACGAAGCCCTGCCGAAGCGCAAGCCCGGTGTCTATGTGCTGACCGCCGTCGCGCCGAATAGCAGCGTCCAGGAGTGGGATTCGCAGGCGACGCAATGGTTCGTGGTTTCCGATATCGGCATCACCACCTATGCCGGCACGGATGGGCTGAACGTGTTCACCCGCTCGCTCGGCAGCGCCAAGCCGACCGCCGGCGTCGAGCTGCAACTGCTCGCCAAAAACAACGAAATCCTCGGCACCGCCAAGACCGATGCCAATGGCCGCGCCACCTTCAGCGCCGGCCTGATGCGCGGCACCGCCGGCATGACGCCGGCCGTCATCACCGCTCAGAACGGCGATCAGGACTATGTCTTCCTCGACATGACCCGCGCCGGCTTCGATCTTTCCGACCGTGGCGTCGCTGGCCGCACCGCGCCGGGCGCGATCGACCTTACCGCCTGGACCGAACGCGGCATCTACCGTGTCGGCGAGACGGTGCATGCCTCGGCGCTCGCGCGTGACATCAGCTCCGTGGCGGTCGAGAACCTGCCGCTCACCTTCGTCTTCCTGCGCCCCGACGGCGTCGAGGATCGCCGCATCGTTACCGACGGCGGCAAGCTCGGCGGCTATAATGTTGACCTGCCGCTGCAGCAGACGGCGATGCGCGGCAGCTGGACGATGAACATCTATACCGATCCGAAGGGTTCCTCGATCGGCTCGCAAACCTTCCTCGTCGACGACTTCGTGCCGGATCGCACCGAATTCGACATGAAGAGCGACGCCAAGGCGATCGAAGTCGGCAAGCCGACGCCGGTCAACATCGAAGGGCGCTATCTCTATGGTGCGCCAGCCGCCGGTCTCAGCCTGGAAGGCGAAGTGACGCTGAAGCCGACGCGCCAGAGCGACGATTACAAGGGCTATCAGTTCGGCCTCGCCGACGAGGGCGCCGGGCAAAATGCCAGCGACGACAGCGATAGCAGCAGCAGCGACAACAAGGCCGAGAGCTCGCAGGTGCCGCTCGAGGACCTGCAAGCGCTGGACGAAGATGGCAAGACGACCTTCGACGTCACCATCAACGACACCCCCTCGACCACGCAATTGCTCAACGCCGACATCACCGTACGGATGCAGGAAGCCGGCGGCCGCGCCGTCGAGCGCTCGCTGACGCTGCCGGTCAGGGCAGATGGGCCGCGCATCGGCATCAAGCCGGAATTCGACGGCGATCTCGGTGAGAATTCCCTCGGCGCCTTCCATGTCATCGCAATCGACCAGAACGGCCAGAAGCAGGCCATGCAGGGCCTGACCTGGAAGCTGCTCAGCGTCGAGCGCGACTATCAATGGTATCGCGACGGCAATAGCTGGAAATACGAACCCATCACCTCGACCAAGCAGGTCGCAACCGGCACGATCAACGCCACCACTGACGGCGCGGAAATCTCCGTGCCCGTCACCTGGGGCCGCTACCGGCTGGAAGTGGACACAGCAGATACGAACGGCCCGGAATCCAGCGTCGAGTTCAATGCCGGCTGGTATGTCGCCTCGACCTCGACCGAAACTCCGGACGCGCTGGAAGTGGCGCTCGACAAGAGCAGCTATCATGTCGGCGATACGGCAAAGCTCAAGGTGACCTCGCGCTATGCCGGCCAGTTGATGGTGACGGCCGGCTCCGAAACGCTGATTTCGGTTGCCAATGCCGATATCGGCGCCACCGGCGGCGAAGTCGATATTCCCGTCACCGCCGATTGGGGTGCTGGCACCTATCTGACCGCCACCCTCTTCCGACCCGGCGAAGCGCAGGAAAGCCGCATGCCGATGCGCGCCATCGGCATCAAATGGGCGGCAGTCGATCCCGGCGAACGCAAGCTGCAGGTCAAGCTCGATGCGCCGCCAAAGACGCTGCCGCGCCAACCGCTGAACATTGCCGTGCAGGTGACCGGAGCAGGTGCGAACGAGGATGCCTATGTGACGCTTGCCGCTGTCGACGTCGGCATTCTCAACCTCACGCGTTACGAGCCGCCGGCACCGGACGACTGGTATTATGGCCAGCGCCAGCTCGGACTTGAAATCCGCGACATCTACGGCCGCCTGATCGATGGCTCGCTCGGCGCGACCGGCAAGCTGCGCACCGGCGGCGACGGTGGACAGGCGGGTCTGGCGGCGAGCCCGCCGACACAAAAGCTGGTCGCCTTCTTCTCCGGCCCGGTCAAGCTCGATGCCGACGGCAAGGCCAATATCAGCTTCGACATTCCGCAGTTTAACGGCACGGCGCGCCTGATGGCGGTTGCCTGGTCGAAGGCCGGTGTCGGGCATGCGACGCAGGATGTCATCATCCGCGATCCGGTCGTCGTCACCGCCAGCCTGCCGAGGTTCCTCGCGCCGGGGGACAAGGCCAATCTGCGGCTGGATATCGCCAATACCGATGCCCCCGCCGGCGACTACAAACTGGCGGTTACCGGCAATGCGGCGGTCACCGTCGATGCCAGCGCCACCCAGCAGACGATCAATCTGCAGCCGGGCGGCAAATACGACATCACCCTGCCCTTGACCGGAGGACAGCCGGGGGCCGGCACGGTTTCGATCAACCTGTCCGGCGCTTCCGGACTGTCGCTCGATCAATCTCTTGACCTCCCCGTCCGCCCGGCACAATTGCCGGTGACCGAACGGCGGCTCGTCTCGCTGGCGCCTGGAAAGAGCCTGACCATCAATGCCGACCTGCTCGCCGACAGCGTGCTGCCCGGCGCTTCGGTCAGCGTCAATGTCAGCCGCTCCGGCGCCTTTGACGTGCCGGCCTTGTTGATGAGCCTCAGCCACTATCCCTATGGCTGCGCCGAGCAGACGGCCAGCAGCGCGATGCCGCTGCTCTATTTCAGTGATCTGGCCATCAAGAACGGCCTGGCAGACGACACGGAAATCCGCCAACGCGTTCAGGACTCGATCTATCGCGAAATGTCCTACCAGTCCTCCACCGGCAGCTTCGGCCTTTGGGGTCCGGGCTCCGGCGATCTCTGGCTCGACGCCTATGTCACTGATTTCCTGACCCGCGCCCGCGAGCAGAAATACACGGTGCCGGATCAGGCCATGGCGCAGGCATTGGAAAACCTGCAGAACGCGCTCAGCGCCAACACCAACGTCAAGGATAACGGCAACGAGATCGCCTATGCGCTCTATGTGCTTGCCCGCAACAAGAAGGCTTCGATCAGCGATCTTCGCTACTACGCCGATACGATGCTGAATGACTTCCCGACGCCGCTCTCCAAGGCACATCTGGCGGCCGCCCTTGCGCTCTATGGCGATGCCCAGCGTTCGCGCAACATCTTCGTCG
This sequence comes from Rhizobium rhizogenes NBRC 13257, assembly GCF_000696095.1. Lineage (GTDB taxonomy): Bacteria > Pseudomonadota > Alphaproteobacteria > Rhizobiales > Rhizobiaceae > Rhizobium > Rhizobium rhizogenes. The sequence continues at coordinate 184,270 of NZ_BAYX01000008.1, read as the reverse complement.
ACTCGCTGCAGATGTCGCAGCAGGCGACGGTGACGAAGGTCAGCTTCGCCCGCTCGGACTACGGCTCGTCGCTGCGTGACGGTGCGGCCGTGTTGGCGCTGGCGGCCGAAAGCCGCCCCGTGCCTCCAATCGTTCCGGAGCTGTCGACCGTCGTCGCCAACGAGTGGAAGAACAAGACCTATACCAGCACCCAGGAACAGACCTGGATGCTGCTTGCCGCCCGCGCGCTGCAGAACGGCGATGACGGCCTGACGCTCGATGTCAACGGCGCGGCCCATACCGGCACCTATATGGCGCAGATGAGCGGCGACGCCCTGATCGGTCATCCGCTGACCGTTACCAACACCACCCGCCAGCCATTGGCGGCCGCCGTGACCACGGTCGCGGCCCCGGTATCGCCGCTACCGGCCGGCGGCAACGGCTTCACCATTGAGCGCAAATATTACACGCTCGACGGCGAGGAGGCGAATGTCACCCAGGCGCAGCAGAACGAGCGCTACGTCGTGGTGCTGCATATTACGGGAGCCAACAGCTGGACCTCGCGCATTCTCGTGACCGACCTCCTGCCCGCCGGCTTCGAGATCGACAATCCGAGCATCGTCAACAGCGCGCAGCTATCGAACTTCGATTGGCTGAGCGAGGTGCAGCCGGCCCATGTCGAATTCCGCAACGACCGTTTCGTCGCTGCCTTCGACGAGTCGTGGGGCAGCCGCGATCTGAGCCTTGCCTATGTCGTGCGCGCCGTTACCCCCGGCACCTACGACCATCCGGCCGCAAGCGTCGAGGACATGTATCGTCCGCAGTTCTCGGCCCGCACGGCGATGGGCCGCATGGAGGTTCAGGCGGCGCAGCAGCAGTAAGAAGAGGTCATGAAGGCGCGGTGGAAAATTGCGATCGGTCTTGGTGCGGCGACCCTCTCGGTGGCGGTGCTGGCTTTTGGCCTTGTCGCCTCAGACCGCGCCTTTCCGCCGCCGCTGGACAGAGCCGGCGTCGTCTCGTCCGAGGTGCTCGACGCCAATGGCAACCTGCTGCGCGCCTTTGCTACACCTGAGGGGCGCTGGCGGCTGAAGACCGATGTCGGCGATGTCGATCCGCAATTCCTGCGCATGCTGGTCGCCTATGAAGACCGGCGTTTCTACGACCATCACGGCGTCGATCCGATGGCGTTCGGCCGCGCCTTCCTCCAGCTCGTCACCCATGGTCGCATCGTTTCCGGCGGATCAACATTATCGATGCAGGTGGCGCGTCTGATCGAGCCGCGCAGCGAGCGATCGGTGACGGCCAAGCTGCTGCAGATCGCCCGCGCCATCCAGATCGAGCGACGGCTCAGCAAGGAACAGATCCTCGACCTCTACCTGACGCATGCGCCCTATGGCGGCAATCTGGAGGGCGTGCGTGCCGCAAGCCTCGCCTATTTTGGCAAGGAGCCCCGGCAGTTGAGCATCGCCCAGGCGGCCCTGCTGGTTGCCCTGCCGCAATTGCCGGAAAGGCGCCGCCCCGACCGCAATCTCGCCAGTGCCGAAACTGCCCGCAAGCGCGTGCTCGCCCGCGCGGCGGTTGTCGATGTCGTCGGTGATGGCGAGGCGGAGCGGGCAGCCCTCGTTCCGGTGCCGGCCAAGCGTCGGCAATTGCCCGCCTATGCGGCGCATCTGGCCGAGATGGCGCTGCGCAAGCAGCCGGGCGTTATCCAGCATCACACGACACTGCGCCGGGATATCCAGCAGGGCCTGGAAGCCGTCGCCGATGAGGCCGCGAGACGGCTTGGGCCGAAGGTCTCGGTTGCGATGGTGATGGCCGACGTCCAGACCGGCGAAATCGTCGGCGAGGTCGGCTCGGCCAATTATTTCGATTCCAGCCGCTCCGGCTGGATCGACATGACCCGCGTGCTGCGCTCCCCCGGCTCGACGCTAAAACCCTTCATCTATGGCCTTGCCTTCGAAGAGGGATATGTCGCCCAGGAAACCATCATCGAGGACCGTCCCGCCGATTTCTACGGCTACCGTCCGCGCAATTTCGACATGACCTACCAGGGCGACGTCAGCGTGCGCGAGGCGCTGCAACTATCGCTGAACGTGCCGGCCGTGCGCCTGCTTGACGCCGTCGGGCCGACGCGGCTGCTGGTGCGCTTCCGCCGCGCCGAGGTGAAGCCGGTACTGCCGCCGAATGAGGCACCGGGCCTTGCCATCGGCCTTGGCGGCGCCGGTATCACGCTCAAGGATCTGGTACAGCTCTATGCGGGGCTCGCCAATCGCGGCAAGCCGATGCGGATCGGCGACGGCATTCAGGACCAGCCCGGACCGATCGAGGGCCAGCCGCTTATGGAGCCGGTGGCGGCCTGGAACATTACCGACATTCTGTCCGATATCATTGCACCGCGCGGCAGCAAGCAGCTCGGCATCGCCTACAAGACCGGCACCAGCTACGGCAATCGCGACGCATGGTCGATCGGTTATGACGGGGCGCATGTGCTCGGCGTCTGGGTCGGTCGACCGGATAATGGCGCGGTACCCGGATTGGCGGGTTACGTTTCGGCGGCCCCCATCCTGTTCGAGGCCTTCGCCAAATCGGGTGTGGCCATCACACCCTTCCCCTCACCCCCCATGGGCGCCGTTCGTATTTCCGCTACCCAACTGCCGATCAGCCAGCGGCGCTTTTCCGTCACCGCGGCCGGCCTGCTATCGGCATCGAGCCGCGAGCCGGCACCGCAGATCGTCTATCCGCCGGAGGGCGCGCGCGTCGATCTCGGCGCCAATGGCGGCGCCAGTTCGATCATGCCGCTGGCGCTGAAGCTGCAGGGCGGACGTGCGCCGTTCCGCTGGCTCGCCAACGGCAAGCCGCTGCCCGATCTTTCCCGCCGCCGCACCAACCAATGGGTGCCCGACGGCGCCGGCTATTCAACGCTGACCGTCATCGACGCCGCCGGCCGCGCCGCCAGCGTGCGGGTCTTCGTGGAATAGCACTCGTCACATCCTCGCGATCATGCCGCCCTTCTTTTTGCCAGTCGGGGACGTCTGTGCTAATTTACCGGATACTCAAGCGAGGAATGACGAGATGTCGGAAGAGCAGGCAATCCGCGCGGTTGTTCATCTCTATGTCGATGGCATGGCATTCGCGAATGAGCCAGCGCTGCGCAAAGCGCTGCATCCACGCGCGGCGATCATCGGCAATTATCAAGGTGCTGTGGAGTGGATGACCCGCGACGAATTCATCGCGGCCATCGTGGAAGAAGGCAGTGCCCCGCCCGGCACAATACCGCTGATGGAGATCGAACTGATCGACATCGAAGGCGATGCGGCCAGCGTCAAGGTCGTCGACGAATTCGCCGGGATGAGGTTTTCGGATTATCTGTCGCTGGTGAAGATCGATGGCCGGTGGAGTGTGGTGAACAAGGTCTATCATCTGCATCGGTAGCGTTTCACCTTCTCCCCGAGGGGAGAAGGTGAGGTTCGTTACCCCCGCAGCACCCCACCCGTCGTCTTCGTCACATTGGCGACGATCTTCTGCGTCAGTGCCTCGAAATCCTCGTCGGTGAGCGTGCGCTCGGCCGGCTGGATCTGGACTTCGATGGCGATCGACTTTTTGTCCTCGCCGAGCGAGGCGCCCTCGAAAATATCGAAGACATTGACGCCGGTGATCAGCTTGCGGTCGGCGCCGGTGGCGGCGCGGATGATGGTGCCGGCTTCCACCGACTTGTCGACCACGAAGGCGAAGTCGCGCTTGACGGCCTGGAAGGGCGAGAGCTCCAGCGCAGGCTTGGTGCGTGTCGCCTTCTTCTTCGGTTCCGGCATGGCGTCGATATAGACTTCGAAGCCGGCCAGAGCACCGGCAACGTCGAGCGCTTCCAGCGTCTTCGGATGGAATTCGCCGAAATAGCCGAGCACGACCTTCGGACCCATCTTGATCGTGCCGGAGCGGCCCGGATGATACCAGGCGGGACCGCCCTGCTCGATCTGGATATTGCCCATCGGCAGGCCGCAGGCTTCGAGCACCGCCAGCGCATCGGCCTTGGCGTCGAAGACATCGACCGGCTTGCCGCCGCCCTTGGCGGCGTTCGACCACATACGGCCGGCGCCGGCGAGCGTCGCCGTGCCGCGACGGATACCGCCGGCAACGCGGCGCTGGCCTTCCGGCCGGTCGTTTTCATAAGTGCCGGAGACTTCGAAGATCGCGACGTCGCCATAGCCCTTGTCGGCATTGCGCTGCGCGGCCGAGAGCAGGCCCGGCAGCAGCGACGGGCGCATGTCGGACATGTCGGCGGCAATCGGGTTGGCAAGCTTCAGCGCGTTCGACCCGCCGCCGAAGAGCTTGGCCTGATCTTCCGAGATGAACGACCAGGTGACGGCTTCCAGCATGCCGCGCGAGGCGAGCGCACGCTTGGCCGTGCGGGTGCGGATCTGCAACACCGTCAGGATCTTGCCGTTGACGACATTGTGGCTGGCGAGCGGCTGCGGCTTGATGTTGTCGACGCCGTGGATACGCATGATCTCTTCGACCAGATCGGCCTTGCCGTCGACGTCGGAGCGCCATGGCGGAACGGCGACGGAGACGCGCTCGCCGGAGCCCGAAACCAAGAAGCCGAGTTTCGTCAGGATCGACTTGCCCTCTTCCGTCGAGACGTCGAGCCCGGTCAGGCGCTTGACTTCGGAGAAGGGGAAATCGACGATCTTGGCGTCATAACCCTTATAGCCCTCAACCTTGGCCTTGGCGGCCGTGCCGCCGCAGCAGGCGAGCACCAGTTCGGTGGTGCGTTCGAGGCCGGGGACCATATATTCCGGATCGACGCCGCGTTCGAAACGGTAGCGAGCGTCGGTGATGATGCCGAGGCCACGGCCGCTCTTGGCGATGTTCATCGGATCCCAGAGGGCGGATTCGATCAGTACGTCGACGGTGTTTTCATCACAGCCGGAATGCTCGCCACCCATGATGCCGCCGATCGACTCGATGCCGTTGTCATCGGCGATGACGACATTGTTCGGGCCAAGCTTGTATTCACGCTGATCGAGCGCCAGCACGGTCTCGCCGTCCTTGGCCCGGCGAACGACAAGGTTGCCCTTGACCTTGGCCGCGTCGAAGACGTGCATCGGCCGGCCCTGATCGAAGGTCATGTAATTGGTAATGTCGACCAGCGCGCTGATCGGGCGAAGGCCGATCGCCTGCAGACGCTGCTGCATCCATTTCGGGCTCGGGCCGTTCTTGACGCCGCGCACGAGGCGGAGCGCAAAGCCTGGGCAAAGACGCGCGTCGTCAAGCTCGATCTTCACGTCCGTCGGCGTCTCGCCCTCGATAGCGAAGGACGGAACGGCGCGCGGCTTCAAGGTGCCGAGACCGGAGGCGGCGAGATCGCGAGCGATGCCGTAGACGCCGGTGCAATCCGGGCGGTTCGGCGTCAGGTTGATCTCGATCATCGGGTCATCAATGCCGGTATAGGCGGCAAAGCTGGTGCCGACGGGCGCATCTTCCGGAAGGTCGATGATGCCGTCATGGCTGTCGGAGATTTCCAGCTCCTTCTCGGAGCACATCATGCCATGGCTTTCGACGCCGCGGATGTTGCCGACCGCCAGCGTCACGTCGATGCCGGGAACATAGGTGCCGGGCGCGGCAAATGCACCGACAAGGCCGGCACGCGCATTCGGCGCGCCGCAGACAACCTGGATCGGCTTGCCGGCGCCGGTATCGACCATCAGCACCTTCAAGCGATCGGCCTGCGGATGCTTTTCGGCGGACAGAACCTTGGCAATGACGAAGGGCTTGAACGCCGCCTTGTCGTCGACATCTTCGACCTCCAGCCCGATCATCGTCAGGCGGGCGCAGATCTCATCGAGCGTGGCGTCTGTTTCCAGGTGCTCTTTCAGCCAGGAGAGTGTGAATTTCATGTCATCGATCCTTGCTTACGCGCTCAAGCCGCCGAACAGCGTCGGCATGTCGAGCGGGCGGAAGCCGTAATGGTTCATCCAGCGGACGTCGGCGTTGAAGAAGTCGCGCAGGTCCGGCATGCCGTATTTCAGCATGGCGATGCGGTCGAGGCCCATGCCCCAGGCAAAGCCCTGATATTCATCCGGATCGAGGCCGCCATGGCGCAGCACGTTCGGATGCACCATGCCGCAGCCGAGGATTTCCATCCAGTCGGTGCCCTCGCCGAACTTGACGATCGGGCCGGAACGGTCACACTGGATATCGACCTCGAAGGAGGGCTCGGTGAACGGGAAGAAGGACGGGCGGAAGCGCATCGTCACATTGTCGACCTCGAAGAAGGTCTTGCAGAATTCTTCCAGCACCCAACGGATATTGGCGACGTTCGCCGTCTTGTCGATGACGAGGCCCTCGACCTGATGGAACATCGGCGAATGCGTGGCGTCACTATCCTGGCGATAGGTCTTGCCGGGGATGATGATGCGGATCGGCGGCTTTTGCGCTTCCATGGTGCGGATCTGCACCGGCGAGGTGTGCGTGCGCAGCACCTTGCGTTCACCCTTCTCATCCGGCTGGAAGAAGAAGGTGTCGTGCATCTCGCGGGCCGGATGTCCTTCGGGAAAATTCAGCGCCGTGAAGTTATAATAGTCGGTCTCGACATCAGGGCCTTCGGCAATCGAGAAGCCCATATCGCCGAAGATCGCGGTGATCTCATCGACGATCTGGCTGATCGGATGGATGCGGCCGCGTTCAGCCGGAGAAGAACGCACCGGCAGGCTGACGTCGACCGTCTCCGCCTTCAGCTTCGCATCGATGGCGGCATCCTTCAACGCGCCCTTGCGGGCGTTGATGGCGTCGGTGACAGAGTTCTTCAGCGCGTTGATCGCAGCGCCCCGTGTCTGCCGCTCTTCCGGCGACATCGAGCCCAGCGTTTTCAGCAGTTCCGAAACCGAGCCCTTCTTGCCGAGCGCGGCGACCCTCACGGCTTCGATCGACTGCTCGTCGGTCGCCGCGGCCACCTCGGCCATGAGTTGGGTTTCAAGTGTTACGAGTTCCGTCATCTGGTCCTGCCTTGCGGGCGGCGGGCTTGGAACGCCGCTCAGTCCGCGGAATAATGGATGAACGCATGCATCATAAAGCTTGTGGCAACGATGAGGCGCTGCAGATCACTACCCATGTGCAAGCGGCCAATCAACCGGGCAAATGACAAAAAGCCGCCAAGAAAGCGGTGCTTGGCACTTGCCGCCCGATGCACGATCCGTTTTCCGGGGTTCCGCCCGACAGGACCGCCTGACACGATGGAAAGCATATGCTGCAAAACACAAAACCCGCGCCGGTTTCGCCAGCGCGGGTTTCATAATGAATTTACGAAAGACGTGCGAAGCGGCGTTAGTTAACGGCTGCTTCGAACTCGTTCTTCGTACCGGCGTCCTTGAGGTATTCCAGAGCCTTCTTCGAGGCGGCGACGAGCGCGCCGAAAGCTTCCGTCTCATGGATTGCCATGTCGGACAGAACCTTGCGGTCGACTTCGATGCCAGCCTTGGTCAGGCCGTCGATGAAGCGGCCATAGGTCAGGCCGTGCTCGCGGACGGCAGCGTTGATACGCTGGATCCAGAGAGCGCGGAAATTGCGCTTGTTAACCTTGCGGTCGCGATAAGCGTACTGCTTGGAACGATCGACAGCGGCCTTGGCGGTCCGGATGGTGTTCTTGCGGCGGCCGTAGAATCCACGAGCCTGCTTCAGAACCTTCTTATGCTTGGCGTGCGAGGTTACGCCTCTTTTTACGCGTGCCATTTCATGATCTCCTTAGTCTATAGCGTTACGAATAGTCTTAGAGACCGTTCGGCAAGTAATTCTTGATAACCTTACGACCATCCGGTTCTGCGAGAACCATGGTACCGCGGGCATCGCGAATGAACTTGTTGCTACGCTTGATCATGCCGTGGCGCTTGCCAGCAGCGGCTGCCTTGACCTTGCCGGTCGCGGTGATCTTGAACCGCTTCTTGGCAGAGGACTTCGTCTTCATCTTGGGCATTTTGCTACTCCTTCGATGCTTCCTGGCGCGCTTTGTTAAAAAGCCCTTCCCACAGATCCGGCTGGGCCGGGCTGCGACAAGGTGCCGGAGCGTTTGTTGTTGAACGGTGGATACGGTGATGAACCATCCCACCAGCATTCTGAACTGCCACGGCATGCCCTGCCGGTCAGTTCGGACGCGCGCTTATAACCGCAGTTGCTTTAGAGTGCAACGGGCGAGACGCGTGAATCTTTGCAGATCGATGACAGGCATCAACCCCAGGGCATAAAAAGGAAAAAGCCGCCCAATGGACGGCTCCGACCTCTAAACTCTGCCCGCGCCTTACTTTGGCGCAAGCACCATCATCATCTGGCGGCCTTCGAGCTTGGGCTCGGCTTCGACCTTGGCGATCTCAACCGTGTCTTCCTTGACCTGCTGGAGAAGCTTCATGCCGAGTTCCTGGTGGGCCATTTCACGGCCACGGAACTTCAAGGTCACTTTCACTTTGTCGCCTTCTTCGAAGAAACGACCGATTGCCTTCATCTTCACCTCATAGTCATGGGTGTCGATGTTCGGGCGCATCTTGATTTCTTTGACTTCGACGATCTTCTGCTTCTTGCGTGCCTCGGCCGCCTTCTTCTGGTTTGCGTATTTCAGCTTGCCCAGATCGAGGATCTTGCACACAGGTGCTTCAGCATTGGGGGAAATCTCAACGAGATCGAGGCCGGCCTCCTCTGCCATTCTCAACGCCTCGTCGGTCGGGACGACGCCCAAATTCTGGCCGTCAGCAGCAATAAGCTGAACTTTGGAAACGCGAATTTCCCTGTTGGAACGCGGCCCATCCTTCACGGGCGCATCAGTTTTAAAGGGTCTGCGAATGGTCGTATTCTCCACGAATTGTTACGGATAGCTGCAGCTTCTCGCTCCCGTCGGCGCAACTGACGGAAATGTCGTAAAAGCTGTGTTGAAGTCAATAGCATGGCGCCAGGAAAAAAGCACCTCCCGCGCGTCATTACTATGCCGCGCAGTCTCAAGATGCGCAAAGGACACAGTAATAAGCTCGGATAGCACAGGATGCCTGCAAAGATCGAGAGAATTTTTGGGGCCACATGCGCGCGAATCTGCTTTAAGGAGCGGAAAATTCCGGGAGTTTCTTGATGTCCGAAGCACTAGCCAGCCTTGAGCCGACCTTCCTTTCCGTGGGCGCCGGCGACGATCAGCGGCAGATCGCCATACAGCAACGCGCAGCCCAGAAGGGCGCGAAGGGTGCCACCTTCGTCTGGCTCTCCGGCTATCGCTCCGACATGAGCGGCACCAAGGCGCTGGAACTCGATGCGCTCGCCGAACGGCTCGGTCTCGGCTGCATCCGCTTCGACTATTCGGGCCACGGCCGCTCCGGCGGCAAGTTCACCGACGGGACGATCTCGCGCTGGCTGGAAGAGGCGCTCGCCGTCATCGACCACACCAAGCCGAAGCGCATCGTCCTTGTTGGCTCATCGATGGGCGGCTGGATCGCGCTCAGGCTGATCCAGGAGTTGCGCAAGCAAAAGAAGGCGCCCGTCATCCACGGCCTGGTGCTGATCGCCCCCGCCCCGGATTTCACCATCGATCTCATCGAGCCGAACCTTTCCGACACCGAGCGCAGATCGCTGGCCGAGCGCGGCTATTTCGAGGAGCCTTCGGAGTATAGTTCCGAGCCGAATATCTTCACGCGCGCCCTCATCGAGGACGGCCGTACCAATCGCGTTCTGACCGGCATCGTCGAGACCGGTTGCCCGGTCCATATCCTGCAAGGCATGCAGGACGAGGATGTGCCCTTCGCCCATTCCTTAAAACTGGTCGAGCACCTGCCAGCCGACGACGTGGTGTTAACACTTGTGCGCGACGGCGATCATCGCCTGTCCCGGCCGCAGGATATCGAGCGCATGCTGGTCGCGGCAGAGACCCTGGCGCTGAATAATCTTCCATAAAAACAGATAGATAGAGATGATCAAAATCGGCGAGCAGCCCGCTCGCCGGGCCGGATTCGCGCGACATCTCGATAATCACAAGAAGCATTCAATTGTGGCAACTATCCCTTTGATTGTGCTGAAATTAACCATATGGCCGGGTTCCGCCGTTAACACTTAAGTAACGATTGACTTTACGCACCCCCCTACATTAACAATTTGTTAACAAATGCAGGGACGATACAAGGATAGTGGGCGTGCGTATTAAGGGCGTATTCGTTGCCTTTGCGGCTATAGTTGCCATGTCGTCGTCGGCCATGCCGGCCCCGCAGAAGACCGCGTCGATGGCTATCGGCAACGTCACCTCCCAGCCTATTGGACACTATGAATTTTGCGAGCGCCACACCGACGAGTGCGGCCCGACCCGCAACACCGGCCCGGTCGACCTCAACGCCGACACCTGGGCGCTGGTCAATCAGGTGAACCTGCGCGTCAACAAGACCATCACGCCGGCCACCGACATGGAAGTCTACGGCCAGGAAGAATATTGGGAATATCCGAAGACCGCAGGTGACTGCGAGGATTTCGCTCTCCTGAAGCGCAAGCTTCTCATGCAGAAGGGCGTTTCCGCCGCCAACCTCCTGATGACCGTCGTTCGCAAGCCGGATGGCGAAGGCCATGCGGTGCTGACGCTGCGCACCAAGCAGGGCGACTACATTCTCGACAATCTCGAGGATGAGGTGAAGGTCTGGTACAAGACTCCCTATTCCTACCTGAAGCGCCAGGCGAGCTTCAATGCAGGCCGCTGGGTCACCATCGAGAACGGCACCGACGTTCTGGTCGGCTCGGTCAAATAAGGCCCGCGAAAACCAAACCCATATAAAAAGGGCCGGCATATCTGCCGGCCCTTTGCTTTTCCAATCGCTCTTGCCGCCCGGTTTCAGGCATTTCCGATCAATATGCCCGCCGCCAGCACCAGCGAACCACCGACGACGACCTGGAAGGCGGCGCGCAGGAACGGCGTCTCCATATATTTGTTCTGGATGAAGGCGATCACCCAGAGCTCGAAGAAGACGACGATGGCGGCGATGACGGTTGCCATCCAGAAATGCGGAATGAGATAGGGCAACGCGTGGCCGAGGCCGCCGAGCGCCGTCATGATGCCGCAGGCAAGGCCGCGCTTGATCGGCGAACCGCGGCCGGAAATCTTGCCGTCGTCATGGGCAGCTTCCGTAAAGCCCATGGAAATGCCGGCACCGACGGAAGCCGACAGGCCGACGAGGAAGGTCTGCCATGTGTTTTGCGTCGCAAAGGCGGCCGCGAAGATCGGCGCCAGCGTCGAGACGGAACCATCCATCAGGCCGGCAAGGCCCGGCTGCACATAGGTCAGCACGAACTGGCGGTGGGCGCTGGCGTCTTCTTCCTGCTTGACCGACTGCGGCGTGTGCTTGTCGCCCAGCATGCGGGCGACTTCCTCGTGCCCCTGCTCCGCAAGCGCAAGATCGCCGAGAAGCTGGCGCGTCGATGCATCCGAGACCTGCTTGGCCGCCTCGACATAGAAATTATAGGCCTGCTGCTCCATCGCTTCCGCCTCCTGGCGAATAGCGTCGAGCGACAGGTTCTTGCGCAGCCAATCCGGCTTGCGATCGTAGAAACCGCTGACATGCTCGCGCCGGATCAGCGGGATGCGCTCGCCGAAACGCCGGCGGTGCATGTCGATCAGCGTCTTGCGATGGGTGTCCTCGACCTCGGCCATATCCTCGAACACCTTGGCGGAGTCGGGATACTGGGCTCTTAGGGTATCGGCATATGCAAGAAAGATGCGCGCATCGTCCTCTTCAGCAGCAATGGCGACGGCGAGAATTTCCTGTTCGGACAAAGAGGCAAAGGAACGCTTCGGCGAGCGGAAGAAACCGAGCAACATCAAAATCTCCATCTTTAGAATTATTCTAATTCTAAAGTGGCTGAGTGCATGGGTCAAGCGCAAAGGCATGATCCCGAAGCAGGAGATGCCGTTTTAAGGCGAGCTGACAGCGAAACGGGCGTGGTGACTTTGCCAGATTATTGCGACGGCAGCATGAGACACTTGGTTGCGCAGGGAAATGGCGTACATAGGAGCCGACACAAGCCCAGTGCCGCAGAAAAAACTTGCGTGCGACGGGGCCAGGAGCATGACATGGACAATGACCTACAGGGCCGTGCCGCCCATCTGGCCGGCATCCGCGAAAGGGCGGAGGCCGAGATGACGCGCATCGGCATCGACGCGGCCTTCATCGACCGGCTGGTCGATACGTTCTACGGCCGCATCCAAACGCATCCCCGGCTCGGCCCGGTCTTCGACGGCCGCCTGGCCGGGCGCTGGCCGGACCATATGGACAAGATGAAACGCTTCTGGTCCTCCGTCGCCTTCAAGAATGGCGCCTATGGCGGCAAGCCGGTACAGGCCCATCTCGGCGTCCAGGGCATCGCGCCCGATCTGTTTCCAGAATGGCTGGTGCTGTTTTCCCAGACGCTCGACGATATAGCCCCGACGGACGAAGCCAAGGTCTGGTTCATGGCAACGGCCGAGCGCATCGCCAAGAGCCTGACCTTGTCGCTGTTCTACAATCCGGCGGTGGATGATCCGGCGAAGAAGCCGTAAACCTCAGGCTCTCGCAGCAAAGACCGTCGCGCCGATGCTGGCGGCGACGACAAGTCCCGTACCGAACATCTGCGAGGGGGTCAGCGGCTGCGTCAGGATGACGAAGCCGGCGACAGCACCGATCGCCGGTTCCAGGCTCATGAGAATGCCGAAGGAGGATGTCGGCATGCGCCGCAGCGCCACCATTTCCAGCGCATAAGGCAGAAGCGGCACGAGCAGTGCCAAACCCGCCATTTCAATGAAACCATAGCCGGTCAAATGCGGAACGGCGGAGGCAAAGCCGAAGGGTGTCGCGACGATGGCGGCGATGATCAGCGACATCGAGAGACCCTCGAAGCCGCTAAAAACGCTGCCGACCTTCTTCGTCAGCAGGATATAGCAGGCCCAGCCGGTGCCCGCGCCACAGGCAAATAATATGCCCGAGAGATTGCCGACCCACCCCTCGCCATCATAGGCGAGCAGGAGCACGCCGATAGCGGCAATCAGCGGCCAGGCAAGCTGGCGGCTTAAACCAAAGCCGAGAGTTGCCACCAGCAGTGGCCCGAGGAAATCGATGGCAACGGCGAGGCCTAAGGGGATGCGCTCGATCGCCGAGAAGAAGGACAGCGTCATCAGCGCCGACACGGTACCGAGTGTCAGCGCACCGAGCCACTGCGCGCGGCTGTAGCGCATGACCTTCGGCCGGACGATGATCGCCAGAACGACCGCAGCGAAAGACAAGCGGAGCCATGTCGCCCCGGCCGGTCCGTAGGTGGCAATGGCGGAGGACGACAGCGCCGCGCCGAACTGGATGCAGCACATAGACAGCAGGCACATGAGGACGCCAGCACCAACACCACCCGAAGACGCCGGCACATCGGGATGCGGCATCAGCACCGCGCCACCATCCGTGCCGCTCTCGATCATCTTCTGGTCCATGGTCGCTCCCGTCCTGCGCGGCTTGTAGACGGCAAGCGATGGAGGCGCAAATTCAAACTTTTCATCGGTTGGATCAGTCGCCCTGATAGGAGCGTATCAGGCTTCCAGGCCCTTCAACACATTGGCGACATTCAGGCCAATCTCCGGCACGCCATAGCCGCCCTCCATGCAGGTGAGAACCGGCAGGCCGGCGCCGGCGACAAGCTTGCCGATGCGGATGAAATCCTCCGAGGTCAGCTTGAAAAAGGAGATCGGATCGCGTTCGAAAGTGTCGACGCCGAGCGACAGCACGATCGCTTCCGCGCCAAACGCCTTGATGCGGGTGAGTGCATCAACAAGCGCTTCCGACCAGACAGTCCAGGACGTGCCGCGCAGCATCGGATAATTGCGGTTGGCACCCAGCCCTTCGCCTTCGCCCTCCTCGTCGGCATGGCCGAGGAAATAGGGAAAGGCGTGGATGGGGTCGCCATGTAGCGAAGCGGTAAAGACGTCGCCGCGCTGATAAAAGATGTCCTGCGTGCCGTTGCCATGATGGAAGTCGACGTCGAGCACGGCCACCTTCTTCGCGCCGTGATCGCGCAGGCGCTGCGCCGCGACGGCGGCATTATTGATGAAGCAATAGCCGCCGAAGAGATCAAAACCGGCGTGATGGCCGGGCGGGCGGCAGAGCGCAAAGGCGAAGCGATTGCCGGCATGCAGCCAATCGGCCCCTGTGAGGGCGCAGCGCATCGAGGCGATCGCCGCTTCATAAGAACCCTTGCTGATCGAGGTATCGGCGGCATTGGCATAATGACCGATCATGCCGACGATGTTTTCCGGCACGCGCTGGCTGGTGCGGCGCACCGGAAAGGAGTTGGCGATCGCCTCGCCCTTGTAACCGGCCGCGACCCAACGCTCCCAGACCGTGCCCAAAAAATCGAGATAGGCGGGATCATGCACCTTGCGCGCCGTCTCCAGCCCATGTGCCTCGGGCGCCACGACATCGACAAAACCCGCTTCCTTCACCGCCGCCAGAATCCATTCGGCGCGGAATGGCGCTTCGAAGGGCGTCACCAGCTGGCCGTCATGCAGCTCGGTCTTGGCGTCCCTCAGCTTGTGATCTTCCGAATAAATGACACGCATGATCGGCCCCCTCGCCTGCGAAGTTTACTGGATAGCCCCAAGGCTTACATGGATCGCAGTCAGGAAAAAAGAGCGGCCTGCACCCTTGAACGCGACGGGAAACGACGGCACCTTCCTCCTGCCTTTGCGTCAATTGGGAGAGTCGCGCAGCATGAAAGTCCTGATGGTCGATGTCGACGGCGTACTGGTTCATGGCAGGCCCAGTGATGGCCTGCACCTTTTCACCGATCTGGAACGCGATCTCGGCCTTAGTCGCGAGCTGATCCAGAAGGAATTCTTCCAGACCCACTGGGGCAACATCGTCACAGGCCGTGAGGACCTGGAACCCCGGCTCGCCAGCGTCTTAGCGAAGATCGCACCCGGACTTAGCGCCACAGCATTGATCGACTATTGGTTCGAAAACGATTCCCGGCTGGATCGGGCGCTTCTTGCCGATCTCGCCGCTTTGCGGGCAACGGGTATCCCGATGTTCCTGGCGACCAATCAGGAACATCGGCGCGCGGCGTATCTGATGGAGAATCTCGGGCTCTCCTCCCATTTCGACGGGATTTTCTATTCCGCCATGCTCGGATACCAGAAACCGGCTCCGGAATTCTTCCGGCTGGCAACGGAGCGCGTCGGCATCGACGCCAGCGAAATCGCCTTCATCGACGATTATCCCGCCAACATAGAAGCAGCGCGGCAATTCGGCTGGAAGGCGATGCATTGGGCGCCAGGCGCGAGATTGGAAGACGCCCTTGCCGCGTTTTCACGCTGAAACTTACACAGCGATCCGCTTGTAGAAGAGCGTCGTGTCGCAGAACCCGCCCTGCGGCCACAGGGCATAATCGGGGATGACGCCGGCGCGCTCCCAGCCGAGGCGGGGATAGATGGCTTCGGCGTCGCTGCCGGTTGCCGTGTCGAGCACCAGCAGGGTTTTGCCGTGCTTGGCCGCCTCGCGCTCCGCTGCCTCCATCAGCAGGCGGGCAAGGCCCTTGCCGCGAGCGGACCGATGCACCAGCAATTTCTTCAGATCGCCGCGATGCGGTTGGTTCGGCATCTGCGCCGCGCCGATCTGCACGGTGCCGACCACCTTGCCCTCGATGACGGCGACGAGCAGCAGGGTCGCACCAGCCTCGACACTGTCGGCCACCCCCCGCCAATAGGGCGCGGCATCATCAGGCCCATAGGGCTGCATGAAGCCGACGGAAGCACCGCCATTGACGCAATCGGCAAGCACCTCGCAGAGTTCGGCGGAAACAGTGCGAGCTTCTGAAGCAGAGAGAAGACGGATATCGGGCATGAAATTATCCTTGGATTATGACCTGGGGCGATCAAGGACGACGCAATAGCGCGCCGGCTCGTCGCCGGGATTGTGGAAGACGTGACCATCGCCGATGCCCATGAACAGGCAGTCGCCGGGCATGAGGCGATGCACGGCCTCGCCGACCGTAATTTCCATTTCGCCTTCGAACAGCCAGACATGCTGGCTCATGCCCCGGCTGGCGGCATTCGGCGGAAAGCTGACGCGGGCGCCGGCGGGAAAGGTGACCTCGACGAGATCGACGGGTGATTGCGTGCCGGCCGGCGAGACCGCGCGGCGGACATATCCCGTTTCCGGGTCGCGCCAGATTGGCTGGGCGTCGCTCCTGGCCAGGGGCGAAACGTCCTCTTCCTCCTCGGCGAAAAAGCTCGAGAGCGACAGGCCGAGTGCGGCGCACAGCCGGGCGAGCAACGAAGCGGTTGGACTTGCCTCCGCTCGCTCGATGCGCGAGATCATCGCCCGGCTGACGGCAGAGGCATTTGCCAGCTCGTCCAGGGTCATTCCGCGGGCGATGCGCAACTGCTTGATGCGCGCGCCAATCGCGATTTCCAGATCGTCATCCATCATCAGCACATCACTTGCATCGAATTTCTACTATAAGAGAAATACATGATCCAATGATGGAATCAAGCCGGATTATGCCACCGATTGTGACGGCAACCCCAAATGCCTGCGGCCATGCGGATATCCCTAACAAAACCCTGCTTTTCCGCTTTGCGGCGCGGGGCGGCGCTGCTATATGGCGCGCATGAGCACCAATTCCACCACTCCGCTTTCGCACATCCGCAACTTCTCCATCGTGGCCCATATCGACCACGGCAAATCGACGCTGGCCGATCGTCTGATCCAGACGACGGGCGGCCTTGCTGAACGCGAGATGTCCGAACAGGTGCTGGACAATATGGAGATCGAGCGCGAGCGCGGCATCACCATCAAGGCCCAGACCGTGCGTCTGCACTACAAGGCCAACAATGGCGAGACCTATATCCTCAACCTGATCGACACGCCCGGCCACGTCGACTTCGCCTATGAAGTCTCGCGCTCGCTATCGGCCTGCGAAGGTTCGCTGCTGGTGGTCGACGCCAGCCAAGGCGTGGAAGCGCAGACGCTCGCCAACGTCTATCAGGCGATCGACAACAACCACGAGATCGTCACCGTCCTCAACAAGATCGACCTGCCTGCCGCCGAACCGGACCGCATCAAGGACCAGATCGAAGAGGTCATCGGCATCGACGCCTCCGAGGCCGTGCTGATTTCGGCCAAGACCGGTCTCGGCATCCCCGATGTTCTCGAAGCCATCGTGCATAAGCTGCCGGCGCCGAAGAGCCCCGGTGGCGAAAAGGCACCGCTGAAGGCGCTGCTGGTCGACAGCTGGTACGACACCTATCTCGGCGTCATGGTTCTCGTTCGCATCATCGACGGCGTCATGACCAAGGGCCAGACCATCCGCATGATGGGCACGGACGTGAAGTACCAGGTCGAGCGCGTCGGTGTTCTCACGCCGAAAATGCTCACCGTCGAAAGCCTCGGCCCCGGCGAGATCGGCTTCATTACCGCCTCGATCAAGGAAGTGGCCGACACCCGCGTCGGCGACACCATCACCGAGGACAAGCGCCCGACCGCCCAGGCACTGCCGGGCTTCAAGCCGGCTCAGCCGGTCGTCTTCTGCGGCCTGTTCCCGGTCGATGCCGCCGATTTCGAGGATCTGCGCTCGGCCATGGGCAAGCTGCGCCTCAACGACGCCAGCTTCTCCTTCGAAATGGAATCATCCGCCGCTCTCGGCTTCGGCTTCCGCTGCGGCTTCCTCGGCCTGCTGCATCTGGAAATCATCCAGGAGCGCCTGGAACGCGAATTCAATCTCGACCTGATCGCGACGGCTCCCTCGGTCGTCTATCAGCTGACCATGACCGACGGCACCGAGATCGAGCTGCACAACCCGGCCGACATGCCCGATGTCGTCAAGATCGCCGAATTCCGCGAACCATGGATCAAGGCGACGATCCTGACGCCGGACGAATATCTCGGCTCGATCCTGAAGCTCTGCCAGGACCGGCGCGGCGTCCAGACCGAGCTGACCTATGTCGGCAACCGTGCGATGATCACCTACGACCTGCCGCTCAACGAAGTCGTCTTCGATTTCTACGATCGGCTGAAGTCGATCTCCAAGGGCTACGCTTCCTTCGACTATAATCTCACGGATTACCGCGACAGTGATCTCGTCAAGATGTCGATCCTCGTCAATGCCGAGCCGGTCGACGCGCTGTCCATGCTGGTCCACCGCTCGGCGGCGGAAAAGCGCGGCCGCGTCATGTGCGAGAAGCTGAAGGACCTGATCCCGCAGCACATGTTCCAGATCCCGATTCAGGCCGCCATCGGCGGGCGCATCATCGCCCGCGAGACGGTGAAGGCGCTGCGCAAGGACGTGACCGCCAAGTGCTATGGCGGCGACGCCTCGCGCAAGCGCAAGCTGCTGGACAAGCAGAAGGAAGGCAAGAAGCGCATGCGGCAGTTCGGCAAGGTCGAAATCCCGCAGGAAGCGTTTATTGCAGCGCTGAAGATGGGGGATGAGTGAGGCTCGCCTCACCCCTGCCCCATATACTCCTTCGTCAGCACCTCGAAATCCTCCATCGCCGGCAGTGCCGCATAGCTATGCTTAGCCGGAGTCGCAGCCCAGGGAAGCTTTTCGCTTGTCCAGGTCTCGACGAAAGGCGTGAACCAGCTGGCGTCGTCGAGCATGGTCGGGCGCAGATTGACGAACCAGTCGAGCCCCTCCAAGCGGGTGAACATCCAACTCATGCAGCTTGGGCAGAAATAATGCTTCAGCTTTTCGTCGCGCATCCCGCCGATGACGGGCTCGCCTTGCGTGACTTCGAAACCGTCGCTCGGAATGGCGATGCTGAGCGAATAGGCGCTGGAGGACATGCGCTGGCAGCCGGTGCAATGGCAGGCCATGGCGAGCAGCGGCCTGGCGCTGACCTTCAGCCGCACCTGCCCGCAACGGCATCCGCCTTCCCAGGGTAATTCTGGCTGGGTCATAGGTTGGTCTCCTCCGGTTCTTGATCCTCGTTTCGCTAAGATCTGATGCCGGGCAGCTTAGTGTCGAGCCGACGCCTCCCGGCGCGGCCGCTTAATATCAACTCCGGCAGCTTCCGTTCGTCAGAGCGCTACCTCCTCGCGCTGCTCCACCGCTACGCCAATCGTCCTCACCCAGGCCCGCGCGATCACCAGCCCGGCCGTCTCGGCCGCCGCCGCATGCTGCGCAGCGATCTCGGGAAAGCGCTCCTGCCAGCCAGGCTCGATGCGTTCGATCGTCTCCTTGAAATCCTTCCGCCAACCTTCGACCACATCGGCATTGGCCTCGAAATGGAACTGCGTGCCGTAGGTGGCACGGCCGATGCGGTAAGCCTGGTTGCGGGCGATATCGTTGGTGGCAAGCCGCACGGCGCAGGCGGGCAGCGTGAACGTGTCGGAATGCCATTCGAAGATGGTGAATTCGTCGCCGACACTCGCTAGAAGCGGATCAGCCTTGCCCTCCTCGGTGACGCCGACCGTCTTCCAGCCGAATTCGCGGGCGGCACCGATGAGATTTTCGGCCTCATAGGCGCGCGCCAGGATCTGGCTGCCGAGGCAGATGCCGAGCACGGCCTTGTCGGCCTCCTCAAACCGGCGCATCAGCTGCGCCAGCTCCGGCAGATAGGGATGCGTCTCGTCATCGCGGGCATTCTGTTCGCCGCCGAGTACGACGAGCGCATCATGCGACGTCACATCCTGTGGAAGCCTCTCGCCGTCCCATGCCCGGAACCATTCAAGCTCCGCCCCTACCTCCTTCAGCGCCATGCCAAGGGCGCCAATCGGCGTGTTCTTCATATTCTCAATGATTGCGACCCGCATTCCCGTGATTCCCGAAAATTGCCCCTGGCGAAGATGACCATGAGCGGATCGATGGCGCAAGAGCGGGGTGCTTGCGGCCGGCCGAAGCTGCGCCTAAATGTCAGGAGACAACAAGGAAGCCGACGATGAGCGACAAGCCGCGGATCACCATTCTCTATTGCACCCAATGCAACTGGCTGCTGCGGTCCGGCTGGATGGCGCAGGAGCTGCTGCAGACGTTCACCGACAGCCTGGGCGAAGTGGCGCTACTGCCGGGCACCGGCGGCGTCTTCGAAATCCGCATCGATGGCGAATTGCTGTGGGAGCGCAAGCGCGACGGCGGCTTTCCGGGACCGAAGGAGCTGAAGCAGCGGGTGCGCGATGTCATTGATCCCGATCGCGATCTCGGCCATACGGACCGCGCATCGCTGGAGAGCTGACAGATATTTTGGAGGAGGCGCAGCCCGGATAGGCGCGCCTCCGTCTCGTTATTTGTCTTTCTTGCCGAAGCCCATCGGGGTTCCAGCCTGTTTGACGGCAAAGCCCGGCTGCGGCTTTGGAGCTTCGGCTGTCTTGTCCTTCTTGGGTTTTCGCGTTTCGCGATTTCCTCTTACTTGACCCTTTGCCATTTCAGGCTCCTTGTTTGGATCGCGACCACATGGAAGCGATGACATCTTACGGACCGCCTAAGTCGCGCCAAAAGCAAGCGATTTATTTTCGCTTTCATCTGCAGACGTCGGCAAAAGACGCGAACCGGCGTTGAAATCGCCGGCCGGCCAAGCTCGATCATTGATAGGGCGAGCGGCAGGCCTGAAAACCATTGTGGAGCGTGGTGTAGAGGTTCGTCCCCGGATTATAGGTCCGATAGCGGTCGGCACACCACACCCGATGGCGGGTGCTATTATCGACAGGCGCACGATAATTGGTCTTCGGTGGGACATAGTTGTTGCGCGGAGGGATGACGATCCCGGGATTGTCATAACGATTCCTGCCGCCGAGAGCCGGCGGCGGATTGGGGATTGGCTGGCCGGGGCGGCGATACCATTGCTGCCGCCCGAAACCGAAACAGCCGCGATAGTCGCAAAGGACAGATCCATTAGCGCGGGGCGGGATGACGATCGTCGGGTTTTTCGAGGCCGCATGGCTGACATCCAGGGGTGACAACAAGGCGAGGCCAAGAGCGCAACCATAGGCGATTTTGGCGAAAACAGTCATGACGGGCTCCCGTACTGTCGATCTCGGCGACGCAACGTCGCCTCTTCAACGGCTCGTCTTTGTATTTGGGTTCTCGCCCCGGACAAAACCAGTGCCGCGATGGCAGGCATTTGGCCATCATCGATCAGTTGATCCTTTTCCCGGCATGTTTCATAAGAAGCGCAAAGATTACGAGGAGATTGCGCGTGAGCAGCTTGAAATTCGGCACCAGCGGCCTTCGCGGCCTGTCAGTGGATCTCGTGGGACGGGCGTCGGCTCTCTATGCCACAGCCTTTGCCCGCCATCTGCTGAAAAGCGGCCAGGCACAGCCCGGCGATCTCATCCTTGTCGGTCGGGATTTCCGCGATTCCAGCCCATCGATCTCGGCCACTTGCATTGGCGCGCTGAAGCGTGCCGGCTTCACGCCGGTCGATTGCGGCACGCTGCCGACGCCGGCGCTGGCGCTTTACGGGCTGGAGCTCAAGGCCGCGTCGCTGATGATCACCGGCTCGCATATTCCGGCCGACCGCAACGGCATCAAATTCTATCGCCCGGACGGCGAAATCGACAAGCAGGACGAACTGGCGATCAGTGCGGAAGCCGCGGCGATCGGCGACGCGAACATGGACGAGACACCCGGAACCGGCGAAGATCGCTCGGCGCAGACCGAAGCACTCTACTTCGAACGCAATATCGCCCTCCTGCCCGCCGACAGCCTCAAGGGCCTTACGATCGGCGTCTATCAGCACAGCACGGTGGCGCGCGACCTGCTTGGTCTGGTGCTTGCGCATTATGGCGCGCGCGTCGTGCCGCTCGGCCGCTCCGAAAGCTTCATTCCCGTCGATACCGAAGCGGTCTCTGCTGAAACCATCCGCCTGCTGAAGGGCTGGGCGCCGGAGCACGGGCTGGATGCGATCGTCTCGGCCGATGGCGATGGCGACCGGCCGCTTCTGGCGGATGAGACCGGCGAGCCTCTGCGCGGCGACCTGCTTGGCCTTATCGCCGCAAACTTCCTCGGCGCGGAGGTGGTGGTGACGCCGGTCACCTCCAATTCCGGCATCGAGGCCGCGGGCACCTATTCGGTCACCCGCACCCGCGTCGGCTCGCCCTACGTCATCGCCGGCATGGACGAGGCGCTGGCGGCCGGCAAGACCAATGTCATGGGCTTCGAGGCGAATGGCGGCACGCTGACGGCCAGCCGCTTCATCATCGAAGGCGAGCCGGTACAGCCCCTGCCGACACGCGACGGCTTCCTTCCGATCCTTGCGACGCTGTACGCCGCCGCGCTCGCCGGACAGCCGCTCTCGGCCGTTGCCGGCGGCTACCGTCTGCCCTTCGCCGCTGCCGACCGGCTGGAGAATTTTCCGGTCGAAACCAGCGCCGCTTTGATGGCCTATCTACGCGCCTCGGATGCGAATCTCGCAAGCTTCCTGGCGCCGGTCTCAGGTGTTGCGTCGAAGAGCGATATCGACGGACTGCGGGTGACGCTCTCCGATGGCCGCATCATCCATTTCCGGCCCTCCGGAAATGCCCCGGAAATGCGCTGCTATGTCGAAGCAGCGGGAGAAAACGAAGCAAAGGCCTTGCTGGAACAGGGACTTGGCCTCATCCGCGCCTGGGCGAAAGCCCGGGCATAGGCCGGGCTTCAACCGCTTTTTTCCAGTTTGACACGAAAACTTCAAAAACCCTGTTGACACCGGAGAGCCACCCCCTTACATGCGTGTCCGTCGCCCAGATGGCGGAATTGGTAGACGCGCCAGCTTCAGGTGCTGGTACCCGAAAGGGTGTGGAGGTTCGAGTCCTCTTCTGGGCACCATTCCATTTTTCCAACGTTGATTTCGTTGGTTCTTTCATCGATTTTTGTCAGATAAGTTCCCCCTCGGGGGCCAGACGGATGTCGATGATATTTCCCCGAACGGCTTCGATATAACTTTCCCCGCCAGCCGCTAGGTTTGCGGGCGCGAAATTGCCCAGGCAGCTGCGCCATCCATCGATGCAAGGACGTCCATCGGCCTCCGCATCCCCCATCAGCCATTCCATGTCTGGCACATCATTCCTATGGCCGTTGGCGCCGGTGGCGCCCCCGTGCCGCGAATTGCCCATCCGTGACGCTATTCATATAGACAGGCCAAGGTCGCAAAAACATAGTTGCGCGTGACATCTATACGCCTCTTCCTCACGCTGGCCTTACCGATGTAAGAAATCGGCCTCACAGCGCAGGAAAGTTTATTTAAAACAAAATCTTAGGACGGATTAGATGGAGACATGGCTCCTGCTGTCGAACTGCCAAACGTTTGGGCTTGCGAATTCCCTGAATTTGCTCAATCCGAAGTTTCATATCGAGGCGGTTGATGTCTATGCGTTCCAGCATGGTATCGAAAAATACCGGGCAACCTTGCCCGACTATTTCAGGGTGATCATCCATCCGTATTTCCAGACCATGGATTTCGATTTCACGGCCGCGCGCAATCTCGACATCATTCCCTCGATAGAGTTCGACGCTTATCACCCCGACGTCTGCTATGCTTTTTCGGAAAGCGGCGGCCCGCTCGATGGGCCGATGAGCGCGTATCACTCGATGATCGTATTGGCCGCTTATGAGGCCGGATTGTCCGCAGAAGCGACCCGCAAACTATTTCGGCGGGATGTGTTTGAACGATGCGGCTTCCTGACGCGCTGGGAAGAAGAGCGCACGGATCTTATCAACAATTTTGCGCAGCACGGGCTGGATATCTCATCCGCGTTCCGGAACTGGTCTCGCGGCGATTCCTTCATGTATTCGGTGAACCATCCGAAGATTCATTGCGTCTATGATATTGCGCGCGCCTTCATGAAGCGCCTTGGCGTTCAGACGTTCGAAGGCGGCATTGTGCCGATGGACAATCTTCTCAAGGGGCCGTGCTATCCGGTCTATCCGGAAATTGCCGAGACATTCGGCGCGCGGGGATCCTACTTCTTCAAGATGCACAATGATTATCGTCTCATCTCGCTGGAGACATTCATCGATCTCAGCTTCGCCAGCTATTCGCGCTTTCCCACTGGCACGCTCCATATCGAGAAATCGGTTCGTGGCCGATATGCGCAGGTGAAGGCCGTAATCGCCGAGGCGGTCGGATAACGGCACCCGTCTGCCCGCTTGCTTCCTTGGGATCGCCTCAACGGCGATCCCAAGGATAAAATCCGATATCAGCCCTTGCGGTTATGCCCCTTGCCCGTGGCCGGCGCGCAAAGCAACACTTTGCAGCTCGGGTCGTCCGACGTCGGCACCGACACCTTCGTCGGGATGCCGCGGTTCATGCAGGCCGCCGAGTTCGACACATAGCGATCATAGACCGTCAGGTTGCTGACGGTGCTGGAGGGATGCTGCAGCACGACCTCACCTTCCTGGGCGACCTTGTCGTGTACGGCCGCGCAACTCATGGCCTGGGTATCATAGCGCGATATCGCCATCGCGCTCGAGGCGCACAGCCCAAATGCCGCAACCAGTATAATCTTCTTCATGGGGGATTCCTCTTCTCAGTCATAGACTTCGCTATCAGAAGCACCCTATTATTATGTACCCCATATCATTTTTGTGACAGTATCGCGCGCTGCCCACAATGTCGCAGGCAGCGTCACGCTTTCGGAAGTCGTTCTTACAGGCTTGGGCTGAGTGGCACGATGGCCGCAAACCGCTGCCAGTCCTTGCCCGCCCTAGGCGTCCAGGCAGCTTCGGCGATGGCCGGAAGGCGCGGGAAGACCAGACGGTTGAAATAGGCGCGAGAGAGGAAGTTTTCCTGCCAGATGCAGGCCTGCACGCCCTTCAGCCGATCCTTCAGCTCATCCGGAAAATCGCCCTCGGCCTCATAGGCATAGGTATGCGCCGGCGGCACGGTGCCGGCCCAGCTCGCACCCGGCTCCTGCCAAGCTTCCGCCTGCACCATGTCGAGATAATAGGCCTGGCCCGGCGTCATCACCACATCATAACCTTCGCGCGCTAGCTCGATGCCGACCTCGGGCTTCTCCCAGGCCATCAGCAGCGTGCCTTCCGTGCCGACGCCGCCGCCATGGGCAACTTCGTTCCAGCCGGAGAGCTTGCGGCCGCGCTCGGTCAGCATCGTCTTCACCCGCTTCAGGAAGTAGGATTGCAGCGCGAAGGTGCCCGAGATGCCCTCCTGCTCCATCAGCTTGCGCGCCATTGGCGAGGCGAGCCAGGAACCGTTGGCCACCTCGTCGCCGCCGATATGAAGGTATTCGGAAGGGAATAGCTCGACCATTTCGTCGAAGACCTTGCCGAGGAATTCATAGGTCAGCTCTATCGCCGGGTTGAGGGCATTGTTGGGGTAGCCCTGAACGGAATGATAGCTTTCCGGCGCCTCCTGCCCATCGGTCAGATCCGGCAAGGCGACAAGGGTGGCTGCGTTGTGGCCGGGAATATCGATTTCCGGTACGACCTCGATGCCGAGCGCCAGAGCGTGCGCGACGATCTCCCTGATATCATCCTGCGAATAGAAGCCGCCGACGGGTTCGGCGCCATTGCCGAGCTGCGGCAGCAGAGGCTCGTCCGGGCCGCGCAGCACGCCGGTCGAGGTCAGCGCCGGATAGGCCTTGATCTCCAGCCGCCAGGCCTCGTCGTCGGTCAGATGCCAATGGAAGATATTGAGCTTCAGCCAGGCGAGGATATCGATCAGCCGCTTCACATCATCCTTGGGCGTGAATTGCCTGGAGACATCGAGATGGCAGCCGCGCCAGCCATAGCGGGGCTGGTCGGAAATTGTGCCGGTGACCGGGAAGCGGAACTTGCCCGGTTCGCACCGCGCGCCGTCCAGAAGCTGCGCCAGCGTCGTCAGGCCATAGAGACGACCGGCCTCGGCGGAATAGGCAAGCACGATCTCGGTGGACGAGAAAGCGAGCTCATAGGCCTCCTTGGCGAGGGCCGCCCGTTCGACGAAGCGCAGGGGCCGCCCCTGTGGCACAGAGATGAGGCTGAACGGGGTGTGATTGACGGGAAACAGGCGCTGGAAGAGCGCCTGCGCCGTCGCAACCGCTTTCAGGCTGGCGCCATCCGTTCCCTTGGCGGGGTAGAGCGCGACCGGAAAGTCTTCGCCCGGCTTGACGTCGATCGCCGCCGGCCAGGGCTGGATGGCGAAGGGCAGGTCGAGCTTGCCTTCCGGCAGCAGCACCGGCGGCGGCTCGCTGACACGGCCTTCGAGCAGGAGGTCGGAGATGGAGACATCGACATGGCTGCCGTCGGCAAGCGTCAGATAGGCGGACTTTGCGCCGTCCGTGCAGTGCTTCGCGACGCGGTGCAAACCGCTGACGCTGAAGGTCCAGCTGTCGCCGGGCGCAACGGACAGGCCGGCAGGCGGGGCGAATTCGTGGAAATTGGCGTTGCGGCGCAGGAAGACGGCATTGTCGCACGCCTTGGTATCGATGACGCGCGTCAGCGACGTATAGACGATGCTAAACCCCGTGAGCGGCGCATCCGACAGATTGATCAGCGTGAAGGTCAGGCGGCCGTTCGGACCGCCTTCGGGAGACCAGGTGTGTTCGAGATGATAGGAAGCTGGCTGCATGTCTGTTCCCTTTTATAACAACAAGCGTTCAATAATGGTCGGACTGTGAGAATGTATGGGCAAGCTCCGCCTGCCCGGCTGTCAGGCCGCAATCGACCGGCAGGCAGACGCCGGTGATGGACGCAGCGAGCGGACTTGCCAGGAAACCCACGGCGTTGGCGACATCGGCGGGATCAACGACACGCTGTAGCGGATACCAGCGGCGCGCCTCCTCGAAGACATTCGGATTGGCACTGGCACGCGCCTCCCAGGCCTGTGTTCGTACCGTGCCTGGGGCCACGGCATTGGCGCGAATGCCGAACTTGCCGTATTCGACCGCGACCAGCCGGGTGAAATGCAGAAGCCCGGCCTTGGCGGCGCTATAGGCGGGGTGGCCGAAGACGGCCATGCCGTTGACCGAGGCGATGTTGATCAGCGACCCCTTCGATGCCTTCAGCATGTCCTCGGCGGCGCGGAAGCAGAGGAAGGCCGCCTCCAGATTAAGCGCATTGTCAGCGCGCCAGATCTCCGGCGTCGTATCGTGCAGACTGACCGCACGTGCCGCTCCCGCATTGTTGACCAGCGTCCTGACCACGCCCAGCCCGGCCGCGACCTTCGCCATGTTGACAGTATCGGCCTCGCTGGTGACGTCGACCTTCACGGCAACGAAGCGTTCCGCCGGCCCAAGCTCGCGAGCGGCAGCTTCAGCGGCGGCGGGGTCGATATCGGCAAGCAGGACGATATCGTGGTCATCCGCCAGGCGCCTCGCGATGGCGCGGCCGATATCGCCGGCGGCTCCGGTGACGATGGCGACGGATCTGCTCATGTGGCTCTTCCTCTTTAATAGGGTTTAGTCGCCGAGGAGCTGGCGGTCGTCGCCGTCCCGATGGGCAACGAGCTGTTGCTTGATGCGGCGCAAGGTCACCGTCGCCTGCGGCTGGATGCGGTAGGCGACCAGGCTGGCGAGAATGTCCACGACCGCGAGATAGGCGATGCGCGTCGATGTCGGCCGATAGATATTGTCGCCTTCCGGCAGATCGACGGGCACGGTGATGTCGGCTGCAAGCGCCACCGGGCTCTGGCTCTGCGTCAGCGCGATCGTCGGCACCTTCGCCTCGCGCGCCAGCGTGAAGGCGCGTACCAGCTCGGCATTGCGGCCGGAGAAGGACGAGCCGATCAGCACGTCCGCCGGCTTGGCGGCGGCGGCCATCATCAGCTGCATGCTGTGATCGGAGCTGGCGGTGACGCGAAGGCCGAGGCGGAAAAGCCGGTTCTGCAATTCGCTGGCGATCATCGAGGAATTGCCGCCGGAGCCGAAGGCATAGATCATCTCGGCGCCGGCCAGCCGGTTCGCCGCCTGCTCGATGGCCGGGATATCCAGTCCGCGATGCAGCAGGAAGAGGGCATTCTGCGCCTTGGTGATGATGTCCTGGGCGACATCGGCCGGTGCTATGCTCTTCGGCTCGGGCCGGATATAGCGCATGCCGACATAGGCGGTGCGGGCGAGCTGGACCTTGAAATCGGAAAAGCTGTCGCAGCCGAGCCGACGGCAGAAGCGGGTGACGGTCGGCGGCGAGACATCCGCCTTGCCGGCGAGCTCGATGATGGAGGCGTTGACCGCAAATTCGAAGTCGTTGAGGACGATATCGGCGATGCGGTTTTCCGATTGCGAAAGCCGCGCCCTCTCCTCCTGCATGGTCGTGAAAATATCCATCGGCCCCTCCCCTGTCGTGGCGTCTATCAAGCGTCCGGCGTCTTATAGGCGACGCAATCGATCTCCACCTTGCAATCCACCATCATCGACGCCTGCACGCAGGCACGCGCCGGCGGATGAGCGCCGAAATAGTCCTGATAGATCTTGTTGAAGCTCCAGAAATCGCGCGGATCGTCCAACCAGACGCCGACGCGCACGACATGCTCCAGGCCGTAGCCGGCCTCCTGAAGGATGGCGATGACATTGCCGATCGTCTTGTGGGTCTGAGCGATGATACCGCCATCGATGATCTCGCCATTTTCCATGGCGACCTGGCCGGAGACATGCAACCAGCCATTGGCCTCGACAGCACGCGCGAAGGGCAACGGCTTACCACCGGCACCCGTCTGGCCGGAGCCATAACGCTTGATGGGCATTTTCCATTCCTGCAAATTATTTTCTTGATACGTTGACAAGTGACCATAGAAAGCGGAATTTGGCCAGTGAAAATCGTAATTTATGAAAAGAATTTAAATACGGCTGGCCCAATGCGCGATCCTTTCCAAAATCCCTTCCCTACCGACGATACCGCTCGCCATGCAATCTGGGAGATGCTTGTGCCGCGCGACATCGACGCTTTTCTCGCCGCCGACTGGTCGCTGGTGGCGCATGATTTCGTCGAGGACGGCTTTATCGGCATAGACGGCCGCCGCGAGATCAGCCCGGACAAATGGCGCCTCGCCTTTCCGACACTTAGCGCCTATCGCGACGAATGGCTGCGCCAAGCGCAGGACTTCGCGCGCCAGTCTTTCGCCGAGGACCCCCGCACTGCCATTTTCACCACCACGACGCTCGAAGATATCGAGATCGAAGGCGAGACGGCGCTGGTGCGCAAGAAATTCGACGGCAGCCTGAAGAAGGCCGATGGCGGCGTCGATGTGCTGAAATGGCAGACACTCTATTACTGCCGCCTGCATGAGGGCCGCTGGAAGATCTCGGGCTTCACCGGTTACCTGCCGAATCCGATGGAATAGAGGCGACAGCGTTGCGCATTTTTACTGCGGTGCTCGCGACCGAAACGAACACCTTTTCTCCGATCTGTGTCGACCGGCGCGCCTTTGAGGCTTCTCTCTATGCGCCGCCGGGCACGCATCCGGAAACGCCGACGCTTTGCTCCGCGCCGATCACGGTCGGCCGCAGGGTCGCCGCCGAAAAGGGCTGGGAACTGATCGAGGGCACCGCCGCCTGGGCTGATCCGGCCGGTCTGGTAAACCGCCGGACCTATGAGGATCTACGTGACGAAATCCTCGACCAGCTTCGCGCCGCCCTGCCGGTCGACGGTGTCGTGCTCGGCCTGCACGGCGCCATGGTCGCCGATGGCTATGAGGACACCGAAGGTGATTTCCTCACCCGCGTCCGTGAAATCGTCGGGCCGGATATCCTGCTCTGCGTCGAGCTCGACCCGCATAGCCATCTGACGAAAAAACGCCTCGCGGCGGTGGATTTCCTCGTCTATTTCAAGGAATTCCCGCATACGGACTTCGTCGATCGCGCCGAGGATCTCTGGCGCATCGCTGTCGACACGCTGGAAGGCCGCGTGAAGCCCGTCATGTCCGTCTTCGATTGCCGGATGATCGATGTCTTTCCGACCTCGCGCGAGCCGATGCGCTCCTTCGTCGACAAGATCATGGCCATGGAAGAGGCCGACAAGGATATCCTGTCTATCTCCGTCATCCACGGCTTCATGGCCGGCGACGTCCCTGAAATGGGTACGAAGCTGCTGGTCGTCACCGATAACAAGCCGGATAAGGGCTCCGCTCTCGCCCGCGACCTCGGCCTCGAACTCTTTTCCAAGCGCGGCACTTTCATCATGCCGCAGATCGACGAGAAGCAGGCGGTGTCGGAGGCTATGGCCGCGACTTCGTGGCCGGTCGTCATCGCCGATCTCTGGGATAATCCCGGTGGCGGCACGGCGGGCGACGCCACCGTTGTCCTTCAGGAATTGCTCCACCGAGGTGCCCGCGACACGGCGATCGGCACGATCTGGGACCCGATGGCAGTGCAGATCTGCATGGCCGCCGGCGAAGGCGCGGAGATCCCGTTGCGCTTCGGCGCGAAATCGGCGCCGGGCACCGGCAATCCCATCGACGGCATCGTCAAGATCATGCGCCTTGTCGCCAATGCCGAGATGCGCTTCGGTGAAAGCTTCGCGCCCTTCGGCGACGCGGCCCATATCGAACTCGACGGCATCGATATCATCCTCAATTCGACGCGGGCACAAAGCTTCGATCCCACGCTTTTCTCGGTGATGGGCATCGACCCCACACAGAAGAAGATATTGGTGATCAAGTCGACCAACCATTTCTATGCCTCCTTTTCCAAGATCGCTTCGGAAATCCTTTACTGCTCGGCCGGAACGCCCTATCCGAACAATCCGGCGCGCACGCCCTATCGCCGCGCGCCAAAGGACATCTGGCCGATGGTTGCCGATCCGCACGCGGCAAAAGAGGGAATTGCCTGACATGGCACATGATATCGTCTCGGAAATCAGCCCCAAGCCGGGCGATCGTATCGAGGACATTTCGACGCCGCGCCCGATCATCGACGAGGACCGCATGGCGGGCAATATCGCTCGTGTACAGTCCTACATGGACGCGCATGGACTGAACTTCCGGCCACATATCAAGACCCACAAGATCCCCGCGCTGGCGAGCGCCCAGGTGGCGGCAGGCGCCAAGGGGATCAATTGCCAGAAGATCACCGAGGCCGAAGTCTTCGCCGATGCCGGCTTCGAAGATATCCTCATCACCTACAACATCATCGGGGCTGAAAAGCTTGCCCGTCTGTCGGCGCTTAACGACCGCATCGCCGCGCTGAAAGTCGTGGCCGACAGCAACTACACCGTCGATGGGCTCTCGGCATGGTTCGCGACCCGCAAGCCACTGACCGTGCTGGTGGAATGCGATACGGGTGGCGGGCGCTGCGGCGTGCAAACGCCGGAGGCGGCCGCAACTCTCGCCAGACATATTGCCGGCAAGCCCGGCCTCGTCTTCGGCGGACTGATGAACTATCCGAAGCCGAACAGCGCCGCTGACACTCAGACCTTTCTGGCCGAGACCATCTCGCTTCTGAAGCGCAACGGCATCGAATGCCCAATCGTCAGCAATGGCGGCTCGCCGAGCCTTTTCGACGCCCATCTGGTGCCTGCTGCCACCGAGCACCGCGCCGGCACCTATATCTACAATGACCGCTCCATGGTGCGCGCCGGCCATTGCCGCGAGGAGGATTGCGCCATGCATATCCTCGCGACCGTCGTCTCGCGCCCGACGCCGGACCGCGCCGTCATCGATGCCGGCTCGAAGGCACTGACCTCCGATCTCCTCGGTTTTTCAGACCACGGCGTCGTCGTCGGCTATCCCGAGGCCGTCATCACCGGTCTCTCGGAAGAGCATGGGGTCATCGATCTTTCGAAATGCACCGGCCCTCGCCCCGAGATCGGCGACAAGGTCCGCATCATTCCCAACCACACCTGCGTGGTGTCCAACCTGTTCGACAGCATGGTCTTCCACCGCGACGGCATCGTCACCCGCGTCGAGGACGTCGCGGCGCGCGGGCTGGTCTGGTAATCAACCCGCCTCACCCGCCCTCGCCCTTCGAGGGTCGCTTGCGCTCCTGCCTCAGGGTGAGGGCTGAGCTTTTACGCCGAACAGGGCAGCCGGCTCCATCCTCATGGTGAGGTGCCCGGTCGCCAGAGCGTTGGCGATGGCGGCGGGGCCTCGAACCACGAGGGTGGCCCCTGATTTACCGTTTGCGCGTCAAGGGGCAACCGGGCTCAACAGCCCCATATCGATATCGGTCAATTCGACACGACGTTCGAAAGCCACGCCGTCTTCATCGAAAAGATGGCAATCGGCGGCGCGGATGCCGGTCTTGAGCGGTACCTCCGGGCGGATGGCGATGCTGCCGGACAGCGTGGCGCAGAAATTCTCGCCGCTATCCGCTTCCAGCGCCGCATAGGCGACCGTCTGCGCGCCGAGACGTTCGATCACGGACGGCATGATCGTCAGGGAGATGTCGCCGTCGCCAAGCTGTATGTGCTCCGGCCGGATGCCGAGCGTCAGCTCCTTGCCGACCACGCCGTCGCGCGGCGCGACCGGCAGCAGTGCCGTCTGGCCCTTGTAATCGACCTCGACGCCCGCTTCGCTGACGCCTCTGCAAATAACGGGCAGAAAGTTCATCTTGGGATTGCCGATGAAACCGGCGACGAATTTATTTGCCGGCTTATGATATAGCTCCAGCGGCTCGCCGGTCTGGGCGATTTCGCCCGCATTGAGGACGACGATCCGATCCGCCATGGTCATCGCCTCGACCTGATCGTGGGTGACGTAGATCATCGTTGCCTGCAATTGGCGGTGCAGCTTGGCAAGCTCGATACGCATATCGGCGCGCAGCGCCGCATCCAGGTTCGACAGCGGCTCGTCAAACAGGAAAATCTTTGGCTCGCGGACGATCGCCCGGCCGATGGCAACGCGCTGGCGCTGGCCACCCGACAGCATGCCCGGCTTCTGCTGCAGGCGCTGGTCGAGATGCAGGATGCGGGCGGCGTGCTCGACGCGAGCCTTGAGCTTGTCTTCCGGCATCTTTTCGACGCGCAGCGGAAAGGCGATATTCTCGAACACCGTCATATGCGGATAAAGCGCATAGGACTGGAACACCATGGCGATGCCGCGCTTGACCGGCGGCAAGTCATTGACGCGCTGGCCGTTGATCATGATGTCGCCGCTGGTGACATCGTCGAGACCGGCGATCATCCGCAGCAGGGTCGACTTGCCGCAGCCGGACGGGCCAACGAAGACGATGAACTCGCCATCCGTCACATCGAGCTCGACGCCCTTGATGACCTCGAAATGACCGTAAAATTTCTTGACCTGATTAAGGTGAAGCTGTCCCAAACTCTGTCTCCGCACGGCGCCGCCATAGGGCGGGCAGGGCTCGAAAGGCCGCGCGCAATGCGCGCGGCCCGACGATCTGCAAGGTTTACTTATACTGCTCGAGATCAGCCGCCGCCTTCTTCAAGGCAGCCGCCGGCTCGGCCTTACCGGTGACAACCGACTGGACCATCTCGATCATCACGTTCTGGAAGCCCTTATAGTCCTTGAACAAGGGCTCGGGACCACCGTAGCTGATGCCGTCGATGAACGGCTTCCAGAAGGGGTCCTTCTTCTCGAACTCGTCGACCTGCGGAGATGGACGTAG
Source organism: Rhizobium rhizogenes NBRC 13257 (assembly GCF_000696095.1). Lineage (GTDB taxonomy): Bacteria > Pseudomonadota > Alphaproteobacteria > Rhizobiales > Rhizobiaceae > Rhizobium > Rhizobium rhizogenes. The sequence goes on along the minus strand of NZ_BAYX01000008.1, from coordinate 150,866 downwards.
CGGCGTGAGGCCGGCGCCGCCCTGTAGCTCATACTCGCCCTGCGGACCGGGAGAGGTGATGAACTTGGCGAATTCGATCGCCTTGTCCTCGACGCCCGAGCCCTTGAAGACGGCAAGGCTGTCGGTGATGAGCAACGTCCCATGGCCCTTGGCCGCTGGGCCGAGCGGCAGCGGCGCAACGCCCCAGTTGATCTTCGTTTCCTTCAGGCGATAGGCAGCGCCCGAGCCCGCCTGGAGCATACCGACCTTGCCATCCAGGAAGATCGCGCGCATTTCGTTCTGCTCGTAAGCAGTCGCTCCCTCGACGGAGTAAGGCGTGATATCCTTATAGGCCTGCAGGGCGGCCAGCACTTCCGGGCTGTCGAGCACGATCTTGTCGCCGTCGATCACCTTGCCGTTGTTGCTGTAAACCCAGTGAAGGAACTGGTGCATGGTGTTGTCGAAGGTCTTGGCCGACAGGCCGTAGCCGGGGATACCGGTCTTCTCCTTGATCGTCTTGGCGTCGGCGATTTCCTCAGCCCAGGTGGTCGGCGGCTTTTCTGGATCGAGACCTGCCTGCTTGAAGATGTCCTTGTTCCAGTAGAGCGCCTTGGTCGAGAAGGCGATTGGTACGCCCCACTGCTGCCCATCGAAGGTCACGGTGCCGACAATACCCGGATAGTAGGTCTTCTGCTCCGCATCCGTCATCGGGACCGGGACGATAAGATCGTTCTCGGCAAACTGCTTGAGCGTGCGCGAACCGACATAGGCCATGGCGACCGGCGTGCCGGCTGCGGCAAGCGTCGTCGCCTTATCCTGGCACTGCTCCCAGCCGACGACTTCCGGCTTGACCGCCCAGCCCGGATTCTTGTCTTCCCACTGCTTGATATATTTCACATGGATCGGATCGATGCTGTCGCCGCAATAGATCCAGCTGATCTCCTTGTCGGCGGCCTGAACGGTCACAGCGCCAAGCGCAGTGGAGCCGAGCAAAGCAAGGGCGAACAGCCCTGTTTTGATATGGATTGTCATGTTTAAGCTCCCCTTTTTCTAGTGGTTATTGTCTAGCTTATTGCTTTACCGCGCCGGCGGTCAGACCGCTGACGAGATAGCGTTGCAGGAAGAAGATCACGACCAGCGCCGGCGCGATGCCGACAAAGCTTGCAGCCATGAGTTCGTTCCAGACGACCTCCTGCCGGCCGAAATAGGCGAACAAGCCTACCGGCAGCGGCATGTATTCGGTCTTCGAATTGAAAGTGAGCGCATAGATGAACTGCTGCGCATAGGCCTCGATGAAGGAGGAAATCGCCACCACAACGATGCCCGGCATGGCGATCGGCAGGATGACGCGACGCAGCGTATAGAACTGGCTCGCACCGTCGACATAGGCGGCCTCATCGAGCTCCCGGGGGATGCGCCGCATATAGGTGTGCAGCAGCCAGATTCCGGTTGGGATGATGAAGGCCACGCCCGGCACGATCATGGCGAAATAGGTGTTGAGCACACCGAAGGAACGCATAAGCCGGAACAGCGGGATCAGGAGGACGGCGCCCGAGAACATCTTGACGGCAAGAAAAGCGCCAAGCAGCAGGCCGGCGCCCCTGAACTCGAAGCGAGCGAAGGCATAGGCCGCCGGCACTGCGAGCACCAGCACGATAATGGTGATCGTGCCGGATATCAGGAAGGAGTTGAAAATATACCAGCCGAAGCCCGGCACGCTGGTCCACATCGTCCGGTAGGCCTCGAACGACCCGTTTTCGGGAATGAAGCGGTAAGGTGACGAAAAAAGCTGGCTCAGCGGCTTCAGCGACACCAGAAACCCTTCGACGAAAGGCGCCAGAACGAAGGTGAGAAACAGCAGGATTCCGGCATAGATGCCGACGAGCTCATACCATCTGTAGCGGTTGATCATCATCGGCTGGCTCATCGCTTGGCTCCTGCTGAAAAGCGGCTGGTCAGGCGGAAATAGGCGAGGCAGAAGAGCGACAGGAAGATGCAGATCAGGACTGCGCGGGCCGAGCCTTCCCCATATTTGTACGACCCGATCGCCGTGCGATAGGTGTCGATGATCATCGTCGTCGTCTCGCCATTCGGGCCGCCGCGTGTCAAGATCCAGATGATGTCGAAGGAATTGAACGTCGAGATCAGCGACAGCATCGACATGGTGACCATCGAGGGCACCATCAGCGGCAGTGTGATACGGCGAAGACGATAGAAGCGGCCGGCGCCATCCGTCCAGGCGGCTTCATGCAGATCCTGCGGGATCGCCTGCATAGCCGCCAGCATGTACAGCGTCACCATCGGCACGCCGATCCAGACGTCCGTGATGATCGTTGCCCAGAAGGCCGTGCTACCATAGGCAAGAAAGGCTACCGGGCTGTCGACGAGGCCAAAGCGCTGCAGCAGGCCGGAAATCATGCCGAACTGGCCGTTGTACATCCAGCCCCACATGAAGATGCCGATGGCCATCGGCACGACCCAGGGCGGCATGGTCAACACCCGGAACAGCGCCCGGCCGGGAACCGCCGCGTTCAAAAGCATTGCGCCACAAGTGCCGATAATCATCTTGATCGACACCGAAAAGAAGGTCCAGATGAAGGTCCGGACGATTACCGAGGCGAAGGTGTCATTGAAGATCTTCGCATAATTTTCAAAGCCGACCCAGTTCGTCAGCTTCTTCAGTGAAGCATCGGTGAAGGACAGGATGACGGTGTCGACCAGCGGATAGGCAACGATGACGAGAACGTAGAGGACAGCCGGAAGAAGCAGGAGCCAGGCGAAGATGACCGTGCTGCGTTGAACACCCATCTTGCGCCCCTCTCTATGCAGCTCGAGAATGCAGCGCTTCGTCGAACCTGTCCCAGATCGGGCGCAGGTCCACCACCGTCTTCTTCATGCGCGCCTCGTCCATGGACAGCGCCAGAATACCGGCTTCCAGCGCGTTCAGGGTCGAGACCGGCAGATGCAGGCCGGACCTCACATGCGCCATGATATCGGCGGCCATCTGCTCGTCGGCACCGTAATGCTGGGAAAGCGTCGTGCGGGTCGCGTATGTCTTCTCGATCACCTTGTTGCCGGTGAGCATTTCGTGAACATTGAAGTAGCCGCGGATGAAATCGCCCTCGGCCATGCCGCGCGAGCCCATGATGGCAAAGCGACGGAACTGGTCCGGCACGTTGATATTGGTATGGAAATTCATGCCGACGCCGTTGGCGTATTCGACGATCGCCACCTGATAGTCGATGATGTCGCCGTCGCTGTCGAAGACCTTGTCCGACCCCATCCAGCCGCTGGGCTTGCGATGGAACATTTCCAGGTCGTTGATCCCTTCCTTGGCGGGATCGTTTTCCGGGATGAAGCTCTTTCGTCCGCCGAAACTCGCGACGCGCTCAGGCCGCGCTCCGATCACGCCATTATAGAGGTCGAGGTCGTGACAGCACTTTTCCAGCATGAAACTGCCGGAATAATGCTCGTAGCGGCGCCAGTCGCGCATGAAAAAGGCGCCATGATAGGGCTCGATATGCTCGGACGCCTCGATCGAAACGACGTTGCCAAGCTTTCCTTCGGCCTGCGCGGCCAGAAGGTCGCGATACATCGGCGCATAGCGCAGCACGAGGCCGACAGTCAGCTGCTCATGACCGAATTTCGCCATCAGGCGTGCAAGTTCGATGCTCTGCTCGATGGTGGTAACGACCGGCTTCTCGGAGAAAATCTTCAGACCGGCTTCAAGGCCGATACGAATGTGATCGAGATGCAAGTGGTTCGGCGAGCCGATCATCAGCAAATCGAGCTTTTCGTTGGTAATCAGCTCCTGGGGAGTGGCATAGGCCTTGCCGGCCGAAATACCCTGTTCGATCAAACCGGGCAGACCTGCAGGCGCCGGATCGACATAGCCCGCAATCTCGAAATTCTCGTCGATCGCCTTGAAAACATAGCCCAGATATCCCAGACGGAATCCGAGTCCGATAATTCCCACTCGCATACTCGTATCGTTCCCACGACGTAATTTATTTTCGTCAACTTGGGGCAAATTTTCGCATTCGTCAACGAGCTTCGGTAAAATACTGGAAAAGGTGAAATTTATTTTCAGATTGACGCATGAACCTGCGCAGGCGATAGGCGGCCAACTGCGTCAGATTTGATGTTTCTGCCGATTATTTTGGCAAGGTGGAACGATTATCTGCCCGGGCCGTTGTATTGCCAATATTGATAATTAGGCTTGCTGGTGCTCTCGGAGATGACGCCGTTCTGCTCGCAGACGTAACCGAGACGCGGCAGGCCCCGCCAGAAAATGCCATCGTGGAAATCGCGAACGCGCACGGTGGTCGTGCGGCATTGGAATTTTTCGTCCGCAGCCATTTTCGGCGCGATCACCCCGGGCAGATTCTTATAGGGATAGACGGGACGGACATAGGGCTTGGGAAGCAGCGGATTATCGGCAAGCGCCGCAACCGGCATGGCGTTTGCCAGGAGCAAAGCAGCAATGACGATTTTCGATCTGGTCCACATGGCGTCCTACAATCCTTCCGCATGCGCGAGCGCGACGATGGCCGCGTCGTCCAACCCAAATATAATATCGCTCACGCAGCGCGCCAACAGCCGACCCCGGAAAATCGGCCTCGGAAACACATACGTGAACGACGGAGCTGTTCACGGTAAATTACGGCGATGAGAATGCTTTTACCTCAACATGGGCAATTGCCGTACAATCCGAGTTTGAGAAAAGTAAGAAGCTTGTTATATATTAACAGGGGTGTCGCTATAGTTTATCATTGTCAAAATTTCTACTTGTGGGAGTAAAGGTGATTCTCGAACAGGCCAATCGGATCATCGAAGACACGCAAGCACCCGGCGCAGGCAGTCTGGCACCACAGGTCTGCATCTATGTCATCAATCTCGATCGCTCTCGCGAGCGCTGGGAAAGACTGTGTGGGCAGGCCGCTCGATATGGCCTGAATGTCATTCGGGTCGCCGCGATTGACGGAGCCACGATTCCGGAAGGCGACCGCATCGATTTCCAGCAGCAGCAATTCGTCTATCACAACGGACGCAAGCTGTTGGCCGGGGAATACGGCTGCTATCGCAGCCATCTGCTCGCCCTTCAGCAATTCATCGACAGCGGCGACAAGATAGCGATCATCATGGAAGATGATGTCGAGCTCAACGAAAGGCTGATCCCGCGTGCGCTGTCGGCCATGAACAGCGTCTGCGGCGCGCGCCTGGTGAAGCTCGTCAATCACCGGCTGGTCGGCTTCAAGCCGCTATCGGAAACCACGGAAAACGATGTCGTCGGCCGCTGCATGCATGGGCCACAGGGGTCGGCTGCATGCTATATCGTCAACCGGTCCGCGGCAAAGAAGCTGCTGATCACGTTGAAGCCGATGCTTCTGCCCTATGACATCGCGCTAGAGCGTGGTTGGTCGACCGGGGTCGAAACTTTTTCCACCCTTGAAAATATTGCGGATTTCAGCCCGCATCGCTCGGATACGACGATCGGCAAGCGCGTGCACTACCGTGCCGTGAAGCGACATTTCCTGTTGCGGGCAACAGCATACTGGTTCCGCGCCTGCGATCAGCTTCATCGCTGGCATTATACCGTGAAGGCCAAGCCTCAACCGGCTCGGGAGAATACCGAGACCTAAGGCAAGAGCCGTACGACGTTGTCGAAACTCGGCTCGTCGAGTGGCAGATCCATCTCACGCTCGCGGAAGACGAGATCGATCACGTCACCGCTCGGCGCATAGCCGGACACCAAACTCTGCAGCAAGCCCCTCGCCAGCGGCACGTCGTTTTCATCAAGCGCCGCCTGAAGCGCGGCCAGCTTCTTTGACAGTTCCGGCCAGGGCAGGAAATCTTCCTTGGCCCGCATGATGCGCGGATGGCTCGTCGATTGTGGATTGTCGCCGATCAGCAGCTCTTCATAGAGTTTCTCACCCGGCCTCAGGCCGGTGATCTCCAGTTCGATATCGCCGTCCGGCTCATCCTCGTCCCTGACCGTCAGGCCGGACAATTCCACCATGCGGCGCGCGAGATCGGCGATACGCACCGGCTCGCCCATGTCGAGCAGGAAGACGTCGCCGCCGCCTGACATGGCGCCTGCCTGGATGACAAGCTGCGATGCCTCGGGGATGGTCATGAAATAGCGGGTGATATCGGGATGCGTCAGCGTGATCGGACCGCCGTCGCGGATCTGCTGGCGGAAGAGCGGCACGACGGAGCCGGAGGAACCGAGCACGTTGCCGAAGCGGACCATCGCGAAATTGGTGCCGTCGGCACCGGGCTTGCGGTCCGCATCCATCGCCTGCAGCACCATCTCCGCCAGCCGCTTGCTGGCGCCCATGATATTGGTCGGGCGCACGGCCTTGTCGGTGCTGATCAGCACGAAGTCCTCGACACCACAGTCGCGCGCCACTTCGGCGGTGGTCAGCGTTCCCAGTACATTGTTGCGGATGCCCTCGACGGGATTGTATTCGACGAGCGGCACATGCTTATAGGCGGCGGCATGATACACGGTCTTCGGCCGCCAGGCCTCCATGATCTGCCTCAGTCTCCGGTCGTCGCGAATGGAGGCCAGGAAGGGGATGATGCGGATCTCGCTGTTTCCAGACGTCGCCGCCGCTTTTTCCAGCTCACCATGAATGGCATAAAGCCCAAATTCGTTCTGCTCCACCAGCAACAGGCAGGAAGGGCCGTTCTTCAGGATCTGGCGGCAGAGTTCGCTGCCGATCGAACCGCCCGCGCCGGTCACCATGACCACCTTGCCGCGGATATTCTTGTCGATCAGGGCACGATCGGGCGCGATGACGTTACGGCCAAGCAGGTCTTCGATATCAAGTTCGCGGAGATCGGAGACGGCGACGCGTCCCTGGGCGAGCGCCGTCAGGTCCGGCATGGTACGCACGGTAACGCGAGCCTTGCGCATGCTTTCCAGAATTTCGTTGCGGCGCTGCCGCGACGCATTCGGCAGCGCAAGTAGCACGCCCTTGATATCGCCGGAAACCACCAGCGCCGGCAGATCGGTCGGATCATAGATCGGCAGGCCACCCATGATGCTGCCATGCAGGTTGCGATCGTCATCGAGGTAACCGACGACATTCAGCTCGGCACTGTTGGCAAGGGCGCCGGAAAGCTGGCGGCCGGAGGCGCCGGCGCCGTAGATCAGCACCTTGGCCAGCTGATTGCGGTTCAAGAGCCGCTGATAGGCATTGCCGAGCCAATATCGCGTCCACATGCGCGACAGGCCGATGGCGATAAGCAGCAGGAGCGGCTGTAGAATGCCGACAGTGCGCGGCACGCCCGGCACGCTGATCGCCGTGAAAATGGTCATGAAGGCGAGCGCATAGATCGCCACCGCCTTGACCACGGTCATGAAGGCTGACATGCCGGCATAGCGGAAAATAGCGCGATAGAGGCCAAGGACGATAAAGATCGGGATGGCGACGAGCAGGGAAACGATCGCGGGCAGCCATTCCACGCCCTCCAGGATCACCCAGTCATCCAGACGGAGACAATAGGCAAACCAGACCGTCAGCACGCACAGGCTGGCATCGACAAGCAGCGCCAGCGCGCGCTTGGTCGAGCGCGGCAGCGCCAGGAACGGCAGGACAAGCTTATCCGCGGGCACCATCGGTCAATTTCCCCAGGCGCCGGTCGACGGACCAGCATACCGCTTCTCTCGCATAAATTGCACCATCATGTATTGCACGACACAGCCTGATTGTCTTTATGCTTTCATTAGCAAAATGCAAAAATTCTCTGCGTCCATTCACTTTTAGAACAGCGCGCACGCAATTGCATCCCTGATCTTGAAGCGGACATCTATCGTAAAAGATGGCGACAATATTACTTTCCGAGATATCCGCGGATTACCGGATGCCGAAACAGGCCAACGAGGACGGCAAAGGCCATACCGAGCCCCATGCCGAACAAGGCGCCGGCAATCAATCCGGCCACCATCATCACCTTCCGGCTCGGCCCATCCGCCGTCAACGGCGGCTCGGCTTCGGAAATGACCCGGATATTGCTCTGCGACAGATCCCGGGCGTCACTTGTCTGGCCAGACCGCTTCAGAACCGCCTGGTACGCGTCACGAGCGGCTGCAGCCTTGCGCTCGAGTTCGTTGAGACCGACCAGCTTGCCTGATGTATTGACCTGCGATGCCTTTTGCACCGCCAACTCCTTGGCGATATCCTGCTCGGCCTTCTGCGCCTGATCGTAGTCGGCGCGGGCAGACGTCGTCTGCCGCTGCAACTCGCTGCGGATCTCGGTCGCGAGACTATCGAGCGAGGATTTGGCGGCAAGCAGGCGTGGATGACGGGCACCGAGCTGGCTTTGCAGACTGCCGACATTGGCGGCAAGCACGGCATATTGCTGGCGCAGGCTGCTGAGCGGCGTCGATGCGGCCGTTGCCGTTGCCGAAGGGCCGTTGGAGACGACGTCCGTGAAGCTCAGCCTGTCGGCGGCATCGGCGCGCGCCTTCGCCTCGATCGTCTTTTGCTGCGCCACCACCAGCATGTCGTTGAGCGCAGTCAGGCGCTTGTCGGACATCAGGTTGCCTCCGACGGCGACCATGTCGTTGTCGGCCCTATAGGCCTCGGCCGCCTTTTCGGCGGCTCGCACCTGCTCGCGCAGATCCTCGAGCCTGCCGTCCAGCGCGGTATTGCTGGTCTGATAGCTGTTCGCCGCCGCCTTGCCTTCCTCCTCGACGAAGGAGGCGACAAGCTGGTTGGCGATCGCAGCCGATTTTTGCGCATCGCGCGTCGTCACCTTCAGCGACACGACATAGGTGCTGGCCTCGCGAGCAATCTGCACGGCCTTCGCCAGCACCGTTACCGCCATGTATTTTGCAGCGTCGCCACTGGCGCCACCGTTAAATTGCGGATTTTGGTCAAGCTTCAGCGCATCGACCACCCGGCCAAGCACCTTGCCGGAGGACAGGATCTGCGTCTGGCTGTCGATCATCGTCAGGATCAGTTCCGGCGCAATCGGCGGGGACTGGGAGGAATCGACGCCGCCGGTTTGACGAGGATCGAAATAGAGGCTGGTCTCAGCCGTGAATTTCTGCGGCAGCATCGGAATGGCGGCCGCGCCCAGCACCGCCCCGGCCACGGCAAGCGCCAGCACCAGACGTTTTTTCGCCCAGATCGAACGGACGGCGGAGTGCAGGTCGAGAAGCGGTGCGTCGGCAACAGGCGCTGGCGAAACTACCTGTGGCGCAACGACAACCGGCTCGGCAGCCGGGATTGCCCCTGCCACCGTCGGCCGGACCTCCGGCGGCAAAGCGGCTTCAGTCTTGGGCTCGATCGCAATCGGCGGTTCCGGATGCGCCGGGATTGCCGGCTTTACAGTATCGACCGACTGCTCGGCGGCAACGGGTTGGACCTCATGGACGAAATCCCGCGGCCGCACCACGGGACCGCGCAGGCGCAAGCCTTCGCCCTGCCCTTCGGACGGCTCGTTGCTGCGCCAACTCGGAAAGTGGCTCGATCGCTTGTTTCGTTCCAATGAACTCATACCAGACTTCCAGGGACCCGCTCGCGCGGATCCCGCGCAGCAGATGCCAGGAGTTTAGAAATGTTTGGCTAACGGACCATTAAGGACATTCCCAGGAAGTCCCCCCGCAAACGTCGGCAAGGCTCCGTGGAGCCCCTGTCTTCATCAATATTCAACCGGACAGCCCCTATGAAGCGGGCTTACAGGCGACGGAAAAACGGGAGCTTGCAATGGCCGGATCGATGACGAGACTGCTGCGCCGGTCGCTTGCGGCTACCGTTATGCTCGCCTTCGTCGCTGAGGCAGACCCTAGCCTTGCTGCGTCGCAGCTCTGTTATCGAGGCATCAATCTCTCCGGCGCCGAATATGGCGAGCGTGGCGGCGTGCTCGGCACCAATTACATCTACCCTTCCGAAGACACGGTGCGCTATTTCGCGGGCAAGGGGATGAACGTGGTGCGCCTGCCCTTTCGCTGGGAGCGGCTGCAGCCCGTATTGAACCAGCCGCTCGACGGAAAGGAGCTGCAAAACCTCAAGGATGCCGTCGATCTCATTCAAAAGCATGGCATGGCCGTGATCCTCGATCCGCACAATTACGGCTACTACGACAAGATCCAGCTCCCGCAGATGCCGGCGACCGATCTCGCCTTCGGCGACTTCTGGGCGCGGCTCGCCGTCGAGTTCGCCAATCGCAAGGGTGTCTCCTTCGGCCTGATGAACGAGCCGCACGATATCAAGGCGCCCGATTGGCTGGAGCTGGCCAACACGGCCATCCGTAGCATCCGCACCGTCGGCGCGCGCAACCTCATCCTCGTGCCCGGCACGAACTGGACCGGCGCGCATAGCTGGTCTGCCGATGTCCTTGGCGGCGGCGCAAACGGCACGGTCATGCTCGGCGTCAAGGATCCGCTCAATTTCTACGCTTTCGAATTCCATCAATATCTCGATGCGGACAGCTCCGGTACCCATCCGGCCTGCGACGGCACCGCCAACGGCACCAAAGGTATGAACGACGTCACCGACTGGCTGCGCAAGAACGGCAAGCGCGGCTTCCTCGGCGAATTCGGCGTGGCCGGCAATGACGGCTGTCTTGCGGGCCTCAAACAGGTGCTCGGCATCATGAACGACAACAGCGACGTCTGGCTCGGCTGGAGCTACTGGGCGGCCGGCGACTGGTGGGCGCCGGACGAGCCGCTGAACGTCCAGCCGCACGACGGCCGTGACAAGCCACAGATAAAAGTGCTGGCGGATGGCCTGAGCAAGAAGGTTTCGCTGGCGCCAGCATGCGCCCTCATCAAGCCTGCAAACTGACTGGCGGTGAGCACCCGACTCTTTGCCGCGAATCATCGGCCTGATATGGTGCCCGCGGCCAGAGACGCCACGACCCCGGATATTTCATGCAAAGCTCAGGCGAAAAGCAGCCCATAAACTACGTCATTCTCGCCATCTCGCTGCTCGCGGTCCTGTATAATTGCATCCTCGCCTTCATCAATCACAACATCACGCCGCTGACGCCAAACGCCGTGGTCATGAGCGAAGTGCTCCTGCAGGTGGCAAGCTTCGCCTATATATTGAAGAGGGGGATTTATGAGGAGGATATGGCGCCGCTCCTCTATCTGCTCCTCACGATCGTGCTGACGGTCTTCGTCATCGCCATCAACAAGCAGCCCTATGTCGATCACCTTCGCAATGTGATGATCATCTTCGTGTTCTCCATCATGGGCAGGCTTTGCAACGAGCGCACGCTGAAGCTGGCGTTCAGGATTTCCTGTATTGCCGTGCTCGCCGTGCTCATCTGCGAAATCGTGTCGGTGACGGAATATGTCGCGCTCTTTCATCCGGCCGAATATTTCCAGAATACGCGCGGCGTGCCGCCCGCCACCTACAGCGATATCGGGCTGTTCCGTGGTGCGCTGGGGTTCGAAGGGCGGTTCTCCTTCGGCCTGATAGACCATCGCTCATCGTCCATCTTCCTGGAACAGGTCTCGCTTGCCAATTTCTGCGGCGTGATGGTCCTCTATCTGATCAGCTTCTCCAGCCGGCTGCGACTGTCCGACAGACTGCTGTTCCTGTCGACCGTCATTCTGATCCTGCTGACGAACGATACCCGCACGATGCTGATCTTCAGCCTCATCAGCATCGCCGGCTATTTCATCTATCCCTGGCTTCCGAAAATACTCGACCTGATGACGATGCCCTTGATCATTCTCGTCGGCTTCGTCATTAACGCCCTCAAGCCAGGCGTTACAGGCGATAATTTTGTCGGCCGCATCAACGGTACGGTGAGAGCCTTCCTCGGCATGGACCTGCAGAGCACCATCGGCCTGCAGCTCGATCAGGTCGGCATCTTCTACGACAGCGGCTATGTCTACATCATATATGGCGCCACCATCTTCGGCCTGATCCTGTTCTGGCTCTACGCCTCGCTCTATCCGGGAGGAGAGACCATCAATCAGCGGCGCCTCGGCCACGCCCTTTCCCTCTTCCTGTTCCTGAACCTGATGATCGGTTCCACGGCGATCTTCTCAATGAAGACCGCCGGGCTGGTCTGGCTTCTGGTGGGCTTCCTGAAATTCAACGAGGGCACGCAGGCAAAGCAGCCGCAGACGCTCTCGCTCGCCACCAACGGCTAAGGCGGGGATGCGCCGTTCGAAGACGCAACGGGAACGGTTTTTCCGATCATCTCGCCTAAAGTAACAGCCGAAACAGGGTTGAGGGACAGTTCCCCATACCTTCGATTTGATTTAAGCAGGCGGGCACCAAAGCAGGCCGGCGCCCCCCGGCAGAAGAGAGAAGAGACATGACGCATTATGTACTCACGGTTTCCTGTCAATCGACACGCGGGATTGTTGCTGCGATCGCCAATTATCTGGCGGACCAGGGCTGCAACATCGTCGATTCCAGCCAGTTCGACGATCTGGATACCGGCAAGTTCTTCATGCGGGTGAGCTTCATCTCCGAGCAGGGGGTGGGCCAGGAGGCGCTGGTCGAGGGTTTTAAGCCGATCGCTGCCAAGTTCGAGATGGAAGTCGAGATCCACGACACCCAGAAGCGCATGAAGGTGCTGCTGATGGTGTCGCGCTTCGGCCATTGTTTGAACGACCTGCTCTACCGCTGGAAGATCGGCGCACTGCCGATCGACATCGTCGGCGTCGTCTCCAACCATTTCGATTACCAGAAGGTGGTGGTCAACCACGATATCCCCTTCCACCATATTCCGGTGACCAAGGCCAATAAGCCACAGGCGGAAGCCCGGATCATGGAGGTGGTGGAGCAGACCGGCACGGAGCTGATCGTGCTCGCCCGCTACATGCAGATCCTGTCGGACCAGATGTGCCAAAAGATGTCCGGCCGGATCATCAACATCCACCACTCCTTCCTGCCGAGCTTCAAGGGGGCGAACCCCTACAAGCAGGCCTATGAGCGCGGGGTGAAGCTGATCGGGGCGACGGCGCATTATGTCACCGCCGATCTGGACGAGGGTCCGATCATCGAGCAGGACACGGCGCGCATCACGCATGCGCAGTCGGCGGACGATTATGTGTCGATCGGGCGGGATGTGGAGAGCCAGGTGCTGGCCCGCGCCATCCATGCCCATATCCACTACCGCACCTTCCTCAACGGCAACCGCACCATCGTCTTCCCGGCAAGCCCGGGAAGCTATGCCTCCGAGAGGATGGGGTGAGGCAGGGGCGGACGCCAGCACCTGACTTCCCCATCGCAGCCGACGCCCTTTGCTTTTCGTTCCCAAGCGCGATTTGATATCACCGGTATCGAATCGGGTAAGCGGACAGGACAAACACATGTCATTCTATCCCAATGGGACGCTGTTGCTTGCGGCGTTCCTTCTGAGCGCGCCAGCGTCGCACGCAGCCACAACCCAAGATGACCCCTCCAAGATCGATCTTGCCAAGCTGATCGAATGCACGACCTATGACGTGCCGAGCTACTACGATTTCGTCGCGTGGGTGGCCGGGCCGGAAAGTGCTGCGGCTATGAAGCAGCTCGGTCTCAGCGAAATGCCATGGCCCAACCGATCTTGGCAAAAGTTCAAGCTTTCGGCTCCTATCACCGTGTTTGGACGGCAAACAACCATGATCGTCTTTACCTTCGGCGGACTATTGGCCGTACTCGACGAGCCTGATCCCCATCCACTCGCCAAAACACTTGGCGTCACTGCGGCGGTCGACCGGCCGGACAAGTACATTGGAGAAAAGGAAGTCTCGTCAAGCAAGGAGCAGCACGAATACGGTTATTACGCTTATCCCCCACTGTCACTGACAACGCGCATTTCCCTTAGCGTCTTTACCGTTGGCGATCTTCCCGGCAAGACGCTGGCCGGTTGCAGCTATTCCATCGGGTAGGCGATAACGCCTAGCCGGCTGCATTGGGCGGCCTATCTTCTTCCTAAAAGCTCAACCACCCTATCTGTTTTGGGTGATTTTCTTTAGGATGGAATGGTTTAGTGTCATTGAATTGAACCATCCGGGGGGGAGCCATGACCGACGCCGCGCTCGTCAATCGTATGCAACTGCCAAGGCCGGACATCACGCCGGAAGAGGCGGCGGAACTTTTGCTGACGCATTACGGCCTGTCCGGAACGCTCACCGAACTCGGCAGCCAGCAGGACCGCAACTATCGGATCAGTGCCGGCGACAACAGCTATGTGCTGAAAATCTGCCAGACGGAATATGACACGGTGGAGCTGGAGGCACAGAATGCCGCCATCCGCCATCTGCACGCCAAGCCGGAGGCGCCTCGTCTCCCCAATATCGTGCCGTCGCTGAACGGCCGGGATATTCTTGTCGTCACCATCCGCGAACAGGATTATCTCGCTCGCCTGCTGAGTTACCTCCCCGGCCAATCGCTGACGCGGCGCAAGCATCTGCCGCTCGCCTCGGTCTCGGCGCTCGGCACTCTCTCGGCGCGGCTTGCCCGCGACCTCGCCGATTTCGACCATCCCGGTCTCCACCGCAATCTGCAATGGGATCTGCGCCGGGCCGGGCCGGTCGCCGTACAGCTGCTGTCGGCGATCACCGATCACGAGGCGCGAGACCGTATCGCCAAGGCGATGGTCGCGGCCGTCAAGCGCATTCAGCCACTGGCAGGCGGGCTTCGCGTGCAGCCCGTCCATCACGATGTCACCGACGATAATGTCGTCTGCCATCCGGACACGCATGGCCAGCCGATCCCGGACGGCGTGATCGATTTCGGCGACATCATCCAGGGATGGCTGGTGGGCGACCTCGCCGTCACCTGCGCCTCGCTGCTGCACCACGCGGAAGGCGACCCCTTTGCCATCCTCCCCGCCATCAAAGCCTATCATGCGGTCTATCCGCTGGAAGAGGTCGAGGCGAAGGCGCTGTGGCCCCTGATCGTCGCGCGCGCCGTCATCCTCACCGCCAGCACCGAGCAGCAACTGGCCATCGATCCCGACAACGACTATGTGCGCGGCAATCTCAAGCACGAGCGCGAAATCTTCGACGTCGCGACCGGCGCCGATCCCGACGTGATGGAAGCCGCGATCCTGCGGACGATCGGCTTCGACATCGCCCCGATCGACACCGATGGCTGGGCGGCGCTGCTGCCGGATATCGCGCCGGACACCATCGCCGCCATCGATCTTTCCACAACCAGCCCGCATTTTACCGATGGCAATTGGCGTAAGCCCGACATGGACTGGCGGCTGCTCGCCAAGGAGGCCGTCGCCTCCGGCACGGCCGCGACGCGCTATGGCGAATTCCGTCTGTCGCGCGGCGAGCTGCTGAGCATGACGCCGCCGCAGAATTTCGCGCTGCACAGCGATGTCTGCCTGCCCGCCGGAACGACGGTCGCGGCCCCCTTTGCCGGACGCATCCAATGGGACGGCCAGCATCTCGTTCTGGTGAGCGACGCAGTCAGCCTGCATCTCGACGGCATCGATTGCACGCTGGAAGAGGGCGCGGAGATCGAGCAGGGTGCGACCATCGGCACCATCGCCGGCGAGGGTTCGACGGTCGGCGGCCTGCGCGTACAGCTCTGCCGCTCGCCATCGCTGGTGCCGCCGCTCTTTGCCGTGGCACACCAGGCCGACGGCTGGTCAGCCGTCTGCCCCTCGCCCGCAGTCCTTCTGAGCCCAGCCTGCGAAGCGCCACGAGAAGACGGCGCGACCCTGCTTGCCCGGCGCGAGGCGCATTTCGCCGGGCCGCAGAAGCATTATTACGAGACCCCGCCGCAGATCGAGCGCGGCTGGCGCGAATTCCTGTTCGACGTGGAAGGCCGCGCCTATCTCGACATGGTCAACAACGTCACCATGCTCGGCCACGCGCATCCGCGCCTGACCGCGGCCGTTGAGCAACAATGGTCGCGGCTCAACACCAACTCCCGCTTCCACTATGCCGCCGTGACTGAGTTTTCCGAACGGCTTGCGGCACTGGCGCCGGAAGGGCTCGACAGCGTCTTCCTGGTCAACAGCGGCTCGGAGGCCAACGACCTCGCCATCCGGCTTGCCTGGGCGCATACGGGCAAGAAAAACATGCTCTGCCTGCTGGAGGCCTATCACGGCTGGACGCTGGCGAGCGACGCCGTCTCCACCTCCGTCGCCGACAATCCGCAGGCGCTGACGACACGGCCGGACTGGGTGCACCCCGTCGTTTCACCCAATACCTATCGTGGCCCGTTCCGGGGGCCGGATTCGGGCGCTGACTACGTGGCCGGCGTGACGACGCCGCTGGAGACGATCGACGAGAAGGGTGACGGCCTCGCTGGCTTCATCGCCGAACCAGTCTACGGCAACGCCGGCGGCATCGCTCTGCCGCGCGGCTATCTCACCGATGTCTATGCCGCGGTGCGCCAGCGCGGCGGCCTTTGCGTCGCCGACGAGGTGCAGGTGGGCTACGGCCGGCTCGGCCATCATTTCTGGGGCTTCGAGCAACAGGGTGTCGTGCCGGATATCATCACCATCGCCAAGGGCATGGGCAATGGCCATCCGCTCGGCGCAGTCATTACCCGGAAAGAGATCGCCGCATCGCTGGAAAAAGAAGGCTATTTCTTCTCCTCGGCCGGCGGCAGCCCGGTAAGCTCGGTCGTCGGCCTCACCGTACTCGACATCATCAGGGACGAGGGCTTGCAGGAGAATGCCCACGTCGTCGGCGATCATCTGAAGGCAGGGTTGATCGCGCTGATGGAACACTTTCCGTTGATCGGCGCGGTGCACGGCACCGGTCTTTATCTCGGTGTCGAATTCGTGCGCAATCGCGAGACGCTGACGCCTGCCACGGAAGAAACGGCTGATATCTGCGACCGGCTGCTCGATCTCGGCGTCATCATGCAGCCGACCGGCGATCACCTGAATGTGTTGAAGATCAAACCGCCGCTCTGCCTTTCGTCCGAGAGCGCCGATTTCTTCGTCAAAGCCCTGGAAAAGGCTCTGGAAGACACCGTGTAATCCCTCCCGGCGACGGCGTTAACCATTAGGGTAATTTAGCGACAAGCGAATTTTAGTGCCTTTTGGGGATTGTCGAATCTCGCGGTAATTCCTATCTGTCTCTCGGTGATCGGCGATGCCGTTCCGCTACGGGAGGTTGCGAGGAGGTTGATACAACCATCCCCGTAATTAGCCAGGTACGGAATTATATTTTACCGATCGTCGATATTTTGACATCTTTCGGAATATGTTTCTGGAGATGGAATCGCTATTCTCTGCTAAGGTTGTAGACAATAGCACACCGGATCACCGGCTCCCTTGAGCGGAGCCAGAACAAGTACAACACCAACTAAGGAAAGTGACATGCTGAATATCAAATTCACCGCCTCGATCCTTGGGTGGTCCGTGCTTGGCCATGACCGTTCGGGCGTGCTCTCCCGCCCGTGCTGTCGAATGTGACGTTCGTCCCCTAATCGGATTCAAACAGTCAATTCGCCATGTCTGCGCCGCTAGGGCGCGGAGGGAGTATTTTTTATGAAGAAGCAAGTCATCGAATATGCCGGCGTTCCCGTCGGCATCGTTATTCCGGATGAAGACCGGCTGAAGTTCATCGCCGTGAAATACCATGTCCACGATCTGGACGAACAGCGTTTCAGAAACACGGACGAGGTCAAGCTCGCCATCCGCGATCTCCTCTCACGCCAACAGGCTAAGCCGATCCACGTTTGATGGATCGGCTTAGCCGCCACTTTTTGCATCCCCACATCATCCGCCCTCGCCCTTCGAGGGTCGCTTCGCTCCCACCTCAGGGTGAGGGCTAGTCTTTTCGTCGCAATGGCCGACCCTATCCTGCTTCCGTTTCCGCAATCGGATTTTGTTACATCTCGACAGAGGTCCATTCCGCCCTCATGGTGAGGAAGCCCACAGGGCCGTCTCGAACCACGAGGGTCGACCCCAGCGGCCTGACCACGCCACAAACCCATCTTGTCTTTTCCCCCTCTTTGCGATCCTATCGCCATGACAACCTCGCGCTTCGAAAGGCGAAGGATTTTTCATTGGCTGATCTGCTCAATCTCCTGACCGATATCGACGGTGTTGCCGTCGGTCATTCCACAGACCTTGCGCTCGGCTCCGGCGTCACCGCCATCATCTTCGACGAGCCGGCGGTCGCCTCCGGCTCCGTGCTCGGCGGCGCGCCGGGCGGGCGGGACACGGCCTTGCTCGATCCGGCAATGACCATCAGCACGATCGATGGTCTTGTGCTGTCGGGCGGCTCGGCCTTCGGGCTCGATGCGGCCGGCGGGGTGCAGGCGGGCCTGCGCGAGGTCGGGCGCGGCCTGCAGATCGGAACGGCGCTCATCCCGCTTGTGCCGCAAGCGATCCTCTTCGATCTCACCAATGGCGGCAACAAGGATTGGGGCCTCTATTCGCCCTATCGCGACATGGGTTACGCCGCCTTCAAGGCAGCGGAAAAGGGCGCCTTCGCGCTCGGCACGGTTGGCGCCGGCACCGGCGGGACGACGGCGACGGTCAAGGGCGGCCTCGGCTCGGCCAGCGCCGTCAGCAGCAGGTGGCATAGGATTGCCGCCATCGTTGCCGTCAATGCTCTTGGCACGGCCACCATCGGGGACAGCCCGCATTTCTGGGCAGCGCCCTTCGAAAAGACGGAAGAATTCGGCGGGCTCGGCATGCCCGAGACCATCGACACGCGCCTGCGGCTGAAGGGCGGAAATGTCACGGCAACCACCATCGGCGCCATCGTCACCGACGCGCAGCTGACCAAGGCGGAGGCGCATCGCCTGTCGATCTGCGGCCATGACGGCCTTGCCCGCGCGCTTCTGCCGGCGCATCTGCCGCTCGACGGCGACACGGTTTTTGCCGCCTCCACCGCCAGGCATCCAAGGGACGACATGCCCAGCTTCATGGAACTCTGCCATCTCGCCACCATCGTCATGGCCCGCGCCATTGCACGCGGCGTATACGAGGCGACGGCGCTGCCGGTCGAGGGCGCGCAGCCGGCCTGGCGGGATCGCTTTCCCAACCGCATGGCCTAGCCGGAGATTTCATCCATGCAGATCCGGGCGCTGATCTATTTCGACGAGCTGGTACGCACCAACTCCATGCGCCAGGCGGCGGAAAACCTGAACGTCGCTCCGACGGCGATCAGCCGGCAGATCGAAAATCTCGAATATCATTTCGGCACGCCGCTGGTCGAACGCAGCGCCCGCGGTGTCAAGCTGACCGCCGCCGGCGAGCTGCTGGCCGTGCGCGCCGGACGGACGCTGCGCGAACTCGACCATGTACATCAGCTGATCGAAGACCTGAAGGGACTGCAGCGCGGCCGCGTCAGCGTCTATGCCAGCGGCGCCACCGTCGCCAACCTGCTGGCGCCGGCGCTTGCCGAATTCAGCCTGCGCTATCCGAAGCTGCGCTTCGAGGTGACCATCACCAGCGCCCGCAGCGCCATCGAAGCCGTCAACGGCGCCGAGGCCGATATCGCCGTGACATTGTTCGCGCCGCCGCTGTCGGGAACCAAGGTGCGGCTGCGCTCCGAAATCACCTATGACGTCATCGCCGCGACGAGCCATTCGCTGGCGGCACTCAAAGAGGTTTCCCTTGCCGAACTTGCGGCGCATTCGCTTGCCGTGCCCGACCGATCCTTCGGCGCTCGACAGGCCTTCGATGCGCTGTTCGAGCGCGAAGGGCTGGTGCTCGATCCGGTGTTCGAGAGCAGCTCGCTGGAAATGCAGAAGGAACTGGTGCTGCGAGGGGCGGCCATCACCATGCTCCCGGCGCTGACCGTTCAACGGGAAATCCAGGCCGGCCAGCTCGTGGCGCTGCCGGTCGCCGGCGGCAAGGGGATCAGGACGCCGATCGATCTCTGCGTCGCTCCGGACCGTCAGCTTTCCTTCGCCGCCGGCAAGCTTCTCGACTTCATCGAACGCTTTATGCGCGAACAGGTTGCCCACAAGGGAAGAAGCGATTGATCGCGGACGAAGGATTTCAACCGGGCAAAATCAGTGTAGCCATATCAGCTACACTGAGCACACATTTTTAGAATTGTGTGTGCGCCTGCGAGATGACACTATTTCGAAAAGGGGCCGTATGCCGGAGGGAAAGCCGGTATTGCGAGCTAGAGCCAAGGGAACTGATATGACCACGTTTTTACGTCCGAGCCTGGGCGATTTTGCTCGCCGTCTTGCCTGTGGCGCCGCAATCTCGGCGGGGCTGCTGCTGATGGGGATGACATCGGCCGAAGCGGCCAAGACGACGCTGAACATCGGCATGACGGTCGAACCCACCGGCCTCGATCCGACGATCGCCGCCCCCGTCGCCATTGGACAGGTGACCTGGCAGAACATCTTCGAAGGGCTGGTGGCAATCGACGAGAGCGGCAAGGTCATACCGCAGCTTGCCAAGAGCTGGGAAATTTCTCCCGATGGGCTGACCTATACGTTCAAGCTGCAGAGCGGCGTCAAATTCCATGATGGCCAGACCTTCGATTCGGCGGCGGCGAAATTCACACTCGACCGTGCCCGCGACGCCAAATCCGTCAATCCGCAGAAGCGTTTCTTCGCCACCATCGCCTCGATCGACACGCCCAATCCCGAAACGCTGGTGCTGCACCTTTCGTCGCCGACCGGCAGCCTGCTTTATTGGCTTGGCTGGCCCTCTTCCGTCATGGTCGGGCCGAAATCGACCGCCAACGACAAGACCACGCCCGTCGGCACCGGCCCGTTCAAATTCGCATCCTGGGCCAAGGGCGACCATGTCGAGCTTGCCAAGAACCCAGACTACTGGAACAAATCCGTCGACGTGAAGCTGGAGAAGGTGACCTTCCGTTTCATTCCCGACCCGCAGGCGGAAGCGGCTGCCCTCAAGGCCGGCGACCTCGACGCCTTTCCGGAATTCGGCGCGCCTGAGCTGATGAGCTCCTTCGATGGCGACCCCAGGCTGATGACCAAGGTCGGCAATACCGAGCTCAAGGTCGTCGCCGGCATGAACAACACGCGCAAGCCCTTCGACGACAAGCGGGTGCGTCAGGCGCTGATGATGGCGCTCGACCGCAAGACGGTCATCGACGGCGCCTGGTCCGGCTTCGGCACCGCGATCGGCAGCCATTACACGCCGAACGACCCGGGCTATCAGGATCTGACGGGCAAATTGCCCTTTGACCCCGCCAAGGCTAAGGCGCTGCTGGCGGAGGCCGGCTATCCGAACGGCTTCACCTTCACCATCAAGACGCCGCAAATGGCCTATGCGCCCAGAAGCGCCCAGGTGATGCAGGCAATGTTTGCCGATATCGGCGTGACCATGAACATCGAGCCGACGGAATTCCCGGCGAAATGGGTTCAGGACGTCTTTACCGGTCGCGACTACGACATGACCATCGTCGCCCATGCCGAGCCGCGCGACATCGACATCTATGCGCGCGACCCCTATTATTTCAACTATAAGAACCCTGATTTCAACGATCTGATGAAGAAGGTCCAGCTCACCGCCGATCCGGCCGAGCAGGACAAGCTCTACGGCCAGGCGCAGACGATCCTCGCCGAGGATGTACCGGCGCTCTTCCTCTTCGTCATGCCGAAACTCGGCGTCTGGGACAAGAAGCTGAAAGGGCTCTGGGAGAACGAGCCAATTCCCTCGAACGTCCTGACCAACGTTTCCTGGGAAGACTGACCTCTTTCAGCGCCGCGCAGCCGGGCGCCACCCGGCCATGGACATGCAATGATCGTACTTCTCACCCGCCGGATCATGGGCCTTTTCCTGACCCTGATCGCCGTTTCGCTGCTGCTTTTCGCGGTGATGGCCCTGCTGCCGGGCGATCCTGCCGCCATCACACTCGGCACATCGGCAACGCCGGAAACGCTCGCGGCGCTCAGGCATGAGATGGGCCTCGACCAGTCGTTGATCCTCCGCTACGGTCAGTGGCTCGGCGGCGCGCTGACCGGCGATCTCGGCATGTCCTATACCTATGGCGTTCCCGTCGCCGGCCTGATCCTCGAACGGCTGGCCGTGACGTTGCCGCTCGCCATCCTCGCCATCCTACTTTCCATCCTGATCGCGGTGCCACTCGGCGTTGCCGCCGCCGCCAAACGCGGAGGCGTCTTCGACATCATCGCCACGCTGTTTTCGCAGATGAGCATCGCCGTGCCCGGCTTCTGGGTGGGGCTGTTGCTGATCCTGTTGTTCGCCACCTCGCTCGGCTGGATGCCGGCCGTCGGCTTTCCCGGCTGGGGCAATGGCCTGTGGCCGGCGCTCAAGGCACTGATCATGCCGGCCGTGGCGCTGGCCCTGCCGCAGGCGGGCGTCTTGACCCGCGTCACCCGGTCGGCCGTACTCGACACGCTGCATGAGGATTTTGCCCGCACCGCTGTCGCCAAGGGGCTGTCGCGTAATGCGGTGCTCTGGGGGCATGTCGTGCCCAATGCGCTGATGCCGGTAATGACCATTCTCGGCCTGCAATTCACCTTTCTCGTCGCCGGCGCGGTGCTGATCGAGAACGTCTTCAACCTGCCGGGCCTCGGACGGCTCGCCTATCAGGCTCTTAGCCAGCGCGATGTCATCGTCCTTCAGGATGTCGTGCTGTTCTTCGCCGGGCTGGTCATCGTCGTCAATTTCCTGGTCGATCTCTCCTATCTGGTCATCGACCCCAGGCTTCGCAGCGGAGGGGCGCGATGACCATGGCCGAAACCGCCTCCCCTCGCCGCTTTCGTTTTCGCGCGCTCCGCCGCGCCAATCTGATCATCGGCGCGATCATCATCCTCGCGCTTGTCGGCGTCGCCGTTCTATCGCTCTTCTGGACGCCGTTGCCGCCGGCGAAAATGCAGATCATTCACAAGCTGCAGCCGCCGCTCGGCTTCGGTCTTCTCGGCACCGATCAGCTCGGCCGGGACGTGCTGTCGATGCTGATGGCCGGCTGCTGGAATTCGCTGTCGATCTCGGTGTCGGCGGTGGCGATCGGCGGCACGATCGGCACGATGATCGGCGTTGCCGCCGCCGCGCAGCGCGGTCTGTTCGAGGCGCTGGTCATGCGCGCCTGCGATGTCATCTTCGCGCTGCCGCCGATCCTGTCTGCAATGATCCTCGGGGCGTTTCTCGGCACCGGACGCCTGACCGCCATCATCGCCATCGCCACCTTCATGGTTCCGGTCTTTGCCCGCGTGGCGCTGAGTTCGGCGTTGCAAGCCTGGAGCCGTGACTATGTGATGGCGGCGCGCGCCATCGGCAACACGCCCTTCTCGATCACCATGCGGCATGTCCTGCCGAATATTTTGAGCGGCATCATCGTGCAGGCGACGATCCAGCTCGGCCTGGCGATCCTGACCGAAGCGGGCCTGAGCTTCCTCGGCCTCGGCGTGCCGCCGCCGGCGCCAACCTGGGGGCGGATGCTGGCGGATGCGCAGACCTATCTCGGGCTGGCGCCCTGGCTTGCCATCCTGCCGGGCCTGGCGATCGCGCTTTCCGTCCTCGGCTTCAACATGCTTGGCGACGGCCTGCGCGATCTTCTCGATCCGCGCGAAGCCCGCCGCTGACTTCAGACCACGAAGAGTATCGACCATGACCGAAACGACCGATCTTTCCATCCGCCAGCTCCTTGAGAAGTTTTCCGCAAAGAGCCTTTCGCCGAGCGAATACTGGCTGGCGCTGGAAACGCATATCGCGGCCTGGGAGCCGACCATTGCCGCTCTCTACGCCTATGACCCGGAAGACGCGCGCAAGCAGGCAGCCGCCTCCACCGAGCGCTGGGCAAAAGGCACACCGCTCGGGCCGCTGGATGGCATTCCGGTGACACTCAAGGAACTGATCGCGACCAAGGGCCAGCCGGTGCCGCTCGGTACGGCTGCTGTCGAACTCGTTTCCGCCACAGAGGACGCGCCGATCGCGGCGCGGATGCGTGAGGACGGCGCGGTGATCTTCGCCAAGACCACTTGTCCCGATTACGGCATGCTCTCCTCCGGCCTTTCCAGCTTCCACAAGCTCAGCCGCAACCCCTGGGATCCCTCGCAGAACCCCGGCGGCTCCAGCGCCGGCGCTTCGGCTGCGGCCGCTGCCGGCTACGGCCCGCTGCATATCGGCACGGATATCGGCGGCTCGGTGCGGCTGCCGGCCGGCTGGACCGGCATTTTCGGCTTCAAACCGAGCCATGGCCGCATTCCAGTTGACCCTTATTATGTCGGCCGCTGCGCCGGGCCGATGACCCGCACGGTCGAGGACGCCGCCTATTCCATGGCGACGCTGTCGCGTCCCGACTGGCGCGACGGCACCAGCCTGCCGCCAAACGACTTCGACTGGATGGATCTCGATATTGACGTGCGCGGGCTGAAGATCGGCCTGATGCTCGACGCCGGCTGCGGCCTGCCTGTCGACGACGACGTGCGCGATGCCGTTGTTGCCGCCGCCAAACGTTTCGAAGAGGCAGGCGCCATCATCATCGACGTCGCGCCGGTGCTGACGCGGCAGATGCTCGACGGGCTGGATGTCTTCTGGCGGGCGCGTTTCTGGGGCGATATCGTCAATCTGAGCGAAGAGCGCCGCGAGATGATCCTGCCCTATATTCACAGCTGGGCGAAAGGGGGCGCCGATGTCAGCGGCGTCGATGCCGTGCGTGGCTTCAACCAGACGATCGAGATGCGAAAGAGCTGCGGCAAGCTCTTCACTCAGGTCGACGCGGTGCTGTCGCCGACCAATCCGATCGTCTCCTATCCGGCCGAATGGGCCTCGCCCACCAACGATCCGGCCCTGCCCTTCGAGCATATCGGCTTCACCGTTCCCTGGAACATGTCGGAACAGCCGGCCTCCTCGATCAATTGCGGCTTCTCCCGCTCCGGCATGCCGATCGGCCTGCAGATCGTCGGACCGCGTTTTGGCGACATGCTGGTTCTGAAACTCTCGAAAGCCTTCGAGACCTGGTCGGGCGGTATGACGAACTGGCCGAAAGCACCGGGCTAAGATCGGCGCTACAGCGTCGCTGCACCCTTTTCCTCGACATCGGCGCCGAGATCCTGAAGCGCCTTTTCGATCACACGCAGATCGTCCTGAAGGCCGTCGTCGGCGCTCATCGTGCTTTCGCTGCCGGCACGCTGAATGCCGCGCGCTTCGCTCTGCAGCTCGAGCAGCCGGTCGATCTTGCGGCTGCGCCTAAGATGGCTGTCGCCGAGAATATCCCTGATCGACTGTTCCATCGCGGTAATCGGCATGATGCTTCTCCTCTCGAACAAAACGATGTTCAATCGAGAGAATAACGGTCCAGATCAGCGACGGTTCCGATCAGCGCTCAATCACCGAGGCGGCGATAGCCAGTCGGATACTCATAAAGCCAGCCAATGCGCTCGACGGCGGTGGCAAAATTCTCGCGTGCGACGGTCATGGTGTGGCCGTTGGCATGGATGATGGTTTCGGCGTCTTCCATCACCGCCGCGTGGCCTTTCCAGAAGACAAAATCGCCGCGCTTCAGTTCTTCGCGAGCGATCGACTCGCCAAGCCCTGCCGCCTGCATGTCGGAATCGCGCGGCGCGGCGCGGCCCGTCATCAGGAGCGCAAGCTGGATCAGGCTGGAGCAGTCAACACCAAGGCCAGAGCGGCCGCCCCAGAGATAGGGCGTTTCCATGAATTTCGCGGCGACATCCACATAGTCGCCGCCGTCATTATAGCCGATCGGCTGCACATGCTTGGCGAAAATGGCGGTGCCATCTTCCAGCACAACGTAATGATTGCCGCGCGCCTCGGCCGTGCCGGTGACACGAACACGACTGCCCATAGAGAGCACGCCGGTATAGGGCTTGCGTAGTTCCGGCTCCGGATAAAGGAAAGTCCGCTGCGGAACGACGATATGGGTCGGTGCGACCAGCCCCTCCTTGATCGTATCTTCGGGCAGATAGCCGACATAGCCGTCCGACACCGCCTTGACCCAGGCCCAACCGTCCTTGCGCTCGAAAACCGTGACATCCTCGCCAAGCAAAAGTTCCGTATCGATGCCGCGTGCCAGATCTGGCTGCGGACGAAGCGCGACGACGGGGACGACCACCTGCGCTCTCGCACCCTCGACGAAACGCTCGGCCTCGACCCGGCCCCGGAGAGAGGCTTCGGCAAGATCCGGCCGGTAGGCATTGAGGCGATGGTCGAGCGTCATGACGATGGTTCCTAGACTGATAGTTTGCGGCCTTGCGCGATGACGAGATCACCGAGCTTTTCGAGATAGAGCGCGCCGGTTACCGTGCGCTTGATGATGACATTGCGACGATCGCGGTCGTCGCGCACGCGGTCGACCAGCCCCATCTCGCCCATGGTATCGAGCGCACGCGTAATGACCGGCTTGGTAACGCCGAGCGTCGCGGCAAGCCCGCGCACGGTGTGCGGCGGCGGCACGAGATAGATCTGTAGGAGAATTGTTGTCTGCCGCAGGGTCAAATCATGGTCCTCGCGGCGCACTTGTTCGAGCGCCACGCCATGCCAGAGGCCGAGAGCCTGCGAGGCAGAGAGTTCAAGCGGCAAAGGCAACCCCGGAGATCGTTACGCTACCGTTTCAGTTTCTGCCAAGATCGTGGCGGATTCAAGGGGTGATTTATTCCAACCCTTCGCCCCGCTCCTGAGCTTGTCGAGGGGGTGGGAGGAAGATGGCTGCGGTGGCCTCCTCGTGGTTCGAGGCCCTGTCACCTACGCTAACGCTACGGTAACAACGCACCTCACCATGAGGTGGAGCGAATCTCGTGACCAGGCGAGAAGAGCAGCCCTCATGGTGAGGTGCGAAAGTCCGCAGGACCGTAGCCTCGAACCACGAGGGCGAATGAGAGGGTGGCGGGTCAGACCCTACCGCACGCTCTCCCGAATATGATGATACAGCGCCCGGATCGCCTGCGCCTCGCCGCCGCCCGGGGAATGGGGACGCTCGTTCTGGGCCCAGCCATAGATGTCGAAATGCACCCAGCTCGGGGTTTTCGTCACGAAGCGGCGCAGGAACAGCGCTGCCGTGATCGAGCCGGCCATGCCGCCGGAGGGGGCGTTGGTGATATCGGCGAATTTGGCGCGAATATCCTTGTCGTAGCCATTGTACAGCGGCAGGCGCCAGAGCGGATCGTCGGTCTCGAGGCTCGCTTCGGTGAGGTCGCGGGCGAGATCGTTGTCGTCTGTGAAGAAGGGCGGCAGGTCGGGGCCGAGCGCGACGCGAGCAGCGCCCGTCAGCGTCGCCATATCGATCATCAGGTCCGGCGCGTCTTCGTCGGCATAGGCGAGCGCATCGGCGAGGATCAGCCGGCCTTCGGCATCGGTATTGTCGATCTGCACCGTCAATCCTTTGCGGCTCCGGTAGATGTCGCCGGGGCGAAAGGCATTGGCGGAAATCGAGTTTTCGACGACCGGAACAATGACGCGCAGGTCGACCTTCAGCTTCGCGTCCATGATCATCAGCGCCAGACCCATGACATTGGCGGCACCGCCCATGTCCTTCTTCATCAGCAGCATCGAGGAGGCCGGCTTGATGTCGAGGCCGCCCGTATCGAAGCACACACCCTTGCCGACCAGCGTGATGCGGCGATGGCCCTTCTTGCCCCAGCGCAGCTCCAACAGACGCGGCGCATCGGCGCTGGCACGTCCCACAGTGTGCACCAGTGGAAAATTCTCCTTCAGGAGATCGTCGCCGATGATGACGGACATTTCCGCCTTGTAATGCTCGGCCAAGGCCCGGAAGGCGGCTTCGAGCTGTTCCGGCCCCATGTCGTTTGTCGGTGTGTTGATGAGATCGCGCGCAAGGAAGACGCCGGCGAGCTGCCGCTTGATATCGGCGGCATCGGCGTCGCGCGGGATCATCAGTGTCGGTCCGGCAGCCTTTTCCGACTTGTAGCGGTCGAAGCGGTAGCTGCCGAGGCCGAAGCCGAGCGAGAGCCGGTTTGCCGTCAGCGGCGCGGTCTCGATATGCCACTCGCCGGCCGGCAGCGATCGCGCCAGTTTGCCAGTGAGAAAAGGCTGTTCCGAGGGGTTGGAGCCAAGGCCGAACAGCGCGCCGCCGAGATGGCCCTCGGCCGTCGGGATCAGCAAGAGAGAGCCGCTTTCCGCCTTGTAGCCCGCCTTGTGCGCCCAATCGAGCGCGATCGGATCGATGGTACCGGTGTCGATATGGGCCGGGGTAACGGCAAAGATCGGCAGCGTCGCGCCACCCTTCGAATTGAACGGCGTCGCGCGCTCGATGTACTGATAGGGGGCCATGACTATCCTTTGGCGGTCATTTCAGGGAATCGTTGGTTAACTGTCTGTTAGGGTTAACAGATTATTGCTGGAGCGAACATTGCGTCAAACCTTTCCCTGTTCCGATTTGAGGCCAGACGCAGGACTCTGACATTCAGGGATAGGGACATGTCCGCCGCCTCCACCACGTCTTTGCTCAAGACTTTCCTTTTCCGTGGCGCATCGGCAGCCCTTCTGGCGCTAGCGCTGGCGGGCTGCTCGACGACGGGCAAGGACAAGATGACGACCGGATCGATCCCGACGGTGTCGAAGCCGATCGACCAGATGGACAGTGCCGACCTCGCTCGGGCAACCCTTACCCTCGGCAAGGCCTACGACACCAATCCGAAGGACCGCGACACCGGCGTCAACTACGCCAATGTGCTGCGCATGACCGGCCGCAACGAACAGGCGCTCGCCGTCATGCAACAGGTGGCGATCAACCATCCAAGCGACCGCGGCGTGCTGGCCGCCTACGGCAAGGCCCAGGCGGCAGCCGGTCAGTTGCAGGAAGCGCTTGCGACCATCGACCGCGCGCAGCTGCCGGATCGGCCGGATTGGCGGCTGGTCTCGGCCGAAGGCGCGATCCTCGACCAGCTCGGCCGCTCGAACGAGGCCCGCGGCAAATATCGCGACGCCCTCGTGCTCGCCCCGAACGAGTCGTCCATCCTTTCCAATCTCGGAATGTCCTATGTGCTGACCGGTGACCTGAAGACCGCCGAGAGCTATCTTCGCTCCGCCGCCGGCCAGCAGGCGGCCGATAGCCGCGTGCGCCAGAACCTCGCCCTCGTCGTCGGCCTGCAGGGCCGCTTCCCCGAGGCCGAGCAGATCGCCCGTCAGGAGCTGACACAGCAACAGGCCGACGCCAATGTGGCCTATCTGCGCGGGATGCTGACGCAGCAGAATTCCTGGCAGAAACTCGCGGCCAGCGACAGCGCCAAGAAGGCGGTCAACTAGGCCCTCAGCGCCAGATATGCCGCGGCAGACCCTCGCTCACCAGCCGGGCGCCGAGAGCACCTATGACGGCACCCGCTACCCTGTCGATCCAGAGCTTTGATCCCAAATAAAGCGCGCGCGGGCGGTTTGACGAGAAGGCAAGCGTCACCACCGTGTACCAGCCCGCCTCGATCACAAAGACCGCCGGCGGCAGTGCGAGCAGCAGCCAGAGAGGGGGCTGCGCCGGGAGAAGGGCCGCAAAGATACTGCCATAGAAGATCGCGGTCTTCGGATTGCTGAGCTGCGTGCCGAGCGCAAACCAGTAATTGCGCGCGACGCTCGCTCCGGCGGGCGATGCCGGCGCGTCGAGGGCGAGATCCTGCGCTGCGCCGCGCCAGATGCGGATGCCGATATAGATCAGATAGAGGCCGCCGGCGATCTTCAGGGCAAGATACAGCCATTCGACCTGCATCAGCAGCGCGCTCAGGCCGAACAGGGCCAGGGTCGCGAAGATGACACTGCCGGTTCCCATGCCGAAGGCAGCAGCCAGCCCCGCCTGACGCGAGCGGGAAACGGCAATGCGAGACACAAGGACGAAACTCGGTCCGGGACTGACCGCGCCGATAAGGACGGCTGCGATGACGGTGAAAAAGATGGCGAAGGACGACATGCTGCAACTCCCGTTTCAGTTAGAAATTTGCCCAGGCAAGCGGCGCTGTCTTTCCCACGCTCCTCGATGGTCGTCCATCTTACCTTGCCAGTTGCGCGGAATCGAAAGTTAAACGCTCTCGATGTCGTCAGCAAGTTCCCTCGTCAGAACTTATCCATCACCTGGATGATCGCCGGGCCGAGGATGACGGCCATGAGGACGGGCAGGAAGAAGACGATCATCGGCACGGTCAGTTTCGGCGGTAGGGCGGCGGCCTTCTTTTCCGCCTCGTTCATGCGCTCGTCGCGGCCTTCCTGCGCCATTACACGCAGCGCCTGTGAAACGGGCGTACCATAGCGCTCCGCCTGGATCAGGGCCTGCGTCACCGACTTGACGATTTCGATCTGGGTGCGGGCGGCGAGATTGTCGAAGGCTGTGCGGCGATCCTGCAGGAATGAGAGCTCCGCCGTGGTCAACACCATTTCCTCGGCAAGTGCCGGCGATTGCTCCGCCATTTCCTCGGAGACGCGGCGCATGCCGGCCTCGATGGAAATGCCCGATTCCACGCAGATCAGCATCAGGTCGAGCGCATCCGGCCAGGCGCGCTTGATGGATTTCTGCCGCTTGGTTACGCGGTTGGAAATATAGATATTCGGTGAGTAGAAGCCCAGATAAGCGGTGCCGATGACGCCGAGAAGGCGGAATGCGAAGGGCTTGGCGGCGAAATAGCCGAGGCCGAAAACCAGGAAGACGGCGACGGCCAGGAACAGAAAGGGCAGCAGGAAGCGCGCCACCAGGAACATGTTCAGCGCGTTTTCCGAGCGCAGGCCGGCGGCGCGCAGGCGATTGACGGTGTTGGTATCCACCAGCGCGTTACGGAGATTGAAGCGCTCGACGATCTGGCGGACGTTCTTGTTATTCTGGCTGCGCAGAGACGCCTTACTGCCGTCCGTGTTCAGCCGGGCACGTTCGCGGGCGCGGATCTGCTCGCGCTCGGTGGAGACCGCCTTCATGCGCTTGTTGAGATCGCCACGCTCGAGGAAGGGCACGGCAATCGTGTAGAATGTGGCAAAGACCGCAATCGCCACGAAAACGGCGAGGATCATGCCGGGGTCGGTCAACTTGGCGGCAATATCGGCCATGGGCTGTGTCTTTCCTTCCGATCAAATATCGAAATTGACCATTTGGCGCATGATGATGACGCCGAATGCCATCCAGATGCCGGCAAGCAACATAATCAGATGGCCGCGCGGGTCGGTAAACAGGATCATCATGTATTGCGGCGAGGTCAGGTAAACGAGCAGCATGACGATGAAGGGCAGCGCGCCAATGATGACGGCCGATGCCTTGGCTTCCATCGACAGCGCCACCACCTTCGCCTTCATTTTCTTGCGCTCGCGCAGCACCTTGGCGAGGTTGCCCAGCGCTTCGGAGAGATTGCCGCCCGCCTGTGCTTGGATGGCGATGACGATCGAGAAAAAGTTCACCTCCTGCAGCGGCATGTGATTGTTCATGCGCGCACAGGCATCGGTCATGCTGAGGCCGACCTGCTGTGTTTCGACGACCCTGCGGAACTCGGTCCTGACCGGCTCGCGCGCTTCGCTTGCCACAAGGCGCACCGCGTCGTTGAGCGGCAGGCCGGAGCGGATCGAGCGGGTGATGAGATCGAGCGCATTCGGAAACTCCTCCAGAAACTTGTTCTGCCGGCGCTTGATGAGGAAACCGACAACCCAGCGCGGCAAGCCGAAGGCTGCGGCGAATGGCAGGCCGGCGATGACGGCGAGCGGCGCGCCGAAAAGGAAGGCAACGACCATGACGAAAAGGCCGAACAGGACGCTGAAGACATAGAAACGGGCCGGTGTCAGCGACAGGCCGGCCTGCACGAGGCGCGCCTTCAGCGACTGCTTCTTCTTCGTATTCTCGACCTGGCGCTTCTCCAGATCCTTGAGTGTGTCCTGCACCGATTTGCGGCGCTTCGACATTTCCTGCACGCGGTCGCGCGCCACCTTGACCTTGGTGCGATCACTCTCGGCCGCCTTGACCCGGCTAACCCGGCTGTCCGTCTTTTTCTGCGCCTCGATCTGGGAGTAAAGGACGCCGTAGCAGACCGCCGCCGCCGAAACGGCTGCGAGCACGACAATCAAAAGCACGACCGGATCGACACCGAACATCGGGAAAGTCCTATTTCGAGTTGTTTTCCATCTCGTCGAGGGCCGCCGCCAGGCGCTTTTCCTCGTTGTAATAGCGGGCGCGATCCCAGAAATGCGGCTTGCCGACGCCGGT
This sequence comes from Rhizobium rhizogenes NBRC 13257, assembly GCF_000696095.1. GTDB lineage: Bacteria > Pseudomonadota > Alphaproteobacteria > Rhizobiales > Rhizobiaceae > Rhizobium > Rhizobium rhizogenes. Next base: position 118,900 of record NZ_BAYX01000008.1, on the reverse strand, counting down.
CGACATGTGCCGGCCAATGATGCGGCCATTGGCGTCCTCGCCTTCCATCTCGTAGCGCATCAGGTCCTGGGTGATGATCACGTCCCCTTCCATGCCGATCACCTCGGTGATCTGGGTGATGCGGCGCGAACCGTCACGCAGGCGGGCTGCCTGGACGATCACGTCGACGGAGGTGGAGATGATCTCGCGGACCGTCTTTGCCGGTAGGCTGTAGCCGCCCATGGCGATCATCGATTCGATACGGCTGAGGCATTCGCGCGGCGTGTTGGCGTGGAGCGTGCCCATGGAGCCGTCATGACCGGTGTTCATCGCCTGCAACAGGTCGAAGACCTCCGGTCCGCGCACTTCGCCGACGATGATGCGTTCGGGACGCATACGCAGGCAGTTCTTGACGAGGTCGCGCATGGTGATCTCGCCCTCGCCCTCGATGTTCGGCGGGCGGGTTTCGAGACGGACGACGTGCGGCTGCTGCAGCTGCAGTTCGGCCGTGTCCTCGCAGGTAATGACGCGCTCATGGCGGTCGATGTAGTTGGTGAGACAATTCAGCAGCGTTGTCTTGCCCGAGCCGGTACCACCGGAGATGACGATATTGCAGCGAACGCGGCCGATGATCTGCAGAAGCGTCGCGCCCTCCGGCGTGATGGCGCCGAAGCGGACAAGCTGGTCGAGCGTCAGCTTGTCTTTCTTGAATTTACGAATGGTGAGCACCGGGCCATCGATCGACAGCGGCGGCGCGATGACGTTGACGCGCGATCCGTCCGGCAGGCGGGCGTCGCAGATCGGGCTCGATTCATCGACGCGGCGGCCGACCTGGCTGACGATACGCTGGCAGATGGACAGAAGCTGGGCATTGTCGCGGAAACGGATCTCCGATTCGATGGTCTTTCCGCCGACTTCGATGAAGGTCTGGCCGGCGCCGTTGACCATGATATCGGCGATGTCGTCGCGGGCGAGCAACGGCTCCAGCGGGCCGTAGCCAAGCACATCGTTGCAGATATCCTCGAGCAGTTCCTCCTGCTCGGAAATCGACATCGCGAAGTTCTTGATCGTGATGATGTCGTTGACGATATCGCGGATTTCCTCGCGCGCGGCCTCGGCATCGAGCTTGGAGAGCTGCGAGAGGTCGATCGTATCGATCAGTGCGGCAAAGACCTGCGACTTGGTGTCGTAATATTCCTCGGTGCGAACAGGCCGGCGGCGTGTCGGCGTCTGCATCGAGGGCGGCGGCACCTGCTGGCGCTGCGGCGAGGCCTCGCGCGCCGGCTCGACCAGTATGGTCGATGTCGCGGGCGGCGCGGCGGATGGAGCGCGCGCGGGCGCCGGCGGAGGGGCTATGCCGCCGCTCTTTGCAGGACCTTCATTTCCGCGTCTGCCAAACATGCCGTCGATCCAATTCTACGCTTGAGCATGATCCCGAAAAATGCGAGCCGCCTTTCCAATCCGATCATGCGAAATCAAACAATTACTTCCGTTTCAGGAGGCCGAGCAGGCCGCCTTTCTTTGCCTTCTTGAGCGCGACGCGCCCGGTGACGATGTGCGATATCTGCGAGAAGGTTTCGGCGATCGGCGACTTCGGATCAGTTTCCGAAATCATCCGGCCGCTATTGGCCGCGTTGCCGAACAGGTTGATGTCGAAGGGAATGATGGCGATCGGGTCGGTCTCCAGCGGCTCGCAGAATTCCGAGGGGCCGATTTCCGGTCGCTTCGGCATGCCGACCTGATTGAGGATGAGATGCGGCGCCTTGTCGTTGGGACGCAGCTTGCGTAGCGCATCCAGCATGTTCTTGGCGTTGCGCAGATTGGCAAGGTCCGGCACCGCGCAGATCACCACCTCGTCGACGGAGGAGAGCACGGAGCGCGTCCATTCGGTCCAAAGATGCGGCATGTCGAGGACAGTCACCGGCGCGCTGCGCTGCAGGACGTCGAGCACTGGCTGAAAAGCCTGGCCCTCGAAATCATAGGCGCGATCGAGCATGGAGGGAGCCGCGAGCAGCGACAGGTGCTGCGAGCATTTGGTCAGCAGGCGGTCGAGGAAAACCTCGTCGAGACGCTCCGGCGCAAAGACGGCCTCGGCGATACCCTGGGCCGGGTCCTGGTCGAAATCGATATTGGCGGTGCCGTAGGGCAGATCGAGATCGGCGAGAATGGTCTCGACCGAGAACAGGTTGGAGATGCCGAAGGCGCAATTATGGGCGATGGTGGACGCCCCTACCCCGCCCTTGGCGCCGATGAAGGCGACGCTGCGGCCAATCGGCTCGGCGTCGGGATCGACGAAAATCGCCGCCATCGCCGCCATGATGTCGGTCATCGTCACGGGCTGGACGATATATTCGGAAATGCCGTTGCGGATAAGCTCGCGATAAAGGCTGATATCATTATGATGGCCGACGATCACCACCTTGGTGGTCGGATCGCAGACGGCAGCGAGCGGCGCGAGCTCAGCCAGGAGGTTCTGCGGATTGGCGCGGGTTTCCAGGATGATCAGATTGGGCGTCGGCGCCGAGGCGAACATGTTCGCCGCCGCCGCCGTGCTGCCGCCGGTGATCCTGAGATTGACCTTGGACATGCGCCGGTCGTTGGCACATCGGTCCATGACCTGGTGCAGCTGCTCGCTCTCGCAGAAGGCATGCACGGAAATGCGCGGCAACGGCCGCATATTCTCGATATCGCCCGTGCGCGGCGCATCCTCGGCGTCCGCCGCGGTCGGCCTGATATCGTAATCGATGGCGCTCATGACTTTATCCTGTTCCGGCGACGGCTGGCTCTCATGTTCAGAAACTGCTGACTGACGCGGTGCTGGTTGCGGTGGAGCCGCTGCGATAGGCGTCGATCACCTTGCTGCGCTGGTCGGCATCGATCGGCGTCATGGCACGCGGCGCGATGAGGTCGGTCGGATTGGCGACCTGTGCGGCGAGGTTGTTCTGGGTGGCGCAGCCGAAATTATAGTAATTCTGATTGTCGAAGGCATTGTCAGCGAGATCCGCAGGCCATTGGCCGCAGGCATTGGTGACCGCCGCCGTAGCCATGAAGCGGAGGCGGATCGGGGCGGCATCGCCGGGACCGCCGGCCGGATAATAATTGTCGGCGATGCGCGCCGACGGGATGCCGCTCGCCACCAGTTCCTGGCGGATCTGCCGGCGCAGGGCGGAGGCCGCCGCCGAATTCGCCGATTCCCGCGGGGTCATGATTTCCACCGTGCCGGTGGCATGCGCGCGATAATCCTGGACGAAGCCGCGCACGGTATCGCGCATGCCGGAGGTCAAGCGGCGATCGCTGACCGAAACGGGAATGTCGACGCGGTGTTCCTTGTCCGTCAACACGATCGGATGGCGCTGACGATAGTCGTCGGTGATGGCGCTGGTGGTCATGCCATCCCTGGAGCCTGCGCAACCGCTGACGGCGGTGGCCATTACAATCATGGCAAGCGCTGCAAACCGCGGCCCGCCGGTGCGGGGCGCATTACGATCGAGGCTGGCCATCGTTTGGTCTCTCGTTGATCCGGTTGAAAAGGGGTGCGTCACTATCGTTCCCCTCACTTGTAGATGAAACCGACCGTGCCGTGGAAATCGGCATCGGCGACCGGCGGCGCATCCTTGCGGCCGTAGATCTTGTTGACACGGTTCATAAAAAAGACGCCGGCATCGTTGGTCGGCGAGAAATTGTCATCCGGACGGGCGATCTGATTGCGCGCCACCGGCCGTACGAGATAGGGCGTCGCGATGATCACCAGCTCGCTCTCGTCGCGCTGAAAGGTCTTCTGGCGGAACAGCGCGCCGAGGATCGGGATCTTCGAAGCGCCGGGCGTTCCGGTGGTGGACTGCTGCACATTGTCGCTCAAAAGGCCGGCAAGAGCGATCGAGCCGCCGGACGGCAGTTCGACCGAGGTATCGGCCGCACGCCGATTATAGGTCGCAGCGCCCGTAGTGCCGGTCGGCTCGGAGACCTGAGTCTGGACATGCAGGCTGATGCGGCCGGCGGAGAGAACGACGGGGGTGAAGGCAAGGCTGATGCCGTAAGTATATGGAGTGATCGTCACGTTGCCGTCGCTGTCGATGACGGAATAGAGCGTCTGGCCGCCGGAATTGAAGGTCGCCGCCTGGCCTGAGATCGCCGTCAGCGTCGGTTCCGCAAGCGTGCGTACAGCGCCCGCCTGTTCCATGGCATTGAGATAGCTGCTGACATTGTATTTGCCGAGCGCGGTCTTGAACAAAGCGCTGAGGCCGCCATTGCCCGTGGCAGCGGTCGAATCGCTGCTGATATTACCGAGCTGCGCGACAGTGAGGCCGGAGGAATTGCTGACGAGATTGTCGAAGCCGATCTGCTTCAGCACGCTGCGCTTTACCTCGGCGACGGTGACCTTGAGCGTCACCTGATCCTCGCCCTCGATCTGCAGAAGATTGACGATCTGCGAAGTCTGTCGTCCCTCGGCGAAGAGAGCGACCGAACTGTCGCCACCGGTGCCACTGGCGGTTTCGGTGCGGGTCGTGGCCTCGCCACCCTTGAGGAATGCCCCGGCCAATTGCTGGGCGCGGGACGAATCCTGTGGCGTGCGTACCGAGCCGGTCAGGACGATATTGTCGGAGACGATCTCAACATTGATGTCGGAGTCCGGGATGAAGCGCTTGAGATTGGCCTGCAGCCCGGAAATATCGCGCTCGATCTGCAGGTCGAGGCTGACGATCTCCTGGCCGTTGGCACCGAAGACGAAGATATTCGTCTGTCCGACCGTCTTGCCGAAGAGATAGATGCGACGCGAGGTGCGCGTAACCGCATCCGCCATCTTGGGATCGGACACGAGAATATCATGGGCATCCGCCGGCAGGTCCACCACCAACGCCTTGTTGAGCCCGAGCTTCAACGTGCGCTTGGTGTTCAGGCCGGAAATCGTGACGATGCTGTCGGCACCGTCGGCCTTGGCAACCGCAGTCCGCAGAAAGACAGGCGCTTCGGCAATAGGAAGACCGGCAAAGGCGACCGAGAAGGAGAGCGCCGCCAGGAGGGGAAGGCCGGTTATCTGGCTGATTTTCAACATGGTCCCGCCCCTTCTCATTGTGTCTTGGCCGCGGCTGTGCCGTTGGCGATGATGGCACCCGACTTGATGACCTGAACGACGGCCCCGCCATTGTCGCCGGAGAGCAAGTAATCGGCGGCCGTCGTATCCGGCTGTTGCGCGTCGGCGACCGAGCGCAGCGCCAGTGTCAGCCGGTCGGCCATCTGCTGGGCGACCGCAAGCACCTTCGTCTGGTCCGGCGTCAGCTCCAGCGTTGCGGTAGTGCCGACCACGGCCTTGCTGCCGTCCTGTTTTTCCTCGATCTGCTGATCGACGGCCAGGATGCGGACATTGCTGAGCACGGTCTCGGTCACGAATTTCTGGGTGTCGCCCTTACGCACCATGATCACGTCGACGCGGTCATTGGGCAAAATGAAACCGCCGGCGCCGGTGGCGACCGAGATTTCTGTGGCAACGGCGCGCTTGCCCGAGGGCAGCAGCGAGGACAGAATGCGACTGCTGGCGTCGGCGACCTTTTCCTCGCGGATCGGCTCGCCTTCGAAGATCGGCAGGCGGACGACCGCGCCGTTCAAGTCCTTCAGCGCATCGGGACGATCGGCTTGGGTGATGAGACCCTTAACCACACCACTCTGCGGCCAGGCCATCCAATGGATCGATTTGTCATTGAGGCGCGATCCCACGGGAAGATTGGCGTCGGCAACGAGGACATTGACCGTCGCTTCCTTCTCCACCACCGTCGCGACCCGCTGCACGACATTGCGCGAGCCGGCCAGATGCATCGCCAGCAGTCCGGCAAGCCCTGCCGCGACGACTGCTACTGCGAGTATCATTATGCGAGCGGGTTTCATTGGTCATTCCTTGGGGAATACGATTCTTCGCCCCGCAGAATGCTCAGTAATTGGTGTAATTATGGTTAATGGTGTCTTACATCTACTATTGTTTCACTATAAATATTTAAGCAATACAATATATAAAGATACACCGCGCTAATCAAATACTTAGTGTTTTCTAATTTAGAGAATATGCGATGTGGCCGCGACCACCAGCGGCGACGAAGGGAAAGCCAGAAAGCCACCAATGGCGATGGCAATGCCATAGGGGATCTTCTTGGCGATCAGCAGCGAGTTCGGCAGCGGCAGACCCATGGCCATGATGGTGCTCGACTGCGAGCGTATCATCAGAATAGCGATCGTCACCGCCCCGCCAATAAAGGCGACATAGACGAGGAAGGCCAGAAGCGAAGGATCGAAACCGAACCAGATCGCCGATGCTGCCAGCAGCTTGGCATCGCCGCCACCCATGACATTCAGGGCAAAAAGCGCGAAGCACGCACAGAAAACGACAGTCGCGCCGGCGACATGCATGCCGATCTCCGGCAGCGCCAGGCCGGCGAGCGGCGCAAGCACGATGAAAGCACCGAGCAGGATGAGCGACACCCGGTTCGGGATCGTCATGGTCAAAAGATCGGAGACGGCGGCAACCGACAGGCAGAGCGGGAAGATCAGCAATGTCGCGGCTTCAAGCATTAAAAATACTCCGACTCGAACTATAAATGTCAAAAACCGCTCATAATACTGAGCGGTTTCCGAGAAAGCCTGGTTACTACACCCAAAGCAATTATTTGGTGCCGACGCCGCTCGAAGAAGTATTCATCTGATCGGAGATCTTATTGAATGTAGAGCTGAGCGTGTTGCCCAGCGTCGTTGCGCCAGCAATGATGGCAACCGAGATCAGGGCAGCGATCAGGCCGTATTCAATGGCGGTCGCGCCGGATTCGTCTTTCAGGAAACGCGAAAAAAGCTTGGTCATAATTTAACTCCACTCACTTTGTTGACAGCACGTCCGCCAACTGTGCCGTTGATCGGATGAGTTGAACCGTAGCGGTTGGCCGTTTCCATCGCTTTAAGGAAGTGGGTTAATAGATCGCCAATTCCACAGCACAAATAGACTAGTTAATATAAATTCAGGTCTTTCCGGGCATTTTTAAAGAAAATCTTCAGACACAACGAAAAGTTTAGAAGTTAATATATTAGCGCCATGTACTTCCTGTGCCGGAATATTGCATGCTTGACACGGGAATCCCGAAATGAGCGCTAAAACGGTCATGCCTGCCTCATAATAGCAGCAATGACTGCACTCTTAATTGTTCATTCACCCTTCTTTCTCATTCTAATCAGGAATTGTTTCCGCCATCGTTTTCATGAGGCCAGACCATGCCAATCCGCGGCAGAACCGCATTTCTTGCCGGCGTCGCCGCCATGGCAGGCCTGATGCCGCAGCTTTCGCGCGCCGCCGATGACGGCATGCTGCGTGTCTATATGGATCACGCGCGCGTGCTGAAGCTCGATCGCCCCGTCAGCAAAGTTATCGTCGGCAATGCGCAGGTCGCCGACGCGACCGTGGCGGACCCGAAGACGATCGTGCTCACCGGCCGCAGTTTCGGCACCACGAACATCGTCCTGCTCGATGCCGACGGCAACGCCATCGTCGATGAACGTATCCTGGTCTCGATCGACGAGGGCAATACGGTGCGCGTCTTCCGCCAGACCAACCGTTCCGTGCTATCCTGCACGCCCAATTGCGAGCAGCATGCCCAGCAAAACAACAACGCTGCGGCCGCCACCAGCCAGTAAGGCCGGCATCTCGCGTCCATTTTCATTCAATTATACTGTATAAGCCAAGACTTTTCTGAATAATGTGCGCTTCCTCTAAATATGGAGGGAGAAGAGAAACGGATTGTCAAGGAAGCCACCCTAGTCTCGCCACGATTCAAATCGCCGCGGATTCCGTTATGACGCAAGATGACGCTCTTCTTGGAGACAAGGCCTTTGCACCGCGGCGTGCGAAGAGGGGCCTGCGCGCGTTCGGGCGTGCCCACGACGGCGCAGCCGCCATCGAATTCGCGCTGCTGGCCATCCCCTATTTCATGATCATCTTCGCGATCCTGGAAACTTTCGTCGCCTTCATCGCCGAACAGGTGGTTTCCAACGCTGTCGATACGCTGTCGCGCCAGGTCAGGACCGGACAGATCACCGCGACCAATACGACCGGGCAGCAGTTCCGCCAGGCCTTTTGCAACGAGATCTCGGTGCTCATCGCCTGCTCCGCCGCTGAACTGGCAACCCCGACGAACCTCTATCTCGACGTCAAAAGCTATTCGACCTTCGCCGATATGCCGACAACGATCCCGCGTGTCTCGTCCGATCCCTATTCCGACCTCAATACCACGGGCTTTTCATTCGCTCCCGGCGGCACCGGGACCATCAATATGGTGCGCGCCTATTATCGCTGGCAGATCATTATCGATCTGCTGCGGCCCTATCTTACCAACATCCATCCATCCGACGGCTCGATGCCAAGCACCTATCTCATCGTCGCGACGGGTGCCTTCCAGAACGAGAACTATTGATGAGGCGGCGGGAGATGGCGGGACGGACGATGGCGGCAGGGGTTTATACACGCCTGCGGCATTTCAGGCGCGACGAGCGTGGCATCGGCGCCATCGAATTCGCCATTCTCTTTCCGGTGCTGCTGATGCTCTATCTCGGCGCCTTCGAAATCACCGTCGGCCTCAGCGTCGAAAAACGCACAAGCCGGGCGGCCGGATCCATTGCCGATATCCTGACCCAGAAAACGAGCACAACCAAGGCGGAACTGGCTACCATGCCCTCCGTCGCCGGCGCCATTTTCACGTCCTATGCCACCACTGGCCTGACGCTGAAGGTCACGGGAATCCAGATCGACGCCGGCAGTAGCGCCACCGTCGCCTGGTCCTGGGCACAAGACGGCAGCAAGCCCTATACGGCCGGCAGCGCCGTCACCGTACCCAGCGATCTCAATCTGCCGAGTTCGTTTCTGGTCCGCACGGAACTCGCCATTCCCTATCAGATCCTCAGCTTCGGCTCGGATTTCCTGCCCGCCGGCAGCAACCAGATCACCATCGGCCGCTCCTATTTTTATCGCCCGCGCGGGGTAGACCCGATCACCTGCAGCGATTGTTGAGCGGAACGGCTTTTCATCGGGCGATGCAATCCCCATTTAGCGAGAAAATTGCCAAGTTCACGCCTGCGTTATATGGGTGACGTCCAATGCGCCTGACATGAAATGTCGCGCGCTGAGCAATCTTATCGGGTGATCTCATGGCGCGCGTATTTCTTTTCGTTCTGGACTCCTTTGGCGTCGGCGGCAGCCCGGATGCGGCAAGCTATGGCGACGAGGGTGCCGATACGCTCGGTCACATCGCCGAATTCTGCGCGGCGGGTGCGGCCGACCGCGAAGGCCTGCGCTCCGGCCCGCTGTCGCTGCCGATCATGTCGGGCCTCGGGCTGCTGGAAATCGCCAAGGCGGCGACGGGCCGCTATCCTCTAGGCATGCCGCTGCCGCAGAAGCTTTACGGGCTTTATGGCTGCGCCAACGAGATCTCGCGCGGCAAGGACACGCCATCGGGCCATTGGGAAATCGCCGGCACGCCCGTCACCTTCGACTGGGGTTATTTCCCGACCGAAGGCGATGCCTTCCCGCCGGAACTGGTGGAGGCGATCTGCAAGGCGGCCGATCTCCCCGGCATTCTCGGCAATTGCCATGCGTCGGGAACCGATATCATCGCGAGATATGGCGAGGAGCATATCCGCAGCGGCAAGCCAATCTGCTATACTTCGTCGGATTCCGTTTTTCAGATCGCCGCGCATGAGCAGCATTTCGGCCTGGAACGGCTGATTTCCCTCTGTCAGATCGTCCGTACCCTGCTTGACCCCTATAATATCGGCCGTGTCATCGCCCGCCCCTTCATCGGCGAGACGCCGGCGAATTTCGAGCGCACCGGCAACCGCCGCGATTTCTCCGTGCTGCCGCCCGAGCCGACCCTGCTCGACCGGCTGGTCGCGGCTGAACGCAAGGTGCATGCGGTCGGCAAAATCGGCGATATCTTCGCCCATCAGGGTATCTCCAGGATCATCAAGGCCAACGGCAACATGAAGCTGATGGACGCGACGCTGAAGACGATGGACGAAGCGGCCGATGGCGATCTCGTCTTCACCAATTTCGTCGATTTCGACATGGTCTATGGCCATCGCCGCGATGTGGCCGGCTATGCGGCGGCGCTCGAGGCCTTCGATGCACGGCTGCCTGAGGTGCACAGGAAGCTGAAGCCCGGCGATCTCCTCATCCTCACCGCCGACCATGGCTGCGACCCGACCTGGCGCGGCACCGACCACACGCGCGAGCGGGTGCCTATCATCGCCTACGAACTCGGCATTCGCTCGCGCCCGATCGGCATCCGCCAGACCTATGCCGATATCGGCGAAACCGTTGCACACCATCTGGGAATTGCGGCAGGGCCGCATGGGAGGAGTTTTCTGTGACATCGCATTTGAAGAAGGTCGAGCTGCACTGCCATCTGGAAGGTGCGGCTCCCCCGGCGCTGACGCTCGCGCAGGCGCGTAAATACAATGTCGATACCAATGCCTTCATGCGCGACGGCGTCTATCTCTGGAAGGATTTCGCCGAATTTCTGGTCTGCTACGACAAAGTCTCCGAGGTCTATCGCACCGAGGAAGACTATGCGCTGCTGACCGAGACCTATCTCGAAGAGCTTGCCGGCATCGGCACGATCTATAGCGAATTGATCGTCTCGCCCGACCATGGCGACCGCATCGGGCTTGGCGCCGACGCCTATATGGAAGGCGTCTCGGCCGGTATCCGCGCCGCCAAGGAAAAGAGCGGCATCGAGGCCCGGCTGATCGTCACCGGCGAGCGCCATTTCGGGCCGGAGCGTGTCATCAAGGCCGCCGAATACGCCGCCAGAAGCGACAATCCGCTGATCACGGGCTTCAACATGGCAGGCGAAGAACGCATGGGCCGCGTTGCCGACTATGCCCGCGCCTTCGACATCTCCCGCGAGGCCGGCCTCGGGCTCACCATCCATGCCGGCGAAGTCTGCGGCGCCTTCAGCGTCGCCGATGCGGTTGAACTTGTTCGCCCGGCGCGGATCGGCCATGGCGTCCGCGCCATCGAGGATGCCGATCTGGTGAAACGCCTTGCCGATCTCGGCACGGTGCTGGAAATCTGCCCCGGCTCCAACATCGCCCTCAATGTCTTCCCGGATTTCCCCTCGCACCCGCTGCGCAAGCTGCGCGACGCCGGCGTGCGCGTTACCATCAGTTCCGACGACCCGCCCTTCTTTCACACCTCGCTGGAACGAGAATACGAACTGGCGTCGACAGCTTTCGGTTTCAGTGACGACGAGATCAACGCAATGACCCGGACGGCGATCGAAGCGGCGTTTGTGGACGAAGCGACACGGGCGGCATTGCTGGCGAGGTTATGACGGCATCATTTTAGGCCGCAGACTGGGGATGAAATCGAGCCTTTCGCCCTATTTCCTTGCACCAGAGACAATTTCCGTGAAAGAAACATCGGATATCGCGGAATTACTGGAAGGCTGAAACCATGGACGGCGTCACTGTCATCGATCACCCGCTTGTGCAGCACAAGCTCACAATCATGCGCAAGAAGGAGACGTCGACAGGGAGCTTTCGCCGGCTGCTACGCGAGATTTCGACGCTGCTCTGTTATGAAGTGACGCGCGATCTGGAAATGACGATGGAGACCATCGAAACGCCGCTGCAGCCGATGGAATCGCCGATCCTCGAAGGCAAGAAGCTGGTTTTCGCCTCGATCCTGCGCGCCGGCAACGGCCTGCTCGAAGGGATGCTGGATCTCGTGCCATCCGCCCGCGTCTCGCATATCGGCGTCTACCGCGACCACGAAACGCTGCAGCCGGTCGAATACTACTTCAAGGCGCCGGAGGATATTTCCGAGCGCCTGATCATCGTCGTCGACCCGATGCTGGCAACCGGCAACTCTTCGATCGCCGCGATCGACAAGCTGAAGGAGCGCGGCGCCCATAATATCCGCTTCCTCTGCCTGCTCGCGGCTCCCGAAGGCATTGCCAATTTCCGTGCGGCGCATCCGGACGTACCGGTCTTCACCGCGGCGATCGACAGCCACCTGAATGAACTGGGCTATATCGTCCCCGGCCTCGGCGATGCCGGTGACCGCATGTACGGCACGAAGTAAATCCCACCTCTCTCTTTGTTTTCCGCCCGGCAGCGTCCAAGTGCCGGGCTTTTTATTGATCTGTTTAGCGGCCTGTCAGCAAAGCTGATTTAAACGATGGAGATCGATGGGTTCGACATGGCGAACCCATGGGAAGGGTCTCCGCCGATGCTCGTTCGCGTCCTTGTCTTTGCCGGTATCATCGCCGTGGCTGCCACGCAGGTGCCGTCGCTGCTGAACATCCAGATCGCCATCGACGAAAACTCAGCGCCCATGGCCATTTCCCCTCCCGCGGGACAGCAGGTCTCGGTGGTGAGCCTGTCGCATGGCAGCGTCCTCTTGCCCGCAGGCGCGGGTGGTCACTATCAGGGCGACTTCAAGATCAACGGCCGGCCGGTGCAGGGCATGATCGATACGGGTGCTACCTATGTGGCGATCAACGAGAGCACGGCGCGCCGTCTCGGCATCAGCGGCAGCGATCTCGATTATCGCTACACCACCCAGACCGCCAACGGTTCGTCCAAGGTGGCGCTGGTCAAGCTCGACCGTCTTGAGATTGGCACGATCAAGGTTCGTGACGTCGATGCCGTGGTCTCGAAGGATGGCGCCTTGAGCACGACGCTGATCGGCATGAGCTTCCTGAAAAAGTTGAAATCCTATGGCGCCGAAAACGGTTCATTGCGTTTGACGCAGTAAACCCGTCAGACCCGAGAGACAATCACCGGCGGCAGAACGGGAGCGGCATCCGCGATGCGATAGTTTGCGGCGAGGTCGGCTGCAGCCTTTTCGGCACTTGCCTCATCGGCCGCGTGAACGGTGGCCATGCGATCGCCTTTGCTCACCTTCGCCCCAAGCGGCAGGATATCGCTGAAGCCGACGCGATGGTCGATCTTGTCCTCAGGACGACGGCGGCCGCCGCCAAGATCGATGACACCCATACCGATGGCGCGAGCATCGCAGGCCACAAGCCAGCCATCCGAAGACGCGAGAATTGGCTTATGCACCGGCGCGACGGCCAGATGTTTAGCCGGATTCTCCAGAAGGTCGGCCGGACCACCGAGGCCATGGACCATGCGGCCGAACAGTTCGGCCGCCTTGCCGGAGGCGAGCACGTTGCGCGCACTAGCTTCGGCCTCGACAAGTGTCTTTTCGACCCCCGCCTGCGTCAGCATCTCGGCCGCGAAGGCTAATACGACCGTCTCGAGCCGCGTGCCTGCCTTGCCGCCCTTCAGGAAATCCAGACAATTGCGGAGCTCCACGACATTGCCGGCGGCGTCCGCCAGCGGCTGGTTCATGTCGGTGATCAGTGCCGAGGTCTTCACCCCCGCCCCGTTCGCCACCTCGACCAGAGAACGGGCCAGCGTCTCGGCCTCTTCCGGTAAGGTCATGAAGGCGCCGCTGCCGATCTTGACGTCGAGCACCAGCGTTTCCAGCCCGGCGGCCAGCTTCTTCGATAGGATCGAGGCGGTGATCAACGGCACGGAATCGACGGTGGCCGTGACATCGCGCACGGCATAGAGCTTGCCGTCGGCGGGCGCCAGGGCTCCGGTCTGGCCGATGATGGCGCAACCGACCTCGTCCACCACCTTGCGGAAGCGCGCCGCGTCCGGAGTAATGCCGTAGCCGGGTATCGATTCCAGCTTGTCGAGCGTGCCGCCGGTATGGCCGAGGCCCCGGCCGGAAATCATCGGCACGGCAAGGCCGCAGGCAGCGGCGACCGGAGCCAGCATCAGCGAGACATTGTCGCCGACGCCGCCGGTCGAATGCTTATCGGCGATCGGCCTGCCGATGCCGGACCAGGCGAGCGTGTCGCCGGAACGGGCCATGGCGAACGTCAGCGCCACGACCTCCTCGCGCGTCATGCCGCGAAACCAGACGGCCATGGCAAAGGCGCCGATCTGGCTTTCCGCCAGCTCGCCACGCGCCAGGGCTCCGATGAAGCTATTGATATCGGCGGCTGAAAGAATGCCGCCGTTGCGCTTCAGCCGGATGATCTCCTGCGGGATCATGGCTTCAATAGCCTGACGAGGCTGTCTTGGATTGTCCGCCGGCCAGCACGCCGAGAATATCGTCGAGCAGGCTCGAGGCGCCGAAACGGAAGGTCGAGGGCATGGCCCAGTCCGGCGCCATGATGGTCTCGGCAAGGCTCAGATAGAGCGCTGCATCGGCGACGGAGCCGATACCGCCGGCCGGCTTGAAGCCGACCTTGCGGCCACTGTCGCGGATCGCCCGCAGCATGATGTCGGCCGCTTCAAGCGTCGCATTGACAGTGACCTTGCCGGTAGAGGTCTTGATGAAATCAGAGCCGGCCTCGATCGCCAGTTCGGAGGCGCGCTGGATCAGCGCCACGTCCTTGAGCTCGCCGGTTTCGAGAATGGTCTTCATGATCACCGGCCCGGTGCATTCGGCCTTGACGGCCGCGACCATGTCAGTGACGGCCTGCTCGTTGCCGGCAAGCAGCGCCTGATAGGGAATGACGAGATCGATTTCGTCGGCACCGTCGGCGATCGCCTCGCGCGCTTCGGCGGCGACGTCGGCCACTTCCATGTCGCCGGCCGGGAAATTCACCACGGTCGCGATCTTCACCGCATGATCAGTGCCGAGGATGCCGCGTGCCTGGGCGACGAAGCGCGGCCAGATGCAGACGGCGGCGGTGTTGCCGTAGGGCGATTGCGCCCGGGCGCAGAGCGTCTCGATCTGGGCCGGCGTGCAATCATCCTTGAGATTGGTGAGATCGAGAAGGGAAAGCGCAACGGCCGCCGTTTCTCTCAGGGAATGGCTCGTCATTGTCAGTTTCCTCCGTCCGCAATCATTTCTGTCAGGATGGCCGCGAGACGGGCGCCGCCGACCGGAGCCATGTCCTTGGTCTCCTCATGCGTCAGCTCGGCGCCGGTCATGCCAGCCCCATAGTTAGTGATGACGGAGGCCGCGGCAACCCTTAGACCGAAAAGACGCGCCAGAATGACCTCCGGCACCGTCGACATGCCGACGGCATCGGCACCGAGGATGCGCGCCATGCGGATTTCCGCCGGCGTTTCGAAGCTCGGGCCGGAGAACCACATGTAGACGCCATGCGAGAGCTTGATCTCGGCCTTTTCCGCCGCCTTGCGCATCCGCATGATGAGATCGGCATCGTAGGCGCTGGTCATGCCGACGAAACGCTTGTCGCTTTCCTCGCCGATCAGCGGGTTCATGCCGGAATAATTGATGTGGTCGGTGATCTGCATCACCGATCCCGGCGGCATTTCTTCGCGCAGAGACCCGGCCGAGTTGGTCAGGATCAGCGTTTCGACGCCGAGAGCTTTCAGCGTCTCGATGGGCACGCGCATGGCGTTGGCATCGCCCTTTTCATAGTAATGCACGCGGCCAGAAAGCATGATGACCGGGACGTTGCCAAGACGGCCCGCAACCAGCGTGCCGGCATGGCCGGAAACGGCGCTGACGGGAAAGCCCGGAATCTCCGCATAGGGAACGCGCACGGCGTCCTGCACTTGATCGACGAGCGAACCCAGGCCAGAACCGAGGACGATACCGTAGCTCGGCTGGAGATCCCCGAGCTTTGCAGCCAGGATATCGACGGCGGCGGTCATCCCAGTATCTCGGTTTCGAAGCTGAAGGGCAGCAATTCATCCATGGTCATCGTCTTCCTCACGCCGGTTTCGTCGCAAAGATAGACGCGGGTCTCCTTGCTGGCAAATTCGGCGATTTTTTGCCGGCAACCGCCGCAGGGCGGGCAGAGCGGCAGCTTCTCGGCGATGACGGCCATTTCGACGATCTTCTTGGCACCGCCCATGATCATGTGGCTAATCGCGGTTGGCTCGGCACACCAGCCCTGCGGGAAAGACAGGTTCTCGATATTGGCACCGGCATAGATCTTGCCGTCCTCGGCACGGATCGCCGCGCCGACGGGGAATTTCGAATAGGGGGCATGGGCAAAGGCCATCGCCCCGCGGGCGGCCTCGAACAGATCATGCGACATGGACTAGCGCTCCTTGGTATAGGGCACGCCGCCGGCCTTGGGCGGCTTGGCGACGCCGATAAAGCCTGCGAGCAGGATGCAGGTGAGAATATAGGGCAGCGCCTGGAAAATCTGCACCGGCACCTCGCCGATGCCGGGCACCGACTTGCCCTGCATGAAATTGGAGAAGGCATCGAGGAAGCCGAAGAGCAGGCAGGACAACATCACCGGCACCGGCTTCCACTTGGCGAAGATCAGCGCGGCCAGCGCGATATAGCCTTTACCGGCCGACATGTTGGCGATGAAGCCGGCCGACTGCGCGATGGCGAGATAGGTGCCGGAGAAGCCGCAGAGAATGCCGGCGCAGATCAGCGAGCGATAGCGCAGCCACGCGACCGAAATGCCGGCCGTGTCAACGGCACCGGGATTTTCACCGACGGCGCGCAGGCGCAGGCCAAATCGCGTCCGGTACAGAATCCACCAGGAAATCGGCACGGCAAGAAAGGCAATATAGGTGAGGATGTTATTGCCGGAAATAACGTTGGCGTAGAGTGGTCCGATGATCGGCACGCCGCGCAGCGCATCGGCACCCGGCAGGATGATCGGCACGAAACGCGCGTCCGCGCCAAGCTGCGGCGTGCGTCCTCCCTGGCCAAACCAGGCCTGGCCAAGCACGACGGTCAATCCGGCAATCAGAAAGTTGATCGCAACACCGGAGACGATCTGATTGCCGCGATTGGTGATCGAGGCGAAGCCATGAAGCAGGCCGAATGTGACAGAGACCACGATACCCGCGCCCAGCCCAGCCCAGGCCGATCCGGTGACCGTAGCCATGCATGCGGCAGCAAATGCGGCAGCCAGCATCTTGCCCTCAAGGCCGATATCGAAGACGCCGGCACGCTCGGAAAACAAACCGGCAAGCGCCGTAAAGATCAGGGGAATCGACAGGCGGATGGTCGAACCGAGCACGCTGATCAGGATGTCATAATAATCCATGGTCGATCCTCAAGCCCTGCCGAACAATTGATAGATACGCACGAATGTTGGACGCAGCATGTATTCGAGCGCGCCAACGAACAGGATAACGAGACCCTGGATCATGATGACCATGTCACGACTAATGGTTGGTATATCAAAATTAACCATATCGCCGCCTTGGGAAAGGATACCAAACAGGATCGCCGCGAAGATAATACCCAATGGATGGTTACGGCCCATAAGCGACACGGCGATGCCAACAAAGCCCGCACCTGCGACGAACTCGACGCCAAGACGGGCCTGCGCGCCCATGACCGGGTTTAGCGCCATCATCCCGGCAAGACCGCCTGATATCAGCATGGAGATGATGACGGTGCGGGCATAGGGGATGCCGGCATAGACGGCGGCGGTCGGGCTGAGGCCGAGCGTACGCATCTCGTAGCCGAGCTTGGTGCGCCAGATCAGCAGCCAGACGAGGAAGCACATTACCAATGCGATCAGGAACGAAACGTTGAGCGGTGCAGCACCAATCGACGAGCCGAACATGCTGATCAGCCAATCGAGCTTCGGCAGCTGGCCGCCCTCAAGAAAGGTGCGGGTTTCCGCGGCCTGTTTCCCCGGTACGATCAAGACGTGCGAAAGCAGAAAAACCATCAGCGGCGCGCCGATGAAATTGAACATGATCGTCGTGATGACGATATGGCTGCCGCGCTTTGCCTGCATCCAAGCTGGAATAAACGCCCATGCCGCGCCAAACACCGCAGCCCCAATCATCGCGAACGGCATGGTGACATACCAGGGCACATAATTGTCGAGAGACAAGGCAACCAAGGCAGCCCCGAGACCACCAATATAGGCCTGGCCTTCCGAGCCTATGTTGAACAAGCCCGCATGGATCGCGACAGCAACGGAAAGGCCCGTGAAAATAAAACTCGTCGCATAGAACAACGTATAGCTGATAGCCTCACCGCTGCCCAGAGAACCCTGAACAAGGGAATTTAAGGCATCAATAGGGCTCTCACCGATAAGCCAGATCACTAAACCTGAAACGATAAAAGCCAACAGCAGATTGATCAGCGGGATCAGGCCGTAGTTGATCCAATTGGGGAGCGGAACGGAAGCGGTACTCATCAAGGCCTCACGCGGCAATTCCGGCCATCATCAGGCCGAGTGTCTGTTCACCGGCGTCAGCCGTTTTTTCGCCGACGACATGGCCGGCAAACATGACGAGGATACGGTCCGATAGCGCGCGGATTTCATCCAGCTCCACCGAGACCAGCAGGATCGCCTTGCCGGCGTCGCGCATCTCGATGATGCGGCGATGGATGAATTCGATGGCGCCGATATCGACGCCGCGCGTCGGCTGGCCGATCAGCAGGGCCTTCGGATCGCGCTCGATCTCGCGGGCAACGACGATCTTCTGCTGGTTGCCGCCGGAAAAATTGGCGGTCTTCAGTCGGGCGTTCGGCGGGCGGATGTCGTATTTCTCGATCTTCTCGATCGCATCCTTGCGCATGGCGTCGAGATCGAGCATGCCAGCCCTGCCATATTTGACGTCACGGTGATAGCCGAGCATCGAATTCTCATATTCCTCGAATTTAAGGACGAGGCCCATGTGATGGCGGTCTTCCGGGATATGGGCGAGGCCGAGGTCGCGCAGAGCCGCCGGGTCGGCGGCGCCAATCGGCTTGCCATGCAGACAGATTTCACCCGAGGCCGGCTTGCGGATGCCGGCGATCGCCTCCAGCAGCTCGGACTGGCCGTTGCCGGCGACGCCGGCGATGCCGACGATCTCGCCGGCGCGCACATCGAAGGAGACATTGTCGACCATGGTGACGCCGCGGCCATCCTTGACGGTCAGATTGCGCACGGAGAGCAGGACGTCACCTGGATGGGCGGTACCTTTTTCGACGCGCAATAACACGCGGCGACCAACCATCAGCTCGGCCAACTCTTCGACGGTGGTTTCAGCGGTCTTGCGTGTCGCGACCATTTCACCGCGGCGCATGACCGACACCGTATCGGTGATCGCCATGATCTCGCGCAGCTTATGGGTAATGAGAAGGATCGTCTTGCCCTGGTCGCGGAGCACGCGCAGGATGCGGAATAGGTTATCGGCTTCGGCGGGCGTCAACACGCCGGTCGGCTCATCAAGGATGAGGATCTCGGCGCCGCGATACATGGCCTTCAGGATCTCGACGCGCTGCTGCTGGCCGACGGGAAGCTCTTCGATCAAGGCGTCGGGATCGACGTCCAGGCCGTAATCCGTCTCCAGCCTGCCAAGCTCGGCGCGGGCCGCAGCAACGCCCTTGGCCAGAAGGGCTCCGCCTTCGGCACCAAGCATGACGTTTTCCAGCACGGAGAAATTATCGACCAGCATGAAATGCTGGTGCACCATGCCGATGCCGGCGGCGATCGCCGTCTGGCTGTCACGGATGGCGATGGGATTGCCGTTGATGCGGATCTCGCCGCTGTCGGCCTGATAGAAGCCGTAGATGATCGACATCAGAGTCGACTTCCCGGCACCGTTCTCTCCGATGATCCCGTGGATCGAACCCTTGGAAACGGTCAGGTTGATGTCTTTATTGGCATGGACGGCACCGAACTTCTTGTCGATGCCCACAAGTTCGATGGCAGGCAATTGGCTCACTACACGGCTCCAGAAATCAGAATTCCGGATAAGAAAAGGGCGTATGACGTTTTGATGCCGTCATACGCCCTAATTTCATATCAGCTCTTCGGGCAGGCGTTATCGGTCGTGTAGTCATGCACCTTGATCGTGCCGGCAATGATGTCGGCGGTCGCCTTGTCGACGGCAGACTTGATTTCCGGGGTGATGAGCGGCTTGTTGTTGTCGTCCAGGGCTACGCCAACGCCCTCTTCCTTGAGGCCGAGTTCCTGCGTGCCGGGCGTGAACTTGCCGGCCTTGGCGTCGGTGAAGGCATTGTAGACCGCGAGGTCGACACGCTTGACGACGGAGGTCAGAACGGAACCCGGATGCAGGTAGTTCTGGTTCGAGTCGACGCCAACGGAAAGCTTCTTGTTGTCGGCAGCCGTCTGCAGCACGCCGAGGCCGGTGGCGCCGGCAGCCGCGTAGATTACGTCCGCGCCCTGGTCGATCTGGTTCTTGGTGAGCTCGCCGCCGCGAACCGGGTCGTTCCAGGCAGCACCGGTCGTACCGGCCATGTTCTGGAAGACTTCGATCTTCGGATTGGCGGCGCGGGCGCCCAGTTCGTAACCGCATTCGAACTTGCGGATCAGCGGAATGTCCATGCCGCCGACGAAACCGATCTTGCCCGACTTCGAAGACAGAGCGGCCATGACGCCGGCGAGATACGAGCCCTCATTTTCCTTGAACTTGACCGAACGAACGTTCGGCAGATCGAGGCTGTCGTCGATCAGAACGAATTCGGTCTTCGGATATTCAGCTGCAACCTTCTGGAGAGCGGAGGTCCAGGCGAAGGAAACGGCAATCACCGGGTTGAAACCCTTGCTGGCGAAGTTGCGCAGCGCCTGTTCGCCCTGGGTGTCGCCGGTCGGCTCGAAGTCGCGATAGGCGATGCCGGTTTCCTTCTTAAACTTTTCGGCGCCGTTATAGGCCGCTTCGTTGAAGGACTTGTCGAACTTGCCGCCGGTGCCGTAGACGATCGCCGGCTTGATGTCGGCCGCAAGCGCCGTTGCCGACATGGCAGCCAAGGCGAAAAGCGTCAAAAGGGATTTTTTCATGAGTTGCAGCCCTGTTGTTTCTATCTTGTTGGGTCCTCCCGCAAGCCCGTTGACCGGACATGTCTGCGGAACCGCCGGCCTCCCCCGAGGCCAAGCTGGCGCGCATCCTTGCATGGCTGCACGAAAAATTCACCAGAAATTTTTCAGTTGGTAAAGATTTGTGGGAATTGCCAAAAGCCCGCTCAAAGGGGCTGTTTTTTGGACAATTCCGCTCTCGAACTGCGATTTTATTAGCCAACCAAGCGGCGATGGAAGGCGATAACACCCGCGCCGATGCGCCTCCGGACGTCGTCAAATTGCATAGCCGGACCGGTTTTCAAAGCATAATACCGAGGAGGAACGACCGGCCTCAGACGCTGAAACGGCCCGCAACCGGCGGCTTCTTGTAGGCAACCATCCACAATAGCAGCGAGAGCACCAGGAAGACCGCGAAAGCCGGCTGGAACAGCAGCCATTGCATGGCCATGTCGTAGAGGCGCGGATGAATATAATAGGAGATCAGCGACTGGACGCTCGCGAGTGAGGACGGGCTCACATCCTTCCAGGCATCCCCCATCGGCGTCATGACCACAGCAGAGGCTGCGACCGACTGGATGGAATCGATGGTCCCGGCAACCACCGCAACCACGAGCGCGACGAGGCTGGCAAAACGCAGCAGGAAACGCATGAACTCCTCCCGATACTCAATGATACTCGGCCATATACGCTTGGCCGGTTGCATTCTTTTTCCGTCTTTCTCTTTAAATAAGTTGGGAATGAGACAAGCGCAATGGAGGAGAAGCGCATAGTTTTCTGCTCAGAAGTCAAAAAACTGTCAGATTTGGGTTGATCCCAGAAAATTCATCGGTATATATCGCGCCGTTCCCACAATAGCTCCTTCATCGGATGCGAAAGTGCAGATGGACAGGTGGCCGAGTGGTTTAAGGCGCACGCCTGGAACGCGTGTGTGCGTGAAAGCGTACCGTGGGTTCGAATCCCACCTTGTCCGCCATCTTTTTCTAGATGCGCCATGTTTTCAATTCCTTAATCGTCATTTTGTCCAACAATTTCGGTTTGTTGGACATTTTGCGTCTTCCGATCTGATCTTTCCGGCATCGTATCGACAGCCGCATCAGCCATCTTTTCTTGATCAGCCGCGCGAGTGTATCGCTCGACCTCTCTAAGCGAGAGATGGCCCGTTACGGCTGCAATATGGTTTGCGCTGTTGCCAGCCTCGGCCAGGCGGCGCGCTGCTGCCTTCCGGAGACCGTGCGATGAGCAGTGTGGCAATCCAGCCTCATTGCACCTCTCGCGAAACCAGTTGCCGAATCCAGCCGCTGTGAAAGGCTTTCCGAAGGATGTGAGGAGAAACGCCGGTTTTCCTTCTGGCGCCATCTGCAACGCCTCTATAAGCGAGGCGTGCATTTTTATTGCCAGCGGTGTTCCAGTCTTTTCCTGCCGAACGGCTATCCGATTACCGGTCACATCCTTTCGCCCCAACTTGACCGCGTCACCGCGCCGCTGGCCCGTGTAGAGCATGAGCGCCATAGCGAGGCGTGGTTTGGTGCCAATTGGATGTTTCGCCTCGAATGCGGCAATCTCGCCTTCTGTCCATGTGTGAAAGCCTGCCGACTTGGTGCTGTAGCCCTTGAGCTTCAACGTCGGGTCACGCTGGATGCACTCGATATCAATCGCGTGCCGCATCAGAATACGCAGCATCCGAAGGTAGTTATTGGCCGCAGCAGGGGTGGCACTCATCTTTCCGATAATTGCCTTGACATGTTGGCGCCGCAGTTCCCTGACGACCCTGTCGCCGTGATCCTTGCGGATTTTCTCGCAGATGCCGCGATAGGTCTGTTGCGTGCTCTTGGCAGTGCCCCTGAACTCCGGAGAGGAGTAGTAGGAGACGACCAGCGCCGCCATGCTCCCCGCCTTTGTCCGCGCCTTCCCGATCTCACCATGCGCGACCTTTTCGTTTCGCAAAGCAGCCTGATACTCCTCATCGAACGCATCCGATGGAAACGGCGACTTGAGATAGGTCGAAAACAAACCCTTTCGGAAACGAAGGCGGACATTCTTATATCGGTCGCGCGCTGGCGTGACGTATTTCGGCAGCGCCGACCGCGAGCGCCTAGCCATCGCCTAGCACCTCATCCCAAGAATTCGACAGGGAGGCGGAACCGGATGCGCCCGAGATGATGCGAACGCCGTCCTTGGTCGCTATAACCTCCCGAACCTCCATTCCAGCCTGCAACGCGCCACGAATGGCGCGCGCAATGTCTGATTGACGAATGCCAGGGCTACGAGCACGCCGGCGAGTTTCTGTTTGCGCGGTCGACATCAGATCTTCCCCACAATCTCGTGCACCTTGGCATTCGTTTCTTTCTGAAGCTTCTCCACGCGATCGGTGGCATTCTCCAATATTTCGAGGCAATGGCGGATGCCATATGTGTCGTTCGCTTCGGGGTTTCGAAGAGCGAGCCAGACAGTGCGGAGCATCGAAATAGGCCCGTCGAGTTGATCGACGACATCTATCAGCGGTTCGGCCTGAACCCATTGGGCCATTTTGTTATCCACGGTCGGGTGCGGCTTCATGCTGCACCGCCTTCCAGCTTGCGGATGATGCGGCGCGGATTGATGCTTACGCTAGGAGAATGCAGCTGGCCGCGATGGTGGTATAAACCACAAAGGTAGAAACGCCGGTCCATGTCGGACCATTCCCGCACTACCCAGAAGACACCTTCTACGTTTCTGCGATGATGGTCTTCGACTTCGTAAAAGCCGGGGCCGCTCCATTCGACAGGCGGCCGGCTCGCTTCCAGAATGACAGCTGCGCCACCCATTTTGTGCGCCTGGTAGCCGCCGTCGATATGATCGTAACCAGGATGCATCTGCTGCAGGATGGCCTTGAGCTGATCGATACAAGCGTCGAGCTGCTGTTGATCGGTAAGCGGCAACTGCGGGATTTTCGCAGTTGCCGCTTCCGCCACCGCCGGCAGTGTTGCGGCGGAGCCGGCTGCGGCGAACTGGAGAAAGGTGCGGCGAGAAAGGCTTGCGCCCTTGCCGCTTTCTGGTTTATGGTCCGTCTGCATTTGATATCCTTTCCTATGCACACGAAAAAGCCGACGCGGGTCTCAAGCAGCGTCGGCTTTTTGCGTTTCGTCACGCGTGTATGCGCGCGTTAGCTGAAATATGATTTCTGCATTCATTGAGCGGCAGTTCTTTTTTGCCGATTCCTTGATGCGTGCCCGCATTCCGTCTGGGAGGCGAACAGGGAGCTGGTCTAGTTTTTCACTGGGGTATTTATTGCTCATCACCACGCTCCGTATCATTCCGATACGGAGAAATTGATATCAAAATGATCCGGAGTCAAGTTCATTTTGCTTGTTCCGATTTTATTTGATATCAGACGGGCATGGCGAGATCTTCTTTTCCAAGTGATGACATCGATAAATTGCTGGTCCGTTTTCCGGAGGGCATGCGCGACCGCATAAAAGAGTCTGCTGATTTACTCGGCCGCTCCATGAATGCGGAGATCATTCAGAGGCTAAAGCGGTCTCTGGAGGAGAGTCGAGACGACAGGGTAAAACTCGATCTCCCTGGTGATGTTTGGAACGCCCTGATGGCCGACGCGGCCATTCATGGCTTGCAGATGGATGAGCGAGCGGTTGAAATCCTCACCAACGCATATAACGAGAGCGCCGATTACACGCTAGCGTTGGAAAAGCTCCGGGACATGAGCGGCCAAATTAGCGATCTTTCCGAGCTTGTGGCCCATCTTAAGGAGAAGGAGGATGCGGATTTCCTTCTCTACTTTGGCAAGGTAATGCAGATCCGGCAGTTTGCTGCCGCCGTTCTTCAAATAGGCGACCTTCTGCCAGCGAACCTACGCGAGATCGCGGAAGGCGTATCGACGCTATCGAAGGCGGAATTCGAGACGTTGAAAGCTCGCCACGAGGACGCGATGTTCAAAAAATCGTTGGTGGAGAAAGCCCGCCGCACGTCGCAGGAGATAGCAGAAAATGAAAGTGACGAGGCGGAAGAATAGGTTTTGCCAAGTTGGCAAACCCGTTCCAGCATGAAACGGGTAAAATGTTCACACGTAATACTTGACTAAATGAATGCTCTACGCAACCTTTCATCGAAAAGGTTGGGGACTTTCATGAAGATCAGAACATTCGCAGTGCTGGCGCTCTCCGTTGCATTATCCGCGTGCCAAACTGCGCCGGCTACTCCGCTCGCACCGCAGGACTTCACGATCAACGCTTCAAAGCTCAAGACAAAGGAAGCGATCATCGCGACGTTTTTGCCTAGAAACTACAAGATCATCAGAGATTCTGAATTTCAGCTCGTTTTGGATCGGCCGGCAAATGATAACTTCGGCGCCATGCTTCTGTTTGGTTCGAAATTCAATGGCGTTCCCGATGCGCGCGTGACCTTCACCATTACAGGCGACAACCCCACCCAGGTCAATTCACGCTTGGAGCTGGTGACCAATCCGGGAAGCGGTTTTGAGCAGGTCACAGACATCAATGGTAACAGCGATGCCAGAGCGGCCCTCCAAAGAGGGATGACCATGGTAAAAGAGAAGGCGGAGACGAAATAGGGTCGGCAGATTTGCCGATTCTGTGAGATTTCAGATCGACAACTTGTCGAACTTCTCGCAAGCTTTGCCAAATTGGCGAACCCGGTAGCATGCGCAGTATGTTTGAAACAACCAGTACTTGCGAACCGCCCTTTTGCCTCCTATTTTTGCTTCACCGGGTTTGTGCAAACGCAGGGGGTAAGAGGATGCGCGGTTTCTATAAAATGGAGTACACCGGAAAGCAGGGCCAAGGTGCCGGAGCTGTTGCCTTCGTAGATAGCAAGCTTGCGGGCATTGACGTTGGGGGCGGCGTCTACACAGGTGAGTTCCAAACGACACCGGAAGGCGTGGTGACCGGTTATGCAGATTTAGCATTTCCAACCGGCGGCGTGCTGGTAACGGGCGTAGTGGTGGCGCCGGGCGCTCCGCCGATCCGAATTCCATTTTCTGTCAACGAAGATCAAGCTCTGGGGAAAGTCATGAGGATTGAAACGCCCACCGGACCTGTGAGTTTGAGACTTTCCTTGATTTCTGCGCTTTGACCTTGGAGTCATTTATGAACAGCGAATCGCTGCTAGCATGGACTGTTGTTTTCGCAACTTTTGCCGGGCCTATCCTGGCCGTGTTTGTAACGCGTTGGGTCGATGATCGCCGAAGCAAGCAGGCTCGAAAACTTGATACCTTTCGTGTGTTGATCCGGACGCGTCGCACGCAACTAAGTCAAGACTTCGTTACAGCATTAAATATGGTCGAAATCGACTACTATGATGCCCCGAAAGTGATAAGCATCCATTCAGAGCTTATGCGTCATCTGAATCTGCAGGTATTAGATGATGGTTGGCTCGATCGCACCCGGAGATTAGTTGCGCGTCTCTTAAACGCGATGGGTCAGAACGTCGGATATTCACTTGAGCAACTGGATATCCTCGAAGGCGGGTATCTACCGCAGGCACTTGTAGATGTTGAGGACGAACAACAGCAAGTAAGGAAATCATTGCTGGCGATGTTCAGCGGGAAACAGCCGCTTCCAGTTACCCTCCAGGCACCGCCCCAACAGATGCCTCAAACGCCTCACCTTCCCTTTATGCACGACGTACCTCCCCCAACCTGATCCCCGGCTATTCGGCTTTGCACCTACTGGCCGCGACTTTCTTATATTCGTTGATCGTAGGAAGGGCGGAATATTCAGAGCTGGCTAGCCGGTTTAACGACCAAATCTGGATCACTCGTCGGCTTTTCCGCCAGGTAATATTCGAAAGGGAGAATTTGTCACTCAGCTTGAGGTACTTGATCGGAAACGGGCGTTGCATTGTCTGTCCCACTGGCCCCATTTGCCGACAAATCCACTCCGAGCTGCTGAGCAAGCAGCGCAGATACAATCGCATGTAGCGGGCCGAGATCGGGCTGGCTAGTCTCCTTGAAAGACTTGTCGGCATGCCGCAGCGCCTCGACGTAATCCGGACGGTTTTGACGAAGCAGCTCCGGCAAGATTGCGTCCCCCTGAAGCCACTGCCCAGCCGAGATACACAAGATGTAATATGCGGCGGCGCGCGCTGTTCGACCGTTTCCATTTATAAAGGGGTGTATGTAATTCAGGCGCCATAACGCATATGTGGCAAGCACGACTGGATCTGTTTTCTCCCATCCCCTGTTCAAATCGTTGATGAAGTCATCCATCAGAGGCACGACTTGAAAAAAGGCAGGCGGCTCATGATCGCCAACGGTGACCTCGCAGGGACGATATTCACCGGCATGCGTATGCAAGCACACGATCGCGTGGAAATTTAAAGCTTTAAGTATCTGCTGAGACAGAAATGGCCGCCCCATTTCCAATGAGGCGACCACTATGGAACGCAGGAAATCGTAGTGTCGATTTCCGTTTTCAATCATTAATTTCTGATATACTGGATGGTCTTCGCTTCTAGTCAGCTCAAACAAAATCACTTAGGCGCTCTTGCGGCCCTCGAAATCTGCAAGTACTTCCGTGACCTGGGCCCTCGTCACAGTACTACTGTCCGACAAAGAACCCATAATAAACGATACGCGTTGCTTGTAAAGCTCATCCTCGGTCAGCTTACGGTTGCTGGACGAGCGAAGTTTCTCCAGAAGTTTTGCATTGGTGTGAAGCTCTGTCATCTCTTTACCCCAAGATTGTCTACTTCAGCTAACCCACTGGAATGTATCAATCTTCTTCTTGTCATTGGACCGAAAATAGGGCGCTTCGCCCATACTGTCAACGACACGAATTGTCGATACTGGTTAACAAACGTTAACGTACTGTTTTTGTTCACAAGAAAATCACAGTGATCATCTTGACAAATTTAGCTTAACAGACATTTACGGCCTGAAGGTGACTCCAGGCTTGCGCGCAAAATTGGGGCAGCATCGAAGAACGCCCATAGGCGGCGCTTTAACTCGGTATCACTTGCCATCGCCCCGACTTTTTAGCTTGTCGACCTTTTCCTTCACTCAGTCACAATTGGTTTTCCGACCTCATCCGGCCAGCGCTTCAAAACCTTGATAGAAATGCCATCGCGCGACACCTTTGCGTATTGCGCGGCACCGCCGACGCAATAGAGCGCTACGCTTGGCGCGTCATGGGAGCCGCATAGCGTTAGGCGCTGTCGTTCCAAGATGGAAAGACCAGATGTTTGGGGCTTGTCGTGATCGAAGTTCACAAAGCCGATCATCGGGCTTGTGAACTTGTTCAGCTTGACCATGTGGAAGGGCGGATTTCCTCCGGTGCGATAGCCGCAGAGGACATGAATTTCCGGGCCGCTACGGCTTTCGGAATGACCGGCAATCAGCAGCTCGAAATTTCCGAAGGTCAGCGAGGAACTTTTGTCGCGGGCTATAGCATTGCGTACGGTGTCGGACAGCGACTGCACCAGGTCGTCAAAGGTTTGGCTACCAGACGACGCGATCACGCCGGCGATGACGATGGAAACCCATGAAAAGCCGGAGCAGGCCATCACGGCGCCCCGATGCGGCAGAGGGATAACCTTGCTGCCAAAACCTTCCACGGCACCGCCACGCGCCATGTTGTAAATCACTGTGTCGGTAAAAACGTGGATATCGTCGTCACCGACAAATGCATTTCAAGCGGTCATTTCTTACCCTTTGGCTGGCACTTGAGCGGGTGACATGAGGCCGAAGCCACAAATGACGAGGTAATCCCGACGCTCGACAGAGCGCCGGCAATAGCTGCGATAGTGAAAACTGCCATTTTTCTATCCTCAATTTGCCAAGGTTTAGGACGCGGCCGATGCGATCGAGGCCGACAGCGACTGAATCGCCTTCATCAGACCTCCGTCGTGCCCATACTCGTCTGTCACTTCGGGCGAATGCCGAGCCACCATGCTGTTCGATTGTAGGCGCTTGATGCGCTCCCTCGCTGTGGAGCGCGTCATCCCCTGTGAAACAAGGACTCGCTCCATTGCGCGAATATTGCTCTTCATGTCGCTCATAGTTCCGATCTCCGATTGAAGGATGCGGTATCCGCGCCGGACGCGCGGATACCGTCTCGCCTGCCACCTTGACCCCTTCTACTGAAGCGTGGGCGCGGGGAGGTGACTGCCGTTGTCGGCCGGGCTACGACCTCGAGGAGCGCGCCCTTAGATGCTTACGCGCCGATCTTCAGGAACTTGAAGGCATTGGGATCATTGACGCCGCCGCCAACGCGCTTCGTGGTGTAGAAATTCACGTAAGGCTTGTTGGTGTAGGGGTCGCGCAGAATGCGCGTGCCCTGGCGATCATTGACGACGTAGCCGCGCTTGAAGTTGCCGAACGCGACGGGGATAGCATCGGCGGCGATCGACGGCATATTCTCGTCAATCTCGACCGGGTATCCGAGAAGCGTGTCGGTGCCGTCCTTCGAATAACTTGGCTCCCAAAGGTAATTGTCCTGCCCATCCTTCAGCTTCCGGATGGCGGCGGCAGTGGTCGAGGACATGAGCCAGCTTGCGCCCTGGCGATAGGGCGATGGCAGCTTGTAGACGAAGTCGATCAGGCCATCTGGCGTCACCGCAGCGGCCGAACCGCTGTTAACGACCTCGATAGCGCCACCCGGATGAAGCGCCGCCGCCGCGCCGCCCGTCGCGTAGGTGAGAAGACCGTTCGGCTTGTTGACGCCGTCACCGGAGATGAAAGCAACGCCCTCCTGCTTCGAAAATTCGTCGGCGAGCTGATCGGCAAGCCAGTTCCCGGCGTCGAAATCGGCGTCGTCGAGCAAGTTGGCGGTGATGGCCGGATTAGCGTAAATCTCGCCCGCCATGAAGGTGAGCGGCGAAAGGGTCGGCGTTCCCGTCTCGGGACGGGCGGCGGTTTCGCCGATCCATCCAGAACCCCATCCGCCAGCGTTCCACACCGTCGAGTAACCGCGAACGCCGGTCGGAACGACCATCGCTAGCCGACGCATGGGGCTGACCGTGGCGAGCTTCTGCAGAACCTTACGATCCCATTCCACGGGAGCGAGATAACCGCCGTCCGAAGCGGAGCCGGCGCTCATTGCAGCGTGGATTTGCTGACGGAGGCCGGCGCGGTTTGATGCCTTCAGGCTATCGTCCGCGTCTCCATAGCGGAACCACGACGAGAATACGCCGCTATATTCGGGATCGATCGGCACGTCATCGCGGCCACCAGGACCATTGAGGACAACCCCGGCAATCTTCGCGTTCAGATCGTCGACGGCCTTCTGAAAGTTGTCGGTCCGATCATTGTGAACACGCTTAAAGTCCTCGAAACCGGCCTGCAAGGCTGCGACGACGCGAGCCGGATCAGGGGAGTTTGCATAAATGCGGCCAATGGCGCGCGGCATACGAGCATGTACCGACATAGCGGTCTCCGTAGAAAAGTCGATCGGGCGCGCACACGGCGTCACTGCCCGTCGAACGGTTAAATTGGGAAAATGGTATAGAGGCAGCGCCTGGCGTGCCCGTCCTCGCAGCGCCTGGCGTGCGAGCGATCTATCCTCTGACAGCCCAGCCTTGCAGCGCCTGGCGTGCAAGTTGTCGCTTTGACCTGCCGATTGAAGGCAGAGGACGAAACAGGGTGAGGCTGTCATGACTCGTTGTCCTGGTCAAGAGTCCGGATGAAGCGACCAGAGTTTTCCAGCAGTTTCGCAACGTCGTCGTTCGAAGCACCGCGAGACAGGAGCGCTGCACATGCCCCAAGCAGCGCGCCCTCAAACACGATGTCCGCGTCATAGCCGAGATTGTCGGCAAGTCGAGAAACGGCACGAGCGACGGCCTTGGACTTGGCGTCGCGTTCGGCGAAGGTAGGTTGATCAGTGATGTTCATTTCCGGTTCTTTCGTTGTTGCAGGAGTTGAAAAATTTCTTCCTCGGTAGGCCTTCGACCGCCGAACATTTCGAGCATCCGCGCCTTGGCCTCCCGACCTTGCTGGCGATAGCTCGCGCCATATCTGAGCCGCCGCTCTCGGCTGCACTCCTCCGAGCATGTGACGGCGGGAGAGCGGGGTCCTCGTTCAAATTCGCAGTCGCAGATGATGCACAAATGCCGACGCTGCCCTCCGGTAAAAAATACCCGTTTTTCAGAGCTTTCGCCTTCAGGCGAACTATTTTCACCATTATTTTCAATGGCTTGGTTTTTCTCCCCCTGTTGAAAGCCCATATTTCTTCGCCTTTCCGGTAAAAAATCAGCGCCAAAACAAAAAAATCTCCACATGAGGGGGACGCGGGTCTAGGGCGCCGGCGGTTCCAGACTTTCGACCCCCCACCCTCGGCATCGGCTGCGTCAGGATCTCGATTTCATCCACCGGCGACGCCTGCGAAGCTATGCGCTGAACGCGCGTCTTGGCGGGACGCTTGGAATACGGTTTCAGAGGCCGCGTCTTCACTCCCCTCCAAAGCCATTTTCAGACGCGCTGCATAAAGAGAGAGGGAGTTTTTAACTCCAGTCTTTGAAGTGTTCAGACGTTTGAACCCTATCGCCCTCTCGATCCACTTCAGCCACGAGCTGCAAACGATCCTGATGATGTTCGTGAGGCTCTTGCGGCCTTCCTGCGGGCGCTCACGGACGCTGATGTGCCCGCGCTCTTTCGAACGAGCCTTACGGATGGCGTTCTGTACGGAGGTGCGACTAGCGCCAGCCAGGCGCGCGATCTCGTCGAGGCAGAGATCGCAATAGCCGCGATGCTTGCACCGCTCTGCAATAACCGACAACGCGGCGCGCTCAGCCTCAGAGTAGCCGGCACGCACGCCAGGAGGCATATTGCCACCTCCCGCCCATGTGCGGCGCCGGCCAATGGCCTTCTCACGCTCTTCAGGAAGCGGCTTTCGTCTCGCGCTCTGCTTCACGACGCGACCGGCCGCGATGGATGCGCTCTGACGCTGATATGCCTCAGTTGCCGCCTTTGTGCCTTCTCCGCTTGCGAAGCGCTGATCGCGGGTCGGATCAGCGCGCGACATCAGGCGCGGCAGTGTGCGAAGCAGCGCGGCGGATATCTTGAATTCCGACATCACGGACGCTCCCCATACTGGAGAGCGTGGGCGCGCTTAGTCGCCTCTATCGCATCGATGTTGCTAAGGCCGAACTTCGCTTTGATGGCAGGGATGACCGCGCCAACGATGGTCGCTCGATTGAGGACAAGCCATCGAGCGGCCGCATCTGCGGAGTTGGGAACCGCGTCAGAAGCATCAATGTTTTCAAGGCTCGATTTTTCGCTATTGGGTGAACTAACGCCCTGTTTTTCCTTCGGCGGGGGATTTCCACCTTGTCCGCCATCTCTATGGCTATTTATTTCCAGACATCAACATCAGACGGCCTATACCCGTGGCAAATCTAAGATTCGCTGATAGCGCGGCTGACGCTCCGCGCGGTGTCGATGAAGGCTCTGAGCTTCGGCGCCAATTCGGCGCGGCGGGGGAAATAGAGGAATAGGCCGTCTTCGGTAACGGCGTAGGGATCCAGCACCTGAATGAGCCTGCCCGCGGCAATATCGGCCTTTACCAGAGGTTCGAACACATAGGCGAGGCCAACGCCGGCCAGCGCCAGTTCGACGGCCGAGTGCGATTCCGTGACGATCGCCGAACCTCGTACCGCCACGGCGACATCCCGGCCGTCCTGTACTAGGTCCCACTGGTAGAGCCCGCCGGAGCGAATGAGCCGGTAACCAATGCAATTGTGCTGCGAAAGATCCGTGAGATTCATCGGGCGACCGCGGCTGCCGATGTAGCCGGGCGATGCGACCACGATGGAACGGAACGGCGACGTCAGCCGCACCGCCACCATGTCCTGCGCGATCATCTCGCCGATGCGGATGCCGGCGTCGAAGCCTTCGGAGACGATATCGGTCAGACGCTCATCGGAGAATATCTCGACCTCGACATCGGGATAGCGCTCCGCCATTGCGGCGACGATCGGGGTTACGGCAAGCGGCAGGGATATCCTCGCGGCATTGATCCGCAGCAGGCCGCTGGGTCGCCCCTTGACAGAGCGGATGCGCTCCATTCGCTCGTGAATATCCTGCAGGGCCGGGGCCAGCGTCCCGACCAGGCTCTTGCCCGCATCCGTCAGCGCAACGCTGCGGGTCGTGCGGGCAAATAGCGGCTGCCCCAACCGCTCCTCCACCAGCCGCACGGCATGGCTGACCGCCGATGGGCTCATGCCGAGTTCGGCGGCAGCGGCGGCAAAGCCACTGCGTCGCGCCACGGCAACGATAACCGGCAGATGGGCAAGCAGGTCGCGATCCATTCATGCACCATATCGCACACTGCATGCGGAATAAACGATCTTATCGAATAGATGCCTTTTGCGCATCCTACGCCGGCGAACCGCGACGCAGGAGAACCTGCCAAACGCACAGGATCTATGAGCGAGGATCAAACCCATGGGCATGACCTATTACACACTCGGCAATAGCGGCCTGAAGGTGCCGCGGCTTACGCTCGGCACCATGACCTTCGGCACGGAATGGGGCTGGGGCGCGGACAAGGACACCGCACGCGCCATGTTCGACGCCTATGTCGAGGCCGGGGGCAATTTCTTCGACACGGCCGACGCCTATACCGGCGGGACATCGGAAGCGTGGCTGGGCGAATTCATCGCCGAGCGCGGTCTGCGTGACGAGGCGGTGATCGCCACCAAGTTCAGCATGAATATCGCCGGCAACAACCCGAACATCGCTGGCAATGGCCGCAAGAACATTTTGCGCGCGGTCGAAGGCTCGCTGAAGCGGCTGAACACCGACCATATCGACCTCTATTTGCTGCATTGCTGGGACCGGCTGACGCCGCCAGAGGAAGTCATGCGTACGCTCGACGATCTCGTCCGCTCCGGTAAAGTTCGGCATGTCGGCCTTTCCGACGTGCCGGCTTGGTATGCCAGCCGCGCGCAGGCAGTGGCCGAACACCGGGGATATGAACCGGTCTCGGCATTGCAAATGGAATACTCGCTGGCGGAGCGCAATATCGAGCAGGAATTCATCCCCTTCGGCAGCCGCTATGGTGCCGGCATCATGGTCTGGAGCCCGCTAGCAAGCGGCTTCCTGAGCGGGAAATACCGGTCCGATTCCAGGGAGCAGGTGAGCGGACGGCTTGAGAAGGTACGCGGCACAAGCAATCCCGGCTTCCAGAAATTCACCGAGCGGAACTGGGCCATCGTCGCCGAGCTTGAAAAAGTATCGGCTGCGCTTGGCCGCAGCATGGCGCAGGTGGCCGTGAACTGGGTGATGACGCAGCCGGGCGTGGCCTCGGTCATCCTCGGCGCCACCAGGCTAGACCAGCTCAAGGACAATCTCGGCGCGGTAGAGTTCGAGATCCCGCCCGAACTGCGCCGCCGCCTGGACGAGGTGAGCGCCCTGCCCCCGACATTCCCCTATTCTTTCTTCGGTTCGGAAATCCAGGGAGGTCTGACGGGCGGAAAGACGGTCGGCTACAAGCCTGAGGGCTATTTTCCCGACCTGACGCTGTCGGGAAGCTTTGCCGGCGTGAGCTGATGGAAGAGTCGGCACAGAGGATGCAGGGCCGGTTGGCGGCTTGACCTGTCACTCCTCGTCCGCGACAGGCACCTTGAGAATAAGCGCCTTGTCGGCGGTGACTGCGTTGCCGTCATCCGTTCGGACGTCGAGGCGGATGGGCCGGCCGGTGTCGCGATCGACCAGCTTTGAATGCGGCTCGCCCGGCTCGAACAGATAGCGCTCTCCCCATTGCCGCAGCGCCACCATGACCGGGAAGAGATCGCGGCCCATGTCGGTTAGATGATATTCCTGATGTGCTCCGCCATTGGCCGCCGGAACCGACGTGAGAATGCCGCGCTCGACCAGCGTGCGCAGCCGCTGGGCCAGGATATTCTTGGCAATACCAAGGCTTTTCTGGAATTCGCCGAAACGCGTCAGCCCATCGAAGGCGTCGCGGACGATCAACAGCGACCACCAGTCGCCGATCACATCCAGCGATCGTGCGCTCGGGCAATAATTTCCGCTGAGGCTCTTTCGCCCGACCATGCGTCTTCCTTCGATAGATAGCAGTTGCATTATAAAACCAATCCACTATTGATCAAATGGTTTCATTATAAAACCGAATCAATGGAGGAGCCGGGATGCGATCCGATGATGATGTGGTGCTGGACGCCGATTTTGCCAAGACGAAGATAGTCTCCGACAAGACGGAACAGTGGGCGTCCAGTCACGGCGAGCCGCGCCAAACACCGCCGCTGTCGCGCGCGATCATGCTGCTCTTCGCGGTGGCGAGCGGGCTGGCGGTG
Source organism: Rhizobium rhizogenes NBRC 13257 (assembly GCF_000696095.1). Lineage (GTDB taxonomy): Bacteria > Pseudomonadota > Alphaproteobacteria > Rhizobiales > Rhizobiaceae > Rhizobium > Rhizobium rhizogenes. Next base: position 83,885 of record NZ_BAYX01000008.1, on the reverse strand, counting down.
GCCAATGCCTATTTCGCGCATCCGATGCTCGATGTGATGGCCGACGATCTCGGCCTGTCGCGCGCTCATGCGGGGCTAATCGTCGGGGCGACCCAGGTCGGCTATGGACTGGGGCTAATCCTACTGGTTCCGATCGGCGATCTTATCGACCGGCGCCGGCTGGTGATCGCACAATCGCTGCTCTCCGTCGCAGCACTCATCGCCATCGGCTTCGCCTCCAGCGGAAACATGCTGCTGGTGGTGATGGCGGTCATGGGGTTGCTGGCGGTGGTAACACAAGCCTTTGTCGCTTATGCCGCAAGCCTTGCCCCACCAGCCGAGCGTGGCCATATCGTCGGGGTCGTCACCAGCGGGATCGTGCTCGGCATTCTGCTTGCCCGCACCGTCGCCGGCACGCTCACCGATCTCTCGGGCTGGCGGACGGTCTATCTCGTTTCGGCGGCAGCGACGCTTATCATCGTCGCGCTGCTCTGGAAGGCCTTGCCCCGGCAGGAAGCGCGCCCGGCGTCGATGTCCTATCCGCGCCTGATCGGCTCGCTATTCGGGCTGCTCGTCTCCGAACCGGCGCTGCTGATCCGCGGCATCATCTGCATGCTGATCTTCGCCAACATCACGACACTGCTGACGCCGCTTGTGCTGCCGTTGAGCGCGCCGCCCTTCTCGCTGTCGCACACAGCGATTGGCCTGTTCGGGCTTGCCGGCGTGGCCGGAGCGCTGGGTGCGACCAGGGCCGGGCGATGGACGGATCGGGGATTGGGGCAGCGCACCACCGGTATTTCGCTGGCGCTGATGCTGCTCGCCTGGGGGCCGATCTCCCTGCTGCCGCATTCGATCCTCTGGCTGGTCATCGGCGTCATCGTCATCGACTTCGGCCTTCAGGCCGTGCATGTGACCAACCAGGCAATGATCTACCGCGTGCGGCCCGACGCGCAGAGCCGGCTGACGGCGGGCTACATGGTCTTCTACTCCATCGGCAGCGCGCTGGGTTCGTCCATGTCGACGCTCGCCTATGCCCATGCCGGCTGGCTTGGCGTCTGCCTGCTCGGCGCCGGCATCAGCGCCCTCGCCCTCGCTTTCTGGGGACTGACGTTGCGGGTCATGCCGGCAAACGCAACCCAGGCTCTCTCATAATGTTGGCTGATACCGCGTTTAGAGAAACGGCCTTGCGAGCATTTCGGCACCAAGAAGAAGGAGGCAGATCAGGAACCATAGCCTAAATGTGGCCGGGCTGACCCGGTTGCGAATAAGCTGCCCGGCCCACATGCCGGCAAGCGCCGGCAGGATCGCCAGCGCCGACATGGCGAGATTGTCGAGCTGGAAAGCGCCGCGCCAGGCAAGCCCGGCCGCGAGCGCCATGGTGGAGACGGTGAAGGACAGGCCGAGCGCCTGCACCAGATCGTCCTTTTCGAGACCCAGCGCCTGCAGATAGGGCACGGCCGGGATGACGAAGACGCCGGTGCCGCCCGTGACGGCGCCGGTGACGAGGCCGATAGCGGGCGACAGCCACGGCTCCAGCCGCGCCGGCACCCGGAGTTGGCGGGCAGTGAGCGTATAAGCAGCGTAGATCACCAGTGCCGCGCCAAGTGCTGCCGTCGTCAGCATAGTGTCGCCGCTGGTCAGCAGCGATGAACCCACCACAGTGCCGACGACAATCGCCAGCATCATCGGCCACAGCCTGCGCAGGAGCGGCCCGAATTTCGGGCCGGCGAAGAGCTGCCAGACATTGGTCACGAAGGATGGGGCGATCAGCAAGCCGGCGGCGGCAAGCGGCGAGATCAGCGCGCCGAGCACACCCATGGCGACCGTCGGCAGCCCCATGCCGGTGACGCCCTTGACGATGCCGGCGGCAAAGAAGGTTGCGGCGATCGCGACAACGAGCAGTATCGAATGATCCATCATGCCGCTGACATAAGGGATCTGGCGACCGGCACAATGCGGATGATCCATAGCCAGGCTTCGGCTGTTCCGAAGGCTGGATCTCGGTTATGCTCACCCACATGCGCTTTGACTTGACCGATCTTCGTCTTTTCCTTGCCGTGGTGGATGCCGGCAGCATCACCCATGGCGCGGCGGATGTCGGGCTTTCCCTGGCCGCCGCCAGCGAGCGCCTGCGCGACATGGAGGCGACTGGTGAAGTCAGGCTGCTCGAGCGCGGTCGTCGCGGGATCTCGCCGACACCGGCCGGCGAGGCTCTCGCGCATCACGCCCGCCTGATCCAGCGGCAGATGGCGCAGATGCATGGCGAACTCGGCGAACATGCCAGCGGCCTGCGCGCCACCCTCCGGCTGGCGGCCAACACCGCCACGATCACCGAATTCCTGCCCGAACGGCTCGCGCCCTGGATGGCGGCCCATCCGCGGATCGATATCGAGCTGAAGGAGCGGCAGAGCATCGAGATCGCCAAGGCCATCGCGGCCGGGCTGGCGGAGATCGGCATTCTCTCGGATGCGGTCGACACCAGCGGCCTGGAGCTGCGCCCCTTCGCCATCGACCGGCTGGTGGTGGTCATGCCCCGCGATCACGCGCTGGCGGAGAAGAAGCGCATCGCCTTTGCCGATATCCTGCACCAGCATTTCGTCGGGCTCTCAGGCGGCGCGCTGCAGGATCACATCGACGCCCAGGCGGTGAGGATGGGCGTCAAGCTGAAGATGCGGGTGCGTCTGCGCACCTTTGAGGCCATCTGCCAGATGGCGGCAGACGGCGTCGGTCTCAGCATCGTACCCGAGACAGCGGCGCGACGCTGCGGCAGATCCACCAAAATCACAGCTATCCACCTTGCCGATGATTGGGCGACGCGCCGGCTGTCGGTCTGCATCCGCGCGCGCGAGGAATTGACGGCGCCTGCACGGGATCTTTTCGAGCATCTGGCGTCGCACGGCATGCAGTAGAACACTGCCCTCCTCATTCCCGGATTGCTGTCGAAGCAAAAATACTGGCCCATTCGACGGCCCTTGTTGAAGGGGTTTAGAGGGCTGAGGAAAACCCTTCCGACATCGGCGTGTAGTTCCCAAGATCGGCCTTGATGCCCAGTTCTCGGAAGTAGTTCTGCGGATCGAAGCCGTTCTCCTTCTGCCTTTGCTGCGCGGCCTGCCTGGCATTTTCATAGGCGGCGGTGTCGCGCCACTCGACAATGGTGACGACATTGAATTCCCCGGCTCCGGACACCTGTTCGAGGACAAGGTTCTGCACGCACCCATCCGCGGCCCCCAGCGTTTTATGCGTAACCTGTAGCCGGGCCATGAAAGCATCGCGCGATTGCGCCGGCACCACAAACTTATCCACGCGAAAAATAGACTCCGTCTTCATGCCTCTCACTCCAAGGTTCAATTTCACATTGATCTCACCATCGATTAATGACAACATATTGTCAATATTGATTTCCGCAATCAGAGAAAGCGACCCATGCCCGCAGATGCAGACGAACTTGGCCGCCTGATCCTCGAAGTCTTCCGCCTGAATGGACGGCTTCTCGCAAGGGGCGACGAGATCGTCGGGCCGATTGGCCTGACGAGCGCGCGCTGGCAGGTGCTCGGCGCCATTGCCCGACCAAGGAATGGACGCACGGTCGCGCAGATCGCCAAGGAGGCCGGCGTTGCCCGTCAAGGCGTACAGCGCATCGTCAACGAACTCGTCCGCGACGGCCTGGTGGAATTCCGAGACAACCCGCACCACAAGAAAGCGCAGCTCGTCGTCCTGACCGGCAAGGGCAGCGACACCTATAAGGCGGCCGACCAGCTTCGTCGCGACTGGATCGGAGCACTTGCCGCCAAGTTCCAATCGGCGGATATTGCCAAGGCTATCGACGTGCTTGCCGCACTTCGGCAAGGCTTATGACGACGCGCTTCTCTTGCCAACATCCGGCTATGTATCGATAGTCGGGTGTCCATCGCTCCGTTCAAAACGACAAGGCGCAGGAATGTCCAATCTACCCATGATCCGCCCCGTCGCCCGCAAAGACTTCGATCAGTGGCTTCTCCTATGGGAAGGCTACAACGCGTTTTACGGTCGCTCGGGCGCGACTGCCCTTGCGCCCGAGATCACGCAGATGACCTGGGCACGCTTCTTCGACGCTTACGAGCCGATGCATGCTCTTGTCGCCGAAAGCGAGGGGCAGCTTGTCGGCCTCACGCATTACCTTTTCCATCGCAGCACCACCGCGATCGAACCGAGCTGCTACCTGCAGGACCTGTTCACGCTCGAGGCCGCACGGGGAAAAGGCGTGGGCAAGGCTCTGATAGGCGAAGTCTACGAGCGGGCGGGCGAGGCTGGCGCTGCCCGCGTCTATTGGCAGACGCATGAAACCAACCTCACGGCGATGAAGCTTTACGACCAGGTGGCCGAGCGCTCCGGATTCGTTGTTTATCGCAAGCTTTTCTGATCGAGACGCCACTGCCGCCAGCCCCTCCGATTTCCTGAGAGGCTAAAGTCATCCGGACGGACTTCCGTCGCCCGATCTCGAACCCGATCGACAAAGGTGTATGATCGGCGCAAATCAACGACGTCCTCTATGAAAGGGCGAACTCATGGATCAATTCGGCAATCCCAATCTCTCAAAGAACGGTGCGGCAAACATCCTCCTTTCGAGCAAGCATCTTGGCTGGGCTGGTTTGAATGCGGAATTGCTGCACATCCGCGCCGGTCGCACCTATGTTCCCGGTTTGTCATCGCACCGGCTCGGCGTTCATTTCGGACGTGCCGTGAACGCGCATTGCCAGTGCGATGGCCGGCACTCTCGCCGTGTCCAGAAACATGGCGACATCGACATCGTGCCCGCCGGGTTGGATGGCTGGTGGGAGGATGACGCCGATTGCACCATTTTGCGATTGGGCATCGGACCCGAACTCTTCAGCACTGCGGCCACGGCAATGGGACGCAATCCGGAAACGGTTTCCCTCGCTCCGAAGTTTCAGCTTCGCGACGCCCGGATCGAGTCGATCGCCTGGGCGATCAAGACGGAACTCGAGGCAAGCGTACCTTCCGACAGGCTCTATGGCGAGACGCTTGCCTTGGCGCTTGCGATCCGCCTGGTGGAAAACGGGGACCAGTCGGGAGGGGAGAAACCCGCAACGGTGAGGTCGCTCAGCGCCCTGCAAAGGCGTCGTCTCGTGGACTTCATCGAAGACCATATCGATCAATCCCTGTCGCTTGCCGACCTGGCTGCGGTCTCCGGGCTCAGCCTATCCCATCTGAAGCCGTTATTTCGGGCCACATTCGGCATGCCCATGCACCAATACGTGCTGACACGCCGGGTTGAGCGCGCCAGGCTGATGCTTCTGTCCGAAGACATGCCGTTGAGCCAGGTAGCGCTCGAGACGGGTTTTGCCCACCAGAGCCATATGGCGCACTGGATGCGACGTATTCTCGGCATCACGCCCGGCATGATCGCCCGCACGCGCCAGTAATTTCGATTTTCATCCGATCCCGCAATTCGTCATCCGAACATGCGCGAAGGAAGTGGCACGGACGAATAAGCCTCTTGGGATGACACACGGGAGGAAACATCATGTTCGCTATTCTGGGCGCTACCGGGAAAATCGGCCGCACGACAATTGCCGCCTTGCGAGAGAGAGGTGCGCCGGTCCGGGCAATCCTGCGCGATCGCTCAAGGGCGCAGGAGTTTGTCGATCTGGGCTGCGAAGTCGCCGTGGCTGATATGGCCGATGTCGGCGCTTTGAGCGATGCGATCGACGGCGCCCGCGCTGTCCAGGTCATCTGCCCTATCGATGTCAGGGCGATTGATGCACGCGCCGAGATGCTGCGGCTGATCGAGACGATGGGCGAGGCTCTGGACAAGGCAAATCCGGAATTGGTGCTTGCCATCTCCGATTACGGCGCCGAAGTGAAATCCGGGACCGGGATCACGCTGCTCTTCAATGCTTTGGAAGCTCGCCTGCGAAAGCTGCGCTCCCGCAAAATTTTCCTGCGGTCGGCGGAGCACATGGAGAACTCGGCACGCGTGACACGAGTAGCGGTCGAGACCGGCCAGCTACATAGCTTTCATCATCCGTTGACGAAACTGTTCCCAACCGTCTCGGCCTTCGACGTCGGCGCCATCGCCGTCGATCTGCTTTTTGAAGACAAAGACATGAGCCTAAGGATTATCCATGCCGAAGGTCCGCGGCGATATACGCAAAACGATGTTGCGACCGTTATCACCTCCCTGGTTGCCCGTCCCGTCGTCGCCCGGGAACTGCCACGGTCGCAATGGGAAGCGATCCTGACCCGCAGCGGTCTTTCCGAGAGCTATGCGCAGCTGGTGACCGAACTCTACGAGGCGCATAATGCCGGTCGAATAGATGCCGAGCGCGATGCCGGCGAGATCCGTCGCGGAACAAGCGAATTGACGGAGGCGCTGCGGCGGTTTGTAAAGCCATGACGAGCTGCCCAGCCGGCTTGGCTCGATAGATGACCCGGCCTGGATTTCGGTTATGCTACTGCCGAGAAGACGTCATCGCATGGGGGGAGATGAGCATGGAATTCAAGGACGACGATCTCGAAATATTCGCGGCCGATGGTGCCGCCCCCCTGCCCGCCACGGATATCCAAGGCCATGTCGAGCATGACGGTATCCGCATCTGGTATGCGGCCTATGGGGAGGGGCAGCCGGTCATCCTGCTGCATGGTGGCCTCGGAAACGGCGGCAACTGGGGCCATCAGGTGCCGGCGCTGATCGAGGCCGGCTATCAGGCGGTAATCATCGACAGCCGAGGCCATGGCCGCAGCACGCGCGATCCGCGACCATACAAGTACGAACTGATGGCCTCCGATGTGCTGGCGGTGATGGACAGGCTCAACATCGAAAAAGCCGCCATCGTTGGGTGGAGCGACGGGGCATGCACCGGCCTGATCCTCGCCAGAACCCATCCCGCGCGCATCGCCGGCGTCTTGTTTTTCGCCTGCAACATGGACCCCAGCGGCGCCAAGGAATTCGTGCTCACGCCGATCGTCGAGCGCTGCTTTTCCCGGCACGTCAAGGATTACGCCGCCCTGTCTGCGACGCCGGATCAGTTCGACGCCTTCGTCGAGGCCGTCGGCCTGATGCAGCGGACACAACCGAATTACTCGGTCGCTGACCTTGCCGAGATCGACGTGCCTGTCACGATCGTGCACAGCGAGCATGACGAATTCATCAAGCGCGAGCATGCCGACCATCTCGCCCGCAGTATTCCCGGCGCGGAGCCGATCCTGCTGCCCGGTGTCAGCCATTTCGCGCCATTGCAGCGCCCGGCGCAGTTCAATGGCGCGATGCTGGCTTTCCTCGCCAGGATTACGGCGTAGCACCCGTCAGGCCGGAAGTCTCCACGCTTGGCGGTTGCGGAAATATGACTTTCGGCATCAAGCTTGAGCGAGATTTGGTTGCGCACGTCCGATTGTTGGAATAAATGATGACCATCATCTTATTCACACACTCCCGAGACCGATTCGCCGGTGACCGGCCCTTCCGCCCCGGCGAGCAAAATTCGCTCCAGGCAGGTGATTTGCATGACAGCTACTTTATTTTCGCCGTTGTCCGTCGGTCCTTACGAACTGGCGCATCGTGTCGTCATGGCGCCGTTGACGCGCATGCGGGCGAGCCAGCCGGGCAACGTCCCTTCCCCGATGAATGTCGAATATTACGCACAACGCGCATCCGAGGGCGGGCTGATCATTTCCGAGGGCTCGCAGATCTCGCCGAGCGGACAGGGCATGCCGGCAACGCCGGGCATCCATACGCTGGAGCAGATCATCGGCTGGAAGGCCGTGACCGACGCGGTTCATGCCAAGGGTGGGCGGATCTTCCTGCAGCTCTGGCATGTCGGCCGCATCTCCCATTCGTCGCACCAGCCCGGCGGCGCAGCGCCGATCGCACCGTCCGCGGTTGCCGCATCCGGTCAAGCTTTCACGGCCTCGTTCGAGCGCGTGCCCTTCGAGACGCCACAGGCGATCGATATCGATCTGATGCCGCTCTTGATCGATGTCTACGCCCAGGCAGCGGCCAATGCGAAGCAGGCTGGTTTTGACGGCGTCGAAATCCACGGCGCCAACGGCTATCTGATCGAACAATTCCTGCAGGCTCGCTCGAACCAGCGCACCGACCAATATGGCGGCTCGATCGAGAACCGCACCCGACTGCTGCTCGACGTGGTCGAGGCGGTTTCCAAGGTCTGGGGTTCCAATCGCGTCGGCGTCCGCCTCTCGCCCTTCGGCATTGCCAATGATAGCGGCGAGGACGATCCGCTCAGGCTCTACGGCCATGTCATCCGTGAGCTCGACCGGCTGCATCTTGCCTATCTGCACCTGATCGAGCCGCGTGCCAGCGGCGCCGGACAGGCCGAGGTTGACCACAAGAATGTACCCTCGGCGGCCGAGCTCTTCCGCCCCGCCTGGTCAGGCACCCTGATCGCCGCCGGTAATTTCAAGCCGGAAACCGCAGAGGCAGCCCTTGCCGCAGGCCATGCCGACGCCATCGCCTTCGGCCGCCTGTTCATTGCCAATCCGGATCTGCCGGAGCGCATTCGACAAGGAGCGCCCCTCAACCCCTATCATCGCCCAACCTTCTATGGCGGCGGCACTGAGGGCTATACTGACTACCCGACACTCGACGCCAGGGAGGCAGCGGAATGAGCACGCCAAGCGCCGTCATCGTGGGTGTGGGAGCCGAACAAGGGCTTGGCGCGGCGCTCTGCCGGCTGCTGGCCGACAAGGGCTATCACGTCGTCATTGCCGGCCGTACCCTGGACAAGATCACCAAGGTCGCCGACGGCATCAATGCCTCCGGTGGCAGCGCCGAGGCGATCGAGACCGATGCGACCAACGAAGCCGCCGTAACGCGGCTGTTCGACCATGCGTTTGCCCCACGAAATGAGATCGACCCGCCCGACTTCATCGTCTTCAACGCCGGCATCAACCGGCCGATCGGTTTTCGCGACGTCACCGCCGCCGAATTCGAGGAATTCTGGCGCATCTGCTGCTTCGGCGGTTTCCTCGTCGGGCGCGAAGCAGCCCGGCATCTCGCTCCGCTTGGACGCGGCACGGTGATCTTCACCGGCGCGTCGGCCAGCCTTCGCGGCAAGGCCGGTTACGCGCAATTCGCCGCCGCCAAGGCGGGCTTGCGGATGATCAGCCAGAGCATGGCGCGTGAATTCGGACCGCTCGGCCTGCATGTCGCCCACACCATCATCGATGGCGGCATCGACGGCGACAGATTGCGGCTGAGGCGTCCCGAGATACAGGCGGACAGCCTGCTCAACATCGACGCCATCGCCGAGACCTACTGGCACATCCACCGCCAGCACCCCTCCGCCTGGACCCAGGAAATCGACCTGCGCCCGTATAAGGAAAATTTCTGAGACCAGCACGCAGCGCGGATTCCTAGCAGTTTCGCGAAAGTGCTTTCGCAAGGTTGAGGAACTTCGGCTGCATGATATCGCACTGGCTGCGATAGTGGCCGTTGGTGCAGTTCTCCGTGTCGGGCGATTCGCACGAAATCGTGAAAGACCATGCGGATGGGCGCTTCCGGCGACGTTGGAAGAAGCGAGCAAGGCGGCCGAGAACGCCCTGCGAGCGGCTGCGGTGGTTGTCTTCAAGGGAAGATGGCTCCACCGCATTCGGGTTGGCGGGATCACCCCAACGATCATTGTAGAGATCCCTGAAGAAGTCATTGGTCAGCATAGGATAAGCCTTCGATATTGAATCGATTCAAAATCAATTCGGATTGTTGAGTTGAATCGGTTCAATCGTACGCATGGAAATTCTCCCGTCAAGCAGAATTGAACCGATACAATTTCATGCTAAGGTGCCTGGCGTAAAAATGGAGGCGTTATTGGTCAAGGGCACCATCAAGCTCGCGGATGTCGCCAAGGCGGCGGGGGTATCGCAGGGAACGGCCTCCAATGTTTTCAGCCGGCCTGATGTGGTCCGCGAGGAGGTGCGCGAGCACGTTCTCGAAACGGCCAGACAGCTGGGATATCCCGGCCCGAGCCTCACGGGACGATTGCTGCGCGCCGGAAAGGTCAATGCCATCGGCGTCGCCGCCGTGGAACCGCTCGCTTATTTTTTCGACGATCCCTGGGCAAGAGCCCTCCTGGCAGCCGTTGCCCAGGTTTGCGATGCCAGCGGCACCGGGCTCGCGCTCGTCTCGGCCAAGGATCGGCAGAAGCTGGACTGGAACATCAAGAGCGCTCTGGTGGATGGCTTCATCCTATTGTGCGTGGAAGCCGGCGAGAAACTTGTGCAGCTGACGCGCGAGCGGCAATTACCCTTCATTGCCCTGGCATTGAATGACGATGATCCGTCGATCCCGTCGATCGGCGTGAACAATATCGGGGGAGCTGCGGCAGCCGCCACACACCTGGCGGAACTGGGCCACCGACGCTTCGCCGTCCTTGCCACCAAGTTTGTCAACGACCATGTCGGATTGGTCGGTACTGGTGAAATCGAGCGGGCGATCTATTCGACGTCGCGCCATCGCGCCATCGGCTATTGGCAGGCGCTCGAGGCCTCCGGCATCCAACGCCAGGATATTCCGATCTACGAGACCAACAACGACAAGACGAGTGTCGAGACATGCCTTGAGCATCTGTTTTCGGTGCCAAAGCCGCCGACCGCCATCCTGGCAATGTCGGACAATATCGCATTACTGGCCATGAGCTGGCTGGCGGCACGAGGGCTTACCGTTCCTGGAGACGTCTCGATCATTGGCTTCGATGGTGTCCCGGAGGGCGGCATGGTGGAGCCGGGCCTGACGACGGTGGCGCAGCCCTTTGCCGAGATCGCGCAACGTGCGGTGCAGGCGGTTCTGGAAGACGCCATGCCAACCGAGCGCGAAATGATCGATGTGACCTTGGTGGTGCGCGGCAGCACTGCGGCGCCAAAAACATGAAGGAGGCAGGCGAAACCGCCTACATCCTATTTCGATAACACATCTGCTCGTTGCCGACCGAGACTACCACCGGACCCACGGGTCCTAGCCAGCCTGCGGTTCGATGTTCGCCGCCCGCATCTCCATCAACTGCCGGGCTGCGGCGGCAGAGGCGTCCCTGTCGCCGGCCACCTGCACTGTCGGGAAGGCGAACTGGATGCCGTTTTCGTCGAAGGCCTGCTTGATCATCGCCAAGGCGCTGCGGCGGATGGCGGAGAGTTCGTTGGGCTTGGCGGTGAACGCCAGCCGGATCTCGATCGCGAAATCGCCGAACTGCTCGACACCCTTCATCTTCAGTGTCTGGATGATGTTGGGGGCAAGCTGCTCATCATCCAGCAGGCGCTGGCCGATATCCTTGATGATCCGCTTCATCTTCACCAGATCGGTATCGTAAGTGACCTTGACGATGATCTTGTCGATCGCCCAGTCGCGATTCATGTTGTTGACCGCCCCGAGCGAGCCGAAGGGGACGGTCGCCAGCGGACCGCGCTGGTGGCGCAGCTTGACCGAACGCAGGCTGAAGGATTCCACCACGCCCTTGTGGTTGCCGCTTTCAATATACTCGCCGACGCGAAAGGCATCGTCCCAAAGATAGAACATGCCGCTGATGACATCCTTGACGATGGTCTGCGCGCCAAAGCCGACGGCGACGCCGACGACGCCCGCGCCGGCAATCAGCGGCCCGATCTGAATGCCTAGCCCCGACAGCACCATCATGATGGCGATGATGACGATGACGACCGCGAGGATGTTGCGGAAGATCGGCAACAGTGTCTGCAGCCGCGCGCGGCTGGCCCTCAGCTCTTCAGAATCGCTGACGAGCGGCAGCGCCTGCATCAGCTTGCCGTCGATATAGGTCTTCGCCAGGTGCCAGATCAGATCAGCGGCGAGCAGGACGACAATGCCGCCGAGAATGCCGCGTGCGACACGGTCGATACCGGATTCAGGCGTCCGCATCATCATATCCGCCTCGACGCCCAGCATCCGGCCGAGCCAAAAGGCGGCAAACGCGATGATCAGGGCGCGAACGCCGCGGTCGAGAAACACGGCCGCAAGACTACCGGTGCCGAAAACGCCGCCGGCCGCATCATGCAATGCCTCTACCGCCCGCGACGACACCGAGAGCGCCCGCGGCAGCAGAATAGTATAGATGCCGACCCAGAGCAGACCATCGAAGCCGGTTACCCAAAGGCACCATAGTGCCGCGAAATAGACCGTCAGAAGCCAGGAGATCGCCGTTCTGCCAGGCTTGCCAGGCTGCGACGGCCGCGACCAGACGGCCTCGACGGCGATCAGGAACAGACCAATGCCGAGTGTGTAGCCGACGAGATAGCGGGCGCCATTGGAAAAGCCGAGCGGCACGATAGCCTGCATCACCGCCCAGCCGCAGGAGAAATAGATGACGAACAGGGCGCCGCGCCGATACCAATAGGTCGCCACCCGCCGCCGCTCCGCAATGCGCGCGACGCCGCCGTCCTCATCCAGAACGTCGCTTGCCCGGCGCATCGCGATCAGCTCCCTCAGCAATTTGCCGATCGAGATGGCCAGCCGCATGGAAACGAACGCGATGACGCAGGCGATCGCGAAGCTTTCGATGATCGGCGGCCAGTCGAAGACGAGAAGCGGGATCAGTGTCGCCAGGCCGTGAACGATCGCCGGCACCACGCCGCCCATGAACTGAAAGCGAGCCGCCTGCAGCTCTGTTTCGACGCCGGCCGCCTCTTTTGTCCGCTGCGTATGCTTGGCGTTGATCAAGCGCCCAACCACCCATTCGGCGACAAGGCCGAGGAAAAACAGCACCAGCGCCTGGATGCCGATGCGCAGCCGGCCGGCTGCCTCGCCCTCGGCCTCCAGCTTCTGTGATGCCGCCATCACCTCGGAGGGAAGCGTCATCACCGCGCCGGATACCGTTTCCAGATGTCGGCGGGTATGGCCGAGCGTGTCCGACAGTTCCGACATCTGGCCACCGCCCATGCCGGGATCGCTTGCGGGAGCGGCGGTCGTCGAGGAAGTCGTGTTCACTTGCGCCGCAAGCCATTGCCTGACGTCCGGCTCGTTCATCAGCTGGATGAGCTCGCGGACCTTCTCCGGCGGCGGCGCGGCAACGGCAGCCGGCGTCGTGGCCGCGCTTTGCGCGAGGGCCACAACGGGCATGGCAAACCCGAACAGACATAGAAGCAGTACCCCGACCGAGCGGCCCTGACCCCCGACAACACCCATATGCACTGCCTTTCCCCACTCAGGCCCGACCGGACCATATTTGCAGACTATACGCCTTTTTTGCGCGCACAAGCAGGCACTTACACTTGTGCTTCAGGCAAGCGGCATCGGCATTGCGCGCAAGGCGGCGGCGCGTTAGGCTTTGCGAGAATACTGTCCGGTGCCTGGGGATATCAGCGTGTTCAATTTCCTGAAAAAGCTCTTCGGTGGAGCCGGACGGCGGGAGGCACGCATCGAGCAGCCTGCCCCGCGCCAGACGCAGCCCGACAGCCAACCGGCGACAATCAAAAGCCTGGACCTCAATATTCCCGACGAGGCGCTGCAGGACGAGGCGCGTTTCGCGGCCTACCTGCAGGAGCGCCTGCCATTCTTCGGTGACGTGCTCAAAGTGGACTATGATCCGGGCGCCGGCAGTCTGACGATGCATAACCGCAACGGCAACACGATGACGAAATTCCTGAACAATGCGCTGCTGGCGCTACGCGAGAAGCAGGGCCAGGCGCGCGCCCAGGCTTTGCTCCATTATCTTAACGTGACGGAAGCGGCCGATGGCGCGGGTGATCTCGGCAAGGTTCTGCCGGTGCTGAAGTCGCGCAGCTTCGTCGACGTGGCGCGACGTCAGATGATGCAGGCAGTTCGGAACGAACGCGAGCCGCCGCAATTCGTCTATCTCGACGAAGCCGAGGATCTGGTCAGGCTGTTCGTGGTCAACGGCGAAACGACGGTCAGCTACGTGATGACCAGCACGCTGGACCATTGGGGCATGGACGCCGGCGAGCTGGCGGAAACGGCACAGGACAATCTCTATAGGTTCCTGTCGAAGACCGGCGTGCAGATCGCCAAGCGCAGCCAGTTCCAATATGTCGAGATCGACGGCCAGTTCGAATCCAGCGTCGCCTTCCTGCCGAAATTCTGGGCGCAAGTGCAGGACCAGTCCGACGGCGCAGCACCGATCGCCGCCTTCCTCTCCCGCGACAAGGTCTTCTTCACCCACGAGAACGATGCCCCGGGTTTGCAGCTCCTCGAGCTGATCAGCGCTGATCTCAGCGACGTGCCCTATGTTATTTCGCCGGATCAATATCGCTGGGAGAACGGCAAATGGTCTCTGTTCAAGCGGGTGGGACGGACGATGCAGTAGGCGGCATCTGTTACTTGTATCCGTCTTCACGACCATGGCGGATAGCCGCTATGAGCACTTCATCGCCAATATACCGGTAGAGAACAACGTAACCGTCGCGCCCGAATTTGACGATGAGCTCCCTCAATCCTTGATGCAAGTCTTCCACTGGCCGACCCATATCGGGCTGGTTCGACAACATCTGGATCGTTTGAATGATCTTTGTCGAAGCTTTCTTTGCGGAGGCAGCCATTCTTGGGCTGCAGAAACTGTCTCATTCGCTCAAGGTCGCGAAGAGCGCGTTGCGTCAACCTTACCGATGGCATTCAGGCGGGGCCTTCTCGTCCTCATCGCCCCACGTCTCAAGCCACGCAATGACTTCGTCACCCGTGACATGCAGACCTGTCGCCTCATATTCATCCAAGGAAAGGCGCCCATCCCGCAGGAGAGAATCGCGCTTCTCCTCACGATCCACATATTGCTCGACGGCTTCTTTAAGAAGTAGATCCGGCTGGCGGTGACGGCTGGCGGCCAATTTCTCGAGCCGCTCGTTCACCTCAGGATCAATCTTTACACTGGCTTTCAAAGCGGATGACATCGAATTCTCCTGCGCAGGCTGTGCCTTCAATATAGTAGCAGGACCTCGCGCAAAGAACCACCAGCTGGTTCTGTCGGGCCAGTGCCGCTACACCAGCACCTCATGATCGACCCGATCCTCGGCGCCGAAGAATTTCAGGTAGCGTTCGACCTCGGCCGGTTCGCCGGTCGCCTTCTGCGGATTATCGGAGAGCTTGACGGCCGGGCGGCCGTTGGCTTCGATGACCTTGCAGACGATCGAGATCGGGTTGAGGCCATGGATCTCGGTGGGCGCGCAGCCGGCAAAATCGTTGGTGAGGTTGGTGCCCCAGCCGAAGCCCATGCGTACGCGGCCCTCGAAATGCTTGTAGGTGGCGATGATCGCGTCGACGTCGAGGCCGTCGGAGAAGATCAGAAGCTTCTGGCGCGGATCGCGGCCCATCTTCTTCCACCAGTCGATGATCTTCTCGCCACCTTCGATCGGCGGCGCGCTGTCCGGACGGAAGCCGGTCCAGTCGGCCACCCATTCCGGCGCGTTGCGCAGGAAGGAGGCCGTGCCGAAGGCATCGGGCAGGACCACCAGCAGGTTGCCGCCATAAAGGCGGTTCCAGTCGCGCAGCACCTTGTAGGGCGCCTTGCCGAGTTCCTCGTCGGTCTTGGCGAGGGCGGCTGCCACCATCGGCAGCTCATGTGCATTGGTACCGACGGCTTCGAGATCGGAATCCATGGCGAGAAGGACGTTGCTCGTGCCGGTGAAAGCGTGGGGCACACCTTCCTTCAGCGCCTCGACGCACCAGCGCTGCCACAGGAAGCTATGACGGCGGCGGGTGCCGAAATCGGAAATGTGCAGGTCGGGCAATTCCCTGAGACGCTCGACCTTCTCCCACATCTTCGCCTTGGCGCGTGCATAGAGCACATCGAGCGTGAAAGGACCGAGCGCCTTCAGCGCCGTGCGCGAGCGAAGCTCATTGATGATGGCAAGCGCGGGGATTTCCCACATGGTCGTTTCCTTCCACGAGCCGTGGAAGTCTAGAACATACTGGCCGTCGCGCTTCGACAGCTCATAGTCGGGAAGCTGGAAATTCGACAGCCAGGTGAGGAATTCCGGCTCGAAGATCTGGGCGCGGCCGTAAAAACTGTTACCCGCCAGCCAGATCATTTCCTTCTTCGAAAGCCGGAGCGTGCGGGCGTGGTCGAGCTGTTCGCGCAGCTCCTTCTCGTCGATCACCTCGGCGAGCCGGACGCTCTTGGTGCGGTTGATCAGGGAGAAAGTGGCGTCGACATCCGGATAGAGCTTCCAGATCATCTGCAGCATCAAGAGCTTATAGAAATCCGTATCGATCAGACTGCGGACGATCGGATCGAGCTTCCAGGTATGGTTATAGACCCGGGCGGCAATATCGGTCTTCGTCATGTCGTTCCTGCCCGTCTCCCTGCGCCCACCTCTCGCCACGGCCAAACGGGCCGGCAGGCGGATACAGTTCTAGTCTTATCAAAAAAAGTTGAGGGAAAGTCCAGTCACTGAAGCAAAATTGATAATCATTTGGACACGCGGCTGCCTATTGCCGGCAATGCATGCCCAAATTTTCGGCCGTGGCAGCCTCATCAATAGCCGAGGCTGCGGTCCACCACATACTGCAGTGGCTCGCCGCCTTCGAAACGGGCGATCTGCTCCTCGACATGCCGCATCAGCGAGTATTCTTCCGAGACCGCCGCGTCGTGCGGGGTGATGACGACATTCTCAAGGCCCCAGAGCGGGTCGTCGGCCGGCAGCGGTTCGACCTCGAAGACATCGAGCGACGCGCCACCGAGGATGCCGGCCTCGATCGCCGAAACGATATCGACCTGGACCTGGCTCTTGCCACGCCCGGCATTGATGAACACAGGCTTGCCCAAGGCGCCATCGCGACGAAGCTTCGAAAACAGCGAGGCATTGTAGAGTCCCGTCGTTTCCGGCGTCAGCGGCAGCAAGCCGACGAGTATGTCGGTCCGGGCGAGAAATGCGTCGAGTTCGCCAGCGTCGAAAGTTTCCATGCCGTCAATCTGCTTCTTCTGGCGCGACCAGCCGATGACATCGAAGCCCATGATCTTGAGCTTGGCGGCGGCATCGAGGCCGAGAACGCCAAGGCCCATGACACCGACAGTGACATCGCGCGCCTCAAGCCCCGCCGGCCGGCCCCAGACGCGCTTGCGCTGGTGCCGGAAGTGCCCGCAGACATCGCGCAGATGCATCAGGCATTGCAGCACGACCCATTCCGACATGCGTACCGTCAGGCTGCGGTCGACGAAGCGGACAATGGGAATATCGAGCGGGGTGGCGGCGGTGATCAGCGAATCGACCCCGGCGCCGCCAGAAAAAATCACCTTGAGATTGGGTGCGCGCTGATAGAGATCGGCATCCGGCTTCCACAGAAGCGCATAGTCGACATGACTCAGATCGGCGCCCTTGGTGGCGGGATCGGCGAGATTGACGCTGCCACGATCGGCAAAGAAGCTCTTGAGGGCCTTGGCGACGCTCTCCGGATTGAACTTGAGATCGACGAGAACGGGACTTTTGGCCGGCATGGCAATGCTCTCTATTGCTGGATGGCGGCGGTCGGAACCGCCTCGATATTGAACGCGGCAGCGAGGAGCGCCTTGGTGTAATCCTCTTGCGGCGCGCGGAAAACATCCGCCGACGGCCCCTGCTCCACCACCTTGCCGAAGCGCATGACGATTAGGTCATTGGCAAGCGCCTTCACCACCTTCAGGTCGTGACTGATGAAGAGGTAGGCGAGGTCATGGCGCTGCTGCAGGTCGCGCAGGAGATCGACCACCTGGGCCTGCACGCTCATGTCAAGCGCCGATGTCGGCTCGTCCAGCATGACGAAACGCGGCTTCAGCACCATGGCGCGGGCAATGGCGATGCGCTGGCGCTGGCCGCCGGAGAATTCATGCGGGAAACGCCAGCGGGTCAAAGGATCGAGACCGACCTCTTCCAGTGCCCAGCAGACGCGCCGGTCACGCTCTTCCGACGACAGGGATGCTTCATGCACCTTCAGCCCCTCGGCGATGATATCACCGACCGACATGCGCGGGCTGAGCGAGCCATAGGGATCCTGGAAGACGACTTGCAACTGGCTACGCAGCGGCCGCATCTCCTTGAAGGAATAGTCGGCGATATCCTTGCCGACGAAGGCGATGCGGCCCTTGGACGAGATCAGCCGGGCGAGCGCCAGGCCGAGCGTCGTCTTGCCGGAACCGCTCTCGCCGACGACGCCGAGCGTCTGGCCGGCGCGAAGCTTCAGATCAATGCCATCGACCGCCTTTACATGATCGACCACCTTGCGCATCAGCCCGGCCTTGATCGGGAACCAGACCTTGATGTCGGAGCCTTCCATGACCACCGGCTTGCTGGTGTCGCTGACCGGCGGCTCGCCGCGCGGTTCGGCGGCCAGCAGATGACGGGTATAGTCGTGCTGCGGGTTGGTGAAGACCTCTTCGACCGTACCGGTCTCGACGATCTTGCCCTTGGTCATGACGCAGACGCGGTCGGCGAATTTGCGGACGATACCGAGATCATGGGTGATGAACAGCATCGACATGCCGTGCACGCCCTTGAGATCGCGCAGCAGTTCGAGGATCTGCGCCTGCACGGTGACGTCGAGCGCCGTGGTCGGCTCGTCGGCGATCAGCAGCTCCGGCCGATTGGCGAGCGCCATGGCGATCATCACGCGCTGGCGCTGACCGCCTGACAGCTCATGCGGATAGGCCTTCAGGCGCTTTTCCGGCTCGCGGATACCGACCTGATTGAGAAGCTCCAGCGTGCGGCGGCGGGCCTGCTGGCCGACCACGCCCTGATGCAGCGCCAGGATTTCCGTGATCTGCTTTTCGATCGAGTGGAGCGGATTGAGCGAGGTCATCGGCTCCTGGAAGATCATCGTGATGTCGTTGCCGCGCACGGCGCGCAGCTCATTATCCGACGCCTTCAAGAGGTCCTTGCCCTTGAACAGGATTTCGCCTGAGGGGTGGCTGGCGGACGGATAGGGCAAAAGCTTCAGGATCGAGTTCGCCGAGACCGACTTGCCGGATCCGGATTCACCGACCAGCGCCAGAACTTCGCCCTTATGAATATCAAACGAGATGCCGTCGACGGCTGTCGAGGTTCGGCCACCCTGATGAAAGGCGACGGAGAGATTTCGGACGGACAGCAATGGGGTCGAATTGTCGCTCATCGGAACGTCTTCCTCGGATCGAACGCATCACGCACGGCTTCGCCGACAAAGATCAGCAGCGACAGCATGATCGACATGGTGAAGAAGGCGGAGAGGCCGAGCCACGGGGCCTGCAGGTTGGACTTGCCCTGGGCAATCATCTCACCCAGCGACGGCGAACCGGGCGGCATGCCAAACCCCAGGAAATCCAGCGAGGTCAGGGTAGTGATCGAGCCGGAGAGGATGAAGGGCACGAAGGTGAGGGTCGCGACCATGGCGTTGGGCAGCAGGTGGCGATACATGATGGTGATATTGTTGACGCCGAGCGCGCGGGCGGCGCGCACATATTCGAAATTGCGCGCCCGCAGGAATTCGGCGCGCACGACGCCGACGAGACCCACCCAGGAAAACAGCAGCAATATGCCGAGCAGGATGAAGAAGCCGGGCGGCAGCACCGAGGCGATGATCAGCAGGATATAGAGCACCGGCATCGACGACCATATCTCGATGAAGCGCTGCAAGAGAAGGTCCGTCCAGCCGCCGAAATAGCCCTGGACGGCGCCGGCGGCGACGCCGACGACGGCCGAGCAGATGGTCAGCGCCAGGCCGAACAGCACCGAGATGCGGAGGCCGTAGATCATGCGCGCAAAGACATCGCGCGCCTGGTCGTCCGTGCCGAGCCAATTGAGATTGCTCCAGGTGCAGTTGGGATCAGCAACGCCCTGGGCATAGCCGGAGCAGCGCTGTTCCTTGGTCATCAGCCAGAAGGGCGCGGTCGGGGCCGATATGCCCTGCGGAAGATTGGAATTGGCAGTCTGGTAGGAATAGTGGATCGGCGGCCAGATCATCCAGCCATGGGCGTTGATCTCGTCCTCGATATCCCCGGAGCGATAATCCGTCTGCGCCAGGAAGCCGCCGAACTTTTCCTCGGGATAGTCGACTAGCACAGGCACCAGCATCTCGCCCTTGTAGGAGACGAGGATCGGCCGGTCGTTGGCGATGAATTCCGCCCCGAGGCTGAAGAAAAACAGGATCAGGAACAGCCAGAGGGACCAGTAGCCACGGCGATTCGCCTTGAAATTCTGCCAGCGGCGAATGTTGGTCGGGGAGAAGAGACCCTTGCGTGGCGGCTTGATCGTTGCCGTCGGTACACTGCTCGCAGCATCCATCAGACGTCCCTCCGCTCGAAATCGATGCGCGGGTCGATCCAAGTATAGATCAGGTCCGAGATCAGGCTGACGAAGAGGCCGAGCAGCGAGAAGATGAAGAGCGTCGCGAAGACGATCGGATAGTCGCGCTGGACGACGGAGAGATAGCTCAAGCGGCCGAGGCCATCGAGCGAGAAGATATTCTCGATCAGCAGCGAGCCGGTGAAGAAGGCTGAGATGAAGGCGCCGGGAAAGCCGGCGATGACGATGAGCATGGCGTTGCGGAAGACATGGCCGTAGAGCACGCGGCGCTCGCTCAACCCCTTGGCGCGGGCGGTGATGACATATTGCTTCTTGATTTCCTCGATGAAGGAATTCTTGGTGAGCAGCGTCGTGGTGGCGAAGGCGGCAAGCGACAGCGAGATCAGCGGCAGGACGAGATGCCAGAGATAATCGAGGATCTTCTGCCACCAGTTGAGATCGGCAAAATTGTCCGAGACGAGACCGCGCAGCGGAAACCAGTCGAAGAAGGAGCCGCCGGCGAAGAGCACGATCAGCATGATGCCGAAGAGGAAGCTCGGAACGGCATAGCCGACGATGATGACGCCGGAAGTCCAGACATCGAAGGTCGATCCATCCTGGATCGCCTTACGGATGCCGAGCGGGATCGAGATGGCATAGGAAAAGATCAGGATCCAGATACCGAGCGAGATCGACACCGGCAGCTTCTCGGCGATCAGATCGATCACCGAGGTATTGCGGAAGAAGCTCTCGCCGAAATCGAAGCGGATATAGTTCCACATCATCTGCCCGAAGCGCTCCAGCGGCGGCTTGTCGAAGCCGAACTGCTTGTTGAGCTTGGCGATCAGCTCCGGATCGAGCCCCTGCGCGCCGCGATATTTCGAACCGCCATCGTCGGTCGCCTGCTGGGCCAGCATATCCCCGCCGCCGGAGAGGCGGCCGCTGGCATTGTCGGCCTGGCCGGTCAGTTGCGCGATCATCTGCTCGACGGGTCCGCCGGGCGCAAATTGCACGATGGTAAAGGAGATCGCCATGATGCCGACAATGGTCGGGATCATCAGCAGCAGACGTCTGAGGATATAGGCACCCATCAGCCCGTCACTCCCTCATCGAGGAACATGCCTGCCCCGGCCTTCATCCATCCGTCGTTCAAATCGCTTATTCCCTTCCGCCGCGTAAAGCCCGGCGTCGTCATGTCACGTAGAAATTGCCGAATCGGCATGGGGCATTTGGAGCCCAGCCCGCCCGCCATTGCAAGAGCCGCTCATTTTGCGACGCTTTTCGACCACCAGAGATCGGGGAAGCCGATGGAGTAATAGGGTAGCTCCGCTGGATGATCGAATTTGTCCCAATAGGCTATCCTGGTCGTCGTCCCGTAGAAGGTCGGCAGAACATAGTGATGAGCGAGCAGCACCCGGTCGAGCGCCCTGGTTGTCGCTTCCTTTTCTGGTACGTCTTTTGCGAAGATCACCTTCTGGATGAGGGCGTCGATGCCTGGGTCGGCTATACCAGCGTAATTGCGGGACCCTTGGCGGCCGGCGGACGCGGAGCCCCAGAATTCGGCCTGCTCATTGCCAGGGTTCAGCGTCTGCGCCCAGACGACCCAGATCATGTCATAGTCGAAGCTGCGAATGCGGTTAATATACTGCGAGGGATCGACGGTCCTGACGCTCGCATCGATGCCAATGCGCTTCAGGTTCTGTATATAGGGCAGCACGGATCTTTCCAGCGAGGGATTGTTCAGCAGGAGTTCCAGCGAAAACGGCTGGCCACTCTGCGCGTTCACCATCTTGTTGCCTTTGAGAACCCAGCCCGCCTCCTTGAACAAACCAATAGCCTTGCGAAAATTATCGCGCGTCTTCTGCGGATCGCCGCCGACAGGGTTGGCATAGGGCGAGGTAAAGACCTCTGCGGGTATCTTGTCCCTGACACTATTCAGAACGTTGAGTTCCTCCCCTTGCGGAAGACCAGAGGAGGCGAATTTGGTGCCGAAAAAGAAGCTGTCGACCCGCGTCAACTTCCCGAAGGAAAGGGTTCGGTTCAGCTCCTCGAAATCGTAAACATAGTTCAGCGCCTCACGGACGCGCTCGTCCTTGAATTGTTCACGCCGCATATTGGGAACCAGAGCCTGCATGATGCCGACCGAGCGCAGCGTGTTGGGTAGCTCCTCCCGCTTGATGCGACCGTCCTTGGCGGCCGGGAAATCGTAGCCGGTCACCCAATGGCTTGTCGAATTATCCTGCCAGTAATCGATGACGCCACTTCGGAACGCCTCGAAAGCAACGTCGTAGTCGGAAAAATAGAGATAGTTAATCGCGCCGAAATTGTTCTCGCCGACGTTGATCGGCAGGGTCTTGCCCCAATAATCGTCGCGCAGTTCGTAGCGGATCGAAGCACCCGGCTGGACTGATGCGATCCTGTAGGGTCCGGACCCCATGACCGGCTCAAGCGTCGTGCGTGTGATATCGCGCGGCTTGCCGTCGGGGCCTTTTGCTTCCCACCAATGTTTCGGCACAATGGTAAGCTGGCCCAGGATCGAAGGCATCTCCCGGTTGCCCTTTTCATCGAAGTGAAAGGTGACATCGCGCTCGCCGGTCTTCTCGGCGCTCACGACATGCCCGTAGTAGCTGGCCGCCTGCGGATTGAGTTCCTTGAATTTCTCGAAGCTGAAGATGACGTCCTCGGGCGTTACCGGCGTGCCATCGGTCCACTTCGCTTCAGCGCGCAGCCGGAAGGTGGCGCTTGAAACGTCATCGGGATAGGAAACGCCCTCGGCAAGCAGGCCATAGGAAGAATTGGCCTCATCATCGGCCTTCTTCAGCAGCGTATCGTAGATCAGCTCTATCCCGTCGGCGGGATTGCCCTTGAACAAGACCGGATTGAACGTATCGAACGTGCCGATGCTCGACTGCTTCAGCTCTCCACCCTTCGGCGCATCCGGATTGACGTAGTCGAAATGTTTGAAGCCGGGCTGATATTTCAGGTCGCCGAGAATGGCGGTGCCGATGCGGAATTGCGACTCATCGGCATTGGATGGCGCCGGCAGGGCCAGCAGGCAGAAAAGAGAAACAACCAAGCCTGCTTTCAACCGCGACAATGCCATTCATGATCCCCTGATGATTTGAATGGAATCAAGCATAAGGCAAATGAGGGCAAAAAACAGGACGGAATTGCTCACCTCTTCGCGAGGCCGCCGATAAGTACCCGACGAAATCAGGCTTTTGCCGTGGCTTCCTCCAGGCGCTTGCGCAGCATCAGGCGCAATTCGCGGATAAGGCGCCGGTCCTCAACCGCTTCCGGCTCGTTGGCGGCAATGACGGCGATGCGGATCAATTCGAGAATGATCGCCGACATCAGGGCGACATCGTCGGTGACCGGCGGCTCGGCGCGTCGCAGGATGGAGGAAATCAGTTCCTTCACCTCCGCCCGCGAGCGCAGCTTGCGATCCCTCGGAATATCCCGGCGCGCGGCAAGCACCGGATATTCGGGAAACGTCTCGATGAAGGCCGCGAGCCTGTCGAAGATCGCCTCGCCGCTATCAGCAGCCGAAAGGCCGCCGCTCTTTTCCGCGATGTCTTGAAACACCGCCTTCAGCCGCTCCAGCCGATCGATATGCAATGCTTCAGCAAGCAGCGGCTTGGTCGGAAAAAATTGATAGAGCGAACCGATCGACGAATGCGCCTTTGCGGCAATCTCCGTCATCGTCGCGGCATCATAACCCTTATCGACGAAAACCGTCGCGGCCGCTTCCAAAAGCACAGCCACACGATCATGACCGCGCCGGCGTTTGGGTGTCCGCATTTGCGGCTCGCCGGTCGATGTCTCCGCGGGTTGTCCGCTATTTGTCCCCACCCCTTATTCCCCTTTGCAATCCCCAAGCTACCACTACGCTCGTCTCAACCGACCCGAGACCCAGGCTCCGGTTCCCAACCATCGGCGCACTCCCCAACTCGCGCGGCAGATGGTCGAGACCATGGTCATTGTGACTGTCGAACTTTCCGCAGACTATGCCGGCACTGTCAACCGGCCGGCCAAGGAAACCCCGCGATTTCCAGGGGGAGATTGCTGCCGGCCGCCGGTAATGGAATGAAGACTGGAGGTACGGGCAGCCGGAAAATCGATTCCGATTTTCGGGGTTATGCGGTAGATTTCGTTGCAAATCACTTCGGCCAACGCCGGCAGCATCTCAAGGAACCACATGATTTCCCTCCTGGTTCGAACCATCAGCACCGTCAGCAAACTAGCCCTCGCCACGACGATCGGTGCTAGCCTCGTTACCGGCGATGCGCTGGCCCAGCAAGCCGGCCCGACGCCCGGGAGTGCCAAGGCGATCTTCGGTGGGGTGGCGCTGCCGACAGCAGGGCAGTCGCAATCGATCGGCTTTTACGCCAAGGGCTGCCTCTCCGGCGCCGTGGCGCTGCCGACCGATGGACCGACCTGGCAGGCGATGCGCCCATCGCGTAACCGGCGCTGGGGCCGGCCGGAGATGATCGGGCTGCTCGAACGCCTGTCGCGCGACGCGGCAAAATATGACGGCTGGCCGGGCTTGCTGGTCGGTGACATGGCGCAGCCGCGCGGCGGGCCGATGTTTAACGGCCATGCTTCGCATCAAATCGGCCTCGACGCCGACGTCTGGCTGACGCCGATGCCGTCGCGGACGTTGACGGCGGCCGAGCGCGAAAGCCTGCCCTTCACCTCGATGCTGGCGAAGGACAAGTTCCTGACCATCAACGACCGGGTCTGGACGCCGGCGCATGCCCGCCTCCTGATGCGCACCGCCAGCTATCCCGAAGTCCAGCGCATCTTCGTCAATCCGGCGATCAAGAAGAAAATGTGCGACAGCTGGACCGGCGACCGCACCAATCTCGGCAAGCTGCGCCCGGAATATGGCCACGACTCGCATTTCCACATCCGCTTGAGCTGCCCGGCGGGCTCGGTCGGCTGTACGCCGCAGGCCCCGGTTACCGCCGGTGACGGCTGCGACAAGACGCTTGCCTGGTGGCTCGGTCCCGAGCCCTGGGCCAAGCCGAAGCCCAGCACCAAGCCGCCGGTAAAGCCCCGCGAGGTCATGGTGTCAGACCTGCCCAAGGCCTGCCAGGCGGTGCTGGACGCCCCCTATGGCATCAAGGCGGCAGCCCCGACGACGGCGACCGGCACGCTGCCGGTTTCGAGCAGCGGCACGGGCAACACGCCGCCCGGCAGCATTCCGCAGCAGTGAAGCGCCAAGATCTGATCTGACATTGGCCGGCCTTTCAAAGCCCGGCCTCTTGGTATAGAAGGCGGATAAATCGATTAAAAATCCGGGACGGAGTGGGAATTTCATGGCCGGCGGCAAATGCATCGCGCTGATCGCGCATGATCAGAAGAAGGATGCAATGGCGGAGTTTGCACGCCGCAACCAGGATGTGCTTGCCGATTGGCATATCGTCGCCACGGGCACCACCGGCGGCCGCGTGCTGGATGCCTGCCCCGACCTGAAGGTCACCCGCCTGAAAAGCGGCCCACTCGGCGGCGACCAGCAGATCGGCGCGATGATCGCCACCGGCGATATCGACATGCTCATCTTTTTCATCGATCCGCTCACCCCCATGCCGCACGATGTCGATGTCAAGGCGTTGACTCGGCTTGCCGTTCTCTACGACATTCCGATGGCCCTTAACGAAGCCACCGCAGAACGCCTGATCAAGACACTGAACCATTAATCCGCCTTCAGGCGGCAGACACGGACCTGTCCATGCCCGAGCTCAATCACAGCGAAGCCCCCCTGCCCTTTCCGATCCTGATCGGCGATATCGGCGGTACCAATGCGCGTTTCTCCATTGTCGTCGATGCTCATTCCGAGCCGGCGCATTTTCCGATCGTGCAAACCGCCAATTTCAAGACGATCGACGACGCGATCGAGGAAGCGCTTTCCAAGTCGGCGGTGCGGCCGCGCTCGGCGATCCTTGCCATGGCCGGCCCGGTGCGTGGCGACGAAATTCCGCTGACCAATTGCGACTGGGTGATCCGCCCGAAGACGATGATCGCCAATCTCGGCATGGAAGATGTGCTGATCATCAATGATTTCGAAGCGCAGGCGCTGGCGATCGCCGGTATTTCCGAAGAGCATCGCGCCACCATCGGCGAGATATCGGAAGGCATGGTCGCCTCGCGCGCCGTGCTCGGCCCGGGCACCGGCCTCGGCGTCGCCGGCCTCGTTCATGCCCAGCACGCCTGGATCCCCGTGCCCGGCGAAGGCGGCCATATCGACCTCGGACCGCGCAGCGAGCGCGATCTGCGGATCTGGCCGCATCTCGAAACGATCGAAGGCCGCATTTCCGCCGAGCAGGTCCTCTGCGGCCGCGGCCTGCAGAACCTCTACCATGCCATCTGCAAGACCGACGGCATCGAGCCTAGCCTCAAGGAACCGGCCGATATCACGGCGCATGCGCTCGCTGAAACCAACATTCAGGCCGAAGAGACCCTGACGTTGTTCGTCACCTATCTCGGTCGCGTCGCCGGCGATATCGCGCTGGTCTTCATGGCGCGGGGTGGCGTCTATATCACCGGCGGCATCTCGCAAAAGATCCTGCCGGCGCTGCAGAAGCCGGAATTCCGCGCCGCCTTCGAAGACAAGGCGCCGCATACCGCGCTCTTGAAATCGATCCCGACGCATGTGGTCACCCATCCGCTGGCGGCACTCTCAGGCCTCACGGCCTATGCCCGCGCACCGGCCAGTTTCGGCCTGGCAACGGACGGACGGCGCTGGCGGCGTTGATCCGGTCAGGGCCGTAGGCAGCCTTTTTGAAGGGGCTTCCTTCCCTTATAATGATCTTGGCTCCATGGCTTGCCCCTTAACCAGTGCGGCAGGCCATCTCTAGCCAAAGCCGTCCTAACTCTTTATAGAGCCGCGAAAGCATGTGCCATGTGCGGCTCGCTTGGTTTGAGACAGGAAGCCGATTTTTGAAATCGCCCGATACCAAAAACAATAGCGTCGACAGTGAGACCATCAGCGGTATCCTGAAGCGCATCATTGCCGAAAATGGCCGTGAGCACCTCTGGGGTTATTCGATTGCCATCGTTTGCCTGATCCTGGTGGCGCTTTCGACCGCATTTATCGCCTACATCATGAAGACGATCATCAACCAGGCCTTCGTCGAGCGCCGGGCCGATATCGTCTGGCTCGTTTGCTCCGCGATCTTCGTCGCTTTCGTGATGCGCGGTTTCGCGGGCTATTTCCAGTCGGTCATTCTCAGCAAGATCGGCAATAACATCATCGCGCGCTACCAGCGCCGGCTCTACGCGCATCTGATGACCTTGTCCGTTGGCTTCTTCAACGAGGCGCGGTCGGCACAGATCGCCGCGCGGGTTAGCCAGAACGTCTCCGGTATCCGCGACGTCATGAACCTGACGATCACCTCGACGGCACGCGACCTTCTGACCTTTGTCGCCCTGCTCGGCGTCATGGTGGTGCAGGATCCGATGCTGAGCCTTGCCGTCTTTATCGCGGCACCGCCGCTGCTCTATGCCCTGCGCTATGTCTCCAAGCGCCTTCGCTCGGCGACGCGCGAGGCAGTCAATCTGAACAGCCACGTTCTGGGCGCGATGCAGGAGACGATCCAGGGCATCTCCATCGTCAAAGCCTTCACGATGGAAGAGCAGCTGGATCGCAAGATCAATAAGCTGATCACCGCAGCCGAACACCGGCAGAACCGAATCGCCCGACTGTCGGAGCGCAACGGACCCCTGACGGAAAGTTTCGCCGGTTTCGCGGTCGCGAGCGTACTGGCCTATGCCGCCTACCGCTCGATCTATCACGACGTTCCTCCGGGCGCCTTCTTCTCTTTCGTCACTTCGCTGCTTCTGGCCTACGACCCGGCTCGCCGCCTTGCCAAGCTGCAAGTGCAGCTCGAGCGCGCCGTCGTCAACGCGCGGATGATCTACGAACTGCTCGACATGGAGCCGCGCCAGCGCGATCTGCCGGACGCCAAGCCGCTGGTCGTCACCGATGCCCGTATCGAATTTCGCGACGTACAGTTTGCCTATGGCGACGACACCGTTCTATCGGGCGTGAGCTTCACTGCCGAAGGTGGACAAACGACGGCGCTCGTCGGCCCCTCCGGCGCCGGCAAGTCCACCGTCATCAATCTCATTCCGCGCTTCTACGACCCGAAGGCCGGCAGCATCCTGATCGACGGGCAGGACATCAGCCACGTCACCAAGCAGTCGCTGCGCCAACACCTCGCCTATGTGTCGCAGCAGCCCTACCTCTTCGAAGGCACGATCCGCGACAATATCCGTTATGGCCGTCCGGAAGCGACGAATGCCGAAATCGAGGAAGCAGCCCGGCACGCTTACGCCCATGACTTCATACTGGCGCAACCGCAGGGCTACGACACCCCGGTCGGTGAAAACGGCGTGACGCTTTCCGGCGGCCAGCGGCAGCGCCTGTCGATTGCCCGCGCGCTGGTGCGCAATGCGCCGATCCTCCTTTTGGATGAAGCCACATCGGCGCTCGATACGGAGTCGGAAGCGGCCGTACAGAAGGCGTTGGACGAAGCCATGAGCGGCCGCACGGTCGTCGTCATCGCCCATCGCCTGTCGACGGTGGTCCGGGCCGAGAAGATCATTGTCATGCAGAATGGGCGCGTCGTCGAAGAGGGCAACCACGAGACGCTTGCGGAGGCCGACAATGGCCTTTACGCTCGCCTCAACAACCTTCAGCGGCCGGCCGTTTCCGGCAATTCCCGCAAATAAGACGATAGAGACGACATGAGCGACGATGCGATGAAGCTGGTGGTGGTGGGAGCGGCAGGCCGCATGGGTCAGGCTCTGATCCGCCTCATCCACGCCACCGAGGGCCTGACCCTACACGCCGCCGTCGCGCGTCCCGGTTCGGCTTTCATCGGCAAGGATGCCGGCGAGATCGCCGGGCTGGGGCCGATCGGCATTCCCGTCACCGACGATCCGCTTTCCGCCTTCCTGCATGCCGACGGCGTTATCGACTTCACCACGCCGGCAACCAGCGTCACCTTCGCCGACCTCGCCGCCCAGGCGCGCATTGTCCACATCATCGGCACCACCGGCTGCTCTGCCGAAGACGAGACCAGGTTCAAGGCTGCCGCCCGACACGCCCGCATCGTCAAGTCGGGCAATATGGGCCTCGGCATCAACCTTTTGAGCGTCCTTGTCGAGCAGGCCGCGCGGGCGCTTCCGCCGGCCGATTGGGACATCGAAGTCCTGGAAATGCACCATAAGCACAAGGTCGACGCGCCATCGGGCACCGCCCTGCTGCTGGGTGAAGCCGCTGCCAAGGGGCGTGGCATCGATCTCGGCGATCATTCCGTGCGCGTACGCGACGGCTATACCGGCCCGCGTCCGGCGGGTTCGATCGGCTTTGCCACGCTGCGCGGCGGTGCCGTCATCGGCGATCACTCAGTTATTTTTGCCGGTGAAGGCGAGCGGCTGACGTTGTCCCATAGTGCCGGCGACCGGTCATTGTTTGCCCGCGGTGCGCTTCAAGCGGCTCTCTGGGCGCGCGACAAGAAGCCCGGTCTTTATTCCATGCTCGATGTCCTCGGGCTTTCCACACGTTGATCCGATACTGGAGCGGTTCAGCACGGAACTGCTGAACCGCTCCAGCCTTTTGTTCTTACGCAATTCCGGACGGAAAACCGCTACGCACTTTTCCTGGAATTGCTCTATTAAGGAGTGACATTATGAGCGGTACTCTCGTCCTCGTTCGCCACGGCCAGAGCGACTGGAATTTGAAGAATCTCTTTACCGGTTGGAAGGATCCCGACCTGACGGCGCTGGGCGTTGAAGAAGCCAAGACCGGCGGCAAGGCGCTCGCCGATTACGGCATCAAGTACGACATCGCCTTCACCTCGGTGCTCACCCGCGCCCAGCACACGTTGAAGATCATTCTCGATGAAGTCGGTCAGCCCGGCTTGGAAACCATTAAGGATCAGGCGCTGAACGAACGTGACTATGGCGATCTCTCCGGCCTCAACAAGGACGACGCCCGCGCCAAATGGGGCGAGGAACAGGTGCATATCTGGCGCCGCTCTTACGACGTGCCCCCGCCCGGCGGCGAAAGCCTGCGCGACACCGGCGCCCGCGTCTGGCCTTATTACCTCACCGAAATCCTGCCGCGCGTGCTCGCCGGCCAGAAGGTGCTCGTCGCCGCCCACGGCAATTCGCTGCGCTCGCTGGTCATGGTGCTCGACCGCCTGACCAAGGAACAGATCCTGGCGCTTAACCTCGCGACCGGCGTGCCGATGGTCTACAAGCTCAACGCCGACTCCACCGTCGCTTCCAAGGAAGTCCTCGGCGATATGTCCGGCGCGCATTGAGCGCGCTTTTAGCCTTGCAATCAATGAGCCGGGGAGATTTGTTCTCTCCGGTTTTTTTTATGATCAATTCTCGATCGTAAACCGCACCCGATCCGCGGCGAAGCGTGAGATCGAGTACTGCACCGGCACGCCGTCGAGATCGGCGTTCAATGCCCTGGTGTTCATGACGATGGCGCCGGGGGAGAGTTCGAGGTCGGTGAGATCGCCTTCCTCCGCATGGGTGGCGGTGATTTCCGTGACGACGCGAACATAATCGGCGACGCCGAGTTCGCGGAAAGCCTTGGTGATCGAGCCGGTGGTTCCATAGATCTCAGCGATATCGGCAAAGCGGTCGGCGGGAAACCAGCTCGTGGCGCGCGACACCGGGCGATGGTCGGCCCGGCCGATCGTTTCCAGCCGGACGACGGCTGCGCCAGGTGTCAGCTTCAGCCAGCGGGCCACCTCGGCACTGGCAATTTCACGGCTGGCCGCCACCAGCACGCTGCGCGCTTCGCGCGCCTGATCGCCGATCCCTTGAGAAAATCGTGTCCGTTTCGAGATCGGGAAATTCAGGCGTTCCTTGCGCTCGATCAGGGTGCCCCGCCCCTGCACGGCGCGAACGATGCCTTCCTGCCCCAAAGCGGCCAGCGCGCTTCGCACCGTATGCCGGTTCACCCCGAATTGCAGCGCCAACGCCGTTTCCGGCGGCACCATGCCGGTCTCGTCGAAATCGCCCTGATTGATCGACGCGCGAATCCGGTCGGCAATCTGCCGCCAGAGCGCCACGCCCGTCTGTCTCTGTACCTTCTGCCCCGCCATATTTCTTGCTTGTCCTGTCATACGCTTGTCACGTCGCCCCAATAGATATAAAACATACCTTGTATGGTTGTCTATATCAATAGACATTTTGAGGAAGACGCGATGAATTCAGCACAGAGGCAAGAGGTAGCTGCGCAGGAGCGCCGGGAACGCAAGCGCACGGCGGACCTTCTGGCCCGGGCCGAGCGCGACGAGCTCGATGCGGCCTGGGAAGCACTGTCCGACAAGCCGGCTATCCAGCCCGTGCGCGGGCCAGAAACCGGTCTCGTCATGGTGCGCGGGCGCATCGGCGGCGGCGGCGCACCCTTCAATCTCGGCGAGGTCACCGTAACCCGCGCCACCATCAGGCTCGCCTCCGGCACGGTCGGCCACGCGCATGCGCTCGGCACCGACCGCGAGAAGGTACGGCTGGCGGCGATCTTCGACGCGCTCTGGCATCAGCCGGCCACCAAGGATTTCGTCGAGAAGGCGATCCTGCTGCCGATCACCGAGCGGATCGCCGGACGGGATCGGCAAAGAGCCGAAGAGACGGCCGCTACCCGCGTCGATTTCTTCACCATGGTCCGCGGAGAAGACTGATGACCCTTTCCAACACCATCACCCCTGACAACGATGCCCTGACCGGCGGCTTTACCAACCCGGTCTTAGACGCGCAGAGCGTCTTCAAGATGATGATGGACGCGATGGCGCGGCCGGGAACCCTGCAAACGGTCGTCTCCGACATCGCACCGCCCGCACCCCTCGGCATCGCCGCCGGCGCCATTGCGCTCACCCTTTGCGACCATGACACATCGGTCTGGATGTCGGGCGGCCTTGCGCGCTCGACCATGCCGGAATGGCTCGGCTTCCACACCGGCGCGCCGGTGACGTCCGAAAAGCTCGAGGCCCGCTTTGCCTTCGTCGAAGCCGGCGTGCTGCTCGCTTCGCTCAACCAGTTCGATGTCGGCACCCAGGAATATCCCGACCGCTCGACGACGATCGCGCTGGAAATCGCGAGCCTCGAAGGCGGCAAGGAACTGGCGCTCTCCGGCCCTGGGATTGCCGACATCAACATGATTGCGCCCATCGGCCTGCCGGACACGTTCCTGCGCTTCTGGAACGACAATCGCGCGCTCTTCCCGCGCGGTGTCGACCTCGTTCTGACGGCCGGACGGCAATTCCTTTGCCTGCCGCGCACCACCAAGATCATCGCGACGGAGATCTGACGCATGTATGTTGCCGTAAAAGGCGGCGAAGCCGCCATCGCCAATGCTCACCGGCTGCTCGCCGATCGTCGCCGCGGCGACCGCTCGCTGCCGGCGCTCGGCATCGACCAGATCGTCGCGCAGCTTGCGCTTGCCGTCGACCGCGTCATGGCCGAAGCCTCGCTTTATGACCGGACGCTCGCAGCACTTGCCGTGCGCCAGTCGCGCGGCGATATGATCGAGGCGATCTTCCTACTGCGCGCCTACCGCACGACGCTGCCGCGCTTCGGCTATTCCCAGCCGCTGGATACGGCGGCGATGAAGATCGAACGCCGCATCTCCGCTACCTACAAGGACCTGCCGGGCGGCCAGCTTCTCGGCCCTACCTTCGATTATACCCACCGCCTGCTCGACCCGAGCCTGCTCACCGACGAGCCGGTGGACGAGCCGATGCAGCGGTCGGCGGAAGAGGGTCGCGTCATGCGAGTCTCCGAAATCCTGGCCGAAGAAGGGCTGATCGAGGGCGATGGCGAGATGCCGATCGATCACGAAACCGGCGACCTGACGCGCGAGCCGATGGAATTCCCGATGACCCGCGACCTGCGCCTGCAGGCGCTCGCCCGGGGCGACGAGGGTTTTCTTCTGGCGCTTGGCTATTCCACCCAGCGCGGCTATGGCCGCAACCATCCCTTCACCGGTGAAATCCGCATCGGAGAAGTCGAGGTCGAACTCGACGTGCCGGAACTCGGTTTCGCCGTCTCACTGGGCAGCATCCAGGTGACCGAGTGCCAGATGGTCAACCAGTTCAAGGGCTCGGCCAAGGCGCCGCCGCAGTTTACCCGCGGCTACGGCCTTGTCTTCGGCCAGAGCGAGCGCAAGGCCATGGCCATGTCGCTGGTCGACCGGGCGCTACGCGCCGACGAGCTCGGCGAGGATATCGTCGCCCCCGCCCAGGACGAGGAGTTCGTCATCTCCCATTCCGACAACGTGCAGGCAACCGGCTTCGTCGAACATCTGAAGCTGCCACACTATGTCGACTTCCAGGCCGAACTCGACCTGGTGCGCCGCATGCGCCGCGACTTCGAGGCCGCCCGCGACGGCGGCAAGGATCCCCTGACGGAGGCAGCCGAATGACCGATCTCGCCACCTACAACTTCGCCTATCTCGACGAACAGACCAAGCGGATGATCCGCCGCGCCATCCTGAAGGCGATCGCCATTCCCGGCTATCAGGTGCCCTTCGCCTCGCGCGAAATGCCGATGCCCTATGGCTGGGGCACCGGCGGCGTGCAGCTCACCGCGGCGATCATCGGGCCGGACGATGTCCTGAAGGTCATCGATCAGGGCGCCGACGACACCACCAACGCCGTCTCCATCCGCGCCTTCTTCCAGAAGGTCGCCAATGTCGCGGTCACCACCCGCACGGAAGAGGCGACGATCATCCAGACGCGCCACCGCATCCCGGAAGCCAAGCTCGGCCCCAACCAGGTGCTGGTCTACCAGGTGCCGATCCCGGAACCCTTACGCTTCCTGGAACCGCGCGAGACCGAGACCCGCAAGATGCATGCACTCGAGGAATACGGCCTCATGCATGTGAAGCTCTACGAGGACATCGCCCGCAACGGCCGCATCGCCACGACATATGCCTACCCGGTCAAGGTCGCCGGCCGCTACGTGATGGACCCATCTCCGACGCCGAAATTCGACAATCCGAAAATGCACCTGTCGGATGCGCTGCAGCTCTTCGGCGCCGGCCGCGAGAAGCGCATCTATGCGGTGCCGCCCTATACCGACGTGGTCAGCCTCGATTTCGAGGATCACCCCTTCGAAGTACAGCGCTTCGAGAAGCCCTGTGCGCTCTGCGGGGCCGAGCAGGTCTATCTCGACGAAGTGATCCTCGACGACAAAGGCGGACGGATGTTCGTCTGCTCCGACACCGATTTCTGTGAAGACCGCCGCGCCCACGGCCATGTCGGCCCGATGCTGGCGCCAAATGGGCCGGCACCCAATCAGGAGGCCGCCGAATGAGCGACACACCACTCCTCAAGGTCAAGGACATCTCGAAATTCTACGGCAGTCGCATCGGATGCCGTGACGTCTCCTTCGATCTCTGGCCCGGCGAAGTCCTGGCCATCGTCGGCGAGAGCGGCTCGGGCAAGACCACCTTGCTCAACTGCATCTCGACGCGGCTGCTGCCGACCACCGGCAGCGTCGAATACCACATGCGCGACGAGACCTATCGCGACCTCTTCCGCATGAACGAGGCGGAGCGTCGCTTTCTGATGCGTACCGACTGGGGCTTCGTCCACCAGAACCCCGCCGACGGGTTGCGCATGACGGTCTCGGCCGGCGCCAATGTCGGCGAGCGGCTGATGGCGATCGGCAACCGTCACTACGGCAATATCCGCGCCACGGCGGTCGACTGGCTGGAACGCGTCGAAATCGATGCCGACCGCATCGACGACCAGCCGCGCGCCTTTTCCGGCGGCATGCGCCAGCGCCTGCAGATCGCCCGCAATCTGGTGACCGGCCCGCGCCTGGTATTCATGGACGAGCCGACCGGCGGCCTCGACGTCTCGGTGCAGGCACGCCTGCTCGACCTCGTGCGTGGCCTCGTCAACGATCTCGGCCTGTCGGCGATCATCGTCACCCACGACCTCGCCGTCGCCCGCCTGCTGTCGCACCGCATGATGGTGATGAAGGACGGATACGTCATCGAACATGGTCTGACCGACCGCGTGCTCGACGATCCGCGCGAACCCTACACGCAGCTGCTCGTCTCTTCGATCCTGCAGGTCTGAGGAAATAAGATCATGGCAACCCCCCTCGTCGTTTCCGAAGTCTTCAAGAGCTTCACCATGCATCTGCGCGACGGCATTCGCCTGCCTGTCGTCGCCGATGTCTCCTTCTCGGTCGCAGCCGGCGAATGCGTCGTGCTCGGTGGCCCCTCCGGCATCGGCAAGAGCTCGCTCTTGAAGATGATCTACGGCAACTATGCCGTCGACGCCGGTCAGATCCTGGTGGCGCACAAGGACAGGATCACCGATCTCGCCACCGCCGATCCGCGCACCGTGCTCGAGGTTCGCCGCCATACCATGGGCTATGTCAGCCAGTTCCTGCGCACCGTGCCGCGCGTGGCCGCCATCGATGTCGTCGCCGAGCCGCTTCTGGCGCGCGGCGTGGTACTGGCGGATGCCCGGCAAAGGGCCGGCGCCCTGCTCGCCCAGCTCAACCTGCCGCAAGAGCTCTGGCAGTTGCCGCCCGCCACCTTCTCCGGTGGCGAGCAGCAGCGCGTCAATATCGCCCGCGGCTTCATCACCGACCACGCCATCCTGCTGCTCGACGAGCCGACGGCCTCCCTCGATGCCCGGAACCGCGCCGTCGTGGTCTCGATGATCGAGGAGAAGAAAAAGGCCGGCGTCGCCCTGCTCGGCATCTTCCACGACGAGGAAGTGCGCGAAGCGGTCGGTAGCCGGATTCTCGACGTCTCCCGCTTCTCACCCAGAAAGTCCGCCGCATGAGCCGCCAACTGGGCGAATCGCCCTTCATCAGCCCGACAGCAACGGTCAAGAACTCGACGTTCGGCCGCTACACCGAGGTCTCGGAGCGTTGCCGTATCGACGAAGTCGAGATCGGCGATTATTCTTACATCATGCAGGACGGCGCCGTCTGGTGCGCGACGATCGGCAAGTTCGTCAACATCGCCGCCAGCGTCCGCATCAACGCCACCAACCATCCGACATGGCGGGCGACGCTGCATCACTTCACCTATCGCGCCGCCGATTATTGGCCGGATGCCGATATGGAGACGGATTTCTTCACCTGGCGGCGCGAGAACCGCGTCGTGATCGGTCATGACGTCTGGATCGGCCACGGCGCCACCATCCTGCCTGGTGTTGCGGTCGGCAATGGTGCCGTCATCGGCGCCGGTGCCGTCGTTTCCAAGGATGTCGCCCCCTATACGATCGTCGGTGGCGTACCGGCCAAGCTCATCCGCGAGCGTTTCACCGCCGAGGTCGGCGCGCGGATGGACAAGCTTGCCTGGTGGGACTGGGATCACGCCACTCTGCGCACGGCGCTGACCGACTTCCGCGCCCTTTCCGCCGAGGATTTTTTGATCCGCTACGGCGCATGAGGACGTTTTTCGCCGATACGGGGCTTGCGCCGGCCGACTGAGGATCCAGCGTCTGGCGACCCTTTGAGACCAGATATTCGAGGGAGACGCCTTCATGGCAAAACAGTTCGAAAGCATCGATGACCGGCTGAACGATTTCATTGCCCGGCAACATATCTTCTTTACGGCATCTGCGACCGGGACGTCCCGCGTCAACGTTTCGCCCCGCGAGACGCTGTGCCTGCGCATCATCTCACCCAATACCGCCATCTATCTCGACCGCACCGGCAGCGGCAACGAGACCTCGGCGCATATGAAGGCCGATGGACGGCTGACCATCATGTTCTGCGCCGTCGCCGGGCCGCCGATGATCCTGCGCCTCTACGGGCACGGCCGGATCATTCACCGGACATCGGCTGAATACCGGGAATTGCTGCATACCCATTATGCCGGCGACGAACCGCTCGGTGCCCGCCAGATCGTCTGGCTGGATATAGACCTCGTCCAGACCTCCTGCGGCTTCGGCGTGCCGCTCTTTTCCTATGAAGGCGAAAGGCCGAGCCTCGATCAATGGGCCAAGGCCAAGGGTCCCGATGGTATCGAGGAATACAGGCGGGAGAAGAACGTCCGCAGCATGGATGGTCTCCCAACGGGTTTATTTGACGCCGACAGCAACTAATGCGGCTCCACTGAATCATCCCACCGCACCAATAGCGGGGGATTGTAACAACACTTACACAAATCTGACATCGGAGCTTCATGAAGCGGCGATAATGCGTTGCCTATACTTGGCGCACAGCCGCTCGAAATTCCGTTTTGAGCCAAGGCACCTGTGCCTATTCATAGTTAGTAGCGCGACGTCAATGCCAGCTGCGGACCAAAGCAGCGGCGAAAGGGAAAGCTTCATGTTCGAGCTCAAGAATGTCTCGCGCCGGTTCGGAAACAAGCTCGCTGTCGATTCCGTGACGTTGGACATTCCGCAAGGACAGATGGTTGGCGTCATCGGCCGCTCGGGCGCCGGCAAGTCCACGCTGCTGCGCATGATCAACCGCCTCGCCGACCCGACTTCCGGCTCGATCCATTTCGCCGGCACCGAGGTTTCCAAGCTGAGTGGCCGGGCGCTGCGCAACTGGCAGCGCGACTGCGCCATGATCTTCCAGCAGTTCAACCTGGTCCCGCGCCTCGACGTCTTGACCAACGTCATGCTCGGCCGCCTCAACCAGCGCTCGACCGTCATGAGCCTTCTCTCGGTCTTCACCCGCGAAGAGCGCATCGAAGCGATCGCGGCACTCGAGCGCCTCGGCATCGAGCAGACCGCCTTGCAGATGGCCGGCACGCTGTCGGGCGGCCAGCAGCAGCGCGTCGCCATCTGCCGCGCGCTGATGCAGCAGCCGAAGATGATGCTCGCCGACGAGCCGATCGCCTCGCTCGATCCGCTCAACGCCAAGATCGTCATGGACGCTTTGCGCGACATCAACGAGCGCGAAGGCATCACCGTCATCACCAACCTGCATACGCTGGATACGGCCCGCAACTATTGCGAACGCATCGTCGGCATGGCCGCCGGCCGTGTCGTCTTCGACGGCAAGCCGTCCGACCTGACGGCCGCAGCCGTCAAGGAAATCTACGGCACCGACAAGGATGGCGCCGGTGTCGACGAGACGATGACGTCGACCGCCATCAACATTCCCGATCAGGCCGTGCAAGCCGCGGCACATGCATCCGCCGGCCCGCAACCGCTGGCACTGGCCGGTCCCTGAGAGGGAGCCGGCCGCGATCGAGAGCCCGCGTCAAGGGCGCATTTTTTCAGACCGAAGACATCCGGGGACACACCGGTTAACCAGGAGACGAACCCATGTTGAAGAAGACCCTTCTTGCAGCCACGGCGCTTCTCGCGCTTGCTGGCGGCGCTGCCGCTCAGGACCTCAAGGAATTCCGCGTCGGTATTCTCGGTGGCGAAAACGAAGCCGACCGCCTGCGCAACTATGCCTGCCTCTCCGATCACCTGAAGAAGGAATTCGGCTTCGAGAAGGTATCGCTGTTCCCGGCCGCCGACTATGACGGCGTTATCCAGGGCCTGCTCGGCGGCACACTCGACTTCGCCGAACTCGGCGCTTCCGGCTATGCAGCCGTCGCCATCAAGGACCCGAAGGCCGTCACCCCGATCCTGACCACGCAGCAGGCTGACGGCTCGACCGGCTACTACTCGATCGGTCTCGCGCTCAAGTCCTCCGGCATCAAGAGCATCAAGGACGCCAAGGGCAAGAAGCTCGGCTACGCCGATCCGGACTCCACCTCGGGCTATCTCGTTCCGCTGACGCAGATCCCGAAGGACACCGGCATGCCGAACGACAAGTTCTTCGCCTCGACCCAGTTCAACGGCGGTCACGAGAACAACCTGCTCGCCGCCTATGACGGCAAGGTCGACGTCGCTGTCGACGACTCCTCGGGCCTCGGCGACTTCAAGGACGGCTACACCTCCGGCACCTTCCGCAAGGAAGTCGACAAGGGCGCCGTCGACCCGAACAAGCTCGTCGAAGTCTGGCGTTCGCCGCTGATCCCGAACGGCCCGCTCGTCGTTCGCAACGCGCTCGGCGCCGAATGGCAGACCAAGCTGACTGACTTCTTCCTGAAGCTCCCGACCGCCGACGCCAAGTGCTTCAACGCCATCGAAGGCGGCGACTTCAAAGGCTACGTCAAGGTCAAGCCGGACTTCTACAACGCCGTTATCGAAGTTCGCAAAGCTGCCATCGGCGGCTGATCTTCGTCCTGACTGCGAGGCGGCCGGCAACGGCCGCCTCTTTGCTATTTTTCAAGGCGGTATTTTTCATGACGATTGCCGATGCCCAGCCACAGATGCAGAGCGCGCCCCACAGCGCCAAGGAGATCGGCGATGCCTGGAGCCGCATGGTGGCCCGGCGCCGTCTCTATACCGGGCTCGGGCTCGCGATCCTGATCATCGCCTTCGTCAGCTCCGTCCGCTTCGCTGACGAGAGCAATGCCGGCCATTTCTTCGACCGCCTGCCGCATCTCTTCGATTTCCTGAGCTGGCTGATCCCCAAGGATTGGGCCGACGTCTATCGCGCACTCTTCGATCTTGCGAGCTCGAACGGCGCAAACGGCGTTGGCGGCGAAGAATTCAATTTTCCCCTCGGCCGCGTCTATGTCTGGGGCAATTTCTACATTCCCGAATATTTCGAGCTGATGATCATCACGATCAACGTGGCGCTGGTATCGACCATCATCGGTTTCATCGTCGCCCTGCCTCTCAGCTTCTTTGCCGCCCGCAACATGTCGCCGTCCAATCCTGTGCGGCTGGTGACGAAGCGCGTCATGGAATTCCTGCGCGCCTTCCCCGAGATCGTCATTGCCGGGCTGTTTTCGGCGATCCTGTCGATCGGCCCGATCGCCGCCATCATCGCCGTCGGCCTGCACACGATCGGCGCGCTCGGCAAGCTCTTCTACGAAGTCGTCGAAAATATCGACATGAAGCCGGATGAGGGCATGAAAGCGGTCGGCGCCAGCTGGACGGAGCGCGTCCGCTTCGGCGCCCTGCCGCAGGTGATGCCGAATTTCATGTCCTATGCGCTGCTGCGCCTGGAAATCAACGTCCGCGCCTCGACCATCATCGGCGCCGTCGGCGGCGGCGGCATCGGCGAGGAGCTGAAGCTGTCTATCTCGCGCGGCTTCGGCGCCAAGACGGTGGCGCTCGTGCTGCTGCTCTTCATCACCATCATCGCCGTCGATCAGTTTTCCGCATGGCTCCGTCGCCGTCTCGTCGGCGAACATGCCTTCCTTCTGCAGCATTGAGGTCGCCCATGTCCGTTATCGACGCCAGCCGCATGCAGGATATCGAAGCACGCTACCCGGAGATCCTGCACCGATCCTTTCGCCAGCGCTTTGGCGCCCTGATGGTCTTCATCGGCGTGATCCTCTACGGCTTCTACGCCGTCTGGTTCTTCGACCTGCCGAAAGTCATCACTGAGGCCCACTGGGAGCGCGTCGGCATCTATCTGAGCGAATGGGTCAGCTACGACGTACAGCCGGAATTCCGCATTTCCGGCGACACGATCAGCATCAAATATCCGCGCTTTTCGCCGCTGGGTGATAATCCGCACCCGGATTGGGTGACAAACAACCCCGACGGCAGCCTGACAGTCTCGGTCAGCGGCACCAGCCGCACCGTGACGATCACCAAGACACAGGCGATCCTCACCGCGCATGGTGTCACTATCCCGATCGACATCACCGGCGACGTGCCAAAGGTGATCGGCTCGGAGCCGGTTCCCGCCTGGATGACGGTCTATGACGATAATATCCTCGTGGACATGGGTTTTGCCGGCAATGTCAGCATCTCCACGGACCGCGTGAAAATCCGCAAGCGCTTCATCGGCTGGGCGAATTTCGTCTTCGACACGCATTCGCCCTTCTTCGACAAGCCTGCGGGCGAAGTCATCAGCCTGATCGTCTCCGGTCCCCGGCTCAATCCCGATGAATCGAACCTTTCGCTCGCCTTCGACAATGTCTGGAACAATGCCGCCTGGCAGCACGGTGATGTCTGGTCCAAGCTGTTCCAGACCATCGTCATGGCCTTCCTCGGCACGCTGCTCGGCTCAGTCGTCGGCTTTCCGCTGGCCTTCCTGGCGGCGCGTAACATCACGCCGAACCGGCTGCTCAATCAGGTGCTGAAACGCTTCTTCGACTTCCTGCGCTCGGTCGACATGCTGATCTGGGCGCTGTTCCTGACCCGCGCCTTCGGCCCCGGACCGCTTGCCGGCAGCGGCGCAATTTTCCTCACCGAGACCGGCACGCTCGGCAAGCTCTACTCCGAGGGTCTCGAGAATATCGACAACAAGCCGCGCGAAGGCGTGAAGTCCACCGGTTCGTCGACCATCCTCGTGCATCGCTACGGCATCATGCCGCAGATCGTTCCCGTCATCGTCAGCCAGACGCTCTATCAATGGGAATCCAACGTGCGTGGCGCCACCATCATCGGCGCGGTCGGCGCCGGCGGCATCGGCCTGAAGCTATGGGAAGCCATGCGTACCAACGCCAATTGGGAAAACGTCGCCTATATGGTGCTGCTGATCCTGATCGTCGTCTTTCTGTTCGACACCGCCTCCAGCGCGCTGCGGACACGCCTGATGGGCACGCAAAACAGGTAAAAAAGACAACAAAAAACCGTATCGCATCATCATTTTGTCACGGGAATCCTTTAGCGGAAGCCCGGGCAGGATAAGATCGGGCGCACCGGGTTTAGCCGGATTCGATTCGATACCATCTGGCCTCTCTTGCGGTTTGGCGCAAATCACCCAACAGTGTCTCGCGCAGCCGATTTTTCCAAGGAATATAGCCTTGCGCTACGCTCTCTATTTTACGCCGCCAAAAGCCGATCCCCTGACGGCGCTCGCCGCCCGATGGCTCGGCCGCGATGCCTTTTCGAATGAAATCTTTTCCGACAAGGCGATCGGCGTCGTGCCCGAGAACCATGCCGAGGTCACCGCCGACCCGCGCCGTTACGGATTTCACGCCACGCTGAAGGCGCCCTTCGAGCTGGCAAGCTCGGTCACGGAGCGCGATCTTCTCGATGTGGCCGCCGATTTCGCCGCGCGCACGCCGGCCTTTGCCATTCCTGAGCTTGTGCTCGGCCAGCTCGGCCAGTTCTTCGCGCTCGTTCCGGGAGCCGTCTATCAGCCGCTTCAGGATTTCGCCGCTCAAGTCGTCAAGACCTTCGAGCCGTTCCGCGCCGCCCTTTCCGAAGCCGATATCGCGCGGCGCAAGCCGGAGGGATTGAGCGAGGCGGAGCGTGCAAACCTGCTGCGCTGGGGCTATCCTTACGTGAACGACGAGTTCCGCTTCCATATGACACTGACCGGCAAGGTCGCGACAGAGCAACAGGCCGGCATCCATGACCTGCTGCGCGATCGTTTCGCCGACCATACCGGCAAGCCGCTCGATATTTCCGGCCTCGCCGTCTTCGTCGAAGAAGAGCGCGGCGCACCCTTTACCGTCCGTTCCTGGCTGCCGCTTGCCGACGCCCAAAAATGAAAGACCTGACATGACCAAAGAAACCGTCCTCTCCAATGCCCGCATCGTCCTCGAAGACAAGATCCTCGAGGGCTCCGTGCTGATCCGCGACGGGCGGATCGCCGATATTTCCGACGGCAGGTCCGGTATCGGCGAGGATTTCGAGGGCGATTATCTGATCCCCGGTCTGGTCGAGCTGCATACGGACCATCTGGAAGCTCATTATTCGCCGCGCCCCGGCGTGCGTTGGAACAAGACGGCCGCCATCCAGGCACATGACGCCCAGATCGTCACCTCGGGCATCACCACCGTCTTCGACTGCCTGCGCATGGGCTCCGACGAAGACGGCGGTTTCGAAAAGGGCGAGATGCGCGACATGGCCGACGCCATCCAGGCGGCACAGCGCGAAGACCGGCTGCGCGCCGACCACCTGATCCACCTGCGCTGCGAGGTCTCCTCCGACAACGTTCTCGATCACTTCCAGGATTTCGAGAAGGACCCCTATGTCCGCCTGGTCTCGCTGATGGACCACGCTCCGGGCCAGCGCCAGTTCCAGACCATGGACCAATACATCTTCTACTACCAGAAGAAGCGCGGTCTCAGCGACGAGGCCTTTGCCGTTTTTGTCGCCAAGCGCCAGGCAGAATCGGCCCGATACGCGACGCCGCACCGCGATGCCATCTCGAAGGTCTGCAATGAGCGCGGTATTACCATTGCCAGCCATGACGACGCGACGCTTGCCCATGTCGACGAGGCGATCAATTACGGCGTGCGGCTGGCGGAATTCCCGACCAGCGTCGATGCGGCGAAGGCATCGCATGGGGCCGGCATGAGCGTGTTGATGGGCGCACCGAACATCGTGCGCGGCAAGTCGCATTCGGGCAACATCGCCGCCCGCGATCTCGCCGAACTCGGCGTGCTCGACGTGCTCTCCTCCGATTATGTGCCGCTCAGCCTGCTGCATGCACCCTTCATCCTCGCCGACGAGGTCGAGGGCATCTCGCTGTCGCAGGCGATCGCCATGGTCACCGCCACCCCGGCCAAGACCGTCAGCCTCAACGATCGCGGCCGTATCGCCCTGGGCCTTCGTGCCGATATCGTGCGCGTCCGCCGCGATCACGGCGTGCCGGTGACGCGCTCGGTCTGGCGGGAAGGGCGGCGTGTGGCATGACGCTCGACGCCAAGACAGAGCCGACTAAGGACCTCTCGGCAAACACAGCCGG
Organism: Rhizobium rhizogenes NBRC 13257; assembly: GCF_000696095.1. Classification (GTDB taxonomy): domain Bacteria; phylum Pseudomonadota; class Alphaproteobacteria; order Rhizobiales; family Rhizobiaceae; genus Rhizobium; species Rhizobium rhizogenes. Next base: position 40,031 of record NZ_BAYX01000008.1, on the reverse strand, counting down.
GATCATGCTCGTGGTCGTCGGCCCGAGCGGCGCCGGCAAGGATACGCTGATGAATCTCGCCGCCCGGCATTTCGCCGGCCGGTCGGACATTCATTTCGTCCGTCGCGTCATCACCCGCGATGGCGATGCTGGTAACGAAGACCACAGAAGCGTCTCCGACGCCGATTTCGACGCCATGGAACAGGACGGCGCCTTCGCCGTCTCCTGGGAGGCGCACGGCCTGAAATATGGCATTCCTAGTGATGTCGAGGGCGAACTCGCCAACGGCCACCTCGTCGTCGCCAATGGCTCCCGTTCGGTGCTCCATCGTTTCCAGGCGGCATTTCCGAAGCTGAAGGTCATCAACGTCACGGCGCGGCGCGAAGTATTGGCGGAGCGACTGATAGCGCGCGGCCGAGAAAGCCGCGAGGACGTGCTGAAACGGCTGGAGCGCGGCTCGCTCACCGTTCAGGGCAGCTACGATGTCGCCGACATCGACAATAGCGGCACGCTGGAAGAGGCGGGCCGTGTGATCGTCGCAGAGCTGGAAACGCTTATAAGACGATAGGAATCAGCTTGAGATAAGGCGCTCAGTGCGCCTCATCCCAATTGTTCGCCGCCCGCGCATCGACCTTCAGTGGCACGGACATGTTCACCGCCGGCATGGCGGCATTTTCCATGACCGAGACGATGACCGGAGTCGAGCGCTCGACATCGGCGTCCTCAACTTCGAAGATCAATTCGTCGTGCACCTGCAGCAGCATGCGAACGCGATCGCCAAGACCCGCATCGGCCAGCGCCGGCTCCATCTTGATCATCGCACGGCGAATGACGTCGGCGGCCGAGCCCTGGATAGGGGCATTGATCGAAGCGCGCTCGTTAAAGGCGCGCACGGAGGGATTGGAGGAGCGGATTTCCGGGAAATGGACGCGGCGGCCGAAGATGGTTTCGACATAGCCCTTGTCACGCGCCGTCGCCTTGGTGCTTTCCATATAGTCGCGAATGCCGGGGAAGCGCTCGAAATACTTCTTGATGTAGTCGCCGGCTTCCGAGCGCTCGATCGACAGCTGATTGGCAAGGCCAAAGGCCGAAATGCCGTAGATGATGCCGAAGTTGATTGCCTTGGCGCGGCGGCGCACTTCGCTCGGCATGCCCTCGATCGGCACGCCAAACATTTCCGACGCCGTCATGGCGTGAATATCGACGCCATCGGCGAAGGCCTGCTCGAGCTGCGGAATATTGGCAACATGCGCCAGCACACGCAGTTCGATCTGGCTGTAGTCGGCCGAGATCAGCTTGTGGCCGGGCGTCGAGATGAAAGCCGTGCGGATCTTGCGGCCTTCAGCGGTGCGGACCGGAATGTTCTGCAGGTTCGGCTCAGAGGAGGACAGGCGCCCGGTCGTGGTCGAGGCCAGCGAATAGGAGGTGTGGACGCGCTTGGTCTCGGGGTGGACGTAGCCCGGCAGTGCGTCGGTATAGGTGGATTTCAGCTTGGTGAGCTGGCGCCAGTCGACGATCTTACGTGGCAGCTCGAAGCCGGCAGCCGCCAGGTCTTCCAGCACCTGCGCCGAGGTCGACCACTGCCCGGTCTTGGTCTTGCTCCCTCCGGCAAGGCCCATCTTGCCGAAGAGGATATCGCCGAGCTGCTTGGGCGAACCGATGTTGAAACGCTCGCCGGCGAGCGTATAGATCTCGTCCTCCAGCCGGGCCGCACCCTGCGCCAGCTCGCCGGAGAGACGCGACAGGATTTGCCGGTCGATGGTGATGCCGCGCTCTTCCATATGGGCAAGCACCGGCACCAGCGGCCGCTCCAGGCGCTCATAGACGGTTGCGAGTTTTTCTGCTGCCAGTCGGGGCTTCAGCACCAGCCAGAGGCGCAGCGTCACGTCGGCATCCTCGGCGGCATAGGCTGTGGCGCGGTCGATATCGACGAGGTCGAAGGTGATGTTAGACTTGCCGCTGCCGGCAACGTCCTTGTAGGCGATCGGCTTATGGCCGAGCCAGCGTTCCGACAGGCTGTCCATGCCATGCGTGGCGTTGGCGCCGCCGTCGAGCACGTAGGACAGCAGCATCGTGTCGTCGAAGCCCTTGGTCTCGATGCCATAGCGCTTCATCAGCAGGTAGTCGTATTTCAGGTTCTGCGCGATCTTGAGGACGGAAGTATCCTCCAGCAGCGCCTTCAGCCGCGGCAGCGCGTCGCGCAGCGGGATCTGGTTGTCGGCAAGTCCGCCACCGAGCAGGTCTCCGACACCATTCTTGTGGTTGAGCGGGACATAGGCGGCGCGGATGGAAGCGCCCGTAGGATCGTTCTTGTTATCGGCAATCGCCAGCGAAAAGCCGACGATTTCGGCTTGCATGACATCGAGCGACGTCGTCTCTGTGTCGAAGGCCACGATGCCGGTTTCGCGCGCATCCGCGATCCACTGGTCGAGGGTGGCGACGTCGCGGATGGTGACATATTTCGAATGGTCGATCGGTGCGGTGGCGAAGCTTGCCGCGCGGGCCTTGGTGAGGTCGGCCGGTTCGGTCAGCCCCTCGACACCCACGCGCGGCTTGACCGCCGGCGCGGGAACGGAAGCGCCCTCGGCCGCGACGGTGCCGCCGGCGACGAGCTCGACACTGTCTCCGACATCGAGATCCGGGCCGTGGGCGGTGTCGCCCCACTCGACCTTGACGTCAGATGGTTCGATCGCCGTCGGATCGCAATTGCAGGCCTCGGCGACGCGGCGCGTCAGCGAGGTGAATTCCATAGCCTTCAGGAAGCCGACCAGCTTCGGGCCGTTCTGCGGCTCGAGCACCAGTGCGTCGAGCGGCAGTTCCAGCGGTACGTCGGTCCTGAGCGTCACCAACTGCCGGGAAATCCGGGCCAGATCGGCGTTGGCGATGATGTTTTCGCGGCGCTTCTCCTGCTTGATCTCGCCGGCGCGGGCGAGCAGCGTGTCGAGATCGCCGAACGTCTCCAGAAGCTGCGCCGCCGTCTTCGGGCCAATGCCGGGGATGCCGGGCACGTTGTCGACCGAATCGCCGGTCAGGGCCTGCAGGTCGATCATCTTTTCCGGCGGCACGCCCCATTTCTCGATGACGTCGGGAATGCCGATCTGCTTGTCCTTCATGCTGTCATACATGTGGACCATTGGGGTAACGAGCTGCATCAAGTCCTTGTCGGAGGAGATGATGGTGACGTCGGCACCGGTTGCCTCGGCCTGGCGGGCATAGGTGGCGATGATGTCGTCGGCCTCGAAACCGTCCGTCTCGATACAGGGCAGGTTGAAGGCGCGGGTTGCCTGGCGAATGAGCCCGAATTGCGGGATCAGCTCTTCCGGCGGCGCCGAGCGATTTGCCTTGTAGGCGTCGTAGATATCCTTACGGAATGTCTTCGAGGAATAGTCGAAGATGACGGCGAAATGCGTCGGCGTCACGCCGACCGACGTATCGCGCGCCGAGGTCAAAAGCTTCCACAACATGTTGCAGAAACCGGAGACGGCGCCGACCGGCACTCCATCGGACTTGCGCGTCAGCGGCGGCAGGGCATGGAAGGCCCGGAAAATGAATCCGGAGCCGTCGACGAGGAAGAGATGATCACCTTTTTTCATGGAAGCATGGATAGCGTGGTGCACTTCCAACGTCCATATAAAGTTCCATCAGACAACGCGCGGACAGGCCAAATCTCTCACTGAAACGTTACCAAGTTTTAATCAATCTAAACTGCATATTCCCTTGAAAAACCATATTTGGAACCTCATTTCATACTCACCGGCGATTGATTACGCCGAGGGTCTGACAACCGGCCTGTCCCCCGCCATGTCAGACTTGGACAAAGGCCTATCCCCCTCTCCGGGCCTTTGTCCTCCTTTTCTAAGCCGCCATGGCGCCCCTCCAGGCCATGGCGGCTTTTCTGTTTGATCCGCTCGCACAGCCCAGCGGAACGCTGCTCGAAATACCGTTGCAACTCCGCCGATTCCGGACAGGCCCCGCCCGAGAATTGCCGATTGTTTTGGCCCGGAATACTGGCATAATTACAATCATGGGATTTAACCGGACGGACTCCGCGACCTACCTTGCCAATCAGATGGCAAAGGGATTTTCCCGCTCGTTACAACAACGTGCGGCACGGCTCGGCTTTTCTCCCGGTCAGTTCCCGATCCTGCTCGAATTATGGACCGAAGACGGGCTGACGCAGAAGCAATTGCTGGAGCGCGTCGACATAGAACAAGCGACGATGGCCAATACGCTCTCACGCATGGAGCGCGACGGGTTGGTGGAGCGCCGGCCGCATCCATCCGACAAGCGCGCGCAGCTGATCTTCCTGACCGGCAAGGCCACCGCCATGCAAACCGAAGCCGTCGAGGCCGCGATCGCAGCCGACAGGGACCTCTTCAGAGGTTTTCGCACCTTCGAGCGCGAATTGCTGCTCGAATATGTCAAACGCATCCTGGAAAACGCCAAACATATCTAATCAGGCTACCGTCTTATCCGATGCGGAAAACCTGCTGCTCGGCTCGATATCAGGCTTACCCAGTAGGAAGCCCTGAAGTTGCGCGCAGCCCTCCTCTACGACGATACGGCGCTGGCTCTCCGTTTCCACACCTTCCGTCACCACCGGCATGTTCAGGCTATGACCGAGCCCGATGATGGCGCGCACGATGGAACGGGCCGCCGGATCATGTTCCAGCGCCCCGGTGAAGCTGCGGTCGACCTTGATCTTGTCGAAGGGAAAGGCGCGCAAGTTGCTTAGCGAGGAATAGCCGGTGCCGAAATCGTCCATCACGACACGAACGCCCAACCGGTGCAGACGCTGCAGGGTTGAGAGCACGACAACGCGGTCGCGCATCAGGGCGGCTTCGGTGATCTCGAGCTCCAGCCGATGCGGATCGAGACCAGTCCTTGCTAAGATCTGCGCCACCTGATCGTACAAGGTCGGAATCATGAATTGCACCGGCGAAACATTGACGGCGATACTGGCCTTGTCGTGCCAGCGCGCCGCCTCGATGCAGGCCTGTTCCAGCACCCACTCGCCAAGCTGGACGATCGATCCACTCTCCTCGGCGATCGGGATAAAGGTATCCGGCTCGATCACGCCGCGCACCGGATGATCCCAGCGCAACAGGGCTTCATAGCCACTGATCTGACCGTTTTGAGCGTCGAGGATGGGCTGGTAGTCGACATGGAGCTGTCGGCGCAGGATCGCCTGACGAAGGTCGCTTTCGATCTGGCGGCGGGTGCGGACCGTTTCGTCCATACCGGCATCGAAAAAGCACGCGAAGCCACGGCTGGTATGTTTGACGCGGTAGAGGGCGATATCGGCATTGCAATAGAGCTGCTCGGCGCTGTGGCCATCCCGCGGATAGATGGCGATCCCCAGGCTGACGCCGACGGCAGTCGGATCGCGCGCCGTGTCCATCTCCGCGGCGAATTCTGCCAGGATGCGCTCCGCCAGCCGGCGCGCACCCTCCGGCTGCGATTGCCCCGGCTGAATGATCGCGAATTCATCGCCGCCGAGCCTTGCCACCGTGTCGCTATCCTCGGCCGAACGACGAAGAATATCAGCGACCTTGCAAAGGATACGGTCCCCTTCGGCATGACCGAAAACGTCGTTGATCGCCTTGAACCGATCGAGGTCGAGGCAGAAGACGGCGGCCTCCGTCCCCTTGTGCTCTGCCATCTGCAAGGCCTGACGGATGCGCTCGTCGAAAAACGCGCGATTGGGGAGATCCGTCAGCGTATCATGATGGGCCAGATGCTCGATCATCTGCTGCGCCTGCCGGCGCTCCGTCAAATCCCGCACGACCAGCACGCGGCATTCGTGCCCGCGATAGATGATGGTGCGGATGACGACCTCGACGGGAATGCTCCTGCCGCTTTCACTTAAGAGCGCGGTTTCCAGCGAAGCGGCTTCCTCGGGGCGCATGGCGGCGTCCAGCGTGAGAAAATCCCCCGGCGACTTACCGATCAACCGCTGCAACGACCAGCCCGAAATGGCGACGAACCGCTCATTGGCATCGATGACGCGGCCGTCGCGAACGATCAGCATACCCTCAAGCGAGGCATTGGCGAAACCGCGCAAATCGGTCAGATGGCGGTCGACGAAGGCAGCGCCAAGCGCAATCAGAACCAGCCCCGTCGATGCCGCCATGATTATGCCGGCCAGCACGATACGGTCGATCGAAAGGGTCGCCGCCTCCACAGTCGGGTCCGGCGTCAGCGTAACGCCGCTCATGGCGGTAAAGTGCAGGGCGCAGATCGCCAGCACCAGAAGCAGCGTGCCGAGCGCGATCCGCCGGTGGCCGCCCATGCGGAAAAAGGCGACGAAGGAGAGTGCTCCCAAAGCAGCGCCGGCTGCAATTGCCGCCAATGTCCGCGACGGATCGTGGGCAAGGATCGCTGGCGCCTGGATGGCCTGCATGCCGGTGAAGTGCATGGAGGCGATGCCAAGTGCCATCAGCATGCCGCCGATGGCAAAAGAGATGGTGTTGTCCCATTCGAAAGCAACCGCAATGGCGAACCAGGAACCAAGGATGGCAAAGACCACGGAGAGGATCGTGAGCGAAAGGCCGTAGCTGATCGGCAGACCGCCGTCATAGGCCAGCATGGCAATGAAGTGCGTGGCCCATATGCTGACCCCGCTGGCAAAGGCGGCAGCGACCACCCAATAGCTGCGCTGCTGCGATCGGCATTCCTGCGCCCGCGAAAACAGCAGCATCGTCGCCAGGCTGCCGATCAAGCAAATGGCGGCGGCGACGAAAATCAACCTGATGTCGTGCTCGTCGCGAATGCATGCCATTACAGAGAACATTCAGCATCTCCATTTGCTTTTATCGATCGAGCTTATTTTCGATGCTCTAAATAACCGTAAATTAAATAGGCGACTATTTATGCTGAAACGCATCCTCCGCATGCGGCAATCGCACTGCGAAATTTTCGGATTTCCCGCCTCGAAACCGGCCGGGCTTTGGTCTATCGTCCCAGCAATTTCCATGTAAGGAGTCGGATATGACCGATGTATCGCCCGTTCTCGACCGTGCCGATGAGAACCTTCCGTCCAGCCTCGACAATCTGTTCGAACTGCTGCGCATCCAATCCATCTCGACCGATCCCGCCTTCAAGCCGGAGTGCCGCAAGGCAGCGGAATGGCTCACCGCCTATCTGATCAAGCTCGGCTTTACGGCATCCGTGCGCGATACGCCCGGCCACCCGATGGTCGTTGCCCATCATGATGCCGCCAGCGCCGATGCGCCGCATGTGCTGTTCTACGGTCACTACGACGTACAGCCGGTCGATCCGATCGAGCTTTGGGAGAGCGATCCCTTCGCCCCCGCCATCAAGGACATGGGCGACGGCCGGAAGATCCTGGTCGGGCGCGGCACCTCCGACGACAAGGGCCAGTTGATGACCTTCGTCGAGGCCGTTCGCGCCTACAAGGAGATCCAGGGTGAGCTGCCGGTTCGTATCACCATCCTGTTCGAGGGTGAGGAGGAGTCCGGCTCACCGTCGCTGAAGCCCTTCCTCGAAGCCAATGCCGCCGAGCTGAAGGCCGACTACGCGCTCGTATGCGATACCGGCATGTGGGACGGCGACACCCCGGCAATCGCGGCCGCCCTGCGCGGTCTGGTCGGCGAGGAAATCACCATCAATGCTGCCGACCGCGATCTGCATTCCGGCCTCTACGGCGGCGCGGCGGCCAATCCGATCCATATCCTCTCCGATATCCTTGCCGGCCTGCACGACGAGACCGGGCGTATCACGCTTCCCGGCTTCTACGATGGCGTGGAGGAGACACCCGCCAACATCAAGGCTTCCTGGGAAACGCTCGGCCGCTCGGCACAGAATTTCCTCGGCGAGGTCGGCCTGTCGATCCCGTCGGGAGAAAAGGGCCGCTCGGTACTGGAACTCACCTGGGCGCGGCCGACAGCTGAGGTCAACGGCATCTGGGGCGGCTATACCGGCGCCGGCTTCAAGACGGTGATCGCAGCCAAGGCTTCAGCGAAAGTTTCCTTCCGCCTTGTCGGGCAACAGAACCCGGCAGCGATCCGTGACAGTTTCCGTGCCTATGTTCGCTCGAAGTTGCCGGCCGACTGCTCGGTGGAATTCCACGAACATGGCGCTTCGCCGGCCATCCACCTGTCCTACGATTCGCCGGTACTGACCAAGGCGAAGAGCGCCCTTTCCAATGAGTGGCCGAAACCGGCGATCGTCATTGGCATGGGCGGCTCGATCCCGATCGTCGGCGACTTCCAGAAGATGCTCGGCATGGAATCCCTGATGGTCGGCTTTGGCCTTGCGGACGACCGCATCCATTCGCCGAACGAGAAGTATGAGCTGCGGTCCTATCATAAGGGCATACGCTCCTGGATCCGCATCCTCGACGCACTCGCTTGAGCGAACGAACGGCGGCGCGCGGTCCCGGTCGCGCGTCCCTTCGATGGCGCCTCCCCCTCTTTTCAATTCAACAGACAGGCACGGCCATGGGGATCTGGATCGATACCGACATGGGGTTCGATGATATCGCCGCCATTCTGGTGGTCGCGCATTCGAGCCTTGCGATCGACGGCGTCTCGCTGGTGAGCGGCAATGCACCGCTCGCGCAGATACGCGCCAACGCCGCCAGCGCCGCAGCCGCCTTCGACTGGACATTCCCCATCCATACCGGCCGCGAACTGCCGGTGCTCTGCAAGCTGGAAACAGCGCAAAACATTCTCGGTTCAAGCGGCATACCGACCGAGGGCAAGAGCCTGCCGCCGGCGGATGCGCTTCCTTCCAGCGATGCCTTTGCCGCCCTTTGCGACTGGCTGGCGGACGGCTTGGGGCCGAAGCGGATCCTCGCACTCGGTCCGCTCACCAATATCGCCGCGGTGGCGCTCGCCCGGCCCGATCTTGCCGCCCGCATCGACGAGCTGACATGGATGGGTGGCGGCGTGACCTCCGGCAACCACACGGCCTCGGCCGAATTCAACGCCTTTGCCGATCCGGAAGCGCTCGCCATCGTGCTCGCCCATGGCCTGCCGCTTCGAATGATCGATCTCGACATTTGCCGAAAGGTGCTGGCGCGGCCCGACGATGTCGAACGGGTGCGTCAGGCCGGTGGCAAGAATGCCGAACTGCTTGCCGATCTCCTCGGCGGCTACGTCAACATCGCCATCAGCCGCGGCCGTCCGGCCATGGCGGTCTACGATCCGACTGCCGCCGCCATCTTCGTCGCCCCCGATATCGCCAGGCTCCAGCATGCCCGGATCGATGTCGAGCTGTGGGGGCAGCACACACGCGGGCGCACCGTCGTCGAGACGCGCGCATCGCATGCGGAATTCAACGCCCATTTCGCCGCCGAGATCGATGCCGACAGGGCTCGCGCCATCATATTCGACGCCATGATCAATGAGGCACGCCGATGATCCAGCATTCCCTCGAGCCCGGCGACCTCAACGCACCTGAGCTGCGCGCCCGCGCGGTTGCGGCTGCGCGCGGCGATGCGCCCTTTGATCTGCTCATCGCGGGCGGCCGTTTGGTCGACATGGTGACCGGCCAGATCCGCGCCGCCGATATCGGCGTCGTCGGGCCGCTGATCGCAAGCGTGCACGCGCCGGGTAGCCGCACCAATGCCGCCGAGACGATCGATGCCGCGGGCTGCTTCCTCTCGCCCGGCCTGATCGACACACATATGCACATCGAAAGCTCGATGGTGACACCGGCCCTCTATGCCGAGGCGGTGTTGCCGCGCGGGGTCACGACCATCGTCTGGGATCCGCATGAGTTCGGCAATGTGCATGGCCTTGATGGCGTGCGCTGGGCGGTCGAGGCGACCCGGCTGCTGCCGTTGCGGGTGATCCCGCTCGCACCGTCCTGCGTGCCCTCCGCCCCCGGGCTGGAGCTGGCGGGCGCCGATTTCGATGCCTCCGCCATGGCCGAGATGCTGGCCTGGCCCGAGATCGGGGGTGTTGCCGAGGTCATGACCATGCGCGGCGTTATCGACGGCGATCCGCGTGCCAGCGCCATAGTCAACGCCGGGCTGCAATCCGGTAAGCTCGTCTGCGGCCATGCCCGTGGTCTCGAAGGTGCCGATCTCAGTGCCTTCATGGCAGCCGGTGTCTCCTCCGACCACGAGCTGACCTCCGGCGCCGATTTCCTCGCCAAGCTTTCCGCCGGCCTGACCATCGAGCTGCGCGGCTCGCATGACCATCTGCTGAGGGAATTCGTCGAGGTCATCAACGATCTCGGCTTCCTGCCGCAGACGGTGACGCTCTGCACCGACGACGTCTTCCCCGACGAACTGCATGTCAACGGCGGCCTCGATGATGTCGTCCGCCGGCTGGTGCGCGACGGCTTGAAGCCGGAATGGGCGCTCCGGGCGGCAACGCTCAACGCTGCCATGCGGCTCGGCCGCAACGATCTCGGCCTGATCGCCGCCGGCCGCCGTGCCGATATCGTGCTATTCGAAGACCTCCGGGCTTTCAAGGCGAAGCGAGTGATCGCCAACGGCGAGATCGTCGCCAAGGCCGGCAAGATCGCGGGCACCATCGCGCCTCTCGATACAGCCCCGCTGCAGAACTCGATCAAACTCGAGCCGCTGACTGAGGATGACTTCCGCGTACCGGCCAGCGGCAACCGCGTGCGGCTTGCGACGATCGACCGGCCGCGCTTCACGCAATGGGGCGAAATCGAAGCCGAGGTGGCGGACGGATATGTCGTGCCGCCGGCCGGGACCACCATGATCGCCGTCGCCCATCGCCATAGCAAGGCGGATGGACGCCCACGCGTAGGCTTCCTCACCGGCTGGGGCGAATGGCGCGGCGCGCTCTGCACCACAGTCTCGCATGACAGCCACAATCTGACGGTCTTCGGCGGCAATATCAGAGACATGACGCTCGCCGGCAACGCCGTCATCGCAGCAGGCGGAGGCCTGGCTGTGGTGAGCGACGGCAAGGTCCAGATCGTGCTGCCGCTGCCGCTTTCCGGCCTGGTGAGCGATGCACCGCTTGAAGAGACAGCCCTGACCTTCAGTGTTCTGCGCGAAGCAATGGACAAGATCGTCGACTGGCAACCGCCCTATCTCGTCTTCAAGGCGTGCTTCGGCGCGACACTTGCCTGTAACGTCGGACCGCATCAGACGGATCGTGGGATTGCCGATGTGGTGACGGGGCAAGTGTTGGAGACGGCGGTGCTTGGGAAGATTTAGGCGTCAGCCCCCAGGTCCTGCTCCACCAACGTCGTCCAGAACGCCACGCCCGACGCAATGGCGTCATCGTTGAAATCGTAAGCCGTGTTGTGATGCAGCGCTCCGTCTACAGCGGGGCCGTTGCCGAGCCAGACGTAGCAGCCCGGGGCATTCTGGCCGAAGAAGGCGAAATCGTCGCCGGCGGTGGAGGGCGGGAAGCGGGTGAGAACTTTTTCGCCGAAGATGGCAGTCGCGGCTTTCAGCGCCCGCGCGGTCGCCTCGGGATCATTTACGACCGGCGGGATGCGGCGCTCGAACTGGTAGTCCACCGCGATGCCGTACATCGCCGCCGTGCCATGCGCCAGCCGGCCGATCTCCTGTTCGAGCTGATCGCGGACTTCCGGTGTATAGGCGCGCGCCGTGCCGCCGATCTCGACGGTGTCGGGGATGACGTTCAGGGCCTTGGGGTCGCCCGCTTGTACCGAACAGGCGCTGACGACGGCCGGCTGCAGCGGGTCAACGACGCGGCCGACGATGGTCTGCAATGAGGAGAGGAATGTCGCTGCCGCCGTGATCGGGTCCTTGCCGAGATGCGGCTTGGCGCCATGGGTGCCGGTGCCGCGAAAGGTGATGCGCCAGCTATCCGAGGAGGCAAGCTGCGGCCCTTCGACCACGGCCATCTCATCGATATCGAGACTCGGCATATTGTGCAGGCCATAGACGGCATCGCAGGGGAAAAGGTCGAAGAGGCCTTCCTCGACCATGCGCTTCGCGCCGCCGCGCCCTTCCTCGGCCGGCTGGAAGATGAAATGCACGGTGCCGGAAAAGCCGCGCGTTGCCGCCAGTTGCCGGGCAGCGCCCAAAAGCATCGTCGTGTGGCCGTCATGACCGCAAGCATGCATCTTGCCGGGGATGGTGGATTTATAGGGCTTGTTGCCTTTTTCCGGCATGGCGAGCGCATCCATGTCGGCGCGAAGGCCGATGCGACGGGTGCCGTTACCAACCTGCAGCGTGCCGACGACGCCGGTCTTGCCGAGGCCGCGATGCACCGTGATGCCAGCTTCTTCCAGCAATGTCGCGACGATGCCGCTGGTGCGCTCCTCCTCGAACCCCAATTCCGGATGAGCGTGCAGGTTATGGCGGAGGGATGTCAGAAAGGGGAGATCCTGGGAGATCTCATCGGGAAGAGACATGGGGGTTCCTTTGGCATCGGCCATGATGGCGGCCTCACCTTATCTTCCCTAAAGCGCCGACGGCTTCAACCCAAAAGCAGCTCAGACGCCAGTCTTGTCGAAGACATGCGCTTTACCAAGCACGGTCACCGAGACCATGCTGCCGATCTCGGGCAAGCCGACGCCGGAGCTTTTGATGTTCAGCGTCTCGGCGCCATTGGCCTGGGAAAGGACGACCGTCACGGTGCAGACGGCACCGCCGAATTCGACGTCGGTAACCTTGCCGACGCAGGCGGCGCTCGCTCCGGCATCATCGAGGACGCTCAGTTGCAGTTGTTCCGGCCGCAGCATGATATCGGCGCGGCCCTGCCGACCGTTGGTGTCGGTCGGAATACGGCCCAGCGCGCAATTGGCAAAGCCATCGCCAAGGTCTGCCGGCAGCAGGATGGCGTCGCCGAGAAAGGTGGCGGTCTCGCGATCCCTAGGATGGAGGTAGAGCGTTTGCGGAGTTCCGGCCTGCACCAGCTTGCCATCGCGCAGAACGGCGACCTGATCGGCGAAGGACAGCGCCTCGGCCTGATCATGCGTCACCAGGATCGTCGTGATGCCGGCGATTTGCAGGACGCGGGCGACGGCCTTGCGCATGTTTTCGCGCAGGCCCGTGTCGAGTGCGGAAAAGGGTTCATCGAGCAGCATCAGCCGTGGCTTACGGCCAAGCGCGCGGGCAAGCGCCACACGCTGCTGCTGGCCACCGGAGAGCTGATGCGGGCGGCGATCGAGCATGTTGCGATCGAGCTCCACCATGTCGATGAGCGCATTGATCTGCTCGGCGCGATCCGGCCGTCCGCGCTCCATGCCGAAGCTGATGTTATCGGCCACGCTCAGATGCGGAAACAGCGCACCATCCTGCGAGACGATGCCGATGCCGCGACGATGGGCGGGCACGACGGATGGACCATCCGCCAGCGTTTCGCCTTCCAGCGTCACCTGGCCGGCATCCGGGGTCTCGAAGCCGGCGATGATGCGCAGCAGCGTCGTCTTGCCGGAGCCGGACGGACCGACGATGGCGGTGCGGCTGCCGGGAGCGACAGTGAGGTCGATAGTATCGAGCGCGCATACCGGTCCGTAGCGCTTGCTGATGGTCTTGATCGCCAGAAAGGTCATTGTCCCGCCGTCCGCTTGGATTGCGTGTAGAGAAGAAGGGTGAGCGGCAGTGACAGAACCACCATCATGAAGGCGTAGGGCGCGGCGGAGACATAATCGATCTCGCTGGTCAACGACCAGAATTTCGTCGCCAGTGTCACCGTACCGTTCGGCGACAGCATCAGCGTCGCCGTCAGTTCATTGGTGATCCCGAGGGCAACCAGCGCGACGCTGGCGGCAAAGCCGGGAGCGGCAAGGCGCATGGTGATCTGCCGCACGGCTTGGGCCGGCGTGCGCCCGAGCGCCATGGCGGCGCGTTCGAGCTCGACTGGGGCCTGGGCGATGCTGGCGCGCAAGCCCACCATGGCGCGCGGCAGGAACAACAGGACATAGGCAAGCAGCAGCGTTGCGAAGGTCTGGTAGAGCGGCAGGATCAGCCGCACCGTGATCGACACCAGCGCCAGGGCGACGACGACGCCCGGCAGCGAGCCAACATAGTAATGGCAGGCCTCGAGGATACGCTGCAACCGGCCGGGCGCGCGCACCGAGAGCCAGGCCATCGGGATGGCGGCGACGGTGGCAAGCAGTCCGCCGGCAATCGCCAGACCGATGGTCTGCAATAGCGCATTGCCGACCGTCTCCATCCGCCAGATGCCGGCGCCGCCCAGGTAGAGCCAGCGCGCCAGCGTCACGAAAGGTACGCCGAGCGTGAACGCGGCCACCAACACCGGAAGAGCGACGGCCGGGACGACGAACCAGCCGAGACGGCGGCGATCCGCAGGACGAGCGGCACCGGAGCCGACGCGGGCATAACGCTCGTTGCCGCGCACCAGCACTTCGATGCCGAGCAGCAAGAGACAGCAAAAGACGAGGACGCCGCCGAGCATGTTGGCAGCGGGGCTGTTATAGGCGGACTGGAACTGATCGACGATCGCGGTCGAAAACGTATCGAAGCGGATCATCACGTAGAGACCGTATTCCGCCAGCAGGTGCAGGCCGATCAGCAGCGAGCCGCCGCAGATGGCAAGGCGAAGCTGCGGCAGGATCGCCCGGAAGAAGACGCGCCAGGGATTGAGGCCAAGCGAAGCGGCGGCATCTTCGATCGCCGGATCGAGGCGGCGCAGCGCTGCCGCCACCGGCAGATAGAGGAAGGGATAATAGGCCAGCACCGACACGAGCACGCCGCTCGACAGCCCGCGCATGCCGGGCACCAGGCTGACCCAGGCGTAGCTGTGCACGAAAGCCGGCACGGCAAGCGGCGCGACCGCCAGCCAGGACCACAGGCGTGCGCCGGGGATATCGGTACGCTCGGTCAGCCAGGCGAGCGTGACGGCAAGCAGGATGCAAAGCGGGATGGTGCAGACTTCGAGAAGAACGGTATTGACCAGCAATTCGCCGACGCGATTGCGGAAGATAAGCGCGATGGCTTCGTTCCAGCCGGTGTCGACAGTGATCCAGATGATGAAGCCGAGCGGTACCAGGCTCAGAAGAGCGACGACGGATGCAAGGGCGATAACGGAAGCGTGCGGAACGCGGCCGCGAGACGCAGCCGTCAGCGGAGGCACTCGCATGGCAGCGGCCCGACCGGCCGGCGCGGCATATGTGTTCTTCTGCAGCAAGTCTCAGCTGCCTTTCACGCCCTGAAACAGGAAGGCAACCGCCGTTTAAGGCGATTGCCGGGATCGAATTGGCCAAAAGACCATCCGCATGCCCCTAGCAGGGCATGCGACAGTGATGCAAGAGCTTAGATCAGTCCGGCTTCCGTCATCAGATCGGTGACCTTCTTGCTGTTCAGCTTGGAAGGCTCGACCTTCGGGGCCTGCAGATCCTTGATCGGCACCAGCTTCGGATTGGATTCGGCACCGTTGCCGACAGCATATTCATAGGAATCGCCGTCGCGCAGAACGGCCTGGCCGCCCTTGCCGGTGATCCACTTCAGGAATGCCTGGGCTTCCTTCTGGTGCTGGCTGGAGGCGAGAACACCGCCGCCGGAAATGCTGACGAAAGCGCCCGGATCCTGGTTCTTGAAGTAATGCAGGAGGACGTTCTTGCTGTTTTCACCGGTCTTGGCCTGATCGCCGAACCAGTAATAGTGATAGATGACCGCACCCTCGATTTCACCGGCGTTAACGGCCTTCATGGCAACGCTGTTGCCCTTGTAAGGGGTGGCGTTTTCCTTCATCGCCTTCAGCCAGGACTTGGTGGCGTCCTCGCCCTTCAGCTCGAGAAGCGCGCTGACGATCGCCTGGAAATCGGCACCGGCCGGCGACGCGCCCCAGCGGCCCTTCCACTTGGGATCGGCGAGGTCGAGCAGCGACTTCGGCAGATCGGCTTCCTTCAGCTTGGTCTTGTCATAGGCGAAAACCGTCGAGCGGGCGGCGACGCCGACCCAGTTGCCATCGACCGCCTTGAAGTTTTCCGGCACCTGCGCCAGCGTGTCAGCATCGACAGGGGCGAAGAGCTTGTTGGCGTCGACCAGGGTCATGCCCGGAGAATTTTCCGTCAGATAGACGTCGGCGGGGGACGCGGCACCTTCCTCGACGATCTGGTTGGCGAACTGCATGTCGCTGCCGTTGCGGATCGTCACCTTGATGCCGGTTTCCTTGGTAAAGCCATCCGCCCAGGCCTGGGTCAGCGTCTCATGCTGGGCATTGTAGACGACGATGCCTTCGGATTCGGCGGCATTTGCCATCAGCGGAGCGACTGCAAGGCCCGCGGCAAGCGCCAGCGCGCTGGTAAGATGGGTAAAGGAAAAAGTCATGGGCGTCCTCTCGCTTGAAAACCCCGTCTTTGACGGTGGTGCGATAGCCTATATTTTTCCTGACTATTCTTTTCAAGTTTCCGCACGCCCGTTTGTATCACAAAAGCTTGAAAGGAGAGTCAAGATTTCGCCGGATTTTCCAGCAGCGTGGATGCTTGTGCCGCAACACGCAAAAGGCCGCGACGCTTTCGCATCGCGGCCTTTTGATACCCCGAAGGTCCGATCAGGTGTCGCGCGTTTCAAGCGTCTTGCTGAAGAAGATCGCGACAAGCGTGCAGACGACGCCGGAGAGCAGATAGAGGCTAGTGTAGACCAGGCCGAACTGGCTGGAGAGGCTGAGCGCCACGAAGGGTGCAAAGCCAGCGCCGATCAGCCAGGAGAGATCCGAGGTCAGGGCCGAACCGCTGTAGCGATAGTTCCGGCTGAAGCGTGAGGCGCTCGCGCCGGCGGCCTGGCCAAAGGAAAGGCCAAGCAGCGTGAAGCCGAGAACCACGTAGATGTGGCGGCCGGTGCTGCCGCCGTCCAGCAGCCAGGGCGCGACGAAGGCGAAACAGGCGATCAGCACCGCACCGACGGCCAACTGGTTGCGCCGGCCGATGCGATCGGCCAGCAGGCCGGAACAGATGATCGCAACAATGCCGCAGATCGCGCCGACGAATTCCACCAGCAGGAACGACCCGGGCGATTGGTCGCTGTAGAGCGTCATCCAGCTCAGCGGGAAGACGGTAACCAGATGGAAGGTCGCGAAGCTTGCCAGCGGCACGAAGGCGCCGATCAGCACGTCACGGCCATGCACGCGCAAAAGCTCCGTCATCTTGACCGGCTCCAGCTCATGACGCTCCAGCAACGCGCCGAATTCCGGCGTGGCGACCAGGCGAAGCCGGGCGAAAAGCGCCACGACGTTGACCATGAAGGCGCAGAAGAACGGATAGCGCCAGCCCCATTCCAGGAAGTCGGCAGTCGTCAGGCTCATGACGAAGTAAGCAAAGAGCGCACTTGCCAGCATGAAGCCGATCGGCGCGCCGAGCTGCGGGATCATTGCAAACCAACCGCGGCGATTGGCCGGTGCATTCAGCGCCAGCAGCGAGGCCAAACCGTCCCAGGCGCCGCCGAGCGCCAGACCCTGGCCGATACGGAAGACGGCGAGCAGAAGGATTGCGTAACCGCCGATCTCGGCATAGCCGGGCAGGAAGCTCATCGACGCCGTCGAACCGCCGAGCAGGAACAGCGCAATCGTCAGCTTGACGCCGCGGCCATAGGCGCGGTCGATCGCCATGAAGATGAACGAACCGATCGGGCGGGCGATAAAGGCAAGCGAAAAGATCAGGAAGGAAAGCATGGTGCCATGCAGGGGATCCGCGAAGGGGAAGATCAGCTTCGGGAAAACCAGGACCGATGCGATGGCATAGACGAAGAAATCGAAAAACTCGGACGTGCGACCGATGATCACGCCGATGGCAATATTGCCGGGTGCGACCTCACTGCCCGCATGCATGCTGCGGGCGTCGCGTTCAAAACCTGTAGATGTTGCATTTACTGCTTCATGCGTAACACTGACCATGTGTGAGAGCCTCCCTCTCGAGACGCGAACTCCTCCACGAATTCGCGTACAATCAAAATGTTGATCAAACGTGCGAACTTATCAAGTGTCGAGCATGAAATAATTCGCAAATTAGCCGTTGAATCAGGTCAATTCGACTTTCGCTGCCGCAATGCCGGGTTGATGTGCCACAATCGGTAGCCATTTTCGCCGATCCGGGTATATTGGCGCCGATAAAAGCTACGGACCGTTGGAAAACCTTCTGGATTTATCAGGGTTTTCCCGATAGTGAGACCGCGCCTAATACCGCATTGCACCCGAACTTGCTGCGGTGCGACGAAACACCTCATATCGTTCATGACCTCCGTCCTTTAGCTGCGGTAGGGTCGAAACAAAAAGAGCTTTAAGACGTGCTAAGACTATCGAAGATTTTCAGCCGCTTATTTGTCCTCCCGCTATTCCTGCTGCTTTCGGGCTGCAATCTGGTGGTGATGGCTCCATCCGGCGACATCGCCGTGCAGCAACGCGACCTCATCGTCATCTCGGTCGTCCTGATGCTGATCATCATCATACCGGTGATCTTCCTCACGCTGTTCTTCGCCTGGAAATATCGCCAGTCGAACACGGCCGCTCCCTATGATCCCGAATGGCATCATTCGACCCGTCTGGAATTGGTGATCTGGTCGGCGCCGCTGGCCATTATTATCGCGCTCGGCGCGGTAACCTGGATCAGTACCCACCAACTCGACCCCTACCGGCCGCTCGACCGCATCGCGGCCGGAAAGCCGGTCGCCGAGAACGTCAAGCCGCTGACCGTCGAAGTGGTCGCGCTCGACTGGAAATGGCTGTTCTTCTATCCTGATCTCGGCATCGCCACGGTCAACGAACTGGCCGCCCCGGTCGATACGCCGATCAACTTCAAGATCACGGCCTCCGCGGTTATGAACTCCTTCTTCGTGCCCGCGCTTGCCGGCCAGATCTATGCCATGCCGGGCATGGAGACGAAACTGCATGCGGTCATCAACCATCCGGGCGAATATCAGGGCCTTTCCGCCAATTACAGCGGCGCCGGCTTCTCGCATATGCGCTTCAAGTTCCACGGTTTCTCCCAGGCCGATTTCGACCAGTGGGTCGCAAAGGCCAAGAGCCAGGGCTCGGCGCTCGGCCGTCCGGAATATCTGGCACTCGCCAAGCCGAGCGAACGGGAGCCCGTTCGCTACTATAACGCCGTCGACAAGGACCTCTACGAGGCCATCCTCAACATGTGCGCCGATCCGAGCAAGATGTGCATGAGCGAAATGATGCATATCGACGCCAAGGGCGGCGCCGGCAAGGACAGCCAAGAAAACCGCGAGCGTCTGATCCATGACAACCGCGATGCGGATCATGCGGACGTCACACCGGTGAGGGCTGACGCTCCTGCGGCCCACTCCATGCAGCATGGCGACAATTCCATGCCGGGCATGGACATGGGCGACGGTTCGTCTTCGAATTCGTCGACAGGTTCCTCGCAGCCGGCGCAGCACCAGGATCATTGATCCCCGTGCGCTCAGTAACAAGTTATCTATAAGGACAGAGGCAATCCATGTTTTCCAACCCGGACCTCTATAAATTCATCTTCGGTCGGCTGACGCTCGACGCTATCCCCTATCACGAGCCGATCCTCGTCCTGACCTTCACCGGCGTCGCGATCGGCGGCATCGCTCTTCTGAGCGTGCTCACCTATTTCCGCCTCTGGGGTTATCTCTGGAAGGAATGGTTCACCAGTATCGATCACAAGAAGATCGGTATCATGTACATCATCCTGGCGCTGATCATGCTGCTACGCGGCTTTTCAGATGCGCTCATGATGCGTGCGCAGCAGGCGCTCGCCTTCAACGGCTCCGAAGGCTACCTGCCACCGCACCATTACGACCAGGTCTTCACCGCCCATGGCGTGATCATGATCTTCTTCGTGGCGATGCCGATGGTGACGGGTCTGATGAACTTCGTCGTCCCGCTGCAGATCGGCGCGCGCGACGTGTCCTTCCCCTTCCTCAACAACTTCTCCTTCTGGATGACGACGGCCGGCGCGATCATCGTCATGATCTCGCTGTTCATCGGCGAGTTCGCAAAGACCGGTTGGCTCGCCTACCCGCCGCTTTCCGGCATCGCCTACAGTCCCGATGTCGGCGTTGATTATTACATCTGGGGCCTGCAGGTCGCGGGTATCGGCACGCTTCTGTCGGGCATCAACCTGGTGGCCACCATCGTCAAGATGCGCGCGCCGGGCATGACCATGATGAAAATGCCGATCTTCACCTGGACCTCGCTCTGCACCAACGTGCTGATCGTCGCCGCCTTCCCGGTCCTGACCGCCGTTCTTGCCCTGCTGTCGCTCGACCGCTACGCCGGCACGAACTTCTTTACGAACGACCTTGGCGGCAATCCGATGATGTATGTCAACCTCATCTGGATCTGGGGCCACCCGGAAGTCTACATCCTGATCCTGCCGGCCTTCGGCGTGTTCTCGGAAGTCGTCGCCACCTTCGCCAGCAAGCGCCTATTCGGCTACGCCTCAATGGTCTACGCCACCGTCGTCATCACCATCCTGTCGTACCTGGTCTGGCTGCATCACTTCTTCACCATGGGTTCGGGCGCCAGCGTCAACTCCTTCTTCGGCATCACGACGATGATCATCTCGATCCCGACGGGCGCTAAGCTGTTCAACTGGCTCTTCACCATGTATCGCGGGCGTATCCGCTTTGAAGTGCCGATGCTGTGGACCGTGGCCTTCATGGTCACCTTCACCATCGGCGGCATGACCGGCGTCATGCTCGCTGTTCCGCCGGCCGACTTTGTGCTGCATAACTCGCTGTTCCTGATCGCCCACTTCCACAACGTCATCATCGGCGGCGTGCTGTTCGGCATGTTCGCGGGTATCGCCTACTGGTTCCCGAAGGCTTTCGGCTTCAAGCTCGATCCCTTCTGGGGCAAGATGTCCTTCTGGTTCTGGGTCGTCGGCTTCTACTTCGCCTTCATGCCGCTCTACGTGCTCGGCCTGATGGGCGTTACCCGCCGCGTCTCGCAGTTCGACGATCCGTCGCTGCAGATCTATTTCATCATCGCCGCACTCGGCGCCGTGATGATCGCCATCGGCATCGCCTCCTTCCTGATCCAGCTCGTCGTCAGCTTCATCAAGCGCGAAGAGCTTCGTGATCTCACCGGCGACCCATGGAACGGCCGCACGCTGGAATGGTCCACTTCGTCGCCGCCGCCAGCATATAATTTCGCGCTGACGCCGATCGTCTACGACCACGACGCCTGGTGGGACATGAAGAACCGCGGCCACAAGCGTCCGACCGAGGGCTTCATACCGATCCACATGCCGAAGAACACCGGCACGGGCATCATCCTCGGCGTTCTCTCCATCGCCTTCGCCTTCGGCATGATCTGGTACATGTGGTGGCTCGCCGCCATCACCTTCGCCGCCATGATCGTCGTGACGATCGGCCATACCTTCAACTATAAGCGCGACTTCTACATTCCCGCCGACGAGGTCGTGAAGACCGAGAACGAGCGTACGAAGCTGCTCGCAGGACAGGTATAAGACCTATGACGACCCAAACCTCATACGCTCTCAAGGACGGCGAGACCCCTGCATTCTATTTGACGGAGGAGCATCATCCCGAAGGCAGCACCATGCTGGGCTTCTGGATCTACATCATGAGCGACTGCCTGATCTTCGCAGTCCTCTTCGCCACCTATGCCGTCCTCGGCCATAACTATGCGGCCGGCCCGTCGCCGGCCGACCTGTTCGAGCTGCCGCTCGTCGCCCTCAACACGGCGATGCTGCTGTTCTCCTCCATCACCTATGGCTTCGCCATGCTGGCGATGGAGAAGGGCAACAAGTCGGGAACGATGATGTGGCTGGCGATCACTGGCCTGTTCGGCGCAGCCTTCATCTATTTCGAACTCTACGAGTTCTATCACCTGATCCTTGAAGGCGCCGGCCCGCAGCGCAGCGCCTTTCTGTCGGCCTTCTTCGCGCTGGTCGGCACGCACGGCCTGCACGTCACCGTCGGCATCGTCTGGTTGATCACGCTGATGGTACAGGTAAGCCAGCATGGCCTGATCCCCGAAAACAAGCGTCGCCTGATGTGCCTGTCGATGTTCTGGCACTTCCTCGACGTCGTCTGGATCGGCGTGTTTTCCTTTGTCTATCTCATGGGAGTTCTCGGATGAGCTCGAACAATCATTCGCATCATTCCGCAGACGCCCACGGCCATGACCACCATGGCGGCCACGAGGCCAGCCACGGCACGTTCAAGAGCTACATGACGGGCTTCGTCCTCTCCGTCATCCTGACCGCCATTCCCTTCTGGCTGGTCATGGGCAAGGTCTTTGCCGATCCGGTCGTCACTGCAGCCCTGATCATGGTCTTCGGTGCGATCCAGATCATCGTGCACATGATCTACTTCCTGCACATGAACACCAAGTCCGAAGGCGGCTGGAACATGATGGCGCTGATCTTCACCATCGTTCTGGTGATCATCGCACTCTCCGGCTCGCTCTGGGTCATGCACCATCTCAATGCCAACATGATGGTCATGTCGCCCGAGATGATGCGCAACATGCCGTAATGACAAAGCGGCGGGCGTCCCCGAGGGATGCCCGCCCTCTCCGGCGTGATGTTTCCGCCGGCTTTTTTCGCGCCTCCGATGGAGTTTTGCGCCTTGACCGATATCCCGACCGACTCTCTTTCCGAAAAACCGCGCTCGACGCTGAAGCTCGCCACCTGGGTGATCCTGCTGCTGCTATTGACCGCCCTGCTCATCGGGCTCGGTACCTGGCAGGTGCAGCGGCTGTCTTGGAAGCTGGACCTGATCGCGCGCGTCGACGCGCGCGTGCATGCGCCGCCCGTCGCCGCTCCCGGCCCGGCGGAATGGTCCGCCATCGATGCCGCCGGCTATGAATACAAGCGCGTCGAGGTGACCGGCACCTTCCTCAACGACAAGGAAACGCAGGTCTATGCCTCGACCGTGCTCGGCCCCGGCTACTGGGTGCTGACGCCGATGCGAGAGGTGGATGGCACCGTCGTCGTCATCAATCGCGGCTTCGTGCCGACCGTCAAGCGCAATCCGGACACCCGCCCCGCCGGAGAGCTCAGCGGCGAGACCACCGTCACCGGCCTGCTCCGGATCAACGAGCCGAAGGGCACGCTGCTGCGCTCCAACGTTCCGGCGGAAGAGCGCTGGTATTCGCGTGACGTCACCGCGATCGCCGAGGTGCGCGGCCTCAAGAACGTCGCGCCCTATTTCATTGATGCGGACGATACGAAAAATCCCGGTGATTTGCCGGTCGGCGGCCTCACCCAGATCGCCTTCCACAATAGCCACCTGGTCTATGCCATCACCTGGTACGGGCTTTCTTTGATGACGCTCGGCCTTGCCGGCTATCTCATCCGTTTCGAACGGCAGCGGACCAAAGCCCGCCGCTAATCGTTAGAGCGCTTCAGCGCTCTAGCTGATTGTTTCCACGCAATTCCGGACGGAAAACCGCCGATACGCTTTTCCTGGAATTGCTATCTCAGGACGTTCGGGAAACGGAGCTGCCAGCGACGGCCGTCGCTGGTCATCTCCACGATGCCGAGCGGTTCGACATCGATGGACCAGAAGGCCGAAGGCGGTGCTTGCAGCATATGCAGGATGGCGACGCGGATGACGGTGGCATGCGTGACCACGACGGTGTGACCGCTATCGCCGATATGGTCTTTCATCCAGCCACCAACGCGCGCAAAGACTGCGGACAACGCCTCACCGCCATGCGGTGCCGCATCCAGATCCAGCATCCAGAGCGCCAGGGCTTCCGGATCGCTGTTATTGAGGTCGGCAATGCTCTTCCCCCGCCAGCGACCGTAGTCACACTCGCTGAAGGCAGGCTCGGCGACGCCATCAAGTCCAAGAGCCGCAGCCGTCTGGCGAGCCCTGAGAGCCGGACTGGACCAGGCCCGGTCGACCGTTCCGAGCTGCTCGGCAAGGATCCGGGCGTGTTGCGCGGCCTTTGCCTCCAGCGGCTCGTCGGCCGGAAAACGGCTGTTGCGGTTGGCCTCGGTCGGCCCGTGGCAAACCCAGCTCAGATGCGCTCTCATAATGTTGGATTTCCCCAGGCCTAATACGCCGCAACCACCTTGGCGGGCAGCGGGCGTGTTGATTGACAATCGTCTTTGCAGCCAGATATAAACTTAGACTTACGGGTGTGGAAGCCGGTGAAATCCCGGCGCGGTCGCGCCACTGTAATCGACGGGCGGATACCGCCCCCAGAGAGCCAGACCCTTCCCGTAAAAAACCCTTCCGCAAATGGAACGCGCTTTTCTGAAGAGGGAATGAAATGTCTGACACCGTATTCGCACCATCCGCGATCCCGACGCCGATTCCGCTCGGCCAAATCCTGCCCTGGGCGATCTTCGCCGGTCTTCTGATGCTGTTGGCGATCTACTTCGTCGGCGCCGAGGAAGGCGCGACATCGCTGATCTCGGGCATGTATGTGCACGAATTCGTGCATGACGCCCGTCATCTGCTCGGTTTCCCCTGCCACTAAGGGATCAGGAACATGGTTGGACGTCTTTTGCTCCGCGGCATGCTGGTCGGAGCGCTTGCTGGTATTCTCATTTTTATCTACGCCCGCATCTTCGGCGAGCCGCTTGTCGATTGGGCGATCGGCTTTGAGGAAAAGGTCGCACAAGCGGCCGGGGAAGCATCCGAGCCGGAAATCGTCAGTCGCGCCACGCAGGCGGGCGTCGGTCTTCTCATCGGCAGCCTGATCTACGCAACGGCAGTCGGCGGATTGTTCGCGCTGGTGTTTGCCTTCGTCTATGGCCGCATCAGCTCGCTCGGCGCCCGCGGTACGGCCGCATTGCTCGCCATCGCGGCGTTCGTGGCGATTTCGCTGGTTCCCGACCTCAAATATCCGGCCAATCCGCCGGCCGTTGGCAATCCCGATACGATCGGCGCCAGGACCGAACTGTTCTTCGTCATGATCGTGGCCTCCATCGTCGGCATGATCGTCGCCGTCGGGTTCGGCCGCCGGCTTGTCGCGCGATACGGCTCATGGAACGGCGTAATTCTTGCCG
This sequence comes from Rhizobium rhizogenes NBRC 13257, assembly GCF_000696095.1. GTDB lineage: Bacteria > Pseudomonadota > Alphaproteobacteria > Rhizobiales > Rhizobiaceae > Rhizobium > Rhizobium rhizogenes. The sequence continues at coordinate 15,179 of NZ_BAYX01000008.1, read as the reverse complement.
GCATCGGCTATTTCGTCTTCATCGCGCTGATCCAGTACCTGCTGCCGCCGATCAACGAGGTGCCGGAGCAGTTCTCGGCCATCGTTCTCTGGCAGTTCCGGATCACGTCGCTCGGGATGCACGCCATCCTGTGGGCGACACTCGGCCTCGCCTTCGGGGCATGGGCTGAGCGCGACCTGCCCCAGGTTCGCTACGGTCGCACGGCTCTGCGCCGGGCCTGAGATGACACGCTCAATGCATCCCGCGCATGGTTTTATGCGCGGGAAATGCCTGACGGGCTGTGGCGCACTGCTCTGGCTGATCTGCTTGATGGCGCTGGGCTGGCCGATATCGGTGGCCGCTCATGGCGGCGGCTCGTCCGGGAGCCAGGCGGGCATTCCGATACCAAGCCTGACGCATGGCGAAATGGCCGTGATCGATCCCTATTATAGGCGTATCGTCGCGCTTGCCGCTGCGGCAACGGATACCGACGAGACCTTCCGTCGTGTCCTGAATTTCGCGCAGATCCAGCGCAGCTATTGCCTCTGGGGCGTGATGCCGGGAGGCATCAGCGACGAGGAAAGCCCGTTCAATGAATGTTCGCACGCCTATCTCGCCGCCGCCAAGGCGGTGCTGCTGCGGATGCGGACTATGAAGGACGAAATGGTTGCCGCCGGCGATCTGGTTTCCGAAATCGACGCTGATCTCGTGCGCAACAATCTGTCGCTCATTCTTTGCCGCTTCAGCGGCGAAAGCTTCAACACCGCCGATCTCATCCGGCCAAGACTTTCGGACATTGTCGTGCATGCCAAGAGCCTGGCAACGATCCTGCTGGCGTTACTGGCAATGGCGGTCGGCATGTGGTGGACCGCGCGTGCTTTGCGGACAAAACCGCTTACGACAAAATAGACGATACCCCGCCGCAACTTGACGGCGGGGTATCTGTTTTTTTACCAATCCCGGCGGCGCTCGCGCCAGCCGTCACGTTCCCATCGATCACGATGGGGGCGGTGGCCATAGTAGCCCCAAGGCGGTGGCGGTGCCGGCCTATAGTAGCCGTAGCCACGCGGCGGACCCCAGCGTCTCGGTCGGCATTCGCCCCAACGCGTCAGGCGCCAGCCGCGACCGCAGGCATAATCGACCTTGACGACCGGCGCCTCAGCCGCTGTCCTGACGACGGCGGGGATGGACCCGGTGGCGGAAACAGGCATTGCTTCTGCCGAAGATACGGCCAGTCCACCGAGCACGGCAGCGATGGCAAATACAGATAATCTCATCTTGATAGACCCCTATCCAAGTCCCTTACACGCCAATTTAAAGCCCTGAGAGCTGAACGCCGGCTGAACCGAACAAGGCGTTTTCGGGGCGAAATCAGGATGCTGAACGGGAAGTTGCGATGCCTTCCGCATATATTGTCGCTTAACGAGCAACACGCTTTCGATGAGCCGCACTGCGCGCACGGCCGGCCAGCGCGCGAAGATCGCGGCATGCGTCACGAGAGCTTCATCAACCGCGCTTAAAGGGGAAATGTTATTCGCCACAGGGGAGTGCGTGAGATGGTCGATGTCGCTTCAAGCAATGCGGAGGGTGGCAATGCCAATCATCCTATTCACGGCGCGGGCGGTTCCGCCAAGTGGTTTCTGCCGCTCTTCGGCGTGGTCGTGCTCGGTGGCCTTGGCTATGTCGGCTATGCCCTCGGCAATGATCTGGCCGAAGCCGCGACTGTCCCGTGGATTCTGCTCGGCCTGGCGCTGCTGATCGCACTCGGCTTCGAATTCGTCAACGGCTTCCACGATACGGCCAACGCGGTCGCCACCGTCATCTACACCCGCTCGATGCCGGCCGAATTTGCCGTTATCTGGTCGGGCTTCTTCAATTTTCTCGGCGTGCTGACCTCTTCCGGCGCCGTCGCCTTCGGCATTCTGGCGCTGTTGCCCGTCGAATTGATTCTCCAGGTCGGCTCCGGTTCCGGTCTCGCCATGGTCTTCGCGCTGTTGATCGCCGCAATCGTCTGGAACCTCGGCACCTGGTATCTCGGCCTGCCGGCCTCGAGCTCTCACACGCTCGTGGGCTCGATCATCGGCGTCGGCCTTGCCAACCAGTTCCTCGCACCCGCGGGCTCGGCCACCAGCGGCGTCGACTGGTCGCAGGCGAGCAGTGTCGGGCTGTCCCTGCTTCTATCGCCGCTGATCGGCTTTGGTCTGGCGGCCTTGCTGCTGCTGGTCTCCAAGGCGCTGATCCGCAACAAGGCGCTCTATGAGGCACCGAAGGGCAATGCACCGCCGCCGCTGTGGATTCGTACATTGCTGATCTTCACCTGTACCGGCGTCAGCTTCGCCCATGGCTCCAATGACGGCCAGAAGGGTATGGGCCTGATCATGCTCATCCTGATCGGCCTGGTGCCAACCGCTTTTGCCCTCAACCGCACGCCCGACATCAACTATCTCGAAGCCTACAAGGCCGCCTCGACGCAGGTCGAGTCCGTGCTTGGTAAATATGTGAAGCCAGGCGTTGCTGCGCCGGCCGATCCGAAGGCTGCCGTCAGTGACGCGGTGAAGAACAAGACCTGGACTGACGCCACGACGCCGGCGCTGCAGGCCTATATCCACGCCACCGGCATCGAGATCGCTTCCTATCCTTCCGTCGAGAAGCTGCCGAACGGCCTGGTCGGCAACGTCCGCAACGACATCTACCTGATCGGCGAAGCCTTGAAGCTGATCGACAAGCGCAAGCTGCTGCCGATGGGCGCGGATGACCTGAAGGCGGTGACGCAATATCACGCCGCCGTCGACAATGCGACGAAGTTCATCCCGCTCTGGGTGAAGGTCGCCGTGGCGCTGGCGCTCGGCCTTGGCACGATGGTCGGCTGGAAGCGCATCGTCGTCACCGTCGGCGAGAAGATCGGCAAGACGCACCTCACCTACGGCCAGGGCGCCGCCGCCGAAGTCGTCGCCATGTTGACGATCGGTGCCGCCGACCATCTCGGCCTGCCGGTGTCCACCACCCATGTCCTGTCCTCGGGTGTCGCCGGCACCATGGCCGCCAACGGCTCCGGACTGCAATGGTCGACCGTCCGCAACATGCTGATGGCCTGGATCCTGACGCTGCCCGCCTCGATCGCGCTTGCCTTCACGCTGTTCATCGTGCTCCGCCAGGTGTTCTGACCGGAGGCCAACTGATCGTGGTGGTTTGGGCTGTGGCATAATGCACAAAAGACAATGGCGCCCCCTCGTAGGGCGCCATTGTCTTTGTCGCTTCCCATCGAAAACGGAACCGCCGCAACGTCACTTGCAACGGAAAGCACACAATCCCGTTTTAAAATCCGTTCGGACTTTCGAGGTCTCCACGCTAGCGGACACTATCTTTCTTGTTGCCATTGGCACCAAGGCCAGAGAGCTTGGCGAGCTCCGAGCGGCGGTTGGCATAATTCTGCGCCACCATCGGATAGGTGGGAGCAAGACCCCATTTCTGGCGATACTCCTCGGGCGTCATGCCATAGTGAACGCGCAGATGGCGCTTTAGCGTCTTGAAGCGTTTGCCGTCCTCAAGGCAGATGATGTAGTCGTTAGTCACCGATTTCTTGAGATCGACGGCCGGCACCGGCTTTGACCGCTCCACCGACGGTGTTGTCCCGTCCAGGGTCTGCAACGCCTCGTGCACATCCGTGATCAGCTTGGAAAGACTACCGATGGGGACGGTGTTGTGGCTGACATAGGCAGAAACAATCTTGACGCAGCCATCGGACAGGCTGCTTGCCTGAAGTTGGGTCAGGTCTTTTTTGCTGCTGAAAGCGTCCATGATCGTTTCCCGAATCTCATTTGGTCCGGCGTGCTTCGCCTCGCGTGATTGCGTCATGTCATCATCCATGTCTTCGTCTGCGTGCGGGGATTGCCCGCTGTGTTGAGAACGTCCGCACTCATCGCCGGTCTCCTTCTGCCCTGCGCGCAACATCGGTTGTGCCTTTGGAAAGATCCTTTGCTGTGTCCGGAAAATAGACGGCCAGTTTGCGGCAGAGCGCCGTGAGGGAGATGCCGAGCATGAAGGCGGTGTGGGTGAGATTGCCGCTGCAGTGACGCAGCGTCTGGAGGATGAGCTTACGCTCGACATCTTCCATGGTCTGGCCGACAAGAATGCCGACGGCGCTGTCGATCGTGCGCGGCACAAGGTCATCGTCGCCGGCCGAAAGATGCGCGACGATCTCATCGATCAACCGCTCTTCGCTCGCCGTCGCCAGCACGATACCGGCTGTGCGGTCGAGTTCGCAAAAGACATAGAGGCCATTTTCGGCGTCGATCGTCACCCGCGCAGAGATATTGCGCGATCCGGTGCGAATGGCGATGTGTGGATCGCCCCCGCCCATGAGCGCAACCGGCGGCGTGTTGCCGGCACCGGAAAACAGGTCGCGCAACTCCTCGAACAAGACGTCGAGCCGCGCCCGCGGCTGGACGTCGCGCGCCGTCATGGCGGCTGAGAAACCATAATCCCGCGCGAAGGAAGGGCGCTTCATCGTTCACCTCCCCGCGAGCTAAATTTGCTCTTTTCCTGCCGAGGCCGCGGCAACCAGGCCGGTCGTGACAGCAGGAAGCCCTGCACATGCGTCGCGCCCGCCGTGCGCGCCGCCTCGAACTGCGCCTGCGTCTCGATGCCCTCGACCACCACCACCGGCGCGATGCAGGAGGCAAAACCGACCATATGATACAGGCTGTCGCGCCCATCACGGCCGGATCTGTTATCGCGAACAAACGACGCATCGATCTTGACGATATCGGCCGAGACCTGCAGCAGGTTTGCCGGCGTTGCGAAGCCGACACCGAAATCATCGATCGCGATGCGGCAGCCGAGCGCGCGGATCATCTTCAAGCGCTCGATGGCCGCGCCGACAAGCGGATGCGTTTCGGTAATTTCGACGACGAGCCGCGATGACAGCTCGGGATGACGGGTGATTCGGCCGAAGATATCGGCGAATCGATCCGAGGCGGAGAGATTGGCCGCAGTCAGGTTGCAGCCAAGTATAAGCGTCGTGTCCGCCGCCAGCGCGGACAGAACCATGTCCAGTATCCTCAGGTCGAGATTGAACCCGTCGTGCAATTGCGGCACGAAGCTGCTCGCCGTGTGAACGACGCCCTCGGTATCCGTCACGCGCGCCAGGCTCTCGGCATAAAGAATGTTCGAAATGTTCTCTATCTTATGGATCTGCTGTATGGCAAAGCTCAGACCGCCGCCAGCAATCGCCTTTAAAATCAGGGCGTTATGGGCGCTGTCGCTCTGCTTGCTCCTAGCGGGCATCAAGCCTCCGATGGCTGAAGGATCGACAGCGGGCGGAAATTCGATAGGGAGACCCCGCGCTTTGAAACGACGCAAGCGCGTGCGGAACATGGGATTCGTGGCACCCAAAATCCGTCTTTTTCATCTCCCAGACACCCTCCAACCCCCATGGGGTTCCCCTGCAACGAGCCGGAAATATTGCACTGAAAACGATAATCAACCCGAGGCCGACAGCGCTTTTAATATTTAGCGTTACTTTATGCTAATACACTAATAAAGCAACTCTTGCAAACATTCAATTATAGCGAGTTTTCCTTGTTATTGATTCAATTGCCGTGAAAAACGATCCATAGGGCAAGCAAGACGCGACGAATCTAGTGTGCAAAATCACTTGAAAGCTGATCGTCAGGATTGGATCGCGGCCACCAGTCTCTCTTCCGTGCCTCCTGAAGTGCCAGATCCAGTGGCGGAAGCTGCATATGCCACAGGCGCTCCCATTCCAGGCTCATGACACCAGCATAACGATCGGCGGCGAGCACGGAGAGCAACGCCGCCATCGGAAACTCGCCAGTGCCCGGAAGCGCATAGCTATAGGGCAGTTTCTCGCTTGGCTGCGAGACGCTGTCCTTGACGTGGAGGTGGCGCGTGTTGTGGCGCACCTGCTTCCAGGTCTCTACCGGATCCTGCCCTCCCTTACGCCATGTATGGTGGGTATCCCAGATCAGGGCACAATCGGGTGCCGCTTCCAGAAAACGGCCGATAGTCTCTGACCGCACCAGGACGTCATGCGTCTCCACCACCATATCCGCCGCAAAGCCCTCGCGGCGGGCCGTCTCGCGCCACCAGCCCAGCGTTGAAAAAGCCTCGGCAAGCTCTCCGGCATCGCCTGTGGTGCCGCCATCGAAAACGCGTAGCGATTTGATGCCAGCCGCTTCGGCCCAGGGAAGATAGCGCAGAAATGTCTCCTTCGCCTCCGGCGTCGCGCCGACAAGACGCAGCGACGTATTGAGAGCGCAGACGGCGACGGGAGAGCGATCGAGTGCCTGGGCCAAGCCCGCCGGCGTGCCAAACCGTTCGGTGAAATAAGCAGACAGATCGATCGTGCCGCCAAGCGCGCGAATTTCGATCGCGTCGAGACCATGGCGCGCCGCCAGGGCAAGCGCCTCGTCCAGCTCCAGCTCCGCACATCCCAATGTGGAAAATGCCAGAGTCATCCTCTGCGGCTTGAGATCGTCGGTCACCAAAGCCTCCTCCGCTTGGTTCTTCGATAGGGGCAGGCGAGGTGAATCGAGGCGGTACCTGACTTTCAGACACGTCGACTCAGCTACGGCGTTAGTAACCAAACGGATAATTACGGTATAGACCCTGAGCGTCAAGCCACCAGCGGCAATGACAATCGAACCGTCCCTCTATCGGATCATCATAGAAGCCGGTTCGAGAAGGGATATTTCATTGCAATAACTGGATATCCCCTACCAGACGATTGGATGCGTCTCTCCGGTCGCAACATTGACGAAACCCTCGGGAGCCCTTTCGGACGGCGCCACCAGAACCCAGCGCCAGGGTGCGCAGGTGAGCGTCGCGAAAGAAAGGCGTTCCGGAAAGCCCGGCCACCAGCGTGGCGAGAAGGTCGGTTCGTACATCCAGTCGATTTCGGCGCCAGCCTTATAAAGTGCCTGCATTTCCGCATCCAGCTCCTCAGCCGGACGTGCCGTCATCAGACCACCAACCTCATAGTGAACGCGGGCAACGACCTTGCCGCCGGAGACCAGCACCCAGCCACCCTGCTGTTCATTGAGCGCATTGGCGACCATTGCCATTGCCTCATCGGAGGAGCCAACGACCCAAATATTGTGCTTGTCATGCCCAAGCGTGGCGCCGAGCGCCGTATCGGGAGTGCGCGGCCCTGTGCCGAGCCAGAACATGCGGGCGACCTTGGCCTCGCCGGAGAAGCGATCGACGATCGCAAATTTGGTGACGTTGCGGTCATGGTCTCGTTGGACCGCGCCATCCGCAACCGGCAAGTCCATGGTGATGAATTCATCTGCCCAATGGAAGGGACGCAAGAGTGCTGCCTTTGCCGTCGGCGCATTCGAAGGGGCCGCAATGCGGAAATCCTCCGGCAGGACGGTCCTGTCGATTTTCACAGTCTTTGTCGCCCAATCCGGCCAGGCGATCTCGGGACGGATGCCGACAAAGCTCTTACCCTCCGAAGCCGGGCGGCCATCCGCCCAAACCTTGGCGATCGACAGTGTCTCGACATCATCCAGAAGCACGATATCGGCGAAACGGCCGGGCGCAATCGAGCCGACCCAGGGCGTCAGCCGCATGTGCCGCGCCGGATTGATCGTCACGCATTGAATGGCGATTTCCGGCGCCAGCCCGTTTTCGATGGCAAGCCGGACATTATAATCCGTCGCCCCCATCTTCAGCGTATCCGAGGCGCTGCGGTCATCCGTTACGAAGGCGATTTGCGACCAGTCGGAAAGGCCCTTCTCGATCAACCCCTTGATCACCTCGGGCAGCGAATGCGGCCGGAGCTCGATGAACAGGCCGTGGGTCAGCTTCTCCCAAATCTCCTCCAGGAACCAGCCCTCATGATCCGAGGCAAGGCCCGCGCCGGCAAAGGCATTGATTGAGGCAAGATCGCGCAAGCCGGCGCCATGTCCCTCGACGACGCCGCGCTGCTCGAAAGTAGCGCGGATCATACCCCAGAGACGGTCGTAAGCCGGATTCTCCGGATTGCTGACCGAGGGCCAATCCATCACCTCGTCGAGACCAGCCACCATTAGGCTCTCGGAAAGAAAGGCCTTCTGCTCGTCATAGCCGAAATGGCCACCACCCCACTCATAGGCGGTCGGTGGTACGGCGGAGCCGGGCAGCGGGAAGATCTTCATCGGCGAGCCGCGCCGGCGCGCCTCCAGCCAGAATTCCAGGTTGCGCGGACCATTGACGTTGGAAAACTCATGGCTTGCCTCGCAGGTCCAGGTGATGCCATGCGGCATGACCAGCGCCGCCTCCCATTCCGGGGTCAGATGCGAGCTCTCTATATGCTTGTGCGCCTCGCCGAAGCCGGGAACGGAGGCAAGATGCGGTTCGGACAGACGCTCGCTAACCTCTCCCGTATAACTGCCGGCGGGGCCGACATAGGCAATGCGCCGTCCCTTGATCACGATCTCCTGGTCCTCAAGCCAGGTGCGGCTATGGACATCCAGAAGCCGGCCGACCCTCAGCAACCTGTCAGCAGGACGCCGACCAAGCGCGGTGAGCGTCAGATCCTGTCGGATCAGCACCTCGTCGGCCGCGTTGATGAGCAGATCGTCGGGAAGATTTGTGGGCAAGGATGCCATCGGAAGAATGCCTGCGAGAAATTCGGTGGCGCGACCGTAGAACCGACGACAGAATGTGTAAAGCGCATGGCCAAAATTGCGCAAAAGCTGAATCATCTCAGCGATTTGCAAACGGGCATAGGTGAGATCTCGCCGCTCATCCCGCGCGCGACGAAGATTTACAGAAAACGTCGTTTTGCTCAATTGTTAGGCTTGTAAAGCCTATGCTCGAAAAATAGTATTCCGCCAGCCAGACACCCCACCCGATTTCACTGACGATAAGGATTTCGACCATGAAAGGCCTCACCCTGCCCCGCGTCGCGGGCCTTGCCCTCATCGCGGCGACGACCGTCGCGCTGCCGGCTTACGCCCAGGCGACGACGCTGACCATTTCCTGGTGGGGTTATAATGGCGAGAAGATGAAGGCCAACATCATCGAGCCTTTCAAGAAAGTTTGCGGCTGCGATGTCGTCTTCGAAACCGGCAACAATGCCGATCGCCTCAACAAGCTGAAGCTTCGCGGCGGCAAGGGCGTCGACGTGATTTATTTGACCGACAGCTATTCGCAGATCGGCATCCAGCAGGGGCTCTTTCAGGAAGTCGACCGCGCCAAGCTTCCGAACATCGCCGACCTCTACGATTTGGCCAAGGCGCCGCAGGGCAATTACGGCCCGGCCTATACGATCGGCCGCGTCGGCATCGTCTACGACAAGGCGAAGGTCAATCCGCCGATCACCTCCTGGAACGATCTCTGGCGCGACGATCTGAAATCCGCCGTCACGCTGCCGGGCATCACCACCACCGCCGGCCCGCTGACGGTTCTGGAAGCCGGCAAGCATGCGGGTGCCGATGCCTATGAGGATACCGACAAGGCTTTTGAGGCGATCACCGCGCTGAAGCCGAACGTCGTCAAGAACTACAATACCGGCTCCGAGCTGGTAAACCTGATCTCCACCGGCGAAGCCAAGGTGGCGCTTGCGCAGGACTTCACGCTGGCCTCGATGCAGGCCGCCGTTCCGACCATGACCTGGGCGAGCCTCAAGGAAGGCGACATGGCGACGCTTAACACCGTCAATATTCCCAAGGGTTCGGAGAATGTCGAGCTGGCGCATCAATTCATCAACTTCATTCTCTCCAAGGATGTCCAGCAGGCGGAAGCCGAGCAGGGCGTCGATGCGCCGGTCTCCACCAAGGTCGTGCTGACGCCGGATCAAGCGAAACTCTGGACCTATGGCGCCGACATGATCGCCAAGCTCGGCCGCATCGACTATGCCAAGCTGAACGCTGCCCAGTCGGACTGGATCGATCGCTGGAATGAAATCTTCGGCATGTGATGGCCTGCCCAGCGGAATTTGGCCGCACGGAATTTGACTGATGAAGCATCTTGCAAAATGGGGTTTGGCGGCGCCGGCTCTGGTCGCCGTCGTACTCTTCCTGGTCGTCCCGGTGGTCATCACGATCGCCGCGACTTTCATGGAGCCGAAGGGGGTTTTCTCGCCCTATGTCGCCTTCTTCAATAGCGGCTTTCGCCGCACGGTGCTCTATCGGACGATCGAGATCGCCCTCATCACCACGGTGATCTCGCTGTTCGTAGGCTTCATCGCCGCCTATGTGATTGCCCAGATGCCGGGCCGTGCAAAAAGCGTGATGATCATCGCCGCCGTCTTTCCGCTCCTGACCGGTGTGGTCGTGCGCTCCTTCGCCTGGCTGATCATTCTCGGCAAGAACGGCATTCTCAACACCATGCTGCTGTCGGTCGGCGCTATCAGCGAGCCGCTTTCGATGCTCTATAGCGAGGGTTCGGTGATCGTCGCCATGGTCTATCTCTTCGTGCCGCTGATGATCCTCACCCTCGTCGGCGTTCTCGAAGGCATTCCGCAGGACCTGATACAGGCCGCGACTTCGCTTGGCGCGACGCCCGCCGCGACCTTCCGCCAGGTCATCCTGCCGCTTGCCACCCCCGGCCTTATCGTCGGTGCCGTGCTGGTCTTCACTGGCAGCTTCACCTCCTATGCCACCCCGCAGCTTCTCGGCGGCGAAAAGCAGATGACGATGGGCACATTCCTCTACCAGCGCGCCATGGTGACCTTCGACTGGGTCGGCGCCTCGACCATCGCCGCGATCATGGTCGTCGTCACCATCGGTATCGTCCTGATCATGAGCCGCATCGCCCGCCGCCTCAACCCGATGGCGGTGTAAGCATGGTGCATCGTGTCCACCCTCTCCTGATCGCCTTTACCGTCTGCGTGTTCTTCTTCCTGCTGGCGCCACTGGTCATCATCATCGGCTCGGCCTTCAGCGACACGAGCTATCTGACCTTCCCGCCGCAGGGCCTGACGCTGCACTGGTTCTGGAATATCTTCGAGATCGAGGCATTCCGCACGACGGCGATCACCAGCTTCGAATTGGCTTTCCTGGGCACGGGTCTGTCGCTGCTGATGGGCATACCGGCCGCCTATGCCATCTGCCGCTACCGGCTGGAGCTGCCAAGCTGGCTTTCGACGCTCTTCATCCTGCCGATCCTGGTGCCCGAGATCGTCTTCGGCTTCTCGCTGATGAAATCAATCACCATCGGCCTCGACCTGCCGATCTTCGCAAGCCTGTTGATCGGGCACGCCCTGCTCGTCCTGCCCTATTCCGTGCGAGTGGTGAGCGCCAGCCTCGCCAGCTTCGATTTTTCCATCGAGGAAGCGGCGATCAGCCTCGGCTGCCCGCCGGTGAAGACGTTCATGACGGTCGTGCTGCCGAATATCCGCGCCGGCGTCATCGCCGCCTTCATTCTCGCCTTCATCACCTCAATCAATGACGTCTCCGTTTCGGTCTTCCTGACCGGACCGGGCATATCCACACTTCCCATCCAGATCCTTGCCCATATGGAACAGTTCTTCGATCCGACGATCGCCTCGGTGTCCGTGCTTCTCATGCTGGTCACCGTCGGCGTCATGGCGATCGTCGAAGCGACGCTGGGCCTCACCTTCCTGACAAAGTAGCCGCACGTGACCGTATCGCTTTCCATCGAAGCCATCACCGCCCATTACGGCAATACCGCCGTGTTGCAGGACCTGTCGCTGTCCATCGCCGCCGGCGAACTCGTCTCGCTGCTCGGCTCCAGCGGCTGCGGCAAGACGACAACGCTGCGCTTGGTCGCCGGTTTCCTGCAGCCGACGAGTGGCACGATCCGTCTCGGCGATCAGGACCTGACGCGGCTTCCGGCGCATGCCCGCAATATCGGGCTGGTGTTTCAGAACTACGCGCTCTTCCCGCATCTGACCGTCCTCGACAACGTCGCCTTCGGCCTGAAGCAGCGGGGCATCGCCTCAGCGGCACGTTCGAAGAAGGCGGGGGAAATGCTGGAGCGCGTCGGGCTGTCCGGCTTTGGCGACCGGCTTCCTTCGGCCCTTTCCGGCGGGCAGAAGCAGCGCGTGGCGCTTGCCCGCGCCCTTGTCATCGAGCCGCCGCTGCTGATGTTTGACGAACCGCTTTCCAATCTCGACGCCAAGCTCAGGATCGACATGCGCGTCGAGATCCGCCAGCTGCAACGCGCCAACGGCACGACATCGCTCTACGTGACGCATGACCAGGAAGAGGCCTTCTCGATCTCGGACCGCGTCGCCATCATGAATGCCGGCCGTATCATGCAGCTCGATACACCGGAAGTGCTCTATCAGAAACCGGCCAACGCCTTCGTCGCTCGCTTCGTCGGCTTCGAGAACCTACTGGCGATGCGAGTTGTTGAACGCGAGGGCACCTCCGTGGTCGCAGAAGCCAAGGGCGGCGCCAGGATCACGCTCTCGCAGAACGATTACGGAGAGATCCCCGACAACTTCCTCCTCGCCTGCCGCGCCGATGGCCTTGCAGTTCGGCGCGATGGCGCGGGCCTTCCTGCGGTGCTGGGAACAAGAACCTATCTTGGCCGAGCCTATCAATATCAATGCACGACACCCGCCGGCGATATCGTCGCCAATGGGGCTTTGACGGAACCGATGGCTGCAGGAAACGAGGCCGTGCTCGTTCCGATGCCGGAACAATGCTGCGTTCTGGCTCCGGAGCAATAGGCGGCGGCCTCATGATAAGACGACCTCTCCTTTGCCCGCGAAGCGGCGGAGGCTGAGACTATCGTCTGCTACCTTGACCCGTCTTTCTCAAAATTCTTCCCATTCGTTTTGGATATTGGCTGCGGCCGACGACCCGTTCCCGCTGACGGCAACCCGCCTTGGTCGAGGCATGGAGGTACCGCTGTCCTGCCAGGCTGGTGCAGCCAAGGCGCGTGCCGTCTGCCGAAGCGCGGATGATTGTGCCGAGGCCATGGCCTGCAGTTTGAACTGGGACACCAGATCGCGAAGCTTGGCCGCCTCCATGGCGAGGCTCGCTGAGGCCGCGGTCGATTGCTCGACCATGGCCGCGTTCTGCTGTGTGGTTTGGTCCATCGAATTAACAGCGGTGTTCACTTCGGCAAGCCCGGTGGACTGCTCCTTTGCGGATGTCGCAATCGCGTTCATATGCTGGTTGATCTCTGCGATCTGCTCGCCGATCGTCTTCAACGACGCGCCGGTGTCCATGACGAGCTTGACGCCGCTTTCAACCTCCGAAGACGACTTCTGGATCAGCCCCTTGATCTCCTTGGCCGCCTGCGCCGAACGCTGTGCCAGCTCACGCACTTCCTGAGCGACAACTGCGAAACCCTTGCCTGCTTCCCCAGCGCGCGCAGCCTCGACCCCGGCATTCAGCGCCAGAAGGTTGGTCTGGAAAGCAATCTCGTCGATCACGCCGATGATGCTGGAAATCTGCTGCGAAGACGCTTCAATACGACGCATCGCTTCCTCGGCATGCGATACGACTTCGGCGGATTTTGCGGCACTGCGATTGGCTTGCGTCGCCGCGGTGCGGGCCTCCTCGGTGCGGCTGCTCGAGTTCGACACATTGGCGGTGATCTGATCAAGGGCCGCTGCCGTTTCCTCAAGCGAAGCCGCCTGCTGTTCGGTGCGTTTGGAAAGATCGTTGGCCGCTGAGGAAATCTCCCGCGTGCCGTCATCGATCGCCGCGATACCGGTCGAGATCGCACCGAGCGCGTCTCCGAGCTGCTTGACCGAACTGTTAAAGTCCTGCCGAAGCGCTTCGAAGTCCGGCGAGAACGGTTCTTGGAGCTGGAATGCAAGGTCGCCACCGGCAAGCCGCTTCAACCCGGCTGCGAGACCGGACGTCGCGGCGCGAAGTCGCTCCGCTGCCTCTTCGTCCGCCTGCCTTCTGGCGGCGATCCGGTCGGCTTCGGCTTGCGTTCTGGCTGCCTCGGCATCCTGCTCGAGTTTCCGGTTGGCGATTGCCGCCTGGCGGAAGATTTCGACGGCCGATCCCATGGTGCCGATCTCATCCGAACGGCCGATGGCCGAACAGGCGATATCGGTGTTACCGTCTGCCAGTGCCTGCATATCATTGGACAGCATAAGGATCGGTTTGGTGACGGTCCTGCGCGTAAGCCAATAGAGGCTGAAAGAAAATAGCGCGGCCAAAGCCAGAAGAGCCTTCATGAGCGTATCGACAAGCACCTGCATATCTGCGCTGCGTTTGGCAGTCGCTTCCGACACCGAGCCTATCTGTTCTCCGGCCTGTTCCATGGCCGATTCGAGAGCGGAAAACTGATTCATAAAGTTGGGCAGCGATTTCAGAGCGGCCGTTTGATCCTTCGCGGCAAGATCGACCATCTTCGTGGCGCTATCGATATAGGTAAGAAGCGGCGCTTCGATCTTTGCCAGGACATCCTGCGTGGTCTTATCGGTTGCCAGTTTTTTGTTCGCGGCGATCATATCGTGGAACGACGTCTCATGTTCCGCCAGATCCGCTTTCACTGCATCGGCGCCTATTCCCGCCGCCGGATTGGCCGCCAGCAGCGACGCCAGCACGTCTGCGCGAAGCGCGTCGTGCATCATGTCCGCTTGCATGTGGTTGCGGAGCACCTGTGACGAACGTGCAACCTCGGCATTGTTCTGCGCCAAGGTTGTCGCCGACCACAGCCCGACGCCCGTGGCGCCCCCGGCCAAAGCGAAAATCGCCGCGCTTGCAACGATAATCTTATGCTGAATCAATGCCATGCCCGGATCCTCCGCCAATCACCAATACTAAAAATAGCCAAACAATGTTAATTATTTATCAAACATAAGTTTCGGAGATTTGGTCATTATCAGTACGGAATCTATATGCCTTGATTTTCAACATGATGATAAGCAATCGAAACTGAGTATCTTCGTTGCACATTCTCCATCTACCTCTATTAAGACTTCAAGCAGCAGCCGCATGACCTCGTCTACACCATGACATCCACAGACATATATAAAGAAATGCTTTCTGACGCATTCCTTATCTGTACAGAGTGCCGCTGACGAAACCGAAAACACCAAAGCCCGCACGAGGCGGGCTTTTATGTATTTGATTTAGTTGCCAGGCTTATCCGCGTTTGTTTTTTGGATAGTGCGCTGGACTGTGCGATCAAGCGTCGCTCGAACGCGCCTTCGGGCTTGATCAATAAATCCACCAAACTGCATTCGCCAGATGGGATAGATTCACCGCTTACATCAAGGCTATCGACGCCAGATGGGGTCTGCTTGCCGCTTA
>NZ_BAYX01000009.1 GCF_000696095.1 Rhizobium rhizogenes NBRC 13257 | reverse complement strand
TCGGGCGTTGGCAAGCTGGTCGATGCAGACATGGAAGAAGAATCCAGCAAGCTTTCCGCTCTGCAGACGCAGCAGCAGCTGGCCGTCCAGTCGCTCTCGATCGCCAACTCTTCGAGCCAGTCGATCCTGTCGCTCTTCCGTTAAGCGGAAGGACCGGCGCTCCGCGCCGGTGGCAACAGCCAAGCAAAAAGTTCACCGCGCCTTCCCTGGAGGCGCGGTTTTTCTTTTGGGGCAGGGGGCTTAACCTGCCGCCTTGTTCCGCAGTGCGGCGATGAAGGCATCGAACAGCTTGCGCATGGCCACCTGCTTATAGGGATAGGTGGTAACGCTATCCATGTTGTGGACGACCATTGCCACGTCGAGTTCGAACACCAGCAGACGCCCGTCGGCAAGTTCCGCGCAGTCGATGCCGAAGTAATCGAGCCCGATGCGACGGTAAAGTGCGTCGAAACCATCCTTGTGACGGATCGCGAAATCAGTGTCGAAATCCTCCATCCACGCCTGCTCGACCGCCCGTTTTGCCGGGCTTTCCGCCATGCCGGCGCTGAGATAGTGCACGATCCAATGCTCGGACAGCGCCATGTGGCTGGCGAAAGCCTTGCCCTGGATGAACACGATGCGCTGCTTGTTGTACAAGTCGTCCGTGCCGCGGAAATCGATGAAGGGCGCGACGTAGATCTCCGGAACCGGCTGCGTTTCGAGCCAGGCCGACAATCCCGAGGGGTCGGCAATGCGGTCCATTCCATGGCCGGCATGGGTGCTGATCGGCCGAATGACGAGCGGGAAGGTAAGCCCAGGGGCACATTTATAGAGCGGCTTCGTGCCTGCGCCGACGGCGACAAGATCCTCGCGCGACACGCGATAGGTGCTTGGCGACAGAATAGAGGGCTCGCCGGCCAGCATGGCGCTCACGCCATCGCGCGTCAGCCGGCTGACCAGCTCGGGGTCATTGTTCATGATAGGGCCGTCGAAATTGGCCAGCAACGTCCGCATCCGTTCAAGCACAGGGGCATTCTCGGTGGATTCGCCGATCGCCATGAAGGCGACGTCGTGTGCCGGCAAATCGCCAAGCTCAGTCGTCTCGGCATCCACATAATGCAGCCAGAGAACGCAGTCGCTGTCGACCAGGAGGAAATCCAGCGGTGTGTTCGCCATGAAATCGCCCGGCGTCACAAAGGCCAGCAATCGCGGCCCCTGTCCATTTCCGTGAACCACGCAAAAATCCTGCCTCAGATCCACCGCGCTCCGGAACATCTGGCGCGCTTCATCGGCGCGACCCATGGTTTGCAGGATCGTCGCCAGGTCGAACAAGGCGGCGGCATCGGTGGCGTCAGCGCGGATGCGCTGCGTCAGCTCGTTCCACATCGGCGCCACGTCGCCGCCGGCATAGATAAGCGAGACGATCTTCTGCATTCCGATGATTTGGCTGGAGTTTTCGGCGGTCTCGGGGGTGTGGTCGGCAGCAAGGCTGCGTGTCATCAGCATGGGAGCAAATCCTGTCGGGAACCGAGTTTCAAGACGCCCTGGATCAGCGCGTCGATATCCGTCTGCCGCGTGCGGTGGTTCACGATTGCCGCGCGGATAGCCGGTTGTCCGTTGATATGGGTCAGGGACGGGGCGACGCGTCCTTCGGCGTGGAGATGTTCGACGATCCGCGCGTTGATCTCCGCCGGCGCATCGCCGGTCGGGCCTACATAGGCGAAGCAGACGATGTTGAGGGCGACTGGGGCGAGCAGCCGCAGAGTGGGTTCCTGCTCGATCCTATGGGCGAGATTGCGCGCAAGAGTGCAGTTGGCGGCCATCGAATCCGCCAGCGCCTTGATGCCGTAGGTCTTCAGGGTGAACCAGGTCTTGAGCGCGCGAAACCCGCGCGACAAGTCGGGACCGTAGTCGCAGGGCCACCAGTCGCCGCCCGCCAGGCCCGTGGCCGCGCGGCTGAGATAGGCGGCCTCCGAGGCAAATGTCTGGCGCTGCCAGGCGCTGTCCCGCACGAGGAGGAAGCCGGCGTCATAGGGCACCTGGCCCCATTTGTGGAAATCGAATGCGAGCGAATCGCAGGACTCGATGCCCGTGAACAGATGCGCGAGATCGTCGCAGAGAATACCCAGCGCCCCCAATGCACCGTCGACGTGGAAATGCAGATCATGGGCGTCGGCGATGCGCCGCAGGGCGATAAGATCGTCGACGGCACCCGTATTCACCGTTCCCGCCGTTCCGACGAGCAGAAAGGGCGCATGTCCCTCTTGCTTGTCACGAATGATGGTGCGCTCGAGGGCTTCGATGTCGATCTGACCGGCGGCGTTGACCGGGATGCGCCTGAGATGATCGCTGCCGATGCCGGACATCTCGACCGCGCGGGGTACGCAGCCATGCACTTCACTCGAGGCGTAGGCCATGAGCCGCGGTTCGCCGGGAAGCCCTTTCGCGCGGACGCCGGTGCCGAGCTTTCTCGTTTTTGCGAGCAGCAGGGCGACAAAATTGGCCTGAGAGGCGCCGGTCAAAAAGACCCCGCCGGCGGTGTCCGGAAATGAGAATATCTGCTGCGTCCACCGGATGATCTGGCGCTCGACCTCGATCGGCATGTGGTCGCGTCCGCCGAGGTTGGCGTTCAATCCCCCGGCCAGCATCTCCGCCAGCATGCCGACAACCGTTCCGCCGCCCTGCACCCAGCCCATGAATCCCGAATGGATATTGCCGCTGCCATAGGGCAGGACATTATCGCGGAAGGTGGCGTGGACATCGGTGAGTTCTGTGGGCTCGATAGGCAGGGGAGCATTGAAGAGCGCGCGCGCCGACGGTGGCGCCGGTTGCCAGACGGGCTTTTCGGCAAGCGTTTCCAGATGGTCGAGCATGTCATCGAGCATCCGGTGGCCTTGCCGGCGCAGGGCCTGCCAGCCATCGGGGTCGAGGCTCGTCCGTTGGCGAGGGTCCTCCCCCGACAATCCGCCGCCTTGCAAATCTAACATCTCGACTCCGCGCCTTACTGACTATGCCTGTAATCTTACGCCGCCCAAGATGGCGCGAAGCTGACCTGAAGGGCTTGCCCGGCGGCCATCCGCTTGTTCGGCTTCCTGTCGGCAAGCCTATGCGCGGTAATGTTCGTTAACTTTTCGGGCGTGCATTAACTCTTTGTTAAGCCTGATGCTGTCATTTGCGACTAACGCAACGGTTGGTTAACCTCTCCTAAGAGCCGGTTAACAGGCATGACGCTGATTGCCGTTCCCGGCCGCAGACCGGAATGTCCCTTCCCATTTCAGCCATAAGGGGCACCCTTCGATGACAAGCATCCTGACCAATGACGCGGCAATGTCCGCCCTCCAGACTCTGCGCTCGATCAGCACCAACCTGGAAGATACACAGAACCGGGTTTCCTCCGGCTATCGTGTCGCCAAGGCTTCGGATAACGCCGCCTACTGGTCGATCGCGACCACGATGCGTTCCGACAACAGCGCGCTCTCGGCCGTCTCCGACGCGCTCGGCCTCGGCGCCGCCAAGGTCGATACCGCCTATACGGCCATGGACAATTCCATCACCATCGTCCAGCAGATCAAGGACAAGCTTGTCGCGGCAACGGAAAACAGTGTCGACAAGGCTGACGTCCAGGAAGAAATCTCGCAGCTTCAGCAGCAGCTCGAGAGCATTGCGCAGTCCGCATCCTTCTCCGGACAGAACTGGATGATCGCCGCCGACGGCGCGTCCGCATCGGTCGTATCGTCCTTTGTCCGCAACAATGACGGTTCGGTCGCGGTCAACAGCACCAGCTACTCGTTCGATACGGGATCGGCGGGCAACGTCATGTTCGGTGCCGACGCCAGCGGCACGATCGACACGACGTCTGGCATCCTCGGCACGAAGCAGGACATCAACGGCACATCATACTCCGTCTTCAGCCTCGATATCACCGACATGACGAGCGGTGATATCGCCCAGGCGATGAACCTGGTACAATCGGCTCTCAACACGATGACCAGCACGGCTTCGCAGCTCGGTTCTCTGTCGACCCGCATCGACCTGCAGACGAGCTTTGTCTCTGCGCTCAGCGACACAATCGATTCTGGCGTCGGCAAGCTTGTCGATGCCAATATGGAAGAGGAATCGAGCAAACTTACAGCATTGCAGACACAGCAGCAGTTGGCCATCCAGTCGCTGCAGATCGCCAATAGCAGCGCGCAGAACGTTCTCGCGCTCTTTAAGTAAGCCTTGACCGAAGCTTGCGTCGCGATCCGGCGGCGGCATTTCTTTCTTGCCGCCGCCCATAAGCTTTTGCTAACCCTGTTGGGTAACTGATTTGCAATATCTGCGCAGGGCTTGGCGTCCGACCGATTTGGTCGGAGCCGTTTCAAGGCCCTGCTTGAGCGACGGGCCGCGTGGGGATCATTCCCGCTGGCGGGCATGAGGCCGATCGTTGCTGCCGGTTTGGTCCGGTTTGCCAGTCCCAATGGAATTACGGGTTTTCAGATGAGCAATGTGACGACGAACCGCGCCACCTCGGCGGCGCTGACTGTGTTGCGTGGAGTCAACAAAGATCTTGGCGTCGTGCAGCAACAGGTGACATCCGGCTTTCGCGTGGGAAGCGCGAGTGATGACCCGACCTATTGATCGATGGCGACGACCATGCGCTCGGACCAGAGCAGCCTTTCCACCATCACCGACGCACTTGGTCTTGGCGCCTCGAAGGTCGACACCGCTTCCACCGCCATGGACACGGTTGTCAGCATCGTAAGCCAGATCCGCGCCAAGCTCGTATCGGCGCAGGAAGCGGGCGCGGACAAGAGCGCGGTCAACACCGATATTCAGCAGCTCAAGGATCAACTGCAATCGGTGACGCAATCCGCCGCCTTCTCCGGGGAAAACTGGCTCTATAATACCAGTACGCAGGCCGACACCCAGAAATCGGTGATCAGCAATTTCACGCGCGGTTCGAGTGGGCAGATCAGCCTGGTGTCGATCAACTACGACAGTTCGCAGACCCTGATGATCGATACCGCCGATGCGAGCCGCGGACTGCTGACGAAGAATATCGATGCCAACACGCTGGGCACTTCAGATGGCACGTCGACAGCCCGCAACTACTACCTCCTGGCCGCCGATTCCGGAACGGCTCCGACCGATGGCACTGAGATCTCTATTTCCGACAGCACCACGGATGCCGAACTGACCGACATGATCAATGTCACCAACTCGATTTTGACGTCGGTGACATCTGCGGATTCGACGCTGGGCGTGATGAAGTCGCGTATCGACGATCAGTCGGACTACATCTCGAAGCTTAGCGATGGCATCAAGACCAGCGTCGGCGATCTTGTCGATACCAATATGGAAGAGGCCTCGGCACGTCAAAGCGCGCTGCAGACGGCACAGCAGATGGGTATCCAGTCGCTGTCGATTGCCAATACCATGGCGAGCAAGGTGCTGATCCTCCTGCAGTCGAGCTGATTTTGCATTGGCGCGGCGAGGGTCGCCGCGCCTGCCGCATTCATCCTCGCACAAGTTTGACCCCCTACGGTCCCTCGCAATGGCAGGGTTGCACCTTATCCCGGAGACGGTCGGCGTCAGGCCGGGAGGGTGCGGCCGCAGGACGGAAACCGGAAGCGTGATGATCGACGTTTTGAGCATGGGAATTCAACGGGCCTGTCGAGGCATCCACTTGCGGCTTTCGGCCGGCAAAGGCGAGGGAATGTTCTCATGAGCCCGACGCTATCCCGCTATCTCAAGGATTTCAGTGCGGAATTGCCCCCGTCCGCCGCTCTCCCGGACTTGATTTTCGACGAGACGCCGGCCTTTCTCGACAGTCCCGTGGAACCGCCGATCGATATCGAAGCCGAGCGCCGTGACGCCTATGCGCAGGGCCATGAGGCTGCGACACAGGAATTGTTACTGAGGCAACAGCAGGCGCTCGAGGCGATGGCCGAAGCCCACCGAGGCGAGATGGACACGCTTCGCACTCGATACGAGGAACAGGCCGCCGAAAGGATCGCCGCTGATATGACGCAGATCGCCACCATACTTGGACAGACGGTCAGCATCGAAGCCGCCGCCGTGCTTGCGCCGATCATGACGGAAGCGCTGACGGCCAAGGCTGTCGCCGATCTTGCCGATCTGGTGGCCGCATCCATTCTCGATGGCGCCGTCGGCCCGGTGACCGTCAGCGGCCCCCGCCATCTCTTCGATATCCTCCATGCTCGTCTCGACGATCATGGCGCCCTGCTGCGCCATGTCGAGGCCGACGATGTCGATCTCTCCGTGACGATCGGCGAGAGCGTCCTCGTGACCCGCATGTCCGCCTGGGCCGCTAGCCTGAGAGAGATACTGAAATGAATGATGGCGATCAAAATCAAGGCAAGCACGAGATCATCATCGTCAAGCGGCATGGTGCCAACGAGCATGAAGGCGGCCATGGCGGCGCCTGGAAGATCGCATATGCCGACTTCATGACGGCGATGATGGCCTTCTTCCTGGTGATGTGGCTGGTGAATGCCGCAAACGAAGAGACCAAGGCCTCGGTCGCCTCCTATTTCAATCCGATCAAGCTCGCCGACGAAAAGCCGACTGAGAAGGGGCTGAAAAAGCCCGTCGATCAGGCCGATGGGAAGAAGAACGAGGCGAAGTCGCAGAACGAGGAAACCAATCCGAACAACGGCAAGTCGGCCAAGACCGGCGAGGATCAGACCTCGACCTCGGGCGACCAGACCAGCTATTCCGAAGCCGATTTCTTCGAAAATCCCTATTCGGTTCTGGCCGAGATCGCCCAGCAGGTCGGCCAGCAGGCCAATGTCAGCGCCAAGGGCGAGGGCGGAGCCGCCCAGTCGGGTCCGGCGACTGGCGCAGATGGCGGCCAAGCCTATCGCGATCCGTTCGATCCCGATTTCTGGACCAAGCAGGTTCAGGTTTCCAGCGCCTCGAAGAAGGCGAACGAAGAACAGGCCGCCAAATCCGATCAGTCGGCGAAGGGCGAAGTGATCGCTCTCTCCAAGGCCACAGCTGCCGATTCCGGTGAGCCGACCGACAAGCCCCAGACGCCGGAAGACCAGCCGACGCTGAGCGACCAGCGGCAGAAGGGGCAGGGCGCTGATGAAAAAATTTCCTCGGCGACGCAGAGCAAGGACATCGCACCACCCAAAGACCAGCAGCAGAGCGCCAAGGAGCTGCAGCAGGCGATCCAGGCCGAGATCAGCGGTGTTGCCGGCCAATTGGCCGAGGGCGTTCAGGTCGCATCGGCCGAGGGCGGTCTTCTCGTGACGATTTCCGACCAGTCCAATGATCCGATGTTCAACATCGGCTCGGCCGTGCCGCGCCGGGAAATGGTGCTGGCAATGGGGAAGATCGGCAAGATCCTGGCCAATCGCAAGGGCGTGATCCTGATCCGCGGCCATACCGACGGCCGGCCCTATATGGTCGGCGGTCACAACGACAATTGGCGTCTGTCGCTCGATCGTGCCCAGAGCGCCTATTACATGCTCACCAGTACCGGGCTGGACGAGAAGCGGATCGAGCAGGTTTCGGGCTTTGCGGATCGCCGCCTAAAGCTGCCCAACGATCCCTTCAACGACGCCAACCGCCGCATCGAGATTCTGATCGAGGATGCCAAGGACCAGTCAGGTGGCCAGGCCCCGACGACGCCGGGCACCGGCAAGCCGGGCCAGGGCAAGCAAACCCAGGGCAAACAGGGATAGTTCATGGCGCGCATTCAGCATCGTCATCGCCTCGCGCTTGCGTTCACCCTCGGCATGCTCATGCCGGGGGGGCTTCGCGCCGAGAGCCAGGATGGCCTGCCGCCCTACAAGATATTGCGCTCGCTCGAATTCATCCAGGATTCCGTGGTGGCGGGCGACAGTTCGGCCGGCGAGATGCAGCGTTTCATGCTGTCGACCATCGACGAACGCCTGCGCAACGCGGACAAGTCTGTCTTCGACGATAGCCGCAACGTCGATGCCGCGCTGATCTACGCGATGAGCGGCGGCAATCCGGATACGCTGGAATATCTGATGTCGCGCGACGTCAACGGCAATTTCGACAATCGCGTTGCCGATGTCCTTCGGAAATATCTGAACGGCAAGGGACTGCTGGTGGTCAACACGCTTGCCGATATCGCCAGGGAATATCGCGACAAGAAGATCGGTCCCTATCTCTCGCTTGTCGCCGCCAATGTCATGTCCGCCAAGAATCCGAAGGAAGCCCTGAAGCTTTACGATTGGGCGCGTCTGGCGTCGCCGGGCACCATTGTCGAGGAATCGGCCCTGCGCCGCTCCCTGGCGCTGAGCGCCGATGCCGGCATGGTACCGCAGGGGCTTGGCTATGCGGCGCGCTACACGCGGCGTTTCCTGCACTCGCCCTATGCCAGCCAGTTCGCCGATCTCTTCGTCCAGCTCGTCGTCGATCATGATGCGGACGTCAAGCAGCAGGACATCATCGATATCCTGTCCTTCATGGACCCGCCACGGCAGCGGGAAGTCTATCTGCGCATGGCGCGCCGTGCCGCCATCGCCGGCAAGGCCGATCTTGCAGCGCTCGCCTCCGGCCGCGCCCAGGCCATCACCAATGACGGCAGCGATGCGTTCAGCGCGCTGGCGGGCTTCTATGGCGGCGTTGCCGGGGTATCGACACCCAATATGGGAACGGCGATCCGCAAAATTGATCAGATGCCCGCCGGTGAATTGAACCAGCAGGACCGCGCTTTGCGCGAAGCTGCCAGGTTGGTGGCGGATGAGATTCTGCGCGCGCCCGACCCGACAAGCCTGAAGCAAGGCTCGCCGCTTAATCTGCTTAATCAAGAACATACTGAACACGATGCTGCTGTGACGAACCAATCCGGGGCCCAATCCCCCGGCACGGCGGGTGTTGAGGCGGGAGCCGCGGTGAATGCGGCTCACACCCCGGAGGAAGGAAGGCAGGAGGCCGATCCTTCGTTCAACGCATTCGTCACGACGAGCCGCTCGAAGCTTGATGCCATCGACGGCCTGTTGAAAGCAGGAAAGTAATTGATCATGCAGGATATCGGTATCTCCAGTGCCCCGTCCGGGGCCGATCTCATTGCTGTCGCCAAGGGTGGACGTTCGGCAAAGCAGGATGACGGCGCCGGCAAGGGATTCCAGGATGCGCTGACCAGCTCGCTCGGCAACGGAAGCAAGTCCGGCGCGAATGCCAATGGCGATGCAGGCACGGTTGAGCCGGGTGCCGATGCTGATATCAACGCGGACGGCGCTGCTACCCAGCCCACTGATCTTGCTATGATCGCCTCCGCCACGGGGGATAGTATTGATACCGGCGCCGAGATGATCGACCCGTCCCTGGCGAACCTTACCAATCCCGCAACGCTGCCCAAGGGCGCCAAGCCACCGGTCGGCACCAAGTTTCCGCAAGAAGCGAGTGCGGCCAATCTCTCCAAATCGCTGATGGATCTCCAGCAGGCAGTCCCCGACGACACCGCAACAGCCGATGCGACCAAGACAGCCGGTGATGCGGATGCGGCGCAGCCCCAGGCTCTGGCTGCCGATCAGCTCGATGATCTCGCCGGGCAATTGGCGGCAGTTGTCGTTGACGATCCGTCTGCGGAGACCGACGGCGGCGGCAAAACGACGCCCGTCAAGGCCGGAAAAACTCCGGCGGTGACCGATGATGGTAAGTCATTGCCGACGCAGAGCGCTCAAACCGGCAGTGCCGTATCGGACGTGCTGTCGCTCTTGAATGCGCAGCAGACGGCGGTCGCGCCGCAGAACGCGGCGGCTGTCTTCACTGGAACTGACGTGAAAACGCAAGCAGCGCCCGATCAGTCCCTGCCGAAGGTTGCCAATGTGGCGACGAAGGATGCGTCGGCGGACGCCGAGGATACCATGGCAGCCCTTCCGAGCGCCGGCGACGATACGGCGGCGGCACAGACCTTCCGGCTGGTGCGTGCCGATGGGCGTGGTGGTTCGCTCGACATGTCGGTGATCAAGGGCAGCGATGACACGGCGCAGGCCGACATCACGCTATCGGGCGGCGGCAACGCGCAGACCGTCACGGTCCTCGATTCCCGCCGCTATCTCGGTCTTGCGGCCAATTCCAATTCGGCACTCGTCACCTCCGTCCTTGGCGGAAACAAGGATTGGTCAGGGGCCATGCAGCCGGGCTCGGCGCTCGCCAATGCGGCGAGCTGGACGAGCACCGGCAAGGTCGTCAACACATTGAAGATTCAGCTCAATCCCAACAACCTCGGCGAAGTCACCGCGACCATGCGGCTTTCGGGCGATCAGTTGAGCGTCGATCTGAAGGTGCAGACCGGAGAGGCTTACCGCCAGCTCCACGCCGATCAGAGCCACATGGTCGATGCCCTGCGCGCCCAAGGCTATCAGGTCGATAGCATCACCGTCACCATGGCCGCGAGCGGCGATCAGTCGTCGGACAGCAACCGGCAATCCGGTTTCCAGGGGCAGTCTCAACAGCAATCCTTGATGAATCAGGGACAGGGTGGGGACGCACGGCCAAAGGGACAGAACTATTCGGGGCAGCAGGCAAATGGCAATGACGGCAATCGCAGCACGGGCGAACGCGGCGTGGATGACAGTGCTGCGGGCTATGCTCAGCGTCTGCGCTCTGGCGACGTTTACCTCTGACGCCCTTGCGTCGGGAAATGCGGCGTCGCCGGATAATGGCGCGGCCGGCCTTTGCGAACGCGAGATCCAGTCGGCTGCGGCTAAGTACGGGATACCGGAAGGGATCCTCTATTCGGTCGGCCTGACGGAGACGGGACGCAAGGGGTCACTCTATCCTTACGCACTCAACATCGAAGGCAAACCGTATTTTCCGGCGTCTCAAAACGCTGCCTTGCTGACCTTCGCAGCCGCAAAACAGAACGGCGCAAAATTGATCGACATCGGCTGCATGCAGATCAATCAGTATTTTCACGGAGAGAATTTCGCATCCGTCGCCGCTATGTTCGATCCCCATAGCAATGTCGAATACGCCGCAAAGTTTCTCCGAGCCCTTCATGACAGGCATGAGACCTGGACGATGGCGGTAGCACGATACCATGCCGGGCCGAACAACGACCCCGCTCAGAAGGTCTATGTTTGCCGCGTCATCGCCAATCTGGTGGCCACCGGCTACGGAAAATGGACGCCCAACGCAGCAAACTTTTGTCACGATTGAGCAACCTATAGATTGCATGCCGTCATATTGTCGCCGCAGCTATCCGCCTTCGCATGGTTGACAGCGGCCGAATGAGATGAATAGCGTATATTCATAATGTGCTAATTAACAATTTTTTTTAGGTGGAAATTCAAGATTAGCCACTACATCTAGTGCAAATCGCACCCTAAATCTTAATCAATTATTAATTCCCGTCACTCATTTCCGACAGTTGTTCGTGATTCGCCCGATTCGTACCCATAGGTCATCGAAACACCACACTGATTCGGAGGCGGACGAATGATCGTAGTGGTTGATGAGCGCGAGCTCGTTAAGGACGGCTATACTTCACTTTTTGGACGGGAAGGTATCCCGTCGACGGGGTTTGATCCCCGGGAATTCGGCGAATGGGTTGTGACGGCCGCGGATGGCGATATTGCTGCGGTCGAGGCATTCCTGATCGGACAGGGCCAGCACGTGCACGAATTGCCTCGGGCGATTCGCGACCGTTCGGCTGCACCGGTCATCGCCGTCAGTGATCAACCATCGCTTGAATCGACGCTGGCACTCTTTGACTGCGGCGTCGACGATGTCGTGCGCAAGCCGGTGCATCCAAGAGAAATCCTGGCCCGTGCGGCAGCGATCCGTCGCAGGCTGAAGGCGATCTCCAACTACACCGATATCGGCCCCATCCGCGTTTTCTCGGATGGCCGTGATCCGGAGGTCAATGGCGAGGTCTTCGCTTTGCCACGGCGCGAGCGGCGTATCCTGGAATATCTGATTTCCAACCGCGGTCGGCGCGTGACCAAGACGCAGATCTTCAACGCGATCTATGGCATTTTCGACGAAGAGGTCGAAGAGAACGTCGTCGAAAGCCACATCTCCAAGCTGCGCAAGAAGTTGCGCAAGAGGCTCGGTTTCGATCCGGTCGATTCCAAGCGCTTCCTCGGCTACTGCATCGATTGGACTTGATGCGTCCACCGAGGCTTGGCGCGATGGCGCCTTGAGACGAATGAACGAGCCCGAGAATCTTCCGATTCTCGGGCTTTTTCACGACCTCGACCTCGGCTTAAAACGCGCCTGCCAGAATGTGCGTTAATGCTTACCATTCCCAGGTTCTTCAGGCATTCCAGCGGGGTACGCGGCAAAATTCGAGACGCTGTTTCAGGACGATCGGCTTTTCCTCTTTTCAGACAGCTTCACGCAAGGCCCGGTCCCTACTCTCAGCCCTATAAGGAATAACGAGGATTCCAGATGAGCATTTTCGGCAGCATGAAAACCGCGATCTCAGGGATGAATGCCCAGGCGAACCGTCTGGCGACTGTTTCTGACAATATCGCCAACTCCAGCACGACTGGCTACAAACAAGCGTCGACGAGCTTCTCGTCCCTCGTGTTGCCGTCTTCCAGCGGCAACTACAATTCCGGTGGCGTCGAGACGACGGTTCGCTATGCGATCTCGCAGCAGGGCACTGTGTCCGCCACCACATCGAGCACCGACCTCGCCATCCAGGGCAACGGCTTCTTCGTCGTCCAGAGCGCCGCCGGGCAAACGTTCCTGACCCGCTCGGGCGACTTCTCGGCTGATGCTTCCGGCAACTTGGTCAATGCCGCCGGTTTCACGCTGATGGGTTATTCCAGTGCCTCCGGCGCCCCGTCGGTGGTCGTCAACGGTTTTAGCGGTATGGTGCCGATCAATGTCACGCCGAGTGGCACAAGCGTGGCTGCGACGACAGTCGGCAGCATGACGGGTAACCTCAATTCGAATGCTACAATCGCGACCAGCAGTTCGACCGGTTATCTGCCGTCTGAAAATACGTATCCGGTGACAACCGACACCAGCAAGAGTTCGATCACGGGTTACGACAGCCAGGGCAATGCCGTCACCTTCGACATCTACTATACCAAGACAGCTGATAACACCTGGGACGTGCAGGTCTACAATCAGGCTGATCTGGTCGCCAGCCCGACGTCTGGTGGTCCTCTTTATAGCAGCGCCGCCGTCGGCAGCACGGAAATGACGTTTGACGACGACGGCGCCCTGGTATCTGGCGGAACGTTCGACCTCAGCTTCACGAGCGGATCGACGACGCAGAGCATCGCGATGGATATGACAGGCTTCACCCAGGTTGCCACCGACTTCAGCGCCACGGGCAAGATGGACGGTCAGGCTCCCAATCCGGTGACAAGCGTCACGATCGCCAAGGACGGTACGGTCAGCGCGGTCTACAAGGACAGTTCGACCAAGGAACTCTACCGCATTCCACTGGCGACGGTGGCAAGCCCCGACAGCCTGACGCTGGAAAGCGGCAACGTCTATTCAGCCAATGGCGACTCCGGCGTCACGGTCACCGGTTGGCCGCAGAGTGGGGGGTTGGGCTACATTCAGTCCGGCGCGCTGGAAGAATCCAACGTCGACCTCGCCACCGAGCTGACAAACATGATCACTGCGCAGAAGAGCTACACCGCAAATTCCAAGGTGTTCCAGGCTGGTTCCGACCTTCTGGACGTTCTCGTCAACCTGCAGCGTTAAACACGATAGGGTACCGGGTCAGTTATGTCGCTCACTACAGCTCTCAACAACGCGCAAGCGATATTCAACAATAGCGGCACGCAAAGCAGTGTCGTGTCGAACAATATCGCCAATGCTGGCAATACGGATTATTCCCGTCGCCAAGCGATGCTGACGACCGACATGTCTGGCGCGCAGGTCGTGAAGATCGCCCGCGCCAATGAGCCGGCCCTGCAGAAGACGTTCCTCTCCAGCACGTCGAGCGATGCGGCACAGCAAAGTCTGCTGAAGGCCTATACCAGCCTTCAATCCGCAACGCTCGGCGGCAACGACAACGAGGTTGCGCCGGCCACCTACCTGTCGAATTTGCAGACGGCGATGCAGACCTATGCGAGCTCGCCGTCCAGCTCGACGGCGGCGCAATCCGCCGTCAATGCGGCGCAGAGCCTCGCAACCGCGCTGAATAACGCCACTACGGCGGTTCAGAGCGTTCGCACCGATGCCGACAAGCAGATCGCGTCGGATGTCGATACGCTGAACGGTTTGTTGAATCAGTTCCAGACGGCGAATGACGCGGTCAAGAGTGCGACCGCGGCTTCCAGTCCCACGTCGACGACCCTTTCCGATGCGCTCGACCAGCGCGATTCGATCCTGAAGCAGATTTCGCAGATCGTCGGCGTCACGACGGTAACCCGCGACAACAACGACGTGGCACTTTACACCACCGGCGGCGCGACGCTGTTCGAGACGATCCCGCGCTCGGTGACCTTCACTCCGACGACGTCCTATACGGCCAGTATATCCGGCAACAACGTCTATATAGACGGGGTCGCGCTCACGGCGGGGCAGGGTGCGAGCACGACGGCGCAGGGCAGCCTTCAGGCGTCGCTGCAGGTTCGCGACGACGTCGCTCCGACCTACCAGAAGCAGCTCGACGAGATCGCGCGCGGCCTGGTGACGACGTTTGCGGAAACCAACCAGACCGACTCCACCACGGCGCCCGGCCTGTTCACCTGGAGCGGCGGCACGGTTCCCGACAGCGCTACCGTGGTCACTGGCATGGCCGGCTCGATTGCGGTCAATCCGGCGCTGCTGACCACCTCGACCCAGACCGGCGACCCGACGCTCCTGCGCGATGGGGGTATCAACGGTTCCGACTATGTCGTCAATACCACCGGCGCCAGCGGCTATTCCGATCAGCTTGATGCCTACATCACCGGCATGAGCACGAAAATGGACTTCGATCCGACCGCTGGTTCCGACGCCAGTGCCAGCCTCATGGATTACGCGTCGTCTTCCATCGGTTGGCTTGAAGGCCAACGCAGCACTGCAACGACAGCGGCGGAAAATACCTCGGCGGCGCTTTCGCGCTCCTCGACCGCCTATTCGAACGAGACTGGCGTCAACCTCGACGAGGAGCTGACGCTGATGATGGATATCGAGCAGTCCTACAAGGCGGGAACCAAAATATTGAATGCCGTCAACGAGATGCTTCAATCGGTACTGGATATTGCGAGCTAAGCCATGAAACTATCCTTCATTTCGAGCACAGCCATTCAGAATTCAATGCGCCAGACGATCCGTCAGGCGCAGAATGAAATGACGGATGCCTCGACCGAAGCGACGACCGGCGTCTATGCCGACATTGGCGTCTCGCTCGGCAGCGGTACCGCAAGCAACGTCAATCTCACACGGGATGTGACGCGGATCGATTCCATCCTCAGCAGCAACTCGGTCGTCAACCAGCGAATGACCTCGTCGCAGACGGCGCTGAGCGACATGTCTTCCCAGGCCCAGAAGTTCATGGACCAGCTGGTGGCGCTGCGCGGCAACAGCGATGACAGCAGCATACAGCTGACCCAGCAGACGGCGACCGCGACGATGTCGAGCTTCGTTGCCGATGCCAACACCATGGTCAACGGCGAATATCTCTTCGCCGGCACCAATACCGATGTGCAGCCGATGACCGATAATTCCACGGCGGCGACCACGGCGATCCAGAGTGCTTTGAGCGACTATGCGACTGCGCAAGGGGTCGCAATCAGCGACCTGACGGGCGATCAGATGAAGGATTTCATCACGAACGTCGCCGAGCCGCTGGTCACGTCGGACAGCAGCTGGTCGGACTGGTCGAGCGCGTCGGATCAGAACATGTCGAGCCGCATCAGCAATTCCGAGGTCATCGAGTCCTCGACCAATGCCAATGCGACCGGCATGCGTTATCTGGCGCTTTCCACCACCGTCGCCAACGCGCTGATGGGGCAGGGTTTGAGCCAGGACGCGCTGAACGCGGTCACCGATCAGGCGACGAGCTATGCACGCCAGGCGATCGACGGGCTCAACAATCAGGCAAGCCAGCTCGGCCTGTCGCAGGCGCGCCTGACCGATGCCAACACCTCGCTGAATGCGCAGAAGACGATCATCAACACCAATATCAGCGATCTGACGGGGGTCGACGCTTACGAGGCTTCGACGAAGGTCAACAGTCTCCAGACTCAGCTCGAGACCGCTTACACCATCGTCTCCAAGATCCAGCAGCTAAGTCTTGTAAATTACCTTTGATGATCAAAGGGATGGAATGACCAGGAAGGATGCATGAATGTATCAGTTCTCATATGCGGAAGTCATGCAGGATGCAGTGGCCGACGCCAAGGAGCGAGAACGTCAGGTTCTGGACCGGTCGATTACTCTTCTCGTCGCGGCTCGTGACAAGGAGAAATACGGCCGCGAAGCCATCGAGGCGCTGTTCTACACGAGGCGCGTCTGGGTCAGCTTCATCGAGGATCTGAAAAGTCCGGACAACCAGCTTAACGTCGAGCTGCGCGCCAATCTCATCTCCATCGCACTTTGGATCCTGAAGGAATGCGACAGGATTCGGAGGCGCCAGTCGGAGAATTATCAAGGCATCATCGATGTCACCACCATCATCAGGGATGGACTTAAATGAAAAGTACGCTTCGCATATCGCTTAAAGCCGGGGAAAAGATCTTCATCAACGGGGCCGTGCTGCGCGTTGATCGCAAGGTTGCCCTGGAATTCCTGAATGATGTGACCTTCCTGCTTGAGAACCACGTTCTTCAGCCGGAGGAGGCGACAACGCCGCTGCGCCAGCTCTATTTTATCGCGCAGATGATCCTCATCAATCCGGAAGGCAAGGAACAATCGACGGCGATGTTCCGCAAGTCCATCGTCATGCTGCTCTCGTGCTTCCGTCACGAGGAAGTGCTCGCCGAGCTGAAGCGCATCGACGGCCTCGTCGCCACCGGCCGCGCCTTCGACGCGCTGAAGGCGATCCGCGGCCTCTACGCGATCGAGGACACTATCCTCAACAACCAGGAAATGCCGGCAGCAACGATCGAGCATATTCGTCGGGAGATCGCACCGTGGCGGTAGATGCAGTTACAAGCAGCACCAGTACCAGCAGCTCCTCGAGCAGCGCAGCGACGGCAGCGGCGAGCGCCAGCCTGAACTACAACGACTTTCTCAAGCTTCTCATCGCGCAGATGAAGACGCAGGATCCGACCGATCCGATGGATGCCACCCAGCAGATTTCGCAGCTCGCCAGCTTCTCGCAGGTCGAGCAGCAGATCCAGACGAACTCGCACCTGGAAACGGTGTTGCAGAACCAGTGGATCTCGCAGGCGTCGGATTACATCGGCAAGGAGATCATGAGCGCCGACGGCACGACCACCGGTACCATCAAGGAAGTAACCGTCTATTCGGACGGTATCATTGCGCAAACGGAAGCAGGGGATAAGATCCTGTTGCAGGCAGGCGTTACCGTCGCGCCGGCGGGAACGACGATTGTCGCGCCGACCACGACGAGCGATACTACCACCAGTGATTCGACGACCGAGTAGTATCGACACGACCAGCAGCTCATGAGGAGCCGGCTGAGCAGAGGATGATGAGGCCATGAACGAAGCCGATGCATTGGATATCTTCCAGGCAGCTATCTGGACGGTGCTTGTCGCCTCCGGCCCGGCCGTTCTCGCTGCCATGGTTGTCGGTCTGGTGATCGCCTTGATCCAGGCGCTGACCCAGGTGCAGGAGGCCACGTTGACCTTCGTGCCGAAGATTGTCGCCGTCATGGTGACGGTCGGGATCAGCGCGCCCTTCGTCGGTTCGCAGATCTCGATCTTCACCAATCTGGTCTTTTCCCGCATCCAATCGGGATTTTAGGGTCGATCCGAAAGCCTGAAATGGCTTCCGGATCCCGTGCCGGTGTGGGGTCAAGCCACTCTCGCGCAAGCTTCGCCTTCTATTGATCGGTTCGAATAGGGCAGACGGTTCAGCCGTTTGCCTCCTCTCATGAAGAGACGGAACCGGTCGATGGCACAACCACCCGCATTAGCGCTTCCCAAAGTCAATCCCAGCGTCCGTGATATCGGGTTTGCCCTCGGTATCATGGTCATCCTGTGTGTGCTGTTCCTGCCGATCCCGCCGTTCCTTATCGACATGGGCCTGGCTTTTTCGATCGCGCTCTCGGTATTGATCCTGATGGTGGCGCTGTGGATCAAGAAGCCGCTCGAATTCTCGTCCTTCCCGACCATCCTTCTGATCGCCACCATGATCCGTCTGTCGCTGAACATCGCGACGACGCGCGTCATTCTTTCGCATGGCTATGAAGGTCATGATGCGGCGGGCGGGGTCATTGCGGGCTTTGCCAGCCTAGTGATGTCCGGCGATTTCGTCATCGGTCTGATCGTCTTCCTGATCCTGATCACCATCAACTTCATCGTCATCACCAAGGGTGCGACGCGTATCGCCGAAGTCGGCGCGCGTTTCACCCTGGATGCCATTCCCGGCAAGCAGATGGCGATCGACGCCGATCTGTCGGCCGGCCTGATCGACGAGAAGGAAGCGCAGCGGCGGCGCAAGGAACTGGAGGAGGAAAGCTCCTTCTTCGGTGCCATGGACGGTGCCTCGAAATTCGTGCGTGGCGATGCCGTCGCCGGCTTGCTCATCACCTGCATCAACATCTTCGGCGGCATCATCATCGGTTATTTCCGCCACGGCATGCAGATCGGCCAGGCGGCGGATGTCTTCGTCAAGCTGTCCGTCGGCGACGGTCTGGTGTCGCAGATGCCGGCGCTCATCGTCTCGCTCGCCGCCGGCCTCCTCGTTTCGCGCGGCGGCACTGCCGGCTCCACCGATCAGGCTGTCATGGATCAGCTGAGCGGCTATCCGCGCGCGCTTGCCGTGTCGGCGGTGCTCATGGGTATCCTGGCCGTCATGCCGGGCATGCCATTCTTCCCCTTCATCACTCTCTGCGGCCTGTTGGCGTCGGGCGCATGGCTCATTCCGCGACAGGTCGCGGCTGAAAACAAGCTTCTGCGTGACGCGGAAGAAAAGAAGGTGATGCAGACGAAGGAAATGGAAAAGGACTCCGTCAAGTCGGTCCTGAAAACCTCGGAAATCGAACTGGCGCTCGGCAAGATCGTTTCGACCCGCCTGCTCGGCGCCCATCAGGAGCTGGCCTTCCGCGTCGGCAAGATGCGCAAGAAATTCGCGACGCAATACGGTTTCGTCGTGCCGGAAATCAAGGTGACGGACGACATCGCCATTGCCGACAAGTCCTACCAGATCCGCATCCACGGCACGACGATCGCCTCCAACACTTTGCGCGTCGGCGAGGTGCTCGTCGTCACCGGCTCGGGCCGCAAGCCGACCGTTCCCGGCGACGAGATCCGCGAGCCCGCCTTCGGCATGCCCGCCGTCTCCGTCCTCGAAGCCTTCACCGACGATCTGAAGCGCGAGGGATTCCAGCCGATCGACAATGTCTCCGTCGTGCTGACCCATATGAGCGAGGTTATCCGCAACAACCTGCCGGCGCTTCTCTCCTACAAGGACGTGAAGATCCTGATCGATCGCCTCGACCCCGAATACAAGAAGCTAGCCGACGAGATCTGCTCGTCGCACATGTCCTATTCCGGCCTGCAGGCGGTGCTCAAGCTCTTGCTCGCCGAGCGCGTCTCGATCCGCAACCTGCATCTCATTCTGGAAGCCGTGGCCGAGCTCGCGCCGCATGTGCGCAAGACCGAGCAGATCGTCGAGCATGTGCGCGTACGCATGGCGCAACAGCTCTGCGGCGATCTCGCGGATAATGGAGTGCTGCGCGTGCTGCGTCTCGGCAGCAAGTGGGACTTGATCTTCCATCAGGCACTGAAGCGCGACCAGAAGGGTGAGATTGTCGAATTCGACATCGATCCGCGCAGCCTGGAAGAGTTCAGCGAGCAGGCGGGCAAAGTTATCCGTGAATACATGGACCGGGGCATGCCCTTCGTTCTTGTCACGTCGCCGGAAACGCGCTCCTATGTGCGTATGATCATCGAACGCCTGTTCGCGACCCTTCCGGTCCTGTCGCATGTGGAACTGGCCAAGGGGATCGAGATCAAGATTCTAGGTTCCATTTCATGATATCCGATCCCCAGGGCACCATTCTGGCGTTGTTTCTGGCCTTCTGCCGCATCGGCGGCTGCGTAATGGTGCTTCCGGGGTTCTCGTCCGGCCGCGTGCCGCCACAGATCCGGCTATTGCTGGCAGCGGCGCTGTCGATGGCGATCCTGCCTCTGCTCTGGAACACGATCTATCCCGAGGTATCCAAGAGCAGCGCCACCTATATCAGCCTGATTTTCACCGAGACGGTGATCGGCCTGATGTACGGCATGATGGCGCGGCTCTACACACTCGGGCTGCAATTCGCCGGCACGGTCATTTCGATGTTGATCGGCTTCAACGCGCCGGGGGGCATGGACGTCATCGAGGATTCGAACGAGACGTCGCTCACCAGCCTGATCAGCTTCTGCGGGCTGATGATATTGTTCGTTCTGGATTTCCATCATTACGTGCTGCAGGCGCTGGTCGAGTCCTATTCGGTCATCCCCTTCGGTGGCCACGTCGATGTGCGCGCCTCGCTGATTTCGGTGACGGACACGCTGGCGACCACCACCTTCATCATGCTGCGCCTGGCGAGCCCCTTCCTGCTCTACGGCCTGATGTTCCAGATTTCGATCGGCTTCATCAACAAGCTCGCGCCGCAGATCCCGATCTACTTCATCTCCACGCCCTATCTGCTGATGGGCGGGCTTTTCATGCTCTATCTCAGTATCGCGGCCATGATCAGCCAGTTCTCCGGCGCTTTCCTCAGCGTCTTCAACGGACATTAGCGACCATGGCGGAGAAGAGCCGGTCCGAAAAATTGAAGCGCCTCGTCGCCGTGCAGCGCCATCTGGAGCGGATCGCCGAAAACGAGCTCGCCGACACCACTCGCCAGCGCGCCGAGGTTAGCGATTCGATGGAAAGGGTGATCGGTGCGATCAGCTCGGCCGATCCGGTTCACGCGGTATTTTCGATGCAATATGCTCAGCGCTATGGACGCCTGACGCTCCGGGACCAGCAGCTCCAGGGCATTCAGGAGCTGATCGAAATGAAGGTCCTGCAGGAGCGCACCAAGGCGGAGCGGCTGGAAGAGCATATGAAGGATGCCCGCGAGCTCGAAACGCGCGAGACGGACGACAATGCCGTCTACGACATCATCGATCAGCGCTTTGCGGATATTACGCCAGCCTCCAGCAAGGTTCAAAAACCATAATCATTAGGATCTTGGAGGAAATGGCGCGTCGTCGAGTCGCCCGCTTCCTCCAACCGTTCGATTCGGCATGATCCCGCTTGGAGGCTGCTTTGCGCGTCCAGGGATCAGGCGACAGTGAAAGGAAACGAGACGTGGCTATTTCGCCTCCGAGTGATTTGGTGCTGGATGTCGTCCAGGCCGCCAGTCCGACCGACGTTCAGGCCGCTCAGGAAAAGCTCGCGGCCAACAGAGCCGCCTTCGCCGCCACCAGCCTGGCGGAAAACGGCAATGGCTTCGGCTCGACCGTGGACGCGCTCAACAGCGCCGCGACCCAGGCTGGCCTCGCCAATGCCAGCACCCATACGGGGCCGACGAAAGTGCCGCAGGTCTATCGCAAGTTCGAGGCCATGGTGCTGCAGAACTTCGTGAAGAACATGCTGCCGAACAGCGAGACGCTCTACGGCAAGGGCTCCGCCGGCGAAATCTGGAAGGGCATGATGGCCGAGCAGATGGGCAATACGCTCGCAAAGAACGGCGGCGTCGGCATCGCCGAGAAAATGTATCAGGATGAGGTCTCCAAGATGCGCAATACCGGCGCCATCAACTCGGCGACCAACGAGAATGACAAGAAGATGGCGCTGAGCGCTGTCGCCGATTTTCAGCGCAAGACGCTCGCCGCGTCCGAAACTGATGGTGACGGCGATACCACCGTCACCAATCAAGACGCGTTGACATCCAAGAAAGCATGAGTTGGGGGAAGACATGGAAGTAATTTCGAACGACTACCGGATCAAGTCGGTCCTCGGACGCCTGGAAATGATCATCGACAACGAGAACAACCGGATCGGCAGCGATCCGGAATTCGATCTCAAGGTGTCGAACGCTCACAAGAGCCGCTGCCTTTACGAACTGACGATGCTGTTTCGCGATACCAATCCGGCGGAGCTTGCCGTCACCCATATCGAGCAGCTGCATGGGCTCAAGAAGAAGCTGACCTTGAACGCGCGTCGCGTTGAAGCCCATCTCGAGGCTGTCCGCGCTGTCGCGGATATCCTGAAGAATGCCGTGCAGAACGCCGATGCGGACGGCACCTATTCGCAGGAGCAATTTCGTGTCCGCGAGGCCGGATGATCAAGCTCGTCCTCACCGGCCTATGGGTTTGCGTCGTGACATTGGCTTCGGTCTATTTCTCGGTGCAGACGGCGACGGCGCCCGCGACCAGTCCTGACGACGCCAAGAAGGCACAGCAGGAATTCGTCAAGGGCGAAGCGATCAACGTGCCCGTCATCGCCAACGGCCAGGTGACAGGCTATTTTCTCACTCGCATCTCCTTCATGATGGATAAGGGTAAGGCGAGTGCGCTGCAGCCGCCGCTGGCGGCCTTGACGACCGACGAGCTTTATTCGCTGCTGGTGGGCAACAAGGCGATCGATATCGCCCATGTCGAAACCTTCAACGTCGCCGCCTTTCGCGACGAGATCAAGAAGAGCATGAACGAGCGGCTCGGCGGCGACTATGTCGGCGATGTACTGGTCGAACAGCTCGATTATCTCTCGAAGAACGAAATCGGCAACGGCGAGGGTTCCGGCAAGAGAACCGCCAAGCCCGTGAAGATCGTCCAGGGCGATTCACCATCGGACGCACCGCCGAAGCCAGCGCATTAGCTTTATTCAAGGCCATTGATTCGGTCGCTCCATTTCAGGGGCGGCTGTACTCGTCGTCCGGCCGAAACAGCATTAACGAAACCTTGCTTTTCCTCCGCAATTGCAATCGATTTCTCTAACGGAAGCTTGGGGCGGCCTTGTTATAAGCTCCCCTAGCGACTTCTGATGTCTTCAACCCGGCAGGTGGTTGAGATCTGCGTCGCAAATTTTGCCGGCGCCGGGTCCGTCGAGCGTTCGAGGCAGGAGGTCCTGGGTGAATCTGGTCGCAAATTTTGCCGTGCACGCATCGCGTCGAATGATTTTCGACCTGCCGGTCTGCGATCTCGGTTGGGAAGATACGCTCGCCTTCATCAACGAACTGGCCTCCCATCCCACCGGCCAGACCGTGATCTCCTTCGTCAATGCCCACAACATGCTGATGATGCTGCGCGACGACGACTATCGTGACGTCCTAGCGCAAAATCTGGTTCTACCCGATGGCGTTGGCCTGGATATCGCCTCGCGGATTGCCCATGGCGATCCCTTTCCCGCCAATCTGAACGGCACCGATTTCGTACCGGCGCTATTGACCTTCATGGATCGGCCGAAGCGCATCGGCCTCGTCGGCGGCCGCCGCCATGTCATCGAGAAGGCTGCGGAAAATTTCCGCAAGCACGCGCCCTGGCATGAATTCATCGTCATCGCCGACGGCTTTTTCGGCGAGGCGGGGAACGATCTGGTGACAACGGAGATCAGCCGCCGACAGATCGACGTGCTGATCGTCGGCATGGGAACGCCGCTGCAGGAAAAATGGGTTGCCGAGCATATCAAGCCACAGCATGCCCGGCTGGTGATGACGGTCGGCGCTCTGTTCGATTTCGTCTCCGGCACCGTGCCGCGCGCGCCCGCTCTGGTGCGCGCCACGCGCTTCGAATGGGCCTATCGTCTGGCACAGGAGCCGGGCCGGCTGTGGCGGCGCTACATGCTCGGCGTGCCGCTCTTCCTCTATCAGGTCGTCCGGCATCAGTTCGGCCGCAAGCAGCGCATCCGGCGAGCCGGCTGATCCGCTTTCGGGTGGCTGTTAACCTTTTCTTCGCTATGAAGATTTAGAATGGGTTAACCATCTGCATCGGTTGCTGACCGTGCGCGCGAGATAACCCGCCATGTTCGAAAACAAGGCCAGGACCAGACCTCATCCTGTCGAGACGGAAGCCCTGGAGGCTTCCGGCGGAGCGGTCCGTCATGCCTATTTCGACCGTGGCGAGGATGGCTATCTGATTGCCGCCAATCTCCAGCCCGCCGATCGCCATGCGATGAGCGATGCGCAGCTGCTGACGATCATCCAGAAGATGCTGGATGGCGACCCCTATCCGGTCTCCGGGCAGGCCAAATTCCTGGCTGTGGAAGCCGAACAGCCGCAGCCGTTGCCCGACCGCATTCGCGATATCCTGAGAAACCGCCCGGCCGTCGATGAAGCAATCGCGGACGGCGAGCCGGCGCCGACTGCCTATGACCCTCCTGTCGCCCTCCATGTGGATGACGCAGCGGTTCCTCTGTCTTCTCCGATGGCCATTCCGGCAGTCGCGCCAGCGCCGCAACGCCGCCGGGCATTCGGGCTCGGTTCCATCGCTTTTGTCGTCGCCGCTTCGCTGGTCGGTGCTTTCGTTCCGACGATGCTGGCCTCGCCGCCGCGCTATGCCTCGCAGGCTGTCCTGCGGGTGGAGGGGCAGGGGTTTCTGGACGTCGCCACCAAACGTATCGTCGCTCCGTCCCTGCTTTCCGATCTCGTCGCCAGATTGAAGCTGGACCGTGATCCGGAGTTTACCGGCGGCCATGCAGGTGCTTTCGGTGTTGCCATGGACTTGCTGTCCGGCAATGGCAACGCCTCCGACGCGCCGTCTCGCGCGCAGGCCACTCTTCGCAACGACATCGCCGTCACCGCCGATGCGCAGAGCGGTACCTTGCATCTCACGGTCACCACCGGCAATCCAATGAGGGCGGCCGAGATCGCCAATCGTCTGGCCGATGCGACAATCTATGATGCCATGGTTGCGCAAGGCGTGGGTCTCACCGGCAAAAGCAATACCCCCGCCGATCGGAGCCTCAAAAACCTCGAGCAGGCAAAGGCCGCGCTGGCCGATTTCAAGGCGCAATACGGCGACGACAAGATCGCGGCGGCTTTGGATCTCCAAGCACAGCGGCAGCGGCTGGATGGCGAGATCAAAGCCTCCGAAGCGGCGGTGTTGAGCGCCAAAGCCCGTGCATCAGCCGCCAGATCCGCGACCCCCGCCACTGTCATGAGTGGCGCGCTGCCGGGCGATCTGTCGTCCGCCGGTCTCGATGATCTGCGCAGCCGCTACAGCGCCGCAAAGATCGTCCTGTCTCAGCTTTCCACGCAGCTCGGCCCACGGCATCCCCGCTTGCTGGCGCAGCAGGCAACGGTCGATAGTCTTGCCGGCGACATCCGCAATCAATTGCAGCGTCTGGTCGCCAGCAGCGATGCGGCCCTGAAGACGGCGCTTGAGGATCAAGCAAAGCTTACCGCGCGGATGAGTGCCCTCGGTCAAAAGACCGTCGACGTCGATATGGCGCGGCTCGCCCAACTGCAGGACGATGTGGTGGCGGCACAAAGCCGCTATGATGCCGGCCTGCAAAGCGTCGATGCTACTCCACCCGAGGTCGCGCCGCCGGTCACCGTCCTTGCCCCGGCCACGGCCGCAAAGGCGCCGCTCGATGACGATCTCGCCGGCAGCCAGATCGCGGGTTTCCTGATCGGTCTCGGTGTAGCGCTTTGCCTGGTTTTCCTCAGGAAATGGGTCGGCGGGGAGCTGCTTTCGCAAGATCGCGCGGCCGGGTCGATCGCTGTGCCGGAGCTGCTTTTCGATCCCGAAGCCGCTCCGGTCTCAGACCTCCCGCAACCGCGCTTCGACGAGGTCATTCCCGTCGCCGATGATTATCCCATCGTCACCGACGAACTCACGCAGATCCAGCGGGAATTGGCGCTGCTGCGTGCGAAGGTGGAAACTTATGCCGCACACCGGCGGACCGGGCGCGGCTGATTTCTCCTTGCAATTACCGCTTTCAGATATCATAGGGCGTTCGTAGGCAAATCTGCCGGGCCGACGGCTTGTAGATTGCCGCCGAACTATATCGGGAGAGACGCGTGACGACTGTGATCGACGGCAAGCAGGTGGCGGCTTCGGTGATCGAGGCGGTGAAGACGGCAACGTCTGCTCTGGAGAGGGATGCGGGTGTGAAGGCCGGTCTTGCGGTGGTGATCGTCGGGGATGATCCGGCCAGCCACAGCTATGTGACTTCGAAGAGCAGGATGGCCAAGGAATGCGGCTTCAAGTCCATCCAGCACACGCTGCCGGCCGAGACGACGCAGGAGGAACTGGCAAGCCTCGTCCAGTCCCTGAACGAAGACCCGTCCATCCATGGCATCCTGGTACAGCTGCCTTTGCCGAAGCATCTGAACTCGGAGCCGATCATCCAGTCGATCCGGCCGGAGAAGGATGTCGACGGACTGCATGTGGTCAATGCCGGCAAGCTTGCCACCGGCGATCTGGCAACGGGATTGATCTCCTGCACCCCGGCCGGCGCCATGCTTCTGGTCCGCCGCATCCACGGCGAGGACCTGTCGGGTCTGAATGCCGTGGTCATCGGCCGCTCCAACCTGTTCGGCAAGCCGATGGCGCAATTGCTGCTGAATGCCAATGCGACGGTGACGACGGCACATTCGAGGACGAAGGATCTGGTCTCTGTATCACGAGGTGCGGATATTCTGGTGGCCGCTGTCGGCCGGCCTGAGATGGTCAAGGCGGACTGGATCAAGCCCGGCGCGACGGTCATCGATGTCGGCATCAACCGCATTGCGGCACCCGAGCGGGGCGAGGGCAAGACGCGGCTGGTGGGCGATGTCGCCTATGCGGAAGCCTCTGATGTTGCTGCTGCCATCACGCCGGTTCCGGGTGGTGTCGGGCCGATGACGATTGCCATGCTGATGGCCAATACCGTCATCGCCGCGTATCGGGCAGCCGGCAAGAGTGCGCCGAAATTCTGATTTGAACTATTCGGCCGGCGCCACGCCGGTCGAGGCGCGAACGATTAGTTCGGTCTTCCAAAGCTCCTGTTCAGGGAATGTCTCCGTATGCTTGATCCCGGCGATCAGCCGCTCGGCAATGCGTACGCCGGCAGCGCGCAGCGACGAGCGCGTGGTCGTCAGCGGCACGGTGAAATTCTCCGGTTTCAGAAGCGTCAGCACGTCGTCATGGGCAATCAGCGAGATATCCTCGCCGAGCTTCAGTTTTGCCTGGTTGATGGCGCGCACCGCGCCCAGCGCCAGCACGGTACTGGAGCAAAGAATGGCGGTCGGCCGTTTGTCGAGTTGCAGAATGCGCTCCATGATGAGCAGGCCCTGTTCATCGGTCATTGCCGTATGGCTGATACAGGCTTCGTCCAGCGCCAGACCGCGCTCGGCAAGGGCGGCGTCTACGCCGTTTTTCCGCCGGATCGCAAAATCGAGATACATGGGGCCGTTCAGTAGCGCGAAACGCCTGTGACCAAGCTGTAGCAGCAGCTTGGTGGCGTCGTAGAAGGCCGCTTCGTTATCGATGTCGAGAAAGGGATAATCCGGCTCCGAGCCGATGGACCGCCCATGTACGAGGAAGGGCATGGAGAGCGATTTCAGCATGTCGAGGCGAGGATCGTGGCCGCGCATATAGTTGACGAACAGGGCGTCGACATTGCCGCTGACGGCAAGCCGCTTCAATGCGCCGACCTCGTCGTTCGGATCGGCGGGCGTCACGACGAAATGGAAATCGTGCCGCAGCGCCTCTTCGCCAAGCCCGGTCAGGAACTCGCCGAAATGCAGGTCGGTGGGGTTGCCGGGCGCGGTCGGCATGACCAAGCCGATCGAGCCGGCCTTGCCGGTTGCCAGCCGCTGCGCTGCCTTGTTGGGCCGATAACCCGTTTCCTGAACCGCCTTGAGCACGCGCTCACGGGTCTCGCGGTTGACTTCCGGATACCCATTCAGCGCGCGGCTGACCGTGGTCTGCGACAGGCCGAGCATTTGCGATAGCTGCTTCAGATTCACTTGATTTGGCTCCTCCATCTCCCCCGCCGCGATGACGCCCAAATCCCTCCCGCCAGGCGACCGGCTTCCAAAGCGCTTTTAACTATGTAGCAAGACACGCATTTGAAACAAGACAAATAGCGAAATATTGCCATCCATTTCATGCTGCAACGCGAGATATGCTGTGCATTGCGGCCAAATACGCAAAATCGCTTGACTCCGCGTCGGCTGCAATGGGATGAGTGAGTAGCCAAAGCGCTTTGAGAAAATGAGCGCACAGCACGCGGGATGTGCTCGGCTCGTAAGATTTGTATTTGGGAGGACAACCACATGAAGAAGTTGTTTTTGATGACAGTTGCCGCTGCCGCCCTGGCGGCCGGAACGGCGATGTCGGCCGATCTGAAATTCCAGCCCGGTCAGGATGCGAAGTTCAACTGGAAGAGCTATGACGACTTCAAGTCCGCCCACGCGGATCTGAAGGGCGAGACGCTGACCATCTTCGGTCCTTGGCGTGGCGAGGATGAAGCACTCTTCACCAGCGTTCTGAATTATTTCACCGAGGCGACCGGCGCGAACGTAAAATATTCATCTTCGGAAAACTATGAGCAGCAGATCGTCATCGACACCCAGGCCGGCTCGCCGCCGAACGTCGCGATCCTGCCGCAGCCGGGTTTGCTCGCCAACCTCGCCAGCAAGGGTTATCTGGCGCCGCTCGGTGACGATCTGGCCTCCTGGGTCAAGACAAACTACGGCGCCGGCGATAGCTGGGTCGGTTATGGCACCTATAAGGGCAAGGATGGCAAGGATGCCTTCTATGCCTTCCCGTACAAGGCCGACTTGAAGTCGCTCGTCTGGTACGTGCCGGAAAACTTCGAGGAAGCCGGTTACAAGGTCCCCACCACCATGGAAGACCTGTTCAAGCTCTCCGACCAGATCGTCAAGGACGGCGGCACCCCCTGGTGCATCGGCCTCGGTTCGGGCGGCGCCACCGGCTGGCCGGCGACCGACTGGGTCGAAGACCTGATGCTGCGTACCGTATCGCCGCAGGATTATGACGGCTGGGTCGATAACAGCCTGAAGTTCAACGATCCGAAGGTGGTCAACGCCATCGACGAATTCGGCAAGTTTGCCAAGAATGCCAAATACGTGAACGGTGGTGTCGCCGCCGTCGCCTCGACCGACTTCCGCGATAGCCCGAAGGGCCTCTTCGCGGTTCCGCCGAAGTGCTATCTGCATAAGCAGGCCTCCTTCATTCCGTCCTTCTTCCCGGAGGGCACGAAGCTCGGCCAGGATGCGGACTTCTTCTACTTCCCGCCCTATGCAGCGCATCCGGAGCTCGGCAAGCCGGTTCTCGGTGCCGGCACGCTGGCGGCGATCACCAAGGACTCGAAGGCTGCGCGCGCCTTCATCCAGTTCCTGCAGACGCCGATCGCCCAGGAAGTCTGGATGGCGCAGTCCGGCTTCCTGACTCCGTATAAGGGCGTCAACACGGCCACCTACGCCAACGATACGATGAAGAAGGAAGGCGAACTGCTGACGACCGCCACGACCTTCCGCTTCGACGGTTCCGACCTGATGCCGGGCAAGATCGGTGCGGGCGCGTTCTGGACCGGCATGGTGGACTTCGTCGGCGGCAAGTCGGCGCAGGACTCGGCTGACGCGATCCAGAAGGCTTGGGACGGCATCAAGTAGTCTGACATTGCGCAAAGGCATCGCCGGTATCTCTCGGCGATGCCGATCTGCCTTGCGACGATCGGTGCCCTGGAGAGCGCCGACGATGCCGGGCGGATGGCTTCGAGCAAGCAAAAAAATCGGGAGGGAAAGATGATTTCGCAGATCCTGTCGGCGGTCGGAGCCATGATATTCGGCGTTGCCGTCTGTGCCGCGTATTTTCTGTTTTCCAACAAG
The DNA here is from genome assembly GCF_000696095.1 of Rhizobium rhizogenes NBRC 13257. Lineage (GTDB taxonomy): Bacteria > Pseudomonadota > Alphaproteobacteria > Rhizobiales > Rhizobiaceae > Rhizobium > Rhizobium rhizogenes. The sequence goes on along the minus strand of NZ_BAYX01000009.1, from coordinate 283,392 downwards.
TTGCTGGACCTGATTTTCCCGGCAAAAGAGGGTGACGATGTCCACCGGGTCGCAGTCAATCTGCGTCGTCGCGGACTGATCCGTCCCTGGCTTTTCCTCGGGCCGGCACTCCTGCTGCTTGCCGTCTATCTGGTCTATCCGGTGGTCGCGACCTTCATCCTGTCCTTCTATGGTCCTGACGGCAGTAAGTTCGTCGGTGCAGCCAACTATGTCTGGGCCTTCAACGACACGGAATTCCGCCAGTCGATCTTCAACAACATCCTGTGGCTTGCCGTCGTGCCGGCTGCCTGCACCTTCTTCGGCCTGGTGATCGCCGTGATGACCGACCGCATCTGGTGGGGCAACATCGCCAAGGCGGTCATCTTCATGCCGATGGCGATCTCCTTTGTCGGCGCGTCGGTCATCTGGAAATTCATCTACGAGTATCGCGGCGGCACCGACACGCAGATCGGCCTCCTGAACGCGGTCGTGCAGCTTTTCGGCGGCACGCCGGAAGTCTGGATCACCATCCCCTTCTGGAACAATTTCTTCCTGATGGTCATGCTGATCTGGATCCAGACCGGCTTTGCCATGGTCATTCTGTCGGCGGCGTTGCGCGGCATTTCCGAGGAAACCATCGAAGCGGCCGTCATCGATGGCGCCAATGGCTGGCAGATCTTCTGGAAGATCATGGTGCCGCAGGTCTGGGGCACGATCGCCACCGTCTGGACCACGATCACCATCCTCGTCCTCAAGGTGTTCGACATCGTGCTGACCATGACCAACGGCCAGTGGAACACGATGGTTCTGGCAAATCTGATGTTCAACTGGATGTTCCGCGGCGGCGGCGATTCCGGCCGCAGTGCCGTGATCGCGCTTGTCATTATGGCGGCGGTGACGCCGATTATGATCTGGAACATCCGTCGTGCGAACGCCGAAACGAAGGGGCGCTGACATGATTGGAAACCTCGGCCGCATCGGCCCCGCCCGCCTCTTCGTTCACTTCTGTGTTCTGGTCATCGTCCTTCTCTGGCTGCTGCCGACGCTCGGCATCTTCGTCACCGCGCTCCGCGACAAGGACCAGATCGTCGTCTCCGGCTGGTGGACGGGTTTCTCTGGCTCATCGCAGACGGCGGCCGTGCGCCTGGCCGGCCCCGACAAGGCGGTGCAGGATGGCCCCAATTACGTCATCGCCGGTACGGTTGCCGGCGAAGGCAATAGCGGTAACGGCAGGATCGAAGCCTTCGGTATGCGCGTACAGGAACCGGCGGCTTACAAGGTCGGCTCGGCCGCCGACCTCGGCAATGGCGAGACGCTCATCGTCAATGCCGACGGCAGCTACCGCTACCAGAAGAACGGGGCTTTCGAGGCGGATGCGCGCGCCAAGCGCATCTATCTGACCATCGCCACACCGCCGCAATTCACCCTGGAGAATTATCGCAACGTTCTGACGGGCGAGGGCGTCGGCCAGTCCTTCATCAATTCGCTGACGGTTACCATTCCGGCGACGGTTATCCCGATCCTGATCGCGGCTTTCGCGGCCTATGCGCTCGCCTGGATGGAGTTTCCCGGCCGCGCGCTGCTGATCGCACTTGTGGTCGGCCTCATCGTCGTGCCGTTGCAGATGTCGCTGATCCCGTTGCTGCGCATCTATAACGAGATCGGCCAGATGTTCGGCGTGCCGTCGAAGACCTATCCCGGCATCTGGATGGCGCATACGGCCTTCGGTCTGCCGCTCGCCATCTATCTTCTGCGCAATTATATCGCCGGCCTGCCGAAGGAGATCATCGAATCCGCCCGCGTCGACGGCGCCAGCGACTTCGACATCTTCGTCAAGATCATCCTGCCGCTATCCTTCCCGGCGCTCGCCTCCTTCGCGATCTTCCAGTTCCTCTGGGTCTGGAACGACCTTCTGATCGCCATGGTGTTCCTCGGCACCGACAAGGATCACCTGGTTCTCACTGCCGCCTTGAACGCGCTGCTCGGCTCGCGCGGCGGCAATTGGGAGATCCTGACGGCCTCGGCCTTCGTCACCATTCTGATCCCGCTCCTCGTCTTCTTCGGTCTGCAGCGCTACCTCGTGCGTGGTCTGCTCTCCGGGTCGGTGAAGGGGGGCTGATCAAAGACCTCAGCTTAAGTATTCATACAGGACCTATACAGAATGAGCATTGCCTCTCAATCGATTGCGACCGTGGACAAGGACTGGTGGCGGGGAGCCGTGATCTATCAGATCTATCCGCGCTCCTATCAGGACTCCAATGGCGACGGTATCGGCGACCTCAAGGGCATTGCCGCCCGTCTGCCGCATGTCGCGGCCCTCGGCGTCGACGCAATCTGGATTTCGCCGTTCTTCACCTCGCCGATGCGCGATTTCGGCTACGATGTTTCCGATTACGAGGATGTCGATCCGATCTTCGGCACGCTTGCCGATTTCGATGTGATGATGAGCGAGGCGCATCGTCTCGGTATCAAGGTGATGATCGACCTGGTGCTGTCGCACAGCTCCGACCGCCACCCCTGGTTCGTCGAGAGCCGTTCCAGCAAGGACAATCCCAAGGCCGACTGGTATGTCTGGACCGATGCCAAGCCGGACGGTACGCCGCCCAACAACTGGCTGTCGATCTTCGGCGGCTCGGCATGGGCGTGGGATCCGACCCGTATGCAGTACTATATGCATAACTTCCTGACTTCGCAGCCGGACATGAACCTGCATAATCCTGAAGTGCAGGATCGTCTGCTCAATGTCGTGCGCTTCTGGCTGGATCGCGGCGTCGACGGTTTCCGCCTCGACACCATCAATTTCTATTTCCACGACAGGGAACTGCGCGACAACCCGGCGCTCGAGCCGGCGCGCCGCAACGCTTCGACCGCACCGGCGGTCAATCCGTATAATTTCCAGGAGCATCTCTACGACAAGAACCGTCCGGAGAACCTGGCATTCCTGAAGCGCTTCCGCGCCGTGCTCGATGAATACCCGGCAATCGCCGCTGTCGGCGAAGTCGGCGACAGTCAGCGCGGCCTTGAGATCGTCGGCGAATATACCGCCGGCGATGATAAGATGCATATGTGCTACGCCTTCGAGTTCCTGTCGCCGGATGCGCTGTCGCCGGACCGTGTCGAAGAGGTCATGGACGATTTCGGCGCGGCTGCGCCGGACGGCTGGGCATGCTGGGCGTTCTCGAACCATGATGTGGTGCGCCATGTCAGCCGCTGGGGCAACTTGGTTGCCGACCGCGATGCCTTCGCCAAGCAATATGCGGCCCTGCTTCTGACGTTGCGCGGCTCGGTCTGCATCTATCAGGGCGAGGAACTCGGCCTGACGGAAGCCGAGCTCTCCTATCAAGATCTGCAGGATCCCTACGGTATCCAGTTCTGGCCGGAATTCAAGGGCCGTGACGGTTGCCGCACGCCGATGGTCTGGGACAGCCAGATGGCGCAGGGCGGCTTCTCGACGGTGAAGCCCTGGCTGCCGGTGCCGGTGGAACACATTCTGCGCGCCGTCAGCGTGCAGCAGGGCGACGAGAATTCGGTGCTGGAGCAGTACCGCCGTTTCCTGGCCTTCCGAAAGCAGCATCCGGCCTTTGCCAAGGGCGAGATTGCTTTCGTCGAGCCGCAGGACGACGTGCTGATCTATACGCGCCGCCATGACGACGAGACCATTCTCTGCGTCTTCAACATGAGCGCCACGGAGGCGGCCGCGGCCCTGCCCGAGGGGAACTGGCAGGCCCTGACCGGCCATGGTTTTGCAAGCAACAATTACGGCAACAAGATCGATATTCCGGCCTGGGGCGCTTATTTCGCGCGTCTGGCCTGAGTGCCTGGGAGGAGGGCAGAGATGACGGGACTGGTTCTAAAGGACATCCGTAAGTCATACGGAAGCGTGCACGTCCTGCACGGCATCGATCTGGAGATCCAGCAAGGCGAGTTCATCGTCTTCGTTGGACCCTCCGGATGCGGCAAATCCACCTTGTTGCGCATGATCGCCGGTCTGGAGAGCATCACCGCCGGCGACATGCTCATCGCGGGGCAGAAGGTCAACGAAGTGCCGCCCTCCAGGCGCGGCATCGCGATGGTCTTCCAGTCCTATGCCCTCTATCCGCATATGACGGTCTACGACAACATGGCCTTCGGCATGCGGATCGCCAAGGAAAACAAGAAGGAGATCGACCGCCGCGTTCGCGCTGCGGCGGCGAGCCTTCAGCTGACGCAATATCTCGAGCGCCTGCCCAAGGCACTTTCGGGCGGCCAGCGCCAGCGCGTTGCCATTGGCCGCGCCATCTGCCGCAACCCGAAGGTCTTCCTCTTCGACGAGCCGTTGTCGAACCTCGATGCGGCCTTGCGCGTCGCGACCCGCATCGAAATCGCCAAGCTCAGCGAATCCATGCCCGAGACCACGATGATTTACGTCACCCACGACCAGGTCGAAGCCATGACGCTTGCCGATCGCATCGTCGTGCTGTCGGCCGGCCGGGTCGAGCAGGTGGGCGCACCGCTTGAGCTTTACGAGCATCCGGCCAACCTCTTCGTCGCAAAGTTCATCGGCTCGCCGGCCATGAACATCATCCCGGCGACGATGACCGAGGCTGGCGAAAAGACGACGGTGACGCTGACGGGCGGCAAGTCGGTGACCCTCGATATCTCGACGGCGGCCTCCGAGCGCGGCAAGACCGCGAGCTTCGGCGTTCGCCCGGAAGACCTGCGGGTCGCCACCGACGAGAATTACCTCTTCGAAGGCGAGGTCTCGATCGTCGAAGCGCTCGGCGAAGTCACGCAGCTCTATATCGAGGGTCTGGTGGACGGCGAGCCGATCATCGTTAAGATCCCCGGCATCGCGGACGTCAAGCGCGGGCAAAAGATGCGCTTTGCGGCCGACCGGCAGAAGCTGCATCTCTTCGATGCCGAAGGCCATACCTACCGTAAGCAATAAGGCACCTTGCCAAGGGTGCAGCTGCGCTAGCCCGATCAAATTCATAAAATAAATGCAACTTGGGCTAGCGCTTCCAAACCTTCTGTTAAATACCCGCTGGTAGCGTGTGATCCGTAAGCTACTCTAGGGATTTACGGCAATGGCAGCTCGCGGCGCAGCGAATTCAGGCCAGCATTTTCTCAATAAGGAAGAGTCCTTCATGTACGACCGTGAGGTGCGGTACAGGATGCAGGACACGATGAACGCGGCACGGATCGAGTACACCCAAAAAGGCGTCATGAATCTGGCCTCGCGCCGTTGCGACATTATTCGCATCTCGCAGACCTGCGCGATTCTGGCGATCCTCACGCAGTTCAATCTGCCGAAGCAATTTTATCTCGACATCCCCGATGCCCGCATCAGCAAGATTGGCTGCGTGCTGATGAAGATCTTTTCCAACAATACGGTGGAGGTCCGCTTCCTGCGGCTGCTGTCGGAGAAGGAGATGAACAAGATCTTCGTCTACAGCACGCATCCGGCGCATCGCGACCGCGTGCTCGATATCCGCGCCTGATCAAAGTCAGCCAGTGGCGTCCAAGCGGTATTCGGTCGGTCAGACCGCCGTCCGGAATTTTCTGAGCGCGTCCTCAAGATAACCCATCAGTGGGTGCTGGCCATCCTCCTGAAGCCATTTGTTGACGGCAAGGCGAAGGGGGCTCACCGATATCATGGAAATCAGCCGTAGTTCGTCACGATCCATAGCTGGAAACAGCTCGCATAGGCTCTCGTAGACGGCCTGTTCAAGTCCCAGATAGTCGCTACGCGTGCGGACACGCAACGCATCGCTTTGTCGCAGCAGTCGGGCAACTGCGAGGAGCTGGGAGGTCTGGACACGTTCAATGAGCTTGCGCAGCGCCTGATGCACGATCTCAAGCGGTCGCCCGGCCGATGCGCTCTCCAAGACCGACGTCTTGAGGGCTTCTATATAGCCGCGCTGATGCGCCAGAAGAATCTCGTTCTTGCTTTTGAAATAATAAAAGAAGGTCCGCCGGGAAATGCCGGCTGCGGCCGCGATCTCGTCGAGGGTCGTCTCCTGATAGCCTTTTGCAAGAAAGGATTTCATTCCGACATCCGCGATGCGTTGAAACGTCAAGCGGCGTTTTCGCTCGCGCAGGCCTTCCGGTTTTGAGGGGGCGTCATGCATTGAAATATTTTGTCATAAGTTGTCGCGACACACAAACCTGTCGGGACTTGCTCCCGGCTTTTTGCCACTTTCATTCCAGGTGAAATAATTCGTCCGTCTCGCTCGATGGTTGCCGCAAAGTTGCCAACATTAATTTTTACACCAAGTGTAATAATTAATGTTAACTCGAGATGCCTGAAGCAGGCAAAGGAGAACCGGTACGCCATGCCAGTCAACCCGATTTCCAATTGCGATACGACAGCAGTGCATGGTCCGATCCCCTCCAGAGCACGTCGAGCGGGACTGCTCGCCGTCTGGCCGACGGTCGCGTCTCTCAGTTTTATGGTTGCCGGCTGTGCGTCGGCACCCCTGGACCGCGCGGGTTCCCTGCGATCCTATGATGGACTGAAACAATCGGACGGGATGGTAACCCGCTCGCTTCTCAAGGTGAACAAGGATGAGATCCTTGCGGCGAAGACCGTAAAGATCATTCCGACCGCCTTTTCCATGCGGGCTGAAAGCGCTGCTTTCACGCCCGCGCAGCGAAACCTCGTCACCAATGCTGTTGATAGAACGCTTTGCTCGGGATTGAGCGAGCGCTTCGTCATCGTCGGCCTGTCGGAGCCGGCGGATTTGACCGTTCGTGCCGTGGTCACGCAGGTCAAGCCGACCAACACGACGGCGGTCGGCGCGTCGAAAGTGGCGTCGGTGGCGAAAAGCGTGCTGCTGCCGGGCGTGCCCGTTCCTGTTCCCCGGATCCCGATCGGAATGGGCAGCCTGTCACTCGAGGCCGAGGCGATCGACGGTCAAGGCGCGCAGAAGGCGGTGATGATCTGGGGGCGCGGTGCGAACGCGTTTTTCGATTCGGGAACCGTCGCCAAGGAGGGGGATGCCTATAGCCTCGCCGCGAAGTTCGGCAGCGATTTTAGCAAGATGCTCGTCAAGGGCAGGACGCCGTTCGGAACGATGCCTTTTCCATCCCGGGCGAAGCTGGCAGGCCTCGTCGGGCGCGCGCCGAAATACGAGGCGTGCAAGGTGTTCGGAAAGTCGCCGGGCGTTGCCGGCTTCATCGGGGAACGGATAGGGCTTCCGCCAAAATGGACGGACAAAACTGCGCCGAACGCCTCGTAAGCATTTTACCCGCTTTCAGGCGATAGCGCCTGAAAGCGGGTAGGTTTTAGTGGTGGAACAGGACGCTGGCGCCCTGATCGGCCGGGCCGGCGGCACGGCGGAAGGGGGCGAAGAGTTCGCGGCCCATGCCGAACTCGTTCTCGGAGAGGTCGGCGACAACAGGTTGGCGTTCGGCCATGGTGGCGGCGTCGACCAGCACTTCCAACGTGCCGGCAATCGCGTCGATACGGATGATGTCACCCTCCTGGATGCGGGCGATCGGGCCGCCGTCGATGGCCTCCGGCGTGACGTGGATTGCGGCCGGAACCTTGCCCGACGCGCCAGACATGCGCCCGTCGGTCAGAAGCGCCACGCGGAAGCCGCGGTCCTGCAGCACGCCGAGGGCAGGTGTCAGCTTGTGCAGTTCCGGCATGCCGTTGGCCTTTGGCCCCTGGAAGCGGACGACGGCGACGAAATCGCGGTTCAGCTTGCCGTCCTTGAAAGCCTGCTGCATCTCCAGCTGGTCGTGGAAGATGACGGCGGGCGCTTCGATGATATGACGCTCCGGCTTGACGGCGGAGATCTTGATTACCGCCTTGCCGATATTGCCGCGCAGCATCTTCAGCCCGCCATTGCCCTGGAACGGCGCGTCGATGGTCGACAAGACCTTTGGGTCGCCGCTCTTTTCCGGTGCCGGTTCGCGAACCACGCCGCCATCGGCGCCGATCTTCACCTCGATCGAATAGGCGGAAAGCCCCTGGCCGGCGACGGTGCGGACGTCGTCGTGCAGCATTCCCTTCTTCAGGAGCTCCTTGATCAGGAAGCCCATGCCGCCGGCGGCATGGAAATGGTTCACATCGGCAAGACCGTTCGGATAGACGCGGGCGAGCAGCGGAATGATGTCCGACAGCTCTGAAATATCCTGCCAGGTGAGGGCGATGCCGGCCGCGCGCGCCATGGCGACCAGATGCATCGTGTGGTTGGTCGAGCCACCGGTTGCATGCAGGCCGACGACGCCGTTGACGATCGAGCGCTCGTCGATCATCTCGCCGGCGGGCGTGAATTCATTGCCCATGGCGGTGATGGCAAGCGCCCGCTTCGTCGCCTCGCGGGTCAGCGCTTCGCGCAGTGGCGTGCCGGGATTGACGAAGGAAGCGCCGGGCATATGGAAGCCCATAATCTCCATCAGCATCTGGTTGGAATTGGCCGTGCCGTAGAAGGTGCAGGTGCCGGGGCCGTGATAGGACTTCGATTCCGCCTCCAGCAGCTCGGCGCGGCCGACCTTGCCTTCGGCGAAGAGCTGACGCACCCGCGACTTCTCGTCGTTCGGCAGGCCCGTGGTCATCGGTCCCGCCGGAATGAAGACGGCCGGCAGATGGCCGAAGGAGAGGGCAGCAATCACAAGACCGGGCACGATCTTGTCGCAGACGCCGAGGAAGACGGCCGCGTCGAACATGTTGTGCGACAGGCCGACGCCGGCCGACATGGCGATCAGGTCGCGAGAGAACAGCGACAGCTCCATGCCCGGCTGGCCCTGGGTGACGCCGTCGCACATGGCGGGCACGCCGCCGGCGACCTGCGCGATGCCACCGGCCTGCGCCGCCGCCTCGCGGATGATCGCGGGATAGGTCTCGAAGGGCTGATGCGCCGAGAGCATGTCGTTATAGGAGGTGATGATTCCGAGATTGGGCACGCGGTCGCCCGCCAGTGCCTCCTTCTCGGAGGGGGAACAGACTGCGAAGCCGTGGGCAAGGTTGGCGCAACCGAGCACGGAGCGCTGCGCGCCCTTGGTTGCGGCGTTGCGCAGGCGCTCCAGATAGAGCTCGCGCGTTGGTTTCGAACGTTCGACGATACGTGCGGTAATCGCGGATATGCGGGCGTCAGCGGCCATGGTCGATCTGCCTCCGGCTGTTCTTGCGCTTGGTCCCGAAAGATCACCTTCGATCTTGTCTAGGGAAAGGATCAAGCGCAGGCTTGAAATGTCACTGCTATGCCGGCACGCCCTTTCGGGCGCGTGGCGCAGCAGCCGTTGCTGTGTCATTCAGGGTCCGATGACGACCGTTCGGTCGTGTCAGGGAGCCCAGTAAATCTCGACCGGAGAAGCGGCCCGGCGCAGCATGGCGCGGATCGGCATTTCGGTCTCTTCTCCCGGTGCCTCGGCCTTGGCGAGAACGTCCTTCTTGCCCTCTCCCTCGATATGGAGCACCAGCAATCGGGCATCCTGAAGGCTGGAGAAGGTGAAGGTCAGCCGTGGCTCGCCGGCCCCCTCGGCTTCCATCGTGATGATGCCGCGCGGGGTCTTCGGATCAAGGGCGGTCGCAAGATTGCTGCCGCCCGGAAAGAACGAGGCCGTGTGTCCGTCATTGCCCATGCCGAGGATGACGACATCGAAGGGATGGCCGACGCCCCTGGTTTTTTCCGTGGCGATGACGGTGGCTTCCTCAGCGGACGCCGCGGCCTGGTAGAGCGGAAGGAACTGCGCCGATGCGGCCTTGTCCTTCAGCAGGTTTTCCTGGACGAGCAGGTGGTTCGAGCGCGGATTGTCCGCCGGCACGAACCGTTCGTCGACGAGGGTGATCGTCACCTTGCCCCAGTCGAGCGGACGCGATGACAGCGCCTGGAAGAAGGCCTTCGGCGTCGAGCCGCCGGAGACCGCGATGCTTGCGGAGCCGCGGGCGCTGATGGCGGCCGAGAGAACCTCGACCACCTTGTCCGCGAGCTTGCCGGCGAGTTCGGCGCCATTGGCGAAAGCATGCATGTTCGCTGTCATCGTCACCGTCCTAGATATCGTCATGCCAGGTGCGGCCGTCGCGCTCGATCAGAGCGATGGCCTGGCTCGGACCCCAGGTGCCGGCGGTATAGCCCTGCACCTGCTGGCCGGCTTCTTCCCAACCCTTGAGGATCGGGTCGACCCAATCCCATGCGGCTTCGACTTCGTCGCGGCGCATGAACAGCGTCTGGTTCGAGCGGATAACGTCCATCAGCAGGCGTTCATAGGCGTCCGGATTGCGGACGTTGAAGGCCGAGGCGAAGCTCATGTCGAGCGAGACGTTGCGCAGGCGCATGCCGCCCGGACCCGGATCCTTGATCATCAGCGACTGCTTGACGCCTTCGTCCGGCTGCAGGCGGATGATTAGCTGGTTGGCGACGGTACGGCCGGCGGCCTGGTCGAAAATATTGTGTGGGATCGGCTTGAAGGTGATGACGATCTCCGACATGCGGCCGGCAAGACGCTTGCCGGTGCGGATGTAGAAGGGAACGCCGGCCCAGCGCCAGTTGCCGATCTCGGCCTTGATGGCGACGAAGGTTTCCGTGTTGGAAACGCCGCCTTCGAGTTCATCGAGGTAGCCCTTGACCGGACCACCCGAGGATGCGCCGGCGCGGTACTGGCCGCGAACCGTCGCCTGCTCGACATTGGAGGCGTTGATCGGCTTCAGTGCGCGCAGCACCTTCAGCTTCTCGTCGCGGACGGCTTCGGAATCCATCGAGGAGGGGATTTCCATCGCGGTCAGGCAAAGGAGCTGCAGGATGTGGTTCTGCACCATGTCGCGCAGCGCGCCGGCGGTGTCGTAATAGCCGGCACGGCCTTCGAGGCCGACCGATTCCGCAACCGTGATCTGGACGTGGTCGATGTGATTGGCGTTCCACAGCGGCTCGTAGAGGGCATTGGCGAAGCGCAGCGCCATCAGGTTCTGCACCGTCTCCTTGCCGAGATAGTGGTCGATGCGGAAGATCTGTTCTTCCTTGAAGACCTTGCCGATCGTGTCGTTGAGCTGCAGGGCCGAGGCGAGATCGCGGCCGATCGGCTTTTCAACGACGATGCGGGTCTGCTTGGTGATCAGCTTGTGGTCGTGGATCTTCTGCGAGATGTCGCCGAAAATGCCGGGAGCGACGGCGAGATAGAAGGCGCGCACGCGGTCCTTGCCTTCGTCGAGGATCTTCTTCAGCTGATCCCAGCCGGCGTCGCTGCGGGCATCGACCGGAACATAGAATAGGCGGGCGAGGAACTTCTTGACTTCCGCCTCGTCATATTCGCCCTTCTTCAGGTGTTCCTTGAGGGCGGCGTCGGCGAATTTGCGGTATTCTTCATTCGACAGCGCGCTGCGCGATGCGCCGATAATACGGGTTGGCTCGGAGAACTGGCCTTCGATCTGGCGATGATAAAGAGCGGGCAGGAGCTTGCGCTCGGCAAGGTCGCCGCTGCCGCCGAAAACGACATAGTCAAAAGGTTCAACGGGAATGATTTGGCTGCTCATGAGGTATCTCTCAATCGGTCTTGGTTGAGGCCCCTTTTAATCTAATCGATTTAAAAAGGCCAGTGTGCATCGCAAAATTCAGACTCGGTTTTTAGAGCGGATTGCCGAAAGAGGAAATCCGTTCCGTATCTAAAACCTGTCGCGCAACGCAAACCACGAGAGCGCCAGGAACAGCAGAGGCGCCCGCATGCGGGCACCGCCGGGAAACGGCGGGATGTTCAGCGCCCTGAAAAGCGCGAGATCGTCGGCGTTCCCGAGGACCGTTTTCGCATAGAGTTTACCGCAATAGTTTGACAGCATGACGCCGTGTCCGGAATAGCCGCCGATAGAGGTCACGCCGGGCATGACGTCGCGCACGAAAGGCTGGCGTGGCATGGTGATGCCGACCGACCCGCCCCAGGCATGGGTGATGTCGATCTTGTCGAGTGCGGGATAGATCTCGGCGATCTGGCGGCGGATATGCTCCGTTATGTCGCGCGGATTGTCGGCCGTGTAGGCCTCGCGGCCGCCGAACAGCAGCCGCCCGTCCTTCGATTTGCGGAAATAACGCACCACGAATCGTGAATCCGCCACCGCCTCGCCGCCGGGCAGCACATCGGGAAATTTATCCAGCGGCTCCGTCGCGCCGATGAAGGAGCGGATCGGCATGACGTGGCTTGCGGTCACCGGCTCCAGATTGCCGATATAGCCGTTGCAGGCGATCAGCACGCGATCGGTGGTGATCACACCGCCATCGGTCTCGATCAGCGTCTTGCCGCCCGATTGTCTGATCGCCTTTGCCGGCGTCATCTCAAAGAGGGAAGCGCCGGCGGCCGCAGCCACACGCGCCAAGCCGATAAGCAGCTTCAGCGGGTGGATATGGCCGGTGCCCATGTCTCTGACGCCATAGAGATAGCGCTTCGAGCCCAGCCGCTCCTGGGTCTCCGCCGTGTCCATGAAGCTGACATGCGGATAGTCGTAGCGCGTCGCGGCGATGTCCGCGTTCTCCATATAGGCGCGCTTGTAGCTCGGCTTGTGCGTGACATTCATCTGGCCCGGCATGAAGTCGATGTCGATGCCATGCTCGGTGGCGAAATCGAGCAGATGCCGCTTGGCATCCTCGGCAAGGTCGAAGAGCGCCTTCGAGCGTTCATAGCCGATCTTCTCTTCCAGCTCCTCCGGCCACCAGCGCTGGCCGGTGCCGAGCTGGCCGCCATTGCGTCCGGAGGCGCCGTCGCCGAAGCGGTTGGCGTCGATCAGCACGACATCGACACCGCCCTTGGCGAGATTATAGGCGGCCTGCAGGCCGGTATAGCCGCCGCCAATGATGGCGACGTCGGCGCGGCGCGAGCCGTCGAGCTTGGGATAGGCCGGGCGAGGCCCGACGGTTGCCTGATACCAGGAAAGCCCCGGCGCAATCGGGCTCTGCCATGCGTCCTGCGATGTCATGGGTGGTCCTCCCTCACACGTTGAGCAGAAGGAATTCCCGCTCCCAGGGACTGATCACCTGCATGAAGGTCTCGAACTCGCCGCGCTTGACGCCGGCGTAGATGTCGATGAAGTCCTTGCCGAGGACTTCATGGAAGGCCGGCTCGCCCTCCAGCAGCGCAATTGCTTCAAGAAGGCCGCGCGGCAGGTCGATCGAGCCTTCGTTGGCCGAATCCTCGGTCGGCGCCGTCGGCTCCACCTTCTTCATGATGCCGAGCAGGCCGGAGGCGAGCGAGGCGGCAAGCGCGAGATACGGATTGGCGTCGGAACTCGGCAGCCGGTTCTCGACGCGGCGGGCCTGCGGATCGGAGACCGGCACGCGGAAGGCCGTGGTGCGGTTGTCATAGCCCCAGGCATTGTTGACCGGGCAGGACATGTTCGGCGCCAGACGCCGATAGGAATTCACGTAAGGTGCCAGCATCGCCAGCGCATTCGGGACATAGCGCTGCATGCCGCCGATGAAGTGGAAGAATTCCTGCGACGGACTGCCGTCCGGATTGGTGAAGACGTTCTTGCCGGTTTCGATGTCGACCACCGACTGGTGGATATGCATCGCCGAGCCCGCCTGGCTCTGCATCGGTTTGGCCATGAAGGTGGCATAGATGCCGTGCTTCAGCGCCGCTTCGCGGATGGTGCGCTTGAACATGAAGACCTGGTCGGCAAGCTCGATCGGATCGCCATGGCGCAGGTTGATTTCAAGCTGTGCCGGACCCTCTTCATGGATCAGCGTGTCGATCTCCAGGCCCTGCTTTTCCGAGAAGTGATAGATATCGTCGATCAGCTCGTCGAATTCGTTGATGCCGGCGATCGAATAGCCCTGGCCACCGAGGATCGAACGGCCGGAGCGGCCTTTCGGCGGATGAAGCGGATAGTCCGGGTCGTCATTCTTGGCGACGAGATAGAATTCGATCTCCGGCGCCACCACTGCTTTCCAGCCGCGCTCCTTGTAGAGATTCATGATCTGCTTCAGCAGGTTGCGCGGCGTGTAGGACACCGCCTCGCCCTCGGAATTGACGATGTCGCAGATCACCTGCGCCGTCGGATCGGTTTCCCAGGGCACAACGGAGAGCGTCGAGAGATCGGGCACCAGCTTCAGGTCGCTGTCGCGCGGCTCATAGCGGAAGTTTTCGGTTTCTTCGGGATATTCGCCCGAGATCGTGTGGCGATAGATCGCCGAGGGCAAGGCAAGCGAGGTGTTGGAGGTGAATTTCGAGGTCGGCATCATCTTGCCGCGCGGAACGCCTGCAAGGTCCGGCGTGATGCATTCAATATCTTCGATGCCACGCGCCCGCAGCCACTGGGTTGCTTCCTTCCAATTTGCCACGCCGCGTGCCGATCGTAGACTGCGGGGAACTGTAGCGACTTTCGAGACCGGCTTAGAAGCTTTCAGCGGGGTCTTTTTCGAAGGCATAAAACACCGTATTTGCGTGGATCGGAGATTGCATCATAACGGCAGTTTGCCAATTGGCGAGGGGGGACCGCTCCGGCTTTCGCCATATGATGGAAAAATAGTCACGCAGCGCGATAATCGATGAAGGAATGAAACTTGGCCGGCAAATATGATGTGATCGTTCTCGGCGCGGGCGCCGCGGGCATGATGTGCGCCATTCGTGCCGGCCAACGCGGGCGCTCCGTGCTGGTGCTCGACCATGCCGCCGCACCGGGCGACAAGATCCGCATTTCCGGCGGCGGGCGCTGCAATTTCACCAACATCCATGCCGGCCCGAAGAATTTCCTCTCCGCCAATCCGCATTTCGCCAAGTCGGCTCTGGCGCGCTTCACGCCGAGGGATTTTCTCGCCATGGTCGAGAGCCATGGCATTGCCTGGCATGAAAAGACGCTCGGCCAGCTTTTCTGCGATAACAGCGCCAAGGACATCATCCGCATGCTGACCGACGAGATGCGATCGGCCGGCGCGGATTTGCGGCTGCGCACCGAAATCAATACGATCGAGCCTGTCGCTGGCGGAGGCTATCGCGTCGTGACCTCGGAAGGCACCTTCGAAGCGGCTTCGCTGGTCATCGCCACCGGTGGCAAGTCGATCCCGAAGATGGGGGCCACCGGCTTTGCCTATCGTATCGCCGAACAATTCGGCCTGCCGCTCATCGAGACGCGTCCTGGCCTGGTGCCGCTGACCCTCGATCCCCAGCTTCTCCTGCGCCTGGCGCCGCTCTCCGGTATCGCCGCGCCCGTCGAAATCCGCCATGGCAAGACGGCGTTCCGTGAAGCTCTGCTCTTTACCCATCGGGGCCTCAGCGGTCCGGCGATCCTGCAGATTTCCTCCTATTGGCGGGAAGGGGATGAGATCACGGTGGCGATCGAGCCCGATGTGGATGTTTTTGTCATGCTGAAGGCGGCGCGGCAGGCCAATGGCCGCCAATCGGCGCAGACCGCTCTGGCGGAAATCCTGCCGAAGCGGCTGGCGCAGCATTTCGCCGAGGGAGAGGGCATGTCGGGCAATATGGCCGACCAGGGCGACAAGCGGCTGCAGCAGCTTGCCGCTGCCGTCCAGGCCTGGCCGGTCAAGCCCTCAGGCTCGGAAGGCTATCGAACGGCCGAGGTCACGCTCGGCGGTATCGACACGACCTGCCTCGATTCCAAGACGATGCAGGTGAAAACCATCCCCGGCCTCTTCTTCATCGGCGAATGCGTTGATGTCACCGGCTGGCTCGGCGGCTATAATTTCCAATGGGCCTGGGCCTCCGGCCATGTTGCCGGCGAGGCGGCCTGACGTGGCCTTGCCAATGGATCCGGAAGCAGGCAAGGAGCGTCTCCAGCGACGAACATATTCGATGGAGGCGATAATGACGTTCAAGACCCGGACATTCCGATCCGCAACTCTTCCTGGCGTGGCGGCAGCCTTGATGCTGTCCCTCGGCTTCATCGCCGTCACGGCGCCGGACGCTGGCGCTGCGTCTGCGGCATGCAAGAAGCTGGATCCGAACGGCCAGGACGCGGGCGGCGACACCAATTTCGCGCTGGCGATCCGCGACAAGAAGGGCGATATCGTCAAGAAGATGCTCGCTTGCGGCGCCAAGCTGGACATGAAGACCACCGAAGGCTGGTATCCGCTTCACACAGCCGCCTATTACGGCCCGGCCAGCATGGTGGATCTGCTGGTCTCCAAGGGCGCCGACGTCAATGTGCGCGGTGACTATGATGGCTGGACGCCGCTGCATATGGCGGCACAGCAGGAAGATCCGACCATCGTCAAGGCGCTCTTGAAGGATGGAGCCGACAAGACCATCAAGTCCTCTTCCGGCAAGACTGCTGCTGAAATGGCGACCGATCCCACGATTGCGGCGTTGCTGAAGTAGAATTACACCCCACGGAGGTCCGCACTTTTCGGGCAAATGTTCGAAAGGTGCGGCAATTGTGACTAACCTCTGGTTTTGGCGTTTTCTTTTCCTACATCTTTATTTTCTACATTGCCTGTTGCCGGAACGGCCTGTTGCCGGTTATCGTGTCAGTGCGAAAATGGGATATAGGCTCATGAACAGAACACAACGTCGCGCTCGCGCCATTGCAATTGCTCAAACCCGTGACAACGCCAAGCTGGTGGCCGTCAGGCTGCTGATGCTCGCAACAGGCGCCACGGCGGCCTGCATCGCTTACCTCGCAGTGCGCGGCTTCTGATATCATCGGCCCGATCGGCTGATTTCGCCGTTTCCCCCGGCGAACGACTTGCGCAAACGCGCCACGTCTTGTTTCGGCTGACCCGTCGCATCGCCTGTTTTCTTGTGCTCTTCCTCGTGCCAAGGGCTGCCATCGCCCCTTATCCGAAAATTAATCTATCAAACTCACAATCTGCGCAGATTTTCTGGGGCCGCTTCCACAACGTGAAGCAGAAGCAATGATTGCCGCCTGACATCGTTCAGGACCCCGTCTGCGAACATCTCAAGATTGAAGATTATGCATCCGGTCAGCGCTATGAAGGCGCCGGCAAGGGGGGAGCAGTTGTGAGAGGCCCGAGCTACGATGTTCATTGACAAGATCCTGTCCCGTTTCAAGATCAAGACGAAGGTTCTCCTCTTCGTCCTGCCATTCGTCATCAGCATTTCCGCCGTCGGCCTCACCGGGCTCTATGCTTCCGGCCTGTTGCAGGGGCGCATGGAAATCTCCAACAGCGTGCTGCAATCGCTGACGGGCTTCAAGAATCTCTATGGTTCGATGGATGACTTCCTGCGCATCACCAACGAGCAGCAGCGTGACAAGCTATATGATGACATCAAATCGCAGCAGGGTGTTCTGGCGTCGACGCTCGACCAGCTCGGCAAAGATGCGGATGGCCGTGACAATCTGACCGATGCGACGACCAAGACCGCCGCCATGGCGAATGAGGTCGGCAAGCTCTGGACGCTGCACGAACAGGAAGTCGATTTCCGCAAGGCGATCGACGATGCTCAGAAGGCGCTGATCAAGGCTCGCTTCAACGTCGATTTCAACGGTCAGCAATTGGAAGACCAGATGCGCCAGGATCAGGCGGCCGCGACATCGACGCTGCGGTCGGCCGACCGCCTGCTGAAGGGCGGCGATCAGCTCGTTGCCGTTGCCGAGGATTTCAATAAGGCTGCAACTCCTGTCGATAAGGTCAAGCTGCTCAAGGACCGGCTGCCTGATCTGAACAAGGCGCAACGCTCGATCAATCTCGCTCTTCCGCAAAACCAGAAGAGCGTCGTGCAATCCCTTGTCGGCACGATCAAGGATCTGACCGCCTTCACTGAAAGCACGGATGTTCCGACCGACGATACGATTGCCGGCATCACCCGGCTTCTCTCCCGTTTCCGCCAGACCTCGACCTATACGCAGTTGGCCGCGACGCAGATGATGCGCCAGGCGACGACGACCTTCGTGGATATGGACGCCAAGGTTGTTCAAACCAACTCCGTTCTTCAGGATACCCGCCGCCTCCAGGGTTCGATCTATTCGTTGCAGCTCGTCCTTGGCGAATTCCTGGCCAATACCAGCAAGGATAATCTCACTCGTCTGCGCCAGGAGGTCTTCAAGCTCCGTGGCGCCATGGACACGATGAAGCAAAGCGCCAAGGGCATGGATTTCATCGATGGCATCGATGCGGCTATCCGGCCCGCCCTCAAGGCGATCGAGGACGGCGGCGACCAGTTGGTCAACACGTCGACGCAGCGCGTTGCGGAATATGCCGCCGCGCGCCAGCAGCTCGATCAGGTCTGGGGCCAGCTCACAGCCTTCGCCGAAACGCAGAAGCAGAGCGCTGGCACCGAGCGTGAGCAGGCAAATTACATCTCGATCCTTGCCACCATTCTGGGCATTATTCTTTCCGTCGCCGGCGGCATCGCTCTGGTGCTGACCTTGCAGCGTCCAATCGGCCAGATCACCGCCGCCATGCGCCGCATTGCCGATGGCATGCTGGAGACCGTGATCTCGGGCGAAAAGCGTCATGACGAAATCGGCGACATGGCCCGCGCGCTCGGCATTTTCAAGGAAAATGCGATCTCGAAAATCCGCATAGAGGAGCAGAGCGATGAGGAGCGCGCCGCCGCCGAGCACGAACGCCAGCGTAACGACGCCGAAAAGCGCGAGCTCGACCGCCAGATCGACTTTGCCGTCAGCGAACTTGCCGCCGGTCTCGAGCGTCTGGCGCAGGGCGACATTTCCTCGACGATCGAGAAACCCTTCATCGGTCGTCTCGAGCAGCTCCGCCAGGATTTCAACAGCTCGCTGTCGCGCCTGCAGCAGACGATCAGCCAGGTGCGCGACAATGTCGAGATGATCCAGTCCAACGGCAACCAGATGGCCGCCTCCGCCGAGGACCTGTCGAAACGCACCGAACAGCAGGCCGCCTCGCTGGAACAGACTGCCGCCGCCGTCGACGAAATCACCGTTACGGTTCGCTCATCCGCCGAGCGGGCCAAGGATGCGGATGCGATCGTGCGCGAAGCCAAGCGCAGCGCCGATGACAGTTCCGTCGTCGTCGGCAACGCCATCGACGCGATGACGCGTATCGAAGACGCGTCCCGCAAGATCGAACAGATTATCGGTGTCATCGACGAGATCGCCTTCCAGACCAACCTTCTGGCGCTGAATGCCGGCATCGAAGCCGCCCGCGCCGGCGACGCCGGCAAGGGCTTTGCGGTTGTGGCCATGGAAGTGCGCGAGCTGGCCCAGCGCTCCGCCGCTGCGGCCAAGGAGATCAAGGGGCTGATCAACAAATCGACCCAGGAGGTCAATTCCGGCTCGCAATTCGTGCAGCAGGCCGGCTCAGTTCTGGCGCAGATCAGCGGTCAGATCGTCACCATCAGCCAGCATGTGGAAATGATCGCCCGCGCCAGCCACGATCAGGCAAGCGCGCTGCAGGAGGTCAACGCCTCTGTCAATCATATGGACCAGATGACCCAGAAGAACGCCGGCATGGTCGAGGAGACCACGGCAGCCAGCCGGGAGTTGGCCTCCGAGGCCGACGCGCTGCTCTATCTCATCCAGCAGTTCAAGATCGAGAGCGGGTACAGCCCGAGCCACATGCGGGCGGACGCCGCCTGACCGCAGCAAGCGTCACTATCACAGGCGGATCGGTCCACATTGGGCCGGTCCGCCTTTTTTGTTTTGAGCCATGCATAGGTGCGGTCGAGGATGTTTCCGAACCAGGTGAACGCGACGTAGGAGTCGTGTCCATGCTCCTCGTAGAATTCGTCCTCGCTAGAGCTCGACCGCCCAAGGCGGTATTGGTCCCGAAGTTGGATGACGTTGGCAATAATGATGCTGTCGAGCATGGGAAGTCTCCACGTTGAAAGGCATCCCTTCAATTACGCATAAAAAATTGCTTTATATACAGTTGTTTTCAGCTTATGTTTTTCAATTATGAAAAATTTAACCTGGGATGCCTATCAGCTTTTCCTCGATGTTGCCCGTGGCGGCGGGCTGACGGGCGCCGTTTCGTCGAGCGGATTGAGCCCAGCGACGATCGGCCGGCGCATGCTGGAACTGGAAAGCCAGGTCGGCCGCCCGCTCTTCCAGCGCAGCCAGACCGGCTATGCGCTGACCGGCGACGGCCAGGAACTGTTCGATCAGCTGCTCGATATGGAGGCCGCCGCTCGCAAGGTGGATAGCTGGCAGCGCGAAGCGCAGGGCGCGGCCATCGTCCGGATTACGGCAGGCACCTGGGTCGCCTGGGTGCTCAGCCAGAACATGCCGTCGATCTGCTCGGAGCGGGACGGTTTCCGCATCGATCTGCAAATCGCCGAACGCCGCGCCAGTCTTGCCCATCGCGAAAGCGATATCGGCATCCGCGCTTTCGAACCGGAAGAAGCCAATCTTGCGGCCATCAAGACCGGCGATGTCGCCTATGCCGCCTATCAGGCGCGCAACATGCGCTTCGCCGGGCCTAAGCGCTGGATCGCGGTTGCGGAAGAAGAGGCGATCTCCGCCTATCTGCGCTGGCCGCATCAGAACGAGCGCGAGGCGATCGCGGTGACGGTCACCCGGCCGCGCTCGCTCCATGATCTGGTTCTTTCAGGGACGGGCATCGCCGTTCTTCCCTGTTTCGTCGGCGACCTGGAGCCTCGGTTGGAGCGGGTGGGGGAGGAAATCGCTTCCCTGCGCCACGGGCAATGGATCGTGATGAACGACACCGACCGCCATCGCCGCGAGATCCGCACCGTGGTCGACCGCATGGCCCGGCTGCTGAAGAGCCATGCCGATCTCTTCGCGGGCAACCGTCCGACCTATGTTTGAAAACCGCAAGCGGAAGACAGTGTGGTCCGTCTCCGGTCGGTGAGCCGCATCATCTCCCGATTCCGCGTAAATCCGTGAAAGCTCATGGGGCTTGCTTTTCCCCCTTGTGGCCTTCGGGATTCCTTTCTAGTCTGGCGGGAAAAACAGAGGGTTGGGTGTCGCGAGGATGCCCTTGAACAAAACAGGAGAGACCATGAAGTCCATGTTCGCACGGCTCGCGGCAACCGCCTTTGCGGCTGTTTCGCTGGTGACGGCTGCCCAGGCGGAAGACAAGGTTGTCAACGTCTACAACTGGTCGGATTACATCGATGATTCGATCCTGGCCGATTTCACCAAGGAAACCGGCATCAAGGTCGTCTACGACACCTTCGACGCCAACGAAACACTGGAGACCAAGTTGCTCGCGGGCAAGACCGGCTATGACGTCGTCGTGCCGACCGCCTATTTCCTGCAGCGCCAGATCAAGGCCGGCGTCTTCCAGAAGCTCGACAAGTCGAAGCTGCCGAATATCTCCAACATGTGGGACACGGTGCAGCAGCGGATCGCGGCCTATGACCCCGGCAACCAATATGCCGTCGACTATATGTGGGGCACCAGCGGCGTCGGCTACAACGTCGATAAGGTGAAGCAGATCCTCGGCACCGACGAGGCGCCGGATATCAACGTGATCTTCGATCCGGCGCTTGCCGCCAAGTTCAAGGATTGCGGCATCTACGTGCTCGACTCTCCGACCGACGTCATCCCGGCGGCGCTGCGCTATCTCGGCCTCGATCCGAACTCCACCAAGCCGGAAGACTTCAAGAAGGCCGAGGAGCTGCTGACGGCAGTCCGCCCCAATATCCGCAAATTCCATTCGTCGGAATATATCAACGCGCTCGCCAATGGCGACATTTGCCTGACCTTCGGCTACTCCGGCGACGTGCTGCAGGCGCGCAACCGCGCGGCGGAAGCCAAGAATGGCATCAATATCAGCTATTCGATCCCGAAAAAGGGTGCGCAGATGTGGTTCGACGTGATGGCGATCCCGGCCGATGCGCCGCATGTCGCCGAAGCGCATGCCTTCATCAACTACATGATGAGGCCGGAAGTCATCGCCAAGGCCAGCAATTTCACGACTTACGCGAATGGCAACAAGGCGTCGCAGCAGTTCGTGAGCAAGGAAGTGCTGGAGGATCCATCCGTCTATCCGACGGAAGAGGTTACGAAGAGCCTTTATACCTTGAAGCCTTGGGACCCGAAAACGCAGCGCGTGGCGACGCGCTTGTGGACGAAGGTCACCACTGGCCAATAATTTCAAAGCAGGCCCGGACGGCAACGTCCGGGCCTTTTTCTGACGGCATAGCGTAAAGATCAGGACCGCGCCGGAATGGGGAAGAGCCGGCGCAACATCCTTTCATTTGGGGATAAATGATGAAGTCTCTCGGGAATATCCGGCGTTCCTTTGCTCCGTGGACCGACCCTTCGGCAAAGCCTTACATTTCCTTCAAGAACGTCACGAAGAAGTTCGGCGATTTCGTCGCCGTCGACAATCTTTCGCTGGATATCTACAACCGTGAATTCTTCGCCCTGCTCGGCGCCTCCGGCTGCGGCAAGTCCACGTTGCTGCGCATGCTGGCGGGCTTCGAGCAGCCAACGACGGGCGAGATCATCCTCGACGGCCAGAGCCTTGCCGGCACGCCGCCCTATCGCCGTCCCGTCAACATGATGTTCCAGTCCTATGCGCTCTTCCCGCATATGAGTGTCGAAAAGAACATTGCCTTCGGGCTGCGCCAGGACGGTATGCCGAAGGCGGAGATTGCCGAGCGCGTCGCGCAGATGCTGAAGCTGGTCAAGCTGGAGCAATTCGCCAAGCGCAAGCCGCATCAGCTTTCCGGCGGCCAGCGTCAGCGCGTGGCGCTTGCCCGCTCGCTTGCCAAGCGCCCGAAGGTGCTGCTGCTCGACGAGCCGCTTGGCGCGCTCGACAAGAAGCTGCGCGAGGAAACCCAGTTCGAGCTGATGGACCTGCAGCAGAGCCTCGGCCTCACCTTCGTCGTCGTCACCCACGACCAGGAAGAGGCGATGACCATGGCCGACCGCATCGCCGTCATGAGCCATGGCAAGGTGGCGCAGATAGCGACGCCCGCGGAAATCTATGAGGCTCCCAATTCGCGCTTCGTCGCCGACTTCATCGGCGATGTGAATATTCTCGAGGGTAATGTCACCTCGGTCCGTTCGGGGATCATCGAGATCTCCATCGATCCCGCCATCATGCTGCGCATCGCATCCAGCGACACGCCGGTGGAGGGAAGCCGCGCCAGTCTCGCCATTCGGCCGGAGAAACTCAGGATCACCCCGCGTCCGCCGGCCAATGCCTCGGTCAACGCCGCCGAGGGCGAGATCTGGGATATCGCCTATCTCGGCGACATGACCGTCTTTCACGTCAAGCTGAAGAACGGCCAGGTGGTCAAGGCCTCGTCGCTGAACGCGGTCCGCGCGGTGGAAGAGCCTTTCGCCTACGACCAGAATGTCTGGGTTTCCTTCGACGAAAACGCCGGCGTACTGCTGAAGGATTGATGATGAAAACGCTAGGTTCCTCCCTCTACCAGCGCCTTGTCATCATCATCCCCTATGTCTGGTTGCTGCTCTTCTTCCTCGTGCCGTTCCTGATCGTCTTCCGCATCTCGCTGTCGACGAAGGCGCTTTCCATCCCGCCCTATGATCCGTCCTTCAACTGGTCGGACAGTTTCGGCGACTGGTGGGACAAGCTGCAGACCATGTCGTTCGACAACTACACATGGTTGGCAGGCGACCCGCTTTACATGAACGCCTATATTGGCAGCCTGAAGATCGCCGGCATCTCGACGCTGCTGACGCTGCTCATTGCCTATCCGATCGCCTACGGCATGGCGCAGGCGCCGCGCACCATCCGTCCGACGCTGCTGATGTTGGTCATCCTGCCGTTCTGGACGAGCTTTCTGATCCGCGTCTATTCCTGGATGTCGATCCTCAGCACCACTGGTCTCTTGAACCAGCTCCTGATGGGGCTCGGTATCATCCAGGAGCCGCTGGTGATCCTCAACACCAACACCGCCGTCTATATCGGCATGGTCTATTCCTACCTGCCCTTCATGGTGCTGCCGCTCTATTCCGCGCTGGAGAAGATGGATGGCACCCTGATCGAGGCGGCGCAGGATCTCGGCTGCACGGCGATCGGCGCTTTCTGGCGCGTCACGTTTCCGCTGTCGATCCCCGGCGTGATCGCCGGCTGCATGCTGGTTTTCATTCCGGCTGTCGGCGATTTTGTCATCCCCGATCTGCTCGGCGGCTCTGAAACGCTGATGATCGGCAAGGTGCTGTGGAATGAGTTCTACGGCAACACCGATTGGCCGCTGGCCTCAGCCGTGGCGACCATCCTGCTGCTCTTGTTGGTGGTGCCTATCGTCTTCTTTCAGCATTTCCAGGCGAAAGCCGAAGAGAGAGGGAGATAGGCCATGATCCGCTGGTCCCGGTTCAACATCGTCTCGGTCACGCTCGGCCTAGCATTCCTCTACTTGCCGATCCTGCTGCTGATCATCTATTCCTTCAATGGCTCGCGCCTGGTCACGGTCTGGGGCGGCTTCTCGACGCAATGGTATGTGCATCTCTTCAGCAACGATACCATGCTGAATGCCGCCTGGTTGACGGTGCGTATCGCGCTCCTGTCGGCGACGGTCGCCACCGTGCTTGGCACGCTGGCGGCGCTGGCGCTGGTGCGCTACACGCGCTTCCGCGGTCGCATGCTGTTTTCCGGGATGATCTACGCGCCGCTGGTCATGCCTGACGTGATCACCGGCCTGTCGCTGCTGCTGCTCTTCGTGGCCTCAGGCGTCGATCGCGGTTTCTGGACGATCGTCATGGCGCATACGACGCTGACCATGTGTTTCGTCGCCGTCGTCGTGCAATCCAGGCTCCTGACTTTCGACCGCTCGATCGAGGAGGCAGCGCTGGATCTTGGGGCTCCTCCGCTGCGTACCTTCTTCGAAATCACCTTGCCGATCATCGCGCCGGCTGTGTTCTCCGGCTGGGTGCTGTCGTTGACGCTGTCGCTGGACGATCTGGTGATCGCTACCTTTGCCTCGGGCGCCGGCGCCAACACGTTGCCGATGCTGATCTACGGTCAGGTGAAACGCGGTGTGACGCCGGAAATCAATGCGATCTGCAGCATCCTGGTCGGCGTCGTCGCCATCGGCGTCATCTGCGCTTCCATCGCCACCAAGCGCCGTGAGGTGCAGCGGCAGAGGGACGAGCACGCTGCGGCGGCTGGCTGAGGGCTCTATTGCTGCGGCTGGTCGGGCTTCTGCAGCAGTGTCGTCACAGGCGAGATCACCGGGTCCGGCCAGGTGCCGCCGATGAAGAAGGGCAGCATCGGCAGGTCCGACGTGTCGGCGGGGCTGCTC
The DNA here is from genome assembly GCF_000696095.1 of Rhizobium rhizogenes NBRC 13257. Taxonomy (GTDB): domain Bacteria; phylum Pseudomonadota; class Alphaproteobacteria; order Rhizobiales; family Rhizobiaceae; genus Rhizobium; species Rhizobium rhizogenes. Next base: position 258,369 of record NZ_BAYX01000009.1, on the reverse strand, counting down.
GCCTCTATGGCGCCTGAAAGCGCCAGCCCGTTGCTGCGGAAGGGAACGACGCCGTTCAGCGTCACCGTCTCGTTGCGCCCTGTGATCTTGGCGCTGTGAACCTCGGCCGATCCCTTGGCGAAGCTTGCATCGACATTGAGGCTGTCGAAATCGAAGGCTGTGTCGGCAACATCACTCATCCGGAAGAAAGTCTTGTCGGCGGCAAGCGCGCGGAAGGCGGAGATGTTGAATTGCCGGAAGGAGCCCGCTTGCGCGGAAAAACTCATCTTGCCGGCGACATCACCGAGATTGGCGGCCCAGATCGGCTTCGACGTGCTGAGCGCGAGATCCAACGATCCCGTTGTCATCGGCAGCGGACCAACGAGCTTGAGACGAGAGAAAAGCCCGCCGAAATCGGCGTTGCGGATGGATATCTGCAATTTGCCGCCACCATCGAAGTCGCCTTGCGTGACCTCCAGATGCGCGGTCAAATCCCCGCCCTCGAAGCCACTGTCGCCGATGTCGAATTTCGCCTTGCCACCGGCCACCAGCAGGCTGGCGCCGATATTGTCGAACTGGAAGGGACCGAGCCAGGCCTTGTTCGACGAGAGCCGCATATCCAGGTCGAGGCGCTGCAACGGGTTGCCGTTGAGCAGCGCGTCGATGGCGGTATCGGCCGCCAGCCGCATGGAGAATGCCGTCAGGAACGGATTGAGGTTCATCTGGTCGAAGGCAAGCGTGCCGGAAATCTTTGGCTTGCCGGCTGCCGTGTAGTTGAGGTCCATGACGCCGGACGCGGCGGAATCATTGACCTTAAAGTTCAGATTGTTGAAACGCAGGCCATTCTGGATCGCGACGATATCGGCGTTGAGCGAGACGTTCTGCAGCGTATTGGCAACCGGCAGATGCTCCCCGCTCCAGGCAAGGAATGACGGCACGTTCGGCACGCTCAGATCCAGATTTCCGGCGAGCGTCGAGAATTCGGAGATACTGCTGACGCCGGAATAGGTCCAGCTGATCAGCGGCGAGGAGAAGCTCGTCCTTGCATCCACGCTCTTGCCGGCAAACAGCAGCAGCGGCTGGGTGGAGTTAAAATCAATCTTGACGTCCTGGCCGTTGAGCCGCGCCAGGATGACGGCCGTCATCGGCCGCGACAGCCGTGGCCAGGTAATGTCCGCATTAATGCCGTTCATCTTGTAGATGTTGCCGGTGCGCTCATCGGTCATTTCGACACTGCCGTCCTCGATGGTCAGGGTGCCGATATCCGCATCCTGCTCCCGCTGCATCGGCATGCCCTGGTTGGCGGATGTTTCCACCCGCTCGATCGCCTTGGACAGCAGTCCTTCGTTCGTCCAGTCGATCAGGCCGGCCTCGTCGCGGCGGATGTAGATCGTCGGCCGCAGGAAATGGAACTCGTGGAAATGCGCGCGTCCACGCAGCGCTGCAAACAGCGAGAAGTCCGCCGAGAGGCTGTCGATATGGCCGAGCACCTTGCCGTTCTTCGTCGGCTCGCGGATGTTGACCTGATTGAGCGTCACGCGCGGCGTCGGCCAGAATTCCAGGGTCGGGTCACCCTCGATCTGGGCGCGATATCCGGTCCAGTCCGACAGCGCTTTCTCAATGCCGGAGCGCACCAGCCCGCTGGAGATCAGGAACGGGGCGGTCGCCCTGAAGACGGCGAAGACGATGAGGATGGTCAAGAGCACGATGCCGGAGGTGCGCGCGACAGTCGGCAGCCAGCGCGAGGCCGATCGCATCGTCAATCGCCACTTCCTATTCCTCGACGTGCTCATGATCTCACGGAGACTTTCATACTCATAGCGCTGATATGCCTGTGTTTGCCGGATATAGGAAATGATCGGCGGATGCAAACGTTGTACAGCGGGAGGACCGGCGACTCTGTGACTTTATAATGCGCTGCAGCATGGTATATAAGCCGAAAGTAGGGGGAGATCATATGCAAGACATTCAACCGCTCTGGACCCCGTCGGACGAGTTTCGCCGACACAGCCCGATGTTTGCCTTCATGCAGGAATGCAACCGGAGCTTCGGCTTGTCGCTCTCCGATTTCGGCAGCCTGCACGCCTGGTCGATCACCGAGCGTGAGACCTTCTGGACAGCAGTGTGGGATTTCTGTGGCATCAAGGGAAAACGCGGCGAAAGGGCGCTGATCAATGGCGATCAGATGCTGGAGGCGCGTTTCTTTCCCGACGCCGAACTGAACTTCGCCGAGAATCTGCTGTCGAACAGCGGCGAGGGCGATGCCTTGGTCTTCCGGGGGGAGGACAAGGTGCGCGATCGCTGGTCCTGGGATCGGCTTTCGGCCACGGTGTCACGCCTGCAACAGGCCTATATCGCCCTCGGCATCGGTAAGGGCGACCGTGTCGCCGCGATGATGCCGAACATGCCGGAAACCATTGCCTGCATGCTGGCCGCCGCCTCGATCGGTGCCATCTGGTCCTCCTGTTCCCCCGATTTCGGCGAGCAGGGCGTGCTCGACCGCTTTGGCCAGATCGAGCCGAAACTCTTCATTGCCTGCAGCGGCTATTGGTATGGCGGCAAATTGCAGGATGTGACGACAAAGGTTGGCGCCATCGCGCAGCGCCTCGGCGCTCCCTCGGTTATCGTGCCATACGCCGGCGATGCCGATGCGGTCGCAGCGGCGACCCCAGGTGCAAAGACGCTGTCCGCCTTCATCGCGCCCTTCGAAGCAAAGGCCATCGAATTTGCGCCCCTGCCATTTGCGCATCCGCTGTTCATCCTGTTTTCTTCGGGCACGACCGGCGTGCCGAAATGCATCGTTCATTCCAGCGGCGGCGCGCTGTTGCAGCTCATCAAGGAGCACCGCCTGCATTGCGGCGTCGTTCCCGGCGAAAAGGTCTTCTATTTCACCACCTGCGGCTGGATGATGTGGAACTGGCTGGTAACGGGGCTTGCCGCCGGCGCCACCCTCTGCCTCTATGACGGCTCGCCCTTTGCGCCCGATGGCAACATTCTCTTCGATTATGCGCAGGAGGAGGGTTTCGCCGTATTCGGCACCTCGGCCAAATATATCGATGCGGTGCGCAAGAGCGGCCTGACGCCGAAGACCTCGCATGATCTCACCAGCCTACGACTAATGACCTCCACCGGATCGCCGCTGTCGCCGGAAGGCTTCACCTTCGTCTATGAGGGCATCAAGGACGATATCCAGCTTGCCTCGATCTCGGGCGGCACCGACATCGTCTCCTGCTTCGTGCTCGGCAACCCCCTGCAGCCGGTCTGGCGCGGCGAGATCCAGGGAGCGGGCCTCGGTCTTGCCGTCGATGTCTGGAACGAGGATGGCCATCCGGTGCACGGCGAAAAGGGCGAGCTGGTCTGCGCCAAGGCATTCCCCTCGATGCCGGTGATGTTCTGGAACGATCCCGACCGCGCCAAATACCATGCCGCCTACTTCGAGCGTTTCGACAATATCTGGTGCCATGGCGATTTCGCCGAATGGACCGAGCACGGCGGCCTGATCATCCATGGCCGTTCGGATGCAACGCTGAATCCCGGCGGCGTGCGTATCGGCACGGCGGAGATCTACAATCAGGTCGAGCAGATGCCCGAGGTTCTGGAAGCGCTCTGTATCGGCCAGGATTGGGATGACGACGTGCGCGTCATACTGTTCGTGCGCCTGGCGGCGGGTGCCGCCCTGACGGAGGATCTCGTCAAGGCGATGAAGACCCGCATCCGCACCGGCGCCTCGCCGCGGCATGTGCCGGCCAAGATTATCGCGGTGACGGACATCCCGCGCACCAAATCCGGCAAGATCGTCGAGCTTGCCGTCCGCGATGTCGTTCATGGCCGGGCGGTGAAGAACAAGGAAGCGCTCGCCAACCCGGAAGCGCTGGATCTCTTTGCAGGGCTGGAGGAGCTGAAGAGCTGATCGCTCCCCTAAAACTCACGGGCGAACGATCACCTCGGAATGGTAACCCGGCGTTAAGAGAGGTTGGTCAAAGGTAAATCCAACTTGGGGCCGCTCGCATGAACTCGGAGCGGCTTGGAGCCGTGAGGCTCCCGTAACATGACGTTGATCGACTCGAGCTTTCGTTAGGCAGCATCAACTCCAAAGGCAGCACGATTCGCTGCCTTTTTTTCGTTCGCGCTGCACAAATACGCGCCCGCTCTGTACATTGCCGCGCCGACCAAGTATGTGCACGCTTGAAGAAGAGGCCTGCGACGTGCGGGCCACGATGATCCGTGCCTCCTGGCGCGTGAAGAATTCCGAAAGACAAGACATGACCGAATTCGAAGGCATCGTTCCTGCGATTGCCCAGGCTTTGGCAAAGCGTGGTTACGAAACGCTGACGCCGGTACAAAAGTCGATGCTCGATCCCGACCTTGCTGGCAAGGACGCGTTGGTTTCGGCCCAGACCGGCTCCGGCAAGACGGTTGCCTTTGGCCTGGCGCTGGCCCCGACCCTTTTGGACGGCGCCGAACGCTTCGGCCGCGCCGGCACGCCGCTGGCGCTGGCGATCGCGCCGACCCGCGAACTCGCACTGCAGGTCCAGCGCGAACTGGAATGGCTCTATGAGCTGACCGGCGCCACCATCGTCTCCTGCGTCGGCGGCATGGACATGCGAACCGAGAAACGGGCGTTGGAGCGCGGCGCGCACATCGTCGTCGGTACGCCCGGCCGTCTTTGCGACCATATCCGCCGCAACTCGCTCGATATTTCCAAGTTGAAGGCCGTCGTGCTGGACGAGGCTGACGAGATGCTTGATCTCGGCTTCCGCGAGGACCTAGAATTCATCCTCGAGACATCGCCTACCGAACGGCGGACGCTGATGTTCTCGGCGACCGTGCCGCGTTCGATCGCCAAGCTTGCCGAAAACTACCAGCGGGATGCTGTCCGCATTGCCAGCGCCACAGAAGCCAAGCAACATGTCGATATCGACTATCGTGCGCTGATGGTCGTGCCGAGCGATCGGGAAAACGCCATCATCAACGTCCTGCGCTACTACGAAGCGCAGAATGCGATTGTCTTCTGCTCGACGCGTGCAGCGGTCAACCATCTCACGGCGCGCTTCAACAATCGCGGCTTCTCCGTCGTTGCGCTCTCCGGCGAGCTCAGCCAGAGCGAGCGCACGCATGCGCTCCAGGCCATGCGCGATGGTCGCGCCCGCGTCTGCATCGCCACCGACGTCGCCGCTCGCGGCATCGACTTGCCGGGCCTCGATCTGGTGATCCACGCTGACATACCGACCAATCCGGAAACGCTGCTGCATCGCAGCGGCCGCACCGGTCGTGCTGGTCGCAAGGGCGTCAGCGCCCTGATCGTGCCGCTCAGCGGCCGTCGCCGCACGGAACGCCTGCTGGAAGCCGCCCGCATTCGCGCCACCTGGGCAAAGCCGCCATCGGCCGATGAGGTCAGCCAGCGTGACGACGAGCGTTTTCTCGCCGATCCGATCTTCTCCGCGCCGCTGGGTGAGGACGAACAGTCGCTGGTTCAGCAGCTGTTGCAGAGCCATGGCGCCGAACAGGTCGCCGCCGCTTTCCTGCGTCAATACCGCGCCGGTCATTCCGCGCCGGAAGACCTGCAGGATGTACCGGCCGAAGGCGAGCGCAAGAAGCCTCGCCGCGACGATTTTCCGGTCACGCGGTATGACGAAGCGCCCGCCGGCGCTGGCCGCAACGATTTCACCGATGGTGTCTGGGTATCGCTCTCGGTCGGCCGCAAGCAGAATGCCGAGCCGCGCTGGCTGATCCCGATGCTCTGCCGCAACGGCAACCTCACCAAGCGCGACATCGGCGCGATCAAGATGCAGCCGGAAGAAACCTTCGTCGAGTTCTCCGCCGAAGGCGCCGAACGCTTCCTGGCAGCCATCGGTCCGGACAAGACCCTGGAGCGCGGCATCCGCGTCAAGCCGCTCGACGGCATCCCTGATTTTTCGCAGGCCAAGCGCGAGGGAGGCTACGGCAAAAAGCCCTTCGCCGAGAAGAGCGCTCGCCCATACGACGACAGCAAGCCGAAATGGAAATCCGACCGTAAGCCGGAACGGGCACAGGCAGGCGAGGGCGCTTCCGACAAGAAGCCCTGGGCGAAGAAGCCGGGCAAGCCGAACTTCGCCAAGAGCGATGCGGGTTCGCCGGCCGGCAAGCCGAATTCGCGGGCCAAGCGCAAGGCTGAGAAAGCTCGCGGCGAATAGTCTCGAACTGCTGAGCTCGCTGAGAGTGCAGCACCCCCTCTGCCACTTCGTGACATCTCCCCCACAAGGGGGGAGATCGTTGGGAGCCTGCCGAGGCTCTTGCGAGAGCAATAGGTTCAGTCCCAGCAGATGCGATATTTGTTTTGTGAGAGAGTGTGCCACGCGTTCCCAATCTCCCCCCTCGTGGGGGAGATGTCAGCGTAGCTGACAGAGGGGGGTGACGCGGGCTCAATCGGCATTTGCCTCAGCCACGCCGAGCGGCTTCGATCGCCCCGACGTCGATTTTCTTCATGGTTAGCATCGCATCGAAAGCTCGTTTTGCTTGATCACCGCCTGCCGCCAGCGCTTCGGTCATCACGCGCGGTGTGATCTGCCAGGAGATGCCCCATTTGTCCTCGCACCAGCCACAAGCCTTTTCCCGGCCGCCATTGCCCACAATGGCGTTCCAGTAGCGGTCCGTCTCTTCCTGGTCGTCAGTTGCGATTTGAAATGAGAAAGCTTCGCTGTGCTTGATTGCGGGACCGCCATTGAGGCCTATGCAAGCAATGCCCGCAACGGTGAATTCAACAACCAGCACGTCTCCCTGCTTGCCCTCGGGATAGTTTCCAGGTGCACGAATGACGGCGCCCACTGCGCTGTCGGGAAAGGTCTTGGCGTAGAAGTGGGCGGCGGCCTCGGCGTCTTTGTCATACCATACGCAGATCGTGTTCTTTGCCATTGGGTAATCCTCCTTTTGCTCCTGTGTCCCATTCCCTCCTGAAATGAAATAAGAGGCAAGCCGTCTTTCTCCAGCCCAACCAAGCTATTTTGCGCGCCTGAATTGTCGACGTGTCCGCTTCGGGCAGAAAATTGCCGTTGGTCGTATTGCAGCAGCCGTCAGCTAATTTCACAGATCAAAAATCAATTCGCCAGCACGCGGGGGGACGGGAAGGTGACTTCCACCAGCGTCCCCTCGTTCGGCGAGGAATTGATCGCGAAGGTCGCGCGGTTGGCATCGACCATGGCTTTGGTCAGCGGCAGGCCGAGGCCGGTGCCATCGCCGCGTTTGCGGGAGTTGGTCGAGACCTGGCGGAAAGGCTTCATTGCCTGTTCCAGCTCCGAGCGCGTCATGCCGACGCCGGTGTCGCGGATACGCATCACCACGCTGCCGTTGCCCTCATAGGAGGTGGAAACCACGATCTGGCCGCCGGACGGCGTGAAGCGGATGGCGTTCGACAGGATATTCAGCGCGATCTGCTTGATCGAGCGCAGGTCGGCCACCACATTCGGCACGGCTTGCGACAGCGCGGTGCGAATGATGACGCGCTGGCTGTTGGCCTGCGGCTGCACCAGCGACACGGCCTCGGCGATTGCCTCGTTGAGGCCGACGGAGGCAAATTCCAGGTCCATCTCACCGGCTTCGATCTTGGAAATATCCAGGAGATCGTTGACGATATCGAGCACATGCCGGCCGGAGCGGCCGATGTCGGTCGCATATTCGATATAGCGGGAATGACCTATCGGCCCGAAACGCTCGCCGGCCATCATGTCGGAAAAGCCGATGATGGCGTTGAGCGGCGTGCGGATTTCATGGCTGACACGGGCAAGAAAATCCGTCTTGTGGGCATTGGCGGTTTCGGCCGCGCGCTTGGCGTTGCGCAGTTCTTCCTCGGTGCGCTTCCATTGCGTGATGTCGCGGATGACGGCGCAATAGCCGTTGGAGGAATTCAGTCGCCCCATGGTCATGAACAGCGGCACGAAGCCGCCCGATGCTTCACGGCCCATGACTTCGCGGCCATCGTTCAGCACGCTTGCCACGCCATGGCCTGAGAGCCCGCTGAGGTAGTCGAGCACGGCCTTCTGGCTCTCATGCGCAAACAGCATGACGAAGGGTTTGCCGCGGGTTTCCTGGTCGTCAAAGTTGAAGAGGGCGCTTGCCGAGCGGTTCATCGAGCGGATGTCGCCATCCTGGCCGATGATGACGACGCCGTCCGTCGCCGTTTCCAGCGTCGACTGCAGTTCCTCGATTTCGACCTGAAGTTTGGCAAGCTTTTCGATCATGCGCTCCGGCCGCGCTTCTTCGGGCACGGGCTCGGACGATGCGGCTTCACTCTTCTCGAGCGGCATCAGCGCCAGCATCAAGGCCGTACCGTCTTCCCAGCGGATCGACTGCAGCCGTGCGGTGACCGGCACCAGCGTGTCGTCGGCGCGCACCACCATCATCGTGCCCGGCTGCTCGGTCTTGCCTTCGAGATCATGGCGCTGCAATAGCGCATCGAGGCCGCCGACATGGTCGAGGTCCGCAAGGCTCTCATAGCCCGTCAGCCGCAGGAATTCCGGATTGCCATGGATCAAGCGGTCGCCGGCATGAATGAGGATGGCGAGCGGCAGTTGATCGACGATCTCATCCGACAGGCCATTGCGCATTTTCACGCGCGACGGAATGGCGGTGTTCAAGACGCCCAGCGGATCGAGATGTTCTTCCGGCTTGGGTGCTTCTGCGTCGGGAGCAGCTTCTTCCGCCGGCTTTTCGGTTTCAACCAGGGGCACCGGTTCGGAATGCGCGACGGCGTCGGTCTCTGGCGCGATTTTGTCCTGCGGCTGGTCTTCAGTTGTCCCAGACAGGATCTCGTCCGCCACATTCGGCTTCGGAGAGGTATCGGCATCTTCTTCGGTCTGCGTGCCCTCTTCGGGCGTCTCGGTGCGCTTGCCGAAAGGTTCGAGCTGGCGGGCGATCTCGCGGAAGGCTGCCTGTTCGCTCAGCGACAGGCCGCCCGGCATCGCCGAACGGCGCTCGTGGAGCTGAATGATCTTGTCGGTTTCGCGGCGGTTCGGCGTCTCGGCAATCGTCAGCGCCGGCGGTTCTTCATTCGCGGGTGCGGGTTCATCCGCCGCCTCGGGAACAGTGTTCTCTTCTTCGGCAATATGCTCTTCCGCTGCGGACTGCAACGTTTCCTCGGTAATTGCCGGATCCGTCGCATCCGTCTCGGTCGCCGCTGGTTCTTCCGTAGCGTCCGGCGTCCGAGCGGACTGATCTTCCTCCGCGCCCAGCGTCAATCCGAGCTTCATCGGATCTTCGATGGCGTCGGAAAGGCGGACGACGCCAAAGCCTCTGAAGCCGTCGAAGTCGCGGCTGCGCGTATAGGTCGGCAAGGCGGCGAGGTCGACCGGCACGATCAGGCTGGTGTTTTCCACCGGCCAGTAGATCGTCCGGCCGGACCATGTGTCGCGCCGCGCGAGAAGCTCCGCGATCTTGCCATCGGGATCGAGATTGAAATGTGCGGCAACATCGGTAAAGGCCGTGCCGGTCACCTTGGCGGCATGCGGGCCGACGGCTTCGGCGAATTCTCGCGAAACCTCGCTGAAGCGGCCCTCGGCATCGATCTTCCAGACGAAACGGGTGGCGCGGCCGTTGCGCTTGAAGGTGAATTCTCCCGGTTGGCCGTCCGCGACTGCATCGTGTTCGGGAGCAGCCGGCTCGGGGCTGATTTCCTCATGCTCCACCGGACTTTCGACGACGGCTGGTGCAACCATGTCATCGGCTTCATCTGTCAGTTCGTCGACATACGCAGCCGCGTCGATCTGTTCCTCGCTCGCGCCATCCATGGTCGCCAGTTGGCCGAGATCTTCGCTCGCGGCATCGGATTGTACGGAGATCGCCTCATGGATGGCGGCGTCGTCTTCCGGTGTGTCTTCAACTTCCTCGATATCCGCCACGGCATCGAGAACGTCTGCGGAAGGAGAGGCGGCATTCGCGACAGGGGCGGTGTCGGGAGCGAATGTCGGCTCGACCACTGCGGCCTCAAGCTCGTTGCGGGCTTCTTCCGCCTCCGGCTCGACCTTGGTTATTGCCGCCGGCGGGGCGGGCGCGTCAGGGCTTTCGGTCGGATCAAGATGGCCGAGCACGGTCTCGACGACGAAGAGCAGGTGCAGGGCGGGGATTTCCGATAGCTTGCCGACGGCGGCGGGCAGATAGCCACGGCCGGTCGGGATCGGCCGCTTGATCAGCCGTTCCGGCAGCGCTCCAGCCATGGTCGTCAACATTTTCGCGGTGTGCGGCGTCACGCCAAGGGCCTCGAAACCGGTGGAGGCAGCGATGACGTCGCCGTCGCGGCCGATCACCGCCATATGCGTATCGGGATCATCGAAGCCGTCGATCATCCGCTTGGCGCTTTCGGCGGCTGCCAACGGCTTGACCGAGACCGGAGAGGAAAACAGGATCGCCTCTTCGCCCGCCTGGACGCGGATGATTTCGACAGCGGCGTTAACCACGGCACGCTGGAAACCGGAGGCCATGCGGATCAGGAAGGTGCGCTGGTCGCCGACGGCGCCAAGGCCGCGTGCCGTCGCTTCGATCTGGCGGAAAGAGACATCGCCGGCCTTAGGCCCCTGATCGAGAAAATCATAAATAATGTCATAGCCAAAGAGATTGGCCCCGGCGCCGTTGGCCCAGAGAACGCGATCCATGCCTGCCGAAAACATCACCATCGCCTCGCCGCGCGCAAAGCGTTCCCGAACGCGGGGGTGCACGGCGATGTCAATGAATGGATACTGGACTGCGGGCATGTTCCAACCTGCTTTGCGGGCGTGACCGCCTCTCTTGCTTTAACGCTTTATTAATACCGGCACCCCGGTTTCAGGTCCAGCGAACGACCAGTTTTTCGGCTGGCAGGGTTAACGTGTTGTGCGTCGCACAATTATGTTGCACTGCACAATAATCTATATTATATAAGCCTCACTCACATTCACGAAGGGCGCTCGGAGGAGGGCCCACACTAGGAGCGTTATCATGGCTACTGTAAAGAAAGACGACGTTTTTTCAACGGCTGCATTCGACCCTTCCAAGCTCTCCGAATCCTTCCGCGACTTCGCGGAAAAGGGTGCGGTGCAGTCCAAGGAAGCCTTCGCGAAGATGAAGACCGCCGCTGAAGAAGCCGGCAAGACCGTTGAAGCAACCGTGCAGACCGCCCAGGCCGGCTCCGTCGAGATCGGCCTCAAGGCCATCGACGCGCTGCGCACCAATGCCGAAAGCTCGCTGGCGCACATGGAAGCCCTGCTTCGTGTCAAGTCCGTTGCCGAACTCTTCGAACTGCAGACCTCCTTCATCCGCAAGCAGGCTGAAGTGACCGTCGAGCAGGCCAAGTCCATTCAGGAAACCACCAAGCAGGTTGCCGAAAAGCTGGCAAAGCCGGCCAAGGACGCGGCTGAAAAGGCCATGTCCACCTTCAAGGCAGCCTAATCCCAAAATGCCTCCCAAGGCCAAGACGTCCCGTTTTCAGGTGAAAGCTCTGAAGGCGGGACGTTTCTGATTCAAGGGAAAGCGGCCCTCGTGCCTTCATCCGAAGGTGCTGTGCCTCAAGAACTGGGTATCAAGCCCAGCTTTTTCATATTGCGGGGAGATAGGACTTGAAATAATTTCAAAGTCCTCGTATGTCACCCCCGTTCGCGGCGACGCGAGCATGTGCGGTTGTAGCTCAGTTGGTTAGAGCGCAGGTTTGTGGCACCTGAGGTCGGAGGTTCGAGACCCCCCAACCGTACCATTTCCACTCTTTAGATAGATCAGACATCATAGCTCTCCCAACGCAGGCCGTGGGCTATTTCTTGTCTTCGGGCTTCTTGACGACATGCCCCGGCGAGATCGGATCGCTGGCGGGAAAGGCGGAGGCAAGCGAAAGCTGTTGCCGCAGGTGCTTAATCCTGTGCACGAGATCTTCAATGGCTGCCCGTGCATCGCCGTCATGTGCGGCGAGGAGCGCTTTTATTGGGTCGAGTTCCGGCTCTTCGTTGCTACTGTGGCTTCGGCACTCATTGGACGCACATCGTCATTCCGCCGATGCACGGCGGTTCTCATCATCAAATTGTCAGTAAACTCAGGCCGGGGCGCAGCTCGCGTTTGTTCTTAAAATGTTCTCATTTTGAGGAGGAGTCAAGCGGGAGCTTTTCCGGCACCATAAGCACTCTTGAAATCGCAACCAGTGGTGTGCCAAGGATAGCTAAGCAGCAAGAGCCGGGGCGGATCGATTGATGAACGATGCAACAAGAGCGAAAGCAATGCGCTGGGTTGCTAAAATCGGAATTGCTCTGCTGTCGATCTGGGGCTTACTTCTATTCTTCGGCTTTATTGGAAGAGGTTTTGGATATGGCTTCGTGCCATCTACGGACTGGGCCGCTGCGACGAGTTCGTTTCGTGTTGCCATCGGCCTCCTCTCAGCGGTGCTAATGGTTTGTTTTGTTGTAAAGGGTATGACCAACAGCGATGAAGGAGAGCTGAAAAAGGCAGGTGCGATTTTGATTGCACCTTTTATGGGTTACTTTTTTGGCAGCCTCCCCGCCGTTGCCGGTGCTCCAATGGTCCTTGCCCTAGTCGCAGGTCATCACGTTGAGCTTCCTTATAAAGTTGCACGAGCGGACGGTGACAATCAAAAAGGATGCCGGTCGCCGGTAGAACTCCGAGATTTGCCATTCCTCTTCGATAGCCTTTGTGGCGTTTCCAACGCTATCAGACAGACCCTTAAGCCAGGCATGCGGATCACCGTCGAGGGCCGCGGTACTAGCTTGGGTGTCTATGCCAGCACCTTTCATTACGTCGAGCCATGACCTTGGATGCTCCGGCGAAAGTGCGCTTGAAGATACGAGCTGCCATTAGCTTCATAAAGGCTACTCTTGCGCTTGCCACAGCCTTCATGATCTTGGTGCTGCTGATCCTGATTGCGGTGGCGTTTCTGGCGTTGCTCGTCACTGCGCAGTGGGTCTGCCCTTTTGCTCAGTGCAGCGGAGAAGCAACAGATCTCTGGGCCTTTGCAGCCTTCTCCAGCGTCGCTGGCATTCCAACGATTCTACTTTTGCTTTTGATGATTTACTACGGCCGGCGCCGCTGATCCTCGGATCGCGATGCTCTAGTCCCTTCCACGAGCGCGATATGCTCGCCTGCTTCGCACCAACTGATGGGACGATAGGCTCGAACAACGCGATGAACCAACGTCGAACAACGCACCATAAATTCGACTGAAAGCATACCTAAGAATTTGTTTTTACTACAGTATGGAAGAGGCTGCGAACACCTCAATCGTGCTATTCCCACCCTTTCATGGATCAGACATCATAGCTCTCCCGGCTCAGGCCGTGGGCTATTTCTTGTCTTCGGGCTTCTTCACGACATGCCCCGGCGAGATCGGATCGCTCGCGGGAAAGGTTTCCTCGAGCGCCTCTTCGAGATAGTCGTCCTGCTCCTTGTGCTCTTTCTCGGCCTGCTTCGTTTTCTTTTTCTCAGCCATCATTTTCGCTCCTTGAGATCTCCCTAAGATACTAGGCCTTGGCTGCCCCTTGTCCAGTTTCGTTCGGCCTGCCTGCGGCATTTTTCCGGGAACCCTGCCTGCTCCCGACCGTTAGCCAATATCAGCAACCAGACGAAAGGAACTGGCATGTCCGTGCCACGCGAGCCGATTCCCGAGACACCGCCGATGCCCGATCCAGGCTGGATACCCAAGCCGCCGATAGAGGAGCCGGATCCCGACAGCTTGCCGGATGAAATTCCCGTTCCCAATCCCGATGAGAACGAGGAGCCGCCGAAGCATGCGTAGGGCCGGGGCCGGCGTTACAAAAACATCCGCCGTTCCTCGCTCACCAGCTCTTGCAGAAAGTCCGCGACAGTGCGAACCCGCACCAGATCGCGGGCGCTTTCGTGGTAGGTGGTCCAATAGGCGCGCTTGATCGAGATATCGGGCAGGATGCGGGTCAGTTCCGGATATTGCCGGGCGATGTAGTCATGCAGGATGCCGATGCCGGCGCCGGAGCGCACGGCTTCGGTCTGGCCGATGGAGGTGGAGATTTCGAAGGACGCGTCCCAGCTGCGCATGATCTCACCGGAGAAGTTCAGCGAGGCGGTGAAGAGCAGGTCTTCGACATAGCCGATGCGCGGATGCAGCTTCAGCGCCTCGACGCTGTCGGGCAGGCCGGCCTTGTCGAGATAGGCTTTCGAGGCATAGAGGCCGAGCGTATAGTCCGTAAGCTTCGAGGAGACCAGCCGGCCCTGTTCCGGGCGCTCCAGCGTAATGGCGATATCGGCCTCGCGCTGTGACAACGAAAAGGAGCGGGGCACCGGCACGAGCTGGATGCGCAGTTCCGGATAGCGCGCGATCAGCCGCCCCAGGCGCGGCGCGAGGAAGGATACGCCGAAACCGTCCGGCGCGCCGATACGCACCGTGCCGGTAATGGCGCTGTCGAGATGACCGACACTCGCCTGCGCCCGCAGCATCTCGGTTTCCATGCGTTCGGCCGCGTGCAGGAAGATTTCGCCCTCGGCCGTCAGCTCGCAGCCATTGGTGCGGCGCACCAGCAGCCGCGTCTTCAGCCGTTCCTCCAGTGTCGTCACCCGCCGCGACAGGGTCGCATGATTGACCCCAAGCCGCTTCGAGGCCGCCAGGATCTGCCCCGTACGGGCCACGGCGAGGAACATGCGGACGTCATCCCAATCCATATGCACACCCCGGACTTCAATTTTTGCACAACGGTTGCTTATAACAGCTCATTGATTTGTGCAAATTGAAGTGCGATCCTACAGTCATTCAAGAAAACGAGGAGGCACACCCATGCATGAGATTGGTCATTTTATCGGCGGCAAGCACGTCGCCGGCACCAGCGGACGCACAGCCAACGTCTATAATCCGGCAACCGGCGAAGTTCAGTCGACGGTCGCGCTCGCCAGCGTCGAGGAAATCCGCACCGCCGTCGAAAACGCCAAGGCAGCGCAGCCGAAGTGGGCCGCCACCAATCCGCAGCGCCGCGCCCGCGTCTTCTTCAAGTTCGTCGAGCTTCTGAACAAGCACATGGACGAGCTGGCGACCATGCTCTCCAAGGAGCACGGCAAGACGGTTGAAGACTCCAAGGGCGATGTCATTCGCGGCCTGGAAGTCTGCGAATTTGTCTGCGGCATTCCGCACCTCGCCAAGGGTGAGTTCACCGAAGGCGCCGGCCCGGCGATCGACATGTATTCCATCCGCCAGCCGGTCGGCATCGGCGCCGGCATTACGCCGTTCAACTTCCCGGGCATGATCCCGATGTGGATGTTTGCGCCGGCTATCGCCTGCGGCAACGCCTTCATCCTGAAGCCGTCCGAGCGTGATCCCTCCCTGCCGATCCGCCTTGCCGAGCTGATGATCGAAGCCGGCCTGCCGGCGGGCATCCTTAACGTCGTCAACGGCGACAAGGCTGCGGTCGACGCCATCCTGACGGATCCGGATATCGGCGCCGTCTCCTTCGTCGGCTCGACGCCGATCGCCCGCTATGTCTATGGCACGGCGGCTGCGAACGGCAAGCGCGCGCAGTGCTTCGGCGGCGCCAAGAACCACATGATCATCATGCCGGACGCCGATCTGGACCAGGCCGTCAACGCCCTCATGGGGGCTGGCTATGGCTCGGCCGGTGAGCGCTGCATGGCGATCTCCGTCGCTGTTCCCGTCGGCGAAGACACGGCGAACCGCCTGGTCGAAAAGCTGATCCCGAAGATCGAATCGCTGCGCATCGGCCCCTATACCGACGACAAGGCCGACATGGGTCCGGTCATCACCAAGGATGCCTATAACCGTATCAATGGCCTGATCGATCGCGGTGTCGAAGAGGGCGCCAAGCTCCTCGTCGACGGCCGTGGCTTCAAGCTGCAGGGCTATGAGGACGGCTATTTCGTCGGCGGCAGCCTGTTCGATAACGTCACGGCGGACATGGATATCTACAAGGCCGAGATTTTTGGACCGGTTCTCTCGGTCGTCCGCGCCAAGAACTATGAAGACGCGCTCGAGCTGCCGATGAAACATGAATATGGCAACGGCGTTGCCATCTACACCCGTGACGGCGACGCAGCCCGCGATTTCGCCTCGCGCATCAACATCGGCATGATCGGCATCAACGTTCCGATCCCGGTTCCGCTCGCCTACCATTCCTTCGGCGGCTGGAAGGCCTCGAGCTTCGGCGACCTCAACCAGCACGGCACGGACTCGATCAAGTTCTGGACCCGCACCAAGACGATCACCGCTCGCTGGCCGTCCGGCATCAAGGATGGTGCTGAATTCGTCATGCCGACGATGAAGTGATCTTCGTCGTTCTTGCTTGAAATCCGCCGCCGCCCGATGTTGAGTTGGGCGGCGGTTTTTTGTTGCGGTTATTTCCCGCTCCGTCATCTTGCCGGAGATCTTGTTTTGCATTAGAACAAAACAAGAACAATTGGAGGGCAGCACAATGCCTGCGACCTATCAGATCGACTATCTCGAATTCCCATCGACCGATGCGTTGAAGACCCGCCGTTTTTTCGCGGAGGCTTTCGACTGGAGCTTCGTCAGCTACGGGCCGACCTATCACGTCATCGAGGCGGCCGGGATCGACGCCGGGATTGATGGCGATGCGGGGGACGCCGCCGGCGCCCCGCTGCCGGTCGTGCGCGCGACCGATCTGGAAGCGGCGCAGCGTGCGGTCGAGCTTGCCGGCGGTGTGGTGACCCGCCCCGCCTTCGATTTTCCGGGCGGCCGACGCTTTCATTTCCGCGAGCCGGGCGGTTGCGAGATGGCGGTCTGGGTTTCGGTGCCGTGAGGCCCGACCCGCTTCTATTCGGGCGCTTATAAATTGCGCCGGATGGGATCGACTTTCCTGCGTCTCGCGGTAGATTAACGCGTCGGATGGTTTCGCGCGCTGATTGGGGATGATCGGCACCATCCGCAACACTGGTCTACCAAGGGGGGTGGTTGGATATGGCTCTGGCAGAAAATTTGCGCCCGTTCGACGGCGGACAGACGTTTCAACGTGCGTCGTTCACCGGCAACGCCAAGGAATATTTCGGTATCTGGATCGTCAATGTTTTGCTGACGATCATCACCCTGGGCATCTACTCCGCCTGGGCGAAGGTTCGGCGCAACCGCTATTTCTATGGCAATACAGCACTGCTCGGGCATACATTCGAATATCACGCCAAGGGCAAGCAGATTTTCATTGGCCGCCTGATCGTCTTCGGATTTCTGATCATCTCGCAGATCGTCACGACTGTCGCGCCGCTCGCGGCGCTGATCGTCACGCCGCTGCTGATCCTCGCTTTCCCCTGGTTTCTCATGCGCGGTCTGCGCTTCAACGCCCGCGTGACGAGTTATCGCAACGTGCGGTTCGATTTCGTCGGCACCTACGGCGGCGCTTTCAAGGCTATCTTTCTAGGCGGCCTCGTTACGATTGTCTCGGTCGGAATTCTTGCGCCCATCGCTGCCCGCTGGTTCTATCGGTATGTTTTCGACAATCTGCGTTACGGCGACCGGCCATTTTCGACCAACCTGACATTGGGCGGATTCTACAAGGCGCTCGGTATTGCCATTGCGGTCGCTCTGATTGGCCTCGTTGTTCTCGCCGGCTTGGCTTTCGCGATCTCAGGGACATCGCCCGAGGCTGCCATGTCCGGATCGATGGGTACGGTAAGTGTCTGGCATTGGGCCATCATTGGATTTGTGCTCGTCTATGCCATCGCCGGACTTTTCTATCGGGCCATGGTGCGCAACATCGTGTGGTCGGCGACCATGATCGACCGCCGTCACAGTCTCCTTAGCGATCTTGGTCGCCGGCGTTATGCATGGATTGCGATCTCCAATGTGATCGTCACATTTGCAACCCTCGGCCTGATGCGCCCCTGGGCGGCGGTGCGCCTGCAACATTATCTCGCAGAGCATACCGCCATCCATGTCGACGGTGACATCGGCGTGGTGATCGATCAGGTTCGCTCGAGCGGCAACGCCATCAGCGCGGAATATCTCGATGTCGATGGTTTCGACTTTGGCTTCTGATGGACCAGTGATCGCGGCGGGCCTCTGGCATCCGCCGCATTCCAGCCGCGCCATTCCGGCCCGGTTGGTTGATATGGGTGGTTCGCTGACCGTGTTGTCGGACGAGGAGGATGAGAAGGACAAGCGTCTCGCCTGGGGCATCCGCTCCGACATTGAGATCAGCCCGCGCGTCGGCTCGATTCCCCGCCGTATCGTGTTCGGAAATGAATCCGTTTTCGAAACGCGCGACAATGACGCGATCGACGTCTATCTCCAGGGTCGAGGCGAGAAGCGCAGCGGTTTCGTGCATCGGCTGGAGATCGTCCGTCCGCGGATGATCGCTTTTGCCGTCGCGACGATCGTGCTCGCATCGGTTATCTATCACTATGCCTTGCCGGCGCTGGTGGAGGTCGCGGTGCTGGTGACGCCGCCGGTGGTGCCGGAAATCATGTCGGCGGGCACGCTGAAGACGCTGGGCCAGACGGCTCTCAGCCCGAGCAAGCTTTCCGAGGACAGGCGCAAGGACATCTCGGATCGGTTCGAAAAGATTGCGGCCCAGGCCGAGGGCGGCGCCGGTCGCTACAAGCTGAACTTCCGCGATGGCGGTATCATTGGCCCGAACGCCTTCGCGCTGCCGGACGGAAATCTCGTCCTCACCGATCAGTTGGTCGATCTTGCCGGCAGCGATACCGAAATGATCACCGCCGTTCTCGGCCACGAGATCGGCCATGTCGAATACAAGCACAGTCTCCGCCAGCTGTATCGCGCCGCCGGCGTTGCCGGCCTGGTGATGCTGATTGCCGGCGACGTCGGCTCCGGCGTTCAGGATGTGCTGACCCAGGGCGGCGGTCTCTTGGCGCTTTCCTATTCCCGTTCGGCAGAAGCCCAGGCCGACCGTCGTTCGGTCGAGTTGATGCAGGCGGCCGGCATGGACCCAACAGCTCTGTCGCGTTTCTTCGATCTCCTGGAGACCAAACTCAACGATCACTCCGACACCAGCATGCTGTCGACCCATCCGGGCACGCCGGAACGTAAACAGGCTATCCTCGACTATGCCAGGGAGCTCAATGACAAAAAAGTGCAGTCCTGAAAACCGGTCTTGATCTGGTTGGCAGCATCAGAATAACGTGAATGTAAATTTCATATTTTGGAATTGTTCCAAACTAAGAAACGCACTATATAGCTCTCGACCCGCACTTTGCGGCTTCGATTCCAGGAGATCGGCATGCGCCTGACCAAGCAAACCAACTACGCAGTGCGTATGCTCATGTATTGCGCCGCCAACGAAGGCTACTTGAGCCGCATCCCGGAAATTGCCAAGGCCTATGGTGTTTCCGAGCTGTTTTTGTTCAAGATTCTGCAGCCGCTGACCAAGGCGGGCCTTGTGGAAACCGTGCGTGGCCGCAATGGCGGCGTGCGCTTGGGCAAGCCACCGACCGATATCAGCCTGTTCGATGTCGTCCGGGTGACCGAAGATAGCTTCGCCATGGCGGAATGCTTCGAAGACGGTGCCGTCGAGTGCCCGCTGGTCGATAGCTGCGGCTTGAATTCGGCGCTGCGCAAGGCGCTCAACGCCTTCTTCGACGTGCTGACGGAATATTCCATCGACGACCTCGTCAAGGCCCGCCCGCAGATCAACTTCCTGCTCGGCCTGGACGAGCTAGATCACAGGGGCATCGCCAAGAAGATGCCGATCACGGCACCGGCCGCCTGATCCCGCTTTTTAAGTCGCGTGTATTTTCAATCCGCGGTTGCCTGAGGCAGCGGCGGATTTTCCTTTGTATAGTTGCACAATATTGTAATGAGCCGTTGGTAATCTCGAAGAGGAAAACGTGAGATTCTTCGAAAAAGTATCCCAGATACGCGCGTAATATCCAGATTGTTGCCTATGCAGGGCATTTTTTGTGCAAAAATTTCCAAACTCCACGATTTGGAAAAATTTTAGGCGGCCCATGTTGCTTTCATACATTAAATAGCGTTCCATCGGCCCGATCCGGATAGGAACCTCTGGGAACCACGGCTTCAAAAGAAGAACAAACCTGGGAAACGACATCATGAAAAAGATCTCTGTCCTCTTGGCAGTGACCGCCTTGGCTTCCGTCATGGCGACGTCCGCCTGGTCGAAAACGCTTGTTTATTGCTCGGAAAGCTCGCCGGAGGGTTTTGACCCGGGAATTTACACTGGCGGCAACACTTTCGATGCCTCTTCGCGTACGGTCTATAGCCGTCTCGTCGAATTCAAGCATGGCAGCACCGAAGTTGAGCCGGGCCTGGCCGAAAGCTGGACGGTTTCCCCCGACGGCAAGGAATACACCTTCAAGCTCCGCAAGGGCGTGAAGTTCCAGGTGACCGACTTCTTCACCCCGACGCGCGATCTTACTGCCGACGACGTCATCTTCTCCTTCGAGCGCCAGCTCAAGGAAGATAGCCCGTGGGCCAAGTATGTCGCCGGTGGTTCCTACGAATATGCAGACGGCATGGGCTTCCCCAAGCTGATCAAGTCGATCGACAAGGTTGACGACCTCACTGTCAAGTTCGTGCTGAACCGTCCGGAAGCACCGTTCATCGCCGACCTCGCGATGGATTTCAGCTCGATCCTGTCGAAGGAATATGCCGACAAGCTCCAGGCCGACGGCAAGATGGCGCAGATGAACCAGCAGCCGCTCGGCACTGGCCCGTTCACCTTCGTTGCCTACCAGCCCGACGCCGTCATCCGCTACAAGGCGAATGAAACCTATTTCAAGGGCAAGGAAAAGATCGACGATCTCGTCTTCGCGATCACGCCTGACGCTTCCGTCCGCGCACAGAAGCTGAAGTCCGGCGAATGCAACATTATGCCTTACCCGAACGCCGCCGACATCAAGGACCTGAAGGCCGATCCGAACCTCAAGGTTCTCGAGCAGGCTGGTCTGAACGTTTCGTACCTCGCCTACAACACGCTGGTTGCACCTTTCGACAAGGTCGAAGTGCGCAAGGCCATCAACATGGCCGTCAACAAGCAGGCGATCGTCGACGCCGTCTTCCAGGGCTCGGGCACGGTTGCAACCAACCCGATCCCGCCGACCATGTGGTCCTATAACAAGGACGTCAAGGACGACGCCTACAGCCCGGACGAAGCTAAGAAGCTGCTTGAAAAGGCCGGCGTCAAGGATCTCAGCATGAAGATCTGGGCGATGCCGGTATCGCGTCCCTACATGCTCAACGCGCGCCGCGCCGCCGAGCTGATGCAGGCGGACCTTGCCAAGATCGGCGTCAAGGTCGAGATCGTCACCTATGACTGGGCTCAGTACCTGAAGCTCTCCTCCGCCAAGGACCGCGATGGTGCGGCTATCCTCGGCTGGACCGGTGATAACGGCGACCCGGACAACTTCCTTGATACGCTGCTCGGCTGCGACGCCGTCGGCGGCAACAACCGCGCTCAGTGGTGCAACAAGGAATTCGACGATCTGGTGAAGAAGGCCAAGCAGACCGCCGACGTCAAGGAGCGCACCAAGCTCTATGAAGAGGCTCAGGTCATCTTCAAGCGCGAAGCACCGTGGATGACCATCGACCATTCGGAAGAGTTCATCCCGATGACGAAGAATGTCTCCGGTTACGTTCAGGACCCGGTCGGCGTTCACCGCTTCGACGGCGTCGATATCGCCGAATAACAAAAAATCTGTGAGAATGCCCGGCTAAGACCGGGCGACCCGGCGGTCAGGCACTTTGCCTGACCGCCGGAAAAATTTGGACACCTGTCATGTTGCGATTTCTTTTCAGCCGCCTTGCGGTGCTGATCCCGACATTCCTCGGCGTATCGATTATCGCCTTCTCCCTCATCCGCCTGCTTCCGGGCGATCCTGTCATGCTGCTGTCGGGCGAACGGGTCATGTCGCCGGAGCGGCACGCCCAGATCACGCACGATCTCGGTTATGACCGCCCGATGATCGTCCAGTACGGCAGTTACATCTGGAAGGCGCTGCACGGCGATCTCGGCGCCTCGATCACCACCAAGCGTGATGTACTGACCGACTTCTTCACCTTCTTCCCGGCAACGCTGGAACTGTCGATCTGCGCCATGATCCTGGCGATCTGTCTTGGCATCCCGGCCGGCGTTTTCGCCGCCGTTAAGCGGGGGACATGGTTCGACCAGAGCGTCATGGGTGTGGCCCTCATCGGCTATTCCATGCCGATCTTCTGGTGGGGCCTGCTGCTGATCATCGTCTTCAACGGTTATCTGCACTGGACGCCGGTTTCGGGCCGCATCGGCCTCATTTATTTCTTCAAGCCGATCACCGGCTTCATGCTGATCGACAGCCTCTTGTCCGGTCAGAAGGGCGCCTTCGCCTCGGCGCTCAACTCGCTGATCCTGCCGACGGTCGTGCTCGGCACCATTCCGCTCGCCGTCATCGCGCGGCAGACGCGCTCGGCGATGCTCGAAGTGCTGGGCGAGGATTATGTCCGCACGGCGCGCTCCAAGGGTCTCTCGCCGCTGCGCGTCGTCTCCGTGCATGCGCTGCGCAACGCCATGATCCCGGTCGTTACCACCATCGGCCTGCAGGTCGGCGTGCTGCTCGGCGGCGCCATCCTGACGGAAAGCATCTTTTCCTGGCCGGGAATCGGCAAGTGGATGATCGACGCCGTCTCAAAGCGCGATTATCCCGTGGTGCAGGGCGGCCTGCTGTTGATCGCCGGCATCGTCATGCTCGTCAATCTCGCCGTCGACCTGCTCTACGGCTTCATCAATCCACGTATTCGTCACTAGGAGCGGCCCATGAGCACGGTCAGTGTCAAGTCCGACCGCCCCTCCGCTCTTGCGGAGTTCTGGTATTATTTCTCGCGAAACAAGGGTGCCGTCATCGGACTGGCGATCTTCGTTTTCGTCCTGTTCCTGGCGATCTTCGCCGGCATCGTCGCCCCGCATGACCCGGATGCCGCCTATGGCAGCGCCATGCAGCGCCTGCCGCCGTTCTGGTCGGAAGGCAGCAACAGCAGCTTTCTTCTCGGCACCGATGCCAATGGCCGCGACCTTCTCTCGCGTCTGATCTACGGCACGCGGTTCTCGCTGTTCATCGGCCTCGTGGTCGCCTCGCTTTCGGCGCTTGCCGGCATCCTGATCGGCCTCGTCGCCGGCTATGTCCGCGGCCGCACCGATACGATCATCATGCGCGTCATGGACATCATCCTCGCCATCCCCTCGCTGCTGCTCGCCCTCGTGCTGGTGGCGATCCTGGGGCCGGGCCTGACCAACGCGATGATTGCGATCTCGATCGTCAACCAGCCGCATTTCGTCCGCCTGACGCGTGCCTCGGTCATGGCCGAGCGTGACAAGGAATATGTCATCGCCTCACGCGTTTCCGGCGCCGGCCCGCTGCGCCTGATGTTCAAGACCATCCTGCCGAACTGTCTCGGGCCGCTGATCGTGCAGGCGACGCTTGCCTTCTCCTCCGCGATCCTCGATGCCGCCGCTCTCGGCTTTCTCGGCCAGGGCGCGCAGCCGCCGACGCCGGAATGGGGCACGATGCTGGCGGATTCGCGCGAATTCTTCCAGAGCAACCCCTGGCTGGTCACTTTTCCCGGTCTCTGCATCCTGATCACGGTTCTCGCCATCAATCTGATGGGCGACGGCCTGCGCGATGCCTTCGACCCGAAGCTGAAGAGGTCGTAATGGCACTTCTCGATATTGAAAATCTCACCGTCGAATTCCAGACCGCTTCCGGCCTGTTCCGGGCGGTGGACGGCGTATCGCTCACCTGCGACAAGGGGGAAATCCTCTCGATCGTCGGCGAATCCGGCTCCGGTAAGTCCGTCTCCATGCTCGCTCTGATGGGGCTTCTGCCATGGACAGCGAAGATCACCGCAGACCGCATGATGTTCGACGGCAAGGACCTGCGCGGTATCTCCTCGCGGCAGCGCCGCAAGATCGTTGGCAAAGACATGGCAATGATCTTCCAGGAGCCGATGTCGAGCCTCAATCCGTGCTTCACGGTCGGCTTCCAGCTTGGCGAGACCCTGCGCATCCACATGGGCCTCGACCGCAAGGCACGCCGCGAGCGCTCGATCGAGCTTCTGAATCTCGTCGGCATCCCGGCGCCTGAAGATCGCCTGTCGAACTTCCCGCACCAGATGTCGGGCGGCATGAGCCAGCGCGTCATGATCGCCATGGCGCTTGCCTGCAATCCGAAACTGCTGATCGCCGACGAGCCGACCACCGCGCTCGACGTGACCATCCAGGCGCAGATCCTCGATCTGCTCGTGCGACTGCAGCAGGAGCAGGGCATGGCGCTGGTGCTGATCACCCATGACATGGGCGTGGTGGCCGAGACCGCCGAGCGCGTGCAGGTGCAATATGCCGGCCAGAAGGTCGAGGAGCAGCCGGTCAAGGCGCTGTTCCGCGATCCGCATCATCCCTATACGGCCGCACTTCTTTCGGCTCTGCCGGAGCGTGCGATTGTCGGCCAGCGCCTGCCGTCGATCGCCGGCGTCGTGCCCGGCCAGCATGATCGTCCCACGGGCTGTCTTTTCGCGCCCCGCTGTTCGTTCGCGACGCCCGATTGCGATCGCGGCGTCAAGCGTCAGGGCATCGAACTCGGCGTAACGCTCTGCAACTATCCGCTGGAACACGGCAAGCCGCTCGGTCATCCCGGCCTTGTCGCCACGCAAACAGCAGGAGGTGCCGCATGACCGGCGCTGTTCTCGAAGGGCGCGATCTCGCCCGCTTCTACACCGTCAAGCGCGGTAGCTTCAAACCGGAGGCGACCGTCAAGGCGCTGAACGGCGTCAGCTTCAGCCTGCAGTCTGGCCGCACGCTCGCCGTCGTCGGCGAATCCGGTTGCGGCAAGTCGACGCTTGCCCGTCTGGTGACGATGATCGAACACCCGACGTCAGGCGAATTGCTGATCGACGGCAAGCCGGCGAAGATTGGCGACCGCAGCCTGCGCAGCGCCGTGCAGATCGTCTTCCAGAATCCTTACGGTTCGCTCAACCCGCGCCAGAAGGTCGGTTCCATCCTTGAGGAGCCGCTGAAGATCAACACCGATGACGATGCCGCGACTCGCCGCAGCAAGGCCGAGGCCATGATGGCGCGTGTTGGCCTGCGTCCGGAACATTATGATCGCTATCCGCATATGTTTTCCGGCGGCCAGCGTCAGCGTATCGCCATTGCCCGCGCGCTGATGTTGCGGCCGAAGGTGCTGGTGCTGGACGAGCCGGTTTCGGCGCTTGATCTCTCGATCCAGGCACAGGTGCTGAACCTCCTGATGGATCTGCAGAAGGAGATGGGCCTTGCCTATCTCTTCATCTCGCACGGTCTCTCGGTGGTACGTCACATCGCCGATGACGTCATGGTGATGTATCTCGGCCGCCCTGTGGAAACCGGCACGGCGGAAGAGGTCTTCACCCGCCCGCGCCATCCCTATACCGCAGCCCTTTTGTCGGCGACGCCGATCGCCGATCCGGATCGCGAGAAGAACCGCATCCGTCTGCAGGGCGAGCTGCCGTCGCCGCTCAACCCGCCGACCGGCTGTCATTTCAACCCGCGCTGCTGGCGTGCTCAGGATAAATGTCGTCAGGTCATGCCGGAGCTGACGGGCGAGGGGACACACAAGTTTTCTTGCTTCTTCCCGCTGGATTGATCCAAGTTGCGAATCAGGCAGGGCCTTGGCGGCTTTGCCTGATTCATGGCCATTCGTTCAGGGCGGACTCAATGCACGACACACAAAGCACCTCTCTCGCCATTATCGTCATGGGCGTCAGCGGCAGCGGCAAATCCTCGATCGGCGAAAAGGCGGCTGCTCGGCTCGGCCTGCGCTATGTTGAGGGGGACGCGTTGCATCCCGCTGCCAATGTCGAGAAGATGAGCAAGGGCATTCCCTTGACGGATGAGGACCGCTGGCCCTGGCTCGACGTGATCGGTCAGGAGATTGCCGCGAGCCTTGCCAAAGGCGAGGGCATCGCCGTTTCCTGCTCGGCATTGAAACTTGTCTATCGCGAGCGCCTGCGGGGTGCCGCAGGCGGGCATCTCTATTTCATCTATCTCGACGGCTCGAAGGAATTGCTGACCAGGCGCATGGGCGAACGCAAGGGCCACTTCATGCCGTCGTCGCTGCTGGAAAGCCAGCTCCGCACGCTGGAAGTGCCGACCGGCGAGCCCGGCGTCGTCACGGTCAGCATCGACGATACCATCGACGGTATTGTTGAGGCCGCGCTCAAGGGCCTCGCCGCGATCCGCTGAATTCCCTCGATATCAGGGCGCGAACCGGTCCGGCGCATAGGCCGAGATATCGATAAAGGGCGTTTCGCCGGTGATGAGTTCGGCAAGAACGCGGCCGGTCACGGGTCCGAGTGTCAGGCCGTGATGGGCATGGCCGAAGGCGAACCATAGGCCGTTATGGCGTGGCGCCTTGCCGATGATCGGCATCATGTCCGGAGTGCAGGGGCGGGCACCCATCCAGGGTTCCGCATCGAGCCGTTCGCCGAGCGGAAAGACGGTGCGAGCGACGGCTTCGGCGCGGTCGAGCTGCACCGGTGTCTTCGGCGCGTCGCGGCGCGCGAACTCGGCTCCGGTCGTCAACCGGATGCCTCGGCTCATCGGCGCCATCAGGTAGCCGCGCTCCGCATCCAGTACCCAATTGTTGAGGACGGCGTTGCCCTCGGCGGCGTAATGCATGTGATAGCCGCGCTTGACGCCGAGCGGGAAGGCATAGCCGAAACGCTTCGTCACTTGGTCCGCCCAGGGACCGAGCGCGACGACAACATCCTCGGCTTCGATCGAGCCCTCCGCCGTCACCATTTTCCAGCTTGAGCCGGACAGGCCGAGCGAGACGGCGTCCCCGGTCGTCACGCGGCCGCCGATGCTTTCGAAATATTTGCGATAGGCGGCGGTCAAGCCGTGCGGGTCGAGCACCGACCAAGGATCGCGCCAGCGCAGGGCACCTGAGAAACTGTCCTTGAGATGCGGCTCCGATGTCGCCACGTCCGCGCCGGTCAAAGCGTCGGAGGCGATGCCGAATTCGCGATTGAGACGCTCGGCCTCGGCAAATTCCGCATCGCGTTTCTCGTTCGAGCGGTAGAGCTCGATCCAGCCGTCTTTGCGGATGAGTTCCTCGGCATGCGAGGCCTCGATAAGGTCGTTATGCTCGCTGATTGAATGGGCGATGAGCGGCGCATAGGCGCGCGAGATCATCTCATGTCGCTTGGTATTGGAATTCCACCAGTAGCGGGCGAGGAAGGCGATCTGGCTCGGCAGCGCCTTGAGGTGATAATGCGCGTCGATGCGGTTGTTGAAGGCGTAGCGCAGCAACAGGCCGAATTGCTGCGGAAAACCATAAGGGACGACGCCCTCGCGCTGGATCAGGCCGGCATTGCCGAAGGAGGTTCCCTGACCGGGCGGCTTGCGATCGACGAGGGTGACCTGACGCCCGCGCCGCTGGAGGTGGATGGCTGTCGATACGCCGACAATGCCCGCGCCGAGCACGATTGCGTCTTTTGTCATGATCCCCTGCTATCCGCATGCGTGTTTTTTCACCCGATCCCGAAAGGCGCTCAGCCCCTTCCGGGATCATGCTTCAAGCATCGAAAATGCCTGCCAAAATGCTGCGGTGCAAATGAAAAATACGATCACGCCATGGCCTGATCCAGGGCCGCATTCTCGGCGCGGATGCGTATCGTCAGGATGGCGGCGTTGAGCAGCGAGAAGACGACGGCATGGAGCGGCAGGCCGAAGGCAAGCGGCAATACGGCGATCTCGCCGACCACCACCGCATAGTTCGGATGGCTGAGAAAGCGGTAGGGGCCGCCCGTTACCAGCGGTGCTCCCGGCAGCACGATGATCCGCGTCGTCCAGCGACCTTTCAGCGTTGCCAGCACCCAGACGCGCAAGCCTTGCAGTACCATGAAGATGACAACCCAGACCGGGACGACCGGCCGCCCGGTCGCGAAGAGCCATAGGCTGACGAGCCAGGCGGTATGCATCGCCACCATATAGGGGTAATGCCCCGGCGCGATCTCCCGGCCGCCCTGTGCGAGAAGGGCAGCGGTGTTGTGCCGGGCATAGATCAGTTCGGCAAGCCGCTGCAGGGTGACGAAGGTCAGAAGTGCGATGGACGGCCAGAACATCAGGCGACCCTCTTCAGTGTGATGCAGCTTGCCGTGAAGCCGGGACCCATGGCGACCATGGCCGAGCGCCTCGGCAGGCCGGAAAGAATGGCCCGCTCCAGCACGAAGAGCACCGTCGGCGACGACATGTTGCCGTAGTCGCTGATCACCTCGCGCTCGATATCGAGCGAGCCGGGTTCAAGGCTGAAGGCCGTCTCAAGTGCCTGCAGCACCTTGGTGCCGCCGGGATGGCAGATGAAGCGGTCGATATCCGGGATCGCAAGGCCAGCGCGCTCGAGAATGCCGGCGACGGCGGGCTTGATGTTCGCCTCTGCGAAGGGCGGCAGCGATTGTTCCAGGATGATGCCGAAGCCGGTGTCGTCGATCTTCCAGCCCATGATGCCGAGCGTATCGGGGAAGAGATGTTCTCCCGTCGATTCGATCTCGGCAAGACCCTCGCTGCCGGTCCGCAGGATGCAGGCAGCCGCGCCGTCGCCGAACAGCGCCGTGGCGATGATGTTCGGCCGCGTCAGCTCGTCCAGCCGGAAGGCGAGGGAGCAGAGTTCGATGGAAACGAAGAGCACGATAGCGCCCGGACGGCTCTTCGCCATGCGCGAGGCGATGGCGAGGCCGGAGACGCCGGCCGCGCAACCGAGGCCGAAGACCGGCACGCGCTCGATATCGGAACGGAAGCCCATTTCGCGGGCGAGCCGCGCCTCCAGGCTCGGCGTCGCGAAGCCGGTCGAGGATACGGTGACGATGCAATCGACCTCTTCGGCCCGAAGACCGGCGCGTTCCAGCGCCTTGGTCGTTGTTTCCTTGAAAAGCTGGCTTGCGACCTCGGCATAGGCTTCCATGCGGTCCTGCCAGCCATGCGGCTGTTCGAACCATGAGAGCGGACGGGCGGCATGGCGTTTGCGGATGCCAGCGCTTTCGAACACGCGGGCAAGATGCTTGAAATCGCGGAATCGATTGGAAAACAGGCGGCCGGCGGTCTCGGCGGCTTCCGATTGGTGGATGATATTGTCGGGTGTGGCAACGGCCAGACTGACAAGCTTGACGGTATCGGTCACATTCTTCTCCTTGCGACCCTCGGCGGGGTACGCAGGAGGAAACACGCCATCGTCAGCACTTATTCGGAGCCTGCCGGTCACGAAAGAGTGACGATGAGAGACGAATCCGAGCCCGAGAAAAAATATCTGATGGCTTCGAATAAAATGAACGGATGGCGTGTTCTCCCATCGCAACGTTCATTTTGCCAAGGAGCAATTACATGACCACCACCGCTTTCCGCCTGGCCTCGGCCGCTCTCGGCGCTTGCCTCACCCTCGGCGCTTTCGCTGTTCCGGTGTTCGCCGCCGGCGACGATTCGAGCACGACGCCGACCTGCAAGAAGGGCGAGATCTATGACCAGAAGACCAAGAAATGCGTGAAGCAGCAGGGCGCCAACATCACCGACGAAAACCGCGCCGACTATGCCTATTCGCTGGCCAAGAAGGATCATCGCTATGAAGAAGCGCTGGCCGTTCTCAACACCTTGCAGAATCCGGATACGGCGGAAGCGCTGAACTATCGCGGCTATGTCACCCGCAAGCTCGGCCGCACGGATGAAGGTATCTCCTACTATAAGAAGTCTGTTGCCATGGACCCGAAATACACGCTGGTTCGCGAATATCTTGGCGAAGCCTACGTCATCAAGGGCCAGATTGATCTCGCCAAGGATCAGCTCAGCACCATCAAGGCGCTCTGCGGCAATACGACCTGCGAAGAATATCAGGATCTGAACGAGGCCATCCAGAATCCGTCGAGCCTCTGATGTCTGGTCGGACTTGAGATGGCTGGCATAAGCAGTGAGCATCGAAAGGGATATCCGGGTGTCAGTCGCTCATTCCACGATTTCTGCTTATAGTCGGACACGATCGGAGCCGCCGGCAAGGCCGGCGGCTCCCGAAGAACGGAACCTCGCGGAGGGTGCCATAGCGAGCGAAGAGGATATCAGGGCAGGCCTGTCGCAGCATCTGACGCGACTCTGGCGCTATGCCGTCGTGCTGTCGCACCAGCGCGACGTGGCGGATGATCTGGTGCAGGCAACCTGCGTCAGGGCGCTGGAGCGCGCGCATCAGTTCATCGCGGGGACGCGGCTCGACCGCTGGCTGTTTTCGATCCTGCACTCGATCTGGCTGAACGAGATCCGGTCCCGCCGGGTGCGTATGGGGCAGGGCTTCGTCGATGCCGACGAGGCGCTGGTTTTCGACGGCGCGCGCGAGACGGAGACG
This sequence comes from Rhizobium rhizogenes NBRC 13257, assembly GCF_000696095.1. Lineage (GTDB taxonomy): Bacteria > Pseudomonadota > Alphaproteobacteria > Rhizobiales > Rhizobiaceae > Rhizobium > Rhizobium rhizogenes. Next base: position 228,102 of record NZ_BAYX01000009.1, on the reverse strand, counting down.
CATATTTTGGCGGGCCAGGTGCTGAAGCAGGTGCAGGCGCTGCCGGAAGCGCAGCGCACCGCCGTTTTCCTCGCCTATGTCGAAGGACTGTCCTATCGCGAGGTGGCGGAGGTTCTGGATGTGCCGATCGGAACGGTGATGAGCCGGCTGGCGGCGGCGCGGGCGAAGCTCGCGGATGGCATGGGGCCGGCGGATGGGGCGCGGCTCGGGGATAGGCGACTGGGGAACGGACATGAGTGAACAGGACAACAGAAACATGCCCTCGGACGAACAGCTCACCGCCTTCATCGACGGCGAACTGGAGGCTGCCGAGCATGACAGGATCGAAAGACTGATCGAAAGCGACGCCAAGGTGGCGGAACGCTTCGATCTCCTGTCGCGCAGCGATCTCCCCTTCCACGAGGCATTCGAACCGCTGCTTGCCGCTGCCCCGAGTGCCAAGCTGGATGCGATGCTTGCCGCAATCCCCTCCGCCGATGCAGAGAAGAATGCCGCGTCCGGCGTCAGCCGCCGTGGCTTCCTGGGTGCAATTGCCGCTTGCCTGGTCGTGGGCATCGCCATCGACCGCGCTGTGATCGGCATCAGCCATCGCCTTGCCAAGCCGGATGAGGGCAGCGAATGGCGCGCCGTCGTTGCGGAATATCTTTCCCTCTATACGCCGGATACGCTGAGCGGACCGGCTGGCGATCGGACTGAGCAGGTTGCGCAATTAAACGAGGTCGGCTCGAAGGTGGGTCTCGCTCTGACGCCAGAAGCCGTCGCGATCCCAGGTATCGATTTCAAGCGCGCCATCTTGCTGAACTACGATAGCAAGCCCTTGGCACAGATCGCTTATCTCGATCCCGAGAGCGGGCCGATGGCGCTTTGCATCACCCCTTCGACCACGGGCGCTTCCGCTCCGGACATGGAAAACCGCCGCGGCATGAATGTCGTCTATTGGTCGGATACCGCACACGCCTTCATGCTGATCGGCCATTTGCCGATCGACCGGATCAAGGCGCTGGCGGACGACGTCCGGAGCAGGCTGACGGCCTGAGATCAATCCTGCCTTGCAGTGAAGAGCTGCCCATCAGCACAAGCCGCAGTCTTGCGCTGATGGTGTCGTCTCTTCCGGTGGTTGATGCCTGATCGGAAGAATCCGGGACGGCTATCCTATGATCTGGCGCGGCAGCACGAGGTCGGAAACCTTGTAGATGTGAAACTCGCTTTTCGAGACGGTATCCAGTTTCTTGAATTTTTCCACGAAGGCCGGATCGGAAAAGAATTCGTCGACATTGTTCTCGTCGCGGATCGCCTCGATATTCACGACGGTTTGGCCGTCGGTGCTTTTCGACAGGTTACTCCACAGAAATCCTTCCTTCCGTTCCGCGACATAATGCACGACGTCCTGGATGATTTTGAATGCTTCTTCCTGCTTTCCCGGATGGGCATGTATGACGTTCACGACGAACACGGTGGGCTGGGAAGCGAATTCGAATTCGGCTTTTTGGGGATGGGTCACGCGATCTCCGTTCAAAGGATTGTCCGGCGAAATTTGCCGGCGTTGGGAGAGATAGCCCGCGACAGAGGCCGAAAAAATGGGCTAGAAATCCGCAGATAACGGACATTGACGTCCGCAATGGATTTCTCACCATGGACAATATCGCCGCGTTGAATGTCTTCGTGATTGCAGCGGAAACCCGCAGTTTCGTCCGAGCCGGAGAGGTGCTCGGCGTTTCCGCGTCGGCCATCGGCAAGACCATGGCCCGGTTGGAGAAAAGGCTCGGCGTGCGCCTGTTTCACCGAAACACCCGCAATATCGCGATCACCGCCGAGGGCATCATGTTCCTGGAGCGTTGCAGGCGAATTTTCTCCGAGATTGAAGCGGCGGAACAGGAGCTTTCGCAAACCATCGCCGCGCCGCGCGGCTGGCTCCGCGTGAGCCTGCCCCTTGCCGGCATGCTCTTCATGCCGACGATCACCAAATTCATGCGGGTCTTTCCGGACGTGATGATCGACCTCGATTTTACCGATCGGCTGGTCGATGTGATCGAGGAAGGGTTCGACGCCGTGGTGCGAACGGGCGAAATCACCGACAGCCGTCTGATGGTGCGAACATTAGGGAGGTTTTCCCATCGTGTCGTCGGGTCGAAGGAATATTTTGACCGCTTCGGAATCCCCAAAGTGCCGGAAGACCTGTCCGCGCATCTGTGTCTTCACCACAAATATCCATCGACCGGCAAGCTGGAACGCTGGCCACTGCGCCACGATGCCGGCGCGGGAAAACTGGAACTGCCTGTATCGTCGATGGCAAGCACGCTCGAACCGCTGATCAATATGGCCGAGGCTGGGCTTGGCGTTGCCTGTCTGCCGCTCTTTACCATCGGCGGGCAAATCGCCGATGGAACGCTCGTTTCCGTTTTGGCCGACCATGTCGAGGATGTCGGCGAATTCCGCGTCCTCTGGCCGTCGAGCCGTCAGCTGTCCCCGAAAATACAAGCCTTCGTAAAGTTCATGGCGGAAAATCTGTTTCGTCCCTAATGGCCGCCATCTCTGGCTGGAGGAGCCGCTGGTAGAGTTGTGATCCGGTAGCCTAAAATCGTGCGATTCAAAAAGAATTTGGCGAAAACTGTTCCTGCTGGTATTCTCCGCCCAACGAAAATCAAATGAGTGCCTGCTGCATGCCTGTTGGCCTTGCGCGGCGCGGTGGAAAAGATACGTGAGTGACCCCGACAGCGGCAGAGCGCCGCAGGCAGACGGGGCGTCGGTAGCAGAGCGCAGGAAGGGTAAATCCTCCCGGCGCGCTAAGCGTAAGCGTGGCGGTCAAGCCCGTCCGAACGCTTTGTCTGCGGAGGCCAACCAGACCGGCAAGTCCGGCGCGGTGGCGACACGCCCAGCAGATCAGGACGCCGGTTTCCCGGCCAAGAAGCGCAAGCGCAGACGCCGTTCTCGTGGCGGAGCGCAGGATGGCGCGCAGCATTCCTCCCAGTCACAGCAGCCACAGGCCTCCGCTGCGCCGGACCAGCGTGCCGCGAGCGAGCACGGCCATGCCTCGTCGAACAAGAGTGGCAAGAACAGGCGCAAGCACCGCAGCAAGCGCGGCCTGCAGGGCCGGCCGCTGGCGCATGAGAAGACGGCGCAGCTCGTCGCTCCCGCCGCCGTCGTTGCGGCAGAGCGCGCTCCTGCCCACAACGATCATCGTCTTCAGCCGCAGCAGCGCCGCGAGGGCTCAGCATCGTATCAGCAAGCCGATCCCGATTCCCGCCCCATGGATCTCTATGCGGCGCTCGATCTCGGCACCAACAATTGCCGTCTGTTGATCGCGCAGCCGACGCGCCCGGGGCAATTCCGCGTCGTCGATGCCTTTTCCCGCATCGTCCGCCTCGGCGAGGGGCTCGGCGCCAGCGGCCGGCTGTCGGGTGACGCCATGGACAGGGCCGTCGAGGCCCTGCGTATCTGCGCCGCCAAGCTGAAGACCCGAGAGATCCGCCGCATGCGGCTGATCGCGACCGAAGCCTGCCGCGCGGCGGAAAACGGCGAGGTCTTCCTCGCCCGCGTCATTGAAGAAACCGGGCTGCAGCTCGAAATCATCGATCGTGAGACCGAGGCGCGGCTTGCCGTGTCCGGTTGTTCGTCGCTGGTGGGTCCCGAGGCGCGCTCCGTCGTGCTCTTCGATATTGGCGGCGGCTCCTCGGAAATCGCCATCATCCGCATCGGCGAAAACCGCTCCAGCCGGCTTGCCAACCATATCACCCACTGGACCTCGCTACCGGTCGGCGTGGTCACGCTCTCGGAACGTCATGGCGGCCGCGATGTCACGCCGGAATTGTTCGAGGCCATGGTTCGCGAAGTCGAAGGTATGCTCGAACGCTTTGATTGCCCGCCGGTGCATGGGGCCACGCGCGACAGCGCCGATTTCCATCTGATCGGCACGTCGGGCACGGTGACGACGCTGGCCGGTGTCCATCTCGACCTGCCGCGCTACGACCGTCGCCGGGTCGATGGTGTCTGGCTGTCGGACGACGAAGTGACCGCGATGCAGGCCAAGCTGCTTTCCTGGGATTTTGCCGGCCGCGCCGCCAATCCCTGCATCGGACCGGATCGCGCCGATCTCGTGTTGGCGGGCTGCGCCATTCTGGAGGCGATCCGCCGCCGTTGGCCGAGCCCGCGCATGCGCGTCGCCGATCGCGGCCTGCGCGAAGGACTGCTTACCGATATGATGGCGGATGACGGTGTTTGGCGGCGGGGCCGCTCGCGCCGTGGCCATCGACCGAGGGATACAAAGGGACCGCAGGCATGACCAAGCCAACCATCGCCGGTAATCGCACGGGCCGTAAGCTCGGTCAGCGCGTCAAGAAAAAGAAGCTGAAGGCCTCCTCGCGGGAGTGGCTGCATCGGCACATCAACGATCCCTATGTGCAGCGCGCCCAGCTTGAAGGCTATCGCGCCCGCGCCGCTTTCAAGCTGCTGGAGATCGACGAGAAGCACCAGATCCTGAAGGGCGCACGCCGCATTATCGATCTGGGTGCGGCACCGGGAAGCTGGTCGCAGATCGCCGCCAAGGTGACCGGTTCGACGGAGGACGATATTCGCGTCGCGGCCATCGACTTTCTGGAAATGGCGCATTTGCCGGGCGTTACCATTCTGCAGCTCGACTTCCTCGACCCTGACGCGCCGCAAAGGCTGGTCGATGCCGTCGGCGGTGAGCCGGACCTGGTGATGTCGGATATGGCTGCGCCGACGACGGGCCATCACCGCACCGACCATTTGCGCACCATGCATCTCTGCGAGGTCGCGGCGCATTTCGCGATCGAAGTTCTGGCCGAGGGCGGGCATTTCCTCGCCAAGACCTTCCAGGGCGGCACGGAGCGCGACCTCCTGAACCTGCTGAAGCAGAATTTCCGCCAGGTCGTCCATGTGAAGCCGGGCGCATCCAGGGCGGAATCGGTCGAAATGTTCCTGCTGGCAAAAGGCTTCAAGGGACGCAATGTCGAGCATGGCACAATAAGCGCTTGATTTAGCAGTGGCTTTTGGTCGATGATGCAGTCCCCTCGATACGGAAGGCGGCACATCATCACCATGCTTCTTTACGTCACGCTCGGTTCCAACGATATTCCGCGCGCCGGCAGCTTCTATGACGCAGTTCTGCCTATCCTCGGCTACCGGCGCCAACGCGAATCGGACGAGGAAATCGGCTATGCCGCCGATGGCGACGTCCGTTGCCGGTTCTGGGTGGTGGTTCCCTATGATCACCGCGCCGCGACGATCGGCAACGGCTCGATGGTCGCCCTGCATGCGGAAAGTCGCGCCGATGTCGATGCTTTTCACGCGGCGGCGCTCGCCCATGGCGGCACCGATGAGGGCAAGCCTGGCCTGCGGTCGTTCCATGCCAATTTCTATGCGGCCTACGTGCGCGATCCCGATGGCAACAAGCTCAGCGCCGTCTGCGAGAAGCCTGAATAGGTTTTCGTTTCTCCCCCGCGTGTAGAAGAAACTACTTCACCACCGACTGCTGCGGCTCCGTCGCTGCGACGCGCTTCAGGCCGGCCTTGTGGCCAGAGACCGTGGCGCCGGCATTGCGGTCCATGCGGATGAAGGGAATGGTGGCAAGCACGGTCAGGATCGATATGCAGTAGAAGGCGATGTGGAAGTCGCTGACCTGCAGCTCCGTGCCGCTGAAGAAGGTCGAGGTTTCCAGGATCATCGCGGCGACGGCAACGCCGAGCGCAAGGCTGATTTGCTGCATGACCGAGCTCATCGATGTCGCCTGGCTTGCCTGCTTGTCGCTGATGTCGGCAAAGGCGAGCGCATTGATGCCGGTGAAGAAGAACGAGCGAGAGAAGCCGCCGACCAGCAGCACGCCGATGATGACGAGATGCGATGTGGTGGGCTCGAACAGGCCGGTGCAGATCGTCGTCACTGTCGTGATGGCGGCTGCCGACAACAACGCCGTCTTGAAGCCGACGGCGGTAAAGACGCGGCGAGCGATGAACTTGGTGGAGATGGCGCCGATGGCGCCGGCAAAGGTGATCAGGCCCGACTGGAACGGATTGAGCCCAAAGCCGAGCTGTAGCATCAACGGCGTCAGGAACGGCATGGCGCCGATGCAGATGCGAAACAGCGTGCCGCCGGTAACGGAGGCGCGGAAGGTGGCGTTCTTCAACAGCGTCAGGTCAAGGATCGGCGCCGGGTGACGGCGCGCATGGCCGACATAGAGGAAGCCGCAGACGAAGCCGATAGTGACGGCCGAAATGCCGATTGCCGGCGGCAGTGCCGGCAGGCTGATGACCGACATGCCGAAGACGACGCCAGCGGCCGCGAAGGATGTCAGCAGGAAGCCGATGAAATCGAGCTTCGGCGGCTTCGTCGCCTCGACCTCCGGCAGGTAGATCGACGACAGGATAATGCCGAGGATGCCGACGGGAACGTTGATCAGGAAGATCCAGTGCCAGGACGCGTAGGTGGTGATGAAGCCGCCGAGCGGCGGGCCGGCCAGTGGCCCGACAAGGGCAGGGATGGACAGCAGCGCCATGGCGGAGACCAGGTCGCTCTTCCGTGTTGTACGCACCAGAACCAGACGCCCGACCGGCGTCATCATCGATCCGCCGACACCCTGCAGGAAGCGGGCGGCAACGAATTCCAGAAGGCCACCGGAGACGGCGCACAGGATCGAGCCGACGACGAAGACACCGATGGCAATCCGGAAGATGTTCTTCGCCCCGAAGCGATCCGCCATCCAGCCGCTGATCGGGATGAACACCGCCAGCGACACCATGTAGGAGGTCAGCGCCAGCTTGAGCGTGATTGGACCGACATGGAGATCATTCGCAATCGCCGGCAGCGCGGTTGCGATCACCGTGGAATCCATCTGTTCCATGAACAGCGCAACGGCAAGGATCAGGGGAACGATGCGATTCATAGGCAGATGCCTTGATGGGTGGTGTCTTCGGGAAAGGGCGCCGCTTGCGGCGGGCACTCGCTCTGTAGTCCTATGTACTGTCTCTGCCAATCCCCGAATCTACCGCGTGGCCTCCCGGGCATCACGTCTTCGTGATGCCTGATATGGCCCGGTATAGGTTACCAGGTTTGACATATGCTAAGCGCATGTAAATGCTAAACGCATAAAACGTCATTCGGTCTATTAGCGGATTTGGCTGGATATGTCATGGCCAAATTGCCAGCCGTGAAAGATCGTGTTTCAGCCTGCAACGACCGATGACGATGACAGGCGCGGCTTACGTTGCTACCATTGGAGAGAATGAGATCATGAGTGTTGTTCTGCCGCCCGAAACCCATCGGTTCAAGCTGGGGTCCTGCACCGTCACCGTCGTCAAGGATGGCGCAAACGTCATGGACAATCCCTGGGAAACCTTCGGTTCGAACCAGACGCCGGATACGGTGCGCAAGCTCCTGGCGCAGAACTTCCTGCCGACCGAGAAATTCGTCAACAGCTATGCGCCCGCCATCATCGACACCGGCTCCGACCTCATCGTCGTCGATACCGGCTTCGGTGCCGCCGGCCGCGCCCGCGGCTTGGGTCGGTTCCGTGAAGGCCTGAAGGCCGCTGGTTATACGCCGGAGCAGGTGACTGTGGTCGCCCTAACGCATCTGCATGGCGACCATATCAACGGGCTGCTGGAGGACGGTGCTCCGGCCTTTCCGAATGCGCGCTATGTCACCGGCGAGATCGAATACGGATTCTGGACCAACAAGGCCCGCGAGGGAACACCGGCAGAGGGCGGCCACAAGGCGGTGCTTGCCAATGTCGTACCCTTTGCCGAGAAGATGACCTTCCTCAAGGAGGGCGACCAGATCGTCAGCGGCATGACCGCGATGCTTGCTCCGGGCCACACGCCCGGCCATCTCGTCTTCCATCTCGAATCGGAGGGCAAGCAGCTAGTCATGACCGGCGATACGGCCAACCACTATATTCTGTCGCTCGGGCGCCCGGATTGGGAAGTTCGCTTCGATACGGACAAGGCGCAGGCCGCCAGGACCCGCCGCCGCGTCTTCGACATGATCGCTACCGACCGCATCCCTTTCCTCGGCTTTCACATGCCGTTCCCGGCTGTCGGTTTTGTCGAGAAGCAGCCGGAAGGTTTCCGCTATGTGCCGAAGACCTATCAGTTCGATCTGTGAGGATGGTCAGCGTAAAGATGCCGGGAAAAGCGTCCTGAGATTGGCTATGCATTTGCGCTCGGGCTGGCCTGCGGCTGCCCAGCGCATTTTACTATTCCCTTCCTGTCATAGACGTGTTACCAGCCCTCGCCAACTTCCAAGCAACACTTGCAAGATCGCCCGGTAGACGATTCGTTCCGGAGCTGTCCTGTTTTTTAAAGACGAAGGAATTGGCCATGGCTCGCATTATTGAAACGTCAACCGGGTTAGACGCCCTTACCTTCGACGACGTGCTCCTGCAGCCGGGACACTCCGAGGTCATGCCCGGCCAGACGAATATCGCCACCCGCATCGCCCAGGATATCGAGCTCAACCTGCCGATCATGTCGGCCGCCATGGATACGGTGACGGAAGGCCGTCTTGCCATCGCCATGGCCCAGGCCGGCGGCCTGGGTGTTATCCACCGCAATCTGACCCCTGTGCAGCAGGCCGAAGAGGTCCGCCAGGTCAAGAAGTTCGAAAGCGGCATGGTGGTCAATCCGGTGACGATCGGCCCCGACGCGACGCTCGCCGACGCGCTCGGCCTGATGAAGGCCCACGGCATTTCCGGCATTCCTGTCGTTGAGAAGTCGCAGCGCCTGGTCGGCATCCTCACCAACCGTGACGTCCGCTTCGCCTCCAATCCGGAGCAGAAGATCCACGAGTTGATGACCCACGAAAACCTGATCACGGTTGCCGACGGCGTGCAGCAGCAGGAAGCCAAGCGCCTGCTGCATACGCACCGCATCGAGAAGCTGCTGGTTGTCGACGGCGAAGGTCGCCTCATCGGTCTGATCACCGTCAAGGACATCGAAAAGTCGCAGCTTAATCCGAATGCCTCCAAGGACGCGCAGGGCCGCCTTCGCGCCGCCGCCGCCATCAGCGTCGGTGACGACGGCTTCGAGCGTGCCGAACGCCTGATCGATGCTGGCGTCGACCTGCTGGTCGTCGATACCGCCCATGGCCATTCGCAGCGCGTCCTCGATGCCGTCACTCGCGTCAAGAAGCTCACCAATTCGGTTCGCATCATGGCCGGCAACGTCGCCACCTATGACGGCACGCGAGCGCTGATCGATGCCGGCGCGGACGCCGTCAAGGTCGGCATCGGCCCCGGCTCCATCTGCACGACCCGTATCGTCGCCGGCGTCGGCGTGCCGCAGCTCGCGGCCATCATGTCGGCGGTCCAGGCCGCGCAGGATCAGAACATCCCTGTTATCGCCGATGGCGGCATCAAGTACTCTGGTGACCTGGCCAAGGCGATTGCCGCCGGCGCATCCGCCGCCATGGTCGGCTCGCTGCTGGCCGGCACCGATGAAAGCCCGGGCGAGGTCTATCTTTACCAGGGTCGCTCGTTCAAGGCGTATCGCGGCATGGGTTCCGTCGGAGCCATGGCACGCGGCTCTGCCGATCGCTACTTCCAGGCGGAAGTGCGCGACACGCTGAAGCTGGTGCCGGAAGGCATCGAAGGTCAGGTGCCCTACAAGGGCCCGGTCTCGGGCGTGCTGCACCAGCTCGCCGGCGGCCTCAAGGCTGCCATGGGTTATGTCGGCGGCGCCGATCTCAAGGACTTCCAGGAGCGCGCCACCTTCGTACGCATCTCCGGCGCGGGCCTGCGCGAAAGCCACGCCCATGACGTCACCATCACCCGCGAAAGCCCGAACTATCCGGGTTCCGGCGGCTGATCGATGCCGAATGGCGCTGAAGACAATGTCAGGTCCCTCCAGGGCCTGACGGCGATCCTTGCGGCCCTGTCGCTGGCGCTGTTTGCCTGGATCTATGCGGGCTTCGTCACCGCCTTCCGCAATGCATCGGCGGGCCAGCAGATGCTGGACGCGCGCATCGGCGGCTACGAGGCCGAAGATGTCGTTGCCATGGTGCGTTACCTCAAGGATCACTCCGATCCGGCTGATATCCTGCATTCCATGTATCTTGGGCCTGAATTGATCTTCCCGCTGGTGCTCGGCGGGTTCCTCTTCTGCCTGCTGCGGCTGGTCGGGCCGCGCGGAACCTTCTTCGGCCGGTCAATTCCATCGGCGGCGATTACCGCGATCTTTTGCCTGCCGATCGTCTATGGCGTGATGGATTATGCGGAGAATATCGCCGGGCTGCTGCTCTATCCGCCGGCCACGCCGTCGGACGGCACTGTGGCACTGCTCTCGGGCCTGTTGCCGATCATCGTGCGGCTGAAGTTCCTGTCGCTTGTCATCACCATCATTCTGCTGGCCCGTTTCTCGATTTTTCGTTACCTGTCTCCCGGCGGATCCAAGCCGTCCTGAGCGGTCGCTTCAGCCGCTTTGAAATCGTAAAGGAGTTGGAGGCGTGACCGGCTATGAAATGTTGTGGCCCATGGTGGCCCATGCGGGGCTTGTCTATATTCTCTACGGGCTATTGGGCCTGCGCCGCCGCGACCTCGTCAAGGCGGGTAAGATCCGGCTATCGCAGTTTCGTGAGAACCATGCCGCCAACGAGGCGGCGGAGAGCCTGGTAGTGCGCAACAGCATCGCCAACCAATTCGAGCTCCCCGTCCTTTTCCATGCCTGCTGTATCACGCTGTTCATCGCACAGGCGGATAATCTGCCGGCCGTAATCCTCGCCTGGGTCTTTGTCGCCACGCGCTACGCCCACGCCTATGTGCATGTCACCAGCAACAATCTGCGCTATCGCAGCCCGCTCTTCGCCCTTGGCTATATCGTCCTTGCCGGCATGTGGGCCTGGCTTGCCGTCTGGCTCGCCGTTACGCAGGCCATGCCGGCCTGAGCCGCCCGCAGCGTCGCTTTCACGCGAATACAAAGGCCGGAGCACACTTCGGCCTTTGTCGACTCGGCGGGAGTGCGCTATTACATATTGCATGTAAAATTGGACTTTTCCCCTTTACGTCCATTGAGTATGCCAGAGGCATAGCTTGCCCGCGTCTTCGGGCGTCGCTTTTGTGACAATGAAACGGGAAATGCATGAGCCCGGAAAAACCAGCCCGCATCGAATTCCGCAAGCAGCCGAAACAGGAGCGTAGCATCCAGCGCGTCGATGTCATCCTGGCGGCGGCGGCACAGCTTATCGCGGAAAAAGGCGTCAGCACCATGAAGATGACGGAGCTTGCTGCCGTGGCCGGCGTGCCGATTGGTTCCGTCTACCAATATTTTCCTGAAAAGGCGGCGATCGTCACGGCGCTGTTCGACCGCCACGCGGTTCTCGTTCAGCAGAAGACGAAGGAAGTCTTCGCCACCGTAACGTCACTCGACCATGCCGTCGATCTGGTTTGCGGCATGGTCGACTGGTACTACCGCGAATTTCGTGGCGATCCGACCTATATGGGCGTGTGGCTCGGGACGGAAATGGACGGGGATCTGCTGAAGCTCAACATCCAGCATAGCAATCGCGTCGCCGAGATCTTTCTCAAGGGTATCGAACCCTTCCTCCCGGCCGATAGCTCCATCGATCTGCAGGCTCGCACCCAGCTCTTCAGCCATCTGATCGGCGCCTCCGTCCGCCTCGCCATCATGAGCGACAAGGCGCTGGCGGTCCGCATGCTCAACGAATGGAAGCAGGTAATCCGGGCGACGCTGTTTGCGGAGCCAACGGCAGGCAATAGGCAGTAGGGTTTTAGCTACTGCCTATAATTCTCACCAACCCGGGAGAATATGTCCGGCGCGCAGACGCGGATAGGCGCGCGGAAAGGTCTTCACCTCGCCATCGAGATCGTCGTCGATCGCCGCCGGCGTGATGTTGTCGAGGCAGGCGGAGATATGGGCGGTGATGGCATTCATCAACGACACCGAAAGGCCCGGCCGCTTCATGATGCCGATCTGAACCGGCGGCAAAGGCGGGAAGCCGTCGGCCTGGGTCAGTACCTTCATGCCCGTGCGCAGCGCCGATTCCGGCATCACCGATACCGCCATGCCGGCAAGGACGGCAGATGCGACAACGGTGCAGGACCAGCTTGTGAACAGGACCTGATAGTCACGGCCGCCGGCGTCAAGCGCTGAGCAGGCAAGCTGACGCCACGGGCAGTCGCGTCGTCCGACGGCGAGCGGAATGGGCGCGTCGTCACGGAGCGGATGATTGGCCGATCCGACCCAGCACAGCGGCTCGGTCCGCACCACATCCGACATTCTCTCACGCGGATTATGGGTGACCAGCGCGATATCGAGTTCGCCGCGATGCATGCGCTCGGCGAGATCGACGGAGGGTTCGCAGACGATATAGAGCTCGACATTCGGATGCGTCTTGGCGAAGCGGCCGATGATCTCCGGCATGTAGCGGTCGGCATAATCGTCGGGCGTGCCGATGCGCAGCGTGCCCTCGAGCCGGTTGTCGTCGAAGGCGGCGATCGCCTCATTGTTCAGGCGGATGATGCGGCGGGCATAGTTGAGCAGCTTTTCGCCTTCGGCGGTCAGCCGGTTGCCGCGGCCGTCCTTGATGAAAAGCTGCTTGCCGACGCGCTCTTCCAGCCGGCGCATCTGCATGGACACCGCCGACTGCGTCTTGAACACACGGTCGGCCGCCTTGGTGAAGCTGCCGGAATCCACGATGGCGATGAAGGTCTGCAACTGATCGTTATCAAGCGGCGCGGACATGATCTCACCTATAAAAGAGTTTGATGCTTACCATTAGAAACATTCGTTGGACTGATCAATAGGTGTTTGGCATCTTCCTAATGCAAATCAGCATACCAATCGACAGACTTCCTGCTGAATTCCTCCCAGCCAACCCCTTTCCCGCACCACCGGGAAGGGGCTCGGCTAGCGCGTGCCTGAAGGAAAGGACCTTGAAATGAGCACGACAGACCGGACACTACATCTCGGCCACGCAAGGCCGTCGCTGCCCCTGACGGCACGCCTGACGCTTGCTTTCGATAAGATGGCAAAGGTCTGGCGCACATTCCGCAACCGCCGCGAGATCAATTATCTGCATGAGCTGAACGACAGCCAGCTAATGGATATCGGCCTGACACGCCAGGACCTGATGTCAGCGCTGACGACCTCAACCTTCTTCGAGGATCCGTCCTGTCAGTTGAGCAATTCGGCGCGTCACCGCGCGCGCCTCTTCGGCCTCGACAGCATTCGCCGCTGATGCCGGCCAGCCGTTTCCCCGCAGGGTGATAGCCAATAAGCCCTGCTTCTTGCCCGGTGTCCGGCCTCAGTGCCGACACCGGGTTTTTTCTTTTCAAAGAGCCGTGTCCTCAGCTTTCTCGACACTATCGAGGTAGGCTTGAACTGAAAATGGTTGTCGCTTAAATTATCGGCATCCGTCATTCCAACAGGATGTGTGCCGCAATGGATTTCAACCCGATCACAATGCCTTCCAGCCTTGTTACCGGGGAATTCCATATCCATGCCTGCATCCATCACACTTTCCAATCTTTCGTGGTCCACGCCTGACGGCCGGCCGCTTTTTTCCAATCTCGATCTGAGTTTCGGCGCCGAGCGCACCGGCCTTGTCGGCCGCAACGGCGTCGGAAAGACGACGCTCTTGAAGCTCATTGCCGGCGAGCAGCCCCCGCAATCCGGGGCTATATCCTTTGCGGGCAGCATCGGTGTGCTCCGCCAGAGCGTTCAGGTTGAGCCTGACGAAACCATCGCCGATCTCTTCCAGATACGGGACGCACTAGCGGTTCTTCACCGCGCCGAAGCGGGTGAAGCGACGACTGATGAGCTATCGTCGGCGGATTGGCTGCTGGAAACGCGTCTGGCTTCTGCTCTCGACCGCGCCGGCCTCGATGCGGAACCTTGGACGCGTCTTGCGGCGCTGTCGGGTGGCCAGCGCACGCGCGCCGGCCTTGCCGCACTGATTTTCACCAACCCCGATTTTCTTATTCTCGACGAACCGACCAATAATCTGGACCGTGAGGGCAGGGAGGCTGTGGTCGCGTTGCTCGCAAGCTGGCGCGGCGGCGCGATCGTCGTCAGCCATGACCGGGCATTGCTCGACACGGTAGACGCCATCGTCGAGCTGACGTCGCTCGGCGCCACGCGCTATGGCGGCAACTGGAGCCACTACCGCGAGCGCAAGGCACTCGAACTCGCAGCGGCGGAACACGACCTTGCCGATGCCGAAAGGCGCGTCGCCGAGGTTGTCCGCGCCGCGCAGGCGACGGTGGAGCGGCAGGCGCGAAAAGATCGTATGGGCAAAAAGAAGGCCGCCAAGGGTGGCATTCCGCGTATCCTGCTGGGCGGGATGAAGGAACGGAGCGAAATGACGGGCGGCGAGAATGCACGCCTTGCCGAACGCCAGCGGACGGAAGCGCTTGAGGAGGCCACTGCCGCCCGCCGTCGTATCGAAATCCTCCAGCCTTTGTCCGTCAGGCTTCCGCCGACCGGGCTGCCGGCCAACAAGATCGTCCTGAAGATCGACAGTGTAACCGCCGGCTATCGGCCGGACCAACCGATCATCCGCGATCTCTCCTTTGATATCACAGGCCCGGAGCGGATCGCCGTCACCGGCGCGAATGGTTCGGGCAAGACGACATTGCTGGCGCTGATCTCCGGAGAGCTTAACCCCTGGACGGGGAAGGTGCGTGTCATGACGACGTTTTCCATGCTCGACCAGCGGGTCAGCCTGCTCGATCCGTCTCTCTCGATCCGCGATAACTTCCGGCGGATAAACCCGCAATCGGATGAAAACGCCTGCCGCGCCGCCCTTGCCCGCTTCATGTTCAGGGCAGATGCCGCACTTCAACTTGTCTCCACGCTCAGCGGCGGGCAATTGCTGCGCGCTGGCCTAGCCTGCGTTCTCGGCGGCTCGACACCGCCTTCGCTGCTGATCCTCGACGAACCCACAAACCATCTCGATATCGATTCCATCGCCGCCGTCGAGGCGGGATTGCGAGCTTATGATGGCGCTCTTCTGGTGGTCAGTCACGATGAGGTTTTTCTGGAGAATATCGGGATCTCGCGTCGATTGGAGCTGTCGGCGCGGTCTAATTCAGGCTCTTGCGGAAATATGCATGTGTGAACGAGCCGGAATAGATGTAGCAAATCTTCTCCGGCTTATCCGCCATGAATTCGTCACAGGCTTTTTTGACGCCGGGCAAATGGTTCCAGCCATCCGGGTTGATGCTTGGATCGCAGTAATCGTCAATAAGACAAACGGCTCCTCTGGACAGGCGAGGATACACATACTTCAAGCTGACCAATATTGAATCGTAGAGATCGCCATCCAGATACGCAAAGCATATCTTATCCGGCAGGCCCTGTGAGAGCGTGTCCTCAAACCATCCTTTGTGGATGACGGGCGGCTCCAGGCCATGTGCGGCAAAATTATTGATCAGCACATCCTGAGATGTTGCCAGATCGCCTTTCTTGTAGGAGTTTCCGTCTTCGCTTCGTGCGGACGGAAGCCCCTCGAAGCTATCATAAACATGCAGTTTCTTATCGGAACTGAAGCTGTTTATGACTTTTGTGATGAGCACGGATGATTGGCCCTCATTGCAGCCAACCTCGACCAGATCTCCATCTATGTCATAGGCAAGTGCCTGTGAAACCAGATGGTACATGTTCATTCTCTGCTCCACATTCGTGGAAATTCCCGAACGGGTCGGCGAAAATTTAAGGCCGGTAAATTTGTAGATCGATCGGTCGATCATCTCGGCGGTGTTGGCGTTAAATCCGAACCGCCTGGTGAGCAAATTAAGAAACCTGTCGATATTGGACGATCGCCGTATCTGCCAGTCGAAGTCTCTCGTAATGAAGAAATTGTCCATATTGCCCTCCAATTTCATGGTTAAAAATCCATTACCTGACACAGGTGGAAAGGCGACCGTCAGTATGTTGGAGTATATTTCCCTGTCCTCATCAATATTGTTGTCTGCGCAGGGAAAAAGTCAAGAGTTTTGCACGAAAACTAGTATCGTTGCTTTATCTTGTGCTCTTCTTGCGTAAATCATATGCAAATCCGTGAAGCCGGAATTTCGGCTGACGGCATACGCAACCGCACGGCTGCAACCGCCATAAGGGAGCGGCATGTTGGCCATCGGCTTACTTCGTTTGATACCGATGACGGAACTCCAACGGCGGCACGCGGAGGCAATTGAGGAAAATTTATAAGCTTCGGACGGACTCAATCAACTTGCCAGGACGGAGGCCAATCATCGAAGCTCTCAACCGGCACTGAGTCACATAGGAGCGTATACAGTGGTTCTGCAGGAAAATCGTTCGGCCGGATAACCAGCGTTCCTTCGTGTGGATCAGCAGCCGTATAGACGAATTCCGCATCATCCCTCTTTTTCCAACGAAGATTGCGTTGCAGAAAAAACTTTGTGATCATGTCTTCCCCCGCGAGATCGGCCAAACGTCACGTCTATTTCGGCGCGGGCTTACCTTCCGCCGGCTTGTAGCTGTCGAAGATCGCTTCCATGTTCTTCTGATAGTTTTTCTGCACTTCCAGACCACTGTCGAACATGGCGTTGAACATCTCGGTATAGGCGGCCATGTCGACGCCGGGGGCGGCGGCCTTGGCTTTGGGCTCTTCCTTCGGCGGCTCCTGGGCCGTCGAGACGTTGCGCATCATGTCCTGAAACGCCTTGGCGAAGGGATTGTCGAGAAAGGGATTGGTAGCCGCCGGCTTTTCGCGCTCGACCGCCTGCGCGCCGAACATCAGTTCCATCGCCTGGGTAAAGGGATTGTCGAAGATGCTCGCCTGCGGCGTCGGCTGCTGCTTGGGCGCAAAGCCGATGCTCTGCAGCCAGTTCTGCATCATTTCGCCCATCGCCGTATTGAGGAATGGATTGGCCATCTGAGGCATCTGGCCGCTGGTTTCCTTGAACAGGCCGCCCATCAGCGCGTCGGCCATGACGGGCAACATGCGCTTGTAGATGTCCTGGCCGATGCCGGTCATCTGCGCGGCTTGCGCGGCCACGGCACGGGATACTTCCTTGGAACCGAACAAGCGCCCCAGCACATTATTGCCGTCGGCAATGCCCTGCGGCGTGAACGCCTTGCTCATGTCCTCAAAATATTTGGCATAGTTGCCGGAGGTGATGTCCTGCATCACGCCCATGAAGTTGTAGGGGTCGGTCGCGCTACGCTTGAAGCCGGAGGAAAAGGCGGGCATCAGCGCCGCCATTGCCTTGGTCGCCTGCTCCTGCGCAAGGTTGAATTGCTTGGCCATCGCCTCGGTGGCTGCGCCGTTCTGTGCTTGCATCATCATGTCGAAGAGTGGCAGCATCGAAGTTCCTTCCCCCGCAATGAGGCCGCTTCTGAATCAGGCGGCGCTTGATTCAGATAGTATAGCGGGAAAAAAGAGGGCGCATACCGGTTTCTATCGACCGGTCACCGCAGAATTGGAGCGGTCCTCAGTATTGATATTCCTCGAAGACCGGTTCGACCGACTGGTTCCAGCGACCGTGATAGAGCATCAGCAGATCGTCGGAAAGCGTGCCCTTCTTGGCGAGCACTTCTTCGAGTGGCGCCAGGAACACGCTTTCGTCCTGGCCGTCGCCGTTCAGCCGCGCGCGGCTCTTCAGGCCGCTGCGGGAAATGCCGATGACATCGCGGGCCACGTCGAACAGGCCATGGCCCTTGATCGCGGCCTTCAGCCCCTGCACGGGCACGATATCGCGCAGCGCGTTGACCTCTTCGAAGGTCCAGTCCTTGGTCAGTTCGTCGGCGGCGGCAAGAGCCGCGTCGTCATAAAGCAGGCCGACCCAGAAGGCCGGCAGGGCACAGATGCGCCGCCACGGGCCGCCGTCGGCACCGCGCATTTCCAGGAAGCGCTTGAGACGCACGTCGGGGAACAGCGTGGAGAGATGGTTGGTCCAGTCGCCCATGGTCGGTTCCCACTCGGCGATCTCGCCCTTCAACGCGCCGTTCATGAACTGGCGGAAGGTGACGTGGGTGCAGTCATGATAGCGACCGTCGCGAACGACGAAATACATGGGAACGTCGAGCGCCCATTCGACATAGTCATGGAAGCCGAAGTCGTCGCGGAAGGTGAAGTCGAGCAGGCCGCCGCGGCGGTTGTCGGTATCGCGCCAGATCTCGCCGCGCCAGGAAGAAAGGCCGTTCGGCTTGCCCTCGGTGAAGGGCGAGGAGGCAAACAGCGCCGTCGCCAGCGATTGCAGCTTCATCGATACGCGCATCTTGCGGCGCATGTCCTCTTCCGAGGAGAAGTCGAGGTTCACCTGGATCGTGCAGGTGCGGTACATCATGTCGAGGCCTTCAGTGCCGACCTTCGGCATGTAGCGGCTCATGATGTCGTAACGCGATTTCGGCATGCGCGGCGTCTCGGCGAGTGTCCATTTCGGACTGCCGCCGATGCCGAGGAAGCGGATGCCCATCGGCTCTGCGATCTCGCGCAGCGTCGCCAGATGCTGGTTCGATTCCTTACAGGTCTGGTGAATGGTTTCGAGCGGCGCGCCCGAGAGTTCGAACTGGCCGCCAGGCTCGATCGAGATGGCGCCCATGCCTGTGGGTTCAGCGAGTCCAATGATGTTGTCACGGTCTAGGATCGGATCCCAGCCGGACTTCGCCTGCAAGCCCTTCAGGAGCGCAGAAATGCTGGCGTCGCCGGCATAGGGCACAGGGCTGTTGTCGGCGCGGAAGAACACGAATTTCTCGTGCTCCGTGCCGATGCGGAACTGCTCCTTGGGCTTGTTGCCGTCGGCCAGATAGGCCGTCATGTCCGAGACCGAGGAGAGCGGGGTCTGGTCGGTGGTATCGCGCGCCATGGTATTACCTTGATCTCGGAAAGAAGCCCGCGCAAGACGCGGGCCGATTGGAAGGGTGATTGCAGCGAATTGAGGTACGGTGCAAGTGAATTTCTTTCAAGAGCCGTTCAAAAAAATAGGATCGTGCGTCCGCCAGGCACGCGGGGAGCGTAACTGCTGATGCCGGACGTGCTTGCACAAGCGTTCAAGACGCCTGCGGTCATTCAAGGATAGTCTTGCCTTTTCATTGATGGAAAGGGCACATCGATGTTTGAACAGGCTGGATCTTATCCGATCCTGACATTGCTTCTGGCATCTCTGGTCATTATGGGCAGTCCAGGTCCATCCACCATCAGTGCCACCGCGGTCGGCGCAGCCTACGGTTTCCGCCGGTCGTCCAGCTATGTGTTCGGTCTAATCGCCGGGACGATCGTCGTGTTGCTGGCGGTAGCGGTCGGCGTCGTCACGGTTCTACTGTCGGTGCCGCATGGCGCCTTGGCGCTTACCGTCGTTTCCACCCTTTACATTGCCTATCTGGCCTTCAGGATCGCGACAGCGCCGCCTCTTAGGCGCGGCAGCGACCAGG
This sequence comes from Rhizobium rhizogenes NBRC 13257, assembly GCF_000696095.1. GTDB lineage: Bacteria > Pseudomonadota > Alphaproteobacteria > Rhizobiales > Rhizobiaceae > Rhizobium > Rhizobium rhizogenes. The sequence goes on along the minus strand of NZ_BAYX01000009.1, from coordinate 208,738 downwards.
TCGCCAGACCCGCATTCACTGGCGGCTTTCTGCTGGCGGTCGCCAACCCCAAGGCATATTTCGCGATCGCCGCAGTCTTCGCCGGGGTAAGCCTTTTCAAGGACCAGGGCATGCTTGATGCGGCGATCAAGATCATCCTGCTCAGCTTGATGATCGTCATCATTCATCTGTGCTGGCTCCTCGTCGGATCTTCACTGTCTCGTTTCCTTCAGAACCCGGTCATTTCACGTATCGTGAACATCTCGTTGGCCGGAGTGCTGATTATCACGACCGCTCTCGCATTATCGGGCTGAAAACCAGTGCGGACCGGATAGCGGCCCTGTTTGCATGAACCTAATTCCAGTCCCCGATCGCCGCCTGGATAACCGCCATGGCTGCCACCGCCGCCGTGTCGGCGCGCAAGATGCGCGGGCCGAGCGGAATGGCGGTCACGAAATCGAGGCTGCGCAGCAGCGCGCGTTCCTCTTCCGAGAAGCCACCCTCCGGGCCGACCAGCAATGCCAGATGCTTCTCCGTGATCTTTGCCAGAAGCGGCAGTGGGTTTTGCCCGGCGTCGCCCTCGTCGCAATAGATGATGCGGCGCTCCCTCGGCCAGCGCTCGAGGAGATCGGCAAGTTTGACCGGTTCGGCGACATCGGGAATGTCGAGAATGCCGCATTGCTCGGCCGCCTCGATGACATTGGCCCTGACCTTGTCGAGATTGGTGATCTTGCCCTGTACATGCTGAGTCATGACCGGTTGCAGGAGGCCGGCGCCCATCTCCACCGCTTTCTGCACGAGATAGTCGAGCCTTCCGACCTTCAGAGGCGCGAAGAGATAGTGGAGGTCGGAAGGGGCAGGCTGCAGCCGTGTCTCCTCGATCGGCGTCATCAGGATACGCTTGCGCGAGGGAAAGGAGATGCGTGCTTTCCACTCGCCGTCGCGGCCGTTGAAGATCAACAGCTCCGCGCCGTCCTCCATGCGCAGCACATTGGCGAGATAGTTGAATTGTTCCTGATCGGCTTCGATGCCGGCATTTGCCTTGATATCCGAAACCACGAACAGCCGCTGCATGCGGAAATTGGCGCGCATGGGTAACCTCTTAAATGAAGAGCGCGACCATAGCCCAATATACCGTGGCTGCAAGCAGGGCCGAAACCGGCACGGTAATGGCCCAGGCGGCGATGATGGTCATGAAATGTGAGCGGCGCACGAGGCGCCGGCGATGGATTTCGTCGGGATTATGTTCGTCGGCCTCTTCCATGTCGCTCCAGACAATTCCGGAGGCTTCGGCCTTCTGTCGCATGTAGTCCAGTCGCCGTCTCGAGCGGCTGGTGTACCATTCGCGGAAGAAGCCCACGCCGAAGACCGCGCCGACGGCAATATGGGTAGAGCTGACGGGCAGGCCGAACCAGGAGGCGACGATGACGGTGAGCGCCGCCGACAGTGCCACGCAATAGGCGCGCATCGGGTTGAGCTTGGTGATCTGCGAGCCGATGAGGCGGATCAGGCGCGGGCCGTAAAGCAGGATACCGACGGAAATGCCGCAGCCGCCGATCAGCACGACCCAGAAGGGCACGGTCTGGCCGGTGGCGCCGGCGACGATGCTGAGGTTGTCGCCCTGGCGGACGCTGCGCACGATCGCCGCCAACGGGCCGATGGCGTTGGCAATGTCATTGGCTCCATGCGCAAAGGACATCAGCGCCGCCGAACAGATCAGCGGCAGACGGAAAAGCTTGCGCAATGCGCTGTTCTTGTTTTCCAGCCCGACGGACTGCGCTGCTACCAACGGTCTTGCGCCAAACCACGTCATCAGACCGACGCCGATGCCGATCGCAAGCGTCGGAAGGCCGGCGACCGTGTCCCTGGGCGCGAGCTGCAGGACAAGATAGGCGGTAAAGGCGCCGGCCATCAGGCCGATGAGAATGGGGATCCAGTACTTCGCCGCCGCGATCTTGTCGCTGCGATAGATGATGAAGGTCTTGATGAAGAACAGCATGCCGGCGGCGATCGTGCCACCCAGAAAGGGTGTCACCACCCAGCCGGCCGAGATCGCCGCCAGCACATGCCAGTTGACCATATCAGGCCCGACGGCGGCGGTACCCGCGCCCACCACGGCACCGACAATGGCATGCGTGGTCGATACCGGTGCTTTCAGCCAGGTGGCGAAATTGATCCAGAGCGCGGCCGATAGCAGCGCCGCCATCATCAGCCAGGCGAGCTTGCCGCTATTGATGATCCGGTCGGTATCGACGATATGGGTCGAAACGGTTTTGATAACGGGGCCGCCGGCGATCGTGGCGCCGAGAATTTCGAAGATGGCGGCCATGACCAGGGCCTGCGTCATGGTGATGGCGCGGGCACCGACCGCCGCGCCGACATTGTTGGCGACGTCCTTCGCGCCGATATTCATGGCCATGTAGCCGGCTAGTGCCACGGCGGCGATGACCAGCGTTGCGCCGGGCCGGTCCAGCACATAAATGCCGGCAACGAACATGGCGAGGCCAAGGAAGATCAGGCCAAGACCGGGAGCAATCAGCCGCTTCGTGACATGGTTTGCCGCATCCTCGACATAGGTGAGTTTGTCGAGATCCTTGTCTAGCGTCCGTTTTGTCAGTGTTACCGGTCGGTCTTCGGGCATGCCATTCTCTGAATCGAAACGTGTAGTTTTACGCTGCACAGCGCGTCGGGCAATGCCCAACGATCGTTCCGGCACAATTTATGTGTTGGGAATATCTAGCAGCTTACTTTGACTGCGCTGTGGCAGGCATTGCCGTCATCCGTTGCTGGAAAGCAAGGATGATGTCGCGCAGTTCCGGTTCGCGGACGCGCTTGGCAGCTTCATCGCAGGACGCCCACTCGATCGAGCGCTCGCCCTTTTCCTTGAAGTTCTTGGCGAGGTTGCTGACCTCAAGCGCATAGACCTGAACCCGGCAGGCCACCTGGATGCCGTCCTTCAGAACCTTGTCGTAGTTGAATGCGCCCAGCGGTTCGGTTTCCACAGTTCCATGCACGCCGGCCTCTTCGTAGGCCTCGCGGGCCGCCACTTCATGCGACAGCTTGCCCGGCATCGGCCAGCCCTTGGGAATGACCCAGCGGCCGGTGTCGCGGCTGGTCAGCAACAGCACTTCCAGCTCGCCCGTCTTCTTCTTCACCCGATAGCAGAGCGCGGCATATTGCTGTCGCGGCGGGCGCCGAAACATGAGCTGCACATCATTTGCAATACGGGTAAGAATGGCCAAGGGTCGGATCACCATAAAGAGCTTGAGTTGAGAATCGAATACATATTAGCATTGTGTGGAAAAATTATGCATTGCCTATGAATTCATATGGTGCTTCCCCACACCTTTATTGAGTGTTCAGTAGAAAAAAACGAACTGATTCGGCCTCTGATATTCGCCAGTGACTGTGCTGTAAGCGACATCGGATGCAGTTTACATGCCGCAGATGGTGCAATTGCTCGTCGGCTCTTCCTATCATGCTGAGAAACAAGATAAATCTTCGTTATGTTCGAACACTCCTCGCCACAACGCCTTCCGCCGCTGAACGCGCTACGCGCCTTCGATGCCGTTGCTCGTCGTGGTAGCATATTGCAGGCGGCGGACGAACTCGGTGTCGTGCGCGGTGCCGTGCGTCAACAGCTTGCCATCTTGGAGAGCCATTTCGGCGTTGCCTTGTTCCAGCGTGATGGTCGCCGCCTGGTGCTGACGGAGAAGGGCAGGGCCTTTGCCGAGTCCGTCGGCGTCGCCTTCGGTATTCTGACGCGGGCTTCGAGCGCGCTGACGGCGGATGATCGGCGCACCATTCGTCTTGGCGTCCCTTCCGCCTTCGCCGTCTGGTGGCTGATGCCGCGTGTCGCCGATCTGCAGGCGTCCCTTCCCTATGTGGATATAGACATCATCCCGATGACGACGGTTGAGCCGCTGGCGCGCCATCCCGGTCTCGACGCGGTGATCATGGGCGGCGAATATCGGCCGGCGCCGGACATCACCGCCATTCGTTTCATGGAGGATGAGTTCGGCCCGGTGGCGACGCCCGACCTTGCCGCACACATCAGTCTCGCGGCTGGCGCGGAAGCCCTTGCCGGCGCTGTCGCCCTGACAAGCCGTTCTACGCCGCGTCTCTGGGACGATTGGTTTGCCGAAAGCGGCCGGGCACCCATCCGTTTCGCCCGTAATCGTGAGTTCGAAGACCTGCTTCTGGCGATCGGTGCCGCCCGCTCCGGTGTCGGTGTTGCCATCGCCCCACGCACGGCCGTTGGCGAGGATATCGATCGTGGTAGTCTGATAGCACCCTATGGCTTTATCCGTAGACCGGCGGGATACAGCCTCAGCATCCGAAGCAGCGATGCGAAAGATGCGGCGCTTGTGGGATTGGTGGAATGGCTGGTGAGGCAGGGGCTGTCCGTGCCTGACGGTCCCGGCGAGACCTAAGAATACCGGCAAACGAGCATGGCAGATTTTCTGCCCTATCGTTCATTCCAATGTCCATCGACAGTCTGCCATTCTCCGTGAGAGATCGAAACACGACAGACCGGTGCCAGGAGCGCATGATGGACCAGCCTTCCTCTCTTTCCCGTATCGACTGGGTTGGCCGGAGCTGCCGGCTGCTTGCGGCCACGGCGGCGGAATTCCGCGAGACTCGACCTTTCGCCGGCCTGACGATCGGGACCGGCATTCATCTCGAGCCGAAGACGGTGGCATTGTTGATGACATTGCGCGCCGGCGGCGCCCGCCTTGTCTGCACCGGTAATCTCAACAGCACCCAGCCGGAAACCGTGGGCTATCTCCGTGCGCAGGGCGTGACCGTCTTTGCCACCCAGACCACCGACGCGGACGAGCATGGTGCCAGCCTCGACGCCATTCTCGCGGAGAAGCCGGACCTGCTGCTCGACAATGGCGGCGATCTCTTCGCGCGCGCCGCCGAGCGCCCCTATGCGAACCTCTTAGGGGGTACCGAGGAGACAACATCGGGTCGGACGCGACTGCTGCCGATGCGCGACAAGCTGGCCATGCCGATCCTTGTCATCAATGACAGCCCGATCAAGCAATTCGCCGAAAACAAGCATGGCGTCGGCCAGAGCCTGTTCGAGAGCTATCTGCGCTTCACCAACCGTTCGACCAACGGCAAGCGCGTCGCCGTCTTCGGCTACGGCGCTTGCGGCAAGGGAACGGCCGCCTGCTTCCGCAATGCATTTTCCGCTGTCAGCGTGGTCGATATCGACCCGGTGACGACACTCGAGGCGCATCTCGATGGCTTTGGCACGCCGCTGCGTGACGAGGGGATCCGCTCCGCCGATATCCTGATCACCGTCACGGGCTATCCTGCGATCATAACCGCAACCGATCTGCCGCTGATCAAGGACGGCGCGATCCTGATGAATGGCGGCCATTTCCCGCTCGAGATCGATGTCGAAGCTTTCCGGAACAGCCCGGAGGTTGCCGGCGTCGATCGCTACGAGGTCGAGCATATCGAGACCATTCGCATGCGGGACGGACGCGCTTTCCACATCCTCGGTGCCGGCCACATGGCCAACCTCGCCGGCCCGCGTCCCCTGGGGAATACCGTCGAATCCATGGATCTCGGCTTTGCGCTACAAGCCCGCTGCCTGGAGCGGGTCGGGAAGGGTGGGCTTGGCAAGGAAGCCTGCGTCATCCCCGTGCCGGCCGACATCGACGCCATGGTGGCGTCGGCCTTTCTCGACTTGGCGCGGTAGCGGAACCCTATCGCTCCCAATAGGGCACCGGCCCATAAAGTTCCGCCAGGAAATCGATGAAGACCCGAACCTTCGCCGGCAGGAACTGGCGGCTGGGGTAGACGGCCGAGAGCGTGACGTTGTGCGAGCCCTCATAGGCAGGCAGCACCTGCACCAGGCGGCCGTCCTTTAGTTCCGGGCCGATGTCCCAGGTGGAGCGCAGCGCGATGCCGAGGCCGGCGATGACGGCCTCGCGGATCACCTCGCTGGAATTGGTGATCAGCATGCCCTCCGGCCGGAAGGTCAGCGCACCCTTCGGCCCATCCAGCCGCCACGGATCGTGATTATGCGCCGGCAGGCATATGTGGCGGCGCAGGTCGTCGATATTCTCGGGCATGCCATGGGTGGCGACATAGGCGGGCGAAGCGCAGAGCAGGCGACGTACTGGCGCCAGACGCCGCGCAACGAGGCTGGAATCGGTAAGCTCGGCAATGCGGATGGCAAGATCATAGCCGCCGCCGACAATATCGGTGAACTCGTCAGTCAGGATGAGATTGATCGCCAGGTCCGGATGCGACTGCATAAAGGTTTTCAGATGCGGAGCGATGTGCAGACGGCCGAAGGAGGTGGGGGCGGAGATTTTCAACGTGCCCTGCATTTGCGCCGAGCGGCCGGCGATGTAAGCTTCCGCCTCCTCCAGCCCCGCAAGGATGGCGAGCACCCGGTCGTAAAAGCCCTGGCCTGCCTCCGTCAGCGAAATCTGCCGCGTCGTGCGCTGCAGGAGCCGCGTGCCGAGCCTGTCCTCCAGCCGCTTGATGCGCTTGGAAATGACCGCCGGCGAGAAGCCGAGCGCCCGACCGGCGAGCGACATGCTGCCCGTCGCGACGACGCTGGCGAAGATTTCGAGGTCTCCGAGGTTGGTCATGGTGTAACTTGTTCCCGTTTTGGCATAAATGCTTATCATTTGCGCCGATTTCGGGAAAGTGATAACCGTGATATGGCGTTAAAAAGAGGCTGTATCCCGATTTGGATGCAGGAGGAGAACGCCATGGCCGAGGCCATTTCATTTCTGGCGCCGCGCGCGGATGTGCTTGCCCGCCGTAGCGAGATCGTGGCCGATCTTGCCGATCTTCTTGCCCCTGAATGCCTGATCCACGAGCCACGCGAGCTGATGCCCTTCGAGACCGATGCCTTCGTCTCCTATCGCCGCATGCCGCTTGCCGTCGCCCTGCCGCGCTCGACAGCCGAGGTCGCCGCCGTGATGAAATACTGTCATCGCTACGGCATTCCCGTCGTGCCGCGTGGCGCCGGCACCTCGCTTTCCGGCGGCGCCATTCCGCAGGAAGATGCCGTAGTGCTCGGCCTTTCCAAGATGAACCGCATTCTCGACGTCGATTTCGCCAATCGCACAGCAACGGTGCAGGCCGGCGTCACCAATCTGAATATTTCCGAAAACGTCTCGGCAGACGGTTTCTTCTATGCGCCTGATCCGAGTTCGCAGCTTGCCTGCACCATCGGTGGCAATATCGGCATGAACTCCGGCGGCGCCCATTGCCTGAAATACGGTGTCACCACCAACAATCTGCTCGGCGTCAAGCTGGTGCTGACCGACGGAACGGTAATCGATCTCGGCGGCAAGGCGCTGGATGCGGCGGGTTATGACCTGCTCGGCCTTGTCTGCGGCTCGGAGGGGCAGCTCGGCATCGTCACGGAAGCGACGGTGCGGCTGATCGCCAAACCGGAAGGCGCGCGGCCCGTACTGTTCGGCTTCGATACGTCGGAACAGGCTGGCGCCTGCGTGGCCGATATCATCGCCGCCGGCATCGTACCTGTCGCCATCGAATTCATGGACAAGCAGGCGATCGAGATCTGCGAAGCCTTTGCCCATGCCGGCTATCCCCTCGATGTCGGCGCGCTGCTGATCGTCGAGGTCGAGGGCTCGGAAGCGGAGATGGACGACATGCTGAAAAGCATTGTCGACATCGCCCGCACTCACAAGGTCAAGACCGTGCGCGAATGCCAGTCTGCCACCGAGGCGGCGCTGATCTGGAAGGGCCGTAAGTCCGCCTTCGGCGCCACCGGCCGCATCGCCGACTATATCTGCATGGATGGCACCGTGCCGCTCAGCCAGCTCTCCTATGTCCTGCAGAAGACAACTGAGATCGTCGACCATTACGGCCTGCGCGTTGCCAATGTCTTCCATGCTGGCGACGGCAACATGCATCCGCTGATCCTGTTCAACGCCAATGATCCCGAGGATGCGGCCAAGGCCGAAGCGGCGGGCAACGATATCCTCCGGCTCTGTGTCGACGCCGGTGGCTGCCTGACGGGGGAACACGGTGTCGGCATCGAAAAGCGCGATCTGATGCGGCATCAATATGCGGAGGTCGATCTCGCCCAGATGATGTCGGTGCGCGCCGCCTTCGATCCTGGCTGGATCCTGAACCCCTCCAAGGTCTTCCCGCTGGACGGACGTAACGCAGCATGAGCAAATTTCTGCCGAAGACGGAAGATGAGGCCGCAGCCATCATCCGCGACCATGCGACCCGGGGTGCGGCTCTGGCGGTCATCGGCGGCAACACGCGCGCCGGCTTCGGCAATGCCGTCGCCACTGACGCGACATTGTGTTCGCAGGGACTGACCGGCATCGTCGCCTATAATCCGGGCGAGATGGTGATGACCGTACGGGCGGGAACGCCCGTTGCCGAAGTCGAGGCGGCGCTCGCCGAGAGCGGCCAGATGATGGCCTTCGAGCCGATGGATCACCGGCCATTGCTGGCCACCAAGGGCGAGCCGACGATCGGCGGCGTCTTTGCCGCCAATGTCTCCGGTCCTCGCCGTTTCATCAGCGGTGCTGCCCGCGACAGCCTGCTCGGCGTCCGTTTCGTCAACGGCAAGGGTGAGATCGTCAAGGCCGGCGGGCGGGTGATGAAGAACGTCACCGGTCTCGATCTGGTCAAGCTGATGGCCGGTTCGCACGGTACGCTCGGCCTCCTCACTGAAGTTACTTTCCGCGTGCCGCCACGACCGAAGACCGAGGAGACGATCGTCGTTTCCGGCCTGAACGACGCCGAGGCGGCAAATGCCATGGCGGCGGTGATGGCGCTGCCGCTCGACATATCGGGCGCCGCGCATCTGCCTTTGACCGTCCGCTGGACCTTTCTCGACGGCAAGCTGCCAGAAGGCGAGGCGACCGTGCTGCGCATCGAGGGCCTCTCAGGTTCGGTCTCGGTCAGGGCCGAAAAACTGGCTGCCGCCATGGGCCGTCTCGGCTCGGTTACGCGGCTCGCCGAGGCGGACAGCCGCAGGCTCTGGCGCGAGATCCGCGACGTGAAGCCCTATGCGGACGGCACGATGCGCCCTGTCTGGCGCGTTTCCGTCGCCCCCAGCATCGGTCATCAGCTCGTCGCCGCCCTTCGTCTCGATGCCGGCGTCGATGCCTATTACGACTGGCAGGGCGGCCTTGTCTGGATGCGGATGGAATCGGAGCCGGAAGGTGATCTCGTCCGCCGCTATATCCACGCCCTTGGCGGCGGCCATGCGACCTTGCTGCGCGCCACGCCTGCCGCCCGCGCGACGACATCGGCTTTCCAGCCGCAACCGGATGCCGTGGCGCTGTTGTCTGCGCGCGTGAAGGAAAAGTTCGATCCTGTCGGGATCTTTAATCCGGGGAAGATGACGTGATGGGGAAAACTGCCTGATGCAAACCAATTTCACCCTTGCTCAGCTTGCCGATCCGCATGTGGCCGAATCCGAGGCGATCCTGCGCAAATGCGTGCATTGCGGCTTCTGCACCGCCACCTGTCCGACCTATGTGACGCTTGGCAACGAGCTCGATAGCCCGCGCGGCCGCATCTATCTGATCAAGGATATGCTGGAAAACGGCCGGGCGGCCGACGCGGAAGTGGTGACGCATATCGACCGCTGTCTGTCCTGCCTCGCCTGCGTCACCACCTGTCCCTCCGGCGTCGATTACATGCATCTGATCGACCACGCCCGCGCTCATATCGAGGAAACCTACAAGCGGCCCTTGCTCGACCGGCTGACGCGCAACACGCTGGCGGCGGTGCTGCCCTATCCCGGCCGTTTCCGTCTGGCGCTCAACCTTGCGCGCCTGGCCCGGCCATTCAAGGGTCTGATGAGACGCATTCCGGCCCTGAAACCCTTCGCCGCCATGCTCGATCTCGCGCCGCGATCCATCCCGGCGCCGTCATCCTTTGCCAAGCCCGGGCGACATCAGCCGCAAGCGGAACGACGCGGGCGGGTGGCGATCCTGACTGGATGCGCCCAGCCGGTGCTCGATCCCGCCATCAACGAGGCAACCATCCGGCTGCTGACTCGCCTGGGCGTCGAAGTGGTGGTGCCGCAAGGCGAGAGCTGCTGCGGCTCGCTGGTGCATCATATGGGCCGCGAGGAGCAGGCACTGGCGAGTGTGCGCGCTAATGTCGATGTCTGGATGCGCGAGGTCGAGGCCGGCGGGCTCGACGCCATCATCGTGACGACCTCCGGCTGCGGCACGACGATCAAGGATTATGGCCACAAGCTGCGCCTCGATCCGGCCTATGCGGACAAGGCCGCAAAGATTTCGGCGCTTGCCAAGGACATCACCGAATATCTCTCCGGTCTCGACCTGCCCACGCATATGCCGCGTGGCATCACCGTCGCCTATCATTCCGCCTGTTCGCTGCAGCATGGCCAGAAGATCACCATGGCGCCGAAACTGCTGTTGAAGACGGCGGGCTTCACCGTGCGCGAGCCGGCGGAAGGGCATCTCTGCTGCGGCTCGGCCGGCACTTACAACATCATGCAGTCGGAAATCTCCGCCGAGTTGAAGGCGCGCAAGGTCAGGAACCTCGAGGCGACGAAGGCCGATGTGATCGCCACCGGTAATATCGGTTGCATCACGCAGATCGCGACGGGAACGGGCATACCGATCCTGCACACGGTCGAATTGCTGGACTGGGCCTATGGCGGCGAGATGCCAGCGAAACTGAAAGGTCTGGAGCTAACGGCGGCCTAGAATTTTCAGTGAGACGAAGACGGCCGATGCGACTGCCATTCCATCTCGAAGATCTCTGCGCCGATGGCGGTCAGACTGATCCGGTCCTGTCCCTCTTCGAAGAAGGTGCCGTCGAGTAGGCCGGCGACACCGTCATAGAATGAGCCTTCCACCAGGCTGGTGATGCTGGCCGTCTTGTATTTCTGCCCGGAAAAGTCAGTGACGGACATGCATTGCCGGCGTCCATCGGCGAACACGTCGATCAGCCGGGGAACGACGCCCGCGTCGTCCACTTCGTAGTAGATCATGACCGGTTCATCGTTTTCCGGATGGATCCAGTCGCATTGGTAATAGGAAAAGCTCATGGGCTATTGCTTAGCACAGGAACCCCAGAGCCGGAACCGGCCCTGGGGCGACAATGCTCCGTCCGTTCACATCAAAAATTGAACGACACACCGAAATTGATGGCGTTGGTGAAGACCTTGGTCTTCAGCGTATCGCCGCTGTCGATCGAGACATTGTCGACGAAATTGTAATTGCCCTTGTATTCGACGAAGGTCGCCCAGTGCTGGCTGATCTGGTAGCTGACGCCCGCCTGCGCCTGCAGTGAGGCTCCGCCGAACTGGTAATCGAAGGTCCGGCCGGAGGCGCGGGTGACTTCGACATGCGGCACGTTGATGCCGGCGCCGAGGCCGACATAGGGCGTCCATTTGCGGCCCGGATCCTGGAAACGATAGAGCGCATTCAGCGTCAGCATGTTCAGGCCGTCGGTGAACTCGAAATGCGACCAGCCGGGCGTATTGCCGAGATTGCCGTAGACCTTGGCGTGGGTGTAGTCGAGCGAGATACCCCAGTTCGACTTGTTGAAATCGTCGAGCCAGAAGATGCCGCGAAAGCCGAAATAGGGTGGCATCTTGAAGGATTTTCCCGACCAGTCGGGATCGAAATTGGCGCCGTCCGACGTCTTGACGTTGCTGCCGGTCGCGCCCTGGATACCCCCATAGGCTGAAAACTGCATTTCCGCCGAAGCAGAATTGGCGGCGAAGACAAAAGCTGAAAGCGCAAGCGCGGCAACAGCCGGCTGTTTGATGCGAAATGCACGACGCATATGAAGCCCCCGGATGCGAATGCCGCCATCTAAGCGTGCTTCTGTGACAGTTCTATTGCGGCGCGCTGTGGCTTGCCTCGGCTTAGGCGCGAAAACTGACATCAGACTGAAAGGGAACGACCATTTCGCCGCCCTCTGAGGCGATAAGTTTGGGAATGTTACACCTGCGCAACAGTGGAGTGGCCGCACTGGTATGCGGCCACTCCGTCGCTTAACTACCCGCCGAACATCGTCCGCAGAATGTCGACGCCGCGATCCTCGTAGCTGACTTCGCCCTGCTTGTTGCCGGGGCCGACGACGATGACCTTGGTGCCGATGGGCACGCGCTCGTAAAGATCGGTGACGTCCTTGTTCATCATGCGGATGCAGCCGGACGACATGTTGAGCCCGATGCTCCAGGGCTGGTTGGTGCCGTGAATGCGAAACGCCGTGTCGTTGCCGTTGCGATAGAGATACATGGCGCGGGCGCCGAGCGGATTGTCCTCGCCGCCTTCCTGATAGGCGGGCAGCTTATGACCCTTCTTGGCCTCGCGAGCGATCATTTCCGGCGGTGGCGTCCAGCCAGGCCATTCCGCCTTGCGGCCGACCTTGACGACCCCTGACCATCCAAAGCCGTCGCGACCGACGCCGATGCCGTAGCGCCGCGCCCGATTGCTGCCCTCGACGAGATAGAGAAATTTGTTGTTCGTATCGACGATGACCGTCCCCGGCGCCTCATTGGTTACCAACCGCACGACCCGCCGCTGAAACTGCGGCTTGACCTGTCCCTGCGGTGTGGTCGATACGCGGATCACATTGCTGGGCAGCGCCTGCGCGACATGAGGCGCAGAGGCTGTGAAGGCCGCGGCATCAGACGCCGCCGTGAGACACGACACGGCGATGCCCGCCGCCGCCACGACCGGTAGTATTGATTTCATCCGTGATTCCCCTCTCCGTTTACCAGCCAAGAAACTAGCGAAACGCGGGAGAGGATCAAGATCAAATTGCGTATGATAAAGACCGAGCCGCTGGAGCGGCTGTCTATTCTGACGAGGGCCAGCTTATTACTATCGGGTTATAGCAATCCGGCAATAGCATTGCCGCGCCCGACCAGTGCCGTGCGCAGCAATCTTGTTGCCCGTCACATGACGATGACCCGCGTCCCGACCTTCACGCGGTTGTAGAGGTCGATGACATCTTCATTGCGCAGGCGGATGCAGCCGGAGGACACGGCGCTGCCGATGCTCCAGGGAGCATTGGTGCCGTGGATGCGGTAGAGGGTGGAGCCGAGATACATGGCGCGGGCGCCGAGCGGATTGGCTTCGCCGCCATCCATGCGCGCCGGCAGATAGTGACCCTTGGCGGCTTCGCGCACCACCATTTCGCGCGGCGGTGTCCAGTCCGGCCATTCCTGCTTACGGGTGACGGTATGGGCGCCAGCCCATTCGAAACCGGGCTTGCCGACGCCGACGCCATAGCGTCGTGCCTGACCGCCGTCCATCACCAGATAGAGGAAGCGATTGTTGGTGTCGATGACGATGGTGCCCGGCTTTTCCTTGGTCTGGTAATCGACCACCTGCGGCAGGAATTGCGGATCGAGCTGGCCACGGATTGCCGGATATTGCGGCCTGACGACTGCGACCTGCTGCACGGCGGGGCGTGCGAACAGGCCGCGCGGCTGGATTGCGCGCTGCGCCTGCGGATTGGCCGCCTGCCGCGCCGCCGGGCGAACGGGATAGACGGCCGGCTGCACATTGCCGCCGCCGAGCTGCATCACCCAGGGGGCGGTGAGGTCAGGGCTGACGATCACGGGCGGGCGGGACTGGTAGCGATCATCGGCGAAGGCGCTGGATGAAAGCAGGCTCAATGCGCCCGCGGCAAATAAAATGCGTTGTCTCATCATCGGACAAACTCTCTACAAATGGGCCGAGGATGGGCGTAATTGCGCCCGGTCCCGAATATGGTGACATTTGCGCGCCAGCGAATGGTAAATGGCTGTTCATTAAAATGCCGCGAAACCGATAAACCTTTTGTCAGGGTTACGACTTGGTTTGGAAAGACGGTTTGCAAATGGTAAACCGTGAATCGAGATGATTTGCCTTCAAATTGTCCTCTCGATCTTAAGCATTTGATTGGCCTGATCTTATCCGATAGCTGTTTAGCTGTTTTCGCGATCACGCTCTGAAATAGGGGACGAAGCACGAATATGGCCGGAACGGGCATCATCACCGGTGAGGACGGTAAGGACCGCTGCCATTGGCACGGCAATCTGCCGGAATATCTGCTCTATCATGACCAGGAATGGGGCCGCCCTGTCATCGACGATATCAGGCTGTTCGAAAAGATCTGCCTGGAGGGTTTCCAGTCCGGCCTCTCCTGGCTGACGATCCTGCGCAAGCGCGAGAATTTCCGCGCCGCCTTCGCCGGTTTCGATTTCGACAAGGTGGCGACGTTCGGCGATGCCGATATCGAGCGCTGCCTCGTCGATGCCGGCATCATCCGCCATCGTGGAAAGATCGTCTCCACCATCAACAATGCCCGCCGCGCCATCGAGCTGCGCGCCGAATTCGGCTCGCTCGCCCGCTATTTCTGGGGTTTCGAGCCGACGGCCGAGGAGCGCCCCGTCTTGGTCGACTATGCGACCATCGCCGCCAATCCGACGACGCCAGTCTCCGTGCGGATCTCGAAGGATTTGAAAAAGCGCGGCTGGACCTTCGTCGGCCCGACCACGGTCTACGCTTTCATGCAGGCCATGGGCCTCGTCAACGATCACATCGAAGGCTGCTATTGCCGGAAAGAGGTGGAGGCGATGCGCAGCGCATTGGTGCGGCCATGAGACGTCTGGTTCTTGCTTTTTCCCTGCTTGCCTTCGCTCTGCCGGTCGGTCAGGTCGCCCATGCGCAGGCGACCCAGAGCAACGACAGCCCGAGGGGTGAGGAGCCGCAGCTCCAGTTTCCGCAACTCGACCGTGGCGAGACCGTGGAAAAGCTTGGCTTTCCCGCCGTGCTGGAGAAGCTGACCGGCTGGACGAAATTCGGCAAGGGCAAGGTCTATACGCTGCCGCTGAAGAAGGGCCAGCACGTCCGCGTCACCTTCAGCTCGAAAAGCAAATATGCCTTCATGGCGATCTTCGATCTTTCCTCGAACGATGATGAATCCTTCTTCGGCACCGACGAGGACGGCATGACCGCCGACGTCACCGTCAATGAAGACACGACATGGCTGATCAAGCCTTATTATTCCCGTGTTACCCGCCGCCGCGGCCTCGGCGCACCCTATGAGATCCTGATCGATCCCAATCCGCCGGCCACGCAGCAGCAGGACAAGCCCGCCGACCAAGGTCCGTCATTGTTCCCGCCACGGGCGAAACCGGTACAATGAAGGTCTCAGGATAGTCCCTCGATGATGCCGTGCAGTTCCCCAAGATATCCGATCTTGTGGAATCGCGGGGCCTGCGTCGGTTCTTCGACATGTTCGAAGAACCAGGTGAGCTCGTGCGGAATGAAGACGCCATAGCTGCCGGCGGCAAGCGCCGGCACGATGTCGGATTTGAGCGAGTTGCCGACCATCATCGCCCGTTCCGGGCCATCGCCGACTTTCGAGAAGATGCGGCGATAGGTGGAGGCGTTCTTGTCGGAGACGATTTCGACGGCATCGAAGAGATCGCCGAGGCCGGATTGCGCAAGCTTGCGCTCCTGGTCGAAGAGATCGCCCTTGGTGATCAACACCAGCAGATAGTTGCCTGAGAGAGTTTCAAGTGTCCCACGGACATCGGGAAGCGTTTCGACCGGGTGGGTGAGCAAATCGCGGCCGATGTCGAGGATTTGCGCGATCACCGTTGCCGGCACCTCGCCCCTGGTGATCTCGATCGCCGTCTCGATCATCGAAAGCGTGAAGCCTTTGATGCCGAAGCCATAGTGGTTCAGATTGCGCTTTTCGGCTTCCAGCAGTTTTTGGGAAATGTTCTCGCTTTCAGCATGGTCGGCGAGCAATTCGGCGAACTGCCGTTCGGTGAGCCGGTAGAATTGCTCGTTCTGCCAGAGCGTGTCGTCGGCATCGAAGCCGATGGTGGTCAGCGGGCGTTGCGGCATGGGCCTGTCCGTCCTTGCGGATTGGATGAAGGCGGGATTCTATCGCGCGATGATGGGGAGGCAAGAGCAAAGCTGAGGTAACCGTATTGTGATTGGCACCGGGTCTCGCGTTGAAATCAGATTCCGGTGCATTATGTCGATATCATCAAGGTAGCGGTAGGACCGCCCCTCGACGATCGTCTCCGGACCTCCCCAAGACAGCACGGATGAGTGGCTGTCGTGCCGAGGCCAATTGCCAAGAGATCAGGATTCACCGGCCGGAAGCCGCCTTCCGGCGGACCACAAGGGAATTTTCTCAGATGCGTTATAATCAGCTCGGTAATACCGGCATGTTCGTCTCCGAACTCTGCCTCGGCACCATGACCTTCGGCGAGGCCAATCCAGGCAGCACCTGGGGCGCCATCGCCGATGTCGACCAGGCACTGGCCGACAAAATCGTTGAAAACTCGCTCGCCGCCGGTGTCAACTTCATCGACACCGCCGACGTCTATTCCTTCGGAAATTCGGAAAAGCTGCTCGGCCAGGCGCTGAAGAATGTCGGCGTGCCGCGCAAGGACGTCATCATCGCCACCAAGGTCTATGGCGTCATGGGCGACAAGCCCAATGATCGCGGCGCCTCGCGCGGCCATATCATGGATTCGATCCAGGCCAGCCTCGAGCGGCTGCAGACCGACCATATCGACCTTTACCAGATCCATGCCACGGATACGGTCACGCCGATCGATGAGACCCTGCGCACGCTGGACGATCTCGTCTCGCGCGGACTGGTGCGTTATGTCGGCGTGTCCAACTGGCAGGCCTGGCGTATCGCCAAGGCGCTCGGCATTTCCGAACGCCGGGGCTTTGCTCGCTTCGAGACGGTGCAGGCCTACTACTCCATCGCCGGTCGTGATCTCGAGCGCGAGGTCGTGCCGCTGATGGCGGAGGAGAAGCTTGGTCTGATGGTGTGGTCGCCGCTTGCCGGCGGTCTGCTCTCCGGTAAGTTCGGCCCCGGCGCGCCGGGCAATGGCGAGGGCCGTCGCACCAGCTTCGACTTCCCGCCGGTCGACAAGGATCGCGCCTGGGCCTGCGTCGCCGCCATGCGGGACGTGGCCGAGAAGCATGGCGCCAGCGTCGCCACCGTGGCACTCGCCTGGATTTTGGCAAAACCCTTTGTCACCAGCATTATCATCGGCGCCAAGCGCCTCGATCAGCTCGAGCAGAACCTCGCCGCCGTCAAGCTGAAGCTCGATGCCGAGGATATCGCCAAGCTGGACGAGGTCAGCGCGCTTGCTCCGGAATATCCCGGCTGGATGCTCGCCCGCCAGGGTGCTGCGCGCATTCCGCAGCCTTTCGAACCGAAGGCTTAAACTGGGAATGAAAGCGCCGCCGCCTCTCGTAATGGAGGCGGCGGCGTTTATCGTCAGAGTTCGATGACGATCTTGCCGAAGGCACCGTGATCGAGATGGTCGAAGGCGGCGGGAACCTCGGAGAAGGTGTAGCGATGATCGATGACGGGCTTCAGGCCGATCCGGTCGACAGCGCGGACGAAATCCTCCAGTGCACGGCGATGGCCGACGGAGATGCCCTGAATGACCGGAGACTTCAGTAATACCGGTCCAGCCGGCCCCGATAGGTCAAATCCTTCGAGCACGCCGATAACCGAGATCCGGCCATGCACAGCCACTGCTTTCAGCGATTGGCCGAGATGCGGCCCGCCGGCAATTTCAAAGATGTGGTCGATGCCGCGATCATTGGTGAGGCGATAGACCGCCTCCACCCAATCCTCAGCGTTGCGATCGATGCCATGGCGGGCGCCAAGGGCCTTTGCCCGTGCCAGCTTTTCGGGGCCGGATGACGTCACGAAGACATCGGCACCTTGTGCCGCCGCGATCTGCAACCCGAACATCGACACCCCGCCGGTTCCCTGGACGAGTACGGTATCGCCGGGCTTGATCTTGCCGCGTTCTACCAGTGCGAACCAGGCCGTCAGGCCGGCGCAGGGCAAGGTGCTCGCCTCGCTATCGTCGATACTTGTCGGCGCGGCGACGAACCAGTCCTCGGGAAAGGCGACATATTCGGCAAGCACGCCGGGGTAAAAGCCGCCAAGCGACTGATAGGGCGGATTGCGTGCATTGCCGGGTGGCTTGTCGTCGATCCAGCCGGGGTGAAAGGTAGAGATGACCCGGTCGCCGGGTGCAAACCGCGTTACCCCTTCGCCGACCGCTTCGACGATGCCCGCCATGTCGGATGCGGGTACGAAGGGAAACTGGACGGGCAGTCCCATCCCGCTTTCCCGCATCAGCTTGTCGCGATAGTTCAGCGAAACCGCTTTGGTCCGCACAAGAACTTCGCCGCGGGCAGGCGAGGGCACGTCGGTCTCGGTGAGGCTGAAAGGGGCATTGACGCCGAAGGTGTCCAGTGTCCAGCGTCGCATGGTCTTCGTCATAATGATCTCCTGCGAGAAATTGAAAGCACGGAGGTCACTATATCGTTGCGAAATGGTCGCCAGTGGCGATATGATTTCCACTGACTGGTTCCTTCTGGGAAACAATAGCGATGAATGACATGCTCAACGGCATTCCGGAATTTGTGGAGGCGGTGGAGGCCGGCGGCTTCTCAGCGGCAGCGGCCCGCATGAACCTGTCGCGCTCGGCGATCGGCAAGACCATCGCCAAGCTTGAGAGACGCCTGAGCGTCAGGCTCTTTCACCGCACCACCCGCACGCAAAGCCTGACGGATGAGGGGCAGGCCTTCTACGAGCGCTGCCGCAGGGCGCTGGACGAGATACAGTCGGGCGAGGCGATGCTGGAATCCGGCAAACGCGAGGTGGCCGGACGCTTGCGCATCTCTATGCCCGTGCTTTTCGGCCGCCGCTGTATCGCGCCGTTGCTGATGGAGCTTGCCCGCGCTCATCCGAACCTCGAACTCGATCTTTCCTTCAGCGACCGTGTTGTCGATCTTCTCGACGAGGGCTTCGATCTCGCCATCCGCAACGGTCCGCTGCGGGATAGCGCCGGGCTGGTGACGCGCAGGGTGGCGCGGCATCGCATGGTGGTCTGTGCCTCGCCCGCCTATCTCGCAAAGCGGGGGACACCGCAGGCGATCGCCGACCTCGAGGATCATGATCTCATCGCCTATGCCCGCGCAGGCGAGGTGAAGATCTGGACCTTCCCGCGGGCCGATGGCGTCGACATCGAATATATGCCGAAGACACGGTTGCGGTTCGACGATCTCGAAGTGATGGCCGATGCCGCCGCCGCTGGAATGGGAGCCGCGTTGCTACCCTGCTGGCTGATACGAGGCCAGGTGCTGGCCGGCAATCTTGCTCCCGTGCTGACGGATCTGTCCGGCCTGACCTTCCATGCCTATGCTGTCTGGCCGCAGACGCCGCATCTGCCGCTCAAGACCCGCGCGGTCATCGATCTGCTCGCGGCGCGGCTGCCGCAGGTTATGGAGTGACGGAAGGCGGTGGCATCTGTTGCCGAGGCAAACGGGTGCCGTCCGCAAAGACCCGGTTCCAGACCAGGATCTGCACCGATTTCCGGAGCCCGGCTGACCAGAACGGATCCTCTTTCACCAGCCGGTCGACCTCTGCTGCATCATCCGCCTCGACCAGCCACAGGCCGCCAGCAAATGCATCGCCCTGCCGGCTGAGTGGCCCTGCCGTCTTGATAAGGGCCGCATTCGCCTGCAGGAAGTCGAAATGACGTTCCAGATATTTCTGCCGTATCTCGGCGGCCTGTTGCCGGTCGTCTTCAAACAAAACAGCGAATAATGTCATCGTAGTCTCCTTGCTGGACCTTCGGAGCCTATGACTGCAATAATGCAATTACATGCAGTAAATTTGCTGAAGAAAGCTGCAAAAGTGCACGATATCGACTGGAACGATCTGCGTTATGTTCTCGCTCTGGCGCGGGGCGGCTCCTTTGCGGCGGCGAGCCGGGAGATCAAGACGGACGCAACGACGGTCGGCCGCCGCTTGCGGATATTGGAGGAAAAGTTCGGTGCGGCGCTCTTTCAGCGCGACGCGGGTGGCGTAATGACACCGACGCCGGCGGGCGACATTGTCGTGGCGCGGGCTGAGGCGGTCGAGGCGGAGGTCATGGCGCTTTCAGGGGCGCTGGAGGCGGCGGATATCACAGCGCTCGGCAAGGTACGCCTGACGGCGCCGCCTTCCTTCATTAGCCGCCTGTTGATCCCGGCTACGGCCGAGCTTCTGTCACAGCATTCCGGGTTGCAGCTCGAACTCATCGGCGATGCCCGCAATTTCAATCTGACCCGCCGTGAGGCGGATATGGCGATCCGTCTTGCCCGTCCCTCCGATATCACCAACAGCAAAGTCGTGGCGCGGCGGATCGCGAGCCTTGACTACGCAATCTACGTCGCGGCCGGGAAACAGGACGATGCGGAAAGACTTCCCTGGCTGGTTTATGAGGAGGGGATGACGCATTTGCCGCATGCCCGCTGGATCGCCGAACAGGCAGAAAAATCGGGTGCCGCCGCTCTCGCCGTGAATGATGCGGAAGCCCTGCTTCAGGCCGCCGTCGCCGGATTGGGCCGGGCGCTGTTGCCCAAAATTCTGGCCGAACGTGTCGAGGGGCTTTATCGCGTCGACACCGATGATAGGAGCTTGCCCGTGCGGGAAGTATGGCTGCTGACGCATGCCGAGCTTCGCAACGCTATCAGGATCAGGGCGGTTGCCGGGTGGTTGGATCGGGTGTTTCACCGCTCGAAACCCGAAGAAATCTAGGCGCGACGAGAGGCGACGGAAATGCCGCCCCTCGATCTGTTGCAATCCGGCTTATTTGCCGTGCTTCTTCAGCCAGGCGTTCATGCCCTTGATTTCGGCTTCCTGCGCCTTGATGACGTTTTCCGCCAGTTTGCGCAGTTCCGGATCCTTGCCATATTTGAGCTCGATCTTGGCCATGTCGATGGCGCCCTGATGATGCGGGATCATGCCACGGACGAAATCCGTGTCAGCATCGCCGCTATAGGTGAGCATCATGTTGCTGTGCATTTTGCCCATGGCATCGTTGAACGCTTTGCTGGATGCGCCCTGGTCGCCCATCGGCTTGCTCATATCCATGCTTTTCATGTCTTCGGCGAGGGTGGGGAGCGAGAACGCGAGCGCAAGAACGCCGGCGAGGATGATGGATTTGGAAATAGACATGTGAATTCCTTCCGTTTCGGAACGGTATCTGAATTTCTGGCGAAGGGTCGCTTCGCAAGTGGGATGAAGTCAGATGCGTATCAGGCGAAGCGGGGAGGCGGTGCCGTCGGCGCGGGACGGGAATCGGCAAGCCGTTGGCCATGCGTGGGTGCCGGGTAGGAGAATGCCAACACACGGCCGTCATCCAGCGTCAGTGAAGGCGCAACGGCAAGACAGGCCGCACAGGATGGCACATGCGCCATGCCGCCGGCGCAGGGATTGTCCGGCTTCTTGTCCGCTTGCTTGGTCATCGGGCTATGATCGGCCATGCCATGCATGCCGGCCATAGTGTCATCCATGCTCATGCTGGCGGTTACCGACATCGTCATCTCGGAATCGCAAATCGGACAGGCCGCCAACGCCGGCATGGCGCCGTAGATCAGCCAGGCAATCAGCATTGTCAGAATGGCAAAGAGGCGCATGAGACGAAGATAGGATGAACTAAGACATATGCCAACGGGTCGTTGGTATTATTGCTCGTCAAATTTTTGACGAGCGGCAACATACAACAATCCTTGCCGCATCCCGCTGTATCCGCTAGTTAACCGCCACTGTTCCCGTACCGGATTACCCTACAGATGAGCGACAAACAGAAGAAACCGCAAAAGCTCAAGGCCCGCCTGCCGCGTGGCTTTGTCGATCGTTCGGCGAGCGATATTCGCGCCGTCAACGAGATGACTGCTAAGATCCGGGCAGTTTACGAGCATTATGGCTTCGATCCGATGGAAACACCGCTGCTTGAATATACCGATGCGCTTGGCAAATTCCTGCCCGACAGCGACCGTCCGAACGAGGGCGTGTTCTCGCTGCAGGATGATGACGAGCAGTGGATGTCGCTTCGTTACGACCTGACGGCGCCGCTTGCCCGTCATGTCGCTGAGAATTTCAACGAGATCCAGCTTCCCTATCGCACCTATCGCGCCGGCTACGTCTTCCGCAACGAGAAGCCGGGTCCGGGCCGTTTCCGCCAGTTCATGCAGTTCGACGCCGATACGATCGGCGCGCCCGGCGTACAGGCCGATGCCGAAATGTGCATGATGATGGCCGACACGCTGGAGGCTCTGGGTATCAAGCGTGGCGACTATCTCATCCGCGTCAATAACCGCAAGGTCCTCGACGGCGTTCTCGAAGCGATCGGCCTCGGAGGCGACGACAAGGCCGGTCAGCGCCTGAACGTGCTGCGCGCCATCGACAAGCTCGACAAGTTCGGCCCGGAAGGAGTCGCGCTGCTGCTCGGTCCCGGCCGTAAGGATGAGTCCGGCGATTTCACCAAGGGTGCCGGGCTCAATGCCGAGCAAATCGACAAGGTGCTCTTCTTCGTCGGCATCAAGGATTATGCCGAAAGTGCCGCCCAACTCGCGGAACTGGTCGCCGGCACGTCCAAAGGCGGCGAAGGCGTCGAGGAGTTGAACTTCATCGGCAGTCTCGTCACCAGCGCCGGCTATCAGTCCGACCGCATCAAGATCGATCCCTCCGTCGTGCGCGGCCTCGAATATTATACCGGCCCCGTCTATGAGGCCGAACTCACCTTCGACGTCACCAATGAAAAGGGCGAGAAGGTCGTCTTCGGCTCCGTCGCCGGCGGTGGGCGTTATGATGGGCTGGTGTCGCGCTTCATGGGCCAGCCGGTTCCGGCAACTGGCTTCGCTATCGGCGTGTCGCGCCTGATGACGGCACTGAAAAACCTCGGCAAGCTCGGTCAGGACGAGGTCATCGCGCCTGTCCTCGTCACCGTCATGGATGGCGATGTCGAGGCCATGGGCCGCTACCAGCGCTTCACGCAGCAGCTGCGCGCCGCCGGCATTCGCGCCGAGATGTTCCAGGGCAACTGGAAGAAGTTCGGCAACCAGCTGAAATATGCCGACCGCCGCGGCTGCCCGATTGCCATTATCCAGGGTGGCGACGAGCGTGCCGAGGGCGTCGTGCAGCTCAAGGACCTGATCGAAGGCAAGCGTCTCTCCGGCGAGATCGAGGACAATGCCAGCTGGCGCGAAGCCCGCGTTGCGCAGGAGACTGTGCCTGAGGCCGATCTGGTCGCCAAGGTGCAGGCGATTTTGGCGGCGCAGGCGGAAGATCGCAAGAGGGCGGAATAAATGCCCCTGATCGATCTTCCCGATTTCGCCGATGATCTCATTGCCGAATTTGCCGCCCGCAGGACGGATCGGGTCGACACGCCGATCATCCAGCCGGCCGAGCCGTTTCTCGACATGGCGGGCGAGGACCTGCGCCGCCGCATCTTCCTGACCGAGAGCGAGACCGGCGCCAGCCTCTGCCTGCGTCCGGAATTCACCATTCCCGTATGCCTGCAGCATATCGAGACCGCCACCGGCACGCCGAAGCGCTATTCCTATCTCGGCGAGATCTTTCGTCAGCGCCGCGAAGGCGGTCAGGAGTTCTATCAGGCAGGCATCGAGGATCTCGGCGATCGCGATATCGCCAGCGCCGATGCCCGTGCTGTCGGGGATGCTATTGCCATTCTCAACCGGCTGGTGCCCGGCAAGGCGCTGTCGGTGACGTTGGGCGATCAGGCTGTCTTCGAAGCCGTTGTGCAGGCGCTTGGCCTGCCGTCCGGCTGGCAGAAGCGGCTGATCCATGCTTTCGGTAATATGATGCAGCTCGAAACCCTGCTGGCGCGGCTTGCAAGCCCGCAGCCGGTCACCGGGCTTGATCCGCATGCGCTCGATTTCCTGACGCGCGGCGACGAGCAGGGGCTGGTCATGCACATCGACAGCACCATGCAGGCAACCGGCTATTCCACCAATGCCAGCCGCTCGCCGCTGGAAATCGCCCGCCGTCTGCGCGAAAAGCTGGTCCTGTCGGAAACCCGTCTCGACGACGAGGCCTTCCGCGTCCTGGAAGAGTTCCTGTCGCTGAGCGTACCGCTCGCCGACGCCTCCTCGGCGCTGGCCGGATTTGCCGATGCCGCCGGGCTGAAGCTCGGGACTGCGCTTGAGCGTTTCGACGCCCGCGTCGCTGCCCTTGCCAATGCCGGCGTCGACGCCGGCTCTATCGACTATCGCGCCGCCTTCGGCCGTCCGCTCGACTATTATACCGGTCTCGTTTTCGAGGTGACGATGGAGGGATCGGCGGCGGTACTCGTCGGCGGCGGTCGTTTTGATCGGCTGCTGACACTGCTCGGCGCAAAAGACCATATTCCGGCCGTCGGCTTCGCGCTCTGGCTCGACCGGATCGAAACCGCGAGGGCGGCCTGATGACCATCACCATTGCGCTTCCCTCCAAGGGCCGGATGAAGGATGATTGCTCCGCGATCTTCGAACGCGCCGGCATGCCCATCGTCGCCGTCGGCAATGACCGCTCCTATCGTGGCCGCATCGAAGGCTGGGATGATGTCGAGGTAGCCTTCCTGTCTGCCTCGGAAATCTCGCGCGAGATCGGCAGTGGCAGCGTCGATTTCGGCGTCACCGGCGAGGATCTGGTGCGCGAAGGCCTCGCGGATGCCGACCGTCGCGTCGAATTCTGCGCTCGCCTCGGGTTCGGCCACGCCGATGTCGTGGTCGCCGTGCCGGATATCTGGCTCGATGTCGATACCATGGCCGATCTTGGCGATGTCGCCGCCGATTTCCGCACCCGCCATGGCCGCAGGCTGACGGTTGCCACCAAATACTGGCGGCTGACGCAGCAGTTCTTCTCCAGCCAGCATGGCATCCAACTCTATCGCATCGTCGAGAGCCTGGGGGCAACCGAAGGTGCGCCGGCTTCCGGCTCGGCCGATATCATCGTCGATATCACCTCTACCGGCTCGACGCTGAAGGCGAACCATCTGAAGATCCTCTCCGACGGCATCATCCTGCGCTCCGAGGCCTGCCTTGTGCGTGCGCGCAAGGAGAGCCACGAGGGCGATCCCATGGTTCAGCGGATTATCGCTGCGGTGCAAAATGCGGGACCGAAGAGCAGCGATACCTGACGAATAGCACCTTGCTTGTCTGCTTCCGATTGCGCTTCCTATGCTTCGATAAGCTCGCTGGCTGACGTATAGCGAGCCATCCTGGCATTCGTCACGCCTCCCTGACGCTCTCATAGCCGGCCGCTTTGGCCACCTTCACCAATTTCCGGTCGAAGGTAACGAAGCCCTCGCAATGTGCTGATCGGCCGAGATGCAGCGCGTCGGCGAAATCCATCCCTTTTTCGGCCAGTTCGAGCGCTGCCGCGACAAGGGCGGCGTCCTCCACCGTCACGGTGGGAAGGCCGCCGAAGGCTCTCAGTGCGCGAGCGACGTCGGTCGGGCGATAGCCGTATGTGCTGCGCAGTACCCATTCAACTTCGAGCACGACGGTAGCGGCAACGAAGATGGCCTGGCCGTCAACGATCCCCCGGGCACGCGGGGATTGTTCGGGATGATCGCCGGTCAGGTAGCGAACGATCAGATTGGTATCAATAGCGATCATGGCGGCGTTGGGCTTCGGCCAGCACGCCGGCCTCCATGTCTTCGAGGGATTTCGGCTCGCCCTTGAAGGGCAGCAGTCCAAATACCTCATCCGGCCGAGTCGCGGCGAAGGCGGGTGCCAGCTTCAACAGCACGCCGTCCGCAGTTTCTTCGACGATCAGCCGCGTACCGGCATCCCATTCGTGCCGTTGGCGTATGGCTTTCGGCAAGATGACTTGTCCCTTGGTCGAGACGGTCGTGATGATCTGTTCGGCGTGCGCCATCGACCTGAATCCTTGGTGTAAGACAAAAGTAAGATAGTCTCGATCGTATCACGCTTCAAGGCCGAACCTCGTTTCATCGATACAGCCACGAAAAAGCCCGCCGTTGAAACGGCGGGCTCTTTTGGTCTGGGAGGTATCTGGCGATCAGGCGGTAGCGTAGGTGCCGCGGCGTGCGTCGAGCGAATAGACGCCCGGGCCGTTGGTGGCGAGCATGATGTAGGCGCCGGCGAGCGTGACGTTCTTCAGGAAGTTGACGAAGTTCAGTCCGTTGATCCAGCCATTGGCGGCGGCCGGGAAATCCGGAACGTTGACGGTCGGCAGGTGGAAGACGATGCCGGTGAAGATGCAGAAGGCGGCAAGCAGCCAGCCGACGATGCGGATCTGGAAGCCGAGGAGAACGCAGACGCCGGTGATGAATTCGAAGGCGCCGGCGAGATAGGTGAGAAGCGTGGCGGCGGGCATGCCGGCGCCAGCGATCATGCCGGCGGTGCCGGCCGGATCGGTCAGCTTGCCGAAGCCGGCGAAGATGAACATGAAGGCGAGCAGGATGCGCGCCACGAGGATGATGACATTATTGGTGTTGGACATGACGGTCTCCGGTAAGGGTGGTCGGCACTGTGAGTGACGATTTCTGGAACCATCTATTCGCGATTTCGCTGTGGTTGGAAAGATAAACAACTGCGCACGATTAGTTCACTATTGTTGAACAGTGACACTCTTCGATCACTCTTCCCATCCACGCGCTATCGGTTATGGTGGCGCGAATTCACTGCCAAATCATAATTTTCGGAAGGAAACCCCTTATGGCCGATCTCTCCTCATTTCCGATCACAAAGCGCTGGCCCGCCAGCAATCCTGACATCATCCAGCTCTACTCTCTGCCGACGCCGAACGGCGTCAAGGTTTCGATCGCGCTCGAGGAACTTGAACTCCCCTACGAGCCGCATCTGATTTCCTTCGGCACCAACGACCAGAAATCGCCGGAGTTCATTTCGCTGAACCCGAACGGCCGCATTCCGGCGATCATTGATCCCAACGGTCCCGGCGGCAAGCCGATCGGCCTGTTCGAATCCGGCGCCATCCTCGTCTATCTCGCCGAAAAGACCGGCAAGCTCATGCCGAAGGACGCGGCCGGGCGCTACGAGGTGCTGCAATGGGTGTTCTTCCAGATGGGCGGCATAGGTCCGATGTTCGGCCAATTCGGCCACTTCTTCAAATTCGCCGCCGACAAGGTCGCCAACAATTCCTATCCGGTGGAACGCTACCGCGATGAGGCCAAACGTCTGCTCAGCGTCCTGGAAGACCGCCTGAAGGGTCGTCAGTGGATCATGGGCGACGAATACACCATCGCCGACATCACCACCTTCCCCTGGGTTCGCGGCGTCGACGTCTTCTACGGCGGCCGTGATGTCCTCGAACTCGCAAGCTTCCCTTCGGTCATGGACTGGGTCGAGCGCTCGACTGCCCGCCCGGCGAGCCAGCGCGGGCTGAATATTCCGAAGCGGGATTGATGTTGAACTTGTCCGCGTGAGATCGAAGGCCGGTCCGAAAGGATCGGCCTTTTGCGTCCAGGCCTCTACTGCCGAGCCGCCAGCTGGCTGCCCGGTTCCAGCTTGAAGCGCGGGAACAGGAAGACGCCCACCATGCTGCCGGCGTGTTTCCCTTCCGTACCGATCGACTCGCCGACGCAGAAGATCGGTTGGCGATGCCCGGAGCTGCCAAGCACCATGGTGGAATAGCAGAAGCTGGAGGAGGTGGTCGCCGCCTGCTCGAACAGGTCGAGGATACGGGCGCGGTCATTGGCGTCGTAGCAATGCATCAGGCTCAACAGCCCGCATTCCGATGAGGTCAGCCCATGCAGCATGGTGCTCCACTGGCCGAGCTTGATGATGCCGCTCGCCAGATCGCCGGTCCAGCCTTCGGTGACGCAGAACTGCGCCAGAAGATCGGGATCGTGACCGTCGAACTCCAGGGATCCCGGAGCAAAAGGTGCGGCAAGGCTGGCTTTGGCGATCTTGAACAAGATGTTCCCCAACTTGAGGCGCGGGTTCCCCTGCGCGCGCTTCAATCGAAATTCCATGCACTATTGGGCGGAGCGGTGCTCCGCATATTGCCACAGCTACTGGCTGGCGAAGCCACCTCCGCGCCAAATACATCCGCTGTGGGCGTACTTTCGGACCGCCAACTTAGTTCACCAAGTTAACTTAAGTAATAAATCTACGCGTATTATCTATCAAAAAGGTTATGATCATACCAAATTGCGCATCATGCGCTGAAATCAAGTAGAAATCATACTTTTATCAGCAACCCCCACTCAAATCGCTGCGCTGCGATTTATAGGAGCTTTTCCGAAAACAGCAATGGGGCAAACTCTGTAAATTCCCACAGGTATGAAATCTTATGTTGCAAGTATCGTAACCGATTTGGCGCAAATAAAAAGGGCGGCCCGAGAGCCGCCCTTCGTCAATTCCGGATGCCGGATTGAACAGTCGTAATAAGGCTAAGGCCTTATTACATCATGTCCATTCCACCCATGCCGCCCATGCCGCCTGGCATGCCGCCAGGAGCGTCCTTCTTCGGCAGCTCGGCAATCATGGCTTCGGTGGTGATCAGCAGCGAAGCAACCGAAGCTGCGTCCTGCAGAGCCGTGCGAACGACCTTGACCGGGTCGACGATGCCCATGGCGATCATGTCGCCGTAGACGCCCGTCTGAGCGTTGTAGCCCCAGTTGTCTTCGTTCTTGTCGAGGATCTTGCCGACAACGATGGAGGCTTCATCACCAGCGTTTTCAGCGATCTGGCGGCAAGGAGCCTGCAGAGCGCGACGAACGATGTTGACGCCGGCTTCCTGGTCGTCGTTTTCACCCTTGACGGTGATCTTGACGGAGGAGCGCAGCAGAGCCGTGCCGCCGCCCGGTACGATGCCTTCCTGAACAGCAGCACGCGTCGCGTTCAGAGCGTCGTCGATGCGGTCCTTCTTTTCCTTGACTTCGATTTCCGTCGAGCCGCCAACGCGGATAACGGCAACGCCGCCAGCGAGCTTGGCAAGACGTTCCTGCAGCTTTTCGCGGTCGTAGTCAGAGGTGGTTTCTTCGATCTGAGCCTTGATCTGAGCAACGCGGCCTTCGATGTCGGACTTCTGGCCAGCACCGTCGACGATCGTGGTGTTTTCCTTGGAGATCGAAACCTTCTTGGAACGGCCGAGCATGTCGAGGGTAACCGACTCGAGCTTGATGCCGAGGTCTTCGGAGATGACAGTGCCGCCCGTCAGGATGGCGATGTCTTCCAGCATGGCCTTGCGGCGGTCGCCGAAGCCAGGAGCCTTGACAGCAGCGATCTTCAGACCACCGCGCAGCTTGTTGACGACGAGCGTAGCAAGAGCTTCGCCTTCGACGTCTTCAGCGATGATGAGGAGCGGCTTGCCGGTCTGAACGACGGCTTCCAGAACCGGAAGCATGGCCTGCAGGTTCGAGAGCTTCTTCTCGTGGAGCAGGATGAACGCGTCTTCGAGGTCGGCGATCATCTTTTCCGGGTTGGTCACGAAGTAGGGGCTGAGGTAGCCGCGGTCGAACTGCATGCCTTCGACGACTTCGAGTTCGGTTTCGGCGGTCTTGGCTTCTTCAACCGTGATGACGCCTTCGTTACCGACCTTCTGCATGGCTTCAGCAATATCGAGACCGATCTGCTTTTCGCCGTTTGCGGAGATGGTGCCGACCTGTGCGACTTCTTCCGAAGTGTTGATCTTCTTGGCCTTGGCCTGGAGATCCTTGACGACTTCAGCAACGGCGAGATCGATGCCGCGCTTCAGGTCCATCGGGTTCATGCCGGCTGCAACTGCCTTGGCGCCTTCGCGAACGATGGCCTGGGCGAGAACGGTTGCGGTCGTGGTGCCGTCGCCGGCGATGTCGTTGGTCTTCGAAGCAACTTCGCGGACCATCTGGGCGCCCATGTTTTCGAACTTGTCTTCGAGTTCGATTTCCTTGGCGACGGTGACGCCGTCCTTGGTGATGCGCGGAGCGCCGAAGGACTTGTCGATAACGACGTTACGACCCTTCGGGCCGAGCGTGACCTTCACTGCGTCAGCGAGGATGTCGACGCCACGAAGCATCTTTTCGCGGGCGCTGCGGCCGAATTTTACTTCTTTAGCTGCCATTGTTTGAAACTCCTGAATTCGCGTTGTCCGGGTTTATGGCCCGTCAGCTGTATCGGAAAAGGGGAACCGGCTAGATTAGCCGATGATGCCCATGATGTCGGCTTCCTTCATGATCAGAAGGTCTTCGCCGTTGAGCTTGACTTCGGTGCCGGACCACTTGCCGAACAGAACGCGATCGCCAACCTTGACGTCGAGTGCTACGACCTTGCCGGATTCATCGCGGGCGCCAGAGCCGACGGCGACGATTTCGCCTTCCTGCGGCTTTTCCTTGGCGGTGTCCGGAATGATGATGCCACCCTTGGTCTTTTCTTCAGACTCGACGCGACGAACGACGACACGGTCATGAAGGGGGCGGAAATTGGTGCTTGCCATTGTCTAATCCCTCGATCAAATGACTTCACGGATCAGCGGGGGATCCGTATGGGGCTTGTTAGCACTCAGCCTCGGCGAGTGCTAGCGACGGAGATTTAGGGTTGGGCTCCAAACGAGTCAAGGACGCTCGTGACGAATTTTTCAGCAAAAAGCGAAGGCAGAGAGCGTTGACTGGCGCGGCCGGAGTTTCGACGACGGGCGACATAGCGCCTAAACCGGTCTTTTCTGAGGCTATACGCGTCTGGGCGCGCATCGGTATTCTGAGCTTTGGCGGCCCCGCCGGGCAGATCGCGCTGATGCATCGCGTTCTGGTCGACGAGAAGCGCTGGGTCGATGAGGAGCGCTTCCTGCATGCGCTGAGCTACTGCATGCTGCTGCCGGGACCGGAGGCGCAGCAGCTTGCCACCTATATTGGCTGGCTGCTGCATGGTTGGCGCGGTGGCTTGGTTGCGGGGCTCCTGTTCATCCTGCCGGGCTTTGCCGTCATCCTGGCGCTGTCGGCCTTCTATGCGCTGTTTCACGACACCAGCCTGTTGGCGATCGTCTTCTTCGGCATCAAGGCCGGCGTGCTGGCAATCGTGCTGCAGGCGCTGATGCGGCTGAGCAGCCGGGCGCTGAAGACGCGGTTTCACGTCGGCGTCGCCATCACCAGCTTCGTGCTGCTGTTCGTCTTCGACCTGCCGTTCCCGCTGGTGGTGCTTCTGGCCGGTCTTGCGGGCTACGGCCGGGTGCTCCACCGCGTCTACCGCGACGATCAATGGCGACCGCGATTGCCTCGGTTTTCGCTTACGGGCACCGGCAAAAGCCTTCTGCGAAGTGTCCGCGTGCGGAAAACCCTTCTCACCCTTTTGTGCTGGCTGGCGATCTGGCAGGCGCCGCTATTGCTGATCCACGGCTGGGACGGTCCGAAGGACATCATCGCTGAAACGCTGAGCGGCGAAACCAATGTCTTCGGCGCGATCTTCTCCTTCTTCTCCCGCATGGCTGTCGTCACCTTCGGCGGCGCCTATGCGGTGCTGGCCTATGTGGCGCAGACGGCCGTGCAGCACTATGCCTGGCTGAAGCCGGGCGAGATGCTGGACGGGCTGGCGCTGGCGGAGACGACGCCGGGGCCTCTGGTGCTGGTTCTCTGTTTCGTCGGCTTCATGGCCGGTTTCCGCAATCCCTTCGGTTTCGACCCGCTGACGGCGGGCTTCCTCGGCGCCAGTCTCGCGGCCTGGGCGACGTTTGCGCCGAGCTTCCTCTTCATCTTTGCCGGAGCACCCTATATCGAGCGGTTGCGCGGTCACGCCGGTCTGTCGGCCGCCCTTGCCGCCATCACGGCGGCGATCGTCGGCGTCATGGCCAATCTGTCGCTCTGGTTCGGCCTGCATGTGCTCTTTGCCGATGTCGGCCGGCTGGTCCTTTGGAGCCGTCGTGTCGGGGTTCAGGGTAGCGACTACGTCAATGTCCCCATCGCCGGCATCGCCTGGCCGGCTTGGGCGACGATCGACGTCTCGGCGCTGCTGCTTTTTATACTCGCCGTCGTGCTGGTCTTCCGCCAGAAGGCGGGCGTGGCGACCGTGCTCGGCGTCTCCGCTTTGGCCGGCTGTCTGCTCCACCTTGCCGGCTGAAGCGCATGCGGCGCGTGGGCAATGCAAAAACCTGTGCTGCGCTCTTGTAATTTGCCGGCCGGTTTGCGATGTCAGCCCGTGATTTCTTTGAGTGCGAGGACTGCATGGGCAAGCGTATCGAAAGCTTTCGCGAGATCGGCGGACATTATGATGTCGCGCTCTGCGATGTCTGGGGTGTGCTGCACAATGGCGTCTCCGCCTATCCGGACGCGCCGGCTGCTTTGCAAGCCGCACGCGATGAGGGCCTGACGGTCGTCCTCATCACCAATTCCCCCCGCGTGGCACCCAAAGTGGTCGAGCAGTTGCGCCAGATCGGCATTCCCGACAGCGCCTATGACCGCATCGTTACCTCCGGCGACGTCACCCGCCGGCTAATCGCTGAGGGACCGAAGAAGGTCTTCCTGCTCGGTCCCGAGCGCGACACCGGCATTCTCGAGGGGCTGGACGTGGTGCGCGTGGAGGCTGAGGAGGCCGAGAGCATCGTCTGCACCGGCTTCTTCGATGACGAGACCGAGACGCCCGACGACTACACCGACATGTTGACAGCCTGGGCGGCGCGCAAGGTGCCGTTGATCTGCGCCAATCCTGATCTCGTGGTCGAGCGCGGTCACCGCATGATCCCTTGCGCCGGCGCCATGGCTGCTTACTACGACCGCCTTGGCGGCGAGACGCGGATTGCCGGCAAGCCGCATCAGCCGATCTACGATGCTTCGATCGCAGCCGCCCGCGAAGTGCGTGGCGAGTTCCCGCTGTCGCGCGTCGTTGCTATCGGCGATGGCATGCCGACCGACGTGCGCGGCGCGCTCGATTATGGTCTCGATCTTCTTTATATCAGCCATGGCATTCATGCCCGCGAATATGTCGTCGACGGTCACACCGACGAGGCAGCGCTTGGCGCCTTTCTGGCGCGCGAACAGGCGTCGCCGAAGTGGTGGATGCCGCGCCTTGTCTGAGGAGAGTGGTAGCCGATGACCGTTTTCCATCGCAACGAAACCCGCGAGCCGCTGCCCGACACTCTGAAGGGCGGCGTCATCGCCATCGGCAATTTCGACGGCGTGCATCGCGGCCATCAATCCGTGCTCGATCGCGCGCTGGAGATCGCCCGGGAGCGCGGCGTGCCGGCTCTGGTGCTGACCTTCGAGCCGCATCCGCGCACCGTCTTCAAGCCCGATCATCCGGTTTTCCGCGTGACGCCCGCGCCGCTGAAGGCGCGCTTGCTTGAGGCAATGGGTTTCAACGCCGTCATCGAATATCCTTTCGATCGGGCCTTTTCGCAGCGTTCCGCTGATGAGTTCGTCCATTCGATCCTGATCGACTGGTTGCATGCGTCCGAAGTCGTTACCGGCTTCGATTTCCATTTCGGCCATGATCGTCAGGGCGGCCCGGCCTTCCTGATGAACGCCGGCAGCAAGCATGGTTTCGGCGTGACGCTGATCGACGCCTTCCGCGATGAAAATGCCGACGTGGTCTCGTCGAGCCGCATCCGGACATTGCTCACCGAAGGGGAGGTGGCCGAGGCCGCCGGCCTGCTTGGTTATCGCTATACGGTCGAGGCCGAAGTGATCGGCGGCGAACAGCTTGGCCGCACGCTCGGCTTCCCGACTGCAAACATGCGGCTGCCGCCCGAAGTGGAGCTGAAACCCGGCATCTACGCCGTGCGCTTCCGCGCCGCCGATGGGATCATCCGCGATGCCGTCGCCAGCTATGGTCGGCGTCCGACCGTGACCGACAATGGCGCGCCGCTGCTCGAAACCTTCGTCTTCGACTTCAGCGGCGATCTCTACGGCCAGATCTGTTCCGTTTCCTTCTTCGGCTATCTCCGCCCCGAACTGAAGTTCGACGGCCTCGATCCGCTGGTGGCGCAGATCAGGAAGGACGAAGAAGAGGCGAGGGCACTGCTCGCCGGCGTCCGTCCGCTCGGCGACATCGACCGGGCCATCGCCTTTTCCTGACGTTGCGCAAAGGGTTGGGTGGGTAAAGTTTACCGCGAAGCCGCAGTTTTTTGCCTTGAGCCAACCGTCATCGTTTTCCGCCCTTTGTCATTGTCCGTGCGGCTTGGCTCTACGCTCGATTTCGGGCGTGCATGCAACGCCGCTGACGGGCTGTTGAATTCGTGTCCGACACGGGTCATGGTTCGTGGCCGGTTCTTGGGAGGAACAATCGTTGACACTGCGCCACCAGATCATCGCGCTTGCGCTCGTACCTCTCGTTTTTTCTATCCTGGCTATTACCGCCTTCATTACCTGGCAATCGGCCAACCTCACCAGGAGCAATATCGAGACGTTCGAACAAAACATGCTGAAGGCGAAAGAGGCGGAAATCGTCAACCTTACAAACCTCGCTGTGTCGGCCATCCAGGTGATCTATCGGGACGCAAAGCCGGACGACCAGGCGGCGAAGGACAAGGTTGCGGCGATCCTGACGTCACTTGATTACGGTGCGGACGGATATTTTTTCGTCTACGACTATGACGGAAACAATGTCGTCCACCCGCGCGAGGGTTTTCGCAACGGGCGCAATTGGCTTGATTTGACCGATCCGGACGGTGACAAGGTCATCGCCGAACTCATCAAGACGGCCAAAGGGGGCGGTGGTCTGCACCAATACAAATGGGAGAAGCCTTCCACCGGCCGTATGGCCGATAAACTGTCATTTGTGGTCAGCCTTGATAAATGGCACTGGGTTGTCGGAACCGGCGTCTATCTGGACGATATTTTCACTCAGACTGCGGCGGCCAATGCCGGCATGCGGGCAAATATAAGAAGAACCTTCATCGTCGTCACGCTGATTGCCGTTCCTGCCGTTCTGGTCGTTTTCACGACCTGCATGCTGCTGACATTCCGCGAGCGGCGGATGGCCGATAGCCGGCTCAAGGAGCTGACGCAAAGGGTGATCGATACCCAGGAGGAGGAGCGCGCACGTCTTGCCCGCGAATTGCACGACGGTGTGTCGCAGAATCTCCTCGGAGTGCGCTACGTCATGGATCTCGCCAGCCGCAAGGTCAGGGCCCAGGCTGACGATGCTGCCACGACGATCGAGAAGGGGGTGGATGCCCTCAACAGCGCGATCAAGGACATCAGGCGGCTTTCGCATGATCTTCGCCCCCGCGTGCTCGATGATCTCGGCTTGACAGCGGCACTGACCGCGCTCGCGGACAATTTCGCCGAGCGGACCGGGATTGCAACGGAGATCGAATCCGCGGGCTTCTCCAGCATGTTAAAGCCAGAAGCCAGCACCGCACTCTACCGTGTCGCACAGGAGGCTTTGAACAATGTCGAACGTCATTCCGGCGCGACGCTTCTCGCGATCAAACTTTGGAGTGAGCGGGGGCGTGCACGCTTGAGGATTTCGGACAATGGCACGGGCTTTGAGGCTGCGGGAGAAGGCGAGGGAGGGCTTGGGCTGAGGAACATGCAGGAACGCATGGCGCATTTCCATGGTCTCCTTCTCGTTCAAAGCACGGCTGACGGCACGACACTGACGGCGATGTTGCCAAAATCGGCCAATGCTGCGCCGGGCACAAGGGTGGATGCCGCATGACAAGAGACAGGATCAGCGTTCTCCTGATCGACAATCACCCCGTGGTGCTCGATGGACTGAAAGCTGTGCTCGAGACCTTTGACCATATCGAGGTGGTTGGTACGGCAAGCCTTGCGCAAATCGGCTTGGAGATAGCGCGACAGAGGCGCCCACAAGTGACTTTGATGGATATCAACATGCCGAAGCTCAGCGGTATTGATGCCATCGAACTGTTTCGTCGCGAGCTTCCGGATACGCGGATCGTGATGCTGTCCATGCACGATAGCCGCGAATACATCTCCTCGTCGATCATGCACGGTGCAGTCGGATATATTCTCAAGGACGTGTCGACGGACGAAGTCGTCTGCGCGATTGAGACCGTGGCGAGTGGCGGAACTTATTTTTCGTCGGGTGTTCGCGACATATTGATGGCGGACGAGGCAGGAATGGAAGCCAGCCCTCTTACGCCGCGTGAGCATCACATTCTGGGTTTGATCGTCACAGGCAGGAGCAATCGCGAGATTGCCGAAGAGCTCGGGATCACGCCTGCGACGGCCGAAACGCATCG
The DNA here is from genome assembly GCF_000696095.1 of Rhizobium rhizogenes NBRC 13257. Lineage (GTDB taxonomy): Bacteria > Pseudomonadota > Alphaproteobacteria > Rhizobiales > Rhizobiaceae > Rhizobium > Rhizobium rhizogenes. The sequence goes on along the minus strand of NZ_BAYX01000009.1, from coordinate 172,804 downwards.
CAAGAATTTGAAGAGGAAGCTCGGCATCGCAACGACAGCCGGGCTGATCCGCTACGCCCTTGACCACGGGATCGCGACGAGAGTGGTCTAGTGGTCGTCTCTACCCACTAATGGGTAGGCCTCGGTACTTCGCATGTGAGACTATCTTGTCCAAGCGGCAGGCTCGCCCTAGGACTTCACCAGCGGCTGGCCGATGGCCGCCGCCGGGAGGAATTTACATCCGTCAGTCCGTTTCCGCATAGCCAGAAGCGCATTGGCTTCGGCGCGCCAGTATTCCATACTGCTATCACGGCCCGACGCACCGCCTTCCACTCTGACAACTGCAACGAGGCGGCGCCTGCGCACCGCTTGGGAGGTATCGGAAATGGATAAACGCTTTGGGACGGCGGCCTGCTGGCTGCTCGTCATTCCCTATATCGGCCTGCTCTGGGTCCCCTTCTATAACAGTCATGATCCGGTTCTCTTCGGTTTCCCCTTCTTCTATTGGTACCAGCTTGCCTGGGTGCCCATCACCGCTTTCCTGACCTGGATCGCCTACCGGAGCATGCGCCATGATGACTAATATCGACCCGACGGCACTTGCCGTCTTCATCTTCTTCATGGTGCTGGTAACCGTCATGGGCTTTGTTGCCGCGCGTTGGCGCAGGCCGAAGACCCTTGCCCATATCGACGAATGGGGCCTTGGCGGCCGCAGCTTCGGCACCTGGATCACCTGGTTCCTCGTCGGCGGCGATTTTTATACCGCCTATACCGTCATTGCAGTTCCGGCCCTGGTTTACACGGTCGGTGCCTATGGCTTCTTCGCGCTGCCCTATACGATCGTCGTCTATCCCTTCGTGTTCATGGTGATGCCGCTTCTCTGGAGGCGGGCGAAGGATCATGGCTACGTCACGGCGGGCGATGTCGTGCATGGCCAATATGGTTCGCGGGCGCTCGAGCTGGCGGTTGCCGCGACCGGCGTCATCGCCACCATGCCCTATATCGCCCTGCAGCTCGTCGGCATGACGGCAGTGTTCAAGGCGCTGGGGCTTCATGGCGAATTCCCGCTCGCCGTCGCCTTCATCATCCTGGCGCTTTACACCTATTCGGCCGGCCTTCGCGCCCCGGCGCTGATCGCCTTCGTCAAGGACATCATGATCTACATCGTGGTGATCGCGGCCATTGCGCTCATCCCGGCCAAGCTCGGCGGCTACGCCAACGTCTTCGCCTCCGCCGATGCCGCTTTCCAGGCCAAGGGGGCTGGCAGCCTGGTGCTCGGCGGCAACCAGTATGTCGCCTATGCGACGCTGGCGCTCGGCTCGGCGCTTGCTGCCTTCATGTATCCGCATACGCTGACCGGCATTTTCGCCTCCAACAGCGGCAACACCATCCGCAAGAACGCGGTGATGCTGCCGGCCTACACGCTGCTGCTCGGCCTGCTGGCCCTGCTCGGCTATATGGGCCACGCGGCGAACCTGAAGTTGGATAGCCCCAACGATGTCGTGCCAGCGCTGTTCCAGTCGCTGTTCTCCAGCTGGTTTGCCGGTTTCGCCTTCGCCGCCATCGCGATTGGTGCATTGGTGCCGGCAGCCGTGATGAGCATTGGCGCCGCCAATCTCTTCACCCGCAACTTCTGGAAGGCTTACATCAATCCGCAGGTTTCCGATGCCGGCGAGGCAAAGGTCGCCAAAATGACCTCGCTCGTCGTCAAGGTCGGCGCGCTTCTCGTCATCATCTTTCTGCCGACGCAGTTCGCGCTCGATCTGCAATTGCTCGGCGGCATCTGGATCCTGCAGACGCTACCGGCGCTGGTCTTCGGCCTCTATACCAAGTGGTTCCGCGCGCCGGCTCTGCTTGCCGGCTGGGTCGTCGGCTTCTTCGGCGGCACCTATCTCGTCTGGGATGCCGGCTGGAAGCCGCTGCACATGGTCTCCCTCGGAGATACGAGCTTCACCGTCTACACGGGACTGCTGGCGCTGGCCGCCAATATCGTCGTGTCGGTGATCCTCAATGCGGTCATGCCGGCGCGGGCGACCGCACGCGCCTGATCGGACCGGCTCCTCAATCGGCCGCGGGCGGAAACGCCCGCGGCTTTTCTGTGCCTTGTGGCGGTGGATTCCTCTTCCTTTCCGCTCAAAAAGCGCTTATGAACCGCCCATTATGACCCAATTTCGGCTGAGCCTATCGATACGAATTATTGGCCCGGCCTTCCGCGCGCTTTAAGCTGCCGGAAGGTCCGGGTTCTTGGCGCCCGTTCCCGAGGCGCTACCGCCGCCGAAAAAATCCCCCTATGGCTGCGCCTTCTTGGCGCGATATGCCCGAGACGCCGAGGCAATTGTCTGAACCATGACCGATACCGCTGAAAAACTCGACTATTCGAAGACCCTCTACTTGCCCGAGACCGATTTCCCGATGCGTGCGGGCCTGCCGCAGAAGGAGCCGGAGCTGGTCAAGCGCTGGCAGGAGATGGATCTCTACAAGGCGCTGCGTGCGTCGGCTGCCGGCCGTGAGAAGTTCGTGCTGCATGACGGCCCGCCCTATGCCAACGGTAACATCCACATCGGCCACGCGCTGAACAAGATTCTCAAGGACGTCATCACCCGCTCGTTCCAGATGCGCGGCTATGACAGCAACTACGTTCCGGGCTGGGATTGCCATGGCCTGCCGATCGAGTGGAAGATCGAGGAAAAGTACCGCGAGAAGGGCAAGAACAAGGACGAGGTTCCGGTCAACGAATTCCGCCAGGAATGCCGTGACTTTGCCGCCGGCTGGATCAAGATCCAGTCCGAGGAGTTCAAGCGTCTCGGCATCGTCGGCGATTTCGACAATCCGTACCTGACGATGAACTTCCACGCCGAATCCCGCATCGCCGGTGAATTGCTGAAGATCGCCAAGACCGGTCAGCTTTATCGCGGTTCGAAGCCGGTCATGTGGTCGGTGGTCGAGCGCACGGCGCTGGCGGAAGCCGAAGTCGAATATGCCGATGTCGAGAGCGACATGATCTGGGTGAAGTTCCCGGTCGTCGAAGGTCCGGCAGCACTTGCCGACGCCTTCGTCGTCATCTGGACCACGACCCCCTGGACGATCCCCGGCAACCGGGCGATCGCCTATTCGTCGCGGGTCTCTTATGGCCTCTACGAAGTGACGGAAGCCGCCAATGATTTCGGTCCGCGTCCGGGCGAAAAGCTGGTCTTCGCCGACAAGCTCGCCGAGGAAGCCTTCACCAAGGCAAAGCTGCAATACAAGCGTCTGGGCGACGTGACCGCCGAGGACTTCGGTGCGATCATCTGCGCCCATCCGCTGGCCTCGCTCGGCTACGACTTTAAGGTTCCCTTGCTCGACGGCGATCACGTCACCGACGATGCCGGCACCGGCTTCGTGCACACCGCACCGAGCCACGGCCGCGAGGACTTTGACGTCTGGATGGCCCATGCCCGCGCGCTGGAAGCCCGGGGAATCTCGCCACGTATCCCGTTCCCGGTCGATGACGCCGGCTTCTACACCGCCGATGCCCCCGGCTTCGACGGCGGCCGCGTCATGGACGACAACGGCAAGAAGGGCAATGCCAACGATCTGGTCATCAAGGCCCTGATCGAGACGAACACGCTCTTCGCCCGAGGACGCATGAAGCATTCCTATCCGCATTCCTGGCGCTCGAAGAAGCCGGTCATCTTCCGCAACACGCCGCAATGGTTCGTCTATATGGACAAGGACCTTGCCGACGGCACGACGCTGCGGTCGCGCGCGCTCAAGGCGATCGACGATACCCGCTTTGTGCCCGCCACTGGCCAGAACCGCCTGCGCGCCATGATCGAGCAGCGCCCGGATTGGGTGCTCTCGCGCCAGCGCGCCTGGGGCGTGCCGATCGCGATCTTCGTCGACGATGACGGCGAGATCCTGCAGGACGATGCCGTCAACGCCCGCATCCTCGAAGCTTTCGACGCGGAAGGGGCTGACGCCTGGTTTGCCGAAGGCGCGCGCGAGCGCTTCCTTGGCGAAAAGGCCAACGAGCCGTGGACGCAGGTCATGGATATCCTCGACGTCTGGTTCGACTCGGGCTCGACCCATACCTTCACGCTGGAAGACCGCCCGGACCTGAAATGGCCGGCGGACGTCTATCTCGAAGGCTCCGACCAGCATCGCGGCTGGTTCCATTCGTCGCTGCTCGAAAGCGCTGCGACGCGTGGCCGTGCGCCCTATGATACGGTCGTCACCCATGGCTTCACCATGGACGAACAGGGCCGCAAGCAGTCGAAGTCGCTCGGCAACGTCGTAGCGCCGCAGGATGTGATGAAGGATAGCGGCGCGGATATCCTGCGCCTGTGGGTCATGACCACCGACTACTGGGAAGACCAGCGTCTCGGCAAGGCCATCATCCAGACGAATGTCGATGCCTATCGCAAGCTGCGCAACACCATCCGCTGGATGCTCGGCACGCTGGCGCACGACAAGGGCGAGGTGATCGCGTACGCCGATATGCCGGAGCTGGAGCAGCTGATGCTGCACCGTCTGGCCGAGCTCGATGAGCTCGTGCGCGAAAGCTACGACGCCTTCGACTTCAAACGCATCGCCCGCGCCCTCATCGATTTCTCGAATGTCGAGCTTTCGGCCTTCTATTTCGATGTCCGCAAGGATGCGCTTTATTGCGATGCTCCGTCGAGCCTGCGCCGCCGCGCGGCCCTTGCCGTCATCCGCACGATCTTCGATTGCATGGTGACTTGGCTTGCGCCGATGCTGCCGTTCACGACGGAAGAGGCCTGGTTGTCGCGCAATCCGTCGGCGGTCTCGGTGCATCTCGAACAGTTCCCCGCCGTTCCCGCCGAATGGAAGAACGAGGCGCTGGCCGAGAAGTGGAAGAAGATCCGCGCCGTGCGCAGCGTCGTCACCGGTGCTCTGGAAATCGAGCGCAAGGACAAGCGTATCGGCTCCTCGCTGGAAGCTGCTCCTGTTGTCTACGTCGCCGATCAGGAGCTTCTGAAGGCGCTGGAAGGGCAGGATCTGGCCGAGATCTGCATCACCTCCGGCATCACCGTCAATGGTGGCGAAGGGCCTACTGATGCCTTCCGTCTGGATGATGCCGCCAAGGTGAGTGTCGTGCCGGCATTGGCCGAAGGTCGCAAATGTGCCCGTTCCTGGCGCATCACCACCGATGTCGGGTCCGATTCGGAATATCCCGACGTCTCGGCACGCGACGCCGCGGCCCTGCGTGAACTCGCGGCCGTCAACTGAAGAAAATTGCCGGGTGAATTGCCTTCGAGGCGTTCATCCGGTAAAAGCTGCCTGAAAATGGCCCGATTTTTGCGGCAGTTGGCATGAATTGGGGTCTGCTATAGATGTACCGGCATGGCTGGGAAGGGTTTTCATGAGAGCGATGCATAGGGTTCGTGTTGGCGTCAGCTTGGCGGCACTCGTGGTTGGCTGCGGTTTGATGTCCGGCTGCTTGAGCAGCCCGAGCTACGGCACGGACAAGACTGCCGGCGTGCAGCTTCTCGACGACCTCGGCGATATCGCCTCCGTTTCGGCCGCCACGCCGAAGGACAAGGGCGTGACCTACCCGAACCGCCCCGGTCTGGTTCTGCCCGCTGCAAACCAGAGGGAAGCGCTGACCGCGCCGCAGCAGACGCTGGCGAGCAAGGATAACCCGGCTTGGCTCGAATCGCCGGAAGACGCGCGCAAGCGTCTGGCTGAAGAGGCCGACCAGAACAAGAATGACGTCAATTATCGCTCTCCGCTCGCTCAGGCCGACAGCGGCCGCAACCGCAAGACGGAAGTAGAGCAGACGGCAGCCTATCGTGCCGCGCGTCAGGATCAGGCCGGCACCTACGATCAGCGCCGCTATCTGATCGATCCGCCGCAGCAGTATCGCCAGGTCTCCGACCCGGCCGCACTGAGCGACGTCGGCACGCCCGAAAGCAAGAAGGAAAAGCAGCGCAAGAAGGACGCCGAGGCAGCGCAGCAGTCCAACAGCAGCAGCTGGTGGAAGCCGTTCCAATAAGTCTTTCCGAGCATGAAGCGGCGGCCTGAACCGCCGCTTTTTTAGTCTTCCTGCCGTTTCAGTTGGAAGAATTCCCTGAGAATGTCGGCCGCATCCCGTTCGGCAATACCCGAATAGACCTCCGGCGCGTGATGGCAGGTCGGCTGGCGATAGAAGCGCACGCCATTGTCCACTCCGCCACCCTTCGGATCTTCCGCGCCGTAGTAGAGGCGGCGGATGCGGGCAAATGAGATGGCCGCCGCGCACATGGTACAAGGCTCCAGCGTCACATAGAGATCGGCGCCCGTCAGGCGCTCCTGGCCGAGCGCCTCGCAGGCGATGCGGATCGCGGCGATTTCGGCATGAGCGGTGACGTCGTTGAGTTCGCGGGTGCGGTTGCCGGCCTTGGCGATGACGGCATTGTCGAGCACGAGGACGGCACCGATCGGCACTTCACCACGCGCTCCGGCGCTGCGTGCTTCGGCGAGCGCCAGCTTCATGAAGTGATTTGTATTCGCCATTTAAGATTTTCCACTTAACCGCAGGGGCGTGACCTGATAGGAACACGCCTTAAAAATTCAGGCAAACAACAAATGACAATGAATGACAAGCCCAAGCGGCCTGGGCCAAAACCCTTTACCCGCGACACCAACACGAAGCCGGCGATGAAACGCGACGACGCCAAGCCGCTGAAGGCAGCGCCCGCCAAGGCGGCGGCTGAGACCGACGGCGGTGACGGAAAGGCCGAGCGCATTTCCAAGTTGATGGCGCGCGCCGGCGTGGCGTCCCGCCGCGACATCGAGCGCATGATCATGGACGGCCGTGTGCGGCTGAACGGCGTACTGCTGGACAGCCCGGTCGTCAACGTGACGCTCGCCGACAAGATTGAAGTGGATGGCATGCCGATCCGCGGTATCGAGCGCACGCGCCTGTGGCTCTACCACAAGCCGGCCGGCCTGGTGACCACCAATGCCGATCCCGAGGGACGCCCGACCGTCTTCGACAATCTGCCGGAAGAATTGCCGCGCGTCATGTCGATCGGCCGTCTCGACATCAACACCGAAGGCCTGCTGCTGCTCACCAATGACGGCGGCCTTGCCCGCGTTCTGGAACTGCCGACCACCGGCTGGCTGCGCCGCTACCGCGTGCGCGCCCATGGCGAGATCGATCAGGACGCACTCGACAAGCTGAAGGAAGGCATAGCCGTCGACGGCGTGCTCTATGGCTCGATCGAAGCAACGCTCGACCGCACGCAGGGATCCAACGTCTGGATCACCATGGGTCTGCGCGAAGGCAAGAACCGCGAAATCAAGAACGTGCTCGGTGCGCTCGGCCTCGAGGTCAATCGCCTGATCCGCATTTCCTATGGCCCGTTCCAGCTCGGTGACTTGCCGGAAGGCCGGGTGCTGGAAGTGCGCGGCCGCACGCTGCGCGATCAGCTCGGCCCCCGTCTGGTCGAAGACGCCAAGGCGAATTTCGATGCGCCGCTCTACAACGCCTCGGCGCCCGCCGGCGAGGATGAGGCTGAGGCCAAGCCGGAGCGTGCCGCGAAAGAGGAACGCCCGAGGCGCGACCGCGAGCGCCCCGAGGATAAGCGCGAACGCGCCTTGGGTCGTCTCGACACCAAGCGCGACGATCGTCGTGACGAAGGACGCCGCGAAGGCGGCCATAAGGAAGACGACCGCCCGAAGCGGCCACCGCTCGGCGCGCGCCGCAACGCCAATGTCTGGATGGCGCCCGGCGCCCGTCCGCTCGGCGAGAAGGCTGCCGCGAAAGCGGCCAAGAATACCAGGACTGCCGCTAAGCGCGGTGAGCCCGAGCGCCCACAGCGTAGCGGTTTCGACCGTCCGGACGAAGGCCCGCGCGTTCGCGTTAACCGCGTTGCCGAGGCGGATGGAGAATGGATCCGCTCGAGCGAGGAAGCACCGCGCACGGGTCGTGGCGATGACGACGGCTTCGACCGCAAGCGCTCCGACCGTCCCCGTGGCGATCGCCCGCCGCGCGGCGACCGGCCTTTCGGCGACAAGCCCCGTGGTGATCGCCCCTATGGTGATAAACCTCGTGGAGATAAAGCATTTGGCGATCGTCCGCGCGGCGAACGTGGCTCGCGGCCAGAGGGTAGCGATCGCCCCCGTGCGAAATCATTCCAGGGCGAAGCACGCTCTGAACGTCCGCGTGGCGATCGACCCTTCGGTGACAAGCCGCGCGGTGACCGCCCTTATGGCGACAAGCCCCGTGGTGACCGTCCGTATGGTGATAAACCCCGTGGCGATCGTGCGTTCAGCGATCGTCCCACCGGCGACCGTCGGCCGCGCGCCGAGGGTGACGAGCGTCCTCGCGCCCGGTCTTTCGATGGCGAGCAGCGCTCGGAACGTCCTCGCGGCGATCGCCCATTCGGTGATCGGCCGCCGCGTGGAGACCGCCCGCAGGGTGATCGGCCGGCTGGCAAGTCTTTCGGCAAGAAGCCGGGCGGCGGAAAGTCCTTTGGTGGCGGCAAACCGGGTGGAAAGCCCGGCGGTGCACGGGGCTTCTCGGGCAAGCCCGGTGGCGCTGGACGTCCGTCGGGTGGTGCTGGCCGGAGCGGTCCGAGCCGTGGCGGCCCCGGCAAGGGCGGCCCCAAGGGCGGAAGGGGTTAACGCGCGGTGCGGATCGTCGGCGGTGAGTTTCGCGGTCGGTCGCTTGCGGTTCCGAAGTCGAACGATATTCGTCCGACGGCGGACCGCACGCGCGAGAGCCTGTTCAATATTCTGACCCATGCCTATCCCGAGGCGCTCGATGGCACCCGGATGATGGATATCTTTGCCGGCACCGGTGCGGTCGGCCTGGAAGCCGCCTCGCGCGGCTGCCGTCATGTCCTCTTCGTCGAAAGCAGCGTCGAGGGCCGTGGCCTGCTCTGGGAAAATATCGATGCGCTCGGCCTTCATGGCCGCACGCGCATGATGCGGCGCGACGCCACCGATCTTGGAAGCGTCGGCAATCTCGAGCCTTTCGATTTTCTCTTCGCGGATCCGCCCTATGGCAAGGGGCTGGGTGAGAAGGCCTTTGCGGCGGCTGCCGCCGGCCGCTGGCTGGTGCCGGGGGCGCTGGCGATCCTCGAGGAACGCGCCGACGTCGCGGTGACCGTCGCCCCGGATTTTCTCTTCCTCGAAGAGCGGACCTTCGGCGACAGCAAGATGCATTTCTTCCGTTATCAGCCCCGGCAGGCCTAGCGGCGGAGGGAGACGACCATGGGCGATTACGCTGATTTTGTCGGGAGCGACCATACGCTCGCGACATCAAGCACGCCGAGCGTCGCGGTCGCCTTCGGTTGCGGCGGCGCGCGTGGTCTTGCCCATATCCACATCATCGAGGCGCTGGACGAACTCGGCATTCGCCCGGTTGCGATTGCCGGCGCCTCCATCGGCTCGATCATGGGCGCGGCGATGGCGGCCGGCATGAGCGGCGCGGAAATCCGCGATTATACGCTCGCAACCGTCGGTAATCGCCCGGCCGTGCTCAACAAGATCTGGAGCCTCAGGCCCGCGAGCGTTCGTAAATTCCGGTTCGGCCAGTTCAACCTCGAACGCATCCTGCGCGCCTTCATGCCGCCGGCCTTTCCCGAGGATTTTTCCGAGCTGCACATCCCGCTGAAGGTGGTGACGACGGATTATTACGACCAGACTGAAGTGGTGACCGAAAAAGGCGAGCTCTTCCCGGTGCTGGCCGCCTCCGCGGCTATTCCCGCCGTCTTCATGCCGGTCAAGGTCGGCGAGCGCGTGATGATCGACGGCGGCATCATGAACCCGGTCCCTTACGAACATCTGGCCGGGCTTGCCGATATCATCATCGGCATCGACGTCGTCGGCGGGCCGGAAGGCGACGGCACCCAGTTTCCGAACCGCATCGAGAGCCTGTTCGGCGCCGGCCAGCTGACCATGCAGTCCAACATCGCCTTGAAGCTGCGGCTGCTCGCCCCGCAAATCTTCCTGCGGCCGTCCGTCGGCCGCACCGGCGTGCTCGATTTCCTGAAGGCCCGCGAAATCCTCGCCATGTCGGCCGGCGTCAAGGACGAGTTGAAGTTCGCCCTTGACCGGGTGATCACCGCGAAGAATTAAGCCCGTTCCGGCTCTTCCTCCGGTAATGCCGAGAGATCGTCGTCGTCGCTGAAGACGTCGGCAGCGCGCTTGGGTTTGACGAGCGGTTCCGGCTTGACCGGCCGTGAGTAGAGCATGTCGCGGCCTGCCTGCAGGCCTTCGCTTGCCTGCAGCACCAGCCGCTGTTCGTCACGCTTGCGGATATCCTCGCCGATCTCAAAGGCCTCGGCTTCACTGACGCCGAGGGCTTCCAGCGTGCGGCGGCCGAAGAGCAGGCCGGATTCCAGCGTCTCGCGCAGCTCGTAATCGACGCCCTTGTTGCGCAGTTCGATCGAGTGGATGCGGTCATAGGAGCGGACGAAGAGGCGTGCATGCGGATAGTCCGTCTGCACCAGTTCGACGATCTTGTCGGTGATCTCGCGGTGATGCGTGCTGACGACGACGATCTTGGCGTGGTCGATGCCGGCCGAGCGCAGCACATCCTTGCGGGTACCATCGCCGAAATAGATGCGGAAGCCGAAGTTGGAGGCCTGGCGGATACGGTCGGCGGAAAAGTCGATGACGGTAACGTCACGGCCACCGGCCAGCAGGATTTGTGCGGCGATCTGGCCGAAACGCGAGAAGCCGATCATCAGCACGTCGGAGCCCGCACCCTCGAAATCCTCGTCCAATTCCTCATGCGTATCGCCGCTGAGCAGGCGCTTGGAAAGCGCCGAGCCGAGCGGCGTCAGCGCCATCGAGAGCGTCACGATTGCGATCAGCATCGAGGCTGTGCTGGCCGAGAATAGCCCACCGCTTGCGCTGGCCGTGCTGAACAGCACGAAGCCGAATTCACCGCCTTGCGGTAGCAGGCAGGCGATGCGGATGGCGTCGTTGTGCGAGGAGCCGGTCACGCGGCAGAGCACGTAGATGACCACGCCCTTGATGACCATCAGGACCGGGACGGCAAGCACGATCAGCACCCAGTTGTCGACAATGACGTCCAGCTTCAGCGACAGGCCGACGGCGATGAAGAAGATGGCGAGAAGCACGCCGCGGAAGGGCTCGATATCCGCCTCCAGCTCGTGGCGATAGGAGGATTCGGCCAGCATCACGCCGGAAAGGAAAGCGCCCATGGCCATGGAGAGGCCGGCGATCTGCATCAGGGTCGCCGAACCCATGACGACCAAAAGGGCGGCCGCAATCATCGCCTCGCGCGCGCCGGTGCGGGCGATGACCTGGAACAGCGGCGTCAGAAGGTAACGGCCGGCAATGATCATCGCCGCGACCGCGCCAACGGCAATGGCAAGGTCCGGTATCGGATTGGTAGCTTCCTTCGGTCCGTCGAGCACGGTGACGAGGGCAAGCAGCGGCACGATCGCCAGATCCTGCAGCAAGAGCATGGAGAAGGAGCGCTGGCCGTATTTCGTGTTGACGTCGCCCTCCTGTTCGAGGATCTGCATCGCGAATGCCGTGGACGACAGCGCCAGGCCGAAGCCGACGATGATACTGCCACGCCAGCCGGTGATATTGGCGAGATAGGCGGCGAGCGTCAGCGCCAGTCCGCTGAGTACGACCTGCGCGGTGCCAAGGCCGAAAATGTCGCGCCGCATCTGCCACAGGCGCGACGGCTTCAATTCCAGGCCGATGATGAACAGCAGGAAGACGACGCCGAGTTCCGCCACCGCAAGCACGGCTTCGCTGTCACCGATGCCGTGCAGCACCGGGCCGATGACGACGCCGGCGGCGAGATAGCCGAGCACGGTGCCGAGCCCCAATTTCTTGAAGATCGGCGCCGTGACGACGGCGCCTCCGAGCAGCATAAGGGTTTCGGTAAAGAGGGCATTCGGCGCGGACATCGTCTGTTTCTTTCTGTGGGGCAGGCGGTGTTGCAGTACATGATCGTCGGAAACAACCATGCGTGACGACATTCGGACAAGAATCGGCTTCGCCGCCCTTGTAGCTTTATGTAGTGCACAATAAATGGAACGCGAAGGAAAGGCCAAATCATGTCCTCAGAAATCGATTCCGCCACTCTGCTTTCCCGCGCCAGCCAATTGATCGACTTCGCCCGGAAAGCCGGGGCGGATGCGGCCGATGCGGTCGTCGTACGCTCGCGTTCGCAATCCGTCAGCGTTCGTCTCGGCAAGGTCGAGGGTACCGAATCCTCCGAAAGCGATGATTTTTCGCTGAGAGTGTTCGTCGGCAATCGTGTCGCCAGCGTTTCGGCCAATCCCGGCTTCGACCTGCAGGCGCTCGCCGAGCGTGCCGTCACCATGGCCACGGTCTCGCCGGAAGATCCCTTCGTCTGCCTCGCCGACGAAACTGATCTCGCCAAAACCTATCCCGATCTCGACCTGTTCGATCCGACCGAGGTTTCGTCGGCCGAGCTGCGCGAGGCGGCCCTTGCAATGGAAGAGGCGGCGCTTGCCGTTCCTGGCGTCAGCAATTCTTCCGGCTCGGGTGCATCAGCCGGCATGGGCGGCATGGTGCTTGTCACGTCGCATGGTTTTGCCGGTCACTACATGGGCTCGCGGTTCAGCCGCTCCGTCAGCGTCATTGCCGGCGAAGGCACCGGCATGGAGCGGGATTATGATTTCGACAGCCGCCTCTATTTTGCCGATCTGGATGCGTCCGAGGAGATCGGCCGCCGCGCCGGTGAACGAGTGATCAAGCGCGTCAATCCGCGCCAGGTTCCGACCGGCAAGGACGTGACCGTCGTTTTCGATCCGCGCGTGGCGCGCGGCTTCGTCGGGCATATCGCCGGCGCGATCAACGGCGCGTCCGTTGCCCGCAAGAGCAGCTTCCTGCGCGACAAGATGGGCCAACAGGTGCTGAAAGCCGGCCTGTCGATCACCGACGATCCGCTGATCGTGCGCGGTTCCGCCTCGCGTCCTTTCGATGGCGAAGGTGTAACCGGCAAGCGGCTGGTGATGATCGAGGACGGCGTGCTGAAGCAATGGTTCCTGTCCACCTCGACGGCCCGCGAAATCGGTGGTCTCAAGACCAACGGTCGCGGCGCGCGTGGCGGTACCTCGGTGTCTCCGTCTTCTACGAATCTGGCGCTGGAGCCGGGCGACATCTCGCCGGAAGAGCTGATCCGCAATGTCGGCAATGGTTTCTACGTCACCGAGCTGATCGGGCAGGGCGTCAACATGCTCACCGGCGAGTACAGCCGCGGCGCCACGGGCTTTTGGATCGAGAACGGTGAATTGACTTTCGCGGTTTCGGAGGTGACGATCGCCTCCAACCTCAAGGACATGTTCATGCGCGTGACGCAGGCAAACGATATCGACCGCGATTTCAGCGTTGCCGCGCCGACACTCGCCATTGAGGGCATGACGCTGGCCGGGCGTTGACTGTGATCCCGAAAAGCGCGCAGTGGTTTTCGGACAGGATCATGGCCAGCACATAGCAAGCCGGAGATTGGAATCTGGGAATGAACGATAGCCGGAAAGGTGACGCTCTGAGCGACCTGAACCTGATCGTCGAGGCGGCGCGTCAGGCCGGCGAAGTCGCTCTTGGCTTCTTTCGGCAGTCGCCCGAGGTCTGGTGGAAGAACGAGGGCCGGTCGCCCGTCAGCGCCGCCGATTTTGCTGCCAATGAGACGCTGGCTTCCATCCTGCGCCCGGCGCGGCCCGGCTATGGTTGGCTTTCCGAAGAGACCGACGACGATGCCGAACGGTTGGCGCATGAGACCGTTTTCGTCGTCGATCCGATCGACGGCACGCGCGGCTTCCTGTCTGGGCTTGATTTGTGGTGCGTCAGCGTCGCCGTGGTCACCAATGGACGACCGACCGCGGGCGTGCTCTACGCACCGGCATTGAACGAATTGTTCGTGGCAACCACGGACGGTCCGGCGCTGAAGAATGGCGAGCCTATCGCCGTTTCCGACCGGACGGGGGAGGCCGTTCATAGGCTGGCCACCACCGAAGAAGCACTTCACGGAGTAAGCCCGGATTTTCGCAAGACCATCCAGCGGGCGAAGCATGTACCCTCGCTCGCCTATCGTCTTGCCATGGTCGCCGACGGCCGGCTTGAAGGGACGATCGTCAAGCGCAACTCCCACGATTGGGATTTGGCCGCCGCCGATCTTATCCTGGAACGGGCGGGTGGCGCGCTGGTCGACCTCTCAGGGCAACCGCTCAATTACAACCGCGCCGATGTCTCCCACGGCGAACTCTGCGGCGCACCGGCTGTCCACTTGTCGGAGCTCCTGCGCCAGCTTGCCCACAGACGAGACAGTTGACGTTTGGGTCAAAATCCCGCAGAGGAAGTGCGGAGGGGGACGACAGCAGAAAGAGACGAAAATGACTGTTACCAGCGACAAAAAACAGCTCCTGCACCTCGTATTCGGCGGGGAATTGGAAAATCTCGAAGAAGTACAGTTCCGCAATCTGAACGAGCTCGACATTGTCGGCATGTATCCCGACTATGCGACCGCGCTGACGGCCTGGAAGTCGAAGGCGCAGCAGACGGTCGACAACGCTCATATGCGTTATTTCATCGTCCATCTGCATCGTTTGCTTGATCCGGACAAGGCATCCTAAAGCCGCGTTTCGCTCCATTTAATATTTGATATTGCCGTCCGGAGGGGCATTGTTGCTTTCAATCCGGTTATCACACGGTATTTTTGACGCAATCGGAACCAAGAATCGGCCGAACTTTCGGCCGTTGAACAATTGGGATTTGGCATCGATGACGATCAGCTTGGATCGGAGGCAGTCGAGATGAGCAGCCTCAGGGCGCGCCTCGCTTTGGGTGCCTACCGCTTTGGCGGCATTGCGATCTATCCGCTGATCGGACCTTATCTCGCGTTCCGCGCCGCCAAAGGCAAGGAAGACAGCTCTCGCCGGCTGGAGCGATCCGGCTATGCCAGCGCCAACCGCCCGCAGGGGCCGCTGGTCTGGTTCCATGCCGCAAGTGTCGGCGAAACTTCGGCGGTCGTTCCGTTGATCCGCGAAATCCGCCGCCGCGATATTCACGTCATTTTGACCACGGGAACGATGACGTCGGCCAAGGTGACGAAGGAACGTCTTGGCGACGAGGTCATCCACCAATATGTGCCGCTGGACCTGAAGCCGGCCGTCAGCCGCTTCCTCGAATACTGGCAGCCTGATTGCGCCATTTTCGCCGAATCCGAGATCTGGCCGGCAACCGTGCTGGAACTCGAGCGCCGGCGCATTCCGCAGATCCTCGTCAATGCCCGCATGTCGGATCGCTCCTTTGCTCGCTGGAGCGGCCATCCGTCACTCTCCGAGGCGCTGTTCGAAAAGCTCGCGCTGGTCGTTGCCCAATCCGATCTCGATGCCGAACGCTTCCGCGATCTTGGTGCACTGCAGGTCATCAAGTCCGGTAATCTCAAGGTGGATACCGACGCGCCGCCCTATGATGCGCCGACGCTCGCCCGCTATATGAAGCAGATCGGCAGCCGCAAGACCTGGGCCGCCGTCTCGACCTTCGAGGGCGAGGAAAATGCCGCCGCCGTCGTCCACAAGACGCTGACGGAGCATGACGGCCAGCTCACCATCATCGTGCCGCGCCATCCCGAGCGCTGCGACGCGATCGAGGCGATGCTCGTCGAGCAGGGGCTGAAGGTTGCCCGCCGTACCCGCAACGATGTGCTATCGCCGGATGTCGATGTTTTTCTCGGCGACACGATCGGCGAGATGGGCCTCTATCTGCGCCTGACCGACGTTGCCTTCATGGGCAAGTCGCTTTTGAACGAAGGCGGGCAGAACCCGCTGGAGCCGGCCATGCTCGGTTGCGCCATCCTGACGGGCGGCCATGTCCAGAATTTTCGCGACGCCTATCAATTGCTCGCCCGCCGTGGCAGCGCCCGCATGGTGCGCGACACCGAGATGCTGGCGCGCGGCGTGCACTATCTTTTGACCAACGACGCGGCGCGGCGCGGCATGATCGATGCCGGCTTCATCGCGGTGCATGAGATGCGCGGGGCGCTGGCCGCGACCATCAAGGGGCTGGAGCCCTACATCAATCCGCTGACCGTGAAGGCGCGGCTGATGCCGAAGACAATGGCGCAGGGGTAAGAGGGGAGCATTCCATGGGAGCGGTGAAGCTGGAGGCGATCGCGGGCATTCTGTTCGACAAGGACGGCACGTTGCTCGATTATGACGCGAGCTGGTTGCCGGTCAATCGCGAGCTTGCCCGCATCGCGGCTCAAGGTGACGCAGCGCTTGCCGATCATCTGCTTTCAGCCTGCGGCATGGATCCGGTTACCGGTCATATCGTGCCCGACAGCCTGCTTGCCGCCGGCAATACCCGCCAGATTTCGGAGGGTCTCGTTGCCGCTGGTTCCAAGGTGGACGTGGCGGAGCTGACGGAAAAGCTCGATGCGCTCTTTTCCCATGCTGCCGATTTCTCCGCGCCAGTCACCGATCTCGCCGCGTTCTTCCGTCGGCTGCATGAGCGGGGCTACAAGCTTGGCGTCGCCTCCAGCGACAATGAGCGCTCGATCCGCCAGACGGCCCGCCGCTTCGGCTTCTTGGATTATGTCGATTATATCGCCGGCTACGATAGCGGTTTCGGCACCAAGCCGGAGCCAGGCATGGTGCTCGGTTTTGCGAAAGCGACCGGTCTTGCCCCCGTGCAGATTGCCGTCGTCGGTGACAACAATCATGATCTTCACATGGGGCACAATGCCGGAGTGGGCCTGAAGGTCGGCGTGTTGACGGGCACCGGCTCGCGCGAATCGCTGGCCGCCGCCTCCGATTATTGCCTGAACGACATCACCGAGCTGGAAAGCCTGTTGCCGGCCGCCCAGCCGGCGTAAGTTCGGCACAGGCTTGCTTTTTCATCTGATCTGCCCTTTGTTGCCGCCTTGCTGAGATCGTATGGGGCAACAGCCTACGCGAGACGGGATTAGAGCATGGTATCGGAAGCACCGCCGTTCTGGTGGCGGAAGCCGGATTGGCGGGCCTGGGGGCTTTCGCCCTTTTCCTTCCTGTACGGCCGCGTGGCCGGCCATCGCATGGTGCATGGCCGCCGCGCCTCCGTTCCGGTGCCGGTCATCTGCGTCGGTAATTTCACGGTTGGCGGCGCCGGCAAGACGCCGACGGCGCTGGCGCTTGCCCGCGCTGCCAAGGCCAAGGGGCTGAAGCCCGGCTTCCTCAGCCGCGGCTATGGCGGTTCTCTCGACGTGACGACCGTAGTCGATCCCCATGATCACCATGCGACCGCCGTCGGCGACGAACCGCTGCTGCTCGCCCGCGAGGCGCTGACGGTGATCGCGCGCCGCCGTGCCGATGGCGCGGAGCGGCTGGTTCGCGAAGGCGCCGATCTGATCATCATGGATGACGGTTTCCAGAGTGCGCAGCTCGCCATCGATTATGCCTTGGTCGTCATCGACGCCACGCGAGGCATCGGCAACGGGCATCTCGTCCCCGGCGGTCCGGTGCGCGCGCCGCTGCGGACGCAGCTGGGTTACACCTCGGGACTATTGAAAGTCGGCGATGGCAATGCCGCCGACCGGATCGTGCGGCTGGCGGCAAGAGCCGGGAAGCCATTCTTCTCCGCATCGATCAAGACGCTGGGGCAGGAGGATCTGCGCGGACGCAAGGCGCTCGCCTTCGCCGGCATCGCCGATCCCATCAAATTCTTCCGCACGGTCGAGACGCTGGGCGCCGGTATCGCGGTTCGCCGCTCTTTCGGCGATCACGAGCATCTGGAAGAGGATGAGATCGCCGATATTCTCGACGTTGCAGATCGAGATGATCTCGAGATCGTCACCACCTCCAAGGACTATGTCCGTCTGATCGGCCACCACGGTCGCGCCGACGAACTCCTGGCACGCTGCCGCGTCATCGAAATCGCGATGGTCTTCGATGACCCTCACGCGCCGGAGCTGATCATCGACCGGGCGATCGCCGCGGCACGGGAACGCCGGCTGCGGGAAGGTTGGACTGGAAAAACCCTTCTCCCCAGCGGGGAGAAGGTGCCCAATAGGGCGGATGAGGGGGGCGAGGTGCCATAGCGCCGCGCGACCTTATTTCCGGTGGAGAAAGAGACTACCGCTTCTGGTTCGGAAGCACGCCGGCGCGTTTGTCGGCTTCGAGCGACGACATCACGTCGGCATAGGGTTCCTGCCGGGCGACGCTCCAGTAGCGCAGCTCGTCGAGCGCGATATGCTGGCCGGTCATGGCGCAAACGACATAGGACCCCGGCATGAGGATCTGGAAATCGCCGTCGAGATAGCGAACCTTCGCCTCGCGGTTTCCATGTCCCTCAAAAAGATTCATCTGCTGCCGTCCTCAATATTGGTCACTTGTTTGCCATAACGCGCCAAGCCGGACTTTTCCAGCTCTTTTGACGATACTGGTGCTCAGCTTCGTCCGAACAGCCGTTCGATGTCCGAGAGCTTCAGCTCAATATAGGTGGGCCGGCCGTGATTGCACTGGCCAGAGCCCGGCGTTGCCTCCATCTGGCGCAGGAGCGCGTTCATCTCCTCCGGCCGCAGCCGCCGGCCTGAGCGCACCGAGCCGTGGCAGGCCATGGTGGCGGCGACATATTCGAGCTTCGCGGCAAGACCGGAGGCCGTGTCCCACTCGGCGATCTCGTCGGCCAACTGCCGGATCAGCCCTTGCGCATCCACTTCGCCGAGCATGGCCGGCGTCTCACGAACCGCGATTGCGCCGGGGCCGAAGCGCTCGATGGCAAGGCCGAGCTCGCCCAGCTCATCGGCAAACACCATCAGCCGGTCGCAATCCTCTTCCGGCAGATCGACGATCTCGGGAATGAGCAGGACCTGTGAAGACAGGCGCTTGGAATGCAGCGCCTTGCGCATCTCCTCGAACACCAACCGCTCATGCGCCGCGTGCTGATCGACGATGACGAGGCCGTCATCGGTCTGCGCGACGATGTAATTCTCATGCAACTGGGCGCGGGCAGCACCGAGCGGAAAGCGGGCCGGCTCTTCTGACTGCGTCGGCTCGACGAATGGCGTGCTCTCGGCGCGGGCGGTCGGCATGGTCAGGCCGTCGAAGGCGGCTTGCGGCCGTTCCCTGAAACCATATCCGTTGGTCGCCGCCGGCTGATAGGGCCGCGATGGCGAAGCCTCGGGCGTCCAGGGCGCGCTCGGAACGGATGGCCGCCATCCCGGCTGGAAACCGGAGGTGAAGGCACGCAGCATACCGTCGGCGCCTGTCGTGGCGGCGCGGTCGCCCTCGCGCGCTAAAGCCTCGCGGATGGCGCCGACGATCAGGCCGCGCACCAGGCCCGGATCGCGGAAGCGGACATCGGATTTCGCCGGATGCACGTTGACGTCGAGGAGGGCCGGATCGAGGGTGATGGACAGAACGGCAATGGGATAGCGCCCGGACGGGATGGTCTCGGCATAGGCACCGCGGATAGCCGACAGGATCAGCTTGTCCTGCACCGGCCGGCCGTTGACGAAGGCATATTGATGCGCCGAGTTGCCACGATTGAAGGTCGGCACGCCGGCAAAGCCGGTGAGGCGCACATCTTCACGTTCGGCGTCGAGCTCGATCGCATTGTCCTTGAAGTCCTTGCCGAGCACCTGCGCCATGCGGGCGAGACGGTCGTCGCCGGTCGCGGGGAATTCCAGTGTCGAACGGTCGCTGCCCGACAGGACAAAGCGCACCTGCGGAAAGGCGATCGCCATGCGCTTGACGACTTCGGTGATCGCCGCTGCCTCAGCCTTTTCGGTCTTCAGGAATTTCAGCCGCGCCGGTGTCGCAAAGAACAGATCGCGCACCTCGACGATCGTGCCCGGATTGGCCGCGGCCGGGCGCAGATGCAGCACCTTGCCGCCCGCCACCGCGATCTCGGCACCGCCGGCGCTGCCGACCCTGCGGCTGGCGATCGACAGCCGCGCCACCGAGCCGATGGAGGGTAGGGCCTCGCCGCGGAAACCGAGCGTACGGATATCGTCCAGAGTGTCGGAAATCTTCGAGGTGCAATGCCGCTTGATGGCAAGCTCAAGATCCGCCTGTTCCATGCCGGAGCCGTTGTCGCTGACCCTCAGCAGCGCCTTGCCGCCACCGGCCGTCGCGATTTCGATGCGGGTCGCGCCGGCATCCAGGGCATTTTCGATCAGTTCCTTGGCAGCGCTCGCCGGCCGCTCGATGACTTCGCCGGCGGCGATCTGGTTGATCAGGGTTTCCGAGAGTTGTTTGATGGTCATCTTTTCATTTTCGTGGATTCGCGACGAACTGGAAAGAGAAAACGCTATTAGCCTTTCGTCATCCACCCGATTCAGGTTGGGGGCTTTGTTCACCAATTTAATCAATGATTAAGGGAAAGATGACAGGTTGCCCTTGGAAAACTTGAAATGATTGCAGGTGGCGCGCTTTTTGCGCGCATACGGCTCTTGGCGGCAGGTTGGTGGCCGTCATCTCTTCATGAGCCGGCTTCCGCCTGTTTCAAGCACCCATGCCAGCATGATGTTTCCACAAATTGATCTCGAGAGCTATCGCGGCTCTCAAGCTTTGGCGTGCCGTAATCGGATAGATGTAGGAAGCGGACGAATGACTGCCGAGATTGGCAAGGCAGCCTTTGCAGTGATGACTGAAGATGTGCCGTCGGACGGCAATCTGCAGGCGGCGCTGTTCGATGCCGTCTGCGACGGGCTTTCCAGCGCCGTCCTCGTCTATGACAAGAACGACCTGCTACTGTTTGCCAGCCGCCACGTCCTGAGTTTCTTCCCGATCCCGCCGCAATTCCTGCAACCGTCGACACGTCTGCGGGATTATCTCGGCGCGGTTTTCGATACCGGCGTGCGGCATCCGAACGGCCAGACGAAATCGACAGTGACGCGCGACGATTGGATCTCGCAGCGCATTGCCTCCCATTGGCGCGAGCGGTTCGAGACGACGGAGCGCCTCGGCGCGGATCGCTGGGTCCGCTTCGTCAAGCGCCGGTTGCCATCGGGGTTTGGCGTCTGCATTCTCTCCGACATTTCCGAGGTGAAAAAACGCGAGGAGCAGTGGCGCATCGATATGGAGCGCGTGCAGCTCACCGAGGATATTCTCGATAACCTGCCGTTTCCGCTGTTCGTCAAGGACTGCAACATGGTCTATGTCGCAGTCAACAAGGCTTTCAGCGACAAATACCAGACCACGCCGGAAGAGGTGCTGGGCCGGAAGGGCGCCGATCTCTTCTCCACCGACCTCGCCAATCGTTTCGAGGAAAGCGACCGGCATGTCATCGAGACCGGCGAAATGTCGATCACGCACCAGCGGCAGATCTCCCGCGATGGCATCGAGCGCGACGTGGTCACCAGAAAGCAGCGCATCGGCAAGCCCGGCCGTTATTTCCTCATTGCCACTATGCAGGACCTGCCGAAGGACGGAGCCGATTTCGACGAATTCGCACTCGCCTCGGAAATCAAGGAGAATAGCGACCGCTCCTACCGGCGCGCCTATGTGCCGATGGCAGCACTTCAGACCTTATCGCGCCGCCCTCCGGCCATGGAGACCTTCGTTCCAGAGAATTTCTCCGGCCGCAAGATCCTAGTGGTGACCAGCGATCTCGCCGCCGAAACGGCCGCGCTGAAGATGCTCGCCAAATACGGCTTCGACACCTGCTCGGTCCACAATGAAAACGAGGAGGCGGCGTTCCTGGATGTCGCAAGTTCCCTCGGGGTCAAGATCGATCTGGTGATCGTCGACAACCAGCTCGGCAATCGCGGCGTCGAACTAGCGGAGCGTCAGAGTATCCCGGCGCTGTCGCTGGACGGCTCGCAACTCGCCTCCGAACTCACCTTCCTGATTGCGCGGCACTTCAACCGCAATATCCGCCGTAAGCCGGGCGAGAGTGCTGAAGGCGGAGTGGAGGACTGGCAGATCGCGGCCGGCGGAGAAGAGCACGGCTTGCAGATCCTGGTCGCGGAGGACAACGACATCAACCAGATCGTCTTCTCGCAGATCCTGGAGGGGCTCGGTTACCGCTACATGATCGCGCCGAGCGGCGATGAGGCCGTGCGGCTCTGGAACGAGCATCGCCCGGAGCTGGTCCTGATGGATATTTCCCTGCCGGGTCTGAATGGTTTTGAGGCGGCGCGGCTGATCCGCCGCAGCGACAAGGAAGGTGGAACACACACGCCGATCATCGGCGTATTGACTCAGGCTTTCGAGCGTGACCGCAAGGAATGCGCCGATGCCGGCATGGACGATGTCATCCTGAAGCCCGTCAGCCCGGATATTCTTGAAACCGTGTTCCAGAAATACATGCGTGGCAGCCGTAAAGCTCAGGCCAGGCAAGTCTCATAACTGCCAGCCCCAATGAACAGATATCGCCCGTATGGAATGACCGAAGTCTTGCCATCCTTTGTTAAGACTTCGTTGTCATGCTCTTTGGCGGGTGGAGAAAATGTCGGGACTGAACATGAAATCGGCTGAAATACCGCTCGCGCCAGTCAGTCAGAACGAGCTGCAGGCGATGGCTTATACCGACCCGCTGACGGGTTTGGGTAATCGCCACCGCATGCGCGATCGGGCACGGCTGCTTTCGGTCGAGCGTGCCAGCGATCCCGCGCCCTTCACCATCGGCATCGTCAACCTCGATTCCTTCAAGCCCATCAACGATCTCTTCGGCGTCGAGGCCGGCGACGAAATCCTGTGTCAGGTCGCCCACCGCCTCAAGGCCTGTATTCCCGACGGCGCCACCGTGACGCGCCATGATGGCGACGAATTCGCCTTCGTGCTGCCGCTGGTCTTCGAGCGTGTCGGTGCCGAAAAGTTCGGGCAGATGATCCGCGAAGTGCTGTCGGCGCCCTATGATCTCGGCGATCGCAACGTTCGCCTGTCCGCCTCTTTCGGCTTTGCCATCTATCCCTTCGCCGGCGAGGAATTCGACGATCTGCTGAAAAACACCGAGACCGCGCTCTATCGTTCCAAGCGCCGCGGCCGTGGCCAGATCACTGTCTATTCCAAGGAAATCGCCCAGGAGATGAAGCGCGCGACGCAGCTCGAACAGGCGCTGCGCAATGCCATCATTTCCGACGCCATCGACGTGCATTTCCAGCCGATCGTCTCGCTTGCCAGCAGCGCGGTTCTCGGTTTCGAGGCCTTGGCGCGCTGGAACGACGCCGATCTCGGCTTCGTCTCGCCCGCCGTCTTCGTGCCGCTCGCCGAGGAGCGCGGGTTCATCGATGCTCTCTCCGAGACCTTGCTGCGCAAGGCGGCCGAGGCGGCGCTCTCCTGGCCGCGCGAACTGTTCCTCTCCTTCAATCTGTCCTCGGCACAATTGATGGATCCCGGCACGAGCAGCAGCATCCTTGCTATTCTCGGCCGCGTCGGGCTCGATCCGCATCGCCTGGAGCTGGAGATCACCGAGACAGCCGTCATGAGCTCGGCCGAAACGGCAAACCGCATCATTGCCGACCTCAGGGCCGCCGGCGTCCGCATTTCGCTGGACGATTTCGGCACCGGTCAATCCAGCCTCGGCCGCCTGCGCGAATTCATCTTCGACAAGGTGAAGATCGACCGCGCCTTCGTTTCGCGCATCAATTCGGATCGCGCCTCCGAACACATCGTCAAGGCGGTCCTTGCCATGTGCGAGGGGCTCGACCTTGAAGTCGTCGCAGAAGGCATCGAGGACCACGCCGAGGCGGCAAAGCTCAAATCGCTCGGCTGCGCCATGGGGCAGGGCTACTATTACGGCAAGCCCGCCGATAGCACCGCCACCCTGCGCTATCTCCACGGAAATTGATCACAAGCCGGGCGGTGCCGCGCCTCGGCGCGTCCTGAAGCCTATGGTAATGGCAGTTCGTGGCCCTGCTTGATTGTTTCCATTGGAACGTCGGTCTTGACGCTCTGGACGCTGGGTATGCGTGTCAGATGGTCAGCCTGAAAACGCCAATAGCTGTGGAGATCGGCGGTAACGATCCGCATGATGGCGTCGCATTCACCGGTCGTCAGGTAGCATTCGACGACCTCGGGGAACTTTCTGACCGTCTCCGCAAACTGATGGGTAATCTCGGCGTCCTGCGTTTTGAACCAAACGCGAGCGAACACCGTAAGGCCCATACCGACTTTTGCCGGATCGAGCACGGCAACATAGCGATCGATGACGCCCGATTCTTCCAGCAGCCGTACCCTGCGCAGGCATGGCGAGGGTGAAAGTCCTACTTCCTTGGCCAGTTCCACATTCGGAATTCGCCCATTGCGCTGAAGCGCGCGAAGTATGCGCCGATCGATAGCGTCAAGTGTTGGTGGCATCATCTGCTCCTATGTTCGGCATAGACGCTATAATATGCCAACATCATGCAGGTTTGCGACTGTCTTCGCAAGCCAATTGCGTCAGCTTTGGCCTATCGTTCCAAGGTATCAACACTGGGAACGAAAATCACTCATGGTCAAAGATATCAAGAAGATCGTGCTCTCCTATTCGGGCGGCCTGGACACCTCGATCATCCTCAAATGGCTGCAGGAGACCTACAAATGCGAAGTGGTGACCTTCACCGCCGATCTGGGGCAGGGCGAGGAGCTTGAGCCGGCGCGCGCGAAAGCTGAGATGCTCGGGATCAAGGACATCCGCATCGTGGATGTACGTGAAGAATTCGTGCGCGACTTTGTCTTCCCGATGTTCCGCGCCAATACCGTGTATGAAGGCCAGTATCTGCTCGGTTCCTCCATCGCCCGTCCGCTTATCGCAAAGCATCTCATCAAGATCGCCCAGGACGTGGGTGCCGATGCCATCTCCCATGGCGCCACCGGCAAAGGCAACGATCAGGTCCGGTTCGAATTGACCGTCAACGCGCTCGACCCATCCATCAAGGTCATCGCACCTTGGCGCGAGTGGGACATTCAGTCCCGTACCCAGCTCATCGGCTATGCCGAACGGAACCAGATTCCAGTCCCCAAGGACAAGCGCGGCGAGGCGCCATTCTCGATTGACGCGAATTTGCTGCACACCTCGTCCGAGGGCAAGGTTCTGGAAGACCCGGCGGATATCGCGCCGGACTATATCTATCAGCGCACGGTCGATCCGGTGGACGCGCCCAACGTGCCGGAGATCATCACCATCGGCTTCGAGAAGGGTGACGCGGTTTCTCTCAACGGCGTCAAGCTGTCACCGGCGACGCTGCTGACCAGGCTCAACGAACTGGGTGGCAGGCATGGGGTGGGGCGGATCGATCTGGTCGAGAACCGGTTCGTCGGCATGAAATCGCGCGGGATATACGAGACGCCGGGCGGTACGATCCTGCTTGCCGCGCATCGTGGGATCGAATCGATCACACTCGACCGTGGTGCGGCTCACCTAAAGGACGAGATCATGCCGCGCTATGCCGAGCTGATCTACAACGGTTTCTGGTATGCGCCGGAGCGGGAAATGCTGCAGGCGCTGATCGACCGGAGCCAGACCCATGTTGCCGGGGAGGTGACGGTAAAGCTCCATAAGGGCTTGGCCAGCGTGATTGCGCGCAACTCCTCCAATTCGCTCTATTCGATGGATCTCGTAACGTTCGAGGAGGGTTCGGGCAGCTACGATCATCACGATGCCGAGGGCTTCATCAAGCTCAACGGGCTCCGACTGAAGACCTTGGCGGCGCGCAACAAGAGATTGGGACATTAAAGGCCAAACGGCGGCCCATGAGGGCCGCCGTTTTTCACTGTTGCGCGAGAACCTTCGTTACTTATTGGTCGTCGACGAGGTCGTCGTGCTGTCGGTTCCAGGCACCGTCGTGGTTCGTGTCTGTGCGGCCTTCTCGGAGGCCTGCGCGGCAAGCGTCTTGAACTCGGGCGCTGCCTTCAGCGCATCGGCTGTTTCGGTGGTCGTCAGCTTGACGCTGCCGTCCTCGACATTCTGCGTAGCCGTGATCTTGTCGAAGGGAACGGCGACGTTCTTCTGGCCCATGCCAAGGAAACCGCCGACGCCGACGACTGCAGCGACAACACCGCCCTGCTTCAGCAGGACCAAGTCGTTGATGCTGCCGATGCTTTCATTCTGACCATTATAGACCGACTGGCCGATATAGGTCTTGGCGCTGATCTGATCCGCCGACTGCTCGGTCAGATAGCCACCGGCCTGCGCCGTCGTGGTTGTCGGTGTCGTGGCTGGCGCCTGGGCATCGCTCTGCGGCATCTTGGGTGCCGGCTTGGTGGTGTCGGGCGTTGCCGGTGCAGTCTGCGTCAGCGGCGCGTTGTTGCCGGTCGACGGTTGCTGTGCCTGGGCGAAGGCCATGGGTGAGAGGACAGATGCTGTGGCAAAGACCGCGCCAACAGCGACGGAGGTAAATAGTTTGCCGGTCATCGTGAACCTACCTTTCATTCAGATGGGCATGCTCCCCGGCTCGGGCGGCGCCACTTTTTTGGCTGACCATCATCGTGCCGGTTCGGTAGAGGAACTGGTCGAGGAGGGGTTTGGTTCCGGAAAAAGTTGCAGAAAACGGCACTGCATTGCCCTGAGGTGGAAAAAATATAATGGAAAATCAATTTGTTATGAAAGGATGGGTGCAACTAAAAGAAGGCGATCGGATAGGCCGGTTGCGGCGGGGATGCTTCGGCTCCTGGCGCAGGGCGGCTCTATCCGAGCGCCCTGGCCTGTGTTTTCCAGCGTGCCGTCCTCGCGGTGATCGCGACCGCTGGAGAGACGGCAAACTCGATCAGATCTTGTAGGGCGGATCGAAAACGCCTTTGACTGTCGGGCCGAGCTCAAGAAGCGCTCCGGCCTGTGGTTGTGTCGAGCGGGCGTCTTCATCGAGACCTTCCCAGGCCGTCGTCACCGCCAGGCGATCGGCATCCTTTCCGACAAAGGCAGGGCAGGAGGGTTGCGCGGCCGGCACGCGATAGCGCTCGATACGCAAGCCGTCCGGGCTGTAGCGATCGACGAAGCCTGAACCCCAGCGCGCGTTCCAAATATAGCCGTCGGCATCGCAGACCGAGCCGTCAATGCCACCCGGATCCTCCATGCTGTCAACCAGAACGATGGGCTCGCCCGTCGGAAGCCCGGTTAGAGGGTCGACCATTACCCGCATCAGCTGGCTGACGCGCGTATCGGTGAAGTAGCCCATGGTGCCGTCGGGAGAAAAGCAGATCGAGTTCGGAATGCTGATCTGATCGAAAATCTTCGTCACCTTGCCGCCGGCGACGTGATAGATGGCGCCCGCCTGCATTTCGGCGCGCTTGCCCATGGTGCCGATCCACAGCGAACCGGAGATATGCGTACGCCCGTCATTGGAGCGGTTCTCCGGCTTGTCCGCCTCGATGGCGGCATAAAAGGTTAGCTCGCCGGTCGCGACGTCGCGTAGAAACAGGCCTTCTTCGGTGGCGATCAACTGCCGCCCGGCATCGATGCGGGCCAGCACGCTCGCCATCATCGGCAGCTCGTGCACCTGCTTCTTACCGGTCGCAAGATGCAGCTCATGCAATTCCTTGCCGAGAATGTTGAACCACCAGACCGTATCGGTATCCGGATCATAGGTCGGCCCTTCGCCCAGCACCGAAGCGGTGTCGGAAAGAATGGTGCCCTGGAAATCGTGAATCGCGGTCATATGCTCAAGCTCCTATGGCGGCGTCATAGGCGTAAATGGTGACCTTGGCGCGTTCGGCAACCTCTGCCGTCGTCATTCCCGGCTTGTAGAGGCTGGTGCCGAGACCGAATGCGAGGATGCCGGCCTTGGTGTAATCGGCGAAATTCTTGTCCGAAACGCCGCCAACAGCGGCGATCACGAGTTCCGGCGGCAGCACGGCGCGGATGGCGGTGATGCCGGAGGCGCCGAGCACGCCTGCCGGGAAAAATTTAAGGCCCGTCGCGCCGGCGCGGGCCGCGGCTAGCGCTTCCGTGGCGGTGAAGACGCCGGGCATCGTGACCATGCCCTTGTCGCGACCACGGCTGATGACGGCGGGTTCGACATTCGGCGTCACCAGCAGCTTGCCGCCGGCGGCATCCAGCCTATCGACATCTTCGACCGTCAGCACCGTGCCGGCGCCGATCAGGCAATCGGCGGGCGCCAGCTTGGCGGCGATCTCGATCGAGCGGAAAGGCTCCGGCGAGTTCAACGGGATCTCGATTGCCGTCAGGCCGGCCTCGATCAGCGCGCTGACGATATCAGCGGTTTCCTCCGGCTTGATGCCACGGAGGATGGCAATGAGAGGGCGCTTCATGGAAGGGAAGGGGACTCGGGTCGTCATCAGCGTGTTCTTTCGTTGTTCGGCCAGATTGCCTTGGCGGCGGCGGAAAGCCCGCGGCGGACGGCGGCATCGGCGTCGACAGTCGTATAGGTGAGGGACAGGGTGCGGAAGGCATCCTCATAGAGCGCCTGCAGGCGTCCGGAGGCGACAAGGGTGATCGTTGCCCCTTGGCCGGCGGATGACAGCGCACCGGCGATTTCGGCGCCGATCAGCGTGCCGGAAATCAGCGCCTGCGCACCGGCTGCCGTCAGGCCATGCAGAAGCTGGCCGGCACGGGCGGTGAAGAGCAGGTTGGTGGCGAGCGACGGCTTCTTGAAGGCAGCCTTGATCGCGGTTTCGAAGGCTGCACTATCGGCCGGCAGCTCGGCGGCGCCGGCAACGGCGTGGGAGAGGATGCTGTGCTTGGTGATGACGTCGAACAGCTCACCGGTCATGAAGGTCGAAAAGCCGATGACCTGGCGATTGACCACGCGCACCCATTTCGAATGCGTTCCCGGCATGCAGACGATCTGCTCGCCCTTGGCATCGGCCGGGATCGCGCCGAGCAATTGCGTTTCCTCGCCGCGCATGACGTCCGGCACATCCTTGGCGCGCTGCGCAAGGCCCGGCAGAATGCGGACATCCCGCGCTTGACCGGGCACGGAGACGGCGCCGGTGAGGATGGCGGCAAGCGATGTCGGCGTATCGATATAGCCGGCTTCCACCCAGCCCTGGCGCGCGCCGGCCATGCCGCAGACGATCACGGGAAGGTTGTCGGGTGCGGAAAGGGCGGTCAGATGCGATTGCAGCACTCGGGCAAAGCCGGTCTGCGCCGCCGATGTCATGCCTTCGCCGCTGCGGCGCTCGCCGAGAACGCTATCGTCCTCGCCGATCAGCCACAGCCGAAAACTGCTGGTGCCCCAGTCTACCGCTACATATGCGGGCCTTGTCATTAGAATATGCCTCCGTCGACAATGATGGACTGCGCGGTGATGCTGCCCGAGCAGTTGGATGCGAGAAAGAGAGTAGGGCCGACCAGATCGGTGGCCTTAAGCACATGCTTGAGGCACTGGCGCTCGATTGTCTTGGCGATGCCTTCCTCGGTGAGCCAGAGTTCCATCTGCCGTTCGGTGACGACCATGCCCGGCAGGATGGCGTTGACGCGAATGTTTTCCGGGCCAAGACGACCGGCGAGGCTCTTGGTGAGGCCAATGACACCTGCCTTGGCCGTTGCATAGGAGGAAAGCTGCGGCTGGTTCATCTTGATGACGATCGACGAGAAATTGATGATCGACCCGCCGCCGGAAGCCCGCATGCCGGGTGCCGCCGCCTGCGAGACGAAGAAGACCTGCTTGAGGTTGATCGCCTGGCTGTTGTCCCAGTATTCCTCGGTCGTCGTATCGAAGTCGTGGCGGTCGTCCCAGGCGGCATTGTTGACGAGGACGCCGATCGCGCCGAGATCGGATTCGACGGCGGCAACCGTGCTTTTGATATTGCCGACATCACGCAGGTCGGCATGATAGAAGGCGACGGGATGCGCCGCTTGCGCTGACAGCCGGGCAGCAAGAGCCTTGCTCGGCTCCTCGGCAATGTCGATGAAGGCGACTTTGGCGCCCTGTTGCGCGAAAGCCTCGACAAGTGCTGCGCCGATGCCGGAGCCACCGCCGGTGATCAGGACGGTGCGATCCTTCAGATCGGGAAATTGTGCCTGTGCCTCGGTCAAATTCCTCTCCCTCCCTGGATCGGTAATAGATTCTGGTGTTTCTTTGCTGATAGTTCCATTATTCGGAACCAGATTTGACTATGTGGAATTATCGGATTACCCTTCGACCATGTCAAGGACGTGACGGAGCGCCGCTGACACAATGAGGCGATCGTGAATGTGAAGCAGGACGATACTATGGGCAATGCCCGCCGCGTCCGGGAGACCGGTACGCTCGGCAAGCTTATGGCGCTGCTCGACCTCGTTGCGCTAGCTGATTATCCCATGCGCTTCACCGACATTCTATCGCTGTCCGACCAGCCGCGTGGCACGCTGCATCGGCAATTGTCGCACCTGGTCGAGGAGGGGTTGCTGGAGATCGATCGCGATGGGCGTTATCTGCCCGGTATCCGGCTCTTGAGCCTCGCCTCGCGCAGCTGGGCGCGCAATGAATTCCGCGCCATTGCCGAGCCGCATCTGCGGCTTCTGCAGGAGCGGACTGGCGAGACCGTACATCTCGGTGTCCTGCGCGGCATCGAGGTTATCTATCTCGACAAGGTCGAGGGACGGCAATCCGTGCGAATGTATTCGCAGATCGGCAACGCCTCGCCGGCCTATTGCACCGGCGTCGGCAAGGCGGCGCTTTCCGTGCTGGACGATGCCACCATCGAGGCCAGTCACGCCGGTCTTCAGTTTCACGCCTATACCGAGCATACCCATCGCGGCGTGGCGGATCTTCTTGCGGATATCGCCGCCATCAGGGTGCGCGGCTACGCTTTTGACCGCGAGGAACACGAGAGCGGCATATGCTGCGTCGCCGCGCCGATTCGCTCGGACGACGGCAATATGCTGGCCGGCGTCTCGGTGACCGGGCCTGCTTATCGCGTCACGCCCGAAAAGTTGGAGGAATGGGCGCCTCTGGTCAGGGTTGCCGCGGCTTCGATCATGCAGGATATGCACAGCCGTTTGGGTCCGAAGCGCTAGTTTTGCCGCTTTTTCTCGATACTCATGCGAAATCGATTGATTTTACGTTTACGTGCACTGGACCTTGGCCGGTTTACACGTTTATTCTGTATTCTCTGTAAAGAAGCGCCGATGAACTGTACTTCTGGACGAATACCTGGGCCATCTTCGGGGGGAGTTTGGCGAAATGCTTTACCGGGCGCCGTCGGAAAGAATGCCGCAGCGGGCGAGATCTTTATTTATATTTCATCAAGCGCCGATGTTTCGACGTTTGTGTGATGGCCCGGAGGCGTGGGGGCA
Source organism: Rhizobium rhizogenes NBRC 13257 (assembly GCF_000696095.1). Lineage (GTDB taxonomy): Bacteria > Pseudomonadota > Alphaproteobacteria > Rhizobiales > Rhizobiaceae > Rhizobium > Rhizobium rhizogenes. The sequence continues at coordinate 141,742 of NZ_BAYX01000009.1, read as the reverse complement.
GCGAGTTCGAACTTCTTCCCCTGTCTCTCCTTTATGTAAAGAAGACTGACGATGGCAGCATTGGTGCAGGTAGGACGGTCCCCTCGCGGTGAAGATTACATTGACGAAATCGCCGGTCTGAAAACTCAGTTCGACGTTTTTCGCTTCATGAAGCGCGTGACCGATGCCTATCGTTGCCGGGCTTTCATGGTCGTGAACCTGCCGTCGCTTACGTCATTCGAGCTGCAGAGCAATTCGGTGATCAACAACTGGCCGGCCGAACTGCTGACGGTCTATGACCAGGAAGGGCTGTTGCGCAACAGCACCGTGTCGCGGCGCCTGCGCGTTTCGACATTGCCCTTCGTCTACGACACCGCGGCAAACACCAATCGCGATGACAGCAAGATTCAGCTCAGGGCTTCTTTGTTCGAACGTTTTCGGATGGCGCGGAGCATCTGTTTGCCGACCCATGACGCATCCGGCATTCGCGGCGCTGTCATACTCTCGGGCGATCGCGAAGCCTTCACGGCTGAGGAGACCAAGGACCTCTGCTATATCGCGATCCATGTCTTCGACAGGCTCGCTGAAATCCGCAACCTTGACGTCCGTATCGTCGATACGCTGACCGACCGTGAGCTCGATTGCCTGAACTGGACGGCGGCCGGCAAGACCAGCGCCGAAATCGCCGAAATCCTCACGCTCTCGGAACATACGGTCAATCATTACCTGAACCGTGCAACCAAGAAGCTGGATACCGTCAACCGCACCCAGGCGGTCGCCAAGGCGTTGCGTGTCGGGTTGATAAAATAGATAGCATGCAAACAAGTATGAGGCCGGACGGAATTCGGGCAGTTTTCTGCGCGAATTTTGTGCGCTGCCTATAAAATTTGCCTGCATTGTTTGCGACGCGCCATGGGCCGAAATTGCCAGCGTCTGGTCAACCATTTGAAAAAGAATGATTTTTCAAAATCATCGAAACTGGCATGCTTTCTGCATCGCGATATGCAGAGGTCCAGAGGGGACTTTGATAACAGCGCCAATGAATGTGCGCGGATCAGGCAGCCGTCGTCGATACCATAGTCGTTGCTTCTCCCGGCGACAGGTCTTGACGGCGGCTGTTGCTTATTTGGCACGTCCTTGAGTTCAACGGACATTGCGAAGCGATTTTTCGCCGACTTGCCCTATTCCTTTCCAGACTTTGCTTTATCTCGGCCCCCGCAAATCTTTTGCGTCTCCAAGCGAGCGTTGCGGCTGGTAGGGTTATAAAACCCGGCGGACCTGCCGGCCGCAACGAACTCAGCCACTTTTGTCGATCGTCCCCCTGAATTTTGTTTGGCGAAGCCCCGCCACTCCACTATCTAAGCCTGAGAGATCCGGAGTGCTTGCCCGATGCGGCGCGCAGAGGATCGAAATCGCGCAGTGAGGATGGAATGGCTGGCATCACCAAGGAACAGGTTCTGGATACGCTGAAGACCGTTCGCGGACCGGACCTGGAGCACAATATCGTTGAGCTCGGCATGGTGTCGGATGTCTTCATCTCCGACGCCAAGGTGTATTTCTCGATCACCGTTCCGGCCGAGCGCGCCAAGGATCTGGAACCGATGCGCCTTGCGGCCGAGCGCGTCATCAAGGAAATGCCCGGCGTCAAGGGTGCCATGGTCGCGCTGACCGCGGACAAGAAGGCCGGCGGCGCACCGACTGCGCGTCCCGCTCCACCGCAACCACAGTCGCACGCTCATCCTCATTCGTACGCGCCTGCTCCGCAACAGCAGCCCCGCGCCGGCAAGATCGGCGTTCCCGGTGTTGGCGCCATTATCGCCGTCGCTTCCGGCAAGGGCGGGGTCGGCAAGTCGACCACAGCGGTCAATTTGGCGCTTGGATTGCTGGCCAACGGCCTGCGCGTCGGCATATTGGACGCCGATATCTACGGCCCGTCCATGCCGCGCCTCCTGAAGATCTCCGGCAAGCCGTCGCAGATCGATGGCCGCATCATCGTTCCCATGGAGAATTACGGTCTCAAGGTCATGTCGATGGGCTTCCTCGTGGAGGAGGAAACGGCGATGATCTGGCGCGGGCCGATGGTTCAATCGGCGCTGCTGCAGATGCTGCGCGAAGTGGCCTGGGGCGAACTCGACGTTCTCGTGGTCGACATGCCGCCGGGCACCGGCGATGTGCAGCTGACCATGGCGCAGCAGGTGCCGCTGGCCGGCGCCGTCATTGTCTCGACGCCGCAGGATCTGGCGCTGATCGACGCCCGCAAGGGCCTCAACATGTTCCGTAAGGTCGAGGTTCCGCTCCTCGGTATCGTTGAAAACATGAGCTATTTCATCGCTCCGGACACCGGCGCCCGTTACGATATCTTCGGCCATGGCGGCGCGCGCAAGGAAGCCGAGCGCATTGGCGTCCCCTTCCTCGGCGAGGTGCCGTTGACCATGGGCATCCGCGAGACGTCCGATGCCGGCACGCCGCTGGTTGCCTCCGACCCCAGTGGTATTGTTGCCGGCATCTATCGCGATATCGCCGCCAAGGTCTGGGCGCAGGTCAGCAACACGCCTCTGCGCGCTGCACCCTCCATCGTCTTTGAATAATTCGTGAAGGTTCGTGCCGGCGACGATCGGCGTGATTGCCTTGCCCGCATCATGTGCTATGACTTCGCAAATCGGAAAGCTGCGGTGAAAACGCGCATTGAAGGGGTTGTGGCTTGATTCTTTGCGCGCTTTGCTGCATATGCGCCGCCGGCGTGAATTTGGTCGGGCATATTGGATGATGGCCGTCCGCCGCATGATGTCTTCGTCTCGCCCGAGCGATCGGCGTTGTTTATGACGAGCGAAGAATTGGTACAGCAGCGCAATCAGCATGGACACGGATTCCCAGCCGGTTTGGCGGGATACGCCCGGAGTTTTATGAGTTTTCTTCATTGGCCATTGGTAGGATCGCAGCCGGAGCGCATAAAGCGCCCTAGCTATAGCTTTGCCTGCGCCGTGCCGGGAGCGATGCGTTGATCACGGCCTACTGTTCCGACTGTACCTCGCTCGAACTGACAAACCTTTCGACCCTTGCCCAATTGCCGGACAATGCCGTCTGGATCGACATGGTCGAACCGTCTCGCGAAGAGGAAACCAATATCGAGCGCCTGCTGGGGCTCGAGGTTCCGACCCGCGAGGATATGAAGGATATCGAGCCATCCGCCCGGCTCTATGTCGAGAATGACGCGGTCTTTCTGACGGCTTCGCTGCTGTGGAAGGCCGATACCAATCTACCGATGCTGACCGACGTCGCCTTCATCCTGACAGGGGACCGCCTAGTTACCATCCGCTATGCCCGGCCGAAATCCTTTGCGCTGTTCATCGCTGCCCTGCAGCGGATTCCGAACGAACGGATGACCGGCACCTCGCTGCTGGCCAAACTTCTCGAAACAATTATCGATCGCACGGCCGAGGTTCTTGAACAAACGGTTGCGGGCATCGATATATTGTCGGTGCATGTATTTGGCGACCGCGTGAAGAAAATCCGTCGTCCGGCAAACTACCTGGAAGAGAAGCTGAAGGATATTGCAGGCTACCATCGTACACTCAGCAAGGTGCGGGATAGCCTGAGTTCATTGTCGCGGCTTTTAGTCTTCCTCAATACCATACCTGCCATGCAGCAGGATCAAGAGGCCAAGGAATTGTGCCGTAACGTCGCGCGGGATGTGCAGTCTCTATCCGAGCATGCCTCTTTCGTGGCTGGCAACATTACCTTCCTCCTGGATGCGTCGCTTGGCCTGATCAATATCGAGCAGAACTCGATCATCAAGATTTTCTCGATCGCCTCCGTGGTTTTCCTGCCCCCGACGCTTGTGGCGTCGGTCTATGGTATGAACTTCGAGCTCATGCCGGAATTGCATTTTGCCTACGGATACCCGGCATCGTTGTTGCTGATGGTGGTGTCCGCCATCGTTCCGTTTTTCTTTTTTCGCTGGAAAGGCTGGCTCTGAGAGTCTAGTGATCCTGAATGTCTGACGAAACCCATCATTCTCCCGACGGGAAAATGAGCATACGCAAACTGTCCTACCTCGCCGTCGGGTCCGTCGGCGTCGTGTATGGCGATATCGGTACGAGCCCGCTTTACGCCTTTCGCGAGGCGCTGAAGCCGGTGGCCGCCGATGGTCTGACGCGCGGCGAGGTCATCAGCCTCGTGTCGCTGATGTTCTGGGCGCTGACGATCATCGTCACCATGAAATATGTCCTTTTTCTGCTGCGCGCCGACAATGACGGCGAAGGCGGCACGCTGTCGCTTCTGGCGCTGCTGATGAAGACGGCGAACGGCCACACCGCCGTTCTCATGCTGCTCGGACTTCTGGGCGCGGCGCTGTTTCTTGGCGATGCGATGATCACGCCGGCCCTGTCGGTTCTTTCCGCCGTCGAGGGTCTGAAGCTGGTCACGCCGACGCTGTCGGACTATATCGTGCCGATCTCGGTCGCGATCCTGGCGCTGCTCTTTGCCATCCAGTCGCATGGAACGGGCGCGGTCGCCCGCTTCTTCGGCCCGATCACGGCGATCTGGTTCATCGTCATGGGCCTTGCCGGCATCATGCACATCGCGGATGACTACGGCATCCTGGCCGCTCTCAATCCCTGGTATGCGGTCAACTTCCTGATGAACGAGGGCTTTCTCGGCGTCGTCGTGCTCGGCGCGGTCTTCCTGACCGTCACCGGCGCCGAAGCGCTTTATGCCGACCTCGGTCATTTCGGCCGGCGGCCGATCCAGTGGGCCTGGTTCGTCCTGGTCTTCCCGTCGCTGACGCTGAACTATCTCGGCCAGGGTGCGCTGGTGCTGCGCGAGCCGCTCGCCATGTCCGATCCGTTCTTCCTGATGTATCCGCATTGGGCGCTTCTGCCGGTGGTCATTCTCGCCACCATGGCAACGATCATCGCCAGCCAGGCGGTCATCACCGGAGCCTTCTCGCTGACGCGCCAGGCCATCCATCTCGGCTTCCTGCCGCGCATGGAAATCCTCATTACCTCCGAGACCAATACCGGCCAGATCTTCCTGCCGTCGGTCAACGCCATACTCTTCTTCGGCGTCATCTTCCTGGTGCTGAGCTTCAAGACTTCGGATGCGCTGGCGACGGCCTACGGTATCTCGGTAACCGGCGCCATGGTCGTCACCTCGATCATGGCCTTCGAATTCGTTCGTGTTCGCTGGAACTGGACGCTGCCGATGGCGATTGCCGTACTGACGCCGCTGCTATTGCTGGAATTCGTCTTCCTCGGCGCCAACCTGCTGAAGATTCACGACGGCGGCTATGTTCCGGTGCTGATCGCCACAGCCTTCACGGTGATCATGTGGACCTGGCGTCGCGGCAGCGCGATCCTGATGGAGAAGACGCGGCATACGGATATCCCGCTATCGTCCTTCGTCAGCTCGATCGAGCGCAAGAGCGATCACTCCCCGGCGCATGTGCCGGGCACGGCGATCTTCCTCACCAGCGATCCGGAATCGGCGCCTGCGGCCCTGCTTCATAATCTGAAGCACAATCACGTCCTGCACGACAAGAACGTTATCCTGACGATCCGCACCACCAACAAGCCGCGTGTCCCCCAGGAGGACCGCTACTCGGTCGAGAAGGTCTCCGACCGCTTCTCGCGCGTCGAGCTGCGCTTCGGTTTCATGGAATCGCAGAACGTCTCGCAGGCGCTCGCGACCCTGCGCAAGACCGGCCTGAAGTTCGACATCATGTCGACCTCCTTCTATCTCGGCCGCCGCAAGCTCGTGCCCGACGCCAAGTCCGGTATGCCGCACTGGCAGGACCGGCTCTATATCGCGCTCGCCAACGCCGCGACCGATCCCTCCGACTACTTCCGCCTGCCGGCCAACCGCGTGGTGGAACTGGGTTCGCACGTCATTATCTGAGGCGAACCAGAGCATCGTTTTAAAAAAAGAGGCCCGGTGGATTTCTGCCGGGCCTTTTGCTTGCTGATTTTCAGAACGTGCGCGCGGCCATGCAAAAGCCCGAATTAACCATCCATCAAGGTTAATGGGAGATTATTCCGGCTCCTAATCCCGAGTGCCGTTTGGAGTCCGGTATTGCTTCGTCCGCGTCGTGTTTTCCGCAAGTTTGGCCTGTTGCCGAAAAACTGGACGTCTCCTGCCGTCTTCGGACTTTGCGCATGGCTGATCTTCCCGTCGACTGCGGCCTATGCCGACCTTGCCGGCCTTTTGGCGGGCATTGATAGAGGCAGCAGCAACTGGCGCATGGTGATCACCAATTCGCCGGCCGGATCTACGCATCAGGCCGAGCTTGCCTTCGGGAATGCATCGACAGCAGCCGCCATCGGCGATGGTGGCCTCGTCCTGCCTGACGGCCGCCGCGTCGCCTTCCTGTCGGAAGAGAAGGGGAGCGACCCCAAGCCGGACGAAGAGCGCATCAATCGTGAGGACAAGAAGGGCCGGGTGGTCGCTGTGGCGCCGATGCAGCCGCCGAAGGATTTCTCCGCCGGTTCCGTGCTGCAGCGCCAAAGCATGCTGCTCCGTCCGGAATTGGACACCAAGGACAGGACCGCTTTCCTGAAACCCAGGATTGGCGGCAAGGAAATCCAGATCGCCACGGCGTTCTATAAGAAGCAGCCGCCGAAGCCGGACGACAGCGTGCCGTCCTATCTGGCGAGCTTGGTGACCAGCCAGGATGCCGACGTTCTCGCCGCCGCCTATGCATCACCGGCGCCGGACTATGCCCGCGTCTCACCTTTCGATTCCATTCTCGCCAAGGATCAGGACAATGACGGCCGCTTCGTGCCGCAGATCGGGCCACAGGATCATGCCTGGGCCGCGAGTGTCCTGCCGCCCTCGGTCTTTTCCTCCGACGAGCAGCAATGCCTGGCGACCGGCATCTACTTCGAGGCGCGCGGGGAATCGGTGAAGGGGCAGGCGGCCGTCGCCCAGGTCATCCTCAACCGCGTCCGCAATCCGGCCTATCCGAAAACCATTTGCGGCGTCGTCTACCAGAACGAAGATTGGCGCAATGCCTGCCAGTTCTCCTTCGCCTGCGACAACGTCAAGGAGCGGGTCAACTCGCCGGAACATTGGCGAATTGCCCGTCAGGTCGCCATGGCGGTGACCGCCGGCAAGATCTGGCTGCCGGAAGTCGGATCCGCCACGCATTACCATGCCGTCTACGTCAGGCCGAAATGGGCAGCCGAGATGGTGAAGGTCGGTCGCATCGGCATGCACATCTTCTATCGCACCTATGGCGGTGGCTGGAGCTGAGGGTGGTTGCTGGGAGCGGGGCGTCCGCCACCGCAGGTGATGGGCGGCAGGCAAAAAAGCCGCGGTAATGCACGGCCTGAAGAGGATTCTTCGGCTCAGATTTCGCCCGGTACCGCACATTCGCGCTAAGGTTATGATTTAATTCGGCTAATTTATGGCTGGACAGATGACGTCTACGCCTTGACTATGCTTTTTCCTAAAACTATGTTGCGCGCGACTTCAAAACGGGCCGAAAGGTGGGGAAACCTCCTGTTCGTTTACGCGTTGACCGGGGAAATGGGACTGCGCGCAGCGAAAAGGGGGAGGATATCACCATGACGGACGACCGCGACGAAAGTCTGGAAGAGCGACGGGAGCACTTGGGAGCCGAATTGGCGAGCAAGCGTGCCGAGATGAAAGATGATGAACGCGCGGAGGTTCGCGCCGAGGTCAGCCGCAAAGGCTATGCCCAGGCGATGAAGCTTTCCAGTGAATTTATCGCTGCAATCATCGTTGGTGCTGTTTTGGGCTATGTTTTCGACCGTTTTGTTGGTACGGCGCCGTGGGGCATGATTATTTTGCTGCTTCTCGGATTCTGTGCCGGCGTGCTGAATGTTCTGCGCTCCGCGGGCAAGGTGGCGACACCCATGCTCGAGAAGCACGGGCTTGATAAAAAATGAGGCGGAAGCGGCGCTGAGGCGCGGTTTCCTGGTGAGAGGCATCCGCTCGATCGAGCGGGAAAATGAAAGAGAACAAGCGGTGGCAAACGGTCCTACCCATCAGTTCCTGATCTTCAAGATTATCCCGATCGATATCGGCGGAATTGATTTTTCGTTCACCAATGCTTCGCTGTTCATGGTTGCTTCGGCAGTGCTGTCCGCCGGCTTCCTGTATTTCGCGACCTCGGCGCGCAGCGTCATTCCGGGCCGCTCGCAGTCCGTGGCCGAAATGGCCTACGAGTTCATCGCCTCGATGCTGAAAGAAGGGGCGGGAACCAAGGGGATGAAGTTCTTCCCGCTGGTCTTCTCGCTCTTCATGTTCGTGCTGACGGCCAACCTGCTCGGCATGGTTCCCTATTTCTACACCGTCACCAGCCAGATCATCGTCACCTTCGCGCTGGCGCTTCTGGTTATCCTGACGGTCATTCTTTACGGCTTCATCAAGCACGGTTTCGGCTTCCTCAAGCTCTTCGTGCCGCAGGGCGTTCCCGGCATTCTTCTGCCGCTTGTGGTGATCATCGAAATCATCTCCTTCCTGTCCCGGCCGATTTCGCTCTCCGTTCGTCTTTTCGCCAACATGCTCGCTGGCCATATCACGCTTAAGGTGTTCGCAGGCTTCGTTGCCTCGCTCGGAACCCTTGGCGCGCTTGGTATCGGCGGCGCCATTCTTCCCCTGATTATGACCGTCGCCCTCACCGGTCTCGAGTTCCTCGTAGCCTTCCTTCAGGCCTACGTCTTTGCGGTACTGACTTGCATGTACCTCAACGACGCGGTCCATCCGGGCGGCCACTAAGGATTAAGACATTGGCGTCTGCAGGGCGTCAGTCATTCACCGCAACAACCATTTCAAAGGAGTTCAACATGGACGCGGAAGCAGCAAAGTTCATCGGCGCAGGTTTGGCTTGCTTTGGTATGGCCGGCACGGCTCTCGGCCTCGGCAATATCTTCGGCAGCTACTTGTCCGGCGCACTGCGCAATCCGTCTGCCGCTGACAGCCAGTTCGGCCGTCTGGTATTCGGTTTCGCCGTTACGGAAGCTCTGGGCATCTTCTCGCTGCTCATCGCTCTCCTCCTGCTCTTCGCCGTCTGATATTCAGCGGCGTTTAATAGATCACGGTTCGCGAGACAGCGAGCCGTGATTCTTTGTATTTGCAGACCACCTGGAGGTGAGCATGTTTGTGACCCCGGCTTACGCTGACGAAGCACCGCCGGCAGCCGGCGCGGTGCATACGGAAACCGGTGCGCCCGAACAGGGCCATCACGCAGGCGTATTCCCGCCGTTTGACCATACGACCTATCCGTCACAGCTGCTTTGGCTGGTGATCACCTTCGTCATCTTCTATCTGGCTATGCAGAAGATCGTTATTCCGCGTGTCGGTAGCATTCTGGAAAGCCGGCATGACCGTATCGCCCAGGATATCGAGGAAGCTTCGCGCCTGAAGTCCGAGGCCGATGCGGCTGTCGCGACCTATGAAAGCGAATTGGCTGCTGCTCGCGCCAAGGCGAATACGATCGGTGCGACCGCTCGCGATGCGGCCAAGGCCAAGGCTGAGGAAGACCGCAAGGCGATCGAAGCCAGCCTTTCGCAGAAGCTGAAGACCGCTGAAGCGCGCATCGGTGAAATCAAGACCAAAGCCTTTGCTGATGTCGGCGCGATCGCGGAAGAAACCGCTTCCGCCGTCGTCGAGCAGCTCGTCGGCAACGTCGCTGGCAAGGCTGATGTCGCTTCGGCCGTTGCCGAAGCATCCGCCAAGCGGGAGGGTTGATCATGTCATTTGCTCTTGACGAAACTTTCTTTGCTTTCGTTGCGCTGCTCCTGTTCATCGGTCTCGTCGTCTATCTGAAGGTTCCGGGCATGATGGCGAAGTCGCTCGACGACCGCGCCGATCAGATCCGCAACGAGTTGGCCGAAGCCAAGCGCCTGCGCGAAGAGGCCCAGCATCTGCTGGCCGAATACCAGCGTAAGCGCAAGGAAGCCGAAGCGGACGCGGCGAACATCGTCGCTGCTGCCGAGCGTGAAGCCGAAATGCTGACGACGGAAGCCCGCAAGAAGACGGAGGAATTCGTCGCCAACCGTACGGCACTCTCCGAGCAGAAGATCAAGCAGGCGGAAGCCGATGCGATGAAGGCGGTTCGTTCCGCCGCCGTCGATCTGGCCATCGCCGCTGCCGAATCCGTGCTCGCCAAGAAGGCCGGCGGCAAGGTCCAGTCCGAGCTGTTCAGCAATGCTGTCAGCGAAGTGAAGACCCGGCTGAACTAAGCGTTTAAGCAATCGATGTTTAAAGAGCCCCGCTTCAGCGGGGCTTTTTGTTTTTGCGGTCCTGTCGCGCCGCATTTGACGGTGGCTGGCGATCGAAACTAGATTGCGGGGGGTAACGGGGGAGTAGACGGTGCTGACGATGGAGGAGGGCGACGGCCCGTTTCGTAGGGGCGATTTCATCCTCCGGCCCGTTCGTCCATGGACGGCGGCCGTGCAGGGATTGCTTGCGGCGCTTCATCGACATGGTTTTCCATATGCGCCGATGCCTGCCGGTTACGACGCCGTTTGGGAGAAGGTGAGCTTTCTCCCCGGCATGACCGGCGATCTGGATGACAGCGAGGCTATGAGATCCGAGACGGCTTTGCGGTCGGCGGCGTCCCTGTTGCGGTGCTATCACGATTGTACGGCCCTGTTTCTGCCGGAGATGGCAGCACAGCAACAATGGCAATTATCGCCTCGCGCGCCGATCGAAGTCATCTGCCACGGCGATTTCGCGCCCTACAATGTCGTTCTGAATGAGGGCGTCGTAACAGGCATCATCGATTTCGAAGCGGCCCATCCCGGTCCGCGCGGTTGGGATCTTGCCTATGCTCTCTATCGCTGGGCACCTCTGTCCACCGGTATTGCGGCGGAGAGCCTCGGCGGGCTGGACACGCAAATTGGTCGTGCCCGCATTTTCCTCGACGCTTATGGCTTGGAGATGGCGCAACGGCTGGCATTGCCTGACATGATCATCGAACGGCTGGATGCCCTCGTTAGCTTCATGGAAAGCGAAGCGGCGCGTGGCGTCGAGAAATACTGCCGCGATCTTCTGGACGGCCATGACCGCATTTACCGAAACGATATTGGCTATATCAGCGAGAACCGGGAGAAGATCGTCGTCGGCCTTGTCGGATGACAGCCGTCAGGCCTCATCCCTTCGAAGAGGCCGAAAGCTCATGCGATGCAGCGAGCAGGGGCCGTGCTTCTCGATGCCGGCGCGATGCTGAGCCGTTCCATAGCCGGCATGGGCGGCAAAACCGTAGGCGGGAAAGACGATGCCAGCGCGCGCCATCATCCTGTCACGCGTCACCTTGGCGACGATCGAGGCGGCTGCAATGGAAAAGGAGCGGGCATCGCCCTTGACGACGGCCTTTCCGGGGCAGGCAAGTCCGGCTGGCACATCCAGCCCGTCCGTCAAGACGTAGCTCGCCGGCATGGCAAGGCTGCAGATCGCACGGCGCATGGCATCGAGGCTCGCCTTGCGGATATCGGTGACATCGATGCGGCCAGCGCTCGATGAGGCGATGGAGACGGTCGCTGTCGCCAGGATCTCGGCAAACAGCGCTTCGCGCCGGGCGGCGGAAAGCTGCTTGGAATCGTTCAATCCTTGGGGGATACGTTCGGGATCGAGAATGACGGCGGCGGCAACGACCGGCCCCGCCAGGGGGCCGCGCCCCGCCTCGTCGGCACCGGCAACGGGCCAATGTCCAGCACGTCGGGCAATCAGCTCCAGTTCGAAGGTCGGAACGATCGGGCCTTCGTCGAAAAGCATGGGAGAATCGGGTGGTCTGCGTGGCATGCGGCAACGCTCGCACACCACCCGATCTCCTGCAAGCCCCCGGTGGATCATGGCGGCGAACCGGGGGGCTCTTCCAGCGGGCAGGGAAACCCGCGGGGAAAGGGTCAGAGCAGCGAGAGCTGCACGCCGCTGCCATCCGGCGGCACGAACAGGTCGTCGCGCAGCGCGATATTGCGGCGCGTGAGTTCCAGCCGCCTGGTCGCCATTTCGAAGCGGCGGCTGATCTGCCAGGCATAGGGGCCTGCGCCCTTCATGCGCTTGCCGAAATCGGCGTCGTAATCCTTGCCGCCGCGCATTGAGCGGATCAGCGACATGACGTGGCGATAGCGATCCGGATAGTGCTGCAGCAGCCAGTCGCGAAACAGCGGGCTGACCTCCAGCGGCAGGCGCAGGATGACATAGCTCGCCTCCATGGCGCCGGCCACCTTGCCGGCATCGAGGATGCGCTCGATCTCATGGTCGTTGAGGGCAGGGATGATCGGCGCCACCATGATTGCGGTCTGGATGCCAGCCTCGCTGAGCGCCCGGATCGCCTCCAGCCGCCGCTGCGGCGTCGCCGCGCGCGGCTCCATGGTGCGGGCGAGCTTGCGGTCGAGCGTCGTCACCGAGAGACCGACCCGCACCAGGTTTTTGGCAGCCATTTCCTTCAGGATATCGATATCGCGCATGACCAGCGCCGACTTGGTGACGATCGCGACGGGATGGTTCGCCTTGTTCAGCACTTCGAGAATCTGGCGCATGATCCGCCATTCCTTCTCGATCGGCTGATAGGGGTCGGTATTGGTGCCGATGGCGATGACGCGCGGCTTGTAGCCGGGCCTTGCCAGCTCCCGTTCCAGCAGTTTCGCTGCATCCGGCTTGGCAAACAGCTTCGCTTCGAAATCGAGCCCCGCCGACAGGCCCATATAGGCGTGCGTCGGCCGCGCGAAACAATAGATGCAGCCATGCTCGCAACCGCGATAGGGATTGATGGAGCGGTCGAAGGGAATATCGGGGGATTCGTTGCGGGTGATTGCCGTGCGCGGCTTTTCAATCTGCACTTCTGTCTTGAAGGGCGGTAGCTCTTCAAGCGTCTGCCAGCCGTCATCGAATGTCTCGCGCTGCTGCGGCTCGAACCGGCCGCTCGGGTTCAGCCCGGCGCCACGGCCACGCCGGCGGTCGATCTCGACCCTGAGACCGGTGTCGGCGATCAAAGCATTGGCAATATCTGCCGTATTGGCAGGCGCAAACGCGGCCTGCCCTGCAAGGGACTGCTCGTTCATCGGTAACTCCGGGGGCGGTTTATGACATTGCATGCCGCGTCTAGGCTGATTAAATTCCTATCTGACAAACGAGAACATTGCAAGAACAAAATGCAGAGAGTTACCCTCATTCGAGAGATGGGCGGAGGCCGGAATGGCAATTTCCAAGTTGCATATGATTCTTTTCTTAAACGCTCTGGTTTTCGGCTTAGCCGCTGGCAATAAATTGTGCGGCGCTCTATAAATGGGCAATGTTGACGGTAATCATCGAATGCCAGGACCAGGAACCTGAGCTGGCACAGACATTGGCGGCATTGGTGGTGGGCGCGATCGAAGGGCTCGTCTCCGATGTCGTTGTGCTCGATCATGGCTCGCGCGACGGCACCTCGCGGGTTGCCGACGCCGCCGGCTGCCGTTTTTATTCGCAGTGGGATATCAAGGACATATTGCGCTCGGCGCGGGGCGAGTGGCTGCTTCTGGTCGAGCCTGGCGCGCGACCGCAAGCCGGCTGGATCGATGAGATCGCCGAATATGTCTCGCTGAACAAGGTGCCGGCCCGCTTTACGGCGTCGCGCGGCTATCGCCGGCCCCTGTTGCAGCGCATCGGCCGCAGTTCGCCGCCGCTGGAGCTCGGGTTGCTTCTCTCCAAGCGCCAGGCCATTGCAGTCGCAAAATCAGGCATGAGGCTTGCCGAATTCGCCAAGGGACAGAAGGGCCGCCGCCTGTCGAGCGAGATCATCCCCTCCTGGGTCGCGCGCGCGGCGCGGTAGGCTTGGCCCTGCCGCCAATCCAGATTCCATTTGTAAATACTGGAATAGCTGTCATAATTTTCTCGTGGCGGCACCTTTCGCGTGTCGCGTCGGGCGGTCGACCATGAAGATGCCGGTATGCGGCAGAACAGGTCAACAGAACTCTCCTCTTCTGCCGGATTTCCGGCGAAAGGAGGTGCGTCATGGAACGCACGATGTTCAACCGCCTTATCGGAACGGCCGTCTTGGCAACGGCAATCCTTCTCCCCAATCAAGCCGCCGCACAGGCGACACTCGCTTGCGCCAAGCGCGCCGAGATTGTCGCTTTCCTTGATGGGCACTATTCCGAGAAACCCTCGGCCATCGGTCAGCTCGATTCAAAGACGATCGTCGAAATCTTTGCCGCTGAAAGCGGCAGCTGGACAATGATGATCACCGATGTCTCCGGTCGCAGCTGCGTCATTCTCACTGGTCAGAATTGGGATTCTATTCCTGTTCTTCCCGGGCCGAAGGCATAGCAATCCAGAAGGCCGGCCGCGTTATCTCAGCGAAACGCCAATCTCAGTTGGAGGCGGAGCCACGCTTAAGATGTTCGTCGAGGCGCGGCATGATTTCCACGAAATTGCAGGGCATGTGCCGATAGTCGAGCTGCGCCTTCAATATCCCGTCCCAGGCATCCTTGCAGGCGCCGGGTGATCCCGGGAGCACGAAGATGAAGGTGGCATTGGCGACGCCGGCCGTCGCCCGCGACTGGATCGTCGACGTACCGATCTTGTCGTAGGAGATGCGATGGAACACTTCGGAAAAGCCGTCCATCCGCTTTTCGAACAGCGGCTCCAGCGCCTCGGGCGTCACGTCGCGACCGGTAAAGCCGGTGCCGCCGGTGGTGATCACGACGTCGATGGTCTTGTCGCGCGTCCAGGCTTCCACCTGGCTGCGGATCCGCTCCTTGTCGTCAGGGACGATGGCGCGGGCGGCCAGCCTGTGACCGGCCTCCGCGATGCGGGCGACCAGCGTGTCGCCGGATTTATCGTCGGCGAGCGTGCGCGTATCGGAAACGGTCAGCACCGCGATGCCGACGGGAATGAAGGGTCTCGCTTCGCTTGGGCCAGCCATCATGCATCTCCCTTGATTGTTTCCGTCGCCTGGAAATACCAGTCCGGCCGCAGCCTGTGAAGCGATGCGGTCGCCGCAGTTGCCTGCTCAAGATCATGAAACAGGCCGAAACAGGTGGCGCCGGAGCCGGACATGCGGGTCAGAAGCGCTCCTTCGTCGGCGATCATCTGCGACAGCGTGGCGATTTCGCGGCAGAGCGACCGCGCCGGCGGTTCCAGATCGTTGCGCAACCCTTCGATTGCCGCGATCCATGGCGCATGATCGTCCGACGTTTGCGAGGTGAGTGCGAGAGGTGGATTGTCCTTGCGGGCAAGGTGGCGAAACACCTCTGGCGTCGAAACGCCGACCAGGGGATTGCCGAGGACCATGGCGAAGGACGGGAAATCCGGCAACAATTCGATCGCCTCGCCGATGCCGCGCGCAATCAACGGCCGGCTGGCAAGGCACATCGGAACATCGGCGCCAAGCTTCAGCGCCAGCGCCGTCATCGTGTCCAGGGGCAAGGCAAGATTCCAGAGCCTCGCCAATCCGCGCAGGGTCGCCGCCGCGTCAGCCGAGCCACCGCCGATGCCGGAGGCAATCGGCAGGTTCTTTTCCAGATGGATATGCATCGGTGGCGCTTCCAGCCCGGCACTATGGGCGGCGCGGCGCAGCAGGTCGCGCGCCTTCAGCACCAGATTGCCGCCGGCATCCGCGTCAGCGGCAAGAAGAGGGGAGAAACGTCCGGAAAGGCTGAATTCGTCGCGCTCGCTGGCACGGAAGCCAAGCCGGTCACCATGCTGCGTGAAGGTCACCAGCATGTCGAGCAGGTGATATCCGTCGGCCCGCTGGCCGGTGACATGCAGAGCCAGATTGATCTTGGCGGGCGCTTCCTCTGTGAGGTCGAAATCGCCCGCCGCTAAGATCATGGTCATCGGTGGTCTTAGGATTTCTTATCGATGGGCGGAGTATTCGTATTGGGGTCGGTTGCCGGCGGCGGAGCCGGGTCCGGCTGCTTGCTCTTGTCGACCGTCTTAGGGTCGGTGTCGAGCGCCGGCAGGCCTTTTTCGACCTTTTCCTTGATCTTCGGAATATCCGCTTCCTCCGGCTTGGAGGCGAGCGCACGGTTCCACTGATAGACCGCTTCCAGCTTGCGGTTGACGCGCCAGTAGGCGTCGCCGAGATGGTCGTTGATCGTGGGGTCGCCAGCCTTCAGCTGCGCAGCGCGCTCCAGTTCCGTCACCGCATCGTCGAAACGGTTGAGGCGGAAATAGGCCCAGCCGAGCGAATCGACGATGTAGCCGTCATCCGGCTTCAGATCGACAGCCTTGCGGATCATGTCCAGGCCCTGGTCGAGGTTGGTGTTCATGTCGACCCAGGAATAGCCGAGATAGTTCAGCACCTGCGGCTGGTCGGGATTCAGCTCCAGCGCCTTCTTGAAGTTCGGCTCGGCCTGCGGCCACTTCTTCAGCCGTTCATAGGCGATGCCGCGCTGGAAGAACACGGCCCAGTCGCTGCGCTTCGGCACGGGGCCGATGACATCGACGGCCTTGTCGTAATTGTCGGCCATGCCCTGGAAGTCCTTTGCGTCGGAAAGAACGCTGCCATAGGCCAGGTAGCTGCGGACATCCTTCGGGTCGGAATCGATCAGCGCCTTCAGGTGCTTGCGCGCATCGTCGACCTTGCCGGCCTGGGCGAGCGCGAGGCCGAGCTGCAGCTCGGAGATGCGGGCCATCGGCGAATTGTCGGGCACCTTTTTGTAGAAGGCGATGGCGCGGTCGACCTGCTCCTGTTTTTCGGCGAGCCCGCCGAGGAGAACCAGCGTATCGGCGCTCTTGGGATCGAGCGTATTGGCGATCTGCAGATAGAGCGAAACGACATCTTCGGCGCCGTCGCGGTTCAGCGCCGCACCGATGGTAAAGAGCACGGACGCAGCGCCTTGCGTGGCGTCGGTGACCTGCTGCTCTGGCTTTTCGCCCTTGTTGATGCTGTCGCGCAGCGCGTTCAACGGCGCGTAATTATTAATCAGGTTGTCGCCGACCGAAACCGTGTCCAGCGCCTTCTGCTTGTCGCCAGCCTTGATTTCGAGGCGTGCCAGCGCCATGACCGCGCGCATGAAGGTGTCGGGGGCGGTTGCACCGCCTGCCTTGTCGAGAATGGCGTCGTTCAGGTGCGAACGGGCCGATTTCACGTCGCCGATGGTGATGGCAATGGCGCCTGCATGATAGTTCTTGAAGATGTTGAACCAGTCCGGTCCCTTCATCTTGTCGATCATAGCGATGGCTTCCTTGCCACGACCGGCGCCGGCGCGTGCCCAGGCAAGCAGCAGATTGTTCATCATCCGGTCGAGATCGTTCGGACCGTTATATTTGAGGATGTCTTGCGCGGTCTTGTATTCGTGCCGGCGGATGGCGTCCATGCCGCGCACGATCGTGGTGACACGCTCGACGGAAGGGTCGCTCTTCAGTTCGTTGGCGTATTTCACGCCCTCTTCGAGATTGCCGTTGAGCAGCAACGAGATCATCAGGCGCTGACGGATTTCCAGATTGCCCGGCTCGAGCATCAAAGCCTTTCTGTAGAGCGCGATCGCCGTATCGTAATCATGGTCCACGTCGGCGGTACGGGCGGCGAGAAAGGCGCCCGCGAAGGTGTCGACGGCTTCCGCGTCGAAGACCACCTCGTTCTTGATGTCCGGCGTTGCCGGAGCATCTTCCGCGCGCGCGCTATTCAGCGCCGACACCGAAAGGATCGCCGCCAAGGCTACGCCCGAGAGGAAACGGATGGCAAGTCTCTGCCGCATTAGAATGCCTTTCATCAAGGGATTGCCAGCGAAGGCGCCGGCGACACAAAGCGTTCGTGTCAACTGATTCACAACAGGATGGCTTTTTTGAAGCGGCGGTGCAAGAAATTCGGGCCGCTGCCGATCAGTTCACACGTTCGATGCAGAAATCGATCACTTCCATGAGTGCCGATTTCCACGGCGTTTCCGGAAGCGGCGCCAGCGCGTCACGGGCGATGGTGCCGTAGTGAACGGCGCGGGCAATCGTGTCGTTGAGCGCGCCATATTTGGTGATCAGACCCAGTGCCTTTTCCAGGTTCTCGTCGCTGTTGTTGCCGGTCTCGATGGCCTCGCGCCAGAAGGCGCGTTCCTTCTCAGTGCCGCGGCGATAGGCGAGAATGACGGGAAGGGTGATCTTGCCTTCACGGAAGTCGTCGCCGACATTCTTGCCGAGATCGGCGGCCTTGCCGCCGTAATCCAGCGCGTCGTCGACGAGCTGGAAGGCGAGACCGAGATTGGTGCCATAGGATTTCAGCGCGTTGCGCTCGGCCTTGCCGGCATTGGCGACGATCGGGCCGACTTCGGCGGCGGCTGAAAAAAGCGCCGCCGTCTTGGCGCGGATGACGGAAAGATAATCGTCTTCGGTGGTCTCCATGTTCTTGGAGACGGAGAGCTGCAGCACCTCGCCCTCGGCGATGACACAGGCGGCTGACGACAGCACGTCGAGTGCTTCCAGCGAGCCGACTTCGACCATCATACGGAAGGCCTGGCCGAGCAGAAAGTCGCCGACCAGAACGCTGGCCTGGTTGCCCCAGATCATGCGGGCCGTAGACTTGCCGCGGCGCAGATCGCTTTCATCCACCACGTCATCGTGCAGCAAGGTCGCTGTGTGCAGGAATTCGACCGAGGTCGCGAGCTTGATGTGATTGTCGCCCTGATAATTGTAGAGCGCGGCGGAGGCGATGGTCAGCATCGGCCGCAGGCGCTTGCCGCCAGACGAGATCAGGTGCTCCGCCACTTCCGGAATCATCTGCACGTCGGAACCGGCTTTCGACAGGATAAGCTGGTTCACGCGTTCCATATCCGCCTTGGTCAGGTCCACCAATGGCTTGATGGATGCCTGTTTATTCTTGCTTTCTTCAAGCGGTATCACGACGCCCAACTGTCCGGACTCCTGTTCATTTTTCACAAAGCACAATAAGAAGGGGCGCAAGGGGCGGCAAGAGGCGAATTGTCTCGTCGCGTAAATTTGACAGGAAACCCGAGGCTTATGCACGAACTCATCCGCACGAACGACCCGGTTCTCCTCTCCTTTGCCGAGAGTCTGATGAAGGATGCCGGGATTCATTGCTTTGTCGCGGATCAGGCCATGAGCATTCTCGAGGGTTCGCTCGGCATGCTGCCACGCCGCTTCCTGGTGGAGACCGACCGCGCCGATCAGGCCCGACGCATCCTCATCGATGCCGGTCTCGGCGACGAGCTGCGCTCCGCGGGCGACTGAGGTTTTCGTCATGACCGGCCCTTCCTCCGAAACGATCGACGCTTTCCATCGCGGTGCCTTTCATGTCGTCCAGCCGAAGGGCAGGGGGCATCGCTCCGGCATGGACGCCATGCTGCTCGCGGCTCTGGTGGCCGATGAGCGCGGCATCAGGGTGGCCGATCTCGGCGCCGGCGCGGGTGCGGCCGGAATGGCCGTCGCCTCGCGGCTGGAGCAGGCCGAGGTGGTGCTGTTCGAGCGTTCCGCGGAAATGGCCGAGTTTGCCCGCAAGAGCCTCGCCCTTATGGAAAATGCGCGGTTTGCGGACCGCGTCTCGGTGATCGAAGCCGATGTGACCCTGATCGGCAAGGAGCGCAACGCCGCCGGTCTGATCGACGACAGTTTCCACCATGTCATCATGAACCCGCCCTTCAACGATGCCAGCGACCGGCTGACGCCGGACGCGTTGAAGGCCGAGGCGCATGCCATGACCGACGGCCTGTTCGAGCGCTGGGTACGCACGGCGGGCGCAATCATGATCCCCGGCGGCCAGTTGTCGCTGATCGCCCGGCCGCAATCGATCGGCGAGATCATCGCCGCCTGCGGCCGCCGCTTCGGCGGCATCGAGATCACGCCGATTCATCCGCGCGACGGCGAAAACGCGGTTCGCATTCTGGTGACGGCGATCAAGGGCTCACGGGCTCGGCTGGCGTTGCGGGCGCCGCTGACCATGCACGGCGAAGGGGTGCACAAGTTCTCCGATTTCGTCGATTATCTCAACAATGGCCGCGCCGCCTACGCCCGGAAATGACCTGTCGCCCTCGACAGGTTTGATGAGCCCGCGATTCGCTTGCGGCAAGAATAACCATTCCCGATTTTACTCATTTCGGTCAAGGCATTGGTATAATCCGTGATAACGGAGGAATATCTGCGATAGCGGCCTTTGCTCGACATCAAGCGGACATGTTTCCATTCTGTTGGAGGAAAGATTATTGGAACGTTTTTTTACCTTGAACGTTATTTTTAGTCGTTCTACCTCAATTCTCATTGAAAGCCGAAATACGGCCGAGCACCGGAGATGACCCAGATGAACCCCGCCATGAACATGATGCCGATGATGAACCCGATGATGGGTGGTATGATGAACCCGATGATGAACGGCATGATGATGCCGATGATGAATCCCATGATGGGCGGGATGATGAACCCGATGATGGGTCAGATGCCGATGATGAACGGCATGATGCCCATGATGCAGATGATGATGAGCAAGATGACCTGCAAGATGACGCCGAAGGGCATGGTCTGCGAAATGATGCCGATGGAAGGCATGGACAAGGACATGTTCATGGAATGCTGCAAGCGCATGATGTCGTCCGGCATGCCGATGATGATGATGTGCGGCAACATGATGATGTGCTGCATGATGGAAGCAGCCTAATTCCAGAGGGCATCCACCCCCGGAATTAACAAGCAGACCTCCATCTGCCTCAGGCCGTCCGCAAGGGCGGCCTTTTTGCGTCTCCAGGCAAGTGTGCCTTAGCCGCGAACTTCCTCGACATAGGTCGAGACCAGATAGAGCACGGCTTCGCTGCTGGTCATGTTGCGGTAGCTGTGGACGACATCGGCGTCGAAGATCACGGCATCGCCTTCGCCGAGGATCTGTGGCGGATGCTTGCCCGCGACGATTTCGACCGTACCCCGCGAAACCACAAGATTTTCGATTGTACCGTGATGATGCGCCTCGGCGATCTCCGTATGATAGGGCGCGATGCGCAGCTCGTAGAACTCGACCTTGCGGTCGCTTTCATAGGGAAAGAGCGCCCGCGTCTGGAACTTGCCTTCGGAGGCGGACAGCACCTTCGCCTTGGCGTGCGTCAGTACCTGCAACGAGGTGTCGTGCGGCTGGGCGATCAGCGAGCCGCAGGGAACATCCAGCGCGGCGGCAATCTTCCAGAGGATGCTGATTGTCGGGCTGCTTTTGCCGGTTTCGACCTGTCCGAGCATGGCACGGCTGACGCCGGAGATTTTTGCCAGCCGATCCAGCGAATAGCCGCGGCGCGTGCGCAACCGGCGAAGGTTTTGGCCCGTCAGCGACGAGATTTCGTCGACCGATTCGGCTCTTGGGAGCACATGCAGCGGCTCGATGGATTCAAGCGCCATAGTTCGGGTTGCCAAGCGGCATCACCGGGACAAAGCCCATGAAAGGGACCCACATGAGGAAAGGCTGCTGGGGCCACACGGAAACGGGAACCTGCTCGACCGGCATGCTTTTGACGCGGGCGTCACGATAGGCCTGGAAATCGATGATGTTGGCAGCCTGGCTGGACATGCGATGCTCCTGCAGTTCAATGCCACAAATCTATTTTTTTGATCGCCAGATGTAGAGGGCGCAGCGCCCAATCTTGAGGGACACGGAGGAATGTTTTTGCGGCGCCGTGCGCTTGCGGCGAAAGCGCGTCCTCTCCTGTCATCGATGGAAAACACGTCGTGCGGAGCAATCCCGGCGCGAAAGTGCAATGATGGACGCGCAAGGGCTACGGAAGGACAATGTATGGCAACATTATACATGTTAATGGGGCTGCCAGGGGCGGGGAAGACGACAATCGGCAAACGCCTTGAACGGGAATGCCCTGCATTGCTGCTGTCTCCGGACGTATGGATGGCGCGAATTGTTGGGGACGGCTACGATGCCGACAGGCGACGTGCAGTACAGCAATTGCAATTGGAGTTGGCTGATAAGGTTCTTCGTCTGGGGCGCGACGTGGTTCTAGAATTTGGATTCTTCCGTCGAACAGAGCGAGACGATGCGCGAGCGCTGGCGTCAAAGGCAGGCGCCGAGGCCCGACTAATCTTCCTGGACCCGCCCTTTGAGGAACTGGTCAGCCGCGTCGAGGCGCGTAACCAGGACTTGCCGCCCGACACATTTTTTGTAACGCGGGAGCACCTCGAATTGTGCGCCTCGTGGCTCGAGAGGCCGCTGCCGGAGGAGGAGGCTTCCATATATCGTTAGCGATCGATGTTGCATTTGCCATTTCCATGCATACATCACGGCAGCAAACATCATGATTCAGGGACGACGAATGGCTGGTTTTTTCAAGCGCATGATTCCGAAGCGGTTTCGCAAGGAAAGAGTCGTCATCCCGGTCGTCCGGCTGAGCGGCGCCATTGCGTCCGGCGGCGGTCCGCTTCGCCAATCGCTCAGCCTCGCCGGCATCTCGCAAGCATTGGAAAAGGCCTTCGAGATGAAAGCCGCGCCGGCGATCGCGCTCGTCGTCAATTCGCCCGGCGGCTCGCCGGTGCAGTCGCGGATGATCTATAACCGTATCCGCGATCTCGCGCAGGAAAAGCAGAAGAAGGTGCTGGTCTTCGTCGAGGATGTCGCGGCATCCGGCGGCTATATGATCGCTCTCGCCGGTGACGAGATCATTGCCGATGCCACCTCTATCGTCGGTTCCATCGGCGTCGTCTCCGGCGGGTTCGGTTTCCCGGAGCTTTTGAAGAAGCTCGGTGTCGAGCGCCGCGTCTATACTGCCGGCGAGAACAAGGTGATCCTCGATCCGTTCCAGCCGGAAAAGGAAAAGGACATCGAATATCTGAAGAGCCTGCAGCTGGAGATCCACAAGGTCTTCATCGATATGGTGCGCGAGCGTCGGGCGGGTAAGCTCACCGACGACGACACCGTATTTTCCGGCCTCTTCTGGACCGGCGGCCGCGGTCTTGAACTCGGCCTGATCGACGGGCTCGGCGATATGCGTCAGGAGTTGAAGAAACGCTTCGGCGAGAAGACCAAGCTGGTGCTGGTTGGCACGCCGCGCAGCCTCTTCGGCCGCCGCGCGCCCGGCGTTTCGCTTGCGGGCATGGACGGCATCGGCGCTGGTCTTGCGTCCGGACTTGCGCAAGCGGCAGAGGAAAAGGCATTGTGGGGACGGTACGGATTGTAATCGGGAGCGCTGCGTAATGCCGCAGATTATATTCTTCGCCGTCGTCATCGGCGGCATCTGGTGGCTTTATCGACGCTTCGTGCGCGACGCGCAAAAGCTCACCGAAAAGTCGCGCAGGGCCGAAAACGAGCGGCGGACGGGTGCTGTCGGGACCTTGGTGAAGGATCCGAAGACGGGGGAGTATCGGGTGAAGCGGGATGACGAGTAACACGGACAAGACAGAGCGGCGCAAGCGGGCTTTGGAGATGGTAAAGTCATTCCGATTGGGGCTCCCCGCCAATTGGTGATTTGATCGCGATCAAGCCAACATGCGCGGCGATGCGCGGATCTCAGCGCCGTTCTTTTACCCGAGACATCCAATCCGCACCCGCATAGCTGATGCAGATAATGCGGATGACCTTGGTGGCATCATCCACAGTGAAGCACACGACCGCTTTTTCTGAAGCAGGAATTACCCTCAATGTTGGCGCCATATCGGCGCGTACTGTGCCTATGTGCGGAAAGTCGGCAAGCCTGTCGATGAATTCAGTGATTTCATCGGTCTTGGCTAGTCCAACTTCGATGCCTGCATAGTTGGAAATGAAGTCGACGATGTCGAAGAGATCGTGTTCGACAAGCGGATGCTTGGTTATCACATAGCGCATGAGCTAACTTATTTGGCGTATTTCTGGCGCAGCTTGTCTTTCACCCTGGAGGCCATTTCCTTGCCGTCCCAGGGTAACCATTGGTCAGCAGGCAATTCCATGCGCCGACGAATTTCATCCACCATGCCGGACACCATGTCATCGGGCGTGCCATCATGATGGGTCGTCTGGTCAATCTGCTCGATCGCCGCCTCTACGAGGCTGGAGATCGAAGGAAATGCGCCTTCCTTGACCATCTTTTCAGCAAGGCGGAGATGGTGCTCGGATAATGTGATTTCGGTTTTGACGTTCATATCCTTCTCCAAGTCATCGCGGAGACGCATCGCCATATCTATACGTCATCTCTTGACCCTTGTCTTCCATCGTGGCACCTGTCCGCCAAACCGTTCGTTACCTGAAGAAATCAATCCCATGACCGCCACCGTGCCCGACCATATGAACCCGAAGCGCTCCTTTCAGGCGTTGATCCTGACCCTGCATAACTATTGGGCCGACAAGGGTTGCGCGGTTCTTCAGCCCTATGACATGGAAGTCGGCGCCGGTACGTTTCATCCGGCGACCACGCTGCGCGCGCTGGGACCGAAGCCATGGAAGGCTGCCTATGTGCAGCCGTCTCGCCGCCCGTCTGACGGTCGTTACGGCGAAAACCCGAACCGCATGCAGCATTACTATCAGTATCAGGTCATCCTGAAGCCCAATCCGCCGAACCTGCAGGAGCTTTATCTCGGTTCGCTGGCGGCGATCGGTCTTGATCCGCTTGTGCACGACATCCGCTTCGTCGAGGACGATTGGGAGAGCCCGACGCTCGGCGCCTGGGGTCTCGGCTGGGAGTGCTGGTGCGATGGCATGGAAGTGTCGCAATTCACCTATTTCCAGCAGGTCTGCGGCATCGAGTGCTCACCGGTCGCCGGCGAGCTGACCTATGGCCTCGAGCGGCTTGCGACCTACGTCCAGGGCGTCGACAGCGTCTATGACCTGAATTTCAATGGCCTCGAAGGTGACGAGAAGATCACATACGGCGATGTCTTCCTGCAGGCCGAGCAGGAATATTCCCGGCATAATTTCGAATATGCCAATACTGAGATGCTGCATCGTCACTTCATCGATGCCGAAAAGGAATGCCTGGCGCTTCTGGCCGCCGGCGCGCCCGGCGACAGCGACAACCAGCGTCTGCACAAATGCGTCTTCCCGGCTTATGACCAGTGCATCAAGGCAAGCCACGTCTTCAACCTGCTCGACGCACGCGGCGTGATCTCAGTCACCGAGCGCCAGAGCTACATCCTGCGCGTGCGTACGCTCGCCAAGGCATGCGGCGAGGCCTTCCTGCTGACGGATGCCGGCGGCATCAACTGGGGCAGGCAGGCCGCCTAAGATACTGCCCAGACAGCGAAAGCGGGTGACAATATCCGCGAAGCCGCATAGTGTCCCCTTGATTGTAATCGCAACGGGGGGTTCGCGATGTATGTTATCCTGGCGGTCATCGTCCTTGCCGCTCTGTATGCGGTTCTCGTCTATAACGGGCTCGTCCGCGCCCGGCAGGTGGCCGAAGAGGCATGGTCCGGCATCGACGTGCAGTTAAAGCGTCGCGCCGATCTGATCCCCAACCTGATCGAAACCGTAAAAGGCTATGCCTCTCATGAGCGCCAGACGCTGGAAGAGGTCGTCGAGCTGCGCAACAAGGCGCAGGCCGTGCCGGCAGGCGATGTCGCGGGCCGTGGCGTGGCCGAGGGCCTTCTCGGCCAGGCGCTTGGCCGCGTGATCGCCCTTGCCGAAGCCTATCCCGATCTGAAGGCCAATACAAACTTCCTCGAATTGCAGCGTTCGCTGGAAGGCATCGAAGGCGAGATCCAGATGTCGCGGCGCTATTACAACGGTGCCGCCCGCGACCTGAACGTCAAGGTCGAGAGCTTCCCCTCCAATCTCATCGCCGGTCAGTTCGGTTTCGCCAAGCGCGCTTTCTTCGAGATCACCGACGAAGCCGACCGCGCCGTTCCAACCGTCAAGTTCTGAGATTCCCGCTATCGGTTTTGCATGTGAGGCGGTAAAGGAAGCCGACCGCTGGCCATCGGCCGCTTTCCTGACTGACCAAAGAGAATGATGATGGGTAGAGCCAAACTCACGATTATCCCGCCGGGCAAGCCACTTGTCGGCCGCGCCATGCCGCCGGGATCGAAGTCGATCACCAACCGTGCGCTGCTGCTCGCCGGCCTTGCCAAGGGCACGAGCCGGCTGACCGGTGCGCTGAAGAGCGACGACACGCGCTATATGGCCGAAGCGCTGCGTGCCATGGGCGTGACTATTGATGAGCCCGACGACACCACCTTCATCGTCACCGGCAGCGGCAAACTTCAGCCGGCGGCGGAACCGCTTTTCCTCGGCAATGCCGGCACCGCGACGCGCTTCCTGACAGCCGCCGCCGCCCTGGTCGACGGCAAGGTCGTCGTCGATGGCGATGCCCACATGCGCAAGCGGCCGATCGGCCCGCTGGTCGAGGCGCTGCGCTCGCTCGGTATCGATGCATCGACTGAGACCGGCTGCCCGCCGGTCACGGTCAATGGCACGGGCCGTTTCGAGGCGAGCCGCGTGCAGATCGACGGCGGCCTCTCCAGCCAATATGTCTCCGCCCTCCTGATGATGGCCGCCAGTGGCGATCGCCCGGTTGATGTCGAGCTGCTCGGCGAACATATCGGTGCGCTCGGCTATATCGACCTGACGGTTGCCGCCATGCGCGCTTTCGGCGCCAAGGTCGAGCGTACTAGCCCGGTCACATGGCGTGTCGAGCCGACCGGCTACCATGCGGCGGATTTCCTCATCGAGCCGGATGCCTCCGCCGCGACCTATCTCTGGGCGGCGGAAGCGCTGACCGGCGGCAAGATCGATCTCGGCACGCCGGCGGCGGAATTCTCGCAGCCGGACGCCCGCGCTTATGAGCTGATCTCGCAATTCCCGCACCTGCCCGCCGTCATCGACGGGTCGCAGATGCAGGATGCCATCCCGACGCTTGCCGTCCTTGCCGCCTTCAACGAGACGCCGGTGCGCTTCGTCGGCATTGAGAACCTTCGCGTCAAGGAGTGCGACCGCGTCCGGGCGCTGTCGAGCGGCCTGTCGCGGATCGTCCCCGGTCTCGGCACCGAAGAGGGCGATGATCTAGTCGTCGCTTCCGACCCGAGCCTTGCGGGTAAGGTACTGCCCGCCGAAATCGACAGCTTCGCCGATCACCGTATCGCCATGAGCTTTGCGCTCGCCGGTCTGAAGATCGGCGGGATCACCATTCTCGACCCCGATTGCGTTGCCAAGACCTTCCCGGCCTATTGGCAGGTACTGGCTTCGCTGGGTGTCGCCTACGACGACTAATGCCCCGCTCCCTGGGAGCGTGGATTTACGTTCATGCTATGCAGCGCCCTCAACAGGGCGCTGCCGGGATCACATGGGGGTGTGATGATGCGTTGGCTTTCCGGGCTTTTCCTGGCCTTGATCCTGCTGTTCTCCGCAACGGCGGCCTTGGCCGCCGAAGTCATCACAAACTTTGCCCAGACGATTGCCGTCAATCGCGACGGCTCAATGAACGTCACCGAGACCATTGCCGTGAATGCCGAAGGCCGCGCCATCCGTCGCGGCATCTTCCGGGATTTCCCGCTGACCTTCATTGATCCGGCTGGCCGCCAGGCGCAGGTGGATTTCGATGTCGTCTCCGTCGAGCGCGACGGGCAGCCCGAGGAGTGGCGCAGGGAACGTATCGAGGGCGGCACGCGCATCTATATCGGCCGGGCGGATCAAGGCTCGACGCAATTCCTTCTGAGCCCCGGCCCGCATACCTTCCGCATTACCTACAACACCGATCGGCAGATCCGTTATTTCAACGATCACGACGAGCTCTATTGGAACGTCACCGGCAATGGCTGGCTCTTCCCGATCCTGCGAGCCTCGGCCACCGTTACCCTGCCGGATGGGGTACTGGCGCAGCAGCTTG
This sequence comes from Rhizobium rhizogenes NBRC 13257, assembly GCF_000696095.1. GTDB lineage: Bacteria > Pseudomonadota > Alphaproteobacteria > Rhizobiales > Rhizobiaceae > Rhizobium > Rhizobium rhizogenes. Next base: position 114,098 of record NZ_BAYX01000009.1, on the reverse strand, counting down.
CCTATTACACCGGCCCGATTGGCGGCAAAGGCCAGGATGCAAGCGCCAGCCAGCAAGCAGGCAGAGTTACATTCGCCACGACGCGGCCCTTGGCGCAAGCTGAAGGGCTGACGATCGCCATTAAGCTGCCGAAGGGGGTGATCCTGCCGCCGAGCAGTGGCCAGCAATGGCGCTGGTTCATCGCTGATCATCTCGACGCGATCATTGCTATCGGCGGTCTGATCCTGCTGTTTGCCTATTATCTCAGGAGCTGGCTCGCCGTCGGGCGCGATCCGCCGCGGGGCGTCATGGTTCCGCGCTGGGATCCGCCGGATGGCGTCTCGCCGGCGTTGGTCAACTATATCGACAACAGAGGCTTTTCAGGCGCCGGATGGACGGCGCTGTCGGCGACGGCGATCGATCTTGCCGTGCGTGGTTACGTCACTCTAGACGATCTGAAGGATAAGGTGATCCTCAAGGCGACCGGCAAGACGGCCGGCCGCGATCTGGGCAGCGGCGAGAAAGTGTTGTTCGGCGCAATCGGCCCGTTCACGCCGCTGGTGATCGACGCGGCGAACGGCGCGGCCGTCCAAAAGCTCGGCCAGCAATTCCGCAGCGCCATCGAGCGCGACCATCGCGACGAATACTACAAGGCCAACCGGCTCTATATCGTCATCGGCATTGCATTGTCGGTGCTGATCCTGGCGGCCATCGTCATCTTCGGCCGCTTGCATGAGAATGCGCTGCCGCTCATCGTGGTGCCCGGCTTCCTGTCGATCGTCGTCACCGTCTTTGCCGGCGCCATAGGCCGGATGTTCCTTCGCCATGATGCCGGTCTTGGCCGCCGAATTTTTTCAGTACTGGTCTTCGCCTTCATCGGCTTCGTCATCGTGTCTGTCGTCACCAGTATTTTCGCGGCTGTCGTCGTGCCGCTAATGGAAGCGGGCGAGTTGCCGCTACTGGTCGGGATCGTGGGCATTTTCGCCCTCAATGTCGTGTTCTTCTTCCTGATGGGCGCGCCGACGCCGACCGGGCGGAAGATGATGGATGGCATTGCCGGGCTGCGGCAATATCTGACGCTTGCCGAACGCGACCGCATGAACATGCAGGGCGCACCGCAGATGTCGCCGCAGCATTTCGAAAAGCTGTTGCCCTACGCCGTCGCGCTCGGCGTCGAAAAACCTTGGTCAAGCGCCTTCGATGCCTGGCTGGCAACGGCCGCGGGTGCCGCGGTCGCCGCAAGCTACGCTCCCGGCTGGTATGTCGGGAATGTCTACGGTGGCAACCTTGGCGGCCGGATCGGCGAATTCTCCTCCTCCATGGCCTCGACCATCGCCTCCACCATCCCCGCGCCAGTCTCCAGCTCCTCCTCCGGTTTTGGTAGCGGCAGCGGCGGCGGTTTCTCAGGCGGGGGTGGCTTCTCCGGTGGCGGAGGTGGCGGTGGTGGCGGAGGCGGGTGGTGATTGAACACCTCCCCCTTGAGGGGGGAGGTCGCCGCAAAGCGGCGGGTGGGGGTGACAATTGGCTGGCTGCAGAGGTTGCCGCGATCACCCCACCCCGGACCTTTGGTCCGACCATCCCCCTTAAGGGGAGGGTGCTTGTGGCCGCATAGAGATTTTCTATTTCAATAGGTTAGAGATCGCCTATGCCAAGAAACCCTCCAAACTTGATCGCTTCAAAATCGCGAACAGTCGCCGCCTGCGCGCTGGTTCAACCGATGCCGAGACGAAGCTTGGAAGCATTTGTGGCGCATCCCCATCGAAGGCACGCATTTTCGACGCCAAGTTCCGATTGGGCGCTATTTCGCTGATTTCGCCTGCCACCAGATAGGTTTGATTATCGAACTCGACGGCAGCCAGCACGCGGAAGATGCGGCAAGGCGTTATGATGCCGAGCGCACGGCATTTCTCGAACATCAGGGCTATCACGTCGCCCGGTTTTGGATTGCCGAGGTAACGGATGAGATTGAGGCTGTTCTGGATACGATATTTGCCATTGTGCAGCAGCGGCAAATTTTGCTAGCAGAGGCCGACCATTTTCACCACACTCCGGCACACCGTGCCGACCCTCTCTCTCAAGGGGAGGGTGAGGAACATTGACATGCCCGATCTCCTTCTCGAACTCCGCTCCGAGGAAATTCCCGCCCGTATGCAGCGCAAGGCTGCCGGCGATCTGAAGAAGCTGGTGACCGACGCTCTGGTCGAGGCTGGTCTGTCCTATGAGGGCGTGCGCGAATATTGGACGCCGCGACGTCTGACGCTGGATATTCGCGGCGTGACGGCGCGCTCCGCCGATGTGCGCGAGGAGCGCAAGGGGCCGCGCACCGACGCCAACGAAAAGGCGATCGAAGGCTTTTTGCGCGGCGCTGGTCTGTCGTCCGTTTCCGAAGCACAGGTGCAGAGCGATCCGAAGAAGGGCGATTTCTACGTTGCTGTCATCTCCAAGCCCGGCCGTGCCGCCGAGGAGATCGTTGCCGACGTCATGCCCTGGATCATCCGCGATTTTCCGTGGCCGAAATCGATGCGCTGGGGCAAAGCGTCGGCCAAGCCCGGCTCGCTGCGCTGGGTGCGCCCGCTTCAGTCGATCGTCTGCACGTTCGGCACAGAGCATGAAGAAACGGTGGTCATCCCCTTCGAAATCGACGGCATCGTCGCCTCGAACGTGACCTACGGCCACCGCTTCCATGCGCCGGGCCCGATCACCGTCAAGCGTTTCGACGATTACGTGTCCAGCCTGGACAAGGCCAAGGTCATTCTTGATGCCGAGCGCCGCAAGGATATCATCCTGCATGACGCCCGCGACATCGCCTTTGCCAACGGTTTGGAACTGGTCGAGGACGAGGGCCTGCTGGAAGAGGTGTCCGGCCTGGTGGAATGGCCGCAGGTGTTGATGGGGTCCTTCGAAGAGGATTACCTGTCGATCCCCTCGGAAATCATCCGCCTGACCATCAAAACCAACCAGAAGTGTTTCGTCACCCGCCGGCAAGACTCCCACCTCCCCCTTAACGGGGGAGGTCGCAGCGAAGCTGCGGGTGGGGGTGACCCCTTGCTCCAACAAAATCACCCCACCCCGGCACTTCGTGCCGACCCTCCCCCTCAAGGGGAGGGTGCGCTCTCCAATCGCTTCATCCTCGTCTCCAACATTCAGGCGACGGATGGCGGCAAGGAGATCATCCACGGCAACGGCAAGGTCGTGCGCGCCCGTCTTTCCGACGCGCTGCATTTCTGGAAGCGCGACCAGGGCGATCTGCCGGACCTCGAAACGCTGGAGGCCTCCGCTGCGAAATTCGGCCTCGATCTGAAGAAGCCGCTCGACCAGCGCATGGCCAAGCTCGACGCGCTGAACGTCACCTTCCATGCCAAGCTCGGCAGCCAGGGCGAACGCGTTGCCCGCATTCGTACGCTGGCGGCCGAACTCGCCAAGATCACCGGCGCCGATCCGCTCAAGGTCGACCGCGCGGCCGTGCTCGCCAAGGCCGACCTGCGCACTGAAGCCGTTGGCGAATTCCCCGAGCTTCAGGGTCTCATGGGCCGCAAATATGCGGCGCTGCAGGGTGAAGACGCTTCCGTCGCCGCTGCTATCGAGGATCATTACAAGCCGCAAGGTCCGTCCGACCGCGTGCCGGACGACAAGGTGGCAATCACCGTGGCGCTGGCCGACAAGCTGGACACGCTGATGGGCTTCTGGGCGATCGACGAAAAGCCCACCGGTTCGAAGGACCCCTATGCGCTGCGTCGTGCGGCTTTGGGCGTCGTCCGCATTCTGCTCGAGCGCAAGGTTCGGCTGCCGCTGCTGGCGGTGACGAAGGATGCAGACCTTCTCGCCTTCTTCCACGACCGTCTGAAGGTCTATCTCCGCGATCAGGGCGCCCGTTACGACCTCATCGACTCTGTGCTGACGCCGGAGGCTGACGATCTCCTGATGGTCGCCCGCCGCGTCGAGGCGCTGACGGCCTTCATTACCTCGGAAGACGGCAAGAACCTGCTCGCCGGCACCAAGCGCGCCACGCAGCTCCTCGCCGCCGAGGAAAAGAAGGGCACCGTCGTTGCCGATGGCGTTTCCGAAAGCCTGTTGACGCTCGATGCCGAAAAAGACCTTTTCGCCGCCGTCACCAAGGCTTCGGCCGAAGCCGCCAACGCGATAGTCGGTGAAGACTTCCGCTCCGCTATGGCGGCACTTTCGACGCTGCGCGCGCCGGTCGACCGCTTCTTCGGGGATGTCCTCGTCAACGACGAAGACGCCGCCATCCGCGCCAACCGTCTGGCGCTGCTGCGCCTGATCCGCGAGGCAACGGGGACGGTTGCCGACTTCTCGAAGATTGCGGGGTAAGAAAGGGAGGCGCGATGACCGGAAAAATCCTCGTCAGCGCCTGCCTCATGGGCCACGCCGTCCGCTATGACGGTCGCGCCAAGCCACTTGTTCATCCGGCCATCGACCGATGGCGCGAAGAAGGGCGTCTCGTGACCATCTGTCCGGAGATGTCGGCCGGAATGGTCGTGCCCCGGCCTCCGGCTGAAATTGTTGTGGGAGCAACGGGCGAGGATGTGCTTGCAGGCACGGCGCGCGTGATGGAAATCAGCGGCGGCGATGTCACCGAAGGGTTTCGGCAAGCTGCCGAGAACGCCTTGACGCTCGCCAAGGAAACCGGCTGCCGCTATGCTCTGCTCATCGATGGCAGCCCGTCCTGTGGTTCGGGCTTCATCTACGACGGCACCTTTTCCGGCGGCCGGCATCCGGGCGATGGCGTCACAGCAGCCTTGCTGAAGCGGGCCGGCATCGAGGTCTATTCCGATCATGAAATCGACCGGCTGGTCGAGCGGATTGCCGCCGCCGAGTAATCCTCTTCGATATCTGGACAAAGAAAAACCGCCGGGTGTGCCCGGCGGTTTGTCATGCCCGTTGCGGCGTAGCCTATGCGGCGCGGCGAGTCTGTGCAACGGGGCGGCTGTCGCTGACGTGGAAGCCGCGGATCAGGCCGAGCAGGTCCTCGGTGTCGGCGGCGAGCGTTTCGGCCGATGCCGTCGTCTCCTCCGCCATGGCGGCGTTCTGCTGCGTGGCGGCGTCGAGTTGGTTCATCGACGACGAGATTGAGCGCAGCGTCGTATCCTGCTCGGAGGCGCTGTGGGCGATCTTCGAGACGATCTCGTTGGCCGCTTTGATCTGGTCGGAGATGCGCTTCAGCGCTTCGCCGGCCTCGCCGACAAGGCGGACACCTTGGTCAACCTGGCCGGAGGAGCGGGCGATCTGGTCCTTGATCTCCTTGGCGGCTGCCGCGGACCGTTGGGCCAGTTCGCGCACTTCCTGGGCGACGACGGCAAAGCCCTTGCCGGATTCGCCGGCGCGAGCCGCCTCGACCCCGGCGTTGAGCGCCAGAAGGTTGGTCTGGAAGGCGATTTCGTCGATGACGCCGATGATCTTGCTGATCTCCGTGGACGACTTTTCGATACCGCTCATCGCCTCGATCGCCTGGGCAACCACGGCGTCGCTGCGTGACGCCTCGGTGCTGACGGCGTGAACGCGCTTGCTGGCCTCATGCGCGCCTTCCGCCGTCTGGCGGACAGCGACGGTAAGCTCGTCGAGTGCCGCCGAGGTTTCTTCCAGGCTGGCGGCCTGGCGCTCGGTGCGCTGCGACAGTTCGTTGGAGGCACGGCGGATCTCTTCCTTGCTGACGCCGATGTCGTTGCCCTTGGCATTGACCCGACCCATGGCGGCCTCGAGATGGGAGAGCGCCTCGTTGAAGTTGTTGCGCAGGCCGGCATAGCTGATGCCGATATCGTCGCAGCGCACGGTCAGGTCGCCCCGTGCGAGTTGCTCCAGCGCCTTGCCGATGGTCGAGACGACGCGGGCCTGTTCTTCGGCCTCGTCCTGCTGTTGACGCAGGTTCTGTTGGCGCTCGGCGTTGATTTCCTCATCCTGCGCGACCTGGCGTTCGGTCAATGCATGACGCTCGCGGATCTTCTCCTGCAGCGCCAGAGTGGCCTTGGCCATCAAGCCGATCTCGTTGCGCATGCCGGCATGCGGTATGGTGATTTTCACGTCCTCGTCGGCAACGGCCTTGAGCGCAGCGTGAACCTCGGTGAGCGGTTTGGTGATGCCGCGGATCACGACAAAAGCAGCACCGAGCACTACGATGAAGAGCGCGAGGGTGGACCACAAGGTCGTCCAGATCTTCGCCTCGACCTGCGCGCCGAGGTCGTCCATGTAGACGCCGGTAACGACAACGACCTTCCAGGGCTCGAAGGCGCGGGCATAGGCGGTTTTGGGGAACATGGCATCGGCCGGCTGGCCGGGTTTGTTGGCGTAGAAGTCGGAGAGGCCGCCGCCTTGCTGGCCGAGTTTGACCAGTTCCTCACGATAATAGTGGCCCTTCGGGTCGGGTTGTCCCTTCAGGCTCAGGCCGATTTTCGACTTGTCATAATGGAAGACCATGTTGACGTCGTAGTCATAGCCGAAGAGATAGCCGTCTGGCGTATATTTCATGCTGTTGACGACGGCATAGGCCTGGGCCTTGGCTTGTTCTTCGGTCAGCTTGCCAGCCTGCTCCTGAGCATAATAGAAATTCAGCACGGAAATGCCGGATTCCACCTGCGTACGCAGCATTTCGTAACGCTCGCTATAGATCGCGTCGGCCGATGAGCGGATTTGCAGATAGGTTGCCACGGCGAAAACGGCCATAAGCACGCCCAGAAGGGCAAAGAGCTGATGTGCGATCTTGAGATTCTTCATAGTGCCTCGCAACAGGGTAAGGTGATACCGGCGCGGTTTCCTACCGCCTGTGCGATCGTCTGAGAGAGTCCCAATACGCTTGCCGCTGCTCGAAAAGACATGCTGCTGTCCGGTTCAAGTAAACTCGCGTTTTATGTCTAATAAAGATTTAATCAAAACAGCGGGATCGGCAATTAAGTGGCCTTGAGCGTGAGATATGTTGCGCCGCGATAAATAATGTTGAACCAATTTCAATATTATCTTGAGCCGCAAGCAAAGCGTCCGCGCTTTGTCCATGAAAAACGAATGCGCCCCTGCTTCTCTTCAGGGGCGCATTGGTCCGCCTTGCGGCGGACCCCGTCGACCGAAACTTTGGCCGGGCGGGGCAGGGAACTGGATCGGACAGCTATTTTACTGGCGAAGCTGGAAGCCGGAGAGGTCGAGCGGTGCAGGCTCCTGCGTCCGGGCGTGCTTGGGCAGGGCCGCGGTCTTTGCGGTCATGTCGATGCCGTCGGGCGCTGTGTTCGCGGCCGCCAGCGCCTCGGGCGTCGGCTTGGAGATGAAGACGACCGGCGAGCCGCCCATCCAGGCCTCGGTACGCACCACCTTCTTCTGGCCGTCGACGTCGCGGATGACGATGGATTGCGTGCCCGGCGTCAGTTCCGGCACCACATAGTCCTTCTTGACGATTTGCGGCTTGATGGCCGGGCAATCGGTGCAGACCTTGTCGAGGATGCTGCCGCCGCCTGTCTGCGTCTTGCTGTCGATGGGTTGGATCGACGACGCCATGGCCGAGCCGGCGGCCAGCACGCATGCCAAGGTCAGGAAGAAGGGACGCATAACTACCACTCCGTCTTATCGTGACCGAGAGATTAGCGCGTCTTTGTTTCCATCCCGTCAGGAGATTAGGTAAAAGTTTAGTGGAGACGAGAATTCGGAACAGGCTTTGCGTTTACGTTTTCAGGCTTTTTCCCGCGCGATGGCCTGCCAGCCGATGTCGCTACGATTGAAGCCGTTTTCCCACTCTACCTTGCTGGCAAGGGCATAGGCGCGCTTCTGCGCCTCGCTAACGGTCCTGCCGGTGGCGGTGACGTTCAGCACCCGACCGCCGGTCGCAACCAGCGCGCCATCCTTCAGCGCCGTGCCGGCATGAAACACCTTGGCGCCCTCGCTATCGGCGGGCAGCGCCGCGATCGGCGTGTTCTTGGCATAGGAACCGGGATAGCCCTTCGAGGCCATGACCACGGACAGCGCCACGTCGTCGCTCCATTCCGCGTCGACCTGATCCAGCGTGCCGTTGGCGCACGCCAGAAGCAGCGGCAGCAGGTCGCTCTTTAGCCGCATCATCAGCACCTGGCATTCCGGATCGCCGAAGCGGACATTGTATTCGATCAGTTCTGGCCCTTTCGCGGTGATCATCAGCCCGGCGAAGAAGACGCCGGAGAAGGGATAGCCGCTTTCGGCCATGCCGCGCATTGTCGGCTCGATGATCTCCTTCATGGTCCGCTCGACCATCTCCGCCGTCATCACAGGAGCGGGAGAATAGGCGCCCATACCGCCGGTGTTCGGGCCGGTATCGCCGTCGCCGACACGCTTGTGGTCCTGGGCGGTGGCAAGCGCCAGGGCATGCTTGCCGTCACTAAGGCAGAAGAAGCTGGCCTCCTCGCCATCGAGATAGGCTTCGATCACCACTTCGGCACCGGCCTCGCCAAATGCACCCTCGAAGCAGTCATCGACCGCGGCAAGCGCCTCGTCGACCGTCATGGCGACCGTCACACCCTTGCCGGCGGCAAGCCCGTCTGCCTTGACGACGATCGGCGCACCTTGCTCACGGATATAGACTTTGGCTTTCGGCGCATTGTTGAAGCGTTGGTAGGCGCCGGTCGGGATATTATAGCGGGCGCAGATATCCTTGGTGAAACCCTTGGAGCCCTCGAGCTGAGCGGCGGCCGTGGATGGGCCGAATACAGCAATACCCGCGGCGCGTAGTGCATCGGCGATACCCGCGACCAGCGGTGCCTCCGGGCCGACGACGACGAAGTCGATGGCCTTTTCCTTGCAGAAGGCGACAACCGCGCCATGGTCCTCGATGTCGAGGGCGGCAAGCGTCGCATATTCGGCAATGCCGGGATTGCCGGGCGCGGCATAGAATTCCGTCATCAGCGGCGATTGCGCCAGTTTCCAGGCCAGCGCATGCTCGCGTCCGCCCGATCCGATTAACAGAACTTTCATGGCTTGCCCTCTTCATTAGGTTCTTGTGCGCGGTTAAGGGGGCAGAGCCCAAAGGTCAAGCGGCAAATCCTGTGGAGGCGTGGGCAGCAACATTGCCCTGCCTTTTTATCTCGCTAAAGCGGGACGCTGGTTTTCGAATCGCGATCCCTCCCGGTTGTCCGGATCGGCGATCTCGTCCGAAACCGTTTCGTACTTTCCGGGATCACGCCTATGGTCCCGCCACCGAGTTCAGTTCAGAGAGACATATGGCCGCCGACATTCGCTCCCTTGCCGCAACTATTGCCAACGAGATCAATTCGCGCCCCGATCAGGCCAAGGCCGCGATCGAGCTTCTCGACGAAGGCGCGACGGTGCCGTTCATCGCCCGCTATCGCAAGGAAGTGACCGGCGGTCTCGATGACGGCCAGTTGCGCACGCTGGCGGAACGCCTTGTCTATCTGCGCGAGCTCGAAGCCCGCCGGTCCGCCATCGTCGAGTCGATCAACGGCCAGGGCAAGATGACCGACGAGCTGATGCACAAGATCGCCGTCGTCGCTACCAAGGCCGAGCTGGAAGACCTTTACCTGCCCTATAAGCAGAAGCGCCGCACCCGCGCCGAGATCGCCAGGGAGCGCGGCCTCGGTCCGCTTGCCGATACCATTCTTGCCGACCGCTCCAAGGAGCCGGCTACTCTGGCCGAGGGCTTTCTCACCGCCGACGTGCCTGATGTGAAGACGGCGCTTGAAGGCGCGCGCGATATCATCGCCGAAGGTATTGCCGAAAATGCCGACCTGCTCGGTAAGCTACGCACCTACATGAAAACCAATGCCGCACTGAAGGCCAAGGTCGTCGACGGCAAGCAGGAAGCGGGCGCGAAATTCTCCGACTATTTCGACCATCAGGAACGCTGGGCAACCGCCCCCGGCCACCGCGCGCTTGCCATGCTGCGCGGCTGGAACGAAGAGGTGCTGACGCTGACCATCGAGATCGACGTTGATGCCGTCTCGCCGAACAAGCCGGTCGAGCGAATGGTCGCCACGGCCTACGAGATCGGCTCGAGCCGTCCCGGCGACCGCTGGCTGACGGAGGTCGCGAGCTGGACCTGGCGTGTGAAGCTCTCCATGTCGCTGTCGCTCGATCTGATGCGGGAGCTGCGCGAGCGCGCCGAGGAGGAGGCGATCCACGTCTTCGCCCGCAATCTGAAGGATCTGCTGCTGGCGGCGCCTGCCGGCTCGCGCGCGACCATGGGCCTCGATCCCGGCATCCGCACAGGCGTCAAGGTCGCCGTGGTCGACGGCACCGGTAAGGTGCTGGAGACGACGACGGTCTATCCGTTCCCACCGAGGAACGATGTGCGAGGCACGCAGGCGACCCTGGCGGCGCTGGTCCGCAAGCACAATGTCGAGCTGATCTCGATCGGCAACGGCACCGGCAGCCGCGAGACGGAAAAGCTGGTGGCGGATATGCTCGCCGACCTGCCGGCCCCGAAACCGACCAAGGTTATCGTTTCCGAAGCGGGCGCCTCCGTCTATTCGGCCTCAGAGACCGCGGCGCTGGAATTCCCAGGCCTCGACGTCTCGCTGCGCGGCGCCGTCTCCATCGCCCGCCGTTTGCAGGATCCGTTGGCCGAGCTGGTCAAGATCGAGCCGAAATCGATCGGCGTCGGCCAATACCAGCACGATGTCGATCAGCTGAAGCTGTCGCGCTCACTGGATGCTGTCGTGGAAGACGCGGTGAACGCCGTCGGCGTCGATCTGAATACGGCATCCGCGCCGCTGCTCGCCCGGGTCTCCGGCCTCGGGCCGTCGATTGCCGATGCGATTGTCAAGCATCGCGACGGCGAGGGTCGTTTCGAGACGCGGCGTGATCTCCTGAAAGTCGCCCGCCTCGGTCAGCGTACCTTCGAGCAATGCGCCGGCTTCCTGCGCATCCCCAATGGCAAGGAGCCGCTCGACGCCTCCTCCGTGCATCCGGAAGCCTATGGCGTCGCCAAGAAGATCGTTGCTGCCTGCGGCCGCGATCTGCGCAGCCTGATGGGTGATGCGACTGCGCTGAAGGCGGTCGACCCGCGCCAATTCATCGACGAAAAATTCGGCCTGCCAACGGTGCGCGACATCATCGCCGAGCTGGAAAAGCCGGGTCGCGACCCGCGCCCGAGCTTCAAGACCGCGACCTTCGCGGAGGGGATCAATGAGATCAGCGACCTCAAGCCCGGCATGCTGCTGGAGGGTACGGTAACCAACGTCGCCGCCTTCGGCGCCTTCGTCGATATCGGCGTTCACCAGGACGGCCTTGTGCATGTCTCGCAGCTTGCCGATCGCTTTGTGAAAGACCCGCACGAGATCGTCAAGGCGGGCGATGTCGTGAAAGTGAAGGTTGTGGACGTCGACGCCAAGCGGAAGCGAATCAGTCTGACGATGCGCAAGGATGGCGGCGCTGAGGCGGCCCCGGCTGCGCGTGAGTCGCGAGAGCAAAATGGCGCGCGCAACGCAGGCGGTAAGAACAATAGTCGTCCGAATACCCCTCAGCAGGGTAGTTTCGGTGCCGCCCTGGCGGACGCATTCAAGCGAAAATAAGTACTTAGCACGAATTATTGCAAGAATATCACACTCCGGCGGCGTTGTTGCCGGAGTGCCACAGAGTGCAAAAAGCTGCGCTTGCCACAATGTTCTGAGGCGCTAAAGTTAGCGCTATTGTCATGTCATAACATTCGAGGCGTCCATGGCGTCGGCACTGTTCTCTCTTGTCAAAAAACTGGTCCGTAAAGGCTCCCTGAAACTTACGCTTGCTTCCGGCGAGACGCACATGATCGGCGATGGATCCGGCGAAACAGTCGCCGTCCGCATCGCCGACCAACAGGCGGAGGACGCGGTCGCTCGCGATCCGACGCTGAAGCTCGGCGAAATGTATATGGAAGGGCGCTTCATTCTTGAGCAGGGGGATATCTATGATTTCCTCGCGCTGGTGAAGCAGAATACCACCAACGAAATCTTTGATATGCGTATGGCGACGCTGCTGATCGGCCGCATCGTCTGGCAGCAGCTCAAGAGCCGTTCGCCGATCAACCGCAACAAATACAATGTTGCGCATCACTACGATCTCTCGGCCAAGCTGTTCGATCTGTTCCTCGACGAGGATTGGCAATATTCCTGCGCCTATTTCGTGCCACCGGGTATCAGCCTGGACGAGGCACAGGTGGCCAAGAAGCGCCATATCGCCGCCAAGCTGCTGGTCGAGCCCGGCCAGCGTGTTCTGGAGATCGGCTCTGGCTGGGGAGGCATGGGCATGTATCTTGCCGAAGCCAATCCCGGCCTCGATTTCACCGGCATTACGCTGAGCGAAGAGCAGCTCAAGGTCTCGCGCGAACGCGCCGCCAAGCGCGGCCTGTCCGATCGCGTCCGCTTCGAGCTGCAGGATTACCGCTATCTGAAGGACAGGAAGTTCGACCGCATCGTCTCGGTCGGCATGTTCGAGCATGTCGGCATCGGCGATTACCGCAAATACTTCAACAAGGTTTCGGAGCTGCTCGACGACAACGGCGTCATGCTGCTGCATTCCATCGCCCGTCCGAAGCCAAGCTTTGCGACCAACGCCTTCATCGAGAAGTATATCTTCCCGGGCGGCTATATCCCCTCGGTCGGCGAGACCCTGCCGCCGCTGGAAAAGGCCGGGCTCTTGGTCAAGGATGTCGAAATCCTGCCGATGCACTATGCCCATACGCTAAGGCACTGGCGCAACCGCTTCGTGGCGCGCAAGGCCGAGGCCGTGGCGCTTTACGATGAGAACTTCTTCCGTATGTGGGAGTTCTACCTGGCCGGCTCGGAAATGGGCTTCCGCTGGGATGAGCTTTTCATCATGCAGATCCAAATCACCAAGAACCAGTTCGCGGTTCCCGACAACCGCAACTATATCGGCGAGCGTGAGGCGAAGCTCAGGGAATTCGAGGCGACCCGGGCGCCGCTTGAGAAGATCGTGTTCTGAAGGTTTGTCATCGTTTGGAAGGTTGCGCCGGCCGCATGGAGAACATGGGGCCGGCGTTTTGTCATTGTATGGCCAAACATCGAGCCGCTATTTGACCACCTTGATCGCAACATCAGTCGTCAGTCCTGGCCGGCGAAAGGTCGCTCGGTCGGAGCCGACAAACCCTGGATCGGATCGGTAGAAAACGACGGCACCTTCCACCGATTTTTGGCGGCACGCTGGACTGGAACCCTCGGTTATTGCTTTTGGGCGACCTGAGTGAACTTCAAAACTGATGTTACCATGATCTGGGTATCTGATAGTTTCCGGATAAGTGTAGTATGTATTTTTACAATCTTTTGTTGCAGAAAACATGATTACGAGCGATGTTTTTTTGCCCGAGACGGCCGTTATCGCACGTTGTTCCTGCCTCGTTCCGCCGAACGGCGCGCTGACGCAGCCTGAAAGCGCTAGGCCAGTGACGGCGAGCAAGATACTGCCGCGGACCAGATAGCTGTTTTGCATTTTGTCCCCTTTCGAAAGCGAACACCGAACCATGGCCTCATAGTTCTGTGTTCGATTTTCGACCTCGCCGCCGCCTCACTCCTGCGGATGTGATACGGCGATGGTCCAGTTACTTGCCGACATGAACCGCGAATGTTCTGTCTTGCACTGTGCCGTCTGTATTCAGCCCTGTGAGACGGACCGTGAATTGATCGGTTCCGGCGAAGCCGGGGTTGGAGGTGTAGAAGATATTGTTTCCTTGGACAGGTTTGCCGCTGCAAAGGTAGGCGTTGCTGTCCTTGGGAAACTTTGATGCAACCGGACCATGCTCGACCTCGACCTTACCATGGGCAGGTTGCTTGATGATGCCGGTATAGGGAAAGCCTGCAAAGGTACAATCCGGCTTCACCAGCGAAGCGCCTGTGATCCGTGTCTTCTTGCCGGGCGCAACCCTGCCTGAAAACTGGCTTTGCTTGGCGCCGCCAATTGGCGCGGACACGCAGCCTGAAAGCGCCATGCCGACGCTGAGAAACGCGCCGAGATAAATCAAAGATCCGGGTTTCATTCCACTCTCTCGTTTAATCTTTATATTGGAAATTCATTGTTTATGCCTGAGCCCTGGGGGACACCCTTGATTGAGTAGCGCATGCCAAAATTAAATCGCTGCGACAGATCGGCGCAAGCTGGAAGCCAATGCAAGGCGCGTTGAAAATTGTGCCGTCGATCACGCATTCGGCAGCGCTTGGTTAAGGGAGCGGTAATGCGATCCGGATAATTTGAGACAACTCTCGGAGCGTGTGTATGGCTCCGTTGTATTGCGTATCAAGGAGTTGCATGTGTTTGCGAAGTCGCGTCTATTTTTCACCCTCGGCTTGTTCGTCGCGTCCGCTGGGGCGGCTTCGGCCGGAGACGGCCAGTACTTCTGGTCGGGTAACTGGTACCTAAGCGTCGGTGCGGCCGGTTTCTCGGCGCCCAAGTTCGAAGGCAGCAAGCACAATAAACTGCAGTGGTCGCCGTTGATCTCTGTCGGCAAGCAGGGTCCGGGGCCACGCTTCTCCTCGCGCAACGACAATCCGTCCTTTGCCTTGATCGAGAGTGACGCCTTCCGCGCCGGTATCGTCGGCAAGTTCGTGCCGAGCCGAGACAGCAGCGATGGTCGCGAGCTGAGGGGCCTGAAGAAGGTAAAGTGGGGCCTTGAGGCCGGCGGCTTTGCCGAGGCCTATCCGACCGACTGGCTGCGCGCCCGCGTCGAAGTCCGCCAGGGCATTCGTGCCCATAGCGGCATTGTTGCCGATGCCGCCGTCGACGCCTTCGTCGATATCACGCCGGAACTGCGCCTGTCCGGCGGTCCGCGCATGACGCTCGCCTCCAACGATTATTTCAACACCTACTACGGCGTCGATGCACGGACGGCGGCGGCATCCGGCCTCAGCCGCTACAATCCGGGCGGCGGGGTGAAATCCGTCGGTGCCGGCGGCGCATTGACGTGGAAACCGTCCGAGAACTGGACCACCAGTACTTTCCTGGAATACACGCGTCTTACCGGCCCGGCCGGTGACAGCAGCCTTGTGCGCGAGCGTGGCGATCGCAATCAGCTGCTGGTCGGCGTCTCCGCCAGCTACAAGTTCAATTTCACGATGAACTGAGAAAAGCGCGGGGCTGCGGCCCCGCCGCTTGACCGCGGGCGGCGGATATCACTAATACTCGCCTATGCAAAAGACAGGTGATATCAACGGGCGCGTCGCCGACGCGCCGTCCGGCAACTGGGTTTACCGCATCCTGCCCCCGGTGCTTTGGCCCTATGCGCAGCTCGCGCGCTGGGACAGGCCGATCGGCTGGCAGCTCTTGATGTGGCCGTGCTTCTGGTCGGCGGCTCTTGCCGCCAATGCCGCCGCCGCAGTGGGGCAGTCGCCCGGCTTTCTGGTGGTCTACCACCTCATCCTCTATTTCATCGGCGCGGTCGCCATGCGCGGCGCCGGCTGCACCTATAATGATCTGGTCGATCACAAGATCGACATGGAAGTGGCCCGCACACGCTCGCGTCCGCTGCCGTCGGGCCGCGTGACGCGCTTCCAGGCCAAGGTCTTTATCGCGCTACAGGCGCTGGTCGGGCTGCTGGTGCTTTTGCAGTTCAACTGGTTCGCCGTCATTCTCGGCGTCTTGTCGCTCGCCATCGTCGCGCTCTATCCGTTTGCCAAGCGCTTTACCGACTGGCCGCAGTTTTTCTTGGGGCTCGCCTTTTCCTGGGGCGCGCTGATGGGCTGGGCCGGGCTGTTCGGCAGCCTGTCGCTTGCGCCCATCATGCTTTATGCAGCCGCCATCCTGTGGACGATCGGTTACGACACGATCTACGCCCATCAGGACAAGGAGGATGACGAGCTGATCGGCGTGCGCTCCACCGCCCGGCTCTTCGGCGACAAGACCCGCCTCTGGCTGATTGGCCTCTACGGTGTCGCGCTGGTGCTGATGCTACTGTCCTTCGCGCTGGCGGGGGCGGGATGGCTCTCCTATGTCGGCCTTCTCGTTGCCGGCGGCATGTTCGCCTATCAGATCGCCGTGCTCGACATCAACAATGGGGAGCAGTGCCTGGCGCTGTTCAAATTCAACGGCAAGGTCGGCCTTATTATCTTCGCCGGCCTATTCCTGTCGTTCCTGTTTCTTGTTGCCTGATGAAAACGAGCCGGATTGCCGTCACATAACCAGCGATGGGTGCTTGCCATGGCGTGCGATGTCCGACCGGCTCGCGAAAGTGATGCGAATGCCATCAGCGCGGTGATCCTGTCCGCGCTTCGCGAAACCAACGCGAAAGACTATTCGCAGGATATCATCGCCCGTGTCACGCAGAGTTTCAGCCCCGCCGCGGTGCGAAAGCTTATGGTCAGCCGGACGGTTCTCGTCGCGATGAAAGGCGGGGATGTGGTCGGCACCGCCAGCCTCGATGGTGCTGTGGTCCGCACGGTGTTCGTTTCCCCTTCGGTGCAAGGTCAGGGGACCGGAACTCGGTTGATGGCCGAGATTGAGCGGATAGCATACATCAAGGGTGTCACGCTCCTGACTGTGCCGTCATCCGTCACCGCAGAAGCTTTCTATGCCAGGCTCGGATTCAAGGCTGTCGAGGATAGTTACCACGGCGATGAGCGGACGATCATCATGGAGCGCTCGCTGCCATAACGAAATCGGCCGCAGGGCTGATGCCCCACGACCGATGTCTGACGAATACCAGGATATCAATCCCAGCCGCTTTCAACGCCGCGCGATGATCTCGCGGCCTTCGATCTTCATCTTGAGGCCCAGCGAACCGGTCGAGCGGCGCACCAGGAAGCGCGGACGGCGCTCGGCGAAATAGGAGTGGCGGCGGCGCGGCTGGGTATCGCGGGCGGCGACCCCACCCAGATGCTCTTCCAGCGGACGGGCAACGCCATCGGCTTCGATCATCAGCATCGGAATGCGGAAGGCTTCCGACCACGAGCGCCAGTCGGCGGCGATGTCGCTCAGGTCATGGGCAACGAGGAGAGGGATGCAGAGATCCGGATCGGAATGATGCAATTCCAGCGTCACGGTGACTTCGCCGTCGCCATGATCGATGGCGCGGGCGGCAACACCCATGAAGGCGCGTTTCGGCAGGGCGACGGACAGCGGCAGGCCGCTGGACGGGAGGATCTTGCGCAGCACCGCGCCGCGCTCGTCGATCGTGATGGTGACGTCACCCTCGGCACCCCGCATGGCGTAGCTGACCTGTTGCGGGAAGCGCGCCGGATCAAGCCGCAGTGTGTTTCCAGCCCAATCGGGCTTCAGGACGGTATTTGTCATCTAATCTCTACCCTTGCTTTACCTGAGAGCCGGTTTTCCGGTCTTCTTACGGAGAACGTCATGTCCTCTCGTTGGGTTCAGATTAGGCGGCGTCCCTTCCAGACAGCTTAAAAATTGCGGTTAAGAAAACTTTGCGTCCTCAAATGGTTAGCAAAACCGAATCGATCAGGGTTTCCATAAAGTGAATGCACGGCGCAGGCAGAGCGTGCCGATCCGGCACACGCAATAGATGAAGTATTGTAAGTCTCGGGTAAGGTTTAACTGCGATACTGTGGAGAGATTCACTGGCTTATATTAGAGAATTATTGGGATCGCGCTGATGATATCCACCTATCTTGGTTACACGGTCGCGACCAGGAATATGGCGACGACGCTCAATCAGGTAGCGTCCCAGTCGCAGAACAAGCGTCAGATCGACTACTACAATGCCAATATCGGCAAGGTAACCAATGTCGATGACTTCATGGGCGACTATCAGCTCTATAGCTATGCGATGGAAGCATACGGCCTGTCGGACATGACCTATGCCAAGGCCTTTATGAAACAGGTGCTGACCAGCGACCTCAGCGATTCCACCAGTTTTGCCAATAAGCTGACCGATCCGCGCTACAAGGAATTCGCCGCCGCGTTCAATTTTGGCACGGGCAGCTCCTCGACGGCGCAATCCAGTACCCAGGAAGACGATCTGATCGGCCTTTACAATCAGTCCTTTACGACTGAGGCAACGAATGCGCAGACCGAAACGACCTATTTCAGCCAGAATATCAGCAGCGTTAAGACCGTCGACGACCTCCTGGGCAACAGCCGCCTGAAAAACTACGTGCTGCAGGCCTATGGCCTCGATCCGACCTATACGTCGAATTCGTTCCTGAAGCAGATGCTGACGAGCGATCTCAGCGATCCCGACAGCTTCGTCAATCAGAACGGCAGCGCCGCCGACAAGGCGATCGTCGCGGAATTCAATTTCAATGCCGACGGAACGGTGAAGACCTCGACGGCTGATGCCGATACGACCTACTACGAAAACCATATCAGCACGATCACGTCCGTCAGCCAGCTCACGGCCGATCCCAAGCTGTTCAACTATGTCAAAACCGCCTTCGACATTCCGGCCTATATCACCGCGACCCAATTCAACGCCGCCGCCAAGGATGCAAGTGTTGCGGCGACGAAGGGGCTGACCGATGTCATGGCGCAGTTCAATTTCCAGAGCGACGGTACCGTCGCGAGTGGTTCGCAAGCGCAGACATCGGCTCAGATCAGCGCCACGACGGACGCCTATGCGACGAATTATAAGGGCGGCCCGCAGACGCTCGGCCAAATGGCCGATGTCATGAGCGCTTACAATTCCGCGGTTCCCTCGTACACGACGGATGTCGGCGCCAACGACAACGACCTTTATTACAAGGAGCATATCGGCTCCATCACCACCGTCGACGAACTGACGTCGGATACTCGCCTGTTCGACTATATCAAGACGGCCTATGGGATCGACGCGGATACGCCTGCGGTAGTGCTCAAGAATGCTTTTTCGAGTTCTTCGACCGCGGCCATCTTCGGTCTCACCGATGTCGTCTCGCAGTTCAATTTCCAGGCTGACGGCACCCTTGCCTCGGGTGACACGGCGCAATCCCAGACGGCGATCGATGCCGCGTCGACGGCCTATATGAAGAACTACCAGACGTCGCAGACGTCCTTGACCACCAAAGCCGCCAGCAACTACCAGACGCGCATCGCCGCAGTGAAGACCATTGACGATTTCTTCGCCACCAATGCCACGGCCGATAGCGATACCAGCAACGACAGTCTTCCCGAAGTCTACCAGATGGCGATGCGCGCTTATGGCATCAGCCCGGACGAGATGACGAAGACGCAGATGAAGAAGATCCTCGAAAGTGATCCCTACGATCCGAAGAGCTATGTCAATTCGCTCAAGGACACGCGCTTCACCAATCTCGCCAAAGCCTTCAATTTCGACAGCGACGGCAAGCTGAAACCGCCGGTCCAGGCCTTGTCGCAGACGCAGATCAACAGCTATGTCTCGGAATATTCCAGCCGCAGCAAGATCGGCCTGACGGGCGCCGAGCTGACCAAGGCCACCAGCGACGCCAAGGATGCCGGCACCTATTTTGCGACGAATATCGTCAAGGTCACCAGCGTCACCGATCTTCTCGCCGACAGCAAGCTCACCGACTACATCCTGAAGGCCAACGGCATCGATCCGAAGACGGTCGACACCGCGACGCTGAAAAAGGCCTTCGCCTCCGATCCGAGCGATTCGAAGAGCTTCATCAACACGGATGACGGCGCGCAGTTCAAGAGCATCGTCAATGCCTTCAATTTCGACACGGACGGTAATCTGACCAACACGAAATTAGGGACGGCGCAAAATCAGGGCACGATTGCCGATACGAACGACCTCTTCCTGCATCAGACCCTCGAGGATCAGGAGGGAGAAACCAATACGGGCGTGCAACTGGCGCTTTACTTCCAGCGCAAGGCTCCGGATATCAGCTCCATCTACGATATCATGGGCGACACCGCCCTCTATCAGGTCATCACCACGACCTATAGCCTGCCGAGCTCGATGTCCTCGATGGATGTCGACACCCAGGCCAAGCTGCTTGCCAAATTCGTCGATGTGAGCGATCTGCAGGATCCGACCAAGGTCAACAAGCTCCTGCAGCGATTCTCGGCGATGTACGATCTGGCGAACAACACCACCTCGTCGACATCACCCGCGCTCTCGATCCTGACGAGCTCCTCCTCAAGCGTCGGCATTAGTGCCGATACGCTGCTGTCGATCGCGCAGCTTTCCTCCACCAAGTAATCAATCCCACAAGGGATCTCCGTCGATTCGCGTCGCTTTCCCGGCGACGTAGAGCCAATCGGCATGCCTGTTGCCGTCGTGCCGCTATCGGTCGCTCCCTTGGGCCGGGGATGCGGAATAAGTGCATTCTACGACGATCAGAAGGAACTTATTAACCGTCTTTGCCCTATTCGATTTGGGAAGCCATCGGCAATATCAATGACTGGGTTGCAGGTCTCATGCGTCTTTCCCGAACGAACATTTCGAATGCTGCAAATGGCTCCCAGCCTGAAGGCGAGCTTGACCCGGAACAGGTCGCGGAAGAAGCCCGCCGTGCCGAGCAGATCGCTGCTCGCCGCGCATTCCTGGAAGAAAAAATCCGCACCGTCCGCGAAGCCAAGCGCCAGGCTGAAGAGCGCCGCCGCGCAGAAGAGCGGCGGATTGCCGAAGAGGCGCGCTTGCGAATCGCAGCCGCGCCAAAGCCGGTCGTGGAGGCCCTGCAGGCGAGCACCGTGGCTGCCAGCGAGCCGATCATGCCCGTTACGCCGCAGGGTATCTCGGCCGAGGAGCTTGCCTCGCCCGGCTGGCAGAACGCCTTCCTGATGGGGCCGAACGTCCGCTTCACCCGAACGCGGGAGAACGAGATCGTCAGCCGGCGCGCACCAGCGGAGCCCGTGCCTGTCCTCGTGCCGCCGGCCGCGAACCATGCCGCGATGCGGGTCATGGAACCGCCGGTGGTCGAATCACCGGCGCCGATTGTCGATCGCCCGGCGGAACCGTCGGTCGAATTCGATCTGCCGCCATGGGAGGGCGCGCCGTTTGCGGCTGAAGCCTACCAGCCCACCGTAATTCAGAACTCTCCGGCGACTGCGCCGGACGCATTGGAGATGACTGTCATCGCTACCGCATTTTATAAGGCTCCCGCGACCGCGCTGGATGCTTCTCCGTCATTGCCGAAAATTGCAGAATTCGTTGCCGCGCCTGTCGTCGAGTCGCGGCTCGCCCATCTCTCCGATTTCGCCTTCTGGGACGCCATGCCCTTCGAGGGAGAATTCGTGTCCGCCATCAAGGGGACGCTGGCCCAGCCGGTGCTCGTTCCCGAGATCCAGGCCGAGGTCGAATCGATCGTCGCGAAATTCCGCGTCGTCGAGTGCCGCCGCCCGTCACTCGTTGTTGAAGCACAACAGGAAGCCCCGGTCTCGCCGGTTGTCGCAGTCGTTGCTCCGGTCGAATCCCGGCCGACCCCGATTAATCCGTTCGTCATGGATGAGCTTGCCGCGTTAGAGGCCATTGCCCTGGCGCCTGTGGTACCGGCAGCGATCGAAGCGGTCGCTCCCGTCGCCGTGAAGCCGGCAGCGATGGAGCCCACAGCCTTCGTACCGCCCGCCTTCGTCACTGCCGTCTTTGCCAATGAGGCCGAGGCTGCTGCTGCGCCCAAGGTGGCTCCAGCCAAGCCGGCTCCGGTCATGGTCGTCGCTCCGATGCCGGTGAAGGCATCGGTGCCGCCGGTCGCGGCAGCCGTTGTCGAAGCAGCACCCGTCATTCCCGCCGTCGAGGCCGCCAAACAGCGCCTGATCGATCCGCCGCCGTCGCAGATCACGCCGCGCAGGCCGAACGCCATGACCCCGCCGGAATGGCGGCCGATCGCCCGTAGCGGCGAGGGTGAATATGAATTGCCGCCGCGCGAACTGCTGCAGGAGCCCGTCGCCCGACCCGGCGTGATCATGACGCAGGAAACGCTGGAGCAGAATGCCGGCCTTCTCGAAAGCGTTCTTGAGGACTTCGGCGTCAAGGGCGAGATTATCCATGTCCGTCCCGGCCCGGTGGTCACGCTTTACGAATTCGAGCCGGCCCCCGGCGTCAAATCCTCGCGCGTCATCAATCTCGCCGACGATATCGCTCGTTCGATGTCGGCGCTCTCGGCCCGCGTCGCCGTCGTTCCCGGCCGCAACGTCATCGGCATCGAACTGCCGAACGTCATTCGCGAGACCGTCTATTTCCGCGAGATGATCGAATCCGCGGATTTCGAGAAGAGCGGTTACAAGCTGGCGCTTGGTCTCGGCAAGACCATTGGCGGCGAACCCGTCATCGCTGAACTCGCCAAGATGCCGCATCTGCTGGTCGCCGGCACCACCGGCTCGGGCAAGTCCGTCGCCATCAACACCATGATCCTGTCGCTGCTCTATCGGATGACGCCGGAGCAGTGCCGTCTGATCATGGTCGATCCGAAGATGCTCGAACTCTCCGTCTATGACGGCATCCCGCATCTGCTGACCCCCGTCGTCACCGACCCCAAGAAGGCCGTGATGGCGCTGAAATGGGCGGTGCGCGAGATGGAGGACCGGTATCGCAAGATGTCGCGCCTCGGCGTGCGCAATATCGACGGCTACAACAGCCGCGTTGCCCTGGCCCGCGAAAAGGGCGAGACGATCCACGTCATGGTCCAGACAGGCTTCGACAAGGGCACTGGCGCTCCGATCGAGGAGAGCCAGGAAATGGACCTGACGCCGATGCCCTATATCGTCGTTATCGTTGACGAAATGGCCGACCTGATGATGGTCGCCGGCAAGGAGATCGAAGGCGCGATCCAGCGTCTGGCGCAGATGGCCCGGGCCGCCGGCATCCATCTGATCATGGCGACACAGCGTCCCTCCGTCGACGTCATCACCGGCACGATCAAGGCGAACTTCCCGACACGCATCTCCTTCCAGGTGACGTCGAAGATCGACAGCCGCACGATCCTCGGCGAGCAGGGTGCCGAACAGCTCCTCGGCCAGGGCGACATGCTGCACATGGCCGGTGGCGGGCGCATCTCCCGTGTCCACGGTCCCTTCGTCTCGGATGAAGAGGTCGAAAAGGTCGTCGCGCATCTGAAGACGCAAGGCCGTCCGGAATATCTCGACACTGTCACCGCCGACGAAGATGAGGAAGAAGACGAAGAGGACACCGCAGTTTTCGACAAGGGCGCGATCGCCTCCGAAGACGGCGACGATCTCTACGAACAGGCAATCAAGGTCGTCATGCGCGACAAGAAGTGCTCCACCTCCTACATCCAGCGCCGCCTCGGCATCGGCTATAACCGCGCCGCCTCGCTCGTCGAACGCATGGAAAAGGACGGCCTCGTCGGCCCGGCCAACCATGTCGGCAAACGCGAGATCATCTCGGGCAACCGGAATGGCGGCGGGCAGGCAGCGCAGCCGAGCAATGAGGATTTTGATTGATCCAGCAGGGGGATGATATTGGCCGCGGTAGTCGCGGAGAGTGTTCACCCCCCTCTGTCACTGACGTGACATCTCCCCCACAAGGGGGGAGATTGGTAACTCGCAGCGTCACCTTGCCTCAAACGAACATCGTATCCGCAGAGACCAAAGCATGCTCCCTTGGTTAGGCGGTGCAGCATGCTCCCAACGATCTCCCCCCTTGTGGGGGAGATGTCACGAAGTGACAGAGGGGGGTATCAGAGGCTCGGCATACTCAGAGCTAAACTCTCGGCGCGCAAAGCCTCTCACACCTTCAAAACCTTCCCCGGATTCATCACTCCCGCCGGATCGAACGCCGTTTTGATCCGGCGCATCAGATCCATCTCGATATCCGAGCGGATCGAGGCCAGTTCGT
Source organism: Rhizobium rhizogenes NBRC 13257 (assembly GCF_000696095.1). Classification (GTDB taxonomy): domain Bacteria; phylum Pseudomonadota; class Alphaproteobacteria; order Rhizobiales; family Rhizobiaceae; genus Rhizobium; species Rhizobium rhizogenes. The sequence continues at coordinate 90,505 of NZ_BAYX01000009.1, read as the reverse complement.
CGCGCTTCAATTGGCCAATGCCGTGTTCGGCGGAAATCGAACCGCCGTGCTTCAGCACCAGTCCATGTACGATCTTGTTCATGTCGTGCCAACGGCCGATGAATTCTTCCTTGTCGGCGCCGACAGGCTGGGAGATGTTGTAGTGGATATTGCCGTCGCCCATATGGCCGAAGGCGCAGATGCGGGCGCCGGGCAGGGCCGCCATCACAGCCACCTCGGCTTCAGCCATGAATTTCGGGATCTGTGCGACCGGCACGGAGACATCGTGCTTGATCGAGCCGCCCTCCGGCTTCTGCGCGTCCGACATGCTCTCGCGCATGTGCCACAGCGCCTTCTGCTGTGCCTCTGAGCTGGCGATAGTTGCATCCTGGATCAGTCCGGCCTCATAGCCCTGTTCCAATAGCGTCGTCATCATCCGCTCGGCAGTCTCGGCCGAATCTGAGGTGGAGACGTCGATCAGCACATACCAGGGATGCGCCGTTTCCAAGGGATCGCGCACGCCGGGGATGTTCCGCGCGGTGAATTCGACACCGATGCGCGGCATCAGTTCGAAGCCGGTCAGCGCCGTGCCGCAGAGGCCGGACGCGTTCTTGAACAGGGTCAGCGCATCGTCGACCGACTGGATGCCGGCAAAGGCCACTTGATGGCCGAGCGGCTGCGGGAAGAGTTTTAGCACCGCGCCGGTGATCACGCCGAGCGTGCCCTCGGCGCCGATGAAGAGATCGCGCAGGTCGTAGCCGGTATTGTCCTTCTTCAGGCGGCGCAATCCGTTCCAGATTTCGCCGGTCGGCAGTACGACTTCGAGGCCGAGGCAGAGTTGGCGCATGTTGCCATAGGCGAGAACGGCGGTGCCTCCGGCATTGGTGGAGAGGTTGCCGGCGATGCGGCAGGAGCCTTCCGAACCGAGGGTCAGCGGAAACATGCGGCCATGCTCCGCCGCCGCCTTATGCACGTCGGTGAGGATGCAGCCGCCATCAACAACCATGGTGTTGCCGATGGGATCGACATCACGGATGCGGTTCATCCGCTCCAGTGACAGGATGATGTCGGAGCTGCCCTCGCGTGGCGTCTGGCCGCCGACAAGGCCGGTATTGCCGGTCTGCGGCACGATCGCCGTACCGGTCTCGCTGGCAAGCTTCAGGATCGCCGAAACCTCCTCCGCAGAGCCGGGCTTCAAGAGCATCGGTGATGCGCCATGATAGAGCCCACGGTTCTCGACCAGATGCGGGGCGAGATCCGCTGCCTCCCGCAACGCGTGCTTTTCGCCGACGATGGCGGCGAAGCGATCGAGAAGGGCGGAGGAGGGGGCGGCGCTGCTCATGGCGTGTCCTTTACCGAATTGCGTGTGGTCGGATTTACTCTCTCGGCGCGGCCGCGCGCTGCAGCCGGTCGTTGATGGCCTCGCCGAGGCCTTCGTCGGGAATGCTGGAAAAGGCGATGGTCGCAGCACCGCTGGCATCGGCGCGCTTCATGAAGTCGAAGAGATTGGCGGCGGCTTCAGCAAGATCGCCGGACGGGCTGAGGTCGAGCACGACGGCCGCCGTCTCGATCCCGGCAATATCGGGCTTGCCGAAACGGATCAGCGCTTCGCCGGGCAAAACTGCGGTCGCGTCGAGCCGCACGGCGGCACCCGGCGCATAATGGGAAGCCAGCATCCCCGGCGCTTCGATGGCCGGCGACGCGCCGTTCTTGCGTGTCAGAGATTGGCCGACGACCCGCTCGATCTCGTCTGCCGCCAGCCCGCCGGGCCTGAGCAGGCGCATCTCGCCGTGCTCGACCTTGACGATGGTCGACTCGACGCCGACGACCGAAGCCCCGGCATCGAGGATCAGCGAAATCCGCTCGCCGAGATCGTCATGGACATGATCGGCGCTGGTGGCGCTGATCTTGCCGGAGGTATTGGCGCTGGGGGCGGCAAGCGGCCGTCCGAAGGCGCGGATCAGCTCGCCGGCAAAGCCCTGCGGCACCCGAATGCCGACCGTATCGAGCCCGGCGGTCGCCAGCGGATGAATGTCGCTTTCCGGACGCAGTGGCAGCACCAGAGTCAGCGGACCGGGCCAGAAGGCTTCCGCCAGCTTTCGCGAAACGGGATCGAAGATCGCGTAGCGCTCGGCCATGGCGAGGTCGCTCATGTGGCAGATCAGCGGATTGAAGCGTGGCCGTCCCTTGGTCTCGTAGATACGGGTGATGGCGGCGGGGTTGGTGGCGTCGGCGGCGAGCCCGTAGACCGTCTCGGTCGGCAGCCCGATCGGCAGACCTTCGGCGAGAGTTGCCGTTGCCGCCGCTATTGCCGCCTCTGGATGCTGGAGAATGTCTATATGTCGCGCCATGGCCTGACCGATTGCCGTTCAGGCCGTTCTTATGCTTTTCAAGTTTGGGGATCAATGATCAAAGCTGGCGAATGATGTCGCGGAGCTGTTCGTTGCGCGCGCCGAGCAGCAACACATTGCGGATGGCGATCTGCGGATCATGGGTGTGGAAGAGCACGCCGTTGCCGCGCACCTCGCGATTGATCGTCAGCTTCTTCTTCGAAGCGTCCTCATCCGGCCTTATGGCGACGGCAAAATACATCCGCGAATATTTCAGGCTGATGTCTTCGAAGAAGTTATCGTTCTGGCCGAGGCGGGCGAAGAAATTGGCGATGTAGAAAGCCCAGCTCACTTCCTCGTACTGCGCAAATTGCGTCCGCGCGGCGGTGACATGGCAATAGCCGAGATGCGGCGTGTCCCTAAGCGTGTGATGGAAAATCAGTTTCGGAAAGCGGATTGACTGGTGAAAGCTGTTGAGCCGTCCATGAGTTGTCTCGCCGGCGTTTCTGAGCTTGGTTGCCGTGCGTTCGGCCACTTCCTCGAAGGTGAGGTAACGCCGTTCCTCGGCGAGCCAATGCGTCTTGTCGCGATTGATACGCCCGGTGCGCAGGAATTCCGTATACCCCGGTGCCGGCAGCGTCGGCTCCGGGTCGGCGGGTTTCTTGGCATCGAAATATCTGAGCTTTGCCATGCCGGCTCGCGATGGAGGTCTGGATACCGAATGATAGATCATCTAGCTTGAGCCGGGCTTGCTGATGGATCGCTGAAGAGGACCAGAACCATGCCCGGCATTACCGATCTCAAGCTGCTGCTTGCCGGCATGAAGCCGGATCTCGTCGAGGGCGAGTTCGTCTATTGCAGTGTGCCGGCCTCGTCGCTGGCGGATTACATTCATATGAATCCGGTTGGACTGTTTCAGGAAAGGGAAGGTGTGACGCTGATCCTGCCGGTCGAGGTGGCCCGACAAGTGGGGCTCCCGGCCGAGCCTGCGATGCGGATGATCACCCTCGACATTCACTCCTCGCTGGAAGCCGTGGGTCTCACGGCTGCGCTTGCGACGGCGCTGGGAAACGAGAGGATCAGCGCCAATGTCGTTGCCGGCTATTACCATGATCATATCTTCGTGCCGGCGGCCGATGCCGGGCGCGCAATGGCGGCACTGCGGGCGCTTTCCGTCGCATAATATCCGCTCTGAAGCCTGTTCGCTGACGGGTCTGTCGCAATTAAGACAAGGCGCCACCGACGCAGATAGGCCGGCGCGGGAAACGATGCTCTTCGCGGGAGCATAAGGATTTGAATTATCTTCCGATATTTCGGCCGCGAGGTCTCTCCGAAACTCTTCTTGGGCCTGTCGTCAATTTCGAAGCGGATGTCGCATTGCAGCAGAGCGGCGAGAGGGGCGCAGATTATGATGGTATCAATCTCAAGGTGCCGCCCGCTAGGGGGGCGGAGAATTGGGAAGCCGGTCGAAATCCGGCGCTGCCCCCGCAACGGTGGTGGAGTAGGGCATGGCGAATGAAGCCACTGGGCTTAAGACAGCCTGGGAAGGTGCCATGGGGTCCTTTGGGGGACCACTCCAGAGCCCGGAAACCAGCCTTGGGGAGACTGATTTACTGACCGCGGCGGGCGGTCGGGACATTGCGTTGCGGTCGTTCGCGGCCGATCGTGCATGTCCTCTGCCTGCTGATCGCTACCGCGCAAGGATAGGCAAATGGACATCAGCAGCAACGTTTTGCGGCAATTGAAGAACCGCCGCGAGGGCTTCAGCCTGGAGCAGCCCTTCTACACTGATCCGGATTATTTCAAGCTCGATATGGAAATGATCTATTATCGCGACTGGCTGTTCATCGGCCATGATTGCGAAGTGCCGCGCGCCGGCAACTATTTCACCGTCCAGATCGGCGATTATCCCGTCGTCATCGTTCGTGGCCGCGATCAGGTCATCCGCGCCTTCCACAATAGCTGTCGCCATCGCGGCTCGCGCGTCTGCACGTCCGAGCGCGGTTCTTCTGCAAAGCTCGTCTGCCCCTATCATCAGTGGACCTACGAACTGAACGGAAGCCTGCTCTTTGCCCGCCATATGCCGGAGGATTTCGACAAGAGCGAGTTCTCGCTGAAGCCGGTCCATTGCGAAAGCGTTGGCGGCTATATCTTCATCTGCCTTGCAGATCAGGCGCCGGACTTTGCGCCGTTCCGCGCCATGGTCGAGCCCTATCTCGTCCGCCACCGCCTCGGCGAGACCAAGGTCGCCTTCGAAAGCACGATCATCGAGAAGGGCAACTGGAAGCTCGTCTGGGAAAACAATCGCGAATGCTATCATTGCGCGGCCAACCATCCCGAACTCTGCCGTACCTATCCGGAAGCACCGAGCGCGACCGGCGTGCAAGGCGCCAAGGACGATCCGGTGATTTCGGAGCATTGGGCGAAGTGCGAGGCGGCGAATCTTCCAAGCGAATTCCGCATGTCGCCGTCCGGCCAGTTCCGCGCCGCACGCATGCCACTCATCCAGGATGCCGAGAGCTACACCATGTCGGGCGCGCGCGCCGTGCAGAGGCCGCTCTCCAACGATGTGCTGGAAAGCCATATCGGCACCTTGCTGCTCTTCCACTATCCGACGACGTGGAATCATGTGCTCGCCGACCATGCGATCACCTTCCGCGTGCTGCCGCTCGGTCCCGAGCAAACGCAGGTCACGACCAAATGGCTCGTCAACAAAGATGCGGTCGAAGGGGTCGACTATCGTATCGACGAACTCACCCACGTCTGGACCGAGACCAACGATCAGGACCGCCGGATCGTCGAGGAAAATGCCTTCGGCATCCGCTCGCCCGCCTACCAGCCCGGCCCCTATTCGCCGGAAGATGAAGGCGGCGTGATGCAGTTCGTCGAATGGTACGCGAATTTCATGATCAACCGGCTGCAGGGCGATCAGGCCAAGCTGTCGGCGGTTGCCTGAGTTATGAACATGACCGTCTCCCTCCGCCATCAGCACCTGGACCAGATGAAACCCTGGAGCGACAGGCAGCATCTGCTCGAATGCCTTTCGGCAACGCCGGAAGCACCCGATGTGATGACCTTCACCTTCCGCTCCGACAAGGACAACTGGTTCCGCTATCTGCCGGGCCAGTTCGTCACCCTGGAGCTGCCGGCGGCTGCGGAGCCGGTCATGCGTACCTATACGCTGTCCTCGACCCCGTCGCGCCCGCTCTCGGTCGCCATTACGGTCAAGGCGCAGAAGGACAGCATTGGCACGCGCTGGATGTTCGAGAACCTGAAGCCCGGCATGCGTGTCAAGGCTTTCGGTCCGCTCGGCGATTTCAGCCATATCCGTCATCCCGGCGAAAAATATCTCTTCGTTTCCGCCGGCTCCGGCGTCACGCCGATGATGGCGATGACGCGCTACATGTCCGATACCGCGCCGCTATCCGACATCACCTTCATCAATTGCTCGCGCAGCCCCGCCGACATCATCTTCCGTTCGGAGCTGGAATATCTCGCGCGCTTCATGCCGAACCTCGATCTCGGCTTCATTGTCGAAGGCTGTGGCCGCACCGATCTCTGGTCGGGGCTGAAGGGCCGCATCGACAAGGCGAAGATCGGGCTGCTGGCGCCCGATTTCATGGACCGCACGATCTTCTGCTGCGGCCCGGAAGTCTTCATGGACGCCGTCCGTTCCATGCTGGTAGCCCACGGCTTCGACATGACGCGCTATCATCAGGAAAGCTTCCAGCCGGCGCAGGCGGCAACGCCGCTGGCCGAAGTCAGCGATGACGCCTCGACGGAAGCGGCGACTTCGATCAGCTTCACCATGGCTGGCAAGGATGTTCCCTGTGCGCCGGGCCAGACGATCCTACAAGCCGCGCGCGGCGCTGGCGTGCGTATCGGCGCGGCCTGCGAGTCGGGCCTCTGCGGCACCTGCCGGGTGATGAAGCTCTCGGGCGAGGTCGAGATGAGCCACAATGGCGGTATTCTCGATGACGAGATCGAGGAAGGTTATATCCTCGCCTGCTGTTCGCGTCCTAAGACGGATGTGCAGATCGAAGCCTAAAAATCCTGGTAGTTCAATTCATTGATCTCGACCGGTTCCGAGCGGCGGGTAGATGCCGTGACGACGGGGTCGACCATTAATGAAATGAGTGTCTGCCGCGGACCATTGCAGCTCGGCGCCTTGGCGATCATCATGTCGGGCGCCGGCATCGGCTTGGCGGGCAGGAGATCGCCCTGTGGCCAGACCTTGGCCAGTTGCAGCTTGGTCATCGGCACGACGTTGACGTCGATGTCCTTCAGTGTTCCCGGCACCCTGTAGGGACAGCTCTTGTCCGAGCAATTGTCGGAGGAGGCAAACTGCCAGAGGGCATAAGTGTCCCAGTTGCCGAGCGGGAAAGTGCCCTTCACGTCGGATTTGTAGCGTGCATACCATAGCGGTAGCCGCGCCAGGATCGGGTAATCCTGGCGGTGGTCGGCGATGTATTGAGCGGTATTGTGGTTGGTATAGAGGATCGGATAGCGCCCGGTCCTCACCTTGATATGGCCGACGAAGACCTGCGCGTCGGAGAGCGACATATATCGCAGGACATCAAGGCCCTCGATATCGAGCACCATCAGTTCGTCCGGTTTCGGATCGGCGTAATCGAGAAAATGATTGGCCTGGTCGACCGGATTGCCGGGTCGTCCGAGATGATAGGCGCCCCATAGCAGCCCGTTCATTTTCGCCAGCATCCGCCGCGTCTGATAGAGTTCGCGGCTGACCGCATATTTGCGCCACATGGTCTTGCAGTGCGCGAAGGTGTCGCCGGCATGGTCGCCGGTGCAGCTGAAGCTCTCGGGCAGGCCGTCGGAAGCCTTGGAGATGAAGGCGGATATGCGCTTGTCCTGCAGGAGCTGCTCCCAGTCGATGGTATTCAGCTCGTAGGCATCGACGATGAGGGCGTTTTGCGGATCGGTCCAGGGTTGGCTTTCACCGGCCGCAAGCCTGGAGGCCAGTCCCAGCAATGCCAGGACCATCAGGAGACTGCAAATCAGAGGGTGAGTCTGCCGGTATCCCTTCATGAATTAAGGGTAAGGATGAGTGGTTAATCCCGGGTTAAGAATGAGATCGCTATAAATTTACCGTGGAGTCTGTGCATAAGGCCTTAAATTGGTGCATATTTAAGGTTGGACTAAATGTCCGCGCGACTTGTGGATGCGCAGAGCAGTAAGGGGAGCCGTCCCCGATACGGAACATTGTTTGCTTGAGCACAAGACAAGCCAGGGAATGGAGAAGTAAATGCTTGGTTTCCGTGCGAGAATTGCGACTATCGCTCTTTCGGCCGCCGTGGCTCTGACGAGCTTCACGCCGTCCTTCGCAATGCAGATGCCTGCCGCACCCGTTGTTGCGGCGGACAAGGCCGCGCCTGCCGGCGTCGAGCGGGTTCAATGGCGCGAGTATGGCGGCTACGGTGGTTACCGTGGCGGCTATTATCGTCGTGGCTACTATCGTGATGGTTGGTATGGCGGTCATCGTGGCTACCGGGACTATCGTCGCGGTTATCGCTATCACGAGGGCTACTGGTTCCCGCTGGCCGCATTCGGCGCCGGCGCCCTGATCGGCGGGGCGATCGCCAGCCAGCCGCGCTATGCGGCTCCGCCGCGCGCCGCTGGGGTCAATCCACGCCATGTCGATTGGTGCTACGCGCGCTATCGGTCCTACCGATCTTATGACAACACGTTCCAGCCCTATAACGGTCCGCGCCAGCAGTGCTACTCGCCCTATTTCTGAGCGAGAGATCAGGACCTGTCGAAACAAGCCGCCCGGTCATCCGCCGGGCGGTTTTTTCTTGGCCGATCGTCAGTGTCAGAGAATGTTGACCCGCTTCAGCAGCCACCAGGCGAGCACCATCGAGGCGATGATCAGGACAACGGCATATTCCGTGCCGGCGCCACCGCCTGAAAACGGCAGGCTCGATGTGTTCATGCCGAAAAAGCCGGTCACCAGTGTCGGCGGCAACAGGAGCGCCGTCATGATCGACAGAATGTAGAGGTGGCGGTTGATCTCGGAGGAGAGCTTCGAATCGATCTCTTCGTGCAGCAGGCGTGCACGCTCCTGTAGCGCATAGACGTCATGGTCGACCGATTCCAGCCGGCCGGTCAGCCGACCCGCGACATCCTCGAAGCCGAGCGGCATCTCCTCGTCGTCGGAGGCTGCTGCGCGCCGCATCAGCGTCAGCACTGTGCGCAGATGCCGATGCAGCCGCACGATCGTCCGGCGTACCGGCGCCAACCGCCGCCGCTCGTCGCGCGGCGCGTTGTCATAGACGAAATCCTCGATGAGGTTCAGCTCCTCGGTAATCTCGATGACCAGCGAGATCAGCGTGCGCTGGAACTCGACGACCAGCAGTTCGAAGAGGTCGATCGGGTTTGTGAATTTCGCGGCATTCTTCTCCACCGCCATGCGTACTCGCTCGACACTGCGCAGTGGCTGCAGTCGGGTGGTGATGAGGAAGCGGTCGGTGAACACGAAATGCAGCCAGCCGATGTCGCTCGTCTCCTGATCGAAGTCACGCTGGAAATCGACCAGCGTGCCGAACAGCATCTGCTCGTCGACGGTGATCGTCGCATGGGTTTCATGTGTGGTCAGAGCTGTGCGGGCCGGCTCGTTCAGTCCGGGGACCTCTTCGAGAAATGCGGCGACACGGGCGTCCACAAGGTTCAGGTGCAGCCAGACGAAGCCTTCGCCATCGAACAATCCCGTACGCTGCATGTCCTCGGATAGCCGTTCGGCCTTGCCCGCGCCGGGAGGGAAGCGGTAGGCCCAGACAAAACCCGGGATCCTGTTGGCTGTCGTGATCGTGTTCATGGCCGGAGGTTTCGCATTATCAAGAGGGTTGCCATAGTCATTGTTCATGACGATTGTTTATGCAAGTGCGGATGGCTGGGGGACAATCGCGCAGAATGGCGAAAATACCGCGGCTTTTATCGCCGAGACGGTCGGGCTCGTCGCAATTTTGATCCAACATCCGTTTCCTAAAATTGACGCTTACGTAAAAATCAATTAGCAATAGGCAACAAGCGGCTGATGGTCTGGGTGAGGTAGACTGTCGGCATCATCACTGCGGAGGAGATACCATGTACAAGGCGCCTGTCGAAGAAATCGCATTCACGCTGAAGCATGTCACCGGCATGGGCCAGGCCATGGAGGAGGGGCGTCTCGGCGACCTGAGCGGCGATGTCCTCGATGCCATCCTGACCGAGGCCGGCCGTTTCGCCGGCGACGAGATGGAACCGCTGGCCGAGATCGGCGACCGGCAGGGCGCCAGGCTTGTCGACGGCAAGGTGGTGTTGCCCGATGGCTGGGAAAAACTCTATCGCGACTGGATCGCTGGCGGCTGGAACGGACTGACCGCGCCGGAAGAGTATGGCGGACAGGGCCTGCCGCACATGCTCAATGTCGCGACGCTGGAAATGTGGAATTCTGCCTCCATGGCTTTCGGTCTCGCGCCGACGCTGACAATGGGCGCCGTCGAGGCACTGGTTGCCCACGGTAGCGCAGACCTCAAGAGCAAATATCTTGCAAAACTGGTGACTGGCGAATGGGCCGGCACCATGAACCTGACCGAGCCGCATGCCGGCTCCGATGTCGGTGCGCTGCGCACCCGCGCTGACCGCCACAACGATGGCACCTATCGCCTCTTCGGCCAGAAGATCTTCATCACCTGGGGCGACCACGAGGCCGCCGAGAACATCATTCATTTCGTACTCGCCCGCATTCCGGATGCGCCGGCCGGCACTCGTGGCATTTCGCTGTTCCTCGTGCCGAAATTCCTGGTCAATGACGACGGATCGCTTGGCGCCCGCAACGACTATTTCGCCCATTCGCTGGAACATAAGCTCGGCATCCACGGCTCGCCGACCTGCACAATGATCTATGGCGACGGCAAATACGGGGATGAGAGGGGCGCGGTTGCCTGGCTCGTTGGCGAAGAGAACAAGGGTCTCGCCTGCATGTTCACCATGATGAACAACGCCCGCCTTGCCGTCGGCATTCAGGGCGTGGCGATTGCCGAGGCCGCGACGCAGAAGGCCATTGCTTACGCAAAAGAGCGTACGCAGGGCAGGGCGCCGGGCACGACAGCTTTCGGCATGAGCCCGATCATCGAACATCCCGACATCGCCCGCATGCTGCTGACGATGAAGGCACTGACGCAAGGCTCGCGGGCCATCTGCTATGCCTGCGCCGAGGCGATCGACATGTCGCACCGCGATGCCGGGAAGGCGCGCTATTGGCAGGAGCGTGCCGCGCTGCTGACGCCGATCGCCAAGTCCTTCTCCACCGATGCCGGTGTCGACGTTGCCTCGCTCGGCATCCAGGTGCATGGCGGCATGGGCTTCATCGAGGAGACCGGCGCTGCCCGCCTGCTGCGCGACGCCCGCATCGCGCCTATCTACGAAGGCACCAACGGCATCCAGGCGATCGACCTCGTCACGCGCAAGCTGACCATCAGTAACGGCGACCAGGTGCGTGGTTTCATCACCGAATTGCGCGGGATCGCCGATGCCGTCGCCAAATCCAATCTCGACGGTTTCGGGCAGACGGCCGACCGGCTCAATGCCGCCATCACCGATCTTGAAACGGCAAGCGAATGGCTGCTGGCACAGCAGGCAGAGGGCCATGTGGCCGAGGCTTTGGCGGGGGCTACGCCCTATCAGCGGCTCTTCGGCCTCGTCTTGACGGGATGCTATCTCGCCAAGGGCGGCTTGGTGGATATCGCGGATGGCGACAGCGAAAAGCGCATCGCGCTCTGCCGCTTCGCCGCCGAAAACATGCTGGCCGAAACCGCCGCGCTCACCGATCGCGTCGTGACCGGCGCTTCCAGTCTTGAAGCCGCACGCATCGCTCTTGCCTGAGGACAAACATTTGACCGACCATATCCTGATTCAGCGCCCTGAGACCGCACCGCATGTGCAGGTCATCCGCTTCAATCGGCCGGAAAAGAAAAATGCGATTACCCGCGTCATGTATCAGACGATGACGGACGCGCTGCAGGCGGCGAATGAGGATCCGGATATCCGCGTCACCGCCTTTCTCGGCACCGAAGGCTGCTTCTCCGCCGGCAACGACATGGGCGATTTCCTGGCCTTCGCCATGGGCGGCAGCATGGGCCGAGAAGTGCTGGATTTCCTGGGCGCGCTTGCCACGGCAAAAAAGCCCATCGTCTCCGGCGTCGACGGCCTGGCGATCGGCATCGGCACGACCATCCACATGCATTGCGACCTGACCGTCGCCTCCGATCGCAGCCTGTTCAAGACGCCCTTCGTCGATCTCGCCCTTGTGCCGGAAGCCGCCTCCAGCCTGCTCGCCCCGCGCCTGATGGGCCACCAGCGCGCCTTTGCCCTGCTTGCGCTCGGCGAAGGTCTTTCCGCTGCGGATGCAAAGGATGCAGGCCTGATCTGGAAGGTGACGACGCCGGATGCGCTGGAAGCCGAAACCCTGTCGCTCGCCACCAGGCTTGCCGCCAAACCGCCCGAGGCGCTGCGGATCGCACGCAACCTGATCCGAGGCTCGACAGCGGACGTTCTCGCCCGCATCGACGAGGAGGCAACACTCTTTGCGGCACAGCTGAAGAGCGCGGAGGCGAGGGCGGCGTTCGAGGCGTTTATGAAGCGTTGAGGCGGAGCCTCACTTCTCCAGTGCCACCACCACCTCGACATGCGAGGTCCAGAGAAACTGGTCGATCGGGGTTACCTTCGTGATCCGATAGCCGGCCTCCGTCAGGATGGCGAGGTCGCGCGCCAGTGTCAGCGGATTGCAGGAGATGGCGACGATTTTTTTGACGACGGAGCGAGCCAGTTCCTTGGTCTGGAACTCCGCGCCGGCGCGGGGTGGGTCGAAGATGACGGCGTCGTAGTTCTTCAACTCCTGCGCCATCAGCGGCCGGCGAAAGAGATCGCGGCGTTCGATCGAGACCGGCTTCAGCCCTTGCGTGTTGCGGGCAGCGTGGTCGAGGGCTGCCAGGGCCTTTTCCTCGCTTTCGACGGCGTGGACGCGACCGATGCGCGCCAGGCGCAGCGAGAAGGTGCCGCTACCGGCGAAGAGATCGGCGATGCGCTTTGCCTTGCCGATATGCGTGGCGACCAGCTCGACCATCGCCTCTTCGGCGGCCTTCGTCGCCTGGGTGAAGGCGCCCGATGGCGGTGAGATCTGCACGCCGCTGAAATCAATTATCGGCTTCGTCGTTTCGACCAGGACTTCGCCATTCAGCGAAACACGGCCAACGCCGCGAAGGGCAAGTACGGTCTCGATGGCGCTGCGCCGGTGCTTGTCGGAGAGGCCCTTGATACCATCGACGGCCAGATCGAGGCCGGTGAGCGTTTCGAGCACGGAGATGCGGAATGCCTCGGCATTGATGGCAAGCGCCGCGCCGACAGCCCTGATCGCCGGAAGTTGCGCCATGATGCCGGGCGACGCGATGGGACATTCTTCGATGGCGACGATGTGGTGGCTTTCGGCCTGATTGAAGCCGATCAGCATGTCCTTCTCGGTCTTGCGCGCGGCAAAGACGACACGCCGGCGCTCACCGGGGTGGGCTGCAATGAGGTCGTCGACCTCGGGCGTCAGCCCCTTGGAACGCAGCGCGTCGATCACCAGCTGGCGTTTGAAGGCGCGGTAGGGCGCATCGGCATAGTGTTGCAGCGTACAGCCGCCGCAGGTGCCGTTGACCCCATCCGGGCCGAAGTGCCGACAGTGCGGCTCCCGGCGGTCGGGCGAAGCCGACGCAATCGACATCAGCGTGCCTTCGCTCTTCACTCGAGCAATGGCGACAGTCTCGCCGGGCAGAGCGAAGGGCACGTAGATCGGTCCGTCCGCGCCTTGCACAATGCCGTCGCCTTGGGCGCCGAGCTTCTGGATGGTGACGGTTTCGGTGCTCATGGCTTGATCCCTGCAAGAAGAAATTCGTTGTTGCCGTCGCCACCCGCGATCGGCGAGGGGATAAGGCCGAGGCTGCGCCAGCCCATATCCTCGACAAGCCAGCGTTCCAGCTCCGCCGCAACGGCCGGAGCAGACGAGGGATCCTTCAGCAGGCCAGCCTTGCCGACCGCATCGCGTCCGGCCTCGAACTGCGGCTTCACCAATAGAGCCGCGCTCGAACCCGGCTCGGCGAGTTCAAGCGCCGGCGCCACCGCCAGTTTCAGCGAGATGAAGGAGACATCCGAGACAAGGAATGTGAAGGGCTTGCCGATATCCTCAGCCGTCAGGTTACGGGCGTTCAGCCCCTCCATACTGGTCACGCGCGGATCGGCCGATATGCGCGGATGCATCTGTCCATGGCCGACGTCGATCGCAGTGACGTGCTCGGCGCCCCGCAGCAGCAGCACCTCGGTAAAGCCACCGGTCGACGCGCCGACATCGAGACAGTGTTGTCCCTTGGGGTCGAGCTCGAAATGATCGAGCGCCGCCACCAGTTTCAGCGCCGCGCGCGAGACGTAATCCTGCGCTGGATCGTTAATCGCGATTTCGACATCTTCGGTAAACAGTGAGCCCGGCTTGGTCACAACCGTGCCGCCGACGGTCACAGTGCCGCGTTGAATGGCGTCGCGCGCCCGCGATCGGCTGGCGAAAAGCGAGAGGGCGACAAGAAGTTGGTCTAGACGTTGTGGTTCGGACATGGGCAGTCCATGCAGGGCAATGGGCGAGGTTGCAAGCGTTTTGTGCTGATGGCGGCAAATGTAGACGTAGACGCTATACTGATCCTCGATATGGCGCGGTGGAATAGGGTTTCCGTTTCGTCTCTTGCATCCCGCAAAATTAAATGAATTTAAAGCCGCGGCGTCTAACTATGCTTGTGATTGCGATCGTCCGGTTCGGGAACGATCGCCTGCCATGACGGCTTTGCGCCCTTTGCGCCCAATCATGCCTCTTCCCTGAATTTTCGAGCATCCGGCCGCGTGCTTCTCCGTGGGGTCGTCGATGCTTGCCAGGACCGGCGCTCAAGGAGGCGCTCGCCCATGTTTGCGAAGAACCTTTCTTTGAATGGCAAGCTTGCCATCACCTTTGCCGCTCTTATCGCTATTTTCGCTGGTGTCTGCGCATTCGTTTACACCAAGGAAGAGGTATCCGCCGGGGCTGCCGCCGAACAGGACAAGTCGCAGCAGCTCGTCAATCTGATCGACGATTCCTTGCAGGCCATGCTGGAGCAGGCTGTCAATCTGCGTGGCTTCCTGTTGTTGCGCAGCGATAGCACCTATGGCGGTATCTTCGAAAATCGCGACCGCATGCTGAAGAGCATCGACGCAGCCAAGGTGGTTGCGGCCGACGCGCCGGACCTGCTGCAGTCCATCGGCAGCATGCAGAAGGCGGCGGACCTCTATTTCCATCAGCTTGCCGAGCCGCAGTCGAAGGCCCGCAAGGAAACCGAGATGCCGCTCGACCAGATCGTCAAGATCGGCCAGAACGAGACCAAGGGCCAGCTTGATGGCTTCCGCGAGGCTGCGGGCAAGATCAAGCAGGCCGCACGTACCAAGGCCGGCGAGCTGGCGGCCATTCAGGACGACGCCAATGCCGACTTGCGCCTGACGCTGATCGTCGGCGGCATCGTGGCTTCGCTTGCCGCTGCCGTGCTGGCCTGGCTGCTGTCGCGCACCATCGTCCGCCCGATCGTCGGCATGACCGCTGCCATGGGTCGGCTTGCCGGCGGTGAGCACGCCATCGACGTCCCGGCCATCGGTCGCGGCGATGAAGTTGGTCGTATGGCCGATGCGGTTGTCGTCTTCAAGGAAGCGGCGGTTGAGAAACTGCGTCTTGCTGGCGAGACCGAGCGCATGCGCGGCGATGCCGAGCGCCAGCGCCAGATGAGCGATGAGCAGAAGGCGCGTGAAGACGATGAACTCCGCTTTGCCATGGGCGCCTTGGCCGATGGACTTGCCGGACTTGCCGCCGGCGATATCGCTGCACGTCTCGACCGCGCCTTCGCGCCGCAGTTCGATGGCGTTCGTGCCGATTTCAACAATGCGGTTGAGAAGCTGGAAGCGGCTCTGCAGTCGGTCGGCAGCAACGCATCGGCGATCAATGCTGGCGCCGGTGAAATCCGCTCAGCCGCTGACGACCTTGCTCGCCGCACTGAACAGCAAGCTGCCGCCGTCGAAGAGACCGCCGCCGCCCTCGAAGAAGTGACGACGACGGTTCGCGATTCGGCCAAGCGTGCCGAGGATGTCGGCCATCTGGTCGAGCGTGCGCGGTTGGGCGCCGAAAAGTCCGGAGACGTGGTGCGCAAGGCGGTTTCCGCCATGCAGCAGATCGAAAAATCCTCGGGCGAGATCAGCAACATCATCAGCGTCATCGACGACATCGCGTTCCAGACCAACCTGCTGGCGCTGAATGCCGGCGTCGAAGCTGCCCGCGCCGGGGATGCGGGCAAGGGTTTTGCCGTCGTCGCCCAGGAAGTGCGCGAGCTGGCGCAGCGTTCCGCCAACGCCGCCAAGGAGATCAAGGCGCTGATCACCACCTCGAGCGATCAGGTCAACACCGGTGTCTCCCTGGTCGGAGAGACCGGCAAGGCGTTGGAACTGATCGTCTCCGAAGTGCAGGAAATCAACCGCCACGTCGGAGCGATCGTCACCGCCACCCGCGAACAGTCGATCGGCCTGCAGGAGATCAACACCGCCGTCAACAACATGGACCAGGGCACGCAGCAGAATGCCGCCATGGTCGAGGAGCAGACGGCTGCCAGCCATTCGCTTGCCCGTGAGGCATCAGCGCTGAACGATCTGCTGCATCAGTTCCGCCTGAGCGGCCGGCCGGCCGAAGCCAAACGCCCGGTGGCCGCGTCGACGCAGTCGAGGCCCACGGTTTCGCCGGCGCGTGCGCTCGGCCGCACCGTCGCCAAGGCTTTCGGCGGCAAGGCAACCGCAGCAGCTGCTGCTCAGGATGAGTGGGAAGAGTTCTGATCTATCACCCTCCCCTTGATGGGGAGGGTCGGCACGGGCGTGCCAGGGTGGGGTGACGACGGCATACGCCGAAGTCTCGTTTCGCGGGAAATCACCCCCACCCGCCGCTTTGCAGCAACCTCTCCCCTCAAGGGGGAGGTAAACCTACCCGGCAGTCCCAACGATCCGGCTACGCCCCAATGCCTTGAACACCGTCTCGACGATGCCGCCATGGTCGAGGCTGGTAATGGCGTTCATAACTTCGGGCTTGCGCTGTTCGCCGAACCATTCTTTTCTACATCACAGCATGATCAGCGATGGAGAAAAGAATGGGACAGGTCGTCCGAATTCCGGTCAATGAACCCCAGAGGTTATTGGCTGTCCGCTCCCTGAATTCCATTCACAGCAGTCCGACGCCCGAACTTTCAGTCCTGGCCGAACTTGCCAAGGGCATTTTCGGCTCGCCCTATGCGGCAATCAATATCATCGACGAGGATTGGCAGCGGATCGCCGGCCAGGCGGGACTGAAGATTGCCGAATGTTCGCGTGGAATGTCGATCTGCACGCGGGTGGTTTTCGAGGACGAGCTGCTGGTCATCCCCGATCTGGCTGAGGATCCCGAACTGAAAGCCATGCCCTATGTCACCGGCGAGCCGCATTTCCGCTTCTACGCGGGAGCCCCGGTGCGGCTGGAGGGAGGGCTTGCCGTTGGCGCTCTCTGTATTCTCGATCACAAGCCCCGGCAGTTTTCCAAGGATGAATCGGAGAACCTCGCGCGTTTTGCGCAGGTGGCAAGTGCGCTTCTGCGTCTTCAAAAGACAAATCTGATGATGGGGATCGCCACGAGCGGCCTTCGCACCGCGGCGATGACCGATCCTTTGACCCTCTTTTTCAATCGATCGGCGCTGGTTTCGGTTGTCGACGATGCGCTCAATGCCGCAGTCGCCGTGGGGCGGGGTTTTGGTGCTCTCTATCTCGACATGGACGGTTTCAAGGCTATCAATGATAGCCTCGGCCATCACGTCGGTGACGAGGTTCTGTGCGAAGCCGCCCGGCGCATTCGCTCGGTTGTTCGCGCCGACGATATCGTTGTCCGCATGGGCGGAGACGAATTCGCGATATTCGTTCCCGATCCTCCCGACGCGAGTGCCCTGGTCTCGATGTCGGAGCGGCTGCTTTCCGCTTTCCGTGTGCCTTTCGAGATTGAGGGCAAATCCGTTGTCGCACGGCTCAGCATCGGCGCTGCGATCGCGCCGCAGGACGGCACGACGCGAACGGAGCTGCTAAAGAACGTAGATAGCGCGCTCTATCGGGCAAAGGGAGCGGGCCGAGACCGCTTTGCAGTCTTCGCGCCCTGATGCGACGAACAGGAAATCCGGCGGATTGGTTGGTTCGGCAATGCAGAACCGATTCCTATCCAGCAGCCCCAACGATCAGGCTGCGTCCCAGCGCCTTGAACACCGTCTGAACGATGCCGGCGCGGTCGAGGCCGGCCATGGCGTTCATGACTTCGGGCTTGGCCTGTTCCACCCAGATGTCGGGCATGACCAGCGTGCGGATCTTCAGGCCGTTGTCGAGCAGGCCCTCGCTGGCGAGGAACTGCATAACCTGGCTGCCGAAGCCGCCGACCGAGCCTTCCTCGATGGTGATCAGCACCTCATGGTGGCTGGCGAGCTGGCGGATGAGATCGTGGTCGAGCGGCTTGGCGAAACGGGCGTCGGCAACGGTGGTCGGCAGGCCGGCGGCGTCGAGGTCTTCGGCGGCGGCCAGGCTGTCAGCGAGACGTGTCCCAAAGGACAGCAGCGCCACTTTCGAGCCCTGCTTGACGATACGGCCCTTGCCGATCTCGAGAATCTGCCCGCGTTCCGGCATCTCGATGCCGACACCTTCACCGCGTGGATAGCGGAAGGAGATCGGACCGAGATCATAGGCGGCGGCCGTACGCACCATATGTTTCAGCTCCGCCTCGTCGGCGGCCGCCATGACGACGAAGCCGGGCAGGGTAGCGAGAAAGGTTGTGTCGAAGGAGCCGGCATGCGTCGGCCCGTCGGCGCCGACGAAACCGGCACGATCGATTGGGAAGCGGACCGGCAGGCCCTGGATCGCCACATCATGCACAACCTGGTCGTAGGCGCGCTGCAGGAAGGTCGAATAGAGCGCGGCAAAGGGCTTGAAGCCCTCGGCGGCAAGACCTGCGGCAAAGGTCACGGCATGCTGCTCGGCAATGCCGACATCGAAACAGCGCTTGGGGAAAACTTCCTGCAGCTTGTCGAGGCCGGTGCCGCTCGGCATGGCGGCGGTGATGCCGACGATCTTGTCGTCGAACGTCGCTTCCTGCACCAGGGCATCGGCAAAGACGCTGGTGTAGCTCGGGGCATTCGGCTTCACCTTGGCCTGCGCGCCGGTGATGACGTCGAACTTGTTGACGCCGTGATACTTGTCGGCCGCCGCTTCGGCAGGGGCATAGCCCTTGCCCTTTTGCGTGACGACATGGATCAGCACCGGACCCTGCGCATTGTCGCGAACATTGCGCAGAACAGGCAGCAGATGGTCGAAGGAATGACCGTCGATCGGGCCGATATGGTAGAAACCCATCTCCTCGAACATCGTCCCGCCGGTGACATAACCCCGCGCATGTTCGACGGCGCGGGTAATCGCGCGGTCGACATTCTTGCCGAGATAGGCGGTCAGCTTCTTGCCGAGATCACGGAAGCCCATATAGGTCCGGCCGGAGGCAAGGCGCGCGAGATAGGCGCTCATGGCGCCCGTCGGCGGGGCGATCGACATATCGTTGTCGTTGAGGATGACGATCAGCCGGGCGTCGAGCGCGCCGGCATTGTTGAGCGCCTCATAGGCCATGCCGGCCGACATCGCCCCATCGCCGATGACGGCAATGACGCGGCGGTCGGTCTTGTCGAGATCGGCGGCAACCGCCATGCCGAGACCGGCGGAAATCGACGTGGACGAATGCGCTGCACCGAAGGGATCGTATTCGCTCTCCGCCCTGCGAGTAAAACCGGAAATTCCGCCTTCCTGGCGCAGCGTGCGGATACGGTCGCGCCGGCCGGTCAGGATCTTGTGCGGATAACATTGATGACCGACGTCGAAGATCAAGCGGTCGTTCGGCGTGTCGAAGACGTTGTGGATAGCGATGGTCAGTTCAACGACGCCGAGACCGGCGCCGAGATGTCCGCCGGTGCGCGATACCGCATCGATCATCTCGTCGCGGACTTCGCGGGCGAGTTGCGGCAGATCCCGGTCCTCCAGCTTTCGCAGGTCGGAGGGATAATGGACCTGATCCAGCAGGGGCGTCTCTGGCATGTGTGTCAAGGCTGGAGCCTCTTTCTTGCTATTCTTGGGCGGCGGCCCGCCTTTGCGTCAAAACAAATTGCGACGAAAGCCGACGAATTCAAGGAGTGGCCGAACAAGAAACATTTGGCACTGTTATGAACCCGTTAGCTCTCCGGCAAGGGAATGAACTCTTCCTCGTCTCCCGGTACGATATCGAAACGACCGGTGCGCCATTCTTCCTTTGCCTTTTCGATGCGCTCCTTGGAAGACGATACGAAATTCCACCAGATATAGCGCTTCGAATTGAGCGCCGCACCACCAAAAAGCATCAAATGACAGTCTTTTTCGGACGCTTCCAGCGTTATGGCGTCGCCGGGACGAAATATCAGGAGTTGATCCTGCTCGAAACGATCGCCAGCGACGACGAGCGAGCCGGAGAGAATATAGACCGCGCGCTCCTCATGGCCCGCCGCAAAAGGAAACTTTGCGCCGGGCCGGAGCTGAAGATCGACATAAAGCGTGTCCGAAAACACCGTCACGGGCGAGGTGACGCCCTCGAAGCTGCCGATCACCACGCGCCCGGTTGCGCCACCGTCATTGATCAGCGGCAGGTCGGTCTTTTCCGTATGGGTAAAGGCCGGATCGATCTCTTCCTTGTCGTCGGGAAGCGCCAGCCAGGTCTGAAGCCCGGACATTGCCAGCGGATGGCCGCGCAGATTGTCCGGCGTGCGCTCCGAATGCACGATGCCGCGCCCGGCTGTCATCAGGTTGATATCGCCGGGACGGATGACCTTTTCCGTGCCGAGGCTGTCCATGTGGCGGATTTCACCGTCGAAAAGATAGGTGACGGTGGAGAGCCCGATATGCGGATGCGGCCGGACATCCAGCGCCTCGCCGGGCCGCAGCACCGCCGGTCCCATGCGGTCGAAAAAGATGAATGGCCCGACGAGCCGCCGCCGGCTGCTCGGCAACGCGCGCCGCACGGAAAAGCCGCCAATATCGCTGGTGCGCGGAATGATGAGATGCTCGATCGCATCGCAGGCAAAGGCATCGCCAGGCTGCGGATCTTTTCCGGGAAAGAAGGACATGGCGGGCGCTCCATTCGGTTGAAGCGCAACCTACCGGGAATAGGCGGGAAACTCAAATTTTCCCACGCTTCGCCTCACTGCCCGTCCAGCGGCTCGGTGCCTTGTGGCTTGCCGGCGCGGTCGAGCCTGATCTTTTCGATCCGGTTCTCCGCCGCCGAGAGCAGCGTTTCGCAATGCTTCTTCAGCGCTTCGCCGCGCTCGTAGATGGCGATAGATTCGTCCAGTGCCACGTCGCCGCGTTCCAGGCGCGCAACGATGCTTTCGAGCTCCGCCACTGCCTTTTCAAAGGAATAGTCGGACACATCCAATTTGGCGCTTTCGCTCATCGTCAACCCTTCATCATGCGCAGAATATGCAGCCCGGCCGACTCGGCCAGACCTTCCAGATCATAGCCGCCTTCGAGCAGGCTGACGACCCGGTTCTTGGCGCTGCGATCGGCGGCCTCCAGAATCCGCCCGGTCGCCCAGTCGAAATCCTCGCCGGTGAGGTTCAGTTGCGCCAGCGGGTCGCGGTGATGGGCGTCGAAACCGGCGGAGATGATGATGAGGTCGGGGCGGAAATCATCGAGCGCCGGCAGCACGCGCGATTTGAACGCCTCGCGGAAATGATCGCCGCCGGTGTTCGGCGACAACGGCGCGTTGACGATGGTGTTATGCGCGCCTCGGTCGTCCTTCTTGCCGCTGCCGGGGTAGAGCGGCATCTGGTGGGTGGAACAGAAGAGCACGGACGGATCGTCCCAGAAGATGTCCTGCGTACCGTTGCCGTGATGCACGTCCCAATCGACGATGGCGACACGCTCGGCCCCATAGGCCTTTTGCGCATGGCGGGCGGCAATCGCGGCATTGTTGAAGAAACAGAAGCCCATGGCCTTGTTCTTCTCGGCATGGTGGCCGGGCGGTCGGGCCGCGACGAAGACATTGTCGGCGGCGCCTGAGAACACGTCATCGACCGCCGCCATCGCGCCACCGACGCCATGCATGATCGCCTGCAACGTCTTCGGGCTGGCATAGGTGTCGGCTTCGAGCTGGTTGATCTCACCCTCGTCGCCCTTGTCGGGCATCGAGCGCAGGACGAACTCCAGATGCTCCTCGGAATGGGCGAGCAGCATGGCATCCTCATGCGCGGGCGGCGCCTTGCGCCGGTCCAGCCGGTCGAAATTCGGATGCTCGAGCGCGATATTCAGCGACCGCAGCCGGTCCGGCCGCTCCGGATGACCCGGCGGGACGATGTGCTCAAGAAAGATCGGATGTTCGTAAAGACGTGTGCTCATGAAACCAATCTACAGGTGAGATATGACGGTGCTACTGCACATGGACTATATCACCGCAATGTCAACACAGCATGTTGCGCAGGCCGTGTTGACGGATTGGTCGAGACGAATACGTGCGATTGGGGAATTTTGGTGTTGCGACTGCGGCTTCCGCTGCCAACCGTCGCCCCGATGCAGGGCGCCGTTTGACCCTATCCCAGGGCCGATACGACACCCACGTCACGGACGATCAATGCGGTCGATCAGGATTTCGCATGGATGGTGTCTGCGAGTTCGCCGAAGGTCTTCGCCCCGGCTAGTTCATTGAGGGGGATATCCAGCTGCAACTTATCCAGTGTGGCAATGACGATCTCGGCCAGATCGAGCGAATTGATACCAGAGCGTCAAATGAATCGGTGCGTTGGACAGAGCCACCCAAGTCGGGAACGATTTGCTGGGC
This sequence comes from Rhizobium rhizogenes NBRC 13257, assembly GCF_000696095.1. Classification (GTDB taxonomy): domain Bacteria; phylum Pseudomonadota; class Alphaproteobacteria; order Rhizobiales; family Rhizobiaceae; genus Rhizobium; species Rhizobium rhizogenes. The sequence continues at coordinate 68,209 of NZ_BAYX01000009.1, read as the reverse complement.
AGAGCGTTCGAGGGTGTCGAAAATCTGGTCTTTGGTCATGGTATCATCTCCAATTGCCTGTCTGTTTTCTCATAAAAACATATGCTTACTTGGAAATATAAGTAGCTTCATTTCCCGCGCACAACGTCTCAAGGAGTTGATTCTGCTTTATTTTTACGGCTCATGATTGTGGAGGTTGGGTCGCGTTCGGCGGAACGTCATCGGCGGAGATGGCCGCAAGCGCGATGCTTTTGCGCCTGCAAGACTGTCGTAAAGTCGTGCCAGAAGAGAGCTTCGGATCGGGTGCAGTCATCCCGATCAATTCCGCCGGCTCCCGTTTACTTCGCGGGGCGCAGTGTTAAGCTTTCCATCAGGTGCGGGGAGCGCCGGCCAAGGTCTTTTCGTGATGACAAGTGCAGAACGATCCGATGTCGTCGAGATGCGGGTAGCACCCCGCGATGTCGACAGGCATGGGCGGATGTTCATCGCCTCCTACATCTCGGAGGCGGAAACCGCCCTGTCGAATTTCTGGCGAACACGGCCGCTGGTCGACGACGAGCCGGCCTATATCGCCACCAAGGCCTCCTGCTCGCTGCATCGGGCGCTGCGCCATGACGATCTCGCCCGTTTTTCGGTCCGGGTCAGCAAGATCGGCGGCAAGTCCATCGGCTTCAAGATCATGGTCGAAACCGGTCAAGAGCTGGCCGCCGAGGTGGAGATCCTTTGGCTTGCTGTGCGCGGCGAGCAGTATGAGCCAGTCCCGCTGCCTGAAGACACCCGCGACTGGCTCTATAAGTATCTTGATTAAGGATCAGGTCCGCTGCGGCAGCAGCGGATAACCGGCCATGACGGCGCGGCCGACGAGAGCGGCGACCACTGCCTTGGCGAGATCGCCGGGCACGAAGGCCATCGACCCGAAGAATGCCTTGCCGAAGTCGATATTGGCCACGAGGGCCAGCCAGCCGATGCCAAAGGCATAGAGGACGATAACGCCACCGATCACCGAGGCTATAAAGAAGCCAATGCCCTGGGCGATGCCGGTCTGCTCGGCCTTGACCAATCGTTCGGAGAGATAGCCGGTGATGTAGGCGGCAAAGGTCCAGCCGATGAAGAAGCCGGCCGTCGGCCCTGCGAAGACGGAAAGCCCGCCACGACCGCCCGACAGTACCGGCAGGCCGATCGAGACCAGCACCACGACGATCAGCACCGCGATCGCGCCGCGTTTTGCGCCGAGCACCACGCCCGCCAGCATGACGCCGAGCGACTGCGCGGTGATCGGCACAGGAATGAGGCCGATCGAGATCGGCGGCAGCAGGCCGAGCGCCACGATGATGGCGGCAAAAAGCGCGGAGAGAACGAGGTCGCGGGTCGTCATGACGGCTCCATTCAAAAACAATCTCTGTTCAATGCCGCCGAATGCCGCGGGCGTCAATCGCAGCCGCGATATTATCGGCATCACGCAAGGTCAGGATGATCAGCGGCACGAGCGTCGTGGCGATGCGGATCTTGATCCCGCGCGCCTCATGCGCCTCGCGGATGGCGCGGTAGCGGTCGAGAATTTCAGGCACGAAGCGGACGACCAGGCCGACCGCAAGGCCGATATCGGCGGCCTTCAAAAGACCGAGCCTTTCGAGGGGAGCGGCAAGCGCAGTGATTTCGTCCATGAAGGCTGAGATCGAGGTCGTCGCCGTGACGGTCGCCGCGAACAGCACCAGCGCGACCAGCCGCAGCACGGTGACAACAGCGACATGGAGCGGATTGAAGATCAGGCCGAACAGCGCCACGACGGCGATGGAGAGAAGGACCGGCCGCAGCCGTCTCAACGCTTCGCCCGCCGGCAGGCCGGTGCGGAAGTAGAGGGCGGCGCCAATGATGATGGCGATAGCGAGCAGCGCAATGGAGTCGATCAGGAACAGGACGATGCCGAGCGCCGCCAATACGCCAAGCTTCAGACGCGGCGATATCCGGTGCATCCATGTGTCGGCGTCGACATGCAGTGTCTGCATCAGGCGGCCAGCTCCCTGTATCGGGTGATGGCTTCGGCAGGCGGTGCGTCGACGACAAGGCGGCCCTGATCGAACAGCAGCACGCGGTCGAAATCCTCGACCAGCGGCAGGTCATGGCTGATGACGATGACGCTTTCCGGCAGGCCGGCGATGGTTTTCTGCACCAGCGCCCGGTTCTTCAGGTCGAGCTGGTTGGTCGGCTCGTCGAGAATGAGGATATCAGGCCCGGTGACGAGCACGGAGCAGAGGGCGGCCATCTGCAACTCGCCGCCCGAAAGTTCGTGCGCCCGCCGTTCCGCCAGATGCCGCACGCCAAACCGGTCGAGAATGCCATCAACCGCCGTCTCGATGTCGGCTTTCCCAAGCCCGCGAGCCTTCAGGCCAAAGGCGATGTCGTCACGGATGATCGGCAGGATGATCTGGTTCTGCGGCGACTGGAAGATATAGCCGACCTTGCCGAGCACAGCTTTGGCATCACTGAGCGTGTCGAGTCCATCGACGGTGACGCGGCCGGCGGTCGGCTTCGTCAGCCCGTTGATCAGCCGCGCGAATGTCGTCTTGCCGGAACCGTTCAAGCCGATCACGCCGATGCGCTTTTCGCTGAGCGTCAGGCTGAGCGGCAGAAGGGCTGCCCGTGTGCCGAAATCGACGCCGGCATTGTCGAAGCGGATATCCAAGCGGCTGGTCCCATTCCGTGGTGGTGTTGCGGTCCTATAGCCCATCATGGCGAATTATCAAATCAGCGCCTATTTGAAAGCATGGGAATTTATGCCTATGATCTGGTCATGACGAATCTGCTTTCCAATCGCGACGCCCGCCGGGTCTTTCTCGCCAAGCAGGGGCTTTCAAATCCACCGAACCGCGCCTTGACCAAGGCGGGGTTGCTGCAACTCATCCACGATATCGGCTTCGTACAGGTCGACAGCATCGGCACCGTCGAGCGGGCGCATCATCAGATCCTGTTTTCGCGCAACCAGACTTACCGGCGCGAACATCTGACCGAGCTGCTCGAAAAGGACGGCGCGCTGTTCGAACACTGGACGCACGACGCCTCGATCCTGCCGAGCGCCTTCTTCGTTTATTGGAAACACCGGTTCCGCCGTGAGGAATTGGCGCTGGTCGAGCGCTGGCGCAAGTGGCGCGGTGAGGGGTTCGAGTCCGCCTTCGAGGAGACCTACGAGCGCGTGCTGAAGAATGGCGCCATCATGGCCCGCGAGATCAAGGCGGAGAACCATGTCTCCGGCGGCTGGTGGAACTGGCATCCGAACAAGACGGCGCTCGAATATTTCTGGCGCACCGGCAAATTCGCCATCGCCGGCCGCACGAACTTCCAGAAGGTCTACGATCTGGTCGAGCGCGTGCTGCCGGATCATGTCCATACACCGGAGGTCGGCCACGACGAATTCGTCGACTGGGCCTGCCGCGGAGCATTGCAGCGCCTGGGCTTCGCCACCTCGGGCGAAATCGCCGCCTTCTGGAACCTGGTGACGCCGCAGGAGGCGAAAGTCTGGGTGGAAGCGCATCGCGACGAACTCTCGGAAATGCTGATCGAGCCCGCGGGCGACGGCAAGCCACGCCCTTCTTTCGCCTTTGCCGATTTTTCTTCCACACTCGACAGCTTCCCCGAGGCTCCTGCCCGCATCCGCGTCCTCAGCCCCTTCGATCCGACACTACGCGACCGCAACCGCACCGAACGCCTCTTCGGTTTCTTCTATCGCATCGAAATCTTCGTGCCGGAGCCGAAGCGGGAATATGGTTATTACGTCTTCCCATTGCTGGAAGGAGACCGTCTGATTGGACGGATCGACATGAAAGCCGACCGCAAGGCGGGAACGCTTGATGTCAAACGCCTATGGTTGGAACCGGGCGTAAAGGCGTCTGCCGGCCGGCTGGAGAAGCTGGAGGCAGAACTGGAGCGCGTCGCGCGCTTTGCCGGGGTTGAGAAGGTGGTGTTTTTGGAGGGGTGGCGGGGTTAATTACCTCTCCCTTGAGGGGGAGGTCGCGCGGAGCGCGCGGGTGGGGGTGACCCTGGGCGTGGAGAGACATCACCCCACCCCAGAGCTATGCTCCGACCCTCCCCTTCGAGGGGAGGGTGGAAATCAACAAATCTCCGTCGCAGCGATCTTGATGCCGAACCCTTCGAGGCCGACATAGTGGCGTTCGCGGCTGGTGAGCAGCTTGATCGAGCTGACGCCAAGATCCTTGAGAATCTGTGCGCCGAGGCCGATTTCCAGCCATTCGCTGTCGCGTGCCTGCGCCTCGGCATGGCTTTCGCGCTCGGCCTGGCGTGCTTTACGGCCATTGTCGAAATGGCCGACGCCGACAGAGCCTTCGCGCAGATAGACGATGACCCCGCGGCCCTCGTCGGCGATCTTCTTCATGTAGAAATCGACCGGTCGGCGTTTGCCGAACAGGTCCTCGGCGACGCTTTCCGGATGCAGGCGGACAGGAATGTCGATGCCGTCGCGGATGTCGCCGAAGACGACGGCGAGGTGCTGCATCGTGTCCGAGGGCAGCGAATAGGTATGCGCGCGTGCCTTGCCGAACGGCGTGTCGATGTCGAAGCTGGTGCCGAGTTCGATCAGCGTTTCCTTGCGCTGGCGATAGGCGATGAGATCGGCGACGGAGACGAGCTTCAGCCCATGCTGCTCGGCGAATTCGACCACCTGCGGGCCGCGCGTCACCGTACCGTCGTCGTTGACAAGTTCGCTGATGACGCCGATCGGCGGTAGATTGGCAAGCCTGCAGAGGTCGACCGCAGCTTCCGTATGGCCCGAGCGCATCAGCACGCCGCCTTCGCGGGCGATCAGCGGGAAGATATGGCCGGGACGAACGAAATCGGTCGGGCCGACATTCGGATTGGCGAGGTTGCGCACCGTCAGCGTCCGGTCGTCGGCGGAAATGCCGGTGGTCGTGCCGTGCTTGAAGTCGACGGAGACGGTGAAGGCGGTCGTATGCGCCGAATCGTTTTCCGCCACCATGGCATTGAGGTTCAGGCGTTTGGCCTCCTCGCGCGGCATCGGCGTGCAGACGATGCCCGAGGTATGACGAACGATGAAGGCCATTTTTTCCGGCGTGCAATGAACGGCGGCGACGATCAGGTCGCCTTCGTTTTCGCGGTCATTGTCGTCCATGACGACGACGATTTCGCCTGCTTCGAAAGCCCTGATAGCATCGACAACACGCTTCTGGTCATAGGGCATGAGAAAGTCCTTATTTCAGCCGGCCTGTCTGGCCACGGTCTCTGAGGTAATGATCGGCAATGGCGCATGCAACCATCGCTTCGCCGATCGGCACGGCGCGGATGCCGACGCAGGGGTCATGGCGGCCCTTGGTACGGATATCGACATTCTTGCCGTCGGCGTCGATCGACTGGCGTTCGGTCAGGATCGAGGAGGTCGGCTTGATGGCGAAGCGGGCGACGATGGGTTCGCCGGTGGAAATGCCGCCCAGAATGCCGCCGGCATGGTTGGACAGGAAAATGCGATTGCCGTCATTGCCCATACGCATCTCGTCGGCATTTTCCTCGCCGGTCAGTTCGGCGGATGCAAAGCCTTCACCGATTTCGACGCCCTTGACGGCGTTGATCGACATCAGCAGCGAGGCGATATCCTGGTCGAGCTTGGCATAGATCGGAGCGCCAAGGCCGGCGGGTACGCCCTCGGCGATGACCTCGACCACCGCGCCGATCGAGGAGCCTGCTTTGCGAATGCCGTCGAGATATTCCTCCCAGACCGGCACGATCGCTGGATCGGGGGCGAAGAACGGGTTCTGGTCGACCTGCGCCCAATCCCAGTTGGCGCGATTGATCTTGTGCTTGCCGATCTGCACCAGCGCGCCACGCACGGTGACGCCGGGCACGACGAGGCGGGCAATGCCGCCGGCAGCAACACGCGCCGCGGTCTCGCGGGCCGACGAACGCCCGCCGCCGCGATAGTCGCGAATGCCATACTTGACGTCATAGGTATAGTCGGCATGGCCGGGGCGATAGCTGCGGGCGATCTCGCCGTAATCCTTGGAACGCTGGTCGGTATTTTCGATCAGCATGGAGATCGGCGTGCCGGTCGAAATCATCGTCTCGCCGTCCTCGTCCAGCATCACGCCGGAGAGCACCTTGACGAGATCGTCCTCGCGCCGCTGCGTCACGAACCGCGACTGGCCGGGCTTGCGCTTGTCGAGCCAGGCCTGGATGTCTTCCAGCTTGAAGCGCAGGCCGGGAGGGCAGCCATCGACGACGCAGCCGAGCGCCGGCCCGTGGCTTTCGCCCCAGGTGGTGACGCGGAAGAGGTGACCGAAACTATTATGCGACATGGGAACAACCGGATTGCGGCGGCCCGGCGGCGGGCCGCGTCTTGTCTCTTGGAATTGCGGCACACTCATAGGCCAAAAAGCCGCCGAGGCAAATCTTTCTTTCCACAATGACGGCACAAGCATGAGGGGGTGAAAGCCCGCCAAGCACCTGATATGGTAAACAAAGATTAGGCCATGCTGTGGATTGTGACGATACATTCATCAATTGGGCGGCGAAAGCCATTGTTGCGGGCAACTTCCGCCATATTCAAAGTATTATCTATGTCAGATCAAAAATTGGCACTGAAATGGAATAAAAGGGTCCCTCTAATGCGCTTCTTTGTTGCGACGCTCCTGGCCACGGCAAGTTTTCTTGCCCCTGTTGCCGGTTTTGCCGAAAGCGCCGACGTCCAGTCCACGATCAAGAAGGTCGACGCGAAGAATTTCAGCATTACGTTGGATGACGGCAAGAACTATCAGGCGCCGGAGGATTTCGATTTCAGCGGCCTGAAACCCGGCGTCAAGGTCGACGTTTTTTACACCGAAGTCGACGGCAAGCGCGTCATCAACGATCTCGATATCGTTCAGTGAGAATTGACAGCCGCTAGCCGAACACGCGGCTGCTTCTAGATCCAGCCGATGATCTTCATCTGCGGATCGACCTTCAGGATACGATCCTGCGGGATCTCTGCCTCCGAGGCATATTCTTTCGATACATCGCCGACCAGCCGGAACAACGAACGGATGACGCCGCCATGGGTGACGCAGACGGTCGGCTTGTCGACGGATGCCAGCCATGAGCCGACGCGCCAGGAGAGAATCTCGTAGCTCTCCGCATCCTCGCCGGGCGGGATGAAATCCCATTTTCCGGCATTGCGCTCGGCAAGACGTTCGGCCTCGGTCGCCTTCAGTTCCTTGATAGTGAAGCCTTCCCAGGCACCGAAGGAGACTTCGACCAGCCGCTCGTCGGTGTGATAGTTCTTGGGCGGCAGGCCCATGGCTTCTCGCGCGATCTCCATGGTCTCGCGCGTGCGGCGCATTGGGCTCGCAACAAAGTCGAAGGGCTGGTTTTCGAAGGCGAGAATTTCGGCCAGTTCAAGGCCGTTCTGCCGCGCCTGCGCGCGACCGATGGCATTGAGGTCTATGTCCTTCTGGCCTTGCAGTCGGCGCTCGGCATTCCAGTCGGTCTGACCGTGGCGGATCACATAAAGGATAGGCGGCACGGTTCAGACTTCCTGTTGCTTCAGTCCTTGAGGACCGACATGTCGGGCGCATCCACAGCCTTCATGCCGACGGTGTGGTAACCGGAATCGACGTGATGAATTTCGCCTGTGACGGCGGTGGAGAGATCGGAGAGCAGGTAAAGTGCGGAATTGCCGACCTCATCGATCGTAACCCCACGCTTCAGCGGCGCATTATATTCGTTCCACTTCAGGATATAGCGGAAATCGCCGATGCCGGAAGCGGCCAGCGTCTTGATCGGGCCGGCCGAAATCGCATTGACGCGAATGCCGCGGCCGCCGAGATCGACGGCGAGATAGCGAACGCTCGCTTCGAGAGCGGCCTTGGCAACACCCATGACGTTGTAATGCGGCATGACCTTTTCCGCACCATAATAGGTGAGGGTGATCAGCGAGCCGCCGTCATTCATGATTCGCTCGGCGCGCTGGGCGACGGCGGTGAAGGAATAGACCGAGATGTCCATCGTGCGTGCGAAGTTATCGCGGCTGGTGTCGACGTAACGGCCGGTCAGTTCGTCCTTGTCGGAGAAGGCGATGGCATGCACGACGAAATCGATCTTGCCCCATTTCGCTTCCAGCGCGTCGATGACGGCGTCGATCGTCGCGGGTTCGGTGACGTCGCAATGGCCGGCCATGAAGGCGCCGAGTTCCTGAGCAAGCGGCTCGACGCGCTTCTTCAAAGCGTCGCCCTGCCAGGTCAATGCGATTTCGGCACCGGCGTCCGAACAGGCCTTGGCAATGCCCCACGCTATGGAACGGTTGTTTGCAACGCCGAGAATGACGCCGCGCTTGCCTGCCATGAGGCCAGTGGCTTGAGCCATATTATGCTCCCTTGAATTACAATTGAACCTGCCTATGGCATAGGCCGATCCCCTGTTCAAGCATTGTCAAGATCATCAACTGTTAGGGAGCGTAACAAAGGGTGCGGTTGTCACTGAAATTTCACAGAAAAAAGCCCTCGCGCATGCTGCGCATCAAATCCGTGACTTTGTCGTCCGGCTTTTCCCAGAGCATCAGGCGCAACTCCACCACCAGGTCGCCTTTTCCGCCCTGTCCGTCCGGAAGACCTTCGCCGGAGATTCGGATGACTTGATCCGAACCCGACCAGGCGGGAACCGTCAGTCGGACCTGACCGTTCAATCCCTCGACCTCCGTCTCATAACCGAGCACGGCATTTTCGATGGTGACCGGAAGCGTCGTGCGGACGTCGAAGCCGTCGAGTGTGAAGCGGCTGTCGGTGGAAAGATGGACGGTGATTGCCACATCGCCGCGCAGCATGCCCGGCAGTTTCAGTCCCTGATTCTTCAGGTGCAGGACTTGTCCGTTGCCGATATCCGTTGTCGCCTGGAAGCGTGCTTCCCGCCCTTCGGGGAGCGGAACGGTGATCCATTGTCCCTTGAGCATGTCGTCGAGCGTAATGGTCGCCTCGGCGGCGATCTCCGGCGTTTTCTCCGGAGGCTTGTCCTGCGCGACGCCGGTGATGCGGCGCACGAGCGAACCGAGGATACCTAAAGGGGAGCGCACGGCGCTCGAGCCGGTTCCCGTCGCAAGCTGTTCCTCTTCGACGAAAGCTTCGCCGTTCGTGTCGCGTTGCTTCGCAGTCTCCGTGGCGCTGGTATCGGCCGCAGCCTGGTTCTGTGCCATTTGCGCGGTCTTCACGCCAAAAATGCGCTCGACCATATCTTCCGGCGATTCGCTCGCGCCGGCGGCCTGCGGATTGGCGGTCGCAGCTGCCTGCGCCTTGCGGGCATTGGCGCGGGCGAGTTCTTCCATGATCTTTTCGGCGTTGGCACGCGCTGCCTTGGCGCGCTCCTCGGCTTCTCGCGCCGCCTGGCGCTGCTGCATAATGGTCTGCTCGCGGCTCTGCGCCTTGGCTTCGGCCATGTGCGCTACCTGATCGTAACGGCTCCGCTTCTGCGGATCCTTCAGCGTTTCGTATGCGCGGCCGATTTCGGCAAAGCGCTCCGTTGCGGTGGGATCGCCAATATTGTGGTCGGGATGGACAGCCTTCGCCAGGTTGCGCCACGCCGTCTTGATTTCGTCTGGTCCGGCATCCCTCTTAACGCCAAGTAGCTTGTACGGATCGCGCATCATCTCAACCACCGATTTGGACGGCGCCAGGTCTCGTTGGGGCGCCCAAAAGGAAACAATAGAATGGATCGCGCTCCCTCCGTGGTCCCCGGACGCGAAGAGGGTCAGCGCGCATGTGGTGTGATCCTGCGGGAACAGTTGCTAATCAGTTGTTACGTCTGGTGCGCCCTGCTCAGGCGATCTGCCGGAATGGTTAGCCGTTCGCTAAGCCTCGGCGCTGCCGGCCGGCGCGCATTGCATCGCGTCCACCGGTCCAGGGGGGCACTTGATGGGAATAACGAGGAGAACGAAGTGGTCAGCCGGCCTGCTGGAAGCTCAGCAATTGCCATTCGCCCTGGCCGAGAAGGCAGGTCCTGCCGGAAAAATTGGCGATGCCCTGATAGGAATGCCGGGTGGTGCGGAACTGGCGGCAGACTTGGCCCGAGGCGCTGTTTTCGACGATCGTGTCGATGACGCCGGCGCTGCCCGTCGATGCATTTGCCCAGGGAACGGGCTGCCCATTGAGTTTGTGGAGATCCGCCGAGGTCACGGCATTACGCACGGTGGTCTCGTCTGAAACGCTGTCGGCGGTGACGGGAGCCGTCGGTATCGTGCCCGTGGCCACGCTTCGATCCACCTTCGCAGAACTCAGGATATCCATGCCGCCGCTGACACAGCCGCCAAGGGAGAAAAGGGAGAGAATGGCAACCGCCATCGCTGCGCCTTTTACAAGCTTGCGCTTTGTATGAACCGTCGACTTTGCTATGACTTCCACCCGAGTGTCTTGGCCAGCATCAGGGCTGGCGATTTTTAGGAATTGCGGAGCATTTGAGCTAATATGTCGGAAAACGAGTTAACAAGCGGTGACTTCACCGAACAGAATGAACCCTTCGCGCTTTTCGCCGCCTGGCTGCGCGAAGCAGAAGCCACTGAGCCGAATGATCCGAATGCGGTTGCCCTGGCAACGGTTGATAAGGATGGATTGCCGAATGTCCGCATGGTCCTTCTGAAAGGTTTCGATAGTCAGGGATTCGTATTCTATACAAATTTCGAGAGCCAGAAAGGCCAAGAAATTCTTTCCCAGAAGAAAGCGGCCATGTGCTTCCACTGGAAGTCGCTGCGACGGCAGGTACGGCTGCGCGGTCTGGTTGAGGTGGTGAGCGACAAGGAAGCCGACGAGTATTACAAGACGAGGGCTCGCGGCAGCCGCATCGGCGCCTGGGCTTCAAAACAGTCGCGCCCGCTTGAGGGCCGTTTTGCGCTGGAAAAGGCGGTCGCCGAATATACCGCGCGCTATGCCCTCGGCGACATTCCGCGCCCGCCGCATTGGTCTGGTTTCCGCATCAGGCCGCTGTCGATCGAATTCTGGCACGATCGTCCATTCCGTCTGCATGACCGCGTCGAATTCCGCCGCGAGGTGCCGGAAGGCGCCTGGGAAAAGGTGCGGATGTATCCGTAACCGATTATGCCGGCGCCCGGCGCCCCATCAGCCGCATGGGGATGCCGGAGGCAAGCGCCGAGGCGTAGCGTTCTTTCTGATAATGGCCGTTGAGAGATAGCCGGGGCAGGAGGGTGGTGGCGGCAGCATTTGCGGCAGCAATCGTCCCGGGCCGGGTCGTAACGCCGACCGCAAAGCCGAGCTCCGCCGCAAGCCGGGCCTCGCGCGGTGAGGCCGCTTCAGTCGTACCGTAAGGATAGGCGATTGCCGCCGGCCGTCGACCGATGATCTCGGCAACATAATCCGCCGACAGCGACATTTCCGCCGCCGCTTCCGCTTCAGGCAGCCGGGCAAGCGCCCGGTGGCTCACCGTATGGGCGCCGAGCGAGGCGAGCGGATACGCAGCAAGCCGCTTCAACTCCGTCCGGTCCATGATCGACGCGAGCACGAGATCGAGCGGCTCGATGCCGTTCTGGCGCGCAAGCGCGTCGATCCGGCCGACGGCTTCCGTCTCGTTGTGGCCATGAACATAGGCCGCGAAGCGTGCGAATACGGTTTGCCGTTGACTGGCTCTATTAAGAGCGAAGCTCTCCGCACCTGTACCGAAATCGAATGTCAGCCGGTCCAGCCGGTTAAGCAGCTCGGCCAGTGTTTCCCACCATAGGCTATGCGTCCGCTCAGACAGCCCCTGGGCGACAAAGACCGTGAAGGGGACTCCGTGGCGGGCAAAGACCGGTAGTGCATGGTCGAAATTGTCGCGATTGCCGTCATCAAGGGTGAAGGCTGCAAAGGGCTGCCTGTCACCCTTGCTTGCCATTCGCTCCGGTAGCGCATCGAGAGCGATGAAATCGTAGCCGTCCCGTTTCAACCGGGTCAGCGCGCGATCGAGGAATTCGGGTGAAATTTCCAGATGTGCGTTCGGCGCAAAGCGGTGGGGCTGCGGCGGACGGACATGATGCAGGGTGAAGATCACGCCGAGGCCGGCGGCGTCGCGCATCAGCCCGAGGCTTTTCAGAATTGTGGCGGTTTCCAGCCCGCCGGAGATCGCGGCGCGCTTGAGACGGTCTCTGATGGCCTGCTCCATGGGGATTGACCCGGTTGACGAAGACCCATGCTGTAGCCCGAGTGCCGTTAATCCTTGCTGAATCTGCGCCATATTTTCAATATGTTAACCGTTATTTTACCAGCAAAGGCAAAATTGGGAATCTCTTGAGGGTGTTGCCTCAATATCGCACCGAATATCAGGCTTCTGTCGCAAAAGCGCACAATGGGTTGACGCGGTGTATTGGCATTTGTTTCGTTTGGGGACGAATATGAAAAAATTTCTGATGGCCCTCTCTGCGGCCGTCGTGCTTCTGGGTGCGCCCGTCGCAAGCTTTGCGGGCAGCGCCTATTTCATCATGGATGCGAAGACAGGCGCGGTGCTTGCTTCGAGCAACGCCGATGATCTCAATCATCCGGCGTCGCTGACCAAGATGATGACGCTCTATATGACGTTCGAGGCAATTAATCGCGGCAAGCTGAGCTGGAACAGCAAGATACCGGTTTCGAGCAATGCCGCCGGCAAGCCCCCGACCAAACTCGGCCTGAAGCCCGGCGGTACTGTCACCGTGCGCGAGGCCGTCGACGGCATGATCATCAAGTCCGCCAACGATGCCGCCGCCGCGATGGCGGAAGCGCTGGGTGGCAGCGAAAGCGGCTTTGCCCGCCTGATGACGCAGAAGGCTCGCGAAATCGGCATGCGCCGCACCGTTTTCATGAACGCTTCGGGCCTGCCGAACATGCAGCAGGTGACCACCGCCCGGGATATGTCGACGCTGGCCGTCGCGCTCATCAACAATTACCCCCAGGAATACCGGCTGTTCTCGCAGACCGGCTTCACTTACCGCGGCCAGCGCGTTCGCGGCCACAACAATTTAATGTATCGCTATGAAGGCATGGACGGCATCAAGACCGGCTACACCAATGCGTCCGGCTTCAACCTTGTCAGCGCCGTGCGCCACGGCAATCGCCGCGTCATCGGCGTTGTCATGGGTGGCGCGACGGCCCGTGGCCGCGACGCGCTGATGGCTTCGCTTCTCGATCGCTACGTGCCAAAGGCCGCATCCAGCTCGACATCGCGCCTTGTGGCGAGCATCGGCGGCGGCAAGGTCAAGCAGGTCGAAGTGGCTTCCGCCTCGAACGATGTTGCCATGGAGGTCGACACGCAGACCACGGCAACGACCCGCAAGCGTACGGACACCGCTCCGGTATCCGCACCGCTCGCCTATGCGGCCGTCCCGAACGTTACCGTGCCGATGGATCGCCCGGTGGCAATGGATGAGATCCTGAATGCCGGCAAGCCGGCGACTGGCCGCTGGCAGGTGCAGATCGCCGCGACCCCGACCGCGCAGGCGGCCAAGGACCTGCTCTCCGCGGCCCAATCCAAAGCCGGCAATGCGCTCGCCAATGCCTCGCCCTATACCGAAGCCGTAGGCAAGGGCAGCGGAACCGTCTACCGCGCCCGTTTCGTCGGTTTCGGCAGCCGTGACGATGCGAATTCCGCCTGCGCCGCGCTGAAGCGCAACGATTTCGACTGCCTGCTTCTGCCGCACAAGAGCTGATCGAAAATCAAAATCTGGAACGATCGAGACGGCGGGGCGCAAGCTCCGCCGTCTCGACATTTGGGGAAGAATCGTTCACTGATGTCTGGAACATACAGGGAACGATATCGATGCTTTCCGACCTGATCCAGCAATTCGAAAAAGCCTCCGCCACTTACGCCGCTGCCAATGGCGTCGAGCGCGACGACGATTGGTTCGTGCTCAAACTGCAGGAAGAGGTGGGCGAGCTTACCCAGATCTGGAACAAGAAGACCGGCCGTGGCAGGCGTAAGGGCATGACGGATGAGGAGCTGGCGACCGCGCTGGCGGACGAAACGGCCGACGTGCTCGGCCATATCCTGCTCTTCGCCCACCGCAACGGTCTGGATCTAGCCGCCGCCGTGGAGCGGAAATGGCGCTTTCGTCCGGAGGAGGGGTGAGCGGCAGACAGGTCTTACGTCTTCGTCCCGCCGACCGTGACCTGATCCATCCTGAGATGCGGCTGGCCGACGCCGACGGGGACCCATTGACCGGCCTTGCCGCAATTGCCGATGCCGGTGTCGAGTTTCATGTCGTTACCGATCATCGAGACCCGCTTCATGGCGTCCGGGCCGTTGCCGATCAGCATGGCGCCCTTGATCGGCGCGCCGACCTTGCCGTTCTCGATCAGATAGGCCTCCGTGCAACCGAAGACGAACTTGCCGGAGGTGATATCCACCTGGCCGCCGCCGAAGGAAACGGCATAGACGCCCTTCTTTACCGAAGCGATGATTTCTTCCGGCGTCTTGTCGCCGCCGAGCATATAGGTGTTGGTCATGCGCGGCATCGGTGTGTGGGCATAGCCTTGGCGGCGACCGTTGCCGGTCGCCTTCATGCCCATCAAGCGGGCATTCTGCCGGTCCTGCATGTAGCCGACCAGCTTGCCATTCTCGATCAGGACATTGTAGGCCGAAGGTGTGCCTTCGTCGTCGACCGTGATCGAGCCGCGGCGGTTTTCGATCGTGCCGTCATCGACGACGGTGACGCCGGGCGCGGCGACCATCTGGCCCAAAAGTCCGGCAAAGGCCGAGGTCTTCTTGCGGTTGAAATCGCCTTCCAGCCCGTGGCCGACGGCTTCGTGCAGCATGACGCCCGGCCAGCCGGAGCCGAGAACGACATCCATCGTGCCGGCCGGCGCATCGATCGCTTCGAGATTGACGAGCGCCTGGCGCAGCGCCTCGTCGGCACCACGGCGCCAGTTCTCTTCCGTGACGAAATCGCCGAAGCCGACGCGGCCGCCGGTGCCGAAGGAGCCGGATTCCTGCCGGTCGCCATCGCCGACCATGACGGAGATGTTGATGCGGGTCATCGGCCTGATGTCACGGACGCGATGGCCGTCGGCGCGAAGAATATCGACCACCTGCCAGCTCGCGGCGACGGAGGCCGTCACCTGACGCACCTTGCCGTCCTTGTCGCGCAGATAGCTGTCGATCTGCTGCAGGAGCTTCGCCTTGTCCTCGAAGCTCGGCGCTCCGATCGGGTTCTCGTCGCTATAGAGCACTTTATTGGTGCGCTGGGGCGCCGCTGCATAGGAGCCGGCATAACCGGAGGTAACCGCACGCACCGCGTCGGCGGCGCGCTTCAGTGCCGCTTCCGAAAGATCGCCCGCATGAGCATAACCGACCGCTTCGCCGGCGACGGCGCGCAGGCCAAAACCCTGTTCGGTGTTGAAGCTGCCGCCCTTCATCCGCCCGTTGTCGAAGGTCAGCGATTCCGCCTGGACATGCTCGACGAAAAGCTCGCCGTCGTCGGCGCCGGCAAGCGCCTCTGCGACGATGGCGCGCAGCTTGGTTTCGTCGGCATCGAACAGGGTAAGCAGATCGGTATTCATGGGTCAGGTGCTCCGTTCAGAGCCGATGTAGGCGTCGCACGACGAGAGGGCAAGCCCTGCCGACTTACGGAAGCGCGTCGTAGCCGTCGGCAAAGCCCTTGAGGTCGACGGGAATGCCGATGCCTTCTTCCGGCGATTGGAAGACGATGAAGGTCGCCGTGGCACCGCTGCGCAGCGTCTTCAGCAATTCGTCCTCAAGCACCACTTCGGCATAGCAGCCGTCGGAGAAGCAGCGGACGAAATAGGCGCGGCCGATATCCTTGCCATCAATGTTGAGGCCAAGGCCGTTCGGCAGCAGAACGCCGAGCGGGGCGAGCACGCGCAGGATCTTCGATTTGCGATCAGCGGTCTTCAGCACGACGACCGAGAGGCCGACTTCCGGCCGGTCCTCGGCGATGACATTCTGCATCAGCGCGCACTGCTCGGTGGCGGCACCCGCCGGCTTGTCGCAGACCACGGACCATGCGCCATGGCTCGAGCGCACCGTACCCGGCGGTTGTGGAACCTGGGTGGTGGGGACTTGCTGGGTATGCGTCGGCGGCTGCTGACCCTGCTGCGGTTGCAACTGTTGGGCCTGCGGCGCCGGCTGTGCCTGTTGCGCTGAAACGGGCACGGCAACCGCGACAGCGATGCTGGCGGTGGCAAACCAAAGCCGCGCGAGGGAACGAAAACCCATGGAAACCTCTAGATTCGAATCAGTGCCGCTATTGTTGAAGCCCAGCCCGGCAAATGAAAAGCCCCGCCTGCTGAATTCCAATCGAGTGCGGCGGAAATACGACCTCTATCCTATTTTGTCACGGCGATACGATGGACCGTCATGCAATTTTTCGTATGATGATGAAATGCTTGTCATGTTTAGACGGGTCGGGGGAGTATATTTCGCGCAAAAATGCCGCACGGACAAATGTTGTGAGTTGTTGCGGTGTGCCCCAAACTGTGGTTTGAAGCGCAGAGGACTGTAGGGATACTGCGTTTGAGGTTGATCTGGGATCAAACGCTGGAGGGAGAGACATCGTGATTAAGAGGGCTTACGCAGCTCTGGCGGCTATCGCCTGTCTGCTTTTTGCGACCGGCAGCTATGCCGATCAGCCAAAACCATGGGAAACCGGTCTGCAGGAGGCGGCGACCGGCAACATGCATGAAATTCGCTGGTTCGAAGCATACACGCTTTGGTTTATCATTCCGGTTACATTGCTGGTGCTCGTCCTTCTGATCGTCGTCATGGTCAAGTTCCGGGCCTCCAAGAATCCGGTGCCCTCCAAGACGAGCCACAACACGGTGATCGAGGTGATCTGGACGGTGGGTCCGGTTCTCGTTCTCCTGTTCCTGGCCGTTCCGTCCTTTGAACTTCTGACCAAGCAGCTCACCTTTCCGCAGAATCCCGACGTGACCGTCAAGGCGACGGCGACGCAGTGGCAGTGGAACTACGAGTATGAAAACAGTGGAAATAACCCGCTGGCTTTCGATTCCTTCATGCTGAAGGAGCCCGATCGCGCGGCGGCCGGCAAGGAAGACAAGTCTAAATATCCGCGGCTTCTCGCCGTCGACAACGAGCTGGTGCTGCCCGTCAACAAGGTCGTGCGCGTTCTCGTCACCGCGGCACCCACGGATGTCATCCACTCCTTCGGCATGCCGTCCTTCGGGCTTAAGATCGACGCCGTTCCGGGCCGTCTGAACGAGACCTGGTTCAAGGCCGACCGTGAAGGTCTGTACTACGGCCAGTGTTCCGAGCTCTGCGGCAAGGACCATGCGTTCATGCCGATCGCCATCCGCATCGTCTCCCAAGATCAATACCAGCAGTGGCTGACCACCGCCGCCGGTGATCTGACCAAGGCGAACAAGGCCCTGATGGCCGCCGTCGATCAGCCGGCTACCGTCAATGTCGCTGAAAACGTCGCGAAGTAAGAGGGATTAGGGACAATGGCTGGATCCACGGCACACGACGATCACTCGCACGATCATCACGACGCCCACGCGCATGACGATCACCACTCTCACAAGCCCAGTTTCGCAAACCGCTGGCTTTTCTCGACGAACCATAAGGACATCGGCACTCTCTACCTGATCTTCGCGATCTTCGCCGGCCTTATCGGCTTCCTGCTGTCACTTGCCATCCGCATGGAATTGCAGGAACCCGGCATCCAGATCTTCAGCGGCCTGGCCTCCATGGTTTATGGCTATTCGGGCGATGCTTCCATCGATGGCGGCAAGCAGATGTATAACGTCTTCGTCACCGCCCATGCGCTGATCATGATCTTCTTCATGGTCATGCCGGCGATGATCGGCGGTTTCGCCAACTGGATGGTGCCGATCATGATCGGCGCGCCGGACATGGCGTTTCCGCGCCTGAACAACATCTCCTTCTGGCTGATCGTTCCGGCCTTCCTGCTCCTGATCCTGTCGATGTTCGTCGAAGGCCCGGCCGGTGCTTATGGCGCGGGCGGCGGCTGGACCATGTATCCGCCATTGTCAGGCATAGGTGGGCATCCGGGACCAGCGGTCGACCTGGTGATCTTCGCGCTGCATATCGCCGGCGCATCCTCGATCCTCGGCGCGATCAACTTCATCACCACGATCCTCAACATGCGCGCTCCGGGCATGACGCTGCACAAGATGCCGCTCTTTGCCTGGTCGGTGCTGATCACTGCCTTCCTGCTGCTCCTGTCGCTGCCGGTTCTGGCGGGCGCCATTACCATGGTGCTGACCGACCGTAACTTCGGCACGACCTTCTTCGCGCCTGAAGGCGGCGGCGATCCGATCCTTTACCAGCACCTGTTCTGGTTCTTCGGTCACCCGGAAGTCTACATCCTGATCCTGCCCGGCTTCGGCATGGTCAGCCACATCATCTCGACCTTCTCGCGCAAGCCGATCTTCGGCTATCTCGGCATGGCCTACGCCATGGTCGCGATCGGCGCTGTCGGCTTTGTCGTCTGGGCCCACCACATGTACACGGTCGGCCTGTCGCTCGACACGCAGCGTTACTTTGTCTTCGCGACGATGGTCATCGCCGTTCCGACCGGCGTGAAGATCTTCTCCTGGATCGCAACGATGTGGGGTGGCTCGATCGAGTTCCGCACGCCGATGATCTGGGCGATTGGCTTCATCTTCCTGTTCACGGTTGGTGGCGTCACCGGCGTGCAGCTCGCCAATGCCGGCCTCGACCGCGTATGGCACGACACCTATTACGTCGTGGCACACTTCCATTACGTGCTGTCGCTCGGCGCCGTCTTCGCCATCTTCGCCGCCTGGTACTACTGGTTCCCGAAGATGACCGGCTACATGTACAATGAGAAGATTGGCAACCTGCATTTCTGGGTCACCTTCATCGGCGTCAACATGGTGTTCTTCCCGCAGCACTTCCTCGGTCGTGCCGGCATGCCACGCCGCTACATCGACTATCCGGATGCGTTCGCCGGCTGGAACTTCGTTTCCTCCATGGGCTCCTATGTCGCAGCCGTGGGTGTGGTCATCTTCCTTTATGGCGTTTATGACGCCTTCGCCAAGAAGCGCGTTGCCGGCGACAATCCTTGGGGCGAGGGCGCGACGACGCTCGAGTGGCAGCTGTCATCGCCGCCGCCGTTCCACCAGTGGGAAGAGCTGCCGCGCATCAAGTAGCCTATTTCCGGACGCCGTGATAAGCGGCGTCCGGCTCAACTGACATTGGAAGAAAGAATGACGGTCATCGACAATCACGAAGCGCTTGCGAAGGAAGGCGATAACGGCCTCTCGGAAGCGGGTGCGCGCGATTATTTCGAGCTTCTGAAGCCGCGTGTCATGTCGCTGGTCGTCTTCACCGCCTTTGCCGGTTTGGTTCTGGCGCCGGGGCATATCAACCCGGTTCTCGGCCTGATCGCCATTCTCTGCATTGCCGTCGGCGCCGGCGCGTCGGGTGCGCTGAACATGTGGTACGACGCCGATATCGACGCGATCATGACCCGCACGGCGAAACGTCCGATCCCGGCTGGCCGCGTGGCGCCTTCCGAGGCGCTGGCTTTCGGCCTGGTGCTGTCGGGCTTCTCGGTGACGATCCTCGGCCTCGCCGTCAATTGGCTGTCGGCCGCGATCCTCGCCTTCACCATTTTCTTTTATGCCGTCGTCTACACGATGTGGCTGAAGCGCTCGACGCCGCAGAACATCGTCATCGGTGGTGCCGCCGGTGCTTTCCCGCCGGTCATCGGCTGGGCCTGCGTGACCGGCAATGTGACGATCGAAAGCGTTGTGCTTTTCCTGATCATTTTCCTCTGGACACCGGCGCATTTCTGGGCGCTGGCGCTGTTCAAGATGGGTGACTACGAGGCCGTCGGCGTGCCGATGTTACCGAACGTGGCGGGCGTGCCCACCACGAAGAACCAGATCGTCGCCTATGCCGTGCTGACCGCGATCATCGGCGTCGTGCCGTCCTTCATGGGCTTTGCGAGCCTCGGTTACGGTGTTGTCGCCACCGTTCTCGGTGTGATCTTCGTTCACTGTTCCATCTCTGTCTGGCGCATGCCCGATGGCGATGTGAAGATGGTGCCGGCGAAGAAACTTTTCGCTTTTTCGATCTTCTATCTCTTCGCAATCTTTTCGGCGCTCTTGATCGACAGGCTCGTTGCCGTGCTGATGTCGGGCGGCGTGGGGGGCTGGCTATGATCGAACTTGTCAAGCTTACGGACAAGCAAAAGAAATCACGGCGAGGGCGCAATATCGCGCTCGGCCTGGTGCTCGCTGGCCTGGTGATCCTGTTCTACGCGATCACCATCATCAAGGTCGGCACCGGACACGTTTGAGGAGGCGTGATGGAGGAGGGGACAACGAACAAGGTGAGGACGGCAGGCCGCAACAACGGCCTGGTAGTCGCCATGTGCCTGAGCTTCGTCGTCGGCATGAGCGCCATGTGCGCCGCCGCCGTGCCGCTCTATCGCATCTTCTGCGAGGTCACGGGGTTTAACGGCACGACGCAGCGCGTCGACCAGGCATCCAGCATCATTCTCGACAAGCCGATCAAGGTCACCTTCGACGCCAATGTCGCTCCAGGCGTGCCCTGGGACTTCAAGCCGATGCAGAAGGAAGTCAATCCGAAGATCGGCGAGACGATCGAGATCAAGTTCGTGGCCGAAAACAAGTCCGATCAGCCGACGCGCGGACAGGCTATTTTCAATGTCTCGCCGGTGGAAGCAGGCGCCTATTTCAACAAGGTGCAGTGCTTCTGCTTCAACGAGACCGATCTCGCGCCGGGGGAAAAGCGCGAGATGCCGGTGGTCTTCTACGTCGATCCTGAGATCACCAAGGCGGAAGAGACGAAGACGATCACGGCGCTGACGCTGTCCTACACCTTCTACCCACGCGATGGTGCAAAGCCGGTCGCGTCGAACGAGGGCGCGGCGACGAAGGCGGCGGAAAAGAAACTTTGATGGAGAGTGCTTTTCGGCTCGGCCGGAAGCAATATGGGAAAAAGTCATTCGGGGATTGCTGACATGGCAGAGGCGCATCAGAAGAAACACGACTACCACATCATCGACCCGAGCCCGTGGCCGCTGCTGGCAGCCATTGGGGCCTTCATCATCACCTTTGGTGGCGTCGGCTTCATGCGCTATCTCAACGGCGGCTCGCTGCACCTGTTCGGCCTCGATTGGGCGCATCCATGGCTGTTCTTCATCGGTCTGGCTCTGATCCTCTACGTCATGTACGGCTGGTGGTCGGACACGGTGAAGGAAGCGCATGAGGGCGCACATACACGCGTCGTCTCGCTGCATCTGCGCTACGGCATGATCATGTTCATCGCCTCCGAGGTGATGTTCTTTGTCGCCTGGTTCTGGGCCTATTTCGACGTCAGCCTCTTCCCGAACGAGGCGATCCAGGCATCGCGTACGGCCTTCCTCGGCGGGCAATTTCCGCCCAAGGGCGTCGAAGTCCTCGATCCCTGGCATCTGCCGATCTACAACACCATCATCCTGCTGCTGTCGGGCACGACGGTCACCTGGGCGCACCATGCGCTGCTGCATAATGACCGCAAGAGCATGATCCAGGGCCTGACGCTCACGGTTCTGCTCGGCGCGTTCTTTTCCTGCGTGCAGGCCTATGAATACGCCCATGCGCCCTTCGAGTTCAAAAACTCGATCTACGGCGCGACCTTCTTCATGGCGACCGGTTTCCACGGCTTCCATGTATTGATCGGCACGATTTTTCTGCTGGTCTGCCTGATCCGCGCGATCAAGGGTGACTTCACGCCGAAGCAGCATTTCGGCTTCGAGGCGGCCGCCTGGTACTGGCATTTCGTCGACGTCGTCTGGCTGTTCCTGTTCTTCTGCATCTACATCTGGGGCAGCTGGGGCGCACCGATCGCACACGGCTGACCGACCGCTGCTCCGCGTTCGGCCTTTGGTCGAAACGAACAATGCTTGCCGCCGCAAAATCTGGCCTGGTCCGGAACGTTTGCGGCGGCATTTTTTCGACATGGCATGCAACATCATGTTTGCCCTCCACCTCCAGGATCGCCTGTCCGCTCATAAGGGATCGCTCCGTTGCCCATCTGGATTTGCAAGACATGTGGCGCGCATACCGCGTTAAGCGCCGTCCCGCCTCCGACTTGTTCCATTTGCGAAGATGAACGACAGTTCGTTCCCGAAGGCGGCCAGGAGTGGATCGCCCGGGAAGCGCTAATCTCCACCCACGCGAACGAATGGAGTGAGCTGGAACCGAACTTGATTGCCATCGGTGTTTCACCAGCAATCGGTATCGGCCAGCGGGCACTTCTGGTGCTTACTCCGCATGGAAATGTCCTGTGGGATTGCATCCCTGTTTTGGACGGCCAGACGCGGAGCCGCATTTTAGAGCTCGGCGGCATCAAGGCCATCTGCCTGTCCCATCCGCATTTCTATACCGGCATGGTGGAATGGAGCGAAGCCTTGGGCGGCGTGCCGATCCTGTTGCCTGAGGCCGATCTGGCCCATGTCCTGCGCCCGAGCGAGCATATCCAGCCTTGGCGGGGAGACCGCCGCGACGTGTTGCCCGGTATCGTCCTTCACCGGCTGGGCGGGCATTTCGAGGGGAGTAGTGTCCTGGAATGGCAGGCCGGCGCGGACGGAAATGGCGCGCTGCTCGTCGGCGACACCATGCAAGTGGTTCCGGCGAAGGGATGGGTTTCCTTCATGTATTCCTTCCCCAACCTGATCCCTCTGCCGGCGCGTGAAGTCCGGCGTATTGCGAATCGCGTTGCAGAGATAGGCTTCGATCGCATCTACGGCGCCTGGCGCGAAAAGTTCATTGCTAGCAAGGCCAAGGATAGCGTCGCCCGCTCCGCCGAACGCTATATCCGGCTGCTCGAATCGCAGCCGTAGGGTTCCACCGAAAAACCACGCTGAGATTTGTCGCAGGAGCCAGGTCGGATGAGGCATACCGCTCGACCATCCGGCGCGAGTGGGTGAAGGCTGGAAGATGGTCATTCACCGGGCTCAGGACCTATTAAACCGGATTGCGGATCAATTGATTCATTGCGGCGCGAGGCGGCATTGCAATCCATACCAATCAATTAGTATTGACTCATTAATTAGTATGGGCTATTGATTTCCCATGACCGAAGCCGCTCCCATCAATGCCGTCATGCGCGCACTTGCCGATCCCACACGGCGGGCCGTGTTTGAGAAGGTCGTCAGCTCCGACGAGATTACCGTCGTCGAACTGACGCGAGGAAGCGGAGTGACTCAGGGCGCCATTTCTCAACACCTCAAGGCTCTGAAACAGGCCGGCCTGGTCGCCGAGCGCCCCGAAGGCCGGAAAGTCTATTACCGTGCCCAGCCGGAAGGCCTCGATCCGCTGGTCGAGTGGATGAGCCATTATGGCGTCTTCTGGCGCGAACGTTTTGTAAATCTCAGGACGCTGCTGAAGGAGATTGATCCATGAACGACGCCGTATTGGAGCCCAACACGCAGGACATAGTGGTCGATGAGGTTTTTCCGCATACGCCGGAGGCGATTTGGAGAACGCTGACCACGGCCAGTTTGATGGGCCGGTGGTTGATGATGCCGGCTGGCTTCGAGCCCGTGGAAGGCAAACATTTCACCTACCAGACCACGCCGGCCGGCGCATGGGACGGCACCATTCATTGCCAGGTGCTGGAGGTGAAGCCGTACGAGCGTTTGGCTTATGCCTGGAAAGGCGGACACGCGAAAAATGTCGGATACGGCTCACAGCTCGACACTGTGGTCACGTTCATCCTTTCCAAGGTTGAAGCCGGCACGCGCCTCCGCCTCGTCCATTCCGGCTTCGTCGTGCCGAAAAACGATACCGCCTTCAACAAGATGAGCGAAGGTTGGAAGAAAGTAGTCCAGAACATTGGCGCTATCGTCGACGGGAAAGACTGACGCGACAGAAGCGTCGTGGCCGATGAAGCGCTTAACCAGGAGAGAGACATGAACAAGCCTTACACCGGCGGATGCGCCTGCGGTGCGATCCACTATGAAATCTCGGCTGAGCCGATCGCGATGAACGACTGCCAGTGCCGCGACTGCCAGAGTACGAGTGGCACCGGGCATGGATCCTATTTGACCTTCCCGAGCAGGGAGGCGGTGAAGCTCGAAGGCGAGGCGACGCATTGGGATATGGTCGGCGACAGCGGGAACGTGAAGACGCGTGGCTTCTGTCCCGCCTGCGGATCGCCCGTCTATCTGACCTTCGCGGCCATGCCGGACCTCTTCACCATTCACGCCGCGAGCCTCGACGATCCAGGCCGATACAAGCCGCAGATGGTGACGTACACGGTGCGCGGTCATGCTTGGGACCGGCTCGACCCGGCCGTGCCGAAATTCGAGAAGATGCCGCCGATGTGAAGCTAGGCTCAGGACTTATTGCTCAGCGCCGTGTCTCAGCGGTCCGCCGCAAGCCGCTCGAATGCCGTCGGGCGCGAAATGCCCCGGTCCATCAGCTGCCTGATCTCCTCGGCGCAGGCCTCAGCGCTCCTGACCGAAGTATCGACCTCCAGATCATAGATCCCCGGCTGGTGCACCTCTTGCTGCCAGGCAAGCACCGGTGCCGGGATCGGCTCGCCGGCGGCAACGCCGACATAGGTGCCGCTCCGTTCGGGGCCTTCCGCCAGACGCCGCTGCATGATGGTCTCGATCGGGCATCGCACGCCGATGAAAAGGACGGGCAGGCCGGCCAGTTGCCGGGCGCAGTCCTGCAAGATGCCCAGTGGGCGCGAATGGGCGTCATGATGACCGAACTCGGCGACGACGTTCAGCCCCAGCCGGCTATGGGCGGCGATGGAGGCATAGAGCGCGGCATAAAAGCGCGGCACAAGCGCTTCCATATCCGGTCGCTCGCCGCCGGGGCGCAGGCCGATGCCTGGCCAGTAGCGTTGCGGCGTGGCGTGGCGGACATAGGTGTCGACGCCGAGATTCATCCAGGGGCCGTCGAAACCGGCCTGAATAGCCTCGACAATGCTGGATTTTCCGGATCGCGGCGCACCGTTCAGGATGATGATCCGGCCGGCTTCGTGGTCTTGATCGAGTTCCATGGGCCTCCTCGGGGGCGTCTGTATTGTAGCAGGCCCGCCGCGCTTACCAAGCTTTTGGATTGGACGGACGGCCGCATCGCGGTTACTGATGATGCAGGGGACGAGAGGTGGAGCTCGTCCGGGATGATGGATCGATCGAGACCAAACTTTGAGCTCAGAGCAAGACAAAACCCCGCATGATGGGGCAAGCAGCGACAGCGCCCTGTTTCCGCCGGTCGATCCCTTCAAGGTCGGTATCCAGGGATGTTGCCCGCGTTGTGGAAATGGCAAGCTCTTCGATGGGCTTTTGTCGCTGAAACCGCGCTGTGCCGCCTGCGATCTCGACTATGCCTTTGCCGATGCCGGCGACGGGCCGGCGGTCTTTGTCATCCTCATCGTCGGCTTTATCGTCATCGGTGCGGTCCTGTGGCTGCAGGCCAATTACGGGCCGCCGATCTGGGTGCATATCCTCCTGTTTGCGCCGCTGACCATCATCCTGTCGCTTCTGTCGCTGCGCTGGTGCAAGGGCATTCTGATCGCTCTGCAATACCGCAACAATGCCAGCGAAGGGCGTATTCACCGTGACTGAGGCCGCTATCCCCGCTCGCCGGCCGAATGTTTTCTGGCAAATCTGCAAGGCGCTGATCCTGCTCGTTGCGCTGGGCATCCTGCTGGCGCTCGGCACTTGGCAGGTTCAGCGGCTGCACTGGAAGGAAGGCCTGCTGGCCGACATCGCCGAGCGTCAGGCCGCTGCTCCGCTGCCGCTGTCGGCGATCGAGACCATGGTCGCATCCGGCGGCGATATCGAATATCGCGTCGTCACGGCATCGGGCCATTATCTCAACGACAAGGAACGGCATTTCTTCACCACCTACGAAGGCGATGCCGGCTATCATGTCTATACGCCCTTGCAGCTTGCCGACGGGCGCTATCTCTTCGTCAACCGGGGTTTCGTGCCCGATGTCGACAAGGCGCCGGAAAAGCGCATGCAGGGGCAGTTGACGGGCGAGCAGACCGTCACCGGCCTTGCCCGCGCCAAGCTCGCCGGCCAGCCCTCCGGCATACCGGACAACGATCTCGCCAAGGATATCTTCTACTGGAAGGACCTCGACGCCATGGCGACGAGCGACGGGCTGCCGAAGGACAAGGTGTTGCCCTTCTTCGTCGATGCCGGCAAGGCTCCGAACCCCGGCGGCCTGCCGATCGGCGGCGTCACCATCGTCGACCTGCCCAACAGCCATCTGCAATATGCCGTGACATGGTACGGTTTGGCGGCGGCGCTCACCGCCATCGTTGCGATCTCCTGGTGGCGCAAACATCATCCGGGCGCGCCTCAGCAATAGAGGCATGCAATAGAATAGCTTCATTTCGATGGAATATTCGGCTAGAGCATGATCCCAAAAGTGCGCAGCGATTTTTGGATAAGATCATGCGGACGAGTGGGACAAGCGGCAAGGCGAACCTATCTATTGCTTTGCCATCGTCCCGGATTTCGGAAGAGACATGAACATAGCAGTTTCCAAACCTGACCTGACCATCCGGCTCTGCGGCCCGCGCGGCTTTTGCGCCGGCGTCGATCGCGCCATCCAGATTGTCGTGCTGGCGCTGAAATCCTATGGTGCGCCGGTCTATGTCCGCCATGAGATCGTGCACAATCGCTACGTGGTCGAAGGGCTGGAAGCCAAGGGCGCCATCTTCGTCGAGGAGCTGGATGAGATTCCGGCGGAACATCGCGCTCAGCCGGTGGTCTTCTCCGCCCATGGCGTGCCGAAGGCTGTGCCGGAGGATGCGGATGCCCGCAATCTCTTCTATCTCGACGCCACATGCCCGCTGGTTTCCAAGGTGCACAAGCAGGCCATGCGCCACAATCGCCTCGGCCGCCACGTCGTCCTCATCGGTCATGCCGGCCATCCGGAAGTGATCGGCACCATGGGCCAGCTTCCCGAAGGCACGGTGTCGCTGATCGAGACCGTCGAGGATGTCGACGTCTATGAGCCCGCCGATCCGGATAATCTCGGCTACGTTACGCAGACGACGCTCTCGGTCGACGACACCGCCGGGGTCATCGCGCGGCTGCAGGAGCGCTTCCCGAACCTGACAGCGCCATCAGCCGATTCGATCTGTTACGCCACCACCAACCGCCAGGAAGTGGTGAAGCAGGCGGCTCCCGGCTGCGATCTCTTCATCGTCGTCGGCGCACCGAATTCGTCCAATTCCAAGCGTCTCGTCGAAGTGGCGCTGAGGGCAGGGGCGACGAAATCCGTGCTGGTACAGCGCGCCGCCGAGATCGATTGGGACGATATCGGCGATATCAAGACCGTCGGCCTGTCTGCCGGTGCATCTGCGCCAGAGGTTATCGTCAACGAGATCATCGAAGCCTTCCGCGACCGCTATAGTGCGGTGGTGGAGCTGGCCGAGACGGTCAAGGAGACCGAGAATTTCCTCGTCAATCGCGAGCTGCGCAACATCGAATTGACGACGGCCGACATGGCTTTCGTCAACGGCGAATAATCAAATCCCTTAAAGCATTTTCCAGGAATAATTCGTGGCCGTTTATACCGATATTACCGAAGACGATCTGAAGTGGTTCCTGACGGAATATGATGTCGGCACATTGCTCTCCTACAAGGGCATTGCCGAGGGCGTCGAAAACTCCAATTTCCTGCTGCACACCTCGCGCGATCCGCTGATCCTGACGCTCTATGAAAAGCGCGTGGAAAAGAACGACCTGCCGTTCTTCCTCGGTCTGATGCAGCACTTAGCGAGCCGTGGCCTTTCCTGCCCGCTGCCGCTGCCGCGCAGGGATGGCGAGCTGCTCGGCCATCTCTCCGGCCGCCCGGCGGCGCTGATCTCCTTTCTCGAGGGCATGTGGCTGCGCAAGCCCGAGGCTAAGCATTGCCGTGAAGTCGGCAAGGCGCTGGCCGCCATGCATGTTGCGGGCGAAGGTTTCGATATCAAGCGGCCGAACGCGCTTTCGCTGGCGGGCTGGCAGGGGCTTTGGGAAAAGTCCGAGGCCCGCGCCGACGAGGTCGAGCCCGGCCTACAGGATGAAATCCGTGGCGAACTCGATTTCTTGGGCAGCCATTGGCCGAAGGACCTGCCGGATGGCGTCATTCATGCCGATCTCTTCCCGGACAACGTCTTCTTCCTCGGCGACGAGCTGTCCGGCCTGATCGACTTCTATTTCGCCTGCAACGACCAGCTCGCCTACGACGTCTCGATCTGCCTCAACGCCTGGTGCTTCGAGAAGGACGGCGCCTATAACATCACCAAGGGCATGGCGCTGCTGGAGGGCTACCAGAGTGTGCGTCCGCTGAGCGACGCCGAAATCGCCGCCCTGCCGACGCTGTCGCGCGGCTCGGCGCTGCGCTTCTTCCTGACCCGCCTCTACGACTGGCTGACGACGCCGGCCGGCGCCATGGTCACCAAGAAGGACCCGCTCGAATATCTGCGCAAGCTGCGCTTCCACCGCCAGATCGCCTCCAGCGACGAATACGGGCTGAAGGCATGAAACAGGTCGATATTTTTACCGACGGCGCTTGCTCCGGCAATCCCGGCCCAGGCGGCTGGGGTGCTGTGCTGCGCTATGGCGATAAGGAAAAGGAATTGTTCGGCGGCGAGGCCGAGACGACCAACAACCGCATGGAACTGATGGCGGCGATCTCGTCGCTCAACGCGCTGAAGAGCCCTTGCGAGGTCAACCTCTATACCGATTCCAAATATGTGATGGACGGCATCTCCAAGTGGATTTTCGGCTGGAAGAAAAACGGCTGGAAAACCGCCGACAAGAAGCCGGTGAAAAACGCCGAACTCTGGCAAGCGCTCGAAGAAGCCCGCAACCGCCATCAGGTGACGCTGCACTGGGTCAAGGGCCATGCCGGGCACCCGGAGAACGAGCGGGCCGATGAACTGGCGCGCAAGGGGATGGAGCCGTTTAAGCGGAAATGAGGGTTGGGGTGGGCCAATGTGCGGACATTGTCCTTTGGCAGGCAACAGGTCAGCCTCGGTCAGATTGGCGACAAGACGGCTTCGTGATAGCAAAGTAACCTATGATCCGTCCGCGTAGAGTTACGCGGCGTTAAGGTCTTGGGGACGTCGGAACTCGTATGAACGCAAGGGTTGCTCTTCTAAGGCGACGCAGGCATCTTATCGGTTGTCGGTAGTTCAACTTTTGCATTGAGGTCAGGCGTGAAGCACAAATCAATTGATCTCGCATCTGAAGTAAAGCGGGCGACGTTACCTGACGGCTTAGAGGGCTTCCTTTTTCCTCTTTACGAGGCTGTGTCTAATTCCTTCCACTCACTAGAGGGGCGATGACGTCGAAGAAAAAGGACACATCGAGATCGAATTCGATGTCGATGGCCAGGAAATCCTAATCGCCGATAATGGTGTCGGGTTCGACGACAAAAACTTGGGCGCCTTTCTCACTCCCCTTACCGGTAATAAATACGAGCGAGGGGGGAAGGGCTTCGGAAGATTTATCGCGTTCAAAATCTTCAAGGAGGTCTTCTACTCTTCTCGGCAGACCGGTTCAGACGGCTGGACTTCTAGCGGCTCTTATAGATATGAGCCGTTCGCAACCGATGATAATCTTATCGAGGTTTCCCCGGACGTAGGAGCCGGAGCCCATCGTTTCGACACGGGCTTGACCGCGCTAATGAAGTCGCCGCTGCCAGAGTCGCAAGACTTCTTTGACTTGGATGGAGAGCGGTATTTCGAAGATGGGCAGGAAGCAATAGCTTCAGCGCTGTTGGATCACTTCCTAATCGAATTCATCCAGAAGAAAGTACCGCAGAACTTTTTCCTTACAGTTCAAGGGCTTCGAGTCAACCTTCACGACTATTTCCACAAATCGCTTTCAATTGGGGGCTCCAAGGTCGAGAATCTTGAAATCGGGCAGGTCGATAGGCTATTTGAATTCAGCTACTTCAAGGTAGGTGAAGCGCAAGCGAAGAAGCACCGACTGTATTTTTACGCGAACAACCGGGCTGCCAGCGACCTCGAAAATATCTCTTCTGGCCTGAACGACAAGCCATTTTCCGAAATGGGAGAGGATGGCCTACGCCGGTATTTCTATCTTGTTGCGGTCTCAAGTGACTTCTTTGTATCTTCTCAATCGCGTGACAGGATCACAAATCTGCATGCAAAAATCGAGTATGACGGTAAGAGAAAGTCCATTAAAGATCACCTGATCGCCTTGGCAAAACAGCACATTTTGGAGATCGAGAACGCCTACACTGCCGAACGAAGAGCCAAGATGGCCGCAGATGTTGAACATCTTATTGCGATCGATCCTCTCTTGCGGCGCGGTCTAGGTGATAAGTCCGCCGCAGACTTTGTGCGAAAGCGCGCGATCACGGAAACGCGGGAGCAGCTCGCACAGGACCTATTTGTCGAGAGATTCCGCAAGAAGTTTGATTTCACAAAACTAGATGGTAACGCGAGCATCGATCAGCTCGTCCACCTTGTTAAGACGCAAATTCCTGAAGACGCGAAGGAAGCTCTGGCGGTTTATGTAGCATACAGAAACCATGTAATTCGGATTTTTCGCGAGTTGTTGAAAAAGGAAGAGGATGGCCTTGCAACGGAAGACAAGGTGCACCAGCTGATCTATCCGCGCTACAAAGACAGTGAGGAAGTAGATTATAGCTCGCATAACCTCTGGTTGCTAGATGACGATCTTGCTTACGCTCAGTATATCTCCAGTGATCGGACGCCGGACGGAAACTATCGGGCCAAAGGTCAGTACGCGCACGATCTCCTTATAAATAACGAAAACGAATTGATGGTCGTCGAGATGAAGCGGCCTCAGAAGACCGGGTACGCCGCTGACAGCGATAGCGCCACGAACGACCCCGTGGACCAGCTAAAAAAGCAGATTTCGGATATCCGTAAGAAGGGCAAGGTCAAAACCTCAAGCGGACGAGAGATCACCATCTCTCCCGACACGATGGTGCGGGGATATGTCCTGGCCGATTGGAACGATAACCTACAAAGCTATCTGGAGATGGAGGATTTCATGATCACCAACTACGGTGGCCGGATGGCATATCGGTATTACAAGACGTTGAACCTCATGCTCGAAGTTGTTGCGTTCGACCGGTTGGTGGATCGTGCTAGCAATCGGAATGAGGCCTTTGTTCAGATGCTCGAAGGTCGTTCAACATTTGATCGAAAGCCAAAAGGTACACTTTTGAGCCTTAGCGACGCGGCGAGCGTACCGCATCGTTAAGCTCCTGCTGACTGAGACATTGGTAATCACGGCAGGAACCACCTTAACCCGGGAAATTTCAACTACTGCTGCCTTTGAGGCACTTCGAAACTGGATAAGACTTTTGGGGTAAGCCATCAGGTTCTACGTCCGCAATAGAGCGAAAACGGTCATTGTAGGTGATCACCCAAAAGCCCAAACATCGCGACTCTGCATCTTGCCCCATCCCCCTTTCCCTCTATGCTGCCCCCAACATCCAGGGAGGCTGTATCCATGATCCTGCATTGCGTTTTCTTACGGCTCAAATCCGCCATGACACAGGATGAGAAGAAAGCGCTTTTCGAATCCGTGGCCGCGTTGCAGCAGGTCATTCCCGGCATCGTCGATATCAAATACGGGCCGAATGTCTCGCCGGAAGGGTTGCATGGCGGCTTTGTCGATGGGTTTGCGGTGACGTTTGAAAGTGCCGAGGCGCGGGATGCCTATCTGGTGCATCCGGAGCATGTTGCCGTTGGCGAGCGCATCGTCTCGTCGACCGATGGCGGGCTTGCCGGGCTGCTGGTCTTCGATCTCAATCTCTAAATAAAAGTAGGGCCGCGGGTGGGTGCCCGCGGCCCTCTCTGTCCTGATATCTCAGCTCGATTTCGCCATCGCGGCGGCGAGCTGGTCAACGTTATAACGGAACATTTTTTCATATGTCGGAGCCGGGCCGTTGGCCTTGGAGAGGGATTCGACATAGAGCTCGCCGCCCGGCTCGGCGCCGGTGGCCTTGGCAACCTGCTTGACCAGGCGCGGATCGTTCGAGTTCTCGAAGAAATAGGTCTTCACATGCTCGGTCTTGATCTGCTCGATCAGCTTGGCGACGTTGGCGGCCGAGGCTTCGGTCTCGGTGGAAACGCCGAGCGGCGACAGGAAGCTGACATTGTATTCGCGGCCGAAATAGCCGAAGGCGTCATGGCTGGTGAGCACCTTGCGGCGGTCGTCGGCAATCTTGTCGAACTTGCCGTGGGCATAGGCGTCAAGCTCGGTGAGCGTCTTGGTGTAGCGCTCGGCATTGGCCTTGAAATCGGCGGCGTCGGCCGGGTCGGCGGCGGACAGCGCCTTTTCGATGTTGGCGACCCAGATCTTCACATTGACCGGGCTGTTCCAGACATGAGGATCGGTAACCGTCTTGCCGTCGTCGACCATGGTGCGGGTGTTGATGCCTTCCGAGGCGACGACTGGCGTGCCCTTGTAGCCCGAGGCGCTGATCAGCCGGTCCATCCAGCCTTCCAGGCCTTCGCCGCTGACGAAGGTGACCTTGGCGGCATTCAGCTTCTTGGCGTCGGCCGGTGAGGGCTCGAATTCATGGGGGTCGCCGTTCGGGCCGACGAGACTCGACACCTTCACATGGTCGCCGCCAACCTGCTTGACGACGTCGGCAAGCACGGTGAAAGAGGCGACGACGTTTAGCGTTTCGGCGGATGCGGGAGCCGCGACGCCGAAGGCGACGAAGGCGGCCGCAGCCGTGGAGAGAAGCAGTCTGTGTTTGCTCATGAATGTCTCCTTGATGTATTGATGGAAATTAGCCCCTGAGATGGGAACGGGGGAGGAACCGGCGGGCAATGCCCGAGGGTGCGAAGAGAATGGAAAAGCCGTAGATGATGCTCGCCGTGATGATGATGGTCGGGCCGGAGGCGAATTCGAGATGGTAGGAGGCGATGAGGCCGATATAGCCCGAGGCCGCCGCCGTTGCCGTCGCGATCGCCATCATCGCCGGCAGGCTGCGCGACCAGAGCTGCGCGATCGCCGCCGGCAGCATCATCAGCCCCACGGCCATCAGCGTGCCGAGCGCCTGGAAGCTGGCGACGAGGTTGAGCACGACGAGCAGCAGAAACAGGAAATGATAGACCGGCCCGCGTCCGCCGACCGCGCGCAGGAAGCCGGGATCGAAGCACTCCATCACCAGCGGCCGGTAGATGACCGCGAGCATCAGCAGCGTCACTGTGGTGATCGCGCCGATCTGATAGAGGGCAGGGGCGTCGATGGCGAGGATCGTGCCGAACAACACATGCAGCAGATCGATATTCGACCCGCGCAGAGAGACGATGAGCACGCCGAGCGCCAGCGACGTCAGATAGAAGCTGGCGAAACTCGCATCCTCCTGCAGCACCGTCATGCGGCTGACGAGCCCGGAGAGCAGCGCCACGGAGAGCCCCGCCACCAGCCCGCCAAGCCCCATCGCCGTCAGCGACAGCGAGCCGGCGATCAGATAGCCGATGGCCGCACCGGGCAGCACCGCATGGCTCATAGCATCGCCCATCAGGCTCATGCGCCTCAGCATCAGGAAGACGCCGATCGGGCCGGAACCGAGGCCCAGGCAAAGGCAGGCGATCAGCGCGCGCCGCATGAAGCCGTAATCGGCAAAGGGCGCGAGGAAAATATCATAGGCCGTCATTCGGCCGGCTCCCGCTTCACCAGTTCGTGGCCGGCATGATCCGGCTCGGGCGAGCAGCTTTCGGCGTCTTCGTCCCAGCTTTCGGCCATGGCTCGCGCCCGGATGAGGTTGGCGGGGCTCATCACATCCTGCGTCCGGCCCCAGCCGACCAATTCGCGGGCTATCAGCAGCGTCTCGGGAAAATGCGCCCGCACCTGATCGAAATCATGCAGCACGGCAATGACCGTGCGCCCGTCGCCATGCCAGCGCAGCACGATGTCGAGCAGGTCGCGCGTCGTGCGCTGGTCGATGGCGGTAAAAGGTTCGTCGAGCAGGATGACGCGGGCGTCCTGCAGCAGCAGCCGGGCAAAGAGCACGCGCTGGAACTGTCCGGCCGAGAGCGAGCCGATATGCCGGCGCTCGAAACCGGAAAGGCCAACGGCGGCCAGCGCATCGCGCGCGCGCTCGGCGTCCTCGCGGGAAAAGCGGCCGAAGGCACCGGAATTCTTCCAGGCGCCGAGCATGATCGTATCGGCAACCGAAATCGGAAAGCGGCGGTTGACCTCCGCCGCCTGCGGCAGATAGCCGAAATCATTGCGCGTCAGCTGGCCGCGATCGATCGAGCCCTCAGCGACCCGGAGCTCGCCGATGATCGCCTTCAAAAGCGTCGATTTGCCCGCCCCGTTCGGCCCGGCAATCGCCGTCAAGCTGCCCGCCTGGAAGGCGCCGGAGACATGATGAACGGCCGGATGGCGCTCATAGGTGACGGTGAGATTGTCAAGGCGGATCAGAGCGCTCATGCCAAGGCCACCGCCCAGCCGATGGCCGCCCAGAGAGCCGCAATGCCGACCGCGACAAAGACCAGACGCGTCAACACGGAGCGCCCGATCAGGGATGAGGCGAAGGGATCGTTGCTGAAGGGCATGCGGCGTTCTCTTAATGTAATAACGTTACGTGTAGTAGCCGAGAGAATGCGGCGAAAAAGAGGCGGGGTGTGGATAGATGGGTGTTGCGGACTGAAATGTTGATGGGAAGATATTTCCGTGAGTGTCGCCGTGATTAGCCTCAAAGCAAAAGAGGGCGCCGTCTGGCGCCCTCTTTTGTTTATCGAAGCTCGGAAGCGCTCAAAGCTGCTCGATCATCGCAGCCGCTGCCGAGACCGTGGCCTGGCCGGGGCTTTCCTCGATGTTGAGTGTCTTTACCACGCCGTTTTCCACCAGCATGGAGTAGCGCTTGGAGCGCACACCGAGGCCGCCGGCGGAGAGGTCGACGTCAAGGCCGACGGCCTTGGCGAAGGAGCCGTCCCAGTCGGCGAGGAAGTGGATCTTGCCGAGGCCGCCGGAGGATTGCGCCCAGGCGCCCATGACGTGCCAGTCGTTGACGGAGATCACGGCGATGTCGTCGACGCCCTTGGCGAGGATAGCGTCGCGGTTTTCCAGGTAGCCCGGCAGGTGGTTCAGCGAGCAGGTGGGCGTGAAGGCGCCGGGAACGGCGAACAGCACGACGCGCTTGCCGGCAAAAAGCTGTTCCGTGGTGATTTCCACCGGGCCGTCGGCGGTCTTTTCCTTGAAGGTGGCGGCAGGCAGCTTGTCGCCGATAGCGATGGTCATGGCTCTCTCCTTGGGTCGCGATTGTGGGGCGGCTCAACCACCGCCCCGAATGAAGATGTCGGGCGAAACTATAGATCCGGCCTATTCGAACGCAAGCGTGGTTTCCATGGCATGCTCGCCGTCGATGACGAGAATGCCCCAGTTCTTGCCCTTGATATCGTAATTTTTCGGCAGCTTGCCGATGGCAATGTCGGTCGCAAAAGTCTTGCCGTC
Source organism: Rhizobium rhizogenes NBRC 13257 (assembly GCF_000696095.1). Classification (GTDB taxonomy): domain Bacteria; phylum Pseudomonadota; class Alphaproteobacteria; order Rhizobiales; family Rhizobiaceae; genus Rhizobium; species Rhizobium rhizogenes. The sequence continues at coordinate 32,811 of NZ_BAYX01000009.1, read as the reverse complement.
GCGCTTGCCGTTGGCCTGTTTGAAAAAGACGTAGCCGGTCGGTCCGGTCACATAGATCAGCGGCGCATCTCCGGTTTCCTCCGGCAGCGTCAGGCGCAGTGAAAGTGTCTTCGTATCCGTCGAAAGACTGTGGCTTTCGACCGTAAAATCCGGCGCCGGGCCTTGCGGCAGCGCCGCGTCGGCCGCATCGAGCAAGGCCTGTTCATGCGGGGTCGACTGACCGGCGGCCGACAGTGGCAGCGAAAGCGCAGCCTGGAACGGAATGCAGATATCCTTGCAGAGGCCGATGAAAGCCGTGAGCTGGAGGGTCGCCGGTTGCTTGCCCTCGACACGAAAATCCAGCGGAAATGTCACCGGCGCGTCATAGCCGATCTCCTGGATCGTGCCGACGGTGATCGGCTTGGGCACGGGAAAACCCATCTTCGTAAGCGTCACGCCACTGTCCGGCACCGGACTGACCTGCGGTGGAATTCCACTCTCGCCGGGCTCTCGCCAGTAGGTAATCCAGCCGGGTGCCGGCTCGATCTGCAACGCGGCGCGTATATGACCTTGCGCGTCCGGCGCCAGCGCCACCAACCGCATGCGGCCGCCCTGATTGTCGGCCCAGTCGCTCATGGCAGCATGGGCCGGGGAAGAGGCAAGTATCGCCGCCGCGAGCACGCCCATCGGCATTCCAAACAGGCGGGCTAAAGAGAGTTTTTCCAACATGGAGCAAGGGTTTACCGGATGGCGTCGTGCTGTGCCAGAACAGCGGGAAAAAGAAATGATCATTTTCAGTTGATTGATTTATGACATTGCCCCATCTTTCTTCTCAGGGGCGCAGTTACGGACTGCAGTCAGGAGGCACGATGTCCCTATCGACGTTGAAGAATAGACGCGAAAGAGGTTTGCTCGACGGCCAGTTCCTGATTGCCATGCCCGGCATGGAGGATCGGAATTTCAACCGTACGGTGATCTATATCTGTGCCCATTCCGATGCCGGCGCCATGGGTTTCGTCATCAACCGTGCGCAGAACCTGACCTTTACCGACGTGCTGCTGCATCTGGATATGATCAAGGACGACGATGCCATCGTCCTGCCGCCAGTCGCACGGGATTTCCCGATTCAGACCGGCGGACCGGTCGAAAGTGGCCGGGGCTTCGTCCTGCACTCCGACGACTATCTGAGCGACGGCAGCATCCCGGTCAGCGATGACATCAGCCTGACGGCGACGCTGGATATCGTGCGCGCCATTTCCAGGGGAAGCGGGCCGAAGCGCGCCACCATGTTGCTTGGCTACGCCGGCTGGGGAGCAGGCCAACTGGAGGCGGAGATCGGCAGCAACGGCTGGCTGAACTGCCCGGCCAATGAGGAGTTGATTTTCGACCGCAGCCTTGACGACAAGTATGAACGCGCTCTGGCTTTGATGGGCATCAACGCCGCCATGCTGTCGCCGCATGCGGGGCACGCGTAATCTATTTGCGCGGAACGAAACACTTCTCGTGACGTTTCCTCCTGACAGCACCGGCAACTCCGCTGGTGCCGAATGAGGAGGTGCTAGACATGGGCAGCATGAGTGACAAGATATCCGGCAAGGTCAATGAAGTGGCCGGCAAGGCCAAACAGGCCGTCGGCAAGGCCACCGATGACAAGCGCATGCGCGCCGAAGGGGCAGCCCAGGAAACTAAGGGCAAGGTGCAATCGGCTGTCGGCAAGGCCAAGGACAAGGTCAAGGGTGCGGTCGACCGGATGTGATCGGACTGGCGATTAAGCATTGGCTTATAAATCGCCGCGCCGTTTGATAGACTGCCAAAGCAAAGAGCCTGTCACGAACGCGCGACAGGCTCTTTTATGTCCGTCATGGCTTAATTGTGGGGGCTTTCCATGCGGCTTTTTGCCTGTGACCATTGCGGCCAGCCGGTGCATTTCGATAACAGGCAGTGCATACGATGCGGCCATCAGCTCGGCTTTGTTCCCGAGCTTTTGGCGATCTACGCGCTTGAGGCCGGCGATGGACAGAGTTGGTGCGTGCTCGCCGAGCCGGATCGCACGGTGCGTTTTTGCGCCAATGCCGAGCTCGATATCTGCAACTGGCTTGTGGATGCGGCGGATCCGGAACCTTTCTGCCTGGCGTGTCGCCATAATCGCCTAGTACCGAACACCGATACGCAACAGGGCATCGACCGTTGGCGGCGGATCGGCCAGGCGGAGCGGCATCTGTTTTATTCGCTGTTGCGCTGGAACCTGCCGCATCCCGATCGCAAGCAGGATCCGCAGGGCGGTCTGGTCTTCGATTTCCTCGAGGACGAGGTGCAGGGCGGTTATGTCGTACCGGCCAGGACCGGGCATGAGGAAGGACTGATCGCCATTCGCGCCGCCGAGGCCGATGACGTGACGCGCGAACAGGCGCGTGCCTCGATGAACGAGCCTTACCGCACCTTGCTCGGCCATTTCCGCCACGAGACCGGCCATTTCATCTGGAACAAGCTGATCCGCGACCGCAACCAGTTCGACACCTTCCGCGCCGTCTTCGGCGACGAGCGGGTGGATTACGGAGTTGCCCTGCAGCAACACTATGACAACGGCCCGCCGCCGAACTGGCGGGACAATTTCATCAGTGCCTATGCCAGCGCCCACCCCTGGGAAGATTTCGCCGAATGTTTCGCGCATTATCTCCATATCGTCGACACGCTGGAGACCGCCCGCTCTTTCGGCCTGGCGGTTGATCCCTTCGGCTATCACGAGATGGCGGCCGAGGTGGATTTCAATCCCTATAGGGCCGAAAGCGCCGCGCAGCTGGTCAGCGCCTGGATCCCCTTGAGCGTCGCCATCAATGCCATCCAGCGCAGCATGGGCCAGCCGGATGCGTACCCATTCATCCTGTCGTCGCCGGTGGTGACGAAGCTGGAATATATCCGGCAGGTGATTGGCGGGGTGTGATTTTCACCCTTCCCTTGAGGGGTAGGGTCGGAGCGAAGCTCCGGGGTAGGGTGATGTCTCCTCGCATTCAGGGTCACCCCCACCCGCGCGTTCCGCGCGACCTCCCCCATCAAAGGGGGAGGTGGATATTATATCAAGCCCGCTTCGTCAGCGGAAAGCGTTCCTTCAGCAGCCGCAGCACCGAGTCCGTGCCCATCGGCGGTCCGAAGATGAAGCTCTGGCCGTAGGCGCAGCCCATCTTGGCGAGTTCGAGCGCGTCTTCTTCCGATTCGATACCTTCGGCGACGACGCGCATGTTGAGTTCGCGGGCCATGGAGATGACGGAGCGCAGAAGTATGGCCTTCTTGTCGCTTTCGTCACAGACCATCGTCTTGTCGAGCTTGATCGTGTCGAAGGGGAAACGGGTGAGGTAGGAGAGCGAGGAATAGCCGGTGCCGAAATCGTCAAGCGCCAGGCCGATGCCGGCATCGCGCAGCTTGCCGAGCACGAGGCGGGCCTGTTCCGGGTTCTCCATCACCTGCGATTCCGTCAATTCGAGCTTGATGCGGTGCGGTTCGCAATGGGTTTTCGCGAGCAGGGCTCGGATATCGTCGTAAAGCTCGTTGTTGAGGAGCTGCACGCTGGAGAGGTTGATGGATACGAAGAGCGGCAGGTCGCCCGTCTGGCGCTGCCAGGCCATCAGGTCGTTGGTCGCCTGTTCCAGCGCGAACATGCCGAGCGGGCCGATAATATCGGAGGCTTCGGCGATCGGGATGAATTCCGACGGCGGAATATTGCCGCGCTTGGGATGTTCCCAGCGCATCAGCGCCTCGAAACCGGCAACCTCAGCGTCTTCCAGTCGAACAATCGGCTGGTAGACCAGCGACAGTTCCTTGCGCTCGACGGCGCGGCGCAGATCCGTTTCAAGCTGTAGGCGGTCGGTGCCGAAGCTGCGGAAGGCGGGCTGGAAAGGCTCGACGCGATTGCCGCCGGCGCGCTTGGCGCGGTACATCGCAAGCTCGGCATCGCTCAATAGGCCCGAGGCATTTTCCTGCTGGTCGACCCAGGATGTCAGGCCGATCGATGCCGTCAGAATGATCTCGCGATTGGCAAAGTTGATAGGCACCATGATCGCCTTGCTGATCGCATCGGCGAAATCGGCGACCTTGGCCGGATCGCGCTCTGACACCAGGATGAGGCCGAACTGGTCGCCGGAGAGCCGTGCCAGCGTATCCTGCGGCTTCATAAGGCGGCGCAGGCGCCGGGTCAGGGCAATCAGGATATTATCGCCCGCCGCAACGCCGAGCGTATCGTTGACCAGCTTGTAGCGGTCGATGTCGATCACCATCACCGTCGGGCGAAGCTGATTGCCTTCCGGCGCCAAAGTGAGCACGGCCTGCAGGCGGTCGAGGAAGACCTGACGGTTCGGAAGGCCGGTCAGATTGTCGTGCAACGCATCGTGCAGCAGCCGCTCGATCGAGTTCTTCTGCTCGGTGACATCGACGATGGTGCCGACGCAGCGGATAATTTCGCCGTTCGAACCGAGTACCGGCCGTGCGCGGATCGACAGCCAATGGAAATGCCCGTCTTCGGCACGAATGCGGAATTCATGATTCAGCCGGCCGCGGCGATGTTCGAGAAGCACATCGAGCGTGGCACGGAAACGGTCGCGATCGTCGGGATGCAGCCGCGGCAGCCAGTTGCGCGCCGCGCCATGCATGGTTCCGGGCGACAGGCCAAGCTTCGTCGAGATATCCGGTGTCGTTACGACGCGGTCGCGCGCCACATCCCAGTCCCAGACGGTGTCGCCGGAGCCGGTCAGCGCCAGCGATTGCCGCTCGAGATCGGAGAACAGGCCCTGCTGGAACGCGCCGCCGGCAAAGGCATGCTGCATCACGGTGAAGCCGATCAGGAGCACGATCAGCACGAGGCCGCCGCCGAGCGCCGGCTGAATGATGTCGTTGTCGAGCTTGCCGGTGATCGTCATCCAGCCGCCGAACAGCCAAACCAGGATCAGAGCCCAGGCGGGCACCAGCAGAATGGCGCGATCGTAACGGCTGAAGCCGAGATAGATGATCAGCAGCAGGCCCGCCGTCGCCGTCAGCGCCAGCGACAGGCGCGCGATGCCGGACGCGATCGACGGATCGTAGATCGCCACGCCGAAAAGCAAGGCGAGACCGAGAATCCAAGCGAGCGTCACGTAGCCCAGATGGGCATGCCAACGATTGAGGTTCAGATAGGTGAACAGGAAGATCACCAGGCTCGACGCGAGCGCCACCTCCGCACAGGCGCGCCATATTCGCTGATCGCTGGAGGTAATGCTGATGAGTTTGCCGAGGAAGCCGAAGTCGACGCAGATATACCCGAGCACCGCCCACGCAAGTGCGGCCGTCGCCGGCAGCATCGAGGTGCCCTTGACGACGAAGAGAATGGTCAGGAACACCGCCAGCAGGCCGGCAATGCCGAGCACGATGCCGCGATAGAGCGTGAAGGCGTTGACCGTATCCTTGTAGGCGTTCGGCTCCCAGAGATAGAGCTGCGGCAGGTTCGGCGAGGAAAGCTCGGCGACGAAGGTGACGACAGCGCCCGGGTTCAGCGTGATGCGGAAGACATCGGCCTCGTCGCTCGGCTGACGGTCCAGCGCGAAGCCTTCGCTCGGTGTGATCGCGACGATGCGTTGCGAGCCGAGATCCGGCCAGAACATCTTCGAATTTACCAGACGGAAGTGGGGGGCGACGATGACGCGCTCAAGCTGCTCTTCCGAGACATTGGCGAGCGCGAAGACGGCCCAGTCGCCCTGATGGTTGGGTGAAGAGGAGCGTACCTCGATTCGGCGACGAATACCGTCGGCGCCGGCGGCCGTGGAGACCTGAAAGGCCTCGCCCTGGTTGGTGTAGATCTCCGTCGTCGCGGTGAGGTCCAGCGCGGTGTCGTCGCGCGAAATCTTCACAGGCTCGGCCGCCTGCGCCATGCCGGCCAGGAAAAACAGAATAGTAGCCGCAAGGGCCGCGAGGATCGCGGACGGCCATTTGGTCACCGGCAAGGATGGCTTGAGCGCGGCGGTCATCGCTTGACGGAGTTTCCGTTCAAGTCGGTGTCGGACACCAACCGGGAAAACATCACGTGATCACGCCACTGACCGTTGATTTTGAGATAACCGCGCAAATGACCTTCCCGTTGGAAACCGGCCTTTTCTAAAAGCCGTATGCTACGCTCGTTATCCGGAATACAGGCTGCTTCAATACGGTGCAACTCAAGTCCGGAAAAGATATAGGGTATAACCAACCGAAGTGCGGCGAACATATGGCCCTGACCGGAATGACGCTCGCCCATCCAATATCCGATCATGCAGCTTTGCGCGGCACCCCGGCGAATATAGCCAATCGTGATGCCGCCAAGTAATGTGCTGTTTTCCTTAAGGAAAACGAAAAGAGGAATGGCCTGGCCGGAGCTGTATTCCTGTTTTCCCCGAATGACTCTGGCCCGATAAGCGCCTTCAGTCAGCTCATCGTGGCGCCAGGTCGGCTCCCAGGGCTCCAGAAAACGGCGGCTCTCGGCTCTCAGCCTGTGCCATTGGTTAAAATCAGAATAACGCGGCAGGCGCAGCACATAGGTCGCGTCTTCAAGTTCAACCGCGTCCGGATGACGTGACAGAAACCGAAAGACCGATTTTTGCATTCCGCCCAACACTCCCCCGAGAATTGATCCGATCGGCACGCGAAGCGGGTTTTAGCCGCTCGCGCTTTTGGAGGCGGGGGTCGATGAAGACAGCGACGTGACGATGTCTTCCATCGGCGCCAGCTGCTCCAGCGGTCCGATCGCCGACAGCGTCGGCACAGTATCGAAGAACAGGCGGCCGGCAAGGTCCGTCAGGCGTTCGATGGTAATGCCCTGCAGACGCTCCTGCATCTCCTGGTTCGGGATCGGCCGGCCATAGAGCATCATCTGCCGGGCGACCTGACCTGCGCGGGCTGCCGGGCTTTCCTGACCCATCAGCAACTGCGCGCGGATCTGGGCGCGGGCGCGCTCGATTTCCTGCTGCTCGATCTTGTGGGAGGCTTTGTGCAGTTCGTCGACGATGACCGGCACCAGTTCCGGCAGGTTTTCGCCGCCGGTGGCGGCATGGATGCCGAAGATGCCGGTGTCGGAAAAGCCCCAATGGAAGGCATAGACGGAATAGCAGAGACCGCGAAGCTCGCGCACTTCCTGGAACAGCCGCGAGGACATGCCGCCGCCAAGCACATTGGCAAGGATCTGCGAACAGTAGAAATCGCGCGTGTGGTAAGCGCGGCCCTCGAAGCCGAGCAGGATCTGCGCATCCATCAGGTCGCGCGTCTCGCGGATATTGCCGCCGATATAGCGGGCCGGCTCAATGATGGGCGGAGCGGACGGTTTGGTCGGCAGGCTGGAAAAACGCTCCTCGACCTGGCGCACGAAGCTGTCATGGTCCACGGCACCGGCGGCCACCACGAACATGCGGTCGGTCGTGTAGTTGCGGTCGAGATAGCCGCGAATCTGTGCGGGCGAGAAGGAAACGACGGTTTCCGGCGTGCCGAGGATGGCGCGTCCAAGCGTCTGGCCACGATAAGCGACTTCGGAAAACTTGTCGAAGACCACGTCGTCGGGCGTGTCGTTCGCCGCGTTGATTTCCTGAAGAATGACCTGTTTTTCGCGGGCCAGTTCCTCTTCGTCGAAGGCGGACTCGGTCAGAATATCGGCAAGGATATCGACGGCGAGCGGCACATCGTCCCGCAACACGCGGGCATAATAGGAGGTCGTCTCGGTGGAGGTGGCGGCGTTGACTTCGCCGCCGACATTCTCGATTTCCTCGGCGATCTGCCGCGCGGAGCGGCGGGCAGTGCCCTTGAACGCCATGTGTTCGAGCAGATGGGCGATGCCGTGCTCCGCCTCGGTTTCGTTACGCGAACCCGATTTGATCCAAACGCCAAGCGCCACGCTTTCCAGATGTGGCATCGTTTGGGTCGCTACTGTCAACCCGGACGCAAGCCGGGTGCACTCCACTGTCATCGCTTGTCTTTCTGCGTTTATCATTCCCCGGCCCGAGTATGGTTGCCGATGAAAGTTTCAACGGCTTTAAGCTCCGGATCGAGGACGTCGAAACGCTCCTCCCTGTTCATCAGTCCAGCAAGCCACGTCGGAAGCGCCGGGTCAATACCACATGCCGATTTTACTGCGGCGGGGAATTTTGCCGGGTGCGCGGTTGCAAGCGTCACCATGGGACTCGTTGGTTTCTCATTCTTTTCCGCCACGAAGACGCCAATGGCGGTGTGCGGGTCGATGAGATATCCGGTGTCGTCGAGGGTTTTGCGGATTGTCGCGGCCACCTGCTTTTCGCTGGCACGGCCGGCCCGGAAGTCCTTCTTGATGAACTTCAGTGCGTCTTCGCCGATCGCGAAACCGTTCGATTGTTTCAGGCTTTCCATCGCGGCGCGCACCTTCGATGCATCGCGGCCATGGGCTTCGAACAATAGCCGTTCGAAATTGGAGGAGATTTGGATGTCCATCGACGGCGCCGTGGTCGACTTGACCGCGCGCATCTCGTAGCGCCCGGTCTTCAGCGTGCGGGCGAGGATATCGTTTTCATTGGTCGCGATCACCAGCCGGTCGATCGGCAGACCCATGCGCTTGGCGACATAGCCGGCGAAGATATCGCCGAAATTACCTGTGGGGACAGTGAAGGAAATCTTCCGGTCCGGCCCGCCGAGCGCGACGGCGGTGGTGAAGTAATAGACCACCTGCGCCATGATGCGTGCCCAGTTGATCGAATTGACGCCGGACAGCCTGACGCCGTCGCGGAAAGCCTTGTCGTTGAACATCGCTTTGACAAGGTTCTGGCAATCGTCGAAATTGCCGTTGATCGCCAGCGCATGCACGTTGGCGGCCGTCGAGGTCGTCATCTGCCGCTGCTGCACCGGCGAGACCTTGCCGTTGGGGAAGAGAATGAAGATGTCCGTGCGGTCGCGTCCGGCAAAGGCATCGATCGCAGCGCCGCCCGTGTCGCCCGAGGTCGCACCGACGATGGTCGCCCGTTGCCCGCGCTTTTCCAGCGCATAGTCCATCAGTCGCGCGAGCAGCTGCATGGCGACATCCTTGAAGGCGAGCGTCGTGCCGTGGAACAGCTCCATGACGAAGCTGTTCGGACCGGTCTGCACCAGCGGGGCGACGGCCGGGTGACGGAAGGTGGCATAGGCCTCATCGATCATGCCGCGGAAGACGTCATCGGGGATTTCGCCATTGGTGAAGGGCGACAGCACCGCGAAGGCGACCTCCTGGTAGCTCTTGCCGCGGAAGGCGCGAATCTCTTTTTTCGTCAGGCTCGGCCATTGCCGGGGAACATAGAGCCCGCCATCACGAGCAAGGCCGGCCAGAAGAGCGTCGCAGAAGCCAAGGGCAGGGGCTTCTCCCCGCGTTGAGATATAGTCCACGGTATAGAATTCCTTTGGTCGCAAAATTGCCTGAGTGATGGGTTGAGAGAGTAGAAGAACGAAGCGATGGCCGTCCGTCTTTTTGCGTCGGATCAGCCGCGTGGTTTTCGCGTTTGCGCAATGTCCGTCCGGTGGCTTCCGGAGGGCGGCGGCTTTCGCCAATCTGTCGACGTCGAAAAGTGAGCCAAAACGGTGTCTACCCAATCGATTTTTCGCTGCGTCGCTGGTATAGACCATCGCCAAGTGTCATAAAAGGCCCGTCGAACAGGCTGCAGGCCGATAATGTAAATTATATGCAGAGGGTGGAATTATAGTGTTTGGCAGGGTTTCGCGTCGTCTTTTCTCCGCTTCGCTTCTGGCATTGCTGGCAGGTTGCAGTTCTCTCGGTTTCGGCGGTGGCGGCGACAAGCAGCCCGCGACGGATGTGACGGTGGCGCCTGCGGCGGGAGCTGCTGGCTCTGCCCAGCCGGTCACCGGCGGTCAGGCCTATATCGCCGGCAAATGCCCGCAAGTGGTGATCCGCGACGAGGCATCCACCTATCGCACCTATGCCAAGGGCGCCAAGGACGATCCGAACCAGTTGACCTATCAGGCATCGCTCGCCCAGGCGACGCGCCAGTGCACGAGCGATGGCACCAGCCTTGGCATCAACATTGCCGCCCAAGGGCGTCTTGTCGCCGGCCCGATGGGTAGTTCCGGCACGGTCACCCTGCCGGTGCATGTCGCCGTCATGGACAACAACACGGCGCTCTACGACAAGACCATTAACTTCACCGCCGAAATCCCGCCGGGCGAGACGACCACGCAATTCCTGTTCACCGCAAACGACATCAAGGTCGCCGGTGGTTCGGGCGGCTTCACCATTGTCCAGCTCAGCTTCGATCAAGGTCCGCAGAAGCCAGCAAAGGCCGAGAAGCCGGCTCGCAGGAAGCACGCAGCGACAAACTAAGCGTTCAAGCAGCAAGGCAGTAGGCTGAAACTATTGCCTGCTGCCTTACAGAACTCCGTCCCATTCCGCCAAAGCCATTACCACGCCCGGAAGGTCAACCATCCGGGCGATGACCGTTTCGGCGCCCGCATCCGTCAGCTTGTCGGCGTGCGACGGGTAGGTGTGTGATGCCCCGGTAAAGCCGATGACGCGCATGCCGGCGGCCCGCGCCGCCTGGACGCCGTGAACGGAATCTTCGACGACGATTGTGTTGGCCGGCGAGACATTCATTTGCTTGGCGCCATGCAGGAAGATATCCGGCTTCGGCTTGACGCGATCGGCGCCGAGATCCTTGGCGGAATAGATGTGCGGCGCGAACAGCTCCTTGTAGCCGACCTTGGTGAGCATCATGTTGAGGCGCGCCGAGCTGGAATTCGAGCAGATGCAGCGCGGCATCGGCAGGCGCGACAGGGCAAGCGGTACGCCGGGGATAGCCTTGACGTCGCTGGCGAGCTTCAGATCGAGCAGCTTCTCGGACTTATCGAGGAGCGATGCGGAGAGCGGGATGCTCGCCTCGCGCTCAACCTGGAACAGGATGTTCTGCCAGGTCATGCCGGCGAAGCGCTCGCCCATTTCCTCGGTGCTGATTGGATAGCCGGCGTCCGTCAGCAGCTTGGATTCGACTTCCGCCGCGATGATTTCCGAATCGACCAGAACGCCGTCGCAGTCGAAGATGATGAGGTCGAAGCCATTGCTCATGAGGATATTCTGCCTTTGAAGAGGGCGCTGGATCGGGCATCGCCTTGTCCGAAAGCCGTCCACGGCCTTCGGGGCATGCTCTGAAATGGGATCGTGCGGCTTTACACGATGCGCCGGCAAAGCTCAACCGTTCGGCGGGCATGGCTGGACTGCGCTGGCGGAAAGGGTCCTTGAGTGCTCGACAATCGGCAATCCCGCCTTTAAGGATCAGCCATGGCCAAAGAGCGCGACGACACGATTGCCAGCCGTATCAGCCGGGTGCTTGCCGACCGCATCATCCGCGGCGAGATCGCGCCCGATGCGCGGCTGCGGCAGGATCATATCGCCGAGGAGTTCGGCGCTAGCCATGTGCCAGTGCGTGAGGCGTTCCGGCGCCTGGAGGCGCAGGGTTTGGCGATCAGTGAGCCCCGTCGCGGCGTTCGCGTCGCTTCTTTCGATCTCAAGGAAGTCCGTGAAGTCGCCGAAATGCGGGCGGCGCTCGAAAGCCTGGCGCTCAAGCACGCGGCGCAGCATCTAACGCCGGCCATTCTTGATGCCGCCGAGGAGGCGACGCGGGAAGGGGATGCCGCCGCCGATGTTCGCGCCTGGGAAGAAGCGAATCGCCGTTTCCACCGTTTGATCCTGGCTCCCTGTGATATGGCGCGGCTACTCGCCTCGATCGATGATCTGCATGCCGCCAGCGCCCGCTTCCTCTTTTCCGCATGGCAATCGGGCTGGGAAAAGCGCACCGACCATGACCATCGCGCTATCCTTTTTGCCCTGCGCCAGGGGCGGACGGAGGAGGCTGCGTCTATCCTGCAGAAACATGTGCAGTGGATCGGCCGGGCACCGGTTCGGACACCTTCCGGGGTGACGCGCGAAGCATTTGCGATTGTCGGATAGCTCTCCGCGCAAATTATAGATAATTCAGCAGTGGCCTTTCGCCTACCTTTGCGGTGGAAAGGAGGATTGCACCCGGCTGCCTCTTGCATCGCGCTCCAATTTTCTTCATAAAAATAGATGAGACTCAAAAATTATCTATAGTTTTAAAAGGAGAGCCATATGTCCCTGTTGCATCATCATGAAGAGACCACCTTCGATCCGCTGCGCCTCGGCGGTCGGTCGCTGATCGTCAAGGCAATTTTCGTTCTTGCGGGCACGCTGATGCTGACGCTTGCTTCGTGGATCTCGGTGCCGATGGTGCCGGTGCCGATCACCATGCAGACCTTTGCGGTCACCATGATCGGCGCACTCTATGGCTGGCGTCTTGGCACGCTCACCATTCTTGCCTGGCTGGGCGAGGCGATGATCGGTTTCCCAGTTCTCGCCGGCGGCGCCGGCGGCATTGCCCCCTTCATGGGGCCGACGGCCGGCTATCTCGTCTCCTTTCCGATCATGGGCGCGCTGGTTGGCTGGCTTGCCGAGCGTGGCTGGAGCGGTGATCGCGTCGTGCGCAGCTTTACAGCGCATCTTGCCGGCAACGCCCTTGGCCTGGCGATCGGTGGCGCCTGGCTCGCCATGCTGATCGGCGCGGAAAAGGGCTGGCTCCTCGGTATTGCCCCCTTCATTCTCGGTGCCGTCCTGAAGTCAGCGCTGGCTGCCGCCGTACTCAAGGGTGTGAAGCTCTATGGCGGCAAGGCGCGCCTGAATTGACCATCCGGCTTCGTGCCCATCATCTGCTCTGCATGCTGACCTTCGTCGGTGAAGGCTATACGCCGGCCTTCACCGCCAACTATCGCCGCATAGCCGAGCGTTTGACGGCCGGAGAAGAGATCAAACTCGTCTCCGGCCCAGACGACATCTGCGCGCCGCTTCTCGACGAGAAGGAGCCGCATTGTTTCAAGGATTCCGTGATCGAGCGCGACGCCGCCGCCCTGGCGGATGTGGTCGCGCTGCTGGGCGAAGAACTCGCGCCCGGCTCGGTCGTCGTTCCCGATGCCAGTCTTCTCGCCAAACTGCGACGGAATTTTGCCAGCGGAGACATTCGCCATGCCTGTCTCGGCTGCGAATGGACGGGGCTTTGCAGCCGTATCGCCGCGGACAGTTTCAAAGGCGTGCTGGTGGGTCAAACTACGTGAAGCCATAAGCCCAACGGGCGTTTCCTTCTCAATAGCCGAAGAGGATTTCCACGACCTTGTGCGCCCGTATCCGTGGGCCTGGAACGCCCATGTGGTTGGTTAGGACGATGATCGTGCGCTGGGTATCAAGAAGGCGGATTATGTAGTTGTTGTAGGCGACGCAACTGCCTCCGTGCGCGACGTGGCGAAGATCAGTTCCGCCAAGTGCCAGCAGTTGTTCGCGCTCGGAGGCGTTACAGTATGGAAGGACATTCGTGATCCAGCCGAAGCCGTAGCCAACCGGTGCGCCGTCATTGGTTGCGCCGGAGGTAAAGGCTTGCTCCAGTACCGCTTTCGGGACGAGACATTCGGTATTCAAGGCCTGATCCCAGAGAAACAGATCATCGAGCGTGGAGAAGAGACCGCCGTCGCCCGCTGTCAGCAGGGGGTAGTCCCACCGCTGGAATTGACCCTCGTCTTTCCAATAGCCATGCGCCAGCTTGTGACGCGTGGGACGGGACGCATCGTAGACGACGGTATGCTTCATGCCAAGCGGATCGAAAACCTTGGCTTGCAGGAATTCGGCAAAGGATTGACCGGAGACAATCGCTACGATCATCGCCAGCAGCGTATAGCCCACGCCGCTATAGGCGTACTGCGTGCCGACGGGGAACTCCAGTCCTGCTAGGCCGATGGTTCGTTCGAGTACGGCCTCATTGGTGACGCCGGTGACATCGCGGGTCCATTCGGGGATCCCTGCGTTGGAGCTGAAGAACTCCATATATCCCGGCAGCCCCGCCGTGTGATTCAGCAAATGGCGAATGGAGATTTCCGCGCTCCATAATGGAAGCTGCGGGAAATAGGCTGGCAGGCAATCTTCGTAGTTTAGTCTCCCGTCCTCAGCCAGCAGCATGATCGCCATGGCGGTGAACTGTTTGGAGATCGAGCCCAGATAAAACGACGTGTCCGTTGTAATCGGCCGCTGGGTTTCCAGATCGGCAAGGCCATAACACTTGCTGTAGGTGATCTCGTCATGATCGATAACGAGGAGTGCTGCGCCCGGATGCTGCGGCACGTCCATATCGGCAAAGACCGCATCAATCTTGCCGGCGAGCCTGTCCATCGATCTCTCCCTTCGAGCGAGGGGATGATACACCGCTGCTTTGCACCGTGGAACCCGAAGCTGGCCAATGTCGGCTCTCAGTCATTCACGATTTTGGTATGTTCACGCCCTAGCGCCGGACGGTTTGCCGATAGTTTTAATCCGCGCTTTCCAGTTCCCTGGCGTTGCGCCCGGTTTCAAGGGGAAACAGCGCCAGGAAGCGCCGCTCGCCTTCCGAGGTGAACAGGATTGAGCGGCTGTCTTCCATTCGGTGCGCCCAACCCTTGTCGAAGAAGCTGGATAGCAGCGCCTTGCCGAGGCTGCCGGCAAGATGGGCGCGGCGCTCGCTCCAGTCGAGACAGAAGCGGCAGAGCGGGCGGCGTGTCGAACGCAATCCCGTCACATCTATGCCGATCGAGGTGAGATGCGTTTCGCCGCGTTCCGTCAGCCTCAAGCTCTCATCGACCGCCGAGATCGCGCCGGCCGCAATCAGGCTGTCGAGCATGCGTACGCCGTAATCGCCGGCCAGATGATCGTAGCAGATGCGCGCCTTGCGCAGTGCCGGTTCCTTCGGGCCGGGGCGATAGCGCAGGTGCCCTCGCGTGGCGGCAAAGCCCATGATACTCTCGAGAAGCTTGCCGACGCTGTCGTCGGCCAGTGCGAAATAGCGGTGCCGGCCCTGCTTGCGCTGCGCCAGCAGCCCGCCGGCTTCGAGCTTCGACAGATGCGTGCTCGCTGTCTGCACCGTAATACCGCCGGCCGCCGCCAACTCCGTTGCCGTCAGCGCGCGGCCATCCATCAGCGCGGTGAGCATATTCGCCCGCGCCGGGTCGCCGATGAGTGCGCCAATCTGCGCTATGTCAGGACCTTCCTTCATACTTCGATCGTAACCGAAGCATCGACGTCAGGCAATGTGCGAAAACATCTCCGTTAACGAAGGAGAAAACCATGATCACCTGTTTCATCCGCTACGAAATCGACCCGTTCAAAAAAGATGCCTTCGCCGAATATGCCCGGGCCTGGGGCCAGGTTATACCGCGCAACGGTGTCGATCTCATCGGCTATTTCGCTCCGCACGAGGGGTCTGCGACGACGGCTTACGGCGTCTACAATATCGAGAGCCTGGCCGCCTATGAGGCCTATCGCACCCGTCTCGCTGCCGACCCGCTCGGTCAGGCGAACTTCGATTTTGCGCGCCGTGAACGTCTCTTCGTCAAGGAAGACCGTGTCTTCCTGAAAAACGTATCGTTGCCGCATGGTCCGAAGGTGGCGCCGTGATCGCCGTCATCTTCGAGGTCGTTCCCTATCTCGGCGAACGTCATCACTATCTCGATCTTGCCGGCAAGCTACGCGCCGAACTCGAGACGATCGACGGTTTCATCTCCATCGAACGCTTCGAGAGCCTTAGTTCGCGCGGCAAGATCCTGTCGCTGTCCTTCTGGCGCGACGAGGCGGCGGTGAAGGAATGGCGCAATCGTGAAGCCCATCGCGCCGCGCAAAAGGCCGGGCGAGGGACGGTCTTCGCCGATTACCGCCTGCGCATCGCGCATGTGGTGCGCGATTACGGGATGAACGAACGGGACGAGGCGCCGGCCGATAGCCTGATGGTGCATGATGGATCCAGAACGGTGGAGCCTGGCGACGACTGAAGACAGACTTATTTCCGGGAAATCGTGAAATGTGAGACCCGCTTTAGCCTTTGGTAACCAAGTTAGGTAACCATAACACTCAGTTAAGCGTAACGATTCAGTGTAACAGCGAGTATCACATGGCGTCAGTTTTCCCGCTTGCCGACCTTAGAACTTCCGCAACGCCGGGCTCTTGGGTCGACACGATCATCAAGGGCGATTGCGTGGCGGCTCTTGAAGCACTGCCCACGCATTCCGTCGATGTTATCTTCGCCGACCCACCCTACAATCTCCAGCTTGGCGGCACATTGCACCGTCCCGACCAGTCGCTGGTCGACGCCGTCGATGACGAGTGGGATCAGTTCGCTTCCTTCGAAGCCTATGATGCCTTCACCCGCGCCTGGCTGCTGGCCTGCCGCCGCGTTTTGAAGCCGACTGGCACCATCTGGGTCATCGGCTCCTATCACAACATTTTCCGCGTCGGCGCGACGATGCAGGATCTGAACTTCTGGATCCTGAACGACATCGTTTGGCGCAAGACCAACCCGATGCCGAATTTCAAGGGCCGTCGTTTCCAGAACGCCCATGAGACGATGATCTGGGCGAGCCCGAACGCCAAGACCAAGGGCTACACCTTCAACTACGACGCCATGAAGGCCGCCAATGACGATGTGCAGATGCGCTCGGATTGGCTGTTCCCGATCTGCAACGGCGGCGAGCGCCTGAAGGGTGACGACGGCAAGAAAGTACATCCGACGCAGAAGCCGGAAGCCCTGCTGGCGCGTGTCATCATGGCCTCGTCCAAGCCGGGCGACATCATTCTCGATCCGTTCTTCGGCTCCGGCACCACCGGCGCCGTCGCCAAGCGTCTCGGCCGTCACTTCGTTGGTATCGAGCGCGAGCAGGATTACATCGATGCGGCCAGCGCCCGCATTGCCTCCGTCGAACCGCTCGGCAAGGCGGAGCTGACGGTGATGACCGGCAAGAAGGCTGAAGCCCGCGTTGCCTTCAATGTGCTCGTTGAAAGCGGTCTGATCAAGCCCGGCCAGGTGCTGACGGATGCACGGCGCCGCCATAGCGCCATCGTTCGCGCCGATGGCACGGTTGCTGCCGGCGGCGAGGCCGGCTCCATTCATCGCCTCGGCGCGAAAGTCCAGGGCCTTGATGCATGCAACGGATGGACATTCTGGCACTTCGACGACGGGCAGTCCCTGCGCCCGATCGACGAACTCCGGGCGATCATCCGCAATGATATAGGGAAGGTGGGGTAATCCCACTCATCTGACCGGCACGATCCCGTTCCAAAACCGCCCCACGGTTTTCGGGATCGCACTGCTGCCCATTCCGCACACTCGCCTTTCTCTGTCTTGTACCTCCAGTTAGGGAGGAAGGCGAAACGCCCAGGGCCAAAACCCTGGGCGTTATTTTTTGAGGTTGGCGGCTCAGAATTCCTGATAATCCGTCACATCGACCCGGACGACACGGCCATCCTCGTCGAAGGTGATCGTCTCTTCGCCCTCGCGAATAAGCGGCTTGCCGGTCTTGCTGTTTGTCGCTCGCACGGACCAGACGGAGCGACCGGACAGCGGCGTCAGCGTTTCCACCAATGAATTGGAGGCTGTCTGATCGGGATAGGTGTCGAAATAGCCGCGGAAGGCCTCCATGATCGCCTCGCGGCCGGCAAGGCTGCCGACGCCGTTCGAGACGTAGGTGGCGTTTTCCGCGAAGAAATTCTCGATCGTCGCGTAGTCGAGCCTGTTGATGGCGTCGTGAAACAGGGTGATGCGTTCTGCCGGGTCGAAAATCATGGGCTCAAACCTTAATGCCGTAGGCGGCGAGATCGCTGCGCAGCTTCGCAGCGCCGGTGAAATGAACTGCATGCCAGCCGGCCGCCTTGGCGCCTTCGACGTTGGCGAGCGAATCGTCAATGAAGATCGTCGACGCGGGATCGAGGCCGAAACTCTTCACATGCCTCTCATAGATCGCGACATCCGGCTTGATCAGACCGATATCGCCGGACACGGTAACGCCGCGCGGCTTGTTGAGGAAATCGAAGCGCGCCTGCGCCTCCCGAAACGTGTCGGATGCGAAATTGGTCAGCATGGTGACATCGCGGCCTTCCGCGATCAATCCTTCGAAGATCGCAATGCTGTCATCATAGGCATGCGGCACCATCTCGTGCCAATGCTTGCGGAAGGCGCGGATCTGCTCTTCGCGCTCCGGATGCTCGGCAATTAGCAGCGCCTCTGCCTCTTCCCAGGTGCGGCCGCGATCCTGCTCGATGTTCCATTCGTGGGTGCAGACATTGGTGAGGAACCAGTCACGCTCCGTCTTGTCGGGAATGATACGGCTGTAGGGAATATTCGGATCGTAGTGAATGAGAACCTTGCCGATATCGAAGACAATGTGCCGGATTTCCGTCGTCATGAATGATTTCCTGATGGTTAGGCGCTGGCTTTGCTAAACGCGAGAGGAATAGCCTGGGTGATCGCTTTTTTCATGACGGTCGGCAGGGCCTGCGCTTCAAGATTTGTAACCGGTTCCCACCATCCGTCATTGCGGTTGGCGCCCGCCGCCACTTGAGCGCGATAGATCGACAGCCGCAGTTCGAAGTGGGTGAAGACATGCGTCACGGTCCCCGCTGCCTGCCAATCGGCCGGGAAGGGGGCAGCATCGGTACTGGTTTCGCCGTCGATCCGCGCCGTCCAGCCGGTGGTCGGCACTTCGGTCATGCCGCCGAGCAGGCCGCTGGCAATGCGCCGGCGCAGATAGATCTCACCGTCGCCATTGACCGCCACGAAAGCGGCTCCCTGCCGCACAGGTTTTTCCTTCTTCGCCGCCTTCACCGGAAAATGTTCCGGATCATGCGAGGCCAGCGCCTCGCAGGCGTTGTTGAAAGGACAGAGCGCACAGGCCGGCCGCTTCGGCGTACAGATCGTCGCACCCAGATCCATCATCGCCTGCGCGAAGTCGCCTGGGCGGTCGGCGGGAGTCAGCAACGCCACCTTCTGCTTCATCAGGGGCTTGCCGGCGGGTAGGGGTGTCGAGATGGCATAGAGCCTGGAGATGACGCGCTCGACATTGCCGTCCATGACCGCCGCCTGCCGGTTAAAAGCGATGGCCGCGACTGCTGCGGCTGTGTAATCGCCGATCCCCGGCAAGGCCCGCAGCCCGTCCTCGGTGTCGGGAAATCGCCCACCATGCTCCGCCGCCACGGCTTCCGCGCATTTCTTCAGGTTACGGGCGCGGGCGTAATAGCCAAGGCCAGCCCAGGCGGCCATGACATCGTCGGTGGGCGCTGCTGCCAGATCGCCGACTGTCGGCCAGCGCTCGAGGAACTTGGCGAAATAGGCTTTGACCGCCGGCACGGTGGTCTGCTGCAGCATCACCTCAGACAGCCAGATATGATAGGGATCGGGCCGGATGCCCCGCGCCGCCATCGGCGGCGAGATCCGCCAGGGCAGGTCACGGTGATGGCGGTCGTACCAGGCAAGCAGGGATGCGGCCGTCGGGAATTGAGAAGTCATCGTCATGATTTGCCGCATCGAGGGGAAGTGCTCTATACTTGGCCAAGCTGCGTCGGACGATCAAGGTCCCGATCGCGCAAACGAGGTTCCGGACCGCTAATCATATGAGTTATCCCCGAAAAGGCGAAAAGCAGATTTCCGAGCTGACCAACGGCATCATCGATCCGGTGCTGGCGAAGCGTGCCGGTATCAATACGGCGCTGCTCGGATCCTGGGATGAGATCGCCGGCGAGGATTTCGCCGAATGCACGCGGCCTGAAAAGATTGCCTGGGCCAAGCGTGTAGGCTCGGGCGAGGAGGGCCGCTATCAGCCCGGCGTGCTGACCATCGCCTGCGAAGGCGCCCGCGCCCTGTTCCTGACCCATGCCCAGGGTGAACTCATCCAGCGCATCAACGGCTTCTTCGGCTTCCACGCCGTCAGCCAGATCCGTATCGTCCAGAAGCCTGTCTCGGTTGCCTCAAGACGCTCCCGCACTCCGCCACCGCTGAAGGGCGAGGCGGCCCGCAAGCTGGAGGGAATGATGGATGGTATCGAGGACGACAAGCTGCGGGCTGCAATCCAGAGACTAGGCACGGCGATGGTCTGGAAGCGAGGAAGATAAACCGCTTCAATCGCCATCCCCATGCAATTCTGACGATAATTTAATCTCTCCGTCTTCTCCAGGTCACAATTCTTTGAAGAAAGTTGGTCAACCGTGCCTTGTTAGCGGCAACCAGCCGTTATATCGCAATGGACCATTCACAGACCTCCTAAACGACGGGTGACTCTATGCCGATGTCCGACATGCTCTTGACCAAACGCCACCTGCTGGGCGGCAGTGCCGTTGCGGCCCTCTCGGTAGCGTTCGCTGCCTTTGCCGACACCGCATCCGCCGCCAACGCCACGACGGCTGGTGGCGCGCAGGAGACGACCAGCACGGCCTCCACGCCAGAGGATGAAATTCCCACGGCCGATGGCAGCGTCGACATGAACGAAGTGCTGAAGCCCGGCTCCCTGCCGGAAATCGCGCTCGGCAAGGAAGATGCTCCAGTCAAGATCGTCGAATACATGTCGCTGACCTGCCCGCACTGCGCGCATTTCGCCGTCACCACCTTCGACGCCATCAAGCAGAAGTACATCGATACCGGCAAGGTTCGCTTCGTCATCCGCGAATTCCCGTTCGATCCGCGCGCTGCTGCCGCCTTCATGCTGGCCCGTTGCGCGCCGCAGGAACAGTACATGCCGATGGTCGAAATGCTGTTCAAACAGCAGATCGCCTGGGCTTCGCCTGACGTCGATGGCCGTGCCGCACTGCTGCAAATGTCGAAACTTGCAGGTTTTACTGAGGATAGCTTTACGAAGTGCTTGACGAACCAGAAGCTTCTGGATGATGTCAACTCAGTTAGGGAACGTGCAGCCAAGGATTTCGGCGTCAATGCGACACCGACCTTCCTGATCAACGGCAAGCGTTACGCAGGAGACATGTCGGTTGGTGCCATGTCGAAGCTTATCGACAGCCTTCTCTGACCCGCGCATTTTGCAAATGGCGGGCGGTGGGGAAACCTGCGCGCCCGCTTTTTTGCGCCTCCTCCTTGCGGAGGATGATCTCTGGGGTGCACACATGATCACCCCACCCCGGACCTTTGGTCCGACCCTCCCCCTCAAGGGGAGGGTGGAGATCGGCCCATGAAGTTCAATAGGCTTCGTCTCGTCGGCTTCAAATCCTTCGTGGAACCAGCGGAATTCGTCATCGAGCGCGGTTTGACCGGCGTTGTCGGCCCGAACGGCTGCGGCAAGTCGAATCTTGTCGAGGCGCTGCGCTGGGTGATGGGCGAGAATTCCTACAAGAACATGCGCGCCTCTGGCATGGACGACGTGATCTTCTCCGGCTCCGGCAACCGGCCGGCGCGCAACACCGCGGAAGTCGGCCTCTATCTCGACAATAGCGATCGCACCGCGCCCGCCGCCTTCAACGACAGCGATGAAATCCAGGTCACGCGCCGTATCGAGCGCGAGCAGGGTTCGCTCTATCGCATCAACGGCAAGGAGGCCCGCGCCAAGGATGTGCAGCTGCTGTTTGCCGATGCGTCGACCGGCGCGCGCTCGCCGTCCATGGTCGGCCAGGGGCGTATCGGCGAGCTGATCCAGGCGAAGCCCCAGGCCCGCCGCCAGCTTCTCGAAGAGGCGGCCGGCATTTCCGGCCTGCATTCGCGCCGGCATGAAGCGGAGCTGCGCCTGCGCGCCGCCGAAGGCAATCTCGAGCGTCTCGACGACGTGACCTCGCAGCTCGAAAGCCAGATCGAGAGCCTGAAACGTCAGGCCCGTCAGGCCAACCGTTTCAAGACACTGTCCGCCGATATCCGCGCCCGCGAGGCCATGCTGCTGCATATCCATTGGGTGCAGGCCAAGGAGGCGGAAGCGGAGGCCGACAGCGGCCTCAACCAAGCAACCGTCCTGGTCGCCGAAAAGGCGCAGCTGCAGATGGAGGCGGCGAAGGCGCAAGGTATTGCCAGCTTCAAGCTGCCGGAGCTGCGTGACGACGAGGCAAAGGCCGCAGCCGCGCTGCAACGGCTGCAGTTTGCCCGCAATCAATTGGAAGAAGATGCCAATCGCATCCTGCGCCGTCGCGACGAGCTGACCCGCCGGCTGGCGCAACTGGGCGAGGATATCCGTCGTGAGGAGCGTCTTGTCGCCGACAACGCCGCGATCCTGGCCAAGCTCGACGCAGAAGAAGCCGATATTGCCGATATCCTTGCGGATTCCGGCCGGCTTGCCGAGGAGACGCGCGAGGCTTTCGAGGAGGCCGCGTCCAAGCTTGCAGATAGCGAAGGCATCTTCACCGCGCTGACGGCCGAACGCGCCGAGGCCGCCGCCGCGCGCAACCAGCTCGAACGCGCCATTCGCGATCTTGCCGATCGCAAGCTGCGGCTGGAACGCCAGATGGACGAGGCGAACCGTGAGCTGTCCGCCATCGACGAGAAGATGGCCGTACTGCCGGACCCCGGCGAAAAGCGCGATATGGTCGAAACCGCCGAGGGCGTCGTTGCCGATGCCGATGCGGCAATCCAGCGCGTCGAGACGGCTCTTGCCAAGGCTCGCGAAACCGAAGCTCTATCGCGCGCCCCGGCCGATCAGGCCCGCTCGCGGCTGAATGCCCTGGAAACGGAAGCGCGCACGATCTCGAAGATGCTGGCAGCGGGCGCCGCCTCCGGCACCTTCGCGCCGGTTGCCGAAGAGCTGCGTGTCGATCGCGGCTTCGAGACCGCGATTGGCGCGGCGCTCGGTGATGATCTGGAATCGCCGCTGGATCCGCAGGCACCCGCGTACTGGTCGGACAATGGCAGCGGCACCGCCGATCCCGTCTTGCCGGAAGGCGTAAAGCCGCTGATTTCCCATGTCGGCGCACCGGCTGCCCTGACGCGTCGCTTGCGCCAGATCGGCCTTGTCGCGGCCGGGGATGCCCTGCGTCTCATGCCGGCGTTGAAGCCGGGACAGCGGCTCGTGACCAAGGAAGGCGCCGTCTATCGTTGGGACGGGCATGTGACCGGGGCGGATGCGCCCAGTGCCGCGGCCCTGCGGCTGGCGCAGAAAAATCGCCTTGCCGAGCTTGAGGCCGAGGCCGAACTTGCGCGCGATGTGTTGCATGAGGCTGAAGAGCGTCTGGCTGCAGCCGGTGAGGCAATCCGGGCAGAGGAAGGCCGCCTGGCTGTTGCCCGTGATGCCAGCCGCCTTGCGGCTCGCCATCTCGCTGAAGCCCGTGAAGCCCTGGTTGCGGCCGAACGCGCCTCCGGCGATCTGATCCGCCGCCGGGATATCATCACCGAGGCTGTCAGCCAGCTGCAGGCGCAGATGGAAGAAGTGACGGTGCAGGATGAAAATACCCGCATTGAACTGGAAGACGCGCCCGATCTGACGGCTATCGATATCAAGCTGCGCGACCAGCAGGCGGAAGTTGCGACCGATCGCGGCGTGCTGGCCGAGGCCCGCGCCCGACATGAGGGATTGAACCGGGAAAATGAGGCCCGGCAGCGCCGTATCCTGGCGATCCAGCAGGAGCGCGACGGCTGGCACCAACGTGCCGCCAGCGCCGAGGAGCATATCCAGACCCTGCGCGACCGCGAGGAAGAGGCGCGCGATGAAGCCGCCGAGCTTGACCTCGCCCCGGACGAATTCGACGACAAGCGCCGCGCGCTGATGAATGAGTTGCAAAAGGCCGAGGAGGCCCGTCGCGCCGCGGCCGACCGCCTGGCCGAAGCGGAAATCGTGCAGCGCGACGCCGACCGGCAAGCGACGACGGCCCTGTCCGAACTGGCGGAAAGCCGTGAAAAGCGCGGTCGTGTCGAGGAGCGGCTGGTGTCGGCTCGCGAGCGCCGGCAGGAGAGCGAGCTGCGTATCCGCCAGGCGCTCAATGTCGAACCGCACGAGGCGCTGCGGCTCGCCGGGCTGGCGGTGATGCAGGATATTCCCGATCCTCGCGAGATCGAGCGTGAGCTGGAGCGGCTGAGGATCGAGCGCGAGCGCCTGGGCGCTGTCAACTTACGGGCCGAGGAGGAAAGCAAGGAGTTGACCGAACGGCTACAGGCCTTGATCAAGGAGCGCGATGACGTTATCGACGCCATCCGTAAGCTGCGCGGCGCGATCCAGAGCCTCAACCGCGAAGGCCGTGAACGGCTGATTGCCGCTTTCGATGTCGTCAACGCGCAATTCCAGCGGCTGTTCACTCATCTCTTCGGCGGCGGCACGGCCGAACTGCAACTGATCGAATCCGACGATCCGCTGGAAGCGGGCCTCGAAATCTTAGCCCGCCCGCCGGGCAAGAAGCCGCAGACCATGACGCTGCTTTCCGGCGGTGAGCAGGCGTTGACGGCCATGGCGCTGATCTTCGCCGTGTTCCTCACCAATCCCGCGCCGATCTGCGTGCTGGACGAGGTGGACGCGCCGCTCGACGACCACAATGTCGAGCGCTATTGCAATCTGATGGATGAGATGTCCGCCTCGACCGAGACACGCTTCGTGGTCATCACCCATAATCCCATCACCATGGCGCGCATGGATCGCCTTTTCGGCGTCACCATGGCCGAGCAGGGCGTTTCCCAGCTCGTCTCCGTCGACCTGCAGACCGCCGAGCGGCTGCGAGAAATAGCCTAAGCGCATTCTCCCGACTGGAAAGAGAGAAAACTGTTTCCATATCGACAAGAAATTGCCGCTTCGGCTGCCGTACAGCTACAAAGCGTGATAGTTTTGTTTTCGATCAATAATACGTGGCGCTGAACCGCCCGGAAGGGAAGCATGTCTGGGTCTGATGGCAGTATTTTCGATATCCTCGGAATACTCGCCGTATTGTTTCTTGTGGCAGCCAATGGATTTTTCGTCGCCGCCGAGTTTTCTCTCGTGTCCGTGCGACGCAGCCGCGTGACAGAGCTGGTCGCCGAAGGGCGGATGAACTCCAAGGCGCTGCAAAAGGCGGTCGACAATCTCGACGCCAATCTTGCGGCCACGCAGCTTGGCATCACCATCTCCTCGCTTGCGCTTGGCTGGGTCGGTGAACCCGCACTCGCCCATCTCCTTGAGCCGCTTCTCGCTTTTCTGCCCGGCTCCTGGGCCGCTGCCGGATCGCATGCCGTCGCGGTTGCGATTTCCTTCATCATCATCACCGCCTTGCATATCGTGCTTGGCGAACTCGCGCCGAAGAGCCTGGCATTGCAGCGCAGCGAAGGTACGGCGCTGAGTGTCGTGCGGCCGCTCGGCCTCTTCCTCTTCCTGCTTCGCCCGGCGATCACGGTGCTGAATGGCCTCGGCAATCTGGTTCTTCGGCTTTTCGGTCTGCGGCCGGGCACCGGCGAAGGCTCGCTGCATTCGCCGGCGGAAATCAAGCTTCTGGTCGCCCAAAGCCAGGAAGCCGGTCTTTTGGAGCAGGCGCAGCAGGAACTGGTCGAACGCGTTTTCAACATCGGCGACCGGGACGTCTCCGACATCATGACGCCCCGGCTGGAAATCGATTGGATCGATGCCGACGACACGCCCGAGGAGATACAAAAAACCATTCGGGAGAGCCGTTTCGAACAGCTTCTCGTCAGCCGCGGATCGATAGACGAGCCGATCGGCATGGTCTTGAAGAAGGATCTCCTCGATCAGCTTCTGAACGGCAAGCCGCTCGATCCGATGGCGGTCATTCGCCAGCCGCTGATCGTCCACGAAGCAACCGCCGTCTTCAAGGTGCTGGAAAGCTTCAAGCGCGCGCCTGTCCGCCTTGCCATGGTCATCGATGAATATGGCAGCCTGGAGGGGATCGTCACGCAGACGGACCTCTTGGAGGCCATCGCCGGCGATCTGCCTGACATGGAAAACGAGAGCCCGGATGTCGTCGAGCGCGCGGATGGTTCGCTGCTGATGGAAGGCATGATGCCGGCCTACGACGCTTTCGAGCGGCTCGGCCTGCGCGATCGCTCAGAAGACAGCAAC
This sequence comes from Rhizobium rhizogenes NBRC 13257, assembly GCF_000696095.1. Classification (GTDB taxonomy): domain Bacteria; phylum Pseudomonadota; class Alphaproteobacteria; order Rhizobiales; family Rhizobiaceae; genus Rhizobium; species Rhizobium rhizogenes. The sequence goes on along the minus strand of NZ_BAYX01000009.1, from coordinate 7,044 downwards.
TTCCACACGCTCGCGGGCTTTGCGCTCTATCATCTGGGCCATCTGCCGGACGTCGGCGAAAGCTTCACATTCGACGGCTGGCATTTCGAGATCATCGATCTCGACGGCATGCGGATCGACAAGATATTGGCGCGGCGGGAGCCGGGGGCTTAGCGGTCTTTGAGACCTACTCCTCGGTGGTCAATCGTATTTCTCTTCCGCCGTGGAATATTCGCATGATGGTGACGGTGTCGTCCTTGGTCCGAAAGGCGATGGTTGCCCTATGGCGATATCCCACCGTGCGAAGGCCAGGGCTGATGTCCTCGTGGCGCGTGCCGCGTTCCGGAAAAGTCTCGAATGCGGCGCAGTAGTCAATCAGGCGATCGATATAGTCGCGGGCGACGCGTTCGCCCGCTTCGGGCAGCAGATATTCATAGAGTTCAGCTAGATCGGCTCGTGCATCTACGTCGAAAACGACCGTATATTTCATGCGCGAGAGGTCTTTTGTCCGCTTCGCGCATCAATATGTGCATGGAGCTGTTTCCGGGTCTCCTCGACAGAAAGGCCGCGACCGGGGTCGGTGTCATGTGCCTGGATGGTTGGCACGACCTCTTCGCGCAGCCATTTTTCGACAGCGGCGTCGCGTGCGGCGAGCGCACGCAGACCATCGCGGATCACTTCGCTTTCGCTGGCATATTCGCCGGACGAAACCTTGCTTTTCACCATCTGCGCCATTTCCAACGGAAGTGTGATGCTAAGGGCTTGGGTCGTTCTCATAGCGATCTCCTTATCGAGCTTTTCTAGCACAGAGTAGGATTTAATCCTATCGGATCCTTGAGAAAGTGCGGATAAACCAGACTACAACCGATATTTATTGTGCAGCGCAACAATTTGCCGCATTTGTCGATTTTCTTTTCCGTCTCAATGAATTAAGTTCAGCTTAAGGAGTTGGACGGGGGAAAATGACCAAGTGGGTTTATACATTCGGCGATGGCAAGGCCGAGGGTCGCGCTAGGGATTATGAGCGGCTCGGGGGGAAGGGCGCCAATCTTGCCGAGATGTGCAGCCTTGGCCTGCCGGTTCCGCCCGGCCTGACGATCGTGAGCGATGCCTGCGCTTTCTATTACAAGAACGGCCGCAACGTTTCGGATGAGCTGAAACCGCAGGTCATGCAGGGGCTGAAGCAGATGGAAGCGATCACCGGGCGCAAGTTCGGCGATACCGCGCAGCCGCTGCTCGTCTCCGTGCGCTCTGGCGGGCGCGCCTCCATGCCCGGCATGATGGATACCGTCCTCAATCTCGGCCTCAACGATGCCACGGTGCAGGCGCTCGGCCACGATGCCGGCGATGCCCGCTTTGCCTGGGACAGCTACCGCCGCTTCATCCAGATGTATGCCGATGTCGTCATGGGTCTCGACAACGAGGTTTTCGAGGAGATCCTCGAGGACGAGAAGGCCCGTCTCGGCCATGAGTTCGATACCGATCTGTCCGCCGTCGAATGGCAGCATGTGGTCTCGCTCTACAAGACCGTTATCGAAGAGGAACTCGGCGAGGCCTTTCCGCAGGAACCGGAAGTGCAGCTTTGGGGGGCGGTCAGCGCCGTCTTTTCCAGCTGGATGAACCCGCGTGCGGTCACCTATCGCCATCTGCACAATATTCCCGAAGCCTGGGGCACGGCGGTCAATATCCAGGCCATGGTTTTCGGCAATCTCGGCAATTCGTCGGCGACCGGCGTCGCCTTCACCCGCAATCCATCGACCGGCGAGAAGGAGCTTTACGGCGAATTCCTCGTCAATGCACAAGGCGAAGATGTCGTCGCCGGCATTCGCACGCCGCAGAGCATCACCGAGGCTGCCCGCATCGCTTCCGGCTATGATCGGCCGTCGATGGAAAAGCTGATGCCGGAGGCCTTTGCCGAATTCCGCCGCATCTGTACCCAGCTTGAAACGCATTACCGCGACATGCAGGATCTGGAGTTCACCATCGAGCGCGGCAAGCTCTGGATGCTGCAGACCCGCGCCGGCAAACGCACCACCAAGGCGGCGATGAAGGTGGCGGTCGACATGGTCGACGAGGGCGTGATCACCGAGGATGAGGCCGTCTCGCGCATCGAGCCCTCGACGCTTGACCAGCTCCTGCATCCAACCATCGACCCGCGCGTCCATCGCGAAGTCATCGGCTCCGGCCTTCCAGCTTCGCCGGGGGCGGCCACGGGCGAAATCGTCTTTACTGCCGAGGAGGCGATCGCTGCCGAGGAGGAGGGCCGCAAGGTCATCCTCGTGCGTATCGAGACCAGCCCGGAGGATATTCACGGCATGCATGCCGCCGAGGGGATACTCACCACGCGCGGCGGCATGACCAGCCATGCGGCGGTCGTCGCCCGCGGCATGGGTCTGCCCTGCGTCGTCGGCGCCGGCACCATGCGCCTTGACATGCGCAACGAAAAGCTAATCGGCATCGGCATTACCCTGAAGAAGGGTGACATCATCACCATCGACGGTTCCGCCGGCCAGGTGCTGAAGGGCGAGGTGCAGATGATCCAGCCGGAACTCTCCGGCGATTTCGGCCGCATTATGGAGTGGGCCGACCGCTCGCGACGCATGACGGTGCGGACCAATGCCGATACGCCGGCGGATGCACGCGCCGCCCGCGCCTTCGGCGCCGAGGGCATCGGTCTTTGCCGCACCGAGCATATGTTCTTCGAAGGCGATCGTATCCATGTGATGCGCGAGATGATCCTTGCGGAAGGCGAGGAAGGGCGCCGCGCCGCCCTCGACAAGCTCCTGCCGATGCAGCGGCTCGATTTCACAGGCCTATTCACCATCATGCACGGCCTGCCGGTGACCATCCGTCTGCTCGACCCGCCCTTGCACGAATTCCTGCCGAAGACGGACGAGGAGATCGCCGAGGTCGCCGGCATCATGGGCATGGAGCCCGCCATCCTGCGCCAGCGGGTCGACGCACTGCATGAGTTCAACCCCATGCTCGGCCATCGCGGCTGCCGGCTGGCGATTTCCTATCCCGAAATCGTCGAGATGCAGGCCCGTGCCATCTTCGAGGCGGCGGTTGCCGCCGCGAAGGAGACGGGTGCGGCGGTGGTTCCGGAAATCATGGTGCCGCTGGTCGGTCTGCGTTCCGAGCTCGATTACGTCAAGGCGCGGATCGACGAGGTCGCCGGTGCCGTCATGACCGAAGCCGGCATGAAGATCGACTATCTCGTCGGCACCATGATCGAGCTGCCACGCGCAGCACTTCGCGCCCATATCATCGCCGAAGCGGCCGAGTTCTTCTCCTTCGGCACCAACGATTTGACGCAGACGACTTTCGGCATGTCGCGCGACGATGCTGCCGCTTTCATCCCGACCTACCAGCGCAAGGGCATCATCGAGCATGATCCCTTCATCTCGCTGGATTTCGATGGCGTGGGGGAACTGATCCGCATCGCCACCGAACGTGGCCGCCGCACCCGCAACGACATGAAGCTCGGAATCTGCGGCGAGCATGGCGGCGATCCCGCCTCGATCCATTTCTGCGAGGAGATCGGGCTGGATTATGTGTCCTGCTCACCCTTCCGCGTGCCGATCGCCAGGCTCGCGGCGGCACAGGCGGCCATCAAGGCCAGGATCTGACACTCACGCGAGTGGCGGCGCGATCAACGCCGCCAGTAGCCGCGATGATGATAATAGCGCGGCCCGATGACATAGGGCGGTCCCCAGAAGAAATCGTCATTGCTTTCCATGAAGGCACGCTGGTCGGCGCGGCGGCTCAAATCCTGATTCATCATGCAATTCGCAAAATTCTGCGTGCCGGGCCTGAAGCCGTAGCCGCTGCATCTCGACTGGTCCGCCGCTCGGATCTCTTCCGCCGTCTGGCAACCGGATAGGAGCAAGCCTGTGGCTATGAGGAGGAGTGCCGGAGAAATACGCATGGCCTGATGTCCTGGATTGAGATGTGCAGGCAGAGATCATAATGCCGTGCGGCAGGGCGCGAAAGGCCTGTCGCACGGCTAAAAACGTTCAGGCGGCGTCGTCCAGCCTTTCCGGCAGGCGTTGCAGCAGATCGACGAAGGCATCGGTGAAGCTGAGCAGATGCTCGGTTTCTTCACTCGGCTCCAGCACGCGAATTTCCGCTCCGTCCAGGTCGAGCGCCGCGAAGATGATCCGCATGTTCTCTCCGCCCTCCGGTATCCACAGAACGGCCAGCCGGCGGTATTCCGATATCAGTCCGGTGGCCGGAAGATCGAACAGGAGTTCGCCGCCCACAGCTCTGGCGGCGGTTCGCACCGCTTCGCAAAATCCCGCTTCCCCACCGGAAAAACCATCGAGCGAAAGCTCGAGTTCCAGCAGTTCGAGCGGCAGGGCAGGCTCGCTGGCATCGGCAGCCACGCCGGTCGATGCAGGCGATGGCTTGGCGGCGATGTCGGGCGATTTCTTCGTTCCCATCTCCTCAAGTCCTTTCATAGCCACGGTAAAACACGAAAATCATGGCCTTTTTTCGGAATTTAAGCAAGTACTCACGTTTTTGTGCTAGGCGATACCAAATCGGCTCGCAGTCGAAGCTTGTTTATCCGTGCCGCGACATCCGATTTATTTTCGCCGTTTCTTGCTCTAAACATGGGATCAGCCCCAGGGATTCGGTTCATCCGCTTTCCGATCCGACGCGCCGACGAGCCCTTGATGACCATTCGTTTCGACCGTCCCGTTTCGCATGCCGCCCGCGCCGCGCGCCTGATTGCTTCCTTTGCGCTGGTGCTGTGCGGGGTGATCTTGATCGGCCATCGGTTTGGGCCGCTGGAAACACCTTATTTCGTTCTGCTGCTGCTGGTTTCGGCCGGATTCGCCGCGTTTGCGGTACTGCTTGCGGTCATTGGCCTCACGCAGCTCTGGCGGATGGCTGCGCTCGGCGGCGTTTCGGCCGTCAAAGCGCTGATCTATGCCGCGCTGCCGCTGGCGATCGTCGGCGTTGGTGTCGAGCGCTACTGGAGCCGGCCGGCGATCTATGATGTGTCCACCGATGTCACTGACGCTCCGGAATGGCTGGCGACGCCGGAGGCCAAGCAACTCTGGCTGCCGGCCAGGCGGCTTGTGACATCAGGGGATCGCGAGGCGCAGAATGTCGCCTATCCCGCGCTCACCAGTCGCCGTTATGAGGGGGCGTCCGACCGCGTGCTTGAAGCCGTGCGCAAGGTCGCCAGTGACAATCACATCACCATCGTCAAGGTTGAAGGCACCGATTTGGTCGATCCGAACGGCGATCAAAGACCGCGCCGTCGCACGCCCCGGCAGCGCCCGAGCCCGACGGCGGATGACAGCGCCGTCACCGATATGCCCGATATCATCCCGGTGCCGACGCCGCGCCCCTATCGCGACGGCGTAGCCGATCTCATCCGCCAGAATACCGATGTCGTCTTGCAGGGGCAGACCCGCACCCGCATTTTCGGCCTGCCTTTCGATGTGCTGATCCGACTGCGCGAGGAGGCGGAGACGACATTGGTCGATGTCCGCGTCGCCTCGCGCTACGGTCAGGATGATCTCGGTATCAGCGCCGATATCGCCGAAAGCTATTTGAAGGCGCTGGACGCCGAGCTCCTGGGCATTGCCGGAAGTTGACCTGGTTTAGGCGGGCCTGTAAGCCCCGAGCAGCGCCGGCGGCCCGTCCGTCAGCACCTGACCCTTTTCCACCAGATCCTCCAGATGCGCCAGCACCGACAGGGCGGCGGCGCCATGCAGGCGCGGGTCCGTGTCGCGGTAGATGGCCTTGACCATGTCGGGGATCAGCCGGTCGCCGGCCTTGATGCGCTCCAGCACGGCGCGCTCGCGCATGCGCCGGTGGGTTCGCAGGCCACGCATGAAGGAAGCGGGCTCCTTCACCGGGCCGCCATGGCCGGGCAGAAACAGGCGGTCGTCACGGGCAAGCAGTCGCTCGAGCGAGGCCATATAGTCGGCCATGGAGCCGTCCGGCGGCGCGACGATCGTCGTTGCCCAGGCCATGACATGGTCGGCGGAAAAGACGACGCCGCTGCCCTCTAGCGCGAAACAGGCATGATTGGCCGTATGGCCGGGCGTCAGAAGCGCGGTCAGCTGCCAACCGTCCCCCGAGACGCTTTCTCCATCGCCAAGCGTGATATCCGGCCGAAAATCCGTGTCCGAACTCTCGGCGAAAGGATTGACCTCACCCTCATGCAGGGGCCGCGCCGCCCGGTGCGGCCCCTGGCCGACCGTCAGCGCCCCCGTCGCCTCCTTCAGCCGCTTGGCGAGCGGCGAGTGGTCGCGATGGGTGTGGCTGACGAAGATATGCGTGACCTCGCGCCCCTTCAGCGCCGCCATCAGCGCGGCAAAATGCTCTTCATTCTCCGGACCGGGATCGATGACTGCGACCGACGAGCCGCCGACGATATAGCTGTTGGTGCCGTGAAAGGTGAAGGCGCTGGGATTGTTGACCGTCATCCGTTCGATGCCGGGCGCAACCGGCACGGCGCGGCCGTAGGCGGCCTCGAAGGCAAGATCGAAGTCTGGATTGCTCATGATCGCTTGTATTCGACCTCTATGAAGGACATCGGCTCGGAGCCGGCATTGACCACATTATGCTCGACGCCGGCTTCCCGCCGATAGGCCGCGCCCTTGGCAATGTCGACGCGCCTGTCTCCGCTCGGCTCCTCCAGCAGGAACTGGCAGTCGGTCATCGGCACCACGACATAGCCGAGGCCATGGACATGGTGGCCGGTATCGGCGCCCGGCTCGAAATCCCAGCGGGTAATCCGCACGACATCATCGTCGACAAGCACGGTGGGGACAGCGGGCGGGCGGGCACGATACTGGCTCATTGGGTCTCCTGATGGGATTTGGGGATGACAAGACCTAGCATAGCCACTTGGGAAGCGGATAAAAATATGCGCTCACCTATAACTTAATGATTGTGAGCGGATGCGACCTTTGCTAATCAGGCGGTGATTTGGCGCGGATCGTCGCCATGTCACTCTGGTGGGGCGTAGCCAAGCGGTAAGGCAGTGGTTTTTGGTACCGCCATCCCTGGTTCGAATCCAGGCGCCCCAGCCATTGCAATTTT
>NZ_BAYX01000010.1 GCF_000696095.1 Rhizobium rhizogenes NBRC 13257 | reverse complement strand
GGTATCGATCATTGCCAAGGCGATACCTTCATCTGCAATGATGGATCTGTCAGCGCCAGTAAGAGGTCGTGTCAGGCATATACCGGTCGTCTCAATGGTGCCGCAGGTCTTGCGGATTCAAATTCCGTGGAAATGACCCCCACTCCGTCTGGTGAATGCTCATGCAGAGCGGCCAAATATTGTGTCGGTCCGCGCGGCGGCCATTTCTGTATCACCGACAGTGGCAAGAAGAGTTACCTGCGTCGCGATTGAGAGACGGCGCTTCAGCTAATAGCTTCGCGTGGCTAAAAAGAGCGCCCCTAAACGTACCGGGAAGGGCAGAGCGGGTCATTCAGTGCTAAGTGGAATGTCCGACCTGAGAGAAAGGTGACGTTTTGTACCGGAGAGACGGGTAACACTTTTCGCTTTGCGGGAGGTGTTGATGCCGTGGAGAGAGACTTCGGTGATGGAGGAACGTCTGCGTTTTGTCGCCCGGCTCCTGGAGGGCGAAGGCATGAGTGCGGTGTGCCGAGACTTCGGCATATCGCGCAAGACCGGCTACAAGATCTTCAACCGCTACAAGGACGAAGGGCTTGAAGCCCTGACGGACCGGTCACGCCGGCCGGTGCGCTATGCCAACCAGTTGCCAGATCCTGTCGAAGCAATGATCGTGCGGCTCAAGAAGGAGAAGCCGCATTGGGGTGCACGCAAGATCCGGGAGCTTCTGGTGCGCAAGCTTGCGGGCGACGTGCGTCTTCCAGCCAGAAGCACGGTGCATGCGGTTCTGGATCGGCACGGCCTTGTGAGCCAGGCCCGCAAGAGGAACCGGGCGAACAAGGCCATGGGGACGACACTCTCGCAGGCGCTTGACCCGAACGACCTGTGGTGCGCCGACTTCAAGGGCGAATTCAAGCTGGGCAATGGCCGTTACTGCTACCCCCTGACGGTGACGGACCAAGCCTCGCGCTATCTGCTCGCCTGCGAGGCCTTCGAATCGACGCGGGAGCAGGCCGTGCTCGAAGCCTTCCGCCGGCTCTTTGCCGAGCATGGGCTGCCCAAGGCAATCCGCTCCGACAACGGCCTGCCCTTTGCTTCGCCAAACGGGCTCTACAATCTGTCGAAGCTGTCGGTCTTCTGGCTGAGGCTCGGCATTGCCATCGAGCGCATCAAGCCTGGGCATCCGCAGCAGAACGGCCGGCATGAGCGCATGCATCTGACACTCAAGAAGGAAGCGACCCGACCACCCGGACGGACGCTTCTTCAGCAACAGGTACGCTTCGATGAATTTGTCAGCGAATTCAATCGCGAGAGGCCACATGAGGCGATCGGCATGAAGGTGCCCGCCGATCTCTACAGCGCCTCTGCGCGGCCCTATCTCGGCCTGCCGGAGATCGACTATCCCTTCCATGACAGAGACGTGCTCGTCACCAACTGCGGACGGGTCTGCATCTATCGCAAGAAAATCAACATCTCGATCGTGCTCGCTGGACAGAAACTGGGACTGAAGGAGGTCGATGACGGTATTTGGCTCGTCAGCTTCATGCAGTATGATCTAGGATAGATCGACTTGGAACAGAGGACATTGCAAACCATCGACAACCCGTTCGGCACGAGGTTGTCACCTATGTCTTAGGAACGAAGTGTTACCTATGTCTCCGGGTCGGACAGAAAACAAATGGTGCCGCTTGCAGGACTCGAACCTGCGACCCCATCATTACGAATGATGTGCTCTACCACCTGAGCTAAAGCGGCATTCAAGGGGCGTTCGGTTCGGCCCCGCGATTTGCATGGCGCTGATACAGTCAATGCGATCAGATTTCAAGCGCTCAAATTGCCGATTGGCAAAAAATGCGGACGGCCTGTGAAAAGCCGGCCGCATTTGTGATGATCTCAGAGTGCCAGTCGGATGCGTGCCTGGCGGTATTCGGCCTCCAGCCTGTCGACGAGCGCTGCCACCGGTTCGACGGCCTTGACGGCGCCGATGCCCTGGCCGGAGCCCCAGATGTCCTTCCAGGCCTTGGCGCCGGTCGTTGCCGTTTCGAAATCCATTTTCGAGGGATCGGCCTCGGGCAGGTTGTCTGGGTCCATGCCGGCGGCGAGGATCGAGGGCTTCAGATAATTGCCGTGTATGCCGGTGAAAAAGTTGGAATAGACGATGTCGGCGGCGGCGCCTTCGACGATCGCCTGCTTATAGGCGTCCGCCGCGCGTGCCTCCTGAGTCGCGATGAAGGGCGAGCCGATATAGGCCATGTCAGCGCCCATCGCCTGCGCCGCGAGGATCGCACCGCCATTGGCGATGGCGCCGGCAAGCAGCAGCGGCCCGTCGAACCATTCGCGGATTTCCTGGACGAGTGCGAAGGGCGAGAGCTGGCCGGCATGGCCGCCGGCGCCGGTCGCCACCGCGATCAGCCCGTCCGCACCCTTGCGGATCGCCGAATTGGCATGGCGGTTGTTGATGATGTCATGCAGCACGACGCCGCCATAGGAATGCACGGCCGCATTGACCTCCGGCACCGCGCCAAGCGACGAGATGACGATCGGCACCTTGTATTTCACGCAGAGCATCAGATCGTGCTCCAGCCGCTTGTTCGACGTGTGGACGATCTGGTTGACCGCAAAAGGGGCGGATGGCCGCTCCGGATGGGCGGCGTCATGGGCGGCGAGATCCTCGGTGATCATCGCCAGCCATTCGTCGAGCTGGCTCTCCGGCCGCGCGTTCAACGCCGGAAACGCGCCGACGACACCGGCCTTGCATTGCGCCAGCGTCAGCGCCGGATGCGAGATGATGAAGAGGGGTGAGGCCACGACCGGCAGCCGCAGGCGCTCGGTCAGGATTGCAGGAAGAGCCATGAACATCATCCATCTTTGACGTTTACGAAAACGTCAAACAGATAACAGATGTCCGTTTGGAGGGAAAGATGCCGGGAGGCAGCGGGCAATAACGGGTGAACGCTTCCCCTCTACTGCCTACCGTCACCCCATTTGTGTCGTCTTTGCCATTTATCCCCGCCGGAGTGTCCGCGGGTGATTTGCAGAGACTTGCACATTGCCAAGCGGGGCGTTACCGATTCTGGTTAGCCAATGGTAAAGAGAATGGTCGTCTTGCCAGTAGAGTATGCGGGCGTATCGCGAGTGAGAGTAAAGGACCGGATGTGAGCGGACTAGAAGCGGCTATCAGAAACGCCTTGGAGCGATCCGATCGCGCCAATCCGGAAACTCGGGCCCGTGTCTATCAGTCGGCGCGACAGGCGCTGGAAGCCGGGCTTCGCAAGCAGGATGTTACTGACATCAACGTCATTTCGGCTCAGCGCCAGCGCCTGGAGGAGACGATCCGGGCGATCGAGAGCGAGGAGCGCGCCCACCCGCCGCAAACGCCGGCGCCGATCGAGCCGGAAGCACCCCACATCCCCTCAGTGACGTCGCCGCAGCATGCCCAGCAACAGCCGATGCAGCAGGAGCCTGCGATGAGCGTGCGTGGCGACACGCGCGATCATCATCCGGTTGCCGCGCCGGCCCCCGTTGCCGCTGAACCCCGCGCGCCCGAAGGCGATTTTGGTGACATGGGTGCCGGCCCCGCCGATCATCTCGGCGCCGACAGCGATGCGCGGCAGGCAGCACCCGCGCCTGCGACGACACGGTCGATGAATTTCAAGCCGGAGCGCGCAGCCGTTCGCCGCAAGCCGCGCAAGTTCTTCTCGCGCCTGCTGGTCTTCTGCATCCTGCTCGCCTGCCTCGGCGTCGGCGCCTGGTGGGTCAAGACCTCGGGCGTCTTCATGACGGCGGCGCAGCGCGATACCAGCGTCCGCAATCCGCCGGCACATGTCGATTCCCAGGATTTCGACGGCAGCAGCAATGACGAGGACGCGTCCAGCGACGATGACAATAGCGGCCCCGTCAATCCGGGCCTGGCGGTGATCGATCCGCAGAACAGCTTCTCCGAGGAGTGGATCGAGATCCTGAAGCCGACCGACGCGGCGAAAGTCGTCAGCGGCGCGCAGGCCAAGGCTGAGAACGTCTCGGAAAATGAAGGCCCGGCAGTGCGGCTGACCTCCGCGAGCAATGGCTCGGACGGTGATGTCACCGTCGAGGTGCCGGCCAGCGTGTTGCAGCAATTGGCTGGCAAGTCGTCGACCGTCGCGCTGACGCTGCAATCGACCTCCGACACGCCGACGCAGATCACCGTCGAATGCGACTTCGGCTCGCTCGGCAATTGCGGACGTCATCGCTTCAACGTCACCCGGCAGAAGACCGATGCCCTGTTCCAGGTTCGTTACGACCGGTCGCTGGCACCCACGGCATCAGGCCATCTGATCATCAACAGCGATCTCGACGGCAAGGCGCGCGGCGTCAACGTCTACGCAATCCGAGTCCTTCCGGGACAATAAGTGCCGCGATCCTCTATTTGAGGACCTGCGCGCCAGAGCCGAGGATCTTGCCGTCGATCTCGCCGATCGCCTTTGCGTCCTTGCCGTCATAGTCGAGCGTCAGCAGGATATGACGGATGAGGTTGAGGCGGGCACGGCGCTTGTCGTTGGCGCGGATGACCGTCCAGGGCGCGTAATCTGTATGCGTGTCCTTCAGCATGCGGTCGCGCTTTTCGCTGTAGTCTTTCCATTTCGTCAGGGCGGCGATGTCCATGGAGGAAAGCTTCCAGACCGCGCGCGGGTCGTGGCGCCGGTCGTGAAAGCGCTTGAGCTGCATTTCCCGGCCGATATCGAGATAGAATTTGAAGAACAGGATGCCGTCCTGAACGATCAGCCTCTCCATCCGCGGTGCCTGCTTCAGGAACTGCTCGTATTGCTTCGGCGTGCAGAAGCCCATAACCGGCTCTACCCCGGCACGGTTGTACCAGGAGCGGTCGAAGAGGACGAACTCGCCCGCCGTCGGGAACTGGGCGACATAGCGTTGGAAATACCATTGGCCCGCCTCGCGGTCGGTCGGTTTGGTCAGCGCCACGACGCGCGCAAGGCGAGGGTTCATATGCGCCGAGGTCGCCGCGATCGAGCCACCCTTGCCGGCAGCGTCGCGCCCCTCGAACAGCGCCATCACCCGCTTGCCGGTCGACTGTAGCCAGAATTGCACCTTGATGAGCTCTATCTGCAGCTTCTCAAGCTCTTCCAGATACTCTTCGTCCTTCAGCTTCTTCTTGTAGGGATAGCCGTCGGAGCCAAGCGCCTCGTCTTCGATCCAGGCTGGCAGGACGGGGTCGTCGACGTCGAAGATGCGCATCTTGCCGTGGACGTCCAATTCCACCGCGCGGCTTTCCACTTCCTCTGCCATGCGTTCCGCTCCTCCGCAATTGACATCGCCTGAGCCGTACTTGCCGGCACGGCAAAAAACCTCATGGCCAAGGTGGGGCATTTATCCAGCCTTTTCAAGCCTTTTGCCGATGGCCTCCTTCGCCGGCTACATTTATTATCGTAAGCTGCCGGCTTCTGTGGATAGAGCCGTAAACTTCTGTCATGAATCCCCGCTAAGACGCAGAGTCTTGGTTTCCATGATGGCAGGCAAAGGGACGGGTGCACTTGCAAGACGAATGGTCATTCCTCAGAAAGCTGGCGGCGCGGCTGCGGCAGGAGGCCGCCATCCTGATTTTGGCGACGCTGATCGCCAGTCTGGCACTCATCGAGGGCATCAACACCGCCGTCGTCTTTTGGATCTGGATGATTGCCGTGATCGTGGCGCTGACCCGCGCGCCGCTGATCGAGAAGATTGAACCGCAATCGCCTGCCGGGCCGGCGCCGACCGATCCGGATGCCCTGCTGAGCATGGTCTCCGCCGGTCTTTCCGCGCTCGACATGCCGGTGCTGATCGTCGACCGCGAGGCCTCCGTCGTGGCGCAGAATTCCGCCGCCGATAAGGCGTTCGGCGCCTTTCCGCTCAACGCCCATATCTCCGCCAAGCTGCGCTCCCCCGGCGTGCTCGACATGGTGCGCGAGACGATCGCTACCAATGCGCCGAACCAGATCGAACATTCCGAGCGGCTGCCGTCCGAACGCGTCTATATCGTCCGCATCGCCCCAATCGACCTGCCGGAGACCGAGATCGAGCCGGGCACGTTCTTCGTGTTGTCCTTCCGCGATATTTCGGAGCTTCGCCATATTGACCGCATGCGCTCTGACTTCGTCGCCAATGCCAGCCACGAGCTGCGCACGCCGCTCGCTTCGCTTCGCGGTTTCATCGAGACCATCCAGGGTCCGGCCAAGGCGGATCTGAAGGCGCAGCAGCGCTTCCTCGGCATCATGTTCGACCAGACGACGCGTATGAGCCGGCTGGTCGACGATCTCCTGTCTTTGTCGCGGCTGGAGCTGAAATCCCATATCGCGCCGGACCAGAAGGTTGATCTCGTGCCCTTGCTCGGCCATGTCCGCGATGCGCTGCTGCCGCTCGCCGGCGATCTCGACGTCACCATCAACCTGCATCTGCCGCCCGGCAAGGTGGAGGTGCTGGGCGATCGCGACGAGCTGGTGCAGGTCTTCGAAAACTTGATCGAGAACGCCTGCAAATACGGTCAGGAAGGCAAGATGGTCGAGGTCTCGCTCTTGAACGAGCCGGGCCAGGCCGTCGAGGTCATCGTCTCCGACAGGGGGCCGGGCATTCCGGCCGAACATGTGCCGCGCCTGACCGAGCGCTTCTATCGCGTCAATGTCGAGGACAGCCGCTCGAAAAAAGGCACCGGTCTCGGGCTTGCCATCGTCAAGCACATTCTGACCCGCCACCGCGCGCGGCTGATCGTCAAGTCCGAAGTCGGAAAAGGAACGGACTTTACGGTCCGCTTCTGAAAGCCTCTGTGAACCGACAATTTTGACCGCAGTATAACCCATAAATTTCAAGGGATTATACTGTCATAATTGTTTCACTCGCCTGACATAAAAGGGCGGTGCTTTGACAGCTAAAAAAGAGATGCTGAAACAGGCGGACGTTCCGTTCGCCGTCGCGCTCTTCAAAGTCCGTCAGGGAGGATTCACCATGAATGCGTTGAAATCGTCTATCGCAGCGTTGGTTGCTTCGGTCACCTTCGCCGGGGCCGCCATGGCCCGCGATCAGATTCAGATTTCCGGTTCTTCCACGATGTTCCCCTATGCCAAGATCGTTGCCGAGACCTTCGGCGAGACCTTTACGAACTACAAGACGCCCGTCGTCGAATCCGGCGGTTCCGGCGCCGGCCTGAAGGAGTTCTGCAAGGGCGTCGGTCCCGACTCCATCGACATTGCCAATTCCTCGCGCCCGATCAAGGGCAGCGAGGTCGACGCCTGCAAGGCGGCTGGCGTCGCCGATATCCAGCAGGTCAAGATCGGTTACGACGGTATCGTCTTCGCTTACGATAAGAGCAATCCCGACATCAGATTCGTGCCGACCGACCTCTACAAGGCGCTCGCCGCCGAAGTCGTCGTCAACGGCAAGCTGGTTGCCAATCCCTACAAGAAGTGGTCCGAGATCAATCCGGCCCTGCCGGATTTCGAGATCGCCGCATATATTCCGGGCGAGAAGCACGGCACACGCGAGGTCTTTGAAGAAAAGGTGCTCGCCGCCGGCTGTAAGGACTCCGGGGCGCTCGATGTCATCAAGGCGGCGGTGCCGGATGCCGGCAAGCAGGCTGAAAAATGCATCGCGGTGCGCAAGGATGGCGTCGCGGTCGATATCGATGGCGACTATCCTGAGACGCTCGCCCGCATCAATGCCAACAATCATGGCGTCGGCGTCTTCGGCCTCTATTTCTATCAGAATAATGCCGACAAGCTGAAGGTCGCGACCGTTGGTGGCATCGTGCCGTCGGGTCAGACCATTGCCGACGGCACCTATCCAGTGTCGCGGCCGCTGTTCTTCTACGTCAAGAAGGCGCATCTCGGCGTCATTCCAGGCCTGAAGGAATATGTCGACTTCTTCACCAGCGATCAGATGATCGGACCGGACAGCCCCTTGGCCGAATATGGCCTGGTGCCGGCGCCGGATGCCGAGCGCGACCAGATCCGCAAGGACGTCGCGAACGGGAAGATCATGTGATCGCATAAGGGACTGCCCGCCGGCGCGGTCACTCGCGCCGGCGTTTGTCGGGAAATAGGCCGGGAAATGGGCCAGGGAATGGGAATGAGTGTGTCACTGCTGCTGTCATGCCTGTCGATCATCGGCGCCTCCGCCTTCGTGCTGGGGCGGACGAGAGCGGCTGCGCTGTCGGGCGGCAGGTCCTCGGTCCTGCATTCGCGGCTCGGTTATCACGGTGCTTATGTCGCCATATGGGCGGTCTTGCCGGCGCTGGCGCTGATCTGCGCCTGGCTCGTCATCAGCCCGCAGGTGATCGACGACGTCGTGGTCAAATCCTTTCCCGAGGAAGTGAAAACCTTGCCGGAAGCCGAACTTAACCTCAGCTACGGTGTGGTGCGCAGCATCGCCCACGGCATGCGTCTGCTCGACAATCAGGAACTTGCCGCCGTCGCCGCCGGCGCAGTCGATCTCCAACTGATGCTGGCGCAGAAGGGCGTGCCGCTCGCGGTCCGGCCGACCGGCTACATGGTCGACGCCGCCAACAAATATAACGGCATGCGCCATGTGAGCCGTGTCGTCATGTCGGCCGCGGCCATCATCCTCTCTGTTCTGTGCGCCATTCATGGACTGCGCGCCATCGCGCCACGTTTTCGCGCCCGCAATCGGGTGGAGCAGGTCGTTCTCGGTGGCCTGATCGTCGCCTCGTCGATTGCCGTGCTGACGACGCTCGGCATCGCCGCCTCGATGCTGTCGGAGGCTGCCCGTTTCTTCAACATGGTGCCTGCCGCCGAATTCTTCTTCGGCACCGTCTGGGATCCGCGCTTTACCGGCGCCGGCGCGCAAACGTCTGGCACCTTTGGCCTTATCCCGCTATTGGCCGGCACGCTCTATATCAGCTTTGTCGCCATGCTTGTCGCGGTTCCCGTCGGGCTGTTCGCCGCCATCTACATGGCCGAATATGCCTCGGCCCGCGTGCGCTCCCTCGCCAAGCCGATGCTCGAAGTGCTGGCCGGCATTCCGACCATCGTCTACGGCTTCTTCGCGCTTGTGACCGTCGGGCCTTTTCTGCGTGACATCTCCGCTGATATAAACGGCCTGCTGACGGGCAATTATGCGAGCTTCATCGAGGCGCAGAGCGTCCTGACCGCCGGCTTCGTCATGGGCGTCATGCTGATCCCCTACGTCTCCTCGCTCTCCGACGACATCATCATGGCGGTGCCGCGCTCGCTGCGCGACGGCTCGCTCGGCCTTGGCGCGACGCGATCGGAAACGGTCAAGCGCGTCCTCTTGCCGGCAGCCCTTCCGGGCATTGTCGGTGCGCTGCTGATGACGGCTTCCCGGGCGCTCGGCGAGACGATGATCGTCGTGCTGGCCGCCGGCGTCGCCGCCCGCATGCAGTTCGATCCCTTCGAGCCGATGACGACGGTCACCGTGAAGATCGTCAACCAGTTGACCGGCGATCTCGAATTCACCTCGCCGCAGACATTGGTCGCCTTTGCGCTTGGCATCACGCTCTTCTGCTTGACGCTCTGCCTTAACGTCTACGCGCTCTACATCGTCCGTCGCTATAGGGAGCAATACGAATGAGCGATCTCGTATGCTCCGCAAAGCCGCCGATCCCGCGCGGGCTGACGCCCGGCGCACCGGCGCGGCGCGATATCGGCATCAAGCGCCGTTACGCCGCCGAGCGCCGGTTCCGCGCCTATGGCATCGCCGCCGTCACCTTCGGCCTTGTCTTCCTCATCGCTCTGGTCTCGTCGGTGGTGCGTCATGGCTATACCGCCTTCGTGCAGACCTCGATCACCCTGCCGATCGAGTTTGTCGAGAAGGTAATCGATCCCACTGGCAAGCGTGCCAGCGATCCGAAGGTGCTGATCGCGGCCAATTATCCTGTTCTCGTCCGCGATGCCCTGGTAAAGGCGCTGGGCATCGATCCCGCCGATCGCGCGCTTGTGCGTGAGGCGACGGCGATGGTCTCGGACAGTGCGCGAAGCATGCTGCGCGACAAGGTCATGGCCGACCCCTCCATCATCGGGAAAACGGTGAAGATCACGCTGCTTGCAGACGCCAATATCGATTCCGCCAACAAGGGGCAGATCGATCTGACGGCGAATGAGGCGGACCGCAAGGTCTCCGACCGACAGCTCGGCTGGATGAGGCAGCTTGCCGCCAGCGGCGCGCTCCACAAGGCGTTCAACAGCGGCCTGTTCCTGTCGGGCAATTCCAGCCGTCCGGAAGCCGCAGGCCTCGGCGTCGCGCTGATCGGTTCGCTTTATCTGATGCTGACCGTGCTGGTTCTGGCATTACCGGTCGGCGTCGCCGCCTCGATCTATCTCGAGGAATTCGCGCCGAAGAACCGGTTGACGGACCTGATCGAAGTCAACATCAACAATCTCGCCGCCGTGCCGTCGATCGTCTACGGCCTGCTTGGCCTCTCCGTCTTCATCAATGTCATGGGCCTGCCGCGCTCGGCCTCGCTGGTCGGCGGGCTGGTGCTCAGCCTGATGACGCTGCCGATGATCATCATCGCCACGCGCTCGGCGCTGCGGGCGGTGCCGCCGTCGATCCGAAGCGCTGCGCTTGGTCTTGGCGCCTCGCGGATGCAGGTGGTGTTCCACCATGTCCTGCCGCTCGCCATGCCGGGCATCCTGACCGGCACGATCCTCGGGCTGGCGCATGCGCTCGGCGAGACCGCGCCGCTGCTGTTGATCGGCATGGTCGCCTTCGTCGCCAATTATCCGACGTCGCCGCTCGATCCCGCGACCGCCCTGCCGGTGCAGATCTACATGTGGGCGAGCGAAGCCGAGCGTGCCTTTGTCGAGCGAACCTCCGGGGCCATTATCGTCCTGCTCTTCTTCCTTGTTGCGATGAACATCGGGGCCATCCTGCTGCGCCGTCGCTTCGAGCGGCGTTGGTAGAGGGAGAAGACGGAATGAACATGATGACGGAAGCCGCAGGCGAGAAGGCACTGGCCAGGAAGATGACGACGATCCCCTACAAGATGATCGGCCAGGACGTCTCGGTCTATTATGGTGACAAGCGCGCCCTGTTCGGTGTGGACCTGAACATCCGTGTCAATACGGTCACGGCGTTGATCGGTCCTTCAGGCTGTGGCAAGTCCACCTTTCTGCGCTGCCTCAACCGCATGAACGATACGATCGACACCTGCCGCGTCACCGGCAAGATCACGCTCGACGATAAGGATGTCTATGACAGCGCTATCGATGTCGTGGAGCTGCGTGCCCGCGTCGGCATGGTGTTCCAGAAGCCTAATCCCTTCCCGAAATCGATCTACGAGAACGTCGCCTATGGCCCGCGTATTCACGGGCTGCATCGCTCCAAGGCCGATCTCGACCATATTGTCGAAACCAGCCTACAGAAGGCCGGTCTCTGGGGCGAGGTGAAGGACCGGCTGCTGGAAGCCGGCACCAGCCTGTCGGGCGGCCAGCAGCAGCGCCTCTGCATCGCCCGCGCCGTTGCCGTCAGCCCGGAAGTCATTCTCATGGACGAGCCGTGCTCGGCGCTCGATCCCATCGCCACGGCCAAGGTCGAGGAACTGATTCATGAGCTGCGGGAAAACTTCACGATCGTCATCGTGACGCATTCCATGCAGCAGGCCGCCCGCGTTTCGCAACGCACCGCAATGTTTCATCTCGGCCATTTGGTCGAGGAGAACGATACCGATAAGATGTTCACCAATCCCGACGATTTCCGCACGCAGGATTACATCATGGGCCGTTTTGGTTGATGATATCCCGCGCGCGGCTCCCTTCACACGTTTCACCCTGAGGATAGAAAAATGGTCTCCACTCACATTCTCTCTGCCTATGACGAAGACCTGAAGTTCCTGACGCGCCGCATTGCTGAAATGGGCGGTCTGGCGGAGCAGATGGTCGGCGACAGCGTCCGTGCACTGGTGCACGGCGATGCCGCCCTTGCACAGAAGGTCATCTCCGACGACGTCGTTCTCGACCACGCCGAACGCGAAGTCGGCGACAAGGCGATCGTCACCATCGCGCGTCGCCAGCCGATGGCCGCCGACCTGCGCGAAATCATGGGTTCCATTCGCATCGCCGCCGATCTGGAGCGCGTTGGCGACCTCGGCAAGAACACTGCCAAGCGCGTCATCGCCGTGCAGGGCCACGGCGTTCCGCGCCGCCTGGCGCGCGGCATCGAGCATCTTTCCGAACTGGCGCTCAGCCAGCTCAAGGAAGTGCTCGACGTCTATACCACTCGTTCGCCCGACAAGGCCGTCTCGATCCGTGAGCGCGACGAGGAAATCGACGCGATGTACACCTCGCTCTTCCGCGAGATGCTGACCTACATGATGGAAGATCCGCGCAACATCACCACCTGCACGCATCTTCTCTTTTGCGCCAAGAACATCGAGCGCATCGGCGACCATGCCACCAACATCGCCGAGACGATCTATTACATGGCGACCGGTAGCCAGCCCGAAGGCGAGCGCCCGAAAGACGATACCGCCAACACAGTCGGTGCGGTGACGGAATAACGAAGACGCCAGGAAAAGGAGACCAGAGACGCATGGTTCCGAGAGTTGCTGTTGTAGAAGACGAAGAAGCGCTCAGCGTTCTGCTGCGCTATAATCTCGAGGCCGAAGGCTTCGAGGTCGACACCATTCTGAGAGGCGATGAAGCAGAGCTTCGCCTCCAGGAGCGCATTCCGGATCTTCTGATCCTCGATTGGATGCTCCCCGGCGTGTCCGGCATCGAACTCTGCCGCCGGCTGCGCATGCGGCCGGAGACCGAACGCCTGCCGATCATCATGCTCACCGCCCGCGGCGAGGAAAGCGAGCGCGTGCGCGGCCTTTCCACCGGTGCGGACGATTATGTCGTCAAGCCATTCTCGACGCCGGAGCTGATGGCTCGCGTCAAGGCGATGCTGCGCCGTGCCCGTCCGGAGGTTCTCTCCACCGTACTGCGCTGTGGCGACATCGAGCTGGACCGCGAGACCCATCGCGTTCACCGCAAGAGCCGTGAAGTGCGGTTGGGACCGACGGAATTCCGCCTGCTGGAATTCCTGATGGCTTCGCCGAGCCGCGTCTTCTCGCGGTCGCAGCTCCTCGACGGTGTCTGGGGACATGACATCTATGTCGACGAACGCACCGTCGACGTCCATGTCGGACGTCTGCGCAAGGCGCTGAACTTCTCCAATATGCAGGATGTCATCCGCACCGTTCGCGGCGCGGGTTATTCCATGGAAGCCTGATCGGAAAACCGGTCAGTCACCCAATATAGCGGCGGAAACAGAAAACGGGCCTTTCGGCCCGTTTCTTTTATCTCAGCTATGGGGACTCAGCCGCGCGGTTGAGCCGCCGGCCGGCGCCGTTCATGCACCGGCTGGTAGGCCAGGCGCTGATGGTAGCCGCAATAGGGCGATGCATCCGGGCTGTCATTGCCGCAGAAGTGGAAGTCATCCTTCAGCGGATCGCCGACCGGCCATTTGCAGGTGCGCTCGGTGAGTTCCGTCAGGCCGAGGCGACGCGAAATCGGAACGACCACATTGGCGGCCGGACGATATTCGATCTCGTTGACCGTATCGATCTCGACTTCTTCCTTGAGCATCGTCGCGCCCTGCTGACGGGTAACCGTGCGGGTTGCAACGCGCGAGGCGTAGTTCGGTGCGCGCGGCGCCGAAGTGTTGCGCTTCTGTGCTCGGGCGGCCGTCGCCGTGCCGCCGGCCTTCGCTCGGCCCGGCAGGCTCAAGCGATGCACCTTGCCGATGACGGCATTACGACTGACACCACCGAGCTGCGCCGCGATCTGGCTCGCGCTCAAACCCTCGGACCACAGCTTTTTCAGCTTCTCGACGCGTTCGTCTGTCCAATTCATGCCCTGTCTCCGCTGTCGCGTTTCCGATGGCAGAATCCTTCACCATTGCCTCGCATTAGGGCGAGGCGCGAAACGCTTAAAAATTGTGGTGACTAGTTCCGCCGCATGCAGTCTAGTAATTGAGGTTTAACCTAGTGTGAGGCTGACTCCGTGACAAGAGTCGCATGATTCCTGGGGAATCGATTTCGGGGTTTTCCCCAACTTGCTTGTCCAAGCGTGGCATTTTTGCAATATTAGCAGTTGAAGACATACCTCTCGTCGCGAGGCGCTCTGCCGCGCCTGCTAAATCGCCTGTTTTGTTGACATTGCGGTGCAAAACATCAATAGTGCCTCAGCCGCCGCAAGGCGGCATTTTTGATTTTTCCGGGCCCGTTTCACTTGAAGGAAACGATTGGCCCTAAAGGTTGTGATCGAGGAGATACGGGCCATGGCTGAAACCGCGCCGCTTTACGACACCTATATGCGTGCCCCGCTGCGGTTTGAGCGAGGAGAGGGCGTATGGCTGTTCACGGAGACAGGCGAGCGCTATCTCGATTTCGCCGCCGGTGTTGCAGTGAATTCGCTTGGCCATGCACATCCCCATCTGGTCGCGGAACTGAAGGCGCAGGCCGACAAGGTCTGGCACCTGTCGAACCTCTATGAGGTGCCGGGCCAGGAGAAGCTGTCGAAGCGCCTGACGGAAGCCACCTTTGCCGACAAGGTGTTCTTCACCAATTCCGGCGCTGAGGCACTGGAATGTGCGATCAAGACGGCGCGGCGCTACCAGTTCTCCAAGGGCCATCCCGAGAAGTTCCATATCATCACCTTTGAAGGCGCCTTCCACGGCCGCACGATCGCGACGATCGCCGCCGGCGGCCAGGAAAAGTATCTCGAAGGTTTCGGCCCGAAGGCGCCGGGCTTCGACCAGGTACCCTTCGGCGATCTCGATGTCGTGCGCGCCGCCGTTACCGATGCGACGGCCGGGATTCTCATCGAGCCCGTGCAGGGCGAGGGCGGCATTCGGCCTGCGACCAACGAGTTCCTGCGCGGCCTGCGCCAGATCTGCGACGAGCACGGCCTTCTTCTGATCCTTGACGAGGTCCAGTGCGGCGTCGGCCGTACCGGCAAGCTCTTTGCTCATGAATGGTCCGGCGTCACGCCCGACATCATGGCCGTGGCCAAGGGTATCGGCGGCGGCTTCCCGCTTGGCGCGTGCCTTGCGACGGCGGAAGCCGCTTCGGGCATGAAGGCCGGTACGCATGGCTCGACCTATGGCGGCAATCCGCTCGCCATGGCAGTCGGCAATGCCGTGCTCGATATCGTGCTGGCAGACGGCTTCCTCGATCATGTGCGCGACATCGCCCTGGTCTTCCGCCAGGGCCTTGCTTCGCTTCAGGATCGTTTCCCCGATATCATCGAGGATATTCGCGGCGAGGGCCTGATGCTCGGCATCAAGGCCGCCATTCCGCAGGCGGAGCTGTTGCAGGCGATCCGCGCCGAGTATCTTCTGGGCGTGCCGGCTGGCGACAACGTCATCCGTCTGCTGCCGCCGCTGGTGGTGACCGCCGAGGAAGCGCGCGAAGGTATTGCCCGCATCGAACGCGCCGCCGAAAGCGTGCGTGCGGCTCGCATCAAGAAGTCGGCTTGAATTCAGCGCCCGCTGTCAGGGCGGATTACTGCGCCGCGCGTCCGAAAGGACGCGCAAAGGACGCAGTAACACTTAGAATGGCGCATAACCCCTTAAATCGGGTCCGATTTAAGGGGTTATGCGCGCCCCACGCGGGCGTTATTGTTTTCTAGAGTACAGGTAGGAACATGGCTTCTCCGAAACACTTTCTCGATCTCTCGGCTGTTGCTGCTGCCGATCTGCGCAGCATCATCGACGACGCCATCGTGCGCAAGCGGGCGCTGAAGGCGGGTACGGCCGACAAGCCGCTTGCCGGCAAGATGCTGGCGATGATCTTCGAGAAGCCCTCCACCCGAACCCGCGTCTCCTTCGATGTCGGCATGCGCCAGCTCGGCGGCGAGACGCTGTTCCTGTCGGGCACCGAGATGCAGCTCGGCCGCGCCGAGACGATCGGCGATACGGCGAAAGTGCTGTCGCGCTATGTCGACGCCATCATGATCCGCACGACGGAGCATTCGCGCCTGCTGGAGCTCGCCGAACACGCGACCGTGCCGGTCATCAATGCGCTGACCGACGACACGCACCCTTGCCAGATCATGGCCGACATCATGACCTTCGAGGAGCATCGCGGCCCGATCAAGGGCAAGACGATTGCTTGGACCGGCGACGGCAACAATGTGCTGCATTCGCTGATCGAAGGGGCCGCACGCTTCGACTACCGCATGAACATGGCCGTACCCCTTGGTTCCGAGCCAAAGGATCACTATTTGAACTGGGCCCGTAATCAGGGCGCCGAAATCATGCTCTCGCATGATGCCGACCGTGCGGTCGCTGGCGTTGATTGCGTGGTAACCGATACCTGGGTTTCCATGAATCAGGAACACCGGGCCCGCGGTCACAACGTCTTTCAGCCCTATCAGGTCAATCAGGCTTTGATGGCACAGGCCGGCAAGGACGCCTTGTTCATGCATTGCCTGCCCGCCCATCGCGGGGAGGAAGTGACGGACGAAGTGATCGATGGTCCGCAATCCGTTGTTTTCGATGAGGCGGAAAACCGCCTTCATGCGCAAAAGTCGATTCTTGCTTGGTGCCTGGGCGCGATCTGAGGATATAGAACCGCGCGTTTGATGCCGCGGGCGCAGTAGGAGTAAAGCAATGGCGGAAAGTGCAGCCTCGCTGGGTCAATTCGATTTTGCCGGCGACGATCATGTCGTTCCCTTCCAGGTCGAAGGTCTTGATGTGCGCGGCCGCGCCGTGCAGCTCGGACCTCTGCTGGACACAATTCTCGCCCGGCACAATTATCCGGCCCCCGTTGCCCGGCTGTTGGCCGAAGCCGTGGTGCTGACCGTGTTGCTCGGCACCTCGCTGAAGTTCGAGGGCAAGTTCACCGTGCAGACCAAGGGCGACGGACCGGTCGATCTTCTGGTCGCCGATTTCGCGACGCCGGAAAATGTCCGCGCCTATGCCCGCTTCGATGAAGAGGCGCTGGCAAAGGCCGTGGCCGCCGGCGAGACCGAGCCGGAACAGTTGCTCGGCAAGGGCGTGCTCGCCTTCACCATCGATCAGGGTCGCTACAGCCAGCCCTATCAGGGTATCGTGGCGCTCGACGGTGCCTCGCTCGAAGAGATCGCGGGGACCTATTTCCGCCAGTCGGAGCAGATCCCGACCCGCGTTCGTCTGGGCGCTGCCGAACTGTTCGACCGCGACGAGGCCGGCAAGCCGCGCCATCGCTGGCGGGCGGGCGGGTTGATCGCACAGTTCCTGCCGGAAGCACTGGAGCGCATGCGCCAGCCGGATCTCCATGGCGGCGATGGCGATAGCAACCCGCGTCATCATGTCGAGGACGACGCCTGGGAGGAAGCCCGGTCACTGGTCGAGACGATCGATGCCGACGAGCTGACCGATCCGCAGGTCGGAACGGAACGTTTGCTGTTCCGTCTCTTCCACGAGCGTGGCGTGCGCGTCTATGAGCCGAAGGCAGTCTTCGACCGTTGCACCTGTTCGCGCGACAAGCTGAAGGGCGTATTGCAGGGCTTTTCCGCCGAGGAAATCGAGGTGAGCCAGGAGAATGGTGAAATCGCCGTCACCTGCGAGTTCTGCTCGACCACCTACCGCTTCGAAGTCTCCGAGGTAAGGGACGCCTGATCGGGCTCAGTTCAGCGTCCGCAGCAGATTGGGCGTATCGAGAGAAAAGGCGGGGATCTTGACGTGAAAGAGCTCCCCGTCGTCCGTCTCCATCTGATAATGGCCGAACATCATGCCCGATGGCGTATCGAGCGGGCAGCCTGACGAATATTCGTAGGTGTCGCCGGGGCCAAGCCGCGGCTGCTCGCCGACGACGCCAGGCCCGGTCACCTCGTCCACCAGCCCGTTCTGATCGGTGATGTGCCAATAGCGCGTCACCAGCCGGACATTGAGGGTGGAATGGTTGGAAATGATAATGCGATAACCCCAGACATAGCGGTCGTCATCCGGGTCGGATTGCTCCTCCAGATAAAAAGGTTCGACGACGACTTCGATATCCCGTGTTAGAGCGCGATACATGCCTGACACCTTGGTCATTACTCCGAAACGTCGTGCGTTCCAATAAACGCACACCGGACGCTCCAGCATTTTAAGTCTAGGGCATCTGCTCCGCTTTCCATGATCCCACGAAAGCGGGACATCTAGCGGTATCCTATACACAACCTGCCCCGTCAAGGAACGGATTGGTGAAAACCCCTATAGCGGGTAAATCATACGGCTTTTCAGGGACTAAGGCTAGTTCCAAGGGGCAATCGCCTTGGCTGAAGCTATCCGGCGCGCCTGTTGTCAAGGCGAGCCGTCCCGCCCGAACAAGATCCGGGCGGGTTTGCATGACAAAACTCAGGCCGAAACCTGCGCCAGCGCGCGGGCGAAATCCTCGACCAGATCGTCGCCATCCTCGATGCCGGCGGAGAAGCGCACGGTGCCCGGCGAAATGCCGAGTTCGGCGCGAGCCTCGTCGGTGAGGTTCTTGTGCGTGGTGGTGGCCGGATGGGTGATCAGGCTCTTCGAGTCGCCGAGATTGTTGGAAATCCTGACGATCTCCAGCGCGTTCTGCAGCTTGAAGGCCGCTTCCTTGCCGCCCTTCAGCTCGAAGGCCACCAGCGTCGAGCCGCCGGTCATCTGCTTTGCGATGATGTCGGCCTGCGGGTGGTCCTTGCGGCCGGGATAGATCACCTTGGCGACCTTGCCCTGCTCGGCGAGGAAATCGGCGATCTTGGCGGCGTTCGCCGTCTGCTGCGCGACCCGCAGCGGCAGCGTCTCGATGCCCTTCAACAACGTCCAGGCGGTAAACGGCGACATGGCCGGGCCGGTGTGACGGAAATAATCCTGCAGGTTCTCGTCGATCCACTGTTTGTCGGAGAGAATGACGCCACCGAGCGAGCGGCCCTGGCCGTCGATATGCTTAGTGGCGGAATAGACGACGATATGGGCGCCGAGTTCGAGAGGCTTCTGGAAGAGCGGCGTCGCGAAGACGTTGTCGACCACGACCTTGGCGCCGATCTGGTTGGCGAGCTTGGCAACGGCGGCGATATCCACCACTTCCAGCGTCGGATTGGTCGGGCTTTCCAGGAAGAAGACCTTGGTTGTCGGCCGGATGGCCTTTTCCCAGTTCTCGACGAAGCGGCCGTCGACCAGCGTGCATTCGATGCCGTATTTCGGCGCCAGCGTCTCGACGACCCAGCGGCAGGAGCCGAAGAGCGCGCGGGCGGCAACGATGTGATCGCCGGCCGTCAGCTGGCAAAGGATTGCGGCGGTGACGGCGGCCATGCCCGAGGCCGTGGCGCGAGCATCTTCCGCGCCTTCCAGCGCGCACATGCGCTTTTCGAACATGTCATTGGTCGGGCTGCCGTAACGGGCATAGATGAACCCGTCGGTCTCGCCCTTGAAGCGCGCCTCGGCGGCTTCCGATGTGTCGTAGACGAAGCCCTGGGTCAGATAGATCGCTTCGGATGTTTCGCCGAATTGCGAGCGGAGCGTTCCGCTGTGAACGAGTTGGGTTGCGGGGCGCCAAGTCTTGCTCATGCCATCACCACTTTCAAAACAAAAAAACCGGCCGCAATTGCAGACCGGTTTTCAACCCGGTCTTTTTAGCCACTTATTTAACGTGGCTGCAAGCCGACCGGCCAAATCACCACGGGATAAGTTGCAATACTGCTGTTGACCGCTTGCGTCAATTCCCTGAGTTTGGTTTTGTCTGCGGCAAATTATGGGAAAGGCAGAATGGCTCGCAACACTGGAATTTTGGCCGATCGCGCCATTGCCACGCTCTTCGAAGCGGGGCGGCTGACGAGCGAACGGGAACTGGACGACGATCAGATCCAGCCGGCGAGCCTTGACCTTCGCCTCGGCGCGCATGCTTTCCGCGTCCGCGCCAGCTTCATGCCAGGCCCGTCGCATCTCGTCGCCGACAAGCTCGATCGGCTGAAGCTGCATGTGATCGACCTTTCCGAAGGTGCCGTGCTGGAAACCGGCTGCGTCTACATCGTGCCCTTGATGGAGCGCCTCGACCTGCCGGCCGACATGTCGGCCTCGGCCAATCCGAAAAGCTCGACCGGTCGCCTGGACATCTTCACCCGCGTCATCACCGACCGGGCGCAGGAGTTCGACAAGATCCCGGCCGGCTATTCCGGTCCGCTCTATCTGGAGATCAGCCCGCGCACCTTCCCGATCGTCGTTCGCCGCGGCTCGCGCCTGTCGCAGATCCGTTTTCGTGTTGGCCAGGCACTGCTGAACGAGCCGGAACTGATGGCGCTGCATGCCAACGAAACGCTGGTCGCGAGTAAGCAGCCGAACGTCAATGGCGGCGGCATCGCGCTGTCGATCGATCTTGCCGGCGACAAGGAGGGCCTGATCGGCTATCGCGGCAAGCACCACACCGCCGTCGTCGATGTCGACAAGAAGGCGCAGCACGATATCTACGATTTCTGGGAGCCGCTCTATAGCCGTGGCCGCACCGAGCTGATCCTCGATCCGGACGAGTTCTATATCCTCGTTTCGCGCGAAGCCGTGCACGTACCGCCGCACTATGCTGCCGAGATGACGCCTTTCGATCCCTTGGTCGGTGAATTCCGCGTCCACTATGCCGGCTTCTTCGACCCAGGCTTCGGCCATGCCCCCGCCGGCGGCCGAGGCAGCCGCGCCGTGCTGGAGGTGCGCAGTCATGAAGTGCCCTTTATCCTCGAAGACGGCCAGATCGTCGGCCGCCTGGTCTATGAACACATGCTGGAGCAACCCACGAGCCTCTACGGCTCCGGCCTCGGCTCGAACTATCAGGCGCAAGGCCTAAAGCTGTCGAAGCATTTCCGGCTTTGATCACTCAGCTTCCGGCCTTGACAGAGGCCGGCAACTGTTGGACATCTCCGGATATCAGGCGGGTGTAGCTCAATGGTAGAGCAGCAGCTTCCCAAGCTGAATACGAGGGTTCGATTCCCTTCACCCGCTCCACTTTTCCTTCGCTCCATGCTCATGCCAGGCAGGGAACGTCCGATTTCAACTCCTTGAGCAGAGCCGCGCGCGTCAGTATCGGACATTGCCGCAATAAAACCTTTGTTTGTTCAGGCTGCTGACAGACAAGCATGACAGAAAGTCGTCCCTAACCGGAACGGACCAGATGCTTAGCTTTGCGTCATTTTACAGACTGAAGGCGATCTTCACGCGCGGCGTGCTGCGGATTTCCCGCCGTACGAAGGTGCCGCGCGGCACGACGATCATCTGGAAGGATGGCCGCGTCAGTATCGGCGCGAGGGCCTTTATCCGCAGAGGTGTCGTCATCGATGCGCAGCGTGGCAGCATCGAGATCGGGGATCACGTCTCCCTCAACGACTATGCGATTTTGCTCGGACGCGGCGGCATCACCATCGGCAATGATGTGCGGATCGCCGCCCATGCCATGGTCGTGTCGTTTGATCACAATTTCGATGATGTCACGCAGCCGATCCGCATGCAGGGTGTGACCAAGAAGCCTGTCGTTATCGAGGACGATGTCTGGATCGGCGCCGGAGCGAAGATTCTCGGCGGCTCCCATATCGCCAAGGGCTGCGTCATCGGCGCCAATGCCGTCGTCAAGGGAAAGACCGTGCCCTACGGCATCTATGTCGGCGCCCCCGCGAAACTGGTCAGGCGGCGAGGGGACCAGGGCGACGTCAGGCCTGCAAAACTCGAACTGCTTCCGCCCCCAAAACGGATAGCAGGTCGTTAGGCAACGCTGCCTTTGCGCTCGATCATGTTGCCATGCCGGACCGGGAGTTTCCGGTTCGTGGCTCGGCGCGATATTCCCCCTTCGGCATGACTCTGTTACACCGATCCTGAAATCAGGAAGCTGACCACCTGACAGGAGGCTTAGTCATCGTCATGCGCGTTTGTCTTTCGTCGTTGATATCCGTGGCGAGATCCTTGACAGGCGCAGTGTTGATGGCTGCCTCCTGCGCTATGCCTGTCGTCGCGCAGCAGGCGCCGCCGTCCGGCCTGCCGGTTCTCTTCGATGCGCGCGAACGGCTGCCGAAGCCGGATCTTTCCACTCTGGTCAGGCTACGCTTCCTGACCTCCGTCGACTTCCCGCCCTTCAATTTCGCCGATCAGAACGGCAAGCTCTCAGGCTTCCATGTCGATCTCGCCCGCGAAATCTGCGACGAGCTCGGCATATCGGACAAGTGCCAGATCCAGGCGCTGCCCTTCGAGGAATTGCAGGGCGCGCTTTCGGCGTCGCAGGGGGATGCGGTGATCGCGGGCGTCGCGGTGACGCCGGAGCTACGCAAGAGTTTCGCCTTCTCGCGCCCCTTCCTGATGTTGCCCGCTCGCTTCGTGCGCAATCTCAAGGCGCCGATTGATGGTCGGACGGCGGCAGCCCTTGCCGGCCATTCGGTAGGGGTGGTCAAGGGCACAACGCATGAGGCGATGCTGGCAGCCTTCTTCCCGGCGATCAAGCTGGTGCCATTCGACGACAAGGACGCGCTTCTGGCGGCCGTGAAGGACGGTAAGGTCGATGCCGGCTTTGCCGACGGATTGCAGCTTTCTTTTTGGGTGTCGTCGCCGTCGGCGGAAAAGTGCTGCGCCTTGTTCGACGGCCCCTACCTCTCGCAGCAGTTCCTCGGCGAAGGCATGACCATCATGCTACGCGAGCAGGATGCCGATCTGACGGCCGCGATCAACCATGCCCTGGCGACCCTGTCGCGCAACGGCCGGCTGCAGGAAATCTATCTGCGCTATTTTCCTTACGGATTGTATTGAGCGGGCTTTTCAGCCCTTGCGGTAACGGGCAATGGCGCTGCGCTCGATGGCGGCGCAGGTCAGCTTGCCGAGATCGAGGCGGTCGCGCAGCAGGCTCAGCAGGCGCAGCTCCTCGGCCTTGACCGACAAGTCGGCGGAAGCGACCTCGACGGCAAGTGCATAGGCGGTGTCGTAGAGCCGTGGTGGCAGGGTGTCGCGCACGGTTTCCAGCACGATGTCGAGCCCTTCGCTGCCGGCCAGAAGCCTGGCGCAGTCGCGCGAAACATCGATCAGCTTTTCGTCATCGAAGCCCTTGAAGACCGGCAGGGCATGGATGAGTTCACCGATCCGGGTCATTTCGCGGTCGTTCATCGTCCGGTCGACAGCGGATGCCATGACCATGACGTAGATCAGGGCCTCTTGG
This sequence comes from Rhizobium rhizogenes NBRC 13257, assembly GCF_000696095.1. Taxonomy (GTDB): domain Bacteria; phylum Pseudomonadota; class Alphaproteobacteria; order Rhizobiales; family Rhizobiaceae; genus Rhizobium; species Rhizobium rhizogenes. Next base: position 84,387 of record NZ_BAYX01000010.1, on the reverse strand, counting down.
GCGGAAAGCGGCTTATTCATAACGAAACAAAATCCTTTGAAACTGGCGGCAGACTAGAAAGTCATGTCTCTCATGACAAGAGCCGGTGGCGGAAGCGTGGCGTCAGATCGGATTAAGCGGATCTTCCTTGGCCGGAGCCGGCGCGAGCGTCGATTTCCGGCCCTTGCGCGGGTCGTCGCCATAGATGCCGCGCTTCTGTTGCTTCGCCTGTTCCGCAGCGGCCTCCAGCGGCGATCCGGCCTCCGGCTCGGCCCAACCGAAACGGACGAGCCATTCGCTAAGGTCGATGCGAACATAACGGCAGTGTCCCGTCATCGTGCCCTGCCAGGTCGCGCTCGGCAGGTCGCAATCGATGATCCGGCCGCGCAGATACATGCGGAACGCGGTACGTGCTGCTGTCCCGCACGGCCAGCTCTTGCCATCAGACCCGGCGCACATCCGGCCGATATCGGTCGGTATGATGCCGGAAAGCTGCACGCTCCTGTTGCCGACGGTCAGCATGCCGGCGCGGTCGGAAGACGGCCGCACCAGCTCCACGGGCTCCGTCCCCCCAGCTTGCTTCTGGTCGTCGCTTGGCGTCTGGCTGTCGCCGGGCGACGCCTGCTGAGTGGATGGCGTCATGGGCACGGTCCGGCGGGCTGCAGCCGCCGCTGCCCTGTCGGCCTGGTCGGCGGGTGCGGGGAACGGTGCCGCCTGCTCCGGTTCAGCCTTCTTTATCTCGGGCGCTTCGGTCTTAGTCCCGTCGGCATCGGTCGTATTCTTTGGGGCAGGCTGAGCCTCTGGTGCGGTTGCCGGCGCCGTTTCCGACTGTGTTAGCTGGGCGGGCGATGTGCCTTGCAACTCCATCGCTGGCTTCGCCGTGGACGATTTGTCTTGATCGGCCGGCACTATGACCGCGTCTTTAGCGGTATCTTCGGCTGCCACGACCGGCGCCACGGCAGGCGCGGATGTCAAGGTTGCGGCGGGCGGCTCGCTCTTCGTGGCGGCCGGGACCGTTGTCTGCGCCGTGGCGCTATCTGCCATGACAGTCGCTGCCGCAATGACGGTGCCGGCTGTTATCGGCAACGTCTTTTTGGGTGCTGTATCGGTAAGCGTCTGCGCCGGCGCGACATCGGCTTGCGCTACCTCGATCGGCGCAGCCGCTGTGGCCGAGTGGTTTTCAGCTTCGGCCTTGCTCGCTGCGCGACCCGGCAGATGGAAACCATGTTCGTTCACCTGCACCGCAACCAAAGTCAGCCATGAACCGACCACGACACCTGCCACACCTGCAAGCCAAACATTACGACGCATAGCGGGAAAACTTTCCTATTGGCTGGCCCAGATGATCCGGGCGATCCATTCCACATCCGCAAGATCGAAGCTGCGATTGGGATGTTCTGGGTTGAGCGACAGCAGTTCGATCGACTTTGCGCTCTGCCGCAGCAGCACCTTGGCCATGACTTCGCCCTCGCGGGTCTTGACCACCACGCGGTCGCTGCGTCGGATCTGCGCGCCCGGCTCGACGATCAGCACGTCGCCGTCGCGATAGAGCGGCAGCATGCTTTCGCCCTGAACCTCGAGCGCATAGACGCCGCCCTTCTGTCCTGGTGCTGCGGGAAACTCCACCATGTCCCAGCCCTGGCCGGCCGGAAAGCCGCCATCGTCGAAAAAGCCGCCTGAGCCGGCTTGCGCGAAACCAAGCAGCGGAATGGAGCTTGCGGGTGGTGAAGAGGCATGATCCGCATTGCCATCGCCTCTCTCCACTGGACGCAGGATGCCGAGAAACTGCTCCATACTGGCCCCGGTCGCGCCCAACACCTTGGCGATCGATTCCGTCGATGGCCAGCGCAGACGTCCGTCCTGGCCCAGCCGCTTCGACTTGTTGAAGGAGGTGGGATCGAGGCCGGCGCGCCGGGCAAGGCCCGATGGCGTCAAGGCATAGCGTTCGGCAAGTTTGTCGATCGCGCTCCATATCTGCTCATGTGACAGCATCGCCGCTCAGCACCCGGAAGCCGGATATCCGGCGTTTGACCTTTAAGGAAAGGTTAACCGAGGCTTTTTTGCGAGTAAAGGGCGGGGTAGGAATAAGGTCCTTTAATCCCCTTGCTTTCGCTCCTGGTTCCCAAGGCGTCAGGTTTTCTGCGGCAGCGCCTTGTTGTCGGGTTCCTCGTTCTGGAACTCCTTGGCCATGCCCATGAAGCCGCGCATGAATTTCTGCATGATGCCGAGCGTGCGGTCGACATCAGCGTCGCTGGGCAGGGTCGATCCACCGCCGGCGCTCGCGGTCTTTTCCAGCTTGGTGACGCGGTCGGATAGGCGGTCGAGTTCGTCGTCATAGGCGGCGCGTTCGTCTGCGGCCATACGGCAGACGAGATTGCCGCTTTGATCCTGGCAGATCGACATCGCGCCCGTCTGCTTGTCGAGGCGGATGAAATGATCGCCGCTGCGCTCGAGTTGGAAGCGTGTTGCGTCCGGCTCGGCCGCCTGGCTTGGTACGCTAAGAAGAAGAGTGGCGGGCAGGAGCAGGGCTGCGAGGCCCGTTACGATTTCCTTCGTCATGTCATCCTCCGGATTTTCTGCGTTAAAACCCTAAATCCACCACGGAAACCGTGGACATCGGCGTCGGTTTTCGTGCAAAGCCCTATCAGGACATGTTTACACGGGGATGATGACCGCTATGCCAGTGGTTTACAAGATCGTGCCGGATACGCTCTGGCAGCAAGCCAGACAAACCGGCGTTTTTCATGGCGCATCGATCGACCTGACCGACGGTTTCATCCATTTGTCGACGGCGAAGCAATCGAAAGAGACGGCGGCGCGATACTTTGCCGGCCAGCAAGGCCTGCTGCTGGTAGCGATCGACGGCGATGCGCTCGGCGACAGGCTGGTATTCGAACCTTCGCGCGGCGGCGCTCTCTTCCCGCATCTTTATGCGCCGCTGCCGCTTTCGGCCGTGCTCTGGGCAAAGCCGCTGCCGCTTGGCCCCGATGGCGCACATGTCTTTCCGGAGATCTCAGAATGATCGGCTCTTTTCGAGACCTTGGCCGGCGTGGCCTCTTCCTTCTCGATCCGGAAACGGCGCATGGCATGTCGATTGCCGCTCTGAAGTCTGGCCTGGTGCCTACATGCCGGGTGAGCAACGATCCCCGCTTGCGTCAGACCGTGGCCGGGCTGGATTTTGCCAATCCGCTCGGCATGGCCGCCGGTTATGACAAGAATGCCGAAGTACCCGAGGCGCTTTTGAAGCTCGGCTTCGGCTTTACCGAGATCGGCACGGTGACCCCGAAGCCGCAACCCGGCAATCCGCGTCCGCGCATCTTCCGCCTGGTCGAGGATGAAGGCGTCATCAACCGCCTCGGCTTCAACAATGAAGGCCACGAAGCCGCACTCCGGCGCCTCCAGCCGATCCGCGGGAATGGCATTATCGGCGTCAATATCGGCGCCAACAAGGATAGCGCCGACCGTATCGCCGATTATGTCGCCGGCATCCGCCGCTTCTATTCCGTGGCGCGCTATTTCACCGCGAATATCTCCTCGCCCAACACGCCGGGCCTGCGCGACCTGCAGGCACGCGAAAGCCTGTCGGCACTGCTTTCGGCCGTGCTTGCCGCGCGCGACGACGAAGCCGCCAAGGCTGGCAAGAAGATCCCGGTCTTCCTGAAGATCGCACCGGACCTGACCGAAGAGGGCATGGACGACATCGCGGCCGAAGTTTTGGCGCATGCGCTCGACGGGCTGATCGTTTCCAACACCACGCTTTCGCGCGACGGGTTGAAGGATCAGGTGCAGGCGAAGGAAGCCGGCGGCCTCTCCGGCAAGCCGGTGTTCGAAAGGTCAACGGTCGTGCTTGCCAAGATGCGCCGCCGCGTTGGTGCCGCCCTGTCGATCATCGGCGTCGGTGGCGTTTCCTCGGCGGAGACCGCGCTGGAGAAGATCAGGGCGGGCGCCGATCTGGTGCAGCTCTATTCCTGCATGGTCTATGAGGGGCCGGGCCTGCCGGGTCGCGTCGTTGCCGGCCTGTCGAAACTGCTCGACCGCGAGCGCGTCGCCTCGATCCGCGAGTTGCGTGACAGCAGGCTCGATTACTGGGCGGACCGGAAGGTCTGATCGACCCGCTTTTTCAGACCAATGATCAGGAGAAGGCCACGGAACAGCAGGAAGGCGTTGATCGCCATCCACAGGCCGTGATTGCCCAGCGTCGGCACGAGGATAGCAAGGGTAATCAGATAGCCGGCAAAGGATAGCAGCATGCGGTTGCGCATCGCGCTCGACCAGGTGGCACCGATGTACACGCCGTCCATCAGGAAGGCGAGCGCACCCGTCAGCCCAGATATGGCGGCCCAGGGCAGGTAGGCTCCGGCGGCAGCGCGCACGTCTTCGGACGTGGTCAGCAGGCGGATCAGCGCCGGGCCGGCCGCAAAGAAGAACAGGGCGGCGGCAAGGGCCAGTCCGAAGGACCAGAGACCGGTCAGCTTCAGCCCGCGCTCGAAGGCGGGGCGATAGTTGGCACCGATCGAGCGCCCGGTGATCTGCTCTGCGGCATTCGCGAGCCCGTCAAGATAATAGGCGGACAGCAACAGGAAGTTCATCACCACCGCATTGGCGGCAAGCGTCACCGCGCCAAAGCTGTTGCCGATGCGGGTCATCAGCGTGAAGGCGCCGAGCAGCACGAAGGTGCGGATAAGGATATCGCGGTTGAGCGCGAAGAGCTGTTTGAGCTTGGCCGGCGACAGTAGCTCGGCGCGGCTGGGCCGTGGCTCGCCCGAGAAGCTTTTGAGTACGATGGCAAGGCCAGTAAGCGTGCCGGCCGCCTCGCCGATCAGCGTGCCCCAGGCAACGCCTGCTACACCCCAGCTAAGCCAGAGGCCGAGCACCAGGGCGAGGACGATGTTGACGCCGTTGATCACCGTCTGCAGCAGCAGGCCGATGCGGCCCTGGCCGCGCCCGAGCACGAAACCGAGAATGGCGTAGTTGGCGAGTGCCATCGGGCCGGCCAGCATGCGGATCGAGAAATAGGTGCGTGTCGCCTCGGCAACGCCGCCCTCCGGCCCCATCAGCTTGATACCGAGCCAGAGCAGGACGGGCGACAACAGGACGATCAGGATGCCGCATGCAAGCGCCGAGAGCAGCGCCCGCCAGAAAATCGCCTGCTGCTCGTGCCGGTCGTAGCGGCCATAGGCCTGCGCCGTGAGGCCGGTGGTCGAAGCACGCAGGAAGTTGAAGCTCGAGAAGATAAGATCGAAGAGCATGGCGCCGATCGCCAGGCCCGCCAACGCGTCCGGCTGGCCGAGTTGCCCGACGACAGCGGTGCCGACAATGCCGAGCAATGGTGTCGTGATGAAGCCGAGCGTCATCGGAAGGGCGATGGACAGCACCAGCCGGTGCGTCACGTCAAAGGGCAGGACTTTGCCGCCGCGTGCTTGTTGATCCATCTCCGGTCGGCCTCTCCTCAGTTCGAGGAGAGCACCATGGACCAATAAGGCCTGCCGCCGGAAGAGGGGGTATAGGCGAGAGCGACGCCAAGACCATCATATTTGCCGAGCATGTTGTGCAAATGCTTCGGAGAGTTGATCCAGGCGGTTACTGCGGCGTCTACACTCTTCTGTCCCTCGGCGATATTCTCGGCGGCCGGCAGCTTAACGCCGCTTGATTTGACGCGCGTGCCGAAATTATCGCCGATGCCGATCAGATGCTCCATCTTGCCGGCATCCGCCATGCGCCTGGCCTGGTAAATCGCTGCCGAGCTGGCGGCGGTATCGATCTGCAACGGCGGTAGTCCGTTCTTGGCGCGCAGGGCATTGACGAGCGGCAGCGCGGAGGCGGTCTGGTCGCTGGCCGGTATGTTGGAGAGATGGCTCGGCGCCGTCGCGCAGCTCGTGACGATGGCGGCGAGCGCAAGGCCGGTGAGACGCAGTGCATGGCGCCGCGCGAAAGACGTGTTTGGGGAGATCATATCAACGACGGTAATTGAAGAGGCGCAGGAGGATGAAGAGTGGAATGACGAGCGTGGCGCCAAGCACCAGGTAATCGCCGAACTCGCCGAGCGCTGCAAAGCCGCTGTGCCAGAGATCCAGCAGGAAGCGGCGGACGCCATAAAGGAAGTCGAGCGGACGCCAACCGAAAAACTTCATCGTGAAGCCGACGATCAGCGACACGATGATAAGCTTCACCAGCGTGCGGCCGGGCGAGTCGCCGAGGAACTTGTTCATCTGATCGGACATGCTGACGTCTCCATAATGCCTGTAGAGCGGTCCTGAGATAGGGCTGCGACCCGTGACTCGCAAGCTCTTTTGCCGCAGCGCTCACCTGAAACAGGTGCCTGCCTGAAATAGGACTTGAGTTTTTTTGTGGCCACGTCCAAAGGCGGAGGTCAAACAGGACCCTGATCATGCTGCCGAGCCAGCTTTCCTCCGGCGACGTCATTGCCGACCGTCGCGCCGACTATGCGAAGATGCTTGCCGAAAGCGGCGAACCGGCCAGCGCTGCCGAGCTGATGGAACAGGCGCTGGAGCTGGCGCCGTCCTGGGCCGCCGGCTGGTTCAATCTCGCGATCTATCGCGAAAAGGCGGGCAATGTTGAGGGCGCCGTCGCGGCGCTGAACGAGGTTTTGACGCTCGATGAAGGCGATGTCTTCGGCGCGCGGCTGAAGCTTGCCGTTCTGGGCGCTGCCGAGTTGCCCGAACAACCGCCGAGCCGCTATGTCGAGCGGCTGTTTGACGATTATGCCGACCGGTTCGAGACATCGCTGGTCGAGAAGCTTGGCTACACGGTACCGCAAAAGCTCGCGGCGCTGATCGCCGACACAGCCGACATCCCGGCGCGCTTCTATCTTGCTGTCGATCTCGGTTGCGGTACTGGCCTCTTCGGCCCGGAAATCCGCGCGCGGGTCGATCGGCTGGAGGGGTTCGATCTGTCGAAGGGCATGCTTACCAAGGCAGCGGAAAAGGGCGTCTACGACCATCTCGGTCAGGCTGACCTGTCGCTGGCGCCATCCCTGTCCGGCGTGTTCGATAACGGGCTTGTGCCGGCCCGCGCGGACCTAATCACCGCCGCCGACGTGCTGATGTATCTCGGCAATCTCCAGGGCGTCATGGCGATCGTCGCGGAGCTGGCCGCTCCCGAAGCCGTTTTTGCTTTTTCAGTCGAGGATGCGCAGGAGGCGGAAGGCTATCTCTTGCGGGATTCGCTGCGTTTCGCCCATTCGGAAGCCTATGTCAGGGCGCTTCTGGCCGACCATGGCTTTGTCGTCCACAATCTGGCCCGCAGCGTCATTCGCATGGATGGCGGAAAACCGGTGCATGGCATTCTGTTCGTTACGCGGAAAACCGCCTGACGGATCGAATCTTGCAAAATTTAAATAGGTCAGCATTCCTTACATATTCCGCTTGATTGTCGTTTCCGTTTTTTGGCAGAATCCCGAAAACAAAGGGAAAGTATCATGGCGAGCCTGAAGAGCGCTTTTGGCGTCTGGAACACCTCCGCTACGCGGCATTCGCTGGTCGAGGATATCCAGGGGATATTGTCCGGCAGCCTGATATCGTCGCTCGGGCTATTTTGCCTGTCGAGCGCCGGCCTCTTGACGGGCAGCACGGCGGGCATCGCCTTTCTGCTGCATTACGCGATCGGCGTGAATTTCGGCGTGGCCTTCTTCGTCGTCAACCTGCCGTTCTTCTATCTGTCCTGGAAGCAGCTTGGCCGCGCCTTCACCATCAAGACCTTCATCGCCATCGCGCTGACCTCGCTGCTGACGAACCTGCAGCCGCAACTGTTCGAAATCGCCCATATCAACGCCTTCTGGTCGGCGCTGCTTGGCGGCGTCCTGCTCGGCTTCGGGCTGCTCGCACTCTATCGCCACCGCGCCAGCCTGGGCGGCGTCGGCATATTGGGCATCTATCTTCAGGAACGTTTCGGGATACGTGCCGGACTTGTCCAGCTTGCGGTCGACATGTGCGTGCTCGCAGTCGCCTTTACGGTGACCACGCCGTTCGTGGTCATCTGCTCGGTGCTGGGCGCAGTCGCGCTCAATCTCTTCGTCGCGATCAACCATCGGTCGGATCGCTACATCGCCTTTTAGGGCGGCGTCGGCTTATTGTTTGCGGGTTGTGTCGGAGTCCGCGATGGCGGCTTCGTGATACCAGCTATCGAAATCGACCACGGCGACGCGCGGGCCAATGTCCGGATTAAGGTTCACATGGCTACGCTGACCAGCGGGAATGGTCCGGGCCTTGATGGGAAACTGAAAAATCTTTGCCGTTTCATGCAGTGGACTGATGGCCATTACGATGTCTCTCCCTTTTGATGCTCAAGCGGGTGCGCTTCAAGAGACAGCTTATATATAGCAGAGTTGGAGCCCATTTTTCAGGTGTTTGCATAAAAAAAATGCAAAAGGTTGAAATTATAGGCAATTTTGATGTTTTGAGCCGTTAAATCACGGCGTTTGGATGATGAATTGCTGCGCTGCTTCGAATCTGGTGCGCTGCGACAAGTTGTCAGTGATTTGCCCGCAAATAGCTCAGGATTTTGAGAAAATCAGACGCATAGCAGTCGAAAGTCGGCCCGATATGACTCGGAACTGCACGTTTTTCTCGAATTGAGCGCCGCGCCAGCAGAATCTGGCATGTCACATGCATGGTGTTGGTCAGCCGTTTGTAGTGAAAGTTTTTGGGCGGGCGCGCCTTCTAATTTTTCTGCTTCGCCTGATTAACTCTATGAGGTGCGTAATGACTAAATTTAAGCTCGAGTATATCTGGCTCGACGGGTACACCCCAGTACCGAACCTGCGTGGCAAGACGCAGATCAAGGAATTCAACGATTTCCCGACGCTCGAGCAGCTCCCGCTCTGGGGCTTCGACGGTTCGTCGACGCTGCAGGCCGAAGGCCGCAGCTCGGATTGCGTGCTGAAGCCTGTTGCCATTTACCCGGACCCGGCCCGCACCAACGGCGCACTCGTCATGTGCGAAGTCATGATGCCGGATGGCGTTACGCCGCATCCGTCCAACAGCCGCGCGACCATCCTTGACGATGAAGACGCATGGTTCGGCTTCGAGCAGGAATACTTCTTCTACAAGGACGGCCGTCCGCTCGGCTTCCCGGAAGCTGGTTACCCGGCTCCGCAGGGTCCGTACTACACCGGCGTCGGCTACAGCAATGTTGGTGACGTTGCCCGCGAAATCGTCGAAGAGCATCTTGACCTTTGCCTCGAAGCCGGCATCAACCACGAAGGCATCAACGCCGAAGTGGCCAAGGGCCAGTGGGAATTCCAGATTTTCGGCAAGGGCTCCAAGCGCGCCGCCGACCAGATCTGGATGGCTCGCTACCTGCTGCAGCGCCTGACGGAAAAGTACGGCATCGACATCGAGTTCCATTGCAAGCCGCTCGGCGACACCGACTGGAACGGCTCGGGCATGCACTGCAACTTCTCGACCAAGTTCATGCGCGAAGTTGGCGGCAAGGCCTATTTCGAAGCGTTGATGGCTCAGTTCGACAAGAACCTCGACGCTCACATCGCTGTCTACGGCCCGGACAACGACAAGCGTCTGACCGGCAAGCACGAAACGGCTCCGTGGAACAAGTTCAGCTACGGCGTTGCCGACCGCGGTGCTTCGATCCGCGTTCCGCATTCCTTCGTCAAGAACGACTACAAGGGCTACCTCGAAGATCGTCGTCCGAACTCGCAGGGCGACCCCTACCAGATCGCTTCGCAGGTTCTGAAGACCATCTCGGAAGTCCCGACGGAAGGCTTCGCTTCGGCTGCAGCCTAAGTGTTTTCAGTCGCCGGCTTATCCGGATAGCTAAAAAAGGCGCGGGATTTCGGTCCCGCGCCTTTTTAATTTAGGGCTCGCTCTGAGGCCATCAATGGCGACTATCGCCCAGACTCTCGTCTGCTTCCTGCCACCGACCCCAAACCCCGTCATCCTCGGGCTTGACCCGAGGATCCCGCCCAAGTTGCGGGCTATACGAGAGGTTTCCGGGTGCAGCGTTCAAAAGATGCACTCTCGCCAACGTTCTCCGGCTACATTTTTGCCGTGCTGACGCGCCTGTGCCTGGATCCTCGGGTCAAGCCCGAGGATGACGGAGTTCAGGAGGACGCGGAGACACACAACGAGCCGAGAGCTTGCCGGAAAGAAGGCCTTCAGGCCGCCTTGCTTGCCGCATCGATCGGATGCTGCGAGCGGAAACCTACGGCGAGCCGGTTCCAGACGTTGATCGTGCCGATCGCCACGGTGATCTTGACGATTTCCTCCTCGCTGAAATGCTGCTTCAGCACCTCGAAATCCGCATCCGGCGCGCCGGTTTCGGCAATCTTCGTCACCGCATCAACCCAGCCGAGCAGGGCGCGTTCGCGGGCGTCATAAACCGGCGATTCTCGCCAGACGCACATCAGGTTGATCCATTGCTCGCTCAGACCGTCGTGGCGGGATTCCTTGACATGCATGTCGACGCAATAGGCGCAGCCATTGATCTGCGAGGCGCGCAGCTTGATCAGGTGGATGAAGCGGCGTTCCAGGCCCGAGATCTGGACATAGTTCTCGAGGGCGGCAACGGCCTTGTAGGCTTCGGGCGATGCTTTTGCGAAATTGAAACGAGCTTGCATGGTTCTCTCCTTGGGTTTTCGATCTATCGGTTGGTTCTGCGTTCATTGAGGGCAAGGAAGGCGCAGCCTCTTGCCGCGATGGAGCCGTCGTCGCTTTCGGCGAGGTCGGCCAAAATGTCGGCGATGGCGGTTTTCGCCAGTTCGGCGCGGTAGACCCTTTCGGCGGCCAGCATCGCCGCGCTGATGCCGCAGGGTTTCGTGAAATATTTGCCCGGCAGCGGGTTCGGCCCGCGCTGGCGGATCTCGGCACAGCGAAAGGCGGGCGCCGGCCCTTCGACCGCCAGCACGATATCGAGCAGGCTGATGTCCTTCGGCAGTCGTGCCAGCCGGTAGCCGCCTTTGGGGCCGGGCACGGTGTCGAGAATGCCGGCACCGGAAAGCGCCTGCAGATGCTTCAGGAGATAGCTCACCGACACACCATGAAACTCGGCAATCGCCGCCGCCGAAAGCACACCGCCTTCGGACAGTCCGGCCAGCACTGCAACGCTGTGTATTGCTTGCTCTACGCCCTCGCCGAGTTTCATTGGTTTGTCCTTTTTGTATCGTGGATATTTTTTATCCGCGATTATGTGAGGAGTCAATACCTCTTCTTTTTCGTGGATTTCTCGCTACTTTCGCAACGTGGACCAGATCGATTCCGAGAGCCATCTTGCCTTGCCTGCCCCTTTTATCCGCTGGTTCGCGGAAAAGGGCTGGCAGCCGCGCGCGCATCAGTTGGAATTGCTGGCGCGCGCCGAGGCCGGCGAAAGCACCTTGCTGATTGCGCCGACGGGAGCCGGCAAGACGCTGGCCGGCTTCTTGCCGTCGCTCACCGACCTGACACGCCGGGGCAAAATCCCGCCGGGCTCCGCTTTCACCGGCATCCACACGCTCTACATCTCGCCGCTGAAGGCGCTCGCCGTCGATATCGAGCGCAACCTGATGAAGCCGGTTACCGAGATGGGCCTGCCGGTCTCCGTCGAAAACCGGACCGGCGATACGCCGAGCGGTAAGCGCCAGCGCCAGAAGCTCAATCCGCCCGATATCCTGCTGACGACGCCGGAGCAGGTGGCGCTGCTGCTCGCCAATCGTGAGGCTGAGCGCTTCTTTAAGGATCTGAAATACATCGTCCTCGACGAGCTGCATTCGCTGGTGACGTCGAAGCGTGGCCACATGCTCTCCCTTGGCCTTGCCCGCATCCGCGAGCTGGCACCACGCGTGCAGACCATCGGCCTTTCCGCCACGGTCGCAGAGCCGATGGATCTGCAGAAATGGCTGGTGGCGCAGGAGGAGGGGGCGGAGCGGCATGCCGGGCTGGTGATGGTCGAGGGTGGCGCCAAGCCTGATATTTCGATCCTTGCGACGGACGAACGCATCCCCTGGTCCGGCCATTCCGCCAAATACGCCATTCCCGATATCTATCGTGAGCTGAAGGAGCATCGGACCACGCTTCTCTTCGTCAACACGCGCTCGCAGGCGGAAATGCTGTTTCAGGAGCTATGGTCGGCCAATGACGACAATCTGCCGATCGCGCTGCATCACGGTTCGCTCGATGTCGGCCAGCGCCGCAAGGTCGAGGCCGCCATGGCCGCCAACAGGCTGCGCGCCGTCGTCGCCACTTCGACACTCGATCTCGGTATCGACTGGGGCGATGTCGATCTCGTCATCCATGTCGGCGCACCGAAAGGGGCGAGCCGCCTTGCCCAGCGCATCGGCCGCGCCAATCACCGCATGGACGAGCCGTCAAAGGCGATCCTCGTGCCCGCCAATCGTTTCGAAGTTATGGAATGCCAGGCGGCGCTCGACGCCAATTATGTCGGGGCGCAGGATACGCCGCCGGTTGGCGCCGGTGCGCTTGATGTCCTTGCCCAGCATATTCTCGGCATGGCCTGCGCCGAACCCTTCGACATGCTGGAACTCTATGATGAGGTCCGCAGCGCTTCGCCCTATGCCGATCTTTCCTGGGAAACCTTCGAGCGCATCGTCGATTTCGTCGCCACCGGCGGCTATGCGCTCAGAACCTATGAGCGCTATGCCCGCATCCGCAAGACGCCGGAGGGTCGCTGGCGGGTCTCCAATCCACAGGTGGCGCAGCAATACCGACTGAACCTCGGCACCATCGTCGAAGAGGCAATGCTGAATATCCGCATGGTGAAGCGCAATGCGTTGGGCTCGCTCGGTCGAGGCGGGGCCTCGCTCGGCAAGGTCGAGGAGTATTTTCTCGAACAGCTTTCGCCCGGCGATACGTTTCTGTTCTCCGGCAAGGTGCTGCGCTTCGAGGGTATCCGTGAGAATGAGTGTCTAGCCTCGCAGGCCTTCTCCATGGACCCGAAAATCCCGTCCTATGCCGGCGGCAAGTTTCCGCTATCGACCTATCTTGCCGATCAGGTGCGCTCGATGATCGCCGATCCGGATCGATGGCGTCGTCTGCCGGATCAGGTGCGCGACTGGCTGGAAATCCAGAAGGACAAGTCGATGCTGCCGAAGCGCGACGAGTTGCTGATCGAGACCTTTCCGCGCGGCAGCCGGGCCTACATGGTTGCCTATCCCTTCGAAGGACGTTTGGCACACCAGACACTCGGCATGCTGTTGACGCGACGGCTGGAGCGGGCAGGGGCAAAGCCGATGGGCTTTGTCGCCACCGATTATTCGCTTGGTATCTGGGGGCTGGAGGACCTGGGCGTGATGATCGCCAACGGCCATCTCAGCCTTTCCGATCTCTTCGACGAGGATATGCTCGGCGACGATCTCGAGGCCTGGCTCGATGAATCCTTCCTGCTGAAACGTACCTTCCGCAATTGCGCCGTGATTGCCGGCTTGATCGAGCGTCGTCATCCCGGCAAGGAAAAGACCGGCCGGCAGGTGACGGTATCCGCCGACCTGATCTATGACGTGTTGCGCAGCCATGAGCCCGACCACATTCTGATGCAGGCGACACGGCAGGATGCGGCGACGGGACTTTTGGATATCGGCCGTCTTGGGGATATGCTGAAGCGAATCAAGGGCCACATCACCCATCGGGCGCTGGATCACATCTCGCCGCTTGCTGTGCCGGTGATGCTGGAAATCGGCAAGGTGCCGGTGCCGGGCGAGGCCCACGATGTCCTGCTGGCCGAAGCGGCGGATGATCTGATCCGCGAGGCCATGGAATAAGCGTGATCCCAAAAAGCGCGAAGCGGTTTTGGGATGGGATCATGCGAAACGAATAAACGAATGATGAAGGTAGACTAAGGTGATGAACCGGCTGGCGCTAGCGCGAGAGATGAATGGCCTGACGCCTGCATCGGGCGTAGAGACCATCGTTCATGGCGTTGCCGCCGTCTGCGACCCGCTCGGCGCGCTCTATCTGCCGGATGCCGGGATTCTTGTCGTCTCCGATCTTCATCTGGAAAAGGGTGCTGCCTTCGCGCGGCGCGGCATGCTGCTGCCGCCTTACGATACGCTGGCGACGCTGACCGTGCTTGCCGCCGTCATCTCCCGCTACGACCCGAAGCTCGTCGTCTCGCTCGGTGACAATTTTCATGATCGCGTCGGCTCCGAGCATCTGCCGGAGGAATTCCGCAGCCTGATCGTCACCATGGCGCGCGGCCGCGAATGGATCTGGATCAACGGCAACCACGATCCGGATGGCACGGTCGATTTGCCCGGCCAATCCGTCGATGAGATGCATTATGGCGGGCTGACCTTCCGTCACGAGCCGAAGCTGGGACGGCAAGCCGGCGAGATCGCCGGCCATCTGCATCCCTCCGCCACCGTCCGTCGTCGCGAGAAATCCATCCGCAGGCCGTGCTTTGCCACCGACGGCGCCCGCCTGCTGATGCCCGCTTTCGGCGTCATGACCGGTGGGCTGGACCTGCGCCACAAGGCCATGACCGGACTGTTCGACCGGGAGAACCTCATTGCCCATCTGCTCGGCCGCGACCGGATCTATTCGGTTCGCTTCGGCAATCTCTCGGCCTAGGCCGTTTTCACGGGCTCATAGCGCAGGATCACTGCGCCGGTTTTCAAAGGCCGGGAGTCAATGAGCTTCATCGGCCGCTGTTCCCCTGCCGGCTTGAAATGCGGTTTGCCGGCTCCGAGAACGACGGGGACGAGACAGATGCGGATTTCGTCGACTAATCCCGCCTTCAGCAGCACATCGGTCACCTCGGCGCTGCCGAAGACGAACATGATCTTGCCGGGTTCTTCCTTCAGCTTCTTCACTTCCGCGGCGATGTCGGAAACGACGCGGGTATTGTTCCACTCCGCCTTGTCCATCGTCCGCGAAGCGGCGATTTTGGCGATGCCGTTCATATAGGCGGCGATATCGGGCGTTTCCGTCGCGGTCTGCCAATAGGCGGCCATGCCCTCATAGGTCTTGCGGCCGAAGATCAGGAGATCGCCTTCGCGGCCGAGATCGGTCGCATAGCGCTCCAGCTCGTCTCCCCAGGCGAGCATGTGGAAATCCAGATCCCAGGGTTTCGTTCCCTCGAAATATCCGTCGAGCGTCATCAGGTTCCAGACAACAAGCTTTCTCATCGGTTTCCTCCTTGATGATAACCACATCATAATCAAAACTGGTTGCTAAAAGCAAGCAGTTGAAAGCTAGATCGACTGATGGCAAAATGCAAGCAGTTTTTTGGAGATCTCTATGGACGCACCTCATCGTTCCGGCTGCCCGATCAATCTGACGCTCGAAATCCTCGGCGACCGCTGGAGCCTGATCATCATCCGCGACATCATGTTCGGCAATCGCCGCCACTTTCGCGAGCTTTTGCAGAATTCGCAGGAGGGCATCGCCTCCAACATCCTCGCCGATCGGCTAAAGCGGCTGGTGGAGCGTGGGCTCCTGACCCGCGACGACGACCCGACCCACAAGCAGAAAGCCATCTACAGCCTCACGGAGATGGCGATCGAGCTCGTGCCGCTTTTTGCCCATATGGGCGCCTGGGGCCGCAAGCACCTGCCAGTCTCCGAAGAGCTGTCGATCCGTGCCGAGTTGCTGGAGGATGGCGGGCCGGCGCTCTGGGAGGACTTTATGGAGGAGCTGAGGGCAAGGCACCTGGGCAAGGTGCTGCCGCCGGGCACGCCGTCGGTGCTTGGACGACTGACGGAAGCTTATCTGGAGGTGGTGGCCCGGAAGAAGAGTGCCTGATCAGCGCTTCCTGAACACAAAACTCGCCGTCCATCCCGTGATCACCGCCAGCAACACTGAAAACATGCCATAGGCAATCGGTTGTCCGTGCGCGGCGTCGGTGATGGTCTGCTCGATGCCGGTCTTGATGACGCGCAGCGGCAGGGCTTTCTCGCCGATGAACTTGCCACTCTTGAAGAGATAGGCGCGCACGGTATGCACGCCGTTCGGCACGTTGGCCGGGAGCCTCAGCGTTGCCTTGAACAGGCTGGAACTGACGAAGCGTACGCCGGCTGGATCGCTTTCGTAGAGGCCGCCGGACTGCTGCAGCCGCCGGAAGGCCTGGCGAAATTCCGGCACATCGGCACCGCTGCCGACGAAACCGACCGGGATGAGCGGAATGTGATCTGTGCCGATGCCGCGGTCGTTCAGTTCGAGCGGCGCGGTGATGTTGTCGACGGCCCGCGTGCTCGATAGCGAATAGGCCTGCGGCACATGCTCGAAGGTCATCGAGCGGGTGTTGATCCAGATGCCGAAGACCCGCTCCTTCTTGCGCACGGTGGCATTTTCGCGGGGTCCCTCCAGCACGACGACGATGTCGTATTGGCCGATCGCCAGAAGCAGCTGGTCGGTATTGGACAGCGCGCCGAAGATCGTCAGATCCGCGCCGGTGAAATCGGAGGTGATGGCGATTTCGCTGGTCGAAGTGCCGATCTCCATCGTCTCGCGCACCGTGGACGAGGTCGTCGGCTGATCGAGCAGCACCTGTGCCTTGGCGCTGAAGGGCGCAAGCAGGAGGCTGGCGGCAAGGATCAGGCTGTAACGTCTCATCGGCCCGATCCTTCGAGCACGACCGAATAGATATCGGCAGGTGTGACCACCAGCGCGATCAACAGGCGCAGGCCGACGGCAAGTACCAGCAGGCCGAGCAGGGCGCGCAGCTGCTCGCCGCGCAGCTTCTGGCCAACGCGCACGCCATATTGTGCGCCGATGACGCCGGCCACCATCAGCAGGAAGGCGAGCACGATATCGACGGAATAGTTGGTCGCCGCCTGGACGATGGTGGTGTAGGCGGTGACGAAGATGATCTGGAACAGCGAGGTGCCGACCACGACATTGGTCGGGATGCGCAAGAGGTAGATCATCGCCGGCACCATGATGAAGCCGCCGCCGACACCCATGACCGAGGTCAGGATGCCGATGCCGAAGCCGAGGGCGATCACCGGGATGACGCTCAGATAGATCTTCGATTTCTTGAAGCGCATCTTTAGCGGCAGCCGGTGCACCCAGCTATGATGCCCCGGTCTGCGGGGTGCCGCCGGCTCGTTGCGGGCGGCGCGGCGCATCGCGTTCAGGCTTTCCCACAGCATCAAGCCGCCGATCGTGCCGAGGAACACGACGTAGAGCAGCGAAATGAAGAGATCGAGCTGGCCGATGCGCCGGAGCAGCGAGAAGATCCAGATGCCGACCGTAGCGCCGGAAAGACCGCCGATCAGAAGCACCGATCCGAGCTTCATATCCAGCGTTCCGCGCCTGAAATGGGTAATGGCGCCGGAGATCGACGAGGCGACGACCTGGTTGGCGCCGGTGGCGACGGCGACGACAGGGGGGATGTTGTAGAAGATCAGAAGCGGCGTGATCAGAAAGCCGCCGCCGACGCCGAACATGCCGGAGAGAAACCCAACGGCTGCGCCCATGCCGAGAATAATGAAGATATTCACGGACAGTTCTGCGATCGGCAGATAGATCGTCACGGTCTGATCCCAGTTGCAGACATCCGAGCGCAAACGAGCGGACGCCTATGGACAATTCCCCATTAAACAGGGGAGCCTAATCTGAAATGATTGCCAGAGCCTTAGGAAAAGCGCTGACATCTCTCAGCTTTTGCAGTCTTCATCCCAACTTAGCGTGGCTTTTTTCGCGATCATGTGACGGTTTTCTTCACGATGCAAAGCCGGCCTAAAGCCGCTATAGGCCTTTTTGTCGTCACAGGCGTGTTGCTAGAATTGGCCGAACACGCACAAGTTTAACACATGAGGGATTCGGTTGCGAAAACTTGCTATTTCGATCTTGGTTGCTGGCATAAGCGTCGCATCGATCGCCGTCGCGCAAGCGGATCGGTCTGTCATGATCGCCAAGCAATATGGGGTCGCAACCGGCCTTGCCGCCAATTGCCCGAACCTGACCCTCAACGAGAGCAAGGTGGATGCATTCCTGGATGCCGAGGGAATTCACAGGGTCGACCGCGTCGAGGGAAGCCCGTTTTATGAGACGGTCAGCGAGGCAATCAAATCCGCCGATGACATGATCAGGCAGTCGGCTGCGGGTAAGAAAAACGACAGCAAGGGCAAGCAGGTTTTCGCCTGCAAGACCCTGCTCGAGGTCGTTCATCGCAATGACAGCGTGCTCAAGGGCTTCCTAGATCCGAAATGAAGCGCGCGACGCTCAGTTGTTGCGTGCCAGCAGTTCCTTGACGAGCTTGTCGGTCACCTTTCCGTCCTGCGGCAGGCCGACTGATTTCTGGAAGCTCTTCAGCGCGGCGACCGTCTTCTCGCCCATGGAACCATCCGGAGCGCCGGCATCGAAGCCGTTGTTGTTGAGGATCGCCTGGATATTGCGGATCGCCTTCTTCATGTCGACCGAGGCGGTGTTGACGCCCTTGCCGGTCGTCCACTCATCGGGGATGTTGGTGCCGTTGGCCCCGGCGTCCAGCGGCTGTACCTTCCAGAGGTCGACCTTGGCGCGGGCGCCTTCAAGCGCGTCCGGCTTCATGGCGTTCGCCACTTCATCACGCTTCTGCGCTGCGTCCTTGTCACCACCCTTGGCGGCGATCGCGAACCATTTGTAGGATTCCTGCAGGTCCTGCTTCACGCCGTTGCCGCGTGCATAGAGGATAGCCAGATTGAACTGACTGTCGGAGACGCCGAGATTGGCGGCCTTGATGAACCAGTTTGCCGCCGTCGGATAATCCTGTGGGCCGGCCGTACCGGAAGCATCGAGGACGGCGAGGTTGTGCATGGCGCTGGCATTGCCCTGATTGGCGGCCTGCTCGTAATAGCTCTTGGCCTTGGCCAGATCGCGGTCGAGGCCGTTGCCCTTCTCGTACATGCTGGCAAGCCGGTATTGCGCCGGCGCATAACCCTTGTCGGCGGCAAGCTGATACCAGCTCGCGGCTTGCTTGAGGTCGGCAGTCACGCCCCGGCCATCCGTGTAGCGCGCGCCGATCTCGAACAGGGCGACGGGATCGCCCGACTTGGCAGCGGCAACGAGCGTCGGCGGCTGCATGCCGTCGGGCACAGTGATCGCGGCGGATGCGGGAGTTGTGGTGGCTGCGGCATCCGTGGGCGCAAAGGCCGTGGTCTGCTGGACGGGTGCTGTGCTGCCGGCCGGCATCAATGCCTCGCTGGTCTGGTTGCCGTCAAGCGGAGCCGCCGTGGTCAGGTGATCGCTGGTGGGCGCGACAGCTGGGGAGGGCTGTGCCGTTCCCGCAGTGCTGTCGGTTGAGGCTTGCGTCGCCGGTGCTTGGCTGGCCGGTGCACTCGCTGTCGCCTGAGCGTTCGATGTTGGCGTTTGGGCGGCGTCGGTCGCCGAGGTGTGTACGGAGATCTCGGTCGGCGCCTTCTGGCCGCGCGTCAGCGTGTTGACCAGCGGGAAGGCCATGATGGCGAGCAGGGCTGCGCCGACGGCAAGCAGGATCGGCCGGCGAAAGCGCGAGAATGCACCGCGCTTCTTGTCGTCGCTCTTGGCTGCGGGAGCCGAGCGCTGCGTCTGGTCCACTTCCATCGCGGCGGCCTGCGCGGCGCGACGGGCGGCGGCGATATAGTCGGCGCGTTCGTTTTCGCTCGGCTGCTTGGCATTGCCGCTGCGCGCGGCATTCTGGCTGGCGCGTACACGCTCCAGGATCTTCTTGATATCGGGAGCGCCCGAGCCCGGCTCGATGAGTTCGTTTGCCTCTTCGGCCGGCATCATGTCGATCGGATCGATCGACGGCGCCGGCTCGATCACGGGCCGGTCGGGCGTGAAGATCGGTTCGGCTTTCTCAGGCGTGAAAAAGCGTTTGCCGAGGCTGGCGAGCAGGCCCGGTTTCACGCCGTCTTTCTTCGCCGCAGCCTTGATCTCCGCCTTGGTGGCGGCGTCGATGGCTTGGGCGACGGCGACTTCCCCTGAGGGCTGGGGCTCCGCCGGAGCGATGGTGCGGATGATCGGGCCAGCCTGCTGCGGCGCAGCCAAAGGCGGCTTGATCGGCGGGGCCTCGGCCTCGGCAAAGACGTCGCTCTCGAAACTGGCGGCGGGCATGGCAGCCGCCGGCCGGCGGTGTTCCATATGGTCGAGGCGATCGGCAATCTGGAGCAGCGTGTCGTGCAGTGCCTCAAAGGTGCGGTGCGTGCGCTCGTCGCTGCTGCGGCTGAGGTCTTCGAGGTGACGAAGGTCCTCGGCTAGCGCCGTCATTGCCGACATGTCGGAGGCATGTGCACCATTGCCGAAGTTGCCTTCGCGTGAATAGGCCTCGACGACCGCTTCCGCCGCGTGGCGGGCCGCCTCGATTACATATTCGTCGTTGGTCGTCATGTACTCTTCGATGGCGCTCATGCGGCGGTCGAAATCGACGGGCATGTGGTCGGCGCCGGGGCGCGGCTCGCTCATCAGCAATGTCGAGAGGTGGGCGATCTGCTCTTCGAGATGGCGCAGCGCCAGCGTGTCGGTCGGCGGCGCGGCGGTGCTGACCTCCAGGCGCGCGGCGATATCGGAGAGGCGGCCCTCCAGCCGGCGAACAGCACCGTCATCGAGGCCAGCCACTGACTGCACCGGATGGGACTCCATTTCGTCGATGCGCCGCGCCAGGTAGTCCAGCCGCTCGGCCAGCACATGGTCGACGGAACCATGGTCGAGCGCATCGATCTTGCGCGAGATGTCGGCGAGGTAGTTGATCAGTTCCGGCTGCGGCACGGCTCTCTGCGAGCGCTCCATCAGCTGGGACAGCTGGTCCAGGCGTTCTTCCAGCCGGGCGACGGTCTTGCTGTTGCCGAGGTCGTCGATACGCATGGCCAGTGCTTCGAGGCGGTTGGAGAGATCGTCCGACGGCTGCTGGCGCGTGGTATCGCGGCTCATCGTGTCGATCTGGTCGGCGATGCCGCTGATGCGGCCTTCGAGCCGCTGCATGGCCTGATCCTGCGGCTTCATCATGCCGCCGAGGCTTTCCATGGCGGTGGCAATCGTCAGCAGCTTGTTTTCCAGCGCTCGCACGGTGGGGCTGTCGCTCATGCTGCCCAGATGCTGCTTGATATCGTCAAGGCGATAGGCAAGCGACACCACTTCGTCCTGCAGGCCGGCGGTATCGATCGCCTGAACCTGGCGCTCGACATGGTGCAGGGACTCTTCGCGGGCAAGCCCGTCCATCAGCGAGCGCAGTTCGTCGAACTCCGCCTTCAGGCCGGTGGTTTCCGGCTTGCCGGGGTGCACTGCGAGCTGGCTGATGCTGTCGGCAAGCCGCGCCATGTCCTCGCGAACGTCGGCGGCAAAATGCTTGTCCTCGGTATTGTCACGGATGTCGCGGATCTCGGCGCGCAGCGCGCTGACCTCGCGGGTAACGCTTTCGGCGATATCGCGCTTCAGGTCCTGGCGCAGGTTGACCAGCGCCTGGGCGATATCGACTGAGCTTTCGGCGGTAGGCCGCAGTGCCGAAGGCAGCGGCGGGCGGGGAGCGTGATGGTCTGCGACGCGTCGGCCAAGCGGCTGCTCGGCCACGGCACTATCCTCACGGCGAGGATGCATGCGCTCGCGGCTGGCCTCCAGCATGCGCTGCCGCTGACGGATTTCTGCAAGGGAGTCGGAACGCAGCTCGGTTTCGGCGCGCTCGGTGCGGAGAGGACGTTCATAGGGACGGCTTGCATAGGCTTCGCGTTCGGTACGCGGCGCCCGCTCCGGTAGGGGGGTGCGTTCCGGCATGACCCGGCGTTCCGGCACTGCACCATAGCCGCCCGCAACACGCTGGCGCGTATCCTGCGCGGCAGCCGTGCCCATCAGGCCCTCGATGCGTGCTTCCAGCCCTTCGATGGTGCGACTCAGCGCATCCAGCGACGTCCAGTCGCCCGTGCCGGTAGGATTTGATCGCGATCCGCTCATCTTTTGCTCGCCTCGACCCCGCTCTGGGCCTTCTTGCTGTGCGGGAGGGCGACTTGGCTTTCTCAGCGCAAGACCGCATCCCACCGTTCGGAAAGGGATGATTTAGTAGACTTTCCTCAGACCGAGCCGCGAAACGGCGCTTCCCCGAACCATATTGATGAAGGAAGCGCGAAGCATCGCTGCTCATCCCGCACAATCTATGAAACGTGGTAAACAACCCGTTAAGTTTTGCCGAAATCTTAACCTTTTATTTCGGTCTTGTTATTGAATATGTTCATGTTCTTATAAATGTGACGGGTACGATACCGGCTGGATCCTGCCTTTGTTCCCGATAGTCCGAAATCGATTGCGACTTCCTCGCCCACCAAAAAAACCGCAGCGCCAGTCAAATTTGACGTTTACGCAAACGTCAATATTTTGTAAGACTACCTCAAAGGCCGGAATACGAGGTCCGGCACCGAATTGGAGGAATTCGAAAAATGCCAGTCTACAAGGCCCCAGTGACCGACACGCTCTTCGTCCTGAACGACGTACTTGGGCTGGAACGCTACAACAATCTGCCGGGCTTTGCCGAGGCCAGCCCCGACATGATCGAGGCGATCGTCGGTGAGGCGGCCAAGCTGGCGGAAGAGGTGCTCTTTCCGCTCAATTATTCCGGTGATCAGGAAGGCTGCGTGCGCCACGACGACGCCACGGTCTCGACGCCGAAGGGTTTCAAGCAAGGGTATCAGGCCTATTGCGAAGGCGGCTGGATCGGCCTTGCCGTGCCGGAAGAGTTCGGCGGGCAGGGACTTCCCTACACGCTGCATGCCGCCGTCGGCGAATATACCTCCGCCGCCAACATGTCGCTGATGATGTATCCCGGCCTGACGCAGGGCGCGATCGCCGCGATCCTCGTGCATGGTTCCGACGAGCAGAAGCGCACCTACCTGCCGAAGATGGTCGAGGGCACTTGGTCCGGCACCATGAACCTCACCGAGCCGCATTGCGGCACCGATCTCGGCCTGCTGCGCACCAAGGCGGCGCCTCAAGGCGACGGCAGCTACAAGATTTCCGGGCAGAAGATCTTCATCTCCGCCGGCGAACACGACATGACCGACAATATCGTGCATCTGGTGCTTGCCCGCATCGAGGGCGCGCCGGAAGGCACCAAGGGCATCTCGTTGTTCATCGTGCCGAAATTCATGGTGAAGGAAGATGGTTCGCTCGGCGCCCGCAACCCGGTTTCCTGCGGCGCCATCGAGCATAAGATGGGCATTCATGGCAACGCCACCTGCGTCATGAACTATGACGAGGCGACCGGCTTCCTCATCGGCGCCGAGAACAGGGGCCTCAACGCCATGTTCGTGATGATGAACGAAGCCCGCCTTGGCGTCGGCCTGCAGGGGCTTTCGATTGCGGAAATCGCTTATCAGAACGCCGCAGCCTATGCTCGCGACCGCATCCAAGGCCGTTCGCTCTCCGGCCCGAAGGCGCCGGACAAGAAGGCCGATCCGATCATTGTCCATCCCGATATCCGCCGCACGCTGATGACCATCCGCGCCTTCAACGAGGCCGGCCGTGCCTTCCTGCTCTGGACGGCGCTGAAGTCTGACATTGCTCATCGCTCGCAGGACGAGAAGGAGCGGCAGGCGGCTGACGATATTCTTGGTCTGGCAACGCCGATCCTCAAGGGCGTCCTGACCGACAAGGGCTTCGATCATGCCGTCATGGCGCAGCAGGTCTTCGGCGGCCACGGCTATATTGAAGAGCATGGCATGAGCCAGTATGTTCGCGATGCCCGCATCACCATGATCTATGAGGGCGCCAACGGCATCCAGGCGCTCGATCTGGTCGGCCGCAAGCTGGCATTGAATGGCGGTCGTGCCGTCATGGCCCTGTTCAAGGAAATCGGCGATTTCTGCGAGGAGAACCGAAACGACGAGCAACTGGGTTTCTTCACCAAGCACCTGAAGAAGGGCTTGAACGATGCCCAGGCCGCGACCATGTGGTTCATGCAGAATGCCATGGCCAAGCCCGACAATGCCGGTGCCGGCTCGACCGACTACATGCACCTCTTCGGCCTCGTCGTCCTCGGCTATATGTGGGCAAAGATGGCAAAGGCGGCGCAGGACGGTCTTGCGAACGGCGACACCGCGCGCGAGGATTATCTGACGAACAAGCTTGTTACGGCGCGGTTCTACATGGAGCGCATCATGCCGGAAACGGCACTGCGCAAGGTCCGCATCGAGGCCGGTGCCGACACGATGATGGAACTGGCGGCGGAAGCGTTTTGAACAGAACGGCGCTTGCCGCCGCAGGGAGATGAGAGATGACTGAGGTTTTCATTTACGACCATGTTCGCACGCCGCGCGGGCGTGGCAAGAAGGATGGATCGCTGCACGAAGTACCGTCCGTCCGTCTGGCCGCCAAGACGCTGGAGGCGATCCGCGATCGCAACGGACTGGACACCGGAACGGTGGACGACATCATCATGGGCTGCGTCGATCCGGTTCTGGACGCCGGCGCCGTCATCCCGAAGGCAGCTGCTTTCGAGGCGGGATATTCGACCACCGCGCCCGGCATGCAGATCTCGCGCTTCTGCGCTTCCGGCCTCGATGCCGTGAATTTCGGCGCGGCCAAGATCGCGCAGGGAGCCGACGATATCGTCATCGCCGGCGGCGTCGAGAGCATGTCGCGCGTTGGCCTCGGCATGTCCGGCGGTGCCTGGTTCATGGACCCCTCTGTCAATTTCCCGGCCTATTTCATGCCGCAGGGCGTCTCTGCCGATCTGATCGCCACCAAATACGGCTTCTCGCGCGACGATGTCGACGCCTATGCCGTCGAGAGCCAGAAGCGGGCGGCCAACGCTTGGGAGAAGGGCTATTTCAAGAATTCCGTCGTGCCGGTGAAGGATATTAACGGCCTGACGATCCTCGACAGGGATGAGCATATGCGCCCCGGTACGGACATGCAGGCGCTAGCCTCGCTCAACCCGTCCTTCCAGATGCCCGGCGAGATGGGCGGCTTCGAAGCCGTCGGCATCCAGGCGCATCCGGAAATCGAACGCATCAACTATGTGCATCATGCCGGCAATTCCTCAGGGATCGTCGATGGCGCGGCGGCTGTATTGCTCGGCTCAAAGGCGGGCGGTGAGAGCATGGGCCTGAAGCCGCGTGGCCGCATCAAGGCCTTTGCCAATATCGGCTCCGACCCGGCGCTGATGCTGACAGGCCCGGTCGATGTCACCGAGAAGCTGTTGAAGCGTACCGGCATGTCGCTGGCCGATATCGATCTGTTCGAGCTCAACGAAGCCTTCGCCGCTGTCGTGCTGCGCTACATGCAGGCTTTCGAGATTTCGCATGAAAAGATCAACGTCAACGGCGGCGCCATCGCCATGGGCCATCCGTTGGGCGCCACCGGCGCGATGATCCTCGGCACCGTGCTCGACGAGCTGGAACGCCGCGATCTGAACGTGGCGCTGGTCACGCTCTGCATCGGCGCCGGCATGGGCACGGCCACGATCGTCGAACGCGTCTGAGGGAGGGGAAAGCAATGGCCTACACAAATTTCACCATCGAGACCGACGCAGACGGCATCGCGCTCGTTACCTGGGACATGCCCGGAAAATCCATGAACGTCTTCACCTCCGAGGTGATGGACGAACTGAACGCCATCATCGACGCGACCGTTGCCGATGCGGCGGTCAAGGGCGTGGTCTTCACCTCGGGCAAGTCCTCCTTCTCCGGCGGCGCTGATCTCTCGATGATCAAGTCGATGTTCTCCTTCTATCAGGATGAGAAGGCGAAAGAGCCGGCCGGCGCCGCGCAGAAACTCTTCGATCTTGTGGGGCGCATGACCGGCCTCTTCCGCAAGCTCGAAACCTGCGGCAAGCCGTGGGTTTCCGCCATTAACGGCACTTGCATGGGTGGTGCCTTCGAGCTGTCGCTGGCCTGCCACGGCCGCGTTGCGTCCAGCGCGAAAAGCGTCAAGATCGCTCTGCCGGAAGTCAAGGTCGGCATTTTCCCCGGCGCTGGCGGCACGCAACGTGTGTCGCGATTGACCGATGCGCAATCGGCCTTGCAGATGATGACGACAGGCCAGTCGCTGACGGCGGTGCGCGCCAAGGCAATGAACCTGGTTCATCAGGTGGTCGAGCCGGATCAGTTGATCCCGGCCGCCAAGCAGATGATCAAGGACGGGCTGAAGCCGGTCGCACCCTGGGACGAAAAGGGCTTCAAGGCCCCCGGCGGCGGTATCTGGACGCCGGCCTCGGCCCAGCTCTGGCCGGCTGCTCCGGCCATCCTGCGCCGAGAGACATCGGGCAATTATCCGGCGGCGCTCGCCATCCTAAAATGTGTCTATGAAGGCCTCCAGGTGCCTTTCGACACCGGCCTGAAGATCGAGCAACGCTATTTCACCCAGGTGCTGCAGACCACTGAAGCCTATTCGATGATCCGCTCGCTGTTCATCTCCATGCAGGAACTCGGCAAGGGTGCTCGCCGCCCGGCCGGACAGCCGAAGACGGTGCTGAAGAAAGTCGGCGTCGTCGGTGCCGGCTTCATGGGTGCTTCCATCGCCTATGTCACGGCCGCGGCCGGCTTGTCCGTGACGCTGATCGACCGCGATCTGGAAGCTGCCGGCAAGGGCAAGAGCGTCGGCGAAGGTCTGGTGAAGGATGCTGTCGGTAAGGGAAGACTGACGCAGGAAGATGGCGCGGCGCTACTCTCCCGCATCACGCCGTCTGCCACCTATCCCGATCTCAGCGATGCCGATCTCGTCATCGAAGCGGTCTTCGAGGATCGCGAAGTCAAAAAAGCGGTCATCGAGGCGGTCGAAGCCGTGCTGCCGGAAGGCGCCATCTTTGCCTCCAACACCTCGACGCTGCCGATCTCTGGCCTTGCGAAGAACTCCAAGCGTCCGGCCGATTTTATCGGCGTCCATTTCTTCTCTCCGGTCGAGAAGATGATGTTGACCGAAGTCATCCTCGGCAAGGAAACGGGCGACCGCGCCCTTGCCGTGGCGCTGGATTACGTCGCCGCGATCAAGAAGACGCCGATCGTCGTCAACGACACTCGTGGCTTTTTCGTCAATCGCTGCGTCTTCCGCTATATCCATGAAGCCTATGACATGCTGATCGAAGGCGTGCCCGCGACCATGATCGAAAACGCCGCCAAGATGGCCGGCATGCCGGTTGGCCCCCTGGCACTCAACGACGAAGTCGCTATCGACCTATCGCTGAAGATCCTCAAGGCGACCGTCGCCGACCTCGGCGAGAAAGCAGTCGATCCGCGCCACATGCAACTGATCAGCCGTCTCGTGGAAGGTGAGGGCCGTCTGGGCCGCAAGAACTCCAAGGGCTTCTATGACTACCCGCCGAAGCCGGCTAAGAAATCGCTGTGGCTGGGCCTGAAGGACCTCTATCCGCAGAAGAAGGCGGACGAGATCGATGTCGCCGTCCTGAAGCAGCGCTTCCTCGCCACCATCGCGCTCGAAGCCGCCCGCACCATGGAAGAGGGCATCGTCACCGATCCGCGCGAAGCCGATGTCGGCTCCATCCTCGGCTTCGGCTTCGCCCCCTATACCGGCGGCGCGCTCTCCTACATCGACGGCATGGGCGTCAAAGCCTTCGTGAGCCTTTGCGAAACGCTGGCCAAGACCTACGGCCCGCACTTCGCGCCGACGGCGCTGCTCAAGGATATGGCAGCCAAGGGCGAGACGTTTTACGGACGATTTGATCCGTACGGCGTGAAAGCTGCAGCCTGAGGATCGACTTCTCTAGAGCATAAAAATGGGCCGTTCCTGCCGGGAGCGGCCCTTTTCATTGTTCTGCGTCTGGTAGGTGGCCGTTTCGCTATCGATAGTAGCGAGTTGGCGGACGCCTTATACCGAAGCCACCATTTTTTTCCGCCCCGCCCTCAGCGCCAGCACGCCGCTGCCGACCAGCAGCAGGATGGCGACCGCGTAGATGTCGGTGGTTTCCGTATATCCCACGGCCTTTGACAGAAATCCGGCCAGGATAGCGGGAAGGCTGAAGGAGAGGTAGCTTTGGATATAGTAGGCCGAGAGCAGGCCAGCGCGTTCGTCGGGCTTGGCGAGCGGCATGATGCTGCGCACGGCGGCGAGGAAATTGGTGCCGAGGCCGGCGCCGGCGATCAGCGTGCCGGCGATAAGGATCGGCACTTGAGCTATATGCACGCCGGCAACGATGGTGAGAATGCCGAGCGTCATGGTGGATATTCCGAACGTCAGCGTCGTTGCTGCAATTTTTTTGCGCAGTAAGAATACAGTCGTCGCAGCGCTGACCGTCAGCGCGGCAACCACTGAGCCACCGACGAGGGGCGCGGTGCTGCCTGTCGTGGTACTCACCAGTGACGGAACCAGCGAGAGATAAAAGCCGGCCAAGGCCCAGACGGCGATATTGATCGGCGTCAATGCCAGCAGCGTTCGGCGGGCTTGCGGCGGGACGGTCACTTCGGGCTTCAGCGAGGCAAGCAGGCCGGCCCTGCGGCGGGTCGTTTCGGGTATCGCCCAGATCAGGATGGCTTGTGCCACGAGGAGGACGAGCGTGACGGCATAGACGAGGAACATTGGCGCCGGCGCATATTGCACCAGGGCGCTGGTGCCCAGCGCGCCGATCGCCATGCCGGTCAGAGGCGCGATGCTGTTGGTGACCGACCCCTTGGCGGGATCGAGATCGACAAGGGCAGCGCCGATGGAGCTTGCCGCCGCCCCCGTGGCAAAGCCCTGCACGATACGGGCGGCGATCAGCCAATTCGGGCCGTCGGCCATTAAAAACAGCGCCATCGCCACCATATTGAGGAGGAGTGAGACGAAGATCACCGGCCGGCGCCCGAGGTGATCGGAGATCGAGCCGACGATCAGCAGCGAGACAAGAAGGGCAAAGGCATAGACGGCGAAGATTACCGTGATCAGCACCGGCGAGAAGGCGAAGGCCTGCTGGTAAATGCGATAGAGCGGGGTCGGTGCCGAAGAGGCGGCAAAGAAGGTGGCGCTGGTGGCGGCATAAAAGAGCGGCGCCAGCCGCCGGCCGAGCGGCGTTTGTGAATTGGCGGTGGATTCGATCGGAGTCATCGATTACATCCTGCCTAAAGCTAAAAAGTTGCGTTAACCGCTATGTAGTACTTGATGCAGATAAAAGCAAATAATTTGCGTTAGTGGCGCGTCCTGTTTTTGCGCGCCGCCAGCAGCAAAGGGAAAGATTGGCATAGATCATGGGTTCCAAGGACAATCCGCGCCCCGGCGGGCGCAGCGCCAGGGTTCAGGCCGCGGTGCACCAAGCGGTTCGCGATATGCTGGCCGTGATGGATCGTGCAGAGGTGACGATCCCGTTGATCGCCCAGCGCGCTAATGTGACGCCATCGACGATCTATCGCCGCTGGGGTGATTTGCAGGAGCTTCTGGCCGACGTCGCCGCTTCGCGCCTGCAGCCGGAGATGGAGCCGGCCGAGACGGGCAGCGTCTATGAGGACCTGCAGGCCTGGGTCGAGCAATATGCCGACGAAATGTCCTCCGGTGCCGGACGGGAGATGACCCGCGATATCCTGTCCGTGCCCGACACGGCCAATGCGGAAAAATGCAGCGGCTACACCCAGCAGCAATTGCGCGTCCTCATAGCCCGGGCACAGGCTCGGGGCGAGCCATTCCCGACGCTTACTGAACTGATGGATTACGTCATCTCGCCGATCATGTACCGCATCCTCTTCGAGCAGCCACCGAACGCCGAGTGCGTTCGCAGACTGATCTCGCGGGTGATATCGACGGCAGCGGCCAAATCCTGACGCAAAGGCCTGAGCCGGGCGAATCACTCACCAGCGACACCAACGTCTTTTCATCGTTTTGGTTGTGTTACCCGCAACTGACGAACAAGTAAGCCGGTGATCGCACTTTAAAATTGCTTCATCGGGGCAGTTACCGTGGGATATACGGTCGCGCGTTAACTATCATGTTGGTTCGCTATTGAAAAATAATACAAAAGATGATGCTAATAGTTAATGATGAATTCAATGGCAACGCGAAGGGGACTAGTCAATGCTGAATGAATTCAAGGCATTTATCGCCAAAGGTAATGTCATGGATCTCGCGGTCGGCGTGATCATCGGCGGCGCCTTCGGAGGTATCGTAAAATCACTGGTTGACGATATCATCATGCCAATCGTGGGCGCGATTTTCGGCGGCTTCGATTTCTCGAATTACTTCCTTGGCCTTTCCTCGGCGGTCAATGCACCGACGTTGGCTGGTGCCCGTGCGCAGGGCGCGGTTCTCGCTTACGGTAGCTTTATCACCGTTCTCATCAACTTCCTCATTCTTGCCTGGATCATCTTCCTGATGGTCAAGGGCGTGAATACGCTGCGGGCGCAGGTCGAGCGCAAGGACAACAAGGTTGCCGAGGCAGCGCCGCCGCCCGCCGATGTCCAGCTGCTTACCGAAATCCGCGATCTTCTCGCCAAGCGCTAAGTCGCTTCGACAGATCCGTTCTTCAAAAGCCTCGGCCTCGCAAGGGCCGGGGCTTTTATTCATCACGGAAATCGATCGGTCGCTAAGGCAAAGTCATGGGATTTCGCAGCCGTTCTGCTCTATGAAGGCGAAAACCGGAGACTTTGCATGTCGATATTGAATAGCCTCAGCCCGCGCGCCCTGGCAGCGCCCGAAAGCGGGATCGTCGAAGTCGTGAATTACGCTCGTGGCCGCGACGGCCTGCTGCCGCTGTGGGTCGGCGAGGGCGATCTGCCGACGCCGGATTTCATCAATCGCGCCGCCATGGCCTCGCTCAATGCCGGCGAAACTTTCTACACCTGGCAACGCGGCATCCCGGAACTGCGTCAGGCCCTGTCGGCCTATTACGCCCGGCACTTCGATGTCTCCCTGCCAATGGAGAATTTCTACGTCACCGGCTCCGGCATGCAGGCAATTCAGCTCTCGGTGCAGGCGATCACCTCGCCCGGCGATGAAATGATCTACTTCTCGCCCGCCTGGCCGAATATCGCGGCGGCGCTGGAGATTGCCGGCGCCCGCTCGGTCGGCGTGCCGCTGCAATTCGAGAATGGTAAGTGGACGCTTGATCTCGAGCGGCTGAAGGCGGCGATCACGCCGAGGACCAAGGGCTTGTTCATCAACACGCCGTCGAACCCGACCGGCTGGACTGCGACGCACAAGGACCTCTCTGATATCCTGGCGCTTGCCCGCGAGCATGGCCTCTGGATCATGGCCGACGAGATCTATGCACTTTACTATTATGCCGGTGGCCGGGCTCCTTCCTTCCTCGACATCAAGGAAGCCGACGACAAGATCTTGTTCGTCAATTCCTTCTCGAAGAACTGGTCGATGACCGGCTGGCGCGTCGGCTGGATCGTCGCACCCGCCGAGATTGGCCAGGTGATGGAAAACCTCGTGCAGTATTCGACCTCCGGCGTGGCGCAGTTCATGCAGAAGGGCGCGGTCGCCGCACTGAACGAAGGCGACGATTTCGTCCGCTCCAACATCGCCAAGGCCACCCGCTCGCGCGATATCCTTTGTGACGCGCTGCTCGCCACCAACCGCGTCCAGACCCTGAAGCCGGACGGCGCGCTTTACGCCTTCCTGAAGATCGACGGCGTCACCGACAGCCGCAAGGCCGCCATCGACATCGTCGACAAGACCGGCGTTGGCCTCGCACCTGGAACCGCCTTCGGCCAAGGAGGCGAACTCTTCCTGCGCGCCTGCTTCCTGCGCGATCCGGCACAGGTGGAAGATGCGGCCGAGCGGTTGAGCCGGTATGTTTTGAGTTTGTGAGCCCATAGGCTTGCTGGCAGATGAATTGACTAAACCCGGCCGCTGAGCCGGGTTTTTTGTGTGTTTGACCCGGATCACTAAAATCCCACCAATCCCGGAAAACCCCTCCTAACCATAGCAACAAACTTCCCCTCCTAACGGCCCCCACAGCGCGCGCTTTTAATCAAATCGCACGAATACAACCCTCATATATCCCCTGCTTAAGACTTGGCGGGGACGCGAAGAATGACGGTGTTGGTGACGGGCGGAGCCGGCTATATCGGCAGCCATATGGTCTGGAGATTGCTGGATGCCGGCGAGGACGTCGTGGTCGTCGACCGTCTGTCCACCGGCTTTCGCTGGGCTGTGCCTTCGGCCGCGCGCTTCTATCTTGGTGATGCCGCCGATGAAACCCTGTTGCAGACGATCTTTGCCGAAAACGATATCGACGCCATCATTCACTTTGCCGGATCCTCGGTCGTGCCGGCCTCGATCGAAGACCCGCTTGGCTATTATGAGAACAATACCGGCAAGACACGCACCCTGATGAGTGCGGCGATCAGAGCCGGCATTCGCCATTTCGTCTTTTCGTCCACCGCCGCAGTCTATGGCTCGCAGCCCGCCGATAGACCGGTGAAGGAAAGCGCGCCCCTCCTGCCAGAAACGCCCTACGGTCAGTCCAAGCTGATGTCGGAGCTGATGCTGCGTGATGCTGCCACGGCGTATGATTTCCGCTATGTGGCGCTGCGCTATTTCAACGTTGCCGGCGCCGATCCGCAGGGGCGGGCCGGGCAATCGACCGATGGCGCCACCCATCTGGTCAAGGTTGCCTGCGAGGCCGCACTCGGCCGCCGCCGTCAGGTGGAGATCTACGGCACCGACTATCCGACGCATGACGGTACCGGCGTGCGTGACTATATCCATGTCTCCGATCTCGTCGACGCGCATTTGATGGCGCTCCGGCATCTGCGTGATGGCGGCCGGCCGCTTGTCGCCAATTGCGGCTATGGCGTCGGCTATTCGGTGCTGGATGTGCTGAACATGGTCATGCGCGTGCATGGCCGTGCCTTCCGGATTCACATGGCGCCGCGCCGGCCGGGCGATACCGCCAGCGTCGTTGCCGACGCCACGCTTGCCCATCGCGAACTGGGCTGGACGCCGAAGTATAATTGCATGGAGACGATCGTGCGCTCGTCGCTGGAATGGGAACTTCAGCTCGCCGACAGATCCGGCTTCGATGCTAGCGGCTTACGCAAGGTGTTCGCGGCACCCAGTCTTTGACATCGGATATTCAAGCCGATCCGTGGCCGAGAAAGGCCGGGGCATTGCGGTGCACTGCTTCCATCAGAAAATCGATAACAGTACGCACACGCGGCGACTGGCGCAGGTCGCGGTGGCAGGTGATCCAGTAGTGACGCTTCAGGTCGACGTCATCCGGCAGCACCATCTGAAGATCCGGATGCCGGCAGGCGATGAAGTAGGGTAATACGCAGAGCCCAAGCCCGTTCTTCGTCGCCGTCAATTGCGCGAAGATGCTGGAACTCTGGAATTGCGGCTTGATGCGCGGATGGATATCGCCGAGATAATCGAGACCGGGCGCGAAGATCATGTCTTCGATGTAGCCGACGAAGGCATGGTCCGGCAGATCGTTACGGCTTTCGACCGGCGGGTGGTTGGCAAGGTAGTCCCGTGATCCATAAACCTGCAGATGGTAGTCGGTGAGTTTCTCGGTGAAGTAGGGGCCGGCTTTCGGCGGGTCGAGCACGACGACGATATCGGCTTCCTTGCGCGACAGCGACATGATCTGCTGGATCGTCACCAGCTCCAGCGAAATGTTCGGATAGCGCGCGGTGAACTCCGGCAGCATGGTGGTGAAGAAGAAGTTGGAAATACCTTCCGGCGCGCTGATGCGTACCACGCCGCGCTGCGCCGCCGAGCCGACAGTCAGGTCCGCCCGCAGCCGCTCGGTTTCCTGTTCCATCCGCTCGGCCGTGTCGATGAAGCGCTGGCCCATGCCTGTCAGCACGTAACCGCGCGGATTGCGCTCGAAGAGCTTGACCTTCAAGGCGAATTCCAGCCGGTCGATGCGGCGTGAGACGGTGGCGTGGCTGCTGCGCAATTGCCGTGCGGCGGTCGAAAGCTGCCCCGTCCTCGCCACGGCCAGGAAAAATTGCAGATCGTCCCAAGTGAAATGCGGCGCGCTCTTCATGTCTTCCCTTCTGTTCAAAAATGAACAGACCTTGTTTGGAATTAGTTCCAAACACCGCTTGCGTCAACGCACGATTTCCGTGATCTTGAATGTTAGGAAAGTCGTTTTGAGGAGAACGGCTCGCCAATTTTGAACAGATTCATGTTTGCCAAATCTCTGGGAGGAGAGGATATGCGAAAGAGTCTCATTGCATCCCTGGCACTTCTGCTTGCATCCGGCACCGCGGCCTTCGCGGCTGGTGCGTCCGACGGTGTGGTGAAGATCGGTATTCTGAACGACCAGTCGGGCGTCTATGCCGACTTCGGCGGCAAGTCCTCGGTGGAAGCGGCCAAGATGGCTGCGGAGGATTTCGGCGGCAAGGTGCTGGGCGTGCCGATCGAGATCATCAATGCCGATCACCAGAACAAGCCGGACATCGCCTCCAACATCGCCAGGCAATGG
Organism: Rhizobium rhizogenes NBRC 13257; assembly: GCF_000696095.1. GTDB lineage: Bacteria > Pseudomonadota > Alphaproteobacteria > Rhizobiales > Rhizobiaceae > Rhizobium > Rhizobium rhizogenes. The sequence goes on along the minus strand of NZ_BAYX01000010.1, from coordinate 50,199 downwards.
TATGACCAGGATAAGGTCGATGCCATCATGGAGCTGACGACCTCGTCGGTGGCGCTCGCCGTGCAGGCCGTCGCCAAGGAAAAGAAGAAGATCGATATCGTCACCGGCGCGGCGACGACGGATCTCACCGGTAAGCAGTGCTCGCCCTATGGCTTTCACTGGGCCTATGACACGCATGCGCTGGCCGTCGGCACCGGCGGTGCTCTGGTCAAGCAGGGGGGAGATACCTGGTTCTTCCTGACCGCCGACTATGCCTTCGGCTATTCGCTGGAGCAGCAGACCGGGGATTACGTCAAGGCAAGCGGCGGCAAGATCCTCGGTTCGGTGCGCCATCCGCTCTCGACCAACGATTTCTCGTCCTTCCTGCTGCAGGCGCAATCGTCCGGCGCCAAGGTCATCGGTCTTGCCAATGCCGGCCTCGACACGGCGAACGCCATCAAGCAGGCGTCGGAATTCGGCATCACCCAGGGCGGTCAGCATCTGGCGGCGCTGCTCTTCACGCTCGCCGAAGTCCATGGCCTCGGCTTGCAGGCGGCGCAGGGGCTGACGCTGACCGAGGGCTATTACTGGAACCTCGACGACAAGAGCCGCGAATTCGGCAAGCGCTTCTTTGCCCGCACCGGCAAGATGCCGAACATGATCCATGCCGGCACCTATTCCGCCGTGCTGCAATATCTGAAGGCTGTGCAGAAGGCCGGCACCGACGACACCGAAGCGGTTGCCAAGGAGCTGCACGAAATGCCGGTCGATGACGTCTTCGGACGCGGAGGCACGGTCGGCGCGAATGGCCGCATGATCCACGACATGTATCTCCTTCAGGTCAAGAAACCCGAAGAGAGTAAGGAGCCGTGGGACTACTACAACGTGCTGGCGACCATTCCCGGCAAGGAAGCCTATATCGATCCGGCCAAGAGCGGCTGCGATCTGGTCAAGCCATGACAACGCGGGCGACCTGATGGCGATACCCGCGACAAAGCAACAGGAAGTGCCACGGGTGGTCTTGTCCGCCCGTGGTCTTCGCCGCGATTTCGGCGGCTTCACGGCCGTCAAGAATGTCGATCTCGACGTGCATGATGCCAGCGTCCACGCCCTCATCGGTCCGAACGGCGCCGGCAAGACGACGGTGTTCAACCTGCTCACCAAGTTCCTGCAGCCGACGCATGGCACTATCACCCTGCTTGGCACCGATATCACCCGAACGAAGCCGGACAAGGTGGCGCGCATGGGACTGGTGCGCTCCTTCCAGATCTCTGCCGTCTTTCCGCATCTGACCGTGCTCGACAATGTCCGTGTCGCCTTGCAGCGGTCGAACAATCTGGCGCATCAATTCTGGCTGCCGGTCTCGGCACTGGCGAGCCTTGACGACCGCGCCGAGCAACTGCTCGCGGCCGTCGGCCTGACGAAGGAGCGCGATGCCGTCGCCGCCGATCTCTCCTATGGCCGCAAGCGCGTGCTGGAGATCGCAACGACGCTGGCGCTCGATCCGAAGGTGCTGTTGCTCGACGAGCCGATGGCCGGCATGGGGCTGGAGGACGTCAACACCGTCTCCGCCATCATCCGCGAGGTGGCGCGTACCCGCGCGGTGCTGATGGTCGAGCACAATCTCTCCGTCGTCGCCAATATCTGCCACCATGTCACGGTGCTGCAGCGCGGCGAGATCCTTGCCGCCGGCGATTACGCCACGGTCAGCCAGGACCCGCGCGTCCGCGAGGCCTATATGGGCACGGAGGAGGACTGACGATGGCAGCACTGCTCGAAGTCCAGGGCCTCAACGCCTGGTATGGCGAAAGCCACATATTGCACGGCGTCGACATGAATGTCGCCGAGGGCGAGACTATCACTATTCTCGGCCGCAATGGCGTCGGCAAGACGACGACGCTGCGCACCATCGTCGGCATCGTCCGGGCGCGCAAGGGCAGGATCGCCTTTGCCGGCGCCGACATGATGCAGGTGCCGCTGCACAAGACGGCGCATAAGGGCATCGGCTTCGTGCCGGAGGAGCGTGGCATCTTCTCGACGCTCACCGTCCACGAAAACCTGATGCTGCCGCCGGTGGTGGCTGCGGGCGGTATGACCGTGGACGAGATTTTCGAGCTGTTTCCCAATCTGCACGAACGCCGCAACAGCCCCGGCACCAAGCTTTCCGGCGGGGAGCAGCAGATGCTCGCCATGGCCCGCATCCTACGCACCGGCGTCCGCATGCTGCTGCTTGATGAACCGACGGAAGGGCTCGCCCCCGTCATCGTCCAGCGCATCGGCGAGGTGCTGAGGAAGTTGCGGGAGCGCGGCATGACCATTCTTCTGGTCGAGCAGAACTTCCGCTTCGCGAGCCGCATTGCCGATCGCTTCTATCTGATGGATCACGGCCAGATGGTTGCGGAATTTCCGGTCGGCGAATTGCCGGAACGGATGGGCATGCTGCACAAGGTTCTGGGGGTTTGACGCCATGACCACGATATTCGGCATTCCACTCCAGGCGCTTCTCGGCCAATTGTTGATCGGGCTGATCAACGGCTCCTTCTATGCGCTTCTGAGCCTCGGGCTCGCGATCATCTTCGGTATGCTCCGGGTGATCAATTTCGCCCATGGCGCCTTCTACATGCTCGGCGCCTTCACCGCCTATCTGCTGCTTGCCTATGCCGGCATCGGTTACTGGCCGGTGCTGGTGCTGGCGCCGCTGATTGTTGGCCTGTTCGGCGCTGTGGTCGAGCGGCTATGCCTGCGGCAGCTCTACACGATCGATCCGCTTTACGGCCTGCTCTTCACCTTCGGCATGGCGCTGACCATCGAGGGCACCTTCCGCTATCTCTATGGCTCCTCGGGCCAGCCCTATGCGGTGCCGTCGGCGCTCGCAGGCGCGAAGAACATCGGTTTCATGTTCCTGCCGGTCTATCGCGGCTGGGTGGTCGTCGCCTCGCTCGTGGTCTGCATCGGCACCTGGCTGCTGATCGAAAAGACCAAGCTCGGCGCTTATCTGCGCGCCGCGACGGAAAATTCGGTGCTCGTGCAGGTCTTCGGCGTCAACGTCCCGGTGCTTCTGACGCTGACCTATGGTTTCGGTGTGGCGCTTGCGGCTTTTGCCGGCGTGCTGGCGGCACCCATCTACCAGGTCTCGCCGCTGATGGGATCGAACATGATCATCATCGTCTTTGCCGTCGTGGTCGTTGGCGGCATGGGCTCGATCATGGGCGCCATCGTCACCGGCTATATGCTGGGGGTTGCCGAGGGCCTGACCAAGGTCTTCTATCCGGAAGCCTCTAATATCGTCATCTTCGTGATCATGGCGATCGTGCTGCTCCTCAGGCCCGCGGGCCTCTTTGGCCGGGATGTGTGACAATGACCGATATCACCTCGCCCAAATCCAGCACACGCCCGGCATTGACAGTGCAAAAGCTGCTGCTGGTCGCCGGCCTCGTCGTTCTGATCTGGGTGCCGTTCTTCATCTATCCCATCTTCGTCATGAAGGTGCTCTGCTTCGCGTTGTTTGCCTGCGCCTTCAACCTGCTGCTCGGCTATACCGGGCTGCTGTCCTTCGGCCATGCGACCTTTTTCGGCGGCGCTGCCTATTTCACCGCGCATGCGGTGAAGGAATGGGGCCTGCCGCCGGAACTTGGCATATTGATCGGCGTCGGCGGCGCGGCGCTGCTCGGCCTGATCATGGGTTTCGTCGCCATCCGCCGCCAGGGCATCTATTTCTCCATGATCACCCTGGCGCTCTCCTACATGTTCTATTTCTTCTGCCTGCAGGCGGAGTTCACCAAGGGCGAGGACGGCATCCAGTCGGTGCCGCGCGGCTATCTCCTAGGCATTCTCGATTTGAACAACGCGTTCAACATGTATTACTTCGTGCTGGCGGTGTTCATCATCGGCGTGCTGATCATTTGGCGCTTCATCAATTCACCCTTCGGCATGATCCTGAAATCGATCCGTGAAAACGAGCAGCGGGCGATTTCGCTTGGTTATTCCGTAGCGCGCTACAAGCTCGGCGCCTTCGTCATGTCGGCGGCGCTGGCCGGGCTCGCCGGCGCGGTCAAGGCGCTGGTCTTCCAGTTCGCGACGCTCACCGACGTCGCCTGGCAGATGTCCGGCGAGGTGATCCTCATGACGCTCCTCGGCGGCATCGGCACCTTGATCGGCCCGCTCTTCGGCGCCGGCCTGGTGGCGACGCTGGAAAACTATCTCGCCACCTCGGATTTCCCCGTCACCATCATCACCGGCATCGTCTTCATGGTCTGCGTCCTGCTCTTCCGCCGTGGCATCATCGGCGAGTTCTATGCATCGCGGCTGGGACGGAAGCTTGGGTTTGAGTACCGACGGTAAGCTGGCAGAACATGGATCGTTTCGACTACATCATCATCGGTGCCGGCAGTGCCGGCTGCGTGCTGGCTAACCGGCTGTCGGCGGATCGCAACACCAGGGTGCTCCTGCTGGAGGCAGGGGGCAGTGACAATTACCACTGGATCCACATTCCGGTCGGCTACCTCTATTGCATCAACAATCCCCGCACCGACTGGTGCTTTACTACCACTCCGGAAGAAGGGCTGAACGGCCGCGCGCTGAACTATCCGCGCGGAAAGGTGCTCGGCGGCTGCTCCTCGATCAACGGCATGATCTATATGCGCGGGCAGGCGCGAGACTACGACCTCTGGCGGCAGCTCGGCTGTGCCGGCTGGGGCTGGGATGATGTTCTCCCCTATTTCGTGAAGTCCGAGGATCACCACAGGGGCAAGGACGAGATGCACGGCGCCGGCGGCGAATGGCGGGTCGAAAAGGCCCGCGTACGCTGGGCCGTGCTCGATGCCTTCCAGGCGGCGGCGCGAGAAGCCGGCATTCCGGAAACCGCGGATTTCAATCGCGGCGATAATGAAGGCTCCGGCTATTTCGATGTCAACCAGCGCTCCGGCATCCGCTGGAACACGTCGAAAGCCTTCCTGCGGCCAGCGTTAAAGCAAGGCAATCTCAGCGTCCTCACCAAGGCACAGGTGCGCCGCCTCATCATCGAGGGCGATGCCGTTACCGGCGTCGAATTCCAGCATGACGGGGTGGCGAAGCGCGCCTATGCGACCAGGGAGACGGTCTTGTCGGCCGGGTCGATCGGCTCGCCGCAAATCCTCGAACTCTCCGGCATCGGCCGCGGAGAGGTGTTGAGCGAGGCCGGTATTGAGGTGGTGCGCGAGGTGAAGGCAGTCGGCGAGAACCTGCAGGATCATCTGCAGCTGCGCATGGCCTATAAGGTAACAGGCGTGCCGACCTTGAACGAGAAGGCGACGTCGATGTTCGGCAAGGCGGCGATCGGGCTCGAATATCTCGTCCGCCGCTCCGGGCCGATGGCGATGGCCCCGAGCCAGCTCGGCATCTTCACCCGTTCCGGCCCGGACAAGGAAACGCCGGATCTGCAATATCATGTGCAGCCGGTCTCGCTCGACAAGTTCGGCGATCCCGTCCATCCCTTTCCGGCGATCACCGCCAGCGTCTGCAATCTGAGACCTGAGAGCCGCGGCTCGGTGCATATCCGAAGCCCCGATTTTGCCATGCAGCCGGCGATCAGCCCGAATTATCTCTCGGCATCGCGCGACCGCGAAATCGCGGTGCGCTCCATCCGCCTGACGCGGCGGATCGTGGCGCAGCCGTCTTTCGCCAGGTTTCGGCCGGAAGAGTTCAAGCCCGGCCCGTCCTATCAGACCGATGCCGATCTCGATCGCGCCGCCGGCGATATCGGCACGACGATCTTTCATCCGGTCGGCACCTGCCGCATGGGCGGCGATCCGCTGAGCGTAGTCGATCCGCGCTTGCGGTTCCGGGCGCTGGCAAGGCTCCGGATCGCCGATGCCTCGGTGATGCCGTCAATCACGTCGGGCAACACCAACTCGCCGACCATCATGATTGCCGAAAAAGCCGCCGAGATGATCCTTGCCGACAACCGCTGAGCGCCTATTGATTAGGGAAGCAAGGATAGGGAGATTCGAATGGACAGCACGGACGAGGTCATCATCGAGCGCCGGGGATCGGCGGGTCTCATCCGCCTCAACCGGCCGCAGGCGCTGAACAGCCTGACATTGCCGATGATCCGGGCGATTGCGACGGCGCTGGATGATTTCGCTGCCGATCCCTCCATCGCCAGCGTCATCATCAAGGGGGAGGGCGAACGGGCCTTGTGCGCCGGCGGGGACATCCGCCTGCTGCACCAGAGCGGCAAGGAAAAATCGGATGGCGCCGAGACCTTCTGGCGCGAGGAGTTCCGTCTCAACCATGCCATTGCCCATTATCCCAAGCCTTATGTGGCGCTGATGGACGGCATCACCATGGGTGGCGGCGTCGGTCTCTCGGCGCATGGTAGCCACCGTGTCGTCACCGAGCGCACGCGGCTTGCCATGCCCGAAACCGGCATCGGCTATTTCCCCGATGTCGGCGCCACCTGGCTGCTGTCGCACATGCCCGGCGAAACCGGCACCTGGATGGGTTTGACCGGTCTCGCCATCAATGCCGCCGATGCCATCCATGCGGAGTTGGCCGATCATTCCATTGCCTCTTCGGATTTGCTGGCCTTGATCGAGAGGATCGCTGCGCTGCCTTCCGCCGCATTGCCGACAGATGTGCACAGGGCAATTGCAGGCCTGGCTCTCGATGCCGGCGAAAGCCGTCTTGCTGCCAACCGCGATGCAATCGACCGGGCTTTGGCGCATGACACGGTCGAGGATATCCTGCAGGGGCTAGCGCGTGAGCCCGGCGATTTCGCCGCTGAAACGGCTGAGGCGATCCGCACCCGCTCGCCGACCAGCCTGAAATTGACCTTGCGGCTTCTGCGTGCCGGCCGGGCGAGCGCCAGCCTTGCCGAATGCCTCAATCGTGAACTCGGTGCCTGCCTCGGCATATTGTATAATCCGGACTTCTACGAAGGCGTGCGTGCCGCTGTCATCGATAAGGACCGTAATCCGAAATGGTCGCCGGCAAGCCTTGCTGATGTCGATGCCGCCGCCATCGAGCGCTTCTTCGTACCGGCGCAACCGCCGCTTTTCGCAGCGTAAGAGAGAATGGGAGGAGAGCATCATGACACGGATCGCATTCATCGGGCTCGGCAATATGGGTGGCCCTATGGCCGCCAATCTGGTCAAGGCCGGCCACGCCGTCATCGGCTTCGACCTCTCGCATGACATGCTGAAGGCAGCGGAGGCGACGGGCGTCAAGGCCGCAAGCGTGCTGACCGAGGCACTGGCGGACGCCGAAGCCGTCATCACCATGTTGCCGAAAGGTCAGCACGTGCTAACCGTCTGGACCGACATCTTGCGCTCGGTGCCGAAGGGCACCTTGCTGATCGACAGCTCCACCATCGATGTCGACAGCGCCCGCAAGGCGCACGCCATGGCCGGGGATGTCGGTTGCCTGTCGCTCGACGCGCCGGTTTCCGGCGGCACCGGCGGCGCGGCGGCGGGAACGCTCACCTTCATGGCCGGCGGCTCGTCGGAGAGTTTTGCGGCCGCCAAGCCGCTTTTGGAAGTGATGGGAAAGAAGATCGTCCATTGCGGCGATGCCGGCGCCGGCCAGGCTGCGAAGATCTGCAACAACATGATCCTCGGCATTTCCATGATCGGCGTCTGCGAAGCCTTCGTTCTCGGCGAAAAGCTCGGCCTCTCGCATCAGGCGCTGTTCGACGTCGCCTCGACATCTTCAGGCCAATGCTGGTCGATCAACACCTATTGCCCGGTGCCGGGCCCGGTGCCGACGTCACCCGCCAACAACGACTACAAACCCGGCTTTGCGGCGGCGCTGATGCTGAAGGATCTGCGCCTGTCGCAGGAAGCGGCATTGTCGAGCGGCGCATCGACGCCGCTGGGCGCCGAGGCAGCACAACTCTTCGCGCTGTTCGAAAAGCAGGGCAATGGCGGCCGCGATTTCTCGGCGATCATCGAGATGTTCCGGGAGTTAAACTGACGTCACCGCCACATGCCGCGCATCCGCGCGCCGACATCGACGCGCACCTGCCGCGCCTGGATCGCGGCGGGGCTGTCTGATCGCGCCTGCGGCCAGCCGCAGACTTCGAAGAACTGCAGCAAAGTCACCGGAATGAAGCGGGTACGCGAGGCGAAGACGTGCCGGTCGCCCTGCGAGTGCTGGCCGTGGGTGAAGAAGCGTTGCGGGATGACCAGGTCGAGGCCGTCCTTGGCGCGGGTCATCGCGACATAGAGCAGCCGCCGCTCCTCCTCGATCTCGGCGGATGATCCGACGGCGAGGTCGGCCGGGATGCAGCCATCGACAGCGTTAAGGAGGAAGACCTTCGTCCATTCCTGACCCTTGGCGGAATGAATGGTCGAGAGGATGAGATAGTCCTCGTCGAGCAACGGCACGCCGGCCTGGTCGCTGGTGGCATCCGGCGGGTCGAGCGTCAGTTCGGTGAGGAAGCGCTCGCGCGAGCCGTAGCCGCCGGCAATCTGCTCGAGCTGGATCAGGTCGGCCTGCCGCGTCGAGGCATCCTCATGCGCCCGTTCCAGATGTGGTTCGTACCATTGCCGCACGAGGCCGATTTCGGCCGGCCAGCCGGCCTTGCCGCTCTTCAGCTCCTGCATGGTCGCAACGAAACCCGTCCAGTCCTCGCCCGAGCGCGGCGGTGCCGGAAACTCGGCAAGAGCCGCCATCGGGCTGGCCTCTTCGCCGATATGGTCGAGCACGCGCTGCGCGGTCGAGGGGCCGACGCCCGGAATCAGCTGCATCAGCCGGAAGCCGGCGACGCGGTCGCGCGGGTTCTGGGCAAAGCGAAGGGCGGCCAGCATATCCTTGACATGGGTGCTGTCGAGAAACTTCAGTCCGCCGAATTTGACGAACGGAATGTTGCGGCGGGTCAGCTCGATTTCCAGCGGCCCGCTGTGACTTGAGGTGCGAAACAGCACGGCCTGCTGCTTCAGCTTCGCGCCGCTCTCGCGGTTTTTCAGCACCTGGTCGGCGATATAGCGCGCCTGATCGGCCTCGTCGCGCACCGTCACCAGCCGCGGGCGTTCGGCGCTCTGGCGCTCCGTGCGCAGGTTTTTGGTGAAGCGTTCGGAGGCGAGGTCGATGACCGCATTGGCGGCGGCAAGGATCGGCTGCGTCGAGCGATAGTTACGGTCGAGCGTGACGATATTGGCTGATGGCGTGAAGGCGGTGGGGAAATCGAGAATGTTGCGCACCGTCGCGGCGCGAAAGGAATAGATCGACTGCGCATCGTCGCCGACCACGGTCAGCCCCTGGCCATCGGGCTTCAGCGCCAGCAGGATCGACGATTGCAGCCGGTTGGTATCCTGATATTCGTCGACCAGCACATGGTCGAAGCGGCCGCCAATGTCTTCCGCGATCAGCGGTTCGTGCAGCATGTGCGCCCAGTAGAGCAGCAGGTCGTCGTAATCGAGAACGTTCTGCGCCTGCTTGGCCTCGACATAGGCGGCAAAGAGGTCGCGCAGCTGCTTGTCCCAAGTGGCGCACCAGGGGAAGAAATCGCGCAGCATCTCTTCGAGCGGCGCTTCCGAATTGACGGCGCGGGAATAGATGGCAAGGCACGTCCCCTTGGTCGGGAAGCGGCTTTCCAGTTTGGAGAAGCCGAGATCGTGCCGAATGAGGTTCATCAGGTCGGCACTGTCCTCGCGATCATGGATCGTGAAGGCGGGGTCGAGGCCGATCTGCTCGGCGTAGTCTCTGAGAAGCCGCGCGCCGATGCCGTGAAACGTGCCGGTCCAGGCGAGCGCGTCGGCCATGATGCCGGCATTGGCGCCGAGAATCTCGCGGCAGATGCGCTCGACGCGGCGGCCCATTTCGGCGGCGGCGCGTCGGGAAAAGGTCATCAGCAGGATACGGCGGGGATCGGCGCCCTTGACGATCAGATGTGCGACGCGGTGGGCGAGCGTGTTGGTCTTGCCGGAGCCGGCGCCGGCAATCACCAGCAGCGGCCCGGCAATATGGCTGCCTTCGACCGTGGTGCCGTGCTCCACCGCCAGCCGCTGCTCCGGGTTCAGCTTTTCCAGATAGGCGGCGCTCATGGGCTCTCCTGAAGGCTTCGCACGGCAGGCGCGCGAATGCGGAATCGGCGGCGAATCACGATCGCAATCATATCCGAATGTTCGATGAATGTTCCCAATTGTCCAAAACTGTCAAGTTCGGCCGGTTTTACACGCCGATGTGACCTTCCCGCCGAGGAACTACTTCAGATTTAACGAATGCCTGCTCGAAAACGGCCTTTTGCGTACTTATGTAACATTTGTGACAGTCGATTTTTGGAGCGCAGAGGTGAGGGGTCCCGAGCATGAACGAGACAATCGCCACCGGATTGCGCCAGCCTGGAGGGCCGGTTGGTCTGCCGGATGGGCGCGTCGCGCTGGTGGAGATGGGCGACAGTCGCCGCTGCCTGAGCGTGATTGCCGCCAACGGGACACGTCATGAGGTCTGCCGACCCGGCGGCCTGCCAAGCGGCCTCGCTGTCGATGGCAACAATTGCTTCTGGGTAGCCGGCGGCTCTGAAAATTCCCTGGTTCGCCTCTCGCCGGAAGGCCGGACGCTGCAGGTCATCGAAGGCGGCAGCGACGGCCCGTTTCTGTATCCGAACGATCTTGCCTTCGGCCCGGACGGCTTGCTCTATATGACCGATTCCGGTGTCCGCGCCTCCGATCTGCACGAAGGCTCCGATATCAATCCGGATTTCTTCCGAGCTCCCTATAATGGCCGCGTCTATCAGATCGACCCCGGCGAGGGCCGCGTGTTGCGGGTGCTCGCGACCGGCCTGCTCCATGCCAGCGGCATCGCCTTCGGTTCGGACGGGCGGCTCTATTACAGCGAGACCCTGACCGGGAAAATCCATCGTCAGGTCGTCGGCGCACGGCAGGAGCTGTTTGCACAGGTGATACCGACGCCCGCCGTCACGGCGCTGCGCGGCCCTGCGGGCATGGCCTTCGATCGCGATGGCGTGCTTTATTGCGCGCTCTACGGGCTGGGCGAAGTCTGCCTGATCGATCCCGCCGGAAAGATTACCGGCCGGATCCGCACCAACGGCATGCGGCCGGGCAACATCGCTTTCACGCCCGACGGAAAATATGCGCTCATTAGCGAGCAGGAAAACGGTGCTTTGGAAAGAATAGTGGCGCCACGTCCGGGGCTGCCGCTGCATATGCCGTCCATCTAGAGCGATCTAGCCTGAAGACTGCTTGGACGTGCCCGGAGACCGGGCACGTCCTCATTCATGTCGATCCGCTGCTTATTCGGCGGCCGGGATCTGCTTGTTGTCCTTGCCGGATTTCTCGTCAGCCGGCGTTGCATCGTTGGCAACCGCTTTGGCATGGCGGCGGCGCCAGTCGCCGAGGAAGAGCAGGATCGGCGCGGCGATGAAGATCGACGAGGCGCCAGCGACAAGTATGCCGAACACCATCGGGATCGCGAAGCTGGAGACGGCGCTGCCGCCCCAGATCGCCATCGGCACCAGCGCCAGGAAGGCGGTGGCGTTGGTATAGAGGCTTCGCGCCAGGGTCTCGTTGATCGACTTGTCGATGATGTCGCGCAGCGGCATCGACTTGTAGAGCCGCATGTTTTCACGCATACGGTCATAGACCACAACCTTGTCGTTCACCGAGTATCCCACAAGCGTCAGGATCGCGGCGATGGCCGTCAGGTTGAAATCGAGGCCGGTGATCGCGAAGAAGCCGATCGCCTTGGTGACGTCGAGGACCAACGTGACGATGGCGCCGACCGCGAACGGCCATTCGAACCGCACCCAGATGTAGACGAGCATCGCCAGGCTGGCGATCACGACCGACAGGATGCCGGCCCAGGCAAGCTCGCCCGAGACCTTCGGACCGATGACATCGGTGCCTTCAATGGTCGCGGCTGGGTCGATCTTGGTGATTTCTGCCTTGAGCTTGGTCACCGCGGCTGTCTGTGCCTCTTCGCCGCCGTCCTGGCGCTGGGCGCGGACAAGGATACTGTTGTTGTCGCCGAAAGACTGCAGTGAGATTTCGCCGAGGCCGAGTGTGTTCAGGCCCTCGCGGAACGTCGACAAGTCGGCCGCGTCCTTGGTCTTGACCGACATCTGGATGCCGCCGCGGAAATCGACGCCGTAGTTGAGGCCCGGATGGATGAACAGTACCACCGAGGCGATCGACAGGATCGCCGAGACGGTGACGCCAAAGAAGCGGGCCTTCATGAAGTGAATGTGCTTGTCATAGGGGCTGAAGGGGATCAGCGGCCTGATGTTGAGCACCTTCAGCTTGCGGCGACGGGTGATGGCGATCATCACGACGCGCACGAAGGCGACGGAGGTGAACATCGAGATAATGAGGCCGAGACCCATGGTGACGGCAAAGCCGCGAACCGGGCCGGAGCCAAAGTAGAACAGGATGGCAGCCGCGATCAGGGCTGTCATGTTGCCGTCGATAATCGTCGAATAGGCCTTCCTGAAGCCGTTATCGATGGCGGCGAAGGCACCGCGGCCCTTGCGGGTTTCTTCGCGGATACGTTCGTTGATGAGAACGTTGGCATCAACCGCAAGGCCGATACCGAGGACGATGCCGGCGATGCCGGGCAGCGTCAGCGTGGCACCGACCAGTGTCAGGGCCGAGAAGGTCAGAATCGTGTGGATGAGCAGTGCAATATTGGCGAGGATACCCCAGGCGCCGTAGAGTACGAAGATGAAGGCGGCAACCAAGACGAAGCCCACCAGGCCGCTATAGATGCCCTTCTGGATCGCATCGGCGCCGAGGTCGGCGCCGACGGTGCGTTCTTCGATGACCGTCAGCTTGGCCGGCAGGGCGCCGGCGCGCAGCAGGGCTGCGAGCGTGGTGGCGCTATCGGCGGTGAAGTTGCCGGAGATCTGGCCCGAACCGCCGGTGATCGGCTCGCGGATATTCGGTGCGCTCAGCACCTTGTTGTCGAGCACGATGGCGAAAGGCTTGCCGACATTTTCGCGGGTGATTTCCGCAAAGCGGTTGGCGCCGGCGCTGTCGAAGCGGAAGGTGACCAGTGGCTCATGCGTGTTCGGATCGAAGCTGACGCGGGCGTCGGTCAGGCGGTCGCCGGAAAGCTCGATACGATCGAGCACCGGATAGCTCTGGCCCTGCTCGTCCTTGAGGATCGTGACGCCGGGGCCGGGATTGTTCGGATCGACATTGTCGGCGAGCAGATGGAAGGACATCTTCGCGGTCGAGCCGAGAAGCTCGCGCAGGCGCGACGGGTCCTGTGCGCCTGGAAGCTGCACGAGAACGCGGTTGGGACCGACGCGCTGGATGGTCGGCTCGGCGACGCCCACCTGGTCGACACGCTTGCGGATGACTTCCAGGCTCTGCTGGACGGCGGAATCGACGTTGCTGGCGATACCGGCCTTCGAGAAGGACATGGTGATCGCGCCGGCGTTCGGGGCGATCGTCAGGTCGGACTGGCCGGCTGAAAGACCGGATGTGATCGTGTTGGCAAGCGTCTGCAGCTGGGTCACCGCATCGCCGCTCTGCGTCGGATCGGTGAGCGTTACGACGATCTGGTCGCCGTTGCGGACGATCGAGCGGGTCAGGATGTTCTTGTCGCGCAGGACGCGGCGCGAATCCTGCTGCAAGGATTGCAGCCGGCCGTTGGTCAGATCCTTCTCATCGACTTCGAGGACGAGATAGGAGCCGCCGCGAAGGTCGAGGCCGAGTGGTACCTGGCTATGCGGCAGCCAGTTTGGGATTTTGCTGAGGGTCGACTGCGGAAGTACGTTCGGCAAGGCAACGAGAAAGCCAAGCACGATGATCACCGAGTAGAGTGCCACCAGCCATCGTGAAGTGCGCATGGGTATTATCCTTGGAAATACACTTATGCCCGCGGCGGGGCCGCTGGCGGACGTAGGTCATGTCGGGGATGCGCCGATGGGCGCGTTAACCGGTCAGACGAGGCTGGCCGGCGGCGCGCGGGCGAGATAGGCGCGAAATGTAAAGATTTCCGGTCGCGTGACGTCGCCGCGATCGCGCGGCTGCCACGGGTCGATGAGACGTCCGAAAGACGGAATGGCCGCGAGCGTTATCGGCCCGATATCGTGCCAGGTGGCTTTCGGCAGGGCCGAGCGGTCGGCGACGACCATGCCGCGCAACGGATCGCGCTGGGCGATGTAAAGCGGTTGGCTGTCCCTGCCCGAGGAAAAGGCTTCCGCATCCGCCCGCGCGGCGAGATTGATGCCGCCACCGAGCGCCAGTCCGAGATAGGCGAAGAAGGCGACGAACAGCGAGGCGATCACGCGCGTTCCGGCGTGGTGCGTCCTCTCATCGTTCTCTTCGTTGTCGGCGGCGCCGAATTCGAACGGGTTCAACGGTTATAAAGGCCTTCATTCCTTCGTCGGAGCAGGTTCCGACGGTTCGGTCATGATATCAGGACGCTCCGCGTCTTCATAGTGCGGCCTGTCATGATGCACTTGAGCCAACCGGTCAACCATGCCCAGCGCAATTTCCCGCTCTCCCATGATGACGGTATCGGCGCCATATTGCTTGAGCACGTCGATTTCAGCGTCGGAATGGGCGCGAGCGACGATCAGGATCGATGGGTTGATGGCGCGCGCCTGTTCCGCCGCACTGCAGGCTTCGAAGGTGTTGGGGATGGCGATGACCAGACTGCGGGCCTCGGCGATATTGGCATATTCGAGGGTCTTCGCGGAGGCGGCGTTGCCGTAGATCGTCTCGATCTCCGCCAGCTTCAGCTCGGCGATGCGCTTTTCTGCATCCTCGATGACCACGAAAGGCGTTCCGGATGATTTGAGATTTTCCCCGACGATGCTGCCGACGCGGCCGTAACCGATCAGGATGGCGTGGCCGGTGAGCGTAACCGTGCGCTCCTCCTCGTCGACAGCAACGGGGGAGGGCTGCTCGGCAGCGGCCGGTGGAGCTTCGCTTGCCGAGGGTTGCTCAGCCTGCGCGGCGGGCTCGACCACCTCCGGTACTTCGCTCGGGCGCTTACCGTCCAGTCTCTTCCGCAGCCAGTCACACGCGAAGAAGACAAGCGGATTGAGGATGATCGAGATGATCGCGCCGCCGAGGATCAGGTCGCGGCCTTCGCTTGGCAATAGGCCGAGCTCGACGCCGAGGGCGGCGAGGATGAAGGAGAATTCGCCGATCTGCGCCAGACTGGCCGAGATGATCAATGCCGTACTCATCGGCTTGCGGAAGGCCAGAACAATGAAGAAGGCGGCGGCAGATTTACCGATGATGATGATGAACACCGTCGCCAGCAGCGGCAGAGGGTTTTCGATCAGGATGTTGGGGTCGAACAGCATGCCGACCGAGACGAAGAACAGCACGGCGAAAGCATCGCGCAGCGGCAGGCTTTCCTGCGCCGCCCGGTGGCTGAGCTCGCTTTCCGCGAGAATCATGCCGGCGAAGAAGGCGCCGAGCGCCAGCGATACGCCGAAGAGTTTCGCGGCCCCGAAGGCGACACCGAGCGCGATGGCAAGAACGCCGAGGCGGAAGAGCTCGCGCGAGCCGGTATGGGCGATGCGATGCAGGATCCAGGGAATGACCCGCCGGCCGACGACCAGCATCAGTCCGACGAAGGCGGCGACCTTGAAGAGCGTCATGGCGATGATGCCGGTAATGCCCATGTCGAGACCGAACAACCGGTTGAGGCCGGCCGATAGCGGCTCGACCGCGCCATGGCCGTTGCCGGAAATGCTGGCGGCGGCGGGAATGAGGACGAGGGCCAGCACCATGGCCAGATCCTCGACGATTAGCCATCCAACGGCGATCTTGCCGCGCTCGGTCTCGATCAGCCGCCGTTCCTGCAGGGCTTTCAACAGAACGACAGTCGAGGCGACGGAGAGCGCTAGGCCGAAGACCAGGCTGCCGCCGAGCGGCCAGCCCATCAGCGCGCCGAGCCCCCAGCCGAGCAGGGTGGCAAAGCCGATCTGGACGATGGCGCCGGGGACGGCTATGCCGCGCACCGACAGCAGGTCTTTCAGCGAAAAATGCAGGCCGACGCCGAACATCAGGAGAATGACGCCGATTTCAGCGAGTTCAGGTGCAAGACCTTGGTCGGCGACGAAGCCCGGCGTATGCGGGCCTGCAAGCACGCCGGCGATGAGATAACCCACAAGCGGCGGCAGTTTGAATCGATTGGCGATGGCGCCAAAAATGAATGCCAGCACAAGGCCCATGACGATGGTCGAAATCAAAGGCGTGTCGTGTGGCATGAGCCATCTCCTCGATACTGGAAATCCCGCGTAGTTTATGACATATTTGGCTTATGTTGACCAATATGGGTGGTTTCTGGTTGTGAATCAAGGCAATAAACCAATGATTCTCACTCCTGCGCTCTGCCGAGCGGCGCGTGGGCTGCTGGACTGGACACAGTCGGACATCGCGGAAAAGGCCGGCGTGTCACGAAGCACGATTCGTGACTATGAGGGCGGCCATCATGATATTCACCGGGCAACGGAAGCGCAATTACGCCTCGCCTTCGAAGAGGGCGGCGCCGTCTTCGCGGAAATGCCGGAGCTTGGCTGGGGCGTCTGTCCACGTCGCGCCCCGAAGCAGGGCCAGGACTAGGGAGCGGGCGTGAGGCAGGCTGGCGAAACGCGATAGGCGTAGATCGTCTTGCCTTTCTTGTAGCCGAACTCGGGCGACCAGCTCTTGATCAGTTCCGATCGGCCAGCCGTGCAATCGAGCGGTCCGTCGTCGACATAGAGCACATCAGCGGTCGTATTCGAGGGCAGCGAGAAATTCTGCTCGTAATAGCTCTTGGGGAAGCCGCCGAAATTGCGGGCATGGATGCGATAGGGCTTACCCTTCAGCGTATAGAACAGGTCGGCGAGAATATCCCGGTCGCTGGAGACGATGTCGGGCAAGTTCGCCTTGGTCGCGATATCGGCGACCTCCAGGCTGATGGCGCTGCGGCCGACATAGCGCTTCATCACCAGATCGCCGTTCGGCAGCTTGATGTCATAGGCAAGGACAGTGAGCACCGGCAGCAGGAAGGCAACGACGGCGCCGATGATCAGCGAAACGACGAGGCCCTTCTTCGTCAGGCGATAGAGAATCCAGACGGCGAGGATGGTGCCGGCTGCATAGGCAGCGACGGCCCAGTTGGCATAGGCCTTGGCGAACAGCGCCTGCAGCGTGATCATGGCGACGACTGGAACCGACAGCCAGATAAGCAGCTTTTCCCTATCGTCGCTTTTTCCGCGGATTAACCGCCAGGCGGCCCAGAGCATGGCATAGAAGATGACAGGGCCGACGACGCCGAATTGCGCGCCGAGGAAGCCGAGCCCGCCGAGCAGATGCTGCACCAGCCCGCCGCCGCTACCCCCGCCATTCCACCGAGCGATGCTCTCGGTATGGCGCACCGTCGCCGCGTCATGGGCGAAGTTCCACCAGAGGTTAGGGAAAACGACGATGGCGCCGACGATGGCGGCGATGAACACGTCGCGCCAGGCAATGCGCGCCGAACGCAAGGTCAGCATGGCGATGCCGACGCCCGGCAGCAGAAAAAGCACGGAATATTTCGTCAGAAAGGCGATGCCAAGGCTGGCGCCGAGGATCAGCGCCTCGAGGAGGGACGAGCGCCGGGTCAGGCCGAGAAAGGCCCAGATGGCAATGGTGACGAACAGGATCTGGATCGTATCGGTCGATACCAGCACCGCCGACAGCGAGGCGGCCGGCAGGGTGACGAAGATGACGCCGACCCAAGGCGCGATCTCTTCTCCCGTATCTCCGGCAAACAGCCGCCGCGTGGTCAGCATCAGCATCAGCGCGGTGGCAAGATGGAAGAGCGGCGCGGAAACGCGGATCCAGAAGGTCGAGTCCGATCCCGATATCGCATTGAAGAAACGGATGACCCAGGCGATCATCGGCGGCTTGGAATAATAGCCGAAATCGAGGTTCTGTCCCCAGAACCAGTATTGCGCCTCGTCGACGAACAGATCTGTCCTGTTGAAGACGAGCATGATCACGCGCCAGAGCGTGATGCCGAAGATGATGGTGAAAGCAAGCCGCAGCGAAAGTCTCTGGTGGCTAGATTCGGAATTGGTCGTGTCGGACATTGACAGGTCGATCTCGGTGCCGGGTCGTGGGGCTTCATACGGAACTATCGAGCTCGACGCCAGCTCCCGATGCGCGGGAAAGACGGCGGAAAGCGCGGCGCGATGCCGCGCACATAGGACCCTTTCATGGGGGATATGTGTCGCCTATGGGCGTTGGAAAGGAATTTTCAGAGTACCCGCGGGGAGCTCTTCACGCGCACCTCTTCGAGGCGGCTCAGAAATGTGAAGGCGGCAAGCGTCATGCCGGCGGTCAACAAGGCAGTCAAACCAAGAACAATCATTGCTCTCTCCACGTCGACATCGAAGGTGTCTCTACTTGCAGGATTAAAGCATGAAGCTTGCCCGTGACTTGCGGGCGGCCCCGGTTTTACTCGAATCGGCCAGTGAGCGAAATTGAACCGGGAACAGTTCAAATTAAAACGGAGGGTCCGACGACGGCTATTAACCTTCAAGCAAGGAATTAACCATAAACATGGAAGCTGCACGTCGGAATGGGACAATTGTTACTCGTTCTCACCAGGCATGAAGCCGCCCCGTCGTACCGGGCTCGATCCGGTATCAATCTCATCAAACAGGTCCGGGAACAGACTTTGATGAACGAGCGAGCTTCAGTGTGCCGCGATCAATCGATCGACGGCGACCTCCGCCCTTTCTCGTCCTCTCATAGCGTCTGAACCCGATTATCAGCGGTTTCGCCGGGGCTCTTTGCGCCCGGCAGTTCGGCAGGGACGATTTTGGCGCAGGATTCGCCGTCAGATCAGGCAGGGCGGACGCAGGCGGGAAGCCTTCGCGATCGCTTGCGTTTTGCGGGGCTCGCCGCCGAGCAATGCGAGATCGTGCGCCGCAATCGGCCGATGCTCGAGACTCATCTGAAAGCAGGCTTGCGCGATCTCTTTCACCGTTTCCAGACCTTTCCGGACGCCGCGCGCAATTTTGCCAGCGAGAGCCAGCTCGAACGGCTGCAGGATCTGCAATCCTCGCATTGGGACGTGCTGACGGATGCCCGCTTCGACAGCCTCTATGCGGAGCGCGTCAAGGTTCTCTCCGACAGCGAAAGCAAGATGGGGCTCGACCCGCGCTGGCACGTCGCCGGCCATGGCGTGGTTCTGGAACATATTCTGGCCGGCATCGTCGAAGAGATGGGTGGCCGGGCCGTTTTGCCGGGAACCAAGCGCCGCGCTCGTGAACTGAGCGAGCTGGTCAAGGCTGCCGTCCGTCTTGTCATGGTCGATGTCGAAATCGCGGTATCGCTGCGCTTCAACGAGCTGCGCCTCAATCATCAGCGTGCGCTGGCCGATCAGCGGGCCGCCGATCAGGCGGAAGTGGCCGGTCTCTTCGCAGATGTCATCCAGGGTCTTGCCGAGCGCGACCTCACCGTTCGCATGCCGGCCGACGCCCCGCCCGCCTACACCGAACTGGTGGAAGCGCTGAATGCCGCGCTGGACGATATCCAGCAGCAATTTACGGCCCTGTCCGGCGGCATACAGGCGGCCGAAGCGACGACGAATGCCATCGCTCGCGATTCCCGGTCCCTTGCGCAGGATTCCACGGAACAATCCAAGGGGCTCGCCACCTCCGCGAGACAGCTCGCTGAGCTTGCCGAGCAGATCGGCGGCAATGCGACGAGCACCCGGTCGGCCGAGCGCGCCGCCGCCTCCACGCGCGTTGCGGTGGAAGACAGCGGTCAGGTTGTCGGCCAGGCCATCTCCGCCATGGCCGACATCGAGACATCGGCCGAAAAGATCGGCCAGATCATCGGCGTCATCGACGAGATCGCATTCCAGACTAACCTCCTGGCTCTCAACGCCGGTATCGAGGCGGCGCGTGCCGGCGACAGCGGCCGTGGCTTCGCGGTCGTCGCCCAGGAAGTCCGCGCTCTCGCGCAGCGCTCCGCCGATGCCGCCCGCGAGATCAAGGTGCTGGTGACAGGCACCAAGGCGCAGGTCGACGCCGGCGTGCGGATGGTCGGTCGTACGCAGGAGGCGATCGGCAGTATCGTGCGCCAGGTGACCGATATCAACGACGCCATCTCCGGCATCGCCGCCGCCACCGACGAACAGGCCGCGGGCCTGCGCAGCGTGACTGTCGAGATCGGCAGTCTCAGCGAACGCGCTTCCGCTGCCCGCAGCCTCGCCGGTCGTTCGCAGGAGGGTGCCGATCACCTCCATGACACCATCCTCGACCTCGGCCGCACGATCCGCGAGTTCCGCCTTGAGCGCGAACGGCGCCATGCCGTGGCGCCGCGTTCGGCGGTCGGCGCGCAACGTCTGCCGGCCCCCAGGCGCGACGACGTCTTCGGCCTGCGTCAGGACGATGATGTCGAATTCGATTTTCCGCCTCGCAGGGCAGCAGCCGGGGGCGAACGGAATGCCTATTGACCACTCTATTACATGTGAATGCGGGCCACGGTGCTCGATTTCAGGCAACAAGGATTGAAGCGATGGCGAGCAGGAAAGGCGAAAAGACAGTCAGTCTGGCCGCGGTGCTGGACCTCAACGAGGCCTCGGCGCTTCGCGGCAAGCTGATGGGGCTGCGCGGCAGCAATGTCGCGATCGACGCCTCGGGCGTCGAAAGGATCGGCGCCTTGTGCATTCAGGTCATCATGGCCGCCGCCAAGACTTGGGATGAAGACAAGCTGTCCTTCACCTTTTCGAAGGTGTCGGATGCATTTCAAAAAACGCTGCAGATGATCGGTATCGACATCGATCACCTGCTTGCCAAGGAGATCCGGCAATGAAGAAAAAAGTGCTGACCGTGGACGATTCACGGACCATTCGAAACATGCTTCTCGTCACCCTCAACAATGCCGGCTTCGAGACCATTCAGGCTGAAGACGGCATCGAGGGGCTGGAAGTCCTCGAGGAAGCCAATCCCGACGTCATCGTCACCGACATCAACATGCCGCGCCTTGACGGTTTCGGTTTCATCGAGGGTGTGCGCCGCAACGACAAGTACCGCGCTATCCCGATCCTGGTGCTGACGACCGAAAGCGATGCCGAAAAGAAGAACCGTGCCCGCCAGGCCGGTGCGACGGGCTGGATCGTCAAGCCTTTCGACCCCGCCAAGCTGATCGATGCCATCGAGCGTGTAACCGCTTAAACAGGATCCGTCCCTCATGGATATGAACGAAATCAAAGAGATTTTCTTCCAGGAGTGCGAAGAGCAGCTCGCCGAACTGGAATCCGGTCTCCTGAAAATGAATGATGGCGACCGCGATCCGGAAACCGTCAATGCCGTCTTCCGCGCCGTTCATTCCATCAAGGGTGGGGCAGGGGCCTTCGGTCTCGATGATCTCGTCTCCTTTGCCCATGTCTTCGAGACGACGCTCGATTGCGTTCGATCCAACAAGCTGGAGCCGACCCAGGATGTCCTGAAGGTCATGCTGAAGGCCGCCGATGTGCTGGCGGATCTGACCAATGTGGCCCGCGACGGCGGCAGCGTCGATCCTGCCCGTAGCCGAGGCCTGGTCAAGGAGCTGGAGGCGCTGGCCCATGGCGAGTTGCCTTCGGCGTCCGCCACTGTCGAAGCTGCGCCCAAGCAGGCAAAGCCCGTCGCACTCGCACCGGCCCCGGTCGAGGTTGCGCCTGCCGCGACGGATGATAGCGGTTTCCAGCCGATCCCCTTCAGCTTCGATGATGATTTCGGTGCTGACGAAGCGCCCGTAGCCATGCCGGAATACCAGGTCAGCTTCAAGCCGCGCGCCGATCTCTACGCCAAGGGCAATGATGCGACGCTGCTGCTGCGCGATCTCGCGCGCATCGGTGAGCTGAGCGTTCATTGCAATATGGATGCCCTGCCGGGCCTGGACGAAATCGATGCTGAAGGCGCCTATTTCGCCTGGACGATCTCGGTCCGGACGGACAAGGGCGAAGATGCCATCCGCACCGTCTTCGAATTCGCCGAATGGGATTGCGAGCTCGATGTCCGGCGGATCGAGGATGCCGCCTCGAAGGGTGACGATGAGCTGCCGATGGTGCCCGTGCCATTCGATCTCTCTGCCCTCGACGATGATGGCGCCGGACAGGCCGCGGAAGTGGTCGAGCAAGCGCCGCAGCCAGCGAATGATGTGGCCGCCGCGGTTGCCGCCGCCGAGACGGTAAGCAATATCGCGCAGCTCGCCGCCGCCCGCGTCGAAAAGAAGGAAGCTGCGGCTGCCGCTGCCAGTGCCGCCGCGCAGAACAATGCCGCCGCTGCCGGCGTCGGCCAGACCATCCGTGTCGATCTCGATCGCGTCGACCGCCTGATCAACCTCGTCGGCGAACTGGTCATCAACCAGGCGATGCTGTCGCAGAGCGTCATCGAAAACGACAATAACGGTACATCCTCGATCAATATGGGCCTCGAGGAGCTGCAGCAGCTCACCCGCGAGATCCAGGACAGCGTCATGGCGATCCGCGCGCAGCCGGTGAAGCCGGTCTTCCAGCGCATGTCGCGCATCGTCCGCGAAATCGCCGATATGACCGGCAAGTCGATCCGTCTGATCACAGAGGGTGAAAACACCGAAGTCGACAAGACGGTCATCGACAAGCTGGCTGAGCCGCTCACCCACATGATCCGCAACGCTGTCGACCACGGCGTCGAGACCCCGGAAAAGCGCGCGGCACTCGGCAAGAACCCGGAAGGCACGGTTCGCCTGACGGCAAAGCATCGCTCTGGCCGCATCCTGATCGAGCTGGCCGACGACGGCGCCGGCATCAACCGCGAGAAGGTCCGCCAGAAGGCGATCGACAATGACCTGATCGCCGCCGATGCCAATCTTTCCGACGAGGAAATCGACAACCTGATCTTCCTGCCGGGCTTTTCGACCGCAGACAAGATCTCCGACATTTCCGGCCGTGGCGTCGGTATGGACGTGGTCAAGCGCTCGATCCAGGCGCTCGGCGGCCGCATCAACATCACCTCAAAGCCGGGACATGGCTCCGTCTTCACCATGAGCTTGCCGCTGACGCTTGCCGTCCTCGACGGCATGGTGGTGACTGTGGCCGGCCAGACGCTGGTCGTGCCGCTGACCGCAATCGTCGAAACCCTGCAACCGGAAGCCGCCGCTATCCATTCCTTCGGTGCCAACCATCGCCTGATCTCGATCCGCAACAGCTTCTGCCCGCTGGTCGATGTCGGACGCATCCTGAACTTCCGCGCCACCCAGGCCGATCCGGTCGAAGGCGTCGCGCTGCTGGTGGAATCGGAAGGCGGCGGACAGCGCGCTCTCATGGTCGATGCCATCCAGGGCCAGCGTCAGGTCGTCATCAAGAGCCTCGAGGCGAACTACACCCATGTGCCCGGCATCGCTGCGGCGACCATCCTCGGCGATGGGCGTGTCGCGCTCATCCTCGATGTCGATGCCGTGGTCGGCGCCTCGCGCGGCCAGTCGCTGAAGGCTGAAATATCCTACGCAGCGGTGGGTTGAGCCTATGTCCGACGCGATCAAGAGCCTGACCCATGGTGCCCGAGAGCTGATCGCCTTCCGGATCGGCGATCAGGAATTCTGCGTCGACATCATGTCCGTCCGCGAAATTCGCGGCTGGACGCCCGCAACCGCGATGCCGCATTCGCCCGGCTATATGCTTGGCGTCATCAATTTGCGCGGCGCCGTGCTGCCGATCGTCGACCTCTCTGCCCGGCTCGGCATGGGGCGCGCCGAGCCAACCGTGCGGCATGTGATCATCGTCGCGCAGGTCAAGCGCAAGGTCGTGGGCCTTTTGGTCGATGCCGTGTCGGATATCCTCACGGTCACCGACGACACGATCCAGCCGACGCCGGAAGTCTCTTCCGATTATGAACGGCAGTTCGCGCGTGGCGTCCTGGCGATCGACCGCCGCATGATCTGTCTCATCGAACTCGAAACCCTGTTCCCCGAACACGAAAGCCAGGCCGCATGAGCGTGATGGGAGCAATAGATCTAAGAGTATCCCCGGACGAGGTGCTGGCCAGCGGCGAATATCCGCTGACCCGCCGGGATCTCTCCGAAATCGCCGCCATGATCTATTCGGACGCCGGGATCTCTCTGAACGAGACCAAGGCATCGCTGGTCTATTCGCGGCTGTCCAAGCATATCCGCGCGCTCGGCCTGCCGGGCTTCCGCGATTATTGCCAGCTCGTTTCTTCGCCGGCAGGCGCCGTCCAGCGGCGCGAGATGCTGTCGCACTTGACGACCAATTTCACGCGCTTCTTTCGCGAAAACCACCATTTCGATCATCTGCGCGACGAGGTCCTGCCGGGCCTTCTGGCGCGCGCCAAGGCGGGCGGTCGCGTCCGCATCTGGTCGGCGGCCTGTTCCGACGGCCAGGAGCCTTATTCCATCGCGCTCACGGTTTTGTCGCTGATGCCGAATGCCGCGGACCTCGATTTCAGGATACTGGCGACGGATATCGATCCGAAGATTCTCGGCCTTGCCCGCGCGGGCGCATATGACGAGGCAGCACTCGAAACTGTCTCGCCCGCCATGCGCAAGCAATGGTTCCAGGAAGTGGAGATCCAGGGGCGCCGCAAGTTCCAGATCGACGATCGCGTCAAGCGGCTGATCACCTTCAACGAACTGAACCTCCTGGCGCAATGGCCGTTCAAGGGCAGCTTCGACGTCATCTTCTGCCGCAACGTCGTCATCTATTTCGATGAGCCGACGCAGACGAAGATCTGGTCGCGTTTCGCGGGTCAGCTGCAGGACAACGGCCATCTCTATATCGGCCATTCCGAGCGGGTCGCCGGCGACGCCAAGCACCTCTTCGACAATATCGGTATCACCACCTATCGCCATATCGGCAAGCACGGGGGGAGAAAACCATGAGCGCTCCCGCCCGCGTTCTCGTCGTCGACGACTCGCCCACCATGCGCGGCCTGATCACCGCCGTCCTGCGCTCCGATCCTGAGGTCGACGTCATCGGCCAGGCCGGGGATGCGCTGGAAGCGCGTGCCGCGATCAAGGCGCTCAATCCCGACGTCGTGACGCTCGATATCGAGATGCCGAACATGAACGGCCTCGACTTCCTCGAAAAGATCATGACGCTGAGGCCCATGCCGGTCATCATGGTCTCGACCATGACGCATCGCGGCGCGGAGGCGACGCTGGCCGCGCTGGAGATCGGTGCCTTCGATTGCGTCGGCAAGCCGGTGCCGGGCGAGCCCCGTCCCTTCGGCGATCTCGCCGAAAAGGTGAAGGCGGCGGCCCGTTCGCAGCGGCAATATGTCAAGCCTGCCGCCAGCCATGCCCCGCCGCCCGCGGTTGCCGATTTCCGTGTCGGCCGCAAGATCGTTGCGATCGGCTCCTCCACCGGCGGTGTCGAGGCGTTGATCGCGGTGCTGCAGAAATTCCCGGCCAATTGCCCGCCGACGGTCATCACCCAGCATATGCCGCCGAGTTTCACCCGCAGTTTCGCCGAGCGTCTCAACCGTCTCTGCGCCCCCGTGGTGCAGGAGGCGAGCGACGGCGCGCGGCTGGAGATCGGCAAGATCTATCTGGCACCCGGCGGTGAAAGGCATCTGCAGGTCGCCAGCTCTTCGGCGCCGCATTGCCGGCTGGTCGAGGGCGGGCCGGTCAACGGCCATCGCCCTTCCGTCGATGTACTGTTCGATTCGGTGGCCGAGCTTGCCGGCCGCAACGCCGTGGGCGTGATCCTGACCGGCATGGGGCGCGATGGCGCCGCGGGTCTTCTCAAGATGCGTCATGCCGGCGCGCGCACTATCGGCCAGAACGAAAAGACCTGCGTGGTCTATGGAATGCCGAGGGTCGCGTTTGAGCTCGGTGCAGTCGAACAGCAGTTTCCGCTGAACGCCATTGGCGAGGAAATATTGAAAGTAACAGCCGCCCGAAAGGAAGGGAGCGAATAATGTCTCTAGCGGAGAAAATCAAAGTTCTGATCGTCGACGATCAGGTCACCAGCCGCCTGTTGCTCAGCGATGCGCTGACGCAACTGGGTTTCAAGCAGATCACTGCCGCCGGCGACGGCGAGCAGGGCATGAAGATCATGCAGCAGCAGCCGCATCATCTGGTGATCTCGGACTTCAACATGCCGAAGATGGATGGTCTCGGCCTGTTGCAGGCCGTTCGCACCAATCCGGCAACCAAGAAGGCCGCCTTCATCATCCTGACGGCGCAGGGCGATCGCGCCCTGGTGCAGAAGGCGGCACAGCTTGGCGCCAACAATGTTCTCGCCAAGCCCTTCACCATCGAAAAGATGAAGGCTGCAATCGAGGCCGTGTTCGGAGCGCTGAAATGATCCTCGAGGCCACCGCCCGTCGTGTGCATATCATTCAGGGCGAGTATAAGGTCATCGGTGACCCCGAGGTGGTCCTGGCGACCATTCTCGGCTCGTGTGTGGCGGCATGTTTGCGCGATCCGGTGGCTGGCGTCGGCGGTATGAACCATTTTCTGCTGCCGGGAATGGCGTCCTCGCCGACAAGCGGCGGCGACGCCACGCGCTACGGCGTGCATCTGATGGAACTGCTGATCAACGGTCTTCTGAAGCAGGGCGCGCGTCGCGACCGGCTGGAGGCGAAGGTTTTCGGCGGCGCAAAGACGATCGCCACCTTCTCCAATGTCGGCGAACAGAATGCGGCCTTCGCCATGCAGTTCCTGCGGGATGAAGGCATCCCGGTCGTCAGCTCCAGCACGGGCGGCGAGCATGGGCGCAAGGTGGAGTACTGGCCGGTTTCCGGCCGTGCGCGGCAATATCCGCTGACCGGCGCCGAAACACAGAAGACCGTGGCCCTGGAACAGCGCCCCGTTGCAGCCCCGAAGCCTGTCGACAATGCGATCGAATTTTTCTGATCAGCGAGGACTACCCGATGACCAACATCCAGCGCGCCGACATGACCGCCATGCAGGAGACGCTCCCCGCCATCCTGATGCGGATCGTCGCGGAACTGCACGATATCGCTTACCTGATCGAGCGCATCGAGCCGCAACTGCTCGATCTCAGCGGCGTCAATGTGCTGGAATCGCCTGACGCGATGAAGGTCATGCAGGGCATCGATCTGGCCGTACAGAAGACACGCGGTATCGCCGAATTCATCGATACCATTACCGGCGACATGCCGGATGGCTGGATGGTCGATGTCGCGACGGCGCTGAGCCTGGTGAAGCTCACCGAGATGCAGAAGGCACTGGGCGGCAGCCAGCGTCACGGCCATTCCCAGCCGCTTGCCAAGGCTGCCGGCGATTTCGATTTCTTCTGACCGCAACCGCCGGTACCTGGTATTGTTTTTCCTATACTTTTTTAAATAGTTTTCTTCTCGCTTCTCTCGTTTTCCCCGCCGGACGAAACGCTCGCACAAGTTTCGATTCCTATCTTCGCTGCAGGGCACAAAGCCATCAGGTCTTTGACGAATCGTGCGAGAACAGAATGAATCTGTTAAATCAATTAGTTCCCTTGTTCAGGAATCTGCAGAATCTCGGGAGGACGCGGTTGCTGACTCTCGCCGGCGTGGGCATTTTGTCCGTGGCGCTGGTCCTGTTTGCAGCCCTTTACGTCAACAAGCCTGCCCAGGAGACGCTTTATGTCGGCCTGGATGCGACCGATCTGAATCAGATCAGCATTGCGCTTGCCGAAGCCAAGATCAATTTCCAGGTGGGGGCGGACGGCACCAGCCTGACCGTGCCGACCGGCATGACCGGCAAGGCCCGCGCGCTACTTGCCGAGCGCGGCCTGCCGAACAGCACCAATGCCGGCTATGAGCTCTTCGACAATGTCGGCTCGCTCGGCCTGACCTCCTTCATGCAGGAAGTGACTCGTGTCCGTGCGCTGGAGGGCGAAATCGGCCGGACGATCACCTCGATCTCCGGCATCAGCGCGGCGCGTGTTCATATCGTCATGCAGGATGTCGGCAACTTCCGGAAGGCGGACCAGAAGCCGACGGCCTCGGTGATGATCCGGGCCAATGCCGAAGCGGCGCGCAAGGCCGCCCAGGCCATCCGCCATCTCGTCGCCTCCGCCGTGCCCGGTCTTGAGGTCGACGACGTCACCATCCTCGATTCCACCGGGCAGCTGCTCGCCTCCGGCGACGATCAGAGCAATGGGGCTCTGAACCGCAATCTCGGCATCGTGCAGAATGTTCAGGGCGAAATCGCATCGAATATCGACAAGGCGCTGGCACCCTTCCTCGGCATGGACAATTTCCGCTCCAGCGTGACGGCCCAGCTGAACACCGACAGCCAGCAGGTGCAGGAAACCACCTACGATCCGGAATCAAAGGTCGAGCGTTCGGTCCGCACCACCAAGGAAGCGCAGAAGTCGCAGCAGCGCCAGTCGGACACGGCGGCGACCGTCGAGCAGAACATTCCGCAGGCCGCACCTCAGGCCGGCGGCAATGGGCCGACATCGAACGACCAGACCGACAAGCGCGAAGAGCAGACCAATTACGAAATCAATAGCAAGACGACCGCAACGGTCCGCAACAGCTACAGGATCGAAAAACTGTCGGTCGCTGTGGTGGTCAATAGGGGCCGTATCGCCCAGATGGTCGGTCAGCCGGCCGATCCGGCAAAGGTCGATGCCTATATCGCCGAGATGCAGAAGATCGTTGCAACCGCTGCCGGCCTCGATCCAAGCCGCGGCGACGTGGTGACGGTCAATGCGATGGACTTCCTCGACACCCAGCTGCTCGACGACAACGCGTCGGGTCTCAACATCATGGATGTGCTGAGCCGCAATATCGCAGGCATCATCAATTCGCTCGCCTTCGTCGCGGTCGCCGTCCTCATCATCTGGCTGGGCTTCCGTCCGCTGATCCGCTCGCTTGGCGGCGGTGCCAACGGCACGGCTCTGCCGGACGCGGCCGGGCTCGAATTGCCGGATTTCGCACCCGGCGCGGTCGGCGGACCCGGCGCGGCGCTGATGGACGGCTTCGGTTCGGATTTCGGCTTCGACAGTACCGACGATCTGCTGACGATGGGCGAGGACAACAGCACTTTCAATCGCCGCGTCAAGGAAGGGCCGGAGCGTCGCCTCTCGCGGATGGTGGAAATCAGCGAGGAGCGAGCCGCCAAGATCCTCAGAAAATGGGCCGTCGACAAGGCCGCCTGATAAAAGGACCGGGGAGATCCCGGTCTTTTCGCGTGAACGGATAGGATGCAACAAGGTCGTTGCAATCCTGGATTTCGCGAATATTTGCTGCAAGCCACCATCACGAAATCAGGCTGTATGAGATGTTGGCAAGTGAAGAAGAGAAGGCAAATTTCATTGCTGGGTAGAAAGAATCGACTTACAGTCTGCTCATCTGTCCGCAACAGTGCCGAATCGGCGCGAATCGGGCTGTAATCCGCCCCCGGTGAATTCAAGGTTTGAAGATGCAGGGACGCGGAGAAATCAGTTTATAGTTTGTTGATTGGGTTTCCGGCGATCTGGGCCAATGCGATTGCCGAAGTGGAATTCATGTTAGCGCTTGCGCGCCGTGCCTCCGCCGGATGCGTTTGAGGCGTAACCGTAATTTAAGTTGGCGCAGGCGCCTTTTTTGAAGATCGATGTCGGTTTTCGGGGGGGTGCCCTGGGTCCAGACCGAGCAATGCTCTCGTTGACGTCCCATCGTCCGACAGTGGCAGGAACGCAGAAAATGGACATGCAGATATCGCAGGCGAGCAAGGGCGATAAGGATGCGCGAGCAGCCGCCCCTTCCAGCGCCATGTCGCGCGATCAGCTCATTCTGCAACTGACTGCCGTTGCGGGACCGGCCTATCTCCAATCCGGCCTGCGCGTGCTGACGGATTATGTCGGCGCCTCTCACTATCTCCTGGCGCGCTGCGACCTGATTCAGGAGAGCGGGCTCGATTTCGTCGTGTCTTCGGATTGGCCCTTCGATCTCGTCCGGCGCCTGGCTTCCGAACTCACGAACGGCTATGGCCGTGCCGGCGAGCTGGAAAAATCCATGTCGCTGTTCCAACCGGTTTTTGCCTTCCTGCCCGATGATGTCGAGCCGCCGGAGGGTGTCAGCCGTCACTATTGCGCGCTGACCTTCAATGTCGGGCGCACGCGGTTCTCGCTGATGCTTCTGGCCCGTGACAGCCTGTTGCTGTCGCCGGAGCGGTTGCGCGATGTCGGGCTGCTGGCGGGCTATTTCGCCAGCTTCACCCGCAGTGTAGAAGGCAAGCTGGAGCGCGATTTCGATTTGACCGAGCGCGAACTGGAATGTCTGTTCTGGATTGCCGAGGGCAAGACCAGCGACGAGATCGCTATGATTCTTGGCATCTCGCGCAATACCATCAACAACTACATCACCAGCGTCATGCGCAAGACCGCGACGAAAACGCGATCGGAAGCCATCGCGTTTGCCGTCAGAAACAACCTCGTTTGAAGGCCTATTGAATGCGATATCAGCCGGGCAAGGCGACGGACATGTCGGGCGAGACGAAGCTTAGTCGTTTGCATCGGATTTCCGGCCGCTCCGATCTCTTCCCGAAGCTGGTGTCGATGCAGAAATTGATCGACGCGCAGAATTTCGCACTCTATCGGCTCAGCGGTTCCGGCCTGCCGAGCAAGCAGCGCCTGGTCTGCGAACTGGAGAACTGGGGTTCGGCCAATCCCGTCATGAACAAGGCCTTCGTCGAGGCCTATGGCGAAGCGATGATCGAGCATATCGAGAAGTCGCTGCTACCTTTGATGTGGAACGGCCGCGACAGCGACAGCACGGCCGAGACGCCGGATTTTGCCGCTTTCACCCAGCGCCTGAAGCCGCATCTCCTGCCTTTCGCCGGTGTTGCTTTTCCGGTGCGGCTGGGCTCGGTCGGCAATGGCTATGTCGTTTTCACCGCGAAGTTCATGGACGTGGCGAGCGACATGATCGTCGAGCTGCATGGCCGCAGCTGCCAGATCATGATGGAGCTTCTGTCGCTCGATGAGCGCCGCTCGCCGGCCGCCGAAGCATTGAGCGAACGAGAGATTGCCTGCCTGCAACTGGCCGGCGACGGACGGATCAGCGAGGAAATCGCCGAAAAGCTCGGTTTGTCGGTACATACCGTCAACGCCTATCTCGGCTCGGCGACGATCAAGCTCGACAGTGTCAATCGCATCCAGGCGATCGCGAAGGCGATCCGCTTCGGTTACATCAGTTGACGCCGACGCTCCTCAGCGGATCTTCATATCGTAAATTCCGGAATGATTCAGGCGTCCTCAGGCCGCCTGCGTTGCGCTGCCGATCGCATAGCGGGCATCCTTGAGACTGCGGGCGAGAAGTGCTGTATTCTCGTCCGGATCAGCGGATGCTTTCTCGAAGGCGATGTGGTTGATCTCGATGCCGGCATGATGGTCGGCAAGCGCGAGCTTGGCATAGATGGTGACGCCACGCGGCTTGATTTCGAGGTCGATCGTGACCTCGGCCGGGCCGCTCCAATCGAGCTTGTAATCGCCGCCGAGCCCGAAATTGACGATGCCGGGAAGGAAATAGAGCTCGGCGGCCGAGGCCACGAGGTCCGCAAGATTGCCGTATCGTTCGAATCGCAGCAGCGAAATCAGATCGGCGGCGTCGAGAAGCCGCAATTCGCTGGCGACCGGGCTGATGGCCTCAGCGAGAATGCGTTCACGTTGAGCAGAGTAGGGGCATTTTTTCATTCGATTTATCGTACCCGTGTTCTATTCGACTGTGCGTAGATCCGATGGATTAGCTCTGCGACGGCCTTGTAAAATACTGACGGGATGACACTATCGACCGAGACTTGCGCAAACATGGAGCGTGCGAGTGGCGGATCCTCGAAAACGGGAATGCCGTTTGCCTCTGCAATCTCTCTGATTTTCAGCGCGATGAGGTCCTGACCCTTGGCAACGACGACGGGCGCGTCGCCTTCCTCGCGGACATAGCGCAACGCCACGGCGAAATGGGTCGGATTGGCGATAACAAGGGTTGCGCGTGGCACCTGCTTTATCATCCGCCGGCGGGCGCGGTCGCGGGCAACCGAGCGCTGGCGCGACTTGACGATCGGATCGCCCTGCGACTGCTTGAATTCGTCCTTGATCTCCTGCTTGGTCATCTTCAGCTGATCGAACCAATGGTGACGGCTCCACAGCACGTCGGCAATGCCGACGACGGCGGTTGCCAACAGCACGATCATCAGGATTCTCTGGACGATGGTCGACAGCCGAACGAAAATCGTCTGCGGATCGGAAGCCAGCGAATCGATCGCGTGGAAGAACTGGCCGCGCAGTACGAAGAACATGATGATGCTGACCACCACGATCTTGGCGAGCGACTTGCCGAATTCCACAAGGCCGGATGTGCTGAAGATGCGGTTCCAGCCGGAAACAGGCGATATGCGCGAGAATTTCGGCTGAATGCGGTCGAGAACCGGCGTGGGCAGGTTCTGGAACATCGAGGAGCCGATCCCGAAGATGAAGAACAGAACGATGGCGGGCAACACGAGATTGCCGACTTCCCAACCGATTCGGGTAAACAGTGAAAGGGCGTCCGGCCCCGTTTCCAGCTTCCATTGATCCGGCTTCTCGAAGAGGTCTCGCAGCACCTCGCCCATGCGCCCCATGCGCTCCGGCAGGAAGAAGGTGACATAGATGACGGTCGCCAGCATGGAAGCAAAGATCGTGGCTTCCCGGGAGTGGGGCACATTGCCCTTCTCCATGGTGTCGCGGAGTTTTTTCTCCGTCGGTTTCTCTGTTTTACTGTCCTTGTCTTCGTCAGCCAAAGCAGCCGTCCTTCGCGAAACGGAAAGAGGCCGCGCAGCACGCGCGGCCCTGTTTTGAACAGTCTAGGACGATTCAGGTGAGTCGCGTCGAACTTACGCGGCTTTCTCCACAGGTGTCGTGTCCTTGGCCTTGAGTTCGATCTGGCCGGAATTGGAAAGCCGGATGGCTTCCTGCGCGATGGCGCGTCGGGCGACGGCGATTTCGCGTGCATTGACGCCGTTGCTGGGCACCTGCAGATCGGATTCGATCATGCGGCGCTGGCGTGGGCTGATCGATGCGAGCACGATTTCGCGGATGTCCATGGTCGAGCCGCGCAGCGCCATGGTGATGATATCCGAGGCGATGTCGTTGAGCAGCAGCACACGGCTCTGCTGCGGCATGAGCATGAGGTCGTCGAAGAGGAAGATCTTCGGGCGAACCTTGTCGACCGATTCCTTGCTCAGCGTTTCGAGCGACGTCAGCAGGGTATCGACCTGCGGCTTGTCGAGCTCGTTCATCAGCTCCGCCACCTTGGTCGAGCCGGATGCGTTGCGCTCGGCTTCGATCTCCGTCATCAGCCCCTGGACGCGGTTCTCGATGATCTGCGCCGCTTTCGGGCTGACATCCTTGAGATTGACCGTGCGGTTCATGATGTCGGCGCGCTGCGCCTCCGGCAGCTGCAGGAGGATCTTGGCGCCGAAGGAGGATGGCATCATCGACAGCATATAGGCGATGGTTTGCGGATGTTCGCGCAGGAAGAACTTGGCGACGAAGGCCGGATCCGCTTCGCCGAGGCGATCCCAGATCGAAGCCTCATAGGCCTGGAAGGCCGTGCGTCGGCCGAGCAGGCTATCGACCTCGTCCGGCGTCAGGCCCTCTTCGAGAATGCTCTCGATCGCCTTGGCATTGTCCATCAGGCCGGCGCCTTCGGTGAAGAGATCCTCGAATTCCGCCACGAGCTGCGCCAGTTCGTCGGGCGGAATGAGCCGCAGCGATTGCGCCGAGGCAATGATGAGCTGCAATTCATGCTGCGTGAAATATTTCAGCAGCCGTCCCGCCACTTGTTTTCCCATGGCAAGAAGAACGGCTGCGGCCTTCTCGGCCTGAGACAACGGTTTCTCGGCAAGGGCGCCGCTGAAATCGTCAAAGTCCATCATGGTCTTCATCTCCGTCCCGAACAGGGAGTGGCTTATTCTGAAAAGAAATCAGGCTTTCATTGCCCGATCCCGAAATGATCTTCGGGAATAGTATGCAAAATCAAATAAACGGAGCGAAATGACTCATTTCGCCTTGTTGTTGGACAGCTCGATCAGCTTGATGCCGAACCGGGTATCGTCGTGTTCCAGGACGGTAATTTCGCCCCGGCCGATGCAGCGGCCGTTTACGGTGATTTCGACGGGTTCACCGATCCTCTTGTCGAGGGCGATAATCGCGCCTTCGGTCAGGTTCATCAGGCCGGAAACCTGCATGCGGCTGCTGCCGAGCACGATCTGGACGTCGATCGGGATATCCATGATCAGGTCGAGATTGGCGCTCAGCGCGCTGCCGGGAGCGGCCGTTTCGGCAAAGGCGGAGGGGCCGCCGAAATCGCCTGCGCCGAAGGCGGAGCCTGCATCGTCGCCACCGAATTCATCGCCGAAGGCCGAAAGACCGGTGGCCGGCTCGGCGCCGAACGCGTCGAGATCGAAATCCGGCGCGACGCCGTCGGTATCTTTCTTCAGGACGCCACGCAGGCCGTCGATAGCCTCGTCCAATGCGGCGTCGCTGCTTGCGATTTCGAGCGAATCCTCGCTGCTTTTCTGTGTCGTCTTCGTAGCCATGAAATCACTATTCCAGTTGAAACTTGCCTCAAGCTGCCGTGGGTGCGGGCCGCACCCCGGCCGCTCAATTCATCAGGTGTCGAAGAAGCTCGTCGTCGGAATTCACGGTGTCCTTGACGCGTACCGTGTAGTTCTCGCCGGAGCGGCCGAATTCGCAGACATAGAGGTCCTTGCTGTTGGCGCTGACCTCGACCTGGACGTCGCTCGTATCCATAAAGGGAATGACATCGCCGACGGCGAGCCTGGAGATCGTGTCGAGCGTCAGCGATTGCAGCCGGATGCGGGCTTCGAGCGTCACCTGCGAGCGGCGTACCTGCTCGTTGAGTTGCTCCGCCCACGCGCCGGTCGAGGCGGATGGGTTCTTCGCTCGCGGCGCGCTGACCACGGTGCGCAGCAGCTCGTATTGCGGAACGATGACGACGATTTCCGAAACGGTCTTGCCGAGCGAGATCGTCATTGCGATGGCGGCGGCGAAATCGTCGGTCTGGCCGGCAACCGGCGTCGGACGATCCTCGATATTGTAGGGCGGATCCAGATAGGGTTCGAAGCCGCCGGTCGCGTTGACGGCCGAGCGCAGCACGTTGGCGATCTTGTCGAACACCATGACGGAGAGGTCGAGTTCGATTACCGAAAGCGGCCGCGCGGCGGGGGAGTCGATTGTCTCGGGCTGGGCGCCCAGCAGATGCTCCATCAAGGTCATGACGAAGCCCGTGCCGCAGCCGAGCAGGAAGTTCTGCGACCAGTTGCGCAGGGAGCCGTTCACCAGGGCGCAATTGCTGCCGATGCCGGCGACGAGCTCGCTCATCAGGCCCGACCGGCAGCCGGCATAGCCGACGGAGACATCCAGGCCGGTTTCGCTCTTGATGATGTCGGGGAGGAACTCGGCATAGACCTGGCCGAAGGCCGTGCCCAGCTTTGCAAGCGTCGCAGGGTCGCCAAGGCCACCGGTCAGCTTGGCGAAGAGGACGGGATCCATCGTCTGTTTTGGGTGCGTTGATTGCTGGCTCATGATCGTCAGGCCGCCTTGCTCTCACCGCCGGGGTTCATCATTTCCTGCTCGACCGCGTCGATGGACGGCCGCTCATAGGAGGAGATCGTCTTGCGGCCGTATTCGAGCGCCACCTGCGGCACGGAGCCGTTCATGTAGGCGAGCAGCGTCTGCTTCACGATCACGTAGAGGCGATGCTGCTTGTTGCGCACGATCTTGATCTGCGAGACCAGCGGCGCGCAGACGGAGTAGGACAGAATGATGCCGAGGAAGGTGCCGACCAGCGCCGAGCCGATCAGGTGCCCGAGCACCTCAGGCGATTCGTTGATATGGCTCATGGCCTTGATGACGCCGAGGACGGCGGCGACGATGCCGATCGCCGGGAAGGAATCCCCCATGATCGTGATCGCATGATAGGGCTTCATCTTGTCGTGCTGGATAGTGTTGATTTCTTCGTCCATCAGCGCCTCGATCTCGTGCGAGCGGGCATTGCCGATGATGATGAGGCGGACGTAATCGCAGATGAAGGCCGTCAGGTCCCGGTTCTTCAGCACCGTCGGAGCGGCCTGGAAGATCACCGATTCATCTGGATTGTCGATATGGGCTTCGATCTCGTTGCGCGACTTGGTGCGCAGGTCCCGCATCAGTGCATAGAGCACGCCGAGGGTGTCGAGATAGTCACGCTCTTTGGGAACCGCATGCCTGAAGGCTTCGCCCAGCGCCTTGCCGGAGTCCTTCAGGACCTTCATCGGATTGGCCATGATGAAGCCGCCGATGCCGGCGCCCGCGATGATGACAAATTCGAAGGGCTGGAACAGCGCGTTCACATCCCCACCCATCGCCATGAAGCTGCCAATGATGCAGCCGCAGGTCACTACAAATCCGATAATAATATTCATCGCCGGTCCACACCTGAACGTTGCTTCCTCAAATCAACTAGGAAACCTGCCTTGCGTGAGGCTGTTCGGCACGTCAGTCAGCAGGCCTTTTGTCGTGTCAGCCTCGCACAAGCCAATGTCGGCACAGTAACGGCTAAGGGCATCTATGCCCGGCTAACGACATGTTGGAACGCCGCGCTATCGGGCGTTTCCTGTCCCGTTATTCTCCAATGTCCGGAGGGCGTTGAAAATGCAGTCTGGTATTTATGTGTCGTTGTCATCGCAGATGGCGCTCGAGCGGCGCCTGACAACGGTCGCCGACAACATGGCCAATGTGAACACCACCGGTTTTCGTGGCACAGAGGTCAAGTTCAATCAGGTGCTCAGCAACACCGAAAACAAGCTCAACGCCAAGGTCGCCTTCGTTTCGCAGGGCAATGATTATCTCTCCACCAGCAATGGCGAATTGCAGAACACCGGCAATCTCCTCGATTTTGCCGTCAAGGGCGAAGCCTGGTTCGGCCTCAATACGCCAGCCGGCCTGGTGCTGACGCGCGACGGCCGTTTTACGATGACGGACAGCGGCGCGCTGGTCTCGGCACGCGGTTATCCCGTGCTCGATCCCGGCGGTGCGCCGATCCAGCTCGATCCCACCGGCGGCGCGCCGACCGTCTCCTCGAATGGCACGATCACGCAGAACGACAAGCAGGTCGGCCAGATCGGGCTTTATACCTCCGATGTCAGCAAGGGTTTCCTGCGCTACAACAACAGCGGCGTACTGCCCACCGATACGCCGCAGCCGGTGATCGACCGCTCCAATATCGGTGTCGCCCAGGGCTATCTTGAAAATTCCAACGTCAATGGCCTGCGGGAAATGACAGAACTGATCGAGGTCAGCCGCGCCTTCGACAATATCACGTCGCTCACCAACAGCAGCGAAAGCACGCTCTCGGAAGCGATCAAGACCCTCGGCGGCAGCCAGTAAGAAGGGCGGATCATGTTCGAGGATCGGATGCCGGAGGGGGCGTTGTCCCCAAGGTTGCCGCATATGGCCGCGCTGGCGGAGCACTATGCGATGACGGAAAACGCGGTCGCTCATGGCGGTCATGTGCGGACTATCGCGGCCGGGCACTACACGGTCGCCGGCCTTTCCAGGCATGTGCGTCTCGGCGAGTTCGTTGCCCATCGGTCGGCGACTGGCGTCCATCTCGGCGAGGTCGTACGCGTCGAACCGGAATTGACCTATGTCTGTCCGATCGAGCCGGGCGAGCCGATCGGTATCCACGACACCGTCATCCGCAAAGGCGCCTTTCGTATCGCGCCGTCGGAAAGCTGGTGCGGGCGCACCATCAATTCGCTGGGCGAGCCGATCGACGGCCTGGGGCCGCTGACGGCGGGCACGCAGCCGCGCTCGATCTCCAACACCGCGCCACCTTCCATGACGCGCAAACGCGTCGAGACGGGCTTCAAGACCGGTGTGCGCGCCATCGATATCTTCTCGCCGCTCTGCCTCGGCCAGCGTCTCGGCATTTTCGCTGGCTCCGGCGTCGGCAAATCGACGCTGCTATCGATGCTCGCCCGCGCCGATGCCTTCGACAAGGTGGTGATCGCGCTGGTCGGCGAGCGCGGCCGTGAAGTCCGTGAATTCATCGAGGATACGCTCGGCACCCACATGCAGAAGTCGGTCGCGGTCGTTGCGACCAGCGACGAGAGCCCGATGCTGCGCAAGATGGCGCCGCTGTCGGCGATCACCATCGCCGAACATTTCCGCGACCAGGGCGACAATGTGCTTTTGATCGTCGACAGCGTCACGCGCTTTGCCCACGCCATCCGCGAGGTTGCGACCGCATCCGGCGAGCCGCCGATCGCGCGCGGCTATCCGGCGTCCGTCTTCACCGAGTTGCCGCGTCTTCTGGAGCGCGCGGGGCCGGGGCCGGAAGGCACGGGCACGATCACCGCGATTATTTCGATCCTCGTCGATGGCGACAATCATAATGACCCGATCGCCGATTCCACCCGCGGCATTCTCGACGGTCACATCGTCCTGCAGCGCTCTCTCGCGGAGGAGGGACGCTATCCGCCGATCGACCCGCTGGCCTCGGTCTCGCGTCTGGCGCGCAAGGCCTGGACGCCGGATCAGGAAAAGCTGGTGTCGCGCCTGAAGGCGCTCGTGCATCGTTACGAGGAAACGCGCGACCTGCGCCTGATCGGCGGATACCGCCAGGGCGCCGACGCGGATCTCGATATCGCCGTCCGCCAGGTACCGATCATCTACGAGATCCTGAAGCAGACCCCAGGCGAGCGGCCCTCCGCCGACGCCTTCACCGATCTGGCGACCGCCCTGAAGAACGGCGCGGTCGCAATCACACCGGCAAAGAGAGGCTGACGTGAGAGAAACCGATGCAGACGAGCCGGTCGCTCCGCCGAAGCCGGCGAAAAGGCGGACCGTCACCGACAGAGCGCTGGCCTGCACTGGCCTGGTGCTCGCCGGTATCTCGGCTTTCTTCCCGTGGTACGTGTTTCTGAATCCGGACAAGTTCGGCATTCAGGTCGCCGAGGGCGACCGGACGCGGGATCTGCCGAACTGGCCGGGGCGCGAGATCGTCAGCGTCTCGCCACTTGCCATGGTCAACAAGAATCCGGGCGAGCCGAAGGACATGATCCCCGATCCGCTGACGACGGCGACGGTCAGCAGTGTCGGGCGGGAGGACGATAAGGGTCCGCCGGCGGAAGATCAGCCGTTCCCCGGCAAGTCGCCCTTCCATCTGCTGCACGTCGCAAACGGCCGGGCGCTGATCGAGGATGACAACGGCATGTTCGTCGTGCGCGTCGGCTCGCTTCTGCCCGATAACAGCCGCCTGGCCACTATCGAGCAGCGCGACGGAAAATGGGTGATCGTCACCTCCACCGGCGACGTCTACAGCCATGAATAAATACTCGAAATCGCCCGCATGCCGGGCCTTTTAAAGACTTCCGCAAGAACGCGACCACCGCAAGTCCCACGCAAGATTATCCCTCTAATGTCCCTGGTGTAAGAACGGAGAGAAGCCCATGCAACCCATTCAACTCTTTGACCTGGCCTCGCGGCAAGCCGAGTGGCTTCAGACGCGCCAGGAGGTTGTTGCCGGCAACATCGCCAATGCCAATACCCCGAAGTTCCGCGCCAAGGATGTGACGCCGTTCCAGGCTGTTCTGGACAACCAGAATGTCGGCATGGCGAAGACCAATCCGGCGCATCTCTCCGGCAACGAATTCAGTCAGAGCGGCGACATCAACGTCGAGGAAGCGTCGCTCAATCAGGAAATTGGTGTCCAGGAATCGGGTAACACCGTCGGCCTGGAAGACGAGCTCGCCAAATCGGGCGAGATCAAGCGCCAGTACAGCTTGAACACCGCACTCGTCAGCTCCTTTCATCGCATGATGTTGATGACCGTAAAACAATAGATGAAGTGAAGATGTCATGGATCCCTTATCTGCCGCATTGAAGATTGCGGGCTCCGGCCTGGAAGCTCAGTCGACCCGCCTGCGCGTCGTCTCCGAAAATATCGCCAACGCCCGTTCGACGGGCGATACGCCCGGTGCCGATCCTTATCGCCGCAAGACGGTGACCTTCGGCGCCGAACTCGATCGGGCCAACGGCGTGACGACGGTCGGAGTGAAGAAGATGGGCGAGGACACCGGCAAGTTCGTCGAGCAATACGACCCGGACAATCCGGCGGCGGACCAGAAGGGCTACGTCAAGATGCCCAACGTCAACATCCTTGTCGAAATGGCCGACATGCGCGAGGCCAATCGTTCCTACGAGGCCAATCTGCAGACGGTCCGGCAGGCACGCGACCTCATCTCCTCCACCATCGATCTGCTGAAGAATTCATAATGATTGACGCTATCAAGAATGTCTCCTCCCTCTCGGCAACCCGTGGCCTCGGCAGCATCGCGACGGATCTGAGCTCCGCCGCATCCAACGCGATCGCATCGACGCCGGAAACGGCAATCGGAAGCTCTGCTGTCGGCAGCTTCGCCTCCGTCATGTCCGATGTGGCGAAGAATACGGTCAGCACGCTGAAGGAAGCTGAAAATGCCTCCTTTGCCGGCATCAAGGGCACGATGAGCACCCGCGAAGTGGTCGACAAGGTCATGCAGGCGGATCAGACGCTGCAGACGGCGATCGCGCTGCGCGACAAGATGGTCTCCGCCTTCCTCGATATTACGAAAATGCAGATCTAGGGTGGATTGCTCCGCTCAAACTATGTGACTTGGCGTGTTCCTGTTCCAAAGCCGCTTGGCGGCTTCCGGGATCGCGCTCCAGACCGAAGGACGAAAACATGAGAGCGCTCGCTATTGCCGCGACGGGCATGGACGCCCAGCAGACCAATCTCGAAGTGATCGCGAACAACATCGCGAACATCAACACGACGGGCTACAAGCGTTCCCGCGCCGAGTTCTCGGACCTTCTGTACCAGACCGAGCGCGCCAAGGGCATCGCCAACAGGCCGAACCAGGCGGTGGTGCCGGAAGGCGCCAATATCGGCCTCGGCGTGCAGACGACGGCCGTGCGCAACATCCAGATTCAAGGCGAGCTGTCGCAGACGTCGAACGATCTCGACGTCGCGCTTGTCGGACGTGGCTGGTTCCAGATCCAGATGCCTGATGGTACGACGGCCTATACCCGCGCCGGCTCCTTCAACAAGAGCGATACCGGTCAGATGGTCACGCCCGATGGCAACGTGCTGCAGCCGGGGATCACCATCCCGAGCAATGCCAGCAACGTCGTCATCAACCAGTCCGGCCAGGTCTCGGCGACGATCGGCACGGCGACCACGCCGACGGTTCTCGGTCAGTTGCAGATTGCCAACTTCGTCAACGAGGCTGGTCTGCAGCCGATGGGCAGCAACCTCTTTACCCAGACGCCGGCGTCCGGCGATCCCGTCGTCTCCGACCCGAACGAAAACGGCTTCGCC
This sequence comes from Rhizobium rhizogenes NBRC 13257, assembly GCF_000696095.1. GTDB lineage: Bacteria > Pseudomonadota > Alphaproteobacteria > Rhizobiales > Rhizobiaceae > Rhizobium > Rhizobium rhizogenes. The sequence goes on along the minus strand of NZ_BAYX01000010.1, from coordinate 8,957 downwards.
TATATGAAGCAGGGTTATCTGGAATCGTCGAACGTCGACCCGGTCAAGGAAATCACCGACCTGATCACGGCGCAGCGTGCCTACGAGATGAATTCCAAGGTCATCACCACCGCCGACGACATGGCGCAGATCGTCAGCAAAAACCTGAAGTAATAGAGGGACGGGCCGAACATGAGGTTTCGCCGGATGAAAAGCTTAGCAATGGCCTGGTTCGCCGCAGCGGGCCTATCCGTCATGTTTGCGCCGGCTTTCTCCGCCGGCGCAACGGGTGTCGACGGAACCAGCATGGGCACCGCCGTGGTGCCGACCGAGGTGATCTATCCCGGCGATATCATCGGCAGCGGCCAGCTCGAAGAGGTCGATGTCACCAATCCGAACCTGAGCGGCGACTACGCCCGGACGATCCGGGACGTGACGGGCAGGGTATCGAAGCGCACACTTCTGCCTGGCCGCACAATCTCGATTTCCGCGCTTCGCCAGCCCTTTGCGGTGACGCGCGGTTCGAACGCCCGATTGGTGATGAGCATGGGCAGCATGACGATCACTGCGGCCGGGACGCCCCTGGACGACGGCGCGGTCGGCGACAGCGTGCGCGCCCGTAATCTGGATTCCGGCATCATCGTCAACGGCACTGTCCTCGAAAACGGCACGATCCGCGTGGTCTCGAAATGAGAAGCCTTCGTCTTTTTCTTGCGGTTCTGATGGCATTGCCCAGCCTGATCGTCTCTGATCCGGCGCTTGCGATGCAATCGCGCATCAAGGATATCGCCTCGCTGCAGGCCGGCCGCGACAACCAGTTGATCGGCTACGGCCTGATCGTCGGTCTGCAGGGGTCCGGCGATGGCTTGCGGTCTTCGCCCTTCACCGAGCAGTCCATGCGCGCGATGCTGCAGAATCTCGGCATTTCGACGCAGGGCGGCCAGTCCGCCGCCAAGAATACCGCCGCAGTGATGGTCACGGCCAACCTGCCGCCCTTCGCCAGTCCCGGCAGCCGCATCGACGTCACGGTCAGTTCGCTTGGCGACGCGACCTCGCTTCGTGGCGGCACGCTGATCATGACCTCGCTCAGCGGCGCCGACGGGCAAATCTATGCCGTGGCGCAGGGCTCTGTCATCGTTTCGGGTTTCCAGGCGCAAGGGGCGGCCGCCAGCGTCACTGAAGGCACCACCACCGCCGGCCGCGTGCCGGGCGGCGCCATCATCGAACGCGAACTGCCGTCGCGCTTCAAGGATTCCGTCAATCTCGTCCTGCAATTGCGCAATCCGGACTTTTCCACCTCGGTTCGCATTACCGACACGGTCAACGCCTGGGCGACCTCACGCTTCGGTGCACCGATCGCCGAGGCGAAGGATTCGCAGGAGGTTGCGATCAGCAAGCCGAAGATGGCGGACCTGACGCGGCTGATGGCAGATATCGAAAATCTCGCCGTCCAGACCGACACGCCGGCCAAGGTCGTCATCAACGAGCGCACCGGAACGATCGTCATCGGCGCTGATGTCCGCGTCTCGCCGGTCGCCGTCAGCTACGGCACCCTGACGGTTCAGGTCAGCGAAAATCCGCAGGTCATCCAGCCGGAACCCTTCTCCGACGGCCAGACGGCCATCCAGGACCAGACGGATATCACGGCGACCAAGAGCGGCGGCGGCGTCGCGATGCTCCAGGGGCCTGACCTGAAGACCCTCGTTTCCGGCCTGAACAATATCGGCGTCAAGCCGGACGGCATTATCGCCATCCTGCAAGGCATCAAATCGGCCGGCGCCCTGCAAGCGGAGCTCGTGCTGCAATGATCTTGATCGCTATCGCCAGAAAGATGTTGAACTCCTGCTCTGCGGCCATGGCCGCCCTGCTGTTGTCCGTCTGCGCCGCGGCGGCGCAGGAAGCGCCGAAACCGATCGTCGATCCGGCATCCAGCCAGGACGAGATCAGACAGTTTTGCACTAATATTGCCGATCCGGCCCGTGACCAGCGCTACCTTCTGCAAAAGCAGGAGCTTGAAAAGCTGCAGGCAGACGTCAACCAGCGTATCGCCACCATGGATCAGCGCAAGGCGGAATATGAAGACTGGCTGAAGCGCCGCGACGACTTCCTGAAGAGTGCCGATACCGGTCTGGTCGACGTCTATAAGAACATGAAGCCCGATGCGGCGGCGGCGAGCCTTGACGGCGTCAAGGTCACCATAGCGGCGGCGATCATCATGAAACTCTCGCCGCGCCAGGCGAGTCTCGTTTTGGCGGAGATGGATGTGCAGAAGGCGGCAGCCGTCACTAACATCATGGCCAGCGCGTCTGATCCGAATACATCGAAGTCGAAGGACCCTTCATGAACATGCGTCTTACGGCCACCTGCGCGATCGTCGCCGTCCTCGCCGGCTGCCAATCGCCGCAGGCTCTCAAGGAACTCGGCCGGGCACCCGCGATGAGCCCCATCGGCAGCGGCCTGCAATATGCGCAGACGCCGCAGATGTCGCAATATCCGAAGCGGCCGCATCAGGTCGCGCAGGGCTATTCGCTCTGGAACGATTCGCAGGCCGCCCTTTTCAAGGACGCGCGCGCGCTGAACGTCGGTGACATTCTGACCGTCACGATCCAGATCAATGACAAGGCGAATTGGGACAACGAGACCAATCGCAATCGCACGAACAAGAGCGACATGAACTGGGATATTTCGGCCAAGATTTTCGGCTGGAAGCCCGCCACCAACGCCGACGCAACCTCGGGCTCCGATACCAGCACCGACAGCAAGGGCAAGATGCAACGCTCCGAGCAGATCAACCTGCTGGTGGCTGCCGTCGTGACCGGCATTCTCGAGAACGGCAACCTGATGATCAGCGGCTCGCAGGAAGTCCGCATGAACCAGGAAATCCGCATTCTCAATGTCGCCGGTATCGTGCGGCCGCAGGACGTCACCGCGGACAACACGATTTCCTACGACAAGATCGCCGAGGCGCGCATCTCCTATGGCGGCCGTGGCCGCCTGACGGAAATTCAGCAGCCGCCGGTCGGACAGCAGGCGGTCGATCTGCTGTCGCCGCTCTGACGGTCAGACAGTATACGACATTTTTGGAACGGGCGGGTAACAGACATGGCAGAAGCCGCAGACGCATCGGCAAACAGCAAGGGATCGCCGCTGGTCATGACCATCGTCGGACTGCTCGCCCTGACGGTTCTCGGCGGCGGCGGCGGTTGGTTTCTCGGCACCATAGTCGCGCCGAAGATCAAGGCGGCGACGGCTGCCGTGCAGGCCGCCACACAGACGACCGGCGACGAAAAGCAGGCGATAGCCCCGCTGGAATCGAGCAATATCGTCCAGCTCGATCCGATCATCACCAATCTCGGCTATCCCTCGCAAAACTGGATCAGGCTGGAAATCGCGCTGGTGTTCAAGGGCCAGCCGGACGCGCAGCTTGCCCAGGCGATCCATGAAGATGTGCTCGCCTATGTCCGCACCGTCTCGCTGCAACAGATCGAAGGTCCTCGCGGGCTGCAATATCTTCGGGATGACCTTCAGGAACGTGTTGACCTGCGCTCCGAAGGACGCGTATCGAAAGTCATGTTCAGGACTTTCGTGATCGAATGATTCGATTATTACTTATTTTATCTACATTAGTATTTGCTATATTGTCGCCTGAACTGGCGATGGCGCAGCAATTGTCGCAACAGATTCCGACGGATCTCCTGAACACCCCGGTGAACGGATCGGTCGCGGCCTGGATTATCCGCACCTTCGGGCTGTTGACCATCCTGTCGATCGCGCCCGGCATCCTCATTATGGTGACGAGCTTTCCGCGCTTCATCATCGCGTTTTCGATCCTGCGCTCGGGCATGGGCCTTGCAACCACCCCGTCGAACATGATCCTGCTCAGCCTGGCGCTGTTCATGACCTTCTATGTCATGTCGCCGACCTTCGATCAGGCCTGGAAAGATGGGGCGCAGCCGCTGCTGGCCAATCAGATCTCTGAGGCGGATGCGGTTATGCGTATCGCCGAGCCTTTCCGCACCTTCATGGCAAACAACACGCGTGACAAGGACATCAAGCTCTTCGTCGACCTGGCACAGGAGCGCGGGCAGACGGTGGTGATCGACAACAAGATCGACTATCGCGTCCTGATCCCGGCCTTCATGATCTCGGAGATCCGCCGCGGCTTTGAAATCGGCTTTCTGGTCGTGCTGCCGTTCCTGGTCATCGACCTGATCGTCTCGACCATCGTCATGGCGATGGGCATGATGATGCTGCCGCCGACATCGATCTCGTTGCCCTTCAAGATCCTGTTCTTCGTGCTGATCGATGGCTGGAACCTATTGGTCGGCAGTCTCGTACGTTCTTTCCACTAATCTGCGGACGGAACTTTACCTGGATCGCCAGGCTTGCGTTCATAGCCGACACTGCAGCCCGGATTGACTTCGGCAGACGCAAATTGGCTATGGTGCAAAAGAGACGACATGCCCAGTCTCCTTGACCCGGAATAGATGCTTGGCAAGCGCGACGGATCGCGTGTATCGATCTCATGACATCTATCGTTGCGAGATATGAGCATGAAGACGCGCGACTGGATCTATGTGGGATTGCTGGCGTTTATCGCCTTTGGCTTGCTTCTTGATGCTGCGATCTGGCCTTACAGCCCACCACGGTGGATGACGGCCAACGATCTGGTCCAGATGGTCGGCAACATTCTGTTGGTTTCGTGGTGGCAAATTGCGGATGCTAACGAGCGTGGGTGTAGCCGCACCCCCATCGCCAAGCTGACGACTGTCCTGTTCGCTCCACTGGGTCAGGCCATCTATCTCTACCAAAGCAGGCCGTGGAAGCGTGCCAGCCTTTTATTTTTCGGCTTTATTGCAGGCGTGCTCGTCGTAGCGACCGGCGCCGTTTATCTTGCCGCCTGGCTTGTGAAGACTCATATCTTTCCCCCGGAGTTTACTTAGCCAGCATCGGAATAGTGACGGCGACGGCCGAGGTTGACCGCCCTGCCGCGCCTGTCGGTATTGCCGTCCTATTCTGCGGCGATCGCCGCCGCATTCCCATCTTCGGCCAGGAACGGCTCGGTGCGTATGGGCAGCGCCGGCACATCCATGTGATCAGGAGCGAGACCTTGCTTCGCGCGCTCGACCATCATCGCATATGCCGTCTCCAGGTGGCTGGTGAAGCGTTCGGCGTCGAAGAGCGGCTTGATGTAGCGGTTGGCGGCCAGCACGTCCTTGAGCCTGGCGACGCGCTCCGGCTCTCCGGCAAATTCCACGGCCATGTTCTCATAAGCCTGGACATCGGCGGCGACCAGTTCCGGCACGCCGATGGCGTTGAGCAGGCTTTCGCTGACGCGCGAGGCGAAGTTCGTGCCCTTCATCGTCAATACCGGCAGGCCGCCCCAAAGCTGCTCTGAGGTCGTCGTATGGCCGTTGACCGGGAAGGTGTCGAGACCGAGATCGGCGAGCTGCTGGCGGTCGATGTGATCTTCATAGCGAATACGGGTGGTGAAGACGACGCGCTTGCGGTTGACGCCGCGCGCCTCCAGGCGGGCCCAGAGATTGGCCTCGGCGCGCGGGCCGTTGCACAGCAGCCAGAGCACGCTGTTCTTGGTGCGCTTCAGGATATTGCACCAGACGTCGACCATCTGCGAGGTGATCTTGCGGTTGCCGTTGAACGAGGCGAAGACGAAGGCGTCTTCCGGCAGCCCGTGCTGAGCGCGGGTCGTCGGTCGCGGCTTCGGACGGTAGATCGGGTCGTTTGCCTGATAGCTTTCGGGCAGCCGGCAGAACTTCTCGTGAAAATGCGGCTTGGATTGTTCCGGCAGCACGTAGGGATCGCCGATGATGTAGTCGAGATCGATATTGACGGTGGAACCGGGAAAACCGAGCCATGACGTCTGGATCGGCGCGGCCATGTGGTTGAGGATGCGCGCGCGGCTGTCTTTGGTGTGTCCCTTGAGGTCGACGAGAATATCGATGTCGCGGGCGCGAATGACTTCGGCGGCCGCCTGATCGGTGAGGCTGCGGATATCGACCATCGCCCCCCATCTCGAATAATCGAACTCTTCCTCTCGCTGCGACGTCAACGACGAATGGTCGAAGAGGGTGATCTCGAACCTGTTCCGGTCGTGCAGCTCCAATATGCGCTGCAAAAGCTTCATGGTTGCGTGGCCTGGCCAGAAGTCCGAGGAAAGATAGCCGATGCGGATTTTGTCTGTCCACGCATGCGGCGCCTTGCGGCGGGCCTCGGCATGCCCGGCGGGCAGCGGTAGCGTGTCGTGGATGGCGAATTTGTTGATCGCTTCGTCACCGCACCAATGCAGGTGGAAGAAGGGGTTGTCCGGCGTGACGTGATCGAGATTGCCCGCGGCCAACGAGGCCTTGATGGGCGCCATGTGTTTGTCGACCATTGCGAGGTCGGACACTTCGCGCGCGAAGATCAGGTAAAGCGTGCGGAAGACGATGTTATCGGGATGGTTCTTGAACAGCGTCGCGACGATGTGCCGGTTACTTTCGTCGTAAAGGTTGTCGGTCAGCAGTTTCGCGGCCAGCAGCCGGTGCCTGAGCTCGGGTCCGTCGACCAGCACGGTCTTGAAACCGGTCAGCAGTTCCTTTTGCTGGCGGCCCAGGAAAATGCGGACGAGGGCATAGGCGAGCTCCGGATCCTTGAAGGCCAGCGGCAGGATCAGGCTGCCGATCGACAGCGCCTGGTCCTCGTTGCCGCAATCGGCATGAAGCAGCAGGGCTTCGCGCAGATAGTCCTCACGATGGGGCTTTTGCCGGCCCGCCAGTTCATAAGCTTTCGCGGCGTCCGATTTGAAGCCGAGCTTGAGCAGCGTCTTTGCCAGCAGCGCGTAGGTCTTCGGTGAAGTATCGCTGTTGAGCAGCTCGTTCAACGTTTCGAGCGCGCGCGTATACTGCCCCTTTTGGTAGAGATTGGAGGCTGTCACAAAGGCGTTTTTCATAGTCACGAGCGAGAACTCCGAGCGAAATGTTGAACAGGCACCGGCTGGAGGCCGGGGACCGTCATCATGGATTCGCCGGATCATCGCGCGCGTAGCTTGCCTGAAACCGAAGCGGCGGTTGAACCGCTCGTTTACGCACTGTTAGCTACGTTGAGGACATCCGTTGCCGCGTCCCCCGGATTTAAGGAATTCGCAAGTAATGGATGCGAGCTTACTCGTGACATGACGGGTTTGGCCCCCTAGGAAATGGGGCCGAGGAGCATGAAGCCACTCCGTCATCGCCGGTATTTGAAGTCCGGTATGTCCTCCTTTTTGTATTCAGTTTTCGGGGACACACTTATGACCAGCATTATCACCAACAATTCCGCTATGGCCGCCCTCCAGACGTTGAAGGGCATCAGCAGCAACCTGCAGGACACGCAGAACGCCGTTTCGTCCGGCCTGCGCATCTCCAAGGCTTCCGACAACGCCGCCTATTGGTCGATTTCGACTTCGATGAAGTCTGACGACAGTGCTCTCGGTGCCGTGTCCGACGCCCTCGGCCTCGGCGCTGCCAAGGTCGACACCGCATCGACCGCTGTCACCAGCGCCATCGACGTCGTCGGCCAGATCAAGGACAAGCTTGTCACCGCCATGGAAGGTTCGGTCGACAAGGACGCGGTTCAGGAAGAAATCGGCCAGCTTCAGGCACAGCTCCAGAGCGTCGCTCAGTCCGCTTCGTTCAACGGCGAGAACTGGGTCATGGCTGCCAGCGGCGACTCCGCTTCGGTCGTTTCCTCGTTCATCCGCGGCACCAACGGCACCGTTTCGGTCAGCACCACGTCCTACGCGTTCGACACCGGCGCAACCGGCAACGTTCTGTTCGGCTCGAACTCCGGCACGATCGACACGGCTTCGGGCATTCTCGGTACTGTGTCCGGCTCCTACTCGGTCTTCAGCCTGGATATCTCCAGCATGACCACGGGCCAGATCTCCAGCGCTCTCGACATGGTTCAGACCGCTCTGAACTCGTTGACCAGCATGGGTTCGAAGCTTGGTTCGATCTCCAGCCGTATCGACCTGCAGACGAGCTTTGCTTCCTCGCTTTCCGACTCGATCCAGTCGGGCGTTGGCAAGCTGGTCGATGCAGACATGGAAGAAGAATCCAGCAAGCTTTCCGCTCTGCAGACGCAGCAGCAGCTGGCCATCCAGTCGCTCTCGATCGCCAACTCTTCGACCCAGTCGATCCTGTCGCTCTTCCGTTAAGAAGTAGGACTGGCGCTCCACGCCAGCCGAAATTCCTAAACAATGAGTTAACCGCGCCTGTCTAAGGCGCGGTTTTTTTTATATTTTTTGCTGTTTCATGGTTCAGATTTTCTTAACTATATTGCTGTTTTCTAGAGCCATTGAAACGGCGAGTTAACCATAACCAAATGGGGTTAACAGGCATGATGCTGAATGCCGTTACCGGTTTTTAGGTCCGGAATGTCCCTTATTTAACCACTGCCAAAGGGGCAAATACTATGACGAGCATTCTTACCAACAATGCAGCAACAGCCGCTCTCCAGACGCTGCGCGGCATCAACAGCAATCTCGAAAGCACGCAGAACGCCGTTTCGTCCGGCCTGCGCATCTCCAAGGCTTCCGACAACGCCGCCTATTGGTCGATCGCCACCTCGATGAAGTCCGACGATAGCGCCATCGGCGCCGTTTCCGACGCCCTCGGCCTCGGTGCTGCCAAGGTCGACACGGCAACCACTGCCGTCACCAGCGCTCTCGACATCGTCAGCCAGATCAAGTCCAAGCTTGTCACCGCCATGGAAGATTCGGTTGACAAGTCGTCCGTTCAGGAAGAAATCGGCCAGCTTCAGGCACAGCTCAAGAGCGTTGCACAGTCCGCTTCGTTCAACGGCGAGAACTGGGTCATGGCTGCCAGCGGCGACTCCGCTTCGGTCGTTTCCTCCTTCATCCGCGGCACCAACGGCACCGTTTCGGTCAGCACCACGTCCTACGCGTTCGACTCCGGCGCAACCGGCAACGTTCTGTTCGG
>NZ_BAYX01000011.1 GCF_000696095.1 Rhizobium rhizogenes NBRC 13257 | reverse complement strand
GCGGCTTTGGCCGCGCCATCAGGATACGGAATATTCCCTTGCCGCATCCTGCCAGCTCGTCCGCAGTTCCTTCAGCGCGTCCTGGCGGCCCGTCGAAATCCACTTCGAGCATGCGGCCCCCCGCGATCGGGAGCCGTTGCAAAGAATCTTTCGGGCACCTCTTCTCTTCTCGCAATCCAGCAACCGGATCGTCATGTTGAAAACGGATGCCGACCGCCATTATCGCAACGAAGATCGCGATCTGACTGCTATCCTCGAGCGCCATATCGGCGATCTTTCCTCGGGCAATGTCGATCAGGACAGCGTGCGGGATCAGGTATTGTCGGTCATCGCGATCTATCTCGGCCATAAACCGATCACCATCGCAGCCGTTGCCGCGGAGCTGAAGCTTTCGGTCAGGACCCTGCAGCGGCGCCTTAGCGATGAGAACACGTCGGTCCGTGCCCTCGTGCGGGAATATCGCGCCGGGATCGCGCAGCTCTATCTCAGGGCCGGCACATCGGGCTACTCCCGCCTCGCCGATACACTGGGCTATGCGGACAGTACGGTGTTCTGGAGGGCGTTCAAGGGCTGGACCGGCCTGTCTCCATCGACGGTGGCGGCGGAAGACGAGCGCATGCGGTCGTCCTGATCTCTTCTTTCCGATCAGGCGGCATGCCGGACAGAACACCCGACATGCCGGTGGAAAATGAACGCTACCGTGCCAGCGCGGCCTCGGTCAGCTTTGCCTTACGTAAGGCGGTCTGCCGGTTCAGCGCATCCCGTTCCGGATAAGGCGTCTGTGTCACGGGGTAGGCATAGCCATCGCGGAAGCGCATGAAGGCGCCCTTGTCGCTGACCGTTGTCTGCTGCCACCGCGGCAGTCCGTCGCCATTGGGATTGCCCGTCTGCACGAAATTGACGAGGTAGGACGACATGGTGTCGGCCATTCTGTAATCGGCGCCGGTCCATTTCCGCTGTCCCGGCACGTCCCGCATCGAATTGAAGAAATACCAGAGATCCGAGGAGTGGAAGGAGCCGTAGAATTCCGAGTTGCGGCCGGGCGGTGCGTGATTGAAGTAGAACGTATAGACGTTGAAATCCTTGTTGTGCGCCTTGGCATATTCCGCCGAGACGATGAAGTTCTGGAGATTATAGTCGGCACGCGCCCGAAGCCACAGGCGATAGGCGTCCTGGTCATTCGAGGGACGATAGACCTCTTTCCAGGCGTCGTCATAGCCGATCGTCTGGATCGCCTTGGCAAAATCCTCCGGCGCTAGCGTCTTGTCAGGCCCGCCCTCAAGCGAGGTATATTCGTCCGACGTACCGCCGATCATGATGTCGTGGCCGTTCAATGCATCGGGTTTCAGAAGGTCTATCGAATCCTTGGTGAAGACATAGCCGTCCAGCGTGTACTGCGACGTCTTGTTGATCGCGCCGTGCAGGGCATCGTAGAGCAGCGTTTTGCCATCCGACATGGTCTGCGTGACGATTGTGTCGGCAGGAATGGCGCGAAGGTCAGCAAGGCTCGTCGGCTTTCCGAAGACCGTTTCCATGGCCTTGGCGTCAACGGCTTCCCGCTCCTTCAGATCCATCATCGGCACCGGCATGAAGCCGGATGAGCCGCTCTCGATGACCGCGCGGCGGAACAGACCCTTGGCCAAGGGCGTGCGCAGCAGCATTGTCGTATTGCGCGCGCCCGCCGACTGGCCGCCAATGGTCACCTTCGATGGGTCTCCGCCAAAGCCGGCAATGTTGTCCTTCACCCAATGCAGCGCCTTGACCAGATCAAGCGTCGCATAATTGCCGGAGACGTGCTGCGGGCTTTCGTCTGAGAGTTCCTTCAGCGCCAGGAAGCCGAGCGCGCCGACCCGATACTGAACCGATACGACAACAATGCCCTTCGCCGCCAGCTTCGACGCATAGAACTCCATTTCCGAAGCGTAACCGTGGTGATTGGCGCCACCATGGATCCAGACATAGACCGGCAATTTGTCGCCGGCACTCTTTGCCGGGGTCCATACGTTCAGGTTCAGCCCGTTTTCGCTAGCTTTCGGCAGGAAGGCGGGGTCGAAATAAAACTCGTCTCCCCAGAAGGCCCCGACCGGATTGGTGTGAATATCCTGAAGCGCCTGGTCTCCCCATTGATCGGCAAGCTTCACCCCCTCCCAGGGGACGACCGGTTGCGGTGCGCGAAAGCGGTTGTCGCCGCTTGTGGGGCCGGCAAACGGAATTCCCTTGAAAACCTGGACGCCGGAAATGTCGGTGGCCACCCCATTGACCTTGCCCCCTTCGACGGTAACGGTGTCGACGCTAGCTTTTGAAGAGGCAGCCTGTGCCCAGTCCGGCATATGAAACACTCCGACCGCCAGCCCGATTGCCAGGGCGGCGGCATATGAAATTCTTATAAGCGACATCATTAGCACTCTCCTCGATGTGCAGAAATGGCGGTTCAATATTGCTCATCCCGTGACGACGGACAGAGATGGCCGGTTAGCCGTGCGGGGTGAACAGACCGCAGTGATGATCCCGCTGATACTGCTCCTCCGAGATCAGGCTGGTCTCTCCGCCCGGCAGGAAAAGCAGGCGTTGCGGCGATTGGGCGCCATAGGCCGGCCATGTAGGCAGGCCGCTGCCGGGGATGCCTTTCTTGCTGGCGAGACTGGTCCAGTAGCCGGTCATCAGCTTTGAAAGTTTCTGCTGCTTTGATGTCAGCGGCGTCATGACGTCGGATCCCCAGACAAAGGGGAGCTCCGAGGAATGGGCGCTGCCAATCTCGAATGATGCCGGCACCGTCATATAGGGGCGGATCGGCGCGGTCTCGTCGCGAAATTCATAGACATAAGTGGGCACCCATTTCGACAGCGCCTGTACCACGCCCGTGGTCGGGCAGGCCCAGCCGGCGTCCGTGCTGACATTGGCCATCGCCTCGCCGGGACTACGGGCTTCGACGGAAGCATAGGTCTTCAATACGTCATCAGCCTTGCCGGCATAGGTTTTGCGCACATAGCCCTCGTAATCCTCCTTGGTCACCGGCTGGTTGGTGAGGTCGTTCGCCTCATAGGTAAAGGCGCGGGTCTCGTGCTGGTTGTTGCCGAAGATCACCGGGATCCGGTTGAAGTTGCCGCCGCGATAGGCCTCCAGGGCCGGTTGCGGCTGCGCCCAGCCGCCGGAGGTCGGCCGCCACGTCGCGCTCGAAGCCTTCTGCGCATCGAGGATCTCAGCCGGGCTCCTGCTGCGAAGGCAGGCCGCACGATCCTTGTCGTCGGCGCAGCCGATCGTCTTGATGAAACTCTCGCCCGAGGCCAGCGCGTCGGACTTCGGTATATTGGCACAATCGCGGATGCTTTCGATAACAGCGCCCTGGATCAGTCCTTTCGCCGCCGGCGAGGCAAGGATCCAGCAGACGGAACCCGCACCGGCCGATTGGCCGCCAATGGTTACCTGCTCCGGATTGCCGCCGAAGGCTTTGATGTTCTTGTGAATCCAACGCAAAGCCTCGATCTTGTCGAGATCGCCATAATTGCCGCTGCTCTGCTTGTCCCGGGATTCGCTGTCAAATTCGGGAAGCGCCAGATAGCCAAGCGCGCCGAGGCGATAGTTCACCGTCACCACGACATAGCCGGCACGCGCCAGTTCTTTCGGATCCCAGTCGGTCTTGGAGCCGTTCACCCAGCCGCCGCCATGAAAACCGACCATCACAGGCAGATTGGTGCCAGCTTTCGCCGGCGTGTAGACGGAGAGATTGAGGCAATCCTCGGTCCAGCTTGCCGGCTTGCCAGGGCGCCAGAATGTCGCCAGCTGCACGCATTCATTGCCGGATTTGTTGGCATGGAAGGGCGTCGTCATCTTGTCGATGGGCTCAGGTGCCGCCCAGCGCAGCTTGCCGAGAGGTGGCTTGGCATAGGCAATGCCCCGATAGAGATGCAATCCCTTGGCCTCTGTGCCGATATAGACGCCATCGGGCGACGATACCTCCGCCGCCAGCGCCTGTCCGCCAGCCAGCAGCATGGCAAGGGCCACCGCTGCCTGCGCGGCAGGTCTCGAATTGTCGATAATCCGTCGAATCATTGCACTCCTCCATGGATTGATCCGGAACGATGGGCTGGGCTCTGGATATGTCTGGCATGCCGATCCGAACATCAGATCAGACGATGCGCTTTGACGTTTTCATGGGAATTGTCTTGGCCTAGCCTCCATCACCAGGCCGTCGGGACAAGGTTGCACGCGTATCTTTGTGATGAACGCGAAAGTAGCTGGGAACTCCCTGGGATATTTGCGGTATTGCCAATCATTTTCACCTTGCTCAATCCTCCCGACCGTCAGCAAAGCGCACTAAATCTCTTGAAGTGTGTTTATTGTCGACAATTGACAATATGCTGGAATAGTGGAGGGGTTACACTGAAAGTCAAGGCGGTAGCCGTCAATTTGGGATAGAAGAGCCGGTATGAACGCATCTATCGACGCACTTCAGATTCTCCAGACGCACTCGGTTTCCGATCTGGTGCGCGAGGAGATCCTCCGGCAGATCAAGACCGGTGAGATTGCCGGCGGCGACAAGCTGAACGAGATCACTTTCGCGCAACGGTTCAAGGTCAGCCGCGGACCTGTCCGCGAGGCATTCCGGGCTCTGGTGGAGGTCGGTCTCGTGAAGCTGGAAAAGAATCGCGGCGTCTTCGTGCGCGAGATAGGCGAGCCAGAAGCGCGAGAGCTCTATGAGTTGCGGGCAACGCTTGACGAGATGTCCGGACGGCTCCTGGCGGCCCGTATCACGGATGCGGACATTGCCGAGCTGCGCATCTGGCTCGTTCGTCTTGCCGAATTGCCGGAGCATGAGGAGGGCGCGCAGTCTTTCCCGATGAATATCGCGTTCCATGACCGCATTGTCGAAATGGCCGCCAATGCCACGCTGCTGGAATTCTATCGACGGGTGGTCGACCGTATGCATCTGTTGCGGCGGCGGAATTTTTCGAGCGCCTCGGGCCGTGAGGCCTCCCAGGCTGAGCACGAGGCGATTGTCGATGCCTTGGCGACGCGCGATCCGATGCGCGCCGGGGACGTGATGCGCGCTCATGTCATGAACGGCTACCGCCGGTTCACATTGCATGCCGACAGGAAATGAGATGCGTCGGCATCCACGGCGCTAAACCTGCGTGGCAGGTGAAGCTTGGAGGTCCATTATCAGGCGGCCGATATAGCCGGCGATGGCGCCGACCATGTCAAAGGAGGTCGGATCGCGCAGCCAGAGCATCTGCAGGCCGTCCATCATGGCGATCACCTCGGCGGCGATCGCCGGACAGTCGACATCCCGCTTCACTTCGCCCCGCAGGACGCCATCTGTGAGCTTCGTCGCGATATTCGCTTGCAACTGCCGTGCGCGATCGCTGAACCAGGCCTTTGCCGGATGGTTCTGCGTCAGGCTTTCGGCATTGAGGATCGCAAAGGCGCGGACGACCTCCGGGATGCTGGTGTTATATTTCGCGATCTGGATCAGGCCGAGCAGGAAAGCGTGCCAATTCGCCTGACCGACATCGATCGCGACCGAACTTTCGAGATCCCGTTTGTCGAGGATCGCCAGCAGCAGATCCACCTTGGTCGGAAAATGATGCAGCAGGCCGGGAAGGGACAGGCCGACATCCTTGGCGACATCCGCGATGGCGGCGCTCTGGTAGCCGTCCCTGGAGAAACGGTGCATGGCGGCGGCGAGGATCGCCTCGCGCCGCGAAGCGCCCTTGGCGGAGTTCCGCCGCCGTATGCCTTTACCTTGAGTTTCGATGCCCGGTCCGACGGTCATTCTCTCTTCCCCCGATTTCGTTCCGTTCTACAGCGATTTGCATGCCCCGGCCAACCTGTCAGTACACATCTCTTGACTCTTTAAAAAGACCGATTACTCAGTAGGTTTAAGAGTGGAGGATATCTCATGACCATTGTACATGCCAGCCTCGGCAATACGGATGCCCATCAACCGGGCGCTCCGAGCAAGGCTGTCGGCATTCCGTTTATCGCCGGCTTTGCGCTCGCCAATCTCGGTTTCTTCATTGCCGTGATGACGCCGATTGCCGTCACCCTTGCTATTCGCGTGAGCGCGCTCGATCCAGTCGGCAAAGGCGCCAGCCTCGGTGCGATTCTCGGTAGCGGTGCCCTGTTTGCTCTGTTCGCCAATCCGATATTCGGGCAGCTTTCCGACCGTACGCGCTCTCGCTTCGGCCGCCGCCGGCCGTGGCTCATCGGCGGCGTCATCGTGGGCAGCCTTGCTCAGCTCGTGATTGCCTATTCCTCGAGCCTCCTGATGATAGGTATTGCCTGGTGTGCCGTGCAGGTCGCCTACAATGCGATGCTTGCGGCTCTGGTTGCCGTCGTGCCCGATCAGGTGCCGGAACAGCAGCGGGGGATGATATCGGCGCTTGCCGGCATGTCGGTCTATGTCGCCTTGCTGATCGGCAGTGCCGTCGTATCGCTGACGGGAACTGGCAGCAACGCCATGTTCCTGGTGCCGACCGCGATCGGCCTCGTCACGATTATCGGCTTCGCCCTCCTGCTGGATGATCGCCCCACCGACAATGAGCCGGCACCCAGAGGCAACCTGTTGGGCGAATTGGCGGCGAGCTTCTGGGTCAATCCGGTCAAGTATCGTGATTTCGGCTATGCCTGGCTCAGCCGCTTCCTGGTGTTCTTCGGCTTTGCTGTGCTGACCTCCTATCAGGTCTATTATCTCACCGACCAGCTCGGGGTCGCGGAGGCCGGCATCGGCCAGACTATGTTCTTCTCGATCCTGATCACCACCTGCTGTGTCGTCGCCTCCTCGATTGTGTCCGGCTATCTGTCCGATCGGACAGGCCGCCGCAAACCCTTTGTCTTTGCCGCCGCCGCCACCTATGCACTTGGCATCGCCGTGATCATGATGGCGCCCGACCTCACCATGTTCTTCGTCGGCGTCGCCATCTCCTCGCTCGGCTTTGGCGTCTACTATGCCGTCGACCAGGCGCTCGTCGTGGACATCCTGCCGGATCGCGAAACGAATGCGGCAAAGAACCTTGGTGTCCTCAATATCGCCAATGCTGTTCCGCAATCGATCGCGCCGGCCATAGCGCCGATCGTGCTCGCGATCGGCTCGGGACACGGACAGAATTACTCACTGCTCTATGCCTTGGCGGCGGTCAGTGCCTTTTTGGGCGCGCTGGCAATCGTGCCGGTACGTGGCGCACGTTGATAAGATCAATATTTCGGGCGGGAACGCCTGCCTAATGGTCCCCATCGGACCGATTAACATGGGAGGATCCCCTATGATCGACGATATTCTCGATAAGATGACACTGGAGGAGCAGGTGTCGCTGCTCTCGGGCGCGGATTTCTGGACGACCGTCGCGATCGAGCGGCTCGGCGTGCCGAAGATCAAGGTTACCGACGGCCCCAATGGCGCACGCGGCGGCGGGTCGCTGGTCGGCGGCGTCAAGTCCGCCTGCTTCCCGGTGGCAATCGCGCTTGGAGCGACGTGGGACCCGGAGCTCATCGAGCGCGCCGGCGTGGCGCTGGGAGGACAAGCCAAGAGCAAGGGCGCGTCGGTGCTTCTGGCGCCGACCGTCAACATTCACCGCTCCGGCCTCAATGGCCGCAACTTCGAATGCTATTCGGAAGACCCGGCGCTGACCGCCGCCTGCGCCGTCGCCTATATCAATGGCGTGCAGAGCCAGGGTGTGGCCGCCACGATCAAGCACTTCGTCGCCAACGAGTCCGAGATCGAGCGGCAGACCATGTCCTCCGATGTCGATGAGCGGACGCTGCGCGAAATCTATCTGCCGCCTTTCGAGGAGGCGGTGAAGAAGGCCGGCGTGAAGGCCGTCATGTCCTCCTACAACAAGCTCAACGGCACCTATACGAGCGAAAATCCCTGGCTGCTGACGAAAGTCCTGCGCGAGGAATGGGGCTTCGACGGCGTGGTCATGTCCGACTGGTTCGGCTCGCACTCGACGGCTGAAACCATCAATGCCGGGCTCGATCTGGAGATGCCGGGGCCTTGGCGGGATCGCGGCGAAAAGCTGGTCGCCGCAGTCCGGGAAGGCAAGGTAAAGGCCGAGACCGTGCGCGCTTCGGCACGGCGTATTCTCCTTCTGCTCGAACGCGTCGGCGCCTTTGAAAAGGCGCCTGATCTCGCCGAACACGCGCTTGATCTGCCGGAAGATCGTGCGCTCATCCGCCAACTCGGTGCGGAGGGTGCTGTACTCCTGAAGAATGATGGAGTGCTGCCGCTTGCCAAGTCGTCCTTCGACCAGATCGCCGTCATCGGCCCCAATGCGGCTTCCGCACGCGTCATGGGCGGAGGAAGCGCGCGGATTGCCGCGCATTATACGGTGAGCCCACTTGAGGGCATTCGCGCGGCGCTGTCCAACGCCAACAGCCTCCGCCATGCGGTCGGCTGTAACAACAACCGGCTCATCGACGTCTTCAGCGGCGAGATGACGGTGGAATACTTCAAGGGACGCGGCTTCGAGAGCCGTCCGGTCCATGTCGAGACCGTCGAAAAGGGCGAATTCTTCTGGTTCGATCTTCCGTCCGGCGACCTTGATATCGCCGATTTTTCGGCGCGCATGATGGCGACCTTCGTGCCGCAGGAAACCGGTGAACACATCTTCGGCATGACCAATGCTGGGCTTGCTCGGCTGTTCGTGGACGGCGAACTGGTGGTCGATGGCTATGACGGTTGGACGAAGGGTGAGAACTTTTTTGGAACCGCGAACAGCGAGCAGCGTCGGGCGGTAACGCTTGAGGCCGCACGCCGCTACCGGGTTGTGGTCGAATATGAGGCGCCGAAGGCCAGCCTGGACGGCATCAACATATGTGCGCTCCGCTTCGGTGTCGAAAAGCCGCTCGGCGATGCCGGGATTGCGGAGGCGGTCGAAACCGCCCGCAAGTCCGATATCGTACTGCTCCTCGTCGGCCGTGAGGGCGAGTGGGACACCGAAGGTCTGGATCTGCCCGACATGCGCCTGCCGGGTCGCCAGGAGGAGCTGATCGAGGCGGTCGCCGAAACCAATCCCAACGTGGTCGTGGTACTGCAAACGGGTGGTCCCATCGAGATGCCATGGCTCGGCAAGGTGCGTGCGGTGCTGCAGATGTGGTATCCCGGCCAGGAACTTGGCAATGCGCTTGCGGACGTTCTCTTTGGTGATGTCGAGCCTGCCGGCCGCTTGCCACAGACCTTCCCGAAGGCGCTCACGGATAATTCCGCCATCACCGACGATCCGTCGATCTATCCTGGCCAGGACGGCCATGTGCGCTACGCGGAAGGGATCTTCGTCGGCTATCGCCATCACGATACAAGAGAGATCGAACCACTCTTCCCCTTCGGCTTCGGTCTTGGCTACACCCGCTTTACCTGGGGTGCCCCGCAACTATCGGGAACGGAAATGGGGGCGGATGGTCTTACGGTGACGGTCGATGTCACCAATATAGGCGACAGGGCGGGATCGGACGTGGTGCAGCTCTATGTTCACTCTCCCAATGCCAGGGTCGAGCGGCCGTTCAAGGAGCTGCGTGCCTTTGCGAAGCTCAAGCTGGCCCCGGGCGCGACCGGTACGGCGGTGCTGAAGATCGCTCCTCGCGACTTGGCTTACTTCGATGTCGAGGCCGGTCGTTTCCGGGCTGATGCGGGCAAGTACGAGCTGATCGTGGCGGCCAGCGCCATCGATATCCGGGCAAGCGTAAGTATTCACTTGCCGGTCGATCATGTGATGGAGCCGTAGCGCAAGCATTCAATATGAGCCGCGCCGCCTATCTTAGAAGGAGGCGGCGCGATCCGCGAAGTGAGTGGGACAGGGCCTGGCGATCGCTCTCTTAATGTACATACCTGGGATGTACATTTCCAGGCCGATGCGCTATGATACATCCATGTACACACATGGGAGCATCCCGCTATGCAGATGACCAAGGCATTCAAGAACGGCAATTCCCAAGCCGTACGCATCCCAGCAGAGATTGCCTATGAGCGCACGGACATGGAGCTGGAGATTGAGCGGGTAGGCGATGAAATCCGCATTCGTCCTGTCCGCCAGTCGTTGGCCGGCGTCATGGATGTTTTCGCACGCTTTTCCCCCAATTTCATGAGCGAGGGCAGGGGTGACCAAGAGCAGGACGAGCGCGAGAAGATCTGATGCCGCGCTATATGCTCGATACGAATATGTGCATCTATCTGATGAAGAACCAGCCCGAGCAAGTCGCTCGTCGTTTTGCCGCTTGCTACGTCGGTGACGTGGTGATGTCGGCCATTACCTTCGCGGAGCTGGATTACGGTGTTGCCGCGTCTGATGCCCCGGAACGGGAGCACGGCAACCTTGATGCCTTGGTGACCCTCATTGCGGTAGAGCCGTTCGATATCGCCGCTGCCCACGCTTATGGCCCAGTACGCATGGCAACGCGAGAGCGCAAGAAAGACCATCTGGACAAGCTGATCGCATCACACGCCATTGCCTTGAATACGGTGCTTGTTACCAACAACACACGAGATTTCATGGCCTATCCCAACCTCAAAATCGAAAACTGGCTGGATACCTGAGGCTGCGTTCGCTGCTTACGGCAGCGCCGACTAAAGGGAACCATCGTCCCCTTTAGTCATCTCAGATCCATGCCTTCATCGGCATTGCGATCATGACACACGGCTCATTTCAGACTTGGAAACAGCCTAGAACAACCGCTCCAGCCAGCCGTGCTTGTCGGGCGCACGTCCGTTTTGAATGTCGAGGAGTGCCGCCTTCAGGCGCGTGGTCACCGGACCGGCGCCGCCGTCGCCAATGGTGAAATTGTGCTTGCGGCCCTTGAGTTTGCCGATCGGAGTCACCACTGCAGCTGTGCCGCAGGCGAAAGCTTCGCGCAGCCGGCCGCTGGCTGCATCCGCCTGCCACTGGTCGATCGCATAGGGCTCCTCGCGTACGGTGAGGCCGAGCTCGCGCGCCAGTATGATCAGGGAATCGCGGGTGATGCCCGGTAGGATCGTGCCGGTCAGCGGCGGGGTCTGGAGCGAGCCGTCATCGAAGACGAAGAAGACATTCATGCCGCCGAGTTCCTCGACGAAACGACGCTCCACCGCGTCGAGGAAGACGACTTGGTCGCAGCCTTCTTGGGTCGCTTCCGCCTGCGCGGAAAGGCTTGCCGCATAGTTGCCGCCGCACTTGGCTTCGCCGGTGCCGCCAGGGGCGGCGCGCGTATAATTCTCGGACAGCCAGATCGTCACGGCCGATGCGCCGCCCTTGAAGTAGGCGCCAACGGAGGAGGCAATGACGCAATAAATATAGTCGGAGGAAGGCTTCACGCCGAGCAGGCTTTCGGTCGCGATCATGAACGGCCGCAGATAGAGTGCAGCGCCATCGGTCGTCGGTATCCAGTCCCGATCGATCTTCACCAGCTCGCGCACGGAATCGAGGAAGAGCTCCTCCGGCAGCGGCGCCATCGCCAGTCGCGTCGCGGAGTTGCGAAAGCGTCGCGCATTGGCGTCGGGACGGAAGAGCGTGGCGCCGCCGTCAGGCAGGCGATAGGCCTTCATGCCCTCGAAGATTTCCTGGCCATAGTGGAATACCAGCGTCGCCGGATCGAGATTGAACGGCTTGCGCGCCTCGATCTTTCCGTCATGCCAGCCGCGGCCCTCGGAATAGCGGATCGTCGCCATGTGATCGGTGAAGACACGACCGAAACCTGGGTTCTGGAGCAGCGCTTCGCGCTCGCTGGCCGGAACGGGGTTCGAATTTCTCTCAAATACCAGGGTCTGCGGGCCGCTGTCACTCATCGTCTATTCCTGTCTGTTCCTCATTCGTGGCGGGCCGATTCCCCGCTCGCTCCTGCAGGCTGGTTTAGCCTAAATCGAGTGGCATTTGTTTGCTTTTATATTTGTTCAAATGAAAGTTTTCGCGTTCTTCATCCCATTTTTCGCCATTTCTAGTATTTTCTGCTCGTGGCGGATAATTGGAGCATCGATCTGCTCTGATGTATTGGCCTCTCGTTTCCGGCAATATGGATGCGATCGAGAGCGGGCCGGATATCCATTCCGAGGCGCTGCGGCATTATACCGGCGATCTCAAGCACGAGCTTTCGACGGATCGCGACCGCATAATCCTCGATCCTGTCCGGGACAATCACGAAGGATCTCGGGCCGCCGATGACCTGCTGCCGGAAATAGCCGGGGAGATCGGCAGTAACTCCCGGTTCGCTGCGGGCAACGGCGATGACGTTGATCACGTAGCCCTTTTTCATGGCCGCGTCGCGGCTTTGCTCGACCGGCAGGCCGTCATTGTTGGTGCCGTTCGAGGATATGTCGATGATCTTCCTCGTGGCGTGTCCCGGCCAGCGTTCGAGCAGGAAGCTGCTGATGTCGATGGCAAAGGACAGCGAGGTCCCGCCGCCCCCCTGCCGCTTCAAACCTGCATTGCTGCTATGAAGGATAGCGTCCGCAGCAACCTCCAGATCCGAGCGGCTGCATAGTTTCGTCCATGGCAGGACTGTGTCCAGGTCGCCGACGCCTGCCCATTCGACATAGCTGACTGCAATGCAGCCCGTCATCCCGCCCTCGATCGCGGACAGAACTTCTTTGGAACGAAGGGCGGTGGCATGACCATTGCGCTGAAAATCGGCCGTGGCTGGATCGATCGAGGAGGATTTGTCGACGGCCAGCACGATGGCCGCGTCGACCGTTCGCGGATCGGGGCTGGCCGCGAAAGAGGATATGGCAGGAATAAGCAGAGCCAATACGCCGACGAGAGTCGATAGACCCAGCCGCCAAGGGTGGCGGTGTCTTGTATCCATGGCGGGTGAGCATGCGCCCCTCGACCGGGAGATGTGTTGCCACCAGATCATGTCTCTTTCTCCTTGTTGATCAGCCATGTCGCTGTACGAGCGTGACGCCAAGCACGATGAGAATGGAGCCGCATGTTCTCGGCACGAGCCTGCCGAGACCGCCGCCGGTAAGCCGTCCGAGCGTCAGCGAGGCGAGGCCGACAGCGGTGATGTCGGCTGCCGAGAAGATGATGTTGACGACCGCGCCGAGGACGAGGAACTGCGTCCAGACCGGTATTGCGGCGACAGGATCGACGAATTGTGGCAGGAACGTCAGAAAGAAGAGCGCGGTCTTCGGATTGAGGATCTCGACGACCATGCTGTCACGCAGGACGGCGGGCTTGTGGTCGGCAGTTTCGCCGCTACTTTCGTGCCGGCCAAGGAGCATCGTCACGCCCAGCCAGACGAGATAGGCCGCGCCGGTGAATTTCATGACCGCGTAGACCGTTGGGGCCTGATCGAGGAGAGCAGCAAGGCCGATGGCCGCAGCGGCGATATGAACATAGCAACCGAGATGCACGCCAAGTGCTGCCATCAATCCGGCGCGGCGGCCATGCGCTAGCGTCTGCGCGGTCATGTAGAGAATGGCCGGTCCGGGCATACAGGCAAAGACAAGCGTCGCAAAGGCGAACGAAGTCCAGTATTCCAATGAAAGCATGGCGCATCCCCCGCTTTTTGAAGACCGCTCTCCTCACATGGAGCGGTTCGAAGCGGATGGACCCGTATGGGTTGCCGCTCGTCGGAAGAGGTACGCCTTGTGCGTGCCGAGACATATACGACGCCTGTCGTATTTCAGCGCGGGTGGAGGCTGATTATGGTGGGCTGGTCAAGGGGACGATATTCGGGCGCAAGCCGACCAGGGAAGCGCGCATGCATGCTTTAACCAGCGGGCAATCCAAGGCGGACGGCATAGGCCGTGACCTCGGCCGTGCTGTGAAGATTGAGCTTGCGCATCAGGTTCTCCCGGTGCTTGCGCGCCGTCAGCGGGCTGATGCCGAGACGTTCCGCCATCTGCCTGGAAGTCTGCCCCTGTGCCGACAGAAGCAGGACCTGCCGCTCCCGCAATGTCAGCGGAATGGGCGATACGATCTCACCGGTGACCGGCATCTTGCCCAGACGTTCCGGATCGGCGACCGCAAACCGGATCGATTTCGCCAGATAGGTCTTGCCGCTCTTCACGGCATCGATGGCCGTATCGAGCTCCTCGGGGTCGCCGTCCTTGGTCAGATAGCCGTTGGCGCCGGCATCGAGCGCGGCCCGCACCGTCCTCGGTTCGATATTCGCCGTCAGCACCAGGATCTTCATGCGCGGCGCCAGTGCCCGTATGTCGGAGATGAACTGGATCCCGGCGACGCCCGGCATGCCGAGATCGAGGATCAGTAGGTCGGCGCGGGTGCTGCGCACGAGATCGAGCAACGTGTCGCCATTGGCCGCCTCGGCAACGATCGACACATTCGTCATGGCCGAGATCAGCAGCTTCAACCCTTCGCGCACGATGGCGTGGTCGTCGGCTATGATGGCGGTAAAGGGGCGATTCATCTGGATACCACTTATGGATGCGCGGCTTAAATTCTTTAATCGCTAATTTATTTGAAACAGGTTACCGATAAATCAACCCTACCGGGAAAGGTTGTTTTCAAGCCTTTGTTCGGCGAACTGGAGGGATCCCATGCAGGACGGCAAGATACGCCAGGCTTTGGTCGAGCTCCTGTATCGAAATTCCTATGGCGTGGTCGTCTCCAACATCGTCATTTCTCTGGCGGCCGCCTATATTCTGAGAGCAGCCGTTTCCTCCACTTGGCTTCTCGGCTGGCTTGGTGGCCTGTATCTGCTGACCGCCATACGTGTACTTGCCTCCCGCAGCTTCTTCAGCCGTGAGCGAGAGCCGGGGTCGATCGCGCGGTGGGCTTGGCTCGCAGCAGCGTTTTCCTGGATCTCGGCTCTTCTGTGGGGCGCGATGGGGTGGGTCGGCTTTCTTCCCGAAGAGCCTGTCGTGCTTTCCTTTACGGTTATCGTGCTGACGGGACTTGTTTGCGGCACGGTGCCGTCGCTATCGGCTTTCCCACCGGCACTGATCGGCTCGATCATCATCACGGTGATACCGATCGCCCTGCGGTGCATCCTCAGCGGCAGCGACATGTCCGGCGCCTTTCTGTTTCTGCTCGTCTCCATGGTGTTCATCAACATCTACTATTGCCGCATCACCTACCGCATGCTCCGCGAAACCGTCGCGCTACGGCTGGAAAACGAGGAACTGGTCGTGAGCCTGCAGGAGGAACGCGACCGCGCCCAGACGGCCGATCGGTCGAAAACCCGTTTCCTGGCGGCGGCGAGCCACGATTTGCGCCAGCCGACCCATGCCTTGAGCCTGTTGGTGTCGACGCTGGCAATCCTTGGGCAGCGCGGCGATGTGGCCTCCCGTACCGCGCGCGAACTGGCGGCCAAGGCCAAAGCCGTCGTCGGCAATCTCAGCGGCTTGCTGAACGCCCTACTCGACATTTCCCGTCTCGATGCCGGCGTCGTCACGGTGACGAAGGAGCCAGTCTCGCTGAACAGGCTTTTCGCCGAGCTTCGTGATGAGTTCGCGAATGCCGCCGGGGAGCGCGGCCTTGGGTGGCGAACGGTGGACAGCACACTCTCGGTCGATAGCGACCCGATCATGCTCAAGCGCATTCTCGATAATTTGGTTTCGAACGCATTTCGATACAGCACAAAGGGGCGGGTTCTGCTTGGCTGTCGCCGCCGTGGCGCTTCGGTCGAAATCCAGGTCTGGGATACCGGCGCCGGCATCCCCGCCGATCAGCAAAAGGCGATCTTCGAGGAGTTCGTGCAGCTGCACAATCCGGAGCGCGACCGCACGCAGGGCCTCGGGTTGGGTCTGGCGATCGTGCGGCGAACCGCCCAGCTTCTCGGCCATCCGTTGCGTCTGGTCTCCACGGAGGGGCGTGGCTCCCTATTCGCCCTCACTGTGCCCGTTGCCGCTTCTGTTACTTCTGAGGCAAGGACTGACAATAGCAGGATCATAACTGAGAGCGCACTCGCGATTGCCGTGATCGACGACGAACGCGATGCGCTTGATGCGATCAGCTTGCTGCTCGAAACCCTTGGTTACAGGGTCTATGCCGGGCGTTCGGCGGCGGAGGCATGTCTTGCCCATGCCGAGGCGTCGCCGGATGGCACAGCACCCATCGATCTCGTCATCACCGATTATCGGCTGGAAGCCGGTACGACCGGGATCGAGGCGATCGAAGAGGTTCGTACCCATGCCGGACGTCGTTTGCCGGCGATCATCTTGACCGGCGATACCTCGCCGGCCCGCCTGCGGCAGGTCACCGAAAGCGGCCACCTGCTACTGCACAAGCCCGTCGATGCCGAACAGATGCAGCAGGCAATCACCGAATTATGTTCTCTGCAGCCGCTGGACAGTCGTGGAGGGTCGAGCAAAGGCTGATTTATTCCGCGCGGCTGATGCCGGTGCTGCGGGCGACCGTGTATTTCTTCCGGGTGATCGATCCGCTTGCTTCGCGGGGCTTCTGCTGGTAGTGAGCGCTCCCGCAGCTTTTGAAAAGCTCAGGTATCCGGTCGCAGCCCACCCGGTCAAAACAAGGGATCATAGATTATGAAGACCATCGTCGTCTGCTCCGGCGGACTGGACTCCGTTTCGCTCGCCCACAAGGTTGCCGCGGAACAACAGCTTATCGGCCTCGTCTCGTTCGACTACGGCCAACGGCACCGCAAGGAGCTGGATTTCGCCGCCGCCTGCGCCAAGCGCCTTGGCGTGCCGCATGAGATCATCGACATCACCACCATCGGCAAGCATCTGACCGGATCGGCGCTCACAGACGACGTCGATGTGCCGGATGGGCATTATGCCGAGGAAACGATGAAGGCGACGGTCGTGCCCAACCGCAATGCCATCATGCTGGCGATCGCCTTTGGTCTTGCCGCCGCGCAGAAGGCGGATGCGGTTGCCGTCGCCGTTCATGGCGGCGATCACTTCATCTACCCGGATTGCCGGCCCGGTTTCATCGACGCCTTTCAGCAGATGCAGAACCAGGCGCTGGACGGCTATGCCAGCGTTTCGCTCTACGCGCCCTTTGTCATGACCTCCAAGGCTGACATTGTGACGGACGGCGCCCGCCACAAGACGCCCTTTGCCGAGACATGGTCCTGCTACAAGGGCGGTGAGCGCCATTGCGGCCGCTGCGGCACCTGTGTCGAACGACGCGAGGCCTTCCATCTCGCCGGCGTCGAGGATCCGACGGACTATGAGGATCCGGATTTTTGGGTGACGGCGACATCTGGCTTCTCGGCCCAAGAGGTGAAGTGATGTTTCGCATCACCAAGGAATTCCACTTTTCCGCCTCGCATCAGCTCACGCATCTGGCCGATGATCATCAATGCGCCCGCATGCATGGGCACAATTATATCGTCGAGGTCGAGCTTTCGTCCGCCGAGCTCGACGCCAATGGCTTCGTGCGTGACTATCATGAGCTCGCACCCCTGAAGCGCTATATCGACGATAATTTCGATCATCGTCATCTCAACGACGTCCTCGGTCATGGCCGCGTCACCTCGGAATGTCTGGCCAAGCATTTCTACGACTGGTGCAAGGCGATGCTGCCCGAGACCTCGGCGGTACGCGTCAGCGAAACGCCGAAGACATGGGCGGAATACCGGCCATGAGCGAGGCACGCGAGGCCCGGATCCGCGTCAGCGAGATATTCGGGCCGACGATCCAGGGCGAGGGCATATTGATCGGCCTGCCGACCGTCTTCGTGCGGACCGGTGGCTGCGATTATCGCTGTTCCTGGTGCGATACGCTGCATGCGGTCGATAGCGACTATCGCGATCAGTGGCAGCCGATGTCGGTCGACGAGATCTGGCAAGATGTGATCCGGCTTTCCGGGGGCAAGCCGCTGGCGGTCTCGTTGTCTGGCGGCAATCCGGCAATCCAGCCGCTTGGGCCGCTGATCGCCCGTGGTCATGGCGAAGGCTATAGCTTCGCGCTGGAAACGCAGGGGAGTGTGGCCAAGGACTGGTTTGCCGATCTCGATACTCTGGTGTTGAGCCCGAAGCCGCCGTCGAGCGGCATGGTGACCGATTGGGCCGTATTCGACGACTGTCTGCGTTTGGCGGCGGATAAGCCGCAGGTGGCGCTGAAGATCGTCGTTTTCGATGACCACGACTATGCCTATGCGCGCGATGCTGCCGCCCGTTATCCGTATCTGCCGGTCTATCTCCAGCCCGGCAACCATACGCCGCCACCGCCCGACGCGGACGATGCGAAGATCGATATCGACGGGATCATGGACAGGATGCTTTGGCTCGTGGACAAGGTGACTGCGGACCGGTGGTTCGAGGCGCGCGTTTTGCCGCAATTGCACGTCCTGCTCTGGGGCAACAAACGCGGCGTCTAGCATCGATGTCCCGCTTGCGGGACCTTCAATCGCGTCCGGGAGGGCCATAGTTGCATTGGCGGCATCTCACGGTTAAGTATCTTGGTACGCCATAATACGGCTCACGAACAGCGGCCTCATGATGACGGCCAATGATCGTGACAAAAGGTGATGTCTTCGAGACCGGGGTGCAGGCATGAATGATGATTTGCGGGGCGCGGCAATTCGGGTGGAGCGTCCGGCGAAAACCTTGCGCGAGCTGGCGCTCGACAAGGTGCGCGAAGCGATAGTCAACGGATATTTTCGCCCGGGCGACCGTCTGGTGGAGCGTGATCTCTGCGCTCAATTGGGTGTCAGCCGTACGATCGTCCGCGAAGTTCTGCGCCACCTCGAGTCGGAAGGCCTTGTTGCCAATCTGCCGAACAAGGGGCCGATCGTCGCGCTGCTTGACCTTGGCGAGGCAAAGCAGATCTATGAGATCCGGGGTGCACTTGAAGGCATGGCCGCACGCCTTTGCGCCGAACAGGGCAATCCCGCAATCGCCGATGCCCTGGACAAATCACTGCAGGACATCCGCAGCAGCTATCAGGACAAGGATATGCCGGGCGTGCTCGCGCATACCTCGTCCTTCTATCAGACGCTGTTCAGCATGGTCGATCGGCATGTCGCCTGGGGGGTCGTCAACCTCCTGACCGTTCGCATCAATCATCTGCGTTCGATGACGATCAAGACGGAGAACCGTGGCGTCCAGGGTCCGGCACAAATGGCCCGTATCGTCGATGCCATTCGCCGCGGCGATGGGCCGGGGGCCTATCAGGCGGCAATGGATCATGTCGCCAGCGCCAGCGCCATTGCCGAGGCGGTTCTGTCCGGGCAACAATCGATCGACTGATCGGTCGCGGGCTGTGTTCCCGCAAGATATTTCCCTGAATATGAAAAGTGGGCCGGCTTCGCTAGCTGGCTTGTTGTCGCGCGAAATTGCGCCTGAAAACGCTCTGCCAGCTTGACACCGCACTTTGTTCAATGTGACGGTATGCCATAATCAAGAATACCAAAATGGAACGTCGATAAACTGGGATGTCGCCGTGGGCCATGCCCTCGCTTGAGAGCGGGCGGTTAGGTCTGTTTAGGCATCAATTTGTTGTTATCGTTGGATTTATCGAAAGGCTATCGCGGATTTTTCGCGATCCGCAGAAAGCTGCTTGACAGTTTTGTATGATGGCATACCATCATATGTAATATCGAAAGCGAGATAGCCCATGACCCTTCAAATCCGAAAGACCGTGCTGCAGATCGAAACGACGCTGATTGAGGGCGGGAAGGCGGCGGCCGTTCCGCTGAAGCTGTTTTCCGCATTGGCGGTGGTTAAAAATCCCTGGACGGGTCGCGGTTTTGTCGAAGACCTGAAGCCCGAAATCCACGCGGTCGCCCCGGTTCTTGGCGAACTGCTGACCAAGATGATCATTGAGGCGGTTGGCTCTGGCGAAGCGGTCGAAGGCTACGGCAAGGCGGCAGTCGTCGGTGTCAACGGCGAGATCGAACATGCCTCGGCGCTCATCCATACGCTCCGCTTCGGCAATCACTATCGCCAGGCGGTCGGCGCCAAGTCGTACCTCGCCTTCAGCAATACGCGCGGCCCGGCCAGTGCTCCGATCATGATCCCGCTGATGGACAAGAACGATGAGGGTCGTCGCTCGCATTACCTGACGATCCAGACGTCCATTCCCGATGCTCCGGCCGCCGACGAGATCGTCGTGGCGCTGGGCGCTTCAGTCGGAGGCCGGCCGCATCACCGCATCGGCGACCGATATCAGGATCTAAGGGACTTGGGGCAGGACGTCGCCAATCCCGCTGGCGTTTGAAGGATTTGGGCGCCGGGATGTCGACAGTGGAAACCATAGCGCAACACAATGCCGACGAAGCCGCGGCGAAGGGCCTGCCCCGCAGCAGGACGGCAAGTGGCACGGCCTATCATGAAGCCGGCAGCGGCGAGCCGCTGGTCCTTATCCATGGCGTCGGTATGCGTCTTGAAGCCTGGGCGCCGCAGATATCAGCCTTCGCGCGGACGCATCGCGTTATCGCCGTCGATATGCCCGGACACGGCGAAAGCAGCAAGTTGCCGGCTGCTAGCCCCCTCGAGGCATTTGTCGGTTGGTTTGGCGGGTTTCTGGATGAAATGGCACTCGACGGCGCAAATGTTGCCGGGCATTCGATGGGTGCATTAGTGGTCGGCGGAAGTGCCGCCACGTTCGGCCTCCGTATCAAGCGTGTTGCCTATCTGAATGGCGTCTACCGCCGCGATCCCGAAGCGAAGGCGGCGGTTCTTGCGCGTGCGGCGGCAATTCCGCTGACGGGCGTCGACAAGGAGGGGCCACTCTTGAGGTGGTTCGGCGATGACAGACAAAGTGCGGTTGCGCGAGACTTGACGCGCAACTGGCTGAGCCTCGTCGATCCGCAAGGCTATGCGACGGCCTATGCCGCCTTTGCCGGTGGTGACGAGACCTATGCGGATCGCTGGCCGGAGGTGCATGTGCCGGCGCTGTTCCTAACCGGCTCTGACGATCCCAACTCGACGCCGCAAATGGCCGAGCAGATGGCGTCCATTACGCCGAAAGGCTGGGCCAGGATCGTCGAGGGCCATCGCCATATGGTGAACTTGACGGCGCCGGAGATCGTCAACGAGTTGCTCGCCGAGTGGCTCTTGAGCGGGGAGGATGCAGGATGACGATAGAGCAGTTGGATCCCAGAGCGCTGCGCGATGCTTTCGGTGCCTTTCCGACCGGGGTCACGGTGGTGACCACGCGCGATCAGGCCGGCGTACCGATCGGCTTTACGGCAAACTCGTTTACCTCGGTGTCGCTCGATCCGCCGCTTCTACTGGTCTGCCTGGCTAAGACATCGCGCAACTTCACGGCCATGACGAGCGCTACCTCCTTTGCGATCAACGTGTTGTCGGAGACGCAAAAGCATATATCCAACACCTTCGCGCGGCCGGTCGAAGACAGGTTCGCAACCGTGGAGTGGGCGTCGGGCTCTGCTGGCTGTCCGATCCTGGCCGATGTCGCGGCCTGGTTCGAATGCACTCTGGAGCAAGTCATCGAAGCCGGTGATCACGTTATTCTGATGGGGCGGATCGCCTCTTTCGAGAACAGCGGTCGCAACGGATTGGGCTATGCCCGTGGCGGTTATTTCACGCCGATCCTTGCCAGCAAGGCCGTCTCGGCGGCGGCGGAAGGCCATATCGAGCTGGGTGCGGTTCTGGAGCGCCATGGCGAAGTCCTTCTCCTCGGCGATGACGTTCTTTCCCTGCCGGGCTGCGACGGTAAGGATGGTAGTCCGGCCGACCTCCTCCGGGACTACCTTGAAGAGCTTACCGGGCTTTCGGTGACGATCGGCTTTCTCTATTCGGTCTATGAGGGCAAGAGCGACGGAAAGCAGCACATCGTCTATCGTGCCTTCGCGTCCGATGGCGAGCCACGTAATGGCCGGTTCCTGAAGCCCGACACCTTGACCAAGGTCCGTTTCAAGACGAGTTCGACAGCCGATATCGTCGCGCGTTTTGCGGTCGAGAGCCAGATCGGCAATTTCGGCGTTTATTTCGGCGACGAGACCGTCGGCACGGTCCGCCCGGTTCCAGCAAAGGCGGCACGGCCATGAAATTCTCTCTCTTCGTTCACATGGAACGTCTCGACGCCGGCCAGAGCCACAAGAGCCTCTACGAGGAGTTCGTCGCGCTCTGCGAAATCGCCGACAAGGGCGGTATGCATGCGATCTGGACGGGCGAGCATCACGGCATGGATTTTACCATCGCCCCCAATCCCTTCGTGACCATCGCGGATCTGGCGCGCCGGACATCGCGGGCAAGGCTTGGGACGGGAACGGTGATCGCGCCGTTCTGGCATCCGATCAAGCTCGCGGGCGAGGCGGCCATGGCCGACATCATCTGCGACGGTAGGCTCGATATCGGCATTGCGCGGGGCGCCTATTCCTTCGAATACGAACGCCTGTTGCCGGGGCTCGATGCCTGGGGCGCCGGCCAGCGGATGCGCGAGCTCATCCCGGCGGTCAAGGGTATCTGGAAGGGCGACTACGCCCATGACGGCGAGTTCTTCAAATTCCCCTCGACCACATCGGCGCCGAAGCCACTGCAGGAGCCGAACCCGCCGATCTGGGTGGCCGCGCGCGATCCGAATTCGCACGAGTTCGCCGTTGCCAATGGCTGCAATGTCCAGGTGACGCCGCTCTGGCAGGGTGATGACGAGGTCGAAGGGCTGATGGGACGCTTCAACGATGCCTGCGCCAAGCATCCGGAGATCGAGCGGCCGAAAATCATGCTGCTGCGCCACACCTATGTCGGCTCTTCGGAAGCAGACATCGCACAGGCCGCGCACGAACTGAGCGTTTACTACAATTATTTCTTCGCCTGGTTCAAGAACGAGAAGCCCGTCAAGCAGGGCCTGATCGAGCGGATCCCCGAAGAGGAGATCAGCGCGAACGCGATGCTCTCCGATGCGGTCATGCGCAGCAACAACGTCGTGGGCAATGCCGAGACCGTCATTGCCCGCCTCAAGGCTTATGAAGCCCTTGGGTATGACGAGTATTCCTTCTGGATCGATACGGGCATGTCCTTCGAGCGAAAGAAAGCCTCGCTCGAGCGCTTCATCGCCGAGGTCATGCCGGCATTTGCGGAGTAAAGCCCATGCAGCGTTTCCAGTCTTATATCGACGGCGAATTTGTGGACGGAGAGGCTCGATTCCCGAGCATCGATCCGGCGACCGGCAAGGTCTGGGCCGAGATGCCGGAAGCGCGTGAGAGCGACGTCGATCGCGCGGTCAGCGCCGCTGAAACGGCGCTCTATGACGGCCCTTGGTCGAAGCTGACAGCCACGCAGCGTGGCAAGCTCCTCTACAAGCTTGCGGATCTGGTTGCGGCCAATGCTCAAAGGCTTGCCGAGCTGGAGACCCGCGACACCGGCAAGATCATCCGCGAGACGTCAGCACAGATCGCTTATGTCGCCGACTATTACCGCTATTATGCCGGCCTTTCCGACAAGATCGAAGGGGCATACCTCCCCATCGACAAGCAGGATATGGACGTCTGGCTGCGGCGCGAACCCATCGGCGTCGTCGCCATGGTCGTGCCCTGGAACAGCCAGTTGTTTCTCTCCGCCGTCAAGATCGGTCCGGCGCTGGCGGCTGGCTGCACCATGGTCGTCAAGGCGTCCGAGGATGGGCCGGCGCCGCTTCTGGAGTTCGCCCGCCTCGTTCATGAGGCAGGCTTTCCCGCCGGTGTCGTCAACATCATCGCCGGCTTCGGTCCATCCTGCGGTTCTGCCCTCAGCCGGCATCCGAAAGTGGCGCATATCGCCTTCACCGGCGGGCCGGAAACGGCGCGTCATGTCGTACGCAATTCGGCGGAAAACCTTGCCTCCACTTCGCTCGAACTCGGCGGCAAGTCGCCCTTCATCGTCTTTGCCGATGCCGATCTCGAAAGTGCGGCCAACGCGCAGGTTGCTGGCATCTTCGCCGCGACCGGCCAGAGCTGCGTGGCCGGTTCGCGGCTGATTGTCGAGCGGAACGTCAAGGGCAAGTTCTTAGCCATGCTGAAGGCAAAGGCCGAGGCGATCCGGATCGGCATCCCTTCGGACATGGCGACCGAAGTCGGCCCGCTCGCAACGAAGCGCCAGCAGGATCATGTCGCGGCCCTCGTCGACAGGTCCGTTGAGAGCGGCGCCCGTCTTGTCACGGGCGGCCGGCGGCTGGACGGCGGCGGTTTTTACTTCCCGCCGACAATTCTTGACTGCGACGGCGTTGCCTCGCCGTCGCTCGCCGAGGAGTTCTTTGGCCCCGTCCTGTCGGTTGTTTCGTTCGAGACGGAAGCTGAAGCGCTGAGGCTCGCCAACGACACCGGTTATGGCCTTGCCTCCGGCGTCTTCACCCAGAACCTCACACGCGCCCATCGCCTGATGAAAGGCCTGCGCGCCGGTATCGTCTGGGTCAATACCTATCGCGCCGTGTCGCCGATCGCGCCTTTCGGCGGCTTTGGCTTGTCCGGTCATGGCCGGGAAGGCGGGCTGGCGGCGGCCCTGGATTATACCCGCACGAAGACGATCTGGCTCAGAACGTCCGACGATCCGATCCCCGATCCGTTCGTGATGAGGTGACGCCGATGTTTTACGAAATCCGAACCTACCGGCTGAAGAACGGCACGATCCCGCAATATCTGAAGGTCGTCGAGGAGGAGGGGATCGCCATCCAGAAAGCCCATCTCGGCAATCTGGTCGGCTATTTCTTTTCCGAGATCGGGACCATCAACGAGATCGTTCATATCTGGGCCTTTACGAGTCTCGACGATCGCGAGGCGCGGCGGCAGAGACTGGCTGCCGATCCGCAATGGCGGGCCTTCCTGCCGAAAATCCGCGATCTGATCGAAGTGGCCGAGAACAAGATTATGAAGCCGGCGAGTTTCTCCCCTCAAGGGATCGTCTCGCCCGCCGCATAAGGCATGCCTGCAAGACATTAAAAACAAGGACAAGGGAACATGAAAGCAAGAATTGCACTCGCGGCCTTTGCCGCAATAATGGCAGTGTCCGGGGCCGCCAAGGCCGACACGCTCGTCTTCACGAGCTGGGGAGGGACGACACAGGACGCGCAGAAGGCCGCCTGGGTGAACCCGTTCACCGACAAGACCGGCATCGCCGTCGCGCAGGACGGTCCGACCGACTACGGTAAGCTGAAGGCCATGGTCGAGGCAGGCCAGGTGACCTGGGACGTCGTCGACGTCGAGGGTGACTATGCCGCGCAGGCGGGCAAGACCGGGCTCTTGGAAAAGCTCGACTTCTCCGTCATCGACAAGTCCAAGCTCGATCCGCGTTTCGTTACGGACTATTCGGTCGGCAGCTTCTATTATTCCTTCGTCATCGGCTGCAATGCCGATGCGGTCAGCGCCTGCCCGAAGACATGGGCCGATCTGTTCGACACGGCGAAGTTCCCCGGCAAGCGCACCTTCTATAAATGGTCGGCGCCGGGTGTGATTGAGGCGGCGCTGCTGGCAGACGGCGTTCCCGCCGACAAGCTCTATCCGCTCGATCTCGAGCGGGCATTCAAGAAGCTGGATACGATCAAGTCGGACATCGTCTGGTGGTCGAGCGGCGCGCAGTCGCAACAGCTTCTCGCATCGGCTGAAGCTCCGTTCGGCAGCATCTGGAACGGCCGCATGACCGCGCTTGCCGCCAGTGGTGTCAAGACGGACACGTCCTGGAACCAGAACATCACCGCCGCCGATTCACTCGTCGTGCCCAAGGGCGCGCCGAACCTCGAAGCGGCGATGAAGTTCATCGCTCTGGCAGCCTCTGCCCAGCCGCAGGCCGATCTGGCAAAGGCGACTGGCTATGCGCCTGTTAACATCGAGTCGGCAAAGCTGATGGATCCGGTAACTGCCAAGACCCTGCCGGATCAGCAGACGGCCAGCCAGGTCAATGCCGACATGTCATATTGGGCCGAAAACCGTGATGCCATCGGCAAGCGGTGGTATGCCTGGCAGGCCCAATAGGCTGAAGGACATCCGAAGGAGCGCCGCGGGCATCTGGCCCGCGGAGCAGGAGAACAGGTCCGGCGCCTGGATGGGAGCCGGCCGTTCATCTGCGCCTGAGGCGGGAAAGGAATGCCATGTCGACATATATTGACGTCGCCAGCGAGAGCGCGCCCGCGTCGAGGGCAGCTAGACCCAATGGCTTCGGCGGAGTCATGCCGGCGCTGATCTTCGTTGCAATCTTCTTTGTCGTTCCGGTCATCGCCCTTCTGTTGCGCAGTGTGATGGAGCCGGCTCCAGGCTTCGGCAATTATGCCGAATTGCTGGGCTCGGCGACCTATCTCAAGATATTCGCCAATACCTTCATCGTCTCCGGCCTCGTCACCGTCATCTCGCTGCTGATTGGCTTTCCCGTTGCCTGGACGTTGGCGATCATGCCGACGAGACTGGCCTCGTTGATTTTCTCGGTCCTGCTTCTGTCGATGTGGACCAACCTGCTCGCCCGGACCTATGCCTGGATGGTGCTGCTTCAGCGAACCGGGCTGATCAACAAGATGCTGATGGCAACGGGGCTGATCGACAAGCCCTTGGCGCTCGTCAACAACCTGACCGGTGTAACCATCGGCATGACCTACATCATGCTGCCCTTCATCATCCTGCCGCTCTACGGCGTCATCCGCAAGATCGATCCGGCCATCCTGCAGGCGGCGGCACTTTGCGGCGCGAGCCGCTGGCAGTGCCTGACCCGTGTTCTCCTGCCGCTGGCCGCACCGGGCATGGTGGCGGGTGCGCTGATGGTTTTCGTCATGTCGCTTGGCTACTATGTCACCCCGTCTCTTCTCGGCGGCACGGCGAACATGATGCTGGCGGAACTCATCGCCCAATTCGTGCAGTCCCTGGTCAATTGGGGCATGGGCGGGGCCGCGGCCCTTGTTCTCCTCGTCGTCACGCTTTCGCTCTATGCGGTGCAACTACGGCTGTTCGGCGTGCAGAACACGGGAGGGCGCTGACATGCTGCTCAATTTCGACCGTCTCGGCTGGTGGAAATATCTGCTCCTGGCGATAACGCTTCTGACGGCAGCCTTTCTGCTGTTGCCGATCCTCTTCATTGCAGCGCTGTCTTTCGGATCGTCGCAATGGCTGATCTTTCCACCGCCCGGCTGGACGCTGAAATGGTATGGCGAGCTTTTCTCCGATCCCCAATGGCTGGCATCGGCGTGGACGAGCTTCAAGATCGCGTCAATCGTCACGGTCCTCTCCGTGCTGCTGGGGCTCGTGACCTCCTTCGGGCTGGTGCGTGGCACCTTCCTGTTCCGCAATACGCTGAAGGCGCTCTTCCTGACACCGATGATCCTGCCCGTCGTCGTTCTCGCGGTGGCGCTCTATGCTTTCTTCCTGAGAATTGGCCTCGGCGGCACCTTGGCGGGCTTTGTCATTTCCCATCTCGTTCTGGCGCTGCCCTTCTCCATTCTCTCCATTTCCAACGCTCTTGAGGGCTTCGATAAATCCATCGAGGATGCGGCGGTGCTGTGCGGTGCTTCACCGCTTGAGGCGAAGATCAGGGTAACCCTGCCAGCAATCAGCCATGGGCTGTTTTCAGCCGCGGTCTTCTCGTTTCTAACCTCCTGGGACGAGGTGGTGGTGGCGATCTTCATGGCGAGCCCGACGCTGCAGACGTTGCCGGTGAAAGTCTGGGCGACGCTGCGGCAAGACCTGACGCCGGTCGTGGCGGCCGCCTCGTCCCTTCTCATCCTTTTGACGATCACGTTGATGGCGCTTGTCGCGATCGCACGCAAGGTACTGAAATCATGAGCGAACCCTTCCTGAAAATCAAAGGCATCCGTAAGGAGTACGGTCCTGTCGTCGCCGTGCACGATGTCAATCTCGAGGTTCGGCGCGGCGAGTTCCTGACCTTTCTCGGTCCATCCGGTTCGGGCAAGAGCACGACGCTATATATATTGGCGGGCTTCGAAAATCCGACTAGGGGCGACATCACCCTCGATGGGCAGACCCTGCTGTCGACCCCGTCGCACAAGCGCAACATCGGAATGGTCTTCCAGCGCTACACCCTGTTTCCGCATCTGACTGTCGGCGAGAATATTGCCTTTCCCCTGAAGGTGCGGCGCAAGTCCAAGGCCGAGGTCGATGCGAAAGTGAAGGAGATGCTGCGGCTCGTCAGGCTCGAAGGCTTCGAGGATCGCAAACCTGCGCAGATGTCGGGCGGCCAGCAGCAGCGCGTCGCGCTTGCCAGGGCATTGTCCTACGATCCGCCTGTGCTTTTGATGGACGAGCCGCTGTCGGCGCTCGACAAGAAGCTGCGCGAGGAAATCCAGCACGAGATACGCCGCATCCACCAGCAAACCGAGGTGACGATCCTCTACGTGACCCATGACCAGGAGGAGGCGTTGCGGCTTTCCGATCGCATCGCCGTTTTCTCCAAGGGCATCATCGACCAGATCGGTACCGGGCCGGAGCTTTACGCTAACCCGCGCACCCGCTTCGTTGCCGAGTTCATCGGTGATAGCGACTTCATCTCGTGCGACCTCCTGTCGTCCGACAACGGCCAGGCGACGATCTCGCTTGGCGGTAAAACCGTGTTTGAACGGATCCCCGTCCATGGCAAGGCGCCCGCCGCCGGCAAGGCGGCCCTGATGCTGCGTCCGGAACGCATCCGGCTGGGGCGCGGAAACGGCACGAACGATGGTTTCAGTGCGACGGTCAGCGACATCACCTTTCTCGGCAACAATGTCCATGTGGCGACGGAGACGGCGACCGGAGAGGCCCTGTCCGTGCGATTGCCGTTCGGTCACGAGGCGATTTCGGGCTTGAGCCGTGGCGACCATGTGCATCTCGAATTCGACCCGGATGCCGCACATGTGTTCTGCTGACGGTGTCGCCCTAAGTTCGGCCGGGCACAGGATGGCTATGCCTCGTTCTCGTCGTCGAATAGCCAGATGCGAATTCTCCACACGGTTATTCAGGCCCTGATGCGAAGGATGCTCAACGCCGAGCATGGTTTGCCTATTTTCCGTCCTTGATAACAACGACCATTTCGTCGAGATGCCACTTGTCGGGTGCTTGCCAACTGACAAGCTCTCCCTCCACGGCCAAGTCTACCAGCCCTGCGGTATTGCCACTTTCCGGAGGCAGGTCTTCGTCTGAAGGGCTGTTTTTCACCGGTGAAAAATATGCCGCGAATTTGGCGGTTTACAGTCTACTCGATCATTCCTATCTCGTTTCCAACACTGGACAATCGAGGAGGATGCGATGCTGACGAAACCCGATAAGGCGACGACGATCGGTCTTTGGAATGGGCGCGAGATTCCACGGCTCGGCATGGGCTGCTGGGCGATCGGTGGCCCGTTCTACGCAGGCGATGTGCCACTTGGCTGGGGAGAGGTCGACGACGATGAATCGATCCGCGCCATCCATCGCGCTGTCGATCTCGGCATCCGTTTCTTCGATACGGCTTCTAACTACGGGGCGGGACATTCCGAGAAGGTCGTTGGCCGCGCAATTGGCAATCGCGACGATATTGCCATCGCTACGAAGTTCGGTTTCGCAACCGACGAGGAAAGCAAGCAGGCGACGGGTGCCTTCGCCGATCCTGCCTTCATTCGCCGATCCGCCGAGACGTCACTGAAGCGGCTGAAGCGCGAGCGGCTGGATCTGCTGCAGTTTCACCTGAACGACTTTCCGCTGGAGGCCTCCGACGAAGTCTTCGAAACGCTTGAGGCCCTGAAAGCCGAAGGCAAGATCGATGCGTTCGGTTGGAGCACCGATCACTCCGATCGCGCGGCCAGGCATGCCGCTCGGACGGGTTTTGTCTCCGTCCAGCACACGATGAACGTCTTTGAGCCGGTTCCTGACATGATCGACGTGATCGAAAAGAACGGCCTGATCTCTATCAATCGCGGCCCGCTGGCCATGGGACTTCTCACCGGCAAATTCACGACTGAAAAAACCGTCGGCGCAAAGGATGTACGCGGCGCGAGCCTCGATTGGATGGTCTATTTCAAGGATGGCAAGATCGCGCCGGAATTTGCGGCGCGGCTGGATGCGGTGCGGAACCTGCTGACGGCGGATGGGCGTACGTTGACGCAGGGCGCACTTGCCTGGCTCTGGGCGCGCTCCAGCCGCACACTGCCGATACCGGGCTTCCGGACCGTCGCCCAGGTGGAAGAAAATGCCGGGGCATTGCAGAAAGGTCCTCTGCCGCAGGAGGCCATGGATGGTATCGACGCAGCCCTCGTCGGCCTCTAGGGACGATCACTTCCCTTGAACGTGGTAGCCTTGTCTTAACTTGGGCCGGGCACGGATGGTCACGATGAGGTCGGTTTATGTCGTGGTCGATACGGTGATTGTGGACCAGAATGCTCCATAGCCAGTGGCTTGGAAGTGGAGCAGGCTGGCGCTGGCGTCTTTAATGGCTTCCCGAAGGCCGCGGATTCAGTGGGCTGTAAACCGGCTTCGATTCAGTCGACGGAGAAAGGTATCCGTTGTCGTCAGAAAGACAAGAAATGTCGCTTTAGCTGATCTGCATAAGCAGGCTTCTCTCTTCATTGAGCAAATTATTCCGCTGAAGACGCCTTCGATGTATTCGATCGATCTCTCGTGCGTCCAACATTGGTACGTCTTTGCCTTTCAAAATACCACTAAATCTATAGGGTATTGGAATAATTTGGAGAGTAGGAGACGGGAATGACATTGTCCAACATCGCCAACGAAGCGGTCAAATTTGCCTACTGGGTGCCGAATGTCTCGGGTGGCCTGGTGATCTCGAATATTGAGCAGCGTACGAGCTGGACGATCGAGTATAACAGAAAGCTCGCGCAAATCGCAGAAGCCAGCGGTTTCGAATATGCGCTCAGCCAGATCCGCTTCACGGCAGGTTATGGCGCGGAATTCCAGCATGAATCGGTTGCCTTCAGCCATGCGCTGCTGGAATCGACGACCACACTCAAAGTCATCGCGGCGCTTCTTCCCGGACCGTGGAATCCGGCCCTTGCGGCCAAGCAGATCGCGACCATCAATCACCTGACCAACGGGCGCGTTGCCGTCAACATTGTCAGTGGCTGGTTCCGCGGTGAGTTTGCGGCGATCGGTGAACATTGGCTCGACCATGACGAGCGCTATCGCCGCTCGGAAGAATTCATCCGGGCGCTTCGCGGAATCTGGACGGAAGACAACTATACCTTCCGCGGCGACTTCTATCGCTTCAACGAATATTCGCTGAAGCCGAAGCCGATCGATCCGCAGCCGGAAATCTTCCAGGGCGGTTCTTCGCGGGCAGCCCGCGACATGGCGGCGCGCGTATCCGACTGGTATTTCACCAACGGCAATACGCCGGCCGAGATCCGCAAGCAGGTCGACGACCTCAAGTCGAAGGCGCGAGAGAACGGTCATTCCGTCCGCGTCGGCGTCAACGCCTTCGCCATCGTCCGCGAGACGGAAGAGGAAGCCAAGGCCGTTCTTGCCGAGATCATCGAAAAAGCCAATCCGGATGCGGTGAAGGCCTTCGGTCATGAGGTGAAGAATGCCGGCAAGGCATCGCCGGAAGGCGAGGGCAACTGGGCAAAATCCTCCTTCGAGGATCTCGTTCAGTACAATGACGGCTTCCGCTCAAACCTCATCGGCACGCCGCAACAGGTCGCGGAGCGGGTCGTGGAGCTGAAGCGGGCAGGCGCGGACCTGATCCTGCTCGGCTTCCTGCATTTCCAGGAAGAGGTCGAATATTTCGGCAAGCATGTGATCCCGCTGGTTCGTGAACTCGAAGAAGCCGCCAGCGCGCAGGCGGTGGCGGCCGAGTAGAGGCCAGCCAGCCCCTCATCTCTCGCAAGAGACTGATCATGAGAGCGTGGGCCGGAAGCGGTCCACGCAACGGGGAAACTGCGCGCTGGTTTGCGCGGCACCCGAAAGCCGTATGGAGGACAGCCAGTGCCCGCCGCAAATTATTCCTTCGACGCGCTGCCGACCGGCGCTTCGCGGGAGGATGCTGTCGAACAGATCGGCCGCAGCTCCTCTTCTTCTGTGGATGAAAAGAGCGTGCAGAACGCGTCCGACGATACCAGCGGCCTCGCATTGCACGGCATCAGCCTGTCGTTTGGCGGTGTTGTGGCTCTCGTTGACGTCGATCTGTCGGTCAAGCCCGGCGAGATCCGTGCGATCATCGGGCCGAACGGCGCCGGCAAGAGCTCGTTGATCAACGTCATCAGCGGCGTCTATCGCTCCGACCGGGGTCATGTACGCATCGGCTCCACCTCGTATCGACATGTGCCGACCGAAAGGCTGGCATCCCTCGGCGTGAGCCGAACCTTTCAGAATCTGGCCCTGTTCAAGGGATTGAGCGTTATCGACAATGTTGTCGCTGGTCTGGCGCATCGGGTGCGCTCGACTTTTGCCGAACAGGTTCTGGGTCTTCCGCGCGCCCGTCGGGAAGCGGCGGATACGCGCGAGCGCGCAATGCGCATCCTTGAGTTCCTCCATCTCGACCATGTTGGCGACCGGCTGGCGGGCACGCTGCCCTATGGTTTGCAAAAGCGCATCGAGCTTGCACGCGCCCTGGTGGCCGAACCGAAGATCCTGCTTCTGGACGAGCCGATGGCGGGCATGACGGCGACGGAGAAGAGCGACATGGCGGACTTCATCCGGGCTGCCCGCGATCAATATGAAACGACGGTGATCCTCATCGAGCACGATATCGGCGTGGTCATGCAGCTCTCCGACCAGATCGCGGTCCTGGATTACGGCCGCAAGATCGCTGAGGGAACACCGGACGAGATCCGCGCCGATCAGCGCGTCATCGATGCCTATCTCGGTGTTGTGCCGGAAAACGAAGACGGAGAGGGCATCTGATGGCGGATTTCGACTGGTCGTTTTTCATCGAGGTGCTGGTTGGCGGCTTGCTGTCCGGTGTCATGTATTCGCTCGTCGCGATCGGATTCGTGCTGATCTACAAGACCTCGGGCGTACTCAATTTCGCTCAAGGGTCGATGCTGCTGTTTGCGGCGCTGACTTTCGTCAGCCTTGTTGAACGCGGTGTGCCCTTCGCACTGGCCTTCGCCATC
The DNA here is from genome assembly GCF_000696095.1 of Rhizobium rhizogenes NBRC 13257. GTDB lineage: Bacteria > Pseudomonadota > Alphaproteobacteria > Rhizobiales > Rhizobiaceae > Rhizobium > Rhizobium rhizogenes. The sequence continues at coordinate 356,758 of NZ_BAYX01000011.1, read as the reverse complement.
ACCTTCGCAGTCATGGTGCTGATCGGCATCGCCATCGAACGCACCGTACTGCGCCCGCTGACCAACAAGCCGCCGATCACGTTGTTCATGGCAACGCTCGGGCTTTCCTACATCATCGAGGGTGCTGCCCAATTGATCTGGGGCACGCAGGTGCACGGACTTGACCTTGGGATCGAGGATGTACCCTTCGAGGTCGGCGGCGTGTTGATCAGCCAGTTCGACATGTTCGCCGCCGCCGTTGCTGCGGGAATGGTGGCGCTGCTGTCGGTCTTCTTCCGCTACACGCGGATCGGCCTGGCATTCAGGGCCGTGGCGGACGATCAGTTCGCGGCTCTTGCTGTCGGGCTAAAACTGCCCTGGATATGGGCAACGGTCTGGGCCGCCGCCGGCATCGTGGCGCTGGTCGCGGGCCTGCTGTGGGGCGCGCGGCTCGGCGTACAGTTCTCGCTGTCGCTGGTGGTGCTGAAAGCGCTTCCCGTCCTCGTGCTTGGCGGCTTCGATTCCATCCTGGGCGCGATCGTCGGCGGCCTGCTGATTGGTGCGACTGAGAAGCTCGCGGAAGTCTATATCGGCGAATACTTCGGCGGCGGCATCGAAAGCTGGTTTGCCTACGTCGTGGCGCTCGCCTTCCTGCTCATCCGCCCCTCCGGTCTTTTCGGACAAAAGCTCCTGGAAAGGGTCTGACCATGGCTGTCGTCACCGCCGACCTTCATTCCACGCTGCCGTCCTATCGTTGGCTGGCGCCGGCAGCGGTGATTGCGGTTGCCTATCTCGTCGTCCCGTTCATCGGCTCGACCTATCTCTACGAGGCGATCCTCGTGCCGTTCCTGGCGCTCAGCCTGGCGGGCGTCGGCTTGAACCTGCTCACCGGCTATGCCGGGCAGGTCTCGCTTGGAAGCGCCGCCTTCATGGCGGTTGGTGCTTTTGCTGCTTATAATTTCAATCTGCGCGTCGACGGCCTGCCGCTGATCGTCAGCATATTGCTGGCTGGTCTCTGCGCGGCGGCGGTCGGCATCGTCTTCGGCCTGCCGAGCCTCCGGTTGAAAGGCTTCTATCTTGCCGTCTCGACGCTCGCCGCCCAGTTCTTCGTACAATGGGCACTGACCAAGTTCAGTTGGTTTTCCAACGACTCGGCCTCCGGCGTCATCGACGCGCCGCCTTTGACGCTGGCGGGTGTGGAGTTCACAGGTCCGGTCGGGCGCTATCTCTTTTCGCTCACGGTCGTCGTCGTGCTCACCTTCCTTGCCCATCGGCTGGCGACATCGCAGACCGGCCGCAACTTCATCGCGGTCCGGGACAACGAGACGGCGGCGAGGATCATCGGCGTGCCCGTGTTGAAGACCAAGCTGCTGGCCTTTGCCATTTCCTCCTTTATCATTGCTGTCGCGGGCGTTCTCTGGGCCTTCGCCTATCTGCGGACCGTGGAGCCTGCCGGCTTCAATCTCGACCGGTCGTTCCAGATCCTCTTCATCATCATCATCGGCGGGCTGGCCTCGACACGGGGAGCCTTTTTCGGCGCGGCGCTGATCGTCGTCTTCCCGCTCATCCTGTCTCGCCTTGGTTCCTTCCTGCTTGGCGACCTGTTCGATTCCGGCGTGCTCGACATGAGCCAGCGGATCGTGCTCGGCGCCCTGATCATCCTGTTTCTGATCCTCGAACCGGACGGGCTTTCCTCGCTTTGGGGCAAGATCCGAAGACGGTTCGGCACTGCCGTCAGCAGAGCCGCCTGAGCCACGCTGGAGCGCAAGCTCCCAAGACCAACAAACGCATCATTCACTCATTCAAACCAGATCCGGTCTTCGTACCGGACAACACTCGGAGTGTATCCAGACATGACCATGCTTGCGAAACTCAAAGCCGCTGTCTTCGCGGCCGGTCTGGCCGTCTCGGCCGCCATACCGGCGGCGCATGCCGACGAGCAATATTTCCCGCTACAGAGCTACCGCGTCGGACCCTATGCGGCTGGCGGCACCGGTTTCTTCGGCGGTTTCATCGACTATCTCAATCTCATCAACACGCGTGACGGCGGCGTCAACGGCGTCAAGCTTACCTGGTCGGAAGCGGAGACCCAGTATGAGGTCGAGCGCGGCGTCGAGGCCTATGAGCGCCTGAAGAGCAATCCGAACATCGCCGCCTGGAACCCGCTTTCCGTCGGCATCGCCTACGCCATGATCGATCGTATCACCCAGGACAAGGTGCCGCTAATCACCGTCAACCACGGCCGCACGGACTCCACCGATGGCCGCGTCTTCCCCTATGTCTTTCCGTTGCTCCTCAATCCCTATAGCGAGACGTCGGGCATCGTGAACTACATCGCGTCGAAGCTAGGCGGCGTCGACAAGCTCAAGGGCAAGAAGATCGTCGTGCTCTATCACGGCTCGCCCTACGGCAAGGAAACCATCCCGATCTACGAGCTGCTGTCGCAGAAATACGGCTTCGACCTGCAGCAGATCGAAGTGCCGCATCCCGGTAACGAGCAGCAGGCGCAATGGCTGACGATCCGTCGCGCCAAGCCGGATTACGTGGTGCTGCGCGGCTGGGGCGTCATGAACCCGGTTGCCCTGAAGACGGCGGCCAAGACCGGCTTCCCCGTCGATCACATCATCGGCAATGTCTGGTCGAACTCGGAAGAAGACGTGATCCCGGCGGGCGATGCGGCCAAGGGATATACCGCGATTACGACGCAGGCCTCCGGCACGGAATATCCGATCGTCCAGGAAATCGTGAAGACGCTCTATGACAACGGCAAGGGCAATCTCGAGGACAAGAAGCGTATCGGCTCGGTCTACCACAATCTCGGTATCGTCAATGGCATCCTGAATGTCGAGGCGATCCGTATCGCTCAGGGCAAGTTCGGACACCGCACGCTGACCGGCGATGAAGTCCGCTGGGGCTTCGAGCATCTGCAGCTCGATCCTGCTCGCGTCGAGGCGCTTGGCGCCAAGGGCCTGTTCCACTCGATCAACGTCACCTGGGACAACCACGAGGGCAACGGCTACGTCACCTTCCAACAGTGGGACGGCAAGAAATGGAATGTCGTCTCCGATTGGATCGCGCCGGACTGGGCGCTGCTGCGGCCGATCATCGAAAAGTCCTCCGAGGCCTATGCCAAGGAAAAGGGCATTAAGTTGCGCACGTCCGAAGACGCGCAGACCGTGACGAACTGAGCCCCGTGGCCGGGCGTTGGCAAAAGGCGGGCTCTCCCTTCTTGTTGGCGCCCGGCCGCCCCGCAAACCACACAGAGATCGGGTGGACCATGGCTGGAAAAGACGTCCTCTTGAGCGTCGATGGCATCAAGGCGACCTATAACGGAGCGATCACCGCGCTTCATGGCGTGAGCTTCACGTTGCGCCGCGGCGAGATCCTTGCCCTGCTCGGCGCCAACGGCGCCGGCAAGACGACGACGCTTAAAGCCATTTCGAACCTGCTGCCGGCCGAACGCGGTGAAATCACCGCCGGCAGCATTCTTTACGAAGGCCGGGATGTCACGACGGCAACGCCTGCCCAGCTCGTGCGTGCCGGCCTGGTGCAAGTGCTGGAGGGCCGGCATTGCTTCCGCAATTTGACCATCGAGGAAAATCTCGTTTCCGGTGGTCTCGGGCGCAGCGGTTCGCGCGCGGAGATCGCCTTCGATCTGGAGAAAATCTACGCGCTTTTCCCCCGGCTAAAGGAAAAACGGCGCGCTCTGGCGGGTCTCACCTCCGGCGGCGAACAGCAGATGACGGCGATCGGCCGCGCGCTGATGTCGCGTCCGGCACTGCTGGTCCTCGACGAGCCTTCCATGGGGCTCGCGCCGATCGTCGTGCAGGACATTTTCAAGACGCTGCGGCGGCTGAATGCCAAGACCGGCCTCTCCATTCTGGTCGCGGAGCAGAATTCTGCGATTGCGCTGCGCTATGCCGACCGAGCGACCGTCCTCGAAAACGGCGTCGCCGTGCTTTCGGGAGAGGCAGCCGAGCTGCGCCAGCGCGACGACGTCAAGGCGTTCTATCTGGGCCAGAAATCGGCTCCTGCGCCTGCGCTTACGCCAGCAAACCTTCCATTCGCCTGACTGTCCATCTTCAACGAGGAGAATTCAGCATGACGCTTTCACAGGTTAATACAGAAAACGCCGTTCAGGCCGTACCGGCCATACCTCGCCCGACCGCACCTGCCCATGTCATCAAGGATGATGCCGAGGCGATTGCCGTCGCCAGAGGGCTTGCCACCGAGTTCGTCAAGGAGTCGGCCAAGCGCGACCGCGAGCGCATCTGGCCGGTTGCCGAGCTGGATGCCTTCTCTCAAAGCGGCCTCTGGTCCATCAATGTGCCCAAGGCGTTCGGTGGCCCGGAGGTCTCCTACGCCACACTCGCCAAGGTCATCGAGATCATATCGGCGGCGGACTCCTCGATCGGCCAGATCGCCCAGAACCATCTGGGTGTGGTCGCCGCCATTCGGACCGTGTCGGATCCCGAGCAGCAAAAGCTTCTTTTCGCCGAGGTTCTGAAGGGCACACGCTTCGGCAACGCCTTCTCGGAGTTCGGCTCAAAGCGGGCGGTCGATTTTGAAACCCGCTTCACCGATGCCGGCGATCATGTTGTCGTCAACGGACGCAAGTTCTATTCCTCCGGCGCTCTGCTTGCCCATCTCGTACCGATCGTGGCGCTCGATGACGAGGGGCGGGCCTGGTATGCGATTGCGGAGCGCGACGCGCCCGGCCTCACCGTCATCGACGACTGGTCTTCCTTTGGCCAGCGCACGACGCTCTCCGGCACCGTGCTGCTCGACAATGTCAAGGTGCCGAAGACGCATCTCGTGCCGGGATACAAGGGATACGAAGTGCCGACCGCCGATGGAGCGATCTTCCAGATCATCCAGGTCGCGGTCGACACCGGCATCGCACAGGCAGCTATCGATGAGACGGTCTCCTTCGTACGCACCAAGAGCCGCGCCTGGGTGGATAGCGGTGTCGAGAACGCATGGGACGATCCCTATACGATCCAGGCAGTCGGCGACCTGACACTGCGGCTGCATGCGGCGCAAGCGCTGCTGGAAAAAGCCGGCTACGCGATCGACCGGGCGGTGTTGAACCCGACGGCCGATACAGTCGCCGAAGCGCAGATCGCGACGGCAGAAGCCAAGGTGCTGTCGACGGAAATCGCGATTGCGGCCACCAACAAGTTGTTCGAGCTGGCGGGCACCCGCTCGACGCTCGCCGAACACAATCTCGACCGCCATTGGCGCAATGCCCGGACGCACACATTGCACGATCCGGTGCGGTGGAAATATTCGATCCTCGGCAAGTTCTTCCTCAATGGCGAGAAACCGCCGCTCCACGCCTGGAGCTGATGCGGAACGGCCACTCCGCCTCATCGCGAGGTGGGGTGGCCGGTATCATTCTTTCCCTTAGGGCAGGGTGACGATTTCGACCCAGTTCGCGCCGGCATCGACCGGATAACGGTCGATCGGCGTCAGCGCGCCGTTGACCTGGTCGATGACATAGACCGCTATCTTGTCGGATTTTTCACCGGTCGCGACAAGAAAGCGTCCCGACGGATCGATGCGGATGCCGCGTGGCTGCTTTTCTGTCGCGTAGTTGGTCACATAGCGCAGGTTTCCGCTCCCGTCCGCGACGTGGAAGAGGGCGATCTTGCTGGTGGTTCGCTCAGTCGTATAGAGGAACTTGCCGTTCGGGGTGATGCCGATATCGGCCGCCCAGACCTTCGGTTTGCCGTCATCGACAGTTGCTGCTGCCGGTGCCGTAGCATTGAATGCTGGCGGGGCCGGCGGGGCTATGCCCGGAGAAAGCCCCGTGTCATCCGGAACCGACGCAACGCTTTCGACTTCGCTCAGCGTCCCCTTGGCCGAGTCTAGCGCATAATGAATGACATGGCCGGTGAGTTCGGTGAGGACATAGACCGATTTTCCGTCCGGGGAGAAAATGATGTGGCGAGGCCCGAAGCCCGGCTTGGTGGCGACCTGCGCCGGAGTGTTCGGTTCCAGCATGCCGGTCGCGGGATTGAGCACGAACTGAAGCACGACATCGGAGCCGAGATTGGTCGCAAAGACGTATTTGCCGGAGGGGTCGCTGACGATCGAGTGAGCGTTGCGGCCGGTCAGGATCATCTGGCGAGCGCCGTCGGTCACGCGGCCATCGGCGCCGATCGGCAGTACGGCGATCTTGTTGCCGCCATAGGACGAGGTAAAGAGCAGACGTCCGGATGGATCGGTCGACACATAGGGCATGCTGTCGGGCAGGGCTGCGATCGCCTCTTGCGTGAGCTTGCCGGTGGCAGGGTCGATCGCCAGCGTCAGCACTCGGTAGGGCTGCGCGCGGACCACGGCATAGAGATGCTTTTTGTCCGGGCTAACCGTCATCGGCATGACCATCTTGCCCGCGTCGAAGGTCGAGCTAGGCGTCAGTGTGCCGGCCTTTTCGTCCATGCTGTAGCTGTCGATCTTCCCGTCGGTCGCGGCAGAGACGTAGACGAATGTCCTCGCAAGCGCGCTGTCGGTCGCCGTGAGTATTGCCGAGGCGGCAATAACCGAGGCGAAAATTCCAGATGATAACCTAACCACGAGTGTTCCTCCTCCTACCAAAAGACTGATCGCCGGCTTTGCCGACGATCATTTCCTACGCGACTATGATTTACGCGGCCTTGGCTGTCTCGATGATCTGTGCGAGAGCTGCCAGTTCCTCCGGCGTCAGGTCGGTCAATGGCGGGCGCACAGGGCCGGGATCCTGTCCGAGCACGCGCAGGCCGGCCTTGATGATCGAGACCGCATAGCCCTTTTTCCGGTTGCGCAGCGCAACGAACGGGAAGAAGAAGCCCTTGAGGATCTCATCGACGGTTGCCTGATCGCCGGTCCGCAGTGCGCCGTAGAAACGCTGGGCGAGCGCGGGCACGAAGTTGAAGACGGCGGAGGAATAGGTCGTGACGCCGGCGGCGAAATAGGCCTGGGCATAGACTTCATGGGTCGGCATGCCGCCGACATAGACCAGGCGATCCTGAAGCTTGGTGGTAATCTCGATCACCTTGTCGACATCGCCGACGCCGTCCTTGAAGCCGATGAGGTTCGGGCATTCGTCGGTAAGCCGCGCGATGCTATCGGCGTTGAGGATCGCATTGTCACGATTGTAGACGATGACGCCGATGCCGACGGACTGGCAGACCGCCTTGACGTGGGCAATCAAGCCTTCCTGTTCAGCAAACATTAGGTAAGGCGGCAGCAGGAGCAGGCCATCAGCGCCAGCTTTTTCAGCCGACTTGGCGATCTCGACGGCGATCGAGGTGCCGTATCCGGTTCCCGAAATGATCGGCGTGTTGCCGGCGACTGCCTTTGCAGCCTGGACGACCTGCGGGACTTCGGCGGGATTGAGGGAGAAGAACTCCCCGGTGCCGCCGGCTGCGAAGAGCGCGGCTGCATCATAGCCGGACAGCCATTCGACATGGCGGCGATATTTCGCCTCGTCGAATTTCAGGTCGTTGTCAAAATGAGTAACGGGGAAGGACAGCAGACCGCTGCCGACAGCCTTTTTCAGTTCAAGCGGGTTCATCTTGGAATCCTATTATCGATTGGTATGGGCAATGATTCTCAGGCGCCTTCGAGCGACTGAACGAGAGCGGCGATGTAGCCATAGCAGTAGGCGAAGGCGACGCCGGTCGGGTCGCGGCCGCTGATGGTCGGTACGTGATCGGGCATCAGCATGTATTGATAGCCGATCTCTTTATAGATCCGGGTGGAGCGGACCATGTCCATGTCACCCTCGTCCGGGAATGTCTCCATGAAGGACAGCTTGCCGCCGCGGATATTGCGGAAGTGGACGTTGAAGATCTTTCCGCGCGTGCCGAACCAGCGAATGATGTCGTCGATTTCCTCGCGCGGATTGTCGAGCATTTCGCCGATCGAGCCCTGGCAGAAGTTCAGGCCGTGATAGGGATTTTCGCGCATCAGCACGAATTTCTTCAGGCCTTCCACCGTGCCGAGGACACGCGTCACGCCACGATAGCCCGGCGGCGTATAGGGGTCATGCGGATGGCAGGCGAGGCGGACGCGATTGCTCTCCGCAATGGGAACGACGCGCTCAAGGAAATAGTCGATCCGTTCCCAGTTTTCGTCTTCCGACAGGACACCGGCAAGGCCGGGCGCTGCCTGGTGATCCGCCTTGTCCCAGCGGAAGCTGGCATTGAGCGAGCCGCCGCGTCCCAGCTCTTCCGGTGTGCGGGGGATGCCGATCAGGTTGAGATTGTATTTCGCGGCCGGAATCCCGGCGGCTGCGACATCCTCGATCAGCTTGCACACGGCATCGATCTGCCGGTCGCGTTCGGGGCCGGCAAGCAGAATGTCGGGATAGGAGGCCTGCTCGATCGGGTTGGAAGGCAGGGGCAACTGGATCATGTCCAGGATGAGCCCATAGCTTTCGACTTTGTCGCGGAGACGTTCCAGATCGGAGAGCGTCCAGCTCTCGGGCTTTCCGGGCGGGTCGGCACAAATATGCTTCAGCCCCAATTGCGCGAAAACGCGGTAATCATCATCGTCCCGCGCGCCGACCTGTGTTCCTACATACACTGAGCGTTCTCCCATGAGATTGTTTGATGTCATATGACATAATATGAATCTCGTGAGGTGTCGAGGGCTATTGCTGCTCGGCGAGCATCCGATAGCGTCTTTGGCTCGCGAGCATATGCGCCCGCATCGCCTGGCGTGCACGCTCCGGATCCTGTTCGGCGATCGCCGCCAGGATCTCACCGTGCTCGGCGTGGACCTTGGCGAGATAGGCGGGATCATTGGCTTCGGGTAAGTTCGGAAATTGCCTGCGGGGGATGGTCCGTGCACCGAAATGCCGGAGAACATCGACATAGAACCGGTTGTTCGTGGCGGCTGCGATTGCCATGTGGAATTCGTAATCCGCCTCGACGGTCGGCTGGCCCAGCTCGATGAGAGCAGCCATTTTCCGGTTGGCGGTGCGAATCGCTGCCTCTTGCTCTGCCGTGCGGCGATAGGCGGCGATTGCGGCTGCTTCGCCTTCGGCTGCCATGCGAAACTCCAGCAATTCCAGGGTTTCCGGGATGCTCTTGATCTCCACCGGCGTTAGCGACAATCCGGGGCGTTCAGCGAGGTCGGCAACAAACACGCCCTTGCCCTGGATCGGCTTGACGAGACCGGCGGCGCGGAGATCGGCGATCGCTTCGCGCACGACCGTGCGGCTGACGCCGAATGTCGCCTCAAGCTGAGGCTCCGTCGGCAGCTGGTCGCCCGTGCGAAGCTTGCCGGTCTCGATCTGAGCGCGCAGCTGATCGATGACTTGTTGTGCCAGTCTTTGCCGGCCCCGGCTAAGTGTTGTCATTCCTGGTCCCCCGGTTCATTTGCATCAAGCCATCCGTGCGGTCTTGCAAACCCTGTCGATCTTCGATAAATCATCATACGACATACGGACGACATAATACGTATTCTATATTAATCCAGGGAGGAGGCATAATGAAGCACTTTTCGAAGGCGATGTTTATTGGCGCTGCAATCGGCATGCTGACGCTGATGGCGCCACAGCTTCAGGCCGCCACGCCCAAAGATCAATTGGTGATCGGCACGTCGCTGGCGCAGGTGCTTTCCCTCGATCCGCAGCAGGCTACCGAACCCAAGGCACTCGAAATCCTTGCCAACCTCTATGACCGGCTTGTCGCGACGACGGCGGACGGCAAGATCGTGCCGCAGCTCGCCGAGAGCTGGACGGATGACGGCAAGTCGCTGACCCTCAAATTGCGCGATGCCTCCTTTGTTTCCGGCAATCCGGTTACCGCCAACGACGTCGTCTTTTCGCTGACCCGGCTGCTGAAGCTCAACCAGTCGGGCTCCTCCTATTTCAAGCGTATCGGCTATTCCACCGAGACGATCGCCGAGCAAATTCATGCGGTCGATGCCAAGACGGTGCGTATTGACCTGACGGACAAGGTGACCACCGAAGGCCTGCTCTATCGGTTGGCGCTGGGCGTTTCGAGCATCGTCGACAGTGTTGAGGTGCAGAAGCATGTTGTCGACGGCGATTCCGGAAATGCCTGGCTGCGCACCCATTCGGCCGGTTCCGGGCCGTTCACGCTGAACAAATGGACCCCGAACGAGATCGTCCTCCTGGACGCCAACAAGGCCTATGTCGGCGGAGCGCCGAAGATGCGCCGCGTCATTATCCGACATGTGCCGGAAAGCCAGGTCGAGCGGCTGATGCTGGACCGCGGCGATATCGATATCGGCAATGCGCTCTCCAAGTCCGATCTCGAAACCTTCGAGAACAAGAGCAATTTCGTCATCCAGCGTGTGCCGACGGGCGGCTTCTATGTGCTGGCGATGAACGCCGGCAATCAGTATCTCGCCAACCCCAAGGTCCGTGAAGCCATTGCCTATGGCATCGACTACAAGGGCATCGAGAAGACCATCATGGGGCCATACGGGCGGGCAAGGAATATCCCCGTTCCGGAGAATTTCGAATATGCGATGCCCAACCCGGATTGGCACCTTGATGTCGACAAGGCTAAGCAATTGCTGGCCGAGGCGGGTTTCAAGGACGGCTTTTCACTGACGCTGAAGACGATCTCGCAGACGCCGCGCATCGATCTGGCGACCGCCATTCAGGCTTCACTTGGCCAGATCGGCATCAAGGTCGAGATCCAGCAGGGCAATGGTTCTGAAATCATCGCCGCTCACCGTTCGCGCAACTTCGACCTGTTGCTGCCGCAGACGAGCGCGCTCATGCCGAACGTTCTCGGCTCGATGGACGATTTCGCCAACAACCCCGACAATAGGCTTGAAGCCAACAATGCCGGCAACTTCGCCTGGCGTTCGGCCTGGGATATTCCGGAGCTTACGGCACTCGCTCAGAAAACCTCCGTTGAGCCCGATGCCAAGAAACGAGCCGAACTCTATGGGCAGATGCAGCAGATGTTCGTCGACCTGAAGCCGGCACTGCTGCCGCTCTTCGAACGGTTCGAACCGCTGGTTCTTTCCGGCAGAGTCAAGGGCTATCTCGGCCATCCCAACCAGATGACCCGTCTTGAAAATGTGACCAAGGCTGAGGCCGAATAAGCAATCGAAAGCAGCCGATCATGAAGGAACTATCCGTAGCCGAATTCGGCCGACGTATCGCGCATCTGATCGTCAGCCTGTTCATCCTCCTATGTGTCACCTTCGTGATCGGCCGCGTCCTGCCGGCCGATCCGGTGGGGGCGATCGTTGGCGAACTGGCCGATCCCGCCGCCTATGCGGCGATGCGCCAGCGACTTGGACTGGATCTTCCCCTTTACGAGCAATTCTTCATCTACCTGAAGGGCCTCGCCCATGGCGATTTCGGCACGGCGATCCTGACGGGAAACCCCGTCTCTGCGGATCTCGCGCAGGCCTTTCCCGCGACATTCGAGCTTGCAACGTTTGCCGTCATCATCTCGACCTTCGTCGGTGTTCCGCTCGGCCTCGTCGCGGCGTTATTCCGTGATCGGCTCATCGACAAGATCGCCCGCGTCGTCTCTCTCGTCGGTCACTCTATTCCGGTCTTCTGGTTCGGGATCGTCGGGCTTGTCGTTTTCTATGCGGGCCTCAACTGGGTCGGCGGTCCCGGCCGGGTCGATGTCTATTATGAGGGCATCGTTACGCCGCGAACCGGTCTGCTGTTGGTGGACAGTCTCCTGCAGGGCGAGACGGATATCTTCTGGAATGCGCTCAGCCACATCATCCTGCCGGCCTTCATCCTAGCCTATGCGGCGGTGGCCTATATCACGCGCATGACCCGCAGCTTCACCCTGGAGCAACTCAGTCAGGATTATGTGATCGCGGCTCGTGCCAAGGGCGTCAGCCCGGCCCAAACCATCATCGGTCATGTTCTCCCAAATATCGCCGTGCAGCTCATCACCATTCTCGCCATTTCCTATGGTGGGCTCCTTGAGGGCGCGGTGGTGACCGAAATCGTCTTCTCCTGGCCGGGTATCGGCCAGTACATGACGAACGCGCTGATGATCGGCGACATGAACGCCATTCTTGCCGCGACCATCATTGTCGGATTCTTCTTCATGCTTTTGAATTTCCTAGCGGATATCGCCTATGCGGTCTTCGATCCGCGCACCAGGGAGGCCGCTCGATGAGTGATGCGATCCATGCGGACGTGACCGTTCGCCCGCCGAATATGTTGAGCCGTATGGCAAGATCGCTGAAACGCGCCGGCGGCAAGCTGACGCATGAGCCGCTTGGTCTCGTGGGCTTCATCATCCTTGGCCTGCTTTGCCTGATCGCGATCTTCGCGCCGCTTCTGGCGCCTTATGATCCGAACGTGCAGGTGCTTTCCAACGCACTGCAACCGCCGAGCCTTGCGCATCTGGCTGGCACCGACGAATTCGGCCGCGATATCCTCAGCCGGCTGATTTTCGGTACACGCATCACCATCCAGACGGTGCTGTCGATTTCCGTGATCGTCGGGCCGATCGGCCTTGTGATTGGTGTCGTCGCCGGCTTCTTCGGCGGCCGCGTCGACGCGCTCCTGATGCGCGCCACCGATATCGTGCTGTCCTTTCCGTCGCTGATCCTGGCGCTGGCTTTTGCCGCGGCTCTCGGTGCCGGCCTTACGACGGCGATCATTGCCATCTCGCTGACGGCGTGGCCGCCGATTGCGAGACTGGCGCGCGCCGAAGCGCTCGTCGTCAGGAATACCGACTATGTCGCCGCGGCGCGGCTCTATGGCGCCTCCCGGCTCCGCATCCTGTTCTTCTATATTGCACCGATGTGCATCCCCTCGGTGATCGTGCGTCTGACGCTCAACATGGCCGGCATCATCCTGACGGCAGCGTCGCTCGGCTTCCTCGGACTCGGCGCCCAGCCGCCGGCGCCCGAATGGGGCGCGATGATTTCCAACGGACGCAAATACATGCTTGATTTCTGGTGGGTCGCCGTCATGCCCGGCATCGCGATCCTTCTGGCAAGCCTGGCCTTCAACATTGTCGGCGACACCCTGCGCGATATTCTGGATCCCCGCCATGCAAGATCGTGATCTCCATCCCGTCCTCTCCGTCAAAGGGCTGAACGTCCGGTTTGGACGCAATTCTCTGGCGGCCGTCTCCAATGTCAGCTTCGATGTCGGGCGCGAACGCGTCGGGATCGTCGGCGAATCCGGCTCCGGCAAATCGACGACAGGGCGTGCGATCATGCGCCTACTGCCGCCAAGCGCGAGCGTTGCGGCCGAACGCATGGATCTGGATGGCGTCTCCCTGCTCGACAGGACGGAGCGCCAGATGGGCGCCTTGCGCGGCAAGGATATCGCGCTGATCATGCAGGACCCGCGCTACTCCCTCAATCCGGTACTGACCGTCGGCAAGCAGATCGCCGAGGCGGCGCGGCTTCATATGGGCCTGCGCGGCAGCAAGGCGCGCGACGCAGCACAGGCCATGCTCGAGCGCGTCCGCATCAGCGATCCGGAGCGCGTCATGGCGCTTTACCCACATCAGATCTCGGGCGGTATGGGTCAGCGCGTGATGATCGCGATGATGCTTCTGGCCAAGCCGAAGCTGGTGATCGCCGACGAACCGACGTCCGCACTCGATGTCAGCGTTCGCAGGGACGTGCTTACCTTGCTCGATGAACTTGTCCGCGAGAACAATTCCGGGTTGCTGCTCATCAGCCATGATATCCGGATGGTCGCTGCCTTCTGCGAACGCATCATCGTCATGTATTCCGGCCGCATCGTTGAAACTCTGACGCGCCTGGAAGATGCCCAGCATCCCTATACGCGCGGCCTGATGTCCGCGTTGCCGGATCCGCACAATCCGGTACGCCGTCTGGCGGTGCTCGACAGGGCGAAGCTTGATCTGGAGACCAGCCGATGATTAGCGTGCGTGATCTTGATGTCGTCTTTACCTCCGGCAAGAGCGAGAACCATGTCGTCCGACGGGTGAGCTTCGACGTCGGGAAGGGGGAGACACTCGGTATCGTCGGTGAATCCGGATGCGGCAAGTCGACGGTGCTGCGTTGCCTCTCCGGCATGGAAAAAGGATGGTCCGGCGACATCGGGCTCGCCGGCAAAACGGTCGGTAAGATCCGGACGCGCGATGAATTGCGGCATGCCCAGATGGTGTTTCAGGACCCCTATGGCTCGCTGCATCCCCGGCACCGCATCGGCACAGCCCTGGCGGAGCCATTGAGAGCGATGGGGCATGGTGATGTCTGGACGAAGGTGGACAAGGCATTGCGGCAGGTCGGCCTGCAGCCAGCCTTTGCCAACCGCTACCCTCATGAACTTTCCGGCGGTCAGCGCCAGCGCGTCGCGATTGCCCGCGCGCTGATCCTGTCACCGCCAATCCTGCTGCTCGACGAGCCGACCTCGGCGCTCGACGTCTCGATCCAGGCCGAAATCCTCAATCTCCTGGCCGATCAGCGTGACGAGCGCTCCCTGACCTATGTCCTCGTCAGCCACGATCTGGCCGTCATCGCACATATGTGCGACCGGGTGCTGATTATGAAGGGCGGCACTTTTGTCGATGAGCTGACCAAGGCGGATCTGCAGGCGGGCATAACGCATGATGCCTATACCCGCGAGCTGTTCGAGGCGAGTTTTCTGTAAAGCGGACATAGGCGGCAGTGGCCGGCGCTGACCGCCTACTTGTCGGCGCCGTTATAGTACTGAATTTCCAGGGAATTCAAATCGAGAGCCGGGACGCAGCGCAGGTTGACCGCCCGCGTGGGTGTGCCATCGGGGCTCGTGGCCATAGAGAATGGCTGCGTGCCGCAATCGACGCAAAATTGATGATCGATCCGGTGGGTATTGAATTTATAGCTGCGGAGTGAGTCCTCGCCGCCGTCCAATGTGAATTTTTCCGTTGGGAAAAAGGCAAGCAACATGCCCTTGCGGCGGCAATATGAGCAGTTACAGCTAAGGGCCTGACCCGGCAGATCGGCGTCAACCGTGAACGCCACTTTTCCGCAGTGACAACTTCCTTGGAATGCCACTTTATCCTCCCGATTTTCGAATCATTGCGCGGATATTCTGCAATATCCGATCGCAACATATCTCAATATTATCGAACACAGCATTGCACTCGTCTTGCTATTCTAGGGGAACCCCAATCTCTGGAATATGATCGTGTCACAAAAATCCGACGGCAGGACCCAGGTCCTGCTCTGCCTGCCCGGTGCCGATGTGAGCGCCACCACCAATGTCGTCTTAGGGCGACATTGCTTCGCGGTAACGGCACTCCTTTTCGATTGGCACAGGTCATGGAAGCATCAGCGTGACATATTCGTATCCAGGTGAGATAATTTCGCGCGCGATAGACCGTGCGATGGGCACTCAAACGAAGGCGATGGCCTCCGAAATGGCAATGTTCGACCAACCTCATATTCTGATCGTCGAAGACGATACCGACATAGCGCATATGCTGGTCGAACTGGTGAAGAGCAATGGTTTCGAGGCGACGTCGGCGGCAAGCGGCGGAGAGATGGATCGCTTGCTGGCACGCCACAAGTTCGACCTGATCGTCCTCGACGGCATGCTTCCTGGCGAGGACGGCTTCAGCATCTGCCGGCGATTGCGCTCGTCCCGATCGATTCCGATCCTGATGCTGACCGCGTTGCGGGAGGATGTCGACCGCATCCTGGGCCTCGAGCTCGGTGCCGACGATTATGTCACCAAGCCCTTCAACTCCCGTGAACTGATGGCCCGCATCAAGAGTATTCTGCGACGGGCGTCATTTTCCCAGCAACCGGAGGAGGACGTCGCGCCGATGACGTTCGCGGGTTGGCGCATCGATCCGAAAAGCCGGCAGCTCTTCGACGCCGAAGGCGCCGAAGTCTCCATGACGACGGCGGAGTTCGATCTGCTTTGGGCGTTTTGCAGTAATCCGAACAAGGTGCTGACGCGCGAACAGCTTCTGTCCATGACGCATGCCGGATCGGCCGGCCCGGTCGAACGCAGCATCGATGCCCATATCAGCCGCGTCCGCCAGAAGATCGAGCCCAACCTCAAGGATCCAACCTTCATCAAGACGGTGCGTCTTGGCGGCTATCTGTTTGCTTCCAAGGTGGAGCGTCTGCCGTGAAGGGCCTTCGCACCGCCTCCATACGAACACAGATACTCGTATTGGCGACGTTGCTGATCATCCTCGTTTCCGTCGTGGCGACGCTTTCCGAGCCGTTTATCTACGGCCGGCATGACAAGGGCGTTGCGATCGGCTTGTTGGCGGGACGAATTGAAAGAGTGCTGGATCGGTATCGACAGGCGCATTCGCCCGATGAGGAAGATGCTGCCTTAAAGTTCGCCGCAACCCTCGGGATTTCCGCGGAGAAAATGCCGGCAAGTCAAATCCCGCCGCAACAGGAAGCTATTGCTGCGTCGAGCGAGATCGTCGAGCGGGCTAGAGCGCTGCTCGAAACCAATGTTTTCAAGTCAGTTGAGAATGCATTCGCGGATCAGTCGGTGGGGAATGTCCTGACCGTCAAGGTCGATGCCGATCGCGCGCTGGTTTTCCACTTGCCTGTCTTCCCCAATTATCTATGGCTTTTCCCAGCCATGGCGAGCGGGATTTTGAAGATCGTCATTCCGCTGGCGCTCATGGCCTATTTCAGCAGCTGGCTCATTACCCGGCCGGTGGTCCGGTTCGCCGCCGCCGCCGAGCGTGCCAGCATGGACGACAGCCTGGAAAAGCCGTTCGTGGCTGACGGCGCCTCGGAAATGAGAAGCCTGGCCGCCTCGCTCAACGTGATGCGAAGCCGAATATTGGAAATGGTCGACAGTCGCACGCGCATGCTCAGTTCCATCAGTCATGATCTGAGAACACCGCTGACCCGTCTGCGGATGCGCGCCGAGCGCTGCGAGCAGCCGGAGCTTCAGCGTCAGATGCTGGCCGATATCGCCACCCTGGGTTCGATGATCGATGAGAGCCTGACGTTTCTGACAAACGCCTCCCATAGCGTGCCTTCGCGCAAGGTGGATATTTCAAGCCTGCTTCAGACGATCGCGACCGACTTTTCGGACACCGGCATCGAGGTGGGCTTCAAAGGCCCCCGCCGGCTTACCTGCATCTGCAAGCCGCAAGCCATTACCAGAGCGATTACCAATGTGGTCGAGAATGCCTCCCGCTATGCGACCGAGATTGAGATCGAGTTGCAAAGCGCCAGCAATGGCGGGGTTTTGATCAAGGTGAGCGACAATGGCCCTGGCTTGACGGATGCACTCAAAGTACGGGCTCTGGAGCCCTTCTTCAAGGCGGACAAAGCCCGGACGACGGGAATGGGCGGCGGCTTCGGCCTTGGCCTTCCGACCGCCGAGGGTATCGTCAGAAAGGGGCATGGCGGGACGCTCAAGCTGCTCGACCGCAAGCCCAATGGCCTGATCGTCGAGATCACCCTGCCGCCAACTCAGGACGAGGCGATGGGGCGCCTTGCGGGTGATCCAAAGAAGGTCCCGTCGCCAGGCTGAGTTTTCATTCTTGCGGATAATGGAACGGCTACCCAACCTTCGGTTGGCAACAGACTCTTTAAGTCCCGCCATCATCTTCGCGAACATTTCCATATATTAAAGAAAACACCGCAACACACCGATTCAATAGAACTGGCTCTGGCAACACTCTGCCATATTTTCCAGGAGCCAAATCTTTGCTGAGAACACCCACCACCAGTGTCGCGCTGATCGCCCTGTGTGCGACCATTGCGGGATGCACCACTGCCGACCCCACCGTTTACGCGGGCCTGGCCTCGGCACCGCAGCTTCAGCCGAACCCGGACGACAAGGGCGGCCGCGTACCGTATCGGTATAAGGGCAATGTCGACTGGAGGCAGTACAACAAGATCATCGTCGATCCCGTCACTGTCTACAACGGTCCAGACAACCAGTTCGTGAAGATCGCCGACGAAGACAAATCAGTCCTTGCCGGTTACATGCAGGATCAATTCACGCAAAAGCTGCGGACGCGCTTCGCCGTCGTCAACAATCCCGGCCCCGGTACACTTCGGCTCCATCTGACGCTGACAGGCGCCAAGGATACCACCCCGGTCCTTGGACCGTTCTCGCATCTTGATGTCGGCGGCAACGCGATCAACGCCGTTCAGGCGGTTCGCGGTCGCGAAGGGACGATGGCGGGCTCGGTGAACTATGCCGTGGAAATCTACGATGCGCCGAGCAATCGCCTGCTCTCCGCCTATGTCGCCAAGCAATATCCGAATGCAATGAACGCTGGTGCAACCTTCTCACGCTTGAAGGGCTCCAAGATCGGGATCGAGAAGGGTGCCGATGCGCTTCTCGAGCAGCTGCAGTAAGCCAAGCGGCCTTGCCTGCCTCAGATAACGGAATTGGCCACGCGTACATTGACTGCGCGGGGCCTTGTCCGTCTGAAGCTCACAAAGCCTTCGGCGTTTTGCTGAGGGATGGCATTTTGTCCTAACTCAGGTCGGGACTGTAAAGCTCCGTCAGGGTCTTCAGCAGTTCGAGTACGTCCGGATGATCGCAGGAATAGTATCTGAATTGGGCGTGGCTGCGAAATTTGATGATTCCCGATCGATGAAGGCGCGCCAAATGCCGGCTTAGGGCCGGCTGGGATATGCCGATCTTCCGGGCCAGGCTATTTACGTCCTCTTCGCGATCCGACAGAAAAATGCAAACCTGCAGCCTGCTCGGATTGGCAAGCTGGCCGAGGAGATCTGCATGCCATGCGAGGCGTTGGTCTCGTGTTGCGTGATCTGAATACATTGGACGTTCGATTGCTGAGGATGAATCTGATGGATTTGCGGGGGCCATAATCCTGCCAGGGTACACGCACTGGCTGTAAAGTTTTGTTCTGATTTGTTGCGATATGTTGCGTCTTGCGGGGCGGTCTGCCGGCTTGAACAGCTCTGACGAACGGTGCACGACGAAACCGTCGACTGAATGTATCGATGTATCACCGCGACGCCGCTTGCGACAAACTGTAACAAAAACGAACCGATTGCCTTGTTTTGGTCCGGCTTTTGACATCACGCTGCTAATTAGACCGGTTATCTCTGTGTCTAGTGAACAGGAGGTAGCCATGACTTATAAAGAATTGACGATAGCCGATGTTCTCAACGATCCGTTGATCCGGCAGGTAATGCGCGCGGATCAGGTGTCTCTGACCGGGATGACGAACCTGCTGCAGGATGCAGCGCATAGGCTGAAGAGCGCGAAGACATTGCGCGGCAAGGCGGAGATCGGCTTGCCGAGTGGCATGAACCCGATCGTGGCCAACGTGGCTTGCAATGATGCGTGGCGGCCACATCAATCGTGTGGCCGTTGATGATCGCTTTCGCTGAAGCCCAGCTTCCAAAAACTGACGGCGCGCGTGTTTGTGCGTGAGAGGCCGAGATCCCTCCGCCAATAGGTCCTAAGCGCCCGCGCCGTCGCTGATTCCGCTCCGGCCCACAGGCCGAACGATACGTCACTCGGCGGCCGGATGGCCTTCACGGCCCCTTCGAGCAATCGTGAACGTCCGGCGGCCTCGCCGTTTCTATGAAGCCATCTGATATCGATGCCGGCCGGGCCTAAAAGCGTCTGTTCTTCGCCCTTGTCTGCCACCTCGATCAGGACAATGCCCTGTGCCGTCTCAGGCAGAGCCTCGAGCATGCGGGCAATCGCAGGGATGGCCGTCTCGTCGCCGGCGAGCAGGCACCAATCCATCGCCGGCATGCTGCCGCCGCCGGGACCCATCATGCCGATGACATCGCCGGCACGCGCCGTCTCGGCCCAGGCACTCGCGACGCCCTGGTCGCCATGCAGCACAAAGTCGACATCGATCTCGCCGGCGGCAACATCGATGCGCCGGATCGTATAGGTGCGGGTCGTCGGCCGCTTGCCGTAGGGCGGCCAGGCCGGGCGTCCGTTCGGGCCGAGAACCGGCCATTCGGGAACCTCAAGGTCGGCCGGGGGAAACAGCAACCAGATATGAGGATCGCCAGTGGTGAACCAATCGAGGTTCTCGCCCTTCAGCGTGATGCGGCGCATGCGCGCCGTCAGGTCGGTCATGGTCGCGACCGTCATGATCCGCAGATTGGGAACGACGCTGCTGTCGCAGCCATCGCCGTTCCAGCGAATATCCGGCTTCTCGCGCCAGGCGAATTCCTCAAGGTGGCTCGCCATCACATCCCTGACAGTCGCGAGTGATGGCAGGTCTCCAGCTTCCGCGTAGAGACGCAGGCCCTGATCGGTGACCTCCATCGTGCCGATCCCCCAGGGGAACACGGCGCTTCCCATCGCCCCCGAAAGGGTGGTGGGCACTTCCTCGGCGAAATGTTCGAAGACTTCGGCGAGATATTGCTTCGGCGTGGGCAGGGCGACTTCGGCGCGGGATGTCAGCTTTGTCATGAGGCGGTGTGTCCTGAGTTGGCGATGCCGAGGCGGAGCGATGGTGGGATCTCCGTTTCGGTGGGAGAGGGGTCACGGATCGAGAAGATCGGCCCAGTAGGTTCCTTGCATCGGAACCGCGAGAAATTTTTCGTTGATCTCCGCCAGCGTTTTCTGCGGGTCGATATCGGCGAACAGATCCGGATGAAACCACTTCGCCATCGCCTCGACCGCAAGCACATTGGTTGGGGAATGGAAGAAGAAGAGCCAAAGCGCATGCGCGCGGCCCTTTGCGAAAGCCGAGAGCGTGCCGATCCCCGGCTCTTGTGCCGCATCCTTCAGCGCGGAATGAACAAGCTCCGCGGAAGCGCCGGGACCGATCATGAAGCCGCCGCTGCCGGGAAGATCGGCTCCGCCGGCGGCGATATAGATATCCGGGTCCTGCGACAGGACATATTCGAGGCTGAGCTGGCCAGTCGCGCCCTTGACGACCGATTTCGCGATGTTCTCGCCACCGGCGAACTCGATGAATTCGCCGACCTTGCCGCCTGCCGACCAACAGCATTCCCAGCCACCGGCGCGGGCATGCAGGAAGACCTTGGGCCTGGTGATGTCGGCACCGGCCAATCGCTCGGAAATCCGCCGCATATGGCTTTCGTAGAAATCGATATAGGCCTCGGCACGGCCTTCCTGCCCGAGCGCCTTGCCAAGAATCCGCATGCTGGCGGCGGTATTCTTGATCGGGTCGTTGAAGAAATCGACATAGGCGACGGCGACGCCAGCCGCGTTCAACTGCGTCTCCATGGTGCTGGACGTGCCGAACCAGAGCGGGACGATGACGAGGTCCGGCCGAAGGCTCAGCGCCTTTTCGACGGAGAACGCATCGGCGGTCGTCCCGCCAACGACCGAGATGTCCGCCATACGGGGAAAGCGCCGCCTGTATTGGCCATAAGTCGATGGATCGAACCGAACGAAATTATCCGCCCAACCGACGACTTGTTCAGTCGGATCGGACTCGAGCAAGGCCAGGGCGGTTAGCAACTGGCCATCGGCGAGGATGACGCGGCGGGCCGGATGGGACAGTTCGATGGTCCGTCCGGCGATGTCGGTGAAGGTCGCGGGCTGTGCGTTTGCCGCCTGTGCACCGCAGACGATCGCGGCGTAAGTGACAATGATCAGTATGCCGCGTGCGATGAGACGCGCGCGGCATACTACCGTTGTTCGAAGCAGGAGGTTCAGCCCGAGCATTCGCATTACCACCGGTATTTGAGGTTGGCGGTAATCGTCCGGCCGTTGCCGTAGAAGCACGAAGTCTCGCTCCAGCATGATGATACGAAGGTCTTGTTGAACAAGTTGGTCGCATTGACCGACAGTTGCAGGTTTTTCATGTCGGGGTTCAGTTTGCCGAAGTCATAGCGCAGGGCAGCGTCCACCAGCGTGTAGGAGGGAACCTTCAAGCTGTTGGCGGCATCGCCATAGGATGAACCGACGTAGCGGACACCAGCTCCGAGGCTGAGGCCGTCCAACGTGCCGTCGTCGAATTCGTAGTTGGCCCAGAGCGAGGCGAGGTTGCTTGGCACGCCATAAGGACGCTTGCCCTGATAGGTCGTGTCCTCGGTATTCTTGATATCGATATGGGAGTAGGAGGCGATCAGACTCAGATTGTCGTTGACGTTGACATGAGCCTCCAGCTCGACGCCGCGCGACCGGACCTCGCCCGTCTGCACGGAGGCATAAGGATGCGAAGTATCCGGGTCCGCCGTCTTTACGTTCCGCTGAGTGATGTCGAACAGCGATGCCGTGAGGAAGCTTTCCCAGCCATCCGGCTGATATTTGACGCCGACTTCATATTGCTCGCCCTTGGTCGGCTTGAACGGATTGCCGGACCAGTCCGTGCCGAGCACCGGCTCGAAGGACGTCGAATAGCTGGCATAGGGTGCGATGCCATTGTCGAAATTATACATAAGCGCCGTGCGCCAGGAGAAAGCCTTGTCCGACTGGGGCACGTAAGCCGGCGCATAATTGTTGCGGGTCTCGGCGTCGACCCAATCGCCACGGATACCCGTCAACAGCGACAGGTTGCCCAGCTTCATCTGGTCCTGAACGTAAACGCCGGTCTGGTTGAGCTTCTGGCTGGTCACATAATCGAGGCTCGGCGATGCGATGGTCTGGTAGTAGACCGGATTGAGCACGTCGAGCGGATCGACTGCCCCATAGCCCATCTTCACGTCGGCATTGTTGCGGCGATAGTCCAGCCCGAACAGCGCGGTGTGCCGGATCTCGCCCGTCAAAAACTCGGCCTGGGCCTGGTTGTCGATGGCGAGACCATCGAAGGATTCGACCGAATGGATCGACATGCGCGACAGCTGGGTCGGCGTCAGCCATCCATTCTGGAAGACCGATTTGTAATCATAGTCGGCGTGCATGAAGCGCAGGTTCTGCCGCACGGTCCAGATGTCGTTGAAGCGATGCTCGAACTCATAGCCGATCGAATATTGCGACCGCTGCGACTGGTCGAAATTCGGATCGGCCTCGGTGAAGTTGCGCGACAGCTTGCCCCAGGATGCCGACTTCACCGTGCCGACATAGGGGAGGTAGTTGAAATTCCCGGCATTCGGATCGCGCTGGGCATTGCCGAGAATAGTCAGCTTGGTGTCGCCGTCTGGCTGCCATGTCACCGCCGGAGAGATCGAGAGGCGCTGATCTTTGGCGAAATCGACCTGAGAATCCGCGTCGCGCGCAACGCCGGTCAGGCGATAGAGTACCGTGTTGTCGTTGTTGACCGGACCGCTGAAGTCGAAGCCGATCTGTTTGCGGTTGAAGGTGCCGTATTGCAGGTCGACCTCGTGCAGGGGCTCTTCCGTCGGGCGCTTGCTCCAGAGGTTGACCACGCCGCCCGGATTGACGGCGCCGTAAAGGATGGAGGAGGGGCCTTTCAGCACCTCGACCCGCTCCAGCATATAGGGGTCGATCGACGGCGCGATGTAGTAGATGCCGCGCGGCATGCGCAGCCCATCCATGAGCCCGACCCAATTCGCCTCGGAGCCGCCCGGCGTACCGAAACCGCGGATGTTCGGATAGTCATAGCGCCCGGTACGCGTCTCGGCGGCGACACCCGGCGTGTAGCGCAGTGCCTCCGAAACGGTCTTCGAGTTCTGGTCTTCCATCTGCTTGCGCGTAACGACGGAGACCGATTGCGGCGTTTCGATCAAGGGCGTGCCGGTCTTGGTTCCCGTTAGGGCATTCTGCGCGATATAGCCGTTGGTCGGGCCGAAAGCGCCATCCTGGCCGGTCACGGTGATCGGCGCGAGCACGGTTGAGCCATCGGCCGCCATTCCGCTCGCTGCCGTGGTGGTGGGATCGACGAGGGCGGCCGAGCCGGGTGCGCCGACGCGAACGACGATGCCGGTGCCGGCAACGAGGCGCTGCAAGGCCTGCGTCGGCGTCATCGACCCGATCGCAGCACCGGATGTCTCGCCGCGTGCGATTGCCGAGGAATAGCTGATCTGCCAGCCGGTTGCGCGAATGAAGGCGCTGATGGCCGCGTCGAGCGGCTGCGCCGGGATCTGGAAATTCATCGCCTGCGTGGCGGCCGGACGCGCTTGCTGCCCCATGGCGGGCAATACGGAAGTGACACTGAGGCAGCTTAAAAGTGTCGATGCCAGAAGTGCCCGCGCCAGAATGCGCTCGTTCCCATGTTTCCTGATCTGCTGCCCATGCGATGACGTCCGCCCCATTCTCATCTTGCCGATAATCCCTTCTGGCCCCAGAGGGTTCGGACCGCACCGTGCGCAACCGTCACCCTTCAATACCTAGACGTGGTGGAGATGCGGAACCGGCAAAAAAAGTTGAGGGATTATCGCAAGATTATGATTCCGCCTGGAATCCGGGTCATTCCCACGCCCGCCGCATCCGCCAGGGTGCGAATGGCGCCTTCGATACTGTCGAGACGATAGTTGCCGGTAACGATCAGGCGGCTGATGCGGCTGTCGGCAACAATGATCGTGCCGCCGTAATAGCGGCGCAGCTCGTTGAGCACGGTTCCAAGCGGCTGATCGTCGAAGATGACGCGTCCATCGCGCCAGGCGAGCGCGCGGGACGGATCGGTTTTTCGCACCGCCGACAATGACGTGGCTGTCGCCGTTACCGCCTCGTCGGGCTCCAGCCTGACCTGCTCGGCCGCATTGCAAAGACAGGTGACTTCGACATGACCGCGTTCCAGCACGACATCGTCGGAGTCGTCATCGGCCCGTACCGAAAACGCCGTGCCGGTGACTTCGACTTCGCCGAAATGGCCGGTCACCCTGAAGGGATGGGACGCATCGTGCTGCACGTCGAAGAAGGCCTCGCCCTTGAGCAGCCGCACTGTGCGCTGGCCGTTCTGGAAATCGAACGCAACGGCCGACGCCGTGTTGAGGATCATGGTCGAGCCGTCGGGGAGGTGGATCGTGGATTGATCGCCGGTCGCTGTGATGTAGTCGGCCTGCCAGGCCAGCATCAGTTTCGGATATTGCCAGGCACCCAGCACGGCCAATACCACCGCAGCCGCGGCCGCAAGGCGCGGAAGCCAGCGCAACCCCTGCCGCCGCGACGCGGCGGTCTGCTTGGCGGCGCTTTCCGCCATCGGGAGAGAGGCGACCGCTTTTGCAAAGGCGCTTGAGCCCCACATTGCCTCAAGGGCGTGAAACTCCTCCGCGTGTCGCGTGTTGTGATCGAGCCAGGCTTGAAAATCACGCATGGTGCGGGCGTCGGGTTCGGCGTTGCGCAGGCGGGCGAACCACTCGAGCGCCGCATCGGCGATCGGATCGTCGTGAACGTAGCCTTCGCCCGTCTCGTCCTCATTGTCCGTGCCGTTCCGTCCCACTCAGGCCATCCCATCTTCAGTGCATCGCGGGTCCCTATAACCTAGACGTTCGGTAATCTGAAACCCGGCAAAAAAGGTTTCCCTCGGGCATACGATGTCTCGCAAGCCAGTGACGGGAAGGGTTAAACCCCGCAACGTGATAGAT
The DNA here is from genome assembly GCF_000696095.1 of Rhizobium rhizogenes NBRC 13257. Lineage (GTDB taxonomy): Bacteria > Pseudomonadota > Alphaproteobacteria > Rhizobiales > Rhizobiaceae > Rhizobium > Rhizobium rhizogenes. Next base: position 331,456 of record NZ_BAYX01000011.1, on the reverse strand, counting down.
GTCATTACCATCAGGGGATCACTTCTTGTCGAGCCGCGCAAGCGCGTCCCGGCAATGCCCCATGGCGAGCTTCAGATCATTGAACACCGTCCGCTCGGAGACGCCAAGATGATCGGCGATGCGAACGTTCGGCCATTCCTCCAGGCGGCTGAGAACCATGATCGTTTGCGCCCGCTCAGGAAGTCCGGAAAGCGCCTTTTTAAACCAGCATAGCCTCTCGCGCTCGATGATCGCATCCTCGATGGAGGGGATATCGGCGGCAATGGCGGCGACGGTCGCTTCATCGACGCCCTCGGCCTCGACGTTGGTGCGGGTGTTCTTGCGGCGCAGATGATCTAGCGCAAGATTACGGGCTGTCTGGTGCAGGAAGGCCTCGACATGCTCGATCGGGCCGTTATCCGCTGCCCGCCGCGCCCTGACATAGGTCTCCTGCGCGAGATCCTCGGCCGTCTGCGGATCGCGCACAATCCGCATCACGCTCCACAGCAGGGAGCGCCGCTGCGTCTCGAATATGGTGTTCAGGACGGAGGACATGACGACGCCTCCTTCCTCAAGCCTGACGATACCCAATAGCCGAAATCAACGCATATCGCGACGGGAGCCGCGAAACCTGCCGGTTTCCACGCCCGCTCGTGTCCTGTTCCCCTGTCCCGGTCAGTTCGCGTCGACAATCAATCACACCCGTGTCATCGGTCTCTGGCAAAGGGCTTTACCCAAACACCGATCCTGCCATAGGCGGACTGAAAAAACCTTGCAACGGCAGTGATTTAGAATGGATGCAAACTTTTGTGCGGACGCGAATAAAAGTGGATTGTAATTCACATGTTTTCTGCTTGATTTTATTGCGCCTCTGCCGTCCGGCTGGATGATAGGCGGGGCGTTACACGCCCTTGGCAGTCTATGAATTGATCATCCGGCGTTGCGACCGTGCAACAGTTTCGTCATGCCGACTAGCCTGCGGATGAAGCGCGGCGAAAAAAGTGGGGAATGAGCGAAGATCGGGGCGTCTTGGCCTTGCGGTGTCCGCGAATGATCGGGGATTTGCAGGATCAAGGCTTGGAAATGTTGCTCTCCAAGCAGCTCGAGGCTAATCGTTCAAATACTCAATGTCCGTTAGGTCGCTTGCCGCACCGAATGAAGGCAAAGCGTTCTTCTCCACAGGCTCTCCGGGATACCAGCAAGATGAATTCGCACGTCAATGATCTCAATGCGCTCGTACAGCAGCTTTCATCGCAGCAAGAGGAGCATTTGATCGAGGTTCGCCGCGATATCCACGCCCATCCCGAGACCGGCTTCGATGTCGTCAGGACGAGCGGCGTGGTCGCCCGTGAGCTCGCAAGCCTCGGGATCGAGCATCAGACCGGCATAGGCCGCACCGGCGTCGTCGGCTTTATCAAGGGCGGGCGTCCCGGCCCGACGCTTCTCATCCGGGCCGACATGGATGCCCTGCCCATGCAGGAGCAGACCGGCCTGCCGTTTGCCAGCCAGATCGAAGGCAAGATGCATGCCTGCGGCCACGACCTGCATACGGCGACGCTGATCGGCGTCGGCGCGATCCTCAAGGAGATTGCCCCCCGTCTCAGCGGCAACGTGAAACTGATGTTCCAGCCGGCCGAGGAAACGCAGGAAAGCGGCGCGGCGGCGATGATCGTCGACGGCGTGCTTGATGGTGTCGACTATGCGCTCGGCTTCCACAATTATCCGGATGAGCCCGTCGGAACGTTCAGCTTCATCCGGGGCATATCGAACGGCTCCTCCGACGAGTTCGACATTACCATTCATGCCAAATCCGGCCATGCCGCGCGCCCTCATGCGGCAATCGATCCGGTCGTTGCCACTGCGCATCTCATCACACAATTGCAGGCAATCGTTTCGCGCGAGGTCGACCCGATGCGCCCGGCGGTCCTGACCGTCGGCTCCATTCATGGCGGCAACACGCACAACATCATTCCCGACTCCGTTGCCATCATGGGAACGGTTCGTTGCCAGGACGCGGAATCACGCGACGTGATCGAGGCTGCCATGCGCCGCGTCTGCGAGGGGCTGGAAGCATCCATGCGCGTTCGCTGCGAGGTGAACTACGTGCGCGGCGTGCCCTCGCTGATCAATGACGAGCATATTCTGACGACCACCATGTCGGCGATCCGCGAGCATTATGGCGACGTCGTCCTGGAGCGCGAGGCGGGCCTCGGCGCGGAGGACTTCGCTCTGGTCGGCGCGAAGGTTCCGGCCTTCCAGCTTGGCGTCGGCTCCTCCCAGGAAGGCCGCAACGATCGTGTCCACAATTCCGACTACCAGCCGGACGAGCGCTGTATCGCAAACGGTGTCGTAGCGCTGTCGTTGGCCGCCGCAAAGCTCCTGGCTTAGCCGGCGAAGCCTCCATTTACGACACGGGACCGGTCGCCAAACCGATTTTGCATTTTGTTTCTTCCGGATCGTTGATTTTTAGGAGGAAATTGCGGGCTTGATGTTAGCCGATACCATAGGAAATGTGCCGCGCGGCCGCCGCAATGCGGAGCCGGAAGCCATCAGATGAAGAGGAATAGATTTTAATGCCGGGCGAAAAGACGATTTCGAACATCCTGCAGCCGACACGGCGCCGGTTCCTGCAAACAGCGGGCGCCCTGTCGGCGACGCTTTCGGCAGGCGGGCTTTTGCTTCCCGGCAGCGCTGCGGCGCAGGCGGAAACGCCGGTCAAGGGCGGACATCTCGTGCTGGGGCTGGATACGGCGTCGAGCTCGGACAGGCTCGATCCCGCCTTCTATACCGAAGCCTATATGTACACGGTCGGCTTTCAGCTCTTCAACACCGTCGTCGAGCTCGGCCCGGATGGCAAGCTGATCGGCGCGCTCGCCGAAAGCTGGGAACCGGCAACGCCCGATGGCAGCAAGTGGGTCTTCAAGCTGAAGAAGGGCATCCAGTTCCACAACGGCAAGGAACTGACCGCGCAGGACGTCGTCTATTCGCTCAATCATCACCGCGGCGAAAAGAGCAATTCCGGCGGCAAGGGCCAGCTTCTGGCAGTTACCGACATCAGCGCCTCCGACACGCATGAAGTGACCGTGACGCTGAATTCGGGCAATGCCGATTTCCCGGCCGCTCTCGTCGACTACCATCTCGGCATCGGCCCCGACGGCGGCGACTTTGACAAGGGTGTCGGCACAGGTGCTTTCATCCTCGAAGACTTCCAGCCGGGCGTTCGCGCCCTCACCAAGCGCAACCCGAACTACTGGGCCTCGGACCGCGCCTTCGTTGATTCCGTTGAAACCATCGCCATGAGCGATGCGACTGCCCGCATGGCGGCGCTGTTGAGCGGACAGGTGCATATCATCAACCGTGTCGAACCGCGATCCGTCAGCCGGCTTACCGGCCGCCCTGGCGTGCAGATCCTGCGCTCGCAGGAAAACACGATGTACTGCTTCCCGATGCGGGTCGACACCGCTCCCTATAACAATCTCGACCTGCGGCTGGCGCTGAAATATGCGATTGACCGCGAGGAGTTGCAGAAGAGCCTTCTCGTCGGCACCGGCGCTATCGGCAACGATAATCCGATCGCCTCCTGGAACCCCTATTTCGCCAAGGATATTCCGCAGCGCGCCTATGACCCCGAAAAGGCGTCGTTCCACTTCAAGAAGGCGGGCTCGCCAAGTGGCATCCAGCTTAGTGCGTCCGACAACGGTTTCCCCGGCTCGGTCGACGCGGCACAGCTCTATCAGGCTTCCGCCGCCAAGGCCGGCATCACCATCGATGTCGACCGTGTTCCCTCGGATGGATATTGGGATGAGGTATGGCTGAAGAAGCCGTTCGTCGCCTCCAACTGGTCGGTGCGCCCGACGGCCGACGCCATGTTGTCGCTGATCCTCCAGTCCGACGCGCCGTGGAACGAAACTGCCTGGCGCGATGAGGCCTTCGACAAGCTGCTGGCAGCGGCGCGTGTCGAGCTGGACGAGACCAAGCGTAAGCAGATCTATCATGACCTGCAGGTGAAGCTGGTGGATGAAGGCGGCGAGATCATCCCGCTCTTCGTCGACAATCTGGCGGCGGCTAGCGACAAGGTCGGCGGCTATGTGCCGGTGCCGGGCGGCGGCGATCTTAGCGGCTACCGCATCGCCGAGCGCGCCTGGCTCAAGGCCTAAGACACCCGCAACAGAATGCCTATCGGTCCCCGGATTGCCATCCGGGGGCTCTTTTTTCCCGGTAGGGCTGCTAAACCGTTGCGCTACGCTGTCATTCACGATAGCGGCCATGCGTGGAATTTTTCGGAACAGACAGATGAACAACCAGCCTCTGGCTGAGGAGATCCAGCTCGAAACGCAGGCAGTGATGCCACCGGCCCGCAAGTCGGCCGGTGGTCATCTCTTGCGCCTGCTCATTAAGCGTCTGGCTCTCGGTCTGGTGCTGTTGTGGGCGGTGTCGTTGGTCATCTTTGCCGGAACCCAGATCCTGCCCGGTGATGTTGCAACCGCTATGCTCGGCCAGCAAGCAACGCCGGAAGCGGTCGCCAGCATCCGCAAGGAGCTTGGTCTCGAGAAGCCCGCGCCGCAGCGTTATGTCGAGTGGTTGGGCGGTGCCGTGCGCGGCGATTTCGGGCGCAGCTACAGCAATCGCCAGGATATTGCCAAGAGTATCGCGCCGCGCCTGAAGAACACGCTTTATCTGGCGGCGATGGCGGCGATCATTGCCGTGCCTTTGTCCATCCTGCTCGGTATCCTCTGCGTGCTTTACGTCGGAACCTGGGTCGATCGGACCATCGGTATCGTGACGCTCAGCGCCATATCGCTGCCGGAGTTCTTCGCGGGCTATCTGCTGATCGCCTATTTCTCGGTCAGCCATTTCTGGCTTCCGAGCAGCGCGACAGTTTCCGATGCCATGCCCCTGGGGCATCGCCTCATCACCATGCTGCTGCCCTGCCTGACGCTGGTTCTTGCCGTCGTCGGGCACATGATGCGGATGACGCGGGTAGCGCTTCTGAACGTCATGGCGTCTCCCTATATCGAGACGGCGTTCCTGAAGGGACTGCCGGGCTGGCGTATCATCTGGAAGCATGCGCTGCCGAATGCCGTGTCGCCGATTGTCAATGTCGTCGCCCTCAATCTCGCCTATCTCATCGTTGGCGTCGTCGTGGTCGAGGTGATCTTCGTCTATCCCGGTATGGGCCAGTATCTTGTCGATCATGTCGCCAAGCGCGACGTGCCGGTCGTGCAGGCCGCCGGCCTGATATTCGCCGCCGTCTATATCCTGCTCAACATCGTTGCCGACATGGTCGCGATCCTGGCCAATCCCCGATTGAGGCACCCGCGATGAGAAATCTGCCGCGTTTGACGCCCCTGGCGGTGATCGGCCTTACCGGTTTGCTTATCTTTCTTATCATGGCGGTGCTGGCGCCTTGGATCGCACCGCATCCGGTCTCGCAAGTGGTCGGCGGCGTATGGGACATGCCATCCGCCGACGCACTACTCGGCACGGACAATATCGGCCGCGATCTCTTTTCGCGCCTGCTCTGGGGCGCGCGCATCACATTCGTCATCGCGGCGCTTGCGACCGTCCTTGCCTTCGTCATCGGCGTATCGCTCGGCTTCTACGCCGCCGTCCGCCGTGGCATCATCGATCAGGTGCTGTCGCGGCTGAACGATCTGGCGATGGCGATCCCGACGCTGATCCTGGCGCTGGTCGTGCTTGCCGTTCTGCCGAAAACCATGATCGTGCTCATCCTCGTCATGGCCGGGCTCGACGCGACGCGGGTCTTCCGCGTAAGCCGGGCGCTTGCCAGCGATCTGGTCACCCTGGATTATGTCGAGGTGGCGCGTCTTCGCGGCGAGGGCTGGGGCTGGATCATCTTCCGGGAAATCCTGCCGAACGCGTTGTCGCCGCTGCTCGCCGAATTCGGCCTGCGTTTCGCCTTCGCCATTCTCTTCCTGTCGACGCTCTCTTTCCTCGGCCTTGGCGTCCAGCCGCCGATTGCCGATTGGGGCAGCCTGGTGAAGGAGAACAAGGATGGGCTGGTATTCGGTGTCTTTGCCGCCCTCATTCCGGGTGCTGCAATCGCGATCCTCGTCATCTGCGTCAATCTCGTCGTGGACTGGATGCTCCAGAAGACGACCAGCCTGAAAGGCGTTCGCCGCCATGGCTGATACCTTGCTCAAAGTCATCGATCTGGAGATCAAGGCCGGCGATCAGACTATCGTCGACAAGGTGTCCTTCACGCTGGGAAAAGGGCGCGTACTCGGCCTGATCGGTGAATCCGGGGCGGGGAAATCCACGATCGGGCTCGCCTCGCTCGGCTATAGCCGCGACGGCTTGCGCATCACCGGCGGACGTGCGGACCTGAACGGCACCGATATCCTGGCCTTGCGCGGTCGCGATTCCAGGCGCCTGCGCGGCGCCGCGGTCACCTATGTCGCCCAGTCGGCCGCGGCGGCCTTCAATCCGGCCTATCCGCTGATCGAGCAGGTAGCCGAAGCTACGCTCTGGCATGGTCTGATGAACCGCAGCGATGCCATAGCGCGGGCAAAGGAGCTTTTTGCTCTGCTCGGCTTGCCCGATCCGCAGAATTTTGGCGATCGCTATCCGCATCAGGCGTCGGGCGGACAGTTGCAGCGTGCGATGACGGCTATGGCGCTCTGCCCGCATCCCGAACTGATCGTCTTCGACGAGCCGACGACCGCGCTCGACGTGACCACCCAGATCGAAGTCCTCGCCGCCATCAAGCAGGCGATCGAGAAGACCGGAACTTCCGCGCTCTACATTTCACACGACCTGGCCGTGGTGGCGCAGGTAGCCGACGAGATCCTGGTGCTGCGCCATGGCCGAATGGTCGAGCAGGGGCCGGTCGATCGCATCTTCAACGCGCCGCAGGAAGACTACACCAAGCAGCTGGTCGCCATGCGCCAGTCCGAAAAGCCGGCTAAGCCGGCGGCAGATGCGGAGGCCCTTCTCAGCATCGAGGGCATAGAGGCGGGATACACGCCGGGCACGACCGTGCTGAAAGGCATCAGCCTGGACATTGGTCGCGGTGAAACACTGGCGGTCGTTGGCGAATCCGGCTCGGGGAAATCGACGCTGGCGCGGGTCGTCACAGGCCTGCTGCCGCCCGCCAAGGGTAGCCTGCGCTTCGATGGGCAGGCCCTGCCGGGCGACCTTGCGTCACGCGGACGGGAGATCCTGCGTGACATCCAGATTATCAGCCAGATCCCCGATCTTGCGCTCAACCCGCGCCAGACCGTCGAGGCGATCCTTGCTCGCCCGCTTGCCTTTTATTTCGGCCTCGGCGGCGTGGAACTCGACCGCCGCGTGATGGCGCTGCTCGATCAGGTCGAGCTGGCGCAGACCATGCGCGATCGCTATCCCTCGGAACTCTCCGGCGGCCAGAAACAGCGCATCTGCATTGCGCGCGCGCTGGCCGCAGCCCCCAAATTGATCATCTGCGACGAGCCGACATCGGCGCTCGACCCACTGGTGGCCGAAGGCATTCTTGGTCTGCTGACGCGGCTACAAAATGAGAGCGGCACATCCTATCTGTTCATCACGCATGATCTCGCCATCGTGCGGGCGATAGCCGATACGGTCGCGGTCATGCTGGACGGCAAGGTGATGAGCTATGGCCGCAAGAGCGATGTTTTGGCGCCGCCCTTCGACGCCTATACGGAGAAGCTGATCGCATCGGTCCCGGAAATGCGCCCCGGCTGGCTGGACGAGGCAATCGCCAGGCGAATGCCGGGCAAATCGACTCGCTGACTGCTGCCGAAATTACGAAATAGAAGACACAAGGAATGACACGATGACAAAGCGCGGACTTATTCTCGATGGCGGCACCGGCCGCGAACTCGAACGGATCGGTGCGCCTTTCCGCCAGCCGGAATGGTCGGCGCTGGCCTTGATGGAAGCCCCTGAATTCGTCCGCAAGGTCCATGACAATTACATCGAGGCCGGCGCCGACGTCATCACCACAAACAGCTATGCTGTCGTACCGTTCCATATCGGCGACGAGAGCTTCGAGGCCGATGGCGCCATGCTGGCTGCACGCGCCGGCCGCATCGCGCGCGAAGCGGCGGATGCATCGACGGCTCGCAAGATCCTCGTCGCCGGCTCGCTACCGCCGGTCTTCGGCTCCTACCAGCCGGATCTTTTCGACGCCAAGCGGGCAGGGCACTATCTCGACACGCTGGTCGGCGGTATGGCGCCTTACGTGGATTTGTGGCTCGCTGAAACCCAGAGCAGTCTTGCCGAGGCGCGCGCCGCTCGCGAGGCGACGCTTTCGACCGGCAAGCCCCTCTGGATATCTTTCACCCTGCGCGATGATCTCGTTCCTTCGGACATGCCGGAGCCGCTGCTGCGCTCGAACGAGACCGTCAAGGCCGCCGCCGAGCTCGTTGCCTCCTTCGGTGGCGAGGCCATGCTTTTCAATTGCAGCATGCCGGAAGTCATGGAAGCGGCCATCGAAACGGCGCGCGCCACCTTCGCCGCCTTGGGTGCGGACATTCAGGTCGGCGTTTATGCGAATGCCTTCCCGTCGCAGCAGGACGACGAGGAGGCCAATGCCACGCTGACCGAAATCCGCAACGATCTCGATCCTGACAGCTACGGCCGGTGGGCCGGACGCTGGGCCGCCTCCGGCGCCAGCATCATCGGCGGCTGCTGCGGTATCGGCGTGGATCACATCCACGCGCTGTCTGGCCGCTATCGCTGCGTCTGAGCAGTCGATGTTCCATGCGGGCGCGATGAGGCAAGGCCGGTCCGACCGGCCAAGTCTTAAAGCGCTCCGTTTCTGTTGAGCGAGATCGCGTAGACGCTCGTGGTCGCGGTGATGAAGAGCTTGTGCTTGCCGCGCCCGCCGAAGCAGAGGTTGGACACTGTCTCGGGAACCAGCAGCTTGCCCATGAGATGGCCGTTCGGCGCGATGCAATGGACGCCATCGCGCGCGGAGGACCAGAGATTGCCGTCGCTGTCCAGGCGCATACCGTCCGCGCAGCCCGGCGAGATCACATGAAAGACTTCGCCGCCGGTCAGCCGCCAGTTTTCGCCGACGTTGAAGACGCGGATATGTTGGGGATCGTTGCTATGCATGCGGCCGGTATCGGCGACATAAAGCTTCTTTTCGTCGGGGCTGAAGGCTAGCCCGTTCGGGCAATTGAAATCGGTGAGCACGGTGGACATCGAGCCTGAAGCATCGACACGATAGACGTTGCAGGGTAATTCCTGCTCACTTTTATAGCCTTCGTAATCGGTGGCGATGCCGTAATGCGGGTCGGTGAACCAGATGGCGCCATCCGAGGCGACAATGACATCGTTGGGCGAATTCAGCCGCTTGCCCTGATAGCTGTCGGCGATCACCGTGATCGAACCATCATATTCCGTCCGGGTCACGCGACGGCCGCCATGTTCACAGCTCACAAGGCGCCCCTGCCGGTCGCGCGTATGGCCGTTGGAGAAGTTCGACGGTTCGCGAAAGATGCTGGTGCCGAGGCCCGGTATCCAGCGCATGATGCGGTTGTTGGGGATGTCGGAAAACAGCAGGCAGTTCTGGTCGCCGAACCAGACAGGCCCTTCCACCCAATCGAAGCCGGTGGCAATCTGCTTTACGGGAGCATTGCCGAGGACGAAGCGACCGAAAGCCGGATCCACGATTTCGAAGAACGACATTTTTGACATTACCTCCCATAATGTTGCATTCTGTTATCGATAACATAATCGGATGCGTCCGCAAGCGGGAGGATAATGCATGAGCCATATTGTGGCGTCGAGTGTCTTGAGCGACGAAGGCGTGATGACGCTGTTGAGCACGGCGATCGGCGAAGCCACCGCAATGGGGCAGCCGCAATGTATCGCCATCGTCGATGCAAGTGGGGTGTTGCTTGCCTCTTTCCGCATGCGCGGATCGCGCTTCCTGTCGTTGAAAAGCGCGCTCGCCAAGGCACGGACGGCGGCATCCATCGGCGCACCGAGCCATTCCGTTCCCGAGCATGCCAAGCTCTTGTTGGCGGCTGCGACCCAAGGTGAGGTGACCGGCCTCAGAGGCGGTCTTCCCATCCGCATTGCCGGCGTGCTTGTCGGCGGAATCGGCGTCGGATCCGGCTCGGGAGAGCAAGACGAGGCAGTTGCCCTTGTCGCGCTGAAAGCAATCGGGGCGGATCTGGACTGAACAGCTTGGTTATTTGCGAACAGAACCCGCCAGCAAATCATCCTTGCCGGCGGGCCTCGTTCATTTGATGCGTCAGGCGAAGACGATCTGCGCCTTCATGGCTCGGCTGCGGTCCGAGGCGATCTCGAAGGCGCTGATGGCGTCATTCAGCGGCACGGAATGGGTGATCAGCGGCTTTACGTCGATTAGGCCCTTGCGCATCAGGTCGACCCCGAAGGCAAATTCCTCGTGGAAGCGGAACGAGCCGCGCAGGTCCAGTTCCTTCGCAGTGATGGCCAGCATCGGCAGCGTCATGTCGCCACCGATACCCAGTTGCACGATGATGCCGCGCGGCCGGAGCGCGGCGATGCCGCCGATGAGGGCAGGGGCAGCGCCGGAGCATTCATAGAGCACGTCGAAGGTGCCCTTGTCGGCTGAATAGGCGGCGAGTGCCTCAGGGTCTTCCTTCGTATTGATGACCCTGTCCGCGCCGGCCTGCTTTGCAAGGGAGAGTGTGAAATCCGACAGATCGGTCGCGACGATTTCTACGGCACCGGCGCGGCGCGCGGCGAGGATAGACAGTACGCCGATCGGTCCGCAGCCGGTGACGAGGACGCGCTTGCCGAGCAGTTCGCCGGCGCGCTTCGTCGCATGCAGGGTGACGGCGAGCGGTTCGGCCATCGCGGCTTCACCGGCCGTCAGGCCGTCGGCGGGGACGCATTGAATGGCATCGGCGACAAGCGTTTCGCGGAATGCGCCCTGAATATGCGGAAACGGCATGGCGCTGCCATAGAAGCGCATGTTCAGGCACTGATTGTGCAGGCCTTGCTGGCAGTAACGGCAGGTTCGGCAGGGGCGCGATGGCGAAACCGCGACGAGCTGGCCGACCTCGAGCCCTTCGACGCCGGGGCCGAGAGCCGTAACCGTCGCGCTGACTTCGTGGCCGAGGATCATCGGCTGCTTCAGGCGGACGGCGCCGAAGCCGCCGTGATGGTAATAGTGCAGGTCGCTGCCGCAGACCCCGCCGGTGGCGAGTTTCAGCTTGACCTCTCCCGCACCCGGCTCTTCCTCCGGATAGTCCTCGATCCGCAAGTCCTTGGCGGCGTGAGCGACGATGGCTTTCATGTCATTCTCCTTACAGAACGGGTGTCAGCAACGGCTGGCCGGCAAAATGGGCGGCGAGATTGTCGCGGACGAGCTGTCCCATGGCCTTGCGGGTCTCAATAGTACCCGAGGCGTGGTGGGGCTGCAAAAGAACATTGTCCAGTGCCAGAAAGCGCTCATTGAGTTTCGGCTCGCCCTCGAAGACGTCGAGCGCCGCCGATCCGAGCTTGCGGGTTTCCAGCGCTTCCAGCAGCGCGTCCTCGTCGATGTTGGAGGCGCGCGATATGTTGATCAGCATGCCTTCCGGTCCGAGCGCTTCGATCACCTCTTGTCCGACGATGTGACGGGTCGCGGCAGACGCCGCCAGCGTCACGAACAGGAAATCGGATTGCTCCGCCAGCTTCACCGGATCGGCCACGAATTCCATGTCGGTCGCGTAGCTCTTTGCCTCGACGTCGGAATAGGCGATCTTCATGTCGAAGCCCTTGAGCCGCTTGGCAACCTCGAAGCCGATGCGGCCAAGGCCGAGCACGCCGGCGCGGCGTCCCCAGACGCGGCGCTTCAGCGGATAAAGGCCCTTGTTCGCCCAGCTGCCGTCGCGCACCCATGTTTCAGCGCCGAGCATGCCGCGCGACTGGCAGAGCATCATGGCGATACCCAGATCGGCGACATCGTTGGTGAGCACGTCGGGCGTATTCGTCACGCGGATACCGCGTTCACGGCAGGCCTGGAGATCGACCGCGTCGAAGCCGACGCCGTAGACCGAGATCACTTCCAGCTTGGGGCAGGCCTCGATCATGGCGCGATTGGCCCCGAGTTCGCCGCGCGTGGCGATCGCCTTCACCGACGGCCCGACGTCCGCGAGAAGAGCCGTCTTATCCTCGGATTCGAAATAGCGATGAACGCGAAACGCTGCGTCCAGGGGCTCCTGATCCCATTGCGGATAGGGTCCGATCTGAAGAATTATCGGCTTGTCCATCTTTTTGCATCCTCCCTTGACATCGAATGTTATCGATAACATAAACAAGGGGAACAGCATTTGTCGAGATAAAAAACGGAGGAAACGATGTCTCTTGGCCTCTTCGATCTGAAAGGGCGGCGTGCTCTTGTGACGGGTTCGTCCCAGGGCATCGGGCTTGCTCTTGCCAAGGGATTGGCTGCAGCAGGCGCTGAACTGGTGCTCAACGGCCGCGACGCGGAAAAGCTTGCCAGGACTGCGGCCCTGTTCGAGGGCAAGGTTCACACGCTGCCTTTCGACGCGACCGATCATGAAGCTGTCCGCAACGCCGTCGACGCGTTCGAAGCCGAGACCGGCGCCATCGATATCCTCGTCAATAATGCTGGGATGCAGTTCCGCTCGCCGCTGGAAGAGTTTCCCGCGGATGCCTTCGAGCGTCTTCTTCGCACCAACATATCAAGCGTTTTCAACGTCGGTCAGGCCGCTGCCCGCCATATGATCAAGCGTGGTGCCGGCAAGATCATCAATATTGCGAGCGTCCAGACCGCACTGGCACGCCCCTCGATCGCTCCTTACACGGCAACCAAGGGCGCCGTCGGCAATCTCACCAAGGGCATGGCGACGGATTGGGCCAAGTATGGGCTGCAATGCAATGCCATCGCGCCGGGCTATTTCGATACGCCGCTGAACGCTGCGCTCGTTGCCGACGCCGATTTCTCGGCATGGCTTGAGAAGCGCACCCCGGCCGGCCGTTGGGGACGTGTCGAGGAACTGGTCGGCGCCTGCGTCTTCCTGGCCTCCGATGCCTCCTCCTTCGTCAACGGGCATGTGCTTTATGTCGACGGCGGGATCACCGCATCGCTTTAAAGGGATGCCGCAGGCGGTTTCGGCTGCGGCAAATTCCTGGTCGGCGCGATGAGGACGTGCAGACCATCACAGTGGAATTGGGTCGACCGTTCATAACGGACGCCGCGACTGATATCGCGGCTTTGGAGGAGGAACAGCCATGAGCAACAAGGTGGCGCTGATCGGCGCGGGCGCAATGGGCGGAGCCATCGGCACGCGCCTCGCCGAGACCGGCAACAGTCTGACGGTCTTCGACCTTGACAAGGAGAAGGTGGCGGCGTTGACGGCCAAGGGCGCGAGCGCTGCACCCAGCGCGGCGCAAGCGGCTGCCGTATCGGATTATGTCATTCTCAGCCTCAATTCCCCAAACATCGTACGGGCTGCGGTGTTCGGCGCTGGCGGTGTCGCGGAAGGCGCGAGACCCGGTACCTTGATCATCGACATGTCCTCCATCGATCCCGATGCCACCAAGGCACTGGCCGCGGACGCAGCGGCAAAGGGTCTGCGCTGGGTGGACAGCCCGCTGTCCGGTGGCGCTCCGAAGGCGCTGATCGGCCAGTTGACGCTGATGGCCGGCGGCAGCGCACAGGATGTCGCCGACGCGCATCAAGTGCTCAAGCATGTCGCTTCGAACTACACCCATATGGGACCATCGGGCGCCGGTCAGACCACGAAGCTGATCAACCAGGTGCTCTGCGCGTTGAATTTCCTTGCCGTTGCGGAGGCGACCCAGCTCGCGCTCGACGCCGGCGTGGATGCCGCCAAGATCCCGCAGGCACTGAAGGGTGGACGGGCCGACAGCGCCCTGCTGCAGGAATACATGCCGCGTTACGTGGCCAAGGATTATCGCCGTACCGGCCGGATCGACAATATGGTCAAGGACCTGAACGGCGCGCAGGACCTTGCCCGGCGCACCAACACCGCCATGCCGCTGACCGCCGTCTGCGCCGAAGTTCACCGCATGCTGACCGCCGCCGGCCTCGGCGGCGAGGATCAGGCGGCGCTGATGGAATTCTTCAAAGGACCGAACAAGGAGATCGCCGAATGATTACCCGATACGCACTATTCGAAGGCAAGGTCAGGGATGGCGAGACGGAAGCATTTCGCGCGGCGGTCATGGAAACCATTCTGCCGAAATGGAAGCAATTTCCCGGCGCTCTCGATGTTCGCGTGTCCTTTGCCGAGGCCCGGGACGAAGGCGCTCCGGAATATCCGATGATCCTTGCCATCAATTATCTCGATACGGCCGCGGTCGAGGCCGCTCTTGCAAGTCCTGCTCGGGCCGAGGCGCGTGCGGCAACGGAGGCAGTGCTTTCGCGGTTCTTCGAGGGCCGCATCCACCATCACGTAACGGTTGCCAATGAATTCGTGCTGTAAGCCTCTTGCCGCGACGTCTGTCAGACGGGGGTCATACCCCCGTCTTCTCGTCTTAGGATAAGCAAAGGGCATGCACTTGCCATTTAGAGGCGATGCATACTACTCTCGTGGTAACGATAACATAGGCTGTCGATGAGCAATATCCGCAAGCCGCCGACCATGGCTGACATTGCCCGCGTCATGGGAGTTTCCCCCATGACCGTGTCACGCGCATTCAAGGCGGACAGTCTCGTCAGCGCCGAGACTAGGGAGGCCATTCTCAAGGCCGCCGAGGATCTGGGCTATGTCTTCGACAGCACGGCCTCCAATTTCCGCTCGCAAAAGTCGGATTTCGTCGCCGTCACCATTCCCTCTATCAACAACGCCAATTTCGCCGATACCGTCGGCGGCCTTGCCGATACGCTTGCCGCGCGCAACATGCAGATATTGCTGGGTTACACCAATTACGACATGCAGGAGGAGGAGCGGCTCATTGAGCAGCTTCTGCGCCGCAAGCCGCAGGCGATCGTCGTGACCGGCGGCAAGCATACGCCGCGCGCGCGCCGCCTGCTGGAGACGGTCAATATTCCGGTGATTGAGACCTGGGATATCCCGGTCGAGCCGATCGGGCATTATGTCGGCTTTTCCAATGCAGGCGCCGTTCGCCAGATGGTGGATCACTTTGTCAGCGCCGGCCATCGTCGCATTGCCTTCATCGGCGGCGATGTCGGGCGTGATACCCGCGGCAGCGAGCGCCGGGCCGGCTTCATTGCCGCAATGGAGGCGCACGGGCTTGATGCATCCCGCCTGATCGCCGCCGGAGTGCCGCCTATTTCGATGCGCGAAGGCGCCAATGCGATGGCAAGGCTGATCGAAATCCATCCGGACACGCAGGCAGTGGTCTGCGTGTCGGATCTCGCGGCCTATGGTGCGCTGACCGAATGTCGCCGTCTTGGCGTGCCCGTGCCGGAGCGTTTTGCGATCGGCGGCTTCGGCAATTATGAAATCGGCGAGGTCTGCGTGCCCACGCTGACGACGATCAACGCTTTCGCGCGTGAGATCGGCGAAAAGACCGCCCGGCTGATCCTCGATATTCTGGATGAGGGGGCGGCCATCGAGGATGTCAGGATTACGCCGGAGCTGATCGTGCGCGACAGCAGCCGCTAGATTTTGCTTATTTGCCAAATGCAAAAGCGCGGCCCGAAGGCCGCGCCGTTTTCATATCAAGATGGGATCACTTGCCCCAGATCTTCTGGTACTGATCCTTGTATCCGTTGCCGGGATCGAAGGTGTTTTTCGGGCCTCCGTCCGTTTCCACATTATCAGCCGTCACCACATGCAGCGGCGACAGATAGCCGGACCATTTCTCTCCCGAAAAAGCCCGGTTGAGCTCGTCGACCAACTGCCAGCCTTGCAGGTTCAGAGGCTCGGCAACCGTCACCTTCTGATATTGGCCGGCGCGGATGCGTGCATAGGCGGATTCCGAACCGTCACCGGCGGCCACGTTGATCGGCGCGTCCGTGCCGCCCTTGCCGGCGGATGCGAGCGACGGCCCCATGAAGTCGAAATAGAGGTCGTTGATAGCCAGCGAATGGGTCCAGCTATCGCCATACTTCTGTAGGAGCGAAGTGGTGAGCTGCGGCATGCGCTGCGAGGTCTCGGCAATGGGTGTGTCGACATATTCCAGCACCTTGCCGCCAAGACGCTCGATCTCGGCCTTCATCTTGTCGGCCTTGGCAATGGCGATGGCATAGGTCGAGTCGGTGAAGATGATGACGCCGGGCTTGCCCTTGGCATCGACGAAGGCCCAGTCGGCGGCAGCCGTCGACACTTCCATCGCATCGGTGCTGACATTGGCGAACAGCCCGCTCTTTTCATCCGGGCCGATGACGGGGCCTGCATGCCAGGCAACCAGCGGGATCTTTGCGGCCTGCGCCTGCTCCAACGCCGGTGCTTGTTCGATCGCGTCGAAACCGTCGATGATGATACCGTCCGGCTTCAAGGCCATGGCCTGGCCGAAGGCCGCGGTTCGTCCCCCGATCGAGCCCGCGCCATCGAGAACCTTGACCTGCCAGCCAATCGCCTTGGCCGCTTCCTCGACCCCGTTGCTGACGCCGAGGATACCGCCGTTCTTCAGGTCGCCGGCCAGCACGACAATGGTCTTGCCGGGCTGCGCCTTGGGACCGGTAGTGGGGCCGTCCCATTTGGTGACCGGCGAGGCATATTTATCGACGACGGCCTTCGCGTCAGTCAGCGGATCCGCATAGGCGTGGCTCGCGCATAGTATTAACAGGCCTGTGGTTGCCTGCAGGAAATATCTGCGTTTCATTGTCTGTCTCCTCCCTTTGGTAATCAAAACAATATGATCTTCACTATTCGGCTGCCTTGGCGGGCAGTTGCGGCTTTTGCGCCGGCGCCATTCGGCCGGCGAGGCTGCGTCGGCGCTGGGCATAGCCAGCAATCCCGATGGCGACGAGCAGGGTCACGCCGTTGAACAACGGTTCCACATAGAAGGAGCCGCCGATCTGCTGAATGCCGGCAATGCCGACGGCCAGGATGATGACGCCGATCATGGTTCCCCAGACATTGACGCGGCCGGGCTTGATGGTGGTGGAGCCGAGGAAGGCTCCGACGAGCGCCGGCAGAAGATATTCCAGCCCGACGCTGGCCTGGCCGATCCTGAGTTTCGAGGCGAGCAAGACGCCGGCCACGGCGGCAAGCGTGCCCGATGTCACGAAGGCGCAGATGACGAAGCGGCGAACCGGGATGCCGTTCAAGGCAGCAGCCTTCGGATTGGCGCCGATGGCGTAGACGTAGCGGCCGATCGGCGTGTATTCGAGTATGATCCACATCACGAAAGCCAGAACCAGGACGTAGAGTCCCGTGATCGGCAGGCCGAAGATCATGGTTCCGTTGAGCGCGTAGAAGCCCTGCGGCAGCATGCCGACCACCTGCCGTCCGCCGGTATGCCAAAGGGCAATGGCGTAAAGGACGGTGCCTGTGCCGAGCGTCGCGATGAAGCTGTCGATCTTGGCGATCTCGACCAGCAGCCCGTTGAGGAAGCCGGTCAGCGCTCCAAGCGCGAGAACAATCAGGACGGCGACCGGCCATGGCAGGCCGAACATGGTCTGCAGGCTGATCGCCAGTACATGCCAGAGCACGATGCCATAGCCGATCGTCAGGTCGATACGCCCGGCCGCCATGGGGATCATCGCCGCCAGCGACAGGATCGCGATGATAGTCTTGTCGGAAATGATCGACCGCAGATTGAGCAGCGTCGGAAAGGTCTGCGGCAGCAGGATGGAAAACAGCAGGATCAGGAAGGCGGTCAGGATGACGAGGCCATAGACCGGCAACAGCCTTTGGATTTTCTGGCCGAAGCTCATTCCCGCCAGTTCGGCCCGGGTGGGTTCGAGCGCGTTGGATTCGATCGATTGCATGGGGTTCTCTCCGATTTAGGCGGCTTCGGATGCAGATGCGGCGGCGATGACCGCCGGTGTTGTCAGTTCCGCGCCGCTCAGTTCCCGCACGATTTGACCGCGTGAAAACACCAGGGCGCGATGGCAGATATGAGCGATTTCCTCGAAGTCGGTGGAGACGACGAGCACGGCAAGCCCTTCCTCCACCGCCTCGGCGATTAGCTTGTAGATGTCCGCCTTGGCGCCGACATCGACGCCGGCTGTCGGGTCCTCGGCGATCAGCAGCTTACGTCCCGTGGCAAGCCATCGGCCGACCACGACCTTTTGCTGATTGCCGCCGGACAAGGCTTCGATCGCAAGTGCCTGGTCATTGGGCCTTAGGCCGACCCGGCTGCCAAGCGAATAGGCCATTTCGGCCTCGCGTTGTGGCGGCAGGAATGACAGCATGCTCCGCCCGGACGCACCGGGATTGAGGAACGTGTTTTCCCTGAGGCTGAGCGACATGGCGACCGACTCCTCGGTCCGGTCCCTTGCGATCAGGCCGATGCCCGCAGCCATGGCGGCAACGGGGCTGGAAAGATCGGGCTCCGCACCGTTCAGCCGGACGGTTCCGCTCGATGGCTCGCAACCGAAAAGCGCACGTCCGATCAATTCCTGGCCGGCGCCTCTGAGCCCAACGAGGCCGAGCAGCTCTCCCTGCTGGATGTCGAAGGATACGGGACCTGCGCCACGGCAGGCGAGATCTTTGACGGAGACGATGGCGGGACCGGCGGTCCGCTCGGCCTTGACGAAGAGCTGGTCGGCCTTGCGTCCGACGATCATGCGGATCAGCTCGTCCGGCGTCGTATCGGAGACCGGCTTCTGTCCCACGAGTTGCCCGTCGCGCAGTACAGCGACGCGGTCGGCGATCCTAAAGATCTCATCCAGCCGGTGCGAAACGTAGATCATCGCAACACCGCGCTCCTTGAGCGGGCGGATAGCGGCAAAAAGCTTCTCGACCTCATCGGCGGGCAAGCTTGCCGTTGGTTCGTCGAGAACAAGAACATCTGCTTCGACTGCGAGCGCGCGAGCAATCGCCACGAGAGATTTTTCGGTTCGTGTCAGCTCCTGGACTCGCGTCGATGGATCGAAATCGCATCCGACAAGCTTCAGGGCCTCCGCTGTACGGCGCTCGGTCGACCGCCAGTCGATCAGCTTGCCGCGCAGCGAATAGCCCTGCGCCAAACCAACATTCTCGCCCACCGTCATCCATTCGATCAGCCCGAGATCCTGATGGATGAAGGCGACCGGCTGACGCTGATTGGGCTTTGGCGGGCGGTGCTGATACGGCTTGCCGCGAAACAGGATCTGACCGCCATCGGGCTTGTAGATGCCTGCGAGCGTCTTGATGAGGGTGGATTTGCCCGCGCCGTTCTCGCCGAGAAGAGCCAGGATTTCTCCGGGCTTCAGATCCAGCGAGACATTCGACAGGGCGCGCGTTCCACCAAACTCCTTGGTGATGTCGCAAAACTCGAGCAGCTTTCCGTCGTCCATCCCGCTCCTCCCAAAGCTTCGATGAGAGGAGGCTATGTTATCGATAACATTCCGTCAAGAGGCTCCCGATTGACAACGCGGTTTCATCGCGGAGATGGCTTTGATTTCGCCACCGTGCCGATCGTCTGCTGCCTGCATGAATAGTGATTTTGCCCGGCTACTCACCTCATCTCGGTTTATTATTGCGTATCACGGCTACTGCTCGCGCATATCGGATAGGTTTGGCGTGCTTATGGATATACCTTCAACTTAAAGTAAAGATTCGCTTTAAATAGATATTTCTTACATATTACGAATGGACGCATGAGAATATTGTCGATTTATGGGGGAATTTGTAAGACATATGCGGCAAGCAATTGGATCGTTCGACTGGGTTGCCTGAAAGATGTTTGGGAATTCGTGCCTCATTGTGGTCAATACTTTCGTGAATTGGATGATGTTTAAATCGATCGTGCATTCACACTGTCCATGGTTTAGTACTATTTATTGGAAAACTGCGATCTGCGGTCTGCCTTTTTGTCGTTTGGTGGCCCTTCGGGTCCGCTCCCAGGAACCGGCCGCTCAGGAGCTTTGATGAGGTACGCTACTCAATCCGTTTTCAAGATTGTGAAAGCTGATGCCGATGAAATGTCGGAGCATTATGCCAGGACCTTGTCGCCCGCCAAGGTGGAGCCGCTTCGGCAACATTCGCTGATCTCGGTGGAGGATCGCCATTTTTCAGTCGGACGCTACAGCGTCTGGAACGGGCGATGCCAATCCGGAATGCAGGTGACGCTTTCGCGCGCGCCGGATGCCTATGCCCTCTACTTGCCATCCTCCGGGGTGATGGAGATAGATGTGGGCAGCAAACGGCTCATTTCGAAGCCGACCACCGCTCTTCTCGGTGACATGTCATGCTTTGAGAGGCTGACGCTTCACGAGGGACGCAGCCATATGGGCGTGGCCTTCGAAAAGTCCGCAATGATCCAGCAATTGAGCGAATTGCTGGATGCCCCCGTCATCGGCGGCATCGATTTTGCCGACACGATCGATTTGGCAACGGCAAAAGGAGCGCGGGTAGCAGCGCTCAGTCATCTTGTCTGGCGCTGTCTGAACGTCGAGGAGACGGACCGACCCTCGTCGGCATTCGTCGAGCGCCTTTTGCAGGCGATGATGATCGCGCTGCTGGAAACAGTCCCCAACAATTACTCGGCACGGCTGACCAAGCCTATCTCGCCGGCTATCCCGAAGCGCCTGAAGAGGGCGATCGAATACATGCACAGCAATATTTCGTCGCCGATGGGTGTCGCCGATATCGCGCGGGAAGCCGGGACAAGCGTGCGTGCATTGCAGGCCGCCTTCCAGCAGTTCAAGGACACTACGCCGCTGAATTATCTGCGGACGATCCGCCTGGACGGCGCTCGTAAAACCCTGACGGATCCGGCTATCTCACTGTCGGTTGCCGAAGTTGCCCGGAACTGGGGATTTTCCCACATGGGTCGTTTCGCCGCGCTCTATCACCAATCTTTTGGTGAGATGCCGTCGAGCACGGCAAAGATGGGAAGAGGCGGAGCCAAGTAACGGACTACGGGCAGCGCTCCGGGAGCGATGCGATCAGGATCCGATCATCGGGGTCGAATTCCGGGGCGGTATTCAACAAACGCAGATTTTATACCGAACACGCAGGAAAGAAGATCGAGCGCAATTGCGATCTCATGATTGCATTGAAGTTTGCCGCGCATTGCCACTCTATGCAGCGGATGCTGTGGTCGGTAGCTACTGCTCCCAACGACAGCATCACCCGCCCGTCGACACCCCAACTTCGATGGGCGGGATTTGCCTATCAGGCCGTCGTCTTCCGTGTTCAGCGACCGTTGATGGTTCGCAAGCCGAATTCTTCCACGTCTCATGACACTGGTGAACACCCCGCCACCCCGGCGTTGCGAGCCATGGAGAGAATATTAAGCGGCTGTCGCGCAGTTCGTTTTATCCAGATGACGTCATTTGCATCCTGAACGCGAGCGCAAAATGGCGACTCTGGAGTGGCGGAACACGGTCTTAAGTAATTCTTAGCCATATCGCATCTGATTACCCGGATATTCCAGCGAGTTATTGTTCTGGCTGCAATTTCATAAAGGTATTTTCCGATGCGACTTACGATTAAAGCTACCCTTCTCAGTCTGTTTGGAGTCCTTGCCACAATTTCCGTTGTGCAGGGTTTGGTCTCTGTGAACAGATTGTCCCTGATCAGCGAAGCAACCCGTTCGATAGCCGATAATACGGTCCCCTCCGTGCTGGTGCTTGGCCAGCTGAATACGGACTACGGCGATTTACGCGTCGCCCATGAGGGTTATCTGCTCGCGCGCGCTGATGACCGGCAGTCCGTTCTCGCGGCGATGGCGGAGACGAAGGCGGAAATTGCCAAGGACATGAAGGTTTATCTGCCCATGATTGCGGGTGACAAGGAGCGCGCCATCTATCAGAAGTTCCTGGATGCAGATGCGGAGTATCAGCGGATTTGGGAGCAAGCCAAGGCCCTGAAGGACAACGGGAATGACGAGGGGGCCAGTGCTCTGCTGCTGGGTGAGGGCAAGAAGGCATATGACAAGGCTGGCGATACGATCCAGGAGGACGTGGACCAGAACGTCGCAGACAATAGCGGTAATCTCGACACGACGAATGCTGCGGTCGCATCAAGCCTGAGTGTTGCCTACATCGCCCTTTGCATTGCGATTGTCGGTGCTGTCGGTGCCATGATCCTGACATTGCGGCGCGTCATTTCTCCTCTTGCCCGGATCACCGGCTACATGAACCGGCTTAGCAACGGCAATACGGCGGAGGCCGTGCCGGATCGTGACCGACTGGACGAGATCGGCGAGATGGCCGGCGCCATCGAGGTGTTTCGTCAGGCGGCAATTGAAAACAAGCGGCTGGAGGAGGAGGCCGAGGCAAACCGTCGTCGTGCGGAAGAGGATCGAGTTTCCGCGCAGGAGATCGCAGAGGCGGACGCCGCCGCACGGCTCAAAGTCGCAACGTCTGGTCTTGCCGCAGGATTGAAGCGACTTGCAGCCGGCGACCTCGCCTTCCAGCTTACCGATGCGTTCGCGCCCGATTTCGAAGCGTTGAGGCATGACTTCAATGCGTCGGTCCGGCAATTGAATGAAGCGCTAACCGCGATTTCGCAGGCAACGGCAACGATCGACGGCAATTCGCTTGAGATCAGCCAAGGGGCCAGCGATCTTTCCAAGCGCACGGAACAGCAGGCCGCCTCGCTCGAGGAAACGGCCGCGGCGCTCGACCAGATCACGAACAATGTCGGTAATTCTGCCCATCGCGCCGACGAGGCGCGCGCCGTCGCCAACGAGGCCAATGTCAGTGCGAAGCGATCTGGAGAGGTGGTGGCCAACGCCGTCGATGCCATGAGCCGGATCGAGCAATCGTCAAACCAGATCTCCAACATCATCGGTGTCATCGATGAAATCGCCTTCCAGACCAATCTCCTGGCGCTCAATGCCGGCGTCGAGGCGGCGCGCGCCGGCGAGGCGGGCAAGGGTTTTGCGGTTGTCGCCCAGGAAGTGCGTGAACTGGCGCAACGCTCGGCTCAGGCGGCCAAGGAGATCAAGGCTCTGATCCGCTCCTCTTCGGTCGAGGTCGCAGGCGGTGTTCGCCTCGTCAGCGAGACCGGCGACGCGCTCCGGATCATCGAGGCGCATGTCGAGACCATAAACCGGCATATGGAAGCGATCGCCATTTCCGCCAAGGAGCAGTCGATCGGCCTTTCGGAGGTCAACATCGCCGTCAATCAGATGGATCAGGTCACGCAGCAGAATGCGGCGATGGTGGAAGAGACGACGGCCGCAAGCGCCACTCTGGCTGCGGAGGCGGTCAATCTGCGTAGCCTCGTGGCCCAGTTCATGCTGGAAAACGGCACCGCACGCCAGAACCAGTTGGCAGCGCTACGGGCGACTGAAAGCCGATTGGCAGCTCCGGATCGCTCGGTCAAGGCGAGGTACGGAACTGCCCGGCTGTATGGCTGAGGCGCCTTACGGCGAAAAGCAATGATCCGACCGCAGCCTCCATATCACCCTTTGATATGGAGGCTGCGGCCCCAAAAGTACCTTCAAATGTCAAAAAAGTATCAGTTCTTGGTGCAGGGCGTAGTAGCGGTTCATGACATCCACGCGTAACCTTTGATTATCAGATCGGGCAGCGTCTCTGGGAGGAGGTGCGACGAGACAATGATCGAAGGCGAAGGGAGGTGTACAGGATGAACCCCGATTTGGAAGTGGTCGCCATCGGCAGCG
The DNA here is from genome assembly GCF_000696095.1 of Rhizobium rhizogenes NBRC 13257. Lineage (GTDB taxonomy): Bacteria > Pseudomonadota > Alphaproteobacteria > Rhizobiales > Rhizobiaceae > Rhizobium > Rhizobium rhizogenes. The sequence continues at coordinate 307,840 of NZ_BAYX01000011.1, read as the reverse complement.
GTGAATCCTTCAAGGCCTGGGAGCATGGCTATCCTTACCGCACCGTCCGCTGGCATTTTCATCCCGAATACGAGATCCATCATGTGGTCGCCACCACGGGGCAATATTTCGTCGGCGATTTCATCGGTGAGTTCGAGCCCGGCAATCTGATCCTGACGGGACCGAACTTGCCTCATAATTGGGTTAGCGACGTGCCACCCGGCACTTGCCTGCCGCTGCGCTGCCGTGTGCTGCAGTTTTCCGAATTCTTCCTGGCGGACGCGACCAAGATCTTTCCGGAGCTTTCTGCCTGCGCCGGCATCCTGGAGATGAGCCGCCGCGGCGCGCTCTTCACGCCCGAGACCGCTGTCATCGTCGGCCCGATCCTGGGTGATCTGGTCGAGGCACAGGGTATCCGCCGCATCGAGCTCTTCATGAATGTGCTGAATGCGCTGAGTTCGGCGCAGGGCACCCGGACGCTTGCGAGCGCGCTTTATCATCCCGATCCGTCCGGCTTCATGTCGGCGGGCGTCAACAAGGCGCTTTCCTATATCAACACGCATCTGACTGAACCATTCAGCGAAAGCGATCTGGCCGAGCTTACCGGGCAGAGCCCAAGCTCGTTTTCCCGCAGCTTCCGCCGGCATACCGGCATGGCGCTGGTGCAATATGTCAATCGCCTGCGCGTCAACTTTGCCTGCCATTTGCTGATGAGCCAGTCGGACATGTCGATCACCGACATCTGCTTCGCGACCGGCTTCAACAACATCTCGAATTTCAATCGCCGTTTTCTGGAGCAGAAGGGCATGGCGCCCTCGCGGTTCAGAGCATTGCTGGCGCAGAACATAGGAGCGGTGGAGGCCGCCTAAAAAGGGGGAGGACAGGGAGGAGAAACCAACAATCCGGGCAGGATGAGACGGACGACCAGCTAGGCGCCCGAAGGAGACGTCTTGTCCGAAAATAAGCCCTTGGGCGCCGGCCGCAGAGCCCGCCTTAGGTCGAGACACACGCAAGGCCTCGGGCTCGATCAGCGAGCTTGAGGCTTCATCGAAAACGTTACCAATAGGGACGGAGATATCTAATGACCAAATTCGCATGGAGACTAACAGGTGCCGCGGTGCTTGCTGCCGGCCTTCTGAGCAGCGCTTCCGCCTTCGCGCAATCCGCAAAGGTGACGGACGCGACCGTTGCCTTCCTGATGCCCGACCAGGGCTCGACCCGCTACGAGGAACACGATTATCCGGGTTTCCAGGCCGAGATGAAGAAACTCTGCGCCGGCTGCAAGGTGATCTATCAGAACGCCAACGGCGATGCCTCGCGCCAGCAGCAGCAATTCAACTCGGTGATCTCGCAGGGTGCCAAGGCGATCGTGCTCGACCCGGTCGATTCAACGGCCGCGGCATCGCTCGTCAAGCTCGCGCAGAGCCAGGGCGTCAAGGTCATTGCCTATGACCGGCCGATCCCCTCGGTCCCCGCCGATTACTATGTGTCCTTCAACAACGAGGAAATCGGCAAGGCGATCGCCAAGTCGCTCGTCGATCATCTGAAATCGAAGGGCGTAAAGGCAGGTGATGGCGGCCTTTTGGAAATCAACGGCTCACCGACCGATGCGGCCGCCGGCCTCATCAAGAAAGGCATCCATGCCGGCCTTGCCGATGGCGGCTATCCGGTGCTTGCCGAATTCGATACGCCGGATTGGGCGCCGCCGAAGGCACAACAATGGGCAAGCGGCCAGATCACCCGCTTCGGCAAGAAGATCCTCGGCGTCGTCGCGGCCAATGACGGCACGGGTGGTGCTGCCGTTGCAGCCTTCAAGGCTGCCGGCGTCGACCCGGTTCCGCCGGTGACCGGCAATGACGCGACGATCGCGGGCCTGCAGCTGATCATCGCCGGTGATCAGTACAACACGATCTCCAAGCCCAGCGAAATCGTGGCCGCTGCTGCGACCAACGTCGCCATCCAGCTGTTGTCGGGTGAAACGCCGAAAGCCGATACCAAGCTCTTCGACACACCGACACAACTCTTCACCCCGGCGCTGGTAACGGCGGAAAATCTGAAGGCCGAGATCATCGACAAGCAGGTCAACGGCAAGCCGATCCAGACGCCGGAGCAACTGTGCGGCGATCGTTACGCCGAGGGCTGCAAGACGCTCGGTATCATCAAGTAACACCCTCCCAAGCCAAAGCTCCGGCCGCCCAGCGCGGCGGCCGGGGACCTCTAGGGAAGCAGGCCCAATCAAGGAAAGGCTCGCGACACATGACTGGCGCTAGCGATCAGATAACCCCGGCAGGCGAGCTCATTCTCAGCCTCAAGGGCATCTCCAAACATTTCGGCGCGGTCTCCGCGCTCACCGATATCGATCTCGACGTCCATGCGGGCGAAGTGGTCGCCCTGGTCGGCGACAACGGCGCCGGCAAGTCGACACTTGTCAAGGTTTTGGCCGGTGTGCACCAGCCGAGTGCGGGCACGATCACCTTCGGCGGCAAGACAGTCACGCTCGACGATCCGAGCGCAGCCCTCTCCCTCGGGATTGCGACTGTGTTTCAGGATCTTGCGCTCTGCGAGAACCTCGATGTCGTCGCCAATATCTTTCTCGGCCGCGAACTTGCGCCGCTGAAGCTCGACGAGACGGCGATGGAGGTTCGTGCCTGGACGCTGCTGAACGAGCTTTCGGCCCGCATTCCAAGCGTCCGTATCCCGATCGCCTCGCTTTCGGGCGGTCAGCGCCAGACCGTGGCAATCGCGCGCTCGCTGCTGCTGGAGCCGAAGATCATCCTGCTCGACGAGCCGACGGCCGCGCTCGGCGTCGCCCAGACGGCGGAGGTGCTGAACCTCATCGAGCGCGTGCGCGATCGTGGTCTCGGTGTGGTGATGATCAGCCATAACATGGAGGATGTCCGCGCGGTCGCCGATCGCATCGTCGTGCTCCGGCTCGGGCGGAACAACGGCGTCTTCTACCCCGACACGTCGAACCAGGAACTCGTCAGCGCGATTACCGGTGCGACGGAGAATGCCGTTTCGCGCCGCGCCGGCCGCCGCCAGGCACAGCAGCACATCAGCCAGGAGGGTCAGATATGACCGGCAATGCAAAACAGACCGCGACATTGCTCGACCGCAGCGATATCCGCGTCAATCACGATGCCGGCCTGGCGGCAACGATCCGTTCGTCGATCGACAAGGTGCGCTCCGGCGATCTCGGATCGCTGCCGGTGGTCGTCGGTCTCGTCATCATCTGGACCGTTTTCGGCACGCTCAATCCGATGTTCCTCTCCAGCAGCAACCTCGCCAATCTGCTCTTCGACGCTTCGACCGTCGGCGTGATCTCGCTCGGCATCGTCTGCGTGCTGATGCTCGGCGAGATCGATCTTTCCGTCGGCTCGATCAGCGGTTTCGCCTCGGCCATGGTCGGTATACTCTGGGTCAACGAGGGCTGGCCGGTTGCCGCTGCCATCCTCGCTGCCCTGATTGTCGGCGGCGTCATCGGATCGCTCTACGCCTTACTCTTCAACCGGCTGGGCATGCCGAGCTTCGTCTCGACGCTAGCGGGATTGCTCGCGGTGCTCGGCATGCAGCTCTATCTGCTCGGCAATACCGGCTCCATCAACCTGCCTTACGGCTCGGCGGTCGTGAATTTTGGTCAGCTGCTGGTCATTCCGAAACCGCTTGCCTATGTCTTCGCGCTGCTTCCGGGCATCGCCATGCTGTGGACGGGCTATCGCGACGCAGAACGGCGCCGTAAAGCCAATCTCTCGGCGCGTTCCGTCGGTGGCCTGATCGTGCGGTCGCTCGCGCTGACGGCTGCTTTGGAGTTCGTTGCCTTTTATCTCAACCAGGAGCGCGGCATTCCCTGGATGTTCGGGCTCTTCGTCGTGCTCGTGATCATCATGAACTACGCGCTGACCCGCACCCAATGGGGCCGGTCGATGGCCGCGGTCGGCGGCAACCGTGAGGCGGCGCGCCGCGCGGGCATCAATGTCCGGCGCATCTATACGAGTGCCTTCGTCCTCTGTGCGATGTTTGCTGCACTCGGGGGCGTGATGGCCGCCGCGCGTCTTGCCTCGGCAAGCCAGCAGGCGGGCACCGGCGACGTCAATCTGAATGCGATCGCGGCCGCCGTGATCGGCGGAACCAGCCTCTTCGGCGGACGTGGCAGCGCCTATTCCTCGCTGCTCGGCATCATCGTCATCCAGTCGATCGCCAGCGGGCTGACCATGTTGGATCTGTCATCCGCCCTTCGCTACATGATCACCGGCGCGGTTCTCGCCATCGCCGTCATCGTCGATTCCGTCGCTCGCCGCTCCCGCGCTTCGCACGGGCGAGCCTGATATCCCCTAAAACTAAGAGCATAAAGTAGGACCATCATGAGACAGGATCTTTCCGGAAAAGTCGCGGCAATCACCGGCGCCGCCTCCGGCATCGGGCTCGAATGCGCCAGGGCATTGCTGAACGAGGGCGCAAGTGTCGCCCTTGTCGATAGGGCAGAAGACAGGCTGAAGGAACTTTGCGCCGAATTGGGGCCACGCGCCTTTCCCGTCGTCATCGACCTCACCGATCCGGCCAGCGTCGCAACGATGCTGCCCCAGATCCTCGATAAGTTCGGCAAGCTCGATATCTTCCACGCCAATGCCGGCTCCTATATCGGCGGCGAAGTGGTGGAAGGTGATCCGGATGCCTGGGACCGGATGCTCAACCTCAACATCAATGCCGCCTTTCGCTCGGTGCAGGCCGTATTGCCGCATATGGTGGAGCGGCAGACGGGGGATATCATCATGACCAGCTCCATCGCCGGGCTGGTGCCGGTGGTGTGGGAGCCGATCTACACCGCCTCGAAGCATGCCGTGCAGGCATTCACCCATACGGTACGACGGCAAGTTGCCAAGCATGGCATTCGCGTCGGTGCCGTGGCGCCGGGGCCGGTTGTCACCGCACTCATCAGCGATTGGCCGCAGGCAAAGCTTGACGAAGCCGTTGCGGCTGGTGGATTGATGGAGGCAACCGAGGTCGCCGAAGCGGTGATCTTCATGCTGTCGAGGCCGCGCAATATCGTCATTCGCGACCTCGTCATCCTGCCGCTCAGCACGGACCTTTGACAATGACATCGTATTTTATCGGCATCGACGTAGGCACCGGCAGCGCCAGGTCAGGGGTCTTCGATGGCAGCGGCAAGCTGCTCGGTTCCGCAAAACGGCCGATCACCATCTGGCACGAGGCCGGCCATATCGTCGAGCAGTCGAGCGAGCAGATCTGGCAAGCCATCTGCGGCAGTGTTCGCGACGCCGTTGCTCAAGCGGGGATCGTGGTCTCCGAAGTGGCGGGTATCGGCTTCGACGCGACATGCTCGCTGGTCGCCGTCAAGGCCGATGGATCGCCGGTCGCGGTCGGTCCTTCTGGCGATCCCGCCCGGAATATCATCGTCTGGATGGATCATCGCGCCGCCGGGGAGGCGGCGGAGATCAATGCCGGCGATCATGAGGTGCTGCGCTATGTCGGCGGGCGTATCTCGCCGGAGATGGAGACGCCGAAGCTCCTCTGGCTGAAGCGGAACCTGCCGCAGTCCTTCGCCGCCGCCGACCATTTCTTCGACCTGGCCGACTATCTGACATGGCGCTCCACGGGTTCTCTCAGCCGCTCGGTCTGCACCGTCACCTGCAAATGGACTTATCTCGCCCACGAGAAGCGTTGGGATGCGGCCTATTTCAGGGATATCGGCCTGTCCGAGCTTGCCGACGAAGGATTCTCAAGGATCGGCACAGACATTGTCGATCCGGGCTCGGCCCTTGGTGGCGGCCTCATTGAAAGTGCCGCCCGCGACCTCGGCCTTGTCGCTGGCACGCCGGTCGCCGCATCACTGATCGATGCCCATGCGGGCGGGATCGGCACGCTCGGGGCTCAGGGCGCGGACGGTAAGGCCAATCTCGAAAGCCGTCTCGCCTATATTTTCGGAACCTCGGCCTGCTCGATGGCGTCGAACCAGGTGCCGATCTTCGTCGACGGCGTTTGGGGTCCTTATTATTCGGCCATGGTGCCGGGGCTGTGGCTCACCGAGGGAGGCCAATCCGCGGCCGGTGCTGCCATCGACCATCTCGTCACCATGCACCCAGCCTCCGTCAAGGCGCAATCCAAGGCCGAGGCCGCCGGTCTATCGCTCGTCGCCTGGCTCGACCGTCGGGCAAGCGAAGCCTGCCCAAATTCGAAAGAGGCGGTGACGCTTGCGAAGTCGATCCATGTCGTGCCGGAGTTTCTGGGCAACCGGTCTCCCCATGCCGACCCTGACGCGCGCGCGGTGATTGCCGGGCTTGGTCTGGAGGATGATATTTCGAACCTCGTTTCGCTCTACGTTGCCGGCCTTTGCGGCATCGGTTACGGCCTCAAGCAGCTCATCGAAACACTCGCCACGAATGGCATCGTCATCGACACCATCGTTGCCAGCGGCGGGGCGGCGCAAAGCAAGCTGGTGCGCCAACTTTTGGCCGACACGACGCATATCCCGGTTGCCGTGACCGACACGGATGAGCCGGTGCTCCTTGGCGCTGCTATGCTGGGCGCTCTTGCGTCCGGGCGCTACCAGTCGCTGGATGCCGCCATGCGGGCTATGTCGCGATTTTCGCAGGTTTTCGAACCTGCCGGTGGTGCGACGGCTTCTCTGCATGGGAAACGCTACGAGGCGTTCGAACGATTGCAGCGCGCCGAGAGAGAGGTGCGGGCGCTCTTTGCCGATGCCGCATCCGCTGGATAATGTGGATGTCCAGGATCAGGCATGCGGCGGCAAAGCCGCACCGGCGAGCTTCGTTTTGACCCAGTCGGCAACGCGGTAATAGCGCAGCGTCATCTGCGGTGCGAAACCCATATAGAAGGGTGCCGCCGAGAGCTGCTCGATCTTCAACGCGAGATCCTTGTCGGGGACACCCTTGGCCCATTCGGAGAGAATACCGCCGAGCATGCTGCCGGTCGGGACGCCGCGGCCGGAAAGGCCGGTGAGCGCGACGACGCCCGGCGCCAGGTCGTAAAGCCGCGGCACGGTCCTGTATTGCATGTCCAGCTCGCCGTACCAGAGATAGTCCCAGCGGATATCCCGCTTGATCTGCGGGTGCAGCCATCGCAACCGGTCCGACATCACCTGATGGGTATAGGCGAGATCGCGGCCGCGCCTCCCCATGGGAAACATCGAGGCGACGATCCGGCCTTCGGCATTGTACTTGTAGACGTAGATATCGCCACGCCCGTCGTGGATCGTGGTGTTTCGCGGCAGGACGCTCAGCCGTTCGTCGTCGGAAAGCGGCTGGGTCGCCGCGACGAAGACCTTCTGGATCTTGAAGGTGCGGTCGAGCTTAGGCCAGCCGCCGACGGTGTAGGCGCCTGTGGCGAAGATAACTTTGTCGGCAAGCACGGAGCCTTTTTCGGTTTTCACCGCCCAGCCCGCACCTTCGCGTTCGCAACCGGTGACCGGCGAGCGCGTATAGACGTGGCCGCCTTCCTGGATGACGGCGCGTGCCAGTCCGCGCGCGTAACCGAGCGGATTGAGATGGCCGCCCTCTTCATGCAGCCAACCGCCGTAAAACCGCGGACTGCCGGTGATCGCCTCCGCCTCGGCTCTGTCGATAACCCGGGTGCGGGCACCGACGGCGTTATAGTCGCGGGCTTTCGTTTCGAGCGTCTTGATAGCCCAGGGCGTATGGGCGCCCATGACATAGCCGTTCTGCTGCCATTCGCATTCGATCTGATAGCGCTGGATCATGTCGGAGACCTGATCGTTGGCGCGCGTCTGACGGGCGATCAGCCGTTCGGCCCAGGGCTCGCCCAGCATGCGGCGAAGCTCCGGCAGGCTGTAATGCGTGAAGGTCGGTGTGCAATGGCCGGCATTGCGACCTGAGCCGCCGAAGCCGATCTCCTGCGCCTCAAGCAGCACGACGCGCACGCCATCCTTGGCCAAAGCGAGAGCGGTGGTGAGGCCGGTATAGCCGCCGCCCACCACACAGACATCGGCCTCCACGCGGCCCTCAAGCGCCGTCGTTACTGGAGCTGCGGTCGCAGTCGCATACCAGAGCGACGTTGCGAAAGGAGAAAAGACCGGCACCGTCATCGCCGTTCTCAGTTGAGGTCGCTGCGCGCGTCCAGCGCATCGCGCAAGCCGTCGCCAATGAAGTTAAAGCTGGTGACGGCAAGCGTGATGGCGACGCCGGGGACGATGGCGAGCCATGGCGCGCTGGCCAGATATTGCTGCGCGCCGTTCAGCATGTTGCCCCAGCTCGGCAGCGGCGGCTGGATGCCGTAGCCGAGAAAGCTGACATAGGCCTCAAGCAGGATGGCGCGCGCGACTGTCAGCGTGGCGGCGACGATGATCGGGCCGATGGCGTTCGGCAGCAGCTCGCGGAACATGATCCATCTATTGGTAAGCCCGAGCATGCGTGCGGCAAGCACGAAATCGCGTTCACGCAACGAGCGCACCTCGGCCTCGACGATGCGCGCCGTTTCCATCCAGCTCGTCACTGCGATGATCACGGTGATCATGAAAGGGCTCGGCTTGATGAAGGCGGCGAGCGCCAGCAGCAGGAATATGCTGGGGAAGGACAGAAAGGCATCCACGAAGCGCATCAGAAGCATGCCGAGGCGGCCGCCATAATAGCCGGCGACGACACCGATCGTGGTGCCGATCAAGGTGCTGAGCACCATGGCGAAGAAGCCGACCAGAAGCGAGATGCGGCCCGCCATGAACAGGCGCACGGCAACGTCGCGCCCGAGCGGATCTGTCCCGAAAATATGGTAACCGGCCGTAAAGGGCGGCGCGAAACGGGCGCGCAGGTCGATGAAGAGCTCGTCATAGGGAAGCAGCGACGGCCCGATCAGGCAGGCAAGGATGATGGTCGTGATCATGGCAACGCCGAGGAGGGCGAGCTTATGGCGGGCGAACCGGCGCAGCGTGCGGTTCTGCCACCAGCGGTTATGCGCGAAGACCGGCGGGGAGAGAGTTGCGGGGGAAGAGGAAGACATATTGTTTCTCCTAACCGAGCCGGACGCGCGGATCGACGAAGGCGACCAGCAGATCCGCGAGCAGATTGCCGATCAGGGCGAAGACCGCCGAGAACATCAGGAGGCCCATGACAACGGGATAATCGCTGTAGCCGAGGCTATCGAGAAAAAGCCGTCCCATTCCAGGCCAGGTGAAGACCGTTTCGGCCACCAGCGCGCCGCCGAGGATCGTCGGCAATTGCACGCCGGCAAGCGTGATCATCGGCAGCAGCGCGTTTCCGACGACATGCCGCATCAAGACGCGCCGTGGCGACAGGCCCTTGGCCTTGGCGGTGCGGACGAAATCCTGGTTGATGACATCGAGCGTGGCGGTTCGCATATAGCGGCTCCACACGGCGATGTTGACGAGAGCGAGCACCAGGCTCGGCATGATCAGATGGATCGCATAGTCGCTGAACGAGCCGTTGCCGACCGTGTACATGTTGCCGGCTGGTAGCCACTTCAGTTTCAGCGAGAAAATATAGATGGCGATAAGGCCAAACCAGAAGGTCGGGATCGACAGCGCCACCATGGCACCGATGGTGGCGCTGTAGTCGAAGATCGAATAGCGCTTGGTCGCGCCCTTGATGCCGATCCAGGTGCCGGCCGCGATCGCGATCACCATCGAGGTGCCCATCAGGAGCAACGTTGCGAAGAGGTGGCCGAGAATGATCGACAGCACCGGCTGGTTATCGCGATAGGAGTGACCCCAGTCGCCCATCAGCATGTGCCGCAGCCAGTCGAGATACTGGATGGGCAGGGGACGGTCGAGGCCCATCTGCGCAGCGATACGGTCGAGCGCCTCCTTGGTCATGCCCGGCGTCAGCGTAAATTGCGACAGCGGGCCGCCGGGTGCGAGGGTGAGAACAGCAAAGCCGATCATCGATACGAGCAGCAGCAGTATCAGGCTCTGCCACAGGCGACTGAGGAGATAGCGCAGCATGGCATTCGTCTCCGATGGTTGCGAGATGGGAAGCGGCCAGCCCTTCGGCCCCTCATGGGTCGAAGGGCTGGAACGGGACGATCAGGCCTTGGCCCAATACCAGGTGCCGACATTCCATGTGTCGATGCGTACGTTGATGTTGGGGGTGACGTTCTCTACCCCAACCTTGTGGCCGCGTACGGTCGCATACTGGAACAGCGGCAGGAAGGGCAGGTCGTGGCGCATGACCTCCTGGATCTTTTGGTAGACCTTCTTGCGCTCCTCCGGCACGAAGATCTGGCCGCCTTCCGCCAGAAGCTTGTCAACCTCCGGATTGGCATATTGCCAGGAGTTCTGACCGGCTCCGCCCTTGGCGGTGATTGCGGTGGAGCGGAAGTAATCCGACGTGTCGGGATCGGAACCGGTCTGGAAGTTGATGCCGACGACGACGGAATCGAACTTCGACATTGTCCAGTAGTCACCCCACATGACCGCCGGCGGCAGGTTGGAGATGGTGAGTTCCACGCCGATGTCCTTGAAGGTCTGCTGCATGAACTGCTGCACCTGTTCGCGGATATGGTTGCCGGCGGTGGTGGAGTTGGTGAAGGCAAGCCTGACGCCGTCCTTCGCGCGAATGCCGTCGGCACCGGGCTTCCAGCCGGCATCGTCGAGGATCTTCTTGGCCTTGTCAGGGCTGAATTCCTGCTTCGGCAGGTCCGGATTATAGTAGAAGGACTGCTGCGGAATGTAGCTTTCGGTCGGCGTCGGCAGGCCGTAATAGAGCGCGTCGATAATCGTCTGCTTGTCGATCGCGTAATAGAGCGCCTCGCGCACCGCCGGGTCCTTGAACTGCGGCCGCTCCATGTTGAAGCCGACGGATTCGACCGTGGCGGCCGGTACGACGGCGACAGCCTTGCCATCCAGCGCCTTGGCCTCGTCGTAGTGGTCCGGCGTGATCCATTGCAGGCCGACGACGTCGATGTCTCCGGTCTTGAACTGTGTGTAAAGCACCGTCAGGTCGGGAACATATTTGTAGACCAGGGTTTCGAGATAGGGGCCGTCGCCGAAATAGTCGGTATTGGCCGCAAGCGTGATGTGATCGCCAGGGATGCGCTCGACCCATTTGAACGGGCCGGTGCCGACCGGTGCGTTGTTGAAGGGGGCGGTATTCTTGTCCTTGGCTGCTCCGAGGATATGCTTCGGTACGATGAAGGTCATGGCAAGGATCGAAGGGTAGGGCGCGAACGGCTTTTCCATCCGCCAGGTGATTTCCGTCGGCGAGACCACGGTCAGATCACGCACCAGTTCGTGACCCGTCTTGCGCCAGCTGCGGAAATCCGGATCGACCATGAGTTCGAGGGTAAATTTGACGTCTTCGGCGGTGAACGGCGTGCCGTCATGCCACTTCACGCCATCGCGCAGCTTGATCTTCCACTGAAGGCCGTCAGCCGAGATGCCGCCGTTTTCGACGGTCGGGACTTCGGTTGCGAGCGAAGGTGAGAACTTGCCCTCAGGGGTGACGATGAAGAGCGGATCGAAGACGCTGAAATGGATGCCTTCATCGACTTCGATGTGGATCAGGTGCGGATTGAAGACGGTCGGCTCCTGCGAAAAGCCGATGACGAGCTGGCCGGTCGGCTTGGCGGGCGGTGCCGCGAAAGCTTCGCTGCGACCGAGAATATTGGGCATGATCAGCCCGGAGGCGCCGAGCGCCATCATGGTCAGTGCCTGACGGCGGGTGGGTTTCAGGAGGATAGTGTCGTTTGCATCGGACATGTTGGTTCCCCTTTTTGTTGGTAGGACGTTGGCTGTTCTTCTCTCTTATTGTTTTTGCTGTCTTCTCTTGGCGGGCAGGTCAGAAACCGCTGATCAGTTCGATCTTCGAACCGTCGTGGAAGCGGGAGAAACGGAAATTCTTGCGGTCGACGATCGGCGGCTTGCCGGTGACGATATCGGCCATCAATCGGCCGGCGGCCGGACCGATGCCGAAACCGTGGCCGGAAAAGCCGGTGGCGATGTGGAAGCCCGGAATGCTGTCGATCGCGTCGATCACCGGCACGGCATCCGGTGTGACGTCGATATAGCCGGCCCAGCGCTGGGCGATCTCGGCCCTTTCGAAAACCGGGAAGGCTTTCTTGAGATTGGCAAGCGCGGTGTTTGAAAGCTTGGTCGACGGCTTCGGGTCGAGAACGCGGCAATATTCGAAGGGGCTTGCCTCGTCCATTGCCCAGCGGTCGGGAATGCGGACCTCATCGAAGAAGCGGCCGGAGAGGCGGAAGTTCAGCGAGCGCCATTCTTTTTTCAGCGCCGGAAAGAATTTGCCGGCATAGCGGAAGGATTTCGGCACGATGTCGACGATGTTCTCGTGGCCGGAGGCGATGGTGTAGCCGCCGTCCTGGCGCTTGCGCAGGGCAAAACCATTGGCCCAGATCGCCTGCTCGGGGCCGCCTTCCAGCGGCTTGGTGCGCAGCACGGAGTTCATCACCTTCAATTGCGGCAGGTCGAGTCCGAACATGCCGGCAAACAGGCTTGACCAGGCGCCGCCCGCAAGCACGACGGCCTTGCAGGCGATTGGGCCGCGCTCGGTGATGACGCCGGAGATCCGGCCAGCAGCCGTCTCGATGCCACGCACGGCGCATTCGGTAAGGATGGAAGCGCCCTTGTCGCGGGCAGCTTCGGCCATCGCCGGCGCTGCGCGCTGCGGCTCGGCGCGGCCATCGGCGGCGGTGTAGAGCGCGCCCTTGATGTCCATCTGCGAACCGGGAACGAGGTTTTTGAATTCGGCGCCGCTGACCATGCGGCTTTCGAACTGATAGCCCTCGAGATTGCGGTTCCAGCGCTCGTGGTCGGCATATTCCTTGTCGTTGGCGCAGGTGAAGATGATGCCGGCGCGCTTGTATCCGGTATCGCGGCCGATGCGTGTGTCGAGCGTGCTCCAGATGCGCAGGGCTTCCGCCATTAGCGGCACTTCGCGCGGATCGCGTCTGGAGATGCGTACCCAGCCCCAGTTGCGGCTCGATTGTTCCTGGCCAATACCGCCTTTCTCGCACAATGCGACGCGCAGGCCTTGCTCGGCCAGTTCCAGGGCAGTCGACGTGCCGATGATGCCGCCGCCGATGACGACGACGTCGACTTCCTTGGGCAATTCAGCGTCCCCGTGAACGGGGACCACATAGGGGCCGGGCATGGTCAGAAAGACTCCTCTAGCTGGCAATTGATAGAAAATTCCGCGACGCTCGCCTCGTTCGGCAGGTCGATCAGCATGGCAATGATGCGGGCAAGATCGCGCGGATCGGTCATCTCGCTGTCGGCCTTGCTCGTGAGGTCGCGCGCCATGTCGGTTGCGACGAAACCGGGGCAGATGGCGGTAGCGCGGATGCCGAGATCGAAGCCGGTGTGGCGTATGGCATGGGCGAGCGCGACGGCTGCGAATTTGGAGACGGCATAGAGCCCGGAATTCGCGGACTTCACTCGCTTCCCCGAGAGCGATGCGACAATGATGATCCGGCCTCGGCCGCTTGAGGCCAGTGCGTTCCAGGCAGACTTTGCCAGCCGTCGCGGCGCCTTGACGTTCACCTCGAGCAGATCGTCCAGGTCGGCATCATCTGCCTCGATCACGGTCTTGGCGACGATAATGCCGGCATTGGCGACGACCGCGTCGATGCGGCCAAAGGCGCTGAGCGTCTTTTCGGTCCATGATGACGACGCATCGGGCTCGACGGCATCATAGGCAAAGACGCGGACGCGGGCGGGGTCAGCCCAGGCGGGCATGACCGGCTGGCGCATGCCAAGCGACAATCGCCAGCCCTTGGCGGCAAGTTCCTCGGCGAGCGCCGCCCCGATCCCTCGGCTGGCCCCCGATATCATTGCGACCCGTTCTTCATTCATGCCCGTTCTCCATGGCCAGGCCGTTCATGATTGCGCAGCGACGCGCCGATAGGTGCGGCGCAGGATGTCGATGAGGAGCTTGTGTTCCTCGTCGCTAATGTCGGAAAAAAATTCTCGTGATTGCCGGGTGACGATGCCGCGCACGCGCTCGGCCAGTTCGTGTCCTTTTTCGGTGATGTAGAGTTCCTGCGCGCGGCTGTCGTCCGCCGAGGTCTCGCGGAAAAGAAGTCCGTGCTCTTCCATCTGGTCGACCAGCCGGCCCGTCGCCGAACGGTCCTTCAGGATAAGCTTGGCAATGGTGGAAGGCCGGATACCGGGATTACCATCGACGAGAAAAAGGGTGGTGATCTTGCCTGTTCCGCGCGCAACATCCAGCCCTTCGAGCTTCTCATCCAGGTCGCGCGAAACGGCCAGGTTGATGCTGCGGATATAGAAGCTCAGCGTATCCTCAAGGACATCGATATCGATGTCCTTTACGGAAGTCGGCGGACCTTTGGTCGGCGGCAGCATGGCTCGGAACCTTCGGAAGGCAACAAAATAGCGTTCCCGCAGGCCCGGTAGGGCAGCAGGTGCATTATTGTCGGCGGCGGATCGTCGCTGGAATTTATGATCGTATGAAAGGACGGATAGTGGACGAATGCAACTATTTTCTTTCGTGGCGCGACAAGTTTTTGAGCAGAAAGAAAAGATGCCTATTTCTGAGACACACGGATCTCTCGACGTAGGCATTGACGACAGTAAATGTGCATCATTCGCATGGCCGGTGATGGGGTTTGCGGGTCAGCCCGTCGCTTCCCAATCGCTGCCGGGAATAGCGGCGAGCAGGCGTTGCGTATAGGCGTGCTCCGGCGCTCGGAAGATCTGCGAGGGCGGCCCGCATTCGACGATCTCGCCCTTGTACATGACGGCGACCTCGTCGCAGATCTGGCTTGCAACGCGCAGGTCGTGGGTGATGAAGATCATCGCCACTTTCGTATCCTGCTGGATCTCCGCGAGAAGCTTGAGGATCTGGGCCTGGATGGAAACGTCGAGAGCGGACACCGCCTCATCCGCCACCAACAGCACGGGGTCGAACATCAAGGCCCGGGCGATGCCGACACGCTGGCGCTGGCCTCCGGAAAACTCATGCGGGAAGCGGTCGAAGGCGCCTTCGTCGAGGCCGACGCGTTTCAGAAGCCGCAAAGCCTTGGCCTTTGCCTCATGCAATGGCAAACCATGCGCGATCGGCCCGACGGTCAGGATCCGGCCGATCGTGTGGCGCGGATTGAGCGAGGCGAAGGGATCCTGGAAGATCATCTGGATATAGGGGCGCAGTGGCCGGAACTGCTCGTCCGTCAGTGCTGCGATGTCGCGGCCATCGAACAGGATCCGGCCGCTGTCGGACTTCAAAAGCTTCAACAGTACCCGACCGAGGGACGATTTGCCGGAGCCGGATTCGCCGACGACGCCGAGCGTGCGTCCCTTGCGGATCGAGAGGCTGACGTCGTTTACCGCCTGAACCGTCCGCGCCTTGGAGAGGAAGCCGCCGCCGGCGCGATAGGTCTTGTTGAGCTTTTCAACCTCCAGCACGACAGGCGTATCGGCTATGGCATCGCGATCCCTCGTCGTCATTCGCGGCACCGCGGTGATCAAGCGCTGCGTATAGGGGTGAATGGGCGCATTCAGCACCTGGTTGGCCGTTCCCTGTTCGACAAGATGGCCCTTCTCCATGACGATCACCCGGTCGGCGATCTCTGCCACCACCCCGAAATCATGGGTGATGAACATGACGCTCATCTTCTTGCGCCGCTGGATCTTGCGGATCAGTTCCAGGATTTGCGCCTGCGTGGTCACGTCGAGCGCGGTGGTCGGCTCGTCGGCGATCAGTACGTCCGGATCGAGCGCCAAGGCCATGGCGATCATCACGCGTTGCCGCTGCCCGCCGGACAGCCGGAAGGGATATTGATGCTGCAGGAGATCGGGATCCGGCAGGCCGACTTCGTTGAGCAGTTCCTTCACTTTCTGCCGCCGGCTCTCCGGTGTGCCGACTTTATGGGCATCCAGCACCTCGATGATCTGGTCACCGATCGTCATCAGCGGGTTGAGCGCCGATAGCGGGTCCTGAAAGATGATCGAGACGGCCCGTCCCCTCAGACCTTGGAGCGTCACGTCGTCCGCGCTCACCAGGTCCACGCCTTGGAACCAGATCGAGCCTGCCGTCACCTGGATAATCGACGGTAGCAGGCCCATGACCGCGCTGGCAGTCACCGATTTTCCCGAACCGGATTCCCCGATGATGCAAAGGATCTCGCCATCCATCAGATCGAACGAGACATCGTTCACTGCATGCGGGCGCTCCATGGCTTTCGGCAGGCTGATCGTCAGGTTCTTGATGGAGAGAACGACTTCGATCTTTGAGGGTTGAGCGGCATCGATCTGCGTCATGGGGAGCCTTCCTTTGCATGGAATGTCTGCCTGTGCTCCAGATCGGTCGGGGCGGCCGATCACGGACGCGAACTAAAACGCAAGAAGCATGCCGGTCCGCGCCCGCGTACAATTCACCGATCAGTTCAGCCTGGCAAGCGTTCTTCCCTCTTGGTCGAAGAGATGACAGGCGGCCGGGTCGATCTGGAGGGCGATCTGCGTGTGCAACGGGGTCGTGTCGGTGCCTTCCGTCTGAACGACAAGGGACTGGTCGGATGCGATATCGACGTGGAGAACCGTCAGGCCGCCGAGCCGTTCGGCAAGGATCGCCTCCCCGGTGAACTGGCCGCCCTGGCCGATGCGGATATGTTCGGGGCGGATGCCCAGCGTCAGCGTCGAGCCGGCCTTCACCGCTCCGGCTGCGACCGGAACAGTAATCGTGTTTCCACCGGGTAGCGCGACGGAGATACCGTTCGGGCCGGTCTTCTCGACGGTTGTCGTCAGAAGATTCATCTTTGGCGAGCCGATGAAGCCGGCGACGAAGATGTTTGCGGGGCGATTGTAAAGCTCGAGCGGCGAGCCGACCTGCTCGATGCGGCCGCTGTTGAGGACAACGATCTTGTCGGCCATGGTCATGGCTTCGATCTGGTCGTGGGTGACGTAGATCATCGTTGCGGCCAGTCTCTCGTGCAGGCGCATCAGTTCCAGCCGCATATTGACGCGCAGTGCTGCATCGAGATTGGAAAGCGGTTCGTCGAACAGGAAGATCTTCGGATTGCGCACGATCGCCCGGCCGATGGCGACACGCTGCCGCTGGCCGCCCGACAGATCCTTCGGTCGGCGGTCGAGCAGATGCGCCAGTTCGAGGATATGGGCGGCGTCCTTGACCTTCCGCTCGCGCTCGGCCAGTGGGATGCCGGCAATTCTGAGTGCAAAGCCCATGTTTTCGGCAACCGTCATATGCGGATAGAGCGCGTAGGACTGAAACACCATCGCCAAGCCGCGCTGCGACGGATCGATGTCGTTGGACCGCGTGCCGTCGATCACCAGATCGCCGCCGTTGATTTTCTCCAGGCCGGCGATCATGCGCAGAAGCGTGGACTTGCCGCAGCCGGAAGGGCCGACGAAGACGACGAATTCGCGGTCGTCCACATCAAGGTCGATGCCCTTGATGACTTCAAGGGCGCCGTAGGTCTTACGGGCGTCGCGGAGTGTGAGATTAGCCATTGCTGGCCTCCTTTGTGCCGGCGGAAATATCCGCGTCAGGATTGCCCGAGCCGACAAGGCTCGATGGTTCAGAGCTGGCTTGCGCCTCGCTTCCGAGAATGAGGCTGGCCGCACCGATCAGGCCCGCATGTCGCCCAAGCTGTGCGGCAACGATCGGCACATCGCGATAGGCCGGCATGGCCCGGTCGCAGATTGTCGCCATGATGGTGTCGTGAAGAAGATCGAACCCATGGGATATGCCGCCGCCCATCACCAGAACATCGGGTGAGTAGAGGTGGAGCAGGTTGGTGAAGCCGATCCCGAGCCATCGCGCCTCGGCATTCAGCAGTTCCAGCGCCAGGGCATCGCCGTTTCGCGCCGCGTCGACCACATGCCGTCCGGTTACATCGGCGTTGGCTGAAAGCTTTCGCAGCATCGAGCCATCAGATCGCCGGGTGCGAGCCGTTGCCTGCCTGCCGAGCGCCGTGCCGGAGGCGACGGCCTCAAAGCAGCCGACTGCGCCGCAAAAGCATCGTTCACCCTCGTTGGTAATCGTCATGTGGCCGATTTCCGCTGCCAGACCACGTCTACCGTGCAAAATTCGGCTATCGGCAATCACGCCGCCGCCGATGCCGGTCGAGACGGTGACGAACACGATCGATCTTGCACCACGGCCGGCGCCATATCGCCATTCGCCAACCGCCGCCGCGTTCGCATCGTTTTCAAGCCGCACCGGCAATTGGAAACGGCTGGAAAGAATATCAGCGAGGGGAACCTCGTTCCATCCGGTCAGGGTTGGCGCCGCAATGACGACGCCAGCCTCCGGATCGAGAGGGCCGGGGGCACCGATCCCGATGCCGATGGGCAGAAGATCAGGCGTTTTCGCCAGCACCGTCGCTGCCAGCACCTCGATTTGCCGGGCCACCGCATCAGGGCCTTCGGCTGCTTGCGTCGGCACGGCGGAAAACGACAGAAGGTTTCCCTCCTCGTCCACCAGTGCGGCGCGAAGCTCGGTTCCGCCGAGATCGAAGGCAAGAGCGACCTTTTTCACGAAATCCGGCTCTCCAGTCCATGCAGCCATTCTATCCGCTTGCCCAGGTCCTTATCGCCGAAGGCGAGCGACCCGAGAACGACCGTCTGTGCCCCAGCCGCACGCAGCTCCGGCACTGTCTGCTCGCGAATGCCGCCATCGGCGGCCAGGATGACCTGATCCTCCCGGCCCGCCTGCTTCAGCAGTGCCCGCGCCTCGATCAGCCTGCCGCATGCCTTTTCGGAAAGACTTTGTCCTTTGACGCCGATCGAGGTGCCAAGCAGGGTCACGAAGGCGACGTGTTCGATGAACGGCTTGATCGCCGAGACGGGCGTTTCCAGCCGCAGCACGACGCCGGCTTCGGCGCCGAGCT
Organism: Rhizobium rhizogenes NBRC 13257; assembly: GCF_000696095.1. Taxonomy (GTDB): domain Bacteria; phylum Pseudomonadota; class Alphaproteobacteria; order Rhizobiales; family Rhizobiaceae; genus Rhizobium; species Rhizobium rhizogenes. The sequence goes on along the minus strand of NZ_BAYX01000011.1, from coordinate 289,033 downwards.
CCTTTGCAAGCGCTACCGCACGCAAACCCGCTTCGCCGTTTTCGGCATGAACGCTGATGAGGTCGGCGCCTGCTTCGATGAACTGGCGCGTCTGCTCTTCGACGATTTCGGCTTCGACCATCAGATGAACATGGATCGGCTTGGCGGTCGATTTGGCGATGCGCGCGACGAAATCCGGAAAGAACAGGAAGCCCGGCGTAAAACGTGCATCGGCGACATCGATATGATGCAGGTCGACATAGGGCTCAATGCGCTTGAGATCGGTTTCCATATTGGCGAGATCAGCCGACCAGAGCGAGAATTCGCCCAGCAGTCGATTGCGGGGCAGGACGGCGATGGCCGCCGGGCCTGAAAGGGTTTTGGACGTCATGATGGCACGAGGCTCCGGATTGTCTTGGATGCGAGGAAACGGGTTATGGCGTCTTGGACTTCGGCGAAATGCCGTGATTTGTCGGCGGCCTTGGGGGTGACTTCGACAAAGCTTGCGCCGGGAATGGTGTCGGCGAGCACCTGTGCGCAGGAGAGGGGATGGATTGCATCCTGCTCGTTGCCGATGATCAGGGTGGGAATGGCAAGTGCTGCCGCTGCCGCTTGTGACACATCAGGTCCATCGGCCGCGATGTCGGCCAGCACGGATGCGAAAGCGACCGCATTCGGCCGGTCGAAATAGCCAAGCAGGGACGCGAAATTATCGGGCGCATCCGCCTCGATCCGCTTGCCGATCTCGGAGCCGGCGAACAGCGCCCGCGCCTCGTCGATCGGATGCGAGCGGAGCACGGCTGCCACCGCGCGGATCGGCTCCAGATTGTCGGGTGCTGCGGCAAAGGTCCAGGCGGGACGGACGAGAGCGAGCGCGGCAACACGCTCCGGGTGACGATGGGCGAGATGCAGGGCAAGTGCCGCGCCCATGGAAATGCCGCCGACGACAAAGCGGTCAAATCCGCGCTCGGTCGCAGCAGCCAACACATCCTCGGCGAACATATGCAGTGAAAAGGGTCGTGCGGTGCCAAGCGATGACGCGCCATGTCCGCGGCATTCCACCGTGACCCGCCGTACATTGTCGGCCGGTGGAAAGGTTTGCACAACCTGCGCCCCGTCCCCACCCAGGCCGTGCTGAAATACGACGGGAAGCCCTTGCCCGCCGCCGAAGACGGAAAGGCTGGCATCGTCACGGATGAAAGCCATCGTTCCGCCCATCAGACCAAGTCCTGGAGAAAGGCGGAGACCAGGGGTGCCTCTGCTGCGGACAGTCCGTGGGTGACGAGCGGACCGTCAAAGCCGACGGCTTTCAGCCGCGCGATGAAATCGGGGAAATCTACGACGCCTTGGCCGGCGGTTGCGAAACGTCCGTCGGCATAGCGATCCTTCGCATGCGCCATGGCGATATGTCCGCCTGCGGTTTCAACCGCGCGCTCGACGATATCTCGGGCTTCCGGCGGCGTTGCGCTTTCGAAGAGGTTGGCCGGGTCGAGGACAATCCGCAGCCTTTTCGATCCCATCTCGGCGATCAGCCGCTTTGCGTCCTCGGCCGAGGTGACGATGTTGGCTTGTTCGGGTTCGATGCCGAGATCGACGCCGTGCTTTTCCGCTAGCGCCAGGGCTTTCGACATCTCTGTTGCCATGTCGGCCCAGGCCGAAGGGTCGGTATTGTCAGGGTGATGCGCCCATTGGTCTTTTGGGTCGCGCGTACCCGTGCAGAGCGTGACGAGCGGAATGGAAAGGGCCGCCGCCGTCTCGATCACGACGGCAAGCTGGCGCAAACCCGTTTGCCGCACTGAAATGTCCGGATGGGCCATATTGTAGGTCCCGGAGAGGGCGACCAACGAAACATTGGTCGTTTCCGCTGCTGTCTGGATCGCCGTTACGACAGAGCCAGGCACGGCGTCGGGCATCGACGGCAGCCCGCAGCAGGCAAGGTTGAACTGGGTGGCCGCATAGCCGCTGTCGCGCACCGCCGACAGCACGCTCAGTGGATCTGTTCCCGGAAAGGTCTTGGCGAAGATCCCGAGCTGCATCAGACGGCCCCCGTCACAGATGCCAGCTCGATGCGTTCGCCGGTCTCCACCGACCGGGCAATCGCCACCATCGCGCGGATCGAAGCGATACCGTCCTCGACATTGGCGCCGCGCATCGGTGCGCCGTTCAGCGCTGTATCGGCGAGACCCTCGAGCTGCCGGCGGAAGAAGTGACCGTCGGCGCCGAGCGGCTTCCGGCTCGTCGCATCCTTCTCATGGAAAATCTCGACCTCGCTGGAGCGGAAGTACCAGGGATTGAAGGTCTTCGCGAGCACGGAGCCGTTCTCGCCATAGAGCTGAAAGCCCTCGTGCCAGTCCATACGGACGGCAACAGTGAGATCGAGATGGCCGAGGGCGCCATTGGTGAATTCGGTCTCCACGAACCAGCAATAGGCGCCGGCGCGTTCCAGCAAGCGGGCGCGCACGGCGACGATATCGCCGCAGAAGAAGCGGGCGGTGTCGACCAGATGCGAACCATGCGCCAACATGAAATATTGTTTGAGATCGGCCTTCGGATTGCCGCCCGGCTTGCGCGCAAGCTTGCTGGTGATCGGCAGTGGCTGCACAGCGTCAGTGTTGGTGTAGCGGTGGGTGGAATCGCAATACCAGGCCTTCAGCGCGAAAATCTCACCGATATCGTCGCGAACGAAATCGCGCGCGGCTTCCAGCGCCGGATCGAAACGCTTCATATGCCCGACCTGCAGGATCTTGCCGGAGCGCTTGACGGCATCGGCAAGCTGCTGCCCTTCCTCGACCGACACGCCGATCGGCTTTTCGCAGAGCACATGCTTGCCGGCTTCAAGCGCCTTGATCGACATCGGCACGTGATAAGCGTCGGAGGTGGCGACGATCACGGCTTCCAGCTCGGGGTCGGCCAGCATGGCGTCATAGTCGCTGAACATCTTCTGCGGCTCGTAGGTGGCACCCATGCGGGCCAGCAGGTCCGGTGCTGCGTCGCAGATTGCGTAGAGATCGGCATTCCGTGCCTTCACGCAGGATTCCAGATGCGCGAACTGGGCAATTGGCCCGCAGCCGAGCACACCAACACGAAGACGGCGATTTTCCTTCTGGATCATGGTCTTCTTCCTCAGGCTCCGTAGCTGCGCATGGTGTCGCGGTTGGTCTTCACTGCGGCGACGGGATCGGCGCCTGCCGTCTCGGATTCCTCTTCCAGCACCAGCCAGCCGTTGAAGCGCGGCGCCTTCGCGACGAGATCGATCACCGCCGGCGTGTCGAGGATGCCCTTGCCGAGCATCGCCCAGCGATCGTCGGCATCGACGTCCTTCAAGTGCAGATAGCGGATGCGGTCCTGATAGGTTCGCATCGTATCGAGGATGTCCTCGTGTCCGCGCAGGATATGGCCGGTATCGGGAACCCAGCCGACCAGCGATGGATCGAGAAGCGCGAAGATCCGGTCGTAGTCGGCGCGATCGAAGAGCAGGGTGTTGTGGTGCGAGCTCGGATGAACGGCGACATCGACGCCGGATGCCTTGCCGAGCGCGCCGGCGCGATTGTAGAACTCGGCCGCAATGGCGAACTTGTTGTCGCGTGGCCCTTCTGAGACAACCGTTGCCGATCCGATCGAGACGAGCGCGCCGGGAAACTGTGCGGCATAGTCGATCCAGCGCTGCGTCGTCGAGAGATCATCGTTGATTGCCTCGGCAACCGTGAAGCCGCTTTTCGAGCCGAAGGCGAAGGAGACTAGCTGCAAGCCGCTATCCTTCAGCGCCTTTGCGAAGTCGCCGGGCTTTGCGGCGTAGTGGCCGATCATTGTGTCGGTGATTTCGATGCCCGAATAACCGCCAGCGGAAATTGCCGAAAGCAGGTCGTCGGGTGTTCCGGTCCAGGCCTTGCCGAGCATCTCCCATGTAAACGTCTGGCAGCCGACCTTCAGATCGCTAGTCATGTCACTATTCCTTGATTCCGCCCTGTGTCAGGCCTTCGATAATGTGTCGTTGGAAGAAGAGGACCAACACGATCAGCGGCACGGTGACGACCGCCGAAGCTGCGGCGATGTCTCCCCAGGGCACGTAGTATTGGTTGGTGAAGTTGGCGATGCCTACTGGAATGGTCTGGGTGCCGCTATCCGATGTGAAGGCGAGCGCGAACAGAAACTCGTTCCAGGCGGTGATGAAGGCGAGCAGGCCTGTCGTGACCAGGCTCGGCAGCGACATCGGCAGGATGATATGCCAAAGCAGGCCGATAACGCCGACGCCGTCCATGCGCGCGGCTTCGTCGATTTCGCGCGGCAGCGTCTCGAAATAGCCGAACAAAACCCAGGTCACCAGCGGCAGCCCAAGCGCCAGATAGGTGATGATGAGTGCCGTATAGGTGTCCAGAAGGCCGAGGTCGGAGGCGAGCAGGTAGAGCGGGCCGACAAGCGCGATCTGCGGGAACATTGAGACCGAGAGGATCACCGTCAGGATCCCGAAGCGTCCCTTCACATCAAGGCGCGACAGCGCAAAGGCGGCGAGCGAACCGACGATCAGGCAGAGGGCCGTGGTCGCCAGCGATACGACCAGCGAATTCCATAGATAATGATGCAGGCTCTTTTCCACGAAGGCATTGTAATAATGCTCCAGCGTGAATGGGCTCGGGATCAAAGACGGCGTTCCCTCAGTCAGTGCTCTGTCGAGCTGGAACGATGTGGAGAACTGCCACAGGAACGGGCCGGCCGACCAGATGAGGATGAGCAGCGCGCCGAGATAGATCATCACGCTTTGAAAGGGGGAGCGGGTGTCGTTCATGTCGTCTTCCTGATCTGTCGGACGAGGAAGAGGCAGAACACCACGGCGATCAGCCCTTCGGTGATGAACATTGCGGTCGACACGGCCGAGCCGTAGCCGAACTGCAGCGTCGAGAAGAGAACCTTGTAGGACAGCGTCGACAGCGTTTCCGTGGAATCGGCCGGGCCGCCGCCGGTTAGCACATAGACCAGATCGAAAACGCGGAAGGCGTCCAGCGCCCGGAAGAGGCCGGCGATCAGCAAGGTCGGCAGCAGCAGCGGCAGGCGGATGTTCCAGAAGATCGTCCAGGCCCTGGCGCCATCCATGCGCGCGGCCTCGATCAGTGATTTCGGCACGGTCTGGAGCCCTGTCAGTAGCAGCAGCGCCATGAAGGGCGTCGTCTTCCACACATCGGCGAGAATGATCGTCGTCAGCGCCGTATCGGGTGAGCCGTACCAGTTCACATTCTGATCAATCAGCCCGAGATGGAGCAGGATGAAATTGATGATGCCGTGCTGGCCGTCGAACAGCCACCCGAACATTTTGGAGGTGACCACGGTCGGCATCGCCCAGGGAACCAGCATCGCCGCGCGGATCACGCCACGGCCGGCGAAGGCTTCGCAAAGGATCAGCGCCATGGCGAGGCCGATCAGGGTCTCGAGCGTGGTCGAGGCGACGGTGAACCAGATCGTATGCCACCAGGCATTCCAGAACGGCGGATCGGCAAGCAACTGCACATAATTGGCAATGCCGATGAAATCATTGTCCTGCGTGATCAGGGAGCGATTGGTGAAGGAGAGATAGACGCCATTGACGATCGGATAGAAGGACACCGATGCAAGCGACAGGAAGGCCGGCAATAGCAGGAGCCAGGGCCAGAGGGCGCTTGGAAGCGCCCTCGTCGTTTTCGGGGTTCGGTCGGACATGGGGACCGTGACTGCGGCAGCCATATCAGGCAACGATCTTGTTGATCTGATCGGCGGCGGCCTTCAGCTCGGCCTGAACATTGCCGCTGACCAGCGCCTTGGAAATGCTCGACTGCAGCGCCAGAGTCACCTTGGCATATTGCGGCGTGATCGGCCGGGGTGTGGCGCCGGTGAAGACGCTTTGCAGGCTCGCCATGAACGGTTGTTCGGCCTTCAGCTTCGCATCCTGGAAGATCGCCGGGCGTGACGGTGCAAGACCGAAATTCAGTGCAAGACGGGTCTGGGTTTCCGGAGACGACATCCAGGTCAGGAACTCGATCGCCGCTTCGCGCTTCTTGGAATTGGCGTTGACGCCGAGCTGATAGCCGCCGAGACAGGCAGCACTCTTGCCCCCGGCAAAATGCGGCAACGGCGCGACGGCGACCTTGTCCACCACATGTGAGGCTTTCGGATCCTGTGCGATCGGATAGACATAGGACCAGTTGCGCATGAACATCGCTTCGCCCGATGTGAAGGGCTGGCGCGAAGGCTCTTCATCCCAGGAGAGGACGTTCTGCGGGCTGATCTTGGTCTTGTTGATCGTATCGTAGAGGAACTGGATCGCCTCGACCGCCGCCTTGTCGCCGATGACCGAGGATTTGCCGTCGGGCGAGAGAATAGAGCCGCCATTCGAGGTGATGATTTCCACGGCATCGCAGATCAGGACTTCTGCCTGCTTGCCCTGCCAGAGATAGCCGAACTTGGCGTCGCCCGCCTTCCGCGCGGCTGCCGCCATGGTCGCCATGTCATCCCAGGTCTCGGGAACCTTGCCGCCATGCTTTTCCACCAGATCCTTGCGGTAGTAGAACATACCGGAATCGACGAACCACGGGAGCGCGGTCAGCTTTTCATTGTAGGTACAGGCCGCAACCGTTCCGGGGAAGTAATCGGCACGCTTTTCCTTCGGGAAATATTCGTCGAGCGGCAAGGCCCATCCGGCAGCCGCGAAACCGGCGATCCAAACCACGTCCTGAGTGAAGACGTCGGGGGTTCCGTTGCGGCGGGCCAATTGTTGCACAAGGCCCTGATAGACCTCGGTCGACGAGCTTGGTGGTGGCAGTTCGATGAACTTGACCGTGATCCGGTCTTGCGATTCGTTATAGGCCTTGACGAGATCGCCGAGGCCTTCCTTGCCGAAGAAACTGGCGCTGGCAAAGCTGATCTCGGTGCGATCGGCGGCGCGCGCAGGGCGCATGCCCAGTCCCGTTGTGGCGGCAAGGGTCGCCGCGCCGACTGCAGCGCTTGCAGCACCCATCAACATCTGGCGGCGGTCGAGCAGTGTGGAAAATACGGCCGCGTTTGAGCCGGCCGGCGTCTTCTTGAAATCAGACATGATTTCCCTCCCAGGAAAACTGGCGACCTCCAAAATCTCCGCGCCAGTATTGTCGTATGTTTCATAAAAAATTGTCGCGCGTCAAGAAATAAGATGCTTTAACTCACTTTAAAGCGCGTCGGGTTGATATGGCGATCGGTGACGTGCGGGTTATCGGGTCCAGGGAGGATTGAGGAATATGACTGGGAACACAAAGGCAAAGCTGGGCATTGGCATCGTCGGCTGCGGCAATATTTCAATGACTTATCTGCGTAACGCGGCGCTGTTTGCCGGCGTCGAGTTGCGTGCTTGCGCTGATATTTCCGCCGACGCTGCGGCTCTTCGCGCCAGCGAATACGGCATTCGGCCGCTGAGCGTTGATCAACTGCTCGCAGATCCCGAAGTCGATCTCGTTCTCAACCTCACCATTCCGGCCGTGCACTTCGATGTCACCATGTCAGCCCTGTCCGCGGGCAAGCACGTCTTCACGGAAAAGCCGCTGGCGACCTCGGCCGCCGAAGGGCGGACCCTTGTGGCCGAGGCGAAGACACGCGGCCTGCTTCTGGGCTCGGCACCCGACACGTTCCTCGGTGCCGCCGGCAGGCGTGCCCGCCGTTTGATGGAGGAAGGCGCAATCGGCCGTCCGGTCAGCGGCACCGCCTTCATGATGGGGCGCGGCATGGAGCATTGGCATCCCAATCCGCAATTCTACTACCAGCCCGGCGGCGGCCCGGTTTTCGATATGGGGCCTTATTACCTGACCATGATGGTGAACCTGCTTGGTCCGGTGGTGCGTGTCATGGCGATGGCGACGAAGGGCCAGGAGGAGCGCCTGATCACCGCGGACGGTCCGTTCAAGAACACGACCTTCAAGGTTGGTACGCCGACCAACGTCTTGTCTTTGCTCGAATTCCAGTCCGGCGCGGCTATCAATTTCGGCGCATCCTGGGACGTCTTCCGCCATTCCAACCATCCGATCGAGCTGCACGGCACCGAAGGCTCTCTTCGCCTGCCGGATCCCGATACGTTCGGCGGCACGGTCTCGCTGTCGGAACGTGGCGCCGACTGGCGTGATTTCGACAGCGACGGCGAGCTTTACGGCAAGAGGAACTGGCCATTCGCTGCCCCCGATCGCGCGAATTATCGTATGCTCGGCGTTGCCGATCTTGCGCGGTCACTGGAGGAGAAGAGGGCGCCGCGCGCATCCGGCGAGCTTGCGCTGCATGTGCTTGAGGTCATGGAGGCTATTCTTGCCTCCGGTGAAAGCGGCCAGTCGGTCCGCATCGGCGGAGATCTGGTACGTCCGCCGCTTCTTGGCGAAGACGAAGCGCGCAGCCTCCTCGCCTGAATATCGAAAGGAGAGCCGACATGACAGAACAGCTTGATGAGAGTGCTCGACGCCTTCTCGACATGAGCAATCGGTCGAACGCCCGGCCGTTTGAAACCGGCACGCCTCTGGAGGTCCGTGTTGACTACAATGCGGGCTGCCCAACCGTTCAGGGCGCCCGCGAGACAGTCGCCTCGGTGGAGGATCGTCAGATCGACGGTCCGAACGGTCCGATCACCCTGCGCATCTATCGCGGCATCGGCGCACGATTGAAGAATGGTCCCAGCCTCCTTTATCTTCACGGCGGCGGCTGGGTGATCGGCAATCTCGATTCGCACGATGAGATCTGCCGCTGGTTCGCCAATCTCGCGCAATGCACCGTAGTCTGCCCGGATTACCGGTTGGCGCCGGAACACAAGTTCCCGGCCGGGCTGACGGATTGCGCCGCAGCGCTGGCTTTCATGGCGGATTCCGCCGCCGATCTCGGCATCGATCCCCAGCGGATTGCGGTCGCTGGCGACAGTGCCGGCGGCAATCTCGCCGCCGTGCTGGCGCTGATGGCGCGCTCCGGTGACGCCCCAAAGCTTACGGGGCAAATGCTCATCTATCCGAACACGGACGCCGCACAGACGGCCGATAGCTATCGCCGTTATGGCGAAGGCTATGGCCTGACCGCATCGGCGATGAAGTGGTTTCGCGACCACTATATCCGCACCGAGGCCGATATCGCCGACTGGCGAGTCTCGCCGTTACGAGCTGACAGTGTCGTCGGGGTTGCGCCGGCCTTCGTGATCACGGCTGGGCACGACATTCTGGTGGATGAGGGTCTGGCCTATGTCGAGCGGTTGAAGCGGGAGGGAGTGTGCGTGGTGCTGCGCCACTGGCCCGGCCAGATCCACGGCTTTATGTCGATGGGACGATACATACCCGTCGCACGGCAGGCCGTGGAGGAGGCCGTGGAGGCATGGCGCAGCTTTGAAGGTGCCCATGCGTAAACGGAAAGCAACGTTGTCCTATGCCGATTGCCGCATGACCAGCGTCCCATCGAGTCTGACTTTGTGGGCAATCGTCTGAACCGGCGTGTCCGTGTCGCCGAGCAGCGTCAAAAGCGTGTCGACGCTATTTGCCGTCATCGCCGCAAAATCCTGCGCCATTGTCGTCAGCGGCGGGCAGGTGTAGCGGCTAAGCGGATGGTCGTCATGGGCGGCCACACGCAGGTCACCTTTTTTGCGGCCGACTTTCAGTCCATGCGCAAAGGCGGCTGCCATCACGCCGAAGGCGAGGCGGTCGTTGGCGCAGAGGATAGTCTTGCCCGGAAGCGCCCTTGCGTTCAGCATCTCGTCCATCTGCTCGTATCCGATGCGCTCGAAGTCCCATGTGTAGGCCGCATTGGTCTTGATCACCACCGGCTCGTAGCCAGATGCCTCCATCGTGGCGATATAGCTCGCCAGTCGCTCCGGCGAGTTGTGATTGACATGGGGAATGTCGAGATAGACCGGCGCCTCTCCGGATCGGCAGAGATATTCGACGATGGTCGCGACGCTCTGGTAGTTGTTGTTGCCGATAAACGGCGTGTTTCCCTCGATATAGGTATCGAAATAGACGAGAGGTACGTTCTGCGCGAGCTTCTCGAATGCACGCGGGTCGGATTTCTGTCCCAGTGGCGCAGCGAGCGTGCCCGCTACCTTTAATGACAGCATGGTGCTGACGGCTTCGGCCTCCAATTCCGGCAGTCCGTGTGAGGAAAACACGATCGGCCAATAGCCCTCATAGCGCAGCCGCAACTCCAGGCGGTTGACCATTTCGGCGTAAAATGGGTCGGTGAGGGCCGGCACAAGAATGCCGATATTGCGGGTTCTCTTCCGATTGAGATTGCGCGCATAAATATTAGGCTGATAATCGGACGAGCGGAGGGCCGCTTCGATCAACGCGCGCGTCACCGGCTTGACGCTCGTCGGGTCATCGAAATACTTTGAGAGGGTGGGTCGGGAGACGCCGCAGGATTTCGCGAAATCCTCCATTGTCTTGTGCGTCATTTTTTCCATCAAAAGTCGACCATTTCTCGAGCCGATCCGCCCATCTGGGACTTGTTATGCGTCCGCATGAAGGGAAGCGCAACCATGGAGGTAAGTTTCGAGCAAGTTCTTTCTAGCTTCAAGTTGCTCAAAAATATTACATGCGTCAATTTCTTAATTGACGCATAAAAGTTCAAGCCATAGAAAAGTTGCCTATCGGCCGGCGGCAATCGTGAGCCGAGGCAAGAGTTTCACCGGGAAGTGGGTGCGCAATCTCATGAAAAAGCTCGTCAGTGCCGGAGAGATCGTCGTCGAAATCATGGCGGATCGGCTCGATCAAAGCCTGGCCCAGCCCGGATTGCTGCAAGGGCCATTCCCGTCCGGAGCGCCGGCGATCTTCATTGCCCAGGCAGCAAGGCTTGGGCAGCCGGCCGGCTTGATCAGCGCCGTCGGCGAAGACGATTTCGGGCGGATGAACATCGACAGATTGCGCGACTGGGGGGCGGACGTCTCCGCCATCACGGTTCATCAGGGGCAGGCGACCGGCACGGCTTTTGTATCGTACCGAGCCGATGGTTCCCGTCATTTCGTCTTCAACATCAAGAACAGCGCGGCTGGATTGATCGAAACCGGCGATGGCGCGACAGCCCTGCTGGCCGGTGCCGATCATTTTCATGTCATGGGCTCCTCCCTGTTTTCTAAGAGGGCGATCTCCGTCGTTCTGGCGGGCATCGAGACGATCAAACGCAATGGGGGCACGGTTTCCTTCGATCCGAATATACGTAGAGAGATGATCGAGCTGCCGGGCATGCGCGAAGCACTGAATCAGGTTCTGGCGCTGACGGATATTTTCCTGCCGAGCGGCGAGGAACTGTTCATCTTCACCAAGGCCACCGACGAGGCAGAAGCGGCAGCGGAAATGCTCGAGCGCGGGATTTCGGCGGTAATCGTCAAGAAGGGCGCGGAGGGTGCGGTCTATTACGATCGGCATCGCAAAATTGCAGCGTCCGGTTTCGTCGTCGACGAAGTCGATCCGACCGGCGCGGGCGATTGCTTCGGCGCGGGCTTCGTCTCCCTTTGGCTCCGGGGTGCGGCGCCGGAGGAAGCTTTGAGATTGGCCTGTGCCTGCGGGGCCTTGGCCGTGACGCGCAAAGGTCCCATGGAGGGCATTGCCACCTTTGCCGAGGTACAGTCCTTTCTGTCCGGCGCGACCGCGAGAACAGTGTCATGAGTTCCGCGACGCAGCGACTGGCAAATATGCCGAGAAGTCGTGGCAGCGATCTGCCATCCGGCATCACCTCCGTCTGTTCGGCCCATCCCCTGGTCATCGAGGCGGCGCTATCGCATGCAAAGGGCCGAAACGCCGATGTGCTGATCGAGGCGACCTGCAACCAGGTCAATCAGGACGGCGGCTATACCGGCATGACGCCCGCCGATTTTCGCGCCTTCGTCGAAAAGATCGCGGCGGCGGTCGGCTTCCCTCTGGATCGTCTGATTCTCGGCGGGGATCACCTCGGCCCAAATCCCTGGAAGCATCTGCCGTCCAGTGAGGCGATGCGCAAGGCCGGCGCAATGATCGACGCCTTTGCGGCTGCCGGTTTCACCAAGCTGCATCTGGATACGAGCATGGCCTGCGCCGACGATCCGACCGCTCTTCCTGACGAGACGATCGCATCCCGGGCAGCCGAACTGGCCGCCATCTCGGAAGCAAGAATACGCCAGTCGAAAACACAGGCACCGAGCTACATTATCGGCACCGAGGTTCCCGTCCCGGGCGGCGCGTTCGAGGCGCTCGATCATCTGCACGTCACGACGCCTGGGGATGCGCGCGCGACGGTGGAGCTGCACCGCACGGCCTTCTCCATGCTTGGACTGAACGAGGCTTTTGAGCGCTCGATCGGCATCGTCGTCCAGCCGGGCGTGGAATTCGGCAACGCCGATGCTGTTGCCTATGTGCGAGAGGCGGCAAGAGATCTCGTCGCCACATTAGACGAGATGCCGCAATTCGTGTTCGAGGCTCATTCGACGGATTATCAGAGCGGCGAGGCCCTGCGCGACCTTGTCAGCGATGGATTTGCAATCCTGAAAGTCGGTCCCTGGCTGACCTTTGCCCTACGCGAAGCACTGTATGGCCTTAGCGCCATTGCCGAAATCCTGGTGCCGGATGCGATCAGCGAGGCCATTCCCGCCGCCATGGAGCGGATCATGCTGTCGTCGCCCGAGCATTGGCTGAAATACTATCCCGGCGATGCCCACGAGCAATATGTGCAGCGGCATTATTCGTTCAGCGATCGCATTCGTTATTATTGGGCCGTACCGGCTGCGCAGAAGGCCGTGGACGAGCTGATGGCGGCTCTTCAAGGCGTTACAATCCCGCGCCCGCTGATCAGCCAGCATCTCGGTCATCTGGAGTCGTTGGTGGCCGACGGATCGGTGGCGCCACAGGCGCGCGCGCTGTTGCTTGCCAGCGTCACGCGCGTGCTCGACATCTATGCGGATGCCATCGATTCAGCCTCGCAGAACTAGAGCAATTCCAGGAAAAGTGTGCTGCGGTTTTCCGTACGGAATTGCGTAAAAACGTTCTAGCTGTTTCGGCAAGGTCGAAGTCCCTGGAGTGTCAACCGTGCCTGCGGGTCAACCGAAGCGATCCGCTGGGCGTGACATCCGCGACGAGATCCTCATAGCTCGCGACGCTTGGATGCCGCGTCGGCAGCACGGTCTTGTGGGTCGCGCTGATCACGGCCACCGCGGCACCGGCCGCTTCGGCTGCCTCTATCCCGGCCGGAGCGTCTTCGAAGACCAGGCATTCCTCTATGGGCTGGCCCAGGGTTTTTGCTGCCAGCAGAAAGCAGTCCGGCGCGGGTTTGCCGTTCTGTACGTCCTCGCCGGTAATCAGCAGCGGCGGCCAGGGAATGCCCGCGGCCTTGAGGCGGACTTCCGCCAGATCCCGTGGCGCTGATGTGACGATTGCCCAGCGATCTCTGGGCAGAGCATTCAGGAAATCGACCGCGCCCGCGATCGGTACGACACCAGCGACATCGGCGATCTCGGCGAGTGTCAGAAGTCGGGCCTCTTCGGCCGGATCGATTCCCAAAAGGCCAAGCCGTGTGATCGTCTCGATTGCCTTGCGCCCGTGCACAATCGCCAGCAGGCTCTCGACATCGACATTGTGGCGCAAGGCCCAGGCCGCCCAGACCCGTTCACCGACCGCGATCGAGTTCAGCACGGTTCCATCCATATCGAACAGGAAGGCGCCGAAGGAGCGATCGGGGTGCAGGGGCAGGGCCATTTTGAGAATTCTTTCTTAGCTTTTCTGGGGGGCAGCGGATAGGCGATCGAGGATCGCCTGCGCCGTATTGGCGTCCGTCACGAGGGCATTGATCATGCCCGACCGCGCCGCGCCGATGATGCCGGGCGCCTTGGCCGGTGTCGCGGCAACCGCAATGCACAGGGGAACCCGTCGCAACTGCTCAGGAGTGGCGGCGATCATACGCTCTTCGCCGTCCCAATGCAGGATCTCGCCGGCTTCAGTGACGTAGTGTCGCAGCACGTCGCCCGCTGCTTGGCTGAGGGCTTTTTCTCCCGGAAGCGCCGCCGTCGCCTCGGACGGATTGGCCGCGTGCGTCAGACCGACGCCGACGATCGCCGCATCGAGCTTGTTCCAGAGCGCGGTGACCTGCTGCACCGTGGGGTCGGCGAGGAAGGCATCGCGCAGCTCGGAGGACGAGATGTAGGGCGCGTGCAGGAAATGCGGCAATCCGCCCATCTGCTCGGCCGCCTGGCGGACGAATTCGTTGGTCTGGAAATGCGCCGCTGCCTGCTGCATGCCGCCGTTGAGGGCGATGGTGACGATGCCGGGCAGTTGCGGCAGGCCGGCAAGGGTAACCTCTCGAACGGCGCGTCCCCAACCGATGCCGAGTGTCGAGCCGGAATGAAGCCCCGCCTGCTGCAGCATGGAGCCGACCGGAGGGGCAAGTGCGCTGAGAACGTTGGAGGACGGCGTATCGATTACGGCGGCGTTGCGCAGTTTCAGGCCGTCGATCAGTGCCGCGCTCAGGTCTTCCGACGGAGAAAGGTCAATCACCTCAATTCGCACGATACCGGCCAGCCGAGCCTTCTGGAGCAGGCGTGAAACCGTAGCCGTTGATAATCCTAGCTTTTTAGCAATGTCGACCTGCGACATGTCGGATTGATAGTGCAACTTTGCAACCATATGCAGCAATGCACGGTTTGTTGCAGGCTCCTGCGGCTGAGACGAATTCAGGTTGAAATTCCTTTCTGCAATGTGTTACACATTTGGACGCTGAGGGAGTTATCGCTCAAAATAGCCGGTTTCGCAACGGTTATGCGGCGGAGGAGAACTCTCAACATTCATTGGCCATCCCTTCCGAACCTTGGAGCGGGATGCACGTTCAGCAACCCGTTTCGGGCACGCTATAGGGAGGAGCATATATGTCCAGATTAACCACCGCCGAAATGCGCGGCTACCAGCAGATTTGCGGGAGCGATGGCGCCATGATGGTGATCGCCTGCGATCAGCGCGGCGGCATGCGCAGTCTGCTTGCCAAGGAACCGGAGGCGCAGGCCGCGATCTCCGACAAGACCCTCGGCGACACCAAGGCTGATATCGCCCGGTTTCTTGCCAGCAAGGCATCCTGCGTTCTGGTCGACCCGATCTGCGCTGTTCCGGCTCTGGTCGACGATCGCATCATTCAGCGTGACACGGCGCTTCTGATCGGTCTCGACGCATCCGGCTGGGATACGTCGCCGGAAGGATATCGCCTGTCCAAGCTGGTGCCCGGCATCACGGCGCGTCGCGTGCGCCAGCTCGGCGCGACCGGCGGTAAAATCATGGTCTATCTGCGCTCGGACCGGGATGACGCCAATGTTCACAACATCAAGATCCTGCACCAGTGCATTGAGGATTTCGCACGCGAAGACCTACTGCTCGTCGTCGAGTTCCTGACATACAGGTTCGATGACGAGGACGAAGCCGAGTACAAGGCGAAGATCCCGTCCCTGATCGTCGGCGGAAGCCGGATTTGCCTGGATTACGGAGCGAAGGTTCTGAAGATTCCGTATCCGGGAAATCCAGAGGCTTGCGCTGAGGTCACGCAGCTTGCGGGAGACGTGCCATGGGCGGTCCTGTCTGCCGGCGTCGACCATTCGACCTTCCTCAAGCAGGTCGAAGACGCGATGCGCAACGGTGCCTCCGGCGTCATCGCCGGCCGCTCGCTGTGGAAGGATTGCATTTCGCTCGACCGCGCCGTCACAAGGGATAGACTGGAAACTGTCGCGGTTCCGCGTCTTCGCGAAATTCAGGCTGTGATCGCCACCCATTTCAAGGGTAGCAGGTCTGAAACCGTCGGCCGGGGACAGAAAGAACATGCCTGAGACAGCCATCGGCGTGGACATTGGCGGCACGAATATTCGTGCCGCTCTCGTCTCCGATCGAGGCGAGATTCTGAAGAAGCTATCGGATCGGACACCCACCGATCCGTTGCATGTGGTCGAACGCGTCGTGGCGATGGTCGGTGAACTCGATGCGACGGGAGCAGCCGGCATCGGTGTCGGCATTCCCGGTCGTGTCGATGCTGCCAGCCGCACGATCCTCTCGGGCGGTATCCTCAATCTGGCCGGCATCGACTTTGCCGATCGGCTCGAGACGCGCCTCGGCAAGCGGATCGTCATCGAAAATGATTGCAACATGGCGCTCATCGCCGAAATGCGCGTCGGCGGCGCCAAGGGATATCAGAGCGTCGCGATGCTGACGATCGGAACGGGCATCGGCGGTGCCGTCGCCCATAATGGCAGCATCTATCACGGCCATATGACGGCCGGGCAGCTGGGCCATATCTCCGTGCTGCAGGATGGCCCGCTTTGCGCGTGCGGACGGCGCGGCTGCGTGGAAACCTTCAGCTCGGGAACGGCGCTGCGTCGGCATATGAACGAAGCCGGCCTTTCGGCCACATCCATCGGCGAGATTTTCGAAATGGCGGCTGAGGGAAATGGCACGGCGAGGGCGGTCTTGCGTGCATGGGCATCCCCGCTGCGCACCGCCCTCGATAATATCGCGGCAACAATGGATCCGGACGTCATTTTGTTGGGAGGGGGGCTCGGCTGCGACGCGGCGCGCGCCCTTGCCGACCTTCCAGCGGTGGCGCCATGGTTCCGGCCGACGATCCTGCCCGCGAAGCTTGGGGACGACGCCGGCGTAATCGGCGCGGCCTTGTCGACATTCGCGAATGCTGGCAATTCCGCCGAAAAACGCGTCGTGCTCGTCAACGGTGTTCCGGCTTCGGGAAAGAGCCGGCTTGCAAAATCGCTATCACAACGTACCGGTTGGCCGGTTCTTTCTCTCGATGGCATCAAGAATCCGTTTCTGGAGCACATCGGCCCCGTCGACAGGGATTTCAATCGGACTTTGGGAAAGGCGAGCTACCAGGCGATCTGGTCGTTCATCCGCGAGGCGCCGGCTGGGTCCACCTTCATCGTCGATGCATGGTTCGGTTTCCAGCCGAAGGCGCTGCTTGAAACCTATATCAGGGATGCTGGTGTGGATCGCGTCGCGGAGCTTTGGTGCAAGGTGCCCGGCACGGTTGCTGCGGAACGCTATGCCAGCCGCTTGAAAGACAGGCTGCCGGGCCATCCGGGCGCCGAATATGTCGCCGAACTCGCGGTGCTTGCCGATCGCGCGGAGCCCATGGCATGCGGCGCTCTGAGGACGGTCGACCAGACGAAAGAGCCGGATATGGACAGTATAACCGCCTGGATTTCAGAGATGTTTGACCACGCATGAAAGTAGCCGCCGTCCCGGCGGCAGACGAAAGCTTGATCTGACTTCAAACCGTCGCGCAACGCTCCGTTGGCGGCGAAGTGCATCGCTTTGCCAATCTTCCTGATTGGCAAGCTATTTCAAATAGATGGCGGAAATTCGTTGCAGAAAAATATTACTTGACGGCCCGCTGTAAGCCACTGATTATCCATTCCGCCGGACAAGGGAGATGTTCGGCTTTCAAGGGAGGAAATTATGGAACGACGTTCATTTCTCAAGGCTAGTGCCGTGGCGACGCTTGCCACCGGCGTGGCGGCTGTTGCCGGAGGCGCCAAGGCGCAGGACAAGAAGTTTACCATCGCCCTCATTCCGGGCCTGACGACCGATGCTTTCTACATCACCATGCGCAAGGGCGCCGAAGCTGCCGCCAAGGCGGTGGGTGCGACGCTGGTGTTCCAGGGCGCGCCGGACTTCAATCCGGTCACGCAGGTTCCGGTTCTCGACGCGATCATCGCCAAGAAGCCTGACGCGATCCTGATCGCGCCGACCGACAAGGATCAATTGGTCCAGCCACTGAAGAAGGCAGCGGATGCGGGTATCCCGGTCATCACGGTCGATACCTTTATCGGAAGCGGCGTCTACCAGACGGGAAGCGGCGATGCCGATTTTCCGCTTTCCTATATCGCTTCGGACAACCTGCTGGGCGGCGCGATCGCAGCGCGTGCCTTGGCCAAGGCCGTCGGTGAAAAGGGCAAGGTCTACGTTTCGAACGTCAAGCCCGGCATCTCGACCACCGACCAGCGCGAGCAGGGTTTCAAGGAAGAGATGAAGAAATTTCCGAACATCACCGTTCTCGACACGCAATATAATGATGACGATGCCAACAAGGCGGCGTCGCAGCTGCAGGCCGTCTTTGCCCGCAACTCGGACCTCGACGGCGTTTTCGGTGCCAATCTCTTCTCCGCTCTCGGTGCCGCGAACGGCGTCCAGCAGGCGGGGCAGACGGGCAAGATCCGCGTCGTCGCCTTCGATGCGCCAACCACGATCGTCGACAACATCAATTCCGGCCTCGTTGATCTGGCGATTGCCCAGCACCCGGCCGAAATCGGCTATTTCGGCGTGATGGCGGCCTATGCCCACCTGACCGGCAACTCGATCCCGACTGCGATCGGCACCGGCTTTACGGTCATCGACAAATCGAACGTCGCCGACAAGGACGTCGCGAAGTTCATCTACTCCGACTAATCGGATGAAGTCTGTGCCTCGTCCAAGGGACGGGGCACGTCTCTGATCATAATGGAGGAAATGGCGTGACGACTTCTGTACGTCCTCGCTCGAGTTTGGATTCATCCATGACTACCGAAGATACCGAGGCCCGCAAGGCGGACCAGCATGTGGCGCCACAGGCGGACCACGGCGATCAGGCAAAAACCATCATCAACTATATCGCGCAATTGCGCGCATGGCTCTTTCTTGCGGCACTGATCGTGACGTTTGAGATCTGGGCGCGCATCGATTTCGGTGGCACCTTTATCGGCTCGTCCTTCAACTGGCAGTCGGTCGCGGTCTTTGCCGTGGCGCCACTACTGCTGGCGATCGGTCAGACTTTCGTCATCATATCCGGTGGCATCGACCTGTCGACCGGCTTCATCATGGGTCTTGCGGCGGTCGTTGCCGCGCATGTCACCAATATCGCCGGTCTCTACATGCCGCTGCCGATGGCAATGGTGCTTGGCATTCTCGTAGCGATGCTCGCCGCCACCGTGCCCGGCTTCATCAACGGCCTCTTGATTTCCCGCCTCAAGGTTCCGCCCTTCATCGGCACGCTCGGCATGTTCGGCGTCGCCCGCGGCACGGCCTTTCTGCTGGCCGGCGGCACCACCGTTCCGGTCAAGAATTCCTATTTCGCCGAACTCGGCAACGGCCGCTTCTATGGCGTGCCCTATCTCGTCATTGTCGCCTTTATCTTCGTGCTGATCATGCACTACCTGCTGAGCCAGACGCGCTTCGGTCAGCACAATTATGCGATCGGCGCCAATGCGCAGGCGGCACGCCGGGCCGGCATCGATATCAAGTCGCATCTGTTGCGGCTCTATATGCTCTCGGCGGTCTGCGCCGGTCTCGGCGGTGCGCTCTATGCGGCCCGCTTCACGGCAGGTGCGGCCCAGGCCGGTGAGCCGTTGCTGCTCGACAGCGTGGCCGCGGTCGTTATCGGCGGTGCCAGCCTGTTCGGCGGCTCGGGAACGATCATCGGCACGGTCGCCGGGGCGCTCGTCATTGCCGTTATCCAGTACGGTCTGGTTTTCATGAATGTCGAACCCTTCTGGCAGTTCATTGCCGTCGGCATCGTCATCATCATTTCGGTGCTTATCGATCAGGCGCAGCGCCGGTTCAGCGGGGCAAAACAGGATGAATAGCTCAACGCCCCTTCTCGAAGTCCGCAACCTGTCGCGTTATTTCGGTGCGGTCCATGCCCTGGACAATTGCTCCCTGGTCGTCCGTCCTGGCGAAGTCGTCGCGCTGGCGGGAGACAATGGCGCCGGCAAGACGACGATGATCAAAGCGATCTCGGGCGTCTATCCGCCGACATCAGGCGAAATCCTCATCGAAGGAAAGCCCGTCACCTTCTCCTCGCCGCAGGATGCGCGGGAAAAGGGGATCGAGACGATCTATCAGGATCTGGCGCTGGCCGACAATCTGACGATCGGCGCCAATATCTTTCTCGGTCGCGAGCCGATGAAGAAGCTTTTCGGCTTCTTGCCGGTCATCGACCGAAAGGCGATGGCGGAGGCCGCGCGCGCGACGATGGCGCAGCTCGATTTCCATGTGAAAAGGCTCGACGCGCCGGTCAGCAACTTCTCCGGCGGCCAGCGTCAGGCGGTGGCGATCGGACGTGCGGTCTATTGGAACGCCCGCATCCTGATCATGGACGAGCCGACCGCAGCCCTTGGTGTGCCGGAACAGCGCAAGGTCGTGGCGCTCATCAAGTCGCTGAAGGCGCAGGGACGCGGGGTGATCTTCATCTCGCATAATCTGCAGGACATCTTTGCCGTCTCCGACCGCATCGTCGTCCTGCGTCGCGGTATCGTCGCGGGCGAGCGCCAGATCAGCGAAACCACGCATGAGGAAGTCGTCAAGCTGATGATCGGCGGCTAACCGCCGATCATGTCTATCGTCAGGCGACGCCTAGATGCTGGCGGGTGAAGGCGATCAGGCTTTCTATATGGAGGGCGACGGCGTCGCGAGTTTGGCCCGCATCGCCGCGTTCCACGGCCTCGATGATGACGAGGTGCTCGGTGGAATCGGGCTTCAGACGGTCCTTCAGGCGATCGATCTCGAACAGGCGCGTGGTGGCGCGCAGCTCCCGTAGCACCTTCGCCATGACGGTATTTCCGCAATGATCGATGATCAGGTTGTGCAGGTTGTCGTCGGAGACCCAGTGCGCGTCGGTGTGATAGGCGGTCGCGTCGAGAAGCTCATGGATCTCGCGCCGCACGGCGATCAGTTGCCGGCGCGGAATATTGGGGATCGCCAGGACGGCCGCCTCGGGCTCGATCAGCAATCGCAGCCGCAGGCTTTGCAGATATTCACCGATATCCACCTGGCGTACGACGTAGTTGCGGCCATCGCCCTTGCGCACCAGCCCTTCGCCTTCCAGCCGCTGTAGCGCCTCCCGCAGAGGGGTGCGGGAAATGCCGAGGGTTTCGGCGAGTCTTGCCTCGACGATGACCTGTCCGCCCTTCAGCCTGCGATGGCGAATCATGTCGGAAACGGCTTTGTAGGTCAGCGAGGCAAGATTGTGCTGTCCGCCCGTGGACGACGGTGTCGCCGGCATGATTGAAATATCTGTCACCCCTACCTCATTTCCCGGGCTGCCCGCATCCTGCGTGACAACGCTCTTTCTTCATACACGCAGCTGTTACATATGATAGCCGATCTCGCAAAGAAGCAAAAAGGGAACTCATGGACGATCGCCTGAACGACGCGGGAGAGGCAAGCCTTGCCAACGAAACCTATCGTCTGCTTTTAGCCGATATTCTCTCGGCGCGGCTGGTGGGCGGATCGGTGGTGCAGCAAAGGCGGCTTGCAAGCAAGCATGCCGTGTCGCGCTCTCCGATGCGCCACGCACTCGGCCGCCTTGAAGGGGAGGGGCTGCTGGTCCGCAATGACAAGGGGGTGCTTTGCGTCCGGGTCATAACGCTGAAGGACTATCTCGACAGCCTGGCGATGCGGATGCTGCTCGAGCCGAGCGCCATTGCCTTGGCAGCTTCGCATATGACCGAGGAGGAGTTGAAATCACTCTTGGTGATGCTGGATGCGATCGAGGCCGAGCCGGATCCGGATCCGGAGCTCGTCTGGCAGTTCGACGATGCACTGCATGGCTCCGTCGCCGCCGCTAGCGGCAATCCCTTCATGGCAGCCGTGATCGGTGAGATGCGGCGCTATACGACGATCTTTGAAAGGCAGATGGCGGTGGTCCGGGCAAAACCCGGCGTCGCCGAGCATCGGGCGATCCTGGCCGCGCTTTCGGCACATGATTCCGATGCGGCGCGGCGGGCGATGGCGCGCCATCTCGAGGCGGTTCGGCAGGGCGTTCTTACAAATTACTGAGGGGGCGTCGCAGCAGCTCTTGCATCGCCGGAGAAATTTTGTATAAAAGTGGGATCCCATATGAATGCAAACTTTGGGACGCCAATAAGAAAACCAGCTCCAGAGGTCATCATGTTCCGAATTCAATTGTCCCGCGGCATTCTCGCCGCATCGTTCCTAGTCCTGACAACATCGTTCGCCCTTGCTCAATCCTGCACGCCAAAGGTCGTGGCCGGCGAGCTGATCACGCCGGGCAAGCTGGTGATGTCGACCAACCCGACACTGCCGCCCTTGCAGTTCATCGACTCCAGCGGCGACCTGAAGGGCATGCGCGTCGAGCTCGGCACCGAGATCGCCAAGCGTCTCTGCCTTGAGCCGGAATATGTCCGGATCGAGTTCTCCGCGATGGTGCCGGGCCTGCAGGCCGGCCGCTGGGACATGATCAACACCGGCATTTTTTTCACCGAGGAACGCGCCAAGATCATGCAGATGATCCCCTATGAGGATCAGGCGATCAGCGTTTCGGTCGCGCCGAATTCCGACAAGAAGGTCGCCAGCAAAGACGATCTCGCCGGCATGACGATCGGCGTCGAGATCGGCGGTTTCGAAGAAACCAAGACGCGCCTCCTCGACAAGGAATTGCGCGATGCCGGCAAGAAGGGCCTGACGATCCAGACCTTCGACAATTTCGCGCTCGCCTATCAGGCTTTGCGTGCGGGCCAAGTCGATGGCGTGGTGTCGATCGATGCCGTCGCCAAGGATTATGATGCGCGCGGCGACTTTAAGCGTGCCCTGAGCGGCCTTTATCCCGCACCGGTCGCCGTCGCCTTCAAGAGCCCGGCGCTTGCCGATGCCGTATCGGCGACGCTCAAGGAGATGAAGGCAGACGGATCGCTGAAGGCGCTGTTCGACAAGTACGGATTGCCTATGGTGTCCGGTGATTATTCCGTGAAGGGCCCTGGTCGCTGATCTGCCTGATCGGTTTATCGGAATGGCGATGCGCGGATCTTCCGCGCTCGCCTTGAGCAGAAAGTTACGTTCATGACGCTTTGGAGCTGGTCGGGTTTCTTCGGATACCTGTTTAATCCCTTCATCCTCGGTGGGGTCTTCACGACCATCTGGCTGACCGTCGTGTCGCTGACGGCGGGTCTTATCCTTGGATTTGTCCTTGCCTTGATGCGGCGATCGCCGTTCCGCTTGGCCAAGACCCTCGCCAAGATCTACATCTGGCTGTTTCGCGGCACGCCGCTGCTCGTCCAGCTTATCGCTCTCTACACGGCGCTGCCGCAGTTCGGCATTCGCTTCACCGTGATCGAGGCGGCCTTGATCGGGCTCGCGCTCAATGAAGCCGCCTATCTTGCGGAAATCATCCGCGCCGGCATCGAGGCTGTCCCGGAAGGGCAGGCCCGCGCCGCCCGGGCACTCGGGATGACGGAACGGCAGATCATGCGCCACATCGTCATGCCGCAAGCCTTCAAAGTGATCATTCCGCCGCTCGGAAACTCCGTCAACGGCTTGCTGAAGACGACTTCCGTGACCTCGGTCATCTCCATGGAGGAGCTTCTGCGGCGCACCCAGGTGCTCATCCAGGAGCACTTCATGGTGCTGGAGCTCTTCGCGGTGGCGGCCATCTACTACCTTCTTCTGACCACGCTCTGGGATTTCGTCCAGAACCATATCGAGAAGCGCTTCGGTCAAGCCACCAACTCCCGGCTTTCCGTCACCGAGAAGCGCTAGAACCAGGATATCTGACATGACTAGGAAGTTTCGCGGTGTCTATACCGTGATGATCACGCCGTTGGACGCGAACGGCGCTTTGGATCTGAAGGCGCTGGCCGCCTTTACCGACTGGCAGGTGCGGGAGGGCATTCATGGCCTCATCCCGCTGGGCTCGACCGGCGAATTCCTGTCGCTGAGCGAAGAGGAACGCGATGGCGTGGCACGGACAGTGATCGAAACCGTCGCCGGTCGTGTCCCGGTGCTGATCGGCACCGGCGCGGAAGATACGCGCGAATGTGTGCGTCTGAGCCAAAAGGCGGAAGCCATGGGTGCGGATGGCGTCATGATCATTCCGCCCTTCTATTCCACGCCAACGGATGACGAACTGGTCCATCACTATCGCACGGTGGCCGAAGCGATCTCCATCCCGATTATGGTCTACAACAACCCGGCAACGGCCAATGTCGATCTAAAGCCGGAGCTGGTGAAGCGTATCGCCGAGATCAAGGGCTGCGACTATATCAAGGAATCCACCCTCGAAGTGACGCGAGTGCGTGATATCATCCGTCTTGCGGGCGACAATATGACCGTCTTTGGCGGCATTCTCGGCTTCGAATCCTTCGTGATGGGGGCGGAAGGCTGGGTCGCCGTTGCTTCGAACGTGGCGCCGGGGCCGATGGTCCGCATTTTCGAGCTCGCTGCCGATGAAAAGAAGACCGATGAAGCACGCGCGCTTTACCTGAAGTGGCTGCCGATCATCCAGGCCGTCGGTGGGCAAGCCTATGTCGCCGGATCGAAGGCGCTGCTGACGCATATGGGTTTTGCCGCCGGCACGCCCCGCCCGCCGCGCCTGCCGCTGCCGCCCGAACAGGACGCCGCCATGAAAAAGCTGGTTTCGGACTTCGGTCTGACATTCAGCGCCTGAGGATCGAGAAATGTCCGCCTCGCATGCCAACCCGCATTCCGGATCGGAACCAGCCGTCGAGTTCTTCGTCGACGGCGTGGCGTTCCATGCCGAGCGTGGGATGACGATCGCGGCGGCGATCGAAGCTAGCGGACGGCATGATTTCTCGCAGGGCCTCAAGGGAGAGGCCCGTGGCCTCTTCTGCGGCATGGGCGCATGTCAGGATTGCCTTGTCACTGTCGACGGCAGGGTCAGCCAGCGTGCCTGCATGACGTCGGTCACGGAAGGAATGCAGGTGCGCCGGCCGGCTTCAAAGCCAGCGCCTACGGCGGACCACGCTGACCTCTGCGAGGTGCCGGCGGAGATCCCCTGTCTCGAGATGGACGTGCTGGTGATCGGCGCCGGGCCAGCTGGCCTGGTGGCTGCCGAGGTCGCAGCGGCAGCCGGAGCGAGCGTAACCTTGGTCGACGAGCGCGCTATTGCCGGCGGGCAGTATTTCAAGCAGCCCTCGACATCGAAGGCGGCTTTGCGTCTCAGCGATGATGAGCAGGCCCGATCAGGCGCCGACCTGATCCGGCGTGCCCGGGCTGCGGGCGTGTCGATGATTGGCGGAACACTCGTCTGGGGCGCGGAGAATGAGGAGGGCGGTCCAAGGATCGCATGCTACGGTCCGCAAGGTGCCTTTTATTGCAAGCCGCGAATGATCGTGATCGCGACGGGAGCCTATGAGCGGCCGCCGGCCGTACCGGGCTGGACACGCCCCGGTGTTATGACGGCAGGTGCTGCGCAAACGCTACTGAGAAGCTACGGCACGGTGCCCAGCGGGCGGATCGTCATTGCCGGCAACGGTCCTCTCAACATTCAGGTCGCCAATGAGATCCGCAAAGCCGGCGGTTCCGTCGTCGCGCTGGTGGAAACCGCTCCGGCGCCGTGGAAGCAACCATTGTCTGCGCTCAAGCTTCTGGCCGCTGACAAGGCGCTTGCAATAGGCGGATTGCGGCAGGTGGCCGCCTTGCGCTCAGCCGGCATTCCGATCCTCTGGGAAAGCCGAGTTGCGTCAATAGACGGGCAAGTCGATGTCGAAACCATCACGGTCACTGGACCGGATGGTGAAATCAGGCTTGAGGCTGATACCGTTCTGATCGGCGGCAACTTTGCGTCCTCAAACGAACTTTCCAGATTGCTCGGTTGCGGTCACGGCGTCATCGATGGCGATCTCGTTGCCACCACCAAGGATGATGGTGAGACGACGCTTGCCCATATCCATGTGGTCGGAGAAGCCGCCCGTTTCGGCGGCGCGCATATCGCCATGGCGCAGGGCCGGCTCGCCGGGACTGCCGTGGCGCGCAAATTGGGATTCGATGTCGCGCCCGATCCGCTCGCTGAACGCAGGCTTGCGCGGCATCGCGCCTTTCAGGCGATGCTTTGGACCGTTTTCAAATCGGCTCGCCCGATTGGCGATAAACTGCCTCCCGATCACACGGTCATCTGTCGTTGCGAGGGCGTCACCTATGGAGCGCTGAGGGCGCTTGGCGAGCACAGCGCCAGGGACATTGCGACGCTCAAGCGGTTGTCGCGTGCCGGGATGGGGCGCTGTCAGAGCCGCTATTGCGGCCACGCCATCGCGGCCGTTGTGGGAGAGAAACGCACCGCCGCAGAGACAGGAGGCTTTCTGGCGCCGCAAATGCCATTGCGGCCGGTGCCGCTGGCAGCACTTGCGGTCGAAAAGCCGGAATGGGGCGGCCACAAGCGAGCGCTTTTGCCCGAAAAGCTGCCGCTGGAAAGCCGTGAACCGTTGCCGCTGTCGCAGACCTCGACGCTGGTCATCGGAGCAGGGATTGCCGGGTTGTCGACCGCCCTTTTTCTCGCCCGCGAAGGCGAAGAGGTCATCGTATTGGAGCGTGCCTTTCCGAATTCGCTGGCCTCGGGTGGCAATGCCGGCAGCTTGCATGCGCAGCTTCTGTCCTTCGATCACGGCGCTCGGGCCGAAGGCGGCGGCAGTGCGGCGGCACAGACGTTGCCTTTGCAGCGCGATTCCATCGCCCTTTGGGCCGCCCTGCAGGATGAGCTCGGCTGCGATTTCGAAATGAAGGTGACGGGTGGCTTGATGGTCGCCGAGACCGAGGCGCATATGCGCTTCCTCGCTGAGAAGGTCGGCGTCGAGCAGCGGGCCGGCATCGATTGCAGGCTGATTGGCCAAGAGGAGTTGCGAGCCCTGGAGCCGGCCCTGTCGCCGGATTTTGTCGGCGCCGCCTATTGCTCGCAGGAAGGCAAGATCAACCCACTGGTCGCCACGCAGCATATTCTCGAAGCGGCACGAGCGAAGGGCGCCCGTATCTTCGAAACATGCGAGGTCCTCGGCATCGTGGCCGGTCCTGCTGGCTTCGACGTCGCCACGTCACGCGGCACGATCCGGGCGAAACGCATCGTCAATGCGGCCGGCGCTTTCTCATCGCGCATCGGATCGATGCTCGGCCTCGATATTCCGGTCTTTGGCGCGCCGTTGCAGATGGTGGTGACGGAAGCCGCCGCGCCGTTGATCTCTTGCCTCGTTGCCCATGCTGACCGTCATCTGACCTTGAAGCAGGCTGCGAACGGCAATTTCATCATCGGCGGCGGCTGGACGGCGGGTCTTGATCCGGTGCATCAGCATCCAAGGCCGCTGCTGTCGAGCCTCGAGGGCAATCTCTGGGTCGCCCAGCATGTGGTTCCGGCGCTGCGCAAACTGCATGTCATTCGTAGCTGGGCGGCGATGAACATCAATATCGACGGGGCGCCGATCCTCGGCGAGCATCCGCAACAGCCCGGCTATTTCAGCGCCGTAACGTCGAACGGCTATACGCTTGGCCCCGTCGTCGGCCAGCTCACCGCCCAGCTTGTCCTTGGCCGCGAAACCGGCAGGGCGCTGCAACCCTTTTCCATCAATCGTTTCGCGAAAGGCCGCTCATGATCGAAATCAGTGGCGTCTCCAAATTCTACGGCAACTACGAAGTCCTGAAGAACTGCTCCGTCAATGTCGATCGCGGCGAGGTCGTCGTGGTTTGCGGCCCGTCCGGCTCCGGCAAATCGACGCTGATCAAATGCGTGAACGGTCTGGAGCCTTTCCAGAAGGGCTCCATCCGCGTCCACGGGATCGAGGTGGGGGACCCGAAGACGGATCTGCCGAACCTGCGCACCCGCATCGGTATGGTCTTCCAGAATTTCGAGCTTTTCGCGCATCTGACCATCATCGACAATCTCATGCTGGCGCAGAAGATCGTGCTTGGGCGCAGCGAGACGGCCGCGAAGACCAAGGCCATGCAGCTTCTCGATCGCGTCGAGCTGGCCGATCACGCTAACAAATATCCGAGCCAGCTTTCCGGCGGTCAGCAGCAGCGCGTCGCCATTGCGCGGGCGCTCGCCATGGACCCGTTGGCGATGCTCTTCGATGAGCCGACCTCGGCACTCGATCCGGAGATGATTTCCGAAGTGCTTGATGTGATGACGGGCCTTGCGAAGGACGGAATGACGATGATGGTCGTCACCCATGAGATGGGCTTTGCCCGCCGCGTCGCCACCCGCTTGATCTTCATCGACCAGGGCGAGATCGTTGAGGACCGCCCGAGCGAGGAATTCTTTGCCGGCAAGCACAATCCGAGGACGGAAGCGTTTCTCGGCAAGATCCTGCAACACTGAGGAAGCGATCCATGTCCGACTTCGATCTCATCATTCAGAATGGCACGGTTGCGACCGCGTCCGACGTGTTCAACGCCGATATCGGCATCAGGAACGGCAAGATCGTCCAGATCGGCGAGAACCTTTCGGGCGGCGCGCGCGTCATCGATGCATCGGGTAAGTACGTGCTACCGGGCGGCATAGACAGCCATGTGCATATCTCGCAGCCATCTGGCGACGGCATCGTCATGGCCGATGATTTCGCCAGCGGCACGCTGTCGGCGGTTTTTGGCGGCAATACGACCCTCATGCCGTTCTGCCTGCAGCAGAAGGACATGTCGCTGCGTGAAGCCCTGACGGCCTATCACAAGCTCGCCGAAGGCGAATGCTACACCGATATCAGTTTCCATCTAATCGTCTCCGACCCGACGGAGGCCGTTCTCGGCCAGGAGATTCCGGCGCTGGTGGCGGATGGCTACACATCGCTGAAGGTCTTCATGACCTACGAAGGCCTGCGGTTGAGCGACGGGGAGATCCTGAGAACGCTCGACGTGGCGCGGCGCACCGGCGCCACCGTCATGGTCCATTGCGAGAACGAAGATGCGATACGATTCCTGATCGAAAAGCACGAGCTGGCCGGCGATGTCGCCCCGCGTGCCCATGCCTCGACGCGTCCGATCGCCGTCGAACGCGAGGCCACGCATCGCGCACTGTCGCTTGCCGAGATCATCGATATCCCGATCGTCATCGTTCACGTTTCGAATGGTGAAGCGATGGAAGAGATCATGCGGGCGCGGGCGCGCGGCATCAAGGTGATCGGCGAAACCTGCCCGCAATATCTGACGCTGACCGCCAAGGATCTCGACGGAATGGACTGGGAAGGCGCCAAATTCGTCTGCTCGCCACCGCCACGCGACGAGGCGGCGCAGGCCGATTGCTGGCGCGGGATTGAGACGGATGTGTTCGAACTCTTTTCCTCGGATCATTGCCCTTTTCGCTACGAGGACGAGCGCGGCAAGCTGAACCCGAAAGGCAGCACCAATTTCCGGCATATTCCGAACGGTATCCCCGGTGTCGAGACGCGCCTTCCCATCCTGTTCTCGCAGGGCGTGATGACGGGCCGCATCGATCTTCCGCGCTTCGTGGCACTGACCTCCACGAACCATGCCAAGACCTACGGCCTCTATCCGCAGAAGGGCACGATCGCCATCGGTGCGGACGCCGATATCGCCATATGGGACCCCGCCATTACCCGTACGATCCGGCACGCGGATCTGCATGACGGTGCCGATTACTCGCCCTATGAAGGGATCGAGATAAATGGCTGGCCGGTCACCACCATCGTCGCCGGCAAGATCATGGTCGATGATGGCGTCCTGACCGGCCCGAAGGGGCATGGCAAATATTGTTCCGCAAAGGTGGGACAGACAAACGACATTAGCAACGCAAGGAAAGACATCCGATGAAATTGAAGATTACCGCCGGCCCCTTTGAATTCGATGCCGTGCTTGAAACCGCAAAAGCTCCGAAGACCTCGGAGGTTTTCCTGAAGCAGATGCCATTCGAAGGAAAGATCGTGCATGTCCGCTGGTCGGGCGAGGGCGTCTGGATTCCGCTCGGCGACCTTGATTTCGGTGTCGGATATGAAAACCACACCAGCCATCCGGCGCCGGGGCATATCATCCTTTATCCGGGCGGTATCAGCGAAACCGAAATCCTGCTTGCCTATGGCGGTGTCGATTTCTCCTCGAAAATGGGCCAGCTTGCCGGCAATCACTTCATCACCGTAACGTCCAATCTCGACAAGCTGCCCGAACTTGGCCGCCTGACCCTGTGGGAAGGCGCGCAGTCGATCCGCTTTGAGACGGCTGAGGGCTGAGGCTCCGCCAGTGAACCACGATCACGGACCATTTCGATGTCCGTGATCGTCTTGCTCGATCTATCCGATCGACATCAGGCTCGCATTCCCGCCCGCTGCTGCTGTGTTGATGGAGGTCGTCACCTCCTCCAGCAGCCAGTTGAGGCAATAGGCATCAGGTCCCTTCGCGATCTCGTCGGACGATGCGCCCTGGACGAGAACCAATGGCCCCGGAAGAGCCGCGATAGCCTGCACCACTGCCTTTGTCCGGTCTGCATTTCCTTCGATCAGCGCTCCCGCAAGGGGACCATCCGCTGCCCAGTCGGTCGACCAGGAGATCCGGTTTGCGACCTTTTCCGGCAGATCGCGAAGTTCGTCCTGAAGCCCTGACAAAGCGTCCACAACGATGGAATTGCCGGTGGCGAGGGCTGCCGCAAGCTGAACGTAGAGGCCGAGCACCGTCTGCGGCACGAGCAACACTTTCCCACGAGGATGCAGTTGGTAAAAGTTCAGCTCGCCGACAGGGCCGGGCAGCTCTATGGCGAGACCCAGCGATGACCCACTGGCGATAGCGCGCGCCCGCTCGGCCGCCTGCGGCACTCCCTTGCCATCGAGCCAGGTCAGGAACTCGCTTGCGGCCTGATCCGTCTTGACGCTGGCATCCCGAAGCGGCTCGGTTGGGGAGGCGACCAGCCGGCGAAGATAGAGGGGGCCGCCGGCCTTCGGCCCGGTGCCGGAAAGGCCGCGCCCGCCAAATGGCTGGACACCCACCACGGCGCCGATGATGTTTCGATTGACGTAGAGATTGCCTGCCTTCACGCGCCCGGTGACATGCGCGATGGTGCCGTCAAGCCGCGTGTGCAGCCCGAAGGTCAGACCGTAGCCCGAGGCATTCACCGCATCTATCAGCTTGTCGAGCTTCTTGCGCTGGTAGCGGATGATGTGCAGCACCGGCCCGAACACTTCCTTCTTGAGATCTGCCAGGTTCTTCAGCTCGATGATCGTCGGGGCGACGAATGTTCCCTTTGCAGCGGCGGGCGGAAGGTCGATCTGCTGTATTTTGCAGCCCAGCTTGTGCATGTTTTCGATATGATCGTCGATGCCCCGCTTGGCGTTGTCATCGATGACCGGGCCGATATCGACAGCCAGCCGATCGGTGCGGCCGACCGACAATTCGCCGAGTGCGCCGCGCAGCATGGTCAAGGTCCGGTCGGCGATCTCCTCCTGCAAGCAGAGGACGCGGAGGGCCGAGCAGCGCTGTCCTGCGCTGTCGAAAGCCGAGGCAATGACATCGCCGACGACCTGTTCGGCAAGCGCCGAGGAGTCGACGATCATGCCGTTCTGGCCACCTGTCTCGGCGATCAGCGGGATCGGTTTGTTGAATTTCGATAGTCTCTCCGCAAGCTGCGCCTGGATGAGCCGGGCCACTTCGGTCGACCCTGTGAACATCACGCCCGATGTCTCCGGCCCGCCCACAAGGGCAGCGCCCGTTCGGCCGCTGCCGGGCACGAACTGGAGCGCCCCGCGCGGAATTCCCGCTTCATGAAGGATGCGAACGCCTTGTGCTGCAATCAGCGGTGTAACGCCGGCCGGCTTGGCGACGACCGGATTGCCGGCGACGAGTGCGGCCGCGATCTGGCCGGTGAAAATCGCCAGCGGAAAATTCCATGGGCTAATGCAGACGATCGGACCGAGCGGGATGCTATCCGGCTTCAACACCTTGCGCGCCTGCTCGGCATAGTAGCGCAGAAAGTCGATGGCTTCCCTGACTTCGCCGATGGCGTTGGCGGCCGATTTTCCGGCTTCCCGCATCACCAGGCCGATCAGCGTTTCCATCTCCGCCTGCATCAGGTCCGCGGCCCGTTCCAGGCAGCTTGCTCTTTCCATCGGGCTGACGGCAGCCCATTCCGGAGCCGCTTCAGCCGCGAGACGCATCACGATGGCCGCATCGTCGGTGCCCAATTCGGTGACATGACCGACAAGATCGGAATGATCGGCGGGATTGAGGACCGGCCGGGTTTCACCGCGTTCGGACCTATCCGCGAGCAGGGGCTTGGCGACCCATTCCATTGCCGCCGATGCGAGCAGGCGCTCAGCAAGGCCTGCGAGCGATGTTTCGTTCGACAGATCGATGCCGGACGAATTCCTGCGGACGTCATGGAAGAGGTCGGCGGGCAGGGCGATCTTGTCATGCTGGGCGCCAACGACTTTCATCGCGCGCACCACTTCGACGGGATCGGCAATCAGGTCGGAGACCGGAACGGCCGGGTCAGCGATCTTGTTGACGAATGAGGAATTGGCGCCGTTTTCAAGCAGGCGCCTGACGAGATAGGCAAGCAGCGTTTCATGCGTGCCGACGGGCGCGTAGATCCGGCAGGGGCGATCGAGATTGTCGTTGCCCACGACTTCCTCGTACAGTGGCTCGCCCATGCCATGCAGGCACTGGAATTCATACTTGCCGACGGAAAAGTCGCTGCCGGCCATCTGATAGATCGTCGCCAGCGTCTGCGCATTATGCGTGGCAAATTGCGGGAAGATCAGATCGGTCGCCGCCAGCAGTTTCTTGGCGCAGGCGATGTAGGAAACGTCGGTATAGACCTTGCGGGTGTAGACCGGGAAGCCATCGAGGCCGTCAAGCTGGGCGCGCTTGATCTCGGCATCCCAATAGGCGCCTTTCACCAGACGCACCATCAGCCGATGGTCGGATCGGCGAGCGAGATCGATGATGAAGTCGAGGACATACGGGCAGCGTTTGCCGTAAGCCTGGACCACAAAGCCCATGCCGTTCCAGCCGGCAAGATCGGGATCGAGGCAAAGCGCCTCCAGAAGATCGAGCGACAGCTCAAGCCGGTCGGCTTCCTCGGCATCAATGTTGAGGCCGATATTGTATCTCTTGGAAAGGACTGCGAGCGCCTTCACCTTCGGCAGCAGTTCGCCCATGACCCTTTCGGTCTGCGAGCGCACATAGCGCGGATGCAGGGCGGAAAGCTTGATGGAAATGCCGGGGCCTTCATAAATGCCGCGGCCGGCCGAAGCCTTGCCGATGGCGTGGATCGCTACCTCATAGTCGCGATAATAGCGCTCGGCGTCGGCCCGCGTCGTCGCGGCTTCGCCCAGCATGTCGTAGGAATAGCGAAAGCCCTTCGCTTCGAGCGTTCGGGCGCGCCGCAGCGCCTCGTCGATTGTCTCGCCGGTAACGAATTGCTCGCCCATCATCCGCATGGCCATGTCGACGCCACGACGAACGACCGGCTCGCCGCAGCGTGCGATCAATCGCGTCAGCGCAGCTGACAGCCCCTTGTCGTTCACGGTCGACGTGAGCTTCCCGGTGACGACCAGTCCCCAGGTGGCGGCGTTGACGAACAGCGAACGGCCGCCGCCGAGATGCGACTTCCAGTCGCCGTCGGCAATCTTGTCCCGGATCAGGGCGTCGCGCGTGGCGGTGTCCGGAATGCGAAGCAGGGCTTCGGCGAGGCACATCAATGCGACGCCTTCCTGGCTCGACAGCGAATATTCATGCACCAGACCCTCGACGCCGGTTCCCTTGTGCTTGGCACGAAGAGCCTCGATCAATATCCGGGCGGTTTCCTTGACGGCATTCCGGCTGGCGTCCGGCAAGGTTGCTGCCTCGAGCAGCGGCGGCAGGCATTCCGTCTCCGGTCGCCG
Source organism: Rhizobium rhizogenes NBRC 13257 (assembly GCF_000696095.1). GTDB lineage: Bacteria > Pseudomonadota > Alphaproteobacteria > Rhizobiales > Rhizobiaceae > Rhizobium > Rhizobium rhizogenes. The sequence goes on along the minus strand of NZ_BAYX01000011.1, from coordinate 255,507 downwards.
GTAGGCATCGGTAATTGCCCGGCGCAGAGGACCTTGCTCGCGGATGGGCGGCGCGAACTGCGCAAATGGCGGAGCGGGGGGGGACGTCGGCTGATCGGCAAATTTGGCGGTGGCTGTCATGGTAACCTCGAGGTGCAATGGTCTGAAATGCCGATCGCCTGTCAGGCGTCTGTTGCTTGGCTGGAGGGATGCTCCAACTGCTTCGAGAGATTATATCCTAGCCGTAAAGGGCATTCTGCCTTGAATTTACGAAATTGCAGTCATATTGAACTTCAATATCCGAGATTTAAAATAGGATTGCCTATAGAAATGAATAAAACCAGTGAAATAGACCAATTCGACCAGAAGATCCTCGATGCACTCGTGGAAGACGGCCGCATGTCGATCACGGACCTTTCCGAGCGGGTCGGCCTTTCCAAGACGCCCTGCCAGGCAAGATTGAAAAAGCTGATCGACACAGGTTACATCGACGGCTTCAAGGCAATTCTGAACCCCGCCAAGTTCGGTCTCGATCATGTCGCCTTTGCCGAGGTGAAATTGACGGATACGCGCGAGCAGGCTTTGCTCAGCTTCAACAATGCCGTCAAAAAGATCAAGGAAATAGAAGAGTGCCACATGATCGCTGGCCGCTTCGATTATCTTCTCAAGGTCAGGACATCGGATATCCGCCGATACCGGATCGTGCTCGGCGAAAAGATTTCAAGCCTGCCATTCGTGGCAAGCACCTCGACCAATGTCGTCATGCAGGCGGTCAAGGAAAGCTGGTCCTAAAGCGCGGCGATTATCTGTGGGAACACCCTACTTTAATCGAACATACCGGCTTGGCTGCCATCGATCTTGCTTTCGCGGAGTTCTCGCCACGATACAACTATAGTAAGAGAAATTCGCGTTTTGGGAGGATGCGATGGAAAAATTGTCTGCCGATGCCATTGTTGTGGGAGCCGGCCTGTCGGGTCTCGTTGCCGCGACGGAGCTTGCGGATGCCGGCCGCAAGGTGATCGTCGTGGATCAGGAGCCGGAACAGAATTTCGGCGGACAGGCTTTTTGGTCGCTGGGGGGATTGTTTCTCGTCGATTCACCGGAGCAGCGACGGCTCGGCATCAAGGATTCGCGCGATCTCGCATGGCGGGATTGGCAGGGCACGGCAGGATTCGATCGCAACGAGGACTATTGGCCAAGGCGCTGGGCGGAAGCCTATGTCGACTTCGCGGCCGGCGAAAAGCGCAGCTGGCTGCGCGCCATGGGCCATCGCATCTTTCCGATCGTCGGATGGGCGGAGCGTGGCGGGGGCGCTGCGACCTCCCACGGCAATTCCGTTCCGCGTTTTCATATCACATGGGGAACGGGACCCGGCGTCGTCGAACCGTTCGAGCGGCGTGCGCGAGCAGCTGAGGAGAAGGGCCTGATCCGCTTTTTATGGCGGCATCGCGTCGACAGGCTCGTTGTCGTCAATGGCGCAGTCACGGGCGTTTCCGGGGCTATCCTGGAGAGCAGTGATGCAAGTCGTGGCGTCGAAACCTCCCGCGTGGAAGTGGGCGATTTCGAACTGACCGGTGCTGCCGTCGTTGTGGCGTCGGGCGGCATCGGCGGCAATCTCGACCTCGTGCGCCAAAACTGGCCGGAGAGATTGGGTAAGCCGCCGCAGACGATGGTCTCGGGCGTTCCGAAACATGTCGACGGCAGAATGATCGGAATTGCCGAGGAAGCTGGTGGCCGTCTCATCAACAGAGACCGGATGTGGCACTATACCGAAGGCCTCAAGAACTGGGCGCCGATCTGGCCGAACCACGGGATCAGAATTCTCCCCGGCCCATCGTCGATGTGGTTTGACGCCAAAGGCAACAGGCTACCCCAGCCCAACTATCCCGGCTACGACACCCTGACCAGTCTGCAGCACATCATGTCTACCGGCTATGATTATAGCTGGTTCATCCTGAACCAGAGCATCATCCGCAAGGAATTCGCTCTTTCCGGATCCGAGCAGAACCCGGATTTTACCGGCAAGAGTTGGAATCTGGTGATACGCCGGGCCCTCGGCAAGACGGCGCCCGCACCGGTAGAGGCGTTCAAGCAGCACGGCGAGGACTTCGTGGTTGCCAACAACTTGCCGGATCTCGTGGCCGGCATGAACCGCCTTGCGAAATCGGAACTGCTGCAGCTGGAAAAGATAGATCGCGAGATCCGCGCCCGCGATGGACAGATCGCGAACCGCTTTTCCAAGGATGCCCAGATCATGGGCATTTACAATTCCCGCGGCTATCTGGGCGACAAGATCGGGCGCACCGCCAAGCCGCATCCGATCCTGGATCCCGCCCACGGTCCGCTGATCGCGGTACGTCTCAATATTCTCACCCGCAAGACCCTGGGAGGTCTGGAAACCGATCTCGACGCCCGCGTTTTCGATGGTCGCGGCGACATTATTCCCGGCCTTTATGCGGTCGGGGAGGCCGCTGGCTTTGGCGGCGGTGGCATGCACGGCTATCGCGCGCTGGAGGGAACTTTCCTGGGTGGTTGCCTCTTTTCCGGCCGCGCCGCGGGACGCTCCGTTGCCCGGCTTGGGCCTTGAGTTTCGTCCGGCAAGCGATCGCCGCGGCGATCGGATAACTGCTCCAAACGAGGCGATGAGTGAGGTCCGATAATAAAGGCGAGGCGCTCGGAAATATTGAATAATAAGGCAGGATATACATTAATTGTGACGAAACTACTCAAGGTAATTTGATAAATATACGTTCGGAATGCGTATAGATTGGACGGTTTCCGGCTGGCGCCATTGCCAAGCTATCGCGATATTGACATCTCCGTCGCTGTGTCAATCGTCACTCTGAAACGATGATGCTCGACAAGAATGGTTTGTGCAAATCGGGCGGTTTGTACGAACCCGTGTGGGGGATGATACATGTTGATAACGGCTAGTGATGGCCAGACTGATGTCTTGGATGCAGCACTCAGACTAATCTGGAAGGATGTTCATGGATGGGTCGGCGATAGAATTCCGCATATTCTGAAGTTTGTTCGCGAGCTTCACGAGGCCGACAAGGTGGAGGGCGACATTCTCGAGATCGGCGTCCACCATGGTAAGCTATTCTTCCTGCTTGCGGCAGCGTCGAGAGATACCGAGCATTGTGTTGCCGTCGACCTTTTCGAGGATCAGCAAAAGAACCTTGATCATAGCGGCAAGGGCTCACTCACGATTTTCGAGCAGCATCTGCAGAATTTCTTCCCGGAGCTTGAACCGCGTATTACTGCAATTTCGGCTGACAGCATGTCTCTCACCCCGGCAACGGCGCGCGCGCGGCTTGGCACGGAGGGCGTGAGATTGATGTCCGTGGACGGCGGACACACGGTTGCGCATGTCGTCAACGACATGGCGATCGCTCAGGAACTCCTTGTTTCCGGCGGCATTGTGCTTTTGGATGATTTTCTGGGAGTGCACTGGCCGACCGTGACCGAGGGTTTTTACAAATACATGGAGGTCGCCAATCGTCGCTTGGCTCCATTTCTGATCTTTCAGAATAAACTGTTCCTGACGACGTTTTCAGACCAACCAGCAACATTGACTAAGTTGCGGAGTTATCTGGATCGGACCTTGCCGAAGGAAATCCATTCTGGGCGCTGGCGTTACGCAATGGTCGGGGAACACAAAGTTCTCTCTTGCGCGTGAGGCTTGGGCTCCATCGCCACACTTGAAATAACCCCCCGCTTCCGGCACACAGCCCATGGAACGAGGGCGTGGACATGCGGCACATTTATATCGTCGGTATCGGAACGGGAAATCCCGAGCACCTGACGGTGCAGGCGATCAATACACTGAACAAGGTCGACGTCATCTTCATCCCCAGCAAGGGTGCGGCCAAGGCAGAGCTTGCCGAGGTGCGCAGGGAGATTTGCCAGCGCTATGTCACGAAGGAGACCATTCGCGTCGTCGACTATGCCGTGCCGGTGCGCCAGACGACGGATCGCAGCTATGTCCAGAGCGTCGATGATTGGCATGCGGAGCTTTCGGCAACCTATGAGCGGCTGTTCCAGGAGCATATCCCGGAGAACGGCAGTGCCGCCTTCCTGGTCTGGGGCGATCCGAGCCTTTATGACAGCACGATCCGCATCATCGAACGGGTTAGCGCGCGCAAGCGCATTGCCCTCGACTATAGCGTCATTCCTGGCATCACCAGCATCCAGGCGCTGACGGCGAGCCATCGCATTCCGCTCAATCTCGTTGGAAAACCGGTGCAGATCACCACCGGCCGCCGGCTGGCGGAAAGCTTTCCGGGCATGGTCGAAACCGCCGTCGTCATGCTGGACGGCGAGCAGGCCTTCAGCAAGATCGACGATCCCGATGCCTATATCTATTGGGGCGCCTATCTCGGTACCGAAGATGAAATCACCATTGCCGGCCGGCTCGCCGATGTGTCGGATCGTATCGTCGCAACCCGGGCGGAAGCGCGGGCAAGGCATGGCTGGATCATGGATATCTATCTGCTCCGTAAGGGCCAGGACTTCGATGATCAGGCATGAGACGGGGTGAACCGCCAAATTATTTGCCCGCCGATGCGGATTATGTCAGGACATGACCTTCATAAGGGTTGTCTCATGGCGGTGGCCGACAGGTACAGGATGGAAAGGCACGACGTCGCCTCACGACAGGCGGCCGATACCCTTGCCTGTGCTCCGGATGCACCGTCGATGGCCCGTGGCGCCTGCCCATCGCTCAGCGCCCCCATGGTGACCGGCGACGGGTTGCTTGTGCGCCTGCGCCCGACAATGCCGGGCCTGACCATCGCACAATTTCGTGCACTCGCCGAGGCGGCTGCGAACCATGGCAACGGACTGATCGAGATCACGGCGCGCGGCAATCTTCAACTGCGCGGCATGACTGCCGACAGCATGGCCGGTCTCGCGGCGGACATCGATCGTGCCGGTATTGTGCCGGAGAGTGGTGTTGCCATCGAGGTCCCGCCGCTCAGCGGGCTGGACCCGCTGGAGGTCGCCGATGCGCGAGACATGGCCATGCGGCTTCGTCAGGCGATCGCAGCGCTCGATCCTCAACCAGTATTGGCTCCCAAGCTAACCATCATCATTGATGGCGGCGGGAGACTGACGCTGGATGCGATGTCGGCGGATATAAGGTTGACGGCCACAAGAGCTGACGGCGATTTTATCGCATGGAGCCTCGCAGTAGGCGGAACGGCGCAGACAGCGAAGGTTCTTGCATCTCTGTCTGCTGAGCAATCCGTAACGACAGTTATCGAGCTCCTGAAAACGCTGGCACGTCTTGGGCCGAACGCACGCGGCCGCGATCTCGACGCGGCCAGCCTGCGGGCGAGGTTCCCTTCGATGCCTAATCGTGCATCTAGCATCGCCGCCCATCATGTTTCGCCGATCGGCATTCATCATCTCCGCGACAACAGCCTTGTTCTTGGTCTCCGCCCATCCTTCGGACAGATCCATGCCAGAGATATTCTGGACTTCCTCGACATTGCTGAAGTTGCCGGAGCGAATGAAATACGGACCGCGCCGGAGCATGCCCTGCTGGTGCTAGGCCTTGATGGCCGAGCGGCTCAGGATATTCAGCTGATAGCGACCAAGCATGGCTTTCGAACGCGCGCGGATGATCCGTCGAACCAAATAGACGTCTGTTCCGGGGCGGGCGCCTGTGCTTCCGCCTTCTATCCCACGAAATTGGCGGCTGCGGATGTGCTCGACAAGGCACCGGATTTGCTCGACGGGTCGCTGACCGTGCATCTCTCCGGCTGCCGCAAAGGCTGCGCCCATCCGGGCAAGGCAGCACTCACCATTGTCGGTGCGCCAACGGGCTACGGGATTGTCGTAAATGGGTCGGCATCGAGCGAGCCCGTGGCCTACATCGGAAAACAAGAGCTGAAATCGGTACTCGCGCGGATGAACCGGCTGGTACGGAATAATAGAGGTGCTGGCGAATCGGCGGAGGACTGTCTTACACGGCTTGGCGCCGATGCGGTCGTTACAGCACTACGACAGGGGTAGGAATGCCAGACTATGATTATATCCGCGAGGGGAATGCGATCTACGAGCGCTCCTTCGCGATTATCCGCAGCGAGGCTGATCTGTCGCGCTTTTCAGAAGCGGAGGCTGATGTCGCCGTTCGCATGATCCATGCCTGCGGCCTGGTCGAGGCATCCGAGCAGTTCGTCTTCTCAGCCGATTTCGTCGCCGCCGCACGCGGAGCCCTCTCGCGTGGCGCGCCGATCTTCTGCGATGCCGAGATGGTTGCACACGGCGTCACCCGCGCTCGCTTGCCGGCGGCCAACGAGGTGATCTGCACGCTGCATGATCCGCGCACGCCGGAGCTGGCGAAGACGACCGGTAACACCCGCTCGGCTGCCGCGATGCATCTTTGGGGCGATCGTCTGGCCGGCTCCGTCGTCGCCATCGGCAACGCGCCGACGGCGCTGTTCCACCTGCTTGAAATGCTGCGCGACGGCGCGCCGAAGCCGGCTGCCATCATCGGTATGCCTGTCGGCTTCGTAGGCGCTGCGGAATCCAAGGACGCGCTGGCTGAAAATTCCTATGGCGTTCCCTATGCCATCGTCCGTGGCCGGCTTGGCGGCAGCGCTATTACCGCGGCCGCCCTCAATGCATTGGCGAGGCCCGGCCTATGAACGCGCATTCCACCGGCCGGCTGATCGGCGTCGGCACCGGCCCCGGCGATCCGGATCTCTTGACCGTCAAGGCTGTGAAGGCATTGGAGGCGGCTGATGTCGTCGCCTATTTCGCCAAGCAGGGGCGGAGCGGCAATGGCCGCGCGATCGTCGAGGATCTGCTGCGAGCAGACGTGACACTGCTGCCGCTCTACTATCCCGTGACGACGGAAATCGGCAAGGACACGCCGGAATACAATCGCCAGATCACCACTTTCTACGATGCCTCGGCCGAAATCGTTGCGGCGCATCTGAGGGACGGGAAAACCGTCGCGGTGCTCAGCGAGGGCGACCCGCTTTTCTATGGCTCCTACATGCATCTGCATGTGCGTCTTGCTGATCGTTTTCCGACGGAAGTCATTCCGGGCGTGACGGCCATGTCCGGCTGCTGGTCGCTCGCCGGGCTGCCGATGGTGCAGGGAGACGACGTGCTTTCCGTGCTTCCGGGCACGATGGCTGAAGGCGAACTGGCCCGCCGTCTTGGCGATACCCAGGCGGCCGTCATCATGAAGGTTGGCCGTAACTTGCCGAAAATCCGTCGTGCGCTCGAGACGGCTGGACGGCTCGATGAGGCCATCTATGTCGAGCGTGGCACGATGATGAACGGCGCGATGACGCCGCTTGCCAGCCGAGCGGATATCGAAGCCCCCTATTTCTCGCTGATCCTCGTTCCTGGTTGGGAAGGAAAGCCATGAGCGGGCGTCTGTCGATCATCGGAACAGGTCCCGGCAATCCGGAGCAGATGACGCCGGAGGCGCTGGCCGCTGCGAGTGATGCGACCGAATTCTTCGGCTATGGCCCCTATCTCGATCGCCTGTCGCTGCGCGCGGATCAGATCCGCCATGCCTCCGACAATCGCGAAGAGCTGGATCGCGCCAAGGCAGCGCTTGAGCGGGCCGCGGCCGGGGCCGATGTCTGCGTCGTCTCCGGCGGCGATCCCGGTGTTTTTGCCATGGCAGCGGCAGTGTGTGAGGCGATCGACAATGGGCCGGACGCGTGGCGCGATGTCGATCTCGTCGTCGTGCCGGGCATTACCGCCATGCTCGCCGTTGCCGCGCGCATTGGCGCGCCGCTGGGACACGATTTCTGTGCTATATCGCTGTCCGACAATTTGAAGCCCTGGGCTATCATCGAAAATAGGCTTCGCTCGGTCGCACAGGCGGGACTGGTGATCGCTCTTTACAATCCGATCAGCAAGGCACGCCCCTGGCAGCTTGGCAAGGCTTTCGAGATATTGCGCGAGGTGTTGCCGGCTGCAACGCCCGTCATCTTCGGCCGCGCCGCCGGGCGACCGGATGAGCGCATCGCGGTTGCGAGATTGGCGGCGGCCGAGGCGTCATATGCCGATATGGCGACCTGCGTGATCATCGGCTCGGCCGAGACGCGCGTCATCGCTCGTGACGGAAAGCCCGATCTGGTCTATACGCCGCGCTTCATCAAAGAAGAGGCGAGATGATCGATATGGTTCAGCGCAGCCTCGACAGTTTCGACAGCCGGCAAGCCGGTGGCCTGCGCGCGCTCGACCATGATCACCTCGATACCCAATTGCCGCGCAGCCTCGATCTTCGCATAGGTGGCATCGCCACCGCTGTTCTTGGCGACAACCGCATCGATGCGGTATTCCCGCAGCATCGCCAGTTCGTCTTCCAGGCGGAACGGACCCTTGGCGTGGATATAGGTAACATCAGGCGCTGTCAGAACCGGCTCGACCGGATCGACGCTGCGCACCCAATAATGATGAATGGGCGCGGCATTGGCATGATGGGCCTCTTGCCGGCCGATCGCCAGGAAGACGCGGCGGGGAGAAGGACCGAGCGCCGCAATCGCCTCGGCAACGCTTCGCACCGGGTGCCAGCGATCGCCCTCGACCGGCAACCAGTCGGGTCGACGGAGCGAGAAGGCAGCAATGCCGCTGCGACCGGCGGCATCGACGGCATTGGCGGAAATGCGGGCGGCGAAGGGATGGGTTGCGTCGATCAGCAGATCGATGGCCTCATCCTTCAAGTAGCGGGCGAGACCCTCGGCACCGCCGAAGCCGCCGGTGCGAACGGGAACCGGCTGCGGAGCCGGATCGGCGGTTCGCCCCGCCAGCGACAGGATGACATCGAGATCGGCGCGAGATGCCAGCGCCTGCGCCAGCCGGCGAGCTTCCGTCGTGCCACCCAAGATCAGAATGCGGGTTCCGCCCATGTCTGAGATACCTTCCGCTCAACGCTGGCTCACTCTTATCGGCATCGGCGAAGACGGTCCAGCCGGGCTTGGCGACGAAGCCAAGCGGCTGATTGCATCGGCTCGCGTCGTCTTTGGCGGTGCGCGGCATATCGACCTCATGCGGCCTTTGATCAAGGGCGAGGCGCATGCCTGGCTGAGCCCCTTCGAAAAATCGGTCGAGGCAGTGCTGGCCTTGCGCGGAAAGCCGACCGTCATCCTCGCCTCTGGCGATCCCTTTTTCTACGGCGTCGGCGCGACACTTTCGCGACATATCCCCGTCTCGGAAATGACAGTCATCCCGGCAGCGTCTTCTTTCAGCCTTGCCGCCTCGCGTCTAGGTTGGCCGTTGCAGGATGTCACTATCCTCTCGCTGCATGGTCGACCGCTCGACCTTATCCGTCCGCATCTGCATACGGGCCGCAAGATCTTGGCCCTGACCTCAGATGGGCAGGGACCGGCGGATCTTGCGTACCTGCTGCAGCAAAACGGGTTCGGTCAATCGAAGCTGACGGTTCTTGAAGCTCTGGGCGGTCCGAGTGAGCGTGTGTCTACGCAGAAAGCTGCAGATTTCGCGCTTTCCGACATCAATGATTTGAACGTTTGCGGCATCGATGTCGTCACCAGTGACGGCGCGCGCATCCTGCCGCTCGCCACCGGGCTTGACGACCGACTGTTTGAGCATGATGGCCAGATCACCAAGCGGGAAATCCGGGCGATGACCCTCTCGGCGCTTGCGCCGCGTCGGGGTGAATTGCTCTGGGATATTGGTGCTGGCTCGGGCTCGATCGCCATCGAATGGATGCTCGCCGATCCCTCGATGCGCGCCATCGCCATCGAAACCTCCAGCGACCGTGCCGCCCGCGTCCGCCACAATGCAGCAAGCTTCGGTGTGCCGGGGCTTTCCGTCGTTGAGGGACAGGCGCCGCATGCGCTTGCCGGATTGCCCACGCCTGATGCGATCTTCATTGGCGGCGGCGGCAGCAACGCCGGCGTCATGGAAGCGGCCATTGGCGGCTTGAGGAAGGGTGGGCGGCTCGTCGCCAATGCGGTGACGACCGAGATGGAGGCGATCCTGCTTGCCGAACATGCCCGGCGCGGCGGCTCGCTGATCCGCATAGATATCGCCCGCGCCGCACCCATCGGCAGCATGACCGGTTGGCGGCCGGCTATGCCGGTGACGCAGTGGTCCTGGGTCAAAGAATGAGAAATGAGGGAACGGAATGACGGTGCATTTCATCGGAGCAGGACCGGGTGCGGCTGACCTGATCACCGTGCGTGGCAGGGATCTGATCGGCAAGTGCCCGGTCTGCCTCTATGCCGGCTCGATCGTTTCGCCGGAGCTTCTGCAATATTGCCCGCCCGGCGCCCGCATCGTCGACACCGCGCCGATGTCTCTGGACGAGATCGAGGCTGAATATCTAAAAGCGGTGGCATCCGGCCAAGATGTTGCGCGCCTGCATTCCGGCGATCTCTCTGTCTGGAGCGCTGTCGCCGAGCAGATCCGCCGTCTGGAAAAACACGACATCCCCTACACGCTGACCCCCGGCGTTCCCGCCTTTGCGGCAGCGGCGTCTGCGCTCGGGCGTGAGCTGACCATCCCCGCCGTTGCGCAAAGTCTTGTTCTCACGCGGGTTTCCGGCCGGGCCTCGCCGATGCCGAACAATGAAACGCTGGAAAAATTCGGCGCTACGGGTTCGACGCTTGCCATTCACCTGGCGATCCATGCGTTGGGGCAGGTGGTCGAGGAGTTGACGCCGATTTATGGCGCGGATTGCCCGGTCGCGATCGTCGTCAAGGCCTCCTGGCCGGACGAGCGTATCCTGCGCGGCACGCTCGCCACGATCGAGGCCAAGGTCGCTGCCGAGCCGATCGAGCGCACTGCACTGATCTTCGTCGGCCCGTCGCTCACCGTCGACGATTTCCGAGAAAGCTCGCTCTACGATCCCGCCTATCAACGCCGCTTTCGGGGCAGGGAATGACAGGCAGCGGATGCCGTTGCAATTCCTGCTAAAATTTTCTCTAGTCGGCGTATTCGCAAAAGGGGAAAGAGATGCAGCGCATCACCATTACCATCGATGACGATCTTCTCGAGACGATCGACAAGATCAGTGAGCAGCGCGGCTATGCCAGCCGCTCGGAAACGCTGCGCGATCTTGTACGCGACGCCGTCACCCGCGAACAGGCAGCCGTCGACAGCGAAACGAAATGCTACGCCACGCTTACCTATGTCTACGAACACGAGACCCGCGATCTCTCGCGCCGCCTGACGACAACGCAGCATCATCACCATGACCTTTCGGTTTCGACACTGCACGTCCATGTCGACGGGCACGATTGCCTTGAGGTCTCCGTGTTGAAGGGTACGGTCGGCGAAATCAAGTCCTTCGCCGATAGCGTAGTGACCCAGCGCGGCGTGCGTTTCGGGAATTTGCATCTCATCCCGTCGGAACATGGCCCACATGATCATGGGCCACATTCACACGATTGATTGGCGAGATCCGATCGGACTCTCGCGTCGCTGCCATCAGACCTGCGCGGACAAATACGCCATACTTTGCCTCAGCGCGTCCACAGGCTCCTTCAGCGCATGCACGTCTGCTGCGAAGGGCTCGAAGGAGAAGGGGCCGGCATAACCGGCGGACAGCAGCGCCCGTATCTGGCCGGCATTGTCGAGACGGTCATTGGCATCGACCAGGACGCGGTGTGCATCAAGCATGTCGGAAACGGAGACGGCGGGATCGCTGACACCGGAGATATGCACCAGGCCGGTGAGCTCGGGGAAAGTGGCCGTTTCGCCGGCAAGGTGATGATGGAAAGTGTCGTGGACGAGACGGAAGGTGGATTGGGCGCCGAGGGATTTGATTGCGGCGGCGGCTTCCGTCTTCGAGCTTAGCGAGCAGATTTCGAAACCGAGCGGCTCGACCAGGCCGATGATCCCGGCTTCATCCAGCATCGGCTTCAGCGCTGTCAATGCTGTCAGGAGGTTCCGCTGACGGGCCTCCGGCTCACGACCGCTGCCGTCATTGACGGGAACGAGCACCAGCGCCTTGGCGCCGCAATCGTGTGCGTAGCCGATAAGTTCGGCCGCTTCCTGGGCGCGGACCTCATTCCACTCGTTGAAGCGCTGCAGCGCGTTGATCGAAATGATCGTCAAGCCATACTGTGCCGCAAGCGCCTTGACGGCCGCCGCCGGCGTGCCGTCGATGATCACGTTGCCGGCGAGGTCATTGCGGATTTCGACGCTGTCGATACCGAGGCTTTTCGCCGCGGAGAAGAAGGCTTCAAGGGACAGAGATGGCGCGCACATGTGATTGAGCGCGAAGCGAATGGAACTCATGCGGGTATTCCTCCTCGTCGGCCGGCGGGACATTTGCTCGGCCGTACATGCCACAGATGACTACCCAGAATCGCGCGGCCGATCTATCGCCGAGCGCGAGCATCGGCCATCATTGATGATAGAAATATCCGTGCAATGAGGAGATTCCATCATTTTCGGCTAGATGTTTTCCGAGATGAAAATGTCGAAGGGCAGGAAGGATTGCCCCGGCATGGCCGCCTCGCCGCGCTCGATAGCGCCGATCATCAGGCTAAACAGCTCTTTGCAGAGCGAGGGGAGTGGCGTACCGATCACCATGGTGACGACATCATCCGCAAGCGCCGCCTTCGATTCCGGCGTCAGTTCGTTGACGACGACGACCAGCTTACCGGCAAGCCCTTCCTCACGGATGGCGGAAATCGCGCCCTCCATGCCGCCTCCGCAAACATAGAAACCGATGAGATCGGGATGTTTCTGCAAGAGATTCAGTGTTGCCTCATGGGTGATTTCTGCGGTGTCGAGATTGATCAGCGTATCCAGCACCTCGAAATCAGGCGCATTCTCTCGAAAATAGGAGCGAAAGCCGATCTCGCGCAGTTCATGGCCGTGAAAGCGATGGCTGCCGACAAAACAGGCGACCTTGCCTGGGCGATCCGCCGACTTGGCGATGGTCCAGGCTGCCGTGCGCCCGACTTTGCGATTGTCGACGCCGATATAGGTTTCGCGCACGCCCGTCGCGAAGTCGGATAGGAGCGAAAAGACGGGAATCCCCTTTTCCTTCAGTTCCTCGATTGCGGTGGTTACCGCTGGATAATCGGGTGCGACAAGCGCAACGGCCTGGGTCCGCGCAGCTATGGCTTTCAGCTTCTCGACGATCGCCGTCGGTGTGGATGCAGCGACAAAATCGACCTGCGCATGGATGCGTGCGGTGGCGACTGTCTGTGTCGTCGCCGTAATCTCTTTGGCGAAGGCCTGATAGAAAGGCTGCGACGGTTTTTGCAGCAGGAAGCCCAGCCGGTATTGCGGCAGGTCCTCGAAAACGCGCTGCCGTAGCAGGCCCACCGCATGATAGCCGATCGATTGTGCAGCCTCATAGACGCGCCGGGCCGTTTCCTCTCGGACGCGATGCCGCCCGTTGAGTACGCGATCGATCGTCGCGACGCTCACACCGGATGCTTTTGCGAGGTCGGAGATGGTGGGGCGGCGCATATCGGCTCCTGAGGTGTTCTATCAATAATGAAATGCTAGAATGATTGCTTTTGATAGATTCCATCATTCCTGCATTGAGGCAAGAAAAAACTAGGCCTATCCTTCTCGACATGAGGTGCGGCGCGCTGTTTTTGCGTATCGCAGGAGGAAGAGATGACTGAGACAATCAAACGCGATTACAGTTTGCTTGGCCCGAGCGGCAAGCGGGCCGTCGAAACCGGGCTGGCGGCGGCGGAGTGGTATCACACGGAGATCCCCCGCAAGGAGATGAAGGCGCTGATGCAGCGCTCCGACAAGGCCGCCATTCGCGACACGACCATCTGGCTGGGCAGCATGGCGATCTTCGCCGGGCTTGGTATCTATTTCTGGGGCTCGTGGCTCTCGGTTCCCTTTTTTCTGGCTTACGGCGTGCTCTACGGCTCGGCCTCCGACAGCCGTTGGCACGAATGCGGTCACGGCACGGCTTTCAAGACCCGCTGGATGAACGACGCGGTCTATCAGATCGCCTGCTTCATGATCATGCGCAATCCGGTGACCTGGCGCTGGAGCCATACGCGCCACCACACCGATACGGTCATCGTCGGCCGTGATCCGGAAATCGCCGTCATGCGGCCGCCGGATCTCCTGCGCCTGATCCTGAATTTCTTCGGCATTCTCGATGCGGCCTACGGCATGCTGGATATGATCCGCAATGCAGCCGGTATCGTTAGCGCCGAGGAAAAGACCTTCATTCCCGAACAGGAGCAGCCGAAGGCGATCCGTATCGCCCGCATCTGGACTGTCATCTATCTCGTGACGATTGTCGCGGCTCTTTATATGGGCTCGATCCTGCCGCTGGTGCTGATCGGACTGCCGCGGCTCTATGGCGCCTGGCATCATGTACTGACCGGCCTGCTACAGCATGGCGGCCTTGCCGACAATGTCATCGATCACCGGCTGAACAGCCGCACGGTGCTGATGAACCCGATCAGCCGCTTCATCTATTGGAACATGAACTACCATGTCGAGCATCACATGTTCCCGATGGTGCCCTACCATGCACTGCCGAAGCTGCATGCGATGATCAAGCACGACCTGCCGCAGCCCAATCCGTCCATGTGGTCGGGTTATCGCGAGATGATCCCGGCCTTTCTCCGGCAGCTTCGCAATGAGGATTATTTCCTGAAGCGCGAGCTGCCATCGACGGCGCGGCCATATCGGGAAGAATTTCACAGCGCGTTGCCTGAAGCGGCACAATAACCGGCAAAAAGAAGCAAACAGGGAGGCAAGAATGAGCGGCAACTGGATCGAGGTCTGCGCAGCCGATGCGATAGACGAGGAAGATGTGATGCGCTTCGACCATGGCGGACGGACCTTCGCCATTTATCGCAGTCCGGACGATGACTACTTCGCGACCGATGGTCTCTGCACACACGAGCAGATCCATCTCGCCGACGGGTTGGTTATGGACAACATCATCGAATGTCCGAAGCACAACGGCCGTTTCGATTACCGGACCGGCGAGGCCAAGGGCGCCCCCGTCTGCGTCAACCTCAAGACCTATCCGGTCAAGGTCGAAGACGGCACCGTCTTCATTGCGGTATAAGGAGAAAGCCATGCCGCATTTCGTCATCGTCGGGGCAGGGGAATGCGGCGCGCGCGCCGCCTTTGCGCTGAGGGAGAAGGGCTTTGAGGGCGACATCACCCTGATCGGAGCCGAGCCGGTCGCCCCCTATGAACGCCCGCCGCTCTCGAAGGAAGGGCTTGCCCATGCAGCCGAACCGAAGTTCGTGGCGACATTGGAGCGTTATACGGAACAGCGCATCGACTTGCGGCTGCGCATTGATGTGATCGACATCGATCCGACTGCCAAGGCGATCACGCTCGCCGGCGAAGAAAAGCTTGGCTACGATAAGTTACTGTTGGCAACCGGAGCCTCTGCACGCGCATTTCCCAGTGTTGCGAGAACCGGCGAACGTATCCGCGTGCTTCGCACCCACACCGACGCTTGCGCCTTACGAGCAGCCCTTCATCCCGGCCAGCACATCGCCATCATCGGTGGCGGCTTCATCGGGCTCGAGCTGGCGGCCACGGCGCGCAAGCTTGGCGCGGAGGTTACTGTCATCGAGGGCCTGCCGCGCGTCCTGAAGCGAGGCGTACCGGCAGAGATTGCCGAGGTCATAGCAGGGCGCCATCGGCGAGAAGGCGTCGTTATTCGTTGCGGCGAGACCATTGTCGCTATCGAGGAGGGGGCGGATAGTGTGGTCATTCGCCTGGGGAGCGACGAGATCATCTCCGCCGATCTCGTCCTGGTCGGCATCGGCGCCCTGCCGAATGTTGCGCTGGCGGAAAAAGCGGGCCTTGCGATCGACAATGGCATCGCCGTCAACGAGTGGCTGGAGACGTCCGAAGCCGATATCTTTGCGGCCGGAGATTGCTGCTCTTTCCCGCTGGTGCTTTATGGTGGGCGGCGGGTGCGGCTGGAGTCCTGGCGCAATGCGCAGGAACAGGGAACGCTGGCCGCGGGCAACATGCTCGGCGAAGGGAACGGCATTTCCGCCGTGCCGTGGTTCTGGTCCGATCAATATGATCTGACCTTGCAGATCGCCGGCCTTGCCGACGGGGCGACGCGAATGCTCAGGCGCGATCTCTCCGACGGGGCCTTCATCCTCTTTCATCTCGACGATACCGGGCGGCTTCTTGCGGCCAGCGGCATCGGCCATGGCAACGCCGTCGCCCGCGATATCCGCCTTGCCGAAATGCTGATCGCTGCCCGCGCCCAACCCGACCCCGAGGCGCTGACGGCGTGCCATGTCAAACTGAAATCGCTTCTGGCCGCCTGACCCGAACCCAAGCACCCGGACTACCCTTGACGAACGGCTTGGAACGGCAAACTCTCTCCATGCAATCATCAGGGGGATACCATGAAGATTCTCGGCATATCGGGTAGCCTCCGCAAGGGCTCCTTCAACACGGCGCTGCTGCATGCCGCTGTCGAACTGGCGCCGGCGGGTGTCGAGTTCATGGCTGCGACAATCCATGGCGTGCCACTTTACGATGCTGATCTCGAGACGGCCGAAGGCATTCCGGAGAAGGTGACCGAGCTGAAGGAACTGGCGGCCGCCGCTGACGGCTTGATTCTGTTCACGCCGGAATACAACAATTCGCTTCCCGGCGTCTTCAAGAATGCCATCGACTGGATGAGTCGTCCGTCGGACGATATCGCCCGCATTTTCAAGGCAAAGCCTGTCGCCATCCTCGGTGCCTCGCCCGGCAATTTCGGGACGATCCTCAGCCAGAATGCATGGCTGCCGGTGCTGCGAACGCTTGGCACCAATCCCTGGTTCGGTGGGCGGTTGATGGTCTCGCGCGCCGGCAGCGTTTTCGATGCGGAGGGTAAAATCATCGATGAGAAAGTGAAGCATAACCTCGCCGCTTTCATCGAGGGATTTGCCGCTTTTGTCGAGGGCACGAAAAACACCTGATCCGCGCATTTCGTGCGTGGAGACCATTTCCAAAGCCTATGATTGAAAGGTCGAATGGCCTATTGTCATTGCCAGCGTCGAGCAAGCCGGCGCTTCCGGGGCCGCATATAATCTTCCTTTGAGCCGAAATGAAATCCAACACTGCCGGTTATGTCTTCACGCTGTTAGCGATCAGTATTTTCGCCATACAGGACGGCATCTCCAAACATCTGGTCAGCGCCTATCCGCCGCTCTTCGTGGCGATGATCCGCTATTGGGGCTTCATGCTGTTTGCGATCGCGCTTGCGGCGCGCTCGCCGGGTGGATTGCGCGCGGCTGTCCATACCAAAGGGCCCGGCCTGCAGGTCGTTCGCGGGCTGCTGCTCGCCTTGCAGATCGTCATCGCCATTTCGTCCTTCGTCATGGTCGGCCTTGCACATTCGCAGGCGATCTTCTCGTCCGGTCCGTTGATCGTGGCGCTGCTGTCGGTGCCGATCCTCGGCGAGAAGGTCGGCTGGCGGCGCTGGCTGGCGATCTCTGTCGGCTTTGTCGGGGTGCTGTTGATCCTGAAGCCCGAAAGCGGCTTTTTCGACATCCGCTTCCTGGTGCCGTTGGCGGGTGCCCTGGTGTTTTCGCTCTATGTCGTCATCACCCGCTATGTCAGCCGGGTGGATTCGTCGATGACGAGCTTCTTTTATACCGGAGTTGTGGGGGCGGTCGCGATGAGCACTGTCGGACCATTTTTCTGGACGCCGCTTCTGCCGTCCGACTGGGTCTTCATGGGCCTGCTTTGCCTTACCGGCATGACGAGCCACTATTTCCTCATCCGCGCTTATGATCTTCTCGACGCGGTGGTGATCCAGCCGCTTACCTATCTGCAGCTCGTCTTCTCCGCCATCATCGGTGTTACGATCTTCGGCGAGACGCTCGGCATCAATATGATCGTCGGCGCCGTCATTGTCGTTGGCGCGGGCATCTTCACGATCTGGCGTGAAAATGCCCTGGCCAAGTCACGGTCGAAGAGCGCTGGTCGGTAGAGGCTTTTACGCCTCTACCTGAGTCTTCGGATGGTCTTCGGTGTAGTAGCTGACATACTTCTGCCGGTAGCGTTCGGTGGCGCCGAATTCGCTATAGCGTGCCAGTTCCGACATGTCGGTCTTGTTGAGGATAACGCCGAGGACGCGCGAGTTGATCTGCGGCTCCTGTTCCAGCAAGTCCCTGACAAGGCTGGTCGGTGTAGCACCCCATTCGGCAACGAGCAGGAAGGCGTCCACCTGCGGCGCGAACGCCTTGGCGTCGATGACAGGTCCAAGCGGCGCAAGGTCGACGACGATATAGTCGAACATCTTCCGTGCGTTTTCCATCAGCGTCATCATGCCCTGCGAGGATAGAAGCTCGCTGGTGTGGAGCAGATGGTCACGTATGACCACCGGCAGGATGGCAAGCTTGGTACGCGGATCGACCTTGACGGCGCTTGCCCAGGGGACTTCGCCGAGAGCGGCTTCGATAAGGCCGACCTGCGGTGGCGTCTTCAGTGTCCGGCTCAAGCCCGGATTACGCAAGTCGGCGTCGATCAGCAGCGTCCGCTTGCCGCTGCTGGCGAGCAGGGCCGCGAAATTGGCGGCCGTCGTTGACTTGCCTTCGCCCGGCAGTGCCGAGACGACGCCGATCACCCGATCCGCACGTCCCTGCAGCATGACATCGCTGGCAAGCTTGGCGTTTCGCAAGGTCTCGGCGAACATCGAACGCGGCGCCTCGACGGAGACACGCATGATGCGTTCGAAGGCAACACCGTTTTCGCCCTCGTCGGCAGTTGCCGTTGCCATTGCCGGCACCGGACCGGCCTTGCGCTTGTTCTTCTTCTTCGGGAAGCCCTGTTGGCCAAGCAGCGGCAGGTAGCCCAGGAATTTGAGCCCGAGTGCTGCGCGCACATCGGCTTCGACGCGGAAGAAGCGATCCCGGAATTCCTGGAATGCGGCAAAGCCACCGCCGGCCATCAAGCCGAGAATGATCGAAAGCGCCATGACGAGCGTCTTTTTCGGGCTTGACGGCGCAGTCGGAACGCCAGCCGCGGATATCACGCGCGCCTTGGCGATCGGGAAGGACCGTTGCTGTGCTGCGGCTTCGAAGCGGCCCAGATAGGATTCGTACAGCGTCTTCAGCGCCGTCGCCTTCTGGTTCAGCTCGTTCAGCTGCACGAGGGATTTGTTGGCTTCGGAGTTCTTGCCGACCATGCCCTCGATGCTGCCACGCAGCGATGTCGCGCGCGATTGCGCCACATCAAATTCATTCTTGTAGCTCGCCGTCAGTTGCTGGAGTTCCTCATAGATCTGACGGGTAATGTCCTGGCGCTCCGCCTTCAAAGCCACGGCCTGCGGATGGTCGGCGCCGAAATTCTGAGTTACGTCCTGCTCGCGCTTCTGTACGGCAAGATAGCGGGTCTTCAGGTCCTGCAGGACGCTGTTGCCGGACTGGCTGGACGAGATCGTCGCGTTCTTCACCGCATTGTCCGGTCCCTGGTCGATGATCGACTTGTACTGATTATAGCGGGCGGAAGCACTGGCTGTGTCGGCCTGGGCGATGATCAACTGCTTGTTCAGATCGGAGATCTGCTGTTCCGACATCAGCTCGCCACCGGTCGAGGTCAAGCCGTTCTCGGCCTTGTACTTCTCAACTTCGAGCGATGCCATTTGCGCGCGCTGGCGCAGATCGTTCAGCCGTTCCTGCAGCCAGACGGATGCGCGCTCGGTCGCATCGAAATTGGCGTTGAGCTGGTCGGTCAGATAGGAGTCGGCATAGGCGCTGGTGATTTTTGCCGCCAGCAGCGGATCGGTCGAGCTGAAGGATACCAGAACGACGGAACTGCGGGTGACGCGCTCGACCTTGAGAGCGTCCTGCAGCATGGCTGCGATAAGCTGACGTTTCGCCTCACGGGCTTCCGCAGGCGTCAAGGGGGGCTTGGCGGGCTTGAAGACGCTGGCAATCAGCTTCACGCCGGATTTGATCAAAGCGACTGGCGACTGCGGCGGATTGACGAACGCGTCATTGTCGATGAGACCGGCCGTGTCGACCACCCGCAATGCCATCTCGTTGGATTTCAGGATCTCGACGGCGCTGGCGATATCCATGTCAGCCTGCTGGCTGCTGGTCGGCGGTGGCTGGTCCTCCGCGTATTTGGTCATGGTTTCATCGAGCAATATCTGCGTCGCCGACGTATAGCTTGGGGTGGCGAAGAGCAGATAGGCGATCGCCAGCCCAACGAAGACGGCCACGCCGAGCATGATGGTGCGGATGCGGCGGATCACCACCGCCATCAGGCGATCAAGGTCAATGAAGCCATCCTGCTCCTCCGCTTTGGGGGTAGCGCTGTGGAAAGTGAAATTTTTCTGATGCATGGCGACCACCTTGTCGGAGAAGCCTAATTGAATGACGGCTCGGGGCCTGCGGCCGCCAGAGCCGCAGGCGGAAGTGATTTGCTTTAAGCTGCGTTCATCTGCGCTTCGTGCGAGAGAACCAGGCTTCGGATCGAGTCATAGACGAGACCGCCAATATCGGCACGCGCGAGCGCGAAGGCGACGTTCGCCTCGATGAAGCCTTGCTTCGATCCGCAATCGTAAGTCCGTCCATTATAGGCCTGAGCATGGAACCCCTGTGCTTCAGACAGGCGCAGCATGCCGTCGGTGAGTTGGATCTCGTTACCGGCACCGCGCTCTTGCCGGGCCAGAATATCGAAGATTTCAGGCTGCAGAATATAGCGACCATTAAGGTAAAAGTTGGAAGGCGCCTCCGAAGGATGCGGCTTTTCAACCATTTTTGTCACGCCGAAGCCATGGCGAACCGGCGCTCCCCTGCCGATAATGCCGTAGCTCGACGTTTCTTCAGGTGAGCATTCCTCGACACCGACGACATTGCCGCCGACTTCGTTATAGAGATCCATCAACCCGGCGGTGCAGCCGCGCACGCCATGGCAGACCATGTCAGGCAAAAGCAGCGCGAAGGGTTCGTTGCCGATCACATCGCGGGCGCACCAGACGGCATGGCCGAGACCGAGCGGTGACTGCTGGCGGGTGAAGCTGACGGAGCCGGCGCGCGGCAGAAGGCGCTCCAGTTCGGACACCTGTTTCGTCTTGCCTGCCCTGTTCAGCGAGGAAATCAGCTCCGGCGTGTCGTCGAAGTGGTCTTCGATCGACGTCTTGTTGCGGCTGGTGACGAAAACGATGTGCTCGATGCCGGCTTCGATGGCTTCATCGACGGCATACTGCACCACCGGACGATCGACGATCGTCAGCATTTCCTTCGGCATTGCCTTTGTGGCGGGCAGGAAACGGGTTCCGTTGCCGGCAACCGGAATGACTGCTTTTCTCACAGGAAGCTTACGGTCCATGGCTCTATCCTTTGTTAGAGTGAGGGCCTGCGCCCAAACTGGGGAGGGAGGAGGAGATTTGCGGGGCCGCAGCCACTTCACCGCCGGTGAGGACGGTTGTTTCGCCACGACCCCGAAGAGAGGCGGCGAGACGACGAAAGCGAGCTGCAATCGGCATGCGCAGGTGGCGAACCGCGCGTGGATTGCGGCATGCAATCTTCAGCGCGGTCGGTAGGGCGCCATCCTTGAGGCTGTCGATCAGCATCAGGAAGGACAATACGTCCTTCAGGTTCCGCGTCCGTCGTCGCTGTGCGGCGAGGGCGGCGGCACCAAAAGGATGTTCGGCAAAAAACTTGGCATCGGCGGCGATCATGGCTTCGACATGCTGTTGTTTCAGCACCCGCGAGATCGACCCGTCGCGGATATAGTAGAGATAGCCTGCCGTTGGCTCGACCGCGCAGACGCCGCCCCTGGCCAGGGCCGAGGCGAGAAAGATGTAGTCCTCGCCGATCCGGAGGGTTTCCTCAAAACGCAGGCGGTGCTTTTCCAGGAAGGCGCGCTCGAAGACCGGCTTTGTGTAGCCGAGATTATGCTCGGACTGGAAAATCATGTTCGATGTGATGAATTTCGCGAGCGTCAGCAGCGGCATGCGCGCAAGCATGGCTTCGGGGAACATGGCGCCCACGGCCTCGTTCTCGCCCCGGATGACATCGAGATTGTCGATCACGATCTGTGCCTCGGCCTTGTCGGCCCGAGCGATCAGCCGCGCCATGCGGTCCGGGCGGAGTGCATCGTCGGAGTCGAGCACGGCCACCCAGCGGCCGCGCGCCGCATCCAGTCCGGCGTTGCGCGCGGCACCTGGGCCACCGTTGCGGGGCATGGCGACGAGGCGCACGCGAGGGTCGGGGTGGTTGCCGACGATGTCCGGGGTGCTGTCGCTGGAGCAATCATCGACGACGATGACCTCCATGCTGACCGCTCCCTGCGCCAGCGCGCTGTCGATGGCGCGCTCCAGCGTATCCTCGGCGTTATAGGCTGCGATGACGAAACTGACATCAGGGATGAAATCCGTCATTGCGGCGCTTTCTCCAGATTTCCGTATTGTTCGATTTCGCGAACGCCGAACAGGCCGCTGACGGCGCCCGCATGCATGATGCCGCGCAGGCCGTAGCGATGACGCTGTATCGGCAAAGGAGAAAGAAGCGCGGCGGCGGCGAAGCAGTAGGCGGACTTGGTGCCGGCAAGCGCGATTGCCTTCCAGCGGCCGAGGCCTGCCGCTCCCTCCAGAAGCATCCGCCCATGCGTCTGCCCCATGCGGTAGCGCCGCTTCGAAAGCCACGACAGCTTGGCGCGCCCGCTCGGCACGGGCTCATAGACCAGGGCATCCTCGGCAAAGGCGATGCGCCCACCCGCCTGGTGCATGTGGGCGAAAAATTCCGTGTCCTCGCCGCCACTGCGTCCAAGCGCAAGGTTGAAGCGACGACCGGCAAGCGAAGGTGCCTTGCGCCGCAAAAGCACGTTGCAGGTATAGCCGGTGCGGATATCGCCCGCGACCCAGACAGGCAGGGTCGAATGGAAATCGCCCCGACGCATCCAGCTGGGTGCGACGTTCGGATAGACGGCTCGCACCGGGCCGAGAACCGCATCGGCCCCGGTCGTATCCGCGGTCACCAGCAATTCCGTCAGCCAACCCTCAGAAGCAGTCTCATCGTCATCGATGAAGGCGACGAAATCGCCGGTTGCGTGTTCCAGGCAGGCGTTGCGGGCGATGGAAATATTCGAAGCCGGGCAATGCACATAGGCAATCTCGAAGGGCAAGGCCGCGCGCATGGCATCGACGCGATCTTGCGCGCTCGGCGTCACGTCGTTGTCGGCAACGATAATGCGAACGAGGGCGCCGGTCGGCACGGTCAAGACTGCCAGCGACAGCAGGGTCTGGTCCAGCTCGGCGCGACGATAGGTGCACACGGCGATATCGATCCTCACGCGTGGGCTTTCAAGGCTTTGCGTCATGACACCACCTTGCGTCCGCGGAACTTCAGGACTTCCAGCCAGAAGCCCATCGACCAGGCGAAATGCATGACCATGGCGGATATGGCGGCAAGCGGTCCGTATGGGTTCTTCTGACCAAGCGCGATCCAGAAACCATAGGCAATGCAGGCAAAGGCCCACAGGCCGATGGGAATGACCGCGATCCAGTTGAGGATGGCGAGGAAAGCGCCAATGAAGATCGGCACCACGGCCAGCGGCAGCATCTGGCGAACGCTCGGCATGCTGCGATGCTTGAGAATGTTGCGTGCACGGCCGCGGCCGTAGCCGAGATATTGCCGGAACAGCGTCGGAATGCTGGCGCGCGGATAATAGGTCATCGTCGTCTTGTCGGTGAGCCAGATGCGATAACCGGCCTTGCGCAGCCGGTAGTCGAGCTCGGCATCTTCGTTATGGCTGAAGGTCTCGTCATAGCCGCCGACGGCGCGGAAGGCGGGGACGCGCATCAACGCATGGTGGCCATGATCGGCCCAATGCCCCTTGGCGCCCTCGCGATGCTTCGAGCCGCCATTGCCGAGCTTGGAGTTCTGCGCCACCGCCGTCGCCTTTTGGAAGGCGCTGAAACCCTGGGTACGCATGGCGACGACGACTGAATCCGCTTCGGTCGCGTCGG
Organism: Rhizobium rhizogenes NBRC 13257; assembly: GCF_000696095.1. Lineage (GTDB taxonomy): Bacteria > Pseudomonadota > Alphaproteobacteria > Rhizobiales > Rhizobiaceae > Rhizobium > Rhizobium rhizogenes. Next base: position 231,629 of record NZ_BAYX01000011.1, on the reverse strand, counting down.
CCTCTTCGACCAGTCTTTGGCAATAATCGGCGGGGTAGTCGCCGTGGGCATCGATGCGAATGAGATAGTCGTACTCGTTGCCGAAGGTTTCGACGGCGAGATTGATCGCAGCGCTCTGCAGCCGCTTCGGGTTGTCGAGCAGGAGCACGCGCGGATCGGCCCCGGCAATCTCGCTGACGATCTCCCGCGTCCTGTCCGTGCTGCCGCCATCGGCAACAACGATCCTGGCGTCAAGCTCGTCCAGAGCACCACCGAGCTTGGCGATCAGCGGCTCGATATGCTTTTCTTCATTGAGGCAGGGGATGACGATCAGGCAACGCATATGCTTGGGGTCTCCAGTTTTCATTGCAATCCACCTCTATTGCGATGCAGTTGTGGGAGTGCCTGTAATTCGGCGGTTTGCTCATTGGTGCGGGTCAGGGACGCGAGCCGCTGCACCAGTCCCTGGCAATCGGCGCGATCGGTCATCCATTGCCGGCGGTCCTGCGCGGCCACGGCTTCGAAGGCGGCGAGATAGCGGTCCTCGTTCATGTCGCTCATGAGCGTTACGAGATGCGCGGGGTTCGCCTTGTCGAGCGTCAGACCGATTTTTCGGCTCGCCAGGAAGCGTGAAGTCTCGGTTCCGTCCATCGCGATCGGCACGGCGCCGTAAAGGCCGCCTTCGTAAAGCCGGTTCGGCAGCAGCCAGCTCGAATTCAGCCCTTCTTCGAAGAAGTCGATCGCCCAGGAGAACTGTACCTCGCCATAGATGGTCGCGAGGTCCTCCGGGTTCTTGTAGGGGCCGCCAAAATGCATGAAAGGCGCGTCGCGCACGATGCCATCGAAGTCGTCGAACTCCGAATAGGCCGGCCGGCCGCGCAGGATGATCTCGAAACGTCCGTCCATTCGGCGCGAAAATTCGTCGAGCAGCGCCAGCGATTTACGGCAGCGAAGCGCGCCGAACCAGCCGATCTTCCAGGGCTGGTCCTTGGCCGGTAACCGGGGGGAGGGAGCGACCGTATCGTCAAGGCCATCGAGCGCCAGAACCTTGTTCTCCAGAAGGACGATCGGCAGATCGAGGCCGGAGCGAGGGCGGAAATAACGCTCGACGAAGGCAGGCGAACTGGTCAGCAGCAATGCGGCGTCCGCTCCGAAATGACGCTCCACTCCTCGAAGGGCGGCGCCAAGCGTGTCCTTGCGCAGCAGCAGCCGGTGGATGTCGAGACACTCGTAGACAACGGGCATATCGCCGCCGAAGATCGATCTCGCCCGATTGGCCAAGGCCAGCATTTCAAGATTGCGGCCGATGATGACGTCCGGCTTCTGGATCGAACGCAACGAGCCGCGCAATTTCAGCGCGGACTTGGCAACGGCCGCGATGCGATGCGTGAATTGTGCGTCGCGCGTCCGTCCGAGCTCGATCGGCTCGATACCGTGCACGGCTGCTAGCGCGTTGTCGTCACGCCGGAAGCCCGCCAATGTCACTCGTGCTCCGCCCGCCTGCAGCATCAACACCCGCCGGCGGACGGCGGGGTCGGCAAGATCGTGGACGAAGTAGAGAATATGCAGCATTCAGACTTCCGTTTTCGTGCCCGGTCGAAGCCAGGCGTTTCGTTTGTTTCGCAGCCGGATCGGTTCAGTTCAGCTTGCAGGCGATCGATTCCGGGAACTGGCACTTGTCGCCTTCCGCGGTGAAGGCGACGCGCTTGATCTGCATGGTTGCCGGGCTGCCGCCATAGGCGAACTTGCCCATCCAGCCGCTCAGCGTGTCAGTGCCCCAGAGGCTGAAAAAGATCTTCTGAGCATGCGTTGGTATCTTCGAAGGGTCGGTAACGTCCTGGACCAGCTGGCTGTTCACATAATAGCGGAGCCGATTCTTCTCCCAGACGAAGGCATAGTCGTTGAAGCCCTGATCGGCGCCGCCGGGGACCGGAACCAGCTTCTCGTTGCCGCCTTTGGCGGCGATGTACTGATTGACCTGGACCTGCCCCGCATTCTTGCCGAGAACCTCGAAATCGATCTCGTCATGCGGTCTTTTGTCGGTCGGACCGATATAGGTGAAGAACGCTGAGTTGAGACCGGGGCCGCTGGCGGTACGGTAGCTTGCCTCATAGGTGCCGTAGCCAAAACGCTTGGTGGTCTGGATCTCGCCGCAGGCATAGTCGCGCTCACCGGTCTTACCCTGGGTGAATTGAAGCTGCAGCATGCCGTCTTGGCGGCTGACCTGCTTTTTCGACCATGTGCAGTTCTGGTGCGGGCCGTTGTTCCAGCCATCGGAAATATACCAGCGGCTGCTGTCGATCCTGTCGAAATTGTCGACGAAGGAGGTGCCGTTCGGCCGGTCCTCCTGTGCGGAAACCACCGTGGGAACTAAGCCGGCGCTCAAGATGGCCAGTGAAACAAGGCTAAGTTTGCGCGCATGGGCGGTCTTTTTCGTCATGTGTCACCTTTGCTCTGAAGTCGCCTGCCGACGTTCGGCGATCGCCGGGGTCTCCGCACGCGACCGTGTGCGGCTACCAGTCAACAGGTTGTAGATGGCCGGCAGGGCGGAACGCGCCAGGCCGTTGGTCAGGGGCAGCACCATCAGTGTGATGGCGGAGGCCAGGAGATAGAAGATCGGATAGATCTCGCTGCCGCCGCGGTTCCAGAGGACCCAGAGGCAGAACAGCAGCGGGTAATGGGCACAGAACACCCAGAAGCTCAGGCCGCCGGTTCCCGCCAGGCTTTGGCCGAGCCGGCTCCTGATGAAGATTGCCGACAGCGCCCAGAAACCGGGAATGCCAATGATCACCATGAGGTTGCGGCCTATTTCGAGCCACAGTGGAAGCTTGGGGCCGGTGAGGTAGGCGGCCGTGGCCAACATTGCAGCCAGGGCGACGAAGGCCGGCCCGATCACTTCGGCATACCGGTCGATGATCGTCAGGTCGACACGGTAGAGGCTGAGATAGATGCCGAAGCCGAAGCTGAAGAGGATCGAATTTCGAAGCACGATGCCGAGCGGGATCGGCAACGCCGCCAGTAGCAGCAAGCCCACTAGGGTCGACAGTGGAAAACGGCTGATCAGCATCGCCAGCAATGGCGACAGCAGGATGCAGACGAAGAGATCGCGCAGGAAATAGAGGGGCAAGTTGATCGGTGTGCCCTCGATGGCGAAAAGCAGCGTCGACAGCGTACGCGGGCTGGCGCTCGAAAGATCAGGCAGAAAACCGTCGCCGATGCCGAAGTATTGCAGGGCGAGCACGAACAGGAAGAAAGCGCTGTTCCACAAGAGGAAGGGCAGGAGAACGGTCTTCGCCTTGCGGCGAACTGTCTTGGCATAGTCGAGCTTTGCCGTGCCGTGACGGAAAAGAAGATAGCCGGAAATGGCGCTGAGGCAGGGAACGCCGACGCGAAAGAGACTATCGCGCAGGAAGACCCGGAACCAATCGAAGAGCCCATATGCACCGTTGAACGGGCTGGAATCCGTATCGAATGGGATATGCACAAATATGATGCCCGAGATGAGCACGATACGCATGAGATTTATCCGCGAAGACACGTTGGCAGTCACATTCACGATGTCCGTCACCCCTTTTCCAGGTCGCTCCCCCCTCGCGACCGTTTCAACCAGAGCAGACTAGAGCCCACACGCATAACCTAGGGCGATCTCACGAAAAGAAATATGGCAGTGCAGCAAAAAACAACAGCGAATGGCCCCCAGCAGCCGCAAATCCGGGGCAAAAACGGCGATGAAACAGGTGATTCCGGTGCGCGATATTTATGGAAGTCCCTGGTATTAAAAGGATTTAAGTACGCTGAAATAATTCGTGAAACGATCTTTAACGCGATGATGCGCTGACGTTGTTTTTTTCGCAATAGGTGAACATTTTTTTGCACCGCCACAGAATCCGTGAGCAAACGTGATCAGAATGCGGCAGCGGTGCAAGTTCTCTAAGAAAACGCGGCAGAATCATTCAGCTACAGGTTGAGCTTCTGCCTTTGGCATTCTGCGTGAACGAACGAGTTCCAGGATTTTGCGCACAAGCGCTCTCTCCGTCAGCAGAACGAAAACGAGGTAGATTGCGCCGCCTACCACCGAGCCCACGATGATCTGCAGGACTGCACTCGGCATCGCCACCTTCAGATGATCCAGCATGAAGCGAACGATGAGCGCCATGATAAGCGCAGTGATCATCGGCCGGTTGCTGACATAGAGGCCCTGGAAAAACGGCGTGCCATCGGCACGGAAAACCGCCCAAGAATAGAAGATCAAGGTGATAACGCTGACGATGCAGAGCCAGACCATGGCGTTGATCAGATCACCGGTCATTGCCCCGTAGGCGACGGCGGCGGTGGTGACGATGGCGCGCACGACAGCCGACCAGAACAGGACATTGCCACGGCCGACACCCTTCAAATACGGAATGAAGGTGCTGCAGGGCGTCAGGATCGCCTTGGAGAGCGCCAGCAGTCCGAGCACCGGCCAGGCATAGGCCCATTTCTGTCCGAACAGCACCAACATGGCCGGCTCAGCGATGGCCCACAGCCCGAACATCATCGGCGCCAGAAGCACCGTTGTGACCTGCGTGCTCAGCATCAGCGCGTCCGAGCGGCGCTTGCGGTCATGCATCATGTGGCTGAAAGCCGGAAACAAGACGCCCATGACCGCCGAGAGCACGACCTGGTTTGGGATGCTGGCAAAGCGGTTGCCGGCGGAATAGGCGCCGGCATCGGCTAGGCCAAGATAGCGGGCGATGATCACCATCGGCGACTGGAAGGTGACGAAATTGGCGATTTCCGAGCCCATCATGCCGAAGGAGAACTTCGTCAGCCCCTTGATGCGGCTGAAGGAGAAGGCGAACCGGGGGAAGTAGCCGGAGACGGCGTAGAGGCCGACAAGGCGCACGGTACCGGAGACGAAAAGCTGGGCAACGAGCGACCAGACACCAAATCCGAACCAGGCCAGGCCGACAGCGACCAGCGCGCCGGAGGACTCCGAAATCATGCTCCAGACCGCATCCTTGCTGAAATTCATCCGCCGCGCCAGGATCGAATAGGCGACATCGGCGGCAAGCTGGATGGGGATCATGAAGGCCATGATGCGCAACAGGTGGGCTGCCTCTTTGGCGCCCAACAATGCTGCGAAGAAATCGGCGAATACGAAGAGAACCACGGCCATCAGCGTCGATACGGCCAGATTTACCCAGAAGACCGAGTGAATGGTCAGCATGTCCTCCTTCTCCTGGATAACGAGAGAAGAGGTGAGCCCGGCGCCGCCGATCATGGAGAGAAATTGCACCACCGTCAGTGCCACGGCGACGACACCGAATTCCTCAGGCGTGAGGATGCGCGCCAGGATCGGCACGGTCACAAATTTCAATCCAAATGTACTTGTCTTCGATAAAACGCTCCATCCGACATTGTTCGTTATCGAACGGACACTAACTGTTGAGGTCATTGCGACATCCTATCTCTTGGGAGCGGCTGTAATCAGCGATGGAGATTGTCGAAAAAATGCATGGCCGCGACCCTGGGAGGAGGTCGCAAACTCTTTGTTGAAAAACGTAAGGCGAAAAAATGGCGTCAATTACGATTGTTATTCCCTTCTACCAGAAACAGACAGGCATTCTGCAGCGCGCATTGAGGTCGATATCTAGGCAGGTGTTTCAGGATTTCGATATCCTTGTCGTCGATGATGAGTCGCCGCTTTCGGCGGAAAGTGAACTTCAATCGCTCGGAGACCACGAGCGCGCACGCGTTACTGTCATCCGCCAAGCCAATGCCGGCCCGGGCGGCGCGCGCAATACTGGCCTCGATAACGTGCCGGCCGCAAGCCGCTTCGTCGCCTTTCTCGATTCCGATGACGAATGGGCGCCGGAGCATCTGAGCAACGCTTTTGAGGCGCTGACGCGCCACGATGCCGATTGCTATTGGGACTCGATCAGCGGCGGCGAGGGGTTTTCCTATCATTTCGGCATGGAAGAGCTGGCGAAATTGCCCAATGCCGTGCGTCTCTCCGATACACCCGCGGTCATCGAAATCCCGAATATCGCCAGCGAGATGCTGAAGGACTGGGGCTTCCTGCACCTTTCCTGCATGGTGATCGGCCGACCGCTGTTTGAAAAAATCCGCTTCGAAGCCGCACTGCGGCTGGCGGCCGAGGATCTGCTGTTTTTCTGCGACTGCATTTTGGCGGCCAAGCGAGTGCTGCTTTGCGAAGACGCCGGAGCCCTGCGTGGCGAAGGCATGAACATCTTTCACAGCATCGACAATGATTCCCCACAGTTCCTGCGCCAGCAATTCAATACCTGGACGGCGCTCAACACGCTGGAAGAGCGGTTTTTGCGGCGGCCGCAGGACATCGAGACCATTCGTGCCTACAAAAACCGCGCTCGTCAGCAGGCGCTGTGGAGCCAGGCCCGACAGTTGCGCCGTCGCCGATTGCCACAACTTGGGCTACTTGCAAAATGGGCATGGCGTGACCCGGGCATATTGCAAAGTGCGATGCGGCTTGCCGCGGGCAAGTTTACGCCCTAGTTTTCGCACTGCAGCAAAGCTGTTCATGCCACATTCTAGAGCCAATGCATGCGCAGCTACGGTCTAGATCAGCAAGGAGTCCTGTATGAAGCCGTTCCACTGGGAATCAACCCATGGCAATTTCGGTGACGATCTCAATCTCTGGCTCTGGGATTTTCTACTCCCCGGCCTGCGTGATGTTCATGAAGAAACACTGCTGGTCGGTGTCGGCACCGTCCTGAACACGTCGCTATTGCCGCCTGATGGCCAGAAGCTCGTGATCGGCAGCGGCTTCGGTTATGGCACGCTTCCCGACATGAGCGACAGGAGCAAATGGGATATCCGCTGCGTCCGCGGCCCGCTGACGGCTGAAAAAGTCGGCGTTCCCGCGGATATGGGCATCATCGATCCGGCCGTCATGGTCACCGAGATGCCGGAATTCAAAAATCTGCCGAAGACCAAGCGCCACACCTTCGTGCCGCATTGGGAGTCGGCCGGAGCCGGGCTCTGGCAGGATATCTGCAAGACCGTCGGTCTTTCCTATCTCGACCCGCGCGGCGAGGCGAAGGCCGTGATCCGCGAGATCGCCACCTCCGAGCTGATCGTCGCCGAATCCATGCATGGCGCGATCCTTGCCGATGCCTTCCGCGTGCCGTGGATTGCCGTCAGCACATCGCGGGCGATCAACAGCTTCAAATGGAACGATTGGGCCCACTCTCTCGGGGTTACTTACGCGCCGAAACATATTCCTGTTTCCACCCGCGCTGAAGCGATCGCCAAGGGCGCCCGTTTCTGGGGCGTCGGTTTCGAACGCGACGAGCAGGCAGCCAGTGAACTGGAGAAGCAGCGGCATGGCGAGACCGTGCTGGCCGACCCGCAGCAGACCACGCTGCGCGTGATGGCGAAACAAGCGCTTGCTGTACCCTCGGCGCTGGCGCTGTGGCAGGCGAGCAAGGCAAAGCCGCAACTCAGCACCGACGCGGCCCTTGCCGGTCGCAAGGAACGCTTCATGTCGGTGATTGAAAGCGTCAAACGCGACTACTTCTGACGCGCCTATAAATTATTCGGGAACGGCCTGCAGGAGATAACGCAGGCCGTTTGCGCCCGAATGAGCGATTGGCGCGCTGCCGCCCTTGCGAAAACGCTCGGTCTTATCGGCGAAAATACCGCCGGCTATGGCTGGAATGGCACCTGGCTTGCCCAGGGCGTAGGAGGCCGCTGCCCCCATGCCCGATTTCGATTTGATATCGAGAAAATGCCGTAGCTCGTACCGTCCGCGAATATGCTGTTCGTGGCGGCGGATGACTGCCGCGTCGGTTGGTGAAAGGCCGCCGGCAGCAAGGATAGCCCGGTCCGCCTCGTAAAGCCGCCGCAAGTCGTCGGTGCGATGCTGGCCGCTCAGGGAATTGCTGCGCACCACGGCGCCATAACCGCAGCTATGGATGATCTTGTAGCGCGCGGCCTTGGCGAGCGCCCGCACATAGAGGTCGTAATCCTCGCCGAGACGCAGCGCCTCGTCGTAGCGCAGCCCATGCTTATCCAGAAACGATCGGCGCATCAGCGGCTTCAGGAAGCCGATCTCGCCGCGCCGGACACCGCGCTTGGAAATATTGCCCTCGACAAAGGCGACCAGATCCAGGAAGCGCGGCTTCGGATCGAAGTGATCGAGCATGGTATAGGCAGTCGAAACCGTATCGGAATCGACGAAGGCGATGTTGTCGGCGACGAAATCCCAGTCGTCGCTCGCAAGCAGCGGCTTGAAACGCCCCGGAAAAAAGAAATCATCGGCATCGAGGATGCTGATCAGCGGCGCGCGCGAAATCTCGATCGCGTGATTGCGCGCGGCTGCCGGGCCACGATTTTTCTCGAATTCCTGGATGATCAGGCGGCCGCTGCCATCATCGGCCTGACGCGCGGCGGCAGCCGTGCCGTCGGTCGAGCCGTCGTCGATGACGACGACCTCGGCCACTTCCGGCTCGCGCAACGCCGAAGCCACGGCGAGACCGATGGTATCGCTGGCATTCTTCGCGGCAATGATTACGCAGACATTGTTTTCGGCACTGTCGATCAAGTCAGCCTCCATGGTTCTGTTGGAGACTTAGGACGACAGCAGCCATCCGGCAACCACATGATCACCAAAAGATGCGCCAGGCGGCGGCGTCAAGGGTTGAAGGGTTCGGAACGATTGAGGTTGGCAGCGGGCAGGCCGCTAACCTTGTCACCTTCACGCACCGGCATTGCAGCCGAGCCTTCATTCAACAACGCATGTCTCGCATTGCGTTCTTTCCACACCAGGAAAAGAACGCCCGCGAAGTAACCGATCTGTAATAGGACCGCGCAAATCGCAGTTTCGATCAAGGTAATCGAAAGTGAATGCGTCAGAAAATAAGTCGCAATGGCGAATACGGCCAGCGTGCCCGCCATGCTGATGAAGACGCGAGGTGCGTACATGGACATTACCTCCTCCCCAGGAATATCTGACTAAAAGTACTCAAGGTCTTGCCTCCCTCAGTAGACCCAGAACTCAAATATATTTTATGATTCATTTAGATTCAACCAAGCGACGACAATGCGTTACGAATTGATACGGATCCTATGTCGCGCCCGTTAAAACTACTCCTCCACAATGCGTACAATTGCATTCATTATCTTTTTTCTCCTCCCGGGACTCCCTTAAAAGTTGTTCGCAAAAAATTCACATACAATTTCGTACTGCTAATCGATTAGTGCGATCGATTTAGATTTTAAACAATTCAATCAACTTTTATTACAAAGTCCGGTTACCGTCTCGAGCGTTATGTGCATCGCAACATCTTGCTGCATCGCAATATTTTTAGTCGGAAGTCAGGAATTTTCAGGAATGCTCAAGAGTGAAGAAAGTTTCTTTCGGATATATAAGGGAATAATATCCGATAAATCTAACTTTAACATTATACTACACTGCATGATGAAGCGTAAGTGGCGATTCATTTGAGATTTATACAATGGGTAAACTGCAATGTCGTCGCCTTTTGGGTGGCTGAACCTAGGGCTTCGATCACGTTGGCGGTAGAACCGTACCGTGAATCGGCATTGCCATAAAAAATTGGCTTAAAAAATCCCAATCCCATCCTACACTCCTCGCTGCACTGCACTAACTACGCGTCCGAGACATTTCCGACCAATTCGCCAACATGAATGGAGTCATCTCTATGAAGTCTGCGACGAGATCGGCCACATCGGCTTTTTTCAGCGCTACGGAAAGCGACGTCTTTCCGCCAACGGGTGGAATCCTCAAGAGGGGATTCGACGTTACAGCCGCCCTGATGGGGCTGATCCTCATCAGCCCCCTCTTCCTGATGCTCATGCTCCTGGTGAAGCTTTCGGACCGGGGCCCGATCTTTTATGGCCATCGTCGTATTGGTCATAACGGCAAGACCTTCGGTTGCCTGAAGTTCCGCACCATGGTCGTCGATGGCGACAGGGTGCTGCAGGCCTACCTGCAGGCCAATCCCCGGGCGATGGACGAATGGCGCGCAACGCGCAAACTGCAAAACGACCCCCGCGTCACCCTCGTCGGCGCGGTGCTACGTAAACTGAGCCTCGACGAACTGCCGCAGCTCATCAATATCATCCGCGGCGAAATGAGTGTCGTCGGTCCCCGTCCTGTCGTCGAGGACGAGCTCGAGCGTTACGAAACCTCCGCGATCTACTACCTCCAGTCTCGCCCCGGCCTGACGGGTCTGTGGCAGGTCAGCGGCCGCAACGACGTCTCCTACGAAAGCCGCGTAGCCTTCGATACGCATTATGTCAAAAACTGGTCACTCAGCAGCGACATGATGATTATCGCCAAGACCATTCCTGCGGTTTGCCTCTCGCGCGGCAGCTACTGACGACGAAGCAGATACCGCGGGGAAGGTTCCTGCGGTTTCCCCGCACATGCGGGGCTGCGATCTAATAACAGGGAAGATCCTGCATGATTGAAATTAAGCCTTCTGGTAGGCTCGTTGGCGCGACTACACCTTTTCGTTGCGCCGCTCTCGTCCTCTTCAGCCTGTGCGTTGTATCAGGCAATGCCCGTGCCGATAGCCTTCCCGGATATCACCTGGGCGTCATGGACAAACTGAGCATTCGCGTCGCCGAATGGCAGACGGCAGAAGGCACGATCCGCGACTGGTCGGTAGTGTCGGGTGATTATACGGTCGGTCCTTCCGGCTCGGTTTCCATTCCTTTCATCGGGGACATGCCGGCCGCCGGCAAGACGACGGATGAGATCGCGGAAGCGATCGGCCTTGGGTTGCAGAAGCAGTTCGGTCTGCGCGATCGGCCCTCTGCTTCCGTGGAGCTTTCACAATTCCGGCCGATCTACCTCTCCGGCGAGGTCCAGAACCCGGGTTCATATCCTTTTGTACCCAACCTGACCGTTCTGAAGGCGGTGAGCCTGGGCGGCGGCATGCACCGCGCCGAGGCTGGCCAACGCTTCGCGCGCGATTTCATCAATGCCAAGGGCGATGCGGTCGTCCTCATGGCCGAACGCGGCCGGTTGCTGATGCGCCAGGCGCGTCTTTTGGCCGAAGTCGCCGGCAGGGATCAGATCGATATTTCGCCGGACCTTCAAAAAATGCCGCAATCGGCCGACCTGCTCGCCAGCGAAGAGGCTCTGATGAAGACGCGTAGCGTGCGTATGAAAACGCAGCTGCAGGCGTTGGCGGATCTCAAGGTGCTGCTGCAAAGCGAAGTCGAGGCGCTGGCGAAGAAGACCGATACGCTCAGCCGCCAACTCGATCTCGCCAAGGCAGACCGCGACAAGGTCGAGAGCTTGGCGGAACGAGGACTGGAGCTTGCCTCGCGCAGGATCTCGGCCGAACAGCGCGCGTCCGACGTGGAGACCAACCTGCTGGATACCGACACGGCATCGCTGAACGCCAAGCAGAGCATCAGCAAGGCCGATCAGGACGCGAATACGGTGCGCAACGATTGGCAGAATTCGCTCGCGCAGGATCTGCAGGACACCGACACCCAGTTGGAAACCCTGCAGCTCAAGCTCTCCACCAGCCAGGCATTGATGCAGGAGGCGGTCGCGCAATCGGCCGACGCCAGCAATATCGATGCCGGCGGGCAGGGCGTGAACATCGTCTATACCATCATACGGGATGAGAATGGTCAGGCGAAGGAAATCCCGGCCCAGGAAAATACCCTGGTGCTGCCCGGTGATCTCATCAAGGTGAGTGCCGGTCTAGCCATGCGATAAGGAGAGTCGATGCGGATCCGCAAATCGACCTTTATTCATCCGGGCAGCAACGCCACCTATGGCATGGTGGCGATTGCGCTTTCTTTCTTTGCCTTCGCCTATTCCTCCCGCTTCGGGCAGGCAGCTATTCTCGTCTATTACGCCCTGTGGTTTCCGCTGGTGCTGATCGATTATCGCCGGGTGCTTGGCAGCTATTCAAAGCAGCTCTGGATCTTTGCATTCGGCGTTTTTACCTGTCTCTCCATCTTCTGGTCGGTGGTGCCGCCGGTAACCGCCCGCGCCGCAATCCAGTATATGACGCATATCATCTGCGCGCTGATCGCCGTGCGTACGCTCGATATCCGCACATTGACGCGCGGCGCCATAGCCGGCACCAGTATCGTGCTGCTCTATTCGATGCTGTTCGGCTATTATGCCCTCGATGCGATCGACGGCACCTATAGTTTCGTCGGCGCCTTCGACTCGAAGAACCAGCTCGGCTTTTATGCCTCGCTCGGGATCTATTTCGCGTTCGCCGCCGTCTTCATCCTTGGCGAGCGTCGTATCTGGCTGCTTGGGGCAGGAGTCGTCGGCCTCATGGCAGCCTACTGTCTGCTTGCCTCGCAATCGGCAACGTCTGTGTTGGTTACCGGGCTGGTCGTGATGCTTAGCATCGGCATGCGCGTCATCCTGTTCCTGTCGCCAAAGCAGCGTAAAAAGCTGTTTGCCACCGCGGCCATATCCGGGATCATTCTCGTCGTCGCCGGCGTCTATCTCGGTGCCGTCGATCTCGTGCTCGGCGCCTTCGGCAAGGACTCGACACTGACCGGCCGCACCTATCTCTGGCAACAGGGAATAGCCGCCGCCACGATGCATCCCTTCTTTGGGATCGGCTATCAGGCCTATTGGGTACAAGGCTTCTCCGAGCCGGAACGCCTGTGGGAGGAATTCTACATCACCTCCCGCGCCGGCTTCCATTTCCACAATACGTTCATCGAAACCACGGTCGAAACCGGCCTGATCGGCGTCTTCCTGCTGGTGTCCATATTGCTGACGGCGGTTATCGGCCACCTCAAGCGGTTTCTCAACGACCTCAGAAACGATGAATCCTATGTTCTGTTCGGTCTGGCGACGCTGCTTTTGATCCGCGCTTTCGTCGAGATCGATATTCTTAATCCCTACCAGGTCGGCTCGTTCCTGCTGTACTTCATCGCGGGCAAGCTGACGATGAAGGCGCAAGCGCCACGCATGGCTCCGCTCGTCTCCGATGATCGGATGGAACTTGCGCCGCCTGCAAACTGGGAGGCTCAGGCCAGCAGATGAAAACTCTTTATAGCATCCAATATCTTCGCGCCATCGCCGCGCTCGCGGTCGTCCTTTTCCATGCGGCAGAGCGCAGCGGCGGCCATTTCCAGATCGGCGCAGCCGGTGTCGATGTCTTCTTCGTCATCAGCGGCTTCATCATGTGGACGATCAGCGAGCGGCGGCCTGTCACGCCCTGGCGGTTCCTGTTTGATCGCGTTCAGCGCATCGCCCCGTCCTACTGGATCGTTACCGCGATCATGATCGCTGGGGCAGTCGCCGGTCTGTTTCCGAACATGAAGCTGACGACCGGTCATATTCTGGGTTCGATGATTTTCATTCCGGAGCGCTCGCCGAGCAATGGCATGATCTGGCCGGTGCTGGTGCAGGGATGGACGCTGAACTACGAGATGTTCTTCTATGCCATATTCGGTGCGGCATTGCTCCTGTCGCGCAGCATACGACTCTTCAGCATAGCCAGCGTCTTCGCTGCCTTCGTGATCGCCGGCGTCATCTTCAGCCCGCAATCGCCGCTGCTCCTCACCTACACGCGGCCGATCATTTTGGAGTTCGTCGCAGGCATCCTCCTTGCCGAGCTATGGCTGTCCGGGACAATACCGAAGGCCGGCCTTGGGCTTGCCCTGATCGTCGTCGCTCTCTCGGGCTTTGCCGCTATCCAGCTCCTGCATCTCGAATTCAACGAGCTGACCTGCGGACCGCTCGCTCTGGCGCTGGTGCTTGGTACGGTATCGCTGGAGCGAAGCGGAAAGCTGCCTGATATTCCGCTGCTCACCTATCTCGGCAACGCCTCCTACTCGATTTATCTCTGGCACACGCTGGCGATTTCGGTGGTGATGAAATTGATGGCGCGCACGGAGCTACCCTCCGATGTCGCAACATTCATCTGTCTCGTCTCAGGCGTGCTGCTGGGCATCTGTGCCTATGAATTGGTCGAGAAGCCATTGCGTGGTCTCTTGAAGGGCCTGAGTTGGCAAAGATCGCGCCCATCACCGGTGTGATGGACAAGGCAAGTCTGCTGCTGAACCGGAGCAGGCTGTCATTGGCCGGACGAGCAGGGTGCCATGCCCTTAACTTGCCGCCTGACGGCGCCTTTGGCTTGGCTCTGGGGCGATAAAACTCGCGCGAAAAACGATCCCCCCGGCGATTTGATCGGATTGCCGGCGGCGCAGAGTGCATTTGCTTCGCGTGGTGTGGCCATCGGCCGTTCGATATGGCCAATTCTTTACGGCGATTGCTGTAGAAATCAGACAAAACCCAATAAAATCTGTGGGTTGAAGTTAATTTAGGGTAAACTAATTAATGGGGGCTTCCATGACCGGAAGCAGCTTGATCCAGCATCCTTTCAACTCGATATGGAGGAAACACCGTGCCCCGTCATTTTGCCTTTACACAACCCTCGTCACCAGGCCAGGAATTCATCATCGAGTTAACGGATGAACAGACAATCGACCATGCTTTGAAGATTCTTTCCGGCGAGGAGCAGAATGAAATTCATGTCCATGGCAGGATCATCAAGAGAACTCAGCCTCACAATCCGAAGTTCAGCTTTCACTTGGACCCACAGACCATACGATTCTTCTCGATGGCCATCGAAGTCTGCGATGCGAACATGGTCTATGTCGAGGATCATCTTGACGAAGCCGGCGGTGCCTTCCTCCCTGGAAATCATTGGTGCCCCTGGGATTCCAGACTGACCCGCGAAGTGACCTTCAACTAACAAAATAGAGTGGGCGGCAATCGAGGCGAGACGATCTCGCCCGGATTGCCGCCCACCCCAGCAATAGCCGGTGTCGAATATCTTCAGAGTCGCCGGCGGCGCAACTGATCGAAATAGACGATCACGATGATCAGCACGCCGGTGATGATGCGCTGCCAGAAGGAATTCAGGTTCAACAGGTTGGCACCGTTGTTGATAGTCGCCAGGATGAAGGCGCCGATCAGCGGGCCATAGACGGAACCGATCGCGCCAAACAGACTGGTGCCGCCGATAACCGACGATGCGATCGCCTGCAGTTCCCACCCATCGCCCTGGGTCGCATTGCCGATGGCTATACGCGAGGCAAGCAGAACGCCGACCAAGGCGGCGCAGGTTCCAGACAGTATATAGGCGAAATAGATCATCCCGTTGACGTTGACGCCGGACAGGCGCGCCGCCTCGCGGTTGGAGCCGACGGCGAAAAGATAACGGCCCCAACGGCTCAAATGCAGGAAGACGACGGCTGGAATTGCTACCACGATCACCATCCAGAACAGGCTCGGAATACCGAGAAAATCCGCGACGGCGAAATTTGTGAAAGCGTCGTTGACGATGTTGATGCTCGAACCGTTGGTGATCAGCAGGCCGATGCCGCGTAGAGAGGTCAGCGTCGCCAGCGTGATGATGAAGGGCGGCAAGCCCATGCGCACGATACCGAAGCCATGGAATGCCCCGATAAGAACCCCGAACAGCAAGGTAATGAGGATAGCGGCCCAGATCGGAACTCCGGCCTGGAGCAGCCAGGCGACGACTACGGTGCAGAAGCCAACGATTGCGCCAACGGAAAGATCGATGCCACCGGTGATGATGACAAAGGTTTGTCCAAGCGCAAGGATGGCCGTCATCGACCCCTGGCGCGCCAGGTTGGTGATGTTGAGCTGCGTCCAGAACACGTCTGTCGAGAAGCCGAGTACGACCCATAGTGCAATCAGAAGCAGGATCAGCGTCAGACTGAAGAGGATATTCATCTTACGCCGCGGTGCAATGGCGGGGCCTTCTGTCGTGTTGACGACCATTTTTTGTTCTCCTCTTTCTATTTTTTATCGCTCAGACGCCGATGGCCTCGCCAAGGACTTCCTCATGCGTGGCAGCGTGAAAATCATGGCTAGCGACCAGCTGGCCGCGGCGGAATACATGTAGACGATCGGCGAGCTCGTAAACCTCGGGCAGGTAGGAGGATATGACGATGATGCCCGCGCCGTCGCGAAGCAACTTGGCGAACAGCCGATAGATTTCCGCCTTGGTGCCGACATCGACACCCACCGTCGGCTCGTCGAAGATGAAAAGCTTGGCGCCATGGCTCAGCCATTTACCGATGACCACCTTCTGCTGATTGCCGCCGGACATGGCGGAAACCAGGACCCGCCGGCTGGGCGTCTTTATGCTGAGATCGCGAATCTGCTTGTCGGCGTTAGCAGCCTCGCTCTTGTTATTGATGATCGGACCGCGGCTTAACCGCTTAAACACAGGCAAATTGATGTTGAGACCGATCGGCAGGTTGAGGCAGAGCCCCTGATCGCGGCGGCTTTCTGGCGCGAGCGCGATGCCGAGCTCCATCGCGTCGCGCTCGTTGCGGATTTCGACCTTGCGACCCTGCCAATAGATTTCGCCTGCCGAGACCGGCTGACGGCCATAGAGGCCGAGCGCGAACTCGCTGCGGCCGGCGCCGATAAGCCCATAAAGTCCAACGATCTCGCCGGCCCGTACAGTCAGCGAGACATCCTCGAAACCGGGACCGGAAAGGCCGCGCGTCTCGAGGATGGGTTCACCTATCGGGATCTCTTCCTTGTGGTAGATCTGTTCGATCGAGCGATTGATCATCAGCTTGATCAGTTCGTCGTCATTGGTCTCGGCAATCAGGCGAGTGCCGACATGCGTGCCGTCGCGCAGCACGGAAACGCGGTCGGCTAGCTCGAAGACTTCCTCCATGCGGTGGCTGATATAGACGATCGTCACGCCTTCGCTCTGCAGGCGGCGGATCAGCTTGAACAACTGCGCCGATTCCTTGCGCGTCAAATAGGCCGTCGGCTCATCGAAGATGAGGAATTGCGTGCCGCGCATGGCGGCGCGGGCGGTTGCGACCAATTGCTGCTGACCAATGGTGAGAGAGCTCAGGAGGTCGGCGGCCGGCAGTCCGAAGCCGAGATCGTCAAGCACCGTCTGGGCCATAGCGACCATCTGCTTCTTGCGCATCAGGCCGAAGCGATTGACTTCATCACCGAGAAAGAGATTGGCCGCGACCGTCAGATGCGGGCAAAGGACGACTTCCTGATGCACGGCGTTGATGCCGCGCGCGATCGCTTCATTGGGATTGGCAAGGGCGACCGGATGGCCGCACCAGAATATCTCCCCGGCCGTCCTGCTGATGACGCCAGTCAGGAGCTTGATGAGCGTCGACTTGCCGGCTCCGTTTTCACCGACAATCGCATGAATCTCACCCGCCAGAAATGTGATCGTCGCAGGTTTCAGCGCTTCGACATAGCCATAGCGCTTCTGCAATCCCTTGAGTTCGAGGATAGGCGAGCCGGCCGGAACGCGACTTGCTTCCGTCTTGACCTTGTCATCGTGCCGATGGCTGATTTCTTCGAGGCTCGTCATGGGTCTCCTCCCTCTGGCATCATCGCGCGGCCGCCCAAGAAGCGGACAGACGAAGAGGCTGCGGCCGAGGAACCGGCCGCAGCCTCTAAGCTTTACTTGACCTTCGGATTGATCAAGGCCTCGATCTTCGGATCGCTCATGTTGGCCTTGGTCACGAGGTTGGCGCCGGTGTCGACGTTGGCTTCAACCTTTTCGCCCTTGGAGACGGCGAGAGCGGTCTTGATGCCGTCGTAACCCATGCGGTACGGGTCCTGAACGACGAGGCCGGCAATGGCGCCGCTCTTGAGGAAGCCAAGGGTCTTGTCGTCGCTGTCGAAGCCGATGACCTTGACCTTGTCACTGAGCTTGTTTTCAGCAATGGCCTGGCCGACACCCTGCGCCATGATCAGATTGGAGGCAAAGACGCCAACGATCTTCGGATTTGCCGTGATCAGGTCAGTCATGATGTTGAGGCCAGTCGTTGCCTGACCGTCCGCATACTTGTCGGCGACAACCTTCAGGCCCGGATACTTGGTCTTGACCTGATCCAGGAAGCCCGTGCGGCGCTGTTCGAGAGAACCGGCGCCGGGCGTGTTGGTGATGATGACGACATCGCCTTCTTCCTTGCCGGTCATTGCCTTGATCGCGGCAGCAAGGCCATCAGCGGCGATGCGGCCGCCCTGCGTGTTGTCGGTCGTCAGAAATGACTTGAAAGCCTTGGAGTCGGCGCCGGAGTCTATGCCGATAATCGGAACGGACTTCGCTGCTTCGTCCACCGGCTTGCCAAGTGCCTTGAACTCGGTCGGCGAGATGACGATTGCGGCCGGCTTGCCGGCAACAACGTTTTCAAGAATGCTGATCTGACCGTTGACGTCGGTTTCAGCCTGCGCACCCAGCTCCGGCACCTTGACGCCAAGATCCTTGCCGGCTTTGCGTGCGCCGGCGAGAACGATCTGCCAATAGAAGGATGTCGTGTCCTTGACGATGATCGGGATCGTCACTTCGGCCGCGAAGGATTGCGCAGGCATGGCGACGGCGATCATGGCCGCGCCGGCAAGACCGGCAAAGGTGCGGCGGGACAGAAGGGATTTAGCGATGGTCATTGATTTCTCCTCTCAACGCGCTCTTCTCCTGCACACCGGCCGTTGAACGCTTGCGGCTCGGTACCGTGAACACCAGATGGTTCACGCATTGCGGAGCGGCACATAGCCACCCCGCCAAAACAGGCTTTCCTCCTCCACGAGCCGTCTCTCCCGACGGCCCGATAGCTCCTTATTTCCTCATTAGACCCGAACGGCGCCGTCTCCCAAAGGCGGCGCGACCAGGGTCAATCCTTCGAACTCCGCATAAAGGCTCGCCGGAAGCTTTAGGTCCACGAGCTGCATGTTGCGGGTAAGACTTGATGCTTTCGCCGTGCCGATCAGCACCGAAGCCACGGACGGCTGGCTTAGCGGAAACTGGATGGCGGGTGCGGCAAGCGGCAGGCCGTGACGGCGGGCGATTTCCTCCATCGCCCCCACTTTGACCAGAACATCCGGCGTCGCCGGAAGGTAGTCGAAATGCGCGTCGGGTACGGGGCCGGTCGCGAGAATACCGGAATTGAAGACACCGCCGACAACGAGCGACGTGCCCTTCTTTTCGCAAAGCGGCAGCAGTTCCGCGACCGCCGAACGGTCAAGCAGCGTATAGCGGCCGGCAAGCAGGATGCAGTCGATATCGGCTGCATGCATGACATCGAGGCAAACGGGCACCTCGTTGACGCCAAGACCATAGGCTTTGATCGTGCCTGATGATTTCAACTCCTCCAGAGCCTTGATGCCGGAGCCGAGCAGCTGGCCGAGATAATGCTCGTTCAGCGCCTTGCCATGGGTGTAGCCGCCGATATCGTGGACGTAGAGAATGTCGATGCGGTTGAGGCCGAGGCGGGCATAGCTGAACTCCACCGACCGCATGATGCCGTCATAGGAATAATCATAATCCGCATCGAAGGGCAGGGGATCGACATAACCGTAATTCGGGACCTTGTCGGTCGGAACGGGTCGCATCAATCGCCCGACCTTCGTCGACAGCACATAGCTGTCTTCCGGCTGACTACGCAGGAAATCGCCGACGTATCGTTCGCCGAGACCGAAGCCATACCATGGGGCGACGTCGAAATAGCGGATGCCGCTACCCCATGCCGCCTGCAGGGTTTCCATGGCCTGATCGCGAGGGCAGGCGCGATAAAGACCGCCGAGCGCTGCTGCACCGAAACTGATTTCGGTAACCTCCAGCTCCGTCCTGCCGATTCTTCTCTTCTTCATCACCTCTCCCTTGTGATGATTAATCGCTTGGTTTCCGCCGCGCCTGGCTTGTCAGAGGGTCGGCACAACGTCGTCGAATGCACTAACTATCTACAACGTCGCCCCAAGATGCCAGGGCACGAATTCGTTATCGCCATAGCCGAAGGTTTCGCTTTTGGTCTTCTTGCCGGATGCGATCTCGATGATCAGTTCGAAGATCTCGCGGCCCTTGCCCGATATCGTTGCCTCGCCGGTGGCAATGGTGCCGCAATCGATGTCCATGTCCTCTTCCATCGATTGATACAGCGCCGAATTGCTCGACAGCTTGAACGACGGTGCCGGACGTGAGCCGAAACAGCTGCCGCGACCGGTCGTAAAAGCGATCATGTTCGCGCCGCCGGCCACCTGACCGGTTGCGGAAACCGGATCGTAGCCGGGCGTGTCCATGAAGACGAGCCCATGCTCCGTTACCCGTTCAGCATAGCCGTAGACCGCGGTCAGCGGCGACCGGCCGCCCTTGGCAACAGCCCCGAGTGACTTCTCCAGAATGGTGGTCAACCCGCCGCGCTTGTTGCCGGGAGAGGGATTGTTGTCCAGCGAGGCGCCGTGCAGCGCGACATACTTTTCCCACCAGTCGATTTTCGCGTCGAGCTTGGCGGCGACCTCGTTGTTGACGGCCCGGCTGCGCAGCAAATGCTCGGCGCCATAAATCTCCGAGGTTTCCGACAGGATCGTCGTGCCACCGGCCGCGGCCAGCAGGTCGGCGGCTGCACCCAACGCCGGATTGGCAGTGATGCCGGAGAACCCGTCCGAGCCGCCACATTGCAGGCCGACGATGATTTCGCTGATCGAGATCGGTTCGCGTTGAGCCTGGCCGACGTCTTCCGAAATCTCCTTCAGAACGCCCATGGCAAGCGCGACGGCGCGCCGTGAGCCGCCGGCATCCTGGATGTTGAAGTGCCGCTTGCTGGCGCCGGCTCCGCTCTGGCCATAGAGCGTCAGCTGATTGACCTCGCAGCCGAGGCCAATCATCAGCACGCCGCCGAAATTCACATGGCGTGTATAGCCGGCAAGCGTACGATGCAGCGTCAGCATGCCGTCGCCGGTTGAGCTCATGCCGCAGCCTTGGTCGTGCACGATCGGCACGAAACCGTCGATGCCGTCATAATGCGGAAGGAGCTTCCGGTTTGCCTCTTCCGCGATGGCGCGGCAAACCGTGGTGGAACAGTTCACGCTGGCAATGATGCCGATGTAGTTGCGGGTGGCGGCCCGGCCGTCGGCGCGGCGATAGCCCATGAAGGTGCGGGCCTTGTCGGCCTCGGTCGCTTCCTCTGGCGCCGCATTGGCCGTTGCCGCGAGCCGATCGTTTTCGAAATGCAGATTGTGGCTATGGACGTGATCGCCGGCCTTGACCTCGGCGGTCGTGCGCCCGATGGCCTGGCCGTATTTCACCACGGGCGTGCCGAGAGGAATGTCACGGATGGCGAATTTGTGGCCGGGGTCGATCTTGCCTCGCGTCGAGACACCGTTGGCGACTACGACACCGGCTTCGATGGTCGCCGTTGCCACGGCGACATTGTCGCCCTCCGACAGAAGGATCCAAGGCTGGCTGTTCAAAGTTCTCTCCCAGAACAATCTTGCAGTTCGGCGAGCCTCTCCCGGGCCATTGCCGATTGCTTTTGTTTTTTATCTACAATAAACATTTTGAAGTCAACGAGGAAATCATTCGGCGGTTCCGGAGAGGAGAGAGCGACGCATACAAGCGGTGCTCCCGCGCTGGATTGCTATCCGAGCAGGCTACTGAGATCGCCGCCGATAGAGAGCAGCGAGTGATAAGCGAGGGGGAAATGGCGAGACAAAACACGCTCTTCAAGGAGGCGTATAACCGCTACGTCGCCGGCCTGAAGCCGGATGCCGCCCTGCCGACCGAGCCCGAGATCGCCGCCGAACTCGGCGTCAGCCGCAGCACGGCGCGCGCCATTCTGATGCGCCTCAGTGATGCCGGCATCATTCGCTGGAACAAGCGGCAAAAGACCGTGCTGCGCCAGCCGACCGAGGCGGACTTGTTTCCGCAGGAAGAGACCAATTCGCTGCACGACATCATCGAGCGCAGTTTCATGCTGCGCATTCTCTCCGACGAAGCGCAGCCAGGCATGCAGATCAACGAGCTGGAACTGGCGCGCGAGATCGGTACAGGAACATCGGTGGTGCGCGAATTCCTCATTCGCTTCAGCCGTTTCGGCCTGATCGAGAAGCGGCCGAACAGCCATTGGATCCTGAAGGGCTTCACCAGCGAATTCGCGCTCGAACTTGCCGACGTGCGCGAAATGTTCGAGCTGCATTCGGCGGCCGAATTCGGACGCATGCCGCCGGATCATCCGGCATGGGCGGATCTGGCCGTCATTCAGCAGGAACATTATGATCTGCTGGAGGATTTCGACGAGCGTTACCGTGATTTTTCGCGGCTCGACGAAAGATTCCATCTTCTCATTCATCGCGCCTCGAAGAACCGCTTCATCGCCGATTTCTACGACGCGATCGCCATCGTCTTCCACTATCACTACCAGTGGAACAAGGCCTTCGCCCGCGTGCGCAATTCACGCGCCATCGCCGAACATCTCGACTATATCGACGCGCTGCAATCACGCGACCCCAAGCGGATCGATATGGCCTGCCGCAAGCATCTCGCCTCGGCACGGCAAACGCTGCTGCAATCCATTCCGCAGAATGCGGGGGAGACTGCGGAGACGGATATTTCCACTGTGCGCGGCTAGCGAGATTTCGCCAACACCGCGCCTAAACGATACCAGCGCATTGGAGAGCAACGGCGATATTTCTTGACCGCCCGTTGCTCCATCAGCAAATCATTCCGCCTTCAGTTCCACAGTCTGGTTTGCAAAGCGCGCCGAAGATACCTCGACCGTGATCGTACCAGCCTCACCGGTTGCCTGCAGCCAAAAGCCCGTCGTGCCGCCCTGGAAAGGCACGGCATCTGGCCCGATGACCTTCGCCGGGCCGCTGACCTTGATCGTTGCGACGTCGTTGAGGAAGGGCAGGCGGGTACCGGCCTGGTCGAGCGCTCGGATAATGACGCGGGTCGTGTCACGTTCGTCGGTACGCAGTGTCAGGCTATCGGCCTGCACCTCCAGCCTCGTCGGCAGCGGATTGGCGACCATATGCAGCTCCGCGACCGGCTTGCTATTGACGTAACCGGCGAAGCGCGCGTCTTCCCACTCCATTCCCCAGACGCCGAGTTCGTCCTGGGTGAAATTGCGATGATCGAAAATAATGGGCGGGTGCGGCAAATGCGGGAAGCTCTCGCGATCGGGGCCGAGGCGCTTGGTCAGAGAACCGTAGCGTAGTTCGACCTCGTCGCAATTGGTCAGCACGATCAGCGGCAGCGCGCCGCCGATATTGCGCTCGCCGCGCGCCCAGATCGTCACCGGCTTCATGATGACCTCCTCGGAAGGCTCGCACTGGCTGGCATAGGCATAGGCCGCGAATTTCGGCTCGCGGAACATGTCCATGACGCCGTGATAGCAGACGCGGTCGCCGGAGCCGAAGTCGCTGTGCGTGTTGTAGTCGAACATGCACCAGCCGATGGCACCGGAGATCGAGGGATCGCCATAGGCCGCGTTCAGCACTTCCAGATGCCGGCGCACATGCTCGGCCTGGCGCTGCTCCTGATCGTAGATCTTCGTCGGATACATGTGGCCGCCGAATTCGGTGATCAGGTAGGGCACGTTCTTCGACAGGCCGGTATTTTCCTGCTGTGGCCGCAGCGGCGTGCGTGGGCGATTGGCGCCCGGCAGTTCCTCGTTGCCGAGGATGAAGTCGTTCATCGTGTAGACGTCCTCAAGCATTTCGCTCTCGATAATGTAGCGCACGCCGCCGGTCTGGCGGGTGGGATCGAGCTCGCGCGCCAGCCGGTTGGTCTCGGCGTAGAAATCATGCGAATCCTGCGACTCGTTGATACGCACGCCCCAGATGATGATAGACGGATGGTTCCAGTCGCGCTCGATCATGCGGCGGACGTTGCGGATTGATTCCTGCTGCCATTCCTTGCCGCCGATATGCTGCCAGCCGGGGATTTCCTCGAAGACCAGCAGGCCGATACGGTCGCAATGGTCGAGGAACCATTTCGATTGCGGATAATGCGAGGTGCGTACGACATTGCACTTCAACGTCTGCTTCATGATCTCGGCATCACGCTCCTGCGCCGAGCGGCCCATGGCATAGCCGGAATAGGGGAAGGCCTGATGACGGTTGAGACCGCGCAGCTTCAGCTTGCGGCCGTTCAACAGGAAACCTTCATCGGTGAACGCGGCGGTGCGGAAACCGAATGTCGTTGAATATCGGTCGGAGCCGTGATCGGTCTTCAGCTCAGCTTCCAGCGTGTAGAGTACGGGAGTGTCGAGGTCCCACAGTGAGATGCCGGAGAGATTGTCGAAGGAGAAGCTCACGCTGCCGCCCGAGGTCTCGCTGGTCGCGGACGCCAGCGCCTTGCCGTCCGGCGCGCGGAGGTTTGCGGTCACCATACCATTGAAGGCGAGGCTTTGCGGGTTGGTGATATCGCAGCGCACCGTCGCGGATTTACTATCGTCCAGTACGTTGCCGGTCTCGACCTTGATATTGGCGATCGAGACGGGTGCTGCAAGCTTGAGCCAGACGTCGCGGTAGATGCCGGCATAGGTGAGATAGTCGATGCGGCCGCCGAACGGCGGGATCTCAGGGTTCTCGCTACCATCGATCTTGACGGTGATCAGGTTATCGCCTTGCTTCAGGCGCCCCGTCAGCCGTGCCTCGAAGGGCGTGTAGCCATCCTGATGCGCGACGATTTCCTCGCCGTTGAGATAAACCACCGCGTCGGCCATGGCGGCGTCGAATACCAGCGATACCTCGCGCCCGGCGAAGTCGTCGCTCCAGGGCAGGATTTTCTGATAAGTGAAGGCGCGCTGATAGGATTTCTCATCGAGATAGTTGAACGGTAGTTCGACCGCCGTGTGCGGCAATGCGACTGGCTGTCCTTCCTGGCGGCGGCCGGCGTCAGCGGCCGAAAAGCCTTCATGAAAAGTCCAGGATTCGTTGAAAGCGACAACAGAACGCATATTCAATCCTATCAGAAGAGCCCGTCTTACCTGGGACGAACAGATGTTGCTTAGACAAAGAGGTGCGGCCGTGACGCGATTATGGCCGCAGCGGGCGATATCTATACAGGCCTTCAAGCATGGCGCAACGCAATCGGAGGCAGGATCGGCGATTTCGCCGAAAACGTTTTCGGCTGACCTCTTTAGAGCTTACTTCTGCGGCCGTTATGTCAAGAAAGTTAGGCTCTTAGCGCCAGTTGGAGAGCAAGCTGCGGCGGCATGCCGCAGCTTGCCAAGGATGATTCGGCTATTTGCCTCGAGCGCCTCTGCCGTCGTCCCCAGGGCTGCGCACGGCCGCATACATGCCGGTGGTGCGGAATTCGGTGGGATTGATGCCGTAGATGCGGCGGAAGGCTTTCGAGAAATAATTGGCGTCATCGAAACCCGACATGATCGCCACCTCCTTGACCGGAATGAAAGCGGCCTTGGTCAGAAGCTTGGCGGCTCGCTGCATGCGCTGTTGCAGGACATACTCGGCCGGCGGCAAGCCTTCGCTATCGGCAAAGACCCGGGAGAAATGGGCGCGGCTGAGACCGCTGACCCTAGCAAGCTCGCTGACGGGGAGAGGCTGGTCGAGATTGGCGGCGACATAGTCGATAACTGCCTGCATGGCGGAGCGGTCGGCGGCGATCGCGTGCGAACCGAAGACATCGTCATAAAGCGCCATCGCGGCTTCATAAGCCACCGCCGAAGCGGAGGCCGGTGTTGTGGCGCCACGCACCAGCCGCAGGCTGCAATCGGCGAGATGATCGATCGTTGCCGGCTGCAATTTCAAGACCGGTCCGGCGGCGGCGAGAATCAGGCGGTGGATGCGCAAGGCTTCCTCGCCATTCATCGATATCCAGAAATACTCCCAGCGTTCGCCTTTTTCCAACCAGTAGCGGTGATTGTGCGGCACCAGCACCAGCAGCGTATCGCCAGGCCCGACGCGATAATTGCGGTTCTCGTAACGCAGCCGGCCGCTGCCGCTGATCGTATGTTGGAGCACCGTGAACGGTGTCAGGCCGCGCCGGCGTCCGTCCCAATCATAAACTTCGTTATCCCTTATTTCATAGCCGGCGCTGGTCGGCATAGCATGCAGCCGGTGGCGGCCGCGCGGCAGCGAAACAGTCCGCATGGTCTGGCCGTTGGTGATCAAATCCTGCAGCACAAAATTACCCTTGAAAGCATAATTGTTCTCTGGTCGATCCGGCGATTATAGGCATAATCCCGCCAGAAAACAGCATGTACCTGCCGATGAGGACCGGCAGGAGGAGGAGAAAATGCTCGTTTCGCCCTCTCGCCCGACGCCGTGCGATCATGGGACGAAAATACCATTCTCTTTTCCGCCGCTGATCGTTAGACCGACTTCAAGGTGAGGATCATGAGTTTCAAAATCGCCATTATCGGCGCAGGCAGCGTCGGCTTCACGAAAAAGCTGTTCACCGACATTCTCTGCGTGCCGGAGTTCCAGGACGTCGAATTCGCGCTGACCGATGTCAGCGAGCATAATCTTTCGATGATCAAGGCGATCCTTGACCGGATCGTCGAGGCGAACAAGCTGCCGACACGGGTAACGGCCACCACCGAGCGCCGCGCGGCGATCTCCGGTGCGCGCTACATCATCAGTTGCGTGCGGGTCGGCGGGCTGGAGGCCTATGCCGAGGATATCCGTATTCCCCTGAAATACGGTATCGACCAATGCGTCGGCGATACGATCTGCGCCGGCGGCATCCTTTATGGCCAGCGCAACATTCCGGTCATTCTCGATTTCTGCAAGGATATCCGCGAGGTCGCCGAGCCCGGCGCAAAGTTCCTGAACTATGCCAACCCGATGGCGATGAACACCTGGGCGGCGATCGAATACGGCAAGGTCGACACGATCGGCCTCTGCCACGGCGTCCAGCATGGCGCGGAGCAGATTGCGGAGGTGCTTGGCGCAAAGAACAAGTCGGAGCTCGACTATATTTGCTCGGGCATCAACCACCAGACCTGGTTCACCGATCTTCGCTTCAACGGGCGCAAGATTGGCAAGGACGAACTGGTCGCCGCCTTCGAGGCGCATCCGGTGTTCTCGCAGCAGGAAAAGCTGCGCATCGACGTGCTGAAGCGCTTCGGGGTCTACTCCACCGAAAGCAACGGCCATCTATCCGAATACCTGCCCTGGTATCGCAAGCGGCCGGACGAGATCAACAAGTGGATCGACATGTCCGACTGGATCCATGGCGAGACGGGCGGTTATCTGCGCCATTCCACTGAGACCCGCAACTGGTTCGAGACGGAATTCCAGCAGATCCTCGACAGTGCGTCGCAGCCCATCGACCCGGCCAGGCGCTCGAATGAACATGCAAGCCATATTCTCGAGGCATTGGAGACCAATCGCGTCTATCGCGGCCACTTCAACGTCAAGAACAACGGGGTCATCACCAATCTGCCGGCCGATGCCATCATCGAGTCACCCGGCTTCGTCGATCGGTTCGGCATCAACATGGTCGCCGGCATCACGCTGCCGGAGGCCTGCGCCGCCACCTGCATTTCCTCGATCAATGTCCAGCGCATGTCGGTGCATGCCGCCATTAGCGGCGATCTCGACCTGCTGAAGCTCGCCGTTCTGCATGATCCACTGGTCGGCGCCGTCTCGACGCCGGAAGAAGTCTGGCAGATGGTTGACGAAATGGTCGTCGCGGAAGCACGTTGGTTGCCGCAATATGCCCATGCCGTCGAGGGTGCCAAGGATCGCCTGTCGCGGGCCAAGGTGAAGACCCGTGACTGGAAGGGTGCGGCCAGCCGCAACGTCCGCTCGATCGAGGAGTTGAGAGCGGAGAAGGCGGCTTTGAAACAGGCCGGTTAACGCATGAGCATTCGGGACATAGTGGCGGCGGGACTTTCAGGAGGAAGGTCCCGCCGCATCAAGCCAGCTAGTTCCCGTTCGACGGAGGAGTGCGGCGTGCCCACCGGGACGTTTGCGATAAGGGGAGAGAGAAAACGATGAGACATTTTCGACCGATCAGCATTCTAGCGGCGATGACGATTGCCACATCGGCAATCGCCATGAGCGCCTACGCATCCGAACCGACCGCGCCGCCCGTACCCCCGGTTTTCCCGGCGGAAGGCAAGATCAAATATGTGCCGCGTGACTCCATCCTGGAGTTCAAGGCGCTGCCGGAATATCACGAGCCGGATTGGGTCACCGAGAAGTTCGTGAAAACCGGCAAGCTGCCGCCGGTCAAGGATCGCCTGCCGAAGGAGCCGCTGGTCTACAAGACAGGCAATATGCCTGACGGTATCGGCGTCTATGGCGACACGCTGCGCCACGTCATCGGCGGCCGGCCGGAAGGCTGGAACTATGGTGCCGGCCAGACCCAGGGCTGGGGTGGCATCGATATCGGCCTGTCCGAATGCCTGACGCGCACAGCCCCGCTGTTCCAGGTCGAAGCGAAGGATACCGAGCCGCTGCCGAACCTCGCCAAGGGCTGGGAATGGTCGCCGGACGGCCACAAGCTCACCATGCATCTGATCGAAGGTGCAAAATGGTCTGATGGCGTTCCCTTCAATGCCGATGACATCATGTTCTATTGGGAAGATGAGGTCATTGACCCGAATGTTTCGCCGCTCGGCGGCGGCGCGTCGCCCGAGGCTTTCGGCGAGGGGACGACGCTCAGGAAGGTCGATGATTATACGATCGAGTGGACCTTCAAGGACGCCTTCCCGAAGCAGTATCTCTATACGATGGCCTATCCGAATTTCTGCCCAGGCCCATCGCATATCCTGAAGCCGCAGCATCCGAAATATTCAAAGAACACCTACAACCAGTTCAAGAACGCCTTCCCGCCGGAATTCATGAACATGCCGGTCATGGGTGGCTGGGTGCCGGTCGAGTACCGCTCCGACGATATCATCGTCATGCGCCGCAATCCCTATTACTGGAAGGTCGACGAGAAGGGCAATCAGCTGCCTTACCTCAACGAACTGCATTACAAGCTCTCGACCTGGGCGGATCGCGACGTGCAGGCGGTTGCCGGTTCCGGCGACCTCTCAAACCTGGAGCAGCCGGAAAACTTCGTCGCCTCGCTAAAGCGCGCCGCCCAGCCGGAGGCCCCGTCGCGTCTCGCCTTCGGACCGCGCCTCATCGGCTATAACCTCCAGATGAACTTCTCCGCCAATGGTTGGGGTACTCCGGATGCGCGCGGACAAGCCGTTCGCGAGCTGAACCGCAACGAGGACTTCCGCAAGGCCGTCACCATGGCGCTCGACCGCAAGGCGATCGGCGACTCCCTGGTCAAGGGGCCGTTCACGGCCATCTATCCGGGCGGCCTGTCATCCGGCACCAGCTTCTATGACCGCGCATCCACCGTCTATTATCCGTTCGACCTCACTGGCGCGAAGGCGGAGCTGGCAAAGGCCGGTCTCAAGGACACCGACGGCGATGGTATCGTCAACTTTCCGGCAGGCACGGCCGGCGGCAAGAATGTTGAAGTCACCCTGCTGGTCAACAACGACTACACTACCGACAAGAGCCTTGCCGAAGGTGTCGTCAGCCAGATGGAGAAGCTCGGAATTCGCGTCATCATCAATGCGCTCGATGGCCCGAAGCGCGACGATGCCAACTACAGCGGCCGCTTCGACTGGATGGTCCGTCGTAACAGCACCGAACTGGCCTCGGTGGTGCAGAACACCGAACAGCTTGCGCCGGTCGGTCCACGCACGAGCTGGAACCACCGTGCGCCGGAAAGCGGCGAACTGGACCTGATGCCTTTTGAGAAGGAGATGGTCGACGTCGTCAACAAGTTCACGACCTCGAAGGATAACGACGAGCGCGTAGCCCTGATGAAACAGTACCAGAAGCTCTCGACCGGGCATCTCTACAATATCGGCCTGACGGAATATCCGGGCGCGCTCATCATCAACAAGCGCTTCTCGAACGTTCCTCCGGGTACGCCGATCTTCATGTTCAACTGGGCCGAGGACTCGATCATCCGCGAGCGTCTGTGGGTCGCGGCCGACAAGCAGGGCAAATATGAGCTGTTCCCGCAGCAGCTTCCGGGCGCCCCCGGCAGCGCCGGCCCGATCAACTGATCACGGTTGCCGGCGCGAATGCCGGCACTGGGCCAACATCAAGAATTCCGGCTGCATTGCGGTGCAGCCGGGCAAAGTTGAACACAGCCGGCCCGTGCGATCCCGAGGGGATGCAGACCGCCGGCGGCAACAAGAGAAGCGAACCGTTCCATGTTGCGATTCCTGCTCATGCGTATAGCCTCAGCCATACCGGTGCTCCTGATCCTGAGCGTGGTGACTTTCGCCATCATTCAGGCACCGCCCGGAGACTATGCCGACTATATCCGCTCGCAATTGATGAACCAGGGCGGCGCCTCCTTTGCTCAGGCCGACGCCCAGGCGCAGGCCTATCGCCAGGAGCATGGGCTCGATAAGCCGATCGTCGTGCAGTATTTCAACTGGATCGGCGGCATCGTCACGAGGGGCGATTTCGGCTACAGCATGTTCTACAACAAACCTGTCGCCGACGTCGTCGGCGAGCGCCTGCCGCGGACCCTGGCGCTCGCCCTTGTTTGCCATATCCTGGCTTCCATCCTCGGTATCGGCTTCGGCATATGGGCAGCGACGCGACAATATAGCTGGATCGACAGCCTGCTGTCCGGTATCTCCTTCCTCGGCATGACGGTGCCGCGCTTCCTGATGGCGCTGATCATCGTCTATATCCTAGTCTTCCAGCTCAACGTCTCGGAGATCGGCAGCTTCTATTCGCCGCAATATGGTGGCGCGCCCTGGTCGTGGGACAAGTTCGTCGATCTCGTCAAGCATGTTTGGCCCGTCGTGGCGATCGCCACCTTCGGTGGGCTCGCCTACAATATGCGCGTGATGCGCGGCAATCTGCTCGACACGCTGAATGCGCAATATGTCGAGACCGCGCGCGCCAAAGGCCTGTCAGGCAGTGCCGTCGTCATGCGCCATGCCGTGCCGAATGCGCTCCATCCGCTCGTCATGTATCAGGGCGTGGTGCTGCCCTACATGCTGACAGGCGAGATCGAGACCGCCATCATCTTCGCGCTGCCGACCGTGGGGCCGGCGATCGTCGGTTCCATGGCGGTCGGCGACGTCTATGTCACCGCCACCTTCATGCTGGTGCTGTCGGCGACGCTGATCGTCGGCAATATCATCGCCGATGTGCTGCTCGCCCTGCTCGATCCCCGCGTTCGCCAACAAGGAGGGATCCACTGATGCTCGCCTTCAGCACATCCCCGCTGCCGCCCGAACAGAAGATAACGCTGAGAGGCGGCAATGAGAGCTATATCGCGCTCGTCTGGCGTCGCCTGAAGCGCTCCTGGACCGGCATGGGCGGCCTGATCCTCGTGATCCTGCTGCTCCTGATGGCGCTCTTTGCCGAGTTCATTTCACCCGACGATCCCAAGGCGACCGATACCGGCTTTGCGCCGCCGCAGGTTATCAGCTTTCACGACAAGGATGGTAATTTCGTCTTCCAGCCGCGCGTCTATGCGCTGGCCGAGACCGACGAGCTCGATCCCGTCACCTTCCAGCCGGTGGTCGGGCCGGACTACAATAATCCCCGCCCCCTCGGCTTCTTCGTCAAGGGAGCTCCCTACAAGCTGTTCGGGCTGATCCCCGGCGACAGGCATCTCTTCGGTTCGACCGATGGGCAGCCGGTGCATTTTCTCGGTACCGACAAGTTCGGCCGCGACGTCCTCTCCCGCGCCATCTACGGTTCGCGCATCTCCTTGATGATCGCGTTGACCGTCGTCTTTATCGTCACGGTTGTCGGCACGACGGTGGGCATGGTGTCCGGCTATTTCGGCGGCGCCTTCGACACCTGGGTCCAGCGTTTCGTCGAGCTTGTACTCGCTTTTCCGCAGTTGCCGCTCTATCTGGCGCTGACGTCGCTCATCCCGGTGACGGCGCCGACGAATGTCTTCCTCGCCTTCGTCATCGTCGTCATGTCGGCGCTCGGCTGGGCGCAGATGTCGCGTGAGGTGCGCGGCAAGACCATGTCTCTGGCCAGAATAGATTATGTTCGCGCCGCCATGGCCGTTGGGGCGACCGACCGGCGCATCATCCTGCAGCACATCTTTCCGAATGTCATGAGCCACGTCATCGTCGCCGTGACGCTGGCAATCCCCAGCGTGGTGTTGCTCGAATCCTTTCTTGGTTTTCTCGGCTTTGCGGTCAAGCCGCCGCTGATCTCCTGGGGACTAATGTTGCAGGACACGTCCACCTATTCGGTCATCGGCTCCTATCCCTGGATCCTCTCGCCCGTCGCTTTCGTGCTCGTCACCGTCTTTGCGTTCAATGCGCTCGGCGACGGCTTGCGCGACGCGATCGACCCCTATTGAGAGGAGACGGATCATGGCCCTCACGCTCGTCAACCCCTTCGCTCCCGACATCAGGCTCGATGCCGCCGGCAAAACAGTGTCGCCCGTCATCGACGCCCGCAATGTTGCGGTCAAATTCAAGGTCGAGGACGGTATCGTCGATGCCGTCAAGGACATCTCCTTCCAGCTCTATCGCGGCGAAACCGTCGCCATCGTCGGAGAATCCGGCTCGGGAAAATCGGTGACCGCCCGCACGATCATGGGGCTGCTCACCAAGCGCGCCGTGGTCTCGGAAAAGTCGAGCGTCAACTATGACGGCAAGAATGTGCTGAAATTTTCCGAACGCGCCCGGCGGCAGTTGCGTGGTGACCGCATCTCGATGATCTTCCAGGAACCGATGAGCTCGCTCAACCCGATCTACACGATCGGCGGCCAGATCGTCGAAGCTATCCGCGTGCACCGAAAGGTCAGTCGGCGCGAGGCGGAAAAGCGGGCACTTGAATTGCTGAAGCAAGTCCAGATTCCCGACCCCGAGGCCCGGCTTCGGCAATATCCGCACCAGCTCTCCGGTGGTCAGCGCCAACGCGTGATGATCGCCATGGCGCTCGCCAATGATCCGGACGTGCTGATTGCCGATGAGCCGACGACCGCGCTCGACGTGACCGTGCAGGCGCAGATCCTTAATCTGATCCGCAACCTGCAAAAGCAGCTTGGCATGGCGGTGATCCTGATCACCCATGACCTGACCGTCGTCCGGCAGTTCTCCGATTATGTCTATGTCATGCAGCATGGCGAGATGCGCGAGCACAATACGACGGAAGAGCTCTTCGCCCATCCGCAGCATCCTTATACGCGGCATCTGCTTGCCTCCGAGCCGCGAGGGCAGGCAAAGCCGCTGCCGCCGGATTGCGGCACCATCCTCGAGGGCAAGTCCGTGAAGGTCGCCTTCATGCTGCGCCATGGCGGTCTGTTCAAGCCGGATCTGCGCGAGCTTGTCGCCGTCGGTGGTCTGAGCCTGGAGCTTCGCCGCCACGAAACGCTGGGCCTTGTCGGCGAATCCGGCTCCGGCAAGACCACGTTTGGGCAGGCGCTGCTGCGGCTGATCGATGCCGATAGCGGCGAGATCTATTTCGACGGTCAGGCGATCCAAGGCCGCTCACGTGCCGAGATGCGGCCGCTGCGCTCACGTATGCAAGTCGTTTTCCAGGATCCATTCTCCTCGCTCAACCCGCGCATGACCATCGGCCAGATCATTTCCGAGGGGCTGGTGGTCAACAATATCGGCGCCAACAAGGCCGAGCGGTTGGAGCGGGTGAAGGAGGCGCTGGTGAGCGCCGGCATGCCTTCGAATATCCTGTCACGCTTCCCGCATGAATTTTCCGGCGGCCAGCGCCAGCGCATCGCCATTGCCCGCGCCATCGCGCTCGAACCGGAATTCATTCTGCTCGACGAGCCGACCTCGGCGCTCGACCTCTCCGTACAGGCCCAGATCATCGACCTCCTGCGCAAGCTGCAGGACGAGCGGGGCCTGAGTTACCTTTTCATTTCGCACGACCTCAAGGTTGTCCGCGCCCTTTGCCATCGCGTCATCGTCATGCAGCATGGCAAGATCGTGGAAGAGGGGCCGGTCGATGACGTTCTTTCCCATCCCAAGACCGCTTACACCGAACGCCTCGTCAAAGCGGCGTTCGAGGTAGCTTCCTAGCATTCAGGAGATTTTACATGACAGGCAATCCCAAGATCACCTTTATCGGCGCTGGTTCCACCGTCTTCATGAAGAACATCATCGGCGATGTTCTGCAGCGTCCGGCGCTTTCCGGCGCAAGATTCGCACTGATGGATAAAAACGCGGAGCGGCTGGAAGAAAGCGCTATCGTCGTGCGCAAGCTTGCCTCGACGCTTGGCGCACCGGCCACGGTCGAAACCTTTACCGATCAGCGCAAGGCGCTGGACGGCGCCCATTTCGTCGTCGTCGCCTTCCAGATCGGCGGTTATGAGCCCTGCACGGTGACCGATTTCGAAGTGCCGAAGAAATACGGCCTGCGCCAGACGATTGCCGATACGCTTGGCGTCGGCGGCATCATGCGCGGTCTGCGCACCGTGCCGCATCTCTGGAAGATTTGCGAGGACATGCTCGCCGTCTGCCCCGAGGCGGTGATGCTGCAATATGTCAACCCGATGGCGATCAACACCTGGGCGATCGCCGAGAAATACCCCACGATCAAGCAGGTCGGCCTTTGCCACTCGGTACAGGGCACGGCGATGGAACTGGCCAACGATCTCGATATTCCCTACAACGAAATCCGCTACCGCTCGGCCGGCATCAACCATATGGCCTTCTACCTGAAATTCGAGCATCGCCAGCCGGATGGGTCCTACCGCGACCTCTATCCGGATCTCGTGCGCGGCTATCGCGAGGGACGTGCGCCAAAACCCGGCTGGAACCCGCGCTGCCCGAATAAGGTGCGCTATGAAATGTTGACCCGGCTTGGCTATTTCGTCACGGAAAGCTCGGAGCATTTTGCCGAATACACGCCCTATTTCATCAAGGAGGGCCGCGAGGACCTGATCGAGAAATTCGGCATTCCACTCGATGAATATCCGAAGCGCTGCATCGAGCAGATTGCGCGCTGGAAGAACCAGGCCGAGGAATATCGCAGTGCCGACAAGATCGAGGTCACGCAATCGAAGGAATACGCCTCCTCGATCATCAACTCGGTTTGGACCGGCGAGCCCTCGGTCATCTACGGCAATGTCCGCAACAATGGCTGCATCACCTCGCTACCCTTTAATTGCGCGGCCGAGGTTCCTTGCCTGGTCGATGCCTCCGGCATCCAGCCGACCTTCATCGGCGATCTGCCGCCGCAACTGACCGCGCTCATCCGCACGAACATAAATGTACAGGAATTGACGGTTCAGGCCTTGATGACTGAGAACCGTGAGCACATTTACCACGCGGCAATGATGGACCCGCATACGGCCGCCGAGCTCGATCTCGATCAGATCTGGTCGCTTACCGACGATCTGCTGGCCGCGCACGGCGACTGGTTGCCGGAATGGGCGCGCGGCGCCCGCAAGGTTCAGGCCGCCTGAAACCACTCTCTCCCGGTTTTTGCGGCCGGAAGGGCCCCGCAGCATCGCTGCGGGGCCTTGCCTCTTTAGCCTTCCCGAAGAAGGTGAAAATCCAAAACCCTCTATTTTCCAAACCGATATCGGATGGAAAAGCCGATCCGACTGCGCTAGAAACGACGGCACATCTTGGGAGAGAGCAAAGACATGGCCAGTTTGGATATCTTCAGCACCGGAACCTTCGTCGGACGTGTATGGCGTCCGGATGTGAAGGGGCCGGCCCTTGTCGTCGTCCGTGACGGTGCGCTTTACGACATCACCTCAAAGGACGGGCCGACCATGCGCGACCTGTTGGAAAAGGATGATCCGGTTGGTTTTGTCCGCGCGCAAAAGGGCGAATCCATTGCCAGGCTCGATGATCTCCTCGCCGCCAAGGCCGACAACTCGGCCGTCCATCTTCTCGCTCCCATCGACCTGCAGGCGATCAAGGCCTGCGGCGTCACCTTTGCCCGATCGATGCTCGAACGCGTCATCGAGGAGCGTGCCGCCGGCAACCCGGATCTCGCGGAATCGATCCGCGGCAAGGTGACGGCCCTGATCGGTGACAGCCTGCGCAATCTGAAGGCCGGCTCACCGGAGGCCGCCAAGGTCAAGGCGGCGTTGATCGAAGAGGGTGTCTGGTCGCAATATCTCGAGGTTGGCATCGGCCCGGATGCCGAGGTCTTCTCTAAGTCGCAGGTCATGTCCTCGATGGGGCCGGGCGCCGATGTCGGTCTGCATCCGATCTCGAAGTGGAACAATCCTGAGCCGGAAATCGTGCTCGCCGTCGACAGCAAGGGCCGCGTCAGGGGTGCGACGCTCGGCAACGACGTCAACCTGCGCGATGTCGAAGGACGCTCGGCGCTGCTGCTCGGCAAAGCGAAGGACAACAACGCCTCCTGCTCGATCGGGCCATTCATCCGCCTGTTCGACGAGACCTATACGCTCGATGATGTGCGCAATGCCGATCTCGACCTCAAGGTCGAAGGCGAGGACGGTTATGTCCTGCACGGCCGCTCCTCGATGAAGGAAATCAGCCGCGATCCGCTCGATCTCGTCTCCCAGACGATTGGCCGTCATCATCAATATCCCGATGGTTTCGTGCTGTTCATGGGTACGCTCTTTGCCCCAGTGGAGGATCGCGATACGCCGGGGCAGGGCTTTACCCACAAGATCGGCGACATCGTCACCATTTCCAACGACAGGCTCGGAGCGCTCAGAAACCGCGTGCTGCTGTCGACGGAATGCACGCCCTGGACCTTCGGTGTGTCGCATCTGATGCGCAATCTGGCTGGGCGTGGGCTGATTTGATGGGGGCATGAAGAGGGCCTTGGCGGGGCGAGCTTTTCGCCCTTTGGCAGTCCCGTTCAATCGAATGCGTCATGGTCCGCAAAGGCGGCCATGGTGCCTCACTGCATTACGGATACTCCGGCTTCCGCCGCCGCCTTGATCAGTGCTTCGCGCGCGGCGCTTGGGTGGACTGTACCCATCATCGCGTCGAGGCATACTTTTATCGCGCTGAGATACTCTTCGCCGTCTTCAATCGGCCAATGTTCCAGCAGCGTCTTGGTGGCGGACTGTACCGAATCGATACGCCGATATTCTCCGGCGCCCTCCATCACCAGTGTCACGGCAGGGAAAAGCCGCAAAGTGTCCCGTTTCAAAACGCATTACCTCCAAAGCACACATACTTTGATAACCATTGCAAAATGCGTTCCGGATAGAGCGTCGAGATCATCAATTTACACCGGGCCTGTAGCGTCTGCGGAGAGGTAGGCAAAAGAACGGCACAATCGGCTGCGAAATGTGCCCACTGACTTTGTTGTTCGAGCCCTTATGGGGCCGATAGGATCTGCTGCCGGAGTACTGCTTCAGCTCGCGCAGTCACGATCCAGACGGACGCCAAAAGTTCTACTCTGGAAGCGTCTCCCAGTGCGGCGAGGGTTTTCCGCAAGAGGGGCTCGGCAGTTGCCCGAAGAGCGGGATTTTCACGAACGATTTTTCCGAGCGACCCCACTTTCAGAAGCACCCAACTCATCGCGTCCAGATCCCCACTGGACACCTTCTCATCGTGCGATTGGATGACGATCTCTTCGAACCCGGCAGCCTCAAGGATACCGCGAATGTATTCGGGGTCGGCAAAGCTGAAGGAGCTCTCATCGACAGACGACTGTAACCCCGCCGCTGAGAGCGGGAGGTGATCCAATTCGTTATCCTCCAGGGAGCGCCAGCAAGTAAATGCCAGCGTGCCTGACGGTCTGAGAATTCGACGGAAATTGGCAAAGGCGGCGACCGGATCGTCGAAGCTCATGACGCCGAAGCGAGAGAACACGGCATCCGTACTCTCGGACGACAGATCCAGGGACTGAGCGTCTGCCTGGATCAACCTCACCTGGCTGAGCGGTTCGGTTCTCCGACTGGCGATTTCGAGAAGCAACGGGGCTACGTCCACCCCGATCACCCGGCCTTCTGCTCCGACACGCTCGGCAAGTTGCAGAAGGGTTTGCCCAGCGCCACATCCTATATCGAGAATAATGTCCCCAGCCCCAAGATCCAGCGTTTCGATGGCTCTCAGCCCCAAGGGAGAAAGTTGAAGGTCAATTAGCTCATACGCCTCTGCCCACGCCTTTGCGTGGAGGAGAGCAGGAGACGAAATATCAGCTGAACCTTGATCTGGCATTGGAATCCATAGCAGGCGCGACAAGCCGCATCCCATCGCGCCCGCATGGGACTTGCGGCATAGGATCTGTTCTTCGGATGAGGACTTGGCGCAGCCTCAAAAGGTAAGGGCGGAGTTCGATCTCAATGCGTCGACATCGAATGCGGCTGCTGCTGACGGCTACGCGCGGCGGTGAGTTCGGAGGTGGTGTGATTGAGGCGGTCGGCGAGGACGCGCATGATTTCGACGGCCATTTCGGGGAAATCGCTGAGCAGCTTCAGGAAGTGTTCCTTGCTGATCTTCAGAGCCTCCAATCGCGACGTCGCCTTGACGGTGGCGGTACGAGAGACATCGCAGAGAATAGCGATCTCGCCGACGATGGAGTTGACGTCGACTTCGGCGACCTTGATCTCACCGGCGGGGCTATCGACAAGAATATCAGCAGTTCCTGAAAGAACAACGTAGGCCGCGTCGCCCTGATCGCCCTGATGAAACAGCGCCTGGCCGGCATTATAGCTGACGCGGTCCGAGGTGAATGCCAACAACTTCAATTTCGCGGGTGCGATGCGCGCAAAAATCGGCACCCGTTTCAGCATTTCAACTTCGTCCTTCAGAAGCATGAGCTTCAAATCCCCGGTTTCAGGCCCCAGATATCCCCGCGCAATAGGATATTACGATAACAGTTCTTTGAACATCCCGTTTTTTTCTAAAAGATCGGTCGTTGTGCCACTTTCAACCAGGCTGCCGTGGTTGAAGACCAGAACGCGATCGAACAGCTCGGCAAAATTCGGGTTGGACAGCACCCAGATGAGTGCCGGCTTATCCGCGCTCCTGTCGAGCTCGGTCAGGATAGCCCGGAGGATCTGATCCTGGATACGATGGTCGAGCGCCGGCAGCGGGCGGTTGCAGATGATGTAGTCGGCCCGCTTCAGCAGAGCACGGCCGAGATTGAGCTTCTGCCGTTGCACATTGGTCAGCCGCTTGCCGCCGGAGCCGACGTCGAAATCCAGCCCGATCGAGAGCACGCTGT
Source organism: Rhizobium rhizogenes NBRC 13257 (assembly GCF_000696095.1). GTDB lineage: Bacteria > Pseudomonadota > Alphaproteobacteria > Rhizobiales > Rhizobiaceae > Rhizobium > Rhizobium rhizogenes. The sequence goes on along the minus strand of NZ_BAYX01000011.1, from coordinate 192,742 downwards.
CCTGCATGCCGAGGCGTTCGAACACGTCGTACATGATGGTGTGGATGCGCTCCGGCGCATTCGCCTGCTGGTGCGCGATCCTGCCGAACAGCACATTGTCCATCAATGTCGCCGAGGCGGTGAAACGCTCGGGATCGTAGCGCTCGATCACCTCGGCAAGATCGGCCGGGATATGCTCGTAGAACTTGATGCGCGTCGTGACGATCTTCTCCATCAGCGTCTGGGTCAACAGACCGAAACGGTGGCGGGGTTCGATATAGGAGAAGCTCAGGCGGATGATGGCTGCTCGTTCGTCAGGCGAAGCGGCCGAAAAACCCTTGCCGTTCAGCTTCTGCAGCAGCGCCTCGTAGGTCGGAATATCTTCCGGCGTCATGAAGGTCAGCTGCTGGAAGAAGGGATGATCCGGCGGCAGGTCGGTGAAGAGTTCGACGGCATTCTCGGCGATTTCCAGGCCCATGTCGTAGAGATCGGTATTGAGGCCGGTCTGCGTGAACAGCTGCTGGAAATAGGGGTGCGCGGCGAGCTTCCGGTTGGTCATCTGCGGCCGCTTCAGCGTGCCGAACAGCAGGTTTTCACCGACTGTCGCCTGCGGATTATAGGCATCGAATTCAAAGGGTACGACAAGCCCTTCGAGATTTTCCTCCTTCAGTCTGAGCCGCAGCGCCTGGCGCAGCTCGACGATGCGCGAGGTGAGATCCTCATGAGCTTCCGTATCGACGTTCGAGCGCAGCGCCATGTCGAGGATGTCCTGGGACATGGCCACGACATCGAGAACGGGACGAATGACGGCATAGATATCGTTCGGACCTGTCGCGCCGGCGGCCGCATAATCGACCCAGTCGCTGTTAAGGTCCAGCTCCGGATTACCGGCACGACGCGCCTCGATCATCTGCCATTTGAGCTTGTTGGCCGACTTCTCGTCATAAGCGACTGCGGTCAGTGGTGCATGCTTCAGGCCGTAGAGAAGATTGCTGCGCAGCGTGCCGTGGAAGAAGAACGTATCCGACGAAGCATAGGCGATGCGCCGTCCCGTCAGCGATTCCGGCAATTCCAGCAGGTCACGTCCGTCAATGGTGGTACGGCCCGTATCCGGCCGGACCAACCTGCCTAGCGCCTCGGCAAGATATTCGCCACCGGCGCCGCTTTCGCCGACGATCGCCACCGTCTCGCCGGGATTGATCTCGACGGAGACGTGATCCAGCACGCGGGCGCCGCTGTCATCGACCACGGTGATATTGGTGGCGACCAGAGGATGGGTGATGCGGCCGGCAGGGGCGGGTGAGACAAGCTGGATTTTCGGATCGATCAGCCCGTCGACGCTGAACTGCTCGACCACCTGATTGTATTTGACCTGAACATCCTGGCGCGACTGATCCCAGTCGATCAGTTCCTTCAGCGGCCCCGGCAGGTCCTTATAGGCATTGATGACGGCAACGAGTTGGCCGATATCGAGCCGGCCCTGCAGCGCCAGAAAACCGCCGATCGAATAAAATAGGAAGGGTGTCACCTGGGCGAGGAAGTTGTTGATGAATTTCACCATGAACTTCCACTGGTAGAGGTCGTAGCGGATCGAGAAGATCAGCCCGAGACGCGCCGCGATGTCGGCGCGCTCCAGATTGGAGGTGTCGTTGGCATGGATCGTGCCGATACCCTCGACGATTTCGCCGACGCGGCCGGACAATTCGCGTGCCGTCAATTGCCTCTGGCGTCCGAGCTCGAGCAACCGCTTGCGCATGCGCGGAATGACGATCGCCTGTACCGCGACGATGGCGGCGGCGATCATGCCCAGCCAGAAATTCTGCATGATGATGAAGATGAGCGCAGTCAGCGCCTGGCCGCCAAGCAGGGCGGGCTGCACGAAAGCGTCACCGGTGAAGCCGCCCATCGGCTCCACCTCGTCCTTGATCATGGTGGCGATCTCAGCCGGCTTCACCCGCTTGAAATGCGCCGGCGGAAAACGCAGCACGCGGTCGATCAGCTCGAAGCGGATGCGACGCAGCATGCGTTCGCCAAGCCGGCCCTTATAGGTATTGATGTAGAGCTTGAAGAGGCCGTTGAGGACGACAAGCGCCAGGAACACCAGGCTGAGTGCGATCAGCATCCAGAAGCGGGTGAGATGCAGGCCCTCGAATACTTCGACATGCCCGATCAGGGGCAGGTCGAAGGCGATATGCATGAAGGTCTGAGTGTCGCCGGGATGCTCGAAACCCTTGCCCTGGATAGGCCCGTTGACGATCTGCTTCGGCAAGTCGAAAGACAGAAAGTACGGGATCATCGAAGCAGCGACGATCGTCAGTATCCAAATCTGCTCCAGCCGGGTATTCGACCAGATGTAACGCGCTAGGCTTTTTTCCATCGCTTATTGCATGCTTCCAAATTCAACAGTCTTCGCCGTCAATGCCGGCGCTGATGTTGCAGAGGTGCGGGAGGAGTTCATTTTGGATGCGCGGCCCCATATCGAAAACGGGACGCCCCCGGTCTTTCGTCCAGGTTCCCCCCGATTCATTGATTTCCCATTTTATATCACAAGATTGCGGAAAACGAGGGGGGCAAAACGACGAGGAGAAGTGACAGACCGTCACCCCGAATTTCACTATAATTGACGGATGATCGCGGAGGTCTTTTCGGCGCCGGTGAGGTCGATATCAAAGGTCGAAGGCTTCGGTTGCGAGAGTGCTTTGTCGATGGCCTCGACGAGTTGTTCCGTCGTCAGTCCAGCTTCCGGCAGCGCGAGCGCCAGCCCGAGTTTTTCCAGCCGCTCGGCGCGCACGGACTGCTCGGTTTCGCCGCCGGCGGTGAACGGCACCAGGATGGAGCGGCAACCGGTGACAAGGAGATCGCCGACCGTGTTGTAGCCCGCCTGCGAGATCGACAGCTCCGCACCCCTGAGCAGAGACGGGAAATCCTTGCGGAAACGAACGACGTCGACATTGCCGGGCGCATCCCCGGTCAAAGCGACAAAGTCCTGCTCCGGCAGGTTCGGCCCGGTCACCAGCAACCAACGGCGGTCGATGGCGATGAGGCTTGCCGCTTCCAGGCAAGCGCGGATCAGGTCGCGCCCGACCGCGCCGCCGCCGGCGGAAACTACGATGTCGAAAATCTCGGTCGGCTCCGGCGGCAAGGGCGGGGCAACGATGCCGGTATAGGTGATCTTGTCGGAAATGGCGGCAGTCAGTGGAAAAGTCTCCTCCAGCCGGACGAAGCTCGGATCGCCGTGCACGAGCACGCCGTCGAAATGATCCCGCAGCAGGGCCACGGTCTCCTCATCACGACCCGGTTTTTTCTGCTGCTGCAGGATATCGCGCACCGAGCTGCAGAGTTTTGGCTTCGGATTGGCCGATGCGATGGCGTCGAGCAGCGGCAGTAGCTCGAAGCGCATTTGGCGGCGGCCGAAGGGAAAGGCCTCGATGATGACGACATTAGGCGCGGCCGTGTGGAACGCATCCAGCAGGAGGTTGCGGCGCACGGACAGAAACTCTTCGCCGACGGCATTGCCCGATTGATCGGCAAGGCCCGAAAAACCAGCGCTGCTGGCGACGACCGGCGGCAGGGTGACGGAGGTGACGTCCGGGCCTGGAAAGCCGTTTACCGGCACGCCGCCGGTGACGACCGTCACCTGACAGCCATCCTTTGCCATCGCGCTGGCAATCCGGCTGGCGCGAGCGAGATGACCGATGCCGAGCAGGTGCTGAACATAAAAGAATACGCGTGGAGACGACGTACGGGAGGCTGTCATGCCGATTTCCGCCATTGCTCTTCTTTTTGCCACTGCTCCTCGAACAGCCGCGTCAATTGCCGAATGCTGGAATGATGGTCGAAATGCTCACGCACGCGCTTTTCCGCAGCGTCGCCAAGCCGGCGGCGTAGCGCCGGATCGCGGATCGCCTGTTCCAGTGCCGCCGCCAGCGCCTTTGGGTCTTCCGGCGGTACGACGAAACCGTTTTCGCCATCGGTCAGCAGTTCCGGCACGCCGGAGATATTGGTCGACAGGCAGGGGAGGCGCTGACTGGATGCCTCGACCAGCACGTTCGGCAGGCCGTCGCGGTCGCCATCAGCCGCGACCCGGCAGGCAAGCGCGAAGAGGTCCGCCTGACGATAATGCGCCAGCACATCTTCCTGCGCCAGCGCACCCTTCCAGGTGATGCGATCGGCAATGCCCAGCGTGTCGGCGAGCGTTTTCAGCTTCGCCAGCCCGTCGCCGCCGCCAATATGGGTAAAGCGCCAATGAAGGTCGGTGGGCAGCAGCGCCAGCGCCCTCAAAAGCACATCATAGCCCTTTTTCTCGACCGCACGGCCGACGCTGAGGAGGAAGGCAGGGTCGGAGGCCTGCGAGCCGTCGCGATCGGAATGCTCACCCGCGAAGGGGCCGAAGCGGGCGAGATCGAGGCCGTGATAGCTCAGATGCACATGGTCGGGCATCGACGTCAGATCGCGCATATGCTCATAGCCGCTGCGGGTACAGGTCACCGTCCAGCGGGCACGTCCGAGCTTTTCCGATAGTTCCCAGTCCGGCGAGGTCCAGATATCCTTGGCGTGTGCGGAGCAGGTCCAGGGAATGCCGGTCATGATGCTTGCATAGGCCGTCACCGATGCCGGCGTGTGAATGAAATGCGCGTGCAGCCATTCGCCATTGTCAGGCCATTCATGTGCCAGCACCAGCGCCTGGCCAAAACGGCGAAAGCGGTTCGGCGTGATATCCCGCTTGAGATCGGCCCAGAACTGCTTCAGCAGCGGCTTGAAGCCGGGTTTGCCGAGGCCGGCGAAGAAGGCACGCAGGACGCGCAGCGGTTCGTCGTGGAGATATTCCGGGAGGTAGACCACCCGCGCCTTGATCTCGTCATGGACGGGATGGCGCTTCTTGTCCGTCGGCCTGCGCATCGAAATCAATGTCAGGCCGAAACCAGCCCTCTCCAAGCCGAGCAACTCCTGCGCGATGAAGGTCTCGGACAGGCGGGGGTAGCCCTTGAGGACCACCAGAATCTTTTTGCGCATCGATGGGTTCCGATGCTCTATTCGGCGACGACCGACAGCGGCGGATATTGCTCGCGGTCGTCGAACCATTCGCCGACGATGCGTGAAATATGAACCAGCCCTTCCAGCCGCATGTTCTCGCTGCTCGCCGATGGCGGCGCGCGGGTCGGCAGGCGCTTCAGCGCGGCAGCAAGCTGCTTCGGATCGGCGGACTCCTCCGGCAGCAGCATGTCGACGAGACCGAGCTCGCTCGCCCGCTGGGCGCGGATCAACTGCTCCTCCCGTGGCCTGGTGCGCGGAATGATCAGCGCCGGCTTGTCGAAGGACAGGATTTCGCAATAGGTGTTGTAGCCGCCCATGGCGACCACGCCCTTGGCGCCGGCGATCAGTTCCTCCATCTTGTTGTCGAACTCGATCACCTGAAGACAGGCAATCTTGCTGGCGCGCTTCAGAAGCTGAATGCGTTCCTTGGCGGGCATATAGGGGCCAAGCACGATCAGCGTCTTGTGCTGCAGCGTGTTGTCCTGCTCAAAGGCGCTGACGACATCGTTGACGAGATCGGCGCCGTCGCCGCCGCCGCCGGTGGTGACGAGAAGATAGTCTTCATCGGGCACATGTTCAGACTTCGCGCCTTGTGTGGAGACGCTGCGCTGCAGGAAGCCGACGAATTCCATTTTCCGGCGAACGCCGGGCGGAACGTCGAGGCCCATCAGCGGATCGTGGAAGTCCGGCGGTCCGTAGACCCAGACGCGGTCATAGAACTGGTCGATCTTCTGCAGCACGCTGTTCTTCTTCCATTCGGCTTCGAGCAGATGCGGGGCATCCATGACGTCGCGCATACCGAGCACCAGCGTCGTGCCGCGCGCCTTCAGATATTGCAGGGTCTCCTCGACCTCGCCCTTTAGGCCCATCGGCTCCTTGTCGACGATGAAGATGTCCGGCTGGAAGGTCTCCGCCGTATGGCGGATGATCGACTGGCGCATCTTCAGCGTTTCCTGAAGATCGACATGGCTTGCCATCGACGTATATTCGCCGTCGCGCAGCTTGATCACGCTCGGCACTTTCACGAAGTCGACTCGCGCTCGATAATCGAAAGCACCGGCGATCGTTGCGCCGGAAATGATCAGGACCTTTAGTCCACGGTAGTTCTCGACAAGCGCATGCGCGATGGTCCGGCACCGTCTGAGGTGACCCAGACCAAACGTGTCGTGACTATACATGAGGTTCGAGCATCTTCTAAGCGCCGCTTCATGGGCAAAACCTCAGGACTGAAAGTCATTTTCGCGGGTTCTCTGCAAACGACGTCCGCGGCCGCTCTTCGAATTGCAATCCATTTCCGGGCCACGCTTTCCGCTATTTGTAGGGATCGGCCGCGTCGCGCAAGCCGTCTCCTAAAAAGTTGAACGCCAGAATGACCAAAATCACCGGCACCATCGGGAAAAGGAGCCAGGGATAAAATGCAATGACGCTGGCGCCGCGAGCTTCGGTTAGCAGAATGCCCCAGCTGGTGATCGGCGGGCGAAGGCCGAGGCCCAGGAAGCTCAGCGCGGTTTCGCCGAGAATCATACTGGGGATCGAAATCGTTGCCGTCGCGATCAGATGCGACATGAAACCGGGTACGAGATGCCGGCCGATGACGCGGGGCGAGCTCGCACCCATCAGCTGCGCAGCAAGAACATAGTCTTCTTCGCGCAAAGACAAGAGCTTGGAGCGAACGGCTCGTGCGAGCCCGGTCCAGTCGAGAATGCCGAGAATGATGGTGATGCCGAAGTAGATCAGGATGGGGCTCCAGCTCACCGGCATGATCGCCGCGAGCGCCATCCATAGCGGCAGGCTCGGCAGCGATTGCAGCACTTCGATGACGCGCTGGACCAGTAGATCGAAGATCCCGCCATGATATCCGGCGAGGCCGCCGATGACGATCCCGAGCACGAAGCTGATGCTGATGCCGATCAATCCGATCGTCAGGGAGATGCGCGCGCCGTAGATGATCCGGGACAATACGTCGCGGCCCAGGCGGTCGGTACCGAGCAGATACATCTGTCCGCCGACAGCGGGGCAGACCAGATGGACATCCGAATCCACCAGGCCCCAGAAGCGATAGGGGTCACCACGGCAGAAAAAACGGATCGGCTGAACATCCCTAGAGTTTTCGGTATAGACCCGCCGCAACGTATCGAGATCGAGCGTCATCGTGCGGCCGTAGACGAAGGGGCCAACGAACTTTCCCTGGTCGAAAAGATGGATCGCCTGTGGCGGCGAGTGGATATATTCGACATTGCGGGTATGCAGACCGTAGGGCGCTAGAAACTCCGAAATCAGGATCGTGCCGTAGAGCAGGATGAGAAAGATGCCGGAGGCAAGCGCAAGCTTGTGCCGCTTGAACTTCCACCACATCAGCCGCTTCTGCGAGGCTTGGTAGTAACGCGCCTGACCGGCGGACATGGCTTCGAACTGATCCGGATCGAAGGCGGCACCCGAAACGTAGTGCTCCAATGGGGCGCCGGGGCCCGGCAGGGGTGCGGTCACTTTGTGCTCCTGCCTTGCAAGCGGATACGTGGATCGAGGAAGCCGAGGGCGATATCGGAGATCAGTACGCCGATGACGTTCAGGAAAGCGAGGAACATCAGGAACGAGCCGGCGAGATACATGTCCTGGCTCTGCAATGCCTTGATCAGCATCGGGCCGGTCGTCTCGAGCGACAGCACGATGGCGGTGATTTCCGCGCCGGAAATGATCGACGGCAGGATGGAGCCGATGTCGGCAACGAAAAAGTTCAGCGCCATGCGCAGCGGATATTTCACCAGCGCCTTCAGGGGATGCAGCCCCTTGGCGCGGGCGGTGATGACGTATTGCTTCTGCATCTCGTCGAGCAGGTTGGCGCGCAGGCGCCGGATCATGCCGGCCGTGCCCGCCGTGCCGACGATGATGACCGGAATCCATAGATGCGACAGGATCGAGCGCGCCTTTTCCCAACTCATCGGCTGCGACAGGTATTTCTGGTCCATCAGGTGGCCGATCGAGACGCCGAACCAGACATTGGCGAAATACATTAGGATCAGCGCCAGCATGAAGTTCGGAATGGCGATGCCGAGCAGGCCGAGAAAGGTCAGGCCATAGTCGCCCCAGCTATACTGATGGGTGGCGGAATAGATGCCGATGGGGAAGGCGATCAGCCAGGTCAGCAGGATCGTCGTCATCGAGACGAGGATCGTCAGCCACAGCCTGTCGCCGACGACTTCCGAGACCGGCAACTGATATTCGAAGGAATAGCCGAAATCGCCATGCAGCATGCCTGCGGCCCAATAGACATATTGTAGGGCCATGGGTTTATCGAGCCCATATTCGTGGCGAAGGGCCTCGATTTCCTGCAGGTTGGCGCTTTCGCCCTGAGCGCGAAGTTCCGCAATCTGGCTTTCGAAGAAATCACCTGGTGGTAACTGGATGATGGTGAAGACCAGCATCGAGATGACGATCAGCGTCGGAACCATCACCGCAATGCGCCAGAGGATATACTTAAGCATGCGCCGGATCCTCCTTCAGCCAGAAGGTATCGGGCATGTAGACGCCGAGATAGCAGGTTGGATCGAAGCCGTAGAGCGCTTTCTCCGGCACGTTCTGCAGGAGCGAGGCATGCAGGATCGGCTGCATCGTGCCGTTAATTAGGCCGATGGAGAAGACCTGCTCGGAATAGATCGACAGCATCTTATGCCATATCTCGGCGCGCTCGAAGGAGGAGGCTGCCTTTCCCCATTCACCAAGAAGCCTGACCAGCTCCGCCGCCTCCGGCACATCAGGCGCGACGCCCTGTGTCTGGCGGGAAAGATAATACATGCCCCAAAGAGGCCATTGCATCTGATCATCCATCGTCGGTGCGAGTTGGCCGGGATTCATGTCGGCGGTGGCCACTCCGTTGTCGAGGCCATACCAGATCGACATCATGATGCGGCCGCCCATGGCACGGCTGCGGAAGATGTCGCGTTGCGAGACCCGGGTGAAGAGTGCGATTCCGACCTTGCGCCAATGATCGGTGATCAATTCCAGCACATCGGTGTCAAGCGTGCTTTCGCCTGGTGTCTCGACCGTGATCTCCGCCCGCCGGCCATCCGGCAGCAGGCGGATGCCGTCCTCGTCGCGCTTGTCGAGGCCGGCGGCATCAAGCAGCGCATTGGCTTGAGCCGTATCATGAGCAATCCATGCAGAGGCATATTCCGGCTTGTAGAGCGGGCTTTCCGGCAGCACGGTGTCAGCACTTTCGGTGCCAAGACCGTAGAAGACGGCCATATTGATCTCGTGCCGGTCGATCGCCAGCGATAGCGCCCGGCGCACGCGCACGTCGCGCAAGACTTTGCGCCAGACAGGATCGGCGCTGTTAAGGTTCGGCAGCAGAGCGACGCGTGAACCGCGCGTCGATTTCCAGAGATTGACCTTCACCGGATGGCGCTTCTCGGCATCCTTGAGGAGCGCATAATCGTTGAAGTCTATGCCCGTCGCCTGCAGGTCACTTTCGCCGGCATTGGCCTTGGCCGCGATGATCGCCGCCGAGCTGATGCTCAGAACGAAACGGTCGACATAGGGCAGTTGCCGGCCATTTTCGTCGACGCGGTGGAAATAGGGATTGCGCTCGAAAACGAATTGCTCCGCCGGCGGCGCCGTCGTGTTGCGCCAGGGATCGAGCACGGGCAGTTTGGGATTCTCCGGCCTGTAGGCGCGGCCCTTCTTGATGTGCATGTCCTGCCATTTGCGCACACGAGATTCCTGCATCAGCGAGGCTAGCCGGATACTGTCCTGATATTTCTTGTGGAATTGCTTCAGGTAATGGCCGGGGCCGGAGATGACCAGCGGCTGGGGTGCGGCCAGGCTCGGCAGAAAGTCCGGATTGGGCTCATCCCAGGAATAGCGCACCGTCAGCTCGTCGAGGACCTCGAAACGCGGCAGGCTGCCATGCGGGCGCAGCTCCAGCGCACCGCCGCCCGGCGTCAGCTCCTTGTTGAGAATGACGTCTTCCCACCAATAGCGGAAATCATCCGAGGTAAAGGGTTGGCCGTCCGACCACTTGTGCCCCTTGCGCAGCTTGAAAGTGAAAACGCAATCATTGAGAGCGGAGTAGGATTCGAGAATATCAGGCTGCAGCGTCAAGGTTCGATCATAGCCGACAAGGCGGGCATAACCGTAGATCGTCATGAAACGAATATCGTTCTGACTGCCGATGATCGTGCGTACCGTGCCGCCATAATGGCCGGGCGCGCGACCCAGTGCCTTGACGTTGACGACACGCGGAAATTTCGGCAGACGCTTGACGAGCGGCGGCATCTGGCCGGAGCGGAGCCAGTCGGCGAGATAATCCGGCTCGTTGTCGACTTCCGCGGCCAGGGCAGGGAATGGTAGGACGCTGGAGGCCATCAGGCCAAGGAAGGTTCGACGGGTTACCACGCGCGCAATTCCTGAACATCGGCGCCGCGGCGAGCGCGCACGAAATGACCGCCGCCAAGATCGGCATAGGTGAGGTCGCCGCCGTCTTCCTCCGCAAAATGCGGCCCCCAACTCTGCTTGGCGGCCGGACCTTCGCTGTTCAGCGCCGAGAAATCAAGCGGCCGGTCGAGGTCGGGGAAGGGGACTGCGGCCAGCAGCGAGCGCGTATAGGGGTGGACCGGATCGCGAAGAATGATCTCGCGCGGCGCGATCTCGACGATGCGGCCGCGCGCCATGACGGCGATACGGTCCGCCATGTAGTCGACGACGGCGAGATTGTGCGAAATGAAGAGATAGGTAAGACCAAGTTCCCGTTGCAAATCCTTGAGAAGATTGAGGATTTGCGCCTGCACCGAGACGTCGAGCGCTGAAACCGGCTCATCGAGGATCAGGAGCTTCGGCCCGAGCGCCAGGGCACGCGCGATGCCGATGCGCTGGCGCTGGCCGCCGGAAAAGCTGTGGGGATAGCGGCTCAGATAGTGCTGGTCGAGCCCGATCGCCTGCATTAGCCCCTTGACCTTGTCCTTGCGCTCGTCACTGTCGCCATGCCGATGAATTTCCAGAGGTTCGCTCAGGATATTGCGGATCGTCATGCGTGGCGACAGGGAGGAAACCGGATCCTGGAACACCATCTGGATCTTCGTGCGCAAATCCATGAGCGCGTCGCCCTTGACGGCCAGTACGTCGATCTTGCCGTCGCCGTCATCGAAGCTGACTGAGCCGCTGTCGGCGCTGACAGCGCGCATCAGGATCTTGCTGACCGTCGTCTTGCCGCAGCCGCTTTCGCCAACGAGCCCCAGACATTCGCCACGGCGGATATCGAAACTGACATCGTCGACCGCGCGGAACCTCGTCCCCTCCCGGCGGCCGAACAGCCCGCCACCCTTGGATGTATAGGTCTTGACGAGATTACGGACCGAAAGCAGTACGTCCGGCGCCGCCGTGGCGTTGGTATTGGCCTTGGCGATTTTCTTCTTGCCCGAGAAGGTGCTGAGATTGACCGGCACGTCACGCAGCGATTTCAGCCGCTCGCCCGGCTTCATGTCGAAATGCGGCACCGCCGACATCAGCGCCTTCAGATAACGATGCTGCGGCTGGCGGAAGATGGTCTCGACCGGCCCGGCTTCCATGATCTCGCCGTGATAGATGACCACGACTTCATCGGCCATGTTGGCGACGACGCCGAGATCATGGGTGATCAGCAGCATGGCCATGTTGAACTTCTGCTGCAGGCCGCGCAGCAGGCCGAGGATCTGTGCCTGGATGGTGACGTCGAGCGCCGTCGTGGGCTCGTCGGCGATCAGTAGGGCCGGATTGCAGATCAGCGCCATGGCGATCATCGCGCGCTGCCGCATGCCGCCTGACAGCTCGAACGGATACATGTCGAAGGTGCGGTGCGGATTTTGAAAGCCGACGAGGCTGAGCATTTCCTCGGTCTTTTCGCGCTGCTCGGCCTTGCTGAGAGCAGGGTTGTGGATGCGCAGGGCCTCGCTAACCTGGTTGCCGACCGTATGCAGCGGCGACAGCGAGGTCATCGGCTCCTGAAAAATGTTGGCCATGCGCGCACCGCGCATCTGGCGGATCGCGATGCCGTCACGCGGCAGTTGCAGAATGTCGGTGGTCTGACCGTCGAGCGGATCGGTAAACAGAATACGGCCGCTCGCTTGCGCGGGCGTCGGCAGGATACCCATGATCGACTGGCTGATGATCGACTTGCCGGAGCCGGATTCGCCGACCAGCGCCGTCACCTTGCCGGGGAGGACCCGCAGGTTCGCGTTTTTCACCACGCGCAACTTGTCGCCATAAATCGAGAACGAGACGTCGAGGTTCTCGATACGCAATAAATCAGTCCCTGACGTCATGCCTGTGTAGTCCCAATTGCACGACCTTATGCGGCCCCAATCGGCACACTAACGTAGGCCATAACGGGTGTCCAGTTGGTCAAAGTAGGACCTGAACAGTAAAAAAACTGTCATTTTTCCAATGATCTATCGGGAAATGCTTAACTAAGCATACCTTATTATCATTGAATGAATTTTTCGACTTGTGGGCGGTTCTCGAACTTCTTGGCGTCCCGATGCAGTAGAATAACCTGCTCGGCCTCCGATAGACCATCACTGGCCGCATCGTGAAAGACCTCCGTCGTGCCGTTGAGCGCGGCGTTGGTCTTTGGATGCACGACCGTGAAACGCTGCCGCACGCCGCGCAGCCGCTCTTCGCCGAGCGTCACCCATTCGCTGCCGGTGTAGCCGGAGAAAGCCTCGCTCGCGACCACTTCCGTCGAATATTTCTTGGTCAGCGACTGCAGCCGCTGCACCTCGTTGACGGCAGCGCCGAAGGCCGAGAAGGTCAGGCGATCCTTCAGCCCGACATTGCCGAACATGACGTTGCCGACATGCAGCCCGATGCCGTAGCGGACTTCGCTCAGGCCGCGCGTCTGGCGATCCTTGTTCAACGCCGTGACCCGGCTCTGTGCCTGGAAAACGGCCGACAGCGCGGCTTCGCAGGCGACCTTGGAGGGATCCTTGTGCCGGCCGCAGGGGTAGACGGCGAGAAAACCATCGCCGAGGAAGCTCAAAATCTCGCCGCCGTTGCGGTTGAACGGCGCGGCGATGGCGTCGAAGAACTCGTTCAGCGTATCGATATAGGCTTGGCGGCCTTCCTTCTCGGCATACACGGTCGATTGCCGCATATCGCCCATGACGAGGGCAGCGCGGATCGTCTCGCCATCACCGCGGCGGACCTGGCCGTTTAGTACCCGCTTGCCGGCGTCGCCGCCGAGATAGGTGGTCAGCATATTGTTGGCGAGCTTGCCGAGGACCGCCATCTTGGCGGCCATCGCCAGGTGGTTCTGCATACGCATCAGCGCGCCGATCATTTCCTCGCTGAAGCCGCTGAGGCTGTCGGTCGACCAGGAGCCCATCATTCCCTGGGCCGAACCGGCACCGAAGGTCTGCACGAAGGCGATGTAGTCGGTGATCTTCTCTTCGCGCAAATCCTTGAAGACCGGGAATTCCAGCGGTCCGTCGACATCGATCCGGCGGCGCAGATGCAGGAGATTGTTGGAGAGCAGATAATAATACGGGCTCTGCACGAAGCGTTCCGGCTTGTCGTCCATGTGCCGGTAGCCCTCGATCGTCAACCCGCCGGCTCGACGCCAGGTGAAGCCCAGCGCGTCATAGAGCGGATGCAGCATCGAAAAGGTTAGGTGCACGCGGGCAATCGGCAGGCCGGAAGCCGCCATCCGTTCGCAGAAACCGCGAACGATGGTCTCCAGGTCTTCGCCGGTCAGCGCCGCCTGGGTCAGCCATTCCGCGACCTTGTCGAGAAAAATATCGGAAACACTCGAATGAACTGTCATCGTCCCCACGGCCTATCCCTGTCATCAAGATCACCCGCTCCGGCGCTGCCAGATAATGGATCGCGGCAACGCCACGTCCAGCCCTGTCGGCACCGCTCGGAGAGCAAACATGCGGATAAGCGACGGCACATTCTTCCCTTGCGGGTTCCAGATCGTGTCGTCGCCTCAAATAATTTCAGCGTGTCCTTGGGCCTCCCGGCCAGGATACGACACGGCGGAACGAGGCACCTAACTCGGCGAATCTCGTTTTGTTCTTGTTAAATAGGCATACGATCCCACTGAAACAATGGTCGAAAACCTATCGACACGGAAAATTCCATCGATCGCGTCATGATATGCCGGACGCCGGCTGCGAGGCGGAGAGGCTTGCGCCCGTGTGCAGCTTCTCACGCAATGCCATCGCCGCCATCGCATAACCGCCGCTGGCGCCGTCGATGAAGTGCATGTGATCGCGCATCAGCGGTGTCGGCACGAAACAGGTCATGAGAGCGCTGTCCTGCTGATGGAGACCATAACGGCACACGCCCTCGGCCTCGGCCGCGCGCAGCCGCGCTTCGATGCGAGAGAAATGCGCGGCATCGACATCGATGGTCATCTTCAGCCCGTCGTCGAATTTACGGAAGTCGGAATTGGCGGCGAGATCACGCCGGTAAATCTTGGCGTCGAAGGTTGCCGCGCGGATGCCGAATTTGTCGAGAATGTAGAGGAGAACGATCTGGCCTGCGATTGCAAGCTTGCGACGCCAGCGATTGGTCAGCGGTGCCGTGGCGCGAGCCTCGAATTTGGCGCCTTTGAAGGCAAGCGTCGGCGTTGGGCCTTCTACAGGGACAGGGTGGCCGTCGCGGTTCTGCTCCGCGGAAATGGCGATGATGTCGGTCACGAGGCGCCGAAACTCCGGGCCGGTGCCTGCTTGATCGGGAACGGCGATGATCGAGACGATCTCGCCATTATGGGCCTTGATCGGGTTCCATCGGCAGGAGAGGCCGGTCAGGTCCGGCCGTGTCTCCGCCGCCGCCGCCTCGACGGCAAAGCGTCCGGCCTTCATCTGGCTTTCCGCCCAGCTTGCGCCGCCGCCGGCGAACATGGCGTAGGACACGAAATCGCTGGGGCTAAAGCGGGCGACCCTTACATCCAGTCCTTCGGCACGGACATCCGCCAAAGGCACCAGCGCGGTGCGCAGGCTGAGCTGCAATTCCTCCATCACCCAGGTCCGCACCGCCGAGAGCGCCTCCCGCACGCGCGCTTCGCCGGAGCGAGGAATGGCCACCAGCGCACCGTCGCCGCCGAAAACGAAGGGATAATCGCCCTTGTCCAGCGCGTTGAGCACGGCGGAAATCACGCTGGCGCCGGCCATATTGACGGATTTGTAGCGGCCGGCGGCGATCGCATTGGTCGAGCTGACGATATCGGCCACCGCCAGCAGCCAGTCGTCGGGAAGCGGCCGGTAGTTGTCGTTGTCGGTGACACCCTCGAAATGGGTGAAAACCGGCAATGCGCGAAAGAAATCGTCGTTCGGATCGGCCATGACACACCCCCTTGCACGCGCGCCGCAACACTCTATCCCTATAGCAACCGCATCGAAAAACCAGCGGGTGGTCGACGCGGCGACGTGCACCATGCTACTTCGGCTGTGGGAGAGATACCACGATGCCAAGGACAAGACAGATACGATGAGCCGCCTGGATAGTTTCATCCGCCGCCTGACCGCGCAACGCGACATCCTCAACGGTATTGCAGATGAGGTTAAAACACTCGACGGTCCCGTGCTGGAGCTCGGGCTCGGCAATGGCCGTACCTTCGATCACCTGCGCGAGCTTTTCTCCGACCGTCGCATCGTTGCCTTCGATCGCGCCGCCAATGCCTATGGTCCGTCGATGCCGGAAGCTGGTAATCTCGTGCTCGGTGAGATCAAGGACACGGCCCGGGATTTCATCGGCATCGGCGCCTCGCTTGCCCATGCCGATATCGGCACCGGCTATGAGGAGAAGGATGCGGTGACCTTGACCTGGCTGCCCGAGATTATGGTGGGTGTGTTGGCTCCGCGCGGTATCGCCGTCAGCGGCCTGTCCCTCGATCATCTCGATCTCGAGCCATTGCCCTTGCCGGCAGGCGTGAAGGCGGGCCGCTATTTCATCTACCGGCGCCGATAGGCGCTAGCGCAGGAAGAGGACGTCGAACTGCTCGCCCCCGGTCGGCAGGTCGGCAACCTTCATCGCTACGGTGCGGTCCTCGAAAAAAGCGAGGCATTCCGTATAGTAGGCATTGAGATCGGCGATGAAGGCGGATGTCTGTTCCTTGCCGTAAAAGGCCGGTGTGAACTCCATGTAGAGCGGCACCTTGAGGGCCATCAGCGCCTGCATGGACCTGACGGAGACGGGCTCATACCCCTCGATATCCATCCAGATCAGCCCGACATCGGCGGGCTCGACGCCGGCCTCGCCGAGAATATCGGCGACAGGCCGGACCGGCACGGAAATCTTCTCGTCGCTCGGGCTTTGGCGCAAAGCGCTGCTTTTGCCATGGTTCTTGTAGTTCAGGTAGAAATCGAGCTGCCCCTCGCGGTCGCCGGCGGCGCAATTGACGGCGGTCACCAGATCCTGAAACCCGTTATCGGCGATATTGACCGACAGAAGCCGGAAATTGCGTGGGTCGGGCTCGACGGTGACGATCCGCCGATAGGCGCCGCTGAGCGCGAAGTAGCAGGTCTGCGTGCCGATATTGCCGCCGAGTTCGAGCAGCACCGTCCCCTTGCGCAGCAGGCCGCGCTCGCGCAGCACCGTCAGCAGCCGGTCGACATGATCCCGCTCGAAATGTCCCTTGCGGAACACCTTGCGGCCAATGTAGTCGGCCGGAGAAAAGCTCATGGCATGATCGCCGCAATCCACCGTCATGGTCTGCACGCGCGGCCCGATGGCACTGATCAGGATATCGCGGCCGAGGCGGGTATCGAACAGGCGCGTGGCGATGCGATCCCTGGTCTTGCGGAGGGTGCGCTTCCAGAATTTAGTGGTCAGAATCTTACGGTCGAACATCGGGCGTCATCCCTACACGCCTGAACGATCTATGCAAAGCGGGCACTTTCTTCCTTCCGAACGATATAGACGCGCAGAGGCTCGCCGCGGCCGCGAACGGCGATCTCCCGGCTTTCGATGCCGGCGATATCGACACCGGAGAGGCCTGCCACCGGTTCGGAGAAGACAAGCGTACGATTGAATTCCTTGGCGACGCTTTCGAGACGGCTCGCGACGTTGACCGTATCGCCGATCGCCGTCACGTTCTTGACATTGCCATAGCCCATCGAACCAACCACCGCCGACCCGGTATGCAGGCCGATAGCGATTTCGAGCGGTGCCGCGAGGTCATCCGCCAGTTCCGCGCTCAGTTTGTCGATTTCCCGGACGATCTCGGCTGCCGCCTTCAGCGCCTGCCGGTTGGCTTCCTTCGGCGTGGTGCGCAGGCCGAACAGCGCCATGGCGCCGTCGCCGATGAATTTGTCCATCCTGCCACCATTTTCCTCGACGATACGGCCGACGATGGCAAAATAACGGTTGAGCAGGAAGACGATGTCGAAGGGTAGGCGTGCCTCGGTCAGGGCGGTGAAATGGCGCAGGTCGCAAAAAAAGACGACAATCTCGCGCTCGCGCCCGGGGCTTGCCGTCTGGCTGTAGACGGGAATGGCCGTTTCCGCCATCGGTGTCAGAAGCGGCACGACACTGATATTTCCCGTCGGGCGCAATTGGCAGGCAAGGCGGACATCGAGCGTGGCGCCGATCCGGTTCAGGGTCTTTTGCTCCAGCCCCTCGGGGGGCGGCAGATTGTCCGTGCCCTCGATGATCTGGACACGGCAGGTGGAACATTGCCCCTTACCGCCGCAGACGGAATAATGCGGAATGCCGCCGAGGCGGCTCGCTTCGAGCACGGTGAAGCCGCGCGGCGCATGGACGATTTCGCCGCCTGCATAGCGGATCGCCACCTGATGCTGCCGTTCGCGCAGTCTTCGATGGGTGCGGAAGGCGAAGAGGCCGAGAATCGACATGCTGAACGCGCCATAAAAGCCGGCGCGATAGGGCCATAGGGTAATGCTTACCTGGCTGCCCGGCATGGAGCCGGCTTCACCAAGGCTGCGCATGTCGCTGTAATAGCCGCCACGAAGGCCGCGCTCGTCCTCCTGCGCTGCCTCGTGCGATACCGTCTTTCCCATGGCCGCAAAACCGAGCAGGGCGAGAACCGGCAGGGTGATGGCGAAGGACAGCATGACCGGTGCGATGGCTGTATACCAGGCGCGATAGCGCAGCCAGAAATGAATGCCGATGCAGCCATGGAGCCAGACGATCAGCAGCACGATCGACTGGCGCACGCCGTTGAGCGGTGAAGTGACCCAGAGGCCGCGAACGATGGCGCGGTAATTGTCGTGATAGCCGTAGATCTCGTGAACGATGCGGGTGGCGATGATGTGGTCGATCAACAGCAGGGGCACCAGCAAGCCGGTAACGATCTGGAAAGCCTCACCCGCCGGCATGACCAGCGTGCGGCGCTTGTAGAGCATGCGCAGGACGAGGAGGATATGGACAATCAAAGCGCCGTAGAAGAGAACGGTGCCAACAGGGTTGCGCCAGACCACCATGAACCAATGCTGCGCCTCGGTAGCAGCGCTGAGCGAGATCAATCCGAGGGAGTGATTGGCGAGATGCATGATCACGAAACTGAAGATGACCAGGCCGGAGCCAAGCCGGAACTTTCGTACAAGACGATCGGATATGATGGGTTTTCTTGCCTCTGTGGTCATCAAATCCAATTTACATTGCCCGTTCACAAGGGAACGGAAAACAGTTATCGCCTAATCATCTAGCTGCAATGCCGCATGCTGTCGAGAATACGGTCGTTAAAGCCAGGGCCTTAATTGTCAAGCAACCCGCCGGAATTCGGGCGTCTCCCGTCACATTTCCGGGCCAAACTATCACTTAATCGTCAACTATTGGCCCGCGCCATGAAGATCGCTTTCTACGCTCCCCTGAAATCGCCCAATCATCCGGTGCCGTCTGGCGATCGGCTGATGGCGCGGCTGATCATCGCGGCCTTCGAGATGGCGGGACATCAGGTCGAGCTTGCCTCGGAGCTGCGCAGTTTCACGCCGACGCCGGAGGCGGGGCCGTGTGCTGAAATCGCCCGGAAAGCGGAAGAGGAAATCGACCGGCTGCTGGAAAAATGGCGCGGCGAGCCGCCGCCGGACCTCTGGTTCACCTACCATCCCTACTACAAAACACCGGACATGGTCGGCCCTCAGGTCGCTGCCAGTCTTGGCATTGCCTATGTCACCGCCGAGGCCTCCTATGGCAGGCGGCATGACGATAGTGACTGGGGCGACAACCAGCGCCTCGTCGCCGACGCCGTGCGGCAGGCTGCCGTCAATCTGTGTTTTACCGAGCGCGACCGGATCGGTCTTGCCGACGCCATTCCCGAGGGGCGATATGAGCGCTTCCTGCCGTTTATCGACACCGCGCATTTCGGACCTCTGGCCAGCGAGCCTGCACCGCATCGGCTGGTCACCGTTGCGATGTTGCGCCGTGGCGACAAATTCGACAGTTATGTGATGCTCGCCCAGGCGCTGGAGCTGATCCGGGAGCGGGACTGGACGCTGACCGTCATCGGCGATGGACCGATGCGGGCGGAGGTGCGGGCGCTGTTTTCCGGTTTCGATAGCGGCCGCATCACCTGGCTTGGTGAGCGTACAGCATCGGAGATCGTGGAGGAGTTGCGGGCAGGGGGCATCTATGTCTGGCCCGGCTGCGGCGAAGCCTATGGTCTCGCCTATCTTGAGGCGCAGGCGGCGGGCCTGCCAATCGTGGCGCAGGCAACCGCCGGCGTGCCGGAAGTGGTGATGAACGGGGTAACGGGAATTCTGACGCCCGAAGGCGATCTGAAAGCCTATGCCGATGCAATCGCACGGTTGCTAAGCGACGACGGGGAGCGAAGTGCGATGGCCAAGGCCGCCCATCGTTTCGTTCACGAAGAGAGGTCCTTGACCGCGGCCTCGAAACGACTTGAGACCATTCTGCGGAAACATCTGGGAGATCCCGATTATGAGCGATAGAGCTGAATGGCAGCCCCTGCGTGATGAATTGCAGCGCTGGGTCGAGGCCGGGCGGAAGGCAAAACTATGGTTTCGCGACGACGACGCCATCGAGCCGACCGCGGCCCTCGATCAGCTGCTGGTACTTTCAGACAAATACGATGTGCCCATGGCTCTGGCAGTCATTCCCGAACCTACCGGCAAGCCGCTCGCCGAGCGTCTGGCGCGCCAGGAAGCGGTGACCGTCACGGTCCATGGCTGGACGCATCACAATTACGCGCCGGATGAGGCGAAAAAGCAGGAGCTTGGTCTGCATCGCCCGCAGGCGATCGTGCTCGACGAACTCCGGCGGGGTTTCGATAAGCTCAGAGAGCTTTACCCCCGTCAGTTCGCTCCAATGCTGGTGCCGCCGTGGAACCGCATCGACAAGGCTCTGCTGCCGGAGCTTGCACCCTTCGGCTATCGCGCCGTTTCCGTCTACGGGCTGGCAAAGCCGCGGCCGATCGCCCTGGTCAACACCCATGTCGACATCATGGATTGGCACGGCACCGGCGGCGGACGTCCCCATGGGGAACTGGTGGAGGTTTTGGTCGGCGAGCTCAAAAACCGCTTCGACGGCAATGATGAGCCGATCGGCATCCTCACGCATCATCTCGTCCATGATGCGTTTACCTGGGATTTCATCGACACGCTGTTTCAGGAAACAGCCGGCCATGTCGCCATCGACTGGCGTCCGGTCGGCGATTTCGTGGCTTAAAGCTCGAGCATCTGGCGGTCGAAAGCGGCAAAGGCGCCGGGGAAGCTTTCGCGCGCATCGCGCTGCATATCGTCGAGGTCCTTGTCCGTGCGCCATTGCGCATGGTGAAAAAGCGCAAGGCGCTTCGCACCCGCCTCTTTCGCCAATCTGACACCTTCCTGCCAGGTGGAATGTCCGAAGCCCTGATGCTTCGACATCTCCGCCTCGGTGTAGGTCGTATCATAGACAGCGAGATCGGCCCCAGCCATCAGTGCAAGGGCGGCTTCGTCCATATGGCCGTTCACATGCTCTGTATCGTAGACCAGCGCGATGATCCGGCCGGCCCATTCGATCCGGTAGCCGACGCAGCCGCCCGGATGGTTGAGTTTGGCGGTGTGGATGACGATGCCCGGATGCGGCTTCAGCGTATCGCCGGGCGCAAAATCACGGAAACCCATGGTGGCGCGACAGATATCCGGCTCCACCGGGAACCAGGGCGGCCGCATGAACTGGCCGATCAGTTGCCGTGTCGTCGTTTTGCCTGCGAGATGGCCCGACCAGAGATCGACGCTGACCCCGGGATCGTAGATAGGCTTGAAGAAGGGCAGGCCGAGCATGTGGTCGTAGTGCGAGTGGGTGAAGAAGATATCGACTTCGTGCACGCCATCCTTGGCGAGCGACAACGCCGCTTCCCGCGCTCCGGTTCCGGCGTCAAAAATAATGCGCCTGCCGTCATGCCGTAACTCGATGCAGGACGTATTCCCGCCGTAACGCTCGAATTCCGGTCCCGATACGGGAATACTTCCCCGTACACCCCAGAATCTAAGCTCGAAACTATCGTTTTTCATAGAAGTTTTGACACCATTCCCCTTTCCGTCAACGTAAGCACACTTTTCCTACCGTGCGAAGCCAGCAATTTTCACAAAAGTCATGCTCCTGTGAAAACAAAATCCCGTCGTTTCATTAACGCGAGTGCTCGGCTGACGTTCAACAACA
Source organism: Rhizobium rhizogenes NBRC 13257 (assembly GCF_000696095.1). GTDB lineage: Bacteria > Pseudomonadota > Alphaproteobacteria > Rhizobiales > Rhizobiaceae > Rhizobium > Rhizobium rhizogenes. The sequence continues at coordinate 171,136 of NZ_BAYX01000011.1, read as the reverse complement.
GATCGCACTGATCTAATATAGGTACGCAGAAGCGGAATAGATAATCCTTGGAGAGCCAAGTATGGCGTCGAAGGAAAAGGGCATCAGGTGTCTGTAACAACGATTATAGGGTCGCGGCCGACCGGGCTGCCTGTTCGTAATAACCCGATAGCGCCCTCAGGTGTGATGCAATCCCGGAAAGATCGTCCTGCGACAGGCCGGAGACCTTGGTCGCCTCCACCAGCAGCCGCTCGCGGATCTCCGAATAGCGCGTCAGCGCCTCCAGGCCCCTGTCGGTCACCTGGATCTGCTTTTCCTTGCCGCTCTTGCCGGTCTTGACGAGGCCGACCACATCGCCGGCGGGGCCGGAGAGAATGGCATCCTTGCCCTGAAACATATCGGCAGCCGTCAGCCCGCCCGACGACATCATGAACATGACGCGCGCGCCTGTACGGGCAATATCGAGCTCGACGACATCGTCATAGAGCGCTTCCGGCTTGATGATCTCGGTCGCGAAGATCTTCTTGCGCTCCTGATAGCCGATGTGTAGCGCGTCGCGGAAACCCTTGGTCGTCACCAGTGCCAGCCGCTCGCCCTTGTGCTCCAGAAGCGCATTGGTGGCAACCGTCGTGCCCATACGCACCTCGCCGATGAGGCCGGCCGGGATCGGCTCGCCGTTCGCAAGGCCAAGATGCAGGCGAATGCCATAGACGGCGGCATCGCGGTCGCGGTAGGCCTCGGGATTTTCCGACAGGACCTTGCGGGCATGCAGTTCTCCGGAGGGATCACGCCCCACGACATCGGTGAAAGTACCGCTACGATCGATCCAGAAATCCCAATGACCCGCTACGCTGGCTGACAAGACCGCCTCCATCAAAATTGCTCGAACATCGCTGATAAAATATCGATAAATCGTCGATGTCTTATCTGCGATGGTGAATCGGAATCGATTCCGGCAGGGAGCGAAATGCTAGGCTTGGCGTCAAATCAGTATTAATGGTTTCGGCATGCGCAGCGGAGGTGATATCTGTATTTCGCTCCATCGACGTGAAACGGAATTGGAAAGATATGGGCATCCACACACGACCCCATTCTTCACCCTCAATACCGAAATTTCAGCTAAACCATCACCAAGATCATCAACAATGATCACTTCTCCTCCCTTTCTCGGCCTTCACGATCGCCTTGCCGATGGCCGCGTGCCCCGCGCGATAATCTTCGCAGCCGGTCACGGTAGCACCTATCCTGGTAAAGACAGTAGCGGCTATGTCCTGGCGGCCGGCGCCATTCGCGCTGCGAGCCAGGACGATGTTGCACTCGTAGATCATTGGGATTTCGATCTCGACGGCCCGCTGTTCGACGGCAAGTCGGTCTGCTGCATCGATGCCGGCGACATCCCGACCATCATGCATGACAATGCCGGCAATCGGGCTCGGATCGAGGTGAAGACGCGGGAGGTCCTGGCGTTGCCGGCCGTACCGATCCTGCTCGGTGGCGACTGTTCCGTAACCATTCCCTTCGTCGCCGGTTTTTCGGATCACGGGCCGGTCTGGATCCTGCAGATCGACGCCCATATCGACTGGCGCGACGAGGTGCATGGCGAGCGCCACGGTTATTCGAGCCCGATGCGCCGTGCGAGCGAGATGCCGCATGTCGCCGGCATCGTGCAGGTCGGCCTCCGTAGCGTCGGCAGCGCGCGCCTAACCGATATCGAAGCGGCGCAGCACTATGGCAGCCGTTTCGTGACTGCTCGCGAAGTTCATACCCAAGGCATCGAAGCCGCTCTTCGTCATATTCCCGAGGGAGCGCGGGTCGTCGTCACTCTCGACTGTGATAGCCTCGATCCCAGCATCATGCCGGGCGTGGCGGCGCGGACACCCGGCGGTCTCACCTATACGCAGGTGATCGACTTGATTGCAGGCCTCGGCAGGCGAGCCAGGACAGCAGGATTTGACCTTGTCGAGCTCTATCCTCCCGCCGACATTGACGGCCTCTCGGCTCTGACCGCCGCGCGCCTTCTCGTTAATATGATCGGCACCGTCGTCCGGCAAGTTTGAGCCCGGCTTCTTCCCGTAGCATGATGGCCCGGCAAGATTCTATCTGCTGCCGCGATAGGATATTCCCGAGCAATTGGCGCCTAGTGCAAACCGCCGACACCGAGCAGGCGTTCGATCGTTGCATGATCCTGAGCGAGCGCACCCGGCGTGCCCTGCCAGGCGATCCGGCCGCGTTCGAGGACGATTACCTGATCGGCGAAATCCAATGCGCTCTGGATGCGCTGTTCGACCAGCAGGATGGTCATGTCGCCGGTCTTGGCGAGATTGGTAAAGGCTGCCATCAGCTCCTCGCAGATGACGGGGGCGAGACCTTCCAGCGGCTCGTCAAGCAGCAACACCGAGGGGCGGCCGAGAATGGTGCGGGCGGTCGACAGCATCTGCTGTTCGCCACCAGAAAGCTGGTTGCCAAGGTTTTTGCGGCGTTCCTTGAGGCGCGGGAACATGTCGTAGGCTTCCTGCAGCGCGGCCCTGGGGCGGCCTTTCAAACCGACGGAGAGATTTTCTTCCACCGTCAGCGTCGGAAAGACATCGCGCGTCTGTGGCACGTAGCCGAGACCCTGATGTGCCCGCCTGGCGCTCGGCAGGCCGGTAACGTCGGTAGACCCCAGGCGGATGCTGCCCTCATAGCGGCGTGTCTGGCCGGCAAGTGTGGCAAGCAGCGTCGTCTTGCCCATGCCATTGCGACCGAGCACGGCAAGCCGCGCGCCGGCCGAAACGGAAAAGGACACGCCTTCCAGCACCCGCGTCGGCCCGTAACCGGCTGAAAGGTTTTCCACTTCAAGCGGCGTGGCCGGCATTGGCGTAGCTCCCCAGATAGGCCTCGCGCACCCGCGCATCCTTGGTGACGTCGGCGGGTGAGCCGTCGAAGATGATGGTGCCGGCGGCGAGCACGACGACGCGCTTGGCGAAGCGAAAGACCAGATCCATGTCGTGCTCGATCATCAGTACGGCAAGGTCAGTGGGCAGATCGGCCAGGGCTTGCTCGATGCGGCCGGTATCGCTCTGCGGCACGCCGGCGGCAGGCTCGTCGAGCAACAGCACTTTCGGCTTTAGCGCCATGGCGACGGCGATCTCCAGCAATCTCTGCTGGCCGTAGGCGATTTCGCTGACCTTGCGATGCATGAGATCGGCGAGGCCGAGCTTGCCCAGCAGATCGCCGGTCTCGGCCATGACGTTGCGCATGGCGAGGAAATTGCCGAACATGCGGCCGGAGCGGCCGGAGCGCTGCAGGATGGCAAGCGCCACATGCTCGGCCGGCGTCATATCCTGGAAAAGCCGGGTCACCTGGAAGGAGCGCACCAACCCGCGCCGGACGCGGCCGATCGCGTCGATTTTGGTCACTCTCTCGCCGCCAAGACTGACCTCGCCGGCATCCGCCCGCAGATTGCCGGTGACCAGATTGACGAAGCTGGTCTTGCCAGCGCCATTCGGCCCGATCAGTGCCACGCGATCGCCCGGCGCCATCGACAGGCTGACATCATTGGTCACCGTCAGCCCGCCAAAGGCTTTCTTCAGATGATTGACCTCGAAGACTGCACTCATGTGCGAGCCTCCCGACGGCGCGCAAGATAGGTCGCGGCTGTGCCATAGATGCCCTTCGGCGCGAACAGCACCACGAGGATCAGCAACAGGCCAACGATGGTCAGCCAGTGGAAGGGATTGGCGGCGGAGACGTAATCTTCGAACAGCATGAAGACCAGCGTGCCGGCGAGCGCCCCGAACAGCGAACCGGTGCCGCCGAGCACGAGCATGACCAGCGCCTCGGCCGATTGCGTGAAGGAGAGGCTGTCGAGCCCGACCACCTGGGTCGAGATCGCATTCAGCGCGCCGCCAACGCCGGCGACGGCGCCTGAGATCACATACATCTTGATCAGCGTGACCTTCGGCGAGACACCCATGGCGCGGATGCGCAGGGGATCCTGCCTTATGCCGCGACAGAGCATGCCGAAGGGCGAGCGTACCAGAAAACGCAGCAGGATCAGGACGATCAGCAGCAGCGCCACGCCATAGAAATAAGCCGTATGCCCATAGAGATCGAATTCGAACAGGCCGAACAGCGGATTGGTGGAGATGCCGGAGAGCCCGTCGCTGCCGCCGGTCCAGCTCGATGCCTTGTTGGCGAATTCGTGGAAGAGGTAAATCAGCGCGATCGACAGCACGAGTTGTGGCAGGCCGTGCGCCCTTAGAATGACGATGCCGCAAATCAGCCCCGCAACCGCGCCGGCAACGATGCCGACCAGCGTCATCAGCAAGGGATCATTGATGCCGTAATGCGCCGAGGCGATGCCGGCGGCATAGGCACCGGCGCCGAACAGGGCCGCATGACCGAGCGTCGCCACACCGCAATAGCCTGTGACCAGATCGAGCGACAGGACAAGCAGAGCAATGGCGATCAACCGCGTCAGGAGCGCGAGATTGTCAGGGAACAGCAGGTAGCCGATTGCTGCCAGAACGAGGATGACCGCTATGGCAATACCATCGCGCTTAAGTGCAAGGCGGTTGCTCGTCGCGGCGATGGTCTCTCGGTCGATGGTCAGTGCCATATCATTTCGTCCTTCCGGCTAGACCGCGCGGGAAGACGCAGACGATGGCGATGACGGTGAGATAGAAGAAGAACTCGCCATATTCCGGCATCAGATAGCGGCCGGTGGTATCGATGCCGCCGAGGATGAGGCAGGCAAGCAGCGCGCCCCCGATCGAACCGGCGCCGCCGACCGAGACGACGACAAGGAAGGTCACCATATAGCGCAGGGCATAATAGGGCTCGACCGGCAGCAGTTCGGCGCCGACGACGCCACCGAAGGCGGCAAGCCCGACGGCGACGGCGAAGCTGACGGCATAAACGATCTCGGTACGCACGCCGAGGGCCGCCGCCATCGAGGCATTGTCGACGGAAGCGCGAAGCTTCACGCCGAACGAGGTCTTCTCGATGGTGAACCATAGCGCCAGCGCGACGATGAGCCCGCAGACGATCGCGAAGATGCGATGCGTGCCAATCGTGCGGAAGCTGAGATCGATGGAGCCTTGCAGCTCGCTTGGCAAGGGGATGGTCTTCAGCGTCGGGCCGAAGACATAGTTGGCGATGCCGATGATGCAGAAGGTAATGCCAATCGTCATCAGTACCTGCGTCAGCTCCGGCGCGCCATAGATACGGCGATAGAGCAGCCGCTCGATCGGGATGGAGATGATCACCGTGCCGACGACGGCCAGCAGAACCGCGGCGGCATAGCCCAGCCCGAGATCCCGCGCCGCATAGGAGGCAATATAGCCACCGATCATGGCAAAGGCGCCATGCGCCAGATTGACGACGCGCATCAGCCCCATGGTGACGGAGAGGCCAATGGAAATCACGAACAGCACCATGCCGTAGGCGAGGGCATCGACTGCAATGCTGAACACGGTTTGCATGGGTCGGGCTGGTCCGTTTGCTTTCTTCTGCTCTTCCCTTAATCCTCTGCCGCTGGACCGGGCGCAAGCCGCCCGTTCCCTGGCCATGTCGAAGGACGCAGGAAGAGCGGCTCTATTTCACCGCCGCCAAACCGGGGTCGCCCTGCTTTTCGAAGGTCTGGATTTCCTTGTTGTAATAGGTGCCGTCGGCGGCCTTGGCGACTTCGCGCAGATAGATGTTCTGGGTAATGTGCCGGCTTTCCGGATCGATGGTCACCGGGCCGCGCGGGCTGACCCAGGAGAGACCCTTCACCGCGTCGACGGCTTTCTGGGCGTCCTGCTTGCCGCCGGTCGCCTCGATCATCTTGTAGATGACATGCATGCCGTCGAAAGCGCCGACCGCCGGGAACGTGAGTTCGGCCGGATTGCCGATCGCCTTGTCGGCAGCAGCGACGAAGGCCTTGTTTTCCGGGGAGTCATGCGAGATCGCGTAATGGAAGGTCGTCTGCATGCCGAGCGCCGCATCACCAAGCGCCGGCAGGTCGGATTCCTGTGTCAGGTCGCCGGGCGAAAACAGCTTGATGCCGGCGCCCTTCAGGCCATTTTCGTTATAGGCCTTCACGAAACCGAGTGTGGTCGGGCCGGAGGGCAGGAAGGCGAAGACGCCCTGCGCACCGGAATCCTTGATGCGCTGCATGATCGGGCTGAAATCGTTGGTCGACAACGGCATGCGTACCGTCTCGACGACCTGGCCGCCGACCTTCTCGAAACCGGCTTTGAAGGCGTTTTCAGCATCGACGCCGGGACCGTAGTCGCTGACGACGGAGATGACCTTGTCGACGCCGCCGTCATGCGCGACCTTGGCGATCGGTGTCGATGTCTGCCAGGTGGTGAAGGAGGTTCGCACCACCAGCGGGCTCTTCGTCACGATCGCTGATGTCGCGGCGTTGAAGATCACCATCGGCACATTGGCCTGCTTGAGGATCGGCGTCACCGCCATGGCATCCGGAGTGAAGTAGAAGCCGGCCAGATACTGCACATGCTCCTTGACCACCAGTTCCTGCGCCGACGACTTCGATTGAGCCGGATCGGCCTGCGGCACGTCGCGGTAGATCACCTCGACCTCGTTGTCGCCAACCTTGCCGCCATGCATGGCCATATAGGCATCGATGCCGGCCTTGAAATTCTTGCCCTGCAGGGCGAATGGCCCCGAAAACGGCCCGATGACGCCGATCTTGATCGTGTCGGCATAGGCGGCACTGCTGATGGCGATAGCCGCGATTGCGGCCAGAATAACCCGTTTCATAGTTTCTCCTCCCCCTGCTGGCCTGCTCCCCGGGCCAGCTTGCTTTTACGCAGATCTGCTACGGTCAATCTGGCATACGAAATAGTGATGTAAAATGAAATAAACGCTTGCATCGATAATGCCAGGGTTATGTTTATTTCTTGAATTTCCGCTCAAGAATTTATGCCCAGCCGCTTCACGTTCCCGATCAATTCCCGCGCCGCTCGCAGCGAGGCGGCGGTGGCCATCACCATCGGTGGCAGCAGCAGCCATTCGAGCGTCCAGGCGGCGCCCGAGCGTTCCTGTTCGTGCACCAGCGATTGATGGATGCCGGAGAGCTGGACGGCGTTGAAGCGGGCAAGCGTGACCAAGGTCTCCGCGGTGACCGGATTCTGTTTGTGCGGCATGGCCGAGGAGCCGCCGCCGCCGGCAAGCTCGATTTCCTCGCCGGTCTGCGCCAGAAGGGCGATGTCCTGGCCGATCTTGCCAAGACTGCCAGACATCAACGAGAGCAGGCCGGCGAACTCGGCGATGCCTCCCCGTTGGTTTTGCCATTGTGGCGCGTCGGTGAGGTCGAGCTCCTGCGCCAGCGATGCACGAACAGCGGCAGCGTTCGATCCCAGTTTTTCCAGCGTACCGACCGCGCCACCGAACTGAAGCGGAAAGCTCTCCTGGGTCAGGCGGTCGCGATATTTGTCGAGCGGAGTGCGCCAGGCGCGCAACCGGTCGGAGACCGTCATCGGGATGGCGGCCTGCATGCGGGTGCGGCCCATAAGTTGGTTCTTGCCGAACTGCTTGTCGAGTTTTTCGAGCCCAGACGTGACCGCGAAAAGGCGGCCAGTGAATAGGAAGGAGACCGCCTTCAGGCGGATCATCAGACTGGTGTCTATGACATCCTGGCTGGTGGCGCCGAAATGCACATGCTGCGCGGCCTCGCCGCCAACAGCCTTGCGCAACTGCTTGACGAGGTCGGGAATGACGACCCCGTCCGTGGCCGTCGCCGATTTCAGGCAGGCAATGTCGGGCTGGAATGTGCCGCAGACTGCCGCGATCCGCTCAGCCGCTTCTTGCGGAATGACACCATGCCGCGCCTCGGCCCTGGCGAGTGCGACCTCGAAAGCGAGCATGGCACGGATATCGGCTTCCGCTGAAAAATAAGCGGAAATCTCCTCGTCGCCGAGGAGGCCGGAGAGAAACGGGTGGTCGAAGGCGGAAATGCTCATGGTCTATATATCGAGGAAAACCGTTTCCTTGTCGCCCTGCAAATGCACGTCGAGCGTATAGACAGACCCTTCCTGGCTGGCGATCAGGGTGGCGACACGCTGGCGATGCTCGATGCGGGCAAGCAAAGGATCCTCGGCGTTAGCCTTGGCTTCATCTGGAAAGTATAGGCGCGTATGCAGGCCGATATTGATGCCACGCGCCACGATCCAGAGCGTGATATGCGGCGCCATCTTGCGCCCGTCCTTATAGGGAGCGCGGCCCGGCTTGATCGTCTCAAACGAGAATACGCCATCTTCGGCGCTTGTCGGGCAGCGGCCCCAGCCGGTGAAGTTCGGATCGGCCGTCCCGCGCATCTCCGAAGGGCTATTGTAGAGCCCGGCGCTGTCGGCCTGCCAAATCTCGACGACGGCATCCTTCACCAGCGTATCGGCACCGTCGAAAATACGACCCTTGACTGTAATGCGTTGTCCCAGCGTCTTGTCGTTGACCATGGACACGCCGAGATCGGTGTCATACACGCCGCCGATATCGCAGAAATTCGGCGTCAGGCCGATATGGACATAGGGGCCAGCCGTCTGCGACGGCGTTTCCTTGAGGTAGCCGAGTTCCTGCACCATCAGTTGCCCTCCAGCCGGTTTTCGAACAGCGTCGAACGACGGCCGCGCAATACGATGTCAAATTTATAGGCGCGCGCATCCATCGGGATCGTGTTGCCCCAGTCGAGCGGCGCGATCAGCTGCTCGATCGCCTTTTTGTCGGGGATCGTGCCGACGATCGGACATTTCCAGATCATCGGATCGCCCTCGAAATACATCTGCGTGATCAGCCGTTGAGCGAAGCCATGGCCGAAGATGGAGAAGTGGATATGCGCCGGCCGCCAGTCGTTGACGCCATTCGGCCAAGGATAGGCGCCTGGCCGGACCGTGCGGAAGGCATAGTGGCCGTCCTCGTCGGTGATGGCGCGGCCGCAACCGCCGAAATTCGGATCGAGGGCGGCGAGGTAGGTTTCTTTCTTGTGGCGATACCGCCCGCCGGCATTGGCCTGCCAGAATTCGAGCAGTGCGCCCGGAACCGGCCGATTGCGCTCGTCGAGCACGCGGCCATGCACGATGATGCGCTCGCCGATCGCACTTTCGCCGGGCTTGGCGAAGTTGTGGATCAGGTCGTTGTCGTGCTCGCCGAGAATGGAATGCCCGAAGACCGGGCCGGTAATTTCGGAGATCGTGCCGTCCAGCGACAGGAGCGCGCGCTGTGGAGACCGCAGCACCGAGGTCTTGTAGCCCGGCGTAAAGGCCGGCGCGTGCCAGGCGCGATCGCGCCCGAAAAAGGCACCCGTTTCGGGCCTGCTATTGCTTTTGTCAGACATTGTTGCCTCGCTTCAGGCCGCCTTCTCGGCGTCCATCTGTTCGAAAACCTGCTTGGCGATCTTGATCGCGTGATTGGCGGCCGGCACGCCGGCATAGATTGCTACATGCAACAGCGCCTCGCGGACATCGTCGCGTGTCGCGCCGGTATTGATCGTCGCGCGGACATGCATCGCCACTTCGTCATCCTGGCCGAGTGCCGCCAGAAGCGCGATCGTGACAATCGAGCGCTCGCGCTTGCTGAGCGTCGGACGCGACCAGACATGACCCCACGCCGCTTCGGTGATCAACTCCTGGAAAGGCTGGTCGAACTCCGTCGATGCTGACTGGGCGCGGTCGACATGGCTGTCGCCGAGAACGGCGCGTCGCGTCGCCATGCCCTGGCGATAGCGCTCAGACGGGGCGTTGGGTTCATTCATAAGCCTTTTCTCCATGCAAGGTGAAATCGACGAAAGCGCGAATGACGGCGGTCAGTGCCTCGGGTTGTTCGACGCAGGGGATATGGCCTGCATCCTTGATCACTTCATAACGTGCGTTCGGAATGAGCTTGGCGGTCGACAGCACCAGTTCCGGCGGTGTCGAGCCGTCCTGATCGCCGACGATGCAGATGGTCGGCACCGCGATCTTCTTCGCTGCCTCGGTAAAATCGGCGTTGCGCAGCGCGGCGCAAGTCGCTGCATAGCCCGCCGCCGGCTGACGGGTCAGCATGTTGGAGTAGCCGGCGAAGGCCGTGTTTTCCGGGCGGCGGAAAGCCGGCGTGAACCAGCGCTCCATCACCGCGTCGACGATCGATTCAATGCCGTGAGCTTCTACCTGTGCGATGCGGCTATTCCAGCTATCGGCAGTGCCGATCTTGTGGGCGGTGTCGCAAAGGATGAGCGCGCGCACCAGATCCGGCCGTCTCTGGTAGAGCGACTGCGCGATCAGCCCGCCGACGGAGAGGCCGCAAATGATGGCGTTCTTGACGTTGAGCAGATCAAGCAGCCCGGCGAGATCGGTGGCGTGATCCTCGATCGCATAAGGCACCTGGCCGATATCGGAGAGGCCATGGCCACGCTTGTCGTAGAGCACGATAGCGAAATCGCCGGCGAGCCTGACGATCACGTCGCGCCAGATGCGGAAATCCGTGCCAAGCGAATTGGCAAAGACAAGCACCGGCTTGTCACCGGCAGCACCGATGATCTGATAATGGATCGTGACGTCGTTGATACGGGCGAACTGCACTGGAAATCTCCTCGATAGCGAGATTGTAGGTTTAATCTGGTTAAGTAAAATGATATTTTATGGCTTTCCAATAACCAAAAGGTTATTAAAGTCATGATCGACACGCGCGTCAAATTCCGCCATCTCCAGACTTTTGTCGAGGTCGCGCGGCAGAAAAGCGTGGTCAAGGCGGCTGGCCTCCTGCATGTCAGCCAGCCGGCGGTGACAAAGACCATCCGCGAATTGGAGGAGGCGCTGGGCGTCGCGGTGTTCGAGCGCGACGGGCGCGGGATCAAGATCACCCGCTACGGCGAAGTCTTCCTGCGCCATGCGGGCGCTGCGCTGACAGCGCTGAGGCAAGGCCTCGATTCGGTTTCGCAGGAACGATCCGGCGAGGCGCCGCCGATCCGGATCGGCGCGCTTCCGACCGTCTCGACGCGGATCATGCCGCGGGCGATGGAACTGTTCCTGAAGGAAGAAACCTGGAGCCGCATTAAGATCGTCACCGGTGAGAATGCCGTGCTTCTCGAGCAGCTCCGCGTCGGCGATCTCGATCTCGTCGTCGGACGCCTGAGCAGCCCAGACAAGATGGCGGGTTTTTCCTTCGAGCATCTTTACTCCGAACAGGTCGTCTTTGCTGTGCGGACAGGGCATCCGCTGCTGAAGGCCAGGCAATCGCTGTTTTTCAATCTCGGCAAATACACGATCCTGATGCCCCCTCGCGGCTCGATCATCCGTCCCTTCGTCGAGAGTTTTCTGATCTCCAACGGTGTTGCCAGCCTGCCGAACCAGATCGAGACGGTATCGGATTCCTTCGGTCGCGCCTTCGTGCGCTCCAGCGATGCCGTCTGGATCATTTCGACCGGCGTCGTCGCCGGCGACGTCGAGGATGGTCTGCTCAGCCTGCTGCCGATCGACACCAGCGAGACGAGGGGGCCGGTTGGGCTCACCATGCGTACAGACGCCATTCCAAGCATGCCGTTGTCGATCCTGATGCAAACGATCCGCGAGGCGGCCGACAAAGTGGCGAAGAAGCCTTAGGTTGATTCAGAACGGAAGACCGACATAATTTTCGGCAAGAGCTGTCGAGGCGGCGCGCGAATGGGTCAGATAATCGAGTTCCGCCTCCTGAATCTTCTGATCGAAATCGCCGGTGTCGGGGAAGCGATGCATCATCGTCGTCATCCACCAGGAAAAGCGCACCGCCTTCCAGACGCGGGCAAGTGCATGGGCGGAATAGGCGCCCAGGCCGGCGTTGGAGCGATCATGATAATGCTCCGCCAAGCCTGAGAAGAGATAGTGCACATCGCTCGCCGCGAGATTCAGCCCCTTTGCTCCCGTGGGCGGCACGATATGGGCGGCATCGCCCACGAGGAATAGGCGGCCGAAGCGCATCGGTTCGGCGACGAAGGAGCGCAGCGGCGCGATCGATTTCTCGAACGAGGGTGCGGTGATCAGGGCCTCGGCATGGTGAGCCGGCAGGCGGCGGCGCAGCTCGTCCCAGAAGCGGTCGTCGCTCCAGTTCTCTATCTTCTCATCCAGCGGGCATTGGATGTAATAACGGCTGCGCGTCATCGACCGCATCGAGCAGAGCGCAAAGCCGCGCGGATGGTTGGCATAGATCAATTCATGATTGACGGGCGGGGCGTCGGCAAGCAGGCCGAGCCAGCCGAAGGGATAGACCTTCTCGAAGCAGCGGATCGCCTTTTTCGGAACCGATTTCCGGCTGACGCCATGAAAGCCGTCGCAGCCGGCGATGAAATCGCAATCGATACGGTGTGCGACGCCATCTTTTTCGTAGGTGAGATAGGGTGCGGCGCCGTCGAATTCATGCGGGCAAACATTGGCGGCGTCATAGATCGTCAGGCCACCGCTTTGCTTGCGACGCGCCATCAGATCACGGGTCAGCTCTGTCTGGCCATAGATCATCACGCGCTTACCGCCGGTCAGGCCGTGAAGGTCGATGCGGTGATCGCGGCCGTCGAAAGCCAGCGAAAAGCCGTGATGCGGCAGGCCTTCGGCGTGCAGGCGCGTTGCGGACTGTGCCTTGTCCATCAGCCAGACCGTGCCTTCCTCCAGCACGCCGGCGCGCACTCGGCCGAGGATATAGTCTTTGCCGACGCGATCGAGAATGACGTTGTCGATGCCGGCTTCGGTCAGCAATTGGCCGAGCAAGAGGCCGGAAGGGCCTGAGCCGATAATGGCAACCTGAGTACGCATGGTCTCCTCCCGCGCTTCGTCTTTTGTCGAATTCTGCGCGGCGGAGAGGGCGGTAACAATGGACATTTCACCCGAGAAATTGCACAAATCGAACATGGCGGAGGGAGAGGGCCATGTCGAGGCCTGTGCCAACCTATGAGCTCTATGGTGAAAATACCGGCCGGAAGCCTGATTTCTGGCTGCATTGCGAAACCATACCCTCGCGTAGCAGTCTGCATCATTGGGAAATCCGGCCGCACCGCCACGAGAGTTTCTTTCAGATCTTGTACATAGACGCCGGCTCGGGCGACGCGGTCTTCGACGGCGAAAGCCACGCGATCATGCCGCCCGCCGTCATCACCGTGCCACCACGCCTCAATCACGGCTTCCGCTTTTCCCGAGATATAGACGGCTTCGTCATCACCGTGCTGATCTCGCACCTCAAGACCTCACCCGGTGACCGCAGCCGGCTCGGCGAATGGCTGGCCAAGCCGCACCTGACACGGCTCGACGTTGAGAACGAGGACGCGGCCTACGTTGCCGGAACGTTGAGACGGTTAGGTGGCGAATTCGCCAACCGGCGTGGTGGCCGCAACGATCTGCTCGAAGCCTATCTGACATCGGCGCTGCTCCTGACCGCCCGCCTTTCTCAGCAGGAGGGCGAAGGACAGGGCGCTTCCGACGAAAGCGAGCGGCGGATGGAAGTGTTATACGGCCTGATCCAGCGCCATTTCCGCTCCCACAAGCCGGCGGCCTTTTACGCCGAAGCCCTCGGCATCTCGCCGACCCATTTGAACCGCATCGTGCGCGGAAAGACAGGTCAAGCCATCCACGAACTGATCGCCCGCAAACTGATCGATGAGGCCAAGCGCGAACTGGTCTTCACCTTCGGTTCGGTGCAGGAAATCGGCTATCGCCTGGGTTTTGCCGATCCCGCCTATTTCTCGCGTTTTTTCCTGAAGCAGACCGGGGAGACGCCACGCGCCTGGCGCATTGCCGAGCGCGCAAGGCTGGGGATGTAGCGTCGATCAGCGCAAAACCAGTCGCAACGCCTTTTGCGTCTCCCGCAATAGCGGCAGAAACCGCTCGGCCATTTCGGCGGCGGCGACATAGGCGGCTGGGGCGCCGATGTTGATGGCTGCTACCGTCTGGCCGCGATCGTTCTCCACCGGGACGGCGATGGAGCAGAGTCCGATTTCCAGTTCCTGGTCGATGACGGCGTAGCCTTCAGCCCGCACGCGGCGAAACTCGGCTATCAGCTCCTCCGGGTCCGTCTTTGTATTCGGCGTATTTGCCTTGAGGTCCGTCCGGGCCAGAACGGCGCGCGCCTCGCTCTCCGGCAGGGCGGCGAGCAGCACGCGGCCCATGGAGGCGCAGAAGGCGGGCAGGCGGCTGCCGGGGGTGAGGTTGATCGACATCACCCGACGCTGCGAGGCGCGGGCGATATAGACTACCTCGGTACCATCAAGCACCGAGGCCGAGGCATTGTGCCCGGCCTGTTCCGCAAGTTGATCGAGATAGGGCTGGATGATCGTCGGCAGCGGCGTGGCGGCGAGATAGGCATGGCCGAGCCGCAGGATCTTCGGCGTCAGCGTAAAGAATTTGCCATCATAGTCGGCATAGCCGAGCTCCGCCAGCGTCAGCAACGAGCGGCGCACCGTGGCGCGGTCGAGGCCGGTCAGCTTCGACGCCTCGGCGATCGACAGGCGCTGCTGGGTCTCGCCGAAAGCCTCGATCACCTTCAGGCCCCTGGCAAAGCCGCTGACAAAGTCGGTTTCCCGCATGATGCTCTCCAAATTTGCCTTCAATTTGTGCGATATATGAACAAAAATCAAATAACGCGCAAATTAATTGCCGTCCAGCCTGCGCTGATCTATTTCGAAGGGAGAGGACGGGCCGTCTTTATCCGCCCGCAATGGCAAACGGGAGTTTCCGCATGGACAAGACAATTGCGAGCACGGCAGCCGCCGTCTCGGATATCGGCGATGGCGCGACCATCATGATCGGCGGCTTCGGCGGCTCCGGCGCGCCGATCGAACTCATTCATGCGCTGATCGACAAGGGCCCGAAGAACCTGACTGTCATCAACAACAATGCCGGCAATGGGCGCATCGGCATCGCGGCGATGATCGATGCGGGCATGGTCCGCAAGATGATCTGCTCTTTCCCACGCTCGTCCGATCCACGCGCCTTCACGGACCGCTATCTGGCGGGCGAAATCGAGCTGGAACTGGTGCCCCAGGGGACTCTGGCCGAGCGCATCCGCGCCGGCGGCGCCGGAATCCCGGCCTTTTACACGCCAACCGCCTATGGCACCGAGCTCGCAAACGGCAAGGTCATAGCCGAATTCGACGGCCGCAACTATGTTCAGGAGCGTTGGCTCAAGGCCGATTTTGCCATTGTCAAAGCCCAACTCGGCGATGTGCATGGCAACCTCATCTACAACAAGGCCGGCCGCAATTTTAATCCGCTGATGTGCATGGCCGCAGCCAGGACGATCGCGCAGGTCTCGAAAATTGTCGCCCTCGGCGAGCTCGATCCCGAGCACATCGTCACCCCAGGCATCTTCGTCAACGGCGTCGTGGAAGTCGCCGATCCACAACAGGAAGAAAGTCTCATTCGGGCCGGAGTGGTATACGCATGACCATCGACACACGCGACGACATCAAGCTCTCCAACGCCCAGATCGCCTGGCGCGCGGCTCAGGACATTGAAGACGGTGCCTATGTGAATCTCGGCATCGGCTTCCCGGAAATGGTCGCCCGCTACCAGCCCGCCGGACGCCAGGCAATCTTTCACACGGAAAACGGCATCCTCGATTTCGGCGAGCCGCCGGCAGAGGGTGAGGAGGATTGGGACCTGATCAACGCCGGCAAGAAGGCCGTCACGCTGAAGCCCGGCGCTGCCTTTTTCCACCACGCCGATAGCTTTGCCATGGTGCGTGGTGGCCATCTCGATGTGGCGATCCTCGGTGCCTATCAGGTGGCGCAGAACGGTGACCTTGCCAACTGGCGCGTCGGCTCCAAGGGCGTGCCTGCCGTTGGTGGCGCCATGGACCTGGTGCATGGCGCCAAGCAGGTTTTCGTCATCACCGAGCATGTGACGAAGGACGGCAAGCCGAAACTGGTGGAGGCCTGCACTTTCCCACTGACCGGCGTCGGCTGCATCACCCGCGTCTATACGAGCCATGCCGTCATCGATATCGCCAATGGACGTTTCGTCGTGCGTGAAAAGCTGGCTGTCATGACCATGGACGAGCTGCAGGCGATGACCGGCGCACCGCTCCATACGAATGGTTCCGTCGCCGACCTCGTCGTGCCGGCGCTCTAAGGAAAAGACCATGACCGAAGCCTTCATCTGCGACTATATCCGCACCCCCATTGGCCGCTTCGGCGGTTCGCTCTCTTCCGTTCGCGCCGACGATCTCGGTGCTGTGCCCTTGAAGGCACTCATCGAGCGCAACGGTTCCGTCGATTGGGAAGCCGTCGATGACGTGATTTATGGCTGCGCCAACCAGGCGGGCGAGGACAATAGAAACGTCGCGCGCATGTCGGCGCTGCTCGCCGGCTTGCCGGTCTCGGTTTCGGGTACGACGATCAACCGCCTCTGCGGCTCGGGCATGGACGCCGCCGTTGCTGCCGCGCGAGCCATTCGCGCGGGCGAAGCCGAACTGATGATCGCCGGTGGCGTCGAGAGCATGTCGCGGGCGCCCCTCGTCATCCCCAAGGCGGACAGCGCCTTTTCGCGCAACGCCGAGATCTACGACACCACTATCGGCTGGCGCTTCATTAATCCGCTGATGAAAAAGCAATATGGCGTCGATTCCATGCCGGAAACCGGCGAGAATGTTGCGGAGGACTATAAGGTCAGCCGCGAAGACCAGGACGCCTTTGCCGTCCACTCGCAGGCCAAGGCCGCTGCCGCACAGGAAAGCGGCCGTCTCGCCAAGGAGATCACCCCGGTCACCATTCCTCAGCGCAAGGGCGATGCCATCGTCGTCGGCAAGGACGAGCATCCGCGCGCCACGACGATCGAGACTTTGGCCAAGCTCGGTACGCCGTTCAAGAAGGAAGGCGGCACGGTCACCGCCGGCAATGCTTCCGGCGTCAACGACGGCGCTGCGGCGCTGATCATTGCTTCGGAAGCGGCAGTGAAGAAATATGGCCTGACGCCGATTGCCCGCATCCTCGGCGGCGCTGTCGCCGGCGTGCCGCCGCGCGTCATGGGCATCGGCCCAGTTCCGGCGTCGCGCAAGCTGATGGCACGGCTTGGCATGCGCCAGGAACAGTTCGACGTCATCGAACTAAACGAGGCCTTCGCCTCGCAGGGCCTTGCCGTTCTGCGTGAACTCGGCATTGCCGGCGACGATGCCCGCGTCAACCGCAACGGCGGGGCCATCGCGCTCGGCCATCCGCTCGGCATGTCAGGCGCCCGTATCGCCGGCACGGCAGCGCTGGAATTGAAGGAAGTCGGTGGGCGCTACTCGCTGTCGACCATGTGCATCGGTGTCGGCCAGGGTATCGCCATTGCACTCGAGCGGGTCTGATCCCCTCACGATGAATTGACGGCAGGCCGCGCGGAATGTTCCGGGCGGCCCGCTTTTGTTTGTCTCTCGCGCATTGCCGCGCCGCGCTTCCGCCTGATATTACAGTCGCGATTTCATCGTATGATTTGTTGTCGACTTTCAGGAGGAGCCGTCATGACAGAACTCGCGCAATCCCTCGCATACATTCGTATTCCCGACCTCGCGGGCAAGCGGGTGCTGATCACCGGCGCCTCGACCGGCATCGGCGCGGCCTTGGCGCGCGCGTTTGCCCAGCAGGGCATGAATGTCGGTATCCACTTCAACGCCAGCCGCGAGCTGGCCGAAAAGCTCGCCGCAGAGATCACCGCCGCTGACGGGAAGGTGCATCTGGTCCAGGGTGACGTTTCGCAGGACGGCGAGACCGAGCGCGTGGTCAACGAAACGGCAGAAGCTTTCGGTGGTCTCGACGGTCTGATCAACAATGCCGGCGGCATGCTTGGCCGTGTCCCAACCTCCGAGATGACCGATGCACATTATGAGCGCGTGATGAATCTCAACGCCCGCTCGGTGCTCGCCGCGACCCGGGCCGCGCACCCGCACTTGAAGAAGCAGGGCGGCTTTATCATCAACACCACCTCGATCGCCGCCCGCAATGGCGGCGGCAACGGTGCGATCCTCTACGCCGCCTCCAAGGGCTTCGTCTCGACCATCACCCATGGCCTTGCCAAGGAATTCGTCGGTGACAAGATCCGCGTCAATGCCGTGGCGCCGGGCGTTATCGCGACGCCGTTCCACGAGCGCTATACCAATGACGAGCAGATGGAATTGCAGCGCAAGACCATTCCCATGGGCTTTGTCGGCACGTCGGAAGATTGCGTCGGCGCCTACCTCTTCCTCGCTTCGCCAACCCTTTCCGGCTACATCACCGGTCAGGTGATCGAGGTGAATGGTGGCCAACTGATGCCGTGAGGTGCAGCCGCCAATCGACTTCTTGCACCGGGCAATGGTAACCTATGCCCGGCGCAGCACCGATGATGGAGTGTATGCGGATGGCAAAGACGCCCGCACAGGACCTTGCGAAGACTTCCGTGCAGCTGACGCATCCGGAGCGGATCTATTGGCCGGATGACGGCGTCAGCAAACAGGATCTTGTCGACTACTACGCGCTTGCCTGGTCGCGCATGGCACCTTTCGTCGTCGATCGGCCTCTGGCGCTGCTGCGCTGCCCCGATGGCATAAAAGGCCCTCGTTTTTTCCAGAAGCATGCCTGGAAAGGTATCAATCCGCATATCGAGGAAATTGCTGATCCCGAGGACAAGGACGGCGAGAAACTGCTCAGGATCCGAGATTTCGATGGGCTTGCCGCGCTCGTCCAATCCGCCGCGCTGGAAATCCATCCCTGGGGCACGACGACGGCTCATTGGGAAAAGCCCGATATGATCATCATGGACCTCGACCCCGGCGATGATGTCGTCTGGAGCGCGGTTATCGCCGGTGCGCAGGACATAAAGGCGCGGTTTGAGGAGATGGGGCTTGCCTCCTTCGTCAAGACGTCGGGCGGCAAGGGATTGCATGTGGTCGCTCCGCTCAAGCCAAAAGCAACCTGGCCGGATGTCAAGGCCGCAGCTGAAGCGATCGCCCATGGTATGAGCGCCGACAGCCCGGAAGAATATCTTTCGGTTGCCGCGAAAACGAAACGGGCCGGCCACATCTTCATCGACTACCTGCGCAACGGCCGCGGCAATACCGCTGTCGCGCCCTATTCGGCCCGCGCGAGGCCGGGAGCGGCGATTTCGATGCCGCTTGCCTGGGAAGAATTGACCGGGAAGATCGGCCCGGCTTCCTTCACCGTCAAGAATGCGGCTTCGCAGCTGAACGATCGCTTCGCCGATCCATGGGCCGATTTTTTCGAAGCCGCGAAGCCTCTGAACGGCTAGCCTCTATTACACGAACGGCACGAGCGCTGGCGTCGTGGCCTTGTAGTCCACATAGGCCTGACCGAATGTCTCGCTCATCCAGCGTTCCTCGATGCTGACGCGGCGCAGGACGGCGTAGAGCATGAAGGCGATCGCCAGCAAGGCGGCGACATCGCCACGCGCGAGCGCCGAACCGATGATGGCGAGCAGCAGGCCGGAATAGATGGGATGACGGACGATGGCATAAGGGCCGGTGCGGATCAGCGCATGATCCTCCTTGACGGTGATCACACCGCTCCAGTTGCGGCCGATGTGATAGCGCGCCCAGACGGCAAAGCTTAGGCCGACGACCATTAGCACCGCGCCAATGCCATAATAGATCAGATTCTGCGGAACGATCTGGAACGAGAGTGGGCCAAGCCGGGCTGGGGGCACCAGCAGCAGAAGGCCGCATATCCAGATCGGGGCGGTGTTCGAAAACCGCGACAATGGATCCTCGCTCCGCGTCGTCTTCTTGACGCTGAACGCTGCGGCAGCCCAGATCAATCCCCAGATGCTCCAGCAGGCCGGAAAGAAGAGCGCGAGTAACCGTGCTTCGCTCATGCCGCGCTCCTGTCCAGCTCGGGATAATGCCGGAAGATATCATCTTCGTTGAAGGGAATGCGGCGCTCGGATGCGAGGTATCGGGCAATGTTCGGTCGTTTTGCAACGGTCTCGCGCAAAGCAGCCAGATGCGGATACTCGTCGCTCAGATGCGCAGTTGCGCGTGGGAAGGCATAGCGCAGCCCTTCGAACACCTGGAACAATGATAGATCGACATAGGTGAGCCGGTTGCCGAATATGTGTATTGGCCCCTTCGGATTCTGCTCCAGGACGCGCTCGAAATAGCCGAGGAATTTCGGCATGCGATTGTCGAGAAACTCGGCGGCGCGGGCCTTGGCTTCCTCCTTCTGCTCCTCGTAATATTTCGAGGTGGCGATCGGGTGGTGCGTGTCGTGTACCTCAGCGACGAGATCGGTGATCGTCAATTGCAGGCCGTTGACCACATGGCGATGGCCTTGATCCTCCGGCGCAAGGCCGAGTTTGGGACCCAGATACATCAGGATATTGGCGACATGCGAGATGACGAGATCGCCATCCTTCAGAAAGGGTGGGGCGAGCGGAATATGCGCTTTCGACTTGCTCTCCATCTCGGCAAACATCGCACGCATGCCCTGGCCCTCGCTCGCCGGACCACGGCTGACGTCGATGTAATCGGCGCCAGCCTCCTCGAGCGCCAGACGCACGAATTCGCCACGGCCCTGAATGCCATCCCAGTAGTAGAGCTCATAAGCCATTCGAAGTTCCTCCCGTCTCTAGCACCGCCTGCTGTTCCCGCACAATCGTCATGGAAGCTTAGCATCGGCGTGGCGGAACGGAAGGGGCTGGACCTGCGACCATTTCTTCTTGGATCGAGCCGTATGGCTCCTTTCCGCAAATGCCGGGCTAATGATGTGCCTGTTGCTCATTGCGCTTGCGGGTAGCGGCCGCTTTCTTCGCGGATGCCGAACGTTCAGCTGCGGAGCGGCTCGCGGAGGCTTTTCCGCCGATCCGACCACCTTTCTCGGACGATGTATGGTTTTCAGGATGGCCCCGGCCGGAGCCGGATTTCTTGCCGCCGCCGCTTTCCTCGTTGACGGTCGCCCAGGCGCGGCGTTCGGCCTCTTCCTCGGAAACGCCGCGGCTTTCGTAGCTTTCCTCGATGTGCTTGGCCTTGCGCTTCTGCTTGTCGGTGTAAGCGGATTTATCTCCTCTTGGCATGGTCTTTCTCCTCTTTGCAGATGAGGAGACCAACCCGTCGTCATGGAAAAAGTTCCGATCTTAGTGAGATGCAGGTGATTGCTTCGGCACATCCGGAAGCGGCCGGCGATTGGCTACACGCCTTTCCTTGCCTGATGCAGGAAACATGATGCCGACGGACCGGTCGATGATGATGATCACCACAAGTGCGGCCAGAAGATAGAGGATTGCGAGAACGAGAAGAGATGTCATGGCGTCACATCGGCGCGACCATGACATGGCAAGCTGCCGCGACAACAGTCGGAACAGCGATGTCCCATGTCATTCACACACCTATCGTTCATGGCGAAGCTCCCTCGTCGCCTGATAGCATCGATATGTGACACCTGTTTGTGCCTAGTGGGCAATCGGCGGAAATTGCTGCGAATTTCGATGGTTGGGAGCGTCAAGCAAACGGCCCGGTGCTTGATGCCGGGCCGTTCATTTCATTGATTGATCATCAAAAGCAAAACGCGCTTCAAACCTTCGCTTCAACGACTTTTTTCGATACCCGTTTCGGCGCGGCCTTGGCGGCGACGTCGCTGGTCGCTGCTGCCACGGTAGCCTTCACCTTAGGCGTTGCCTTGGGCTTGACGTCGATCTTCGCCTTGGGCTTGGCGGTGCTCTTCTTGTCCTTGCCGGTGCTTTTCTCAAGAGCGATGCGCTCCTGGCTTGCCTGCTCCCAGTGAACCGCATCACGGCCGGAAGGGTAACCCTCGGCCTCCCATATGGCGTAGGCACGTTTCTCGATCCATTCATCCCGCGATTCCAACATTGCCGATCTCCGTTCGCATCATTGAACATTGGTTGATGAAAAATACCCGTTCTTGAAACGCGGGCTTGCATGCCTCCCCCGAGCACCCGAAACGCTGGCTCCGACGAGCCATGGAGAAATTCCTCGAGTCTCGACTCCCTAACCACGGCGGGCGCTTCGCACGAGAAAAACGATGTACCGTATGCACGGTAGCGAAGCGGCCGAACAATCAATATGACGACAGCGCGACCATCGTTCAATTAAAAATATCTAATGCAAAACCTATCCACATCCCCACTGCCGCCGGTCGTGCGGCATAGATGGGGCGTACGGCTGATTGCAGCTTTCGTGCGCAAAGTTATACTCCGCGCATGTTCGATTTGCTGATCGCCCATTGGGGCCAATTCCTCGCCGTCCTGTCCATCGCCATGGGGACGGTGGCCGCCATCCATGCGGCGATGACGAAGGAGGATGTTCGCGCCGCGATCGGCTGGGTCGGCGTCATCATCCTGTCGCCTATCGTCGGGGCAGTGCTCTATGCCGTCGCCGGCATCAACCGCATCCGCCGGGCTTCGCTGAGCTCGCAGCGCAGCGTTCTCTTCCAGAAGGATGCTGCAGGCGAGCTCGCCAGTTTCGACGCGCAGGGCGACATCGTGCGCCGAACCTTCGGCGAGCGTTTTGGATCGATGAAGACGCTTGGCGACCGCGTGTCGCGCTATCCGATGAGCACCGGCAACACCATCGAGATGCTGGAAAGCGGCGATGCCGCGTACGCCGCGATGAAGGCCGCCATCGACGGCGCCGAACGCAGCATCCTGTTGGAGACCTATATTTTCGATCGCGATCCTATCGGCCTGCGCATCGCCGACTCGTTGATCGCGGCCGTCAAGCGCGGTGTCAGTGTGCGCGTACTGATTGACGCCGTCGGTGCCCGCTATTCGGTGCCGAGCATCATGGGCTATCTCAGCAAAGGCGGCGTTGAGGTCTACGTCTTCAACGGCAACGTCATCATCGGGCTGCGCTTGCCCTATGCGAACCTGCGCACTCACCGCAAGATCCTGGTCGTCGACGGCCGCATCGCGCTGACCGGCGGCATGAACATCCGCCAGGGTTTTACCCGGGAGTTCGCCGCCGATCATTACGCCCATGACACACATTTCTGCATCACCGGCCCGGCCGTGGCCGACCTTTTCAACACCGCGGCCGAAGACTGGCGCTTTGTGACCGGCGAAGTATTGAGCGGCGATCACTGGCGGATTGCGACGCCCGCGAACGAGCCAGGCGCGCCGGTCTTCATGCGCGTCATCGTCTCCGGACCTGACCGAAGCCTTGAGACCAACCACAAGATGCTCGTTGGCGCTCTGTCGATCGCCCGCACCTCCATCCGTATCATGTCGCCCTATTTCCTGCCGGACCGCGAGCTGATCAGCGCCCTGGTGACAGCGGCAAGGCGTGGCGTCGAGGTGGATATCGTCGTGCCGGCCGCCAATAATCTTGTGCTCGTCGATCGCGCCATGACGGCGCAGTTCGACCAGATGCTGAAGGACTATTGCCGCATCTGGCGCGCTAGAGGCGCCTTCGACCATTCGAAGCTGATGGCAATCGACGGCACCTGGGCCTATGTCGGCTCCTCCAACCTGGACCCGCGCTCCCTGCGGCTGAACTTCGAGGTCGATCTGGAAGTGATTGACCACGGCTTTGCCCGCGCGATCGAAGCCCGCATCGGCACCGTCCTTGAAACGGCAAAACCGGTCGACCTAGCAAAGCTTCGGGCACGCCCTTTCATCGTTCGGCTGATCGAAAAGGTCCTCTGGCTCGGTTCGCCCTATCTCTGACGAAAATGACGTAGCTGTGTTTGCGGCTACAAGCCTTTTCACATGACAAGCCCGGTAATCGGTTCATATACTCACGAAGACACAGCTCGGGGGGCTTGAGAACGGAAACGGCCAGCGGACAGATGCGAAAAAAGAACGAAAATCTCCGGACAAGCATCTTCGAGTCCCTGAAGAACCGAAAGAAGTCGCGGGCAAAGCAGGCTGGCGACCGGACGCGTCCGGAAGGCACGTTGATTGCTTCCTACAATGTCCACAAATGCGTCGGTGCCGACCGTCGCTTCGATCCGGAGCGGATCAGTCGGGTCATCCACGAAATTGATGCCGATGTCATCGGCCTGCAGGAGGCGGACACACGTTTCGGCGAGCGCACGGGCCTGCTCGATCTGCGCCGGCTGGAGCGCGAGACCGGGCTTATTCCCGTGCCGGTGGCGGGCGCCAGCAAGGCGCATGGCTGGCATGGCAACGTGGTGCTGTTCAAGCAGGGCACGGTGCGCGACGTGCATCAGATCAGCCTGCCGGGGCTTGAGCCGCGCGGTGCGCTGCTTGCCGAAATCGAACTGGCGCGCGGCGGGGTGCTCAGGATCATCGCCGCCCATCTCGGGCTGCTGCTTCGATCCCGCGCTCAGCAGGCGCGCCTGATCGTCGAGTTGATGAGCCGGGATAACGACACGCCGACCATCCTGCTCGGCGATCTCAATGAATGGCGGCTCGGCGACCGCTCGTCGCTCAATACCTTTCAAGCCGCCTTCGGCCCGCTGCCGCCGGCCGTGCCAAGCTTCCCGTCCACGCTGCCGCTGTTGGCACTCGACCGCATCATGGCCAACCGACGCGGGCTGATCTCGACCGTCGAAGTGCATGATTCACCCTTGGCGCGTGTCGCCTCGGACCACCTGCCGATCAAGGCCGTGGTCAGCCTTGAGACTCTGAGGGCCGAGACAGAGGCGCGTGCCGCAACGGCCTGAAATGCGAAGGCTCACGACATCATCTGGGCGCAGGCGGGCTAACCCGTTGCACGCAATGCACTTCCCATCCATGATGGCCTCGAATCCTCATCCGACATTGCGGACTGCTGATGCGTATTTTTCTCGTTCGACACGGCGAATCCCTTGGCAACATCAGCGACCAGGCCTACCGGCAGTTCGGTGATCACAATGTTCCGTTGACGCAGTGGGGCTATCGGCAGGCGCTGGAGGCTGGGCGGGTGATTGCGTCCTATCTCGAGGGACTGCCGGCTACTGAATTGCGGAAGCAGAGCATCTGGTACTCGCCCTATCTCAGGACGCGACAGAGCAAGGATGCCCTGCTCGAAGCCTTGCCGGACGCATTGGTCGAGGATATCCGCGAGGATTACCTGTTGCGGGAACAGGATTTCGGCCTCTTTACCGAAATCTATGATCATGCCGAACAGAAACGGAAGTTTCCCGAAGAGTTCGAAAAATGGGCCAGACTGCGCAATAATAGCGGAAAGTTCTACGCACGGCCGCCGGACGGCGAGAGCCGGGCCGATGTGGCGCAGCGGGTCCGTCTGTTCCTTCAGACCGTCATGCACGACGCGAAGAACGGCAGGGACAATGTCATTATCGTCGGTCACGGCGTTACCAACAGGGCGTTCGAAATGAATTTTCTGCACCATTCCGTCGACTGGTTCGAACGCTCGGACAATCCCGGAAATGCCGATATCACCTTGATCGAGGGAAGCCTCAAGGACGGCTATACGTCAATCCTGCTCCATAAGGCGGTTGATCGGATCGCGGGGCAGAATGAATTGCGCGAAGCCTATGGGTCTGAGCTGACAGTGGCGCCGAAGGCTAGGCAATAGACCTATCCGCCTCAATCTTTCAGTCCGTATTGCTCGAGCGCCTCGCGGCATCCCGCATCCCCAGATTTTCAGGCGCGGACGATACGGATAGTTGATGACGGACGAAAGCCCATCTTATAGGTTCCGCTTCGACGAGACCCATAAGGGAGGAAACCCATGCTGAAGACCCTGTTGATGACCGGAGCCGCTGGTGGTGTCGGCCAGGCACTGAGACCGCTTCTTTCAGAGATCGCCGAAAACGTCGTGCTTTCCGACATTGTTGCGGTGGACGACCTGCGCCCGAACGAGCGTTTCATTGCCTGCGATCTTGCCGACCGCAGCGGCGTCGATGCGCTGGTCCAGGGTGTCGACGGCATCATTCATCTTGGCGGTGTTTCCACCGAGAAAGCCTTCGATCTGATCCTGCAGGGCAATATCATCGGGCTCTACAATCTCTACGAGGCGGCCCGCCAAGCCGGCATGCCGCGTATCATCTTTGCCAGCTCCAACCATACGATCGGCTACTACCGCCGCGACGAGCGCATCGACAGCACCGTGCCGACGCGCCCGGATTCGCTCTACGGCGTCTCGAAAGTCTATGGCGAAGCGGTGGCGAGCCTATATTTCGATAAATTCGGACAGGAGACGCTATCGGTGCGGATCGGCTCGTGCTTTCCCGAGCCGCGCAATCCGCGCATGCTCGCGACATGGTTCAGCGTTCGCGATTTTCTGTCGCTCTGCGGCCGCGCCTTTGAGACATCCCGCCTCGGGCACACGATCGTCTATGGCGCCTCCAACAATGACGAGCAATGGTGGGACAACCGCAACGCCGCATTCCTCGGCTGGAAGCCGCAGGACAGCGCCGCGGCTTGGCGCGAGCAGATATTGGCAAACACCGCTCCTGAAGACCCGACCGATCCGGCCGTCATCTATCAGGGCGGCGGCTTTGCGGCAGCGGGGCACCCGGAGGATTGAGGGGCTAGAAAACCTCAATCAACGTTGCGGAACAGCTTCCAGCGCGTCGGCTTGAAGGCGATGCGGTTGCGGTCAAGCGCGTCGGCCTTGTCCGGCGACAGCTCGATTTCGATGGTTTCGTGCTGCGCGCCGATGTTCATTTCGATATGGCGGGTGCCGGCAACGCGGCGGCTGGAGGTCAGCAGACCGGCGATACAGCCGCCGTCGCCCTCATGCAGCTCGATATCGTGCGGGCGAAAATAGAGATAGGCCTCGCCGTCGGGCTCGTGCGGGGTGCTCAAGCCTAGCGGACGATCCTCGAACCAGATCTCGCCATTGGTGACGCGCACCTTCACACGGTTGGACTGGCCGATGAAGCCGTAGACGAAGGGCGAATTGGGCGTGTCGTAGATCTCGTCCGGCGTGCCCACCTGCTCGATCGCGCCCTTGTTGAGCACGACGACGCGGTCGGCCAGTTCCAGCGCCTCTTCCTGATCGTGGGTCACGAAAACAGTAGTGTGCCCGGTCCGGTCGTGGATCTCGCGCAGCCATTTGCGCAGATCCTTGCGCACCTGCGCGTCGAGTGCGCCGAAAGGCTCGTCGAGAAGCAGCACGTTCGGTTCGACCGCCATGGCGCGGGCAAGCGCGACGCGCTGCCGCTGGCCGCCGGACAATTGCGCCGGATAGCGCTTCTCGAGGCCGTTGAGCTGCACCAGTTCCAGCAGTTCGACGGCGCGGCGATGGATTTCGGCGCGAGGAGGACGGCGCGATGCCGAACGGACCTTCAGACCGAAGCCGATATTGTCCAGCACCGTCATATGGCGGAACAGCGCATAGTGCTGAAACACGAAGCCGATATTGCGCTGCTGCACTGTCTTCCTCGATGCGTCTTCATCGCCGAAGAAGATCTGGCCCTCGGTCGGCGATTCCAATCCGGCAATCAGACGCAAAAGCGTCGTCTTGCCCGAGCCGGAAGGGCCGAGCAGCGCGATCAATTCACTGGAGCGGATATCCAGCGAGACATCATGCAGCGCCGGAAAGCGGCCGAATTCCTTGCGGAGGTTTTGAACGCGAACTTCCATTAACAATTCCCTCAGTGACGCCGGCTGCCTGCGATCTCATCGCTATAGCGCAATTCCAGCAGCGTCTTCAGTACAAGTGTGACAAGGGCGAGCAGGGCGAGAAGCGTGGCTACCGCGAAGGCCCCCGAGAAATTATATTCGTTATAGAGAATTTCGACCTGCAGCGGCATGGTGTTGGTTTCGCCGCGGATATGGCCGGAAACGACCGACACGGCGCCGAACTCACCCATGGCACGGGCATTACAGAGCAATACGCCGTAAAGCAGACCCCATTTGATGTTGGGCAGCGTCACATGCCAGAAGGTCTGCCAGCCATTGGCCCCAAGCGACAGGGCCGCCTCCTCGTCCGCATTTCCCTGTTCCTGCATCAGCGGGATCAATTCACGGGCAACGAAGGGGAAGGTGACGAACATCGTCGCCAGCACCAGACCGGGAACCGCAAACAGAATCTGGATGCCATGGCTCTGGAGCCAGGGGCCGAGCGTGCTGTTCGAGCTGAACAGCAGCACGAAGACCAGGCCCGAGATAACCGGCGACACGGAGAACGGCAGATCGATCAGCGTTGTCAGGAACGCCTTGCCCTTGAATTCGAACTTGGCGATCGCCCAGGCGGCGGCGACACCGCAGACCAGATTGAGCGGTACGCTGATGCCGGCGACGATCAAGGACAGCCGGATAGCGGCGAAGGTCTCTTCGTCCACCAAGGAGCTGAAGAACTGTTCGACCCCCTTGCGGAAGGCCTCGACGAAGACGGCGGCGAGCGGCATCAGCACCATCAGCGTCAGGAAGGCAAGCGTGATAGCAACGAAAATCCAGCGCGCGAACCGGCTCTCGGTGATGACCGAATGAACCGCGTCGGCAGAGGAGGGGGCGTCATGCGCCATAGCCGTATCTCCTTCTGCTCCAGGATTGAATGAGATTGATGATCAGCAACATGATGAAGGAAATGATCAGCATCATCGTTGCGATCGCTGTGGCCGCAGCGTAATTATACTCCTCGAGCTTGATAACGATGAGCAATGGTGCGATTTCCGAGACATAGGGTCTGTTGCCGGCGATGAAGATCACTGAGCCGTATTCGCCGGCCGCACGGGCAAAAGCGAGCGCAAAGCCGGTGAGGGCGGCCGGCGCGAGGCCCGGCAGCAGGACGCGGGTGATCGTCTGGAAGCGGCTGGCGCCGAGCGTTGCCGCGGCCTCTTCGACTTCGCGGTCGATCTCTTCCATGACCGGCTGCGCCGTCCGCACCACGAAGGGCAGGCCGACGAAGATCAGTGCGATGACGATGCCGATGGGTGTGAAGGCGATCTTGATGCCGAGTGGTGCCAGAAACTGCCCGATCCAGCCGTTCGGCGCATAAAGCGTCGTCAGCGCGATACCGGCAACGGCGGTCGGCAGCGCGAAGGGCAGGTCGACCATGGCGTCGATGATGCGCTTGCCGGGAAAGCGGTAGCGCACTAGGACCCATGCCATGATCAGCCCGAAGACGGCATTGACGATCGCCGCGATGAAGGCGCCGCCAAAGCTCATGCGCAAGGCATTGAGCGTGCGCTGATCAAGTGCAATGGCCCAGAATTGGGACCAGCCGAGAGAACTGCTCTTCCACAGCAATCCCGAGAGCGGGATGAGAACGATCAGGATGAGCCAAGTCAAGGTAACGCCGAGCGCCAATCCGAATCCCGGAATGACACTCGGCTGCCGAAACCGCCACCGTTTGCGGGTTATTGCATGCATTCAGAATTATTGTCCCGGCTTGTAAATCTGGTCGAAGACACCGCCATCGGCGAAGAACTTCGGCTGAGCTTGAGACCATCCACCAAAATCGTCAATGGTTGCAAGCTTCAAAGCGGGGAACCGTGCAATATCCTTGGGATCGGCTGCTTCCGGCTTGATCGGCCGGTAGTAATGCTTGGCCGCGATCTTCTGGCCCTCGTCGGAATAGAGGTAGTTGAGGTAAGCCTCTGCTTCCTTGCGGGTGCCCTTGGTATCGACATTGCCGTCAACGACGGCGACCGGCGGATCGGCACGGATCGAAACGGTGGGCGTTACGATCTCGAACTTATCGGGCCCGAGTTCTTCGAGCGACAGATAGGCCTCGTTTTCCCAGGCAAGCAGAACGTCGCCGAGGCCGCGCTGGACGAAGGTCGTGGTCGCGCCGCGGGCACCGGTATCAAGCACCGGCACATGCTTCAGAAGCTGGGCGACATAGTCCTGCGCCTTGGCGTCATCGCCACCATTGGCCTGCTTGGCCCAGGCCCAGGCCGCCAGGATGTTCCAGCGGGCGCCGCCGGAGGTCTTCGGGTTCGGCGTGATGACTTCGACGCCGTCCTTGACCAGATCCGACCAATCCTTGATGCCCTTCGGATTGCCCTTGCGCACCAGAAATACGATCGTCGACGTGTAGGGAACGCTGTTGTTCGGGAACTTGGTCTTCCAGTCGGCCGGGATCTTTTTCGTGGCCTTGGCGATGGCGTCGATGTCGCCCTCGAGCGCCAGCGTTACGACATCGGCATCAAGACCGTCGATGACCGAGCGAGCCTGCGCACCCGAGCCGCCATGCGACGCCTTGATATTGATGGTTTCACCCGTATCCTTCTTCCACTTGGCGGCGAAGGCTGCGTTGAAGTCCTTGTACAGTTCGCGCGTCGGATCGTACGAAACATTGAGAAGCGTCTTGTCCGCGGCCCATGTCGGCGCTACGGCGCCAGCCAGCGAGAAACTGCCAATGAGAACTGCGGTGGCGAGAAGCCGGGAAAGCTTTATCGTCTGCATGGGTGACCTCCTTCGTTGTTACTTAAACCCTATCAACTTGGTCGTATAAAGTAACGAAGATTGTTCCCGCTTAGCGCGCATACATAGAACGGAATCCCATATAATCAAGGAATGTGAAATCACATTCCTGCGCTTTGACTGCGGCTGACAGCTAGCAAGCTATCAAATCGAGTCAGACATGAAAACCGAGTAGAGTTCGTCGGCGGTTTTTGCCTGTCGCATGGCCGGCAGCACACCTTCCGCTCTGAGCCGCCTGGCGATGGCAGCGAGCACGTTCAGATACTCGCTGCGGCCGTTTTCGCCAAAGAGCAGCACGAAGGCCAGATCCGTCGGCACATCATCGATCGCCTGGAAGTCGACCGGTTGACCGAAACGAACCATCAATCCGCGCGGGCGCGTCATTCCGGCAATCGCCGCATGCGGAACGGCGATGCCGTTACCGATCCCGGTCGTTCCCAGATTTTCTCGTCCCTCCAATGCCTGCAGGACCGCGTCTTCGTCCAGGCCGAGGCAACTTGCCGCCTTCGACGACAGAAGCTGCAGCGCCCGCCATTTTGTCGGCGCGGAAAGACCGACAAAAACATGTTCGGGCAGGATGATGGTGGAAAGGTCCATGGTCACTCTCGGGCTCGGACATCGATAATTCGAACATGACTTGGCCTCGTCGGTCTCTACGACGAGGCGCTGCCTGGTGCGCAGCCACGGGATCATAGCGTCATTCCGGCTCACGCAGGCGGTAGCCGACGCCGGTCTCCGTGGTGATGTATTGCGGTTGATCCGGAATCTGTTCGATCTTCTGTCTGAGCTGGCGGACATAGACGCGCAGATATTGCACATCCGCCGCTGGTCCCCAGACCTGCTTCAACAGGAACTGATGCGTCAGCACCTTGCCCGCATGCTGCGCCAGCACCCGCAGGATGTCGTATTCCTTCGGTGAGAGCTTTACCTCCTTGCCGTCGACCTTGACGATGCGCTTGACGAGATCAAGCGACAGGCCGCCGGTCTGGAAGATCGCCTTTTCGCCCTGCTGCTGCAGGCGGTGGCGGAGTGCAACGCGGATGCGCGCGGCGAGTTCATTCACGCCGAAAGGCTTTGTGACATAATCGTCGGCGCCGGTTTCAAGCGCCTTGACGATGCCGGCCTCGTCGGTTCGGCTCGAGAGAATAACCACCGGTATCTCCAAGCCATCCTCGCGCCATTCCTGCAGCAGGTCATGGCCGGGCTTGTCGGGCAGGCCGAGGTCGAGAATGATCAGGTCGGGCCGATCTTCTTCCACCGACAGTTTTGCTGCTGCGGCATTCGGGGCCTCATTGACCAGATAGCCCTGGGCGCTCAGGCCGACACGCAGCAATTTGCGGATCGGCGGCTCGTCATCGACAACGAGTATCTTGACGGCTGTCGTGTTCATTTCAATTCATCCAGCTTGGGGAGATCTGTTGGTTTCGGCAGGCGAATGGTGAAGACCGCGCCCTGGCGGTCCGTGCGGTTGCCCGCGGTAATCGTACCGGCCATGGCCTCGATGAAGCCGCGGCAGATGGAAAGGCCGAGGCCCGTGCCGGCCCGCACCTGATCGCCCTTGCGGACGCGATAGAAGGTGTCGAAGACGCGCTCGAGATCGGCGGGTGGAATACCGGGGCCTTCGTCCATGATCCGAAAGACGACATTGTCGACATCGGCCCAGGCCTCCAGGCGGATGGTGGACTCTTCGGGCGCGTATTTGGCGGCATTGTCGAGCAGGTTGAACAGCACCTGCTCAAAGAGCACGGGATCGACCTTTACCATCGGCAGATCGGCCGGCATCTGTGTCTCGACGCGATGTCGGGCAAGAATTTTCGCGCCACGCCGAAGCGCACTGCCGACGATATCGCCACCGTAGTGGAGAGCATAATTCGGCTCCATTGCGCCGGACTCGATCTTGGTCATGTCGAGCAGATTGGCGATGAAGCGGTTCAGCCGCTCGGACTCGTCGACCACCGTCGATAGCAGATCGACGCGGTCTTCATGCGACATGGTTTCCAGATAGTCGCGCAAGGTGCCGGCAGCCCCGAGAATGGCGGCAAGCGGCGTTTTCAGGTCATGCGAGATCGAGGTCAGCAAGGCTGAACGCAGCCGGTCGGCCTCGACGGCCAGCTTGGCGCGGTCGACATCGGCGACGAGCTGCACGCGCTCGATGGCAAGGGCGGCCTGATCGGCGAGGGCATCGAGAAGCCGCTGCTGCTCCGGCGTCAAAAGCGGCCCGTCACGGCGGTCGCTATCAAGGCCGATGACGCCGACGGCGGTGCGGCCGGTGCGCAACGGCACATAGAGGCGCTTGGCGCCCGGCAGCGTATCGGCACCACGGCCGGCGGCGTGATTGTGCTCCCAGGCCCAGCGCGCGGCGGCGATATCGGCATCGTCGAGCGTATCGTCAGGTGGATAGCCGGCCTTGACCGCAATCGTGCCGTCCTCGGGTAGAAGCAGCACCACGCGCACCTTCAGCATCGAGGCGAGCTGAAAGGCTGTAGCCCAAAGCACGTCGTCGAGCGTGCCTGTGCCGGCGAGTTTCTTCGAGAAAAGATAGAGATCTTCGGTCGTTCGCGCCCGCTGGCGCGCCGATGCCGCCTGGCGCTGCACGGTCGCGGTCAGGTTGCTGGCGATGATGGCGACGCCGAGGAAGAAGAAGAAGGCTAGCACGCTTTCGGGATCGCTGATCGTCAGCGTGTAGCGCGGCGGCAGAAAGAAGAAGTTGAAGGCGAGCGCGCCGAGCAGGCAGGAATAGAGCGCCGGCCGCAAGCCTTGGGTGACGGCGGTCGCCAGCACAGCCATCAGGAATACCAGCGCCAGGTTTCGGACGTCGAGCACTTGATCGAGAATGACGCAGACACCGAGCGCGACGGCGACATAGAGTGTCGCAAGGATATAGCCACGCAACTGGAATGGGGTCGGCGCGGGCGCCGATTTGACGCCGCGGCTCGCCGGCGACGCCTCAGCATCGCTACCGGAGATGACATGAACGCTGATGTCGCCGGCCTTGCGGATCAATTCGTAGGAGACCGAAGCCCTGGACCAATCCCGCCAGGTACCGACCTTCGGCGACCCGATGACGATGTGCGTGACATTGTTGCTGGCGGAATGGCGGAGCAGCTCTTCGGCAACCTCGCGGCCGGGAATGGTGATGGCCTCGCCGCCAAGCTGCTCGGCAAGCCTAAGTGTCGCGGCGATGGTATCACGCTGCGCCTCGGTTAGGCTGATCGCCCGGTTGGTTTCGACATAGACGGCCGCCCAGGGCGCCCGCAGGCGCGAGGCCATGCGGGCGGCATAGCGCACCAGCGACGCGGAACGCGGATGGTGATCGATGGAGACCAGCACGCGCTCGCCCGCAGCCCAAGGACCGGGTATCGCATGCGCCTGCATATGGGTCAGAAGCTGGTCGTCGACCCGCTGCGCCGTGCGTCGCAGCGCCAGTTCGCGCAGCGCCGTCAGATTGCCGGGGGTGAAATAGTTGGTCAGCGCTCGCTCGGCCGTCCGCGACACATAGACCTTGCCGTCGTGCAGGCGCTTGATCAGGTCGTCGGGTGTCAGGTCGATGATCTCGACATCGTCGGCCAAATCGATGATCGAATCCGGCACGGTTTCACGGACGCGGACGCGGGTGATCTGCGACACGACATCGTTCAGGCTTTCGACATGCTGGATGTTCAGCGTCGTATAGACGTCGATGCCGCGATCGAGCAGCTCCTTGACGTCGAGATAGCGCTTTGGATGGCGGCTGCCATGAGCATTGGAATGGGCGAGTTCATCGACGAGCACGAGGCCAGGCCCGCGTTTGAGAATGGCATCGAGGTCCATCTCGTCGAGTGCGCGGCCCTTGTAGTCGACATTGACGCGGGGAACGATCTCGTAGCCTTCGAGCAAGGCCTGCGTCTCGCGCCGGCCGTGGGTCTCGACTACGCCAACGACGACATCGACACCGTCGGCAATCTTGGCCTTGCCGGAAAGCAGCATTTCGTAGGTCTTGCCGACGCCGGGCGCCGCACCCAGAAAGATCTTCAGACGGCCACGCGTTTCCTGCCGTGCCTTCTCCAGAAGCGCGTCGGGAGAGGGCCTGTTCAGCGTGTCGCGGCTATCATCTGGCATCGATCGGTCTTTCTCGACGGGCGATGGTCGAGGCAGTGATGGCCGCCTCAACCTCTTGGTCTTATTGAGTCATAGAAGCATCCAACGCCTGGTTCAATGCCAGGACGTTGACGACGGGCTCGCCGAAAACACCGAGTTCGCGAGGCTCGACGGCAGCGTCGACGATCGCGCGGAGCTTGGCCTCATCCAGGCCGCGCGCCTTGGCGACGCGCGGGATCTGGAAA
The DNA here is from genome assembly GCF_000696095.1 of Rhizobium rhizogenes NBRC 13257. Classification (GTDB taxonomy): domain Bacteria; phylum Pseudomonadota; class Alphaproteobacteria; order Rhizobiales; family Rhizobiaceae; genus Rhizobium; species Rhizobium rhizogenes. The sequence continues at coordinate 136,647 of NZ_BAYX01000011.1, read as the reverse complement.
TAGGCATCCTCCGGCGAGATATGCGGATCGAGGCCGCTGCCGGACGTCGTGACCAGATCGATCGGAACCGGCGCATTCGGGTTCTGCGCCTGCAACGTTGCGACATCGCCCTTGATACGGGTCATCAGGCTCGAACTGGTCGGACCGAGATTGGAGCCCATGGAATTGGAGGCGTTGTAGGGTGCGGCAACTGTTTTGGTTGCGTCGTTCGGGTCTGCACCTGTCGTCGCCGACGGACGGCCGTGGAAGTAGCGGTCGGCGGTGAAGCTCTGGCCGATGAGGCTGGAGCCGATCACCTTGCCGTCCTTCTCCACGAGGCTGCCGTTTGCCTGATGCGGGAAGAGCGCCTGGGCGATCCCTGTCATGGCAAGCGGATAGGCAAGGCCGGTGACGGCTGTGGTGACCACGATCATGACGATGGCCGGTCGGATTAGTTTCAGCATGGGAAAGACTCCTTAGACCAGGCCGATGGCGGTGATCGCCATATCGATGGCCTTGATGCCGATGAAGGGCACGATAATGCCGCCTAGGCCGTAGATCAGAAGATTGCGGCTGAGCAGGGCACCGGCGCCGATCGGACGATAGCGAACGCCCTTCAGCGACAGCGGGATCAGGGCAATGATGATCAGCGCGTTGAAGATGATGGCGGAAAGGATGGCGCTCTGCGGCGTCGCCAGCCCCATGACGTTCAGCATCTTCAACTGCGGATAGAACGCGATGAACATCGCCGGGATGATGGCGAAATACTTGGCGATGTCGTTGGCGATCGAGAAGGTGGTGAGCGCGCCGCGGGTCATCAGCAATTGCTTGCCGATCTCGACGATCTCAATGAGCTTGGTCGGGTCGCTGTCGAGGTCGACCATGTTGCCGGCCTCGCGGGCGGCCACCGTGCCGGTGTTCATGGCGACGCCAACGTCGGCCTGGGCAAGCGCCGGGGCGTCGTTGGTGCCGTCACCGCACATGGCGACGAGCTTGCCCTTGGCCTGCTCCTCGCGCATCAGCGCCAGCTTCATTTCCGGCGTTGCCTGGGCGAGGAAATCGTCCACGCCGGCTTCCGCGGCGATGGCTGCGGCTGTCAGCGGGTTGTCGCCAGTGATCATCACCGTGCGGATGCCCATGCGGCGCAGTTCGGCGAAACGCTCGCGGATCCCGCCCTTGACGATGTCCTTGAGCTGGATGACGCCAAGCAGGCGACCGTCGCGGGCAACGGCAAGCGGCGTGCCGCCGGCCTTGGAGATTTCGTCCGAAATCGCTTGCAGTTCGCGGACGGTCTCGCTGCTGGTGCGCGAGATCACCGTCGCGCCGGTGCTGGAGGCAGTAGCGGCGCTGCCGTTGACATAGGCCAACACCGCGTCCACTGCGCCCTTGCGGATAGACGAGCCTTCGACATCGACGCCACTCATGCGGGTCTGGGCAGTGAAGGGCACGAAAGTGGCCTTCAGGCTGGTCATGTCGCGGCCACGGATCGCATATTTTTCCTTAGCGAGCACGACAATGGAGCGTCCCTCGGGCGTTTCGTCGGCGAGCGAGGCGAGCTGTGCCGCATCGGCCAGATCCTGCTCCGTCACGCCCTTGACCGGGCGGAAGGAGGTGGCCTGGCGGTTGCCGAGGGTAATCGTGCCGGTCTTGTCGAGCAGCAGCGTGTCGACGTCGCCGGCAGCTTCGACGGCACGACCAGACATGGCGAGCACGTTGAAGCGTACCAGGCGGTCCATGCCGGCGATACCGATGGCCGACAGCAACGCGCCGATGGTGGTCGGGATCAGCGTTACGAATAGAGCGACGAGGACGACGGTCGGGATCGAGCCGCCGGCGTAAGCTGCAAAGCTCGGGATGGTCACCGTGGCGAGCACGAAGATCAGCGTCATGCCGGCGAGCAGGATGTTGAGCGCGATCTCGTTCGGGGTCTTCTGACGCTCCGCGCCTTCGACGAGCGCGATCATGCGATCGATGAAGGTCGAGCCGGCAGCGGCCGTGATGCGAACGCGGATCTCATCGGAGAGCACCTGCGTGCCGCCGGTGACAGCCGAGCGGTCGCCGCCGGATTCGCGGATGACCGGGGCAGATTCACCGGTGATCGCCGCTTCGTTGACCGAGGCCACGCCTTCGATGACTTCGCCATCGGAGGGGATGATGTCGCCGGCTTCGACCAGCACGACATCGCCGACTTTCAGGCTGGTACCGGGCACCATCTTATAATCGGTGCGGCTATTGCCGGAGAGAAGCTTTGCCTGGGTCTCGGTGCGCGATTTGCGCAGCGACTCGGCTTGCGCCTTGCCGCGGCCCTCAGCAACGGCTTCGGCGAAGTTGGCAAACAGCACGGTGAACCAGAGCCAGATATTGATCTGGAGGGAGAAGCCGAGATTGCCGCCGCCGGTCAGGAGATCGCGCAGGAAGAGCACGGTGGTCAGCGCCGAGACGACGGCGACCACGAACATGACGGGGTTCTTGGCAAGCGTCCGCGGGTTCAGCTTTTGGAAAGCGGCGCCCACGGCCGGAACGAGGATGCGAGAATCCAAAATACTCGCGGATTTTAACTGGCTCATAAGAGACTCCAGCGTGAAGAGGGAAACGGCAGACCGGGATTGCCCGGTCAGCCAAGTAAGAAACCGAAGACCACAAGGCCAAGGAGCAGCGTGACCATCGCCACCAAAATGGCATCGGAAGCGCAGGCCGTTCGGGCCGGGCCACGCCCCCTGTCTGAGGGGCGTGGATCGATGAGCTTTCGAAGCCTGGGCATGAGTGGCTGCGTCATTGCTATGTTCCTCAGAAGGCCTGGCCGGCGATCATCGACAGATGCTCGACGATGGGGCCGAGCGCGAGCGCCGGGAAGAAGGTCAGGCCGCCGACGATCAGGATCGTGCCCACCAGTAGGCCTACGAACAGCGGACCATCCGTTGGGAAGGTGCCGGCCGAAGCGGGAACCGTCTTCTTGGCGATCAGCGAACCGGCAATGGCGAGCGCGGGAACGATGACCAGGAAGCGGCCGATCAGCATGACGACACCAAGCGTGATGTTGTACCAGGTCGTGTTGGCGGAGAGACCGGCGAAGGCCGAGCCGTTATTCGCCGCCGCTGAGCTGTAGGCGTAGAGGATTTCCGAGAAGCCATGCGGGCCTGGATTGCCAATCGAGGCAACTGCGCTGGGCAGAACAACGGAGATCGCCGTAAAGATTAACATGCCGGCCGGCAGGCAAAGTACGGCGAGCATCGCCATCTTCACTTCCTTGGCCTCGATCTTCTTGCCGAGATATTCCGGTGTACGCCCGACCATCAGGCCGGCGACGAAGATGGCAATGATGACGAACATCAGGATGCCGTAGAAACCGGCGCCGACACCGCCGACGATGACTTCGCCGAGCTGCAGGTTGATCAACGGGATCATGCCGCCAATCGCCGTGAAGCTGCCGAGCATGCCGTTGACCGCGCCGCAGGAGGCCGCCGTGGTGATGACCGCGAAGAGCGACGACATGGTGATGCCGAAGCGGACTTCCTTGCCTTCCATATTGCCGCCCTGGACGCCGAGCGCATGCACCAGCGGATTGCCGGCAGCTTCAGCCCAATAGGTGACGATGACACCGGCGATGAAGAGCGTACCCATCGCGGCGAGGATGGCCCAGCCCTGACGCTGGTTGCCGACCATGCGTCCGAAGACGTTGGTGAGTGCTGCGCCGATGGCAAAGATCGCCAGCATCTGGATCAGATTGGAGATCGCGTCCGGATTTTCGAAGGGGTGAGCGGAGTTGGCGTTGAAGAAGCCGCCGCCATTGGTGCCGAGCATCTTGATCGCGAGCTGCGAGGCAACCGGGCCGACGGCAATCGTCTGCTGCGCGCCTTCGAGCGTCGTGGCGTTGACATAGGGTCCGAGCGTCTGCGGCACGCCGAGATAGACGAAGACCAATGTCATGACGATGCAGGCAGGTAGCAGGACATAAAGTGTTGCCCGGGTCAGATCGACCCAGAAGTTGCCGATCGCCTTGCCGGAGGCGCGCGAAAAGGCGCGGATCAGCGCGATGGCAAGCGCTATGCCGGTCGCGGCAGAGACGAAATTCTGGACGGTGAAGCCGGCCATCTGCACGAGATAGGACATCGTGCTTTCGCCGCCGTAGTTCTGCCAGTTGGTGTTGGTCACGAAGCTGGCGGCGTTGTTGAACGAAAGCTCAGGGCCGATCGAGGACATGCCCGCGGGATTGTAGGGCAGGCTCGCCTGGAACCGCTGAAGGAAATAGAGCATTAGGAAGCCGGCGAGGCTGAACAGCAGCATGGAGATCGAATAGGTCGTCCAGTGCTGCTCCTCGCGCTCATCCGTTCCCGCAATGCGATAAAGCCCCCGTTCCAGCGGACCGAGGACGTAGGAGAGAAGTGTGCGCTCGCCCGTGAAGACACGCGTCATGTAACCGCCGAGCGGTTTGACGAGCAAAAGAAGGATCCCGATATAGATCAGGATCTGAAGCCATCCATTGAAGGTCATGGGGGTAACTTTCCCTATCTGGCGCTAAAAATTAAAAGCGCTCAGGGCGAATGAGGGCGTAGATCAGGTAGGCGGTGAGGAAGATAGTCACGCCGCCGCCGAGAATATAATCCAGGAGCATTGGTGTCTCTCCGACTAGAGGCTATCGCAGGCTTTGGTATAAGCGATGCACAGAATGAAAAATAAAACGCCGATCCCGATAAGAAGAATGTCCATCATCGATCGTTGATCCTTGATTGTTCTTGTGGAACACCGAAATGGACCGAAGGCACCTTCAAAGAAGGCGCCTTTCGTTTCTTCCCGGCATGGAGATCATCCTTTAGATATCTCTAATGTCAATATGCGCCCAAACCGCATTAAGGTTCGAGACGGCGGGAAGAGGAAAGATATAAAAATCTTATAAATGCCGGCCGTGCGGAGAGAGCTATCGCCGATAGCCGGCTTGGCTCTATCCATGGTTTCTCTCCTGCAAGCGACACCGTCATCCAGATTTCGCCATTCGAATCAGATCAATGCGCCGGATCGACAATAACGAGACGGAAAATTGATGACGTCGAACGAAAGCGACCGGAGCCTTATCGAAACGATGAGACGGTACTTTGTGGTGAAAGCCGATGTGAGCGAATTGAAAGCGCGCCTGGAAACGGCAAGGCGCGAGGCCGGTGAGGATATTGAGACCTTTTACAATCCACGCACCAACCCCAATCACGCGATCGATATCCTGCGATCGCATGTATTGAAAAAGGAAATGGTCTCCTTGATGCAGCAGGCGGAAGCCTGGGCGGGGGGAGCGGACGTGGCCCAGGACTTTGGCCAGAATTCTGACGCGATCCAGGACGCCGACATTGTGAGCGCCGAGTAACTCGCAGTCAGCCGGGCCGCAGCAGCCACACGCAGGAGATTAGGCCGCCAGACGCGAAATCAATCTGTATCCATCGATGGTCTTGTTAAATCAAAAATGCTGATATAAATGAAGGTAATTGATGGGGCACGCAGGAAACGATGAAACGCGGCTTTCTAACGATCTATGCCGGTGAGAATGCTGCGGCGTTGCGAGCGCTCTCCGTGCCTGCGCGCGTGGATATGCTCAGGTTGTTGTGCTCCAAAGGCCCGCTGAATGTGAATGAAATCGCGCGGGCCTTGGACCTACCGCAGTCGACGGTTGCGACCGGAATCATGATTCTGGAAGAGGCTGGCCTGGTCGAAACCAAGGCTGCAAAAGCCCGCAAGGGATACCAGAAGATCTGCTCCGCGCTTTATGACGAGATCCTTGTCAGTTTCGAGGATCCCGCCTTGAAGCACGACGAAGACGTGATCGAAGTGGCGATGCCGATCGGTCTCTATACGAGCTGCGAGACCCATGCGCCGTGTGGGCTTTGCTCCACCGAGGGTGTGATCGGTCTGCTCGATGTTCCCGACTATTTCCTTGATCCCCAGCGCATGCAGGCCGGTTTGCTGTGGTTCGGACGTGGGCATGTGGAATATAAATTCCCCAACAACGCCAAGATCTTAAACAAAAACGTCAACGCCATTGAGTTCTCGATGGAGCTGTCTTCCGAAGTTCCCGGAACCAATCCCGACTGGCCCTCCGACATCACCATCTGGGTCAACGGCGTTGCCGTCGGCATGTGGACGTCGCCGGGTGATTACGGCGACAAGCGTGGCGCTTTCACGCCGGGCTGGTGGAAGCTCGAAGGCTCCCAATACGGCAAGCTCAAGACCTGGCGGATCTCGAAAAAGGGCACATTCATCGACGGCATCGCCGCCTCGGATGTCACCATCGATGACCTTGCCATCAGCCAACATTCCTCGATCCGGCTCCGGATCGGCATTGCCGATGATGCCCGCCATACCGGCGGGGTGAACATATTCGGCCGCGGTTTTGGCAATTACGGCCGCGATATCCTGATGCGGATTGATCTCTCGTAAATTCAAATCACAAATTGTGATATATAGTCGGCATTCCTATAGAATGACGGTCTATGGTCGATTTCGCATAATCCATTGAATTTACTGAATTTTGTCTATATTTTTTGCAGTGCGAGACGATTTTTTAGCTTGGATGGCGTATAAATTGGCGTTGACGGCTTGCCAAAAGTGTATCAGCATCTAGGTATAAGAACGAAATATCTGATACATATACGGGAGGATAGCAGTGAAGGCGCAAGTGGTCATCCATCGCGATTTCCGGATTGCCGATATCGACGATCGGCTCTACAGCTCGTTTCTGGAGCATCTGGGCAGGGCGATCTACGGGGGCATCTATGAGCCCGGCCATCCGACTGCGGATGCGCACGGGTTTCGTCAGGACGTTATCGAACTGGTCCGCGAGCTGAATTCGCCTTACTGCCGCTATCCCGGCGGCAATTTCGTATCCGCCTACAATTGGGAAGACGGGGTGGGGCCTCGTTCCGAGCGTCCTGTGCGTCTTGATCTTGCCTGGCGTACCCGCGAGAGCAATCAGATCGGCGTCAACGAGTTCGTCGACTGGTGCAAGAAGGCCAATACCAAGCCGATGCTGGCCGTTAATCTGGGCTCGCGCGGCCTTGATGACGCACGCAACTTCCTTGAATATTGCAATCATCCAGGCGGCACCTATTGGTCGGACCTGCGCCGTAAGCATGGCTGGGCCGATCCCCATGGCGTGAAGCTGTGGTGCCTCGGCAACGAGATGGACGGTCCGTGGCAGGTTGGTCACAAATCGGCTTACGAATATGGTCGGCTGGCCGACGAGACGGCCAAGGCCATGCGCGGCTTCGACAAGTCGCTGGAGCTGGTCGTCTGCGGTTCGTCCAATTCGGAAATGAAGACCTATCCGGATTGGGAAGCGCAGGTTCTGGAACAGTGCTACGACAGCGCCGACCATATCTCGCTGCACATGTACTTCGCCAATCGTGAGAAGAACACGCTCAACTATCTCGCCAAGGCGGAGAAGCTCGATCGCTATATCGGCACGATCGGTGGTGTGATCGACTATATCAAGGCGAAGAAACGCTCGAAGAAGACCATCGGCATTTCCTTCGACGAATGGAACGTCTGGTATCACTCGAACCAGCAGGACAAGGACATCCTTGCGCGCGACGAGTGGCCGGATGCGCCGCACCTCCTCGAAGACGTCTATAATTTCGAGGACGTTCTTCAGGTCGGCGGCATTCTGAACACGTTCATCCGCCGGTCCGATCGGGTCCGCATCGCCTGCATCGCCCAGCTCGTGAATGTGATCGCGCCGATTATGACGGAGGATGGCGGTCCTGCCTGGCGGCAGACCATCTATTATCCGCTCTATTTCGCCTCGAAATACGGCCGCGGCTTTGCGCTTCGGCTGGTCACCGACGGCCCGACCTACGACAGCGACGAGGCCGACGACGTGCCCTATCTCGATGTCTCCGCCGTTCACGACGCCTCGGGGAATACGGTCACCCTGTTTGCCGTGAACCGCCATCTGGACTCGGCACTCGATCTTGACACCAGGCTGGAAGGTTTCCCCGGCGCGCGCGTCATCGAGCAGTACGAGATGGTTCACGAGAAGCTTGAGGCGGTCAACACGGCGTCCCGGCCCAATGCCGTCGTTCCCGCCAAGACGGGTGACGCCAAGATCGAGAATGGCCGGCTTCGCGCTACGCTGAAGCCACTGTCCTATAACGTGATCCGGCTGTCGGTATGACAGCTGGTTGCCGGGACGCGGTAAACGCGTTCCGGTCTGCAATGACGTCCGGCATGTCGCGAGGAGACGATACATGTCGGTACGGTGGTCTGTTGCGAGCCGGTTTGGACATGAATTGCTCAAGGTCCGGCTAACGCAGGGAGTTTGAAAGTCACGGCTTGCCTCACCTTGTTTGGCTCGCCGTCCGATGGATAACTAGGGAGGAGATCATGCAGAAGTGGAAGAAGCTTGCTTTCGGTGTCGCGCTGGCCACGTTCGGTCTGGTCGCGGCGGCCAAGGCACAGGAATATACGACCTTGCCGCGCAAGGAGACCCTGATTGTCGAGAACCCGGAAGGGACGATCAAGAATCCCGGCTGGTTCAATGTCTGGGTCAATGGCGGCGGTGGTGTCTCGACTGGCCTGCAGCAATTGACGATGGATACGCTCTGGTACATCGACCCTGAACAGGGGCTAGGTGGTTCGGCCTGGGACAATTCTCTCGCCGCCGACAAGCCGCAATATAATGACGACTTTACCCAGATGACGGTGAAGCTGCGCAAGGGGCTCTACTGGAGCGACGGCGTCGAGTTCACCGCCGATGACGTGGTCTATACGGTGAAGACCCAGATGGACCATCCAGGCATGAACTGGAGCGCTGCCTTTTCCGTGCAGGTCGCCAGTGTCGAGGCGCCCGACCCCTATACCGTCGTCTTCAAGCTGAAGAAGCCGAATTCGCGGTTCCACGCCATCTTCACCGTACGGTGGAATGGCGCCTGGATCATGCCGAAACATGTCTTTGAAAAAGTCGCCGATCCGGTGCGCTACGATTTCGCCAATCCGGTCTCGCTCGGCGCCTACAAGCTGAAAAGTTTTGATCCACAGGGCAAATGGTACACCTGGGAAAAACGCGATGATTGGCAGCGCACCTCGCTTGCCCGCCTTGGCGAGCCGGGGCCGAAATATGTCACTTACGTGGATCCAGGCCCGCCGGATAAACGCACGATCGCCCAGCTGGAGCACAATCTCGATATTATTCACGATAACACGCCGGAAGGCATGTTCACGCTGAAGGAGAAATCCAAGACGAGTGAGAGCTGGTTCCCGGGCTTCCCCTTCGCCCATCCCGATCCGACGCTGCCGGCGGTGATCTTCAACACGCAGGATCCACTGTTTAAGAACCCCGATGTTCGCTGGGCACTTGCGCTGCTCATCGATATCAAGGCGGTCGACATGGCGAGCTATCGCGGTGCCGCCACGCTCTCAGCGCTTGGCGTTCCGCCGACGGCCATTGCCATGAAGGATTATCAGGCGCCGTTGCAGGATTGGCTTAAAGATTTTGAAGTCGATACCGGCAAGCGCAAGATCAAGCCCTATGACCCGACGATCGGCCAGCAGGTCGCCGATATGCTGCGCAAGCAGCCCAAGTACAAGGATCAGATTCCGACCGATCCGGCGGCCATCAGCACAGCCTTCGGCTATGGCTGGTGGAAGCCCGATCCGCAGGCAGCGGCCGAGCTTCTGGAAAAGGCCGGCTTCAAGAAGGTCGGCGGTAAATGGATGACGCCGGACGGCCAGCCTTTCAAGATCCGCCTGACTGTGGAAGGCGATACGCGCTCGGTCTTCACCCGCGCTGGCACTCTGATCGCCCAGCAATGGGCTGCCTTCGGCATCGACTCCAAGGCTGCTCCGTCCTCCGCCGTCTGGCAGGGGCTGGCAACAGGCGATTTCCAATGCGCGATCGCCTGGAGCGTTGAGACATGGGGCGGCGATCCGGACTTGTCGTTCTTCCTCGAGAGCTGGCATTCGGATTTTGTTGCCAAGAAAGGCGAGAACCAGTCGGCCCGCAACTGGCAGCGCTGGTCCAATCCGGAACTCGACAAGATCATCGAGAGCATCCGTCGGGTGAGTGCTGACGATCCGAAGGGTATCGAGCTTGGCAAGGACTATCTGAAGCTTGTCGCTCGCGAAATGCCGACCATTCCACTGATGTCCTACAACGTGTTCACGTCGATGGATACCACCTACTGGAAAGGCTACCCGACGATCGCCGACCCTTATACCGATCCGGTTCCCAATTGGGCGAATTCCCGGCTGATGATGGTCAAGCTGAAGCCGGCGCAGCCATAAATCCTCCCAACCCTGACGCGGCTCTGTCGCGTCAGGCACCTGTCGCCGGACATTAAGCGAGTCCGGCGACCCTTTTTTGAAGAGTGATGAAGCGCAAGCAGCAAGGAAAACGACGGCATGGCGTCCTATCCCATTTTCGTATTGAAGCGATTTGGCCAGTTCCTGCTCGTTGTCTTTCTCGGTATTTCCGCGACCTTCTTCATCACTCATATGACCCCAATCGATCCCGTCGAGCAGAGTATCGGCGCCATCCAACAGATGGGGCAGTCCGATCCTCGCGCCGTCGACCTCATGCGCCAGTCACTTCGCGAGCTCTACGGCATGGAGGGTTCGCTCTGGCAGCAATATGTGCATTTCTGGACGCGTCTCGCGACTGGTGATCTCGGACCTTCGCTCTCCGCCTTTCCGACGCCCGTCTCGACCATCATCCTGCGGTCCTTGCCGTGGACGATCGGCCTGATGACGGTTGCGACGCTGTTTACCTTCATCCTCGGCAACACAATCGGCGCGCTTGCGGGCTATTATCGCAAGAGCATGGTGCTGAAAGCTGTCAGCCTCGTCTTCATCGCGATGCAGCCTATCCCCTATTACATTCTCGCCTTCGTGCTGATCATCCTGTTCGGCTATCTCTGGCCGATCCTGCCGATCAACGGCGGATATGAGATGAACACCAATCTGCAACTGTCCTTTGCGCTGGTTCTCGACATTCTGAAGCACTCCATCCTGCCGGCGCTGTCGCTGATCCTCGTCGGCACGGGCGGATGGCTGATCGGCATGCGGGCGCTGGTCTCCAATATCATCACCGAGGACTATGTGACCTTCGCCGAACTTGGTGGCGTACCGAAGAACCGTATCCTGCGCTCGTACATCGCGCGCAATGCCATGGTGCCGCAGTTTACCGGCCTTGCCATGTCGCTGGGGGCGGTCTTCAACGGGACGATCATCACGGAGATCGTCTTCGGCTATCCCGGCATCGGAAATCTGCTGATTTCGGCGGTGCATGCCGGCGACTACAGCCTTGTGCTGGGGCTGAGCGCATTGTCCATCACCGGCGTCGCTGCCGCCGTGTTCATCATCGATATTCTGGGTCCGCTGATCGACCCGCGCATCAGGGTGGAATAAAGCATGTTCACGATCGTTCGCGACCTCGCCCGCCAGAATGCGGAATTCCTTTGCGGCCTGCTGCTTTTCGCAGTGATCGTCGGGCTTATAGTCCTGTCCTATTTTTCGCCCTACGGTCCCTCGGACATCTATGTCCTGCCGCCCGATATGCCGCCTGACGGCGATTACTGGCTCGGCACGACCTCGCGCGGGCAGGATGTCTTCTGGCAGCTTACGACAGCTCTCAGGAACACGCTCTATTTCGGCATCGGCGTGGCCTTTCTGTCGCGTATCATTTCGCTGGTGGTCGGTCTTGTGGCGGGTTACCTCGGTGGTGTGGTCGATCGGGTGCTGATGGCGATCAACGACAGCATCATGGTCATTCCGCAGTTTCCGCTGCTGATTCTGTTCTATTTCGTGCTCAAGGACGGAATGACCTGGACCGTGCTGATCGTGGTGATGGCCTCGCTCGGCTGGTCCTACGACGCGCGCCTGATCCGCTCAGTTGCGATCAGCCTCAAGAGCCGGCCATTTACGACCCAGAGCGTCTATTCCGGCATGAGCATGTACAAGATCCTCGTCCAGGAGCATCTGCCCTATGTCCTGCCGATCGTCTTTGCCACGACGATGAACAACATGATCTGGTCGATCGGCATGGAAATCACGCTGTCGGTGCTCGGTTTCACGGATATCGAAACCCCGACCATGGGCATGATGATCTACTGGGCGAACGCGCATTCGGCGCTGATCGCCGGGGTATGGTGGTGGGTCGCGGCACCGGTCGCAGCCATCGTCGTCCTGTTCACGGCGCTCTTCCTGCTGTCGATGTCGATGAACGAATACAATGATCCGCGCAGCCGGCTGAACCGGATGGGGGGCTAAGTCATGGACGCTGTGGTCGAAGTCAAGAACCTCAAAGCCTATTACAAAGCCTTCCTCTATGGCGTCGATCGCGAGGTGCGCGCCGTCGACGATATCAGCCTGACGATCGGTCGTGGGGAGATCTATGGCGTTGCCGGGGAATCGAGTAGTGGCAAGACGACGCTCATCAAGACCATCGCTGGCGCCATCCGTCCGCCGTTGAGGGTTGTCGAGGGCAGTGTCACCTTCCACTTCAACGGCGGCACGCAGGACATTTATGGCATGACGCCGGAGGCGAGGGTGGCGCTTCGGTGGCGGCATCTGTCCTACATCATGCAGGGCTCGATGAACGTGCTTAATCCGGTTCGGCGCATTCGCCATTCGTTCACGGATTTCGCCTTTCGCCACATGAAGGTCGACAGGGCTACTTTCCTCGACCGGGTCGGGAGCCACCTGCAGCGGCTGAAGCTCGACCCGCAGCTTCTCGATGCCTATCCTCACGAATTGTCCGGCGGCATGCGCCAGCGCATGACCATTGCACTTGCCACCATCCTGACGCCGGAATTCATCATCGCCGACGAGCCGACGACGGCCCTCGATGTCATCGTGCAGCGCGACGTCCTGACGATGATCCGCGAGATCCAGCGCGATATGGGCTCCTCCTTCCTGTTCGTCACTCATGACATGGGCGTACACGCCGCCGTCTCCGACCGCATCGGTATTGTCTATGCCGGCCGCCTGGTCGAGGAGGCGCCGACCCGCAAGCTCTTCCATTTGCCGCTGCATCCTTACACACAGCATCTGGTCGCGAGCCTTCCGCGCATCGGCGACGCAAGCACCCGGCCTTCGCTTGAAGGGCGGCCGCCCAATCTCGCCATGCCGCCGGAGGGCTGTCGTTTTCATCCGAGATGTCCGAAGCGCATGGATATTTGCAGCCGCGAGGTGCCGCCGATGGTTACAGTCGAGCCGGACCGGCGCGTGGCCTGCTTTGCGGTGACGGGAGAACGGATTTGACGGATCTGCTTTCGCTTTCGCATGTCACCAAGATCTACCGGCAGGGCGGTCTGCTCGGCGGACGCCATATCACCGCCGTCAATGACGTCAGCCTGACGCTAGGGGAGGAACCGGAGATCCTGTCGATTGTCGGCGAATCCGGTTCGGGGAAGTCGACCATTGCGGCGATGATCCTCGGCCAGACAGCGCCGAGTGAAGGACGCTTGGATTTCCGGGGCAGCCCCGTCGCTGTTCACGGCAGGGTCGAGCGGCGCGCCTTTATGCGGCAGGTCCAGCCGGTGCTGCAAAACCCGTTCGAGGCTTTCAACCCGTTGAAACGGGTGGACCGCTATCTCTTCGAGACAGCAAGGAGCTTCGCGCCCGACGGCAAGCGGCCGAGCCGCGAGGAAATCGAGCGCATGGCGGATACAGCGCTCTCGCATATTGGCCTGACCTTGGCCGAAGTGAAGGGCCGGTTCCCGCATGAATTGTCCGGCGGTCAACTGCAACGCACGGCGATCGCCCGAGCGCTCATACCGCAACCGCGGCTTCTGGTCGCTGACGAGCCGGTCTCTATGGTCGATGCATCGCTCCGCATGGCGATCGTCAATCTCTTCAGCCAGTTGAAGCGGGATCTGGGCCTATCGATCATCTACATCACGCATGATCTGGCGACCGCCTATTATATCAGCGACCGCATCGTCATCATGAAGAAGGGCGAGATTGTCGAGCAAGGGCAGGCGCGGGCTGTTCTGGACAATCCGCAGCATCCCTATTCCCAGGCTCTTAAGGAAGCAGTGCTGTCGACGACGCCGGAGATTTGATGTTTGATCTCAGACTTTAATGGTGCATTTCCGATGCGCCCTGTTTCAGGCGCATCGGAACGCGTCATGTGGGTCGGTGTTAGCTATGGGTTTCCGGCATCGCCGACGAGTGATGCGACGTGATCAGCCATTTTCCATGTTCGAACTTGTAGGTGAAGGTGTAGCGGGCCGGAACCTTCGTGCCGTCGGCAAGCGTGAAGGTATAGGTGCCGGTGTCGATCACCTTGTCGCAACCGATCTTGATCGTACGGCTGTCGATCTTGCCCTGCGGCTTCTTCTTCAGGAAGTCCGTGAAATAGGTCTTGCGCTCTTCCTGGGTCAGGCGTGGCTTGTTGGAGAGCGTCGGCAGGAGAACCGCGTCCGGGGCGTAGTTCTCGACGACCTTTTCCGGGCTTAGCGTTGCGAGCGAAGTGTTCCAGCGGTCGAAGAGGCCTTCCACCTGCTTTTCGGTGATCGGCGTGCATTCGGCGGCCATTGCCTGGCCAGCCAGGACAGTAGCGACAGCGGCGACCATGACAAGTTTATACATAAGGGGGTATCTCCAATTTTGACTGTTTTCTCCGGCCTCATCGCCGGTAGCCTGAAGATAAGTCCGCTCAAATGCTGAAACGATCTGCTGGTTGGCGGTGAAATGATATGCCGGTTGGCGTATGTTCATCGGCTTACGGAATGTCTATCTAAGACGATACCGGGCATCAGGCGCCGGCTCGTGCCAGAGACCAGAGACAGTGGAAAACCTAGAATCTCCCGTGAGAGAACTGCGTCGGCTCTACAGGGAGTCCGAAGCAAAAGCCGCACGCCTGAGGCTGATCGTCGAGGCACGAACCATTCTCGACACGATGGACTTCGAGATCGCCGCCCGGCAGGTGCTTGCCCTTGTTTGTTCCTTCTGCGGCGCATCCGCCGCGCGGATCGAGTTTCCCGGCGACCCGGCGGCTGAGGCCATTCGTTACGAACGCGCTGCGTCGAAACCGTCCTTGGGAATCGTTTTTACCGTCCACCTCGAGGGAGACGATCCCGAGATTTCTGTGTCCCTTGCACCTGAGATGCAGGCCCTGACGACCGATGACGACCAGCAAACGCTGAAAATCGTTGCCGACCAGCTTCTGGCGGCTCTCAACGACAAGAGGCGCCGGCAGGAGCGTGAAACCTTCACAGAGGCGCTGCGGAGCCGCGAGGCCATGCTTGCCCATCTGGTCGGCGAGATGATCGGCGCCCAGGAAAAAGAACGCGCCCGCGTTGCCTATGATCTTCATGACGGTGTCGCCCAGAGCCTTGTCAGCTTGCTGCTTCATCTGGAAGCAGCAACGGTCGGCCAGGATATTGACGTGCAGACCGCCCAGAAGCTGACCAACTGTATCGATCTTGCCCGTCGCTGTGTCGGCGATATCAGGCTTGCCATCGCCGATCTGCGGCCGGCCGAACTCGATGATCTCGGTCTTGCCGCGGCGATCCGGGCGAAACTGGATTCGATGCGGATCGAACATGTCTCCTTCTCGGATCAGCTTGGCGACACACGGCTCCCGCGCGCCGTCGAGATCGTCCTTTATCGCGTTGCCCAGGAGGCGCTCGCAAATGCTGAAAAACATGCGGCCTGCAAGCATGTTCGCATTGAGCTTGCCGAAAACGCGGAAGGGATCGTCACGCTGACGATATCCGACGATGGGCGCGGCTTTGCCGCTAGTGATCATCGGCCGGAGAGGGGACATGGGGTCGGCCTGCCGGCGATGCGTGAGCGCCTGGCGCTGGTCGGCGGAACCCTGTCGATCGACAGCGCGCCGGGCGCTGGAACCCGCCTGCTGGCGGAAGTGCCAACTGACTTGAACCGGGAATCGTCTCCATGAAGACTGCATCGATCGTCATCGCCGACGACCATGATCTCGCGCGCTCGGGGATTGCCGCCGTTCTTGCGACATCGGAGAACCTGGACATCGTCGGACAGGCAAAGAATGGGCTGGAGGCGGTCGAGTTGTGCGATCGCTTGCGTCCAGATCTCATCCTCCTCGATATTCGCATGACGCCGCTCGATGGTCTCGGGGCTGCCGCGGAAATCCGGAAAATCGCTCCGGACACCAAGATCGTCATGCTCACCATGCATGAGAGCATCGACTACCTCAGTGCGGCGATCAAGGTTGGGGCGAGCGGTTATCTCCTCAAGGATGTCAGCCGCGAGAGCCTGCTGCGCACCATTGATATCGTGTTGGATGGACAGGCGTTTTTTGACGCGGATCTGATGCGCAAGATGCTGGCGAGGATAGACCGAGAATCGCCGGCAGAGATGGTCATTGAGAGACTGACGAACCGGGAGCGCGAAATTCTCTGTAGCCTGACCACTGGCGAAACCAACAAGGGCATCGCGCGAGCGCTGTCGATTTCACCGGGGACGGTGAAGGTGCATGTCGAGCGCATCCTGAGCAAGCTCGGCGTCACTGATCGCACGCAGGCGGCGGTTCTGGCGATCCAGGCGGGTCTGCTGCGAAAGAACGAGCTTTGACGAGTGGCGACATGACCGACAAGACGGGCCTGTCCCTTCGCTTCCTCGATCAGCCCCTTGCTCGCAAGGGAGTGATCGTGATCGCTCTTCCATTGATCTGCCTGCTGATCGCTCTTGGATCCGCGTTCCTGGCCGATCGGGAAAGCCGCCGCGCCGAAGATTATGTGCGCGTGACCTTCGCCATCCAGTCCGACATTCTGGAGCTGCATGCACTTTTGGCCGAGGGCGCCTCGGGTGTTCGCGGCTACCTGCTGACCGGAGACGCCGCGTTTCTTCAGCCCTTCGAAAAGGCCAATGCCGAACTCCCCAGCGTCTTTGCCGCAATGCGGCCATTGATAACCGACGCCGAGCAGCGCGCCCGCCTCGACGGCATGGAGCCGCTTGTCTTCCAGAAGCTTGCTGGCCTCAACGATCTGTTGGAAAAGGGCCGCGGGAGCAATCAGTCGATCAATGACGACATGCGCCGCACGTTGGTGGACAACAAGGTGGTGCTGGATGAGCTGCGCGCCCGCATTCAGCAGATGCGCGAGCGCGAGGATGCTCTTCTTCAGGAGCGGACGAAGCAAGCCGATGCCATCCGAGACAGAGCCCAGTGGATCACGATCATCGGCGCGATCGTCGGTCTGGTCGGCTGTGTCGTGGCGATCATTCTGATGTCGAACGGCATCGTCCGGCGGGTTGCCTCGCTGCAAAAGACGGCGCGTCTTCTGGCGATGGGGCAGCCGGTGACATCGGGAGAACATGCGCGCGACGAACTCGGTGCGCTCTCGCGAGCGCTTCAGGAGGCAAGCCTTCTCCTCAAGCAACGCGAAAACGCGCTTCGCGAAAGCGAGGAACGCTTCCGTCTCCTCGTCGATGGCGTCCACGACTATGGAATTTTCGGGCTCGACCAGCAGGGGCGGGTGGTGAGCTGGAATTCGGGCGCCGAGCGGATCAAGGGATATACGGCCGACGAGATTATCGGCGAGCATTTCTCGCGATTTTATCCGCAAGAGGTTCGCGATACGCTGCCAAGCCAAGAGCTTGAGCGGGCGCAGGCCGATGGCCGCGTCGAAGACGAGGGGTGGCGAGTGCGCAAGGACGGCTCGCGTTTCTGGGCCAATGTCGTGGTCACCGCGCTGCACGACGAGAACGGCAATCCGCGGGGCTTTTCGAAGATCACCCGCGATATCACCGATCGCAAACGCAACGAAGAGGAGTTGCTGGCCGCCCGATACAAGGCCGAGCAGGCGAGCGAAGCCAGAAGCGCCTTTCACTCGCGCTTGAGCCACGAGTTTAGGACGCCTCTCAATTCCATTCTCGGCTTTGCCCAGATTTTGGAAATGGATCTGAACGAGCCCGAGACGCAGGCGAGCCTGGCCCAGATTCTGAGGGCCGGCCGGCATCTTCTCAGCTTGCTCGACGATTTGCTCGACCTAGCCCGCATCGATGCCGGGCGGATGGAGCTCTATATCGAAACGCTGGACGCCGGCGAGATCGTTGGGGAGGCCGTGGACCTTGCCCGCCCGCTGGCCGCGCCTCGCAAGGTCGGCATTGTCGTCGAGATCGATCATGCCGCCGGCGCCGCTGTCACTATCGATCGTAGACGTTTCCTCCAGGTGCTTCTGAACCTTCTGTCCAACGCGATAAAATTCAATCGCGAAGGAGGAACGCTGCATGTGTCCACCCGGCTTGTGGACGGCGATATGCTTGCCATCGACATTAGCGATACTGGTTTCGGTATCGCTCCGAACAAGAGGGAGCGGCTATTCCAGCCTTTCGAGCGTCTCGGCGCCGACAGCAACGCCACGTCGGGGACCGGATTGGGGCTCGCCTTGTCTCAGCATCTGATGCAGGCGATGGGCGGAAAGCTGGAGCTTGGTTCTACCGGTACGGAGGGCACGACGTTCACCGTCTTTGCGCCGGCGGCGTCGTCTTCGTCGGTCATACCGCGTATTGCGGCTGAGTCTCCGGCTCCTCTCGCGGGCAAGCGTGAACTGGATGTCGTCCTCTGTGTCGAGGACAATCCCGCCAGCCTGAACCTGATCGAAAACGTGATGTCGCGGTATTGCAGCGCCAAGGTCATTCCGGCCATGCTGGGCGGTGTCGGATTGACGCTTGCGCGCGAGCATCAACCAAATCTCATCCTGCTCGACATCAATCTGCCGGATATCAGTGGCCTGGAGGTATTGAAAAGTCTAAGGGCTGATAGTGAGACGCGGGCCATACCGGTGATCGTCATCAGTGCCGATGCGACGGAAGCGACGCGGCAGGGTGCGCTGCAGAAGGGGGCAACGCGCTTTCTTGCGAAGCCGCTCGACATAAGACAGTTCCTTCAGACGCTCGATGAGGTTATGGCGCAATGAACCCGCAAATCGATATCGCCGCCGAAGCGAGCGTACTGGTCATCGACGACGAGGCCGCCAATGTCGCTCTTCTGGAGCGACTGTTGCGCCGTGAAGGCTTCAAGAAGGTGACGACGACGACCGATCCCAGGGAGGCCGTCCGGCTTTTCAACGAGATCAGCCCGGATATCATCCTGCTTGACCTGATGATGCCCCATATCGACGGTTTTGCGCTTCTGGACGCCTTTTCCCGGCTGACGGGGCCGACGTCCTTTATCCCCATCGTCGTGCTAACGGCCGATATTTCGATCGAAACCCGGCGCAGGGCTCTGTCGCTCGGCGCCAAGGACTTTCTTGTAAAGCCGATCGACGCGGTGGAAACTCTTTTGAGAATATTCAATCTGCTCGAAACACGCTTCCTGTTTCGGGCGCTGACCGAGCTGACGGGACAATCCCCGTTCGTCCGGCGCGGTAGTGATCCCACGAGCCGCTGAGGGACGAGCGGCTGCAAACGACAAAGGCGCCGATGGTGTCGGCGCCTCATGTTTAGACGTTAAGATTCGAGGTCTTTAATCGCAGACGCGCATCCGCTCGTAATGCCAGCCGTCGTCATATTCGTTTTGAACCGGACGGCTTTCACTCCAGCATCTCGGCGGAGGGGGGGGAGGAGCTGCATAACCATAGCCACCGCCGCCACCATTGACGATCGCGCCGCCGATCAAGCCGCCGATAAGCCCGGCTGCTACGCCGCCAGCGATGGCACCGCCATTATGGTGATGATGTCGGCGCGGGCCATCGTTCCAATCGCGGTACCGACCATACTCTTGGGCCTGGGCAAAGCCGGCTGGGGCCAACACGCTGCCGGCGACCGTAGCTGCGAGCAAAACCGTGAGAATTGTCTTCTTCATCATGATCACCTCCGACGCGATGCGTCTTGAAATGCAAATCTTCGACTCGGTTAATCGAGTGTTTCCACAATGACTCTTTGCAGGTGAACATGGCGTGAATAGGCCGTTCACCGAAATTCGGCTGGGAGGTTTTTTGTTCTCGGGGGCTGAAATCAGCTTGGAAAGGCCGCGTTGAGTTCGGCAACCTCTTCGAGAGAAAGGGGGGACGTCTTGCGGTCTCCCAATAGGAAGAAGAGCTTGGATGTCTCTTCCAGCTCCTCATAGGCGTAGATTGCTTCTTCCAATGTCTTGCCCGAAACGATCGGTCCGTGATTGGCGAGCAGCATGGCGCGATGGTCACGGGCGGCAAGACGCACGGCTTCCGCCAGGGCTCTGTCTCCCGGCCGGAAGTATTTCAGCAGCGGGAGCTTGCCGACCCGCATGACGTGATAAGCGGTCAGCGGCGGCAGCACATTGTCGGTATTGTCATGGCACAGGCAGGAGACGGCCACCGAATAGGTGGAATGAAGATGCACCACTGCGCGGGCAGCGGGTCGCTCTTCATAGACAGCAAGATGGAAGAAGGCTTCCTTGGAGGGCGGATCGCCCGCCAGAAGCTCGCCTGTGGGAGAAACCTTGGATATCCTGGCAGCGTCCAGAAATCCAAGGCTTGAATTGGTGGGCGTCACCAGGATCGAACCGTCGTCGAGGCGGACGGAGAGATTGCCGGCGCTGCCATGGGCCAGCTGACGATTGTAGAGCAGCGCGCCCATGCGGGCGATCTTGTCGCGCAGTTCCGCTTCTTCGGTCATGGTGTCCCTACCTCGATTGCCTAATGCATCATGGAAAGTGCGGCGGTGAAGAAGTCGTCGCCGCCGAAATTTCCGGATTTCAGGGCAAGCAGCATGTTCCCCTTGATATGTCCGACCGTTTGGAGAACGGGCACGCCGGGTGCAATTTCCGGGCCGATCAGGAAAGCGGGAATGCCGAGCTTGTCGACGGCAGCACCGGATGTCTCGCCACCGGCGACGATCAGGCGCCGCACGCCGCGAGACACCAGTTCGGCGGCAATCACCGATGTGGCATGTTCGATGGCATGGCCGGAGGCCTCGCGACCATAGCGCGCCTGCACGCGGCCAACGGCTTGCGGATCGGCGCTTGCGGCGATGACCACCGGCCCGGCCAATATCCTGTCGCCCGCCCAGGAGATGGCGGATGAAAGCTCGTCAGGTCCGGAGAGCAATTTTTCGGGGTCAAGCCGCAGAACGGGCATCGAACGCTCGGCTTCGGCAAGCTGGCGCAGAGTTGCCGTCGAACAGCTGCCGGCGACAATGGCGGCGAGACCGCCGACAGGGCCGATTGCATCCTCGGTTGCCTGCGCCGGATGCGGGATCCTGCCGGAGCGCACGAGCGCTCGCGCAAGGCCAAGGCCGAGCCCGGAAGCGCCTGTGGAGAGCGGCGTTTCCAGCGCAACGGTGCCCAGGGTCTCCAGATCGCTTTCAAATACTGCATCGGCGATGACGGCTGTCACGCCGGTGTCTCGAAGAGCGGCAAGCCTTGCGCTAACAGCGTCCGGACCACCGGCAACGGTTGCGAGATCGACGAGCCCGACGCTACCGGAGGATTGCCGGGCAAGAACCCGCACGAGATTGGCGTCGTGCATCGGATTGAGCGGATGATCCTTCAACGGGCTCTCGTTGAGCGGCACGCCGTTGACGAACAGATGACCGGCATAGACGGTGCGGCCGGTTTCCGGGAAGGCGGGGGTGACGATGACGGGGTCGCCGCCCACCGCCTTGCGCAACGCGTCCGTCACCGGGCCGATATTGCCGGCGTCGGTGGAATCGAAGGTCGAGCAGATCTTGTAGAGGACATGGATCGCGCCGCGGGCGCGCAGCCAGGCTTCGGCCTTGCTCGCGGCGGAAACGGCATCCTGCGCTGCAACCGAGCGGATCTTGAGGGAGACGACGACTGCATCCACATCCGGTAGAGGCAGATCGGGATCGGGGATGCCGATCGTCTGCACCGTGCGCAGGCCGTTCTTCGTGAACGTGTTGGCGAGATCCGACGCACCGGTGTAATCGTCGGCAATCGCTCCGAGCAAGAGTGTCATCCCTTTATCCTTTTGAACGGTGCAAACCAGCCGAGGCCGTCGAGCGTATGGTTTCGCGGAATATATTCGCAGCCGATGAAGCCCTCATAGGCGAGCCGGTCGATCTCGGCGAACAGAAAGGCGTCGTTGAGCTCCTCGCTACATGGTTCCTGCCTGGAGGGTACGCTCGCGGTTTGGATATGGCCGATGATCGGCATCATCTCGCGCAAGGCGATCGCGACATCGCCATGCATGATCTGCCGATGGTAGATGTCGAACTGAAGCTTGAGATTGGGTCGGCCCAATTCCCCGATCAGCGCTCGTGCACGATTGAAATCATTGAGGAAGTAGCCCGGCATGTTGCGTCCGTTGATTGGCTCCAGCACCAGATCCAGCTCTTTTTCGGCAAGTCGTGCGGCACAATATTCGACGGAGCGGCGATAGGCGCGGATAGCTGTCTCGTCGTCGGGCTTGGCCAGACCTGCCATCAGATGCAGGCGCTTGACGCCGGTTGCCTCGGCATAGTCGAGCGCATTTTCCACATTCGACTTCATCTCCTCGAAGCGATCGGGAAGGGCCGCAAGTCCGCGCTCGCCGCCGTTCCAATCGCCGGGCGGCATGTTGAAGAGCGCCTGGGTCAATCCGTTGCGTTCGAGCCGTTCCGCGATTGCTTCCGGCGCGAATTCATAGGGAAAGAGGTATTCGACGGCGGTGAAGCCGGCTTCCGCCGCCGCGTCGAAACGGTCGAGAAACTGCCACTCGTTGAACATCATCGTCAGATTGGCCGCAAAGACGGGCATGCTGATTGTCTCCGTTTACTGCTTGCGCGTTTCGTCGCTCAGGTGTTCGGCAGAACCGTGCCCGAAAGCTGCGCATAGAGCCGGGCAAGCGAGGCGTCGTCGTCGCGTCCCATTCCGGCACCTGACGCGGCAAGATACATCTGCAGCGCGGCGGCGGCGAGCGGGGTCGGATAGCGTTCGGTGCGGGCCATGTCCTGCACGATACCGAGGTCCTTGACGAAAATCTCGATGGCGCTGCGCGGCGAGTAGTCTCCCTCGAGAACGTGCGGCACCCGGTTTTCGAACATCCAGGAATTCCCGGCCGAGGCGGTGATCACCTCATAGACCTTGTCGAGGTCGAGACCCTGCTTGGCCGCGAAGGTGATCGCCTCACAGGCGGCGGCGATATGCACGCCGGCCAGAAGCTGATTGATCATCTTGAAGGCCGCGCCGGTGCCGGCATCGTCACCTAACTCGTAGACCTTGCCGGCCATAGCGTCGAGCGCGGGGCGGGCCGCATCGAAGGCTGTCTTGGTGCCTGATGCCATGATGGTCAGCTCGCCGCTAGCGGCCTTGACGGCGCCACCGGAAATCGGTGCATCGAGATAATGCAGGCCAAGTGCCGTGCAACGCTCCGCCAGATCGCGGGCGACCGCGGGATCCATGGTCGCCGACGAGATGAACACCGCGCCGCGCTTCATGGTGCCTGCAACATTGCTTGCGCCGAAGAGGACGTCCCTGGTCTGCGCGCCGTTGACGACGACGGAGACCACGATATCGGCATCCTTTGCCGCCGCTGCCGGGCTCGCGGCACCCCGCCCGCCCTCGCTGACGAAACGATCGATCGCGGCGGCCGATATGTCGTAGCCGACGACGTCGAGGCCGGCGCGCTTCATGGACCGCGCCATGCCGAGGCCCATGGATCCCAAACCGATCACGGCGGCGACAAGCTGATGTTGCGAGTTTTCAGCGGAGGATGACATGTCGATATCCTTGCGATGTCCTGAGGGTGTTCGGTCCCCCGGCGGCTGGCGCCGGAGGATCATTCATTCTAGCGGTTGACGCTTTTTGCCGGAACGGTCAGCACGGCGATGGATCCGATGACGAGCGCCGCCGCCAGGAGATACATGCCGGCTGAGGTGCTGCCGGTGAAGTCCTTGAGATAGCCAACCAGAAACGGGCCGAGGAAGCCAGCGAGATTGCCGACCGAGTTGATCCAGGCGATGCCTGCCGCCGCTCCGGTACCGGCGAGAAAGGCCGTCGGCAGCGACCAGAACAGGGGTGCGCAGCTGATGGCGCCCGCCGCGGCAAGCGAAAGAGCGATGATCGAAAATGTCGTGCTGGTGCTGACGGTGGCGGCGATAAAGCCGACTGCGGCGATCAAGGCGGGGATGATCAGGTGCCAGCGGCGTTCGCGATGCCGGTCGGCGGAGCGGCCGAGCGCGATCATGACGACGAAGGTGCAGATATAGGGGATGGCCGAGACCAGGCCGATATTGAGGTTCCCGACAACGCCGCTCGCCTTTACGATGGTCGGCATCCAGAAGTTCAGGCCGTATTGCCCGAGGACGAAGCAGAAATAGATCAGGCACATCAGCCAGACGCGACCGTCGCGCAGGGTGCTTGCGACATCGTGCGGGCTGGATGATTTGGCGCGGTCTTCAGCCTCGATATTGGCCGTCAAGATGGCCTTCTCGTCCGCGGCCAGCCATTTGGCATCGCTGATCTTGTCATCGAGATAGAAGAAGACCAGCACGCCGAGCAACACGGCTGGAACGGCCTCGATCAGGAACATCCACTGCCAGCCGGAAAGGCCATGCGTTCCGTGGAAGCTATCCATGAGGAAACCGGACAGCGGATTGCCGAAGATGGCGGATACGGGGATCGCCGACATGAAGGTCGTGATGATCTTGGCGCGATGGCGAGCCGGATACCATGAGGTCAAATAGAAAATCAGGCCCGGGAAGAAGCCGGCTTCGGCAATGCCGAGCAGGAAGCGCAGAATATAGAAGACGGTTTCCGACGTGGTGAACATGAAGGCGGCTGAAACGATGCCCCAGGTCACCATGATGCGGGCAATCCATACCCGTGCACCGACCTTGTTCATAATGACGTTGCTTGGGACTTCAAACAGGAAATAGCCGATGAAGAAGATGCCGGCGCCGATTCCGTAGGCTGCTTCCGACAGGCCGAGTTCGCTCGACATCTGCAGCTTGGCAAAGCCGACATTCACGCGGTCGAGATAGGCGACGATGTAGCAAAGCACCAGAAAGGGCACGATTCTCCAAAAGACTTTGCGGTATGCACGGTCTTCGACCAGGTTGGCGGCACGCTCGCCCTGGGCTGCGGCCTGCGCTTGAAATGTCATGATGTCCTCCTCCGAATGGAAAAGCCGGGGTCCCTCCAGAACCGTCTTCCGGCCGCGTGCCTTAAAATTGGCAGCGCTGCCATTTCTCGTTACTGCATTTTGGCAGCGCTGCCAATGGAAATTTGGCGGCGCTGCCAAAAATCTTGTGTTAAAGGAGTGGGAAGTGGAAAGTAGCCACGGGAACACGAGCTTCCGCGCTATTATAATGCGGAACCGCATATGGATTTTTCAGGGAACATGAACGTCAAACCTCAGCCCACGGTCACGCTTGCGGAGGTTGCCGAAGCGGCCGGGGTGGGTGAAAGCACGGTCTCGCGCGTGCTTCGCAATCATGGTTCGTTTTCCCAGAAGACGCACGACCGTGTCATGGCGGCGGTCGAACGCCTCGGTTATGTGCCTAACCGTATTGCCGGAGCGCTCGCCTCGGCAGGATCGCGCCTCGTCGCCTTCGTCATCCCATCGCTTTCCAATATCGTGTTTCCGGATGTGCTCCGCGGTGCGGGCGGCGTGCTTGAGGCAAGCCATTATCAATCGGTCTTCGCGGTGACCGACTACGATCCTGGCAGGGAAGAGGCGATGGTCGCGGCCATGCTCGCCTGGCGGCCGTCGGCCGTCATGCTGGCTGGCCTGGAGCATAGCGAGGGGACGGCGAAAATGCTGCGCGCGAGCGGTTGCCGCGTCGTGGAACTGCTCGACCTCGATGGTACGGCGCTTGATCTCGCGGTCGGATTCTCAAACGCCGCAGCGGCGCGCGCAAGCGCGGAATTCATGCTGCGACGCGGCTATCGCCGCATCGGTTATGTCGGCCATGATCTGGTGCGCGACACGCGTGCGGGCAAGCGTTTTGCGGCCTTCTGCGCTGCCCTTGAAGCTGAAGGCAAGCCGCTTGCGGCCCGTGAAATTCATGCGGGTGCCTCTTCGGTCGAAGCCGGCCGGCTCGGGCTCGAAAGGCTGCTCGCGCGTGTGCCGGACCTCGACGCCATCTATTTCTCCAACGACGATATGGCGTTGGGTGGTTATTTCCACTGCATGGCGCGCGGTATTTCCATTCCGTCGCAACTGGCCATTTTCGGTTACAACGGTCTGGATATGGCCAGGGTGACGCCGCAGCCATTGTCGACCATCCGCACCCCGCGCGTGGCGGTAGGGCAGGTCGCCGCCCAGCTCGTGCTCGACGACGCGCCATCGCAAACCATCGACCTTGGCTTTGAGCTGATCGAAGGCGAGACCGCCTGACGGCAAGCGGATGCAATCCGCGTCGTCCGCAAACCACCTCTGAACTATCGATTGAAGCCGGCGCGCTCCGAGCGTGTCTCGTGCTGTTGCCGAGGGCGCTCATGGATGGGCGCCAGCGCGGTTGCATCAACGCGCACTGATTCTGCTCCTCCCTACACTTGACAATTCTCAAATCGCGTTGCTCAATACGTAAATCCAGTAAACTGGACATATGTCCATAATATTGGACATCAGAAACAACTATCCGACAGGGGAACGTCATGACCATCTCACTCCGCGCCAGCCTGCTTTCGTTGGCTACAGCCTTCCTTATTTCCGCAATGCCCGCCGCCGCCCAGCAGGCCAAAAGCAAGCTCGACGAAGTGCTCGCTCGCGGCCATCTTGTCATGGGCACCGGCAGCACCAATGCGCCGTGGCACTTCAAGAGCGCCGATGACAAGCTTCAGGGATTTGACATCGACATGGGCCGCATCGTCGCCAAGGCGCTGTTCGGCGATCCTGACAAGATCGAATTCGTCAACCAGTCTTCCGATGCGCGTATCCCGAACATCACCACCGACAAGGTCGACCTGACCTGCCAGTTCATGACGGTCACCGGCGAACGCGCGCAGCAGATCGCCTTCACCATCCCTTATTATCGCGAGGGCGTCGGGCTGATGCTGAAGGCCGATGGCAAATATGCGGATTATACCGCGCTCAAGGCCGCCGGGTCCTCCGTCACGATCTCCGTGCTCCAGAACGTCTATGCCGAGGCGATGGTGCATGCCGCTCTGCCGGACGCAACCGTCGACCAGTATGAATCGGTCGATCTGATCTATCAGGCGCTAGAATCCGGTCGCGCCGACGCGGTTGCCACCGACCAGTCATCGCTTGCCTGGTACATGACGCAGAACCCCGGCCGCTACAAAGATGCCGGCTACGGCTGGAACCCGCAGACCTATGCCTGCGGCGTCAAGCGTGGTGACCAGGACTGGCTTAACTTCGTCAACACCGCCCTGCATGAGGCGATGACCGGCGTCGAGTTCGACTTCTATGCCGCCTCCTACAAGAAGTGGTTCGGCAAGGATCTGACACCGCCGCAGATCGGCTTCCCGGTCGAATTCAAGTGATATCGTCGAGGACGGAAGGTTGCCTTCCGTCCTTTCCTCACCCTTGATTGCAGGATTGCGCCATGGGTTATACGCTCAATTTCGCCGCCGTCTGGCGCAGCTTCGACCAGCTTCTCGAAGGTCTGCTGCTCAGCCTCGGTCTGGCTTTCATTTCCATTCTGATCGGTGCCCTGATCGGCCTACTCGTCGCCTTCGCCCTGACGGCGAAAAGCGGCTGGGTCAGGCGGTCCGCGGCGCTTTACGTGACGATCATCCGCAATCTGCCGATCCTCGTGTTGGTGCTCTTTGCCTATTTCGCCTTGCCGCAGATGGGCTTCCGCATCGGCAAGGTCCAGAGTTTCATCGCGGTACTGTCTATCTATTCGGGCGCCTATCTGGCGGAGGTCTTTCGCGCCGGCCTGCTGTCCGTTCCGAAGGGACTATCGGAAGCGGGTCTCGCCATCGGCCTGACGCCGATGCAGATCCGCGTCTCGATCATTGCACCACTGATGTTCCGCAACGTGCTGCCCTCGCTTTCATCGACGGTGATCTCGCTCTTCAAGGATACGTCTCTCGCAGCGGCGATCGCTGTGCCGGAGCTGACCTTCGAGGCGCGCAAGATCAATGTCGAAAGCTTTCGCGTCATCGAGACATGGCTCGTCACCTCCGGCCTCTACGTCTTCACCTGTGTCGTGCTGGCCGCGCTGATGCGCGTCGTCGAGCGCCGTCTTGCCGTTCCGAGGTAATGTCATGACTGATTTTACCGCTTTTCTCGATCAGCTCTGGATCGCGCGTCTCGCCATTCTCAAGGGGCTTGGCTTAACGGTGTCCATCTCGCTGCTGGCAATTGTTGTCGGCTCGCTGCTTGGCGTTTTCGTCGGGCTTTGCCTCGTCTATGGCAATCCGGTGCTGCGTTTTTTCGTGCGAGCCTATACGGACTTCATCCGAGGAACGCCGGTCCTGGTTCTGGTTCTGGCCAGCTACTATGTCCTGTCGACCATTGGAATCGACCTCGGCCCATTCCAGGCCGGTGTTTTCGCGCTAGCAATCTTCTGCTCCTCGCATGTCGGCGAGATCGTGCGTGGCGGGTTGCAGGCGGTCCCGAAGGGGCAGACCGAAGCGGCAAAGGCGATCGGGCTCACCTTCCGCCAGACCTTTGCCTATGTGCTTTGGCCGCAGGCGCTGCGCCAGTTTCTGCCGGCCTGGGTGAACACCGCGGCCGAGATGGTCAAGGCCTCGACGCTGCTCTCCGTCATCGGCGTCGCCGAGTTGCTGCTGCGCATGCAGGAGATCATTTCTCGTAATTTCATGAGCCTCCAGTTCTATTTCTTCGCGGGGCTTTTGTACTTCGTCATCAATTACGGCATCGAGCGTCTTGGCAAATATGTCGAGCGCAAGACCGCCGTTCCGTCGTGAGGGCTCGATCATCATGAGCAAGATACTTCTCGAAATACAGGGGCTACGCAAGCAATACGGCCCGCTCGAGGTGCTGAAGGGCGTCGACTGCACCATGCTGGAAGGCGAGGTCATCTCGATCATCGGCTCCTCCGGCTCGGGCAAGACGACGATGCTCCGCTGCATCAACATGCTCGAGGAATTCCAGGGCGGGCGGATCCTGCTCGAGGGCGAGCCGATCGGCTACGACGATGCGGGCGGCGCGCGCCGACGCAAGAGCGAAAAGGACATCGCCCGCCAGCGGGCTCTAACCGGCATGGCCTTCCAGCAGTTCAATCTCTTCCCGCATATGACGGCTGCCCGCAACGTCATGCTGGGGCTTATCAAGGTCAAGAAGATGCACCGCGACGAGGCGCGCGCGGTTGCCGAGAAATGGCTCGACCGCGTGGGCCTGGCGTCCCGCGCCGATCACTATCCGGGCCAGCTTTCCGGTGGCCAGCAGCAGCGTGTGGCAATCGCCCGCGCCATTGCCATGACCCCGCGGCTGATGCTCTTCGACGAGGTGACCTCTGCGCTCGACCCCGAATTGGTCGGCGAGGTGCTGCAGGTGATCAAGGGACTTGCCGCCGATGGCATGAGCATGCTGCTCGTCACCCACGAGATGCGCTTTGCCTACGAAGTCTCATCGCGGGTCATTTTCATGAACCAGGGCCTTATCGGCGAGGAGGGCGATCCCAAGGAGATGTTCGTCAGGCCGAAGACCGAGCGGCTGGCCGAATTCCTGAAGACGTCCAGCTTCAACTGAACGACAGGCGGCCTTGCTGCCGCCTGCTGACACATAGAATCCAGAAGAAAAGAGAGAGGTCATATGACTATCAAGCGTTACGGTGCCGGCGAAACCGGAGCCGGCGGGCAAGCCCTGCCTTTTGCCCGCGCGGTCGAAGCCAATGGCTGGCTGCACGTTTCCGGCCAGGTTGCAATGGAAAAAGGCGAGATCGTCGATGGCGGTATTATCGCGGAAACCCGCAAGGCCATTGAAAACCTGATCGCCATCCTGCATGAGGCCGGCTATGGCATCGAGGATGTGGTTCGCGTCGGCGTGTGGCTCGACGATCCTCGCGACTTCTGGAGCTTCAACGGCGTCTATGCGGAGTATTTCGGTAAGAACCCGCCGGCACGCGCTTGTGTTCAGTCCCGGATGATGGTCGATTGCAAGGTGGAAGTCGATTGCGTCGCCTATCGCGCCGATAGAGGTTGAGTTGTTGGGGCGCGACTGTCACGGTCGCGCCTATTCCCCGGAAATGGAGCATGTTTGATGGCTGAAGGCCCAGA
Source organism: Rhizobium rhizogenes NBRC 13257 (assembly GCF_000696095.1). Classification (GTDB taxonomy): domain Bacteria; phylum Pseudomonadota; class Alphaproteobacteria; order Rhizobiales; family Rhizobiaceae; genus Rhizobium; species Rhizobium rhizogenes. The sequence continues at coordinate 106,631 of NZ_BAYX01000011.1, read as the reverse complement.
CGATATCGTATCGCGACGGACGCGCGGCCTTGATCGTGCCTTTGAGATTCTTGAGTTTCTGCGCACCAGGCGCCAGCCGATGCGGCCGAACGAAATCGCGGTCGAGATCGGCGCGCCGCGCTCGTCGATCTATGAACTCGTCAATCTTCTCCTGCGCCACGGCATGCTCGATTACCAGGGCGGTGACGGCCGGGTCTTTCTTGGCCGCAAGCTCTATTTTCTCGGGACCGCCTATGCGGATCAGTTCGACCTGATGCGCGAGTCTGACACCCTGTTGACCCGGCTTGCCGAGGAAACACGCGAAACGGCGCAGATGTGCATGCTGGAAGGCAACAAATACACCGTCGCGATGATGCGCGAGGGGATCCGTCCGTTCCGCATTTCCTCGAATGTCGGCGAGCTCGTTTCAATTCCGTGGACGGCATCCGGCCGTTTGCTGGTTTCCCATCTCAGCGATGCCGAAATACTCGATTTCATCCCGCCGGAGGATTTCGTTCTGCCCAATGGCAAGCAGCTCGACCCGAGCCGTTTCATCGGCGAAGTTCGTCAAGCCTCGATCGACGGCTATTTCACCTTCAATAGCGAAGTGGAAAACTTTACCCATTGCTTCGCTGCGCCGATCAAGCAGGAAGACGGGCGATGCATTGCCACGCTTTGTCTGGTGGCGCCGAAAGAGGACGGCTTGCGAAACCGGGAAAGCTATCTCGACAGCCTTCTTCGCGCCGTGAGCGAGATTTCGGAGCGGCTGGGCTTCAGTGTTTCCGACCGCGCCAATATGAGGCAGGGCCGGTCGTCCTAAGCAAATGCGCCAGACCTAGGCGCGCCTACAACATTTCTTTGCAATTCGCCTGCTCTCGGCCACTTTTCGGCAAAAGGGGTGCCGCAATTGTGGTGTGAACTCTCACTTCAGACAAATGTCGAATGGAGAGAGCAATGAGCATGCAGCAAACCAAAGTGCCTGGTGCCGCAGGCGAGCTGGCCCGAAAAGTTGGCGTCGGCCTCTTCGTCTGCGGAGTGACGGTCGCAGGACTTTATGCGGTTGCCCGCACGGAGGCGGAAGCGCCGCTGATGTCGTCGGTCGATGTCACCGGGCGCGGCGCTATTGAAGTTGCCGATGCCAGGAACTTTGCGACAGCGAATGATCTTCAATCGGCCGTTGATGCGAGCCCGGCTGTGTTGCCAACGCCGATCTTCAGACCGGCTACCGCGAACAAGTCGGCGGCTGCGAAAGCCAGCACGCCGGTAAAGCGCGTTGCAGCCCATGCCAAAGTTACGAGTGTTAAAACTGTAGCCTCCTCGGATGTCACGCAGTTCGACCGTTGCATGCCGCAATGCGATACGCGCGATCCTATGATCGTCGGACTTTCCGAGGCGGATCAGCCCCCGCAGGATTTGCAGGAGCAGGCGCTTTATGTGCCTGAGCCGCCGGAAGATCGCTCACCGGTACATGGCGTACGTTATATCCTGAGCCGCGCCGCGGAAGCGCCGGCCTTTGCGATTCGGAAAGGGCGCGATGCGATTGACGGCGTGCGTCAACTGGAGTGGTAAGGCCGCCTGCAACGCGGCCTGATGACCTGGTTCGCTGAAAAGATCGGCACAGTAGCGATCAGGCTTGCTTTGGCCGCGCAATGTCATTGACGCCGTCGAGATCCGGCGCCTGGCCATAGCTCATATTCTTCATCTGCTGCAGCACGCGCGCCATCTCCTCGTCCGGCAGGACCGGCGGTTCGCCGAGCGTCAGGGCTTGCACGTAGAGCCGCGAAAGCGTCTCGACCTCGATGGCGAGCGCCAATGCGGATGGCAGGGTCCTGCCCAGCGAGATCTGGCCGTGCTGGCCAAGCAGGCAGGCGAGGCGATCCTGAAGTGCTTCAAGCGCATTGTCGGACAAAGCCTGCGTGCCGAATGTCGCGTACTTCGCGCAGCGGATCGTGGTGCCACCCGCAACGCCCGTCATGTAGTGGAAGCTCGGGATCGTCTTGTGATGGCAGGCGAGCGTCGTCGCGTAGACGGAGTGGCAATGCAGCACGACGTCGATGTCATCGCGCGCGGCCAGGATATCGCGATGAAAGCGCCATTCGGACGACGGGCGACGGCGGCCTTCATAGGTGCCGTCAAAATTCATCTGCACGAGATTGTCGGGTTTCATCTCGTCATAGGGTAGTGAGGTCGGGGTGATCAGGAAGCCGGTGGGGTTGCGGATCGAGACATTTCCGGCAGTTCCCTGATTGATGCCGCTTGCGTTCATCTTGCGGCAGGTTTCAACCATGGCCTCCCTTTGGCGGCGATCATCATAGTCCATCATCTTGTCCTCCAGTTTGGGCCGCGCGCAGCCAGTGCTCGCGGTATTCATCAAGGGTGGGGTGAGAAAAGGGTATTGTAGCCTTCAGGGCCAAAGGGGCGGGCGCCTGCCGGGTCTCATGCGATGCCAGCAGGGCGGCCCCCGTCGCCGTTCCATATTGATCGGCGTTGACGAAGACGCGGCGATCCGGATTGAGGGCAGCGATAAGCGCGCCGTAAAGCGGGTCGCGAACGAACGAACCGTCCAGAACCACAGTTGATGTGTGGACAAGCTGAAGGCATCTATCCGTCAGAAGCGCGGCGTAGAGTAGGGCGAGCGCATGACGCAGGTCATGATGATCGGCAAGCGGGCCTGTGAGACGCCCCTTTCGCGACGTTCCCGGAAACAGGCCGTCATCGCTACCGAAGGAGGGGAGCACCATCGTGCGCGTCTCGATCAGGCGTGCGAGGCTGTCCGCGTTCGTTGGACGATCGTCTTCCCCCGCCACTATCGCGAATTCCCGGCCACCCATGGTCAGCATGCCGGGAAGGGGTCTCGCCTGAACATCGGCATTGCAGCAAAGGCCGGCGCGTTCGAGATCGAAATTAGGACCGGAGCGGTCGCTGATTGCCACGATCCAGGTGCCGGTTGAAACGACGGTGACATCATGCAGGCCGGCCGCCTGATACTGATAGAAATTCGCGGAGGAATCATGGATCCCGCACAGAATCGCCGTTGTCGGCTTCAATCCCGTCCGTCTGGAAATCTCCGGCTTGATGTCGGCAAGCCTTGACCAGGCCGGCTGCAACGGCGGTATCAGCCGTTGCCAGTTCCTCGCTTCGATCAGCCTCGCTGGTCTGCCGTCCGCCGAGCACCACAGATGCGATTGCGCTGCAAGGCTTGTCACTTCCGAGGCAGCGACGCCTGAGAGCCGCCAGGCCCAATATTGCGGAGTGGCCAGAAAATGCCGCGCTTGCCTGAAGGCATCCGGCCAGCCGCGCTCCAGCCAGAGCATCTGTCGCGCCAGATGGGCGGCGCCCAGCATGACGGCGCTACCCCGCTCGCGAAACGATCCCGCGATCTCTCGATACTCCTGGTCGATCTCCATTGGGACCGCCTGTTCGTAGTCGATCATCGGCATGGCCGGCCCTTCGTCATCGACCAGTACCCCGCCGGAGCCGTGCGCGGTACAGACGATGGCGGCGATGTCGTGGCGGTCTGCCAATGTGGCGAGACCATCGACCAGCCAGGCTTCGATGGCTGCAAGGTCATGATGGCGGTAGGGCTGGCCGTCATGGACGGCATTGGGTGTCGACAATGTCTCGATCAGACCGCCGGCCTCGTCGGTGACCGAGAGCTTGATGTTTGTCTTGCCGGTGTCGAAAACAGCAATTGTTTTCATGGGCGGTTCGCATGCCGGTTGCGTGGCCTGAAAAAGAAGGTGAGGTAGGGATAGGCGGTCTGCACTGCCATCACGAGAATGAGGATGAGGCCCCAGATGGCCGTCGTCAGATAAGGGCTGATACCGAGCTGGTTGAAGCCCGAGGAGATGATTTGCAGGATGGCGAGGGCAATCATCAGGCCGGAGACCTTGCCGAAGCCCCCGAAGGGATCGACGCCGCCAAGTACGGCCGCAAGGATAGTGACGAGCAGATAGGACTGCGAATAGTCGGCGCTTGCCGAGTTGAAGACGGCAAGCGTGACGGCTGCCGCGACGAAGCAGAGGACACTCGACATGGTATAGACCCCGACCAGAACGCGCCTTGTATCGATCGCCGAAAAACGGGCGGCTTCCATATTGGAGCCGATCATGGCGCAACTGATACCGAACGGCGTCTTGCGAAGAATGATGCCGACAATCACGGCGACAACGACCAAGAGGATGAATGTCACCGGTATCCCCGCGATCGCCGAATTGCCGACGATCGAATAGGACTGCGGAAAGCCGGATAGGGCCTCGCCACGTGTCATATAGATGCTGATCCCGTCGATCAGGGATTTCGTGCCGAGCGTGACGAGGATGGGATGGACGCCGGTATAGGCGACGATCGTGCCGGTCACGACGCCGATCACAAGCGCGAGAAGCAGGCCGGCCAGAAGAGCCAGAAGGATGACGCCGAGGACTTGCGCCGACGAGGAATCCACCGTCGTCATGCTGCGCATGATCCAGGCCATCAGCAGCGCGCATTGATTGGTCGTCGCGATGATCGCCAGATTGAGGCCGCCGGTGATGAGCGGCACGACCATGGCAAGAGAAAGAAGCCCGAGGATGGGTAGTTGCACCGCGAAGGAGTTCAGTGTTCCCCAACTGGCAAAGCCGGGGATCGTCAGCGAGAAGGCGATCACCAGAGCCAGCAGTAATCCGAGTAGGCCGGGCTTGCCGTCCTTTATCCTCCCGACGAGAGCGGACAGGTTATCGGTTGCGGAATGGGTCGAGTCAGCCATGGGCCGTGTCTCCTATCGGATTGAGGCGGCGGCGCTTGCGTGCGCTGATCACCGTGATCGAGGTGGAGATCAGGATCGTCAGGCCGATGACGATCTGGAAGAAATAGGAGGAGACACCGAGAAGGTTCAGGCCGTTCTGCAGGATGGCGAGCAGCACGATGCCAAGCAACACGCCCGGCACCGAGCCGATGCCGCCGGTCAGGCTGGCGCCGCCGAGCACAGCCGCCGACAGAACCGAAAGCTCGGTATTGTACATGGCATTGGGCACGCTTTCGCCGACGCGATGCGCCTGCAACAATCCGCCGACCGCGGCCATGAAGCCGAGAAACCCGTAGGCGATGAATTGCAGTTTTGCGATATTGACGCCGATGCGGCGGGCGGCCTCCGGATTGCCACCCATCGTATAGAGCTGCCGCCCGGTCTTTGTTCTGGTCATGAAGAACCAGGTAAACAGGGTTGCCGCCAGCATCACCACGATCGGCAAGGTGATGCGTGTTAGGTCGCCATTGGGTGCCTCATACTCCCAGAACACGATGCGCTCGGTCCACCAATCCGGTAGCGTGTAGATGGATTTCCCTTGCGAGAAATACATCAGCAGCGAGAACGACACGCTCATCATGGCGATGGTCGCGATGATCGACGTGATGCGGATGAAGTGGATCAGCAGCGCGTTGATGCAGCCGAGCAGAATGCCGACCGATAGGCCGAGGCCGATGCAGATGAAGGGCGGAAGTCCCGACTGCGTCGCCAGAAGCGCGGTCACATATTGGGCAACCGACGCGGTTGCCGCAAAGGAGATGTCGATGCCACCGGAGACCAGCACGACGAAAAGCCCCATCGCCATGATCGACTGGACACTATAGGTCTCCAGCAGGTCGACGACGTTGGCCAGAGTGAGGAAACCCGGCGCCGTCGCGCTGAGCGCGATGATGGCGAGGGTGATCACCAGGGCGAGCCAGACCTCGGGACGGCGCTGCAGCTTTCTGATGTCCGGCATCTCAGGCATAGATTTTCTCCTCGAACTCGTGTTCGCTGGTCTGGCCGGGCACGACCTCGCCGACGATGCGGCCGGCGCGCATGTGCAGGACGCGATCGCAGGTTGCGTAGACCTCCGCGACTTCGTCGGAAATGATCAGGATGCCGACGCCCTGCCGGGCGAGGTCGGCGACGACCTTGTAGATGCCTTGCTTGTTCTTGATGTCGACACCCACCGTCGGACTGTCGAGGATCAGAATCTTGGGCTTTGCCGCCAGCCATTTCGCCAACACGACACGCTGCTGATTGCCGCCGGACAATGTTCCGACCGGCCTGTCGAGGCCGGGTATCTTGATCGCCAGGCGGTTCACCCATTCGGTGGCGAGTGTGCGTCGGCTGCGATCCGGGATCAGGCCCAGCCGACCGCGCAGGCTCTTCAGCACCGCCAGTATGAGATTATCGCCGATCGATTGGCGGAGAATGACGCCGAGGCTCAGACGATCCTCAGAGACATAGGCAATGCCGGCGTTCACAGCGTCCCGGTTCGAGCGGAGCGACAGCCTGCGGCCTTCAAGCTTCATCGTGCCGCTGTCCGGCCGGGTCATGCCGAAGAGGCTGAGCGCAAGTTCGGTGCGACCGGCACCCAGCAGGCCGGTGATGCCGAGCACTTCGCCCTGGCGAATGGCGAAACTGATGTCCTTGTATTCGCCACCGCGGCTGAGCGAGGAGACCTCGAGCAACGGCTTCTCGGCGGACATGTCGCGGGCGACGACGGACTGGAAAATATCGATCCCGGTCATCAGGTGTCCAATGCGGCGCTGATCGATCTCGGATGCCGGATAGGTGCCCACCTTGCGTCCGTCGCGCATGACTGTGACGCGCTCGGCGATTTCGACGATCTCATCCAGCCGATGCGAGACGAAGACCACGGCGATGCCATCGGCCTTCAATCGGGCGACGATGGCGAGCAGCCGCTTGACCTCGCTGCGCGTCAGCGATGCCGTCGGTTCGTCCATGAAGATCAATCGTGCTTCAGCGGCAATGCCACGGCAGATCGCGACGATCTGCCTTTCGGCGACTGAGAGGTCGGCGACCGCGGCATCGGGATCAAGATGAAAATCCAGCCGTTTCAATGCCGAAAGCGCGAGCTTTCTCATCTTGGTGTAAGAGACTGGCCGAAGATCGCTTTTCAGATGGCTTTCGATGGCGATGTTTTCAGCGACGGTGAGGTTCGGAAAAAGCGAAAGGTCCTGGAATATGACCTGAATGCCGAGCGCACGCGCCGAAGACGGGGTGAGCGGCAGAACGGACTTGCCTGATATCTCGATTTCGCCCGATGTCGGCGGATGCACGCCGGCCACCGTCTTGATCAGGGTGGACTTGCCGCAGCCGTTTTCGCCGACCAGGCAATGGATTTCGCCTGCCCGGACCTCCCAATCGATATCGTCGAGCGCCAACACGCCACCGAAGCGCTTGGTGATCTTGCTAAGACGCAAAAAAGGGTCCTGTGCACTCATCGGAATATCCCATGTTCGGCTTGGTCATCGCGAGAAGGACACCGGCCGGAAGGGCGTTGAAACCCCTCCGGCGGCGTCGCCTTCTTGGCAAGGCGGGGGCTTAAAGCCCCAGATCTGCCAATCGCTGGATGTTTTCCTTGTCCAGGGACTCGAGCTTCTGTGCCTGGATCAGGCGCTTATCGGGGAAGACCTTCACCGGTCCGACCTCGACGAGCTGCATGCCGTCGGTGATCTCCTTGCCGGCCGCGAGCAAGGTCGCGAGTTGCACGAAGACTTGGCCCGCGATCAGCGGATTCCAGATATAGCCACCGCGGATCACGCCGCTTTTGACATATTTGATCCCCTGGCCGGGCGAGAAGCCGCCGACGAGCACGATGGACTTCGCCTTGCCGCGATCGTCCAGCACCTTCGCGGCGCCGATCGGCCCTTGCGATCCGAAAGTCAGGATGCCCTTCAGATCGGGATGGGCACGTAGCTGATCCTGTGTCGTCTTGATCGAGTCATCGAGGCTTTCGGCAACGCCGAAGCGGTCGCCGAGCATCTCCATCTTCGGATACTTCTTCTTCTGGTAGGCAATTGCCGCATCGGCCCAGGCGTTGTGCAGCGGCACGGTCAGGGAGCCGACATAGACGATGTACTTGCCTTCCTCCTTCATCTCCTTGGCGATCAGATCCATGTGCTGTTCGCCATAGGCTTCGACGGTGGTCAGCTCGAAGTCCCAATCATTGTTCTTCTGGTTTGGGCTTTCATGCGAGATCACCTTGATGCCGGCCGCCTTGGCCTTCCCGAGCACCGGCTCCAGGGCGGCTGCGTCGTTCGGTACCACGCCGATGACGTCCACCTTGCGGGCGATCAGATCCTCGATGGCGCGCACCTGCTGGGCGGCGTCGGCCTGTGTCGGGCCGATCATCCATGCATTCGCCTTGAGGGCCTGGGATTCCTTCTTGATGCCCATCTCCATGGCGTTGAACCAGGGGATGCCGCCGATCTTCACCACAATTCCGGCCTGAACCTGCTTCGCCTGCGCCAGCGTCAGGTTCGGCAAGCCGAAGACCCCTGCCACGGCTCCGCCGGTCAGCGTGCCGAGTAGACTGCGTCTTGTAATTTTCATGATGTTCTCCTCCTCCGTTTTATTTCAAGCAGCCGTGCTCGACTGCCCTCCTTCTCGCAGCGTCGAGCCGCGAACCTCCACCGAGCACGCCAGACGCAAAGTCTTGACGGGATCGGCATTCCCTCCCATTCGGCGGGAGAGCTGCTGCCAGGCGGCCGTTGCCATTTCCTCAATTGGCTGACGGACGGTGGTAATTGCGGGTCGAACGAGGCGCATCCATTCGGCCTCGTCGAAACAGGCAAATGCGAGATCACCGGGCGCGGAAAGACCGAGATCGGTCATCGTCTGATAGGCGATCAGCGCGGTGATGTGATCGAGCGCGAACAGCGCTTCCGGCCGCCGCAGCGTCAGTATCTCGTGCAGCCGCTGGCGAATGCCTTTTGCTTCCAGCCCAACTTCGAGCATGGAGAGCGCCATGCCCCCGGCGGCCGAGGCAGCACCTTCCCAGCGTTCGCGAATGTTGCTGATCGACAGCATGCTGCCGGCAACCGTGCAGGATCGATAGCCTTGCTCCGAGAGATGGGCGCTGATCGCGGCGGCCGATTGCGCATTGTTGACGGCGATGAGGTCGAAATCCGGATCGTCGGGCAGGCGGTCCACGACCACGATCGGCATATGCATGGACGAAGGTGTGCGCTGGCTGAGCGCGCCGTCGCAGGGAATGACGATCAGGCCGGCGGGCCGCCAGGAACGGATGGCGTGCAGGCGCTCCTTCTCCTGTTCCACGTCGTTTGCGGCGCTGACGACCAGAAGATCGAAGCCATCCTCTCTGGCGAGCGTTTCGAGGGTTGATACGAAGGTGCCGAACATCGGGTTGGAAAGATCCGGCACCACCACACCGGCAAGTGAATGTTTGCCGGAGCGCAGGCGAGAGGCGTTGCTGTCGGTTACATAACCGAGTTCAGCAACCACGCTACGTACACGTTCGATCAGTTCAGGCGCCACGCTCGGCTTTGCGTTCAAGACGTTCGAAACCGTGGCAGGGGAGACCCCCGCGCGCTCGGCAACTGTCTTGATCGAAACTGGCTGTCTGCGCTTCAACGTGCTTTCCCGGCGATGCCGAGCCTCCCGTAAAACGTTTTATGAAAAGCTAGACTTTCCGTTCGGGCGTGTCAATATTGCTCCGGTTAGCACTTTTTGGGGTGGCTGATCGTGCGGCGCGAAACATGAGGCGTCGTTGGAGATGGAGGAGGAGATATTCAATGAACAAGCTCGGTGTGCATGCATTCGTCTGGGAAAAAGGCTGGAGCAGGGAGGAGAGCACGCGCGCGATCGCCCGATCGGCGGCGACCGGATACGACCTGATCGAAGTCTCGGCGATGGATATGAACGAGATCGATCCCGCCCATACGCGGGCGGAGCTCGACAAGCATGGATTGGGATGCACGTTCTCGTTCGGGATGGGTGCGGAGGAAGATATTTCGAGCAACGATCCCGATAAGATGAAGCGGGGCGAAGCCAAGCTGGAGCGCGCGGTGGCGCTCGCCCGGGATCTCGGCGCGACCCACATTGCCGGCATTCTCTATTCCGCTTTCCAGAAATATGCCGTGCCGCCGACTGCCGACGGCATCAGCCATTCCGCCGATATCCTTCGCCGCGTCGCTGAAAAGGCGGCAGCCAGCAACGTCATTATGGGGCTGGAAGTAGTCAATCGCTATGAGACCAATGTCCTCAACACGGCGGCCCAAGGCGTCGAAATGTGCAAGCGCATCGGTGCGCCGAACGTGAAAGTCCATCTCGATGTCTATCATATGAACATCGAGGAATCGGATATTTCCCAGGCGATCATCGAGACCGGCGATTACCTCGGCTATTTCCACACCGGCGATTCCCATCGCGGCTATATGGGCTCGGGCTCGATTGATCTGGCGAGCGTATTTCGCGGGCTAGTGAAGGCGAACTACAAGGGGCCGATCACCTTTGAATCCTTCTCGTCACGGGTCGTCGGCCAGCCGCTCGAAGGAATTCTCGGCATTTGGCGCAACCTTTGGGATGACAGTGAGGATCTGGCGGCCCATGCCCTCATGTATACCAAGGCGCAGCTGAAGTCGGCGCAGGAGGCGCAAAACCAGAAGGCACGAAGCCGCTTGCCGGCATAGGCCGGCGCAAGAGGCTTTTTCGTTTATCCCGAGGCCGCGTGTGGATCGCGCGGCCCCTAATGCTTAGCCATGGCGATAGGCCCATTCGGATAGCGCGCTCATGCCCAATCGTTGCATGAGTTCGTAGGCAACCCGGCGGTTGATGGGATTGTGCAGCCGGATGACCTTGGAGCCCAGAAAATCCATCTCGGCCTGCTCGAACGGCTTGAGATGCGAGGCATCCCTGACTGCCGTCTGATAGAGATCGTGAAACTCCCGGCGGCAGACATAGGTCTTGTATTTCGTCATGCAGAAGGCCGCGAACGTATCGCTGTTTCTGCGCAGGAAATCCGATACGCCGATGGTGACTTCCGGCCAGGCGGGATTGAAGGTGTCATCGAAAGCGATGATGCCGTGATCGGCGAGAACGTTTTTCGCGAGGCGGCTGTCGGCGACCACATGATGGAGCAGATGCCCTCCGTCGATGCTGAAGAAGCGAACCGGGCCGATCTTGTCGGTGATCGCCTCTGGATCGAGCCTGGTACTGTCACCGGATATGACCAGCTCCTCGTCGACGGGGATTCCCAACGATTTGCCATTGTCGAGGAAGCGCTGGTACTGCGCGTCATCCTCCTCGATATCGAAAAGGTCGATGGCCAGAACGTTGTTGTCCGGCGCGCTGAGCTTGCGCAGCAGAAAATAGGAGCGGCCATAATAGACGCCGATCTCGGCAAGACCGCCGGACAGGTTCTCTTCCCTTTGTTTCTCTATCAGCGACAAAAAGACCAGAGCGTCTGGCGGATCAATGTAGCCATCGATTTTCTGCAGATCGTGAAACACAAATTTCCGAACGTTCGACTTCAAAATCCAAAACCTCACTGATTTTCATCATGCATCGCGCAGATCGTTGCCTGCCTTTCGGCCCGCACGCGGATCGGATGTGAAATGCAGATCTTCTCCGAAACATTTCTGAAATGTTGCTGGACATCTCCTGTTTGTTGCAAACCTCGCGAAATTGGGGCGTGCATGCGCCAATGCGAGCGCAGTCAGGGTAGGATCCGGTTTTTCTGGCGCGTTGCGTATCGCGGTTGCGCAGGTTGGATATTGTCGTCGGAGGGTTGCGCCGGGCGTCAGCCGCCGGTTCGGATCTTTCGCGGAACTTCAAAGACGTTCGTGCGTTCGGATCAGATTGCGAGAGATATTTCCAATATTTGCGCGGAGTCGATATGGCGGCGAGCCCAATCTTTTTTGTTGCAGCGCATTCGAGTGTTCAAAACCATATCCATCTGCCTGAGGGGTTCATCTGGCTTACCGGTGGAAAGACAGCGGTCCCCGTCGTCGCTCTCGTCAGAAACGCCGAAGATTGGCGCGAGCTGAGCGAAAGTTTCGCGCCGGGACTGGCTGCGGCGATGGTTATTTTCTCCACATCGGATTTTTCCGCAGCCGACGCTGTCGTGTCCGAGCGGACAATCGCCGCCGAACTCTCGGTCGTCGCCGACATATGCCTGTCTCTGTCCCTGATCTCCGAGGAGCTGTTTGCCTCGGATGATCCATCGACAGGGCTGCTTCTCTATCTGGCTGTTCGCGGTCGATCGCTCAAGACGGCAACCAATCCAAACGCTCCGGCTATCGTGGATTTCTTCGCGGAGCGCGAGCGCTTCGTCGATTTCGATGAGCGCCTGCAGCGGCTCGTTGAAACCAGCCTTGTTCATAGCGTCTTCGAAGATCGCCTTAACGTCTGTCCGCGCTGTGACTCGGCACGCCTGCTCATTCGCGAGCAATGCGAATCCTGTGGCAGCAGCAACATTAAGGAGCAGGCGATCCTTCATCATCTCAGTTGCGCATGCCAGGCGCCGGAAGCATCTTTCAGGCAACCCGAAGGGCTGTTCTGCCCGAAATGCCGGCGGGAGCTACGCCACATTTCCGTGGACTACGAAGTGTCTGCCAGTGTCATCGAATGCCATGATTGCCGCGATTTAACGCAGGAACCGGTCATTGGTTATCGCTGTGTCGATTGCGGAGGATCGGGGACAGGATCGGATCTGAATGAGCGCCGGATCGACACGTTTCACCTGACCGCTGCCGGCAGGGAACGTGTCGGCCTACCATCATCGAACGAGCATCGCGCCGTTGGACGCCCCAGTCGTGAATTGGTGGATCATCCTTGAGCATTATCCTGTCAAGCTGGACCTTCCTCAGCGAGCGCAGCTTTATTGAACTCTGCGGTCTCTTCTGGTTCGTGATCCTCCTTGATATTCCGCGGTATTTTCTCGGCTTTCTCGCAGTCTTCATAACAGGTTCGGTCACACGTCGTGCGCAATCGCCGATTATTTGGCCGGGCACGGCAAGTGTTCTCATCGCAGGTCATAACGAGGCCGTAAGTTTCGAACGGTGTGTCCGTTCCCTCAGGCAACAAACCAGGAAGAATATCGAAATCATCTGTGTGGACGACGGCTCAACCGATGGCACCGGCGAGGTGTTGCGACGGCTCTTTCGCCATGGCCTGATTGATGTTGCGCTGAGTGTGAAGGACAGGGGAGGGAAATCCGCTGCTCTCAATCTGGCTGCAAGTCTTGCCAAGGGCGATGCACTCGTGGTCGTCGATTGCGATTGTACTTTCGAAGAGCATGCTATCGAGCGATTGCTGGCACCGCTGAACAACAAGGCGGTTGGTGCGGTTGCTGCGGCCGTTTTGGTCCGCAATGCCTCCAATAGTGTCGTCGCCTCGCTTCAGGGGCTTGAATATCTCTTCAGTATCTATCTCGGCAGGACGCTGCAGGATTATTTCGGGCTTGTGACCTGCGTCTCCGGCGCGATGGGCGCCTTTCGCCGATCGGCGTGGCGTCAGGTGGGCGGCATGGATGTCGGACCGGGCGAAGACTTGGACATCACATTTCGCTTGCGCCAGAAGGGATATGCGATCCGGTTCGTGCGCGATGCGATTTGCTGGACCGATGTGCCGGAAACCCTGGGGCGTCTTCTTCGACAGCGCCGCAGGTGGGAGAGGGACGCCGTGCGGCTGCGGCTGCGAAAGTTCGGTCATAGCCTCAACCCCTTCGACGTCCGGTTCCGGTTGCGAGAGGCGGCCCATCAGTTGGAGTTTCTCACTTATTCCATCGCGGCGGCGCTCGTCTTCTTCCTCTACATCGGGGATCTCGCAACGAAGGCGCCGGACCTCTTGCCGATCGTTCTCTTTGCCACTGGTTTCATATTGGTCGTCCTCGACGCCGTGACCTTGATCATGGCGGCAATTCTGTTGCTGCGGAGAGATTACCTGCAGCTGTTGCCGTTCGTTCCGCTTTTTGCTCCCCTCCAATTTCTGGTCATGCGTAATGCTAGAGTTTTCACCTTCGTTGAAGAGTTGCTGTTTTCGACCTCGCGACACGATGATTTCGTGCCGATCAAGGTCCGGCGACAAGTGCCTTTGGAATGAAGCACGGCTGGGGAGGGGACGGGCATGATCCGAGGCCGCCTGCGAAACAGAATGCCTGAGATACTGCCTGTCGAACCGGAGGCCGCGCCCTCCGTCCGATGGCGGGTGAGGCGTTTGGGACGTTTCGTCTATTTCTTGCTGGTGATCGGCTTTTCCTTCTATCTCGTCATGGCGCTGATCGGCCATCTCATCGTTCTCAACGCGGACGGCCTGGTCACGAGCGATCGATTTGTCGTTGGGGCAGCCTATACCGCAAGGGTGGTGGCTACGAATGTCTCGCCGGGTGCCAAGGTCTCCAAGGGCCAGGTCGTCGCTGAGCTTGAATCCACCGAAGTCCTGGCATCCATCGCCCAGTTGTCACAGAATTTGCTCGCGGCGCAGGCAAGCAGCCAGGCGTTGGAGAGACGCCGTCAGGTGATTGCGTCATTGCTGCCCATTGCGACCAGACGATTGAACGATGCGCGCCAGGCGGCCGACCGGCTGGGCATCGATCCAAAGGGCGATATCATGCCGCAAACCTATCGGCTAGATGTCTTGAAAGAGACCTTCGACGCCGAACGCGACTTGGTGACGCTACGAGCGGAAGGCGATTCCCTGGAGACAGAGTTAAAGGGGATTGATGAGACATTGGCGAAATTGAACGTCGCAATCCAGAAGACCGAGGACGCCTATGCGAATGGCGTTGTCCGCTCTCCGGTGGATGGGACTGTTGGGGCGGCCGTTGCGTCGCCGGGGCAGGTCCTGCGGGCCGGTGAGCCTGTGATGGAGGTCTTGAACGGCAGCCAGTTTGTTCTCGCCTATCTTGCCAATGGCAGGCTTTACGATGTCCAGCCAGGCGAGCAGGTTATTCTCACCGACGGTGTTCGCAGCGTTGAGGGAAATGTGGACCGTGTCGATGTCGTCGCCGATAATCTTCCGGCAGATTTCCGCTCGACATTTGGCGTGCGCGAACGCCAGCAGATCATGCGCGTCATCGCCAATGGGCAATTGCCGTTCCCCTATCTCTCCCGCGTCGACGTCGTTTCTCCCTGGTCGATAAGCCACCTCACGGCCATCGTCAAAAATAGCATCGCCGGGTTTGACAACTGGGGTTACCACTTAAGGTAATTCCCAATGCTGGGTGATCGTTTCGGGATGCACGGCATTACCGGCCCTCACATCTGCCCGATGCCGCTCAGACCTATGAGCGCACCGGCGGCCAGTACGATCAGCGGATGAATGCGCGTCGTGGCTGTGACCAAGGCCGCGATGCCGACGATGCCCGCCAATATCCATTCCTGGGCTGATGCCTCGGTGATGACGGACGCGCTGGCGGTAACGAGGCCTGCCGTCATGGGGACAAGCCCGGCCTGCGCGATGCGCCGCCAGGGGCGCTCCTTGAAGCGTTCCCAGACATGTAGGGCGATCCCGGTCAAAATCGAGGACGGTCCGAACTTGGCCAGCGACGTCACCAGTACGCCGGCGCCGCCCGCCACATGCCAGCCTACGAGCGGCACGATCATCATGTTCGGACCGGGGGCTGCCTGGGCGAGGGCGAACATTGCGCCGAATTGTTGGGCCGACATCCAGTGATGGATATCGACGACCTGCCGCTGCATTTCGGGAAGGATGGTGTTGCCGCCGCCAAAGGCCAGCAGTGAGAGCTGCGTGAAGATCACGGTCAGGGCAAGAAGCGTCGCCATCATGATTGCAGCCTCCAGGTGAGCAGGATGCTGAGCGGCGCAAGCACCAGCATGGTCGGCAACAGGGGCAGCCGCAGCACCGCGATGGCGAGGAAACAGAGGGCGGCAATGGCGATGGCAACGGGCTTGCGGCGCAAGGGCAGCACGATCTTGATCGCCATGGACACCAGGAGACCGGCGGCAGCGGCCGCCAATCCGGCGAACAGATGTCGGACATGCGGATCATCGTAAAAGCGGTCATAGAGCATGCCCAGCGCAATCACGATGACGGTGGGCGCGGCGATGAGCCCGAGAAGTGCGGCGAAGGCGCCGACGATACCGCGAAATTTGAGGCCGATGGCAACGGACATGTTGATGATGTTGCCGCCCGGCAGGAACTGACACAGGCCGAGAAGATCGGTGAATTCCTCGCCGCTGAGCCAGTGGCGTTCCTCAACCACCATTCGCCGCGCCAAGGGCAGCACGCCGCCAAATCCGATCAGGCCGAGAAATAGGAAGCCGGTGAACAGTTCGGTTGATGTCGGCGTATCGCGCTCGACGATATCAGGGGGAGCAGAAACTGCCATAATCTATCCTGTCGTTTCGTCTTTGAATTTTGCTGGCAGGATAAACTTCGGACGAGCCAACGTCCAATATATGGATAATGACGCTCCCATATGTTATATGTATGCATATGATCGAACTTCGCCATCTTCGATATGCCGTCGCCGTTGCCGACGCCGGGCACATCACCCGCGCTGCCGAGCAGCTGGGCATCCAACAGCCGCCGCTCAGTCAGCAGATCCGCGCGCTGGAAACCATGATCGGCACGCCACTATTCCACCGCCTGCCGCGCGGAATGGCGCTGACTGCTGCCGGACAAACTCTGGTGGAAAGAGCGCGCATCATTCTGGCGGATGTAGATTTGGCGGTTGAGGCCACGCAACGCTCGGCGCGCGGCGAGCAGGGCAATCTTGCGATCGGCTTCACCAGTTCGGCCGCGTTTCATCCGCTGGTGTCTTCGATGGTTCGCTCGCTCAAACAATCGGCGCCGGACGTGGCGCTTGCTCTCGAGGAAGCGAGTACGGGAGATCTTATCGAGGCTTTGCGGGCGGAACGGCTTGACGTCGCCTTCGTCCGTTCGCCGGTCGACGCTTCGGCGGGGCTGGTGATCGAGCCTATTCTTGATGAGGAAATGCTGGTGGCGCTGCCGGATCAGCATCCTCTGGCGACGGGGGCAGTCTCACGCCGCAGGCACGGCATATCCTCGCGGCGCATCCCGCTTCTTAATCTCGCAAACGAGACTTTCATTCTCTACCGTCGACCGTCAGGTCCTGGGCTATACGACAGCATCATCGCGGCATGCCGCGCGGCCGGTTTCAGCCCGCGGATCGGGCAGGAGGCGCCGCGCTTGCTATCGACACTGAGCCTCGTTGCCGCCAGCCTCGGGATTTCGATCATCCCCGAATCCATGGCGCGCCTGGAGGCGAATGGCATCGTCTATTTTCGGATCGAGAAGGCAGCGGGCCTGGTTGCGCCGCTACATCTGGCTTACAGGGATGAGACCCCGTCCGGAGTGGTTCGGCGCTTTATCGAGAGCGTGCGGCAGCATCGGTAATATGGGCACGATCGAGCGACCGCGTGAATTGCGGGTCCGAGCCATCGAGAATCCCATCTAGTTCAGCGACCGGCGACTTCGGTGCCTTGGTCAGTGTATGTAGCTTCACCAAGCCGGGCCTTCAGCCGGTTTTCCTGGCGGCGTTTTGTATAAGCCGTGCTGCGCGCAGCGGTCTCCTGCACCAGGGGATCATTGCTCATGTCGACGGCGGCGATGGCTTCGTCGCTATAGGGAAAGAGATCCTGACGGCCCCAGGCGCGCCAAGCTTTGGCCACGCTGAGACGCAGCCGGATATAGGTGTAGGCATAGGCTGCGACGGTACGCGCAAATCGCCAGGCATAGCGCGCATAAAAGGGAATCGAATTTTCGCGCGGCATGCCATAGCGCCGCTCATGGCGGTCGATGATGCGGCCGAGCCCGAATTCGGCAAAAGCAACGCCCTCGCGCCGTGGCCCCTCGCGATAGGCAATCAGATTGTAAAGCGTCGTCAATCGCATGCCGTTCTTGAGCTGCACCCGGCGCTTGAACACGCGCTCCATATGCTCGAAGTCGTAATAGCGCGCGCTGGCCTCGTGAAAGACGGCGTCGAGTTCGGCGTCGCTCATGCGTGCGTGATGGGTGACGCGGTGATTGAGGTCATATTTATTGAAATCGGGGTCCATCCATACGCCCGCATCCTTCATCTTCTTATGATCCTCGCTGCCGGGCAGCGGGGTCAGGATATTGAAATAGAGGACATCGATCGCCAGCTCCCGCTTGATCAGATCGACGTCGCGCAGGATGGATTCCCGGGTATCGGCCGGGAAGCCGATGATATAGCCGCAGCTGACCACCACCGGATGGCGCTTCCAGTCCAGCACCATCTCACGATACTCTTCGATCCGGTTCTGGCGCTTCTTGGCCGCTTCCAGATTGTCGGGGTTGATGTTTTCCAGCCCGATGAAGATCAGTCTCACCCCGGCCTTCACCACCTTGTCGATAAAGCCCGGAATGCGATGGGCCATGGTGTCGACCTGTATCAGCAGCCGAACCTCCAGCCCCTCCCGCTCGCGCAGCTCGATCAGCCGGTCGCAATAGGCTTCCCAGTTGCGGTTGCGGGCGAAATTATCATCGGTCACGAAGAATTTGGTGACGCCGGCGGCTGCATTCAGGCGGACAATCCTCTCGAGCTCGTCTGCCGTACGGAAGCGACTATGACGGCCCTGCACATTGATGATGGTGCAGAAGGAACATTCGAACGGACAGCCGCGGCCGAGATCGAAACTCGACCAATGCGTGAAGGAGCGCCGCACGATAGGCCCCGGCAGGAGCGGCACCGGCGAACCCGGCAGGACCGGCTCTTTCTTGAGGTGATTATAAAGCGGCTTCAGCGTATCGGCCAAGGCGTCTTGCAACACGGCATCCAGGCGATCTGGTTCGGCTTCGCCGGCGAACTGGCTGACGCCCAGCTCCCGGGCCAGCGCCAGTTCTTCGGCATCCTCGCCGAGCATGGCGACACAGCCGGAAACATGGAAGCCGCCGATACAGACCGGCACGCCTGCCTGACGTAATGGGCGCGCGATATCCATTGCCCGAGGATATTGGTTGGTCTGCACGCCGACGAGCATGACGATGGCCCGTGTTCCCTCGGCATGATGGCTCTTCAGGATGGCTGGAATGTCGACCCGCGTATTTGTTTCGTCGATGGCATGGACCTGTACGTCGACGCCTGCACCGAACACGCCGCGCGACGCCGCATCATCGACCAAGGCCCAGACACAGGCGAGTGAGTTGGAGGGAATGGCCGATCGGATCCAGCGGATCGGATAGCCATTGTCATCATACCGCGTGGCCTTGATGAGCCATATGTCTACGCGGCTTATCGGTACTGTTGGAGAAAGACTGTCATTCGCCGACTCGATGAGTGGATGCCCCCGCATGCGATGTCCCCAATCCAGCTACTTCTAATTTAGCTTTATGTACTCCATTTGCTACGTCAAGGGGATATTAGAAGATCTTGATGTGATGGGCGTCAAAGTGACGCAAATAAGGGGAGCATCGGCCATTATGTAACGCCGGAGGCGCTTTAAGGCTGGGATGACCTAGGCTTACGGCGAGATTATGCCGGGCCGGCGCTCGTTGTTCGATGGGCGGGATTCGGTAGTAACTGGAGCGCGGGGCAACCCCGTGCTCCAAGGGCGACGGCTCGACGGCGCGAGCGGAAGCCGGTCTGCTTGTTTGGCGTTATGCCTGTCTCGCCTTGCGACTGGCGTAACGACGGTCGCGCTCAGCCTTGCGGGCAGCTTCTTCCTCGATCTCGCGGGCGATGCGGTCTTTCTCCGCCGTCTCGCGTGCTTCGATCTCGGCCTTGGCGGCGGCTTCAGCGGCAGCTTGGCGTTCTATGGCCTCCGCCTGCAGGCGCTCGCGCTCCTCGAGCTTTGCTCGCTGCTGCTCGGCGTGTCGCTTTTCCCTGGCGGCGGCAACGGCCTGGCGCTCTGCCTGCTTGGCAAGCTTGGCGGGGTCGTTGCTGTCTTTTGCAGCGCGAAAGGCGTTAAGAAGAGCAGCTTTCGCTTCCTTGGCCGCGCCGCGGCGATCGGAAAGTTCGTTGTTTCTGGCGTTTTTCAATGCTCGGTCCTGGTTGTTGTCTTCTGAGCCGAAGCTCAGATTTTTCCTGCGCGTTTTGCGGCAAGGGCAGTGGCCACTTTCAGCCGCGTCTCGGATTCCTTTGCCTCGCGGGCCTCCCGCAGACGCAAGGTCTTTTCCTGCCGTGCACGGACAAGCGAGTCAAGTTCGTCGACCGCGCTGTTGCGAGCAAAGAACTGCGATTGCGCGTCACCGAACGCAATTTCCGCCTGCTGGCGAGATTTGCTGTGTTTCTCTGTCATGGTGCGTCCTGGATTTGAGGGCCGCTGAGCGGGCGTCAATAAAAAAGGCCAGGCAACTTGCCTGACCTCGCTGATATCATGCTCTCAACAGTGCCGGTACATCCGCGGTCAAAGGAAAGCAGATCTCAATTCAAGCAGCCTGAAGGTTGCAAGCAGACAGTTTGCCCGACTTGTTGTCGCGCTCAAGTTCGTAGGCGATCTTCTGGCCTTCGACGATTTCGCGCATTCCGGCGCGCTCGACGGCAGAGATGTGAACGAAAGCGTCAGCGCCGCCGTCGTCAGGCTGAATGAAGCCGAAGCCCTTGGTGGAATTAAACCATTTAACTGTGCCAGTGGTCATGATGAACCCTTTCATAGCAATATTAAAGAACCACGGCGCCAATGCGTCGCGGATGATGATAACGATTTTTGAAAGGAAGGTTCGTTCAGGGCGCGGTGCTAAACGCGCGGTAACCAAAGCTCAGCAAGCAAATATCGACTTTCAGACCTTAGTCGTTCTCATTATGTTTGTCAACTTTTAGTTTTTTTCGCGCTTGATCACGTTTTATAGTTGTATTTTTGGGCCTTGCAATTGGGCAGGGATCGATGGCGTTTTGCTTTGATCCCGCCGAAGTTCACATCACTAAAGGCATGGCGGTGTCATATCGTATAGGAGTGACGCCGTCTGTATTGCGGATATTACATCCTCCAATATCGTGCGCTGGCTGGAATTGTGGAGGATGTTTGGGGGCGAACCGTTCGCCCATGGGAGATGATTTTCATGAGAAATACAATTCTCCGCTTTAAATTTTCCCATGCGTGCATTTTGCTTTGCACAATCGCCCCTTCCAATGGTTTCCCCGAGGATCTGAAGAACTCCGGCAGGCTATCAAATGCGGCTGAGACCCAGGGTGTTGTTCCATCGCCCACGGGAACAGTGAACGCATTGGATTACGGCCTCGTCAGTGACCCCTCCTGCACGATTGACGCCACGAAATCGCTGAACGCAGCTGTCGCGGCAGCCGCCGGCAGAAAACTCATTTTACCTTTGGGAACCTTCTGCCTGAACACGGCAACAAGTACTTTGAAAATTGCTTCCACCACGGAAATCCAAGGACAAGGTGCAGGAACCATCATCCAGTGGAATGCGTCAAGCGGCTCCCCGGCCGCGCCCGTTGTTGATGTACTCGCTTCGGCACCTGGTACCGTCATTGACAATCTAAGCATAGACGCACTGCCGAAGGGAGCATCCTATACGACGCCTGCATACTTTGGCGGCAATCCTTGGGGCGGCGTTGCATTCGTGATCCAGGCGGATCGGTTTCACGGAACGAATCTGCGGGTTAGCGAGGGATACAACAATTGCATTGGCATCGGCGCCATGAAGGGCAGCGTGGGTGTCTGGGCAAGACCTTCCTTTGTAGTTCTGGATAATATCCATACCTCGAATTGCGGCTCCGGCGATGAAACGAGTGGTCCTATCTTAGGGCATAATGGAGCGGGGATAGACAATGGCGGCGGCAGCGGCGCGATTATCTCCAACGCAATTGATGTTCAATCCTATGTCGGCTTCATCAATGACATCGGCGGAGGAGCGTATGGGACCTGGAGCAATATCTCCTCATACGGTGCCAAAATCGATCCGAAAAACAGTCATCTGGATCAATCCGGAATTGGTTTCGCCACCTATTCTCCAAATTCGGTTTACAGCAACATCGCAGTCTATA
This sequence comes from Rhizobium rhizogenes NBRC 13257, assembly GCF_000696095.1. Lineage (GTDB taxonomy): Bacteria > Pseudomonadota > Alphaproteobacteria > Rhizobiales > Rhizobiaceae > Rhizobium > Rhizobium rhizogenes. Next base: position 84,945 of record NZ_BAYX01000011.1, on the reverse strand, counting down.
ATCCTGAAAGCTATGGGATATGGAGCGATTTCTACGCCGATGATTCCGTATGGTCGAATGTCCTGGTCAAAAATCCCAAAAAGTACTGTGTGAACTTCAAGGGACCGGCGACATTCAACAATCTGCAATGCACCGACCCCAGCGCTGCTGGATTGGCAGCATATCCCGCACTGCTCATCGACACCTCGGGAGCGCCCTGGGTCCAAAATCTGACTATAAATAACTTCAGCCTATCGGGGAAAAATCAAAGCGTTGCCATTCAAGCAACGAGCAGAACCACCAAAAACAACATGACGGGCCTGATCATGGCCGGTCCTTTGAGTGGCGTTAACGCCGCATACAGCATCGACAGCACGATTACCGGCTTGCAGATCGTCAGCAAAGGCGCGCATGGCGTTGGATATGGAAACCCTTCTGCCGCTTACCCATGGGATTTCGCCGGAACACTGAGAGCGCAGGCATCCGCCGCAAATGTCTCCTGGAAAACCTGTGCCTATGGGAGCAACGCCTGTACCAACAGCGGCAATGTCTATATCGCCGACTTCGCCTCTCCGGAAAAGCGCCTCGGCATGGGGTATGATCCGGTCAATGATCTCTTTGTTTTTCAAAGCATACAGGCGGGCGCCTTAGCAAAGCCGCTCGCGCTTAATCCGTCTGGCGGGAGCGTCCAGATAGGACAGCAATCATTGCCCACCAATGCCTCTGCCGGGTTCCCATACATACCTGCGACAGCCGGCGCTCCCACGGGCGTACCGACTCCGGTGAACGGTATGGTGCCCATGCAATACGATACGACCAATCATAAACTCTGGATCTATGACGGCGGCTGGAAGAGCGTCACCGTCAATTGACCTGCTTGTTCCCACATAGCGCGATCGCCTCGAAGCGGTGGCATATGGATCAAGCAAAATCATCTCACGATATGCTCACATTATTTTGACGCCGCAGCGCTGACGAATGGACGCTACGGCCATTTCCTTTACGGCACCCCTTTCTTATTTCGCACTTGCACAAATATGCATGTGCTAATTTGCCGGGCTAGGGTGCACCCCCAGCCTTCTGTCCGGCCCCTCAACAAAAGGACCAGACATGAATGATTTGCTAAAAGGTATCTCGAGCTTCCGCGGCGCGGTCTTTCCCAACCATTCGGCGCTTTATCGCAGGCTCGCGCAGGAAGGCCAGCAACCGCAGGCCCTGATGATTTCCTGCGCGGACAGCCGGGTGATGCCGGAAACAATCACGCAATCGGGACCGGGGGAGTTGTTTGTATGCCGCAATGCCGGCAACATCGTTCCGCCGTTTTCCACCGCAAATGGCGGCGTGTCCTCTGCCATCGAATATGCCGTCCTGGCGCTCGGGGTCCGCGACATCATCGTTTGCGGGCACTCCGATTGCGGCGCAATGAAAGGGCTATGCTGCCCGGAATTGCTGAAGCCGATGCCGAATGTCTCCGCCTGGCTGAAACACAGCTATGCCGCCCACTCGATCGTTTGTGAGGCCTATCCGGCCGATTTGTCCGAACGGCAAAAGGTGCGGGCCGTCGCCATGGAGAATGTGGTTGTCCAGCTGAACCATCTTCGCACGCATCCCTCTGTTGCGGCCAAGCTTGCGACCAACGACGTAACGTTGCATGGCTGGTTCTTCGATATCGAGACCGGCGAGGTCCAAGTTTACGACGGCGCGACCGCGAGCTTTACCGAAATACATGAAAACCGACCATTGCCGGTCGCCGTGACCGGTCGCGGTCATTCGCGGGTCATGCCGCAGGCTGCGTCAGCCTTTGCCGCGGAGTAGTGTCATGAACAACAGCTCCAATATTTCCCGCGACTTTGCTTCCTCCCTGGTCGTTTTCCTCGTCGCCATTCCTCTCTGCCTCGGTATTGCCGTCGCCTCAGGCGTGCCCGTGGCGATGGGCCTGATTTCCGGCATTGTCGGTGGCGTTGTGGTCGGATTCCTGGCTGGATCACCGCTGCAGGTCTCCGGCCCGGCCGCCGGTCTTGCCGTGATCGTTTTCAGCTTTGTCGAGCAATATGGGATCACCATGCTCGGGCCGGTGCTGGTCGTTGCCGGGCTTCTGCAAGTTCTTGCCGGTTTCCTGCGGATCGGCTCCTGGTTTCGGGCAATTTCGCCGGCTGTCGTCCACGGCATGCTCGCCGGCATCGGCATCCTCATCATTCTCGGGCAGGTGCACGTCCTGATGGGCGCCCAGCCGGCGGCTGGCGGCATCGAAAACGTCACCGCCATGGAGAAAACGATCGGGCGCCTCTGGGGGACCGGGCTGACGAAGGAGGCCGCCGCCTTGCTGGTCGGTCTGATTTCCCTGCTCGCCATGATCGGTTGGGAGAAGTTCCGGCCGAAATCGCTTCTGCTGGTGCCTGGTGCGCTTGTTGGCGTCGCGGCGGGAACGGTATTGACCGTCGCCCTGCAATTGCCGATCGCCAGGGTCGAGGTGCCGACCTCATTGATCGAGAGTATCTCGTTGCCGACGATGGAAAGCTTCCGGCAAATGGTGCAGCCGGGCATTATCGTCACGACCTTGGTGATTGCGGTCATTGCCAGTGCCGAGACGCTACTATCAGCCGCTGCTGTCGACCGCATGCATGACGGCGTCAGGACGCGTTTCAACAAGGAGCTTTTCGCGCAGGGTATCGGCAATGCGCTATGCGGTTTCCTCGGTGCCTTGCCGATCACCGGTGTCATCGTTCGCTCTTCGGCCAATATCCAGGCGGGGGCGCGGACACGAGCCTCGGCGGTCCTGCACGGCGTCTGGATCCTTGGGCTTGTGGCGCTCCTGCCGCAATTGCTCGGTCTTGTGCCGCTGACGGCGCTGGCGGCCGTGCTGCTTGTCACCGGATGGCGGCTGATCAGCCTTCATCATGTGCGCCATCTGTTCGATCATCACGGCTGGGTGCCGGTCGGGATCTGGGCGGCGACCGTTGCTATGGTCGTTGTGCAGGACCTGCTTGTCGGTGTCGCGCTTGGTCTGGCACTGTCGATCCTCGAAGTCTTCCCGTATCTGCGGCGTAAACTTGCCATCGATCGGTCGGAGGATGCGGAGGTGGTTCATGTCGCTCTTGCTGGAGTGGCGACGTGCAAAGATGTGCCGCTCCTCCTCAATATGCTGGAGACGCTTCCGGCGAGCCGCAAAGTGCGGATTGCTGGCGGGGACCTGCATTATCTCGATCACACCTGCGCGGAAACACTGCGGGAATGGTTGAAGCGGGAGAGGAAGATCGGCCGCATTGTCGAGATCCAGCATCCACCCGCCGGTCGCCATCCTCGGCTAATACCGATTTTCGAGCGATTGTCGGCGGAAGTCGCATGAGGTCTAACAAGACAAACCGAAGCCTTGGCACATGCAAGGCTGAGGCGCTTGATCTGAAATAGCGAACTTGTTGATTGGGATGGTCGGACCAGCTGTCGGCCATCCCGATTGGTGCGAATATAGGCCGAGCCTTTCGGCTCTGGATGAGCATCTCTAGAGGCGTGACCTTATGGAGCCCAACGGCTGCGATTCGATATCGTTATAAGTGGTGCCGATCGTCTGTCTGAAGATGTAGCTTTCGGCTTTCTGAGAGAGGTGGTCGGCGTCTGGGAGTTGCTCGCACCGGTACTCTTGCCCCGCTTGCTCGGAGGGCGGCGGGGAAGGGCGGTGCTCGGGCTTAGTTTGCTTGGCTTGCTCATTCCCAGATAGCGGGCGATGGCATCGAAACCCGGCTGAACCGCGCGTTTCACTTCGGTCGTGAGTTCGCTCTCCATGTCGCAGGCAAGGGCGATCGCCTGCCAATCGATCTTGCCGGCTCTTGTGGGAGGATTCGATCGAAACTGAACGAGACCAATCATGTAGGCCCGGACGTTTTCGAAGGTCCGCTGTTGCAGTAATGGCGCCAGCCGCAACGTACAGAAGTCGGAGATCTTGCGTTGGAAGATCTCCGGGGTGGAGGATTGGTAGTGGGGGGCCATTCATGAATTCCTTGCATGCGACGCGGCGTGAACGCCGGGGTGTGGGCTGCTAAGGCAAGCGGGTTAATGAAACATAAATATTCAGCTTCTGATAAGAAAAAGAGTGACTTAACTTCTTGGAGCCAAATAGGGAAGACCTTGTTGTGTCGATCTACGGCGTCGAAAACGTTATCGCCGACCGTGTCGTGCGAATAGGTGCGTTCTATGGCATTTTCGGCACAGGCGACGTCGTCCTGTCACAATTTCCGTGATAGCGAGGCTCCCTCGCCAAACGAATGCAGAGCCGAACCAAAATGACGAACAGCAGTTCCACAATGCCTGACCGCCGCGGCCTCCACATTGATTTAGATGGCCATCGCTGTCTCCTCAAATGGCATCGCGGGCGGCGCTTTGCCGGCGACATCGCATTCACGCAATCACGGATCGTTGAGGGAATGGCGATCGGCGCCAGCATGGAGATCGATCTGCAGCGCTATGGCGGCGATGGTTTCGTTGTCCTGCATGACGAGGATCTGCATCCGGCGACCACCGGCAAGGGGCCGCTTATCTCTGCCACGCGCGAAGATTTTGCCCATCTGCGTCTTCGCGATGGTGATGGAAACCGGACGGCTCACCCGATCCTGCTGATTGAAGATCTGGCGGCGCTCATCCGTGATGCCGGCTATTCGCCGGATGCAATGCTGCAACTGGATCTGAAGGCGCCATCCTCCAGCATAGGCGAAGGCGATATTGCCGCTTTTGCGAAGGTGATCACTCCGGTCGCGCGGTCCGTCATCCTTTCCGCCGGCGATGCCGAAGCGGTTGAGCGACTGTCGCAAGCCGTTCCTGATATGCCGATCGGCTACGACCCCTGCCATAATGGCGCGAGCGAACGGTTGCGTGAAAACCGGGATTTCGCAGGCTTTGTTGCCTGTGCCATCGCTGCATCTCCGCGCGCGGAGATGATATATCTCGCCCACGAGCTGATATTGTTCGCCGATGCCGAAGGGTTTGACCTGATCGGGGCATTCCAAGCCCATGGCCTGGAGGTGGACGCCTACACCATTCGCGCGGCAACGAAGGAAATACTGCCGAAAGTGATGCGGCTTCTCGCACTTCGGGTGGACCAGATCACCACTGACGATCCGGTAGGGCTGGAAGCGCTGGTAGCAGCAGAAAACTCAGGGAAATAAATCTAGGCTGTACGGGACTAACCTAAAGCGGCGCATCCCGCCCACCCGAAACCGGATGGGCAAGGACGGCGTTGGCGTCTTATAGGCCGCCCCGGTGAAGAGGCGTTGATACGACCCGTGTTCATGCCGCAGCGGAGGGCAGAGCCTCGCTTTGGTTTGCAGGCACTGTGTCTTGCGTGGCATGAACCGCCTGGGCGGGCGTGCCGGCCCAGGATGTTCCCGCCGGAATGGTCTCGCCTTTCATCACGAAGGTCAGGAGACCGATTTCGGCGAAATCTCCGACGCTGGCATCATGCAGCACGGTACTGCCGGAGCCGATCGTCACCCCTGCGCCGATCTTGATCCTGCCAACCTTCATGATGCGGTCTTCATAGAGATGCGTCTGGGGGCAGGAGCCCATGTTGAGAACGGCATGGTCGCCAATCTCCGTGCAATCGAACTCGCAGATATCGGTCGTGTTGATCCAGGTGCCGCGACCGATCTTGGTGCCGAAGGGGCGCAGAAGCCACGGCAGGAACGGCGTGCCGCGCAGATAGTCCAGCAGTGCCTTGCTGGCGAGCCCGCCATAGAAGACCGCGACGGCCTCCGTACGCATTGCCCACCAGGACCACATCGGCTTGTTCATCGGCTTGTAGGTGCCGATCAAGGTCCATTTGAACGCGACCGCCACCAGATAGAGGATGCCGGACGTCGCCAATCCCGTTGCCATCAGCATCCAGAATAACCTGCCCCAGGCTCCGTCATCGATCGCATTCGCCAGGAGATTGGCGGTTGCCATCGCCATCACGATGAGGATGGCCGTCGGCAGCGAGGTGTGCATGGCTTCAAACGCCACACGCACGAGGCGCATGCGCAACGGTGGCGCATAGGTGCTCGCCGCTGCTGCCTGCAGCTTCTGGCGGGTTGGCAACTGGAAGGCCGGGCTGCCGCACCAGGTTTCCCCTGCCTTGACATGCAGGCTATCAGGCAGCCTCGTCTTGATGCCCACCAGGGCATCATCCTCAATCACCGCGCCCTGCGAGATGACGGAGGAATTGCCGAAGAAGCAACGGTCGCCGGTCTTGAGGCGCTCGAGGAGCATCCAGCCATTGCGGATCTCCTCATCGCCGAAGACGGTTTCGTCGCCGATGAAATTATCGCGGCCCATCTCGATGAGGTCGTAGCGGCCGGCGAAACTTGCCGAGATTTCCGTGCCCTTGCCGATCTTGGCACCCATCAGGCGATACCAGTTGCGCATGAAGACGGTGGCATAGAGCGAATTGAGGGTTTCGAGCATCGCCTCGGTGGTCAGGCCGACGACCCATTTGCGGAAATAGAGATTGCCGAAGATGGAATAGCGGCCGGGCACGACACGGGGCAGCAGCACCCAGCGCAGCACGACGACGACGGCCATCGACACGACGATCAGCACAAGGGCTGCTGGCCAGGCGAGCGTGGTGACCATCCACCAGGAAAGAGGTTCATCAGTGCCGGGCGACAGCATTTGCTGCACGGCGGAGAACAGGAAGAAGGCCGGAAAGATCGGCAGTAGCCCGATGACCAGGCTCAGATTGTAGGCGACGAAATAGCTTGCGAATTGAAACGCGCGCGCCACGGCTCCAAGTTCGGGATGAGTAGGATCGGAGGTGGGCTCCACTTCCGAGGTCTGGCGAGCTGGCGAACCATCCCAGCGCGTATGGGCTTTGACATTTGTGTGAGCCGCAATGGCCGTCAGATCACCGATTTCAGCGCCATCGCCGATCTTGACGTTGTGGCCGATCACGCAGCCATTGCCGATCTGCACGCCTTCGCCGATATCGATGGTGCCGACATGGATCTGGTTGCCGATGACTTCCACGTTTGCGAGCTTGAGCTTGACGCCGAGGCTCGACCTGGCGCCGATCCTCACCAGATCGATTGCACCCTCTTCGAATTCATCGATCATCACGTCGCGGCCGACATCGGCGCCAAGCGCGCGCATATAGAGGCGTATCAGCGGCGAGCCCTTGAGGAATTTGGGCGCCGTGAGCTGAACGATGCGCTGCATCAGCCAGATGCGGAAATAATAGCTACCCCACAGGGGGTAAACGCCGGGACGGGTGCGGCCGATGATGAGCCATTTGAGGCCGACGACCATCAGCTTCTCGCCAAGGTTCAGACCGACATAGATGGCACCGAGAACGAGCATCTCATTCCACATCGGAACGCCATCCTGAATGAGCAGGATAGATGCCAGCAGCAGGCCGATCCATTGCAGCGTGGCAAGCGCGATGATGAAGGGCAGCACGATAGCCTGAGCCAGGCCGCAGAGGAAGCGCCGACGCCAGGGAACAGGCGTGAAATCGACGCGATCCGGCTCGGAAGAGTGATCGGTGCCCGCTTCCAGGATCGCTGCGATGCCTCTGAGGCTGCGGCCGGCATAGACGTCGCGCAGGGCGATGCCTGCAAGCGGTTTGATCTTGCGGACTTCGGACACAAACCGGGCCGCCAGCATGGAATGGCCGCCGAGTTCGGTGAAGAAATCCGCTTCCAGGTTCACCACGCGGACGCGCAGCACTTCTATCGCTGCCTTCAGGAGTTGCGCCTCGGCCCAGTTGCGGGGCGGCTCCTGGGTCTGGGTCGTTTGATCGTTCGCCAGCGGTATGGCGGCAAGCGTTTTCCTGTCGATCTTGCCGGAGGCCAGCCGCGGCAGCGACACATGGCTCTGCCAGGCGGTGGGAACCATGTAGGGCGGCAGCTTGGTTGCCAAGGCAGCACGCGCCTTTTCGCGATCGAAAGCGTTGCCCGACGCCACGACATGCGCAACCAGCATGTCTTCGCCGTCGGGTGTGCGGTGAACCACTACCGAGGCCGTCTTCACCTCGGCAAGTTCGCCGATGACGGTTTCGATTTCGCCGAGCTCGATACGATACCCGCGTATCTTCACCTGATCATCGATACGCCCGAGGAAATGAAGCTGGCCTTCCTCGTCCATCAGCACGGCGTCACCGCTGCGATAGAGCACCGGATCGCCATGAGGTGCAAAGGGGTTTGCGACGAACTTGGAGGCGGTGAGCTGCGGCAGGTTCCGGTATCCGGCCGCGACGCCCGGCCCACCGATGAGCAGTTCCCCGGCATCACCACGCGTAACGAGCGCCAGATTTTCGTCGACGACATAGGCCGTCATGTTCGCGATCGGGCCGCCGATCGTGATCGGTCGCGAAGGGGTAAGTTCGGCGTAGGTCGCCACGACTGTCGTCTCGGTCGGACCGTAGGTATTGATCAGGCGACGGCCGGGCCGCGAAAACCGGCTGACGATCGCAGGCGGACACGCCTCGCCGCCAACGATGATGACGCGCAGGCTTTCGACATCGCGCTCCAGCATGGTGAGCAGCGTCGGCACCGTGTCGATGACCGTGATCTTTTCCGCTTCGAGCACGTCGGCGAGCCGGTCCAGTTCGGCTATGACAGCCGCAGTCGCCACCTTGAGGGTCGCACCGACCAGATAGGGTACGAATATCTCCTCCAGGGAGAGATCGAAGGCGACCGAAGCCTGCTGAAGGACGATGTCCGATCCGTTGACCCCGAGGATATCGTTGCCTGCCCTCAGATAGTGGCAGATGTTTCGATGCGAAATGACGATCCCTTTTGGCTTGCCAGTGGAGCCGGATGTGTAGATCGCGTAGGCGGGATCGTCGTGGGTTGCCGCGCGCGGCACGATGTCCGTGTTATCATCGCCAAGCAGCGTTTCAAGCAGAAGGGTTTCACCGTCGAAAGCCGGCGCGAACTCTACCAGGCCGTCATGGGTTAACAGCCATTTGGCGCCGCAATCGGCAAGGCTCGTCGCCACACGGTCCGCGGGTGCGGCGGCATCGAATGGAATATAGCCAGCGCCCGCCTTGAGGATCGCGAGAAGCGCGACATGCAGCTCGAGAGAGCGTTGGAACCAAAGGCCGACGAAATCACCCGGGCCGATGCCGCGCAAGCTGAGGGCACGGGCGGTTCGATCCGAGAGCCGGTCAAGCTCGGCATAGGTCATCGTTTGATCGGTTCCGATCAAGGTAAGTGCCGTTTTGTCCGGGGCGCGGGCGACCGTCGCCTTGAATATATCCACCAGTGTCTCGTCGCGAATGAACTCAGGTCGGATATTGCCGGAGAATACGGACAGGCTGGCATTTGAGGTAATCGACGACATCTGGATAGTCATGTAACTTCTGCGACACTTGTGTTGACACGATCGGGACTCGATCCGTCGATGCTTATATACCTTTCAATTTGCAGCTCTCTTACTGGCGCTGTCAGCGAACTGTAAGGTTGGCGCAGCTATGCTAGGGCAGCCGCGGGCCTTGCCTGCCGCAGTGTCGAAAGAAGGATGAATGGCGTTGTGCATCTACGGGCAAAGAGCCGGCTGGCCCCGCTGGCTGGCTGTTCTTTTGGCAGTGACTTTGCTGTGCTTTGAAAGCGTGAATGCCTCGGCCAATCCGCACAACAATGTCTCGGTGGAAACTGCGGAGGCCCTGCGGCCGTTGCGCGATATATACGCCGTCGTCGCCCGCGAAATGCCGGGCCGGGTGCTGCGCATCAAACGGATACGCCGCGCGGGGCATCAGGCTTATGCGGTGCGCGTGCTGAGAGCCGATGGAAAACGTGGCGACATCGTGCTGGATGGCTCGACGCTCGCCGTGATTGAGAGACACTGACGATGCGTATCCTGATCGCGGAGGATGAGCCCACCATCGTATCCGACATGCGCCGTTGTCTGGAAGACCAGCACTATATCGTCTCGACCGTCACCGACGGCGAGGAGGCGTGGTATCGCGGCGATGTCGAACATTTTGACCTGGTCATCCTCGATCTCGGCCTTCCGAAACTCGACGGCTTGACGGTGTTGCGGCGCTGGCGCGCCGGACGGCGCGGTATGCCGGTGATCATATTGACCGCCCGTGACGGCTGGCGCGACAAGGTGGACGGCATGGATGCCGGGGCGGACGATTACCTTACCAAGCCTTTTCGCATGGAAGAGCTTCTGGCGCGCGTGCGTGCTCTGATGCGCCGGGCGGCAGGGCAGTCATCGCCCATCCTTTCCAACGGCGTATTGGAACTCGATACCCGCCAGCGCACGGTCTCGTTTCGCGGCCAGCCAGTTCAGGTCACCGCGCTCGAATATCGTCTGCTCGCCTATCTCCTGCACAATGCCGGCACCGTACTCTCCCGGTCGCAGATTGCTGACAGCATCTATGACGAGGAGACGGAGCTTCTGTCGAACGCGCTTGAAGTCGTCGTCGCACGCCTTCGGCGCAAATTCGATGGAACAGTGATCGAGACCCGCCGGGGCCAGGGTTATCTCATCCCGAGCGAGGTGCCGTCGGTATGACACCATTCTCGCTTCGAGGACGGTTGTTGCTGGGTTCGGCGGTGGCGATCGTCGTGGCGACCTTTCTTGCCGGCATCGGCATCAATGCCATTTCCGGGTTGGCCGTGCGGGCTCTGGCGCTTTCCGAAATTGACGAGGAATTGCGAGTCCTGCTGGCGGCAGTCGACATAAATGCCTCCAACCAGTTGGTTCTCGACGAGATGCCAACGGATCCGCGCTTTGGCGTGCCCAATGGCGGCTTCTATTGGCAGGTCGGCCGCAACGGCACAGTGGAGCTGCGCTCTCAATCGCTGTGGGAACAGGATCTGCCCTGGGTTCGCTCTCGCCCGCGAGAAGCGGGTCGCGCGACGGATATGTCGGGGCCTAACGGCAGTCAGCTCCTGGCCGTCGAGAGGTCGGTTTCGATTACGTCGGCAACCGGCGACCAGACGGTCGATATCGTGATGGCGCTCGACAACGGTGAACTTGCGCCGGCGCGCTGGCGCTTCTTCTATGCCATGGCGCCTTCTCTCGGGGTGCTGTCGGTCGCCTTGATCGGCGCGGTCGTGGCGTTTCTGCGGTATGGATTGCGGCCGCTGCATGATCTGCGCATCGCGTTGATGGCGGTACAGGACCGATCCGCGCGGCAGATAACCGGCCAGTTCCCGCACGAAGTCCAGCCTCTCGTCGACGATCTCAATGGCCTGCTGACGTCTCGCGAGACACAATTGGCGCAAGCGCGAGCGCGTGCCGGCGACCTGGCGCACGGTCTCAAGACCCCACTGGCGGCGCTTGAAGCGACGGCGCGCATGCTTGCGGAAGAGGGTATGCCGGCGCGAGCGACCGCGATCCGCAACGAGATCGGCCGGATGGAAGCACAGATCAAGCGCACGCTGGCGCAAACCCGGGCAAGCTTGGCGGCTGCTCATACGGCTGGTGTCCTGAATGCAAGCGCCGATCTGAAGAAGATCATTTCCGTCATGCAACGCCTGACGGTCGACAGGGAGATCGAGTTCGAACTCTCCGAGCAGCCGGAGGTGTGGCTGGCGATAGACGAAACGGATTTTGCCGATATTACCGGCAACTTGATCGACAATGCCCGGAAATGGGCGAGGGGGAAAGTGAGGGTTCGCCTGTCCGTGCTGGAGGAGCACGGTGGTGTCGAGTTGATCATCGATGACGATGGTCCCGGTCTGCCGGAGGGTGTGAAAGAGGCGTTCATTCGGCGCGGCAGGCGCCTTGACGAAAGCATCACGGGCACCGGCTTTGGTCTCGCGATCGCCAAGGATCTGGTGGAAGCCTACGACGGCAAGCTCGTCCTCACTCGTTCGGATCTTGGCGGATTGTCGGTCACTGTCAGCCTGCCGGCACGATTGGTCAAGGATCGGCAGGCGGCCGCGGGCTTGTTGACATAGGAGGTCGCTCGACATGCAAACGGCTATCCAGATAGTGTTCGCAGAGCACCTCTTGCAGTTGCACACGCTCAATGATCCAGCGCTACTTCATCGATTCCAGCAGGCCTACGACCGCCTTGCGAACGTCTGGCATCGCCGCGACGAAGGCCTTCGCCAGACGCCGGCCCTCAGCGGTATACTGGATGACCGTGACGCTTTCTCTTTCCACGTCCGTCGGATCCCTTTCCGCCGCATTGGCAAAGCCTTCAAAGAAATAGGAAACGGGCCTTTGCAGGGCCGTCGCTATCTCGAACAGCTTCGATGCACTGACGCGATTGGCACCTATTTCGTATTTCTGGACTTGTTGAAATGTCACTCCAAGGCATTTCGCGAGGGCCTCTTGGGACATTCGCTGCTGCTTGCGCGCAAGGCGAATCTGCTGCCCAACGTAGGTGTCGACGGGATGGCACCCCGATCCACTGGCCGATGCATTATAAGGTTTTCTGCTCGTGACAATGTTGCTCATGTTGGCGCCCGATCAGTTTCGCTTCTCCGCGCACAGATGGCGAGTAGCATCTTCATAGATACAGCCATAATTATTCTGCCGTCTAAATGGATTGCATTGCCATAAGTTACTATATATTCGTGTGATAATAATAAATTAAGTATAATCTATCACGATCACATACGTTTCTTCAAGAATAACAATTTAAAATATCTAAAATTTCGCCCTTTAATTGATGAAGATGGAGGGTGCTACATTGCCCCGCCAAAAGGCCGCCGAAACTTGCCATTGCAGCCGTCATGCGAACGTATCGTTCCAGCCAACGCCCTACTCAATGCACGAGGAACCTGCTGCGCCAGCGCATGCTTTGGACCCGGCGGAACTATCCGACCCACCTACTCGTTTCCTTGGATATCGCAACCATTGGCGATGCTGCACAAGGAACATGCGAATGTCGAACAACGTCGTGATGGGCGGAAACGAACCGTTAAAAGGAACCAGTAGCAACGCTGTCGGGAAATCGGTGGAAAGCCAGGCTCAATTGCGCGACGCAGCCAGAGAGTCATCGACGTTTGTTGGACGCGGCGAGATGCTCGGCGTCTACGAACTGGTGCCTATCGCAGCCTTCAACGATCCCAATTGGGATATCGCACCCTGGCGCGGCAAGATGTTGGTCGCGGCGCGGACAACAGGCGATGCGCGTGTGGTGGCGGCTGCCTTTGAAGGCAACTTCATGAAAGTCCCATCCATACCAGGCGAGAGCATTGCGGCGATGGGAGCAAGCGCTTTCCGAAACGAAAAACTCTATACGGTCATAGAAATCGATAGAGACCGTCGTGATCTGGACCGCGGGGTGATGGAGATCTCTGACACCGGGTTGATCGCCAGTGAGGCCCTAAGGGCTGATTTCGATGCGCGCCCTCATGACGGCAGGTCGCCCAGTGCCGGATCGCTGTCACGGTGGGACAACGAAGGCGGCGCCAATCCCTGATTGGAGCAGCGCGCCAAGAAGGCATTTTTGCCGGCCCTCCTGGAAAGCGTGCAGCGGACGGGTAATCGCGCATAACTAAGATTTAGCCAAAGGAGCTATAAACAGATGTCCAAGAAGAGAATGGTCGAAGCTACCGTCAAGAAGCGCGGTAGGCGCGTCGCGGTCGGAATCATGAACACGACGCAAGCACTCGATATGCCTGAAACGGAGGGTATGGAGTTTTCACATCCGGACGAGACGCCGGGAGAGACTGAGATAAGACTTACACAAAGTGAACTTGCCGAGGTCGTGAAACCCTGAATGCGCGCGTAAGGCAGATGATCGAAATTGAACACGACGGTGAAGCATTACGGCGTTGAGATGATCCCGCTATGATCCATGGGGTTTTCGTCGACCCTGTCGTCTCGCTCAGAAGCCAGACCGACGCCCATTGCATTTTCGTATGAGGCTTGAACTGCTTCGATGGCCAATTGCGCCGATGCGGCATAGCCTTGGCGCAGGACTTCGAGACCGGGATCGGATCCGGTCGTGCTCGACCAATGCCAGAGACCGTTGAAGCGCGGACGCGGCTCGAGGAAAACCCTGCCGATCATCCTGTCGCCCGAAAATCCCACGAAGTCATTTTCCGGCGCCAGCTCGAGCGGGCACCAACGGTAGGCGGACACTCCCTCACTCGCGATTGTCATGGATTGATCTTTCATTACAGAGAAATACCGATTGTTTGAATGATGGCTCCGCGTGGGTCATTTTAGTTTGCTGACTGTTAGAGTGCTGCTCGCACGGTTGGCAGACAGATGTTGATCACATGTGGACGATAGACACCTTCGTTCCCGGCTCGGTGGCGATAGTCGTGAACTCAGCATTGAGTTGTTTTGCCATCGCCTCGACGATTCCTGTTCCTAGGCCAGGCTTAGCGCCTGCCGGGTCGGCAGAAACGCCAATGCCGTCGTCGCGCACCGACATCGACCATTGCGTGTCGTTCGAGTGATAGTCGACGATGATCTTGCCGTTGCGATGACCAGGGAAGGCATGTTTGAGAGCATTGATCACCAATTCCGTGACGATGAGGCCGAGGCTGACAGAGATGTTGGCCTTGGTCTTGCTATCATCGACATTGACTTCAATGGAGAGTTCCTTCGGATCCTGGATCATCGATGCGCCAAGGCTTTTGCAGAGCTGCTCAAAGTATGGCCGGAGCTGAACGTCGCCAAGTCTGGAGGCAGCCAACTGCTGCTGGACGGCGGCGATCGACATCACCCGGCTATGCGCCGAGTGCAGATGCGTGCGGGTTTCCTCCGATTGCACTTTTCGCGCGCTCTGCATCAGGATGCTGGCAATGATCTGCAGGCTGTTTGCCACCCGATGCTGGACTTCCTGCAGAAGGACTGCCTTCTCCCGCAGGAGATCATCCTTGAGTTTTTCGGCGAGGCGGGCGTCGGTGACATCTGAGACGGAAAGAAGAAGCCGGATATGATCGGGATCGCCGTAATCGAGTTTCTGCGCGTTCAACACCAGGCGCCGCGATGCCTGACCCTCACGATCGAGGTCCATTTCATAGGCGTCGACATTGGCGGCTCCGGCAGCGGTTGCGTGCAGCAGGGAAGACAATTGCCGCACATCCCATTCTCCTTTGCCCAGAGCTGACAGCTGGCGGTTTGGCAGCTCGACCGGCTCGATCTGGAATTCCTGGCAGAACGATGCACTCGCGGCGATTACCATCAGGTCGCCGTCGAGAAGCAACAGGGGAGCGCTCGATGAGGCGATCACGGCCAGCGCAAGGTTAAGCCCGCCTTCAGGCTGCAGAGGTGGGGGGATGGTCATAGTTGATGTCCTCAGGGGCCGGAGGCTCGCGGTGCGAAAGCCTTCCCCGGTATGGACGTCGTCGCTCAAGACAGCGCCTGCTGCTATGCACGTTAGCGGACAATAGCATGGATCGATAAGGCCGTGAGAAGAATCCTATGCCCGTACTCGTGACGGCCCGGACCTTTCAAGCAACATCATCCCTTTACGGATAGTGCGGCAATTTCCGTCGTGTCGATTGCCCAGCCGTTCAATGGAACTACGGTCGCGACCGGACGTTTCCATATGGCTATATCGGGCACTACCGGCATTTCGCCGGCACTCCCGAATGGGAGGAAAACATGAAAACGCTGCTGATCGCGATCGGCCTCTTGGCTGCGACAACATTGCCGGCTCTGGCGGCCGAACCCGTCAAGATGGTCGACACCAAAATGGGCAAGGTCATGGCCAATGAAAAGGGCATGACCCTCTACACCTTCGATAAGGATGCCCCGGGAAAATCAAACTGCGATGAGAATTGCCTCAAGAAGTGGCCCGCCTTTCGCGCGGCCGATAAGGCCAAGGCAGAAGGTGAGTGGTCTCTGGTCAAGGATGCGGCTGGTCAGCAAATGTGGGCCTATGGTGGCAAGCCACTCTACACCTTTGCCGGCGATAAAAAGTCCGGCGACACGACCGGCGATGGTGTTGGCAAGGTTTGGCATGTAGCCAAATAGCTATAGGCCCATTTAGGGAGAGGGCGGTCCTCGGATCGTCCTCTGTCAGCAATGGCAGGACCGCCGCGTTCAGGTCGCCGGATGCCGTAGGACAATGATATATCTCTTAGGCCGGTGCGCTTAATCTTTGCATTGGAGGGGGGCGTGATAACGCAATAAGCGGATTGCCAACAATCTCCGTCGCGGCGATCCGCGATAGGTCCTGATATTGTGTATTTCATATCAGGTGGTGCGCTGTTCTCATTGGTTGAGCACGCTCACGGTTTCAATCTTGAATTCGCGGCCTGGATTTCGTCTCGGCATTCACACGTTCCGGTGCCGATGACAACATCTTGTCCTGGTGTCCGCGAAACGGGCTATAGTTAAAAAAACCGGATCCTATACCAGAAGACCTCCGACGATCACGCCCGAGCAATTTCACATAGACGACGTAAAACAGCAGGTGCGGGAAAACGTAACCGGCTTCAAGGATCACCGCCAAAAGCGCAGTCCATGAAAAAACCTCGATCGCCGAACTTGCCGTGCTGATATTCGTGACCGCGTAGCCCACCATGATAGCCAATACTAAAATGGTGAAGTGAAGGATCGGCACTCTTAGAGCGCACAAAGCACCGACCGCAAATGAAAGAACGAGGCCCCATGCCATCAAACGTTCAACTCCGAGCATCCAATCCAGAATCGAGATTGGTATTGTTAGCAGTATCAATTATCTCCGCTCGCAGAACAAGCCGAAATCATTGCCAAGCCTAGTAATTCGGGGAAGTTACTGGACTTCCTTGCAATAACAATACAGCCTGAAGCATGCTTCGCTATCATGAGGCGAACTGAGTGTTGGCCGGATCACACGATAGACGTGAGTTGCCATGACGGCATGGATTTTTTGCTCTCAGGCCGCTGCCGCATATGTGCAATCTTCAAGCGAGAAAATCAGCGTTCAGGGGGAAATGGCGGGCTTCAGGCTGTTGTTCGTGGCCTGCTCGGAAGGCGCCGTCTTTTGGTCTTCCACGCGAATGACATCACCCGGGGAGACCAGATCATTATCGCCGACGACGATGGTCCGCAACGCGCCGTTGACGATGCGGTCGATGGTCGTGACAAGCGTGCGCTGGGTGTCGTCCGCGGCCATATTTGCCGCCGCCGCCGGCGCGCGAGCCTGAATATTCTCTAGCAGCCCCCGCGTCGTTATCGTCTTCTCCTTGTTGGAGGCGAGGCGGTCGCGCACCTCTGTCGCTTCGGTCAATGCCTGGACACGGTAGCGGTTGCTGGCATCGGCAATGTCGCCGTCTGCCTTTGCAATGTCCTGCCGGGCTTTCAGGTTGGCGAGCGCGACGTCGAGGTTCTGGCTTTGAAGTTGCGCCAGGTTCTGGTTGGCCCCGAGCTCCCGGGATGACACGGTCAGCCCCTGGGAAATCAGTTTGCTGACCGTCCCCACATCCTTGTTGGCAAGCTCGATCTGCTTGGCAAGCGAGACGGCCTTGGAATTCAGTGCCTCTATCTGGTTGGTTGCAAGCAGCTTGGTCTGATTGAGGGCGTCGATCTCGGTGCTCATCGACCGCTGGCGTGTGTCGAAGAGATCCTGCTCTTCCCGCATCATGCGATCGACGGTCGCGTCATCCGCGCGCGTCGTTAACTCCGGTGGAAAGACGATTGAGGGTTGGTCCTGTGTGACGGCATCCAGACGTGCCTGTCGGGCAAGAAGGCTTAGGCGCTCCGCCTCCAGGGTCCTGAGGTCGCCACGAGCGACCAGAGCGTCGCGCTGCAGGCCGACGAGATTTGGGTCGATCAACCCGAAGGTCCCCCCCGCCATGCTCAGGGCCTGAACGACAGTGAGGCCGGGGCTATAGCTATATTTTCCCGGCCGGGTCACCAGCCCGGTGAGGAAGAACGGACGATATTCTGCTACCTCTACAGATGCGTTGGGGCGCTTCTGCATGCCGACTTGCGTTTTCAGGCGCTCGCCGATGGAGTCTGAGACTTGCTCCAGGGTCATGCCGGCGGCCGGCACTGTCCCGATGATGGGCATCGACAGATTGCCCGCCGTCGAGATGACGAATTCCCCGGTGAGCGGAGCCCATTCGACCGTTGTCCCGGCCATCGGTCGCCATTCGAACACCCGGATCTTCAGCTTGTCCTGGGGTCCGAGAACATAATCATCTGCCCAGGCACTGGAAATGCCCAGTATTTCGAACAGGGCGATCACAGCCAGAAAGGAGAGCCGGCAAGCCGAAAGGCGGCGAGGCCTGACACGGGCGATGACCGGCGCGCGGCTCGTTTGCCGATGGGTTAAAGCAACATCTGATCGCATGACGTTCCACTCCTGTCCGGCGCGAGCCGCGACCCTTTACAAATGACCGACATTGGCGCGCTCACCGATTGATTTGCCGACGAAAGACTTGAATTTCTGGATGAAGACGTCCGTCCTGAACTCGGCGGCGCGGGCAACGGCATCCGCCGGATTTAAATCCATCCGTTCCAGGCGCTCGACAGCATCGATTATGGCTTCGGTTGTCTGTATGTCGAAGAACACGCCCGTCTTGTCTGCCACCACCGTTTCGGTTGCGCCGCCGCGGCCATATGCGATGACGGGCCGTCCGCTCGCCATGGCTTCCACCGGCACGATCCCAAAATCCTCCTCGCCAGGAAAGATAAGCGCCTTGCAGCGCGAATACTGCTCTTTCAGGACATCAAATGGCTGAGGACCCATGATCGTCACGGTAGGCCCAGCAATTCTGCGCATACGGTCGAGCATTTCCCCGCCGCCGATGACGACGAGCTTCGCTTTCATGAGATTGAAGGCCTCCACCGCAAGATCGGGCCGCTTGTAGCTCACCAGTTCGCCTACCATCAGATAGTGGTCGCCGACCTCAGACGAGGGGATCGGGTGAAAGGCAGTAGTATCCACCGGGGGATGGATGATCTCGGAGTCCCGTCGGTAGTAACTCTTGATCCGCTGAGCAACCGTCGCCGAATTTGCTGCAAAATGATCCACTCGATTGGCCGTGGCAACGTCCCAAGTTCTCAAGTAATGGGCGAGCGGCGGCATCATCAGCCGGGTCATCAGGCCCGAACTGTCGTAGTATCTATTATACATGTTCCATATGTATCGCATTGGCGAATGACAGTAACAAACATGTAACGCCGCCGGACTTGGTATTATACCCTTGGCAGGTCCGGACTCGCTGCTGATGACGAGATCGTATTCATTGAGGTCCATCTGCTCCAAGGCCATCGGCATTAGAGGCAGATATTTCTTGTAGAGCTTCTTTGCGCCGGGAAGCCGGTCGATGAACGTCGTATGGATCCTGTGCCGCTTGATGACGTCGGAAACGACTGATGCATCATAGACATGCGTGAAGATGTCGGCGCACGGATACATTCTGCAAAGGGCCTCCAGAACTTTTTCTCCTCCACGCATTCCAACCAGCCAATAATGTATGATTGCAACGCGCATGAAGTACTCCGGAAACAAAATAATAAATTCAAAGTTTACGCGCAGATCTCTTGGGGGATTTTGTGTATTATTCGTCTGTCTGTATCAATTTAAAGTTGGCGGTATTGCGATTGAGCTGTCTTCAATCGAAAGCTCTTCACCGAGGAACGGGTCTCATCGGCTGACTTCGTCCAACTGTAAGGTTTGAAGCTTTCAGCGTGGCTTTCGACGAATGCGCGGATATTGGCTTCCAGTTCGTTGGTTGAGGTGCGGACGTCACGCTGCAATTGCCTGCGGCTTAGTTCGGCAAACCAGCTCTCCACTTGATTGAGCCAGGAAGCCGATGTTGGGGTGAAGTGGACATGATAGCGAGGATGGCGGGCGAGCCAGGATCGGACAGCCGCGATTTTGTGGGTCGCATGGTTATCCATGACAATGTGGACATCGAGATCGAAGGGGACGCTGGCATCGATCTGCCTGAGAAAATCGAGAAGTTCTGTCGCCCTGTGCCGCTTGTCGTAGTTGCCGATCACGAAGCCGGAGATGAGGTCAAGCGCAGCAAGCAAGGGGGGCACGCCTGGTTGAGCATGGGAATGCATGTGCCGCTCAGCCTGGTTCGGCACCATTGATGGGCCGGATTGCCCATGATTATGTGCTCGTCCATGACTCTTCTTATCGACACTGAGCGCCAGCACACGGTTGGGTGGTGCCAGATGGAGCCCGACGACATCGCAGACCTTATCGATCAACGGTGGAACGCTCGACGGCTCAGATGTTTGCGAATGATGTGGTTGAAGCCCGAACGAGGCCCAGATCCGCCGGATCGTCGTGTGTGAAAAGCCTGTTGCTGCCGCCATGGAACGGATCGACCACTGGCTCCCATCCTCGGGTTTCGACTTCAGGGTGCGTTCGATGACAGCTGCAATCTGATCGTCGTCGATCGTGCGCGGACGGCCTGAACGGTCGGCGTCGAAGAGCCCCTCGATGCGATCTCGCAGGAAGCGCCGCCGCCACTTGCCGACGGTGTTTTCATGGACATTCAGTTCCGCGGCCACCGCCTTGCTGGCTATGCCGTCGGCGCAGCGCAGAATGATCTGGCACCGCTCGGACATTGATCGACCGGCCGCCTCTTCGTGGCGCGCCTGCTGCTTCAAATAAGCCCGCTCTTCTTCAGTCAGAACCAACGGCGCCGTAGGCCGCCCAGTCGTGCCCGCCATCGTTAGGGTCCCCCAAATCAAGTACAGAACAATGATACGAACTCAAGTTCCAATTGAATATGAATAAATTCAAATATATAAAACTGAAAATCTAAAAATTAGACTTAATAACACCAACTTTCTTCCTGTATTAAGACAGTTGTTGGCGTTTGATACACACATATTGCGTCGCAATAAAGACATTGTCAATTTATTTATTATTTGTTAACGTAACTCTACATTCCGAAATCGGCGATGTCTGAGCATATCAGGCGGTATTTCTTTATATCTTTCGAGTATGGAGCAAGCAGATGAGGGAAATTGATCTGAGAAGCGAATTAGACGCACTGGATAGTCTGCGAATGCGACGACGGGCCGGTGTATCGGTGGGTTTGGCGACTTCCAGGAACTCGACCTCTCGTGTCGCGTCGAATTCCGCCAAGTATTGCATAGACGGTATTTTGGCCGGGATCGCTCTGATCGTACTATTGCCGCTGATCCTGATGGTGGCGGCAATCCTTCTGGTAACGCAGGGCCGGCCGATCTTCCTGTCCCATCGACGTGTCGGCAAGAATGGCGTGTTGTTCTCTTGCCTCAAGTTCAGAACGATGGTCACAAACAGCGAGGAGGTGCTTGCGCAGCATCTCGACGCTCATCCTGCTGCGAGGGCTGAATGGAACGCAACGCGGAAGCTCAGGGATGACCCTCGCGTCACGCCATTCGGCAAGCTTTTGCGCAAGAACAGCGTCGATGAGGTCCCTCAACTCCTGAATGTGCTTCGGGGGGAAATGAGCCTTGTCGGCCCACGTCCGATTGTTCCGAGCGAGGCTGAGCTCTATGGCGCCTATTTTGCCGACTACATGAAGGTGCGCCCCGGCCTGACCGGTCTCTGGCAGGTCAGCGGGCGCAGCGACACCAGCTACAATGCGCGTGTCGAACTTGACGCTCGCTATGTGGCTGAGCGGAGTTTGTGGGGCGATATGGTGATTATGGTCAGGACCATTCCAGCGGTCCTGTCCTCACGAGGCAGCTATTGAGCGGTTGCGCCGGTTTCATGCGCGACGCCGGGATAATCCAGTAGGGACTTAAGACGGTACGCCGTTGACGAGCGGAAGTGACCGGCGGCTTTTCGCGGCCGCGTTGCTGCTTTCCGTGACGGCCTGCCAGAACTGAACTTAGTATCTCAGTATAAGGATAGTCAGTTTTGCAGGATATTTATGTTTCCGATCAATATGCTGAATTGAACCCCACCTGGCACGAGGAGGATTCTCCTTGGAAGGCGCGCCAGATCGAGGAGATCATTAGAAAAAACGGACTGCGCTTCGAAACTCTTTGCGAGGTCGGCTGCGGCACGGGCGAGATTCTTCTTAATTTGTCCCGCAGTTTTCCAAAGGCCCAGTTTGCGGGCTACGAGATTTCTCCCCATGCCTATCAGCGCGCCAAGACGAAAGAGAAAAGCAACGTTTCCTTTCATCTAGCGAACATCGTCGAAGAAAAAGACAGCCACCATGACGTGGTCGTCATTGCAGATGTGATAGAGCATGTAGAAGACTATATTTCTTTCATCAAAGACCTGCGACCCTGCGGCCGCTACAAGATCTTCCACATTCCGCTCGACCTTTCAGTACAGTCGGTGCTGCGTGCATGGCCGATTACGAAGCTTCGCGCCAATGTCGGACATCTGCATTACTTCTTCAAGGATACGGCAATTGCCACGCTCAAGGACTGCGGATACTCGGTCATTGACTATAAATACACGGCAAGTCGTCTGGAGCTGCCTAATCAGGCATTCACCAGCGCGTTGATGCGACTGCCGCGAAAGCTGCTCTTTTCCATCAATCCGGATTTGGCCGTGCGGCTGCTTGGCGGCTATTCGCTTCTCGTTTTGGCAGAGTAGACCTCCATGCCGCTGCCCGGAACGAATACCGCAGCTCAACGCATGATAGGTCGGAACATCCATCCCGGCGAGCCTTTCCGTTCCCCACCGTGGCAAGAGTGCGGGGAGGCGATAGCATGAGTATCGAGCCGATCGGCATTGTCGCCATCTTAGGCGGGCTGCTTTGCCTGTTTCTCGGCAACGGGGCGACGGTCGTGACACTGGCGGTGACGGCTGTACTCGGATCGGCGGCAGCGATGTTCATCGGTTCGGCGAACATCCAGCCGGGCCATGTCCTTCTCGGCTTTCTCGTGCTTGGCGTCATCACGCGCGAGCGGGCGGCGGGGGCATTCGTTCATGCGCTGCGTCTCGGTGAACCCGGATTTTGGTTTGCGCTTCTGGTTGTCTATGGCGTGATGAGCGCCTATTTCGCGCCGCGGCTCCTGACGGGCGTGACGCAGATCGTGCCGCTCGGAACCACGGTCTTCGGTGATACGCGTTCCACCGTGCCGCTGGTGCCGGTATCGAGCAACTTCACGCAAAGCGTCTACATGATTGGCAACCTCATCTGCTTCGCAATGACGGTTGCGGTCGCATCAACCTATCGAGGCTTCCAAGCCGTTCTCGCCGGACTGCTTGCCTATAGCGTCGCCAACACTGTCTTCGCACTGCTCGACATCGGTACTTATTCGACAGGCTCGCAAGGTATCCTCGCGTTCATGCGGAATGCCCAATACACGCTTCATACCGATGACCAGATTGCCGGTGTGAAGCGCATCGTCGGGTCGTTTACCGAGGCATCCTCCTTTGCCCGCTCGACGCTCGGCGTCTTTGCCTTTACCGGAACGCTCTGGCTTTGCGGTCGCCGGCCCTATATTAGCGGTCCGATCGCCGCCATATCTCTGGTGTTGGTTGTAATGTCGACGTCGTCGACCGGGCTCGTCGGCGCGCCGGTCATGTTGCTGATCCTTTTTGCAACTGCCTTGTCGGTCAGTGGACGGAAAAATACCAGCCGCACCGCCACGGTCGCGATCGTCTTTGTGCCGTTGGTGTCATTGGCGGTTGCCCTCTTGGTCGCGATCGACCCGGACATGTCGAAGCTGATCTACAATTACATTGACATCGTGGCCCTCGGCAAATCCGCGTCCAATTCCGGAATTGAACGTAACTCCTGGAACATGGCCGCGATCCAGAACGTCTTCGACAGTCTTGGGCTGGGGGTCGGCCTCGGAACGGCCCGTACGTCCAGCTTCCTGCTGGCGCTGCTTGCGAATGTCGGCATTCCCGGAACGATCTTCTATTTGGCTTTCGCATTCGATGCATTGATCAAAAAGCGTGGTGTCCAGGGGAGTTTTATGGCTGACGCGCGCCTTGCAGCGCGCAACGGCTGTTTGGGGTTGCTGGTCGGCGACATGCTGGTGAGCCCGGTCATCGACCAGGGCCTGTTCTTCTGCATGTTGGCCGCGATGGCCTCGGCCCAACCGGAGCGCGCTACACAGGTCGTGCGCGCCAGCCGCCCGATAGGAGCAACCATATGAGTGCTGCCGCCCTTTTTGCGGTCAATGGCCGCTTCCTCACGCAGAACGCAACGGGCGTGCAGCGTTATGCGTCGAATGTCGTGCGCGCACTGGATGAGGCGCTCGCTGCGGCCGATGCGCAGGCGGCGATCATCGCTCCATCCGGGACGCCGAACCCGGGTTTCAGTCATATGCCTCTGATCCAGTCGGGACCTCTTTCGGGGCATCCCTGGGAGCAGATCACCTTGCCTGCCCAATGGCCTGGTCGGCTCCTCAACCTTTGCAACACCGCGCCGGCCTCCAAAGCCGATCAAATCGTCTGCATCCATGATGCCAACGTATTTTCGGCTCCCGAGAGCTATAATCGCACCTTCCGGATGGTTTACCAGACGCTGCAGCCGCTTCTCGTGCGGCGATCCGCGCGGATCGCCACGGTTTCTCATGCCGCCGCACGCCAGATCGCCCGGCATCTGCCAATCCGGATCGAGGACATCGCCGTGCTTCCAAACGGCCATGAGCATGCCTTGAGCTGGGATCCGGCGCTCGCACAAATGGCGCCGGGCTTCATTGCTGAAACCTTCGGGCAGAGCGATCGCCGGTTCATTCTGGCTCTGGGTTCCAGGGCGCGTCACAAGAACCTCGCGCTGCTTGTCGATGCGGCTCCCGGGCTTGACGAGATCGGCGTGGATATCGTGATCGCCGGTGGAGGTGCCGAGATCTTTGTTCCCGGCGCACTCAAACAGCGATCCAACGTTCATCTGATCGGCCGCGTGTCGGACCACGATCTGGCTTATCTGCTCGAAAGGGCGCTCTGCCTCACCTTTCCGTCGCTGACGGAAGGTTTCGGTCTTCCAATCGTCGAGGCCATGGCACGCGGTTGTCCAGTCATCGCTTCCTACACCGCGAGCATGCCGGAAGTCTGCGGTGATGCCGCTTTGCTCGCCTCACCCTCCGATCCTGCCGCCTGGATCCGGCATATCCGCGCGCTCAAGGAGACGCCGGCGTTGCGCAGTGAACTCATCGGAAGGGGGTATGGACAGGTGCGGCATTTTTCCTGGTCGCAGACGGCTGCGAGCTATATGGAACTGCTCGAGCGGCCCGCAGCACATCCGAAGACCTACAAGCCGGTCACTGCGAGCGTTCCACGCGCGGCCGTCGTCATCGCCACGCGCGGACGCCCTGGCGTCGTGAGCGCCACAGTCCGCCACCTGCTTGCCACGCAAACGCTGAAGCCCGAAGCCGTGATCGTTTCGTGCATTGATCTTGCGGACGCGGGCGATCTGGTCGGACACTCGGAGGTGACGGTGGTAACCGGTTTGCCGGGCCTGACCACGCAGCGCAATACGGCGCTTCTAAGCCTGCCGGAAGAGACCGAGATCGTCGCCTTCTTCGACGACGACTTCATTGCGGACAGGAATTGGCTTGCCGCGGCCGCTAGATCGTTTCGCGACGACAGCCAGATCGTCGGCTTTACCGGACGGGTGCTTGCCGATGGCGTCAACGGCCCGGGCATCGGTTTCGAAGAGGCGCTGCGTCTTGTGGAGGCCGCTCCGCCAAGCGACTGGAGCTGGATCGAGCCCTACAGTCCCTATGGCTGCAATATGGCATTTCGGGCCCAAGCCATCGGAGAGACCCGTTTCGACGAACGTCTGGTACTCTACGGCTGGCTGGAGGATCGCGATTTTGCCGCGGCGCTTTCCAAGCGCGGCGGTCGTTTCGTCAAATGCGCGGAAGCCTTCGGCGTGCACATGGGAGTCAAGAACGGTCGAATAAGTGGTGAACGCTTCGGCTATTCGCAGATCGTCAATCCCATCTACATGCTGCGAAAAGGTACGATGACGGGCGTGAAAGTCGCCAACCACATCTTTTGCAACATGGCCATGAACTTCACGCGCGCGGCATGGCCCGAACCCTTCGTCGACAGGCGCGGACGGGCCAGAGGCAATCTGATTGCAATCGCCGATCTTCTTCGCGGCCGCCTGGAACCCGAGCGTGCGGCAAGGCTGACGACGAAGAATAGCACGGGGCAACTTAAGTCGGAGGTGACGACCAGATGACGCAGAACAATCCGTCTCTTTTGGAACGCTCGTCCCGGCTTTGGCGGTTAGACGACACTCCTGCGGACAACCCCAATGAAGGACCGGTCGCCCTCCTGCGATCGATGTGCGCGCTTGCCCTGCAGCACAAAACCAAACTTATCCTATGCACGGCCGTCGGGATCGGCCTGGCGGCATTCCATGCCCATTCCCTGCCGCGGATCTATACGGCGACAGCAACCTTGTTGCTTGAACCGCGCCGCCCGACCTTGGCCTCGGGTCAGGACGGGAGTGGCGCGCAGAATCTCGACCTGAACAGGGCCGATAGCGAGCTCCAGATTATCCGTTCGGAGCGCCTGCTCTCGGCGGTTTTCGACAGTTTGAATCTGGAGGCCAGCGCGGAGCTCGGCCCGCAGCCGCCCCGGATGCTCGATCTTGTCGTCAGCAATGTACGTCGTATCTTCAGCGAGCCGGGGACAGGGACCGGCGCCGCAACATCGGAAACCGGCAAAACAGCCCGATCCGACGGGGCGGTTGCGACAAATAATATCGAGCCACCCGCCACTAATGCGCGTCAGGCAGCATTTCAGAGCTTCGCGAGGCGCCTCGATGTCCGCCGGGTTGGCCAGTCCTATGTCATGGAAATCAGCTATTCATCGTCCGACCCGGTGCTTGCCGCGCGTGTCGCCAACGCGGCCGTGTCCGGCTATATCCTGCAAGCGGTGTCTTTCAAGGCGGAAATGGCCCAGGCCGGGACGGAAGTGCTTCAATGGCGCCTCGATGCCTTGGCCTCGCAGGTCGATGCTGCGACGGATGCCATGAAGCAGGGCAAGCTGCCGGCCATTCCAACGCCGGACGGCGATGCGCGGATTATCGGCGCAGCGCTGCCGCCGCTAAGCCCATCGGCACCGCGCCCATCGTTGATCACTGCGCTTGGAGGCGTTCTCGGCCTGCTTGCCGGCTTCTCCATGATTGCGCTCAATCTTGCGCTCGATCGGAAGGTTCGAAACGCCAAGGACCTGATGCGGGATACGGGGATACCATGTCTCGGAACCTTGCCGGACGCGGCAAGCCGGGTTGACCTCAGGCGAGGCTCGCATAACAGAAGAAGCTCCGTGATCGTCAACCTGCCTGGCAGTGCTTATGCCGTGGCGATCCGCGATCTCAGGACATCGATTGAGATCGCCTGCTCCGCAATTCGCAACGAGCGAGGCATCGTGATCGCGGTCGCTGGCTGGGAGACGGGCACCGGAGTGTCGACGCTTTGCTTGAGCCTGGCGCAATTCATCAGCCGGAGCGGTCGGTATACGACGCTCTTCAATGCGGAAATGGGGCAGATCGACCTCAGCGACGATGGTCCCGACGCTTTGCCGACAACGTCGCTGGCCGATGCGCTCGTTGCCGACATGCGGCCGGAACAGGTGATCTTCGGGAACGGACGCGGAGACGGTGACGGCATTGCCGTGCTCCCCATACATTCCGAAAACGCCTTGACAAATCTCTATGTCGATTTCCGCGACCGGCGTGTCGCGCGGATCGTCGAAGCAGCCCGTGCCAGGGGTGACGTGCTTCTCGGCTTGCCGTCAGTCGGCGGCTCGACGGATGCGCAGGCACTGGCAATTCACGCTGACGCCGTCCTGATCGTCGCCAGCGCCGGACGGACGACCACAGAACAAGTCAACGATACTTTACAGCAATTGCGACGCTCCGGCGCCAATGTGATTGGTACTGTGATCAACCGGGCAAAGGCATGACAAGGATGGAATCTCCGAAAATCGCCGTCATCATCACCTGCTGGAATTATGAAACCTATGTGGCGACTGCGATCCGCAGCGTCCTTTCACAGGGGCGGGACGATTGCGAGCTTGTCGTGATCGACGACGGCTCGACGGATTCCTCCTGGGACATCATCCAGAGCGAGGGCGTGACCGCCTATCGCATTGAAAATGGTGGGCAGCGTGCGGCGGGCCTTTACGGATTGGAGCGAACACAGGCGCCGTTCGTTCTGTTTCTTGATGCGGACGATGAGCTGGCTCCAGGCTCGCTCGCAACGATCATTTCGAGGCTGGACAGCGACGTCGCCAAACTTCAATTCTCGCTGACCCGGATCAATGATCGGGGAGAAGTTACCAGTGCCGCGACACCTCTGAAAGAGTTCCGCGAGCGCGAAGCGCTTGCCGATCTCGTGCTGCGCACAGGCGTCTACACCACCCCACCGACATCCGGAAACGTGTTCAGGCGCGACCTGTGCGAACACCTTCGGGACATGACTTACGACCGCGCTGTGGATGGAGTGATCCTGTTTGCTGCGCCGTTCATGGGCGATGTCGTGAGCCTGTCTGATGAACTGGGACGCTACCGTGTCCACGGCCGTAACATTTCCGGGCTGGGGCGTGCCGTCGACCCGGCTTCGTTGCGCGGCGAACTGAACCGCTTTGTCCAGCGGATGAGCCACCTGCGCCGAATTCTGGCGCAGTATGGTCGGGCAGATGAGCTGGTTCAGCCCGAGCGGGCCTATTTTTATCTCGAGCGCAGCTTCTATCTGGCGATAGCCGAAGGGCGGCGCCCACCGATCCGACGTCTGCTTGAACTGCTTCGCCAGCTTTGGCGGGAAGCCTATCCCATGAAGACCAAGGCGACCGTCGCGGCATTCTGGTTGTTGACCATGGTGCTCCCAAACCGACGGGCGCGCGGTGGACTTGCCTATCGGCTGAATGGAGGCAAGCGCTCGACCCTCGGGATGATTCAGTCGCTGCTATAACGGCCATGAGCCCGAGTTCGGATCGGGTAGGCGATCACCGACGACGGTCAGCCAGTTCGAGCCGTCCACGTCCGGCGATCAGTCGCACGCCGAGGGCAAAGAGCGTCCCGACATAGGCCGCGGCACCCGTCGCCACGACGAGGGCAAGCTCCAGGACATGATTCCAGGACCGTCCCGCCAGCTCGTCTCGTAGCATGAGAACCCACACGACCATGACGATCGCGGCAAGGCCGATCTTCCATATGTTTTTCAGCTGCGCCCCGATACCAAGCCCCAAGAGCCGCCGGGCGTCGTTCAGGTAGAATGCGAACATGATAGCCGAGAGGAGAACCCTCGCGACGCTGACGCCGCCGGTCGAAAAGAAATAGAAGCCGATCGAGATCAGAACGATCCTGAAGCAGAGGTCGATGGCATTCAGCCTGAAGAGAATATGAGGACGGTCGAGAGCGAGGCTGGCCGAATACAGGGTCTGAAAATAGGGGATCGGTATCACTGCCAGTGAAAGCATGCTCAGCAGAGGAGCCGCATCCTTCCATTTTTCTCCGAGCAGGAGATCGGTGACAAGGTCCGATGTCAGCGATATCCCGACGCAGGCGGGTACTGAAATCAGCATCGCGAAGCGGGCGGCCTTGAGAAAGGCCAGTCTCATTCGCTGAGGATCCGAGTTGATCTGCGAGAAGGCGGCCATCACCGGCTGCAGCGCCGGCCCGATCAGGCTTTGCGTCGGAACCACAGACACGTCGCTCGCCACGGCATAGCGGCCGAGCGTGGTGCTGTCGGTGCCGGCGCCGATCAGAAAACGGTCGAATTGCCAGTTCAGCGCCGAGACCAGTTGCGCGGAACTGAACCAGCCGACGAAGCCGGCGAAATCTGATAGCCGCGCCAGCGAGAGCGCCGGCCGATATGGGGCAAGCACATAGGACATCGCCACGGCCGCTATCGAATTGGTGACGAAGTTGGCCGCGATGGCCCAATAAGCCCCTCCGGAAAAAACGATGATGATGGAGACGACGAAGGCGCACAGCTTGCCGCAAAACTCCATCATGAAGGTCTGCTGGAAGCCCATATTTCGGGCGAAATGCACCATCGCCGGACTATAGAACCCTTTCACGATCGGGCCTAATGCCAGCATGGCAATCAGCGGGATCAGTTGAGGGTTGTGATTGAACATCGAAAAGGGCCAGGCGGCGGTCATGACGATGAGCGCGATCAATGCGCTCCTCATGACGCTCAGCGTGAAGCCGGTGTCCAGATGGCTCTTGTTGATGACGTTCAGCCGGACCAGCGCCTGCGTGACCGGCACCTCGAGGACGGTATCGACGACGACCACAAGCGACATGGCCAGCGCCGCCAGGCCGAAATCGGCCGGCGTCAGGATGCGAGCGAGGAACAGAAGCGTGAAGAAGTCGATGATGCGCCCAAGAAAGCGTGACACGATGAGCCAGCCGGCTCCTTTGAAGGCTTTGAACGCGAGCATCCTGAACCTCTAAGACCTCGCCCATCGCCATGGTAAACCGACATTGGCTCCATGCCGTTCCATGGTGGGCGGAAGCTCTTCTGGTTGTGCTTCGACGGAACCATGCTTAAGACGCGTTACAATAGTCATGGATATGTCCTTGGCATAAAATTCAACGATATAGGCGGGCCGAAACCCCTCGCAGCACATGCGCCATTTCAAGCGCGGCAAGCAGCGGCGGTTTGAGCAGAGGGAAGTCGCGCGCAATGGCACCCTCGCGCCACAGATGCGATTTGACTGACATCAGCTTCTTGGCGAGATCCGTATTTTGCGGGCGATTGAGCACATGCACCACGTCGGAACGGCCGAAGTCGACTGAGCGGGCGCCGACGCCGAGGGCCATGATGTCGATCCGGCTCGGATTAGTGATGGCTTGCTTCAGGCGCAACCAGGCACAGTCTGCGTCACGCAAGACCTGCGCGCCGCTACTGATCCGATCAATATATTGCAGGGCTCCGGACAGAAGCGGATTTCCCGCCGCCGGTTCCAGCTTGCCGTACCGGATATCGCCGGAATTGGCGATGACAACGCCGCCGGCATCCTTGCTGAACTGCCGAACGGATGGCAAGGCAGGCTCGAACAGGCTCTCGATGATCTGCCAATAGCGCAGGATCACGGTTTCCACCTTGAACGGATTGTACAGATTCTGCTCGACGACAAGGCCCGCGACCATCGGAAAATGGTCCTCGCTCAGTCCCTTGTAGTTGCAGCGCGCAAACTGGATGGTCTCGAACCGGCGATCGGGAAGGCCGGCGGCCAGCAGCCGTTGGGTGCTTCCGTAAAGACCCGTATCGCAAAGAACGATGCGTTTCGCCTGGCCCGAAATCTGATCGAGATGGCGAATGAACAGGTCGTTCTGCTTGCGAATATCGTCCAGCACCGCTTGGCCGATACTGCTATCGAGCAGCGCGAAAAATCGCTTTGGATCGAAAGTCTGTTGCCAGGGCTCCGGCAATTCGTAGCTTTGTCCACCCAAGGCGCGGGTGACGTCTGCGAAGCTTCCCCGCTGGAATTCGCGACCGAGCTCGTCCAACACTGCCGGGCTCCTGGTCATGACCGCCGAACGCGCGGCGACAAGCCTTGAAACCAGAATATTGTCGCGCTTGAGGTCAAGCGGCAGGCCGAGCGCCTGCAAAACCCGCTCGAAAGCCTCCCTGATGCCGATGCCGCCCCTGGCGCAGAACAACAGCGCGGTGTCGCCACCAGCTTTTGCCTGCGTGGCATATAGCCAGATGAACAGACAGAACTCCGCGACGATCGGTCCGAAAACCTCCCGGCCGAAGGAGACCTTGTCGTTTGGCGCGGGAATATCCTGGCCGTGATGCGCCAGGCGCTGGCGGATCTGTCTGACCGCTTCGGTGGCTGCGCCGTCCGCGCGCGAAGCATAGCGATCAAAACGGCTCCTTGGAAGGTGAACGGTCTTGATCCCCATTGCGTCGGGCACCCGGACGTCGGCCACCACATCGTCACCAATATGCAGAACCTGAGACGGGGAAACGGCCTCAGTTTCAAGCACGACGGAAAATAGCCCGCCATAGCGCTTGCTCGCCTGGGCATCGGCGCTCGAATAGATCTTGTCGATCAGCCCCGGACCGTGGAAATGGTTGATCAATTCGGCAAGGTGGTCGGTTGAAAGTCCGGTGTCACTCACCGCGACAATTCGGGTGCCAGCCTGTCGATATCGCCTCAGTAAGGTGGCGAGTGCTGCGTTTGCTGAGAGAGCCGTCTTTTCAACGACCAGTTCTATGGCGAGACGCTCCTCTGTCAGGCTTTCCGGTAAACCAAGCAACGCCAGCTGGCTGCGGATAATATCGGCTAACCGCACTTCGCCCGCACCATCACCTGCATTGAGCGCGCGGTAGGCAAACTTCTGAGCAAGAAGACGAGCCCTGACAAGTTCGTTCTTGCCGATGGACAGACCTCGATCTCTCAGGAGATGCGCAAAACGCGTCTCACCCGCAGCGATCCGGGAGCGCTGCGACTTTCCACGGCGCAACAGTAGCGTGTCGAACACGTCGGTAGAAATCAGCTCGATTTCGTCGGCATGCTGATAGAAATCGTCGAGGCTTCGCCGTAGCACTAAACACCCCCTCGGCGTGCACCGAAATTCAGTCGATTTTTCCAAGCAAGATATGATTTCCAATATCGAATTGCTTATAACAATGGTTCGATATCGATTTGAAGCATAGACTAGCAGCATAGAGTAAAATATATCAAGTACTATTCGGAAATATAAAGGAAATCACCTGAATTTATGTTCCATTTATCTCCTGATGAGGATTAGTATGCACTGTAATATCCGAATTATTTAGATTGTATGTT
This sequence comes from Rhizobium rhizogenes NBRC 13257, assembly GCF_000696095.1. Classification (GTDB taxonomy): domain Bacteria; phylum Pseudomonadota; class Alphaproteobacteria; order Rhizobiales; family Rhizobiaceae; genus Rhizobium; species Rhizobium rhizogenes. The sequence continues at coordinate 52,442 of NZ_BAYX01000011.1, read as the reverse complement.
TGAATTCAACTTCCAATATCTCAAAAGATAATCTACGCTTGTAAAACGGCTGGAGGTGAGGGTGACTCCATGAATGATGCAGGCCATCAGACCATCATCGACCCCGTCACCGAGGCGGAACGGTTTGATGCCGTCGTTCTTGGGGCCGGTATTTCAGGACTGGTTTCCGCGTCGGTACTGCTGCGGCAGGGCTATGCCCGGGTTCTCATCGTCGACGAATATGACCATATCGGCGGAAATCACATCGACTGGTCCTCCGGGGGATACACCTTCGACATCGGCAGCCTGATTTTCCAGGACGATTCTCCGCTGCTTGAGCACTTTCCCGAGTTGCTGCCTTTATATGTGCCGATCACCCCGCAATGGGCGCGGTTGAACCCTCAAGGAATGATCACCACCTATCCGATCTCGGTTCGGGACGACATTTTCGGTGCGGGCCTGCTGGAAAGCGCGCGGATTTTTGCCTCGGTGATCTATGCCCGCCTGTTCCAGCGGAAAATGCGCAATGCGCGAGAGTTTGCGCGCTATTGGATTGGTGGACGGCTGCTCCATCGCTCCGGCCTGGAATCCTACATGAGGCGCTTCTACGGAGTTGCGACGGATGGGATCGATATCGAACTCGCCCGTAAGCGGATGCTTTGGATCAGCGAGCATGCCTCCATTCAGAACCTTATTTCCCGCGTTTTGAAACCGAAACGGCAAGGCCCGACCAATCGGCAAATGGCGCGCCCCAAGGAGGGATTTCGCTTTCTTTACAAAGCGGCCTCCGATCGGCTGGAAAAGGACGGTGCCGCGTTTCACTTGGCTGCTGAAATGCTGAGCGTCTACAAGGTTCAGGACCAGTTTCACCTGCAGCTCAAAGACAGACTTGTCGCATGCGACCGCATCATCTCGACCATTCCCATTCACAGGGCGGAAGAGCTATGCGGGCTCGATTCCGGGCGAAAGCTCGACACGATCACGCTCATCGGCCTTTATTTCAGCTTTTCCGGCGATCGCGGTTTTCGTCAGTCGATCATCTATAATTTTTCCCACGAGGGCGCGTGGAAGCGCCTGACGATGTATTCCGACTTTTATGGTTGCGCCGACGATCGCGAATATTTCACGGCGGAGGTCATCGGCAATCACGCCGGCGGCTCGGTACAGCAGGCCGAGGACGACTTCAGGGAGCATGTCCGCGCCAATGGACTATTCCAGGGCGACCTCAAGCTCGAAGGAAGCTATGTCCTGGAGGAGGCCTATCCGATCTATAGCCGAGGCGCTGCTCAACACGCCGCCGAAGCCATCCGGCAACTTCAGGCGTTCGGCCTCGAATCTCTCGGCCGCCAGGGCGGATTCAACTATCAACCGACCGCACGCGCCTCCACAGTGGAGGCCGAAGCCGCACTGCGCGACAAGCAAATTTCCTAGATAATTTGCCGCACGGCCGCAGGGAAATGAAGAATATGCACGTGCCGGATAGGCTTGGAATCTCAATGATGGCTGATGTCTCGGCGGAATATAGTCGTGAATATTGAGAAGTGACATAGAATTATTCCGGCATCGAAAATTTGTATTTGTCGACAATGGTATTGGGTGCGGTTTCATGCGGATTTTGCATATTCTCAATCACACGAACAGGCTGAATGGACATGTCCATGCGGCGGTCGATCTTGCCTGTGCGCAAGCCAAGCTTGGCCACGATGTCTGCGTCGCGAGCGGTGGCGGCGATTTCGATCAGCTGCTCCACAGGTACGGTGTTACGACCGTGGTGATCGATCATCAGAGAAAGCCGTTCAACCTGCTGAAGTCCTCGTATGCGTTGCGCAGGCATGTTCGCGCATGGCGGGCGGAGATCGTTCACGCCCATATGATGACGAGCGCCGTGTTGGCGTGGCCGATCTGCAAGGTCGCCGGCATCCCTCTTGTCACCACGGTCCACAATGAATTCGAGAAAAGTGCGATCCTGATGGGGCTCGGAACGCGCGTGATCGCGGTGAGCGAGGCTGTCGGCGCGTCGATGCTGAAGCGCGGAATCCCGACATCGAAGCTTCGTGTCGTCCTCAATGGCACGATTGGTTCGGCGCGTATCGAAAACCGCAGTCCGTTGCCCATCGTTCTCGGGTCTCCGAGCATCCTCTTTGTCGGCGGTCTGCACCCTCGAAAGGGCCTTCCCGATCTTTTCGAAGCCTTCCGGCTCGCACATGAGAAGCATCCTGCGGCGAGGCTCTATATTGTCGGGGAGGGGCCGTTCCACGCCGACTATCAGGAGGCGGTCGCGCAAATGGACTGCGCGGCGGCCGTCACATTCCTGGGCGCTAAGGAAGATCCCTTCCCCTGGATGGTGGGCGCCGACATTTTCGTATTGCCGTCCCACGCCGACCCGGCCCCCTTGGTCCTCTCGGAGGCGCGTGAGGCTCGCTGCGCCGTCATCGGGACAAAGGTGGATGGCATTCCGCAACTGCTGGAATATGGCGCGGCTGGAATTCTCGTGCCGCCGCATGACCCGCCGGCGCTGGCGGCAGCGCTCTGCGGCCTGCTCGAAGACCCCAGCCGTATCGGGGAATGGCAGGACAGGAGCCAGATACGGATCGAACGCATGACGATCGACCGTGTCGCTCGCGAGACCATGGATGTCTATGCGGGCGCCCTTGAAACGGGTTCGAAAACCGCACAAGCCGCAGCCTAGCTGGCGACGTAACATCGAAGCGCACGATGGACCAACAGAGGACAGGAAATGACGATCGCAACTTCTCGGCGCAACGTCCTGATAGGAGCTGCCTCGCTTGCCGCCGCCGGCGGTCTGCTGTTGACGAACAAACGGCCCTCCGCTGAAGAGGCTCCCGATCCGACCGAAGGTCGCAGCCTTATCTTCGACGAAGGATTTACGACGCTGGACACGGCGATATGGGATGCAGGCCCCAAGGCGACCACCTTCGATACCGGCTTCTACGGACGATCCGCCTTCAGCCGGATCGATGGCGAAGAGGGCTTCAATCCCTATGCGATCGTGGATGACCCATCAGCGAGCAACGGCAAGGCGCTTCAAATCTCGGCCCAGTATATTGGACGCCAGATGAATGTGCCGAACTATTACGGCAACAACCAGCCTGAATACCAATGGATTTCCGGCAATATCCAGACGGCCAAGCCTGACGGCACGATCCTCAAAGGATGGCGGCACGGCTATTTCGAGGCGCGGATGCGGTTTCCCGCCCATCCCTTGAGCTTTCCTGCTTTCTGGCTGATGAACGGCAGGAGCATTCTCTTCCCGAAGACAAGCATCGAGCTTGATGTCGTCGAGCAGAAGGGGTGGGAACGCGATCTCTATGGCGCATACCTGCACGAATGGGGCAAGCCGGGTGAGCATCATGAGGGCATCGGCGTCCCGACCGGTGTCGACATCACCACTGGCTACTTCCGCTACGGCCTGCTCATCGAGGGCGCCCGCTGCCGCTTCTACTTCGAGCGCAAACAGATCCGTGACCCGAAAACCCAGCAGCCCATCGACTGGACGTTGGGGCGCGCGGCGGAGATGGATGCGGGTAACGACGTGTTCTGGCCACTGCTTACGCTCGCCTTGCGGTCGGACGTGCCGTTCCCCAATCCGCTGAAGCCGGAAGACCGGCTAACCCATATGCGGGTCGACTATATGCAGGTTTATGCGTGACACCCGCTGAATTACCGCGTCAAGCGATCAACGACGTAGTCACAGGGCTTACGAAATTTCCTTCGCGGCGACCCGCAAGGCATCCGCATGCACATCGACAACCCGCTCGGTATCGAAGCTGTCTATGAAGCTCTGCCTGAATTCTGCATGGGACAATTCATCCTGCAGGTTGTCGCAGTAATAAATCATCGCCTTGACCAGTTCATCGCCGCCGCTCACTGGAACAAGGCGTCCGAGACGCCTGTCGACGAGAATGTCGCTCGGACCGAATTCACAGTCGGTCGAGATGACCGGCAGGCCGAACCTCAGGGCCTCGCAGATTGCCAGCGACCAGCCTTCCCAACGCGACGTCGATACGTAGATGTCACTGGTGGATAAGGCCGGTTGTGGATTGTCCGGATGGTGCTCGATGCTCACCACGTCTTCAAGTTCCAGTCGACTGATCTGATCGCGCAGTTCGGCCTCTCCTGCGCCATAACCCACGACCTTCAATCTGACGTTCTTGCGAACCTTGCAGAGCTCCGCGAATGCGTCCAGCAGGATGTCCTGCCCCTTTTGATAGGAAAATCGGCCGACATTCACAAAGGTAACGCAGTTTACGTCCTCAAGAGGTTTTATTCTTCCAGCATCGAATTTTCTGACGGGATTTGGCAGCCAATATTGCGGGGTCTTGCTGGCAAACATTGCCTTGAATGATTCAAGCTGCTTGGGTGATGTGCCGAAGACATAGGAGAGGCGCTTGATGAAATAGATCCTCATCAGGAAGAACAGGATCTTGGCCTTCAGATGGCTCGGTTCCAGCCGTGGATTGCCATGCAGATGCATGGCGAAATTCCTTCGGATTCCGAGGCAAGCCATCATGCAAATGACCGTCGGCTCAATCTGCGGGACAACGATAAGGCCGTAGTCCTTGCTCTTGAACACGCTTCTTAAGATAGACATCAACTCTCGTCTGCTGCGGGCAATTCTGTCGATCGTATTATAGCTTTGCTTTCCGGCTGGCCGGTTTTTGTGGTGAGACGTGTAAAGGACGTCGATCTCGAAATCGGCTGCATATTTGTCGGACAAGGCAGAGCATATCGTATCGACCACGCGCTCGATGCCTGCGAATGAGCTTGTACCGGGTTGAATGTAAAGGATTTTTATGCGCTCGTGAGTTGGTCTTTGTTCTTTCCCATCCGGCAATGCGGCGTTCATTTGCATGCGCGCGTCCTATTCGAGCTGACAGGTCTTCATAGCACGATGCAGAGTACAGCATTAATAACAAATGGCGAGTGTCTCCAGTATTGTTTAGAAAAGAAATAGTAATATTCGCAACCTGAAATTCGATAAGTATCTCCCTTATCCGAATAGCCTATAAAATGGATTTTGCTGCGGCTTGGAAAATGATGGGAGCCTTGCCGGTACCTTGCACTGGGCTTGGGTAGAGGGGGCATCTCTCGATGACCGCTTTCAATTCGTTGACGCATGAGTCAATGAATCATTTGAATGGCACCTCTGCGCGTGCTAATGCCCTTGCGTGGCAACCGGGCGCAAAGGCCAGAGAATGAAAAGATTTAGCCTGCTTCTGATAATGGCTATGCTTGCGTCATGTGCGGGCCGCCCAGGACCTGAGGTATTGGAAACAGTCTCCAAAACGCCTGCAACGACGAATACGTTCACGGTCTACTCAGCAACGACCAGGCCAAGAAAAGATCCGGCGCAGAATATTTTCACGAATGGGCGATCGATTTCAACAAACTACGCCCGCTTCACGATCTCCATTCCTCCGACGCATAAGAGCGGCCAGATAGAATGGCCCCGTCCGAAACCTGACCCGCAGAAGACATTCGCGGTCACTGGGCAAGCCGTCCTTAACCGAGAGAGTTTTTTGAAGACACTTCCCGACAAGGGCGAAGAACGCCGGGTTGTCGTCTTCGTCCACGGTTATAATTATAACTTTCAGGAATCCCTGTTTCGGCTTGCCCAGTTGAGAGCCGATTCAAATCTGCCGGCCGTGCCGATCTTGTTTTCATGGCCGTCGCAGGCCGCTCTGGCGGGCTATATAGCCGACAAGGATTCAGCCACATTTTCCCGGGATAACTTGACGCAGCTTCTCGTGGATATCACCAGGGATCGCAAGCGCGGCGAAGTTATGGTGTTCGGTCATAGCATGGGCGGCTGGTTGACCACCGAAGCTCTCAGGCAATTGAAGCTGGAAGGCCGGGAGGATGTGCTGGCCAAGCTTACTGTGGTCCTGGCGGCTCCGGATATCGATGCGGATGTGTTTATCTCGCAGCTGAATGTCATCGGCAAAATGTCTCCTCCTCTGACGGTTCTCGTTTCGCCGGACGATCGGGCTCTGGAAGCTTCGACATTTTTGGGTAGCGGTGTGCCCCGCGTCGGTGCGCTTGATGTCAGGGATGAAGTTGTCCGGGAGGCGGCGGTCAAGGCCGGTGTCCGGTTGATCGACATTTCAGCGCTCAAAGCTTCCGATCCAGGCAATCATGATCGCTTCATCGCTCTGGCGTCGATGAATCCGAATTTTGATGCCGGTACGAATGGAAAAACGAACGCGGTTGGACAGGCCGGCGCCTTCGTCTTCGATGCCATCGGTGCAACAATATCCAGCCCCTTCCGCCTGGCTAGCCGAGCGGTCAATCCGCAGTAAGGCTTCCAATATATGGAATCGGGCGCGGCTGGGATTCAGCCGCGCCCGAATGCGTTTACGGTCCGGATCAGGCCAGATCAAAGCGATCAGCGTTCATCACCTTCGTCCAGGCCGCCACGAAGTCACGAACGAACTTCTCCTGCGTATCGCCCTGGCCATAGACCTCGGCCAGCGCCCGCAGCTGCGAATTGGAGCCGAAGACGAGGTCGATACGGGTGCCGGTCCACTTGATTTCATTCGTATCGCGGTCACGTCCTTCGAACACATATTTCGAGTCCGGGGAAACTTTCCATGCCGTGCCCATGTCGAGCAGGTTGACGAAGAAATCGTTGGTGAGCGTTTCAGGGCGCTTGGTGAAGACGCCATGCTGGGATTGTCCGGTATTGGCGTTCAACACGCGCAGGCCACCGACCAGAACCGTCAATTCCGGCGCGGTCAGTGTCAGCAGTTGCGCCTTGTCGATCAGCAACTCCTCGGGCGAAATGGTGTATTCGCCCTTCTGATAGTTGCGGAACCCGTCGGCGATCGGCTCCAGCACAGCAAAGGACTCGACATCGGTCTGTTCTTGCGTCGCGTCGGTACGACCGGGCGCGAACGGAACCTCGATGTCGTGGCCAGCATTCTTCGCTGCCTTTTCGACTGCGGCAGAGCCGGCAAGGACGATCAGATCCGCAAGCGACACCTTCTTGCCACTCAGCTGGGCGTCGTTGAACGCCTTCTGGATGCCTTCAAGTGTTGCGAGCACGGTCGCCAGCTGCGTCGGCTGGTTGACTTCCCAATCCTTCTGCGGGGCAAGGCGGATACGTGCACCGTTCGCACCGCCGCGTTTGTCAGAACCGCGGAAAGTGGCAGCTGAGGCCCAGGCGGTCGAGACCAGCTGCGAGATCGGCAGCCCCGATGCGAGGATCTTTTCCTTGAGATCGGCGATATCCTTGGCGTCGATCAACAGGTGGTCAACGGCTGGGATGGGATCCTGCCAGATCAGCTCTTCAGAGGGAACTTCCGGGCCGAGATAGAGTACGCGCGGTCCCATGTCGCGGTGGGTCAGCTTGAACCAGGCGCGGGCAAAGGCATCGGCGAACTGATCCGGATTTTCGAAGAAACGCCTCGAAATCTTCTCATAGGCAGGGTCAAAGCGCAGAGAAAGGTCCGTGGTCAGCATGGACGGCGCGTGACGCTTGGACGGGTCGTGCGCGTCCGGCACGATACCCGCGCCGGCGCCATTCTTCGGTGTCCACTGATGGGCACCGGCCGGGCTCTTGGTCAGTTCCCACTCGAAGCCGAACAGGTTTTCGAAGAAGTTGTTGCTCCACTTCGTCGGCGTCGTGGTCCAAATGACTTCCAGGCCACTGCTGATCGTGTCGCCGCCCTTGCCCGTTCCATAGCTGCTCTTCCAGCCGAAACCCTGCTCCTCGATATCGCCTGCCTCGGGATCGGCGCCGACATGTGCTGCGTCGCCCGCGCCATGGGTCTTGCCGAAGGTATGACCGCCGGCGATGAGGGCCACGGTTTCCTCGTCGTTCATGGCCATGCGTGCGAAGGTTTCGCGGATGTCACGGGCCGCGGCGAGCGGATCCGGGTTGCCGTTCGGGCCTTCCGGGTTGACGTAGATCAGGCCCATCTGCACGGCGGAGAGCGGCTTTTCGAGGTCGCGGTCGCCGGAGTAACGCTTGTCGCCAAGCCAGGTGTCCTCGGAGCCCCAATAGACGTCTTCCGCCGGCTCCCAGACATCGGCGCGGCCACCGGCAAAGCCGAAGGTCTTGAAGCCCATCGATTCCAGGGCGACATTGCCCGTGAGGACGAGCAGGTCGGCCCAGGAGATCTGGTTGCCGTATTTCTGCTTGATCGGCCAGAGCAGGCGACGTGCCTTGTCGAGGTTGACGTTGTCAGGCCAGCTGTTGAGCGGCGCGAAACGCTGCTGACCGGCTCCCGCGCCCCCGCGGCCATCGCCGGTGCGGTAGGTGCCAGCGCTGTGCCAGGCCATGCGGATGAAAAGCGGGCCGTAGTGACCGAAGTCGGCCGGCCACCACTCCTGCGAATCGGTCATCAGCGCGAAGAGGTCCTTCTTCAAGGCCTCCAGGTCGAGCTTCTTGAATTCCTCGGCATAGTTGAACGCCGTGCCAAGAGGGTTGGACAGGGAGGAGTTCTGATGGAGAATCCTAAGGTTGAGCTGGTTCGGCCACCAGTCCCGGTTCGACCTGCCGCCATGGGCCGTGTGCGTATGCACGACGGGACATTTGCCCGCGTTGTCGACTTTCGTATCCATAATTCTCTCCCTTGAGATTCTTTGAATTGAGCTAGTCTGAGAAAGACAGTCCTGAGGCGAACGTGCTTGGGGCGTCAGCGTTCTGGATAGTCCGGACATCGGTGAGCTGCGCACGGTCGGCAGCCACCTTACGGGCCGCATGTGACAGTGACGCATCTCATCTTTGCTTCGGGTATTATAGCCAAGCCCCTTCATTAATTTAAGTTGGATTTTCTGATCGCCGCGATAAGGTAGGCTTATGACAAATTTGACACTGAAGCAGTTTCGCTATTTCGAGGCGTTAGCACGGCAGGGGCATTTCGGGCGCGCGGCCGATGTCTGTGCGATCTCGCAGCCCGCTCTGTCGATGCAGATCAAGGAGCTGGAGGAAACGCTGGGTACGGAGCTCTTCGAAAGAGGCGCGCGCCAGGTTCGGCTCACCAGCTTCGGAGAGGCGTTTGCACTGCGCGTACGCGAGATCCTGCGTTCGGTCGACGAACTGGGGGATCTGGCGCGGGCTTCGCAGGACAGGCTGGTGGGGCGGCTGCGGATAGGCATCATCCCGACGGTCGCGCCCTACCTGTTACCCGCCATCATCGGCAATCTCACCCGCATGCATGACGGACTTGAGATTCATGTGCGCGAGACGCTGACCTCGAAGCTGGTGCAGGAGCTGGCGGAGGGTCGGCTCGACACCGCCATTGTTGCCTTGCCGGTCTCCGAGCCTTCGCTGACCGAGGTTTCGCTGTTCTCGGAGAACTTCGTGCTGGTCCGGCCGGGCGAGGATGAGGGAAAGCCGGTGCCCAATCGTGAAGCGCTCCGTGAAATGAGGCTGCTTCTGCTTGAGGAGGGGCATTGCTTTCGCGATCAGGCCTTGTCGTTCTGCAACATACAGTCGGCGCTGCCGCGGGAACTGATGGACGGCAGTTCTTTGTCCACGCTGGTTCAGATGGTCAGCGCCGGCATTGGTGTCACCTTGATCCCGGAAATGGCCGTTGGAGTGGAGACGCGGTCGGCGTCGGTGTCGGTCGCTCGTTTTCAGAACGTCCAGCCGTCGCGAACGATCGGAATGATCTGGCGCAAGACAAATCCTCTGGCCAAGCAATTCCTGCAGATTTCCGAAGTCGTCCGGCAGTCTGCCGATGCAATGCGCGCGCGATATAATCCGACATTGTCGACGCGGGAGCCTGGGGTTGATGGTCGCAACATAGAGGTGGTGGAGGCGGCGGCGAATTGAGTGGTCTTGCTGGCGGGACAGCCGTGGATAATATTTTTGATATAGCTAACTCTACTATTGGATGCTAACTATACATCATTACTAAGATACGAAGTGCGAATAAATATCCAGATTACGCAGAAAACATCGACGAAGACTGTGATTTTGTTCGGTAGATGTAAGAATCCATGAAAGATTAACTTTCGTATGGCCGTGATACCCATCACTTTTTCGTAGATTTAGGTGATGGTGGTTCTTGAAGCTGGATTTTTTAAATAACCGATTCTTCGCAATATTTCGCGCGATGGGAAGGAGCCGCGGCGGCAACGTAGCAATCGTTGTTGCTCTCACCCTCGTGCCGATGCTCCTCGCGGTCGGTGCCAGCTTTGACTATATCCGCGCCTACAACGTTCGCCAGAGCATGCAGAGCGATCTCGACGCGGCGCTGATCGCCGCGGTCAAGAATGTCGACGCCGGTGATACGGATGCCCTCAAGCAAAAGGTGTCCGACTGGTTCCATGCGCAGACGGAGAGTAGCTACTCTCTTGGCGATATCGAAATCGACACGACCAACCATCGCATAACGGCGACGGCGAGCGGCACTGTTCCCACGACCCTGATGAAGCTCGCCAATATCAATACCGTCCCCGTCAGCGTCGCAAGCGCCGTCAAGGGACCGGCATCGTCCTATCTCAACGTCTACATCGTGATCGACAAGTCCCCGTCGATGCTGCTGGCGGCGACGACCGCGGGTCAACAGGCCATGTATAATGGCATCGGATGTCAGTTCGCCTGCCATACCGGCGATTCACACACGATCGGCACCGCGACGTATAGTAACAACTATGCCTATAGCACCGAAAAGAAAATCAAGCTGCGCGCCGATGTTGCCGTCGATGCCGTTCATGAAGTGATCGACATGATCAGCGCTTCCGACACCAATCACGAGCGGATCAAGGTCGGACTCTATAGCTTGGGTGATACGATCACGGAAGTTTTGGCGCCAACCCTGGATACCACTGCCGCTGGTAAGCGCGTGGATTCGGACCTTACAAGCGCAACCTCGACGACCTATACCTATTTTGATGTCTCTCTGGCGGCGCTGAAGAATAAGGTCGGAACGGGCGGGGATGGTTCTTCTTCGGCGACGCCACTCAAATTAGTGCTCCTGCTGACCGATGGCGTCCAATCACAGCGCGAATGGGTAACCAGTGGCGCGAAATATCAGCCGAAGGTGGCGCCGCTAAATCCGGCCTGGTGCGACTACATAAAAAAACAGTCCGCCACCATGGCTGTTCTCTATACCGAGTATCTGCCGATCACCACCGATTGGGGCTACAACGCAACCGTTGGCTCGACCATGGCGAGCGCCAATTGGAAAAGCACCTGGGGCGGCACGATGGATAGTGGTGTGTCCAGCAGCATCACGCGGCGGGACTACATTCCTTATGCGCTTTCGGATTGCGCCTCCTCAAAGAGCCTGTTCATGTCGGCGTCGTCGGCTACGGAGATTACCACTGGCCTGTCGGCACTCTTCACACAATATCTCGCCTCCGTTCGGCTGACTCAATGATGCGAGCAAGGCCCTTTGCATCGTTCCGCCGCCTCCTCGCTGACCGGAAAGGCGTAGCCGCGATCGAGTTCGCGCTCCTGGCCCTGCCGCTGTTCATGCTGATCTTCGCGATCATCGAGATATCGGTGATGTTTTTCGTGAATTCAGCAATGGACGCATCGGTTCAAAAGATTTCCCGAATGATACGCACCGGAGAGGTTGCTTCGTCCAAGATCAGCCAGGCCGATTTCAAGGCCAAAATCTGCGACGATATGCTCCTGGCGTTCAGTTGTTCCAGCAATCTCCTGGTCAAGGTCGACATACTCTCCGATCTGTCGTCGGCCACCAGTGCCAATCCCATCAATGCCAGTGGTAATCTTGCCGTGACCGAGACATATAATATCGGCAAGGGCAGCGACTTCGTTCTGGTTCAGGCATTCTTGCCCTGGGATGCCGTCGTCAACTTCTTCACCTTTTCCAGCAACAAGATGGCCGACGGTCGCTATCTGCTCGGGTCCTCCGTTCTGTTCCGCAACGAGCCCTTCTGATGATGAAACGGAGCTTGCCCATCTACCGGTTTCCCGCATTCTGCTTTCGCCGTCTGGCGCGTGACCGGTCCGGCACTTCGGGTGTGGAATTCGCAATCGTCCTGCCGATCCTGCTGCTCCTGCTTGTCGGAACCGTCGATCTCGGCCATGCGCTGACCGTCAGCCGGAAGATCGATGAGATCGCCTCCACCACGGGCGACATGATTTCGCAGCAAGGAACCTGGACGAAATCCGACGTCGCCAAACTTCTTTCCGGAGCAAGCTTCATCCTGCAGCCCTATGACACCACAGGGCTGACGATCACGGTCGCGGTGGATGACATCAGCAAAAGCGGCAACGCCACGGTCAACTGGTCTGCCGCGCTCAATACGTCTGCCTTGACCTATGGGGCGGCAACGCCGATCGACGTCCCCTCGCAGATCAAGGAAACGGGCGTACAGGTCGTGCTGACCCGCGTGCAATACACATTGACGACACCCGTCTCGGCGCTATTTGCAAGCTTTACCGGAACGAACGGTTACAGTTTCGACCGCCACTTCTTCAATCGGCCGAGGGCCGGGAACACGATCACCTATAAATAGCTAAAGGTCTTTCGTCGTAGCTTCAACCGGCTTCGGCACCCTCGGCACGGATCCATTGGCGGAATTCGGCGACGGCGGCTTTTTCGGAAAAATCCGGGCTGGTCAGGATGTGGTAGCTCTCGCCACTTTGTATCTCGATATTGAAAGGGCGGATCAATCGTCCGGTCTTGAGGTCGTTTTCGACAAGCATGTGGTTGGCGAGCGCAATTCCCTGGCCCTGTACAGCGGCATCCAGCAACAGGCCGGCATCGTTGAAATAGAGCGTCTCATCGAAATTGACGCTGCCGACGCCGGCGGTTGCGAACCAGGTGGCCCAGAGGCTGGAATTCATGTTCTGCAGCAGGGTATGGTGGGCAAGATCGCCGGGGCTGACGATCGGAGGCCCTTCGCGCAGGACGGAGGGGCTGCAGACCGGGAACAGCTTGTCGGGGCCGAGCCTTTCCACCCTTGCACCCTGCCAGTCGCCGCGCCCCCAGCGAATGGCGACATCGATATCCTGGCGATCGAAATTCACCGTGTCGTTGGAGGCGAGCAGTGTTACCTTGATCTGCGGATTGAGCTGCATGAAACGCTTCAGTCGGGGCACCAGCCAGCGTGAGGCAATTGCCGGCGGCGCGTTGATGCATAGCACCGTCGGCGCCATGGGGTCGACGATGCGCTCGCAGGCGCGGGCGAGCAGGGCAAGCGATTCATGCACGGCGCTTGCAAGCTGGGTGCCCTCGCGTGTCAGCTCGACCCGACGCGGCAGCCGACGAAACAGCCGCACATCCAACAGATCCTCGATCTGGCGTATCTGCTGGCTGACCGCCGATTGCGTCACGCAAAGCTCGTCGGCGGCAGCCGTGAAGCTGCCGTGACGCGCGGCCGCCTCGAAAACGCGAAACAGGTTGAGCGGCGGCAGTCGATTCATGCGGCGCCCCGAACCTCCGGATGGCTGGCAGTCCTGCGGTGCGGTCGGCACCGCCTCATTCGTGGCGATCTCGATCGCCTCTCCCAGCACGTTGGTTCCGAAGGGGCGTTCGTTCATGCAGCGTCCCTTAACGTCGTGTTGCGCAGTTCCACCAGACCCTCGAGCTGGGGGATGACCTCGCAGCCGAAACGCTCGATGGAGGCGAGCGTTTCCCGCCGCCCAATGCCGGCAAAACCCATGAAGCAGGAAAGATGCGTCGGCTTGAGCGCCTCGATTTCCCCGGCAAGTTTTTCCGCGCAATAGCTTGCCGGTCCGATAACGGCATTGTCGAGGAAATCGTCAAGCGGCGGCTCATCGTTGAGCGGCATCAGACGCAGGAACGGGCCGTCGCGCGTAGGGTCGGCCGTCGAAAGCGGCACGGCCGCCCGGGCGAGGTCGCGCACGCACTGCGCCGCATGGCGCGCATCGTCGCGGTCTTCTGTGACGTAGACATAACGCTGCACGGCGAGCGGCATTGTGTCCGGGTTGCCTCCGGCGTCGGTCCAGCTCGCGGCAATCCTGTCTTTGAAACTCCGCGCCGCGTTCAGGCCGCGATGACCGAAGCTCATGAACGGCGTGTGATTGCCCCTGACCATGCGCGCAATCGGATCGGGGTGGCTGGTTGCGACGAAGACGTCCGGCATGGCGAGGCCGAAGGGGCGCATGGAGAGTTCGGTGCGAGGGATGGAGAAGTGCCGGCCGCTGAATTCGACGACGCCGGCGGTGAGCCCCTGTTCGAGGATCGTCCAGGCTTCGAGCATGATCGAATGCCGTTCTTCCGGCTGCACGCGAAACCGCTCGAATTCGTGCGGCTGGTAGCCGCAACCCAGTCCGAGCACGAGCCGCCCATGCGTCAGGAGATCGGTGAAGGCTGCCTCCTGCACCAGGCGCAGCGGATCGTAGAAAGGCAGAGCGAGCACGGCGGGCGCCAGCCGGATCTGCTTGGTCTCGGCGGCGCAATGGGCAACCATGAGCATGGAGGAGGGGCAGATCGAATGATTGGTGAAATGGTGCTCGGCAAACCATGCGACATCGAAGCCGAAATCCTCGGCCATTTTCACCGCGTCAACCGTCGTCTTCACCACGGAAGCCGGTGATGTGTTCCTGTCGTAGAGCCCCATCAGGTTAAAGAGGCCGAGCTTGACCATATTTGTCTCTTTCCCTAGTCCCGACCTGCGTCTCGGCGCGGACGGCATTTGATTTTCTCCGGCATTCGCCAGGTAGCCTAAATGATAGGCATGGATCGGTCGGCCCACAAATTAGCTTATCTAATGTGCACGACAGTACAGCTTCAGTCAGCCTTGTCATAGCGTCTGCGCTTATCGGGTCATGAGAAGAGATCGTTTGCTGATTATCCAAAGACCGGAGACAGTCCCCCATCGACATTCGAAACCGGCAAGGTGAGGCCGGCCAAGCGGGGTATCATGAAAAACCAGACCATGATTGTAACGGGTGGTGGCAGCGGGCTCGGCAGGGCCGTCTCGCTCGGACTTGCGGCGGAAGGCGTGCGTGTCGCGATCATCGACATCGATCCGAAAGCAGCTAACGCGGTAGTTGCCGAAATCGAATCTTCCGGCGGTGCGGCATTCGCGATCATCGGCGATATCACCACCCGCGCCAGTGCCGCCGCGCTCGTCGGCGATGTCGTCGCCAGAGCGGGCCGCGTTCATGGCCTGTGCAACTGTGCCGGCGTCTATCCAAGACGGCCGATCCTCGACATCAGCGACGAGGACTGGGATTTCAGCTTCTCGGTCAATGTGCGCGGCCTCTACGCCGTCTCCGTCGCCGTCATCGCGCATATGAAGGAAAATGGCGGCGGCCGTATCGTCAATGTCGCTTCCATCGACGCTCTGAAGTCCCATCCGAAGAATGCACACTACGCGGCGATGAAGGCAGCGGTGGTCAGCCTGACCAAAAGCCTCGGCGAGGCCTGCGCGCCGGACAATATCCTTATCAACGGCGTGGCACCCGCCGGCATCGCGACGGAAAAGGCGCGCGCGGCGGGCTTTTTGCCGGAGCTTGCGGCCCAGACCGCGATCGGCCGCGCCGCCGAGCCGGAGGATGTCTCCGATGTCATCGTGTTCCTCCTGTCCGAGAAGAACAGGTACATGGTCGGCGAAACCGTCGCCATCAGCGGTGGCTATTTCATCGCCTGATCCATTTCCCCAATCAAAGCAGGGCACTCAACATGCATTTCGGCATTTTCAACCTCATGAGCCTTCGCGACAATCCTGGCGGGATCGGCGGCATCATCGAGGATACGCGCACCATGGTCCGGCTTGCCGAGGATATCGGCTTCGAGATTGCCTGGTTCGCGGAGCACCATTTCACCAATTATTCGATCAGCGTTTCGCCACTGATGGTGGCCGCGCATATGGCGGGGATCACCAGCCGCATCAAGCTCGGCGCCGGTGTCGTCGTGCTGCCGCTCTATCACCCAATGCGCGTGGCGCAGGAGATCGCGCTTCTCGACCAGTTGAGCGGCGGCCGGGCCGTTCTTGGTGTCGGGACCGGATACCAGGCCTATGAATTCGAGCGCTATGGCGCTGCGGTGGCGGAGAAGACCGATATCTTCCTCGAATACTGGAGCATCGTCGAACAGGCGCTGACGGAAGGGCGCGCGGCGCTGAAGGGCCGCTACGTCGACGTGCCGGAAGCCGTTTTCACGGTGCGGCCCCAGCAAAGGCCGATGCCGCCGGTCTATTGCACCTCGCCACATCCGCCGATCTTGAAGGCGCTCGCAAAATGGGGCGGGATCCCATTCGTCACGGCCGGCTGGCGCGGATCGCAAGCGCTTCCCGGCATTACTGAGAAAGTGCGGGAAGCCTGGGTCGCCGGCGGTTTGGATGGCAGATCCATGCCGGTTGCCCTGCAACAGTACGTCCATGTGACCGACAGCAAGGAAGAGGCGCTGGAGGCGGCCGAACGTGCTCGCTGGGTAGGCCGGCTGGTGCATGGACTGCGCAGCAACGTGTTGACGCTAGACGGCTCGCACGTGGTTGCCGCTCCCTTTCCGAACGAGCCGCCGCTTGAGGTCTTCCGCGACAATCTGCTGATCGGCGATGCCCACTATGTCGCTGAAAGGCTGATCGCCGAAATCAGGACGCTCTGGCCCAGCCATTACAATTGCTTCTTCCAGTTCGGCGACATGCCGGTTGCCCGCGCGCGGCGCTCGCTCGAGCGCTTTGGTGCAGAGGTACTGCCGCTTGTCGAGAAGGAGCTGGGTCCGCTCGACAGGATCGGCCGATAGAAGCCGACTATAGACTGCATAGGGAAGGAAACGCCTCGGAAGGACAGACAGGGAATTTCAGCAGATGACGTGAACGCAACGACGCTCACGGGGACAATCGAACCAGAGGGAAACGACATGTTGAAAGAATTCGCAGCAGTGGTGTCGCTTACGACACTGCTCATGACGACCATTGTATCTTCATCTTCCGCCGAAACGCTGGGTCCCGTGACCGACGATATCGGCGTCGTGAAAATCGCCAAGGGAGATCCCATCCTGATTGGCGGCTACACCTCGCAATCGGGCGGCGACACCAACCAGGGTATCGACGAATTGCGCGGGGCGGAAATCGCCATCGCGGATCAGGGCGGCAAGGTGCTGGATTTCCCGGTGAAGCTTCTCGGTGAAGACGCCCAATGCACCGCCGAGGGCGGGCAGACCGCCGCCACCAAGCTTGCCGGCAACAAGCAGATTATCGCCGTTGTCGGCCCGACCTGCTCGAGCGGCGCGCGAGCCGGCCTTCCAATCCTCGCCAATGCCGGGATCCCGAGCGTCGGCATCGGTGCGACCGCTCCGGCATTGACCGCGGCGGATCGCCCGGCCGAGTTCAAGGGTTTCCTGCGCGTCGTGCCGAACGACCTTCTGAGCGCCTCCTTCACTGTCGATTACGCCGTCTCGAAGCTCGGTTTGAAGACGGTCGCCACGATCCATGACGGCAGCCCTTATACCGAACAGCTGGTGAGGGCTTTCGAGAAGGATTTCACCGCCAAGGGCGGTATCGTCGTCGCCAGCGAAGCGATCTCCCCGACCGATACCGACATGCGTCCGGTGCTGACGCGCATCTCTACCAAGAAGCCTGACCTGATCTTCACCCCAGTCTTTACCTCTAGCATCGGCTTCATTCTGCGCCAGCTTCCGGAAGTGCCGGATCTTGCCAAGACGACGGTGATCGGCGGCGAAGGCGTCTTCAGCGCCAATGTTATCGAGGCGGCGGGCAAGGATATTGTCGGCTTTCGTCTTGTGGGACCGTCGACCGAACTCTTCTCGGAACGGTTTCCGGTCTTCGTGAAGAAGTTCAAGGATGAGTATGGCGAAGCGCCCACCGGCGGTTTCAGCGCCTATGGTTATGACGCCACGCTGCTGACGCTGGATGCGATCAAGACGGCGGCGAAAACCGATGCTGAGGGCAATCTCTACATCGGCCGCAAGGCTCTGCACGACGCCATGATGGCCTCGAAGAACGTGCCTGGGCTGACCGGTATGCTCTCATGCAATGCCTATGGCGATTGCAGCGCTGCAACCTATGCTGTGTGGCAATTCGTCAGCGACGATGCCTCATCCTTCGCGCCCGGCGAAAACCCCAAGCGGATCTACCCATGAACGCGCGCGCCGTCTCCGTGACGATCAGCGACGGGATATCGGAATGGCTGCGCAGATCGATTTGGGTCGATCATCTCATGCTCGCCATCCGTATTGCAGTGGCGGTGGTCGTCTTGGTGGGGCTTGCCGGCGGAGTGACCGCCGGCACCTACTCTCTCACCAATTTCGTCTCTTTCGTGGTCTTCGGGCTGACGATCGGTAGTGTCTACGCCCTGATCGCGCTCGGCTACACCATGGTCTACGGGATACTGAGGATGATCAACTTCGCGCATGGCGATGTGATGATGATCGGTTCCTTTGCCGGTCTGTTCGCGGCGCTGGCGCTGGCAGATGCCGGCCTGACCAGTGCCGCGCCGCTTTTGGCGCTGCCCATCGTGCTGGCGGTCGCCATGGGAACCGGGGCGGCGGTGTCCATGACCATCGAGCGTATTGCCTACCGGCCGTTTCTGCACGTCCGCTCGCTCGCGCCGCTGATCTGCGCGATCGGCCTGTCCTTCGTGCTGCAATATGGTGCCCGTGGATTGTTCGGCACCCGCAATCGCGCCTATCCGTCCTTTGGCTGGATGGAGGGAACGGTCAACCTTGCCGGCCTCGTCATCCCCATTCCGCAGATCGTTGCGTTTGTCTTTGCGGCGATCGCGCTCGCCGGCCTGGCCGCCGTGGTTCGCCTCACTCCCCTCGGCAAGGCGATGCGCGCGGTTTCCGAAGATCGCGACGCGGCGGCCCTGGTCGGGATCGATGTCTCCCGCACCATCGTCTTCACTTTTGCGATCGGCGGTGCGATGGCCGGTGTTGCCGGCGTTCTCTACGCGCTGGTCTTCAAGCAGATCACCGTCTTCATCGGCTTTTCGCTCGGCATCAAGGGCTTTGCGGCCGCGATCCTCGGCGGTATCGGCAATCTTGGCGGCGCCATGCTCGGCGGCCTGGTTCTCGGGCTTGCCGAGGCGCTCGGGCCGGCGCTCCTGCTGGAAGGATACGGCCTGCCCGCGCCTTACCAGCTCAAGGATGTGATCGGCTACGGCATGCTGGTGCTCATTCTCATCTTCAGGCCGCAGGGCCTGCTTGGCGAGCGGCTTGCCGCGAAGAGGGCCTGACCCATGTCCTTCAACGTCGTCACTTCATCCTACAGGCTTGTGCGCAAACGCCGGAGCGCGGCGCGAGAAGCCTTGCGCATCGGTGTGCTCGCCGGTCTTTCGGCCGTGGCTTTCGCGCTGATCGGCGCCTATGTCCTCATGGACAAGCGCTTCATCGTCGAAGACACGCTCACCCTCTCGCAGATCGTGCTCGCGGTCACGGCATGCGTCGCCGGCTATTGCGGCGCGAGGGCCGCGGACGAAATCGGCCTATCCAAAGCGCCCAAATTTGCCTGGGGCGCAGTCGCCGGTCTCATCGCCGCCATTTGCCTCATTCTCATGCTGGCCCTGGTCGCGACGACCAATATCCGCACGATCCTGGTGGCTGCTAGTCCTATGCTGTTGAATGCCATGAGCTTCGGTTTCGCGAGGGCATCGTGGCAGTCCTTCGCCGCCATTCTGGCGGGCGCTCTGGTCTTCGCCCTTGCCGGAGCAGGACTAGCTCAACAGGGTAGAAACCTGCGCCGCGCAATCCTGACGGGCCTTGCAACGGCGCTTATCGCTGGACTGTTTCGCGACGTTCTCGTCGCGACGATACAAAATCTTCCGGGCGGCGTCTCGCTTGCTCGCGCGGCATTCGGATCCATGGGGCTCAATCCGCTGGCCTGCGGCGTCCTCATCGTAGCTGCCGCGCTGATGTCCTACATGAGGTCCTTGCGGCCAGCGTCTCCGCGCAACGGCCAATCGCGGCTTGGGCTTGCGGCACTCCTGGTCGCGGTTCTGCTGCTGCCGATGATCACCAGCGATTTCGTGGCGCAGATCGCCATGCTGGTCGCGCTTTACATGCTGATGGGCATGGGGCTCAACATCGAACTCGGGCTTGCCGGCCTTGTCGATCTTGGCTTCGTCGCCTTCTTTGCGGTCGGTGCCTATACGATCGCACTGCTCTGCTCCGACGGACCGCTGGCGATCGCCGACATCTCCTTCTGGCTGGCCATGCCGATTGCGATCGGCTTGGCCGCCACGGCCGGCTTCCTATTCGGTCTGCCGGTGCTGCGCGTGCGCGGCGACTATCTGGCCATGGCCACCCTCGGCCTTGGCGAAATCGTCCGGGTTCTCGTTCTCTCGGACGCCCTGGCGCCGATCCTTGGCGGTTCGCAAGGCGTGATCGGCATCAAGCGGCCCATGCTCGGTGACATCGTGCTGAACCAACCCACCGAGCTCTATTACCTGGCGCTGGCGCTTGCCGCCGTGGTCGCCTTCATTTCCTGGCGGCTTCAGCGCTCGCGCATCGGCAGGGCCTGGCTCGCCCTACGCGAGGATGAGGATGTCGCGCAGGCACTCGGGATCGATCCGGTCGCTTCGAAACTGGTCGCCTATACGGTAGGGGCCGCTTTTGCAGGGGCAGCCGGCGCCGTCTTCGCTGTGCTGATCGGTTCGGTCTTCCCGTCTTCGTTCCAGCTTCTGGTATCGATCAATGTGCTGGCGATCCTCGTCATCGGCGGGCTCGGCAGCCTGCCCGGCGTTCTGGTGGGCGCGGCCGTCTTGATCGGCCTGCCGGAACTTCTGCGTGAGTTCGGCGAATTCCGCTATCTCTTCTATGGTCTGGCGCTCGTTGTGATGATGCATGTCCGTGCCGAGGGGCTGTGGCCGGTTAAGGTTGCTTCCGCCAGAAAGGGGGCCGCCCATGGCTGACGTGGATAAGCTTCTGGAAGTCGACGGCCTCTATAAAAGCTTCGGCGGCCTGCACGCGGTCAACAACGTTCATCTGAGCATTGCCGCCGGCAGCATCCATGCCATCATCGGGCCAAACGGCGCGGGCAAGACTTCGTTATTCAACTGCATCACCGCCTTCGTCAAACCCACCGCCGGGACCATCCATCTTGCCGGCGAGCGGATCGATGGTCTTCCTGCTCATCGCGTGGCGCGATACGGCATTGCCCGTACCTATCAGAACGTCCGGTTGTTTCCGGATATGACGGCGGTGGACAATGTTCTGGTTGGGCTGCATCGCCGGTTGTCCTGCCCGATATGGCAGGCCGTTGTCGGCACGCCGCGATATCGGAGGGAAGAACGCGAGGCGAGAGAGAAGGCCCATGAAATCCTCTCCTTCACGGGCATTGAAAACAGGGCGAACGAGCTTGCCCGGCATCTCTCCTATGGCGACCAGCGGCGGCTGGAAATTGCCCGGGCGATCGTTGCCGGTCCACGGCTTCTGATGCTCGATGAGCCGGCGGCGGGCATGAACCCGTCGGAAGGTGTGGCCCTCGTGGAGCTTATCGAGCGAATCCGGAGCCGGCTCGGTATTACCGTCATCCTGATCGAGCATCACATGAAGGTGGTGATGGCGGTTGCCGAGCGCATCACCGTCGTCGATCGCGGCACAGTGCTGATGGAAGGGACGCCATCGGAAATCCAGGCGGACGAGCGGGTGATATCAGCCTATCTCGGCAGTCGCCGCGTCCGGGCGCCGCAAGCGGACAGGAAGGTGGCCGTCGAATGAAATCCCTCGAAGTCAGAAACCTGACTGTCGCTTATGGTGAGATCGCTGCCGTGCGCGATGCGAGCTTCCGGGTCGCAGCCGGCACCATCGCCACCATCGTCGGCGCGAACGGCGCCGGCAAGACCACGATCCTCAATGCGCTTTGCGGCTTGCGGGATGTGCGATCCGGCTCCGTATTCCTCGACGGGGAGGACATCACGGCACTCCCGCCGCATTTGCGGGTGCGCGAAGGTCTTGCGCAGGTCCCGGAAGGGCGCCGCCTCTTTGGGCGCATGACGGTGTTTGAAAATCTTGAGATCGGCGGCTTCGCACGCAAGGACAAGACGGGACGCAAGCAGGATCTGGACGAAATACTCGAGCTCTTCCCGCGCCTTGCCGAGCGGCGGCGTCAGATTGCCGGCACGCTGTCGGGTGGGGAACAGCAGATGGTTGCGATGGGACGCGCCATGATGACCAAGCCCGGCGTGCTGCTGCTGGACGAGCCGACGATGGGCCTTGCGCCGCAGATCGTCGATACCGTTCTGGATGCGGTGCAGAGCATCAATCGCCAGGGTGTGACGGTGCTGCTGGTGGAACAGAATGCTTACCGTGCGCTCGAGATTGCCGATCATGCCTTCGTGCTGGAGACCGGCGAGGTTACGCTTTCGGGTTCGGGTGAGGAGCTGCTCAACCATTCCCGCGTGCGCAGTGCCTATTTGGGAGAGGAGAAATGAACATGTCATTCGGATCGGCGGCAAATAGCTGTATCGACCCGCCCGTGGCCGCGGACGATTTTCGTGCCGCCATGCGCGAATTCGCCGCCGGCGTCACCGTCGTCACCACGCTTTCGAAGGACGGAAAGCGTGGTTTGACGGCAACCGCCGTCTGTTCGCTTTCCGCCGAACCGTCGACGCTGCTTGCCTGCATCAATCGCAGTTCCGACGGGTACAAGGCGATCTGCGAGAGCGGCTTCTTCTGCGTCAATGTGCTGGCGGCCGAACAAAGCGAGGTCGCCAGCCGCTTTGCCGGACGCGACGGAATTCGTGGCGAAAGACGCTTCGATCTCGGCGATTGGCATAACATGCGGACCGGCGCACCGGCGCTTGCCGATGCGCTTGCGGTCTTCGATTGCCGCACGGCCGGAACTCTCGATTGGGGTAGCCACACCATTTTCATCGGCTCGGTGGTTGCCGCGCGCGTGCAGCCCGGCCGCCCCGGACTGATCTATCGCGCCGGCAGTTTTTACGGCGCATGATCGATTAAATTGAATAGGGAGCTTGACCTCATGACGCGTCTGGATGGGAAAGTGGCAATCATCACCGGCGCCGGGTCCGGCATTGGCCGGGCAATGGCACAGGCCTTCGTGACGGCTGGCGCCCGGGTCTTCGCCGCCGATCTCTGCGCCGAAAGGCTGGAGGAGACGGCGGCGATCATCGACGCACCGGAAAGCTTTGCAACCCACGTTGCGGATGTCAGCAAACCGGAACCGATTGCCGGCATGCTGGCGGCGGTGGAAGCCCGTTTCGGTCCGCCCGAGGTGATTTGCAACAATGCCGGCGTGCTCGACCGCATGGCGCCCGTCGACGAAACTGACGATGCTCTTTGGCAGCATGTGCTTGATGTCAACCTTACCGGCCCGTTCCTGGTCACCCGTGCCGCGCTGTCAGGCATGTTACAGCGTGGCGCCGGCATCTTCGTCAACACCTGCTCCATCGCAAGTTTCCAAGGGGGAAGGGCAGGATTTGCCTATACGGCCACGAAACACGGCGTTCTTGGCCTTACCCGTTCGGTGGCAGCGGCCTATGGCGATCGCGGCATACGCTGCAACGGCATTGCGCCGGGGTCGGTGAAAACCAATATTGCATCGGGCAGCGAACCGTCTCCATCGGGATGGGAGCTGAGAAAGAAGGGGTTGCCGACCCGGCCGCGGCAGGCGACGGGGGACGACATCGCGCCCGTCGCCGTGTTTCTGGCCTCGGAAGATGCCGCCTATATCAACGGAGCCTGCATTGTCGCCGATGCAGGCTGGACAGTCTACTGAAGCGGGAGGGACGATGCCTGTAAAACGTCTGCAGAATACATGGCTGGTCGCAGGAGATGTCGCGGCGACCAGGGATTTCTACGAGCACCTATTGGGGCTGGAGGTAAAATTCGCCGACGGTAGCCGCTGGGTACAGTTTACCGCCGGCGGCACGAATTTTGCCATTGGGGCGATCGAGGAATATCCCGCTGGACTACAAGGCAGCCCATCAGGTGCCATTCCGGTCTTCGAGATCGATGACATGGATGACCGAAGGCAAAAGCTCGCCGCAAGTGGCGTGGAGGTGCTGGAATTCCGCGATATGGGATCGCATGGTCGCGTACTGACCCTTCGCGATCCCGACGGCCATCTCGTTCAACTGTTCGAGAAAGCGCCGCAAGTCTGATAGCGCTCGCCTTTCCGATGTGCTTTCGCCGCCGGCGCTACAGCATCATGCCGCGAGGGCTTTTTCGGCCATCGTCACCCAATAGCTGATGCCATAGGGCAGCACGTCGTCGTTGAAATCGTAAGCCGGATGGTGAAGGCCGGCGGTGTCGCCATTGCCAATGAAGATGAAGGCGCCGGGGCGCGATTCCAGCATGTAGGAGAAGTCCTCCGCTCCCATGCGCGGCGCGGTGTTGGCCTCGATGGCGGAGGTGCCCGCAACCGAGCCCGCGACGCCGATTGCGAATTCCGTTTCGTTGTCGTGATTGACGGTGACCGGATAGCCGCGATGGTAGTTGACGTCCGCCGTCGCGCCATGCGCCATCGCGGTCGCCTGCGCCACTTCCTTGAGGCGCTTTTCGGCGAAGTCGCGCGTTTCGGGAAGAAGCGTGCGCACCGTTCCCGTCAGGGTGACAAAACTCGGAATGACGTTATGGGCCGTGCCGCCATGCGTCGTGGTCACCGAGATGACCAGCGATTTCAGCGGATCCATTCCGCGCGAGACAATCGACTGCAGGGCAATCACCACATGGGCGGATGCCAGCACCGGATCGATCGAGAGATGCGGCGCGGCGGCATGGCTGCCATTGCCGTTGATCGTGATTTCGAAACTGTCGGCAGCGGCCATAAGCGACCCCTTGCGGATCGCAAAACTGCCGACCGGGATGCCGGGCGAATTGTGCATGCCGTAGACTTCACTGATGCTGAACTTGTCCATCATGCCGTCATCGAGCATGGCCAGGGCACCAGCGCCGCCTTCTTCGGCCGGCTGAAAGATCACAGCGACCGAGCCTCTGAAATTGCGGGTCTCCGCTAGATATTGGGCAGCCCCCAGAAGCATGGCTGTGTGACCGTCATGGCCGCAGGAATGCGCCTTGCCGGGCACTTTCGACGCCCATGGTTTGCCGCTGGTTTCGGTGATCGGCAGCGCGTCCATGTCGGCGCGGAAGCCGATCGTCGGCCCGTCACCATGCCTGCCCTTGATGATGCCGACCACGCCGGTCTTGCCGAGGCCGGTTTCCACGACGTCGCAGCCGAATGCTTTCAACTTCTCCGCGACGAAGCTCGATGTCTCATAGACATCGTAGAGCAACTCCGGCGTCTCATGCAAATGGCGGCGCCAGCCGGCGACTTCTTCCTGCATCTCGGCGGCACGGTTCAATATCGGCATTCTCTCGTCCTCGCTCGTCCGGGTCTAGGGGATATGGCGGTATATTGCGCTTCGCAAATCTGATTTTGCAAGCTTCAACTTTCATTCTTGAACGAAAAATAGGCCTGTGCTTAGATGGCTCAAAATTTGAGCATCGCCTTTGACGCGAGTGCCGACAAACGGGAACAATAATAGCGGGCGGCGGCTGGAGAGAATTCCTGCACGCATAAATGGTTGAGTTCTGATTGAAAAGAACTGAGCAATTTCAGGAGGTTATTATTCTGTCGATTTGCGAAGATCCGCTGGTGGTCGCGGATGGCTTGTGCCTGAATCGGTCGGGACGACCAAGGGGTGCAAAGCCCTGTAGGGTCGCCAAACCGATCGCCCAGGTCGCCTTCCGGCGCTGCCGACAGCCTCTGTCGCCCAAAGCCTCTCCGTCTCATTCCATCATGACAAGTGAAATCAGTGAGCGGCGCGATGTCGGCCAGTGGCGGGTCGATGCCATGCTCTCGATTGCGCGAATTCGCGCCCCGACAAGCCATCTTTCGGCGGATGGGCGCATTCGGAACTGAGCCTTCGCGAAGCGGCATATGGGATATGCCGCCTCGATCATTCAACACACAAAAATCACATAGGGGAAATCAAGATGAAGAGACGCAATATCCTTCTTGCCAGCGTGGTTGCGGCATTCGCCATGGCAGGCTCCGCCGCCCATGCGGAACGTGGCAGCGATGGTGAGCTGAAGATCCTGTTCTGGCAGGCTGTTTCGACGCTCAATCCATATCTCTCTGGCGGCACCAAGGAAGTCTACAGCTCGTCCATGGTCATCGAACCGCTGGCCCGCTACGACGAAACGGGCAAGCTCGTTCCGACACTGGTGACGGAGATCCCTACGTTGGAAAATGGCGGCATCTCGGCGGATATGACGAGCATGGTCTGGAAGTTGAAGCCAGGCCTCAAATGGTCTGATGGCACCGACTTCACGGCCGACGACGTGGTGTTCACATGGAAATATTGCACGGCGCCGGATGGCGGTTGCGCGCAGAAGGCGCAGTATGAAGGCATCAAGTCGGTGGAAGCTGTGGATCCGCACACGGTCAAGATGACCTTCACCGAGCCGAAATATTATCCCTATGGCGCTTTCGTCGGCGGCCAGTCGCCTATCATCCAGAAGGCGCAGTTCAAGGATTGCGTCGGTGCCGCAGCACCCGGCTGCACATCCGCCAATTTCGGGCCGATCGGCACCGGCCCCTTTGTCGTCAAGGAGTTCAAGCCGAACGACGTCATAACCTTCACGGCCAACAAGAATTACCGTGATCCGGCCAAGCCTGCCTTCGCCACGGTAACGCTCAAAGGCGGCGGCGATGCGGTATCCGCGGCCCGCGCAGTGCTTGAAACCGGCGAATATGACTATGCCTGGAACATGCAGGTCGAGCCGGAAATCCTCGCAACCATGGTGGCTGCCGGCAAGGGCGAGCTTGTGACGGCCTTCGGATCACAGGTCGAGCGTATCAACATCAACCATTATGCCGTCGACCCGTCGCTCGGCGAAAAGCGCTCGACCAAGGAAGCCGGCCCGCATCCGTCATTGTCGGACCCGGCCGTTCGCCGTGCATTGTCGATGGCGATCGATCGCGACGTTATTAACGAGACCGGTTACGGCGCCGCCGGCAAGCCGACCTGCAATATCGTGCCCGGCCCCGAGGTCTATGCCTCGACGGCGAACGACTGGTGCCTGAAGCCGGATGTCGATGGTGCCAACAAGCTTCTGGACGAGGCCGGCTGGGTCAAGGGTTCGGACGGCATCCGCGCCAAGAACGGTGTGAAGCTCTCCTTCCTCTACCAGACGTCGACCAACTCGGTGCGTCAGGCCACACAGGCGCTCGTCAAGGACATGTGGGCACAGATCGGCGTCGCTGCGGAACTGCGCAATGTCAGCGCCTCCGTCTTCTTCGGCGGCGATCCGGCGAGCCCGGATACGTTCCAGAAATTCTATGCCGACGTGGAAATGTACACCAACAACTTCGATGGCACGGACCCGGAAAAATATCTGGCGGAATGGCTGTGCAACAAGATCCCGGCTCCCGAGAATGGCTGGCAGGGGCAGAACATGCCGCGTTACTGCAATCCGGAATATGACAAGCTCGTCACTGAATTGTCGAAGACGGCCGATCTCGCCAAGCGCGCGGAAATCGCCAAGAAAGCCAATGACATGCTGACGGAAGAGGGGGCTCATATCCCGCTCATCTACCGCGGCCAGGTTTCGGCGCGCTCAGTGACCCTGGATGGCGTCAAGATCAACGGCTGGGATTCCGAACTTTGGAACGTCGCTGACTGGTCCCGCAAGAAGTAAGATGCAGCGATCGCCGGCTCCGTTTTCAGACGGAGCCGGCGTTTTGCGTCGCCTGAAGGTCTGGAGACTTTCCGATGTTTAATTTTACCCTGCGACGGCTATTC
The DNA here is from genome assembly GCF_000696095.1 of Rhizobium rhizogenes NBRC 13257. GTDB lineage: Bacteria > Pseudomonadota > Alphaproteobacteria > Rhizobiales > Rhizobiaceae > Rhizobium > Rhizobium rhizogenes. The sequence goes on along the minus strand of NZ_BAYX01000011.1, from coordinate 24,817 downwards.
TTTGCCGTGCCGACATTGCTCGTTATTAGTTTTGTCATTTTTGCTCTTCTCGACCTCGCGCCCAATAATCCGACCGGCGACCTGCCATTGACGATCCCGCCGGAGGTCCGCGAACAGATCCGCGCAGCGCTTGGTCTCGATCAGCCCTTCCTGATCCGTTATCTCAGATGGCTGCATCAATTCTTCATCAACGAGCCGCTGAATATTCTCGAACAGATCACCGGCTGGCAGTTCGGCGATGGCCACAGATTGCGGGTGCTCTCATGGGCAACACGCAGCCCGGTGGTCGATCTTGTCGTCCAGCGCATGCCGCAAACGCTGTGGGTGGTGGGCCTCTCTTACCTCTTCGGCGTGTTGCTGGCGATTCCGATCGGCGTTCTCTCCGCCTACAAGCAATATTCGATCTTCGACCAGATCGGCACCTTCATTTCCATGGTCGGTTATTCCGTACCGACCTTCTTCACCGGCGTGCTGCTGATCGTCGTCTTCAGCTCCTATCTGCACTGGTTCCCATCGGTCTATGACACTAATCTGCGCGTGACGGACTGGTCCAGCTTCGTGGCACAGGTCAAGCAGATGTTCCTGCCGGTTATGGTGCTGACGCTCTACAACGTCTCGCATATCAGCCGCTTCGTGCGCGCCTCCATGCTCGACAACCTGCATCAGGATTATGTCCGCACCGCGCGCGCTAAAGGCGTCAAGGAAAAGACCGTGCTTCTGGTCCATGTGCTGCGCAACAGCCTGATACCGGTCGTGACCGTCATCGCGCTTGGGGTGCCGACGATTTTCTCCGGCGCCATCATCACCGAGCAGGTCTTTCGGGTGAACGGCCTTGGCCAGCTTTTGATCGTGGCCGTGCAGGGCGGGGATATCCCGATGGTTCAGACCCTGACCTTCATCTTCGCCGTGCTGATCGTTCTCTTCAATCTGATTGCCGACGTGCTCTACGGCATTCTTGACCCGAGGATCCGTTATGACTGACATAACAGCAATCCCGACGACGGCTTTGACCGCGCCGCCACGCTCGATCATGGCTGCCACATGGCGGCAATTCCGGGCTCATAAGGGTGGTTTTGCGGGGCTGATCGTTTTCATATTCATTCTGCTGGTCGTCTATGTCGGCCCGCTCATCCACAGCGTCGATCCGAACAAGATCGACATCCGTGCCAAGAACCAGGGACCCTCCCTCCTTCACCCCTTCGGCACCGATAATCTCGGCCATGACATGCTGGCGCAGGTGATGGCGGGCGGGCGCATCTCGCTGGCGGTCGGCATCACCGCCATGCTGCTGGCGCTTCTGCTCGGAACCTTGGTCGGCGTCCTCTCAGGTTATTTTCGACGCCTCGACGGACCGCTCATGCGCCTGACGGACCTGTTTTTGGCGTTGCCGCTCCTGCCTCTGCTGCTGGTCATCATCATGCTGTTCCGCGACACCCTCCGTGCCTATTTCGGCCCGGAAACCGGAATTTTCATCCTGATTGTCTTCGTGATTGGCGTCACAAGCTGGATGCACACCGCCCGCATCGTACGAGGCGATGTCCTGGCAGTGAAGCGGCTGGAATTCGTCATGGCGGCCAGAAGCAGCGGCATGCGGGAATACCGGATCATCCTGAAGCATATCCTGCCGAACGTCATGAGCTCCATCATGGTGTCGGCAACGCTCGGCATTGCCTCCGCGATCATCACCGAATCCGCGCTGAGCTTTCTGGGTCTCGGCTTCCCGTCGGACTTTCCCACGTGGGGACGTCTGCTTTTCGATGGCGCAAGCTTCCTGCAGCTCACGCCGTCCCGCGTGCTGTGGCCTGGTCTTGCCATTTCGCTGACGGTCCTCAGCGTCAACTATCTCGGCGATGCAGTCCGCGATGCGCTCGATCCGCGCATGCTGAAAAGCTGATGGGGTGAAGACCTTATAGAGGCTGTGTGGAAGCAGCCTCTACCCCCTCGGTGTAAGCAGGGCGTCGAGAATACCGGCGTTTTCTTCCTGTACGACGATGCCCGGATCTTCCGCCACGACGAAAGCCAGGACCTGTTCGATATCGTCGAGATGCTGACGCAATAGCCTGTATGCCTCGTCCTCGTTATGTGCGCGGATGGCCTCGTAGATAGCGCGGTGCTCTTCCACGACCTCGTCGAAATAACCCGACTTCGGATAGGCGCGGCGACGGACGCGGTCGAGCTGGCCGGTGGCGTTGCGGATCGTATGCCAGACATTGGGAAAGCCCGCAGCCCTGCTGACCAACTGATGAAAGGCATTATCGACGGAAAAGGCCTCGTCGTAGTCCTGCCGCTTGGCAGCATCCCCCTGCAGAAACATCAGGAGATCGAAATCCTTGTCGAAGACCGGATCATAGGTCCTGGCGGCGAGGCGGACCATTCGCAGCTCCAGGCTGGAGCGAACGATCTGCCCTTCGATGACGCCGCGAACGGAGATCTTGCTGATGAAGGTGCCGCCGCTCGGAACGACATTGACGAGGCCCTCCTGAGCAAGCCGCAGCACAGCCTCGCGCATGGGGGTTCGGGAGATACCGAGCTTCGCACAGGTCTCCTTTTCGCTCAGCATGGTTCCAGGCTCGAGCGCCATGGTGATGATGGCGTCACGTATGACGTTGTAGGCCCATTGTGCTTTCGGCTGACCGTTGCCGTCAGGCCGTAACTCAGGCCGCTTGATGCGCGCATTCACCCGGAATGATCTCCTCTCCCTGGCATTTTATCCTCCGGCTGGAACCCGGTATGGTCTTTCATACAATGTCTGTAAGCACGCTCTCCAGCGTTTCCAGAAAGATATCGGCGTGTTTGCGCGAAAATGGCAAGGGCGGCCGGATTTTCAGGACGTTTCCATGGATTCCGGCAGCACTGATCAGTACGCGGCGATCGCGAAGTCCGTTGACGACCGCAAGCGCCAGCGCGCTGTCCGGCGTGCGGCTGTCGCGGTCCTTGACGAATTCCAGCCCGAGGAACAGACCCGCACCTCGGACATCGCCGATGCAGGCGAACTTCCCTTGCAGCGTCCGCATGCCGGCAAGCATATGTTCGCCGGTCGTGGCGGCGTTCTCCATCAGCTTCTCGTCGCGGATGATGTCCAGCACGGCGCTGGCCGCGGCGATCGAGACATGATTGGCGCCGAAGGTGTTGAAATAGCGAACATCCTTGCCGAACCGCTCCTGGATCTCAGCCTTCATCACGGCGGCGGCAATCGGCATGCCATTGCCCATCGGCTTGCCCATCACGACAATGTCCGGCACGATCCCGTGGCGCATGAAGCCCCACATATGGGAGCCGGTACGGCCAAAGCCGGGCTGGACCTCATCGGCGATATAAAGCGCACCGGCCTCATGGACCACATCCAGCGTCTTCTGCAGGAAGCCTGCCGGATCGGGCAGGATGCCGTCCGTCGAGAAAATACTGTCGGCGATGAAGGCGGCGGGGCGGATGCCGTGGCGGCGCATGAAGGCGATTGCCTTGCTCACGTCCTCGGCAAGCGCGTCCGCCACATCCCGACCTTCGGCGCGATAGGCATCCGGCGCGGGAACCGTGATGACGTGCGGACCGAGGGGAACGCCCGAGCCTAGCGACGGTGAAATCTCGACGGCGGCGGCGGTGACGCCGTGATAGGCGTTCTCGGTGATGATGATACCCGTTCCGCCGGTATAGTAGCGGGCAATGCGCAGGGCCAGATCGACCGCCTCGCTGCCGGTGCAGGTGTACATTACCCGCTCGATTTCATCCGGGAAGGTGGCCAGCAAGCGCTCGGAATAGTCGAGAATGGTGTCGTCCAGATACCGCGTGTGGGTGTTGAGGACAGCCGCCTGCCTGGCGATCGCCTCCACGACGCGTGGATGGCAATGTCCGACGGAGGGCACGTTGTTGTAGACATCGAGATGCGCCTCGCCATCGGCGTCATAGAGCCACACGCCCTCGGCGCGCACCACATGCAGCGGATTGTCGTAGAACAGCCGGTAGGACGGCCCGAGCAATGCCTGGCGGCGTTCCACCATCCGGCGTTCGCGTTCGGGCAGGGTGGCCAACCTCGATGCGTCGAAACCGTTGATCATGCTGGGAGCAGTCGGTGCGGTTTTGGGCGAGGTCATGGCTTCCGGTTTCCTTGCTGGCAGGCCGCGGCAAGCCGCGCGACGACGGTTTCGGTCGGAATGGCATCGAGGCGGGCGAGCTGTGCCCAGACCGTCGGGGTGTTGCGGACATAGAAATCCCGGTTCTCGGGGAAGAGCCCGGCTCGCCACTGTGGAATGGCAAGGCGCATGACCATGCGGGTGAGGATGGCGGGATAAAGCACTGCAATCTCCTGCTCGGTCAGGCTGATAAGTGTCGAATATTCCGCGAGGAAATCGCAGATCGCTTCGATTGGATTCGCGGCGTCGCCCATCTGGTAGGCCGCCCCGACGGCGACGTCGAACACCCTGGGCGCATGCACCATGTCGCCGAAATCGATGATGCCGCTGACCGTCTCGGGTGTTTTGGAATCGACGAGGATATTTTCCATGTTGAAATCATTATGCACCACCTGCGCGGGGAGCGAGGCCATAACGGGCACGATCTGTTTTTCGAAATTGTCCATTGCCGCTTCCAGCCGGCGGCGTTGCACTGGATCGGAGAAGACCGGCAGCAAATCGCGCATGCCGATGGCGTGCTGCATATCCCATGTGATGCGGTGACCGGCCGCCGGGTGGGTGAAGCTGGAAAGTGCTATCTGCATGCGCGCCAGCAGCCCACCGACATTGCGGCGCTGTCTTGGAGAATGCGGTGCAGCCTTCTGGGCGATGCCCGGCAGGAAGGTCACCATCCGCACGCCGCGTGTGCCACCGTCCGCGTCAGTCATGCGGAAGTCCGCCTCGCCATCCAGCGTGCGGATGATGCGCTGCACGGGGATATCGGGATCGACTGCCTCGACATGCAGCAGCGCCTGGCTGTGCATCGAGGTCATGCCTGGATCTTCGGCGGGATTGAGAACCTTGAAGAGATATTCCTGCCCGTCCGCCAGCATCAGCCGATAATTCGAATCTTTTTCGCCCCACAACCATTCGACACGGCCGTCCAGCCCGTATTTGTCACGGGCGATGGCTTCGGCTTGATCGGCGGGCACGGCCGCCGCGCCCGTTTTCAGTTCGGCACCGATATCGGCATCGCGGGTGGAACTGCTTAACATGGGTTTCCTCTGTTTTCTTGTGCGTTCTGGGTCAGGCGCGGATGCCCCACATCCGCGCCTGACCGGCCTTCCTCTCCACGATCATGAAGGGGAAGTTTGTCTGCTGAAATACCACTACAGCGCGCGGGGTGCCGAAGGGAGGTTTTCGGGAAAGGCCGCCTGATAGGCGGCGGCGAGTTTCAGCACGATATCGTCGCGGTAGCGCGGGCCGACGAATTGCAGCCCGATTGGCAGACTGTCCGCGTCGAAGCCGCAGGGAACCGAAACGGCCGGCTGTCCCGTCATGTTGAAGGGATAGGTGAAGGGTGACCAATCCGACCAATCCTTGCCTTCGACGCCGCCAGGGAAATCGACACCGGCCTCGATCGCCGTCGTCGGCATGGTGGGCAGCATCAGCGCATCATATGTCTCATGGAACCGCGCCATTCTCACCTTGAGATCAGCACGCACCTGTTCCGCGATCACGTAGTCGATCGCGGTCAAGGCGCTGCCCTTGGCGTGAATGCGCAGAAGGCCGGGGTCCATCAACTTCTTCTGTTCCTCGGTCGGATTGGCAAGATCCACCGTCCGCGCTTCCGCCGCATACCAGAGGGCCAGCAGCGCGTCCTGCGGATTGGAGAAACCGGGGTCGATCTCCTCGACAATGGCGCCCATCTCGGCCAGGCGGGATGCCGCCCGCTCGATCGCAGCGGCGACATCCGGCTGGACTTGGGCATAGCCAAGATTGCGGCTGTAGCCGATCTTCAGCCCTTTGAGGTCGGCGCCTTTTATGGCCTGCTGCCAGTCCGGAACGGGCGTGGGGCAGTAGCCATACATGGCATCGGCTGTCGGACCGGTGGTGGCGTTGAGGAACAGCGCGGCGTCCTCGACGGTGCGCGTCAGCGGGCCGCGATGGGCAAGCTCGAACAGCGGCGAGGGCGTATCGGACGGTATCCAGCCATAGGTCGGCTTGATGCCGAAGACGCCGCAGAAAGATGCGGGAATGCGGATCGATCCGGCACCGTCGGAGCCCTCATGCAGCACGCCCATATTGAGCGCGGCAGCAACCGCCGCGCCGCCCGATGACCCACCGGAGGCACGATCGGTACGCCATGGATTGAGTGTATTGCCGAATGCCGGGCCGTGGGTGACGCCCTTCCAGCCGAATTCCGGCGAGGTGGTGGTGCCGAGAATGGTGACGCCGGCGCCGCGCAGGCGCTTCATGATCAGGAATTCCTTGTCGGAAGGTTCCTTCGAGCCGAGCGCCGAGCCGCGCCGCCATGGAATGCCCTTGACGGGTGTAAGCTCCTTGATGGTTGTCGGAGCGCCATCAATGGGGCTGAGCGGTTCGCCTTTCTGCCAACGAGCTTCCGATTCCCTGGCGGCTGCCAGAGCCATCTCCGGCACGACATAGGCAAAGGCATTGACCGACGGATTGAAGCGCTCGATACGTTCGAGCGAAGCCTTGGCTGCTTCCACTGGGGAAGCTCGTCCGGATGCGAAAAGTGCGGAGAGTTCCGCTGCACTCATTTCGCCGAGATCTGTTTTGACCGCTGTATCCATGACTATCAAATCTCCATCAGGCTCTTGTCTTTTCGACCGTGTCGAGCGCGCGGCCGACGGCATTGAACATATCGTCGATCTGCTCGGCGGTAATGATCAGTGGCGGGCAGAAGCAAAGCGCTTCGCCGATGTTGCGTGAGATCACACCCTCTTCCTCAAGGGCCGCCGAAACGGCCGCGGCCGCATCGCCAGGCTTGGCGTCGCTCCATGGTTTGATCTCCAGCGCGCCGATCAGCCCGACGCCACGTGACGAATGCGCCAATGGGTGTTTTGCAAGCTCCGCAAGCCGGCCGAGAAATTTCTCCTCAAGCCGCGCGGCATTGCCGACGAGATCGCGCTCCTGAATGATCTTCAAGTTTTCAAGACCGACCGCCGTCGCAACCGGATGACCCGACGCCGTGAAGCCATGGCCGAACACGCCGATGCGCTCGGATTCGTCGGCAATCGGCTGATAGAAGGCGTCGTTCATGATGATCGCCGAAAGCGGCATGTAGGACGACGAGATCTGCTTCGAAACGATCAGCACGTCCGGCTTGATATTGTAGGTCTCACAGGCAAACATCTTGCCGGTGCGGCCGAAGCCGCAGATCACCTCGTCGGCGACCAGCAGGATATCGTATTTCTTCAGGATCGCCTGAACACCTTCCCAGTAGCCGGCCGGAGGAACCAGAACGCCGCCGGCACCCATAACGGGTTCGCCCCAGAAGGCGGCGATGGTCTCGGGGCCTTCCTTGAGGATCAATTCCTCCAGATCGTTCAGGATGCGCGCTGTGAAATCGGCTTCGCTTTCGCCGTCCTTACCGAAGTGCACATAGGAGGGGCAGGATGTATGGACCATCCGGTCGAGCGGCAGGTCGAAGCTTTCGTGGTTGCGCGGCAGGCCGGTGATCGAGGCGGCGGCGATCGTGACGCCATGATAGCCCTTGATGCGGCCGATGATCTTCTTCTTGTCCTTGTTGCCGAGCGCGTTGGAGCGATACCACACCATCTTGCAGGCGAGATCGTTGGCCTCCGAACCGGAGGAGGTGAAGTGAACCTTTGACATCGGCACCGGCGCGATCTTGATGAGCAGTTCGGCAAGGTCGATGGAAGGGCCGTGCGTCTTATAGGAGAAGGTATGGTAGTAGGGCAGCTTCTCCATCTGGGCCTTGGCGACGTCTGCCAGGCGCTTCTCGCCGAAGCCGAGCGCCACCGACCACAGCCCTGCCATGCCCTCGATGTAGCGTTTGCCGTTATTATCGGTGACATAGATGCCGTCGCCGGATTCGATCACCAGACCGCCGGTTTTTTCATATTTGCGCAGATTGACGTTGGGATGCATCTGATAGGCGATGTCCCTGCCTTCGATGGAATTGGACACGATACGCATGTGCAGTGGCTCCTTGGACGTTTCAGCCGTCCGTTCAAATTCAAGCACGTTTTGACATCATCTGCGATTCCCGGTCTCGGCCGGGGATCGCCTCGATCAGGCTCTGGGTGTAGGCGTGTTTCGGTGCGGTAAAGATGTCCGCGCCGGTGCCAAGCTCGACCACCTGACCCTTCTGCATCACCATCACACGGTCGCAGATTTGCGCGGCGACGCGCAAGTCGTGGGTGATGAAGACCAGCGACAGGTCGAGCTCCTTCTTGAGCTTACCCAGCAGCTCCAGCACCTGCGCCTGGATGGAGACGTCGAGCGCAGACACCGCCTCGTCGGCGATGATGATCTCCGGCTCCAGCGCCAAGGCCCGCGCGATGCCGATACGCTGACGCTGACCGCCCGAGAACTCATGCGGGAAGCGGTTGGCGCTCTTCGGATCGAGGCCGACCAACTCCATCAGTTCGGCGGCGCGCGACAACGCGTTCTTCTCGTTTTCGCCATAGGCAATCGGACCATCGGCAATGATGCGCCCGACTTTTTCGCGCGGATTGAGCGACGAGAACGGATCCTGGAAGATCATCTGCATGCGCCGGCGCATGGCGCGAAGCTCCGCGCCCTTCAGATGCGCCATGTCTTTGCCGCCGAGCAGAACGCGGCCGCTGTCCGGGTCCTGAAGCCGTACGAGACAGCGCCCGACCGATGACTTGCCGGAGCCGCTTTCCCCGACAATGCCGAGCGTCTCTCCCCGTCCCAGCGTGAAGGTTACGCCCTTGACCGCATCGACGGATTTCTGTTTCGAAAACAGCCCGCCACCCATGCGATAGGTCTTGGTGAGATTTTCGACCGACAGCACCGTTTCGCGTTGCGGCTGCGAGGCGCTGCCGCCGCTCGGCTTCGGAATCGCGGCGATCAGCTTTCTCGTATAGGGATGCCGTGGCGAATAGAGCACATCCTCCGCCGGGCCTTGCTCGACGATGCGGCCGAGTTGCATGACGGTGACATAGTCGGCGATCTCCGCCACCACGCCGAAATCATGGGTGATGAACATCACCGCCATGTTGCGCTCGGTCTGCAGGCGGCGGATTAGTTGCAATATCTGCGCCTGGGTGGTGACGTCGAGCGCGGTCGTGGGCTCGTCGGCGATCAGCACCTGCGGCTCCAGCGCCAGCGCCATGGCGATCATGACGCGTTGCCGCTGGCCGCCGGAAAGCTGAAATGGGTAGGAGCCCGCCGCGCGTATCGGATCCGGCAGGCCGACCTCGGTGAGCAGATCCAGCGCCTTCGCCTTGCGCTCCTTGGGACTCAGCAGCCCGTGCGCTTCGAACACTTCCTCGATTTGCGCCGACACCTTCATCAGCGGGTTCAGCGCCGACATCGGTTCCTGGAAGATCATTGCCACGCGGCGGCCACGGATACCGTAAAGCTGCTCGGGGGGAAGTTGTAGGAGGTCAGCGCCGTCAAGCAGGATGCGTCCTTGAGCGACGCGAACAGTTTCGGGCAGGAGTCCCATCAACGCATTGGCCGACATTGACTTGCCTGAGCCGCTTTCGCCGACGACGCACAACATTTCCCCCGGATGCAGCCGGAAGCTGACGCGATCCACCGCATAGGGCCGGTCAGCACCTTCCGGCAGGGCGATGCTCAGCCGGTCGATATGCACCACCGGTTCGCCACGCTCGATGCGGTCCGGATGAATGTCGATGTCGAAAGATATCTCTTCGGTCATCATGTCCCCTCACTTTCCACGGCGCGCGAGGCGCGGATTGAGGGCATCGTTCAGTCCCTCGCCGACGAGGTTGAGGGCGAGCACTGTGAGCAGGATGGCAAGACCCGGAAAGAAGCTGACCCACCAGGCCTGCCGGATAACCGTGCGACCCGCGCCGATGATATAGCCCCAGGACATGACGTTGCGGTCGCCAAGCCCAAGGAAGGACAGCGAGCTTTCGATGAGAATGGCGGCGGCCACCATCATCGAGGCAAGCACGATGATCGGAGACAGCGTGTTGGGCAGGATCTGCCGCCAGATGATGGTTGCGTGCGTCTGGCCGGACAGTACCGCCGCCTCGACGAATTCCCGTGACCTGAGCGACATCACCTCTCCGCGCAGCAGCCGGGCGACCGGCGGCCACGACACCACGGCAATCGCCACCACGATCGATGCGATGGACGGCTGGAAGATGGCGACCAGTACCACGGCAAGTGCGAAGCTCGGCACGCTCTGGAAGAATTCGGTAAAGCGCATCAGACAATCGTCCACCCAACCGCCGAAATAGCCGGCGATCGCGCCGATCGGTATGCCGATTACCAGCGACACGACCGTCGAGACGAAGCCGACGAGCAGCGAGACCTGAGCGCCATGGGCGAGGCCGGAGGCGAGGTCGCGGCCCATCGGATCGGTTCCCAACGGAAACCGATCCATGGTGAAAGGCGCCAGGAACGGCCGTTGCACCATGGCCCAGGGCGATTTCGGGTAGAGAAATGGAGCGACAATCGAAAGGGCGATAACAGCGAACAGAATAAGGAGACCGATGACGGCGCCTTTGTTGCGGGAGAAGCGTTTCCAGAAATCCTTCATGACGTCACCCGGATACGCGGATCGACGATGCGATAGAGCACATCGGTGATCAGATTGAAGAGAAGCACCATGGCGGCGGAGACGATGAAGACGCCGAGGAGCAGGTTATAGTCGCGCTGGGATAGTGCATCGAACATCAGGCGCCCAATGCCAGGCCAGGCGAAGACCGTTTCGATCAAAACCGCGCCGCCCACCAGTTGCCCGGCCTGGAGGCCGGCAAGGGTCACGACCGGGAGGATGGCATTGCGCAGGACATGGCGGCGCTGGATGACGGCGGGGCGCAGCCCCTTGGCCTTCGCCGTCTTGACGAAATCCATGCGGCTCACTTCCAGCATCGAGGCACGCGTCATGCGCGCATAGACGGCCATAAAAAACAGCCCGAGCGTCAGGGCAGGCAAGATGAGGTGATAAAGAATATCGAAGGCGCGGGTAAAGCCCGTGTAATCGGCGCCGACCGTCTCGTAACCGAAGCCGGGTAGCCAGCCGAGCTGCACGGAAAACAAAAGTACCGCCATCAGTGCCAGCCAGAAGAGCGGCGTCGCATAGAAGATAAGTGCTACCAGCGAGATGATCGTATCCGACCAACGCCCCTGTCGAGCCGAGGCAACAGCTCCGGCGAGAATGCCGAGCCCCAATGAAATGACGAAGGCGGTGAGGGAGAGAAGAAGCGTCGCTGGAAGGCGGTCCGCGATCAACTGGATAACGGGGAGCTGCTGGCGGTAGGAATAGCCGAGATCGAGCCGCATGACGGATGAGACATAGATCCAGAGCTGTACATAAAGCGGCTGGTCAAGTCCAAAGCGCTCCCGCAATTGTTGCAGGAAGGTGGCGTCGGCATCGCCGGCTTCTCCCGCCATGACCGCCGCGGGGTCACCCGGAGCGGCATGAATGAGGAGGAAGTTCAAAATTGTTATGCAGATCAGGATGACAGCAGCCTTTAGCAATCGTCCTGCCACGAAGCGCACCATAACAGCCCCCTGGTTAGGGTTTCCATGCATTGCGGGAGAGCTGCGCGAGACATGTCTCGCGCAGCAATTCACTGCTCGATGTAGGTGTCACGAAGAGAATCGTTCAAACCCATTCCGGTGGTGATCAGATCCTTGATTTTGCAGTTGTAGATCGTCGGGAAGCTGAGTTCGAGAAGCCAGGCCACGGGCACGTCTTCCTGCAGTTTCACCTGCACCTGATCGTAGAGGACCTTTCGCTTCTCCGCCGGAAACGCAAAGGCCGCTTGCTCGAGAAGCTTGTCTATATCCGCATTGCTATAGCCTTCGACATTGTTCCAGGGGGAACCCTTGGCAATCTGCGCCGACTTGTAATTGCGCTCGACGCCAACCGCCGGGTCGCCATTCTGGTAAAGGTAGGTAAATGCCAGGTCGTAATCCCAGTTGCTGACCTTCTGGTTCCAACCCGCCACGTCCGTGGCCTCGATTTCCACCGGGATGCCGACATCTGCAAGATTCTGCTTCACGGCCTCCGCCCAACGCTGCCAGGTCTCGCCATATGGCAAGGGGAGAAGCCGAAGCGGTTTACCGTTGTAGCCGATCTCTTTCAGCAGGGCCTTGGACTTGTCAGGATCATAGGGGTATTCCGGGCCGCCTTGCGCATAGAAGGGCAATCCGGATGAGAAGGGACCGGTCGCAACCTTGCCCATTCCATTCCACAGTGCATCACGCGCGAACCCCCGGTCGAGCGCATACATGATCGCCTGACGGAATTTCGGATTGTCCATGGGGGCGGTGCGATTGTTCAGCCACAACCACGAAAGAGGCGAATAAAACTCCCATCCCTTCTGTGTCACGCAGGTATTGGGGAGGGCGGACACCCTGGGAACGTCGAAATTCTCTACCGATCCGCCGGGCAGGACATCGACCTTTCCCGTCTCGTAGGCAACCGATCTGGATGCTGCGTCCGGGATGATGTGGTAGTAGACTTCGTCAAGATAGGGCTTGCCCTTGATGTAATAGTCCTTGTTCTTCTCCAGCTTGATGTAGCTGCCCTTTTTCCATTCAACGAACTTGAACGGCCCCGTCCCGATCGGCTTTTCGTTGGCCGGATTGGTCATATAGTCCGTGCCCTCATAGATATGTTTCGGGATGATGGGCATTGCGCCGTAATCCATGGCGCGGATGAAGGGCTCGAAGGGCTGCTTGAGCTTAAAGACGACGGTCTTGTCATCCGGCGCAGTGACGCTTTCCACGCGTGCCATCGTATTTCGATGCTTTGCAAGCGTTTTGGGCAGGAAGTCTTTCACAGAAAATAGGACGTCCGCTGACGTCATCGGCTGCCCATCGTGGAATTTCACATTATCCTGCAGGTGAAAGGTGTAGGTCAGTCCGTCGGATGAGATTTCCCACGATTTCGCCAATGAAGGCATTGGCCGCAGTTTGTCGTCGTAGCGCAGCAGACTTTCATAGATTTCACCGCCGACAAGTCCGCTTGGACCGTTCGAGACGATGCCGATCATCAGCCCCGGCGGTTCCGGCTGGACGATGAGATTGATCTTGCCGCCCTCGACCGGCGCGGCATAGGCGGCACTTGCGGTAAGGATCAGGGCGAGGGACATGGAAAGCAGGCGTCGCATGAAGTTCCCCTTATGGATTTTCGTTTGCTTGCGGACGTTACTTTGCATTGCGGCATCGCTCCGAAAGCCGGGTTACGGCTGTCAGAAGGGGCGGTGCTTATTCAACGGATCGGAGCTTTTTGCGTGTCAGTCAGGGCGGACGACGCTCCGATGGTCAACCGATATACTGGTATATGTTTGCATCAGTGGTCGCATTAAGAGCCTCCCAAGCGCTACCTGTCAAGCGGCTCCCTGGGAAAATTCGCATAAGTTTTGAGCGCGCCCTTGAGGTGCTTATTAATTGCTCATAGTTGGATGCAGGCGGGCGGGGAGAAGCTTGAATTGCCGAAAAAAGCACCGGTCTAAATGCTGGCGCAGAAGCAAATGTTCGAGAGGAGCGCGAGGGAGAGATAGTAGACGAAAGGTCTACGGCTGCGATTGATGGGTGCTGCCCAGAGAGCCGCTTTGTTACAGAAGAGGCACAGAGTCTTTGGGTGGGCGCTCAGCCCACCCGGTTCATGACCCAATAGACCAGCGCGGAGATTGCAGCAGCGGCAGGCAGCGTCACCACCCATGCGATGACGATATTGCCGGCGAGCCCCCAGCGCACCGCGGAAAGGCGCCGGGAAGCGCCGACGCCGATAATGGCGCCGGTGATCGTGTGGGTCGTCGAGACCGGAATGCCGAGCCAGGTCGCCGCAAACAATGTGATTGCGCCGCCAGTCTCCGCGCAGAAGCCCTGCATCGGATTGAGCTTGGTGATCTTCGAGCCCATCGTATGCACGATCCGCCAGCCGCCGAACAAGGTTCCAAGCGCCATCGCGGACTGGCAGGACAGCACCACCCAGAGCGGCACATGGAACTCCCCGCCGCCATAGCCTTGGGAATAGAGCAGCACGGCAATGATCCCCATCGTCTTCTGGGCATCGTTGCCGCCATGACCGAGCGAATAGAGCGAGGCGGAGATGAATTGCAGCACGCGGAATGTGCTGTCGACGGCAAAGGGTGTCTGCCGGACGAAGATCCACGTCACGCACAAGATAAGGAGAAGCGCGAGCACGAAGCCCAGCATCGGCGAAAGCACGATGGCGCCGGCCGTCTTCAGCAGGCCTGACCAGACAATCGCGCTTGTGCCGGTCTTGGCCAGTCCGGCGCCGACCAGTCCGCCGACCAGCGCATGCGACGAACTCGACGGGATGCCGAATATCCAGGTGACGATATTCCAGACGATGGCGCCCATCAGCGCGGCGAAGATGACCTGCGGCGTGACGATGCCCGGATCGATGATGCCGGTGCCGAGGGTTTCGGCCACATGCAGGCCGAAGAACAGGAAGGCGATGAAATTGAAGAAAGCGGCCCACATTACGGCATATTGCGGCCGCAGCACGCGGGTGGAGACGATGGTGGCGATCGAATTGGCCGCGTCGTGCAGCCCGTTGAGAAAGTCGAAGAACAGTGCGACGGCAATCAGGCCCGCCAGCAGCGGAAGGGCGAGGGTGGCCTCCATCAGACGTTCTCGATCACGATGCCGCTGATCTCATTGGCGACGTCCTCGAAGCGGTCGACCACTTTCTCCAGTTCACCATAGATCTCGCTGCCGATGATATAGGCCATTGGGTTCGACCCGCCATGACGGCGGAAGAGATCCTTGAGACCCTGCTCATGCAGTTCGTCGGAACGGCCCTCGACTTTCACCACTTCTTCGGTGAGCACGCTGAGGCGCGCCGAGTTGGCACCCATGCGATCGAGCAGCGGGATTGCCTCGGCGACCAGCTTGGCGGCCTGGACGATCGCAGCGCCCATCTCCTGCATTCTGGGATCGAAACTGGTCTGTTCGAACAGCCGGATGGTCTTGACCGTCTTGTGCATCATGTCGATGGCATCATCCATCGACATGATCAGGTCCTTGATATCCCCGCGATCGAAGGGCGTGATGAAGCTGCGCCGAACGGCGAGCAGCACTTCGCGGGCAATCTCATCGGCCTCGTTTTCGAGCGCGACGATGCGCTGGCAATGTTGCTCCGTGTCCTTGCCGGCCAGCAATTCGTTCAAAGCTTCGGCCGCGCCGACGATGGTGCGGGAATGCCGCTCGAAGAGATCAAAAAAGCGATCTTCCCGTGGCATCAATTTACGAAACCAGTTCACTGTCGGCGCTCCAAACATGCGTTGTCATAAATCCGTCATAAATGACGGAGCGTGACATGAAAAGCCGATACGCCTGGGAAACGACACGCTCCAACAGCGTCGTCCCAAGGTTTGAACCGTTCAGGCGGGCTCTATTCTGTTTCCCTCGCCGTCGAAGAAATGCAAGGCATTGGCGGAAGCGGCAACCACAAGCTCGGCATCGATCGCGATCTGAGACCGCCCGGAAACGCGAAAGACGATGTCCTGGCCGTCCGGAAGGATGCCGTAGACATAGCTTTCCGCGCCCACCAGCTCGACCGCCTGGACGCGCACCCTCGCGCTAAACGCGGCGGCCTTTCCACCTTCGGCCAGATGAAGGTCTTCGGGCCGGATGCCGATGGTCGTGTCGCTGCTGACGGAGCCGGCACCTGCCGAAAGGGCAAGGCCACTTTTCTCCGTGATCTTCAGGAGGTTCATCGATGGCGAGCCGATGAAGGTTGCGACGAAGGTCGTGGCCGGCCGCTCGTAAAGCTCGATGGGCGTGCCGACCTGCTCGATCCGGCCGCCATTCAGCACGACAAGTCGGTCGGCCAGCGTCATCGCCTCCATCTGGTCGTGCGTGACGTAGACGCTGGTGGTTGCGAGAGAGCGTTGCAGCCGCTTGATCTCGACGCGCATCTGCACGCGCAGCTTGGCGTCGAGATTGGAGAGCGGCTCATCGAACAGGAAGGCCGCCGGCTCGCGCACGATGGCGCGGCCCATGGCGACGCGCTGGCGCTGGCCGCCGGACAATTGGCGCGGTTTGCGCTCCAGGAATTGCTCGATCTCCAGCGAGCGAGCCGTCTTGGCGATCCGCC
This sequence comes from Rhizobium rhizogenes NBRC 13257, assembly GCF_000696095.1. Lineage (GTDB taxonomy): Bacteria > Pseudomonadota > Alphaproteobacteria > Rhizobiales > Rhizobiaceae > Rhizobium > Rhizobium rhizogenes. The sequence continues at coordinate 8,635 of NZ_BAYX01000011.1, read as the reverse complement.
GCTCGATCTCGTCCTTCGGCATGTTGCGGTTCTTCAACCCGTAGGCCAGGTTCTGGCGCACCGTCATATGCGGATAGAGCGCATAATTCTGGAAGACCATGGCGATGTCACGGTCCGACGGCTCCAGCTCGTTGACCACCCGATCATTGATCGACACCGTGCCCGAGGTGATGCTTTCCAGGCCGGCAATCATGCGCAGCAGCGTAGACTTGCCGCAGCCGGAAGGCCCGACCAGCACGACGAGTTCGCCGTCAGCAATATCGAGCGACACGCCCTTGATGACGTCGATGCCGCCGCCATAGGTTTTGCGGACATCCTTGAGGGTGATCCCAGCCATTATTTCTCCGTCTCCACAAGACCTTTGACGAACCAGCGCTGCATCAGCACCACGACGACGATAGGCGGAATGATCGCCAGGATCGCCGTCACCATCACGAAATTCCACGGCGTCGCCGCATCGGCGAAATCCACCATTTTCCGGAGCCCAATGATGATCGTCGACATCTTGGCGTCGTTGGTGACGAGCAGCGGCCACAGATACTGCGTCCAGCCATAGATGAAGAGGATCACGAACAGGGCGGCGATATTGGTCTTCGACAGCGGCAGCAGGATATCGCGCATGAAGCGGAAGGGTCCGGCATTGTCGATGCGCGCCGCCTCCAGCAACTCACCGGGAACCGTCAGGAAGAATTGCCGGAATAAAAAGGTCGCGGTGGCTGACGCCATCAGCGGCAGGGTCAGGCCGGCATAGGTGTCGATCATGCCGAGATCGACGATGACCTTGTAGGTCGGCAGGATGCGGACTTCCACCGGCAGCATCAGCGTCACGAAGATCATCCAGAAGAACACCATCCGCAGCGGAAAGCGGAAGAAGACGATCGCGAAGGCCGACAGGAAGGAAATCGCGATCTTGCCGACGGCGATGACGACCGCCACGACGAATGTGTTCCAGAGCATGCGCGGCAGGCTGACGCCGACCACGCGCTCGACGCCGCCGGAAAGCGCTTCCCCATAGTTCTCGACAAAATGACCGCCGGGCAGCAGCGAGATCGGCGGCCGCAGGATTTCAGCTGAAGTCATCGTCGAGGCGACGAAGGTGTAATAGATCGGGAAGGCGACGATGATGATGCCGAGGATCAGCATCAGATGGCCGATGAGATTGGCGACGGGACGTTTTTCGATCATCGGCTCGCCTCACGCATAATGCACGCGCTTCTCGACGAAGCGGAATTGGAAGGCCGTGAGCGCAATGACAATCACCATGAGGATGACGGACTGGGCTGCCGAGGAGCCGAGGTTGAGATTGACGAAGCCGTCATTGTAGACCTTGTAGACGAGGGTCTCCGTCGCCTTGGCCGGACCGCCGCCGGTAACGGCATGGATGATGCCGAAGGTGTCGAAGAAGGCGTAGACCGTGTTGACCACCAGCAGGAAGAAGGTCGTCGGCGCGAGCAGTGGAAAGACGATAGTCCAGAAGCGCCGGTTGCCGCGCGCGCCGTCGATGGAGGCGGCTTCCAGCAGTGATTTGGGGATTGCTTGCAAGCCGGCAACGAAGAACAGGAAATTGTAGCTGATCTGCTTCCAGGCGGCGGCAACGATCACCAGCACCATGGCCTGGTTGCCGTTCAACAGCGGATCCCAGGCAAAGCCGTTGCGGCGCAGAATATAGGCGAGGGTGCCCATCGCCGGATTGAACATGAAGAGCCACAACATGCCGGCGACGGCGGGTGCGACCGCATAGGGCCAGATCAGCAGCGTGCGATAGAGGGTCTGCCCGCGCACCACCTTGTCGGCGGCGGTCGCAAGCGCCAGCGCGACGATCATCGACAGCAGCGCCGTCGCGACACTGAAGACCACCGTCACCTGCAGGGAGTGCAGATAGGTCTCGTCGGACAGCACGGCGCGGAAATTGGCGAGCCCCACGAAGCCGCTCTTCAGTCCGAAGGGATCCTCGCGCTGCATCGACTGATAAAGCGCCTGGCTTGCCGGCCAGAAAAAGAAGACCACCGTCAGGATGATCTGCGGAGCAACGAGGAGATAGGGAAGGATCTTGTTGGGAAAGACGACACGCTGCACGGCGATCTCCTAGGACGGGGAAATTGCCCGCAGCCTCAGCGGCTGCGGGCTGGACCGCATCAATGCGTCAATTGCCGATGGCCTGCTGGATGGCGGCGTTGCCGCGCTGAACGGCCTTGTCGAGCGCGGTCTTTGCGTCTTCCTTGCCGGCCAGCATCGCCTCGAACTCCTCGTTCATGATGTCGCGCACCTGCGGCAGGTTGACCAGGCGCACGCCCTTGGAGTTCGCTGTCGGCGCCTTGCCGAGCATCTGCAGGATCGGCGTCTCGCGGCCTGGGTTCTTCTCGTAGAAGCCGGACTTCTTCGTCTCCTCATAGGCCGCCATCGTCACCGGCAGGTAGCCGGAGACCTGATGCAGTCGCGACTGGATCTTGGTCTGCGAGAGGAAGTGAAAGAATTCGGCTATGCCCTTATATTCGGTATCGGTCTTGCCCCCGAAAACCCAAAGGCTGGCGCCGCCGGGGATGGTGTTTTGCGGCCGGCCTTCACCGTCGTAATAGGGGAGCTGTCCGATGCCGTAATTCATGCCGCTCTTGACGATATCGCCGAGACCGCCGGAAGATTCCGTCAGGATGCCGCATTCTCCGGAGGTGAAGAGCTGCTTGGCTTCCGACGTACGGCCGCCGTAGCGGAAGGTGCCGTCCTTGGCGAGATCGGCGATCGCCTGGAAGTGCTTCTCGAAGAGCGGCGTGTTGAATTCGAGTTTGACGTCGGTGCCGCCGAGGCCGTTTTCATTGCTGCCATAGGCGACATTGTTCCAGGCGGCAAAGTTCTCGGTCTGGATCCAGGTGAGCCAGGTGGAGGTGAAGCCGCAGGCCGATGCACCGCTCGACTTGATCTTCTTGGCGGCGTCGAACACTTCCGGCCAGGTCTTCGGCGGGCTTTCGGGATCGAGCCCGGCCTTCTTGAAGGTGTCCTTGTTGTAATAAAGGATCGGCGAGGAGGAGTTGTAGGGGAAGGACAGCATGGTCCCGTCGGGCCTGGAATAATAGGAGACGATGCCGGGCAGATACAGCGACTTGTCGAAGGTATAGCCGCCCTTCTTCAGTACGTTGGCCGCCGGCATGATCGCGCCTTCGGCCCCCATCATCACGCCGCTACCGGCGTCGAAGACCTGCAGGATTGCCGGAGCCTGCTTGGCTCGAAACGCGGCGATGCCGGCATTCAGCGCTTCCGGATAGGTGCCCTTGAAGACCGGGACGATCTTGTAGTCCTTCTGGCTCTCGTTGAATTCCTTGGCCAGTTGCTCGACGACCTCGTTATTGGCGCCCGACATGGCGTGCCACCATTGGAGCTCGGTCAGCGCAAATGCGTTCGATGTAACGGAAAACGAGGCGGCAATCGCCGCAGCTGAAGCGCAGATAAAACGTATGGACATGTTTCCTCCCAAGTGTCCCGACAGGCGCAGACCGCACCCAACCCCATTTCCAGCGAGGATCCTCCTCGATCCTCACGCCGGACATTCCATTCGAAAACCGCTGTTTGCAACGGATTCCTCGCGGCAAGAACGATTGCCCTTCGTCATTTCTTCGCTCTTTTTGGAAAGAGGCAACGACGACTGAATCATCCGAACCATCTATTTATGCTGAGAAATGAGAATATACGACAGTTTTGTGACAGTGCGGCTTGTAAAGATTCCGCTTGTGGAAATCTCACTCGCCGCTGCGCAAATTTCCTTCGGTTGAACCTTGCAGGCGATGCCGGCCGGCTTCCGGGTTTTCACCGGCCAGCGGTCGACGCCAAAGCTCCGCGAGAATGACGCCGCTCATGGTCAAGGCTCCGCCCAGGACAAGACTGGCCGTGAGTTGCTCGGACAGCAGCGGGATCGCCAGGATGGCGGTGACGACGGGCACGAAGTTGAAGAACAGCGATGCCCTTGCCGGGCCGATATGATCGATCCCGCGCATCCAGAGCAAAGGTGCTGCAACGGAAGCGGCGGCGCCGGCATAGGCGATCAGCGGCAGGCTGGCCGTGCTGATGCCCAGCCTGGGGGATAGGAGATAGATCGGCAGCAGCGAGATGGCGGCGGCACATGCCTGAAGGTAGAGCGATTGCAGCAGGGGCAGGCCGTTCGGCCAGCGCTTGAGAAGAACGGTGTAGAGGGCATAGCAGACGGTTGCCGCCAGCATGATCGCGTCACCGATATTGGGGCCTTGCGTAAACAGGGTCGCGAGCTGCCCATGCGAGGCGACGACGGCAACGCCCAGGAGCGAGACGATCCCGCCGGCAAGCGCGCCATAGGTCATCCGGTGACCGAGCAGGATGATCGCCAGAACCAGAGACAGAAGAGGCATCAGCGACTGGATAATGCCGAGATGCATGGCCGAGGTGTATCGGGCGGCAATATAGGAGAGATAGGGGAGCGCCGCGCCGCCGAGAAGGCCCAGGATCAGGAGGCGCCAGCCATGAGTGGCGAGCACCGCACGGTTCATCCAGACCTGCCGGGCGACAAACGGCGTCAGGATCAGGATTGCCAGAACCCACCGGTAGAAGGCGATTTCCGCCGGCGAAATAACACCGGCCGATGCCTTGGTGACGATGGCGTTGCCACCCCAGATCAATGCCGTGATGAGGAGAAGGATGTAGCTCATCCGCCCTGTCCATTTGGTTCAAGGCCAGCGTAGATCGCGTCGCCTTCTCGGTATATGCTTCGATTGCGACAAAGCGTAATGCGAGACTGACAGATGCCCACCATCGCCGTGCCGCCACCTTTGGAAGATCTGCCTTCGGACGTCTATTTCCGGGCGGAGGATTTCGGTCCCGACACCTATATGGCGCCGCACGCACATGTCTTCGGTCAGTTGAGCTTTGTTTCCTACGGCTCGATGAATATCGATGTGGAGGGCAAGCGCTTTTTGTCACCGCCACACTATGCCGTCTGGATCCCGCCGCGCTGGAAACACAGCGCCTATAATGAGACCGCGACCGCCTATCGCTCGGTCTATATTTCAGCTCAGTGCTCGGGGCGGTTTTCCGATCGGCCCTGTGCGCTGGAACTAAGTCCGATCTTGCGGGCGATCCTCGTCGATTTCGCCGAACGTGACATTCATGTGCCGGAGACCGATCGTGACCGGCGGCTCGCCGAGGTCCTGCTCGACCAGATCGAGATCGCGCCACCGCACGAGGCCTATCTGCCTCATGCCGCTTCGGCTGAAATCCAGTCGATCCTGGATGCGCTTCAGGCCGATCCGGCAAGCGACCTGCCGCTCGCGGCCTGGGCGGAGCGCTTCCATATGACGGTCCGCACGCTGGAGCGGCGCTGCCAGCGCGAACTCGGGATTTCGCTCGGGGAATGGCGGCAGCGGATGCGTTTCCTATGCGCCGTCGAGTGGCTCGACAAGGGGCGCACCATACAGGCAATCGCCTTCGACCTTGGCTACAGCACGCCTTCGGCCTTCATCGCCATGTTCAAACGCCTGTCCGGCAAGACGCCGGAGCAGTACCGGGTCGGTCGATAGGCAAAGTTTTCCTTATGCTTCGTATAATTTCCAAAAGCTTCATTCATGATCTGCCGTTCTCCATGATGCGGCATCGTTAAAGATAACGGCGTGTTGAGAAGAGATTGAGCAATGAAAAGCGACCAGACCTTGGAAGGCCGAGACATATCCATTGAGCGGGATCGGCCCGCCATTCGCGATGCCAGCGATGGGGATATGGAGGCCATCCGCGACATCTATACGCATCATGTTCTCCACGGACTGGCGACGTTCGAGGAGGTGCCGCCATCGGCCGACGAGCTTCGGTCGCGCCGGGCGTCCGTGCTCGGCGTGGGGCTGCCCTATCTCGTTGCCGAATTGAATGGCGAGATCGTCGGCTACAGCTATGCGACCGCCTATCGACCTCGCCCCGCCTATCGTTTCTCGATCGAGGATTCGGTCTACGTCGCGGATGGTCTCGGCGGCCGGGGTGTCGGCAGCGCGCTTCTCCAGGAACTCATCGCCCGCTGCGAGAAGGGGCCTTGGCGACAGATGCTGGCCGTCATCGGCAATAGCGGCAATGCAGGCTCGCTCGCACTGCATCGCCGGATGGGGTTCCAGCCCATCGGGACGTTCAAGTCCGCAGGCTTCAAGCTTGGCCGATGGGTGGATACGGTGCTGATGCAACGGGCATTGGGGGAGGGCGACCAGACGACGCCGGCGCAAAACAAACCGGAAGCGGATCGGTGATTTCCGGCAGGACGATCCTGTGCCTTGCGTTATCGCAGCTCATCGCCTGGGGTGTTACCTATTACCTGATCGGCGTATTCGACATGTTGATGGCTGCCGATCTTGGCTGGTCAAGCGAGATCATCCATGGCGGATTTGCGATAGGGCTGTTGGCGATGGGCATGGTCTCGCCGCTTGCCGGGCGCTCGATCGATCGTCTAGGTGGACGAAAAGTGATGGTCGCGGGGGCTGTGCTGACGGCGATCGGATGTTTCGCGCTCGCCATCTGCGAGACGCTGACGGGGTATTACGCTGCCTGGATCTGTCTCGGCATCGCCATGCGGCTCACCCTTTATGATGCGGCATTTGCGGCGCTCGCACGGATCGGTGGTCTCCAGGCCCGTCGCCCCATGTCCCAGATCACTCTGTTGGGCGGCCTTGCCTCCGCCACCTTCTGGCCGGCCGGTCATTTCCTTGCCGTCACTTTCGGCTGGCGCGGCGCGGTTGCCGTCTATGGTGGCCTCGCTCTTTTGACAATCCCGCTCTATCTGGCGATCCCGGAAGAGCAGGCGGGAGCCCAGTCAGAGACCGCCGCGCATTCTCCGCCGCTCGCAAGCGAGCCTAGGCACGTCATCGTCTTCGGCGGACTCTATGCATTGCTGACGGGCCTTGCCAATTTCCTGAACGCCGGCATGTCCGCCCATATGATCGGTATCTTGACCGGTCTTGGTCTGGCTGCGTCGGCAGCCGTCTGGATCGCCGCTTCGCGCGGCGTCGGGCAATCTCTCGCACGCCTCTGCGAGGTGCTTTTCGGCCGCGAGATCGATCCGCTCCTCCTCACTCTTCTCGCATCCCTGATGCTTCCGATTGCTTTCGCCGCGGGCCTGTTTGCCGGCACATCGATAGTCGCGGCCATCGTCTTTGCAGCTCTCTACGGCATCGGCAATGGACTGCTGACGATCACCCGTGGCACGCTTCCGCTCATCCTGTTCGATCCCCGCAGCTACGGCTCGGTGGTGGGAAGCCTGATCGCCCCGAGCTTCGTTCTCTCTGCCACAGCACCCGTGATCTATGCATTCGTCATAGATGGTTTCGGACAAGCCGGTGCGCTCTACTTGTCGGCAAGCATTTCGATGGTTGCGCTGATTGCGGCCGCCGTCTTGCACCTGCTGGGCAGGCGGCGGCTCGGTCTCCCCATGTAGGCGATTGACAAATTCCGCCCCGAAAACCGGCCAGAAATAGGGTCAGGTCTAGCCCGGCAAGCCATCGCTTCCGCCGTTCGATAAAAACTGATGGTTGCAGACTACTCTTCTTTAACTAGGTCACTTCACGCGATGTTGGGATTTTCATGGCATAACCGTTTCAAAGAAGAGGGCGCTATGAAAGAGTTTCCAGTTTCATCGAAAATCATTAAATCCGTCGCTTTCCATCCCGAGGACGGACGTCTTTATATTCGCTTCAAAAACGGCGAGGAGCGTCTGTTTGCCGGCGTTCCGGAAAAGGCCGCTATCGCCATGGTCAAGGCGGCTTCGCCCGGCCAGCATTACATCGAACATATCCGTACCCGCTTCGAGCGCGTCGCCTAGTATTTGATATTGGCGGGGCCTTGCATCCTGGCAGGTCAAGCCACTGCGACCGGAGGCCGGATGACCTTCCGTGGATAGATAAGCCGCGTAAGATTGAAATGGTATTTTTCGAACGTCGCGTCAAAAGAACCAGAATACCTTTAGTCCACTAATTTAATAGACAATATTCCAAGCACGGGATTGCCGATGCGTTGCAGGTTTGCACGCCGGCAGGGCCGGTCAATTTTGATCGTTTCCAATATCGGGGCTTAGAATATGGGGCGTGCAGTCTTTGGAGTTTCGTTAAGAAGCAGCGTCCGCGCGGCCGTTGCCTTCTCTTTCCTTTCGCTGGCCGGTGCCCATGCCTGGGCGGCGTCCGAGGGCGCCAAGCCGATCGATGGCGGCATCCTCAAGGTTGGCCTGGGGACGGATACCGCCATCATCGATCCGTCGATCACCGGCAGTTCGATTACCGCCGTCATCACCCGTAATATCGTCGACTCGCTGGTCGGCCAGGCTGAGGACAACAGCTTTACTCCCTGGCTGGCCGAGCGCTGGGAGATCAACGGCGACAACACGGTCTATACGTTTCATCTGCGGCCGGGCGTGACCTTCAGCGATGGCACGCCGCTCGATGCGGCGGCGGTGAAGTATAATTTCGATCGCATCCTCGATCCAAAAACGACCTCGAGCTATGCAAAATCGTTGCTCGGTCCAGTCGACAAGATCGAGGCGCCGAACGCAAATATCGTCGTGATCAGCTATCGCCAGTCTTTCGCACCGCTGCTGCAGGGACTTAGCCTGCCTTATCTCGGGATCCAGTCCCCAACCTATCTGCAGAAGGCGACC
>NZ_BAYX01000012.1 GCF_000696095.1 Rhizobium rhizogenes NBRC 13257 | reverse complement strand
GGCCTCTCCCGTCAAAATGTGAAGCCGGAACCAGGCGTCGAGCCCGCTCCCGGCTTTTTTCGGTGCCATACGGAAACCGGGATAGCCGCTCAGATCGCCCGATGGTGCCGGGCCGGGATGGCAGCCTCAAGGACGAGCGGTTCCCCCAATTTCGCGCCGCCGCCTGTGGCGCCAACACGAAATCGGCTCCCCCACCCGCCGCCTCCGGCGGTCGCGTCGCGATCCCTGACCCCGCCATCCCGTCCCGCTCCTGCAAGCTCGTCTTTCACGAACTCAAGGAGATGAGACCATGACGATCGAACAGCACATCGAAGAACTGCGGGCTGAGCTGAACAACGCATGCGATGCGGCCGAGCGCCGCCAGATCGAGCGCGAGCTTGAACTTGCACGGGCCGAGCTCGCCGAGCAGGTCGGTGCCATCGAGGCCGAGCCGCCCTTCTGAGGCGGCTTCCCTTCTCATTTCAGAGCCGAGCTCCGTTCGGCTATCAGGGTCCCCGATTCCAGCGCTTTCCGCCTGAGGAGCACCGCGCCGTCGCATCTCTCCTTTCGACGCAGCTGTCATCTACGTCAGCGGATGTTGCAGCCCTTGCGTCACGCCGCAACCTTGCGCCGCCAGAATTTTCCCCGGCGCATGCGGCTCCTCGCGCAATCAAAATTCAGGCGGCTCCAGGTTCTCCGCTCGCGCTTCGACCGTTCCGGTGCGGCCCTCCTTCGAGGTCTGCTTTCGATCCCCGCGATACCAGCAATTCGAAAGGAGAACCTGCCATGCAACAGCTCGCAAAGTTCCTCGCAGCCACGGGCCGCCGGCTCCGCAATCTCGGCAAGGTGATCAGTCACTTCTTCCGGAAGGGAAAGCTCGGCCTGAAGCTCGCAATCAAGATCCCGTTCTTCGTCGAGATCGAGGTTTGGTTCGAGACCGACTGGAACCGGCGCGAATGACGCAAGGGTCGCCACGGCCCGTCTTTTTCACTGCTATCTCCCGCCGGTAGCCCTGCTATTAGCGCATAGCGCGATGGTTGGCCGCCCTCGGTCGGTAGCCACGTGTTCTTTTTTGTCGCGTCAGATCGAGGAACAGGCTGACCGCCTCTTCCTCCCGTTGGAAATGGTGGACCTTTGTCTGCCCTGACGTTCCTATCCTTCCCCACCTTCGCGTCAGACAGGTTTCCCCGAACAAGGAAACCGAAATCTGCATGGCGTAGAAACGGGCCATGTTCTTGGCTGGGTCCGTTCGTTCGACATAGAGCTGGTAGGGTTGCGTGACCATGCAGACAGAATCGCCGATCCCCGCCAATGCGTCCAACGACAGTTTTGAATCGTTGAAAGCCGATCGATTCATCGCCGTGATGTTTCGCGAGATAGGGGGGACTAGCTGGGCGAGACGGCTCAGCCGCACGGCTCTACTCGCTGGCACTCGCGGAGCCCGAGACGGTCTCCGCGCATTCGCGTGACGATCCTCTCGCGGATGGTACGGCGCCGTTCTAGTCCGAGTAATCGTAATATCCCGGCTCCGACGCACGCGGCCTTGAACGTCATTCCGGGAATGATCCCGGCGACATCGTTAAGACTTTAAGCTAATATTCATTCTCTCTGAATAACTATTATCCCACGATCGGTTTGGGCGAGACGAAGTCGTGCGAATCAGGCTCGATTCCTCTGTCGCAAGGGTCCATCCGGGATGGAGTTTTCGGCAACCGATCGGGATTTGCTGGGGAAATAGGAAGTCTAAGGCATGGCAGAAATTATCGACTTTCCCTTGGAACAAACCTACAGCGCGCAGCAACGCGCGCTGATCGAGAGTGCGGAGCGAGAGGGTGCACGCTTTCTCAAGGCGGCCGAAAGTTTGCTTGGGGTTCTCAAGCAAGCCGAACGAACGCAGGCGGCAATTCTCGCATATCAAGCCGAAATGAAGAGAAGTCGGAGTGAAATCACTCCGCACGTGGACAGTCGCAATGCGGGTGAAAGCCTTGCGTCTCGCGAGGTCTATCGCGGTAGCAACATCCGATATGCATCCGATGACTGAAGTTGTTCAACCGGTTGGTGATCGTCGCCATCGTCAAGATACGTGAGGAAAAAGACTGTGCTCGGGTTCGAGAAAAAGAAACAATACGCCTTCCTGTTGGGGGTAGCACTTCTCCTCAGCCATGGTGCCAGAGCGGAAGACGTCGACTTGATGACCGGCGTAGTCGCTCGTTCGGGCGACGAGGGCACGATACCAGCCGACAAATTCAAGAAGGCGAGCCCCTGGAAAATCGGGATGAGCCACTTTGGCGTCAACGCCAACACCTGGGCTGCTCAAATGGCCGCCGAATCGCAGGCGGCTGCCAAGAGCGATCCGCGTATTTCGCAGTTCGTGCTGCTCGACGCCAATCTAAGTCAGGCCAAGCAAATTGCCGACATCGATGAGCTGATCGCCCAGAAGGTCGATGCCATCATCATTACGCCGGTTTCGCCGACGTCCGCCGACGCAGGCATCGACAGAGCGGTCAATGCCGGTATTCCCGTGATCGTGCACACGGGGCTTACCAAAACCGACAAATACACCGTTGATATTCAGGGCGGCGGCGAGAACTTCGGAAAGGTTTCGGGAGAATTCCTGGTCAAGGAACTCGAAGGAAAGGGCAATATCTGGGTCCTGCGCGGACTTCCCACCCATCCCGAAGACATCAATCGCTACAAAGGCCTGCTCGAAGCCATCAAGGGTACCGATATCAAGATCGTTGCCGAAGATGCTGGTCTCTGGTCGTATGATTATGGCCACAAGGTGTGTGAGACCTTTTATCTCGAAAACCCGAAGGTCGACGGCATCTGGTCATCGGGCGCCGATATGAGCCGCGCATGTATGGACGTCTTCCAGCAATATGGCGCAAAAGTTCCGCCGATCACCGGAGAGGTGAACAACGGCTTTCTTCAGAAATGGATCGAAACCGGGGTTGACGCGGTTGCCACCGAATATGGGCCGGAACAGGGAGCCGCGGCTGTTCGCGCCGCCGCCGCGCTGCTCGAGGGCAAAGCCATCCACAAACGCTATGTTTATGAGCCGGACGGCTGGGACATCCAGAAGGCAAAAGCGAATTACCGTGCTGACCTGTCAGAAAAATTCTGGATGCCGAGCAGTCTGACCGACACCGACCTCAAGGCCCTGTACGGCAAGCCCTGACCGCTTGCCTACCACGACGTTGGCCTGGTCCGGCGAACGTCAGAAGTCGAGGTCATCAGTGTAATTACTCAACCCACTCTATCGAGCGTGCCGGGATCAGTGTGCCCGCGGTCGCTCCGATTCCAAGGAGCCGTCTCCCATGACACCAGCAGCAACGAATTCCAACGACCGACGTAATTTTGGGATTGCCGGACGCTTGACGGCGGCTTTTGTCGGCATTGCGGCCCTCGCAGCCATCGCCGGGGCCTCCTCGTCCTGGTATTCGATGAAAAGCTCCGGCATCGTCAAGGAGCTCGGCGATCGAACACTCCCGACCGTCACCGAATCCCTCGCCTTCGCGCAAGAAAGCGCCATCCTTCTCGCAGAGGCGCCCAATCTCGTCTATGAGCCGGATCTCGCTTCGCTCGACGCAAGTTCGAAGCGCCTGGAAGCAATCCTCGCCGGTCAAAGCGGTCGACTGACGGCTTTGCGCGACCTTGGAGTGACGGCGGAACTACTTGATTCGGTGGAAAAGACGAGCCAAAGCCTCCAACCAAAGCTCAATCAGCTGACATCCATATCTTCCGACCGGATCAAGTCGAAGTTTCACATGCAGGAGGGCGTGGCCAGCGCTCTGTCCCGTTACAAGTCTCTGGCGTCCATGCTCCGCAACGCACAGGCCGGAGCGGCGGACACCAGCATCGATCGATCCCGCGCCCTGACCGACCTCCAGATGGCGGCCGCCCAGATATCGACCCTGATATCGGCCATACCAGATGCGCCAGAGACCGAACTACCCGCTATCAAAGATCAATATGATACCTCCGCCAAGGAGATTGACAGCATACTGGCTCGCCTGAAAGCCTCAGGCGGCAGTGCAGCGCTGCAACAGCTTGCCACGGCTCTCCTGAACGAGGGCGGAGGTCCCGAAGGGCTGTTTGCGCTTCGAGCCGACCAGGCCAAGCTCAATGGCCAGATCGCAGATATGCTGAATGATTTGACGGTGACCTCCATCATTCTTGGAGTCGACGTCAAACTGATTGCGGCGAAGGAAAAGCAAGCTGCCCGAAATGCCGCGGAACTGTCTCGGGGAGTGACCCAGCAGACTGTCGCCGTCAATGCGGCAACGAGCTTCCTCGTGATTGCAGCCGCCCTCAGCGCCCTATTCTACGTCCGGCGCTCCGTCACGCGGCGCCTGATCAGGCTCGCGACCGTTATGGGCCGTATCGCCTCCGGTGATCATTCCACTCAAGTCCCCATGTCCGGCCGCGACGAGATCACCGACATGGCCGGCGCCGTCGAAGTGTTCCGCGCCAATGCCGTCGCCAATATCCGCCTCGAACAGGAAGCAGAGGAGCAGCGCAACCTGACAGAAGAGGATCGGCAGCGTAAGGCCGAGAGCGATCGCGTCCGGGCAGTGGCAATGGCACAAGCCACGCAGGGTCTCGGCGAAGGGCTGAAGCACCTTGCCACCGGAGATTTGACCTATCGGCTTTCGCAGACTTTTGCTGCCGAATTCGAGACGCTGCGCGCCGATTTCAACGGTGCCGTCGGCCAGCTTGCCGAGACCCTGAGTGCCGTCGCGGACGCGGCAAACGCCATTGACAGTGGCAGCCGCGAGGTCAGCGGCAGCGCCGATGACCTGTCCAAGCGCACCGAGCAGCAGGCGGCGTCGCTCGAAGAAACGGCAGCTGCCCTCGACGAGATCACGGTGAATGTGGCCAATTCGTCCAAGCGCGCCGATGAAGCTCGCAAGATCGCCGCCCAGGCCAATACCAGTGCCGCCCAGTCGGGCCAAGTGGTGGCGAGCGCTGTCGACGCCATGGAAAAGATCGAACAATCGTCGAAGCAGGTCTCCAACATTATCGGCGTCATCGACGAAATCGCATTCCAGACCAATCTCCTTGCGCTCAATGCTGGCGTTGAGGCGGCCCGAGCCGGCGACGCCGGCAAAGGCTTCGCCGTCGTCGCACAGGAAGTTCGCGAACTGGCGCAGCGCTCCGCGAAGGCTGCAAGGGAGATCAAAGAGCTGATCCGAAACTCCTCGGTCGAGGTGCAGAATGGCGTCAAGCTCGTCAGCGAGACCGGTGCCGCCCTGAAAACCATCGACGGCTACATTGTTACCGTCAACCAGCATATGGACTCGATCGCGACATCGGCCCGGGAACAATCGGTTGGTCTGGCCGAGGTGAACACTGCCGTCAACCAGATGGATCAGGTCACCCAGCAGAATGCGGCCATGGTCGAGGAAAGCAATGCGGCGAGCGCGACACTTGCCGGTGAGGCAGGACGGCTTCGCGACCTGATCAGCCAGTTCCAGTTTGGCGAAGGCATGCGCCGGCCGGCGTCCGTCACCGAGGCCAGCCCATCCAGCCGGCAGGTCGCATCGCCGGCGCGCCGGATCGTCGGCGCCGTCGCCAAGGCCTTTTCCGGTAACGCCGCCGTCAAGCAGACTTGGGAAGAGTTCTGAGCGGAGCTGACGGTGGATTGACGGAAGGTCTTTTGGCCATCGGAGCTGGCAAGCGGTCGCGTCCTTTTCAGGACGCGGTCCTATCTCTCCCTGACGTCCTATCTTGCACCCGCCGTTCCGGCGTCAAGGACATCGCGGCCCCCTCCAATTTTCCCAGCGCCGCAAGCGGCACAGAGAAAGTCGGTTCCTCCGCTCGCCGCAGGGCGGCCGCGTTCCGCGGTCCCTGACCCCTCACGGACTACGGTGCGGACCCCTTTCGTCAGAAAACGAAAAGGAGACCCTGATGACACAGCATCACATCACACAGCCGGTTAGCGAAGAGCGGAAACTGGCAGATCAACAGCCGACCGGGATTGAACATTTGCGCAGCAGTTTCGACGCTGAAGTTCATCTCCCCAAGGAAATCTCGCGCGAATTTCTGTCTGCGGCGCTGCTTTTGGCGATCGACAACAAGGTCGATTTCGGTTTGTTCCACGAGGGAGACAAGATCATCATCGCGCACTTCGGCGGCGATGAGATCTACCTCCCCTCCCGGTGGTCTGACAAACGATGGCATATCGGCCTTGAGGACAAGGAGCTTTTCGACCCGAGCGAGGATTGAGGTCGAGACCAGAGGCGGCGTTCCGCCTCTGGTCTTTGCCTCTCGTGTGAGCCGTTCCTTCCGGATCGACCGGCGGGAGCGGCTATGAGAGTGGCTCTGCCACCCCCTCGAACTTACCCCATGAAGGAAGGCGTTCCCTCCTCCCGTTCCCGAGCGGACTACTGATGCATTTCCTGAGGGGTTGACAATAGCGGTTCCGTTTGCCGTTTCAATGACCGCAACCGGCGCGAAGCGGGTGCGAACTCCCCTCGGCCGGTGGTATTCACTGCCGAACTCCGCCTTTTCCTCAATCCCCCTCCCGTGCGAGAAACTATGATAGCTGTCAAAGGCTCCCGCACCATCCGTGTTGCGCGCCATCCCACGATCGGGCGAGGCCTTCCTCGATCAAAACATCGCCCAACGAATTGCCTGCGCGAGAGACGGTTCGGAGTTTGCGTCCATATTTGTCTTCGTCACGGAACACGGCCGCCAGCGAGAATTTTCCAG
The DNA here is from genome assembly GCF_000696095.1 of Rhizobium rhizogenes NBRC 13257. GTDB lineage: Bacteria > Pseudomonadota > Alphaproteobacteria > Rhizobiales > Rhizobiaceae > Rhizobium > Rhizobium rhizogenes. The sequence goes on along the minus strand of NZ_BAYX01000012.1, from coordinate 216,028 downwards.
CGTTGAGTAGCGTGAGCAGTCGCGACTTTGCCGCCTCACCTTTGATCCGTTCAGCCTCGCAGCGGGGCGGGCTCAGTTCAGGCGTATCGATGTCGGCGATGCGGATTTTCTGGCCGTCGAACCAGAAGGTGTCGCCATCGACGACGCAGTTCGTCCGATGGCTGTCGCCGCACAGCACGAACGACGCTGATAGGCCATCTTGCGCAGGCGGTCTGACGAAAGCAGAAGCGCTATCGAGATGACCATTGCGATCAAGGTACAGCCAGCCGGCGGCGCCGATCACCACGGCCCAGACAATCACGGTCGGAATGCCTTTCCCGCGATGGGAACGGTGAGGACGTGACGTCGGCCGCGACGCCTTGATGCCGTGACGATCGTTCGCGACCTTCCGATTTCTCCTGAACGGTATGACGTTCTTTTGCGCCAAGCTTTATCCCCCTTCGCCGGCAGATCTTACAATCGGTCTGGTTACATCGGCCTTTACCGAAGGCGTCGAATTCGAAGCTTACTTCCCCCTTCCGCCGATCGCATGAAACCGGTTGTCGCCGACGCAGGCCCTCATATCAACCCGCCGGAACCAGATGGCCCGGCCGCATCTGAGCGGCGCATTGCCGGCTGTGAAGACGATCTGTTCGTCCGCCCGCATGCGTAGGACTTCGTGCGGCTGAATCAGCGGTCGAGCCGCGAGCTGCTTCGAGCGCGTTCGTGACGACCCTTTCGCTTGGAAACTGCGGCTGACCTGGTCGATCTCGACCGTGGTCATGCCGCAGCGTTTCGATATGTACTCGGCAGTCTCCGGATCGTTGATCGCGGCGAACGAAATCCAGCTGGCACTCTCAAACCATTTGCTTGCTGCGTCCCGGCCGCCATAGGTCTCACGCATCTGGCCGATCGACTGATAAATCATCGTCAGCGTAATCCCGTATTTGCGGCCGGCGTCGCGCGCGGTCTCGATGATCCGCATGTAGCCGAGGCGCGCGACCTCATCGAGTAGAAACAGCGCGCGCCCATTGAGCTGTCCGTCGCAATTGTAAATCGCATTCAGGAACGAGCCGATGATGACTCGCGCAAGACCCGAATGGGTCTCCAACGTCTTGAGGTCGATGTTGATGAAGACGTCGGTGTTTCCCGCGGCGATATCGCTGGTCGAGAATTTCTTTCCCGACACGAGGGCGGCATAGTTCGGATAGGAAAGCCAGTGCGTTTCCTTGACCGCATTGGCATAGACGCCGGAGAAGGTTTCCGGCGTCATGTTGACGAAGGCGGCGACGTTCTCCTTCACGAAATCCGAGCCCGAATTGTCGTAGATGTCTTGCAGCCGCTTGCGCAATGTCGGCTCCGGCTCCGAAAGATTCATGCGCACCTGCCGAAGCGTCTGCTCCGTCTCATCCGTGTGACCGGACAGGCAGACGTCGGCGATGAGCGCCGTGAGCAACTGCAGCGCCGATGCTCGAAAGAAGTCGTCACGGACGCCGCGCGCGCCGCCGCTGTCGCTCATGATCCATGACGCGACGGAGGCGATATCCTCTTCCTTCGTTCCGCCGAAACGGCCGACCCAGTCCAGGACGTTGAAGCCGACGTCCGGCTTCCTTGGGTCGAGGACGAACACGTCTCTTCCTGCTCCGCCGCGATGCGCGGAGACCATGGGTGCGACCTCGTTCGATGGATCGAGCACGATCAGCGTGTTGCCCCATTTGAGTGCCGTCGGGATCGTCACCGACGTCGTCTTGAAACCGCCGGAACCGGCAAAGACGATCCCGTGCGACGAACCGAAAGAGCCATCGAAGCACAGCAACGGCGACTTACCGCCGGCGCCCCACGTCTCGGCGCTATCGGCTCGAAACGCTTGGCTCCCGGCACTGTCTTTGTCGACCCGATAGCGCTCACCGATCACGATGCCACCAGCATCGGGAAACAACTTCGCCGCTTCCGTCAGTTTCATCCAATCCGCTTCGCCATGGAGCGCCCGCTTGCCCTGAATGCGTTTCGGCTCGGCCCGTGCGAACGCCGCATTGCCGATGAGCACAACGCGGAGTGCGAAGCAGGCACACATGAGTAGTACGCCCGCTCCGATCGCCGTTGCTGGATCGAGATAGGCCAAGACCGACTTGTCGGCGTTAAACGCCTTCGAGAAAGCGGCAAGGCGCATCGTTTCGCGTGTAGCCGCGATCAGGATCGTCCCGCTGCATCCGGCAAGGACACCCCAACCTGCCTGCTTGATGTTGATCGAGCCGGCGCTCGCGAACAGGAACAGAATTCCGATCGCCGCACTGGCACCATAGGGCAAGGCGATTCCCGCCCGTCCCCATGCCAGTTGCGCGGCCTCGGTTTTTCCGAAGCCTGAAAGCCACTGCTCGATCCCGGTCATTCCGATGACGACCAGGATCATCAGCGTCCCTGGCACGACGACGAGCGCAATCCTATTGATCGTCATTGCCGAAGGCCTCCACGCCGATTGCGGTCAGCCTGGACCGCTCGCCCTCGTCGCCTTTGATCCGGCGGGCGGCATCGAGAAGCACGCCCAGCAACAGCGCGCGCTTCTCGTAGCGCAGCCCGGCTTTGACGATCAGCCCGCCGAGCTCGATCTTTTCGCGCGTGTCCTTTTTGCGGGTGTCGGATGTCATCGTCCTCGCCATGCGCTCAAGCCTCGCCAGCGCTGCCCGCGCCCGCGCCAGACGCGTCCGCTGCGGTCGACGCTTGTCCGCTGCTGTCGCCGGCGGCCTTCTTCCCTCCGGTCGTAGCGCCATGCCCTCCGCGAAATCGCTTGGTCAGTTGCTCAAACGCTGCCTGAAGTTCCGCCTCGTCGATTTCGATCTCGCCAAGGCCCGCCTTGAGCGCGATCTTGCCGATCCGCTCGGCTTCCCTTGTCTCGGCGATCTTGAGCTGTTCCTGCAGCTTGGCGATTTCGTCGCGGATTTTCGAGGATGGCTTCTTCATGTCCGATCGTCTCCTGGGTGAGAAAGCTTGTCTTTCGAACCCAGTTTTTCGGAAGAGAGTGCGGAACGCACTACTGTGAATCCTACAATCGCCAAGGGCGATGCTTTGCTGGATGATCCCGGCCGATCCGAAGGAGCGGCTTCCAAGGGCGCAATTATACGTCGCTGGCTCGACGTGTTGCTGAGAGAGCCTGGTGGGACCGCCGCTCCCGACGAACCATTTGATTTCGTTCGCAACCGGGAGAGAACTCCGCCGTGGCCGTCCCTCACTTCTCCGTCAGCGTCGTCGCGCGTGGCTCCGGCCGCAGCGCTGTGCTGTCGGCGGCCTACCGGCACTGCGCCAAGATGGAGTTCGAGCGCGAAGCCCGGACGATCGACTACACCCGCAAGCAAGGCCTCCTGCACGAGGAGTTCGTCATTCCGGCAGACTCGCCCGAATGGCTACGTTCGATGATTGCCGATCGCTCGGTCGCCGGGGCCTCCGAGGCCTTCTGGAACAAAGTGGAGGGCTTCGAGAAGCGATCCGACGCGCAGCTCGCCAAGGACGTCACCATCGCCCTGCCGCTCGAGCTGACGGCCGAGCAGAACATCGCGCTCATGCGCGACTTTGTGGCGGGCCACATCACCGCGCAGGGGATGGTCGCGGACTGGGTCTATCACGACGCCCCCGGCAATCCTCACGTCCACCTCATGACCACATTGCGCCCGCTGACCGAAGACGGTTTCGGTTCGAAGAAGGTCGCGGTGCTCGGCCCGGATGGCAAGCCAATCCGAAATGATGCCGGCAAAATCATCTATCAGCTGTGGGCCGGTAGCACTGAGGATTTCAATGCGTTTCGCGACGGCTGGTTTGCCTGCCAGAACAAACATCTGGCGCTTGCCGGCCTGGATATCCGCATCGATGGCCGTTCCTTCGAAAAGCAGGGTATCGATCTCGAGCCAACCATTCACCTCGGCGTCGGCGCCAAAGCCATCGAGCGCAAGGCCGAGCAATCCGACCACAAGTCGGAGACCTCGCCCCCCAAACTCGAACGCATCGAGCTTCAGGAGGAGCGCCGCAGCGAGAACGCCCGCCGCATCCAGCGCCGTCCGGAGATCGTGCTCGACCTGATCACGCGGGAGAAGAGCGTCTTCGACGAACGCGATGTTGCGAAGGTGTTGTATCGCTATATCGACGATGTCGCTCTGTTCCAAAGTCTGATGGTCCGCATTCTGCAAAGCCCGGAAGCGCTCCGGCTCGAACGCGAGCGGATCGATTTTGCGACAGGTATTCGGACACCTGCGAAGTACACCACGCGTGAGATGATCCGGCTTGAAGCCGAGATGGCCAATCGCGCGATCTGGCTCTCCGGCAGCACCTCCCATGGCGTCCGTGAGGCGGTGCTGCAGGCGACCTTTGCGCGCCATTCCCGTCTGTCGGATGAGCAGCGAACGGCAATCGAGCATGTCGCCGGGGCCACGCGGATTGCCGCTGTCATCGGCCGCGCCGGGGCCGGCAAGACGACGATGATGAAGGCTGCCCGCGAGGCGTGGGAAGCGGCCGGCTATCGTGTGGTCGGCGGAGCGTTGGCTGGCAAAGCCGCCGAAGGATTGGAAAAGGAAGCGGGCATCCAATCTCGCACACTGTCGTCGTGGGAGCTTCGCTGGAACCAGGGTCGCAATCAGCTCGACCACAAGACCGTGTTCGTGCTGGACGAGGCCGGCATGGTGTCGTCACGGCAGATGGCGCTGTTGGTCGAGGCCGTCACCAAGGCCGGCGCCAAACTCGTCCTTGTCGGCGATCCGGAACAGCTTCAACCGATCGAAGCGGGTGCCGCCTTCCGCGCCATTGCCGATCGCATCGGCTATGCAGAACTTGAGACAATCTATCGTCAGCGCCAGCAATGGATGCGCGATGCCTCGCTCGATCTCGCGCGTGGCAATGTCCGCAAGGCTGTCGATGCCTACACCGCTCATGGTCGAATGATTGGTTTGAGACTGAAGGACGACGCGGTCGAGAGCCTGATCGCAGCGTGGGACCGCGACTACGACCCTTCGAAGACCAGCCTGATCCTCGCACACCTCCGCCGCGACGTCCGAATGCTCAACGACATGGCGCGGGCCAAGCTGGTCGAACGCGGCGTCGTCGCAGAAGGATTACCGTTCAAGACCGAGGACGGAACCCGCATGTTCGCCACCGGCGACCAGATCGTGTTTCTCAAGAACGAGGGCAGCCTTGGCGTTAAGAACGGCATGCTCGCAAAGGTGCTTGAAGCCGCACCTGGCCGGATCGTTGCAGAGATTGGTGACGGCGAGCACCGCCGTCAGGTTATGATCGAGCAGCGCTTCTACAACAATCTCGATCACGGCTATGCGACGACGATCCACAAGAGCCAGGGCGCGACCGTCGACAGGGTGAAGGTGCTTGCTTCACTTTCATTGGACCGGCATCTCACCTATGTGGCCATGACGCGCCATCGTGAGGATCTCGCCGTCTACTATGGTAGTCGCTCCTTCGCGAAATCCGGCGGCCTCATCTCGATCCTGTCGCGCCGCAACGCCAAGGAGACGACCCTCGATTACGAGAAGGCGTCGTTCTACGGCCAAGCGCTGCGCTTCGCGGAAGCGCGGGGCCTTCATCTTGTCAACGTCGCCCGCACGATCGCACACGATCGCCTCCAATGGGCCGTCCGGCAAAAACAGAAACTCGCCGACCTCGGCGCCCGTCTAGCCGCCATCGGTGCGGCACTCGGATTGGTCCGCGGCAGCAACAAACACTCCATCCCGGACACAATCAAGGAGGCCAAGCCCATGGTATCAGGCATCACCACTTATCCCAAATCGCTCGACCAGGCTGTCGAGGATAAGCTCGCCGCCGATCCCGGCCTCAAGACGCAATGGGAGGACGTCTCGATGCGCTTCCAGCTCGTCTACGCGATGCCGGAAGCTGCCTTCAAGGCGATCGATGTCGATACCATGTTGAAGGACCAGTCGGTCGCGCAGTCCACCCTGGCAAGGATTGCCGGCGAGCCAGAGAGCTTTGGCGCGCTCAAGGGCAAGACCGGTCTTCTCGCGAGCCGTGGCGACAAGCAGGACCGGGAAAAAGCCATTGCCAATGTGCCGGCGCTCGCGCGAAATCTTGAACGTTACCTTCGTGAGCGGGCCGAGGCCGAATTGAAACATGAGACGGAGGAGCGCGCGGTCCGGCTCAAGGTTTCGGTCGACATCCCGGCGCTCTCACCGTCTGCCAAACAAACGCTCGAACGCGTTCGTGATGCGATCGATCGCAACGATCTTCCGGCTGGAATGGAATACGCGCTCGCCGACAAAATGGTGAAAGCAGAACTCGAAGGTTTCGCCAAGGCGGTTTCCGAACGTTTCGGGGAACGGACCTTCCTGCCTTTGGCTGCGAAAGACACTGATGGCAAGACTTTCGAGACCGTCACATCAGGCATGACGGCCGGCCAGAAGGCCGAGGTCCAGTCCGCCTGGAATTCCATGCGGACGGTCCAGCAACTAGCCGCTTATGAACGAACGACGGAAGCGCTCCGGCAGGCTGAGACGCTGCGGCAAACCAAGAGCCAAGGGCTCTCCCTGAAATGACGGCGGGAACTGGAACGCGCCGGTCGATGACTACGCAGCAGCGACGAGCCGTTGTGGTTCTGCCGATGGCGGCAGTGGCCGCCATCCTGCTGGTGGTGACTGCCGTCGTCGGCGGCTACCGCATCAATCTGACACCGAGCGAGCCACTCGGCCTGTGGCGCATTATGCCGCTTCATCGACCGGCAGCGGTCGGCGACCTCCTGTTCATCTGCCCGCCGGAAACGGCGGCAATGCGGGCAGCGAGGGCTCGCGGCTATCTCCGTTCCGGTTCCTGCCCGGGCGGCGTCGCACCGTTGATCAAGACAGTGATCGCCGTCGCAGGACAACACGTCGAAATCGGCGCCAGCGTAAACGTGGAAGGTCGGGAAGTTCCCTCTTCCAGTCTTGCCCAACGAGATGGAAAGGGACGGCCGTTGGCGCCGTTTATGAGCGGCACCATACCGCCTGGATATGTCTTTCTGCATTCCGCGTTCCCCGGCTCCTACGATTCCCGATACTTCGGTCCGGTGCCTGCTCCGGGGATTCTCGGTCTGGCGCAGGAGGTCCTCACCTATGCGCCGTGATTACCTTCGGCCGGCGCTGCTGATATTCGCTTCGATCGCGATCGGCGTAGTGGGCTGGAGCGGCCATGTGTTGCTTCTACCCGTCGCGCTGGGGTTTCCGCTTCTGTGGTCGATCTCGCGAACGAGATTTGTGGCGGCACTTGTCTCTGCCGGATATTTCCTGGCAGCAGCACGTGGTTTGCCGCAAGGCGTAGCGGCGTTCTATTCGTCGGACATCTGGCCGGGCCTTCTGCTTTGGCTGTGTGCGTCTTTGAGCTTCGTTGCCGTGCATACGGTCGTCTGGACGGAGAACAGCGGAGTTCGTCCGTTTCGCTATCTTCTGGCAGCCATCATCATGTCGATCCCGCCTTTCGGTATCACGGGCTGGGCGCATCCTGTCACCGCCGCGGGTGTTCTGTTCCCAGGGTGGGGATGGTGGGGACTTGGGCTTATGACAGCTGGCCTTGCGGGCCTCGTAACCCGCATCTGGCCAGCTGTCGCCATCGCCTTCGCAGGCCTTTGGCTGTGGTCCGCCGCATCGTGGACCGAGCCGGGTCTACCCAATGGCTGGCGCGGTGTCGACCTCGAATTGGGCGCTTCGCTCGGTCGGGACGCCGGTCTTCACCGCCAGCGTGACCTGATCGCAACGGTGCGGAATGCGGCCAGCGATGGCGCACGCTTTGTGGTGCTGCCGGAAACTGCGCTCGGTTTCTGGACACCGACCGTGGCGCGGCTTTGGACGAGCGCGTCCGGTGATACCGATGCGACGGTCATCGCCGGCGCAACGGTGCTCGATGCCGCCGGCTACGACAATGTCCTCGTCGCGATCGACAGGAAGGGCGGCCGCATCCTTTATCGCGAACGTATGCCGGTTCCCGGTTCGATGTGGCAACCGTGGCGGTCCTGGTTCGGGGAAAGTGGCGGTGCCAGGGCGGATTTTTTTGCCAATCCGGTCGTCCCGATCGGTGCCAGCCGGGCAGCGCCGCTGATCTGCTACGAGCAACTGATCGTTTGGCCGATCCTCCAGTCCATACTCCACGATCCGGATTTTGTCGTCGCCGTGGGAAACGGATGGTGGACCGAAGGGACGTCAATCGTCGCCATTCAGCGCGCCGCTGCGACCGCATGGGCAAAGCTCTTCGCAAAACCGCTTGTTATTGCCTTCAACACCTGACTACCTAGGAGACACCATGCTCGACGCCGCCCTGATAAAGGAATGCGCAGACCCTTCCCTCAAGCCCGCGATCGTCGAGCAGTTCGTGATGGCAGCGGGCTCGGATGATCCCCTCGCCGTTACCGTCAAATCGGGCGGCCGATTGATACTCGTTCCGAAAGCGGCATCGGCCGAGGAGGCGATGGCGATCGTACGGCAATATGCTGGTCAGGCGGTGGTTCGCGTTGGGCTGACGCAGTTTCCCGCTGGGGTTGGAGTCAAGGAAGCGACCGATCTGAAGCCCGATTTGGTCGACCCCTGCCAGAACCTTCGCAAAGGCACGGCGATGTTTGCCAAGGTCCTCAGGATCGTTGCGAAATGGTATGGCAACCCCACGAGCAAAGACGTCTTCCCGCAGATTTTTGAGGATGCGGTTTACGCATGGAAAACCGGTGAGTTCGAGGGCGTGAGCGTGTTTCAGGCGGAGGATCCAGGAACAACGGTTGGTGTTTCGCAGCAAAGTAGAGAGAAGATCCCCGCCGAGGAGGGGGAGGACGTTGACGCGAAAGCAAGAGAGGAACAGCCAGAGGCGGAGCAGGATGCTGGGCGCGCGGGAATACGGATCGATCTGTCGCGCATTGGTGGTCAGCAATAGCATTGAGTTCAAGGCGGAATCTTAGTTTGAGTCCAATGCATAAACTTAGTGTGACTCAAACGCATTAAACTAGTGCGATTCAAAAGCGTGAAACTAGTGTGACGCAAATGCAGAATATTAGTGTTTGTCAAAGGCGTCAAATTAGTGCAACAACAATGCACGGAAGTAGTGGTCCACTACTCACACACCGTCGCCGGAGGCCAACGTGGCGAAACCCAACGAACTGCTCGCGGCATCCCTGGCTGAACTGAGGGGAGTGACGCAGAACGGCACCCGATCGGTGGTGAAATCCGAAGAGCTCAGCCGTGTCCACCGGGAACGACTACAGGACAATGGCTTCCTCGAAGAAATCATGAAGGGCTGGCTGGCGGTGAACTCGCGACCGTCGGCCAACAACAGGATCGATGCGGCCTGGAGCACCGTCTACTGGGAGTTCGTTGCCAGATACCTGGACGACCGTTTCGCGGGTGAATGGCGGTTGTCCGCGGAGGCATCCGTGGCTCTATGGTCCGAAAACCATTCCATTCCTGGGCAGGTCATCGTCAGAAGCCCGAAGGCGAACAACCAGCTCGTGAAACTACCGAGCAATACGTCGCTCTATCTGCTGCGCTCAAAGGAAAACGAGCCGGCCGAGACGAGAGAACGATTGAGATTGATGCCGATGGAGGAGGCGATTTGCAATCTCTCGCCGGAGTCGTGGAGAACGTTAGCGACCGATGTCATCGCGGTCATTGGCTCGATCCGTGGAACAAGCACGCTGCTGCAATATCTTCTGGACGGCGGCCGGAGCCACGTTGGCGGTCGCATCGCAGGCGCCCTGCGCCATCTTGGCCGCACAAGGGACGCGGACACGATCATCAAGACCCTGGAATCGGCCGGCTACAACCCGCACGAGGACAACCCTTTCGACCCGGCAGTCGATCTGGTCAGGCTGGATGCGAGACGAACTCAGGCGCCGTCCGCTACCCGGATCAAGAACCTCTGGGCGAAAATGGGGAAAGACGCCCTCAATCACATCGGATTCGAGCAATTGCGTATCAACGACCGGGCCGGATACATCTCGGACATTGATGAACGCTATGTGGCCGACGCCCTGAACTCGCTTTCGATCGAGGGTTACGAGGTGTCGGAAGAGCTGATCCGGAGGGTACAGGACGGTCAATGGAAACCGGACGAGGACGCGCAGGACTACGAGACCAAGAACGCACTCGCCGCCAAGGGATACAGATTGGCCTTTGAGGAGGTGCGCGATGACATCAGAAAGATTCTTGATGGAGCACCTACCGGCGAACTGCTCGAGGCACGGCACCAGGATTGGTTCCGAGCCATGTTCAGCCCTTCGGTAACCGCGGGTATCATCAAGGCGCACCAACTCGCGGGCTACCGATCACACAATGTGTATTTGCGGGGATCCTCGCATGTCCCCTTACCGCCACACGCAATCGCCGACGCCATGGACGCACTGTTCGAGAGCATTTCCGAGGAATCCGACGCGCGCGTGAAGGCAATCCTCGCTCCGTTCCTGTTCACCTATATCCACCCATTCCCGGACGGGAACGGACGCACGGCGCGCTTTATCATGAACGCGCTTCTTGCCGAATGCGGAGCGCCGTGGACGGTCATTCCTGTCGCGCGCCGTGACGAGTACATGAATGCCCTGGAAGAGGCGAGCGGCCACGAAAACATCGCGCCGCTGACGAGATTTGTGTCGGAACTCGTCAACGCACCGCCGCCTTCCACAGAAGCCGATGCCAGCCACAAAAACACCCAGAGAAAAAGGGCATAGGTGGCCGCTTCTTGCCGTGTCTCTTAGAACGGGGTGACACCCGAGCTAAGAGCCGATGCGCACGTCGTTTGATCTTGTCACAAGCTCCGCAGGTTCGACACTCAGCGCCTGCGCGATCTGGCCGAGGACTGTCACCGTGGCGGACATTTCGGCGCGCTCGATTGCCCCTATGTGCCGAACGCTCAGGCCCGTTCGGTGCGCGAGTTCCTCTTGCGTCAATTTTTTGACATGACGTATTCGACGCAGATTGATCGCCATGACCTCTCTGAGATCCATGACTAGAGCGGAGCCTGAAACGGAACTATTATTCCAGGAACTATAGTTCCGATTCGACGTTGCACGTGCTATTGCTCGTCCTGCCTGTCGCCAGGACCGCTAAGACGGCCAAAGGAACTATGAGAGACATATCAGGCATTATAGCCTAGACGACTGTTGCGCAGAGCGATTTCGTCTCGAGCGTCGGGTGATTAAAAAAGGGAGTAGAACGGGTGAGCGACGTCAACTCGTCTGAGACCAATGACGAAACAGAAAAACGCCGATCCTGTTTTGGTTCCATGGAGAAGTCAGAACTGGAGGCTCTGGCGATCGCTGCGATCAGAGAGCACCGCCGACTTATTGTCGCCGACGAAGCTGTCTACGAAGAGTGGACCCGTGCGTCATCTGATCCCGCGGTCTCGACCGCCGTACTTGAGACATTGCAGCGAGAATACACCGCGCGCCAACAGAAGTCCGCGGCCCAGCAAGAGGAGCTTGCGGAAATCATTGATGCGCTTGGCTACGTCCCTGACGTTGCCCCAGATGTCGATGATTGACGCTAAAGCAGGCCGTGGTCCTTGGCGATCGCGACGAGGTGGGGCACGGTCGCCGCTTCAAGTTTCTCGCGCGCCTTATCCAGGTAATGCTGTACTGTCCTTGGATTGATTCCCGTCAGGATCGCGGTTTCCGGCGCGGTTTTTCCTTTCGCCGCCCACTTTAGACACATTGCCTCTCTCGGTGATAGCAACCGCTTCGGTGGAACAATTGTGGTCGCGGCAAGCATCTTCAGACGGTAATGGATTGCCAGAACCGCGCGGACCGCTTTCTGACCATCTTGAAGCTTTGAAACATCCGCCGCCTGGGCTGAAGATGCAAACGTCAACATCATCGTTGAGCCGAAACTTCCTTCGACGGGTATCGTCACCCCACTGCGAATGCCGTGATCGATCGCCTGGTCGCGAAAGCGCCTGAGTTCGGAGGTTCCACGAGCGGGCCAATCGTCGGCGGTCCAGGAAAACATTTCCATGCGAGTCTTCGCTTCCCACACGACCGGGTCGAGGCGGGAATACTGGCTTTCGAGATAGACGCCCTGCCATTCCTCCGGATAGGAGTTAAATGTGCGGATTTCCAATCCCTCAGTCTGCAGATATGCAAAACGCTCGAAGCCACATGCGTGCGCAAATGTCTTCAGAGCACTTTTGATCATACGTTCGTCGTGCGCGGCTTCTGTCATATCGATGAGAGAGCGAAGGTCACCGTCCACTGACTTTTCTCCTACTGCGCAGCTGCGAGCCTCCCACTCGCCGCGCCTGCTGGCGCCGCGAGTTACAGGTGCCACCGTTCGGCCAGCCGGAGCCACACGGGACATCGAACCTTGGCTGCGAATTCTCTGTCCTCATTCGTTTCCGATGAAAACACAGTTGCCTCGTACGCGAAGCATATCCACGGTCGTTGCAACTGATAGGTCTACTCACCTCTACCGAGTATTCAAGTCCTCACGATCTAAAATATGATTATTTGAGGAAAGATTTTACCGAGGAATAGCTCTGTCGCCACGCGGTAAAATAGGGCAATCTCAAGGTTCCGCGCGGCTTAGCGACCGCCATAGGTCGACGGGAAAACAATGTCCTGATCGACCAGAACATTGAACTTGTAGCCCGGCCGGATTCGAATTGTCGGTTGAACGTTCAGATTCTTCGAGATCGTCTCTTCCGCTACCCGGCCAAATGACTCGGCAAAATTCCGCCGTGCTGCGTCCGAAGCCGTGTCCTGCGTCGCGAGCGTCGAACTCTCAGGCATCGACATATCGATACCCGTCCCGATGATTGCCACCAGGGCTGCAGAGCCGAATGTCCTCCAGAGATGGCGGTCGACCTTGTCCTGGAAGCCCCCATATCCTTCAGCGTCCGTACCCGCCATACCACCGATCTGCAGGGTAGACCCATTCGGAAAAATGAGGTCCGTCCAGACGACGAGTACCCGTTCCTGGCCGAAGGACACCTTGGAATCGTAGCGACCGAACAGCTTTGCGCCCTGCGGGATGAGAAGGCGATAGCCGGTTGCGCTGTCGTAGACATTCTGGCTGACCTGAGCGGTAATGCGCCCTGGCAGGTCGGAATTGAGGCCGGTGATCAATGTCGCCGGGATGACCGAACCGCGCTTCAATTCATTGGGTGACATCTGTGGCACGACCTGGTTCGGCAGGTAACCGAGATCCTTGATGTCCTGATTGAAAAAATCCTCTTTCGACGTCTGCCCGTTCTGATCGACGTTCTGTCCCATCAGGCCGGTCATGGCTGCGGCATAAAGGTCTGAGGCGCTGTTCGCAGCGACATTTGTCGGTTGACGATCGGTGGTATTGCTAGAGTTTGCTGCCTTCTCGACATCGGAAATGTCTACCTTTAGCGGCGAATCAAGCGCCGTCGAACGAGCCTGGAGACGCGCCATCCGTTGCCGCTGGGCCTCGCGCATATATTGCTCATCCTGCTCTCGCTTCAGGCGAGCCTTCCACTCCTCTTCGGATTCGAGCCTTTGTCGGCGATCTTGTCGATCTGTTGGTTGGCGCTCGACGGCCGGTTTCTGCTTTTCCTCTTTCTCCATGACGACGGGTGTCGGCTGAAACACCTCCTGCTTTTCTGGCTCCCCGATAATGCCATCCGTGACACCCCGTTTAAGCTGGTCGCCGAAACTGGTCGCAGGGCTGTTGGAAGCACCCTCGATGTCGCCACGATTGAAGGAAAGCCCGCGCAGCGACAGACCAATCACAACGACGCCGACAAACAGCACGATGACGATGATGGCGACGATGATAGGCAGGCGGTTGAGCCGGCGCATGCCCTGCTGATCGTCGGCTTGGCTCGACGTGCCAAGCTGGAGCGACTGGACCATGTTAATCTCCGTCAGTTGCGCTGCATGATCGAAAGGGGACTGGCCGGCACAGCACCCGCCGCCGTCGGCGTGTAAGCGCGGCCAAGAGCGATGGAAGGTGTCGAGACCTGCACGAGCACCTGTCCGTCGAAGCCCTCGATTGCATATGCAAGCTCGACCGGCTTGACGTCTTTCGCGACTTTGCCATCCGTGACGACCGTATAGCCCCACCCTTTCAGGGCCGCCTCAAGGGCGGTCGCGAACTCCGATGTATCCTTTTTCATTTTGATCGTGGTCGTAGCACCGGCCGGGCCGATCTGTTCCGCCAGACGACTTGCCATGTCGCCGGCGATGGCGCTTGCAGCCGGTCCGGTGACGGCCACAGGCGTGGAACTGGTGTTCAGTGCGTCGTCCGCCGTTTGGCAACCGGAGAGCACCGCGACCACGACGAAATATGCGAGGAGCCTCAGCATGGTTCAGCCTCCGCGCCGGATGGTGATCTTCTGCTGCCGCCAACCGACTCCGGAAAGGAGGATCGCTTTGTCGATCGCATAATCGACGGTCATCATGTCGTTCTTCATGCGATAATTGACGATGCGATTTTGACCGCCGGAGACGACGAAGAGCACCGGCGCGTCCTGTCCGGAGATCGATTTCGGGAACTGGATGTAGGTCTTCACCCCGTCCGAATAGACCCGCTTCGGTTTCCAAGAAGCACTGCCGCTAATTGAGTAGGAAAAGTTCAGTTTGTCCGGCGCGGTGCCCGGAATGCCGCCCGTTTCGAGACGGGCGTTGATGTCGGCGAGCTTGGTCGACACGTCTTCCGGATATTCGAAACCAATGCGCGCCATGTACTGGCTCGGATGGGACTTGAGCTGGATATGATAGGTCCGCCGTGATGTCGTCACGACCATCGAGGTAACGAGCCCAGGTTCGGAGGGTTTGACGATCAGGTGGATGGCCTGCCCGCCTGTCGCTCCCGACGTCGCAGGTTCTACCTTCCAGCGCACGGTGTCGCCGACGAGGACGTCGCGGACGATCTCGCCACCCTGAAGTTCGATGTCGCAGACCTGTAGAGGAGAGCAGACGACGGACGGCTGGGTCTCGCCGAACAGAAAGATGACCTTTCCGTCCGGACCAGTCGTCACCAGTCCCGGCGTGCCGCGCCACTGTCTGGAAAGATTTGTGCCTTTTACCTCGTTGCTCGTCATGCTTTGCGCCTGCGCGCCCGCCGTAGCCAAGAGTCCGGCCATGCAGCCGGCGGCTGCGATCATTCTCTTTTTTTTCATTGAAAGAATCCCTGCCCTTAGAGCTGTGCCGTCCAGTCAAAATCCCGGACGTAGAGGCCGATCGGATTGAGGCGGATCGTCGCCTCATCCTGTGGCGCGGTGAGCGTCACCGTTGCGATCCCGCGGAAACGGCGGGTGCCGGTTTCCTTGCCCTTGCGGTCCCGCTCGTATTCCGTCCAGTCGATCTGATAGGTCTGGTTCGACAGCGCCACGATGTTGTTGACCTCGATGGCAACTGTCGAAGACTTCGCCTTCTCGAATGGAGAATTGCCTCGAAACCAGGCGTTGACCTTCTCGGTTGACGGGTCGGAGGTGCGAAGAAGGGCGTAGGTGCGGTCGATATATTGCTTCTGCACCACCGCATCCGGCGTGATCGAGCGAAAGCTCGTGACGAAGTTGCCGAGTGTGGCCCGCACCACGCGGACATCGGCATACTCGATCTGCTCGGGGAAACCTGCCGTGACCGCGGTTCCGAGCTTGTCGACCTCGACGATGTAAGGCACGAGCCTCACCTGCGTGCTCAGATACATCGAGTAGCTGAAGCCGATGACGGCCATGACCAGACCGAGGACACCAACAATGCGCCATGCGGCGGCGGCCTTCACATAGGAGCCGTAGCGTTCGCTCCACTCCTGGCGGGCGGCAAGATACGGGTTTTCCGGGGCGCGGTTCGCTGCCATTTATTCTTCCCTTGTCTTGATTACGGTTTGTCGTTGCGTTCGGGAGGAGGCTTTGGTCCGCTATGACCGCCCCGCTGCTCATCAAGTTTGGCGTTGGCCAGTCCGAGAATGGACCCCGCATAAGCACCGGGAGAGCCGATTGCCTTTTCCTTCGCGGCGGATCCGGCTGCTTGCGCGCCGGAACTGAAGCTCGCGCCCACGCCGCGAAGAGCGGCTCCTGCAACTGATGAACCGCCAGCTCGTGCGGCTTGCGCCGCTGCAAACCCCGCGCCGGCGGCGCCGGCGGCGAGGAAGCCAGCACCGGCGGCAAAAGACGCCGCTTGCCCGCCGTGCCGGATTGCCTCCATGCCACCGGAGACCGATGCGCCCTGGACGACGCCCTGGATGATGTTCGGGACGTACATGGCGATGATGAAGACGACGACTGAAATACCGGCGATGGCCAAGGTGGTGACGAACTGATCCGACGAGGCAGTCGGAGCTTGGGCAAGGCCAAGCAGGACGTTCGATCCGATCTTGGCGATCATCACCAAGGCCATGAGCTTCATGCCGACGCCGAAGGCATAGACGAGGTATCGAACAGCAAAGTCTTTCGTGAAGGACGAACCACCCAGCCCGAGCATGATCATGCCGGCGAGCAAGCCGACATACATTTCGACCATAACCGACACGAAAATAGCTGCAACCAGGGAGAAGGAGATGACAACGATGCCCATGGCGAGAACGGCGGCAATCGCAAGTGCATTGTCTTCGAACACCCCGAACTGTGCTTGCTCCGACATCTGCGAGGCGACGCGGATGCCGGCATCGAACACTTCAGCGGGCGAAGCTGAACCACCGCCGGCGCCAATCTGGAAAAGACTGTCCACCACCGCTCGCGCAAAGGTCGGACCTTGGGTCAGAACGAATGCGAAGAACCCGATGAACATGATCCGCCGCACCAGTTCGGCGAACCAGCTGTCCAATGTGGCTGACTGGATCGCCAACCAGACGGCCGCAATGCCGATCTCGATCGTTGCGAGAATCCAGAATAGCGATCTCGCCGCCTCCATGATGGTGGTCTCCCACCCCTTCGCAGCGGAGGAGACCTGGTTTTCCAGTTCCGTGAGGACCTGCCCCTCCTGCGCGAATGCGGGAACAGCATAGGCGAGGAAAAAGAGACCTGTAATCAGGAAAGAACGCGCAACAGTTGCCTTCACCATCTCGGGCGCATCTCCTGGCCTTCCTTGATCGGCGGCAACTCCTTGTCGGAGCCGAAGAATTTTTCCCGGACGGCGCGCTGCTCCTCTGTGAGCGCAGCTATTCCTGTGTTTCGTGAATTGACGATCAGCACTGTCGCTGCAGACGATGCACCTGCGACAGCCAACAGCAAGGCAATCAGGACGGGGCGGCTCACCATCGCGGCTCCATTTTCTGGCCTTCCGGAACGCTCTTGACCTCGGCGTTGAAGAACTTTTCCCGCCGCGCCTGCGCCAGGTCCTTGTCGGTCTGCTCCGTTTGAAGCCAGGTTCCCATCATCGTCATCTGTTGCGAGACGAGACCGCGAAGCTTCTGCATTTGCGAGACTTGCTGAGCGGCGATCTCGTGGCCGACCTGCAAAGCCTTCACCTGCCCATCAGCGGTTTCGGACATCGACCGGAGCGAGGACATTGTATCTTCCTCGCTATCGAACTGGTCGGCCGTGAGGCTCGCCGCTTTCAGCGAGCTGGCGATGGTGTCACGGTTGGTGTTCGACCACGTCTGATAAGTCGAGGAGAACGTTGCGTTGTCCGGCAGGTTGGTTTTGAGATCGGCGTAGCTCTGAAAGCGCTGTTGAAGAACGTCGTCAGCGTTGCCCATGGAAAATGAGATACTCTGACCCTGGTCGACGATACTGCGCAGCTGGTTGAGGTCGCTTTCAACCTGCCCCCAGATATGATCAGGAAGCTGCGCCGTGTTCTGCAGCATGTTCTCGTAGATCTTCAGCTGGTTCTGGATCTGCTCCGCGAGCTGGCTGATCTGGGTCAGTTGATTGTCGACCTGGATGCCGGAGCTTTTCATGAGATCCACGAGCTGCGCGTTGTTGGCGAGCTGCGTCCATTCGGTCGCAGCGCCGGTGGCTGTACCGGCTTGCACCGAAACGGCGCCTCCAATCGTGAGAGCGGCGGCCGCCAGGCAGGCGAGCCATCTATTCGAACCTGAGTAGCGATGTGGCATCGTGAACTCCTCTCGTTTCAAGCCAGTGGATCGGCCAGTCGTGGCCATGTTCGGATTTCAGTCCGCGGATGCGTTTGAGGTCCTCTTTGCCCGACGCGCCGACAAAGCTCAGCGCAACCGGCCCAAGTGACATGTTGAAGAGCCGACGGCCTTCTGGCGTGGCGACGTAGTATTCGCGCTTCGGCATGGCGGTCGCGACGATCTCGATCTGCCGCTCGTTGAAGCCGATGCGCTCGTAGAATTCGCGCGTGCCCGACTCGCGAGCAGCGCCATTTGGAAGGCATATCTTTGTCGGGCAGGATTCCTTCAGCACGTCGATAATCCCAGAACGTTCGGCATCGGAGATCGATTGGGTCGCGAGAACGACAGCGCAATTCGCCTTGCGCAGCACCTTGAGCCACTCTCGAATCTGGTCGCGAAACACTGGGTGGCCGAGCATCAGCCACGCCTCGTCGAGCACGATCAGGCTCGGCGATCCATCCAAGCGCTTCTCGATCCGGCGGAACAGGTAGGTCAGCACCGGCACGAGATTGCGCTCGCCCATATTCATCAGGTGCTCGATTTCGAATGTCTGGAAGGCGCCGAGCGTGAGGCCATCTTCCTCCGCATCGAGGAGCTGACCCATCGGGCCATCGACGGTGTAATGATGCAGTGCGTCCTTGATCTCGCGCAGTTGCACGCCGCTGACGAAATCCGAGAGCGAGCGACCGGATGCGCTCGCCATCAGCCCAACCTGACGTGAGATGGCGTTGCGATGATCGGGTGTGACTGTGACCCCCTGCAGGCCGACCAGCATCTCGATCCATTCCGCCGCCCAGGCCCGGTCGGCATCACTGTTGAGTTCGGACAATGGGCAGAAGGCCAAGGCCCTCCCCTCTTCCGCATTGTCGCCGCCGATCTCATAGTGATCGCCCCCGGCTGCGAGCGTCAGGGGTAGAAGTGAACTGCCTTTGTCAAAGGCGAAGATCTGCGCCTGTTCGTAGCGGCGAAACTGCGCGGCGATCAGGGCCAAAAGCGTCGACTTGCCTGAGCCGGTTGGGCCGAAGATCAGCGTGTGGCCGACATCATCGACGTGCAGATTCAGACGGAACGCTGTCGAGCCGCTCGCAACCTGCATCAAGGGCGGGGAATTCGGTGGGTAAAACGGGCATGGGGAAATCGGGGTTCCGGACCAGACCGAGTTCAGCGGGATCAAGTCAGCGAGATTGCTGGTGTTGATCAGCGGCTCACGGATGTTGCAATACCAGTTGCCCGGCAAGCTGCCGAGATAGGCGTCGGTGGCGTTGAGCGTTTCGATCCGGGCGCCGAAACCTTCCGCCTGGATCAGCCGCCGGATCGCTTCGGCCTTTTCCTGCAGTGCTTCGCGATCGCTGTCGAACAGCACGACGACAGGTGTGTAATAGCCGTAGGCAACCAGCTGCGACGAGGCCTGCGCGATGGCATCCTCGGTCTCGGCCACCATCGTCATCGCGTCCTGGTCGACGGATCGACTTTGTGTCTGGAATATTTGGTCGAAGAACGGCCGAACTTTTTGTTGCCATTTCTTGCGTGTGCGTTCGAGCTTTTGCCGGGCCTCCTCGGCGTCGAGAAAGATGAAGCGCGACGACCACCGATAAGTGAGCGGCATCAGGTCAAGGCTGTTCAGAATACCGGGCCAACTTTCGGCCGGCAGACCGTCGATCGCAACGACACCGAGGAAACGGTTTTCGACCTTTGGCGTCAGTCCGTGCTCAAGCTCGGCTGTGGCGATCCAGTCGAGATACATGGGAACATCGGGAAGCCGGATCGGATGGCTTTCCCCGGTGGTGCAAAATCGAACGAACTGAAGCAGCTCGTCATATCGGGCAATTCGCTCCCCTCCCCTTTCGATCGTTTCGCGGGTTTCCATTCGCCGGATTGAAAGTGTGTTGGCAAAATACTGCTCAAGTTCTCGCACCGCGTTCTTGAAGACGAAGAGCACCGTGTCCGCGTAGGACTTCTTCCTGCTTTCCTCATCCGAGTAGATGTATTTGCTGAGAGCAGTCTTCTTGGACTCGAGCGGCCGGTAGGTCAGGATCAGCGCATGCTTGCTCTCGAAATGCCCCTGCTCGCGTGCGAAATGCGACCGACGCTCGGCATCGATTGCGCGGGTCACCGGGTCAGGGAAGTGGCATTGATCTTCCGATGGATAGTCGACTGTCGGAATGCGGATGGCTTCGACCTGGATCATCCAGCCGCTTCCAAGTCGCGACAGAACGGCATTGATCTGCCTCGACAGCTCGTTGCGCTCGAGGTCGGTCGCGCTTTCGGAGTCGGCGCCAGCGAAGTACCAGCCGGCCATCAGGCTTCCGTCCTTCAAGAGGAGGACACCATTATCGACAAGGCCGGCATAGGGAACGAGATCGGCGAAGGATGGGCCGGTCACCCGGAAGCGTTTGAGAGCTACCATGGCCGCCTCCTCAGTACCGGCGCCACGGCGAAGTGGTCGCCTTGTAGTAGGGCTTGTAGGAAATGTGCCTGATATAGACCTGCCGCATGAGCGGGTCGGACTTCGCCATCATCCTGAGCGCCCCGACGATTACGATCCACACGGCGATGCCGAAGAGCGCCGAATAGACCGTAAGCACGACGAAGATCAGGATCACCGCTGCAAGACCGGTGATCAGCACCAGCTCCCGGTCGGCGCCCATAAGTAGGTTCGGGCGGGAGAGCGCGCGATGGATGCGGTTATGCCGCAGGCCGGACAGGGACTCAGCCATGAACTCCCTCCCCTCCTCTGTTCGAACCAATAGAGGTGATCTGCTCGTCCGTCAGCCCGATCGAAGCGCCGGTCGCTCCGAACAGGCCGACGATGTTGGTGGCGCCGAGCAGGATGCCGGCGACGAGAACGACGTACACAAGTCGCCGCGCGAAATCGTTGAGCTCGCCGCCGAAGATGAGCATGCCGCCGGCAATGGCCACGGCTGCAAGCGCGATCGCGCCCGCGACCGGGCCGGTTATCGACTCCTGAATCTGCTGCAGTGGCCCTTCCCATGGGAGGCTGCCGCCGGAACTGGCGAGCGCCGGGGCGACAGAGGCAAGAACGATTGGCGCCGCCATGAGCGCAGCGGCGATGAGGGTATGCTTACGCGACATGGCGCGCCTCCTGTTCTTCGGTGAGCTGATCGGATTCGATCTCGTACCGTCCGTTGATGAACCGCTCGACTTGAATGATGTCGCGAACAAGCCGCCCACGCGGCGTTCGCTCAATCGAAATGACCAGGTCGACGGCCTCTCCGATCACCTCGTGCATCGGCTGCTGGCTTGCCTCGGCCGTGAGCTGCTCAAGACGGCGTAGCGCCGACATGGCGGTGTTCGAGTGAATGGTCGCTACGCCGCCCGGGTGGCCGGTGTTCCAGGCCTTGAGCAATGTCAGGGCGGCGCCGTCGCGAACTTCGCCAACGACGATCCGGTCGGGACGCAGCCGCATGGTGCTCTTCAAGAGCCGCGCCATGTCGATTGTATAGCTGGTATGGAGGAGAACGGCGTTTTCGGCCGCGCATTGGATTTCCGCGGTGTCCTCGAGAATGACGAGACGATCCTCCGGAGCGGATTTGACGATCTCGTCGATCACCGCATTTGCAAGCGTCGTCTTGCCCGAACCAGTTCCCCCGGAAATGACAATGTTGAGCCTTGCGGAAATAGCGCTACGGATCGTCGACGCCTGGTATTCGGTCATGACGCCGGCGCGGACATAATCTTCGAGCGGAATGAGACGTGATGCCCGGCGCCGAATCGTGAAGGCAGGCTTGGCGACGACGGGGGGCAACAATCCCTCGAAACGGTGGCCGCCGATCGGCAGCTCGCCGGAGATGATTGGCTGTTCCGTGTCGACCTCTGACTGAAGCGCGTGCGCCACTGTGCCAATGACCATCTCCGCGGCAGCGGATGACATCTCGCCAGCGGGCGCAACGCCGTGACCGAGGCGTTCGATGAACAGCTTTCCGTCCGGATTGAGCATGATCTCGACGACAGTCGCGTCGTCCAGGGCAACACAAAGCTGATCGCCGAGTGCCTCCTGAAGTTTGCGGACAAGCCTGGGATGAGAGCGAAGCTGGTTCACGGATTTCTCCTTACGCTGCCTGGCTGAGAGGGCTGAGTTCAGAACGGTAGTTGGAAGGACGGAGCCTGAGGAACGTCTCCGCATTGGCGGGCAGCGTGCCCGCCACGGCCATCGTCACGCCGATCTTCCTCGGCTCACCCAGACGCTGCAGCGGCCATCCGATGCGAGCAAGGATGCGCTCGAATCGGAGATCGGTCACTGTGACAATCTCGGTGTAGCCATTCGCGAAGCACCATTCGATGATGCCGGCGAACATGGTCAGCGTGGCTTCATGGATGGAACCGCCGCCCCTCCCCTCCGCGAGCGCCGTGTCGACGCAGAAGCGAGAACTTTCGATCATAGCGGCATGACCGATAAGTTGACCGTCGGGGAGAAGCGACGGGAAAATGTTCGCCACCATTGTCGGACCAAGCGTAGGAAGGAGCCGCGCGCACCCCGCCAGTTGGTCGCCGTTAGAAATTGCTAGGATGCAGGTCGGCATCAGAGCGTCAAAAGCATCCGATTCCCGGCCATCGGCAACATCGACCTCCCAGCCTAGCCGGTCGGCGAAGACACGCGCGCGCAGCTGATGATGGCATTGGAGGAGCTGAGCTTCCCGAACATTTCGTGGATTTGAGATCGCCAGAACCTGCATGGATTTCTCCGTCGTCGTTGGTCGGCGGGGAAATCAGCACGGATCAGAATCTAGGGATAGTTATAGGATCCTACAAGGTAGGATTCGGCTGAGTCGCATGGGCGAGTTGGCTTAGACTGGACGACGGCGCGTAGAGGGTGACCTCTTTTTGGGTTACGATTGTAGGATTGACAGTAAAACAAAACATGAACACTGTCAAATGGCAGTCTTTCTAACGCAATGATATTACAGGTAAAACTAATTTCTTTGGAGTTTCTCGACTTGCGCGCGTAACCGTCTGTTAACCTAAAAGCTCTTGCCCAAAAAGCAGAATCGGCGCTAACTGCCAGCGGCGGAACTTTTCCAGTTTCGCGAAAAAAATCGCCACTGGCAAGGAATGGGTTTGAGATGGCGAAGTCCGTCGTAAGAGCAGCGCCTGTAGTTGAAGGGTTGACGACCTTGATGGAGCGTCATGCCGACGCGCTCTCCAGTCAACTTCAAGCGCATCATCTCAAGGTCTTCCCGCCGACTTCCGAGAAGGGCATTCGAACGTTCGGGCCATCGGAGGCATCTAAGCTGCTCGGCGTCGGTGAATCTTACCTACGACAGACGGCTTCGGAAATGCCTGAGCTGAATGTAAGCATGAGCCCGGGCGGTAGGCGGAATTTCTCAATTGAAGATATCCATACAATCCGCAAGCACATGGACCAGGTCGGCCGTGGGAACCGACGCTATCTACCGCATCGTCGAGACGGCGAGCAGCTTCAGGTTATCTCCGTTATGAATTTCAAAGGCGGGTCGGGCAAGACGACCACAGCCGCACACCTAGCACAGTATCTGGCAATGCGCGGGTACCGGGTACTGGCGATCGATCTCGATCCTCAAGCAAGCCTTTCCGCACTCTTCGGCAGTCAACCGGAGACGGATGTTGGTCCGAACGAAACGCTTTATGGCGCCATTAGGTACGATGATGAGCAGGTCCCGATCGAGCAGGTTGTCCGGGGAACATACATTCCCGACCTGCACCTCATTCCCGGTAACCTCGAACTGATGGAGTTTGAGCACGACACCCCGCGCGCGCTGATGAAGCGCAAGGAAGGCGACACGCTCTTTTACGGTCGTATCAGTCAAGTGATCGAGGACATCGCTAACAACTACGATGTCGTCGTGATCGATTGCCCTCCCCAGCTCGGCTACCTCACGCTTTCGGCTCTGACAGCAGCGACATCGATCTTGGTCACTGTCCATCCTCAGATGCTGGACGTGATGTCTATGAACCAATTCTTGGCGATGACTTCGAATTTGCTTCGCGAAATCGAGAACGCTGGCGCTGAGTTCAAGTTCAATTGGATGCGCTACCTCATCACTCGTTTTGAACCGAGCGATGGGCCGCAAAACCAGATGGTCGGCTATTTGCGGTCGATATTTGGCGAGAGTGTCCTCAATTTCCCGATGCTGAAAACCACGGCGGTGTCGGACGCTGGTCTGACAAACCAAACCCTTTTTGAAGTCGAGCGCGGGCAGTTCACACGATCGACTTATGACCGGGCCTTGGAGGCGATGAACGCCGTTAATGACGAGATCGAAACTCTGATCAAAAAAGCATGGGGTAGACCCACATGAGCCGGAAACACATCCTTGGCGTCTCGACAAACACTCCCGACACGCCATCCGTGGATAATAGGTCTGGAAAGAACCGTTCGATGCCGCTTCTTGGTGTGGCAAGGAAGGACCGTGATCCGGCCACGAAGCTAACGGCGAACATTGGCAACGCACTACGTGAGCAAAATGATCGCCTTAACCGTGCCGAAGAGATCGAGCGGCGTCTCGCTGAAGGTCAGGCAGTGATAGAACTTGATGCCTCGACGATTGAGCCGTCTTTCGTGCAGGATCGCATGCAAGGGGAGATCGACGGTCTTCTTGCTTCGATCCGGGAGCAAGGACAGCAGGTCCCGATCCTTGTGCGACCGCATCCGAACCAGCCGGCCCGATATCAGGTTGCCTTCGGCCACCGCCGGCTGCGGGCCGTTTCAGAACTGGGACTTCCGGTCAAAGCGGTCGTCCGCGAACTGACGGACGAGCAGTTGGTCGTAGCACAGGGTCAAGAAAACAACGAGCGCGAAGATCTTACCTTCATCGAAAAGGCGCGCTTCGCACACCGCCTAAATAAGCAGTTTTCTCGGGAGATTGTCATCGCCGCGATGTCGATCGACAAGAGCAATTTATCGAAGATGCTTTTACTCGTTGATGCCCTCCCCTCTGACCTGATCGATGCGATTGGCGCTGCTCCTGGTGTTGGACGGCCCAGTTGGCAGCAACTTGCGGAGCTGGTTGAAAAAATCTCTTCACCGGCCGACCTGGCGAAATATGCGATGTCGGAGGAATTGCAAGCGCTGCCATCGACAGAACGGTTCAAGGCGGTGATTGCTAATCTCAAGCCGGGCCGGGTCGCTCGCGGGCTTCCCGATGTCCTGTCCACCCCTGACGGCACCAGAATTGCACAGGTAACTCTGAGCAAGGCCAAACTGGAAATTACAATCGATAGGAAGGCGACGCCTGATTTCGCGACCTTCGTGATCGAGCAGGTGCCGGCGCTGTATCAAGCGTACTGCGCCGAAAGCCAACGGAAACAGGGAGAGTAACCCGCAAAAGAAAAGAGCCTCCTCAACGTCGCCGTCGTGGAAGCCCTTCTGTCTCTCTAGCAAGAACAGAATCGCATTTCCTCGAATCCTCGTCAAGAGTCTTTGGCGCCGTTTTGGTGAGCTCATTTCCTTTGCCTGCTGAAAGGTGAAAGATGATGCAGACGGGAAGTGTAACGACGCCATTCGGGCGGCGGCCGATGACGCTTGCGCTGGTACGGCGCCAGACTGCGTTGGCCGAAATCAAACACGGCAAGACTGCGGATAAGTGGAAAGTATTCAGGGATGCTTCCGCCGCCAAGGATCTGCTTGGGATCCAATCCAACAGCGTCGCGGTTCTCGACGCACTGCTGAGCTTTTATCCAGACAAAGAGTTGCGCCAGGACGCACAATTGATCGTCTTCCCATCGAATGCTCAGCTTGCGCTTCGAGCGCATGGAATGGCCGGCGCAACTTTGCGCCGGCACATCGCCATGCTCGTGGAGTCGGGCTTGATCGTCCGGAAGGATAGCGCCAACGGAAAACGTTACGCTAGAAAGGATGGCGCGGGCCAGATCGAGAGCGCATTTGGCTTCGATTTGTCGCCGCTCCTCGCGCGGTCTGAAGAGCTAGCGATGATGGCACAGCAGGTGATGGCCAATCGGGCGGCCTTCAGGAAGGCCAAAGAGAGCCTGACGATTTGCCGACGAGACGTTCGGAAGCTGATCACTGCAGCTATCGAAGAGGGCGCGGAGGGCGACTGGCAAGCGGTCGAGGACGTCTATGTGGGGCTTGTGGGCAGAATTCCGCGCGCTCCGACGCTTGCTGACGCCACTTCAATCCTCGAAGAAATGCTGATGCTTCAGGATGAGATAGTCAACCGATTAGAAATTCGAGAAAATTCAGAAAATAATAGCATCGATGCTGCTCATAATGAGCAGCACATACAGAATTCAAAACCCGAATCCTTAACTGAACTTGAACCTCGCTCCGAAAAAGAGCAGGGCGCTAATCCGAGTGAAACCCACCGGTCAAGGAGCGAGCCGATAAAAGCATTCCCCCTAGGAATGATCCTGAAGGCATGCCCGACCATTAGCGACTACGGGCCTGACGGGGCGATTGCTAGCTGGCGTGATCTCATGCAGGCCGCAGTGGTAGTTCGATCTGCGCTGGGGGTGAGCCCGTCGGCTTACCAAGATGCGAGTGACGCGATGGGACCGGAGAATGCGGCAGCAGCGATGGCGTGCATTTTGGAGCGAGCGAACTTCATCAGTTCGGCCGGGGGCTATCTCCGACATCTGACACGGCGGAGCGAGCTCGGGGAATTCTCCCTCGGCCCGATGATAATGGCGCTGTTGAAAGCACACGGGCAGGGGACACTGCGGGTTGGCTAGAATTAGTGAGTATGCAGCAGGATGGTCTGTGGTCAGCTGACCACAGACCTAATAGGTTGAAAATATAAACCTTTTTAGAATCGGCAGCTGAACGTCGGATTCCTGCAGAACCAGGCTCTGCTCTGATAGAAGCTTATAAGACTGCTCGACAAGCAGCGAAGGCCCCGTGCCGTCGTTGACCGTGGAGGAGAGCCAGCCTCAACAGACAGCCGTATCGGTGAGTGTTTTGCCGATCGAGGGATGTAACGCGGAATTCTTCCTATTTTACTACCCCAGGCATATGCGTTGACTCTTGGATCGAGCTGGGAGACAAAGCAATAAACCACACAGAGGACGACTAATGGCTGACGAAGAGATTCAGATTCCGCCGGACGGTACTGTTGCTGCTGAAATTGAGCCGGATGCTCCGGAAAGTAAAAGAGCAAAGAAAGTAAGAGCCGAAACGTCCCACACGGGTTCGTTCAAATTGGTGGAGCCGAAAACCCGCGGACGCAGCAATCAAGAAAAACTGGAAATGATCGGCCAAGTCGAAGCTCAGGTCGCTGGCGGCGTAATCTTGAAGGACGCCGTTAAAATCGTGGGTATTTCTAATCAAACCTATTATCAATGGAAGAGAGCCATGGTTCAACCCGTCTCACAGAGACCGGCCGTGTCTGTGTCGGGAGACGATGAACTCGCCGAGTTCACCCAACTCGAGGAGGAAAATC
The DNA here is from genome assembly GCF_000696095.1 of Rhizobium rhizogenes NBRC 13257. Classification (GTDB taxonomy): domain Bacteria; phylum Pseudomonadota; class Alphaproteobacteria; order Rhizobiales; family Rhizobiaceae; genus Rhizobium; species Rhizobium rhizogenes. The sequence goes on along the minus strand of NZ_BAYX01000012.1, from coordinate 188,673 downwards.
GGCGGCTCAGAAAGCTGCTCTCTGAAAAGTTGCGCGCAGAAAACTCCGACCTACGCAAAAGACTCGGAATGAATTAGCGGCTTTTGGGGTCCCTCGCTAAATCACCTTGCCGCGCTTCACTCAATGAATGCCTTGAAAAAATTCCGCGCATTCAGATCGTTGCGCTATAATACAATCCCAATCTTCTGGCACATGAAAACACTACGATCCAAATTCGTCATCGAATATAAGACGAACAGACGCCAAGCCAAGGTCCGACCAACATCGATCTGGGGCAATCTGGATTTGCAGGCGGCAGCCCGCGCGGTCGCGGCCGACGGGGTCGTGCCGAAGGTAAATGTGCCGCAAGTCCCTTCAGTCCTGGAGAAGGTTGCCGCGGCAAATCCCGACGTAGCCACCACGTTTGCTCAGATTGACATTAAAGATCTTCCGGGGAGGCCTTCCGAAACATTATCACCGAACGATGGTGGCATCGAGCCGGTAGCTATAAAGGGCAACGCGTTTAATGCCGGGCCTTTGGTGCAGGAGGAGCGAACCTCGGTGCCGTCGCGGGCTCCGAGGTCTCGAGCGAAACTGCGGACAAAAAGGCGGTCCCCCGACACCACAGAATGTGCTGCAGTCCTCGGTTATCGTCGCGATCCCTCTGTGCAGTCCGGCTCGGAGGACGAGCTTGCTGCTGTCGAGGCGGAAAACCGTCGTCTGAAGCGCCTCATGATCGTAAAGCTCCGTGAGGAGAATGACAGGCTCAAGTCCGCGCTTCGACGATTTTGGAGCGCCTGAGCGCGATACGGGTCAAACTTGCTTCAGCCCTAGAAAGCGGGCAAACAACGTGGAGTGGCGCCTAATGATCGCGGCGCTCGAACATCGCTAAGCGTCGTCAGCGCCGCTGAGATGTTGAGGCGCTGAGTTTTTGCAAGACGGAAAATCGGATATGTCGAGGTTGACTTTGTGGCTCATTCCGGGAGCTCGTCGTCCGGCAGCTTTGTGGTGCTGACCGATATAGCCACAGGCTGGACTAAATACGTGCCGTTGGTTATGCGAGAAAGTGGACCCGGTGATGCTGTCCGCGAGGATTGCTGGGAAGCGATCGCGTCGCCATTGATAGCGTGGGTCATCTCCGCAGAGGCGTGTGCCACCGGCTTGTGGACGTAGCATTCATCGACCTCGGCGGAAGACGCCAGCCCAGCGCGCAGCGAGTAGCCAGAGAATTGGAAGGCGCGCTCTATGTTGCTCGGATCACCACGAACGCCTGCAGCCAATGCAGCGCACTTCAACCGCGCCACTTCCTTGTCGTTCAGCAGTTCCGGGCCGACCGACTTTCCCTGTCCCATGACGCGGCGGAAGAGGGGCCGGGGCGAGCTTGATCCAGGTCTCGACAGCGGTGGCGGGGCAGGTCGGATCTGAGGATCTGCGGCAGATCTCGAGGTCGCGCCAGCCGGGCTTGCCGCCCAGGTCGAGGATCATGTTCTTGTAAAGAAGCCCGACCCATCCTCGATCTGCTTGGCAATGATAAGGTATGCGGCCCGCGATGAGCGTTTTCCATAAGAGAAGCGGTTGGTATTCCGTTGAGAGTCTTGTTAAACGAACGACGTCAAAGCCTGACATGCTAGATAGCTTCGCTGCCTATCGTCCAAATTCTGATCGCCTTGTACGTTCTCGTCCTAAGTCCCTACTTTGGTGGGTATCAATGGTACGCTTAACTAAATCCGCTAAATGTACCTGGATTTCGATTGCGTTCGTCATGCGAACGAAATCACTACTCTGACTCTGTGTCACCCGCTCTTGGATCGATTTTTCGATTTCAGTTATTATATGGTCCAAACTTGACGAACGGGAGCCAGATGCTGTGGCAGCTATTCTTTCTTCCCATTTTGTAAGGCGTTCACGTCGAAGCTCAGCTCGTCTCTGGCAGATGGAAGTTGCTGCATTCAAAGCCCAACGCTGTCCGGTGGCTTCCAGGATTGTCTGTACCATCTGTCTTTGCAGGGGAGTCATTTGAATATCTGCTTCGACAAGCGCTATCCCGCCCGCGGCGATGTGCATGTGACTCATCCCTTGAAGATCGTCTGAGAAATATTCAAAAGATTTTTGAAGAATGGCGTTGCTTTCGGTGCGATTAAAAGTCTTAAGGTTGTGGGCTAAGCGTCCAATCGCCCAAGCTTGATCCAATCCGTGCTCCAGGGCCATGACATGCGTCACGAGCTCACGTTTCCTGTGTGACGGTTGAAAATGTAGTGTCGCCTCAACAGCTTCGATGCGAGTATGTGCATATGCTTTGTGACTCTGAGCGTTGTCATTAGGATGATCAAAGCCCGCTTCTGGAATTGCAGTGCGATAAATCATGTCGATTGCTTTGCCTAACCGACTCAAATTGCGGTACAAAGATCCTGTCTTTTCATCATTCTCAACGGCGTTGTAGAGTTGCTTGCTCGTACGCCGCAGCGCATTCAAAGATTTCATCGTTTCTAGAGGATCAACGCTCACTAAGCAGTTAAGAATTTCACCTACAGTTTCTGGAGCTAAACGATCGAGAGCGTTCGAACTGCTTCTGGCTTGACGAGATGCATCCTGTCTTTCCATGTTACCATACCTAAATCATCGCAATACGCTTCATGTTACCTAACGCCTCCCACAATGTATTGTTTAGTCTGGTTACACATGCAATTGAAACTGGGCGGTATTGGGTTAAGGTTCGAGCGCTGATACCAGGCAGCAAAATATTTCCATTCCAACAGATAGACCTCGCGCGCGTTGGCGGAGCTTGCCACCTTCACGTTGCCGCGAGGACGGCGTCCCAGGGCTTTCGAAACGAGCTGAGCCTGGTCGGCAACGAGAGAGGGAGGGGTGCGATCGACACCTGCAGCGCTTTTGCGCTCGTGCTCGGCGTGTTGCCTCTTGCCCAGGCTACGGAGCTGAGCCTGGGCATAGTACTCTTTTGGCACTGGCGTGATTTGCCACGATGCTCGGGATATTCTTCGCGCCGCTGTTGTTCGCGACGATCAGCAGGCTCTCTCGAGGAAAAGTCGGTTCCGCTGAACTGTCTTCACCGGCCTGTACCGAAGGCCGCTACGTCGATGACAGTCATACGCCAAGTGTCCGTCCCTGCTCGGGGTGTATAGACCTCAATTGTAACAGAGAGCCCGTGTCATAACCCGGCGGCCCTGGTGAGGTTGACACGGAAGCGGTCGCGCCTTCTCTGATACCGCCGGGTCATTTCGGCCGAGGCATGGCCGAGTTGCTTTTGGACATAACGTTCGTCCACTTCGGCAGAGGAAGCAAGGCCAGCCCGCAGCGAGTGGCCAGCGAATTTGAGATGTCGTTCGATCTCCGCCAGATCGCCGCGAATACCGGCAGCCATAGCGGTGCGCTTGACCAGGCGAGCGATCTCTTTGTCGTTGAGACGTTCTGCGGCAACGGATTTGCCTTGGCCGGTGACGCGACGGAAGAGGGGACCATGGGCAAGCTTGGCGAACTTGATCCACGTCTCGACGGCCGCGACAGGGCAGGTAGCGTCGGACGAGCCACGACCGACCTCAACCTCGCGCCATCCGGTTTTGCCGCGAAGAGCGATGAGCATGCCTTTATCGAAGATCTCGATCCAGCCACGACCGTCCTCGGTCTGATCGACTTTAAGGTCAAGGCCGACGATTTCCGAGCGCCGAAGGCCGCCGGCATAGCCGAGAAGTAACATAGCCCGATCCCGCAGACCGCGAAGCGTACCGCGATCGAGCGTCGCGATCATCGCGACGAGGTCTTCGGCCAAGACAGCTTCCTTCTGTACCGGCGGACGGGCATGGCTGTTGCGGATGCCGGCCATTACGGTGGCGATGTGCCGATCCCTGCGATCAAGGGTTTGGCCACGCTGGGCAAAATTCCAGGATAGCGACGACAGGCGGCGCTCGATCGTCGATACGGCGTTCGGTTTCATGCCACGCTCTACCGCTCCAGAGGCACAGGCGGTGATATAGAGGCCAACGATTTGCGGGTCCGGGGCGAGGGGCGACAGATCCTGGCGCCGGCACCAGGCGGAGAAATGCTTCCAATCGGCGGCGTAGGCACGGCGCGTATTGGCCGAGCTCGCCGCCTCAACGTAGCCTCGGGCGCGGTCGGTAAGGTCTTGGAGATGCGCCTGCAGGCCGGACGCTGGCGGCGGGGTAGGGGAGGGAACACTACCGGGTGGATGGTCGTCGAGTTTCGTGTCGCTGCTCATCACGCCGCCTCAATGTCGGTTTGCGAAAAGTCGTTGCCAATGAAGAGTAGGGCTTCATCGGCGCGTTTCGCCAAGGCGTAGGAACAGCAGTCGGCAAAATTCAAGCCGGCCGGATGGCGGCCCTTGCCGTAGGTCAGCCAGGCTCGTGTTGCCATATCGACCAGATCCGCGTCGATCGGTATGATGTCGGCCGCGATCTTCGTCAGCCACAGATCGATCTCCGCTAGGGCATGCTCACCGCGGCGGCTGACCAGCACCATGCGTGCTTCGAGCACGCAAGTTGCCGGCACCAGGCGAACGGGATCCGAAACCAGGGCTTTTTCCAGCCGGACAGCGTCGGGCTCGTTGCGCAGGATGGCGACGATGGCGGAGGTGTCGATCACCATCAGTTCGGAATTCCGTGCTCGTCGTAGCCGATGATGTCCTCGTCGCTGCGACTGTCGAGTTCCGGTAGTCGCGCCACGCGTTCGCGGATCGCCCGCAGTTCGCCGAGTAGGCGCTCTTGTGTACCGTCGCCGTGGCCGAGGCGATGCAGCCGCTCGCTCAGGGCCTGGTGGATGGCGGCGGTCTTGCTGATCCCCTGGCGGCGTGCGAGCTCGTCGGCTAGCGCGACGGTGGCCGGGTTTTTGATGTTAAGGGACATGAGAGGCTCCGAAAATCTACCTTTTATTGATTTTCTACCCTATGGTTGCGGGGTATGTCAAGAGCGTCCGATAATGCAACATTATCGGACGTAATAGTGTGGGGACGGGCGGTGCGGTTTTCTTCGGGATTACTGGCACAAAGCGCGCACATCAACTATGCTTTCTCGCATGGATTCGCCCGCATCAGCCCAAGCACCTGCCCCGATCTGGGCGCACACCCTGCCAACCTGGGCACTGCCGCGCGGCCACGAGACGAACGAGGCCGACGCGGCCTTTGCCGCCGGTATCGCTCTGAAATCGCTTGACGATCTGATCCGCGCCGACCCGCCCTGGCTGGGCTGCTGGCGAGATCGCCTTGCTCTCAAGTCGGCTGCCGGCGCCGCCAGGATGCACGGCCGCAGCGAGAACGAAACCGCCCTTCGCGACGCGGTATTGCTCACTGCCCCGGGCGACGATTCCGGGCCGGGCGGAAAGCTGTTTCTGGCCACACGATCGCTGACCCGCCGATCCGGCACGCCGGGGTCGCCCTTCGTGAAGGAGCTCGCCGATTTAATGGACCTCCGGTGGGATGATGGTCTTGCCTCGATCCTCGATACGGTCGATTCTGCGATCCAGTCCGGGCGAGCAGCACCCTTCGCAGTGGCGGACCTGATAACGGGGATCTTTGCCGTTCGTCCGGACGCAGAGGTGCTGGCCCTGGGCCTGGCGGATGTCGTGCTCTCCCAAAAGCTGAAATGGCCAAGACCCGTGCCGCTGCTGCTGTCCGAGCGCTACGGCGCCGCCTTCCGCACGATCGGCGGACGCGGGCGTGTGCGGCCAGGCGATCCGGCTTATCCGCGCGCGGTCTGCCTGGCGTTGGTCGAGGGTGTCGAGGCGGCGCTTCGCTCTGCTGCCGATATCGATCGGCGGGCCAGCCGGCTGCTGACTGTGGCGCCGAAGCTGCGCACCAAGGGTGCCGGATCGGTGATCCGCAAGCTGTTGAACGAGGATGCAGTGCCAGCCTCGGCGCCCGGCTGCAACCTGTCGCGCTGGGCCGCCACCCGGCTGTTCGAGCGTCTCGAAAGTTTTGAAGCGGTGCGAGAAGTTTCAGGCCGCTCATCATTCCGCATATTCGGATTATGAAGATGGCGAAGTCCGCGGCAACTCAAACTCAAAGGCGACCATCGCGAGACCGACAGCAGGACGTTCTCTTTGATCGCGAACTCGAGGATCTGCCATCGGGGTTGCGTTGGCGGGAATGGATGCTGCGGGTCGAGGCGGTGATCTTTGCTTCGGCCGAACCCGTCAGCCGCGAGACCCTGGCGCGGGTGGTCGGAAGAGATTGCAGCATCGATCTGCTGATCGACGATCTTATCGCGGAGCTGGGGGATAGACCCTACGAACTGGTGTCGGTCGCCGGCGGCTGGCAGCACCGTACACGACCGCGGTTCGCCGAGACGATCCGCGCTTCCTCCGCGCCGACAAGGGGAGGGGCGGCGGAATTCTCGGAGTTCGAGGCGATGGTGCTGATGGCGGTGGGATATTTCCAGCCGGTGACAAGGAGCGAGTTGTCGAAGATTTTTGGCAAGGAGGTCAGCCGCGATACGATCGCTGCACTCCGCGGTGCGGGGTTTCTCGCCTCCGGCCCCCGCAGCCCGAGTCCCGGCGCGCCGTATACATATGTGACGACCATGCACTTCCTCTCAGCCTTTGGATTGGAGACGCTGCGGGATCTTCCCAACATGGAAGCGCTCGAGGATGCTGGGCTGCTAAGTCGAAAGGCGCTTGAAAACACGGGCAGCGAGCCTGAGGGCGACATTCTCGACGAATGAGACTTGATCAGTCAGTGCGTATTCATCGAGCCGATTCAAAATTGTTTGCCGGCGGCGGTTCCTGCGTGTCCTGCCGCTCGATATTCGACCGATGCTATTTCTCCTTCGAAGGGACGGCGGTTGAACGGGTGAAGCAATGCTTGGCTCATGTCATGGTTGCATTCCGGCAAATTTGAGATCACGATAGGTTGGGGATTGGCAGAGCATCATTGGCGGCAAGCGTGTCCCGTCATTTTGGGCCGATATTTGCTGCATGATCGGGGGATCGGGGATGTTCGTTGGCTGGCAGGGTATCAGAGCGATAGTTACCTTTGCTCTGCTCGTGTCGGGTTCGCCGGCGTCGAGAGCGGCTGAGGTCGGCCTTGTGCAACTGAGAACTGCCGACGCCGGTAATTTCCAAGTTATGAAGGCGTTGGCTGTAGAGGCTAAGAACCAGGGTGCAGAATTAGTTGTATATCCGGAGGCCTCGGATCTGGGATGGCTCAACCCGGCAGCCTTTACCCAAGCCGAGCCAATCCCCGGCAGATATAGCGCCGCCTTTGCGGCCATCGCTTCAGAACTTGGGGTCTGGGTTGCCGCGGGGCTCACGGAGCGGGGACCAAAAGCTGGTCCTGGTTCCAACCCAGACGCATTTGAGGCTTATGATGCCGGAATTCTCATCAATCCCAAGGGGCAAATCGTCATCCATCATCGACAGTTTAACGTCGTACAGAACGCCTTTGACCCCGCTGCCTGCCAATCCATCCTAAACCGACCACAATGCTCGTACACACCGGGTGAAAAAGACGACATCAAAATTGCCAGGACCCCATTCGGAAGGACGGCAATTCTCGTTTGCGCGGACGCCTATACTTACGCGCCAGCTGCCGCACTTGAGCAATTGAAGAAGCTCACACCAGATTTCGTCATCGTGCCATGGGGCGTCACCGCGGCGGCGCAAAATCAGTGCGGCGGCCAAGGTTTTAATGCAACAACATATGCTTCCGAAGCGGCTGCCTATCTCAAATCCGCCTTTGTCGTGGGTGCAAACGCGACAGGCGAACGTTCGTACGGTCGCTTCCTTCCATCCGTGTACTGCGGCGACAGCGGCTACGCTTCGCCTTCAGGAGATGCGGTCGAAGCGACGCCGACAACCTCCGCGTTAGTATTGGTCCATATTCCTGACAGCTTTCAGGCGCCGGCACCCCTCGTCACAAATGAAATGTCCGCAGTTCACTTGTGTCCTGTAGTTTGTAACTCGTTTGCTTCCGCTTGGAATCATCAATGGAAGGCTACTGACGCCGGCCGTGGGGGTAGCTGTGGCTGCATTCCCGACACCGGACAATGAGATCAACAAGGTTATCCGCGCGGTGACAGCCGTATGACCGACTTGGTTCGATTGGCCGTCGCAAGCTAACGGAAATTGCTCGACGCTGGCCGCCCATCAGGGGCATTTGAGGGAGTTTTCATGAAAATGATTTCGAAGTCCAGCGGGCGAGGAAGGGTCAAGAAATTTCTCCAGATGGAACGGTTCAAGCCTGTCCATGCTGTTCTTTTTGCCGGTTTCCTCTTGGCAGGCGCGCCAGTTTATGCAGCCGAAACCGGCATCGATCCGAACGAGGCCCTCGAAGCCTACGTTTACCTTCACCGGAATCCAGAGGTCGGCAAAGACCTGCCTAAAGCCCATGACTACATTGTCGGGCGGCTGCAGGCCTTGGGCGGCTTCTCGTTTGAAAATGTGCCGTCTTTGCCATCAGCGGTCATTGCCATCCTCGATAGCGGTAGACCTGGGCCGATAATCGCGCTGCGTGCTGATATGGATGCTCGTCGCCTGGATGTTGGGGATGAACCTACGAGCCACGATCCGCAGTCTCAGTTGCCAGGGCTCATGCACAATTGCGGTCACGATGCCCATAGTGCAATGCTTCTTGGTGCGGCCGCGGAACTACACGCGCATCCGGAGGAATTCAAAGGTAAGATCGTCTTCCTGTTCCAGCCGGCCGAGGAGGTCAAGGGAGGCGCCGACGACATTGTTGCTGATGGGATTCTGACGCGCCTTGGCGTCCGGGCTATTTTCGCACAGCATGTCGTCGCAGAACAGGCCGTTGGCGAAGTGACTGTTTCGCAGGGCTCGGCGATGGCCGGCAGCAACACCTTCAAACTTACGTTAAGCGGGACGGCTTCGCACGCCGCGATGCCTTACGAAGGCGCAGACCTTGGCGTAACCTCAGCCAAAATCATTCTTGAACTTGCCAACCTGCCTGCGCGCGGGTGGGATTCATCGAACCGTCCCGCGGTAATTTCGGTGACAAAGATCAGCAGCAGCTCCAACTCGATCAATGCGACCCCTGCAGAAATGACGATAGAAGGGACCCTGCGGGCATTCGAGCCCCTTGGAGACGTGGCAATTTCCGGATCACTCAACAATCTCATTGCGGTCAGGATCGGGGCGCTTGCGCAAGTCTACGGCGCAAGCATTGATTGGCACGTAACGCCCGGCACGCCGCCCACCATCAACGATGTGAGTATTATTCGCAGCCTGGCGACAGATCTGGGAACCGAGGCGGGTGTAAAGTTAGCCGTGTCGACGGACCGCTTCATGACCTCGGAGGATTTTGCATATTACGGACAGCAGTTGCCTGCGGTCTATTTCGGACAAGGCATCGCGAAGGACGGATTAGGCGACGTCGGGGTTCATCAGCGAGAGTTCACAATCCACCCGGACGCCCTCCCAAATGGCGTTCGGTTTCTGGTCGCGCTTGCGCGGCTTGCAAGCGAAAGACTTCACTGAACTCATCGAAATTCACCCCGGCGCAATCCGCGCGGAAGGAGGGACCAATGTCGGTCGTCGTAGCTGCCATCATCGCCGGCGCCACCGCGGGAATAACAAAGGTTGGAGGCGAAATCGTCTCTGACCTTTATAAGGCGCTGAAAGGAAAGATTGCCGAAGTCGCCCAGTTGGACCTTTCCAGCATCGAGGAGCAGCCGGAGGACACGCACGAAAGGATGGCACTGGAGGGCGAGGTAAAGGGGGCCAAGCTTGATACTGTTGCCGCGGTCATTGAGGCAGCCAACCGTGTGATAGAGGCTACGATAAAGCAGAAAGTGCCGATGGACGACTCTTGGCTTGTCGATGTCGAGACGCTCGTCGCGAAAAAGGACATCATCTTCCGCGACATGGATACGGAAGCGTTGTTGCTCAAAGCCAGATCCGTTCGCACTAACGGCCAATTCGTTGTGGAAGGTATCAAACAAGGACGCTCCCGGCAGAAGGCAGAACCCTTGCTTCAGGTTGGCCATCTGCAGGCCAACAGCGTCAGCGTGCTCCAAACGATAATCAACGCAGTTCCTAACTGGCTCAAGATCGTCATCGTGGTCGGCGTATCCGTTCTTATCGTCAAGTTCGGCTACGACTACTTTTCGAGACGTGCCGCTTTCGACGCGGCTGTTGAGCGTGTGTTCAGCCAGCAAGGGGACGGGTACATGTCCTCTGTAAATTCAATGCTGAATCTGCAAGCCAGCATTAGAAACACGAGAGACAACGGTTTTTGGACTCCGCTCACAGCGCAATGGAGCAAACATATCGGCCGACTGGAGGGGTTTTTTGAGCCAATCGCCACAGGACTGACGACAGGGACGATGTCGCCCGCCGGGTCCGCGCAGCGAATTTGCCCGGCCGTTGAAAATGTCCTCAAGGCCCATTACGGAATGCTTGCGAGTATTTCCAAGGTGCCCGGTATTTCGGTCAATTTTTCAGCTGGTACCGGAACCTCTGAGCTGTCGATTTTCGGCCCAGTGGTCTCCATTCCGAGCACGCGCGAGATCGAAGTCGTCTATGTCCAGGCTTGCGACGGAGACCTTGAGACGATCAAAAACCCTCCCGACCTGCGCACCGCGCAAGAAAAGCGGCACGATACAATTGGCGCGATCGATGAGCAGATTGAGGAACTAAGGCGTCTGAAGCAGACTGATATTACCGCCGCACGTGAAAAAGCACGTTCTGATTTCGTATCAGCGGTTGCCAGGTCATATATTCGAATGGGTATGTATCGAGTGGATGCCATCGACAAAGCCGAGCAAGAATATGACGAGGTTTACAACGGGTCTGGGTCATTCAACTACTTGGAGCCAGGGATAAACGACGCTGTCGACAGAATAAAACAGATAAAATCTCTCGCCTCGCGTGATTTCGATGGCGAGATTAAAGCCCTTGAAGCGCAAAAATCAGTTCTCTGAACCGCCATGGCATTCCATGCTGGATCGAGATACCTGAGCCGCCAAGTACTTTGCAGACTGGCTGAACGATCAGTTATTTTGCACCCCGCTGGGTCGGACGCGACGAAGTTAATACCTTTGCCTTGAGGCTTTCAAGAGTCGGGCTCACGGCGGAGATGAATAGGGGTTGAGCAGCAACGGCTACCGCTGGCGCATTCGGAAGCTGTCCATCTTATGCAGCCGTAAGCGATAGAAAGGCGAATGCGGATCGTCTTGTTTTGGCAAGCGGCTGTTCCGTTAACCACAGGCGTCCACTCGCGCGAGCGTCATACCGGGCTGCTGCGACGGTGGTGTTCAGAAACCTTTATCCCGCAGTCGTCTATCATCCGGCCGAAACGGCGTTGGCTGTGGAGGCTGCCCGAACTGTCTTGGGAGAGGACTCCTTCGATTCCGACCACTCGCAGCTCATGGGCTCGGAAGACTTCGCATTCATGCTCGAAGAACGACCTGGAAATACTGCGCTCCTTGACAACGGCAGCACGGCGGGGCCGCACGACCCTGCCTATGACTTCAACCACGCAGCCATCCCTTATGAGGTCGCTTACTGAAGAGGGTTGGTCGAGACAACCTTGTCGCTGTAAAATCTAGAAATTCGGCCTCTAAATCGTGATCGCCGCTTGCATACCAACCGCGCGCCGGCATCATCGGGGACTGACATGTCCTCTGATCAAAGTGATCCTGCTGCAACATGGCGAGACAGAGCGTGCGCGACACTTGAACGAGCAATGGCTCTGAAATTCGTGGTAGACTGTTTAAGGCTGGTCAGGTCATGTCGGGACAGACACCTTGAATTGCGCGGTATCATTTCGGTTGGGTTGCTTTTGATGAGGATGATGTGACGGCCGGTCATGGGCGCCCTTCTTGACTCGATGGGTCAAACGGCCGGTAATGCGCTCAGGTTTTTAAAGGCAGTGGACTCTGCGACACTCGCCGCAGGTCGATCTTCCATGGCAAACTAGGATTCGACGTGCAGCTACAAGCTAAAATAACCGATTTCAGCGAGTTCGACATTCTGCCGGTTTTGAAGAGGCCGTACGAGGAACGGGTGATCGATCCGACCTGTGGCACAGCCGGATTTCTGTTTCATGCCGCGGAGTATTTCGACAAGCTGGGCACCTACGAAGAGCAGAAGTCGAACTGGCAGGCGCGTGAGCGCGAGGAACGGCGTTTCAGGCTGCAATCCGCCCGACGTATGGCACGGACAGCGCACCGGATCGCCAGAGCGTCGCTCAAGAGCGCAAGCCTACGATCCAACAAGGTGAAAACCATCGACCTCTCCGAGGAAGAACTCGCTGCCCACGTTCTAGAATTGTTTGCCGACCAAGGAGGTCGCTGCAAACTATCCGACCTGGCTGTACAATTTGATGGGGCAATAGCTGATCCAGAGATGGCGTGCTCTCTCGACCGCATCGACAGTGGGGGAGGTTACACCCGAGGTAATCTACAGGTCGTCTGCAACTTCATCAATCGGTGGAAGAGTGATACCGACAATTACAAGTTCAAGCAGCTGCTCGCGCTCATCAGGTGCCATGCTCCTCAGCAAGAGGTGATAGCTCCGGCAGACCGGTTGTCGCCCGGGTGGGTCCATACGCATCGCCTCTGACCTAAAATATTGGTGAAACCATATGAACGGGAGCGTTTGGAGGCGAAGAACATGCTCATTCATACCGTGGTTGTCGATGGGGCCCTAGCGTTGCGGATGCAGCGGCTCGCCGCTGCGTGCGAAGGCGCGATCGGCCGCCAGATACTAACGCTTCCCCTTCTAGCTGCTCGGCTAGCGGGCGGCTTTATAGCGCCGGCGTCACAAGAGATCTTATATCCCGCGATACGAGCAGCTCTTGACGCCGGAGCGTACGAAGACATCGGAAAGGTTGCCGGCCTGCCTGGGATGCCATCTGCTGTACTCACCGCCCTCCGCAGCTGGTGGGACGCCGGCATCATAACTGGAATTGCGGACAACCCCCGCCTTCGTGACTTTACGATGCTGGAACGACGTGTGAGAGAGGCGCTGCCTGCGGGTACACTTGCCCCGCCAGATCTCGTTGAAGCGGCGCTGAAGCGTCTGGACCACGCTCCAAAACTTTTGGGTTCGGTCACGCTTCACGAGGTTCCCGACATCAAGCCTATCTGGCACCAGCTCATCGTGCAGCTCTGCGGTGTTGTTCCAGTGCGATGGGTCGCTTCGGCTCATTGCCGGCGGAGCTGGTTCCCGGGAAAGACGGAAGCTTTGCCGGCCGGCCGCAGTCTGCTCGCCGCCGCCGATGTCTGCGCCGATCCGCGAAGCGAAGTGCGAGAGGCGCTACGCTGGGCGCGGGCGCTCATTGCGGAAGACGGCATATCTCCAAGCGAAATCGCGGTCACAGCCACTTCGCCGACAACTTGGGACGATACATTCTTGGTGCTTGCGCGCGAGGCCGGGCTTCCATTGCATTTCAGCCATGGCGTCCCGGCTTTGGCGACGCGCGAGGGCCAAAGCTGCGCCGCGCTCGCTGATGTTCTACTGAGGGGTCTCTCGCAAGAACGTGTGCGCCTCCTGTTTGCTCGGATTTCTCCAGCGCGTCACAATATCCCCCTCGACTGGGCAAAGGGTTTACGGCGAAGCGCTGCTCTGTCGAGTCCGCAGCATTGGCGGCACGCCCTCAAGAATGCGCGGGCCGAGCGGGCAGATGGAGAAGCGGCTGAAAAAGCATTGTTGCCGGTTATCGAGCTTCTCGCTCGCGGTATCCTCGAGGCGGATCGCGCGGGACATCTTCTGTTGCGTGGGTCGGCGCTCACCTTGTGGCAGGATGCCCTGCGCATGGCGCCTCCCCAAGCAGTGGCACTATCGCTCCAGGCTCTCCGGGTCGATGACGGGAGAGAGCCCGGCAGCAGCGTCGTGTGGGGACCGGCTCGTCATCTAGCCGGCGCCTCTCGCAAGCATGTCCGGCTTCTTGGCCTCGAAGCAAACGCCTGGCCGCGCCAAACGATCGAAGATCCGTTGCTGCCGCAGCATCTTCTCGACAAGATTAGGCTTCCGTCAGCTGATATAGCCGACGAGGACCGAAGGATGCACAACCTCATCGTAAGTCAGTCTGACGGCTATGCGCTGTCACGCGGACACAGGAGTGCGACGGGTGCGCTGCAAGCCGCGAGCACGCTATGGCGCCGCGATCAGGAGCGGATCGTGAGCAGGAGCGGCATTCCTAGGCACGCCTTCAGCGAAAGCGATCGCCTGTACGCAAGACCTGCAGATGCAGGCAAGCAACGGCAGGTTCGGTCTAGCCGCGCCTGCTGGCGGGCTTGGCAGGACAGCGAGCGACATACAATGCATGACGGCCTGGTTCGAGCGAACCATCCTTTGATCCTGGATGCGCTCGCGGAAGTACAATCCACGACGTCCCTAAATCGCCTCCTTTGCAATCCGCTCGGGTTTGTCTGGGAGTACGCGCTTCACTGGCGTGAGCCCAATCTGGACCCCCAGCCACTGGCGCTTGACCATCGCGCGTTTGGAGAACTCGTCCACGCCCTCATTGGAGGCGTTCTCCGCGACGGTGCGCCGATAAATGCCGATGAGATCGAGATCGGTCTAGCGGATGAAGCAAGGCGACTGGGCGACGCATGGCCAATCGCACGTGCTGTCCCACCGGGTCTGCTATGGCGCCATACCATGACAGTGGCCCGCGAACGCGCATCCCGCGGGTTGAGAGATGCTCTTGGAGAACCTCGTGGCATGAGTTGGACGGAGCTCACATTCGGGGAGCCCATCGACGGGCCTCATCCTTGGACAACGCTTTCGCCAGTCTCGGTGGGAGCGACCGGTATCGCATTTCGCGGCAGAATCGATCGGCTCGACGAGGACGGGTCTCGAGGCACGGCCATCATAACCGACTACAAGGCAGGTGCGGCGCCCGAGCGGAAGAAAACTATCGTTTTCAATCGAGGAACGGAGCTGCAACGCGTTTTCTATGCTCTGGCCGCCAGATCGTTGCTGCCGGAGGTTCGGAACGTCGAGTCTCGGCTGACCTATCTCAGGAACGAACCCGCCCGCACATTGAGCTTGGTCCACGACGAACTCGCAGCTGCAATCGAGGAAGCCATCACCTTCACAGCCGCCGGTGTCGAACTTCAGAAGACCGGGCAGATTGCGCCGGGTCCCCAGCCGGAGTTTTTTGACCCGATTTCGATCGCGCTGCCATCCGACCTGGACGTCTATCGTCGTACCAAGCAACGTCCCTTCGCGCAGGTGAACAGCCCGCTATCCAAGCTTTGGAGCAGTCCGTGACCGCTGACTTAGATGCTCGCAGACGCGCGTTGACAGACTTCATATCCAACATCCTGGTCGAGGCAGCCGCTGGCACCGGTAAGACGTCGTTGATGGCTGCCCGTGTTGCGATGATGATAGCGAGCGGGATTGAACCCTCAAAGATCGCCGCGATCACCTTCACCGAACCGGCGGCAAGCGAGCTTGAAGCGCGAATTCGTTGGACGATTGCGGAGCTCCGCGCCGGAAAGATCCCGCCGGCGCTTGCAAAAATACTCACTGAGCCGTTGGACGCGGATGCGCTTGCTCGTCTCGAGGCCGCGGCTCCGCGCCTCGACGAAATCACGGCGACGACAATCCATGGCTTCTGCCAGGGCATCATCCGCTCGCACGGGCTCGCAGCGAGTCTGGATCCCGGATCCAGAGTGATTGATGCGACTGTCGCCGAGGCTCTCTTCGACGAAGTGCTTGCCGAGTGGCTGAGGGGCAAGCTCGCGGACAGTGCCGACGAAGATGGAGCGATCGCCACCCTGGCCAAGGACGACCCGCTTGGCGTTGTCGAGCGCGTTCGCGAGCTTGCCATATTGCGCCGGGACCATCGTACCGCGAGCGCACCTGCACCTGATTTTTCATCCCGGCCGGATCGGACATTCACCGATGCCGTCGGGGCGTTTTCCCGGTGGCACGCGGCTGGTCCAGCCGAGACTGGCACAGCAGACCTGATCGATGACCTAGAGCGTCTGGCCGCATTCTATAACGAGGCCCTGGTGAGTACCGCATTTCCAGAGCTTTGGCGCTTGACGCAGCCTCCACGCATCGAAGCGATGTTGCCGCGGTCCATCGATCTACAGCCCTATCGCAGAATGGCGGCCTGGAAGAGTGTCCTCGGAGCGGTCGAGGGCCAGCGCCGCGGTGAGGAAGCGTCCGCCCGCTACGAGCAGGTAAGCGCGGCATACCGCGTCTTGATCGGGTCGATTGCCCAGAGGCTTGTGCACGAACTGGCCGCGGCCTTGAGCGAAGTGATCGATGCGTATGAACTTCGCAAGCGTGATGCTGCGGTGCTGGATTTCGATGACCTTTTGCTTCAGGCGCGGCTTCTCGTTTGCGACCATACGGAAATTCGCGAATGGCTCGCGTGGCGCTACTCGCATCTTCTCGTCGATGAATTCCAGGACACCGACCCGCTGCAGGCCGAGATCTTGTTTTTCATCGCGGCAACCTCGCCTCCCACTCGCTGGGAACAGGCTCAGCTTCGGCCCGGCGCACTGTTTCTGGTCGGCGATCCCAAACAGGCCATCTATCGGTTTCGCGGGGCCGACATCGAAGCTTATGCCGTGGCTAAGTCGGTGATCGCAAAATCAACGAATGGCTGCCTGCTTGCGGTCACGGCTAATTTCCGGTCCCGGGCGGAAGTGCTAAAACATGTCAACGAGGTTTTCCAGCAAGTGCTGGCCAAGCCGGGACAGCCCGGCTTCGTACCCTTAACGGCTACGGTGAACCCCCCGCCGCTGCCATTTCCAGCTGCGGCGAAGCTCACGATCGACGTGCCGCGCGATGCCCGGGCAGAGGAGCAGCGCGAGGCGGAGGCGGAGGCAGTGGCCGAACTTTGCGTACGCCTGATAGGGGCACTTACGATCACCGAAGCAGACGGGACGGAGCGTCGCCTTCGCGCAGGGGACATGGCCTTGCTCGCGCCCACCCATACCGATTTATGGCGTTACGAGCGCGCCCTTGAAGGACAGCGGGTCGCTGTCGCCTCTCAGGCAGGTAACGCGCTATTCCGGCGGCAGGAACTGCAGGATATTCTGGCTCTGGTCCGAACCTTGACCGATCCCTTGGACACACTCGCTTTTGGCGCGCTTATGCGCGGCCCGCTTGTCGGAATGAGCGATGAAGAGTTGCTCGATGTCACGGCGGCACTCAAGCCTGATGCGGATGGACGCCGGCGATTTCAGTTGCGGACGGTGGCTGACGACGTTGGACACTCCCTCGCTCGTGAAGTGCTTGTCAAACTCCAGGGTCTGCACCGTCTCGCCGCGGAACTCACACCCATGCAATTGCTGGGGTACGCGATCGAACGCTTGAACCTCCGCGTGGTGATGGCAGCGCGTCATGGCCAACGCAACGCCCGAGCACTGGCGAACCTCGACGCAATTATCGAGCTCGCCAGGCCCTATGGAGTCGCTGGCCTGCGCGCGTTTGCGCTCGATCTCCAGCGGGGGTGGGAGCGAAAACGCCGCCACCCCGAGGGACGGGTGGACGTCTCTGGAGACGCGGTCGAAATCGTCACGATGCACAGCGCCAAGGGGCTTGAATGGCCTGTCGTCATTACGGTGAATTCGTCAACTCGTTTCAAGCCTCAGGACCAGTTTGTGTATCGCCAATCGGACGATACCCTTCATTGGATCGTCGGCGGCATTGAGCCGCCCGACTTGGCAGCCGCCCGCAACGAGGAGGAATTCCGCGAAGCGAGGCAGCGTGAACGGCTGTGGTACGTTGCGACCACGCGTGCCCGCGATCTGCTCGTAATCCCCGATCTGCCAGGAGCGTCGTCGCGCTCGTGGTCGAGGGTCATGGATCTGGGACAAAAGCGCCTGAGTGAGCTTCAGACTGACATGCTGCCTGCGTCCGAAGTGACCACTGCTAATATCCTAACCAACGAGCAGACCGATGCGATCTTCATCGCCGAGCGCGAGCGCATCGTGGCTGCCTCGGAACCAATTCTCTGGGATCGTCCGAGCGAGCGCGATCCTGACCGCAGCGCAGACACGATCGACAGCTTTGTCGTGGATATTACGGCGGATGGCCAGCGAATTGTCGGGGCAGGCGCCCTCCGCGGTACCGTTCTTCACAAGCTCATGGAGGAGCTTCTCAATGGTGAATTGTCCGATAGTGAGGACGAGGCCATCCGGCGCGCAGGCGAACTGCTTGACCAACTGCAAGCCGTTGTCGATGACGACGCCATCGAGCGCAGGCCGGATCCTGCCGAGATGGGGAGAACGGCGCTGCGGACATTGCGCCTGCCCGAGCTTGAGCGGTTCGTCGGCAAGCTCGTACCCGAAATTCCGCTATGGGCCGCAACCCCGCCACGCTATCTTGCCGGCCGAGCGGACGCGGTCTGGGTCGACGATGACCGGATCGCCCTGGTCATAGACTGGAAATCGGATGTGAACCCGGATGCGCCTGCACAGGGTGCACACGCGGCACAGCTCCGTGACTATCTGAGCGTGACCGGTGCTGAACGCGGGGCCGTCGTTTACATGTCAGCTGGGCATGTCTCCTGGATCGAACCGTGAGTCCCGTGATCACCAGACAGGATTGAGTATCGGGGAGGAGGAGCAAACGATCACCCGGCTAGATCCACGCGTCATCGCGACGTAGAGGTTTCGAGCGTTGAGAGCAGCGGCGTTCAGAACAACGGAGACATCGGCTTCAAGGCCCTTGAGTAACAAGGTGCTGCCGACGGAGCGTCTGGCAAGCGGCCGCCCGACCAACCGCGACTGCTCGCGGATCGCAACAGTCGCCTCCCGGAAGGATGGTCCCCCTGGGGAGGCGGCGAGCTGCAGGGCGCGCTGTGCTGCGGCAAGCACCGCCGGACGATAACACCGCACCCCACCCGCCCTGTTGATAGACACCAAAAGGTCTGCAACCGCGCTGAGCGTTCGCTCCTGCTCGAACACAACGGCCGCCTGTTCCATGTCGGACAAGGCACGGCCAAGGCTGCCCGCCCGGGCGGCAGTGATCGACCGCACAAGGTCATCGGCTGAAAAATTGCTCATCAGATTTTCTGCAAATCCGGCAGCCACTGACAGCGCTTCCGGGCGGCTGACATCGAAGGCAGCGCCAAAATCAATGAGGTCACGCAAGTCTACGGCCTCCACAGTGACGGCACCGTCGACCTGACGTGCGAAGCGGCGCTGTCCAGCCGGGTCGGTGCTGTCGCCGATAATAAGCACCTTCGCGTCGCCAGGGACTTGTACCGCGGCCGCCGCGAGACGAAGCGTATCATCGCGCCGGCCGTCGAGCTCGATCCACTGAACTGCAGCCGGTGCCATTCGCAGATCGATCGGTGCGCCGCTGGCGAGTTGGGGCCGGAGAGAAAGCAACCAACTGCCCAATTGGGCAGCTCCGGCATTGTTCCAACGCCACGGAGTTGTCAGTTCCCCGACGACCGGGAAGAACGCCAGAACCTCTGAATTCCAGTCCGCTAGACGGTCGGCCCCGAAGCCGAAGATGGATTGGAAGGGGTCTCCGACGATCGCTGTCGGCAGGCTCTGCGCAAGCCAGGCTACGAGCGCATGCTGCCGGATCGAGCAGTCCTGATACTCGTCGACGAACAGCCTTTCGTAGCTGGCGGCGAGGATGTCGTTCACATGTCCGGCGGCGGCGAGCCGTGCCGCTGCATCTCGGATGGCCTCATAATTCGGCCGGGCACCGGTTATGATCCGCGGATCGTGCCCCGCGCGCTGCGGAAATGTTGAAATCAGCCGGATGGCAAAACCATCCAACGTGGCTGATCGATAAGAGTTCGGCTTCACCCCCGCCTTTTCGAGACGCCCACGCAGAGCTGCAACACCGGCATTGGTGTGCGTCAACACCAGAACCGGTTTCGCGCCGCTGTGCCGCGCAAGCGCGTCCGTAATGAGCTGCGTCTTCCCACAGCCAGCAGGCGCTACGACAAGTCCCCGCCCGATTGCATTCAGGTCGATTTCACCGGCTGCCATCTTCAATCCAATCCAACACGCCATCCATTACACTCGTGAGACTGGCATTGGCGGCAGCATAGGAAGGTCCGACGATGGTCCGTCCGGCGGTCTCCATGGTTGTAATGGTCTTAAACCAGCCGAACCGCGCCGCAGCATTCCCCAGGAGCGTTCGGCTGGCGGCATCGAAGCCATTAATCAAAGCGTCGGTTTCAAGAACAATCAGCGACGTCGAGCTGTTCGAAATCGTCTTGATATGCGCGTCGATAAGTGCGCGATCTTTTGCTTCGACCGCAAGCTCAAGGAGTTGCGCGACGGACGCGTCGGACAAGGCAGCAAACAGCTCCTGCTCAAGCGCCCGCCCCCCGCCCCAGGCGAAAACCTGCCCTCCGCCGGCGAGGAAAGCTGCTTCCGCGGCTGCAGGCGCGGCTTTGTCACTATCGCGCAGGATGGCGACGCGGTATCCAAGGGACTGCAACGCGTTGGCGCGGCTGAACGTCTCATCGCCATTGCCGTTGACCAGCGTGGCGCCGCAGGCGGCGAGAGATAGTTCACCTGTTCCGGTAAAATGTTGATCCAGCCCGCGCATAAGGCCGATCTCGCTTCCGCCTTCACACACAACGATGGAGGTGGCAAGCAGGGCATGGGCGTGAGCCCGGATCGTCCCCTGCACGTTCCCTGCGTCGCTGGCACGGGTCACGACGTGTTCGTGATCCTTATGTCGGACAATGTGGAGCTGGTGAGCGCTCAGTTCGGTGACGGTCGTTGGTGAATGGCTGGTCGCGAACACCTGCATCGGAGGAACTTCTTCCTTGGCACCGAGCGCCCCGAGCAAGCGGATGATGCGGTGCGGCTCAAGACCGTATTCCAGTTCATCGATCAGGAAGGTCGTTGCCTTCTCTGCAGCTTTCCGCTGCAAAGCGGCGATCAAGAGACGCGACGATCCCAAGCCGAGCGACCTTAGTGGAATACCGCTCTCGTCGTGCAGCGAGATCGACCCGCCCGTAAAGCTGATCGAACCGGCGTCGATAAGGGCCTGCACCGCCGCACCGACAGGAACGCCCATCTCACCTGCAGCGGCGGTGACGATCTTCAACGAACCTTCCAACTCCTTGAGTTTCTCCTGATCAAAAGCATCACGCATCTCGCGCGCCAGCCGGGTCAGTTCACTCGATGTATCTGCCTTGCCTTCCGTGATTTTGCTCAACACCGAGCCACGCCGCCACGTTAGGTGTGAGTCGCCCGCCCCACCGAGCCGCGCCGGGGCGATCCGGGTGCGATCCGCCCAACTGAGGTTGCGCGTTCGTCCCGCTGCCTGCGCGCGCGGCGACACGAGCGACCATTCCGGCTCCAGGTCGCTCTGTACGGTGAGTTGCAGGGTCAGCGCCGTTTCTAGCCCGGCGCCTGGCTCCGCCTCCACGATTCCCGTCACCGCGTTGAAGCCCACAAGGAAGTCGCCATACGCGTCGATGTTCTTGAGCGGATCATCGAGGGCGCCAAGGGTAACCGAAATGCGGATAGGCTGATTAAAGTCGATCCCGTGGAAGTCCGTATCCGTGAAGGACAACGATCGCCGCGCGCCGAGGCATAAATCGATCGCGTCGAGAATAGTCGACTTCCCGCTGTCACCCGGACCGACCAGACAGTTTACGCCGGGTCCTGGCAGCCATCGAAGCTTTTTAATTGCGCGAAAGTTCGCAATTTCTAGCAGCCGAACTGCGGTCATGCCGCCCCCCTTAACAATTGCGTTTTCCGCGATAAGCTTCTGCCGCCAACCCGTGGTTAAACCCGGGTATACGGCGTGCTATTTCTGCCCGCGGCTGGATTAGAAATTACACTCATGGCGAGTGATTGAGAACAGGGCTTTTCCATGTGTGTGTTGGCGAGGTGTGAATTTCATGTATAGAAGTGCGAGAGGTGCGCGGGAGAAGACTTTTTCAACTATTTGGGTTACGATTCGCGTGACCGCGAGTTTAACTCCAGAACCCTCAGAAACGCGATCGATATGGCACGAAGCGACCTCCTCATTTCCCTTGTACGCGCCGGAGCGTCCGGCGATCGGGCAATGCTGAAATCCGCAACGGAAGCCCTGGTGGCTGAGGAGCGTGCACAGAACCATCACATCGTCGCCGATAGACTCGAGCGCGCTCTATCAACGGTCGCCGTCACGCCACCCGCGCTGACGGCCGCCTCCAGTCCTGCCGGTTCCGGAAAGGACACGATACTCGAACTCGAGCCGCGACTTCAGCTCAATCAGCTGATGCTTCCGCTTCCGGTGGAGCAGGGCGGCCGTCAACTCATCGAAGAGCATACTCGCGCCGATGTCTTGCGCGCTCATGGCTATGAGCCGCGCCATCGGGTTCTGCTCTCCGGTCCACCCGGTAACGGCAAGACCTCCTTTGCTGAGGCTGTGGCGGAGGCACTCGGGCTACCGTTTTTTGTTGTCCGATACGATGCGCTGATCGGAAGCTACCTCGGCGAGACGAATGCTCGTTTGCGCAAGCTATTCGACTATGTCCGTACACGGCCGAGCGTTCTGTTCTTCGACGAGTTCGACTCGATCGGCAAGGAACGTGGCGATACCCACGAGACCGGCGAAATCAAGCGGGTCGTCTCGTTCCTCCTGATGCAGCTCGACCAGCTGCCCAGCTACGTCGTCGTGATCGCCGCAACCAACCACGCCGAGCTGCTGGACCGGGCAGTTTGGCGACGCTTCCAGATGCGGTTGGCTTTCCCGGCCCCGGACCGGCAGAGGATCGGAGTTTTCCTCGACCACATTATCTCGCAATGGCCCGATGCGCCTAAGGCTGCGGCGAAATCGATCGCCGCGAAATTGGGTACCGTAAGTTTTGCAGAGGCTTTGGATTTCTGCCAAAACGTGCGAAGACGACAGATATTGGGCTTGGGGGAGCTTTCCATCGACGATGCACTTCGTTCAGAACTGGACCTCTGGGCAACAAGAGTTAGCCCCGAGGTTTTGAATGGCGAGCGATCCGACCAAACCGATACTGAGACTGCATCCGAGCGCTCCGCAGCCAAGAGCACCCGGCCGTCAAGCGGTCGTACGCGGCCCTCAACCAAACTCAACCGCTGACCAGAACCAGCGATTTGGCGCGAAATTTCAACGTCTTACCGACGTGCTGCAGCGCGACCCGGCAGGGCTTGCGCTTCGCGCTGATCCGGCCGCGCTGGCGCCTGAGCGACTTCTCGTATTCGAAGTGAAGGGGAGCATTTCCGCCTTTGCACGGGCAATCAACAACGTGCCAGGCCTCGAACTTATCGACGAGGAAGAGTTGCCGGGCGATGAGGACAAGGCACCCGTTGCCTACTTGCTTGTACCGGATTTGCGGGCACTGAGGCAGATAGAGTCGCTATGGCGAACCTGGGTGGCGGGCCGAGTGTTACCACAGGGCTTTACACCATGGCGCGACGTCTTTGCCTGTCTTCGCGACCTTCGTGTTTGGGGTCCTACCGATCGCGTCCAGCGATTGGACGCAGATGTCCTGACTGAGGAGATCGAAGGTCGGGCCGACGACGAGCTTGTTCCTCTTGAAATCGAACTGGTGTTCCGCGCGTCTCCTGACGCAGGCGCGATCAGTGAAGCGATGGTCGTGGAGGCGATCGGGCAGAGTGGTGGCCGACTTCTCAGTCGCGCCAGACTGGATGACATTGCCTACCACGCCATCCTTGCCGAATTGCCAGTGGCAGCAATTCGGATGGTCGTGGAACAGTCTCCCGCCAGCCTGGCCGGTGTCGAGCCGATCATGCACATTCGCCCGCAGAGCGTCGTCGCGGAAATTGACGCCAATGATATTGTGCCGGCTGCTCCTGCGCCGGCGATGGGACCTGTCACCGTCGACCCTATCCTTGCGCTTCTCGATGGTGTCCCGGTCGCGGGTCACCCGCTGCTGCAGCCCTATTTGAGTGTGGAGGACCATTTCGGGCTTGAGCCCGGCGCTGTCGTGGCGCAACGATATCACGGGTCGGCCATGGCCTCCCTTTTAGTTCACGGGGATCGCAACAAGCCGGAGCCGCCGCTGCCTCGTCAGGTTCACTGCGTTCCTGTTCTCGGCGACAACGACCGCTTTCCGCCGGACAGGCTGATCATCGATTTGATCTATCAGGCTGTCATCCGAATGCGCGCGGGCAATCAACCCTCGGCTCCACATGTGATCATCATCAATATCTCGCTTGGAAATGTCCGGCGCCCATTCTACGGTCAGCTGTCGCCCTGGGCGAGACTTCTCGACAGGCTGGCATATCGCTTCGGTATCCTTTTCCTCGTCAGCGCGGGCAATATAACGACACAATTCCCCGTCGCGGCCTTTGCAAACAGGGTCGCGTTCGAGGATGCCAACGCCGATCAGCGCGCGCGCGGCGTGATCAACGCGGTTGCGGCAGTTGTCGCCGACCGTCGATTGCTCTCCCCGTCCGAAACGATCAACGGCTTGACCATCGGCGCTCGAAACCTGGATTGGGTGCCGACCGCTGAGCGAGCCTTGGCACGCGTTAACGTAAACCCCTATTCCGAACTCGACATTGCGAACCCGTCCAGCGCGCTAGGGCCTGGATTCGCAGGCTCCGTTAAGCCAGATATACTTATGCCGGGCGCACGAGAGCACCTCCGCGTCGTCGCCAGCGCGGAGAGCATCACGGTCGCACCTGCGGGCGCAAGTCGAGGAGCGGGCCTCAAAGTTGCCGCACCGCCACGCCCTGGCCTTGAGAATGCCGAAGGGTTCACAAATGGGACGAGCGCAGCAACGGCACTTGCTTCCCGAACGGCACATCGCATCCACGATGCTTTGGAGGCGGCCTATGGTCAGGAATTTCTGCAGCTGACGAATACACAACGAGCTATTCTCATCAAGGCTCTGCTTGTGCACCCAGCGCGCTGGCCGAATGCGGCGGCTGGCTTGGTCAAAGAGCTACTAGGGCCGTTCGGCCAGGGTCAGGCTCCACGTCAAAAGGACAACATTCGCCGCTTCCTCGGATATGGCCTGTTCGACAGCGACGATGCCGTCGCCTGTGCCGCGGACCGTGCCACCTTCTGGTGTGTTGGTTCGCTCGGGAGGGAGCGCAGCGTCGATGTGCTGGTGCCGATACCGGCGGCGATCGGCGGACAGGCACGCGCTCACTCGGTTTCTGCTACATTGGCTTGGTTCACACCGGTCGTGCCCGGTCGGAAATCCTATCGCGCTGTTAGGATGAAGATCCTCGATCCGGCCGAGATCGCGGGTCTTGGTGTTTCCGCTGACGCATGGCAACCAGATGGAAACCAGACCAATCGCGGAACCGTCTTTACGCGGGTGTGGAGCGGGGCTCAAGCCGCGGTCGTCGCCGACGGTATGAGCTTGCGATTGAAAATTCAAAGAGAACCCGATCCCGCCGGCGCCGTTGACGAATTGGTTCCGTTCGGTCTTGCGGTTACCCTGGAAATGCCTGGCGAGCTGAGAATTTACGATCAGGTGAGAAATCGCGTTCAACCGCGTCCGGCGCAACGAGCCGCTCCATAATTAAGGAAGTAGACATTGTGGTCGAAATACCGTCAAACTTCATTGGCGATTTCAAGGTTGGGGACAACCTTGTTTACAACGCTGGCGTTCTGCGCTCGCTCTGTGACCATAATGGCGGCGGCGGCTTGAATAAGCTCGTGATGGTGCAGGTCGGGGCCATTCTCGAGGCCGCGCTGGGCCAAATCATCTACCGCGCGCAGAATTTCTATCGCGAAGGCGTCCCTAACATCGACGAAGCCGACCGGCAGGAAATCGAAGGCAAAAAGATAGACAAGCTCAACAACATCATCGATGTGATGCGCAAATATGGGCTGCTCGACGAGCTCGGGGCAGGCATCTATGACGAGCTCCACACCCTTCGCAAATTTCAACAAGGTCCATATTCAGGATGATAATCAGGATGTACCGAGCGATGAGGCGGTAACCGTCATGTCTGCGATGGCCAATTGCAGAGACTGCCTTCAATGATGGCATTTAGCCCATACGCCGACATTCGGACGGCTATTTCCCATCGGCGGTCTCTATATGAGGATACCGCAGCTGAAGGATAAATTTGATCATATTACAGATGAAACCATATTCAAATATGTAGGCACATCCTTTGTTGCTACCTTGAGCTGAACGTAACCCCCTAAAGCCAAGGCTTTGAACTTCTGTATCTTTTATGCCTTCCTTAGATTGTCATTGCTGAAAGTGTGTTACAATGATCGCAAACGGGTCCTCCAACAATCCCCAGACCGGGCAGCAGTCTAGAGACGTTACGCAGCTCGATCCTGGCGCTGTTCCTGTAAGCAGGCTTGATGCTGAAGGTCATGAACTCTTCGCAGAATGGCGACCTCGGCGCCCGTTCCTTCGACGAGAGGACGGCGTCTTTCTGGTTCTCCGTGCGGATGATATCATTCTGCTGGGCACCGATCCACGTACCAGGCAAATAGAAACAGAACTCATGTTGTCTCGTGGCGTCGAAGGCGGTGCCGTCTTCGACTTTATCCGCTATAGCATGCTTTTTTCGAATGGCGAGGCACATTCGAAACGGCGCTCAGCCTTTACGAAGACCTTCGCATTCCGGATGATTGAGGCACTGCGCCCGGAGATCATGAAAATAACGGAGCATTTGTGGGACGATTTGCAGAAAGTTGAGGATTTTGACTTTGCTGAAATGTATGCTTCGAAATTGCCTGCTCTAACCATCGCAAGTGTGCTTGGCTTGCCATCTGAGGATGCGCCTTACTTCACGCAACTTGTTTATAAAGTTTCACGCTGCTTGAGTCCTTCATGGCGAAAAGAGGATTTCGCGGAGATTGAAGCTTCTGCCATCGAGCTCCAAGACTATGTTCGGGCAGCGGTAGCGGACAGCAGCCGTCGTATAAGTGACGACTTCCTCTCGAGCTACTTGAAAGCGGTGCGAGAAGAAGGAACGCTGTCACCCATCGAAGAGATCATGCAATTGGTTCTTCTCATCCTCGCCGGAAGCGATACAACGCGTACCGCGATGGTGATGTTGACGGCTCTTTTGCTGCAAAATCCTGCTATCTGGTCCTCGCTATGTCGCGATCAGTCCGGCGTCGCAGCCGCAGTCGAGGAAGGCCTCCGTTTCGAGCCACCAGTTGGGTCTTTCCCGCGGCTAGCGCTCGAAGATATTGATCTGGATGGGTATGTGTTGCCAAAGGGAAGTCTCCTAGCCCTAAGTATCATGTCCGGCCTCAGGGATGAGAGACACTACGAGCGTCCGGAGCTTTTTGACGTAGCGCGTAAACAAATGCGTTGGCACCTCGGATTTGGTGCGGGTGTACACCGGTGCCTCGGCGAGGCTCTGGCGCGGGTTGAATTGCAAGAAGGACTTAGAACCATTTTGCGCCGCGCGCCGAATCTTGCCGTGACGGGTGACTCGCCACGGATGATGGGTCACGGCGGTGTACGGCGGGCCACGGGAATGACGGTGAAGTTGAGTCTCGACCAGTGAGCTCAATCCGCGCTGCTCGCTCGGCGGAAGGATGGCGTGTCACGCTCTGTCTTAGATGAATTGGGAGGATTCTCATGCAATTGGCGCCAGTGGATGGTGTAACGACGATCGACGACCTTACGCTTGATCCCTATCCGATTTATCGCCGAATGCGCGCGCAGACCCCGGTGGTGCGTGTCGCCTCGGTGAAGCGGACGTTTTTGACTAAGGCCTCCGATACCAAGATGGTGAAGGATGATCCCGCGCGCTTCAGTTCTAATGACCCCAGCACACCGATGAAGCCGGCCTTTCAGGCCCATACTCTGATGCGTAAGGATGGAGCGGAACACGTCCGCGAAAGAATGGCCATGGCCAAGGCCTTCGCCCCCAAGACGATCGCGGAGCACTGGGCGCCGATCTATCGGGACATCGTGAATGACTATCTTGATCGCCTTCCGCGCGGCGACACCGTAGATCTATTTGCGGAAATCTGCGGCCCGGTGGCCGCCCGCATCCTGGCTCATATCCTTGGAATTTGCGAAGCATCCGACGCGGAGATGATACGTTGGTCGCAGCGGCTCATTGACGGGGCGGGCAACTTCGGATGGCGTCCCGAGCCCTTCGAGCGGTCGGACGAAGCCAATGCGGAGATGGACAGGCTATTCGATATCCTTGTCGAAAAGCACCGGGCGGAGCCGAACCCGTCGGCTTTCGCGATCATGGTGAACGCGCCCGATCCCATACCCATGAGCCAGATATATGCCAACATTAAGATCGCCATCGGCGGAGGGATCAATGAGCCTCGCGATGCTCTCGGCACGATTGTCTATGGATTGCTGACCAATCCCGAACAATTCGAAGAGGTAAAGAGGCAGCAATGCTGGGGGCAGGTCTTCGAGGAGGGAGTGCGCTGGGTTGCGCCGATCCAGGCGAGTTCGCGCCTCGTGCTGGAGGACACGGAAATTCGTGGTTTTCTCATACCGAAGGGCGATACCGTGATGACCATCCAAGCCTCTGCCAATCGAGATGAGGATGTCTTTGAGGACGGAGAGCGCTTCAATGCCTTCCGCAATGGGAACGCGCATCAGTCCTTCGGTTCAGGACCGCATCACTGTGCCGGTGCGCAAATCTCGCGTCAAACCGTTGGGGCAATCATGTTGCCCATGCTGCTTGAGCGCTTTCCGAATATGGCGCTGCCTAACCCGGACGCGGTGCAGTGGCGCGGTTTTGGCTTCCGCGGACCGATTAATCTTCCAGTTACGCTGATATGATCGGTAGCTTCTGTCGCATCACACCTAAGTCGTCCGATGCGGCTATTTCGGGTTGGCTCTTTGAATTACAGCAGCAGTCTATAGCCTAATATCAACAGCGGTAATCAGACCGCAATGTTAAATAGCGCCGCGCATAATTGACCTGTTCCGCCCGGCCATGTGAAGAAATTAACGAGTCAGAAGCGGTGCGCGCTGCAAACTGCGCGCAAGCTTCTGCAGGAGAAAGCAATTGACATCGCGAATGACATTCGCGGCCGCTTGCGCAATTTTGAGCTCAAAGTTGGTTTAGTTGGGACGGCCGATCTCGAGGATAGGGTCCGCGAGCTCACAGAAGACATTCCCGATCTGGCGGAGATCATGGCCGCGCTCCTCACCACCAGGCAAAAGCTGCGTGAAGAGTTTTCCCGCCTACATCGGAAAGTGTCAGAAATCGCCAAGGGTAATGCGATCTGCAGACGTTTAATGACGGTTCCTGGTGTCGGCCCGGTTACGTCGCTCGCTTTATGAGCACGATCGACGTTCCTGCCCGCTTCAAGAATTCGAAAGCCGTTGGGCCATCCCTCGGATTGACCCCAGTTCGCGGCGATGAAGCCATGCGAGTGCTGCTGTATGAGGCCGCACAAGTCATGCTGCGACGGGGTCCCAGAGATGGTCCTGGCTCAAAGCCTGGGCCATGCAGGTTGCCAAGCGACGCGGCCGGCAAAAACCGATTGTCGCGCTGGCGCGCCGCCTTGCTGTGATCACGCACCGCATGTGGCGCGACGGAACAGAATTCCGTTGGAAATGGGCGAATATGCCTGCGTCTGTCTGAGAGGAGTCTGGAAAGATTCCGCTAACCGGTGGAAAGGCGCCCCTGCGGGACGATGGATGAGGTGAGCTCGCTGGGCTCTTCTGTCGATCGCTTCACCGCAGTCAGAACGCGCAACAGATTTGGGCCATCTCATTCTACTGATCCCATGCTGGGAGGGCATGCGCCGATCCCGAAGAGAAGCGAGGGCCCGCGAGAGACGTCGAACTGTCGAGAAGCTGAAAGCTCAAAAGCGCTTGACCTCAACACGCTGAACAAAGGACTCCTGAAACGATATGCCTTGGGGTTGTAGAACGCTTGCAATCTTAAGTTAGACATTCTTACGAGCGGGTCACCCCAGTCATTTGTGGATTTAGATCCCAAGCCTGTACCCATATCATTGGACTAAATTATAAGTTGTACATTACAAAAATAATACAATAAAAATTGAGACTCGTTCTTTATCGAAGTAGGCTTCGGATGATTTAGGGAAAAGGAGTTTGGATAATGGAACCCAGCCAACGAAACTTCAATGACGAACCTGGTGCTTCTCATGCAGAAGTCCGTTCCATTTCGGCAAGCACAGGGTTGCCTTCCGAGCTTTGGGCTAAGGTTGCGACTTATATTCCCACGCCGGACCCGGTGGAAACGGCACGGAATCTCGGAAGCCTGGAGCGTGCAGGGCGGGTAGGTCGCGAAGCCGTTGGAAGTGATCCTGTCGGAAAATATCACGCTCGCATGAAGCGAATTGGCGCTTCTGCCAAAGCCGTGTTCGATACGGTCATTCCTGGAGATCAATTGCCTGAGTGGGAAGTGAACAGACCTTCTCCGACAGCTAGAACGCGAGCCGTCGGATCAATTCTTAAATTCCAATCTGAAGCGGGAAAATCGAGATTTGTCGTCAATATTCTCAACTTGCCAGAATCTGCTCAATGCGATGCGATTCTCAGCGTCATAAAGCATCTGGATGATCTTGGCGAAGTTAACAAGACACGCCTCATCGAACGCTCCATCGAAATTTTGCATCTGGATCCTCCTCTGACTTGGAATATGGGCCAGAAATGCCCTGCGGCCGACGTGCTGATCCAAGGCGAAAAGTACCTGAATGCGGACCAACAAGCTCGAATACAACAAGAGAGGAATGATCGTCCGCGACTATCTCCCCTGTTTCGCCGAGCCACTGAGGATTTCGAGGTTCAAAAAGCAATGGATGCAAATCCCAGAAGATATAGGGATGCGGCGGAGCCGGAAGTCAGAGCTGTAGACGCAGCAATTGAAGCAATCGAAAGGTATAGCGCGTCCGTAGCAAGAGGGGGACCAACTGCTATCGGACTTCTAACGGCCAACGAAAGCTTTGAGAAAAATATTAATGATGCCTACACTCGTACAAAGGCCGAGCTAGATGCTTCTTCGCGTGACAGAAGTCGGTCCGGATTATCGCGATAATTTCCTGGATCGACGGCGCTGCTTGCGTCGCTCCACGGCATCAGGTTTGGCGTCGTCGCCCCTGGCCCAGTTCCGGATGTCGTTTGACAGGTGCATGTAGAGTGTACCTGTTGGAGCCGATTTTTGCCGATGGTCGCCTTGGGAAAAAGAAAGGTTTCGGAGCCCCGTGAGTGTGGGCAAATAAACGAAACATATGCGGGTGTGAAAATTCTAACAACGGTGGCAGCGCAACCGAGCCGCCTGCTAACCGACGACTTTGCGGTTGCGCTTCTTACCATCGAAGGATCCATAATGTACCGAAGCTGCAGGTTGCGTGCGGTTTGGAGTATGGATCGCCGATGGCGCTCGGAGCTTTATCGAGGATCCTTCGCCCTCAATCCTTCACGCCGAAAGAAACCGGTGAAAATGTCGAAAGAACCCATCCCAGTGAAGTCTTCGTCCCTACTGAGAATTCCTTCTCATTAGGCTGGCGGAACGACTGCAAGACGGGATCTGGTAGTAGAATCGACCTTCTCAGCGCTGCGCGCAATCTCCATTCCTTGGTATCGTGATGCTCTCAATTCTTTTACTCGTTCTAAAATGGATCAGCTATGAAGCATATCGTCCCAACCTTGTTCGGGGTACTCTTGGCTACAGCGGTGAATGCTGCCAACGATCTTCATGTGCTCGCGACTTTTCCCGAGATTGAGCTCGCCCTGACAACTGGCAAGCCGGTGAGTGTCGCGATTGACTTAAGTTTATGCACTCCCGCGAACGGCGTTACACCGCCGACGAAGACGCGTGGAGGCATCCGAATAGAGGGGTACAGGATCACAGCTGACGGCACCCTTGCGTTTGCCGACCAGCACTTTACGATTGATCGTGACGGTGAGCCCATTCTTCAATTTCTTCGCTATCACATCAGGTTGGATGGCAATGCCGAACTCACCATGGTCGTATTCAAAATGCCAAGCTATGAGCGAAAAGGTACCAGTTTGGTCTACAATTGCGCAATCAGTCGTGGATTGAGTTTCTTCGCTTCAGAGTGATTTGATTGCCCCCGGAGAATCTGCTCGGTAATCTAGCAGCCGGCCGAGCTCGATCAGGGCAGGAATACCATCTCGGATCGGTGCCTGAAAAACTTCACTGCCAACCCCAGCGGAAGCGGAGTGCGCCAAGCCGGCCTCGTCGGCGACGCCGAGGGAAGAGCGGTCTTGTCGTTATACGATGCCGGCGGCTACCCATTATATGCCCGTTAAGGTTCCCATCGACTTTTTTACTAGCTTTCGATGTCCCGGCCGTAAAGGTTCGCAACCGTTGAAGCCTCCGTACCCAAACCGTCCTTTGCTTGCGTCGCATCGATGTCGTCCATGGTATGCCACCCGCTCGCGGGCCTATGGGTGGATTTGCCAGCGCTGGTGACATTGATACCACGTTAATTTTTCGTCCGCGTCGCGACAAATTTCATGATGACATATGAAAATCCAATAGAGTTGGGTTTCAAACCAGGGCGTGGCGGCCGGTTGGAATTTTCCCAAGTCCACCGACCGTTATTCTTACATGCCGAGCTGGCGCTCCTTGTCCTCCCCCTCGCTCACTGCGAGATGCTCGTATAGCTGGATCGGATAAAATAGTTCGGAGCCAAAAGCAAAATCGAGGAGCAATTGTTCGAAAAAGGATCTCTTCGTTGACGTGGGACGCGGCTGATGGTCGGGTAACAATTGTAGGCTGGGTAGGGATACGCCGTCGATGGTTACCAATCGCAGGTGTAAGTCGCTGCGCCGCTTGTCTGTTTTCTTTTGGTGTTCCATGTCATCGTACTCCTTGTGTAAGCCTACCGATGATATGTGCAGCCCATCTGCAGTATGATGATTACAGGGGAGCGCAGATTGGTTTCAAGCGTAACCCAATTAGCCTGCCATAAGTTATGGCAATTGGTCAGGATTGGGCGCCGTATCGCGCTACATTTGTAACTCTGCGTTTCTGACGTTGCGTGCTGCTGCGGGTGACCTAAAACGAAAATGCGTCTGAAGAATATTTCATTGATATGCACATGAAATAGCCAGTTGGGTTTCAAATATCGCCGATGTCCTCGCTCTTTCGTAGACGACAGCCTTTGGAGCGCTATGGACACCACTTTGTTTCGCCGCCCCGCCACGACATTACTCGCCGCTCGTAGCATAGCAATTTGCCCTGTCGACGCATGATCAGGCTCTTGGTTATCTCGACGATTTCATTTTTTCTCGATGCAAACCCCGACATTTGACCAATTCGATCCTATGAGCCACCGCGGAGTCAAAGAGCACCTCGGCAGCCAGGAGAAGCCATAGCCAAGGTTGTGTTTCAATTGAAACAAACTGAGTCGACGTTTGTGATTTCAACCCCATTTACAAAGCCTACCGTGCGGCCTATGCGCCGCCGGAGTGGGAGCGTTGGCACGAGGAAGTAAGTGCGGATGAACGGAAGGTTTTCGCCGACTCGGCAAGATTTCAAGCAAGGCGCCAAGCCTTGGTCTATCCTGGCCCTGATAGTTGCCGCAATGATTTTTGCCTTAGTGGCAATTCAGTGCTGGCAGGACAACGAAACCAATCGGGCAATCCTGACCCAATTGCGCGGAATTAACATCGACAGTGCCTCGCTGCAGCGGGATGTACTCGGCGCTCACGCTGGTTTGGTGGCGAACTACCGGCCCATTATCTCCAGGTTGGGAGCTTTGCGGAAGAACCTCGAAAATTTGAAGCGACTATTTGAACAATCCCATCTTGTGAGCGGCAACGATTTCTCTCAACTGCTAGGCCAGCTAAAGGTGTCTGTGGATACGACCGACGCGGCGGTCGCAGCGTTCGGAACGCAAAACGTGCTCCTGCAAGATTCACTGGCCAGCTTCACTCGTGCGCTGAGTATTCCTCCCAGAATGCCGTCGACGGATCGGGCGGTCGAAAAACCGATCGAATTGGCCAGCCTGATGCTGCAGTTTATGCGTCAGCCAAGCGCAGCTCTTTCAGCGGAGATCAGTCAGGAACTCGATAGGCTCCAAAATTCACGCGATGGGGATGAAGCTCCGGCGCGTATACTTATACGTGAGGGTCGCATTGTCTTGTCGCTTCTGCCCCGGGTGAACGATGCGGTAAACATGATTCAGACCTCTGACACCGCTGAGATTGCTGAAAGGTTGCAGCGTAAGTGTTTGGAGGCCTATAGCTTACAAAACGCGAGAGAGCAGCGGGCAAGGATCTTCTTGGGTTCCGTTTCGGTGGGCCTTTGCATCTACATGATCTCACTGGTCTATCGGCTGCGCCGGAAAACGGATTGGTTAGCGCGGCGTTTGGATTACGAAGAGCTAATCAAAGAGATTGGCGTTTGCTTTGAAGGTGGTGGGGCCACCACGTCATCCGCGCAAGCTGCGCTTGGAATTATTCGGCGCTTCTTTAATGCCGATTCATGTGCGTTAGCATTGGTGGAACATGGTGATAGGTGGGTCGTCGAGAGCTTCACTGCGAAGCTGCCCGAGCCTGTCTGGAAAGATGTGGCGCTACGCGAAATGGTTTCTTTTGCCAAAGCGGACGAACGTGCGTCGGTGTTTCGCATCATGTCGACCCAAAACGTCGGCTGCTTTTCTCCGGAGATTCCAGGCCTTTCGATATTGCTGGCGCACAAATCCACGGATCAACTGATAGCGATTTGTTCGCTAAGTTACCAAAGCTATCGTCTGCGACCTTCTCCGGGTGAAATTCAGCTTCTTGAGCTCGCTACCGCCTGCCTCTGCCATTACATCGATGTTCGCCGCAAGCAGACCGAATGCGATATTCTGGAGAGGCGATTGGAGCATGCGGAACGCCTTCAGGCAGTTGGCACACTTGCCGGTGGAATAGCGCATGAATTCAACAACATTTTGGGGGCAATCCTCGGGCACGCCGAAATGGCGCAAAACACGGTGCCTCGATCATCTGTCATCCGGAGATACATTGACTATATCATTTCGTCGGGCGACAGAGCCAGGCTCATTATCGATCAGATCTTGACGCTGAGCCGAAAGCTAGAATGCGTGACAAAGCCGTTTAGTGTCTCAGATCTAGTGATGGAAATCGCTCCTTTGTTACGCGTTGCATTGCAGGGTAGCATCGATATTAATTTCAAGTTTGATGACAAGCAGAGCGTGATCGAAGGAAGCCCGCTTGAGCTTCAGCAGATGCTTATGAATCTTTGCAAGAACGCTTCCCAGGCCGTCACAGACGATGGACAAATCGACATCATAGTTGGCCGAACTTTTGTATCGAGACAGAAAATACTGGCGCATGGTGTTATGCCAGCCGGCGACTACGTTCTCCTTTCTGTCAGCGACAACGGTGAAGGCATTGCCGAGGACGTACTACCCCACATTTTCGAGCCTTTCTTTACAACACGTGCTCGCAGCGGCGGTACTGGCCTGGGCCTCGCTACCGTGCATGGCCATATCAACGGGCTTGCGGGATACATCGACGTTACCTCAACTATCGGGCGAGGGACGCGCTTTGACATTTATCTACCCCCTTCCTCTAAGGAGCCAGTCAGCCCCGACACGTTTTTTGGCCGCGGTAAAACACCGCGCGGGAGCGGGGAGACTGTGGCACTAGTTGAACCCGATCCCGTCTTGAGGGAAGTGTACGAAGACAAGATTGCCGCTCTGGGTTATGAACCGGTGGGTTTTAGGGCATTTGAGGAGTTTCGTGAATGGATTTCAAAAGGCAAACAAGCCGATCTGGTTCTGGTTGACCATTCGTCCCTTCCCATCAATCAGAGTGAAACCGCTTTGCATGCGGCGTTGAAGACCGCGTATATCATCACTGGAGGAAATGACCTTAACATGTCCCTTTCAAGGGATGACATGACAACTGAACTTTTTCTGCCCAAGCCTATATCTTCCAGAACGATGGCGCATGCGATTCACACTAAAATCAAAACATAGAGTTGACAAATTTGAACGAGGGCAATCCGAACATCTGTTCGGCGCGGCTCGATATGAGATTACATAACCAGATCAATAGTACAATCCAAGTGATCAGGGCGCGCTAGTAATGGTTTGTCGCGGTCGTTTTCTGCAGATAGTTCGGGCGGCTGCTGGGACCGGAAAACGGGCGACGATTGCTGAAATCTTTTCGGTAAAAGGCGAGCCGTTCGCTAAGCTCGGACGTCCCACCATCGTCCTGGGGGGACAAGTAGCGAACTTTTGGATGACGTAATTCGCAAAAGTCTTCGCCCTTATTGGGCATCGCGTCTATGTACCTGGGGCGATGATGCCATGAGGTATCGAGTTGCGATAACTCACATTGAATGCCGAGTTCTCCGGAGGTGTGATCAACGTTGTCGGTGCTGACTTTTCGAAAAGCCCCTTTACAAGGTTCGACGCCGAACGTGGTTCGCGACACGGCCTCGACGATATCGATGCTGATGTCGGCGGGATCAAAGCGGCCGCCACACCAGCGCTCAAGCTGGCGACGCTGAGGAGGCGTGCCTGCCATGGGGTGCCGCGGCTTAGTCATTGCGTCCAGGAACTCCGCAAAGCCGGATGTTCCGCCAATCATCGTCCGGCGGCGCCCTGTGCTCACCAACGAGGAAGCGCGGATATTCAAGGGCTGGATTACCGTCCTCGATGGCTTGCATTGATGGAGTGCTGCCAGTCATCACCGAAGTTGTAGGTATAGGTGACGGTCGAGACACCGCGATCGACCAGTGCTCCAATGCGAACGTTCCGAGCGGCATTAGTCTTTCGGGTGTATGCGTCATCAGGATCCGACACATCATATCGTCTACCACCAGCCTCAAATTCGAAGAGATGATAGTCCTCGAACAACATCAGAGCCCGAATGACGTCGTGTAGATCCTTTAGGCTCAAGTTAAGTGGCACCTCGACCCTGCGCCAGATCACTGGTTCCATCCCGTTAAGTTGGACATGCAGTCGAGCAATGCGATCGGAAAGGGTCATGAGACCGTGGTTGAGTGTCATCTCTCTAAGGGGAGCAATTTCTCAATCTGCATGAGTGGTGTGCACCGGTCTCATACCCTGATCTGGCCCTTAAATCAGCATTTCCCGTGTTTGGCATTGCGTCCGAAGACTACCCTCACGGTACGGTACGAGATCTTACGTCGGTGGGATTAGATCGTCGCCATTGTCTCAGGGGTGCCGTCTTTTGCCGTCGCGTGCCTAATACCTTGAAAAGGAGTTCTCGCTTCAAATGAAATCGAAAAGAAGAAATCAAAAATCCTAGAGTAACCAACCCACCCGATGATCGTGAACATCAAATGGCGCATCTCTTCCAACCGAAGGGCTGTGTTGGTTATCGATTGGGGAGATAAGGAATGTTCAGGGCAACGGGGCCACTGTCGATCGTCTTATTGGCCTCCGTGTGTTCGTCGAGCGAAGCGGCGCCACTCTCATTTGCCGAGTTCGATTATTTTGCCCGCGAATGCGCGCCATCAGTTGCGCCATCTACCCTTGCGGCGATTGCTAAGGTCGAGAGCCTCTTTGATCCGCTTACGGTACATGACAATACCACAGGCGAAACGCTTCACTGGCAGAATCACGCACAAGCAACGCAGGTCGTGATGGACCGTCTCGACGCGCGGCATTCGCTGGATGTTGGCCTCATGCAGATCAATTCTCGGAATTTTTCCGCGCTCGGTCTGACACCTGGCGGTGCCCTTCAAGCGTGCACGTCATTGTCTGCCGCCGCAAACTTGCTTGCTCGTCGGTATGCTGGGGGCGAAACGGCCGACGAAGAGCAATTGGCGCTTCGCCGGGCAATCTCCGCCTACAACACCGGTGATTTCACGCACGGTTTTGCGAACGGCTACGTGCGAAAAGTTGAAACGGCCGCTCAACAGCTCATCCCTCCGTTAACCGAGCGTCAAAAAGACGATCGTGAGAAAGCGAGATCCGAAGAAACATGGGATGTTTGGGGTTCATACAAGCGCCGTTCTCCGGAGGGCGGGGCTGGCGGTTCATCTGGTCCGCCACCGCCGCCAGAACCGGACAACCGCAAATCCGAAGACAACAATCAACTCTTATTCGACTTAAATGAAGGAGGTCAGCAATAATGCGATGCTTTGAGAGATACCGTGTACATCTGAATCGCCTCTCGATCTCGAACGCGATGATGCGCATTGTGTCTGGCTATGCGCCGAGCGTGGGCGGTGCAATGGGATGGAGCATTTTCTCCTCAGGGCCGGCCGCAGCCCAATCTGCGGGTGGCGGTACTGACCCAGCCACAATGGTTAACAACATATGCACGTTTATCCTCGGTCCGTTCGGCCAGTCACTCGCTGTTCTCGGCATTGTGGCCATCGGAATCTCTTGGATGTTCGGGCGAGCTTCGCTCGGTCTCGTTGCCGGCGTCGTCGGCGGCATTGTCATCATGTTTGGAGCTAGCTTCCTCGGCAAAACGCTGACTGGCGGTGGTTGATGGATGATTATCTAGAAGAAGCGACCCTTTACCTGGCGGCGACACGGCCCGCATTGTTTCTTGGGGTGCCGCTGACATTGGCGGGGCTATTCATGATGTTTGCTGGCTTTGTCATAGTTATCGTTCAGAACCCGCTCTACGAAGTCGTTCTCGTGCCCTTGTGGTTCGCGGCGCGGCTCGTCGTGGAGCGAGACTACAATGCGGCCAGCGTCGTTCTGCTGTTTTTGCAGACGGCAGGAAGGAGCGTTGATGGTCTGATTTGGGGCGGCGCAAGCGTTAGCCCAAATCCGATCAAGGTTCCCACGCGAGGGAGAGGAATGGCCTAATGCTCGGCGCAAGTGGCACGACCGAAAGATCCGGTGAGGTCTATCTCCCCTACGTTGGGCACCTCAGCGACCATATCGTCCTTCTCGAAGATGGATCGATCATGACGATGGCGCGTCTTAACGGCGTTGCCTTTGAGCTCGAGGATACTGAAATGCGCAATGCACGTTGTCGTGCATTTAACACGCTGTTGCGTAATATCGCTGATGATCATGTGTCAATATATGCTCACCTCGTACGTCACGACGATGTGCCACCATCGGCGCCGCGACACTTCCGTAGCGCTTTCTCCGCGAGCCTAAGCGAAGCTTTTGAGCAGAGGGTGCTCTCCGGCCAACTCCTTCGCAACGACCACTTCCTTACGCTAATCGTGTTCCCCCGAGCGGCGCTTGGCAAAGTCAGGAGGAGGTTCAGCAAACTCCATAGGAAAAAGGAAAACGATCTAACAAGTCAAATCAGGAACTTGGAAGATCTTTGGCATGTTGTCGCTGATGCTCTCGAAGCGTACGGCCTGCGTCGGCTTGGCGTTCGTGAGAAGCAAGACGTACTTTTCACGGAGGTTGGAGAAGCGCTGCGGCTAATAATGACTGGTCGATTCACGCCGGTTCCGGTCGTCAGCGGCTCACTGGGCGCTTCGATCTATACCGACAGAGTCATTTGCGGCAAGCGAGGGCTCGAGATCCGAACGCCAAAGGACAGTTATGTTGGATCTATCTACTCGTTTCGCGAATACCCGGCAAGGACGCGACCGGGCATGCTCAATACCCTATTGTCTCTCGATTTTCCACTTGTTCTGACGCAGAGCTTCTCGTTCCTGACTCGCGCGCAAGCGCACGCGAAGCTCAGCCTCAAGTCGAGCCAAATGATGAGTTCTGGCGATAAAGCCGTTACCCAAATCAACAAATTATCCGAGGCGGAGGACGCACTGGCGAGCAACGAATTCGTTATGGGGTCACATCATTTGAGCCTTTGCATATACGCAAACGATCTCAATAGTCTTGCCGACAGAGGTGCTCGGGCCCGGACGCGATTGGCGGATGCGGGAGCCGTTGTTGTCCAAGAAGGCATCGGCATGGAAGCGGCCTATTGGTCGCAGCTGCCGGGAAACTATAAGTGGCGCACACGTCCAGGCGCAATCACTTCGCGCAACTTCGCTGGTTTAGTCTCCTTCGAAAGTTTTCCCGAGGGGTCGAGCTCAGGTCACTGGGGCAACGCGATTGCGCGCTTTCGCACTAATGGTGGAACGCCCTTCGACTACATTCCGCATGAGCACGATGTCGGCATGACGGCGATATTTGGCCCTATCGGAAGGGGCAAAACGACGCTCATGACCTTTATCCTCGCCATGCTCGAGCAAAGCATGGTTGATCGCGGAGGTGCGGTTGTCTTCTTCGACAAGGACCGTGGGGGTGAGTTGCTGGTCCGCGCCACTGGAGGAACATATTTGGCACTCCGCAGAGGAGCGCCTAGCGGATTGGCGCCGTTGCGTGGTCTGGAAAATACGGCATCCTCACACGATTTTCTGTGCGAATGGATCGTCGCGCTCATTGAGAGCGATGGCCGTGGAGGAATTTCTCCGGAAGAGAATCGCCGTCTAGTGCGGGGCATTCATCGACAGCTCTCATTTGATCCCCATATGCGGTCTATCGCGGGATTACGTGAATTTCTGTTGCATGGGCCTGCCGAAGGCGCGGGAGCGCGACTCGAACGCTGGTGCCGAGGCAATGCACTGGGCTGGGCATTCGACGGCGAGCTTGACGAAGTAAAATTGGATCCTTCGATTACTGGTTTCGATATGACGCATCTTCTCGAATATGAGGAAGTATGCGCTCCCGCCGCAGCATATCTCCTACACCGAATTGGAGCCATGGTCGATGGCCGCCGGTTTGTGATGAGTTGCGATGAGTTTCGCGCCTATCTGTTAAACCCTAAATTTTCGGCTGTGGTCGACAAATTCCTGCTTACCGTTCGCAAAAACAACGGGATGCTAATACTGGCAACCCAGCAACCTGAGCATGTTCTGGAATCGCAGTTAGGCGCCAGCCTGGTTGCGCAATGTATGACGAAGATCTTCTATCCGTCGCCTACCGCAGACCGATCGGCATATGTCGATGGACTGAAATGCACTGAAAAGGAATTTCAGGCGATCCGTGAAGACATGGCGGTAGGTAATCGGAAGTTTCTGCTTAAACGAGAGAGCGGAAGCGT
The DNA here is from genome assembly GCF_000696095.1 of Rhizobium rhizogenes NBRC 13257. Taxonomy (GTDB): domain Bacteria; phylum Pseudomonadota; class Alphaproteobacteria; order Rhizobiales; family Rhizobiaceae; genus Rhizobium; species Rhizobium rhizogenes. Next base: position 147,902 of record NZ_BAYX01000012.1, on the reverse strand, counting down.
CATCTGCGAATTTGATCTGCGGGAAATGCGCGAATATGTCGCCGTCCTGTCGGGACGCGCCAACACGGTGCGATTCGCGGATAGGTTGCGCGAATCACAGGGAGACCACCCATCCGCCTGGCTCAGCGAATTCATGGCCCGTTACCAAGAGGCAAAAGATTGATCAAAGGTAGGAAACTATGAAGACGACGCAACATATTGCAATGGCGTTGACCGTCAGCCTTCTTTCTGCTGGCTCCGCGCGGGCGCAGTTCGTTGTTAGCGACCCGGGGACGGAAGCCGAGACGCTGGCGACGGCGCTCACAACTGCTGAAAATCTCAGTCAGACTATAGCGATGGTTACAATGTTGACGTCGGCCTACGGCGTCACCGGACTGCTGACTTCGCTCAATCAGAAAAATCAGTATCCCTCGACCAGGGACTTGGACACGGAAATGTTTTCGGCGCGAACACCAATGTCGACCATGGCGCGTGCGATCACCACCGATAGAGATCGCGCCGTAGTTGGTGGCGACGCTGAAGCGGAACTGTTGCGGTCGCAGATCACCGGTGCCGCGAATAGCGCCGGCATTGCGGCCGACAACCTGGAGGCGATGGACAAACGCTTGACGGCGAACACCGAGACGTCGGCACAGCTTTCTCGCTCCCGCAATATTATGCAGGCAACCGTCACCAACGGTTTGCTTCTCAAGCAGATTCACGACGCAATGATTCAAAATGTCCAGGCGACCAACTTGTTAACGATGACCACCGCCCAGGCTGGCCTTCATGAGGCCGAAGAGGCGGCAGCTCAACGCAAAGAGCATCAAAAGACTGCGGTCATCTTTGGGGTCGCCCCCTGAGATTGCGCAACTTATTCGTGCTGTCCATCCGCACACTTCAGCATGCAAGTTTAGTGTATCCGACATTCCGCGACAAGCCAGTCAAGGTCAGGTCCAAACGATGAACTTCACGATTCCGGCGCCGTTTACGGCCATTCATACGATCTTCGATCTAGCCTTTACTACAGGCCTCGACACGATGCTTGGGACGATCCAGCAGGCGGTGAGCGCGCCATTGATCGCCTGTGTCACTCTTTGGATTATCGTTCAGGGTATTCTGGTCATGCGTGGCGAAATCGACACGCGCGGTGGTATCACTCGGGTGATCACGGTCACCGTCGTTGTTGCCCTTGTCGTCGGGCAAGCCAACTACCATGACTATGTGGTTTCAGTCTTTGAAGAGACGATTCCAAACTTTATTCAGCAGTTTAGTGGCAGTGGGCTGCCACTGCAGACCATTCCAGCTCAGCTGGATACGATGTTCGCCCTAACCCAGGTCGCATTTCAGAAAATCGCATCCGAAATCGGGCCAATGAATGACCAGGACATCCTTGCATTTCAGGGGGCTCAATGGGTCTTTTACGGCACGCTCTGGTCTGCGTTCGGAATTTACGACGCCGTTGGCATTCTCACGAAAGTGCTGCTGGCGATCGGTCCGCTGATCCTCGTAGGATATATCTTTGATCGCACTCGCGACATTGCGGCCAAGTGGATTGGTCAACTTATCACCTACGGTCTCCTGCTTCTCCTGTTAAACCTCGTGGCGACCATCGTCATTCTAACTGAAGCGACTGCGCTCACCCTTATGCTCGGGGTAATTACCCTCGCCGGTACAACCGCGGCTAAGATCATTGGTCTTTACGAACTCGACATGTTCTTTCTGACTGGTGACGCGCTCATTGTCGCTTTGCCGGCAATCGCCGGCAACATCGGAGGCAGTTATTGGAGCGGCTCGACTCAATCTGCCAACAGCTTGTACCGACGCTTCGCTCACGTCGAGCGCCGCTAGGCGCGCGAAAAGATCGCGTCAATGGAGAACTCGATGAAATATTGCCTACTATGTATGGTTCTCGCTTTAAGCGGTTGCCAGACGAACGACAAATTGGCGAGCTGCAAAGGCCCAATATTCCCGCTGAATGTCGGGCGATGGCAGCCTACGCCGTCAGATCTTCAGCTCACCAACGCGGGTGGACGCCATGAAGGAGTCTGAATACGCCTTGTTGGTAGGGCGGGAAAGCCTAGCTGAGCACTACAAGGCAGTGGAGGCTTTTCAAACTGCGCGTGCGAAATCGGCGCGGCGTCTCTCCAAGGTCATTGCAATTGTCGCGGCCGTTGCGGTCTTAGGGAATGTTGCTCAAGCCTTTACCATTGCCACCATGGTGCCGCTGATCAGGCTTGTGCCAGTATATCTATGGGTACGGCCGGATGGCACCGTTGACAGCGAGGTATCCGTCTCGCGATTGCCTGCAACTCAGGAGGAGGCCGTCGTTAACGCCTCGTTGTGGGAGTATGTTCGGCTGCGCGAGAGCTATAATGCCGATACCGCCCAGTACGCCTATGACCTGGTATCGAACTTCAGCGCCCCAACAGTGCGCCAAGATTATCAGCAATTCTTCAACTATCCCAATCCCAGTTCGCCTCAAGTGATTCTCGGCAAACGCGGCAGGCTGGAGGTCGAGCACATCGCTTCGAATGATGTCGCTCCGGGTGTGCAGCAAATTCGCTATAAACGGACCCTCGTCGTCGACGGCAAAATGCCGGTGGTGAGCACGTGGACTGCGACAGTTCGCTACGAAAAGGTGACCAACTTGCCCGGGAGATTGAGACTGACCAACCCGGGAGGTGTGGTTGTCACCTCCTACCAGACATCGGAAGATACCGTTTCGAACGTAGGCCACAGCGAACCATGACGAAAAAAGCGTTTCTCATTCTGGTATGTTTACTTTTCGCCGCGACCGGCGCGAAGGCTGAAGACACGCCGGCGGCCGGCAAACTCGATCCGCGCATGCGCTATCTGGCTTACAATCCCGATCAAGTGGTGCGCCTATCGACGGCGGTTGGAGCCACCTTGGTTGTTACATTCGCGGCTAACGAAACGGTTACCGCTGTTGCCGTTTCCAATAGCAAAGATCTCGCGGCCCTTCCGCGCGGAAATTATCTTTTCTTCAAGGCTAGCCAGGTTCTGCCGCCCCAGCCAGTGGTCGTGCTAACTGCCAGCGATGCCGGGATGCGGCGCTATGTTTTCAGCATATCTTCCAAGACGATGTCGCGCCTCGATAAAGAGCAGCCCGATCTCTACTACAGCGTACAATTCGCGTACCCTTCCGATGACACAGCGGCTCGCAGGAAGGAGGCACAAGAAAAGGCTGTTGCAGACCGTCTGCATGCAGAAGCACAATATCAACGCAGAGCGGTGGATTTATTGGATCAGCCTGCCACGACCGTTGTTGCCGGAGACAAGAATTGGCATTACGTCGCTCAGGGCGATCGTTCGCTGTTGCCGCTCGAAGTCTTCGACAATGGATTTACGACGGTATTCCACTTCCCAGGCAATGTGCGCATACCCTCCATCTACACGATGAATGCCGATGGCAAAGAGGCTGTCGCGAACTATTCAGTCAAAGGGAGCTATGTCGAGATTTCTTCGGTTTCCCGTGGCTGGCGTCTGAGGGATGGCCACACCGTACTATGCATCTGGAATACCGCTTACGATCCCGTGGGCCGGAGGCCAGAGACGGGCACTGTGAGGCCTGATGTGAAGCGCGTCCTTAAGGAGGCGAGGGGATGAACGACGATAATCAGCAATCGGCGCATAATGTCGATGCATCTGGATCTCTCGTCTCCGACACACATCGCCGGCGCCTTTCCGGGTCTCAAAAGTTGGTCGTAGGAGGTGTCGTTCTCGCGTTATCACTTAGCCTCGTTTGGCTTGGTGGGCGTCAAAGGAAGGAAAATGGAAACGCACCGCCGGCAACCATGATTGCTACGAACACCAAGCCATTTCATCCGGCTCCAATTGAGGTTCCGCCTGATCCTCCGGCTGTCCAGGAAGCCGTCCAGCCGACTGCTGTTCCACCAGGACGAAGTGAGCCGGAGCGGCATGAACCGCGCCCGGAAGAAACACCGATTTTTGCGTATACCAGTGGTGATCAAGGGATCAGCAAGCGCGCCAATCAGGGCGAGATTGACCGAAGACACGAAGACACAGGAGAAGACAGGTCCTTGCCGAACGGCGAAGTAGCTACCGAGAACGATCTGTCGATACGCATGAAGCCCACTGAGCTACAGCCTAGCAGGGCTACGCTCTTGCCCCACCCGGACTTCATGGTGACGCAGGGGACGATTATTCCGTGCATCCTACAAACGGCAATCGACACAAATTTGGCAGGTTATGTAAAATGCGTGTTGCCTCAAGATGTTCGTGGAGCAACGAATAATGTCGTGCTTCTCGATCGTGGCACCACCGTTGTAGGCGAAATCCAACGTGGTCTACAGCAGGGTGATGCGCGCGTTTTTGTGCTTTGGGATCGCGCGGAGACGCCCGACCATGCCATGATTTCGCTTGCATCGCCAAGCGCAGACGAACTCGGTCGCTCGGGATTACCGGGCATGGTCGATAACCACTTCTGGCAGCGCTTTAGTGGGGCCATGCTCTTGAGTGTGGTGCAAGGAGCCTTCCAAGCAGCGAGCACCTACGGTAGTAACTCGGGCGGCGGGATGAGCTTCAACAGCTTCCAGAATAACGGTGAACAAACGGCGGACACAGCCCTCAAGGCCACCATCAACATACCGCCAACTTTGAAGAAAAATCAGGGGGACAAGGTCTCCATTTTCGTGGCACGGGACCTCGATTTCTCGGGCATTTACCAGCTTCGCACCACTGCCGGCACGGTGCGGGGACGGGATCGCCGCCCTTAAAGAATTCAACTTTTCGCTTACAGATGGGGATACAATACAAATGGAGGTGGATCCGCAATTACGCTTCCTGCTCAAGCCGATTTTGGAGTGGCTCGACGACTCGAGGACCGAAGAAGTTGCGATAAACCGACCTGGAGAGGCATTTGTACGCCAAGCTGGCATCTTCACCAAATTGCCTCTGCCTCTGTCCTATGATGATCTCGAAGATATCGCTATTTTAGCTGGCGCGCTGAGAAAGCAGGATGTCGGACCACGCAACCCCCTTTGCGCTACTGAACTTCCAGGTGGTGAGCGGCTGCAAATTTGTTTGCCGCCGACCGTCCCGTCGGGTACCGTCAGCTTAACGATTCGGCGCCCAAGCTCCCGTGTTTCTGGTCTTAGAGAAGTCTCGTCCCGTTATGCTGCTTCGAGGTGGAATCAGTGGCAGACACGAAAAATGCGGCAAGATCAGCATGATGACGCTATCCTTCAGCATTACGACAACGGGGATCTGGAAGCGTTTCTGCACGCGTGCGTCGTTGGTCGACTGACGATGCTGCTTTGCGGCCCCACTGGTAGCGGCAAGACGACGATGAGCAAAACCTTGATCAGCGCTATCCCGCCGCAGGAAAGGCTGATCACCATTGAAGATACGCTCGAACTGGTCATTCCACACGAGAACCACGTAAGGCTACTCTATTCTAAAAATGGGGTTGGGCTGGGTGCCGTGACCGCCGAGCACCTGCTCCAGGCTAGTCTGCGTATGCGACCGGACCGAATACTGCTCGGCGAGATGCGCGACGACGCTGCATGGGCTTATCTGAGTGAAGTCGTCTCAGGGCATCCGGGATCGATTTCCACAATACACGGCGCCAATCCCATTCAAGGTTTCAAAAAGCTGTTTTCACTCGTAAAAAGTAGTACGCAAGGCGCTAGCTTGGAAGATCGCACACTGATTGACATGCTCGCAACGGCCATCGATGTGATCATACCTTTCCATGCCTACGATGACGTCTATGAGGTGGGCGAAATCTGGCTTGCGGCAGAGGCGCGCCGTCGAGGCGAGACCATAGGCGATCTTCTCAATCAATAGTAGTATTCCTTCCACTCAAAATATAACGGGGTTTGTTACAAAATTACATTTGTAGCAAAGCCCAGCAATCTTTGTCATGAAACTGAAACAATTCGTTAGCATTTTTGTCATGCACGGGCCGGGCCGAAATTCTGCCGGAGTTCCCGTATAGTGAGAAAAAATTGACGAGTGGAGTCTAACACATACATCCTTTGCATGCATAGATTCCGTTGAGCTGCAAATTGCTGGCCAGGATCCTAGATTGAAAGGCGAACCGTTGAAACACGTTCTTGTCATAGATGACGATGTCGCTATGCGTCATCTTATAGTCGAGTACCTTACGGTACATGCCTTTAAGGTGACCGCTGTAGCCGATAGCAAGCAGTTCAATCGCGTGCTCTCTTCCGAGACCGTCGATGTTGCGGTTGTCGATCTTAATTTGGGTCGTGAAGATGGGCTTGAGATCGTTCGCACCCTGGCGACCAAATCAGACGTCCCAATCATAATTATTAGCGGTGATCGCCTTGAGGAGGCGGACAAAGTTGTCGCGCTCGAACTGGGAGCAACCGATTTTATCGCCAAGCCTTTTGGGACCCGCGAATTTCTAGCGCGCATCCGTGTTGCATTGCGCGTGCGGCCCAGCGTCGCGCGAACGAAAGATCGACGCTCATTTTATTTCGCTGACTGGACCCTTAACCTCAGGCAACGCCGTTTGATTTCGGAAGAGGGCGCTGAGGTGAAACTCACGGCAGGTGAGTTTAATCTTTTGGTTGCTTTCCTGGAGAAACCGCGAGACGTCCTATCACGCGAGCAGCTTCTGATCGCCAGTCGAGTGCGCGAGGAGGAGGTATATGACAGAAGTATAGACGTCCTCATATTGAGGCTCCGCCGAAAACTCGAAGAGAACGCAACAAACCCTCAGTTAATCAAGACTGCAAGAGGCGCCGGCTATTTCTTTGACGCTGACGTGAATGTTTCCTATGGAGGCATGATGGCGGCCTGATGCAGTGGTGCCTACCGGACTTGGCACCCTGTTCCCAAAGTTAACTGATTGTTCTGGCCGAGTGGCATGGGCCGCTTACACTCCGTACTCCGAGCACATCAGCACTGCGAAGTGGTCGGATAGGTCCTAAAGGTTAGCCTCTAGTCTTCTTCTCTCCAGCGAAGAAAGATGCAAGCGCGGCTGTAGCCAGTTTGTGGCCAAAAGCCCGGGCAGTCTCCAATCCCAACGGATCAAAATGATTGCGAGCGATTTTTAGCAGCGATACCGGGAACATGCGGGAGGTCTGAACGATGATAGATTTTTCGGAAATTGCCTGGGGAACCGCGTAGCTATTCGGGGCCGTGCTAAATGATCCGTCCGCCAACATGTTCTCAAAATCGGCGAGTGCACGGCGCAAGATCATCTGCAGCGCCTTGGAAGCGCTGTACTGCAGAATCAAGTTATCATATATCTTTGATACCTCAGGAGCGGGTGGTCGCGCCGAAAGAAAGACCTGGATCTTTTCCGGCGGCGCAGTCGAACTCAAGGCGTCCGCCGTTAGCATTGATTGCCGATCGGAGTTGTCACGACGCTTGGCGGCGATAGGAGGAGGTGGTCGATCTTCCTGTCCGCCTCTTTCAGGTAACTGCGGTTGCGCCGAGTTTTTTGAGGAACGAGCTGGGATTGGGTGAACGATCTCCGGTCGCGCGGCAGCAAGCCGTCTTGCTTCACCGACAGACAAAGCGGGTTTGCGGATCCCCATCTTCAGTTCCCCAAGGTTTCGCCGATCAATTCTGAAATTGTCACGAGTTCCTCCATCGCAATTCTGAGGTTCCGCTCGAGGAGGCGCATCGTCGGATCATTTGCCGTGTTCAGCAATGTGAGATGCAACATGCCACGCTCCTTCATTGCAGCGAATGCGTCTCTTTCGTGCATTGGAGATTGCACGACAGGCAGGTTCGCCAGCATGTCTGACATCGCGCGTTGCGACGTGGTCAATCGGCCAACCGGGACCCGCTGGCGCAACACGGCGGTCGGGATCACCAAGTTCTCGCTCAGCAGCAGCTCGACGACATAACGGTATGTTGAAAGAGCCTCATCGACATCGAGCGGAGTTAACATTGTGGGGATCAGAAGCAGGTTTGAGCTAGCGATGATTGTGTTGTTGAGCTCGCTCGAACCACCATGCGTATCGGCCAACGCATAGTCAAAATCTTGAAGCTCGGCGTCCTCATAAGCCGCTTCAAGAAGTGACATTTCTTCTGCAGCGTACACCTCGCAGGATGTATCCCAGGTGTTGCTACGCATGGCGTTTTCTTTCCATCGCGTTAAGGGGCGGTTCTCATCGGCATCGAAGAGAGCCACTCTTTTGCCGTCTCTTGCAAAAGCGGCGCAAAGACCCATGAGCGCCGTGGTCTTGCCGGCGCCTCCTTTAAATGAGCAAAATGTCAGAAGTTTCATGAGTTTATCCTGCCGACGTTGTGAACGAAAGTGCGTCCGTATTTTTGTTTGTATGTGTGGCTGTGTGTATAAAAGAAAACTACCAGGCATATATTTCAATTGCATTGAAAGATAATTGCAAATGTAACTATACAAATCGAACTATGCGCAGGATATTCTTGAGTTTATTCCGTTCGAGGCTAGGCTCTGCTGGTCTCGACTGGAGAGTTCCACTCCGAAACAAATCCAGATCATTCCGCTTTCTATGGAGCAAGCCATGTCGCAAAGCGAAAAACCGACTTCAAGTGACATTGTCGACCGGCGTGAAGGCCCGAAGATTGAAGGTTTCAAGGTCGTTAGCACTCGTTTGCGATCGGCCGAATATGAGAGCTTCTCCAGCCAAGCCCGTCTGCTAGGGCTCTCCGACAGCATGGCCATAAGAGTTGCGGTCCGCCGCATTGCCGGCTTTCTCGAAATCGATGCAGAGTCTCGTCAGACGATGGAAGCCATACTTCAGTCCATAGGAGCACTCTCAAACAACATTGCCGCGCTGCTGTGCGCCTATGCTGAAAATCCGACAACGGATTTAGGGGCTCTGCAAGCTGAACGAAACGCTTTTGGTAAATCGTTCGCTGACCTCGACGGCTTGCTCCGTACCATTTTGTCCGTATCACGGCGAAGGATCGACGGTTGCTCCATGCTGGCGGACGCCTTGCAGAACTGACGTAGCACCTGGCGGGGAATTTGTTGGATGCCCGATCGGTCTCAAGTCATCATCCGCATCGTGCCAGGAGGTGGGACGAAGACCCTCCAACAGATTATCAATCAGTTGGAGTATCTATCCCGGAAGGGCAAGTTGGAGCTGCAGCGCTCGGCCCGGCATCTCGATACTTTCGTACCACCGGATGAAATCCGCGAGCTCGCCCGAAGCTGGGTTCAAGAAACCGGAACTTATCACGAAAGTCAGCCAGACGAGGAAAGGCAACAGGAGTTGACCACCCACATCATTGTAAGCTTCCCTGCCGGTACAAGTCAGGTAGCAGCCTATGCAGCGAGCCGGGAGTGGGCAGACGAGATGTTTGGGTCAGGCTCAGGGGGAGGCCGATACAACTATCTTACAGCCTTTCACATCGATCGCGATCACCCACATCTGCATGTGGTCGTTAATCGTCGCGAACTTTTGGGGCACGGCTGGCTGAAAATATCCCGACGCCACCCCCAACTCAATTACGACGCCTTGCGCATTAAAATGGCCGAGATTTCACTTCGCCATGGCGTCGTCCTCGAGGCGACCAGGCGAGCTGAGCGCGGCATCACCGATCGGCCGATGACTTTTGCCCAGTATCGACGCCTTGAGCGGCAGCAGGCCAATCAAATTCGTTTCGAGGATCCTCATTTCGAACAATTCTCGCCTGGGGGAAACGACCGAGAACCGGATCAATCTTTCAATTCTTCGTACGGTGAGCTACCTCAAAACGTGTCAGAAGGTTCGGAACGAAACGAGTGTCTACAACCGGTGTCTGAAGTGCGTTCCCGCGCACCAGTCGGGTCGAACGGCGACGGCGTGACGCCGAATCGTGTACCGTCTGGAAACGATTCCCGTTCTCAATCCCGCGGCGATGAAGCCTTTGTGGACGATGACAATTTGAGGAACGGCCCTCTCACCATAGCCGGAGACGGCCAGGATCTTGAAGGCCGTTCTGGCACTCATCGTTTGGCAACCGTCACGCACACAACACGCGAAGATGACGTTCGGCAACGACCTCTTCGAAAACGGCCTCGCGGTGATGAGGAAGAGCAGAGCGGCGCAAAACTGACCAGGGTAAACGAAATTCGGACGGGAGTGACAATCACCGACGTAGCGGTTGCCCCGGACGATCCGATAAGATCGCCGATACAGCCCCCTGAACCAAATCCGTTGCATGACCCGGGACAGACCAACATCGCTACGGACGGATTGCCTCCGAGAGCCGATCGCCCGCAGCAGCGACAGCCAAATTCTAAGCGTCCTCGTGATGATGACGCCGAGCCGAGCATTCGCAAGCGGTCAAGGGACGGGCGCAGCCAAGGGGATGAGGGAAATAGAAGGTAGAAAAGGATCGATCATGGCAGATGAAGAATTCCGTCGAGACTTGAGCCGCTCCACTACGGTGAACTCGAATTCCTCACGACCATTAATTCCTGGTGGGGCTCGCGACCTTCCAGGTACTTCCACCGGAAATCAACGGCCTGCAACCCATCCCCAGAATACCGCAGAGATACCCCCGGCGAGATCAGCCGAAGCTCCGGCAGGCCAATCAGCGGTCTTTCCGAGGAATAAAGGGTATTTTCGTACGGCCATGCAATACCTGCGGGAGATTGAAATGCAGTCCACTGCCGCAGCGTACCACGAAACGTCGTCGTCACGTTTTGGCAAGGGGCAAACAAAGCGATTGCGCGAACACGAGCAAACCGGTGACGAAAGTGAATCAGTGGCGAAACGGAATACCAGCTCGGAAAAGCAGGTGGGTACTATTGCCGCGTCTTTGGCTATGAACCATAGCTCGACCGCGACGCCTGCGTCGCAAGGGGCGCACCGGTCTGTAATGGAGCTGGATAATATCGAAGAGGCTGGAGAGAGCGGTACGCAATCTCAGCACGAAATTGCGACGCAACCTGTTGACACAAGCGCTTTTGGTTCAAGTCATGAAGTCATCATTCCTGGAGAGGGCCAGCCTGAAGAAACATTCGACAGCGCACCGGATTGGATGGTAGACAGCGGGGATAGCCTTCCTTCGACGGAACAAGGCTTCTCTGGGCCAGGGTTAGATGACCTTGATTTGCTCGCCGACAGCAGTTCGCCGCTCAGTACTCAGGTTGTTCCTGCTGATATAGCCGCTACGAATTTAAGCATTGACGCAGGGTCCACCAGCACCGAAAGCACCCAAATCCTCGCCGACAGTGACTATTTCGACGACGCGACCGAAATCGGTAGCGAAACAGCTTCAGGATTGATCCAAGAAGGTTCCGTTCGATCGCTTGGCTCACCGGAGGAACGCTTCGATGCATTTCCCGAGTTGACCGACGAGGACTTGGCGCAGATTGACGCACTCTTCAGAGCCCCCTCGCCTTCGAGGCGGGATGTTGCGCACACTATTCATGCGGTCAGCTTGGACGATGCCTTCTCACGCGAGGATCTTGCCGCAGGCCACGACGGCTGGCTTACGAATCCTGCGGTCCATCAGGAAACTTCTCGGCAGGAATCGAGCCCATTAGAAACGAAGTCCGACGACTTCCCCGAACTGACCGAGGAGGACCTGGCGCGGATCGACGCACTCTTCGAAGCCCGCTCGACTTCGGCGCGGGATGTTGCACCCGCTGTTCCTGCGGCCCCGTTGGGCGATGTTTTCTCAGGCAAGGATTTTGCTGCGGGCCTCGACGGACTACCTAGAGACCCCGCGGCCCATCAGAGGACTTCGCGGCTGGTGACAAGCCCATCAGAATCGAATTCCAACGACTCCGAATGGACGGACGAAGAGTTAGCGCGGATCGACGCACTCGTCGAGCTGCATTCCAAGAGGCGTCGTTTCGAGCAGGATGTTGCTGGAAAATCTCATAGGCTCAGTCTGAACGAGGCTATCGAGGAGGTTCGTTCGCCCACTACGGTTTCGGGAACGAGCGTCGCCCGGGCGGCACCTATCACGCTCGAAAGCGGAGTATCTGGACTACCGCAGGCTACCCAAGCGGAGCCTTCAGGCTCGGACGTCGCGGGGCCACTGAAGATCGGCAAGGCACCGCGTGTCGATATCCGACGAGATGCTTCGGATAAAGAGAAACAAAAAATCTCGTTAGATTATCAGGTTCAGTCAGAATCTGGCGCATCCTATGTTTACCAGCCGCGACACCCGTCCATTCAAACGATTTTCGATGCTGAACATCTTGGTGACCACCTACTAATTGGGAACGAGCCAATTCCTCCTTGGCCCCACCCGTTGAACCACGTTATGCGCTTTGAAACATGCAAGCAACTATTTGAAAGATTGCGGAAGTGGCCGACTGCGGAGGAGTTGGAAAACAGTGTGATCCTCGTCAAAGCGGATGGCGCGCAAAGATCCTACATGCCGCGAAACCAGCTCCTTTTGCATCTCGGGCCGGAAAAGTATCTGGAACGAATGAACGCGCTCGGTCTCTCCGGAAATGCTTTCAGCGGATTGAAGTCCGGTAGCAAATATTTCTATTATACACCTGCTGGACCACGGATCAGCGAACATGATTATGAGTTCCCGCGACAGGCGGGCGTGCACAATCCGGAGGTGATGGTACAGCATCCTAGCGGAACCTTCTTTTCGTTTTGGCCAAAACTTCTCAGGTTGGAAAGGCTTGCGACTGTAACGGATACGTATGGCGCGGAAAATGTTTGGCTCAAATCGCCAGGCAACGCTTACATGACGCCGGAAACCTATAATTCCAAAGTTGCGAACGGCGCCGAAAACCTTTTTATCGAGTTCATACATCCCACTCGTGTCCACGACCACGTTGGCGAACCTGGAACGTCAAACGCAAAAACTGTCGGTGACCTAACCGAAGATCGCGCGCAACATGCAGACCGGTTAGCAGATCAGTCCATGGGCCGGAGCGGGCATGGCCGTGACGCGCAGCGTGGTACGAGGGCGTTTGAACCGCGGGTGCGGGAAAGCTATGGGCTGTAGATCCAGCTGCCGGTAAACAAATTGGCGTTTCCAATAGGTGAACAAAGCGTGGTTACGTGATGAATTCAGGCAAGTACACGCCATTACGCCTAGCTGTGAGCATAGCATGTTCATTGGCAGCTGGGTTTTGTGCAGCCAGTCTCTATGCAACATTTCGCCATGGCTTTACTGGCGAAACGATGATGACTTTCAGCGTTTTTGCGTTCCTGTATGAGACACCACCTTATTTGGGATACCAAAGCCCCGCGTTCTATCGCGGACTTGCCATTATCGTTGCCACGTCGACGCTTGTGTTGCTATGCCAACTATTGTTCTCGATGCGCGATCGCGAACATCACGGCACTGCTCGCTGGGCAGGCTCCGGTGAGATGAAGCACGCCGGCTACCTTCGGCGCTACAGTCACGTCACGGGTCCCATCTTCGGCAAGACCTGTGGACCACGTTGGTTTGGCAGCTACCTGAGTAATGGAGAACAACCTCACAGCCTTGTTGTCGCGCCGACTCGTGCTGGTAAGGGCGTTGGCGTCGTTATCCCGACGTTGCTAACCTTCAAGGGCTCGGTGATTGCTCTGGACGTGAAAGGCGAACTATTTGAACTCACATCGAGGGCGCGTAAATCAAGCGGTGATGCGGTTTTCAAGTTCTCGCCCTTAGATCCAGAGCGGCGAACGCACTGTTACAATCCCGTCCTGGATATTGCCGCGTTGCCGCCCGAACGGCGCTTTACAGAAACGCGCCGCCTCGCTGCGAATCTCATCACAGCCAAAGGCAAGGGAGCCGAAGGTTTCATCGACGGGGCACGGGATCTTTTCGTAGCAGGCATATTGAGTTGCATTGAGCGCGGCACACCAACGATCGGTGCCGTTTACGATCTGTTTGCTCAGCCGGGCGAAAAATACAAACTATTTGCGCAACTCGCGGAGGAAACACAAAACAAAGAGGCTCAGCGCATCTTCGACAATATGGCGGGAAATGACACCAAAATATTGACGTCCTACACATCGGTGCTCGGCGACGGCGGACTCAATCTTTGGGCCGATCCACTCGTTAAAGCGGCTACAAGCCGCTCGGATTTTTCCGTCTACGATCTGCGGCGGAAGAGGACTTGTATTTATCTTTGTGTCAGCCCGAACGATCTCGAAGTCATAGCGCCCTTGATGCGTCTGCTCTTCCAGCAGGTTGTATCAATCCTGCAGCGATCGCTGCCACTTTGGGATGAACGGCACGAAGTTCTGTTTCTCCTCGATGAGTTCAAGCACTTGGGCAAGCTGGAAGCCGTGGAGACGGCAATTACGACGATCGCCGGCTACAAGGGCCGCTTCATGTTTATTATTCAGAGTCTGTCGGCTTTGACAGGAACTTATGATGAGGCTGGTAAGCAAAATTTTCTCAGCAATACGGGTGTCCAGGTATTCATGGCGACTGCTGATGACGAGACGCCGACCTACATTTCTAAGGCTATCGGCGACTACACGTTCCAGGCTCGCTCAACGTCGTACAGCCAAGCGCGCATGTTTGATCATAACATCCAAATCTCCGACCAAGGAGCACCGCTTCTGCGCGCCGAACAAGTCCGCCTACTCGACGACAATTATGAAATAGTCCTTATCAAGGGCCAACCTCCCCTCAAACTGAGAAAAGTGCGATATTATTCGGATCTCATATTGAAGCGGATTTTCGAAAGCCAACAGGGTTCCCTTCCCGAGCCCGCATCTTTGATGCTGCCGGGAGACACAAACCTCTTTGACGGCAAGCTCGGCCAGGGAGCAGCCGATACAACTTTGCAAAAACCGGTGCAGATTGAAGAGAGTGACTATGGAGAAGTCGGTACCCCCCAAAGCAGAACCGTGGCTGATGGAGAGCACAGCGTGTCAATACCAATAGAAGTTCGCCCGGGTTCAAACGGAGTTGGTGACAAGCGGGAGTACAAAGGTGCGGACACCGCAACCTCCGAGACGCTTGCGGAAATTGCTCCAGCCTTTTTGGCGCAGCGCGAACTCCTGGACCAGATCATTTCGCTCCAGCAACGAGGTAGAACGGCTTCCAGCACTTGAAGATCGTTGTGACGCCGCATCGGATCGAGTCTTGCTAGCGCCGTCAGATGTTATGTTTCGTGAATGCATTACTACCGCTGAAGGTTGCTGTTTAATGAGATATCGCCATGAAACCGTCGGGAAGCTCGAAAATTGGATTCGCCGAGTGGGCTGAATACTCGCTCGAGGTTAACGCCGGGGTTACGCCTGTCCTTCATCCCAAAGAGCCTTTGAACCGTTTTGCTAGCTCCCCATCTGACGGCCAAACGGATCACCGGGCAAATTCATCTGCGCCATTCTTTTATGAGGGAATGAGACTGGGTGCTGCCGAGCAGTCCGCTTATGAGACATGGGATAGAGCGGACAGGCCCAGTTGGAAAGACCTGATACTGAGCGCTCGCGTGAATGCGATTGACAGTTCCGCTTGGAATTTCGATGTCGGAGAAAGCACCTCTTCGGTTTTTGTCTATGAGGGGGTTCCTCTGGGGGGAGGGGAACGGCGTGCCTACGAGGAATGGGTGGAGCCGGGGCAGCCCAGTTGGCAAGAACTCGTTGTGAACGCGCGTATTGAAGAGCTAGACACCTCTACTTCAATTCCGAATGAGTATAGTCGCCTTCACGAGGAATTCAGATCCGATGCACCTAAGCGTAAGCGGACGAGCTCGATTGACAAAAAAGACGGTTTCCCTGAACCATTTGAATTTGATGGGATGAGACTCGGCTCACCTGAGCGCGAAGCATATGAGAATTGGAGCAAACCGCAACCACCATCCTGGAAAGACCTGATAGTTGACGCCCGTCTTCAGGCAATCGGCAGTTCTACCTGGCTCAACGAATCAAATGACAGCTCGGTCTTCGAGTACGAAGGCGTCCCGCTTGGGGAGGGGGAACGGCTAGCGTATGAAAAATGGCTCGAGCCCGCGCAGCCAGGATGGGAAGACCTCGTTGTGGACGCACGCGTCGCGGAATTGCACTCTGCTTCGATGTCGTGCGAACACGAACGGGGCAAGGACGTTGCTTCCAACGAGTCAGGGCGCATGTCCGGCGCCCCAATTAACGGCAAGCAGGTGTTGCGTGCCTTTGTGTACGATGGAGTTGCGCTCGGAGCAGCCGAGCGCGCTGCACATGATCGCTGGAGCAAGCCGGACCGACCCACCTGGGAAGATCTTATCATAGACGCACGCCAAGCTGCTATTGAAGGCGATGCCGTTTCGAACCCGGCGATCGGGAAGATACCTTCTTCAGTCTTCGTATATGAGGGAATGTCGCTTGGGGATGCGGAACGTCAGGCGTATGGAAGGTGGAGGCAACTAGCCCAGCCGCGGTGGCAAAATCTGGTGGTGAACGCGCGTCTGGCAGAGCTCGACCCATCGGCCTGGATTCTCGATGAACATGATCCGTTTGAGGATGGCGAGGCGGTTGCTCCCCCATCGGAAGCAAGCACAGCCAGGAACATTCTTCCCATTTTGGATAATCAACCGGCATCGCGCCGGCCCGGTCTTGCACGTGACGCAGCACAAGAGACGGCTCACGTGCAAAACCCGGCATGTGCACAATTGGAAACAAGGCGCACACTAAATTTCGGGTCCTCTGGACCGGATTCAGACCAAACCGCGATCATCGCCGGCAGTAATCGCCTCGAGGGTGCGAGCAAAGTAAAGCGGCTCGGCACCAAGAGCCACCGAGCCGCCACAGCAACGGCCTATGACGCGATTTCCAGCGCGAATGGATTGTCGTCCGATGAAGGTTGTTTGACGATACAATCCCCTCAGCCAGAAAAAGCCGTGCGCTCGAGAAATGACAATATTGGTACTTATGGAAGTCGGAAAAATGAACGAGCGCGGCTCGCGACCGAGACCGGGAAGTACGAGTCGGAGCATATTTTCGGATTCAAGGTTGTCCACAATACCCTGCGGGCGACAAAAGAGGGCCGGCGGCTGGAAAGGCCGATGCCTGCCTACCTCGAATGCAAGGAGCTTCATCGCCAACATGTTGGCACTGGCAGGAGACGGACCGGACTGATTGGGCGCGGATGGCCAGATGATGCAAGCTATCGCTCAGACCAAAGGGCAACTCTGTCGGACCCTGTTGCGTCTGCGGAGGGTGCGACCGCTTCAAATGGGTATCAGTTGAACCAGCTAGGCTACGCGCATCAACTCGCTAACGATGGTTTGCAAAGTGAATCGCCCAATGGAGTCACCATGCCAATTCAGGTCGCGACAACTAGCTATAACTATACGGTGAGCCGTGATCCTGTCCTTTCACCCCCCAGCAAAGAGCAAGCCCCTCAATTGCTGCACCTTGGACCCCGTGGGCAAACAGAAGCTGTGCTTGCCCGAGAGACCGCATTGACCGGAAGATGGCCAACTCTCGAGCGTGAGCAGCAAGTATACCGGGAGTTTTTGGCTCTATATGACGTCAAGAAGAATCTGGACGCCAAACCACTTGGTATGCGGAAGAAAAAAACCGCCCTTGTTTCTGCGTTGGACCGGACCGCCGGTTTGATAGGCGCGTCACCTTCGAAAGCTCAATCGTCGAGCGCGAAGGACGACAATACCATCCCGCACGACGAGCGAAGAGTCTATGATCCGCGGGATCGAGGCCGTGCGGAGCACCGTGAACGCTGACGGTAGGATCCAGAATGACAATTCATTGTGGCATTCCGACAGACTATCATTCACAGGGGCACCGTTTACTCGGCCACTTTCTCCTGCGGCCTTCTTTGAAAAAGTCGCGCTAACTCCGTGATTTAGCGAGAGTTACATATGAAACGCGATATTCGTTTAATGACTGAGGCTCGGATGGTAGGTTCAACACAAACTCATTTCTATTCGGAGTCTAGATTGTGCCCGAAGAGAGACTGCCGTTGCAAGAGTCTGGAAATACTGTGCACGGTTGATGTTGATTGGACCGCTTGCGTCCCAAGCTGGCTTTCGTCTGAACCGCTTGCCGCCGATAGTCAAGTTCACTTGGCAGACAATCCGACAATCTCAGGGTGTGACTTACTTTAAGGGACACTTGGTTGAAGAAGCGAGATGGAAACTGCGTACCGGAACAGCCTCGCACCAGGCCATTTGGGACCGTGAAGATGGAGAAAGCTCTAATTTGCGCTCATGAATTTCCGTCCGATGTTTTTAGGTTGGGCTTAGGCCCGGAGCGGCAGGCGCTAGGAACGTCGTAATTTCTGTAGGAGAAACAACGATATGGCAATCATCAAACTAAATGCGAATAAAAACAGGCCTGTCTTGGCGGTTGAGGAGCCGCAAGAAATTCACACAGAGGAGTTGAGCAACAATCACCAGCCGAATGGTTTTACGAGTTTGGATCTCGAAATGATCGAACTGGAGAATTTTGTCCTTCACTGCCCGCTCCCGGAAGAGAACCTAGCTGGCTAAAAGGAGTTAGACGATGAATCCGAAGGCCGACGGCAACGATGAATATATCAATGTGACTGGCGAGCACGACGTCAAAAATGCTGGTGTCGCCGATCTAAAGCGCCAGAGGACAGCGGGCGTGAATTCAAACACGACTTCCGATATTGAGATGACGGGCAGCTACGAAATTCTCACACACGACATCCACGGGAGCCCCACCCACACGGAAGATATCAACTCTCACCTGGATGCGGAGTTGCTCGGCTCTCAGTCAAGCCATGTTTTTAGCAGCGCCCATGACAATCGGTCTGGGGTTGAAAATGAGTTATCCAGCTTGTTCGCGAATATGGCTTTACCAGGCCATGATCGGCGCCCAGACGAGTATATTCTTGTGCGGCAAACCGGACAAGACAGCTTCGCAGGTACTGTTAAAGGTAACCTCGATCATCTGCCCACCAAGGCGGAATTCAATGCGAGCTGCCGGCTCTATAGGGACGGGGTCGGCAACTACTATCCCCCACCCCTCGCATTCGACAAGATTGATGTTCCCGAACAATTGGCTGCAAGCTTGCATAAGCTGGAGCCAAAAGAACGGAGCAAACCGCGTTTTCAATACAAGTTGGAAGTCTGGAACCGAGCTCACGCGGAGATGGGTATCACCGGCACAGAAATTTTTTATCAAACAGACAAGAATATCAAGCTCGATCGAAATTATAAGTTGAGGCCCGAGGATAGATACATACAAACAGAGAAATATGGGCGCAGAGAAATTCAAAAGCGCTACGAGCACGAGTTTCAAGCTGGTTCTCTGTTGCCCGATATTTTAATCAAGACCCCGCAGAATGATATACATTTCTCGTATAGGTTTGCCGGCGACGCTTACGCTAACAAGCGATTTGAGGAATTCGAACGCGCCATCAAAAATAAGTACGGCAGTGATACCGAGATCAAGCTGAAATCCAAGTCTGGCATTATGCATGACTCCAAATATTTGGAATCATGGGAGCGAGGCAGTGCGGATATCCGTTTCGCAGAGTTCGCCGGCGAGAACAGAGCTCACAACAGGCAATTTCCGGCTGCGACTGTGAATATGGGAAGGCAGCCAGATGGGCAGGGAGGGATGACTCGCGATCGTCATGTAAGCGCTGACTACCTATTGCAAAACATGCCCAGTTCCCCTTGGGCGCAAGCCTTGAAAGAGGGAAAGTTGTGGGATCGCGTTCAGGTCCTTGCTCGCGACGGAAACCGTTATATGTCACCTCCCAGACTGGAGTATTCCGACCCGGAACACTTTACCCAGCTGATGGATCGAGTTGGTCTGCCCGTGTCGATGGGTCGGCAAAGTCATGCGAATAGTATCAAGTTTGAGCAGTTTGACGCACAGGCAGCGGTTATTGTTGCAGAGGGCCCGAACTTACGTGACGTTCGAGATTTGTCTTCGGAAAAATTGCAACAACTGTCTCAAAAAGATGTCCTGATAGCGGATCGCAATGAAAAGGGTCAGAGAACTGGCACTTACACTAGTGTTGCGGAATATGAGCGCCTGATGATGAAATTGCCGAACGACGCAGCGCAGCTTCTCGCTGAACCGTCCGATAGATATTCACGTGCTTTTGTCCGGCCAGAGCCAGCATTGCCACCCATCAGTGACAGCCGGCGGAGTTACGAAAGCCGGCCGCGTGGTCCAACCGTAAACAGTCTGTAGGTTTCCTGCTAGCACGTCAGTGACGAAGCCCACTAGTTCAAACATGCCAATGAAAGGGTTCAACAATGGTCGACACGACGAAAAAAAGTGTCGCGAAGTCGCTTACGGCTGACATGCGCCGTTCTGCTAAGCGGCTTTCTGAGCAAACGCGTAAGGCATTACTTACTGAAGAGGAGGCAACAAGGACGCTAGCCCGGTTCGAAACCCCGGACCAGAAGCGAAAATATGCCGCCGATATGCAGATAATCGACAAGCTGGACGCCGGCTTTCGAGGCGAAATAAGTTATAAAATGCTTGGAAATAAACGGCTTCGGGTCGACAGCCCAGAAGAATTAACGCGCGAGCATGGTATACTAAGAAAAACGAAGAAAGTTCTGAAGCGTAACGCAGAAACCGGCGATATTTACTTGGGTCTCCACGAAAAGAAGACCTGGAGAAGCGTTAGCAGCCATCTCTATGCCGAGGACGGTACACTTCGCGCGAAGCTTGTGAAATACAAACACGGACGCTTTGAGGAAAAATGGGAACGAGACGAAAATGGCCTGCTGATCCGTACGCGGCATGTCAACCGAAATAGGCTTTTTCAACCGATTTCCGAGAAGGTGAGCGCACCCTATCGGAGCGGACCGGAAAACCGGGTCTTTCGTGAACTAACCCGTCAAAAAGGTTCCAAGCAGGAAATTTTTGAGCGGGACGACAAAGGCAACCTCGAGCTCGTCGGCAGCAAACGTCTCGGATTTTCGAAGAATTTAACGAGAGCCGCGGACCGTCAAACTTCTCGGACGACGATTCGAAAACTTGGTGGCGCATTCAGCAAATCTTATAGCTCCCTCCTAGACAAGGAGGGCAACGAACTTGGCCGGGATATATCAAGTCACCGCCGGCTCTTCAATAAGCGATCGGCCGTTTACGATGATGCCAGCGGGCAATTGAAGAGCACCAAGCATACCTTCGGTAAGATCTACAAGAGTGAAACAGCGTATTTGAACGCTGATGTCAAAAAAGTCTCAAAAAAGATACTTGGCGTGACGGTTCGTCGCAAACTGACGGCGCTAAGTGAACAAGAACATGACGCTCAGAAGCTGCGCGATTTGGAATCCGTTGAGCATAGGAAGGCTTGGCAGAAGCGCGCAGTTATCCCCATATCGCCTCTACGGGAGGCGGCAAATGTGCATTTAGCGCCGCAGTCGTATCCGGTCAGTTTTGTTGGAGGCGGCCGTCGTGACGAGGCCGAAACTAAGGTTGTGCCTGCACAAGGCCAACCAATTGATGCCGTTGTACAAACGTCACCCTTGTTTCGCCAACCGAACTCAGAGCGACAGGTCAATTCTCAAACACCACCTCCGTTGTCAAATGTGCGTCTCTCAGATCCAGCTTTTCGAGCGGAAGGGGCTAAGTCGTACAAAGAGCCACTGGCCATCAATCTCCAGCGTGATAATGAAAGGGAAATGCAAGAAGAAAAAAACCTCAGTGAGAGGCCGGGACATCTCTTCCGGTCAAACCGGCCAATAACAGAGATGTCGTTTCCGGGATCCCCGGAAAGAACAAGGATGTTAGGCTCGCGGAAGGCCTCGCTAAACCCATCCGCCGATCAGAAATTCTCGGTCGATAGAACGAATTCCCAACCACCGCCGGTGTCTTTATCCCCGATCAATAATCATCAGTCGGATCCAAACGACCAAGACCTCTTGAGTTTCCTGCATAGTGTACCAGTCCCGCCGCCGTTGGAAGTACATGCCGCACCAGGCGGGCGCATTGAGGACAGCTTCCGTGAAGCTTCCGGAGACAGTCTGGTGCGAACGAGTTCAGTGCCGAGGAGTGTAGTCGATGAACATTTTCAAGGGCCTTTGGAACGCGATCATTCAACCAATACAATAAGCGAGCGCTTTGATCCGCAGTCATTGTTTGGCGAACCGGGCTTGTCGCACGTCTCAGAAGGCCGGCCAGAACTTTCGACGCAACGCGACCATTTGACAGATTCGGAACAGCAAGCCTTACTGAATGAATTGCTTGGTGTTCCATTACCGGGTCCTTTGCCGAAGGCGGATAACGAGCGATCGAGGGTTTTGGAAAGCTCACGGAGCCGAGAGCGCTCCATGTCAGGAGGGCTTTCACTTTAGAATAGATATACCGTTCACATACATCTGGCATCTACCCATTGGCTTGATTGAAACAGACCAAGCCATGCGGAACACGCCACTTTGAAGCGATGCTCGAGAAATAGTTGAGAGCGTAGGACATCGTGATGAAACGCAATCGCTTCAGTGACATCCCGCTGCAGGACTTCGACGCATCGCAGGCGACTCGGTGAGAAATTTTTGCGCCGCCCGCGATGCACTTGTATTGGGCCACCAGATCCAGGGGAGCAATGCCATGAGTGTTCCATCGAAGCCCACCTGCCGTGTCGTGCGGCCCCGCAGCGCCTATTCCGGAAAACAGGGCTTCAGCTATTTTGAAGGGATTGCCGCCGAGACAGTGGGCTCGACGGGGATCTGCATGCATCTCCTGACGATACCGCCGGGTGCTCGTGCCAAGGCGCATCTTCACGCCTCGCACGAGACGGCGATCTATACGATTTCCGGCGAGACGCATTGCTGGTTCGGCGACGAGCTGGAAGAACACGTCATCGTTCGCGAGGGCGAGATGTTCTATATCCCGGCCGGCGTCCCGCATCTTCCCGCCAATCTCAGCGACCGGCCGGCGCCAGCGGTCATCGCCCGCACCGACCCGAACGAGCAGGAAAGCGTGGTCCTGCTGCCGGCTGAGATGACCGCTCTGCGTCGTCGGTTGCCCGAGGACATAACAGTCCGCAATCATTATCCGGCCTTACATCAATGATGTCTTTATGCAATCGTAGCGCCATTTCGGCTGATCAGCGGGTCGGCTCGGCCTGAACGAAGCCCATACCTTCCAGGTCCATCTTTTGTCTAGTTTCCACGCCGGACGAACCGGCCCTCCTCGAGGCCGAACCGCTCGATAGCAAGGGGGGCGGCTATGGCGCTGGCCCGTGCTTACAGCGAGCGGTGCGGAGTAGGATCTGCACCATCGGACGCGGACTCCTGTCCGTCAAAACGTCAAGATGACTAGAGATCCCGATATTTTGAGAAACCAGCCGGTGGGCAAAGCAGGGAGGATTGCTGCCCACCGGCATCCTGCCCGCGCCGCCTCGCAGACAGGATGAAGCGCTTGTCGGGCGGGTTTGAAGGTTCCTGGAAGCCAGAGAGATTGCGGCGCGTGAGCTGTTCGCGACGCCGCTCAAATGCGCGATTGTCCAAGACTTTCCTCCTGTCTTAACCTGCCGTCTGCCTCCGGGTCACCGTATGAGCGATATCGATCAAACAAACAATAGGGTGGCAGGGGATCAGAGCTCGAGTTAGTTGCGAGCACTTATGCTAGTCGCAGAAAAACTGGCTTTGCGGACTGTAGTGTCATGAATTCTTCATTTGACTACGATCTGTTTCGCTCATAACGGTGATCGATATAGATCACGCATCTGTCAATAGGGAGGTTGCCGGTGCTCAATAATGCCCAGGATCGCCAAGGAAGGATCGTCGAGTTGTTGCGCGAGGAGCAGTTCCTCGCCATCGGTACGCTGACGGAACGCTTCCAGATATCGGTGGCGACCGCCCGTCGTGACCTGGGTGAGCTCGAAGCTGCCGGGCTGCTGCGTAGAACCCATGGTGGCGCAGTCAGCATCAATCAGGTTGGGCAGGATTCCACCCATGCGGCTCGCGCCGTGTCTCGCCAGCCGGAAAAGGCGGCGATTGCCGCCGCTGCTGCGGCAATGATCGTGGACGGAGACGCGGTTCTTCTGGACGCCGGCACAACTGCGCTGGAAGTTGCAAAGAGAATCGTGGGGCGCACTGGGCTCACGCTGATATCGAACGGCGCCGACATCATTGCGGAATTGATCCGCGGTGAGGCGAAAAACGTCTATTCGGTCGGCGGAGAATACACAGACACGAACCGGTCCTTCAGGGGCCCGCTCGCCGAGCAGTTCATCCGCCAGTTCAACGTCGACAAGCTCATCCTCAACGCCAGTTCGATCGACCTCGACCGGGGATTGATCTGCACGGCGTCACCACAGAACGCGAGCGTCCAGAAGGCAATGATCGAGGTGGCGAGCCGCGTCATCGTCGTAGCAGACCACTCAAAGTTCACGAAATCGAGCCTCTCTGTGACCGCCAGGATCGAAGACGTCGGTGTCATTGTTACCGACGCCGGCGCCCGAAACATCATCGAGACAGCACCGGAGAAGCTGCGGAAGAAGTTCGTCATTGCGAACTAGGTTCGAAGTCCGCGGGAAAGCATCAGCAAACTTCAGACAGAGCAGGGAGAGGAAAACCAGATGCTCAAGACAAATCGTAGAGAATTCCTAATCGCTTCCGGTATTGCGGCGCTGGCATCGACCACCGTCGGCACGCTGGCCTTCGCGCAGGAGCGCCGCGCACTGCGCATCGGCGTTAACGGCCTGCCGCCGACACTCGAGCCGATTAACGCAATCAGCAACACGGGGCCTCGTATCGTCCACCAGATTTTCGACACGCTGATCGCACGTGACTGGTTCGCCAATGGCGCGCCGGGCAACGGTATCGCGCTGGCGCCGGCGCTCGCAGAGAGCTGGGAGCGCATCGATGACAAGTCGGTCCGTTTCAAGTTGCGCCAGAAGGTCATGTTCCACAACGGCGCGGAAATGACTGCGGACGACGTCGCTTATACGTTCTCATCGGAGCGGTTGTGGGGTGACGAGGCGATCAAGACCATCCCCAACGGCCGCAACTTCTCGCCCAATTGGGATGAGCCCGTCGTAGAAGACAAATACACGGTCGTCTTGCGCACCAAAACGCCATCTTATCTGATCGAGAAATACGTGGCGTCGTGGCTCGGCCGTATTGTTCCGAAGGAATACTACAAGGGCCTCGGCCCGGTTGCCTTCGGCAACAAGCCGATAGGTACCGGTCCCTACAAGTTCGCCGACTTCGTCGCCAACGACCATGTCACCCTCGAGGCGAACGACGCATATTGGGGAACGAAACCCACTGCCTCGAAAATAACCTATCAGATCGTGGCTGAACCGGCGACCCGTGTCGCGGGCCTCATCAGCGGCGAGTACGACATCATCACGACGTTGACGCCGGACGACCTGGCGCTGGTCGACGGCTATCCGGATCTCGAAACACGCGGGACGCTGATCGAGAACGTCCACATGTTCACCTTCAACATGAACCAGCCGATCTTCAAGGACAAGAAGCTGCGGCGCGCACTAGCGCTTGGCGTGAACCGGCCGCTGATGGTCGAGTCGCTTTGGAAGAACAAGGCATCGATCCCCAACGGGTTCAACTTCCCGAGCTACGGCGGGAGCTACGATCCCAAGCGGCGTCCGTTGGAGTATAATATCGAGGAAGCGAAGAAGCTCGTGAAAGAGAGCGGCTACGACGGCACGCCCATAACCTATCATACGATGGGCAATTATTACGCCAATGCCGTTCCTGCCTTGATGATGATGATCGAGATGTGGAAAGAGATCGGCGTCACGGTCGTCCCGAAGATCTTTGCTCCAGGGACCACGCCGAAGGACGCGGATGTTCTGATCAGGAACTGGTCGAACGGCCAGTGGCTGACCGATGGTCTCACCACGATGGTCTCCGAGTTCGGCCCCGGTCGCGGCATCCAGAAGCGGTGGGGCTGGCAGGCGCCAGCGGAATTCAACGACTTGGCCGGCAAAGTTGCGCAGCTTCCAGACGGGCAGGAGCGCTTCGATGCCCTCAACCGCATGCGCGATATCTTCGAGGAAGAGGCACCCGCAGTCCTTCTCTACCAGCCGTACGACGTTTACGCGGCCCGGAAGGATGTCAACTGGAAGCCGGTCAGCTTCGAAACGATGGAACTGCGGGCCGAAAACCTCAGCTTCAAGTAATACTAATCCGTCGAGTAGGCGGTGCGCATCCGTGCGCACCGCCCATGGGAGGATCCAATGCCAAAACTCTTGACTGTCCGTGATCTCGTCGTTGAGGTCCCGGCACGTAAAATCAAAATCATCGACGGCGTCACCTTCTCGTTGGAAGCCGGACAGACACTCGGACTCGTCGGCGAATCCGGCTGCGGCAAAAGCATGACGTGCTTCGCCGTTGCCAGGGCGTTGCCCCGGGGCATCGCTCAAACGGGCGGCACGATTACGCTGGAAGGCGAGGGGCCGCGAAGCGGCAAGGACAAGGGGCCGTCGATCGCCATGATCTTCCAGGACCCGACGAGCAGCCTCAATCCGGTTCATACCATCGGGTATTACTTGGAGTCGGCGCTCTATCGGCATCAAGGACTGAAAGGCAACGATGCGCGGCTCGAAGCAATGCGGCTTCTTGAGCGCGTGGGTATCGACCAGGCAAAGAGCCGGCTCCGCTCCTATCCCCACCAATTTTCAGGGGGCATGAACCAGCGTGTGATGATCGCGCACGCGCTTGCGGCCAAGCCCCAGCTGTTAATCGCCGACGAGCCCACGACGGCGCTCGACGTGACGACGCAGGCCCAGATCCTCCACCTGCTTGAGGAACTCAGAGCCGAAACGAGCATGGCGCTGCTGATCGTCTCTCATGACCTCGGAGTGATCGCCCGTCTGGCTGATCGCGCGGCCGTCATGTACTGCGGCAAGATCGTCGAAACGGCGCCTGTCGGTGAGCTGCTCGGACGAGCCGCACACCCGTACGCCCGCGCTCTGATCGACTGTATGCCAACCATCAATCCCGATGATCTTGAACCGCCGATACCGATTCCGGGAACAGTGCCTCTTCTCGATAACCTTCCCGCGGGATGCTACTACCATCCGCGTTGCTCACGCGCGAGCGACCGTTGCATCGCCAGCTTGCCCGCTCCCGCCAACGTCGGTCCTCTTCATGAGGCCGCCTGTTATCATCCGGTGAGCGCATGAATACGCCCCTTCTACAAGCCCGCGACGTAACCAAGGTCTTTCGGCTGAGATCCGGGATGTTCGCAAAGCCGTCGATGCATGTGGCGGTGAATTCCATCAACCTTGAACTCGCGCCCCGGGAGCGGATCGGCGTGGTCGGCGAATCCGGCAGCGGAAAATCGACGCTCGGCCGCCTCCTGCTTGGCCTGACCCCTCCAACCGAGGGCGAGGTTCAGTTCGAAGGTGTGAAACACACGGATCGCACATCTCGAGACTGGTCGACGTTTCGTAAGCGGACTTCCCTCGTTCAGCAGAATCCACTGTCGGCTCTCAATCCTCAAATGACGATCGGCGAGCAGGTGGCCGAGGCGGTCTGGGTGCATCGCGTCGCCGACCGGACTGGTGCGCGTGATCGCGCGGCCGCCATGCTGGAACGGGTCGGCCTTTCGAGCGCGATGATGAGCCGCTTTCCTCATCAGATGTCCGGTGGCCAGCGCCAGCGCGTCGTGATCGCTCGCGCGTTGATCCTCGAACCGAAACTGGTCGTCTTCGACGAAGCGGTGTCAGCGCTCGATGTCTCTGTTCAGGCCCAGGTCGTTTCGATCCTGCGGTCGCTCTGGCAGGAGCTGGACCTCGCCTATGTGTTCATCACACATGACCTGCGGATTGTCCGGCACCTCGTCGATCGTATCGCCGTCATGTATCTCGGCTGTGTCGTCGAGACCGGCGATATCAGGTCGGTCTATTCATGGCCTCGCCATCCCTACACTCGGGCGCTGCTTGCATCCGTGCCGACGATGGATCCGAGCGTTCGCAACATCGAGCCGCCAATACAGGGAGAACTCGATGTCAGCAAGCTGACGCTAGGGTGCGCTTTCCGGTCGCGCTGTCCGTTTGCAATCGACCGATGCGCATCCGAGGCGCCGGCGCTTCGACAGGTGGGCGACCAGCAGGTTGCCTGTCATCGCGCCGAGGAATTTCCGCGCTCGATCGCTGCCCAGATGGAGGTCGCATAGTGGCTCGCTTTATTCTTGCGCGGTTCGTCCGCGCCCTAGTGATTCTTTTTTTCACCGTGACCTTCGTGTTTATCGTTCTGCGTTTGAGCGGTGACTCTGCGGAACAGTTGCTGGGCGACATGGCGACGCCGGAAGCGCTGGCGGCCTTCCGCGCGAACTGGGGATTGGACAAGCCGATCCCGGTACAGTTCCTGATCTATGTGACGAATGCGCTCCGGGGTGATTTCGGAACGTCTTTTGCCGATGGGCGCGAGGTGTTCACGATTATTGCAGAACGTGTCCCAAAGACGCTCCTGGTGACTGTATCGGCCTTCTTCGTGAGCATCCTGATCGGCGTCCCGGCGGGCATTATCGCTGCCGTACGTCGCGAAAGCGCGATCGACAAAACGGTCATGGCTGGAGCAGTGCTAGGCTATAGCATTCCGAACTTTCTGCTTGGCCTCATTTTCATTTTCGTCTTTGCGGTCTGGCTGCGTGTCCTGCCGAGCTCCGGCAGTTCGACCTTGCAGCACGCGATTCTGCCCATCGCGACCTTCGCCTTGTTCAACGCGGCCGCGGTTGCGCGTTTCGCCCGTTCGACGCTGATCGACGTGCTCGGCCAACCTTATATCGCCGCCGCCCGCGCCGACGGCGTGTCAGAGTGGGAGGTTATCCTCCGCCACGCACTTCCGAATGCTGCGATCCCGATGGTGACGGTGGTGGGCTTCATTGCCGGCGGTCTGCTTGGTGGCGCCGTGCTGGTCGAGCCGGTATTCGCCTGGCCGGGGCTTGGGACCGGCTTTGTCCGTGCCGCCACGACCGGCGATCTCAACGTTGTCCAAGCCATGATCATTCTCTTCACCGCGTTCATGGTCACGATCAATCTGACCGTCGACATTCTGTACGCTGTCCTCAATCCGAAAATCAGGCTTCAGAACAATGATGCAAACTAAAGCAACTGTCCTGCCAAGGCGGCAACTTTGGAGTTTTGCTTCAGGTGTGCCTGCGAGTACATGGGTATGCCTTGCCTGGATCGCCGTAATCGTGGTGATCGGGGCGAGCGCTCAGTGGATTGCGCCCTATGAATATCTCCAGCAATCGCCCCTGACGCGTTTCGCCGCACCCGGGAAATTGCCGGAATATCTGCTGGGCACCGACCATCTCGGCCGCGACCTGCTCAGCAATCTGTTGGTCGCAACGCAGACGACTTTGATGATCGCGCTCATCGGCTCGGTGATCTGCGCATTCATCGGCACCAGCCTTGGTTTCCTAGCGGCGCATTTCGGGGGCTGGATCGACAATCTCATCATGGGTTTTGCCGACGCCATGTCCTCCGTGCCCTTCATCATCATCGCGCTCGGCGTTCTCGCGGCTTTCGGCTCAAGTCCGCTGCTTTTCGTCTTCCTGGTGGGCATCTTCAACTGGTGGCGGTACGCGCGCCTAACCCGTGGTCTTGTTCTGAGTGCTAATCAGGAAGGCTATGCCGAGGCGGCCCGCATCGTCGGTGTGCCATCCCTGAGCATTTACCTGCGCCATATTCTGCCGAACATTGCCGGGCCACTCATCGTCCAACTCACAGTGAACTTTCCTGAGATTATCCTGCTTGAGAGCGGTTTGAGC
Organism: Rhizobium rhizogenes NBRC 13257; assembly: GCF_000696095.1. GTDB lineage: Bacteria > Pseudomonadota > Alphaproteobacteria > Rhizobiales > Rhizobiaceae > Rhizobium > Rhizobium rhizogenes. Next base: position 118,374 of record NZ_BAYX01000012.1, on the reverse strand, counting down.
TTTCTGGGTCTGGGCATTCAGCCGCCGGCAACGAGCCTTGGCCTGATGGTCGCCGACGGCAGAAACTACCTGGCGATCGCTTGGTGGCTTGCGGCCCTGCCGGGTCTGATCATCGTACTCACCACACTGTCCATAAGCCTGCTCGGCGACTTTTTGCGCGACCGTTTTGACGCGCGGCTCCGTTAGAAAAAGGAGAAAGCATGAATCCGCTTAGAATGACACCGGCGACGATGCGTCTCGCCGGTCACCGAGGCCACAGTGCGGGCGCTCCGGAAAACACATTTGCTTCGTTCCGAAAGGCCCATGAATTCGCAGGACGAGGTGTCACCTGCGAGACTGATCTCAGGATCACCAGCGATGGTGAGCTTGTCCTGATTCACGACGAGACTGTCGACCGCACCACCAACGGTCACGGCCTCATCAGCAAGATGACATACTCTGAGATAGCCAAGCTCGATGCCGGTGGATGGTTCGGCGATGAATTCGCAGGCGAGCATATTCCGCTGTTGAAGGACGCGCTGCCGCTCGCGCGTGAGCTCGGCATCATCTATCAGGTTGAACTCAAGACCTACGATCGCGACGACGTGTTTTTCCCGAAGCTGCGGGCGGTCATCGACGAACTCGGTTGCGCCGACCTTCTGCAGTTCTCCTCGTTCGACTTCGTCCAGCTGCGGGCTATCAAGAAGGCGATACCCGAGGTGCCGACCGTTGGCCTATCGCATTCGCGCCTGATCGACCCGGCCGCAATCGCCCGCGAAGCAAATCTGGATGCCATCAATCTCGAGATCAACCACTTCCCGAGCGGCGAGGCGCTGCAGTTGCACGACGGAGGCATTGCGGCTTTTCTACATGTGCCGCGTCCGGAACGGCTCAAAACTCTCAAGGAAAACGGCGTAGATATCGAAGCCCAGGTTGTTCAATGGATCGGGGAAGGGCAACTCGATCAGCTCATCAGTGACGATGTTGCGCAGGTCAAACGGCTCCGGGACGAAGCCCATGGCTGATACCAATGGTTCGAACCCGTCCGAACGTGCAGTTGAGGCGGTTGTCGAAGAAATCGCCCGCAAAGCCGGCGAGCTCGCGTTGATCCACTTCCGGTCCTTGTCCAACCTGCCGGTGGAAAAAAAGGGTCACCTTGATCTTGTTACCAAGGCCGACAAGGACGTCGAGGAATTCCTGATCGCCAATCTGCGAGCGGCGTTCCCTGATGACGGCATCTTCGGTGAAGAAGGTGGCGAAATCAAAGGGACTTCTGGGCGTACATGGGTGATCGATCCGATCGACGGGACGTTCAATTTCGTCCGTGGCGGTCAGAACTGGGCGATCTCGATCGGTCTCTACGAAAACCGGCGGCCGGTATTCGGTGTGATTTACGCGCCAGTCCGCCAACTTATGTTGGCTGGTGGACAATCGGTCGAAACGCGGCTGAACGGCAAACCGATGCCGGCGCTTCCCGCCCTTGACCTCTCGCAGGCTTCCATGGGGATCGGTCTTCATCCATCGGTCGCCACTGATGACCGGCTTGAGGTGGTGCGATTTATCTCTGACGATCTTCGCATCAGCTTCAGGTGCTGCGGTTCGGCAACCCTGTCTCTCATCGAAGTCGCCATGGGTGAGACCGACGGTTATGTTTCGCTTGGAGACTCGACGTGGGATGTTATGGCGGGGCTTCCAATCCTCGCCAATCTCGGCGTGTCCCACACGATCGATTGGGACCGGATCGACCTTGCGGCTAAACTCCGGTTCGCTTGCGGCAGCAATGACTTCCTGGAGAAAGTCAGGCCTCTTCTCGAGAAAGTGGCGGTGGCTGCGTAATGCGGCGCGGCTCTACCGGAAGGGCTCAGACCATCGTACACCCAGAGGCGAACCAATGTGCAGCAATATGTTTGCGAGCAACCGATATCGTTGAGAGTGTGGTTGAGGTTCTTCTCATCACCAGCCGCGAGACCGGTCGTTGGATCATCCCCAAGGGCTGGTCAATCAATAAGAAGAAACCGCATCAGGTTGCGAAGCAGGAAGCATGGGAAGAGGCGGGCGTGCGTGGTCACGTCCGCAAAAAGCCTTTCGGACATTACAGGTATGAAAAGAGGGTCTCGCAAGGCGAGTTTATCCCCTGCCTGGTTCAGGTTCATCTGCTGGCTGTATCGGAGCTGGAAGAGGACTTTCCTGAAAAAGGGCAACGCCAGATCAGGTGGTTTTCGCCGACGGACGCGGCTCGGGCGGTAGACGAACCCGAGTTGCAGCGGCTTTTCATGAATCTGCAGGGCAGCCAGTTGGGCGGGACGAGCAACGTCGTCCGCTCAGACGATGCCCTGGAATGTTTTTAGTGCTCGCGATGGAGAATATTGTGGACATCAATCTAAGAAAGAAGACGCCGGATCTAAGAGCTGTCGCGGACATACGGCTTGCCACGCTCGAAGATGGTCCTGGGCGCGGTCAGAGGATCCTGATCGCGCGGAACGCAAGCGGAATTGCTTTCGAAGTGGCGGTCGACAGAGGGTTCGATATTGCGAACCTCTTCTTCAAAGGCACCAATATTGGCTGGCATTCGCCGACACAGATGCGGTTTCCGGTGAGCGATCCCGGTTCGGAGGATGGGTGGGCCTTTATGCGCAACTTCGATGGCTTCCTGGTGACCTGCGGCCTCGATCATATAAGTCGGCCTCGTGAAATAGATATCTCTCACTACAATCATCCTCACCTCAAGACGAAGACAATGCCGCAGCATGGTAGAATCTCGACCGAGAAAGCGCGGCTTGTCTGTTACGGTGTGGACCCGAATTCAAGCGAGATATATTGCGAAGGGATTGTCAGGCAGGCAAGTGTATTTGGTGAGACATTGGAATTGCATCGGAGAATCACGCTACCGGTCGTCTCGTCGGTTCTGACGATCGAAGATACTGTGACCAATCGAAGCTTCTATCCAACGCGTCACGCCATTCTCTATCACCTGAATTTCGGCTATCCCTTCCTCGACGAAAACTTGCAGGTGACCGGTGTGCCCGAGCCTCTTCTAAACTCGTTACGGCTAGACCCGCCGCTACCCAGCGACAGCTATGGAGAGCGGGTTGACTTCGTTGACAGCTCTGAAGTCGCCAAGGGGATTGTTCTGGCCAACGTCGACCTCGGTCTCTCTGTAGGCCTATCGTTCAACCGCGGGGATTTGACTAAGCTTGCCATCTGGCGTGCGTATCAGTCTGGTGTTTTCGCACTTGGGATAGAGCCTCGAACTGATACGGCAGAAAGCCGCCCGTTTCTTATTCCTGGAGCGGCCTGCAAGTACTCTTTACAGCTCGCGATAACCTCTTGTGTGTGCTGCGAATAGGCCAAATATCCGGCGGCTCAGCAGAGCAAAATGATCGCGAGCCGTTAAGCGGCGCCGGAAAGGGAATGACGATGTCAGGGATCGCTGAAGCGACCGGCAGCGCCGGGGAGTGGGGGAGCCGATTTCGTGTTGGCGGCTCTGCTGCCAATTCGAAATTGGGGGCACCGCTCATCCTTGACGACGGCAATCCCGTCGGCATCATCATCGAATACTGAGCAGGTTTTTCCTCCTCTCCGTATAGCACCCAAAAAAGCCGGACCTCGCTCGATGCGTGGTCCGGCTTTGATTACCCGGTGGGAGAGGCCCGCCGGCGGCGGAGCCTCATGATGTCAATCAGTCCCGGTTCGGGCGGGACCAGATGAGCTGGAGACCATCTTCGCCTTCGACCTCGGTGAGCGTTGCGTAGATGGGGGCCGGGAAGCTCGGATCGTCAAGCTTGACCGAGAGGTAGTCGCGGCCCTCGCCGGAGGTCTTCTGCCAGGCGGCGCCCAGTTCGACGCTACCGCCCAATGACTTTGATGCCATTGTGATCGAACCCGTGTGATGCATTTGGTGACGTAGCAAGGACTACCTTCTGTGGTTCCGATGGTCCCATCCGGTTCGGCAATACCAAATCGCCGGCTGACAGTTCTCAACGTCTGCAGTTGACGGGGCGAATCGGTCCAGATTCAAGAATCTGATGATCCGACTCGGCGAACCCACTGTTGAGGAGTTAATGGCGCGCACTGCGGCGGTGCAGGCGGAAAACTGTAAGCTCACAGAACGCGTGGTCAAGCTCGAGGGAGAACTACACTGGCGCGGTTCCATCGTTTTGCGCCGAGGCAGGTTGCCGACGAAGACGACGCCGGCGGTTGGTGAGCTCGTCGACCTGCCGGACACCGGATTTGCAACGATCGAAAAGCCGGAGGGACAGAAGAGTGGCGGCGATCCCCTGCCGGAATACCTGCCGCGCGAGCGCGTCGAGATGAACTTGCCGATGAGTGAACACGACGGGCCGATCGGCTCTTGTGTGGCGAAGCAATCTGATACGGTCACGCAACTTTCGCGGCGCTTACGACGGCGCAAAAGAACCGGTATGGGTCGGTTGGTGGCTGGCTGGCAGGATATATTGTGATGTAAACGCCGCTTGCCAATCTTTTCGCAAGTGAACATTCTTGATGAATGGTAATTACTTTAGAGAAAGGCGCGCTACGTCCGTAGAAGTGAATAAATATAATTAAAATATTTGTTTCTTGCTTTATTCAAAGTAAAGAAAATAAATGTAGCGTTTGGCAGCTAAAGTTCGTGGCGAACACATTATTTTGCCATTCGTTACTTACATTCTGAGCACATTAAAAAGCATAAAAATCCGACGATGGGTACATTGCTATTCCATTGACCTCAAATGGATGACCTGACTGCTTAGACCTCTCCAGCGTCGAGGTGTGGGCAGCGGAAATCGACTTTGCGCTCGACGCCATGCCGTCGCCACTGCCATATGGCCATGTCATCCTCTGAACGATCTGAGATCACCCAGTCTGCTATCTCAGCTGCGTTCCCCGGCGTCGCGTATCCACGCCGAATCCATTTGCGTTGATCGGTTTCCCATTGTCTCTCTCTGCTCGATATAAAGTCGATGCCAAAATATGCTCTTTTGCCATCCGCCATGTTAGACGAGAAGACATAAGCTCTCGTCCCAGTCGAGAGTTTTAGGTAAGGACACATCGCTCGCACATCAGGATCGTTCTTTACGTAATGCGCGAGGCGAACGGCAGCGTGATCGGCATTGAAGGCCCGAATTACAGCGAGATTTTCAGAGCCCTTCATTTGTGAAAACGTCACCCGGGCCATCATGATTTGAACTGCAACTATTCTCATTTTCTGACTAAGCATGGAATAGATCCATGATCTTCCTCCCAGGTACAGATCGTCCTCGTTAAGGTCGCCAAGACCGATTTGTGAGGCTAACTTGGGCAACTCTTCAGGGAATAGAACTGGCGTAACGGCCACTGTCTCTCTCCAATTCAGTGCGGGCTTTTCCTGCTGCACGGCATCAACAAAAGCCTCTCCGCCGCCATATCTGAATGAGTAGAAGAGAAGGATGACCCGTTGGTGATACCTGGGGCGATGACTGAGCCAAGCAGCGATAATGTGAGCTTCGAATTCGCGACCATCCAAGAAAATGGTAGCATTTGGATTGACCTTAAAAACTTTATCGAGAAGAGGTTCCACGAACGGGACGACGTCTTTCGTGACGGTGTATGTATGGCTGTGCTTACCCAGTTCAACGTCCCGAATGATCACGGTCGCGTTTCGGATCTGGCTTGAATGCAGGTCGCGAACAAGGCGGTCAGGCAGCGTGGTAACACGCCAAGGGTTGAACTCATGAAAGACAGCAGGCACATTGTCGCTTGTCAGCGCTGCGTCAAGTTCTGACAGGTTTCGTTTCCCAGCCTCTCCTAGAGCAGTCAACAATGAGGTTTCGGTGCACTCCTGTACATCTTCTCCCCAATTGTACATTCCTCGGTGTTCAAAGACCTGAAGTGGCAAGTCTTCTTTTAGCTTGTTAAGCAGGTTTGGCACCGAGTGTTGTGCCAATACCTGCTCCGACGTGACATCGGGGGGAAGATCCCAATGGATTTCCCAGCTAGGCCAAACCTTGCCATAATTGAGGATCGCCTGGCGTTGACAAAGGACCTTGCAGCTGGATGGATCATTGTTAGTTTCCATCACGCCAAAGTGAATCGCCAAACCGATGGCACGCTAAGACCTTTTTGGTGAAGCGAGACCGTGTATTAGATCATCTTGCACCGGGAAGGGTATTGGATATAATTTAGGCAGGGTATGTAGGCCAAGCTCATTTAAACGGAAGTAGCATCAGTGCTTTAGGACAGGACTAATGGTTGACCGTCTCCAGGGCATAAATCCAACGGTCGTCTGAGGGCCGCTCATAGTGCAGAATAAATGCGGGCGCATAGCAAATGTTATATTAAAATATTTACTCAAAATCGGAATAATATCAATGTTATATGCCGAGAATATTATAAGATATATGATTATTGAATAAGATACGGAGGAAATAATCTCCCAAAGTGGAATATTATTCTATTAATAGAATACATCGATCATGACGTAAATGAAGACAACTTAAGTGGTCATTTAGAGAAGGCAGCCATCCATTGTTGTTGGGTGGGGCCAAGCGAAGCCGGCAACCGGTCTGTCACCTGCTGCGGTCTGTAAGAAGCTCGCCAAGCTCGCCTAAAATAGAAGAGAGAGCATCCTCATTCGGCACCGCGAATACGTTAGCTCCAGAAGGTTTCGTTTCAGAAGTGCCAACCCAGAAAGCAATTCCGTTTTCTAAATCTCCGACGGCAGTCAGCATTTCTCGATCATTTCCGCCGTTTCCGCAAGCTATATACAGGCCGATCTTGTGGGGCAGGCGCGACGCAAATGCAAAGTAGGCCTTGCACTTGCCAGTCTGTTGAACGGGCACAAAATAATGCCCTTCCGGAGTAGCAACCGTCGTGAAATTGCGCCTGGCCTCGTCTTCGATAAGCGGAACAAGGGAGGGCAGCAGATCTGCGGCTTCCGAATAGCGAGGATGAGAGTCCCACGATTGGCATCCGTAAAAATGATCCATAGGAATGTTGCGGATTCCCGGATCGCCACCAAATTTTTTTTCCAGAACCTCGTGGACGGCAGACCAGTTTGGCAGGGAGAAGGAATCAAAACGTTCACCCTTGTAGATCGTGACTATTCCGTCGTTTCCCTGGAAGCCGATATTTGGAACGACGCTGAAAGGTGAATTTAGGAGTTCTTCGCATTGGCGTGCTGATGTGAGCAATTGATAGTGCCCCTGGCAGGCGATCTTGGTCAAATTGTCGATAATATCGATAGCAGGATGAATATCCCAACATTGACGGTTTCGATCTTGCTTAAATGTGGTGCCATCGCCGTCGAAAGCGAGCATGACCCGGTGAGAGGGATCGGCAAGACTGCGTCGAAGTCGCTCAACGATGTCGGGAACGAGATGAAGAAGAGACATATCTAAGATGCTAGACAAAGGCTATACAATGAAGCCTTAAATAAAAGCGGGATGATCTTCGGATGAGTTGACTTCTTTGGAGAGAGAAATAGTTGTTAGCAATGATGGGTTGGTCGGTCATCATCTGTGTGGGCCATGCTGACAGATGTTTGGATAAAGGTTCAACTACCCCCAACGCAGAACTGCATTATCCGTTGACTTCAAACGGTAACAAAACCTCCCCTCTCTTTTCCCAAGGCCTTGCCCTTTTCTTCCCCGTTATCATGCCTGCCAGTGATGCAGCTTGCGCCGCCGCAGTCGCGTTCCCTGAAGGAGACTGGAAGGGAGAACTCGCTGCGCTGCAGGTTTTACATGACCCTGTTGAGGTGGTTAAAGCCGCTGTCGGCAGAGGTCTTGGCGGCATATGTAACGTCGTTGCTGCAATGAATCCCGAAAAGGTAAGAGGCCTCGGCGAAATCATCCGGCGGATGCCTACTCTAAATCACCGCATTGCCGTCGCCGCCGGTGAAACTCCTGTACGAGATCTTGGAATAGGGTACCAGTGCGCAATCTGCCACCCCGACATAGCAAGTGCGATGTTAGCCACTTCTGACGGGATCAGCCAGGCCGTCCGTGAAAAGATCGAGAAAGAAGTTGCTCAAGATATTGGAGAAGGCGCCACCGTCTACATCTTCGTTCAGCCGAGGATGAGTTCCAGCAATTCTCCCGTTTCCGTCCATTTCACCCTCCAGTTTGCGAGATCCGGAACTCTCGCTGATGCCAGAATGCTTGAGAGTTACAATTCTATGAAAGGCAATGGCACAGTCACTGCAGAACTCTTGAAAAATCATTGGAAACAGCACGGGATCCTCAGACCAACTCCTCGTCCGCCGGCGTCAAAATTTGAAGCCCTTTTCGCTCCTGTCCCCGACAACAGCAAGCTGGCCGCCGCCGATTTTACCCATCTTGGCTTGGTTGACCGGGATCGAGAACTGCTTGGCAGTACGGTCTTCGCGATCGCCGCCAACAAGCCTCGTGGAACGGTAGTTTATCAGTGCGACAAGGTCTTGTATTTGGAAGTTGACGTTGAGTCGCACCGTACCTTAGAGGTGCTCCACCGCCTTGGCGAGCACGTATATGGTGGGGGTGGTTCCACCAGTTTCGGTCTTCACACTGGCCCTTCCTCCTGCCTCAATCTTTCTGCTGCTGCGCTTACTTCATTTTTCAAACGAGATGATCTCTGTTCTGTTCCGTTAAGTGGTGTTTTTGGTCTCTTCTGTGATCAAGCCAGCCGTGCTTATGCCGCCAAGGAAAACGGACTTCCGCTCACCGCCTTCGCTCTCGAGAATGAAAATCAGTTTGAACTCGTCGATCCTCAGGTTGTCAAAAAATATGTTCTCGGTCTTTTCGACGCCCCGACAATGGTTGTGCCCCGCGATCCAAGCAGAGCGAGCTTCTGCAGCCAATATATAACTTTCCGGGAACCACATCCCTGTAAAGAGTTTAATGAAATTGGTGTTCTAATCCTCGATGCTGCTGCTAGAATGCTCGAACGTTATGCCAAATTCCTAGAAGACGGTGGGAGCGACGATAATGAAATTGCGAGCATCAAAGATGTATTTGGTTTAACTGATAGTAAATTATGAACACGATACAAAACAGAACAAGTAACTGCAGTTTCAAATGTGTCTAATATGTGTGTTGTTTTTGTATGTTGAATTCCTTTTTGTCAATATTATTGGCGTGGTCGAAATTGCATAAATTCAGGCCGTAATTTTCCGACCTTTTTGACTTTTCGTTCATCTTTTTAATTTTTGCCTTTTCTAAGCGACAGCTTTATTTATTTTCAATAACATGTCGCCATTTAAGTATACAACAGAATAAAAAGAAAATAATGGCAGAGCGTTTTCTAGTAATATATATTCTACCCAGATTTGCATTGCTAAAGTATGCCGCTGATAACCAAAAGAGCTCTCTAATTATCTCTAGCAATACTCCATACCTACGTGATGTATCTTCCGTATAACCGCCCCCGCTTCCCCCTGTTTGCCATTAACAGTCTACCTAGTGCGGCCAAATTGAAACGAGCAATTTCTCAGGCCTTTGTCTGCTATGATCAGTTCTGCGATGAACTTTTACAATATCAGCAAAGGTGGACAGATTGGGTGTTCGACCAAGGATTTGCAGAAACCATAGAAGACGTGGCGCTGGTGTTCCAGATTGAACCTTGCCTTCATGGTCCCCGAACAGGCACACTAGAAGTGCTGAGACCTCGTCGCACCCAGGTCTTCATTTATACGTCGTACCGCCGGTTGTGCCACTTTGTTAAGAACCGGTGCATTGCTCAGCCTGGAGATGCCGTACTGGCTTGCATGATCCCGCCTTACGTGAGTGACCTCTCACTGCAGGAAATGTCTCGAGCCCACAATAGTTTTTGCCCAGGCAGTTGCACGACCATTGCAGACGTACAGTGCTTTATTGCCATCCAACTCAGCAGCCTATTTGTTGATGAGGGCACATGTGATCTGCATGGGCGAAATGGCTTAAAAACAACCGGCCGCTTTTTTCGTCGTCCCGCTGAGTGCTTCAGCCGTTACGACATAGTAGCTGTAGGGCCAGTGCTCTTCCATAACGCATTGGATAAGCCAGCGAACTACAATGAGAATCTTTCCTGCTTCGATCTGCGGTACGACTATCAGGTTTTCCTCCATGAGCGCGATGCCCATGATTGCGTGGGGCATTATCCGGAAGGCACACCACTACCTAGTGTTGCTATCGTAGGCGGTGGGCTGTCTGGCCTTGTTGCTGCCACAGAACTACTTAACGCTGGCGTCAGGGAAATCGCCCTTTTTGACCCAATTGATGAGGTTTGGAGTTTGGGCGTATCGCCGATGCCAAACGGCGACGCTCACCAGGTCTTGACGTCATTCGGTGTCATGCCCATCTCCGGCAACCAAATTTGCCTGTCATACTATCTGGATAAGTTTAGAATTCCCTCCAGCCTTCGTTTTCCTTGTGCTGGCAGCGATCACACAGCACTCTACTTCCGGAAAAAGCGCTACGAATGGCCGGCTGGACAAGCTCCACCGGGTGTACTTCAGCGGGTATGTGCAGGGTGGGAGAAGCTACTATACCACGGGTGTGAACGGAACGGCAGGAGGCTGATCGCTCCGATGGATATCTTTTCCATGTTGAAAGGTCGGCGTTATGATGAAGCCTCGGAAGCACGGTGGGCTTGGCTCAGGGAGTTTTCCAATTTCACTTTCCATGCCGCTCTGGTCGAGATCTTCAGCTGTGGTGTTGAGAGTCCTGGTGGCGCGGCGTGGCAAATTACCCATGATTTCGAGGTTTTCGGGATAATGAGATTGGGCGGCCGCCGAGTTTCTTCCTGTTACACCCTACTGTTTTCGACAATCCTGGACTGGATAATCAATGGGTACGAGGAGGACCAGCATATTTCTGTTGGAGGGGTTCATCTTTTGCAGGCTCTGATGCGCATTGAAATATTTAAGAGAAAAGTAGGACTCTATTTTGACCCCCTGCGTGGAATAGCCAAGGAGGGGGGGAAAGTGAAGGTATGCATGAGAGATGGCCGTTCCCGCGTTTTTGACCAGGTCATCATTGGCGGGCGTGCTGGGTCCGTTGCAACCGATGTCACTCCGGTTAGCCATGGAACCTGTGTCGGCTATGATATCGAACCGCCCGCTGGGAACTCGTCCGCTACTGTTAACGCAGCACTGTTCATGATCACGAAGCAAAAATTCTGGCTTGACGCCGATATCCCAGCCTTGATTTGGACGGATGGGCTTGTCCGTGAGCTGTGTTGTATTGACATCGAATCGCCATCGGGAGAGGGACTTGTTATTTTTCATTATGAAATGAGCGACTACTTATCCCGCCCGATCCGGTCCGATGAGAAGAAGAGAAGGTGCTTGGAGTTAGTCAGGGAACTTGCGGCTGCCTTTCCTGAACTGGCTTGTCACTTGGTTCCCGTCAACGAAGACTACGAAGGATATGTCTTCGACGGCCACCTGACGGATGGTTTCAAGGCATCTTTGTGGAGGGAAAATTCTCTAAAAAAATGTCAGTACATCCAAGATCTGCCTGTGGATAATTCTCCTCTAATGGAGGATGGGGGAGTTTGCCTGATTGGCAGTAAGGACTGCGTAAACGGAGCTTCGTTAGAAGAGCAGGTTAAGACGGGCATCATAACAGCCTGCGCCATCATTCGCAGCACCGGCGGGACACTCTCTTCACTCCATCCTCTGGATTGGAATAAAATATATTTTCCTGCTTGAGTATATTAATGTACTATTGCGTATTAATCCCGTAGGCTTGTAAGCTGCTCAGCGGCATCGTAATTTTGGTGTTCTATGAATAATCAAGTTTGTCCCTTATTTTTAGTATTACATCCTGCTTAAGAATATTTTCTGGGTACGTTTAAGACTGACACTAATTAGATTCCAAAAAATTCCATCTGAGACTATTAGCGCTGTGATTGATGACATTAAAGTCTTCACATCTCCAGAAAAATGCCTTCGTGATTTGCTTGTCCCCCACGTGCTTTCGCATCTTGACAGCTAAAAGCGGGCCCCTTGACAAGAGCACTAGCCGGCCACGCAATTCGAGATATTCCCACTAACCCCAATGAGGTCATTGCACTCGTCAATGGCAGCCGCCCCACTTGCATTCGCCACTATACCTTTTGGGGTCCACTAGCCGCTAATTAGGACTGCATATATTTGTGGACGAGCTAAAATGTCACTATCGCCTTCTGTTCAAATTTCATTTTCAAAAGACTTTAATGTTGCCAATTGAGCAGGCTGAAAGAAAATCCGCAATCAACGGAGAAACGTTAACAGCTAAACGAAAGAAGAATGCTTCATCATTGCAGAGGGCCTACAACGACCATGCCTTTCGGCGGTGGGCCTGCTTTTACTTTCCCTTAGTCTTCCGCAAGCTACCTGATGAAGTCCTATATAGATCCATTTACCAGCACAAAGGATTATTTAGATCATGCTGTAACGCTTCAATACTGTAAGTGTTCTTCATCTTTGTTTCATTTTACAAGCAACGTATTTTCTGATATCTACCCTTTCTTATTTTTCAGGATGGAACTAGCCGGAATAAACGTTGCCGGTATGGCTCAGACGTTTGGAGAGGTATCACTAGTCCTTTCCGACCTAGTTCGGCGAGCAAAGGCCAAGAAGAGGAAGGCCAAACGCGTGTCGCCGGGCGATGTTCCCCCTGACCAAGTTGCAGAGCTTGATGATCTGAGCGTCACTCCCCTGGCTGTGACTTCCCCGGGGCCTTCCGTGATGGTCAACGATCATCGAATTGCTACGAGGGGACGCTTTGTCGGTGGACCGAAAAATTCAAACCTACGGGATTAATACGCATTTCTAAACAAACCTACGGGATTAATACGCACGTGGCTCACCATGTCCGATATTATCTCCCCCAGCGGAGATGATTTCGATTATATTATAATAAGCTGTTGGGGCCGCAGTGCGATTATTTAATTTTCTATATAGTACTTTAACGTCTCTCCAAAATGTATTGGAACGTAGAATAACATCATACAATGATATGTATGTTTTCAGGTATATTAAATGTAATCGTGTTAAGCATTTGCAGTTGTATCGATATGTAACAATGTTCTTCAAAATATTGATGTTATGTGTAATAATTAAGAGAAAAAGCAGAGGTAAACCTATTATTATTGCGAAAACATTTATTAGAATAAACAGGTCAAACACATTGGGGCGTATGCTACAGTTCCCGAAGGAATCGTAAGGCTACGCGAGAGAACATGGAAACCACGACAAACTCATAGATAAAGGTGGCCTGCAAGGAGCTCAAGCCGCCTTAGGCTTCATTCTTCGGGTATACTATCTCAGGCTTCATCACGTCTTCTTCGCTTTGCACTGAGAGCCGCAGGTTTAAGTCTGGCTGCGCTGCCGCCGGAGGTGGTACCACACAGTCGCTTTCATCGAACTTCGTAAGGCCGCAGGCTATAACGTCATAGCGGCGGTTCTCAGTGCCTAGCCGCACAAAGAACGCGCAAGGTGCCTCTCTCCCATAAAGGTTGGTCAATTTTGCCTCAAGCAAGTGGACGAATAAGGTACTTGCAAAAATAGCAATGAAGCATTCCAGATCAGATTTTACCATGCGCCGGAGCGGCCAAGCAAGGTTGTGAGCATGGAGCAGTGCCTTGACCGAAAGGTCGCAACGATAGGGTTGAATCGTCGTTGCTACGACGGCCTCCATTCCAAACGTAATCGATTGTTCCCTCAGCACTTTCTGCATTTTTTCGCGAGAAAGATAAACAAATACATGTTGCTCCCTCTCTCGGGCTAAATCCGGTTGGCTGACAAACATGGGACGGTGATAGCATAGTTGGTCCTTTAAAATCTGAGCTAACTGTTTGAGGATATTCACCGGTGGCGAGTTTTCCTCCAATTCAAGAACGTCTCGAGCCCACCCCTTCTGGTACTCCATGAGGGTTTTGCCGTAGACTTGGCTATAGGTGATAAAGGCGAAGCGGATCTCCTCGCATAAGTTGATCTGGTTCCAGGCCTGCGTCAGATTTCTTGGGTAAAAGCGTGGAAGGAAGTGCATGTGGGTAGGCATTGCGATGATGAGTATGAACCAACTGCAAGTTCCAGTACCATTTAAAGGACGGTGCCGGACCAATCAGCCACAGTCTCTGGTCGGGAAAGCAAGAGTCAGTTTGGCAATAATTTCCATCCCACCAAAATCGATGCTCAAAACATGGCGGCCATGAAACATGGATCAAGCAAAAATGCTGCATGCTTGGTGGTTCACGTTGATAGTAGTGCGGTTGCTTTTTCGTATTTTGTTGGCGTTATTAAAAGTTGTTTCTAAAAGATTCCCATAATGGGGAGGGGTGGGGGCAGAGCTTAAAATTGCTGGTTATTGGGTTTGTAAAAAGTTGAATTGGCAGCTGTATTGATGGTTGTAATCACGAGGCATTATTATTTTATGATTAAGATATGAAGTGCTTAATAATAATTAAAAATCTTTACACGTGCGGCACAGGACATAAATTATGCAAAATGTTAGTAATTATCAAACACATGGCTAGGCCAAACTGAATGTAAATTATTGAAATCAACGTGACCTTATACGATTTGATATTGTAATGATGAGACAAGTACTCCATCAGAACGGGCTTTAGATGTGAAGCCATGATCCGTTTTAGAGCCCAAAATCAACATAAGGCCCAAACTGCACTTAGCCAGAATAAATGAATGCTGTCTTTGTCATGTTTTAAATGAGAGTCCAATGAAAAAGCGACACCTGTTTGGCTTGGTGCCGACAGGCCTAACGTGGGGCTCAGGTTGAAAAAAGTGGCGTCTTTCGCAGCATAAATAAAGGTAGGCGGGTGTACTATAATTAATGGAAAAGAGAGATTCTGTTGATGATATGCCACCATTATTGGACATCAGAACCTATTCCCATCCGTGCTTTTGCTAACGTTCAAAACTCTGATTCATTTAAAAGAAGACACGTGCTAATATATAATTATTTTATAAAATGTGCGACGTGGTACGTCGGTAGCCGTTTTATTTATTATTAATTTCTTGGTGCATCTATACCCATCTCTATGTTCAACTTTATCTATAGTACATAACATCTATAAATAGTAATGGTGCTTTGAGTTATGGGTACAAGCCACTTCTGTTTCCCACTTTTGTAACATGGCTGAAGTTGACCTGTGTGCTCTCTTTTCCAATCTTAGGGTTAAGGATGTGGCGTCAAGCGATGAGCTGATGAAGCACATCCAAAGCGTCTCAGACGAGCGGGTTTCCCTGATCGAACTCGGTGAGAACCCGTCGATGGATATCGACGAAGAGCATCCTCCCCAAACGCCTGAGACACTGTTCCTCTACGTTGACTGCCCAACGATGATGCAATGCTTCTATGGAGGGTGGTTGCCCTACAATTCGACGCATGGAGCGCTCCTCACCAATCTGCCGCCGTACCAGAAGAATGTAAGTTTCAATGAAGTGAATAGGGGGCTTAGGGAGGCATCAGGTTTCGTCGGGTACGAGGATCCTATCCGGAGCGCCTACTTCGCGGCACTTAGTTTCCCTGGCCACGTCGCCAAGCTGGATGAGCAGTTGAGGCTCACTTCGACAGACGGAGAGACTCTGATCTTTGACCTCTATGCAACCCGGCGGCATGAGCTCGACCGTGATAAGGTGGTAAGCCATGGTGAATGCATGTTTGGATAAACTGGTTGCAGTCGCTGATCTGAGGGTGCTGATGTCGACGGTGGCCCAATGTGTCTACTTGTTCTACTTATTAATAAAATACTGTAATAAGTATCATGGATATGGTCAGATGCGACCTATGCTATTGATTGAGTTGTCTTTTGTTTCTAGTTGAACGGTCATTTGTTTGAAATTAAGCCTTTTCTGTTTGACATTTGTTATGGCTTTCTTAGGCTAGTTTTAATCGTTCTCACACAGCCGCAATATATGACCACACTAGCCCACTCGCCGTAAAAGATGATTAATCTACCGAAATTAGCTACCGAACTCTCAAAAGAAGTGCCGACATGTTTTCCTTACCATGTAAAGTCATACTCCTTGAAAATCGATAAATAACGACAAAAAAGTAGCCTAATTTTTTCAAGACTAGCGTGAATTCAACATAAGGAAACCAAAAAGTCGGGAAGGATGACTTTTGTTCCTGAATTATTTGAACACAATGGGGGCTACTGATTTTCTGTAGCAAATAGAAAACGTTTTAAAGCAATATGTCCTTGGAGTAATAACCGGAAGAAAATGTCATGCCCAAATAATTTGCGTTGCTGACACTATTTACCAACCACCTTTAAATAACGTCTGCTTCCCATGCATTTTTGCCAAGTTGAACAAACCTAAATATTTGAATGGCTCGTTCTTACGGTAGCTCTCGACGGTTTCATATCGATGAGTTTCGTTGGATCAAGGAGCCCACTCGATTGAAGGCTCAGCTTCTAAATGTGGTGGAGGCCCACAAGTCTGCACAAAGAGAGACGTTAAAGTACTATATACCATCTGCAGCTGAGCATTGGGCTCATGCAGAGGCTGCCTATGTCAACGATGCGGAAATGGAGCTGCATCAGGCTGGGTGGAAGTATCCTTTGTCCTTCGTCTTTACCTCCCTGGACGTGGCTAAAGCCTGCAAGGAGAACAAGCACCTCTTGTGCAAGGAAGATTCGGATGGGCAGCTGTTCGCCTGCGCCGTTCCTCCTTATCAGACAAACGTATCACTGGCGGCTTTAAGGGAAATTCACAATTCCGTTTCGGGAGGAGAGTACCAGGAAGAAGAAGACATGGATTATTTTGTGGCGATTTTCCCAAATGAAAATTTTAACTATGAGAGCTGTGAAATCGTGACACGAAGTGGCGGCAAAGGAATTTGCAAGATTTATAGCAGGGAACTGGGGGAGCCTTTAGCTTATGATGCCATACTGGCAATCGGCAAGGTGCTGCTGGAATAGACAGTGCATCGCATTATCTTACTTGGCTTATATCCTGCATCTTTCGTTTTACGTTCCCGTGTGTCGGCCACGTTATTGTGGTAAAATAAAAGGCTGATATAAAGCCTATGTAAAATTCGTTATAGTTTGGGTATTTGTACTATAAGTGTTGTATGCCGTCGATGACTGGTTATATTACGTAATATATTGTATTGTAATCAATAATAGTACAGTGGGGTGTGCTTAATGAAGGATCATGTTACGCAGCTATTTATTATTCAATATGCGATGACAATAAACAAAAGGTGACAACGTGATAATAATAACGGCGGTTTCAGCGATTATTGGGATATGCGCTGGCCCGATACACTTAAATAACACAGACAGAATTTGAGAGAGCACGCAGGTTGTAGCCAAGTTGAGTGACTTGCCGGTAGCACCAAAGCCAAGCTCAGGTGTTCCAAATAGACTGGCGTCGAGGCGACGAGCACGACGACCTTGCCGGAGATTGCCGTCGCAGGGGGCTCAAAGCGGGTGGCTTGTAACGGACCCTGTGCTTCTTGCCATAGCTTTCATTGGGCATAGCCATTGGGACGGTTGCTGAGCAACGGGCAAATCTGTTCTTCCATCTCGCTCGCTTGAAAAAAATGCTCCGTCGGCAAACGGCGGAGAGGATACCAATTCCTAAGGGAGTCAATGGAATCGTGCGAACGGTGAGCATGCCGTCCTGACTATCGGCGTTCCGCAAACAGTCGATCAGCAGGCCATTCTCTATAGCCATTCTCTATATGTTTTCCAAGTTCTTAAAACCTGCCTTTATAGCATTGATCTCCCAGCACTCTTGATAGAGGTCAATTTAATATTCAAAAGAAGATTTTAGTGGACATGGAATATAATCGCGTGGCCGAAGACGAGCCTTCAAAATCAGAATCCACCAGGATAAACAATAATATCTAAAAAGCATCGAATTTAGGTTAGGCACGAGAGGCTGACGCGGATACAACTCGATTGCTAGTGGAAGGGTTCCTGTTATCTAGCGCATCGAATTCACCGTTTCACTATGTGCGTTCCTGATTGGCTGATCTGCGGGACCACCATTGACTGACACTAATATCAAAAGTGGGGCTGCTCCGATTATGATGCTTTGTGAGAGGTTCCCTTCCCAATACATGCACGCTGGCAGATTCGGATGCACAATTGAGATATGATTCCATTATTTATTTATTTCGCATCTCGAAAAGTTCACAGAAACCAACAAAGAGGAGGCCGGGTGTTAAATACTCTGCAGCTGTGCTCTAAAATGATCAGAAGAGAATTTACAGCTGGAGGCACGAAACACTAATCCTGCTAAAGTATAAGCATGGCGGATGAGTTGGAGCATCAATTGCAAACTATTTCTCTCATTACAGTCCTGGGCCTGGATGTAAAGGCGGAGCTTGAGGCGGCGCTACTAGACTACCGCGATGATCTCGACATCTGGAAAAGCCACGGTTACCCGGTTGCAGATCTCGATCAGACTGTGACGGTCGACAAGCTTCTTTACATGTATATGGATGCAGCAACAGCAGACTGGTGTGTAAAGAATCGATGCCTCCCTTTCAACAGTAGCAATTCAGCCGCCAAAGTAACCTCGCTTCCACCATACCTTGCAGGCGTGACAAGCGCCGAGGCCTGTGAGAAACTCAACTCCATTGCTGATGGGAGTGCCGCCCCCCAATCCCGTGGGCCTCCATGCTATTTTGTGGCGTTCCCGCCCAGCAGTTGTTTCGAGAAAAACGGTGAGATATCGGTGCGCACAGTGGGCGGCGAGTGCAACGCCTTCGATGTCTTTACCCGGCAGCGTCAGCCACAGGATCAGAGCGATATGTTTTTTAAATATGAAGAGATTGTATGTGCTGGAAAGAGTGTATTTTAATGATATTAGAATTTAATAGTGGAAATGTCATGTAATTCTGCGTTTATGATGTAGTGTCTTTGTGGCATCAATAAATGTACCGTCGTTATGTTGATAAGGCAAACAAGTAAGTTATAACAATATTTCTTATATAACGATTAAAGTAAAATACAAATTTTTATTTGATTACACAAATGTATGAAAATACACACATAGTGCACACGTCGCAGGAGAAAAGATGACACCACTGGCCGGATATTTTTGAGCCAAGGATAGGTCTGACCGGGGGCGAGGGCGTTCATATAGCCCCCATGGAGCGGTGACAATTGTAGTAGTCGTACTTTCCCATGTGCCGCAGCGGATCCTTCATTGTTTTCCCTGAAGCTTCCGCTAGGATCGGTGCCCATGGCTTCAAAAAGGCCTCGCAGATCAACGGACCGATAACTGTTCCAATCTGTGCATCAATGCCCGACATATCAAAGCCCGCTGTCTCTATTACCTCGTAGCTTATCTCGCCCTCTTTGAATCGGGTGTTGAAGAAGGTCTCAACATCCAACATTTGAGGCCTGCTGGCGTCAGTGGGGATAATTAAAACATAGTGACTACCCTTCTCCGGGCGGACAGTTTCAACAAAACTGTGGAAGAAGTCGGCACCATCCACTGTATGAATTTCGAACCCAAACCTCTCCTGTAGGACGCACAGCCCAAACGCATGAGGAACGATCCCGGCGCATCCCGAGGCGATGAAATAGATTGGTTGAGCCTCTGCAAATCTTGCAGCAAACGCTGTTCCAGGCTCGACGCCTTTTTCTGCTGCCTTAAACAAGGCAACTGGAAGTGCCTGCAGAGATGAAATAAGAACCGGAAGTAGTGCCCAGTTCTCTCTTTCCTTCAGAATGCCACCAATAAAAGACAGTATGAGCATATGGATAGCTTGGAAAGTTTGAGTTGTTTTCCCCGTGAAGAATGCCTGATGACCGAAGGAGGCGAGTTTTGAGCTTGCAGATGTCGTGAAGACAACTGACTTGCAAGCCTTGTTCTTCAAGAACCCCGCTGCGTCGACAGTTTCCGGTGTCATCCCTGACTTCGAAGACAACACGACAAGCGTCGCCGGATCATCCACCGCGTGCGCGTTGACCTGCAGAAGATTCACAAAGGTTGCAGACGCGTACACCTCATATCTGAGGTTCCGGCTGACCTCTTCAATATAATGTTTCAGACTCTTCGCGATTGCTAGACCGGCCCCGGCAGAGACGAATAGCACGCGCTCGATTCCCGCTGACGTGGCGCGTCCAGATTCAGCGACCGCTTCGAGCTGTCGGATCGTCGTGCTCAGCTGTCCAGTCATTGCAGACGCGCTTGTGGACGACGGCTCATACAGCAAATCCATTGTCTGAGATCAAGTCGCTGTTCTAGTCTAAGGTGAGTGGAACTGTGTTTCTCTGATTTTTGAAGCGGGATGTGTCCGCTCAAAGTCAGCGGAGTGCAATTTATACCAATCAACGAGGTGGCTCACGCGTCATTTGTTGCGGTAGGTGTACCCACCTTGCTGAGCTGTCGTTTCCGTGTTGGGCCGGCCTCGAATATATAAACCGTAATTGAACGTCAGCGCTTACGCATTCCAACGTGGCAGGGAATAAGAACAGGATAGAGTTGGTGCAGGTTTGCTGGACGAATCACAAATCCCTGAATGCGGTTGGTGGACCATCCCTTTTGGGGTGCTGACGGCATAGGGGCCTAGTTTAGGTGTAAATGGCTTTTGAAGGTGGCCAGATATTACGAGTTCCCTATTCCAGCGTAACGTAGGGACCATGCCAGTTGGCCAGCTGACTATAAGGCTTGCATAGATCCACGCGCTTGAGGAGGTTCGTATCTCTCACGCGCTGACCGATATTAAAAGCACCCTAGTCAGGCCATCTCTATATCGAAATAAGACTTTCAGATATCGCATCCTAGAATGCCGATCTCTCTCGAGTACCTCGGCCCTGCCCAAGCACCAGCCAGTGTCGGCGACTTTTATTTCCTTCGCCACGGCAAAACCGATTTGAATGAGAAAGAAGTATTCGTGCAAGGCGAGAAACATTGGGGTGTACAGGGCGCCGGCACGAACATCGGTCTAAATGAAACCGGCAAACGGCAGGCGGTCCTCGCCGGCAACGTTCTGCGCAAACTGCCCATAAGCAGTGTCGTCTGTTCGCCGCTTCTACGCGCAATCCAGACCGCTGTAATCGCTAACATCGGATGCCTCTGCTTTGAAATTGATGATGACCTCAAAGAGCGTGACTTTGGCAAGCATGAGGGCGGGTATGGGCCACTGAAGATGTTTGAGGAAAATTATCCAGATACTGAGAACACGGAGTTGTTCTCTATGCGTGTGGCAAAGGCCCTTGCCCATGCCGAAACTGAAAACACACTCTTTGTTTCCCATGGAGGCGTGCTCAGGGTTGTCGCTGCACTTCTTGGCGTAGAACTTACCAAGGAACATACGGACAACGGACGTGTTCTTCATTTCAGACGCGGGTGTCCACAGTGGACTGTAGAAATTCACCAAAGCCCGGTGATCTTGATTAGCGGTCCAAGCCGCGGCATCGGCAAAGCGATCGCGGAAAACCTGATTGCGCACGGGTACCGCATGAGCCTCGGCGCCCGGAGAGTGAAAGACCTCGAATCCGCTTTCGGACCACAGAGCGAATGGCTGCACTATGCCCGTTTCGATGCTGAGGATAACGATACAATGGCGGCATGGGTGACCGCGGCCGTCGAGAAATTCGGAAGGATCGACGGTCTCATTAACAATGCTGGTTGTGGAGAACCCGTAAATCTTGAGAAAGATATTGATTATAAGCAGTTCCATCGGCAGTGGCACATCAACTGCGTGGCTCCGCTGCGAATGACAGAGCTCTGCCTACCATATCTCTGTGAAACCGGATCTGGCCGCGTAGTTAACATCAACTCCATGTCAGGGCAGCGGGTACTGAATCCTTTTGTCGGTTACAACATGACGAAGCATGCATTGGGAGGCCTCACCAAGACCACTCAGCACGTTGGTTGGGACCGCGGAGTGCGAGCGATAGACATCTGCCCGGGCTTTGTTGCCACCGAAATGAGTGCCTGGACTGACCTTATTTCGAGTAATGACATGATCCAGCCCAATGATATAGCCAACCTAGTTCGTGAAGCAATTGAGCGCCCAAATCGTGCGTACGTGCCGAGAAGTGAGGTCATGTGCATGAAGGAATCGATCCACTAGTATGGCATGAAGATAATGTTTGCATGTATTTTACTTATGTATTGTGCCGTGGCAGATGCTTTGTAATAAAAGTTTGTTAAATATCATTTCTTTTTGAGTAAATATTTCTCATTCGCCGATTATGCGTAGTGTTAAATTGAGGGGTCTTTTTAATTAGATGATTTAGCTTAGAGATAGGACACTCTGATGAATTCAGATTCATCGATCCGTCTCTTCGATGGAGCGCTGGTCCTATAATCTTTCAGACAAAAAAATTCGGCAGTGATATCGCCGCGTATCATTAGGAATCGCTCACGCACAGCTGTCCTGTTGCGGCCTCTGCATACTTCCGGGACGGCACTTTGGATTGTCCCCGCACGTCGCTGTCATCTGACCTGCCTGAAGTGCTCAGCGAAGTGGGCAGGATCTTCAGCTGTCGGATATCGGGGGGCTCGTTTGATGAGTCGGAAATAGCCCTCGGTATCCAACAACTCCTTACGCCGAATTTACGGGCGTCTCTTACTTTATATGTCAGAGGCGCCACTTGCGCTCAAAGCAGGACATTTCTTATATTAGTGCTGACAGGACATTTCTTATATTAGTGCTGACAGGATATATTCCGTTGTCGGCTAAATAAATTCGTTTGTACGTGCCTGCCTTTGGATGTGCAATGTCTATTTTCGCCCTGAAAACAAAGCGAGAAAATTAGTTCATTAGTTCATTAGTTCATTAGTTCATTAGTTCATTAGTTCACACGTTCGTTCGTAAGCCCACGGTGAAGGCCGTCTTGCGATGATGAGCTGCTGACTGCCAATCCTAGTGGTAACACTAGACCGTATGTTCGTTGGTGAGGGCCGCTCACCCACGCTGTAGATTGTGTGGGCTCTGGAATTGGCCAGGGCGACCTACCGACCAGCGAGGGAAGACATGACAAGCGAGCACGCAGCTTTCATCGGCCTAGACATATCAAAGTTGAAGATTTCGGTGGCGATTGCCGAAGGCGAGCGCAATGGCGAGGTGCGGTTTCTGGGCGACATATCCTCGGAACCATCTTCGGTAGCAGCAATGGTCAAGAAGCTGGCTAAACGCGGGGCAAAGCTTCACTTCTGCTTATATGAGGAGGGTCAATACGGAACTGTCGTCAGGGTGACATTTTTTGCACCGTCGGTTATTGCGGCATCCATGGTCTGAGCCCGATTGCGCGACGCGGCTCGTTGCCAAGCCAAATCCAACTTATATACGGTTCGCTGTTCGAAACAGCGGCACCAACATCCCGCTTGCGGCGGACAAGGGCTCAGGAGGACGAGACCATTCTACGAGACGGCATTTCATTTCGAGCCAAGCAAAAGTTCGGTTCGTCCACCCGGATCCGCCAGGACTGATTTGGTCCTGGAAGATTGCAGAATTCAGTTCGGGTAACCGATCAGACGGTCTTTATGACCGCGCCCTCGATGACGACGCCAGCATTGACGTATTTCCATAGTGCGACGAGCAGCTTGCGGGCGAGCGCGACGATCGTCGTCTTCTTGAGACGGCCGCCGTTCTGTTTAACCCGGTCCCTAAACCAGAGGGTGAGTGCCGCGCGCGGTTGATGACGCAGCCACAGCCAGGCCATCTGGATCATCGTCGTTCGTAACCTTGGATTGCCGGATTTCGAGACCCCCTGGTCGTGATCAACCGAGCCACTCTGCCAGGGTGTCGGCGCAAGGCCGGCATAAGCGGCAACCTGTCGTCGGTTGTCGAAGTGACGCGACAGCCCCTCCGACCAGAGCACGGCGGCAAACTCTGACCCGATGCCTTTCACGGCGAGCAGCATCGCCGGTGCTGGCGAGACGACCTGTGTGGCGGTGAGCATGGCGTCGCGGGCCGCCTCGATAACCTTGATCTGCTCGACTACGTCGCCAGGCTGATCGGCGAGAACCTCGAACTTCTCCAGGAAATCGCCAGCAACTCGGACAACATCGACTACGGCGAGATGATCCATGCCTACGATGGAAGCGAAGAGGGCATCACCACCTTCACCGAACGAGGCGTCGAGAGCCTGAAGGAGTTTCTCGCCGATATCCGCGCCTGGGATGGCGGTGTCCGGCAATTCCTCGTCGACGAGCAATGCGATCCAGAAATGATCGAACGCATCATGGCGGACGAAGCGAAATCATAAGCCCCGCGGCCTTCCCCGGCTTCCGATTACCCACATTGTCGGCGAGCTGCGTGGAGATGCCGAAGGCGATGTCATTGAGGCGTGCCAGGCCTCGCCATACGACCATGTTTCCGGGAGGAGGATCGTGCTTACGAGCGAGATAGCCACCGAGCATGACGATCTGGAGCAAATAGGAGGCAAGGGTCCTGCGCAGGATGCGCGGCGTGGGGCGCGCTGCATCGATGCTGTCGAGTGTCACGATTTCAGCCGGGGTAAAGAATTGTCTCCGGTTCCGCCTCGGGCTTTTCCCGTGCAGACATGGTGAGGAAAAATATCCGCCAGCTGACCACCGCAATGAGGGCAAGGAACTTCGCCAATCGATCTGCGGTCTCGAGCCTTGCCTTTTCGGCGCCGCAGCCGGATTTCATCACCTTGTGAAAGACCTCGACTTTCCAGCGCAAGGCGTACCATTCAAGTTTCTCGATGGCGGCGGTGATATCGCCGACCGGCAGATTGGTCACCAGCTTCCAGTCGATCGGCGTACGGTCCTCCGGCGGGTTGATCTCAAGAGCATGGATGTAGGTGAGAAGCTGGGGCGTAGCGCTTCCGCTTACCTTTGGGTGGCAGGGTTTCGATAGTGGCAAATTTCACATGTAGGTGCGCGATTTCGTTCTGGCCGATCTTGACACAATGGCATCCGACCCAAGGTGCAGCCGAGAGCTGGGCGAAGACCCGATGCGCTCCCTGTTTCGGCTCAGGGCCCGTCGGCTCGGTCGCCAACCGGTTGGTCTGCACCCGCACCAGAAAGCGTGTGCTGAGATCCTGCGCGAGGCAGAACAGTTCGTAGATATCGCTCTCGCGGTCGGCCACATGCACACAGCGTTCCGGTGCGTCGATGAGCGCCATGGACTGGCGCAGATTCTCAAGCCAACGATAGCTTTCCTTCGTCTCGATCGGAACGCGCGTGGGATTGACATGGCGCTTGAGCGTCCAGGTTCCCTTGTACTTCGTACGTGTCCAGAATTTCGCTGCCGTCAACCCAAGTGGCGTGCCTTCCAGTGTCAACGCCAGGCTCGAATGCATCAACATGCCACATAACGTTACCGGGTAGGACCGCCCCGCTTTATAAGCTCCGGCGTTAATGGTCTTGGTGAAGCCGATCTTGCCCAGCCTCGTACGGCTGTAAGTGAACTCAGTGGTGTCCTGCACGACAAGGATCGGACCTTCACTGTCTGCGCAGCGCCTGGCGGTCGCTGCGAAATGGCCAGCCACGCCGTGCTCTGTGACGCGAGGATTGTCAAAGAACCGGTAGGCCGCTTTCGTCGCGGCCCAGTCACCACATGCCGCCGGGATGGGGTGACCAGGCGCTGACATTTATCTGGTCAAGCAGCCGGTGCATCCGGCGCGCCAGGCGTTTGTCTGGCAGACCCGATGATATGATCTCATCGCCAAGCCAGCCCACTCCACCAGCTTCCGTATCCTCGCTCATCTACGACGCCTCCGTGATTCGGCGTCACAGACAGAATCACAGACGATTCATCGGAGGCAACCTCGTCTGCAGCAGATGTGGGTAATCGGAAGCTTCCCCGGATGGATACAGACAACAGGTCTCTTTAGCGGACAGGGTGTGGTTGGAATGAGCTCTATCGTCTCAGGCGTCGCCGGAATTTAAAAATAGATTTCATGTTCACGGTAGTGCTTTCTCGGCAAAGCAGACAAGTGTTTTGCTGTTAATCCTCCGATTGAGAAAGGAAATCCTCCAGGAACGGCGCGATCACCAAATCATCAACGAGAGCGGAATATTTTTCTCGATCTTCCTCCGCTAGTCCCTCATCAGTTATGATGCGCTTGATCTGCTCGATTGGGACGACGCTGTAGATCTTGCGGCTGCCAAACTTGCTACTATCGATGATCAAGGTCGTTTCCATGGCAGCATTGACCATCGCTCGCTGAAGCTGCACTAAGTCCAATGAGGTATCGGTCGGTCCTGTCGTATCCACGGCATGAGTGCAGAGGAAGAAATGGTCGCAATTCAGTTCGCGAACGAATTTGGTGCTTGTTTCTCCAAGGAGCACATAGGCACCGTGCCGGCAACTCCCGCCGGGCACCACGACTGAAATTGGATCCTTGTTAGCGAGAATTGCGGCGACTTGAACATCGTTGGTGATGACAGTCAGCGGGATGCCAAGCTCAGCTATCGCATGCGCCAGATGGTGTGAGGTCGACTTTGAATCGATCAGGACACTCTGCCCCGGCTGCAAGATGCTTGCCGCCGCTTTCGCAATCGCTCTTTTTTCCTCTACCGACGTGTTCTTCGCTTCTTCAGTCCGCTGTTCATAAGTAGTGTTTTGCCGAGTTCGGACAGCTCCACCGTGCGTCCTCTTGAGCAGGCCCTCCGAAGCGAGCAGATCAAGATCCCGTCTGATGGTCGAAATTGACGCATTCAAGCGCCGAGCAAGATCCTGCGTCGAGGCGACGGAATTGGCAGAAAACCAATCCATGATCTTCGCTCGCCGTTCTGCAGGAAGAAAATCCTCGTCCTGGGCTATATCCTTGTCGTTCAAGCGTGCTCTCGCTTTTCTCAATGCCATGGTCGTTTACTACGCGAGAAATCGGATCGATGAAAGGTTTCTTTAAAGTGGGGAAGGCCGGACTAGCCGGCCTTCAGACTTAAAATCAAAGGGTGATGGTGAGGTATTTCGCCTCGACAGCGCCCGCGCCTTTATAGGCGGTGACTTCAATTTCCACCTTGAAATCAGTATTCCCCAATGGGGAGCAGAGGACAGTGCGGGCTGGGTCGATTCCCCTAAAGCGCTCGCCGACATAGGCCATGACGGTCGGAGCGTCTTCGGGATTTGGAATGTAGACCGTGGACATAACGACGTCCGCGAGGCTGGCGCCAACCGATTTCAGCGCGCCCTCGATGTTGCTGAAGCACTGTTTAGCCTGCTCAACCGGATCTGTGGACATTTCGCGTGTCTTGTAGTTCCGGCCAGCGGTGTTGGACACGTAGATCCAATTGTCCACCGCGACGATGCGCGAGTAGCTTTCCTTTTCCTCGTAGAGACTTCCTGATTTGACTTTGATAACCTCGACCATTTTCTTCCTCACTTGAATTGATGTGAAAAGGACCAGCCCGCCAAAATACGGTTAAAAGCCGATCGCTTCAGGGCTGCTCCAGCACCCGTTCGTGGCGTCGGTCCAGTGACCGCTAATGACCTACCGGCAATAGCTATCTTTCGCAAGCCAATATCATCAAAAAACGTCATATAAGAGCAAATATGATTAAATACGCTCGTTGATGACTTAGTCTACTTGACGTTTTATGAACTTATGACATTATTGCGCATTAATTTCGTGGGAGAAGTGGCAAAATACTCCACATTTTCTCACGCTTGTCGGTCTGCCGCATTTGGCGCGGTTTGGCCGACGGCAAAATGAACAATGTGGGAGCGGCACGGATCAACGTTCGCCCCGGGGATCGAATGCATGTTGCGTGTCTGGTGAAGCGTGTGGGCTTTATCAAACGCCGTAAAGGAGGGCGCGTTGGGCGATAGAGCGAAAACGAGTTGTTGTATTGACATCGGGGCCAACTTGTTTTGGTCGCAGAATGCCGACGTGGTAGAGGCGATCCGGGACCGGAGCTGTCGCCCTGTAAAAAAGCGGCAGAAAACGTCCCTCAATCATCGCAGTCGTCCAGCCAAGGAAGTCCTGCAATGATCGCTTACAGTTTGAAGCGCGTCGGCTTTGCGCTCGTGACCCTGTTCCTCGTCCTGACTTGCGTGTTCGTTCTTGTCCGCATTATTCCGGGCGATCCCGCACAGGTGATCGTTGGCGAACAGGCAAGCGAAGCGGCTGCAGCCGCGATACGGATCCGGCTTGGTCTCGATCAGCCGATGTACATCCAGTATGTCACGTTCATGGCCCAGATCTTGGGTGGCGACTTTGGGCGCTCAATGATCACCAATCGCCCCGTCCTCCAGGAGATCGTGGCGGTGCTTCCGTGGACACTGGAGTTGACAGTCGCCGCCCTAGTACTTGGTTTGATTTTCGGGATCCCGGCAGGCGTCGTGGCTGCAGTAAGGCGCAACAAGATGCCGGACTACGCTATGCGCCTCATCTCGCTGATTGGACTTTCTGCTCCGGCCTTTGTAGGCGCGATTGTCTTGATGATGGTGTTCGCAATCAAGCTGAGATGGTTTCCGGTGATCTCCGGGGCCGGGGGGAACACCATCGGCGAGCACATCCGGAATATGATCTTGCCAACCGTTTCTTTGGCGATGTTCATGCTCGCGTACATCACCCGCGTCACCCGATCGGCGATGCTTGAGGTTCTCAATCAGGATTTCGTTCGGACCGCCCGCGCGAAGGGAGCGCCGGGAAGCGTCGTCGTCTGGCGGCATGCACTCGGAAACTGCCTGATCCCAATTACGACCGTTGTTGGTCTCTATCTCGGTATTCTGATTGGCAATTCCGTCCTGACAGAAATCGTCTTCAACCGTCCTGGGCTTGGCAAACTGATCCTCACGGCCCTCTCCCAGCGGGATTACACCCTGCTGCAGGGTCTGATCGTCATCTACACGCTGATTGTGGTGCTGGTCAATTTGATCACCGACCTGACCTACGGCCTCCTCGACCCACGGGTACAATACAAATGACCGTAGCCGACTCCAAAATGAATGCGCGCCGCCGACTGCCCAACTGGATGAACATGCCGGTCATCGTCGGAAGCACCATCTTGCTTCTCATGGTGCTTGCCGCGATATGTGCGCCCCTCATCGCGCCAATGGATCCCATTAAACAGAATATTCTGGCGCAACTGGCGCCGCCGGATGCGAAGTATCTCTTGGGCGCGGATAATTTCGGGCGCGATACGCTCTCGAGATTGCTCTTCGGCGCTCGGTATTCGTTGACAATTGGCATCCTTTCGACCGCGCTTGCAGTGTTTGTCGGTTCTTTGATCGGCATGGTCGCTGGTAACTTCGGCGGCAGGATCGACATTGTATTGATGCAGGTGATGGATGTTGTGCTTGCGTTTCCGTCACTGATACTGGGTATCGCTCTAGTCGCAATGCTCGGCGCGACGATGACCAACATCATCATTGCCATTGCGTTTACGGCCGTCCCGGCGTTCGCACGTATCGCAAGATCCGCAGTGATTTCGGTTCGTGATCGCGAGTTCATCCAAGCCGCGCGTGCTTTGGGCCTGTCAGAAACCTGGGTTCTCTTTCGTCATATCCTACCGAATATTGTCCCCGAGATTCTCGTAATGGCGTCAATCTGGATGGCGACGGCGGTGCGAACAGAAGCTTCACTTGCGTTTATTGGGCTCGGAATCGCGCCGCCAGCGCCAACGTGGGGGGGCATGGTCCGTCAAGGGTTTGAGAACATTCTCAATTCATTTTACCTCGCCCTCTGGCCTTCCGTCGCAATACTGATCCTCGTTCTTGCCTTCAATATGATCGGCGATGGATTGCGCGATGCGATCGACCCGCGGCTACGCGTAGTTCGCGACGGAGAATCACGATGACAATTCTAGAACCCACCGTCGGCGAGCCCTTACTGTCGATAGAAAACCTGAGCGTGAAGTTCGGTCGCTTCACTGCGCTAAAGCCGATGTCCTACACTATCCGCCGAGGCCAAACGCTTGCGGTCGTAGGCGAGTCAGGATCCGGGAAGTCGGTCTCCGCCCTCGCGATGATGAGGCTACTTCCAAACACTGCCGACGTCGGCGGACGGATTATGTTTGAGGGCACAGACCTGCTCGGTTTGTCTGAACGCGAGATGCGCAACATCCGCGGCGGGCGAATCTCGATGATTTTCCAAGAGCCTATGACGTCGCTCAATCCGGTTCAGCGGGTCGGCGATCAAATCGCGGAGGCAGTGAGATATCATCGTGGTCTGACCGGCAACGCCGCAATGGAGGAGGTGGGCCGTCTTATGGAACGCGTCGGCATCCGCGACGTCGAGAGCAGAATCGGTGCCTACCCCCACACCTTTTCGGGTGGGATGCGCCAGCGGGTCATGATTGCCATGGCGCTCGCGTCAAACCCCGCACTACTCATAGCCGACGAACCGACGACGGCGCTCGACGTGACGATCCAGGCGCAGATCATCGAATTAATGCAGGAAATCCAACGCGACACCGGCGTATCGATCCTGTTTATCACTCATGATATGGGTGTCGTCGCAGAGATCGCCGATGATGTGCTCGTGATGAAGTCCGGCGACTTGATCGAACACGGGGCGGTAAAGCCGATCTTTGACGGAGCAGAGGCAGAGTATACGCGATCCCTTATCGCCGCCGTACCCCAACTCGCTTCAGGTCTGTCTGATACGGTGAAGCAATTGCCTTCCCCACGCGAAGGGGAATTGCTTTCAGTCGATGATCTGACAGTTCGCTTCGCTGTGCGCGCAGGACTATTGGCACGCCACAAAGGGAATATTCACGCTGTGGAAGGTGTGTCGCTGTCGATCCGCGCTGGTGAAACGCTGGGTTTGGTGGGTGAGTCCGGTTCGGGGAAGTCGACGATCGGTCGAGCGGTCATGAACCTCGAAAAGATTTACTCCGGAACTGTTAAACTTGCGGGGAGGCCTATTGAATACTCCTCCAGCGCCGCTCGAGCCGCGTTTCGCCGTGATGTGCAGATGATCTTTCAGGACCCGTATGGTTCGCTCGACGGTCGGCAGACGGTTGGCAACGCGATCATGGAGCCGATCATATTTCATCGTATTGCCAACAAAGCCGAGGCGCGCGATCGCATGAAAGCGCTGCTTGCCCGGGTCGGCCTGCCGACATCGGTGGCAAACCGCTATCCGCATGAGTTTTCCGGAGGACAACGGCAGCGCATTTGTATTGCTCGGGCCTTGGCGATGGAGCCTAAACTAATCATCGCGGACGAGGCGGTCTCGGCACTGGATGTCACCGTCAAAGCGCAGATCATTGAGCTGATGATAGGTCTGCAGGAAGAGTTTGGACTCTCCTATCTCTTCATTAGCCACGATATCGCGGCCGTTGAACGCATTTGTCATCGCGTGGCTGTGATGCATTTCGGCGAAATCGTCGAAGTCGGACCGCGCGAAGCAGTAATAGGCAGCCCATCGCATGGCTATACGCAGCGCCTGCTATCGGCTGTGCCCATAGCGCACCCGGACTTGCGAGGGACGCGTAAACAGATTCCTGACGACGGCAAGCGGCCTTCACCAATGAGGCCAATCGGTTATTCGCCACCTGTCGTGCGCTGGCGCGAAGCCGGGCCGGGTCATCTTGTGCGGACGGAGACAGAAGTCGCATCGCCTGTATCGAAGTGACTGTCCCGGTGGTGACACAAGCACCGCTGGGTGGGGAGCCCAAATTGAAAGAGGGAGAATGAAATGACTATCAAAAGCATATTGGCGGGCGGGCTGCTCGCTCTGGCCATTACAACGCTGCCGGCGTCAGTCTCGGCGGCGCCAAAAACCGACCTGGTGGTTGGCGTTGAAGCTGCCGACATTTCGCAATCTGATCCACATTTTGCGGCGAACACTACCGACCGCACCATTGCGTCGTGGATCTACAGCGGTTTGGTCCGTTTCCAGCCTGGTAGTACCGATCCTGCTTTGATCGAGCCTGATCTGGCCGAAAGCTGGGAGACGTCGGCGGACGGACTGGTGTGGACATTCCATCTGCGTCCGGGCGTAAAATGGCATGACGGCTCAGAAGTGACCGCGGAAGACGTGGTCTTCTCGATCCACAAGGCGATGAAGAAAGACACTTCTGCATTCGCCGGCGACTATGCAGCCTTCAAATCAGTCGACAAGATCGACAATCTGACTGTCAAGATCACGCTCGATCATACCATTCCCTCTGTTCTCGGCGTATTGGCAAATTATGGGGGTGGCTTCATTGTGAAATCATCCGCGGGGAAGTTGCTCGGAACGGGACCATTCAAGGTTGAGACTGTGACCCCGGGGCAGAGCATCAAACTTGTCGCAAATGACGATTATTTCCGTGGCAAGCCGCAACTGACTTCCGTCACAGCGCGCTTCCTGCCGGAAGCTTCTGCTCGCGACCTCGCTTTCACGGCTGGTGAGGTAGACACTTCAATTGTGGTCCAGGATAAGAATAGCGTTGCTCGATTGAAGGCGGTGCCAGGCGTCACGGTGGATGTATTTGCTCCCGCCGAAGAGGCGCAACTGCATCTCAACACGAAGATTGCGCCGCTGGATAACCTTAAAGTCCGACAGGCAATCAGCTATGCAATCGATCAGGCGCAGATCGCGAAGTTCCAGGGTGAAGACTTCACCCAGCCGGCAACATCGGCAGTGCCCTCGAACAACCTGGGTTTCAACCCCGATAGCGGTATTCTTGGCTATGATCCGACGAAGGCTAAGGAATTACTCTCCGAGGCAGGGTTCCCCGACGGCTTGACGATCCCATTGATCAGCAGCCAAAATCCGGGCCTGCTAAACTTCGCGCAAATCGTTCAGGCTCAACTTGCTGAAGTTGGCATCAAGGTTGAAATAAAGCCTGTGGAACACGCAACCTATCACCAGATGATCCGTCAGGACCTGAGCCCGATGGTGATCTACACCGCAGCACGCTTCCCGATTGCTGACGTCTATTTGACTCAATTCTTCTATGGCCCAAGTCAGATCGGCGCGCCGGGGCAGGTGACAAACTTCTCCCATTGCGAGGCTGCCGACGCAGAAATCAAGGCGGCGAAGGCTGAAACCGACCAGGCAAAGCAGGTCGCTCTTTGGAAGGAAGCCCAGAGCAAGATCATGGCGAATGTCTGCTCTGTGCCGCTGGTCGAAAGCCGGTTGATCTATGATCGCAAGGCGTCGCTGGATTGGGGATACGACCTCAAGGGCGCAATGAACCTCGGCCCGATCGTGACGGAAAAAACCCACTTTACTGAATGAAATGATGTGGCGATCCCTAAGGGGTCGCCACACAAACATTTCGCCGCCGCTGCAACGCAAGTTGCCGATCCCGACCGTGTTCTGCTTCACTTTTGAACGGCAATTCCCGTCTGATTGAATCAAACTGGGGTTGGCGCATAGGTCGCGGGATGACTGGATTGCAGTCTTTGACGCTACCGCTATTGCGTTGCCTTTGCGGCGGACTAATTTTTGGGCGTGAGCCTGACAGCATGCAATTGAGACGTTGCTACCAATTGTGATCTCGGCCTTCTTCGCGTCGAAGGATCGCGCACGCAGTCGGAGGTCGGCGATCGATTTGTAGCGGCCGATTCGGTTTCGACCAGCGCCCATTCCGGCCTTCAGCCGATCGCCATGTCCTTGCCCGGCGGCTTATAGCGTTGTGTGATCGGGAACCGCGGGTCCAATCATATCAACGCCAGTACCGATGCCAAAAAGTCTGCCGTCAGGCTGGCGTAGACCGCACACCAAGCCCAGCGGCAGGCCGACACGATTGCGAGATCTGAATAGCGCCGCTGGCCGCCTCGCGTTCGTTGGCTTTAGTGCCAGCCACGACGACGACAGCACTTCTGCCTCTATCTACACCAGCAGTTTTTCCGCGCCGGCGAAGGCTTGCCTCGTATTCCGACCAGGTCGTCAACTTCATCTTGTCGATGCGATGGCGGCGAAAGGCATTGTTTTTGGAGAGCGTATTAGCGCGGCGCAGCTGTTTCCATCAGACCCGCTTTATTGATCACAATAAAGGATACGGGCACCAATGCCGGTCGCAGCTGATCTCCGTAGTCACCCATTTCGCCGCGATTTGCCCGCAACGATATACTGCTATTCGTGCCAAAGCTCCGTTTGGCACGAATAGGCGGAGTTCCTCATATTTAGGCGCTCACTGCCCGATGAGGGTTCTGCTTCGAACTGAAGCCGTAGACGCGTTCAGCGAAATCGGAGGTGACGCGCTCCTCTTTGATGTCGCGGCGAACAGCCTCCGAAGATCGACCGGATGGTGAGCCATAACCGCCGCCGCCGGGAGTCACGATCTCAACGATCTGTCCCGCCCTTAACTGGACTGTTCCCGGAAGATTTTGCTGCCCGTTTCCGAAATCGAAATGCGAGCCAGCGGCCTCCAGACCGCCATCGAGCCCCCAGGGTTGGACAGAAAAGCGTGCTCCGTCGACGGCGCAGCGGCAATCTGCCTCGATACGGTAGACACGTCGCAAACCCATACCTCCGCGCCATGTGCCGGCCCCTGCTGAACCGTTAGCGAGTTCGTAGCGCAGCAGTGTCAAAGGATATTCGAGTTCGAGTGCTTCGACGGGAAGGTTGGATGTGTTTGTCATGTGGACGTGGATACCGCTCAACCCATCCGCCGTCGGACGCGCGCCGCCGCCACCTCCGATCGTTTCTAGATAGACCCAGAGCGAACCGTCCTCGCGCGTGCCGGTAAAGAGCGCGCCGGTGCAAGCGCCGTTGCCAGCAGCGGTCACTTTGCCAGGCAGAGCTTTTGCAAGCGCACCCTGAACCAGGTCGGCAACCCGCTGGCAGGCGATGATGCGCCCATCAACAGCCGCGGGGTGCTTGCAGTTGAGCAACGATCCGTGTGGCGCCTCAACGCTGATCGGCCGCGACAGACCGGCATTCGGCAGAATGGTCGGATCGATGACCGCCTTTGCGGCATAGTAGCAGGTAGCGAGTAAGGCGGTGTAGATGACGTTCAGACCGGCAGCGACCTGCGACGGCGCATCGAAGGCCAAGTGCATCGCATCGCCCTTGATGGTGATGTCGACCTTCAGCTCCATCACGTCGGCGAATTGGTTGCTGTCGAAATAGTCTGTGAAGCTATAGGTGCCGTCCGGAATTGCCGCGATGCCGGCGCGCATCTTACGCTCGGCGTAATCCTGCAGGGCGTCGCCCGCCGCCAAGACCTTATCGCCGCCGTATTTGCTGCAGAGATCCTGCATGCGCTGAACGCCGAGCCGGTTGGCAGACATCTGCGCGCGAAGGTCAGAAAGCCGTTCGTGAGGAACCTGGCAGTTCAGCAGAAATACGTCCTGCAGGTCCTGCTGGAGCTTGCCCTCGCGATAGAGGCGGACTGGCGGCAGGCGTATCCCTTCCTGGTAGATATGGGCATGTCCCCGATCGGCAAAGTCGGCGTGGTGGGCCGTGTTCACTGCCCACCCAACCATGGTCGGACCGTGGAAGATCGGTTCGGCCAGCACGATGTCCGGCAAGTGAGTAGCGCCGCCTTCATAGGCATCGTTGCCGATGAAGACGTCGCCGGGCTTGATGTCATCGGCTGCAAAGCGCTTGTTGATGTGTGGGATGATGCCGATAAAGCTGCCGAGGTGCATCGGAATATGCTCGGCTTGGCACAAAGTGTTGCCATGCCGGTCGAACAAAGCCGTCGAGCAATCGCGACGCTCCTTGATGTTGGTCGAATAGCTGGCGCGAACCAGCGCCTCGCCCATTTCTTCTACGATCGACGTCAGCGCGCTGCCGATGACTTCTATGGTGATCGGGTCGATCTTGGTCATGACTGCGCCTCCAGAATGAGGTTGAGATAGGGATCGACCGTGGCCTGCATGTCCGGAAGGATGACGGTCGTGGTGTCCATCTGCTCTACGATTGCGGGTCCCGCGATGCGGTTGCCGGGCTTCAGCTTCTCGCGCGTGTAGACGGGGCAGCTGACGAAGTCCTTGGCTTCGTCCATGTAGACCTGCCGGGAGCCGATGACGGCCGCCTGGCAATCCAGGCCAGCGTCGGGCTGCGGCACAAACTCGGCTTTGTTGACGACACCTACCGCCTCCAGGCGGAGGGTGACGATCTGGATCTGCTCGCCTTCGGCGATGAACCCGAACCGCTGCAGATGGGCCTGTTCGAAGCCCTTGATCAGGGCATCGAGCGTGTCGGCACCGACAGTGCCTGCAGTTACGGAAACCTGGAGTTCATAGTTCTGGCCGACATAGCGCACATCTGCGGTGCGGTTGACGATGCGGCGGCCGGCTTCGATGTCCTCCTGGGCGAACCAGGCATCGGCCTGAGCCTCAAGTGCTTCGAAACCGCTGATCATCGGCTCGACGGCGTCCTGGCTCACCTTCATTAGCCGCGAGATCGCGAAGTCGGAGCGCAGGTCGGTCAGAAGCAGGCCGAGTGCGCAGAGCGTGCCGGGGGTGAGCGGCACGATCATGCGGCTCATGTCGAGTTCTTTGGCAAGGCGGGCAGCATGCAGCGGGCCTGCGCCGCCGAACGCCATTAGCGCATAGTCGCGCGGGTCATGACCGCGCTGCACGCTGATGAGGCGAATGGCCTTCGCCATATTGGCGGTCACGACCGAGATGATACCCTGTGCCGTCTCCATCAGTCCGAGACCGAGCTGGTCGGCCAGTCTTTGAACGGCCTCGATGGCAAGGTCGCGGCGCACCTTCATGCGCCCACCGAGAATTTCGACGGGATTGAGCGTCTGTAGGACGATGTTGGCGTCGGTCACGGTCGCTTCCGTGTTGCCCCGTCCGTAGCAGACCGGCCCCGGATCCGCTCCGGCTGAGCGTGGGCCGACCTTGAGCAGGCCGCCGCTGTCGACGAAGGCGATCGAACCGCCGCCGGCTCCGACCGTGTGGATATCCAGCATCGGCGCCTTGATCGGGTAGCCGTGTACGTTCGCTTCGCCGGTGAGCTTGCAGACGCCACCCTGCAGAAGTGCGACGTCACTTGATGTGCCGCCCACGTCGAAGGTGATGATATTGTCGAAGCCCGCCATGCGGCCAACAGCCTGCGCTGCTACGACGCCGGTGCTCGGACCGGAAAGAACGGTGCGGACTGGGAGCTGGGCTGCCATGTCAAAGCCGATGACGCCGCCGTTCGACTGGGTCAGCTGCGGGGCGACCGGCACGCCGAGTTCCGACAGGCGAAGTTTCAGCCGGTCAATGTAACGCTGCATGACCGGGCCGAGATAGGCATTTACGACTGTCGTGGACATCCGCTCGTATTCTCGAAATTCCGGCGCCACTTCATGTGAGGCGCTGACGAAGACGTCAGGCATCTCCTCACGAAGGATCTCGACCACGCGCTTCTCATGTGCGTTATTCAGGAAGCCGTAGAGGAAGCAAACGGCAATTGCTTTGACGTCCTCTTCGGCGAGCTTGCGCACCGCCGCGCGCAGCTTGTCCTCGTCGAGCACGCGGTCCTCTGAGCCATCGCATTTGAGGCGTTCTGGAACTTCTTGCCGACGGTCGCGGCTGACCAGGGTTTCCGGCTTTTCGGCGTTCATGTCATAGAGACTTGGGCGCTTCTGACGGCCGATTTCCAGAAGATCACGAAAGCCGTCGGTGGTAATCAGCCCGGTGGCGACACCTTTCAACTCGATGAGTGCATTGGTGGCGACCGTCGTTCCATGGCCGAGGAAAGCCACATGGGCCGCGGTGCTGGCAACGGTCGCAAGCCCTTCCGAAACACCATCTGAGATTCCGCGCGAAGGGTCATCAGGTGTCGACGGTACTTTCCAGATGTCGAGTTTCCCCGTCTCCTCGTCGAATAAGCAGACATCGGTGAACGTGCCGCCGGAATCTACGCCAATTCTCAATGCCATGTCTTCACCCTCTTTGGCCAAGGTTTTGGCGAGCGGATCAGGCTGCCTTGGTCTTCTTGAAACGATCGAAGCGGAACGGAGCGGGGTCAACGCACGGCTGTGCGTCGGTGACGAGATCGGCCATGAGCTTTCCAGCACCAGGCCCAATGCCAAACCCATGGCCGGAGAAGCCGCTGGCAATAAAGAACCCGGGAATGCCGCCCGCCGGTCCAATGACTGGGACCGCATCAGGCGTCACGTCGATCAAACCGGCCCAGCTTTGGGTTATACGGCTGTCAGCGAAGGCTGGAAACGCCTTGACGAGATGCGCAAAGCCATCCCGGTTAAAGCGTTCGAATGGCATTGGATCAAGAATGCGCACATGTTCGAAAGGCGAAATTTCGTCTGCGGCCCAAGAGCGAGGCGTTCGCCATTCGTCGACGAACCGGCTGCCGACGCGGAGTTTGAGCTCGCGCCAGCTTTTGATCAATGTCGGTGCGAAATCAGAGAAGAGACGAAAGCTGTCGGGCACGATCGGAGCGATATTGGCGTTTCGCATGGCGATAGTGAAGCTACCGTCAGACCGCCTGCGGAAGGAAAAATTGTCGGCGCCAACGGGCATGTCCGGAACCCCATCAACAGACGTCGCCCGCGCCACCGATGCAAGAATCTTGAGCTGTGGAAAGTCGATGCCAATGTTGCCGCTAAAGAGCCGCGACCAGGCGCCGCCGGCAAGGACGACAGACGAGCAGGCGATGCGTCCGCGCTCGGTGACCACGCCACTGACAGCACCTGCAGAACGTTCTATCGATCGGACCGCGCATCCCGTGATAACGTGTGCGCCAGCGCGGATCGCGCCACGGGCTATCGCCGGCGCAGCCTTGAACGGTTCGGCACGGCCGTCGGTGGACGTATGCAGGGCAGCGGTAAAGCCATCGGCCATGCCAGGAAGATGCTGGCGCAATTCCTCGCTCCGCAGCAGGCGGGAATCGAGACCGAATTCGCGCGCATGCACCAGCCAAGCTTCGTACTCAGCCTCCTGGCGCGCATTGCGACAAAGATAGGCAACGCCCGTCTGCCGAAATCCAGTTTCCTCGCCAATTCGAGCGTTGAGGCCCTTCCAAAGCGAAAGGCTCTCTATCGCTAGCGGCAGTTCCGAAGCATCGCGGCCCATCTGCCGCACCCAGCCCCAATTGCGGCCGGATTGCTCGCCCGCAATGAGACCTTTTTCGCAGACTGCGACAGATACGCCGCGCTCGGCCAGCTCCAACGCCGTCGAGATGCCGACAATCCCGCCGCCAATCACGACGACATCCACCTTTGATGGCATGGCCTGATTGGAGGGGACAGCGTCGGGAATAATACGTGACATGGTTTATCTCACTGGCTTTATTAGAGAGTGTCTTCGAGCCGGCAGTTCACCAGCATCTCCGCCATTGCAGCATTGTTGGGCAGTTCGATTGCGGTGCGCACGAGTGAGGCCAGCGTTTCCGGTTGGATCATCTCATCGGGCGTGACCTTATTGGTGTAGGAACTCATTTCGGTGCGCACGAAGCTCGGGCAGATCGCCGTTGCACGCACGCCTTTTTCCCACGCCACCTGGCGCGTCGTATGGGTCAGGCCCATCACGGCGAACTTCGTCATGTTATAGCCGACGAAGGCGTTCCTGACCCGCTTTCCCGAGAGCGAGGCTATGTTGACGATGCGCCCGGCACCCGTAGCCTCGAGGTGGGGCATGCAGAGGCGGGTGAGGCGCAAGGGTGCCTTCACGTTAACTGCCCAGAGCCGGTCGAGCGCCTCGTCGTTGTCGTCCATCAGGGAGACCTGCTCGCCGAGGCCGGCATTGTTTACGAGAGCATCGATCCGTTGAAACTTCTCTGCTGCTGACGCCACCCATCGATCCGAAGTTGCCGGTTCATAGGCATCAAAATGCGCATAGTGCAGTCGGTCGTTTTCAGGACCGAACTGCGTTTCCAGCATTTTGACGTCGCGAGCACCGAGGCTTAAGCGATAGCCATGCTCGGCGAGTTCGCGTGCGATTGCGAGCCCGATGCCGCGGCTTGCTCCAGAAATCAGTACTACGCGTGAGCTATGTGCCGTCATTGTCAAATCTCCTGGGCGCCATCGTCTGGTCGAGAATTCGTTTGTCTTGACGGTAAGCGGGCTTTTCATTTCTGACAAGTGCATTGTGGTAGAAATCGCCAAAAAAGCTTCAAAAACTCCCACGATTGAAATGACAATTGCCAAAATGCGAGCATCCACTTGACGAAGTTTGGCGTTTTATGGCTTAATCACTCAAAATACGTGCACAAGCGCTCAAAAGACTACGGGAACGGACTCTTCGACAAAGGAGAGTGAAACGCAGATCGGATCGCGGTATGCCGGGTAGGGAAATTCTAAGAATCGATAATCTTTCCATCGCCTTTAGGACGGATGGCGGCCTACGGGCCGTTGTCAACGGCGTCTCACTTGCACTGACATCAGGCGAAATTCTGGGCCTTGTGGGTGAGAGTGGCAGTGGAAAAACTATCCTGTCGCTGGCAGCGATGGGTCTTCTGCCGCACAACGCCACGGTTACGAGCGGACGGGTCGAGTTTGCCGGCGAAGATCTGCTGACAGCTCGTCCCGACGTCTTGCGTAAGTTGCGCGGCAAACGCATTTCAATGATTTTTCAGGATCCGATGGCGTCGCTCGATCCGGTGTTTACCTGTGGAAGCCAGATTGTCGAGGCAATCCAGCTGCACGAGCGGATAACTCGCCGCCAGGCCGGCGAACGTGCGCGGGATCTTCTGGCAAAGGTCGGGATCGCCGATCCGGCACGCTGCATGCGCTCCTACCCTCATGAACTGTCCGGCGGGCAATGCCAGCGCATTATGATCGCCATGGCGGTCGCCTGCAAACCCGACGTCATCATCGCCGACGAACCGACGACGGCTCTCGATGTTACGGTACAAAAACAGGTTCTTACCCTGCTACGCGATCTCAATCGGGAAATCGGAGCAGCAATTCTGCTGATCACGCATGACCTCGGTGTTATCTACGAGGTCGCTGACCGCGTTGCTGTCATCTATCGTGGTGACCTGATGGAGCAGGCCTCCACAGGCGACCTGTTTAGGGCGCCGCGAAGCGCCTACACCAAGGCGTTGATCGCCTCCATGCCATCGGCCTCCACGCCACAAAGCCGCCTTCCAGTCATATGCAGGGATGACCTTGGCCAGATCTCAAGCGTAGTCGAGGTTCGGCCGTCACAGAAGGAGCGCCTTTCGAAAAAGCCTGAGGGTGAAACGCTCCTCGAAATTCGCAATCTGACGAAAACGTACTGGCTTCGCGAGACTGCTCTTTCGGCGCCGAAGCCTTTTCGTGCCGTCGACGATGTCAGTCTGGTTATTCCGGCCCGGTCGACAGTCGGGCTTGTCGGTGAGTCCGGTTGTGGGAAATCGACGCTCTCGCGCCTTGTCATGCGCTTGATGCAGCCTGACAGTGGCGCCATCGAGTTTGAGGGCCACGATCTCGTTTCCCTTGATCACGACCGGTTACGTGCTGCCAGGCGCGACTTTGCGCTCGTGTTCCAGAACCCTTATGGCTCGCTCAATCCACGACAGACGGTCACCGATCTTGTCGCGGCGCCCATCGACATCCACCAGCGGGGACGCGATCGCGAAGCGGCGGTCGCCAGGCTCCTCGATGCGGTCGGCTTGCCCCGAGATGCCATGGGCCGTTATCCACACGAGTTTTCTGGCGGCCAACGCCAGCGGATCGTTATCGCTCGCGCTCTGGCTCTCAACCCAAAGCTTCTCATTTGCGACGAGGCCGTCTCGGCGCTCGATGTGTCCGTTCAGGCGCAAGTTCTCAACCTGCTGCACGATCTGCAGGACGAATTCGATCTCACCTACCTGTTCATCTCGCATGACATGTCCGTAGTCCGCCACGTTAGCGATACGATCGCAGTGATGCAGAAGGGCAAGATTGTCGAAATCGGCCCTGCTGCAGAGGTCTTCGACAATCCCAAAGAGGACTATACCCGCACACTCCTGAGCGCAGTGCCCAAGATCGGCACTGGCCGGCCAGCCGCTCTGGAGGCGCATTGATGGAGACCTTATCAACATTTGTCATCACACTGGGATCGAGGCTTGTTACCGCACTGGTTCAGCTCTGGGTCATTGCGACCCTCGTCTTCTCCATCATGTACATCATGCCCGGCGATCCGGTGCTGTTGCTCTTGGGACCCGAGAGCAATCCCTCTCCGGAGACGGTCGCCGCCATGCGTCATCAGCTCGGTCTCGACCAGCCCGTCCTGGC
This sequence comes from Rhizobium rhizogenes NBRC 13257, assembly GCF_000696095.1. Lineage (GTDB taxonomy): Bacteria > Pseudomonadota > Alphaproteobacteria > Rhizobiales > Rhizobiaceae > Rhizobium > Rhizobium rhizogenes. The sequence continues at coordinate 76,511 of NZ_BAYX01000012.1, read as the reverse complement.
GCAATATCTCAAGTGGCTCGGCAATGCCGCAACCGGCGATCTCGGGAACTCCCTTGATGGCGTTCCCGTTGTCGAATACGTGACGTCCAGCCTCCCCAAGACTATCGAACTTGCGAGCGCTGCTATCGTCCTTGCCGCCATCATCGGCGTGCCGGTCGGTATATCAGCGGCCCTACGCCGCGGACGTTTTCTCGACGGTCTGTTGACGTCGCTCTCGACCCTTGGGATTTCGGTTCCTGTCTATATCCTCGGCTCGCTTCTGATCCTACTTCTTAGCCTCAAGCTCGGATGGCTCCCTTCGAGCGGCTATACCGACATTTCCCGAAACGCATTTCTGCATTTCCAGAAGCTGACCTTGCCGGCTGTCACCCTCGGCCTCGGGCTAGCAGCTTCGATCGCTCGCATGACGCGCTCGTCGATGCTCGAGATCCTGGGCCGTGATTTCGTGCGATCTTTGCGGGCAAGGGGAATGCCCGAACGGCGCGTGATCTGGATTCACGTCCTTCGGAACGCAGCGATCCCGATTGTGACGATCGTCGGCCTGCAACTCGGCAACCTGATGGGTGGCACGGTACTGGTCGAAGCCCTCTTCAACTGGCCGGGCTTGAGCACTCTACTCGTCACGGCCGTTTCGAACCGCAACTATCCCCTGGTCCAGGGTAGTATCCTGACCATCGCGGCATTGTTCATCCTGATCAATCTGTGCGTCGACATCCTCTACACCATGCTCGATCCACGCATTCGCCGGAAACGCGCATGAAGAAGACCTTCCTTTTACGCCGACCACTCGTCGCAGCCAGCCTGATCGTCGTGACAGTGGTCCTCGCGGTCGCACTGGCCGGGCCGTTTCTTGCGCCACATGATCCGCTCGCCATCAACCAGAACTCGGTCAACCAGCCGAGCTCGGCGCAATTTCTGCTCGGTACCGATGAGTTCGGACGCGATATCCTGTCGCGTTTGCTCATCGGCATTCGTCCGACCATGCTGGTGGCTGTTGTCTCGACCATCATCGCTGCCATCGGCGGCACAGCTTGCGGCATCGTTGGCGCCTATAGTCGGCCGGCTCTCGCCTTCTTCATGATGCGCGGCGTCGATATCATGTTGAGCTTCCCGGCGATCCTTCTTGCACTGCTCGCCGTCGGTTTCTGGCGCAGCGGCGTCGTCAGTCTCAGTGTGGTCATAGGCATCATCTTCATCCCGCAATTTGCTCGCGTCGCGCAATCGGCGACCCTGCAGGTGATCAGGCAGGAATTCGTCGAAGCCGAACATGCCATGGGCGCGCGTTATCTTCGCGTCGTGTTGCGGGCGATCCTCCCCAATATCCTGTCGCCATTGGTCGTCCAGGCGACGTTGACGATCGCGGCGGCGATCCTGCTGGAATCCGGACTGAGTTTTCTTGGTCTCGGCATCGTGCCGCCCGAACCATCCTGGGGACAGATGATCGGCACGGCGCGCGGCTATCTCAGCCAAAATCCGATGTATGTGGTCTGGCCGTCCGTGTGCCTCGCGCTCACCGTTCTCGCCATCAACGTCCTCGGGGACGCGCTTCGCGATTACCTCGACCCGAGACTCCGTGAAAACTGACACCTTCAACAAAGAAAGGGAACAACATGAAGAGAATTCTCCAAATGGCTCTCGCTGTGAGCCTTCTGGGGCCGACCGCCACGAGTGCGCTCGCAGGCGGCACCCTTTACTTCGGACTTTCGGGAGAGCCGTCGACACTCGATACGGTCGTCCAGCCCGGCACGTCAGGCCGTACCGTCAAGCTGGCGATCCATCGCGGGCTTGTAAACTATGGTATCGATGGCAAAATCTCACCGGAACTGGCCGAAAGCTTCGATGTCAGCCCCGATGCGAAGGAGTTCACCTTCCACCTACGACAGGCAACATTCCATGATGGCTCGCCCGTTACTGCCGCGGATGTGAAGGCCTCCCTGGAGAGAATTCTCGACCCGAAAGGAAAGGGCGCCTTCCGCAACGAACTTTCGATCATATCTAAGATCGAAACGCCGGACGAAAAGACCGTCAAATTGACCCTTTCGAGCCCGTCGGTTGCGCTCATCGACTATCTCGCCCTACCGGAATCCGTCATTGTGCCAGCGGCATGGCTGGCAAAGAATGCCGATAACCCGACCGCTTCGCCGATCGGCGCTGGCCCTTTCCAGTTCGTCAGTTGGACGCGCGGCCGTGAAATCGTCGTCAAGAAGTTCCCCGGCTACTACAAGAAGGGCAAGCCGGATCTCGACGAGGTTCATTATGTCTTCTACAGCGACGAGAACACGCGGGTGAACGCCCTGAAATCCGGAGACGTTGACATCATCGACTACGTGCCCGCGAAAGATGCCGCCGATCTCGAGAAAGGGCCTGATACGGAGCTTTTGAGGAACACTGGTCCATTCATGGGACTGCAGTTCAATACCAAGTTTGAACCGTTCTCAAAGCCTGAAGTTCGCCAGGCGATCGCCTATGCGGTCGATCGTAGCGTCATCATCAATACCGCCTTCAACGGCCTGGGCAGTCCGATCTACGGGATTGCCATTCCAAAGGGTTACATGGGCTATTCCGAAGCCAAGGCGAACTATTTCTCGCATGACATCGAGAAGGCCAAGGCGCTGCTTGCCAAGGCCGGATATCCGAATGGCTTCGAGGCACGACTGCTTGCATCGTCGCAATACAGTTTTCACCAGAATACGGCGATCGCCATTCAGTCAGAGCTGGCCAAGATCGGTATCAAGGTAAAGCTCGATCTACCCGATTGGGCAAGCCGCATGGCGAAGGCGACGGCGGCTGATTACGATTTCACCGTGCTCGGTAGCCTCGGTGAAATTACCGATGCGGACTGGTTGAGCAACTACTATTACGGCGGTGACAAGCTCGTCCGGACCAACAATTCCCCGTATTTCAACGATCCACAGATCAACGAACTGCTCGACAAGGGCAGGGCAACTGTCGACAAGGCCGAACGAGCGAAAATCTACGATGCTTTTGTCGATAGAGCGCTCGAACTGTCGCCGCTTGTCTATTTCATGTGGCGCGAACAGAGCTACGCCGTCAAGAAGGGCGTAACCGGTTTTACAAACATGCCTGGCTTTCTGACCTTCCAGTCCGGACTTAGCATCGAAAACACGAAAATCGAGTGAACTTGCAGGCTGCCGGATGCGACGAGCGCGTTCGGCAGCCGGTCCCTTCGACAAAAATGCTCGGCCTCTGGCGTGAGGAAAAATAGCTTCTGACATCTCGCCCACTTCGCTCGACAATCGTCTCCCTCTAAACACTTCTCACCGAGCCGCGGTCTATAAGTGACGCCGGTAGCAAGGTTTCCTTTGCAGGACCCGTAGAGTCGCCCTTTATCCGCGCGATAAGATTTGCCGTGGCAGCTGATGCAAGCTCCCTGATGGGTAGCGAGATGACACTCAGAGGAGGCGCTATCGCTGCCGTCCAATCGGCATCGTCAAAGCAGACAAGCGAGACGTCTTCTGGTATTGTCAGGTTCAGTTCGCGAAGCGCTCTGATTAAGACGAGGGCCACCGAACTGTCCGTCGCCAGAAAAGCCGTAGGACGGTCTGGAGAGTCGCATAACGCGCGTACCAGACGGGCGAGATTATTGGTCCCCCGACCTCCTCGAATAATCCGGTTCCCGGCAATCTGGTTTCCGGCATCGTGTAGCGTTGCGCGGTACCCATCGATACGTTCGCTAACCGATGAAATCAGGTCCTTCTGCTGTGGGTCAGACGGAGCATTTGACACGAGAGCAACCTGTCGATGGCCTCTCTCAATGAGAGATTTCACCGCCTGATTGGCGGCTCGAAAATTGTCCACCGCAAACGTATCCGCGCTAAGAAGAGGTACTCGCCTATCCAGAAGAACGATGGGGCAATCCATATCCCTTGCACCGGCAAGGTGCTCGACGTCGATACTCGAGGCTGGCGAAACGATCATCCCATCGACCCGTTTGGCCAGCAGAGCGCGAACTGCATCACGTTCGAGTTTGATATCTTCGTCTGTCGTGGCGAGAAACACAACGAAGCCGTTTTCGGTGGCAATGTCCGTAACGGCGCGAATTGCCCGGGCAAAATGAAAACTCTCTGTATCTGGAATAACGAGGCCGATCGCCTTGCTGCGACCAGTCGCGATACTACGGGCAAGTTGGTTCGGTCGATAGGCTAGCTGTTCGGCGGCGTCCAAAACGAGCTTGCGAGCATCGGGGCCGGCCGATCCGTAATTTCCAAGGACGCGCGCTGCCGTTGCTCGTGACACACCGGCCAACCGAGCGACGTCGATGATCGTGGGAGGAGAACAACAACTGTTATCTTTCACTGGCCGCTCGCATTTCTGTCTGGCGGAGGGATCGATGGCTAGGTTTGAACCTGTCAACGCATCGTACTGATAACAGGTGTCGGAGCTTGCTGGCCGGTATACGAATGACGGTAGATCTCGCCGCCTGTTCAAGGTCTCCTTCCAAAGGCGCGCGACAACGATGGGTTTCTCTCGAATGCATTTGCTGGCTTGGTGGAGGTCGGCGCGCTCGGCGCCGACCAAGGAGTCAACTATGCCAAGTATGAGGAGAGCAAATTTAAGTCAGCTTCGCAAAGCCTGTCGGTCGCCTCATTGCGCTGGTGCCAGTAGGGATAGAGCAGCGGCGGAACGCTAACGTCGTCGAGCCGCTTTCGCTCTTCGGCGCTCAGCTTCAGATCCGCGGCTGCAAGATTATCCTTGAACTGTGCTTCCGTACGTCCTCCGATGACGACAGAGGTGACAGGCTTTCGACCAATCAACCAGGCGAGTGCCACCTGCGCTGCGGAAACGCCACGGCCGTCGGCAATTGAAACAAGGGTATCAACGATGTTCCAGAGGCGGTTTTCGTCGCGGATCGGAGGTTCCTTCCAGCCGGCGAACTGGCGGCTACCCTCCGGTGCTGCCTGATTACGTTGATGTTTACCGGAGAGCAGGCCCCCTGCAAGTGGGCTCCAGATAAGGACCCCAAGACCTTGATCTACGGACACCGGAAGCAGCTCATATTCGGCATCACGAGCTTCCAGCGTGTAGTGAATCTGCTGGCTGACGAAGCGTTGACGTTTCTCCCGATCGCTGACGCCGAGCGCTTTCATGATGTGCCAGCCGGAGAAATTCGAGCAGCCGATGTAGCGCACCTTGCCATGACGGACGAGCGTATCAAGCGCTTCCATAGTTTCTTCTAACGGCGTTTGTCCGTCCCATTCATGCAACTGATAAAGATCGATGACGTCGGTCTTCATGCGACGCAGGCTCGCCTCGCAAGCCTCGATCAGATGATAGCGGGAGTTGCCGGCATCATTTGGCCCTTTGCCCATCGGGAAACGCGCCTTGGTCGCGATCAATACGCCGTCCTTGCGCTTACCACCCAGAATGTCGCCGATGATCTCTTCGGACTTGCCGTCGGAATAGACGTCTGCCGTGTCGATCAGGTTGACTCCGGCATCCACGCAAAGATCGACGAGGCGTTTAGCCTCGGGGACACCAAGGTCGCCGACCTTCCGGGCCCAGCCGACGCCGCCGAAAGTCATTGTACCCATTGTGACAGTTGATATTTTGAGGCCTGAACGGCCAAGCTGACGGTATTCCATGAGACTCCTCCTTTTGGAATATGATTTTCGTAGGGATGGCGGCCAGACAAATCCGGTCTATTCAGACACTATCTGAGTACGCTTCCGCCTTGGTCGGCGGCGCCCACGAGCGCACGAAAGCCTGCAAATAGTTCTCGTCCCATCCCGTAATGCTGCGAACTGAGGTCTTGGGTAGCAGTCGCACGGGATAGAAACTCTCGCTCGTCGCCTAGAAGGGTAAGCGTCCCATCGTTCGCGTCGAGTCGGATGAGATCTCCGTTACGAATTTTGGAGATGGCGCCACCATCCGAGGCTTCTGGAGTAACGTGGATCGCGGCAGGCACCTTGCCTGACGCGCCTGACATCCGCCCGTCCGTGACGAGCGCTACTCTGAAGCCCCTGTCCTGCAGGACGCCGAGTGCAGGCGTCAATTTGTGCAGTTCGGGCATGCCGATACTCTTCGGACCCTGGAAGCGGACAACTGCGATAACGTCACCATTCAACTCGCCGGTCTTGAATGCCTGCTGCAGCTCGTCCTGAGTGTGAAAAACGCGTGCAGGCGCTTCGATCACGCGGTTTTCGGGTTTCACGGCAGACACCTTGATAACCGACCTACCAATATTGCCAGTCAGCACCTTCAACCCACCATTCGATGAGAACGCATCGCGTATTGGTGCCAACACCTTGGGATTACCCGACAATGCCGGCGCGGGCTCGAACGCCAAGTCACTACCGCAAAGCTTAGCCTGGACGGTGTACCCGCTGAGTCCGCTTCCGCAAACGGTCTTTACGTCATCGTGGAGAAAACCCGCATCGATCAATTCGCGAATCAGAAAGCCCATGCCGCCTGCGGCCTGAAAGTGGTTCACGTCGGCAGGGCCGTTAGGATAGACGCGTGCAAGCAACGGCACCACCCCACTCAGGTCGCTCATGTCTTCCCACGTGACGTGTAGGCCGGCCGCCTGCGCGATGGCAATGATGTGTATCGTGTGGTTCGTCGAGCCGCCGGTTGCAAGGAGCCCGACAATACCGTTCACGATCGCCTTCTCATCGACGATCTGGCCGATCGGGGTGTAATTCTCGCCCCCAACGGTAAGTGAAAGAGCACGTCGAGTGGCCTCGCGAGTAAGGGCATCACGCAAATCCGTGTTCGTGTTGACGAAGCTCGAACCTGGAAGATGAAGCCCCATGATTTCCATGAGCATCTGGTTAGAATTCGCCGTGCCGTAGAACGTGCAGGTGCCGGGAGAGTGGTAGGACTTCGCCTCGGCGACGAGCAATTCGTTGCGATCAACTTTACCTTCCGACGACAGTTGCCGAATCCGCGTCTTGTCCTCGTTTGAGAGGCCGGACGTCATTGGGCCAGCCGGCACAAACACGGCCGGCAGATGACCGAACGTGAGTGCCCCGATCAGAAGGCCAGGGACGATCTTGTCACAAACGCCGAGGTAGACCGCGGCATCAAACATGTTATGGCTGAGTGCAATCGCCGTTGACATGGCGATGACATCGCGGCTGAACAGGGATAGGTCCATTCCTGGTTGGCCTTGGGTGACGCCGTCGCACATAGCCGGGACGCCGCCGGCCACTTGCGCTGTCGCGCCGATCAATCGCGCTGCGTCCTTGATGATTTCGGGATAGGTGCCGTAGGGCTGGTGGGCGCTCAGCATGTCGTTGTATGACGTAACGATGCCCAGGTTCAGCGACTTTGAGCCGGTCAGCCTCGCCTTATCAGATGGTGAACAGGCGGCGAAACCGTGGGCAAGGTTGCCGCATGACAACGCCGAACGGTGGACGCCTTTCTGCTTTTGAGCCTCGATACGGTCGAGATATTCCCGACGCGACTGAGTACTCCGAGCCGCGATGCGGTCGGTGACGATTTGGACAGACTTGCGCACAGACATCTAAATGCTCCCACGGCACCCATTGATCACTAAATACCGGGCTTCAAGAAGCCGCCGCTGGGAAGAGGTTTCAGGTACTGGGCTATCGGGGAGACTTCGCCAATGTAGACGCGGGCAGGTCGGGTTACGATGAATGTGACGTAGTCTGCAACGTCTTCGGGCTGCAGCAAGGTTTCGCGGTCGTCGATGTGGTTCTCGGAACGCTGCTGAGTATCAACAGCTCCCGGGCAAACCGCCGTCGCCTTGACGCCAAATTCGATCCCCTCCGCATCCGTCGTCTGGGTGAAGCCAAGCATGCCGAACTTCGACGCAGCGTACGCCCCAAATTTCGCCGATGCCACTTTGCCCGCACGAGAAACAATGTTGACGATATGGCCGCTCCGTCGATCGCACATATGTTGGAAGAAGGCCTGCGTGCAAAGGAATGTGCCCTTGAGATTGATCGCCATCATCCAATCCCAATCCTCTTCCTTGATGTTCGGGATCGAATTGTGAATAGCAACGCCAGCATTGTTCATCAGGATGTCGACCGCGCCGAAGCGATCGAATGCGGCCTGGGCGAGCGCCGTGACTTGCGATTTGTGCTGAACGTCGGTTTGAACAGCAAGCGCCTGGGGTCCGATCGCGCGCACCTCGTCCGCCACAGCCTCGATCTGATCCGCCTCGATCGCGGCGAGGACGATGTTGCATCCTTCCTTTGCCAGTGCGAGAGCGGTGGCTCGCCCAATACCCCGGCCGGCTCCGGTGATGACGGCAGTTTTTCCTGCAAGTTTCATGGTTCTTCACTTTCTAACGAAGCTGTCTGCGGGCAGTTGTCGCCCGAGTAAAAGCTATCTGGGCGACTTCCAACATGGTCGCTCTTCAGAGCGGCTGGAGCCCATTCAGCACCGGTTTGACCAGAGCGGCTACAATCTTCCTTGGTATATACCAATCTGTCAAGCATTATCGACCTCGACAGGCGATTGGCCGTAGCTCCCGCCTTTTCGAAGCTTTTGCATTCTTTTGCGGTGGTAAAGCAGGATTCTTTGTCGATAATAGCGGAGTGACAGTCGCAAGCATACCAATTGGAATGGAGAGCCCTTGGACACCGAGCCAATGTACATCCAACTGCAGCAAGATCTCCTGCGGTCTATTCAAAACCGTGAATTCGAACAGGGGAGCCGTTTTCCGTCTGAAAGGGAGTTGTCACAGAAGTTTCGAACGAGCCGTGTGACAATGCGCAAGGCTATAGATCGCCTGGTGCAAATGGGCGTGCTTGAGCGCCGAGGAACCAGCGGTACATATCTACCGGATCGTCTTTTCGACCGGCCCATAAGTGAACACGTCGCCTACAGCATTTCTGACGTCGTAGAGAAGGCGGGCCATGTTCCCGGATCAAAGCTGCTCTTTTTCGAACGGAAGGTCGCGGACAAGGCAACGGCGGCCAAGCTCAGTATTGCAGTGGGTGATCCCATCATCTCCATCCAGAGGCAACGCACTGTAGATGGCATTCCAGTTTGTGTGGAGTTCAGCTTGATCCCGGCCAGAATGGTACCGGGCCTATCCGCTGCAGATGTAATTGAAAACAAATCGCTTTATGCTCATCTCCGCGACACGTATCAACTCAATTTGCATAACAAGTCTTCGAGCATAAGTATCCATAGAGCTACGGAGGCGGAAGCGGAGTTTCTGAATCTCTCAGCGGGCGCTTCTGTTCTAAGGTTTGACGGTGTTACCGAAACAATTGACGGCATTCCCTTTGAGCATCTGCGATCGCTGAACCATCCCGACTATGTGAGTTTTTCCATCGAGCACCAGGACTACAACGCAAGTGAGGCAACGGCTTCGCCCATAACGATGATGATGGGCGGTAGGACACCACACAAAGGTGGCTAGCCTCTTCGAGACCGCTTTAAGTCCGAACAGATTTTCCACCCCGCCAAAAATCTTATTGACAGCACATTAATCGGATGTATCTTGGTATATACCAACTGGCCTGAACATGCAGACCAGTTGAGTTGGGACGTTGCTACACCCTGGCTCGGCAAGTGCCGACTCGCGCAGTAGCTTGAACCGTTCAAGCTATGGGATTGCCCTCCTTTTAACTGGGAGCGGAGGGCGACGCGTCTCACTGGTATATGCCATGCGGTCTGAACCGCCATAAAAGGGGAATTTCAACCATGAATGCCATACGACATAGGTTCGCGGTTCTCGCCGCTTCAGTATTCGTCCTTTCCGGGGCGGTTGCTTCCGCCAACGCTGCAGACGTCGTTATCGTCGGATCCGGCGGCGTCGTGCAGGACGCCTTTAAAAAGGCGCTTTGGGAGCCGGCCGGCAAGAAGCTTGGTCTGACCGTTGCGGACGACACTTCGCAAAGCTGGACCGACGCCAAGGCGCAAGTCGATTCCGGTTCGGTCAGCTGGGATATCATCAACATCAACATTGGCGAATGCCAGCTTGCTGCGGACGCCGGCATTCTCGTCAAGCTGCCGGCAGACATCGTTGACCGGAGCAAATTTTCGCCTGGGTCGGTGAACGACTACTGCGTCGGCAATACCGTGTTTTCGCAGATCATGGGCGTCAGCACAAAAAAGTGGGGCGGCGATTACCCCAAGAACATGGTGGATTTCTTTGACGCCAAAAAATTCCCCGGCAAGCGCGGCCTGACCCGCGGCCCGCGTGGCAATATCGAAGCGGCTGCTATGGCGCTCGGCAAATCTCACGATGAAGTCTATCCATTCCTCTCAACTGAAGCCGGCCTGAATGCGGCATTTGCCAAGCTTGAAGAGCTGATCAAAACGTCGGACGTCGTCTGGTGGGATAGCGGTGCGCAATTGACCCAGCTCATCGTCGATGGCCAGGTCGATCTGTCTTACGGCTGGGATGGCCGCATCATCACGGCGATGGACGCCGGCGCGCCGGTTAAGCCCGTTTATCAGGACGGCATCATTCAGTCCGATGGTTGGGCGGTTGTGAAGGGTGGACCCCACACCGACAACGCGATCAAGTTCGTGAAGGAAATCTCCAAGGCAGAATATGTCAAGGATCTGCCGAAATATGTCGCCTATGGCGGCGCCAACTTGCTCGCTTATGACGGCTACGAGGAAAAAACATTGTCGCGCTTGACGTCATCGCCAAAGAACGTCGAGGGGCAATTGCCGCTCGGGGTGGACTTCTGGAACAAGAACGGCGCTGAGCTGTCGGAGCGTTTCGACGCGATGCTTCTGTCTATCAAGAAATAAGAATTCGGAAAGTCTGGCGGCGAAACACCGCCGCCAGACGGCCTGTCTTCAAGCTGCGCTCGCCACAAACCGATATAACGGATCACGCGCGCAGCAACCTCGACACTGGGAGTAGTTCATTGTTTTCGCCAAGTCACACACTGCCGTCGGAACATAGTGCAGCAAGCGGGCAGTCTCTGCCGATTTGCATTGCCGGCGTCACCAAAACGTATGGGCCCGTACACGCTCTGAACGACGTCAGTCTCGACATCCGAAGCGGCGAGTTCATGACATTGCTGGGTCCTTCAGGCTCGGGAAAGACCACACTCTTGATGACGCTTGCGGGGTTTATTCGGCCGGATCACGGATCGATCAAGTTCGGCGAGGAGGAGATGTCGTTCACGCCGCCCCATAAGCGCGGGGTCGGGATGATGTTTCAGAACTATGCTCTGTTCCCGCATATGAACGTTTTTGCAAACATTGCTTACCCGTTGAAGATCGCCAAGCGTTCTAAATCTGAAATCAAGGACGCAGTCGACGAGGTCTTGGAAACTGTGCAGCTTCCCGGTTATCAATCCAGACGGATCTCGGAGCTTTCGGGCGGCCAAAGGCAGCGTATCGCGCTTGCCCGCGCCATCGTCTTCAAACCAAAAATCCTGCTCATGGACGAACCACTTTCAGCGCTTGACAAGAATCTGCGTGAAGCGATGCAGGTCGAGTTGAGATCGATGCATGAACGCCTCGGCATGACGACAGTCCTGGTGACCCATGATCAGCGTGAAGCGTTGACCATGTCGGACCGTGTCGCCGTTTTGCGTGGTGGTCAGATTTCGCAACTCGATACGGCCTCGCAGATCTATAACGCGCCCACAAGCGCCTTCGTGGCAGCGTTCATGGGAGAATCTAATTTTCTAAAAGTCGCCGTTACGGGATCGAAATGCTCTTACAGGGGTAAGGAGCTTAAGGTTGCATCGAATGCTGTAACCGATGGGGCAGGCCTCCTGGTCATTCGTCCGGAGAAACTGGAGATCGTAGCTTCCCCCGACGGACACGATGCTTTCAATATTTTTGATGGCGTCCTGGAGCGCACTTTGTTTCAGGGCGAAAGCTACCTGGCCTTTATCCGCCTCCCGGACGGCAATTTGCTCAACGTTCGGCAGCACTTGAACCAGGCCAGCCGTGCCGCAATTCCTCAACCCGGCTCGCAGGTCACCCTTTCGCTTCATGAAAGCGAAACAGTTGTCGTCGCTGACGACGTGGAGCGCTGATCATGAGCATCGTATCCACCTCAGATGCATTCAGGCAAAACGAAACGGAATTGAGACGGGCGGACCGCCTTGAGGGCTTAGGTCTGCTGTCGCTCGCCATCCCCGGTATTTTACTGCTCTTCGTCACGATTATCCTCCCCTTGGCGGTTATGACTTATCTCGCCTTTATCGGGAAAGAGGGTACTTTCAGTTTTGAAAATTTCACGCGGCTTTGGACAAGCCCAGTTTATTTTTTGGTGTTCAGGATCACCTTTTTGGTCTCTCTGTACACAACCTTGCTGGTGGCCCTGATCGGTTATCCGCTCGCCTATTGCCTGGTACAGCTACCCAGTCGGATTCAAAACGTCGCGCTTTTGTTTGTCCTGCTGCCGTTGTGGACTGCCGTTCTGGTGCGTACCTATGCATGGCTCGTGCTGCTGCAAAGCAACGGCGTCATCAACGAGGCCCTCATGCGCTTGGGTCTTATCAACGAGCCGCTCGCTTTGACTCAAAACCTGACGGGCGCGCTGATAGGCATGGTCCATATCATGCTCCCCTTTATGGTAATGCCGCTCTACGCGTCGATGAAATCGATCGACAATGATTTGATGGCGGCTGCGGCCAATCTGGGAGCTAAGCCGGCGCGTGCCTTCCGGGATGTGTATTTTCCGTTGTCGCTGCCTGGGTTTTTCTCCGGAACACTCATGGTCTTCGTTTTGTGCCTGGGCTTCTATGTCACGCCGGCCGTGCTAGGCGGCGGCACCGTCATCATGGCGGCCATGCGTATCGCGGCAAATGTCACCCTCTATTCCAATTGGGGTGCAGCGAGCGCGCTTGGCGTGGTGCTACTTGTGATCACGATTGTGTTGGTCGTCGGCGCCGCAATCTTGGCACGGCGCGCAGGAATGGGAGCGGTGCGATGAATTGGTTTCTTCAACCTGCATCCAAGACGCAGATCACGCATTTGCAACGCCTCTGGCTTTATGTGCTTACGGTTCTGACACTGATCTTCCTTGTCGCGCCGACGCTCATTGTCATTCCAATGTCGTTCTCGCCATCGGACTTTTTGGAATTTCCGCCACGGGGTTTCTCGTTACGTTGGTATGAAAACTACTTCTATTCCACGGATTGGATGACCGCTACCTTCGTTTCGTTGCGCGCAGCCATTCTCTCGATGCTCTGCGCGACGAGCCTTGGAACGGCAGCGGCTTATGGAATTTGGGCTGGTCGTTCGAATGGCCGTACGCTGCTGTGGGGACTTTTTGCCATGCCGATGGCAATCCCGATTATTATTTTGGCAATCGGTGCATTGTTTGTCCTGGCCAGGCTTGGACTCGTCAACACGACAACCGGCCTGGTGGCGATGCACACCGCTCTTGCCCTGCCGCTCGTGCTCATTGTTGTCACAGCAGGCCTTGCATCTTACGACATCAATCAGGAACAGGCCGCCAGAAGTCTTGGTGCAACACGTCCCTACGCGTTCTTCACAGTCACGCTTCCGCAGATCAAGTTTTCAGTCATCTCGGCGATGCTCTTCTCCTTCTTTGCGTCATTCGATGAGGTCGTCGTGGCGATGTTCATATCGAATGGCCCCCACGCAACCTTAAACCGGCGAATGTTCAATTCACTTCGAGATTCCGTGGATCCCACGATTGCAGCGATTTCGACCTGCCTGATAGCGGTTTCGATTGTTTTGCTTGTGCTCGGTCAAATCTTCAAGCCGCGCACCACTCATTGAGCGAGCGCGGCTGAATAAACCTGAAGCTTTTACCCAACGTCTGACTAGATAAAGGAATGATCAAATGACGACCCAAAAGACTGATGCCCAGATCGCAGCTGCGGTGCGGGCCGTAGCGGAGCGTGAAGGTGTCACGGACATCTTCTTCGTTGCTTGCGGCGGTTCTTACGCCATTATGCTGCCAAACCAGTATATTGTTGAGCGCGAGGCGGAACAGATCAACGGGATCGCGCTCAACGCGGCCGAATTCAAGGCTCGCGCGCCCAAGCGCCTTGGCAAGACTTCCGTGGTCATCCTTTGCTCCCATTCGGGCTCAACGCCGGAAACGGTCGAGGCGGCCGAGATCGCACGCAAGGCCGGCGCCCTGACAATTTCGCTCACGCACGTCCTCGGCAGCCCTTTGGATCAAGCATCCGAATACACCATCCCATACACCCATGAGCCCGCGGCGATTTCGTCGGCGCATTCGATGGCTGTTCTTTCGCGCCTCACGTTGGGTATCCTGAAGGCCCGTGAAGGAAATAAAAAGGCAGACGATTTTGACCGCGCTCTCGCGGTGCTACCAGGCATCGTAGAAAACATTATCAACGATCGTCGCTCCGCGATCACGGAATTCGCTGAAGCGCACAAGCGCGAAGCCGTTATTTACACGATGGCCTCCGGTTCCAATTTCGGCGTGGCCTACTCCTACGCGATTTGCATCTTCCAGGAAATGCAGTGGGTTCACTCGGCTGCGATTAACGCCGGTGAGTATTTCCATGGTCCGTTCGAGATCACTGATTTCGACGTCCCCTTTATCCAACTCATCGGGGTTGGGCCCTCGCGGACGATCGATGAACGCGCACTGTCTTTCGTTGAAAAATATAGCAAGCGCGTAACTGCCCTCGATGCAAGGGATCTTGGCGTGTCGAAGCTGCCCGAGACCGTCGCCGAATATATGACACCCCTCATCTTCCAACCCGTTCTTCGGGCCTATGCGGATAAGCTTGGAGAGGCGAAGGGTCACCCCCTGACGGTCCGCCGTTACATGTGGAAGCTCGAATACTAATGGTCTGGGAGGCGGTTCGCAGTTCGTGTCGCCTCCCAAAACAACTGCCAGGGGTGAACTACCACCCTGAGTCCAGCCCCGAGGAGCCCTGAGCTTCCGGTGTGATTGCGCTACGCTTGGGAAGCTATAAATGTCCAATGCTATTTCTCGCCAGGCTGGACTCGTCAGCATCGGCGACAACGTGGTCGATCACTACATTGACCAACGAGTATACTATCCGGGTGGCAATGCCTTGAATGTCGCCGTTCTCGCACGTCGATTTGGTCTAGGCGATGTTGCCTACATAGGTCTGATCGGTGACGATGAGGAGGGCGCCCATGTTCATTCTTCGCTCCTCGCTGAAGGTCTGTCCGACGCTCATTTGCGTCGAGCGAAAGGCGAGACGGGCAAAGCAAAGGTAAATATCATCGATGGTGATCGGGTCTTTATCGAATCCAACCAAGGCGGCGTGCGTAAGCGGCTAATGCTGCGGATGGACGTCGATGACATTGACCTGATTTCCCGTCTCGGCCACGTGCATTCATCGTGTTTCAGTTACATCGAGCCTGAACTGCCTCGCATCCGTGCAGCCTCGAGAGAACTGTCGTTTGACTTCTCCACCGAGCGAGACCGCGACTATCTCGCAGCGATTTGCCCCGTTTTGACGCTGGCGTTCTTTTCTGGATCCGATCTGTCGAATGACGAAGCCGATAGCTTTATCGGAGAGATGCATGCTCTGGGCGTGGCCTCGGTTTGTGTGACGCAGGGTGAGCGCGGTGCGGTTTTTAGCGAAGGTGGGCGCGTAACGCGGCAAGGAATCGTGCAGGCGAAGCTCGTTGATACAATGGGAGCCGGGGACGCTTTCATCGCGGGTTTTCTTGCCGCGCGTATCAACGGGGCGTCGCTGGAACCGGCTTTGGCTCATGCAGCAGGATCTGCGGCGAAAGCGTGCGAGTGGCCGGGGGCCTTTGGTCACCCGCATCCTGCGGAGTAGGTGACGGGCCTTCGGCCAACATTCAGGGGCGATAGTCTCGCTGACCGCTAGCAGTAAATGGCGTCTGGGCGCCACCGTCTTCCTCCCGGGGAGAGTCGTCGACCGCCTTTTGGCGGACTCGAGTGAAAGGAGGGTCGGCGACCTTCCTGGGGGGCAGCAGGGCTTTTGGCGGTAGTGGGAGTGCTGTGGACGCCGTGCATCGAGCTTGCTTGCATCTCGATGGAAAACATTCGCTGGAGTAAGTCGGTGAAAGACAAAAAGATTGATGAGAAGTGGCAAGATCTCGTTTCACACTATCGGCCATTAGGTATCAAAGCGGTGCTTGCGGCAACAACTGTCCGGTCTCCTGCGCGCCCGAAGAAAAGTGGTCAATCGCCGTCCGATAAAATACCCTTAGCCACGGGGCGGGTTGATCGCGCGGAATGATACGAATTTGACGGCATTGCTGGTCGGTGCTGTTAGAACTCCTCCCGGGGCACCTTGGCTGCCGTCTCGCAGATCGCGGCGGCAGCCACTTTTCGTGGGAGCAATGGCGTCTTGGCTTCAACCGACACTTCGATGCTGGCGCCCGGTACGACACCTGCCGCCGACCGCGGCGCAACTTAGTGCGATCTCTGTCATGAAGGAATGGATACTTTCCCCGCTTGAAAAGACCTGCATTCGGTGGATTTCTCAAGGCAGGACCGTCGCCGAAATCGCGTCGATTGAGGGCAAATCCGTCGCCGACATCGAGAACTGCCTGCATAGTTCATTGGTCGTACTGAAGGCAAAGTCGATTGAGGAGGCCATTCAGAAAGCAGATCTCAGTAAGTCCAATTGACTTGATCGAAAGGCGCTCTTGCCGTCGGCTTGAAAAACGGAACCAACTTTGCTGCCGAGAACTGGGGGACGTGACTGCCCACCGGTTCAGCTTTCATATGCGCACGTTGCATCTGATCGATCTCTTGCAATATGTGTAGCAGCCGTTTGCCTGCTGTCGTGGCAAACGGCTTCAGGAACGATGGAAGTTCCATAATACATACTATGTGATATGTTATAACATTACAACGCTGCCTCGCACATGGCTCAACGCGAGTTCGGAACATACGACGTTGGAAGCGGCCAACCTTCAAGGCCACCTGTTCACAGACAGCGGCATCGGAAAACGCTTAGGCGATATGTAAATACCAATCACCAAGCGAAATACTCGTTTATCTAGTGACCAAATCGGCGCGCTGGTACGAGGAAAGCATCGCCTGAACGATACGCAAGCCATCGGATTTCAAATCAAACCTCGAATTATCTTCCAGCCAGGTCTGAAGCGTTCCCCGCATCATAAACCAAAAGGTATATGCCGCAGTGTCGGACGTCCATGGAGCTAGCAATTCCTTCCTAGTCTCTGCGGATCCAAAGACGCTACCTAACGTCGCTCGCACCTCCTGGTGGAACTTGCGGTCTTCATTATAGAAAGCGGCTGTATCGGAAACTTTCTTATCATAGATCTGGAAAATCCGCCTGCAGTTTTCGTTGTCAGCGAAGTAGTTAATGGCTGATGTGGCACACTCAGCAACCGCCTTCAACGGCTTCTCAACCATTCCTGCGTCATGGAGTCTGCCCAGTTTTCTTGCGTGCCAGCAAAAATCATCGCGCAATGCCAACAGAATGTGCATTTTTTGTCCGAAATGCCACTGGACGGCGCCAGTTGTTACGGCCGCTTCGCCCGCAATTTCTTGCAAGGTGGTGTCATCGTATCCTTTTTCGATAAAAATAGCTTCGGCAGAGCGTAAAATCCGCGTCCGGGTAGCTGTAGCCTCTTCCGGCGTCCTTCTCATGACTTACCTGTCCTGTGGCCAATCGCATAAGTCCTCTTGGGAACGCACGTCACCCCGGCATTCCGCGAGAAATAGGAAATAAGAGATCGGCCATGGTTTGCCACAGCGATTTCGTTACAAAATTAACAAAGGGATCACAGGTATGCAGGGCCACCGCCGCTCGTGGTACCATCTCGTTTTATAGACAACGCAATTCACAATTCACTACCGTTCAATGCAATTCATATCTTTAACTCGCCTCTGTGACTGCTACAGCTGGTTATCGTCAGAAACGATGAGGTAACTGGCAAAGTGGGCTCAGTTAGCGGCGGAGCGCACCTAAGAAATCGCTCTGTTCTGAACGTGACTTTAGTGTGGCGCTACCTTTTGCCATCGCAGACAAGAGCGCCTCAGCGTCCTCCTCGACGAGGAGGATGTTGCGATGGCTTGTTGTCACGAACGCCTCGTCAACAACGTGATCAAGAAAGGATTCGAGCTTCCTATAAAAGCCTGCGGTGTCGAGCAGCCCACAGGGTTTACTATGATAGCCAAGCTGAGCCCATGTCCATACTTCGAACAGTTCTTCAAGCGTTCCCAATCCCCCTGGCAAGGCGATAAAGCCATCCGATAGCGCTGCCATCAGCGCTTTGCGCTCGTGCATGGTCTCGACAATGCGCAGATCAGCGAGACCAGTGTGCGCAACCTCATTCTCGGCCAGTGCACGCGGAATTACCCCAATAACCTCTCCGCCATTGCTTCGGGCTGCATCGGCGATCGTCCCCATCAAACCGATCGAAGCGCCGCCATACACCAATCCGATGCCTGACGTCGCGAGAGCTTTGCCGAGGCGCTTTGCTGCACTCACATAGTCTGGTTTCCGGCCGTTGTTTGAGCCCGAAAAGACGCAATATCTCAAACGCTCCTCCCATCGACAAACGAACATTACGCAAGATTGGCTTTGAATATTCCAACCCACCAAGATCCGTTTCGAGCGCCCAGACCAGGGCACGGAATAGCGCGGCCAAATCGTCGTAACCAACGTCTCATATTTTTGCTCTGGCGGCTTCAGGCAAGCTCAGCTCATCCGCTATGGGCCATTGCGATGGATCCGCATTAAACGATGCGAGCAGTTCGACTTGCGCGCGACACCATGGCGACACCAGCAAGCGCCCATCCTGTAAGCTTTCGACAAACCATTGCCAATCCACCCACTGCCACGCAGACACCTCATTCAGATCGGGTGTTACGCTCAAGGTTTGGCAGCGGGCGGTGAACACGGGGCACAATTCATGTTCGGTGATCCCATTCGTCATTGCTGCGCGATAGGAAAACTCGGGTAGCACAAGACGAATGCCATTTACCTCTATCCCCAATTCCTTTCGAACCCGGCGCTCGATTGCTTCAATCAACGATTCACCCGGCCGCGGGTGCCCACAGCAACTATTGGTGAGAACACCGGGCCATGTAATCTTGTCCGATGCCCGCCGCGTCACGAGCAGCTTCTTGTCGCCATCAAAAATGTAGACCGAAAAGGCAAGGTGCAGCGGTGTATGGGCGTGATGGATTTCGGACTTTGGAGCCGTGCCGATGGCCTCACCATGCTCGTTGCACAAAATGACCTTTTCGGAGAGTGCATTCGTCGAAGTGTTCATCAAACACCTCCAGGGTTGGAAAGCTGCATGCAACCTGAACGGTGGACGGTCATCAGCGTCTTCAGAAATGGCAACGTGTGGAAGTGAACGCATGGCGTCGTTAAACTCAGGGTCAAGCCGTCGTCACACCATATCCATTAAGTTGCTCGAGAAGTTGACTTTCAAGACGCTGCGCTTGCCCTTCGTCCTCGACGTCCGCACTGATCATTCCGAGACGATCGACTAATTTTTCTACTACGGCGTTCCGATGTCCGGAGTCATTGCTTATAAGCGGACCCTCGAAATCGTGTTGCCAAGATCGGAAGTTTGCGGTGTCGCTTTTCCAACGAACCTCCCTTAGAGTTTCGAGCTGCAATCGCTGCGCTGTATCGGAGTCCATCCCGTTGTGGCTCCAGATCCGTGCCTCGCCGCTCGGGTCATCAACTTTGAGGTTGAAGCGTTCTGCATCTTGCCAAACAGGCATAGTCTCGTCCTGAAGCATGCAAACGTAAAGAGCGAATTCTCCGGAATACTCGTTGACAAGGAACGCCTTCGTCTCCTCGAACATATCGGGAGTTTCTCCTGGATAACCGACAATAAACGACACGAAATGTTTGATCGTGCTTCCGTCTAGAAGCTCATGAGCTACACGATTTGCTCGCGCCGTGACTTTCTTGTCCATGTTCCTGAGGCTCGCATCGCTCATTGACTCGAAGCCGATGAACAGAGATTTGCAGCCGGCGTCTTCGAGCTGATGGACGAGCTCGGCATCTTTGATTGAATTTGCTCGCGTGTATGCTTCCCATTGAATGTCGATGGTAGCTAGTTTCGGCAAAAGCTCCCTGAGGCGCTTCGGAGGTACGGTAAACGTTGAATCCAACGCTTTGACGTAGCTTGCGCCGTTTTGAACTTTATAGTGCTCCCAATCGCTCGCGATTTTATCTGCGGACTTATATCTCCACAGGGGCGATGCAGCCGGGAATGAGCAAAATTTGCAACTGAACGGACAACCCCGCATCGATTCGTAAGGTACAACCGGTGCATGACCGGTTAGCGCGGGTGACGGGTATTGGTCCAGGTCGATATAGGCGATCGGCGTAAGCCGTGGTCGGCCATTTACATCGCGAAACACGAGATTAGGAACGCTGGTAGGATCACCTCCCTTGAGCTTATTGAGCAAATCCGGCAGCGCAAATTCAGCATCTCCGCGAATGATAAAATCGACGCTCCCATGATCTCGCATAATCTGCATGAACTTGAGATTGCTATATTGACCACCAAGGATCAGGATTGCATCGGGGAATCGCAGCTCGATCCAACTTATCGCCTGAAGCAAGCTGCGCCGATCCCAGATGAAGGTGGTTGAGAGGAGAACGACATCGTAAGAACCAGCGGGTTCGTCTCCAACCCCTTTCCAGATATTTTCAGTTGGCATTGCGTCGAACTCAACTCCCCCCTCAGTGAGAATGGACTGCAGCGTGAAGGTCGTGAGGTGGAACGTTCGAGCCGGTTGGGACGCGCCTTTGGCAGCAGAGCTATTGCTCATAGCCCTTGCCCCGCCGCCATCTCGACGTGCACGAAGCAACGGCACGCCCCCCCCATCGTCGGCTTTATACTGAAGGCGCGAGAGATCAAATCGGGCCCTACCAGAGCCGACGGCAGCCACTTCAGGATTGATAAGGAGCTCGAAGGATGAACCACGCAGCAGCCTGTTATCGGGAAATTCCGGCCCCATTCCGGAGATGAGCAAGATAGTCATTTTACCTCACGGTTGGCAAAGTTTCAGATTGACGCGTAGCTCGAAAGTAAGCTTTTGCTGAATCTCATGAGTAGACCTAGCCCAACGATCTAAGGTCCGGTGGGCTCCCGGTATCATGTGGAGCCGAGAGAGGAGTGAGGCCAACATTCCCGCCTTCTTGCCAGTCAGGGAAGTCGCGCTCTTGCCACCGCGCGTGTTCAAGATATTCCTCGGCAATGGCCGCTATCAGCGCCTCCCGCCGCATCGGATCGAGATGTAACAACTCGCTGATTTCGATGTTATTTTCCCTGGCGAACTGTATCGCGCAGCGATATCCGTCGATGTCCTCCAATACTGGCCGGAGAACTTCCTGGTTCCAGAGATCCGCCAACTCCTCCAGCAGGGATGGGCGCTCGTCCTTGATGGCAAACATTTCCGTAACTCGAAGTCTTGCCCGCGGCAGGAAAACATCCGGAGCCGCAAGACGCAGGCGCCTTACGTGCCACCTGAAACCGGCATTCCAATAGGAGTCCTTGGCCATGCAGTTCAGAAGAGAAATCGAACCGCCTTCGAGGATGAGGCCAGGGGAAGATTTGCGATCCTCTATTTCCGATATGAGCTGGAGATGAGCGGCCTCTGCTTCCATCACGCCTTCGGTGAGTGGGCGCGAATCTAGGTAGATTCGCTGGGTGGATTGCAGCTCCGACTCTAAAGGACGCCCGCTGCCGGTGGCGATTTGAGGGCAGCATTGTATTCGATCCAGCGCGATAACCGGCCATCCGGTCTCTCGTGCAATTTGGATTGCCAAGTCTGTTTTTCCGCTGCAGGTGGGTCCATAAATAAGATAGATTAGCATTCGCATCTCGCTCTTTTTTGGTAACTGGTGCCATCGGGCGTGACGCGGCACGATCTGATAACCGTGCCGCTTGATCGGGTATTGAAAAGTATGCGCCGCGCACAGTATAAAAAGAACAAATGTCCGAATTCGAAGTCTCGAATTCAGAAATAATGATAGTATTTGTTCCGGGTGCAACCTTAGCAACGGAGACTGGTGTTCGCAATACGGATGAAAACATTAAATATACATTAATAATGTAAATATACTGATTGTAATGCCAGAATCCCAATGCTTGTACTAGAAGTTTCGTTTCAATTGACATCGATTCCCCAACCGACCCTGCGGGTGATCAACTTGCAGGGTGTGCCGCCGCTAAACAACGACCATGTGCTGGACGGCGCGCATACCCGACCCTGAATGTGGTCATAAACAATGCAGGTAGGGGCAAGACCCTCGGGGAGACCGCATTGCTCGAAGGAAAGAGCGTAGCGGAGATCGAGGACCATTTGCGACGTGCAGTGCTCTCGCTTGGAACAAAGTCCATCAAGGAAGCGCTTTATAAGGCCAACCTTCCCGAGCCCTATTGACTATGCATCCCCGTGCGTCAGCGTACTTGCCGTGCCTTCGGCGTTTTCCTTGAGGTCAACACCGGTCAGTTGCAAGCGCAGCGCTTCTCGAACGATCCAAACGATCTTGTCGGCCGCAACCTCATAGCTGAGCCCGTCGGCGTGAATATTCGAAATGCAGTTGCGTTCGCTGTCGCGTCGTCCCGACTGCGGTTGGAACGTAATATAAACACCCAGACTGTCGGGCACGCTTAGCCCCGGCCGCTCGCCGATTAGCACGATCGCCACCTCAGCACCGAACGCCGCCGCAGCCTCATCGCCGAATGCCACCCGCGCCTGTTCGCCCAATATCACCGGGGCGATACTGAATCCCCCAAGACGCTTAATACACGCTTTGAAGAGCGGGACCGCATGGCGCTCAACCGCCGATGCCGACAGCCCGTCCGCGATAACGAACGCGATATCGTGGCGTTCCCCCGACACCGGAAGATCGGCAGCAAGCGGCTGACGACCGAGGTCCGGGCGCGCTAGATAGACGGTCCGGTCCGCCGCACACGACCTGATACGGATCGTCGGAACTGGCGCAAGTTCCTTGGCGAGAGCAACGAAATCGACTCGGCCATGGACGGCGTCCCGCGCCCTGGCATGAGCAAGCTGAAAATCTAAAATTGCCGCTGTGGGCAATGCGTCGCCCGCCCTTCCAAGTCCAATCCGGGCACGTGTAGAATTGCGGAAACGCTCAAACGGGTCTCGGCCCCAACTCATGCGGACACCCCGTAGCTCAAGAGATTGTGAGAGAATTGGCCCGAGGCGCTGGCAGGCGCCAGACGGCCCGAATGATCAAGCATGCCCATGCGATGAAGCCATGCTTCGAATTCCGGAGCGGGCGGACGATTGAACTGATGCCTGAGCCCAAGAATATCGTGGTAGGAAAGGCTCTGGTAGTTGAGCATGACGTCATCAGCGCCGGGGACAGCAATCAGGAAGCTGACACCTGCGACGGTCAGCAGCACCATAAGATTGTCCATGTCGTCCTGGTCTGCCTCTGCATGGTTGGTATAGCAAACATCGACCCCCATCGGTACGCCGAGCAGTTTTCCGCAGAAATGATCCTCTAACCCGGCACGAATGATCTGCTTGGCATCGAACAGGTATTCAGGACCAATGAAACCGACCACGGTGTTGACGAGCAGCGGGCTGAATTCCCGCGCCACGGCATAAGCCCGCGCCTCGACCGTCTGCTCGTCCACGCCATGATGGGCGTTCGCCGAAAGAGCGCTGCCCTGCCCGGTCTCGAGGTACATGACATTGGTTCCGACGGTGCCGCGCTTCATTGACATCGCGGCTTCATTGCCTTCCCTGAGAACGGCAAGATCGACGCCGAAACCTTTGTTGGCAGCCTCGGTGCCGGCAATTGACTGGAAGACCAGGTCGAGCGGTGCTCCGGCCTCGATTGCCTTGATGGAGGTAGTAACATGGGTCAATACGCAGGATTGAGTGGGAATCTCGAACCGTTCGCGCAGCCGGTCGAACAGGACCATCAACCTGGTGCAGGCATCGAGATTGTCGGTGGCCGGATTGATGCCGATCACAGCATCGCCGATACCGTAGAGCAGCCCGTCGAGCGTCGAACCGGCCACACCTTCCGGATCGTCGGTCGGATGATTGGGCTGAAGGCGGCTCGACAGCCTTCCCGGCAGGCCGATGGTGGAGCGGAAAGCGGTGACCACGCTGCATTTGCCGGCAACAATAATCAGATCGTGATTGCGCATGATCTTGGAGACGGCGGCGACCATTTCCGGCGTGAGGCCCGACGCGAGCGCCGCCAGCCTTTCAGTCGTCGCGTCGTAGGAAAGAAGCCAATTGCGAAACTCGCCGACCGTCATATGCGAAACCGGCGCGAATGCTGCCCGGTCATGGCGATCGATGATCAGCCGGCTGACCTCGTCGGTCTCATACGGGATCAACAGATCCTGCAAGAAAGTTTTGAGCGGCATGTCGGCGAGCACACAGCGGGCAGCCACCCGCCGCTCATTGCTTGACGCCCCTATGCCCGCGAGCACATCGCCCGACTTTGGCGGCGAGGCACAGGCCATGACGGATTTCAAATCCTCGAAGACATGGCGCTCGCGCCCTAAAATGATCGAATACATTGTCATCCGCTCGTGGCCATGCTTCAGGCCAAAGTTTGGGGTTGGAACGCGGCCACCCTGAGAGTTGGTGGCAGGCTCGCGCGGTCGGTTTCGAAGGCAGCTACGCAAGAACCGTGCCAGGCGTTACGACGGTGACCTTGCAACATCACGACTGCGGGCCGGCAGGCGTGTCGATTGACGTGGGTGCGGCGGGCAATTTTCCGCGCTGTATTTCCGATACGCCCCTTTGGATGAGGGTGGCGAGATACGCCGCAACGGCTGCTTGTCCATCCGCGCGCGCCAAAAGGTCGTTTCGAACCTCTATCATGACGTTCGGTATGCCGTTTGCGATGCCCTGCTCGATAAGTGTGTGCGTGACCCCATCCGCCGGACCGTATGGTTGGTTCCTCATGACGACATAGTTTTGATCGGTTCCTTCGGCTTCCGCGAGGATCGCATCCGCGAGCCTGGAGTCGCTGTCATGCAATACTCCGATCTCGACTTCGCGCCGCCTGCCGAAATAGATCGGGGTAAAACTATGGATGGTCACAAGGATGGTCGCGCGCCCCTCAGTTTTGCGTGCGCTCAGAATTTCAGAGAGGCCGTCGCGAAAGGGCAGATAGATTTCCCTGATCCGCGCCTGACGATCTGCTTCCGAGATGTTTTGATTTCCCGGAACGTCATAGATCTCGCTCTTTCCGACGATTGCAGACGCGGCCTCCGGCGGGCGATTGCAGTCGTAAACGAGTCGCGAATAGCGCTGGTAGCAGAGAACCGCATCGAGAGATGTCGAAAGATATCCCGCGACTTTCAGTGCACCGGGATCCCAGGCGATGTGACTTGAAAGTGCCGACGTATCAAGACCGAGGTCGCCGAGTGCTCGCGGGATCAAACGCGAAGCATGCTCACAAACGACCACAATGTCGCCGAGCGCGGCCTTGTTTTCGATCGCGATTGCAGAGTCACCAGCGCCGAGCAACGAGAATTTACCCATTTTAGTCTCCGTTGATATCCACACCATATCAACGAAAACAATAAAAGCAACATGATCTCCACATAGCTTGATATAGCCTTCTTTACGGGGCGATGGTTCATCTCCGCCACGCCTCTCCTTCGCTCACCGTTTTCGGAAGGCTGCCGAAACCCTAGGCAAAATGCCTGCAAACTATGCCTTTTTGTGAGGCAATCCTGCGCGGTGCGTGCCCAATTCGATTTCTTATGCCGATGCTCCTGCTGTGTGCTGGGATGACCCACGTGACGATTTTTCCGGCCGCAAAAATTCGAAAGCACTCATCGATCGTGTTGACAAATGCAACAAGTCCACATAAATCCACATTCCAAGGAGATCGCAATCGTGGATTTTTCAGTTCTTTCGCTCAGCTCAGCAATTGCTTCCGGCAAGCTCACGTCCGAAGCGCTCGTTAAGGAATGCCTGGCGCGCATCGCGCGGCTGAACCCCATCGTCAATGCTTTCAGTCAGGTGTTTGAAGAACAGGCTCTTGACGAGGCGCGAGCCTGCGATCGTGAAGCGGCCGAAGGTCGGTTCCGTGGTCCTCTCCACGGTATCCCGATGGGCGTCAAAGATCTCTTCTTCGTCGAAGGGCAGCTCTGCCAGCGCGGATCTCGTGCCTACAAGGATTTCGCTCCCAAGGCGACGGCGCCGATCGTCCAGCGGATGATTGACGCCGGATCTATTATCATCGGGAAGACGACGACCACCGAAATGGGGTGGTCCGGTTCCGGCTTTTCCGAATTCTATGGTCCGACACGCAATCCCTGGGACCCTAAGCTCACCAGTGGTGGTTCGAGCTCCGGTTCGGGTGCTGCGCTCGCGGCTCGGATGGTTCCCTTCACATTGGGGTCCGACGGTGGTGGTTCCGTGCGCATCCCGGCGGCATTCTGCGGTGTGTTCGCCATGAAGGGCTCGTTGGGGCGCGTTCCGGCCTGGCCCTGGAGCGCAACGGAGATGTTGTCCCACGCCGGCCCGATGAGCGTCTCGGCAAAGGATAGCGCTTTCTTGTTCAATATCGCCAAGGGGCCCGATCCGCGAGATCATCAGGCGCTGCCGGACGACGAAGCCGATTACACCGAAACGCGATCGACAAAGTCGCTGCGGATTGGTTTTGCTCCAAGCCTCTTTGGGTTCGAAGTCGCGCCGGAAATCGATCGGGTCGTGCGCGAAGCAGTCGATGCGCTCACGCAGGCACTCACGATCGAAGTTCGTTCGGTTTCCCCGGACTGGGAAGACCCGATCCGTATCTTTGAAACTCTCTGGGTTGCCGGCCGGGGCGTCGCCTATGGCTCCCAGTCCGACCTGTCCGATTTCGGCAGCGGTTTCCGCGCCCTTGTCGAAGCTTCGGCGGGCTACAATCTCAATGATTATCTCTCGGCCGCGAAAGCGCGCGCGGAATTTGCTGGTCACGTGCACGCACTCTTCGAAGACATTGACCTGCTCCTCTTGCCAACCATCCCGGTCGAGCCGTTTTCGGCTGACCGGGAGGCGCCCGAAGGATTCCAGTCGCCCTCGAAAGTCCTCGCTTGGACGGGCTGGACGCCCTTTACATATCCCTTCAATCTTTCAGGCAACCCGGCAGCCTCGCTGCCTTGCGGCCTGACCGTCAACGGACTGCCCGTTGGCCTGCAGGTCGTCGGCCGCCGTCATGCCGATGCGCTTGTCATGGCGTTTTGCCAGCAGGCCGAAGACCATATTTTCAAAAACAACAATCCTCCGCTTGTCGTTGCTGGCGACAAGATGGGGTGGGGAACGCCCAGCAAATCAACTGTGGAGATGTCGTCATGGAGTTCAATAGAAGATCGCTCTTAAAGAGTTCGGCGCTTGCGGGCATCGCGCTCGGCATGCCTGTTCTCAATACCAAGTTCCTGGTCAATCCGGCCAATGCCGCGGAAAACAAGGTTCTTAAATTTCTCTCGGCCGAAACTCTGACCGGCAACTGGGACCCCTCGTCTCACACGACGCTGGCGCAGATCAACCTTGAAAGCTTTGTGTTCGGCTATCTGACCCGCGCACCGATGACGCCGGAAAAACCTGACGAACTCGTCATGGAACTGGCGACCGAGATGAAGCTGGTCGACGAGCACACGCTCGAATTCAAGCTGCGCGAAGGCGTCACCTTCCACGACGGCAAGCCGTTCAGCGCCGAAGACGTCAAGGCGACGTTCGAATATGCCAGTCGCCCGGACCGGCCGGCTGCTTGGTATCCCGGTCCATGTGAAGTCGAAGTCGTCAGCGATTACGTCGCGCGGGTCAAAACCGACAAGGCCGGCTACCCCGCAAGCCTTTTCTGGTTCCTTTCTTCGTTTCTGCCGATCATGTCGGCAAAGGACGTTGCCGACCCCAAGACGCTATCTGCCAGACCGAACGGCACCGGTGGATTCAAGTTCGTCAAACAGGACGGCAACACGACCGTCCTCGAGGCCTTCGACAATTTCTACCTCGGCAAGCCGACGATTCCCGGCATCAATTTCAGCTTTGTCGGCGACGCGACGACCCGGACACTGGCACTGTTGAACGGCGAAGCCGACCTTATCGAACGCCTTGAAGCGGAACAGGTCGAAACGATCGAAAAGACCGGAGGCTTCCAGCTTCACAAGGCGATCTCGGTCGAAAACAAGTATCTCTGGTTCCGTTGCTCGAAGCCGCCCTTCAACGACTGGAGACTGCGTCGCGCCGTCTGCCACGCGATCGACCGATCGGTGATCGACGATATTCTCGGCGTTTCTGGCCATGCCTCGAACTGCTATGTGTCTCCGGTCAAGTTCGGCTATGTCGATATCCCGAACTATCCAAAGTACGACCCGGACCAGTGCCAGAAGCTTTTGGCGGAAGCCGGTTTCCCGAAGGGCGAAGGACTGCCCGAACTCGAATATATCACATCGGTGGGCTTCTACCCGAAGACGAAGGAATATGCCGAGGCCATCACGGCCATGCTTCAGGAACAAGGCTTCCCGGTAAAACTCAACGTCATGGAAGTCGCGGCCTGGGGCGACGCGCTCTACGATCGTCCCGGCGGCGGGCCTGGCCATATGATCGACTGCGGCTGGTCGACCGGTTCGCCGGAGCCGGACCTCGTGCTGCGCACGCATTTCCACTCGACGACGCACCGCATCTGCGGCATCCAGGATCCGGAAATCGATGCTGCCCTCGATAAGGAGCGCAACGCCTCGAAGCCCGAGGAGCGCAAGACGGTCATTCAGACCGAGCTGATGCCGTTGCTGGCGACCAAGACGCCTTCGTTCTCTCTCTTCACGTCAGTCTTCATCCACGGCATGCGTGATGGCTTAAGTGGTCTGTACATCTATCCGAATGGTATGATGGACGCCAATAAGGCGACATTGGCCTGATCCAGCGCTGCGGCCGCTGCCTCGCAGCGGCCGCCTTGGCCCCGATAGACTAGGGTAAGTTCATGTTTCTTCTATCATTCCTGTTGAGACGGCTTTTGCAGGGAAGCCTGATCATCCTTCTCGTGATATTCATCATCTTCACGTTGTTGCGTGTGGTGCCGGGTGACCCCGCGCGCCTTATCGTGGGCGGCATGGCCCCCGATGCGGTGGTGGCGATGAAGGCAAAGGAACTTGGTCTTGATCGGGCCATACCGCTGCAATTTGTATCCTATCTTGGCCATTTGGCGACCGGTGATCTAGGCACGTCGTTCGTCAGGCCGAAGAGCGGTGCAAGCCTGGCCGGTTCGGCCTATAACGACCCGACACGGGAAGAGCGGGCGAAAGTTCTCGACCTTATTCTCGATACATTGCCAATGACCCTGCAGCTCGCTGCCGTCGCATTGGTCATCGCCTTGCTTGTTGCTGTTCCACTCGGCCTCGCCGGCGGGCTGTATCAGGGCCGCTGGCCTGACAAGCTCGCCCTCGCATTGGGGTCGATCTTCGTCTCGACGCCGAATTTCTGGCTTGGCATTGTTCTGACGCTTTTTCTGTCGGTGAAGCTCAGGGTACTGCCTGCGATCGGCTATAAGGGCTTCGAGTACACCATTCTTCCGGCAATCGTGCTGGCGGTGGAGATTGCGCCGTTCATCCTGCGTACGCTGACCGTTTCTGTTGCGCAGGTGTTGCGCGAGGACTTCATTCAGCTTGCCCCGGTGAGAGGACTCAGCCGTGGACGCACCATCTTCTCGCATGTGCTTGGCAACTCGGCTGTCCCGCTGATCAACCTGCTCGGCGTACAGCTCGGCATGCTTCTGGGCGGCGTTTTGGTGGTCGAGTTCATCTTTGACTATCCAGGCTTGGGGCTCTTGACGATCAATGCCGTTCAACAGCGCGACTTTCCGCTCATACAGGGCGTCGCGATTTTCATTTCCGTGATGTTCGTGGTGATCAACATCCTGGTCGATCTTATCGCGATGACTATCGATCCGAGACTGGAATATTAAGATGACCGATATCGTAGAACAGAGCGCCGGCGAGCGCACCATCGTCAAGCGAGGCACCACACCGACCCGGCGCATGTTGCAGATTGCCGTGGCGCGCCTCGACTTTCGCATTGGCCTCATTGGCTTCGGATTGCTGCTTGGACTTGCGATTCTCCTGCCATTTATCAGTTCGGTTGATCCGCTCAAGATGGCGTACAACCACAAGTTTGTCCCACCATTCCCTTCCGAAGGCTGGCAATGGCCGTACGTGCTCGGTACCGATCAGCTCGGCCGCGACGTCCTCATGCGCTGTCTCGTCGGACTGTGTTATTCGCTGTTCATCGGTGCGACGACCGTGATCCTCATGTTCATCGTAGGCTGCAGTCTCGGTCTTCTTGCTGGTTTTCGTGGCGGTTGGCTTGATACGGTCATCATGCGGCTGACCGATGCTCAGCTCTCAATTCCCATGATCATTCTTGCCATCACCATCCTCGGTGTGTCCCGCCCAACAGTGCCTGCGATTATCCTCGTGCTTGGTCTTTCAGGATGGCCGCTCTATGCGCGTGTCGCCCGTTCAGTTGCTCTCGGGGAACGCAGCCGTGGTTACGTTCTCGGCGAGCGTGTGCTCGGCGCGTCCGATCTTCGAATCATGCTCCTCTTCGTGGCTCCCGTTGTGCTTCCGCCGATCGCGTTCGTTGCGGTTCTCGACATCGCCCGCATGATGATCTTCGAGTCGATCCTGGGCTTTCTCGGTCTCGGGGTTCAGCCGCCGACACCGACATTCGGGAACGTGATTGCGGATTCACGAAAGTATTTGCTGAACGCATGGTGGATCGCGACGATGCCCGGCCTATTCATGCTGATATCGCTGACTTGTCTGAATCTGATGGGTTCAGCATTGGAACGCGCGCGCAATGCGGTTCTGAGAGGGGATGCGTAAATGAGTGATCCAATTCTCACTGTCTCCAGTCTCTCAGTCGATCTCCTGCGGGATAGCAGCAAACGGCGCATCGTCGACAATGTGGGCTTTGCCCTCCAGCCAGGCGAAGTTCTCGGCCTTGTCGGCGAGGCCGGATCGGGCAAGTCGGTGCTTGCGCGCGCAATGGTGAACTCCATTCGCGCACCATTGGAAGTCTCTTCGGGGAAGGTGATCTTCGAAGGAAAAGATGTCCTCTCGCTGGATGCCCGGGGGCTCAGGTCGATCAGAGGGAACCGCATTGGCTTCATTGGTGCAAACCCCATGGGTTCGCTCGATCCGCGGCTGCCAATCGGCCATCAGATCATCGAGAAGCTTCGATCTGTCCGGCCTGATATCGGTAAGGCGGAAGCTAAGGAAAAGGTTCTCGATCTACTTGGCCGGGTGCATATTCCATCGCCGCGCTCTCGTTTTCATGAGGCACCTTTCCAATTCTCCGGCGGCATGATGCAGCGTGTAATGATCGTCGATGCGCTCGTTTCCGAGCCATCGCTTGTTATTGCGGACAATATTACGCAGCCGCTCGACGTTACGGTCGCTGCCCAGATTATCAGGCTCATCGACAATCTCAGGGAAAGTCTCGATACGGCATTCCTGTTTATCTCTTCGTCGTTGCCCGTGGTGTCACAGATCGCCGAGCGGACGCTGGTTATGCAAGGTGGCCGCATCGTCGAACAGGGCAAGACTACTGATATTACTGCCAATCCGCAGCAAGCCTATACGCGCGCACTACTTTCCCGCATTCCATCGATATGGAAGAACGTATCGGCACCGGAGGCAAAAGACGGTGAGGCTGTCCTGACCGTCGAGAATGCAACACGAACCTATAGCGTACGCCGGCGCGATGCGTTCAATGCCTTCAACGAAGTCAAGGCCGTACGAGACGTGTCCTTTACCGTCAATGCAGGTGAAAATTTTGGCATTGTCGGTGAAAGCGGTTGCGGCAAATCCACGCTTACCCGCCTGCTTGCGTGGCTCGAACAGCCGAACGTCGGGCGCATTGCGTTCCTCGGAAAAGACCTCTCGAGTCTCTCTGCTCGCTCGTTGACCGAGATGCGCAAATCGTTCCAACTGCTGTTGCAGGATCCCTACGGATCGCTGCCGGCGGGGATGTCGATCATCCGCATGATCGAAGAGCCGCTTCTGATCCACGGGGTCGGCCGCCGCGATGCGGAGCAACGCGCACGGGAGGCCATGCGCGAAGTGGGTCTTCATGCGGAACTTGCCGATCGATTGCCGGTGGGCCTTAGCGCCGGTCAGCGCCAGCGCATCAACATTGCCCGGGCGCTGGTGCTCAAGCCGCGCCTTTTGATCCTCGACGAGACCTTGTCGGCGCTCGACCAGGTCGAGCAGGCCGAGCTTCTCGATCTCTTCAAACGGCTTCAGGCGGCGCACGGGTTTTCGTATATTTTCATATCTCACGACCTCGCGCTGGTCCGTCGGATCTGTCACCGCGTTGCGGTCATGTATCTTGGGCGCATCGTCGAACTGGCGGACAAC
Organism: Rhizobium rhizogenes NBRC 13257; assembly: GCF_000696095.1. GTDB lineage: Bacteria > Pseudomonadota > Alphaproteobacteria > Rhizobiales > Rhizobiaceae > Rhizobium > Rhizobium rhizogenes. Next base: position 44,264 of record NZ_BAYX01000012.1, on the reverse strand, counting down.
AGAACCCTTTTCGAACATCCCCACCACCCGTACACGCGGGCGCTGCTCAGCGCCATGCCAACGTTGGAGGAAAACCGTTTCCCGGGCGCGGAATACCTCCTGGACGGCGAGCCGCCAAGTCCTATTCATCTTCCTGTCGGCTGCTCGTTCCGCTCCCGCTGCCCGCGCGCGCAGACCGATTGCGCAAATACCGATCCGATGCTCCAGGGGGGCGAGGGCGGGAATTACGCAGCCTGCCTGCATCGGCACGAGGACGAGGCGGTCCATGTCCAGTGAGATCCGCAAGGAGATCATCCTGGAGCGCCTCGGCCGTGACCAGCGCGTCAGCGTCGTCGAACTTTCTGCCGAATTCGGTGTTTCGGGTGAAACCATTCGCCGCGATCTGAAGAACCTCGAAGCAGAAGGTGCCGTGCGGCGCGTGCATGGCGGCGCAATTCCAGCAGGTCGAACGGCCGACACGCCGATCACCGAGCGCATCAAGCTCAACTCGGTCGAAAAGGATGCGGTCGCCGGCGTGGCGCGTAACCTGATCAATGACGACTGTGTGATCTTCCTCGATACGGGCACGACGACGCTTGCGCTTGCTCGCCGGCTGATCGGCTTCAAGAAGCTGCGGCTCTACACGAATTCCCTGATGATCGCGCAAGCGGCCTGCCAGCATTTCGGCGTGAGCGTGCACGTGACGCCCGGAAATCTGCGGCCGATCGAACAGGATCTGGTGGGTTACGACACGCTCTCTTACATCCAGCAGTTCCACTTCGACATGGTCTTTATGGGTGCGGCGGCAATCAATGTGGAATATGGGTTCATGGACTATGAAGAGGACGAGGCGCGAATTCGCCAGATCCTGATCAGAAGATCGTCACGAAGCGTCATGCTGGCCGATCATTCCAAGTTTGGAAGGGTCGGCAATGTGATCACCGCTCCATTCGAAGAAATCGGCACGCTCGTTACAGACCGGCGTCCGCCGGAAGATATCCTTGGCGCCGTTCGGGCTGAAGAAATGGAGATCATTCATGCTTGATGCAGGGACAATCCCGCGAAACGATTTCGATGCGATCTTCGACCGGATCTCTGCTATCGGCGCCGAGCCTGGAGCAGGCGTGACACGTTTAGCGGCAACCGCCGAGGACGGCATGGCGCGAGGCGTTTTTGCCGTTTGGATGGAGCAAGCGACCGCGCACATCACGCATGATGCAATTGGCAACCAGTTTGCCTGCTTCGAATGGGCCGGTCGGGATGCCCCCTGGATTTTTGCAGGCTCGCATCTCGACACCCAGCCGCGAGGCGGCCGTTTCGACGGTACACTTGGTGTGCTGACAGCAGGACAAGCTGCGCTAGATATTCACGCGGAGGTTCAACGTGGACGGTGCAAACCGCACTATAATCTCGCGGTCGTCAACTGGACGAACGAGGAAGGTGCTCGCTATCAACCGAGCCTCACCGGCAGCGCCGTCTTCTCCGGCGCTCTCGCACTCGGTGATGCACTTGAACTGCGCGACGGGGACGGCATATCCCTTAAGGACGCGCTCGCGGCGGTCGGTATCAACGGCGAAAGCGGGATAGTTCCTCCCTCCCCCGCGGCCTATGTCGAGCTGCATGTCGAGCAGGGACGGAAACTGCTCGAAGCGGGCCGACGTATCGGGATCGTCGAAGGAACCTGGGCGGCGCGCAAGTCGACCGTGCGCTGGATCGGTCGAGCAGCGCACACCGGCCCGACCCCGATGGCCGATCGCCGCGATGCACTTCTCGCCGCCGCGCGAGGGATTGCCGCCTTCGAAGCGGTCGTCGCCGCAAGCTATCCCCACCTCCATCGATCGGCGGCGCGCCTCGTGGTCGAGCCCAACTCGCCGAACGTTGTGGTCGACCGAGCGACTGTCTGGTTCGAACTGAGGGGGCCCGACGTGTCGGAACTGGACGCAGCCGGCGAGCTCGCACTTGCCGCGCTTCAAAAGGCGGCCGCCGATACGGTCACGCAGCTGGAAATCGTCACCGATACTTTGCGGGACCCTGCCAGCATGGATGGCGGGCTGATGGCGCTTGTCGGCCGGGCGGCCCGCTCTTGCGGTTTCGAGCCGTTGACCATGCGTTCCGTCGCAGGCCATGATGCCGTTGCCCTGCAAAACAGTGGCATACCGTCCGCCCTGATCTTCATTCCGAGCGTGGATGGCATTGCCCATCATCCCGACGAGCTGACCGAGCCGGACGACGTGCAAGCTGGTCTGACGGTGCTGACGACCACACTTCGCCATCTCGTTGAAGGAGGGCTCCATGCAGGATGATGCTACAATTCAGACTGCGCTCGAAGCGGTCGGCCTTTCGGGCGCCACCCTCTCAGGTCCGATTGGCGGAGTGGTATCGCCCATTCACCGCGCTGTCGAAAATCTCTGCTTTTTTGCAAGCAAGGCCGATCAGCCGCGGGTTTTCGTCAAACGTTTCCACGATGACATGTCCCAATTTATCGCACTGGATTGCGTTGCGGAGGCCAGCCGCAAGGCGGGCGAACTGGGCATTGCCCCGCGTCTCATCCATGCAGATCCCTCCAACGGCGTACTGGTGTTCGAGGCGCTTGATGAGGAATGGGCCTGGGGCCATGCCGATGTCCTTCGCCGCCCGCGGGTTCTCGAAAATCTTCTGACGGCGAAACGCACCTTCCAGAAAGCCCAACCGCTTGCGGAAGCGCGCAGTGTTTTCGATCTCGTTGCCGCCTACCGGCAAGTTGCCGAAGAACCGTGTGTCATCCTGCCAGCACCGGTATTCACCGTCTCGGCTGCCGTCCAGCGGATTGCCGGCGCCATCGCCGCCGCGGGTGTCGATACGGTCCCATGCCATGCGGACGGCGTCTCGTCGAACGTCATGGTCGGGCCGGACGACGGGGTTCGGCTGGTCGATTTCGAGTGGGCGCGCCAGGCGGACCCCGCGTACGATATCGGAACCGTGCTGGCCGAACTCCTCCCCTTCGATGGTGAGGCGCTGCTGGCGATCGAGATCGCAACCGGAAAGCCGGATGCCGGTGTGCTGGCGCGCGCCCGTCTCTACGGTGCGGCCGACGATCTCATGTGGGCGCTTTGGGGCTTCATCAATGCCGCCCACTCGCCACGCAAGCATGTTGAATTCTTCAAATATGCCGAATGGCGGCTTTTGAGAGCCCGCACAGTCATCGAAGGACCACGCTTCGAGACATGGCTGAAACAGGTCTGACGGAGAAAGCGATGAGACGCAGATTAGGCGAAGGCGCATCGCAGGCGGAACGGGCGATCGAGCAGGCGATCGCAGCCGTCGCGGATTGGCGGGACCTCGATGTTTCCTACGAACCGGTGCCCGGCGGCATCAGCAACCCCAATTGGCGCGTCTACGTCTTCGGTGCGCCACACAGTTTCTTCGTGAAGATTCCTGGCGCCGGAACCGAAATGTTCATCGACCGAAGAACCGCGAACGAAGCTGGGCGCAAGGCGCACGAAGCCGGCGTCGGGGCTCGGATCATCGACTTCTTCCCCGAAACCGGGGTCGAGGTGAGTGAATTCGTCGAAGGGCTGAGAACATCGACCAATGCCGACTTTCTGGATCCGGTCATACGCCTGAATGGTCTTCGCGCGCTGAAGGCCTTTAACGACACCGCGCCGCTTTCGCAGCAAAAGACGACCTTCGATATGATCGACGAACATTTCCAGCAGGCTCTAGATCTGGGCGGCGAGTTTCCGAGCAACTTCAGCTGGATGAATGCGCGCTATCGCGAGGCGCGCAGCGCACTGGAGGCGTCAGGTCTCGATCTGGCGCCGTGCATGAACGATACGCTGGCCGGCAATTTCCTCCTCCATTCCGATCGCCGGGTCATGCTCGTCGATTTCGAATACGCGTCCACCAATGATCGCGCCGCCGAACTGGCGCTCTGGTTCTGCGAGATGTGCTTCTCGCCCGAGATTGAGAAGGAACTGATCGAGGAATATTATGGTCGGGCGGACCCGAGTATCCTGGCGCGGATCTCGCTATTCAAGGCGCTCGTCGACCTCAAATGGGCGACTTGGGCCATGGTGCAGAACGAAGTCTCACGTCTGGATTTCGACTTTTTCAAATATGGATTCTGGAAACATATGCGGGCACGTTTCGTGATGAACAATCCGCTATGGTCGCAGTGGCTGAAGGCGGTCTGACACATGCACATTCAAACCAACGAAAACCTGGTCTCGCCTGATTTTTTTCGCCGCTTGGCGGCTGTAGCTGCGCGTGAGGCATTGCCGCGGTTTCGACTGCCAGGCGCAGTTGTCAACAAGGCCGCAGGTGGGTTCGATCCGGTTACCGAAGCCGACCGGGAAACGGAAAGAGCCATTCGGGATCTCGTTCGGGCTGAATATCCTGGCCACGGTATTTTGGGCGAAGAGTTCGGTAATGAAGGGGCGGATGCCGGCTATGTCTGGGTCATTGACCCGATCGACGGAACACGATCCTTTATCTCCGGTATTCCACTTTGGGGGACTCTTGTTGGACTGACGGAGAACGGCCAAGCCGTCGCCGGCATGATGGCGCAGCCTTTTATCGGCGAATTGTTTTATGCAGCCGGCAATGGCGCTTTTTACGAAGGACCACGTGCCGAAGCTGGAGTGCGGCTTTCGACAACTTCGACGCAAAACCTGGCCGATGCGACCCTGTTCACGACGACGCCGGCCATCTTCGAACCTGATCGCAGAGCCAGCTACGACCGGCTCGAAAAACAGGTTCGGCTCGCCCGCTACGGAACCGATTGCTATGCCTATTGCATGCTTGCGGCAGGCCAGATCGACTGCGTCGTTGAAGCGGGCCTCTATCCCTACGACATTGTTGCCCTGATCCCGATCATTGAACAGGCGGGCGGCGTTGTGACCGACTGGGATGGTAGGCCCGCCGAGCAGGGCGGCGGGATCGTCGCTGCTGCAAATGCCGCGCTTCACACTCAAATCATGGGCGTTCTGCACGGAGAGTGACCCCGTCTCTCCTTCAGCTGGCGGATATTACCAACCTGATGCTTTCGGCGGACGGTCAACCGTGGATGATTTCAAGGCCGCCCCTTTTGGCCGCCGCCAGAATATCCGTCGGCGGGCGCTGATCGGAAACCAACGTGTTTACGCTGGAAAATGCGGCGGTAATCACATTGCCGGTCTTGCCGCACTTTGAATGGTCGGCCAGCATGATGCTTCGGGCGGTCTGCTTCAGCAGAGCTTGGCGGATTCTCGCTTCGTCCTCTTCGTAGTCCATGAAGCCATATTCCGCCTTGATCGCCGCCACACCCATGAAGACCATATCGAAGTGGAACTGCTGGATGTAGGACAGTGTGTCGTAGCCGACCAGATCCTGTTCGATCGGGCGGAGATTTCCAGGTGTCATCTGGACCCGGACGCCGAAATGCTGGCAGGCGGCTTGCGCGACCATCAGGGAATTCGTGTACAGCCGTAGCTTCTTGAAGCCAACCAGGTGTCGCGCAAGGGATAAAGTGGTGGTGCCGGTATCTAGAAAAATGGCACAGTCATCGTTGATCAGGTTGCGCGCCATCTGCGCGACCACATCCTTTTCGAGCGCATTAAACCTGATTCGATCGGTGATCGGTACGTCTGCGGTGCGCCCGGCCGGTATAGCGCCACCGTGAACACGCCGCACGACCCCCTCGGCCTCTAGGTCCTTCAGATCGCGCCGAATGGTTTCACCCGAGACACCAAACTCCGCGGAAAGCTCGAGAACGCTGACACGCTGGTCACGATCGAGCCGTTCCAGAATGACTTCCTTGCGGACTTCGCTCGACATTGACAGCTTCTTCCTCGGGTCGGTGCGGGCCGGCAGCAACGTTGATGCTGACAATCCCTGTAAGCGGCGAACCTATCTCGCAAATCTTTGGAGGTAAGGTTGGCGAGATGCGTTGGTAAGTGTGGTGACCGTGAACCGGAAAGCCCACGACGTTTTCCTTGGATTTGTGTATTTATGTGGTGTTTGCGGATCTTTCAAACGAAAATGCACTGATCTCCACGGCATGAGAATCCGGAAACGCCCCCTGCCCGCCCGCGAATCGCTGCTGATGTGATGTCCTGTGAACTTTCGTGTCACAGAAACACCCATTTCAGTACCGTGCTCCGGTGAGGACGAACTCCCGCCTAGCTCCGCCCGTATGTGGATATGTTGCAATTTTGAAGCGATATCATCGGCGAATTGAGGTTGAATACACAAAAACAACATTGAAGAACCTAAAAAAGGTTCGACGGGAGTTTCGTACAAACTATTGAAAATAGTGGGGAAGATACGATCTGTAACGGATTTTTCAGAAGTATCAGCAATGATGGTTTGCAACTGTTTGAACTCGAAATGGATTCAAAATGCAGATTTCCCACAATTCTTTGCGACTCTTTCACCGCATGCGGTCCATCAAAGCTAAGTTTGCGGCCGTGATCATAGGAACAGCAATCGTTTCTTGCGCGTCTGTCGGGGCATTGAGCTATCAGATCGGAAAGAACGGTTTGATAGAGGCGAGCAAGATCCGCCTCGAGGCAATCGCAGCAAATCAGTCGAAGGCGCTCAGAGCCTATGATGAACGGGTAGCGCAGACGCTGACCGAAATTGCACAGAGCCAGTCGCTCGGGGAAATGACGGAGCAGGCCGGAAAGGCCATCGCAATGTCTGACCAGAAGGTACGCGAGGCGTTCCAAGACATGTCGAAGACTCCTGAACAAAGAGCAGCTTTCGACGGATCGACGGTCAAGATGCTCTATTCCGTCAAGCATAGCTCGGTGCATGGGCCACTGTTCAGCGCCTGGAAGAATGCCGATCTGAGCGATATCTTCGTCATCGATAACAATGGCCAGCTGGTCTACACGGTTACCAAGGGACCGGAGTTCATGGCGACCGTTCAGGACCCGAAGAACGCGTCCCTGAAGTCGCTGTTTGATTCATCCGTCGCCGGGCCCGCCGATCAGGTGTACCGGACGGGGTTCATACCGTTCAAAAGCGAGGAAAGCGACGTTTCGGCTTTTCTTGCTAAGCCACTTGCCAACGTCGTCTGGGGCTCTGTTGTCAAACGTGGCACCGTCGTGATCCGGATCGCACCAGCCAAGCTTCTGGCGCTCGTTTCGCCCGAAGGGCTTGGCCGGAGTGTTGACGAGGCTTTTCTTATCGGCGCCGATGGCACATTGAGGGCCGGCAACGTCGCGGAAGGCGGCTTAGCGCCGGAGCTGGTCCAGGCTGCCCGAGACCAAAAGAGTGGCTCCCTCTTCGCCGACGCCGCCAGCGGCTTAATTTTTTATTCCTATGTACCGGTCACGCTTTTTGGGCAACCGCACCTTCTGGTCATTGGTCAAGACAAGGCGAAGGTTCTTGCCTCAGCGGATGAACTAGCAAAATGGGCTGGTCTGACCACCTTGGCTGTGCTGTTCGGCATGGGGATCGTGGGTTACATCTTCTCGTCCCGCCTCACGAAACCCTTGAAAGACATCACCGGCCTGATGAACCGCCTAAACAACGGTGACCAGACGATCGAGATCCGATCCGTGTCGCGTTCCGACGAAATCGGCATTATGGCGCGGGCGCTCGAATCCTTTCGTCAAAGCGCCGTCGACAAGGTGCGAATGGAGGATGAGGCGATCCACCGCAACGGGATGCTCGAACAGGAGCGACAATTGCGCGAGACCGAAAGCGCAAGAAGCGCGGCAGAGCTGGAAGTGGCCATGTCGGCGCTGGCGACCGGTCTGAAGAATCTGGCCGAGGGGAAACTGGATCATCGCATTGAGCATCCTTTCGCCCCGTCGCTCGATCAGCTGCGACAGGATTTCAACGGTTCGCTGACGCGGCTGCAGGCGACGATGCGCCAGATCCGCGACAATGTCGAAATGATCCAGGGCAACGGCAACCAGATGGCCGAGGCGGCTGAGGATCTTGCCAAACGTACCGAACAGCAGGCTGCTTCGCTCGAAGAAACGGCCGCCGCCATCGACGAGATTACCGTCACGGTTCGCTCGTCGGCGGAGCGTGCCAAGGATGCCGACCAGATCGTTCGCCAGGCCAAGCGCAGCGCCGACGACTCGGCCATCGTCGTCAACAATGCGATCGACGCCATGGGACGTATCGAAGAAGCCTCCCGCCAGATCGAGCAGATCACCGGCGTCATTGACGAGATCGCCTTCCAGACCAATCTGCTGGCGCTCAATGCCGGCGTCGAGGCAGCCCGTGCCGGCGATGCCGGCAAGGGCTTCGCTGTCGTTGCCCAGGAGGTGCGCGAACTAGCGCAACGCTCCGCCAAGGCAGCCAAGGAGATCAAGGTCCTCATCAACAAGTCGACGACCGAGGTCAACACCGGCTCTCATCTGGTTCAGGAAACCGGCGCGGTTCTTGCGAAGATCAGCACCCAGATTGTCACGATCAGCCACCACGTCGAGACGATCGCCCGCGGCAGCCACGACCAGTCGAGTGCGCTGCAGGGGGTCAACGCGACCGTCAACCAGATGGACCAGATGACACAGCACAATGCGGCGATGGTCGAGGAGACGACGGCCGCAAGCCGCGAACTCGCCTCCCAGGCCGACAGCCTGCTGGGGCTGGTTCAGCAGTTCAAGATTGAAGGAAATGGACGAGAATTGGGCTTGCATAGGGCTGCCTGATTTGCGGCAGTCCAAATGGATTTAGCGCCCTCATCTTCGTCGAAGTCAGTTCTGGGGCCGGCAACCAAAGTTGCCGGCTGGATGAGAATTTGCCCGGACGCTGATGGCCGCCCCGATCAGTTAGACACCACTCTCGACCATGAACCTTGACATGAACGGCAGACTTGCCGCGCCGACTGCCTTTGGTGCGCTCAAGATACTCGTTGGCATGACCGCGACCTCGGGAACCAATTTCTGTAGCGAGGCGCACACATTCCGAGAGACACTCGCCGGCACAAATGAAGATACGATAACGGCTTCCAGCTCGACAAATTGGGTGAGCGACCTGACGATGCCGCGCATCTTTTCCGCGAGTCTGCCTTCCCATTCGAGAACCAGGCCGTTCTCCGGCCACGGTGCAAGTGGTTGCCAAAGATGATCCGTCGGCGCACCCGCGGCGGTCAACATGGTTTCCAGTGACGCCGCGCCCACATCGAAACTGACAACAGAATTGCCGTGATGAATCTGGTGCTTCAAAACCAGCCGGCTGTGGAGGTTCGCGCCAATGTAAAAATAGAGATAGTCGGAAAACGGCTTGGCAATGCCGAACATGCTCTCTCCGCTGGCTGCAGCGGTGATGTCGTTCTGCACGAACACCGAGTATCCGGTGAGCTCCTCGACTTCCTTTTGCAGAGAGTCGAAATAGGCTTTCTCCTCACGACCCTCCGATGCGCTCGACGGCAGAGCCAGGCCAATACCGGCCAGCCGCTTTTGAGCATTCTTCGGAACGATGTTCATCGCCTGCCGGATGGTGTCGATGAACATCGTTTGGTTGCTATCGCGCTCGGGTTGCGGATTGGGAAGCTGCATATGATAGCGAACGGCGCCAACGAAATCGATCAGAACGACGTCCGTCCGCTTCAGGCCAACGCTGATGCCAATCGAGAAGGCCCCCTCGGGGTTGAGGGCTACTGGAACGGTTGGCGGCCCAACACGTCCCTTTTGTGCTTCCCCTTTTTGAACCAATCCCTCTTGTTCCAGCGATCTGACGAGCACCGAAATCGTCTGGGCGGAGAGACCTGTCCGTTCGCCGATCTCCAATCTGGTTATCTCGCTGTTTTGAAGGAGCAGCGACAGCAGCAGGCGTTCGTTGTAGCTGCGCACGCTCACGGCGTTTAGGCCCGTCGCCCGATCGGCAATACGCAGGGGATTGGGTGGTGCAAAACGCATATCAGGCATCAATGCGATCCTCGCCGAGTAAGGCATAAAGATGAACCGGCATCCATTTGTCGTGTCGTTGCGGCAATATCATCATCTCCAACCGATCGCCTCGACTTCCCTGGCAAGCGCTGTTCCCAAGGCTTCATGCGCTTCCCGGTTGATGTGAAAACCATCGCGAGGATCACACGACGCGACGGTCGCGGCGTCAAAGAAGTGGACTTCGAGCGAATCGGCAATAATTTCAAACTCAAGGGCGAGACGCCGGGATTTCTCCTGGGCGCCGGAAAATATGGGTTCCCATTCCTTGATATCGTTCAGCATTGGGGGCGGAGCAACCACCATGATTTCGGGGGGCTTGCCGCCCGGGCCGGGCGCCAGTTCCCTGATATCGTAGACCAGGCAGCCAATCCCCATCGCCACTTCCGAGGGTGGTTGGCCGAAGCGCGCCTTCAGGTCGTTCGTCCCGAGCATGATGATGACAAGGTCGAGGATCGCGTGGCTCATGAGGCACGGACGCAGGTAGGATCGGCCGTTCTTCATCGTTCCTTCGATCGGATCGTCGCGAACCGTTGTGCGGCCACTCAAGCCTTCCTCGATGACGTACCACGCGCTTCCAAGCTCCCGTCTCAAAACGCCAGGCCAGCGTTCGTTTGGCCCGTATCGGTCGAGCGGCGAACCCCCCGGAATTTGGCCATGCGTATTCGAGTCGCCGTAACATAAGACTGACCGCATTTCCTCCCCACCTTTATGGCAAATCATAAAGACGCATGAACATTCTCTGGGGATTATGGCCTTTGTCGATCTATGGCGCAAGTTTATTGATATTCATTCAATCTGAATAATTATTGACAGCGTTTTAGAGGTGTGGCATTTCTATGAATGGGAGAGCAAGATTTCCAGGAACTGAACATAGCCAACCCCAGTCATCCAATGGCGTTGGCCCGCGACTAAAGCCGCTTCAGCGGCCTGGATAAGTGCGTCTCCGTGTCAATGGAGATCCGACGTCGATGAGGACGACGGTGTTTGTGCAAGGGAGGAATTCTCAGTGAACGGCTATCTGAAATCTATTCTCGGGGCGACGCTTGTGGTGGCATCCACCGCGGGCCCGCTTTGGGCTGATGACGTCAAGTTCATGGACGGCATCACGCCGCGAGCTGGCGACAACCCGCAGACCGAAGCTGGCAAGTACAAGAAGGATTGCGGCTGGGTCATCGGCATGAGCGACTTTGGCGTCAACGCCAATACCTGGACGGTCCAGGTCGCTCACGAGTCCGAGGCTGCTGCTGCTGCCAACAAGTGCATCAAGAAGTTCATCCTGCTCGACGCCGGCTTTGACCAGAAGAAGCAGGTTGCCGACATCGAAGATCTGATCGCGCAGAAGGTCGACGCGATCATCGTCCAGCCGGTCACTTCCACCTCCGCCAACGCATCGATGAAGAAGGCGATTGCTGCTGGCATTCCGGTCATCGTCCATACCGGCCGCGTAGAGACGGACGATTACACGACAGAAATCCAGGGCGGCGCCGAGCACTTCGGCAAGGTGATGGGCGACTGGCTCGTCAAGACGGTCGGAAACGACGGCAAGATCTGGGTGCTGCGCGGTCTCGCCGGCCATCCGGAAGACACCAACCGCTACAATGGTCTTCTGGAAGCGCTGAAGGGCACGAACGTCAAGATCGTCGCCGAAGAGCATGGCGATTGGCAGTATGACAAGGGCAAGAGCGTCTGCGAGACCCTCTACCTGAACAACCCTGATGTGAACGGCATCTGGTCGTCGGGCGCCGACATGACGCGCGCCTGCGTCGACGTCTTCAAGCAGTTCGGCGCCAAGATCCCGCCGATCTCGGGCGAAGGCAACAACGGGTTCTTCGGCCAGTGGATCAACGACGGCTTCGAGTCGATCTCTGCAGAATATTCGCCGGCCCAGGGTGCCGAGGGCGTGCACGCCGCGATTGCTCTGCTCGAGGGCAAGCAGCTCTACAAGCACTACGACTACAATCCTCCGGGCTGGGATCTCGAGAAGGTCAAGAAGTATTACCGCGACGATCTCTCCGCGAACGTCTGGTGGCCGTCTCAGCTCTCCGAAGACGATCTGAAGAAGTATTATAGCAAGTAATCATTCTCCCGCGGCGCGTCCGCCGGTTTCGTTCCGGAACCGGCGGATGGCCACCGGAACGGAATTGCGTGATTTGGGAGGAAGCAATGGCCAACCTTGTAGAAATGTCGAACATTTCAAAGTCGTTTGGCGGAAGTCTGGCACTTGATAGAGTGTCGCTGGAGCTCTTGCCGGGTTCGGTGCATGCCCTGATGGGCGAGAATGGCGCCGGTAAATCGACCCTCATGAAGATCCTTGCGGGTGTTCATCGGCCAGACAGTGGCGATATCTTCAAGAACGGCCACAAGATCTCCTTCGTCAATCCGAAAGAGGCACTTGATTTCGGCATATCGACCGTCTTCCAGGAAATGACGCTCCTGTCGAACCTCACGATCGCCGAAAACATGTTTCTCGGGCGTGAGCCGGTCACGCGCTTCGGCACTGTCGACTACAGGCGCATGAATGCCGAAACCAGCAAAGCGCTAAAGGAGCTTTCGCTCGACCTCGATCCGCGGACCCTTGTTTCGAATCTCAGCATCGCCGAACGGCAGTTCGTCGAGATCGCCCATGGCATCAAGGCCGATGCCTCGATTTTCATTCTCGATGAGCCGACGGCTGCTCTCAATGCCGCCGATGTCGAGATCATGAACAAGCATATCCGGCGACTGCGCGATGCGGGCAAGGCGATCGTCTATATCTCGCACCGGATGGATGAAATCTTCCAGATCTGCGACACGGTCACGGTCCTGAAAGACGGCAAGCTGGTGGGCACGCGCCCCCTTTCCGAAATGACGCCGACGTCGCTGATCGCAATGATGGTCGGCCGGGAATTGAAAGACCTGTTCCCGGCAAGAAACCCCTCGCCATCCGGTGAGCCGATGCTCGACATAAAGCACTTCAAGATCGGCGCGTCGACGAAGCCTTTCTCGCTCCATGTTTCCAAGGGTGAGATTGTTGCTCTCGCGGGTCTGGAAGGGCAAGGGCAGCAGAAGCTCATGCGCTCGCTCGTCGGCCAGTTCCAGCCGTTTTCCGGCACTGTCACATTCCAGGGGAAGTCACTTGCCTTGCCCGTGCCGAACGAGAACGGCATCCGCAAGCTACAGCAGATGGGCGTTGGCTTCGTTCCTGAAGATCGCAAGGAAGAGGGTCTGTTCCTGAACCTTCCGATTGCCCACAATATCGAGATTGCCCTTCATTCGGCACGGAGGGGTTTTTCCCCCGCGAAGAACTATCGGAAGGTCGTTGCCGACACGATCAAGCGGCTGAACGTGCGGACGATCAACACGTCTGCACCAGTTGGCGCTCTTTCCGGCGGCAATCAGCAGAAGGTTCTGCTCGGGCGCTATATCGCCGCCAATCTCGACATCCTGCTGATTGAAGAGCCGACACGCGGCGTCGACATCGGCGCCAAGTCGGAAATCTACAAGCTGCTTCGCGACTTCACGCAGAACGGTGGGGCCGTGCTGGTCCTGTCGAGGGAAACCGTGGAGCTCATCGGTCTCTGCGATCGCATCTACGTCGTCCATGGCGACACGGTTGTTGCCGAGATGCCCGCCGCAAAGGCCACCGAGCACGACATCCTCGACGCCGCCTTGAGCGCGTGAACGCCAAATCAGAGAGTCAATCCAATGACTAAGACCCTTGCAAGACTATTTACGGGAAGTCAGAACCGCCAAGGTCTCTGGATCGTTCCCCTGCTGATCACCATCGTCCTCAGTATTGCGCTGATCGTTCAGACAGATCAGTTCCTGAACCGTGAAAACCTGTTCAACCTGATCGCCCAGGCAATGCCGCTGATCATCACGGCGGTCGGCCAGCTGTTCGTCATCCTCGTCGGCGGCCTCGACCTTTCCGTCGGATCGCTGATCAGCTTCACGACAGCCATATTGGCGTTGGACGCCCCGGGCTACATTACGATACCGGCAGTCTTCCTGCTGGCGGCCTTGCTCGGCCTGACCAACGGCATTGTGATCACCCGTCTCAACGTCCATCCGATCATCGCGACGCTGGCGATGCAATATATCGTGCTCGGAGCTGCGCGCATCTTGCGTCCCGTCTCCGGCGGGACCATTCCGGATGTCGTCATCAGCTCAGTCTCGGGGTCGTTCCTCGGCATCCCCATGCCGATATTCTGGGGCATTTGCGTTGCCCTGGTCGCCTGGAAATTGCTCTACGGCTCACGGTTCGGACTTCATCTCTTCGCGATCGGCGGAGGCATTTCCAGCGGCGTGGAAGACGCCACACGTAACTTCGGTGTGGCCGACAAGCGCAATGTCATCCTGGCCTATGTCGCCTGCTCGTGTTTTGCGGCTCTTGCCGGCGTGTTCCTGGCCGGCCGCATCGTGTCCGGCGATCCGAATGTCGGTCTTCTCTTCGAGCTCGATGCGATCACTGCCGTCGCCATTGGCGGCACGCAACTCTCCGGCGGCGTCGGCAGCCTGCAAGGAACGATTATCGGAGCCTTGGTGCTAGCGCTCCTCTCCAACGGCATGAATCTGGTCAACGTTTCGCCGTTCATTCAGACGGCGATCAAGGGCGGCATCCTGCTGCTTGTCGTCGGTTTCCAGACACGCAAGAAGATGGGGCTCTAAAATGTCAGGCTTCGCGAACAATCCCGCAATTCAGCGAATGCTCAGGGTCGCGCCTTCGTATTACGTCTTTGCATTGCTTCTGCTCGTTCTATTCGTCTCGCGCCCGCAGATGCTCAATGCAAATGTCATGGGGATCTTCATTCGCCAGGTCGCCCCTCTCGGCGTTCTCGTCCTCGGACAGCTGCTCGTCATGCGCGTCAAGAGCATTGACCTTGCAGGCGGCGGCATCATCCTGCTCGTCAACTATTTCATTTCGTCGAACCTTCTTCCTGGAATGTCGGCGACAGGTTTCGTCCTGCTGGCGCTCTTCACCGGCACCGCAATTGGCCTGTTCAACGGCTTCATGGTCGGCAAGCGGCGTGTCTCGGCGGTCATTGTGACCCTTGCCGTGAGCATCATCCTTGTGGGTGCCGTCCAGTTCCTGTCCAGCGGCAAGCCGCCGGGGAACGTGCCGGCCTACTTCAACACCATTTACAATGTGAAACTTGGTCCCCTGCCGCTCCCGGTTCTGTTCTGGGTCGTGCTGACGGCGCTGTTGTCCCTGCTTCTGTCGAGAACGGTGTTCGGGCGCTACGTCACCTCCGTGGGTGCCAATGCGGAAGCCGCGCACTTCTCGGGCGTTCCCGTCGAACGCACGGTTGTCGTGGCGCACACACTCGCAGGCCTTATCGCCGGCATCGCCGCCCTCGTTCAAACGGCGTCGATTGCGGTCGGGAGCGTTCGTGTCGGCCTGGATCTCCCGATCCTGTCCGTTGCGGCGACCATTCTCGGCGGCGTGGTGTTCGGCCGGGGGGAAGGTGGCGTCTGGGGGCCGTTCTTCGGTGTCCTTTCTTTCGCGCTCCTCTTTGTCGTGATGACGTCCTTCGGCGTCAGCGACTCCGGGAAGCTCATCGCGCAAGGTCTCATCATCCTGCTTGCGGCCATTTTCTACGGCCTCAAGGCACGCAACTCGTAGTTATCGGAGGAATAACGATATGGCAGAGAGCCGCTCAATACTGTGTTTTGGGGATTCACTCACATGGGGATGGATTCCGGTGCCGGAATCGTCCCCTACCCTCAGATACCCCTTTGAGCAGCGCTGGACCGGCGCCATGGCAGCGGCGCTGGGTGACGGCTATGCGATCATCGAGGAGGGCTTAAGTGCCCGCACAACGAGCGTCGAGGACCCCAACGATCCCCGGCTGAACGGCAGCGCCTATCTGCCGATGGCGCTCGCCAGCCACCTGCCGCTCGATCTTGTGATCATTTTGCTCGGCACCAACGATACCAAGTCCTACTTCCGCCGTACGCCCTACGAGATCGCCAACGGCATGGGCAAGCTTGCAGGACAGGTTCTCACCTGTGCCGGTGGTATCGGCACGCCCTACCCTGCGCCGAAGCTCCTGATCGTTTCGCCGCCGCCGCTCGCTCCCATGCCTGACCCATGGTTCGAATGCATGTTTGGTGGTGGTTACGAAAAGTCCCTCGAACTCGCAAAGCAGTACAAGGCGCTCGCCAATTTCCTGAAGGTCGACTTCCTCGACGCCGGCGAGTTCGTCAAGACCGATGGCTGCGACGGGATCCATTTCTCTGCCGAGACGAACATCACGCTCGGCCGGGCAATCGCGGCGAAGGTCGAAGCGATTTTCTCACAAGAGGCGAAGAACGCTGCAGCTTAGCAGTCTTCCGCCGCCGGCCGCCAGCGTCTCCCTCCCAGGACGCTGGCGGTCCCCTCCCGTCAACAAGATTTGAGGCTTCCATGACCGGCTATGTTCTGGCGATCGACCAGGGGACAACGTCCTCCCGTGCCATCGTTTACGGCCCCGATGCCCAGCCGATCGCGATCGATCAAAAAGAGATATCGCAGTCGTTTCCGAAGTCCGGCTGGGTCGAACACAACGCCACCGAAATCTGGGAGTCTGTGCTTGAGACCTCCCGCAATGCTCTGAAGCGGGCAGGCATCGAAGCGCGGGACGTTGCGGCAATCGGCATCACAAACCAGCGCGAAACATGCCTTGTCTGGGAGCGGTCGACGGGGAAGCCGATCCATCCTGCGATCGTCTGGCAGGACCGGCGGACCTACGGCGCCTGCGAAGTCCTTCGCGCGGATGGGTTTGGTCCGCTGATTCAAGAAAAAACCGGTCTTCTGCTCGATCCCTATTTTTCCGCCACGAAGATCGCCTGGATCCTCGACAATGTCGACGGCGCGCGGCGCGCGGCTGAGAATGGCCAGTTGCTGTGCGGCACGATCGACACGTATCTGACATGGATGCTCACAGGCGGCGCTGTGCACGCAACGGACGCGACCAACGCGTCACGCACGGCGCTGTTCGATATCCGCGAGAACCGCTGGGATGACGAATTGCTGGGCGCCTTCAGAGTGCCGCGGGCTCTCTTGCCCGAGGTGAAGGATTGTGCTGACGATTTCGGCCAGACGATTGCCGGCCACTTCGGCGCTCAAATTGCGATCCGGGCGCTTGCGGGCGACCAGCAGGCAGCCTTGATCGGCCAGGCCTGCCTCAAACCCGGAATGCTTAAATCGACCTATGGCACGGGATGCTTCGTGGTCCTGAATACCGGCGATCAGATCGTCCGGTCGTCCAACCGTCTGCTCTCTACCATCGGATATCGTCTCAATGGCAAAACAACCTACGCGCTTGAGGGCTCGATCTTCATGGCGGGTGCTGCGGTTCAATGGCTGAGAGATTCCTTGAAGCTCATCAAGGAAGCCGACGAGACCGGCCGTCTTGCGCATCTGGCTGACGAACAGGAAGACGTCTATCTGGTGCCGGCATTCACCGGCCTTGGCGCGCCGCACTGGAATTCGCAAGCCCGTGGCGCGATTTTTGGCCTGACGAGAGGCACAGGGATCGCAGAGCTTTCTCGGGCGACCCTGGAATCCGTCTGCTACCAGACGCGCGATCTGCTCGAGGCGATGGCCTGCGATTACCCGATGGAGGTCAGGGGCGCGACCCTTCGCGTCGACGGCGGCCTGTCGGGTAGCGATTGGGCCATGCAGGCTTTGGCCGATTGCCTGGGAAGCGACATCGAGCGATCGCAAAGCCAGGAAGCGACTGCCTACGGTATTGCGGCACTGGCTGGCTCGCAGGCCGGCGTCTGGCCCGACCTTCAAACCTTTGCCGCGAACTGGAAGGCGAAAAGCAGGTTCACCCCCAACCTCAACACTGACGAGCGCGCACGACGCTATCGGAAATGGCGCGCTGCCGTTGCAAGCACGCTTTCCTACGCGGCAACGGCGTGACGTCACGGGAGATCGATATGGAAGATAAGATCCACGACCTGTTCGTGATCGGTGGCGGTATCAACGGCTGCGGGATCGCGCGTGATGCGGTTGGTCGCGGCTACTCAGTTGCGCTGGCGGAGATGAACGACTTCGCTTCCGGCACCTCGTCTGGCGCCACCAAGCTCATCCATGGTGGCTTGCGCTATCTCGAACACTACGAGTTCCGACTGGTGCGTGAATCGCTGATGGAGCGCGAGGTGCTCTGGGCGATGGCGCCGCACATCATCTGGCCGATGCGCTTCGTGCTGCCCTACCAAAAGGGCGGCATCCGCCCGGCCTGGCTGATCCGGCTTGGGCTCTTCCTTTATGACCATCTCGGCGGCCGCAAGCTGCTGCCGCCGACTGCGGTTCTCGACATGCGCCGCGACGAGGCGGCCAAACCACTGAAGGCGCTCTTCACCAAGGCCTTCGAATATTCCGACGGTTGGGTCGACGATGCCCGGCTTGTGGTCTTGAACGCCCGCGATGCTGCCGACAAGGGCGCGCTGGTCATGCCGCGCACCAAAGTGGTCTCGGCGCGGCGCGAGAACGGGCTCTGGACGATCGAGACGGTGGATACGGTCTCCGGGATCGCGACGGTTCACCGCGCGCGCATGCTCGTCAACGCGGCCGGTCCCTGGGTAGACCATGTCATCCGAGGCGCCTTCGGCAAGAACGAGGCCCGCAATGTGCGCCTCGTCCAGGGCAGTCATATCGTCGTCAAGAAGAAGTTCGAAGGGCCGCGCGCCTACTTTTTCCAAAATCCCGACAATCGCATCATCTTCGCCATTCCCTATGAGGACGAGTTCACGCTGATCGGCACCACCGATCGCGACTTTAGCGGCGATCCGAAGGATGTCAGGATCTCGCAAGAGGAGACGGACTATCTCTGCAAGGCGGCCAGCGAATATTTCAAGGAGCCGGTCAGGCAGGACGATATCGTCTGGACCTATTCAGGGATACGCCCGCTTTTCAACGATGGTGCCACGAAGGCGCAGGAGGCGACGCGCGATTATGTGCTGAAGCTTGATGGCTTCGTCGGCAGCGAGGTCAACAGGGCTCCGCTCCTCAATATCTTCGGCGGCAAGCTCACCACCTACCGGCGTCTGGCGGAACATGCGCTGGAGAAGGTCGGCGAGGCGATCGGCGTCAAGGGCGCCCCCTGGACCGCCAAGAGCCATCTGCCGGGCGGCGACTTTCCGGTTCAAGGCTACGAGGCAGAGGTCACCAAGCTTCACACGGCCTATCCGTTCCTCGCCACTTCGCATGCGCGCCGGCTTGTCCGCCGCTATGGCACGAAGGCATCCGTCCTTCTCGGCACTGCCAGGAAGATCGAGGATCTCGGCCGGCATTTCGGGTCGGACCTTTACGAAGCCGAAGTGCTCTACCTGATGGAGCACGAATGGGCACGTACGACGAAGGACATTCTCTGGAGACGCTCGAAGAAGGGGCTCCATCTCAGCCACAGCGAAGTGTCCCTTCTTGACAGTTTCATCTCTGAGGTCGTCCAGCGGCAGGTTGCCGCGCAGTGAGATTTTTTGGCGGGTTTGAGGAGTTTTAATGTCGGAAAAGATATACCCGGTTACCAAGCCGGTGCAGAGCCATGCGCTGATCGACAAGGCCGAGTACCAGGAATGGTACGAGGAAAGCGTCGGCAGCCCTGAGCAGTTCTGGGGCAAGCACGGCAAGCGTATCGACTGGTTCAAGCCCTACACCAGCGTAAAGGACACCTCGTTTACCGGCGACGTCTCGATCAAATGGTTCGAAGACGGTGAGACCAATGTCGCCTACAACTGCATCGATCGGCACCTGGAGACGAGGGGCGATCAGGTCGCCATCATCTGGGAAGGCGATGATCCCTCTGTCGACAAGAGGATCACCTATAACGAACTTTTCGAGCAAGTCTGCCGCCTCGCCAATGTGTTGAAGAAGCATGGTGTCCAGAAGGGCGACCGCGTCACCATCTACATGCCGATGGTGCCGGAAGCGGCCTATGCGATGCTCGCCTGTGCCCGTATCGGCGCGATCCATTCCGTGGTCTTCGGCGGCTTTTCGCCCGAGGCGCTGGGTGGCCGCATCGTCGATTGTGAATCGACCTTTGTCATCACGTGCGACGGGGGCCTGCGCGGCGGCAAGCCGGTTCCGCTGAAGGCCAATGTCGACAAGGCGATCGATATCGCCGCGCGCGGTCATGTCCTGGTCAAGAACGTCCTGGTGATCCGCCGTACCGGTGCGGAGATCGGCTGGGCGCCGGGCCGCGACCTCTGGCATCACGAGGAAGCAGGCTCTGTTTCGGCGGAATGCCCGCCCGAGCCGATGAAGGCCGAGGATCCGCTTTTCATCCTCTACACCTCCGGTTCGACCGGCAAACCCAAGGGCGTACTCCACACGACCGGCGGCTATCTCGTCTATGCCTCGATGACCCATGAATATGTGTTCGACTACCAGCACGGCGATATTTACTGGTGCACGGCCGATGTCGGCTGGGTCACGGGCCACTCCTATATCGTCTACGGGCCGCTCGCAAACTGCGCGACGACGCTGATGTTCGAGGGAATTCCGACCTTCCCGGATGCCGGCCGTTTCTGGGACGTGATCGACAAGCACAAGGTCAACATCTTTTACACCGCCCCGACGGCCATCCGTTCGCTGATGGGCGCCGGCGATGATTTCGTCAAACGCTCAAGCCGTTCAAGCCTGCGTCTCCTCGGCTCGGTCGGCGAACCGATCAATCCGGAAGCCTGGGAATGGTATTATCACACGGTCGGAGACGGGCGCTGCCCTATCGTCGACACCTGGTGGCAGACGGAAACCGGCGGCATCATGATCACGCCGCTGCCGGGCGCGACCGACCTCAAGCCCGGCTCCGCCACCCGCCCCTTCTTCGGCATCAAGCCGGAGCTCGTGGATGCGGAAGGCAAGCTTATCGAAGGTGCCGCCGACGGCAATCTCTGCATCGCCGACAGCTGGCCGGGTCAGGCGCGTTCGGTCTATGGCGACCACGAGCGCTTCATCCAGACCTACTTCTCCACCTACACGGGCAAGTATTTCACTGGCGACGGCTGTCGCCGTGATGCCGACGGCTACTACTGGATCACCGGCCGCGTTGACGACGTTCTCAACGTCTCCGGTCACCGGCTCGGCACGGCGGAAGTCGAGTCCGCCCTGGTTTCGCATCACCTCGTCTCTGAGGCAGCCGTCGTCGGCTATCCGCACAGTATTAAGGGTCAAGGCATCTATTGCTATGTCACGCTGATGGCGAGCAGCCAAGGGTCCGAAGAGTTGCGCCAGCAGCTGGTCAAGCACGTCCGAGCGGAAATCGGCCCGATTGCTTCGCCGGACAAGATCCAGTTCGCGCCGGGCCTGCCGAAGACTCGCTCAGGAAAGATCATGCGCCGCATCCTGCGCAAGATCGCCGAGGACGATTTCGGCTCGCTGGGCGACACTTCGACGCTTGCCGATCCGGCTGTCGTCGATGATCTGATCGCCAACCGGCAGAACAGGGCCGAGGCAGCGTGAGACCGAAGGAAAGGACTTACCCCATGAGATTGATACTAATGGGCCCGCCCGGCTCCGGCAAAGGGACGCAGGCCAAGCGCATCTGCGAAAAGCTCGGCATCCCGCATCTGTCGACGGGCGACATCCTCCGGGCCGAGGTAAAGGCGGGAACGCCTCTCGGTTCGGCCGTCGCGGCGACGATGGCAGCTGGCGGGCTCGTTTCCGATGACACCGTCTCGGCGATCGTTGCAAACAGGATTGCCAGTCCGGAAGCAGAGCGCGGATTCGTGCTCGATGGGTTTCCGCGCACGATCTCGCAGGCTGCCGCGTTGGATCAGTCGCTCGGTGAGCATTCCTTGACGGCCGTCATCGAGCTCGTTGTCCCGGAGGAAGAACTCTACGACCGTATCTGCCGAAGAGCGACGGAGTCTGCCGGCGCGCGACGCGCCGATGACAATGCCGCGACATTGGAACTGCGCCTTAAGGCGTATCGGGCCGAGACCCTTTCGGTCAGCGAGTTCTACAAGGATCGGTCGCCGTACTTTCAGGTTGATGGTCTTGCAGCCGTCGATGACGTGACCGCCCGGATTCTGGAGGTTCTGGATTCAACCGCAGCGGAATATTCCTGAAACATTAGCAATTCGAGATCGATTTTACTCAATATTCATTCACTCAGAATAATTATTATTGGACCTCGTTATCTTGGGTGGAGAATCATGGGCATTCATTTTGACTTCCTTCTGCTGCGCGGTCCGATACGGACTAAGATTTTTTGCCTTCTGGCGCCGATACTCATCGGCATCGCCGGGCTCAGCCTCGTCAACTATCTTTCGGGCAACATGCTGAATACCCAGCTTGCCAGCAGCTCGAGCGGGATGGTCACGCTGTCGGCGATCAAGCAGGCTCAGGACGGGATGAACTCCTTCCTGCTCGAGGCGACGGAAGCAAAGCGCGATGCGCTGAAGGCACTGCTCGCCGACCAGAGCGCCAAGATATCGACGAGCTTGTCGTTCGCTCAAGAACAGGATGAACGACAGAGCCTGCTTGCCGCAGGGACGATTGCTGAAGAGGTGTCAAAGACAATCGACGGCCTCTGGGAAATGCACAGCGACGAAAGGAAACTTCGGGAGGGGATTTCCAGCGATCTCTCAACCTTGTCGGATGTGCAGTCCAAACTGCAAACCTATTTGAACATCCCCGCTGACCAAGCGGCAGCACAAGCGGCGACCGCGGAAACGCTGAACAAGATCAACTCCATGAACTATGAACTTCGGATCGCCTCCTCCGATTTTCTAGGTGGAATGAATGAAGACACCCTCAAGAAGGTAAAAGGTCGCCTCAAAGGGCTGGGCTTCTATCTCGGTAAGGTGAAGGAACAGCACGCGGCCAACGGTCCCATCCATGAATTGTCCGATAAGGCCGTTGCGGTGATTGCTCAGGCGCAGGAGGCATTCGATCAGCTCCTCGTCAAAGTCGGGGCTCGTGACGCGGCATTCCAGGCGGCGAGCGCCAGGATGAACGACTCTTGGAACAAGATCCTCGAGTTCGCTCAAGTCCAGCGTGATCATGCCTCCGTCGCACAGGATCAGGCGCAACATATATCCGTCGTGACGACCGTGCTTGCCCTGCTCTTTGGTTGCATCGCTGCTTTCCTGCTGCTGCGAACCATCAAGTCTCCAATCGAAGCGCTGACTGCATCGATGAAGGCGGTTGCGTCCGGCAAACTCGACGAAAAGATCGGCAGCGTCGAAAAGCGCGACGAGATCGGCGAAATGGCAAGAGCGTTGGACGTATTCCGCAACAACGCGGTCGAAAAGATCCGCATCGAAAGTGAGGCGGAACAGTCGCGGTCGCTCGCACGGCAACAACGCCAGGAAGACGATCTGCGCAAGACCCGCGATGCGGCTGCCATCAGCAGCGCCGTCGAGGCGGTTGCGTCCGGCTTGCACAAACTCGCGAGCGGAGACCTGACGGTGACCATCGCTCTTCCTCTCGACGGAGAACTCGACCAGCTTCGACAGGACTTCAACGGTTCGATGTTGCACCTGCAGGCGACGATGCGTCAGATCCGCGAGAATGTCGAAATGATCCAGGGCAACGGCAACCAGATGGCCGAGGCGGCTGAGGATCTTGCCAAACGTACCGAACAGCAGGCTGCTTCGCTCGAAGAAACGGCCGCCGCCATCGACGAGATTACCGTCACGGTTCGCTCGTCGGCGGAGCGTGCCAAGGATGCCGACCAGATCGTTCGCCAGGCCAAGCGCAGCGCCGACGACTCGGCCATCGTCGTCAACAATGCGATCGACGCCATGGGACGTATCGAAGAAGCCTCCCGCCAGATCGAGCAGATCACCGGCGTCATTGACGAGATCGCCTTCCAGACCAATCTGCTGGCGCTCAATGCCGGCGTCGAGGCAGCCCGTGCCGGCGATGCCGGCAAGGGCTTCGCTGTCGTTGCCCAGGAGGTGCGCGAACTAGCGCAACGCTCCGCCAAGGCAGCCAAGGAGATCAAGGTCCTCATCAACAAGTCGACGACCGAGGTCAACACCGGCTCTCATCTGGTTCAGGAAACCGGCGCGGTTCTTGCGAAGATCAGCACCCAGATTGTCACGATCAGCCACCACGTCGAGACGATCGCCCGCGGCAGCCACGACCAGTCGAGTGCGCTGCAGGGGGTCAACGCGACCGTCAACCAGATGGACCAGATGACACAGCACAATGCGGCGATGGTCGAGGAGACGACGGCCGCAAGCCGCGAACTCGCCTCCCAGGCCGACAGCCTGCTGGGGCTGGTTCAGCAGTTCAAGATCGAAGGAAATGCACGAGAATTGGGCTTCTCAAGCGCAGAGGAACTGTCGCACCAACCGGCCAGCCAAAGCGCGGCTTGAGGTTGCAACCGAATTGCACATGGCGGGACAGGAACAGCGTTTGAAGCGGAGTAGCGAAATCGGATCCCTCGGGATTCACATGACAGGTTGAAACATGACGATCACACCAGACACCGAACTTGGCGCTTATCTGCTCCAGAGGAAAGTCGATCCTGCCTTGGCAAGCTTGGTTGAAAGCATCGCAGCGTCCGCAACCGTAGTTGCCGACCATCTGAAGGAAGCAGCCTTTCAGAACCATATTGGCAGCGCCGGGACGACGAATATCCAGGGTGAAGATCAGAAGCTCCTCGACGTCCTGGCCGATCGAGTGTTTCGCGAGACATGCGGAGAGGCGACGTCGCTCGCTGCCTATGTTTCGGAGGAGGCGGAGGAAGTCACGTGGTTGAAAGCCCCTGCCGCTGGCGACCTCATTCTTTACGTCGATCCATTGGACGGCTCATCGAACCTTGAGGTGAACCTTTCCGTCGGCTCGATCTTTGCCGTGAGCCAGGTCCAGGCAGACGGTGACACCAATGTTCTGCGCAAAGGCCGGGATTATCTCTGCGCCGGCTATGCCATCTATGGGCCGTCCACGCTCTTCGTGATCACATTCGGCCTCGGCGTGGTCGGTCTCACGCTGGATCCATCCGATGGGCAATTCAAACTAACCAATGCTCAGATGCGCGTGCCAACGGAAACGAACGAGTTTGCCGTGAACTCCTCGCGTCAACGTTTTTGGGACGAACCGATCCGCCGCTATGTCGACGAATGCCTTGCGGGATCGGCTGGGCCACGCGGCCAAGACTTCAACATGCGATGGACGGCCTCCATGGTCGCCGACGTCCATCGCATTCTCACGCGTGGAGGGGTGTTTCTCTATCCGGCGGACGAATCCAATCGTCGCGCCGGCGGCAAGCTGCGCCTGATGTACGAAGCCAATCCCATGGCGTTCCTCATCGAGGCGGCCGGCGGTGCAGCATCCACCGGAACCGAAGACATCCTTCGCATCCAACCACAGGCTCATCATCAGCGCGTGTCGGTCTTGCTCGGGTCGAGCAACGAAATCGAACGCCTGGTGCAACTTCACCAAATCCATCCCTCGCAAGAGAAGATCGGCTCTTAAATGGCTCTCATCACCCTTCGTCAATTGCTCGACCATGCCGCCGAGAATGGCTACGCCATCCCGGCTTTCAACGTGAACAACATGGAACAGATGCTTGCCATCATGAAGGCTGCGGCCCGCACCGACAGCCCGGTGATCATGCAGGCAAGCCGCGGCGCTCGTGCTTTCGCAGGCGACGCGACGCTGTCGCATCTGATCCGCGCCGCAATCGAGATGTATCCGCACATCCCAGTGTGCATGCATCAGGACCACGGGAATTCGGCGTCGACCTGTATGTCGGCTATTCTTGCAGGTTTCTCCTCCGTGATGATGGATGGATCCCTCTCGGAAGATGGCCGCACGCCTCTCAGCTTCGATGACAACGTCGCCGTCACCTCCAAGGTGTCGGAAATGGCGCACCTCGTCGGCGTGTCGGTCGAAGGCGAGATCGGCCATCTCGGCTCGTTGGAAAGCGGACGCGGCGAAGCGGAGGACGGACATGGCTTTGACGGCGAGCTCAGCCGCGACATGCTGCTGACGGATCCCGAAGAGGCCGCCGAATTCGTACGCTTGACAAACGTGGATGCTCTCGCCATCGCCATCGGCACGTCGCACGGCGCTTACAAATTCTCCCGCAAACCGGACGGTGACATCCTTTCCATCAAGCGCCTGAAGGAGATCCACGTCCGTCTGCCCGATACCCATCTCGTCATGCATGGGTCGTCGTCGGTGCCGGCGGAACTCCAGGAACTGATCAACGCGCATGGTGGCGACGTGAAACCAACCTATGGCGTTCCGGTCGAAGAAATCCAGGAAGGCATCCGACACGGCGTTCGGAAGGTGAATGTCGACACGGACCTCAGATTGGCGTTTACGGGAGCGATCCGCCGCGTCTTTGCCCTTCATCCTGGCGAGTTCGATCCCCGCAAATACCTCGCCCCAGGCATCGAGGCGATGGCAGCGGTCTGTAGCGACCGATACGAGCAGTTCGGCGCCGCCGGACATGCCTCCGGCATCAAACCCCTGCCGCTCGCCGAGATGGCGAAGCGCTATAGCCACTAATTTGGGGGTAAGACCTTGAGCAACTCTCCCCGCCGGCTCATCGTCGGCAACTGGAAAATGAACGGACTTACGGCCGATCTCTCCGAGATCGAAGAGGTCGCATGGAACATCGGTGAACTGAGTGCAGACGTGGCTATATGTCCTCCGGCAACGCTTCTGCAATCCGCCGTGAGGATAACCGCCGGAAGCCGGATTCTTCTCGGCGCCCAGGATTGCAGCGCTCAGGAAGGTGGCGCTTACACCGGCGACATATCCGCCCGCATGATCGCCGACTGCCGCGCCCGCATCGTCATACTAGGTCATTCCGAGCGGCGGCAGTATCAGTGCGAGACGGATGCGATCGTCAGGCGCAAGGCCGAGATCGCGCTCAGCGCCGGCTTGATCCCCGTGATTTGCGTGGGCGAGACGGAAGCGGAGCATCTCCGCCAGGAGACCCTCGCCGTCCTAAAAAGCCAGCTGCAGGATTGCCTGCCCGCCGCGTTAAACGAAACCGCCTTGGTCATCGCCTATGAGCCGGTCTGGTCGATCGGGACCGGACGCGTGCCGGACCAAGGCGAAATCCTTGCCGCTCATACCTGCATCCGATCCAGTCTGATCGATGCCTATGGATCGGTCGGTGCTCAGCTGCGGATCCTCTACGGTGGATCAGTCAAGCCTGAGAATTCGGCCGAGATTCTTGCTCTTGAAAACGTCGACGGTGTTCTGGTCGGCGGCGCAAGCCTGCGCGCCGCGAGCTTTCTTCGGATCTGCGAGGCGACCGGGACATAGGCCACCCGCCCGTCTGTTGCAGAAGCCCGAGACAAACCAATAGGGCGGATCGTTCGCCCTATTGCTCGAGGATGAAATAAACACCAACGAAAGCAGGTTGGTCATGGAACATTGGATGCTTTCGCCCATCGAAAAGACCTGCCTTCGATGGGTGTCGATGGGAAAGACTGTTGATGAAATCGCCCTGCTCCAGGGCAGGAGCGTCATCGAAATTGAAGGATTTCTCGAGCAAGCGCTTGTCGCACTCGAGGCAAGCACGATGCAGGAGGCTCTCGAAAAGGCAAGCCTTTCGAAGCCCGACTGACGTTGGCCGCAGGATGGCGATCAGCAAACCCACGATCCTTCAACGACAGGTATGGCGATGAATTGACCAATCATGTGAAAAATCAGAATGCGACCAAAACACCGAGCCCGATCGATGTCGAGGTCGGGGCAAGGATCCGCACAAGGCCAAGCTTGCCGAGGCTTTGGGCGTGACGTTCCAGCAGGTCCAGAAATACGAAAAGGGCATGAACCGCGTCGGCGGGAGCCGGTTGCCCAACGTCGCGAATGTGCCGGGCGTGCCGGCGTCGTCCTTCTTCAATTCCGAGACCCGAGACGGACAAGCTAAAAGGCTGAGAGGTTCCACCGCGGAAACAGGACTGGGCGCCTTCCTCCAATCCGACGAAGGCAGGGATCTCAAGGGCGCATTCGCCAGGATTGCGGAACCTGCGGTTCGCCGGCAGGTCATATCCCTCGTCAAGGCAATGGCTGCGACGGCAGTGAACGGTCCCCGGGGGGACGTATAGGTTCGGGTCGATCCTGTTTCGCCGCGAGCTTGAAGATTTGGAGAGTTCTATTGCATCATACTGCACTCCAACACGGTGACATGGTGCAAGCCGGCCCGGCGGGTCCGCTGGACCGCGACCACGTGTGTTCCGCAGGAGATACACACTACATCCTCGGCCGTTTCAGCGCCTGGAAGGGAAAGTGCCGTTCAGCCCTGAAACTTGGCTTCGATGACGCGCCCGATGCATTCGTTCTTTACCTGCCCTCCTCGAGTGCATCGGAGATGCGTTCCGGTTCGCCGCGTTTCCTGTCCACCCGAGCAACAGGTTTTCTGGAAGATCTTGCGCACTTCGACGAGCTGACTCCTCATGAACATTCCAGCTATATCGGCTTGTCCTTCGAAAAGGCGGCAATGGTCCAGCAAGTGAGTGAACTGCTGGATGGTCCCGTCACGACGGATCTCGAATTCGATCGTATTGTCGATCTGACTTCCGAGAAAGGATTGCGGTTGGCGGCGCTCGGCCATCTTGTCTGGAGTTGCCTCAATCTTTCAGAAGCAGATCGACTGTCACCGGCTGCCATCGAGCGGCTGTTTCAGGCGACGATGATCGCACTTTTGGAGGTCGCTCCTAACAGCTACATGCCGCGACTGGAACAGTCGGTCTCGCCCGCTGTCCCATGGCATGTGAAACGCGCCATCGACTACCTGCATGCAAACCTGGCCCAATCCATCACGGTCGCCCTGATCGCAGCCGAGACCGGTACGAGCGTCAGGGCATTGCAGGGGGCCTTCCAACGGTTCAAAGGCACCACGCCTTTGGGCTATCTCAGAGCGATTCGCCTCGAAGCTGCCCGTAGAGCTCTCATCGGCGATCGTGGCTCCCGATCGATTGCTGACGTTGCACGCAATGCAGGGTTCACCCACATGGGGCGGTTCGCGGCGGCCTATTATCAAGCTTTCGGCGAAACGCCTTCGGAAACGGTCCGGATGCGCTGAGTTTCCGGTCGAGCGGTAGCGAAGGCGGAAACGATCGTAGGTGCTGGGGCGGCGGGAAACTGCTGCAGATTCGATAGGCGTGCGTGGATCCTTTATCTCCAGCGGAAGCAGCCCAATCCCGCTCTTTTGTGATGGCGTCCTAGCCCGGCGCCGGATCTTCCACGATCAACCCGTAAAGGGTCCACTAGCAAGCTGCGGCCGCTTCGGCTTCGCCTCGCGGTGATCGCGCCCGCCGTCGGGCCTTTTGAGGAGCCATCGAGCGGGATTGGCCCGCTCCCGAAGGAGCCTCTCACATGTCGCACGATCTTTCCCTCGCTCAGTCCCACGCCTTCCAGCTCTCCCGCGACCTGATGGTCCCGGTCACCCTTTTCTCGGTCGATGGCGAGTACGGCGTGCTTCCTTCCGACGAGATCGACGCTGACGACGATCTCGAGATCGTCCACGAGTTCTTCCCTTGGCCGGCTCATTGAGCCGCTTTGCCGTTCGGGTTGCCGCTCGCGAGCGGCAGGCCGCAAGGGAGGCTGCGCCGCGGGCGGTTATTGCATGATCCGACAATTGTCAGCCGCGCCCTTGCCGCCTTTGCTCTTCGCGGCTGGTGGAAGCGCGCCCGCGAAATGACGGGCAAGGAAGGCAAAGAGGAAAAAGCATGAACAGAAAGGATATAGAGGCGCTGCGCGACCAGGTGAGTTGTGCCGCCGTTCTTGAGCATGCGGGCTTCGCCATCGATGCGAAGGAGAGTACCCGTCGGGCGGTCAAGTTTCGCCGAGGGAGCGAGATCATCATCGTCACCCATGAGGGGCGCGGATGGTTCGACCCGTTGAGTGATGCAAAAGGCGATGTGTTCGGACTTGTCGAGCATCTCGATCATGTCGGCTTTCTCGAAGGCGCCGGGAGGGTCGCCGACCTCGTCGGTTTCGCGATCACCGAGCCGGAATGGCTGCCTTCGAGGCACGATCAAGGATTCGATCTCGCTCTACCTGAGCGTTGGCAAGGACGTCGTCGTCCGTGGCCCGGCTCGTCGACATGGGCTTATCTCTACGGGGACCGTTTCCTGCCGGTCCCTTTGCTCCGCGCCGCGATCAGGCAGGACCGCCTTCGGGAGGGTCCATGTTGCAGCATGTGGGCGGCGCATACGGACCATGCCGGGATTGTCACCGGCTGGGAGGCGCGAGGGCCTGAGTATCGGGGCTTTGCCTCCGGAGGAACGAAGGTTCTCTTCCGTCTCGGGCCGGAGACAGCGTTGCGCCTGGCCGTCACTGAAGCTGCGATCGACGCCATGAGCCTTGCCGCCATCGAGGGGCCGCGGGACGGGACGCTGTATCTCAGCACGGGCGGCGGATGGTCGCCGTCAACGGAGGGGGCGTTGCGGCAGTTGGCCTCGCGGCCCGATGCTCTCCTCGTCGCCGCGACAGACGCCAATCCCCAAGGAGAGATGTTTGCCGAGCGGTTGCGGGCGCTCGCTCACGAAACCGGCTGCGACTGGTCGAGGCTCCGCCCGCCCGAGGAGGACTGGAACGAGACCCTGAAGATCAGGGAGAAAGAAAAACGGGAAAGAAAGGAAGGCGGCGTGCCGCATTCGCACCGCCCGCGTCAAGGGAAGCTTCGCCCGGCGGAGCCGGCCCTTGACCCGGCCGGCCGCGATGCCGGCGGCCCGGAAGGTGTCATGAAGGACTGAAGAGGATGGCAAGGTCGGAAGGACAGTGCTGCGCTTCGGTCCGAAACCATCCGAAGGAGCCGCAGATGAATCCCTCTCCCACAATCCGCAAGGTTTTCCAGGGCGTGGCCTCACGCCAGCAAATGTTCCGCATGTTTGACCGGCACGCCCAGCGTCCGAACCGTTGGGAGGGTGACGCCTCGCCGCTCTATGCCGGCGAATGGTTTGAGATCGGCGAGGGCGAGCATGACTATATGTTCGAGATCCTGCCACCGCTCTGGATCCGCGGCGCGATGTTTGCAATGCGCGAGTTTCTGACTGGTTCGGTGACATCAGTGTTCTTCGCCTTGCCGATCGATGGCGCCATTCGACATTTTCATGGCTATTGCGACCTCTCCGACGGGCAAGCGGCCGAGCGCATGCGCGTGGCAATCATCGAGCGTGAGAGCCGGCCCGTGCGCGCCATGACGCGCGAGGAACGCCTGGAACACATCTGGAGCATCGCGGCGGACGACTATCGTGGCTTTGCCGGCGATAGCTGGGAGGAAGCCGCGCGCGGTAAGCGCACAATCGTGCTCTTCGGCAGCAAGATGGGCCGCACGGTAAAACTGCTGGACGATCTGACCGACGACGAGGTCACAGGCAAGCTGCCGGTGCAGCTGCGCCACCTCCCCTCGCCAATCGCCGCGTGAAGGAGGTACACCATGCTTTCCTTCCCGCTCACATCCGTCCGCCAGGTCATCGCCCGCGGTCGTGCCGACGCGGAAGCCCATGGCGGCTTTCGCAATCCCTATTACGGCCTGCGCCCTGGCAAGGACGAAAAGCCGGGCCTCTGGCTCGTCGGCGACCATGGGGTCTACCTTCTCTCGAACGGCAAATTGCCAGATGGTACCAAGCCTTTGGTCGTCTATGCCGAGGAATGCGATCCCCGCACCAATGATGACTGGTTCGACGTCAAACGCCGAACCTTCGGCGGCGACGACGGCGTCGATTTCATCGATGCGGAACAGCTGGAAGCCATGATGACGGCTGCTCCGGAGGCGACGCACCTTCGTATCGTATTTCGTCAAGACTCGATGCAGCTCAGCCTGATCGCGAAGTCTTAAGGCAATTCGCGACCAGTCCGGCCCGTTTGGCCACCAAACCCAAACCCCCTGAGTGTCCTTCAGTCCCGCAAGTAGCTCCCGCGGGGTGATGACGCTCGCCATTTCCCGAGGAAAATTTCATGAGCAACAATCCCTTCACTCTCGACGTGTTCGGCAGCAGCGCGCTCTCGTCCGGCCTCGGCCTTGGTGTCACAGCGTTCGGCGTCTTCGATACGGTCGCCGCCAATGACGACGACCCCGAACCGCCGCCGCCCTCTCCCGCGCCGGCCTTGCCGGTCGCGACGATAGAACATCCGGTGCCCCGGCGGCAGGGCAACCGGTGCAACTTCTACCTCGACGATGCGGATCGAGGCTTGGCCGCATCCTGGAAGGATCGCGCCCGCGTCAATGTTGCGGCGATCCTGATCGCGAGCAACATCGAGAAGCAGGATCGACCAGCCACTCCGAAGGAGCAGGCGCAACTCGTCCGCTTCACCGGCTTCGGCGCGAGCGAACTGGCGAACGGGATGTTCCGCCGTCCTGGCGAGCTCGATTTCCGGAAGGGCTGGAGTGAGCTCGGCGGCTCGCTCGAAAGTGCTGTTTCAGATGCTGACTACACCTCACTCGCCCGCTGCACGCAATATGCCCATTTCACGCCGGAGTTCATCATCCGGGCAATCTGGTCGGGCTTGCAGCGCATGGGCTGGCGTGGCGGCCGCGTGCTCGAGCCCGGTGTCGGTACGGGCCTGTTTCCAGCTCTCATGCCGGCGGCGCTTCGCGACAGGACCTTCCTCACCGGCGTCGAACTCGATCCCGTCACCGCCCGCATCGTCAAGCTGCTTCAGCCGAAGGCGCGGATCATCAACGGCGACTTTGTGCGAACCGATCTGGCGCCGATCTATGATCTCGCGATCGGCAATCCACCCTTCTCCGATCGGATTGTTCGCTCTGACCGGACTTATCGCTCGCTCGGGCTTCGGCTGCACGACTATTTCATCGCCCGTTCGATCGACCTGCTGAAACCCGGCGCGCTCGCCGCCTTTGTCACCAGTTCCGGGACGATGGACAAGGCGGACCCGACGGCGCGCGAGCACATCGCCAAGACCGCCGACCTGATCGCGGCGATCCGATTGCCGGAGGGTAGCTTCCGCCAGGACGCCGGCACGGATGTCGTGGTCGACCTTCTCTTCTTTCGCAAGCGCAAGGTCGGTGAACCGACAAGCGATCTGGCCTGGCTCGATCTCGAGGAGCTGCGGCCCGAAAGCGAGGACGAGGGCGCAATTCGCATCAACCGCTGGTTCGCACGGCATCCCGGTTTCGTTCTCGGTGATCATGCTCTCACGTCCGGACCCTTTGGCGAAACCTACACCTGCCGGCCGCGCGCCGAGGAAGACCTGCAGGCGGCTCTGCTGCAGGCCATCCGGCTCCTTCCCGAAGGCCGCTATGACGGCGAGGCAACCGCGATCGACATCGACCTCGAGGATGAGCTCGGCGAGATCATCGATCTTCGGCCCGAAAACCGACAGATCAGGGAAGGAAGCTTCTTCATCGACATCAAGCGCGGTCTCATGCAGATGGTCGGCGGATCTCCGCAGGCGGTGAACGTACGAAAAGGGCGATCAGGGGAAGGCCTATCCGAAAAGCACGTCGGCATCATCAAGAAGCTGATTCTGATCCGCGATGCGGTGCGCGAGGTGCTGAAGGCCCAGGAACAGGATCGGCCATGGCGGGATCTGCAGGTTCGCTTGCGCATCGCCTGGTCGAGCTTCGTACGCGATTTCGGTCCGATCAACCACACCACGGTCTCGATCCGCGAGGATGAGGAATCCGGCGAGATGCGCGAAACGCACCGCCGTCCGAACCTGCAGCCGTTCCTCGACGATCCCGATTGCTGGTTGGTCGCTTCGATCGAGGATTACGACCTCGACACCGATACGGCGAAACCGGGTCCGATTTTTTCCGAGCGTGTGATCTCGCCCCCTGCCCCGCCGGAAATCACCAGCGCCGCGGACGCGCTGGCCGTCGTGCTTAACGAACGCGGTCGCGTCGACATCGAGCATATCGCCGAGCTGCTGCACAGAAATGCCGATGCGGTCGTCGACGAACTCGGCGACGCGATCTTCCGGGATCCCGCGGACGGCTCCTGGCAGACCTCCGATGCCTATCTCTCCGGGCCGGTTCGTACCAAGCTGGCTGTGGCCGTAGCTGCCGCCGAGCTCGATCCCGTCTTCGGGCGGAATGTTCGCGCGCTTCAGGCGGTGCAGCCCGCCGATCTTCGTCCCTCCGACATCACCGCGCGCCTCGGTGCGCCGTGGATACCGGCGAGCGACGTCGTCGCGTTCGTGAAGGAGATGATGGGCGCCGAGATCAGGATCCACCACATGCCGGAGCTCGGGAGCTGGACCGTGGAGGCCCTGCAGCTTGGGCTTACTGCGGCCGGCACATCGGAATGGGGCACCAGCCGCCGTGATGCGGGTGAGTTGCTGGCCGATGCGCTGAACAGCCGGGTTCCGCAGATCTTCGACATCTTCAAGGATGTGGGTGGCGAGCGGCGTGTTCTGAACGTCGTCGATACCGAGGCCGCGCGCGACAAGCTGCAGAAGATCAGGCAAGCCTTCCAGAACTGGGTCTGGACAGATCCGGATCGCATCGACCGCTTGGCGCGGGTCTACAACGACCGCTTCAACAATATCGCGCCTCGCAAATTCGACGGCTCTCATCTGAAACTTCCCGGCACCTCAGGCGCCTTTGCTCCTTATGGGCACCAGAAACGCGGCATCTGGCGGATCATCTCCTCCGGCTCGACCTATCTTGCGCACGCCGTCGGCGCCGGCAAGACGATGACGATGGTGGCTGCGATCATGGAGCAGCGCCGCCTGGGGCTTATCGCCAAGGCGATGCTCGTGGTCCCCGGCCATTGCCTGGCACAGGCTGCCCGCGAGTTTCTCGCGCTCTATCCAAACGCCCGCATTCTCGTTGCCGACGAGACGAATTTTACGAAGGACAAGCGCGCCCGCTTCCTGTCACGCGCGGCGACGGCCACCTGGGACGCGATCATCATCACGCATTCGGCGTTCAGATTCATCGCCGTGCCGTCTGCCTTCGAACAACAGATGATCCACGATGAGCTGGAACTCTACGAGGATCTGTTGACAAAGGTGGACAGCGAGGACCGCGTCTCGCGCAAGCGCCTCGAGCGGCTGAAGGAAGGCTTGCAGGAACGTCTGGAAGGGCTTGCGACCCGCAAGGATGATCTGCTCACCATCGCCGAAATCGGTGTCGATCAGATCATCGTCGATGAGGCGCAGGAATTCCGCAAGCTTTCCTTCCCCACAAACATGAGCACTTTGAAGGGTATCGACCCGAACGGCTCGCAGCGCGCCTGGGACCTCTATGTAAAGTCTCGCTACATCGAGACCAAAAACCCCGGCCGGGCGCTCGTGCTCGCCTCGGGCACGCCGATCACCAACACGCTCGGCGAGATGTTCTCGATCCAGCGCCTGCTCGGCCATGCAGCGCTGCTCGAGCGCGGGCTGCACGAGTTCGATGCCTGGGCGTCCTGCTTCGGTGATACGACGACCGAGCTGGAGATCCAACCGTCCGGTAAATACAAGCCGGTCAGCCGCTTCGCGAGTTTTGTCAATGTCCCGGAACTGATCGCCATGTTCCGAGCCTTTGCTGATGTCGTCATGCCTGCGGATCTCCGCGAGTACGTCAAGGTGCCGGATATCTCCACGGGTCGACGGCAGATCCTCACAGCAAAGCCGACGCCTGCCTTCAAGGCCTATCAGCAGATCCTCGATGCCCGCATCAAGGCGATCGAGATGCGCGAGGGGCCGGCGCAGCCCGGCGACGATATCCTGCTCTCGGTCATCACCGACGGCCGCCATGCGGCGATCGATCTCCGCCTCGTCATACCGGCAAACGACAACGAGGAGGCCAATAAGCTCAACCTTCTCGTCCGCAATGCCTTCCGGATCTGGAAGGAGACGAGCGACGATACCTACGTCCGGCCGGACGAAAAACCCTACGAGCTGCCGGGTGCCGCGCAGATGACTTTTAGCGATCTCGGAACCATCAACGTCGAGAAAACTCGCGGCTTTTCGGCCTACCGCTGGATCCGTGACGAGCTCGTGCGGCTCGGTGTTCCCTCGTCCGAAATCGCCTTCATGCAGGACTACAAGAAGACCGAGGCTAAGCAGCGGCTCTTCGCCGACGTGCGGGCTGGCCGGGTTCGGTTCCTGATCGGATCGTCGGATACGATGGGAACCGGCGTCAACGCGCAGCTCCGGCTCAAGGCGCTACACCATCTCGATGTGCCGTGGCTGCCGTCCCAGATCGAACAGCGCGAGGGTCGCATCGTCCGGCAGGGCAACCAGCATGATGTCGTCGACATTTTCGCTTATGCCACTGAGGGCAGTCTCGACGCTTCCATGTGGCAGAACAACGAGCGAAAGGCCCGCTTCATAGCCGCCGCGCTGAGCGGAGATACCTCGATCCGCCGGCTCGAAGACCTCGGTGACGGGCAGGCCAACCAGTTCGCGATGGCCAAGGCGATCGCTTCCGGCGACGAGCGGCTGATGCAGAAGGCTGGCCTTGAGGCCGATATCGCGCGACTGGAAAGGCTGCGCGCCGCGCATGATGATGACCAGTACGCGGTGCGACGGCAGATGCGCGATGCCGAGCGTGACATCGAGGTGTCGACCCGGCGCATCGGCGAGATCGGCCAGGATATCGGTCTGCTTGTGCCCACGGCGGGCGACGCCTTTGCGATAAAGGTCCTCGGCAAAGACTACGATGAGCGTAAGGAGGCCGGTCGCGCGCTGATGAAGGAAATCCTCACGCTCCTCCAGCTCCAGCAAGAGGGCGAGGTACACCTCGCATCCATTGGCGGCTTCGATCTCGCCTACGACGGCGAGCGCTTCGGAAAGGGTGACGGGTATCGCTACGCCACCACGCTCCAGCGCACTGGTGCCGCCTACGAGATCGATCTTGCGGTCACCGTCACCCCGCTCGGCGCGATTTCGCGACTCGAGCACGCGCTCGACGGTTTCGAAGAGGAGCGGGAGCGCTATCGCCATCGTCTGGATGAAGCGCACCGGCGGCTTGCCTCCTATCGTTCCCGCGAAGGCGGCACCTTCGCCTTCGCCGACGAACTTGCGGAAAAGCGCCGACAGCTTCGCGACGTCGACGATGCTCTTGCAACCGCGTCCGCTCAGAACGACGACGCCCCGGCGGAGGCTGCTTGATCTGGATCAGCGGTTTTAATGCAACGCAGCATTTGCATAGCTGCGTTGCACAATATTTGCTTTCCTTCCGATCGAAATTTGAGCATAGTGCTCACAGCTGATGCACATGGCGGATTTCCTCCCAGTGCCGCCGCAGCAGCTGTTCCCCTCTGGAGGTTTAAATTACCTTCACATCTAAAGGGCCCGAGTTTTCTCGTGGCCCTCTTTTTTTGTCCTGATTTCCGCTTGTCGATGCGACAGCCATAACGTTCGCGTCGCCGGCGCCCTCACCGCGCTCAGGAAATCAGCTCGACACGCTCAATCGTTTGAATCAACCGCGCTCTCGCATCCTCCGGGTGATTCAGGACAATCACGACGTCGGAGAGGCTTGGATCCTCCAAAAAGTGTGAGCGGCAGCGTCCCGAAGGATGGAGGACCAATAGAAGGAGGAGGGAAAAGAAACCGGTCGCAGACCGGTCCGACCGTCGCCGCTCGCGCTCAACCGCCGCCTCCGCATCCCGGCCCCTCGACCTGCGCAGGGCTGTCAGCCCCGCTTGTCCTTCGTAGCAGGGACGCTCGGCCGCAGTTGCGCCGGCCCGCCCGCCCTGCGGTCCGGGAGGTGTCTTCGAAAGAAATGAAGACAGGAAGGACCGGCAAGAGAGCCGCGTCCCGCATCCCGGAGAAGGAAAATCCCATGCACATCATGAAGGTCGATCCGCGCTCGTTGAAGGACAACCCGGACAACACCCGCCAGTCCAAATCCACTCCCCAAGCCGATGCCCTGTTGCTCGCCACGATCAAAGCCGTCGGCATCATCCAGCCGCCTGTCATCTTTCCGGAGGTCGGTGGCGGGAACAGCTACGTCATTGAGGCTGGCCATCGGCGCACCCGCATGGCGATCGCCGCAGGCCTCGAAGAGATCGAGGTTCTCGTCGTCGAAGCCGCTAACGACAATGGCGCCATGCGGTCGATGGTCGAGAACATTGCCAGGGAGCCGCTCAACCCCGTCGACCAGTGGCGCGGCATCGAACGCCTGATCGCGCTCGACTGGACCGAGGAAGCAATTGCAGTCGCGCTTGCCCTGCCCGTCCGGCAGATTCGCAAGTTGCGGCTGCTCGCCAACGTCTTGCCGGCCATGCTCGACCAGATGGCGCTTGGCGACATGCCGAACGAGCAGCAGCTTCGAACGATCGCGGCGGCACACCTCGATGAGCAGAAGGAAGTCTGGAAGGCGCACAAGCCGAAGAAGGGCCAGCCTGTCACATGGTTCCAGATCGCCAACGCGCTGAGTAAAACCCGCATGTATGCAAAGGATGCGAGCTTCGGCGACGATCTCAGGGAGGCCTACGGCATCGAATGGATCGAGGATCTGTTTGCCCCCGCCAATGATGACAGCCGCTATACCACCAACGTCGAAGCCTATCTCGGCGCCCAGCAGGAATGGATGACGAACAATCTGCCCAAGAAGGGCGTGATCGCCGAGGTTACGCAATGGGGCGAGGCGAAGCTGCCGCAGAAGGCAACCCGCGTCTATGGCAAGCCAAGCAAGGGCGACCACACCGCCATGTACCTCGATCGGAACGGCAAGGTTCAGACCGTGCACTACCGGATGCCGGAGGAAAAGAAGACCGGGGGCAAGGGAGCGCTCGTTGGAGGTGGCGCCACCGCCGGCGACGATGTGACCGACGCGCCGAAGCAGCGACCTGATGTCACGCAAAAGGGCCACGACATGATTGGAGACCTCAGGACCGACGCGCTGCACGAGGCGCTCGCCCGCGCCCCGATCGAGGACGATACGCTGACGGCGCTCCTCGTGCTCGCTTTTGCCGGCCTGAATGTCCGGGTCGACTCCGGTGCAAACGACACCGTCTTCGGTCCGAAGCGGTTTGCGCGCCACGCGGTTCGGCTGCTCGACGGCGATGGCAAGCTGTCCTTCGACATCGACACGTTGCGGATTGCCGCCCGCACCATGCTGATCGATGTGCTCTCTTGCCGCCGCGGCATGTCGAACAGCGGTATCGTCTCGCGCATTGCCGGCGAGGCCATCGGTGCGGATGGATATCTCCCGAACATGGGCACGGAGGACTTCCTGCTTTGCCTGTCGCGGCAGGCACTTGAGGCGTCGTGCAAGGATACCGTGGTTCTGCCGCGCCCAAAGGTCCGCGAGACCCGCGCCGCGCTCGTCGAGCACTTCAAGGACGGGCATTTCGTCTATCCGGCAGCTCTGTTCGCTCCCGATCCGAAGGAACTTACCGGACTGCTCAAGCAAGGTGAGATCGTCGAAGAGGAGGACACCGTCACCTCCGACGAAGCGACGGAAGGTCTTGTAGACGAGCTTGCGGGCGGCAGGGTTGCCGGCGATGCGGCCGATCTCGACGTTGCCGATCCGCAGGTCGGTGACGACGCCGCCGACGAGGACGAAGCCGCCTACGGGATTGCGGCCGAATAGCCACCTTCCCTTTCTCATCTGATCGACACCCCGCCGCCGGCCATCACCAGCGGCGGTCTCGTTTCCATCAACAGAAGAATTTCAAGGAGATATCTGATGTCTGCGTCCCTGATCTATGACCTCGCTCCGATCGGCTCCATCGTCGCCTGGTCCGACGGCAACCCTCGCCCGCCCGAGCGTTTCAAGAAGAAGCTGGCTGCCTGGCAGACCCGAAACAGCAGCGGCCGCCTGATCCGCAAGGAAGGTCCGCGCCAATCCGGCAACTACGCCTCGCCGGGGTATTTCACGCTGCATGAGGCGGATTTTGGCGGCAGGAATACCGTCGTCATGCGCATTCACCGAACCTTCGGTCTCGATTCCGATCTGACCTTCAAGGTTCTGGAGCGCCCCGCGCTCGGTTCTATCCGCCTCTTCGACCGCGCTGGTGCGAATGCGGACCTCGTCCATCTCGCCGACAATCGCGAAGCGGCCGTGGCCTGGCTGAAACAACACGGATATCCGAACGCTGTCCTCGGGGAGGTGACCGCCGACGAGGTTGCGGCTGCTCATGTCGAAGGGAGGGTTGCCGCATGAGCACGCCCGATCTTCAATACGACATGGTTCCGACCGCCGACGACGCGGCGGTGGAATTCGGCGTTAGCGCGGCAGGCTTTCCGGTCGCCCGGATCGCCGATATCCTCCTGGCAATGGTGCCGGCGCGTGATGGCGTCAGCTTCCTCGCCAGCGCCTGGCGGATCATCCGTCCACTTTCAGAGCTGACGCGGGAGGATTTCCACGGTCACGAAGGCCGCCTCAACGATGAGGCAGCGTTTCGCACTCGTGTGTTCGAGACCGCGCGGCACAAGCGAGAACTTTCCGATCTCGGTCGGATCCAGACCCGCGTGGCGGCGAACACACCATGGGGTCCGTCGCAGCTCGCGACCATCTATGCCGAGGGCATTGTCTCCCATATGACCGCCTGCCATGGCGGGTTTCATCTGTCGGCTGGGCGCAATGTCCGCGTCCTTCCGGTGCTGCGAAAATCCTCGCCCTGGTACGAGGAGGACGCCGAATGGGCCATCGTCGCTCATAGCTTCCCGGACCTGTTCACGGCCTATGAGCGCAAATGTGCCGAGGAGACGATCCGCAACAGCTGGCCATCCGTGTGGGAGGCGATCCACGGCCGCGAACTGGCGCCCGGCCAATCCTGGACAAAGGACCGGGAAGCTTTTGAGGCGAAGCATGCCGGCGACTGGATCGTGATCTCCGCGATCTTTTCCAGCCACCATGCCGACATGACGGAGGTGGTTGCCACGCGCGGCGGCATTCGGGACCACCGTGCCGACGAACGCCGTTTTCTCGTTCCGAGCAGCGAATACGCAAACCGCGGACCGTTTGGCTTCGTCATCGAGGAGCGGCGTCACGCTGTTTATGACGGTCCTTCGGACTTCATCGGCTGGCGGCAGCGGAGGACCGGAGCATGAACCCAGTCAGTCCGTGGGTGCTCCTTTCACGCATGGAGGCAGCGCGGCGCGAAACGTGCCATCACCTCGATCTCGTCCATCGGCAGATCGCCGCGCGCGCCGAGCGCCTGGTCGTCACCGAAAAGGCAAAAGCCAGGAACCGCACGCACAAGCGCTCCGGCTCGCGATGGACCCGGTCCGACGAGGTGCTGTTTCTGGATCACGTCGATCGGCTGACCTTCGGGCGTCGGGGCGAAATCGAGGCGCTCGCCCGGAAGCTGGAGCGTCAGGATCGCGCCATCACCACCATGCGGCTGAAGCAAGGCGAAGTTGCTTGGCGACAGGCTGCATGAGAGGCGGTCGCCGGCGGCGTATTGGCGGAGTGCACATCCCGCGTGTCCGGCGAGGGTCTTTGCGAGGATGGCCATCGGTTTCGGCATTCGGTTTCGGGGTGCAAGTTCCAACCACGTGCCGGCCTGCCCTTCGTGTTCGTTGCGGTCTGAACCGGCGGTCGGTCGTTTCAAGGCCGCTGTCGCGCCGCGGAGCGGCCAGGACAGCCTCACTTCGCAAAGCGATCCCGCGCCCTGCGCAGGGTGTCCCCGCTTGGCCGCAAGCCCGCTCCGCTCGCTCAGCCGTCCAGGACCTGTGAAAGCGCCCGTCTCTCGCCGGTTCCTTTTGACCGCACCGAAGGGCAGACCGGCACGGGCCGGGGCCGCTTCGGACGAAACCGAAGAAAGGAAACCGACATGACCAAGCCCGCGACCTCCAACCGCTCTTCCTCTCGCATCGTGCAGCTCCGCAAGGGCGCGACCCTCGAAATGGTCCGCCTCACCTGCCCCGATAGCGCGCAAGCCCTCAAGATCGCTGAGAGCTTCGGGACCGCCGTGGTCGACAGCGACGGGATCCGCGATGAGCATGAGCGGATGGTCACTGCGAGTTCGGCAAGCCTCGCCGAAGGTCTCGGTGAGAAAGCGATGCAGATCCATCTCCAACGCATCGTAGGCGCCTTCGTTGGATCAGCGCATGGCGCCGGTCAGTTCTACTCCCGCGCGGTATCGGAGGCCCGCGACGCCACAGCCAAGGCATCGAACGATGCCCGGGACGAGGATCTCGACGGCCCGGTCGGATATGACAGCGCCGCTCAGCGCAAGCGTGAGTTCGCAGCCGATATGGGCGTTCAGGCCCATGCGCTTCGGATGGCAGCCGAGGGCGCCGTCGCGGCCTACGAGCACGTGGTCGGTGAAACCTGGAAGCCGTTTGATCGCCCGGTCGACAATCCCGGCGCTTCACTTGACCGCAAAGCGGCCGATGCGCAAATGGCGGCGCTCGGCTGAAGCCATCAAGCGGGGCATCGGCCCCGCCCTCCTCTTTTATTCCGGATTGCGTCAGCCGGCTCCACTCAGGGGCCGGCCTTTATGCATGTCCATGCCTGAGTCTACGGAAAGGCGGGGAAAGGAGTTGAGGAGATGGCCGATCGCGGCCCGTCCCTGTCGCCGGTCCTGCAGGAGCCGGCCTGTCGCCGCAACGGCTTCGCCGTCCTCCACGCTGTTCCGGCCGTTCCGGTGCCCTCCAGGCCATTGCGCTCCTGCCTTCGGACCTCCGCGACGGGCCGCGATCGGCGCGGCCCCGGAAAAGGAGGTTTGGACATGAGCAGGAAAGCCGAAGGCGAGCGAGCCGACATCTATACAAGGATTACCGACCGGATCGTCGCCGATCTGGAGAAAGGGGTTCGTCCCTGGATGAAGCCTTGGAATGCCGCGAACACCGAAGGTCGGATTACCCGGCCGCTAAGGCACAATGGTCTGCCCTATTCGGGCATGAACGTGCTCCTCCTATGGTCGGAGGGGATGGCGAGAGGGTTTACCTCTCCGATGTGGATGACCTTCAAGCAGGCGCTGGAGCTCGGCGCCGCGGTTCGCAAGGGCGAAACCGGCTCGACCGTCGTATTCGCCAGCCGCTTCACCAAGGCGGAGACCGACCGCAACGGCAACGATGTCGACCGGGAAATTCCCTTTCTCAAGGCATATTCCGTTTTCAACGTTGGCCAGATCGACGGATTACCTGACCACTACTACCATCGTCCGACGCCAGCCCTCGATCCGGTTGAGCGGATCGAGATTGCCGATCGCTTCTTCCGCAACACAGGGGCGGTCATCCGGCATGGCGGATCACAGGCATATTACTCCCCGGCGACCGACCACATCCAGATGCCGCCGTTCGAGACCTTTCGCGATGCGCCTTCCTATGTGGCGACCCTCAGTCATGAGAGCGTGCATTGGGTCGGCGCCCCGCTTCGGCTGAACAGGGATCTCAGCCGTTATCACAAGGATCGATCCGAACGCGCCCGCGAAGAGCTGATCGCCGAGCTCGGTAGCTGCTTCTTGTGTGCCGATCTCGGCATCGCTCCGGAGCTGGAGCCGCGACCGGATCACGCCTCGTACCTTCAGTCCTGGCTCACCGTTCTCTCAAACGACAAGCGCGCCATCTTCCAGGCGGCAGCGCATGCGCAGCGCGCTGTCAGCTATCTTCACGATCTGCAGGGCGCGACGGAAAGCGCAAGCAGGGCAGCTTGAACGCGCCAGGGGTTCAGCGACGGCCGTCGTCACCGGCGATGGCCGTCGGCGCTTGGTGTTTTGGCGCGGTTCGCGGATACTCAGTCTGTCTGAGGTCCAGCTTGCCCCATATTGCTGTTCTCGTCGCATCGGATTTGGGTTTGCGGGACGGTTTCCTCTCGACGATGAACGGCTTTGTCTGCTGGCGCATAAATCCTCCTGGGTGACAAATCGCGCCCGAACGGCGTGCAGCAAACGCAACTGGCTCCCATTCCAACGTTTCATACCCACGGTTTCGAGGGCATGGCGTCCAGCGCCAATGGCGACAAAGGGAATTTCCACCCTCCCCGCCTGCTCAGGTTGTTTGCAGGGAGCAAAGTTCGCCGCGTGGGTTGTTGCGGTATGCTGCATCGCACAAATATAGGTAACATCGCGAATTTATCGACTGGAGAGGGGCAGGCCGTGGAAAAGTACGTGGGCGCGAAGCTACATGGCATTCGAGTGACCGACGCGAAACTGAACTACCACGGCTCGATCACGATCGATGCGGACTTCTGCCGGGAGGTCGGTCTGAAACCGCTGGAATATGTGGAGATCTGGAACAAGATGTCCGGAGCGAGGATCAGCACTTACGTGCTCTATGGTGATCCCGGCTCCAAGTGCTGCATTCTCAACGGTGCGGCAGCTCGCACGTGCCAGCAAGGCGATGAGATTATCATCGCATCCAGCGTCTTTTGCGAAGTCGATGACATCATCAAGCTCAAGCCACGCGTGCTGGTCTTGGGAGAAAACAACGAAATAGTCGACAGGATCACCTACGAGGTCTTTCGCCGCGCGGACAACTCTTTGGATATGGCAGTGACCTCCGAGCTTTCCGATAATAGCTATGGATTTCCTGCCTCCATTTCCGGATAGCACTGACACAATCGGCCAGCGTCCCTGGCCGTTTATCGATATGGATTGGTGCCGCACCGCTTTCGACCATTGCTGTTGGTCCTCGATAGGAACCATTGCCACGTCCTTTTCCGGTTGTTA
>NZ_BAYX01000013.1 GCF_000696095.1 Rhizobium rhizogenes NBRC 13257 | reverse complement strand
CGTGACGATGTCGATCAGCGGCACGCCGTTCGGAGCTGCACCGACACCCGGCTGATTGGCGGTTGGTGCGGTGGTGCTCGCCGAAACCGACTGGGCGTTGGCAATCACCGGCTGCAATACCAGGAGGCTGCTCAGCGTCAGGGCAAGTGCCTTGTGAACAAGGCGCGCGAGCCGATGAACGATGTCGCCCGCAGCCAACTGCGAGGCAGTCCATTCTCTGTACGACTTGCCAGACCCCTGGCGCGGATGTTTGCCCATG
This sequence comes from Rhizobium rhizogenes NBRC 13257, assembly GCF_000696095.1. Taxonomy (GTDB): domain Bacteria; phylum Pseudomonadota; class Alphaproteobacteria; order Rhizobiales; family Rhizobiaceae; genus Rhizobium; species Rhizobium rhizogenes. Next base: position 221,216 of record NZ_BAYX01000013.1, on the reverse strand, counting down.
ATACGTTCGCCCTTCTGAGGTCGGGCTACGTCCGCGGCTCTCGCCCGACTATGTAGCCTACATCTCACCTCGCCCAGGCCGCGTCATGCGGCACATATTGAAGATTTCTCATGATCGACTTGGTGGCGGACGTCAATTGCCACACGGATAAAGGGAGCCAACATTGGGAATGTTCGCGTGAGCTTGGTAAAGACCGTGTGAATTTTACACCAATGACTATATGCAATACGGAGAGACACGCATCACGGATGGTTCACCGCGGGCGCTTCAAGCCTTGCGGCGTGGCGATGGCGGACGAACTTGGATGCGGTGCTCCAGCCTGAAGCCGCCGCCCGGGACAGCCATGGCGTGAGAAAACCGCCGAAAATAACCACAAACGTGGCAACTGCAATTGCACTCCCCGCTGGCGCGTTTGAAGCCGCAATAGTGCATCGTGCCGGTCGACCATTCCGCCGAATATGTCCGAATACCCCATGTCGAAATTCACATGCCCGCCGGCGAGCTTGGCGTCGACGGTCCATCCAAACACGTCGCCGCCGTCAATGCGATGCGGGTTTGCTCATCACTCGTTTCTGTCTTTTCGAACGCCTACCCGTCTCATGCATTTCGGGTCTCAGTGACAACGGCGGCGGGCAGAGGTCCGCCGCCGGAGCTGCCCTATTTCTTGGTCAGCCAGATTTTGACTTGTTGCGTAAAGGATTTCGACAGGCGTTGGGCTAGGATGTCCTCCGGTCCGGCGGCAGCGACTGCGTTGACGGCCATTGCTATGAATATGCCATAACCCTCACCCCTCATCGCAGGGTTCACGCCGACAACGCTCGGGTTCTCCGCGATCAGTTGACCGGTCTTGGCGTCTTCAAGCCGAACCGTCCCACTGATGCCGCTGTCGCTATGGATCAGGATGCGGCCAGCCTTCGTGCTCAAATCGACCGTGTGCAGAGTAACAACCAGCCGCCCGCGGGTCGGACCGCCGGGCACGCCGATCAGTTCCTTCTCCATCGTGCTCTTTAAGGTACGAACGACCATGGAAAGTTGCGGATCGGCTTTGCCTTGAGTGAAAAGGCCCGTCATCATAACGTCGGGCGCCGTCTCGATTCGGATCTCACGCACCGACGTGCGCTGGAGCGCCGCAACCAACCGCGGATCTGTGGTGACACAAGAGGCGAGCACCGTCACCAGAAGCAGGGCGCAGCAGTATTGCAACCCCCGCATCAGCCACGCATGAAAACCAACATAGCCGGAAACTGAACAGTTTTGCATCATCGCGCCGCCTCAACGATCACTCTTGGCCGGCACCGTTTGCGCCCCGCCATCAAGCTTCTTGTAGAGGTCCCCGAGCTTCGACTTGGGCACCGGGCACTTCCGCGAACGGCCAAATTCGCTGAGGACCTGATTGCGATTGCGAAGCGCATCGATCTCAACTTTTTCCGGAGACTTGGGATCCATGAAGAACAGCGCGGGCCAGAAAAGCAGAACGCCAGTGGCGCCGAGGATGACGTTCTTACCCTGCGCCTGCGAACGCTCTTTGACGGTCGACAGGATCTGGCGTTCATTGGCTTCGAATTCGCGGGAGATCCCGCCGCAATCCATCCCGCTATCGGCGACATTGGTCGCCGCGACCGGATGCGCCTCACGACCGCCGCAGCTCGAAAGTACGACTGCACAGCAAAGAAGCGCCGCAATCGGAAGCGTTGCCGATCGCACGGCATAATTATCGTTTCGCCAGATCAATCCCATTATGATTTCCCTCTAAATTTATTAATCACCACTTCACCGATGTACTGACGAACAGCAGCCCGGCATCGCGCCGATCTGTCGTTCCGCCGAATATGTCCGAATAACCGATATCGAAATTGACATGACCGCCGGCGAGCTTGGCGCCAGCCGTCCAGCCAAGCATGTCACCGCCATCGATGCGATAGCGCGCTTGGCGTGCGATCCGTCCGTAGTCGAGGCCGACATAGGGCCGGAATTCGCCGAGGATCTTCGCAAGCTCCGCGTTGTCGGCGAAAGGCTGCGTGCGCCAGACGAGATCGTTGCGGACGAAGAAGCCGTTATTGCCGTAAAGCATGGTCTCGCGCGTGCCGCGAACCGAGGAATAGCCGCCAAGCGAGATCTGCTCGGCCCCGAACAGATTGTCGGGCGAATATTGTCCGGTCACGATCGAATTGAGCTCGAAGCGCTGTTCGCTGACCTCGAAGGGCCGCGTCACGGTGATCGTGCCGCTGAACTTGGAGAAGCGAGGATCGGCGTCGCCTGCCCCGGCATCGCCAGGTGCGACGGCGTCGAAGAGATTAAGTCCCTGACTATAGGAGAGATCGAAGACCCAAAGGCCTCCCAGCATGCGGCGGGAATGGGAAATACCGAGATCACCGGCGGTATATTTGCGGCTGCCGACCTCTATTTTGCTGCCGAGCAGGAAATTGTTGGTTTCCTTGTAGGTCAGGCCAGTGTTGAGGGTGGTGATCGAATCCTTGTCGCGGAAAATCACCCGGTCGGCGCCGATACCGACCTGCTTGCTGTCGCCGGATGTTTGCAGTGTCCCGAAATTCCCCGGAACCGAACTGTCATAGCCATACCAGGAGCCATTCAGCGACAATGTCCAGTAGCCGTAGGGCACGCTGACATTGCCGGAATAGCTGTTGCTCTTGCCGACGCCATCGTTCCGCCAGGGGTAGTCCGGGCCGCTATGCTCGTAGGAAAAGTTCCATTGATCGTTGATGCCGAACAGATTGTCATAGCCGACCGAGGCCGAGGACTTGGAATATCCCGTCTGTTCCTGGCCGAGATTGCTGTTGCCGAAAGAGAGATGCCAGGGGTGATCCGGCTTGTTCTCGATATTGAGGATTGAGGTGCCGTCCGTCTTCCCCGGCAGCATCGCCGTCTTGGCGTTGTTGGACGAGAGACGGTTGATCTGATCGAGGCCCTGTTCGATATCACGCAGATTGGTGATGTGACCCTTCATGCCGGGAAAGGCAGTCGCCAGCATGCCGGAGCCGGGGGCCGGCTTGCCGTTGATGTAGATGTCGGAGAGCGTGCCCTCGACCGCCACCAGGCGCAGCACCTTCGTTCCGGCAATATCCTGGGCCGGCACGTAGACACGCGAGGTGACAAAGCCCTTGTTGAGGTAGAGATGCGTCAGGTCGCGCAATAGCGAGTTGATCTCACCGACGCCAACGCAACGGTTCGCATAAGGTGCGGTCACCGTGTCGATAGCGGTGGCCGAAAACTGTTTGACACCTTCGACCTCGACATGGGTGATGGCAAAGCACGGGCCAGCCTTCTGGCCACCAGATGCGGCCGGTTGCTGAGCCTCGGTCTGCGCCGGCTTCGGGGTCATCCGGCCCAAGGTCTCCAGACGCTGCTGCTCGGCCTCCTGCGCCTGCCGGCGGGCGAAGTCGTCATTTGGCGTCTGGGCAGCTGCAGGTGATATCGCAAAAATTACCGCCAACAGTGCGCTGGCGGTCAAAACGATATTGTGGCGAGGGGCAGCTGCGCGCCGGGCTGACGTCATAAGCCTGTCTGCCTTTACGTCAGTTGGAGGCAGACTTCTGCAGCGCATCCAATGCCGCCGACAGACCCTTCAGGGAGAACTTGATGTTAACCTTCTGGCCATTCATCATCTGCACATGACCAACCCCATCCGCCGCCTTGGCAAGCGCTGAGATCGTCTTTGTGTCCAGCTTCTGCTGTGACCAGCAGCCGGCCTGGTTGCAGTTGCGATAGGCCAGCTGCACAACAGGCTTATCAGCCGCGTCGATGCTCAAGCCTGCCGGCAGGTACATGTTGAGCGGCACGAGCGCGGTCAGCACCAGATCGCTTGCCGGCTGCTTTGCTGTCTTCTTGTCCGGTGCGGCCGGTGCATCGGCCTTGGCGATGGCGAGCGTCAGCACATTGACGTCCTGGTCACCCTGCTTCACCGTCGCGATCTGTGCCACTTCGCAATGCGTAGCTGCAGAACCGTCTGCGGCCTTGCCGTCAATGCAGCGATAGTACCAGTCGTCAAACTTCTGCACGCGGGCTTGTGGCGCCGGTTGTGTCTGTCCGGCGGCTGTCGCGGCAGGGCTTTGCTGAGTACCTGCATTGGCGGGTGCAACCGGTTGTTCCTGCGCAAGGCCGAACGACGCGTATAGGGTTGATGAGATGAAGACCGCGGATGCGAGGGTCTTGACGGAAAATGCGTTAGCCAAAGTCGCAAACCTCATGCAAACCTTCCTGAAGTCAAAATTATTGGATTGCGCAAGGGGACCTTGCTCATCGACAGATCATCAAAATCATGAAAAAGCACCGCAGACGGTGCGGCCGATCATCGGCTTGATCCGTTCCATAGCATGCTCTACTTAATACATCGATAAGTAGTGTTCACGCTACGACGTAGCATGCCCGTTTTTGGAGAGCCGTGTGCATTTTGCAACATAGGCGGATATGGACGACAACCACCTTGTCATAACTTTCTTGGCGGCCCAGCGCGGCGCAATCGTCGCCACGCATGACGAAGTCATGATAATGATCGACCGACATGGCATTTTCAGTATGGGCATTGGTTACACGGATGCCCACTTGCTGGCGTCAATCCTCCTTGACCACAAAGCGTCCTTGTGGACCAGAGACAAGCGCCTGCGGGCAGCGGCCGAAAAGGCAGGAGCGTCACTGCATATACCGGTCCGTGGACCGGCTCTGAACAATGACCCTATTGAGATCCCCTGCAACAATTTGAAATTGATAGGAAAATCGGACCATCAACGGGGTCATGGGCCACGCCGGTATATTCGCCACGTTCTCCACAAAACGGAGTATATTTCAATTACCTAAGTTTCATCCCAGCGGGGTCATCCTTGGATGCTTTTTCACATGCAGGAGCGCTGAACCAGATGGAAAGCTCCGCAAAGCCAAAAAAACCAATCCAGAAGGATGCACGAAAGATGATGACCGCACGGAGCTCTTTGCATATCGGCTTATTATCGGGTCTCGCTTTTATGTTGTCAGCGTGCGTTGGAGTGACAAACCAGGAGCCTGAGACAAGCACGGTAAAGTCCGGCCGCAGAACCGAATTGGGAACGATAAGTGCCATCACACCTGGATGTAGGGACGTCACGGGCATCTATCCCGATACGGTTGATTATCCGAAACATGGGCAGGTGAGCTTCGAGTGGAAAGATGTGCTTGTTGGATTGATTAAGGAAGGGCCGCGTCGAGCCTGTAGTGGCAGGCGGGGAGCGATTGCCTTTGTCTATTATCGCCCAGATCCTGGTTTTACGGGTGACGATCACTTAACCGTACGTCTGGGTTCCAAGATTACCCGGATCAATATCAAGGTCGTGAAATAAGAGAAACCCGTCTAGACGGTTCTCTGTGGAAATCAACAAACTACCAAATGTCAGAAATTGAGCAAAGAACTTGCCTGAAACAGCTAATTCGCCTATTTTAGGGAAAAGGAGATTGTCATGGCGAGTTTCACCCTCACAGATCTTGGCAACAAATCCGGGGAAGTCGTGGAGGCCGCCTTCGGCGGCCCTGTCGACATCACCAAGCGGGGCAAACGCAAGTTCGTCCTGTTGACGGCCGAACAGTTCGACCGTCTAGCAGGGCGGAACACCCAGCGGGCGCATCGTGTCGAGGATTTGACGGGCGAAGAGCGCGATGAGTTCCTGGCTGGCCTTGACGCTATCGTACGTGACGATGGCCAAGATGATTGAACCCAAACATGGGCACATCATTCTCTATTCCTATTTGTGGGCACGGGAGCATGATCAAGGGGAGGAAAGTGGTCGTAAGGCGCGCCCGACCTGCGTAATGCTGATTGTTGTGGGTAAGGATGGTCGCCAGAAACCCCTACTTTTCCCGATCACGAGCCAGCCGCCACGACCTGGCGCACACTATGTGGAAATTCCAGAAACCGAAGCCCGCCGCGCCAAACTCTATACGCCGGCTTGGGTCATTGTCGACGAATTCAACACGGATGATCTCGCGACGTCTTGGGCACTCGAGGATGCCAAACCGCTTGGCCAGTTCACGCGCAAGTTCATGTCGCGGATCGCCGCCGAAGCCGCAGCAGCGATCCGCGTTGGCGAGGTGCGCAGCGTACCAAGGCGATAGTCGCGCCAGGAAGGGAGACAATCGGCCCACTCGTGATGGCTGAACTCCCTACTGATTGGCTGTACATCACTCGTCTCTATGGGTGGAAACTGAAGATGGCCGCCGATTTGTTCCGCGCAATGGGCTGGATAACCAGGCACGGAGGCTCTGAGAATGTCTGGCCTCTGCCTGGAGTCTTCAGGCTCAATTTTCGTCGACTAGAGCGGACTTGAATTTTCGACCCCGTCATTTCGTTGAATCGAAGAAATTTTCTACGAAAGCCGCAGTTGGCGCTCCTGACAGGATTCGAACCGCGGCCCCCGATAATCCCATCAGCGCTAACATCATATTTCCATTACGTAACTGCTTTCCAATGGGGCCTGTCGTAGGAACCTTTAGAATATCCCTTAAAATGAGGTTTCGCCGCAGGTTATAATGCTACACAACTGGACATTGCGACGAAATTTTCACTCGCAAACGATCAAGATCGTTGATCTGGGATTCGCGACATTTGGCCGTATTTCAACGCGACCTCCGCGCCGCCATACGGATCAGCTTTGAGGGCAGCATAGCCAATAGCGTTTGAAGACGGACTGTTTAAATCCATACCAAACGCACCCCAATGCGGTCAAAACACGGCGAAATTTAACACTCGGCTGTTCTAACGTTTCGCTCGCTTCTTCTGACGATAGACGTCGATGGCCACGGCAGCGATGATGATGACGCCCTTGGCGATTTCCTGATAGTATGCGTCGACGTTCAGGAAGGTGAAGCCCGAGATCATCACGCCGAGGATGACCGTGCCGATCACCGTGCCGGCGATGCGTCCGACGCCGCCGGTGAGCGAGGTGCCGCCAATGACGGCCGCTGCGATCGCATCCAATTCATATGTGACGCCCATGCCGGCCTGCGCCGTCTGGACGCGAGCCGCCGTGATGATGCCCGCAAGACCCGCCAGCAGACCGGCGATCGCATAGACCTTGACCAGATGCGCCTCGACATTGATGCCGGAGACGCGCGCGGCCTGAATGTTGGCGCCGATCGCATAGGTGAATTTGCCGTAGCGCGTGTAGCGCAGCACGATATGGAACGCGAAGGCAACCACCAGGAAGACGATGACGGGCCAGATGCCGGTGCCGATGAAGTTGAACTGGTCGGTGAGGCCCGAGATCGGCTGTCCCTTGGTATAGAGCTTCGACAGGCCGCGCGCCGACACCATCATGCCGAGCGTCGCGATGAAGGGCGGTATTTTCGTTCTCGTGATCAGCAGGCCGTTGACATAACCGGCGGCAAGACCGATCAGCAGGCCGATGCCGATCGGAACGAAGAACGGCAGATCGGTGAGCGCCGGATAGAGCGCCCGCGCCCAGGTGGAGGACTGGGCAAAGCTTGCGGCGATCATCGCCGTCAAACCGACGACGGAGCCGGATGAGAGATCGATGCCCCCGGTGATGATGACCTGCGTCACCCCGACCGAGATAATCCCGATGACCGAGACCTGCAGGATCATGATCTTCAGGCGCTGGATGTTGAGCAGGAAGCTCTGGCCGACGAAAATCCAGCCGAGAACCTCGCAGACAAGTGCAATGCCGATCAGCACCAGAAAGATACCGAGTTCTGGCGGCACGCGACGGCGTCTCGAGCGCGTCAGCTGCGGTGCGACCGTCTCTGCGACTTTGCTAACCATGGTTCAATCCTCCCTTGCGATGGCCGGCGCGGATCATTGTGCCGCCAGCTCCATCACCTTCACTTGAGTTGCATCCGCACGATCGAGGAAGCCGGTCACCCGCCCCTCATGCATCACCATGATACGGTCGCTCATACCGAGCACTTCCGGCATCTCCGAAGAGATCATGATGACGGCGACGCCGTTACGCGCCATTTCCGTGACCAGGCGATGGATCTCCGCCTTGGCGCCGACATCGATGCCGCGGGTCGGTTCGTCCAGGATCAGGATGCGCGGATTGGTGAGCATCCAGCGGCCGATCAACACCTTCTGCTGATTGCCACCGGAGAGATTTTCGATGCGTTCGTCGAGGGTCGGCGTTTTGACGCGCAGCTTGCGCGCCATCTCCTCGCAAACGTCCGCGACCGCACCTTCCTGCACGAAGCCGCCACGAACGAATTTGTCCTGCAGCACGGCGATCTGCATGTTTTCAAGCACGCTGAGGATCAACAGACAGCCGGTATCCTTCCGGTCTTCCGTCAGGAAGGCCATGCGATGGCTGATCGCCACCGCCGGCGAAGAGACGTTGACCGTCTTGCCGAACAGCTCGATCGTGCCGGAGGAAGCCGGCGTCACGCCGAACAGCGTCTCGGCGACATTCGAGCGGCCGGAGCCGACTAGCCCGGCGACACCGAGAATTTCGCCGGCCCTGACCTCGAAGGAAACATTGGAAAAGACGCCATCCAGGCTGAGATCCTTGACGGAGAGAAGCGTCTCGCCGATCGGCACCTCTTCCTTCGGGAACATCTGGGTGATCTCGCGGCCGACCATCATGCGAATGATGTCGTCGCGCGTAACATCGGTCGAGGCGTGCGTGCCGATATATTTACCGTCACGAAACACCGAGAATTCATCGGCGATCTCGAACAGCTCGTTCATCTTGTGGGTGATGTAAACGATGCCGATACCCTGCTCACGCAGGCCGCGGATAATCTCGAAGAGATGCGCCACCTCGCGCTCGGTCAGCGCCGAGGTCGGCTCGTCCATGATCAGGACGTCGGAATCATAGGAGACCGCCTTGGCGATCTCGACCATCTGACGGCTGGCGACCGAGAGCTCGCCCACCTGGATTTCCGGATCGATGCTGATGTTCAGACGACGGAAGAGATCTTCCGTCTTCCGGCGCATCTCGGCGTGATCGACGAAACCAAAGCGGTTCTTCGGCTCGCGACGGATCCAGATATTCTCCGCAACGGTCATATATGGCATCAGGTTGAGTTCCTGATGGATCATCGCAATGCCGTTTTCCAACGCATCGAGCGGCGATTTCAGGCGGATCGCGACGCCTTTCAGAAGCACTTCGCCCTGATCAGGCACATAGATGCCGGCCAGGATCTTCATCAGCGTCGACTTGCCGGCGCCGTTTTCGCCCATCAGCGCATGCACCGTGCCGCGCTTCAGACGAAAGGAAACGTCATCGAGAGCCACCACGCCCGGAAACTCCTTGCGGATGCCTTCGGCACTCAGCAGATAGGGGGCGTTGGGAACAGCGCCGCTGGCGCGTACCGCAGCCATGGTGGATGGGCTGACAACCATCTTTTCTCTCCCGGAATGTGGCGGAATTTGTGAGGATGCGGGCTCACGCGCCCGCATCCGTCGATATGAACGCGATCAGTTCTTCTTGACGAAGTCCTTGACGTTTGCCGGCGTCACGAGCTGGAAGGGAATGTAGACCTTCTTCTCAACCTTTTCGCCCTTGGCAAGCTTCAGCGCGGCATCCACCGCACCCTTGCCCTGGCCGGCGGCGTCCTGGAACACCGTGACCTTCAGATCGCCGGCCTGCATCGAAGCCAAGGCATCTTGCGTCGCGTCGACACCGGCGACGACAATCTTGTCCAGCGACTTGCCAGAAGCCTTCAGCGCCTGGATAGCACCAATTGCCATTTCGTCGTTGTTGGCAATGACGGCATCGAATTCGAGACCGCTGGAGAGCCAGTTGGTCACAAGGTCGGCGCCCTGGGTACGCTGCCAGTTGGCGGTCTGCTCCTGGACGATGGTGATGCCCTTGCATTCGTCGGTGGCGAGAACGTCATGCACGTCCTTGGTACGCATGCGGGCCGCCTGGTTGGACAGTTCGCCCATCATGACGACGGCCTTGCCCTTGCCGCCGAGAAGACGGCAAACTTCCTTGGCTTCCAGCGTACCGGATTCCACCTCGTTCGAGGCGACAAAGGCTTGCCCTTCCGGCAGGCTGTCGACGTTCGCCGGCTCGCGGTTGACGAAGATCAGCGGGATCTTCGCCTCTGCCGCCAGCTTCGAGATGGCAGCCGTCGCATCCGTATCGACCGGGTTGACGATGATGGCGTCTACCTTACTGGCGATGAAGTTCTGGATCTGGCTCTGCTGCTTGGCGATGTCGTTCTGCGCGTCTTCGACCTGCAGCTTCACGCCATCAACCGTCTTGGCATAATCCTGCATACCGTTGCGCAGAACGGTCAGGAAGTTGTCGTCGAACAGCGCCATCGACACACCGATGGTTTCGGCATGCGCCGCCGTCGAGAGCATAAGCGCCATAGCGGAGCCAATGATAAGTTTTCTCATGATTTTCCTCCCAATTGCGGTGTCCGGCCACACCCCTCATTAATACCGGAACCCTCGGCTTCGACCGCAGGGCCAACAATCCAAGCTGCCATCACTCCCATAACGGCGGCCTAAAAACGGAACAAACAAACCGTAAAATTCACTATGCGGAATATTTATTCCATTTCCCAAGGAAAACGTCAACACTATTTTGTAACCGTCCCGGCGGAGACGAAGTTCTCAGGGCAATAGCGGAATTTTTGATGGGGAAAGGCTGTAAAAGCCGGTGTTCGAACCCACATCTCAGCCACTCGATCCGATGGAACGGACATTCCATCGACATCGAAGTGGCGTAAAACGCCGATACTATCGGGCCGAATACCCCCACCGGCCGACAATGGAGAACCAGCATGCCCTCGATGTACAGCTTCTCAGTTCCCGTCTTTCAACGCGGTCTTACGATCCTTGCGACCTATCTCGATGCTATCGAGACCTATGCCGCGGAGAAAGGCATCGACCCAAAAGAGCTTGTCGGCGCACGGCTCATCGATGACATGCTGCCGCTCTCCGGTCAGTTCCAGCGCGCCTCTGACAGCGCCAAGCTTGCCATTGTCCGGTTGACCGGCGTCGAGGCGCCGCGTTTCGAGGACAATGAGACGACCGTTGCCGAACTGCGCGAACGCCTGAAAAAGACACAGGATTTCCTGGCGACGATCACGCCGGAGACGATGGCGGGCAGTGAAAGCCGTGAAGTGACGATTTCGCCCGGCGGCAAGACGATGGTCTTCACCGGTGAGAACCTGCTCGCAAGCTTCGCCCTGCCCAATTTCTTCTTCCACATCACGACCGCACACGCCATCCTGCGCAGCCGCGGCCTGCCGGTCGGCAAGATGACCTATCTTGGTGCGTTCTCTTGATGGACTACTGCTGAACGTTGATTAGGGCCGGCGTGAAACCGGCCCTTTTTCTGTCAGCTCGGTATAGGCAAGCGTCTGGTCGAGATGCTGCGCCCGCAAGGACAACAGCTTTTCGGCATAACCCAGCCGCACCGCCGCATAATCAGCGTCAGCGGCAACATTGGTCAGCTCCATCGGATCCTTCGCCAGATCGTAGAGCAGCGGCGGCAGACCGGCAAAATGCACGTACTTAAAACGCTCGTCCCTGATGACGGCGAGATTGCAGGCATTCGACTTCAACCCGAAATGCCGCTCCGCCTCGCCCTTGGCGATATCGCGGAAATCGAACTCCCAGAACGCCGCGTCGCGCCAACCCTCCGGCTCGCCGCCCTCCAGAAAAGGCACGAGTGTCCCGCCATCGAGATGATTGTCGGGCACGAGGCCAAGCCGGTCGCAGAGAGTCGGAAAGATATCGGCGGCACTGGTGAAGCGTTCGACCTGCCGGCCCGCACCCGCCGGATGGCCGGGATCACGGATGACCAGCGGCACATGATAGCTGCCGTCGAAAAAGCCGCCCTTGCCGAGCATCCAGTGATCACCCATCATTTCGGCATGGTCGGAGGTGAAGATGATCAGCGTATCGTCCCAGGCTCCGACATTCTTGAGCGCCTGCCAGATCCGCCCGAGCTGCGTGTCCACCTCGGCGATCATGCCGTAATAAATGGCGCGGATGGCCGATAGATCCTCTGATGTCCAGTCGCTCGCAGATCCTTCACCGCCATAAATGAAGCTGTCCTTGCCGATCAGCGGCAAGGCGAAGGCGAGAAGGGGATGAACCGCCTGTTCCGCCTCACGATTTGCAGCACGCGCAAAGGCCGGTCCGTCGCTTGGTGTAAACATGCGATTATAGGGTTCCGGCACTGAAAACGGCGGATGCGGCCTCAGGAACGAGACATGCGCGAACCACGGCGCGTCCTGTTCGCCGAGCCAGCGGATGAATTCGCCGGCGAGAAAGGCCGTCTGTGTCTCATCCTTGGAATAGGCCGGCGCAGCATCGGAAATTTCGCCAGGCGTTGCCCCGACGGGAATATGGATATCGCGGCTCGTCGCTTCCGGATGGCCGCGCGAACGCAGCCAGGAAAGCCACTGCTTCTCATGCTCGGGCAGGAGTTGGCGGGCACTGAAGCCGGGGAGCACACCTTCATAGGTGGTCAGATGCGGATCGTTCGGATCCATGCCGCGCGGATCGGGAGCCGTATCGGTATAGCCAAACAGCGTCGGATCGTAACCGCCGCGCCGGGCGGCAAGCGCCAGATTGTCGAACCGGGCATCCAGCGGCGATCCATTGCGGCAAACGCGATGGTTCATCTGATAGAGGCCGGTATAAAGCGTCGCTCGCGCCGGCGAACAGGGTGCTGTGCCTGCGAAATGCCGGGTAAACAACACTCCATCTTGCGCTAACGCATCGACATTCGGCGTCTTCACGCTGGCATGGCCGACAGCGGAGAGGCAATCACCCCGCCACTGATCGGCCGATATCAGCAACACATTGGGGCGCTTACCCGAGGGACGCCACTCAATGCTGGTTGGATTTGGCATGCCAGTTCCAGGCGGATTCTATGATCCGCGACAGATCGTATTGCGGTGACCAGCCGAGAATATCGCGAGCCTTGTCGTTGTTGGCGACCAGCGTAGTCGAATCACCCTCGCGCCGGCCGACATATTCGACCGGGAACGGCCGTTCCGACACAGTTTCGATGGCTCCCAGCAGTTCCTTAACCGTCGTGCCTGTGCCTGTGCCGAGGTTAAGCGCAACGGACTCGCTGCCCCTGAGCAGATATTCCACCGCCCGCACATGCGCGTCCGCAAGATCGAGGACGTGGATATAGTCGCGCACGCAGGTGCCGTCGCGCGTGTCGTAATCGCTGCCGAAGACCTTGAAGCCCTGGCGGCGGCCGAGCGCCGCGTCGATCGCCAGCGGAATGGCGTGGGTTTCCGGCGTATGCCATTCACCGATGCGCCCTTCGAAATCGGCGCCGGCAGCGTTGAAATAGCGCAGCACCACGGAACGCAGGCCCTTGTACTGATCGTAGTCGGCGAGCGCCTGCTCGACGATATATTTGGTGCGGCCATAGGGATTGATCGGCACCTGACGGTGGCTCTCGTCGAGCGGCACGCTCTGCGGCAGGCCATAGGTGGCGCAGGTAGAGGAGAAGACGAAGGCTCCAATGCCGGCCGCCTGCGCCGCCGCCAGCAGCGTCAGCGTGCCGATGACGTTGTTTTCATAGAAGGAGACGGGATCCTTGACAGATTCGCCCACCTCGATCAGCGCCGCAAAATGCAGGATGGCGGCCGGCTTGTATTTCGCCAGGACTTCATCAAGGCGCGCCCGGTCGCGGATATCGCCTTCTTCGGCCGGACCCCATTTGACGAACTCGCGATGACCGTTGGAGAAATTGTCGTAGACGACGGGCTGGAACCCTTTGTTCGCCAGATCCAGACATGTGTGCGAGCCGATATAGCCGGCGCCTCCGACCACAAGAACCGTTTCCCCTGCCATAGCCATCCCTTCTCAACGATGTACTGCCCAAGCATGCAAGATCGTGCTTGATCCGACGCCTAGAATTAGAGACCTCTGGACGAGTTGCAAGGCAAGAAAAATTTAGGGAGAAACAGGCCGATCCAAAACCGGCATTCAGGCCTGTCGCTATCTCGCCACCACTCATCACCAGCCGGACAACCCGCATCTTCGCTTCCGTTGCACTACCCGAAGGCGGCTCCTCGACAACGGACCCGGATATGAGCCTGTCGTTTCCCTTTAACATCTCCGCACATTCTCAGCGATCAACACCGCGGGCACGGCTGATCGTTCGACGTTGGCGCTCGGCGATAATCTCTTCTGCCCTATCTATGGCGACGGCACGCTGAACTGTGCGCAATTGCCCAAGGAGGGCTTTGAAGGCCGATTGCTGAGACTTTGAGACCATGTTGGCAACACCAGCCTCGTTGCGTGAAATTGCACCCGGTCCGAAGCGAGCATCAAGTGCCTTGCTGACAAGAGAAAATTCCTGCCGGACGTCCGGTGACAACGACCGGACCAGTCGTGCCAACTCACGCGGGTTCTTCTCCGTCTCGGACGTGATGTGACGCAGCTCAGTCTGGGCAATTCTTGTCAACGCTGGAATAGGGACTGCCATCCGCCCCCGCTCGATCACGACCGCCGATTTTTCGTTCTCAAAAGCGCTCAAGTAATATCGACCGAGAGAGTGAATATCAGCACTAACTGCGTCAACCGCCTGCAGCGCTTGCCTGCGCTCGCGACCACCGGCGAGCAGCCTATCCATCGTCCTGCCACTACCGCGTAGAGGGCCATAGGCAGTTGGTTCTGTGGCAACGGCACGCGCAATACGCTCAGGGTCGACCTGCTTGCGCACCAGATCTTCGATTGTCGCCACGGCGGCTGCGGGGTCGCGCCAGATCACGGACGCGGCGGCAGCGAGTGCTGCTCTTGCCTTTTTGTAATGCGCAGTCTCGCTCACGCGCACCCGTGCCTCTTCATCGAGGCTTGCCTTGAATTTTGTAACCGCCGGCAACATCGCAGGTATGCTGTTGAGGTCGTCGGAGGTGGCCGCGGCAACGATCTTGGAAGGATCCCGTTGCTCAGCGAGCTGATGCTCGGCGGCGAAGCGTTTGACAGCAGCAAATATCGCGATCAACTCGGTCCGCTTTTCCTTGCCAATCGCTTCCGGCATGCCCATCGCGATATCGCGCTCTGCGAGCTGATCAGTCTTTTCCGTAAAGGCATTCCATCCGAACCGGCGGCTCAAGGCTTCACTCACCGCCTTGATCTCCTGAACAACGAAACGATCCTCCGCGGCAATGCGCAATACTGTGCGGTTTGCTTCCTGCCCATTCTTCTGCCGGACCGCCTCGACCTCAGCAAGTCGCCTTTTCGCATTGTCGGAAAGGCCTGGCACCGCAATCTCCATACGCAACCGACGCCTTCGTTCGCGACCGTCGAACCGATCCGCCTGCTTGCGAAACTCGGTTGCGTGCGCCCGTGCAAGAGCCGCCAATTCGGGCACCGCGGCCAAGGCGGCGGCCCTCTTCGCTCGATCACCGCGGCCGTCGATCAGCGTGTTGCTGCCCTGCAACGCACCTAGGCTTTGCGGAGAGCGTGACAACCGGTCCGCCATGATGCCTGGATCCAATGCGAGGTTCCATGATTGTTCGTTCAGACGGGAAAGCGCTCTATCTGGCTCACGATAGATTCGCTCAAGCAGCGGACGCAGGATCGCTTCTCGTTCCTTCCATTGAGGAGATGCCAGTTGGGCAAGACGCGCATCTTCCGCAATCGATCGGGTAAAGGATTTCACTGCGGGCAGTAGATCGGAAGCATCCGCGACCGAAGCGGGCAATGCGTTTTTGTGCTGTGTTGCGTGAATAGCGGTATTTCGACCCGAAGTTTCGATCGCGATACCGAAAGCAACGCTTGCCCGCTGCCAGAGCCGCACCACGTGATCACGTTGTTCGGCAAGCCAACTGGATAGCCGCTCAGTCTGCGCCTCGACGGCGTGACTATAATCCGCGATGGTGTCGATGCCGCGCCGCCGAGCGAAGTCGAAAGCCACGGATCGATAAGACGCCTCATTTTCGAAATCGAGCGTCGCCGTCTTTTCGCCGGAGCGCGACAGCCGTTCGACTAGTTGCGCAAAGAGCGCCGGCCGGTGATGTTCGGTGGCAAGCTGCTCCATCCGATCCTCGGCCTTTTCAATTGAATACGCTGTCCAGATATTGCGTTCGACAACACGAGCCTCAAAGTGCTTCGCGCCCGTTTCCTCATCAATGACAGGCACTTTAACGATAACTTTTTCGGTTCCATCCTTGCGCAGGGTCGCGGTATCGCCGATCCTCACGCCGGCATCCTCAAGCGCCTTGGGCAGACTGACGCCCCAAAGGCGATGCGTGGTTCCATCGCCCGTTTTGACGTCAACATAAGGAGAAGGACCGGCATCGTCCTGCTTGCGAAACGTCGCAAGCCCAGTTTCAACAAGCTCGCCGGTGATGCCGGCGGCATGTTCGACACGTGCCGTCTTGCCCCATTCCAACTTTGGCTGAAAATCTTCCATTGCCGCATAAAGATCGACACGCTCGCGATGACGCGTCATGGCAACATAGGTCAGGTGTCGGTCCATCATCCCGCTTGCCAGCACGAAAGCGCGGTCGAAGGTCGATCCTTGGGTCTTGTGAATCGTTGCGGCGTAGCCATGGTCAACATTGCGATAAGTGTCTTCCGCAAACATAACGTCCCGACCATTATCCAACCGAACGAAAAGGAATGGTCTTCCACCCCGATCCGCTGTCGATATCACCGTTCCAAACATGCCGTTCTTGACATGCTGAACAGTTAGATGAGGGGCCCTGGGTTCGACGAACCGCGCATTTTCCAGAAAGATGATCCGGTCGCCCACGGAGAACTCACGTTTGCCGCGCTCGGTGCGAAACGACCGACCCTCCCCGAGCACATCCTGATGCAACATAACCGCGCGGATCGCGTCGTTGAGGCGTCTCACATCGTTATTGGTGTGGGCGAGAACCATCAACTCGTCGCCACGCAACTTACGACCTTCAACCTCTGCCTTGGCAATGGCATCATTGCGAGCGTTGGCCCAGTCGGAGACGATCCGTTGAACCGCATCGTTCCGCGTGTCACTTTCGAGGAGATGGCCATGGGCGCTATAGACACTCAAGGCTTCCTCGACCTTTCCACGGGCAAACAGACGAGATGCATCTCGAGCCCATTCGTGTCTCTGGCGGCGAACGCCGACCAATTCGACAAAGCCGATGCGCTCGACGATGGCACGGAAGGAAGCTCCCGCCTGGATCGGCTGGAGTTGCATCGCGTCGCCGACAAGAACCGCTTTCGCGCCGGCATCCTCGACGCGTTTGAGAAGACGCGCCATCTGTTCCGACGATACCATGCCAGCTTCGTCTAGAACCAACACGTCGCCTTTCTGCAGCAGGTCATGTTCGTTTTCCCAGGCAAGCTCCCAAGCGGCAATCGTACGCGAGCGGATCCCGGAGCTATCATTCAATGCCGCCGCCGCCTTGCCGGCGAGCGCTGCTCCGAGGACGCGTCTGCCTTCTCCTTCCCAGGCGATGCGTGCCACACTCAGCAATGTCGATTTGCCAGCACCCGCAATACCGACGACTGCGACAATGCCGCTGTCAGCTGTGATATACCGGACCGCATCCACCTGTTCGGCGTCCAGGCGGATGACCTTGCCGAGTGTTGCTTCAAATTCAACCATCGCAGCATCAACTTGGGATGACGATACCGCAAAGCCACCGATGTTCGAGAGGTTGAATGCCGACCGTGCCATATGGAATTCGGTCCTGATCGTCGCGCGCGTAGTGAAGACTGCCGGCCGCTCGACCCCACCAGTTTCCGCACTCATCTGCTGCGGCCGCAGCATCACCAAATCATCCGAGGCCATCAGTTTCGCGCGGATATTGGCAAAGACGATTGGATCATCAACATAGCGGTGCAGGGCGCGGGCGATCTCGGTTTCATCGAAAGTCGAGCGCTCATTGCTGAGTTGCCTAAGCAGTAGGCCGGGGTCGGCGGCGAGACGATCCGCCCTCTCGTAACGCTGCGCCAATGCTGCCGGGGCAAAATAGACATCGGCACCTTTGCGCAGACGCGCCGTACGGACAGGATCGAGATGGCGCTGCCCCATTCCCCGCAACCCCTGCTCCTCGTAGGAGCGGCCGTCTATGCGGATATCGTGGCCGGCAAGTGCCAGATGGTGCGTTACCGTTTCAGCCCAGGCAAGCTTCCACTCCTCCATCGTTGCCTTGTTGCCCGCCCACGGACGGTAAATGTTTTTTCCTTTCGGCATGTCGGGGGTTTTGAGGCGCAATGGCTCACCGCTGTCGTCGACGACAGCGACTCCCTTCGGCCCGAATCCGTCCGCTGTCAGTGGACGTAGCGTGGTCATGACGTGGACGTGCGGATTACCCTTCTTGTCGTGATAGACCCAGTCGGCCACCATCCCGCGCGACACCAAATTCTCGCGAACGAAGTCGCGCACCAGGGCGATATTCTCCTTCCTGCTGAGCTCGTTTGGAAGCGCAAGGATGATCTCGCGGGCCAATTGTGCATTACGCCGGGTCTCGAAATAATCGACCGCATTCCAAAGCGCTTCGCTGGCGCCGGCAACCGATCGTCCGTCGATCGCAATTCGCAACCATGCCGGCGTGTCGTCAGGCAGAGCGAGTTCCTCATGGACGAGTTCGTCCGCCCCTGCGGTGTAGCGGAACTTAGTACCCACCTGTTCATCCATCATCTTGGCGCGATGACGATAGGCAGCAGCCGAGACGACGTTGTGTCCCGCTCCGCGGCTAATCGATTTCACTCTCAAAAACATAATAGCCAAATTTGACTCCCTTATTTCAAGCACGTCGATACTGCGGCAGATATCGAGGTATTTGGCGAAAAGACCTATGAAGAGGCAATTTTCAAAGATGCATTCCATTTTCCTACATTATTCGACCTGATTTGACTACCGTATTTAATTCAGTATAAAAGATGCCATCAAACTCGACCCTGATGAAAGAAAGGACAGCCATGCGTGCAAAAACCAAGGTCTCCGAGATCGACACACAGATCGAACTGCTCAAGGAGAAACGCGAGAACATGGTTGCGAAGGCCAACGAACGCTTTGTTCGCGCGGCACTGAAAGCCGGCCTCGCCGAACTGGACATTCCCGACACCGAGCTCAACACCGCCTTTGCCGAGATCGCGGCGCGATTTCGCGATGACGAAAAAAGGGCGACCGGCGCATCCGCTTAAGAGGCTTCATCAACGAATTTTATTTCTCGAACGAAGGCGGCAGCGTGACATGACGAACGATCGCAAGCGCGAAACGCGCGACAAGATCATCTTCGGCGGATTGATCATCAAGGCTGGCTTGAGAAAAGCCGATCGCGCATTCCTGCTCGGCGCTCTGATCGAGGCAAGCCGGATTCCGCTAGGTACGGCGCAATATCGTCAACTACATGAGATCGGAATGGAAGCATTCCGGGCCGACGCGCGCGTGACCAACTCAGAAAGCAAGGGTCTAGCGTGACGGTGAAGTGACGATCGAGCCTAATGCTTCTGAGGGCATTGCGTCAGCGGTGGTGATCACTATGACACTATTTTTCGCGGCATATAGATGGCCGGCGACGACAACGATATTTTCGCCTCGGCACGTCGAGTGGTTCAAGCCTGCTACGCCGGCTATGTTGGCTGTGGCGGTTGATTGAATTTGTGTCTGGCATCGCAGAAATAGGCTCATATCCGTGACGCAATGCCTTAAAGACAACGCCAGCACACACAGGACACGAGTGCACATTCGCGCGTTGAACATTTCGTGCTCGGCCGAATAATAGTCAGGCAATGGTAGATAGACAGAGCAATGCCTAAACCGGCCTTGCCGCCACCCTGCCTGCATGCAACAGAATTCCAGCGAGTGCCAGAACCGGCGGCACGATGAAACATGCGACGCCGATCAACATGAAAAGCAGGGCCGCTGCGGCACAGCCAAAGACAAAGCCGCCAAGCGTCGCCCCCATCCGGCCAAGCCTCGCCTTGGCGGCGGCCTTCGCTTCGGGCTCTACCCCGCGCAGGAGATCGGCGATATCGATCATGATCTGCGTCGTCGTCCCTGTCATCATCGTCGTCGGCGGCGCCGTGCCGAGATGAACGCGGTGCAAGGCGTTCTGAACGGCCATCGCCGACACCAGGGTCATTCCCGTCAGGATCGCCTGCCAGCCGTCGCCGCTAACAAAGGGGCCGAAGCTAAGGGTAAAGACAGCGGCAAGCGCCAATAGCAGGAAATTCAGCATCAGGATCACCGGCAGCACCGGCAAATTGCGCCGAGACAGCTCGCCGCCGAGCAGACGGGCAAGGATCACGACCATGCAGAAGACCGGCAGCGCCAGCAGCTTGGCTGCAGCGCCCGAGGTTCCCAGCACCATCGCGGCGGCGAAGGTAACGAAGTTACCAGTGACATGGGCGGTAAACAGGCCATGCAGGGCCAGAAAGCCGGCGGTATCGACATAGCCGCCATTAATGCTCAGAAGGGTGGGCAGGCTCGGCTTCATCGACAACCTCGTCTCCGCTGCGATCCATCAGAGAGTATGGATCCTTATCACGCGGAAACGAAGATGATGTCTAGCTATTATGCCCCTGTTCCAACGCGGCGATCTCGTCGGACACCTCGCGGATCCTTTCTTTCAAATCCGCCTCGGTGCCATCCTCGATCTCTCCGTCGCCAAAACAATAGCGCGCTATATGCAGCTCGAGCTTGGATTCCAGCTCCGTACGTCGGGCATATAATTGCTTCAGATATTTGTTACGCATAACGAACCACGCATTCCGAGAAAACATGTCTCAGGATACTAAATAAGCATGCGAGCAAAAAGTTTCGATAGATGCGACCAAAAGCACCTATCAGCGCGCCGGCATCATCCGCGCAAGTACACGGTCGCGCAGCACATAATGATGCACGAGGGCTGCGACGGCATGTATGCCGGCGATAGCGATGATCGCCCAGGCGGTGGCGCTGTGCAGCTCGCTGAACAGACGCCGCGTTGCCGGATCGACGATGACAAAGGGCGGGATGGAAAACAGACCGAAGAATTCCGGGTCGCTCGCAGACGCCCAGCGCATCAGGAACCCATAGGACACCTGCGAGATCATCAGCGCATAGAGAACGAGGTGCACGAGGGTCGAGGCCACATGCTGAAGCCCGGAGACGGCGGGCGCCGTGCGCCGATACGTCAGGAGGCGCCAGACGATGCGCAGGACAAGGACGACGGCAAGCAGGATGCCGAGCGAGACATGTAGCGAAATCAGCCCCAGACGCAGGGGCGTGCCGCGATCGGCAAAATCCCAGACCTGCGCCATCACAAACAGTGTCAGCACCAGGAGTGCGGTCAGCCAGTGCAGCGCAATGGTGAAAGGGTCATAGCGGGTTGCGCGCTCGTCTGCGGTAGCCCTATTGAAATTGCTCATGATTTAAGATCTCCTTGGGAGGAACGAGCAGCAAACACCTGGGGCCTCCATTTTATTCGGCCGCCTCAAGGTGCCGGGCGACATACGGCAGCGCTTCGCCGATCCGCCTATTGCAAAGCCTCCGCCTGATATTCACATTGATCTGACATGCACCTGAATTGGCACGGTACTGCAAAGATTTGCGCTGACACGCGGCTCGGATATGCGCTAATTCAGGTCGATTGTTCGAGGTAGAGTGTATTGAGCGAAAAAATTGCCGTGATCGGCCTGGGTTATGTCGGGCTGCCCGTCGCGATTGCCCTGGCCGGAAAATTTCCCGATGTCGTTGGTTTCGATATCAAGGCGTCCCGCGTCGCGGCCCTAAAAGCGGGAGAAGACGATACGCGCGAGATCTCGCCGGAACGTCTGAAGGAAAGCGGGCTGCACATCAGCAGCGACATCGAAGACTTGCGCGACCGCGACATCTTCATCGTCGCCGTTCCGACACCGATCGATCGCAACCGGCAGCCGGATCTGCGCCCCATGATTTCCGCCTCGCGCACCGTCGGCAAGGCCCTGAAGAAGGGCGGCATCGTCGTCTATGAATCAACCGTCTATCCCGGCGTCACCGAGGACGTCTGCGGCCCCGTGCTCGCCGAAGTCTCCGGCCTGCGCCAGGGCGAGGATTTCCACCTCGGCTATTCGCCGGAGCGGATCAACCCCGGCGACAAGGAGCACACCTTCGAGCGCATCGTGAAGGTGGTCGCCGGCGACAGCGAGGAGACACTGGAGAGGATCGCCGCTGTTTATGGCACGGTGGTCGAGGCCGGCATCCATAAGGCGCCCAGCATCAAGGTGGCGGAAGCCGCTAAAGTCATCGAAAATACCCAGCGCGACCTCAACATTGCCCTGATGAACGAGCTCTCGATCATCTTCGAAAAGATGGATATCCGCACCTCCGACGTCCTGAAGGCGGCGCGGACGAAATGGAATTTCCTGCCATTTACGCCGGGCCTCGTCGGCGGCCACTGCATCGGCGTCGACCCCTATTATCTCACCGCCAAGGCTGAGGAGCTCGGCTACCACCCCGAAGTCATCCTCTCCGGCCGCCGCATCAATGACGGCATGGGCGCCTTCATCGCCCAGAAGCTGATCAAGATGCTGGTTTCGGCGCAAAAGCCGATCAACGGCGCCCGGATCGGCATTTTCGGCCTGACCTTCAAGGAAAACGTGCCGGATCTGCGCAACAGCCGCGTCCCCGACATCATCCGCGAGCTGCACCAGTTCGGCATCAAGCCGCTGGTGCACGACCCGATGGCCAGCCATGGCGAGGCGGAGGAGGAATATGGCGTGCGGCTGGCGGCACTCGACGATTTCGGTGAACTCGACGCCATCGTGCTTGCCGTGCCGCACAAATCCTATCTTGTCGACGGCGCGGCGGAGATTCTCAACCTCCTGGGCGAGAACGGCGTGGTGGTCGACGTGAAGGCGGCGCTGGAGCAAGACAACCCGCGGCTCGTCGGGCACGCGGTCTGGAGCCTGTAAGCGTCGCTTAATGATCCCTCGAGGATGCAGCGACGGTCAATCGCAGCCCCTCATCAACTGAATAGGGCGGCGACCAGCCGGTGATCGCCATGGTCTCGCCGATATCGACCTGCAACGACCCAAGAAGGCGTTGTGCCGCCGCACGACGGCCGAGCAGCGCCGCCAGCCCTTCGAGCAGGCCCGGCGGGATAGGCAGCAGCAGAGCCTTCCGCCCCATTGCGGTGGACAGCTTGCCGATCAACTCGCCAATGGAAAGATCTGCACCGTCGCTGATCAGGAACACCCGGTTTACCGCGCCCGGATGATGCGCCGAGAGCAGGATGAAATCGACGAGATTACCGACGAAGACCAGTGATCTACGGTTGGTGACGAGCCCGAAAGGCCAGGGAAACGGCCGCCCGGCCCATTTCATCAGGCTGGCGAAATTCGCCTTCACGCCCGGCCCGTAGACAAGAGGCGGGCGGATGACGACGATCTCCATGCCTGTCTCAGCACCGATGGCAAGGAGCACCTCCTCCGCCTCGCGCTTGGACTGGCCATAGGGATCTTCCGGATGCGGCGTATCGGATGCCCTGAAAGGCTGACCTGGAACAGTTGCCTCGCCATTGACCTTGATCGAGCTCAGAAAGATGAAGCGCTTGACGCCGGCCCGTGCGGCCTGACGGGCCAGATTGACCGTGGCATCGACATTGGCGGCGCGAAAGGCGGCGAGCGGATCGGACGAAGTATCGTTCATCACGTGAACGCGCGCCGCCAGATGCACGACGGTTTCGACGCCCGCAAGCGCTCTCGCCCAATCGGTCGCGCCGTCGAACGTGCCCATGGCTACGAAACCCGGCTTTGGTGCACGGCTGACCGGACGATAATCCATTTGTCGCCTGGCAAGCTCGGCACAAAGCGCCTGCCCGACAAAACCCGTTGCACCCGTAACCAGGATCATGCGCCCATCGTCCCTCAATGACGCCCATGCGTCCGCTCAGGCCATGCTTCGCACATTATCTTCCTGAGAAACAAGGCGCCCTTGCGGGACAAGCCCAGCAAAATTCGTGCTCCGAACGATTGTGCAGAAATGCCTGATATGACATGGACAGCGCAGAAACCATCACCGACGCTGCGAAACCAGCGCCGGTAAAACCATCAGAGACGATGCCCTATACGATCGCCAAGCGCCTTTTCGACTTCCTCGCCGCCTTTGCGGCTGTCGTCGTCTTTTCCATCCCGATCCTGATCGTCGCGGTCGCCGTGCGGCTGACCTCCCCCGGCCCCATTCTTTACTGGTCGAACCGGGTCGGCCGACGAAACCAGATCTTCCACATGCCGAAGTTTCGCAGCATGCGGACCGACACGCCCGCGGTCGCGACGCACCTCCTGAAGGATGCCGACGCCTATCTGACGCCGATCGGCTCCTTCCTGCGCAAGTCCAGCCTGGACGAGCTGCCGCAGCTATGGTGCATCCTAAAGGGCGAAATGAGCATTGTCGGCCCTCGCCCGGCTCTCTTCAACCAGCATGACCTGATTGCTCTACGCACCGAGCGCGGCGTCGACGCCCTGCTGCCGGGTCTCACCGGCTGGGCGCAGGTCAACGGCCGCGACGAGCTGCCGATCCCGCAGAAAGTGGCGCTGGACGAGGACTATCTACAGCGGCGTTCCTTCTTCTTCGACCTCAAGATCATCATCCTAACGGCACTGAAAGTCGTTCGCAGCGATGGTGTGACCCATTAACAAGACTCAGGCAGAAAAAGGCATGGCAGGTGCAAGACCGCCGAAATGCCGTATTCATGCCCCTTTACAGCCCTACTGGCTGTCGTGAATGCTCCGGCATACCAGACGAATCGAACGTGGACGAAGGCGGAGATACCATTGGACGACTTGCGCGCGAAGAAACCGCATGCTGATCCCGCAGCCGGGGCTATCGCCGGCAAGATGACCACAGGCATCATGGCGCAGCCGGTGGCGATCTTTGGGAGCCTGCTCTGGATTCTCGTCGCATCCGCTACGCTTGTGGAAAGCGACGCCTACCGCTATGCCGTCGCCCTGCTCTCGTTGATCGCGCTCTATTACTATCTGAAGGCACCGGTGCGGCCCCGAACCGATTGGATCGGCTGGCTGTGCATGGGCTGGGGTGCCTATGTCATGACCCGCTTCGGCATCACCTATTGGCTGACGCCCGAACACGATATCGGCGCCTCCGACTGGCTTTATGCCTTTCCCTTTTTCTTCCCGATCCTCGGCATTGCGGTCCTGCTCTACGAACCGCTGTTCGAAAAGATCATCGCCGCCTATTTCGCCGCGACCCTCGCGATGCTGATTGCCACGCAGCATTTCCGTGAGGTTTTTGCCGGCGAAACCGTAAAGCCACTGATCATGAACAACCAGATCCACGGCGCCGTCGCCTGCGGCATGATCGTGATCTTCACGCTGTTCTGGCTGCTGCACTATCTGACGGACAAGTCGAGCGACCGCAGGATCGCGCGCTTTGCTTATATCGTTTCGCCCTTCATCGTCGGTCTCTGTTTCATCGCGATCTATGGCGCCAAGTCGAAAGGCGTCTGGCTGGCACTCAGCATCACCCTGCCGCTACTGGCGCTGGTGGCTCTGAGCTATCTGCGCCTGAAGCTCGGTACCATCGTCATCGCCGTTGCCGCGGTCCTGCTCGTCGCCGGCATCTACACCGCGCGCCATAATCTCGACAAGACGGCCGGCCCGACCGTGTCGGCGACCATCGCCATGCTGGAAAGCGTCACCGGCGGTCATGACCTGGGTGGCACAGTGACAAGCACCATCGGTTCCACCGACACGCCGGTACCGATGGACGAGCGGCTGCAGCTCTGGTCGAACAGCTGGGAAGTCTTCTCCTCCGCACCGGTCTTTGGCTGGGGCAACCGCTGGCTGGAGCGCTGGTATCAGACGCGTTATTCGCATATCCAGTATACGCTGCTGCACAACGGCTATCTGGAAATCCTGGTGCGCTACGGCCTGTTCGGCGCCGCCATAATGGCCTTTATGCTCGCGATCTTCATCCGGGCGGTCTGGCGCGCCTACAAGGCCGCCATCATCCCCCGCGCCGCCTGGCACGCCTATTCCGTCTGCCTGTTCTTCTTCTCACTGACGCTGCTCAGCAACTCCAACAACCGCCTAGCTATCGGCGAAAGCCTGGCCTTCGCCAGCTCCGCCTTCGCCTGCTGGTGTCACATGCGGCTGAAGGGCGAGTATTTGGCGATGTCGAAGGTGGAAAGGAAAGATGCGGCGGTGGGAACTTGATCATGACAGTTGCACGAGAGCCTCGATAGCAACACAGAGCACCCCACGATCGAATGTAGGATGGTTCGCCCTTCCGGAGGCATTGATTGTGATGTCGTCGTTTCGAAAGGCGAGTGCGGCTGTTAAGTTTCATGTCCTTTTCAGCCATTTTGCCGTTCACAACGAACCGCGGCTGAAGTGAACAAAGTAAAATGCCGGGACTAAACATCTCTGCGCTCGATCATGGCTCAAAGTAAATCTCGTTCACCCGAAACCGCCCGTCGACCCGCTTGCACTGGACAATGATATCGATTGCGACCTTGAGCAAACTACGAACATCGTTGCGCTCGAGGTCGCGACCTCCTTCCGACTCTTTCACGAGCAACGTCAGTTGCTCGAATGCTAGCGCCGCAGAATCGGCATGCACCGTTGTGATCGATCCAGGGTGTCCTGAATTGACATTGCGGATGTAGTAGAAGGCCGAACCGTCGCGCAGCTCCTGTAAAAGAATGCGATCGGGTCGCATCCTGAGGCACGATTCGAGCAGATCTTTCGCGCTGATTTTCGCCAGCCCCTGCCCTCCTTTCGAATAGAAAAGCCTGACGTGATTGGGCTGTGGGATGACCAACTCCGGCGTATCCTCGATCGAGATAATCCGCTCGTGCTCCGGGATATGCCGGATCAATGCCTTCGACAGGGTGGTCTTGCCCGATCCGGTCGCGCCCGAGATGATGATGTTCTTGCGCGCAAGAACCGCCGCACGCAGAAACGTCGCGTAATTGCCTGCCTTAAGGATCTTGTCCAACTTCGCATCGGAGGATTCGACATGACGGTTCAGCGAGGAGACATTGGAAAATAATCCACCCTCTTCGAGATCATCCAACGTCAGCGTCACTGACGACGGCTTTCTGATCGTGACGCTGACCGTGCCCTTGGTCGTTGCCGGCGGAACAACGACCTGAATCCGCTCTTCATCTGGCAAGGTGGCCGACAAGACCGGCCGGACCTCGTCGATTGCCTGGTTCGAATAGCTTGCAATGGCCCGGGCCAGACGCATGAGCTTCTCGAAGCTAAGATCCGGCAGTGCGTGGTGCTGCCATCCCTTCGTTCCCTCGGTCAGGACTTCACCCGGGCGGTTGATGACGATCTCATAGAGCGACGTATCCTTTAGGAAGCGAGACAGTGGCAAAAGCAATTCACGCACGACACCAGCATCTGAAGCTTCCGCCATCTTCCGCCCTACTTCGTGACAAGCGTCGATCGGGGCCTGAAATCCCCCAATACCGCCCGATCGAGGATCCTGTTGCGGGGTTCGGTGACACGCAGGCTATAGACGCCGGAAAAATCAAGATCGCGGGCGACAAAGATCGAGACGAGTTCGCCCTGATGCTTTGTCAATGTCGGCACAATATTGATAGATTGTTCGACGGCGGTCGCTGCTGCCTGCTGGCCAGCCGTCGTCGTATTCTGCGCTTGAACGTCACTATCCTGCAGCCGGCTGCCGGCATAGGTCGACGCGTCGCCGACGATGGAGAGCAGGATGGCGTTGCCGAAGCGCTCCAACCAATGCGTGTCGACATAGCCATCCATGCCCGCCCGCCCGAGTGCGTCGGTTGCGGGCGAGGCGAGTGTAATAATCACACCTTTTGGCGTCTTTGCCCGGTTCCAAAGCACGAACAGACGCTTCTGGCCGCGGTTCAAGCCGCCTCGATATTCTCCGACGATCTGGGTTCCTTTCTCCATGAGAACCACGCGGCCGTTGTCGGAAAGCACATCGCGGTTGATGACGCAGCTGGCAAAGCCCGGCTGGTCGGAGGCGAGCGCCGTCTCCAGCACGCAGGGAATGGAAGTTCCCATCGCTACGATGAAGTCGCGATTGCCGAGCGTGCCGGCGCGTGACCCTTCCAGATGGGTCGGCGTCAACATCCTGTTGAAACGCTGATCCTCGGTTTCAGGTTGGGAGCCCCCAAGGCTGCCCGGAACAGGTAGATAATTGGAGCCGGGGTCTTGCGATACGGCAGCTGCAGTGTCACGGCGCTGCGATGAGGACTGCTGTCCATTATAGGCCATCACCGGCGCGCGGCGGGCGGAGTCCAGCAAAGTGTCCTCGGCGGGTGTGGCCTGCTCCTTTGGCGCAGGCGTTGGTAGCACCACCTCGGGAAGCGGTGCAGCCGTCTTTACCTCTTCCTTCGCCGGCTCGAAGTCGGCCGTCTGGCGAATGACGACATGTTCGGGCTGGGTTGGCTCGGCCTTTTGCCCGTCACGCATCGACCACAGCGAAAATCCAACAAAGGCGACCATCGCCAGAACCACGGCGCCACGCTTCAGGAATGGACTGGCCTCGGTTCGCGGATTGACATCCGTCTCGGCGCGTTCACCTGGGATACGGTCTTCCGTCTCATCCGCCATGACCGCCTCCTGTTGCGGCACTTGCCGCCTGCGCTTTCATGACACGCTCCACCGAAGGCGATGTCGTATTGGTGTCGGGATCGATGCCCACTGGATCGTAGGCTTCGTTGAAGATGCAGAGCACGTCCCCTCCCCGCCGCAGGATAAACTTGCGGCTGATCGCATGAGCGAGCACGAGATCGCCATCCACCGACTTCGGCACCAGGCTCTCCGTGCCGTCGGAGTTTTCCATATAGATTGCCGGCATTTCCTGATTGCCGGTGAAGGCGAAGGTGGTGATCTTGCCGTTGTCATAAACGGCCTGCGGCTCAAGCTCCGCCGACCCTTGCGCCGTATAGCGCCAGTTGCGCGGCCCATATTGCTCATGCAAAGCCAGTACCGTGTCGGCTTGTCCCGCTTGCGCCGCCCGCGCTCGTGCAGTTGCCTCCTGGCGCCGGCGTTCCGCGTCATCGGCAGGATAGCGGTATTTGACGTAGAAATAGGTGTCCTGGCCGCCGGCGACCGGACCGTCGCGGACCGTCAGCTCCATCTGGTAACTGCGCGTCGAACCATCGCGGCGCGTCGTCACCACCGAGATGTTCGTGACCGGCTGGTTCTCTCGCGCCTTCAGGAAGAGGATATTGCCGGCTGGTGCCACTTCCCAGGCGACCGTGTTACCAAGCGCCACATGGGCGATTTCCTCATCGGCGGCAAACTCCACCTGGACGGAGGAACGCAACGAGCCTACGACCCTGGTGATATTATAAGGCTGATAGTCGACGAAGCGGATGCGGCTGTCCTGGGGCGCACCGCGCGGCGTTTCCAACGCAAGGGTTGCCGATGACCAGCCGGCGGTCAGCAACAGAGCGATCAAACAATGACGTTTCAGATATTTCAATTGATGGCCTCCGGATCGGATCGATAGTCGCTGACGACGAAGCCGAGCGGATTGACCAGCCGATCGGTCGAGGACATTGGAGCGTTCACATAGGCGAAGGTAAGCGTTGCTACCCAATGGGTCGTATGGGTCTCGTCGCCGCGGGTAATGGTGCGCATATAACGAACGGAGACTACCTTGGCGTTGATCAGCGAGATGGAAACAATGCTGATCCGCGATGTGGCACCGCGGCCGTAGATATTTTGCGGGGAATCCGGATTGCCGCCGCGATAAATCGCGGCAAAGCGGGTCTGTTCCGGCGCCGTTGAGAGTAGCGAAACCGTGCGAAAATTCTCCTCCGCCTCGCTCCAGACATAACTCTCGCGGGCACGAACATAGCGGGCGGCAAAATATTTGGTCACCGCTTCGTCGTAGGTGCCAGCGGTCGACGTGAGTGCCGAAACGACATCGACAATGCCGGTGGCATTGTCGACTCTCACGACAAAGGGCTCGACCGTCTTCAGCGGTGTCAAGCCTGCGATAGCTACGGTCGAAATCGCCGCAAGAACACCGGCCGCGGTGGCTACGAACCAGGCAATCCGAACCGAACGCTCCATCTGGATCATGCGGTCCTGATCGAACCGCCGGGCCTTGTCGAAATAAGCCTTGAGACTGTCCGTCGTCACCATCACCGCGGCCCTCCGCATGGACGATAGGAATTGCCGACATCGAAATGCGCGAAGGCGGCGGGAACGATATCCGGCTCTGCCTCGACATAGGCAGGTGGCTTGCCGCCGGACAGTGCTGGTGAAGAGTTAGGAGGTTGCGGCATGGACCGACTATCGCCGTCCCATTGCCACATAGCGCGATTGAGTGGTCGGCGCGAATAGCCGTCGCATTTGGGCAGGGGATAGGAAAGTGACGCGCAGCCGCCGAGCGTTGACGCCACGCAAAAAAGCACGAATATTCGGATCATTCTGAACCAGCCATTTTGTTGTTTGCTTGAAGTTCCACATCAGTCGGTTCTTTCGGAACGAAAGCTGCGGCCAACGGCACGTGCACCCCGACCGGTCGCTCGCGCCATGTAGGTAGCACCTCGGGCAAGCGTGCCTTCATGCGCGTCGCGTGCCGCGCCATAGCCGTAGGTGAGCGACGCCCCGCCTGCGGCAAGTGCCGAAGCAATGCCTGGAAGCTGGTAGAAGACGTAGAGGGCGGCAAGGCAAATGGCGCCGAGCGCGACCGGCCGCATCAACACATCGCTATAGGCTTCGATCGCCATGAAGGTCGCGTCGATGCAGGTGATCAGCAGCGAGCCGATCGCCACGACCAGCACCTGCAGGATCACGAAATTGGCGAGCTGTCCGATCCAGGCTTCGGTAAACCGGCGCGTCGATTGAAACATGGCGAGCGCAACAAAGATTGGGCCGAGGGCGAGCATGATCGCGAGCGCCAGACGTGCATAGAGTGAGACGATATAGCCGATCGCAGCGACCATGAAGCTCGCGACAATGACCAGTATGCCGCCGCAACCGGTGACGATATCGACCGGCCATGAGGCGCGTGCCCAGACTTCCTTCGCACACTTCTGGCCCTTGTCGAGCAGGCTGTCGAAGGTCGAGGCGCTGGGCATCGTGCCGGAGTTCAGCGCCTGCGATATCTCTTTGGGCAGCGTGTCGAAGAAAATATTGCTGATATAGGTCTGGTACTCGCCGGCATTTCTGACGAGCATCAGGATGATGGCAAGCTTCATTGCCCGGAAGGCGAAATCCATGATCGGCTCGTGGACCGATCCACGCAGGATCAGGAAGCCATAGAGGATGACATAGAGTGTCAATGCCGCCGTCAATGGGCCGGTGACCCAGCTGGCGATATTCGACGTACCTGACGATATGAAATTCTCCAGTGGCGCCTTGAACTGCCCATCGACGAAGGCAAAGATCTGATACATGCCTCAGCCTCCGAGTGCTTTGCCCATGCGCTCCAGGCGGGATTTCCAATCGGCCGCCTCGGCATTCATGCAGTTCGGCGTGGCTCGCAACTCCCCGGGATTGCTTCTGCATTTGGCGATGATATCCGACAGCAGCGTCTGGTCGGCCATCAGCTCATCCACCGAATAGATACGCTCGGACTGCTTCGAGCAGCCAGCCAAGCCGATGAGGAATGTCAGAAAAATAAGACGCTTCATTGCAGTGCCGCTCCCATTGTATCCATACGCTTGCGCCAATCCTCGGCCTTGCGCTGTTCATCGACCTGAACCTCGGCCTGCTGCACCATCTGTAACCCCTGCATCCTGAGCATATCGGTCTGGAGAAAGGCCGTTTCGGCCTGCAGCCGCGCCTGCAGATCGGCAATGTCCTTGGCGTCGCTCGCCGAAGAAATCTGCTGGCGCAATTGATCAATCCCGTCGATCCGCTTGGTCGCGGCGTCGTAGATTTGCTGGCCGAGGCTCATCTGCCCTGCATTCTTGTTCTGAAGACGTGACAGTTCCTGGGCATAAAAGTCATTGGCGCTCGTTTTGTAGGTCGAATTGTCGGTCAGGAACTTTGAGGCGGCATCACCAAGCGTGCCTGAACCCGAGCCCTTGAGCAGGCCTTCGACGGCAGAAAAGTCCCCTGGCAATGCCTTGCGGATCGACGGATCGTTCAACAGGCTGGCGACGTCGGCCATATTGGTCAGCTTGTTTAGCGAACCGTAGAGCTGCTGAGCCTGCTGTAGTTGCTGGTTCAGCGCATCGAGCTGCGATTTCAGTTGGGTTATGCTTTCGATCTGCTTGGCAATCGCCGTCTGGTCGATGACGGGGATACCCTGAGCGTCGGCGGCGTAGGAGGAAAGGAACAGTACTATCGCTGTCATGGGAATCATTTTGCTCTGTGCCATCAGCTTGCACTCCTTTTCTGTTGGAATATCCGCAGCCATTCGTCCCGGTCATCGCTAAGCTCCAAGCGGATCGCCTCGGCAAGTTCCACGTTTGCCGTTCGCCCGGAGAGGATTGCGAGCTCATCGTCGAAACCGTTGAGATTGAGTTCGGCGACAACGCTGTTGTGACCCTGTTTAACAATGAAGCGCCGGCTTTCGGCGGAGAGTTCGCGGGTGACCAACTCGAATTCGCGTTCGGTGAGCTTGAAGCCACCGACATAGTCGTCTCGATCACCGCGGGAATTCGGCAGGAAAACCTGTGTTGGGCACTGCTCGATGATCGTATGCGCGATCGGTGAGTTGATGGCGTCCCGCGGGCTTTGCGTGGCAAACAGCAAAAGGCCGTTCTGCTTGCGAATAGTCTTGAGCTTGTTCTGGGCAAGATCAAGAAAGCTCTCGTCTTGCAACGCCTTCCAGAACTCGTCGATGACGATGATGATCCGTCGGCCATCGATCAACTGTTCGACACGGTAGAAAAGATAAGCCATCAAGGGATTACGGATTTCCTCATTGTCGAGAAAATCGGTCATGTCGTAGCCGAGAAATTTGGCGCCAATACCGATCTCATCGGCCCCGTTGTCGAAGACCCAACCAAGCGGCCCGCCTCTTTCCCACCGACGCAGGCGTGCGGCGATCCCTTCCGGATCGGTATTGTTGAGAAAGGTGCGCAAAGCGCCGATCGTGCGCTGATCTTTCGGCAGATCGGCAAGGCCATCGATCGCCAACGCGATATCGCTGACATCGCTGGCCGAAAAATCGCGCACTGCCGCGCCGGCTAGCTTGGCGATAAATCGTGCTAGGAATATCTTGTTTTCCGGTGTCAGCTCCAAGGATTTCAGCGGTGCACATCCGGTCGGCAGCCCATTCTTAAGCGGCAAATAGGTGCCACCGGCAGCCCGGACGAAGAGGTCGGCGCCACGATCCTTGTCGAAGAAGACCATGTGCGGGTCATGCTTTTCGAGTTGCGACAGCATGAAATTGAGAAGCACGGTCTTACCAGCACCCGACGGACCGCAGACGAAGGTGTTGCCGAGATCGCCATAGTGGAAATTGAAATAGAACGGCGAGCCCGACGCCGTCTTCAGCATGGCGACGGCCGATCCCCATTCGTTGCCGTCCTTCCTACCCATAGGATAGGAATGAAACGGAGAAAGTGCTGCAAAATTCCGAGAGGTAATCGCACCGGAACGGGCCCGATACCGAAAATTACCGGGCAATTGCGCCCACCATGCAGCTTCGAGCCCTAGATCCTCGCGCGCTACGACCGCGCCGCCATTGGTCAGATGCGAGCGCGCCTTGGCGAGATTATCAGTAAGGTCTTTGACAGAGGAAGCGAACACCCCAAGCGTCAGATGGTGCTCCCCGAGCACGAAACGGTTTGATTCCAGCTCGTCCATCGCCGCATCGAGCTCTTCGATCTGTGAGGCTGCCCTGTCGACCGCACTCACCATCTGGTTCTGTTTGCGGCCCATGATGGTGCGGGCATCGGTTTTAGACCTGAACGCGAAGGACTGAGTGAGGATCAGTTCGAAAGGTGCCGTTAGAATACCGTCCAGCATGCCGCCGCGGGTTCTCGCCGGATATTCCTTGAAACCGAACATGCCCGCGTAACGGCTTGTCCCTTCATGACGGATCTCGACCGTCTCGCGTCCGACAATTACACGATCGGAATAGATCGCCGAGGAGATCCTGCCTTCCGTCAATGGTATGGGTTCACGGCGGCCGCCGATCAATTGATGCAGCACCTCGCTCGGTTCGGAAAACAGGATACCGTTTTGATCGTAGAGCGACAGCACGCGCGGCGCGAAGCGCCGCAGTCCCGCGGTGACATCGGCTACCTTGTCGCGCAGATGCTTCAGACTGCCCTCATCGAGCTCGACTGCGGCTCGTTGGAGCTTGCGAAGCCGTGATAGCAGATTTGCGAGCTGTTCGGCCGGATCGCGGCCCGGATGCCAGAGCAGGGTGAGATAGAGATCGTTGCGAAACAGGTCTTCGCTCACCATCCGCTCCCGATATTTGCCATTCAACGTTGCCGAGAAGGGATTGGTGAACTCGCCGTCGGGATAAGTGTTGTCGCGCCGCCGGATGAGATGGGTCCAGATTGTCAGACGCTCGTCAGCGATGTTGCGGTAGAGCGTATTGAGGTCGCGCTGCAGGCTGTTCAGGTCGGTCGCATCGGCCGTCTCGAAAGATACGCCCTCCAAAGAGATCATCGCCAGCAATGCTCTGGAATCGAGTGCGATCACGGTCTCGTCCACGTGCCGGACATAGGGGATAAACGTTTCTGGCTCGACTTCACGGAATTTGAGACGGGACATATTAGGCATGGCCAAGGTCCCTTTCGTCATAGTGCCGCACCAGCCTCAACGGCGTCAGCGAAGAACCACTCCAATAGATGCCGTTGCGTGAACGACCACGGGTTTCGATCCAGGCAATCAGGATACGGAACATGTTGTGGTCATGCTTGACGAGCGAGCGAAAGATGAAATGAAAGACCACACCGACAAGGCCATAGGCGATCGAGCCGGCAATAATGTAGAGGATCGTCGTCAGCATAATGTTGACGCCCATGGCCTCCATCGTCACCCCGGCAATCATCGCCGGCCGGGTGCAGGCCAAAAACAGAGTGTCTTCCTCGAGCGAAACCTTCTCCACCATGATCTTTAGCCCCCGGAAATCGTGCTGACGATCTGCGAGGCACCGAAGAGAATACCGATGCCGAGCACGACATAGGCGGCCTTGCGAAGGTCGAGGTAGCCGAACATCCAGGCGATGCCGACGATGATGACGGCGATGGTCGCCAGAAGCTTGGCGACGTTGCCCGTGAGCAAGGTGACGATATTCTGCAGGACCGTCTCGATACCGCCGGCGCTCTGGGCAAAGGCTGGCTCGATCATGGCGATCGAAAGGACAGTTGCCATCGCAACGGTGACACCAAATGCACGAATATTGATCCTCGACATCATTCAGACTGCTCCGGTTGATCATTTTGGAAGACCAGCGCAGATGATTGCCGCGCTGCATGGAATACATCCCAAGACGGGGGGGGCGCCGACCGTTCGGGCAAAGGCCTTTCCTCACCGTTCAAGGACGGATCACTGGTCTGGGGTTCGGGAACTGTCTGCCGCCCGATGCTCTGCCCTATCGCTATGGCCGACAGCATTTTCGAAAGCCGTTTGGCCTCGCTTTTGACCTGATCGTCATACTGGGCCATTTTTCCGACCGAGGGATCGGAACGCCCGTAGTAGGATTGCAGCATCACGCGCTCCGCCTGTTGCCGTGTCGCGCCGGCGCGCACGGCCAGACGATAATAGCCATCGAGCAGTGTCGCCGTTGCCTTGAGGTTGAGGCATGGATCGAACGCATCCGCGATGCTGAGATCAAGCTTGCGCAATTCGGCGATGCCAATGCCGCCAAGCCCTAGCTGGACATCCTGATGCTCCGCCATCAGCGCCGTTGCGGTTTCGATCGCCTCGGCCTTGCTCTTCGGCTGTTCATGAAGAGATGAACTCTCACCCACACGAATATCAAAAGGCTGGAACTGGCTTTCGAGACTGACAACCGCCGCAAGCGTTTCGATCGCAATCGCCGGCGCACAGGTCTGGGCAAGATCGGTAAAGGAGACGGCCATGGTCAGTACCACACCCGCTGGCTTCCAACGCCGTCGATGGTCACATCGACATAATGGGGCTCGGATCGCACATTCGGCCGCGCCGTTGGATAGCCCATGCACTGTACGTGCCGGCCATCCCGCTGCCAGCGCGCCGATATCACCAGCCCATCGTCTCTAGCGCTGCCATCACGGCCGGGGGCGCAATAGCCTCCGTCAACCTTGGAAAGGGTTAGCGAAACGCAGGTCTCCTGTTGGCCGCGCTCGCCATAGCGTGTCGCCAGGCGATAGCTGTCACTGCAGAAATAGGGCTCGTAACCAGGACGCGATGCCCGGAAGCCGACACCGCTGCAGGTGGGAAAGGAATGCCCCTTGGCAAGCTCCTGCCAGAGCTTGTTGATCGGGGGACGGCAGGCGTCATATTGTGTAGGCCCACCCGGATTGGAAAGGCACAGGATAACCTGACATCCCCAATCATCGGCGCGCGCATGCCTCTCGGAAATGAGGTATAGAGGGATGCAGCCGGCAATGGCGAAGACTGTTCCAACCAGAAGGCGTTTCATCAGCATGATCCTTCGATGTGGCGATATCAAACGATCCGTCCGGCGACGATCTGACGCCGTTCGTACTTTATACTGACTTATATAACGCAGTTAAAAAGATGACAAGTACCCTAACCACGCAGTGGCACAGTCTTTCGTTCGCAGCCTTCATTCTGCATGAGATCATGGATCATCCGCAGGAGGATGAGACACCACAATCCCGGCTGAAACAGGTCGGCATGATGAGTGTTCTTTACATCATGAACCAAGCTCACCAGGCACTAACTATCTCAAATATTGTGGAAATTACGAAGCTCACACGCATGGGCGTGACGGAGACAATCGAGCCATTGGTGAAACGTGGGATCCTGACGGAGACGTTCGTAAAGAATTCCATGGGGCGCGGCAAGGCCCGTCAGTTTGAGATCGCGCCGGAGATTTTCGAGAAGCTGCGGAGCTTTCAGGCGAGGTGATTGATGATCTCAGCGGCCGAATCAAACTGAATTAAAAGAAGCAATAAAAATCCAGAAATGACCAAACAAAGCGACTGTATTCGTGTGCTTGACTATGTCTTTCGCAAGCCCCGTGGCTTGAACACATAGCCAGCTGCATGGACGGTGCGAATGGCAGCATCATATCCAGGCCACTCCCCCAGCGCCTTGCGCAAGCGGCCAATATGAACATCCACCGTTCGCGGCGTGACTTCGGCGGAAGCCGGCCAAGCCGAAGCAATCAGTTCGGAACGGCTGCAGAGCTGCCCCTCCCTCTTCATCAGATGACGTAGAATATTGAACTCGATGGGTGGCAGTACAAGGTCGCGACCGTTGCAATATATTCGACGACTGTCGACGTCGACTTCCAGGTCGGCAAAAGCCGGTGGCGCAACCATTTTCGAGTTGATCATTTCCATGGCCTGTCCCGCCACCTGCCTGAGAGATGTTAGCAATTTCTCCGGCGAAAGCGGCCTGAACAGGCAGTCATCAACACCGGCTTGCAACAAGGCCAGATGAAGCAGCTGCGCTCCGCTTCGTAAAAGCGCAATCAGGCGGACCTCGTTGTCATGTGTGGATCGCCTGATCTCGCCACATATGGAAACAGCATCTTGGGTTTCGTGCGTGCAATCGAAAAGGATTGTGCACGGCGAGCGCTTCGTGCAGGAAGCCAGAACATCCTTGGCGCTGCAAGCCAGAGACGGGATAAAGCCTTGCGTCTTCAGAATGTAGCTAAACGGCAGGAACAGCTCTGCATCGGAGGTCCAGATGATGACTTCGTTGCCGGCCGCCACGTCGAGCTTCATTGCCATTCCGGAGCGCTTGAAATTGGACGCGCCGGACCGTGTGACGGCTCTAGGCTGGCGCATATTCGCCCCCGTTGATATCGAGGATTGCACCATTAACGAATCCCGCGTCCTCCGACGCCAGGAAGGCAACGGAGGCGGCGATGTCCTCCGGCGTTCCCAATCTGGCAGAAGGAATGCGTCCGACAGCTTCCCGATTGGCTGGCGTATCGGGATCGCCAGTCAAGGGCGTCAAGATCCTGCCAGGCGCCACGAGATTAACGGTTATGCCGAAAGGACCGCACGATCCGACAAGCGCGCGCATAAGACCGGCCAATGCTGCCTTGCTGGCGGCGTAAGCGCCACCGGCGATGCGGGGCCGTGTGCGCCCAGCGAGCGATCCGATCAAAATGATGCGTCCGAATCCCGCCTGTCGCATTCCACTGACGACTGCCTGACAACATAGCATGGTGCCGGTCAGATTCACGGCCAGCACTTCGTTCCATTCCTCCAGCCCGATATCCTCGAACCGCCGAGGACCGGCTAGGCCTTTGGGCGATATCCCGGCGTTGCAGACGAGAATTTGGGCGTCTCCCCAGGTGGATGAGAGCTCTTCGAAGAATTTGGCAACAGCCACAGAATCCGACAGATCGACAACTCGACCCAAGACCCGTCCAGATCCGAACTCCGCGGAAAGCACGGCGGTTGCGTCAGTCACAGTTTTAGCACTGTGACTGAAGATGGCGACGCAATGCCCTGCCGCCAATAGCTTTCGCGCTGTCGCCAATCCGATACCGCTCGTCCCTCCTGTCACGACGGCGATGCGAGACGGCTCTGGCATCATGCCGCCTCATCCAGGCCGGCAAACAAGGACAAAGCCGGGTGAGCCTCAGGATCTGTCATGACCTCGATAAACAGCGGCCCCTTGCCTGCCAGTCCACCCTGTAGATGAGCCTTGAGCTCAGCTGGATCCTCGACACGCACTGCCGGGCATCCGCAGGCTTGAGCAATCTGCATATGGTCGACAGGCGCAAAATGGCACGCGGATGTGAAGCGCCCGAACTTCACAGTCTCGGCATCCCGCTGGAAACCGAGGATACCGTTATTGAGAAGGATGATGGTGATGGGAAGATCGGAGCGAACCATGGTTTCCATCTCCGCCCAGCTATGGGCGAACCCGCCGTCGCCAACCATGGCGACCACCGGATGCTCGGGTCTGGCTGCCTTTGCGCCAAGAGCCAGAGGCAGGCCCCATCCCAGCCCCGCAAGACCGCGCGGCGTCAGGAACCGCATTCCTGAAGCAAGTGATCGCAATTGGCCGACGACCCACATCGATGAATAGCTTGCATCCGCAACAACGGTCGTTTGCGGCGTCAATGACGCCTGCAGTTCCGCCATGATGCGTTCCGGGCGGATCGGCGACGCAGTGGCATGCACGAGCTGATGCCGATCCTCATCGAACTGCCGCCAGCACTCGGCTATGCGGTCGATAACAGCAGTCCGTTGGTCCCGACGTTGGGATAGATCTAGCGCGTTCAGTGCATGAACAAGCTCTCTGAGTGTCTCACGCGCATCCCCGACCAGGCGCAGCGCCTGATAATTGCGGCCGATTTCCTGAGGGTCGACATCGATGTGGATCACCTGGGCACCAGCAGGAATTTGCCGCCAACTATCCGTGCCGTTCTGATTGGTTCGCGTTCCAACCAGAATGACAAGGTCTGCGTCACCGACCAGAGCAGCCGTATGGCGTCCGAGTGACCGCGGACCCACGAGTGATCCTAAGACGCCGGCCGAAAGCGGATGATGTTCATTAACCGCGCCCTTGCCCATGTTGGTGGTCAAAATTGGGAGTACAGCCAGATCCTGCAACATGGCCAGTTCATGGCAGGCATCGCTGCCGAGGACACCGCCACCCGCGACTACCACGGGATTGTGGGCATTCGCAATCAACTCCGCTGCCCTTTGCAATGTCGCACGATCAGGACACGACCGATCAAGCGGCCAATGGCCGAGATTCAGAGATCGTGATGGCGTTTTAACACCAAGCTCTAAGCGCAGCAGATCGGCAGGCAACAGTAACGCAACTGGTCCGGGCCGACCGGAGGCAGCAGCAGTGAAGGCGGCATCAATATAGTCCTCGATTCGTTCCGGGACCATGACCCTGCGCACCCATTTCGTGCAGGATTGGAAGAGCGCGATATGGTCGAGCTCCTGAAACGCGTTCCGATCCATCTGATCGCGCTCGACTTCCTGCACAAGTGCTATAATCGGAACGCTCGCCTTTAGCGCTTCGGCCATCGGAGGCACCAGCAGCGTGGCAGCCGGACCATTCTGGGCAGCCACCACGCCGATCTTTCCGGATCGTCGAGCATAGCCATCGGCCATAGCGCCGCCCATATTCTCCTGCCGGTAAGCGACCTGGCGAATGCCTGCCGCTTCAGCAGCGAGGATGAGCGCTGATGGTAGGCTTTGGGCGAATATATGGGTGACGTCATGGCGCACCAGCGAACGGGCCAGGCATTCGGCGACAGTTTCCAAGGACTTCGTGGTCATGCGGTTGCTCCAGCAAAATCGGCTTCGTAGGTTTCGAGGAAATCGCCGAAGACTTCGACGATCAAATCAAGATCGGTATTCGTCATTGCCGTGGAGAGGCAGGCGGCGGCCCCAAAGGGCAAGAGGATATCGAGTTGACGGAAATGGCTTGTCAGATTGGTCATCCAACTGCTCTGTTCCGGTGTCGGGAAGGCCTGCCGATAGTCACGGGGCACCTGCCGCTTGGGGTGGATGCGAAAAAGCGAAGCCGAACCGGTGACGATAAATGGTGCGTCATGATGCGCGATCGCGGCAGAAAGGCCGTCGCGCACACGCGCACCCATTTCATCAAGACGCTCGAAGCTTGCCGACGTCAGTGCCTCCATAGCCACTCTTCCTGCGACCATTGACACCGGATTGGCCGAAAAAGTGCCGCCTTGCGGCAGTGCCGGCCTCGCGCCCGAGCTTGCGAACACCCCCATCACCTCCTTGCGACCACCAACCGCGCCGACCGGAAAGCCGCCGCCGATGATCTTTCCGGCAGCAATAAGATCCGGCACGAGCCCGAAACGCGCCGATGCACCGCGATATCCTTGCCGCAGATTCAGCACTTCATCGGCTACGACGAGAACGCCATGTTGTCGGGCAAGATCGGAGACGGCTTCGATGAAGGCTGGCTCAGGGGCGATCAAACCTGCCCTGCTCGGCATTGGATCGATCAGGATGCAGGCAAGGTCACTGCCCGACACGGCCAACCGCCGCTCCAGGCCTTCAACATCATTGAAACGGATCACATCGACCTCTTCGGCAACACTTTCCGGCGCGCCGGCATAAGAGGTCGTGGATGCCGGGGTGTCCGCTGGTCCCCATGACGTTGGCGACGCGCCTTGGCTTACCTCGGCCCAATCATAGGCACCGTGATAGGCTCCTTCGACGCGGGCAATGCGCGACCGCCCGGTAAAGGCGCGCGCTGCCTTGATGGCGAACATGACGGCCTCGGTGCCGCTATTGACGAAGCGAATGTGCTCGATCGCGGGAATGCGCTGCACGAGCAGTTCCGCCAATCCAAGCTCGTGTTCCGTTGGATTGGAAAAGCAGGTTCCTTTCTGCAGGAGATCCGCAATTGCGTCGGCGACGGGCAGGTAACCGTGACCATGGATCAGCGTGGTGAAATTGTTGTTGAGGTCGAGGAGCCGATTGCCGTCGACGTCGATCAGATAGGCGCCCTCACCGCGGGAAATGTAGGTCGGCAGAGGATCGCGCTCGACGGTGACGCGCGTGGTTCCATCGGGAAACACGATCTGCCCGCGCTCGAAGAAATATTGCGAGCGTGATCTGAGCGAAGCACGCCGAAATGATGGAAAATCCTGATGAAGCATGCCTTGCCCTCTCCGTTCAGAGATGCATGTTCGCATCCCGTTCACATTTTTGTTGCATCAAAAAAACATGGAGAGCAGGAAAGTGCAACATAATTATTCAGCGGCGGGAGAGATTCCTTTGATCGCGGTCTGCGCTGATTTTTTTCATCTGGCGAAATCCATCACGAATGTCGTTCTCGATGGCGGCGCGGGCAGCGGCGGCATCCTTTTCAACAAGCGCCTCTATCGCGGAACGATGATTGCGAGCACCGTAGCGTGTCTCGGAAAACTCTGGATAGAGTCCGTTAAATGACGCACCAACCCGTAGCCACAGAGTCTCGATCATCTGCAAAAGATAGGGCATACCGCTCAGACGGTAGATCGCAAAATGGAACTCCTTATTATGCCAGAGGGCGTCAAAATAACGCTTTTCATCCAATGCAGCGTCGATTTTCGCCTGAAATAGCTCAAGTTCTTCGATCGCCGCCTCGCTTGCGCCCTTGACGGATAGCGCCGCCGCGAGCCCCTCCAGCGCTAGGCGCATCTGCGTAATCTCCTCGAGATCCGACAATCTTAAATGAGGAACGATGACGGTTTTCGGGCCAGAGTAGATGAGCGCCCCATCGATCACCAGGCGGTTAATGGCATCGCGAGCGGGTGTCGAGCTGACATCCAGCATTTCCGAAACTGCGCGGATTGTGAGCTTGTCGCCAGGCGAAAAAGCGCCTCGGATCAGTCGCTCCTTCATATTGTGATAGGCCATTTCGCCCAATCGATTGGGCTGATGCTGATGGTTTCCTTCGTCTTCCGGTGCCATTTCCAATGAAAATTTCTCCAATTCCCTTTGACAAGCGTCAATTTTGTTGCAACAAAAATGAAAAGCGACGTGCTTGCAAACATTATGTGACATTAAAATTCATAACACTTTCGCAAATCCCCGTCTTCCCAAAGTTCAACTCGGGAACCGGACCAGAAGCCAGGAGGTCGGTGAACGGCTTGCGACGCCGACGCAAACGGACACGTTTCAAAACGACAACAAGAAGGAGAGGAACTTTGATTGGTGAAGCACTTACGCTGCAAGGGGTTGAAAAGCGATATGACACATCGCTTGCTGTAGA
Organism: Rhizobium rhizogenes NBRC 13257; assembly: GCF_000696095.1. Lineage (GTDB taxonomy): Bacteria > Pseudomonadota > Alphaproteobacteria > Rhizobiales > Rhizobiaceae > Rhizobium > Rhizobium rhizogenes. The sequence continues at coordinate 178,555 of NZ_BAYX01000013.1, read as the reverse complement.
TGGCATTTCACTGGCCATCCGGGCAGGTGAGTTCCTGTCGATCCTCGGGCCTTCGGGCTCTGGCAAGACGACGCTACTAACGATGATCGCTGGTTTCGAGAGCCCGAGCAACGGTCAGATCATGATCGGCCGTCGCGACGTTACCTATATGGCACCAAACAGGCGCAACATCGGTATGGTGTTCCAGCGCTATGCCCTTTTCCCGCATCTGACGGTGGCGGCCAACATCGCTTTTCCGTTGCGCATGCGCCGAATGGACAAAGATCTCATCAGCAGCAAGGTGGAGGCGGTGCTGGCGCAGGTACATCTTAACGGCTATGGCGATCGATATCCCCATCAACTCTCCGGAGGCCAGCAGCAACGCGTGGCCGTCGCTCGGGCAATCGTCTTCGAGCCGCCCGTTCTCTTGATGGACGAACCACTTGGGGCCCTCGACAAGAAACTGCGCGAGGCGCTGCAACTGGAAATCAAGAGCTTGCAGCAACGACTCGGGGCGACCGTCATCTATGTGACGCATGACCAGGAGGAAGCGCTCACCATGTCCGACCGCGTAGCAGTGGTGGCAAAAGGCCGTCTGGCCCAGGTTGGATCGCCGCTCGAGCTTTACCGCTCGCCCGTCTCAGCCTTTGTCGGAGACTTCATTGGTCGCATGAACTTTCTCGACGGCGAATATCTCGGTCAAGATAGCGGGAACTACATGGTGCGGCCAAAAGGCGGCAACGTCGTTGCTACGGCGGCGGCCGAAGACGGGGCAAGCCCCTTTTCCTCTCGCCAAGCTGTCAGCATCGCGGTGCGCCCCGAACGGTTGTCGCTAGCGCCTCACGGTCGCGACCGCGGCGCCATTCTGACCGGCACCATAGACGCAACCGTATTCGCCGGTTCGTTTTTCCTCTTCTTCGTGCGAACCCAAAATGGCGATGACCGCCTGCTCCAGATCCAGATGCCCGTCGGGCATGTGGCGGCAGGCCTTCGTCAAGGCGACCTGGTTGACGTCATCCCAGAGGCGAACGCCTTGCGGCTGTTTGCAAAAGTGGGGGCCTAATCCATGGCATCATCCCTCGTGAGACAATCGCCCGGCTCTTTCCTCCGCTGGATCCGCACAGGGTCGAGCCGCCATTATTCGCCACTGTTGGCCATCTTGCTGATTCTGCCGCTGCTCCTCCTCTTGGCGGGAGGCTTCGTCTATCCGGTGGTCAGGCTTATCGGCATCAGCCTTTCCGGAGCAACTCCCCTCGCCCCTTACCAGCGTGTCTTCGAGAGTCCACTTTATATCCAGGTCCTGCTCAGAACCTTCCGCATCGCGGCGATCGTGACCATTGCCTGTTTTGCAATCGGATATCCGACCGCCTATGCGATCGCGCACATGCGGGGCAGGTTGGCAAAGCTCGGAACGGCATGCTTATTTATTCCGCTTTGGACCTCGGTGCTTGTCCGCTCCTATGCCTGGATCGTGCTGCTAGGTCGCAACGGCATCATCAACGACGGTCTGATCCAGCTCGGTGTTATCTCGACACCTCTGAAGATGCTTTATACTGAGGGCGCTGTCATTCTCGCGATGACGCATGTGCTGATGCCCTTCATGATCCTGCCGATCCATTCGGCCTTGCGCTCGGTGCCGAGCGCGTACGAGCAGGCGGCACGAAATCTCGGCGCCAGCCGGACGGTCGCCTTTTGGCGCGTGACCTTTCCACTCAGCCTATCAGGCGTCTTCGCCGGCTGTGTGATCTGCTTCATTCTCGCCATCGGCTTTTACATCACCCCCGCCCTGGTCGGCGGACCCGGCACGCTGATGATGGCGACCCTGATCGGCCAGCAGACAATCGTCCTTCTGGACTGGCCATTTGCCGCCGCCCTGTCAGTCATCTTGCTCACCGCGACGTTGCTGCTGGTGCTGATCTTTCGCCGCGCACTCTCTTTCAGCAAAGGTTTGAACAGTGTCCATTGAATCTCAACCCGTGACGCAGCGATTGGCAACACCGTCGTCCGACGCCCGCCGGCATCGTCCAGTCTGGCCACGGATGGCACAACATGCTTCCAATCTAATGATTGCGGCGGTGCTGTTCTTTCTCGTCCTTCCGACGCTGCTGGTGATACCACTGGCACTCAGCGACGCCTCCTATATCACGTTCCCACCGCAGGGACTGACCCTACGCTGGTTCGAGGCGTATCTGTCCGATCCCGACTGGCTGCGCTCGACCATCTTCAGCCTACAGATCGCCGCAGTAACCACTGTCGTAGCGACGACCATCGGGACGATGGCGGCGGTTGCTCTCGTCCGTGGCAAATTACCAGGCAAGGCACTGCTGCAAGCCCTCTGCCTCGGACCGATGATCGTGCCGGCAATCGTCTTCGGCGTCGCGCTCTATCTGGTCTTCTCGCCTTTACAACTGACGGGGAACCTGACCGGATTCGTCCTTGCCCATTCGGTGCTGGCGGTGCCTTTTGTCGTCATCATCGTTTCCGCGGCATTGGAGAGAATAGACCCGTTGCTGGAACTGGCGGCCTTGAGCTGCGGAGCGGGGCGGCTCAGAGCCTTCTTTGCGGTGACACTTCCCAATCTCGCGCCGGCCGTCGCAACGGCCGCGGTCTTTGCTTTCCTGACCTCCTTTGACGAAGCGACCGTGGCTTTCTTCATCTCTGACACCGGCGGCAAGACGATCAGCCGGAAAATGTTCGAGGACATCGATTTCAACCTGACACCTGTCATTGCCGCCGTCTCGGTCATCATTGTTGCCGTTTCGCTGCTTTTGATGGGTTCCATACATCTCCTGAACAGCCGCCGGGAGCAGCACTAGCGGCAGAAACACCCGCTGCAGGCGGGGACATCCATAAGAGGAAAACATTGATGACAATAAGAGCAGCCATCCGGCTGAGCGGCATTGCTATGTTTTGCGCAGCCATTCTTCTGGGAGAAACGCCCAATCCAGCACTTGCCAGCGAGCAGGTCGTGATCGCCACGACTGGCGGCGCCTACGATGCGGCGCTACGCAAATGGTGGTTCGAGCCGTTCACCGCTAAGACCGGTATCCAGGTCGTTTCCGTTGCGGCAACCAACGCGGAGATGCGCGCCAAGGCGACCGCGATGGTGAAAACCGGCAACGTCAGCTGGGATCTCTACCCCGACGGAGAAATCCAGGTGAGCTCAAAGGATCATCTCGCGATTTCCGAACCGCTTGACAGTTTTTGCACACAGTTCAAGGATCGTCAGGATCTCGTTCCCGATGCCTGCATCCCGGCCGGCGTGCGGCTGTTTTCGACAGCCACATTGATGGCCTACGATCCGCAAGCCTTCAAAGGCAACCGGCCCGTGACCTGGGCGGATATGTGGGATACTTCAAAGTTTCCGGGCGGACGCTCGTTTCCGAATTTCGACGATCCGTGGCGCGTCATGGCAGCCGCCCTTTTGGCAGATGGGGTCAAGCGCGACGACCTCTTTCCGCTCGACGTCGATCGCGCCCTCAAGAAGCTTGACGCATTGCGGCCGTCCATCTCACTCTGGTGGAAAACCGGAGATCAGAGCGTCCAGGGGTTCCGTGAGAACGATTACAGCATCGGGCAGATCTGGCTAACGAGGGCAAGCGCGCTCAAGGCAGAAGGACGTTCAATCGCCTGGTCGAACAAAGCGGCGTTTCTGGTGGGCGATCGCCTCACGGTTATCAGGGGAGCGCCCAATCGAGACAATGCTCTGAAGCTCATCGCCTTCTGGTTGGATTCCCCGGACATCCAGGCCAAGGTGTGCGAGGCACTATTGTGCACGCCGCCTAGCAGCGCGGCAATTAAAGTGATGCCGCAAGCAGTTCGCGACCAGATGCCGAGCACCGAAGACGTGCGCGACAGTATCGTCATTCCAGACGCCAAATGGATCAACGATCATGCCGCGGAGTTGCTGGAGCGGTGGAATAACTGGGTTCGCTAAAGCAGGATGACGACGTGAAAACATTGTGCATGATGATGCCGTGCCACGGCGTTTGGAAGATGAATGTTCAGCGATCATTCATTGAATGAACGCTTGGCACTTGACGCCCACGCGCCCCAATAAACATCGGCAGGAGGTCCGCCTGCGAGCAGAAATGCTCGAAGCTGGGCGGGCCTCTCTTGCCCAATGAGGCTTCCCAAGGATGCAGAAATTGCCCCTTTGCCGCACGCGCGCGCCGCTATCTTCTCGTTTGGGAATTGCGTCTGTGTAGGGGGGTAGGGTGACTTACGATTCGCTCGGCGTCAGAACACGGCGAGTAAAGATACTGAAGATCGGAATTTCGCTGATGATTGCCTCGATCGTATTGACGGCGCCTGCGATGTTGCTGTTGAAATCCCACGACTAAATGCCTCTGCCCATAGAGCGTCGAGACAATCCATCAGTGGATGCCGAAAGACCCCGGCGACCGGACATTTCGCAAAGATATTGGCGCCTGCAGTCTCTGAAGGGAAAATGTCCGCAGACTGATTGGTCTTTACCGGCGGCACGTAAAGAGACGAACCGCCACCTTAATACTCTGAAGTCGAACTTGACTTCTCATTTCCAATATAAGAACATAAAGGGAACACATGGAGTTTACCATGACTCATGCAGAGCAAGTCATTGAGCAGGCGCCCGCCACAATTTCCGCCTCTCGGGCAGCACGCGAGCGCGACCCGGAACGGCGGGCGATCTGGCAGCGTCACGTTGAAGAAAGCCAGCCGCTGCTGCCGTTCCCGAGGCCTGTTCAGCTTTTACTGGCTCTGCAATGACAACACGCGATTTTGCCGTTCTGCTTGAAGAGACCGCTGCGCGCATTGCCGACGTTTCACGGCCCGATTTGCAGATTCTGCTTCGACGCGCTGCTATTATGGTGCGCAACTCGGGATCGATTGCGCTCAATGAAGATGTCGAGGAGGCCCTTTGCAGCGTCGCCGGCGAGCTGAATATGACGCGCAATCAAATGATCCGTTATATCGTGCAGGAGTGGTTGGAGACGAATACCTATCTGCCTGTGCGAATGCTGGACGAAGACAGTGAGGCGGACGGAAGCGCCTGACACCGACAGTCCAAATCCGAATTCGATCGAAGGGCGGAAAGATCTCTTCTGCTACGCCATCCGGCTGGCATAGATTCAATATCGGACTGGCATTGTAACCGGATCGTACCTAGAACTGGAATCATCAGAAAGGGTCCCGCTCTCCATGAAGTTCAGCCTCGATCATCTGCCGGAACGCAAACGACTCGAACTGTCGCGAATTATCGAGATTGTGCATGAGGAATTCGAGGATGCGCTGAAGGAAGGCACGGCCGATTTCAAGAAGAAAGGCCGTATCCTCAAGATTATTCTCTTCGGCTCTTATGCTCGTGGCAACTGGGTAGATGAGGAGCATACCACAAAGGGCTACAAGTCCGACTACGATCTGCTGGTAATCGTCAACAATCGCAAGCTTACCGACTTCGGTTCATACTGGCGCAAGGCGGCCGACCGATTTCCCCGTATCGTCAAGCCGCCAGTCAGCCTCAGCGTACATTCGCTCCGTGAGGTCAATGCCGCGTTAAAGCTGGGCAGATATTTCTTCAGCGAGATCCGTCGCGACGGCATCGTTCTTTATGAACTAGATGACGAAGAACTCGCCGAGCCGAAGCCGCTCACTCCAGCAGACGAATATCGTGCGGCTCAACAGCATTTCAAGAGATTTCAGAGAAGCCAAAAGTTTCTAAAAGGCGCTCGATTTTACGCAAACGAGGGTGACTCAGACGAAGCTGCGTTTCTGTTTCATCAGGCCGTTGAACAGGTCTATTCGACACTATTACTAACGCTGACGAGCTACAGCCCTGCCTCGCACAACCTCAACCACCTGAAGACGCTTGCCGAGGGCCGCGACCAGCGGCTTGCAGAGATCTGGCCACAAGATCGGCAACGCTATACTGCCTGGTTCAACATCATCAACCAAGCCTATGTGAAAGCCCGTTATTCCGAGCATTTCAAGATCACCGAGGAAGCACTCGTCTGGCTTGGCGAACGTACGGACGCGCTGCAGCAACTGGTAAAAGCGATTTGCGACGAGCATATCGAAAAGCTGCGGGAAAAGCTCTGAGCGCTGCGGGCAATCGCTGGTCGACGTTCTTTACCACCGGCCGCCATGTCGCGGTCTTTCTCCAGGCAGTCGGCACTTATCGGATCACCATCCCATGCCGCTCCGCCATACTCGGAAACTCCCTCTATCCGCAACCTCATCGCTTAGCGTCTGGCCGATACCCGAGCGGTGGGGCGTTACCGACAGGTACGAAGATATATCGGTTCTGCTCGACCATTTGTGGCCACAGGAAACCTAGTGCAGTTTTCCATCTGCGTTTACCGAGTCCGCGCCACTCGAAAAGCCCGTCGCCGGCGTTTCGCCGGCACGCAGCAGGCAAAAAACCTCGAACCAGAAATGGGCGTCGGTAGCACGTCCATCCACCTTCGCGCCTAAGGCGCACCAAGCCACAGCAAGCGTGGCATCGGGACCATAGGCCGCCTTTGCGGCCAAGGCCGCGACTGCCGGATCCCCGCCAGACCAAATAGAGATGTCATCATCCGAGGACGGCGCCTGGCGATATTTTGATGTATCCGCAAAAGTCATAGGAAGCTCTCCCGTGAATATCCGGCACGGGACGAAAGTTTGGCCGGACTTTATTCTCACAAGTGAGTCACGACCGCGGATGCCGCATATGTCGTGTGATCCCTGGCCACTTCCTATTTCATCTCAAAATCCACCAGCCTTGCATCCTGGGCGAGCCGTCCAAACTCGCTCGCAAAGAAGCTCTTTTGCCCTCCATTTTTGATGCAACAAAAATGTGATTAAATACGTATCATTTTCCCTATTTGCGTACAATGTAAATTTATGACAGATAAATAACAGCGATTTTTGGCAATTAGCGACAGAATCGCTACTGATCGCAGATATTTTTGTTGCACCAAATAATCCCAAGTGGTGCGGAATCTCGAACCCTCTCATCCTCCGCGTGCCACCGCCTACTGATCGAAAGGTTATCATCAATGAAGCCACTCATCCTCATTTGCTCCCCGGATTACGAATTCTACCTTCTGCTCGCACAGATCCTCAATATGGGAGGTCTCGAATCTTCGTTGGTGGAAGGAGCGGAGGAAGCCCTGGCTAGCGTGAAATCCGATGATTTGGTGGCCGTGATAATAGACTATCATAGCGACGCCTTCCGTATCGGCGATCTTGTCAGCCAGATCAGGGAAACACTGGCCGACAAAACGCTACCGATCGCCGTCTTCGTGGGAGCCGGCAATCAGCAACTTTATCTAGAAGTCCTCAAAACCGGCGTGAGCGAGATTTTCATGCGCCCATTCAACCCAGAGCGTTTTCTATCTTATCTGTCAGACTTATCGCCGGACGACAATTCGAAATCTTGCATAGAAAGAACCTCCGGCAATACGCTTATTTATGCGGAAATCGCGATGCAACTGGATAGCATGCGCGTCGAGTGCAACGGCATGGACGTCCAACTCAGTCCGATCGAATTTCGCCTTCTTCAGCATTTTCTACAAAAACCAGGCTACGTCTTCAGCCGCGACGCTCTCATCGAGGCTGCATGGCCGCAAGGTACGTTTGTGGAGCCCCGCACCGTCGACGTCCATGTCGGGCGCCTTCGGCGAGCCATGAGAGGCGTGCTAGGCCGCGATATTATCCGCACGGTGCGGGCTACCGGGTACGCGTTGGATGAGCGCTAGAAGACAGATCGAGCTTCGTAAGCTCTGAAATCACCGAGAAACCCCGTTGAGCATCAATGTGACACTCCGCCTGCTGTGTTTTTCAAGCCTTTCACTTTCGAAATATTGTCGTCACAGAACCTTCAAACAATATTACCGAAACGATCGTTGTTCGCAGACCCATTCCACGGCAATAAAATAGCATCGCGTCGCCAATGAGACGCGATGTGCTGCAGCAGATGTCCATTTTCTGTTGTGTCGCTGCTCCGCTACGAACAATTTGGATATTCCCATGAGCGATGATCATCATTCGCCCACCGCTTCGGCTGTGTCGCGATCCTACCGCAATACACTCAGCGTGATCGATTCCGCCGATCAAAATCTTGCTGCGGCCGAGCAGGAGGGGGTCATGGCGCTTTACGCGGACCCGGATAAGGATCGCTCCGTCCTGTTGCCCACGGTGCCTCAGAAGAGACAAGTGACTGACTTCGTTCGCTGCTCTTATCTCGGCCTCGACAATCATCCGCTCATCCTCGAAGGCGCCATAGAGGCAATACAGCGGTACAAGGCGCTCCATTGGTCCTGCGCAAGAACGAGGCTTAATTTCAGCCTGCTAGGCGAACTGGAAGAAGCGCTTTCCGACTTGTTTGCGGCACGGGTCATAACCTACACGACGGTCCTCGCCGCCAATATGGGAGCCCTACCGCTCCTCGCCTCCGGATACCTCACTGAGAACAAAAGACCGGCGGTCGTTTTCGACCGGTTGGCGCATGCGACGCTTGCGTTTCACAAGCCGGTCGTCGCCAATGAAACACCGATCGAAACGATTGCTCATAACGATCTGAACGCACTCGAGGATATTTGCCGGCGCAACGATCGCGTAGCCTATGTGTGCGATGGCGTCTATTCCATGGGCGGCAGCGCGCCGATTGCGGACCTCCTCGCACTCCAGGATCGATACGGCCTGTTTCTCTATATCGACGATGCCCATGGCATTTCCTTGTTCGGGAAGTCTGGGGAGGGCTTTGTACGATCCCAGGTCGGCGCAGCCCTTGGCGAGCGCACAATCATTGCCGCATCGCTGGGCAAAGGCTTTGGAGCGTCGGGCGGCTTGCTGATGCTCGGCACTCCTCGACAGGAAGAATTGTTCCGGCGCTTTTCGATCGCCTATGCCTTTTCCGCGTCGCTTAATCTAGCAGCAATCGGCGCTGCCATGGCGTCTCAGGCGCTGCACCGCACCGATGAGCTCAAGTTACGCCAGGATGCGCTTGCAGATCGGATAGCTGTTTTCGACAGGATGGTTGCCAGCGAGCAGGCCGGCTCAAAGCTACCAATCCGCACCATAGAGTTCGGCGACGAAAGACCGTCCATTCGTGCCGCGACCCACATTCTCGACAAGGGCTTCTACACCTCGGCGATCTTCTTTCCCACCGTCGCAAAGGGCAAGGCCGGCTTGCGGGTCTGCCCTACCGCCAGGCACAGCATGCGGGAAATTGAAGGGTTGGGACGTGCGATCAACGAGGCGCTCGCCGAACGAGGAACAGATCCATGATCGACCCAATCAGCGTCATTCTGAATGAAGCCCCGGAATTTAGCCGCAACGCCAACTTAAAGGCCGACGGGATCGATATGCTGAAATATATCGCCGAAACCTACGTCACCTTACCCGATTCCGATATATGGCTTGAGCAGATTTGCCAACAAGCTGCCGAGCTATGCCCTTCAATAATCTCCAACGGGCGGGAAAAAAGGTTCAAATGCGAGGAAGGACCCGCAATTATCAGCGCTACGGATATTATTGCTGACAGGGCCTGCATGCAGATTCGGTATGGTAGCCGATCTGCAGTCACCGAAGGAGCCGACAGGTTTCTGAACTTTGGCGACGGCTGCGCCGTCATACGGCCAACCAACGATGGTTTATTTGTTCGCATTTCTGCCCGGGACCTCGTCATTTTCTACGGAATTCGAACGCTTCTGGAGGGTAGCCTCTTGAAACTCGCGGCCATCTCCAATGACGCAGTCGAGTGGTTCCCTGCTGGACTTGAAACGCCTCGACCAGCGACTGATGGGACTGGAGCTTCGGCGCAGGTTTCTGATGTCCGGTGAGCGTAAGCGTGACGCCCGTCAGAAGCTTCTGCTTGGCGGGCTGGTCGTTCGGGCCGGCCTTGCGGAAGCGGACCGCGCCTTTCTGCTCGGCGCCCTGCTGGAATTGGTGAAGGTATCACTGACCTCGGACGAATACCGGCGACCGATAGAGCTGGCGAGACAGTGCTGAAGGCGTTCCTCATGACGCGAAGACACTATTCCTGGAGGAGACGTCTCAATGGCGCTAAGGTACAGAGTGAATCCGAGCTTGGTGCTCACCCTGGTGCCGATCGCAGTGACAACACTGACGCTCTGTATCACCGGATGGCGGTGGCAGGATTTGGCGATCGGCATGCCAGCACGGATCGCCTATTGGTTCCTTCGAGCGGTTCCTCTTCCCAATCTCGTGCTCGGACCTATCGCCTCACTTCTGACGGTTTGGGCATTGCCACTGCATCGCCGTCGGCCGATCGCTTCCACGAGCCTACTCTGCTTTTTATGCGTGGCAGGCTTTTACGCCCTGCGGGAATATGCCCGTCTCGCTCCATGGGTGAAGAATGGTGTCATCACATGGAACGAGGCTCTCACTTATCTCGACGCCTTCGCGGTTGCCGGGACGATTCTCGGATTTGGTATTGTCGCAATCTCCGCGCGCATCTCGATCGTCGTTTCCAATCCGATCAAACGCGCCAAGCGCGGCATCTTCGGCGATGCCGATTGGCTGCTCATGCCGGAGGTGGCCAAGATCTTCCCCTCGGACGGGGAGATCGTCATCGGCGAGCGCTACCGCGTCGACCGTGACCGCGTGCATGCGCTGCCTTTTGATCCGAACGATTACGGGACTTGGGGGCAAGGTGGCAAGGCGCCGCTCATGACCTTCAATCAGAATTTCGATTCCACCCATATGTTGTTCTTCGCGGGCTCCGGCGGCTTCAAGACGACCAGCAACGTCATCCCGACGGCGCTGCGCTACCGAGGGCCGCTGATCTGCCTCGATCCATCGACGGAGGTCGCACCGATGGTTCTCGAACATCGCGCCCATGCGCTCGGCCGCGAAGTCATGGTACTCGACCCCACCAATCCGGTCATGGGCTTCAACGTTCTTGATGGGATCGAGAGATCGACGCGCAAGGAAGAGGACATCGTTGGTATCGCCCATATGCTTTTGTCAGAAAGCCTGCGCTTCGACACCTCGACTGGCTCCTATTTCCAGAACCAGGCGCACAATCTACTAACTGGTCTTCTGGCGCATGTGATGCTGTCGCCAGATTATGCCGGCCGCCGCAACTTGCGCAGCCTGCGTCTAATCGTTTCCGAGCCGGAACCGTCGGTGCTTGCCATGCTGCGCGACATCCAAGAAAATTCCGCGTCCGCCTTTATTCGCGAGACGCTAGGCGTCTTCACCAACATGACGGAGCAGACTTTCTCCGGGGTCTATTCGACCGCATCCAAGGATACGCAATGGCTGTCGCTCAACAATTATGCCGCGCTTGTCTGCGGTGATGCGTTCAAATCGAGCGACATCGCTTCTGGACGGAAGGACGTCTTCCTCAATATCCCCGCTTCGATCCTGCGCTCCTATCCGGGCATTGGCCGGGTGATCATCGGCTCGCTGATCAATGCCATGGTCCAGGCCGACGGCGACTTCTACCACCGAGTGCTCTTCATGCTCGATGAGGTCGATTTGCTGGGCTACATCCGTATTCTTGAAGAAGCACGGGACCGCGGGCGCAAATACGGCATCACACTGATGCTGATGTACCAATCTGTCAGCCAACTCGAGCGTCACTTTGGCAAGGACGGAGCGACCTCCTGGATCGAAGGCTGCGCCTTCACATCCTACGCCGCAATCAAGGCGCTCGATACGGCACGCAATGTCTCGGCCCAATGCGGAGAGATGACCGTCGAGGTTCAAGGACGTTCGCGCAATGTCGGTTGGAGCAACGCGAATAGCAGTGGCCGCAAATCCGAAAGCATCAGTTTCCAACGCCGGCCGCTGATCATGCCGCACGAAATCACCCAGTCGATGCGCAAGGACGAGCAGATCATCATCGTCCAGGGCCACAGTCCCATTCGCTGCGGACGAGCGATCTATTTCCGACGCAAGGAGATGGATAAGGCGGCGAAGGTCAATCGCTTTTTAAAATTCTAGGCTTTGTCGTTGACCACGAAGCCAGTAACGAATTCCGGCAGCCAGCGGTCATAGAGCGTGACCTGGCAATGATTTTTCTGTTGTGCGATTTGCTCGACAAGGTACGAGACGGCATGCCCCCAGGGCATAGGCCAGGTGACGAATTAAAATCGTTAGCGATAGATCGCCCTGCTTTTGCCGCCTAAGTGCGCCGGATATAGGACTTTTCTCCGGTTGAAATCGGGAAGTGAAAGCGACACCGGAAGAGCGAAACGGCGGCCGCGACCTCAGGTTTTTCAGCCCGGCGAACACATCATGCGGAAGCTGGTTCTCGACCTTCACGCGCGTCTTCTAGGTTGACAAACGCGTAGTGACTATCATTTTCCACGACTTGCTCTATATCGGTTTTTCCAGCACGTCCTAAAGCCGCCATTCTCGCGGTCGTGAATGAGTGGAACAACAACAAGCCAGCTGACAACGAGCTAAGTTATTCTGCGCGGGAATAAAATGCGGGTCCTACATTTCTTCAAGACGTATTGGCCAGATACCTTCGGAGGCGTCGAGCGGACGATTCATGCGATTATCAGGGGCGCCTCCACAAAGGGTATAGAATCCGACGTCCTATCGCTGAGCAAAATTCCAACAGAAAACACAGTCAAATTTCACGGGTACATGGCCTATAAATCCAAGCTCGATTTTGAGTTTGCATCAACTGGATTTTCGCGCGACGTCTTCGGAAGGTTTCGCGAGCTGTCAAATATGGCCGATATTGTTCACTACCATTTTCCCTGGCCACTGATGGACCTAGTTCATCTTGTTCATCCTCCCCATAAGCCGACCGTTGTTACCTACCACTCCGATATCGTGAAGCAAAAGTTTCTGTTGAAACTGTACAGGCCGCTAATGCACCGCTTCCTCGATAGCGTCGACAGGATCGTCGCCACGTCGCCAAACTATCTCGCAACCAGCGATGTACTGCAGCGCTACAAAGAGAAGACGATCATCATTCCATTGGGGCTCGACGAAGCGGAATACCCCAGGGCGGAGGAAGACACCAAGGCGCGCTGGCGCGAGCGTCTACCCCGGCCATTCTTCCTTTTTGTCGGTGTTCTGCGCTACTACAAAGGCGTCCATATTCTACTGGAGGCCGCGAAGAGGACTAATCTGGATATTGTCATCGTGGGAGACGGTCCGATGGATCGTTCGTTGCAAAAATATGCAAATGTCAACAATCTGGCAAACGTGTCCTTTCTTGGCGCGTTGCCAGACATCGACAAATCTGCCCTTTTCGAACTGTGTACCGGCTTCGTATTCCCTTCCCATTTACGCTCGGAGGCCTTTGGCCTTTCCTTAGTCGAGGCCGCCATGTTCGGCAAACCTATGGTTTCCTGCGAGATCGGAACCGGAACAAGTTTCGTCAATGTCGAAGGAAAGACGGGGGTCGTCGTCCTCCCCAACGACGCAGAAGCCTTGGCAACGGCAATGAATGCCATAGCCAATGACCGCATACGTTCAGCCAACCTAGGCAGCGCGGCACGGACGCGCTACCAGGAAAATTTCACCGCAGAGCGTATGGGGAACGCCTATGCGGAGCTTTATCGGGACCTGTTGGCACGGCCATAGGCCTGTTCTTCGCGAAAATTCGTATAGCAAGGCCTCATTTCGAAGCTCTGCTTTTCAATAATTTGAGATATTCTCTCCCGCAATTTTGAGTGCTGTAACGATCCATCGTCTGCTTGGCAGCGATAACAAGCTGTCCGCGTTTTTCAGCGTTGCTCGCGCAATCTCTAAGGGCTTCCGCCGCCGAACCTACATCCGGCTCGAACCAAATTTGATCCTGATAAAATGGATAGTCCCCAAATAGCACGGGAAGCGTTTCGCCGCTCACGAGCCAGCTATTCTTATCGTTCATAAAATCCATATTGCCAGAATATGCGGATGCCACGACCGGAATTCCCAACGCCATCGCCTCCGCCATAAGACGTCCAAACCCTTCCGCCCGATGCAGCGACAAGACCACGTCACAACACTGCAGCAGTTCGTAATACTCGAGGCGATCCATGACCGTGTTGCGGATGATAATGCGCGGATCCTGCGCGGCCTTGCGCATGCATTCGCGCCAAAGCGAATCGTCGTGCACATTCATTGCCTTGACAATCAGCCGCGCCTTGCGGTGGGTTTCACGGGGGAAAGCCGATTGAAACGCAAGGATAGCGCCCAAGGGATTTTTGCGTGAGATAGAGGAGGCTCCATCGAAACTGGTGAAGACGACGAAGCTGTCGTCCTCTAGGCCAAAATTTGATCGCGAAACTGTGGGGAGCTCGGGCACCATCACGGGCAGCGGCACCCTGATGACAGGCTTGTCCGTCGCGCCTCGAAATGCACGAGCTGAATGTTCCGAGTGGCACCAGATCTCGTCGACCAATTCCATTGCCATTCTGGCGGGCGGCGGAAACCGTTCCAGCTCCCATTGCCAGAAACCGATTTTTCGTCGAGCGGAAAAGGCGCTAGGGCCGACCTTGTTTAGCAACGTTAGAGTATCGAAGGCCGGCATGACGTAGATCATCACGTCACCGTCGAAAGTAGCCGAATGTGCATCAATGGAGGGTTCGTCGATTGCTTGACGTGCAGAAATTTGCCACGGGGCTTGGATAACTTCTGGTGCGATTCCCACGGTAGTTAATGATGACCGCAGCAACCGAATATCCTCTCCAAGGCCAAACTCGCCTTTAGGGTATCCGATCAGTGCAACATTGTTAGAGAAATTGGGCGGCGAGACTCCATGCTTCGTCGCAAATACGTCGGAGGTATTCGATATATTTCGCGCCGATTCCTGGCGAGCGACTTCGTCCTGCTCTAAAATTAGGTCTGACTCTAGTCGACCGAAGTATTCAGCTCGGCCATTAGAGATCCACCATTGCTCGATCTGCGTTCGTCCTTCTAACGTTGAGATATCGGCAAACTCGCGCAGATCTATCCTGTTCATGTAAATCAATGTTAAAAACGTTGACGGATTTTCAAGATCGATAGTGATTCTTCTTTGCACAAATGGGATGTTAGTCTGGTAACATATTTGTTTCTTATTTATTGCCGTGGGCATATACACCGTAAGGCTGACAAACAGTTTGTATAAAAGGCTAGAAAACGCAGAGTCATCGGGTAATTTATTTACAGCCGTGCACTGTAATAAAGAAATTGCCTCTGCTTTTCTAAGCCAATTGGATTGTCCAAAGTATTCTTTGTAGCCGTAGGACAGCCACCAATCCCAGCAATCAGAAATTCCTTCTCGTGTAGAAACATCCCAGAGGGCCTGCAAATCGTAACGATGTCGTAGAACAAGTTGGAGAAGACCGGTTAACTCAATTTCAGGAGATGCGTCCAGAAACTTTGTCATAGGGGCCAGGTGGAGTTCCTCAATGATTGTCTGGTCTGTAACATCCCTGACCCCAGGAAACTCGCTACGACCGGCCGACAGCCACCAATACATGAGGTCGTCCAACCCTTCGTCAGAGCCAATGTCGTAGGCCATTTGAAAACCCGCGCCAGCACCGACCCAGACACCAATCAGCGACTTGGGTACACTATACTTAAATGTTCTATTGAACACGAACGTTTCGGACATCATTTGCGATCCGCCACCTTTGCCTGCTTTTTTGTTGCCGTCGCCTGAACGCGACGCTCTCTGCTGTAGTCTTGAATTGCGATCTACCACCAATCGTAGCGGACCTGTCCACCGAGTGAAATATGTCAATCCACTCACTAAGGACCGACGTCCGGAAGGTTTTCACTTAGCAGATTGGATTTCGATTTCGAATGGTATATCCAAAGGCGAAACTGCTGAACGAGTCAGATAGATGGTTTTTAAGAGTTTACCACGCGGTGGCTCGTCGGAAAATTCGGCAATAGGGCATCAGCAGCTTCAAATGACGGCTCTGTCAAGGTAGAGAAAATTGGCGTGAAAGATATTTCCGAGCGTGAAAAAAAAGCCATCGAGCGCTATTTCGATGAAAACTTTTATGTTTTGTCCCAGGAAGCAAGACGCTTGGGCATGAGGGCCGTCGATCACTATATCGAAATCGGGGAACAACAGGGGCTTTCTCCTAATGCTGATTTTGATCCAGTCTTTTACGCAAAAAAGAATCCGGACGTCGCAAATTCAAAATATACCTTGTTCGGACATTATGCCCTGTATGGCCTTGCAGAGGGCCGAATAAGCCGCAGCACAGTCAGCAATCTAGCGTACGACGACTCAAAATTTGACCCGAACCTCGATACTGTACTGGTTCTTGCGCACGAGGCCACTCGTACGGGTGCGCCTATCCTCGGACTAAACATCATCAATGAACTGAGGGATTCATATAACGTCATAGCAGTGGTGATGAAGACGGGTTCGATACTTCCGTCTTTTGAAAAAAGTGCGGCAGCCACTATCATCATCCCACCGGGCGTCGCATTGGATGGGTGGGAGGGGAAGGCGCTAGTTGAGCAACTCGTGGCGCGATATCGGCCCTTGTACGCAGTAGCGAATAGTTCCGTAACGAAGTCTTTGGCAGTTCATTTGGAACAATTTGGCGTACCCGTTGTGGCGCTTGTCCACGAATTTGCCATGGATTCTCCTCCTCTCGGATCATTGGATGAACTTTATCAAAAGGCATCTCACATAGTCTTTCCTACCAGAATTGTCGCAGAAGATTCTCAAGCGATGTATCCGCTGTTGCGCGGGCGCAATGTACTGGTTTTTCCTCAGGGGCCGTCTGTCATCCCGGCCAAATCGGACGAATTTGCGAAAGAAAGCGGGACTGTTGACAGACCCTTTGCCAAGGATGGTCGTTTTACCGTATTTGGTATGGGCACCATTACCTACCGCAAGGGAGTGGACTTATTCGTATCAGTGGCCGATTTCCTTTATCGAGAGTTGAATCGAGACGATTTCAGGTTCATTTGGATAGGCCACCACAATCCGGGGGATGTGCGCTACAAGCTCGCTATCGAAGCTCACATCAAGAAAAGCGGGCTTGAGAGTGTTTTTGAGTTCCTCGACGAAGTCGATGATCTAACGCCGTATTTCAATGCTGCAGATCTTTTGTTTTTGAGCTCTCGTATTGATCCGCTTCCCAATGTTGCAATTGACGCGGCTCTCGCGGGGGTCCCAATTTTATGCTTTAAAGACGCAACCGGTTTTGCCGACATTTTGGAACAAGACGCTGCAACAAGCTTCCTAGTCGCCCCATACGTTAGGGTTGATAGGGCTGCAAAAATCATTGGTGATTTAATTGACAAAAGGGCAGAGTCGAGTGCGCTCTCAAAGTCACTAAAGCAATACGCCAAAAAGACATTCGACATGAAATCATATGTTGCGCGGATTGATCAGTTGGGAAGGCAAGCAGCGTCGGCAATAAAGCAGATCGAATCGGATGTTACGAGAGTTGTCGACGCTAAGGCATTCGACAAGGCATTCTACTTTGGCGAACACGGTTTGGCGTTCGACGACACCACTGCCGTGAAGCGATATATGAATGGTGTACGCCTCGCGTGGCCATTGAGCCGCAGAGATGCGGGCATTTTCGTTCGCAGGCCGATGGTTGGCTTTAACCCTCTGATTTACGATCTAAACAATCCGAATGATTCTGGTAGTTTCAGAGATCCTTTGACTGACTTTTTGGCGAAGGGAAAGCCAGCCGGACCGTGGTCCCATTACGTCATCAGGCCGTCTGAGGCGGTGTTGGAACCTAACTTGCGTGTGGCGGTCCACGGTCATTTCCACTACACGGATTTGCTGGATGAATTTCTACAATGCCTCGAAGTAAATGAGACGAAGCCGGATCTTTTTATTACCACGACGAGTGAGGAAAAGGTTCGAGAAATTCAAGCGACTCTTGGTAAAACACGATGGAGTGCAAAAGACGTTTGGACCGTACCGAACAAGGGGCGCGACATATTTTCCTTCATCAAGGATATGCCGGAGCGCCTTGGGCGGCATTACGATATTGTCGGGCACCTCCACGGAAAAAAGAGCGGCCATGTGGAAACTGCCGTGGGCGATCGCTGGCGGAATTTTGCCTGGCAACATTTGTTGGGCAATAAATATCCAATGCTTGACATTATCGCTGCCGCCTTTGCTGACCACCCGAATATTGGCCTAGTCTTTCCGGAGGATCCTCACTTGAATGGCTGGGATTTGAACGAGGCGGTAGGTATAGAGTTGGCGAAAAGGATCGGCTTGACCAAGCCGCTTCCAACACATTTTGACTTTCCGATCGGGACTATGTTTTGGGCGAGACCAGAGGCGCTTAAGCCGCTATTTGAAATGAAGCTAGACTTATCGGAAATTCCTGCCGAGCCTCTTCCTATTGACGGAACCATTCTCCACGCACTTGAGCGCTTGATACCATTCGCGGTGGAAAAGGCGGGTTTTGCGTACGCGACTACGCACGTGGCTGGCGTAAACAGATGACATCGCATGTTATATTTGGAGGCGCAGGCTTTATCGGGCGTCACGTGGCAAGAGCGTTGATCGCTCGGGGAGAAGACGTGACCGTCGTCGTGCGGTCGGCGTATCCCGCCAGTGCGGGCATCAAGCAGCCGAAGGTCGTAATGCCCAATCTTTCGACAGCGGTTGCCTCTGATTTTGACAGGCTGATCGGGGACGCCGAGATCGTACATAACTACGCGTGGAGCACTATTCCCCAAACCGCAAACGCGGAACCCTTGGAAGATTTAGTCGACAATGTTGGACTGACGATTAATATTCTTGAGGCAATGCGGCGCCGCGGTGGCGGGCGTTTGATTTTCACATCTTCTGGGGGAACGGTCTACGGAAGATTGCATACCATCCCCGTTCCCGAGACGCATGAACTCGCCCCCCTCACGGCATACGGAGCCTCGAAGGTCTCCGCCGAGACCTACATCAAATTCTATAATCGTCTATATGGGTTGGATACGCGAATTGCGCGCGTGGCAAATCCTTATGGGGCTGGCCAAATGGTTACACGTCCACAGGGCGTGCTGACTACCATGGTCCACCGGGCACTATCTCACCAGACGATCGAGATATGGGGAGACGGTGAGGTCGTCCGCGACTTTATTCACGTCTCAGACGCTGTGAGCGGTCTGCTGTCTTTGGCCGATGCGCTGCCAAACCAAGACCTAGTTCCGCCGATTTTCAACATAGGCAGCGGCAAAGGTTGTAGTATAAACGAAATTCTGGTGAGTATAGAACGACGCTTAGAAAAGAAACTGCAAGTCGTTCGCAAGCCCGGCCGCGCGTTTGATATTCCAATCAGCGTACTTGATATAGCGAAAATGGAAAGAGAGTTTGGATGGAGGCCGAAACTTACCCTCGAGGCTGGCATCTACCATATGCTCGATGACCTCCAGGAGGATCCGGCCCGGTTGTTTTCTTCGCTCATCTAAGCGGAAGGAAGCTATACTTCCTTCCGACTCTCATGGGTTGCTTTATGTCAGTGTTTGAGCCAGAAGCTCCACCATCTGCCTTGTGGGCGTTGGCTGCAAATGCTTTTGCCGGATGCGTTCCGTGATTTGACCACTTGCCCCACGGGTCAATGCAATTTCGACCGCATTTGCAAGTCCGCCCCAGTTCCCGGGCTCGATATAGGTCAGCGAATCCCCGAACATTTCTCGTGACCATGGATGGTCGTTGATGAGCATCGGGCTTCCCGCCAGTGCTGCTTCCAACGAAGAAAAGCCTGGGGAATCGTCTCCCAGTTCGAGATAGAGCGAGCAACTTTGCATGGCCGAGCGGAGGATCTCGGATGCAGGCTGCATAAAGGGGAGGAACCGCACATTCTCCCCGGCAGCCGCGCGGCACTTATCGTAATAATGCTTGTCGGCATAACCTCCGATAAATACCAACGGGATTTCGCTGTCGCTCAACGCTTTGATTGCTTCGAGTTGACGCTTGTGTTGCGCCAGTTGTCCGACCCAGAGAATGTACTGGTCAACACCGTACGCCGACTGGAAAAGTCCGTCTTCAGCGGGTTTCGCAAAACCTGGCGCGATACCGGGAGGTATGATCGCAACTTTATCAGCACTCACCGCAAAATTTTTCAGGCAAAGTTCCTTCTCCACCTTTGTGCGCAGGACAACCAGATCGGCAAGATCCAGATGACGTTGCACCACCTCATGCGCGCTATGCTTTTGGTCGAAGAAATTGAAGTTGGGTATAAGGACAATCGGCTTGCCCGCCGCCTTTATGTCAGACAGCAATCCTTCCCCGCCGCCATGCGCGGAAAAATGGATAACGGCGTCATAGGCGCTAAGGCGTCGAGAATTCGGGCCGTAGAGATCTGCCCGAACACCTACATCATTGATATAGTCGGCTAATTGATGCAGCTCGGTCTCACCCCCTCCGGGGGCAAGGAAAGCCTGGTGATAGGTGGTTAACAAGAGCCGCAACGATTAAGTCCTTGTGGTATTCTATTTTAAACGTGAGACATGATCCTATTGGTTTCCTCTGAACGATTCCAGTTGTCCGCAGACGAAAACCAGATCTTTTACCGCTGGAACGATGTTTTTCAAACGTTCTCCTCGCGCCGGTTCATTGCTGAAAAGACGGCGTCACTGCTGGAACCAAGGCATACCCGGCCGAGGATTGCCATTTTCAAATGACATTGGGAAAAACTTGAAGTGGAGGCGCCAGCCGCTTCCGCACATTCGCGACGACATCTGGAAGTATGTTTCCATTTCGTCTGAATTTCCGCCCTCCTTGTCCCACTGGTCCACCTTATCGCCAAAGAGTCGAACAAGATCGCGCTCAAATTGGAACAAACAGCAATCGTAGATTCTCTCCCTGTCGGCAGGATAGAATAAGGCCTTTATTTCCGGATGCTTTGCGAGGAATATCGATACCGTTCTCTCAAGAACAAACGGAAGGGAACCGCAACCATGGGCAGCGACTCCGTAATAATCCTGCGTTTCATGCAGAAATGAATAGAGCTCTTGTCCGAGGTCCTCTTGGGAAAGATTAAGTATTGGAAGGATCATTCCTTCCATATATTGTTCCCAAAATAATGAATTTCCAAACCAATAACTACAGCAAGAAAGTATATTGTTGGTGTGGTGCCCCTGTGCCGCCAAATCGTATTTCAAGCCGGCCTTATCCAGGACGCGCTGTGTCTTTTGCGTAAAATTTGGATCCCTGGTGTTTTCGGAAAACTGCCATAAATTTTTGTGCGTATAGGCAAATTGTGGAAACGGGTTGACCACATATACATCGTATCCGGGATTGTCCTGGATCCACGAGTCCACCTCAATCCCGTCTAAGAGGCTTTTGCCTTGGAACCGCGTCGATACGGCGCCGACGATATCAGCGCTCTTGTAACTGCCATTGGCGTACATTTCGCGGAAAATTTGGAATTCGCGCAAACCTGGTTCCGGATTGTGCCGAAAATCAAGCGGTTCGAACCCCTTCTGGACCTGGGCGAAATGCTTGTCGAAGATACAATTCTGGAGAAGGCGGGTTTTCATGAACGAAGTCGGTCCTAGTTCCTAATGCGCTGGATGTGGTCAATGATTTAGTGCCTCCTAGCGGACTTGTCCATCAATGAGGCCATTCATTCCAGAATCCACGATGTCTTACCGTTGCAATGACCATTGGGTTCAAGTACCAATGCTCGCCGCGAGAAGCGCCAACAACCTAATTGCTACACGGTAAATATGCTACAGCCAAAATACAAAGGTATCATCCTCGCCGGCGGCAAGGGAACACGGCTTTATCCAGCGACGATCTCCATCAGCAAGCAGTTGCTGCCGGTGTATGACAAGCCGATGATCTACTATCCGCTCAGTACGCTGATGATCGCTGGAATCACAGAGGTGTTGATCATCTCCACACCGAGTGCATTGCCCCTCTATCAGGAATTGCTGGGATCCGGCGAAACGCTGGGTATGCGTTTCGAGTACGCGATACAGGCGGAGGCCCGCGGTCTTGCCGAGGCTTTCATCATTGGAGAGCGCTTTATCGGCGATGCGTGCGCGGCCCTCGCGCTTGGAGACAATATCTTCTATGGCACCGGCGTGGGCACGAGCGTGCGGCAGGCGAGCGAGCGGGATTCCGGTGCGACCGTTTTTGCCTATTCCGTAAGCGACCCGGAGCGTTACGGGATCGTCGAGTTTGCCGAAGATAAGACAACCCCGATCTCCATCGTCGAAAAGCCGAAGAATCCGAGAAGCCACTTCGCCGTTACCGGGCTTTATTTCTACGACAACGACGTCATCGAGATATCGAAAGGCATCAAGCCCTCTCCCCGCGGCGAGCTTGAGATCACAACGGTCAACGACGTCTATCTGCAGAACGGGAAGCTTTTCGTCGAGAAGCTCGGTCGCGGCAACGCATGGTTCGACACCGGGACCCATGATAGTCTTCTTGAATCAAGCCAATTCGTGCACACGATCGAAAAACGCCAAGGCCAGAAGATCGCATGTATTGAGGAAATCGCCTGGCGCATGGGCTTCATCGATGACGAGCAGCTCGAACAATTGGCTCATCCGCTTGTGTCGAGCGGCTATGGAAAGTACCTGCTGAGCCTAATTCCGCGATAGTTTCCCTATACGCGGAATTGGACTGATCCGCCGTCTAGTAGCGGAAATTGTGATCGACGTCAGCAAAGCGCGTGGCGGTGGCATCCTTTGGCGAAAGCAGCACGGCAAGTTTGGGCCAGTCTATAGCAACGTCAGGATCGTTCCATAGGAGCGATCGCTCGGACGCGGCATCCCAGTATCCCGTCTGCCGGTAGGAGACGAGGGTATCATCCTCCAGCGCCATGAAGCCATGTGCGAAGCCCTCTGGGACGTAAAACATGTGGTTGTCCGTGCCGGCAAGCTCCGTACCCGTCCATTTGCCGTAGGTCGGCGATCCCAGCCGCAGATCCACGGCAACATCGAATATCCGCCCGTGAACGCAACGGACCAGCTTTCCGACCGCGTTTGGATTGACCTGGTAGTGCAGGCCGCGAACGACTCCTTTTGAAGAGCGTGATTGATTGTCCTGTACAAATTGCGGCAACCCAAGTTCCTGGAACGCGGAGGCGCGAAACGTCTCAGTAAACGAGCCGCGATCGTCTCCGAATTCCCTGTGTTCCAAGAGCAGGACGTCGGGAATAGCCTGTGGAATAGCCTTGAAGTTCATTTTTTTCCTTTCCTGGAGATGGCGATCGCGCTAGCAGCTTTGACGTCGATGCAGATCCGATATAGGGACACTCCCTTCAGTACAAGGTAGTGCGGAGAGCTTTCATGCGCAAAACAGCAATGGTCACTGGGGGAGCGGGCTTTATAGGATCAGCAGTCTGTCGATATCTCATTGGCGAAACAGACTACGATGTGGTCAATCTGGATCTGTTGACCTATGCTGGTGATCTTCGCTCGCTCGATTCCATCAAATCCAATCCGCGCTTCTCGACCATTCAAGGTGACATCGGTGATAGTGCGCTCGTGGGTGAAATCCTGCAACGCCACCGCCCGTCGGTCATTCTGCATCTCGCGGCGGAGTCTCACGTCGACCGTTCTATAGATGGAGCGGCGCCGTTCATCGAGACCAATATCGTCGGCACCTTCCGGCTTCTAGAAGCCGTCCGCGCCTATTGGTCGGCACTCCCAGCGGCCGAGCAGACGGAATTCCGTTTTCTGCATGTCTCGACAGACGAGGTGTATGGTACACTGGGCGACGAGGGACTTTTCTCGGAAACGACGCCCTATTCGCCAAACTCGCCTTATTCTGCATCGAAGGCTGCGTCGGACCATCTGGTCAACGCCTGGCATCATACCTACGGCCTGCCGATTGTCATTTCGAATTGCTCAAACAACTATGGTCCGTTCCAGTTTCCGGAAAAGCTCATCCCGCGTATGATCACGACCGCGCTGGAGCATGGCTCGTTGCCGGTATACGGCGCTGGAAACAATGTCCGCGACTGGTTGCATGTGGACGATCATGCTTCCGCTTTATGGCTTGTGGCGACGAAGGGCCGCCTTGGTGAAAAATACAATATCGGTGGGCGCAACGAGCGCCGCAACGTCGATGTCGTTCGCACCATTTGCTCCCTGTTGGACGAGTTGGGGCCTCCTGCGCCGCAAGGGGGGTATGAGAGCCTGATCACCTACGTAACCGACCGCCTCGGTCACGATCACCGCTATGCAATAGATGCAACGAAGATCGAAACCGAACTCGGCTGGAAAGCGAAGTATGATTTCGACCACGGTCTGCGTGCCACCATCTTGTGGTATCTTTCCAACGAGTGGTGGTGGCGGCCGCACAAGGATGCTGCCGAGGCCCTCTATAAGGCGAAAGCAAAGTGACACTCTTAATCTTGGGTAAGAATGGACAGGTTGCTACGGCCCTTGCGGAACTGGCCGAGGAACGCGGCCTCGAATGGGTTGCATGGGGTCGGGGCGAGCTCGACCTTTCGGATCTCGACCAGACATACGTAGCGATCATGAAGTCGGGAGCGTCAGCCATCGTAAACGCTGCGGCTTACACCGCTGTGGATAAAGCGGAGAGCGAGGCTGCGTCGGCGATGCGCCTGAACGCGGATGCCCCAGCGATCGTCGCGCAGGCGGCAAGGGAGCTCGATGTCCCCTTTGTGCATATCTCTACAGATTACGTCTTTTCGGGCGACAAAACGACGCCCTATACCGAAGACGATGCGATATCGCCGATCAGCACTTACGGCCTCAGCAAGGCCGAAGGCGAGAAGCGAGTGCGTGAGGTCTATTCGGCAGCCACCATCCTGCGCACCGCCTGGGTTTTTCACGAGAGCGGAAGCAACTTCGTCAAGACGATGCTTCGCCTTGGCGGGGAGCGCAAAGAACTGCGCGTGGTCGCCGATCAGCATGGCAATCCGACCTATGCGGGCGATATCGCCTTGGCCTGCTTGAAGATTGTTGAGATAGCAAAGGCTCGCTCGCGTAGCGTCGCGGGCACGTTCCATTTCGCCGGTCGGGGATATACGACATGGCATGGGTTTGCCGAGGCAATCTTCGCCGAAGCAGCGGCGCACGGATGGGTAGTGCCCGACCGTGTGACAGCAATCTCGACTGCCGAATATCCGACGCCTGCGAAACGACCGGCCAATTCACGTTTTGACTGCAGTCGGATCGCCAGCGTGCTGGAAATTGAAGCACCGCACTGGCGCGACTCTTTAGCCCATTGCCTACAGCGGTTGGCGGCGACCAGGAGTTGATCGCTCCTGCATCAAGGCAGGAAAGCCGAGGCCTTCTTTTGCTCCCATTTGCTCATTAGTTGGAGCTTGTGGGATGGATGACCGGATGCTTTTGATCTCGAGAAGAGGATAATTTATATGTTAGTTGAGACACAGGCGACGAGCCCG
The DNA here is from genome assembly GCF_000696095.1 of Rhizobium rhizogenes NBRC 13257. Taxonomy (GTDB): domain Bacteria; phylum Pseudomonadota; class Alphaproteobacteria; order Rhizobiales; family Rhizobiaceae; genus Rhizobium; species Rhizobium rhizogenes. Next base: position 153,320 of record NZ_BAYX01000013.1, on the reverse strand, counting down.
TTGAATCCGTCGTGGTCTGAACCGACTGAGTCCTTGCAGATACAGAAATCGCCACCTGGGGTGTATAACAACATCAAGTTGGCCTATTTCCTGGCTTGGTACGATGTGCGGCACCGCTACGCCAGATCGGTGATCGGCCCGTTTTGGATCACGCTTCAGACGGCAATTTTCGCAGGCTGCATTGGCTTTGTCTTTAGCGCTATATCGAACGTCTCCGTTCCCGAGTTCCTGCCCTATTTTGCGGTCAGTTTCGTCATGTGGAACTTTTTGGCCGGTGCGACCAACAATGCGACGACGACCCTGCTGGGTGCGGGCGGGTTCATCAAGGATCGAGGGCTGCCTGCCTATGTCTTCTATGTCCAGTGCTTTTTCCGGCACCTACTGTTTCTCGCGCACAACATCGTCGTTCCGATTGTTCTTTTCATCTTTCTCGGCGGGGCTACGTTCCTCGGTCTCCTCATGGCTCTTCCAGGGCTGATCATTTTCATGGCGGTCACGCTCTGCCTGTCGCTCGTGGCAGGAACGCTTGCCACGCGCTATCGCGACGTGCAGCCGTTGGTCGAGTCATTTATGAACTTGGCCTTCCTTGCGTCTCCAATCATGTGGAAACCGCATGTCGTCGCGGGTCGCGACTATCTGCTGCACTATAACCCGGTGGTGCATTTGCTCGCGATCTGGCGGGAGCCATTGTTGAACGGCGCCATGCCTTGGCATAGTTTTATCGTGTCGCTGGGAATCCTTGCAATTCTCGCCCTGTTGAGCTGGTTTGCGCTGACGCGCCTGCGCAACGCAGCTTTTTGGATCTGAACAATGGCTACGATCACGCTTAAGAAAGTCACGCTTGACTATCCGATCTACGACCTGAACGACAAGTCTCTGAAGAGGCTTTTGCTGTCCGCCGCGGGTGGATCTACGGAGAAAACAGCGGTCATCCGCGCCCTTCACGAGATCGACTTTGAAGTCAAAGCCGGGGAACGCATCGGGCTGTACGGGCCAAACGGTTCCGGCAAGACAACGCTGTTGCGTACGATCGCGGGTATTTTTCCAATATCCGGAGGCAACATCTCCGTCACCGGTCAGATGACGCCTTTGCTCGGGCTTGCGATCGGCGCCAATATGGAAATTTCGGCCGAGGACAACATCAAGCTCTTGCTCCGCGTGGATGGTATCAAACCAACGAAAGAGCTTGTCGATTCGATCTGGGAGTTCACGGACCTGGACGAGAAGATGCGCCGCATGCCCTTGCGCACGTTCTCTTCGGGCATGCTGATGCGCGTGCTTTTCTCAGTCTCGACGGCGTTCTCACCGGAGATCCTTCTTCTGGATGAATGGCTGAGCGTCGTTGATGAAACCTTTTCCAAGAAGGCCGAGAGACGCATGGAGGATCTGGTTTCCCGTTCGAAGATCCTCATCATTGCATCCCACAACATGAAAATGCTTGAGCGCGTTTGCACACGCATCGTGCGGTTGGAACAGGGGCATATCAAATCCGATGAAGCCGTCGTGCCGGCGCGGAAGCTTGATGGTGTGGAGACGCCTGCAACTGCGGCTAGCTGAGCCACAATATAGAGAGAACAGCTTTGAGCACAGTGCACATTCATGCCCGGGATATCGTTTTGAACGACGCCGTCGGCAGCTTCGCGCGGCAGATCGCCATTCTAGCGGAGAAAGCAGGGCACGATGTTCGGCTTTGGGCTGAACATACAGACGTTCAAGAGCCTCATCCTGTTGAAACCCGGTCGGCGTTCTGGACGGCAGTCCAGCCGCAGGATGTCATCTTTTTCAATCATTCGATCTTCGATCCTGCGCTCGACGACATTGTCGCCCTATCGAATGCCAAGATTGTCTATTTTCACAATATCACACCGCCTGATTTGATTGATCGTGCTGACGAGCGAACAATCGAGAATTGCCGGTTGGGCCTTGAGCAGCGTCCGCTTCTTGCCAAGTTCGATATCATCATGGTCAATTCGGAAGCGACGGCGAAGTGTCTGCTGGAGGCGTTCGATGCGGATGCTCTAGCGCGTCACAAGGACCGGATTGTCATCTGCCCGCCGCTCATCGGCGCGGACCGGTGGAATGCTGTTCAGGCCGAAGATCTCCGGGCTGCATCGGACAAACTAAATCTCCTCTATGTCGGGCGCATCGTTGCACATAAGGGCGTCCTCGATATTGTCGATATCGCCGGAGAGCTAGCGGCGCTGAAGATACCGATCGCACTCGATATCGTCGGTGGTCCCGCAAACGGCCCCTATGTCGATCTTGTCAAGGCGCGCGCAAAGGCGATCGAGGAAAACGATGGCGTGCCTGTCACCTTCCATCACGGGATATCGGATCGCCAATTGAAGGCGCTCTATGAAATGACGACGGCCTGCATCGCGCACTCGTCTCACGAAGGGTTCTGCGTGCCCGCCCTCGATGCGCTGGCCTTTGATAGACCGATGTTCGTCACTCCCGTTGCAGCAATATTGGAAGTGTTGGGGCCTGCGGCATTGCTGATTCCGCAGGATGACAAGGCAGCGGCTGCCGCGGCAATCGCGGCTTTTCTCATGGATGGCGACCACGCTGGCCACGCCTCCGTGCGGAAAAAACGCTTTGAGGAACTGCGGACGGAGGCTGACGGCGGGCTCGTCCTGGCTGCCATCGAAGGGTTGGGAGCGGCCTGATGCGCATTGTCTATGCGACTTATCCCTGGGCATTCGAAACACCGGGCGGTGGCGAAATACAGCTGCTGAAATATGAACAGTATCTGTTGAACGCCGGCGCGGATGTCGTGCGGCACGATCCTTGGCGTGGCGATCTCGACAAGGCGGACATATTTCATTTTTTCTCGTGTATGGGCGGCTCCGTACATCTGTGCAACTACGCCAAGGCGCGGGGAATTCCTCTCGTCATTTCCGCCAGCCTCTGGCTGACGGAAGAAACCAAGCATCTCTACCCAATCGCCGAAATCGCCGCGCAGCTTTCCTTGGCCGATGCGATCGTTACCAATGGCGATGTGGAAAGCGACCGTATCTCGACCATACTCGGTCTATCGCGCGAACGCTTCCACACGGTGCGCAATGCCTGCGATCCGTGGTTCGGGGAGCCGGTTGACCCTGGGCTTTTCCGCTCCGCCTTCGAGGTTGATGGGCCGTTTGTGCTCAATGTCGGCAATATCGAGCCACGCAAGAACCAGTTGGCATTGATCCGCGCAGCAAAGCAGGCCGGCAAGCCATTGATACTCTTTGGCCATATCCGAGACGCAGAATATGGTGAGGCTTGTCTCGCTGAGGCCGGTCCGAATGTCCGCCATTTGGGCGCGCTCGATCACGATAGCCCGTTGCTGCGGTCTGCATATGCTGCTTGCGAGGTTTTCTGTCTGCCTTCGACGTTGGAGACGCCAGGCCTTGCTGCTTTGGAGGCATCGGCTGCAGGTGCCCGCCTCGTGGTCACCGGCGAAGGCTCCACCCGTGAGTATTTTGGGGATCATGCTCTGTATGTCGACAGCGACGATGTAGAGGGAATTGCCGTTGCGTTGATAAAGGCAGCAGAAACGCCGCCATCGGAGCCGTTGCGGCGCCATGTAAACAAGAATTTTACCTGGAATCGAGCCGTCGAGCCGTTGCTGGAGCTCTACCACAGGCTTGCGGCTGCGCGTTGACAGGCAAGTCTATTTGCCGTTACCACGGCACATTTCACGCGGAATTTCAAAGGCTGGAAGACAATGATTCTTAGCGCTCTTCGGAACGGCATTCGCGGGGCCTTGGCGACGGTCATCGTCTACCCTCTCACAGAGCGCTACGAGGCTCGCGATATTCGCAGCAAAACGAGATGGGCTAGAGAAGAGATCGACCGCCCGTTCGCAGAGCGGCGTGCGCGTGCCACCGCGCGCCTTGCCGAAACGATCCTCTTTGCTGGCGCCAAGGTGCCGTACTATCGTGATCTGTTCAGTTCGATCGGCTTCGATCCGGCGAAGGTAGCTGTGGACCCCCGATATATCGAGGATCTGCCATATCTGACGAAGGATATCATTCGCGAACAGGGCCAAAGGCTGCTGCGTGAGGATCGGGACGGCATGCGGATTCATGTGGCCAAGACCGGTGGTTCGACCGGACCGTCCGCTCATATCTACTATGACCAGGAGGCGGCCGACTGGTCTTCTGCCATCACCCAGGAAAGTCGCCGTCGAGTCGGAAATACGCACTGGCGCAGCGAGCTGCATTTCGCCTCGAAATTTCCGGAGGTATTTCCGTGGCGGGACCGCATGCGTGAGCATGTGAAGTGCTTTGCCATGAACCGCGACAATATCTTCTTCGCAACATTCGCAAGCGAGGAACTCGAACAGATCTGGCGCAGAATAAAGTCGATCCGGCCCCATCTGGCGCACGCCCATCCGTCTACCGCCGATCAGCTCGCAGCCCATGTCGAGGCGACCCGCGGCAAGGACAAAGGGTTCCAGATATTCGAATCCTCCGGCGAGTTGCTCGAGGCGCGGCAGCGAGAGCGTATCGAACGGGTGCTGCAATGTCAGGTGATTGATCGCTATGGCTTGGCCGAAGCGGGCGTCATCGCCTACCAGATCGACCCAAAGAGTTCCGACATGCGATTTTACGAGTTTTTCGCATGGCCGGAGTTGCGGGCCGAAGAGGAAACAGGACTGGCGGATATCCCTGAAGGTGCCCGCAGCGGTGAGTTGGTGATAACGCCGCTTTTCAACAGGATGATGCCGCTGTTGCGTTATCGCACCGGCGACAACGCCATCCTGGCGCAGCAGCCGAACGGCATCGTCATTCCCCGTATGGTTGGCCGAGTTCACGACGTGATCATGCTGGGTGGCACGCCCCTCCCTACCCACTTTATCCAGGACGTGCTTGATCGCGTCGGTGGCATTCGCGAATTCCAGATTCAGATGCTCCATGGCAAACCGGTGTTTCGGCTTGTGCCGGAGGATACCGCCGACACAAATGCAATCCGGGAACGCATTGCCTCGTGGTGGGCCGACGATGTCGAAGTCGAGTTCATCACGCCAGCTGACCTGAAGCTGGTCGGCTCGCGCCAGAAATTCAGGCATTTCGTACCAGAAGAGGCATCGGGCCAATGATCACCGTATTTGCAGGTAGACCTGATGATACCGCCACCGAGACCGTCGCGGAAGCATTCCGCCGATCGGTGACACGGGGTCTGGTGACAGTGGCATCCGACGATCCCGTGCCGGCAATCGTAGACGGCGATGTTTATGTCTTCATCTCGCCCCGGGTGGATCAAGCGCCCCTGGTCGCTGCGGCTTCTAGGTCAAACGCCAAGGTTCTGCTATTTGGTCGCTTGCCCGACAACGTCGCATCCTTGGCGGGGCTGGCAGCGCCGGCCCCCCTGGCTTCCGGATGGGCCGATGCGGCGGCGTGCCCGCCGACGCCAATCTATACGACGACGCAATCATCGGCGGTGGTCAGCTGGAACAAGCATCCCCTGGCGAATGCATCACCATTTTCGTCACGACCTTTCTTGCGGTTTGACTATGCCGACGAATGGAACAACCTAGGATACGGACGGATCACCGCCGATGGCGGTCCATGGTCCATTGCGATGACGATTGAAGCCCTCGGTGCGACGACGCTCGCAGTCGCTTCTGCACCCGGTATTACAGAGGATATACCATTCGTCACCTTGCTGGAGAACGAGACGGCGTCCATCCTCTGGTGGAATCGTCCAGTGGGTCCGGTTGACAGCGCCGAATGGGCCGTGATCGAGGCGTTCCTCGCGGATTGGCGGCACGAGGACAGGCCGTGCATACCGGTCATTGGGGAAATTCCGCACGGATATGACGCGGCAGTGACGATGCGCCTGGATTGCGATGAAGACATTGCGTCCGCGCGGCCCTTGTTCGAACTCTACCGTGCGCGCGGCCTGCCGTTCTCGGTGGCGATCAAGACTGCTCAGGAAGACAAGGACGAGCACGTCACGCTGATGAAGGAGGTTCTGGATGCCGGCGGCGCTGTTCTCTCGCACTCTGTGACGCATGCGCCCCGCTGGGGAGGCTCCGGGGAAGCCTGTGAGATAGAAGCGCGAACCTCTTCGGACTGGCTCGAGCAGCGCCTGCCGGGCTTGACCGTGCGCTATGCCGTATCGCCCTTCCATCAGAATCCCGCCTACGTGCCGGAAGCGCTGAAGCGCGCGGGGCTGCAAGGTTTCGTTGGCGGTATCATCGCCAACGATCCGGAAATGCTGATGGCCAAGGGGGGAACCATACCGGGTGACAGGTCGGGGGTTGTTACGCACAGCCAACAGTGCATGTTGCATGGTGATTGTATTCTGAGGGAAGGGGATCCATTGGCGATCAACAAGCAAGCGTTCACGGCGGCGGTTACCGCCGGGAACCTGTTTGGCTATCTCGATCATCCATTCTCGCCGCGCTACGACTACGGGTGGGGGTCTGAGGAACATCGCCTGTCGCGGCATTGTGAGTTTATCGACCATATCGAATTGGAAATGGCGGGTCGTCCGATCCTTTGGCTCAATGAAGAGGATACCTTGGACTGGATCGCGGCCAAGATGCGCCTGACGATGCGGGAAACGAATAAAGGCTTCGGACTGACGGAAGGTACCGCGGTTGGAGCTCCGTCAGGTCTCGCATTCTCTGTCCGCTGGCGCGGCGCCACCGTGGCATTGGCGGATTTTGTCGATGGCTGAAATCGGCGTGCGTCATGTCATGGTCATCGTCGGTACGCGCCCTGAGGCAGTCAAGATGGCGCCAGTCATCAAGGCTCTTTACGCGCGGCCGGAGGCTTTTCGCTGTACAGTGGTCTCGACGGGACAACATCGTGAGATGTTGCGCCAGACATTGACCAGCTTCGGGCTTTCCGTTGATGTCGATCTGGACATCATGCAGCCCGATCAAACGCTTGCCTCGTTGACAGGGGCTGCGATTGGCGCATGCGAAAAGATCTTTCAAGCTGCAAGACCGGACGTCGTCCTTGTGCAGGGGGACACGACGACGGTTCTTTCGGCATCATTGGCTGCACATTACGCACAGATTCCAGTTGGTCATGTGGAAGCGGGTCTGCGGACCTATGAACGCTACAATCCATTTCCGGAGGAAATGAACCGCAAGCTTGTCACGTCATTGGCTACCCTGCATTTTGCGCCGACAGCGCGGTCGGCACGACAATTGTGGAAGGAAGGCGTCCCTCCATCCAAGGTCTTCGTTACCGGCAACACCGTCGTCGATGCGTTGGAAGAGCTTCGAGGCAGAGTGACCACCGGTGACGTATCGCCCGCCGTCAGGGAGCGGGTGGCGCGAAGCCAGGGACGGTTCGTGCTCGTGACATGCCACCGGCGGGAAAGCTTTGCGCATGACCTCAATGTCATTGTCGACGCGATCGCCATGCTGGCCGACCGCTTCCCCGATCGCACGTTCTTTTTTCCCGTGCACCTAAATCCAAATGTCCGCGCACTGGTGATGCCAAGGCTCAATGGGATCGAGAATGTCGTGCTGGCGGATCCGGTGCCCTATGCAGATATTCTCTTTTGTCTCTCGTCTGCGGAATTGGTGCTGACGGACTCAGGTGGATTGCAGGAGGAGGCTCCCTCATTCGGCGTGCCGGTGATCGTGTTGCGCAGGACGACGGAGAGACCAGAGGGGGTACGCGCCGGCTTCTCTCGCCTAGTGCCGATCGAGCGGGAAAATATTGTTTCCCTGGCTAGTTCCTGGCTGCGGTCTCATCGCAAGGCAAGGCTGGCCGGAAGACCCAATCCTTACGGAGACGGCAATGCGGCAGCGCGGATCGTCGACATACTGTCGAAGGAGCCGTTGCGATGACCGGTGGCGATAAACGAATGACATTCCTCATGTTTTCGACAGCGGATTGGGCAGCACCTTACTGGACGAACAAGCAGCATATCGCCGACCGCTTGGCCAAGCGAGGCCATCAAGTCCTCTATATCGAGTCACCCGGAATTCGTGCCCCTAGAGCCAATGCGCGTGATCTGTTCCGCATATGGGACCGCCTGAAGAGAGCGTTCATTCCCCCAAAGAAAGTTGACCAAACGCTCTGGGTCTATGCGCCGCTGACAATTCCATTCGGTCACAAGAGCAGATTTGTCCGAGTTTTCAATCGGTGGCTGCTTAGCTCAGCGATCCGCAAATGGCTGAAGCACAACCGCAATGGTGATGATGTTATCGTCTGGACCTATCACCCGTATATTGACGGCATCATGGACGGGTTGCCAGTGCGGTCTACAATTTACCACTGCGTCGACGACCTTGCCGCCATCCCTGGCGTGGACGCCGATACGTTTCGAAAAGCGGAGATGACGCTTCTCGAAAGAGCGGATCGTGTCTTTACGACAAGCCCCTATCTTCAGTCTCACTGTGCGGCCGTGGCCGGAGGGCGCAGTGTCTACGAGCGCAACGTCGCCGATATCGAGCATTTTTCGCAGGCGAGACATGCTGGAACAATCCCTGCCGAGTTGGCTAAAATTAGTGGGCCGAAGCTGTGCTACACAGGAGTTTTGTCCGACTACAAGCTCGATTTCTCGCTCGTGGAACAATGCGCCATTGCTCGGCCCGACTGGAATTGGATCTTCATCGGAGACGAGCCGGAGGGCCAAAAAAGTCCTGTCGTTGGCCGCTTGAAAGAACTGCCCAACGTTTATTTTCTTGGGTACAGGTCCTATGACACTCTGCCGAACTATTTGCGCGGGACAGATATTGCAGTCCTTCCTAACCTAACAACAGGTTATATGTCGGGTGTTTTCCCGATGAAGTTATATGAGTATATGGCGGCAGGGAGACCCATCATCTCCACAGCCATTGGCGCGCTTGCCGATATCAGAGATCAAGTTGCCGTAGCGAGCGATCCAACGGAGTGGATTTATAACGCCGAAAAATTACTTACCTCACCACCTGAGGCTATCGGACTGCATGATCCAAGGCTTCTAAATTTTAGCTGGGAAGCGCGACTGGATCGAATGCTTGAACTAATATGAAGAAAAATGTCTCTGACCCGCGTTGTCGCTTTCACTTCCCGATTTCAATCGGAGAAATATCCTATATCCTTGCACTTAGGCGATAACAGCAGACCGATCTATCGCTGACGATTTCAATTCGTCACCTGGATTATACCATTGAATAATCGAGTTTTACGGATGGCTCGCAAGATACAGGAAAACTGATGGTCGCCGCCACCGCCTGGTGCGCGCTTGCCGTTAGAGACCTGATTTGAGACCAGTGAAGGGGAGGCGCGTCCCTCTTTTTGATATTATGCGCGCTACCTGATAGCCCTGCATTCAGTCGATGGCAGGGCCTAGTTAGCGCAGGCCCTGCCGGTATAGGGCGTACCGGTTTCTCTGCCTTCGGTCAGTTGCCCCGAGATGCCGTCAATGACGTACAGCAAACGCCTACTTGCAACGTGTCTGCCATCCCGTGACGAAGGGCGCGAGCAATCGATTCCACATTTTTCGCCAAATGAGCCTCGCATGACAGGTGTGACCGGTCCAATTGGTATGTTTGGCGCAATGCAGGGCATATCATCGGCCGAGATCAATCAGCTTTTGCGCGATGGCGCGGTGCTGGACTAACGCAGCTTCCAATGACAGGGTCGGATTAATCTCCTGCCATCACAACCAAAAACCGGCGATGATCAGCAATATGCCGCCAACGATGACGGCAGCAACCCCTAGCGCACTTTTCCATTCCGGTTCGATAGGCGGGAAATCCTCGTTCATCGCATTTACTACCCCTTGAGGCGACAAAAGCAGGTACGATGGAAAAAACGTCTCGCTTACCCATAGCCCCATGGGCAAGCCTCGCTGAGCGTATCACGTCCTTAAGGCTCGCCCAAGCGCCCTTTCCTTGTTCGGATTCCCCATCAGAAGGATCACATTATGGACCAAGCGACCTGATCGATGATCGGGAGGGCGATCTCACAGCCGGAGAGGATGCCGGCCGCTGCGATCAGCCTTATGGACCACGCACGGCGAAGTACCCGGCCCGCCTCAGGGATTAGTTTCAGTTTCATAGAATGTCCTGAAAAAAGAAGAGGCCCGCCGAAGCGAGCCTTTTGCGATGTGATATAGTTCAGTCGTTTAGGACAGTTTCAGTCCGAAAACGTCTTGGTGATTGTCCCAGGCTGATGGCAGGTATTGAGTCATGATGAGGCCTGCATCTTTCGCAGCGGCGACTAACCACTCGCGCGTCGATAACGAAATTCCATACTCAACTTTCCACCCAGGATAGCGCCTGTAGCCGTAACCGCTCTCCTCGGCCTCGGCATAGATTGCGGCCTGATCCTCGGTCGGCAGTCCATACATCCAACCAGATTTTTCTTTCAGCCGGCCGCCAACGAGCTCACCGTGAGACGTGACAACGGCTATTCCATCCGGAGATAAATGCCTTTCAAGGAAACGGAAGAATTTTCTGGTGTCCTCAGCAGAAAGGTGGGTTATCAGAGAGCCTACCCATATCAGTTCGAATTTCCGGCCAAAGTCGACTTTGTCGAAATCCTCGCTAGACGGTAAGCTAACCGCATCAAACGTTCTGGCGCAAAAATCCATCCCATCCTTATTTAGGTCGGAGACGAACATATCCGCGCTCGGCCACTCATTCCGCATATGTCGGGCAACGCGCCCGTGGCCGCAAGGGATGTCGAGGATTGATGAAACCGAACTGCCGCCAACTATCTGCCGGATCGCCTCCAGTGCAGATGCACCGACAGAAAAATATCGCTCATCTGAACCATCGAACATTTGGTCAGATGAAGAAATCTCCATATTCATCGATTGCTCCAACGTTGATTGCGTAAGCAAAATCCATAACAACTGGCAAGTGTGCAGTACAGCCGGAAGTTACTCTTCCGCGTTTTCCACATTTGGCGATGGAGCGGGAAGCACGACATAGTGGCCGTCAATGATCGCCTCAAGCGGTGGTAAATGCGATGAACGAGGATTTCCCGCCTATCGAACAGGAATGGAGAAGTGCGCTAGGGGTTTTTGCCGTCATACTTGGCGGCATACTGCTGATCATCGCTGGTTTTTGGTTGGGAGGTCCTTGATTTCAGCAGAGGCGCGTCACACCGAACGGCTGGAATTCATAGCCGTAGTCGATCCTGGCGTAGGGGGATGGTTGCAGGATAGCTTGCTGCGTAAGTTGTAGTTGGATAGGTTGCGCCCCAAAGCCAATAGGATCAGATTTTATGCACGCCGCCCAAAAAGAAAGCGTCTATTTCTCGTACCGAGGGTACTGCCCTATTTGCGAAGCAGAGGCGGTATTTACCTCGAAAAATGAGTGGTTTCGAGACAATCTGAAGTGCGAAACATGCGAGGGAGGCTCACGCCCTCGCGCCCGGGCTTTGGCTCTCATCCTCACCGAGATGCGGCCGAACTGGCGTGATCTGGCGATCCATGAGAGCTCGCCGGCTCCAGAGGGTATTTCCCTTAAGTTGAAGCGCGAGGCCTCGGCCTACGTCGCATCACAATACTATCCAGACCATCCGTTCGGTTCGACCATAGACGGCTTTCAGAACGAAGATTTGGAGCGGCAGACATTTGCCGACCACGTCTTTGACGTGGTTGTGACGCTCGACGTCATGGAGCACGTTTATCGGCCGGATCTCGTCTTTTCTGAAGTATTCCGAACTCTTAAGCCCGGCGGCCTGTATCTTTGCACCTTCCCGGTTCGAAAATACCAAGTCGATGGCTGGGAACGGCGTTTCACCAAGTCCGATGATGGCGAAACCATTCATCACAAAGAGCCGGAGATCCACGGCAACCCGATCGATGGGTCCGGCTCTATCGTGACAGTGGATTATGGCTACGACATTCACCAACAGATAGCGCGATGGGCTCCCTTCGACGTGCGCGTGCATCGCTTTTCGGACCGATTGCACGGCATCATTGGAGAGTACACCGAGGTCTTCGCCTGCAAGAAGCCGCTATAGCGTCGCGGCAGCCGGGAAGAAGTCATCGATCTGCTGACCGATGAAACCCATGGTGTTGATTATGCCATCCAGCGAAGCAGGCGGGAATTGCTTGATGTCGCTGGGGGTGACGTGCTCGGGAAGATGGGGACCAGTTGTTGAATTCTTGTCCATCGGTCGGAGTTGGAGCGATTGGGCAGCAAGTCAATGCGCAACAAGGTTCTACCGACAGCAGTTTCGTGTTGCAGCCGTGTTGCAACGAACAGCCGACAATCCTAGCCAATGCACTGAAATCAATGAAAATATGTTGCAACGGTCTGCAACACGTAATGCCGCCAATTACCCAAGGGTCTTCCCATTAAGGTATTGATTTAATGGGAAGAAATATTGGCTGGGGAACCTGGACTCGAACCAAGATTAACGGAGTCAGAGTCCGTCGTTCTACCATTGAACTATTCCCCAACGACCGCGACGCGATGAAACCCTTCGCGGTGAAGGCTGCGCCTCTATAATAGAATTCGTCGCGGATGCAAATAGTTTAACGCAGGCAAATGCATTTTTTTGGCAAGGCTCGACAAAAGCCTTGGATCATGGCCTCCTGGAGCGCCTCGATAGCGATCATTTACCAGCGCAGCAGGCGCCTGCCCGCGACATAACCAACCGCCGTCACCATGGCGATGGCCAGTGGATACCAGAGCAGGACGAAGAGCGGGCTGTCGTCCGTGCAGTTGGACGCATAGAACGTGGCGGCGATGCCGCTGGCGGCAAGCCCGGCGACCGCGCCGGCGACTCCCGGCTTTTCCGGCGCCCCTTGGCGCAGCGCGAAGAGGAAGCAGGCAAGCGGGCCGATCGACAGCAGCGGAATGATCGTCAGGCAGAAGCGCGCATTATGCCCCATCATCCGCCCACCCCAGCTATCGGCCGGCATGACCATCATTTCAATGATCGCGGCGACGGCAAGCAGCAGCGGCGCGGCGAGAAGCGTCCAGCCCCAGGGACGCAGCGACACGCCGGGGCGGCCGATGCGGAAGACGATGGTGCTCGCGGTGACGGCAAGCGCAATCGTCACCACGAATTTGAACAGGAAACGGACCGTTTCCATCGCGCTGCCGATGTCGGCGCGAAAGCCGATCGCCGCGAAAAACATCGCGCCGCTGATCAGAATACCGCCGATGGCCGCAAGCGTCAGCGCCTGTCCGATCCGCGTGCGGACCGGCGCGTCTTGCGCCAGAAGATGGATGAGGTCATCGGTTTTCACTGTTTTCACTCCGATACAAGGCGGCAAGCGTCTTCAATGCGCGATGCAGCGCCACGCGCACCGCACCTTCAGTCATCTTCAGCCGGTCGGCGGTCTCGCGCACGCTGGTTCCCTCAACGGAAATCGAACGCACGATGGTCCGCTGCGGATCTCGCAATTGCGCCAGCATACGGTCGACATCGAGCCGATCCAAGGCGTCCGTCTGTTCTTCCGCTTCCAGACTATCGATGACATCGTCGATCGGCACTTTCACATGCCGCCCGCGCCGCCTCAGGCTGTCGATCAGCTTGTTGCGCACGATCGTCGATATCCACGGCCCGATGGGGCGCGACGTATCCCATGTTCCGCGCTTCAGGTGAATGGCCAACAATACTTCCTGGATCACGTCCTCGGCCTCACTCGCCGGCGCGCCAAACTGGTCGCAACGCCGCCGTGCCATGGCGCGCAGATATGGCGTGACGGCGGACAGGAAGCGATGGTAGGCCTGCGCATCGCCGTCTATGGCGGCACGCATCCAGACTGCCCACTCCTCTTCGCGCGCCGAATGTTTCACCCGACATTCCCCTCTACGCGCGGCCGCACGATTTTGTTACCGGCAATGACCATGTTTTCTCAAAATCCTCCCCGGATCAGATTTCAACCGAAGCGCCCGCATTGACGATTGGACATTATTCGAGAATTTGCCAGAGCAATGCATGAAAAGAACGTGCTTGCCCGATCAAGCACACGTTATCATCCTTAAGCGTGGATGCAGTTCTTACCAAAGCCGAGCGCTCCTCTCGTCCCTGATATACTAGGCTGTCCCCTCCGGGGCTCGGGCGGCATCCAAGAAAAATTTCGCGGCATCTGTAATATTCGCCGCGGCGGCTCCGTAGACGTCAGTGCAAGCCAATCACGGCTGGCACCTATTACGGAGACAGATCTATGAAAAACAGCATCCTCACCCTGGCTATTGCCGGTTCGCTTGCCTCAGCGCTCGCATCCGTCGTCGCTGCTCCGGCTTCCGCCACTGACAGCATGTCCAAGGAAAAGTGCTACGGCGTTGCCATGAAGGGCCAGAACGATTGCGCCGCCGGCAAGCATGACTGCGCCGGCAAGTCGACCATGAGCTACGACAAGATGTCCTTCAAGCTTGTCCCGACCGGCACCTGCACCACCATGAAGACACCCAAGGGTCACGGCTCGCTGACCCCGGCCTGATCCATTCGTCGGCTTATCATCCGAACCACACGATAACCGGAGTTTGTCATGACCAAAGTTCCCGCAGTCGCCTTCGCAGCCTCGGTCGCCACAGCGCTGACGCTGATCGTCAGCGTTCCCGCGGCCTCCGCGGCCGATGCCAAGGAGAAATGCTACGGCATCGCTCTCAAGGGTCAGAACGATTGCGCTGCCGGTCCAGGTACCACCTGCGCCGGCACATCGAAGACCGACTACCAGAAAAATTCCTGGAAACTGGTTCCGGCAGGCACCTGCGAAACGATCAAGACGCCGAACGGCCATGGAACCCTGGCCCAGGGACCGGCACCGGTCTGATAGAAGCGAGCAATGACGGGCGGCGCTATCTCGGTCGCGCCGCCGTCTCCCAAAATCAACGAGGTCCGTCATGAAACCCTCAGAGCTTCCCCACCGCGCCGGCGTCGGCTTCAAGCCCGAGCATTTTTCCGCCATCGATGCTGCTGCGCAGCCGGTCGGCTTTTTCGAGGTGCATGCCGAAAACTATATGGGTGCCGGCGGACCACCGCATGCCAAGCTCAGCAAGTTGCGCCAGGATTATGCGCTGTCGATCCACGGCGTCGGCTTGTCGATCGGCTCGATGCAGCCGCTCGACACGGATCACCTCGCTCGCCTGAAGATCGTCTGCGACCGCTACGAGCCGGAGAGCTTTTCCGAGCATCTCGCCTGGTCGACGCACGACACGACGTTTCTGAACGATCTCCTGCCGCTGCCCTATACAGAGATGACGCTCACCCAGGTCTGCGCCCATATCGACCAGGTGCAGACACTGCTTGGCCGGCAGATGCTGCTCGAAAATCCGGCCACCTACTTGCTGTTTGAGGAAAGCACGATCGACGAGACCTATTTCCTTGCCGAGATCGTCCGGCGCACCGGCTGCGGCCTGCTGCTCGATGTCAATAACGTCTTCGTCGCCTCGACCAATCACCACATGGACCCACGCGACTATCTCGCCCGCTTTCCGGTGCAAGGAGTGCGCGAAATTCACCTGAGCGGTCATTCCGAAACCGTCGATGACGCCGGCGCGCCGCTTTTGATCGACAGCCACGACACGCCGGTCAAGGATCCCGTCTGGGCGCTCTATGAAGAGCTGATCGCGCGCACCGGGCCGATTGCCAGCCTGGTCGAATGGGACAACGACGTCCCCGAATGGCCAGTTCTCAAGGCCGAGGCGGAGGCGGCCGGTGCCATCCTGTGCCGCGCCGCCGAACGCCGGGCGGCATAGGGAGCAACCATGTCCGTCACCACCCAGAGCGAATTCGCCGCAGCGCTCCTCGATACGGATCGTGCCCTTCCTGAAGGGCTTTTTGCCTGGAACGCTCCTCAACCGGAGCGGCGCTTCGACGTCTACCGCAATAATGTCGTGGTCGGACTGATCGGCGCCCTCGCCTCGCGTTTTCCGGCCACCGAAAAGATCGTTGGCAAGGACTTCTTCGCCGCCATGGCACATGAATTCATCCGGCTGCATCCGCCGCGATCACCGCTGCTGCTCGCCTATGGCGAAGACTTCGCCGATTTCGTCGGAACCTTCGATCCGGCCCGCGACATCGACTATCTGCCCGATGTCATCCGTCTGGAGGCAGCGCGCAGCAAGGCTTACCACGCCGCCGATACCGCGCCGCTCGACCCCGCTTTGCTGGCGGCGATCGAACCGGGACGGCTCGCAAGCCTGACTTTCACGCAGCATCCGTCCGCCTCGATCCTGTGCTCGCCCTTTCCGGTTGTCACCATCTGGGCGATGAACGCCGGCGAGATGGAGCTCGGCCCGATCGATAATTGGAGCGGCGAGGATGCCCTCGTCGTGCGGCCGGAGATGACGGTCGAGATACATCGGTTGCCGGCAGGCGGCGCCGCTTTTCTCGAAACGCTCGCCGCCGGCGCCGATCTTGCGGCAGCCATGGAGGCGGCGGTTGCCACAGCGCCCGACTTCGATCTCTCAGCCAATCTCGCCGGGGCGCTTGCCGCCGGCGCATTCACGACTATTCGCTAGACGCCGTTCAGGAGAATCGCCATGCCAGACCAGACAATGACGGCCGTCACGGCCGAACGCGAAACCGTGCCGCAAAGGCTCTATCGCACTCTCAAATTGCTAGACCGCATTCCGCATGACCTGATCGCGCTGATTGCGCGCCTGTCGATCGCCGCCGTCTTCTGGCAATCGGGTCAGACCAAGGTCGACGGCTGGCATGTCACCGACAATGCCGTCTATCTCTTCCAGACGGAATACAGGCTGCCGCTCGTCGATCCCTGGATCGCCACCCATATCGCCGCCTTCAGCGAGCATTTCTTTCCGCTTTTGCTGATAATCGGTCTTGCCAGCCGGCTGTCGGCGCTGGCGCTGCTCGGCATGACGCTGGTGATCGAGATCTTCGTCTATCCCGATGCCTGGCCGACGCACGGCACCTGGGCCACCTGCTTCCTGGTGATCATCGCCGCCGGGCCGGGCCGCATCGCCATCGACCACCTGATCGCCCGGCATATCCGCCGTGGCGTGTAGCGACGGATGTGAGACATCACTGGCATTGCCTAGGCAATGGTGTTCAGGCAATGCCGGTGGTTGGTAATCATCTACTTGAGAACCGGCTCTCCATGGAACCGGCGCTGCGACGGCTTCGAGACGCCGAAGCCCACTTCCATCATCAGACGCGGCTTTTCCGTCGGCACCGTGCCCATGTGGAAGCCGAAGGGATCCTCGCCGAAGCCGAAGCCGGCCTTCCCAGTCAGCGTGACGGTGCTGTCCTTGCCGTAATAGCCGAGAACCTCATCCGCGGGGTGGCCGACCATAAGCGTCAATTGATGCTTCATGGCGCGCCGCCTGTGGCTGCCTTTGACGAAAACATGCGGCCCGGTGCCTTCATCGACATCGACGAGATTGAAGAAGAATTTCAGCATCCGCCAATCGTCGAGATCGAAATGAAACTTGTCGAGCGAGGCCATGCTTCGATCCGCCTCGGAGGCCTGCGTCGGAAAACTCCACCAGACGCGGGTCGTGATCACCTTGGCCTGCCCCCCGAGATAATGTTTGGCCACATCGGTGAGCAGCGGATCGCGCTGTACCGCCAGGACGGCGTCGCAATCGAGCGAGCGCTCGAAGAAATGCCCGCTGAGAAGGGGTCGCCCGAATTGCGTTTCCGCTTGCGCGTGCTCCGGCGCGATGAATTCGAGTTTACGGTTGAAATTTCCGAAGCAGCCCGTGGTGCGCGCGAACTCGGCAATATCCTGATGGATATTATCCGGCAGGGTGAGGCCGGAAAACAGCCCGTCTGTCCGCAGCGCGTTGACGACCGCATCGCATTCGATCCCGGTGAACATGGATGTACCGGAAGCGGGGCGCGCCACCGGCCGCCTGGTCGCCGCCCAGTGCATGCGCCGAAACGGCAGCGTCCGAGCGAGCAGAAACATGGGCAACCAGGCCGGATTTTCCCTCAAATCGGTCAGGTAGGTCGGTATCCGGACGGCCATCCGCTTGAAACGGCCACCTCGTCGGGCGATGGACTCCAGGTCATTTGCCGGAGGATTGTGCATAGGTATCCTTTCCGCACATGTGCGAACCCATGACAACAGGCCCAACACCCCTGTTGAATAGTCCGTTCAAACATACTCATTCATTCAGTGCAGCAAGACGCATGTTGCACTGCGGCAAATAGAAGCCTGCGGGCCATGGTCAAGGGGTTGGAAATACACAATCGCGATTCATTTAGAAGAATCTGCAGCGCTGACACGCTCCGATTTTACAAATATTTTCAATGGCTCACGGATCAGTTGTTAAACGATGCCCAGCGGCCTGATCGTGGCGCAGCCGGCGGCGGACATATCGTGCCATGAACGCAACTGCGGCATGATTTGTTTGCCATTGCTTAGAACAACATCGTTACGACCATTTACAGCGAACAGACGACCGGTGGAGATTGGGCGAAAGGAAACGGCTTTATGACGAGGCCTGTCTCAACAATCCGGTTACAGTCACAATCCTGTTCCGATCATTGGCTAGATGAACGAAAAATTGCAAACGAGGGCCGCACATGACTGAGACAAAGACCGTTGATCCGACCGAAGGCATCGTCGACTTCGACGCCGGCGAGGGCGAAGCGGCAACCGTGGTGGAGATGGACGACTATACCAAAAGCCTCGCCCAGGCGAAGGCCAAGTCGGTCAAGCTCGTCGATGCCATTACCGGCCAGACTCTGAAGAAGAAGGATGCCGTTCACGTCGATGACCTCCGCCCCTCGCTGGCGGACTTCATGCGGTTGAAACATCCCGACCTTCGCGCCGACGACTATATCAGCCGCAAGGCGATGGACGATTATCGCGCCCAATATATCGCCGAGCTTTTGACGGACGAGCGCGGCGAGCTTTCCAACCTCGAGGACGAGGTCGTCGAAAGCCTGAAGACGCATGACACGCTCGCCGAGAACATTGAGGAAGACTACGAGGATCACCGCTCCATCGGCGACCGCATGGCCGACATCGTCGCGGCGTTCGGCGGCAGCTGGACCTTCATCATCTCCTTCTGTCTGTTTCTGGCCGTTTGGATGGGCATCAATGCCCTCATGGGCGAAAACAAGGCCTTCGATGCCTACCCGTTCATTCTTTTGAACCTCATCCTCTCGACGATCGCCGCCCTGCAGGCGCCGATCATCATGATGAGCCAGCGCCGGCAGGAGGCCAAGGACCGGCTGCGCGCGCTTAACGACTACAAGGTCAACCTGAAAGCCGAACTGGAAATCCGCCACCTGCACGAAAAAGTCGACCATCTGCTCAATCGCCAATGGGAGCGCCTGACCGAAATCCAGCAGATCCAGATCGAGATGATGCTGGAACAGGCGAAAGCTGCCACCCGCGCCATGAAGGTCAGCAAGGCGTCGAAAGCAAAGACGAGCGCGCTGAAGAGCCTGTTCGGAAGCAAGGCCAAGGCGGCGGAAACCGACGATTCGGAGGAGTAGAGGCCCGGGAAAAGCCTTGCTCATTGACATCCGCGATCGTTGTGACACCGTTCAGGACGGCATCCTGAACAACAGGTCGAGGCAAAATGGGCGAGCATTCACAGGCCGTCATCACCACCGCCGAAGAGCGACCACTTGAAGAGTGGAACGATCCATCCCGCGGCAGAATATCCTGGCACACGCTTTTCAGCAGCGACAGAACCCCGACCGACAGCATGACGGCGGGCGTCGCGGAGATCGCACCGGGCAGCGGCGCCCTTCAGCCCCATCGGCACGAACAGCCCGAGATCTACTTCATTCTCGAGGGAACCGGCATCCTGACGGTCGACGGACGCGAAACGGCCGTCACCGCCGGCACAGCCGTCTTCATCCCCGGCAACGCGGAGCACGGCATCCGAAACGATTCCAACGTAAATTTGAAGCTGTTCTACGTGTTTCCTACCGGCTCCTTCGAGGATGTGGTCTATCGCTTCGGGGCGGATTGACGAGCCGGGTGACGTAGGTCGGGTCTGTTGCGGGATTTCAAAGCATTCTAACGAATGGTGCGTAGGGCCGCTTTGATTGATCGGCTTCGATCTACATCGGCATAAATGGCGGAGAGGGTGGGATTTGAACCCACGATGCCCTTGCAGGCATGCCGCATTTCGAGTGCGGTGCATTCGACCACTCTGCCACCTCTCCGGTTATGCTGGTCGGCGCGTTTGGAGCGCGGCGTTCTCATAGCGAGAGACGACAGGGATGGCAAGGGTGAATATTCAAGCTTTTCATCCTTTTGCCTTGACAGATCTGAGGCCCTTATGTATCCCCGCAACGCAATAGGTGTGGATAAGTCCGTACCTTGGCCGCCTCGCTCTGTGCGGGGCTTCACCGGCAGATCTTTCTTGAGGCCGCAAGCCTTTGAAATCCCTGCTAAGTTTCGACTGATAAAAAGACGGCCATTTGTCCTTCGGGACAAGAGAGCCGGAACGAACATGAAAGGATAAAAAATGTTCGCAGTCATCAAGACCGGCGGTAAACAGTACCGCGTGGCAGCCAACGACGTGCTGACCATCGAAAAGCTGGAAGTTGTCGCCGGCGACACCGTAGAATTCACCGAAGTCCTCGTTATCGGCGAAGGCGCCGACGCTGCGATTGGTGCTCCCTTCGTCAAGGGCGCTTCCGTCAAGGCCGAAGTGGTCGAGCACAACCGCGGCAAGAAGGTTATCGCCTTCAAGAAGCGCCGCCGTCAAAACTCGAAGCGTTCGCGCGGCCATCGCCAGCATCACACGGTTGTCCGCATCACGGACATCGTGGCTGCCAAGTAAGATCACGGGACAAGGTTTAAAGGAGAACTCCAATGGCACACAAAAAAGCTGGCGGTTCGTCGCGCAATGGTCGCGATTCGCAATCCAAGCGCCTTGGCGTGAAGAAGTTCGGCGGCGAAGCCGTCATCGCGGGCAACATTATCGTGCGTCAGCGCGGTACCGAATGGCATCCGGGCACCAATGTCGGTCTCGGCAAGGATCACACCATTTTTGCGCTTACGGCCGGCAATGTGAACTACCGTACGAAGGCCAATGGCCGCGTGTACGTGTCTGTCATGCCGAAAGCGGAAGCAGCGGAATAACCGGTAGCGCTCGAAAACAGCCGGTGTCTCATTGACCCGGCTGACGCATCAGGTTCAGTCAAGAAAAGGGGAGATGGGGCACCATCTCCCCTTTTTCTTTACCCTCAAGGAGGACTGAACCATGCAAGGCGAATTGTTAAGGGAAGACCAATCAAGGTCTCCCGAAGAACGGCTGAGGCCGGAGCGGTTAAGGACCGATTGCCCTGTCTTGTTATCGGAAAGGCTCGTTCTGCGCGCGCCCCACGAAGAAGACATTGACGCCCTTGCCCATCTTGCCAACAACGCCAACGTCGCCACTATGGTATCGCGTATGCCGCATCCGTATACGACCAATGATGCCGCCGATTTCGTGCGACGCACGAAACTTGGCGAGATTGGCAAGTGCGTCTATGCGATTACCAAAGCCGACAACGGCGCCTTTCTCGGTTGCTGCGGCGTCGAGCCGACAGCTGACCCGGAGACCGTCGAGATCGGCTATTGGCTGGGTGAGCCCCACTGGAACCAGGGATATACGACGGAAGCCGCCCATGCCCTGATCGACATGGTCTTCCGCACGCGCGAAAACGTCGCCCAGATCGATGCCCGTTGCCGGGTCATGAACGTCGCTTCGAGACGGGTCGTGCAGAAGTGCGGCTTCCAGTTCCAGGGATCCGGCCTTGCCGCGTCGCTGGCGCTCGGCAGCACGGTGTCGGTCGAATGGTATCGGCTCGACCGCAAGACCTGGATGTCGCTCAGAAGCTGGGGAGGTCTGAGATGAACGCCCTCGCCCTTCCCCGCCGCGACGTCAGGATCCTGACACCCGGACCGACCCCGATCATCCAGACCGAGCGGCTGACATTACGTCCGCATCGGCTGAGCGATGCCGATGCGATCACGGAATCCCTGTCGGACTTCGCTGTTACACGCATGCTCGCCCGCGTGCCGACGCCCTATGACCGGCAGGATGCGCTGGACTGGCTGGTCCAGCACACAGCCGGCCTCGACACAGGCTGGGATCTGGCCGTCACCGAGAAAGACGATGTCCATATCGGCATGGCCGGCATCGATCTCAGGCATGGCCGCTGGCATCTCGGCTACTGGCTGAACCGCTACTACTGGCGGCGCGGCATCATGGGCGAAGCGGTCGGGGCAACGCTTGAGCGTTTTGCCCGCCGCATGCCCGATGTCGCCGTGTTCTCCGGCATCTTTGCCGACAACCCGGCCTCGTTGAAGCTGCAGCAGAAGCTTGGCTTCGAGATCATCGGCTGCTCGGAGGTCTACAGCTTTGCCCGCAACACCATGGTTCCGCATATCGAAACCGTGCTGAAGCCGGGCGCGCTGCGGCTCTCACGGCCGGCGTGAAGCCCTGAAAATCAGTCATCGCCGGTTCCGCCGGCGATGACATACCATCCATCTATCTCTATCCGCTGGATGTGAGATCGGAGGCGTCGGCAGAATTGATCGCATGATCCTTGATGTTATGGGTCATCGACCGCACGATAGTCTTTGACCTCCGGCTGAACCGCCTATATCGAAGGCGACATGACGGGCAAATGACCGCACCGCATATCCCAGCGAATATGCAAAGGGCGCGGTAACTATTGAAAAGAGCGCGTGGGCTTTCCCCAATCCCGTTCGATCCGGGAAAGTCATGCGCCGATACCGAGTGACGGACGCAACATGAAATTTCTCGACCAAGCAAAAGTCTATATCAAGTCTGGTGACGGCGGCGCGGGCAGCGTCTCCTTCCGGCGCGAGAAATTCATCGAGTTCGGTGGACCCGACGGCGGCGATGGCGGCCGAGGCGGCGACGTCTGGGTCGAGGCCGTCAACGGGCTGAACACGCTGATCGATTTCCGCTTTCAGCAGCATTTCAAGGCCACCATCGGCACGCACGGCATGGGCCGCAACCGCGCC
Organism: Rhizobium rhizogenes NBRC 13257; assembly: GCF_000696095.1. Lineage (GTDB taxonomy): Bacteria > Pseudomonadota > Alphaproteobacteria > Rhizobiales > Rhizobiaceae > Rhizobium > Rhizobium rhizogenes. The sequence continues at coordinate 130,490 of NZ_BAYX01000013.1, read as the reverse complement.
GGTGCCAAGGGTGCCGACGTCACGCTGAAGGTTCCGGTCGGCACGCAAATTTTCGAGGAAGACGAGGAAACGCTGATCTGTGACCTGACGCGGGAGGGCCAGCGCTATCGCGTCGCCGCCGGCGGCAATGGCGGCTTCGGTAACGCCTATTTCAAGTCCTCGGTCAACCAGGCACCGGATTGGGCCAATCCCGGCCTGCCGGGCGAAGAAAAGACCATCTGGCTGCGGCTGAAGCTGATCGCCGATGCCGGCCTCGTCGGCCTGCCGAATGCCGGCAAGTCGACATTCCTGGCCGCCGTCACCCGCGCCCGGCCGAAGATCGCCAACTATCCCTTCACCACGCTACACCCCAATCTCGGCGTCGCCACCATCGACGGCCAGGAATTCGTGCTGGCTGACATTCCCGGCCTGATCGAAGGCGCCCATGAGGGCGTCGGTATCGGCGACCGCTTCCTCGGCCATGTCGAGCGCACCCGCGTGCTGCTGCATCTGGTCTCCGCCCAGGAAGAAAAGGTCGGCAAAGCCTATAAGACCGTGAAGCACGAACTCGAAGCCTACGGCAACGAGCTTACCGACAAGCCGGAGATCGTGGCGCTGTCACAGATCGACGTGGTGGACGAGGAAACGCTGAAGAAGAAGAAGCGCGAACTGGCGCGGGCCTGCGGCAAGACACCATTCCTCATTTCCGCTATCACCGGCAGCGGCATGACGGAAGTGCTGCGCGCTTTGCGCGACATCATCGTTGAAGCCAACGGCGGCGCTGGGCAGGAAGCGCCGATGAAGGCACTGAAGGTGCGCCATCGCGATATGCAGTCCTCCGACAATGAAGGCGAAAGCGAGGACAACAGCGATCGCGATGACGAGGAGCAGCAGGGATGACTGCCCGCAAGTCGCTCGATCGCTACCGCCGCATCGTCATCAAGATCGGCTCGGCGCTTCTCGTCGACCGCAAGACCGGCTTGAAGAAGGCCTGGCTCGACGGCATGTGCGCCGATATCGCCGCGCTGAAGGCCAAAGGTGTCGATGTCCTCGTCGTCTCCTCCGGCGCCATCGCGCTCGGGCGCTCGGTGCTCGATCTTCCCTCCGGTGCCTTGAAGTTGGAAGAAAGCCAAGCGGCAGCCGCCGTCGGCCAGATTTCGCTAGCGCGTGCCTGGTCGGAAAGCCTGTCGCATGACGATATCGTCGCCGGCCAGATCCTGCTGACGCTCGGCGATACCGAGGAGCGCCGCCGCTATCTCAACGCGCGCGCCACCATCAACCAGCTTTTGAAGATCGGCGCCGTGCCGATCATCAACGAGAACGACACGGTCGCCACCAGCGAAATCCGCTATGGCGACAATGATCGCCTGGCCGCCCGCGTCGCCACCATGACCGGCGCCGACCTGCTGATCCTGCTGTCTGATATCGACGGGCTCTATACCGCCCCGCCGCATCTTGATCCGGAAGCCAAGTTCCTGGAAACAATCGCCGACATCACGCCCGAGATCGAGGCGATGGCCGGCGGTGCGGCCTCGGAACTGTCGCGCGGCGGCATGCGTACCAAGATCGATGCCGGCAAGATCGCCACGGGTGCCGGTTGCGCCATGATCATCGCGTCGGGCAAGACCGATCGTCCCTTGAACGCCATCGCAAACGGCGCGCGTTCCTCCTGGTTCGCACCATCGGGCACGCCCGTCACCGCCCGCAAGACCTGGATTGCCGGACAGTTGCAGCCGGCCGGCGAACTGCATGTCGACGAGGGTGCCGTCACAGCACTCGGCGCCGGCAAGAGCCTGCTGCCCGCTGGCGTGCGCAAGGTCACCGGTCATTTCGGCCGTGGCGACACCATTGCTGTCATCGGTCCCTCGGGCCGGGAAATCGCCCGTGGCCTTGTCGGTTACGATGCCGAGGAAGCCCGCCAGATCACCGGCCGCAAGTCGGCTGAGATCGAGGCGATCCTCGGCTATGCCGGCCGCGCCGCCATGGTGCACCGCGACGACCTCGTCATGACCGCGTCCGTCAAGACGAAGGCCGAAAAACTGAAGAAGGATGAAGCTCATGCTTGATACTGTCGCACAAAGCCCCGACATCGATGCGCTGATGAATGATATCGGCCGCAAGGCCCGGGCTGCGTCGCGACCGTTGGCATTCGCTTCGACCGAGAGCAAGAACAGGGCGCTCGCCGCCATGGCGGACGCCATTCTCGCCCGCAAGGATCATATCCTCGCCGAGAATGCCAAGGATCTGAAGGATGTCGAAGGCACCGATATCCTCGCCTCCTTCGTCGACCGCCTGACACTCACTGAAAAGCGCGTCGCCGAGATGGCCGAGGGCATCCGCGCCATTGCCGCGCTGCCGGATCCGGTGGGCGAAGTCATCGCCGCCTGGGATCGGCCGAACGGGTTGAAGATCGAGCGCGTCCGCACGCCGCTCGGCGTCATCGGCGTCATCTTCGAAAGCCGCCCGAACGTTACCGCCGATGCCGGCGCGCTGTGCCTGAAGGCCGGCAATGCCGTGATTCTTCGCTGCGGCAGCGATTCGCGCCGCTCGTCGCAGGCGATCCTTGAATGCCTGGTCGAGGGCCTGAAGGCAGCCGGCCTGCCGGAACATGCGATCCAGCTCGTGCCTGTCACCGACCGCGCTGCTGTCGGTGCCATGCTGCGCGGGCTGGAGGGCACAATCGACGTCATCGTGCCGCGCGGCGGCAAAAGCCTGGTGGCGCGCGTGCAGAGCGAAGCCCGCGTACCGGTCTTCGCCCATCTCGAAGGCCTCTGCCACGTCTATATCGACGCCTCCGCCGATCTCGATATGGCCAAAGCGATCGTCGTCAACGCCAAGATGCGCCGCACCGGCATTTGCGGCTCCGCCGAAACGCTGTTGGTTGACGCCAAGGCGGCGCAGACACATCTGAAACCCTTGCTTGATGGGCTGACTGAGGCCGGCTGCGAAATCCGCGGCTCCGCCGAAGTGCTCCGCCTCGTGCCGGGACTGAAGGCAGCCACGGAAGAGGACTGGTCGACGGAATATCTTGACGCCATCATCTCGGTCACCATCGTCGATGGCATTTCCGGCGCGATCGACCATATCAGCAGATATTCGTCCAATCACACCGAAGCGGTGATTGCCGAGGACCCTGCAGTGGTCAAGCGCTTCTTCACCGAGATCGATTCGGCGATCCTGCTGCACAATGCCTCGACGCAGTTCGCCGATGGTGGCGAGTTCGGCATGGGCGCGGAAATCGGCATCGCCACCGGTAAGATGCATGCGCGCGGGCCTGTCGGCGTCGAGCAGCTCACCTCCTTCAAATACCGCGTGCACGGCACCGGACAGATACGGCCCTGACGTGCTGAAAGAAGAGATCGATTACCACCATCTGCGCATGCCGCATGCCGAACGCGGCATGGTGGTCGGTCTTTTCGGCGGGTCCTTCAATCCGCCGCACCAGGGCCATGCGCTGGTGGCCGAAATCGCCATCCGCCGGCTTGGCCTCGACCAGCTCTGGTGGATGGTGACGCCGGGCAATCCCCTGAAGAGCCGCAACCATCTGGCGCCGCTTGCCGAGCGCATCGACCTTAGCGAGGCGATCACCCACGATCCGCGCATCAAGGTAACAGCTTTCGAGCAGACGCTCGGCATGAGCTACACGGCCAATACGCTCGCCTACATCAAGGCGCGCAACACCCATGTCCATTTCATCTGGATCATGGGCGCCGACAGCCTCAATACGTTTCACCGCTGGCAGAAATGGCAGGAGATCGCCCGCACCTTCCCGATCGCCGTCATCGACCGGCCGGGATCGACGCTGTCCTATCTCTCCGCGAAGATGGCCAAGACGTTTCAATATGCCCGCGTCGACGAAGACGATGCCCGCGTTCTCTGGAAGAAGCGGGCGCCCGCCTGGACCTTCATCCATGGTCGGCGTTCGACACTAAGCTCGACGGCCTTGCGCGCCGCGCAATAACGGCATCCGCCAGGATCAAGCCAGATTTTCAGGAAAAACCTCCAGAAATGAAAAGCCCGACGGGGGAGGAGATCCGTCGGGCTTTCAAACCTGACCAGCAACAGGGAGGAGGAGAGTTGCCGATCGTTATCGGAAGGCATTGGGAGGAGGAGATCGCCGTTCCGATGCTTAAGTTCTACCAGATTTGACCGAAAGATAAATCGCCGATAGCGCAATGCAGCAATGCACACAGATCATAGCTCCGAAAAATCCCTGCCCAAAAAACGCTTCTTTTACATCATCCGGAGCTACGAGCAGGCGATTCCAAAAATCATACTTTTGCGTATTATCGGCGAAAACGCACGATTCGTAACGTTGCGTCTCAGGTCGTGAGCGTTCGCCATTGTCCTGGGCGATTCTAGTCATGCATTTTCGCGACATCAAAGTCCCTCAATATGCACGGAGAATGGAAAACCCCATTAAATTCGTGTGGTTACGGCTTGCAGTGGCGCTATGCTTTTTCAGATATATCCCCTAGCCAAGCTTCCTCGGCCGTTATATCTCTCGAGATATCTCGACAATCTCTGGGAGAAATATGATGGCCACCGGTCGCCGCCAATGGTTTAAACTTGCAACTGCCGCCCTCTCCGCCGCCTGGCTTGGCCTGTCGGCCATTCCGGCACCGGCGCTTGCCGCCGACAAGATCACCGTCTTTGCCGCCGCCAGCATGAAAAACGCGCTCGACAACCTTGATGCCGCCTTCACCAAGGAAACCGGCAAGCAGGTCACCGTCTCCTATGCGGCAAGCGGACCGCTGGCCAAGCAGCTTGAGAATGGCGCACCCGCCGACGTCTTCATCTCCGCCGACAAGAACTGGATGGACTATGTCGCCGAGAAGAAACTGATCAAGGATGACAGCCGCGTCGATCTGCTCGGCAACAAGCTCGTCCTCGTCGCCGCCAAGGACAAGGCAAAGCCTGTCGAGATCAAGCAGGGCACGGACCTTGCCGGCCTTCTCGGCGACGGACGCCTGGCGATTGGCCAGCCGGAATCGGTACCGGCCGGCAAGTATGGCAAGGCCGCGCTCGAAAAGCTCGGCATCTGGTCGTCCGTCGAAAAGAAGGTCGCCGGCGCTGAAAGCGTACGCGCTGCCCTCGCTCTGGTTTCGCGCGGCGAAGCACCCTATGGCATCGTCTACCAGACCGACGTTTCCGCCGATCCGGGCGTCGTCGTCGTCGGCACCTTCCCAGCAGACAGCCATCCGCCGATCGTCTATCCGATCGCGATCACCGCCAGCAGCACCAGCCCGGACACGCAGGCCTATGTCGACTATCTGAAATCGGCTAAGGCTGTTCCGTTCTTCGAGCACGAAGGCTTCACGGTCCTGAAGCGTTGAGCCTCATCGTTCGACCATAGGCAAGGGCTTATCCCTCCAGGCTCGCCGGCTGATGGCGAGCCTGAGATATTTTTGCGAGGCGGGACTTGGACGCATTGGGTTTGAGCAGCGACGAATGGACGGCGATCGAGCTGAGCCTGCGCGTCTCGACCGTCGCCATGCTGGTGAGCCTGCCCTTCGGCATCGCCGCCGCGCTATTGCTTGCCCGCGGCAAATTCTGGGGCAAGTCGATCCTCAACGGCCTCATTCATCTGCCGCTGATCCTGCCGCCGGTTGTCACCGGCTTCATCCTACTCATCCTCTTCGGCCGCAAAGGCCCGATCGGCTCATTGCTCGACCAGTATCTCGGCATCGTGCTCTCCTTCCGCTGGACGGGTGCGGCCCTTGCCTGCGGCGTCATGGGTTTTCCGCTGATGGTCAGGAGCATCCGCCTGTCGATCGAGGCGGTCGACCGCAAGCTCGAGGAGGCGGCCGGAACGCTCGGCGCCAGTCCGCTCTGGATCTTCCTCACCGTCACCCTGCCGCTGATCCTGCCCGGCATCATCGCCGGCATGATCCTCTCCTTCGCCAAGGCGATGGGCGAGTTCGGCGCCACCATTACCTTCGTCTCCAACATTCCCGGCGAAACGCAGACCCTGTCCTCGGCGATCTACACCTTCACGCAGGTGCCGGGTGGCGATGCCGGCGCGATGCGGCTGACGATTATCGCCATCATCATCTCCATGGCAGCTTTGCTCGCCTCGGAATTCCTCGCCTATCTCGCCGGCAAGAGGGTGGATTTCGAATGACGCTCTCCGTCGATATCCGCCATCGGTTGGGCGCCTTCTCGCTTGACACCGCCTTCACTACCGACGGCGGCGTCACCGCGCTCTTCGGCCGCTCCGGCTCCGGCAAGACCTCGATGATCCGCATCATCGCCGGCCTCATCCGCCCCGACCATGGCCGCGTCAGCCTCGACGGCGACGTGCTTGCCGATAGCGATAAGCGTCTCTTTATTCCGCGCCACCGCCGCCGTTTCGGCTATGTTTTCCAGGAGGCGCGACTGTTTCCGCATCTTTCCGTGCGACAGAACCTGAATTACGGCCGCTGGTTCGCGCCGAAGAACGAGCGCGGCGAAAGCTTCGATGGCGTCATCGATCTCTTGGGCATCGAAGCTCTTCTCGATCGGCGGCCGGGAAAGCTTTCCGGCGGCGAAAAGCAGCGCGTCGCCATCGGCCGCGCGCTCCTGTCCTCGCCGCGACTGTTATTGATGGACGAGCCGCTGGCCGCACTCGACGAAGCCCGCAAGGCCGAGATCCTGCCCTATCTCGAACGGCTCCGCGACGAAACGAAAGTGCCGATCATCTATGTCAGCCACTCGATTGCCGAGGTGGCGCGGCTGGCGAACCGCGTCGTCGTCATGCGCGACGGCAAGGTGGAGGCGATGGGACCAGCGGTCGAGATCTTCAGCGAGCTTTCTGGCCCGCAGGCCAGCGACCGTCGTGAAGCCGGCGTCCTGCTTGAGGGCCGCGTCGAGCATATCGACCGCCAACACCGCCTGACCATCGTCGCGCTGAAGGCAGCAAAGCTCTTCGTACCCGGCGAGGCCACCGGCATCGGCAAGACCGTTCGCGTCCATATTCCCGCCCGCGACGTCATGCTGGCAACAGGCAGGCCGGAAGGGCTCAGCGCCCTCAACATTCTCGACGGCTGCATATTGGGGATGGGGGCTGCCGCCGACGGCACGGTCGAGGTGAAGGTCGATTGCGGTGGCGACATCGTGCTTGCCCGCATCACGCAATTTTCCGGCGAGCGCATGGATCTGCGTGTTGGCCTGCCCATCCATGCGGTCATAAAGACCGTGGCGCTCGAATCGTAAAATCGATCAGGGCTTCGTGGACTGCGCCGCAATGGCCTCGCCATCGCTGCGATTAGCCTCCAGCCATTCGAGGTCGCCGGCGATTGCCGCGCGCACCGCGCCTTCCATGGAGCGGAACCGCTGCAACAACTCCTCGCCGAACGGCGTCAGCACCGCGCCGCCGCCCTTTTGGCCGCCGCGCTGCGATTCGACCACCGGCTCCCGGAACATGTGGTTCAATTCGCTGATGAGCAGCCAGGCGCGGCGATAAGACATGTCCATGGCGCGGCCGGCCGCCGAAATCGAGCCGGTTTCGCGAATATGCTCGAGAAGCTCCATCTTGCCGCGCCCAAGCCGCTCCTGCCCGGAAAAATGGACACGGAGGACAGGCTTCAGGGATTGTTGCAGAGCTTTGGTCATGGCATCGGGGCGTTTCGGTCTGCTCTCGTGTATACGCGGCCTTCGCCCGCCTGTACATGGCACGCAAGTTCGGCGGATATTGCCGCGCAGGAAGCTTTGATCGGACCCTTCAGCGAACAATTGCCCATATATGGTGCTAAAGAGCCGGCCTTTGACACAAAAGCGTGTCTTCACGGCCAATAGATAACGACCGGCGTCTTGAAACCTTTATGCTTTGATGCCTATCTTTATAGTGTGATCGACTCAGATCACCTATGTGCATGTTCTGTTACTCAAGGAAGGAAAAGCACTGACAACAGTACACGCCAAGGGAAGAACGCCTGTCGTTATCCCGAAGAGCCCGGAACGTGGCGTCGATGCCGCCGCCCGAGCCCTGCAAGCCGTCCTCGTTAGCCTCGAGGACTCCAAGGCCGAAAATATCGTCACTATCGACATTGCTGGCAAATCTGCGCTTGGAGACCACATGGTCGTCGTCTCCGGACGTTCGAACCGTCATGTCCTGGCGATTGCCGACCACCTGACCACCGATCTCAAGGACGAAGGCCTGGGTTCTCCCCGCGTCGAGGGCCTGGAAGGCGGCGACTGGGTGCTGATCGACACCGGTGACATCATCATCCATGTGTTCCGTCCTGAGATCCGCGAGTTCTACAACATCGAGAAGATGTGGGCCGCGCCTGACCTCGACGAGGGCACGTTGCACTAACCGGTTCCCGGAAGCACTTCCCGGCCCCGGCAGGCTATTTTGAAGCGCCGGACATGATTGTCCGGCAACAGTCTATATGCGTGCCGCTATGACGGCGGATATGCTTGGGAGTGGGAATGCGAATAGGTCTTTTTGCCGTGGGACGGTTAAAAACCGGCCCTGAAAAGGATCTTGCGGCCCGTTATCTCGACCGTTTTGCCAAAGCTGGCCCGGCGATCGGGCTGGAATTGGCGCGGATGACCGAAGTGGCCGAAAGCCGCGCCTCGAACGGCGAGACGCGTAAGCGTGAGGAAGCGGTTCTGCTGCAGAAAGCGCATCCGGACGGCGGCATCCTCATTCTCCTCGATGAGCGGGGCAAGGCGCTCGACAGCGAAGCCTTCGCCGCTTTGCTCGGCACCTTCCGCGATCAGGGCAAGCGCGACCTGACGATCGCCATCGGTGGCGCCGACGGCCTCGACCCTTCCCTTTATGACAGAGCCGACGCCACCATCTGTCTCGGCAAGATGACCTGGCCGCACCAGCTTGTGCGTATTCTCATTGCCGAGCAGCTCTACCGCGCCGTCACCATTCTGTCGGGGCATCCCTACCACCGGGTTTGACGGTCCGTCGGCGAGAATCCAGCCGCTCGAAAACAGTTTGGCTTTGCGCCGTTTTGCGTTAACGGAACGCTCACACAGGCGTGTTTTGATTCCCGCCGAAAAAGTCATGATGCTTCCTAGGTAATCGCGGCAAATCAGCTTATTTTCACGCGATCTAAAGGGACCAAGCCCGAACCGACTGGATGAGAAAAACCCCGCCCACGTTTTCCCGCCTGCTGCTGCCATCCCTGGCGGTGTGTTTTGGCGTGGGTGCCTATGTGACCGGGCCATTTCAGTTCCAGGACGTGGCGCTCGCGCAGGAAGATGGCGGCATGGCGGCGCAGGCGCCAAGCGATCAACCTGCCGCAGCACCGCCATCGATGGGACCAGCGGAACAGGCCCCGGATCCAGCGGCCGAACTTGCCCGCAAGCGCGACGAGACCCGCGCGGCACTGGAGGATCTGTCGAAGACGATCAGCCTTTCCTCCGACAAGACCAAAGCCTTGACGGACAGTATCGCCGCGCTCGATAAAAGCACCGCCAGCCTGCGCCAGGCCCTGATCGACAGCGCCACCCGCCGCAGGGATCTGGACCGCAAGATCCAGCAGAGCGAAAAGACACTGACCGATCTCGCGGTCAAGGAAGACAAGATCCGCAAATCGCTGCACGATCGCCGCGCGCTGCTGGCCGAAGTTTTAGGTGCGCTGGAGCGCATGGGCCGCAACCCGCCGCCAGCGCTGCTGGTGACGCCCGACGATGCGCTTGCCTCGGTGCGCAGCGCCATCCTGCTCGGCGCCGTTGTCCCCGGCATGCGCAAGGAGACGGACAAGCTCATCGCCGACCTGACCGACCTCACCAAGCTGCATACCGCCACCGCCACCGAGAAGGCCGACCTCACCACCACCATGACCAACAGTCTGGAGGAAGAACGGCGCATGGACATGCTACTCAGCGAGAACGACAAGCTCAGCCATGAGAACGCCGCAAAACTCGATGCCGAGCGCAAGCGCTCCGAGGAACTGGCCGGCCAGGCGACCAGCCTCGAGGGCCTTGTCGCCTCGCTCGAAAACCAGATCGGCTCGGTGCGCGACGCCGCCGCCGCCGCGCGGGCGGAACAGGCCCGCCGCGAGCAATTGACCGACCAGCAGCGCGAGCAGGCCAAGGCTCTGGCCGAAAGCGGTGTGCCCGATAAAAACCGCATTGCGCCCGCATATCCGTTCTCCGATCTTAAACGGAAATTGGAGCTGCCTGTGGCGGGCGATATTCTCCGCCAGTTCGGCGACGACGACGGTACGGGACATACGGCGATGGGCGTTACGCTCGCAACCGGCCCCGACGCACTCGTCACCGCTCCTGCCGATGGGACAGTCGTTTACGCCGGCGCGTTTCGCAGCTACGGCCAGATGGTCATTCTAGACACGGGCGACGGCTACCATATGGTGCTGTCGGGTATGGACGCGATCAAGACGCGTCTGGGCAAATTTGTTTTCGCCGGCGAGCCGCTCGCGGTGATGGGCCAAAAAAGAGTCGCTAGTGCGACTGCATTGGCGCTGGAAACAGATCGACCAACGCTTTACATTGAATTTCGAAAAGATGGGAAGCCGGTCGATTCTCGACCCTGGTGGACCTCAAAGGATACTGGAAAGGCACGCAATGATACGTAGGGCTTCTCTTGTTCTCGTTGGCGCATTGATGGGTGCGACCGCGATGAGCGTTATCTACACGGCGGTAGTGCCGGCGGAAGCCGCTGGTTCTTCCACGTACAAGGAATTGTCGATTTTCGGCGATGTCTTTGAACGTGTGCGCGCGCAGTATGTGACGCCGCCCCAGGAAGACAAGCTGATCGAAGCCGCCATCAACGGCATGCTGACCTCGCTTGACCCGCATTCGAGCTATATGAATGCCAAGGATGCCGACGACATGCGCACCCAGACCAAGGGTGAATTCGGCGGTCTCGGCATCGAAGTGACGATGGACAACGACCTAGTCAAGGTCATCACCCCCATCGACGACACGCCCGCCGCCAAGGCTGGCGTTCTCGCCGGCGACTACATCACCGCCATCGATGGTCAGTCCGTACGCGGCCTGAAGCTGGAAGATGCCGTCGAGAAGATGCGCGGCGCGGTCAAGACGCCGATCAAGCTGACGCTGCTGCGCAAGGGCGCCGACAAGCCGATCGAACTCACCATCATCCGTGACGTGATCGCCGTTGCCGCCGTCAAGTCGCGCGAAGAGGGCGATGTCGGCTATCTTCGCATCATTTCCTTCACCGAAAAGACCACGCCGGATCTCGAAGCCGCGATCACCAAGATCAAGAAGGACATCCCGGCCGACAAGCTCAAGGGCTATGTCCTCGACCTGCGCCTCAATCCAGGCGGCCTGCTCGACCAGGCGATCAATGTTGCCGACGATGTGCTGGAGCGTGGCGAAATCGTCTCGACCCGCGGCCGCAATCCGGATGAAACCCGCCGCTTCAATGCCGGCCCGGGCGACATCACCGACGGCAAGCCGATCATCGTGCTGATCAACGGCGGCTCGGCTTCGGCTTCGGAAATCGTCGCCGGCGCCCTGCAGGACCTGCGCCGTGCTACCGTCGTCGGCACGCAGTCCTTCGGCAAGGGCTCGGTCCAGACGATCATCCCGCTCGGTGACGGAAACGGCGCGCTGCGTCTGACGACGGCGCTCTATTACACGCCATCGGGCCGCTCCATCCAGGGCACCGGCATCACGCCTGACATCAAGGTCGACCAGCCGCTGCCGGACGATCTGAAGGGCAAGCTGGTAACCGAGGGCGAATCCAGCCTACCAGGCCACATCAAGGGCCAGAGTGAAACCGACCAGGGCTCCGGCTCGGCCGCCTATGTGCCGCCGGATCCGAAGGACGATCTCCAGCTCAACTACGCGCTCGACCTGCTGCGCGGCGCCAAGACCGATCCGGCCTTCCCGCCGAATCCGGAAAAGGCGGTTTCCTCCAAATAAGGAAACAGCGCCGGGCTGGAAACAGACCCGGCGCTTTTCATATCCGGGGCGAGGTGACCGGTCTCATCTTGCTTCCGCCGCCGGAATGAGCGCGATCTCATTCGACATCTATTCGGATCATGCTTTCGTGTTTTGAGTCTGGGGCAGACAGTTTCCCGCTTGGGGTGGATACGGACTTTGGGAACGGATTTGCATGCACCGCTCGGCCAGAACCGCGGACCGGACCGTAAGCGGCGGCGGCCGCCCTTCGGGCGCATCCTTGCCGGCTTCTGTCTGATCGCAATCGCCAGCTTTTCCCTCTATTCGGCGTTGTTGCGCGATACTCTCCAGAAAACCCCGCCGCCGGTCGAGACAGCCGAGAAGACGGCGCCCACGCCACCGGCTGACACTAGACCCGCCGCGGCCGATCAGCCGAGCCTGACTGAGGTCGATCCGCAATCCGGCGCCAATACCTCTCGCATCGTCACCAGCGATGGCTCTGTGGTGACCATGTTCAGCCCGACCGCGCGCGACGGCAGCGGCCCGGTGCTGATCAATGCCAACCAGATCGGCCAGGATCCGCGCATGGCGGCAACGCCGAACGAAAGCCTGCTGGAGGATTCACCCTTCGGCAAGCTGCCGATCACAGCGCCAAGCGGGCTTAGATCAATGGACCAATATGCCCGGCCCTGGTCCGGCGCCCGCGGCACCCGCGTCGCCATCGTCGTCAGCGGCCTCGGCCTTAGCCAGACCGGCACGCAGCGCGCCATCGAGAAGCTGCCGGAAGAAATCACCCTCGCCTTTGCCGCCAGCGGCAACAGCCTGCAGCGCTGGATGCAGGAGGCGCGGCGCGGCGGCCATGAGATCCTGATCCAGGTGCCTTTCGAGCCTTTCGACTATCCCAGCAACAATCCCGGGCCTGAGACGCTTTTGACCTCGCAATCGGCGGCGAAGAACATCGACAACCTGCACAAGGCCATGGGCAAGATCACCAACTATACCGGCGTGATGAACTATCTCGGCGGGCGCTTCCTGTCGAACACCGACGCCCTGCAGCCCGTCATGCGCGATATCGGCAAGCGCGGCCTGCTGTTCCTCGACGACGGCTCGTCCGCCCAATCCAAATCCGGCACCGTCGCCAAGGCGCTGGAGACACCGCATGCTTTCGCCGACATGCAGCTTGATGGCGAATTGCAGCAGGATGCCATCCTGAAGAAGCTCGACGAGCTGGAGCGCATCGCGCGTCGCAATGGCACGGCGATCGGCGTCGCATCCGCCTTCGACGAGAGCATCGACGCCATCAGCAAATGGAGCCAGGAGGCAGCCATGCGCGGCATCGAGATCGTTGCCGTCTCGGCACTTGCCGACGACCCTAAAGCAATTCCAGGAAAAGTGCGTTAGCGGTTTTCTGTCCGGAATTGCGCAGAAACAATAAGCTAGAGCGCTGAAGCGCTCTAGACACCCCTGACCCCCAGAGGACAAGATGAGCAAAACCAACTCACCCATCAAAGCCGAAGACCTGCCCTATCGCCCCTGCGTCGGCATCATGGTGCTGAACCGCGAGGGGCTGGTCTGGGCCGGCAAGCGCATTCCGATCGGCAATTCCGAATATGACGGCTCACCGCAGCTCTGGCAGATGCCGCAGGGCGGCATCGACGCCGGCGAGGATCCGCTGGAGGCAGCCTATCGCGAGCTCTATGAAGAGACCGGCATGAAGACGGTGACGCTGCTTGCCGAGGCAAAAGACTGGATCAACTACGATCTGCCGCCGCAACTGATTGGTATCGGCCTCAAGGGGAAATTCCGCGGCCAGACCCAACGCTGGTTCGCCTTCCGCTTCGATGGCGACGAGAGCGAAATCGCCATTAACCCGCCGCCCGGCGGCCACGAGCCGGAATTCGACGCCTGGGAATGGAAGCCGATGGCGGAGTTGCCCGGCCTGATCGTCGCCTTCAAGCGCCCGGTCTACGACCAAGTGGTGGCTGAATTCCAGCACCTGGCAGGCCTGAAGGCCGAAGACTGACGCAAGCTGGGATCCGGCCGCCTCGAAAAGCGGCCGGATCCGAATGCGATTATTCGGCGGTATCGGCCGAATCGGCGTTGAGCTGGCCGTATTTGGCCTCGCCGATCTTACCGAGCAGTTCGAGCTGGGTTTCCAGGAAGTCGATATGGCCTTCCTCATCGATCAGCAGCTGTTCGAACAGCTTCATCGACACATAGTCGCCGGCGTCATGACAGATGTCGCGCGACTTCTTGTAGGCGGTGCGGGCGTCGTATTCGCCGGCAAGATCCGCTTCCAGCACTTCCTTGACATTCTGGCCGATACGCAGCGGTGCCAGCGTCTGCAGGTTCGGATGTCCTTCTAGGAAGATGATTCGGGCGACGAGACGGTCGGCGTGCTGCATCTCCTCGATGGATTCCGCACGCTCCTTCTTGGCAAGCTTGGTGTAGCCCCAATCTTCGAGAAGCCGGTAATGAACCCAATATTGGTTGACTGCGCCGAGCTCGAGGAACAGAGCCTCGTTAAGCCGCTCGATGACTTTTTTGTCGCCTTTCAATGTCCGCTCTCCTGTTTTCTTCATGGAATTTTTTCAGGCGGGACATGAAATCAAATATTTCGGCTTCCGTCGAGTGGCGACGGGCATGATAGTCTTCGGTTGTCTGTATAATGATATCAACGACATTCGGGAAACAACCGCAGCAACGGCCGCGCTTCGACATGGCGTGATACACCTTGGCGGGGACGATGAGCTGCCAACAGTCCTCATCCAGGAACTCGTTGATGACGTCCCGGATTTCCTTGTCGGTGATATAATTACAGCTACAAACCAGCATTCTTCGCTCAGTCCGTCAAACATGACATTTGCTATCCTGTTATCTGCGAAAGAAGAGGGTTCTTGTCAAGTAAAGAATCGATTCATTTTTCGTTAGGCAAAGCTCGGGATATCGCCCTACGAGGGTAGCGACATCCCGCTTTTCCCCAGACTTCAATGAAAATTGCGGCCTCGCGGCATGACTCTGGCCGTCCCGGCAATATCGCCGCGGCCATCCGTCGCGATCTCGCCAGCCAGGCTTTGCGCCGACCGGCCATCCTCCACAAGTCGTTTCCTCTGCCGATGATCCATGGTTGGACGCAGGGCCTCGTCCGCCCGGTCACTGACGCCGAAACGCCGGGCTTCGCGCTGCAGAATGCCGAGCGCCGGGGTCATGTCCTCGATATAATCGACCACCACATGGATGACACCGCTCTCACTCTGCAGGCGGCCACGGATCTTGACCAGCCGGGCACCCATGACGATGGCGCGGTATTTCTCGAACATCTTCGGCCAGACGATCGCATTGGCAACGCCGGTCTCGTCCTCGAGGGTCATGAAGATCACCCCATTCGCCGAGCCCGGCCGCTGGCGCACCAGCACCAGTCCCGCCACCGTCACCATGCGCCCATTGGCGATAGTGGGCAGATCCCGGGTCTGTACGATGCCCATGCGGGCGAAATCCGCGCGTAGGAAAGAAACCGGATGTGCCTTCAGAGACAGCGAGAGATAGCGATAATCCTCGATCACCTGCTCGCCGGGCAGCATCTCCGGCAGCGAAACATCTGCCTCGACCTGCAGGTCGGCGCGATCGGCTAGATCGAAAAGGGGAAGCTTTTCGGCGGCACTTTGCGCATCCAGCGCCCTGACGGCCCACAGCGCCTCGCGGCGCTCAAGCCCGATCGACCGGAAGGCATCGGCATCGGCAAGCCGCTCGATGGCGGACTTGGCAAGGCCGGAGCGCAGCCAGAGATCGCGCACGGAGGCATAGCCAGAGCCGCGACGGGCAACGAGTTCACCCATATCGGTTTCCGATAGCCCTTTGACCTGCCGGAAGCCGAGACGGACGGCTCGGTTCGTTCGGATCACTTCCCGCATCGACGCATGACGGGGCTCGATCGCATTCCTGTCGAAACGCGCCTCCTCCAAAAGCGAATCCCATTCCGACCGGTTGATATCCACCGGCCGCACCTCGACGCCATGTTCTCGCGCATCGCGTACGAGCTGCGCCGGCGCATAGAAGCCCATCGGCTGCGAATTCAACATCGCTGCGCAGAAGACATCGGGATAATAGGTCTTGATCCAGGAAGACGCATAAACGAGGAGGGCGAAGGAAGCCGCGTGGCTTTCCGGAAAGCCATATTCGCCGAAGCCCTTGATCTGCTCGAAGCAATTCTTGGCGAATTCACGGTCATAGTTGCGAGCAACCATGCCTTCGACCATCTTCTTCTCGAAGGTATGGATAGTACCGGTTCGCTTGAACGTCGCCATCGCTCGGCGCAGCTTGTCGGCCTCGGCAGGCGTAAAACCTGCGGCCGTAATGGCGATCTGCATGGCCTGCTCCTGAAACAAGGGGACGCCCAGCGTTCGCTTCAGAACCTCCTTCAGCTCAGGGCTCGGATAGTCGAGATCCTTTCCCGCCCGATCAGCCTCCCGTCGCTTGAGATAGGGATGCACCATATTGCCCTGGATCGGCCCAGGCCGAACGATCGCCACCTCGATGACCAGATCGTAAAATTTGCGGGGCTGGAGACGCGGCAACATGCTCATCTGCGCCCGGCTTTCGATCTGGAAGACGCCGATAGTGTCGGCGCGACAGATCATGTTATAGACGGGTATGCGGTCGGGATATTCGCCACTCCCAAGATCGGCAAGCTGCTTCTTTACATCATAATGTAGCAGAAGGAGATCGAAAGCCTTGGCAAGGCAGGTGAGCATACCCAGCGCCAGAACGTCGATTTTCAAGATATTGAGACTGTCGAGATCGTCTTTGTTCCACTCGATCATATAGCGATCTTTCATCGCCGTATGCATAATCGGCACGACTTCATCCAGCCGGTCCCGGGTGATGACGAAACCGCCGACATGCTGGGTCAGATGGCGCGGAAACCCCATCAGCGTCGAGGCATAGGAGAGCACGCGCTTCGTCGTCTTGTCCTTGAGATCGAGGCCCGCCAGCCGTGCCTCGCGCTCGGACAGCTCTTCCGTCGACCAGCCCCAGACGCCGCTCGCCAAGGCCGACTGCACATCCTCCGACAGGCCGAAGGCCTTCGCCACTTCGCGGCCGGCCGAACGCGCCCGATAGCTGGTGACCGCCGCCGTCAGTCCGGCATGCTCCTTGGAATAATGGTCATAGATGAACTGGATGACCTGATCGCGCTTCTCGTGTTCGAAATCGACGTCGATATCCGGCGGTTCCTCGCGTTCCGTCGAGATAAAGCGCTCGAACAAGAGTGTTGTGATCTCCGGATTGACCTCGGTAATCCCAAGGCAATAGCAGACTGTGGAATTGGCGGCGGACCCACGACCCTGACAGAGAATATTCCGACTACGGGCATATTCCATGATGCGATGCACCGTCAGGAAATAAGGCTCGTATTGCCGCTCGCGGATGAGCGCGAGCTCATAATCGATCTGCTTGGCGACCTTTTCGGGAATCTTATCGGGATAACGCCGTTTCGCGCCTTCCCGCGCCAGCCGCTCCAGCGTTTCCGATACGGTCTCGCCCGGAACGCTTTCGTCGGGATAATTGTGCTTCAGCTCATCCAGCGAAAAAGACAGCCGATTGAAGAATTTCTGCGTATTGGCAATGGCCTTCGGATAGTCCCTGAAAAGACGCGCCATCTCGGCCCCACCCTTCAGATAGCGCTCGGCATTGGCCGCGAGTTTGAAACCGGCTTCAGCGATCGGCACATGTTCGCGGATCGAAACGACGATATCGGCAAGCGGCTTGCGTTCGGTTGCGTGATAAAGCGGCTCGTTGCTCGCGATCAGCCGCACGCCGTTTCGAAGCGCCAGGATAGAAAGGGTCGCAAAAACCAGTCGATCCCGCCCGTCATATGCAGGCGACAAGACCATATGAAGCTTCCTGCCGAAGCGCATCCAAAGCCGCGCAAGACATTCCTCCAGCTTTGCCTGTCCTTCCGGTGTCTCCACGTTCGCCGCATCTGGAACGAGCGCCAGCATCATCTCGTCGCCCCATTCCAGCAGGTTGCTTTCGTTCAGGATGCAAACGCCTTTTTCGCCACGCAGATTGCCGGCACTCAGCAACCGGCAGAGATGCGCCCAACCCTGGCGGTTCTGTGGGAAAGCGAGAATGTCGGGTGTGCCGTCCGAAAAGACGAGGCGGGCGCCGGGCTGAAAGCGATAGCCATGCTGCTTGGCAATGACATGCGCCTTGACCACGCCGGCGACGCTGTTGCGATCGGCAAGGCCAAGGCCGGCAAGGCCGGCGATCTTCGCGCCCAGCACCATCTCTTCCGGATGCGAGGCACCTTCGAGAAAGGAGAAGTTCGACCGTGCTCCGATCTCGAAAAAAGGGGCCGACCCGGAAAAGGACGGATGGCCGCTCACGCGAAAACCCCATGCATATACCAGCCCGGCGCAGCATCCTGCCCATAGAGCCCCTTGCGAAACAGCCAGTAGCGATGACCGTCCTCGTCCTCAATGCGGAAATAATCACGCTCGGGGACGTCTTCCGCTTCCTCGATCCACCATTCCGCCGCCAGCCGCTCCGGCCCTTCGGCCCGCAAGACCCGATGCATCATCCGCCGCCAACGGAACTGCCGGGGTGGGCCATCAGGCACCTCGGCGGCAAAGGCCTCGATCGGCTCCGGCGTGCGAAACAGCCGGAGCGGTCGTTCGCCCCGGAAAAAGCCGTGACCGGCATCTTCGCTGCCCGTCCGCCTGCGAGTAGCGAGGATGTCCATAGCCGGCACCGGCCGGGCGGCTCGCTCGGGAATATGGCTTTGCCGCAACTCGAAACCCTGCAGGCAATCCGGCCCCAGCCGCGCCGCAACCCGGTCGGCGAAGGCGGCAAGCGACGTGCCCTGCCGGTCCTCCTCGACGAAATCGCCCTGCATCGCGTCGAAAGGCGCATGCTGCAGGACGTTCAGGCGGACGATCTCGAAGCCGTATCCGACATCGAGATCGTCATGAATGGCGGTAAAGCGCTCGGTGAACAGGCCGGCGATCCGCCTCGGCTCGCGCAACGGCTGCGACGCGCCGGCAGCAATGCGGAACACCGCGCCGTCGACCCTAAACAGCAAGAGTTCGAACAAGCGGCCGCCGACACCGCGCGCTTCCAGCCCCGGCTTCAGGGTTTCGGCAAGCTCGCGGGCCAATTGCAGGATATCAGCCTCGGCCTGCACCGGCTCAGCAAGCCGCCGCTCGGCTGACAATTGCGCGACCGGCCGGCGCGGCGAGATCGGTTCCTCAGTCAGGCCAATGGCCTGATCGAGCCGCAGAAGCAGCTGCGCGCCAAAACGGCGGGTGAGTGGCGCCCGCGGCGCGACAAGAAGATCGCCCACCTGCTTCAACCCCAGCTTCTGCAATGCGGCGACGGTTTCCTCGCCGAGCCTCAGCGATGCGACCGGCAACGGCGCCAGCGCCTCTTCCATGGCGTCCGGCGGGACGACGCGGCTGTCGTCAAAGCGGGCAACCGCCCAGGACAGGCCCGGCGCCGAGGAGATGGCGCCACGAACGTCGAGACCCAGCCCGGAAATGCGGATCAATATATCCTCGAGCAGTGCCTCTTCGCCGCCGAAAAGATGGGCGCAGCCAGTAATGTCGAGAAAAAGCCCGTCCTTGCCGTCGATCGCCACCAGCGGCGTATAACGATCGCACCAGTCGGCGATCGCCTCCAGCAGCTTGCGGTCTGCCGCCGGATCCTCTTCGATGACGTCGAGAGCGGGACAGATTGCCTTCGCCTCGGCAACACCCAGGCCGAGCTTCAGCCCGATGATCTCCGCCTTTTCGTTGAGCGCGGTGAGCCGCATGGCATTGCTGAGTTTGCCGGCGCAGGCGAGCGGCGGCGCTTCAAGCCGGCCATCTGTACGCCAGGACAGGCCCCAGCGCTTGCGGGCGATCCGGTCGGTCGGCAGATGCGGGAAGGTCAGCGCCAGAATGCGCTGCGTATTCGTCGGGAAAGGCAGGACGCTGAGCGTCGGGGACAGGGGAAAACTGGCGGTCATGGGCATTCCATTCCAGGGTTATGGAAAAAGGCGCCGGGTTACGGCTCTTTTCCAGGGTGAGATGAAAGGCCGGATGACCGATGCTACCGCCAAGCATCGATCCGTCCGGTAGAAGCCGCGCCAAAGCCGGCGCGGGTTCGACGCAGAGGCGGAAGAGGGCGCTGCTTGCCTCCTCCTCGCCCCCCTGCCGCAATAAGAACAAAGGCCGTCCCGCCGCCTTGGCCCGAAGCGCGAGCCGCCGGCTTTCGGTCAGACCGAAACGGGCCGGATTGCCGCGCACTTCCAGGATGACGACCGCAAAGGCAGCACTTGCGAGTGCCGTCTCCGCCAGCCACAACGCCTCTTCCAGCTTGCGCGGCGAGGCCTGCAGGAAAGCGGACGGTTCCAATCCGAAATCCCTGATGCCGATGGGGTAGGGCAGGCCCGCCTCCATCGCCGCGACCGTGTCACCGATCCATAGAACCGGCGCCACAGCCGCGGTCTTGCCGGCGGCTTGCGCCCCAAGCCGCGCGGCAAGAGCAAACGTGAAAGCGCTGGCCGCACCCGCATGACGCAAGGCCAGCGAACGGATTTCCGTCAGTGCATCGAGCGGCACACCGCCCTGCATCGCCTCATCGAGATCGACAACCCCGATGGCAAGCAGCGACTGGGCAGCATCCGCCTGACTGGCATCAGGTTCCATCGCCTGCGTCTCATGCGCAGCCGCTGACAGCGCCGGTATCGGCCTGCCTTCCAGTCGGGCGATGGTTTCACGCAGGGCAAAAAGCGTTTCCCGCGCCACGGCGGTCTCGGCCATGACGTTAGCTCCAGATCAATTATGTTCCTGTTATGTTCTTATGGATTCCAGAGGTCGAGGAAAGAGTCAACATGATTCTATGAGAAAATATTCCTCTGCCACAATCGGCTCTCGAAAAAGCCGAGCAAAGGCTCTATATGACCAGCTACGGAAGGAAGCATTCATGGCCCGCATTGACCAGAGCGAGGATTGGCGGGACCGCCACGCACCCTCAATCAGCACGTTTGAATCACTGGCCACGGAGGCTTATAGCCACCTACCGGACGAATTCCGTTCGCTCACCGGCAATCTCATCATTGTGATCGAGGATTTTCCAGACGACGACGTGTTCGAGGACATGGCGCTGGAAACGCCCTTCGATCTGCTCGGCCTGTTCGAAGGTCGCGGCATATCCGAGCGCTTCACCGCCCAGACCGGAGAAATGCCGAACAAGATCCGCCTCTATCGCCGGCCGATCATCGATTACTGGGCGGAAAACGAGGAAACCCTCGGCGACATCATCACCCATGTCCTGATCCACGAGATCGGCCATCATTTCGGCCTGAGCGACGAGGACATGGAGCGCATCGAGGAAAGCGCGGAAGAAGCGACGGATCGCTAGAAGAGCAGTCCTATTGCTGCACGCCTATTGCTCGGAAAGCTTGATCTCAGGATCATAATCCTTGCCGACAACTTCCTTGACGACCGCCTGGCCGCACTGCATCACGCCGGTCGCGGCGTTGAAGCTATAGGTCGGCGAGCCCGAGAGATCCCAGCCCTTGTTCAGCGCGGCGGTCACCTTGTGGCAGAAGGAAGCGTCATCCGGTCCGGTGAGGAAGCGATAGAGTTTCATCGAAGCGTCTTTCGTAACATCTCGGCCTCACCCTCAACTTGCCGAAGGGCGATGGCGTTTTGCAATCAGGCGAGCTTTATGAACCAGTCTCTCCGCCTGGACAAGATGCAGCCGCTCGACCATGCGGCCGCCGAGATTGACGACATTAAGGCTCGCGGCGGCGGGATCGGAAAAGGCGGCGATGATCGCCTCCGCCTCGGCAATCGCCGTCTCGTCCGGCCCGAAATGCCGATTAGCGGCCTCGATCTGGTTCGGGTGGATCAGCATCTTGCCAGCAAAGCCCATGGCGCGACCTTCGTCGCATTCGGCGTCCAGCGCCTGCATATCCTTGAAATCGTTGAAGACGCTGTCGATGGCATCGAGCCCGTAGGCACTGACGGCCAAAATCACCTGCATCAGCCAGGGCGCGAGATAGGTGCGACCCGCCTGCGGCAGCACGCCGGTCTCCTTGCGCAGGTCGTTAAGGCCGACGACGAAGCAATCGAGCCGGCTTCCCGGGGTACGCCCGGCCTCGGCAATGGCGGCCGCATTCAGAATGCCGCGCGGCGTCTCGATCATCGCCCAGATGCGCAGGCTCTCCGGCGCATCCGCCTCGGCAAGCCTGTCGCTGACGACAGTCACATCCTGCGGTCCGTCGACCTTGGGCAGAAGTACCGCATCGGGTTCGAGTGCCAGCACCAGCTCCAGGTCGTCGGCGCCAAAACCGGATGACAGCGTATTGATGCGGATGATCCGCTCCTTGCCGACAGGCGGCGGGCCGGCAAAAAAGACCTTCAAATTCTCCCGCGCCTCCGCTTTCTTCTCCGGCGCCACGGAATCCTCGAGATCGAAGATGATCGCATCGCAATCGAGGCTGACGATCTTTTCAAGCGCGCGAAGGTTGATCGCGGGTACACTCAGCACCGAACGGCGCAGGCAGACGGAACGGGGAGGGGCAGCTCTACTCATCCTCCAGTTTTGCCGCGCTTTCAATCTCTAGGCAAGATGACAATGGCGCGACAACAAAAAGCCACGCTCCTCTTGCAGATGGGAGAAGAGAGGACCACATTTCCATGAGTAGAGAGGTCTCGACCATGAAAAACATCCGTTCCTTGTTTATCGCGCTTGCCGGCATCACCGTGTTTGCGGCGATGGCGTTGTTTACCGTTTCGCTGACGCTCGCCGTCGGCGGCATCCTCACCGCGCTTATGGTGGGCCGCGCGATTTCGCTGCGGATGAAGCCGGTTCCGGTGCGCGCCAGGGCGAACAACGGTCAGCGCGAGATGCGCGTCTGGAACGACGGTCGCGGCACGATCATCGATCTCTGATATCGGGCAGGGCGGCGTCTTGCCGCGCCCGAGGCGCTTGTGCGCGCAATTCCCAAATTGCAGCACCGCGACGGATGCGCCCACCTGCGGAGCATTTCCAAGATTCCCCTTCATTTTGGGCCGGATTTGCGCTATTGGCAGGATAATTCGTGCATAGACGAAAATTGAAGGCAGGACCTATGGACAAGTTCGTGAAGTTGACCGGTGTCGCAGCACCCCTCCCGGTCGTCAATGTCGACACCGACATGATCATCCCCAAGGATTATCTGAAGACCATCAAGCGCACCGGTCTCGGAACGGGATTGTTCGCCGAAGCCCGTTACAATGAAGACGGATCGCCGAACCAGGATTTCGTGCTCAACAAGCCGGCCTATCAGAACGCCAAGATCCTCGTCGCCGGCGATAATTTCGGCTGCGGTTCCTCGCGCGAACATGCTCCCTGGGCGCTGCTCGACTTCGGTATCCGCTGCGTCATCTCGACCAGCTTCGCCGATATCTTCTACAACAACTGCTTCAAGAACGGCATCCTGCCGATCAAGGTCAGCCAGGAAGATCTCGACAAGCTGATGGACGACGCCTCGCGCGGCTCCAACGCCATCCTGACGATCGACCTGGAAAACCTCGAGATCACTGGCCCGGACGGCGGCTCGCTGAAGTTCGAACTCGACGAATTCAAGCGCCACTGCCTGCTGAACGGCCTCGACGATATCGGCCTGACGCTGGAAAAGGCATCCGCGATCGACAAGTTCGAAAAGTCGAACGCCGCCGCTCATCCCTGGGCTGCCTGATCGATTTCATCATAATATTTGCGTGTCGAAGCCGGGCTGAAAAGCCCGGCTTTTTCTTATGCCGCGGCGTATAAAGGTCATGAGATCCGGTCGGCTGTAATATGCCCGACAAGAAGCGGGTTCATACAGCCTCTGCGGAGCGCCCAGAGGCCGCTCCCGTCCCCGATTTTCTCCCCCTACTGGAGCATTCCATGACCTCCCTTCCCATTGTCGGCGCCGCCATGACGCTCACCGACGTCGAAACCCATCGCGGCTGGCTGCTCGAAAAGCCGCGCGACCTGGAACTGCAGAGTTTCGTTGACGCCGAAATCCTGAATGGCGACTGGGCGCCGCTTGCCGAGCGTGCCAGAAAACTGCTCGACGGCCATCAGGGCCGTCTCGGCATCCACGGCCCGTTCTGGGGCTTCATCATCGCCTCGCAGGATCCCGATATCCGCGCCGTGGTTTCCAAGCGCCTCCTGCAGGCGCTGGACGTCTGCGCCAATATCGGCGCGACGCAGATGGTCATCCATAGCCCCTATACGTCCTGGTCCTACAACAACCTGGACAACAACAAGGGCGAACGCGAAAAGATCATCGAACATACGCACCTGACGCTGAAGGACGCCGTCAAGCGCGCCGAAGACATCGGGCTGACCATGGTCATCGAGAACATCGAGGACAAGGATCCGCATATCCGCGTCGGCCTCGCCGACAGCTTCAATTCGCCGGCTGTTGCCGTGTCGATCGACACCGGCCATGCCCATTATGCCCATGGCTACACCGGCGCGCCGCCAGTCGACTACTACGTCCACGCCGCCGGCAACCGCCTGCAGCACATCCACCTGCAGGACGCCGACGGCTATGCCGACCGCCATTGGAGCCTCGGCGAAGGCAACATCCACTGGCGCGCCGTCTTTGCCGCCCTTGCCAAGCTCGACAGCAATCCGCGCCTGATCATCGAGATCAAGGACAAGTCGAAGATCCCGGCATCGGCCGCTTATCTGGCCTCACTGGGGCTGGCTGAGTAAGAGGCAGTGAGTCGGGGCCACCCTTGTCCTTCGAGGCTCCGCACCTCAGGATGAGGGTGGAGCGACCTTTTCAGCCAAGCACAAAAGATTAGCCCTCACCCTGAGGTGGCCCGCAGGGCCCTCGAAGGGTGAGGGCGGGTGATTGGCCGCAAAAGCCGCAAAACCGTACCGTTTCTCGCCCTTCCTCGCTTGAAAAGCCGCATTTGCAGGTCTAAGAACCCGCAACTTGTTTCTTTTGCGGAGGCTCTTCCCATGACAGTGCGCAATCTCTTCCTTCTGCCGGGTGACGGCATCGGCCCTGAAGCCATGGGCGAAGTCCGCAAGATCATCGCCTATATGAACAAGGCGAAGGGCGCCGGTTTCGTTACCGACGAGGGTCTGGTCGGCGGCAGCGCCTATGACGCGCACGGCGCGGCAATCTCCGATGCCGATATGGCCAAGGCGATGGCCGCCGATGCCGTTCTCTTCGGCGCCGTCGGTGGTCCGAAGTGGGATGATGTGCCTTACGAAGTGCGCCCCGAAGCCGGCCTGCTGCGCCTGCGCAAGGATCTTCAGCTTTTCGCCAACCTGCGCCCGGCCATCTGCTACCCGGCGCTAGCGTCGGCCTCTTCGCTGAAGCCGGAGCTGGTCGAAGGCCTCGATATCCTGATCGTCCGCGAACTCACCGGCGGCGTCTATTTCGGCGAACCGAAGGAAATCATCGACCTCGGCAACGGCCAGAAGCGCGGCATCGACACGCAGGTTTACGATACCTACGAAATCGAACGCATCTCCGGCGTCGCCTTCGAACTGGCGCGTACCCGCAACAACCGCGTCTGCTCGATGGAAAAGCGCAACGTCATGAAGTCCGGCGTGCTCTGGAACCAGGTCGTCACCGCGACACACAAGGAAAAATATGCTGACGTCCAGCTCGAACATATGCTAGCCGACGCCGGCGGCATGCAGCTCGTTCGTCAGCCGAAGCAGTTCGACGTCATCGTCACCGATAACCTCTTCGGCGACATGCTCTCCGACGTCGCCGCCATGCTGACCGGCTCGCTCGGCATGCTGCCGTCGGCCTCGCTCGGCGCCCCCGACGCCAAGACCGGCAAGCGCAAGGCGCTCTACGAGCCGGTGCACGGTTCGGCCCCCGACATCGCCGGCAAGGGCATCGCCAACCCGATTGCCATGATCGCCTCCTTCGCCATGTGCCTGCGCTACTCCTTCGGTCTCGTGACCGAGGCCGACGCGCTGGAAAAGGCGATCGCCAACGTGCTCGACAGCGGCATCCGCACCGGCGACATCATGTCTGCGGGCAGCCGCCAGGTCGGCACCACCGAAATGGGCGACGCTATCCTGGCCGAATTCAAGGCCCTTTCGGCATAAATCGCCGGCTATATTTCACGTGAAACACAAAAGCCCTCGCTCCTGCTTGCAGAGCGAGGGCTTTTTCGTTGATCCCGCCACCGGACACAAATCATGGCTTCGCGGCCTCGCCGACCGTCTCAAATCTGTAAAAAAACTGTAGCAGGAACCTGCTAGGCGTAGTCGTCGACTGGGGTGGAAATGTCGGCGACGGGCGGTGAACATGCAGGCGATCTTGACGTCTCTCGACAGGCGGTGGCGGCGAAGCAGACATGGCTTTGCGCCGTCGCATTGGAAGATCTGCCTGTTCCTGACCGCCAATATCGTCCTGCTTTCAGCCCTGCTCTTCGACTGGCCGGTGGGCGCCAATATCAGGAACATGGCGCCGCCCATTCATTTCTTCGGCAAGATGCTCACGAACTTCGGCGAATCCGGTTGGCTCATCCTGATCAGCGCCTTCCTGTTCTTCGAGGGCTGGGCCGGTAGCCGGCTGTTGCAATCGGCGCGCTGCCGTTGCCAGGCGCTGCGCATCTGCCAGATCGGTGGCTATCTGCTGACGACGATCGCACTTTCGGGCATTCTCGCCAACCTATTGAAACGCGCCATCGGCCGTGCCCGCCCCACGCATTTCCAGGATTGGGGTCCCTTCGGCTTCTCGCCCTTCAATGGCCATGCCGGCTTCGAAAGCTTCCCGTCCGGCCATGCGACCACCATCGGCGCCTTCTTCGTGGCGCTGGCCTTCCTCTTCCCGCGCTATCGCTACCTCTTCATCGCCTGCGCCCTCTGGCTCGCCGCGACGCGCGTGATGATCGGTGCGCATTATCCAAGCGACGTCATCGCCGGCCTGGCACTCGGCGGCTGGTTCTCCTTCATGATGGCGATTGTTTATTCCCGCTACGGCCTGCTCTTCCGCATCGGCGAGGCCGGCTGGCCTGTGCCGAGACTGCCGCTGCTGAAGGGGAAGTAGGGGATCCCATCCGCCCTCATGGTGAGGTGCTTTGATGCCGAAGCATCAGCGAAGGCGGCGAAGCCTCGAACCACGAGGGTCGGCCCCTAGCTCTCGAAAAAATCATTTGCGAATTGAACATCGACCTGTCCACCCACCCCGAATGGTTGCCAACCATCCCTCACATTCATATATCTGGAGCGGTGAAGCTGCGGGAAATTGTTCCCGCTTGCGATGTGGTAAAGACGATGACCGATGCCGGGCAGACACGATTGAGCGAGAGGCAGATGGGGCTGATTGCCCGGGCGCTTGCCGAGCCGCGTCGTGTGCAGATCCTGAAGGAGATCGGCGGTACTGCCGATCCCATGCCTTGCAGCGTGCTGAACCAATGTCATACCGTCAGCGCCGCCACGATGTCTCATCACCTCAAGGAACTCGAGAATGCCGGTCTCATCGAAATCCTGCGGGACGGCAAATTCGCGAGCCTGCTTCTCCGGCGCGACGTGCTCAACGCCTATATGGCCGAGCTTTCCAACATCTGACAATTCTTCGCCTGCCACGCGCGCCCGCTCTTGTATCACTTAGATGATTATCTAAATATCAAAGTGACAGGATGACGGCCGTCGCTTCAGGGCCTCGTTCGCATCAATAGTTCGATAATTATAAAACTATCTAACAATATCTCGACAGGAGATGACATGAGCAAGCTAGAAGGCAAGGTCGCGATCGTGACCGGAGCATCGAAGGGTATCGGCGCGGGTATCGCCAAGGCATTTGGCGAGGCGGGCGCAGCCGTCGTGGTCAATTATGCATCGAGCCGGGAAGGCGCCGACAGGGTCGTGGCCGAGATCAAATCCAAGGGCGGCAAGGCGATCGCGGCACATGGCGACGTTTCAAAATCCGCCGATGTGAAGCGGCTTTTCGCCGAGGCCAAGGAGGCGTTCGGCGGCGTCGACATCCTCGTCAACAATGCCGGCGTCTACAAGTTCGCGACGCTGGAAGAGATCACCGAAGAGGAATTCCATCGTGAATTCAACATCAACGTCCTTGGCACATTGCTGACGACGCAGGAAGCGGTGAAGTATTTCGGCCCAGAAGGCGGCAATGTCATCAATATCGCCTCGAATGCCGTCACCCTGAACCTGCCGACCGCCGCCGTCTATACGGCGACCAAGGCGGCCGTCACCTCGATCACCCAGATCCTCGCCAAGGAACTTGGGCCTCGCAACATCCGCGTCAACACCATCTCGCCCGGCGGCGTCGAGACTGAAGGCGTGCATGCGGCCGGCGTCATCGGCAGTGATTTCGAAAAGCATCTGGTTTCGCAAACGCCGCTCGGCCGCCTCGGCCAGCCGACGGACATCGCCCCGATCGCCGTCTTCCTCGCCTCGAAGGATTCCGCTTGGCTGACGGGCGAAACCCTCTATGCCGGCGGTGGCCTGAAGTAACCGCCCATTCACCAGACCGCTCTCCTCCTCGCGAGGGGAGCGGCATTGTTTCGCATATCGCGACGCCGCTCAGGCCTGCTACATTAGAGAGCGATTGCCAAACCCTCTACGTCTTCATACTATCATTCCGTTCGGGTTTTCCGCAGATCATCGCGGCCGGTTTTGCTACGAAATGCTCGCGGCAGGTCCCGCCTGCCATGCAATTCCACGCAACAGCGAATGTCATCGAACTCCGCTAACATCTCCCTGCGACCGCCATTGCGAACAACGAAACGGAGCACGTCATCATGAGCAGCGCCAATACCAAATCGAAACTGGGTACCCGCACCAATCTCAGCGAAGAAGCGACACGCGATATTTCCGCAGCGTTGAGGGCATTGCTGGCCGATGTTTTTGCGCTTTACCTCAAGACCAAGAATTTCCATTGGCATATGAGCGGCCCGCATTTCCGCGACTACCACCTGCTGCTGGACGAACAGGGTGAGCAGCTCTTCGCCATGACCGATCCACTTGCCGAGCGCGCGCGCAAGATCGGCGGCACGACGCTGCGTTCCATCGGCCAGATCGCCAAGCTGCAGCGTATCCCCGACAATGATGCCGACTATGTCGACGCCCAGGACATGCTCGCCGAGCTGGCGGACAACAATCTCAAGCTTTCAGCCGAAATCCGCGCCACCCACGACGTTTGCGACGAATATGGTGATATCGCCACTGCCAGCCTGCTGGAAAACTGGCTGGACGAAACAGAGCGCCGCACCTGGTTCCTGTTCGAATCCACGCGCAACACCAATCGCTGAAACTTCGCTCCGATTTCCGCGTTCCCACCAGGGTGGGAACGCAAAATCCTTGACTCCTGTGGAAAACCTCTTAGAACCGGCGACGGAAAAGGAAGACCTCCATGGTTCGCTTCGAACAGATCGATAGCTTCGCTCACCTGGCGCAATGTGCCGGGCGGGATGTCTATTTTCCGGTTTCTTCCAAAACCAAGGCCAAAACGACGACGAAAACCGTCTGACGTCTCTGGCCTGCCGCTCTCTCCCCGGCTCGGCTGGGGACAGGAACCGGTCGTTATGACCGTGGTTCCCCCCTCGCCAAAGAGGAGAGAAGAGAAAGAGAGCTTGAGAAATGGGTTTCAAAGTTGCAGTAGCGGGCGCGACCGGAAATGTAGGTCGCGAAATGCTCAATATCCTGGCTGAACGCGGTTTCCCCGCGGACGAAGTCGTGGCGCTGGCATCGGCCCGCTCGCAGGGCACCGAAGTTTCCTTCGGCGACCGGACGCTGAAGGTTTCGAACCTGGAGAACTACGATTTCTCCGACACCGACATCTGCCTGATGTCGGCCGGTGGCGATGTCTCCAAGCGGGTCTCGCCGAAGATCGGCGCCCAGGGCTGCGTCGTCATCGACAACTCGTCGGCCTGGCGCTACGACGCCGACGTGCCGCTGATCGTGCCGGAAGTAAACCCGGACGCCATCACGCAGTTCACCAAGCGCAACATCATCGCCAACCCGAATTGCTCGACCGCGCAGCTCGTCGTGGCCCTGAAGCCGCTGCATGACTTCGCCAAGATCAAGCGCGTCGTCGTCTCCACCTACCAGTCCGTTTCCGGCGCCGGCAAGGATGGCATGGACGAGCTCTTCAACCAGACCCGGGCCGTCTTCGTCGCCGACCCGATCGAGAACAAGAAGTTCACCAAGCGCATCGCCTTCAACGTCATCCCGCACATCGACAGCTTCATGGAAGATGGCTACACCAAGGAAGAGTGGAAGGTGCTGGCCGAGACCAAGAAGATGCTTGACCCGAAAATCAAGGTCACTTGCACCGCCGTACGCGTGCCGGTCTTCATCGGCCATTCGGAATCGGTCAATATCGAGTTCGAAAACGAGATCACCGCCGATCAGGCCCGCGACATCCTGCGCGAAGCGCCGGGTTGCCTTGTCATCGACAAGCATGAAAACGGCGGCTACATCACGCCCTATGAATGCGCCGGTGAAGATGCGACCTACATTTCGCGCATCCGCGAAGATGCAACGGTCGAAAATGGCCTCAACATCTGGGTCGTCTCCGATAATCTGCGCAAGGGTGCGGCATTGAACGCCATCCAGATCGCAGAACTCCTGATCAACCGCGGCCTGATCAAGCCGCGCAAGCAAGCTGCATAAGCGTCTGCAAACCAATTTACGGTTTATAAACCTTGTCCATCTAAGCAGGATTTGAGGAAAAGCCTCGCCATTTCACACCGAAAGGCGGGGCTTTTTCAAAATATTCTTGAGTGATCTTGTTTCACGCGAAGCGAAAAACATTGATCGCTAAAATGTAGTAATGACAGAACCATCCGATACTGGCATGGTCCTGTGGCGACAAGACAGCGCATGAGCCCGGAGAACGGAGAGGCTCGCGCGCCATTCAAAAACGTTCCCGCGTCTTTCGCGCGGTAAGAATTTGGGGATTCTGAATGCGCATCACTAAGTCTGGAATGGCAGCTCTCGTTGCGGTCGGGTTGCTGTTGGGCACACCGTTTGTGGCAAACGCGGCATCCTGCAGCAACACATCAGCCGGTTTTGACAACTGGGTGCGCGAATTCAAGCAGGAAGCGCAGGGCCAGGGTATCAGCCAATCCACACTCGATCGCGCCTTCGCCAACGTCCATTACAATCAGCCGACCATCCGCGCGGACCGCGGCCAGAAGAGCTTCAAGCTCTCCTTCGATGAGTTCATGAAAAAGCGCGGCGGCCAGACGATCATCAGCCGTGGCAAGAGCATGAAGCAGGCCAATGCCGCTCTGTTCTCGCGCATCGAGAAGCGTTACGGCGTTCCCCCGGGCCCGATCATCGCCATCTGGGGCATGGAAACCGGTTTCGGCAGCTTCATGGGCGACCAGAATACGCTTTCGGCCGTATCGACACTTGCCTTTGACTGCCGTCGCTCCGCCTACTTCACCGATCAGCTCTATGCCGCCCTCAAGCTCGTCGGCGAAGGCTATCTGAGCCCGTCCGCTCGTGGTGCCGCCCATG
The DNA here is from genome assembly GCF_000696095.1 of Rhizobium rhizogenes NBRC 13257. Taxonomy (GTDB): domain Bacteria; phylum Pseudomonadota; class Alphaproteobacteria; order Rhizobiales; family Rhizobiaceae; genus Rhizobium; species Rhizobium rhizogenes. The sequence goes on along the minus strand of NZ_BAYX01000013.1, from coordinate 99,191 downwards.
GCGAAATCGGCCAGACGCAGTTCATGCCGAAGAACGTCGTGCTGTATGGCGTCGACGGCGACGGCGACGGCAAGGTCGATCTCGTCGGCTCGCGCGCCGATGCGCTGTCCTCGACCGCGAACTTCCTGAAGGGCCATGGCTGGCAGGCTGGTGCTCCCTATCAGCCCGGCGAACCGAATTTCTCGGCGATCGGCGGCTGGAACGATGCAAGGGTCTATCAGGAAGCAATCGCCTATATCGGCAAGCAGATCGACGGCAAGTAATCAGAGCCAAACAAATCAAAAAGGCGCTTCGACCTGATGGTCCGGAGCGCCTTTTTCGTTAGACCTAGAGCAATTTCAGGAAAACTGTGCCACAGTTTTCCGTCCGGACTTGCGCAAAGCAAAGAGATAGAGCGTTCTCAGGCTTCGGGGCGGATAAAGTCGCGGGTCTTTGCGTCCATCACCCACAGCTCGCCGGTCGAAATATCGAACCAGGCCCCGTGCAGGTTCAACTTTCCTTCTTCTTCCAGCACCTTGATATCCGGAAAGCTGCGCAGATTGTCGAGCGAGTTGCGGATCGAGATGCGCTCCAGCGCCGTCTGCCGCTCGGCCTGTGTCATGATATCATTGCTCTGGATCTGCTCGGCGGCGGGCTTCAGGAGCCCCATCCAGCGACCGATGAAGTCACCTGGCGAGAGCGGCTCGGCATTGGGATCAAGTGCTGCGCGGATGCCGCCGCAGCGGCCATGGCCCATGACGACGATGTCGGAGACCTTCAGCGACTGTACCGCGAATTCAAGTGCTGCCGACGTCGCATGGAAATGCCCGTCCGGCTCATAGGGCGGCACCATATTGGCGACGTTGCGGATGACGAAAAGCTCCCCCGGGCCGGCGTCGAAGATAATCTCCGGCGCTGCGCGGGAGTCGCTACAGGCAATCACCAGGGTCGATGGGCTCTGGCCGCTCTCGGCGAGGCTGCGATAGCGCTCGCGCTCATCGACGTAACGCCCGCTCATGAAGTTGCGATAACCGCTCAGAAGGGAGGTAGGAAAGCTGTCCATGGAGATTGAATTACAGCGCGCCGCCGCCGATGGCAACTATTGCACTGCAAAAAGCTCCTGACAGGCTCGATCGCTACCTCTTGCGCTGCGCGGGATGCATTAGCCGGCGCATCTGCACCATTGCCATCGGTGTCGACAGGCTGGAGGCATCCGCCGCCAGCGTCAGCTCGTCGCTGCCGCGCTTGACCGCCCTTGCCAGGACTTCATAGACGCTCGCCGTGGTCATTTGCAGTGCCCGCTCCTCATCCATGCCGGATAGAAGCCGTGACAGGAACACGGCCGAGAGAAGATCGCCGAGCCCGTTCGGGGCATTGTCGATGCTGCGATGTTCGGCAAGCAGCGCATTTCGGCCGCTGAGATAGAGATTGCCGATACCGCCGGCCATCATCGGCACAGCCGAGGTCACCAGCATGCGCGACGGCCCGAGCGCCAGGGCAGCCTCCATGACGGCATTGTTGTCCTCCAGCGGCGCCCCCGCGAGCCAGGCAAGCTCATAGCGGTTCGGCGTCGCCAGCGACGCCAGCGGGATTAGCTGGTCGCGGATCGCTTCCGCCGTCGCCTCGGGTACGTAGAGACCACCGGCATCGCCGATGACCGGGTCGCAGGCATAAAAGAGATCGGGGTTCTTTTCTCTCAGCGCCCTTACCAGCCGGGCAACGGAGCGCGCCTGTGCGGCATTGCCGAAATAACCAGACAGCACTGCCTTCACCTCCGACAACCAAGGTGCCGCGATGAGATCGTCGATCGCATGGTCAAAGTCGGTTTCATTGAAGGTCAGCCGCGTCGAGCGGCCATGGCCTGGATGCCAGGGAAGGACGATGGTCGGTAGCGCCCAGACGGGATGACCAAGGGTTTCCAGCGCGAAGACGGCGGCACGATTGCCGACGGAGCCTCTGACGACATGACTGGAGATGACGATAACGGCGCCCGCCGAATTGTCCGACATGATGCTTGCTTCCGGTTATGATCTTCCGACTTCGATGGGGTTGTGATGATCCCTTTATCGTCACTCTGTCAACCGCGCTTCACAGAGTCATGAAAACGTCTGTTGCGGAGCTTATGGTGACAATTCCGCGCCCCTATCATGCGCTTTGCAACGGGATCACGACGTTCGGCAAGATTCTTCACGATTTGAGACAGAATCCGTCGAAAAGCGATCAAATCTGCATTCATTTTGCCAGTTTTTTCGATAAATCTTCTGATACTGTGGTCAAAATCTTGAAATTTGGAGGAAATTCATGGCGTCCAGGACCAATCCGAAACGGGAAAAACAGATTGAGGCGGCGCGAAAGATTGCTGCCGCAACCGGCGAGCCACATCTCGATCCGGAGATCCTGTTCGGCCGGGCAAGCAATGACGACATGGAGCGCTACAGCCCGGAAATGCTTGCCCTTGCTGCGGTGCACGCGGCCAAGGAGCTCGCGGCCTGGAGCGGTACCTCCCCCCGCGTTTCGATCGAGCAGGTGACCGATATCGATCCCGATGGCGTGCCCGTCTCGATCCTGTCGATCACCGACCACAACATGCCCTTCCTCTACGAATCGGTGATGGGCGAGGTGACGAGCAGCTACCGTGATCTCCACATGGCCGTGCACCCGATCCTGGTCATTGAAAAAGGCAAGCAGCCGAGCCTTTATTCCGCCGATCATCCGAGCGATCCGGCCCGTCGCGTCAGCCATATCCAGCTGCATCTGGCACCGCTGACCGCAGCGCAGGCATCGGACCTGATCAAGCGCGTCCAGACCGTGCTCGATCAGACGCATCTGACGGTTTCCGATTGGAAGTCGATGCAAACGCGGCTCGACACCGTGATATCGGAGCTTTCCATCTATGAAGCGAACGGCCGCCGCAAGGCGGAGCGCGACGAGGCACTGGCTTTCCTCTCCTGGCTGCGCGACGGCAATTTCACCTTCCTCGGCATGCGCGAGTATGTCTATTCCGGCAAGGGCGCCAAGGCCAAGGTGGAACGCGATCGCGGCACCGGCCTCGGTATCCTCTCCAATCCGGATGTCCTGGTGCTTCGCCAGGGCAAGGACGCCGTCACCACCACACCTGAAATTCTCGCCTTCCTGGATGGTCCGGACTTCCTGATCGTCACCAAGGCCAACGTCAAGTCGATCGTCCACCGCCGCGCCTATATGGATTATGTCGGCGTCAAGCGTTTCGACGCTGACGGCAACGTCACCGGCGAGCTGCGCATCGTGGGTCTCTTCACCTCGACCGCCTATACCAGCGCCGCCGCCGATGTGCCGCTGCTGCGCTCGAAGGTGCAGAAGGTCAAGGATCATTTCGGCTTCGACCCGGCCAGCCATTCCGGCCGCATGTTGGAAAACACGCTGGAATCCTATCCGCGCGACGATCTCTTCCAGATCGACACCACATTGCTCGCAAGCTTTGCCGAACAGATCAACGATCTGACCGACCGGCCGCACGTGCGCGCTCTGCCGCGCATCGACCATTTCGACCGCTTTGTCTCGGTCATCGTCTACGTTCCGCGCGAAGAATATGATTCCGTCGTCCGCGAGAAGATCGGTAATTACCTGAAAACCGTCTATGACGGCCGCGTTTCCGCCTATTACCCGGCCTTCCCGGAAGGCGGCGTGGCGCGCGTGCACTTCATCATCGGCCGCAGTGGCGGCAAGACGCCACATATTCCGCAAGGCAAGCTCGAAGAGGCGATCCGCGCCATCACCGCCCGCTGGGATGAGCGTTTCGTCATGCTGGCCGGCCCGAAAGCACCGCGCATCTCCGTCAGCCAGGCTTTCCAGGAAGCCTTCACGCCGGAAGATGCGGTCGCCGACCTGCCGGATATCACCGCCACCGCCGGTGCCGAACCGATCCGCATCGCCTTCTACACCCGCAAGGATGAAAGCGGCGATATCCTCTCGCTGAAGATTTTCCATGGGCAGGGTAACCTGGCGCTGTCGCGCCGCGTGCCGCTGCTTGAAAATCTCGGCTTCAACGTCATCAGCGAGCGGACTTTCGACATCTATGTCACGGGCAAGGACGGCGAAACCGGCCATGTGGTGCTCCATGACATGGAACTGGAAGCCCGCAGCGGTACGACAATCGATCTCGCACGCCATGGCGCGGCACTCGAGGAAGCCTTCCTCGCCGCCTTCGGTGGCACGATCGACAATGACAGCTTCAACCGGCTGATCGTCTCGGCCGATCTTTCCGCCCGCGAAACGAATGTGCTCCGCGCCTATGCCCGCTATCTCCGCCAGGCCGGTATCGCCTATTCGCAGGACTATATCGCCGCGACACTGGATAAATATCCGCGCATCGCCGCCGCGATCTTCCGACTATTCTACGACACGCTCGATCCCAAGCTCAGCGACAAGAACCGTACGAACAAGCTTTCCGAGCTGCATGCGACCATTGAAACCGAGCTTGCCGACGTTCCAAGCCTCGACGACGACCGCATTCTGCGCCGCTACGTCAACGCCATCGACGCAACGCTACGCACTAACTACTTCCAGAAAAACCCCGACGGCACCCCTAAGGCCATGCTCGCCTTCAAGCTTGATCCGAAGCTGCTGGACGGTCTGCCGGAACCGCGGCCCTTCCGCGAAATCTTCGTCTATGGCGTCGAAGTGGAAGGCGTGCACCTGCGCTTCGGCAAGGTGGCGCGCGGCGGTCTGCGCTGGTCGGACCGCGCCGAGGATTACCGCACCGAAGTGCTCGGCCTCGTCAAGGCGCAGCAGGTGAAGAACGCCGTCATCGTGCCTGTCGGCGCCAAGGGTGGTTTCTATCCGAAGAAGCTGCCGGTTGGCGGCACCCGCGACGAGATCTTCAATGCCGGGCGCGAGGCCTACAAGACCTATATCCGCACGCTATTGTCGATCACCGACAATATCTCCGGCGCCGATATCATCGCACCGACCGACACGGTACGGCTGGATGGCGACGACCCCTATTTCGTCGTTGCCGCAGACAAGGGCACGGCCACTTTCTCCGACACCGCCAATGCGCTGGCGCAGGAAGCCGGCTTCTGGCTGGATGACGCCTTCGCCTCCGGCGGCTCGGCCGGCTATGACCACAAGAAGATGGGCATCACCGCCCGCGGCGCCTGGGAAACCGTCAAGCGGCACTTCCGCGAGATGGATATCGACATCCAGACGACACCGTTTACCGTCGTCGGCGTCGGCGACATGTCCGGCGACGTCTTCGGCAACGGCATGCTGCTGTCGCCGAAAATCCGCCTCATCGCCGCCTTCGACCATCGCGACATCGTCATCGATCCCGATCCGGACATGGCAAAGACGCTGGCCGAACGGCAGCGCCTCTTCGATCTGCCGCGCTCGAGCTGGCAGGATTTCAACAAATCCGTGCTGTCGAAGGGCGCGATGATCATTTCCCGCTCAGCGAAATCGGTGACGCTGACGGCTGACGCCGCCGCCGCGATCGGCATCGACAAGACGGTGGCAACGCCGTTCGAAATCATCACGGCGATCCTGAAGGCTCCCGTCGACCTGCTCTGGTTCGGCGGCATCGGCACCTATGTGAAAGCACCGTCCGAAACGGATTCGGAAGTCGGCGACCGCGCCAACGATCCTATCCGCATCACGGCGGAAGAGGTTCGTGCCAAGGTGATCGGCGAGGGTGCCAATCTAGGCGTCACCCAGAAGGGCCGCATCGCCTATGGTCTCAAGGGCGGACGCTGCAACTCGGACGCCATCGACAACTCGGCCGGCGTCAACACCTCCGACGTCGAGGTCAATATCAAGATCGCACTCGCCTCGGCCATGTTCGACGGCCGCCTGACGCGGGCCAAACGCGACACGCTGTTGGCGTCGATGACTGATGAAGTCGCCGTCCTCGTACTGCGCAACAACTATCTGCAATCCCTCGCGATCTCGCTGACCGAGCGCAAGGGTACCGGCAACGCTCTTGAGCTCAGCCGCTTCATGAGCGTTCTGGAAGCCGCCAAGCAACTCAACCGCAAGGTCGAGACGCTGCCGGACGACCAGACTTTTGCCGAACGCTACGCCAATGGCCGGCCGCTGACGCGCGCCGAAATCGGCGTCCTGCTTTCTTACGCCAAGATCGTCCTCTTCGACGCGCTTGCGGCAAGCGACCTGCCGGACGATCCCTATTTCGCCGCGACGCTCAGCCATTATTTCCCGGCCAAGATGCAGCGCTCGCATGCCACCGACATCACCGGCCACCGGCTGAAGCGCGAAATCGTAGCAACCGTGCTGGCAAACGAGGCGATCAATCGCGGCGGGCCGGGCTTTGCCGTCAGCATGATGGACGCGACGGCGGCATCGGCCGCCGAAGTGGTCAAGGCTAGCGTGCTCGCCCGTGACGGCTTCGATCTCGACCGGCTCTGGAACGAAACCGACGCGCTTGACGGCAAGGTCGCCGGACAGATGCAGAACCGCGTCTACGGCGAGATCACCGAGGTCTACACGGCGCTCACTCGCCTGCTGCTGAAAACCGGCGCGGCGAAGGGCAATATCGAGGAAACCATCACCCGGCTTCAGGCAGCCTTGAAAAAGCTGCGCCCACTCTTCCTCAGCCATATCCCGGCAGATTTCGCCGCCGAGATCGCCGCTCGCCAGACGGAATACCAGACCGCCGGTCTACCGGAAAAACTCGCCGGCGAGATCGCCATGATCTACGCGCTCGTTCTCGTCCCAGAGATCATGCAGATCGCCGAGCGCACCGGCGATACGCTCAACCGCGCCGCCGAAAGCTACTTCACCGTGTCGCAGACCTTCCGTGTCGGACGCCTGCTGCTCGCCGGCAGCCGCATCCTCACCGGCGATCACTATGAGAGCCTGGCCTTGGCTCGCAGCCTCGACCAGATCGCCGGCGCCCGGCGCGATATCGTCATCTCGGCGCTGTCGAACCATCCGAAGGACAAACAGCCGATCCAGGCATGGCATGCGGAGGATCGCATCCGCATCAATCGCATTGCTGAGGAGCTTGCGAGCCTCAGCGAAAGCGGTGATCCGAACCTTGCCCGGATCACGGTTGCCGCCGGCCTTCTGACCGATCTTGCGCATGACCGGGCGAGGTGAGACAGTCCGCCCGACTCAATAGCCGATCGGCGGAATCAAGGACGGGAATTTGGTGGCCACCGAGATAAGCGACAATGCGCCGGCAAAAGTGCCGGCGCGGGGCATCTGGGGATGGATGTTCTTCGACTGGGCGGCGCAACCCTTCTTCACCGTCGTCACCACCTTCATCTTCGGCCCCTATTTCGTGGCACGACTGACCGCCGATCCGGTGGCCGCGCAGGCGACATGGAGCAATATGGCGACGATCTCCTCGGTGATCATCGCCGTGCTGTCGCCAGTGCTCGGCTCGATCGCGGATCAATCCGGCAGACGCAAGCCGTGGATCGCTTTCTTCGCCGTCATCAAGATCGCCAGCCTCTTCTGCCTCTGGGGTGCCGCCCCCGGCTCACCGGTGATCTATCCCGTCATCTTCATGATCCTCGCCTCGATCTCGGCGGAATTTTCAATCGTCTTCAACGATTCGATGATGCCGAGGCTTGTCGGAAAGGACGATGTCGGCCGCGTATCGAACGCCGCCTGGGGACTCGGCTATCTCGGCGGCATGATCGTGCTGATTGCCGTCGTGGCGCTTCTGGCCGGCAGCCCGCAGACCGGCAAAACCATCCTCGGCTTGACGCCGCTTTTCGGCCTCGACGCAACACTCGGCGAGGATGCCCGCATCACCGGGCCGATCGCCGCCGTCTGGTATTTCCTCTTCATCCTGCCGATGTTCTTCTTCACGCCGGATGCCGCGCGCGGCCTACCGCTGGCCACTGCTGTTCGCTCTGGCCTGCGTGAACTGAAAACGACGCTCGGCGAGCTGAAACGTCGGCGGGGCATCAGCCTCTTTTTGATCGCCCGCATGATCTATCAGGACGGCGTCAACGGCCTGCTGATCCTCGGCGGCACCTTCGCAGCGGGCATGTTCGGCTGGGCGACCATCGAGATCGGCATCTACGGCATCATCCTCAATGTCATCGCCATTTTCGGCTGCTTCATCGCTGGCTATGTCGACCGTTGGCTGGGCTCGAAGATAACGGTCGTCATCAGCCTCACCCTGCTGCTCGTCGCCACGTTCGGTATCGTCTCGACCGGGCCGGGCTTTACGCTCTTCGGCCTCGTGCCGCTTTCCACCGTCGATTCCGGCGGCCTGTTCGGGACGGCAGCCGAAAAGGCCTATATCGGCTACGGTCTGCTGATCGGTATCGCCTTCGGCCCGGTGCAGGCCTCCTCGCGCTCTTATCTCGCCCGCAGCGTCAGCATCGCCGAAGCCGGTCGCTATTTCGGTATCTACGCGCTCTCCGGCCGCGCCACCAGCTTCATGGCGACACTGTTCTTCTCGCTGATGACCTATTGGAGCGGCTCGGCCCGCCTCGGCATGGCGACACTGGTCGTCTTCCTCGCCGGCGGTCTCTTACTTCTGCTGCGGACACCCTATCCCGCCGACAAGGCGAGATAGGAAAAGAAAATCCCGGTTGAACTGGCCGACCGGGATATCCGAATTCACAATTTGGTATATCCGCCAATCAATGGCGGAAATGGCGGATGCCGGTGAAGACCATCGCAACATTGTGCTCGTTGGCGGCGTCGATGACTTCCTGGTCGCGCATCGAGCCACCCGGCTGGATGACGGCCGTGGCCCCGGCGGCAATCGCCGACAGCAGGCCGTCGGCAAACGGCAGGAAGGCTTCGGAGGCAACGGCGGAACCGCGGGTCAGCGGCTCGGCAAGCCCCATGGCCTTGGCGGCTTCTTCCGCCTTGATCGCGGCGATGCGAGCCGAATCGACGCGGCTCATCTGACCAGCACCGATGCCGGCCGTCTGGCCATCCTTGGCATAAACGACGGCATTCGACTTGACATGCTTGGCGACGCGAAAGGCGAACTTCATGTCTTCCAGCTCCTGCGCTGTCGGCGCGCGCTTGGTGACGACCTTCAACTCCATGTCTTCGACCAGCGCATTGTCGCGGTTCTGGACGAGCAGGCCGCCGGAGACGGTCTTGGCGGTCAGGCCGGATGCACGCGGATCGGGCAGGGCGCCGACCGAGAGAAGGCGGAGGTTCGGCTTGCGGGCGATGATCGCCTTGGCTTCCTCGGTGACGTCAGGCGCGATGATGACTTCAGTGAAGAGCTTGACGATCTCTTCGGCGGTTGCCGCATCGAGCAGACTGTTCAGCGCGATGATGCCGCCGAAGGCGGAAACGGAATCGCAGGCGAGCGCCCGCTTGTAGGCTTCCACCAGGCTCGGGCCTGTGGCAACGCCGCAGGGATTGGCATGCTTGATGATCGCGCAGGCAGGACCATTCTCCGGCAGGAACTCGGCAACGAGCTCATAGGCCGCATCTGTATCGTTGATATTGTTGTAGGAAAGCTGCTTGCCCTGGATCAGGGTTGCGGTCGAGACGCCGGGACGGTTCTCGCCGGTGACGTAGAAAGCCGCTTTCTGATGCGGGTTTTCGCCATAGCGCATCTCTTCACGCAGCACGCCGCCGATAACGCGGTGGCGTGGGGTGGCGATGTCGAGCGCTTCGGCAAACCAGTTGGAGATCATCGCATCATAGGCAGCGGTGCGGGCAAAAGCCTTGGCGGCCATGCGCTTGCGGAAGTCGTAGGTCGTCTGTCCCGCATCGGCGGAAAGCTGCTCGAGCAGCTCGGAGTAATCGGCCGGATCCGTAAGGGTGGTCACATAGGCATGGTTCTTGGCTGAAGCGCGGATCATTGCCGGGCCGCCAATGTCGATATTCTCCACCGTCGTCGGATAATCGCCGCCGGCCTTGCGCACGTCTTCGAAGGGATAGAGGTTGATGACGGCGAGGTCGATGCCCTCGATGCCGTGTTCCTTCATCGCCGCCTGATGCTCGACATCGTCACGGATGGCAAGCAGGCCGCCATGCACCCTCGGATGCAGCGTCTTGACGCGGCCATCCATGATCTCCGGGAACGCGGTGACTTCGGAGACGTCAGTCACCGCAAGGCCGGCCGCCGCGATTGCCTTATGGGTGCCGCCGGTCGACAACAGCCGCACGCCCTTTTCGCTGAGCGCACGAGCAAGCTCGACGATGCCGGTCTTGTCGAAGACGGACAGAAGCGCGGTTTTCACCTGGACTTTGTCGGGAGCGGGGATTTTCTTGGATACGACGGCCATGGGCTTTCTCCGATATAGCGCGAGGAGAGGAGATGTCCGGCGAAAACGGCGCGGGACGATATGCCCGCCCCGTTAGCATAGCTGACGCTGTTAGCCTATGGCCGATAGGACAAAAACCAGCGGATTTCCGGCTTTTCGCCAATTGGGAAAACAATCTCGAGCTGGTCGGAGGAGCGCATGCCGGAGGCATCGGCGAAAAAGATATCCTCGGCCACCAACACCTCGTTGCCCGGCGAGGAGAAGACCCAGGTCTCGCCATCCGGCGCGATCAGCAGGGCGCTATCCGTCTCGGTCTGCAGCAGGCTGATGGAGGGATGGATATGGAAGCGAGCCGACGCCAGGCTTTCACCCCTTGGCGTATGCTTCTTGCCCTCGGGAACGAAGAAACGGTCGCGGCCGGTAAGGATCGTGCCGGCGGCATTGAGGCTGATCTCGCGCTCATGCACATAGCCGAACGTGGAGAGATAGCCGTCATGCGCGGCTCTCACATAATCACGACCATCCTCGGTCTCAGCGCGCTCGACGATAACCTTCTTCACGCCGCCGACCATGACGGGGCCAAGGGTTTTCGACTTGGAAAATAGACAGGAGGAGGTGTCGTTGAGCGTTACGGTCGAATGCGCCGCTGTCGCGCGGGCGGCCTGTACATAGCGGTCGCCCGCAAATTCCGGCGCGCCGGAATTGACGATGAAGCGGGCCTTGCCCGATGACATTTCGAAGGACAGGCAGCCGGCATGGGCCGTGCGGCTAAGGTCGGCGGAGGCGGGACAGCCGGTATCGACGATGACCACCGCCTGACCCGCGGCCAGCCGGTGGTATTTCGCATGCGGCAGAGCCTTGAACGTCTGGCCGGCGGTTTCATCATAACGCAGCACCGACATCAGCTCATTGGCAAGCGTCGATGTCGCGCCGTTGAACAACGCCAAATCGCCATCCTGATGCCGGAAGAAGCGTAGCGCCGGATACATGCGGTCGATGCCGGGGATCAGCCGCGACGGGACATCGTGGCCGAGATTGACATAGGTCTGGCGCAGCGGCAGCAGATCGAGCAAAAGCTCGAGCGCTATGCGCGGATTGCGCGAGATATGCCCGCCATCGGGCAGAATCTGCCGGTCGATTTCCCGGTTGAGCGCCTGACCGGCGCGCTTCAGCGCCGAAGCGCCGTTCGGCATGGCGACCGAGGACATGGCAAGCGCGATCCGCACCCGGAACCGCGTCGTTCCATCCCGCGTCGTTGCCGCAACCCGGCGGAGATAGCGCACATGCAGGACGAGCATACGCATAAAACGGCGGTAGAAGCCGCTATCCGTGCCCTGCAGGAGAACCGGCGAGTGCGACAACCAGGCGATCAACCGCTCGGCGGCGGTATCGGGCGCCCAGGCGATGCCCTGCAGCCGGCGGCCATGAACCGCCATCCAGTCATTGAGAATGGAGCGCGCCAGGGCAGACGCCTGATCGCTTTTTTCCGCCCGCAAGTGCCGCAGCCAGCGGAAATTGTGCAGCCGCACGGCAAAGACCTGCGACGGAAGCTCCAGGGCGAAAGGCGATCCGCCCTCGGTTTCCAGCACGCGGCCCGCCAACAGGATGCGGCCATTCAAAAGCTCTTCGACAAAGAAAGGATCGATACTGCGCAGATCCGTCGGAGCCACGATCAGCCGTTCCGGCACACGCATCGTGTGGCGGGTGAGACGCAATCGCGCCAACGCCGCGCGGCGAGACATCCGCCGCCATGCTTCCCGCATGTGTAATTTCACTAAATCCTGCCGCAAAACTGCATATTTGCTTCTGCTTACTCTCAACACCCGGTGGTTAAGAAGAGGTTAGGAATATGCCAAATCGGGACGTTGTGCCCGATTTTTCATCAATATGAGAGCAATCGCTCAAGCTCCGCCACTAATGCGTGCGACGGAGCACCACGGCGAAGAAGCCATCGAGGCCGGAGGCAAAACCGCCGGAGAGCGGCAGCATATCGGGCGTGGTACGGAAGGCGCCGAGCGGAGAGATCGCCGCTTCGAGACCCGGCCAGTCCTCAGGCTTGATCGCCACACGCTCCGCCATGTCCGTTTCGGACAAAACGCGCGCGACCAGATCCTCGCCCTCTTCGGGATCGAGCGAGCAATTGGAAAAGACCACGAGCCCGCCGGGCTTGACCAGAGTCAGAGCATGGCGAAGCAGACGCTCCTGCAAAGCGGCAAGCTTGGCGATATCCTCCGGACCCTTGGTCCAGAGCACATCGGGATGGCGGCGTGTCGTGCCGGTGGACGAGCACGGCGCATCGAGAAGGGCTGCATCAAAGAGATCGTCGGGCTGGAACTTCGCCATGTCGGCGACGACGGTTTCCGCCTCGAGGCCGAGCCGCGCCAGATTGCCGGATAGCCGCTTCAGGCGATTGGCGGATTGATCGAGGGCGGTTACCTTGCCGCCGGCAAGAATGAGCTGCGCCGTCTTGCCGCCGGGCGCCGCACAGAGATCGACAACCCGCTGACCGGCAAGCGAGCCGAATAGCTTTGCCGGAATGCTGGCGGCAGCATCCTGCACCCACCATTCGCCATCCGCAAATCCGTCCAGCGACGGGATGGAGCCTTCAAACGCGGCAAGCCGCACGCCGCCGGTCGGCAGGACGACGCCGTTCAGGCGCTTCGCCCATCCCTCGGCGTCGGATTTTACCGTGACGTCGATGGCGGCCGGCTCCAGCTGCGTATCCGAAATCTTCAGCGCCGCTTGCCTGCCATAGGCGGCCTCAAGACGCGTCAGGAACCATTTGGGCATGGCCGGCACATCGGCGCCCTGGCTGAGAATGTCCTGCTTCTCCCGGCCGATGCGCCGGAGAATGGCATTGACCAGCTTGGCAAAACGGCGATTGCGCGGATCCTGATTGGCCTGTTCCACGGCGATATCGACGGCGGAGTGATCCGGCACGTCGAGATAGAGCATCTGCGCCGCACCGACCACCAGCACATGATGCAGGGCGCGCGCACCTTCCGGCAGCGGCGAATCCAGCAGCGAAGCGATCGCCGCCTCGATGCGCGGCAGATGCCGTAAGGCCGAGTTCAAAATAGCGCGCACCAGCGCCCGATCACTATCGCCAAGCGCCTTGTAGGCCGGATTGCCGCCTTCGGCATCCAGCATGCCGTCGAGCGGCGTCTTGCGGTCGATGACGGCCGAAAGGATCTTCGCCGCGGCGGCGCGCGCCGCAAATCCGGGCTTGGAAGAAACCGAATCACGCGGTCGGCCCTGTCCGGAGCGGTTTCCTGCTTGCTTTCCGTCTTTATTGAAATGCTTGTTTTTATTATCAGAACTCAAGACCAAGGTCCCTTCGGCGGTTGCGAACCACCGCGACCCGTATTCGGAACGGAGCGCGATTTGCGCTCCGGATTAGCAGTCATGGCCGGTCCCGTCGAGCCGGAGCGGGTCGGCGTGCCAACGGGAGGGCCTGTGCCGCCGCCATACTGCGCCATCTCATGCAGCGCGGCGATGCGGTTTTCCGTGTCCGGATGCGTGGAAAACAGATTGTCCATGCGCGCGCCGGAGAGCGGATTGATGATGAACATATGAGCCGTCGCCGGATGTCCCTCGGCCTCCTCGTTCGGGATATGCGCGGCACCACGGGCGATCTTGCCGAGCGCCGAGGCAAGCCAGAGCGGATCGCCGCAGATCTCCGCGCCACGGCGGTCGGCCGAATATTCGCGCGTTCGGCTGATCGCCATCTGCACCAGCATGGCGGCCAGAGGTGCTACGATCATCGCCGCAAGCACGCCGATGGCGCCAAGCGGATTGTTGTTATCGCGGCGGCCGCCGAAAAAAAAGGCGAAATTGCCGAGCATGGAGATGGCGCCGGCAAGCGTCGCCGTGATCGTCATGGTCAGCGTGTCGCGGTTCTGCACATGCGCCAGCTCATGCGCCATGACACCCGCCACTTCCTGCGGCGTCAGGGCATGCAGGAGGCCGGTCGAGGCGGCTACGGCGGCATTCTGCGGATTGCGGCCGGTGGCAAAGGCGTTCGGCTGCGGATTATCGTAGAGATAGACCTTCGGCATCGGCAGGCCGGCATTGCGCGCCAGATCGCGAACGATGCCATAGAATTCCGGCGCACTGCGCTCATCCACCTCCTGCGCACCATAGGTGGACAGCACCATGCGGTCGGAATTCCAGTAGGAAAAGAAGTTCATGCCAGCGGCAGCGACAAACGCGATCATCATGCCGGATTGCCCACCGATCAGATAGCCGACGCCCATAAACAGGGCGGTCATGAAGGCGAGCAGCATGGCAGTACGCATGAGATTCATTCGGGTCTCCAGCACGATCGGCAGTCCGAACCTTTCTCTTTGCGGCCGGACGCACTATGATTTGGCTATTCACCCGGCTATTTCAACAGTTCCAGGCCGCAGCAAGCCATGCAGACAGCAGATAACGACAATAAAACCGACATCGAAGCCGGCGAAGCGCCCCGCAAACCGCTCTCGCCAGCCGCCAAGCGCGCACTTGCCGAAGCCGAGGAACGCCGCAAGGCGCAGGCGCAGACCGGCCTCCCCCCCGAAATCGGCGGCCGTGGCGGCGCAGACCCCTCACGCTTCGGCGATTGGGAAATCAACGGACGGACGATCGATTTTTGATTAGTCGCTGTGCGGACCGTTTTGCTCGGCGTAGCGGATGCAGAGCCTATCTCGCCCGGGACGGGCGAGATAAAACCTCCAATATGCGTCCCAAAATCAAGCCGCATCCGCCTTGTTCTGCCTATTGGCAATCAGATCATCAACGACAGCCGGATCGGCCAGCGTCGAGGTATCGCCAAGCGCGCCGAAATCGTCTTCGGCGATCTTACGCAGGATGCGGCGCATGATCTTGCCGGAGCGGGTTTTCGGCAGGCCGGGGGTGAACTGGATCTTGTCGGGCGAAGCGATCGGGCCGATTTCGGCGCGAACATGTTTCACCAGCTCCTGCCGCAACGCGTCCGAGCCCTCCTGTCCGACCATCAGCGTCACGTAGCAATAGATGCCCTGGCCCTTGATCGAATGCGGATAGCCGACAACGGCCGCCTCTGAAACATGCTTGTGCGAGACCAGCGCCGATTCGACCTCGGCCGTGCCGAGACGGTGGCCGGAGACGTTGAGGACGTCGTCGACGCGGCCGGTGATCCAGTAATAGCCATCCTCGTCGCGGCGGCAGCCGTCGCCGGTGAAGTACTTGCCTTTGTAGGTGGAAAAATAGGTCTGGATGAAACGCTCGTGATCGCCATAGACCGTGCGCATCTGGCCGGGCCAGCTGTCGGCGATGACGAGATTGCCGTCGGCAGCACCTTCCAGCACTTTGCCTTCGCTATCGACCAGCTCCGGCTGGACACCGAAGAAGGGCAGGGTGGCGGAACCGGGCTTCAGGTCCGTCGCGCCCGGAAGCGGCGTGATCATGTGGCCGCCGGTTTCCGTCTGCCACCAGGTGTCGACGATCGGGCTGCGGCTGTCGCCGACCACCTTATAGTACCATTCCCAGGCTTCCGGATTGATCGGCTCGCCGACCGTGCCGAGGAGGCGCAGGCTGAAGCGCGACGAACGCTTGACGAAATGATCGCCCGCACCCATCAGCGAGCGGATCGCCGTCGGCGCCGTATAGAAGATATTGACCTTGTGCTTGTCGATGATGTCCCAGAAACGGCCCTGATCGGGATAATTCGGCACGCCCTCAAACATCAGCGAGGTCGCGGCATTCGCCAGCGGACCATAGACGATATAGGAATGGCCGGTGACCCAGCCGACATCGGCGGTGCACCAGTAGATATCGCCGGGGTGATAGTCGAAGGTATATTCATGCGTCATCGCCGCATAGACGAGATAGCCGCCTGTGGTGTGCAGCACACCCTTCGGCTTGCCGGTCGAACCTGACGTATAGAGGATGAAGAGGGGATCTTCCGCCTTCATCTTCGCCGGCGGACAATCCGCCTTCACCTTGGCAGTTTCCTCGTGATACCAGAGGTCGCGACCGGGCGCCCAGCCGGTTTTGCCGCCGGTGCGACGCACGACCAGAACCTTCTCGACGGTGACAAATTGCTTGGCGGCGATATGGATCGCCGTATCGGTGTTTTCCTTGAGCGGAATCGGCTTGCCGCCGCGCAAGCCCTCGTCACAAGTGATGACGAAGGTCGACTGGCAATCGACGATGCGGCCACCCAGCGCTTCCGGTGAGAAACCGCCGAAGACGACGGAATGCACAGCACCAATGCGGGCGCAGGCGAGCATCGCATAGGCGGCTTCCGGGATCATCGGCATATAGATGGTGACGCGGTCGCCCTTCTTGACGCCGTGCTTCTTCAAGACGTTCGCCAGCCGGCAAACATGCTCGTAGAGCTCGTTATAGGTGACCTTCTTGTCGATATAAGGGTTGTCGCCTTCCCAGATAAAGGCGACGCGATCGCCGTGCTTCTTCAGGTGACGGTCGATGCAATTATAGGAAACGTTGGTCAGCCCATCCTCGAACCATTTGATCGAGACCTTGCCGGTAAACGACGTATTTTTGACCTTGGTGTAGGGTTTGAACCAGTCGATGCGCTGGCCATGCTTACCCCAGAACTTGTCGGGATCCTCGACGCTCTGCCTGTACCATTTCTGATATTTCGCCTGGTCGATCAACGCTCGCGCCTTGACCGGTTTCGTCACCGGATGAATCTTTTCCGACATGGTGTCCTCCTCAAATCATGGCGCCCTCAGTCGAGATTATGGGCACTAATTTGCGCAATCAATAGCAGGTCAAGTGGCGGCGGCAATTAGACAAAGATCAAATCAGGTGCAAAGAATTGCAATTCCCCAACGCTGCGGTTATATAGGGCCATATTTCCCGGACAATAAGGTGTTACACCCCGGACCGCGACACCGGCGCGGACTGACAGAAGGACTATATCTATGGCTCAACAATTGCTCATGCCGAAGGCAACGGCCATCTGGCTTGTGGACAATACAGCCTTGTCATTCGACCAGATCGCGCAATTCTGCAAGCTGCATCCGCTCGAAGTTAAGGCCATTGCCGATGGCGAAGCCGCCCAGGGCATCAAGGGCCTCGACCCGATCGCCACCGGCCAGCTGTCGCGTGACGAAATCGCCCGTGCCGAAGGCAATCCGAACCATAAGCTGAAGATTTCCGAGCCGAAGGTCCGCGTGCCGGAATCCAAGCGTCGTGGCCCGCGCTACACGCCGGTTTCCAAGCGCCAGGATCGCCCGAACGCCATTCTCTGGCTGGTACGCAACCATCCGGAACTGAAGGACGCGCAGATTTCCCGTCTGGTCGGCACCACCAAGTCGACCATCGAGCAGATCCGTGACCGCACCCACTGGAACTCGACGAATCTGGCACCGATGGACCCGGTAACGCTCGGCCTCTGCAGCCAGATCGATCTCGATATGGAAGTCGAAAAGGCCGCCAAGGGCCGTCCGCTGCCGACCGCTGCCGAACTTGGCGCAACGTTGCAGCCGGCGCAGGAAACCGAGAAGCTCGGCTTCAGCTATGAGCGCGACGAGCCCAAGGAAAAGGAAATCGACGCCGATGCCGTCTTCGCCAAGCTGAAGTCGCTGAAGTCCACCACGCCTGATGATGATGACGATCAGTACTGAGACGCGATCGATCGCCTGTTTTCAAAGCCCTGGTCTCCCGACCGGGGCTTTATTTTTTGAGGTGTCACGAAACTATCGCGCCCCGAAAATCGCCGAACCGACACGGACACTCGTAGCGCCGAAGGCAACCGCGATCTCATAATCACTCGACATGCCCATCGAGAGCTTGTCTACGCCGGCCTTTCTCGCCAGTTTGGCCAGGAGCGCGAAATGCGGCCCCGGATTCTCGTCCGCTGGCGGAATGCACATCAAGCCCTCAATCGAAAGCCAAAGCTCGTTACGGCAGAGATCGACAAAGGCGACGGTATCGTCGGGTGCAATCCCGGCCTTCTGCGGCTCCAGGCCGGTATTGACCTGCACGTAAAGCCTGATCGCCTTGCCCTGCCGCTTGATTTCATCGGCGAGCGCACGCGCGATCTTTTCCCGGTCGACCGTCTCGATGACGTCGAACAGCGCCACGGCGTCAGCCGCCTTGTTCGATTGCAGCGGCCCGATCAGATGCAGCTCGATGTCGGGCGTCTCGGCTTTCAGATCCGGCCATTTGCCCTGGCTTTCCTGCACGCGGTTTTCGCCGAACACGCGCTGGCCAGCCGAGATCGCCGGGCGGATCGCGTCGGCATCGAAGGTCTTGGAGACGGCAACGAGCTGCACGGCGCCACCGGGCCGGCCGGCCTGACGTTCCGCCACCGCGATATGGGAACGAACCTCGTTCAACCGCTCTTGAAGTTCCATCTTTTCGCCTCGATATATCTGCCTATTCCCGAGACTTTGCAGTAATGAGGCAAGCGGCCTTTGCCAAGGGTGAATGCCGCAGAATCGGGCTTTGCATTGCAAGATAAAGCACTTGCCGTGCCTGCTAAACTTGACGCTTGGTTGGTTTCGTGATGAAGGTCACGGCCAACTCCCCATGATTTTCCGGAATACAAGAACAGATGGCTACCGAACGTTATAACCCGCGCGATGCCGAACCCCGCTGGCAGCAGAAATGGAACGATGAGAACGTCTTTCTCACCGACAACGCCGATCCGCGCGAGAAATATTACGTCCTAGAGATGTTCCCCTATCCATCGGGCCGCATCCATATGGGCCATGTGCGCAACTACGCCATGGGCGATGTCGTCGCCCGCTACAAGCGCGCCCGCGGCTACAATGTCCTGCACCCGATGGGCTGGGACGCCTTCGGCATGCCGGCGGAAAACGCCGCGCGCGACAACAAGGTGCATCCGAAGGAGTGGACCTACCAGAACATCGCCTCGATGAAGGCGCAGCTGAAGGCCATGGGCCTGTCGCTGGACTGGAGCCGCGAATTCGCCACATGCGACGTCGAATATTATCATCGACAGCAGATGCTCTTCATCGACATGATGCAGAAGGGCCTGATCTATCGCAAGAAGTCCAAGGTCAACTGGGATCCGGTCGACAACACCGTGCTTGCCAACGAGCAGGTCATCGACGGCCGCGGCTGGCGCTCCGGTGCATTGGTCGAGCAGCGCGAGTTGACGCAGTGGTTCTTCAAGATCACCGATTTCAGCCAGGAACTGCTGGACGCGCTGGATACGCTCGACCATTGGCCCGAAAAAGTGCGGCTGATGCAGAAGAACTGGATCGGCCGCTCCGAGGGGCTGACGATCCGCTGGGAGATCGTGCCCGAGACCTCGCCAAATGCCGACCGCGAGATTGCCGTCTATACGACGCGCCCGGACACGCTGTTCGGCGCCTCCTTCCTGGCGATTTCGGCGGACCATCCGCTGGCCAGGGAAGCCTCGGCGCTCAATCCTGAGATCGACGCCTTCTGCGAGGAATGCCGCCGCGCAGGCACCTCGCTCGCCGCATTGGAGACCGCCGAGAAGAAGGGCATGGACACGGGTATCCGCGTCCGCCATCCGCTCGACCCGTCCTGGGAACTGCCGGTCTATGTCGCCAACTTCGTACTGATGGACTACGGCACGGGCGCCATCTTCGGCTGCCCTTCCGGCGACCAGCGCGACCTGGATTTCGCCCGCAAATATGACCTGCCGGTCATTCCCGTCGTTATGCCCAGAGACGGCGACGCCGCAAGCTTTGCCATCGGCGATGTCGCCTATGACGGCGACGGCGTGATGATCAATTCGCGCTTCCTCGACGGCATGAGCCCGGAAGAAGCATTTGAGACGGTGGCAACGAAACTGTCGGCGGTAAGCCTCGGCAATGTGCCGCAGGCCGAACGCAAGGTGAATTTCCGCCTGCGCGACTGGGGCATTTCTCGCCAGCGCTATTGGGGCTGCCCGATCCCGGTCATCCATTGCGACGATTGCGGCGTCTTGCCGGTGCCGAAAGAGGATCTGCCGGTCAAGCTGCCGGATGATGTCACCTTCGACCTGCCGGGCAATCCGCTCGACCGCCATCCGACCTGGCGACATGTCGCCTGCCCGCAATGCGGCAAGGATGCGCGCCGCGAAACCGACACCATGGACACCTTCGTCGATTCGAGCTGGTACTACACCCGCTTCACGGCCCCCTGGGCCGACGAGCCGACCGACAAGGCCGCCGCCGATCATTGGCTACCGGTCGATCAGTACATCGGCGGTATCGAGCATGCGATCCTGCATCTGCTCTATTCGCGTTTCTTTACCCGCGCCATGCGCGAGACAGGCCATGTCGACGCCAGGGAGCCCTTCAAGGGCCTGTTTACGCAGGGCATGGTGGTTCACGAGACCTATAGCCGCGGCAATGGCCTGACGCGCGAATGGGTGTCGCCGGCCGATATTCGCATCGAGGAAACCGACGGCCAGCGCCGCGCGACCCTGCTGTCGACTGGCGAGGACATTGCCATCGGCGCCATCGAGAAGATGTCGAAGTCGAAGAAGAACGTCGTCGACCCGGACGATATCATCGCCTCCTACGGCGCCGATACCGCCCGCTTCTTCGTGCTCTCCGATTCGCCACCCGACCGTGACGTAATCTGGTCGGAGGCGGGCGTCGAGGGCGCGCATCGCTTCACGCAGCGTATGTGGCGCCTGGTGTCCGAAGCCGCCGACGAGCTGAAAGCCGTTACTTCCGTTCCGGCTAAGGAAGGCGAGGCGCTGGCAATTTCCCAGATCGCCCACCGCACCCTGAAGGCCGTTCAGGCCGATTACGACAAGCTCGCCTTCAACAAGGCGGTCGCGCGCATCTACGAATTCGTCAACGCGCTGGCCGCACCGTTGGCAAAGGTTGCCGCCGGCGGAACCGATAGCAGCTATCGTTCCGCCGCTCGCGAGGCGGTCGAAATCCTGATCGCGCTGGTCGCGCCGATCACGCCGCATCTGGCGGAAGAATGCTCGACAGCGCTTGGCAACACGCATCTCGTCGCCATGAGCGCCTGGCCTGAATATGACGACGTACTCGTCGTCGAGAACGAGATCGTCTATCCGGTGCAGATCAATGGCAAGAAGCGCGCCGAATTGACAATTGCGCGCGATGCGGATCAGAATACCGTGCAGCAGGCCGTACTCGCCTTGGATGCCGTAGCAAGCGCATTGAATGGTCAGGCGCCAAAGAAGATCATCGTCGTTCCACAGAGGATCGTAAACATTGTCGTCTGATAAGCTCTTCAAACTCGCCCGCCTTGCGGGCGTTGCGTCTGTGATTGCCGTTGCGGGTCTCTTGTCATCCTGCCAGGTGCGGCCGCTTTATGCTCTGAGCACAGGGGTTACGCAGAAGCTTGCCGATGTCTCCTTTTCCGACGCCAATTCGCGCGTCGGCCAGGAAGTCCGCAATCAGCTGATCTTCATCGCCGGTCGCGGCGCAGGCGAGACAAAGACGCCGAAATATACGGTCGATCTGAGCGTCAGCTCCGGCACCGCCGGCGTTCTCTATCTGCCGTCCTCGGCGACATCGGGCGCCGGCCGCACCACCGTCACGGCATCCTTCACGCTGAAGAATGCCAGCGATGGTAAGGTGCTCAAATCTGGAAGCCGCGCGGTTATCTCGCTATTGGACTACCCGACCCAGGAATTCGCCAAGCAGCGCGCCATTCGTGATTCGGAAGACCGCGCCGCCCGTGAAGTTGCCGAGATGGTCGCCGCCGATATCGCCGCCGCACTTAGCCGCTGATCTGAGCGCGCGGTATGTCGGAGATCAAATCCCACGAGTTTGACGGATTCCTTCAAAACGCCGCGCGCAATTATCGTCTTTTCGTCATCTATGGCCCGGATCGCGGCCTTGTCTCCGAAAGAGCAGGGCAGGTGGCCGGCAAGACCGGTGTTGACCTCAAGGACCCTTTTTCACTGATCAAGCTCGATGTCGGCGATCTCCAGAACGATGCCGGCCGATTGCTCGACGAGGTCAACGCCATCGGCCTGTTCGGCGGTGAAAAACTGGTCTGGATTCGCGGCGCGGCCAACGAAAAAGCGCTGATCGATTCGCTGCAGATCATCGCCGACAATCCTCCCGACGCCAGTTTTGTCATCATCGAAGCCGGCGACCTCAAGAAGGGCTCCGGCCTGCGCAAGGTAGCCGAAGCATCCCGCAAGATCGCGACCGTCCCTTGTTACGCCGATGACGGCCGCGCGCTGAACAGTCTGATCGACACCGAGCTTGCGAGCGAAAATCTGCGTATCTCGCCCGCCGCGCGGCAGATGCTGCTCGAGCTGTTGGGCGGCGACCGGATCGCATCGCGCAACGAGGTGCGCAAGCTGGCGCTCTATTGTCGCGGGGAGGGGACGATCGAAGAGGGTCATGTCGCCGACATTATCGGTGACGCCAGCGCCATTTCCGCGGATGACGCCGTCGATGCCATCCTGAAGGGCGATTCGGATGCCTTTCTGCATGCCATGCAGAAGATCGCCGCCTCCAAGACGTCGATGTTTCTGGTGCTACAGGGCTGCCTGAGGCAGTTTCAGCTTTTGGACGTCATGCGTACGGAGATGGACGAGAAACGTGTGCCGCCGGCGCAAGTCATGCAGACACTCGGCCGTCATCTGCATTTCCGCCGCAAGCCGATCATCGAGCAGGCACTCCGGAGCTGGACGGCGCCGGCCATTGCCCGCGAAATGAACCGCCTGCAGTCGGCCATCCTGCAGACCAGACAGCGCGCTAGTCTCGAAGATACGATCGCCACACAGACATTGCTGGCGACCACGCTACAATCGGCCCGCAAGAGCTAGAGCGCCGTCTTCATTTGAAGGTGGGACGATCTCTTTAACATATTGATTTTAAATAATAATATTATCTGCTTTCGAATGACACCATCCGAAAGCAGATGTCCTAGTGTTTCACGGGAAACAGCTCAGCGCCGCTCAAGCAATCGGCAAATTTCTTCCAGCTGTTCCAAGGTCTTATAGGAAATCTTCACCTGACCGCCATTGCCGCGATGGTTGATCGCGACATCAAGCCCGAGCGTATCGGAGAGGGTGCGCTCCAGTGCCAGCGTATCGGAATCCTTATCATCCTTGCGGGCGCTAGCCGGCCGAGGATCATTCTGTGCCTTGATATCGTTCTGCGCCAGCCGCTCGGCGTCGCGAACCGACATCCCCTTGGAGACGATCGTGCGAGCAAGCGTTGCCGGGTCGGAGGTCGACACCAGCGCGCGAGCATGGCCAGCCGAAAGGCTACCGCCGGCGAGCATGTCGCGAACCGGCTCCGGCAGCTTCAGCAGGCGCAGCGAATTGGCGACATGGCTGCGGCTTTTGCCGATGATTTCACCGAGATCGTTCTGCGTATAGCCATGTTCGGCAATCAGCTGCTCATAGCCCAGCGCTTCTTCGAGCGGGTTGAGATCGGCTCGCTGAACGTTTTCGACGATAGCAATTTCCAACGCCGTCTTATCATCAACGTCGCGGACAATGACCGGAATCTCAATCAAACCAGCGAGTTGCGCCGCACGCCAGCGTCTTTCGCCCGCGATAATCTCGTAGCGATCGGCAGAAACCGTACGCACGACGACGGGCTGCACGATGCCGTGCTGGCGGATCGAACTGGCAAGGTCGTGCAGTTCGGTTTCATCGAAATAGCGGCGCGGATTCTTCGGATTGCGGCTGATGAATTCGATCGGCACCATGCGATCCGGATTTACGCCCGGTCTGCCGGCCTCCACGGGCGTCGGCTGATCCATCTCTCCGATAAGAGCCGCCAGACCGCGCCCGAGGCGCCGTTTCGAAAGATCATCATTCATCGCAATACTCACTCCAGAACAAATACACTATCAGGCAGCCGCCTTCCGCTGCCGCTCCCGCTGGATAACTTCCGACGCCAGTTGCAGATAGGCCTGGCTGCCGGCGCATTTCAGATCGTAAAGGATCGCTGGCTTGCCATAAGAAGGCGCCTCGGACACGCGGACGTTGCGTGGAATCAACGTATGGTAGACTTTTTCACCAAGATGGGTCCGCACATCATTGACGACCTGCTGCGCGAGATTGTTGCGGGAATCGAACATCGTCAACACAATCCCCTGAATATCCAGGGATGGATTGACGGTGCGACGCACCTGATCGACCGTTTCCAGCAATTGGCTGAGGCCTTCCAGCGCGAAGAATTCGCACTGCAGCGGCACCAGGACTGAATGCGCTGCCGCCATGGCGTTCATCGTCAGCAAATTGAACGAGGGTGGGCAATCCACCAAAATATAGGAGAAAGCCGTTGCACCAGCGCCGTTCAGAGCCCGGCGCAGCCGGAAAACGCGGTCAGGCTGCTGCGCGATCTCCATTTCGACGCCGAGCAGGTCCATTGTCGAGGGGACGATGTAAAGATTCGGTACAGCCGTCTCCTGAACCGTATCCAGGATCGTATGCGTACCAACAAGAAGATCGTAGGAGGACACTTTTCGGTCGCGACGGTCGATACCGAGGCCGGTGCTGGCATTTCCTTGCGGATCGAGATCGACGATCAGGACGCGCTCGCCAATAGCGGCCAGGGCCGTGGCCAGGTTGATCGCGGTGGTTGTCTTGCCAACACCACCCTTTTGGTTTGCGATAGTAATAATCCGGTTTCGCTCGCCGATCATTTGCCGCATATCCATCATGGTTAAATTCGACGACGAGGGCGCGTTAACTCCAAGATCACGGAATCGCTCTCGACAACACTATTGTGTTTTACCAGATCGAACTCCCAACGACCACGGGCTTTGTGGACCTCGCGTTCGTAATCCCGGCCTTTATGCAGCAGCAGGCGTAGGTTTTCATTGCGCTCGGCCCATGGCGCCACGTAATCCAGCAGCATATCCAGCTCGGCAAGCGCCCGCGCCGAGATCACGTCACAATCGGCAATGATCTTCGGCGCTTCCTCGATACGCACTGCATGAACGGCGCCGCGAGCCTCGCATTCCCGAAGGCAAACCCGCAGAAACGCTGCTTTTTTCTGGTTGCTTTCCACCAGATCGACATGTCCATCCTTCTGCTCAGCCAAGAGAATCGCGGTTATGATCCCTGGAAAGCCGCCGCCGCTTCCGAGGTCTACCCAGCGCGCCGGCTTCGGATGAAGCTGAAAGATCTGAGCGCTATCAGCAATATGCCGGCGCCAGAGATCATCGACGGTAGACGGCGCCACCAGATTGATGGTCTTCGCCCACTTCTGGAAGAGCTCGGCAAAGTGCTGCAGCCGTCCCTGTGTTTCACGTGAAACACGCACACCGTTTAATTCCATGGCAGGACTCTCACACCTTGCAATGCCTTGATACTACGAAACAAGCTTCCGCTCGTCCACCACCGTCAGCTTGCGCAGATGCACAAGCAGCAGCGAGATCGCCGCCGGTGTCATCCCATCTATCCGCGACGCCTGGGCGATATTCTTTGGCTGCGCCTTCGCCAGCTTCTGCTTCAGCTCGTTCGACAGGCCTGACAGAATCGAAAAATCGAAATCCTGGGGGATAAGCCGCTCTTCCTCGCGCCGAACCTGGACGATATCCGAGGTCTGCCGATCCATATAAACCGCATAGGCAGCCTCAATTTCGACCGCTTCAACGACACGCCGATCGATCGCCCGCAGTTTCGGCCATAGACCGGACAGTGAATCGATCGAATGCTCCGGATAGGACAGAAGATCATAAGCCGTCCGGCGCTGACCATCCTTGTTGAGATGCAGCCCAGCCTTCTCCGCCTCACTCGGCGTAACGCTCAACGCCTTCAGCTGAGCGCGCGCCCATTCGAGCTTTTCCATATAATTACCAAACCGGTCAGCACGGGCGCTGCCAACACAGCCGATAGTCAAACCAAGCGGTGTCAGACGGACATCGGCATTATCAGCGCGTAGCGACAGCCGATATTCGGCGCGCGAGGTGAACATGCGATAGGGTTCGGCAACGCCGCGCGAGGTGAGATCGTCGATCATCACGCCGATATAGGATTCGGTTCGGCTAAGCTGGATCGCGTCACCGCCCGCAGCCAATCGCGCCGCGTTGAGGCCGGCGATCAGCCCCTGCGCTCCTGCTTCCTCATAGCCGGTGGTGCCATTGATCTGTCCGGCCAGGAAAAGACCCGGGATCTTCATCACCTCAAGCGACGGCTTCAATTCGCGCGGATCGACGTGGTCATACTCGATGGCATAACCGCATTGCAGGATCCGGACTCGTTCCAGACCCGGAATGGTCCTGATGAACGCATCCTGGACCTCCTCGGGGAGGGAGGTTGAAATACCGTTTGGATAGACCGTCGTATCGTCAAGCCCTTCTGGCTCCAGAAAGATCTGATGGCCGTCACGCTCGCCGAACTTGACGATCTTGTCCTCGATCGACGGACAATAGCGCGGTCCAACACCCTCGATCTGCCCGGAATACATCGCCGAACGCATGAGATTATCGGCGATGATCTTATGCGTCCCCGGCGTCGTTCGCGTCACACCGCATTCGATCTGCGGATTCACGATACGATCGGTCATGAAGGAGAAGGGCACCGGTTCATCGTCGGCGCCCTGGCGCCCAACCGCATTCCAGTCGATTGTCGAACCATCGAGACGCGCGGGCGTTCCTGTCTTCAAGCGCGCAAGCGCAAGCCCATAGCGCTCCAGCGTCCCCGACAGACCAACCGATGGTTCTTCACCGACACGGCCCGCAGGAATTTTCCTGTCGCCGATATGGATCAGGCCGCGCAAAAAAGTACCGGTCGTCAGAACAACGGCGCCGCAGCGGATGGTCCGGCCATCCTTCAGAACCACCGCGGAGACGCGGCCGTCGCTGATGGTCAAATCAAAGGCATCGCCCTCAATAATGTCGAGATTTTCGATCGCGGCGATCTCGGCCTGCATGGCGAGACGATAAAGCTTGCGGTCAGCCTGCGTGCGCGGACCACGAACCGCCGGGCCCTTTTTCCGGTTCAGCATCCGGAACTGAATGCCACCGGCGTCAGCCACGCGGCCCATCAAGCCATCGAGTGCGTCGATCTCCCGAACAAGGTGACCCTTGCCGAGGCCACCGATCGCCGGATTACAGGACATTACGCCGATCGTATCGCGTTTGTGGGTGACCAGCGCCGTCTTCGCACCCAGCCGCGCGGCTGCGGCCGCAGCTTCGCTGCCCGCATGTCCGCCGCCAACGACGATCACATCATATATAGTCTCGAGCATTGCCAGGCCCTCAGTGTTGCCGTCTGTTTGGCACACCAATTTCAGGAGTCAAGAAGGTTTCACGTGAAACGTTTTGAACGACCCATCTCAAAGGCCGTGTTTCACGTGAATCATTTGCCGATACAGAATTCCGAGAAGATCACATCGAGAAGATCCTCGACATCGACCCTTCCGGTGATCCGACCGAGGCTATGTCCAGCTTGGCGAAGATATTCCGCGCGGATATCCAACCCCACAGAGGTGGCGCTGACCGCCTGAGTCAACGCCTCCAGGCTCTCGGCCAGCAAAGTCCGATGTCTCAACCGGCTCGGCAGGGCCAATGACAAAGAAGCAGTACGCTCTTGCAGGTCTTCGACCAATAACTGATGCAATTCCGCCAGACCAGCGCCGGTGCTCGAGGAAATGCAGAGATCATACCCAGTTTCGTCCGCCGGATGAATATCCGCTTTGGTGCCGACACGGAAAACCCGGCCGCCAAAACCCGGAAAGTCGATCTGCGCGCCAGTTCCAATCTCGGCGAGCGAAAGGATGACATCGGCTTCCGCCGCTGTTCTCAGGGCACGCTTGATCCCTTCGCGTTCGATGACTTCCTCGGTTTCCCGCAATCCGGCGGTATCGTAGAGCCGAACCGCATATCCCTCAATATTGAGATCGACATGCAGGACATCGCGCGTCGTGCCGGCGATATCAGTGACGATCGCCACCTCGCGACGCGCCAGCGCATTCATTAGGCTGGATTTGCCGGCGTTGGGTGCGCCGGCGATAACAACTTTCAATCCGTCTCGCACGATCTCGCCGTAGCCGGCGCCAGCGAGATGCGCTGAGAGCTCAGCTCGCAGCTTCGCCATATCGTCCCAGACCATATCGGATACAGAACCTGGGACGTCGTCCTCGTCAGCGAAGTCCAGCTCCGCTTCGATCAGGGCGCGGGCGCGCGTTAGACGATCGGCCCATCCTTCATAAAGCTTGGAAAGACCACCAGCTGCGTGCTCTACCGCCAAACGGCGCTGCATTTCCGTCTCGGCGGCGATGAGATCGGCGAGACCTTCAACCTCGACAAGATCCATTTTGCCGTTTTCCAAGGCCCGGCGCGAGAATTCGCCATGCTCGGCCAGGCGACATCCTTTAAAGCCGGCAAGCTCATCGAGAAGTGCGGCAACAACAGCCTTACCGCCGTGAACCTGGATTTCCACGCAGTCCTCGCCTGTAAAGGAAGCCGGCGCCGGGAAAACCAAAACCAGTCCCCGGTCGATCGTTAAACCGTTACGAGTCCGAATCGTTTTCAAAGCCGCCTGTCGCGGCTTCGGCAAAGTACCGGCCAGCGCTGCTGCTGCGACAAGCGCTTCCGGACCGCTAATCCGCACCACCGCGACACCGGCTGGAAGAGCACCGCTGGAAAGCGCAAAGATCGTATCGCCGATTACATTCATCCAATTGATCCGCATCCGAATCGATTCCCGGCCTTATCAGCAATGGGTCGATTTCAAACTGTCATCCAATCTGATCGGGCTTCCGTCGGGCTAACTCAAAGCCGTTTGATGTTCCACGATATATGGATCACGAAGGCGAAGAATATCCCGTAATCGAAGCATTCGTTGCACGAGCAAAACTACCAACACCAGCTCGATCTCAGTACGTGCTCTGAAGATTATAAACGAAATCGGGCCGCAAGCGCGACCCGATCCGTACTATCTCAGCCTCCGCCACCCATGAGTGACGGTCAATCCGGTTCAGGATTAGGTGTTCATCGAGTCGAAGAAATCCGGATTGTTCTTCGTCTGCTTCAGCTTGTCGATCAGGAATTCGATCGCGTCGGTCGTGCCCATCGGAGCAAGGATACGGCGCAGGACAAAGATCTTCTGCAGATCCTGGCGCGGCACCAGCAGGTCTTCCTTACGCGTGCCGGACTTGAGGATATCCATCGCCGGGAAGATGCGCTTGTCGGCGACCTTGCGGTCGAGGACGATTTCCGAGTTACCGGTGCCCTTGAATTCTTCGAAGATGACTTCGTCCATACGGCTGCCGGTATCGATCAGCGCGGTGGCAATGATCGTCAGCGAACCGCCTTCTTCGATATTACGTGCCGCGCCAAAGAAGCGCTTCGGGCGCTGCAGGGCGTTAGCATCGACACCGCCCGTCAGGACCTTACCAGACGAGGGAACGACCGTGTTGTAGGCGCGACCAAGGCGCGTGATCGAATCGAGCAGGATGACAACGTCGCGGCCGTGTTCAACAAGGCGCTTTGCCTTCTCGATGACCATCTCGGCGACCTGGACGTGACGCACGGCCGGTTCGTCAAAGGTCGAGGAAACGACTTCGCCGCGCACCGAGCGCTGCATATCAGTCACTTCTTCAGGACGTTCGTCGATCAAAAGAACGATCAGATAGCAATCGGGATGGTTTGCCGTGATCGAATGGGCGATGTTCTGCAGCAGGACGGTCTTACCGGTACGCGGCGGCGCCACGATCAATCCGCGCTGACCCTTGCCGAGCGGCGCCACGAGATCGATGACGCGAGACGACAGATCCTTGTTGGTAGGAACGTCAAGCTCCATACGGAAACGCTCGTTCGGATAGAGCGGCGTCAGATTGTCGAAGTGGACCTTGTGACGGATCTTTTCCGGATCGTCGAAGTTGATGGTGTTGACCTTCAACAGCGCGAAATAGCGCTCGCCTTCCTTCGGTCCACGGATCGGGCCTTCGACGGTATCGCCGGTCTTCAGCGAGAAACGGCGGATCTGCGACGGCGAAATATAGATATCGTCCGGACCCGGCAGGTAATTGGCATTGGCGGAACGCAGGAAACCGAAACCGTCCTGCAAAACCTCGACAACGCCTTCCCCAATAATTTCAACATCCTGGCTGGCAAGCTCCTTCAGGATGGCAAACATCAGTTCCTGTTTGCGCATCGTGCTGGCGTTTTCGACCTCGAGCGATTCAGCAAAAGCCAGGAGTTCGGTCGGGGATTTGTTCTTAAGTTCTTGAAGCTTCATTTCAGCCATGAAGGGAATTACTCTATTTTAGAAGGGGAAAGGCAATGTTGGTCGTATTCAGAGCCGCGATGGGGGAGCTCGCGGGCGATAGAACTGATACATGCCACGAAGAAGAGATGGCGGGAAAATAGCGATTCAGTTAGCGCCCCGCAAGGGGGGCCGGCGAAATGAAGAAAATTTAACTTCAATGCCCGATTCCGCCGGCTTCACGCGAAGGGCTTCACCACCGCCAAAATGACGATCACAATCATCAGCAGCGTCGGTCCCTCGTTGATAAGCCGCCAATGCCGGGCCGAATAGCGGTTGTCATCACGGGCAAAGGCCCGCACCGCGCGGCTGAAGAACATGTGAACGCCCGTCAGCACCACCACAAGCCCAATCTTGGCATGCAGCCAGCCGCCATGGAAACCATAGACCGACCAGGCGAGATAGAGCCCGAAGATCCAGGTCAGCATCATCGCCGGGGTCATGATCCCCTTCAAAAGCCGGCGCTCCATCACCTTAAAGGTCTCGGATTGCTGCGAACCGGGCTCGGCATCGGTGTGATAGACGAACAGCCGCGGCAGATAGAGCAGGCCTGCCATCCACGAGATCACCGCGATGATATGCAGCGCCTTGACCCAGAGGTAGAGATCGTCCGGATGCCAAGCGAATAGCCCGATCGCCAGCGCCACGAACAGCAGGATCATGAAATAGGATCGCCGACTGGCACGGGCGCCCGCGGCTGCATCCGTCTGCTTTTCCGTGACTTCCTCGCTCATGGCCTCAGCCCTTCCATCCACGCACACGCTGCACCAGTGCCGTGACATTGGCCGGATCAGCCTGCGGCGTAATACCGTGGCCCAGATTGAAGATCAGCGGGCCGTGGCCCAGCTGCTGCAGGATTTCGTCAATACCGTCCTCCAGCGCCTTGCCGCCGGCAACCACGCGCATCGGATCGAGATTACCCTGCACCGGTCCTTCACGCTGCAACTCCCTCGCAAAGGCGAGCGGCACGGACCAGTCGAGACCGATCGCATCGGCGCCCGTCTTCTGCCGGTAGGTCTTCAGCTGATATCCAGCACCCTTGGCGAAAGCGATGATCCGCGCCTCCGGCCGCTGCGCCTTCACCGAAGCGATGATCCTTGCCACCGGCTTAACGGCAAAAGCCTCAAATTCCTTTTCGCCGAGCACACCTGCCCAGGAATCGAAGATCTGAACCGCATCGGCGCCGGCATCGATCTGGGCCACGAGATAGGCGGCCGAGATATCGGCAAGCAGCATCAGCAGATGTTCGAAGGCCTTGGGATGTCGATAGCCGAAAAGCCGGGCAGGGGCCTGGTCCGGCGTGCCGTGGCCAGCGATCATGTAGGTCGCGACCGTCCAGGGCGCACCGCAGAAACCGAGAAGCGTCGTCTCCTCCGGCAGCTCCGCGCGCAGCCGCCGCAGGGTTTCCATGACCGGAGCGAGATATTCAACCACACCTTCCGCTTTCAATGCGAAAATGCCCGCCTCATCGATCGGATCCATTTGGGGGCCATGCCCCTCGGTGTAGCGGACATTGCGGTTCAGCCCGTCAGGGATCACCAGGATATCCGAAAACATAATAGCTGCATCAAAACCATAACGCCGGATCGGCTGCATCGTCACTTCGACCGCATGCTCTGGGCTGTAACAGAGATCGAGAAAGCTTCCAGCCTTCGCTCTGGTTTCACGGTATTCCGGGAGATAGCGTCCTGCCTGGCGCATAAGCCAGATAGGGGGAGGGGTCAGCGTTTCTCCGCTGAGTACCCTTAAGATCTTCCGGCTCGCACTATTCACAGTCATCATCCCATATAAAAACAAAGATATATCTTAAGTTTCTATTTCTTAGAGTCTGTGACTATCAAGGATTAAAATTCATCCACGCCTGATCCAATTTGTCGCGCATCCATCCGCGATTTCGCTAAAAGTTCGCTGCTGTTCGGGGATATGTGGAAAAGAAAACCGTTAGATCAATCTTTCTAAGTGCTTGGCGTAGATTCCGTTTCGACCCGATCTGGGGATAAACTGGGGAGCCTCGCTGCTAAAAATAGCTTATCCACATTACCCACAAGCCCCGATGAGCGCCTTCCCGAAAAACCGAAATGTGGAAAAGTCGGAGGTTTTCCACTTGCCCCCGACCGGGCGGTTCCCGTACCTCTCTTCTCTCCCATGATATCAACAGGTGATGGAAAGTAGCGTGGAAAACCGGACAAGCTTCTTTCATCTTCATCTGATTTCTGACTCAACCGGCGAGACTCTGATCTCCGCCGGACGTGCTGCATCCGTTCAATTCCATGCCAGCCAGCCGATTGAGCATGTCTACCCACTGATTCGGAATCGCAAGCAGCTGCTGCCGGTCCTCGAAGCGATCGACCACAGCCCCGGCATTGTCCTCTATACGATCGTCGATCGCGAGCTTGCCGATTTCATCGACGAGCGTTGCCGGGAGATGGGCGTACCCTGTGTCAATGTGCTTGAACCGGTGATGAACGTCTTCCAGACTTATCTCGGCACCGCTTCGCGCCGACGTGTTGGCGCCCAGCATGTGATGAATGCCGACTACTTCGCCCGCATCGAAGCCTTGAACTTCACCATGGATCACGATGACGGGCAGATGCAGGATGATTATAATGACGCCGATGTCGTCATCATCGGCATCAGTCGAACATCGAAGACGCCAACCAGCATCTACCTGGCGAACCGGGGCATCAAGACCGCCAATATCCCGATCATCGCTGGCGTTCCCTTGCCAGAAAGCCTGATCCAGGCAACCAGGCCGCTGATCGTCGGGCTGGTGGCAACCACGGACCGAATATCGCAGGTGCGCGAAAACCGCATTCTCGGAGCGACCACTGGCTTCGATCGTGGTGGCTACACCGACCGCGCCACCATCTCCGAAGAGTTGAAATATGCCCGGTCGCTCTGTGCCCGGCATAATTGGCCGATCATCGATGTCACCCGCCGCTCGATCGAGGAGACGGCGGCCGCCATTGTTGCCCTGCGCCCGAAGCTGCGCTAAGCGCTGCATAGCATTCTATTTCCAAGGTTCGTCCGATCATGACAATGCCGCTCATCCTTGCCTCTTCCAGCCCGTTCCGGCGAATGCTGATGGAAAATGCCGGCATGCATTTCCAGGCGATTGCGGCTGATATCGACGAGCGCGCGATCGAAGCGCCGCTGGAGCGGGATGGCGCCGGACCCGACGCCGTGGCGCTGGTGCTGGCCAAGGCCAAGGCGAAAGAGGTGAGCGACCGTTTTCCGGGATCGCTTGTCATCGGCTCGGATCAGACCATGTCGCTCGGCAGCCAAGTCTTCCACAAGCCAAAGACAATGGGAGAGGCGGAGAGCCATCTGCAAAGTCTGTCTGCCAAGACCCATCGCCTGAACAGCGGTATCGCGCTGGCGCTGAACGGCGATATCGTCTGGGAGCATGTGTCCCACGCAGAACTGACGATGCGCGATCTCTCTGCCGACTTCATCCATCGTCATCTGACCCGCGTCGGCGAGAAGGCATTGTCGAGCGTCGGCGCCTATCAGCTCGAGGGCGAAGGGATCCAGCTCTTCTCGAAAATTGACGGTGATTATTTCACCATTCTGGGATTGCCGATGCTGCCGCTCCTGCAAAAACTTCGCGAATTGGGAGCCATCGATGGGTGATTCACGTGAAACACACGGCTTGAATGCCTTCGTCACCGGCTATCCCGTCAAGCATTCGCGCTCCCCATTGATTCATGGCTACTGGCTGCGCACGCTCAATCTTGCGGGCAGCTATCGTGCTGTCGAAGTGACGCCGGATGATTTTCCGGCCTTCATCGCAGCCTTGAAAGATCGATCGAGTGGCTTCGTCGGCGGCAATGTGACGATCCCGCACAAGGAGATCGCCTTCAAGCTGGCGGATCGGCCGGATGAATTGTCCGAAGAACTCGGCGCGTCGAACACGCTCTGGCTTGAGGGCGGGCTGCTGCACGCGACCAACACCGATGGCCGCGGTTTCACGGCCAATCTCGACGAGCGTCATCCGGGCTGGGATCGGACTGACCGGGCGGTGATCCTCGGTGCCGGCGGTGCCAGCCGTGCCGTCATCCAGGCGGTACGCGACCGTGGGGTCAACGAAATCCATGTGGTCAACCGCACCGTCGAGCGGGCACAAGAACTGTCCGATCGTTTTGGCGCGCATGTCCATGCCCATCCCATGGCGGCGCTGGGCGAGGTGATGCGCAGCGCCGGTCTCTTCGTCAACACGACCTCGCTTGGCATGGAAAACGAAGTTGCCCCGACAATCGATTTTTCGCCGCTCGCTGAAAATGCCGTCGTCACCGACATCGTCTATGTGCCGTTGAAAACCCCGTTGCTGGCCCAGGCCGAAGAACAGGGCTTTGCCACTATCGACGGCCTCGGCATGCTGCTGCATCAGGCGGTGCCGGGTTTTGAAACATGGTTCGGCAAGCGCCCCGTGGTCGACGAGGCGCTGCGGGCTCTGATTATCGCCGATATGGATAAGCACCGATGATACGCGTTGGCCTCACCGGTTCGATCGGTATGGGAAAATCGACCTCGGGCAAGCTGTTCGCCGAGGTGGGTATTCCCATCAACGATGCTGACGCCGTGGTGCATGAGCTTTATCGCGGTGAAGCGGTTCCTTTGATCGAGGCCGCTTTTCCGGGGACGACGAAGAACGGAACCGTCGACCGGCAGGAGCTTGGCCGGCAGCTGGGGCTCGATCCCTCCGGTTTCAAGCGCTTGGAGGCCATCGTTCATCCGCTGGTGCGGCAGCGCGAACGGATATTTCTGGATCATCAGCGCACCGCCGGCGCCGATATCGTCGTGCTGGATATTCCGCTGCTGTTTGAGACCGGCGCGGACAAAAGGGTCGACAGGATCGTCGTCGTCAGCTGCGATCCACAGCTTCAAAGAGAAAGAGTGCTTGCCCGGCCGGGCATGACGGAGGAAAGATTCAATATGATTCTCTCTCGCCAGACGCCGGATGCGGAGAAGCGGGCTCGGGCCGATTACATCATCGATACCAGCCACAGCATCGACACGACGCGGGAGCAGATAAGAGACATCATAGCGGACCTCCGGCGCCAATCGGCGGACGGCGGACCCACAGGCGGAGAGCCCTGACATGCGCGAGATCATCTTCGATACGGAAACCACCGGGCTCGACAACAAGGCCGACCGCATCATCGAAATCGGCGGCATCGAACTCTTCAATCACTTTCCGACCGGCAAGACCCTGCATCTCTTCATCAATCCCGGCGATCGCAAGGTTCATCCGGACGCGCTGGCCGTGCACGGCATCACCGATGAGTCCCTAAAGGACAAGCCGCCCTTTGCCGACGTCGCCGACGAGATCCTTGCCTTTTTCGAGGGAGCGAAGTGGATTGCCCACAATGCCACCTTCGACATGGGTTTCGTCAACGCTGAATTTAACCGGCTTGGCCGACCGCCGATCTTGCCCGACATGGTGATCGATACGTTGGCCATGGCGCGGCGCAAGCATCCGATGGGGCCGAACTCGCTCGATGCGCTCTGCCGTCGCTACGGTATCGACAATTCCCACCGTACCCGCCACGGCGCGCTTCTCGACTCCGAACTTCTGGCCGAAGTCTATATCGAGATGATCGGCGGCCGGCAGACGGCGCTTGGCCTCGGCAGCAGCAACGGTTCGTCCGCCCGGTCCCGCCAGAATAATGGCGTGGAAGAGGTCGTCGTCGAAATCCTGGCGCGGCCTCAGCCCTTGCCGGGCAGGGTGAGCGAGACCGAAGAGGCCGCTCACGCCGCCCTGGTCGCCAAGCTTGGCGAAAAAGGCATCTGGTCGAAATACCGCGCGTAGATATCTCAAGCGACCGGGAGGTCTGGCTAGGTTCGTGCTCCCAGTGCAAGCCGGCAGGCCAGCCCCGCGAACACAGTCGCGAGAAGATATTGCGGCAGTTTCGGCAAGCGGGAAAAACCGGCAAGGCGGGCGCGGATATGGCTGCCAACCAGGATCACCGCTCCATTCACCAAGAAACCGATCCCGTTCAAGATCGTCGCGAGCAAAAGCATTTGCCCGATCATCGACCCGCCCTGGGGGCTGACGAACTGGGGGAACAGGGCAAGGACGAACAGCACCATTTTCGGGTTCAGAAGGTTGGTCGCAAGGCCTTCCGCGAAAATCCGCTTGTTCGAAAGCTGCTTCAGCATTGATGTCGGAGAAAAGCTCGACCCTTCCGAGCGGATCGTTTTATACGCCAAATAGAGAAGATAGGCACAGCCCGCCCAACGCACGATCTCATAGGCGATCGGCACAGTCATGAAGAGCTGCGAGAGGCCAAGTGCTGCGGCCAGAGCATGGCAGTATGTGCCAAGCGCAATACCCGCATAGGTGAGGAACCCCGCGGCTCGTCCCTGGCTGACGCTGCGCGACGCGATGAGCAGCATATCGGGGCCTGGCGTGGCGGTGAGAACCACGGCGGCGGCGGCAAAAAGTGCAAGTATGGAGAGATCCGGCATAAGTCTTCCCTTCGGATGGAGCCGGAATTCCCGTCTAGCAAATTTCACCGGAATGGCAAGTCATGCCTGGTATAGTCTCCAAACGAAAAATGCCCGGACATTGATCCGGGCATTTTCAGTTCCATCGATGGAATTGACCGAAAGCTTAGTTCGGAACCGACGACACCTGGGCGCGGGCCTGTTCTTCGGCCATGCGCTGCGTGAACATCTGCGCGAAATCGATCGGATCGATCATCAGCGGTGGGAAACCGCCATTGCGGGTGATGTCGGCAATGATCTGACGGGCGAAGGGGAACAGCAGGCGCGGGCACTCGATGAAGAGCAGCGGCAGCATATGTTCCTGCGGGAAGCCGGTGACGCGGAAGACGCCGCCATAGACCAGCTCGGTATGGAAGAGAACCCGGTCGCCGTCCTTGGCGTCGGCATTCAGCGTCAGCACGACGTCGAAATCGGAATCCGACAGCGGATTGGCGTTGACGTTGACATTGATGTTGATATCGGGAGCGTTTTCCCGGGCCTGCAGCGAGCGCGGAGCACCTGGATTTTCGAAGGAAAGATCCTTGGTGTATTGAGCAAGAATAGTAAGGCTCGGGCTGGCTGCGCCGTTGCTGGTTTCGTTGGCCATGGGGTTTCCTCTGACGTCAATAGGTGTCGCCATCTAGCATTTCGAATAAGGGCTTACAACCCTCGAGGCCTTGGGCGATCCCTAGGTCCTTTGCCCTATTCTTCCAGGCGTTTGCGGTCCGACCAGGGCGAATTGCGATCGGGTTCGCGATGGAAATCGGTCTCGTCGAGATCGACGACCCGTCCTGATCCGGACGGGCGGGGCTGCGGGCCAGGCGCTGTATTCGGGCTGGAGCCTTGCCCAGGTCCACGCCTGAAGGCGCGGGTGCTGCCCAGAACGACGATGCGTTTGCGCAGAACCTTCCAGGCGAGTTCGCGCACGGCTGGAATGAAGAGCAGCAGGCCGAT
Organism: Rhizobium rhizogenes NBRC 13257; assembly: GCF_000696095.1. Classification (GTDB taxonomy): domain Bacteria; phylum Pseudomonadota; class Alphaproteobacteria; order Rhizobiales; family Rhizobiaceae; genus Rhizobium; species Rhizobium rhizogenes. Next base: position 61,427 of record NZ_BAYX01000013.1, on the reverse strand, counting down.
AATGTCGGAAATGAAGCCGGGCAGCATCAGGAAGAAGGCAGCAATGACGATCATTGCGCCATGCACCATTTCGCGGCCGGGATCGCCGCCATTGCGGCTTTCGGCCGAAATGCGCTGCAGAATGCCGATGCCCTGGATTCTGAGAAGCGCCGCACCGAGAACGGCGCTGAGGATGACCAGCGCCAATGTTGCCCATACCCCAAGCATTTTGCCGACGACGATGAATCCTGCGATTTCGGCAAGCGGCATCAGAAAGACGAAGATAGGAACAAGGGATAGGCGCATGTTACGGTGTCCTGAAAGCGGGCGTATCTCTGCTTAGCATGATTTGGCTCGAAAACCGCGTCATACTTTAGGCGATGATGCCAAAGCGTTAGTTCATCGCATATAATAAAGATACCGGTCCGCTATTTGAATGATAGGTGGATGCAGACTATATGGGGATTGAAACTCTTAATTTTAATGGTGGTTCCGACACGAGATGGGTGCAAACGACTTTGTGACGATCTTTTTCCTGGTGGCGGCGGTGCTGATTTTCTTTCAGCTGCGCAGCGTCCTTGGCCGCCGCACGGGGAATGAGAAGCCGCCGCGCGATCTCTATGGTTCGCCCGATCAGGCCACTGGCCCGAATGCGCCGGATGCCGGCAAGGTGGTAACCTTGCCGCGCCGTGATGCGACCGAGGATGAGGACCGCTTCGCCGCCATCGATGCCTTCACGCCGGCCGGCACGCAGCTCAATGATTCGCTGCGCGAATTGAACAAGGCGGATCCGAGCTTCAGCCCGAAGGAATTCGTCAACGGCGCCCGCATGGCCTACGAGATGATCGTCATGGCTTTTGCTGATGGTGACCGCAACGCGTTGAAGGGTCTGTTGTCGCGCGAGGTCTATGAAGGCTTCGATGCCGCCATCACCGATCGCGAGACCAAGGGCGAAAAGGTGAAGTCCACCTTCGTCGGCATCGACAAGGCCGATATCGTCAGCGCCGAGATGAAGGATACGGAAGCCACGGTGACGATGCGTATCGTCAGCCAGATGATTTCGGCGACCTACGATAAGGCCGGCACACTGATCGATGGCGATGCCGAGACGGTAGCCGAAATCAGTGATGTCTGGACCTTTGCCCGCGACAGCCGTTCGCGCGACCCCAACTGGAAACTCGTGGCGACCGAATCCGAACAATGACGACCGCATCGAAGGATTTCAGGCTGGAGCCGGCAACCTTCGCCGATCTGAAGGGCTGGGGGGATGATGATCCCTCCAGCCTTTTTCGTGCCATGCGGGACTGTCGGACCCATGTCAGGGACGTAAAGCCCTATCGCACCGGCGCCGCTGGCTTGACTGCCGATGATCTCCTGACCCTGCTCGACGATGCCGAAGGTTACGAGCCGCGCGACGCGGCTGAGGCCCGCGCCTTCTTCGAGGAGCGCTGTCAGCCCTTTTTCATCCGACGTGGCGATGGCGGCAGGGGGTTCGTCACCGCCTTTTTCGAGCCGGAAATCACCGTTTCCGCGACGCCGGACGAGATCTATCGCTATCCCTTCTATCGCCGGCCGGATGATCTGGTCGATCTCGATGACGCCAACAGGCCATCCGGGCTCGATCCATCCTACATGTTCGGCAAGCTAAAGGATGGGGCGATTTCCGCCTATCCGGACCGGGGCGAGATCGATCGCGGTTATCTGGAGGGCAGGGGTCTGGAGATCGCCTGGGCGAAGTCCAAGGTCGATGTCTTCTTCGTACATGTGCAGGGCGCTGCACGGCTGCGCTATCCCGATGGGCGCATGGGCCGTATCACCTATGCCGCCAAGGCCGGTCACCCTTTCTCGGCCGTTGGCCGTCTGCTCATCGAGCGTGGCCTGCTCGACCGTGCCACAATCTCCATGCAGACGATCCGCGACTGGCTCTACGCCCATCCGCAGGAAGTCGACGAGGTCCTGTGGCATAACCGGTCCTATATATTTTTCCGTGAGGCCGATGTCAGCGATCCCGCGCTCGGGCCGATTGCGGCAGCGAAGGTGCCGCTGGTTGCCGGCCGTTCGCTGGCGGTCGACCGGTTGATCCACACTTTCGGTTTTCCCTTCTTCATCCAGTCGGAAAGCCTGACCCATCTTGATGCCGGCCAGCCCTTCGCGCGGCTGATGCTGGCGCTCGATACCGGTTCGGCGATCGTCGGCCCGGCGCGTGGCGATATCTTCACCGGTTCCGGCTACGATGCCGGGGAACTTGCCGGTACCGTGCGCAATGACGCGGATTTTTATATACTGGTTCCGAAGGCGGCAGCTCAGAGGTTTGGCTGATGGCCCCAGAACGCAGAAACCCAGAAGGCAAAAGTAAAGAACGGAAGCTCAGCACGGATGAGCGTGTCCTCTGGGGCAAGGTGGCGAAAAGCACCCGGCCCATGCCCGGGCGACAGGCCGACATGGAATCTTTCGACGAGGTTCTGGCGGCAGAGGCCAAGGCGGAAGAGACCGCGCGCGCCGAAAAGGCGAGGGTCGCTCCGGCACCCGCCGATCCGCAAATTTCGCCGGCGCCGGCAAAACAGCCTTCCGGCACGCATCATCCGCTGGAGCGCCCGGTCAAGCGCAAGATCGCCAAGGGGCGGCTGGCGCTGGAGGCGCGCATCGACCTTCATGGGCTGATCCAGAGCGAGGCGCATGTGATGCTTCTGGATTTCCTGTTCCGGGCGCATGAGCGTGGTCTTCGCCATGTGCTTGTCATCACCGGCAAGGGCAGCTCCATGGGCAGCGACGGCGCCTTGAAGCGTGCCGTGCCGCTGTGGTTCTCCAAGCCGGAATTCCGCTTCCTGATTTCCTCCTATGAGACCGCGGCGCAGCACCATGGCGGCGACGGCGCCCTCTATATCCGTCTGTCGCGGCCGAAGGGGGACAGGCCGTGACCCCTTTCGGCGAAGCGGTCAGGAAACTCAGGGCGCGCAAGGGCGTCTCCCAGAAGGAAATGGCGGCGGCACTGAATGTGACGCCGGCCTATCTATCCGCCCTGGAGCATGGAAAGCGCGGCACGCCGACCTTCGATCTGCTGCAGCGCATCGCTGGATATTTCAACATTATCTGGGACGAGGCCGAGGAATTGTTCCTTCTGGCGCGCTTCTCCGACCCGCGCGTCGTGGTCGATACCTCGGGTCTGGCACCTGAATATACGGCCTTTGTCAACCGCTTGGCGGACCGGATTCGCAATCTCGACACGACCACCATCAAGGAACTGTCCCTGGTTCTGGAAAATGCCGGAAAAAGGGGCTGAAAACCGCCTTAATCCCCTGTTTTATACCCCATATAGGGGCCTTCCGTTTGGAAGTTACGGGCGAAACATCCTATATTCAGGGAAAGAAAAACTGCTGATTCGTTAACGATCGGCGGTGTTCTCTAAAACACTGGAAAGACTTCAATAAATGACCGACATATCCGTAACCGAAAACGACGGCAATGCCGAGTATGGCGCAGACAGCATCAAGGTCCTGAAAGGTCTTGATGCGGTGCGCAAGCGTCCCGGCATGTACATCGGCGACACGGATGATGGTTCCGGTCTGCATCACATGGTTTACGAAGTCGTCGACAACGCCATCGACGAAGCGCTCGGCGGCTATGCCGATCTCGTCACCGTCACGCTCAATCCGGATGGTTCGGTGACGGTCACCGACAATGGTCGCGGCATCCCGACGGATATCCATACCGGTGAAGGCATCTCGGCGGCTGAAGTCATCATGACCCAGCTGCATGCCGGCGGTAAGTTCGACCAGAATTCCTACAAGGTCTCCGGCGGTCTGCACGGCGTCGGCGTCTCGGTCGTCAACGCGCTGTCCGTCTGGCTGAAGCTGAAGATTCGCCGTCAGGGCAAGATCAATGAAATGAGCTTTACGCACGGCGTCGCCGACGCGCCGTTGAAGGTGACCGGCGATGCCGGCACCGAGACTGGTACCGAAGTCAGCTTCATGCCAAGCTCGGAAACCTTCACCATGACGGAGTTCGATTATAGCACGCTGGAGCATCGCCTGCGCGAGCTCGCGTTCTTGAACTCCGGCGTCCGCATCCTGCTCACGGACAAGCGTCATTCCGACGTCAGGCAGGAAGAAATGCTCTACGACGGCGGTCTTGAGGCTTTCGTCAAGTATCTTGACCGCGCCAAGAAGCCGCTGGTCGACAAACCGGTCTCCATCCGCAGTGAAAAGGACGGCATCACCGTCGAAGTGGCGATGTGGTGGAATGAGAGCTACCACGAAAATGTGCTCTGCTTCACCAACAACATCCCACAGCGCGATGGCGGCACGCATATGGCCGGCTTCCGTGGCGCTCTGACGCGCCAGATCACCTCCTACGGCGAGTCATCGGGCATCACCAAAAGGGAAAAGGTGACGCTGACGGGTGACGATTGCCGCGAAGGTCTGACGGCGGTGCTGTCGGTGAAGGTGCCGGATCCGAAATTCTCGTCGCAGACCAAAGACAAGCTGGTTTCCTCCGAAGTCCGCCCTGTGGTCGAAAGCCTCGTCAACGAGGCGCTCGGCACCTGGCTAGAAGAACATCCGGCCGATGCCAAGGTGCTGGTCGGCAAGGTTGTCGAAGCTGCGGCTGCCCGCGAAGCCGCCCGCAAGGCGCGTGAACTGACGCGGCGCAAGGGTGCCCTCGACATTGCCTCGCTGCCCGGCAAGCTCGCCGATTGCTCCGAGCGCGATCCGGCCAAGTCCGAGGTCTTCCTCGTCGAGGGCGACTCGGCAGGCGGTTCGGCCAAGCAGGGCCGCTCGCGCGAAAACCAGGCGATCCTGCCGCTGCGCGGCAAGATCCTCAATGTCGAGCGTGCCCGTTTCGACAAGATGCTGTCGAGCCAGGAAATCGGCACACTGATCACAGCACTCGGCACCGGCATCGGCAAGGACGAGTTCAACGCCGACAAGCTGCGCTATCACAAGATCATCATCATGACGGACGCCGACGTCGACGGCGCCCATATTCGCACGCTGCTGCTCACCTTCTTCTTCCGCCAGATGCCTGATCTCATCGAGCGCGGCCATCTCTACATCGCCCAGCCGCCGCTCTATAAGGTGACGCGCGGCAAGTCGGTGCAGTACGTGAAGGATGAGAAGGCATTCGAGGAATATCTGATCGGCCAGGGTCTGGACGATGCTAGCCTGAAGCTCGGCACCGGTGAAGTCCGCGCCGGCGAGGATCTGCGCGAACTCATCTTCGATGCCCTGCGCCTGCGCACGCTGCTCGGCAATCTGCATTCGCGCTACAATCGCGCTGTCGTCGAACAGGCGGCAATCGCCGGCGCTCTCAACGCCGAACTCGTCAGCGACCCGGCGCGTGCCGAAGGTCTGGTGAACGATGTTGCGAGAAGGCTCGATATCATTGCCGAGGAAACCGAACGTGGCTGGACCGGTGCCGTGACCAGCGAAGGCGGCCTGCGTTTCGAGCGCATGGTGCGCGGTGTCAAGGAAGTCGTCGTTCTCGACATGGCACTGATCGGTTCCCAGGATGCGCGTCTGATCGATCAGGTCGGCTCGCGCCTCAAGGACGTCTACGACCAGCCGCCGAAGCTCGCGCGCCGGGATGGCGAGACCGAGATTTCCGGCCCGGGCATGCTGTTGGAAACGGTCTTTGCCGCCGGCCGCAAGGGTCTCACCATGCAGCGCTACAAGGGTCTCGGCGAGATGAATGCCGAACAGCTCTGGGAAACGACGCTCGATCCGAACGCACGCTCGCTGCTGCAGGTGAGGGTTCCCGACGCGACCGATGCCGATGGCCTGTTTGCCCGGCTCATGGGCGACGAGGTCGAGCCACGGCGCGAATTCATCCAGGACAATGCGCTGAACGTCGCAAACCTCGATATCTGATTGTCGGATATGCCGACGAACGAAAAAGGCCCGCCTGGTTTTCAGGCGGGCCTTTTTCATTTTGTGATCAATTACTTGGCTATGAAGGTACCGTTGAAGGCAACTTCGGAAAGCGGCTTGCGGTCGTTCGGCGTCTCACGCTCCCTCAGCTTTTCCGGAAGCTGGTTCTTGTCGCCGATCTTGCCGATGGCAACGGCGGCCTCGACGCGGAAGCCTTCGGGAATACCGAGAACCTCATAGGATTTTTCGACATGGAAACCGCCCATGCCGTGAGCTTCATAGCCTGCCAGGTGCGCCTGGATCGCCAGGAAGCCCCAGGCAGTGCCGGCATCGAAGGTGTGGCTGTAGTTGGGCTTCTGTTCGGCCGAGCCAAGCTCGCCGCCATGCGTGCGCGAGACGACGAAAAGCAGGGCGGAGGCGGACTTCGCCCAACCCTGGTTGAATTCGATCAGCAAGCTCAGAAACTTGTCCCAGTTCTCCGAGCCGCGCAGCGCGTAGACGAAGCGCCAGGGCTGTAGGTTCGACGCGGACGGCGCCCAATGGGCAGCCTCCAGAATGGTCAGCAGGTCGGCTTCCGGCATGGTTTCGTTGGAATAGGCGCGCGGCGACCAACGGTCGAGGAAGAGCTTGTCGATCGGATATTGCGATTCGCGGTTGTTGCTTGATGTCATGAGGGATCTTTCATCTAAAGGAGGCCGTCGTGGAGCTGTGGGGGAGGGTCGACGACAAGCCCTGGGGGATACGCGTGAAACCTATACCTTGCTCGTATCCGCCGTCCAGACCACGTCGAGCTCTTCGCGGAAGGCGAAGCGCTTGAGGTGATCGGCCACGACGTTCTGCATGCGGTCGAGGTCTTGCGGATTTTCGACATGCAGGGTCATCAGCAGCGAGGAGGCATCGGCCGCCAATTCAAGCGAGGTCTCGGGGTTAAAGGGCACTTTGCCGGCGGTCTCGTTGAATTCGATGGTGAATTTGTGGCTCCAATGCTTGCAGAGCTGCTGCAGGTAGCGGCTGGCATGATCGGTTTTCACGGATGAAACGGAGGTGGGCATGCGGCACTCCAATAACTGGAATTTGAACGACAGGTTTTCCTACATAGTCGCATCCGGCTCTGCCAAGTAGACAGTCTGCTTCAACATTCCGTTATTTTAAAGAGAGCCGATCTCGGCGGTGGCTAGCGATCGAGCTTTTCTGATACTCGACCATCTCCCAAAACCGGTCTAAGGTCCGCCTCGTTTCGGTGGAACGGAGGCCGTCATGGACTGGGAGGAGTTTCGGCGCTGGTCGGAAAAGGCGGCGGATTGGGGCGCGGATTATCGCGCATCGCTTCGTGAGCGGCCGGTCAGGGCACAGACGGCGCCTGGCGAGATTGCGGCGCATATTGCTGATTCTCCACCTGAATCCGGCGAATCCATGGAGGATATCTTCAAGGATTTTGAGGATATCCTCGTCCCCGGCATGACCCATTGGCAGCATCCGCGCTTCTTCGCCTATTTCCCCGCCAATGCGGCTCCGGTCTCGGTTGTCGCCGAATATCTGGTCAGCGCCATCGCCGCCCAATGTATGCTCTGGCAGACCTCGCCCTCCGCGACCGAACTGGAAACCAAGGTCGTCGACTGGCTGCGACAGGCCCTTGGCCTGCCTGACAGTTTTACCGGCGTCATCCAGGATTCCGCCTCGACGGCGACGCTTGCGGCTGTTCTGGTGATGCGTGAAAAGGCACTTGATTGGCAGGGCAACAGACAAGGTCTCACGGCCAACAAGACGGTGCGGATCTATTCCACCGATCAGGTCCACACCTCGATCGATCGCGCCATCTGGATATCCGGCATCGGTGCGGACAACCTCGTCCGTATCCCCTCCAGCGGTCCGAATAGTGCTATGGATCCGCAGGCGCTGGCGGCGGCGATCGAGCGGGATCGTGCCGCGGGCCTGCTGCCGGCCGGTGTGATCGCCTGTGTCGGCGGCACCAGCATCGGTGCCTGCGACGATATTGCCGCGGTTGTCGAGGTGGCCCACGCTCATGGTCTCTATGTGCATGTCGACGCGGCCTGGGCTGGTTCGGCGATGATCTGCCCGGAATTCCGGACACTGTGGCAAGGCGTCGAGCAGGCCGATTCCATCGTCTTCAATCCGCATAAATGGCTCGGCGCGCAGTTCGATTGCTCGGTGCAGTTCATTCGCGAGCCGGAATCGCTGGTGCGGACGCTGGCGATCCATCCAGAATTCCTGCGCACCCACGGTCATGACGGCATTACCAATTATTCCGAATGGTCGGTGCCGCTTGGGCGCCGTTTTCGTGCGTTGAAACTTTGGTTCCTGCTGCGTTATCATGGGCTTGAAGGCTTGCGGACGATGATCCGCAATCATGTCGCCTGGTCGCAAAATCTGGCTCAGCGCCTGTCGGCGGAGCCGGATTTCGAGATCGTCAGCCAGCCGTTCCTGTCGCTCTTTTCCTTCGATCACAAGGCGCCAGGCGGCGTCGATCAGGAGAGCCATACCCAGCGCCTGATCGCCGCCATCAACAATGACGGCCGCATCTATCTGACGCAGACGCGGGTTGCCGGACGGCTGGTCATCCGTTTTCAGGCTGGTCAGTTCGAGACGACGGCGGACGATATCGATGTGGCCTTCGCGACGATTGTTGAGATTGCACGATCTTTGTCGTCCACATAGGAAAGGCTGTTGTTCCGACGCGGACAAACAGGACGTGTTATGTTCGAAATCGATTGATGACACTGGTGAATAAGTCGTTCATATATGGTGAAATCAATCTCGTCTTTTAAAATGCAGGGAAGGAAGACCTATGAAATTGTTGCGTGTTGGCCCGGCTGGCAAGGAAAAGCCGGCGCTTCTGGATAGCGACGGCAAGATCCGTGATCTCTCCGCGCATGTCGCCGATATCGGCGGTGAGGCGATTTCGCCGGCCGGACTCGCGAAAATTGCGGCGCTCGATCCCAAGAGCCTGCCGGAATTGGCTGAAGGCCGCCTCGGCGCCTGCGTTGCCGGCACCGGCAAGTTCATCTGCATCGGCCTGAATTTCTCCGACCACGCCGCCGAAACCGGCGCCACGGTGCCGCCGGAGCCGATTATCTTCATGAAGGCGACCTCGGCCATCGTCGGCCCGAACGACAATGTGCTGATCCCGCGCGGCTCGCAAAAGACCGACTGGGAAGTCGAACTCGGCGTCGTCATCGGCAAGACCGCCAAATATGTCAGCGAAGCCGACGCGCTGGACTATGTCGCCGGCTATTGCGTCTCGCATGACGTTTCCGAACGCGCCTTCCAGACCGAGCGTTCCGGACAGTGGACCAAGGGCAAGTCCTGCGACACCTTCGGCCCGATCGGCCCCTGGCTGGTCACCAAGGACGAAGTCGCCGACCCGCAGAATCTCGGCATGTGGCTGAAGGTCAACGGCAAGACGATGCAGGACGGCTCGACCAAGACCATGGTCTATGGCGTCGCCTATCTCGTCTCCTACCTCAGCCAGTTCATGTCGCTGCATCCGGGCGACGTCATCTCCACCGGCACGCCTCCCGGCGTCGGCATGGGCATGAAGCCGCCGCAGTTCCTGAAGGCTGGCGATGTCGTAGAACTCGGCATGGAAGGCCTCGGTTCGCAGCGCCAGACGTTCCTGGCCGACGCCTGATAGTCGGTGCGTTAAGGTTTTGAGACCATTCTGGATGTCGGGGAGCAAGTTCCCCGGCATTTTTGCTGGTTGGTGCGATGCAAAATTGATGTTGCCTTGCAGCAAAAGGTGCTATTCTGGCTTGAAGGATGAAGACCACGCGTGGGGAGCGGTCGTTATCTGATTGTGCAGCGTGTCCGGGAGCACGTTGCGGAGGACGCAGTAACGCTTAAAGGCGCATTTAAGCTTTCTGGAAATCGCTGATTTTCGAGGCTTGGCACCAGCTTCTCGAGAGGAGACGCTTTCCGATGTTTTATCAGTTTTATGAACTCAATCATGCCGCTCTTGCGCCTTTCCGCGCCGCCGCCGACATGATGCGCCTGGCCTATGCCAATCCGCTCAATCCACTCTCCCATACGGTGCTTGGCCGCACGATGACGGCAAGTCTCGAGATGTTCGAGCGCACCACGCGGCGCTATGGCAAGCCGGAATTCGGGCTCCCTGAAACCCAGATCGACGGCAAGCCGGTTTCGGTCCATGAAAAGGTCGTCTGGAAGAAGCCCTTCTGCAATCTGATCCATTTCGAGCGCAGCCTGCCTGCTGGCCATGGCAGCGATCCGCGCATCCTGATCGTCGCGCCGATGTCCGGCCACTATGCGACGCTGCTGCGCGGCACCGTCGAAGCGCTGCTGCCGAGCGCCGATATCTACATTACCGACTGGATCGACGCCCGCATGGTGCCGATGACCGAGGGCACCTTCGATCTGGAAGATTACATCGATTACGTCATCGAGATGCTGCACCATCTCGGTCCCGACACCCATGTCGTCGCCGTCTGTCAGCCTTCAGTCCCGGTTCTGGCCGCAGCTGCGGTGATGGAGGCGGCTGGTGATCCGCTGTCGCCTGCGTCGATGACGCTGATGGGCGGACCGATCGACACGCGCATCAATCCGACGGCCGTCAACCAACTCGCCAAGGACAAGCCGCTGGAATGGTTCGCCGACAATGTCGTCATGAACGTGCCCTGGCCGCAGCCGGGCTTCATGCGGCCGGTCTATCCCGGCTTCCTGCAGCTCTCCGGCTTCATGTCGATGAACCTCGATCGGCACATGATCGCCCACAAGGACTTCTTCATGCACCTCGTCAAGAACGACGGCGAGCCGGCGGAGAAGCACCGCGATTTCTATGATGAATATCTGGCGGTCATGGACCTGACGGCGGAATTCTATCTGCAGACCGTCGATGAGGTTTTCATCAAGCATGCGCTGCCGAAGGGTGAGTTGATGCATCGCGGCCAGCGCGTCGATCCCGCAGCCATCCGCAATGTCGCGCTGCTGACGGTCGAGGGCGAGAACGACGATATCTCCGGCGTCGGCCAGACCGGGGCGGCGCAGACCATCTGCACGAATATTCCCGACGACATGCGGATGCATTACCTGCAGCCCGATGTCGGCCACTACGGCGTCTTCAACGGTTCGCGCTTCCGCCGCGAGATCGCACCGCGCATTATCGCCTTTGCCCGCGAGCATGCACGCAGCGGCAAGCCGGTCGTCAAGCGTGTGATCAAGGGCGGCAAAACCGCCTGAGATCGCAAAGAATTAGCTTTTGCTGAATTATTGAGCTTGAATCAAAGGCTTGCTCGATTTCCCCGGCAAATACCATTGAAGGCTCGCGAAGAGGTAACCATCTCGATTCCAGCGGTTCGGCATGTGGTCGGACCGACTTACTGCGAGGATACCTCACGATGAACCAGTCAGCATTGCTTCGTCCGGATTGGACTCCGGCCACCATTGCTCTGATGGTGCTTGGCTTCGTGGTCTTCTGGCCGCTCGGCCTCGCCATGCTTGCCTATATTCTCTTCGGCGAACGCCTGAGGGATTTCAAACGGGATGTGAACGAGAAGGCCGACGGCGTGTTTAGCGGCTTCTCCGGCTGCGGTCGCCACCGTGGTCGTCACCGCGCCCATTTCACCACCGGCAACGTCGCATTCGACGATTGGCGCCGGGCAGAGCTGGAGCGTCTTGAAGAAGAACGCCGCAAGCTCGATGAAATGCGTGCCGACTTCGATACCTATGTCCGCGAGCTTCGCCGCGCCAAGGATCAGGACGAATTCGATCGCTTCATGCGCGACCGCAACAACGTCAAGCGCAATGATGATAACGGTCCGGCTCCGGAATTCCAGACGCCGTAATCGATAATCAACCTCCCCATAAAACCGGCATCATCGGATGCCGGTTTTTCTTTGCCAGAAACCCGAGCGAATCGTATAAAACTGCCTCTCATGTTTCCGCTTCTGTCCAGATCCCGCCGATCCGCTCCCCAGCCGCCTGCGCCGGAAACGCGCACGCTGGAGGTGGCCGGCCGCTTGATGCCGCTGACGATCCGCCAGAATGAGCGGGCGACACGGATCACGCTTCGCATCGAACCCGGCGGACGGGCGCTGAAGATGACCATTCCGCGTGGCCTGGCAGCGCGCGAGGTCAACGCCTTCCTCGACCGCCACCAGGGCTGGCTTTTGACCAAGCTTGCGAAATTCTCCACCGAAAGCAGCTTGAGAAGCGGCGGCGAAATCCTCCTGCGCGGCATCCGCCATCGCATCGAGCACACCGGCACGCTGCGCGGCCTGACCGAGGCGATCGTCATCGATGGCGTGCCGGTCCTGCGCGTCAGCGGCATGCCGGAACATGCCGGCCGGCGCATCGCCACCTTCCTCAAGAAGGAGGCTCGCGCCGATCTGGAAAGGTTGGTAAAGCTGCATGCGGGATCGATCCGCGCGCCCGTCTCCTCGATCAGCATGAAGGATACCCGTAGCCGCTGGGGCTCCTGCTCGTCCGAGGGAAATCTGAGCTTCTCCTGGCGGATCGTCATGGCGCCGCCGCTGGTCATCGACTATCTCGCCGCCCACGAGGTCGCGCACTTGCGCGAAATGAACCACGGCCCGCGCTTCTGGGCGCTGTGCCGCAAGCTTTGCCCGGAGATGGACGAGGCCAAGGCCTGGTTGAAACGCCATGGCAGCCACCTGCATGCAATTGACTTCGATTGAGCCATATTCGGCTTCATCAGAGACGCGTAAAATTCCCAGTTTGTCGCCTTTAGGCTCGACTCTTTCTAATTTTCATGTCACTCCGCTGCCATGAACCCCGATATCAAAATTTGCGGTCTGAAAACGCCGGAAGCTATGGATCGTGCGCTTGAGCGCGGCGCCACGCATGTCGGTTTTATCTTCTTTGAAAAAAGCCCCCGCTATATAGAGCCCGATCTTGCCGGCAAGCTTGCCGAGCGCGCTCGCGGCAAGGCGAAGATCGTCGCGGTAACTGTCAATCCGACCAATGACGATCTCGATGAGATCATCTCGCTGGTGCGTCCGGATATTCTCCAGCTCCATGGCAATGAAAGCCCGGAGCGTGTGCTGACGATAAAAGCGGTCTATAATCTGCCGGTCATGAAGGCCATGTCGGTGCGTGACGCCGACGATCTGAAGCGGGTCGAAGCCTATATCGGTATTGCCGACCGCTTCCTGTTCGACGCCAAGCCGCCGGCTGGTTCGGAGTTGCCGGGCGGAAACGGCGTGTCCTTCGACTGGAGCCTGATGAGCTGGCTCGACGATCGCGTCGACTACATGCTGTCCGGCGGCGTGAACAAGGACAATTTCGCCCAGGCGCTGGCATCCACCAGGGCCACGGGCATCGATCTCTCCTCTGGCGTCGAAAGCGCGCCGGGTGTGAAGGATCCGAAGAAGATCGACGAATTTTTCGACGCTGTTGCAGAAGCATGCCTGCCGGAACCGGCAGCAGGGAGTTAAGAGTGAACCAGACGCCAAAGCTGAATTCCTTCCGCGCCGGTCCCGATGAGGATGGCCGTTTCGGTATTTATGGTGGCCGCTTCGTCGCTGAGACGTTGATGCCGCTGATCCTGGACCTGCAGGAAGAATGGGAAAAGGCGAAGAACGATCCAGCCTTCCAGGCGGAGCTGAAGTCGCTCGGTACCCATTATATCGGCCGCCCGAGCCCGCTTTATTTCGCCGAGCGCCTGACGGCCGAGCTTGGCGGCGCCAAGATCTATTTCAAGCGCGAAGAGCTGAACCATACCGGCTCGCACAAGATCAACAATTGCATCGGCCAGATCCTGCTTGCCAAGCGCATGGGCAAGAGCCGCATCATCGCCGAGACCGGCGCCGGCCAGCATGGTGTTGCCTCGGCGACCGTTGCCGCACGCTTCGGCCTGCCCTGCGTCGTCTACATGGGCGCGACCGATGTCGAGCGTCAGGCTCCGAACGTTTTCCGCATGAAGCTTCTGGGCGCCGAGGTCATTCCGGTGACGGCCGGCAGCGGCACGCTGAAGGACGCCATGAACGAGGCTCTTCGCGATTGGGTCACCAATGTCGACGACACCTATTACCTGATCGGCACGGCCGCCGGCCCGCATCCCTATCCGGAAATGGTCCGCGATTTCCAGGCCGTGATCGGCACGGAGGCCAAGCAGCAGATGCTGGAAGCTGAAGGCCGCCTGCCGGATCTCGTTATCGCTGCTGTCGGCGGCGGTTCGAACGCGATCGGCATCTTTCATCCGTTCCTCGATGACGAAAGCGTCAAGATCGTTGGCGTCGAAGCCGGTGGCAAGGGCCTGCAGGGCGACGAGCATTGCGCCTCGATCACCGCCGGTTCGCCCGGCGTGCTGCACGGCAACCGCACCTACCTGCTGCAGGACGGCGACGGCCAGATCAAGGAAGGACATTCGATTTCGGCTGGCCTCGACTATCCCGGCATTGGCCCGGAACACTCCTGGCTGAACGATATCGGCCGCGCCGAATATGTGCCGATCATGGACCATGAAGCGCTGGAAGCGTTCCAGACGCTGACGCGCCTTGAAGGCATCATTCCGGCGCTGGAGCCGAGCCACGCGCTCGCCGAGGTTATCAAGCGCGCGCCGAAGATGGGCAAGGACGAGATCATCCTGATGAATCTCTCCGGTCGCGGCGACAAGGACATCTTCACCGTGGCCAAGATTTTGGGAATGTGAGTTAGACATCATGACCGCACGTATGGACAAACGCTTCGCCGCTCTGAAGGCTGAAGGCCGCCCGGCGCTCGTCACTTATTTCATGGGCGGCGATCCCGATTACGACACCTCGCTCGGCATCATGAAGGCGCTGCCGGAAGCCGGCGCCGACGTCATCGAGCTCGGCATGCCCTTTTCTGATCCCATGGCGGACGGCCCGGCGATTCAGCTCGCCGGCCAGCGCGCGCTGAAGGCTGGCCAGACGCTGAAGAAGACGCTGCAGCTCGCCGCCGATTTCCGCAAGACGGACGGCGATACGCCGATCGTGCTGATGGGTTACTACAATCCCATCTATATCTATGGCGTCGAGACCTTCCTCGATGACGCGATCGCCGCCGGTATCGACGGCCTGATCGTTGTCGATCTGCCGCCGGAAATGGATGACGAGCTTTGCATCCCGGCGATCCGCAAGGGCATCAACTTCATCCGCCTGGCAACGCCGACCACCGATGAAAAGCGCCTGCCGGCCGTGCTGAAAAATACATCCGGCTTCGTCTATTATGTCTCGATGAACGGCATCACCGGTTCGGCCCTGCCGGATCCGTCGCTGGTCTCCGGTGCCGTCAAGCGCATCAAGCAGCATACCGATCTGCCGGTCTGCGTCGGCTTCGGCGTCAAGACGGCCGAGCATGCGAAGCTTATCGGCGCCTCCGCGGATGGCGTCGTCGTCGGTACGGCGATCGTCAATCAGATCGCCACCAGCCTGACCAAGGACGGCAAGGCCGGCGCCGATACCATCCAGGCCGTTGCGACACTGGTGCGCGGCCTGTCGACGGGAACGCGCTCCGCGCGCCTTGTTGCCGCCGAATAATTTTCCCACAAAGGCTGGCCCCTCAATCCGAAGAGGTTGAAGAAAAGGCCCGTGGGCATTAGTTGACGACTACGATATCGATTAATTCAGTCGATCAGGAGTTTGCGAATTGAACTGGATCACCAACTACGTCCGCCCGCGGATCAATTCCATGCTGGGCCGCCGCGAAGTGCCGGAAAATCTCTGGATCAAGTGCCCGGAGACCGGCGAGATGGTCTTCCACAAGGATCTGGAAGACAATAAGTGGGTTATTCCGGCCTCCGGCTTCCATATGAAGATGCCGGCCAAGGCTCGTCTTGCCGATCTTTTCGACAAGGGCGAATATGAAGCCCTGCAGCAGCCGAAGGTCGCGCAGGACCCGCTGAAGTTCCGCGACTCGAAGAAATACACCGACCGCCTGAAGGACAGCCGCGTCAAGACCGATCAGGAAGACACGATCGTCGCCGGCGTCGGCAAGGTTCGCGGCTTGAAGCTCGTGGCCGTCGTCCATGAGTTCAATTTCATGGGCGGCTCGCTCGGCATTGCCGCAGGTGAAGCGATCGTCAAGGCGTTTGAGCGCGCCATTGCCGAGAAGTGCCCGCTAGTAATGTTCCCGGCTTCGGGCGGCGCCCGCATGCAGGAAGGCATTCTGTCGCTGATGCAGCTGCCGCGCACGACGGTTGCCGTCGACATGCTGAAGGAAGCCGGCCAGCCCTATATCGTCGTCCTGACCAACCCGACAACGGGGGGCGTCACCGCCTCTTACGCCATGCTCGGCGATGTCCATCTGGCGGAGCCGGGCGCGGAAATCTGCTTTGCCGGCAAGCGCGTCATCGAACAGACGATCCGCGAAAAGCTGCCGGAAGGCTTCCAGACCTCGGAATACCTGCTCGAGCACGGCATGGTCGACATGGTCGTCAAGCGCCACGATATCCCCGATACCCTGGCGACGCTTCTGAAGATCCTGACCAAGGCTCCGGCAAATGACGTGTCTGCGAAGAGCCTGAACGGTGCGGCCGCGCCGCTGGTGGCGAACGGCTGACCTGAAACGGATGGCCGAAAGGCGGAGGTGCGGGTGATGGCGATGGATCAATCCGCAGTGAGCGAGGCAGCGCAGGAGATCGACAAGCTGATGGGGCTGCACCCCAAGGGCTACGATCTCTCGCTGGACAGGATCACTCGCCTTCTCGACATCCTCGGCAATCCGCAGAACAAGCTGCCGCCGGTGATCCATGTCGCCGGTACCAATGGCAAGGGCTCGGTGACGGCCTTCTGCCGCGCGCTTCTCGAAGCAGGCGGCTACAGCGTGCATGTCCATACCTCGCCGCATCTCGTCAACTGGCATGAGCGCTACCGCATCGGCGTCAAGGGCGGCCGTGGCGAGCTGGTGGCCGACGCAGTATTTGCCGAAGTGCTGCGGCGCATCGCCGATGCCAATGGCGGCGAGAAGATCACGGTTTTCGAAATCCTGACGGCGGCCACCTTCACTCTGTTTGCCGAGCATCCGGCCGATGCCGCCGTCATTGAAGTCGGCCTCGGCGGCCGTTTCGACGCTACCAATGTCATTTCCGAACCGGCCGTTTCGGTGATCATGCCGATCTCGCTCGATCACCAGCCCTATCTCGGTGACCGAGTCGAGCTGATCGCCGCCGAAAAGGCGGGGATCATGAAGGCCGGTCGGCCCGTTGTGATTGGTCATCAGGACTATGATGCGGCGCTCGACGTGCTGATATCGACGGCCGAGCGGCTGCGCTGCCCAACCGCCGTCTTCGGCCAGGATTTTTCCGCCCACGAGGAATATGGCCGGCTCGTCTATCAGGACGAATTCGGTCTTGGCGACCTGCCGCTGCCGCGCCTGCCGGGCCGGCATCAATATGCCAACGCCGCCGCCGCTATCCGCGCCGTCAAGGCCGCCGGCTTTACCGTCACCGAGGCGATGATGGAAAAGGCGATGATATCGGTCGAATGGCCGGGCCGCCTCCAACGCCTGACGGAGGGCGAGTTGTTGCCGCACGCCCCGGAAGGTGCGGAAATCTGGGTCGATGGAGGTCACAATCCCGGTGCCGGCGAGGTCATTGCCGAAGCCATGGCCAGTTTCGAGGAGCGTCAGCCACGCCCGCTGTTCCTGATCATCGGCATGATCAACACCAAGGATCCCGTCGGCTATTTCAAGGCTTTCACCGGGCTGGCGGAAAAGGTCTATTGCGTGCCGATCCGTGGCAGCGAGGCGATGATCGATCCGGTCATCCTGGCCAATTCGGCCTATGATGCCGGTCTGGTGGCCGAGCCGATGTCGACGGTTCGCCAGGCACTGGACGAAATCAGGGAACTCGCCGTGCCCAATATGCCGGCGCCACGCATCCTGATCGGCGGCTCGCTCTATCTCGTCGGCGATGTCCTTGCCGACAACGGCACGCCGCCGAAGTAACACGTCCAGTCAATAAAAAGCCCGGACGAGCCGGGCTTTTTGATTCATTCAGTCGATACCTGATCAGGCAGCGGCAGCGCCTTTGATCCAGCTTTCCAGAGCCGATTTTGGCGCGGCGCCAACCTTGATGTCGGCGACTTCGCCGGCCTTGAACATGGCAAGCGTCGGGATCGAGCGAACGCCGAACTGGGCAGCCAGTTCCGGGTTCTCATCGATGTTGAGCTTGGCGACCTTTACCTTGCCTTCGAATTGCTCGGAGAGCTCTTCGAGAGACGGGGCGATCATCTTGCACGGGCCACACCATTCGGCCCAGAAATCAACGATGACGGGCTCTGCGGATTGAAGAACTTCGGAGGCGAAGTTAGCGTTATCGACTTTTACGGTAGCCATAGGCTGCTCCTTTACCGGGATTCGCGGTTGGAATGTATGTGAGGGCGCGGTGCCTCATTTTCAATGATCGGTATTTCACTTTGTCTTGAGCTCCGCAAGCGTCAATGCGAGCGCCTCGCCGGACAGCGTGTGGATCGAGGCATTCTCGGTATAAACGAGCACGCAATCGATGCGCTTGCCTGGATAGAGTGGCGAGAGGATCTCACGATAGATGGCAAGCTGCGCTCGGTGGGCAAAAGGAATCTGCTCGGCTGAGCGCGGCGGCACGCGGTTGGTCTTGTAGTCGAGGATGACGACGCGGTCGTCGAGTACGGTCAGCCGGTCGATGCGGCCGGAGACGGCATAGGCCTGGTCATCGAGCGTCAGCGTGCCCATGATCGAGACTTCGGCCTGGGCATGGGCACTGAAAACGCCCTGTAGTTCCGGGTGTGACAGCAGCGCCATGACGGAGCCGATCAGCGCATCACGCTCCGCTTGCGGCCAGAAGCGTGCGGCCCGTTCGGCATAGCGCCGCGCTGCCTCGGCGCGATCCGCCGACGCGATCTCGGGCAATGTCTGCAACATGCGGTGGATGAAGCGGCCCTTTTCCAGCGAGCGGTCCGATTTCGCCTTCTCGGTGAACAGCGGCGAGGTGACCAGCAGATTGTCGGCCTCGTCGTCGATGACGGTGCCGGCGCCGGAAGGGCTGAGCGGCCGGGGCAGGTTTCGCTGCGGTGGCAGCGGCCGGCTGAGCCCGGCAGGCAGCGCTCCGCGATCGACGGTCGTTTCCGCCTGTTCCATGCGCTCGAAACTGCGCTCGACCTGGGAAACGCGCCAGCTCAACCCCTGCCACTCGCCATCCGGCCCCGAGAAGCTGACGGGTGTGCAGCGTTCGCCGTCCTGCCGCAGCGCCGCGGAAATCATGGCGTGCCATGTATCGGCATTCTCACGGATGCCACGATAGCCGCAGATGATCAACCGGTCGGCGGCGCGGGTCATGCCGACATAGAGCAGGCGGCGATATTCCTCTTCCGTCAGCGATTGCAGCCTGGCGGTATCGGTCTGCGTCAACGAATTGGCCAGTGCCGAGACCGGCACCCAGACCGGCAGCGGGATGTCTTGTTTGCCGGTCTCGATCAGCCGCATCTTCGGCAGATGCGTATGGGTAAAGGCCTTGCCGCCGCCGTCGACGAGGAAGACGATTGGCGCCTCCAGGCCCTTGGAGGCGTGCACGGTCATGATCCGCACCTCGTTGCGGCCCTTGTCCTGCTCGCGCTTAACCGTCGGCGCTTCCAGCTCCAGCGTCGAGACGAAGGATTGCAGGCCCGGCAGGCCGGAGGTCTCGTGGTCGAGCGTGAAAGTCAGGAATTCGTCGAGAATATCGCTGACCTCGGTCCCGAGCCGCGCCAGAAACTGCCGTCGGCCACCGAAACTGCCAAGCACGCGGGCATAGAAATCATGCACGGACAGGCTTTTCGAAAAGGCGAGGAACGTTTTCAGCCGGTCGACCGCATATCGGAACCGCTCATTGCCGTCATCGGCGAATTTCTGCAGGTGGCTCCATACGCTTTCATTGCTGTCGCGAAGGGCCGCGACAGCAAAGACGTCGTCTTCGCCGAGATCGAACAGCGGGCTTTTCAAAAGAGCCGACAGCGACAGGTCGTCTTCCGGCAGCAGCAGAAAGCGGCCGAGCGCCAGAAGATCCTGAATGGCGATATGGCTGGTCAGCACCAGCCGGTCGGCGCCGGCAACGGGGATATTGTTGCGCCGTTTCAGCGCCCGGGTCAACGCATTGACGAAGCTGTCGCGCTTGCGCACCAGCACGAGAATGTCGCCAGCCTCGATGAAACGGGCCTTGCCCTTGTCGATGATCGTCTCGCGGCCGATGAGATTGCCGATCGTCTGCGCCATGCGCCGCGCCAAGATTGCCGCCGGCGCACTTTCAGGCGTCGAATCGAACGGTGCCGTCCAATCCTCTTCCTTCGCTGCAGGCTCCGGCGCGATCATCTCCCAGAGATCGACTGCCCCGGGATGGCCGATGCGGCTGGAGCGATGCACCACAGGTTCGTCGACAGCGCTCAGCCCCCGGGCATTTTCCGGTGCGGTGAAGACATGGTCGACGGCGGCGAGCACATCGGCGGTCGAGCGGAAGGAGAGCGGCAGGCGGATCGAGGAAAACTGCTGGCCGCTGGTCGCCACCCGCCGTCGCGTCCGGTCGCTTTCCTCGGAAAAACGTTCGGGTCGCGCACCCTGGAAGGAATAGATCGACTGCTTCTCGTCGCCGACCGCGAAGATGGTCCTCAGCGTCTGCCGCGCGCTTTCGCCAGAGAAGAAATCCTCCGCCAGCGACTGGATGACGCTCCATTGGATCGGGCTGGTATCCTGCGCCTCGTCGACGAGAATATGGTCGATGCCCTGATCCAGTTTGTAGTGGATCCAGGGGCCGACATCCTTCTTGGTCAGAAGATCGGCGGTGCGGGTAATCAGGTCTTCGAAGTCGAGCTGGCTGCGGCGCTTCTTCAGCTCTTCATAGTCGCGGTTCAGCCGGTCGGCCAGAACGAGTGCCGCGCGGGTGGCGCGGTACATCCGCATAAGCTTCAGCCGGTCGCGGCAGGTGACGACATGGGCGCGGGCAGCAGCCACTCCCTCGGCAAGCGCGGGGGCATCAGCCAGCATCGCCTTGACGAAAAACTGGCTGTCGGATTTCGGCTCGCCCTTGCCGGTCAGCATCACCTTTTCGAGGATCTCCGCGCGGGCGACCGGGTGCGTCTCACGCTTGGCGAGACGCAGTGCATAGGCAACCTCTTGCGCCTTCGCGCCGCCCTTCTGGTCGGCAAGCGTGAGATAAAGCTCGAGCGTTGCGCCGGAAAGGCCGGGCAGCGGCCAATATTGCTCTGCGATGCCGGCTTCCGTGTCTCCGGCGGAAAGGCCGAGCCGGGCGAGTAGCGCGGCGTCAATCCCGCCTTTCCGCTCTGCGTCAGTGGTGAAGCGGCGGATGGCGTTACGCTTGGCGACGATATCGCCCAGCAGCGTCTCCAGGCCGGATTCGTCGCCGAGATCCAGCACATAGGAAAAGGCTTCCGCAAGCTCGGCATCCCGCTGCGGCGTTGTCGCCGTCAGCAACGACCGGCGGGCGTCATCGAGTAGGGTTGCGGCGGCGCGGTCATCGAGAACGGAAAAATGCCCTGCGACATTGGCCTCCAGCGGAAATTGATGCAGCAGCGCCTCACAGAAGGCGTGGATCGTCTGGATCTTCAGCCCGCCCGGTGTCTCCAGCGCCTTGGCGAAGAGACGCCGAGCCTCGGCGAGCTTAAACAGATCCGGCTCCGCACCCTCGATCTCGGCAATCCGCGCCTTCAACTCCTCGTCCGACAAGGTTGCCCAGGCGGCCAGTCGGTCGAAGACGCGGTTCGACATTTCGGAGGCAGCGGCCTTGGTATAGGTCAGGCAGAGAATGGCCGAGGGACGTGCGCCAGCGAGCAGCAGGCGAATGACGCGCTGCGTCAGCACATGCGTCTTGCCCGAACCGGCATTGGCCGAGACCCAGGCGGAGCGCTCGGGGTCGGAGGCGATGGATTGCTGCACTGTCGTCCAGCCGATCCAGGCGCCGGCATCGTCGCTCTCGGGCAGGGCGGCCAGTTCGTTAGCGGGAAGGTCACTCATCGCCGCCCCCCTCCTGTTCGGTCTCCGCCGTCGACCATTCCGAGACGCGGGCGAGGTGATCGTAATCGCCGCCATATTCGAATTGTTGCGCCGGGATCAGCCGTGATGAGAAGCCCTTTTCGCCGGATTGCAGCAGGGAGACGAACTTGACGAGCTGGTCCATCGACTCCTGCGCCAGGTCCAGAGCCGATTTTGTTTCCGTCTTCCCGCCACGACTGGAAAGCTCGTTGTTGACCTGATCGACCTTGAAGCGGTCGCCGGGCCTCAGCCGGACATAAAGCAGATTTTCCGGGACGAGCGCGTCGATATCGCGGAAGGCGCCGGCCTTGAGCGCATAGGCTTCCAGGGCCAATTGCGGATCGAGCAGCGTGCGGGCCTGCGCCGGCGAGGGATTGTAGCCGGTCTTGTAGTCGATAATATCGGCGGCCTTGCCACCCTTGAAGTCGATGCGGTCGGCGACGCCGGTGAGCCGGATGCCGATCGGCTCGATCTGAACGCCGGCCGGGACTTCCGTTGCCGTCTTGCGGATCTCCGGCCGCCGCTCCGCTTCCCAGATAAGAAACGCACGCGCCACTTCGCGGAAACGCGGCCGCCAGACGCTGTCGATGTGAACAGGCAATTGCTCTGCGTCGAACAATTCGGTGAGGATGTGATCCATAGCCAGCGATGCATCCGGCGTGCCGGCAATATGGCCTTCGCGGATAAAGCGGTCGATGATCTTGTGATAGAGCGTGCCGCGCTCGGCCGGACCGGGATCGCGGTTGAACGGGTCGATCGGGTCGAGCCGCAGCACGCGCCGGGCATAGATCGCGTAGGGGTCACGGCGCAGACGGCCGACCTCGCTGAAGGAGTAGCTTTTCGGCTGCAGTTCGGCGGGCGGTCTCGGCGCCGGCCTCTGCGCCGGGGCTTGGTTCTCGCCCTGATCGATCATCCCGGCCCAATGGCGATATTGATCGCCGCGCGCCTTCAATTCGCTTGTAAAAGCCTTGCCGCCCAGCGCTATCAGTCGCTGCAGCCAGCGTGACGCCACGGTCGGAGTCGAGCCTTGTCGCAATGCGCGCGAATAGATCAGGTCGCACGTGCCGTTTGCCATTTCGAAATCGTGGGCAAGCTGGCCGATGCGCCGCTCCGGCGGCTCCAGGCCGATCTCGGTCTTCATGGTGCGGGAAATGAAGGGATTGTTGGCGGTCTGTCCCGGCCAGGAGCCTTCGTTCAAGCCGCCGAGGATCAGCGTATCGACGCTTTGCAGGCGTGCTTCCAGCGTGCCGAAGATGAACAGGCGCGGATGGCTCAAGGCGCGTGGCTTGACCGCTTGGCCCGCACAAAGCGCTGCCATGATATCGATCCATTGCGGTCCGTCCGCTTCGAGCTGCCCGTCAGTATCGATGATTTCCTTCAGCAGGCTGGCGAGCGTATCGCCTGCCTCGCCGGACCAGAGTGCAGCCAGACTGCCGCGCTCATCTATGGCGACGGCTTCCAGCGCCCGGCCCGTGCGTTCGGCCCATTCGGAAAGGGTGGGGAGGCCGTCAGACGATTGCTGCGAAAGCGCGGATGCTAGCGGCTCGCATGCTCCGCTGACTTGGCGTGCCAGTTCGCGCGCCCGGTCCACCGCTTCGGGGGCCAGGGATTTGCGCCATTGCGGCGTATGGCGGTTCTTCGCCTGTTCGGCAAGCTGCCGGTCGAGCAGCGGTTCCAGCGCGCCGATGTCGACATCGGCGATGCCGCCCCTCAACGCCAGGATTTCCAGCGCGTCGACGCCGAGCTGCAATGCGTCCTGCGGAAGGCCGAAGCGGGCGAGGGGATGCTTGAGCAGCGAAACGATAGCAACGGGATCGCCGGGCCGAAGCGTGGCTTCGAGCAGCAATTGCAAGAGCGCGCCCTGCGGCGTCGCGGTCAGCGGCGTGCCGGCCGAATCGTCGGCGGTGATGCCGAAGCGTGCCAGCTCCGCCGTCACCCGCCGCGCCAGATTGCGGTCCGGCGTGATCAACGCCGCCTGGCTTTCGCCGCCATCCTGCCCCGGCTTTTCCAGCGCCAGACGCAAGGCGATGGCAATCGCCGTTGCCTCCTCGCGCTCGTTGGCCGCCTCGATCAGGGCAACATCGGCAAAGGCGTTGCTGATCGCGTCGGGCGCAAGTGTTTGCTGCCATGCCCCCCAGCCGCTCGTCGCTTTCGCGGGCGCCAAGGCACGCGACAGGACCTCAGCGCGCATCTGCATGTCTTCGGTCGCCTCGGCAACGGTTTCGACCTCGCTTCGGGGCGTGTGCAGCCGCTTCAACAGCAGCGACAGGCCATATTGCGAGTGGCTGCGCGTCGTCGGATCGACCCTTTCGCCGATGCCGGTTTCCGGCGCAACAAGCTGCCAGTCCTCTTCCGGCATGGACAGATCGAGCCCTGGCAGGACGATGACCCCCTGCGGTAGTGAGGCGACGGCCGCGATCAGCTCCGCCGTTGCCGGCACCGAACCGGTCGAGCCGGCGATGATGATCGGGCCAGCATGCTGCATGATGGCGATCCGCTGCGCCTCGGCGCGCAGAATGGCGTTGCGGTGCCGGGCGGGCGAGGATTTGCCAAGCTCCTCCAGCCGGGCCGGCCAGAAGGCACTGGCGATCTGCAGGAATTCGGCGGTCAGCTGCCACCAGAGTGCATGATCCTCGGTGCTGAGATCGCCAAGGGCTGCCCAGTCGCGATCCTCGGTCTCAATGGAATCGATGACTTCGGCGAGATTGCGGGCAAGCCAGATGGCATCGGCTGGGCTTGCGGGCGCAACCAGCGGCGAGTCCGAATGGATGTCGCGGACGATCTGCGGCAGCTTGTTGCGCCAGGCAAGGATCAGCCGCGCCAGTTCCAGCAGCCGTGCGGTATTGGCAAGCGGCTGTACCAGATCGGCGGTCGCCGGCAGCGCTTCCTCGAAATAACCACTGTCGTCGTCGGTCTCGCCGAGCGGACGGATCACCGGCAGGATGGCGGAACGGCCGCCGAGCAGGTCGACGAATTCCGAGCGTAATACGCGCGCCGCGCGCCGTGTCGGCAGGAAGATCGTGACCTTGGCGAGCGATAGCGGATCGCTCGGATCATGACGGAAATGCTCGGTCAGCCGGCCGTCGCAAAGAGCGCTGGCAAGGGTCTTCAGGAAAGGCAGGCCCGCCGGGATTGTCAGGATGCGTTTCCGGTGGCCGCCCGTCATCGTCTCACGCAAACGCCCGGAAAGTCCGGATCGTTTCCTCCGCCTCGCCGACCGCTTCCGGCGTGCCGACCGTCAGCCAATGTCCGTCGAGCATGGTGCCGTAAAGCCGGCGACGGGCGATTGCCTTGTCGAAATAGATGTTGATGTTGAACGCGTCATCCGGTGCATCGTCGAGGAGGGACGGTTCCATGGCGAAGGCACCGGCATAGACGACGCCGTTATACTCCGCGTCTCGATAGCGCCGGAGCCCACCATCTTCCGCTATGCTGAAATCATTCTTGCCGTTATGGCCGGTGGTTCTTTCTAGCTCGACGCAGAGCATCGCCATGTCCATTTGCGAGGCGTCATAGAATCCGGCTAATCGCTGCAGGTTCGTAGGGTCGCCCGGCTTTTCTCCGACCCAAAAGAGATCAGCATTCATGACGAAGACTGAATCGCGGCTGAGGAGCTTCAGGCCTTTGACGATCCCGCCACCATTGTTCATCAGTGCATCGCGCTCGTCCGAGATCAGGATTTCGAGCTTGCGGTAGTTGCGCAGATGCGCTTCCATCTGGTCGGCATGATGATGCACGTTCACGACCGCCCGCTCAACGCCGGCTTCCGCCAGCGCGTCCAGCGTATAATCGATCATCGGCTTGCCGGCGATCTTTACCAGCGGTTTCGGGATGGTGTCGGTGATCGGGCGCATGCGGGTTCCGAGCCCCGCGGCCAGCACCATGGCTTGTCTGATGGTCATCTCGTCTCGAACTCGTGATTCGGCTGCTGTCTTCCTTTAGCATAACGCCGGAAAACCGTCGCCCGGTCTCGGGCCGTTTATGCCTCGCCTATTCCGGCCTTCGCGCACCAGTCGCGCAAGGGGGCAAGGGTTTCATGCTCGAAAGCGATGGCGAGATAGGCGAGCGTGCGCGGCATGTGCTTCAGGTAACCGGGCTTGCCGTCGCGCTGCAGCAGCCGCACCCAGAGGCCGGCGAGCTTGCAATTGCGCTGCGCCGACATGATAGCCCAGCTCTTCAGGAACCCGGCTTCATCGAAATTGCCCTGGGCACGCCGGAGCGACAGGTAATCGTCCATCAGCCGGTCGTGCAAAGGCCGTTCGATGGTGACGCGCGCATCCTGGACGATTGAGGCGAGGTCATAGGCCGTTGGCCCGATCATCGCGTCCTGGAAATCGATAAGGCCGACGCGCTGGATGCCTTTTTCCTTCGCCCGCCAGATTATGTTCGGCGAGTGGAAGTCGCGCAGCAGCAGGCTCTTTTCAGCGCCGTCCAGTTGATCGATCAGAGCGTCCCAGATTGCCAGATAGTCGGCGCGCGCTTCGTCGCTGGCCGGCGTGCCGCGTTTCCAGGGCAGGTGCCAGTCGATCAGCAACCGTGCTTCCATCTTCATGGCCGTGCGGTCGAAATCGGGGACATGATGGATATGGCCAGGTGTAACGGGAATATCTCGTGGAATGGCCAAGCCGTGCAAATGAGCAAGACAGGCGACACCGGCACGATAGCGCTCGGCAATCGGCCTGCCTTCTTCGTCGAGCACGCCCTCGCTGCCGAGATCCTCGATCAGCAGGATACCTTGGTCGTAGTCGACCGCGAAGATCTCTGGCGCGGCAAAGCCGTTCTTACGCAGCTCATTGGCGATCGCGACGAAAGGATAGGCATCTTCGGCCAGATGCGCGACCTTGGGATAGGGTTTGCCGTCGAGCACCGCCGGTCCCTCCGGCAGGCGCGGCCAGTCCATCAGGATCACTTGGTTGCCGCCGCCCTGCGGATAGATCGATTCATAGGTGCGCAGTGACGCATCGCCCGTCAGAAACCGGCGCTCGGCTCCGGCATAGCCGTTGGCATCGAGAAAAGCGCGGATCGCCAGGACGCGCTGGATGCGAGCCGACTGCTTGGCAGGCGCCACGATCGTTGCCCGGCGTCCTTCGGCTTCATGTTCCAGCTTGAGGTCGATGCGCTCTTTCGGCAGCTCGCTTTCGGCCATCTCAGGCCATTCCACCAGGCAGATGCCGGTCTGCAGCGCCTCGTCGAAGCCGAGTTCGGCGAGTTCGCTGGGGTCGCCCAAACGATAGAGATCGAAATGCGAAACCGGGATGCGCAGCTCGTAGGATTGTACCAGCGTGAAGGTCGGGCTTGGAACGTCGAGATCGGCATCGTCGGCCAGGGCGCGTAACAGGGCGCGGGCAAGCGACGATTTCCCTGCGCCGAGATCGCCCGACAGCGCCACGCAATCGCCGACCTTCAATGCCAGCGCCAGATCCTCGCCGAGCCGTGTGGTCGCCGCGTCGTCTGCCAGGAAAAGGGAGATGCTGGTGTTTGCTGCTGTCATTCTGCTGCGACGGAGTGCGGCGATTCGGCGGAAGGGATCCGGCAGTTGACCGTAGTTCCCTTGCCCGGCTGACTTTCGATCGAGACCTGGCCGTCATGCAGGCTGACGAAGCTTTCGACGATGGAGAGGCCGAGGCCCGCACCGCTGCGTTTGCCGCCCTTGCCGCTCGAGGCGAAGCGGTTGAACACCGTTCGCATGATCTCTTCCGAAATGCCCGGACCCTTGTCGGCAACCGAGAAGACGAAATCCGTGCCGTCGCGGCCACATTTGAGCGCGATGGTCGATCCCTCGGGCGCGAAATTGGCAGCATTGGTCAAAAGCTTGAGCAGGATCTGCTTCAGCCGCTGCTGGTCGGCGACGACGGAGCCGAGATGGGCGGGCACGGTGATTTCCAGCGTCACGCCGCTTTCCTGCAGCCGGTCGGCGATCTGCATCGACACTTCATCGAGAAGGTCGTCGAGTGCAATCTCGGAATAGTTCAGCCGCATGATGCCGGCGTCGACGGTCGCCAGATCGAGAATGTCGTTGACCAGCGTCAGGAGGACCGCGGACGAGGTGGAGATATGGTCGATATATTCCGCCTGCCGGTCGTTCAGCGAGCCAATGCCGGGCGTTTTCAGGAGATCGGTGAAGCCGATGATGTTGGTCAGCGGCGAACGCAGTTCGTAGGACACATGCTGGACGAAATCGTTCTTC
Organism: Rhizobium rhizogenes NBRC 13257; assembly: GCF_000696095.1. Taxonomy (GTDB): domain Bacteria; phylum Pseudomonadota; class Alphaproteobacteria; order Rhizobiales; family Rhizobiaceae; genus Rhizobium; species Rhizobium rhizogenes. The sequence goes on along the minus strand of NZ_BAYX01000013.1, from coordinate 33,443 downwards.
AGCTCGTCGGCCTTCAGCAGCGCTTCGTTCTTTTCGGTAAGAGCCCGCTCGGCCCGCACGCTGTCGGTCTTGTTGACGAAGGTCAGCATGGTCTGCGCGTTCGGCAGCGGAATGACGGCATAGTCGAGGACGAGGTTGGAATAGAGCTCGAGCGTACCCTGTGACGACGGACGTTCATCGTCGAAACTGGTGATCTGCTCGGCAAACCGCTTCCAGCCATCCGGCCGATCATAGGAGGGCGCGCAGGCTTCGGCCAGCGTCTGGATATGCGTGCCAGGCTTTGCCTGGATTTCGGTGATGTTCCAGAGGATGCGAAACGCCGGGTTGGAGAGGCGAATGCGGCCATCCGGGCCGAAGACGGCCACACCTTCGGAAAGGTGGTCGATGGTCTCGCCCTGCACCACGACCAGCGTGTTGTAGCGCGTTTCGAGATCGACCTGTTCGGTCAGGTTTTCGAACACCCAGGTGGCGCCACCCTGCGGATGGGCGGTGGCGAAGACGCGCAGGATCTGGCCGTTCGGCAGGTGCCAGAGGTCGGATTGTGTGTCGAGCGCGCGGTAGACGGAGAGAACGCCGTCTTTCCAGGTCTTCCAGTTCAGCTGTTCCGGCAGCTTCTTGGCGCTGCGCAGCCGATCCAATAGCTCGCTATTATCCGGCTTCTTCTCGAGGAAGGCGATGTCGAGTTCCCAGAGCTGAACGAAGGCCTGATTGTAGAATTGCAGCCGCCGGTCGCCGTCGAAGATCGCGACAGGTGTCGCCAGGTGATCGAGCGTTTCGGCATGGCTCTTCAGCGTGCGTTCCAGCTCGGCGCGCACCGTCTCGGTCTCGGAAACGTCGATAGCCATGCCGGCCGAACCGTTCGGCAATTTAACGTCGATGACATCGAAGAAGGTGCGGTTGCCGTGAACGACGGTGGAAATCTTGTCGTGGAAGGGGGATTCCGGCGTGGCGGAAGCGCGAATGCGCTCGCGGGCGACGGTGGTCAGGAATTCGCGGCCTTCGCGAAGAGCCTCATCCGGCGACACGGCCTCGACCGCTTCGCCATAGGCATGGTTGACCCAGGTGAGCTGGCCGTCGGCGTCGCGTTGCCAGACCGGCAGGTCGATGGCATCAAGCAGGTTCTGGAAGGCGGAGATCGAGGTCATAAGCCGTTCGCGCTCGATCTTCAGCTCGGCCAGTTCTGCGCGCAGATTGTTGAGCGCGATGAAGCGGACGAAGGCGCGGCCGCCGGAGATGCGGCCCTGGGCTTCCAGGATCTCTTCGCGGTTCGTTTCGACCACGATGTCGAAGCTCTGGCCGCTGCCACGCAGCTTGTCGATCGCCTTTTCCAGCTCGCCTGCCGACCAAGATTTCATCCAGCGGCCGAAAGCGAGAAATTCGTTGTCCTGCGGTGCGCCGGTCTCGACGGGCAGCTGGCCCAGCAGCTCCGGCCGTGCGTTCTGGCCGTCCCAGATAATAATGCGGCGGTTCTTGTCAGCGATCAGTGCCTGGTATTGCGAGATGCGCTGGTTGGCATCGGAAAGGGCTGTGCGGATTTCGCGGCTCTCGCTTTCCAGGTTGCCGCGCTGACGAACCATCCAGACGGTCGACAGCAGCGCTGCAGAAATTACGCCGATGATGACGGAGAAGACTGCCATTTCGGAGGAGGTGAAGAGGCGAACCACCGCCGGCGAGGCTGCGCTGGTCTGCGCCAGAACAGGACCCGCCAGGCCAGTTGCAATGCCACCAAAAACGCTGAGGCGCAGCAGGCGCGCCAACGAGGCCAATGGGCGCATATCCCCGCGCCACTTCATCCAGGGTAAAAGCATATATGCGCCGCCCTGCCGCCGCCGCACAGATGCCTTTTCGGGCATCGCCGACTCAAGCAGGTTGTCTTTCGCTTCAGACATAAGCGGTCTGTCTCCGTCCTATAATGTGCCGCATCTCGACAAGACATCCCATTTTCATGGCTCCGAGGAAGCCCCGGTTCGTCACGAATCAAGTCTAAAAACAATACTGCCTAAGGGAATCGCCGGGAAGGGAGCCGGCCAAAAAATAAGCCCCGGCATTTGTCAATGCCGGGGCCACAAGATGTTGTGGATATAGATCGCTAGATCAGTATCTGTAGTGGTCAGACTTGAACGGACCCTGCGGCGTCACGCCGATATACGCAGCCTGCTCGCCAGAAAGCTCAGTCAATTTCACGCCGAGCTTGCCGAGATGCAGACGCGCAACCTTCTCGTCGAGGTGCTTGGGCAGCACGTAGACCTGGTTCTGGTACTGGCCGGGCTTGGTGAAGAGCTCGATCTGCGCCAGCGTCTGGTTGGTGAAGGAGGCCGACATCACGAAGGACGGATGGCCGGTGGCGTTGCCGAGGTTCAAGAGGCGGCCTTCCGACAGAAGGATGATGCGGTTGCCCTTGGCGAACTCGATCAGGTCGACCTGCGGCTTGACGTTTGTCCACTTGAGGTTACGCAGCGCTGCAACCTGGATCTCGTTGTCGAAGTGGCCGATGTTGCCGACGATCGCCATGTCCTTCATCGCACGCATATGGTCGATGCGGATGACGTCCTTGTTACCGGTGGTGGAGATGAAGATGTCGGCACTGGAGACGACGTCTTCGAGCAGGACTACTTCATAGCCGTCCATGGCAGCCTGGAGCGCGCAGATCGGATCGACTTCCGTGACCTTGACGCGGGCGCCGGCGCCGGAGAGCGAGGCAGCCGAACCCTTGCCGACGTCGCCATAACCGCAGACGACGGCGACCTTGCCGGCCATCATCACGTCGGTGGCGCGGCGGATGCCGTCAACCAGCGATTCCTTGCAGCCGTACTTGTTGTCGAACTTCGACTTGGTGACGGAATCGTTGACGTTGATCGCAGGGAAGGGCAACAGGCCCTTCTGGCTGAGCTGGTACAGGCGATTGACGCCCGTGGTGGTTTCTTCGGTAACGCCCTTAATGGCGTCGCGCTGCTTGGTGAACCAGCCCGGCGATGCCTTCAGACGCTTCTTGATCTGTGCAAAGAGGATTTCTTCTTCTTCCGAATGCGGATCGGAGAGAACATCCTCACCGGCTTCGGCGCGAGCGCCGAGCAGGATGTACATGGTGGCATCGCCGCCATCGTCGAGGATCATGTTGGAGAAGCCGCCATCAGCCCACTGGAAGATCTTGTCGGTATAGATCCAGTAATCTTCGAGGCTTTCACCCTTGATGGCATAGACGGGAACGCCGGAAGCGGCGATTGCGGCAGCGGCATGGTCCTGGGTGGAGAAGATGTTGCACGAGGCCCAGCGAACCTCGGCGCCAAGCGCGACCAGCGTCTCGATGAGAACGGCGGTCTGGATCGTCATGTGCAGCGAGCCGGTGATGCGCGCGCCCTTGAGAGGCTTCGTTTCGCCGAATTCGGCGCGGCAAGCCATCAGGCCTGGCATTTCCGTTTCAGCGATCGTGATTTCCTTGCGGCCGAAGTCGGCAAGGCCGATATCCGCGACGATGTAGTCGTTTTCAGTGCTCATCAAAGGGTCTCCAGCCTGAACGATGCAATCGCGCCTGGGCTAACGCCTCGGCCGAATGCAACAAAATTGCACGCTGACAGCGTGGTAGGATGATGCCGTGTAGCAGGCTTCAGGCTGGAAATCAATAATGATATAAAGAAGTCTTTATGTCTTTATATCCCAATTTGAGGAGCGGAGCGGCGAGCGCTCACATCTCTTCGCCGAACTTGTCGGCGACAAGCTTGTCCAGCGCCTCTAGCGCTTCCGTGGCCTGCTTGCCGCTGGCGGTCACCAGCACGCTGCAGCCGGGGCTGGCCGCGAGCATCATCAGGCCCATGATCGAGTTGCCGCCCACCGTGGTTCCGTCCTTCGAGACGGTGATGGTGGCGTCATAGGCTTCGACGGTCTGGACGAATTTTGCGGAGGCGCGGGCATGAAGGCCGCGCTTGTTGATGATCAGAAGTTCCCGGGAGAGCGCGGTCATAGGCAGGATGTTTGTCTCGTCATTTGCCGCTGAGCACGCGGCTGGCCACGTTGATGTATTTGCGCCCGGCTTCGGAAGCTTCGACCAAGGCCCGCTCCATGTTGTTGTCGCCGCGCACGCCTGCGAGCTTGATCAGCATCGGCAGGTTGACGCCGGCAATGACCTCGGTGTGGCCGCTATTCATGACGGAGATGGCGAGATTGGAGGGAGTACCGCCGAACATGTCGGTCAGGATGATGACCCCGTGTCCGTCATCAGCGCTGGTCACGGCCTGCAGTATATCCTGCCGCCGCTTGTCCATGTCGTCTTCGGGACCAATCGATACCGTCTCTATGAACTTCTGCGGACCAACGACATGCTCGACCGCATGCCGAAACTCTTCAGCCAGCTTGCCATGAGTGACAAGCACAAGTCCGATCATGATATTACTGCTCCCATCGCACACGCAAACAGGTGGGCCATATCGCAATGCAGCAATGTCGTCCACCAGTGGGGGGACATCTTGGCGATGAAAAGATGAAGTGCAAGCTTAAAATACGATAATTGCGTGGCTGTAGCGGCGAGAATGGCCGATTAATCTAAATCCACAGCGATTTTTGCCATAATTGCGGCGAGCGGATTAACCGATGTTACCGAGAGCCGGATCAGTGGCAGACGGATGGATCCGGTAACATCGATCTGCTCGTCCTCGGGCGGAAGCCGCTCTGCCGTTGCCGGATCGACCGGGCATATGGCGAAATGCATTTCGGCCTTAGAAACATGTGGAAGTCGGACAATACCAGTATAGCGGATCTCCATCAGGCCGGCGATCGAAGGCGGACATTCAGCGATGACGGCGCCGTCACGACGGGTGATGAAGACCTGATCGTCGGCGACCAGAGCCGCGGCAAGGCCGAGCGGCTTGGCGGCGGCAAGGCAGGAAAAGGCAAGTGAAGACTTGCCGCTGCCGGAGGCCCCAAGAAACAGAAGGCCGGTCTTGCCGACGACGATCGCCGTTGCGTGGACGTTGGTCGCCTCGGTGCTCATGCCGGTGTTTCGGCGGGCAGCGAGAGGATGAAGCGGGCGCCGAGCAGCGTCGTGCCGTCGCTGTCGACGATGTTTTCGGCGCGTAGCGATCCGCCATGCGCCTCGGCGATCTGCCGGCTGATCGACAGGCCCAGGCCGGAATTCTGGCCGAAATCTTCCACTTCCGGCCGGTCGGTATAGAAGCGCTCGAAGATGCGGTCGATATTTTCCGCCTGAATGCCGGGGCCGTTATCCTCGATATAGATGACGCAGCGCGTTCTCGTGCGCGTCAGCCGAACTGTGATCTTTCCGGTGTCCTTCGCAACGAAGGAACGGGCATTTTCAACGAGATTGGTGATAATCTGGCCGATGCGCAGGTCGTGGCCGTTGGCGGTGAATTTGGTTTTCGTGCCGGGCTTGCGGTCGACGATATACTCTATCTCAACCGCCTTCTTGCTGTGCCCGACCTGTCGGGAAATGTCGATCATGTCGCGCAAGAGCACTTCGAGATCGAGGGATTTCTCGTCCGAGCGCGCGAGTTCGGCATCGAGGCGCGATGCATCGGAGATGTCGCTGATCAGCCGGTCCAGACGGCGCACGTCATGCTGGATCACGTCCATCAGCCGCTTCTTGGAATCGTCGCTCTTGGCAAGCGGCAGCGTCTCGACGGCGCTGCGCAGCGATGTCAGCGGGTTCTTCAATTCATGGCTGACATCGGCAGCGAAACTCTCGATCGCATCGATGCGGTCGTAGAGCGCCGACGTCATGTCGCGCAGCGCAATCGACAGGTTGCCGATTTCGTCCTGACGGGCGGAGAAATCCGGGATTTCCTCACGCTCCTTGGCGCCGCCGCGGCGCACGCGGATGGCGGCGGCCGAAAGCCGGCGCAGCGGATTGGCGATCGTCGAGGATAGAAGCAGCGACAGGACAACGTTGACCAGCGTCGCGACGCCAAAGACGCGCATGATCGCCAGCCGCTCGGCATGGACAATCTTGTCGATATCGCCGGCCTGGGTCGAGAGCAGCAGCACGCCAAGCACGGCGCGGAAACGCTGGATGGGGACTGCGACCGAGACGATCAGTTCGCCCTTTTCCGTGGTACGCACGACCGCACCGCGCACGCCGGTCAGCGCATTCATCACTTCCGGATAGATCGAGCCGTCGCCGCCGGGAGCTTCCTTATAAACGGGCAGGTTGCCCGGCTGTAGCATCTTGTTGAGCAACCCGCTGAACCAGTCCGACCAGCTCTGCTTTTCGTCGTCGACCGGCGGCAGGTCGTAGCGCAGCACCTGACCGCGCGAATAGAGGTGACGGCTGTCGAGCAGCAGGTTGGCATCGGCATCGAAGATGCGAGCGCGGGTGCGCGTCGGCGAAATCAGCCGCGTCAGCACCGGTGCTACCTTTTCCGGATCGATCGGGAATTCCAGGTCTTCGTCGTTCGGGACGGGCGTGATGCTCTGGCCGGCCTGCAGTTCCAGCAGCTTCTGCGGATCGATGGTGATGGAGTTGGTATCGACCGAGGCGGAGGCCGAGACGGCGCCCGCGATGATCTCGCCCTGGGTCAGCAGGCTTTCGACGCGGGCGTCGATCAGGCCTTCGCGGAACTGGTTGAGATAGAGGATACCGCCGACGAGAACGACGAGGGCGGCGAGGTTGAAGAACAGGATGCGCCGCGTCAGGCTTGAAAAGACGGCATTGCCGAAGATGCGGCGGATCAGTGTGAAAGGGTGAGTCCAGCGCCGACGGGCGATCCTGGCACCGCTCGGCGTTTCCGCGTCGTCGATATCTCTATCTCTGTGCTGCACCAGCTGCGCCAAGCCAACGGCCCTTTCGAAGAACGGGATCGTCGATCCCGTCCGCATGCTCTTATTCCATTGTCCGCCGCATGGTCCAGTTAACTATTCGAGCATGATGCCGAAAAGTGTAAGCGGTTTTCGGACGACATCATGCTCTATTTTTTTCTAGAGCGGATTCAGATTTTAGGTCGAATCGACCTAAAATCATCCGGCTCTAGGCAGCTTCGCGGAAGCGATAACCGACGCCATACAGCGTTTCGATCATATCAAAATCGAGATCGACCATCTTGAATTTCTTGCGCAGCCGCTTGATGTGGCTATCGATGGTGCGGTCGTCGACATAGACCTGCTCGTCATAGGCGGCGTCCATCAGGGCATCGCGGCTTTTCACGACGCCGGGGCGCTGCGCCAGCGAATGCAGGATCAGGAATTCCGTGACAGTCAGCGTCACCGGCTCGCCCTTCCAGGTGCAGGTATGGCGTTCCTGGTCCATGACAAGCTGGCCGCGCTCCAGCGAGCGGGCCTGCTGGGTGGCGCCCGGCTTGGGTGCTGCGTTGCCGCCGGCATTGTTTGCCGCTTCGCGCGCGGAGGCGCGGCGAAGCACGGCCTTGACGCGCTCGACCAGCAAGCGCTGCGAGAAGGGCTTGGTGATGAAGTCGTCGGCGCCCATCTTCAGGCCGAAGAGTTCGTCGATCTCTTCATCCTTCGAGGTCAAGAAGATCACCGGTATATCGGACTTCTGCCGCAGGCGGCGCAGAAGCTCCATGCCGTCCATGCGCGGCATCTTGATGTCGAAGATCGCCAGTTGCGGCGGCCGGGCAAGCAGGCCATCAAGCGCGGAAGCGCCGTCGGTGTAGGTTTCCACCTTATATCCCTCGGCTTCCAGGGCAATCGACACGGAAGTCAGGATATTGCGGTCGTCATCTACGAGCGCGATTGTCAACATGGTGTTCGTCTCCGTCATTAGTGCGCGTCTCCCGGATTTGGAAACCAGCCCAGGTGGGTTGCCAGCTCGGTTGGCGATAACCTGGCGCGCTTATGGGGATAAAGGTGGAACAAATTGTGGCAAAGATAAAGGGGTGGATTGTTGAACGGGAAAAACCCTGACCTGGAGTTGTGCGACCAAACGTCTCGATGTCGCTCATTCAAACGATTTAAAATTATTGATATTTATCTAAATCGATTAAATACCTGATATCATTCGATATTTCTCGTTATTTGCTCTTGTGCTTTTAAAAGGACCCCACTAGGTTTCATTTAGTTTAACGGCCACGGCCCTGTAGAGGAATGAAGCGATGGAGCAATTCGGCGTCCGTAATCCCGCAATCGAACTCGACTCGATCGGTCTGGGAGCCGCTGCCAGCGTGCGCTATAACCTCCTGGAGTCCCATCTTTATGAGGAAGCGATTCGTCGGCGTGAAGCCGATCTGACCGCTCATGGCGCACTGCGGGCATTGACCGGGCAACATACCGGCCGTTCGCCGAAGGATAAGTTCGTCGTCCGCAATGCCGTGACCGAAGACCAGATCTGGTGGGACAACAACAAGCCGATGTCGCCGGAGCATTTCGCGCTGCTGCATAAGGACATGCTGGCGCATGTGCACGGCAAGGATCTGTTCGTTCAGGACCTGATCGGCGGCGCCGATCGTGACTACGCCCTGCCGACGCGCGTCGTCACCGAGTTCGCCTGGCATTCGCTGTTCATCCGCAACCTTCTGATCCGCCCGGAGCGCTCGGCGCTGGAAAGCTTCGCACCGAAGCTGACCATCATCGACCTGCCGAGTTTCCGCGCCGATCCCGAGCGTCATGGCTGCCGCACGGAAACGGTGATCGCCTGTGATCTCGTCAACGGCATCGTCCTGATCGGCGGCACGTCCTATGCCGGCGAGATGAAGAAGTCGGTCTTCACAGTGCTGAACTACCTTCTGCCGGAACGCGGCGTCATGCCGATGCACTGCTCGGCCAATGTCGGGCCGGAAGGGGACGCGGCGATCTTCTTCGGTCTGTCGGGCACCGGCAAGACGACGCTGTCGGCCGATCCGACGCGCACGCTTATCGGTGACGACGAACATGGCTGGGGCGAAAACGGCATCTTCAACTTCGAAGGCGGCTGCTACGCCAAGACAATCCGCCTGTCGGCTGAAGCCGAGCCGGAAATCTATGAGACCACCCGTCGCTTCGGCACGGTGCTGGAAAATGTCGTGCTCGACGAGCATGGCGTACCGGATCTCGACGACGGCTCGCTGACGGAAAATACCCGCAGCGCCTATCCGCTGGATTTCATCCCGAACGCCTCGGAATCCGGCATGACCGGTCACCCCGAGACGATCATCATGCTGACGGCCGACGCTTTCGGCGTCATGCCGCCGATCGCCAGGCTGACGCCGGAACAGGCCATGTACCACTTCCTCTCCGGCTACACCGCCAAGGTCGCCGGCACGGAAAAGGGTGTCGTCGAGCCGGAAGCCACCTTCTCGACCTGCTTCGGCGCTCCCTTCATGCCGCGCCATCCGACCGAATACGGCAATCTGCTCAAGGAGCTGATCGCCCGCCACGGCGCCGGCTGCTGGCTGGTCAACACCGGCTGGACCGGCGGCGCCTACGGCACGGGCCGGCGCATGCCGATCAAGGCGACGCGCGCCCTGCTGGCCGCCGCTCTGAAGGGTGACCTCGACAAGGCCGAGTTCCGTATCGATCCGAATTTCGGCTTCGCCGTACCGGTCGCCGTTGAGGGTGTCGACAGCGCCATTCTCGACCCGCGCTCCACCTGGGCCGATGGTCAGGCCTATGACGCGCAGGCGGCCAAGCTGGTGCAGATGTTCGTGTCCAACTTCGCCAAGTTCGAGGACCATGTCGACGGCAACGTCCGAGACGCAGCCCCGGGATTGCGCGCCGCAGCGGAATAATCGGTCGCATCATATTGATGACTCACGTGAAACCCCGGCAGCCGGTCTGCCGGGGTTTCATTTTGCCGCCGTGCTGTTTTCAACCGCTGAACAATATGGGATAGACAGGCGCGGAGAAAATCATGGCCAGCGACGCGCTTTACATCAACGACCGGATCACCATTGCCGGCTGGGAGCTGACGGAACAATTCGTTCTGGCGGGCGGTCCCGGTGGGCAGAATGTCAACAAGGTCGCAACCGCCGTCCAGCTCTTCTTCGGTCTCGTGAGTTCGCCGTCGCTCAACGATCGCGTCAAGGCCAATGCCGTGAGGCTTGCCGGCCGGCGCGTCTCCAAGGACGGCGTGCTGATGATCGAGGCCAGCCGTTTCCGCAGCCAGGACCGCAATCGCGAGGATGCGCGCGAGCGCCTGAAAGAACTGATCCTCGAAGCCGCCGCCCCACCGCCGCCGCCACGCAAGAAGACCAAGCCGACCAAAGGCTCGATCGAACGGCGCCTGAAGGAGAAATCCGGCCGCTCGGAAGTCAAGAAGATGCGCGGCAAGCCGGGCGGCGACTAGGCTTTCAGGCTGCTTAATTTCTTGCTGTCAAAGCTTCACTTCTGAGCCATGCCGTCCGGTACGGGGCAAGCGCTGATCTAATGGATTTCTGCGAGAGGTAGGTCCCTTCGTGTCACCGCAACTCCCGGAGCGCCCTGATGCAATTCTACATAGGAGCCAGTCGGGATTGAGTTTCGAGACAAGAGAGTTGCCATCTTCGCAATCAACGCCTCTGGACTAGTGCCGTAAACGTATATCACAAAGAAACCCGCGCCGATTTCGTGGCCATCCAAGTGACCAAGATTTTCGACAGCCTTCTCCAATTCATCCTCAAGAGCGTACAAGCCAAACGTCTCTCCGGGTGCACCGAATGCGTTGTCAGATAGTCGAATATGAATGACTACCGAGTTCCTTTCGGATGGCTGCGCTTGCGTCTTGTCAGCAAGAAGCGATATGCAAAGAGCCAGTCCCAGCAGAAAATTCATGACGGTTCGAAACAAATTTCGTAAATCCTGTTTAATAAAACTACTTTAGTGACGATGTGCCCTATCGGCAATAATCTCAGAAATCTCCGATACTATCGAATAGCTGCAACGGCTTTCAGTAGAGCAATCTTGGAGCACATTGATCGATGCTTCTTCCCAACGGAATTCGTCATCTCCCCGGTTATCTCGACCGGCCCCAACAGGAAGCCCTGGTCGAAGCCATCCGCAACGTCGTCGCTGAAGCACCACTCTACACGCCCGCCATGCCTGGCACGGGCAAGGAGATGTCGGTCCGGATGACCAATTGCGGCTCGCTTGGCTGGGTGACGGACAAGCAACATGGCTATCGTTATCAGCCGACCCATCCGGTGACGGGTAGGCCGTGGCCGGCGATCCCACCACAACTGTTGGAGCTTTGGGCTAATATAGCCGGCTATGAAAAGCCGCCGGAAGCTTGTCTCGTCAATTTCTACAATGACGATGCCCGCATGGGCCTGCATCAGGATCGCGACGAGCAGGATCTGGCGGCGCCCGTGCTGTCGATCTCGCTCGGCAACACCTGCCTCTTCCGCGTCGGCGGGCTCAATCGTAATGATCGCACGCTATCCTTCAAGCTTTCCAGCGGCGACATCGTCGTCCTTGGCGGCGAGGGCAGGCTCTGCTTCCACGGCGTCGACCGCATCCATCCTGCAACTTCGACGTTACTAAAGAGCGGTGGGCGTATAAACCTGACGTTAAGGCGTGTGACCTCATAAGCGTATTGAAGACAAAGCGATTGAGGGCGGTCGTGATAAGGTTGAGAACGAGATCGGAGCTGATTTTTGCGGCACTGATCGTTATCTTGGGATTGGCGCGCGGTCTCCATTTCGAAATATCCCTATGGACCCTGAGGCCAGACGGATTCTCCATCATCTCCGACCGTCTGCCCTATTGGGATTTCACCAATCTCTGGGCTGGTACGCTGATGGCGCTGAAGGGCAATGTGGCTCATCTCTTCGATGTTGAGGCCTATCGACAGGAGCTTCGCGTGCTCCTGTCGCCTCTGCTGCCGAATCAGGAGTGGAGCTACCCGCCCTCCATGCTGTTGATCGGTATTCCCTTCGCCGGATTGCCAATTTTCGCCGCCTATCTCTTCTGGACTTTGGGAACGCTGTTCCTGCTCTTCTTGGCAACGAAATCGCTCGATCTGACCTGGTGGGCGCGGATGCTCATTATTATTTCGCCAGCGGCCGTCATGGACGCGATCTTCGGGCAAAATGGCGCGCTGACGACGGCGCTCCTGCTATCTGGGCTGCTTCTCGCTCCGGGCCGGCCAATCATCGCTGGTATTCTGTTTGGCCTGCTGACCGTCAAGCCGCAATTGGGCATCCTTGTGCCTTTCTGCCTGCTTGCCAGCGGGAATTACCGCGCCATTCTTTCGGCTGGCGTGACAACGCTTTTGCTGGTGATCGCGACGGGTCTGCTCTTCGGCTTCGATGTCTGGCGGCTGTTTTTGACCGAGACGCGCCCGCTGATGACGGCGATCCTGGAGGCGCCTTATCCGCAGGGTTATCAAGTCAACGCCATGACATTCTTCATGTTGGCGCGGTCCCTGGGGCTCGGCCTTGCCGCCTCCTATTCATTTCAAGCGGTCTTTTCCGTTGCCGCCATCGCTGCAACCCTGTGGCTATGGCGCGGCAGAACCACCGTCGATCATCCGACCAAGGTCTGCCTCACCGTTGTCTTGACGCTTGTCGCGATGCCTTACGGCTATTCCTACGACACGATCCCCATAAGTGTCGCCATCGCATATTTTTTCTTCAACTACCGAAGCTCGTTGGTCTTTCTCGGCATCGCCTGGCTTTACCCGCTCTTCAATCATCAGGTTGCCGGGCAACTGGTTTCGCTTGGTGTTCTGATCCCGGCGGGGCTAGCGGCGTGGATGCTCACGCATATCCTGCGCGACGGACGGTCGCGAGGCATGGAAACGACGTTTGCGGCAGAAGAGCCGCGACTTACAGCTTCCTGAGCGCCACCTGCTCGATCAGATGGTTCTTGCCCTTACGCAGGATCAGGTCGGCCCGCGGGCGGGTCGGCAGGATATTCTGGCGCAGGTTTTTAAGGTTGATGTTCTTCCACAGTCCCTCGGCGATCCCAAGCGCCTCTTCCTCGGTGATCGAGGCATAGCGGTGGAAGAAGGAGTGCGGGTCGCGGAAGGCGGTTTCGCGCAGCCGCATGAAGCGGGTGACATACCAATTATGGATGAGATCTTCATCGGCATCGATATAGATCGAGAAGTCGAAGAAGTCCGAGACCATCGGTACAATCTTGCCGTCGGCCGGCAGGTGTCGCGATTGCAGCACGTTGATGCCTTCGAAGATCAGGATATCCGGCCGGTCGACGGTCTTGTATTCGCTCGGCAGTACGTCATAGACGAGGTGCGAATAGCAGGGCGCCTTGACATCCGGCTGCCCGGCCTTGATCGCCGAAAGGAAGCGCAGCAAGGCGGCGGTATCGTAGCTCTCCGGAAAACCCTTGCGCTGCATCAGGTTGCGGCGCTGCAATTCGGCATTGGGATAGAGAAAGCCGTCGGTGGTGATCAGGTCGACCTTCGGGCTCGACGGCCAGCGGCGCAGCAGTTCCTTCAGGATACGAGCCGTGGTGGACTTGCCGACGGCGACGGAGCCGGCGATGCCGATGACGAAGGGCGTCTTGGCGACACCGTTGAGGCTGAGGAAGCGGTTGCGCTGCTCGAACAGGATCTGCGAGGATTCGACATGCGACGACAAAAGCCGCGATAGCGAAAGATAGATGCGCCGGACTTCGTCGAGGTCGATCGGGTCGCCCATGGAGCGCAGCCGCGTCACTTCGTCGGCGGTCAGGGTTAGCGGCGTATCGGCCCGGAATTTCGCCCATTCCTCGGTGGAGAAGAAATAATAGGGCGAATAGGCCTTCGCCTGAAAAATATCGAGCGTCTCGGGTGTGGTTGGGGTTTTGGTCGCTATTGTCATCGCGTTCTACCGGCTTGCCTTCTCCTGAAGGCCGGATTGAGCGGTGCGCCTTTCGAGCTCACCCATGACATTCTGCAACGGAATGCCTGCAATCTTCAATACGACCATAAGATGATAAAGCAAATCGGCTGCCTCATAGGTGAGGTTGTCGCGATCGCCGGTCACGGCGGCCATCACGGCCTCGATCGCTTCTTCGCCCAGCTTCTTTGCCGCCTTCGGCTGGCCGGCGGCGCAAAGCTTTGCCGTCCAGGATTCCTCCGGCGGTGCCTTGGAGCGCTCGTCGACGATCCTTTCGAGGTCGGAAAGGGTAAATCCGCTCATCCGTCGTGGTCCTCCCTAGTCGAGCCGCATGGCGATGCCATGTTCCGACATATACCGTTTTGCTTCGCCGACCGAATAGGTGCCGAAGTGGAAAATCGAGGCTGCGAGCACGGCGGTCGCATGGCCTTCCTTGATGCCGGCGACGAGATCATCGAGATCGCCGACGCCGCCCGAGGCGATGACGGGCACGCGCACCGCATCCGCGATCGCCCGCGTCAGCTCCAGATCGTAGCCGACCTTGGTGCCGTCGCGGTCCATCGAGGTGACGAGCAGTTCGCCGGCGCCGCGCTCGACCATTCGGCGCGCGAAATCGACGGCGTCGATGCCGGTCGCGTTGCGGCCGCCATGGGTATAGATCTCCCAGGCGCTCTGATTGTCGCCGCCCAGCGCCTCGGTGCGCCGGCGCTTGGCGTCGATCGAGACGACGATGCATTGATTGCCAAACTTGTCGGCGGCTTCAGCGACGAAATCCGGATTGTTTACCGCTGCCGAATTGATCGACACCTTGTCGGCGCCGCAAAGCAGCAGCTTGCGGATATCGGCGATGGCGCGAACGCCGCCGCCGACCGTAACCGGCATGAAACATTGTTCGGCGGTGCGGGCAACGACATCGAAGATCGTCTCCCTGTTGTCGGAAGAGGCGGTGATATCGAGGAAGCAAAGCTCGTCAGCGCCAGCGGCATCATAGGCCTTGGCGGCCTCCACCGGATCACCCGCATCGACGAGATTGAGGAAATTGACACCCTTGACGACGCGGCCGTCCTTGACGTCGAGGCAGGGGATGACGCGGGCTTTTAGGGTCATTGCGCGATCTCCTTCGCCTTGGCCGCCTTGATCAGCGCCAGGGCCTCCTGCGGATCGATGCGGCCATCATAAAGCGCCCGGCCGGAAATCGCACCCTCCAGTTTGCGGGCGTCCGGCTCGACCATGCGGCGGATATCGTCCATTGAAGCCAGCCCGCCGGAGGCGATGACGGGAATGGAAACGGCGTCGGCCAGTTCCAGTGTCGAAGCCCAGTTGATGCCGGTCAGAATCCCGTCGCGGTCGATATCGGTATAGATGATCGCGGCAACGCCGGCGCCTTCGAATTTCTTCGCCAGCTCGATGATGCCGAGTTCGGAGGCTTCCGCCCAGCCCTCGACCGCCACCTTGCCGCCCTTGGCGTCGATGCCGACGGCGACATGGCCCGGAAATCTCTTGCAAGCCTCGATCACCAGCGCCGGGTCGCGCACGGCAACCGTGCCGAGGATGACGCGGGTGAGCCCGCGCGCAAGCCAGTTTTCGATATGGTCGAGCGTGCGAATACCGCCGCCGAGCTGCACCGGGTTCTTCGTCGCCTTGAGGATGGCATCGACGGCAGCGCCGTTGACGGTTTCGCCGGCAAAGGCGCCGTTGAGATCGACCACATGCAGCCATTCGAAGCCCTGGTCCTCGAAGGCCTTGGCCTGGGCGCCGGGGTCGGGATTATAGACCGTCGCCTGGTTCATATCGCCGAGCTTCAGGCGCACGCACTGGCCGTCTTTCAGATCGATGGCGGGGAAAAGAATCATGGTTTCTGTCCTTGAAGCGCGAGCCTTACGGCTTCCAGCGCAGGAAATTGGCAATCAGGGCGAGGCCGAGCTTCTGGCTCTTTTCCGGATGGAACTGCGAGCCGGCCATGTTGTCACAGCCGACGAAAGCGGTCATCGCCCCGCCATAGCCGGTCGTAGCGATGACGTCGTCGGCGTGGTCGGCGGCCAGATGATAGGAATGCACGAAATAAGCGTGCAGACCGTCCGGTCCGGTCGGAATGCCGTCGAAGAGCGCGTGCGGATGCCTCAGATCCAGTGTGTTCCAGCCGATCTGCGGGATTTTCAGGCTCGGATCGCTCGGCGTCATCTCCTTGACGTCGCCTTTGATCCAGCCGAAGCCTTGCGTGATCGTCTTTTCCAGCCCGCGCGACGACATCAGCTGCATGCCGACGCAGATCCCGAGGAAGGGGCGGGCCTTGTGTTCCACGACATCGATGACGGCTTCCGCCATGCCGGAAACGGCGTCGAGCCCGCGGCGGCAATCGGCATAGGCGCCAACGCCCGGAAGCACGATGCGGTCGGCACTGGCGACGCGCTCGGCATCGTCGGTCAGATCAATCTCGGCGTCGATGCCGGCTTCGCGGGCAGCGCGCTCGAAGGCTTTGGTGGCCGAGCGCAAATTGCCCGAGCCGTAGTCGATAATCGCGACGCGCATACTCAGCGTCCTCCATCATAACCGGGCAGACCGAATGTCGATCCGCCATGGCCGGAATTATTATTGTTTGGATAGGAAGGGATATCCCAGTTGTTCGCGCGGATATTCTCCTGCACCTTCGGCTCGATGCCCGAGAAATGGATCTCTTCCGCCATCGCCAGATTCTGCGCCGAAACCAGCCCTTCCGTCCTCCATCCACCATCGGCAAGACGACGGTAGACAACATTCGGGCCTTCGAGCGCCGCAAGGATACGGACGCCGATGAGGATTGCGATGCCGGCGGCGAAAAATCCCGGCCGGCGGATCAGCTCCAGCGCGATGCCCTGCAGCAGAAAGGCGGCAGCGGCATGCAGCCACAGCCGGTGGTAAATCATCCACAGCGTCGGAAACAGAAAAGCCCACCAGGAAAAGCCGTCGCGGATGAAGCGCGTCTTGTCCAGGTTGCCGTCCGGCCCGCCGGGTGGCGTCAAAATCAGATAGCTTGCCATCTCTTCACTTCCCCCATGATGGGGCTCAGGCGAGGGTGCCCTTTGTCGAGGGCACGCGGCCTGCCTGCCGCGGGTCGATCTCGGTTGCCGTGCGCAGCACGCGGGCAACGGCCTTGAAGCATGTCTCGGCTATATGGTGATTGTTGGCGCCATAATGGTTGAGGATATGCAGCGTGATGCCGGCATTCTGCGCCAAGGCCTGGAAGAACTCGCGCACCAGTTCGGTGTCGAAGGTGCCGATCTTAGGCGCGCTGAAGGCGACGTTCCACACGAGGAAAGGCCGGCCCGAGAGGTCGACGGCCGCTTTCGTCATCGTCTCGTCCATGGCGAGGTCGATTGAGGCATAGCGCGTGATGCCGCGCCGGTCGCCGAGCGCCTTGGCAATGGCCTGGCCGATGGCAATGCCGGTATCTTCAACGGCATGGTGATCGTCGACATGCAGGTCGCCCTTGGTGTCGATCTCCATGTCGATCAGCGAATGTCGCGACAGCTGCTCCAGCATATGGTCGAAGAAACCGACGCCCGTCGAAATGGTCGACTTGCCGCTGCCGTCGATATTGACGGATACGGAGACCGAGGTCTCGTTGGTCTTGCGGGAAACGCTTGCCGTGCGGCTCGCTACAGTCTCTGCCATGGGCTGCTCCATCGGGATGACGGCCGTTCCTTATCAGGCACATCGGCAAATATCCAGAAGTTAAGTCTCCAATGACTTATCTAGCCGGCTTCCAAGCATCATTCCAAAATGGAAGGCATTTGCAATCGCAAAAAGCCCTCTTACATAGATCTCGACGGGGCCGAAACGCGGCCCGGCAGAAAGCCCGCCAGAATGGGGGCAAACAGGTGTTACATGACGACAATTGTGACTATTCGCAAAGGTGGCAAGGTTGTGATGGCCGGTGACGGCCAGGTCAGTCTTGGCCAGACCGTAATGAAGGGCAATGCCCGCAAGGTTCGCCGCATCGGCAAGGGCGATGTGATCGCCGGTTTCGCCGGCGCGACCGCCGATGCCTTCACGCTGCTGGAGCGGCTTGAAAAGAAGCTCGAACAATATCCCGGCCAGTTGATGCGCGCGGCCGTCGAGCTCGCCAAGGACTGGCGCACGGACAAGTATCTGCGCAATCTCGAGGCCATGATGCTGGTTGCCGACAAGAGCGTGACGCTCGCCATCACCGGTAACGGTGATGTGCTCGAGCCGGAACACGGTGCGCTGGCGATCGGCTCCGGCGGCAATTACGCGCTCGCTGCGGCGCGTGCGCTGATGGATACTGACAAATCCGCCGAGGACGTCGCCCGCCGCGCCCTCGATATCGCCGCCGACATCTGCGTCTACACCAACCATAATGTGGTGATCGAGACGCTCGATGCCGAAGCCTGAATTCCTATCTTGATCGTATCCAGCCCTGACGGGAAACACACGAAATGACCACTTTTTCCCCCCGCGAGATCGTTTCCGAACTCGACCGCTACATTGTCGGCCAGCATGAGGCCAAACGCGCCGTGGCGATTGCGCTGCGCAACCGCTGGCGCCGCCAGCAGCTCGAGCCCGATCTGCGCGACGAAGTCATGCCCAAGAACATCCTGATGATCGGCCCGACCGGCGTCGGCAAGACGGAAATCTCCCGTCGCCTCGCCAAGCTCGCCGGTGCGCCCTTCATCAAGGTGGAAGCCACCAAGTTCACCGAGGTCGGCTATGTCGGCCGCGACGTCGAACAGATCATCCGCGATCTCGTCGAAGTCGGCATCGGCCTGGTGCGTGAAAAGAAGCGCGCCGAGGTACAGGCCAAGGCGCATATGAGCGCCGAGGAACGTGTGCTCGATGCCCTGGTCGGCGCGACCGCCTCGCCGGCAACGCGCGACAGCTTCCGCAAGAAGCTGCGCGACGGCCAGCTCGACGACAAGGAAATCGATATCGAAGTGGCCGACACCGGCTCCGGCATGCCCGGCGGTTTCGAGATCCCCGGCATGCCCGGTGCCAATATCGGCGTGCTCAACCTCTCCGAAATGTTCGGCAAGGCCATGGGCGGCCGCACCAAGAAGGTCCGCACCACGGTCAAGGATTCCTATAAGGAACTGGTGCGCGACGAATCCGACAAGCTGATCGACAATGAGGCGATCCAGCGCGAAGCCGTGCGCTCCGCCGAGGATGACGGCATCGTCTTCCTCGACGAAATCGACAAGATCGCGGCCCGCGACGGTGGCATGGGTGCCGGCGTTTCGCGCGAAGGCGTGCAGCGCGACCTGCTGCCGCTGGTCGAAGGCACGACGGTTTCGACCAAGTATGGCCCGGTCAAGACCGACCATATTCTCTTCATCGCCTCCGGCGCGTTCCATGTGTCGAAGCCTTCGGATCTTCTGCCGGAATTGCAGGGCCGCCTGCCGATCCGCGTCGAGCTCCGGCCGCTGACCAAGGAGGACTTCCGCCGCATCCTGACCGAGCCGGAAGCCAGCCTCATCCGCCAGTACAAGGCGCTGATGGAGACGGAAGACCTGAAGCTCGATTTCACCGACGACGCCATCGATGCGCTCGCTGATGTCGCCGTGCATCTCAACTCCACCGTCGAGAACATCGGCGCCCGCCGTCTGCAGACGGTGATGGAGCGGGTATTGGATGAAATTTCCTACAATGCCTCGGACCGCGCCGGCGTATCGGTGACCATCGATGCCGCCTATGTCCGCGAGCATGTCGGCGACCTCGCCAACAATACCGACCTGTCGCGCTTCATTCTTTAGCGCGACCGATGCCGGCTGCGGCATCTTGAAATATTAATCACTCGACAGCGGGCCGTTAACTTTTTAGTTAGGGGCCCGTTTCTTTGTGTGACTTGGCTTTATTCGGCCAAGATTGTCCGTCAGGCAGCCGCATGGAAGCATCGGATGAAACTTCGATAGGGCAGCCATCGTGCGACGCATACTGATCCCCCTTCTTCTGGCGCTCGTCAGCCTTTCCTGGATACCGGCCTATGCCGATGCGGCGACCATGGTGCCGCCGGGCAACCGCAATGCCGAGCAGCCGGCGATCCCCGGCGCCTCCGTGCGTCGCACGAGGGGCACGAACTCGACCTTCGACCGGAAATACCAGAAGGTCCGCGAACTGCTGGCGACCGACAGCCGGCTGATGTCGAAAATCAAGTCGACGGCGCGCGCCTATGGCATCGATCCGATCCACATCATCGGCGCGCTGGTCGGCGAGCATACCTATAATGTCGATGCCTATGACGGCCTGCAGTCGTACTACGTCAAGGCCGCCTCCTATGCCGGCCAGAGTTTCCGCTTTGCCTATAGCGGCGAAAATATCGACGATTTCGTCGCCCGGCCGCAATTCGACGTCTGCAAGAGCAAAAGGGATTCCTACAGCCTCTGGACCTGCCGCGAAGATGTCTGGGACAGTGCTTTCCGAGGCAAGAAGGTCGACGGCAAATCCTTCCCCGACAATCGTTTCAGCGCGGTGTTCTTCCAGCCCTTCTATGCCGGCCAGACCTTCGGCCTCGGCCAGATCAATCCCCTGACTGCTCTGGAGCTTTCCGATCTCGTCAGCTCCACCTCGGGCATTGCGAAGCTGGACGAGAAGGATGCTAGCGGCGTCTACAAGGCGATCATGGATCCGGACCTTTCGCTCGCCTTCGTCGCCGGCTCGATCCGCAAGTCGATCGACGATTACCGCTCGATCGCCGGCATGGATATCTCCGGCAATCCCGGCCTCACGGCGACGCTCTATAATGTCGGCAATTCTCGCCAGCGCGCCGCAGCACTCGCCGCCAGGAACCGGGGCGCGAGCCAGCCGGTCTGGCCGGAAGAAAATTACTATGGATGGCTTATCAATGATAAGCTGGACGACCTGAAGTCGCTGCTCTAGACTTCGAAACTGTCGAGAAAATAAGGTTTTCGAGGAGATTTGATCTCATGGATATGATCTCGGAAGCCTTTTCTCCGCCGGCCCCGATCCCGCGCACCGTGCCGCCGTCGCGGCTGACGATCATCCGCACCATCCTGCGCAATCCGCTCGAATTATGGGGCGAACCCTCCTATACGCTGCCCTGGATCATGACGCGCTTCATTCGCGAGCGTACGTTGATTGTCAACGATCCCGGCCTGATCAAGCATGTGCTGGTCGACAATGCCGCCAATTACCGCATGTCCGATATCCGCCAGCTCATACTCCGGCCGATCCTGCGCGATGGCCTGCTGACGGCGGAAGGGCCGGTCTGGAAGCGCTCGCGCAAGGCCGTCGCCCCGGTCTTCACGCCGCGCCACGCCCAGGGCTTTGCCGGTCAGATGCTGAGCCAGAGCGAAGATTACGTCCGCAAATACGAGGATGTCGGCAGCGAGGGTGAGGTCTTCGATATCGCTGTCGATATGACCGAGCTTACCTTTGCCATTCTCGCCGAGACGCTGTTTTCCGGTGAGATCGTCACGGAAGGCGCCAGTTTCGCCGATGACGTCAACCAGCTGCTGCATCGTATGGGTCGCGTCGATCCGATGGACCTCCTGCGGGCGCCCTCCTGGGTGCCGCGCGTCACCCGCATCGGCGGCCAGAAGGTGCTCGACAAGTTTCGCGGTATCGTCCGCGATACGATGAACCTCCGCCTCGACAAGATGCGGAAGGATCGTGCGTCTGCACCCGACGACTTCCTGACGCTGCTCCTGGAAAAGACCGGCCCCGACGGCCTGACCATGGAGGAGATCGAGGACAATATCCTCACCTTCATCGGCGCCGGTCATGAGACGACGGCCCGCGCGCTCGCCTGGACGCTCTACTGCGTCGCCAATTGCCCGCATATTCGTGAGGCCATGGAGACGGAAATCGACCGGGTGCTTGCCACCGGCGCCGAGCCCGTCGCCTGGCTTGACCTGATGCCGAATGTCCGCGCCTCCTTCGAGGAGGCGATGCGCCTCTATCCGCCGGCCCCCTCTATCAACCGCGCCTCCATCGCCGATGATGAATGGACAAGCCCCAGTGGCGAGCGTGTCGAGATCCCGGCCGGGGTCACGGTGCTGATCATGCCCTGGACGCTCCATCGTCACGCGCTTTATTGGGATAAGCCGCGCGCCTTCATGCCCGAACGCTTCCTTCCGGAGAATCGCGGCAAGATCAACCGCTTCCAGTACCTGCCCTTCGGTGCCGGCCCGCGCGTCTGCATCGGCGCCACCTTCGCCCTGCAGGAGGCCGTCATCGCCCTTGCCGTGATGATGCACCGCTTCCGCTTCGATCTCACTGACGAGACCAATCCATGGCCGGTGCAGAAACTGACGACACAGCCGCAAGGCGGACTGCCGATGCGGGTAACGAGACGGTAGGATTGTTTTTGCCGCTTCGCAGCTAGCGGGCCAGGCGGGAAGGGTGCAATAACAGGTCACCTTCCGTTCAAAAGGTTAGATATTAGCGTGACATCTCACTTCCTGCTCGGCATCGACACGGGTGGAACCTATACCGATGCCGTTCTCTTTCATGAAATCGATGGCATCGTCGCCAAGGCGAAGTCGCTGACTACGCGGCATGATCTGGCCGTCGGCATTGCCGGCGCCGTCGATACGGTCATCGCCAAGGCCGGTGTTCCGGTTTCCGCCATCGGCCTGGTATCGCTGTCAACGACGCTTGCCACCAATGCGCTGGTCGAAGGACAGGGTGGCCGCGCCGGGCTGGTGATGATCGGCTTCGGGCCTGATGATCTGAAGCGCGATGGCCTGGTCGATGCGTTAGGATCCGATCCCGTGCTGTTCCTGCCCGGCGGGCACAATGTCCACGGCAATGAGAGCCCGCTCGATCTGACGGCCTTGGAAGAGGCTCTACCGGAGCTTTCGAAGAATGTTTCGTCCTTCGCTATCGCCGGCTATTTCGCTGTGCGGAATCCGGCGCATGAAATCCGTGTGCGCGATGCCATTCGCGAGCTGTCGCATCTGCCGGTTACCTGCAGCCACGAACTCTCCTCCAAGCTCGGCGGTCCGCGCCGGGCGCTGACGACGTTGCTCAATGCGCGCCTTGTCTCGATGATCGACCGGCTGGTCGGCGCCTGTGAAGGGTTTCTCGCCGCGCGCGGCATCTCGGCGCCAATGATGGTGGTGCGCGGCGACGGTGCGCTGATCTCGGCCGCTGAAGCCAAGCTCCGCCCGATCGAAACCATCCTCTCCGGTCCGGCGGCAAGCCTTGTCGGCGCGCGCTACTTGACCGGTCTCGACAATGCCGTGGTGTCCGATATCGGCGGCACCACCACCGATGTCGCCGTCATGGAGGCCGGCCGGCCGCGGCTCGATGCCGATGGCGCCGTGGTTGGCGGTTATCGCACCATGGTCGAAGCGGTTGCCATGCGTACCTATGGGCTCGGCGGCGATTCCGAGGTGAAGATCAACGATCGCGGCCTTGTCGCCGGCTTCGAGCTTGGGCCGCGCCGCCTGCTGCCGCTCAGCCTTGTCGCCCATACGCACAGCGAGAGCATCATTGCCGTGCTGGAACAGCAGCTGCGCGCGCCGCATCTCGGCCGCAACGCCGGCCGCTTTGCCGTGCGTACCGGTGTGCCGGATCATCTGGCAAGCGGGCTCACACCGCTGGAACAGGCGCTGTTCGACAAGATCGGTGCCGCGCCCCTGGCCCTCGACCAACTTCTGACCTCGACCTCGCAGAAGGCGACGCTGGATCGGCTGGTGGCGCGCGGTCTCGTGCACCTTAGCGGCCTGACGCCATCGGATGCCATGCATGTGCTCGGCCGGCAGAGCCAGTGGAACGGGGAAGCCGCGCGGCTCGGCCTCGCGCTGGCAATGCGGATGAAGGACGGTTCCGGTCGCCCGATCGCGGCATCCGTGGAGGAACTGGCACAAAAGATCGTCGATCGGCTGACCCGCCAGTCCGCCGATGTCATTCTGGCCGCCTGCCTTGCCGAGGATGGCGTTGCCGATCTCGATCCGGCCAAGTCGATCTCGATCGATCGCGCTCTTCGTCGTGCCCCGGGCATCGCCCGTTTTGCCGTTTCGCTCGATCGTCCCCTGGTCGGCCTCGGCGCTTCCGCTCCGGTCTATTATCCCGCCATCGCCGCGATGCTGGCGAGCGAGAGCGCCATCCCTGCTGATTCAGATGTCGCCAACGCCATCGGCGCTGTTGTCGGCCAGGTCCGCACCAGCGCCACCGTCTTCGTCACCATGCCGGAGGACGGCATCTATGTGCTGAACGGCGCTGGCGAGACCTTGCGGTTTACCGACGAAGAGAAGAGTTTCTCCATGGCGCGGGAACGGTCGATCGCGGTCGCGATGGCGCAGGCACGGCTGAACGGTGCCGTCGATCCGGTCATTGCCGTGGATGAGCAGGTCGATGCGCCGGAGGTCGAGGGCAATCGCAAGCTGATCGAAGCTCGCTTTATCGCGACGGCCAGCGGCAGGCCGCGAATCGCCGTGGATTGATTGTTTCCAAAATTGCATAAATCTTTCGAACTATTGCCAAATTGACGGAAGGCGAAACCGCCCGCAAAGTGGCACCATGTCAGAATTGAGCCGTTGAACGGCCGTGAGGAGTTGAGTGTATGAGCCGCATCGAGAAAAACGGGCTTCAGATCGAACCGGTCCTGTATGATTTCCTCGTCAAGGAGGCCCTGCCGGGCTCCGGCGTCGACGCGGATACCTTCTTTGCCGGTTTCTCGGCGATCGTCCATGACCTTGCTCCGAAGAACCGCGAGCTGCTTGCCAAGCGCGACCGGATGCAGGCGGCGATAGACGATTGGTATCGCAAGAACGGCGCACCGGCGGATCTCGCCGCCTACGAAGCCTTCCTGCGCGAGATCGGCTACATCATTCCCGAAGGCCCGGCCTTCACGGTTTCGACCGCCAATGTCGACACCGAAATCGCCTCCATCGCCGGCCCGCAGCTCGTCGTTCCCGTCATGAACGCCCGCTATGCACTGAACGCCGCCAATGCGCGCTGGGGTTCGCTCTATGATGCGCTCTACGGCACCGACGCCATCCCCGAAACTGATGGCGCCGAGAAGGGCAAAGGCTACAATCCGAAGCGCGGCGAGAAGGTCATCGCCTGGGTGCGCGATTTCCTCGACGCTGCTGTGCCGCTTAGCGATGCCAGCTGGAAGGACGTCACGGGCTTTGCCGTTAAGGGTGGAGTTCTGGCGATTGCGACGAAGAGCGGCACTGTCGCTCTTACCGACGAAAGGCATTTCGCCGGTTATCTCGGCGATGTCGCTGCACCCTCACATATTCTCCTGAAGAACAATGGCATCCATATCGAGATCGTCCTCGATCCAAGTACTGATATCGGCAAGGTCGATCCGGCGCATATTTCCGATGTCCGGTTGGAATCAGCGATCACCACGATCATGGACTGCGAAGATTCCATCGCCGCCGTCGATGCCGAGGACAAGGCGGAGGTCTATCGCAACTGGCTCGGCCTGATGAAGGGCGACCTGACGGAGGAAGTCGCCAAGGGCGGCAAGACCTTCACGCGCCGCCTCAATCCCGATGTGACCTATACGGCACCCGATGGTGCCAGCTTCGAGCTGCATTGCCGCTCGCTGATGCTGATACGCAATGTCGGTCACCTGATGACCAATCCGGCGATCCTCGACCGTGACGGCAACGAAGTGCCGGAAGGCATCATGGATGCCATGATCACCGGTCTGATCGCGCTTTATGACGTCGGCCCCAAAGGCCGCCGCAAGAATTCCCGCGCCGGCTCGATGTATGTCGTCAAGCCGAAGATGCATGGGCCGGAAGAAGTCGCCTTCGCCGTCGAGATCTTCTCGCGGGTCGAAGACGTGCTCGGCATGCCGCGCAACACCATCAAGATGGGCATCATGGACGAGGAGCGCCGCACCACGGTCAACCTCAAGGAAGCCATCCGCGCCGCCAGCGAGCGCGTCGTCTTCATCAATACCGGCTTCCTTGATCGCACCGGCGACGAGATCCATACCTCGATGGAAGCCGGCCCGATGATCCGCAAGGGCGACATGAAGCAGGCCGCCTGGATCGCGGCCTACGAGAACTGGAACGTCGATATCGGCCTGGAATGCGGCCTTTCCGGCCATGCGCAGATCGGCAAGGGCATGTGGGCCATGCCGGACCTGATGGCGGCGATGCTGGAACAGAAGATCGCCCATCCAAAAGCCGGCGCCAACACCGCCTGGGTGCCGTCGCCGACGGCCGCGACACTGCATGCCATGCATTATCACAAGGTCAATGTTGCCAATGTCCAGCAGACCCTGAAGAGCCGCGTCCGCGCCAAGCTTTCCGATATCCTCTCCGTGCCGGTCGCCTCGCGCCCGAACTGGACGCCGGAAGAGATCCAGCACGAGATCGACAATAATTGCCAGGGCATCCTCGGCTATGTCGTCCGTTGGGTCGATCAGGGCGTCGGCTGCTCGAAGGTGCCGGATATCAACAATATCGGCCTGATGGAGGATCGTGCCACGCTGCGCATCTCGGCGCAGCACATGGCCAACTGGCTGCACCACAAGGTCATCACCGAGGCGCAGATTGTTGAGACGATGAAGCGCATGGCCACCGTGGTCGACCAGCAGAATGCCGGTGACCCGCTCTACATCGCCATGGCCGGCAATTTCGATGGCTCGGTTGCCTTCCAGGCCGCGCTCGAGCTCGTGCTCAAAGGCCGCGAACAGCCGAACGGCTATACCGAGCCGGTCCTGCACCGCCGCCGCATCGAACTGAAGGCGAAGCAGGCCGTATAGGCCTGCGTCCACCATTCGGGTACAAACAAAAAGGCCGCCGGATCGATATCCGGCGGCCTTTTCAAATTCCGATTGCCAGCAATTACTGGATCACGACGACCTTGGTGCTGTGACCCGGCAGAACGCGGCTGTAGAGATCGATGACGTCCTGGTTGATCAGACGGATGCAGCCCGAGGAAGCAGCGGTTCCGATCGAGGCCCATTCCGGCGTGCCGTGCAGGCGGAACAGCGTGTCCTGGCCCTTTTCATTGTAGAGATACATGGCGCGGGCACCGAGCGGGTTCGAGAGACCCGGGTTCATGCCGCCGTCGACATATTTCGCGATTTCCGGACGGCGCACTGCCATTTCTTTCGGCGGATGCCAAGTCGGCCATTCCTGCTTCCAGGCGACATAGGCGGTGCCGGACCAGGAGAAACCCTGCTTGCCGACGCCGATGCCGTAGCGCATCGCTTCGCCGTTGCCGAGGATATAATAGAGATGGCGCTCGCGCGTGTTGACGATGATCGTGCCTTCAGCCTCATTGGACTGGTAGGCCACGATCTGGCGGCGGAACTGCGGCTTCACCTTCTGGATCGGGATCGCCGGCAGCTGGTAGCCGTTGTCACTGATCACGCCGTAATCACCATCGAAGGACTTTACGGTCTCGGTTGCGGAATTGGCTGTGGCGGTCGGCGTGGCTGCGGCCGTGGTGGCATAGCCAGCCATAGCGAGCGTCGCGACGAGGCCCAGTGCGGTGATAGCATTGCGGGTGAGCATGGAAGTCTCTTGGTGCGTTGTGGCAGGGAATGGGATGGTATTCACCATCTTTGAATATGGTTTATTTTCCATTAAACTTTGCTTTGCAAGCGGCAGCGCTCCTAGTTCAATGGCGCTGCTGCGCAAATTAAAGGGACATGGCTTTTTTGCAACGTTTCTTGCCGGTTCCCGAGGCAATTCATGACGATTTTGAATGTTTACAATAATAATCCGTTAATAGATGGCCGCCAGTCGGAACGGGCGATGCTTGTACGTCGGGGCGTGCAACTATTACTGCATGAGATGCGTCACGCCATCTTGCCGGAGTTGCCGCTCGCAAGCGGCCGCCGGGCCGATCTCATCACCCTGTCGGAAAAGGGCGAGATCTGGATCATCGAGATCAAGACCTCGATCGAGGACTTCCGCGTCGATCGCAAATGGCCGGATTATCGTCAGCATTGCGACCGCCTGTTCTTCGCGACCCATAAGGACGTGCCGCTCGATATCTTCCCCGAAGATTGCGGGCTGTTCCTGTCGGACGGCTATGGCGCGCATATGATCCGCGAGGCGCCCGAGCATCGCTTGGCTCCGGCGACGCGCAAGTCGGTGACGCTGAACTTCTCCCGCGCCGCCGCCCAGCGGCTGTTATTGGCCGAATGGGCGACGGGCAAGGATTTTTCACCTGAATGATGGTTATTTCGGCGCGCGCTTGGCGAGGATGCGTTGCAGTGTGCGGCGATGCATGTTGAGGCGGCGGGCCGTTTCGGAAACGTTGCGCTCGCACATTTCGTAGACGCGCTGAATATGCTCCCAGCGAACCCGATCCGCCGACATCGGATTTTCCGGCACTTCGGCCTTTTCGCCCGGCCGCTGCGTCAGCGCCGCATAGACATCGTCCGCGTCAGCCGGCTTGGCGAGATAATCGAGCGCGCCGAGCTTCACAGCGGTAACCGCCGTTGCTATATTGCCGTAGCCGGTCAGGACGACGATATGTGTGTCGTCGCGCCGCTGCCGGATCGCCTCGATGACCTCGAGGCCGGTGCCGTCGCCGAGGCGAAGGTCGACGACGGCATATTTTGGTGGAGTGACCTTGGATTTGGCGACGCCTTCCGCCACTGATTCCGCCGTCTCGACCGTGAAGCCGCGCGTCTCCATGGCGCGCGCCAGACGGCGCAGAAAGGGTCCGTCGTCATCGACGATCAGCAATGTCGCATCCGGGCCGATATGGTCCGCAATATCCTTGGCCCCAGCGTGGGGATCGGCAAGCTCTTTATCCGTCATCATCTTCAATCCCGGCGGCATCCCGCCTGCACAAGTCCTACTGATTTTAACGACCGGTGTTTTAAGCCGTGAAACTCATTTTGTCGAATTACTGTCGATCAAAACGCGCGGCCATTCGACGCGGATACGGGCGCCCGGCGTCTCCGGATCGCGATTGCCGAAGGAAATGGCCGCGCCCGAGCGTTCCAGCAGGGTCTTGGCAATGAACAGTCCAAGCCCGAGGCCGCCGGCCGTGTCGTCGCGCTGCCGCGTCGTGACGTAGGGCTCGCCGATCCGCGTCAGGATGTCGGGTGCATAGCCGTTGCCGTCGTCCTCGATGATGATGATGAGCAAGGCCGGGTCGTACTCCACCGTGACGGTCACGGTCTTGCGCGCATAATCGACGGCATTTTCAATGAGATTGCCGAGCCCGTACATGATGCCGGCATTGCGGTTGAGCACCGGTTCGCCGGCCCTCGGGCTCTTTTCGATCAGCTCCAGTTTTATACCGAATTCCCGATGCGGCGCGATGACCTCTTCCATCATCGACGACAGCGTCAGTCGTCGCATATGCGCCTCGTCTTCGGCCGACAGCGTCGTCAGCCGCCGCAGGATATCCCGGCAGCGTTCGCTCTGGCTGCGCAGCAGCGCCACGTCCTCGCGGAAGCGGTCGTCCTCTTTGAGTTCGCGCTCCATCTCCTTGGCAACGACGCTGATGGTCGCAAGCGGCGTGCCGAGCTCATGGGCAGCGGCCGCCGCCAGCCCGTCTAGCTGCGACAGATGCTTTTCCCGCTGCAATACCAGTTCCGTCGCCGCCAGCGCATCGGCGAGCTGCGATGCCTCCATGGAGACGCGATAGGCATAGAAGGCGGCAAAGGCCATGGTCGAGGCAATCGAGCACCACACGCCGAGCTGCATGACGCTATGGACGTTCACTTCGACGCCGCCATACCAGGGCAGGGGAAAGGGCGAAAAGGCAAGACCGGTGATGCAGATCATCGCCAGCACGATCAGCACCATGCTGTAGCGGATCGGCTGCGAGGCAAACGAGATAATGACCGGCACGCAGACCAGCGCCGAGAACGGATTGGCAAGTCCGCCGGTAATCAACAGCAGCCCACAGAGTTGCAGAAGGTCAAGGCCGAGCAGTGCAAAGGCGGCCGGCGGCTCCAGCCGGTGCGTCGGCGGGTAACGCAGGGTCAGGAAGAAGTTGATCCAGGCAAGGCAGGCGATCAGCACGCAGCAGGCCAATAGCGGCATCGGAAATTTCAGCCAGAAGGCGACGATCATCACCGTTGCCGTCTGGCCGCCGACCGCGAGCCAGCGCAGGCGCACCAATGTCTGCAATCTCAGCCGCCGGCTGGTGTGATAATCGTCCTGCAGCTTGGCGTCCGCGATCGCGATCTTGTCCAATCCTCTGAAGAAACTGGCCATGTTCAGGTTCCCCTCGGCTTGGTTCGTGTCGTCGGCGAGGCCTCCGCCGGATCTTCCGGCCAGGGGTGCCTCGGATAGCGCCCGCGCATGTCGGCGCGCACGTCTTTCCACGATCCCGCCCAGAAACCCGGCAGGTCGCGCGTCGTCTGGATGGGCCGGTGTGCCGGCGACGTCAGCTCCAGCACCAGCGGCAAGCGACCGCCGCCGATCGTCGGATGCTGCTTCAGCCCGAAGAGTTCCTGTACGCGAATCGTCAACAGCGGCTCCTCTCCTTCATATTGGATCGGGTGACGCTGACCGGTCGGTGCCTCGAAATGCGTCGGCGCCATCCGGCCAAGGTCGCGTTGCAGCTCGTGCGGCACCAGCGACATCAATCCATTGGAGAGCCCACCGAGGGAAATATCGGAAAGGCCGCGCGCATCCGTCTGGAAGGGCGTGAACCAGTCTTCGAGCCGCAAGAGCAGGGCGTCATCGCTGACATCGGGCCAGGGCTCGCCGATCGTACGGTGTAGGAAGTCGATCCGGTCCCGCAATTGATTTGCGTCCTTGGAAAACGGCAGCACGCCGATCCCGAGCTCGCGAATGCCCTCGGCCAAGGCTCTTGCTGCCTTTTCCCCCGATGGGCGCGGCAAGGGTGTCTCTTCAAAGATGATGGCGCCGAGCCGGGTGACGCGGCGCGCGCGCACCTGCCGGCTCGCCTTGTCGAAGACGCTTTGGTCTTCCGTGCGGATTTCGCCCGGCAGATGCTCTTCGACATCCCCCCGCGAAATCTCGGACGCGGCCAGGATACGGGCTTGCGCGGCCCGGCCGGTCAGATCGGCGATCACCAGCATCTGCGAGCCGGCCAGCCGCTCCGTCTCCGGCAGTTCGGCGCCTCGCCCGTTCGCCATGACGAAGCGCCCACGGCCGCCGCGCTGCAGGGCAATGCGATCCGGGAAAGCATGCAGCAACAGGGAGCCGGCCAATATCGGCGCACCCGCAGTCGTGGTCTTGCCGCCGCCTGCCGCCATCGCCAGCCTTCCGGCCAGTCGGCGCGCCGCCTCGGCCCGCTCGCCCTTTTCCGTCTTGAACCGCCTGAGTCGTTCTTCCAGATCGACGCTCGCCCCCCCTAGTCCCTGTTCCGTCAGCAACACGGCGAGCATTGCAGCCTCTCGCGCCTGGCCGAATTCCGCTGCCGAGATCACCATGGCCGACAGCCGGGGCGGCAAGGCCAGATCGCGCATCAGCTTCCCGCGCGTCGTTAAGCCGTTCTCGGCGTCCAGCGCCCCCAGCTGCCGCAGCAGCACGCGCGCCTCATTGAGTGTGGTTGCCGGCGGCTGATCGACAAAGGCAAGCGTGGCGGGGTCCTGCACGCCCCAATGGGCAAGATCGAGCGCTAGCCCTGAGAGATCGCTGGAGAGGATCTGCGGCGGCGTGAAGGCCGGCAGCGCTGCCGTCTGGCCGGGATGCCACAGCCGGATCGCAGTGCCGGGCTCGGTTCGTCCGGCACGGCCGGCCCGCTGGTCTGCGGAGGCTCGCGATACGCGTACCGTCTCCAGCCGGGTGATGCCGGTCGAGGCCTCGAAGACGGGTAACCGCTGCAGGCCGCTGTCGATGATGATCCTGACGCCGTCGATGGTGATGGAGGTCTCGGCGATTGAGGTCGCCAGCACCACCTTGCGCGTGCCCTTGGGCGCCGGGCGGATCGCCGCGTCCTGCTCCTTCTGACCGAGATTGCCATAAAGCGGCGCAATGACCGTCTCCGATGGCAATCGGTTTTCAAGCCTTTCGACCGTACGGGTGATTTCCGCCTGTCCCGGCAGAAAGGCGAGGATCGAGCCCTGTTCCGTCGCATGCGCGTCGAGGATCGCCCGTGTCACCGTATCCTCGATCCGCTCTCCGGCCGGCCGGTCCTGATGGCGGATGTCGATCGGAAAACCGCGGCCCATGCTTTCGATCACAGGTGGATGGTTAAGCAGCACTGCTACCCGTTCGACATCAAGCGTCGCCGACATCACCAGGATACGCAGATCCTCGCATAGGGCCGATTGCACGTCGAGCGCCAGCGCCAGGCCGAAATCCGCATCCAGTGATCGCTCGTGGAATTCATCGAAGATGACGGTGGAGACGCCGGCAAGTTCGGGATCGTCGAGAATCATCCGCGCGAACACGCCCTCGGTCACCACTTCGATGCGCGTCTTTGCCGAAATGCGATTGTCGAGCCGCATCCGGTAGCCGACGGTACCACCAACCTCTTCGCCGAGCAGTGAGGCCATGCGCGCCGCCGCCGCCCTTGCCGCCAGCCGTCGTGGTTCCAGCAGGATGATCTTGCCGTCGCCGCGCCAGCTCTGGCCCAACAGGTAAAGCGGCACCAGCGTCGTCTTGCCAGCGCCGGGCGGTGCGGACAGCACCGCGCGCCGCTCTCGGCCAAGGGCCGTGCCGATATCGGCCAGCACATGCGAGACCGGCAGCTCGGGCAGCGGAGGCGTCATGGATGTCACGCCTGCCTGCCCCGCGCATATTCATAGGCCAGAATTGCGCCGGCGAGATCCTCGAGTGCCGCGCCCACCGATTTGAACAGGGTGATGTCGGCGTCGTTCGCGCGTCCCGACTTTGTTTCGCGAACGAGCTCGCTGAGTTCGGCGCGGATGGCATCCTCCGTCAGCACGCCGCTCTTCAACGGCTGCACGATATCGCCGGCTTCCTTCATAGCGCCGGCGCGCGTATCGACGAAAACCTCTGCGCGTCGGATCGCGGCGTCGTCGGTCTCGCGCATGTCCGGCTTGAAACCGCCGACGAGATCGAGATGCGCGCCGGGCTTCAGCCATTCGCCCTTGATCAGGGGCGTGCTCGACAATGTCCCGCAGGAAATGATGTCGGCGCTGCGGGCGGCGGACTCGAGATCGGTGACGGCGATGACATCCAGACCAAGAGCCCGCGCTTGGCCGGCGATGTCTGCCGCCTTGTCGTGATCGCGGCCCCATATGCCGATCCGCTTCAGGCTCCGTCCTTCGGCATGCGCCTGGATCAGATTGAGCGACAGCCGCCCCGACCCACAGACCAGCAGCTTCTCGGCATCCGTGCGCGCAAGATAGCGCGCCGCCAGCGCCGAAGTGGCCGCTGTGCGTCGTGCCGTCAGCTCGCCGCCGTCGATTACCGCCAGCATCTCACCGGTCTTGCCGGAGGACAGCAGATAGGTGCCGAAGATCGCCGGCAGGGCGCGGGTGGCATTATCGGGAAAGACCGAGACCATCTTTACGCCCATATATTGTCCCGGCAGCCAGGCTGGCATCAAAAGCAGGGTCGCTTCGCTTTCGCCCGGCACCTCCATATCATGGTGATGCCTGACCGGCATGACGCAGTCGCCGGTAAACATGGAGGCGATCGCCTCGATCAGTGCCGGCCAGGCCAGCGCCGTACGTGTCTGCTCTTCATTAAGGACCAGCATTGTCCGCTCCTCTATTGCTTGGGACTTTCTATTAGGTCTTAGCTGAGAAACTGGCAATTGGCGGCGCTGACCGGCGGTGTATTCGGTAGGGAAACCCGATTCCGCAATCTTCGTCCTTTATAGGAAGGTGGATTCCCCGATGACTCGTAAAATGAATCCGAAAAAGCCCGCTTAAGAGGACGATTTTCACTGCCATTCAAT
>NZ_BAYX01000014.1 GCF_000696095.1 Rhizobium rhizogenes NBRC 13257 | reverse complement strand
GGAACAATTGATGACTACGCCTTTCCCAGTCGAGTCGATCATCTCAGCACTCGCCAGTATGCCCGATTGGTCGATGAGTGGGTGACTGCAATCGGGCTAAGACGCGAAGACTACGGCACACACTCGCTTTGACACACGAAGGCCGCGATGATCTACAAAGCGACGGGCAATCTTCGTGCGATCCAGATCCTGCTCGGACATACCAAGATCGAGAACACGGTCAGGTACCTTGGTGTGGACATCGAGGATGCGCTGGAACTAGCGGAGCATGTAGAGATTTGACCGAATGCGACCCCGCGACCGCACCTATAGGGGAAAATGTTTCCAGTTTTAGCAGTTCGATCTAGCGGCTATGCGCCCTCATGGCTGCCACTAAGCGGGACGCGTGTGTCACCCAAAGCGGTCACTTGCCAGGCGATCGGTTCCACGTCTCGCCATGGATCCCGTCCTATCTCGATTGTTAATATCAACGTCGATGCCCAGCAGATCATAGACTCTCACATGACTGCAATGACTTAACAAAACGGCCTTGAAATTCCCTATGTTTTCCCATCGTGCGCGGCGTTGGATGCCACCTTTGTGTGATCAGGAGAAGCTCTCCAACACCGCAAGGAAGGTATGCCGATCGCCTTGCCCTTCAGTCAGCCGCACGCGGCCCTCGATATCAACCAAGTGGTGATCCATCAGTTGCTGCGCCTTGGCCAAGTCCTTAGCCTTCAAGGCTGCGACGATCATGCGGTGATGATCCGCGCCGCAGTCGTCCTTGGGCTCTTCCTCGTACAAGGCCATGACCAGTGAGAGCCGTGCGACGATCTTCGAAAGCATTTCCGTCAGCACAGGATTTCCAGCGGTTTCGGCGAGCACTATGTGAAACTTGCCGGAGAGAACCGTTTTGGACTTCTCATCGCCATGGTGATGGATGTGCTCTTCCTCGTCCGTCAGCTTCTGAAGCGCATCCAGTTGTTCGGTGGTCGCCCGCGCAATCACGAGTTCCAGCAGAAGTCCCTCGAGCTTTCGGCGCGCCTCGAACAGGTTCCTGGCCTGCGCGATGCTTGGCTCCGCGACGAAGGTGCCGCGATTTCTCTTCCGTTCCAGGAGATGGTCGCTTTCAAGAACGCCAAGCGCACCGCGCACAACCGTTCGGCTGACGCCGAAATGCTCTGCGATTGCCTCTTCCAGAATCTTCGTGCCCGGCTTGAGTGCACCTTCGCCGATGGCGGCTGCCAGCGTGGCACGAATTCGCTCCGAAACGTCATCGTTGTTATCGGCACTATCCGCCAACCCGTTGCCCGCCGGGATCGCCTTGGCGCTTTGACGGCGCGTCTTCCTCATTGCCTTCACCACTTCAAGCCTCAGCATTTCTTGCGTGTCCGGTAACCCGCCGCACTGAATATCTTTGCACTGTAATTATTTCCATAAGAATGTTTCTGCGCAACCTGTGAATTTGGACGGCAACGCGAATTGGAAACGCTGGCGGAAATTTCCGCCAGCGCTTTGTATCTCAAGACTAGGCCGCCTTCTGTTTCGTTGCCGACGAAGACAAGACGATCCCCTTTTCCGCGCAAAGCGCCTCGATGTGGCTGGCCGATCGTTTGATGAAGCCGATCGTCTCATTGAAACCATAGGATTGGCTTTCGTAGGTCGGGTAGCCGTACTGGGAGCTTTCGTAGGCTTCCCAATTCGGAACCTCACCGGATGCGACCCGCTTTTCGTAAGTATCGACCATGGCCATGTAGGCACCTAGTTCGCCCAGTGACAGGTCTGGGTGGCCGGCCCT
The DNA here is from genome assembly GCF_000696095.1 of Rhizobium rhizogenes NBRC 13257. GTDB lineage: Bacteria > Pseudomonadota > Alphaproteobacteria > Rhizobiales > Rhizobiaceae > Rhizobium > Rhizobium rhizogenes. The sequence continues at coordinate 179,332 of NZ_BAYX01000014.1, read as the reverse complement.
CCAGATTGGGTCGTCGATCTCAATGCACTGGCGAGGATTGGCCTTGCGGGGCTTGTCGTCGACAGACTGGGCAACCTCCAGCGACAGGTTCAGGGCAGGATTGGCTTCTGCAAGGATCGGAAGGATCGTCGCGAAATCGACGATACCGCCGCCCACGGGTCTGGTCTGGAAGTCGAGACCGCCTGAAGCACGGCCGACATAGGCATCCTTGATATGCGTCTGGCGGATATAGGGAGCCAGGCGCTTGGCTGCGAAGACCGGATGTTCTCCGCGCTGCAGGCCGTTTGCCGTGTCGAAGACGACGCCGACGCAATCGGCGCCAACCTTCTCGATCAATCGCAAGATCTCAAAAGAGGTGATCTCGTCATGGGTCTCGATGTTCATGTGGGTGCCATGGGCGCGGGCAACGGGCGCGAGCTTCCGGAGGACATTTTCCATCCCGAGCAACTGCTCCTCCCAGGTCACGTCGGTGCGGAAGCGGTCATTGGCCAGCCGGCCGCGATATTCGCCCTTGAAATTGCCTGGTGCGACCCAGAGCTCATGGCAGCCGATCGCGGCGCTGGCCTCGATCATGCGCGTGAAACCGGCAATGATGTCGCCGCCGCCGGCTGCCCGCAGCGCCGGTTCCTCGGCGCTGCAATAGGGATTGATCTTGCCGATGCCGCTTTCGAGATAAAGCCCAAGCTCATCGGCTTTCGCACGGATATCCCTGAGGACACCGAGGTCGAGCGTGGGGCTCATGTCCAGCGCCGTGCTGAAGAAGATGCCGGCGAGCCCAAGCTCCTTGACGTGCTCAAGACTTGCCAACGGGCCACGCTTCTTCGCCTCAGGCAGCTTTATGCCGTCGATTCCCAATTTCATGTCGTTTCCTTTGCTGTTTCCTGATCGGATGCGCTTCACTGGCGATCCTTGGTGCTATTGGTCGGTGCGTGATTGTCGATGTCGCGGCGTTCATGATGTGCGTCGCCACCATCCGCGCGCTTTATTTGCAGAGCCGTGACCCTTCGGCTGAAGGCTCTGTTCAAGGAAATGCTGGCCGATCGATGCGACTGACGTGATTGTGAGGTACCAGATCGAGGCGACGAACAGCAGCTCGATGATCAGGAAGTTCCGGGCGTAGATCGCCTGCGCCTGCGTCAGCAGATCCTGCATGCCGATGACCGAGACGATGGCGCTGGCCTTCAGCATGCCGATGGCCTGGTTTCCGGTTGGGGGAATGATGAGGCGAGCCGCTTGCGGCAGGATAACTGCGCGCAACCGCTGTACCGGTCTCAACCCCAATGCGGCGGCCGCATCGCGCTGTCCGCGATCGACGGACATAAGGCCGCCACGGATAATCTCGGACATGTTTGCCGCTTCGTGCAGCCCGAGCGCCAGAAACCCTGCGAGCGAAGGCGTCACCAGATCGTTGATCGAAATGGTGAAGCTCCCTATCCCAACCTGTGGGATGAAGAGAGCGATATTGAACCAGAAGAATATCTGGACGATCAGCGGCACACCGCGAAACCACCACACAAAAACAGCCGCCATGGCCTTGAGGACCAGGTTTTGGCTCGTGGCCATCACGGCAAGCACGCATCCGAGCGCGGTACCGAACACCATGGCACCTGCCATCAGTTCAAGCGTCAGCAGGACGCCGCTCAGGATGGAGGGGTGCACGAGGTAATGCGGAATCTCGGACCATTGAATGCTTTGGCTTTGGGCCACGATCAGGGCAAAGAAGGCCATCGCAGCTATCGCGATGGCACCGATTGCGATCTGCCCCCACTGGATCGGCCGCGTGCCGCGTGGGGCATGGGAAAGAGTGATTGGTTGAGCGGTGAACAGCGCCATGGCCGTCAATCCACAGGCATGCTTGCGGCGTTGTTGACCTTGACGGTCTTCACGGCCAGCGGTCCGAGGCTCCACTTCTTCATGATGGTCTCGTAGGCTCCGGAGTCCACCATCTGCTGCAAGGCGGCAACGACGCTGTCACGCAGTTGCGGATTGTCCTTGGCTGTCAGCATGCCGAGGTAGCCGACGGCCAGGCGGATATCGGGAAGTGCCTCTAAGCCCTTGCCGTTCCCCGTCTGGTTTTCCGTCGTGTAGACGCTGGTGGCATAGCCGTTGACGGTCGCGTCGGCCCGACCGGTGCGAACTGCCTGCAGAACATCGGGCATCTTCGGGATCGCCATGATATTGATCGGAGCCTGGCACTTGGCCGAAGCCGTTTCGACCAGTTTCGCCTGGAAGGTGCCGACCGGAACCGCGACTTTCTTGCCGCACAAATCGGCCATGCTCTTGATGCCGAGAGGATTGCCCTTGATGGTCATGATCGTGGTCGCATCGTACATGTAGTCGATGACGTCGACCTGCTTCTCCAGTTCCGGATCGTCGTTGATCCCGGAAATCGAGATGTCGAACCGTTTGGACAAAATCGATGGGACGATTGCCGCGCCTGCGCCGACATCGGTCATTTGAACATTCACACCGAGAATGATGCCCAGCGCTGCAGCGATGTCTGCGTCGATGCCGACGAGTTTGCCGTCGTCAGCGTGGAAGCTGATCGGTGGGGTCAAGTCGGTCGCGACTTTCAGGATGCCAGATGTTCTGATGGCCGGCGGCAAGGCTTCAGCCAGTTTCTTCGTCAGCACGACGCCTGGCATCTTTGAAACATCGGTGCCGGGGGCTATCTCTGTCCCGCCAGCGCTGCTCTGCAAAGAGACGGCGATCAGCGTGGCGATAGTCGCGGCAAGCCCCATTTTAAAAATTCCCTGAAGGCTTTTCATGTGATCCCCATTTTCATTTTTGTTCTCATGAATTCTCGGGGTCTTTCACGCAATTGCCGTGCCAAATGCAGATGATTTGTAATATCTATTTGATATTGAATAGATATTTACGAATAAAAATAATTCGAACATTAATTCGTATAATTGTGCGAATTATGTTTCGAACATTATCTGCATATTTTTTACCCTCATTACCGATTCTGTAGGCATCACGGGCGACCGCAGTTCCGGCGAGGCACCCACGTGGGCGCCTTTCGTTCGCAGATCGCGCCCAATTCCATGTCTCGCGACAACGGACAACTCGCCCGATCGATCAAAAAACGCTCACAGGCATGCTCAATAAATATGCTCGATGGACGGAATATTTCCTGTTTAAAAATTCGAATGTGATGACGAAATATAATAATTATAAAGTTTCGAATATTTATAAATCAAAAATATCGCATTGTTTTCAGGTGACTATGATCTGATTGATGGCCAGTTGTGAAAGTTGGCACGCAGCTTGCTCCTCAGCTCTCATGAACAAGATCGACGCAACACTCCTCTCCAAGTCGTGTCTCCGCCTCATGCCGGAGAGCACGCATCCATCCGTGTACTCGTCGCAACCTCAGGGAAACCAGATGCCAGACACCCAGAATGTTGTCGGACGGAAGCGGCTGAGCGTTCACGGCCTCACGCATAGTTACGGTGGGCAGAATGCGGTTAGCGACGTTTCGTTTGACATCGAAGCCGGTGAGATCGTCGCTCTGCTTGGTCCAAGCGGTTGCGGCAAGTCGACGGTCCTGCGCGCGATCGCGGGGCTGATCCAGCCGAAGACCGGGAAGATTGTCCTTGGAGACAAGGACCTCGCAAATGTCTCCGCCAGGTCGCGCGGTGTCGGCATGGTTTTTCAGAACTACGCGTTGTTTCCGCACCTGACCGTTGCCGAAAACATCGCCTATCCTCTTGCCTGCCAGCAGCTTCCACGGCCTGAGCGGAAAGCTCGCGTCGAGGAGATGCTGTCTCTTGTCAGGCTCGGCGGCTATGGCAACCGCCTGCCGCGGGAGCTGTCGGGCGGACAGCAGCAGCGCGTCGCCGTTGCGCGAGCGATTGCGGGCCGTCCATCACTTCTGCTGCTTGACGAGCCCTTCGGTGCTCTCGATCGGGCATTGCGTTTCGATCTCCAGGTCGAACTGCTTCATCTGCAGAAGACGCTGGGCATCACCACGCTCATCGTCACCCACGATCAGGAAGAAGCGCAAAGCCTGGCGAACCGGCTGGTGCTTATGAACAGGGGACATGTCGAGCAGATCGACACGCCGATGACCGTCTACGATCGGCCGAAGACCCTTTTCGTGAACACGTTCATTGGACAGGCCAATCTGCTGCATGGAACAGTACTCCGGTTCGACGGCGAGACCACATTGATAGGCCTTGCGAACGAAAAGACACTCGCGCTGCCGCGCCGCCTGAACTTCACCATCGGTTCGAAGGTCACGATCACGTTCCGGCCTGAAGAGGTTCGTCTGTCGACGCGGCCGAATGGAACCGCGTTGCCGGTGCACATGACGATATCCGTGCCTCTCGGGCCATCTCTCGTTCATGACCTTGTTCTCGAAGACGGCACGGGTCTGCGCGCCTCCGAGGTGAGAGGACCGTCCACCACCATCCCCGAGCCGGGAGCGCAATTATTTGCCGAGATCGACACTGCAAGGTGTCACGCCTTTCCGGCTGAACCGGACAGCACCCCGTAAAGAAACAGATCAACAGAGGTGAACATGATGATGAAAGATTTTCAGATGACCCGTCGTGGCTTCGGCTTTCTGGCCGCCGGCGCTGCCGTATCAGCCATGCTTCCTCTTTCCGCGCGCGCTGCGGGTGGCGGGGCGGTTGCAGCCACGTTCCCAGGCAGTTGGGAGGACGCTTACCGGACCGTCCTCACTCCGATGGTGCAGAAGGCTGGCTACGATCTCACGATCGCACCGGCCCTCGCGCAGGACCAGCTCGCAAAGGTGATGGCGAGCCCCGGCAACCCGCCCTATGACACGCTGCTGATGTCGCCGGGCCAGATGGCCGTCGCCATCGAGAACGATCTGATCCAGAAAATCGATCCGAGCAAGCTCAAGAACTGGGGAATGCTTGATCCGTCGTTTCAGGGCGAATATGGGCCGACCGTGACCATCGAGGTCAACGGCATCGCCTATAACCCCGATCTCGTTCCGAAGCCGAAGGGCTATCGCGATCTCTTCGAGAACCCGGCCTATAGTGGCAAGGTATCGTGGACAGGCTTTGCCTCGAACACGGCGGTCATGGCCTATACCGAAATCGCCAAGATCTTTGGTTCCGGTCCCGACGACATGGATGCCGTCTTCAAGCTGTTCAAGGATCATCCGGAGCATCTGAAGGGCGTCGTCGACAGCACCAATCATCAGATGACGCTATTCCAGCAGGGCGAAATCGCCGTCTTCATGTGCTCGACCGGCAATGTTGCCCGCCTCAAGAGCCTTGGTCTCAACGCCGAATTTGCCCACCCGGAAACCGGATCGCCGGCAGCTCCGGTCAACATCCATCTGACCAAGGGCACAGCCAATCTTGATGCGGCATACGCCTATATGGATGCCGCCATCTCCAAAGCAGCCCAGGATCAGCTTAAGGAGCCACCGACGGAGATGTTCCCGACGAACAAGGACGTCGCGCTAACGACCGGCATTGAAGCCTATGTCACCCGCGATCAGATCAAGACGATGGTCTATCCGGACTGGGTCGCGATCAACAAGCACCGTCCCGACTGGATTCGCCAGTTCGACGCGCTGGTGGCTGGTTGAGGTGAGATGATGAAGGCGAGCGGCTTCCCATACGTCGTACCGATGCTATTGCTGTCCGTGGCGTTCTTCGCAACGCCGCTCGCCGTTCTCGTCGGTTTCAGCTTCGCCGGTCCCGGCGGAGCAACTCTCGAGCACTATGCGCGCTTCTTTGGAGATGCGTTCAATTTCCGCGTCCTCGTCAACACCGCGCGGCTTGGCCTCGAGACTGTGATCGGCACCACGTTGCTCGGCGTACCGATCGCGCTGCTCTATTGGCACGGGGGCCGGAATCTGCGTCAGGTCCTGATTTTTCTAACCCTTATTCCGATGCTGACCAGCAACGTTGTTCGGACCTTCGCCTGGATCGTCATCCTCGGCCGTCAGGGGCCGATCAGTGAAACGTTGATGGCGCTGGGTCTCACGGGAATGCCGACCAGCCTTCTGTTTACCGAACTCGGTCTGCTGATGGCCATGTGCCAGATCGACCTGCCGCTGATCATCCTGCCGCTGATCGCGATCCTGTCGCGCACGCCGGTACAGCTCACCGAGGCGGCGCAGGTCTCCGGCGCCGGTCCATGGCGCATTCTGGTAACCGTGCTGTTGCCGCTCATGCTGCCGGGTCTCTTGGCCGGCTGGATTCTGGTCTTTGCCAGCACCAGCAGCTCCTTCGTCACCCAGGCCGTGATCGGTGGCGCTCGAAACGTCTATGTTCCGCAGTTGATATATCGCGAAGTCGGAACGCTGTTCGACTGGCCGCTGGCGTCAGCCATCGCGGTGGTTCTCCTCTTGTCGACGGGATGCCTGCTAGTTGCACTTACAATGATATCCCGTCACAGGAGGCTCGTTGGTCATGCCTGATCGCCGCGAAAACCCGATACCGATTTTCCTCTACAAGGCATTCGTCTTCGGCTTTGGTGGGCTCTGCGTCATCTATCTCGTCGCGCCTATCGTGATCGCCTTGACGATGTCGTTCACATCAGGCCAGACGCTGAAATATCCGCCACAGGGCTTCTCCTTCAAATGGTATGAAGCGCTGCTGGACCCTGTGAGGTCCGCAACGGAACACATCGCAGCCTGGAATTCGCTGAAGATCGCCGGCCTTGCCGTTCTCGGATCACTGCTCTTTGCGGTGCCGGCGACCATTGGCATGACGCGAATGAAGCGTAGCACCGTTGGCACGATCGAGCCTTTGCTTCTGGCTCCGCTCGTTCTGCCGAGCCTCGTCTATGGTCTTGCCGCCCTGATTGTCGCCAATTTCATCGGCCTGCGGCCTTCGCTCTGGCTGACGGTAGCAGGCCATATCGTCGTCTTCGGTCCGCTGATGTATCGCGCGGCGTCCGTCGTTGCGCAGGGTCTCAATCCGTCGCTTGCCGAAGCCTCGACGGTGATGGGGGCGAGCTGGTTCATGACGCTGCGGCGCGTGACCCTGCCGCTGCTGATGCCGGGCATTCTCGCCGGCGCGTTTCTGGTCTTTATCCAATCACTCGACAACGTCTCGGTTTCGCTTTTCCTCGCGGATGCCCGAACGACGGTGCTGCCACTGCGCATGTTCGCACTGATCGAAGAATCGCTCGATGTCCGGGTCGCGGCGATCTCAGGAATTTTGATCGCTGTGACTTTGGTCGGACTACTCGTCGCCCGGCGCGTTCTGGCACCACCCCGGTAGGCCTGAACGGCCCGAACCCACCAAGATATTTGAACTTGTAAGGAATAGACCCATGAACATGCGTTCTGCACAGGCAGGCGGTTATCGCATCGGATCGCTGCTAGCCGATTTCCAGCCGGATTTCGACTTCTCCGCCCCTTTGCCGCTTCCCGTTGAGGAGTTCGAGGATCGCCTTCGCCGGATTCGCCGTCAGGCTGTCGAAGCCGGCCATGACGCGATCATCGTCCACGCCGGCAGCGTTGGCTGGTTCCACGCCTCGAGCGCCTATCTCCGCTATATCTGCGACTGGATGCGCGAGGGCGTGCTGATCATTCCGACCGACGCCGACAAGGCGCTGGTTCTGCTATCCTTCTTCACCCAGTCCGTTCTTTTGCCGCCCGGAGGCGAACCTGTTCTCGTCGACGAGATCTGGCAGATCGGCCCGATCGGCAGGGAATATGCGGATCGTCCTGGTGATTCCGTCATCAAGACGGCCGAGAAATGCGCCGAGGTTCTGGGCAATCTCGGTCTTGCCAAGGCCCAGATCGGTAGGATCGGCGACCGGACGTCGCTGACTTTCTGGGCAGCGCTCGAAGAATTGCTCCCGAAGACCAAGTTCGTCGCCGACAATGCCATTCTGGATCGCATGCAGAAGGTGAGGTCGCCGCGCGAGATCGAAATCTTCCGTGCTGCCGCCCAGTTGATCAGCATCGGCACGCAGGCCGCCTATCATGTGACAAAGCCTGGTGTGACCGACCACGAAATCTACGCGGCTTTCACCCTTGCTCAGCTCGCGCTCGGTGGCGAGACGGGCGACGGCTACCAGATCGGCATCAACGAGTTCGGCACCCATTGCGGCAAGCCCTACGGCCACATCGTTCGGCCGGGAGACCTCATCAACCTCTACATCTCCAATGTTACCTATCGCGGTTACACGGCGCAGACGGCACGGATGATCGCTGTCGGCGATATCACCAAGCGGCAAGAAGAGGTGCTTGCCGCCTGCACCGAGGGAGTGAAGCGGGCGGAAAAGCTGATCAGGCCCGGCGCATTGATGCGCGATGTCAACAACGCCGCCTTCGGGCCGATGATCGAGCGGGGGATGCTGACATCGCCGGAAGCCCGAACCATGCCCTATAACTGGGCTCCGATGGAGGACGGCGGCGCCCGCCTTATCCCGCAACAATATGTCAAGGACATCGACTGGGAAGCGCAGGGCCGCAAGCTCATGCATGTCTACCCAGCCACTCACGGACCGCATAATCCCAACCTCGGCCATTCGGTCGGCATGGCCGGTGGCCAGAACAGTTTCAACATCTCTTCCCACAACTACGACGAGATGGAGGAGGGTATGGTCTTCGTGCTGCACGCGCAGTGGCTGGAACCACTGTCCGCCGGCTGCAATATCGGCGACATGTACGTCGTCACCAAGGATGGCTTCGAGAACCTCAGCCGTCACACCCCGCTTGAAACTCACCGCATCGCTGTCGAGGCCTGACATGACCGACAACAAATCTCACACGCACTTCGATTTCGCCCAGCTGACCGAGCGCGAGCGTTACAAGATTCTGATCGGCACGGTCATTCCCCGGCCGATCGCGCTGGTGACGACGGTGAGCAGGGACGGCAGGCCGAACGCAGGGCCGTTCAGCTTTTTCAACGTGCTGACCCATGATCCGGCGATCGTTGCCATCGGCGTCGAAAATTACTCGGACATGCGCTTCAAGGATACCGCCCGCAACATCCGCGAGACTGGGGAATTTACGGTGCATATCTGCGACGACGCGCTCGTCGACCAGATGGAGGTCTGCGCCATCAAGTTCGGGCCCGAGGTGGACGAACTCGAGGAGGCCGGCCTGGCAACCGCGCCCGGCCAGATGGTCAAGAGCCCACGTATCCTCGCAGCCCCGGCAGCACTCGAATGCCGCCGCCACACGAGCCTGCAGGTCGGCCCGGCCCGTGAAATCATCCTGGGCGAAGTTCTTGGTGTTTATGTTCGCAGCGATGCTATTGACCCGTCGAATCTGCATATCGATCAGCAGTTGATGGATGCGGTAGGGAGGATGGGTGGTCACACCTACGCCAGGACGCGTGACCAGTTCGATATCAAGACTCAGACGAAGGAGGAGTGGGTTTTGCGCTAGCCCAATTCCACGTCTGCTGTGGGATGAAGATTCCAGTCGCTTTCTTGGTGACGCTCGTGACAGACACTTGGTCGGGCGCGAAGCCTAATCTGCATCTGAAAAATTGGATCCTCTGTTAACTCGTAGCATAGGGACGCTTGCTTGCCATTCGAGTAACCAAAGCGCACTGTAAAGCTGAGAGATATCCGCGTCCCATTGTCTCGAACCCGCTACTCTGCCGGACCCGTTCCCGAAAGCCCGAGATTTCCGATAGTTCTGGATCGAAAGCTCGACATCATTGCTGATGCCTAAGCGCCGCAGCACGGGTTTTGCTGGGACGCCGGAGCACAGCAGACCGAAATTTTCCGGGTTTCCTCGGCAAGCCACCTATCACGGGGCTGGGAGCTCGCTGCCCTGATATTCAGATCGGCAGTGTACACCCCATGGCCCCTTGATTTTTAACTCGGGATCACCGAAATTCCGCGTAGAAAGAACTCTTGAACTGTGAGTGTTGTTATCTCAGTCGTTCCGTGGGGATACGGACGGCAGCTAGCGATTGAGCGACTGACGCAGTTGACTGCGGATAGCGCTAGCCCGCTGGAGGAAACTCCAGTCACACGGTTACGCCGGTGTGCCGAAAGGCTTGGTAGGTCGAGATGGATTGCTACTAAGGGCGGCACGGCCGCTCTTAGTGTGTCCACCTCCTGAAACGAGTTCATCAGGCATAACGCCGAATGCGCATTGCGTTCGACGCCGGCTCTCATGCCGCTGTATAAGTCGTCCACGGATGGAATGGGAGACCCCAATGCGGCAGGCACCGGATGCCCAACTTGCCGCCGCAATCGCATCAAAGGCCATAGGTTGCGCCCCGGCCGCCGTTCGACGATTCACGACGGGCGCAAGGCACTACGTTTTCGATCTTCAGTTTGCTGAACGATCTCCCGCTGTTGTGCGCATCGGCGATCCGTCGGCCCGGGTGGAGATGGCTGGGGCGGTCTATCTTTCGCACCTGCTACGTCCCGGAGGTGTGCCGCTTCCAGCAATTCTAGCCCAAGATCTCGACGCGGAATTTCCTTGGCTTCTGCTTGAGCGTTTTCCTGGTTCGGATCTGGGTTCGGTCATCTCAGATCTCACGGAAGAGAAGCTGGATAAAATTGCTTCAAGCGTGGCACATGCTCAGGCCATAGCAGGAAGGACCGCCTCGGCAGGACGATATGGCTATGCCGCACGACCAGAGCATGCGCCAAATGATGCATGGTCGCAGGTGTTGCTTGCCAATCTTGCGCGTTCGCGAGAGCGGATCGGATCTGCTGGACTGTTTGACGTCGGGTTGGTTGATGCCGTGCGACACGAGGTCACTGCCAGACGCGGCGAAATTGACCGGATTGAAGCCACACCCTTCCTGCACGATACGACGACAAAGAACGTGATTGTGACGCGAGAGGGCGCGTTCAGCGGTATTGTAGATGTGGATGACCTTGGCTTTGGCGATCCACGTTATCCAGCGGCTTTAACCTTGGCCGCCTTGATGGCGTATGGTGGCCCCGTGAGCTACGTGTCTGCATGGCTTCGACATGCCGGACAGGCCGACGACTGGCTTTTTCGGCTTTACACAACTGTCCTCCTGTTGGACCTCATGGGAGAGCACGGCAACGTTTTCAACGGCAACGAGACGCGATCGGCCCCAGCAGTTCGGGCAACCATGCTGCTCGCACTCGAATACAATCTCGATTTGGCTTGCAGAGTTCAGCCGTGATGACGTCAACTTGCAGTACACGAGGCCTCTCGCGGTGCATCAAACGGTATCTTCACATCACCTGAGCGAGATTTATACAATTTTGACGAATGCGGAAGCAGCCATGAGCGATACCCTGGATTACACCGACCTCGGGTTACTCCTCCACGTATTTACGGATGGCTCGTTCGATCCCGTGTCCAAAACTGGCGGCTGGGCATTTGCGGTTTTTCGCGGATCCGCTCAGGTCTTTGCGGCGTTTGGAAGCGAGGCGCGAACGGCAAACAATGCAATGGAGCTTCTGGCGATCTTGCAGGCGTGTGAATGGCTCGCCGATAATGCGGCCGGGGAGGAGGCAGTCATCCACACCGACTCCGCATATGCCGTGAACGGCTGCATTCGATGGCGGCACATCTGGCGTTCAAACAAATGGCGAAAGCGGACGCCGAACGGGCAGGGTCGCAGTCGATCTGTCGCAGATGCTGCATACTGGCGAGCGATTGACGTGCTGCTCAATCAGAACCCGACTATCAAAGTTAAGTGGTGCAAGGGTCACGTCGGTGTTGAGGGCAACGAAGTAGCGGATGCATTGGCTCAGCGTGGGCGGTTGATCGGCGAATGAAGAGCGCCATCTGGGTACGGCACAAGATGCAATCACAACGCTCCTGATTTTGCGTCGATGCTTTGATCAAGTGCAAAAGTCTGACAAAATTCGAGATAACCGCCCAAAGGAGAGCTTATGACAACACTGGATGCAATTCTCCGATCCGGCAGGGTCGAATCTTTCGGGAAAGCAACCTCAGCAGCTCTGGAACGCTTGGTGAATGAACACGGCGTATATCTTTCACAGGACTACATACACTTTCTGACCCGCTGCAACGGTTTGCGCACGACGTTCGACTTCGATGGGGTAAAGCAGCTTGGCCTGAGTATGGCTTTGGCGGACATCAATACCTTCTATGGCGTCGAAAATGGGCGCGACTACGCTGATCTTCTGACCATTATTCCGAAGATGGACGCATCTGGAAGAGAATTGCTCGACTTCGCGCCGCCCATCGCCGTCGGAGGCGACTTTTGTACCTTTGTAGAAATCACGGAGGGTTCACGGGTTGGCGAGATCATGTACACGGACGGCGAGATGTATTGGGGCTATTTCGAAGAGGCCGATACCGATTGGACCAATACGCCCGATGCGCTGATTAGCACGTTCATCGAGCATGGCTTCTTCATGCCGATTGCTCCCTCGTTCAACGCTTTGCTGGAGATGTATGGCAAACTGGTCTGATGGCAGTTGCCGTCCGCAGCCGTCGAGACGTTCGTCCGCCCTTGGCCCTAAGCGGACTAAATGGGCGGCGCTTCTCTAATCGGCGCGCGCTTACGGTCCGCTGGTTTCGTTATTTCTTCTTCTCTTGATCGCGATGCCACTTGATGGCGAAGAACATCCCCGTGCCTAACACGAGAAGCTTGAGCGGAAAGAAGACTATAGGGAACCAATCCCACATTTCGGATATTTCCAGGCTATTAATTGACACTATCTATCGTGAGGGAGCACTACCTCAAAACTGCTGCATACAACATCAGCCATGTTGACGCAGATGAGATCATAACATTCCCATCGCACGGCATGAGTGGGCTTGCCCCATGTTTCCGGACAGGTTGTTTAACCTAGCAAGCTGGTGACCGCTTCTGGCGCGAAGCAGTCGTGACGTGTGAAACGCGGGGCCAGGCCAGGCCGCTCGTCGACTTGTGGTGCCCCACCTCCTACAGCGAATGCGGCGTTTCACGCCATCGTCACTCATTGACGTGGACATGCTTAACCACAATAAGGTCAAGCCGAAAAATGTGGTAAGCGCCACCGAAACAACAACAGGAGTGTAATAGTGAGCGAGCCGACCGTAGCAGATGCAATCAACCGCATTTATGAATCGCTCCAGGCGGACAATGCCGACATCGACTTATATATCGCGAATCTCAAGGCAGCCTTGACGCGGGCAGGTTTGAAGGAAGCCGTATTCGACCCGGCTAGGCTCGCGCATAACAATCGTTCTGGCAGGAAGCTACTGCAGGCTTACTTTCGGCAGCGTGGCGTGACGGTGAAATTCAACGCCTCGTGACGCCTCCCATTACGGTTCTTCGCCCGTGCTGCGCGAAGTCTATCCACCACGGCACGAGTATCCACTCATTGTTGAACGAAATCCGTTCAATCGGGTTTGGACATCAACAGAGCAGTTTGAAAAACCTATCGCTCACCAAGTGAAACGAGGACCGAAAGAGCCATAGGAGCCCGGTGCCGACCCGCTAGGATCTAGCTGATTATCGCGTTCGACTCTCTCAGACCATCGCCGACGCTCGGCTGCTTTGTCTTTGGCGTTGGTGGAATCTGCCGATTTGCTCGCGGTTGCGGGACCAGATTGACCGCGAGTTCCGCCGACCGTCGAGCAGGAAACAAAGAAAACAGCGGGAAAAATAATCAGAATGCCCAAGGCAACCGCCCTCGTGAGCCCGTAGTAGATCGGTTGCATAGACATCTCTAATGCTCTCTTTGACCATCTGTAATAGAGAGAGAGGTTATTCGATTTCTCATCGAGTGGAAACTAGAGGGTATTCGGATTTTCGAGTGATGGACAGTAACCGGTGCTCTGGTCCCACGTTGTCCTCGCCGCCCTAATCTATGGTCGCCTTTCCATGACAGGCCAGTTACTTGTAGATCATCGCCATGTTTTCCACGCCCTCGTTCAATACGGACGCTGGTCGGAATCCCCAGGGAGTTTGAGGGCGCTGGATCGCCGGACGTGAGGAGGCTTCTATATCGGCTTCTCGAAGCCCAGCGCTGACCTGAGAAAAATCTTTGGAATCGAAACTAACAGCGGATGCAACGCATTCACGCTTACGTGAGTTCCCCTTAAAGTTGAAGTTTTCATTTGAAAATAAATTTCGGCTCAGAGTCTTTGATTTCGCCTTATTATAAGACGATAACTATCTATTATTGTAAATTATTTTCGAAAATTTCTACAGGTCAACGGCAGCAAAAAGCATTCTAATATATCCGTATAATAAACAGCTTAAAATTGTACGAAGGTAAGCGCGCTGATCGGTTCCTTTCCATGCCGACGAACCGACAAGATGCAGCATAGAACATGGTGCGTCGCTCAAGCGTAGCGCGTCCTGGTCGAAATACAGTGGAATTTGACCGGGCTGCTTTGGTGGCTGCTTGCTGTATGAGGGTAACCGCCGATGCCCGACGCCAGGGGACCGCATCATTGTGCAAGTCGAGGCGATCATTGACCGCTCGGAGTTTAATGAGGTCCAGGCCTGCTGAAATCTCGAGCGCCAGCAAACACGCCGCCGCGCGTCGTCAACGGGCCTATACTTCTAACCGGACTGACGCGACGCAACAGATGCGGCGGCACTATGACTATTGGCACAGGTACTTCGCACACCGGTAAAGTGCATCGCTACTACTGTTGCGTCTCGTTTATGAAAAAAGGACCTGTTGCTTGTGAGGGTCAAAAAATACCGATGGACAGCCTTGATGAATTGGTGACCGACTACTTGACCCAGCGCCTGTTTACCGGCGAGCGTTTGCAGCAAATTATTGCTGAGGTGTCGAGTAAGAGGGCAATCAAAGCGAAGGAGGTTGACGTTAGAGCGAGCGGATTACTCAAACAGGTAACCGAATACGAGGCGCGTCTTAAACGATTGTACGACTCGATCGAGCAGGGGTGGCGCAGCTATTAGGATAGTTGGAAAAAAGCACAATCGAGAGGGTCATAAGCAGCCCAAAAAGACCAGCCTCTCCGGTTCATAGTTTTGAACCTAAGTGGTACGCCCTAGGGGAGTCGAACCCCTCTTTACAGAATGAGAATCTGTTGTCCTAACCGATAGACGAAGGGCGCATGATGCGCTCGCTCGCATATAGGAATAGCGCAAAGCCGCCGCAAGCGGAACAAGCATTCTTGTGAGGAGGGGAGAACAACAGTGGCACGCCCTAGGGGAGTCGAACCCCTCTTTACAGAATGAAAATCTGTCGTCCTAACCGATAGACGAAGGGCGCGTGCTGTTGTGTGGCGCGCTTATAGCGGGGTGATTTCATTCCCGCAAGCGCCTATTTCGCTTTTTCTTCGAAAAAATGACAGGTGCATGAAGCGACAGCGAAATTTGAATAAGCCTGCCTTAACAGGACGTTGTGGAGATCTGCGGAGGGGCGGCTCAAAGCCCCGATGCGCCTTGCGTTGGCGTGATCAGCGACTTGGCGCCCGGGCCTTGGCCCTTCGACGCGGCGATATGCGCGAGCATCAGCGCTTCCTTGCTGTCGATCGTGTGGGCCGAAGAGCCGGGGGCGGGCATGATTTTCGAGGGGGTGGCGTCCGCTGTCGGCTTCATCGGGCTTGTCGATGGGGGGGCGGCATTGCGGATAACGGGTGGGGGAAGCACGGATTCGGAGGTCCGGCCTACCGGCATGCCACCATCATTCTGCGGCGGTGCGACGTTCTGTGCGGCACCCGGCGGCAAGGTATAGACGCTGCGCATGAATGGTGTGATTCCCTGCTGCCCGGCGTCCGGCTGCGTCTTGGCGAGTGTTCCGTCCGGATTGACGGCGATGGGGGCGGGGGCTGCATAGATGCTGCTCCTGCTGGCGTTTACCGCCGTCGGTTGCGTCACCAGCCCGGCAATGCCGGCTGGCGCGTCGGTGGCGGGAGCCGGCGGGTAGCCGGATTGATTGTTTGCCTGTTCGGTGACGATCTGCCGGCGCACATCATGCACGCTGCGAACCAGCGGATCACGATAGGCGGCGTCGCCTTTCAGCCGCTTGGCCTCGGCGCTGCTGTTGAGAGAATCGGCAAGCTGCTCGGCGGCGCTTGGTGGTGGTGCGGTCTCCGCCGCCAGCTTTGGCTTGTCGGCTGTCGTCGCGCAGCCGGAGAGCATCAGAAACGATAGGGCGATTGCAATAGCGCTTGCGCGCGTCTCATTGCCGGATAGAATCTGCCGATCGCACAAAGGACGTTCCCCGCTTTAAAGAGTGTGCACCGGAACGGCCTCTTGCGAGGGACGATGATGTCGCGCGACGCTGACTGGGAACGATGGGACCCCGCGAAATCCGATGCATGATGCTTCGAGTCGTCCAAGCATGCAGGAGAGCGGGTATGGCTGGCAAGCGCGAAACCGATGGTTCCGCGCGTGCCGTAAGCCTCGCGAAAGCTTGCTTTTACCAGGCGCCGGTATTTTGCATCGAAGCCCAGGGCTCGGCAGGCGCAAGGTTGGCGCCTTTCTGGAGAATCTCGATGGAAATGCCGTCCGGCGAGCGCACGAAGGCCATGTGACCGTCGCGCGGCGGCCGGTTGATCGTGATGCCGTTGTCCTGGAGCTTCTGACAGGTCGCGTAGATGTCGTCGACCTCATAGGCGAGGTGACCGAAGTTGCGTCCTCCGGTATACTCCTCCGGATCCCAGTTGTAAGTCAGCTCGAGACTGGGCGCGCCGCTGTTGCGTGATGATTCGACATCGTCGCTGGCGGCGAGGAAAACGAGCGTGAATCGGCCTTTCTCGTTTTCATAGCGGCGGGTTTCTGTGAGGCCGAATAGAGTGCTATAAAAATGCAGTGACGCCTCGAGATCCGTCACGCGGACCATGGTGTGGAGATAACGCATTCTATTTCCTCTCTAATGTTGTGCTGGACCGATCATGAAACGGGACACCAGCTTCAGGCAAGACTTTGGCTTGATAATCAAGAGTGGGAATAAACAAAACTAGGACTTGCGCATTTCCGTTACCAAGATGTTAAACTTGATTTCAAGGAATCAGTTAACCGTAACAGTGTGACGCGTAATCGAGGGCTGGCCAGGATGAGTGACAGAATTTCATCGAAGGGAATAGCCGACTTCGGAGAGTTATCGGGCGAAGCCGTCGATCTCATTGAGATCTCGGGCGTCGTAAAATGGTTCGACGTTGCCAAGGGTTTTGGCTTCATCGTACCGGATAACGGCATGCAGGACGTTTTGTTGCATGTGACTTGCCTGCGTCGCGACGGTTATCAGACCATTCTCGAGGGAACGCGCATCGTCGCGCTGATCCAGCGCCGCGAGCGTGGCTATCAGGCTTTCAAGATCCTCTCCATGGATCAGTCGACCGCCGTGCACCCGTCGCAGATGCCGCCGGTACGCACGCATGTCCAGGTGACCGCGACGAGCGGCCTTGAGCGCGCCTTGGTCAAGTGGTTCAACCGCACCAAGGGTTTCGGCTTCCTGACGCGCGGCGAGGGCACCGAGGATATCTTCGTGCATATGGAAACGCTGCGTCGTTTCGGCCTGGCAGAACTGCGGCCGGGGCAGGTGGTTCTCGTTCGCTTCGGACCGGGCGAAAAGGGCTTGATGGCGGCGGAAATCCATCCGGATGCGCCGAGCCCGGCAACGCGGCCGCATTGAGATGACCGGAAGACTGTCTTTTACCGTTTTGAAAAGCGCCGCTTTGGCGCTTTTTCTTGTTTGCGGCGCCGTCCCGACCACCTTTGCCGCGCAGACTGCGAGCGAGCAAACGGTCAAGTTTGAATCCGAACCTTTGTCGATCAAGACCGCGAAGGGTGAGACGCTCAAGTTCACGGTGGAATTGGCGCTGACCGAACCGCAGCTGGAATATGGCCTGATGTATCGCGACACGATGCCGGCCGATCACGGCATGCTGTTCGATTTCGGCACAACGCGCCCTGTGATGATGTGGATGAAAAACACCAAACTGGCGCTGGACATGCTCTTCCTGGACAGGAACGGCGTCATCACCCATATCCAGGAAAATGCCGTACCCTATTCGGAAGCGATCATCAGTTCCGGCGGTCCGGTGGATTACGTCATCGAATTGAATGGCGGCGTCGTGAAGAAACTTGGCCTTGCCGTCGGCGATAAAGCAACGAGCGCCGCCCTTTCCGCCAAGCACGGCAAATAGCTTTATCCCCGGCGATCGTTGCTTCAACGCCATTTTAGCTGTTGCAGCATCGGGGCGAACCGTGTATCTCCCCACTCGTTCTGCCAAGCAGAGCGACGCGATCTTCTCAAGATTGCGGAAGGGTACGGAGTGTAGCGCAGTCTGGTAGCGCATCTGGTTTGGGACCAGAGGGTCGGGAGTTCGAATCTCTCCACTCCGACCATTTTAAATCCCCTAGAACTATCGATGGATTGAGATGAGGCTGAACCGCCTTTTCGCTTGATAACAAAGGGATTCGCGGCTAAGCAGAATCCCATATGCGCTCTGTCCGAAAGGGCTGGGCGAAGACAAGAGAAGCAAGGAAGCGGGCTGTCCCGCTTATTCGGAGGCGCTGCAGCAATGCCTGCCAAGATTTACCGTCCCGCAAAGACCGCCATGCAGTCCGGCAAGGCCAAGACCCACCTCTGGGTTCTGGAATTCGACCAGGAAATCCCGCGTAAGATCGATCCGATCATGGGCTACACCTCCTCGGCCGATACGCGCCAGCAGCTCAAGCTGACCTTCGACACGCAGGAACAGGCCGAAGCCTATGCTCAGCGCGAGGGCATCGAATACCGCGTCATCGCTCCGAAGGACGCCAACCGTCAGGTGGTCTCCTACACCGATAATTTCCGCTTCAGCCGCATCCAGCCCTGGACTCACTGAGGCCGGCGCTGATTAAATTCGCCGCCCATTGAGTTTGGTGGCAGTTTCAGGCATGTAATGCCCGCCGCGACCAGCTCGCGGCGATTTGGCTTCAAGGCCCCTTAGCTCAGCTGGATAGAGCACCTGCCTTCTAAGCAGGTGGTCGCAGGTTCGAATCCTGCAGGGGTCGCCATTTCTAGCTGGGTCCATACCGGAGACATAGGTGACACGCGTCAGCGTGTCGCCGCGAGCCAGCCGCGGCTATCCGCTGGCCTGGTCGCATTGACAGCCATCTCGATCAGATCGTATCCGGACATCGCCCCGATCATTTTTATGACGATGATCGCCGCGCCCAGAAGCGCAAGTGTCATGATTATCCTGTCGCTCTTCTTCACGCCCCGTTCCCCAACGCCTCGTGAAAACTGCGTCCTGCGCAGCCGTCGACAGTATATCGCGTTCGTGGCGGTGCGCTATATGCCTTTTCAGGCGGCCAGCCTGCCGGCTGCGACAAGTAAAAGACCGCCAGCTATTCCATCGATCCATCGCCGGCGGCGATCATTGAAGCGGGCGCGTGCGCCGACTGTGGCGATCGTAAAACTGAGGATCGTGTAGACGGCGGCGCATAGTCCGATGAAGATCGCAGAGAGGATGGATGCCTGCAGCGCGACGTTGCCCTGGTGCTGCATGAATTGCGGCAGGATGGCGAAGTAGATCATCATGCCTTTGGGGTTGAGGACGGCCGTTATGAAACCTCGTTGAAGCTGGTTTGCGCTTGCCACTGCCGATAGCGTGATTTTGCCGGATGTCATCGATGAGCCGATCAGCCGGGCTGCAAGATAAACCAAATAGATGATGCCCATCCAGCGAAGAGCGGTAAAGAGCGCCGGCGAGGCGGCGATGATGGCGGCCACGCCGAGTGCCACGAGAGCAGAGTGCACCACATAGCCGATGCAGACGCCGGCCGTTGCCCGCAACCCGGCCACGGCACCGCCCGACAAGGTTTGCGATGCCACGAACAGCATATCCGGCCCGGGAGTGCAGATGAGCGGCAGCACGGTGGCTGCGAAGAAAAGCAGATTTGTGTTCTCCATGATTGGCATCGTAGGAGTAAAGGCGCGCAACCGGGTTGCGAAGACGCCAATTTTTGCTGATTAATTGGCATCAGAATTCCGATTGGTCAGATTATTGGTAGGGAATGCCAATGCGGTTGGATGATATCGACAAGCGTATCTTGCGTGCCCTGCAGCGCGATGGGCGTCTCCAGAATATCGAACTGGCAAAGGAAGTGGGCTTGTCACCTTCACCCTGTCTGCGACGGGTCAAGCTGCTTGAGGAGGCCGGCATCATCGACCGCTACGTGGCGGTGGTCGATCCAGTCAAGGCGGGCCTGCCCCTCTCGATGTTTGCCCGCGTCTGGCTCACAGCCCAGGATGCTGAGACCATCGGTCACTTCATGGCAGCGATGAAGAGGCTGCCGCAGGTGATGGAGTGCTACATCATGCTGGGCGAAAGCGATGCGCTGCTGCGCGTCGTCGTCTCCGACCTCGATGACTATCGGCAATTCCAGTCAATCCATCTAACGAAGGTCAACGGCATCCAGAACGTCAAGACGGATGTGCCGAGCCAGATCGTCAAGCAGACCTATGCATTGCCTTTGCGCTAAAGGCTATATCCGTCTTGGCTGGTGAGCAATATCAAGCAGCATTCAGAT
Source organism: Rhizobium rhizogenes NBRC 13257 (assembly GCF_000696095.1). Lineage (GTDB taxonomy): Bacteria > Pseudomonadota > Alphaproteobacteria > Rhizobiales > Rhizobiaceae > Rhizobium > Rhizobium rhizogenes. The sequence continues at coordinate 158,969 of NZ_BAYX01000014.1, read as the reverse complement.
CCGCGATCTCGCCGTGCCGGGCCAGCAGGCGAGGGGCGGTCATGTCGCCGGTCTCTTCGTCGACCATGACTGCATAAGCTGCGACGCCAATGAAGCGGGCGGACATGGAGGAGGCGATCTTCTCGGCGCCGGCGGCGCTGGAGGCTTGGCGCATTTCGCCTGGAACCAGGTTTCCACGGTTCTTCTTGTAGGGAAGGATGATGAATTTTTCGCCGGATGCCATCGTGCTTGTCCTCATTTGTTCGCACAATGTTCCGGTTCGTTCCGGGTGTCAAGATGGTTAATGGCGACGATGGCCGGATAAGCCGCATCAAATAGAAAACCCACCGGCTGCGTCACAGTCGGTGGGTTCTGTTTGCCCGATAATTGCTTGATCAGTGCAGGATCTGGCTGAGGAACAGCTTGGTGCGTTCATGCTGCGGATTGTCGAAGAACTCCTTCGGGGAGTTCTGCTCAACGATCTGGCCCTGGTCCATGAAGATTACGCGGTTGGCGACCTGGCGGGCAAAGCCCATTTCGTGGGTGACGCAGAGCATGGTCATGCCTTCTTCGGCGAGGCCCACCATGGTGTCGAGCACTTCCTTGATCATTTCCGGGTCGAGCGCCGAGGTCGGCTCATCGAACAGCATGATCTTCGGGTTCATGCACAGCGAGCGGGCGATCGCCACGCGCTGCTGCTGACCGCCGGAAAGCTGGCCCGGATATTTCTTCGCCTGTTCCGGGATCTTGACGCGGGTGAGGAAGTGCATGGCGATTTCTTCCGCCTGCTTCTTCGGCATCTTGCGCACCCAGATCGGTGCCAGCGTGCAATTTTCCAGGATCGTCAGATGCGGGAAGAGGTTGAAGTGCTGGAACACCATGCCGACTTCGCGGCGCACTTCGTCGATCTTCTTCAGATCGTTGGTGAGCTCGGTGCCGTCGACGAAGATGTTGCCCTTCTGGTGCTCTTCCAGCCGGTTGATGCAGCGGATCATCGTCGATTTGCCCGAGCCCGACGGGCCGGCTATGACGATGCGCTCGCCGCGCATGACCTTGAGGTTGATGTCGCGCAGTACGTGAAAATCGCCGTACCACTTGTTCATGTTGATCATTTCAACCGCGACTTCCGTATCGGAAATGGTCAGTTTTTTCGGTTGGGCATCAGCCATATTATTTTCCCTCAGTTTTTATCGTTTGTGGCCAGTGTCGAGATGGCGTTCCATGAAACCTGAATAACGCGACATAGCGAAGCAGAAAAGCCAGAATACGAAGCCGGCAAAAATGAGACCGGTGACCGGTGTCACCGGACTTGCCCAATTCGGATCGGAGAAATTCTGGCGGACGATGCCGAGCAGATCGAACATGTTGATGATCGAGATCAGCGACGTGTCCTTGAACATGCCTATGAAGGTGTTGACGATGCCGGGGATGACCAGCTTGATCGCCTGCGGCAGAACGATCAGCCGCATTTTCTGCCAATAGCCGAGGCCGAGCGAATCGGCTCCTTCAAACTGGCCCTTCGGAACCGCCTGCAAGCCGCCGCGGATGACTTCAGCCATATAGGCCGAGGTGAAGATCGAGACACCGATCACGGCGCGCAGCAGCTTGTCGATCGTCCAGCCCTGCGGCAGGAAAAGCGGCAGCATGACGCTGGCCATGAACAGCACTGTGATCAGTGGAATGCCACGAATGACCTCGATGAAGAGCACGCACAACATGCGGATGACCGGCATTTGGGAGCGGCGTCCGAGCGCAAGTACGATGCCGAACGGAACTGACACTGCGATCGCGACGAAGGAGACTATCAGCGTCACCATCAGGCCGCCCCATCTCTGGGTTTCCACGACATCGAGGCCGAACCCGCCGTAAAGCAGGAAGAACGACATGATCGGGAGCACGATGAACGCCAAGAGGACATTCAGCCCTTTTCTCGGAACCGACGGTATCAGCAATGGCGCGATAGTAAGAACGGCAAGAATGATGACGAGTATTGGCCGCCAGCGTTCCTCGGGCGGATAAAGACCGAACAGGAAGACGTTGATTTTCGCACTAACGAAAGCCCAGCATGCGCCGCTCCAGCCGTCTGGCTGGGTGCCGCCCTGTATCGTCGTTGCGCAGAAAGTGCGATCGGCACCGGTCCAGGCCGCCTGGATGAATAGCCAGTTGACGATATGCGGAATGGCCCATGCGAGGAAGGCGATGGCGAGGACGGTCAACACCATGTCCTTCGGCGTCGCCAGCAGGTTCTTTTTGATCCAGTGCCCAACACCCTTCTCGTTGGCCGGAGCCTGCTGCGGCGGAAGAAGGGTTTTGCTTACAAAACTATGGTTCGTATTGGACATATTATCTCTCCACCAGAGCCATCTTGGCGTTGAACCAGTTCATGAACAGCGAGGTGACGATGCTCAATGTGAGGTAGACGATCATCCAGATGATGACGACCTCGATGGCGCGGCCGGACTGATTGAGAATGACGCCGCCGACGGCAACGAGATCAGCATAGCCGATGGCGATCGCGAGCGACGAGTTCTTCGTCAGGTTCAGATATTGGCTGGTCAACGGCGGAATGATGATGCGAAGCGCCTGCGGAATGACGATAAGCCGGGTGATGGCGGAAGAACGCAAACCGAGTGCGCTGGCTGCTTCCGATTGTCCCTTTGCTACGCCGCGAATGCCGCCGCGCACGATTTCGGCGATGAAGGAGGCGGTATAGAAGGAAAGCGCAAGGAACAGGGAAATGAATTCCGGGCCGACGACGAAGCCACCCGTCAGATTGAACTTTCCGGCAACGGGGTAATCGAAGGAGAGCGGTCTGCCGGAGACGAGGAAAGTCAGAAGTGGCAAGCCGACGATGAGGGCGATCGACACCCAGATGGTGTGGAACTGCTGGCCGGTGGCTGCCTGGCGTCTGTGTGCCCAGCGTGCCAGGAAGAAGACGGCGACGATGGCGATGACGATGGCCGCGCCGACAGCCCACATCCCAGCGCCGAAGATCGGGCTCGGAAAGGCGAGGCCGCGATTGCTGAGGTAGCTGGAAAACGGCAGGTGCAGGGCGTCGCGTGCCTGAGGCAACAATACCAGAACGCCACTGTACCAGAAGAAGATGACCAGCAGCGGTGGGATGTTGCGGAAAAGCTCGACATAGGCCTGGCAAAGCTTGGCAATCAACCAGTTTTTCGAAAGCCGCCCGATGCCGATGAGGAAACCGATGATTGTCGCAGCGATGATGCCGCATATCGAAATGACGATCGTATTGAGCAGGCCGACAATCAGCGCTTGGGTATTGGTAGAATCACTCGAAAAAGGAAGCAGCGCTTGCCCGAGATTGAAGCCGGCGCGCCCCGTGAGGAAGCTGAAGCCGAAAGACTGGTTCGATGCACGCAGATTGTCGATGATGTTTTGGACGATGAACCAAGCCGCCGCCACCAGAATGATAACAGTAAGGACCTGATAGAACAGGCCGCGGACTTTGGGATTATATATCGCCGATGCGAAAGAGCGTTCGCCCTCGGGCGAATTCGTGGTTATTGCCATGCAGAGCTTTTCCCCGGTGTGCCCGTTCGGGCTTGTTATATTAGATGAGGAAGGCGGCTCCCGCCTTCCTCGAATAATCAGGTCGCTGGCTTAGCGGACCGGCGGTGCGTACTGGATGCCACCCTTGTTCCAGAGCGCGTTCAGGCCGCGAGCGATCTTCAGTGGGCTGCCTGCGCCGATGTTGCGGTCGAAGACTTCACCGTAGTTGCCGACGCCCTTGATGACGTTGTAGGCCCAGTCGTTGGTCAGGCCCATATCCGTGCCGAGGGTCGAGCCCTGTTCTGCACCGAGGAAGCGCTTGATGTCCGGGTTCGCCGAGCTCTTCATCTCATCGACGTTCTTCTGCGTGATGCCGAATTCTTCGGCGTTGATCAGAGCATAGGCGGTCCAGGTGACGATATCGAACCACTGGTCGTCACCCTGGCGTACGGCCGGGCCGAGCGGCTCCTTGGAGATGATCTCCGGCAGAACGACGTTGTCGTCGGGGTTCTTCAACGTCAGGCGCAACGAATAGAGGCCGGACTGGTCGGTGGTGTAGACGTCGCAACGACCGGAGTCGTAGGCCGCATTGACTTCTTCAAGCTTGTCGAAGACCACCGGATTGTACTGAAGGTTATTGGACTTGAAGTAGTCGGCGAGGTTGAGCTCCGTCGTGGTTCCCGACTGCACGCAGACGGCGGCACCGGAGAGTTCCAGAGCCGACTTCACGTTCAGTTCCTTGCGGACCATGAAGCCCTGACCGTCATAATAGGTGACCGGGCGGAAGTTGAGACCGAGCGCCGTATCGCGGTTGAGGGTCCAGGTCGTGTTACGCGACAAGAGGTCGATTTCGCCGGACTGCAAGGCGGTGAAGCGATCCTTTGAGCTGAGGGCAGTGTACTTGACCTTGGTCACGTCTCCGAAGACAGCCGCAGCGACAGCCTTGCACATGTCGACGTCAAAACCGGAATAGTTGCCAGAGGCATCGGGCTGTGAGAACCCAAGAAGGGCGGTATTCACGCCGCATTGGACGAAGCCCTTGGCCTTCACATCGCTCAGCGTCGATGCCGACGCGCCAGAAACGCTGTATGCCAATGCTGCCGCTCCGAGGAATGCGGACAGAGCAATCTTTTTCATCTTTCCCAACCTTTGTCTCTTGTTTTATATTTAAAATGTATCGCTCCCGAAGCAGGTTCTCGGAGAACCGTGTTCCTCACCCTCCCGGTGCGAGTGGTCCTATCTCATTCGTAAATGCATTTCGGGTCAAGACATTGCCCGAATTATTGAGGAATATTCCGGCATTTTTGCTCGGTACGGCTTTAAAATGGGCAATTGGCTTCAGTTTAGGCAGCGTTTTGTCAAAAAATGCGCGAAAACGGCGTAAAATTCTGTCGTTTTGGTATTTCTGCAGGTGGTAATAGTAGGGACTGCTGAACCATTCGGGGTTGACCCCGCCAGACTTGGTCGCCACAAATCGAAATCCCACAGCGCCAAAGGCATATCCAAGCATGAAAGACAAAGACACACCGCTGCAAAACGCCGGCATCAATACCCGTTTGGCCCACATCGGTTATTCGCCCTCCGACTATCACGGCTTCGTCAATCCACCGGTCGTTCATGCGTCCACGGTGCTCTTCCGCGATGCGCGGACGATGGAGGCGCACGACCAGAAATATACCTACGGCACGCGCGGCACGCCGACGACGGATGCGCTTTGCGAAGCGATCGATGCGCTGGAGGGATCGGCAGGCACGGTCCTCGTGCCGTCGGGGCTTGCGGCGGTCACCGTGCCGTTCCTGGCCTTTTCGTCCGCCGGCGATCATGCATTGGTCGTTGATTCGGTCTACGGGCCGACGCGCTTCTTCTGCGACACCATGCTGAAGCGTCTCGGCGTCGAGGTCGAGTATTATGATCCGCAGATCGGCGTCGGCATCGAGCAGATGATCAGGCCGAATACCAAATTGGTGCATACTGAAGCGCCGGGCTCCAACACCTTTGAAATGCAGGATATTTCCGCGATTTCGACTGCCGCTCACAGGCACGGCTGCGTTGTCACCATGGACAATACCTGGGCGACGCCACTCTATTTCAAGCCGCTCGATCATGGCGTCGACATCTCGATCCACGCCGCAACGAAATATCCGGCCGGCCACTCCGATATTCTGATGGGAACAGTCTCCGCCAACGCCACACATTGGAAGCAACTGCTGGACGCCCACGGTCAGCTCGGCATCTGCGGCGCGCCGGATGACGCCTATCAGGTGCTGCGCGGTTTGCGCACCATGGGTGTGCGGCTGGAGCGGCATCAGGAAAGTGCGCTTGCGATCGCGCAATGGCTCGAGGGCCGGGAGGAGGTTGCGCGCGTCCTGCATCCGGCCCTGCCGAGCTTCCCCAGCCACGCGCTTTGGAAACGGGATTTCAAGGGGTCGAGCGGCATCTTCTCCTTTGTGCTGGCGGTCGACAGTCCGGAGAAATTCAAGGCCAAGGCGCATGCCTTCCTCGATGCGCTCAGGATTTTCGGTCTCGGCTATTCCTGGGGCGGCTTCGAAAGCCTCGCGTTGCACGTCAAGCTCAATGACCGGCGCGTCGCCAAGGCGCCGACGGAAGGCCCGGTATTACGCCTGCAGATTGGGCTCGAAGACGTCGCCGATATCAAGGCCGATATTGAAAAGGGCTTTGCTGCCGCGAAAGAGGTTTGATCAGCCGATGGCGCGATAGCCATAGATCCAGTCCATGTCCGCCGCGAGACTTTGCGGCGGACGCATGGATAGAACCAGATCCCGTGCCAGCCGCACGGGGCCGCGGGCGTGATAGGCAAATTGATTGAAGGTGGCGCGCTGGCGCAGGCGTGCGATTCGTGGCGCGCGATGCCTTTCAAAAAGATCGAGCGCTTCGCCAATGGGGCGTGAAGCCACCATACCGGCAAGCTCGAAGGCATCCTCTATCGCCATCGCAGCACCCTGGGCCGCAAACGGCATCATCGCATGCGCGGCATCGCCGATCAGGACGACATCCTTGCCATTGTGCCAGCGCCCGACGCTCGCTTCGTAGAGCGGCCAGAAGCTTGTTTGCTCCTGCTGTTCCAACATCCGTGTAATCGCGCCGTTCCAGCCAGAGAAGCGCTGCAGTAAATGGTCGCGCTGCGCTTTGGTGCCGGTGGCGTCCCAGCCGTGGCTGGCGCTGCTTCCAGGCGTGTTTGCGACGATATTGAAGGAGGATTTTTCACGGATCGGATAGCAGACCAGATGCGCCGAAGCGCCTAGAAATGCGGTAACGCTTGCTCTGTCGAGGATGGACGGAGCCAGGGCCTCGGGGATGGTGAAGCGCCAGGCGATGTTGCCGGAGAAAAGCGGCGAGGGGCCGCCGGGTACCAGCGCCCGCACCTTCGACCAGACGCCATCGGCGCCGATGATCAGATCCACCTTATCGCCGATGGCCGCATCAAGCGCCTGCCGGTTCGTTGCGTCGACTTGCCGACCGAGATGCAGCGTGCAGAGCGGATTGGCGGTCACGGCATCGAGCAGCGCCTTTTGCAATGTGGCGCGATGCACCGCTCCATAGGGCGAGCCCCAACGTTCCCTGGCAAAGTTGCCGCAGGGAACGGATGCGATCAGCCGGAGAGACGAGCCGGAGACCAGCCGCACTTCCTTCGGCTCCAACCAGACAGGCAGGAGCGCATCGAGTATGCCGAGGGTGTCGAGAATGCGGGAGGCATTGGGAGAGATTTGCAGGCCGGCGCCGACCTCGGTCAGCGCTTCGGCCTGTTCGAAAATCTCAGAGCGAATGCCGTGCCTTGCCAGCGCCAGCGCCGCCGTGAGGCCGGCTATCCCGGCACCGATGATCGCGGCGCTCTTGATCGGCATTCAGCTATGTCCGATCCGGTCTCGTAGAATCAGGCGGCCTTGAACTGGAAAACGCAGCCGGCCGGATTGGTCTGATCCGCCTTCAGCGACGGATTGTAGCGATAGAGTGTCGAGCAATAGGAACAGACCTTCTCGCTCTCGTCACCCAGATCGATGAAGATGTGTGGATGGTCGTAGGGGACCGAGGCGCCGGTGCACATGAATTCCTTCACGCCGATCTCGATAACGCGGTGACCGCCGTCGTTCTGGAAATGGGGAATATTGTGGCCGGCCATGATGATCTCCGAATACGTCTTGCCCTGGATGGCATGAATGTTGCGCCAGACTTGGTAGCCCTTCTTTATAATCCTTCTTGGCGATTGTGTAGTGCGAAAGTCCGGCTCGGCGCACAGATTTTCGTGGGGCCGGGGTTCACCTGATATCGCCGATAAAATAAGGTCTGGCGCTAAAGAGACGATGTTTGCAAAGACCTTGCCATGAATCTGAATGTCCCCGCCTTTTCTCACTTCACCCATGATGGCCTGAAGCTCGCCTATTTCGACGAGGGCGATCCGAACGGCCCGCCGGTGCTGCTGATTCACGGATTTGCCTCGACCGCGATTGCCAACTGGGTCAATCCGGGTTGGCTGAAGACGCTGGGCGATGCGGGCTATCGTGTCATCGCCATCGACAATCGCGGTCATGGAGCAAGCGACAAATCCTACGATGCCGATGCCTACCATCCCTGGATCATGGCCGAGGATGCCGTCGCTCTGCTCGACCATCTCGGCATTCCCGAAGCCCATGTCATGGGCTATTCGATGGGCGCGCGTGTCTCGACATTCCTGGCGATGGCGCATCCAGACCGCGTCCGCTCGCTGGTCCTCGGCGGTCTCGGCATCGGCATGGTCGATGGTGTCGGCGATTGGGATCCGATCGCCGATGCGCTGCTGGCGCCGTCGCTGGACGATGTCACGCACGAGCGCGGCCGCATGTTCCGCGCCTTTGCCGACCAGACCAAGAGCGACCGCCAGGCGCTGGCTGCCTGCATCAAGGGCTCGCGCGATCTCGCTGCCAGGGAAGATGTCGCGAAGGTGGAACAGCCGACCCTGATCGCCGTCGGCACCAAGGACGACATTGCCGGCTCGGCGCAGGAACTTGCCGCGCTGATGCCGCATGCCGAAGTCCTGGATATCCCGAACCGCGACCACATGCTCGCCGTCGGCGACAAGCTGTTCAAGAAGGCCGTCCTGGAGTTCTACGAGCGGCTGGCCGATTGATAGGTCAAGTCACTTGCCGGTGAAATGCGGTTTGCGCCTTGCGGCGAAGGCGGCGCGGCCTTCGGCATAGTCGGCGCTATCGAAAGTCTCGGCGCCGATAACCTCCGCTTCCCGCAGAAGGTCGCTATCCTGTTCGACGACGGCCCGCACCGCCAGCTTCGAGGCATGCAGTGCGATCGGCGCATTGGCGGCGATCGCATGGGCAAGCGCCGCGACCTCGCTGTCGAAGGCATCGGCTGCGACCTCTTCCAGCAGGAAACCGGCCGTAACCATCTTGCCGGCCGGCATCGGTGCGCCGGTGAACAGGGCGACCTTGGCCATCTGCGGTCCGAGCGCATTGACGATATCCTGCACCGCATCGGCGGGGTAGGCGATGCCGAGACGGACGGCGGGCACAGAGAAGCGCGCGCCTTCCTCGGCGACGCGCAGGTCGCAGGCGGCCGCGATGCCGAAGCCGCCGCCGTAGCAGATGCCGCGGATCGCTGCGATCGTCGGCACCCTGCAATGGCGGATGGCGGTGAAGGCGTCGCTGTTTAGCGCCTCATAGGCGATGGCAGTTTCCGCATTCTTGCGCAGACTATCGAATTCGCTGATGTCGGCGCCGGCGGAAAAATCCTGGCCCCCACCGCGAATGACGATCACATGTGCATGGGCTTCATCGCTCAAGGCGCGGATGGCCTGGGGAATGGCACGCCACATCGCCGCGGTGACGGCATTCTTGCGGCCGGGATTGTCGAGGGTAAGCGTTCCGATCGCATCGCTGCAGCTTATGCGCAGGAGACCGCCGGCAAAATCACGCTCGAAACTCATACGTGCCTAACCCATTTATGTTGTCGGACTTTTACTCTATATAATGTCCTACCAATAGGAAATCAGGAGACCGCCAATGGTCGCAGCAACGGACATTCGCCCGGTCGAAGGCTTAGGCTCACTCAAGGTCGTCGACCCCATCTGGGACAGCATGCGCGAGGAAGCCCGCGCAGCCGCCGATCGGGATCCGCTTCTGGCCGCCTTCCTCTATTCCACGATCATCAATCATAGGTCGTTGGAGGAATGCGTCATCTATCGGATCTGCGAGCGTCTGGACCATCCGGACATGCAGGGCATTCTGCTGCGCCAGACTTTCGAGGAAATGCTGTCCGACTGGCCGGAATGGGGCTCGATCCTGCGTGTCGATATCCAGGCCATTTATGATCGCGATCCTGCCTGCCTGCGTTTTCTGGAGCCGGTCCTTTACTTCAAGGGTTTCCATGCGCTCCAGACCCATCGTCTGGCGCATTGGCTGCTCAATCGCGGCCGCCGCGATTTCGCGCTTTATCTGCAGAGCCGCTCTTCAAGCGTTTTCCAGACCGACATCAACCCGGCTGCGCGCATCGGCAAGGGCATCTTCCTCGATCACGCGACCGGTCTGGTCGTTGGCGAAACCGCTGTCATCGGCGACAATGTCTCGATCCTGCATGGCGTTACCCTTGGTGGCACCGGAAAGGAAGGCAGCGACCGTCACCCGAAGATCGCCCACGGCGTGCTGATCGGCGCTGGCGCGAAAATTCTCGGTAATATCCAGATCGGCCATTGCTCGCGCATCGCCGCGGGCTCGGTGGTGCTGAAGGAAGTGCCGCCGAAGACGACGGTCGCCGGCGTGCCGGCCAAGGTGGTTGGGGAAGCAGGCTGTTCTGAGCCCTCCCGCTCCATGGATCAGCTCCTTGCCGAAAAGATCATCGTCGACCAGATCATGGGCGCCGGAATCTAAGGAAAATCCTGTTTAACGTTCAGGATTTTGCGGCGCCGGCCAGAGTGGAAGGCGCGCTTCCGGTCTTTACACTGCCGCTTTTCCTATGCAAGAAGCGGCCAACCTGAGATTCCTCGCGGAGATAAATTGTGAAGCCTGACGAAATCAAGAAGCTCGACGCCTATTTCAAACGCACGTTCAACCCGCAGATGGTGGTCAAGGCCCGTCCGCGCAAGAACGATTCCGCGGAAGTCTATCTCGGTGAAGAGTTCCTGGGCGTTGTCTATATCGATGACGAAGACGGCGACCGTTCCTACAACTTCTCCATGGCAATCCTGGATATGGATCTCTAGTCCATACCTAGGTTTCCGATAGTGTACCGATCTCGCAGAGAGTCGCATTTTCATTGAAATGCGGCTCTTTTTTTGAGTAATCGCTCGAAAACAATCCAAATGCTCGTCATTTCGAACCGAATTCGGCGTGATTTTGGCTGGAGTCTGGATTTTTCCGGCAAGGAAGAATTTTTCTCCCAAAGCCTGCAGTTGCAACTTGCTTGATATATTTTAGCAAAATCAGAAGGATGCCCCGCGGTCTCCTCAGCCATTGCTGCGTCTCTGTCGGAAATGCAATCTTAAATAGATATTGCGACGCACAAGACTACTTGACTATTTGTGCGCTGCATTTAAGTTTTCCCTCGCTAGACCGACTATCGGCCAATCAGCAAAGGGACGGAGAAAACATGTTCAATTTCGATGAAGCCAATAAAAAGGGCAAGGAAGCGATCGACACGGCGCTGAAGAACTATACCGATGTCAACAAAGGCTTTCAGGCGATTGCCGCTGAAACCGCCGAATATTCCAAGAAGTCGTTCCAGGACGGCGTTTCTCATTTCGAGACGCTCGCTGGCGTCAAGAGCTTCGAAGCGGCTTTCGAGTTGCAGACCAGCTTCGTGAAGTCCTCTTATGAAAGCTTCGTCGCCGAGGCGACCAAGCTGGGCGAAATGTACGCCGATCTCGCCAAGTCCGCTTATAAGCCTTTCGAAGCGCCGATTGCCGCTGCCACGAAGGCTGCAGGCAAGGCTGCCTCTTCGGTTGCGCCTTCCGCATAAGCGTTTCGCTTATCGCTGGCAATTTCAGGAAAGACCGGTTGCGCGACGCGCGGCCGGTCTTTTACGTTTTCGATTATCGGTTTCGGTTGGACTGCGGCCACGACTTTTTTGATCATTGCCCGTTTTGGCAACGAATAGTGATTGCAGTGTTCGGCAGGGGGCTTAAAATCGCGCCAATATGAACTACGTTAGAGGTTCGGATATCCGGCCCGGCCGAGTCAGTTACCCAATCCAGTTTACCAAGTCGGAATGCGATAGCTTCTGCCGGATGATTTGAGGAATGAATGAAATGATCGCTGAGCCGATCCGGATGCAAAAAGACAGCGAAAGGAACGGGGATAACGGCAATCGCGGAACCTCGGTGATCACGCGCACCAAGGCTAAAACCAAGAAACCCAATCTCTACCGCGTGCTGCTTTTGAACGACGACTACACGCCCATGGAATTTGTGATCCACATCCTGGAGCGTTTCTTCCAAAAGGATCTCGAGAGTGCCACCCGCATTATGCTTCATGTCCACAACCACGGCGTCGGCGAATGCGGGATATTCACATATGAAGTAGCTGAAACGAAGGTAAGCCAGGTGATGGATTTTGCCCGGCAACACCAGCATCCGCTGCAATGTGTTATGGAAAAGAAGTGAGGATCTGAACGTGCCAACATTTTCGCCTAGTCTTGAGAAGGCGCTGCATCAGGCACTGACCTACGCGAATGAGCGGCATCACGAATATGCCACGCTGGAACATCTGCTATTGGCCTTGGTTGACGATGCCGATGCCGCAGCTGTCATGGGCGCGTGCAATGTTGATCTCGACGCGCTCCGTAAGACGCTGACTGAATACGTCGATAATGAACTTTCAAACCTGATCACTGGTTATGACGAGGACTCGAAGCCGACCTCCGGCTTCCAGCGCGTCATCCAGCGCGCCGTCATCCATGTCCAATCCTCGGGCCGTGAGGAAGTGACGGGCGCCAACGTTCTCGTCGCGATTTTCGCGGAACGGGAAAGCCATGCGGCCTTCTTCCTGCAGGAGCAGGAAATGACCCGCTACGACGCGGTCAACTACATTTCTCACGGCATCGGCAAGCGTCCAGGGGCCTCCCAGACCCGTACGCCGCGCGGCGCCGAAGATAGCGAATCGGAGAGCAAGCCGACCTCCCGCGGCGAGCAGGAGGAGAGCGGTAACAAGAAACAGCAGGATGCGCTGAAGGCCTATTGCGTTAATCTCAACGAGAAGGCCAAGAACGGCAAGATCGATCCGTTGATCGGTCGTCATTCGGAGGTTAACCGCACCATCCAGGTGCTGTGCCGCCGTTCGAAGAACAATCCGCTCTATGTCGGCGATCCCGGCGTCGGCAAGACGGCGATTGCCGAAGGTCTTGCCAAGCGCATCGTCGAGGGCAAGGTTCCGGAAGCCCTGGCCGATGCCACGATCTTTTCGCTCGACATGGGCACGCTGCTCGCCGGCACCCGTTATCGCGGCGATTTCGAAGAGCGGCTGAAGCAGGTCGTCAAGGAGTTGGAAGAATATCCCGGCGCCGTGCTGTTCATCGATGAGATCCATACCGTCATCGGTGCCGGCGCGACCTCCGGCGGCGCGATGGATGCGTCGAACTTGCTGAAGCCAGCCCTGTCTTCGGGTGCGATCCGCTGCATCGGTTCGACCACCTACAAGGAATATCGTCAGTTCTTCGAGAAGGACCGGGCACTCGTCCGCCGCTTCCAGAAGATCGACGTCAACGAGCCGAGCATCGAAGATGCCATCGAAATCATGAAGGGCCTGAAGCCCTATTTCGAAGAGTATCATCACCTGCGCTACACGAACGACGCCATCAAGTCGGCGGTCGAACTGTCGGCCCGTTATATCTCGGACCGTAAGCTGCCGGACAAGGCGATCGACGTCATCGACGAAACCGGTGCGGCGCAAATGCTGCTGCCACCGTCGAAGCGTCGCAAGCTGATCACCGAGAAGGAGATCGAGGTCACCATCGCGACGATGGCGCGCATTCCGGCGAAGACGGTTTCCAAGGACGACGAGATGGTCCTTGCCAATCTCGAACAGGAACTGCGCTCCGTCGTTTACGGTCAGGACACCGCGATCGAGGCTCTGTCGACGGCGATCAAGCTTGCTCGTGCGGGTCTGCGCGAACCGAACAAGCCGATCGGCTGCTACATCTTCTCGGGTCCCACGGGCGTCGGCAAGACGGAAGTCGCCAAGCAGCTTGCTTCGTCGCTCGGCGTCGAATTGCTGCGCTTCGACATGTCGGAATATATGGAGCGTCACACGGTTTCCCGTCTGCTCGGCGCACCTCCCGGCTATGTCGGCTTCGATCAGGGCGGGCTGCTGACCGACGGTGTCGACCAGCATCCGCACAGCGTCGTCCTGCTCGACGAAATCGAGAAGGCGCATCCGGATATCTTCAACATCCTGCTGCAGGTCATGGACCATGGCTCGCTGACCGACCACAACGGCAAGAAGATCGATTTCCGCAACGTCATCCTGATCATGACGACCAATGCGGGCGCATCGGAAATGGCCAAGGCTGCTATTGGCTTCGGCTCTGCCAAGCGCACGGGCGAGGATGAAGAGGCTCTCAACCGGCTCTTCACCCCGGAATTCCGCAACCGTCTGGATGCGACCATTCCGTTCGCGCCGCTGCCGACCGTCGTCATCCACAAGGTCGTGCAGAAGTTCATCATGCAGCTGGAAGCTCAGCTTTCCGAACGGAACGTTACCTTCGATCTGCACGAAGATGCGATCGCATGGCTGTCTGAAAAGGGCTACGATGAAAAGATGGGCGCCCGTCCGCTGGCGCGTGTCATCCAGGAAAACATCAAGAAGCCGCTGGCGAACGAAATCCTCTTCGGCAAGCTGAAGAAGGGTGGCGTCGTCACGGTCACCGTCGGCAAGAAGGAAGATGGCACGACCGGTATCGTGCTCGAATCCGTCGCCGAGACCGCGCGGATCCGGCCAAAGCCGGAGGCCGAGGTGGTCGATGCCGTAGTCGAAGTGGAAGAGGATGACGGCGATACCGTCAAGACCAGAAGCCGCGTCGGTAAGGCCGGCAGCACCTCTGAGGCTCGCCGCTCGCCGAAGACGACCGCACCTGCCAGCGATGTGCAGGAAGGCAAGTCGCCGCGCAAAGGCGGCACGGTACCAAAAGTGCCGCGCAAGTAGGCCGATCGACTGCTTGAGAAAACAGAACGGCTGCATTGGCAACAATGCAGCCGTTTTCATATGTTTATGTTGTATTTCTTATGAAGGAATTTAACAGCTGTAATCGTCTTCGGCTGAAATTCAGCCCAGAGCCTCGACGATCTTCTTGGCATTCTCCGCCAGGACCGCGCCATCTTCCATCTTGCCCGAATGCGGCTTCAGCGCGATGCCCTCGTGGCGCGGAATGACGTGGAAGTGCAAATGAAACACCGTTTGCCCGGCGGCCGGCTCGTTGAACTGGGCGATATAGACGCCATCGGCATCGAAAGCCTCCTGAACCGCGACGGCGACTTTCTGGACAGTCGTGATCAGATGCTGAAGGGCGGTCGGATCGGCGTCGAGCAGGTTGCGCGACGGGGATTTCGGGAGCACCAGCGTGTGGCCGGGCGACTGCGGCATGACATCCATGAGGGCGACTGTGTGCTCGTCCTCGTAGACACGGACAGAGGGAATTTCGCCCTTCAGGATCTTTGCGAAGATGTTGTTGGTGTCATAGGCCGGGCTGGTCATGAAGGGTCTCCTCGTCTTCCGATTATGGTTGTCTAGCTCTTTGTTTTTACGCAATCCTGGACGGAAAACCGCAGCACACTTTTCCTGGAATTGCCCTAGTTATCCTGCCGCTCGCCTTTGCGGAAGGGGCTGTGTTCCGTCAGGATCTCGCTCATCTCTTCCACCTGTTCGCGCTCCTGCTTGAGATAGTCGGCAACGGCGCGGCGCAGGCCCTGGTGGCCGATATAATGCGCCGAATGCGTTATGACCGGCAGATAGCCGCGGGCGAGCTTGTGTTCTCCCTGCGCGCCGGCCTCGACCCGATTCAGCCCTTTGCTAAGCGCGAAATCGATCGCCTGATGATAGCAGACCTCGAAATGCAGGAAGGGATGGTCCTCGATGCAGCCCCAATGCCGGCCATAGAGCGCGTCGCCGCCGATGAAATTGATGGCGCCGGCGACATAGCGGCCCTCGCGCTTGGCCATGACAAGCAGGATGTCATCGGCCATGCGCTCGCCGATCAGCGAATAGAATTTGCGGGTGAGGTAGGGCCGGCCCCATTTGCGGCTGCCGGTATCCATATAGAAGGTGAAGAACTGGTCCCAGATGCTTTCGGTCAGATCGCTGCCGGTCAGCCAGTCAATGCTGATGCCGCCCTCGAGAGCGGCGCGGCGTTCCTTTTTCAGTGCCTTGCGCTTGCGTGACGCCAGCGTGTCCAGAAAGGCATCGTGATTGGCGTAGCCATCATTGATGAAATGGAATTGCTGGTCGGTGCGGTGCAGATAGCCATCCGTCTCGAAGACGGAGATCTCGTCTTCCGGCAGGAAGGTGATGTGGGCGGAGGAGACGCCGATCTGCCGGGTCACTTCCTTCAGGCTTTCGGCCAGCGCCGGCTGGATCGCGGTGCGATCTTGACCTTCAGCCACCAGCAGCCGCGGGCCGGTGGCTGGCGTGAAGGGGATGGAGCATTGCAATTTTGGATAATAACGCCCGCCGGCCCGCTCGAAGGCATCGGCCCAGCCATGATCGAAGACATATTCGCCCTGGCTGTGGTTCTTGAGATAGCCGGGTACGGCGCCGATGAGCTCGCCGCTATCGGTCTCGAGCAGCAGATGGTTGCCAAGCCAGCCCGTCCTGTCGGTGGCGGAGCCGGACTCCTCCAGCGATGACAGGAAAGCATGCGAGACGAACGGGTTGTACGGCAGCAGCGTACCCGTTCTCGATGCTCCGGCGAGCCTGGACCAGCCCTCCGGAGCGATATTTTTGAAGGAACGTTCTACGCGAATGGATAATTCGTCTGTCATGAAATGAGGGCAGGGCTCTCCCTGGGATCAAAACCTTCGAAGGTCATCTGGTCTGCGTTGGCAAATGTGTGTTGACGGGCTGCTTCGTCGCGCACGGTCCAGGTGATAACCGGAATGCCGCGCTGGCGCTGCGCCGTGATGAATGGGTTCGGCAGATGGCCATAGAAATACGAGATGAAGTCTAGCCCAAGCTGCATGGCTTCGTCATGCTTAAAAAACGTCTCGGGCTGATTTCCCTCCGCCGTCAGGCCGACCGGGTAGGGCGCGTCGAGCGCCTTCAGGTCCTTGAGCAGCCAATGGTCGAAGCTCATCAGCGCCACATGGCCCTTATAACCTTCCAGCACCTCGAGCACGGTTTCTGCAAAGCCCTCATCGTCGCCTTCACGGCCTTTCAGTTCCAGCACCAGCGGCACCTTGCCGTCGCAGAGCCGCAGGAGCTGCTTCAGCGTCGGGATCTTGTCCTTGGTGCCGCCGATCGACAGCAGGCCGAGTTCGCCCGACGTGCGGTCGCGCACTTCGACGGGAAGATTACAGACGCGCTGCAGGTCGTCATCGTGAAAGACGACCGGGACGCCGTCCGAGGCATAGTGCAGATCGCATTCGATGGCAAAACCCGCCTCGATCGCCCGGGAGAAGGCCGATAGCGTGTTTTCCCAGACCTGCTTGTTCATGTCGTGATAGCCGCGATGGGCGACGGGACGTTCAGTCAGCCAGGCAATTTTGCTCATTATGCGATTTCCAGAATGGCATCGATCTCGACGGCGGCGTTCAGCGGCAGCGCGGCCATGCCGACGGCGGCGCGTGCGTGCTTGCCGGCCTCGCCGAGTACATTTGCCAGAAGATTAGAGGCGCCGTTGATCACAAGATGTTGTTCGACGAACTCGGGCACCGAAGCGACGAAGCCGTTCAGCTTGATCAGGCGCTTGATGCGGCTGAGATCGCCGTCCAGGGCGGCTTTCGCCTGGGCGAGGATATTGATGGCGCAAAGCTCAGCGGCGCGCTGGCCACCGGCAACGTCGACATCCTTGCCAAGATGGCCGGTAACGCCGACCTTGCCGTTTTCCGTCGGCAGCTGTCCCGAGAGATAAAGAAGGTTGCCGCTGATGACATAGGGAACATAATTCGCAGCCGGTGCAGCGGCTTGCGGCAGGACGATGCCAAGCTCCTTCAGACGACCCTCGATAGCGTTGGACATTTTCATCTCCCGTTTTGTTGTAAAACCTTCAAAAATCCGGCATCAAGATTAAATTCCCATATAAGGGACCGGCGGCCTCGTTTTAGCCGAAAGCGTTCTTATAACATCGCGTGCGAGTCCAACAGGAGATAATGAATGTTCCGCTCGAGTCTTGCCGCCGTTATTGTTTCGAGTTTGGGCATCGCATCTCTGGGCGCACCAGTAGCCTATGCGGCTGGTCCGAGCGGGCTGATCGCGCATCGCGCCGTCTACGATCTCGAACTCAAGGACGCCACCGATCGCTCCGGCATTGCCGGCATGTTCGGCCGCATGGTCTATGAGTTCGACGGTTCCGATTGCACCGGATTCACCACCAATTTCCGCTTCGTCACGCAGATCGACACGGGCGACACCACCCGCCTCAGCGACCAGCAGACCACGACGTTCGAGGATCTCGCCAAACGGACATTCCGCTTCGAGACCAAGTCCTACACCGACGATCAGCTCGACAAGGACGTGCGTGGCGCTGCGGCGGACGATCAGAAGGGCATCAAGGTCGACCTGACCCAGCCCAAGCCCAGGCAGATCGAACTCATTCAGAGCCGCTTCCCGACGGAGCACATGCTCGACATCATCCACAATGCCAAGCTGGGCAAAAACTTCTTTGAGGCCCAGGTTTTCGACGGTTCGGACGATGGCGACAAGCCGTTGCTCGCAACCACCGTCGTCGGCAAGTCGGAGACGCCGGCCACCGACGATCCCGATGCCGACAAGGCAGGCGTCTTTGCCAAGACACCGTTCTGGCCGGTGACGGTCGCCTATTTCAACGAGAAGTCCAAGGGCGACGCCATACCGGTCTACCGCATGTCGTTCAAACTCTATGAAAACGGTATCACCCGCGACCTCACCATGGACTACGGCGACTTCGTGCTCACCGGCAAACTTTCCAAGCTGGAAGTGCTCGACGCCAAGGCTTGCCAGTAAAGCGTCGGGCCAAAGCTGCCCAAATCGCTCTTTTTTCCGCCGTGCCCTTGCATTCCCGGTGAATCGAATGTATGGCCAGCCGCATTCCACACGTAAGGCATGGGATTGTCCGGGAGAAATCCGGATGGTTCCGCCCGGTGGCATTCTCGAAGAGGATGCTGTTCGCCTTGCGGAGGTTCAACCGGAAAAGGATACAAAGGCATGGCATTGCCCGATTTTTCTATGCGTCAGCTTCTGGAAGCTGGCGTTCACTTCGGCCACCAGACGCATCGCTGGAACCCGAAGATGAAGCCGTACATCTTCGGCGATCGTAACAACATCCACATCATCGACCTCGCCCAGACGGTTCCGTTGCTGAGCCGCGCTCTGCAGGTCGTCAGCGACACCGTTGCCCGTGGCGGCCGCGTTCTGTTCGTCGGCACCAAGCGTCAGGCCTCTGAACTGATCGCCGACAGCGCCAAGCGTTCGGCTCAGTACTACGTCAACGCTCGCTGGCTCGGCGGCATGATGACCAACTGGAAGACGATTTCGAACTCCATCCAGCGTCTGCGCAAGCTCGACGAAATCCTCAACGGCGACGCCCAGGGCTTCACCAAGAAGGAACGTCTGAACCTTGAGCGCGAGCGCGAAAAGCTGGACAAGGCTCTCGGCGGTATCCGCGATATGGGCGGCACTCCGGACCTGATGTTCATCATCGACACCAACAAGGAAAAGATCGCGATCGACGAAGCCAAGCGCCTCGGCATCCCGGTCGTCGCTATCATCGACTCGAACTGCGATCCGGACCTGATCGACTATCCGATCCCGGGCAACGACGACGCTTCGCGCGCCATCGCTCTCTACTGCGACCTGATCGCACGCGCTGCCATCGACGGCATCGCTCGCCAGCAGAGCGCATCCGGCCGCGACCTCGGCGCTTCCATCGAAGCTCCGGTCGAGCCGACCCTGGTCGAAGGCGGCACCGAAGCCTGATCACGCCCCGCGGCGGACAGACGCTTGTCCGCCCGAGCGTATTGACATCCGGGACAAGGCCGTTTGCGACTTCAAGGAGTTCGAGCGGCCTTGTTCTGTTTCAGGGAACGCATGGCCTGGGCGGTAGATCCAGGCATGTTCCAATCAAGAATTCCAGAGTATGACGCAGCTTCATAACGCTGTCATACTTACGGGTACATTTCGTCCCTCAAATCGGTGCCGCCTCGGCTCAAAGCCGCTTGCCGCACCGTATGAACCGACAAGAGGAAGCTTATGACCGAGATTACGGCTGCATTGGTGAAGGAACTGCGCGAAAAGTCTGGCGCAGGCATGATGGACTGCAAGAAGGCGCTTATCGAAACCAACGGCGATATCGAAGCCGCGATCGACTGGCTGCGCGCCAAGGGCATCTCCAAGGCCGACAAGAAGTCCGGCCGTACCGCCGCTGAAGGCTTGGTCGCCATTGCCGGCGCCGGTCACAAGGCCGTTGTCGTCGAGCTCAATTCCGAAACCGACTTTGTTGCCCGTAACGATGCCTTCCAGGAGCTCGTTCGCGGCATCGCCGAAGTCGCGCTGTCCACCGATGGCACGGTCGAAGCCATTTCGGCTGCGACCTATCCCGCATCCGGCAAGCCGGTCGCCGACACCATCAAGGACGCGATTGCAACCATCGGCGAGAACATGACGCTTCGTCGTGCGGCCAAGCTTGAAGTCGAGCACGGCGTCGTGGCGACCTACATCCACAATGCTGCCGGTGACGGTATCGGCAAGCTCGGCGTTCTGGTTGCCCTGAAGTCGGTTGGTGACAAGGCCGTTCTGACGTCGATCGGCCGCCAGGTTGCCATGCACATTGCTGCTACCAACCCGCTGGCTATCCGCGCCGAAGAAGTCGATGCCGCAGTCGCCGAGCGCGAACGCAACGTCTTCATCGAGCAGTCCCGCGAATCCGGAAAGCCGGAAGCCATCATCGAAAAAATGGTGGAAGGCCGCATGCGCAAGTTCTTCGAGGAAGTTGCTCTTCTCTCGCAGGCCTTCGTCATCAACCCGGACCTGACGGTCGGTGCTGCCATCAAGGAAGCTGAAAAGACCGCTGGCGCTGCGATCGAAGTCGTTGGCATGGCCCGTCTGCTCCTCGGCGAAGGCGTCGAGAAGGAAGAGGCCGACTTCGCTGCTGAAGTCGCTGCCGTGGCCAAGGGCTGATCATCGAATTCGTTTCGTCTGTTGACGAAACGAAACCATACCCCAGATAGGTGAAACCATATCCGGGAAAACCCGTGGGCATCGCGTGACAACGCGATGCCCTTCGTGTATCCGGCTTTCACAATCTTCCCCGCGATCACTTCAAGGAGCCATGATGACTCAGCCGATCTACAAGCGTGTATTGCTCAAGGCCTCCGGCGAAGCTCTGATGGGCAGCCAAGGGTTCGGTATCGACGTGACCGTCGCCGACCGGATTGCCTCCGATATTGCAGAGGCGCGCGCAATGGGCGTCGAAGTCGGCGTCGTTGTCGGTGGCGGCAACATTTTCCGTGGCGTCGCTGTGGCCTCCAAGGGCGGCGACCGTGTGACCGGCGATCACATGGGCATGCTTGGAACCATCATCAACGCCCTGGCGCTGGCGACCTCGCTGCGCAAGCTCGATATCGACACGGTGGTCCTCTCCGCCATTTCCATGCCGGAGATCTGTGAGAGCTTCTCGCAACGCGCCACGCTCTATCACCTCTCGCTTGGCCGTGTGGTGATCTTTGCCGGCGGCACCGGCAATCCATTTTTCACCACTGATTCAGCCGCTGCCCTGCGCGCCGCCGAAATGGGCGCCCAGGCGATCTTCAAGGGCACGCAGGTCGACGGCATCTATTCCGCCGATCCGAAGAAATTCCCGGATGCGACCCGCTTCGAGCAATTGACCCATAGCCAGGTGCTCGAAAAGGGCCTCGCCGTCATGGACGTTGCCGCTGTGGCGCTGGCACGGGAGAACTCCATTCCGATCATCGTCTTTTCCATCCATGAAAAGGGCGGCTTCGCGGAAATCTTGACCGGCGGCGGCCGCAAGACCATCGTATCAGACAATTGACGTTCCTGTGGCGCCGGACCTTCCCGGCGTCGCCTATTAGACGGGAGTATAAACATGAGTGAAGGCACTGACCTCAAGGAATTGAAGCGCCGCATGGACGGCGCCATTGCGGCATTCAAGAGCGACATCGCCTCGCTGCGCACCGGGCGTGCGTCCGCCAATATTCTCGACCCGGTGACGATTGAAGCCTACGGTTCGCGCATGCCGCTGAACCAGGTGGCCAATATCACGGTTCCCGAGCCGCGCATGCTGTCGGTCTCGGTTTGGGACAAGTCGATGGTCGGTGCCGTCGAGCGTGGGATCCGCGAATCCAATCTCGGTCTCAACCCGATTATCGACGGGCAGAACCTGCGAATTCCGTTGCCGGAACTCAACGAGGAGCGTCGCCGCTCTCTGGTGAAGGTCGCCCACGAATATGCCGAGAAGGCAAAGGTGGCGATTCGCCATGTTCGCCGTGATGGCATGGACGGTCTCAAAAAGGCCGAAAAGGACGGTGACATCGGTCAGGATGAGGGCCGCTCCTTGTCAGAGCGTGTGCAGAAGATGACGGATGAGACGATTTCGGACATCGACCGCTTGCTAGTCGACAAGGAAAAGGAAATCATGCAGGTCTGATTTCACGCTAGGGCATCGCGCTTTCGATCACGAGATATTGAAAGCGGCAAGGGTGCGCTAGATTAAGAGGCCAGAACCTTTCCCGCCGAACAAAACTGGACCCATATGTCACTTCCGACCTTCTCTGCCATACCCGAACACGTTGCCATCATCATGGATGGCAACGGGCGCTGGGCCAATGCACGCGGCCTGCCGCGAACCATGGGCCATCGTAAGGGCGTGGAGGCGGTGCGCGAGACCGTGCGGGCTGCCGGCGACATCGGCGTAAAATACCTGACCCTCTTTGCTTTTTCGTCGGAGAACTGGCGTCGACCGGAGACGGAGGTGAGCGATCTCCTCGGTCTGCTCAAGGCCTTCATCCGGCGAGACCTTGCCGAGCTGCATCGCCAGAATGTCCGCATCCGCGTGATCGGTGATCGCAACAATCTGCGCGGCGACATCCTGCCATTGTTGATCGAGGCGGAGGAGACCACCAGGGACAATACGGCCCTGACGCTGGTCATCGCCTTCAACTATGGCTCGCGCGATGAAATTTCCCGCGCCCTCGTCAGCCTCGCGAGGGACGTCGAGGCCGGGCGGCTGCGCCCGCAGGATATCAGCCCCGAACTGGTCGGCGCGCGATTGGATACGGCCGGAATTCCTGATCCCGATCTGATCATTCGCACCAGCGGTGAAGAGCGGTTGTCGAATTTCCTGCTCTGGCAGGCCGCCTATTCGGAATTCATGTTCATGCCGGAATACTGGCCTGACTTCAGCCGGGACCTTTTCTTCTCCGCGCTGGAAAAATATGCCGCGCGCGATCGGCGTTTTGGCGGTCTTTCCGCCAAGCAGGCGGCCGTGGGGTCCTGATGAGTCGCGAACTCCGGCTGCGCATTATCTCCGGCATCATTCTTGCCGCAATCGTTCTCGTCGCCACTTGGTACGGCGGGCTGAGCTTCCGCCTGCTGGCGGTGGCGATCGGTCTGCTCGTCTATTATGAGTGGTCGACAATATCGGATCTTCATGGCCGTGATCCGCAGGGCAATGCGCTTGCCTGGCTGGGTCTGGTGCTGATTTCCAGCTCAACGCTGATGGAAGAATCGGTCTACTCCATCGAGGTGCTGCTTGCTTTCGTTGCGGTGACAGCGATCATGGTCGCCATGCGTGGCAAAAGCTGGTGGCTGCCCGGCGGAATATTTTATGCCGGATTGACCGCCATCGCCCTTGCCGAGATCCGCGACGATGATCTGCGCGGCCTCGTGCTGATGCTGTTCATCTTCGCCACGGTATGGGCGACCGATATTTTCGCCTATTTTGTCGGCCGCGCCATCGGCGGACCAAAGCTTGCGCCACGCATATCGCCGGGCAAGACCTGGTCGGGCGCCATCGGCGGTGCAATCGCCGCCGTGATTGCCGGAACGGCGGTGGTCTGGAGCTATTTCTCCGCAGATGGTTTATGGATTCCGGTGCTCGCGCTGATCCTGTCGATTTGCAGCCAAATCGGCGATTTATTCGAGTCTTTCATGAAGCGCCGTTTCGGCGTCAAGGACTCCAGCCATCTGATTCCCGGCCATGGCGGCGTCATGGATCGGGTCGATGGACTAATTTTTGCTTGTTTTGCGGCGTTTATGTTGGCTATCGTGATATCGCTGACAATGAGCGGCGAGACCATGTCATTGGGCAGTGTCCTGCTCGGTGTATGAAATCAACGCGAACAGGATCAATACATGGGTAGCGTGGCAGGCATCATCGGCTTCTTGACGAACAACGTCATCACGTTTGTTTTCGTCCTGTCACTGCTCGTTTTCGTGCACGAGATGGGTCATTATCTGGTCGGGCGCTGGTCTGGCATCCGCATCATGGCCTTCTCGATCGGCTTTGGTCCCGAGATCGCCGGTTTCACCGACCGTCATGGCACGCGCTGGAAACTGTCGCTCATTCCGCTCGGCGGCTATGTCCGTTTCTTCGGTGATGAGGACGCTTCGAGCAAGACCGACACAGATCAGCTCGCGGCCATGACCGAGGAAGAGCGCGCCCAATCCTTCGCGGGTGCCAAGCTCTGGAAGCGCGCTGCAACCGTTGCCGCCGGCCCGATTGCTAATTTCATTCTCGCCATCGCAATTTTCGCCGTGCTGTTCGGCGCCTATGGCCGCACGGTTGCGGATCCCGTCGTTGCCATGGTCACGCGCGGCGGTGCCGCCGCCGAAGCAGGGATCGAGCCTGGCGACCGTCTCGTCGCCATCGACGGCAACAAGATCGCGACCTTCGATGAAGTGCAGCGCTATGTCGGCATGCGGCCCGGCCGCAATATCGTGCTGAGCGTCGAGCGCGATGGCCAGAAGCGAGATTTCAACATCATGCCGAAGCTTGCGGAAGACACGGATCAGTTCGGCAACAAGATGGAGATGGGCCGCATCGGTATCGCGCTCGTCGACCCACAGGTAACGGCGGTGGAGCCGGGCGGGCCGGCGGCACGGGCGGGCATACAGGCCGGCGACCGTTTGGTCGCGGTCGATGGCAACAATGTCGCGACCTATTACGATATCGTTCGCTATATCGGTGACCGCCCCGGCAAGAGCGTGGTCCTGACCGTCGAGCGTAATGGCCAGATCCGCGATTTTCCGATGGTGCCGGCGGCGCTGGCTGAGACCGATTCTTCCGGCAACAAGAAGGATGTTGGCAGCGTCGGCATTTCGCCGGTCGATCCGCTCGTGGCCACCATTGCGCAGGATAGTCCTGCCGCAGGCGCGGGTATCACGCTCGGAGATCGCATTCTTTCTGTGGATGGACGCGCCATCGGCTCCATCGGTGAGGTGCAGCGTTATGTTGCCTCCCGAGCGGACAAGGCAGTGGTATTGTCCGTCCAGCATGACGGCGTGACGCGGGACGTCAAAGTCACGCCCAAGATGGCCGCAGAACCTGATGCCTTCGGCAACGAGACGGAGACCGGCAGCATCGGAATCAGCGATGGACAGAAGCCTATCAAGCTGCGTTATCAGGCATACGGGCCGCTGCAGGCGCTCAGCGAAGGCGTGAAGCAGACTGGCAACATCATTTCCGGCACCTTTGAATATCTCGGCAATGTCATCGGCGGCTACATGAAGGCGGACCAGCTCGGCGGCCCGATTCGCGTGGCGCAACTCTCCGGTCAAATGGCAACTCTGGGCTTCTCCGCAGTGCTCCAATTCGCCGCCATACTTTCTGTTTCAATTGGTTTATTAAATTTGATGCCGGTCCCGGTACTTGATGGCGGCCATCTGATGTTCTATGCGATTGAAGCAGTAAGGGGAAAACCGCTAGGTGCCCGAGCGCAGGACATTGCTTTCCGGATTGGGTTCGCAATGGTTTTGTCACTCATGGTATTTGCGACATGGAACGACATCAGCTCCAGGATAGGCTGATGGGGGAGCAAGGGAAGAATTACGATTTATTTACGATGTTTCAAAGCTGTAGTGGCGAATGAGCCACGCTTTGAAATGAAGTAAACAGAAATTAACTTGCTCCCTTGCTTGTATGTCAAAAGCGGGTAAAACGACACACGTGGCCGGAATCGGGTTCTTCCCGGGGCTGGGGACGACTGAAAAAAGGTAAGAAGTGAAATGAAGGCTGGTTCAAGATTTTTGAACGCAGTGTCGGCGGTAGCGCTGTCTGCTGGTGTTGTTGCGTCGGGCGCTGGTGTTATCACCCTTGCTTCTGCCTCGGTCGCAGAAGCCGCTGTCATACAACGGATCGATGTCAGGGGGGCGGAGCGTGTTGGCGTTGATGCTGTTCGCGACAATCTCACGATCAAGCCCGGCAAGAGCTTCTCGCCCGGTGACATCGATAATTCGGTGAAGCAGCTTTATGCCACCGGATACTTCTCCGATGTACATGTGACCGTTTCCGGCGGCACGCTGGTCGTTTCCGTCAAGGAAAACCAGCTGATCAATGCCGTGGTTTTCAACGGCAACCGCAAGATCAAGGACGACAAACTGCAGGGTGTCGTACAGACCCATGCCGCTGGTCCCTACAGCGAAACCCAGGTTCAGGCCGACATCAAGACGATCAAGGACGCCTATGCGGCGATCGGTCGTAATGATGTTCAGGTGACGACGCAGACCGTTCCGGTCGCGCAGGGCCGCATCAACGTTGCCTTCGTCATCAACGAAGGTGATCGCACCAAGATCGACAAGATCAACTTCTCCGGCAACCAGGCTTACAACAGCGGTCGTCTCGCTTCGGTGATCAGCACCAAGAAGACGAACTTCATGTCGTTCCTGACCCGTAAGGACGTCTACAGCGCCGATCGCCAGCAGGCGGACCAGGATGCGCTGCGTCAGTTCTACTACAATCACGGTTATGCCGATTTCCGTATCGTCAGCGCCGATGCGACGTTGAACGAGCAGAACAACGAATATACGCTGAACTTCAGCGTCGATGAAGGTCCGCGCTATACCTATGGTGACATCAACGTCGTTTCGACGGTTGATGGCGTCAATGCCGAGGACCTGAAGAGCCTGGTCATTACTCAGAAGGGTAATGTCTACAGCGCCAAGGATATCCAGACCTCGATCGAGAACATTTCCAAGCGCGTCGCTTCGGCCGGCTATCCGTTTGCCCGCATCACGCCGCGTGGTAACCGTGACCTCAGTGGCCACACGATCGGTATCGAATATCTGGTCGACCAGGGCGAGCGCGCCTATGTCGAGCGCATCGAAATCCGCGGCAACACCCGCACGCGCGACTACGTTATCCGTCGTGAATTCGATATCAACGAAGGCGATGCGTTCAACCAGGAAATGATCAGCCGCGCCAAGCGTCGCCTTGACGCGCTCGGCTACTTCACGAAGGTTGATATCAGCACGGCACCGGGCAGCGCTCCGGACCGCGTTGTCGTTGTCGTCAACGTCGAAGATCAGCCGACCGGCTCGTTCGGTATCGGTGCTGGTTACGCTGTCGGCAACAATGGTGGTCTGCTGCTCGAAGCTTCGGTTGAAGAAAAGAACTTCCTCGGTCGCGGTCAGTACATCCGTATTGCGGCGGGCGCCGGCACGGAAGGCAATCGTACCTATAACATCTCGTTCACCGAGCCCTATTTCCTCGGTTATCGTCTGGCCGCCGGCTTCGACATCTTCAAGAACCAGACGTCGAGCGACGACTATTATGATTACTCGGAAGAGGGCTTCTCGCTGCGCGTGACGGCTCCGATTACCGAGAACCTCGCGACGACGCTGCGTTACAACTACAAGCGCCTCACCTACGATGGTACGAACGATTGGGAAGACAACCTGTCGGCTCCGTATCAGAATCTTGTCTTGAACGGTCCTTGGATCCAGTCGACGATTTCGCAGACCTTCACTTACAACACGCTGGATGACCAGAATCTGCCGCGTGAAGGTATCATCGCCAAGTTTACGCATGAATATGCGGGCCTGGGCGGCGACTCCGACTTCTACAAGCTGAGCGGCAAGGCGCGTTATTACAAGATGATCAGCGATGAGGCTGATATCATCGGCTCGCTGACGGTTGGTGCCGGCTACGTCATGCCGACGGATGGCAAGCTGAACGTCTTCGACCAGTTCACTCTCGGTGGCCGTGAAATCCGTGGCTTTGAGAATGCCGGTATCGGTCCGCGCACGTCGAATGGCGATCCGTTGGGCGGCACGACCTATGTCACGGCCTCGGCTGAGGCAAGCATGCCGATGCCGGGTGTTCCGCAGGATATCGGTCTGCGTCTCGCAGCCTTTGCTGATGCGGGTACGCTCTATGGCAACAAGGCTAATCTGTTCGGCGATGTCTTGCATAATGACAGCTCGATCCGTGCCTCGCTCGGTGCAGGCCTGATCTGGTCGTCGCCCTTCGGTGTTATCCGTGTTGACTATGCCGTACCGGTTCTCAAGGAAGACTACGACAAGGTTGAGAATTTCCGGTTTGGCATCGCCAACCAGTTCTGATATCGGCAGCCCAGAACTGCGGGCTTAACACCGTTCTGGAGCTGGTGCTTATGGAACATATCGGTTTTTTCCCGCCCCATGATGGCGTCAGCCTCCGTGCGCTGGCCGAGCATCTTGGGGCGGAACTTGCTGATGAGGCCTTCGCGGGTGTCATCATCAAGTCCATTGCGCCGGTCTATCGGGCTGGCGATGGCGACGTTTGCTACCTTCTTTCCCGGAAGAATCGTGCGGAACTGGAGACCTGCAAGGCTTCGGCGATCATTTGTTTGCCGACCTTGAGTTCTTTGGTCCCGGAACACATTCCGGTTCTTCTTTCCAAGAAGCCACATACGGATTTCGCGCTGGCCGGTGCATTGCTGCATCCGCAAGCCATGCGTCCGGTTGCGTTGACGTCGACACCGACACTGATTTCGCCAACCGCTTTCGTCGATCCGACAGCCAAGCTCGAAGCTGATGTCGGCGTGGAACCGGGCGCCGTCGTCGGACCGGGTGCCGAGATCGGCGAGGGAACCCGTATCGGAGCCGGCGCCATTATCGGCCCCGGTGTCAAGATCGGGCGCCACTGCACGATCGGCGGCGGCGCCAGCGTTCTGTGCTCCTATCTCGGCAACGGCGTCATCATCCACAATGGCGCGCGTATCGGCCAGGATGGATTCGGCTATGCGCCAAGCCCGCGCGGCATGATCAAGATCGTACAGATCGGCCGCGTCATCATTCAGGATAACGTCGAGATTGGCGCCAACACGACGATCGATCGCGGTACCATGGATGATACGGTGATTGGTGAAGGCACCAAGATCGACAATCAGGTGCAGATCGGACATAACGTCCGGATCGGCCGTTATTGCGCTATCGTCAGCCAGGTCGGCATAGCTGGCAGTGCGGTGATCGGCGATGGCGTGCAGATCGGCGGCCATACAGGCATCAACGGTCATATCCAGATCGGTGATGGTGTTCAGATCGGTGCTATGAGCGGTGTCATGAACAGTATCCCGGCGGGAGAACGCTTTGCGGGTATTCCGGCACGACCTTTGTGGGATTTTCTGAGAGAGGCGGCCGAGGTCGCGAAGCGATCCGGAGCCAGAGAGAAGAAGGATGGGAGTGCGGAGCATGACTGAAGACGCCAAGACGTCGCTGTCGTCGGCTGATATCATCGAGATTATGAAGCTGTTGCCGCATCGCTATCCGTTCCTGATGGTCGACAGGATCATCGAGATCGATAGCGACAACTCCGCTATCGGTATCAAGAACGTCACGGCCAACGAGCCGCAATTCACTGGGCACTTTCCGGGCTCGCCGATTATGCCGGGTGTTTTGTTGATCGAAGGCATGGCGCAGACGGCAGGTGCGATCTGCGCTCGCAAGGATGGTATTGGCGGCAACCTCGTCTACTTCATGACGATCGACAATGCTCGCTTCCGCAAGCCGGTCGTTCCTGGCGACCGGGTGGAGTTCCATGTCGTCAAGCAAAAGCAGCGCGGCACGATCTGGAAGTTCCACTGCGATGCCAAGGTCGATGGTTCGGTGGTTGCCGAGGCCGATATCGGTGCGATGATTGTACGGAAGGACCCGGATCAGGCATGAGCAGCATTGCAAAAAGCGCGCGCATTCATAAGCTCGCGGTCGTTGAAGACGGGGCGGTCATCGGCGAGAATGTTGTCGTCGGTCCGTTCTGCCATGTCGGTCCGAAGGTCGTGCTGCATGATTCTGTCCAGCTGTTGACGCATGTGGTCGTGACCGGCCGGACGACGATCGGCAAGGGTACGAAGATATTCCCCATGGCCGTCGTTGGCGGCGATCCGCAGAGCGTGCATCACGGTGGCGAAGAGACGACGCTGGATATCGGCGAAAATTGCACGATCCGTGAAGGCGTGACGATTAACACTGGCACGGCTGATTACGGCGGCAAGACGGTCGTTGGCAACAACAACCTGTTCCTCGCCAATTCGCATGTCGCCCATGATTGCCGCGTTGGCAACAATGTCATCATGTCGAACAACGTCATGCTGGCCGGGCACGTCACCGTTGAAGACCGCGCCATTCTCGGCGGCGGCTGCGCGGTGCATCAGTTCACCCGCATCGGCCGTCAAGCCTTCGTCGGCGGCCTTTCGGCTGCGAGTTACGATGTCATTCCCTACGGCATGTTGAACGGCAATCCGGGTGTCCTGTCGGGCCTGAATATTGTCGGCATGACCCGCGCCGGCATCGAGCGTTCGGTGATCCACCGGGTCCGCCGCGCCTATAAGAGCATTTTTGAGGGCGAAGGCTCGATCCGCGACAATGCGACGGCGATCCGCGAGGAGTATGCCGATTGCAAGGAAGCGATGGAGATTCTCGATTTCATCGCCGCCGATAGCGATCGCGCACTATCGTCGCCCAATCGCGGCAAGGGCTGAAGTGGCCGCGAGCGGTCAGGACAACAAGGGCAGGCTGGCGATCATCGCAGGCAGTGGTTTTTTGCCCGCCTATGTCGCCGAAGCCGCCCGTCAGGCCGGCGAAGATCCCGTCATTCTTGCATTGACCAACGAGGCGGACCGCGATTGGTCCGCTTTCGATCACGCCACTCTTGGCGTCGGCAATTTTGCCGGTCTTGAAGCCGTGTTCCGCCGCTATGGCATCGACAGGGTCGTCATGTCCGGCGGTGTCGCGCGCCGTCCAGCCTGGCGGGAGATACATCCGACCTGGCGGGTGATCAAGGAATTGCCCTCGACCATTCGCACGCTTTTGTCCGGCGGCGACAATGCCGTTTTGCAAATGGTTATCCGGCTGATCGAGGCTGGCGGTGTCCGTGTTGTCGGCGCCCATGAGATAGCACCGGACCTGCTGGCGACTACCGGGCCGCTAGGCAAGCTTTCTCCTTCTAAAGAGGATTTGAGAGACATTGCTCAGGGTGCGAAAGCTGCCGATGCGCTCGGGCTGCTGGATGTCGGGCAAGGCGCTGTCAGTGTCGGTGGCCGCGTCGTGGCGCTGGAAGGTGCTGAAGGCACGGACCAGATGATCGAGCGTGTCGCCGGCCTGCGTGCCGAAGGGCGTATATCGACGCGCCGCCGCGGCGTGCTGGTCAAGCTTTGCAAGCCGCAGCAGGATGTACGCGCCGACTTGCCGTCAATCGGCGTGTCGACCGTGCTGAACGCCAAGAAGGCCGGCCTTGCCGGTGTGGCGGTGGAGGCGGGCAGGGCGCTGGTGCTGGAGCGCGATGCGGTGATTGCGGCCGCCGACGAAGCCGGACTTTTCATCTGCGGCATCGACCGCGGCCTCAGCGCGGAGGGGTTCATGTGAGCAGCAGACCGCTGAAACTCGCTGTGATCGCCGGTGAAGTCTCGGGCGATCTGCTCGGCGGCGATCTGGTCGCCGCATTGAAGCGTCGTTATGACGGCCCGGTGGAATTGATCGGTGTCGGCGGTGAAGCGCTGGAGGCGCAAGGCCTGCGATCGCTGTTCGACTATTCCGAACTGTCGATCATGGGGTTTGCACAGGTGATCAAGCAGCTACCGAAGCTGCTTGCCCGCATCAGGCAGACGGCGAATGCCATCATCGCGGCCAAGCCGGACGTGCTGCTGATCATCGACAGCCCGGATTTCACCCATCGCGTCGCGAAAAAGGTGCGGGCGGCTTTGCCTGACCTGCCGGTGGTCAATTACGTCTGCCCCAGTGTCTGGGCGTGGAAGGAATATCGCGCGCAGAAAATGCTCGCCTATGTCGATCATGTCCTGGCCATCCTGCCGTTCGAGCCGACGGCAATGCAGCGGCTGGCGGGACCGGCGACGACCTATGTCGGTCATCGCCTGACGGTGGATCCGAGCCTGGTCGAGGCCCGCCGCCAGCGTGCGCTCCGGACCGTGAGCACCGCCGATAGCGAAAAGACGATCCTGCTGCTTCCCGGCTCGCGTTCCTCGGAAATCCGCCAACTCATGCCAGTTTTCGAGCAGGCAGTGATGGAACTTAGCCGGCGAAACGATCGCATTCGCTATCTGCTGCCGACCGTCCCACGGCAGGAAGCATTGGTGCGCTCCCTTGTTGAAAACTGGAGCGTAAAGCCGGATGTCTTTGTCGGCCAGGAGGCCAAATGGAAGGTTTTCGCGGAAGCGGATGCGGCTGTTGCCGCCTCAGGCACCGTGATCCTGGAGCTGGGTCTTGCCGGCGTGCCTGTCCTCTCGACGTATAAAACGGAGTGGCTTGCCCGGTTTGTGATGTCGCGCATCAAGGTCTGGACGGCCGCGTTGCCGAACCTGATTGCGGATTACGTCGTCGTGCCCGAGCTCCTCAACGATGTGCTGCGGGCCGGCAAAGTGGCGCGCTATATGGAACGCCTGTCGAACGATACGCTGGAGCGGGCGGCCATGCTGGAGGGCTACGATCTGGTCTGGGAGCGAATGCAGACGGAAGAGCCGCCCGGCGAGAAGGCGGCGGCGATCCTCCTTGAGGTTTTAGTCAACAAAAAACCCGGCCATTTCTGACCGGGTTTTTTGTTGTTCTGTCTTTTGGCTTAACGCTTGGAAACCGGAACGTATTCGCGCGGCGGTTCGCCGGTGTAGAGCTGGCGCGGACGGCCGATGCGCTGCTGTGGGTCCTCGATCATCTCGTTCCACTGGGCGATCCAGCCGACGGTACGAGCAAGCGCGAAGAGCACGGTGAACATGGTCGTGGGGAAGCCCAGGGCCTTCAGCGTGATGCCGGAATAGAAGTCGACATTCGGATAGAGCTTCTTCTCGATGAAGTATTCATCGGTCAGCGCGATGCGCTCCAGTTCGATCGCGATGTCGAGCAACGGATCGTCCTTGATGCCGAGTTCGCCGAGAACCTCGTGCGCCGTCTTCTGCATGATCTTGGCGCGCGGATCGTAATTCTTGTAAACGCGGTGGCCGAAGCCCATCAGGCGGAACGGATCGTTCTTGTCCTTGGCGCGGGCGATAAATTCCGGAATGCGGTCGACCGAGCCGATTTCCGTCAGCATGTTCAATGCAGCCTCATTGGCGCCGCCATGGGCGGGGCCCCAGAGGCAGGCAATGCCAGCGGCGATACAGGCGAACGGATTGGCGCCGGAGGAGCCGGCGAGGCGGACCGTCGAGGTCGAGGCATTCTGCTCGTGATCGGCATGCAGGATGAAGATGCGGTCCATGGCGCGAGCGAGCACCGGATTGACCACATATTCCTCGCAAGGAACGGCAAAGCACATGCGCAGGAAATTCGACGCATAATCGAGATCGTTCTTCGGATAAACGAAGGGCTGGCCGATATGGTACTTGTAGGCCATGGCGGCAAGCGTCGGCATCTTGGCGATCATGCGCAGGCTAGCGACCATGCGCTGGTGCGGATCGGTGATGTCGGTCGAGTCGTGATAGAAGGCCGACAGAGCGCCGACGCAGCCGCACATGACGGCCATCGGATGCGCGTCTCGGCGGAAGCCGGTGAAGAAACGGCTCATCTGCTCATGCACCATCGTGTGCATGGTCACGCGATGATCGAAATCCTTCTTCTGGGCAGCGGTCGGAAGTTCACCGTAGAGAAGCAGGTAGCAGACTTCGAGGAAATCGCCGTGTTCGGCCAGCTGGTCGATCGGATAACCGCGATGCAGCAGAACGCCTTCGTCGCCATCAATATAGGTGATGCTGGACTCGCACGACGCGGTCGAGGTGAAGCCAGGATCGTAGGTGAAAGTGGAGGTGTTCTTATAAAGGGCACCAATATCAATGACACTTGGGCCGATGGTTCCGGATTTTACCGGCAGATCCACCGTCTTTTCGCCCCAAGTTAGTTTCGCGCTTTGTTCCGTCATGCTGATCCTCCAAGATTTGGCGGGGGGTTGACGCCATAAAAAGCGCCAAAAGGTTAAGCGACTAGGGATTAGCTATATGATCCAGAGCCTAATGCCAAGTTATCCTTACAGCTATTTGTGCATTGCGGTATCAACTTTTGGGCACTGCGGTAGATGAAATTGCCTCGCTCGCGTGCCGGCTGAGGTGATTTATCCGCCACACGCGTGATTTCGGTTGAATTCACCAGCTGGTGACGGCAAATATCTCGTTATAGCTGTAGTTTTGCGTAGGGCGCGGGGGCGCATGCCTAATTTAGAGGCACCGGATCGGCAGTCGAACGGCCTGAATCCCGCTGTTGTGGCTGATCGATCGCAACGGCGGCTTTGCGACGACTCCTCTCTTGTCGGAGTAGCGCCGCCGGCACGAACACAGGATCAAGCCACCCCCGCGGTACGTCTTCTGCTCGCGGCTGACCGCATCAGAATCGGCCTTTCCCGTTTGATCGAAGAAGAGGCGGATTATGGCCGCGGGATCCTGCTTGTGCCGGTCTATATCGGTATCGGCGCAATTTTCTGGTTTACCGCTGGCGCCGATCCGCCGCCGCAAGCTGTCTTTGCCGCTCTCATCATTTTCGCGGTCGGTTTCTTTCTCAAGCGTGACGCCGGGCCGAGGCTCCGGCACCTTCTTCTGGCCGGCATGCTGGTGTGTTTCGGGATGGCTTTGGCACAATTAGAGGCTTGGCGCGCATCGACGGTGATGCTCGATACAGCGGTGACGACCACGATAGCCGGGCGCGTTGAACGACGTGAGTCCAGCGACAAGGAGCGATGGCGTTATGTCGTCGCCCTCGACGCAACGGAAAACCCGACCATTCGCAGGCCGCCGGAGCGAGTGACCGTCTTCGTGCGCAAGCAGCAGCAACCCTTTGAACTTGGAGATCTCATCCAGACCAGGGCGCGGCTGACGCCGCCGGCAGGACCCGCCTTGCCAGGCTTGAACGACTTTGCCTTCAGCGCCTATTTCAACGGCATCGGCGCGAATGGCTTCGCCTATGGGACGCCGACATAGTTGCTATCGGCTGCTGATATCGTTGAGGGGTCGGTTCTCGACAAGGCGGATATCTGGCTTGCCGGTTTGCGCAACAGCATCGGCGACCGGATCAGAAGGACGCTGCCCGGCGATACCGGCGCCTTTGCCGCGGCCCTTGTCACCGATGAGAGACGGGCAATTTCCGAGGCGACGACCGAAGCACTGCGGACTGCGGGCCTTACGCACATCATCGCTATTTCAGGCCTGAATATGGCGTTGTCGGCCGGCATCTTCTATGTCGGCCTGCGTTATGTTCTCAGCCTGTTTTTCGGCGTTGCGCAGGCTTGGCCGACAAAGAAGATTGCAGCCTTTGGTGCGCTGGTGACGGTGACCGCCTATTACCTCATTTCCGGTTTCGGCGTTTCGGCCGAACGCGCTTTCATCATGATGGCAATCATGCTGATTGCCGTGCTGTTCGACCGGCCATCCATCAGCCTTCGAAACGTCGCGCTGTCGGCGATCATCATTCTCGTTCTGTCGCCGTCGCAAGTGCTTGGACCAAGTTTCCAGATGTCCTATGCGGCGACCCTAGCATTGGTGTCCGGTTATACGCTCTGGACGCGGCGTCGACATCGGGAAACCGTTTTCTCCCGCTTCCGGATATTGCGGCCGTTGTTCTTCATCTCGCGCTTTTTCGGCGGCATAGCGTCGACGTCGTTTCTAGGCGGCGCATCGACGGCTATTTTCTCGATCGAGCATTTTCACCGGTTGGCGACATATGGGCTCGCCGCCAATCTCGCGGCCGTGCCGATCGTCTCCTTCATCGTCATGCCGTTCGGCATGGCGGCGATGCTGCTGATGCCATTCGGCCTGGATGCTCCATTCTGGCAGGTCACCGGCAAGGGACTGGAGCTCGTCATCGGTATCGCCACGACGGTCGCCGCCTGGGGCGGCGACATTCCTTTTGGACGACAGCCGGCCTGGATGTTCCCGGCTGTTATTGCCGGCTTCCTGTTGATGACATTGCTGCGAACACGGCTGCGACATGCTGGTGCGCTCGTAATCATCGGTTCCGTCGCAGCCGTCGCGCTCGGCCCGGATGTCAGAAAGCCTGACCTGATGATTTCCGAGGATGGGACGTTGGTCGCGCTGCTACGAGACGGCGCCTTGGCGACCAATCGCGAAAAGCCGCCCAGTTTCATCTTCGATCAATGGAAAGGAGCATTGTCGATGACGGACCAAAAACCGCTGATGATACTCGCATCCGACAGCCAGCTACCCAAAATCAGTAAGTCGGATATCCGTCGCCGTTTGAGCTCTGAGGAACGGAATGCCGTCCGTAAGTCAATGGAGGCGGCATTGGACAATGCGGGGCAGGGCGGCTTTGCCTGTCAGAAGCAGGCATGGTGCGTCGCGATGCCGGACAATGGCGACATACTCGTCACCATCGAGAATGCCGCCTATCTTGGCCCGGCCTGTGACACAGGCAATATTGTGGTCATCCCCGTTCGGCTGCGGCTCGATCGTTGCCGCTCAGGGGCAATGCTTTTCACAGGAGCTAATCTCCGGCGGACCGGATCCATCGAAATGGATCTCGGCACCGACAAGCCGATCGCCACGACCGCTTTTGATACTCTGGCGCGGCCATGGAATTTGCATCGCGCCTATGATTGGCGAACGGGCGCATTCGGTGTACCGATTGTGCCCTTGTCACCTGTCAGTGATAGCGGCGGATGAGGCCGACGAGCTTGCCCTGCACCTTGACGCGATCCGGCCCAAAAATGCGGGTCTCATAGGCGGGGTTAGCCGCTTCGAGTGCGATCGAGGCGCCCTTGCGGCGGAAGCGCTTCAATGTTGCTTCCTCATCGTCGACCAGGGCGACGACAATATCGCCGGGATTGGCGGTGGTGCTGTTGCGGATGATGACAGTGTCGCCATCGAAGATACCGGCATCGATCATCGAGTCGCCCTTGACCTCGAGCGCGTAATGCTCGCCGGAGCCAAGCATGTCGGCGGGGACGGTGATATCGTGGGTGTTGTTCTGAATGGCCGAGATCGGAACACCGGCAGCAATGCGGCCCATGACCGGCACGGAAACGGCGCTGTTGTTCTCGTCGTTCGCCGGCTTGGCGGGGGCGGGGGGCTGTACGGGCTGGGGCTTGCCCAGGCTGCCCTCGATGACGCTTGGCGAGAAGCCGCGGCGCGGCTGCAGGCTCGGACTATAGGCTTCCGGCAGCTTGATGACCTCAAGCGCTCGAGCCCGATTCGGCAGACGGCGGATGAAACCGCGCTCTTCCAAAGCGGTGATCAAGCGATGAATGCCCGACTTGGACGCAAGGTCCAGCGCATCCTTCATTTCATCGAAAGAAGGTGGAACGCCGGACTCCTTCATCCGTTCGTGAATGAAGAGAAGCAGTTCCTGCTGCTTGCGTGTCAACATCGTATTTGAACCCCAGAATCGTGAAGGTGTCGTGAAACAAATCCAGAACGGACACTATATGTTCCATATGTGTTCCGCAAGTCCCTAATTTTCGATGAATGTTTTGCCGGCGCATTAAATAAAGGAGAACATAACAAGTCCCGAGTGAGCGAAACCGCGGAGTATTTCAGCGCTGATCAATGAAACATATGCGGAAATCGACCAAGATCGATTCTGCGGGAATGGGAGCCGGCTATCTTTGCATGACCACTGAAACCCGGAGCAATTCCGGCTTCCGCGCAGTTGCAAAGCATTCGACAACGCGCCCTCCCATTTGCGATCTGCCTGGTTTAAAACACTGCGTTTTCATCTTGAATTGAGCGTTGGAAGAGCGCAAACCTGCGGCATGCACCAAGGGGGAAACCATGGTTTCATCGCCGCATCCGCTGGATCATCTCGTTCTGCCGACTGTCAATATTGCCATGGCGCGGGAGCGGCTGGGCAAGCTCGGTTTTACCGTCGCTGCCGATGCCCGCCATCCCTTCGGCACCGAGAATGCCTGCGTGTTCTTTTCCGACAAGACCTATCTGGAGCCCCTGGGCGTCGCGTCGCAGGAGCAATACGAAACAAGCATCGAGGAAGGCAATGTTTTCGTCGCTCGCGACCAGGCATATCGTTTTCGTATCGGTGGGGAAGGGTTTTCGGCTATCGTTCTCGGCACGAAGGATGCCGCCGCCGATGACAAGCGATTCCTGGCCAACGCCATGTCGGCCGGGCGCATGCTGAATTTCGAACGGCCGATGCGTATGCCGGATGGCTCTGAAACGATCGCCGGCTTCCGTCTCGCTTTCGCGGCCGATCTGCGCTCGCCGGATTTCTATGCTTTCTGCGCTCAGCGCATCAATCCCCTGCCGGCTGATCGTGACGCCCTGGAGCGGCATGCCAATGGTGTGACCGGCATTGCGCGGGTCGCCCTGTCGACGCCGAAGCCGGCCGTGTTCCGGGGCTTCTTCGAGCGGATTGCCGACGGATCAAAGATATCGGAGCATTCCTTTGGGCTGACGATCGAGACGGCGAACGCCAGGATCGAGGTCTTGACCCCGCAAGGCATGGAAGCCTTTTACGATTTTCCGGTACCAACGGTCGATCCCGGCCTTCGGGCGCGCGCAATCCTTTTCAAGACACGCGATCTTTCCGTGACATCGTCGCATTTGGCTGCTAACGGCGTCACATACACGCGTAAGAACAATCGTATTCTGGCAAAGCCCGCCCCCGGACAGGGCGCGTTGTTCGCCTTCGAGGAGATAGCATGAGCACCAATTCCGAAGTGATCGTCGGCGAGGGCGCATCCAAGGTTCTGTTTTCCAACACCGCCAAGCTGTCGCTAATTGCCGGCCCTTGCCAGATGGAAAGCCGCGATCATGCCTTCATGGTTGCAGGCGTTCTGAAGGAGCTCTGCGGTAAGCTCGGCATCGGCCTTGTCTACAAGTCTTCCTATGACAAGGCGAACCGTACGTCGCTCTCCGGCAAGCGCGGCATCGGCCTGGAAAAGGCCATGGAAGTCTTTGCCGATCTGAAGAAGGAATATGGCTTTCCGGTCCTGTCCGACATTCACACCGAGGAGCAGTGCGCTGTCGTTGCCAAGACGGTAGATATCCTGCAGATCCCGGCCTTCCTGTCGCGCCAGACCGACCTTCTCGTTGCTGCCGCCAAGACCGGCCGCGTCGTCAACGTCAAGAAGGGTCAGTTCCTGGCGCCCTGGGACATGAAGAACGTGCTGGCCAAGCTGAACGACAGCGGCAATCTGAATATCATGCTCTGCGAGCGTGGTGCCTCCTTCGGCTACAACACGCTGGTCTCAGACATGCGCTCGCTGCCGATCATGGCGGCCATGGGTGCTCCGGTGATTTTCGATGCGACTCATTCCGTGCAGCAGCCGGGCGGGCAGGGCGGTTCGACCGGCGGCGACCGCCGATTCGTCGAGACGCTGGCACGCGCCGCCGTCGCCGTTGGCGTTGCCGGCGTTTTCGTCGAGACGCATGAAGATCCGGATAACGCGCCGTCCGATGGTCCGAACATGGTCTATCTGAAGGACATGCCGCAACTTCTGGAAAAGCTGCTGGCCTTCGACGCCATCGCCAAGGCTTGAGACTTAAAGCGGCATTCAACAGGCTGACATGAACTTGCTATACGCGGCCTGTTGGAGCGCCAGATCGAGGTGCGGAGCGGCATTGTAATTTCCGCGACTTCGATTAAGACGATTTCAATCGATTTATAACCCAGCGAGCAGGAAGCTATCATGACCGCAATCACCGACATTATCGCCCGCGAGATTCTCGACAGCCGTGGCAATCCGACTGTTGAAGTCGATGTCTACCTCGAAGATGGCAGCTTGGGCCGCGCAGCGGTTCCGTCGGGTGCCTCGACCGGCGCGCATGAAGCCGTCGAGCTTCGTGACGGCGGCAAGCGCTATCACGGCAAGGGTGTCGAAAAGGCCGTCGAAGCCGTCAATACCGAGATCTTCGACGCGATCGGCGGCATGGATGCTGAAAATCAGATCCAGATCGACGACATCATGATCGAACTTGACGGCACGCCGAACAAGTCGCGCATCGGCGCCAATGCCATTCTCGGCGTATCGCTTGCCGTTGCCAAGGCCGCCGCCCAGAGCGCAAACCTGCCACTTTACCGCTATGTCGGCGGTGCTCACGCTCGCCTGCTGCCGGTTCCGATGATGAACATCATCAACGGCGGCGCCCATGCCGACAATCCGATCGATTTCCAGGAATTCATGATCCTGCCGATCGGCGCAGAAACCTTCCGCGACGCCGTGCGTATTGGCTCGGAAATCTTCCACGTCCTCAAGAAGGAACTGGCATCCCAGGGCCACAACACCAATGTTGGTGACGAAGGCGGTTTCGCACCTGGCCTTTCCAGCGCTCCTGCTGCCCTCGACTTCATCATGAAGTCGATCGAAAAGGCCGGCTACAAGCCAGGCGAAGAGGTTGCTCTTGGCCTCGATTGCGCTTCGACCGAGTTCTTCAAGGACGGAAAATACGTGCTGGAAGGCGAAGGCCGCACGCTTGAACCCGGCGCCATGGCTGAATACCTTGCCGAACTCGCCGCCAAGTACCCGATCGTTTCGATCGAAGACGGCATGGCTGAAGACGACTGGGAAGGTTGGAAGGCACTCACCGATCTGATCGGCAAGAAGACGCAGCTCGTTGGCGACGACCTGTTCGTCACCAATTCGGCTCGTCTTCGCGACGGCATCCGCATGGGTGTTGCCAACTCGATCCTCGTCAAGGTCAACCAGATCGGCACGCTGACGGAAACGCTGGACGCTGTCGAAACCGCGCACAAGGCTAACTACACGGCCGTCATGTCGCACCGTTCCGGCGAAACCGAAGACTCGACCATCGCCGATCTGGCAGTTGCCACCAACTGCGGTCAGATCAAGACCGGCTCGCTGTCGCGCTCCGATCGTCTTGCCAAGTACAACCAGCTGATCCGCATCGAAGAAGGCCTCGGCCCGCAGGCAAAATATGCCGGCAGCTCCATTCTTCGCGGCTGATTAGGGTTTGGCCCGGACAATGATCCGGGCCACCTTGAAAGCCTATGACGTCTTGAACCGCGCCTTCGGGCGCGGTTTTTCGTTGGCGAAACGTTAGAGTCAACGGATGGTTAATCTCTACCGGATAGAGTCGCGATAGATGTTTGATTTGGCATGATCTTATCCGGAAACCGCTTCGCATTTTCGCTGCGCGGACCAAAGGTTCGAGATCATACTCCGTAGGGCGTTTCGAGCGGGCGAGTATGTGGACAAAATATCATAAGAAGAGAAGATTCGGTCGTTTCGTCCTTCCCGCCATCACGATCGCCTTTGTCAGCTATTTCGGCTATCACTGTATTCATGGCGATTACGGTCTGAAGGCCACCGAGGTTTTCGAGCAGCGTCGGATCGATCGCGGCAAGGAGCTTGCCGATCTCGTTGCCAAGCGCGAGCACCTCGAAAAGGCCGTGGCGCTGCTGAGCGATGGCTCGCTGGACAAGGATATGCTTGATCAGTATGCGCGCTATCAGCTGACTTATTCTCGGGCTGACGAGATCGTCATTTTCAACAAATAGCCGCAATTAACCGAATTTAGGTTAATTAAGTTTTTCGAAGTTATAACAATGACTTACGATGAATATGAGCCATGCAATTATAGCATTGCTGTGGCGGGCAATCTTCCCTATGTTACGCCACACTATAAAACGAGGCTACTCACACAGGGAGGGTTGAATGGCGCCACGCAAATCCGCGTCCGTTTCCAGCCGGAAGACAGCATCGAGGCCTGCCAAAGAAACCAATGGCGGCGCAATCGCAGAGTTTGACCGCGATGCGGAACTGAGTGCCTATCGTGAGATGCTGCTGATCCGCCGCTTCGAAGAGAAGGCTGGCCAGCTCTACGGTATGGGCTTCATCGGCGGTTTCTGTCACCTTTATATCGGCCAGGAAGCTGTCGTTGTCGGCATGCAAATGGCCCTGAAGGATGGCGACCAGGTTATCACCGGCTATCGTGACCACGGTCACATGCTGGCAGCCGGCATGAGCGCCCGTGGCGTCATGGCCGAGCTCACCGGACGCAAGGGCGGCTATTCCCGAGGGAAGGGCGGCTCCATGCACATGTTCTCCAAGGAAAAGAATTTTTACGGCGGCCACGGCATCGTCGGCGCGCAGGTCTCGCTCGGCACCGGTCTCGGCTTTGCCAACTGGTATCGCGGCAATGACAGCGTCAGCGTCGCCTATTTCGGCGACGGCGCTGCCAACCAGGGCCAGGTCTACGAAAGCTTCAACATGGCGCAGCTCTGGAAGCTGCCGGTGATCTACGTGATCGAGAACAACCGCTACGCCATGGGTACGTCGACGGCGCGCGCCACCGCGCAGCCCGACTTCTCCAAGCGCGGCGCCTCCTTCGGTATCCCCGGCATCCAGGTTGATGCCATGGACGTTCGCGCCGTCAAGGCAGCCGCAGACGAAGCGGTCGAATATTGCCGTTCCGGCAAGGGTCCGATCATCCTGGAAATGCTGACCTACCGTTACCGCGGCCATTCCATGTCGGATCCGGCCAAGTATCGCTCCAAGGACGAAGTGCAGAAGATGCGCTCCGAGCATGATCCGATTGAGCAGGTTCGTGTCCGTCTTCTGGACAAGGGTTGGGCGTCGGAAGACGACCTGAAGGTGATCGACAAGGACGTCCGCGACATCGTCGCCGACAGTGCCGATTTCGCCCAGGCCGATCCGGAGCCGGATGCATCCGAGCTCTACACCGACATTCTGCTCTAAATCGGGGAGGGAAGAACCATGCCCATCGATATTCTCATGCCCGCCCTTTCTCCGACGATGGAAGAGGGCACTCTTTCCAAATGGCTGAAGCAGGAAGGTGACAAGGTCACATCCGGCGACGTCATTGCGGAAATCGAAACCGACAAGGCCACCATGGAAGTGGAAGCCGTTGACGAAGGCATCATCGGCAAGCTGCTGGTCGAAGCCGGCACCGAAGGCGTCAAGGTCAACGCCAAGATCGC
The DNA here is from genome assembly GCF_000696095.1 of Rhizobium rhizogenes NBRC 13257. Classification (GTDB taxonomy): domain Bacteria; phylum Pseudomonadota; class Alphaproteobacteria; order Rhizobiales; family Rhizobiaceae; genus Rhizobium; species Rhizobium rhizogenes. The sequence continues at coordinate 116,001 of NZ_BAYX01000014.1, read as the reverse complement.
CATCCTGCTGCAGGACGGTGAATCCGCGTCCGACATCTCCAGCGCCAAGGCTGCTCCGGCTGTCGAACCGGTCAAGACCGAAGCACCGGCAGCAGCTGCTGCTCCGGCGCCCGTTCCGGCACAGCCGAAGGCCGCTGCTCCTGCTGATCCGGAAATCCCGGCCGGCACGGAAATGGTGTCGATGACGGTGCGCGAAGCACTGCGTGACGCCATGGCCGAAGAAATGCGCGACAACCCAGACGTCTTCGTCATGGGTGAAGAAGTCGCCGAATACCAGGGTGCCTACAAGATCACCCAGGGCCTGCTGCAGGAGTTCGGTCCTCGCCGCGTCATCGATACCCCGATCACCGAACACGGCTTTGCCGGTGTCGGCGTCGGCGCTGCCATGGCCGGTCTTCGTCCGATTATCGAGTTCATGACCTTCAACTTCGCCATGCAGGCGATCGACCAGATCATCAACTCTGCTGCCAAGACGCTCTACATGTCCGGCGGCCAGATGGGCGCTCCGATCGTGTTCCGCGGCCCGAATGGTGCTGCAGCCCGCGTCGGCGCTCAGCACAGCCAGGATTATTCTGCATGGTATAGCCAGATTCCCGGTCTCAAGGTCGTGATGCCCTATTCGGCAGCCGACGCCAAGGGCCTGCTGAAGGCGGCGATCCGCGATCCGAACCCGGTTGTCTTCCTTGAAAACGAAATTCTCTACGGCCAGCACTTCGACGTGCCGAAGCTCGACAATTTCGTTCTGCCGATCGGCAAGGCTCGTATTCATCGGACAGGCAAGGACGTGACGATCGTCTCCTTCGGTATCGGCATGTCCTATTCCATCAAGGCGGTTGCCGAGCTGGAAGCCCTGGGCATCGATGTCGAGCTGATCGATCTGCGCACCATCCGCCCGATGGACCTGCCGACGGTTATCGAATCCGTCAAGAAGACCGGCCGTCTGGTGACCGTCGAGGAAGGCTATCCGCAGTCCTCCGTCGGCACGGAAATCGCGACCCGCGTCATGCAGCAGGCCTTCGACTATCTCGATGCGCCGATCCTGACGATTGCCGGCAAGGATGTTCCCATGCCCTACGCCGCCAACCTCGAGAAGCTGGCGCTTCCGAATGTCGGCGAAGTGGTCGATGCGGTGAAAGCCGTTTGCTACAAATAAGGGGAGGGCTTTTCGATGCCTATCAACATCACCATGCCTGCCCTCTCACCAACCATGGAAGAGGGCAACCTCGCCAAGTGGCTGGTCAAGGAAGGCGACAAGGTCAAGTCCGGTGACGTCATCGCCGAGATCGAGACCGACAAGGCGACGATGGAAGTCGAAGCCGTGGATGAAGGTACAGTTGCCAAGATCCTCGTTCCCGCCGGGACCGAAGGCGTCAAGGTCAACGCGCTGATCGCGGTTCTGGCCGGCGAAGGCGAGGATGTTGCAGCGGCTGCTTCCGGCGCTGGTGCGGCTCCGGCCGCGGCGCCAAAGGCAGAAGCTGCGCCTGTTGCTGTCGCTCCTGCGGCAACGCCTGCTCCGGTGGCCTCGGCCGCTCCTGCCGTGGCATCGGCTCCGGTAGCGACGGATGGTCAGCGCACCTTCGCATCGCCGCTTGCCCGTCGCCTTGCCAAGGACGCCGGCATTGATCTGACCGCGCTTGTCGGCTCCGGCCCGCACGGCCGGGTGATCAAGAAGGACATCGAAGCCGCTGCTGCCGGCGGTGGTGTTGCCAAGGCCGCTCCGGCTGCCCAGCCTGCAGCTGCCCCGGCACCCGCTTTGGCAAAGGGCCAGTCGGACGATGCCGTTCTCAAGCTGTTCGAGCCCGGTTCCTACGAACTCGTGCCGCATGACGGCATGCGCAAGACCATTGCCAAGCGCCTGCAGGAATCTAAGCAGACCATCCCGCATTTCTACGTCACTGTCGATTGCGAGCTGGATGCATTGCTGGCGCTGCGCACGCAGCTCAATGATGCCGCTCCGAAGTCAAAGGACGGCGTTCCGGCCTACAAGCTCTCTGTCAACGACATGGTCATCAAGGCCCTGGCGCTGGCTCTGCGCGACGTGCCGGACGCGAACGTTTCCTGGACCGACAGCAACATGGTCAAGCACAAGCATGCCGATGTCGGCGTTGCCGTTTCCATCCCGGGCGGCCTGATCACGCCGATCATTCGCAGCGCCGAGCTGAAGACCCTGTCTGCCATCTCCAACGAGATGAAGGACTACGGCAAGCGCGCCAAGGAGCGTAAGCTGAAGCCCGAGGAATATCAGGGCGGCACCACCGCCGTGTCCAACATGGGCATGATGGGCGTCAAGAACTTCGCCGCCGTCGTCAATCCGCCGCATGCGACCATCCTCGCTGTGGGCGCGGGTGAGCAGCGGGTGATTGTCCGGAAGGGCGAAATGGTTGTTGCCACCGTGATGAGCGTCACGCTGTCGACCGACCATCGCGCCGTCGACGGCGCACTCGGCGCCGAACTCCTGGGCGCCTTCAAGGGCTACATCGAAAACCCGATGGGGATGCTCGTCTGAGCCTTGACGTCAAACGGAGGCATGCATGACCAAGACCGTTCTGTGTTATGGCGACTCGCTCACATGGGGCTATAACGCCGAAACGATCGGTCGTCATGCCTTCGAAGATCGGTGGCCGAGCGTGCTGCAAAAGGCGCTCGGCGATCAGGCCCGGGTCATCCCGGAAGGGCTGAACGGCCGCACGACGGCTTTCGATGATCACCTTGCCGATTGCGACCGCAATGGCGCAAGGGTGTTGCCGACGATCCTGCAGACGCATGCGCCGCTCGATCTCGTCATCATCATGCTCGGCACCAACGACATGAAGCCGGTTGTTGCGGGTCCCGCTTTCGCGGCGATGCAGGGTGTGCGGCGGTTGATCCAGCTCGTGCGCAATCATACATGGGGTTTCGATCATGAGGTCCCCGATATTCTGATCGTCGCGCCGCCTGTTATCACCGAAACAGCCAATGCGGCTTTCGCGTCAAGTTTCCTTGGCGGGGTCGAGGAGTCAGGCAAGCTGGCAACGCTTTACCGCGATCTTGCCGACGAGGAAGGCTGCGGCTTTTTCGACGGCGCTTCGGTAGCCGTCACTACGCCGCTCGATGGCGTGCATCTCGATGCGGAAAACACCCGGGCGCTTGGTCGTGGCGTAGAGTCGATCGTGCGCATGATGCTGGGTATCTAACAATTCAGGGCAGGCTGACGCTTTACCGGCCGCCACCAAAAAGGCAGGAAACACATGGCTGAGAATTACGACGTCATCATCATCGGTTCCGGTCCAGGCGGCTATGTCGCCGCCGTGCGCGCCGGTCAGCTTGGCCTGAAGACGGCGATCGTCGAACGCGAGCACCTGGGCGGCATCTGCCTGAACTGGGGCTGCATCCCGACCAAGGCGCTGCTCCGCTCGGCCGAAATTCTCGATCATTCCAACCATCTGAAGGATTATGGCCTTGTTCTTGAGGGCAAGGTCAGCGCTGATGTGAAGGCGGTTGTCGCCCGCTCGCGCGGGGTGTCCGCCCGCCTCAATCAGGGCATCGGCTATCTGATGAAGAAGAACAAAGTCGACGTGATCTGGGGCGAAGCCAAGATCACCAAGCCCGGCGAAATCGTCGTCGGCAAGTCGACCAAGCCGGTCGTCGAGCCGCAGCATCCGCTGCCGAAGAACGTCAAGGGCGAGGGTACCTACACCGCCAAGCACATCATCGTCGCCACCGGTGCACGTCCGCGCGCTCTGCCCGGCATCGAGCCGGATGGCAAGCTGATCTGGACCTATTTCGAAGCGCTGAAGCCGGACGTCCTGCCGAAGTCGCTGCTGGTCATGGGCTCGGGCGCCATCGGTATTGAGTTCGCGAGCTTCTATCGCTCCATGGGCGTCGACGTCACCGTCGTCGAAGTCATGCCGACCATCATGCCGGTCGAAGACGCCGAAATCTCCGGCATCGCCCGCAAGCAGCTCGAAAAGCGCGGCCTGAAGATCTTCACCAAGGCCAAGGTCACCAAGGTCGAGAAGGGTGCGAACAACATCACCGCCCATGTCGAGACCGAAGACGGCAAGGTGCAGCAGATCGTTGCCGACCGCATGATCTCCGCCGTTGGCGTGCAGGGCAACATCGAGAATCTGGGCCTTGAAGCGCTCGGCGTGAAGACCGATCGCGGCTGCGTTGTTATCGACGGCTATGGCAAGACCAATGTAGCGGGCATCTATGCAATCGGCGACGTCGCCGGCCCGCCGATGCTGGCGCACAAGGCCGAGCATGAAGGTGTTGTCTGCATCGAGAAGATCGCCGGCCTGCCGAACGTGCATCCGACCGACAAGAGCAAGGTGCCGGGCTGCACCTATTGCAATCCGCAGGTCGCCTCCGTCGGCCTGACGGAAGCCAAGGCCAAGGAGCAGGGCCGCGATATCCGCGTTGGCCGTTTCTCCTTCGTCGCCAACGGCAAGGCGATCGCGCTCGGCGAAGATCAGGGCATGGTCAAGGTCATCTTCGACAAGAAGACCGGTGAGCTGCTGGGCGCCCACATGGTCGGCGCTGAAGTCACCGAACTGATCCAGGGCTTTGTCGTCGCCATGAACCTGGAGACGACGGAAGAAGAACTGATGCACACGATCTTCCCGCATCCGACCGTTTCGGAATCGATGAAGGAAGCCGTGCTGGACGCCTATGGCCGCGTACTGAACGCTTGATAATTTCCTTGCACGCCCTCTATGTTGAGGGTGGAAAATAGCAAAGGAAATCATCATGTCTATCGGCACGGAAGCTTGGGTCGTCTTTCTTCTGATCGGTCTGGTGGCGGGGTTTCTCGCCAGCCTGATCGTTGGCGGCGGCGGTGGTTTGATCGGTTGCCTGGTCAGCGGCGTGATCGGTGCTTTCGTTGGCGGGTTCCTGTTCAACTGGTTCGGGATCTCGCTGGGAATTGAAAGCCCACTGGTCGTCGAGATCATTCACGCGACGGTGGGCGCGATTGTCGTGGTGCTATTTGCGAGATTGATAGCTTAAGGGCAGGGATTCGATGGAAAGTACAGGCTGGTTGGGGTTGGTTATCATCGGTGGTCTTGCGGGCTGGCTCGCGGGTAAGCTGATGGAGGTGCGCTATGGCGTCATTCTCAACATCGTCCTCGGCATTGCCGGCTCGGTGGTCGCAGCCGCCATTCTCGCGGGGCTGCACGTCGGCGTACCCGGCGGCAGGTTTGGTTTTTTCGTCACCGGTTTCATTGGTGCATGCATTCTGATATTCCTCGCCAAATTCGCCCGGCGATGAAGAGGCCGCGGGCAAGCGGCGGAAAGTAGACGTTTCATGGTCACGATTCTCGACAGGATCAATCCAGACGCAAAGCGCGTAAGGCATCCGGAAAAGGCACATCGGCCGGACACGGAAGTTCTGCGCAAGCCCGACTGGATCCGAGTCAAGGCGCCGACATCGAAGGGCTATGCCGAGACACGCTCGATCGTGAAGGAGCACAAGCTCGTCACGGTCTGCGAGGAGGCCGGCTGCCCGAATATCGGCGAGTGCTGGGAGAAGAAGCACGCCACCTTCATGATCATGGGCGAGATCTGTACGCGCGCCTGCGCCTTCTGCAATGTCGCGACAGGCAAGCCGAATGCGCTCGATATGGCCGAGCCTGAAAATATCGCCAAGGCCGTCAAGGAAATGGGCCTCAGCCACGTCGTCATCACCTCCGTCGACCGTGACGATCTGGCGGATGGCGGTGCCGAGCACTTCGAAAAGGTGATCTGGGCGATCCGAGCCGCTTCACCGATGACGACGATTGAAATCCTGACGCCCGACTTCCTGAAGAAGCCCGGCGCTCTGGAGCGCGTCGTGGCCGCCAAGCCCGACGTCTTCAACCACAATATGGAAACGGTGCCCGGAAACTACCTGACGGTGCGTCCCGGCGCGCGTTACTTCCACTCGGTCCGGCTTTTGCAGCGGGTCAAGGAACTCGATCCGACCATGTTCACCAAGTCCGGCATCATGGTTGGTCTTGGCGAAGAGCGCAACGAAGTGCTGCAGCTGATGGACGACCTGCGGACCGCCGATGTCGACTTCCTGACCATCGGCCAGTATCTGCAGCCGACCCGCAAGCACCATCAGGTCATGAGCTTCGTCACCCCTGAGGAATTCAAGTCCTATGAGACGGTTGCCTACACCAAGGGCTTCCTGATGGTAGCCTCCAGCCCGCTGACGCGCTCGTCCCATCACGCCGGCGACGATTTCGCCCGGCTGCGGGCGGCTCGGGAGAAGAAGATTCTGCTCGCCGCCGAGTAGGCCTTCATAAGCTCTTGCCTTTTTAACGAACCGCGGCGATCTTGCCGCGGTTTTTGTTTGCGCCGTCATCAGATCATCATCTGTGCGGTCTACAGGACGCGTCCCGCCGCTTGTTGCTGGTATTGGGCCAGTCAAGATTCAATGTGGAGTTGGACCGTGGAGCAGATCGTCGCGCCGCAAGCACCGCCCTATGTTGTCGACATCGAGACAGCGGCATCCATCCTCAAGAGTGCCAAACGCGTCCTCGTTATCGGTTGTTCCGGTGGCGGCAAGTCGACCTTGTCGCAGAAGATCGGCAAGCGGTTCGGCCTTTCCTATGTCTCCATCGATCGCGACGTCCTTTGGCTTCCTGGCTGGAAGCAGCGCGACAAGATGGAGCAGAGGAAAATCATCGCTGAAAAGATCCTGGGAGCGCGCTGGATCATGGACGGCACGAATCCGTCGACGTTCGATATTCGCCTGCCACGCACGGACATCGTCATCTGGGTCCGCATGCCGCGCCTGCTTTGTATCTGGGGAGCTTTATCGCGGTGGCTCAAATGGGTCGGCCGTACGCGTCCGGAAATGGCGCCTGGTTGCCCCGAGAAGGTCGACTGGGAGTTTCTGCAATTCATCTGGACCTTCGAGGAGAAATTTACGCCGCGCGTCCTAGCAGGCCTTGCCGAGCACGGCCCAGACGTCCCAATTCTTCAACTGACGAGCCGCCGGCAGATGCGCGCGTTGCTTGATCTTCTCGATTGACTGAAACCGGACTTCACAGCGATGCAAGCGGCTGGTTTTGAGAGGTGAAACGTGAAGGAATTAAACAGCATAGCCGAAACTGTCATCCGCCTTAAGGCTACCGATCGCATCCTAGTCATGGGCTGCTCAGGCGGTGGAAAGACGACCCTTTCGCGGAAGATCTGCGCACGCACGAATCTGCCCTACGTCTCGATGGATCGCGAGTTTTTCTGGCTGCCGGGCTGGGTAAAGAGAGACAAGGCGGAGGAGCGTGCTCTGATCGCGGCAAAGGTTGCCGAGGAGTGCTGGTTGATCGATGGAACAGCACCATCAAGCTTTGATCTGAGATTGCCGCGCACAGAGCTTGTTCTTTGGGTGCGGATGCCGCGCTGGTTGTGCATGTGGGGCGCTCTGTCGAGAGCGGTGCGATGGTTGGGGCGGTCCCGTCCGGACATGGCGCCGGGTTGCCGCGAGCGCATCGATAGGGAATTCCTGCGCTACATCTGGGATTGGGAACGCAAATTTGCGCCAAAAGTACTGGCGGGCCTTGCTCAACATGGCCCTGACATCCCTGTTTTCCAGCTAAAATCCCGCGGCGAAATGCGTCAGCTTCTTGATCTTCTCGACCGTCCTGCTTAATTGCGGCTCATGCCACAGTTTGAAACGCACCGCCCCGTCCCACACACGCCTGACCAGATGTTCGACCTCGTCGCCGATGTCGAGCGCTATCCGGAATTTCTGCCGCTCTGCGATGCGCTGGTGATCCGCAATCGCAAGGAGCGGGACGGCAAGGTCCTGCTGGTGGCCGATATGACCGTCGGCTACAAGGCGATCCGCGAAACCTTCACGACACAGGTGCTGCTCAACAAGGCGGAGCGGGCGATCGATGTGAAATATATCGACGGGCCGTTCAAATACCTCGACAATCGCTGGCGTTTCCAGCCGACTGATAACGGCAGCGTCATCGATTTCTTCATCGACTATGAGTTCAAGAGCCGCATTCTCGGCGCCCTGATGGGCTCGATGTTCGACCGCGCCTTCCGCATGTTCACGGATGCCTTCGAGACGCGTGCCGGCAAGATCTACGCCTGATCCAGCGCGATCAGCATGTCCAGCGCCGTCCGCACGGTAGCAAGACGAACCTTGTCGCGGCCGATATCGCCGTAACGCATCTCGCGATGGATAAGGCCGCCCGTTCGTGCCTTGGCGGCAAGGTGAACCAAGCCGACCGGCTTGTCCGCCGATCCGCCGCCCGGCCCGGCGATGCCGGTCACGGCGACGGCCAGATCGGCATGCGAACGGAAGAGGGCGCCATGCACCATCTGCAGCGCCGTCTCTTTCGAAACGGCACCGAACTGCGCAAGCGTCTGCTCCTGAACGCCAAGCATCTCCATCTTCGCCGTGTTCGTATAGGTGACGAAGCCACGGTCGACGACCGCCGACGAGCCCGGAATGTCCGTCAGGGCGCCAGCAATCAGCCCGCCGGTGCAGGATTCCGCCGTGGCGATCATCCGGCCTTTTGCTGCGAAGTCGCTGATGATGCCGCGCGCAAGCGCCAGAATGTCATCCGGGAAATGGCTCATGGTCTGCCGCCGCGATAGACGACCGTTGCCGTGGCGATGGCGGCAATGCCTTCGCGCCGGCCGACGAAGCCGATCTGTTCGTTGGTGGTTGCCTTCACCGAGCAGCGCTCAAGGCTGATCCCCAAAAACTCCGAGAGCTTGGCGCGCATGGCTTCGCGATGCGGGCCGACCTTCGGCGCTTCGGCGATCAGCGAGACATCGGCATTCATGATCGTGCCGCCGTGATCACGAACGATCCTTGCTGCATGCTCGATGAAGATACGCGACGGCGCGCCCCTCCATTGCGGATCGGAGGGCGGGAAATGATCGCCGATATCGCCGGCGCCGCAAGTGGCGAGCAGGGCGTCGGTCAGCGCATGCAGCGCGACATCGGCGTCGGAATGGCCCTTGAGCGTCTGGTCATGCGGAATGAAGACGCCGCAGAGCGTCACGCCGTCGCCCGGTTCGAGCTGGTGGACGTCGTAGCCGTTGCCGGTACGAACATCCGGCAGCAGGCCGGCGGAAAGCTTTTCATCGGCCATGGCGATATCCCTCTTGATTGTCAGTTTGACATTGTCCGCGCTGCCGGCAACCAGCGTCACAGGCAGGCCGGCCCATTCGGCAATCGCCGCATCGTCGGTGAAATCCGTCTTGTTATCTGCGGCAGCCTTTTCATGCGCAGCCAGAATATCGGCCAGCCGGAACGACTGCGGTGTCTGTGCGGCATAGAGCCCGGCGCGTGGCACGGTTTCCGTTACCAGCGCGTCAGTGTCCGCTCGCTTCAGCGTATCCGTCACCGGCATGGCCGGCAGCACGGCGGGCGCTCCGGCGGCAAGCGCCGCAGCGACACGATCGAGCAGATCGTGATCGAAGAAGGGGCGCACGGCGTCGTGGATCATGACATGGCTGACTCCGGTCTTTTCCAGCTGCCGCACCCCCGCAAGCACCGATTGCTGGCGCGTGGTGCCGCCGAATGCGATCTCGACACCGGACGAATCGACAATCGTCTCCTGCGCCGAGCGCAGCAATTTCTCGTCGTCGCGGTGAATGACGATTACGATCTTCGTCGTCTGCGGCCATGTCACGAATTTTTCAAGCGTATGCGCAATAACCGGCCTGCCGCCGATCGCGCGATACTGCTTCGGGCCTTCCTCGGGCGATCCCGCCCGCTCACCGCGCCCGGCAGCAACGATCACGATTCCGATCGACATCGGTTGCGTTGAGTGCATTTGCGTCATAAACCCCCGGGGATGAAAGGCTCCGCTCCAGCATGATCCCCAAAAAAGTGCGAAGCGGTTTTCTGGACAAGATCATGCTAAGAAGATCGCCAAAGCAGGATCTTACTACAGCAGGGTCTACCGCCTCGAATGGGTATTTTCCAGCATTTGCCCAAAAAATATCGGCATTCTCCGAAACCTCTTGGCAAGCCTCTCAAGACTGTCTAAAAATAGTGCAGATGCATGGTGTGCCTGAAAGATAATCATTTGCTTCCGTCCGAGCTTGCAGCCCCATTTTCCATTGGCCCGGTGCCCATCCGCAATCGCGTGATCCTCGCGCCGATGTCGGGCGTAACCGATTTGCCGTTCCGGCAATTGGCTCTGCGCTATGGGGCCGGCCTTGTCGTGACCGAGATGGTCGCAAGCCGCGAGCTGGTGCAGGACACGGCCGAATCCTGGGCGCGTCTGAAGAGTGCCGGGCTGAAGCCGCATATGGTGCAGCTTGCCGGACGCGAGGCGTATTGGATGGCGGAAGCGGCAAAGATCGCCGCCGACAATGGCGCTGATATCATCGACATCAACATGGGATGTCCCGCCAAGAAGGTGATCGGCGGTTATTCCGGCTCGGCTTTGATGCGCGATCCGGATCACGCGCTGGGCCTGATCGAGGCGACCGTCAAGGCGGTCGATGTCCCTGTGACGCTGAAGATGCGGCTCGGCTGGGACGAAAATTCCATCAACGCGCCGCATATCGCGCGCCGCGCCGAGGAGGCCGGCATCCAGCTGGTGACGATCCACGGCCGCACGCGGATGCAGTTTTACGAGGGCAGGGCGGATTGGGATGCGATCCGCGCCGTGCGCGATGTCATTTCCATTCCGCTCGTTGCCAATGGCGATGTCGATACGCCGGAAGACGCGAGCGAAATACTTCGCCGTTCAGGTGCCGACGCGGTCATGGTCGGGCGCGGCTGTCAGGGGCGGCCGTGGCATGCGGGCGTGCTTGCCGGTCATCGCGAGCCGGATCGTGGTGAGATCGCCGACATCGCCCTCGAACACTACCGGATGATGCTGGATTTTTATGGCGAGGCCGTCGGCATTCGTCATGCCCGCAAACATCTCGGCTGGTATCTGGACCGTTACGCTCCCACCATCAATGGTGCTGAAAAGGCAAGAATCATGACTTCGAAAGACAGCCAAGAGGCGGCCGCCTTGTTGCATGCGGCGCTACAGGCCGGGTCCGATCTCGCCCGAAGCCTCCAGGAGGCCGCATGAGCTCGAAATCCAATTCCGGCGGTGCCGAGCATACGGGTGGCGCCGTGGCCATGGCGGTTCTCAACGCGATCCAGAATCCGGTCGTCATGGTCAACGAGGCCGGCCTGATTGCGTTTGCCAACTGGGAGGCCGAGGCCTTCTTCGGCGCCAGCGCTTCGCATCTGGCGCGCTATGAGATTTCCGCCTTCATTCCCTTCGGCAGCCCGTTATTGGCGCTGATCGATCAGGTGCGCGAACGCCGCGCGCCGGTGAATGAATATCGCGTCGATCTGAGCTCGCCACGCCTTGGCCAGGACAAGCTGGTGGATATCTACGTCGCGCCCGTGTCGAGCGATCCCGGCTCCGTGGTGGTCGTTTTCCAGGAGCGCTCCATGGCCGACAAGATCGACCGGCAGCTGACGCACCGCGCCGCCGCTCGCTCGGTCACCGGCCTTGCCTCGATGCTGGCGCATGAGATCAAGAACCCGCTCTCCGGCATTCGCGGTGCCGCCCAGTTGCTGGAGCAGTCTGTGGAGGATGACGATCGCGCGCTGACGCGGCTGATCTGCGACGAAACCGACCGTATCGTTTCGCTGGTCGACCGCATGGAGGTCTTTTCCGACGAGCGTCCGATCGATCGCGTCCCGGTCAATATCCATTCCGTGCTCGATCATGTGAAGGCGGTTGCCAAGGCCGGCTTTGCACGCAACATCAAGTTCAGCGAAAACTACGACCCATCCTTGCCGGCGGTCTATGCCAACAGGGACCAGCTGGTGCAGATCTTCCTCAATCTGGTGAAGAATGCCGCCGAAGCCATCGGCGATAAGCCGGATGGCGAGATCATGCTGACGACCGCCTATCGCCCGGGTATTCGCCTTTCCGTCGCCGGTACGCGCGAAAAAATCTCGCTGCCGCTGGAGTTCTGCGTGATCGACAACGGCCCAGGTGTGCCGACCGATCTCGTACCGCATCTATTCGACCCGTTCATCACCACGAAGACGAACGGAACCGGCCTTGGCCTGGCGCTTGTGGCCAAGATCATCGGTGATCATGGTGGCATTGTCGAATGCGACAGCCAGAACCATCGCACCACTTTCCGGGTTCTGATGCCGGCCTCCAAAGGCATCACTCTTGAAGACGCCCCCTTTCCGAACTCTACAGGGACTACTCGATGACAGCCACGATCCTTGTCGCCGACGACGATGCAGCCATCCGTACCGTGCTTAATCAGGCTTTGAGCCGCGCCGGTTACGATGTACGCATCACCTCCAACGCCGCGACGCTCTGGCGTTGGGTTTCCGCCGGCGAAGGCGACCTCGTTGTAACCGACGTCGTCATGCCGGATGAAAACGCCTTCGACCTTCTGCCGCGCATCAAGAAGGCGCGGCCGGAACTGCCTGTCCTGGTCATGAGCGCGCAAAACACCTTCATGACGGCGATCAAGGCCTCGGAAAAGGGTGCCTACGACTATCTGCCGAAGCCGTTCGACCTGACGGAGCTGATCGCTATCATCGGCCGCGCTTTGTCGGAGCCTAAGCGCAAGCCCGCCAAGCTCGATGACGACATGCAGGACGGCATGCCACTGGTCGGTCGCTCTGCCGCGATGCAGGAAATCTATCGTGTGCTGGCGCGTCTGATGCAGACCGACCTGACGCTGATGATCACCGGCGAATCCGGTACCGGCAAGGAGCTCGTCGCCCGCGCGCTGCACGACTACGGCAAGCGCCGCAACGGTCCTTTCGTCGCCATCAATATGGCCGCGATCCCGCGCGACCTGATCGAATCGGAATTGTTCGGCCACGAGAAGGGCGCCTTCACCGGCGCGCAGACACGCTCGACCGGCCGTTTCGAACAGGCCGAGGGCGGCACGCTGTTTCTCGACGAAATCGGCGACATGCCGATGGATGCCCAGACACGCCTTCTGCGCGTCCTGCAGCAGGGCGAATATACGACGGTCGGCGGCCGTACGCCGATCCGCACCGACGTTCGCATCGTTGCCGCCACCAACAAGGATCTGAAGCAGGCGATCAATCAGGGCCTGTTCCGCGAGGATCTCTATTACCGCCTCAACGTCGTGCCGCTGCGTCTGCCGCCGCTGCGCGACCGCGCCGAGGATATCCCCGATCTCGTCCGCCATTTCATCACGCAGGCGGAAAAGGAAGGGCTTGGCTCCAAGCGATTCGACCAGGAAGCGCTTGAGTTGATGAAGGCCTACCCGTGGCCGGGCAACGTGCGCGAACTCGAAAACCTCATCCGCCGCCTGATGGCGCTCTATCCGCAGGATGTCATCACCCGCGAGATCATCGATTCGGAATTGCGCGCCGATGTGCCGGATAGCCCGATCGAGAAGGGGCCGGTGCGGACCGGCACCATGACCATCGCCCAGGCGGTGGAGGAGAATATGCGCAGCTATTTCTCCAGCTTCGGCGACAATTTGCCTCCGCCCGGTCTCTACGACCGCGTGCTGACCGAAATGGAGTACCCGCTGATCCTCGCGGCGCTGACGGCCACTCGTGGCAATCAGATCAAGGCCGCCGATCTGCTTGGCCTCAATCGCAATACGTTGCGCAAAAAGATCAGAGAACTGGGTGTTTCCGTCTATCGCAGCTCCCGCACGGCTTGACAATGTGATCGGATGCGTTGCATTTTCGCCACAATGCGTTGCTTAAAGGTCACGCAGCCGGTTCGCGGTTTTTGCGGTAGCGATTCATCGGCAAGACTCCTGCGCAAGTAGAATTTGTTCAGAAGTTTCAGGCCGTTGTATCAATAATTTTAAGCAGGGGTTTCGCGTTGATGCGAAACCGGGTGGCAATGCCGCCCTTACCTGCTGCGCTCTGCCGCCAAAACAGTGCTGATTGCAATTAGGCCAAGGCGCCGACCGTCGCCTGTGCCTGGAGATATTGGGAATGAAGCAGGACGCGGTGTCGTCGGCGGCGAGCGACGAGGCGGTTGTCAAGGTGACGGACCGTCGTGCGTCCTTCGCTCTTCCTGGCCTGATCCTGGCCGGTGGCGCGTTGTCGTGTGCGATTGCCACGCTTCTGGTGCTTCTGGGGCTGACGCCCATTGCCCCCACATCCTCGGTCGTCTTTACCTCCGTCGTGATCAACGGCCTGTTCGTTCTGGGGCTGATTGCGCTGATCGGGCGCGAGGTCGCGCGTCTCGTAAAGGCGCGCAGCCGTGGCCGCGCCGCCGCACGCCTGCATATCCGCATTGTCGTTCTCTTTTCCATCGTGGCGATTACGCCCGCGATCCTCGTGGCCATCGTCGCCAGCCTGACGCTGAATGTCGGCCTCGACCGCTGGTTCGCATTGCGCACGCAGCAGATCATCAGCTCCTCGCAGAACGTCGCGCAGGCCTATTTGATGGAGAATGCCAGCTATCTGCAGGGCCAGACCGTATCCATGGCGAACGATCTGGAACGCAACCGCTCGCTCTACAGTCTCGACCGCACCGGTTTCGCCGATCTCATGACGAGGCAGGCCAAGGGCCGCGGCCTGCTGGGCGCCTTCCTAGTGCGTCGCGACGGCACGGCGATCGTCCAGGCCGATATCAAGACCGAGCGTCCGCTGCCGGCGATCCCCAAGGACGCGCTCGACGCCTCCGCCGATGGCCAGCCGACGCTTATCCCGCCCGGCGTTACCAACCTAGTCGGCGCGATCATCAAGCTCGACGATCTTCCCGGCGCTTTCCTCTATACGGTTCGGGCCGTCGATCCGCGCGTCATGAACGCCATGCGTATGGTCGAGGACAACACGGCCGAATACAAGGCGATGGAACAGGGACGCATGTCCCTGCAGATCGCCTTTGCAGTGCTTTACATCGGTTTTGCCCTGATCGTGCTTCTGGCAGCGATCTGGACCGCAATCGCGGTGGCCGACCGCATCGTGCGGCCGATCCGGCTTTTGATCAGCGCCGCCGACAACGTCGCTTCCGGCAATATGAACGTGCTGGTGCCGGTGCGCGCCGCCGATGGCGACGTCGGCAGCCTGTCGCGCACTTTCAACAAGATGATTTCCGAGATCCGCACCCAGCGCGACGAGATCCTCGAAGCCAAGGACGAGGTGGATGACCGCCGCCGCTTCATCGAAGCGGTGCTTTCCGGCGTGACGGCCGCTGTGATCGGCGTCGAACACGACAGGCGGATCACCATCGCCAATACGTCGGCCGAAGAGCTTCTGTCCCTGAAGAGCGACGAACTTGTCGGCAAGAACCTCGCCGAGATTGCCCCGGAGGTCGAGCAGGTCGTGACCGAAGCCACCTCGCGGCATCGCAATGATTTCCGCAAGCAGATTAGCCTCGTGCGCGGCGGCACGGTACGGACGCTCAGCGTTCAGGTGACGCGCGAAGAAACGCGCGATACGAACGAGTCCTACGTCATCACCCTCGACGACATCACCGATCTCGTCATCGCCCAGCGTTCGACCGCCTGGGCCGACGTCGCCCGCCGTATCGCGCATGAGATCAAGAACCCGCTGACGCCGATCCAGCTTTCCGCCGAGCGCATCCGCCGTCGTTTCGGCAAGAATATCGCCGAGGCCGACCGCCCCGTTTTCGATCAATGCACCGACACGATCATCCGGCAGGTCGGCGACATCGGCCGGATGGTCGATGAATTCTCGTCTTTTGCCCGGATGCCGAAGCCGACCATGGAGCCGAGTGATCTCCGCGATATCCTGCGCGACGCGGTGTTCCTGCGCGAAATGGGCAACAGCCATGTCAAGTTCGAGCGCGAGCTTGGCGACGAGCGGCTGGAGGGCATGTTCGACACGCGTATGCTCGGTCAGGCCTTCGGCAATCTTATCAAGAATGCTGTCGAGGCGATTGATGGCGTGCCGAGTGGCGAGACCCGCGAGGAGCCGAAAATTCTCGTGCGCGCGTCGCTGGACACCGAACGCGACCGCTTTACGGTCGATGTCGTCGACAATGGTCGCGGCCTGCCGGTCGAGAACCGGCACAGCATTCTCGAACCCTATATGACGATGCGCGAGAAGGGCACGGGCCTTGGGCTCGCGATCGTCAAGAAGATCATTGAAGACCATGGCGGGCAGCTCGAACTGCACGATGCTCCCGCCGATTTCGACCAGGGCAGGGGGGCCATGATCCGCGTGCATCTGCCGCGCCGTGAGCAAGCCATCGTCGCCCAGACAGCAAGTGACAAGGAAAGCGTTTATGGCATCTGATATTCTCGTGGTGGACGATGAGGAAGACATTCGCGAAATCGTTTCGGGAATTCTTTCGGATGAAGGGCATGAGACCCGCACCGCCCATGACAGCGACAGCGCGCTGGCGGCGATCTCCGATCGTGCGCCGCGGCTGATCTTCCTCGACATCTGGATGCAGGGCAGCAAGCTCGACGGGCTTGCGCTGCTGGACGAGATCAAGGCGCGCCATCCCGATCTGCCGGTCGTGATGATCTCCGGTCACGGCAACGTCGAAACCGCTGTCTCCGCCATCAAGCGCGGCGCCTTCGATTTTATCGAGAAGCCGTTCAAGGCCGACCGACTGATTTTGATCGCCGAGCGCGCTTTGGAAAATTCCAAGCTGAAGCGCGAGGTTTCGGAGCTGAAGCGTCGCACCGGCGATGCCATAGAGCTGATCGGCACCTCTGTTGCCGTCTCGCAGCTCCGCCAGACCATCGACAAGGTTTCGCCGACCAATAGCCGCGTGATGATCTTCGGCCCTTCCGGTTCCGGCAAGGAGCTTGTGGCGCGTATGATCCATAAGAAGTCGGCGCGTGCCAATGGGCCTTTCGTTGCCCTGAATGCCGCGACGATCACGCCCGAGCGGATGGAAGTTGCCCTGTTCGGCACCGAGGGTTCGCCCGGCCAGCCGCGCAAGATCGGCGCGCTGGAAGAGTCGCATCGTGGCATCCTCTATCTCGATGAAGTCGGCGAAATGCCGCGCGAGACGCAGAACAAGATCCTGCGCGTGCTGGTCGATCAGCAGTTCGAGCGCGTCGGCGGCTCCAAGCGGGTCAAGGTCGATGTCCGCATTATCTCGTCCACCGCCTACAATCTCGAGAGCCGGATTGCCGAAAGCCTGTTCCGCGAGGATCTCTATCACCGGCTTGCCGTGGTGCCCGTGCGCGTGCCGGCGCTTGCCGAGCGGCGGGAGGACATTCCTTTCCTCGTCGACCAGCTGATGCGGCAGATTTCGGAGCAGGCCGGCATTCGATCGCGCCGGATCGGCGATGACGCCATGGCGGTGCTGCAGGCGCATGATTGGCCGGGCAATATCCGCCAGCTGCGCAACAACATCGAACGGCTAATGATTCTCGCGCGTACCGATGGCCCGGATACGCCGATCACGGCGGAAATGCTGCCGACCGATCTTGGCGACATGCTGCCGAAGGTCTCCGCCAAAAACGACTATCACATCATGACGCTGCCGCTGCGCGAAGCCCGCGAAATGTTCGAGCGCGACTATCTGATCGCGCAGATCAATCGCTTCGGCGGCAATATCTCGCGCACGGCGGAGTTTGTCGGCATGGAGCGCTCGGCGCTGCACCGCAAGCTGAAGTCGCTCGGTGTCTGATGTCGTTCGTGTGGCTGCAGCAATCTGTCGCACGGATTTGCCCGTAGTCTCGTGAAGTTCTGATCAAGGTCCGTCATGCCGAGAATAGCTTATGTGAATGGTCGTTACGTCAAGCACAGCGACGCCATGGTTCACGTCGAGGACCGCGGCTATCAGTTTGCCGATGGCGTCTACGAGGTCTGCGAAGTTCGTCATGGGTTGATTGTCGATTTGACTCGGCACCTCGACCGTCTCAACCGTTCGCTCGGGGAGTTGCGGATCGCCTGGCCGATGGGCCGTGCGGCACTGATCCATGTGATTCGCGAAACACTTCGCCGCAATCACGTCCGCAACGGCCTGTTCTATCTGCAGGTAACGCGCGGCGTCGCTCGGCGCGACCATGTCTTCCCGCCGGAAGGCACGCCGTCCTCGATCGTCGTCACCGCCAAGAGCACCGATCCCGCCGTCATCGCCAGAAAAAATGCCAACGGCATCAAGGCGATTACGGTGCGTGACAATCGCTGGGACCGGGTTGATATCAAGTCGGTCGGGCTTTTGCCGAATGCGCTGGCACGCCAGCAGGCCAAGGAGGCCGGCGCGCAGGAGGCAATCTACATCGATCACAACAGCATGGTGAAGGAAGGTGCCGCGACCAATGTCTGGATCGTCGATCCCGACGGTAATTTGGTCACGCGCCCGGCCGAACATGGCATTCTGCGCGGCATCACGCGCACGACGTTGATGGAGGTTGCGGCCAAGCTCGGGCTTACCATCGTCGAGCGTTTCTTCTCCGTCGAGGAGATGATGGCGGCCCGGGAAGTGTTCATCACGGCGGCCACAAGTATTTGTTTTCCTGTGATTGCCATCGATGGTGAGGCGATTGCGAATGGCCATCCGGGCAGCGTTTCCGAGAAAATTCGTGAAGCCTTTTTCGACGTTGCGGAAAAGACTGCGATTTGATACCAACAATCGATGGCGGGAGAGATTGAGGGTATCTCCTGTCCGAGACCTCAATATATCTTGATATTGCACCGGCTTAGGTCGGCAAAAAAGAAAGAATCGGCGCGATGGCGGAACGTTCTCAGAACTTGCAGGACTTGTTTCTCAATACTGTTCGCAAGCAAAAGATTTCACTCACAATCTTCTTGATCAATGGCGTGAAGCTCACGGGCGTTGTTACGTCCTTCGACAATTTCTGCGTCCTGTTGCGCCGAGATGGTCATTCGCAGCTTGTTTACAAGCACGCGATTTCGACCATCATGCCGGGTCAGCCGATGCAGATGTTCGAGAGCGAAGAAGTCGCATCCTAACTAGGATTTGCCGTTATCACGACACGCGATACCAAAAATGATTCCATCATCCCGGAAGCCATAAAGCATCGGGATGATATGCGGACTGTTGTCATCGTGCCTGTGCTGAAGCAGGGGCGTTCGCGCTCGGCACAGGCGGATGGTGCGGCGACAACGTCGCGCACACCCGAGAGCCGCCTCGAAGAGGGCAAGGGCCTGGCGCAGGCGATCGACCTTGATATCGTCAACGGCTCCATCGTACCGATCAACGATCCGCGCCCGGCGACCTTGCTCGGCACCGGCAAGATCGAGGAAATCCTCGCGCTACTCGATGAATTGAATGCTGGTCTGGTGATTGTCGATCATCCGCTGACGCCGGTTCAGCAGCGCAATCTCGAAAAGGCCTGGAACGCCAAGGTCATCGACCGCACAGGCCTCATTCTCGAAATTTTCGGTCGCCGCGCCTCCACCAAGGAGGGCACGCTGCAGGTCGAACTTGCGCATCTCAACTATCAGAAGGGCCGGCTGGTTCGAAGCTGGACCCACCTTGAGCGCCAGCGCGGTGGCGCGGGCTTCATGGGCGGCCCCGGCGAAACCCAGATCGAAGCCGACCGGCGGCAGTTGCAGGAGCGGATCATCCGGCTGGAACGCGAGCTGGAGCAGGTGGTGCGTACCCGCCAGCTTCACCGCGCCAAGCGCAGGAAGGTGCCGCATCCGATCGTGGCTCTGGTGGGCTATACCAACGCCGGCAAGTCGACGCTGTTCAATCGCATTACCGGCGCCGGCGTCCTTGCCGAGGACATGTTGTTCGCAACGCTCGACCCGACACTGCGGCGCATGAAGCTGCCGCATGGCCGTACCGTCATTCTCTCCGATACCGTCGGCTTCATTTCCGATCTGCCGACCCATCTCGTCGCCGCCTTCCGCGCCACGCTGGAAGAGGTGCTGGAAGCTGACCTGATCCTGCATGTCCGCGATCTCTCGGACGAAGACAATCAGGCGCAGAGCGCCGATGTCATGCGGATCCTCGGCGACCTCGGCATCGGCGAGGCGGAAGGGGCTGAGCGCATCCTCGAAGTCTGGAACAAGATCGACCGTCTGGAGCCGGAGGCGCATGACGCCATCGTCCAGAAGGCATCGACCGCCGAAAACGTCATCGCCGTATCGGCAATGAGCGGCGAGGGTGTCGATCGCCTGATGGACGAAATCAGTCGCCGGCTTTCCGGTGTCCTGACAGAGACGACGATCACGCTGCCCTTAGACAAGCTGGCGCTTTTGTCCTGGGTCTACAATCATGCCATCGTCGATAGCCGTGAGGATAACGAGGACGGCACCGTAAAGCTGGAAGTTCGTTTGACCGAGACGGAAGCGACGGAACTGGAGCGGCGTCTAGGCCGCGGTCCGAAGCCGCAGCGCGAGGATTGGGAATAGGGCAGGCGCGTTGTCGCGCCCTATTCGGCGAGCTGCCTTTCGATCGCCTTTGCCGCCTGCCAGATGTCTTCCATCCGCTCCAGCGAGGCTCCTTCGAGCGTTTCGCCTGCCGCCTCAAGCGTCGTCTCGATGTGATTGAAGCGACGGCGGAATTTCGTATTGGTGCCGCGTAGAGCCTGCTCAGGGTCCGTTTTTACATGCCGGCCGATATTGACGACCGCGAAGATGAGGTCGCCGAGTTCGTCGCTGACCTTGGCCTTGTCGCCGCTCGCGAGCGCCACCCGCAATTCATCGATCTCTTCTTCGATCTTGTCGAGGATCGGCTCCGGCGCGGACCAGTCGAAGCCGACCTTGGCGGCGCGTTCCTGCAGTTTCAGCGCCTCGGTCAAAGCCGGGAATGAGCGCTGTACGGAGCCGAGGAAGCCCGTCTTGAAATCCTCTGAGATGCCGCGTTTTGCCCGGCGCTCTGTGCGCTCACGCTTCTCCTCGGCCTTGATCTCGTCCCATTGCAGCTTCACCGCATCGGGCGTGTCGGCGCCGGAAACGGCGAAGACATGCGGATGCCGGCGGATCATCTTGCGGGTGATGGCTTCAACGACGTCGCCAAAGGAGAAGTCGCCGGCTTCCTCTGCCATGCGGGCGTGGAACACCACCTGCAGCAGAAGATCGCCGAGTTCGTCGCAGAGATCGTCCATGTCCTTGCGCTCGATTGCATCGGAAACCTCATAGGCTTCCTCGATCGTATAGGGCTTGATCGTCTCGAAGGTCTGGACGATGTCCCAGGGGCAGCCGGTCTGAGGATTGCGCAGCGCCGCCATGATCTCGATCAGGCGGGATATGTCTCGTGATGCTTCCATTGGGATCTCTGTGGTCCGGCCTTGGTCAATTCAGCGGAATGTCGTTGTCGCCCTTGGACGACTGGTAGCTATCGGAAAGCGCGGTATAGGCGGCCTTGATACGTGCGGTCTGTTCCTTGAGTGCCGTCTTCAGCGGATCTTCTTCCGTCTCGACCAGATCGGCAATGGCAAAGCTGTTCCAGAAGGCGTTCTGCCGGCGATAGCCGCCGGGCTCCAGCCCAAAGACCTCTTTCAAGATCAGCAAGTCATGCGGAATCGCGAAAGCGTCGCGGGAATCCTCATGGCTGAAGAAGTAATAAAAGTTGTCGAAGCCGGCCCAGGTGATCGCCGACATGCACATGGTACAGGGCTCATGGGTCGACAGGAAGATCAGGTCCTTGGTCGCCGGCCTGTCGCCAAGCTCGTAAAAACGCTTCAGCGCATGCACTTCGCCGTGCCAGAGCGGATTTTCCAGCTCGTTGTTGGTTTCAGCGACCACCAGCGACAAGTCCGACTTGCGAAGGATCGCCGCGCCGAATACCTTGTTTCCGGCGGCAACGCCTTTTTGCGTCAGTGGCAGGATATCCTGTTCCATGACATCGAGAAGGCGGGTGGCAATGGTGTTTGTGGACAAGCGTCGTACTCCGAGGATTTTCTCTTAGCTTAGCGGCATTGCCAGCGTGGCGGAATGCGCAAATGACGTATAGACACTGTTGGCCACAGGCAATAAATCTATCTTCGGTACTGAAAAGTCTTAAAAGTCTATAGATTTCCTGTATTTATCTTGTGTCGGGGCTTCTGGTGAGTTTTGCTCAAATCGGCGAGATGTCGAGCAAAAGAATACGGACTTGCCGAGGCATTAGAATTTCTGTTTCTTCAATCTTATGGCTGCAAAGGCGATATTCGGGCAATCTCGAAGTGGAACGATAATGCCTCCCAGGACTGACCAGCTCTCGGTGTTTCCAGCTTTCTTTCGCGTGGAAGGAAGGATCACGGCTGTCTTCGGTAATGGTGATGAAGCTTTCGCCAAGGCGCGGCTTCTGATGAACACGCAGGCGAAGATCGTTGCCTATGCCACGGCGCCGGAAGCGGACTATCATGCCTTCCTGATCGCCAATCGCATCGAAACCGTGCGTACCGCTTTCTCTCCGGATCAGGTCAAGGGCGCTGCCCTGGTTTTTGCCGCCACTGGCGATGCGGAGGCCGATCGCGCGATCGTTGACGCGGCGCGTGTCGAGAGAATTCCGGCAAACGCCGTCGATCAGCCCGACTATTGCGATTTCTATACCCCGGCACTCGTCAACCGCGCTCCAGTCGCCGTTGCCATCGGCACCGAAGGCGCCGGTCCTGTGCTGGCGCAGATGATCCGTGCGCAGATCGACCAGATGCTGTCGCCCTCGCTCGGCAAGCTTGCGGAACTGGCGACGCGTTACCGCAAGCCCGTTGAGCGCCTGGTGCCGCGCGGCGTCGCCCGCCGCGTCTTCTGGCGCCGTTTCTTTTCAGGCCCTGTTGCCGATGCCGTCAGTGCCGGTCACTTGCCGCAAGCCGAACATGCCGCCAATAGCCTGCTGCACTCGGCCCACAAGGTCGAAGGCCATGTCTGGCTGGTCGGTGCCGGTCCTGGTGCTGAAGACCTGCTGACGCTGCGTGCCCAGCGCGTGATGATGGAAGCGGACGTCATTGTGTATGACGCGCTCGTGCCGCAGGCGATCGTCGACATGGGGCGCCGCGATGCCGAGCGCCTTTCGGTCGGCAAGCGCAAGGGCTGCCATACGAAATCTCAGGAAGAGATCAACGACCTGCTGGTGCAGCTTGGCCGCGACGGCAAGCGTGTCGTGCGGCTGAAATCCGGCGATCCCCTGGTCTATGGCCGGGCGGGCGAAGAAATGGCCGCGATGCGCGCCGCCGGCGTTACCTATGAGATCGTTCCGGGCATTACCTCGGCTTTCGCCGCCGCCGCTGATTTCGAACTGCCGCTGACACTGCGCGGTGTTGCCTCGTCGCTGGTCTTCACCACGGGCCATGACCTGACCGGCGACGTTCTGCCGGATTGGGCAAGCCTTGCTATTTCGGGTGCAACCATCGCTGTCTATATGGGCCGCACGGTTGCCGCTTCCGTCGCCGGCCGTCTGATGGAAGCCGGGCTTCCGCCCGAGACCACGGTTGCCGTCATCGAGAATGCCAGCCGTCGCGACCGTCGCCTGATGCACGGCACATTGAAAGATCTGCCGGATCTGGAACATCGCGACGAGTTGAGCGGTCCGGTCATGGTCATCATCGGCGAAGCCGTCGCTGGTGCCAATTTCGAACAGTCCGAGCCGCTGGTCCGTCAGGAGGCCGCCGCTCAAGAATTTGCAAGGAGCTGATCCCATGGTCGACAAGGTTCTGACCGCTAATAGGCTGACCGATGGCGTCGCCGTCTGGCTGAATGCCAATGGCGAGTGGGTAACGTCCCTGCAGGAGTCGCTGGTTGCGCGTCACGCCGAGGCCGAGGCCGCGCTCGAGGCGATCGGCAAGCAGGCTTACGCCGATAACAAGGTTGTCGACGTCAACCTGATCGAAGTTCAGGAAACCGGCGGCAAGCTTTGGCCGCTGCGCCTGCGCGAGCGCATCCGCGCCGAAGGTCCCACCATGGAATACGCGCCGGGCTATGCTGCGGCCGATCCTGAATTTATTGCAGTCTGAGGAAGCCCCGAGGAAGTTTATGTATCGCTACGACGAATTTGACCACGCCTTTGTCGCGGAACGCGTTGCCCAGTTCCGCGATCAGGTACAGCGGCGCCTTTCGGGGGAACTCGCGGAAGATGCGTTCAAGCCGCTGCGTCTGATGAACGGCGTCTATCTGCAGCTGCATGCCTACATGCTGCGCATCGCCATTCCCTATGGCACGCTGAGCTCGCGCCAGATGCGTATGCTCGCCCATATCGCGCGCACCTATGACCGTGGCTACGGCCATTTCACCACCCGTCAGAACCTGCAGTTCAACTGGCCGAAGCTGTCGGATATGCCGGACGTGCTCGCTGAACTGGCCTCTGTGGAAATGCATGCGATCCAGACGTCGGGCAATTGCATTCGCAACGTCACCGCCGATCATTTCGCCGGTGCTGCGGCTGACGAAGTCGCCGATCCGCGTCCCTATGCTGAAATCCTGCGTCAGTGGTCTTCGGTCCATCCGGAATTCTCCTTCCTGCCGCGCAAGTTCAAGATCGCCGTCACCGGCGCCGAGCGTGACCGCGCCGCGATCCAGGTGCACGATATCGGCCTGCATCTGAAGAAGAACGACAAGGGTGAGATCGGCTTTGCCGTCTACGTCGGCGGCGGGCAGGGGCGTACGCCGATGGTCGCCAAGCTAATCCGCGACTTCCTGCCGGAAGAGGACCTGCTGTCCTACACGACCGCTGTTATGCGCGTGTACAATCTGCATGGCCGCCGCGACAACAAGTACAAGGCCCGCATCAAGATCCTCGTGCACGAAACGGGTGCCGAAGAGCTTGCCCGTCAGGTCGAGGTCGAGTTTGCCAAGCTGAAGGACACGGAGCTGAAGCTCCCCGAGGCTGACGTTCAGGCGATCTCGGCCTATTTCGCTCCGCCGGCACTGCCACAGCGCGCCGAAGGCTGGGAAAGCCTCGCTCGCTGGAAGAAGACCGATCCGGACTTCGCCCGCTGGGTGCAGCAGAACGTGCAGCCGCACAAGAACCCCGATTACGGCATGGTGACGATCTCGCTGAAGCCGATCGGCGGTATTCCGGGCGATGCCTCGGATGCGCAGATGGATGTCGTTGCCGATATCGCCGAGGAATATGCCTTCGACGAAATCCGCGTCAGCCATGAACAGAACCTGATCCTGCCGCATGTGGCGCTCGCCGATCTCGAAGCCGTCTATCGCGGCCTCGTTTCCGCCGGGCTTGAAACCGCCAATGCCGGTCTCATCACGGATATCATTGCCTGTCCCGGGCTCGACTATTGCGCGCTCGCCAATGCCCGCTCGATCCCGCTCGCGCAGGAAATCTCCACGCGTTTCGGCTCGGCTGAGCGTCAGGCGGAGATCGGCGAACTGAAGATCAAGATTTCCGGCTGCATCAATGCTTGCGGACATCACCATGTCGGCCATATCGGCCTGCTCGGCGTCGAGAAGAAGGGTGCGGAACTCTATCAGATCACGCTCGGCGGCTCCGGCGACGAACATACCTCGATCGGTGAAATCATCGGCCGTGGTTTCGAGCCGAACAAGGTGACCGACGCAATCGAGACGATCGTCGACACCTATCTGGGCTTGCGCCTCGATCCCTCCGAAATCTTCCTCGATGCCTATCGGCGTGTTGGGCCGCAGCCCTTCAAGGATGCGCTCTACGGCTCGGCTTCGGCCGAAGCTGCGTAAGGAGATGACCATGACGAAGATTTGGCGCGAGACCGGTTTTGTCGAGAACGATCCCTGGGTTATCGAGACCGAGGAGTTGAAGGCGACCGAAGAGCAGAAGCCGCTGCTGAGCCTAGATGACCTGATCGCCAAGGCTGAGGAAAGCAATGATATCGGCCTCGGCGTGGTGATCAAGCCGGCCGATGATGTGACGAAGCTGCAGCCCTATCTCGATCGGCTGGCCATCGTTGCCGTGGCTTTCCCTGCTTTCAGCGATGGTCGCGCCTTCAGCCATGCCTCGCTGCTGCGTCAGCGGCTCGGCTATGCCAACGAACTGCGCGCGGTCGGCGATGTGCTGATCGACCAGGTTCCGTTGATGCTGCGCGTCGGCATCGACAGTTGCGCGGTCACCAATGAAACGGCGCTGAAGCGACTTTCGGAAAATCGCCTGCCGGGTATTCCGCATTATTATCAGCCGACGGCCCGGCCTGCCGAAGGCGGCGAGACCTATAGCTGGCGCCGCCAGGCGGCCAAGACGGCCTGATTCGGCTCTTTATTCCAGGAATTGCGGCATAGGATTTTCATCGGATTGTCGCATTCCTGGCGATGACTATATATGACCTGCAGGACCGCATAAAACTTGAGTATAATACGCATATTTTATGCTGGTGCTGCAGGATGGAATAGAATGCCTTTAAATCCGCACTATAGTGTAATATCAGCCTCGCCAGACACAGACTGCCAAGACCGACGCCCACACGACGAATACGGGATCTGAGACCGAATGAACGCCCCCGCCAAGACCGAAGAATTTGTTTCCGCTGTACCCGCCGGTGTTTTCGCCGAGAAGGTGCTGAGCGTGACGCATTATACCGACCGGCTCTTTCGTTTTACGATGACCCGGCCGCAAGGCTTCCGTTTCCGCTCGGGCGAGTTCGCAATGATCGGCCTGATGGTCGACGGCAAGCCGCTTTACCGCGCCTATTCGATCGCAAGCCCGGCCTGGGCCGAAGAACTTGAGTTCTTTTCGATCAAGGTACCGGATGGCCCGCTGACCTCCCATCTGCAGAACATCAAGCCGGGCGACGAAGTGCTGATGCGCAAGAAGCCGACGGGCACGCTGGTGCTTGACGCGCTGACGCCGGGCAAGCGGCTCTATATGTTCTCGACCGGCACCGGCATCGCGCCCTTCGCGAGCCTGATCCGCGATCCAGAGACCTATGAGAAGTTCGAGGAAGTGATCCTCACCCACACCACCCGCGATGTTGCCGAGCTGAAATATGGTTTCGATCTCGTGGAGGAAATCCGCAATGACGAGCTTCTGAGCGAGGTCGTCGGCGACAAGCTGCGCCACTATGCGACTGTCACCCGCGAAGACTATCCCTTCACGGGCCGTATCACCGATCTGATGGAAAACGGCAAGCTCTTCACCGATCTCGGTATTCCGGCGCTCGATCCAGAGATCGACCGCGGCATGATCTGCGGTTCCTCGGCGATGCTGAAGGATACCAAGGAGCTGCTGGAGAAGGCTGGTCTCAACGAAGGCGCCAACAGCAAGCCGGCCGAATTCGTGATCGAGCGTGCTTTCGTCGGCTGAGATCTCTCCGATATTGAAATAGGCAACGGCGGCCTCGATAGCGAGGCCGCCTTTTTCATGTGCCGCTCAGATAGTCGATCAGCGTTGCCATTGCCTTGCTGGCATCTTCGGCATTGCCCTGATGAATGGCCCGGATGACGCCGACATGCAGCGCGATCGCCCGGTCCATGCCGTCTGGCGTTGCTGTAGAATACCAGAGCCGGCGCGAGTGGGTCTGCACCGGGCCAAGCGCTGCAGTGATGAAGCCGTTCGGGCAGGCTTCTTCCAGGATTTCATCGAATGTCTTGTCGGCAGCGAAGAAACCGGGCAGGTCGCCCGTGATGGTGCAGTCAGACATTAGGCGGGCGCATTCGACCAGCTGGTCGCGCTGCTGCTGATTGGCGTTGATGGCAACCAGTGAAGCGGCGATCGGCTCCAGTTCGCGCCTGACCTGCATGACATGCATATGGTCGTCCGGTCGGATTTCCGCGATCTGCAGCCCGACGCGTGGCCGCACATGGATAAGCCCCTGCCATGCGAGCTTCTGGATCGCCTCGCGCACCGGCGTGCGGCCATGGCCCGCCAGTTCGATCAGCTGCTTTTCCGTGACGAGCGCACCGGGCTTCAGCACCAGCGTAACGATCAGGTGCTCCAGGGCGAGATAGGCGAGGTGGCTTTGCGAATGATGCATCCCAGCCGATTCCCATGTCCATGCCGATATATCATTTTCTGGCACGCCACATTTGCGATGGCAAGCCGCACTGATATATCAGATTGGAGGGAGGGGTGCTGTCGCGTGCCTCGTGCTGGCTGCTATGCCGGCGGAAGAAGCCGGATAAACACCCGGATTTCCGCCGCGTCATGTCGATCAATGGCCGATGACGGTGGCGAGACTCGGTGGTTTCCGCTTGGCGGCCATCAGCAGATCCAGTTCGGTGGCCGATGGGCCGAACTTGTCGAAGAGACGCTTGGCCTCCTCGTCGTCGAGGCGATATTTCCGCGCGAATTCGGCGATGCTGTAGGGGCGACCGCGCAGTACCTTGCGGCTCGGCGTCTGATTGGCGCTTTCCATCATGCTTCCAAACTCCTCTTTGCTTCTGCTTTGTACCTAGCGCTCTTCGTGAGGTTGAAAAGGGTCTCGGTCGGCGGAGCGCATGTCAGAGCAATAAAAAAGGGAAGGCGGTTGTCCCGTCTTCCCTTCTGTTCCCACTCGGGACGAGCTTTCGCCCGCACGATGTCTATCGCCTGATCAGTCGACCGATGAAGATCAGGATGCAGGCACCGATAAAGCCGGTGATCAGATAGTTGATCAAGGCGTTGAAGGGCAGCGAGAGGCCCACAATCCCGAAAAGCCAACTGGCAACGAGCGCACCTACAATGCCGAGGACGATGTTCATGATTATGCCGGTATCGCTCTTCATGATCATTTCAGCGAACCAGCCGGCAAGGCCACCAATAATAATAGCTGCAATCCAACCGACTTCCATAAGGTCCTCCTGAGACTCGGTGGGTTGTTCACAAATGCTGATATACACCAAAAGCGATTCGTACGGCAAACAATTGCACGCGCGGGATGGCGCGCGGCCATCGCCACCCCCATTATCGACGGTTATTGCTACAATTGGTCCGCGATGCCTGAGCTAATTCATCTATCGACAACATATTTTCCGGCTCTGTGAAGGCTCGGTTTTCAGCCGATCCCGGCGTTTCCGTCGGCAATGCCGACGGATTTTGCGACCTCAACCTGCGGAAAAGCATTTTGCGATGCCGCAACGGCGATTTTATGGGTTGACCGCAATAGGGCGCCTGCATATGTTCCGCGCACTTCCAGCCGGGGTGCCAATCACCCGCGGACGGGGAGAGCGTAGCTCAGCTGGTAGAGCAACTGACTTTTAATCAGTAGGTCTCGGGTTCGAACCCCGACGCTCTCACCACGGTTCCTTTAAATGGCCGGTTTGGTGAAGTTAATCCAAGAGACAATGATCTTTCTGAGCTTGGGGTAACGGCGAAGGAAAGACCTGCGTTATGTCATCAAACGCAAGGGCCGTGTTTACGACGCCGACGCATCGCCTGATCAATTCTTCAGGCTTCCCAGCGCCCCGAACCACGCTTGAGAATGTCGGCCGCATTTCCTGGAACGGCTTTTGCAAGGTTATTCGCGTCTTTACGCTTTTGAGGTCATCAGTTTTGGAACGAAACACTTTGCGACCATTTCCAGCCGCCGTAACGCTGGTGATGAGCGACACCGGCGGATATCGACGTGTCAATACGGCACAGGATGCGACGGAGACGCTATTGGACCATTGGCCGATTAGGGATGGTGAGGCGTACCTGACAGCGATCCAGGCATGTCTCGACGCGATCATGGAACGCGTTCATCCTCAAGCCGCCCGAAACGCCTTTATCAAAGCCGCAGAGGAAGCTGGGGTATCTCTGTTGCAGTGAGGTCAAGCTAAGGCATGGCGGCTGTTTATATTCGAGCTCTTGTTTTGCTTACGGAAACACGGTTGATCGTTCCTGTTAGCTTTTCACCCTGAAGCCATTCCAGACAAACAGGAAGGTTTCATAGGGAAAGAGAAATCGCCCAGGTACAAAGAATATTCTATTTCCGGAGGCGTCGGGCTTATTGAGAAGCTCGTTCAAAATCCCGGGAAGGCAAAATCCAAAAAATATCGAAACGCCATAGAATATTCTCACGTCGAAGAAGGATGGTATGCAAACAATGGCAACCAGAAAACATCTATAGCCATCGATGCCAACATAGTTGAGAACTTTATTCACGGTCTGCTCCAGCTTTCAATCTTGCGGGACGGGCTCGCATAGCGACTTCACTGAAATGGGAGTGCTCGCTAAAGTTTTCATCACTTGTGAAAAAATAATCAAACAAGCTTCAACATATTGGGTGCTGATGGAGAACACCCTCATTATCCAACCAACTTGTCGCCGATCCTGATCATCGTCTCGAACGCCGCAGCCCTATTCCCCACGCCGATGCATTTCGGCCTCCGCCTTGCTCCGCGCTACCCCTCGAAAAGGTGATTGGCCTTCCGCCCCTCGCGACGTTAGTAAGACGGCTGAATGACATAGCCGGAGTCTATCGTGTCGCTTGCCGATATCTCGCTTCTCAGTGCCTTGCTCGCCGGAGCGCTTTCGTTTCTGTCGCCCTGCGTCCTGCCGCTGGTGCCGCCTTATCTCTGTTACATGGCCGGTATTTCCGTCGAGCAGTTTCGAGGCGGCGGAGCGGCCGTGGCGAGTGGGGCGAGCGTTCGCGGCAATGTGCTGTTTTCCGCTCTGTTTTTCACGCTCGGCTTTGCGACCGTCTTCATCGCGCTTGGCGCGGGCGCGTCATCGATCGGCCTTCTGCTGCGCCAGCATCTTGATATTCTTTCCAAGATCGGTGGCCTGATCATCGTTATCATGGGCTTGAATTTCCTTGGCGTTTTCCGGCTTGGCATTCTCGCGCGTGAGGCGCGCTTTCAAGGAAATGGCAAGCCGGCGACGCTGACGGGCGCCTATATTATGGGCCTTGCCTTCGCCTTCGGCTGGACGCCCTGCATCGGCCCGGTGCTCGGAGCGATCCTCGGGGTTGCGGCGTCGCGCGAGACGATCGGCGCCGGCGCCGGGCTGCTTGCCATCTATTCGCTGGGTCTCGCCATTCCCTTCTGGATCGCCGCCGGTTTCTCCGGTGCGTTCATGAGCTTCCTGGTCCGCTTCCGCCGCCATCTCGGCACCGTCGAGAAGGTCATGGGCGGGTTTCTGGTGCTGACTGGCCTCGCCTTCATGTTCGGCTATGTCAGCGATATGGCAATCTGGTTCCAGCAGACCTTTCCAATCCTGATGAAAATCGGCTAAGCCGGACGCCATCGTCCGTTCCTGTTTTCATCGTCAGAGTGGAAAATGCCCGATGGCTGACCCCGATGACTGACATTGTCGGTCTGTTGCTGCCGTTCTTCGGCCTGATCCTGATCGGTTACATTGCCGCACGTATCACGAAACAGCCCGCCGAGGCACTCGGCTGGCTCAATACCTTCATCATCTATGCCGCGCTGCCGGCGCTATTTTTCAAGCTCGTCTCGCAGACGCCGATCGAGCAGTTGACTCGCGTCGACTTCATCGTCGCCGACATCGCCGCGACCTATTCGATCTTCCTGCTGGTGTTCCTGGTTGGACGCGTCCTGCGCCGCAATTCGCTGGCCGACAGCACGATCCAGGCCTTTGCCGGTGCTTATGGCAATATCGGCTACATGGGGCCGGGTCTGGCATTGCTGGCGCTGGGCGAAAAAGCCGCCGTTCCCGTGGCGCTGATCGTCTGCTTCGAAAATGCGCTGCATTTCATCGTCGCTCCGGCGCTGATGGCCATCGAGGGCGGCGACAAGCGTTCGCCCGGCCGGGTTGCCGCCGATATCGCCCGGAAAGTGCTGTTGCACCCCTTCATTCTGTCGACCGCTTTTGGTTTTGCCGCGGCTGCCTTTTCGGTCCACCAGCCGGTCGCCTTCCAGCGTTTTGTTGATTATCTCGCCCAGGCTGCCGCCCCTTGCGCGCTGTTCGCCATGGGCGTGACGCTCGCTCTTCGGCCGCTGAAGCGAATTCCCGTCGAGATCGGCTATATCGTGCCGGCAAAGCTCATCCTGCATCCGCTGATGGTCTATCTCGTGCTGCAGATGGTCGGGGGCTTCGATCCGATCTGGATCGAATCGGCGGTGCTGCTTGCTGCCTTGCCAACGGCGACGAATGTTTTCGTCATCGGTCAGCAATATGGCGTCTGGCAGGAGCGGGCGTCCGCCACCATCCTGATCACCACGGCATGCTCCGTGGTGACGGTGTCGCTGCTGCTCTACCTGATCAAGTCCGGCACCTTACCGGCTCAGCTTTTCCCGTAACATCGAGGTAAAGCCGCGCAGGCTGCCACCGGGCTCTATGCCCTCGCGCATGACGACGTTGCGCAGTGGCGGGATGGCGGAGAGGACGTGCAGGCCTGCGGCCCGCAGCATCTGCACCGGCAGGAAGTCCGACAGGAGCGAGCGGTTCAGCAGGTCGACGCTTGTCGTCCGGCTGATGATATCCGTGCGTCGCTTGCGGTCGAAAGTGTCCCCGGCGGAGGCCGCAATAGGCTGATCGGCGCTGCCGCAAAGAATATCGGTCAGAGCGATGATGTCACGCAGGCTGAGGTTCAGGCCCTGCGCACCGATCGGCGGGAAAACATGGGCGGATTCGCCGATCAGCGCGGCACGACCCTTGCCGAAGCGGTGGGCCGTCATGCCGGAGAGCGGCCAGACCTGCACATTGTCCTCGACATCGACCTTGCCGAGCATCGATTGCATGCGCTCCTCGATCAACCGGCCGAGGTCTTCCAGCGATTTCTCCGCATTGGCGGCGGCTTCCTCAGGCTTTTGCACCCAGACGAGACTGGAGCGGTTACCGGGCAGGGGAACCTGGGTGAACGGTCCGCTCTCAGTGTGGAACTCCGTCGATATGTTCTGATGCGGCAGGGAATGCGCAAAGTTCAGCACCATGGCCGATTGCTGATAGGACCAGCTCTTGACCTTGATCCCGAGCGTGTCTCGCACCATCGAATTGCGCCCATCCGCGCCGACCACGAAAGCCGCTTCGACCGTGTCGCCATCTTCGAGCGTGATCGTGACGCTATCGTCGCGGATGGCGACCTCGGAAGCGGTGGTCTCGATGAGGGTGATATTCCCCTCGGCCTTGACGGCTTCACTAAGAGTGCCGAGCAGCACGGCGTTCGGGATATTATAGCCGAAGGCGTCGAGGCCGATTTCCGAGGCGCGGAAGGAGACGGTCGGCGCGCGCAGCAGGCGGGTCGTGCCGTCGATGATCTGCATCGTCGTCAATGCGGCGGTCGAAGGCGCGATCGACCCCCACAGTGCCAGCCGCTCCAGGAAGCGAATCGATTGGTCCATCAGTGCCGTGGTCCGGCGGTCCGTCTTCGTGTAGGGCGCGGCCACCAGGGCGACGGGTCTTCCGCCGCGCGCCAGCGCGACCGCCGCCACCATCCCTGCCAGACCACCGCCGATGACGGCCACTTCAACCTGCTTCATATCGATGCCTCAATTGTCTTCGCTCTGAAAATAAGCACTTAGCCTGTTGAAATCCATGGGATGAAACATCGCAGTGGGTGAAAATGACGGGTACACGCTATAGCGTGCACTGGAAATGGAGCTTTTGCGCTGGCGGTGCCGGGCAAACGATGCATATTAGCGAGAAAAATCGCCTGCCGGGGCAGGTGAATAAACAGGCGAGCAGTGGGGCGGATGAAAGTCTTCAATTACAAGCGGGTGCCTTATGCGGAGATTCGTGCCTTCTCCGTGCACATATTGACGGCATCCGGCTCTTTCCTCGCCTTTCTCGGCGTTGTCGCCGCGGCGGAGCATCGCTTTGTCGATATGTTCTGGTGGCTCGGCCTTGCGCTGCTCGTCGACGGTATCGACGGGCCGATCGCCCGTAAGGTCCGCGTCAAGGAAGTGCTGCCCAATTGGTCCGGCGACACGCTCGACAATATCATCGACTATGTGACCTACGTGCTGCTGCCGGCCTTCGCGCTCTACGAAAGCGGTATGATCGGCGAGCCCTGGTCCTTCGTTGCCGCCGGCATGATCGTCGTTTCCAGCGCCATCTATTACGCCGATACCGGCATGAAGACGGATGAATATTTCTTCTCCGGCTTTCCCGTCGTCTGGAACATGGTGGTCTTCACGTTGTTCGTCATCGGCGCCAATGCGACGACCGCAATGATTGTCGTCGGCGTCTCCGTCGTCCTGACGTTTCTGCCGATCAATTTCCTGCATCCGGTGCGCGTCAAGCGGCTGCGGCCGCTCAATCTCGGCATCTTCCTGTTCTGGTCCGCGCTCGGTGTCTATTCGCTGCTGATGCACTTCGTCATGCCGCACTGGGCAGTCGTCCTGTTTGTCCTCAGCGGCATCTATCTTTATTGCATCGGCGGTGTGTTGCAGCTTTTCCCATCCCTCGGGCGTCAATAGGATTTGCGCGTCATGAAGAAGACCCAGGCCATTCGCATCCATCAAAACGGCGGTCCTGAAGTCATGAAGCTGGAAGAGGTGGACCTGCCGCCGCCGGGCGTCGGCGAGGTGCAGATCCGCCATGCCGCGATCGGGTTGAACTTCATCGACGTCTATTTCCGCTCAGGCCTCTACAAGGCGCCGTATTTCCCGCTGCCGCTGGGCAAGGAAGCGGCCGGCACGATCACCGCCATTGGCTCCGGGGTGACCGACTTTGCCGTTGGCGATCGCGTTGCCTATGTCGGCAGTGACGGTGCCTACAGCGTCGAGCGCAATATCGAGACCCGTCATCTCGTCAAGGTTCCGGACGATATTCCGCTCGAGACCGCCGGCGTGATGATGCTGAAGGGGATGACGGTGGAGTATTTGCTCAACCGCACCTTCAAAGTCGGGCCGGGAACCGTGTTGCTGTTCCATGCGGCGGCCGGCGGCGTTGGACTGATTGCCGGACAATGGGCGAAATCCCTCGGCGCCACCGTGATCGGAACGGCCGGCTCGCCGGAGAAGGTCAAGCTGGCGCTGGAGCATGACTATGACCATGTCATCGACTACAGCCGTGAAAACTTCGCCGACCGCGTCAAGGAGATCACCGGCGGCAAGGGCGTCGATGTCGTCTATGACTCGGTTGGCCGGGATACGTTTCCACAGTCTCTCGATTGTCTGAAGCCGCGTGGCCTGTGGGTAACCTTCGGTCAGTCCTCCGGTCCGATAGAGAATTTTAACCTTGCCATCCTCAATCAGAAGGGCTCGCTTTTCGCCACAAGGCCAAGTCTTTTCGCCTATGTCGGCACCCCTGAGGAGTTAAGAGCCAGTGCGGAAGCATTATTTGCTGTTGTGCAAAGCAGCAAAGTGCGTATCAATATCAGCCAGACCTATCCGCTGAGCGATGCAGGGCGCGCGCACTCGGATCTGGAATCAAGAAAAACGAGTGGAACTACGCTGCTGATCCCATAGATCCAAAAGGGCGGATTGTTGGGAAAGAAATGAGGGGAACGTGTCGTCATCCGATATGCCGGCAGCCGGTGCGTTATTGTCGGTTCGAAAACTGACGAAGCTGTTCGGTAGCTTTGCTGCCTGTAATGAAATTGATCTGGAAATCCAACCGGGCGAGATCCACGCTCTGCTCGGTGAAAACGGCGCAGGCAAATCCACTCTCGTGAAGATGCTGTTCGGCGTTCTGGAGCCGACTGCTGGCGAGATCGCCTGGCAGGGGAAGCCCGTATCCATCGCTTCGCCGGGCGCTGCGCGCAAGCTCGGCATCGGTATGGTGTTCCAGCATTTCTCGTTGTTCGAGGCGCTGACGGTTGCCGAGAATATCGCTCTTTCCCTTGATGACAGCGTTCCGATCGGAAAGATCGTCGAGGAGGCTGCCAGCTTGTCGCGCGCCTATGGCCTGCCGCTCGATCCGCACGCGCATGTCGCCGATCTCTCCGTTGGCGAGCGCCAGCGGATCGAGATCGTGCGCGCGCTGTTGCAGAACCCGAAGCTGATCATTCTCGACGAGCCGACCTCGGTGCTGACGCCGCAGGAAGCCGACCGCATGTTCGAGACGTTGTTCCAGCTCAGGGATGAAGGCCGCTCGGTTCTCTATATAAGCCATCGCCTGGAGGAGGTGCAGCGCATCTGTTCGCGCGCGACCGTGCTTCGCCATGGAAAGGTGACCGGCGCCTGCGACCCGCGGCAGGAAACGACCGGCTCGCTCGCGCGGATGATGGTCGGCAGCGATGTTGCCAGCGTTCAGCATGAAGGGCTTGGCAAGAAAGGCGACATCCAATTGGAGGTCGCCGGCCTTACCGTTCCCGCGCGCACGCCGTTTGCCATCTCGCTGAAGGATATTTCGCTTCGTGTCCGCGCCGGTGAAATTCTGGCGATTGCAGGTGTGGCCGGCAACGGGCAGGGGGAGCTGTTCGACGTCATCTCCGGCGAGCATACCGTAATCTCGGACGATTTGATCCATGTGCGCGGCCAGGCGGTCGGCACCAAGGGCATCAATGCGCGCCGCTTGCTCGGCGCCGGTTTCGTGCCGGAAGAGCGCCAGGGCCATGCGGCGGTGACGGGCCTGAAATTGTCGGACAATCTCGTGCTTGCCCGCGCTCAATCGGATCGCAAGGCTTTTCTCGGCGGCGGTTTCCTGAAGGTGATCCGCCATGGCGCGATCAAACAGGCAGCCAAGCGGATTTGCGAGGCTATGGATGTTCGCAAGAGCGGCGAGGATCCGGCCGCCGGGGCGCTTTCGGGCGGCAACCTGCAGAAATTCATCGTCGGCCGCGAGCTGGATCGCCAACCGACCGTGCTGGTCGTCAATCAGCCGACATGGGGCGTCGATGCGGGTGCAGCAAGCCGCATCCGTCAGGCGCTGGTGGATCTCGCTCGAAGCGGCTCGGCCGTGCTCGTCATCAGCCAGGATCTTGACGAAATCTTCGAAGTGGCGACCGATATCGCCGTAATTTCCGAAGGCCGGCTGTCGCCTGCCTATCCGGCAAACGAGCTGACGCGGGAGAAGATTGGTCTGCTGATGGGCGGCCTGCACGAATCCAAGACCCATTCGGAGCCAGCGCATGCGAATTGAACTCGAAAAGCGCCCGCAGGCATCGAAGCTTTATGGCTTTGTGTCGCCGCTGCTCGCGCTGGTTTTGATGCTGATTGCCGGCGGTATCATGTTCTGGATGCTCGGCAAGGATCCGCTGGATTCGCTCGAGGCCTTGCTCATCGAGCCGCTGTTCGATCCCTGGTCGCTGAACGAGCTGGCGAAGAAGGCGGGGCCGCTGATCCTCATCGCCGTGGGCCTGTCGGTCTGTTATCGCTCCAACAACTGGAATATCGGCGCGGAAGGCCAATATAGCGTCGGCGCCATATTCGGCTCCATCATTCCCGTCTATTTCTATGATTGGCATTCGCCGCTGTTGCTGCCGTTGATCATGATCTGTGGCGCTATCGGCGGCGCGCTCTATGCCGCCATTCCGGCTCTTTTGAAGACGCATTTCAACACCAACGAAATCCTGACCAGCCTGATGCTGACTTACGTCGCCCAACTCTTCCTAGACTGGTTGACGCGCGGACCTTGGCGCAACCCGGATGGCCATGGCTTTTACGGAACGCGCGACTTCGTCCCGGAAGGCGTGCTGCCGCCGATCTGGGATGACACCATCACCGCGCATTGGGGCTTCGTCTTTGCGATCGTCGCGGCCATCCTTCTCTGGTTCATGATGCGCTTCACGCTGAAGGGCTTCGAGGTGGTCGTGCTCGGGCAATCGGAGCGGGCAGGGCGTTTCGCCGGATTCTCGCCGAAGAAGATGGTCTGGTTCGCATTCCTGTTGTCAGGCGCGCTTGCCGGTCTCGCCGGCATTTCCGAGGTTTCCGGCACCATCGGCCACCTGCAGCCGTCGATCTCGCCGGGCTATGGCTTTACAGCGATCATCGTCGCCTATCTCGGCCGGCTCAATCCGCTTGGCCTCATCGCCTCCGGCCTCGTGCTGGCGCTGACCTATATCGGCGGCGAGGGTGCGCAGTTGACCATCGGCGTTTCCGACAAGGTGACCAGCGTCTTCCAGGGCTTCCTGTTGTTCTTCGTCTTATCCTGCGACGCGCTGATCTATTACAAGATCCGCTTCGTCCGGTCGCGGGCGCACGTCAAGACCGGAGGTGCGGCATGACCTTTTTCGAAGCCGTCCTGCTAACGATCGTTACCGCGGCAACGCCTCTGGTCATCGCCGCTATCGGCGAGCTGGTGACCGAGCGGGCGGGCGTGCTCAATCTCGGCGTCGAAGGCATGATGATCATGGGATCGGTCGGGGCTTTCGTTGCCGCCCAGATCACCGGCAACCCCTATCTGGGCCTCGTTGCCGGCGTGGTCTCAGGCGCGCTGTTCTCGCTGCTTTTCGCCTTCTTGACCTTGACACTGGTCAGCAATCAGGTGGCGACCGGCCTGGCGTTGACGATCCTCGGGCTCGGTGTATCCGGCATGATCGGCGAAGGTTATGTCGGCGTGCCGGGCATCCGCCTGCTGCCGATCGAAATCCCGGTCCTGTCGCAGATACCCTATATCGGCACCGTGCTGTTCAAGCAGGATATCGTCTTCTATCTGTCGATCGTCCTGGTGATTGCGGTCAACTGGTTCCTGTTCCGCAGCCGCGCCGGCCTCAAGCTTCGCTCCATCGGCGACAATCACGCCTCGGCGCATGCGCTTGGCATCAATGTCATCCGCACGCGCTATCTCGCCGTCATGTTCGGCGGCGCCTGCGCGGGGCTTGCCGGCGCTCAGCTATCGCTGATCTATACGCCGCAATGGACGGAAAGCATGTCCGGCGGCCGCGGCTGGATCGCGCTTGCCTTGGTCGTCTTCGCGTCCTGGCGCCCATGGCGTATTCTCATCGGCGGCTATCTCTTCGGCGCCGTGACGATCCTGCAACTGCACGCACAGGCATTCGGCATCGGCGTGCCGTCACAATTTCTCTCGATGCTGCCGTATCTTTCCACGGTTGTCGTCCTGGTTATTATCTCTCAAAATCGGCGTGCGACGTTGATCAACACGCCAGCATCGCTCGGCAAGTCTTTCGTGCCGGATCGATGAACAATCAAAAGACGGGCTATCGGAAACCTTCCAACCAACAGGGGTTACTATGAAAAAACTAGCACTCTCACTCGCCGCCACCGCGGCCCTGATCGTCGGTATCGGCGCTGCCACCTCGGCGGAAGCTGCCGCCAAGACGAAGATCTGCTTCATCTATGTCGGCTCGAAGACCGACGGTGGCTGGACGCAGGCCCATGACAAGGGTCGCCAGGAACTGCAAAAGGCATTCGGCGACAAGATCGAAACGCCGTTCCTCGAAAACGTTCCGGAAGGCCCGGATGCCGAACGCGCCATCGAGCGCCTGGCCCGCTCCGGCTGCGCCATGGTCTTCACCACTTCCTTTGGTTTCATGGATCCGACGATCGCCGTCGCCAAGAAGTATCCGAAGGTGAAGTTCGAGCACGCCACCGGCTTCAAGACGGCCGACAACGTCGCGACCTATAATTCGCGCTTCTATGAAGGCCGCTACATCAGCGGCGTCATCGCCGCCAAATTGTCGAAGACCGGAACGGCCGGCTACATCGCCACCTTCCCGATCCCGGAAGTGGTGATGGGCATCAACGGCTTTGAAGCCGGTGCCAAGTCGGTCAACCCGAACTTCAAGATGAAGGTCATCTGGGTCAACACCTGGTTCGACCCGGGCAAGGAAGCCGACGCCGCCAAGGCGCTGATCGATCAGGGCGTTGATATCCTGACGCAGCACACCGACACGACCGCGCCGATGCAGGTCGCCGAACAGCGTGGCATCAAGGCTTTCGGTCAGGCTTCCGACATGATCGCCGCCGGTCCACACACGCAGCTGACCGCGATCGAGGACACCTGGGGCGCTTACTACATCAAGCGCGTCCACGCCTTCTTCGACGGCACCTGGAAGTCCGAGCAGAGCTTCGACGGCCTGAAGGACGGCATCCTGACGATGGCGCCCTATACCAACATGCCGGACGACGTGAAGAAGCTGGCCGAAGAGACCGAAGCCAAGATCAAGTCCGGCGAACTCGCGCCCTTCACCGGCCCGATCAACAAGCAGGACGGTACGGTTTGGCTGAAGGCAGGCGAGCGCGCCGATGACGGCACGCTGCTCGGCATGAACTTCTACATCGAAGGCATCGACGACAAGTTGCCGGCCTCGAAGTAAAAAGCGGGCGAAAATCGCAAAAGTTGAAAAAGGGCGCTGATGGCGCCCTTTTTTGTTGCACTGCATCAACGAATGTCGATTTACAAAAGTATTACTATATGATTTTTTCTCCATGGCCTCAGGAGATGGCCCTTTGGGAGGATATCATGAAATTGAAGACTGCACTGGTGAGTGCCACCATTCTTGCCGCCTGCATGTTCACGTCTGCATCGGCAAAGGATCTGGTCGTCGGCTTCTCGCAAATCGGCTCGGAATCCGGCTGGCGGGCCGCGGAAACGACCCTGACCAAACAGGAAGCTAAGAAGCGCGGCATCGATCTTAAGTTTGCCGACGCGCAGCAGAAGCAGGAAAACCAGATCAAGGCGATTCGCTCCTTCATCGCCCAGGGTGTTGACGCGATTCTGCTGGCACCGGTCGTGGAAACCGGATGGGATTCCGTTCTGAAGGAAGCTAAGGAAGCCAAGATCCCGGTCATCCTGCTGGACCGCACGATCAATGCGCCGAAGGATCTCTATCTGACCGCCGTTACCTCCGACCAGATCCACGAAGGCAAGGTTGCCGGCGATTGGCTGGTGAAGAATGTCGGCGACAAGAAGTGCAACATCGTCGAGCTTCAGGGCACCACGGGGTCCTCGCCGGCGATTGCGCGCAAGAAGGGCTTCGAGGAAGCCATCAAGGGTCATGACAACCTGAAGATCGTCCGCAGCCAGACGGGCGACTTCACCCGCGCCAAGGGCAAGGAAGTCATGGAAAGCTTCCTGAAGGCGGAGAACGGCGGCAAGGACATCTGTGCGCTCTACGCTCACAATGACGACATGGCCGTCGGCGCCATCCAGGCGATCAAGGAAGCCGGCCTGAAGCCGGGCAAGGACATTCTGACCGTATCCATCGATTCGGTTCCGGATCTCTTCAAGGCCATGGCGGCTGGCGAAGCGAATGCGACTGTGGAGCTGACGCCGAACATGGCCGGTCCCGCCTTCGATGCGCTCGACGCCTATCTGAAGACCAAGAAGGAGCCGCCGAAGTGGATCCAGACCGAGTCCAAGCTGTATACGCAGGCTGACGACCCGGAGAAGGTCTACGAAGCGAAGAAAGACCTGGGCTACTGAGTTAAAAAACGGGTCGCATCGGCCGGGAAACCGGTCGGTGCGGTTTTTTCGGCGCGGAATTGCCGATGCGCGATGCGAACGGCAGTTCCGCGTTTTTTATACCGCTCAATCCAAGGAAATTCTTGCTCCATGGCTCACGATGTCGAGCGCCTTCTGACCGCGACTGGTTTCTGCAAATATTTTCCCGGTTCCACCGCCCTTGACCATGTCGATTTCACGCTGCGGCGAGGCGAGGTCCATGCGCTTCTCGGTGAAAACGGTGCAGGGAAGTCAACACTCATCAAATGCATGACCGGAGCATACCGTCGCGACGCCGGCAGCCTTGCTCTCGATGGCGTCGAGATCGATCCGCACGACACGCTGGCGGCGCAGAAGCTCGGTATCGGCACGGTCTATCAAGAGGTGAACCTCCTTGCCAATCTGAGTGTTGCGGAGAACCTGTTTCTCGGTCGCCAGCCGAAGCGCTTCGGCATGATCAGCACCCGCGTGATGAACGCCATGGCGAAGGATCTGTTGTCGCAATACGGTATCGATATCGATGTCAGCCGGCAGCTGGATCGCTTCTCCGTCGCGATCCAGCAGGTGATTGCGATCGCGCGTGCCGTCGATCTCTCGGGCAAGGTCCTCATCCTCGACGAGCCGACCGCGAGCCTGGATACCCAGGAAGTCGCCATGCTTTTCGGCATCATCCGAAATTTGAAGCAGCGCGGATTGGGGATTGTTTTCATTACGCATTTTTTGGAGCAAGTCTACGAGATCTGCGACCGTATTACCGTTCTCCGCAATGGTCGACTTGTCGGCACCCGCGATGCGGAGGGCCTGTCACGCCAGACCCTGATCGCAATGATGCTGGGCCGCGAACTTGCCGAAGTCGAGGCGAGCGTGAAGGAGGCAGCCAGCGAAAGCGGGCCTGCAAAGTATCATTTCACCAATTTCGGCAAACGCGGCAAGATCAAGCCCTTCGACCTTGAGGTTCGCGTCGGCGAGGTGGTGGGCATTGCCGGCCTGCTCGGTTCCGGGCGCACGGAAACCGCCGAAGTGATGTTCGGCGTCGAGCGCGCCGACAGCGGCGAGGCAAGGATCGATGCGCAGTCGGTGACCCTTTCGTCACCGCGCGCCGCCATCAAGAACGGCTTTGGTTTTTGCCCGGAAGACCGCAAGACGGATGGCATCATCGGCGATCTTTCCATTCGCGAGAATATCGTCATGGCGCTTCAGGCCCGTCGCGGCTGGGCGCGCCCGCTGTCACGCGGCGAGCAGAACGCGATCGCCGACCGCTACATCAAGGCGCTGGATATTCGCACCACCGACCGGGAAAAGCCGATCAGGCTTCTGTCCGGTGGCAATCAGCAGAAGGCCATTCTGGCCCGCTGGCTGGCGACCAATCCGAGCTTCCTCATTCTCGATGAACCGACGCGCGGCATCGATGTCGGCGCGCATGCTGAAATTATTCGGCTGATCGAGGATCTCTGCCGGCAGGGCATGTCGCTGGTGGTGATTTCCTCCGAACTGGAGGAACTCGTGGCCTATAGCTCTCGCGTCATCGTGCTGCGCGATCGCGAGCATATTGCAGAGTTGACCGGCAGCGACATAACCGCCAGCCATATCGTCGATGCCATCGCCACGGCGCAGAGCAAGCGGGAGGACGCATGAGTTCCCAGATCAAGGCATCCTTGTTTCGATTGATGCCGCAGCTCATTGCCTTGGCTGCCATTCTTCTTTTGAATTTCATCATGTTCCCGCATTTCTTTAATCTGGAAATGCAGAATGGCAGATTGTACGGCAGCGTCATCGACGTCCTCAATCGCGGTGCGCCGGTGGCGCTTCTGGCGATCGGCATGACGCTGGTCATCGCCACCAAGGGCATCGATCTCTCGGTCGGCGCGGTGATTGCAATTTGCGGCGCCGTTGCGGCATCGACGATCGTCGCCGGAGGTTCGCTCGCCTACACGCTGATGCTGACCATCGGCGTCGGGATTGCCTGCGGATTGTGGAACGGATTTCTGGTCGCGGTTCTCGGCATTCAACCGATCATCGCGACGCTAGTGCTGATGGTCGCGGGTCGCGGCATCGCGCAATTGATCACCGAAGGCGTCATCCTGACTTTCAACAATGACGGGCTCATCTTTTTCGGCAGCGGATCCTTTGCCTGGCTGCCGATGCCCGTCGTCGTCTGGCTGGCGGTGGGGCTTGCTGTCATCCTGCTCGTCAGGCGCACCGCGCTCGGCATGTTGGTCGAGGCGATCGGGATCAATCGCCGCGCCAGCACGCTGTCCGGCATCCAGACGCCGATATTGCTGATCGCCGTTTATGCGCTGAGCGGCCTCTGCGCCTCCATCGCCGGCATCATCGTGTCTGCCGATATCAAGGGCGCGGATGCCAACAATGCCGGCCTCTGGCTCGAGCTGGACGCGATCCTGGCCGTAGTTGTCGGCGGAAATTCCCTTCTCGGCGGCCGCTTCAGCATTGTCGGCTCGCTGATCGGCGCGATGATCATCCAGTCGGTCAATACGGGCATCCTTTTGTCCGGCTTCCCGCCGGAGTTCAATCTGGTGATCAAGGCCGTCATCGTCATCATTATCCTGGTCATCCAGTCTCCCGCCCTTCAGTCCGTCACGACGTTCCTATGGCGCCGGCGTGACGAGGCGCAGATGATCCATGAGGAGCAGGCAAAGTGAATTCGAAATATCTCCCGCTGCTCGCAACGATCGTCATTTTCATCCTCGCCTATACTGGCTGCGCGTTACAGTATCCGACCATGCTGTCGACGAGGGTTGCCGGCAATCTGCTGACGGACAATGCCTTTCTCGGGATAGCCGCCGTCGGCATGACCTTCGTGATTATCTCCGGCGGTATCGACCTGTCGATCGGTTCGGTCATTGCCTTTACCGGCGTTTTCCTGGCGATCATCCTGCGCGACACCTCGATCCATCCGTTGTTTGCCTTCGCAATTGTTCTTGTGATCACGACGGCCTTCGGCGCGGGCATGGGCGCGATCATTCATTACCTCGCCATGCCGCCCTTCATCGTCACGCTGGCGGGCATGTTTCTGGCGCGCGGCATCGCTTTTGTCCTGTCGATCGACAGCATTCCGATCAGCCATGATTTCTATTCGCAACTCAGCGATATGTATCTGTTGCTGCCGGGCGGCGGCCGCCTGACGGTGATCGGTGGCGTAATGCTCATCGTTTTTGCCGCCGGCATCCTGCTGGCGCATCGCACCCGCTTCGGCGCCAACGTCTATGCGCTCGGCGGCGGTGTGCAGACGGCGCAGTTGATGGGCGTTCCGGTCGCGCGCACGACGATGCAGATCTACGCTTTGTCGGGCTTTTTGGCCGGTCTATCCGGAATCGTTTTTTCGCTCTATACATCCGCCGGATATTCGCTTGCCACGGTCGGTGTCGAACTCGACGCCATTGCCGCGGTGGTTATCGGCGGAACATTGTTGACGGGGGGAGCAGGGTTCGTCGGGGGGACTCTGATCGGGATTCTTATACAGGGCTTGATCCAGACCTACATCACCTTTGACGGAACACTTTCCAGCTGGTGGACGAAGATCTTGATCGGGCTGCTGCTTTTTGCGTTTATTTTGATGCAGAAGGGGCTTCTGTTACTTTCCCGTTTCAATCGACGTTACGCCTAAGGGAAGGACAGAGCGGTTGCGCAGCAGATTGCTTGAGACACGGAAAGGCCAAGGAAAATCACGAACGAGCCATGCTCAGGTTGTCGATGATCTCGGCAAGGCGATCGTGTCGGGCGTTTTTCCCATCGGCGGCATCCTTCCGGGCG
This sequence comes from Rhizobium rhizogenes NBRC 13257, assembly GCF_000696095.1. GTDB lineage: Bacteria > Pseudomonadota > Alphaproteobacteria > Rhizobiales > Rhizobiaceae > Rhizobium > Rhizobium rhizogenes. The sequence goes on along the minus strand of NZ_BAYX01000014.1, from coordinate 71,353 downwards.
ACAGCGATCTCCTGCAACGGTTCAAAGTATCGCGCACGGTTCTGCGCGAGAGCATGAAGACGCTGGCGGCAAAAGGGCTGGTCGTTCCGCGCGCCAGGGTCGGCACTCGCGTCACCGAGAGAATCCACTGGAACATGTTCGACAACGAGGTGCTGACCTGGCACTTCGAAAGCGGCGTCAACGAAGAGTTCCTGCTTCACCTCTATGATATTCGCCTGGCCTTCGAACCGTTTGCCGCCAGTCTCGTAGCCGAGCGGGCCGGCGCGGAAGAAATCGAGCTGCTGCGGCGGCTGGCTCTGGCGATGGCCGCGCCGGAACATACGGCGGATAGCCTCGCGCTCGCCGACCTTCATTTTCACCTGGCGGTCACAGAAGCGTCTCACAATCCCTTCATGCGGTCGCTCGGGGGCCTGATCGAGGCCGCGTTGGTCGGCATGTTTCGCATGAGCGCGCCTCCCTCCAGCAACGGCTTTGCAAATATTGCCGATACGCACATGGCCATTGTCGATGCCATCGCGGCTCACGACGGACCGACCGCATATAAGGCGATGGAGTTCGTCATTTTCGATGGCCGTCAGCATGTGCTGGAAGCCTTCGCGGCGCTTGCGGATGCCTGAGTCCCATATCTAAATTCGCCGTAGTTCGCCATTTAACTACAGCGCCGCGCGTCACATGTGACGCGCAAAGGTCGCTGTAGCACTTCAAATCTGCTGCATAATTTTATCCCTAAATCGATTCCGATTTAAGGAATTATGCAGTAGTTGCTAAGAGGAGACGAAGCCTGCATAGGCCTCGCCGAGTCGTATCTTTCGGAGTTTGAAATGGAACGCACCTGTCTCGCCATCATCCTCGCCGCCGGTGACAGCACCCGCATGAAATCGTCGGTCTCCAAGGTGCTGCATCCGATCGCCGGCCGTCCGATGATCGCGCATGTGATGGAAGCGATCGCCAGGACCGATATTTCTGCCGCGGCCCTCGTTGTCGGCCGCAATGCGGAAGAGGTCGCCGCCGCCGCCGATATCGGTGGCATCGATGTCGAAGCCTATCTGCAGAAGGAGCGTCTGGGGACCGGCCATGCCGTGCTTGCCGCGCGTGAGGCAATCGCCAGGGGGTATGACGATATCATCGTCGCCTATGGCGACGTGCCGTTGCTTACCGACGTGCCGCTGCGCGCCGCCCGAAAGGGACTTGCCGACGGCAACGATATCGTCGTCATCGGCTTTCATACGGAAAATCCGAATGCCTATGGCCGGCTGCTGGTCAAGGACGGCGAACTGATCGCTATTCGCGAGGCGAAGGACGCAACCGATGCCGAGCTCGCGGTGACCTGGTGCAACAGCGGCCTGATGGCGATCAATGGCCGCAAGGCACTCAATCTGCTCGACCGCATCGGTAACAGCAACGCCAAGGGCGAATACTATCTGACGGATCTTGTGGAAATCGCCCGTTCGCTCGGCGGCCGCGCCGTTGCCGTCGATGCGCCGGAAGTGGAAATGACCGGCTGCAACAACCGCGCCGAGCTCGCATTCATCGAACGCCTCTGGCAGGAGCGCCGCCGTCATGAGCTGATGCTTTCGGGTGTCACGATGATCGCACCGGAAACTGTGTTCCTCGCCTATGATACCGTCATTGGTCAGGATGCGTTGATCGAGCCGAGCGTCGTCTTCGGCCCCCGCGTGGTAATCGACAGCGGGGCGGTCATCCATGCTTTCTCGCATATCGAAGGCGCCCATGTCAGCGGCACCGCTACAGTCGGCCCGTTTGCACGGCTGCGCCCCGGCGCGGATCTTGCCGACGGCTCGAAGGTCGGCAACTTCTGCGAAGTGAAGAACGGCAAGATCGGCGAGGGCGCCAAGGTCAATCATTTGAGCTATATCGGCGACGCCACGATCGGCGCCGGCAGCAACATCGGTGCGGGTACGATCACCTGCAACTATGATGGCGTCAACAAGCATGAGACCCATATCGGCGCCAACAGCTTCATCGGCTCCAACTCCTCATTGGTGGCGCCGGTACGCATCGGCGACAATGCCTATGTCGCCTCCGGCAGCGTAATTACCGAGGACGTCCCTGCGGATGCGCTTGCCTTCGGCCGCGCGCGCCAGGAGGTGAAACCCGGCCGCGCCAAGGTCATCCGCGAAAGAGCCCTGGCCATCAAGGCAGCAAAAAAGGGCAGCCATTAAGTATTTCGCTTGTGGTCGCGTAACGGTTGGAAACCGAAAGTGACCATCGCGGTAATTGTGAAAACTGTTAGAATCATTAGGACTTGCCTTCTTATTTGAGGCCAGACGGAGAGTTGCATGTGCGGCATTGTTGGGATTGTCGGAACGAAGCCTGTAGCGGGGCGATTGGTGGATGCCTTGCGGCGTCTCGAATATCGCGGTTACGATTCGGCGGGCGTCGCGACCATTCATGACGGCGTGATGGATCGCCGCCGCGCCGAAGGAAAGCTCTTCAATCTGGAAAAGCGGCTCGATGCTGAGCCGCTGCCCGGCGTGACCGGCATCGCCCACACCCGTTGGGCGACGCATGGCGTCCCGAACGAGACCAATGCCCATCCGCATTTCGTTGAAGGTGTCGCCGTCGTCCACAACGGCATCATCGAGAATTTTTCCGAATTGCGCGAGGAATTGAAGGCCGAGGGCAAGGTGTTCACGACGCAGACGGACACGGAAGTCGTCGCGCATCTGCTGGCGAAATATGTCGGCGAAGGACTCGATCCGCGCGCGGCGATGCTGAAGATGCTGAACCGCGTCACCGGCGCCTATGCACTCGCGATCATGTTCCAGAGCGACCCCGATACGCTGATGGCGGCCCGCTCCGGCCCGCCGCTTGCCGTCGGCTTCGGCAATGGCGAGATGTTCCTCGGCTCCGACGCCATCGCTCTTTCTCCCTTCACCAACGAGATCACCTATCTCGTCGACGGCGACTGCGCGATCATCACGCGCAACAGTGCCACGATCCTCGATTTCAACGGCCAGGAAGTCAGTCGTCCCCGGCAGATATCGCAGGCAACTGCCTATGTCGTCGACAAGGGCAATCACCGCCACTTCATGGAAAAGGAAATCTACGAGCAGCCGGAGGTGATCTCCCATGCGCTCAGCCAATATGTCGATTTCGTCGGTCATCGGCTGCGCCCGAATGCATCGGCGATCGATTTCAAGGGCGTATCCGGCCTCGCGATTTCGGCTTGCGGCACGGCCTATCTTGCTGGTTTGATTGGCAAATATTGGTTCGAGCGCTACGCGCGTCTGCCGGTCGAGATCGATGTCGCCTCCGAATTCCGCTACCGCGAAATGCCGTTGTCGCCCTCACAGGCCGCACTGTTCATTTCGCAGTCCGGCGAAACCGCCGATACGCTGGCGTCGCTGCGCTATTGCAAGGACAATGGCCTGAAGATCGGCGCCATCGTCAACGTCAAGGAATCGACCATCGCGCGTGAATCCGATGCGGTGTTTCCGATCATGGCCGGCCCGGAGATCGGCGTTGCCTCGACCAAGGCTTTCACCTGCCAGCTCGCCGTTCTGGCGTCGCTGGCAATCGGCGCGGGCGTTGCACGCGGCACGGTGAGTGCCGAGGATGAAAACGCGATGGTGCGCCACCTGGTCGAGATGCCGCGCATCATGGCAAGGGTGCTGAACATCATCCAGCCGCAGATGGAAAGCCTTGCCCGCGAAATCTCCAAGTTCAAGGATGTGCTCTATCTCGGTCGCGGCACCAGCTTCCCGCTCGCCATGGAAGGCGCGCTGAAGCTCAAGGAAATCTCCTACATCCACGCCGAAGGTTATGCCGCCGGTGAGCTGAAGCATGGCCCGATCGCGCTGATCGATGAGAACATGCCGGTTATCGTCATTGCGCCCTACGACCGTTTCTTCGACAAGACCGTCTCAAACATGCAGGAAGTGGCGGCGCGCGGCGGTCGTATCATCTTCATCACCGACGAGGCGGGGGCGGCCGCCTCCACGCTGCCGACGATGGCGACGATCGTCCTGCCGGTTGTCGATGAAATCATCGCGCCGATGATCTTCTCACTGCCGATCCAGTTGCTCGCCTATCACACGGCCGTCTTCATGGGCACGGATGTCGACCAGCCGCGCAATCTCGCCAAGTCGGTGACTGTGGAATAGATCGCGGCCCCATTTATTTTCGTGTGATAACGTCGTCGTGAACCGGGCCGATATCTGGCCCGGTGGCGTGACTGCCGGGTTGTGCGCTCGGCCGATTTCTGGCACGATTCAGCAAGGAGATGGTGGGGGAATTTGCCGGTTAGCGGTTGACGACGGAACGGAGTTTTCGAACGGCGAATGACGGACAAGCCCATCAAAGTGTCTGTGGCAGCACGGATCAGAAATAATTTCCTGGCCGGCCTCATCATTTGCGCGCCGATTGCCATCACGCTCTGGCTTACCTGGTCTGTCATCCACTGGGCCGATAGCTGGGTTCGGCCTTATATTCCCGCGCGCTACGATCCCGAGAGCTATCTGAACTTTGCCGTTCCCGGTACGGGCGTGGTGATCGCGATGATCTTCATCACCATCATCGGTTTCCTCGCCAAGAACCTGATCGGCCAGAGCATCGTTCGCTTCGGCGAGTCGATCGTACAGCGCGTGCCGCTGGTGCGAACCATCTACAAGAGCCTGAAACAGATCTTCGAAACTGTGCTGAAGGAGCAGGGCACCTCGTTCAAGAAGGTCGGGCTGATCGAATATCCGAGCCCCGGCCTCTGGTCGATGGTGTTCATCTCGACCGACGCCAAAGGCGAAATAGCCTCGAAATTCAATGCCATGGGGCATGATATGGTGGCGGTTTTCCTGCCGCCGACCCCCGTGCCAACCGCCGGCTTCCTGATCTTCGTACCGCGCGAGAAAATCACGATTCTCGACATGAGCCCGGAAGACGGCGCCAAGCTTTTGATTTCGGGCGGCCTGGTCTCGCCCGAATATCGCGAAAAGCTGATCGCGGCCAAGGAATTGCCGCCGCCCGTTCCTATGAAATCCTTGTCTTAATGCTAGATCGCGTGGTGGTACGGTAGCTTGTGCCGCGGCCAGTCGTTGCGTGTAGCGCCTTTATCTCACGCTATTGAACATTTCGATGGCACTGTTGAAGCGGGTGACGACGAGTTGGTATTTGTCCGGCGTGGGGTCCTGCTTGATCTCGCGGAAATCGCCGACCATTCCGGTCAGACTGTCGTTGATGCCGTCAAGAAGCGGAGTATTGACGCCGCTGCCGCCTTCCTGTTTAGCCTTCGCCATGGCGGTGCGCTGATCCTCCAATGTCTTTTCCAGATCAGTGATCTTTGCATCTATCTGGCTCTGAAGAGCAGGCTTGCCGGGCTCTTCCGAACTATTGAGAAGATCGACCAGTTGCCTTGCCTGGCTGAGGGCAAGCCGTGTCTGATAGACCGGCATATCCCCGCGTTCCTTGATCTTGGCAAGCTCAGCCTGTTCCCGGCGGTCGAGCTCCTTCTGCAATTGCTGATGGAACTCCTCCAGCGCGACGGCGGCTGCCTGAAAATCGGTAAGCATCAAGGGATCCTCGCGCTTTCCGCGCGCGAGCCCGTCTTCCATATAGGCCTTGCTGGCGTAGTAGACATCAAGGCCGGAAAGGCGGGGAACGACCTGACCAAGCGCGGAGATCAGCTTGTCGGCGGCGGTATCGAGTTCCGTGGGCGCATTGCTCTTCGCGCCGCGCACGGTCTTCAATTTGTCCGCGGATTGTTCGAGCGAGCCTTTGCTGACGTCTGTAATATTGTCGGACGTCGTGCTCTTCGAAATATTGGCGTTCTCGTAGGCCTGATATTGTGCCAGCAGGCCGGAATCTCCGATGAGATCATTATAGGCGAGCACGTAGTCGTTTAATTTCGCGCTATTCGCCAGCTTCGATGCCGTATCGGCCGAGGACTGATTGCTGGTGGCAGTGGAATTCGACTGATCGTCGCAAGCCGAAAGGGCCAGCACTACCGTGAATGCCATCGCGATAATTGCGACAGGAGCAGACGTCTTCATGGAATGAAACCCTTCGCTATATTATGGCGTTAACGGCAATTGTTGCGAGGACATCGTAAATTCTATTCGCAGCAGACTTAGGAAACGACCTACGCCAAATACGGCACGGTTTCAATCTCAAGATGTCGCGGCCGCCCAACGGAACCTTATGCTGGCGATCATCCGGGCGCCGTTCGCATCAGCCGGATCCAAACTGTCATGTCTCTATCATATTGCCGTTCTAGACCGGTTGCCGGAAGGGCAGGCGGGCACATCTCATGGTCGAACGTTGGCGGCTCAACGGAGCCTGATATTTTCGTTCGACGCGGTTTTCAACCGATCCGCAGATGAATGCCATTCCAGCACAAAGAGTTTTCATCAGGAGGATATTGCCGTGAGAAATTTGCGTTCAATGAGTTTGCCGCTGCTGTCGGCAGCGCTCACCACTGTCATTTTCGCCATGCCGGTCACAGCCTTTGCCGATAGTTCAGTTACCGTCGGCGGTGTTACCCTGGTCAACAAGGGCCTCGTCGCTGTAGGCCGCATTCCCGCCAACCAGCGCGACAAGTTCGGTGAGACCTTCGGCTCCGGTTCCGGCATGTCGATCGACGCCAAAAGCTGGGAGCGCAATGCCGATGGCTCCTATAAGGGATCGCTGTGGCTGCTGCCGGATCGCGGCTACAACGTCGTCGGCACAACCGATTATCGTCCGCGCCTCAACACCATCGATGTTGAACTGACGCCGGTCGCCCCAGGCGCAACGCCGCCAGCCGGCAAGGAGCAGTCGGGCGTCGTTGCCAAGCTCGCCGATACCATGCTGCTGACCGACAACAAGGGCGCCGACACCACCGGCCTCGATCCGACCAATGGCATTCGCTCCCCGAAAGATGGCATGCCCTCGCTGCCCGAAGCACCGAACGGCAAGATCTCGCTCGACAACGAAGCCATCGTCCGCCTGTCTGACGGCACGATGTTCATCAGCGATGAATACGGCCCCTATATCTACCGTTTCTCTGCCGACGGCCGCATGATGTCCGCCACGCCGCCGCCGGCTGCGCTGCTGCCGATGCGCAATGGCGCCGTGAACTTCGCCTCGAACAATCCTGGCCCCGGCGAAAGTGCACCTGATCCCAAGGATCCGACCAGTGGCCGCCAGAACAATCAGGGCCTCGAAGGCATGTCGATGACCCCGCATGGCAAGTTTCTGATCGCCGTGCTGCAATCGGCGACCCGCCAAGACGGCGGCGATTCCGGCTCGACCCGGCAAAACACTCGCGCATTGGTCTATGATGCCGCCGATCTGGCGCATCTGAAGCTGGTGCACGAATATGTCGTGCCATTGCCGGTCTTCACCAACAGCAAGGGCAAGACGGCTGTCGCCGCCCAGAGCGAAGTCGTGGCGCTTTCGCCGACGAGCTTTCTGATGCTGGCGCGCGACAGCAACAACGGCTACGGCATGGAAGGCGAAAAGTCGCTCTATCGCAGCATCGACATCGTCGACGTCTCGACTGCCACCGATATTGCCGGCAGCAAATTCGATGCCGACACGCCGATTGCTCCGAAGGGTGTCCTTGATGCCTCAGTGAAACCCGCAACGGTCAGCCAGCTCATCGACATCAACGACAGTGCCAATCTGGCTCGCTTCGGTCTCCATAACGGTGCGCCGAACGACCGCAACAACCTCTCCGAAAAATGGGAGGCTATGTCGTTCGTCAGCGTTCTCGACCCGAAGCTGCCAGATGACTACTTCCTGTTCGTCGCCAATGACAACGACTTCTTGACCCAGGACGGCTTCCAGGTGGGTGCCGCCTACAAGGGTGAAGGTGGGGCTGATGTCGACACCATGTTCCAGGTGTTCCAGGTCACGATCCCCGGCCTGTCTGCCAAGTAATGGTCTTTGAAAGGGATGGACGCGCTCGCTGCGTCCATCCAACTATCCGGCTCTGAGGAACCGGATCGCCTCGTCACGACGGAAGAGATAGAGCAGGGTGCGTACCGCCATGCCGCGTTCGCCGGTCAGATCCGGATCGCGGTCGATCAGATAGGCGGCATCCTTGCGGGCGATTTCGAGAAGATCGGCATGGGCTTCGAGGCTGGCGATGCGAAAACCGGGCGTGCCGGACTGGCGCGTGCCGAGCAACTCACCTTCGCCCCGCAGTTTCAGATCCTCCTCGGCAATCCGAAAACCGTCCTCAGTATCGCGCATGATCGACAGCCGCGCATGGCCGGTCTCGCCGAGCGGACCCTTATAGAGCAGGATGCAGGTCGAGGCTTCGTCACCACGCCCGACGCGACCGCGAAGCTGATGCAACTGCGCCAGACCGAAACGCTCGGCATGCTCGATCACCATGATCGTCGCATCCGGCACATCGACGCCGACCTCGACAACGGTGGTGGCAACCAAAAGCCGGATTTCGCCGTTCTTGAACGCCATCATTACAGCGTCTTTCTCCGGCCCGCTCATGCGGCCATGAATGAGGCCTATACCCGGGCCAAGCGCCTTGACCAGGGTTGCATGCCGTTCCTCGACCGACATTAAATCGGATTCTTCGGATTCCTCCACAAGTGGGCAAATCCAATAGGCTTTCTTGCTTTCAGATAGTGCGCTCTTCAGCCGGGATACGATATCTCCGGTTCGTTCGGTGGGAATGGTGATCGTCTGGATCGGCTTGCGGCCTGCCGGCTTTTCCGTGAGCTTGGAGACATCCATATCGCCGAAGGCGGCCAGCACCAGCGTGCGCGGGATCGGCGTGGCGGTCATCACCAGCATATGCGGCGAGATGCCCTTTGCCGTGAGCCGCAGGCGCTGGTGGACGCCGAAGCGATGCTGCTCGTCGACGACGGCCAGCATCAGGTTGGCATAGCTGACGCTATCCTGGAACAGCGCATGCGTGCCGATGACGATCTGCGCTTCGCCGGAGGCGATGCGCTCGAGGATGGCGTCGCGCTCCCGGCCCTTGGTGCGGCCGGTCAGAACTTCAACGGAGAGATTGGCGCTGGCGGCGAATTTCGCGATGGTCGCATAGTGCTGTCGCGCCAGGATTTCGGTCGGGGCCATCAGCACCGCCTGGCCACCGCTTTCGATGACGGCTGTAATCGCCATCAGTGCGACCAGCGTCTTGCCCGCGCCGACATCACCCTGCAGCAGCCGCAGCATGCGGTCAGTACCCGCCATATCCTTGAGGATATCGGCAATGGCTGCCGTTTGGCTGTTCGTCAGGGAGAAGGGAAGGGATTCCAATATCTTCCGGCTGATGTCTCCAGTCGGATGGACGGGCTGTCCCGCGACTTTGCGCAGCCGTTGGCGGACGAGCGCCAGCGACAATTGCCCCGCCAGGAATTCGTCATAGGCAAGCCGGCGGCGAGCGGGTGCCTGCGGGTCGATATCGGCGGCGTCGAGCGGCGCATGCAGCATATGGAAGCTGTCGGATATCGAGGGAAAGCCCTGCTTCTGTGCCAGCGCCTCGTCGTCCCATTCCGGCAATTGCGGCAAGCGTGCCAGCGCCGCCTCGACGGTCTTGCGCAGGAATTTCAGTGCGAGCCCCGCCGTCAGCGGATAGACGGGTTCGACCAATGGCAGGTTCTGCGCTTCGCTTTCGCGCATGATGTAGTCGGGATGCACCATCGACGGGCGGCCATTGAACCAGTCGACCTTGCCGCTGACGGTGACCGTCTCATCGATCGGCAATTGCTTTTCCAGCCATTGCGCCTTGCCGCGGAAGAATACCAGGCCGAGTTCGCCGGTCTCGTCATGCAGGAAGACGCGATAGGGCACGTTGCTGCGCGGGTTCGGCGGCGGCTGGTGGCGGTCGACGCGTCCGGTAATGGTGACGATCGCGCCCTGCGGCGCCCGCGCGATGCCCGGCTGCTTCCGTCGGTCGATAATGGAGTGTGGCGCATGAAAAAGGAGATCGATGACGCGGCAATCGTCGATGGTTTCCCGGTCGAGCAGCTTCACCAGCAGCTCGGCGACCTTCGGCCCAACGCCGGGCAGCGAAGAAATGGATGCAAATAACGGGTCGAGGATGGCGGGTCGCATGGCCGGCAAAATGCGACGGGGAGGGTAGTCTTGGCAAGAGCTGACCGCCACGGAGGCTTCCGCGAGGCACACACTCCCCGGAAAATTGAATGTCAGGCGCTTTTTTCCGAAAAAGCGGTTCCCACCTTCCAAGGCTGGTTTTATAGAGACGCATCAACATAAAGGTTTTTGTGATGACTGGGCTGACACTCAGCAGTGCCGATCTCGATCCCCGCCGCCGCCGCATTCTGTTTCGTTGCTGGCATCGTGGCCTCCGCGAGATGGATCTCGTTTTCGGTCAGTTCGCCGACAATGAGTTGCCGGGGCTCAGCGAAACCGACCTCGATGAATTCGAGCGCATCATGGACGAGGAAGACAATGATCTCGTCCGATGGATCCTCGGAACGCTGCCGGTGCCCGAGCATCTGCAGACGCCGCTTTTCAAGCGGGTGGCCGCCTATAAGCCAGATTTCGAAGAGGTCGCGGAAAGGCTTGGGATAACCAGATGATCCCAGGATTCGACGCGAAGAAACTGCTCGCGGCGAGCGAGCCGCTGACGGTTGGCCATGTTCCGGCGGGCATGGAGCCCTTCCTGCTGGCCGAACTGGCACGAACCGGCGAGCCGGTCGCCTATGTCATGTCGGACGGTCAGCACATGGCCGATGTCGAGCAGATGCTCGGTTTCCTCGCGCCCGAAATCCCGGTTTTGACGCTGCCTGCCTGGGACTGTCTTCCCTATGACCGCGTGTCGCCCAGCTCCGACACCTCGGCCCGCCGTCTCGCGGCCTTGAGCGGCCTGATCGCCTACCATCGCAAGCCGCATGCGGCGATCGTGTTGGTGACCGTCAACGCCATGCTGCAAAAAGTGGCGCCGCAGGATGTGATCGAGAGCCTGGCATTTTCGGCCCGACCGGGCAATCAGGTGCGTATGGACGATATCGCCGGCCGCCTGGAGCGCAACGGCTTCGACCGCGTCGCGACCGTGCGTGAAGTCGGTGAATATGCCGTGCGCGGCGGCATCCTCGATGTCTTCGTGCCGGGGACGGAAGAGCCGGTGCGCCTCGATTTCTTCGGAGACACGCTGGAAAGCATCCGCAGCTTCGATCCCGCCAGCCAGCGCACCACCGGCCAGGTCCGCTCCCTCGATCTCAATCCGATGAGCGAGGTGACGCTGACGCCGGACACCATCAGCCGCTTCCGCAAGAATTACCTTTCCTCCTTTGGTGCCGCTACGCGCGACGACGCGCTCTATGTCGCCGTCTCCGAAGGCCGCCGCTATGCCGGCATGGAACATTGGCTACCGCTGTTCTACGAGAAGCTGGAGACGGTCTTCGACTACCTCCGGGGCTTCCGGCTGGTCACCGACCATACGGTGCGTGAAGCCGCCGAGGAGCGCTCCAAGCTCGTTTTCGACTATTATGATGCCCGCTTGAACTCCGGACAGCCGGCCAAGAGCCAGATGTCGCAGGGCACGCCCTACAAGCCGGTAACGCCAGGCCAGCTCTATCTCGACGGCGGCACCCTCAGCAAAGCGCTCGATGCTTTCAACGCCATCCGCATCTCGCCTTTCAACGAACACGAGGGCGAGGCTCGTCGCGTCATCAATATCGAGGCCCGTCAGGGTCCTCGCTGGGCACGATCCGCGACCGAAAACGCTGACGCAGAGCGCGTCAACGTCTTCGATTCCGTGGTCAAACATATCGCCGAACGGCGTGCCGCCGGCGGCAAGGTAATGATCACGGCCTGGACGGAAGGCTCGCTCGACCGCCTCTTGCAGGTGCTTGCCGAACACGGCCTTGCACGCGTGAAGACGATCGAGTCTTTCAAAGACCTTCCGACATTGGCGAAGGGCGAGGCGGCAGCGGCCGTGCTGAGCCTGGAAGCCGGTTTCGAAGTCGGTGATTTCGTCGTCATCGGCGAGCAGGATATTCTCGGCGACCGCATGGTGCGCCGCTCCAAGCGCCGCAAGCGCGCCGCCGATTTCATCTCGGAAGTGGCAGGTCTCGACGAGGGATCGATCGTCGTCCATGCCGAACACGGTATCGGCCGTTTCGTCGGTCTGAGGACTATCGAGGCGGCGGGTGCGCCGCATGCATGTCTTGAGCTGCAATATGCCGACGACGCCAAGCTGTTCCTGCCGGTCGAAAATATCGATCTTCTGTCGCGCTACGGGGGTGAGGGCACCGAGGCGCAGCTCGACAAGCTGGGTGGCGGCGCATGGCAGATGCGCAAGGCCAAGCTCAAGAAGCGCCTGTTGGATATGGCCGGTGCGTTGATCCGCATCGCAGCCGAGCGCCTGACGCGGCATGCGCCGGTGCTCAGCACCCCGGATGGCCTCTATGACGAGTTCGCCGCCCGCTTCCCCTATGACGAGACCGAAGACCAGATGAACGCCATCGAAGCGGTGCGCGACGATCTCGGCGCCGGCCGCCCGATGGATCGACTTGTCTGCGGTGACGTCGGCTTCGGCAAGACGGAAGTGGCGCTGCGCGCTGCCTTCGTCGCCGCCATGAACGGCGCGCAGGTCGCCGTCGTCGTGCCGACGACGCTTCTGGCGCGTCAGCATTTCAAGACCTTCACCGACCGCTTCCGTGGCCTGCCGATCCGCATACAGCAGGCATCCCGCCTCGTCGGCGCCAAGGATCTGGCGCTGACCAAGAAGGAAGTGGCCGATGGCAAGACCGATATCGTCGTCGGCACGCATGCGCTGCTCGGCGCCGGTATCCAGTTCGCCAATCTCGGCCTGCTGGTCATCGACGAGGAGCAACATTTCGGCGTCAAGCACAAGGAGCGCCTGAAGGAGCTGAAGAGTGACGTGCATGTACTGACGCTGTCGGCGACGCCGATCCCGCGCACGCTGCAGCTTGCCATGACCGGCGTGCGCGAACTGTCGCTGATCACCACGCCCCCGGTCGACCGTATGGCGGTTCGCACTTTCATCTCGCCCTTCGATTCGCTCGTCATCCGCGAAACGCTGATGCGTGAGCATTATCGCGGCGGCCAGAGTTTTTATGTCTGCCCGCGTCTGGCCGATCTCGCCGACATTCACGCCTTCCTGCAATCGGACGTGCCGGAGCTGAAGGTGGCGGTTGCGCATGGCCAGATGCCGGCCGGCGAGCTCGAGGACATCATGAACGCCTTCTACGAAGGCCGCTACGATGTGTTGCTCTCGACCACCATCGTTGAATCCGGCCTCGACGTGCCCACGGCCAATACGCTGATCGTCCACCGCGCCGACATGTTCGGCCTGGCGCAGCTCTACCAGCTGCGCGGCCGTGTCGGCCGTTCCAAGGTGCGCGCCTTTGCGCTGTTCACCCTGCCGGTCAACAAGGTGCTGACGACGACGGCCGAGCGCCGCCTCAAGGTGCTGCAATCGCTCGATACGCTCGGCGCCGGCTTCCAGCTCGCCAGCCACGACCTCGATATCCGCGGCGCCGGCAATCTGCTCGGCGAGGAGCAGTCCGGCCATATCAAGGAAGTCGGCTTCGAACTCTACCAGCAGATGCTCGAAGAGGCCGTTGCCGAGGTCAAGGGCGTCGACGAGATCCAGGACACCGGCTGGTCGCCGCAGATCTCTGTCGGCACACCGGTCATGATCCCCGACGCCTACGTGCCGGACCTACATCTGCGCATGGCGCTCTATCGCCGCCTCGGCGAGATCACCGAAATCAAGGAAATCGACGGCTTCGGCGCCGAAATGATCGACCGCTTCGGGCCAATGCCGATCGAGGTGCAGCATCTCCTGAAGATCGTCTACATCAAGTCGCTCTGCCGCGTCGCCAATGTCGAAAAGCTGGATGCCGGCCCGAAGGGCGTCGTCGTACAGTTCCGCAACAAGGAATTCCCGAACCCGGCCAATCTCGTCGGCTATATCGCCAAGCAGGGCACCATGGCGAAGATCCGCCCGGACCACAGCGTGTTCCTGACGCGGGATTTGCCGACGCCGGAGAAGAGGTTGCAGGGAGCGGCTGTGGTGATGACGCAGTTGGCGGAGTTGGCGAAGTAGAAAGACAGGCAATCAGCAGGCAGTGGTATTGACGACAGCTTTGCGGCCGAGAGCAGTCGGGCCGCTATGAAATGAAAAGGCGCGAATAGCGGACTTCTCCCAAGCCAAAAGGCCGCTATTCTGAGATTCAGAAGATTAGGCGGGAGTAGACGCGCCTCGTGTTGACTTGAACTGTTGAGTGCTTCCCGTGACGCGTCTGATGCAGAAGCGGGTAGTCTCGGTCACGCCTGATCCGTCCCTGACTTACGCCTTAGCGGCTTTCTGTGCAGCCTCAAAGACTTCGCATGCGGACGTCGTACCCGCTATGTGCTCCGTCCCCTCGGCTCCGAGGTCCATCCATCCTGCATTCACGGCCTCATACATTTCTTCGGCAGGCCCGGTGTGACCCTTGGGGATACCGAATTGCTCGAACGCTTCCGCCCACCCTGCACGGGGGACTGCAAAGGCTTTCACGTCGAGATTCAGGACTTCACCCAATTGCTTCGCGACTTCATCTGCGCTGACCATCGAACCAAGCTCGACGACACGATGCCCAGGCCAGGTTGGCCCGGTCAAAAGGATTGCAACCTCCGCGCCGATGTCGTTCGTCGCGACCATGGTCGATTTCCGGTTTGTCGGATTATAGTAGACCGGAAGCATTCCACCTTGGGCGACGTGCAAGCCGTAAAGGAAGTTTTCGAAGAAGCCGCCTGCGCGCACAAAGGTGACCGGAGATGTCAGATTGCGAAAACCTTGCTCCAGAAGCGACAGCGCCGTGATCATCCCGAGCCCGCTGGTTCTGTTCGCACCCATCGACGAGAGCGCTACCACTCGCGGCGGCGCTGCCTTGGTGAGCGCTGCGACATAGTTCGCAATCATGCACTTTGCTTCTTTGTAGTCAGGCGAGGGTGCCCATACAGAAGGCAACATAACAAACGCACCTTCAACGCCTTTGAGCGCCTGTTCGATGGCTGCCGAATCATTCCAATCGCCGTCTACCAATTCCACGCCCTTGTCTGCCCAATTGGCCGCTTTTTCGCGGTTACGGACGAGCGCGCGTACTTTCTTGCCTTGTGTCAACAGATGTTGTGCCGTTGCACCACCGACTTTTCCGGTAATTCCCATTACTAAAAACATGCATTTTCTCCTGATTTTAAGGACAGAACAACGCCCCTGTTAGTTCAATGGATGAGCGGCAAAATGGCCCGAATACGGGGATCGCGCAGATAGAGGCCGCCCCATGTCATCACGCCCAGAAGCAGGGAAATAAGTTCCGGCGGCGACCCCAACTCACCGATGCGGACATGGGCGCAGATGGCACCTCCCAGAAAGCCAGTCACCAGGATCGCACCGAGGACGGCTGTGGCCGGAGTGGCGTAGAGGATGGCGCTGGCGAGTATGATCGGCCCCACGACGCGGGTCAGGTCCATCGCGAACCCAGTTTCCTGCAACATGCTCGCAATCTGTGCCGGCGCGAAAAGCTGAATAGTACCGTCTGCCACCAGGGCGATAACGACAATCGCGCTCATTATGCGGCCGGCCCACAGGGCGCGATGTAAGGTCATGGTTTTAGATAACTGATGCGGGTTCATGGTTTTGGACACTTGTCGTTCTCCGATGTGGTCATCTAATTTCGAAGGCTACTGTGTCTCTTGGGTATGATAAATGCCTAGGAACCGAACTCACTGTTCTCTTCAATGTGAACAATACCGAGGCGCGAAAATGCAGAATCTCGAACCTATCCTCATTTTCATAACGGTAGCCGAAATGGGGAGCTTCACTCACGCGGCCGATAGCCTGGGCATTCAAAAGGGAAGGGCCTCAACGGCGGTCCGGAAGCTGGAAGAAGATGTCGGTGTCAGGCTCCTGCACCGGACGACACGCAGCGTGCAGTTGACGGAGGACGGACGCGCATTTCATGCCCGCGCCCGCGATCTGCTGGCTGAAGTTGATGACCTACACTCAATGTTCGCAGGCGACAGCGTGGCACTTCGCGGGCGCTTACGGGTTGATCTTCCCACTGAGGTGGCGCGCACAACGATCGTGCCGGCTTTACCGGCTTTCATGGCGGCTCACCCAGAGTTGGAGCTGGAGCTTTCGAGTACGGATCGGCAAGTCGATCTGGTTCAAGAAGGGTTCGACTGTGTGTTGCGGCTTGGACCCATCGGGGACGAGACGCTGATTGCCCGCTCGTTGGGCCTATTGCGCATGGCCAACGCTGCCAGTCCCGCCTATCTGGCGCGCTATGGCATCCCTCGATCGCTAGAAGACCTCCAGCGCCAGGGGCATCGGACAATTCATTTTTCGACGATTTTGGGCGCAAGACCCTATGGATGGGAATATCCGGATGGCTACGGCTACGCGGTGCTTCAGTTGCCAGGTGCGCTACACGTTAATAGCGCGCAAACCTACGACGCCGCTGCACTCGCCGGCCTTGGCCTGATTCAGGCGCCACTCTTGGGGATTGGCCAATACATAGAGAGTGGAGCGCTTGTGGAGATCATGCCCGATTTTCGTCGCCGGGCGATCGCCGTGTCCCTCGTCGTAGCACATCGGAGCAATCTGTCGCGCCGAGTCCGCGCATTCATGAAATGGATCGAAGATGTGCTGACGCCGTATCTGGAATAGATGGCCGCTTTCGGTACGACTCACTTTGCCCGCGAACGGCGAGGATGAGGGCGCAAAGCGTCCTTCAACTCTTTTAAGAAGCAGCCGTGACCTTCCCCCTATGAAGGTTAAAATCTGTAGACGCCGCTCAATTCATCCCAGCCCGCGCCTCAGCCTTCATCTTGGCGATATCGCGCAGTGCCTCGATGAGTACATCCGGCGTCTGGGCGCCGCTGACGGCATATTGCTGGTCGAAGATGAAGAAGGGGACGCCGGTGACGCCGATCTTCTGCGCTGCTTCGATCTCGCCGATGATCAGGTCGCGGTCGGCGTCGGAGGAGAGCAGGGCTGCGATGACGGAGCGGTCGAGGCCGGCGCCTTCGGCGATATCCAGCAGCACGGCATGATCGCCGACATTGCGTCCTTCCTCGAAATTGGCCTTGAACAGGGCGTTGACCACCTTCTCCTGCTTTTCGCGGTTTTCGGTCCCCGCCCAATGGATGAGGCGGTGGGCATCAAGCGTGTTCGGGCCGATCTTGATGGCGTCGAAATCGAACTTGATGCCGACGTCGCGGCCGAGATCGCTCAGCATCTTGTGCGCCTGCGCGACACGCTCCTCGCCGCCGAGCGTCTGCGCCAGCGCCTTCTTCTGGTCGACGCCCTCGGGCGGATATTCGGGATTGAGCCGATAGGGGCGCCAGTTGAGGTCTACGCCCACTTCGTCCTGCACCTCGGCGATCGCCAGCTCTAGCCGCGCCTTGCCGAGATAGCACCAGGGACATACGACGTCCGAGACGATATCGATCGTGATGCGTTCCATGGTCCGTGTCCTTCCGCTTTATCGGCCAAAGATCCCATCTAGGCTTTCCAGCCGGAGGCTTCAACCGGTTACCGAAAGGGAACCGGCAACATTTTGGCGGCTTCAGTGCCCTATTGCACCGAAGCGTCCCACCATGTCGGCAATTGATAACCGTATAGGGGCAGCACATCGGGATGGGCGATGCGGCTGCGTCGCGCCACCCATTGCTGGCCGATATGATAGAGCGGCAGGACGTAGTAGCCGGAAATCAAGAGGCGGTCGAAGGAGTGCACCGCGTCACGGAAATCCTCGGCGGAGTGAGCCGTCAGGAAGTGATCCATCAAAGTATCGACATCGGGATCAGCGACACCCGCGAAATTGAGGCTGCCTTCGGCCTTGGCAGCGGCGGAGCTCCAGCGTCCCACCTGCTCGATGCCTGGCGACAGCGATGAGGGGTAGGCTTTGAGGATCATGTCGTAATCGAAGCTGATCGTCCGGAGCTGATATTGCGAATCATCGACGGTGCGGATCGTCACAGAGATGCCGAGCAGCGCCAATGACCGGCGATAGGCGATCGCGATGCGCTCCTGATCGGCATTCTGCGTCATGATCTCGAAGCTCAACTGACGCCCGGCGCTATCGACCATCTTTTCGCCTTTGATCGTGTAGCCGCCCTGCTGGAGCAGATCGACGGCCTTGCGCAGGATGACGCGATCGCGACCGGACCCGTCGCTGACGGGCAGCCTATAGGTGCCATCGAGCACATCGGGATCGATGCGATCCTTGATCGGGCCGAGCATGGCCAGCTCGCGTGCATCAGCGGGCACGCCGAGCGATGAGAGATCGGAGTTCTGCCAGTAACTCTGCGTGCGCGTATAGGCGTTCGAGGAAAGGCTGCGGTTGACCCATTCGAAATCGAAGGCAAGCGTCAGGCCCTGCCGCACCTTCTTGTCGGCGAAGATCGGCCGGCGCGTGTTGAAGACAAAACCGAACATGCCGCTCGGTAGCTTCGGCTTGAAAACGTCCTTGACGACAGCGCCGGAGGTGGCTGCCGGAAAGTCATAGGCCTGTTGCCAGTGGCCCGGGCTTCCGTCGGGATAGACGTCGATATCGCCCTTCTTGAAAGCTTCGAACAGCGTGGTTTCCTGCAGGAAATAGGTGACGGAAATCTCGTCGTAATTGTCGACGCCGACCTTCGTCGGAATATCCTTGCCCCAATAGTCGGGATTGCGTTGGAAGATGATGCGTTGGCCGGGGTCGATGCTCTTGATCCCATAGGGGCCGGAGCCGATGGGAATGGCAAGCGTGGTCCGGTCGAAACTTTCCGGATCGGTGGCGTGTTTCGGCAGGATCGGCAGCGTGGCGATGATCAGCGGCGTTTCGCGATTCGCCTTGTCGTTGAAATGGATCAGCACGCCATGCTCGCCGACCTTCTCCATCTTGCCGACGGCCTGCAGCGGGGAGGAGAAGACCACACGGCCCTTGTCGCGCAGGAGCTCGAAGGTGAAAATCACATCCTCGGGCGTCACCGGCTGCCCGTCCGACCATTTGGCGTTCGGATTGAGGTTGAACTGGATGAAACTGCGGCTCTCGTCCCATTCGACCGTCTGTGCCAGCAGCCCATAAAGGGTGAAGGGCTCGTCGCGCGAGCGCTGCATCAGCGATTCGTAGATGAGATTGCCGTAATCGGGATCCCACATGCCGCGCGCCGTCGTACGCATGCTCTTCAGAATGAAGGGATTGAGATTGTCGAAGGTGCCGACGACGCCATAGCTGATACGGCCGCCCTTTTTGACGTTCGGATTGACGTAGGGGAAATGCGTATAGTCCGCCGGCAGGGCGGGATCTCCATGCATTGCGATGCCATAGAGCGGCTGTGCGGCCGCCACATTGCAGAATGCTGCGAAGAACAGGAGAGTAGCGATCCGGAGCGCTTGCATGGCATCCTTTCCGGTAAGGGGTATGATTCTGCCGGACCTTATCATGACAGTGCCGAATTCAACACGCGGCCGGGGAATTCTTGGGTCTCAGCAGAAAAGACCAAAGAAAAGCTGGATATCCTCGCCTGTGCGATGTAACAGAAGTCCCGGGTTTCCCGGGTCATGCATTCGCCTTATTCATTCGACAGGTGGACGTTGGTTTGACCCGGTTGGCATGGGGCGACAGGCTGTCGTCCCGCATCGGATTTCAGGAGGCGGTTTCGCTATGATGTTCAAGACTGACAACAAAACGCGGGCAGGTCTGTCTGCTCTGGCTCTCATGATCGGTGCAGCGCTTCCGGCCGCTGCTTTCGCTCAGGACGCCTCCGGCGCAGCCCCTGCCGACGGTGGCGGCGATGCTAACCAGCCGCGCCTCGGCTGGTACAAGACCTGCACCAAGCAGGACGATGCCGATATCTGCATCGTTCAGAACCTGATGATGGCTAACAATGGTCAGCTCGTGACGGCAGTCGGCCTCATCTCGGTCGACGGCAAGGTCAACCGCAAGATCCTGCAGATTTCCGTTCCGACCGCACGCCTGATCCCTCCGGGCATCACCATGCAGATCGATGGCGGCAAGGGCCAGAAGCTCGATTACGCTGTCTGCTTGCCGGACAAGTGCACGGCAGAAGTGCCGGTGACCGACGCCATGATCGCTGCTTTGAAGAAGGGCACGGACGTGACCTTCACCTCGATCAACTTCCGTCGCGCTCCGAACCCGATCAAGATTTCGCTGACCGGTTTCGGCGCCGCCTTTGACGGTGCTGCGATCTCCGACTCGAAGCTGGCCGAAAGCCAGAAGAGCCTGCAGGACAGCATGCAGAAGAAGGCTGAGGAAGCTCGCAAGAAGCTCGAAGACGCTCAGAAGGCCGCCAAGCAGTAAGCTGCGGCCCCTGTGAGATTTCATGAAAAAGCCCGGCGCGAGCCGGGCTTTTTCTATTGCGGCACCGGTCTGGTGAAAGGTGAACCGCTCAAAACGAAAGGGAAGACGTTGGGAGCGTCTTCCCTTCGGGAAACCTGTTATGAAATAGGCGCTTAATGCGCGAGGCTCATCTTGGGCTTGAGCTCACCCGTGGGCGCCTGGTCGAAAATCTGAGCGATCTGTGGGTTGCGGAGCGGAACGCCGCTCTCGTCATTGATCAGGTTCTGCTCGGATACGTATGCGACATATTCCGTCTCGTCGTTTTCGGCGAGAAGGTGATAGAAGGGCTGGTCCTTGCTGGGCCGCACTTCCATCGGAATGGAATTCCACCATTCTTCGGTATTGGCGAATTCCGGGTCGACGTCGAAGATGACACCGCGAAATGGGAACATCCGGTGTCGAACCACGTCGCCTATATTGAACTTTGCGTTGCGTTGTTTCATGGCGCGACTTCCTTTCAAGCAATCATGTGGTGAGTTTCACCGCCGATATCAAGGATTTTGCCCCGATTCCTTCATGTAGCCGTCACATTCGATTAACGCGTATCGTACCCTGATCGTTCGATGATGCGATGCACGAAATGTGACATCCAGTGAGGTAGTCGTGACCGACAAATGCCTGCCTCACGCTTGCCGGTAATGAAAAAGCCCCGGCGAACCGGGGCTTTCGCTTCGGCGCTTATGCCGAATAGTACATGTCATATTCGACCGGATGCGGGGTCATTTCGAAGCGCATGACTTCCTGCATCTTCAGTTCGATGAACGCGTCGATCTGGTCGTCGTCGAAGACGCCGCCGGCGGTCAGGAACTTGCGGTCCTTGTCCAGGCTTTCGAGCGCTTCGCGCAGCGAGCCGCAAACCGTCGGGATCTTCTTCAGCTCCTTCGGCGGCAGATCGTACAGATCCTTGTCCATGGCCTTGCCCGGATGGATCTTGTTCTTGATGCCGTCGAGGCCGGCCATCAGCATGGCGGCGAAGCCGAGGTAGGGGTTCGCGGTCGGGTCAGGGAAGCGGACTTCGACGCGCTTTGCCTTCGGATTGGTGCCGAAGGGAATGCGGCAGGAAGCCGAGCGGTTGCGTGCCGAGTAGGCGAGCAGAACCGGAGCTTCGTAGCCCGGGACGAGACGCTTGTAGGAGTTCGTCGAAGGGTTGGTGAAAGCGTTGAGCGCCTTAGCATGCTTGATGATGCCACCGATATAGTAGAGGCAGCTCTCGGAGAGGCCTGCATATTCGTCGCCGGCGAAAGTCGGCTTACCGGCCTTCCAGATCGACTGGTGAACGTGCATGCCCGAGCCGTTATCGCCGAAGATCGGCTTCGGCATGAAGGTTGCCGTCTTTCCGTAGGCATTGGCGACCTGATGAACGACATACTTGTAGATCTGCATCTTGTCGGCGTTGCGCACCAGCGTGTCGAACTTGATACCGAGTTCGTGCTGAGCGGCGGCAACTTCGTGGTGATGCTTTTCGACGGTGACGCCCATTTCGCCGAGAACCGTCAGCATTTCCGAACGCATGTCCTGGGCGCTGTCGACCGGCGGAACCGGGAAATAGCCGCCCTTGACGCGCGGACGGTGACCGAGGTTGCCGGTTTCATAGTCGGTGTCGTCGTTCGACGGCAATTCGCTCGAGTCGAGCTTGAAGCCGGTGTTATACGGATCGGCCTTGTACTTGACGTCGTCGAAGACGAAGAATTCGGCTTCCGGACCGAAGAAGGCGGTGTCGCCGATGCCGGAGGCCTTGAGATAGGCTTCGGCCTTCTTGGCGGTGCCGCGCGGGTCACGGTTATAGGCTTCGCCCGAGACCGGGTCGAGGATGTCACAGAGGATGACCATGGTGGACTGCGCGAAGAACGGATCCATGTGAACCGTTTCGGTGTCCGGCATCAGCACCATGTCGGATTCGTTGATGGCCTTCCAGCCAGCAATCGAGGAGCCGTCGAACATGACGCCATCGGCGAACATGTCTTCATCGACGCAGACGATGTCCATCGTGACATGCTGCAGCTTGCCCTTGGGGTCGGTGAAGCGCAGGTCAACGAACTTGACGTCGTTATCCTTGATCTGCTTGAGAATTTCGCTTGCCGTCGTCATTAAATTTCTCTTCCCTTGACTTAGATGACGATTTTTAGCCGCGGCCGAAAAGGCCGGGCGGGTTAAATGGCGTCTATGCCAGTTTCACCGGTACGGATTCGAATGACCTCTTCCACATTGGAGACGAAAATTTTTCCGTCGCCGATACGGCCGGTCTGTGCTGCCTTGCGGATAGCGTCGATCACCGCCTCCGCGTTTTCGTCCGCCAATACGACTTCGACCTTCACCTTCGGCAGGAAGTCAACGACGTATTCAGCACCACGGTAAAGTTCCGTGTGGCCTTTCTGACGACCGAAGCCCTTCGCTTCCGTGACGGTGATGCCCTGCAGGCCGACTTCCTGAAGGGCTTCCTTCACTTCGTCGAGCTTGAAAGGCTTAATGATCGCTTCGATCTTTTTCATGAGAAAATGTCTCTCCGCTTTTCCTGTTACAGCAGGACTACTCCCCGCTCGGCCAACGTGATGCACGTATCATGCCAGTTCAGAGTGGTCCGCTGCGAAAAATCCCGGCGAATTGACGCCGAGACCCCGGATTGATGAGGATTTTTCGGGAAAATGAAAGCGATTTCGCACAAAAATGGGCGGGATAAGCATATTTTTGCGAAAAAGTGCCTCAACTCTCACAATCGTACCTTGGTGAGGTGTTTGTGGTTGATGGGATTATTTTAAGCAAATGCATAATTATTGATCAAATCACGCAACCGAATGACGGTTGTTTTTCAGGCAGGTTTCGGATTCAATGTTGTCCATCATGATATTACCGCTCGCCGACCTGCTTCTCTCACCCGATGATATGGCTGCCGTCGATCGCGCCGCAGCGGCCTCGGGTATCGATTCATATGGCCTCATGGAAAAGGCGGGGCAGGCGGTGGCTGCGAGCGCCCTTCGGCATTTCCCCGAGGCCATGCGATATGTCGTGCTCTGCGGGCCTGGCAACAATGGCGGCGATGGCTATGTGGCGGCACGCGCGCTCCGGCAAAGCGGCGCGGAGGTCCAACTCTATCATCTGGGCGAACCTAAAACGCTCAAGGGGGATGCCGCCCGCGCCTTTGCCGATTGTCCTTTCGCCGGAGAAAAATTGGAGCACTATCTGCCGCGCTCTGGCGACGTGGTCATCGATGCCATCTTCGGGGCGGGCCTCTCTCGTCCACTCCCTAATCAGGTCACTATTGCCATCGCGCGGGTTGCCGAAGCCGACATTCCCGTCATTGCCGTCGACCTGCCTTCAGGTCTTGATGGTCGGAGCGGTCAGATGCTTGGCGCTGCTTTCCGCGCCGAACGCACAATCACCTTCATGACCCGCAAACCGGGCCATCTGCTGATACCGGGGCGGGAGCTCTGTGGCGTTCTGGAGGTCGCCGACATCGGCATTCCCGCGCGCATTGTCCGTGCCCATGCAAATGGCATGCTTGCGGAAAATACGCCAGCGCAATGGCAGGCAAACCTGCCAGCGGCTGCCACCGACACCCACAAATACAAGCGCGGCCACCTCGTCGTCTTTTCCGGCGGCGCGACAGCTACGGGCGCGGCGCGCATGTCGGCCATGGCTGGGTTGAAGGCAGGGGCAGGGCTTGTCACCATCGCTTCCCCGGAACAGGCGCTGGCGGTCAATGCCGGGATGCTGACGGCGATCATGCTGCGCGCGGTCGAGGACGAGGTTTCCTTGCGCGAGTGGCTCTCCGACAAGCGCCTTTCGACCTTCGTTCTCGGCCCTGGCTTCGGCGCCGGCGAGAAGGCCCGCCAGTTTGCCCTGGCCTTGAACGATCGTCATCTGGTGCTGGACGCCGACGGCATCACCTCGTTTCGCGACGACCCGCAACTCCTGTTTGATGCCTTCGCGGATGGCCCGACGCGTCTGGTGCTGACGCCGCATGAGGGGGAGTTCGCTCGCCTCTTTCCCGATATCGCCGCCGACGGTGCGCTGAGCAAAGTGGAGAAGGCCAGGGCGGCGGCGACGCGGGCTCATGCCGCCATTATCTACAAGGGTGCCGATAGTGTCATCGCTGCACCCGACGGCCGGGCGCTGATCAACGCCAACGCCCCGCCATGGCTTGCCACCGCCGGCTCCGGCGACGTGCTCGCCGGCATCATCGGTGGACTGATGGCACAGGGTGCGCCAGCCTTCGAGGCCGCCGCCGCCGGTGTCTGGCTGCATGGCGTCGCTGGGCAGCGCGCCGGAAAAGGACTGACGGCGGAAGATCTCGTTGCGCACGTCACGCCCGTTTGAGGGGCGCTATTTCGCCACTTCTTCCTGCAGCGCGATCGCGCCATGAGGCGCATTGACCTTGCCCTCATGGATCATGAAGGCGAAGACGTCGCGCGGCTCGACCTTGACCTTGCGGTCCCCGTCGATCAACGGCAGATCATCGGGGATTTTGCCCTCTGCCCAGGTCTCCAGCCGCTTCGCCCAGGCCTTCAAGTCCTTCGGCGGATAGCAGGTCTTGATGTCGTCGGAGCCCTTCTGCAGGCGGGCATAGACGAAATCGGCGGTCACATCGGCAATCATCGGATATTCGAAATGCTCGGCGCAAACCGGCGCGATATTGTATTTTGCAAGCAGGGCGACGAATTCCGGCACCTTGAACGAGTCATGCCGGACCTCGACGACATGCTGGAGCGCCAGACCGTCTTGCTTGCCCGGCAGCAGCTTCAGGAACGCCTCGAAATCATCCGGGTCGAACTTCTTCGTTGGCGCAAACTGCCAGAGCAGCGGCCCGAGATGGTCGCCCAGCTCACTGATGCCGGATGTGAGAAAGCGCTGCATCGACTCACCCGCCTCGGCAAGCACGCGCCGATTGGTGACGAAACGCGTCGCTTTCAGCGAGAAGATGAAACCATCCGGCACGTCGGCCGCCCACTTGGCAAAAACCTCCGGCTTTTGCGTGCTGTAATAGGTGCCGTTGACCTCGATCACCTTCAGCTGGCGGCTGGCGAAATTGAGCTCGTCCTTCTGCTTGAGCGTGTCGGGATAGAATGTCCCCCGCCACGGCTCAAACGTCCAGCCGCCAATGCCGGTTCGGATCGTGCCGGTTTTGGTCATTCTCTCCTCCATTGATTGGGCGCGGCTAGATCACTCCGCCGCTACGACTTTTTTTATTGGCCGCCGCTCCAGCAATTCCTTGAGGAACTGTCCCGTATAGGACCGCTTCTCTTTGACGATCATCTCCGGCGTGCCCGTTGCAACGATCTCGCCGCCGCCGTCACCGCCTTCAGGACCGAAGTCGAGGATCCAGTCGGCCGTCTTTATGACTTCGAGATTGTGCTCGATGACGACGACTGAATTGCCTTGGTTGACCAGTTCGTGCAGCATTTCCAGAAGCTTGGCGACGTCATGGAAATGCAGACCGGTGGTCGGTTCGTCGAGAATGTAAAGCGTGCGGCCCGTCGATCGCTTCGACAGTTCCTTGGCTAGCTTGACGCGCTGCGCCTCGCCACCCGAAAGCGTATTGGCCTGCTGGCCGACCTTGATATAGCCGAGGCCGACATCCTTCAGCGATTGCAGCTTGTCGCGCACGGCGGGAACAGCCGCGAAGAAATCGACGCCTTCCTCGACGGTCATGTCGAGCACATCGGCGATCGACTTGGTCTTGAAAGTGACATCCAGCGTCTCTCTGTTGTAGCGCTTGCCGTGGCAGACGTCGCAGGTGACGTAGACGTCGGGCAGGAAGTGCATCTCGATCTTGATGACGCCGTCACCCTGGCAGGCCTCGCAGCGGCCGCCCTTGACGTTGAACGAGAAGCGACCTGGCTGGTAGCCCCGCGCCTTGGCTTCCGGCAGGCCGGCGAACCAGTCGCGGATCGGCGTGAAGGCGCCGGTATAAGTCGCCGGGTTCGAGCGCGGTGTGCGGCCGATCGGCGACTGGTCGATATCGATCACCTTGTCGATATGCTCGAAGCCATCGATCCGGTCATGCTCGGCCGGGATTTCGCGTGCGCCCATGACGCGGCGTGCGGCGGATTTATAGAGCGTCTCGATCAGGAAGGTCGACTTGCCGCCGCCGGAAACGCCGGTGACGGCGGTAAAGACGCCGAGCGGGATCGCAGCAGTGACGTCCTTGAGGTTGTTACCCCTGGCGCCGACGACCTTGATCTCCTTGCCCTTCTTGACCTTGCGACGCTCGTCGGGAACCGGCACGCCGAGTTCGCCGGAGAGATATTTCCCGGTCAGCGACTTCGGGTTTGCCATGATCTCCTGCGGTGTGCCATGCGCCACCACCTGGCCGCCATGTATGCCGGCGGCGGGGCCGATATCGACCACGTCATCCGCCGTCATGATTGCATCCTCGTCATGTTCGACGACGATCACCGTATTGCCGATGTCGCGCAGGTGCTTCAGCGTTTCCAGCAGACGGGCATTGTCGCGCTGATGCAGGCCGATCGAGGGTTCGTCGAGGACATAGAGCACGCCGGTGAGGCCCGAGCCGATCTGCGAGGCCAGGCGAATACGCTGGCTTTCGCCGCCGGACAGCGTGCCGGAATTGCGCGACAGGCTCAGATATTCGAGGCCGACGTCGTTGAGGAAGCGCAGGCGATCGCGGATCTCCTTGAGAATGCGGACGGCAATCTCGTTCTGCTTGTCGGTGAAGGTCTCCGGCAGCAGGTCGAACCAGTCGCGGGCAATCCGGATCGACATTTCCGCGACCTGGCTGATGTGCAGCTTGTTGATCTTGACCGCCAGCGCTTCCGGCTTCAGGCGATAGCCGTTGCAAGCCGGGCAGGGGGCGGCCGACATGAAGCGCTCGATCTCCTCACGCGCCCAGGCGGAATCCGTTTCCTTCCAGCGCCGCTCGAGGTTCGGCACGATGCCTTCGAAATTCTTGTGCGTCGTATAGGAACGGGCGCCGTCTGCGTAGTGGAACTCGATCTTGTCCTCGGTACCGTTGAGGATCACGTCTTTCGCCGTATCCGGCAGGTCGCTCCAGCGGCTGCCGAGCTTGAAGCCGTAATGCTTGCCGAGCGCTTCCAGCGTCTGATTGTAATAGGGCGAGGTCGATTTGGCCCAGGGAGAGATCGCGCCGTCGCGCAGAGTCCGCTCCGGTTCCGGCACGATCAGGGCTGGATCGATCTTCTTCAGCGAGCCGAGGCCATCGCAGGACGGACAGGCGCCGAAGGGATTATTGAACGAGAACAGGCGCGGCTCGATTTCCGAAATGGTGAAACCGGAGACCGGGCAGGCGAATTTTTCCGAAAACAGCACGCGTTCATGCGTTTCGTTCAGCGACTTGTTGGCCGACCCACCGGCAGAAGTCTCCTCCGGCGGCAGCGGCTTGTCGGCAAATTCCGCAATGGCAAGGCCATCGGCGAGCCGCAGCGATGTTTCGAAGCTGTCCGCCAGGCGGGCCGAGACGTCGGGTCGGACGACGATACGGTCGACCACGACGTCGATATCGTGCTTGTACTTCTTGTCCAGCGTCGGTGCATCGGCGATCTCGTAGAACTGGCCGTCGACTTTGACACGCTGGAAGCCCTTTTTCATGAGCTCCGCCAGTTCCTTCTTATATTCGCCCTTCCGGCCGCGCACGAGCGGCGCCAGGATATAAAGCCGGGTGCCTTCCTCGTAGGCGAGCACGCGGTCGACCATCTGGCTGACCGTCTGGCTCTCGATCGGCAGGCCGGTGGCCGGCGAATAAGGCACGCCGACGCGGGCAAACAGCAGGCGCATATAGTCGTAGATTTCGGTGACGGTGCCGACCGTCGAGCGCGGATTGCGCGACGTGGTCTTCTGCTCGATCGAAATCGCCGGCGACAGGCCATCGATCTGGTCGACGTCAGGCTTCTGCATCATCTCCAGAAATTGCCGCGCATAGGCCGACAGGCTCTCGACATAGCGACGCTGCCCCTCGGCATAGATCGTGTCGAAGGCGAGCGAGGACTTGCCCGAGCCCGAAAGGCCGGTCATGACGATCAGCTTGTTGCGCGGAAGGTCGAG
Organism: Rhizobium rhizogenes NBRC 13257; assembly: GCF_000696095.1. Classification (GTDB taxonomy): domain Bacteria; phylum Pseudomonadota; class Alphaproteobacteria; order Rhizobiales; family Rhizobiaceae; genus Rhizobium; species Rhizobium rhizogenes. The sequence continues at coordinate 43,043 of NZ_BAYX01000014.1, read as the reverse complement.
ATCGATGCCCTTGAGATTGTGCTCGCGTGCGCCACGTATGGATATAGTCTTCAGTTCACTCATCGTCGTCCGCTTGGTCCCTTGATGTCTGCCTTTATTTAGTGATGCCGGGCCGTGAGTCGAGGCTGAAATGAAGGGCAGCGCCAGGTTTTCGATTCGGTTGACAGGATCATAGGGATAAAATAGAACAAAGAAAGAACAAAATTCCTTGTGGATGAAGCTCTCTTGGATGGTTGCTTAAATAGCACCTGATGGCGGCAATGGTCTAAGGTGCGCGGATAAAATTTCAGAGCCGTCGATGGGCGGCAAGTAGGGTGGTATCATGGCCGGTAGTGTGAACAAGGTAATTCTGGTTGGAAATCTCGGGGCGGATCCGGAAATTCGCCGTACGCAGGATGGCCGTCCGATCGCCAATCTCAACATCGCGACATCGGAAACCTGGCGTGATCGCAATTCCGGCGAGCGCAAGGAAAAGACCGAGTGGCACCGCGTGGTGATCTTCAACGAAGGTCTCTGCAAGGTTGCCGAACAATATCTGAAGAAGGGCGCCAAGGTTTATATCGAAGGCGCGCTTCAGACCCGCAAGTGGCAGGATCAGAACGGCCAGGACAAGTATTCGACCGAAATTGTGCTGCAGGGCTTCAATTCGACGCTGACCATGCTGGACGGCCGCGGTGAAGGCGGTGGCGGCGGCGGTAATCGTGGCGGCGGCGGTGATTTTGGTGGCGGTGATTACGGCGGTGACGACTATGGCCAGCCCGCACCGTCATCCGGCGGAGGCCGCAGCGCTGGTGCAAGCCGTGGCGCTCCCGCAAGCAGCGGTGGCGGCAGCAACTTCTCGCGCGACCTGGACGACGATATCCCGTTTTGATCGAGCGACTCTGATCGATAGCTTATATCGAATTGTGTTGAGCAGCCCGCCTTTCCCGGCGGGCTTTTTCTATGTAAGCGTGAGGGCGGACCGCACGCCGTCCACGACGAACTGGGCGGCAAGTGCCGCGAGGATGACGCCGAGCAGGCGAGTCAGGATGGCACGCCCCGTTGCCCCCAGCATGCGGTCGAGTCTGTCGGAGATTGCGAGCGCCGCGAAGACGAGCCCGAGATTGACGGCGATGACGCCGATCAGCTGTGCCCGATCAAACGTGGTCTGCAGCGAACCGGCAAGCAGTATGGTTGCCGAAATGGCCCCGGGGCCGGCGATCAATGGCAAGGCGAGGGGGAAGACCGCGATATTGTGGATGTGATCCTTGGTGATCGCGACCTCGGTCGTCTTCTCCTTCCGGTCCTGCCGCTTCTCGAATACCATCTCGAAGGCGATCCAGAAGAGCAGCAGGCCGCCGGCAATGCGGAAGGCGCCGATAGAGATGCCGAGGATGCCGAGCACGCTGGCGCCGAACAAAGCGAAGGCAGCCAGGATGAAGAAGGCGATCAGGGATCCGCGCAAGGCCACCTGCTTGCGTTCGGCCCGGTTCATGCCCGCTGTGAGGCCGATGAAAAGCGGAGCGAGACCTGGCGGATCGACCGTGACAAGCAGCGTCGTGAAGGCATTGATTAGCGTGTCCGCGCTCGCCATATGTTCCCCAGCCATTTGTTTTCTATGGTTGTTGATCCATTGATATGCGAGGAATGGGCTTTCGCAAAGCGCAATGCGGCCAATCCGGGACGTGCTGCCACGGAAATGTTCGATTTAGCGGGTTAAGAGGGCAAAAGCCTGTTCAAAAGCACCCGCCAAAATTGGCGCTCGCAGGGCCTTTCGGCTATAAATTTCGCAGTGATTCTAAAAGAGATCGTGATCTGTTTTGACTGAGCAAACACCACCCGGCGGCGGGAAGCTCCCGCCAGGCATCGAGCCAATTTCTATCATGGAGGAAATGCAGCGGTCGTACCTCGATTACGCGATGAGCGTGATCGTCAGCCGCGCACTTCCCGATGTTCGCGATGGTCTCAAGCCCGTTCATCGACGCATCCTCTACGGTATGTCGGAACTCGGGATCGACTGGAACAAGAAATATGTGAAGTGCGCCCGCGTAACCGGTGACGTGATGGGTAAATACCATCCGCACGGTAACCTGGCGATTTACGATGCGCTCGCCCGCATGGCGCAGCCCTGGTCGCTTCGGCTGCCGTTGATCGACGGGCAGGGCAATTTCGGTTCCGTCGATGGCGATCCGCCGGCGGCCGAACGTTACACGGAATGCCGCCTGCAGAAGGTGGCGCATTCGCTGCTCGACGATCTCGACAAGGAAACCGTCGATTTCCGCGACAACTATGACGGCACGCTGAGCGAGCCCGTCGTTGTGCCGGCAAAGTTCCCGAACCTGCTCGTCAACGGCTCCGGCGGTATCGCTGTGGGCATGGCGACCAATATTCCGCCGCATAACCTCTCCGAAGTGATCGATGGCTGTATCGCGCTGATCGACAATCCGGCGATCGAACTGCCGGAGATCATGCAGATCATTCCGGGTCCGGACTTCCCGACAGGCGCCAAGATCCTCGGCCGTGCCGGTATCCGCTCGGCCTATGAGACCGGGCGCGGCTCCATCGTCATGCGCGGCGTTGCAGCGATCGAGCCGATGCGCGGCGACCGCGAGCAGATCATCATCACCGAAATTCCCTATCAGGTGAACAAGGCAACGATGATCGAGAAGATGGCCGAACTGGTGCGCGAAAAGCGCATCGAAGGCATCTCCGATCTGCGCGACGAATCCGACCGCCAGGGCTACCGCGTCGTTGTCGAGCTGAAGCGTGACGCCAATGCCGACGTCATCCTGAACCAGCTTTACCGCTATACGCCGCTGCAGACGTCTTTCGGCGCCAACGTGGTGGCTCTGAATGGCGGCAAGCCCGAACAGTTGACCCTGCTCGACATGCTGCGCGCCTTCGTGTCCTTCCGCGAAGATGTCGTCAGCCGCCGCACCAAGTACCTGCTGCGCAAGGCGCGCGAACGCGCCCACGTCTTGGTCGGTCTCGCCATCGCCGTCGCCAATATCGACGAAGTCATCCGCGTTATCCGCCGCGCTCCCGATCCGCAGTCGGCGCGTGAGGAGTTGATGACTCGCCGCTGGCCTGCGGAAGATGTCGAATCCCTTATCCGGCTAATCGACGATCCGCGTCACCGTATCAACGAAGACGGCACCTACAATCTTTCGGAGGAGCAGGCGCGCGCCATTCTCGAGCTGCGTCTTGCTCGCCTGACGGCACTCGGCCGTGACGAAATCGGCGACGAGCTCAACAAGATCGGCGCTGAGATCAAGGATTATCTCGATATCCTCTCGTCGCGTGTCCGCATCCAAACCATTGTAAAAGAAGAGCTTATTGCCGTTCGCGACGAGTTCGGAACGCCGCGCCGCACCGAGATCGTCGATGGCGGTCTCGAGATGGACGATGAGGATCTGATTGCCCGCGAGGACATGGTCGTCACCGTTTCGCATCTCGGTTACATCAAGCGCGTGCCGCTCACCACCTACCGCGCCCAGCGCCGCGGCGGCAAGGGTCGCTCCGGAATGACGACGCGCGACGAAGATTTCGTTACCCGGCTATTCGTTCTCAATACGCATACGCCGGTACTGTTCTTCTCGTCGCGCGGCATCGTCTATAAGGAGAAGGTCTGGCGCCTGCCGATCGGCACGCCGACATCGCGTGGCAAGGCCTTGATCAATATGCTGCCGCTTGAGCCCGGCGAACGCATCACCACGATCATGCCGCTGCCCGAGGACGAGACGAGCTGGGACAATCTCGACGTCATGTTCTCGACGACGCGCGGCACCGTGCGCCGCAACAAGCTGTCGGACTTCGTACAGGTGAACCGCAACGGCAAGATCGCCATGAAGCTCGAGGAAGAGGGCGACGAAATCCTCTCCGTCGAGACCTGCACCGAGCATGACGATGTGCTGCTGACGACGGCGCTCGGACAGTGCATCCGCTTCCAGGTCTCGGACGTGCGCGTCTTCGCCGGCCGCAATTCCATCGGCGTTCGCGGTATTTCGCTGGCGTCGGGCGACAGCATCATTTCGATGACCATCGTCAACCATGTGGATGCGGAGCCCTGGGAGCGCGCTGCCTATCTCAAGCGCTCGACCAGCGAGCGTCGCTCGACCACGGGCGAGGAAGAGGAAATTGCGCTGGTCGGCGAGGAAGTCACCGAAGAGGGACAGCTGAGCGACGAGCGCTATGAAGAACTGAAGGCGCTGGAGCAATTCGTGCTGACGGTTTCGGAAAAGGGCTTTGGCAAGCGTTCGTCTTCCTACGATTTCCGTATCTCCGGCCGTGGCGGCAAGGGTATCCGCGCCACCGACACATCGAAGACTGCCGAGATCGGCGAACTGGTCGCCGCCTTCCCGGTTGAGGACAGCAACCAGATCATGCTGGTCTCGGATGGCGGTCAGCTGATCCGTGTTCCGGTCGGCGGCATTCGCATCGCCAGCCGCGCCACCAAGGGCGTCACCATCTTCTCGACCGCCAAGGACGAGAAGGTCGTTTCGGTCGAGCGCATCAGCGAGCCGGAAGGTGATGATGACGCCGTCGAGGCAGATGCTGAGGATGGTGTGCCGAATGGAGAGGCCGAGGTGCCTGCAGGCGAGGCCGAAGGTACCAGCGAGGAATAGCTCTCGATTTTAATGAGTTTAATGGAAAACGGCCGCCTTTGGGCGGCCGTTTTTGTCTGTTCGAAAGCATCGGTATAGATCTTGGAATGCAACACGCCCTATCGAGAGGCGGCAAGACCTGTCCGCCAGGTGGTCCAGCCTGTCAGCAGCACCAAGCCTAATACGGTCGCGGGAGCAATGGCATGTGAATATTCACCGTGTCCCAGCACGGTCGCAATCGCTGAGAGCATGATGGTGGCGGCGAGCGCTAGGCCGAGAAGGCGAGTGGGGCGCAAAAGGATGAGGGCGGCGGCAGCCAGCTCGACTATGCCAGTCACGTAATGAAACCATCCGGGATAGCCCCAGCGCTGGTAATCATCGAGAATGGTATTGGATGCAAAGATATTGCCCAATCCTCCCGCCACGAAGAAAATTCCCACGATCCACGGAAGTATCAGGCTCCATTTGAATTTACCCACGGTCTTTAGCCTCGCTTGTTATGACACCCTGTAGAAATGTTTTAACGGCCGCTTCGCTCAGGCGCTCGATTGCTGCCTTATCTGGCGGTTTGCGATCAATCCCCACGAGGCCGCGCAATTGTGGCGCCATCACCAGCATGCTCAGGAACTGCTCGGCCAAATCAAACGCAGAGATGTCTGCCCGAAACTGGCCATCCGTTTGCTTGGGTTCGATCCAGCTTGCCAGAATGCGCGTGGCATTCTCCGGGCCTCCGAACCAGATTGCCTGGGCGAGCCTTGGGAATTGATGGCCTTTGGATGCCATCAGGCGATGCAATGCGAGCGCTTGTGGTTGAAGCACGATGCCAAGAACACTGCAGGCGAAGGATGTGAGTGCCCTGTCGAACTCTCCGGTTTTGGGGATTTCAAGCAGTTCGAGCGGAGCGGAAATGTCGGCGCAAAGCCGTGTGACCGCTTCGATGAAAAGCCCTTCCTTGCCGCCGAAATGATCGTAGACATTGCGTCGTGAACCACCGGAGCGGGATATCACCATGTCGATGGAAACGGCATCATATCCCTGCTCAAGGAACAATTCCGCTGCACTTTCCACGAGTTGCTTAACTCGGTCTGCCCCGCGCTCTGTCCTATGGGTCTCCATATAAGCCTCATTCGATGAATAATGGTATGGTACTATACCATACCATTTGGCGACACAAGATTTGTCAGGGTGTGTCGGAGGCGTGCGACCTTTTGTCGATTTCAGGATTTCCGCTGTGCAGCCACTGCATAGAAAAAACCGGACGCTGGGGAGCGTCCGGTTTGACTGGTCCCGGGCGCCTGGAGGGCCGCACGCGGGTGGGGGAGATTGTCAGGAGCCCGAAGGGTCAGAGTGTTCCGTGACGCTTGTTCAGCTTCTTGCTCTCTTCGCTTTCGCGATGGAGCGCCGATATGGTGGATGCAACAGACACAACGAACATGATGCTGATGAAAAGCGTAAGCACCGTTAATATCGTGAACATGATCGCTCCCTTCCTCTCGCGGAACTAGCGTTCAGATCCCTTTAGTATTGGCTGGAAGCCGTAAAGGAACGAGCCGAAGCAAAGGGACCATAGATCTTCGACTGGTCAGGCTTTTGATCGTAAAGAGCGATCGTTGCTGCAAGCATTCCGGAAATCATCGTCATCCAAACAACGTTAATAAGGGTGATCTTGTCGGGCATACTCTTTTTCCTTCTTACAGCAACGTGCAAATTTAAGGTTCGTACTTTAACGCAGCGGCTCGTGAATGGTTCCGCCATATGTTGGGCTCTATTTACCAACGCCCATCTGAAGCAACCTTGAATGCCTTGTTCATCTGGCGTTCAGATTCGCGATGCGTTTTGCGCATGGCGCTGATGATTTCTTGAGCAGAAGTGGTGTCATCACTGTCGGTATGAGCAGCCCATTCGATTTCGTAATTGTTCGCGAACAGGTGAACAACGTGCTCAATGAGGATGGAGGCGACAATGGCGACTGCGACGATGAGGACCAGCATGGCCTGATATTCCTGAGCCGGAGATGGATGAACCGGTTGAACCGGCCCGTTTCGATGTTGGGGTGAGTAAAGCATTGTCGATCTGAAACGGGCTTGAACGCCGCATTCATCTGTCGTTCAGAGGCCATTGCCGGGTTGTAAATGACTTGCGAGAAGGGGCTATCCGTGACAAAAGGCGTCGAAACAACGAGCCGGCTCGGTATGACGACAGCCTTTTATCCCGGATCCTTCGATCCCATGACCAATGGACATCTGGACGTCCTCGTGCAGGCGCTGAATGTCGCCTCCAAGGTCATTGTCGCGATCGGGATTCATCCTGGCAAGAAACCGCTTTTTTCCTTCGAGGAGCGGGCGGAGCTGATCAACCGGTCGCTTGCTGATGCGCTGCCGAAGAAGGCTGCTGACATATCCGTAGTCTCCTTCGACAATCTGGTGGTCGACGCGGCCCGCAAGCATGGCGCGAGCCTCCTGGTGCGTGGCCTGCGCGATGGCACCGATCTCGATTATGAAATGCAGATGGCCGGTATGAACCGCCAGATGGCGCCGGATATTCAGACCCTGTTTCTGCCCGCCGGCACGGCGTCCCGGCCCATAACCGCCACATTGGTGCGGCAGATCGCCTCCATGGGCGGCAATGTCAGCGCCTTCGTCCCGCCAGCGGTTCTTGAAGCCCTGACTGGCAAGTTAAAAGATCCGGCCAAATAAAAGTCAGGCCGAAATCCATTTTTCCGAACGGAGCACCCATGAAACTTCTTCATATCGCATTGGCAGGCTTTCTCGGCCTCGCCGCCTTCGCAGGCAGCGCCATCTCGGCCGCGGCCACCGATCTTCTGACGATCCAGCTGAAGGACGGCCCTGTTGTCATCGAGTTGATGCCCGAAGTTGCGCCGAAGCATGTCGCGCAGATCGAAGCGTTGGCGAAGAAGGGTGCGTATGACAATGTTGTCTTCCACCGCGTCATCGATGGTTTCATGGCCCAGACCGGCGATGTCCAGTACGGCAACACGACGAAGGGCTATAACGCCGCCAAGGCCGGCACCGGCGGTTCCGATCTTCCGAACCTTCCGGCCGAATTCTCCAAGGTTCCGTTCACGCGCGGCGTTATCGGCATGGCGCGTGCCCAGGATCCGAATTCCGCCAACTCGCAGTTCTTCATCATGTTCGCTGACGGCGATTTTCTGAACGGCCAGTATACGGTCGTCGGCAAGGTCGTCTCCGGCATGGAACTCGTCGACAAGATCAAGCGCGGCGAAGGCCAGAATGGCGAAGTGAGCAACCCGGACAAGATGCTGAAGGTCACCGTCAGCAAGAAGTAAATCCAAAGGCATGATCCCAAAAAGTGTGAAGCGGTTTTTGGATAAGATCGTGCGCAATCAAACATAGAACGAGGAAACGAAAATGGCTGAGATCAAGGATCCCGAAAACACCCTCATCCTGGAAACCACCAAGGGCGAAGTTGTCATTCAGCTCCTGCCGCAGGTAGCGCCCGAGCATGTCGCCCGCATCAAGGAACTCGCTCGCGAGAAGGCCTATGACGGCGTTGTTTTCCATCGCGTCATCGACGGCTTCATGGCCCAGACCGGCGATGTGGAGCATGGCAAGGTAGGCGGCAACACGGCCCGCGCCGGTACGGGCGGCTCGTCCAAGCCGGACCTGAAGGCTGAATTTTCCGCCACGTCGCACATTCGCGGCACTTGCTCGATGGCGCGTTCGCAGAACCCGAACTCGGCCAACTCGCAGTTCTTTATCTGCTTCGCTGACGCATCCTGGCTGAACAAGCAGTATTCGGTCTGGGGCCAGGTGATCAGCGGCATGGACAATGTCGACAAGATCAAGCGCGGCGAGCCGGTGAAGGATCCGGACTCGATCGTCTCCGCGCGGATTGCCGCCGACGTCTGATTGTGATTATTCCTGAAACCCGCCTCTTGCGCCTTTGGCGCGGGGGCGGGTTTCGCTTTGCCCGGATTGCCTGAATGCGTGTTGACCTTTTCGATTTCGACCTGCCGGACGAGCGTATCGCGCTTAGGCCCGCCGAGCCGCGCGATAGCGCGCGCTTGCTCGTGGTCGATCCGAATGCGGAGATGGTCTTGAGCGACCGCCAAATCCGCGATCTCTCGTCCTACCTTCGCCCCGGCGACGCTATCGTCTTCAACGACACGAAGGTCATTCCGGCACAGTTGGAAGGCATTCGTCATCGCGAGGGTGCGCCCGGCCAGCAGGTTTCGGCGACGCTGCATATGCGCGCCGCACCCGATCGCTGGAAGGCGTTCGCGAAGCCGGGCAAGCGCATCAAGATCGGCGACCGCATCCAGTTCGGCCATGGCGAAAATGTCTGCGCTCTCGGCGCGCTTGATGCTGTGGTCGAGGAGAAGGGCGAGGGTGGCGAGATCACGCTGCGCTTTGATCTCTCCGGTCCGGCGCTGGACGAGGCGATTGCCGCCGTCGGTCATATCCCGCTGCCGCCTTATATCGCCGCCAAGCGTCCGGAAGACGAGCGCGACCGCGCCGATTACCAGACCATCTACGCCCGCGAGGAGGGCGCCGTCGCAGCGCCCACCGCCGGCCTGCATTTCACCCCGTCACTGTTTGCAACGCTGGACGCCATGGGCGTCGAGCGGCATTTCGTGACGCTGCATGTCGGCGCCGGCACCTTCCTGCCGGTCAAGGCTGACGATACCGAAGACCACAAGATGCATTTCGAGATCGGCCATGTCGATGCAGCGACAGCGGAGAAGCTGAACGCCGTGAAGGCGAGGGGCGGGCGCATCGTCTGCGTCGGCACCACGTCGCTGCGGCTGCTCGAAAGTGCGGCTGCCGAGGACGGCACGATCAAGCCCTGGTCCGGCGCAACCGGCATCTTCATTACACCCGGTTACCGCTTCAAGGCGGTCGATCTGCTGATGACCAATTTTCACCTGCCGCGCTCGACGCTGTTCATGCTGGTGTCGGCCTTTGCCGGCCTCGATACCATGCGCGCGGCCTATACCCATGCTATTGAGACGGGTTATCGCTTCTATTCCTATGGCGATGGCAGCCTGCTCCACCGGAAAGACTAAGACGAGATGAGCGAGAGCTTTCAGTTCCAATTGAAGAAGACCGATGGCGGCGCCCGTCTCGGCGAAGTTTCCATGCCGCGCGGCACGATCCGCACGCCAGCCTTCATGCCCGTCGGCACGGTCGGCACTGTCAAGGCGATGTATCTCGATCAGGTGCGCGAAAGCGGCGCCGATATCATTCTCGGCAATACCTATCACCTGATGCTGCGCCCGACCGCCGAGCGTGTCGCCCGCCTCGGCGGCTTGCATGAGCTGATCCGCTGGCCGCATCCGATCCTGACCGATTCCGGCGGTTTCCAGGTGATGTCGCTGTCCGGTCTGCGCAAGCTCGACGAGAAGGGCGTGACCTTCAAGTCGCATGTCGATGGCAGCCTGCATCATATGTCGCCGGAACGCTCGATCGAGATCCAGGGCCTGCTCGGCTCCGATATCCAGATGCAGCTCGATGAATGCGTGGCGCTGCCCTCGACTCCGAAAGAGATCGAGCGGGCCATGGAAATGTCCTTGCGCTGGGCCGAGCGCTGCAAGGTCGCCTTTGGCGACCAGCCCGGCAAGGCGATGTTCGGCATCGTGCAGGGCGGCGACGTGCCTGACTTGCGTGTCCGCTCGGCGCAGGCGCTGAGCCAGATGGACCTGAAGGGCTACGCCGTCGGCGGCCTTGCCGTCGGTGAGCCGCAGGATGTGATGCTGCGCATGCTGGAAACCACCCTACCGGAACTGCCGACTGAAAAGCCGCGCTATCTGATGGGCGTCGGCACGCCGGACGATATTCTGAAATCCGTCGCCCGCGGCATCGACATGTTCGACTGCGTGATGCCGACCCGCTCCGGTCGCCACGGCCTGGCGTTTACCCGCCGCGGGAAGGTCAATATCCGCAATGCCCGCCACGCCGAGGACATGCGTCCGCTCGATGACCAATCGAATTGCCCAGCCTCGCGCGACTATTCACGCGCCTATCTGCATCATCTCGTCCGCGCCAACGAGGCGCTCGGCGGCATGCTGCTCTCCTGGAACAATCTCGCCTACTATCAGGAACTGATGCAGGGCATCCGGCAGGCGATCGCCGAGGGCCGTTTTGCCGATTTCATGGCGGAGACGCAGGAGAACTGGGCGAGGGGCGATCTCGAGCCGGTTTGAGATGTGATCCACTATCTCTGCTAAAGGTGGCGACGATCGATACGATCGTGCCGTCTTCTTAGCCATTTGCATCTCGGACTTATGCTTTCCTGGCCGAGAAAAACAGGAAGCGCGGTTTGGTTGTGAGGCTCCGAAATGCCTCCGGAAAGAGCTCGCGGGCTCGCGGATCGGGTTGGGGTTCACTCAGGATATCAATCTGAAAACCGGCTGCCTTGAGCGCGTCAAATATGGCGTGGAGCGGTCGATGCCAGAAGCGCATGGCGATGTCCTTTCCTCCGCGCTGCCAGGTCTCGTCAAAGCTGTAGGTCTCGAAATAATTATCGTGGCCGGGCGACGGATGATCATGAAGGGATGGTGGGTGGAGAAAACAAGGCGGCCGCTTTGGGAGAGCAGACGGTTGAACTCGGCGAGGGGCCGCGACCAGTCAGGCAGGTAAAGCATGACAAGCGAGGCGAGGATCAAATCGAAACTGCCATCATCGAAGGGCAGCGGCTCATTCAGATCAACCAGTCGTAATTGCGCACGTCCTTCAAGGCGACGTCGCGCAATTTCCAGCAAGCCTGCACTCGAATCGATGCCGGTTAGGATCGCGCCTCGATCAAGAAGCGCTGCCGCATGTGCTCCACCACCGCATCCCGCATCAAGGACCCGGAGCCCGGCAACATCGGCAATCATCGAAAGAATTGCCGGCCGCTCATAATAGGCATTCCAAGCGTTGTTCTCGTTGTCAGCCTGATAGGCTGCCGCAAACGCATCGTAATCATTCTCAGACAACGTCGTTCCTCTCCAGAGGCTCACCTGAAAGACGATTGGTTTCAATACGGTAGAGATACTCACTCTATCGAACTATCGAAGCGCCAATATCTCCGGCAAGGCCGTCTCTTTGATTCATTCCATCGTTCGCAGTCCTTGCGCCTGCCCAAAATCGGCGCTAATCGGAATTGTCGAAAAAGGCAGGGTCGGTTTCGGTAAGCCCGACCCCTTCTATCTGGAAGCTCTGTTCCGCGCCTTGGCGCGAGTACCCACGACGCGGAAGCTTGGCCATACCGGCCGAGCCGCCCGCGTTGGGGTGGGCGATTTCGGCCGTCATGCCTCCGCGGGAAGACCCATGGAGCTGCCTGCCATGCGACTAAATCATCTTGATCTTCATGTTCCCGATGTCGCCGCGACGAGGGACGTTCTGGTATCTGCCTTCGGCCTGATCGAAATCGAGACGCGGGGCGTAAATGGCCTTGCCATTTTGCGTGACGACGCCGGTCTCGAACTGGTCATCAGCCGTCCGATCGAGAAGTTCGGCGGAGCTGATTCGGCCTCGGTTGGACGCAATACCTATCATGTCGGCTTCATATTGCCGTCGCGCGAGGCTGTGGACGAACAATTTGAGCGGGCCAAATCGGCCGGCTGCGAGATCTGGCAACCGCCTTCGGCGGTGCGGGGCGGGTGGTTATTTTACTGCTTTGCGCCGGGGCGAATTCTCATCGAGGTCGGTTGGCGTTCAGACCCAACAGCCTAGTCAAAAATATTAATGACTGTAATGGTTTGTGATGCGATCTTCGCGTCACAAACCGGGCGTTTTCAGGGGGCGTATTCGAGGTTTTTCGATAGGCCGCGAGGCCAGCCGAAACGGCGGCGTGATGAGAAATCGTTTGGAAAAATGGCGAATCGGAATAAACGGTCCGTCCGCCAATGATAAGCTTCATTGGCTAATTTAATCGCGATGGGTTTGGAATTCCTGTGGATTTCGGCTACAACGCTTTTTCTTGATCGATAAGGGCTGTTCTAATCATAAGTAGGAGGCACCTGCCGTTGAGGGCGCAAGGTAAATTGGGGACATGTCTGTCCGGCTTGTTATTTGTCGGATTGGCGGCAACAGGCTGCACGACTGACACGAAAACATCTTCGGCTACTCATAGCTCGACAAAATCGATCCAGCCGGCGAAGGTAACGTATAATTACACCGCCAAGGATCGCGACTGTCTGAAGCGTGTCATGTATTTCGAGTCCGAGCATTCGGATCACGATGGGTACATGGCGGTGGGCACTGTCGTGATGAACAGGCTGACGTCGGGGGCTTATGCCAATTCGATTTGCGGCGTCGTCGCACAGGAGCGGCAATTCGCGCCGGGCGTAATGACAAGGCTGGTGCGCCCCGAGGCGGAACCGGAGCTTGATACGGCGGCCACGGCTATTCTGCGCGGAGAGCGGCATGCGGGCGTGAAGGATGCGATGTTCTTCCACACCAATGGCCTGAAGTTCCCCTACAATAACATGCACTATGTCGCGATAGCCGGCGGGAATGCGTTCTACGAGAAGCGCGGCCGGGATGGCGAGTTGCAGACCCCGGCGCCGCTTCCGGCCTATGAGGTCGCGATGAACTACGTATCGACGCAAGGCATATCGACAACACAATCGCCGTTCATATTGCCGGAAACGCAGCAGGTGCAGCAAGCGCCGTCCGTCGTCGCCTTTACGCCGGTCTCGAACCCGACTTTTGCCATGCCGGCTGCGACGGCTGCGATCCCGGCAGAGGTTCCCATCCCGACGCCGGCTCCAGCCCTGATCTCGGTGCCAGTTACCCATGGGACGGCAGTCGTCGAGCCGATCTCGACCATAGCGATTCCCCAGCCGCGCCCCGAATTCGAGGGTGAGAGCTATTCCGGCAACTCTGTTAGAATTCGCGGCTAACGAAGCCAGCAACTGCCTTTCAGCGGCGCGCACTATCGGCGATAGATGCGCCGCTTCGTGGCATCGATCCCGCATGCCGCTCAAATGCCTTTGCTTGCCGTATTGGGCAGGATCTGTACGCCGTTGATCTTGTAACTGCCATCCGGCTGGCGAGCTATCTGATAGATCGCCGTCCAGTCCTTGTCGTCGATACCGGTGATCAACACTTCCTGATAGACAACGGCGCCGTTGTCGATGGCGCGGCTTTTGCCGAAGGCGTAGTTGCCGGGGTGATAGACCGGCTGGTAGCTCTTCTTCACCATTGCGAAAAAGACGTCCTTGTCTGGAAAGAGCGCCTTGATGCCCGGCGCCGCAAAAGAATAGGCCGTCGCCGCATCATTCTGCAGGAAGGCTTCTATCTGTCCCTGGATCAGCGTTTGCGCCGTTTGCACAGGATCTTCCGCTTGCGCCTTGGCCGCAAGGATGAGGCACAGCATGACGGCGAGGGATAAAGCGCGCATGGACATCTCCGGCGAATATCCCGGAGAGCATAGCGCGCTTCACGTTTTTGAAGAAGCGGCTATTGCCAGCGGCGAAACAAGGCGCTGGCATTCACGCCACCAAATCCAAAACCATTCGAGATCGCATATTCCATCGACATCGGCCGGGCAGTTGCTCCGACGAGATCGATACCTTCGGCCGCGGGATCGGCGTCCTGCAGATTGCGGTTCGGCGGCGCGATTTGGTCGCGCAGCGCCATGATCGTGAAAACAGCCTCCAGGCCGCCGGCGGCGCCGAGGAGATGGCCGGTGGCAGCCTTCGTACCGCTGACGCCAATGCCGCCATCGCGACCGAATACTGTCTTGATCGCCTCCATCTCACCGCGGTCTCCGACCGGCGTCGACGTGGCATGGGCGTTGAGATGTTTGACTTCGCGGGGCGAAATTCGAGCCTGCGACAAAGCCGCCAGCATTGCCCGGCGTGCTCCATCGCCATCCTCTGGGCCGGCTGTCATGTGATAGGCGTCGGCTGCAGTGCCGTAGCCGACGAGTTCCGCAAGCGGCGTGGCACCGCGGGCCAGCGCATGATCCAGCGTTTCGATCACCAACATGCCAGCGCCTTCGCCCATGACGAAGCCGTCGCGGGCGGCATCGAAGGGGCGGGAAGCTTCCTCCGGCCTATTGCTGAAGCCGGTAGAGAGGGCGCGTGCCGCCGCAAAGCCGCCGAGGCTGACCTTGTCGATGCAAGCTTCCGCGCCGCCGCAGATCGCCACATCGGCCTCACCAGCTCGGATCAGTCGCGCCGCATCGCCGATTGCCTGGACGCTGGCGGCGCAGGCGGTGACCGGTGCGCCAAGCGGTCCCTTGTAACCGTAGCGGATACTGACCTGGCCGGCTGCGAGATTGACGAGGAAAGAGGGGACGGTGAAGGGAGATAGTCGCCGTACGCCGCGCGCTTCTGCTGTCCGGACCGCATCAGCGATTGCCGGAAAACCACCAATGCCCGACGCGATCACGGTGGCTGTGCGCTCAAGGTCACGAAGATCGGTCGGCTGCCAGCCGGCTTGCTTCACTGCCTCTTCGGCCGCGGCCATCGCAAAGAGGATGAAGCGGTCCATTTTCTTCTGGTCCTTCATCGGCACGTAGCGATCGGCGTCGAAACCGGCCTCCGCATCCTCTTCGAGGTTGGGCACGACGCCGCCGACCTTGGCGGCGAGATCGTCGACCATCGTCTCCGGTAAGAGCCTAAGACCGGAACGACCTTCGACCAGTCGTTTCCAGGCTGCGCTGACGCCGACGCCGAGTGGTGAAACCAGGCCCATGCCTGTTACGACGATGCGATCCATGTCTTGCTCCTATTTAACGTAATCAGGCGTCGAAGCCCAAGAACCATGCCTTCATGTGTTCTATCCGCTCATGGACGGCTTCATCAGCTGCTGGGCCGGGCACGAGAATCGTATCTTCGGGATGGAAGGCGCGGCCGGTCACGCGGTCGATGAGAAGCGGATCGCGATCTTTACTGGTGGCCGCATCGGCAAGCCGCATTGCGACGTCCTCGGGCGGCACATGCCGGTTGCCCCAGGCGAACAGCGCCATCAAGACAGGAAAGAAATCGCGCCCCTTGTCGGTCAGGACATATTCGTAGCGCGGCGGTCGCTCGTTGTAGAGGCGGCGTTCGAACAGACCTTCATCGGTCAAATGCTTCAGCCGCCGCGTCAGGATATTCGGGGCGACGCCAAGATTTTTCTGGAATTCATCGAACCGTGTCAGGCCCTGGAGCGCGTCCCGCAGGATCAGAATGCTCCACCAGTCACCGACGCTTTCAAGTGCGCGGGCAGCGGGACATTTAAAGGTGCTGAAGCTGGTTCTCTGCATGGCAGAGGCGAATAGCATGAATAACTATCATGATGCAAGTTACTCAATATGGAGCAAGAGAACCATGCTGAGGACATCGCTTTGGTTTCCCGACGAACAGCGTCAAACGTGAACCGATCGCGAAATCGATTCAGAGAGCAGCTTTTCGGGAAAGAATCATTGGTCGATTTTATAGGCCTTGGAGATTGATCCATCGCCCGAGCGATAGGTTCGGAAGCCCATAGCCTCATAGTAGGCGAGCCCCATCTTGTTGCCTTCGCCGATGGTCGCATCGATATTTTGCAAACCAAAAGTCTTGGCGGCCCGCAACGTCGCCTGAAATAGCGCTGAACCGATGCCCTGGCGGCCAGCACGAGGGCTGACATGGGTTCCGATGATCCCCCAGTCCTCAGATACCCCATACGGATTTCCCGCTACGGCGTAGCGTAGGGACTGGAACCCGAGAATCTGTCCTTGCTCGTCCTCTGCGACCGAGCATTCTATCCGATGTTCATGCTCGATGTACTGCGCCAGGACCAACGTGACGTCGCCCGCACTCTTTCGCAGGCCCGCGTCGAAAATCTCGTTCAGAACATTGCTCATACCCTGAGCATCAATGGATTCGGCGGGTCTGATGTTCATACTTGTCTCATCCTCGTAACCTGTGGATGGAACGATTCCAGGCCTACGTCCGCGACTCCGTTGGTGTGGACGGGGTCGCTTCCTCGTCGGGGATATCGTCGAAGGAAGAATAATTGAGGTTATAGAGTTTCGAATAGAGCTTGCCGTTGGCCATCAGCTCGTTGTGATTGCCGCTTTCGATCAGCTGGCCGTTTTGCAGCACAATGATGCGGTCCGCCTCGCGGATGGTAGCCAGCCGATGGGCGATCACCAGGCCGGTGCGGCCTTCCAGCAGCTTCACCAGTGCTTTCTGGATCAGCATCTCGGTGTAGCTGTCGATATTGGCCGTCGCCTCGTCGAGCACGAGGATCTTCGCGTCGGCAACGAGGGCGCGGGCGAAACTGACGAGCTGGCGCTGGCCGAGCGACAGGCCACCGCCGCGCTCGCCGAGTACGGTTTCGTAGCCATCGGGCAACCGTATGATGAATTCATGCGCGCCAACCGCCTTTGCCGCCTCGATGATTTCCTCGCGCGTCGCCTCGGCCTTGTTGTAGCGAATATTCTCCAGCACGGTGCCCGTGAAGAGAAAGGGCTCCTGCAGCACCATGGCGATCTGCCGGCCGAGCGAATCCTGGGTGAGGGAGCGCACATCATGGCCGCCGACCAGCACCTGGCCCTGCTGCACGTCGTAGAACCGATGGATCAGCGCCATCGAGCTCGACTTGCCCGAGCCGGTTGGCCCGATGAGCGCGACGGTCTCGCCGGGATTGACCTTGAAACTGACATTCTTCAGCACCGGATGCTTCGGATCATAGCCGAAGACGACGTCGCGGAATTCGACAGAGCCATCCATATCCGCCGATAACACCTTGGCGTCGGGTGCATCCTTGATGTCGATCGGCACGTCGAGCACGTCCGTCAGCCGCTGGCCGGAGGCCATGGCACGTTGCATGACGGAATACTGCATCGTCAGCGAGCGGATCGGGTCGAAGAAGCGCTGGATGTAGAACAGGAAGGCGACCATGACGCCGACATCGAGCCTGTTGTTCAGCACCATCGAACCGCCGACGATGATGACGATGGCCATGGCCATGCCCGTCAGCGTGTCGACGATCGGCACCATGATCTGCGCATATCGTGCCGCCGTCAGGTGCGCCTTCAGATTGGTATGCGCCTTCTCGTCGAAAAGGTCGAAATTGACGCGCTGGCGATGCATGCCCTGGACGGCGCGCACGCCATGGATCGCCTCGGCCAGCGCGCCGCTGGTGATGGAATTGACTTCATGCGCGTTCATGAAGGCGACGCGCGCCTTCGGCAGCCAGAACAGCCGAACGATGAAGAGGATCGGCATGACCGAAAGCGTCAGCAGGCCAAGCCGGAAATCGAGCGACAGCATGACGACGATAATGCCGAAGAGCAGGGCAATGTCGCCGACGGAAAGTACTGATGTTTCAAGGAATTCCTGCATGGAGTTAACGTCGCCTTGCAGGCGCGACATCAGTCGGCCAACCTCGGTCTTGTCCATGAAGGAGAGCGATACGCGCTGTATATGCGCAAACATCGCCCGGCGAATATCGAACAGAACCTCTTCCGCGACTTCGCCGACATAGGTCTCCTGGACGTAGCTCGCCCCATAATTGACGAGGATCGCCACGCTAAAGATCGCCAGGGCTAGCCAGAGCGCCGAGTAATTGACAGCGCCGGGCGCCATCGCATGGTCGATCGCATAGCGAATGACGAGCGGTATGACGATCTGCGACGCGGTAAAGAGAAGCACCGCCACAACAGCGATATAGACCTGGCGGCGATAGGGGCTGACGAAGGTCCAGATGCGGCCGACGATCTTGCTGTCGAAGACCTTGCCGAAGATTTCTTCCTCGACTCGATGCGAGCCGACCACGGCACGGGGAGGGCGACGTCCGTCCTCGCGCACATCGTTGCGCTCGGTCTCGATGGTTTCTGACATTGTCAGGCCTCCCTCTTCACGGCGACGACCCGGTCGGCGGACACCTTCATGTCGTCATCCGGGCGAACCTGCAAATCGTACAGCGCCTTGTACCTCCCCCCTGCTGCCAGCAGCTGCTCATGGGTTCCACGCTCGACGATTTCGCCGTCTTCGATGAACAGGATCTGGTCGGCATGCATCAGCGAGCTCAGCCGATGGGCGACCACGAGTGTCACACGATCGCGGGCAAAACGCTTCATGGCGCTGCGGATGCGCTGTTCGGTGGCCGCGTCGATCGCAGCGGTGGAATCGTCGAACACCATCACCGCCGGCTTCAGCATCAGCGTCCGCGCGATCGTCAAACGTTGACGCTGGCCGCCGGAAAGCGACACGCCGCGTTCGCCGACGACGGTGGTGTAGCCGGCCGGCAGGCCGAGAATGTAGTTGTGTAGTTGCGCGGATTCGGCGGCGCGCTCGATGCGGCCTTCCTTCGCCCAGGGATCGCCATAGGCGATATTGTTCTCGATGCTGGTGGTGAACAGGAAGGAATCCTGCTGCACGACGGCGACGTTCTGGCGCAGCGATTGCAACGTCGCCTTGTTGATGTCCTGACCATCTATGGTGATGCGGCCGGAAGTCACGTCGTAGAAGCGCGGGATCAGATGCGCGATGGTGGATTTGCCGCTGCCGGGGGGGCCGACGATGCCGATCGTCTCGCCTCGCCGTGCCTCGAAACTGATAGTGTTGAGCACAGGACGGTCTTCCAGGCCAGGATAGACGAAGCTGACATTCTCGAAACGCAGTACGCCGTCGGTAACGACCAGCGGCTTGGCGTCCGGCGCGTCCTTGATGGCGATATCCAGATCGAGCAGGCCAAAGAGCCTCGAGCCGCAGGTCGAGGCGCGGGCGAAGGCGTTGACCATCAGCCCAAGCTGGCGCACCGGCATCTGCAGAATGGTCATGAAAGTCAGGAACGAGGCGAGGGTGCCGACGCTGATCTCGCCGGCGATCACTTTGTTGCCGCCGACCCAAAGCACGAGGCCCATGGCGGCGAAAAACGAGAAGTTCATCGCGCTGGTGTTGATGACGCGAATACCGACGCGCTTGTGGGCGAGGGTGAGGGCGTTGTGCGACGCCTTGTCGAATTTCATCAGCTCGTGAGCCTGCGCGGCGAAGGCACGCACGACACGAATGCCGCTGAGATTTTCCTCCATGACACGGGTCAGCACCGACAGTCGTTCCTGCAGATCAAGCCAGGTAGCGCGCAGCCTGAGCTGCGTTACGGAGGAGCGCCAGGCGACGAAGGGCACAAAGCTCAAAGCCAGAAGCCCGAGCAGGAAATCGGTCGACAGCAGTATATAGGCGCCGACACCGATCAACACGGTGAGCAGCACCGTGCGGACGAGCGCCGTGGAGAAATACATACGCACGCCTTCGAGATCGAGCAGCCCAATCGTTATGAGGTCGCCGGAGTGAACCTTGTCGTGGAAGCTGAAGGGAAGCTGCTGGAACTTCTCATAACAGGCGAGGCGCAGCTCGTAGCCCATATGGTGGCCGACGGCTTCGCTGTAATAATTCTGCACCATCGTGAAGAGGCCGCGCAGAGCGCTGACGACGAGAAGGAGTAGCGCTGTCGTCATCAGGGCATGTTCGGCGATCTGGCCGGCGGCACCGCCGGCGAAGGCCGATTGCGTCTGGTCCACGGCATGGCCAAGCAGGCGCGGGATCATCAACTGTAACGTTGCAGCTACGAAAGTGGCACCTATGGCAAAGCTTGTCTGCCAAGGGTGACGCAGCGTCATATGCGTGATCCGCACGATTGTGGAGAGACCTCGACCCCAACCGGCCGCACTAACATGCGCTAACGAAGTCAATGACTTCGCGGCGCTTCTTGATGAATCGCTGCTCACGCTCTTATCCAGGCATTTTTAGAACGAGGCGGGCCCGGAACGGGTTCGGATCGCAAAGGGGAATTATTGATGTGACGAATGTCGCCGATTCCAACCGGTCATTCAAGGGTTCAATTGGTCACAAGTGCTGCCCGAACGTTAGATTGCGTGTTCATAGATGTTCAATTCCGGAACTCGCGCAAGCAGTTGACGACTTCGCGCAGGCCTTTGGTCAGATGTTTGTCGCGACGCATGACCATGCCCAGCTGGCGCGCAAGCCTTGGCTTTAAGGGCGATGTCTGCAGATACTCGCTTCGATCGCGCTGCAGGGCCAGCCCCGGAAGCAACGACCAGCCGAGGCCCGCCGCCACCAATTCTTTGACCGCCTCGACGCTGCCAAACTCCATCGCGGGCTTCAACCGGATTCCGGCGGCAGCGAACCATTCATCGATTGCGCGCCGCGTGTTGCCACCCTCGTAAAGCATGAGGGTCTTGTCGCTGAAGAATGCAGGCTCCGGACCATTTTCCGGTATCAGGCTACCCTTGGGGGCTACGGCGAGAAGCTCATCCTCGTAGAATGGTTCCACCTCGAGCGAGCGTCCGGCTGCGGGCAGGACGACCACCGCGAGATCCAGCGCATTCGCCTCCAGATCGCGAAGTATCTCGTCGGTATTGCCGATGCGGACGATAATCTCCAGCCCAGGCATCCGCTTCTTCACGGCGGCGATGGCGCGGGGCAGGAGGTGGATGGAGGCGGTGCCGCCGCTGCCGATCCGGACGCGTCCGACCGATCCCTGGCGGTAAGGCATCATCGCCTCCTGCGCCGCGGAACAGTCCTCCAATATCCGCCGCGCGTGAAGCAGCAGCTCGACGCCAGCCGGAGAGGGCTGCGCCCGCCGACCCACGCGTTCGATCAATCGAACGCCGAGCCGCTGCTCAAGAAGCTTCACCTGCAAACTGACGGCCGGCTGCGTCAGTCCCACCTTGTCGGCAGCGGCCGTGAAACTGCCGAGGTCCACGACGCTGACGAACGCAGCGAGCTGATCGAGATTGAGCATCAGAAGAATTCCTTATGAATTGTATTAATTTCATAAGCTTCCTTCGTGGGGAGCGCCAGTGCATTTTATGGGCATGCCCAAAAGCAGCATGGCGTTTCATCGGCTGCATGGCAGATCAGGAGCTTATGCGATGACAACCGACATTGAAAACCCGATTGCGATAGGGCCGGGAAGGGACTGGAATAGGGCGATGGATATCGTGCGGCGCACGCTGACCGCGCTCGTCTGCCATCTGGAGAAACGCAGGACAAGGATAGATCTGGCGGAGTTGTCCGACACGCAGCTTCTGGATATCGGCGTGACGCGTTCGGAGGCGAGGGCAGAGGTTAAAAAATCGTGGCTCTGGGGGTAGCGCGACCTGGATCTCAACGTCCGGATCGATTTTGAACAGTTGGCGGCATGAGCAGAACAGACGCGAAATGCTGTTGCAATAATCTGTCGCAGCACCCTATCTTTACCGAAGAGATATCTGCGAAGGCTTTATAGGAAGATGAAGGAGAGGGTCTCAGCAGTAGTGATGCCTGCGCTTCCATCGATTGCACCAGGGGATCCATATCCTCTTCTCAGAGCCACAATCAATTTGCTCGATGAAGACGATCTGCAGAGTGTCGCGCGGGCTGATTACGGCAATGACAGCGGGGAGCATTTCGCTCGGCTCGCAGATATCGTCCGGCTGTGCGAATTGCCGACACCCCTGAAATGGCATCCGCGTGAAGTTCTGGAACTGACCCGATGGTCCGAGGCTTCTGCGGAAGATCTCGATATCGTGGCGAGGATACATAGGCAGCGTGCATTCGCATGCACGGTTCTCCTCGTCTCCTATGGTGATCCAAACAACGTGGATGCATCCTATGGCAGCAACCAGACGCTCATAAAGCTACTCGACAGCCTGGAGATGCTCGGCACGGAAGTCGAGGATGACGCTCTGTCACTGCTGTCCTGGCTTATTCCGCGCTTGCCCGACCATGAAGCGGGAGAAGTCCCATTCTTCGGATTGGCCATGCTGTGGTTCGCGCTTGGTCGTTTAGCCCAACAGGACGATGCAGCGCTTCTCGGTCTCTGCGAATGGATCATATCCACCGAAGAAGTCGTCAGGCGTCGTCAATCCGCCGGCGGACGCTTAGCTGGATCATGGTTGCTTTCGGGAACCGGCTACGACACCCATCTCGATGCCTGGCGGCGACTGGGGCGCAGGTTGGTAGATCGGCTCGACATGCGTCACGGCCCAGAGGTTAAAGAGGCTGTACTCCTGATCGGTACGATGCTGACATGACGGCGTTCGATGAGCAGATGGCAGATCGGTTGCGCAAACAGAAGCGCTATAAGGAAGCATTTCCTCTCCTAGAGGCGGCCGCAAACGCCGGATTTGCGTGGGCTCACGAAGAGCTCGGTTGGATGTATTGGTATGGCCACGCTGTTCGAAAGGATAGAGATCGATCGCTTCATCACTACCAGCTTGCCTATGACGGCGGACGCTTGTCCGCCGCAAATCCTTTAGGGCTCATCCATTTCGACGCGGGACGCGCCGAACGCGCGCTGGAATGGTTCCGGAAAGACCGCGTGCGCCCGATATCGTCGCTCTATTGGCAATACAGGACTATAGCGACGCATCCTCATTTGGCGCGTTATGCTGACGAAGCCGAGAACCTTCTAATCGAGGCGGCAGACAGTGGTCATCTATTCGCGAAACGCGATGCGGCTGTTCGAATGATGAAAGGGCACAAACGCTTCGGGACGCGGCGCCGGGGTTTGTCCATATGGCCTGGTCTCCATCGAGATCTCTTCCGTCAGACCCGTAGCGATCTATATGATGAACGACTTCGGTAATCGAGGAATGGCTGAATTCCTGAGTTTGCGCGACGTCCATGACTATGGGGTGGGCGGGAGAAGTGTGGTGATCACACGATTGTAAGTCGCACTTGGAAATAGAGCTCACCCGCCCGAATACGAAAGTCACATAAGATAGATTATGGAACTAAAATCGATATCCGACGTGCTCTGGATCCGTTCAGCCAGCCTTCACCCGTATCACCTTAGCCCCGATCTTCTCCGCCAAAACCTTGGGGTCGCAAGCAAAAATACTGTCTGGCCGTCCCGCCGCACACCAGACCTGATCATAGGCCAGCAGGCTTTCATCGACGAAGACTGGCAGGTTGACGCGGTGGCCGATCGGGCCGACGCCGCCGATGGCGAAGCCGGTTTCGTCACGGACGCGGTCGATGTCGGCGCGCTTTAGGCGCAGGCCGTAAGTGGCAGCGATATTTGCCGTATCGGCATTGTGTGCGCCGGAAACGAGAAGCAGCGTCAGGCCATTGGTGTCCGCATTGACGAAGACCAGCGATTTGACGATCTGGCCGACGGCGCAGCCGGCCGCATTGGCGGCTTCCTCGGCCGTGCGGGTCGATTGCTCCATGCGCTTGATGGCGATGTCGAGGCCGAGATCGCGAGCGGCCTGCTCGACGCGCTCCAGGCTTGAAAGCTTCCTGCTATCCTCGCTCATAGATCATCATCCTCTACATCGAGCTCAATACGCATCTGGTCGTAGGCCGGTTCGACATGTTCAGGCGTTTCCGCAAGTACGGTCTCGTAGTCGAGCGGTGTGTGCATATGGGTCAGGATCGCATGCTTTGGCTGCAAGCGTTCGATCCAGGCGAGCGATTGCTCCAGCGAAAGATGGCTTGGATGTGGTCGATATTGCAAGGCGTCGATGATCAAGATGTCGAGATTTTGTACCTTCTCGACAGATTCCGCCGGGAAGTCACTGATATCGCTGCAATAAGCAAGTTTGCCGATGCGAAAGCCAAGCGAATGGATGTCGCCATGCTGCTGTTTGTGCGGCCAGAAGCTGATCGGACCGCCCGGCCCTTCGACTGTGAAGCTCTTGTCCAGGCTTTCGATGATGACCGGACGGACGATCGGCGGATAGCTGCTGCCCGGCGGCGTTTCAAGGCAATAGCCGAAACCTTCGCGGATGCGGTCCATGGTCGGCTGATCCGCATAGATTGGAATGCGTTCATGCGAATTGTGGAAGAAGCCGCGCAGATCGTCGAGGCCGTGAATATGGTCTGCATGGGCATGCGTATAGAGCACGGCTTCGATCGAGCCGACGCCGGCGCGGATCATCTGTTCGCGAAAATCCGGGCCTGTGTCGATGACGACGGTGGTCACGCCGCCATCGGGCGCGATCTGCTCGACCATGAAGGCCGAGCGCGTGCGTCGGTTTTTGGAATTCTTCGGGTCGCAAGCGCCCCAATCGCCGGTGATGCGCGGCACGCCCGGCGACGACGAACAGCCCAATATGGTGAAGCGCCGCCGGTGTGTCACGCCGTCAGACCCTCGTCATCCGGGAGAAGCAGCGGAATGCGTTCTCGGTGGTGATCGCTGAGATGTCGTTCATGCTGACGCCGATCGTGTCGGCCAGCACCTCGGCGGTGTTGACGACATAGGACGGTTCGTTGCGCTTGCCGCGCCAACGCTTTGGCGCGAGATACGGCGCATCGGTCTCCACCAGCAGCCGATCGTGCGGGATCGTCTTGGCGATGTCGCGCAGTTCCTCGGATTTCGGGAAGGTCAGAATACCGGAAAAGGAGATATAGCCGCCGAGTTCGACGCCGGTACGGGCGAGGGCCGGGCCGGCTGAGAAGCAATGCAGAATGAAGGGGAAAGCCCCCTTCCCTGTTTCCTCCGTCAGGATCGCGGCCATATCTTCGTCGGCGCTGCGGCTGTGAATGACCAGTGGCAGCTGTGTTTCGCGAGCGGCCGCTATATGGCGCAGGAATCCGGTCCTCTGATCTTCAGGCTTTACCGTGTCGTAGAAATAGTCGAGGCCCGCCTCGCCGATGGCGACGATCTTCTCGTGCTGATTTGCCAGCCGCACGAGATCCTCGGTCTGGATATCCAGTTCCTGATCGGCACTGTTCGGATGCGTGCCCACTGAGCAGAAAACGGACGGATACCGCTCGGTGATCGCAAGCAACCCGTCGAGCTTTCGGACCTTGGTCGAGATGGTGACCATCTGCTTGACGCCGACCTCGTGAGCGCGCGCGACGATTACGTCGCGTTCCTCCGCGAAATCGGCAAAGTCCAGATGGCAATGCGTATCGATGAGCATAACAAACCTTATTCGACTGTCGGCGCCACATAGCGCGGAAAGACCGGCTTCGGCGCTTCCAGCGGTGTGCCGGGGACAAGACGGCCAGCTTCGCCGAGGGCGGCGAAATCGCGCTTGTCTGAGGGAATGGCGATCAGATCCAGCAGCTTGGTCGAGGAATCCGGCATGAACGGCTGCAGCAGAATGCCGATCTGGCGGACGACGTCGGCCGTGACATAGAGCACGGTCGCCATGCGGGCCGGATCGGTCTTCTTCAGCGCCCAGGGTTCCTGGCCGGCGAAATAACGGTCGCTTTCGGAGACGACGGCGATGATCGAGGCGAGCGCACGATGAAGCGCCTGCTTGCCCATATCCTCGCGCGTGGAGGCCAGCAGCGCATCGGCTTGTGCCAGCAGAGCCTTGTCCTCTTCAGTCAGCTCTCCGCATTCCGGGATCTTGCCATCGCAATTCTTGACGATCATCGACAGCGAGCGGCTGGCGAGATTGCCGATGCCATTGGCGAGATCGGAATTGATGCGCGTGCCGATCGCCTCTTCGCTGTAGCTGCCGTCCTGGCCGAAGGAGACTTCGCGCAGGAAGAAATAGCGCACCTGGTCGAGACCGAAGTGGTTCACCAGATTGACCGGATCGACGACATTACCGAGCGACTTCGACATCTTCTCGCCCTTGTTGAGCAGGAAGCCGTGAGCAAAGACGCGCTTCGGCAGCGGCAGCTTTGCAGACATCAGGAAAGCCGGCCAATAGACGGCATGGAAGCGGATGATGTCCTTGCCGATGATGTGGACATCAGCCGGCCAGTATTTCGCGCGCGGATTGTTCCGGTCCTCGATATAGCCGGTTGCTGTAATGTAGTTGGTCAGCGCATCGACCCAGACATACATGACATGCGCCGGATCGTTCGGCACCTTGATGCCCCAATCGAACGTCGTGCGCGAGATCGACAGGTCCTTCAGGCCCGATTTCACGAAGGAAATCACCTCGTTACGGCGCTCAGCTGGGCCGATGAAGTCGGGGTTTTCCTCGTAGAGCTTCAGCAGGCGATCCTGGTATTCCGAGAGCTTGAAGAAATAGCTTTCCTCCTGCACCCATTCGACCGGCGTGCCCTGTGGCCCGTAGCGCACGCCGTCAGCGCGCAGCTCCGTTTCGTTTTCTTGGTAATAGGCTTCGTCGCGCACCGAATACCAGCCCGCATAAGAATCCTTGTAGATGTCGCCGGCATCGGCCATCAGGTTCCAGATGTTCCGCGAGGTCTCGTGGTGGCGTTCTTCCGTCGTGCGGATATAGTCGTCGTTCGACGAATTGAGCAGCTTGCCCATCGCCTGGAACTCCGCTGAATTGCGGTCGGCGAGCTCTTGCGGAGACAGGCCCTCGGCGCGCGCCGTCTGCTGCATCTTCTGGCCGTGTTCGTCCGTACCCGTCAGGAAGAAAACGTCGCGCCCGTCCAGCCGCTGGAAACGTGCCATGGCGTCGGTGGCAATCAGCTCATAGGCATGGCCGATATGCGGCTTGCCGTTGGGATAGGCGATCGCGGTGGTGATGTAGAACGGGGTCTTTTCGGTCATATCAGGCAATGGTCCGCTTTACGGTTTCATCATTGTTATTCTTGCTCATGCTCGCTTTAGCGCATGTTTGCAGGGAGCGAAACACCAAGTTTCGCGCCTGCAACATTCCTTGGCTCCGAACGTGCTTTGCTTGACAGGGTCCTGACCCGGCTTTACCCCTGCGGAAAACCGAAGGGCAGGACAGAAATCACCGTGAATTCCATTTTCATTTTTGACAGCCTGTTCAACGGCTCGAAAAGGCCGTGATTTTGAGTTTTCCAGCAACATTTCAACCCCTTTATTCCTTCTCCGGTTTCTTCGTCGGCATGTTGGTGGGCATTACCGGCGTTGGCGGCGGATCGTTGATGACACCCTTGCTCGTCCTGCTGTTCGGCGTGCATCCGGCCACGGCCGTCGGCACTGATCTCCTCTATGCGGCGATCACCAAGACGGCTGGAACGGCCGTGCACGGCATGCATGGGCGGGTGAACTGGAAAGTGGTGGGCCTGCTTGCTTCCGGCAGCGTGCCGGCTGCCTTGGCGATGTTGTGGCTGATGGCCGGCGTCAATCGCGAGAGCCCGGAGGTTGCGCATGCAATCACCCTGTCGCTCGGCTGTCTTCTGCTGCTGACGGCGCTGATGCTGCTCTGTCGTGGCCAGGTGTTGAACGCCATGCGCAAATGGCGGGGCGAGCGTGGGATGCTGGCGCCGCGCACCATCGCGCTGCTGACGTTGGTCCTCGGTCTTGTGCTCGGCACGCTCGTTACCATGACATCGGTCGGTGCCGGCGCACTGGGCGTTACGGTGTTGCTGGTGCTCTATCCGCAGCTCGATGTCCGAGAGATCGTCGGCTCGGATATCGTCCATGCCGTACCGCTGACCTTGATCGGCGGCATGGGCTATTGGTTTATCGGCGAGATCAATTGGACGATGCTGTTTGCGCTGCTGCTCGGCTCGATCCCCGGCATCGTCGCCGGCAGCCTGCTTGCGCCGCGCCTGCATGAGCGGCTGATCCGCATCGTCCTCGCCGTTACTCTGATGGTCGTCGCCTTGAAGCTGATCTTCCCTTAGTAGGAAAGCTGCTGCTTCAGTTCACCGAGTACGGTGATGATGGTCTGTTTGCGGTCGAGATTATAGGCTTGCGATACGGTGAGCCGCTCGGTGACATCGGAATAGAGACGGGCGAGCTTTTCCGCCACGGTCAGATGCCCCTCCAGTGCAGCCGCCCGCGCCCGGGCCATGATGTCGTCGCCGATGTGGGATACGAAGAAACCGAATATCGTCTCGCTCTCCTTGGCCGACAGCGCATCGGCGAGGCGGTGCATCGCCCGGCGCGCGGCGGGGCCTTCCGCCGAAATCACCTGCTCATAGGCAGCAACGATCTCGCCGCCGCCATAATTCAGCAACTTCAGCGCTTCATTGACGCTGCCTTTAGCCGCGGCCAGCAGTTCACTTCCCTGCCCTGCTGACAAGCCAATACCAAGATGTCCAAGAGCGTTGCTCAGGGCATTATCGCTGAGCGGCGCCAGTTTCAGCGGCAGGCAGCGCGAACGAATGGTCGGCAAAAGCTTGCCCGGCGCGTGCGACAGCACCAGGAAAAGCGCCCGCTTCGGTGGCTCCTCGAGGATTTTCAGGATAGCGTTGGCGGCATTGCGGTTGAGGTCGTCGGCGGGGTCGATGATGACGACCCGCCAGTTGCCGGTGCCGGAGGTCTGCGAAAAGAATTTTCCGGCGCGACGGACTTCATCGACGGTGATCGCCGATTTCACCTTGCCGGTCTTTTCGTCGACCGGGCGGGCAAGGTGCAGCAGATTGTGCGAGGCGCCGCCGGAAATCTGCCGGCTGACGGCGGAAGCTGGATCCGGATCGCTGATCGTCTCGGGTGCCGTGGCGGGATCCGGATGCGAGAGCACATGGTTGGCGAAGCGGAAAGCGAGCGTCGCCTTACCGATGCCTTCCGGCCCTTCGATCAGCACTGCATGGTGGCCCTTGCCGGACCGATAGGATTGCGCCAGAAAGGCCTCTGCATCCTCATGGCCGAAAAGACGGGTATTATCCTGCGGAGGGATTGCTCCGTCCAGAACGCCGGGCCGGTCTTCGCTCATTGTGCAACTTCCGGTCTGGTGGCTCGCACGTCATCCGCCAGGCTCAATCGCTTTTCGATAATAGCGGCGATCTCATCGGCAATGACATCCTCCCCGCGTTGCGCGTCGACGACGTGGCAGCGGTCCGGGTCGCGCGCGGCAATATCGAGAAAGGCCTCGCGGCGCTTCTCATGGGTCTGCAATTCTTCCTTTTCGAAGCGATCCGGCGCGGCATCGGCCGAGGCGCGCTTGCGGGCGCGCTCCAGACCCAGTTCGGCGGGGATATCGAGGATCAGCGTGCAGTCCGGCACGACACCGTTGACGGCCACCCGTTGCAGGGCTTCGATGAAATCCGGTTCCAGATTACCCGTGATACCCTGATAGACGCGGGAGGAATCCATGAAGCGATCGCAGAGTACGATCGTGCCGTGCGCAAGCGCCGGGCGGATGATCTCCTCGACATGATCGTTGCGGGCTGCCGCAAACAGGATGGCTTCCATGCGTGTGCCGAACATTTCCGCCGCGCCCGAAAGCAGCACATGCCGCACCGCTTCGGCTCCCGGCGAACCGCCCGGCTCGCGCGTCACCAGCACATCATGCCCCAGCTCGCGCAACCACGCCGCCAGACGGCGAATCTGGGTCGATTTGCCGGCCCCTTCCCCACCCTCGAAGCTCACGAACAGTCCGGTTGCATCAGCCAATGATCATGTCCTGCACTTGTTTTACGCTCTTTTACCGCCGCGTGACGTGTGTTCTGTTTAACCCAAGACGCAGGCGGGTGAAACCACCAGCTCGGACATTCTATATAGGCTGTGAACAAGGATTTCGCGAGGCGCGAAGCGATCAGGTCGGGGCTGGCGTATCCCAGAGCCATGAAAATAGCAGCGTCTCCGTCAACTCCACGAAGGCATCGAAGGCGCGACGGCTGAGCGTTCCCTGCGCGACCGGATCCTTCGTATAAAGCGGCAGTTCGCGCAACAGCCGCGCGCCGGAAAAGACGCGGAGCGTTCCGGCTTCGTAGCCAGCCGCAACAGGTGCCGTCAGGGGCCAACGATAGACGATGCGGGCCGAGAGGCGATCGGGATTGTCGTTTGCCACATAGACATCGACTGGCATCTTGGCGAGCAGCCCGACTGTGGATTGTGCCCCGCCGTAGACGCTGGCATTGCCGATCACTTCGCCGTCGGCGAAGATGCGCTGGCTTTTGAAGTTGCTGAGGCCCCATTCCAGCACGCGGCGGCTTTCTTCGGTGCGTTCCTTGTCCGTTTTCAAGCCGCCCAGCGCCAGAAATAGCCGTCTGCCATCGCGCTCGATGGAGGCGACGATCGAGTAGCCCTCACCGTCCGCAAAGCCGAGGCCTAGGCCATCGACGCCGATGTTCAGCGGCAGCAGAGGATTGCGATTGCGCTGGAAGATCTTGTTCCAGGTGAAATCCGGCTGGGCGAGATACTTGTAGAAATCGGGATAATTCTGCTGAAGGTCCTGCGCCAGCGTCACAAGTTCCCGCACCGAGACTTTGCCGCCACCGTTCTGATCGTTCGCATCCGGCAGGCCGGTGGAATTGGTGAACACCGCCCGCGGCATGCCGATTTCCCGCGCACGCGCCGTCATGCGTCGGGCAAATTCCTTTTCGCTGATCGAAATCCCTTCGGCAAGGACGATGCAGCTATCATTGGCCTGCTGCACTGCGATGCCCTGGATCAGGTCCCCGACGCGTACGCGTGATTTCAGCACGGCGAACATGGTCGAGGTGCGTGACGGCGCTCCGCCTGTTCGCCAGGCATTTTCCGAGACGGGATATTCGGTGTCGAGCGAGATCTCGCCGCGCTTGATTGCGTCAAAGATGACATCTAGCGTCATCAGCTTGGCAAGCGATGCCGGAGAAATCTGTTGATCCGCGTTCTTGGCAAGCAGAATCGTGCCGGTCGAGGCTTCCACCATGAAGGCTTGAGTAGCCTTGGTATCGAAAGCGGGAGGCGGTGCCTGTTGCGCGACCGCCGGCAGGCATCCAATTCCGACAAGGAAGAAAAACGCGACAGTAAAGCGTCTTAGCATGCCGGCTCCCCAATGCGACCACCCCCGAACATATTAGCCAGGGGTGAAGATTCAGGCAATCACGCCGATCAATCGACTTGCGTCTGACCTTGATGCTGGCGGTGATAGGCGGAGAGAATCGATTCCTGCGTCAACCCGTCATTGCGGACCATGACCGCATCGAAAGCGAGGTTGACATAAACCGTCTTGACCGGCGCATCCTGGTAGGCCGCAACCGTGGAGGCGAGCGACGGCGTGGCGAGGCTGGCCATGCCCGGTGAGAAATCCGGACGCTCGTAAGGGATGGGTCCGATCATGGGCAGGACAACAAGCGTCGGCTCGACAGGATCAACGGACGGCGCGGCGCCGCCGTTCCAGGTCATCGGCGGCGGATTGTTGTGCTTGCCGGCATTGGAATTCGTCGGCGTGGAGCCGGCAAAGGCGACAGCAGAATTCGGTGAGGATCGCGGTATCGGAGCCAGTGCCGGTGTGGTGTCGAAGCTGCGCTGCTCACGGCTCTTGCGGGCATAGCTATCCGACTGGGGCAATTGATCGGCGGTCATCGCGCCGTTCGAAGCAACCATCACGCCCGTTGCGATCTGGCCGCCGGGATTGATGCTTGGAATGCGCGACCCCTTGGGAATGTAGGAGGCCATCAGATAGGGCTCGTCGTGGCCGTCCATACGGGCGCGGCCGACATATTGCACGCGCACATCACCGGTGCCGCTGTGCTGCAGATCGAGCAACTGTGCCGTCTTGTTGGAAAGGTCGATGATACGGCCGGGATGATAAGGCCCGCGATCGTTGACGCGCACGATGATGGAGGAGCCGGTTTCGACATTGGTCACGCGCGCATAGCTCGGCAGCGGAAAAGTCGGGTGTGCTGCGGTCAGCGCCTGCTGGTCGTAGACTTCGCCATTGGCGGTCAGGCGGCCGTGAAAAGCAGAGCCATACCAGGAGGCGATCCCGGTCTTGTTATAGGCATAATCCTCCTTGGGATAATACCACTTGCCCTTGACCTGATAGGGATTGCCGACGAGGAAACGGCCGCCGCCCTTGGGAACAGGTCCGTTGGCGACAACCCGCGGGCTTGCTTTGACGCCATATTCCTTCTCGGAAAAATATTCCTTGCCGTGCTGACGCTTCGTCGCAACCTGCTGCGAGGTTCCGCAAGCGGTGACGGTGGCGCACATCAATGAGAGAGCAAACCAACGCATACCTGTCGCGTATGTCACCGCACGATTATCGAATTTCATCTGTCCCACGCCGCTTAACAAATTACCAGGACCGAGGCATGCAATGGCATATCCCTCATACCAATATCTGCTACGCCCCAATCACCTAACGGTACTTTAATCATGATTGCATGTTGTCGAATTTGCGTTCCGAATTGAGCGGATACGGATAATTCCGAATGTTATGGTTAATGAATTATGAAAATAAAAGCTAGTGGAAGGCTACTGCCCGACACTTGGCCGCCTTCGCGCAGGTCGAGTATGAGGATAAAATCAGGGCCGATACGTCTAAACGATACCCCCGCACGGCCCGGTGTGAAACGCGCGGCTAACGAACGTTGCCAGATCCCACCGAGTCGCGATGGCGGACGCTACAAGGGTTAGTTGATTGCTTTTGCTCAAACAATGATCCAAGTTTCCACCGTTAACCTGACTCTACGAACCCCCAACCAAGTCAGTTAACGGAGGAAAACATCATGCGATTTGTTAAGACATTCACGGCAGCGGCCATTGTTGCTTTGATCAGCGCAAACGCGATGGCGCAAACAGCGACCCCATCGACGACAACGACCACGCCGGCCACGACCACGACAGCGCCGGCGGCAACCGCGAAAACGACCGCAACCGCGACGAAGCAGAAGGCCGCCAAGCCTGCACAGACAGAGGTTTCGAAGGCTTGCTCCGCACAGGCTGATGCAAAGGGCCTGCATGGAAAGGAACGCTCCAAGTTCCGCAGCCAGTGCAAGAAAAACGGCGGCAAGGTATAAGCCGGCCTGACATTGAGGCTGCGGCGTAAACACCGCCGCAGCCCTCTCGGTTCCGGGCGATGGACATCGTCAAGCCTATTCATCCGTGGTGGCAATTACCTATGATATTGGTAATTCTAAATAAAAATTAGAAAAAGCCAGGCCACTGGACGCCAAGGTCAGTGAAGCAACTGCGCTACCATAAATGCCACCGTGATTGCGCCTGCACATACCGTCAAAGCAGTCAAAATCGAAGTCGACATCATCCGCACCTCAAACCCGAACGTTGGAGGCTAACTACAGGAGCGAGTGAGGAATGTCGCGTGACAGCTGGCGTGACATGGTGAGAAATGGCCGAGGGTGTGCAGCCATGGGCGTATCATGTCTCGTGTCTTCAAGAAAAAGAACGGCCACGTAATCTCGTGGCAGCAGCGTGACGTCAATCTGCCGCCCGACCCCGCCCTAAAGTTGACGGCAGTCGCGTTCTTCGGTGGTGTCTACAGGATCGACGGTGACAATCAAGTGGCATCTCGCAGGTGAACGCGAGGCTGTTATGCCGGGGCCGAAATATGGAATTGAGTACCGGCTGTTATGGATAAGGGTAGAAATGGCGGAAGAGGTGTCCGCGTGTTCCCGCAAGATAAGGATAGTATGGGCTAACACCATTGAATTTTCTCCGTATTTTTCGTATTTCCCTTACTAGAGTTATGACATAGGGAATCGGACATGGCAGAGAAAAAGCTGACAAAGACCCGCATAGAGAGGCTAATCAAGCCCGGAATCTACAGCGATGGAGCGGGGCTTTTCCTTCGGATTCGGGTTGGTGGTTCGAAGTCTTGGCACTTCATTTACAAGCGGTCAGGCAAGCGAACAGAGATCGCGCTAGGCCCATATCCCGGCTTTTCTACACAGCCCGTATCGTTGGAGCTAGCTCGTGAGAAGGCGCAAGAAATTCGAGATCAGCTTGCGCGGGGTCAGCCAATAGACGGCATCAAGGATGAGCGACCGACGTTCGAAAAGATCATGGAAGAAGTGATCACGGTTAAGACCGCTAGCGCCAAGAATGAGAAACACAAGGCGCAATGGGCAATGACCTTGCGCACCTACGCCAAGCCGCTGCACATGAAATTCATAGCCGACATCACCATTGACGACGTATTTGAGGCGCTCAAGCCCATCTGGACAGAAAAGCCGGAAACAGCAAACCGGACCAGAATGCGCATTGAATCTGTCTTCGAAAATGCCATGGCGCGCAAAATCTTCACTGGCGACAACCCAGCCCGGTGGAAGGGTGGATTAAAAGAACTTCTACCGGCTCAAAGCAAGCTGTCGCGCGGCAATCATGAGGCCGTCGCTTACGAGAAGATACCTGCCGTCATGGCTAAACTGCGGGCCGCCACGGGCGTTTCCGCTAGGGCTTCTGAACTCACTTGTTTGACGGCTTGCCGATCAGGTGAGGTTCGCGGCGCTGTCTGGCCCGAATTCGACCTTGCGGGCGCGCTTTGGGTCATTCCGAAGGAACGGATGAAAGCGGGCGTCGAGCATCGTGTTCCTCTGAGTGATCGCGCGGTGGAACTCCTGAAAGAGCGGCAACAAGTCGCCACGGGTGACCTAGTATTCGAGGGCGAGTCCGAGGGCCGACCGATAAGCGATACGGCAATGGTCAAGGCTATACGGCTGGCATCCGGTGGCAATGAGACGATTCACGGCTTTCGGTCTAGCTTCAGAGATTGGGCTGGAGATGAGACCCATCATCCGCGCGAAGTCATGGAACATGCTCTTGCTCATGGTCTTTCCGATAAGACGGAAGCCGCATACCGCCGCTCTGATGCCCTGAAGAAGAGACGAGCGCTCATGGATGAATGGGCCACTTATTGCGGTAGCTCGCCGGCAGTATGATTTTTTTCGTATTTCTCTTTTCAGGCAAGTTGAGCGACCGGGCTCAGATTCTACGTATGTCTTGAAGGCGAGAAAACGAAAAGGAGAGTTACCTTGAAGACTGAATTTGTAAGCCTATTGATGAGCCCCAATGAAGCGGCGGCTCTTACTACCATGTCTAAGCCGTTGCTGAGAGCAATGGAGCGTGAGGGTAAATTTCCAACCGCCCGGCAGATCGGCGAACGCAGAATAGCTTATGTCCGAAGCGAAGTAACTGCTTGGATTAATGAACGCATTGGGGGTGCACCAAAGTACCCGATGATCATTGTCGGAGGTGCAGCATGAGCCAGTTTGATCGAATCCAAAAATCCATCATCGAGACAGAGCGTGCGATTGCGGGCTACCGGGAAGCCGGTGTCGATATCTATTTTCGCCCCCACCGCACCAATGACGGTTGGTTTACCCGCACCATGGCGAAGCACGGCATACCACCCGTAAACGAGGCTAAGCTTGAGCGCGGCCGGGTGAGCGTTCTTATGGTCAACGACTGAAATGGCCCCTCTCAGGAAAGCCATTCGGGTTGGGGATCATCTTGCCGAGCCCGCAAACACAAACATCGAAGCAGGAAAGTTAGCTGCTCTACTTGAGGCGTCTAAGCGCCGGGAAGCCGAGCTTACAAGGCAACTGGCCGAACAACGACTAAAAAGCGCGCCACGCGGCGAAGTCGCTGATATGTCGCTTCTGGAAATTGCCGACAAGTATAGCCTTGGGGAATTGGCGGATGAGTTCGACGTTACTGCCGACATCCCGAATGCACCGGAGATTATCGAGGGCGTAATTCCCCTGCCGGGCGTCGGTTTGCTTGCTGGCATGAGTGGCACAGGCAAGACCGCCATAATGCTAGACATCGTGGCGCACCTTGTCCGTGGCGACGTCTGGAACGGCCGTCGCGTTACCGGCAAGCAAGGTGTCCTCTGGTACGGCTACGAAAGCGTCAACTCTATTAAGTATAGGTGGAAGGCGATTGCGAAAGAGGTTGGATCGGTCATGCACCATGTGCCGTTTTACCCAGTTCTCAGCAATCCATCTCGACTGGATGCTAAGAGTGGCTATGCCGTCATGTTTGGCGCTGTCCGTCACCATCAAGAGCGCTGCCGCGAAGAGCATGGGTGTGAACTTACCGTCCTCGTCATCGACACTGCCACGGCTTCCGGCCTCGTCACCAACGATTCGGATCAAGAGCAATGGAACAAAGCATGGCCGTTGCTGATGGAAATCTCAAGCTCGCTTGGTATTACCATCGCTGTTTTGCATCACTCGGCAAAGGGTGAGGAAGGATCAATCGTGCGCGGCTCTGGCGTCAGCTATGACCACGCTGATTTCATTATCGGTCTGAAGGCCGAAAACGTCGAGGGTGAGCGCGGGCGTCGTTATATGTTTCTAGAAAAGCATCGCGACGAAGAGACCGGCTACCTTACAGATTACAGCATGCGTTCCGTGGCGGTCGGCCTGAAAGCATCGGGCGATACCCGGTTTGCCCCTGTTGTCGTCTATAGCGGCCAGCCAAAGAAAGTCGACCCGTTCTCGACAGTGGAGAAGTCTCTAAGGCTGGCGATTTCTCGCGTCGTATACAGCAGCGGACGGCAACCGGAAAAGAACGATGACGATCTGTGGATTTACCGCGCAAGTATGAACATGGCCGAAGCCGAGTTCAAGACAATGGTCCCGCCGAAGAATGCCGGGCGCGATCTGATGCGAGCCAAAAGCAAGCTTACTGAACGTGGAGTCCTGAAAGAGGACGGGCGATCCATGGTCTATGAGTTGACATCAATAGGGGAGATTTCCCCGCCAAAAAATCAATCACAAGACGAATAGTCCACCATCCTCACAGTCATCCTCATTGAGGAAATCTCTTTGAGGATATGAGGACGGGAGATCAGAATCTGCTCCCGATCCTCGTCCTCATTCCTCTTTAAGAGGATGAGGAAGAGCGAGCGGAGAAGATGTGGCGAGTTTTTTGTGAGGAAAGGATACCGACAGGACGGAGTGAAAGCGAGCGCGAGCTATTGGAACTTACGGCGCATGAATGCCTTCACGTCCTCAGGAGTGAGTTTAAACCATTCGCCGTTCGCTCGCCGATCTGCGAAGCGTCGTTGCCAATATGCTTTACTGCCGGGTGGCTGACCTTTGCTTTGCGCAGCCAGTCTCCGTATCTCGCTGATTATGTGTTCGCGCATTGCTTTTCCAAGCTGTTAGGCGTCTTGACGAAGACAACACCTAGATTCACCATCGCGGCTCGCCTTGCAAGAGCTTGACCGGGTTGGCAATCCAGCTATTCGAGATGGCTGATTGCTGGTCTTTCGGAATGTGCTCCATGCAAGATTGTTCGAAAACGACCATGCCATGTATCCAGCTCTTCAGATGCTTTTTTTATCAACGTCGATCTGGGATCGAGGGGCTTTCCACTGAAAAACACTATCTCATAGACCGGCTTTACAAGATCATTGGTGAATATCTTCAATGACAATTGTTCGATTTTTTGAATGTTCCGTTTTGATCCCGTTACGCCTCCAAGCAGAAGGCCAACGGGTCCGAGCAACAAAGCTCCAACCGCTGCACCTGCGGCCTGACTTCCGCGATTGGTTACGGAAATTGATGTTCCATTCTTCATAACTTCAACAGCGATCAGGTCCGAGAAGCTAAAGACTTTAAGTCTTTCACTATCAGTGAGTACGAACCTGTTACTGGTCGGGTCGATGGCAATACCCGTACTCTGTCCACTCGGCGCCCGTGAGACTAGCGGATTAAAATTCTCCATTCTAGCGAGCGCTTTATTGAGCGTTCTTATTTTCTTTCTCTCGGGAAGCCACCTTACAACTATCACGAAAGCGACAAAACAGACTAAAATTACTACCCACATTGTTCCGCCCTACCAAATTGAATCTTGCAATTAATAATAGCTTTTTAGCTGCAAATCGAGATCAACTTGAGCGAGCGACGGGGCGACGTTCGATCGCTGACAGGACCGGGGCGGCATCGGAGTCTGTCGATTTGCGGCGATCAACTACCGGCGGGGTCCCGATGCACACACAGCTGCAATTGAAAATATAGGGCTATTCATATGTATTGAAGCCCTGCGGTGCTCGCTATGGCTTTATTTCTTGCAACCCTGCCAACATGAGCCGACAGGGTTTTCTTTGCGCAACAATATCTCCGCTCACGCGCCAAATAGATTTACCTGATCAAAATCAACGGCTTACAAGAACGACGAATAATCATATTTGGCTCGTGTTGAGCGCCCCCACCCCACCGCTAAGTATGTATTACGCTTCGAGTGGGTGTTCTCTTATAGGCGGCGGCGGTTTCACCATTTTCCGTCGCCGCTCTCCCTCTGAAGCTAGGTCGATTTGAACCAATTCAGAAAGGAATGACCAACAGCCCAAGCGGCAACATTTTCCAGAACCTTGAGCACCTAAGCTCCCGAGCATTCAGCTCCATGGCCTGTGATATGGCCAGCGCGCGAAGCGCACTCATTCAATCCGGCTGCTTTTCCCATCACCACAACGCGAAAACAGCCAATCTAACAGGAGAACTACAGCTTGAATCTTAATCATGCAATCGAAAATCGCGCAGCCAAGCTTGAAGCCATGAAGGCTCTCGGCGCTAGCCCGGATCAGGCCGCTTTTAATGCTCTCGAGTCCGAAATCCGCGCTCTGGACATCCAGATCCAGAACGCCCGCAAAATCGCTGATTTTGAGCGGCAGGCCGACGCGCAACCGGACGCTAACCTTAGTCGCGAACTTCGGTCCTATTCGGTAGCCAAAGCTATCCGTGAAGCTCAGGACGGCACTCTCACCGGTATCGAACGCGAACAGCATGAGTCCCTGTCGAAGGGTCGCGAAGTACGGGGCGTCATGATCCCTACCAGCGTTATCTTTGGCGAACGCCAGCAAGAGCAGCGTGCAATGACCGTTGGCGGTTCGGGTGGCAACACTGTAGCGACCGACCTTGGCGGCCTTATCGACCGTCTGCGGCCCGTCCTTGCTGTCCAAAAGCTTGGCGCGAATGTCATCTCTGGCCTTACCTCGAATCTTGACTTGCCGCGTCTTGTGAGTGGTCCGTCTACTACCTGGGTTGCGGAAGACGGTAGCTCTACAGCTTCCGATAGCGTTTTTGACAAGGTTTCTCTGAAGCCGAAGACGATCACAGCGGAACAGTACCTTAGCCGTCGCCTTCTCCTCCAAAATGGCGTTGCGCTCGAAAACGTCCTTCGCAATGATCTGGCCTTCGTTCTCGCACAGGGTCTCGATAAGGCTGCGATTGCTGGTACTGGCACTAACCAGCCGACCGGCCTTCTTACCGCCATCGCTGAGAACGCGACGGTAAGCACGATCCTGTCCGACATTGCCGCCGACTTGCTGGCGGATCTGGAGCTTGATGATGTGACGGGAACGGTTGGATTCCTGACGAATCCGGCCCTGCTTGCTGTCGCTCGTAAGATTAAGGACACCACGGGTCGCACCATCCCGCAGGCTGAAATCTTCCACAATACGCCCGTCGTTTCCACCAATCAGGTGGCGGCAATCGCTGGCGAGAATCCGCTGATTGCAGGCGTCTGGAATGAGCTGATGATCGGGTATTTCTCTGGGGTAGACATCCTCGCAAATCCGTACACGGACGCCAGCAAGGGCGGCCTGCGACTCCACGCATTTCTTGATTGCGATACGGTCGTTCGCCACAATCAGGCATTCGCTTGGAAGGCCGTCTAATCATGAGCGTTGTCGATCTCCAAACGGTCAAAAAGGCAATTCGCGTTTTCCACAATGAAGACGACGAGCTGATTATGACCTACGTCGAGGCGGCAGAGAAGTACTTGAACCGCATAGGGGTGGCAGTCGCCGCCCCTATCGACCCCGACGCAAAGATAGCCGTGTTGCTGCTCTGCGGTCAGCTCTACCAGTGGCGCGAGCCGGTAGTAGACGGGATTGTCAAGGAACTGCCTCTGTCTCTTAGAACATTCATCACAGCATTGAGGGGAGTCCAGCTATGACGCTTGAAAAGCGCGCCGCTACTGATGTTCAGTCGAGCGGCAAGACCATCGTCGGCTACATCGCCAAATTTAACAACACCGCGCAAATATCTGATTTTTCGGAAGAAATTTCGCCCGGTGCGTTTTCGGAGAGCCTTCGCAGCAACCCGGACATCCTATTTTTGCAGGATCATCAATATGACCGCGTTATCGGTCGGACTGCTAACGGCTCGCTGAAGCTGGCCGAAGACTATATCGGCTTGCGGTTCGAATTGACGCCCGTGGATACGGCGGCAGGCCGTGACGCGCTGGAGATGGTTCGAACTAAGACGGCGGGAGGTCTCAGTTTTGGATTCACCGTAGACGGGCCGGATTCTGAGAGTTGGACGGGAAGTCATCGAACCCTGAAGCGGATCAACCTTCGGGAGGCGAGTCTCGTGTCCAGCTTCCCGGCCTACAGCGGCACGGAAGCAAGCGTCCGCTCTCGCCAGCCCATGACGGACGCCGAGCGCCGTATCCGAA
This sequence comes from Rhizobium rhizogenes NBRC 13257, assembly GCF_000696095.1. GTDB lineage: Bacteria > Pseudomonadota > Alphaproteobacteria > Rhizobiales > Rhizobiaceae > Rhizobium > Rhizobium rhizogenes. Next base: position 2,566 of record NZ_BAYX01000014.1, on the reverse strand, counting down.
TTCTCGAACTGGAAGGAGCTGCGAATAATGTGGCCATTTAAACAACCCGCACAGGAGCAGCGGATCGCATCGAGCGACCCACTACTAGGCCAGTTCCTTGGCGCTCGGTTTGCCGGTAGCGTCGACATCGAGAAAGTGAGCAATCTTGCGGTCGCTCAAGCGTGCGTGAAGCTGATTTCGGAAAGCATCGCGGCGGCAGAGCTGAACGTCTATAAGCTCAATCCGGCCGGTGGGGCTGAAATCGCGGCCAGCCATCCATTGCAGTCCGTGCTTGTCGATGAAGCTTACAACGGCGTGTCGAGCTTCGATATGAAAGAAGCCGTTGCCGCTGAAATCGCCACCTATGGCAACTCGGTCCTGAAGGTCCATCGGAACGGGAAGTCTCAGGTGAGCGGACTCCAGCATCTCGCATGGGGCGACGTGACGGTAGAGACGATCTCCTCCACGGGCCGTCCTCGCTATCGCTGGATCAACCCGAACAAGCCCGGCGATGTGCAGGTATTGACGGCGGATGAAGTTGTGCATCTCAAATATCGTGCGAACGGGAAAAATGTCGGGCAATCCCCCATCGCCCTCGCGGCAATTTCCATGGGTATCGCCACGGCCATGGAGGAATCCCAAGGCGAATCTGCTGAAAACAGCTTCCGTCCCTCTGGCTTGATCAGCCTTCCCGATGCAGTCGACCCGACAAAGTTCGAAGCGCTTCGAACCTCGTTCCGCGACAAGTTCCTGGGCCGCAGGAATATCAACTCGTTGATGGTGCTCGACAACGGCGCTAAGTGGACTCCGATCCAGTTTTCCGCCGCTGATGCACAGCTCTTGGAATCTCGGCAGTGGGCTGCGTATGACATTTGTAGGATTTTTGGCGTCCCACCTTCTGCTGTCGGGTTGCTTCTGTTTTCCAACTGGAATTCGATTTCGGACGAAAGCCGCGCTCTAGTCATTCGTTGCCTTCGGCCTTTCGGCAAGCGAATCGAGGCACAGCTTTCCACGGCCTTGCTAAGCCCGACAGCGCGCAAAGAGTACTACCTAGAGCACGACTGGTCGGACATGCTCGCAGGCGACCAGAAGACGCGCTATGAGGCGTACGCTATCGGCAAGCAAAACGGATTCCTGAACACGGACGAAATCCGCGCTCGCGAATCCATGGGCAAGGTCAAGGGCGGCGACGTGTACTTGCAACCGCTCAACTATGCCCCGCTTGGCACAATCGCAGTGAACGGCCAGCATAACGCCCCGCAGGTGACACAATGACCGGCGCGGGACAGCTTAGGGAAAGGATCGCGCTTGAGGCGCGGTCCATGGATGACGACGGTTTCGGCAATACCTTTCCGGGTGGACCATTCGTCGCGCAGTTCACGGCACCTGCCCGCCGTCAGATTTTACGGGGCGACGAGTCCGTCATGAATGCCAAGCTGACGGGTGTGCAGACCGTGGTTTGGACGATCCGCTACCAGCCAGCCGTGATCCCGATGGACAACACTTGGCGGGTGAAGGACCTGCGGTCCGGCAAGCTCTACAACATTGTCTCAGTCGAGCCGGACGAACGGTCAGCCTTTGTATCGATTGTCTGCAAAAGTGGGATAAATGCATGACCAGCGATGAATTGACCGTCAAAATCACGGACTTTCGCCTGTTCCACAATCGGCCGGGTTCCAAGAGTAAGCTCCGCGCGATCTTAACGATCCTCATCCCGCAGCTTCAAATCGAGATTAGGGGTTTGCAGCTCTGCGATTATGAGGATGGGTGGAAGGTAATTAGCCCGGCAGCGACTCTACCAAACACCCAAACGAGGGCTTTTAGGATTGAGGTGGACGGGCCGTTTGAGCGAACCATTAGGCGTATGGCGGTTCGGCGATACGAAAAAGAGCTTGAAGCCTTTCAGCGGCAAGCGGCGTAACGACAGAGACCCCGGTTAACAGCCGGGCTTCTCTATTTGCCCAGATGGCATTTTTCAGTTGATTACCGACAACCACCGATGTCTCTGTCCCGTCGCCATGGTACATTTTGAGTAACGTGAGGATTGTACCAAATGTTCAAAAAGAAGACCGTTTTAATCGTAGGCGCCGGTGGAAGCTATGATCTAAATTTCCCCTTAGGAGAAGGACTGAAAGGTATCATTGCAACCAAACTCGACTTGCGCTTCGAAGGATTTAGAGAACTAGCATCTGGCGATCCACTTGTCCTAAAAGCCCTTGAGGCAGCCGCTCAACAAAAAAATCAAGGCCAAATTGATAACTATTTGAATGCTTGCCGTTCGATTGTTTCGGCTATGCCACTGGCTATATCCATTGATAATTTTCTCCACACGCACAGTAATGATGCGGAAATCGTGCTGTGCGGCAAGCTTGGGATTGCAGCCGCTATTCTTGAAGCTGAAAAGAATAGCACAATCATGGCGGACAAGAATAGAAGCGGCCGTATCGCTTTTGGAGGAAACAATAGTCTGCTTTGGCATAATATATTCTGCAAAATACTTACGGAAAACATTCAGTCGGATTCAATTGATGCGATATTCGATAATGTATCTATTGTCACGTTTAACTATGATCGGTGTATCGAGCAC
>NZ_BAYX01000015.1 GCF_000696095.1 Rhizobium rhizogenes NBRC 13257 | reverse complement strand
CCCCCCCCAGAGAAATAATCAATTTCTAAAATCTAGATTTAAACAAATGCAATCAGCTATTTATATAATAAAATTCTCTCGTCGCGAGAAATGGAACTCGGCATGGTAGCGTGCAAAAGAAAATAATACTTGACGAAAAAGACACTTTAGATTGTTATTGTTAATAGGTAAGTGCTCCTTAATGGTGTGCGGGATCAATTTCATTACGAACAGAAAACCGTACACAAAGAAGCACCTTTAAATTCCCATGGGTTATTCGCATGCCTTGGATGCGGCTGCAGCCTGTCTGCAGATCATATTCGAACGTTATTGCGGGAGGCTGCCATGAAAATTCTCGGTGCTGTAGTTGCTGGCCTGGCAAGCATATCAATTTTCGTGACGACCGCGAAGGCGGCGTGCGACGACATTCCAGCAGAGTTCCGCGCAGACGGCGGATGGTTGTTTAAAATGGGCAAGACCTGGAGGCCGGTAAATAAGGAACTGAACGATTTCGTAGGTGACAATGCGAAGCGCGTGTTCTTTACCTATGTCGTAAACGACAAAGGCGCCAAGATGCCGCGTCGCGGTCTTCTTATTGTCAAAAGTGGCTACGATCTCGTTCACGCAAGGTCTGATGGAGATACGCAGAGGATAACCCTCCTGAGGAACTCGCAGAGAAACGTGGAGAAGTGCGAAACCGAAGTGCGGTACTTTAAAGCCAAGGTTCTATCCGACGTTTACGATCGATATCATGATTACGGTTTTCGAACGAAGGGCAAGGAAGCAGATGTCGATCTCATCGAGCGATTTCATGTAAAGTATGCAACCCGAGAGCCGGCCGGCTGCAAAGACTCGAAGGAAGCAAGAGCAGACGTTTATTTTGGTGGGAGATGGACGAGCAATCGATCTCAATTTTCGTTCGATCCAAAAGTCGTGAAGTTTGGTCAGCACAGTCAGTTTCTAGCGTGGATTGGGATCTCGCCTGCCTATGCTGCTCCGCCTATCTCTGATCGTCAGGTGGAGATCAAGAAATACGTGGCTGATAGCGATGGGCTCGCATGCGTCAGATTCGACATAAAAGTTCAGCCAGGCAGATTCATTCGAATAAATGATCTCGAGCATCCTGGTCTATTTCGGGAGAAAGAGCAGTCGTGGGTTTGGACGGAATGACGGCTGACCCGCAACTTCCAACCGGCACTATTCACGATCAAGAAGTGTTGATTGCTTCCGAGAACCAGGCCATCTGGGGAGTACCGACCGCTCCCGAAAATTTGCTGGGCGTTGCGCTTTCTGGCGGAGGTGTCAGAGCTGCTATCGTCGCCCTTGGGGTTTTGCAAACCTTGGCATCGGAGGACTTGCTCTCGAAGTTCCACTATCTGTCCACCGTTTCGGGGGGAGGCTACATCGGCACAGCGCTTACCTGGTTCTGGTCTTCAAGCCGGCTGGCCTATGAACGAGTTTCGAAGGCGGATCTTCCCGAATTCGGCTCCACGCCTGAAAATTTTCCATTTCAAGACCGTTCGGACCCGCCAAGCGATGCCGCGCCCGAAGCGGGGCCCTCAGCGCATGAGATGGCCGTCAAGAACCTCGACTTCTTGCGAAATCACGGATCTTATTTAACGACCGGTGACGGCATCGGGATTGCTGGTCTGGTCGTTGCCGTGGTGCGGACCGTCCTAGTAAGTCTGCTTGTTTGGTTCCCCTTGCTAATATCGATTTTCATGGTCATTGCACGGGTTGATAATCACTACTGTCCGAAGGGACAAGACGTTTGCGCTACACTCTGGGTGCCAGGGCGTCCCTCGTTTAGTTTCCTTTTGGAATTCGCCGCCGTACTGACCTGTGTATTCGTTCTCGGCGTCATCTTTTTGGCACTTGCCAGACCTTCCGAAATGGCCTTGTCTGGACGAAAGAAATGGAAAGCTCTCGCCATTGCATTCGGTTGCGCCGTTGTCGCCATCGTTTTGGCTTTCGTTGCTATGCAGGTTTACCAGGAACTCGCCAACTTCCAGGGGTTGAGCGGGGCATTTCTTGTCGCGTTGATTTTTGGATCAACAATTTCCACTTTCTTCGCGATTCAGCCTTTTCTCGGCAAAAACCCCGCATATTGGACCCGAAGAGCCTTTGAGCGCACTTCCAGCTTCTCTCTTCCCTTCTTCGCTACGTGTCTGATCGCAGGCGCAATACCCTTGATCGTCGGATACGCGACAAATAATCCTAGCACCAAGACGCTATCCTTTGCCGGGTTCGGCATTTCGAGCTCATTTCTAGGAACGGTGTCGTTGCTGAGTGGTGTCGGAACTGCCCTTTATGGCTACTATCTTAAAGCCAAGAGCGTTGCACCGAGCTTAGCCGGCCAGCTGCTGGCCCTCGGAAGTTCTATCCTATTTATCTTCGGTCTCCTGTTGTTCTCCTTCGTTGTCGCAGATGTAATCTTGAGCGCGGAACTAGAAATCTATCAAGCGGTCTTCTGCATCTCCATTTTCGCAGCGGCATTGGCGATCGGGACGTTCAGCAGCATCAACGCCACCGGTTTACATCGTTTCTATCGAGACCGTCTGATGGAGACATTCATGCCCATGACCAATGGCATAGAGGCCGGCCTTGCCCGCGCCTCGAGCTATGCCGATACGCTCACCATCGCGGAGATGTGGGATGGAACGAAGGATGTCGGGCGGCGGCCCTATCACATCATAAATACTCATGCGATCTTGGGCAGCGACCCTCAACCCAAACTCAATGTCCGTGGTGGCGACAATTTCATTATTTCTGGTGCCTATATTGGTTCGCAGGCAACTGGCTGGCTAAGCACCGAAGAATACATTGAAAGACATGGGACGCTTACCGTCTCGAGTGCCATGGCTGCATCAGGCGCGGCCGCAACTGCCCATGCCGGCTACATTGGTACAGGACTGACTCGAAAGCGATTTATCTCGGCTGTGATGTCGATACTCAATATCCGATTAGGTCTTTGGGTTGGCAATCCGGCGGTACTCAGCCAGCATGGAATATTCAAACAGCGTAATGCCACCTACTTCAGGCCGGGGCTTCTTTCGGGGATATTCGGGCTAGGCTATAAGAGCGGCTCGCGATTTTTGGAACTCTCCGACGGAGGGCATTTCGAAAATCTTGGGCTATACGAGCTTGTGCGGCGGCGCGTCTCGGTAGCTGTGGTCGTCGATGCAGAGCAGGACGAAACGATTAGCCTGTCGTCGCTGGTTTCGGCAGTGAACAGGATCAAGGAGGACTTCAATACAGTTATCCACTTCGATGAAGATCGTGGGCCTGAGCTGCTGATTGGTCAAGAAAGCAAGCAGTACCCGTCTGGTGTCCAAATTGCGAGATCGCCTTTTATCGTCGGTGAGATCCGTTATCCGGATGGTTCACTAGGGGCGCTTGTCTATATCAAGTCCACCATGATGACTGGTCTCGACTTTCTTACAGATGGCTATCGAGCAGCGAATCCGGATTTTCCGCATCAGAGCACGATCGACCAGTTCTTCCAACCTGCCCAATTTGAAGCCTACAGAGACCTTGGACGTAAAAGTTCGCTGGAGGCAGTCAGACAGCTCAAGCTCAGCCAGTTCATTGATAAGCCGCAGAGCATCATCGACACCTTCAAAGCCATTTGGCAACCACCAGTATGCAACGCGCACGATTGTCGAAGTGCCAAGATATCATGAGAATAAGAACACTGCCGTCACTTCGTAGTCCCCGTAACCCCACAAGCTCTTTTAAGAATCGCGTAGTGAACGGACGCTGACATTTCGAAATAAAGCGAAGATTAATCCACTTGCGAAATTGAATATCTGTTGCAGATTTCTTAACTAAACGCGTGTTGATTCGCTTTTTCTGAGGTATAAAAGTATAGCTATTTGTGGACATCAATAACACTGTGCGCTTCACAAAAAGAAAAGCGCTCTCCGAAAGTATTCCTAGGCCTACCAAAAAGCATAGTCGTCGCAACAATTTCTGATAAGATTCGGGGTGTACAATGAAGTATGCACATTGTGGTCTATTACTGGGAGTGACTTTTGCTCTCGTAACTGCTTCGTCTCCCTTAAGAGCTCAGTCGGCGCGAAATGAGAATTCGTGGGACGCTCTGACTGATGACAGTTCGCGCTCAATGCTCTTTGCTGCACAAGTAATACCTGCGTACGAGAGCAGCGACATGCCGACACAAGATAAGTCAAAGGGGTTGGCAATTCCTCAGAGTTTCACTTTTCCGAAGGACGCGGACACTGACGTCATTGAAGGGCATCAGAGGCAGAATTCTTTGTTTTGTGTTGATGTAAGTCACTACACTGGAACCTCCATAAGTTTTTCAAGTCTTCGCCTGCAGTCCGTGCGGTGTGTTTATGCCAAGGCTACCCAGGGTATTAAAGGCAAAGACGGACAGTTCAAGAGTTACTGGAACGCTTTGGCAAAATACTCAGGCCTCACCGTCTCGCCAGCCGATCGTCTATCGCGGGGCGCCTACCACTTTCTTTCTTCATCGGCTCCAGGAAAAGATCAGGCAGATGCTTTCGTCGACTACGTCAACCTGAACGGCGGGTTTCTTCCAGGCGACCTTCCACCGGTTATGGACTTGGAGTGGGACGTCACAGCGGCGCAGCCGGTTGATCAATGGCGGGGGCAGCCAACTGATAAGATCGTCCAAAATGCGCTTGCTTTTCTATCACGAGTGAAAGAACGGACAGGACGGACGCCTATTATCTACACGGCGTTGAGCTGGTGGACAGACAAGACAATCCCATCGTCACGTTTCAAGGAATTCAAAGAATACCCGTTGTGGATAGCTGACTATAATCCTAAGCGGAAATTATCTGAAACTCCTGCCGTTCCGAATGGTGCCCAGACAGTTCTTTGGCAATTCTCCGACCGAGCGCATCTTAATTCAGGCTTCAGTGGAGGTCTTGATGCTTCAATCTTCTATGGGAGCGAAGCCGATTTCGCGTCACGGTTTGGACTCACTGGCAATTGAGTTCAGTTTCTTCGGAGCCTGAAAATGATAATGCGTTGCTTTCGAATAGCCTGCATGAGTCTAGCGGCTGTAGTTGCCTCCCTATTCTTGGTAGGCGCTCAGGCTCTGGCATATGATTGCCCTTCGGGAGCATCTATTGACGCCCAATCTGATGCGGAGGCTAAGGTTAGATGTGATGCGTTCGTTGTTTATCACCCACGCGCGGAGTTGACAGTCGATCCAGCCATCTCTGACCGCATCCCTCCGCAACCTCCTGGGAATCGAGAGGTGAGAAGTTTTGCGTTGGTGATTGTCGTCGATAGCTATCCGAACTTTCCTGAGAAGGACGATCAAACTTTAACGGCTGTTGAAAACGACATTTCCCCGCTAATTGAATTTTTGAAAGAACAGCAATTTGACGAAGTAGTGTTTCTTCATAACGAAGCCGCTACAACTAATAATATTACATATTTTTTAAGAACTTACTTCCTGAATGAAACAAAGATATACCACCTTAGGTCTCGCTTTCTCTTTGCATTCGATGGTCATGGCAATCCTGGTCACGATGGAATTCCGGGGGGCATCGCTCTCACGCAAGCCACGGGAGAAGGCGATAACAACACAAACAACATTTACAGTCTAAATTATCTTCACAGTGATCTGGAGGCGATTGCTGTTGAAACTTTCCATACCGTTGCGCTGTTGGGTTCCTGCTACTCGGGGGGGATCTTTCCAATTGACCCTTCTCACGGGCAGACTAGTTTCACTTTTCCAAAGGCCGCCGGTGCGCACGCTATTACCGCCTCAGATCCTGTTCATAAAGCGTGGACCGAGCCGGACGGGTCCGGAACCGTATTTTATTCCGAGTTTCTGAAAGCGATCAAAAGCGTTGGCGAGAACGTACAACAGAATGAGTCCACTCATATTGTCGATGGGCACGGTAGTCCAACGACAGTATACGATTCTATTGCACGGCTCGGCTTGGTGGTTGCTCAGACAAACATCGGATTGGAAGAAATTAAGAATCCAACCACCAATGAGCTTTATCCGCAGTTAAGTATCGGGGCCATCGCTCCCGAAGCCCACCTAAATGGCGCATTTTTCTTCTTAGGTCCTCGAGCGACAACACAAGCCTCACTACCAGCGGCAACTGGCAGTGCTGTAATTGGCCGTCCCGATCTGAAGGTTTTCAAGGCTATTGATCGCTATGCGATTAGAGGTATCGATCTGTCGCATTATAGCGGTTCAAATGTGGATTTTAAGGAGATTTCCAAGAAGTTTCGGTTTGTATATATTAAGGCGACACAAGGTAACCATATCGTTGATCCAACATTCAGAAATAATCTAGTTAATTCTAAAGATACTACACTGCGTGTCGGTGCGTATCATTTCTTCGACTGGTGCGCGTCCGCCGAGGATCAATTTAACAATATTAAATCTAATGTAAAAAAAGATGATTCCATGTTGCCGTTTACAGTAATTGTTGAGTGGCAGATGACTGGTCCGAATCAACAAAAACCGCTTTGCGGTACTATAGAAGACACGCGAAATCATCTACTCAGTCTCTTTAAATTGATAGAAAATTACTACGGGAAGGCGCCAGTGTTATATACCGCTGCAGCTTTCTTTAAGGAGTTTCCGATTACAGATGATACATTTAATCGCTATCCGCTATGGATTGCGGACTATAGTAAACGGCACGTTCAGGATGGTGCTCCTAGCCTGCCTGGAAGTAATCCCTGGACGTTCTGGCAATTTAGCGATGATCTACCCGTCAATATCGGCAACAATAAATCATCCCCCACTGACGTGAGCATTTTTTTCGGCAGCGATGAGGAATTCGATGCCTTCGCAAATGGCAAAGGCAACCTTGCTCTTACAGAAGTGTCTAGAAGCCTGAAATAATACACTGGATCTTCGCGTAATTGACAACCATCCGCGCGGCGCCCTCTGAACCGAACTGTATGTCACAACAGCAGTCCTTCTTCCGGAGATGGAGCAGGTGGTTCGACGATGACCAGCATGTTGCCGGGAAGGGGGCGCTGCAGGTGCTTGACCTCCTCCCAGGATCCAGTGAGCCATAGGTCAACCTCTTCCGGTGTCGTCAGGATCGCCGGCATCGCCTTCAAATGAATCGGAGCGACGATCTCGTTCGGCGATGTCGTCAGAAACCCGAACAGCTCATATTCGCGTTCGCCATCCCTGACCTTCCGAATACCCTTCCAAGGCGTCCAGAAGCCGGCAAAGAACATCAAAGGCCGGTCCTCGTTACCGGCAAACCAGGCGTTCGGGACCCTGCCGCCGGGAACCCTGCTGGCGGGATCCGGCTCTGCGAAGGAGGTGAACGGCACAACGCATCGGCTTGTCGGACCTAACCAGCGGCGCCAGTGCGGCGAGCCGACGTTGCGGATATTGGTAACGCCCGGATCGTAATTCTTCACATAGGCCGGTGGTGACGGCATGCCCCAGGTGACGCGCGCGATCTCGCGTTGGCCGTCTTCACCGACGCGGACAATCGGCGCCTGGTAGCCGGGATAGACATCGAGCGACGGCTCGTTCCAGCCAGCCTTGTCGCTGAACGCTTTGGTGAACTGCATCACGGCATCGCGTGTCGTCGTGACGTTATAGAGATTACACACGCCCCCAATCCTCCTGCCTCTCCATCCCAGCCTATTCATACCAGCTTCGGGACGGATGTGTCGCCGCCTTCTGGATTGGCCATAGATCTGTGCGAAGACGCCGACCTTGCCCGCTCCCAGATCGCGATCACCGCCGCCTCTTTTACGAGCCCGATTGACTCATGACCCGATAAGGAACAAATAGAGAACATATCAGCCGGGAGCAATATTGCAAACCCCTGAGGAGCCCGTCTGTTCAAAATGCCCGAACCTGTCGTCAGTCCCGTCGTCGCCGAGCTTCGAGACCGCATCCAGCGGCTTGAAGGTCCGAGCGGCCGTGCGCGCGAGGTTTTGCCATTCGGCGTAACGGAGATCGACACCAAGCTGCCGGGAGGCGGGCTGGCGCTTGCGGCCCTGCATGAGGTTGCCGGCGGCGGCAACGGCGTCATAGATGGCGCGGCAGCAGCTCTGTTTGCCGCGGCAATCGCCGCACGCTCGAAGGGCCAGGTGCTCTGGTGCGTCACACGGCCGGACCTGTTCGCGCCGGCGCTGGCCCAGGTGGGTCTGCTGCCGGGCCGTGTTATCTATGTCGAGGCTGGTGACGAGAAATCACTGCTCTCCTGCATGGAAGAGGGCTTGCGACACGGTGGCCTCGGTGTCGTCGTCGGCGAATTGGCGCGACTGTCGATGACCGCCTCGCGCCGATTGCAGCTTGCCGCCGAGAGTTCCGGCACCATCGGCATTGCCGTTCGCCGCTGGCGCCGACAGACCGAGGCATCCGATTTCGGGCAGCCGACGGCCTCCGTCACGCGCTGGCGGGTGTCCGTCCTGCCATCGTCCCCCCTTGCCGGTGCCAGGCGTCGGTCGTGCCCGCTGGCTGCTCGAGCTCATCCGATGTCGCGCCGGAGACAGTGCCGATTTTGAAGTGGAGGCCCCCGATGCCAAGGGTCGTATCGCTCTTCCTTCCGAGCTGGTCCACGGATCGCCTCAGACGGAAACTGGGCGACGCAGCACCTCCGCCTGAGACGCCACTCGTGCTGATCGGCCGCGAGCAGCGCCGGCGCGTCGTCTCGGCGGCGAACGCGGCTGCGATGGCCGCCGGCTTGCGCATCGGCATGCCGGCGACCAAGGCGCAGGCACTCGTGGTGGGGCTCGTCATGATGGACGCCGATCCGGCCGCCGACGCCGAAGCACTTGACCGCCTGGCGCTCTGGGCCTTGCAGCGCTATGCGCCGATCGTCGCCGCCGATCCGCCCGACGGTCTGGTGATCGACACGACCGGCGCCGATCATCTACATGGCGGCGAGGCGTTGATGCTGTCGGGCATGGTCAACCGCTTCTTCGCCTCCGGCATTTTCGCGCGGGCGGCGGTTGCTGACAGCTGGGGTGCTGCCCATGCCGGCGCCCGGTTTCTGGCAGATCCGACGCTTGTCATTCCACCGGGTGTTCAGGCCGACGCTGTCAAAAATCTGCCGATTGCAGCACTTCGGCTCGATCCCGCTATTGTCGCCGGTCTTCGTGTCCTCGGGTTCAATACGATCGGCGAGCTGGCAAGCCAGCCGCGTGCGCCGCTGGCCCTGCGTTTTGGGCCGGAGCTCGGCCGCGGTCTCGACCAAATGATGGGGCACATCGCCGAGCCGATCGATCCGGTGCGCACGCCGGAACTGGTCGAAGTCCGCCGTTCCTTCGGCGAGCCGATCGCGGCGGCGGAGACGATTGCGCGCTATACCGCCAAACTGGTGGACCAGCTCTGTCGGGCGCTTGAAGAAAAAGGTCTCGGCGCCCGTCGCGTCGATCTGTTGTTTCACCGGGTCGACAGCTCCTATCAGGCGATCCGCGTGGGACCCGCGACACCGGTTCGCGACGTCAAACGACTGACGCGACTGCTCACTGATCGGATCGAGACCATCGACCCCGGCTTTGGCATCGAGATCATGTCGCTGACATCTACCCATGCCGAGCAGCTGATCGCCCGCCAGGTAATCTCCTCGCTGGTCGAAGAACCGCAAGCCGACGTCTCTGGCCTGATCGACATCCTCGGCAACCGCATCGGCGAGCGCCGGCTCTATCGCCTCGCGCCTGTTGCCAGTGATGTCCCCGAGCGCTCCGTTACCCGCGTCGCGCCGATGACACCGGACAATGGCGAGACCTGGCCGGATCATTGGCCGCGGCCGACACGCTTGCTGCCGTATCCCGAGCGGATCGAGACAATGGCGCTTTTGCCCGATCATCCGCCGGTCAGTTTTACCTGGCGCGGCATCCGCCGGCGGGTGAGGCGCGCCGATGGGCCGGAGCGGGTCTTTGGTGAATGGTGGAAGCGCGATGCGGAGCTCGCAGCCGTGCGCGACTATTTCCAGGTCGAGGACGATGCCGGCGAGCGTTTTTGGATTTTCCGGTCTGGCGACGGCGAACATGGTGAGACCGGCAGTCACCAATGGTTCCTGCACGGGATATTCGGATGACAGGCCCGAGATATACCGAACTGCAGGTGACCTCGCATTTTTCCTTCCTGCGCGGCGCCTCCTCCTGTGAAGAACTGTTCGCGCAAGCCGCAGACCTTGGCATCGAGGCCCTGGCGATCGTCGACCGCAACAGTCTCGCCGGCATCGTGCGCGCCCATCAGGCAGCCAAGGACACCGGCGTCCGGCTGATCGTCGGCTGCCGCCTTGATCTCGACGGCGGCATATCGGTGCTCGTCTATCCCACGGATCGACCCGCCTATGCCAGGCTTTGCCGGCTGCTGTCGCTTGGCAAGAAGCGCGGCGGCAAGGCGAAATACCGGCTCGATTGGACTGACCTCGTTGCCTATGGCGAGGGGCTGATTGCAATCTTTCTCCCAGACCAGGCCGATGAGAGCTGCGCTCTCAACCTGCGCCGCCTGCGCGAGGTTTTCGGCGACCGCGCCTATCTGGCGCTGACGCTGCGCCGCCGGCCAAACGACCAGATGCGGCTGCACGAACTCTCGAACATGGCGGCAGCCATGGGAGTTGCGACCGTCGTCACCAATGACGTGCTGTTTCACATTCCGGAGCGGCGCATCCTGCAGGATGTCGTCACCTGCATTCGCCACAATATCACCATCGACGATGCCGGCTTCAGGCGGGAACGGCATGCCGATCGCTACCTGAAGCCACCGGAAGAAATGACGCGCCTGTTTTCCCGCTACCCGGAAGCACTCGCCCGCACCATCGAGATCATGGAGCGCTGTCGCTTCTCGCTCGACGAACTCGCCTATCAATATCCGGAGGAACGCGCCCATCCGGACCTGACCCCGCAGCAGACATTGGAGCAGCTGACCTGGGAAGGGGCCATATGGCGTTATCCCGAGGGATTGCCGGATAAGGTGCGAAAGAACCTCGAGCACGAATTGCGGCTGATCGAGAAACTCGAATATGCACCATACTTCCTGACGGTGAACTCGATCGTCCGCTTTGCCCGCTCAAAAGACATTCTCTGTCAGGGCAGGGGATCGGCTGCCAACTCCTCCGTCTGCTATGTGCTCGGCATCACCTCGATCGATCCTGATATCAACGACCTGCTGTTCGAGCGTTTTGTCTCCGAGGAGCGTCGCGAGCCACCGGATATCGATGTCGATTTCGAGCACGAGCGTCGCGAGATCGTCATGCAATGGGTGTTCGAGACCTATGGTCGTGATCATGCCGCGCTCTGCTCGACCGTCATTCGCTATCGATCGAAGGGAGCGGTGCGCGATGTCGGCAAGGCCCTCGGCCTGCCGGAGGACATGACAAAGATGCTGTCTTCCAATGTCTGGGGCTGGGGCGAAGGCGTTGGCGAACAGCACGCCGAAGAGCTCAATCTCAATCTTGGCGATCGGCGCCTGCGTCTGACGCTGGAGCTTGCCCGGCAGTTGATGGGTGCCCCGCGTCATCTCTCTCAACACCCGGGCGGCTTTGTGCTCACCCGTGACCGCCTCGACGAACTGGTGCCGATCGAGCCGGCCGCCATGGCCGAGCGGCAGGTGATCGAATGGGACAAGGACGATATCGACATTCTGAAGTTCATGAAGGTCGATTGCCTGGCACTCGGCATGCTCTCCTGCATGAAGCGGGGCTTTGATCTTCTGGCCGAGCACAAGGGCGTCACTCTCGATCTCGCCACCATTCCGCCGGAGGATCCGCGCACCTATGCGATGATCCGCAAGGCCGACACGCTCGGCACCTTCCAGATCGAAAGCCGGGCGCAGATGTCGATGTTGCCGCGGATCAAGCCGCGCACCTTCTATGATCTCGTCATCGAGGTGGCGATCGTTCGCCCCGGCCCGATCCAGGGCGACATGGTGCATCCCTATCTCCGGCGCCGGGAGGGAAAGGAGAAGGTCGTCTATCCGAAGCTCGAGCTGGAGAAGGTGCTTGGCAAGACGCTTGGCGTGCCGCTCTTCCAGGAGCAGGCGATGCGGGTGGCGATCGAATGCGCCGGCTTCACGCCGGGCGAGGCCGATCAGCTGCGCCGCGCCATGGCGACCTTCAAGCACACCGGCGGCGTTTCCAAGTTCGGACAGAAACTCATCTCCGGCATGGTGGCGAACGGCTACGAGCAGGAGTTCGCCGAAAAAACATTCAAGCAGCTCGAAGGCTTTGCCAGCTACGGCTTCCCCGAAAGCCATGCTGCCTCCTTCGCCCTGATCGCCTACGCCTCCTCCTGGCTGAAATGCTGGCATCCCGACGTCTTCTGCGCGTCCCTGCTCAACGCCCAGCCGATGGGCTTTTATGCGCCGGCCCAGATTGTTCGTGATGCACGCGATCATGGCGTCGAGGTCCGGCCCGTCTGCGTCAATTCCAGCCGCTGGGACTGCACACTCGAGCCGACGGGTGACGAAGAGCGGTTTGCCGTCCGTCTTGGCCTCAGGATGGTCAAGGGGCTTGCCAACGCAGACGCAGCAGCAATCGTTGCGGCCCGTGCTGACCAGCCCTTCGCTTCCGTCGATGATCTCTGGCGCCGCGCCGGCGTGCCCGCCGCTTCGCTGGTCGAACTCGCCGAAGCCGATGCCTTCCAGCCGTCATTGAAACTTGCCCGGCGAGAGGCGCTCTGGGCAATCAAGGCGCTGCGCGATGAGCCTTTGCCGCTATTCGCCGCTGCATCCGCCCGCGAAAACGAGACCGTTCCGGAGCTTGATGAGCCAACGGTTACGCTGAGACCGATGACATCGGGTGGCGAGGTGGTCAAGGATTACGGCCATGTCGGGTTGACCCTGCGCAGCCATCCCCTCTCATTCCTGCGCGCCGATCTGGCCAAGCGCCGTATTGTTACCTGCCGCGCGGCGATGCAGGCCCGTGATGGCACATGGCTCGAGGCTGCCGGCCTCGTGCTTGTTCGCCAGCGGCCGGGTTCCGCCAAGGGGGTGATGTTCATCACCATCGAGGATGAGACCGGCATTGCCAACCTCGTCGTCTGGCTAAAAACCTTCGAAAAATACCGCCGCGTCGTGCTCGGCGCCGGCATGATCGGTGTCTATGGACGTATCCAGCGGGAAGGGGAGGTTGTGCATCTTGTGGCCCATCGGCTGACGGATCTGTCGCCGGAGCTGGCAAGTGTCGGGGATCGGGATGCCGTCTTTCCGCTTCCGCATGGGCGAGGGGATGAGTTTCATCATGGGTCGCCGGTGCCGGATCCGCGCGGGTTTCCGAAGGGGCCGCGGGCGCGCGATATCGTCGATCCTTATCTGCATTTGGATGCGATCAAGGTGAAGACGCGGGATTTTAGGTAGGTGGCGCCGCAGTTGCTGCCATGGCCTGGTCGTCAGGCTGGTAATGTTAATGGTCTTCAATTTCCCATACGAAGTTCACAGTGCCGCAATAGTCCTTCATTTTGGCAGTCGGTCCAGCAGTTGTTTTGGATCAATCTTCATTGCTTCCGCCAAACGACCAATTGATATCCTTGCCTCAATACTCGCTACCTTATTTTCTTCGGCATAAATGGCTACTGCTGCCCTCAGTGCAAGCCCGTATTCTCCGACATCAATGTACTCCTGAATTTCGGCACATTCCGACTTGGATAATACGAATTTCGTTGCTTCCATTAGGCTCTGGAACACCGACTCGATTTTATCAAATTTGGGCACATATGTTTCCTGTTTCCGCTGGGTGATCCAGTTGATCGAGCCACTGCCCTTTCCGAAGCCCGGCTGTACGCCGCCGAGCATCAAGCCCGTGAAAGAGAGGTGAACTATATCAACTCAAATGGTTCCACTTGTGAAGGTCATCTAGCCTTATCAACTTATGCTCGGCCTTCAAATTACCTAAACGCGGAAGATAACGGAATACTGCTCTCTCATTCGTAAGCCAAGATGATCGATAGACCAATGATGTTGCCCTTTAGCAAATGGTAAGTTTTCAATGAAAGAAACGGATATCAATTCGCCGACCTCTCCCGAGTCCCGCACAAAGGCTTCTTCAAGGCACGCGAGAAGCTCGGCTTTCCATTTGGAAATACCATCGTCTGCAGTAACGAATTTTGCATAGTCAGCGATAAGCAAATGCGGCAGCACTCGCCCACCATTGTCTGTTAAGTGTTCGGTGAAGACCGGGACCAACTCTCTAAATCTAAAAGCAAGCCCACAAGTGAAAGCTGTTGTTAACGCACTCATAATCTTATTTCCCGACCAAGGTGTTCTGTAGATCAGCTATAATATTTTGTGCAACCTCCCTATCAACCGCCAATGCACGAGGTGTATCGTTTAGCTGAAGTGCTTCACGATTTTGAGCCAACTACCGGTAATCGTGAAATAGAAAATGGGGTGAGTCTCGTATGGAATTCAACAATATAGTGAACCGGGTGGGCGAGGACGGTCTCTAGCCTGATTCCGGTCGCTTGCCGCTAGAGCGCGGTCGCGCAGGGGATGCCGTTGCGCCGAAAGGTTGTGAAGAGTTTGATGGCCGTATTGATATCTGACGGTTTTATTTTAGGAATGTACTCGTCATGACGAGGTGGTCAGGAACGGTTGTGCCGGTTCGATGTCCGCGGTTGAATGCACGTTGGAAGTCAGTATATGAATTATACTAAAGCACTATTTTTTATTGTTTTGACAACCCTAAGTTCATGCACTGAAAAGAAGCCGTGTGATTGCGATATAAAATTGGTCACTCGGACGCCGCTTCAGAACGCTCTTTTTCAAGAGACTTATGAAAAAGGTATCAGTGTCGCTGATATAAAGCGCTGCTTCGGCAATCCGGTGATGAATTTAAACAGAAGACCGATCTATATCGTGCGTGATACCCGCAAGACAGACGGGCGATACTGTCACGTTGGCTTTCTTTTCTCCGTGCCCAATAAACCTTCGATGATGGAGATGTCACCTACTTCCGTTGCCAACTGGGATTCGGATGACTGCGATCTTCGCGCGCTCGCATGTTTAAGACCCGAGGCCGCAGCAGCGATAGCGGCAAAATATGGTCGTACGATCGACCAGGCACCGATTCCGCGTCATTGAACGGATGACCGTGTCGTGCGTTTTCGATACTAGCATGCCGCTTTAAGGGGAAGCTGTTGCCAACGTCAATCGCGCCACAACACCTGAATCTCAATCTAGGTTGTCGCTCTATCCCGGAGATTTGAAGTGAAAAGATTGATTGTTGCCTTGGCTTTTCTTGCTTCCACCATGCATGCGGCGCTCGCAGCAGATGCAGCTCTGGAAGCATTCGCAAACGGTGATTTTCCGACCGCAAAAAAACTCTGGGAGCCACTTGCCGCGAAAGGTGACCCGGAGGCCGAAAATGGTCTCGGACAGATATCGATGGCAAGATGGATGACGGTTGCTGGTAAATTCCAAGAGCCTGACGATAACCAGGCAGTACTATGGTTCCGAAAAGCAGCAGAACAGGGTTATGCCCCCTCCGAATTGGCTTTGGGCAACATGTATCTACAGGGCCGCGGAATTCCCCGTGACATGAATCTGGCTGCCTTCTGGATTCAGAAAGCAGCAGAGCAGGAATTACCAGCCGCGGAGTTCTTTTACAGCAAATTATACGAATCGGGACTTGGTGTTCCCAAAGATCCCGAAAAAGCAAAATATTGGATGGACAAAGCAAAGCCGGCCATTGAGGCAGCTCATCCCGGCTTCCTCGCTTCGCACCCCAATATGCTGCGAAACTAATGGGTGTTCACGAGAGTCGTCAGCACCAGCGCCTAGGTGCTGCGCAGCGGCCTGCCAAACCGGAAACCGATGAACCGGGACACTTGCCTGCCGCAGGTTCACTCGTCAAGGAACTCCTCTAAGTCCCATCGAAACCAACGGAAAATATCTTAACGTGTTTGTTGTGTTCATTTTCTCTCTCCTCGTCAGCCCCTGGATAAGTCTCACCCTGCATGAGATGGGCCATGCGCTGGCCGGCCACAGCATGAAGATGCAGATACACGAAATTCGTCTCGGCGTAGGTCCGACGATCTTTCGCACGCGACGGTTTGGACCGGAAGTTCTCGTTGGGATTATCCCATTTGGCGGTAGGGTAAGGGGTACTCCTCAGTTGCGCCTCCTTAAAGCGGCGCGGCTGCTTTTCTATGCTGCCGGGCCAGTGGTGGATCTTGCCTGGTTCTCCACCCTGATCGTTGCCTTGCGGCTTGGGAGTGATGCAGATGCCGTCAGGGTCGCGCTCTTTCCCGCCCTGGCATTTCAGGTCCTGATGATCTTCTCCAATCTGATGCCGCATTACACGAGGCTCTATAACGAGCGTACAGCGAATGATATGTTGGCTTTATGGCAAATCGCGTGGACGAAGAACGATTTCCTTGCAGGCCACCGGCAGATTTATCGCAACGCGTTGAGAGCCTATGCGGGTACTGAAGAGCCTGCGCCCAGTCGCCGGGCGGACCAGATCTTCTATCTCCTCCTGGAAATCAACAGCTTGCGCCAACCTCTCACTGAGCAGCAAGTCGCTGCCTTAGAGCGTGAGCTCTCCACCACACCCTCGCGCAGTGAGCAGCTCCTCATTATGGATAGCATCGCCATTCATATCCTTGCGGGCAAGGGACTACGCGATGCCGCCTATCTCGATCGGCTGACGGAGAAAGCGCTCTTGCTTGCACCCGAGCTTGCCGCCTTGAAAAGTACTCGCGGTGCTGCGCTCTCCCGCCTCGGGCGCCATGAAGAGGCCCTGACTTTATTGGCCGAAGCCGAAGACGGTAGTGATATAAGACGTTGTTTGAACGCCGCCTTCAGGGGGCTCGCGCATTTTCATGCCGGCTGCAAGGATGAGGCGACCGCCGAACTCGAGATCGCCACCTCAATTCTGCAATCGCAGAATTCGACAAACCTAATCGTGACTCGAATCGTGGACGGCATCATCGCCGAGATCAGCGATATGGTTCTTGGGCCAAGAAAGAAACAGGCGAGTCCGTGACCGTTGCCAGCTCGTCGAGGCTGTCGTTTGCAGTCTCAAGGATAACCGAAGAATCGGAGCAAGAATGCGTCTGCATTGGATATCCTGCCTGCCGATGCGGGCCACTTTCACCATGTCACCTCACTTAGCGGTCTGGTGCCATTAGCCAAGCCGCGAGGTATGACTTGGCGAGGGGATAAGTTGGAGCGTTGAGACGAGCAAAGATGCCTTATCAAGGTCCATGGGTTGACAAAAAATCGAATTGTTCAGATTGCCGGCCATTTTCTGCGGCTGCGAAAACGGGATAGTGAAATGCGCCTTACATTATTGGCTGTTGTCGGACTCGGAACGCTGGCGAGTTTTCTTTCTGGATGTGCCCAAACGCAACAAGGCTTCCGAAAGGCAACGGATGGTGAAGCCTCACGCCCGATGACAAAGGAGCAGAGCCATAAGCTCGTGCTCTATGCAGTTAAGCAGTGTGCCGGAGTTTCAAATGAAGGCACCGCAAAAGTTATGTGTATGCAAGCCGCGATATTGGGTGTCATGAAACAATGGAATGCCGGCCAGACCCCACCTTTCTTGAAATAAGCGGCCGATTTCTGGCATAGAATGAACCCGTTGCGCATCTAACTCTGACCTAGGCAGAAACTTCCCATTTGTTAGATTCATTCGCTTTTCTTTGCCCGCGTAGGGGTATGCGAAAGTGACAAAGAGGGTCAGATCGGGACGATAATCAACCGTCCCGGCCGCCGGCGACGCGCAGCCTTTTGCTTCGCCCGGCCCATCGACTAGCGGCTGGCCGAGCGGCTTCACAGAATAGGATACTTGCTTCTAGCCTATCGGCTTTCATCCGCAAAATACGCGTATCACCTTGGATTTCGGATTAGTCACGGACTGGACCGCAGTGCCGCTGTGGACGAAATTCAAGCGCGTAGGGGTATCGGTAGCGACCCGTTCTTCACTTCCGTAGTGTCGTGAATCTCCGGGTATTTTTAGCCCCGTTGTCGCGGAAGATGGACCTCCTACCAACTTTTGATATCGAGAGGCACCGCAAGCATCGGAGGTTGATCTTGATGCTGAGTTGGATGGGGACGTGGTTTCACAGGCACTCAAAGACATTAGTGCCAATAATACAGGTGCAATGACTAAACGTTTCAAGGGTCTTCCTTCGGGATGCTAGCTGTGTTGAGACCTCTGGCATTACCAGAGGCAGTGATGCTGTCAGTTAGATGTGTCGTGAATTTGCTGGACGCGAAACAGTGAATATCAACATCCAGAGGGCGGCGGCGGCCCGCCGTGGCTGGAGCCGTCGAAAAGCCTGCTGCGGAGCATTAGTTTTCCCTAAACACCTCCGCAAAAGCGGTTTCTGCCTCCTCTCGTGACTGTCGGGCAACAGCGTCTTGTACCTTGGCGATTTGCTTCTGATAGAGCTTGGCATTTATCGCAAGGGCAGCATCGATATCGGCCTTTGCTTCAGTAAATTGATCTCGACGAGCCTCGACCCAGGCCCGAAGCGTCAATGCGCGGGGAATTCGAGCGTCCGGCTTCAATAGATTGGAGATATCTCGCAGAGCGTCATCGTCCTTGCGCAAAGTGATCTCGATCTCTGCCCGCAAGAGCAAATTCATTTGCTCCGAAGCCTTGGAGTGGGAGTCGCCAGTCAAGAGCCGATTAAGATCGGTCAAAGCCAGATCCGGCCGGCCGGCGGCACGATGCACAAGGGCCCTCAGGCCGTAATAGCCCAGGAAATTCGGATCTGCTTCGATCAGCTTGGTGTAGTCCGCCGCCGCAAGGTCGTATTGCCCCGTTGAGAAATAGAGCGCCGCTCGTTGCTCCAAGGCAACGCCACTCTCGGATATATCCAAGACCTCCGAACAAATCTCAATCGCATTCAAATCACCTTGACGACCCTTTACCATGGCCGCACTTGTGCAGTCCTTTTCCGTGTAAATCGGCTTCTGGAGAAGCGATTCTAGTCCGGCCCGAGCATCCGTGTCGTTGGGCCAGCTGGCCAGCGCCGCCATAAAATCCTGTTTTGCTTCTTCCTTGTCGCCGGTTTCAAGATTAATACGAGCACGCAGGGTCAGTGCCTTGTTCCGTTCCCAATTCAGTTCATCGCTCTTACCGGAGGCGACTAAGGCCTGATCCGCAAGGTTAAGCGCCTGCTTCAGATCCTTTCGGCTGAGATGGATCTCGGCCATCATGGTCAGGATGTCTGCGCTGGGAGGTGCCATGGTTAGAAATGCGGCGCCATCATTTAAGGCAAGATCATCATTGCCGAGCCCGTGATAAGTGCGGCTTCTGAGCAGATAGACGAGAGGCTCTTCGGGATCGAGAGCCGCCGCCTTGTCAAAATCTGACAGTGCCAATGCATACTGCTTTTTGAAGAGAAAAAACTCGCCGCGCAACAGGTGGGAGCGTACCTGATCAGGCCCGATCTCCACAAGCTTTTCAAAATCAGCCTCTGCCTCATTCGCGAGTTGCTGTTTTTTGACTGGATCTCGAGCCGAGACGAGGGCGAATTTCTTGATTTGCGCACGAATTTCGTAAGCGGAGATTTGGCTTGGATTCAACCCAATTGCCCTGTCGCAATCGTCTGTAGCTTCCTGCATCGGATTGGCAAGGAACAAGGCTCGGCACCGATCAGTGAGCGCTTGAGCAAGCCTAGTCGGGTCCTTGATCGTATCGATCTGCTTTGTGCACTCGGAGACGGTTGCGCACACTAGCGACGCCGGGAGATCGCCGCGCCCGGCATACGCGGTGGCACTCCATAGAAATAGGACGGAGGCAGCGAGCCCGGCAGCAGCCAATAATGTAGCGCGCAATTCACTATCCCGTTTTCGCAGCCGCAAAAAAATGGCCGGCAATCTGAACAACTCAATATCTGCCAACCGGCGAACCTTGATAAGGTCGCTTTGCAGGCATCCGTAGAACTTATTTCCATTGCTGCAACTGAACAATTGTTAGGACAACATTACCATCGAGTTAAACGGTCAATCCCCAATTTTGATTACCTGCGGATACCCGTCGCGCGGTTTTTCGAGGGGCTTCCTGACCCGCTCGCGGGGACCCAAGTCAGGTCGCATCCGAGATTGACGAGCGCATCGCGGATCTCGCGACCGCTGAAGGTGGGCGATTGATTGAGGATATCCTGCTGCTCCCCCTGAGGAGCAGGCTTCTGTCGCTGATTGAAAGCCTGGTAGAAGAATAGTAGGGAGATGCACCTGAACAGCGTCCACCTTGGCTTGATCTCAGGGTTTAAACAACTTCAAGTGGTTCTCGTTTTGCGGTAGTTGCCGGGGTGGACACGTAATGACACACCAAACGCGCATTTTTGTTCTGTACAACCTCGCATTCGGCCCTCAGATTGCGGTGATCAACATTCTGGTCGCACTGCTTTTCCTCCGTTCGTTTCAGGACGTACTGCCGGTTGCCATAGTCGCGATTCCAATTGCCGCTGTCGTCGGTATGTTGCCGGTTGCGATCCACTTGGTATTTATGCTGCCACTAAGGGATACAATGAGCGCACGAGCATTCCTGCTGGTTTCGCCGTTTTCCGGGTATATCGCCACAACCACGTCGGCCAGCCTGCTATTATGGACGCCCTTGAGCCGCAACTTGCCATCGATCTTTGAGCTCGGTTGTTTCGGCCTTCTCCCAGCACTGTGTTGCGCCTTGCTCGCCTCGAAATTTCAAGGCGTTAGCCAGAAGACGTCTTAACGCGTGCCATATCGCAGCATCTTCTGAAAAAGGCATCATCGCCCTTGGGGCTGGCGTCTTTTGCGAATGATTGAAGCAACGCAGCGCGTCATGTTGCGGGCGCCGTAAGGCGTTGCGGCCAAACGAGGCCCAGCATGCCATTTTGAGAGATCTTGCCGGGCCTCCCCAGTTCTCGGGGGGTGATTTCCACGTGGCGAATGGCAGTGTGGCTCTGCCATAGTCCCCAACTTGGCAGGAGGTCCGCTCAGATCAATGCGACGCTGGTACTAGCGGGCCTCCCTTTCGGACACTCGCTGCGGCCCTGCGTTAGCTGGAATAATCGCTAACGACCGCTCTGCCAGCATCATGGTCAGGACACGAACGGTCTGAAGCATGTTCCTTGCTCTGGAAACCGGCCGCCACCATCGATAAAGGGGTGCGAGCCTGCTCTTCGAGACTTCCTCTACACCGTGATGAGTAAGAGCCACGGTGAAGAACAAGTCTGCATGGGATATCCTTCCTGCCGATATGGACGCGTTCATGACCGGCCGATAGAAATGATGTCATGACGATAACGGCACCCCCCAAACGCGTATTCGACCCGATGATGCCGCGGATGGGGCACTATCGGCCCATTCCTGATACGGAAGACAAGGCTTTCAGTGACTGGCTGCAAAGCCAGCTTGACGAGATATTCTCGCTGTCTGAAGAACCGCCGCGCTGTCCGCATTGTCAAGGCGATGAGACGGTACTGGCCACACGCGCCGCCCATCCAAAGCCGGTCCTGCCGGTGTTCCGGTGTGTTTCCTGCGACGTGCATTTCCGGCGCACAACTGGCACACCCTTGGCGGGGTTGAAGTTTAACAACTTTCCGCAGTTCGTCCGACTGCTATCGCAGCAACGGCCGGTCACGGACGCCGCCGCGATCCTGAGTGTCAAGGCGGTGACGGTCACCCGCTGGATCAAGCGCATGCGGCAATGGATCCTGCACCTCGATCCGACCGGCTACTGGGAGGCAAAAGTTCGGCTCGGCATGGAGATTCGGCCCGATATCGGATGCCCGCATTGCGGGGTGGCGGATCACATGCACTATCGTGGCTTTGTTTCGGATACCGGCGACCGCTTGTGCCGTTGCGACGCCTGCCGACGTTTCAGCCGTCTGTCCGGCGTGCTGAGCGATCAAGGCCCCAGCTTTGTGCTCGAGCATCGCGTCGTGGCCCGCCCTCCATCGCCGCGCCGCAGGACCTAAAGCACCCGCGGTGAACCATCCGTGATGCGTGTCTCTCCGCATTGCATATAGTCATTGGTGTAAAATTCACACGGTCTTTACCAAGCTCACGCGAACATTCCCAATGTTGGCTCCCTTTATCCGTGTGGCAATTGACGTTCGCCACCAAGTCGATCAAGAAAAATCTTCAATATGTGCCGCATGACGCGGCCTGGGCGAGGTGAGATGTAGGCTACATAGTCGGGCGAGAGCCGCGGACGTAGCCCGACCTCAGAAGGGCGAACGTATCATGGGCAAACATCCGCGCCAGGGGTCTGGCAAGTCGTCCAGAGAATGGGCCTCCTCGCAGTCGGCTGCGGACGACATCGTTCATCGGTTCGTGCGCCTTGCGCACAAGGCACTTGCCCTGACGCTGAGCAGCCTCCTGGTATTGCAACCGACAATCGCCAACGCCCAGTCGGTTTCGGCGAGCACGGCAGCACCAGCTGCCAATCAGCCGGGCGTAGGGACTGCCCCGAACGGCGTACCGTTGATCGACATCGTCACCCCGAACGGGGCTGGTCTGTCTCACAACAAATTTTCGGACTTCAATGTCGGCACGCCGGGCCTGATCCTCAACAACTTCAAAGGCGAAGTCGGCACGTCTAATCTTGGTGGTGCCACGCCCGGTAACCCGAACCTCAACAGCTCCAACCCCGCTTCGGTCATCCTCAATGAGGTGACCGGTGGGAACCGGTCTGCACTTAACGGCCCAACGGAAGTGTTCGGGAGCAGGGCAGACGTCATCATAGCGAATCCAAATGGCCTGACTTGCTCGGGCTGCGGCTTCATCAATACGCCGCATGCGACGTTGACAACCGGTGTGCCCAATATCGGCGCTGATGGCAGCCTGACCGGGTTTACCGTGAACGGCGGCGATGTCACCTTCGAAGGGGCAGGGGCAAATCTCGCGGCTGCTCCTGGTGCCGTCGACCTGTTCGACGTCGTTGCCCGCAATATCCACGTCAATGCGCCGATCTACGGCAAGACCCTGCGGCTGACCGGCGGCGCCAGCCAATACAACTATGCCACTGGCGAGGCGACGGCGCTGACCGCCACCTCCGGCACGCCGGAATATGCGATCGACGGCTCAGCCCTTGGCGCCATGCAGGCCGACCGCATCAAGGTCGTCGTCACCGAGAAAGGCGCCGGCGTCAAGATGAGCGGCGATATGGCCGCCAATGCCGGTGAGCTGTCGCTATCGGCTGATGGCAAGATCTCGATCGGCAATGCCTCGGGCAGCCAGGGTGTGACCATCACCTCGAAGAGACAAGTCACCGCCGCCAAGGTCAGTTCGAAGCAGAAGGTCGTCGTTCAGGCCGATCAAGGCATCACCCTGCAGTCGGTGGCCGCCGACAGCGATATCGTGCTTGCAAGCGGCACAGGCCTCTTGAGCGTCTCAGGTGACGTCAACAGTGGCACGACGGTGCAGATGAGTTCGGGCGGCGGCATTGCCGCCGGCAGTGTCACAGCAGGCAATGGCGCGGCGACGCTTTCGGCGACCTCCGGCAATATCGCGATTGCGGGTGCTGCCAATAGTACCGGCGATCTCAATCTGACCGCCACGGCCGGCTCGATCTCGGCAGGCTCACTGCTGAGCAACCAGAATATCGCGCTGACCGCTGGGTTGGATATCGCGGTTTCCGGTAATGTATTGGCGCAAGGCAATGTCAGCGCCACCGGCCGGTCGATCTCGACCGGCATGGCGGTCTCAGGCATCAATGTCGCCGCCACCAGCGCCGATCCCAATGGCAATGTCGTGCTCGGCTCAGCCGGGAACCTCAGCCTGACAGCAACGGGTGGCAATATTGCCACCGGCAATCTGCTGTCGGCTGGAAGCCTCAGCACCAGTGCGACCGGCAATATGACGGCCGGGAACATCCAGACTACCGGTAATTTCACGGCGACCGCAGCCTCGTTGACATCAAGCAACATCACGTCGCATGGGGCGATCACCGTTAACGCCGCTACAAATGTGAGTGGCCAGATTCTTGGGAGCAGCAACGTCCTGATCTCAGGCGCGGCTATCCAGGCCGGTGCCATCGCCTCCGGCGTCGATTTTGCCGCCACCAATGCGGCTGGCGGTACTCTCGCTGTCGGTCCGACCGGCACGCTCGATTTGACCGCCACGACCGGCAATATCGTGGTCGGCACGCTGCTGTCGGCCGGTAATCTGAATGCTCGGTCAGCACTGCTGCAGGCAAACACTCTGACAGGTCACGGCAATGTCGGCATCGATGGCGGCGTTCGTGTCGCCAACCAATTGCTTGGAGCCGGCGACATAACCATCAATGGCAACGCCAATGGTGTCAGTGCCGGTCTTCTTGCGTCCGGTGTCGACTTTGCAGCGACCAAGGCGGCTGGCGGCAATATCGTGGTGGCGAATAGCGGCGATCTCACTGTCAACGATAGTCTTGGCGCCATCCAGGCAGGCACCATCTTGGCAGCCGGCGCTATCAATACCACCGGTCAGACGATCACCGCCGATACCATCACCGGTCATCAGAACATCACGCTTTCCGGCGCCACTGCCGTTACCGGCCAGATCCTAGGTGCGGGCAATGTCAGCGTCTCCGGCCCGACTATCGCGGCCGACGCCATCGTCTCGGGTGTCGACATCGCCGCCACCGATGCGGCGGGCGGCCGCATTACCCTTGGCCCGACGACAACGGGAACCGGCAATCTGACGCTTGCCGCCGCGGGCTTGCTCAGCGCCGATACGCTTTTGTCGGCAGGCAATCTTGATGCCAGTGGCGCGAACATTACCGCCGACAATATCTCGGCGCATGGCAATCTGACGCTTGATGGTGCCTCCAGCACGACGACCGCGAGCGGTCGCGTGGACATAAGCGGCCAGATTCTTGGCGCCGGCAATGTTTGGATCAGCGGCCAGAGCCTGTCTGCCCAGACGGTCGTTGCTGGCATCGACTTCGACGCCACCAATGCGGCAGGGGGTAATATCGTTCTCGGCCAGGCCGGGGATCTGACCATCGCAGTCAATGGCGCGGTTACGGCGCCGACCATACAAGCAGCCGGCGTCATTGATATCAGTGGCGCCTCGGTTGCCGCCGATGCCATCACCGGCCATAAGGACCTCACTCTTTCCAGCACGGCTGCCGCGGGCGTGGATGTTACTCGTCAAGTGCTTGGCGGCGGTAGTGTCGACATCTCCGGCGCGAGCATCAAAGCCGGCACGATCGTCTCCGGTGTCGACTTTGCCAGAACAGCGGCCGCCAATGGCACCATCGTCCAGACGACAAGCGGCGATGTTTCGTTGACATCATCGGGCAAGATCGATGCTGGCACGCTGCTCTCGGCCGGCGATCTCTCTGCCGCCGGTTCGACCATCAGCGCTGATAGCGTCACGGCCCATGGCGATATCACCGTTGACGGTGCAACCACCGTTGCGGGCCAGATTCTTGGCGCGGGCAACGTGCTGATCACCGGTCAAAGCCTGTCCGCCCAGACGGTCGTTGCTGGCATCGACTTCGACGCCACCAATGCGGCCAGTGGCAATATCGTTCTCGGCCAGGCCGGGGATCTGACCATCGCAGTCAATGGCGCCCTTGCGGCGCCGACCCTACAGGCAGCCGGTGCCATCGACGCCCATGCGGCATCGATCTCCGCCAACGCGGTTACCGGTCACAAGGGTATTACCCTCTCTGGCGCAACCGGTGGCGTGGACATTAATGGTCAAGTCCTTGGTGGCGGCGACATCAGTGTTGCCGGCTCCAGCATCAAGGCCGGTACCATCGTCTCCGGCGTCGATTTCGCTGCAACGGCTGCCGCCGATGGCAACATCGTACTCGCCAGCAGCGGTGG
>NZ_BAYX01000016.1 GCF_000696095.1 Rhizobium rhizogenes NBRC 13257 | reverse complement strand
ACCGAAGGATTTTTGAGCTCCGTACTTGCCCTGATGGGTTTGGACCTGCCAGCGCCTGACCACACAACACTTAGTCGTCGGGCGAGAACCTGGAGCCCGCCCACAAGGCGCAGCAATCGCCAGTCTCTGCCGGATGGTCCGCTTCACATACTGGTCGACAGCACCGGGTTGGAGGTCTACGGCGCCGACCAATGGCTGGAAGAGAAGCATGGCGCCAAGTCCCGTCGGCGATGGCGGAAACTGCACCTGGCGCTGGATGCCGACAGCGACGAGATCGTCGCTCACGTCATGACCGACCAGGATGCCGGCGACGCTTCGCAGGTTGGGGTGCTGCTCGACCAGATCGACAACCCCATCGGCCAGTTTACGGCCGATGGGGCTTACGATGGCAACCCGACCTACGACGCCGTCAGCAGACATAGCGCCGGCGCTGTGGTGGTCATTCCGCCACGCGCCAATGCGGTTGAACGGCCAGACACAAATCTCTCTCGTCAACGAGACCTTCATATCGCGGCGGTCAACGCCGATGGGCGGATGAAATGGCAGGCTGCTACCGACTACGGCAAGCGATCTCTGGTCGAGACCGCGATCGGTCGCTATAAGTCGATCATTGGCCCCCGATTGAGGGCACGCTCATTCGCCGCCCAACAGACGGAAGTCGCCATCGGCTGCACCATCCTCAATCGAATGCTGGCATGCGCGCGCCCGAAATCCGTCCGGTGCGTGACAGCTACCGCATAGACACAGCATCAAAGACTGGAATCCGGTCATTCATCGACCGATGCAACAACGCCCTTAACGGCGCCAACTCACCTCCAACGTAAGGGTGCTCTCTTTAGCGAAACGGCACCAACTGTTTCATACGTCTATCACTGTTACTAAATATCCATCCGTTTCAAAAGACTTTTGTACACTGCGCTCTGTCAGCGTGCGGTGAGTTTCGATCAACACCAACCGGATCCCACCAAGGCCTTTCAGAACCTCCTGAATCCCAGAAGCGGCAAGATCCTGATTGGAGCTGAAAAAAATCCAGTTTGTACGGTCTCGCTTAAAGGCCTCCACCGCAGGCAATCCTTCTTCTAAGCTGAAATTCACGCCTTCCAGAACGGCATGTTTCCGAAGGTTTTCAGTATTGAGGAACCTATCGACAATCCATATGCGAGCATCCGTCTGAGCTACGCGAGCAGCTGAAATTGCGGCAAACCAACCGCTTTCTCCGATCCCGTGAACCTCATCACCTTCCATGACACCGACGCGCTCAGCAATATCGTCGCAGACTTCAGCCGGAATCAATTTACGCGCCGGAGACACATCCTCTAAATTCCGAAGTGCACTTATATGAGCTGCGAGTTTTGCAACGGTCGTCTCACGGAAAAGATCAATAATTTTGATAGTAACGGAAAGGCTTCTCTCGATCCTGTCTTGCAGCGACACCAGCATGAGCGAATTCGCCCCAAGATCGAAGAAATTATCATGCCGTCCCACCGTTTCGACATGGCACAGTTGCGACAAGATTGATGACAAGCTGACCTCGATTTCCCCGATCGGCCTTTCATGTGTTCTGGTTATTCGCGGTTGAGCCGGCTGCGGCAGTGCCTTGCGGTCTGTCTTGCCATTTGGCGTCAGCGGCAACTCATCGAGCGTGACCAGAGAAGAAGGCACCATGTAATCCGGCAACCGCGCCTTCAGGTGCTCCCGGAGCGCAGCCATATCATCAGCCGTGTTATCGCCACTCACGACATATCCCACCAGACGCCGGTCGCCCGGATTGTCCTCACGCAGGATCACCACAGACTGCCGCACACCAGGGTGCTCAAGAAGCGCAGCCTCGATCTCGCCAAGCTCGATCCGGAACCCGCGAAGCTTGACCTGATGGTCGATCCGCCCAAGAAAGACAATCGTTCCGTCGGGCAACATGCGGCCGAGATCACCCGTCTTGTACATCCGGCTGCCAGGCGGACCGAACGGGTCCGGGACAAACCGGTCCGCGGTCTGATCGGGCCGATTGATATAGCCTCGCGCCAAACCAGCACCCGCGACATAAATTTGACCGGGCACTCCTATCGGAACACGGTTTAAATAACGGTCGAGGATGTGGATCCGCGTGTTACGGATAGGCTTTCCGATTGGAGTTTTAGCGATGCCCTGAACCGAGATCGGCCACTCTGAAGACCAGATTGTCGCCTCCGTTGGGCCGTAAACATTCAGCGCGCGCTGGGCATCCAAAAGCTCTCTGGCAAGCTCCGCATCAAGTGCATCGCCGCCGCACAGAATGCGGCTTCTGGAAGCGATAGCAGGCCAGTGATCAGTTCTAACGATCTGGCTCCAGAGCGGCGGCGTCGACTGAATGACCAATGGCCCATCAACCGCCGCGAGATGCTGCGCCAACGCCTGTGCATCCACACCGGCGTCGGCCGGGAAGAGTTTAATGCTCGACCCTTTGCAAATCGGCATCAACAGTTCCAGAACGGAGATGTCGAACGACAGGCGCGTGATCGCAGGAACCGTATCCTCCTCGCCGAGGCGCAAAACATCAGAGAAATGATCGATCGCAGCACAAACGCTTGCGTGGGTAACACCCACACCTTTCGGCCGACCTGTCGATCCGGACGTATAGAGGACGTAGGCCAAATCGGCCGCCACCACACCACGCTGCTCACGCTCACCCAGTTCGGGCGCGATCAGCGGCCAGTCTTCATCCATCACCAGCACTCGTGGCGCATCCGCCGGCATCGAAGCATACAATGCACGTTGCGTCAGGACAAAAGAAGCACGCGCGTCCTGCAACATATAAGCACGCCGATCCTCAGGGTCTCTTGGATCCAATGGCAGATAGGCGGCGCCAGCCTTGAGCACGCCAAGAAGCGCAACCATCATCTCCAACGACCGCTCAAGGTATATCGCCACGACAGCATCAGCGCCGATACCGGCCCTTCTTAAATAGAAAGCAAGACGGTTGGCGCGCTGATCGAGATCATGATAAAGATACGAGCTTGCACCATAGGTGACCGCAATCTTGTCGGGATGCTTTAGAGCCTGAGCTTCGAACATGTGATGCAGGGCGGCCTCTGCGGGTGGAGGGCCGGCAGTTTCATTCCAGCTGTCCAGAAGCGCAATCTCACGCTCCGGAAGCCGCGACAGTTCCGACAACCTTCGGTCAGGCGCAGCCGTCGCCTCTTCCAGGAACACAAGCAACTGCTCGGCCAGCCGCACAATCGTCGCATCATCAAAGAGATCCGTGGCGTATTCAATCTTGCCCTCAAGATGAGAGGTAGATTTATCTCCGTCGTCTACCTCTTGAAAAACGAACGAAAGATCGAATTTTGCCGTGTCCGTGCTCAGAAATGCCGCTTGGGCAATTGTCGCACGACGCTGCGGATTCAAGTTGACCTCTCCCTGATAGGCAATCATTACCTGAAAGATTGGATGGTGAGAAAGTGATCGTTCGGGCTTCAGGGTTGTGACCAGATATTCGAACGGCAGATCGCTATTTTCATACGCCGTTAAGTTGCAAGTCCTTACCCGGCCGACTAACTCGTCGAATGATGGATTCCCGTCCGTTTTTGTGCGTAACACAATCGTGTTGACAAACAGACCCACCACATCATCCAGATTTTTGCCCTTACGATCGTTTAGCGGGCTACCGAAAACGATATCGTCGCCGCCGCCAAATGATGTAAGTAATACCGCAAGGCTTGCCTGCAGCCCCATGAAGACACTGGCGCGGTGATTTGCACACACCTTTCGCAGTCGTCGGTGAGTCTCCCCGGGTATTTGAAACGAGTATACTCTACCTTTGTTTGTTGCAACGACTGGCCTTGGACGATCGACCGGCAATTCCAGATGTCCAGGTATGCCGCGCAGGGTAGCGCGCCAAAACTCAAGTTGCGTCTCCAGCACACGCGAAGGCGCTACAGGATCACCCAGCAGTCTGCGCTGTATCCGCGCAAAGTCAGCATATTGCGTCGGGAGGGGCGCGTTGAAAGGGCTTTCCCCCCTCCCCCGGGCGTCGTAAGCATCGAATAGATCCCTCACTATCAGGGAAATAGAATTACCATCTGAAACAATATGATGACAAACGATAACGAGAATGAAGTGGTTTGGAGACACTTCAATGATGTCCAATTTAATCGGTATTTCGTTTGAAATGTCGAACTCATACCGCTTGAGACCATTTATTATGGCCTCGGCCGTATTTTCCTTGAGCACAAAATGTCCGATGGCAGGGGTAGCCTGATCAAGGTCGAATATCTTCTGCACAGCCTCCTCATCTTCCAGGACAAAGATGCTCCGCAAGATATCATGTCTATTCAGCACATCCAAAAATGCGGCTCTCATTATCGCAACGTCAATACTCTCATGCAAATGTATTGCGACTGGAATATTGTAGACTTCACTGCGTCCAAGGAGTTTGTGCAAGAACCATAGTCGGCTTTGTGCAAACGAGAGCGACGCTGGCATGTGAGGCAGCGAACCAACCGGTTCCAGCCCTATTTTAGGTGCGACAATGATTTGACCTTCGAGTGCAGCGATCGTGGGATGCTCGAAGAGCGCGCGGATCGGCAGATCAACGTCGAATGCCGCGCGAACACGACTAATGATCTGGATCGCCAGAAGCGAATGGCCACCAAGATCAAAGAAGCTGTCGGTCATCCCAATGCCCTCGATCTGCAGTACATCCTGCCAGATCGCGAGCAGTACATCCTGCATCGGCGTCGTCGGCGCAACTCGCTCACCCGCGTGCATGAGTGCACCGTCGGGCTGCGGCAGTGCCTTGCGGTCTGTCTTGCCATTTGGCGTCAGCGGCAACTCATCGAGCGTGACCAGAGAAGAAGGCACCATGTAATCCGGCAACCGCGCCTTCAGGTGCTCCCGGAGCGCAGCCATATCATCAGCCGTGTTATCGCCACTCACGACATATCCCACCAGACGCCGGTCGCCCGGATTGTCCTCACGCAGGATCACCACAGACTGCCGCACACCAGGGTGCTCAAGAAGCGCAGCCTCGATCTCGCCAAGCTCGATCCGGAACCCGCGAAGCTTGACCTGATGGTCGATCCGCCCAAGAAAGACAATCGTTCCGTCGGGCAACATGCGGCCGAGATCACCCGTCTTGTACATCCGGCTGCCAGGCGGACCGAACGGGTCCGGGACAAACCGGTCCGCGGTCTGATCGGGCCGATTGATATAGCCTCGCGCCAAACCAGCACCCGCGACATAAATTTGACCGGGCACTCCTATCGGAACACGGTTTAAATAACGGTCGAGGATGTGGAACTTTAGATACGATAACGGCTTGCCAACCTTGCTTAAAAGAGGAGGGGCAAGATCATTGACGGCGATACGATGATACGTACCATGCACAGTGATCTCGGTAATTCCGTACATATTCACCATTGCCGGAGAATAGCCACCGAAGTATGTGTACCATTTACCCAAGCGGGAAAATTCCAGCTCTTCGCCCCCGAAAACAATGGTTCTGAGCTTCGTACGTTTTAGCCGCTCATCCCCAATCTCTATGAAGTCCAACAATCTGTAGAATGCCGAAGGGGTCTGCGAAAGAATAGTCACCCTCTCTGCTACCAACAGATCAATGAACTCAGTCGGTGATCTGGATGTCTTGTAAGAAACAATAACCGCTTTGCCCCCAGTCGCAAGCGCACCCCATAGTTCGAAAACCGAGAAATCGAAGGCAAAGGAATGAAAAATCGTCCAAACATCTGCTGGCGTGGGCGCAAAGCGTCTTTTCGTCTCAGACAATAATGCTATGATACTCTGATGTTCGACGATCACGCCCTTGGGCTTGCCTGTCGACCCCGATGTATAAATAATATAAGCGCCGGCAGACGGCTCACTGGACAGGTCTAGGTTTTCTGCGTCCGAAGCCGCCCTTGGACTGATCTCTAAAGGCACCAGATGGTTTATTATGCCTTTGAAATTTTCCAGATCGTCCTTATCGCCAACTACGATGTTGACCTTGGCATCATCAAGAATGTATCGCGTTCTTTCAAACGGAACAGTCAGGTCGAGCGGCACAAACATACCGCGCGCTTTTAAAACTGCGAGTTGAGCGATTACGAAGGAGAGGCGCCTGGAAGCAATGACGCCGACACGGACCTCCTGATCCACCCCAAAGTTCCGGAGAAGTCGAGCTAGTCTGTTGGCGGCAGCGTTCATATCGCAATATGTCAGGCATGCGCTATGCGTCTTCACCGCAATCTTGTCGGGATGCTTTAGAGCCTGAGCTTCGAACATGTGATGCAGGGCGGCCTCTGCGGGTGGAGGGCCGGCAGTTTCATTCCAGCTGTCCAGAAGCGCAATCTCACGCTCCGGAAGCCGCGACAGTTCCGACAACCTTCGGTCAGGCGCAGCCGTCGCCTCTTCCAGGAACACAAGCAACTGCTCGGCCAGCCGCACAATCGTCGCATCATCAAAGAGATCCGTGGCGTATTCAATCTTGCCCTCAAGATGAGAGCCACGCTTCAGCAAATGAAGAGAAAGGTCGAACTTCGCATTGCCGAGATCGACATCCATGCGCTGCAGATCAAGGCCCGCGCACTGCCGCTCTCCTTCGGCCACGCTATGCATGGCAAGCATCACTTGAAAGACCGGATGCCGGCTCATATCCCGTGCAGGCTGAAGATGTTGAACAATGCGCTCGAATGGCACATCCTGATGCATATATGCTTCAAGACACATCTGGCGTACGCGATGCAATACGCTCCGGAACTCCGGATCACCCGACGAATCGATGCGCAAAGCCAGAGTGTTGACGAACAAGCCGACGAGACTCTCGCTCTTCGAATCCGTTCGGCCCGCGACAGGTGTTCCGACCACCACCTCGGGCGCATTCGACCATCGCGACAGGATAACGCCGAACGCAGCGACAAAGACCATAAACTCGGTAACACTTTCCTGGCGCGCGAGGGACTGCAGGTGTTTGAGGAGTTCCGGCGCCAAAGCGAACCGATGCACGGCTCCGGCATACGATTGCACGGCGGGGCGGGGATGATCCGTTGGAAGATCCAGCACTGGAGGCCCATTCGCCAAACGTCCGGCCCAGTAGCTCAACTGATCCTCAAGTAGTTTCCCGTGCAACCAGCTGCGCTGCCAGATTGTATGGTCCGCATAGTGAAGCTTTGGTTCGCTCAGCTGGGGCTTCTTGTCCTGCGCAAGGGCATCGTAAAGCTGCCCCAACTCATTGAACAATACTTCGGTCGACCAGCCGTCTGACACGATATGATGCATGACGAGCGTCAGGACATGAACCGTGTCCGACAACGCAAAAACCTTGAAACGCACGAGCGGACCGGTCGCAAGGTCGAAGGGACGACTGGCCTCTGCAAGGATATGCCGGCGGACCAGATTCTCGCTGTTCTGCGAAAGCCGTTCAATGTCAAGATCTACCGTCGTGGGGGGAGGGTCTATGACCTGGACCGGAACTCCATCACAGGTTTCTATCCGCGTCCGAAGACTTTCATGCCGATTCACGAGGGCATGGACAGCACCCGTCAGGGCAGAAAGGTCGAGGGGGCCGCTCAGCCGCACCGGCAGCACCATGTTATAAGCCGAACCAACGGCGTTGATCTGATCGAGAATCCAAAGTCGCTCCTGCGCAAAGGAAGCAGGTACCCGATCAGGACGCGGCTGTGCTTCCAAGGGCGGCAGGATATGCCCTGTTTCCTGTCGGCGTGCTCTGCCAATTTGACCTTCGAGTGCAGCGATCGTGGGATGCTCGAAGAGCGCGCGGATCGGCAGATCAACGTCGAATGCCGCGCGAACACGACTAATGATCTGGATCGCCAGAAGCGAATGGCCACCAAGATCAAAGAAGCTGTCGGTCATCCCAATGCCCTCGATCTGCAGTACATCCTGCCAGATCGCGAGCAGTACATCCTGCATCGGCGTCGTCGGCGCAACTCGCTCACCCGCGTGCATGAGTGCACCGTCGGGCTGCGGCAGTGCCTTGCGGTCTGTCTTGCCATTTGGCGTCAGCGGCAACTCATCGAGCGTGACCAGAGAAGAAGGCACCATGTAATCCGGCAACCGCGCCTTCAGGTGCTCCCGGAGCGCAGCCATATCATCAGCCGTGTTATCGCCACTCACGACATATCCCACCAGACGCCGGTCGCCCGGATTGTCCTCACGCAGGATCACCACAGACTGCCGCACACCAGGGTGCTCAAGAAGCGCAGCCTCGATCTCGCCAAGCTCGATCCGGAACCCGCGAAGCTTGACCTGATGGTCGATCCGCCCAAGAAAGACAATCGTTCCGTCCGTATTCCACATGCACCGATCGCCGGTGCGATAAAACCGCTCTCCAATACTAAAAGGATTCGGGACGAATCGGTCTGCAGTCAGATCAGGCCGACCCACATATCCGCGCGATACCCCAAGCCCGCCAAGGTAAAGGTCGCCAACCACTCCAAATGGACATAGCTGGCCGGCCTCATTGAGAATGTAGGCTTTGTACCCCTTGTGAGGTCGACCAATGGGTAGTGGTCCTGACGCAACATCTTTGGGAACCACATAAGCCGCGCAAGTCATCGTCGACTCCGTGGGGCCGTACTGATTGACAATATCGAAGTGTTCTCCAAAACGCTTTCTCAAACGCTTAACCAGGTCAACCTGCAAGACCTCCCCCGATATCCCGATTGTTCGTAGATCAGGACATGACAGGGTACCATCAACAGAGTCGACGACCGCGCCTAGGAGGGAGGGGGTAATGCTTAAAATTGCCGTCACACCATTTTCCAGCTCCCGACAAATCGCGGCAGGGTCCTTTGCCTCGGCCTGGTTCAAAAACCGTAATTCTGCCCCTGCGACCATCGCCCCTACGATGTCTCGTATGGATGGATCAAATGATATCGGCGGGATCTGAAGGACCACATCTCCTGGCCCGACACCCCGTTCTTCCACGATGTAGCGAAAATAGTTGACCGCGTTTCGGTGCTCGACCATCACCCCCTTTGGTCGCCCCGTGGATCCCGAAGTGAATAGAATATACGCAAGGTCTGAACTCAGTCGAGTAGGCGCGTCCTCATTCGGGGGCGCAATATCAGACATCTCTTTCAACTTTGAAACGTTTATTCTGCGAACCTTCGAACTCGGACATGTCGCGCAGTAGGTGTCATCTGTGATGACGATCTGGCATGCAGCATCATCCATCATGCGCTCGATCCGGCTCGGTGGGTAATCAGTATCGAGGGGGAGATAAACGGCTCCAGTCTTCCAGATTGCCAGTATTACGGCAACAAGGTCGATGGAGCGTCCTAAATAAACGCCACAGATATCCCCATGGCCAACGCCCAATTGCTTGAAATGACTGCATAGCCGCTCCACTTCGGTCCCAAGCTGTTCATAGTTGACCGCCTGCGAACTTGTTCTCACGGCAATAGAGTGGCCGTATCTCTCACACGTCTTCTCGAAAAGCGTGTCCAAACGCTCTTCGGAGAAAACGGCAGGCTCCGCCATCCTGCCAACCGTCTCGATATTACTCTGAACAGACGAAGAAAGAAGGCCGAGGGCATTCACTGGCGTTTCAGGAAACGCGATGACCCCGCGCACAAGCGTCTCGAAAGCGTCAGCCAAGAGTGCGACTTGATCCGCTGAGTAAACGTCCGTGCGATATTCGAAGCGAACTCGAATTGAAGGGTCACTCGTCCACAGATAGAGACCAAGGTCGACCTTGGCGTCTGCATTCGGATTTGGAATTTCCACAATTTCAAGGTCTGAAAGATGTAAATCCGCGAGGCCCGCATCCTGCGCGTTGACCATGACCTGAAAGACCGGATTACGGCCGGCCCGCCGTTCGGGATTCACGGCTTCAACAATTTTTTGAAACGGGAAGGCTTGATGCTTTAGCGCGCGCGACAGCTGTTCACTGACCTCGCCGACAACATCACGAAATGTCTTGTTGACAATGTTGCGTAGCCGAACCGGCAGGATATTGATAAAGCAACCGATAACACTGTCAAAGTCAGCCCTTCTCCGGTTGGCGGCCGGTGTTCCGACAACCAGATCCGAAGCACCGGAAAACCGCATTGCTATGATCGAAAATAATGCCAAGATGATCGCATAAAGTGTAGTTTTGTCCTGCCGCGCAATGTCGCGCAACGCCGTGCTAACCTGATTTTCAAGACTCAGGCTTCTTGTAGCAGTCGTAAAACCGTTCGTGGAATCGGGGCGCCCCGGGAATATTTTGAAATCAGCGGGGATGCCTGCGAGTTGACCCGCCCAATATCGAGTCGCGTCAGTAAGATAAGCCGGAGAAAGGTCCTTTTCCTCAGACACGACAAAATCGCTGTATGACGCCCTTGAGAACTCGTCCCTTTTCTCAGCTACGTCACGTTCGTTGTACCTGCGCACCAACTCTTCAAAGAAGACACGAACCGACCAGCCATCAGCGATCAGGTGATGAAACCTGAACACGACAACATGCGTCAAGCTGTCGATCCTTAGTGCTGCAAAATCAAAAAGAGGACCGCCCTCTAGAACAAAGTCCTGGCGACTAACAGCATCAATCCACGCCTCACTGCTTTCAAACGACGACGAACAAAGATCGAGAGGCTCATCAATCAAAGGTGCCGCTGAATCGAACGACTGGACGGCCTCACCATCTCGTGCAGCAACAACAGTACGAAGCGCCGCATGATCGTGCAGTATGGCCCGGACAGCATCACGGAAAACGGCAAAATTGAACTGCCCATTCAGGCGATAAATTGTGACAATATGATAGGCTCTGGTGTTCGGCTCAAAGGCCTCAGCGAACCATATTCTTTTTTGCGCATAGGAAAGCGCATCACTCTCATCCTCCCGTACCTCCGCCTGCACCGCCATCGAGGTGATCTGCGGGACTTTGACGCTTTGCGCAAATTGCCGGATGGTATCTGCCTCAACCAGTTGTTCCCACACCACCTCGAAGTCTACGTGAAATCGTTCGCATATCCACGCCACCAATCGCGATGCCGTAAGGGAGTCGCCACCGACCTCGAGAAAGTTGTAATCTCCCAACGGGTCGGGTGTTCCGAATATCTCGGCAGCTCTTTCGCATATTTGCCTCTCGGCATTCGAAGCACTGAAGTTCAGCGTCATCCGCGGCTCCCACTTCTCACAATCGCCGGAAAATCAAAAGTTTACTGCTATTCCCTATAAGTTCGAAGAAACGGGATATGCGCCGCAATTTTCAGTAAAGCGCCCGCGAAAAACATGGCGAAGGCCAGTCGGAAGTCGAGATCAATTGCGAGTCCGTAGAGCCCAAAACCAAAGATGCGGCCAAAGCCATGATTCACGACCAATAGAGACTGCAGACGTCCGACCATGTTCGCTTCCACGTCCGTCTGAAAAAATGACAGAAAGAACGTGACATAGTAGGAAAGGAAGAAATATACGAGCAGTCCAGCGACAGCAAAGCCAGCCATGCGTGCTCCAGCATTATTGCTCAACCAAGCCGACACGTTACTGTTTAACGCCAGCAGATATAGGCCCGCGGGAAGCAGAAGCCCGACGATTCCTAGAAGAAGGTTTTTGGACCTGCTAACCTTTTCGAACAGCACCGCGAGAGGTGTAGCCGCGATTCCACCGATCGCATAAACGCTTTGGACAGTGCCGAGCTCGACTTCCGTGCCCGAAAAAAACTTCAGATACATGAAAGGCACTGCAAGCAGCATAAATGGAAAAATCAAAAAGTGCGACAGAAAGCCGTTTACGGCCAGTGACACGTGCGGGATACGGACAAGGAGATAGGAGACAGAGGCTTTGAAGTCTTTCAAAATGCCGGACAATGTCGGCATTTGCCTATTTCTAGACGCCCCTTCAGGAACTCGCAGAAGAAGCAATTGTAGAATGAGCGCAACAAAAAGAATAAAACTCGCGCAGATCAAAACGGCTCGAATATTTCCTAGACTGTAAAGCAGGCCTCCGGCAGCCGGTGCGGCAATTGCAGCAGTTTGCCGACATCCCAACAGAATGGCGTTCATCCTCACCACTCTGTCCTTAGGCAGCATTGAAGGGATCAGACTCGCGATCAGCGGGTTCATGAAAGCTTCACTGCACGCCAATATGAATGTTGTGATATAGACTGCCGCCATCGGATTCAGCGCTGTTTGTACATAAAGATATAGCGCGACGCTAACGAACAACCGGATGCCGTTAATCAGCCAAAACAAACGACCCCGATTGAACCGATCCACCAATGGTCCCGCAACCGGCGAGAGGACAATAAGTGCAGAGGCACCAGAGATAAGCACCAGTGAAAATATACTTGCCTGTCCCGTTGCATTGAGTGCGTGGAGCGCGATACCAAATGTCACAAGGAGAGCACCAAATTCACCCAGGACGGTCACACTCAACAACGCAGACATAGCGCGACCGTCCTGAATACGCGTTGCTACTCGGCCCAAATTTATCAAAATCCTGCCTCCATCTTCATCGCTCACACTCCATCATCCCTAACCAGCTTTGGTTTCTCTCAGACTTCTGGGGCGTAGATCCGTCCATAATTCCGCGATCCTCTCCAGTCGGCTCTGCTTGCTGCCCGGTTCACCCACAATGGACCAGCCCTCGGGCAGCCGACTCCCGGCAGGCCAAAGTGAGTACTGTTCTTCACCATTGACTACGATGAAATAATCGACCTCCTCATCATCCCACATGTTTTGTACTCCTTTTACTCGTGTGTCTGAGAGTCTCCGTAAATTCAAATTACAACTAAGAAGTGAACTGAATGGGCTGGGGCAGGAATTTCATAGCTCCCATCACGGCAATATATTTGTCTATGTCGGCCGCACTCGGTGAAGTTGGCACCTTGGCTCCTCCGTTAGATTTCAGCACGCTGACATCAAAGGTTGCCCTAAACGGACGTCGAAAATCACCGTGGCCGTCGAAAACCCAAAGATATGCGTTTGCACTTTTGTCAGCCTTCCTTTTGGCGGCAACACGGCTACGCCATTGGGACTGGCTTACTCGACCGAGATCATAACCCCTGTATCGCAGGTGATCGACAAAGGTCTTCAAGGGAACCTTACGCTCAGGAAAAACGTGGAACCTTCGCCCCGCGCTCCAATCTGTCTCCATGAGTTCGATGATCGCATCGGCTATTGAATTCGCAGGAGACATGGGCAAGGCGATTGTTTCGTCCAGATCAACTATTTCTGGTACGGCTTCCAGCATGACCATCGATTTGACGAACGCCCAAATGCTGTCCTTGAGGTTGCAAATTCCGTGGATTGTGTGGCCCGAGATGTTAGGGAGCCTGTAAATTGCAGCAGGTACACCTTGGGCTATTGCTTGCTGCGTAACCTGTTCCGCAACAGCTTTTGTTCTGGAATATCCTCGATCGAAAGGAGGCAGGATATCAGGGCAATGTGCCTCAGTTATCACCTCGTAATTGTGGTATTCTTCACTGTCGAAAACCGCGTAGGTGGACATTAGGTGAAACCGTTTGGCTTTCGTTTTGGCGGCCAGTCGCAGGAAGTCTACCGTGCTTCCGACGTTAACGTTGTAGAGTTTGTCGTATGGGTAGATGTGATTAACGGCGGCCCCGGAATGCACGATATGGTCGATGCGGTCGGCCAGTGCCTCCCACATCGCTGGATTCAGTCCAGCGTTCGATTCGCTAAGATCTCCAATCACGATCTCAATGCGTGCAGCGTCCTCTGGGCGCCAAAGGCCCAAATCGTTCATCGCGGCACGGAGCCTGCCCAGTGCCCGGTCGGGGCTCTCGGCCCGGATAACGCATGTTACTGTCTTATAGGAACGATCAAGTAAGCCGCGCAGGAGATGTGCGCCGAGAAATCCCGTTGCGCCTGTCAGCAGCACGGTTTGATCTGTCTGCGGCGCGTTGACCCGCGCTATTGGCTGGCCGGCAGTAAACGTGATCTCGGTTTGGGTATCGTCACGTTGCTCTGCCGTTTCCCGAGCACTTTTGGGTGATCTTTTGGCCAGTAACGCTTTCACTCCCCGAACCGTTGGATCGTCCAGGAATTCAGCAACGGTTATCGCCCCTTCCTTCAAGGCAGATATCTCGTTTAGCAACGCGACACTCGCTAGCGAGTCGCCTCCCAAATCGAAGAAAGACGCGGTCTCGCTAGTGATCTCTACCCCGAGTACGATCTCGAATGCCCGCTTTACAGAACACGGTTGACTTTCTTTTGACAACAACTTTGTGGGAACTACAGTCGTCTCGCGCGGGGCGGCTCGCGGCTCCGTTGGCCCACGTTCGTGAATCATTGAATAGTGTTTGCGTTGAAAACTGTATGTCGGCAACGATACACGCGACCAGTCCCTTGCCGGGCTCAACCTTTCCCAATCGATGTTACATCCATGGACCCACGCAAGTCCGATAGCTTGCTTTACATCTGAAAGATTGGAGGATGGCTTCTGGCCGGTTACAGCGACCGCCCTAACGTTGGTGGATAGTGCGTTGCTACGCACAGCATTCTGGACGAGTCGTGTGAGGGTTGAACCTGGGCCGCATTCAATAAAGAGGGAGCAAGTCTCGGCAGCAGATTGGCACGCGTCATGAAAGCGAACCGAGTCGTCGATATTTCTGCGCCAATAATCTTCTCCGTACAGGTCGTCACAATTAAATCGGCGACCCAGAGTGGACGAGATCACTTCGAATTTTGGCTCGGCATATGAACGCCGAGCAGCAAAGCTGGCAAACTCCTTTGCTGCCTCACTCATAAGACTTGAGTGGAATGCATGATTAGACACAAGATCCACAGC
Source organism: Rhizobium rhizogenes NBRC 13257 (assembly GCF_000696095.1). Lineage (GTDB taxonomy): Bacteria > Pseudomonadota > Alphaproteobacteria > Rhizobiales > Rhizobiaceae > Rhizobium > Rhizobium rhizogenes. The sequence continues at coordinate 106,677 of NZ_BAYX01000016.1, read as the reverse complement.
AGGAACATTCTCTTTGGATAGGTCTCGTTTCAACTGCTCGATAGCTGACGACGGCCCACTTAGCACTATCTCGGATGGCCCATTTAACGCCGCTATGGACAAGCCACGGATATCAAAGCGCCCACGCAAGTCACCTTCAGTTGCCTTGATTGCCAGCATTCGCCCTTCAGGCGCGCGTGCCATAACCTCACCGCGCTTGACAACCAAGTCGAGCGCGGCGTGTAGCGGCATCGCGCCGGCAACACAGAGCGCCGCCAGTTCGCCTAGACTGTGCCCGATCAAAGCAGACGGCATGATCCGCCAGAAGACTAGGGCGTCGGCTATCGCAAATTCGACGGCAAACAAAACTGGCTGAAGCAGAGCCGTGGCGAGTGGAATGTCCTTCACCGTATCTGACTTAATGGCCGCCAAAACAGCAATTCCATGCTCATGCTCAAGATACCTGACACACTTCTCGAACGCTTTCCGTATCTGGGGTACAGCATCTATGAAACTCAGAATTCCACCTGGGACCGCAGCGCCTTGTCCAGGAAACAGAAAACACGTCCCAAGTCCCTCAGCGGGCGCAGCGCTCAGCATTTTTGTGCCTCTGTCTTCCTGAAACAGAATTGCGCGTCTGTGATCGAAAGAAACTCGGCCGTACTGAAGTGATCTGCAAATATCGACGGTACGGATTCCTGGGGTTGATCCAATATAGTCGGTCAGCCTATCAACTGCCCGCTCGGCGGATTTTTCATTCTTTGCGCTGATCGGAGCGATTGAATCCCCAAGATTCAGTGACGGAAGCTGGTTTGTCCCGACACCCGATAACACCGCGGGGTTAGCCTCTTGAAGCGCGACATAGGCGTTCGTCCCGCCTATGCCTAGTGAGCAGACCAATGCACATCTTGGCGACGACGAGAACGTTATCCAATCTTCGGTTTTAAGATTTACCCGAAAAGACGACTGTTCCATTTCGAGCAAAGGGTTTGGCGCGCGGAAGTGAACAGTGGGAGGAATCTTTTTGTAATAGAGCGCAAGGGTGGTCTTTATGAGCCCCATGATTCCTGCCGCCGAGTCCAGATGGCCAACATTCGACTTGACAGAACCTATGACACATCGCTCCGGCCCCGAATAATGTCCCGAATATGCTTTTTTGATTGCAGCAATTTCAATGGGATCGCCAATTCGAGTGCCTGTCCCATGTGCTTCAACAAAGCTGACCCTGCGATTGTTTTTTGACAAGATGTCGAATATCCCACGCATCGCCTCGATCTGACCGTCCACACTTGGCGCCGCGTAGCCCGCTTTACGGTTTCCATCGTTGTTGACGGACTTTGCTGTGATCGAGGCGTACACTCTGTCACCATCGCGCTCTGCGTCGATCAATCTCTTGAGCAGAACAACCCCACCTCCCTGTCCCGGAACAGTACCATTGGCGCGAGCATCGAACGGTCTGCAATACCCTTCCGGGGAGTGAATTCCACCCTCTTCAACGTCATAGTCTGTGGTCCGGCGGATGTTCGAAGCGCCAACCAAAGCAAGATCGCATTTCTTGTCCCGTAGTGCATCGACTGCAATCGAGATTGCACTCAGCGACGATGAACACGCTGTGCCGACGCTCATCGCCGGCCCGTGAAAATCAAAAGAATACGCGATCCGGCTTGCAGCGTAGTCAGCATAACAGCCGTGCTGCGCCAGTGTACGCATCGACGCATTATTTCGCAAAAGATCGGTGTCTAGTATTTCCAGTAAATAGCGAGAGAAGGATGTGGCCGTAAACACACCGACATCACCACCCGTCCGGTCGATTCTGATGCCGGCGTCCTCGAACGCTTCCCAACTCATCTCCAGCAAAAGTCGCTGCTGGGGGTCCATCAAACGCACCTCTGTGGGCGTCAGGTTGAAGAATGGCGCGTCAAACTCTTCCCAGTTCGGAACCTCCGATTTGATAGAGACAACGGGCCTGCCTTGCTCTTCGCGAACAGTTCTGTCCAGAAAATCTGATCCACGCAGGAGCTCTGTCCAAAACTGTTGGGGGGTCTCGATGCCGGGTGCCCGAACAGATAAACCGATAATACCGATTTCCTGAAAAGGTTGTTCACTATCAATCATCTACACCTCACCTGCTGGGTGGAAGAAGAGTGCTTTGACGCGAATAGGGCAGCAAACTTTTTGCGTTACCCAAAAATATAAAATTGCCCTGCCCTCTAGGTCCCGTTTCCGAGGGAAAACTGCCTTTTGCTCTATCTTCTCAATCGCGAGAGAAGAGACGTTTCAACTGGTTCAACCAAAACAGGCGATGATCTTCACCCGACTGTAACCTTCCTACACTCCGACAAAAGTCGAAAAACTGATGATTGGGCGCAGAGTATAGATCCTCAATCACCAATGCACTTAGCAATGCTGGAGGCATGTTACGTTGCTGGATAGTGTTCAACGACATAAGCATGAATCGCAGCGACATGACGCGCTCTAAGCCTTGATAGTTCCAGCCAAGCGCCGACATCGTTTCCTGTTCCGATACAGTTTTCCGCTGCTGCCGCGCGTTTACCAAAATCAAGCAGAGTCGGTCGAAGTCGTTTTCCATTGGCACTCCGCTCTAGGCCGCCGCAGTGTAAAGTGGATTCAGTGTGCCTTCTTTGTACATTTGTCGGCAGAGTCCTCTTTGTATTTTACCGCTAGACGTTTTGGGAACAGTCAATGGCCTGACAAAGACGATATCGTGAACGGCAACCTCATGCTCTGCGAAAACCCTGCTTCTCGCCCGCCGGGCCAATTCGGACAAATTCACGCCATCGAGTTGACGCCTCTCAATTTCCTGGACAATAACGACCTCCTCTCCGAGGTCCGAAGGGACCGAAAACGCCGCTCCACCAGACGGTCGAAATGACGGATCGACCATTAGTACGCTATACTCGATATCCTGCGGATAATGGTTTCTTCCACGGACGATCATGACTTCCTTGATGCGCCCAGTAACAAACAACTCGCCTTCGATGAGGCAACCCAAATCACCAGTCCGCAAAAATACTCGATGTGTCCCGCCAGCCTCTAACTCAATATACTTTTGATTCGTCTCCTGGGTGTTGTTCCAATAACCTTTCGTGATATTCGATCCGGACACACAAATCTCGCCGATACGATTCTGCGCGACCGGAGTACTGCTATCCGGCTCTAGTATCTTGACCAACTGATCACCAAGCAAAACACCACAACTTACGAGCTGCCTTGCTGTCGGAGCCTCGGAGCGGAATATCTCCCCCTTTTCCAGTTGCACTGGATCAACACCAATAATTCTGGGCTGTTCACTGAACTTCGTCGCCGAAACGATAAGGGTGGCCTCGGCCAGACCATATACAATACTGGAGGTTCCCGCACGGTAGCCGTAATGAGCACACGCTTCGTCGAACTTCCTTATAGTCTCGAATTTTACCGGTTCTGAGGCATTGATCGCTACCTGTAAGCTTGTTAGATCGAGTTTTTCCAAGCCTTCACTAGCGAGTCGCCGCGCGCACAACTCAAACGCAAAGTTCGGCGCCATTGTAACCGACGCCCTTGTCTGCTCGATGATTTGTAGCCACCGTAAAGGGTTTTGCATGAACATCACAGGCGCCATGAGAATGCAGTGGGCACCGGCGAATAAGGATTGCAAGACATTTCCAACCAAGCCAAGGTCATGATGCATCGGCAACCACGTCAGAACGACCGAATTCCTTAATATTTGTAGAGGCTCGACAGAGTTTTTCGCATTTTCCACGAGATTTCGATGACTGACAATTATGCCTTTAGGCGCTCCGGTCGATCCTGAGGAATATTGCAAGTAGGCAACCGCCTCAGTTTCCAATTGCGGGAATATATGGGCATTGCTAAAGGGGACGGATAGGTCAGTGGTAATGTAAGTTTTTGAGCGAAGCTCGGGAGACGGTTGAAACCAATCCCTTAATTTCTCGCTGTACTGCTTCGTTGAAAGGATTGCGTCTGCCTCGCAATCTATTGCTACTGACAATAGACGCGCCCAGCTATTCTTTCCCAAGCGGGATGTGTGGCAAGGTACTGCAATCACGCCTGCGTAGAGACAACCCAGAAAGCCAATTACGAAGTCTATACCTGGCGGATAGATCAGAAGAGCCGTTTTACCGGCCAATTGAGCTTCTGTGAGTGTGGACGCTACACGTAGGCTCTCTGCTCGGACTTCGAAATAAGAAAACGTCGTTTCAACGCGGCTTACGCTATCGATAAATCCTATGCAATTCGCTTCCGGGTATTGCCGAACATTTTCATCAAAGTAATCTGTCAACACCTTCATACTTTGCCTCTATATTTTCTATTTATACTGCATTTAATCTCACTGCATTATTCGTTGACGTACCGAACCTACGCTTGTTCGGGATAATTCCCAAGCGTCACGCTATCGTGATTTTCGCTTCCCCGAGAGGATGGACGGGACAAATAGTGAGCACACTTATTCTGAGCATGCTGCATTGCACCGCAATCTAAAGGGGATTCACACTATCTGTCTAGCTAAAAATAATTGATCCTGCTGAATGATCACGTAAAATTGAATATTAGGCCTTGGGTTGGCCGTCACGGTTTTTACCAAAAAAGCTTGCCCATGATCACACCTGCTAAAATCTGAACTATTGAGTAAGGGGATGCCAAGGGGCGCTGCCCCTTTCTCCCCTCAAACGCCGCCTGCACATGGCAGGGCCGCCAGCTCTCAGACCGGTCATATCGGGTCAGAACAAGATTAGGGCGAAATCGTACGCTAGCCGAAATTGTGGGTGTTTTCGGTACTTTGCCGCCTGCACCAAACGTCAGGTTTTAGGGAGAAATGCATCAGGAGCGCCCAGTTTTGGGGACGAATATCGATCTCGATCATTGTTTTCTCACCTAAACGTACGATTTCGCCCTAATCTTGTTCTGATCCCAGTTTAGGATGCCAACGCTGGACAGTTCCGCCAGCGCCCGAAGCCATCAGCAATGGCCTCGGTACATACCATTTTACCTGTCGGTCTCCCTAGGTGACAACAAATCGCTCAATCATCTTCTCGAGCTGTAAGTTCTGCCCGCGAAGCTGTTCAACCAACAGCCTCTTGAGCCGCTTGTTTTCTGCATCAAGGACGGCCACTTCGTCGAAGGAAATCGGATTCACGGCAGTCTCGGATTGCCCGCCTTGATCTCCAAGCGCGGTCATGGAAATATGCGGGATCCGGCGACCGGAAGCACGCTTGCCGCGATTTTGAGTAACGCCGATTGTTGTTGCATGGGGGTGAGATGCTGGACCACTTTCCTGCACCTGCGCAACACCCTCATCTGCCGAGTGATTTGCTTGGTGCTGCGTCGTAACGTCAGCCTCCACAGCTTTGGCCGATGGTACCGCCGGTCGTGTAACATCAAGATCGACCGCGTCTTCGCTGGCAGAAGCCGTATAGATCAGATCAGACGGCATGTCGCCGTCTATATCGGGCGTGCTCGATGCCTCTTTTGAACTAAACAGATGGGATGCCTTATCTTCGACTTCGCGCGCCAAAGCCTTAAGGTCCGTGTCACCCCAAATTGACTTCGGTCCCATTTTTAGCTGTCGCCGCCCTGACTTGAATGCAACAACGAAGCTCCGTTGTGTCGTTTTCATATACTCTTGACCTCAAGCAAAGCCGTAAAATCGACGCCGATCAGCGTCACGTCATTCCTGCCGGCGGGCGAATACAGTTCTTCACTGCGCTCTGCAACCGTTACCAGCGGGAGGAAACACATTCATAACTCTAATGGCTCACCCTAGTGGGGAAATTGGAGAGACGCCCAAATTTTTGCTATAACGCTGGAACGTGCAGCCAATGGAAAAACTGAGCGCCAGTTCAGTCCCAATTCTAAATTATTCCAGCCCGAGCCTCTTGCGCAGTTCGGCATTTTCCGCACGCAGCTTTTCCGCGAGAATCTGGCGTAGCCGCTGGTTCTCTCTTTCAAGTTGAACAAGATCCGCAAACTCATCGCCGACCGGAATGGGCTGCTTGTTCTCTTGATCAACGGGCCTTACAGCCCGTTTCCAGTTATAATAAGTCTGTTCGGATATGCCGGCGCTCTTGATGACGTCCTTGAGCATGGCTGTGCCTTCGGCAACGCGCATCTCTATCATCTTGAGCTTCTCGGTTCTTTCCTGTTCGCTAGACCTTTTGGATTTAACAATCGGCGACCTTGCAGCTGTCGCCTTTGATGCTGCTCCAACCAAGTTGGCAGCTTCCTTCTTGCGTGGTGGCGATTTCTGCTTCTTGGTCGTCGATGCTTTGGCCACGCCATCCTGGCCCACAACCGCAGCAATTGCTCCGGTGTTACTCTCATCGGTCATTAGTATTTTTCTCCATAGCCATTGCCTATTTTCGGCGGAGTGAACTACAGAGTCAACATAAACCGTCGGCACCCACCCTTACGGGTAGGTTGATATCGAGTCCGTGTTGGCACGAAGCTTGTGTTAGAACGAGATTTCTACTGTTAACACGCCAAAATTGAATTTTACAAAACTCTATTTGCTTTGACTGAGTTTTGAAAAGCAAAGAGTGGGGAACTTCATTCTCCTGACCATTTTGTGCTGCACCAATCGATGAAGGGCCACCGACCTCTCGTGAATACTTTCAAGGTGTAGCTGGAGCAACTCTTGTTCTGGCCCAATAATGCGGCGACTTCCCAGACATTGACCCACATCGCTAAAGGCAGGCCAGTATCCGACGCGCTTAGGTAACGGCAGTCCAGGTCCGAAGCCATCAGCTACGACCATTGCATGCACGCTTTTTCTCGACTATCCACATGGCAGCTACCGTCATCTTCTTTGTTTGGCTAACGAGCCCTGAGCCTAGCGGATCTACAGAAACCGCTTCAGGCTCAAACCCGCCAACAAAATGTAAGGCGGCATGCCGAGCGAATAGTGACCACAGTTTAATTCCAAAATATTTGGCTGAGCGCCGGCATCCTTCAGCCTTTTCATGAACCTCTGCGATAGCTCCGGCAAAACGACCTTGTCTCTCTTAGCCAACACAACGTGAAGATCGAGATCACGCCGTGCCAAATTATGCGCGTAATTCTCCAGGTTGAGTGGAGCCCAAGCCCTACGGAGGTCAGTCAGCTTTATTTCAGGCTCAAGACTTTCACGTATCGATCGTGTCGCGCGCCCCGTCCAAACCATATCCGCGAGACTTCCCGCCGTCAGAAACAACGAGGCTTTTGACACAGCCGGTTCGTGCGCGGCGATCAACCCTGCGACCCAGGAACCTAAGCTCATACCAAGAACGGAAATCTCTCGATAGCCCTCGCTTTTCAACCAGCGAATGAGTTTTCGCCCGTCCCATACTGCCTGCCTTACAGACTGAATGGTTCGACCGAGATTCGAGCTAAGCATGTAATCGGCGTGCGCGGAGCCCGGGCGTCTGCGCTCGAAATGATAAGGCATAGCAATCTCGACAACCGTGATGCCACGTTTCGAGAAAAAGCTGGCAATCTGTTGATTCCGTGCACTTGCATTCCAGTGATGAAAAATCACCATCACCTGATCGAAAGACCCGCTTTCTGTGATTTTCGCCCAGACGACATTGTTCTCTTCAACGTCAGTGGACATGTCCGATGGAAATTTGAGCCACCCATCTTGCTTTTGAAACCCTTGATCGCTCCCACTCGGTTCATCGAAGAAGGCTGGATCAGCCACGGCCTGGTCCGCAAGAACACAAAACTCCTCTAGACTTGCTGTCTTCCTCGCGCCCGGAAAGGCCCGTTCCGCGTCGAGGACGAAATCCGATGTTTTCTTCCCCTCCTCGCCGCGCCGCGCCCGCCGCTCATCCCATCGATCAAGCCAACTATGATACACTCTGATTTCCTATTTCACTCGTTCGCGATGCCCCAAACCCTGGATCGCACAGGCCATATATCCCGAGGAGCACTCCAATGCCCAGAAGGATCGAAAAGCCTGCGAATGCATCGATCAACAAGTAGCTGACAAAGAGTAACGCTACGACCGCCGACATCTTCCACAAGGGCAGTTGAAATCGACTTCCGCCACCTAAACGGATGGAACCATACAGAAAAACAACACAGGCTGAAACAGCGACAAGAAGGCTGCTGTAATGCGTCGGCATTCTATAGCTGAACCTGTTGCTGACATCCGCGTGGTGATGCAGGGCTGATGAGATATCACCGACAAACCAAGCCACGATGTCCTCTCGATTCGATGTCAGGTAAGCGCTTTGGGCTTTCATGCATACGGCGACCAGAACACCCAAAACCGTACACCGAAAAATTCCGCGCATCAGTCTGAGGCCGAGTTGATTGAGTTCACGTCGATATTCAGCCTCCGGCCGCGACTTCGATGCCTCTTCAAGTCTCCAAAGATCATGGACCATCGTGTGAAGCAAAATGAGACCCACGAAAAACAGGTAAAAGCACAGGCACATGTATAGATAGGCGAGCGCTGTGAACACAATCGACATTGGCACCGATATAATTTCGGGGCGCACAACAGCTAGTGAACCCCAACTTGTCGCGTAGTCGGCACCGCCTTTCATGAGTGGGATCAAACACACGCCGATCCATTGGAAAACACCGGCGAACAATACGCAAATCAAAAACACCGCCCAATATGAATAGGAAGAAGCCTCTACATTGCGCCCCCAATCATGGTCGCTTTCCATCTGGCCGCCCTGCGCTAATAGCTTCAAGCGCCCTTCACCTTTCCAAAAGACAAGCAGCTCTGTCACAAGCGAAAAAAACAGTGGCAAAAGCACCATGAAGAGGAATGTCCAATTCGGTGCCCAAAGAAACCCAACCTGCTTCACGACGCCATCCGCCCGAATGTAAGTGGCGCTATGAATGCCCGTGATATACGACAAGAACCCAAGAGCGGTGGCACCCGCAAAGACCGACGCCGGTAAATTCAAGGGAGATCCGTGAGAAAAAAGTGCTTCCGATCTCAGAGCCAAACCGGGACGCCGGTCCGGCCGCTTGATATCGGTCTCGCGTGCCAACTCCGCCGGCGCTCGTGTTACATCATCGCCACTCGCGGTCCACGCCACTTCTGGAACCTCGGGGGCAGCGCTGGCGCTGCTTCTCGCATTCTTTGATTCTCGTCTCTTTGCCGTGAACCGAGATTGCGCCTCGCTAAGCTGCATCTGCCATTCACTGGTTGCGACTGGATCATCGCACCCAAAAATCCTTGCAAGCCAACGAATGTTGGCAGTGCTGATCCCCTTCTCGTTCTCTTGAAACCAAAGCTGTACCGTTCGCAGATCCACCCCAACCCGGTTCGAATCAATCTGTGAAATCGCCAATGCAAGAAGCTCGGGCGTCCACGGCCCTGCAGGGAAACCGTCACTGCCTAAAGGCCGGCCCGCTCCGGCTGCAGCCAATCGCTTGAATAATTCTTTGAAATCACTCCCGTCGTTTGGCGGAGGGATAAATAATTTTCTGTTTTTTAACAAAAGCTTACCGGCTTTGATTTCGTTGTATTTCGTATCTTATCGTGCCTTTGTCCTCAATCAACCGCTATATCAACCCACCTGCATCGTCCATCAGAGGGACGAGGTATGCCTCGACACTCGACCGTCTCCGCGTTGTCAATCATCACTTTAGGAAAGTGAGTTCGAATATGGCTAATGCCGCTAACACCATTGTCGTAAATGTCCCCCATATCGGCTTGAGCAAGGACAGTGCGCGAGGTTTCGCGCTAGACCAGCTCGCCCGGCAACAGGGCTACCAATCCTTTGCTGAATGGTCAGTCAATTGCTTCGATCAGGGGCTGCAAATTTCTGGCGAAGTTCGTGAAAGCGACTCCATAGACGTCGTCACGGATGAGGCCGGACCAGCAGGATTACTCCTAAAAACTTTTGGATACGAGGTCGTTCTCCGTCTGCGAAAAACCGATAGCTGACGCACGACTTCCACAAGCATGCCCTCAAACTGATCCTGACGGTGGCTTCTCCAGCGTCATCAGTGACTTTGCCGTATGAGCGGATCCTGACGATCATTAATGTGCCTTTCGAGTTGATGCCGCCATCCCGAATAGAGATCGGCTTAGTCTCAAAGTCCCTTGGCGGCTCCGATTGACCAGTTCTCGCAAATAGCCGCCCGCGTTCGAAACGGAGCCATTTGCATTGCGTTCAGCGGTCAGCGCCAAGGCGACGATCGCAAGATCCTGCCCAAGCACCTCCACGGCCTCCTGATAGACTTGAGAATTGACGTAACAAAGCCGGCAAAGAAGCCCGCCCGATGAGCGGAACGCCGCCCAGTGATCGAATACCTCGGGTACCATCTGAGACAAATGGACAAACGCCGAGCGCAGCAGCGGCAACGAAACATTGATGACGTCGTCATCCGACGACGACGCCGGCGTATTTCGCTTGCCTGGCACGGAAGTCTCCGCAGGCTTGTTTTCATAAGCCGTTGCGCCATCAGCGCCATTTTCATCAGTGTATTGCGCGTCAGCGCAATTCCGCTCGTCATTACAAGATTCAGAATCTGGAGTTTCAGCTGTAGTTTGTAGAGGCCGAAATTTCGCCACCGCAGTGTCGGAATCTCGACTGTCATAAAGAGCTTCGAGGAGATCGACTGCCTCGGCACGCAGGGTTACAAGCGCGTCAACGACGTCCGCCAATTCGACCGATCCCCGCCCGCGTTGCTCACGAAGTCGATCAAGGCGTGCTAGCAGCGAATTCCACTCATCGTTGAGTGATCCCAGTTCCAGTCTCGCCGCCTCTATGATTGCCGCGATGCCCCTCCTGAGCAGAGTGCGCCGATTGGAGAGGCCCTTGCACTTCCGTGCTTCAAAGTCCGCTGCATCTGCGAGATCGAGTAGTTCGCTGTACTGGGCCGCAATCGGCGATAAATTGATGCCATAGGCCTCGACGATGCGGCCATCCTCGCTGCGCCGGCCGCGACGCTGGTAGGTCGGATGATCCGAGTAACAAATCAGGCCTGCTTCGACCAAGCCGGCAAGATGGTATTTCAGCGTCGATACCTTGATGCCCAGTCGCCGCGCCAACAGTTCATTTGATGGCCAAACGACAGGAACAATCTCAGTGTCGGACCAGTCGAGAGTCTTCGAAAACGCAAACAACTGGTCGATGAGCGCAATCTTTGCAGCTTTAAGCCCGATTGCCGACGCAAAGCGTTTGGCCACCTGCAGCGCCTGCGTCCGCGACGGGCGGATCATGCTGGATCCGCTTCGACGATCCGATTGGAAATCTGCAACGATGCGATCAGTCTCAAGGCTAGCGGCAGTTACTCGCCGGTTTGCATAGGCTCGATGGGAGTTTGGGATGCTTGCCATTCGCGTCCTCTTCCAAGGACACGGCAACAGAAAACCATTCGCCAAAGCGGCGTCACTGCTTGACAACTATGCGTTTTATGGAGAAGATCACCGTACTTCTTGTGGGTGATGAACCCCGTATTCAAGCATTGAGCTTTGACGGATAGACCTTGAAAGCGCCAACTTTCAGGGTCTTTTTCGTTGTGCCGTGTGCTGTCCTTTCACCTCATCAATCGAATCATCGAATGCCCGATCAATGGTGTAAATCGTTGATATTGAACCCGTTCGCTTTCAAGCAGTTCAGGGGGAACCGCTTAAACGAGCAATATAGCAAACGATAAGGTGAATACAAGCAGCTGCGAATCTTCCCGGGCGACTGGGCGGTCACGACGGCATCTCAGCAAGAGAATTTCAGGAGGGCGTGATGTCGTCGATCACCTGCCCCGTGACCTCGAGGTGAGCGGCATGGATCGCTTTGAGAGCATCCGGGCGGATACTAAAGATCTTGGCGGCCTTGCCCTTTCGAACCGACGGGGCGCTGCGAACATCAATGACGCCTCGGTCCTTCATGATCTTTGCCAACCCGGTGATTTGCGAAACGTGGTTGTCCGTGCAGTTCGCGATGGAGCTCGCCGTCGGCTTTCGGCCAGCGGCAATCTCTGCCGCTACTGCTCCTAGAAAACCAACCTGCCTCAACCGCGTGGATCCCGTATCATTGGGGAAGCGCGACGCCAGGACGACATAGAATAGCTTATGAAGGCTATCAGCCGAGATAGGCTCGACGCTGTTCGTCTTTTCAATGGCTTCGTCTTGCGGCTGAGCCGGGAAGACAGGTTCGGTCTCGGCCTTCTCTTCTACGCCCTTTATCTGTGCAACAACGAGCTTACCCAGAACGAAAGGAAGTCGCTCCTCGACTTCTGCTGCAAAGCGCACAACCCAGTCATGAGCTTCCCGCGGCAGGAACACACGCGATTCCGTCAGGTGGTCACCGAGCGATTTCGCCCACCAGGCCCGGCGATAAGCGTTGTATTTGTCGCGTGATGTCATGATGAACGTAAAGCCAAGAAAGCAGGTCGACGGAAATGGGCCGAGCGATATGGACGCTCTTCGTCTTCATATAGATCAGAGATGCGACCTGCAAGGCAACAGCCGTTGCGCGTATAAATTGATAGTCAAACTTAAACTTTATCGCGATTTTCCAGCTTTGCTGACGATCCCGTTGTTGTTCGATTTACCAGGAGGAAACTGGTAGACGGTTCTCCTCTTCGAATTCCGTCATGGAATGTTCCAATGCAGCCTTAAGATTGCCGAGAGCCGCCGCGAGTGCGTTCGGATCGCTATTCTGCTCATTGCCGATCGCGGCTTCCGCAACGTCCGTGACCTGGTCTATGACCACCTGGGCCGATGAGAAACCCAAGTGCAGATGGTTGGTCTCGTCCTCGTCGGCATTAAGATCACCCGCCACAATTGAATTGATGCCGCGCGAGAAAAACAATTCCTCACGCTCCGCCCTGTCGGAGAGCCGTGCGCCAATGACAGCCCATCGCGCTTCAGAGATCGCCTTGCGCAGCGGCCAGACCGACGCCAGCGCCTGCTCTCTTGCGCGTCTGTCCTGGCGAACAAAGCGGCTTTTCTCTCCTTTTATATCCCCGATCGTTCCAGGCGCCGTCCTCAGTCGAAATAGGATATCGGCGGTTAGCTGGTCGTCGATCGCCGCTATCGCCGATCGATAGATATGCATGAGCCGCGCTGGCTCGACGAACACAGCGCCCGCGTGCTCCAGCACGATCATCTCGTGGTCAATGGCCCGGGATTCCCGCTGTTCAGCCCGAACTTCTGGCAATTCCACGATCAACCCCAGTGGCTGAGGCTCGAATAGTGGCCATTCGGTCCTGATCCTGACCTGCGGAATCACAAGCTCGCTCTTCCATCCCTCAACCTCCCGCCGTCGCGCTATAAACCTGATATCGCTATAGAAGTTCAGCTTGTTCAGGATCGCGCCATAGCCGCCGCGTATCTGCAAAATGGTATTGTTGTCATCCAACCGCTGCACCGAACCTGGATCCATCAGCGGCACCAATTCAAACCGGCCCGACGATGCCTGCTTTCCAAAGAGAAGCCCAGTCTGCCGCCCCCAGCCCTCACGCTCCACATATTTGCGACCGAGATTGTCGGAGACGATTTTCGCCGTGGCGTCATCGCCAACGGCGATGCTGAGCTTGACGTCCATGTTGCCCAGAAGCGCATTCCGGGTTTGCTGGCCGTACCGCTCGTCGAGTTGCGGAATGTTTTGGGCGACGAGCGCGATCGTTAGTCCGTAGCCAGCGACGAGAGGGGCGCGCTTGATGATCTCGGGCAATCGCTCGAACTGGTAGAACTCGTCGAGCATCATCAGGATCTTGTGCGGTTCGTCGGCGCCAGGTAGCGATCGTAACATCACATCATGGATCTGCTGGATCAGAAGCCGGATAATCGGTTCCACCGTCCCGAAGTCCGAGACAGGTGCTGCGATGAACAACGAGAACGGCTTGCGACGCAGGCTACGGATGTCGAAATCACTGCCTGAGCAAGCCTCAGCGATCAGGAGGTTGTTGAACCCAGCAAGCGCCGTCGTCACATGCCCCTCGAACGAAGGCCGCTGTTCCTCGTCACGCCCGAGATGTTGGCGAAAGCTTCCCAGAATAAACTGGTCGAGCTCCGGTTCATTGTCGATGATCTCTTGCAGTACGGCCGAGAACGAACGGCCGGTCGAGAATAGCCGCAGCACGGAGCGCAAATCTCGCCTGCCCTCCATTGTCGCCGACTCCAGCACATAGCCTAGAGCGCCGGCAAGCAGCCCTCGAGCGGTTTGTTTCCAATAGGCCTCCTCCTTCTCACCGATCGGTAACAGGGTTGCTGCCAGATTGATCAGATCCGTCGACCGCTCCGGCCAATCGCGCACGAAGTCGAGAGGGTTCCAACGATGCGAGCGAGCCGATCCGGGCGCGAAGACATAGCACTGCTGTCCCATCGCTAGACGCGCCGACCCGGCCAGCGTGTAGTTTTCGAGCTTCACGTCAAGCACGATGACCGATCCCTCATACTCGAGAAGGTTCGGCATGACGAAACCGCGACCTTTGCCGGAGCGGGATGGGCCGTTGACGAAGAAGTGGCTGTCACCGCTATAGCGGACGTCGACCGCATTGCGGCCCTTGCCGAAGGTGCCGAGCAGCACCGACTTGCCAGTTGCGCCGCCCAGTAGCCCCGCACTCTCGAGATCCTTGAGGGTCGCGAAGCGGGAGCCGTCAGCTGGTGGACGGACTTGCCAGGGCCGCTTGATCGCCAGTGTGATCGCAACAGCGACCACGGCACCCAATACCAGCGTCGAGACCGTGGCAGCGGAAATCAACTTCGTGACGATCGGATTGCCAAGATAGGTCCAGGCTTGCTTTGCCGGCATTAGCACGTCGCCGCTCACAAAACTCTTCCACATGGTCGAACTTTTCAGCATCAGATAAGAGCCGGCCGCGTAGCTCGCCGACCAGGTGTAGAAGGCAGCACCTGCGCCCACGATCGGTCCCGCGACGAGAGCCACGACTTTCTCGAAGCGGTTCATCGACTGCTCCATTTGCTGAAATAGATCTCGCGCACGCCGCGCTTCATGGTGGCGGGATCGCGGGCCACCTGGATGACCACGGGCACGACGAAGCGCACGAACTCCATCAGCTCCGCCTTCGTCAGCCCAAGCCCCGCCTGCATCGTCGCCATGGCGAGCCGCTCATAGGCGCCGCGTGGATTGTCGGCATGCAGCGTCGATAGCGACCCTGGATGCCCGGTATTGACCGCCTGCAGGAAACTGAAGGCTTCTGCACCGCGGATCTCGCCCATGAAAATCCGGTCCGGACGGAGACGCAGTGCTGCCTCGAGGCATTCCTGCATCGTGGTCCGTGCCCTGCCCTGCCCGCCTTTGGAGGTAACGAGCGCCAGATAGTTCGGCTGCGAGGGTTTTAGCTCCCGCGTGTCTTCGATCGACACCAGCCGCTCCCATTCCGGCACGTCCTTCAGGAGGCCGTTGAAGAAGGTGGTCTTGCCGCTCGATGTTCCCCCGGAAATCAGCATCGTGATGCGGCTTTCGACCGCAAAGCGCAGCCATTCACGCCGCGCCGCCGGCGATGGATCCGTTAAGCGGGCGATCAGTTCCTGCTCGAGATCGCTTAAGTCCTCACCAGCCGCCATACCGGCCCCGGTCACCCTGACATCATCGAGCCCGCCGAGCGCGACATAGTCATCGAGCGTCATGTCGCGGATGACCTGCTTGCGGATTGCGAAGGCGCCGCCCAAAACCGCGACCGGAGACAGCACCGCCTGAAACCGCTCGCCATGCGGCATGGCGGCGGACAGAAGCGGCGTCTCCTCGTTGACGCTTTGCTGTGTCGTTCCGGCAATCATCTGCGCCAGTGCCGTAATCGCCCTCTCATCGAGCGCCGGCACGTCGTAACGGATCATATGATGGCTATTGAGGCTCTCGATCCAGATTTCTCCAGGTCGATTGCACATGATCTCGATCACGGTTGGATCTTCCAACCACTTCCGGATCGGCTGGGCCGTCTGCCTGACATAGACGGGCAGGCTGTCCCATAGGGATTTTGGATCCTCGGACACTGGCTCTTCGGACGTCAGCACGTCATTGGCCGGAGGTGCCGGCCGTATTCCTGATCCGGGCGCGACGAAGTTCATTGACGGCTTCCTTGACTGGGTCAGGGTACAATGAGGAGAAATCGAGATCCTTTCGGACGAACACCATGATCTGAGTGCCCTGATCGACATAGATCGTCGGCGGAATATTGATCGAATCCTTCAGCGCTATGTTCGCCATCTCAGCCATCGTCTGAGAAAGGGTTTGTTGTGCCTGGGTTTGTGCGTCCGAGCTCGTTGACGACGACGAGTCTGAGCTGCTGGATCCATCACTGTTCAGGCCGGCAACAAAGGAGGAGATACCTCCGACCATGCTCAGCACCGCAGCGGCGCCGAAACGCTCGAGATAGTGCTTGTCGACGAAGCCGGCCAAGCCTGAGCGGCCGAGATCGTCCGTTCCGTAGGAACCGAGGGCGACAGATGTCCCGTCGCTGCGCAGCGCTCGCGTCCAGACGATCAGGATACGTGTCTGACCACGCGCCATCCCGCTCTTATACTCGCCTGTCAGCATGGTCCCTTTCGGCAAAAGGACCCGCCGCCCATCGAAGGAATAGACATCGGTCGAGATCACGGCTCTGACCATGCCAGGCAGATCGGACTGGATCGCCGTTTCGAGCACACCGCGGATCAACGTTCCCTGGGGAATAAGCGCATCAATCCGATCGTTGCGGGAGGCCGTCACCGTCTCGATGTCCTGAGATCCCACCGACTGCACGAACCTGCGGTTCGGGTCTTCGTCGGCACTGGCATTCGCATTGCCACCGGAGCCGGCATTTTGCGCAGATGCCGCACCAACAACGGAAGCAGCACTTTCGCCCCTGACGGATTGATCAACGACCAGCATGTTTGAGCGGAGCCGGGCCTGGCGCAGCTCCTCTTCTTTCCTTGCCCGCTCCGCCTCTTCAGCAGCACGCCGTGCCGCCTCCTCGTCGATGACCGGCGGCATGACGACCGGGGCGGTGATCTGTGGTGGCGGAATTACCGTCGGAGTGGGTGTCGGCGGCACAAGAACGAGCTTGTTGTCAGAAGGCGGTGGGCTCAAGTTTGCCGGGTCGAAGTTCAGGTGAGCGGCGTGGCTCGCCGTCTTGAACTCCTCATTTGCCTCCGTCTTCCGGGCAGCCTGTGGCTTGATGAAACTGACATAGCCGGCATAGCCAAGCACCACCAGAGCAACTGAGGCCAACAAAACCGGCATCAACCTGCCACGCCGGCTATCCACGGGCTTGGCGACCGTCTCGACAATGCGCGCCTCTTCCTCGAAATCAATGGCCATGGCTGAGCTCCTGCGGCTTTCCTTCTGCCGGCTTCGGGGTGCCGATCGGGGGCTTCATATTGAAGACACAGGTCACGACATTGCCGGACCGCAGGGTCCATTGGCGGGCAACCTTATCGACGACGATGTAGTCGCCCTCGCGCCGGTAGTTGACGAGAGATTCGCTGCCATCGGATTTGACGGCGAAGAATGCCGGAACTTCTCCGCTGAACTGAAAGAAGGTCTTCGTGCCGTCGTCGAACGTGGATGTCGGCCTGGCATCGACAGCGCCCTTATAGCCATAGTCGTAATTGATCCGGCCTGGGTTCGCCAAAGCCGCGCGAACATTGGGCATGGCCGCATTCAGGCGGGCGGCCGCCAGCAGATTGGCATCCAGCGACTCCTCCGGATAGGAAAAACGGAGTTTAATGACGGCACTTTTCGTGTTGCCGGGCTTCGCCCCATTCAGAAAGAAGGTGTAGACCCGCTTCGAGGTCACGACATTCATATTGGTTTGCGCGTCAGGCTGCAGTGGCTTGATGAACAAGAAGCGCTTCGATTGATCCGGAACGGCTTGCCAGGCCAGGCTGTCACCCATGGCAACTGTTGCGATCTGTTCGTCCTCATTGAAGACGATCATCGTCGACACGCCCATCATGCCGGCGAGATAGACGACATTGTCCTTCTGAAACGGAACAGTGCGAATGCGGGCGTCGGCCCGTACAGACTGCGGCTGCACTTCCGCCAAGGCGATCGGCGCGCGCGCGACCATCATTGCGGCGGCAGCCGCTACAAGAAAATGCCTTGTCCTCACTGGGCATCCTCCCCAGAGGTGACCGTTTCCTGATCGCGGCGATATTCGGTCACCTGGAACCCCAAGGGATTGTCGAAGCGCCAGTCGTTTCGCATTGGCTCCGAGGTATATTTGAAACGGACATTGGCGACCCAATGGTCCGTGACAGTCGGACCTGATGTGCCGGAGCGGGTCGTCGAGAAGCGAACAGCCGCCGTATTGTCGTTCAGGAAAATCACGCTTTTGACGAAGACACTGACCGTCGTGTTGGCGCCGTAGACCTTGACGGGATTGGCCAGGTTCGCGCCGGAATAAGCGTTCGCCAGATCGGCGGCAGCTTTGCCCGTTGAATAAAGCGATGCCAGGTCGAAATTATCGCGCAACCCCTTCGGGTCATAGGTTTCGCGGGCACGAATGAAGCGCACGATATTCGCCCGTGTCACGGCTTCATTTTGCGTGAGGTCGCCGCGCTCCTGCAGCGGCCGGCTTGCCTCGATATAGCCCGTCGTCTTGTCCACCTCGAGCACAACGACATCAAAGGATTTGAGTGGCAAGAGCATCCAGAGAAGACCGATCGCCGCCGCCAAGGCAAAGCCAAGCAGCACCGCAACCACTCTCCATACGCCGCGAGACATGGCCACCGAACGATAAACCGAGCGCTCCCACCGTTCGCCCTCGCTGTAATAGCGGGAATCGATCACGCCGGAATTCGTCACTCGGGCAGGCGTACCGAATTCGGCCGCCGCATTGTCAGTCTTCACCATTCCCAGATCTCCGAGGGTCGCTATTCGACAGGCTTATTTGCGAGCATTTGCGGCGGCGGCGCGGACCTGCGCTGCCGCGGGATCGCCGTCCCCGATCGTCGCCGGGCCGCCGGGCCTTTGATTGAACAGATATCCGCCAGCCTGGGCGGCGCCTCGCCCGGAACCGGCGGCAGCTCTCCAGGCAAGCCTCGCCGTCATCAAGCCTGCCGCTGCACCGAGTGCGTCAATTCTTGGGCCCCCGCCGGCGATTGCCAGTGCGATCGAAATCGAGTGGGTCAAGAGGAAGGCTGTCACGATCGACATCAGCATGAACGGAGCCAATGTCGTCATGTTTGCAGCACTGGCATCGGCGGTCAGCGCATCGACCCTGCCCTTCAGCAGGGTCAGCATAAAGCCCAGGATGACATAGACGATGATCGGCAACAGCGCATAGCCTGCAAGACTGGAGATCCAGCCGTCCACGACCCGTGAGGTCACATTGAAGAGCGCGCAACACAAGACGATCGGCCCGATCGCCAGCAGAATGAACATCGTCATCTTGCCGATCATCAGCAGCGTGACGGCGATAGCGCAGAGAATGCAGACGACCGCCAGCACGACGATCGCAAGGATGTACATGCCGACAGCCGTGATGCCACCGGCATCCGCCATCGCCTTGACCACCGCAAGCCCGCTATTCCAGATATCGGTCAGGCCTTGGGTGACGGACGATCCGGAACTACCGTCCCCGCCGCAATTGCTGCCGCCGGTCGACTGGCAGACAATAGTCGCCATACCATCGGGCGCTTCCAGGAGGGGCTTTACGATCAATGGCTGATAGGTGGCCCAGGACACGATCAGGGTGTAGCAGATGAATGCCCGACCAAACCGCCAGACGAAGGTGCCCGCGGTCATCTGGGCACGACCGAACAGCATCTCATATCCCCACCAGACCACATAGACGGTGAGGGCCGCCAGAAACAGCGGCCCGAGATAGCTGGCAAGCGTCGTATACATCGTCTGCACCGCACTGACGCCCATGCTGTCGATTTTGCCAAACAGGATATCGAACGGGTTCATGCTGCCTCGCTGCTCAAAGAATGGTCACGGCCTTTTGGCGGACCATCGGCCCGCAGCGATCATTGGCGGGACTGGCATAGGCTTGCGTGGAAAAGACGGAGCTGATCCCGGCCGAGCACGGAGCCTTGAGCTCCTTATGGCTGGCGCATCCCGGCAAGGCAGCAAAGGCAGCGACTACCAATGCGAGGAACTGCACTTTCAGCATTTGCATCATCTGCCCCTTTCACTGGCCCACGAAGGAGACTTGGCCTGCCTCATAGGTCATGAATGCCGCCGTCGCGGCTTCCGCCGCCAACTGACGCACCTGTTCGGCATTAAGGGCTGCGTTTCCGGCATTCACAGCACCGACGAGTTCGTTGACCGTTTGCGCGGTCTGGGTCTGCACTTGCGAATTCTGATCGATCGAGCCCTTGATGTCGGTTGCCGTCCCGATCTGCCCCTGAACCGCCTGGAAGGCGGTCGAGCGTTGCTGGGCGCTGTTTTGCGTTCCGGCGATGGAGGCGGTCAGCGCCGTCGCCGTATTCACCAGGCCCTGATAGGCCTTGTCGCCCCGCGTCAAATTTGCACTTCCGGTCTGGCCGGACAGGGTTTTGACCAGGTTCAACCCGTTCAGGATCGTTGCAGCGGTATTGCCGAACGAACCGAGATTGCCCCAGGACATCTGACCGCTGAGAAGTGAGGAAAAATCGGGCGCGCTCCCGATCGAAAAGCCCGAGCCAAGAGCCGTGCCCGCGATCTCACTGGTCGAGCGATTTCCCGTGACCGCAGCAAGCGTCCTGTTTACCGTTTGCAGGATATCGCTGTTCGACGACATGATCTGAGCAGTGTTCGAGGCGGTCTTGGTGGCCTGTGACAGGGTCGCGTCGTCGATGACAGGCACCTGGGCAAAGACACCGCCGCATGGAGCCACTGCAATGACGACGACCAGGGCAGCCGGCAGGGTTTTGAATATTTTCATCCAGTGATTTCTCCTATTCATTGCCGCCGACGAACGAGACCGAGCCCGGATCGTAGGTCATGACTTTTGTCGCGGCGCTTTCGGCCGCGGCTTGATCGACAAGCCGCTGGTTTCGTAATTGAACCGTTGTTGTCACCGCCTGGATTGTCTGGTTCCAGATCTGCGCGCCGGATAGACGCGCCGCCGTGTTCTGGTCGAAGGCGCCCTGCAGGGAATTGGCGGTGCCAATCGCGGTCGCCTGGTTCTTGAGTGTCGACGTGTTGGCGCTGATCGCGGCGGCGACCGCCGCCAACGCGCTCACCACCTGGCCTGTGTTCTTCGTCTTCAATGCCTGCACGCTTTGACCGACGGCCAGAAGGATCGACAGGTCGCTATTGGCTATCGAGGTTCCTGAAAACGGCGACCCGGAAATACCTGCTCCACTGACCTGCTTAATGCCGGCGAGATCACCCTTCGATGTCACGCTGGTTGTCACGCCACGCGAGGGGGTGACGGAGGACTGTTTGAAAGTGCGTGCTCGTTGCATGCAGGCGGCGGTATTCGTCTCCTTCGTCGTCCGTGCCGCATCATTGACCGGCACCTGTGCCAGCGCCGGTGAGATGGCCGAGGCTGCGATCAGCAGCGCGAGGCACAATTGAATGTCCCGGTCGCGTGCCCTCATTGCGCTTCCTCCTGAATTCCTGAGGGATTGGAGGGCTCTTGCCGCCAGCCGCAGAAATACGGGAGCCAGTTTTCCGGAGCGTCGCCGTAGCGGTGGCGCAGGCGCTCACACTCCGCGACCGTCTCCGCGCGGCCGGACAGGACCTTAATGAATTCAGGGAGTGCGGAGAGATCCAGACGTGCGATCACGCTGTCGTGATCATGTTTGACCAGGAATTGCCGGCTCGTCGACGAGGTCGATTTGACCCATTCGAACTCGACCTCGGAAAGCCCGAAGCTCGTCACATAGCTTTCCCGGTCCGCCTTCGGATTCGGGAAGAAGATGTTCGTCGGGCTCTGCTCAAGAAGCGTGTGGGCGATCCGCGATGTCGTGATGTCACGGGCTGACTGCGTGCCGATCCCGACAATGCCGTTCTTCTTGCGGATGGTTTTGAGCTGGTCGTTGATGAAGGCGCCGGCCTTATCGTCGCCGAGAAGTTTCCAGCCCTCGTCGACGAAGAGCATCATCGGCCGCTCACCATCCAGCATCTGGCCGATCCGGAAGAAGATATAGCCAAGTGCTGCTGTGCGGATTTCCGGATCGTCAAGCACTGCCGTCAGATCAAAGCCGAAGACGCCACGATCCGAATCCCAGAGATCCACCGGGTTGTTGAACAGCCATCCACGCGTGTCACACCAGGCCTCAAAACGCGATGCCAGATCGTCCCGCCCGGCAGCCTCGCCACCGCGCAACAGATGGATGACATCGGAGAACAATCGCTCCCGAATCGGCACGTTGAAGATATGGTCGACCGCCCGAGCAAGAATCTTCTCCTGTTCGGCCGACAGCTTTTCGGCCTCATTCTTCGGCCGCACCAGATAGCTCAAGAGATCGTAGACGAACGCCCGGTTGTCGGGACTGTCTTCGAGCTGCAACGGGTTGAAACCTGAGGGCGTGCCGGGCTGCAGCACCTCATATTGGCCGCAGCAGGCACGGATAAAAATCTCGCCGCCGCGGTCCTTGTCGAAGAAGGCGCAACGTGGCTGCGGCCTTGCCCGCATTGCCTGCGACAAGAGAAACAGCAGCGCCACCGTCTTGCCCGACCCTGTCGGGCCGGTGACGATGAAATTGCCGACTTCGCCCTTATGGAAGTTGAAAAAGTAAGGCGTCATCGACGTGGTCTGCAGCAACGACACCGCCGGCCCCCAGTGATTGCCGCTGGGCTTGCCGAGCGCAAAATTATGGTACGACGCCAGGCCGCAAAAATTCCGTGACGAGATCAGCGCCCGCCTGGCAATATAGGCAAAATTGCCCGGAAGCTGCGCATAGAAGGCGGGCTCGGCATTCAGATCCTCGCGCACCGCCACCATGCCCGCATTTTGCAGTTCCTTGGTGATTGCCTGGGCGCTGGACTCGGTTTCCTTGATGGTATTGCCGAGCGCCATGACCGTCAGATGGTGATAGCCCATGACGCTGCGACCATTGACTAGCTCGTCCTTGGCAATCGAGATCGCGCTTTCAAGGCTGGTGCCACGTTCGTCCGAAACGCTGATCTGACGTTCGATCCGATCCATCTCGGACAGGATTGGCGCGCGATCCTGCAGTGCAAAGCTTTGCGAGACGACAAATTCGCCGGGGATTTTTAACAGCCCGTCGATCATGCCTGAAGCGGTGTAGGGCGGGTATTCCCGGATCGACAGCATCGCGCCAAAACGGGTGTCATCGTCGCTTCCACCTCGCATCTCGAACATGCGACGCCCGAAGGTAATACGGCGTGTCGGCAGATATTGGTCGAGCGGCATGCGTGGCAGTACCATGTTGACCTGTTGGCCGCCATTCAAAAGCATGGCCAGAAACTCCAACGGCTCAGAGGCAACACTATACTCGCGCAACGCTGCCTTCAGGATCCGAGCGCCATAATGCTCCATGCCCTTGACGATATTGGCGACATGCTGGCGAAGCTCCTGGAGTGCTTCTCGATCGAGCGCCTCCTCGGACAGGCCGGCGGCCTTGCGGAAATGAGACATCAGCGCATCGGCAAGGCCCACCCTCCCCTGAAAACCGCGCCGGATGATCGTCAAATAGAGTTCGTTGGTATACATGCGGCTGTCAGCCAGACTCGCCATATAGCGCTCGTCGAGATCTCTGCAGAACGGAATATCGAACGCGCCGCCGATATCAGGCGGAATACGACGCCGGACGATATGGGAGTAGACTGCAAACCGGCTGTCGGCGAGTGCGCGGATCAACGTGTTGCGCGCCGTCGCCTCGACATCGATGATTTGTTGATCGGCGGTCTGGTGACAAAAGCCATCGACCTTGATGATCGTCAGCAGCATGCCGTCTTTGGTCCGAAGCGTCTCCTCATCGACATGCCGCAGATAGGGGACATGCGCTGAGATCGGTTTTTCGCGGGCGATCTCGGCGCCGAAGCGAAGATCCTTGCGAACTGCCTTTTCCATCGCTGCCCCTTACTGTTCTGAAGAGTTACGGTTCATAGGAATTGCCACCCCAGAAGTGACGGTTCTTCGTCCAGGGGCATTTGGCGATCCGCACCCGAACGACGTTCGGCAGATGCGGATCGCGCACGGTGATGACGTAAGCCACGGCATGCAGAGGCAGGAAGAGAAGGAACATGGCCAGGTTCTTGGTGTTAAGGAATGTCATGACGACGATCATCAACTCACCGACGAACAGACCGATCGGCACGCCCCAGAACATCCTCGGCCGGGTGAGACCGAGAACGAGGGGTGCCACCTCCGCCTTTGCCTGGGCTTCGCTCATCAGCCGCCCAAACCGGAAGACATGGAGGATACCAGCTGCGCGCCGCCAAAGATGAAGGCGATACCGACGATAATGGAGAAGCACCAGCTCCACGGAATACGGCTCGTCAGCGCCATATAGCCGACCGCGGCGCATGCGATGGTCGCCGCGGTCGTGGCGAAGGTTCCGGTCATGAAGTTGAGAAGCGTCGTGAACACCGAATTGATCGGTTGGAAAATGTCACCGGCGGCATAAGCCATATCGGCATTGCCGATCGCCACGGCCCCGGCAATGCTCGCAAGGACAAGAACATTTCCTTTGATCGGTATCGAGGACATCGCGGACTGGACGAGTTCGTACAATTTTGACTTCATTTAGGTCTCCTTCTGGCTACTGCACGTAGAGAACCGAACCGCCGATCCAATCGCGATCGCGGGCTTCAGTTCTGGTTTGATTGATGGGAATTGGTTTGTCTGAGGATGGCGTTTCCGCCAGCAGGTTGACATCCGCCACAGCAGTTCTAGTGCCTGGTTTGATTGCCTGGCCGGACCGCTTGCCCCCCTCCATGACATTATCGAAGCCAAAATAGGCGTTGGTGACGAGTGCTGTGTAGGAAACGGTCTCGGCAATCGCCGGCACGCCACGGGCTGCAACGACGCGGCCCTCTCCTGCATTATAGGCGGCAACCACCAGCATGATGTTGCCGCCGAACATGGCGGAGAGATCCTTGAGGTAGCTGACGCCACCGCGAATGTTCTGAGCCGCATCGCAAATGTCCGCCACCTTGTAGCGTGCGGCCGTTGCCGGCATGAGCTGCATGGGGCCGCGCGCACCCGCCGGCGAATTGACGTGGGCGCCGAAGCCGGACTCCTGATCGGCAATGGCAAGCGCCAACCTGGCGTCAACACCCTGTCGCGCCGCTTCTTTCGTGATCAGCTGCCGAATAGTCTCCGCATCCGCCGCACCATCGGGGCAATAGGAAGAGACTGTGACGGAGGCAGCGGTCGAAATTGGCGACACGCCATTTGCCAGAACCAGCGACGGAAAAACAAGGGTTGTGACAAGCGCCGCAGCGCGCACGGAGGCTATGGACATTTGCGTCTCCTGATTTATATAGTGCATATATATAAAATCATGATCCATACGCAAGTGGCTTTGTAAACAGTTTGTAACGGGTGGGTATTCGTATGTTGCCGATCACTAGATGCGGTGTTTTTGCCTCGGCCACGCTCGCTTTTTGGCTCTCTGAGCACCAGCTGGCCCGAGCCGCGGATGCAGATTGGGGGTGTCAGATTGTCCTTTGCGTCGCAGCGCAAACCCCAAGCTGGCACGGCATCCCCTACTGTGTTCCGCCAATGCAAAAGCTGATTGCCGCAATGGCGTTGCCCGGTTTTTCCTGGCCGATCTGTACCGCTGCTGGCACCGGAGCACCCGGCTATGACGCGTTTGAAGATTGTCCGAGCGGGTATGTCGAAGCGGAAGCCCAATCCGGACACGGGGGCAACTCGGAACAATATTGCGCCAGGTACACGACCGAGCGCGGCGAGCGGATCGAGCTCGACCGTAAACCGCGACCCCGGAGGGACAGGCCCTGGTATTTCGACATCAGGCAGACGAGCGGCACAAGCACCCGTGCATGGTTCGATTTGAAGAAATAGCAGGCGAGCATCCGCTCGCCGAAACGCAGGTTCAAAGGAATATGCTGATGCGCAAGGAGATCTGGTTCTTCCATCGCCTGGGTTTGATAGAGATCGTCATTGCCGCGATTGCAATCAGCGTGACGACCACGATCGGCGGGATATGGGTCACGACCGCGGCGAAGTCCGTCTACATCAATCCGACGGACAACCTCCCCTACACTGTTCTGGTGTTGGTGCTCTATTTGCTCTTCAACGGCTTGCTCATCGGACTTTGCTGTGCGGCAGCACTATGCATCCTGAAGTTCCTATACGTCGCCCTCGGTGCATTCTATCGACTTTTGCGCACATTGCTGGCCCAGCCAATCCATCTTGCGCGCCTCATCACCGCGGGTTTTGCCGCGCTGATCGACAAGGCTCGTGCGATCCGGCGTCGTCTGTCACGCTAACCTTCCTCGAGGCCTCTCATGAAACCAATCCTCGCCGTTTTGGCCACGACCCTGATCCTCGGCCTAGCCTCCACTGACCCTGCTGCCGCCCAGGATGGCTATAAGCTTGCGCTCAAACTCACCGCCAAGGATGCCACGCATGATCCTGATGGCGTTTGGACCGACGACGATCTCGCCGGAATTCGACAGGCGGTAGGAACCGCCAAAATCTACACGGCGCGCATCGCAACGCCATCGGGGACGTGGCTACTGTCCCAAACAAATGGCGATTGCAATTTGCAGGGCATGTGCACCGCTCTGCTTGTGCAGATCAGGACCGGCACACCACCGACGCAAATGGCTAATCCACAGATGCCGCTTGGTGGCACGGCCATCCTATCGCCTGACACGAGGAAGCTCACGACCTCTGAAATCGGTGAGAACGGCAAGGCCTTCACCGGCTCCTATGAGGTGGAGCCCATTCGATGACATCTGTTGCTCTATCCACGCTTCCTTCCCCTTGGTTGCCCAACAAAAGGGATGTCTTCGCAAATCTCGGCCTGGCATTTGGTCTTGCCGCGTCCTTGGCATTCGCCGGCGAAAGTGCGGTCAGCCTTCTGAACGCCGGAATGCCGGCCGAATGTGCCGAGTACGCCTCCAACGTCAGCCAAAGCGAAGGAAATTTCAGCAGCGTTTCTCCCGTCGTCAACGGAACGCGCTGTTATGGCGCGTTCCAATTCTGCGATAGCGGCACGCTGCAAGCCTATTGGGACGGCTCGCGCGAAGATTTTTTGAACAGCCCTTCAGCACAGGTGACAGCCTGGCAGCGCTATCAGCGCGGCCAATGGTACGCGGCCCAGAAAAACGGCATGACGAGCCTGATCGGACAGCAGGTCTGCTACCAGGGGACATGCGCCACGATCTCGCAGTCGTCGATCCTCAAGGCATGTCAATTCGGCTGTGGGGTCGGCGGAAAGCTCTATAACCTCGCGAAGTCCGGCCTCGACTGCAACGCGGCCGGTACGCGCGATGGCGCCGGCACCAGCGTCTGTTCCTACCTCATCTCTGGAGCTGGCTACAATGTCGGCTGCATCACCAATTCCAATGATGGTGTGGACTGCACGCCTGTTGCTGCGAAAGAGGTGCGGCAATGAAGCCGGCGAGCCTTGGGGCAGTGAGCTTGGTGTTCACCGCAAGCGTCTTGGCAGCGACGGCATCCTATATCCCCGCGAACGCACAGTCCGCACAGCCATCATCCCACGTATTTGCGGTTCCGCAGTCCGGCGTCACCTTCCTGACCGGGGATAGCTGGCAACAGGCAGGTCAAACCATGCGCCTCTACGGTGTCCAGGCCTGCATTCGTGGCACGACCTATACCGACACGTCCGGCCAGAAGCAGGACTGTGGAGCTGTATCGCTGGCCATACTGGCTGCGATCGTCAAGGATACAAAGCCCACCTGTGCGCCGGTCGCCCAATTGACGGCGCCAGCCCCCGGCGAAGCCTCCACCATCCTCGTGATCTGCTCGGCCCATATCGGCAACAACGCCCTCGACGTCGGCACTCTGCTGATCACGCAGGGGTTTGCCTTCGCCGCCTTGGCCAACACCGGCAAGCCCGTCTACCTGCCCTATAGCCTTGAGGAATCGATCGCCCAGCAATCGCGCGTCGGGCTTTGGGCCTATCCCGATATGCCGCATCCCAATCGGATGCTCTTCTCCCGCCAATGAGATGCTCGTCGCCTGCGCCAACGATCTCGGTTCAATTCTAACAACGGAGAATGCTCTATGACTGCAAATACAAAAGAGCTGACGAACTATGTCGCGTTTTCCAAGGACAGGAAAAGCCTAAGAGGGAATTTCGCTTCGATTTCCTACGACATCGATGTTGCCGGCGAAACCTACATCAGCGACAACCCCAAAGCTCCGGCCTACCGCCTCTTTGCCGAGAGCCCAGTGGGCAGGCGCATCGAAATCGGCGGGATTTGGAAAAAGCAGAACCAAAGCGGCGGCGAATATTTTACCCTCGCCGTCAATACCGGGTACGGCAAGCTCAACGCCAATCTCGGCCGCCACCCCGGCCAGGGCAACGATGACCTGATGGCCATCATTCCATGGGATTGAGCGTGATGGGGAGGTTTTGCACTGCTATTGCGGTTCTCGCGCCTCTTTCCATGGGCATTACAGCGCCTGTCGATGCTCGAGGGGGAGTGGCCAATGTTTCGTTCAGCGTTCACGCGACCTATTGCGAGAACAGCGCCTGCGAACCCGTCACCTTGCGGATTTCGAGCGGTGACAGTTTCGTCATGCACAGATGGGGCGATCATCGAGAGCAGGTCAGGATCGCGAATATTGATGCACCGGACGAACACGCCCGATGCTTCGGCGAACGGACAAGCGCCGAACGAGCGGCCGATAGGCTCAGCCAACTCTTGAACCGATCGACCTTCACGATGGCCCGCATAGACACCGACCAACGCGGGAACTCGATCGCATTCGTCTCTATCAGCCGCCGCGACCTCGGTCATCAATTGGTGCGCGAACGGCTCGTCTGGCCGTGGGAACCGAGACACCGGTCCTGGTGCTGATTTTGGTAGTCACGGCCCTAGATTCCGAGCCGGCCTCGTATTCGATCCCATTCCTCCGTAAGAGCGATGTTGTGCTCATGGAACAGCTTCGAGGATAGGGAAATTGCGGCCGTCGTCTTAGCGGTTTCATAAGCGGAGAAGAAATCGATTGCCTGCGCTTGCGCGAGAGGCTTCGTGAATGGCTTCTTATTGGTGAAAAGCCTGTTCAGGTTGTCGAAGACCTGCTCGCTGCGGAAACGGAGCCACTCCATGCGAAGCCAGCGCGCTATGATCTCTTCGCTAAACAGGGCCTGCGCCGCTATTGCAAGAAACTCAAGATTGGAGGACCGGTTCAGCGCGGCGATGAGATAGACGACGACATATGCCACGGTTGTCGCCCGTTGCATCCGAAGCATCCTTCGCACGATAGCATTCGTGAAGAAGCTGCTTTCCATGACCGAGGCCGCCAAACGCTTGAACGGATTGGTCTGGTCGTTGTTGTAGTAGCCGACCGTCTCTTCGTGGGTCAGCGCTACGCCGAAGCTGTTAGAAAGTAGTTCCTGCTTGCGTTTATCTTCGGCGCGGGGGAAAAGATAGAGCCGCTGCATCAAGCCTAGGATGAAGAACAGGAATGCAAAGATGATGAAGGCTACCTGCAGGACGTCGTAAGTTGTGGGATGGGCCACCTTATCGGTCAGTAGCGCCAATACCGACAGAATGCAGCCTCCCCAGAAAAGACAACCGCCGAAAGACTCGGCATACTCCAATGGCTTATAATAGTTGTCACCGACGGTATCGACCTTCGCCATTTCTTCTCCCCTGCTCTTACTTGATGACGACGTAGAACGGCTCGCTGTAGCCTACCAGCCGATCATCTCGCCGCCTGATGATGAATGCTTCCGCCATGTGGACGCCGCGGTACTGCAGTTCTTCCCACCGCCTGTCACCTTCAGTGGGCTTCTCGAACCAGCCTCGCCCCTTGTTCAGCGCCATCGCGACCGCCCCGGTATTGGTGATGCGCCAACGGACGTAGCAGTCTGAAGGCACGGTCTGGAACTTATTGACGCGGACGTCGAACCACAGCCCGCCCCGCGGCGGCAGCGCTTCGCCCGGGTTGACCGGATGCCCCCTGCCCGAATGTTTCGATGCACGGTACTCGGCTGATATTCGAACGCTGCGAGAGATATGTTCAGCGGCAGCCCACGGAGGTCTGTGAAGATGGGTGGGCGTTCGGAACGACGATGGCAGGATGCTGATGCCGAAGTCGATGACCGTCTCGACTAGGGCGTCGAGGTGGGCCGCACCGTCGCGCAGAAGAGCAAGAGCCTGACTGCTGGCGGATGCTTCTGCCTTCTTGACGTTTTCGCTCTTGGCGAACTCGTCGCCGAACACCTTGCGCCACTTCTCGATACTATCGGTGCGGGTCTCCGCGGCGATCGCCTCGTCGATCCACTTCCGATACTTGTTCACGAAATTACGAAAGTTGGCATACTGGGTCTCGTTCCAGAGATCGGCGAAATCCTCCGACGGCAAGGATGGGTTCTCGACCTGCGGCTTCTCGGGACGATCCTGCAGCCAGTCGTCCAGTTTCCCAATGATCGTCTGCAGCGCGGTCGGTGTGTCGGCAAAACCCGCCGAATCCTTGTCCCACCACTCGATCCGATGGCCGATGAGGGTCGTCAGCAGCACCGACTGGCAACTGAAACGCTTCTTGATATTCCGGATGTACTTGATGAGCCGCGTGGCCTTGCGGAAGGAGTTGTTCCCGGAATAGCCGTTCTTCTCGCGGATCCATCGTGTGTATTCGACCGGCGACGACTCCTCGAAGCAGTCTTCTTGCTTGTTACAGACTTCAAGCGTTCCCTGATAATCGCGGTCCATTACCAGAGGCGCGATATCGATCTTGCAATCGTCGGCGTAAATGATCGTCACGCAGTAGTCATCGACCTGTGTCTTGTCGGAGTACCGGCCGCTTTCACGGAAGACCCGCCCCAGTTCCTTCACATATTGAGCTGCACTCCATCCGTCGACAGGCTTGACCATGACAAGAAGATCCGCGTCGAATTCACCGCCATCGACCGGACGAATGATCGTGTCGTGAGCCCACGACCCCTGCTCGAGGAATTTGGAGATTTTGGGCTCCCAGTCCGAAGCCCTCAGGAATGTTTTTATCGTCTCCACACGTTCTTCAAGTTGAGTAATGCGGGTTTGATTGAGATTGACAGTATCACGAAGAAATTCTTTGAAATCATCTGCAAGTTTCATTTTAGCCTCCGCAATACACGTAGGCTCACGAAGCATTGATTTCAACTGATGCGATCATTTTTCTTCGATAGAACAACTACCTTCTTTTCGCGAGGGAGCGAAGGCGTTCTCTCCACGTGGTTCGAATACCGCAACTGGGTATTCGATAACCCTGCATCAGAATCGCAATTTCCTCATTGCGAACAACACGGATTCCTCTCGCATTGGCTGTCTGATATAGACCGCTTTGCGCTGCCGCTGATGTATGCCGGATGGGCGCATCAGCGGTGCCTCGCCCTGTTGCTACCTGCCACGCGGTAGCGACAGGGCGATTTCCTCCGCAACAGCTGACCACGCCACGCGAATTCCATAGCGATTCTCGTGTTCGGAGTTGAATCTGATCGCCATAATGTATATCTTCCCCTGTATGGGAATATTTTATGGAGAGCAAAGTGCTCCGCGAGTCAAACCTGCTAAAGACGACCGAAGCGGCCATCGTCGCCAACGTCGATGTGCACCACGTTAACAAGCTGATCGACGAAGGTATCCTCCCAGGGGAACTCTTCGTCCTCAATCATGCCCGACGCGTGCTCCTTGGCGGCTGCGTGGCGATTAACTTCTACATTAATACCGCCGACATTCTTGACGCGTCGGCGCGCAGATATGCTATCCGCTTTCTCATGCCTCGACTACGCGATCTCTGGGCGTTCGATATTGACGGCAGCTCACCGGAAGACTGGTCCGTACATCGCAAGTTCGTAACCATCGATTTCGGTGACGTGGTTGCCGATACAAGAACCAGGCTCGACGTGCTGGAACGGGCGCGGGAAGCTGTCACATCAGATCCGGAAATACTTGGCGGGACGCTGGTTTTGAAGGGTACACGTGTTCCAGTCTACGGTGTCGCCGCAATGTTGTTGTCCGGCATTCCCCATGAGGAAATCCTTGAAGACTATCCGAGCTTGGACAAACTAAAGCTTGAACTCGCAGCGATCTACGCAAAGGCCAATCCGCAACGCGGCCGCCCTTCTGAGCGGATGAAGGTGCCAGCAGGCTCCAAACTCGAGGCCTACAAGACCTTTCCGCGCAGGAAAGCGGGATGAAGCTGCTAGTCGATGAATGCCTCAGTCCCCAGCTCGCGCAACGAGCTCGGGACGCAGGTTTTGGCGAGTCGTCACATGTCACGTGGATGAACAAGGCGGGCTGGAAGGACTGGGAGCTCAAGGGCTTCATTCTGGAGGGAGACTGGACGTTCGTCACAATTAATTCGGTCGACTTCCGCGGTCCTCGATCAAATCCTGGCTCGTCTGGTGAATATGCCGGCGTCGATCTCCATGCAGGCCTGATCTGTTTCAATGCCCCAGATGGAATTCGTCGAGACGCGCAGCTTGAGATGCTCGACGCCGCAATCCAGATCATAGAAGAGCACGGCGGGGAGATCATCAACATGCTTATCGAAGTCACGCTTGAAGACGATGGTATCGAAGCACAAATCTTCTCCCTGCCGCCGCAGGAACTGGACTGAGCGGTGGGACGACAGGCGCTCCAAGCATCGCGTTCAAGGCGTTGGTAAAAGATCGCGTTTCATCGAGCGAGCGGATCTACTTGAATATGATCGAGGACAACCCAAGAGGGGGAATCTTCTAGTCGAGTACGGGCTTTCGTCCTTACGGAACAATTGTGGGGTATGTGATAAATGACACCCTTTGAGACCACCGCTTCCAATCGAGAAAAGCCATTCCCGGATCTAACGCTTCGGACGGCAACCCCGGCGGACTATCCAATGCTTGCGCAGATGAATCTTGAGTTGATTCAGGACGAAGGTCACCGAAGTAACCTCGGACTTCCAGAACTCGAGAAGCGCTTCGAGCACTTCCAGTCGAAAGAAGATTGGATTGTCGAAGTGGTTGAACTCTCAGATGAACCGGTTGGCTTTGTCACATACCGCTTCGAGAAGGATGACACATTGTCTGCTGGCAAGCGTGCTTACCTCCGACAATTCTTCATTGCTCGCAAGAGCAGGCGGTCCGGGCTTGGCCGCGCTGCGATTGAATTGTTGCTAGATGAGCGTTTTAAGGAGCTCATGATCGTCCGACTCGAAGTTTGATTCCAACCCGAAAGGGTTTGGGTTTTGGACGGCCGTTGGCTTCCAGGGATACTCAAGAAATCTGGAACGCACGTCCGCGGCATCCAGCTAAGCAGAATATCTGCAATAGAACCCTTGAGATCATATTCTCTTGAAAAGCGGTTGTCTCACGCCGGATTCCTTTTTCTGTCAGCATCAAGCCAAAGAGTGGCCGGCAAATCCGAGCATATATTGTTTTGTGAACTCGACGACAGCTTCAATGAAGGACGCCTGCCTCGTCATCTTATCACTGCCTCGGCGCCAAAATATCACATATTCGTAGTTGACGGGCGGATGAAACGGAACAACCTTCAGGTCGAACATCTCGCACTGCCGAGCGATGAATTCATTGACGATGGTAACGCCGGACCCATGTGCGGCGAATGCAGCTGCAAAACCGATGGCGTCCGTGCGCACTTTCACCGTTGGACTGCGCCCTTTGTAGGAAAGGCCCTTCAAGGCCAGCGTGTTCGACGAAAACTCACGATCGAGTGTAATCATCCGCTCCGATGAAGTGTCCTCAGCAGTGATACGCTCCTTGTTCGCGAGAGGATGTTCAGGGTTCACCAGGCAGACGCTCTTGCTTTCGCAGATCGTCCGCCACTCGAAAAAGCGCTCGTCCAAAGGTAGTCTGGAAATGCCGATATCCGCCTCGCCGGTCAGCACATGCTGGGCGATTTGATCGTAACCTTGAGCCCGGATATAGAACTCCAACGAAGGGTCGATGCGCTCGAACTCCGCGACGAGCTTGGGAAGCAGCGAGAGACAGACCAGATGTGGAGCAGCGATGCTCAAGCTGTTTCGAGCGACGGCGAAGGACCCCAATATTTCCCGTTCGATATGGCCAAGGGTTTCGAAATAACGGTCAATCCTGCTGTAGATTTCGATCGCGCGGGTCGTGGGGATGAGGCCGCGGTGATCGCGCACGAATAGCTTCTCGCCTACCAGCTCCTCGAACTGCTTCAGGTGCTGACTGACGGCCGACTGAGTGATCTGTAATACCCTGGAGGCACGTCTCGTCGATCCCGATCGGATGATCTCCCGGAAGATCTGGGCTCGCCGTAACCCGATACCCTGCTCCTCGTGAATTTCGATCATGCTACGCTCCGTTCACTTGTCATCAGACGACCGTCCGACAAGCCTATTAGTAAAGCTAATAGGGCGGCGAGAAAACTTAATAAATTGACGGGTCTCCAAGATTTTCGAATTGTGTCGAGCAGGATTGCGTGAGGCGGAGGGAACGATCTTTCGATCGAATTACCGCTATTTACGTTGATAATAAGGGGAACTCCGGATGGGAACATCAACCCGCTTTCGCTCCGCCGCCCTGGGCGCAGCCGCCGTATTAATCACACTGTTCACTGGAGGTGCTGCACCTGTGGTAGCCCAGGAATTGCGCATCGCCACGTCGTACAAGCTGATGACGCTCGATCCACATTACTCGACGCTGAATGAGAACTCGTCGCTTCTTTCGCAAATCTACGAACGGCTGGTCTATCAGGACGAAAAGTTCAACTTGAAGCCCGACCTGGCCACCTCTTGGCAGCGGCTTTCGGATACGCGATGGGAATTCAAACTCCGGGAGAACGTCCGATTTCACGACGGATCGCCCTTCACGTCGGAAGATGTGATCTACAGCATCAATCGTATCCAAGCCTTCCTGAAGCCGCCAGGTGGCGGTTTCCAACCCTATACGAAGGCCATCAAGTCCGTCTCGGCTCCAGATCCGCGGACTGTCATCTTCGACACCAATGGCAGCCAGCCGACATTGCCCCTTTCGCTCTCCTCGATTTTCATCATGCCGAAGAGCGCGTCGGGGTTTAAAACCACGGACGACTTGAATGGCGGCGTGCCCCCGATCGGGACCGGACCCTACAAGTTCAAGAGCTGGCGCTCGGGCGAGGTTTTGGAGCTTACCCGAAACGAGGACTATTGGGGTGGGCGCCCTTCCTGGTCTGATGTCACCTTCCGGATTATCGAGAGCCCTGCCGCCCGCGTCGCGGCGCTCTCGACGAATGATGTCGACATAGCGGATTTCATTCCGGCGCGGGACGTTCCCTCCTTGAAGCAGCATGGGTTCAAGGTGGCGAACATCAGCGCCGCCCGCGTCAATTTTGTGCAATTCGACCTTGCGAGCGACAAGGCTCCGGGCGTCACGAACAAGGCCGGTGAACCGATCCCGAACCCGTTCCGTGATCCGAGGGTTCGGCGAGCGCTTTCCATGGTCGTGGATCGAGGCGTTCTCGTTGACAAGATCCTCTCCGGTTTTGGCACGGCCGCCGCACAGGTTTTTCCTCAAGGGTTGCCGGGCACCTCCCCCTACCTGACGGCAGGACCGCCCCGCTATCCCGAAGCCAAGGCCCTCTTGGCGGAAGCTGGTTATCCGAAGGGCTTCAATGTAGTTCTGGCCGGCCCCACCGGACGGTATCCGGGCGACGCGGAGTCGCTGCAGGCAATCGCGCAAAACTGGGCGCGCATCGGCGTCGGTGTACAGCCAGTTGCGGTTCCGTTTTCCGTATTCAACACAAAGCGCGCCGTGGGCGAGTACGGAATCTGGTATGGCGGCGGGTCCGGTGAGTCGGTGGACATTCTGCTCGACGCGCTCGTGGCATCACCGAATTCTCAACGCGGAACAGGAGCACTGAACTACGGGAAATACATGAACCACGCTTTCGACGAGATGCTCATCAAGGCGGAAACCCTCGAAGTCGGCCCCGACCGCGACAAGGCACTTGCGGATGCAACGGAATTCGTGATGCGCGACCAACCAATCATTCCGCTTTATCATTTCGATCATCTGTTCGGTTACGGTGCCCGTGTTGCATCCTACACCATGCATCCGCGTGGGTGGACGACCGCCATGCAAGCCGCACCGACTGCGAGGTGAGCGACCATGGCTCTTTTGTCCGCTATCGCTGGAAGGCTGTCACAAACCTTTCTCCTCATCTTCGTGATGTCGCTGGTGGGGTTCGTCGGCATTCATAGTGTCGGAAACCCCATTTACAACATCGTCAACATCGAAACCGCAACCCAGGAAGATATCAGACGCGCGACGATCCTCCTCGGCCTCGACCAGCCGCTATGGCAACAATATCTGGTCTTTGTCGAAAACGTCGCGACGGGAAGTTTTGGGATCTCCTATATTTACCACCAGCCGGCATTAGGGCTGGTTTTAAGCAAGCTGCCGGCGACACTCGAGCTTGCTGTGTTCGCGATCGTCTTCGCCACAGTTATTGGAACCGGTCTCGGACTGCTGGCAGGCACGCGTCCTGGTTCGACGCTCGACCGCCTCATCGTCACCTCGAGTGTTTATGCGCTCAGCATTCCGTCCTTCTGGCTGAGTATGATGCTCATCCTCGTCGGCGCCGTCATGACAGGCTGGTTTCCGCCGGGAGGTCGAGGCGCCACCGTAAGTCTCTTGGGCTACGACTGGAGCTTCTTGACCGGCGACGGGCTGAAGCATCTCGTTCTTCCGGCTCTGGCGCTCGCCATACCGAACATCGCGCTCATCGCGCGCCTTGCCCGCGCTGGCACGATTGAGGTCGAAAGAATGGAATTCACTCGATTCTGCTTGGCGAAAGGCTTGTCGAAGCAACGGATCCTCATCCGCCACACATTGCCGAACATCAGCCTGCCGATCGTGACGATCGTCGGGCTCCAGTTCGGCGGCATGTTGGCTTTCGCGGTGGTGGTCGAAACGATCTTTGCATGGCCAGGGGTTGGCAAGCTGCTGATCGATTCCATTCAGCTTCTCGATCGTCCGGTCGTCATGGCGACCTTGACCTTCACGGCGATCGCGTTCGTTGCCCTGAACACGCTCGTGGACCTCTTCTATGCGGTGCTCGACCCGCGCGTGCGGATTTCGGCCTAAGCGAGGAACGATGATGAAAGTCGAAGCTATCAAAATGCTGGAACGAGTTTCCTATCGGCACCTCCTGACGGTTCCGAACGTTGTATTGACCTGCTATGTCGCGGTCGCCGTCGCCGCTCCGTTCATCGCGCCGCAAAACCCTTACGATCCGCTACAGATTTATGGCTGGGAGGCGTCCTCTCCTCCCGGAACCGTAGGCACCGGCGGATTCACCTACCTCCTCGGTACCGACGGCCTCGGCAGGGATATCGCCAGCTGCATCATCTACGGCCTTCGGATCAGCCTTCTGGTGTCGATCACAAGCGCGATTGTTGCCGCATTCATCGGCCTGATCGCCGGAGTGAGCGCCGCCTATTTCGGCAAGTGGGCCGACGCGGTGATCATGCGGCTTGTCGATCTTCAGCTCAGCCTGCCCACCATGCTTGTGGCACTGATCGCAATCGTCACTCTGGGGCCGGGCGTGGACCGCATCATCCTCGCACTCATCATCGTCCAGTGGGCGATCTATGCCCGGGTCGTGCGAAGCGTTGCTCTCAGCGAGACGGGCAAGTCCTATATCGACGCGGCACGCTCAATGCCTTTGCCAAGCGCGCGGATCATCCTGCGACATCTGCTGCCGAACAGCATTGCCCCCGCTGTAACCCTGCTACCGATCGAAATCGGCCATGCCGTGGCGCTGGAAGCGACACTCTCCTTCCTGGGGCTGGGCGTTCCTCTCGATCGGCCGTCCCTCGGCTCCACCGTCGCCAACGGATTTCAATATCTGCTGACCGGGCAATATTGGATCAGTCTTTTTCCCGGCTTCGCACTGTTTGGGCTGATCGCAACGATAAATTTCGTCGGCGAGGACGTCCGCCGCCTGTGGGATCCAAGGAGCAGATTAACATGAACGTATACAGCAAGACGCCTCCCCTGCTCGAGGTGCGGGATCTCACCCTCCGGCACAAAGGGGAATGCGGCCCGACGACCATCGTGCGGAACGTTAGCTTCGACCTAGGACGCGGCGAGGTTCTTGGCATCATCGGTGAATCCGGCGCCGGCAAGTCGACCATCGGAAATGCTGTCATCGGCCTGCTCGGAAAGTCCTTCGAGCAATCCGCCGGAACGATCCGACTAAACAACGTCGCGATCGAGACGCTGGGCCACAAGGAGCGCCAGAGGCTACGGGGAAGAACCATCGCAAGCGTCTTCCAGGACCACACATCCTCGCTAGATCCGCTCATGACCGTCGGCGCGCAGCTTAGCGAAACGATATCGACGATCCTTCCCGACCTTTCGCGAAAGGAGGTTTACGCTCGCGCCATAGAGCTTCTCGGGCGCGTCGGTATCTCTGATCCAGTCGGGCGCTATCATAGCTACCCGCACCAGCTCTCCGGCGGGCAGCGCCAGCGGGTCGTCATCGCGACAGCCTTGGCCGGATCGCCGTCCATCATCGTCGCCGACGAGCCGACCTCCGCGCTCGACGCCACCGTCCAGAAGCAGATTCTCGACGTTTTGCGGCAAATGGCCGACGACACAGGCCTCTCCCTTATTCTCATCACACACGACATGGGCGTCATCGCCCAGATCGCCGACAAGGTCCTGGTGATGAAGGACGGCGAGGTGGTGGAGCATAATTCGACATCCGAGCTTCTCGAAAGTCCGCAGGACGCCTACACGCGAAGCCTGCTTGCGGCAGTGCCACGCCTGCGCCTCTCACCATCGGCATCACAGGAAGCCGGCCATCCCACACTGGGACTCGATGGCACGCAAGCGGCGCCTATTCTCATCGTTGAAAATCTCTCGAAGACATTCAATGGGAGAAACCTCCGCAATGTATTTGGCAAGGCATCGACCAGGTTCGCTCTAGAGAACCTTAGCCTTGAGGTGGCGCGCGGTGGTGTGCTCGGAATTGTCGGCGAAAGCGGCAGTGGCAAGACGACGATCGGCCGCATCCTTGCCGGGCTGGAGACTGGAGATACCGGAAACGTCATTTTGGATGGCGAGGCCCGCAGCATCTCCCGGCGAGATGCTGGCCTCGGCCTGCTCGGCCATGTTCAGATGATCTTTCAGGATCCGTCCCTCTCGCTCAATCCCAGAATGACGGTGGCCGAGACCCTGAGCGAGTGCCTTCGTTTCACCGCAAGAGCCGGGGCCGACTGCAAGCCCTCCCGTGTCACGGAGGTGACCAACAGATTAGGCCTTGCGCACATTCTGCTGTCTCGCTACCCGCATCAGCTTTCCGGAGGTCAGAAGCAGCGCGTCTCTATTGCTCGCGCGCTTCTCGCGCAGCCGGCTCTGATCATTGCCGACGAACCAACGTCCGCCCTCGATGTTTCGGTGCAGGCCGAAATCATCGCTCTCCTCAAGGAGACGATTGCGGAAAGCAACCTATCGATGATCTTCATCTCTCACGATCTCGCGGTGGTCCAGGACATCTGCGACACGGTGTGCATCATGAAGGACGGCCGGATGGAGGATTTTGGCCCATCAGATTTCATCTTCGGCCGATCGGAGAATTCTTACACGCGGCGCTTGATCAATGCCCGCCCGACGATTTTTACCCACTGAGCGCCTCATGAGCGGACAGCCCTGAGGTCTGCCGGTTCCCGGCGGATCGGATGGATTCGTGCGTCCTGAAGGCAGAGATTTTTGAGCCGGCATGGATTTGCCGCACTAGGCGAGGTGTTCCGATGAATAAGGATTTTACGCTGGCCGTCACCGGTCAATCACTCATAAAATATAATATGAGGCAGGCAAATACGGCGGCCTTCCGGGAGGTGAGCGCTCTTCTGCAGGAGGCGGACTTAGCCTTCACCAATTTTGAAAGCACCATATTCGGAGCCCACGGCGGCTGGCCTTTGAAAGGGTCCTTTTTCGGAAGCAGCGCGCCGGACGTGCTCGATGCATTGAAGGAAATCGGCTTTGGAGCGCTTTCACTGTCGAATAATCACGCCTTCGACCTCGGGCCCTCAGGTGTGCTCTCTACCCTGGAAGAAGTCGAACGGCGCGGCTTCCTACATGCCGGGCTCGGGCACAACAAAGCGGAGGCTTCCCGTCCGGCGGTGGGAAAGATCGGCCAACGATCCGTCGCGGTCGTGGCAATGGACGGAGGTCCAGGCCCGGACTTCATGTACGCTGCAGGCGCGGCCAATGACCGACCAGAGCGCCCTGGCGTCAATCGGCTTCGTTTGTCGCAAATACTGGAGGTCGAAAGCGTCGCTTTCGAGCAGCTCAGGGAAATGCGTGACAAGATCGGTTATACCACCATAGATCTGATCAACGACAGCCAACCGGATGACGCACCTGTGATTGATCAGGACAGCGAGATCGGCATAGGACGTGCCATTTTTCGTCGTGCCGATCAATATGGGCGAACTGTCCGAATTGACGATGCGGATCTTGCCCGGAATCTCGACGCAATTTCCGACGCGGCGAATTCGGGCAGTCTGGTAGTGGCCTACCTCCACCACCACCATTGGGCCTCAGACTGGCTGGAGGTCCCCAATTGGGTCGGGGGCCTGGCGCGGCAATGCATCGACGCCGGTGCGTCTATTTTCGTGAGCCACGGCGCGCCGGTCCTGCAACCACTCGAAATCTACAAGGGCCGGCCGATCTTCTACAGCCTCGGCAATTTCATCTTTCACACCCGATCAGATATATCGACCTGGAAAAGAACGGAGGTTTGGGAGAGCGTGGTCGGTCTCTGCTCCTTCGGTTTCGACAATCGCCTGACCAGCCTGAAGCTTTATCCCGTGCTCATCGGCGGCGAGGAAGGCCTGCAGGATCCTACGATCGAGCGGCGTCTCGTCCCCCATCTTGCGATCGGTGCCAGTGCGGAAAGAATATTGCAAAGGCTCGCTACCCAATCCGAGAGGCTAGGCACCCGAATCGATATCGTGGAGGGCGTGGGCATACTCCGATTGAGCTAGGATAGCCTGCCACACATGATATCCCCTTTACCACCCAAGCCACGGACAGGAACTACCATGGATCCTTGCGACGAACTGATCGAGAGATTCTTTCGCTATCTCGCAATCGAAAGCCAGAGTGATGCCAAGTCTCCGACGCTGCCTTCGACGCCGGGTCAAGCCAGGCTTGCGGCATTACTCGCCGATGAATTGCGAGGTTTCGGCCTCGATAACGTGACCATCGATGACCATGCCATCGTGACCGCGATGAAGCCCGGCACACGGCCGGAAGCGCCGCGCATCGGATTTATTGCGCATCTCGACACCGTGGATGTCGGCCTGTCGCCGACCATTCGCCCGCAAATCCTGCGTTTCGACGGAGAGGACCTGTGTCTCAATCGTGATCGAGACATATGGCTTCGGGTTAATGCACATCCCGAAATACGCGGTTGGGAAGGTCAAGACATCATTTTCAGCGATGGGACAAGCGTGCTCGGCGCGGACAACAAGGCGGCGATCGCCGTTATCATGACATTGCTCGGCCGGCTCAATGCTTTGGGATCGCATGGCGACATCTGCGTTGCCTTCGTCCCGGACGAGGAAATCGGCTTGCGGGGCACAAAAGCGCTCGATCTTGGCCGTTTCCCCTGTGACTTCGCCTATACGATCGATTGCTGTGAACTCGGCGAAGTCGTCTTCGAGAATTTCAATGCCGCCTCTGGTGAGGTCGTTTTCACCGGGGTTAGCGCTCATCCCATGTCCGCCAAGGGCGTCCTCGTGAACCCGCTTCTAATGGCGATCGACTTCATCGCCCAGTTCAATCGTGCTGAGACCCCCGAGCGAACCTCCGGACGTGAAGGATATTTCTGGTTCAAAGACATCATAGCGAACGATACGGAAGCCCGGCTCAAAGTCATGATCCGGGATTTTGACAAGGAGAGCTTCGAGCGGCGCAAGCGGCGGATCGCAGAAGCAGCCGATACGGTTGGCTCGATCTACCCAGCAGGGCAGATCGTGCATCAAGTAAGCGACACCTACCACAACATCCACGATCACTTGGGTGATGACAGACGTTCCATAGACCTGCTCTTTGCTGCTTTCGACAGGCTAGGTATCGAACCGAAGCCAATTCCCATGCGGGGAGGAACCGATGGAGCCGCCCTCTCTGCAAGAGGATTGGTGACGCCGAATTTCTTCACGGGCGCCTACAATTTTCATTCCCGCTTCGAATTCCTTCCAGTGCCTGCATTCGAGAGATCGTTCCAAGTCGCGCAGACCATCTGCGTTTTGGCGGCTGGCGATGTCCGACACTACCCGTAAAATGGGCCCGAACACGACTATTGCCGATAACACTTTTGTCGTGAGCATCGCTCATATCGGCTTGGGCAAAAACAGCGCGAGAGCCTTCGCCCTAGATCAGTTCGAAGGCAACAGGGATATCAATCATTCGCCGAATGGTCGGTCTATTGCTTTGATCAGGCGCCACGGATTTCTGGTGAAGTCCGTGAAAGCGACTTCATCGACGTTGTAGCTGACGGGGATGCATCAGCAGGCTCTTTGCTCAAAACTTTCGGATACGAAGTTATGTTGCGTCTTCGTAAGTCAGATAACGCGCCTAGCATCAGGCGATCTTAGAAGAAGAAAATAGTTACAACAGAGCGGAATTTCACTCGCAGTGTCTCGGAGCCGCAAGGCTCTTCACAAGCCTTTCGACGATAGCACCATATCGCTTTTGGTCGACTTGTGGGTATTCGAGCGAAAAATTGCCCATGGCATCATCGCAGAGCGCAATCTCTCTCACATAAAGGATGCGGCCGTCTCGGACCCCGGAATAACTCGCCCAAGCCGTCGCGTGCTTCTCGTAAGAAATCTGCCAACCTTCGTCAGAGTACGACTTGCGTCGGTAGTCGCTCTCCGCTTTGAATCCTCCCTGCATGATTTGGTTGCCCCACACCAACAGCATCGCCGATCCATTCAGCGAAACCAGCTTCATACCGTCATTATTGTCGGCGACCGAAACGACCTTGAACTCCGATGGGAGATCGATCGAATAGCCGAACCTCGAATTCTGGTAGGGCTTGTAGTCAGCAGCCACAGCCGATGTTGAC
This sequence comes from Rhizobium rhizogenes NBRC 13257, assembly GCF_000696095.1. Classification (GTDB taxonomy): domain Bacteria; phylum Pseudomonadota; class Alphaproteobacteria; order Rhizobiales; family Rhizobiaceae; genus Rhizobium; species Rhizobium rhizogenes. The sequence goes on along the minus strand of NZ_BAYX01000016.1, from coordinate 63,643 downwards.
AACAAACATAAAGTGACTACAGCGCGCCCAATCATGCATTTCCTCCTGTAGAATACCAAGATGCCGACCTTGGATTTCTTGTCACCAGCGATCATCGTGGGCGGCGTCAGTCGTCTTTTGCATACTGCGTAGTTCTGCAATTTTCCACTCGACAGACTGAAGCTGCGCGTTTCTGTGCGTTCCATGTCAGTAGATGATTTCGATGACTTCGTAGCTCTTCACAAAGGCGCCTGCGCCTTCATTCAGCAACGCAAAGATGCTTTTCTTCGAGATCGGAACAGTTTCGATCTTCTCAAGCTGCATGGGCGACCACGTGTTCTCCGGCTCGCTCTCGACGTCTGCGCGCAGATCATGAAGCGCCTCGCGTGCACTGCTCTCGTCGTGAAAGAAAATCTCTGGAATACCCGTATAGGCCCACCGATCATCGCGGCCCTTGCCAGCAGTTGAGTAAGTGTAAAAGGTGAACGTCTCGCCATGGGACATGCTGTACCTCCAAATGCTTTCCGATACTGTGAGTGGCTATCCAGATCGAATATGACCAACATTCGAGCCGGGTCGCTACTCATAAAAGTATTAGCTCGCCGTCAATTGTAGGATCCTACAGTCCCCGCGATATGTGTTGCAGTCTGCCCCCCCAAAGCCAGCAAGGAATCGCGTTAAAGGTCATGACTGACACAGAAACAGCCGTTCGAGGCCGGGAGACTCTGACTGGCATTAAGCCTCTCGCTGCGGAATATTACCGGCTGACCCGCAAGCTGCGCGCCTGACGGGAGCGGGGAACGCATCCAGATCCAGGGACGAGCTTTCAACTCGCGCCAGAGGCTCGGCCGGATTAAGCAAGCTGCAACACGGTCCTGCGAGTGCTTCTCGACCACGCCACTTGGATCTTCGCGAGATCTGGGAGGCACCCTACACGGCCGTCGCAGAGCGGCTTGCGCGGCCAAGGCCCAAAGCTCGGAAGCGGCGCGCGCTTGGTGTGCTCGAGTTCAAGCGCCTTGCCGTCAAAGTCTGGCCAACTGGCTGATGGCACCTGTCGTGGCCGTTGGCCTGGTGTTCTCACCTGCGGGTCACCGCGCCATACATACTTTGTGGCCTGCCGCTCCGAGTTCTCTCATGTTCGTCAGAAGAGCCAAACCCTCGAGAACCTATTGCCTCTGACGTGGCTTCCGTGACTGCTTTTGCGCTTCGACCTGACGGTTCTCTTGTTTCTCAGCTAGCAGCTCCTGTTGGATCTGACGTTGGCGCTCGATTTCAGGCGACTGATTCACATCGACCGGGATCGGCTTTGACGGATTCTGATCCACCACGCGTTCGGCGCGAACGGCCGCACTTGCCTCGGCCTGGGTGCGATATGCATGATCCTCGCCGCCGCCGTCGACCGGCCGCTCATTCGTGGCGGCACCGCGCTCGGCTTGGCGAACCTCGCGCTGCGCCTCGGCATCCGTTCGATCACGAACGGTTTCAAGCGCGATGGCAATTTTAGCATCGCTTCGACCTATAGTATTGTCGGTAAGCTTGTCCGAAGGACCCGCCCGCCCGATCTGCCAATTATGGCGATTCCTGAGTTCACCATCGACAACGACCGGCTCGGAACCGGTATAGCTTACGGTGATATGCTCGCCGATCTCAGGCCTATGCGTCCGCATTTCCCTTTCGAGGCCGACACCCCAGATTGTTTGCTGGTCGCCATTGGCCCGCGCAAGCGTAACATAATAGCTCGCGTCATTTTCCGGATTCTGCTCGTAAGGCGCAGCACCATGAGCAACAAGCCGACCTTGTCTCATGGTCGCGCTGACGGAGCCGGCCTCCCTGCCCTCTCCGACCGGGCGATCGAGCTCGGTGTCGCGCAGTGTCTGTGAGCCGTCGACGAACCCCGTCAGTTTTTCTTCCCGGGCCAGCTCTCTTTGCCGGCGCTGATCGACCTTCTCCCTGGCGGCAGCGAGCTTCTCCTGCAGCTCGGGATTGGAAATCTGGAAACCGTGTTCGACCGCAAGCTCGACAGCCAGCGCCTTATCCTTTGCGGATCCGTTGACGGTGATTGTATCCCATTTTTTCGCGGCCTCGCGCATTGCTGCGAGCATCGCGCCCCGGTCGCGGTCGGCAGGCCTGACCTTGTCGCCGTCGATCACCGGTTCCGACGACCTTTCTGGAATGACGAGCTCAGTAGCAGACGCCGGGGTCTCTATTTGTGTCTCAGGCTTTGCGCTCTCGGGGAGTACGCCTGGGGCAATCCCGGCACGACCAGCCCGATTTCGGGCAATCCGCTCACTCGCCACGACGAGCTTGTCCTGCAGCTCAGGGTTGGTGATCTTGAACCCATGCTCCGCGGCAAGCTCGACGGCGATCGCTTTGTAGCTGTCGGTTCCATTGATCGTCAAAGCGTCCCATTTCTGCGAAGCCACCTGCATGGCCGCCAGCACTGCCTCGCGATCCTTCCAACGGGCAATCTCGACTTTGTCGCCATGATCGGTAAACGCAACGGCGCCGGCGCTGCCGTTCGCCGTCCGATTGACATAGCGGATCACCTCACCCCGCTCCTCGGCAGCAAATTGGCTGAACTCATGTTTTATGGGCTGGACAAAGCTCTCGCCCTCGACCGTTCCCCGTCTCTTCTCGATCGTCTCTTGCGCCTTGAGCATCTCCTGCTGCGTCCGCTTCAGCTTGCCATGCAGTTCGTCGATTTGCGGTTGGCGGTCGGTCGGAAGATTTTTCCTGATGACCTCCATCTGCTCGTCCATCTCCGCGAAGGAGGTTTTCATAGTATCGAGATTTGCCATGTCGTCGGTCTCCTTTGTCGCAGTGCCTATCTGATATCCGGGGGATTGGTCTTCGTTGGCGATCTCCTCGATCGCTCGAACAGCAATCTCGCTGCGTTGGCGAAACCGCATAATCCTTGCAGTGGTTGCTTCTGCCGGAGGAACCAGGCGCATCGTGTCCGCCAGTTCGCGGGCGACCACGAAGCGGTCATCGCCGCCGCCCATGCGAGACTGACCGCGCGCCGGCTTGATCTGATGCATCTCGGTCGGACGAACATCGATGAAGCTCAGCGCTCCGCCATACCGCTCGGCCAATTCCGCAGCCTGGGCGCGATCACGGGTAAAGATCGGCGCCGACGAACGGGAGGCCGGCCGTTCGGCACGATAGAGACGCAGCACACCGGCCTCCGGAGCGATCTCAGGAACCGCCTGCGTGGTAACAGCTGCCACGTGACCCCAACCATGCGCCGAGGCCGCCGCACGGCGCTTGCCCTCTTCCCGAGCCGGAATATGAACGGCACCATTCTTCACCGCTTCGACGCGTCGGCGCGCGTTGTCCGTGGCGATGCCGCGTTGAATGCGACGAATATCCTTCAGCTTGTAGCCGGGCGGATTGGCCCGCTCGAAACGGCTTACCGCATCCATCGGGATATCCCGCTCCCGCGCTTCTTCGGCGAGTGTCTGGCGCCAGCGCTTAAAATCCTGGATGCGCGGATGAAGACGCTGGCCGGTCTCAGACTGCATTTTCACCGCCGCGTGAACATGCAGATGTTGCCGATCCTCATGCAACACAAAGGCGTAACGATGCCCGGCAAACTCCCGGGCAAGTGTTTCGCGCACGGCGTCAACGAAGCGTTCGCGCGATGTGCCAGGTTTGGCGCTGAAGATGATATGGGCGACGTCGCGTCGTTCCTGCGAGCGAAGATCCCGCTTCCAGTCCTTTGCTTCTGCCAGAGAGCTCGCGCCGGCGCCAACCAAGACATCTCCAACGAAAGTTCCACCCTTGTCCATGCGAGCCGACCACACGGCATGGCGCGTCCCCTTGCGGACCTGGGCAAGATAGCGGCCGACACCCTCAACTCCATGCGCAAAGCCATGAACCTCGATTGCCGTGCCAGCACCGAATGTGTCTTCGAGCCGTGCCGCGAGGCCGGCCAGTGATTTCCGATTGTTGTAGATGCGCTGCACGTGGTGCTGCCTGGGATGAGCGCGCGCCGCGGCACTCATGACGAGGTCGACGATCCGCCCCTCTCCCGCGTCAGTCGGCCGGCTCGCCCATGCTATCCGATGACCGGGCAATGCCACCTTCAACGCCGCGCCGATGGTTTCATCAGAATCCGAACGAACTGACAGCGAGAGCCGCAGTACATCCTTTGACGGCTGCCGGCCGTCCTCTTCCGCCCATTCGTCGGCGAGCGCCTGGATCCATTGCCCACCCGCCATTTGCGCACCGGTCTCGCGCTCGACGGCCAATTCACCATCCCGGTTCTGATAGGTGAGAAGTTTTGCGACACGGCTGCTTCCGGCGGCATAGCTGACGAGCTTAACGACAGCCGGCTGTGATCCCCCGGCGATCGCAAGGCGTTCCTGCGGACCAGCGATCCGGATGCGAGTTTCCGCCTTCGCTCCCGCAGTGCCAGTGCCGGTATTCGGCCCAGGTTTCAGCTTGGTCTTATCAGGCTGACTGAGGCTGCGAGCGGGTAAGCTGCCCCCGCCTCCCCCACCCCTACGACGCTTGCGCCACTCATCTTCGAGCAGCAGATCCATCGGTGCGGCACCCGTGCGCGGCTTGCTGCCCGTATATGGTAGACCAACGGGCCCATGCCGCTTCGGCTTTGGTCCGGGCTTCTGCCGCACCTTCTTCATGGGCAGTATATCGACGCCCTGCTGCGACGGGAAACTGGCGGCTATACGCTGCCTTTTGCGTCGCTCGATGTCATCAAGCAGTTCGACGAAGGCGTCGACGTCAAACATCGGTTCTCACCAGACGCAGTCCGCGAGTGCGCCCCCTCGCCCTCAGCTCGTCGAGATCACGTTCGTGCTGCGCGACGAGCCTTGCGAGCCTTTCGACACCGCCCAGCAGAGGCTCATAACCGGGTGTGCTGCCGCTGTTCAGAACACGCGCAATCTGGTTCAGGTTGACGCCGATCTTACGAAGCTGAACGATTGTCGATTGAATTTTCTTCGACATATCTCCCTCGAAAGTTGGACCAAGGCCAGAAGCCTCGCGGGCCAATCGCCTCAACACCTCGCTGGTGGGCAGTGCGGCATCCGTGGCAAAGGCGATAAGGGCGCAGAATTCGGCCTCCGACAGCCTGACACGCACCGATCTGTTTCGGTTCGTTCGCCTTTGTCCAATCCCGATCTCGCTCATGCCTTCTCGCTCCGGTCGCCCTTATGGCGACTGCCGGACGAGCCAATCAGCCGTTAGGCCGCCCATCGGGCACAGACAGTTTTCGTACACCGAAAACTGCTATCCTGCCAACCAAATAATTCACTTTATCATTATATTTCAGTTACTTATATAACTTCTAGAAGTGGCCACACTGCAATCATTTCCGGCAGTATCAGTAGTGATGACAGTACGCGCACTCCCAAAACGGAGCACAGTGGCAAGAGCGCATGACGGGCTGGAGCTGATATCAGTGATGCAAGCAACGGCCCTGCACAAAGTCAGATCAGCGACCGCAGCTTTGGGACTAATGCTGCTGGCAGAAGCGCCGGCACATGCACAGCTGGGACCAGCACCCAACCTGCGATCAGTGCCTGTAGCAATAACGCTTGCAAAAGGTGGAACCGGTATTTATTTGGTATATATAAATACATTCACCACACCATGGGGACTTGCTCAATGACCATCATCGCTGTGGCGAACTCAAAAGGCGGTGTCGGCAAATCCACCTTATGCCTTCTCATCGCATCCGAGCTTGCCCAGAACGGCGCCAAGGTTCTGATCATCGATGCCGACCAAAAGCAACAATCCTGTCTTCAGTGGGTGAACCGATGCCAGCGCGCTGGCACCTTGCCGCCATCACTGATGGTGGTACCGGCAAACACGCCACAGGATCTGAAAGTCGCGCTCACGACATCGAATGCCGAAATCATCCTGATCGACGTCCAGGGTTCCATGAACGATCTGTTGATCGCGTCGATTGTCTCGAGCGACATCACACTGGTGCCGACCAAGGCCAATGTGATGGAAATGGTGGAGACCGTAAAACTCTTCGAGTGGGCTGAGAACAATCTGAAACGAGCACCCCTCAGGCTCATACTCAATCGCGTTGAAGGCATCGACACCAACACGACGGCGTTTCAGGACGCGGTGAAGATGATCCGCGACAACAGGCTTCCGGCTCTGCCGACATTCGTGCGAGCGCGGAAAGTCTACGAGCAATTTTCGAAAGAGGCGGGCTCGCTTGCCCATATCGGAAAAGACCCAGGCAAATCCGAGCAGGTGGCCAAGGCTCGAGGGAACATTATCAGCGTGATCACCGATATCACCAGGATCGTAAGCGACGCTGCATGAAGCGAACGGAGGACGACATGACGGATATTCCGCCTCTGCCAAAGTCACGCCGCAATTTGACAGACCTGGATTCCTTGATCGCCGATTCCATCGGAAGACTAGGTTCCTATGATGGAATGCACGGGGCGTCGGCAGGCAGCCGGAATGTCGTCGACCCATCAACCACGGAAGAAAAACCACAAGCGGCCGCCCCTCCTAATCCTGGCTCCATCGACGAAAAGCCGGAACGGTTTCAGATCGCTTTGTCCGGTGCTGTGATCATTGCCGCTAAGCTCGAGGCATTGAAACAAAAGACGACGGCCAGCGATATTACAGAGCGCGCCCTCAGGTCATATCTGGGGATGCCTCCCAAAGCTTGATCTCGAATTGGACACACCACTCCGGGAGGCTAAGGCTTGATCGAACGAGTATCACCTGCATCTTCAGTCAGGTTTCCCACAAGGCTCCGCGATGAATTTTTGCGAGCTTGACTCCGCGTCGAAATGAGAACATTTTGAGAACAAACGCGAGCTGCGCCCCGGCCTGAGTTTTCAAACAATTTGATGAAGCGAACCGCCCCATCCGGCGGAATGGAGACGTGCGTCCAATGAGTATCGAAGCCGCTGCAATAGTAGAAGAACCTGCAATCGATCCGATCGATGCGATCATTGCCGCCCATAATGGGGACGCCAGGGCAGCCGTCACTGATCTCGTGCATAGGATTCAGCACCTTCGACATCAGCTTTCTCTTTCCTCCGCCGTGATGAGCAAAGGCATGACGCGCGGTTGGCAGCCGAGCCTTGACCAAACCTGAGGGAGAGAGATGATGAGTAATGCCATCTATCGAAGTGGGAGCGCGCGCATGCCAGGGGATATGGCGGGACAGCTTGAGTATATGGCCGATCGCATTGGCGACGCATCCCGCGCCGATCTACAGGTGCTGCTGCGACGTGCGGCGCTCCTGATCCGCAACGCCGCGCCGATTGGTCTTGAAGCGGAAATAGAAGACGCCTTGCAATCCATCGCCGGCGAGCTCGGTATGACGAGGAGCGACATGATCCGTCATATCGTCAAGGAATGGCTGGAAACGAATGCCTATCTACCGGTGCGCGAATTGGACGAGGATAGCGAGTTCAGCGGAAACGCCTAACGCAATAATTGCAGACGGACATTTCTCGAATGTGGGACGGTCTTCTCGCCGCCACCGCTCTCGGCATCCAGACACGGATAGCGTAGGGACACACTCAATGCGGTGATGCCTGCACAGACAGGAGCAGTTCGTGCACCGCTGCATTCACGATCTCCTCGAGTTTACGCCAGCCGTAAAGATTGCGTTCGGACACACGCTCTTGAATCGCGGCCAGCATCCAACCCGCTGAGGCGACGTCACCTGCGTCCTTATGGATGTTAAAGTGTTTCAGGCATGCCTCGATACACGGGCCAGCCGAACCGCCATCACGATCTATCGACATCGCCAGGGAACAGGCGTCATGATAGGCGTTCGCTATACGCTGCTTGCCTTGAGCACCGCTCTCAACGATTTTCCTGATTGTAAAAAGCAAGGCTTCCAGCAGATCGACCGTCTCATCGGGTATCACCTTCATACACCTCCTGCGACCTCAGACGCATTAAGGCCTAGCTGCGGTCAGAATGGCTGCATCGTTTTGTCGCCCACATGCAGATAAATCGAGCCCCACTTACGAAAACGCCCGGTTTCAAAGAATATCTGAATTTAAGATAACTGAAAAGCAGATATATTGAAAGCCCCATCTTGTCCGAAGATGGGTGATGACGTGACGAAAACTCTCGGCACGAAACGACATCGGGCGCTGATAGCGCTTCTAATTGAAAACCGTGAGGCCAAAGGCCTGACGCAGACGGATCTTGCCGGGAAGCTCGGCGAATATCAGTCTTTTGTCGCACGCCTTGAAAGTGGGCAGCGTAGAGTGGATGTGATCGAATTTCTTGAGCTTGCCGAAATCTTGGGCTTCGATGCAGCACAAGCTCTCAGTGCCGTCGCAAAAGCAAACTAGGCCTCAGTCTCGCTGCGCCAGGATGTGGGCCTTTGTCTCCTATTAGGCCAAGAATTTATGTGATGGCACTGCCCCCTATTCAATCAAGCCAATCAATTGAACGGGAGCCCCCTCGAAGGCGAACGGATTGAGGAATTGCCGACGCCAGAGAAGGTTTCTGTCGATCTCAGTCAGTCCACCTTCATCACAAACCTCGGACCAGCGATCCCGCACGGTAATAATCTGTCGCTCTATGATGCCGATAGCCTCCTCGACGCCCAGTTGAAACTGCGCGGCGGCCTCGATGCAGACAGAGAGACGGCTCTGCCTGTTGTCGCCGGCAATCAGCATCGCCTGCGTTGCCTCGTTGCCGGTTCGACCCTGCGGGCAGATATCGTAGGCGGGGGTCAGAGCAAGCGAAGTCCCATCCCAGAAGGCGGCATGATTTCGCGCGTGGTCGTCGGTGTTTCCGCACAGGATGTTGAAGACAAGTCGGCCAAAGAGCTCGTGTAAGGTCGCGCGGGGTGCCGCAAAGCGGTGGCGAATGATTTCGGTCAGATCCTGATAGCTCGCATAGCGGGCCATAAACTCATCCAGTTCGAAGAGGGTCAGTGCCGAAACTATCGCCTTTCTACGCCAGCCTCCTAGTAACCACAGGCGATCGAAACGCTGAATAAGCAGCACATCTTTACCAGCCGCACCCACAAGACGCACCCGCGCCACTTCCAACCCGGCAAGAGCGGCAAGCCGCATGGCGACGAACTCGGCCTTGACCACATTGTAGACGTCGGTTCGGGAGGAGAACTTAGCGATGTATTTGGTATCAGGCTCCTCGATGATTGCCTTGGGCCTTGCTCCTCCGAGCGAACTGCCATGAAAAAGCGCCTGATCAAGTTCCGGCGTGATTGGTACACCGGCCTCGACCCTCTCGGCAGCCGTCAGCAACTCCTCGAGAGAGGCCGTGTGCGCCTGTCGTGGCTCATACGCGGTTGCCGAGCGCTGGAAATCAAGGGCTCCGATGCGATCCGAGCCGGACTCAATCAGATAGGTCAGTTCGTCCAACTGGCCGATATCGATCGCCGCCCCCTTCTGTCCGAACCGGCGATTGACGATGACACGCCTCCCCCAGGCGTCGGGCGCAGCATCACGCAAGCTGCTCGGCATGGACAATCCGGCAGGAAGGGGAAGAACTCCCACTTTGAGCGGTAGTTCTGGATCGTAGATTGAAATAGCGTCGGGCCGTTCCAGATAGGAGCGGCCATAGTTGAACACCAACGTCGATCCGGCGCGTGACAACAGGCCGGCCACGACCGGCTCGGTTTTGCCCGGAAGCCAGATCCAGACATAGACTTCATCGAGTGCGACCTCAGAAGTCATCCTTGGCTCTCCGGGCGGGGTTACGTACGGATTGAGGAAGCAAGGTCAAGAGCTGATCATTCGTCGCGACCTTCGCGGCGATAGTCGTCTGGTCGGCGTCAAAAAGCCGAACGCCAACGATGGCGGCTGCCTCAAACACCGCACCAATCGCGCAGCCCATGTCGCCCTTCTCAATACGCTGGACAAGGCCCCGCGACATGCCAGCACGTTCCGCCAGTTCCTCGACAGTCAGCTTGCGATCTATCCGCGCCAGCTTGATGGATTGACCCAGCAAACGCGCTGCCTCCTCACTATACCGCGAATAGCTTCTAGCGGCTGGTTTGGCCATAAGCCTACTGCTCCATTAATCAGTCACGAACACATCTTGCGATCTATTTATGGGGATATTACCGCGCGAATGAGGCGAGCGCAATGATGCATAAATAGGGCACTGAAGAGATTTACGCACCATTTATGGATCAAATTTTTCGATTTTTGCCAAATGGAGATCACTAGAGGACATCTATTTGCCTTTAAAGGTAAGCTTCAATCAAAAAATCAGGCTAAGATTGTCCAATGCGCCATACCGTAATCCGCCGCTCGCAACACGCGGTCAGCCAGGGCGCGTTCCATACCGGCACTATTACGACTCTCGAGCAGATAAGAATGGCGAACCCTGAATCACCCGAACGACAGACCGCACGCTTCACCTACGTCTACGACTCTGAACAGAATTCGGCATTCAACGGCCAAATGGCATCGCATAGAATAGCGAGTTCCCGACGAACCGACATCCTATTCATCTCCACTTGCACTCCGACCACATCAATGGGATCGATAGATTGCAAGCTATGGCGCACGCCTTCCCAGTTGCACTTAATTTGACAATCTCGATACGCCGAATCTCAAATTATCTGTCAGACCAAACTGAAACGGTCGCATTCTTACGTCTAAATACCAAAGGACATCCGTGCCGATTGACAGCGGTTGAACCCGGCCGATGCGCTGGCATGTTTTCAAACAATTGGCTCGGCGCCATCACCACGCCGAAAGGCGGCGTGGTGATCTCACAAATGCGGCCGGTCATCTGCCGGCCGAAGAACTAAAGCTCACTATTGGAGCGTCAACGAGAACTGTCCGTCCTTGACATTAGCCTGCCAAGTACCATGGGTGGCTTGTGCTTGAGACAGCGTCCCCTGTTCCAGCACCTTGTCGCCCCGCATTTTTTGCACGATTACGTTAAAGGTAAATTGCATCTCTTCTTTCTTCCCGGCTGCGGTTGGAAAAGGAAACGAGAAAAGCGTCTCGCCAGGAATTCCTTCTTTCTCAATGTCGGAATGGCCTGCCTCGGTCATCACCCTATCCTTTCGATAAAGCTGATAGTCGTATTTAACCCATCCTCTTCCCTTGCAGCCCGCCCACACATTGAAAGGACCACGAATCGCGCCGCATCCTTGAACATGACCGCCAACGAAAACACAATGATCGCCCGATGGATTGATAGGACCAATGGAGCTTCCACAATTTGCCGATGGGTTAGAGATGTCCACGTGGTCAAAGCCTCCATTCTTGTCGATCAGACAGTAGTTTTGATCGACTGAATAGGAATCGTCGCAATGGCCGTTACCAGTATTGGAAAATTGCCCCTTGAGGTCAGGCAGAACCGTATCGACAAGATGACTTGTCGTAAGCGTTCCTTGTACATGGAAAGTTATCGGCGGATTGATCAAAAACTGAACGGATGGCGCAGTTTCAAGGCTGCGCGATTTCTCGGAACATCCAAGAACAAATCTTATTTTCCGTGTAATTGTCGTTAGTCCGTCGAGCGTGGCGCTAATCGCAATTTGCTTGCCTTTTGCGTCATCCAAAACGGATTGCGGTACAGCAAAGGATATTTCGGTATCTGTCCTTTGAAGCACCTGGGCTTCCGTTTTCGCGAACGAGACCTTTAGGCCTTTTCCCTGCAGCAAGAAGTTGCCGCGGACATGAATGACAGGTGCCTCATCATCCGCGCTTATCTCGACCGGTTCGACCTGCATCACTCTTGGTTTTGTGGTTCGACATGGCAAAGAATAGCTTGTGTCATACGCCACAATGTCACCCTCAATCATTAGGCTTCTTGCTCGATCAAAATTTTTCTTTGTAAGCTCGTCTGTGGCTTCTTTGGTCAGTGCAACAAGACGCTCGCCGTTCTGGACAAGTTGTCGCTGCTGATCAGTCATCTTATCAAACGCTAAGTTCAGATTCTTACCGAACATCTTATCGATATCAGTTAGAACGTTCTGAGCGTTTGCTTGATATGAGTTCCCTACACTTTTTGCATCATTGGTCGCCTCGTTTAGCGCCGACCGCATATCACCAATTGCTTGGGTAAGGCCTTGAACCACAATCCCCGCTGTTATCGGGTCAGCCTGCGCGAATGCCAGGGACGTCGATACCAAAACTATACCTGCGAATGAAATCAATGCGCTAATAGTTTTCATTTTCCCCTCCGTCAAAACTATAGCAATGATCGCACTTCAAGCTCTCACAACTCCCAAGAATAAGCAACTTATTCTTTTACATTAAATATCATTCATACAACTTAAGGTAATTTCGGATGAGATTCGGTTGTTAATACTTGAAATAATGTAGATATGGTCCAGATCCGCCAATCATGACACCGAAGGAAACACGCATTTGTCGACTCCGGTTCATAGCTACCTTGTAAATAACCTTTATCTGCCGTCGGTATGCTGCAAACTTCGTTTAATAAAAATAACTGTAGTCAAAAACATGATCAGGTATCCTTTGCCCAAACCTTGATCTGTGCGACATCGTTTTACGCGCGGATCTTCGCAGTTCGGGATGGAAATAGGTTGAATATCCAAAATTCTGATCAGGATATTCCACACCAATTGGCCGACAGACTTCCATATCCATGACTTGCCGCTCATAGGCTTGATGCAGAATATATGTTCCGCACTTACGCAATCACAGGCGAATTCCGGTGATAAGAATGTAGCAAGATTTCGAAAGTTTCGGCGCCGCCCTTCTCTATCATCGTCATCTCCAAAATCGGGGTATGACATGAGCAAACAACGAACGACATTCACCAAGATACGCCGGCACAAGGCGACACCTCAGGCGGAAACACTATCCAGAATCCATCCCGTCGACTTTTACGTCGGGCAACAGATCCGCATTCAACGAGTTCGTGCCAACCTCTCCCAAACCGAACTGGGAAAAGGGGTCGGTATCAGTTACCAGCAAGTTCAAAAATACGAGGTCGGCACAAATCGTGTCAGCGCTTCCATGCTTTGGGAAATTGGCAATTTCCTGAACGTGTTGCCGGCAATGTTCTTCGACGGGCTCCCGGAATCCGGCGCCGGAGATCTCACTCAAATTTCCCCACAAGCCAACGAAAGTCTTGCGTTCATTGCGACAACGGAAGGGCGCGAGTTGGTCGAACGACTGACGGATATGACGCCAGTGGCGAGACGCCGTCTTCTACTGTTGCTCAATGCCCTGGCGCAGGCATAGGGCTGGAACCACGCTCCGGTGGGCTAACCGGGCAGCGGAACTTATCGCTCCCCACTTCCCGGCTTCTTCCTGATTGCCTCCCAACCTCAAAATGAGACGATCGAAGCGCCAAATATTGCGGCCAGCTTTACATGCCTGCCCTATCCTCCTCTATTCCATCAAATGGTTGAATCGTTTGGGCCAGACCGATTCAAACCTCTGATTGGACGCAAAACCGCACCCGTGCGACTCTTCCGCCATGAGCCCGCAACCTTATCGACTTCACATCCAGCGCGTCGACCCCAGCAGGAACATGGCGCGCTTCTATGAGCTCGCGCTCGAGCCGACGCTGTTTGGCGAGACTTCGCTGGTGCGGATATGGGGTCGCCTTGGCACCAGGGGACAGCAACGCATAGACGTGTTTCCGAGTGAAAAGCCAGCTGTAGAAGCGTTCCTGGAACTCTTGCGGCAAAAGCGCGCAAAGGGTTACAGGCCTGGTCGGGTTGTAAATGGTCTAGAGAAACCCATTTTATAAAAGGGTATCTCTGTAACCTAACGGCGCAGCGACACCGCCATTTTATTGCGAAACCCTTTCAGGGCTGTCATCAAAATTGCACGTTCCAGTGTTTATCGGAACCGAGCAAGGAGAATGACCGATGACAAAACCCTGGACGGAGAGCCAAGGCGTGATCCCCGCAGCCTCTTCTGACCTCAACAAGGCTGAAGCCATTTCCGTATTGCTGATCCGCCCGATCGATCTTCTTCCCAAGTCAGCTGGTGACCCAATCCGCCCTTTTGCCATTGGCATTTGGAACGATATTCGCGCACTCCTGAAACCTGATACCGCCGTTACCGCGCTTCGGCGCGCAGTTTCCGCCTACACCCACTCGAAACGCTATTTTCTCGCCTGCGCCCAACCGGATGCTTTCCGGCATGATATCGACGGCAACGCGATCGCCCCAATTACGGAAGAAAATCGGATGGCCGCGCAGCTGGCGTTCACGAAAGTGGCAAAGCGTTCATCGGATGCTCCCGCCCCTCCCCTCGAACCGACGCCAGAACCACCGGAGGTTTCACGAGCAGCTCAAATCCGCGCCGGCCTGCTCAGCCGAAGCAAACCGAAAGCAGCGCAACCTACCCCGTCCTCCGTCCAGTAGGAGCATTTGCGCGCACCAGCGACATCAGCATCGGACCGATCGCAAACTGTCCTTGTTCAGTTCGCCGGGTCAGATCACGAAGATAGCCGCCAGCCGAGTTGATATGGCCGCCACGTTCGAGAATGCAGGCCATCACCGTCGCCGCATTTTCAGGCCCCATGGCCAAACAGGCATCTTGATAGGCAGACGGGCTCACTTTCAGCATGGTTCTGACGACGACAGCAGCTGACAACAGGTCACGCCAACTGCCGATCACACCGCTCGGGCCGTAATCGACAATCTGCGGGCAGGCTTGCAAGACCAGGCCCAGCGGAAATGATTTCAAATCCCCGTGGTTTTCCGCATTCGTGCCACCTACCGCGCCGGCTGATTTTCGCCTACCCACTTGCCGCGGGCTAACGGATACATCTGCCTTTTCAGCTGTCGGCACGGTTAGCGGGTCAGGTTTGTCTTCCGCTGGCGCGCCCTGCTTCGTTTCGAAGCTCGGTTCAAATTCAGTTGTAGATTCGGGGTTTGAATTCTGTATGTGACGCTCATTTTGATAGGGATTGCCGCTTTGATTTTGTGTTTTCAGCTGCATTTCCAATTGGATGACGATGTCGTCACGCAAAACGACCAGTTCATCGAGCAGATTCTCCAGCGCTGCTGTGGTCGGAAAGCGTGGGAGGCCCTCAATTAGGCTTCTGAAGCCCGTATGGATGCCCTGCCAATCTCCGCGGATCTGCTCAGCGAGTGCCGTCTCGATCAGTTTTGCGATATCGCGACGGCAAAGACTGATGCGTTCACGCAGCTGTTGGATATGGAGCCGCTCGGCTACCACTGTGGCGGCGAGATGCTCGATCTCTTCGGCTCGAGAAAGCAATGGGGCCAATGAAAAGCCAAAAGCCTCACTGACCTCCCCTTCCCTACCTCGGCGAGCGTAACGCTTGCCGTTCGGGCTATCCTTGCGAATGAGAAGCCCCGCATCGACCAGGGCGGCGAGATGGCGCCTAATCGTCTGCTCGGCCATGCCATGCGAGCGCAGTGACAGCTGAGCGTTCGAGGGGAACACGACCAGGCCGTTATCCTCGGACAATTCGTTCTTCGGATAGAAGCTCAGAAGCGCGTTCAGAACAGCGAGCGCACGATCAGTAACACCGAGCAATGGCTTGGCTTCACAGAGGGCACGGTAGATCTTCCATTTGTCGACCGACGTGGCAGGGTCGATTTCGCGCGTTAGCTTTTGGCTTGCGAGCATCCCAAGCGTCATCGGCCGCCGCCCAAAGGGCGTCGTCACATATCCAGTTTCCATTTGCCTTCACCTACGTTGAGGCAAAAAAAATCCGCTCATCAAAACGATGCCAAAGACTCTTGACTGTGATTCGTGAAAATGCGATTCTTGATTTGCTTAAGATCAGAGAAGGGCTTCCACGACAGCGTCGTTTTGGGGGCCTTTTTCTTTTGCGGCTTACGCTCCTTTACCTTGCTGAAATTCCGCAAAGAGATCCTGAAGTCTCTCCTGCACAAACTGATCGAAACCAGGTGCGGCCTTGCTATCGAAGACAAAGGTTGCACTGGATGCTGTCTTTTTGAATTTTACCGGAACGCCTGATATTTCCGACCTCGCGACCGATGATTCAGGAACTTGAGATTTCTTGGTCGCCAAAACCAGCGCACGCTGAAAGCGCTCATCACTTGAGAGCTTTCGAGAGTGGTCCGCGGACAACTCGACAATGATTGGTTCTGGAGCAACGCTCTCCAACCGCTCTCCCAGTTCAAGCCAACGTCTGCGGCCAATCTCTGGAGCAGCGCCGATGGTACTTATGAGATCCAATGGTACCTGCCTAGTGATAATCAGCATTTTAGAGAGCGCGGCCTTGTCCACTCCCAGCGCCGCCATGATGATATCTCGGCGGAAGCTGCGCTCTTCAAGCCGCAAAGCAAATAGTGCTTTCTCGATGTAGGAAAGATCAGTTCGCGCACTGTTTTCTTGCCCCTGGCTCACCACCAACTGATCGTCCGTCAGGTCTCGGACAACCGCTCGAACCTTGAAACCAAGCTCCCTTGCCGCCGCTAATCGGCGATGTCCATAGGCTACCTGATAGCGTCCCTTGGATGTGGGATGCGGGCGCACGAGGATCGGAACTTGCTGCCCATGCTCGCGGATCTGGTCTACGAGTTGAGCGAGTTTAACTGGGTCAATCTCCAATCGATCTGTGACGAAAGATCCATCAATCAGATCAGGATCAACGTCGATGATCGCCTGCCCTTCGGCAAGTTGCCGCTCGAGATCATTGGCGCGTTCCATTTTTTCGGTGATATTTCCAAGAGTCTTGGTAATGCCGCCAACCGGAATTGCGCTTCTCGTCTGAGGTACAAAACCGGCAATGGGTCGCGTGTCCCTCGGGGACTCAGCGTCGGACCGTGTTGTACTTGGCATGGAAACTTCAATGAGATTCTTTCTCGCCATCTACCTATTTCCTTCCCCAGGTCGACCGGATATGAGCCTCGATCTCGGCGTTCACTAGGTTAAGCGACTCCAACGCGCGATCATAAGTTCCCCGCGTGAACTGAGCCCGCTCAACTTCATAAAGGGTCTGCTTCGTCACGCCGGCGTCAGCAACCGCCGTCGATTTCAGCATGGCATTATGGAGCATGCGATTCCCGAAGATCGCCCTCATGAAGCCGGTCATTTGGCTTTGCGGGCCGTCATTAGGCTCAAACCGCGTAACGAGGTAACGCATCCAGTCGTAACTGGTGCGCCCCCCGGCCTTCTCCACAACAGACATGAGCTCGCTCGTCATGGTCAAGAATTGTGACATTGACATCACGTCCAGCATTTGCGGATGAACTGTGATCAAAATCGATGTCGCGGCGCACAGCGCCGACATTGTCAAGAAGCCAAGCTGTGGTGGGCAGTCGATAACCACGACATCGTAGAGGCTTTCGATTTCCGTCAATGCCTCCCCGATACGGGCAAAAAACATTGTCTCTGCCGTACCCGCCACCATTGCTCTGGGCGTCTCATGCTCGAACTCCATCAATTCGAGATTTCCCGGGATTAAATGCAGGTTCGGCGTATAGGTCGCTCGCACGATCTCAGCGATTGGTCGCGGTTCATCATAGCGGATCGCACCATAGAGTGTCTCTCCTTCCCCGACATCTAGCTCAGGCTGATGACCAAACAGGGCGGAAAGGGAAGCCTGCGGATCAAGGTCAACCGCCAATACTCGATGACCCCTCAACGCCAGATATTGCGCGAGATGCGCGGCTGTCGTCGTCTTTCCAGATCCCCCTTTGAAGTTCATGACGGAAACGATTTGCAGCTTTTCGGATCCCCTGCGGGCCGGCACATATTTCGGGGTTCCGTTACGTTCATCCAGGACCCGGCGGATACGATCCATATCGTCGGCACTATACAACCGCCGTCCATTTGGGAGCGGATCTGGGCCATGCCCATCAGCTGCAACCTGCCGAAGATAACCCTCACCAATACCTATGAAGCTTGCAGCTTCAGCAGGTGAAAACGCCCGCATCGTCTTTTGCGAATGCGGCGGGAAGATTTTAGCCTGGTGCTGCTGAAGCTGATAGGATAGCTCCTGCGCATCTGTTGCCAGAAGCGACGGAAGGTGCTCTTGATCGTCCTGGAGAACGAGACTCGGCTGCATAATGGTTTTCCCGTATAACTGCGCAATTTTTGCGGAATGCCCTCAAACTGCGCAGTTATAGTATGCCCCGATTCGTTACCAATTTACAAACGCTTAACCAAACCGCAAATTCCAGCAGTTTTCCGGGTGTCGCGCCCGAATATCAGGTACTGGCCATGGCAGAGTACGGTGTCAACTTGCGTTGGCGATGACCGGTTAAAAGGCTGCCCTAACCTCTCTGGTTCGTTGATCTCATCGCTGTGCAAGTACCACGGTACCTAAGGACTACTTATTCCGACTTGCGACCCAACCGCCACTTCCAGCCGTTTTGCCTTGCAATGTTGAAGTGGCGCTATTCGCGTACAGAGCGCGTTTTCGATCGCATGACGCTTGGTAGTCCGCGGACTACCAAGCGTCATAGCTAGACTACTTGCGAAGGGCACTACTCCTTCGCTTTTTAAAGGAAGAGCGAAGTTCGTAGTCCTCGCGTTCCGAATCGCGCTCATTTTGACGGGCAGCCATATCTTTCCGAGGGATCAGCCAAAGGGCTCCGCTTCGATCTTGTCACGCGCGCTTTCGTCGCTATTGATCACAGCCGGCTCCTCCAAAGTAGTCCGCGGACTACTCACCACGACGAACAGCTCAGCCGCCGGCACAACTACCTGTCTACGCAACGGCGACAGCGACGTCCTCGTGCGTGGTCTACGAACCGAACAAATGGCTGCTGATACAAGCGGGCGTTATCATCGAAGTTGCGTCGCTGGGCAGGCATTTGACGTCAGGCGAAGCCTGGTCGGGATTATTTTGCCATCGCCGACGGGGAGACGGCAGCCTTAGAACCCGAGTCTGGCGACGCAACAACCCCGGCCTTCCGGCCGGGGTTGTTGCGTCTTTACGATCAATCCCAGGGGATGACGGCCATGAGGTCGTCGTCGTCCTGACCTGGATAACGGCCGAGATTGGCGTTGAGCCTGCCGTATCCGATATTGACGGTGACGGTGAAGTAGTCGCCGCCGTTCTGGTTCTGCTTCTTCCAGATGCCACCGATCTCGACGCGTTTGCCGCGAGGGCTCTTGGCGAAGAGTCGATAGGCGGGTGCCTTGGCGTTGGTGCTCTCAAATTCCTCGCCCGAAATGTCGAGGTCGTAGGCGATGGAGGCGATATTGCCGGACAGCATGCCGTTGTCGTTGAAGCGGATGAAGTTAACGAGATCGGTCACTGCAGTGTCTCCTTTGTTTGCGTTGCCGATGGTCACGACAAACGGCGGTGCTTCGTTGCACTGCACCCGAAGTGCCCGCGGCACCGGAGGGGCGCAGTGCAACGAAGCACCGCCGCAGAAGGGGATTTTGCCGCGCGAGGAATGGCGCTCAGCGCGACAAGCGGAGCTTGCGCTGGGCGACAGGGGGAAATCATCCGCGCAGGCGGTTGCTGGCTGTCCGGCCCGCCGTAGTGGTCCATCACTCAAGGCAACACGAACAAGGAGATACGCAAGACGTGTGGTTTCGTCTCATCCGCGTTCAACGATAGATGCCCAGACGAGCAACATCGCCTCTATCGCTGCCCGCGGCTGATTTGGGCTGGTGGATACGAAGCACCACATCTGTCGGCGCGGCGGCCAAACGTTTGATCCCGAATGCCATGCGCAGGAATCGGTGGCATCTGGAAATACAAAGAAATGGAGCCGGCTGTCGTGGCCACATAACAAGCGGCGCGTTGGGAGATGCGACCCACCATATGTCCGCCAGAAGGTTGTCAGACCATGCCTCAAGCCTCGACGCGGGACCGATCTCGGAGGCGCAACACCTGGCTTTCGGCCGGGGTTGCCGCCTCGGGCCAACATATGTCCAAAGGACATTCCGCTCCTGGGCGGGCGGGGAGTATCGAGGGGAGGGGATCGGGACTTCCCTCGGGCCTGATCCGCGCTGCTCGATGCGGCACGGAACAGGGAGGCGCGGTAATGGCGCTCAAGCCGCCGGTCGAGCGTCAGATTTCGCAACAAGGGATAGTCTGAAGCCAAGAGCGTCCGCCACTTTGACAATTGTTCCGAGCTCCGGATTTCCTTCTCCGCTCAATGCCACGATTGCCAAACACTAGCCTCTTGTTAACAGCGCCGCCCAAAATGACGGCGCCTCTGTGTTTACATCCCGACTCAACGGATATGCCCGATCACTATCTTGCCGCCTTCAGCTCAGCCATCTTCTCACCGATCAGCCAAAGCGCCTTATTCAGCTTGATATCCTGATCGATGCCATTGACCGCACGCGACTTTACGCGGCGAGGCCGGCCAAGGTCCTCCCGGCCGATGCCACGCAACCCCCCTCTTATGACATTTTCCTGCGTCACGTTCCAAACGGTCCAAAGATCGTCGGCGCGATCGTCGTGCCGGCGAGGCAACAAAAGCTGTTCCGGCTTGATCGGTGTTTTCGTTTCGCCGTCATTATCACCAAAACGCAAGACATGGGCTGCCTCGGCCATGATCTGCTGTTCGTCACGATTGAGCTTGTGGGTTGCCCAATCCTGTGGCGCTACAAGCGTGCGCTCGGCCTCATTCAGGACCCGGTAAGTGCCCTCAATGACCTTGGCACTGACATCGCCGGAATGGCGGATCTTGATGGCATCGATGGTGCCGGTCTGGGTGACGAGGGAATTCATGCAGCGGATACGGAAAAGGCCCGCCAGCAGCTCGTAGGCGCTCGTGCCATCATTGGCGTTCTTCAGCAGGATTTCGCAGACGGTATCGCCCACTCGATAGGTCTTCCCGTCATCGACGCGACGCAGACGAATAAGGTGTTTTGTGAAGTCGGCTTTTCCTTCGGTGCGGCTTGCCGATTGTTTGGCACCGACAGGGACAAACCCCTCTGCCATCAGTCCACGCAACACCTCGATCGTTGGAATCGGCTTGAAGCGGTCGGACCGGCTTTCATGGGCGGTCGTCGCAAAGATCGAAGGGGCGACCTTCCACATCTCAGTTTCGGTCATTGTTCTTGCGGTGTCGAAGCGTGCGGTTTCGGTATAAATAGTCATCTCGTCTCTCCTTTTTGATCCAGCGAAGCGGGAGCGCCTGCTCCTGCTTCCCGAGTTCGCGCGGAGCAGCGGGGGAGTGGGGGGCAGGGAGAAAAACCGAGGGGTATCGCCCACCGCGTCAGCGGCCGGCCGAACATGTTCGGCCAGGTCCTGCAGGCCTTCGGGCCGAAGGATGGGGAAACGGCTTTTTGTCCTTGCTGGGGAGAGGGGGCAGAGCCTCATAGGCGCTAACTTAAGAGTGAGTTTCCTCTAAGTTGCGCGGAAGCGGTTTTGCGCTTTCGGGGCGGATCGCAGATGTGACGAATGATCCGGCCAAAGGAAGATCGGATTTGCGTCGTTCCCAACGCCTTCAATATTACGTTGAGAATAGCATCGCGCAAAAGGCTATGAAGTCTCCACAGGGATAGAGACGCAGCAACCTGTTTCTCCTTCCCAGGGGGGAGAGTCGAGGACATCGGTGATGGCCTCGTCGATCATTATCGCCATGATCAGGTGGGCCATCAGCCAACTTCGAGCCAGCTGCGGGTCTTTGGCAGGCAATTTATGGATTCCGAGCCCGCTTTTCAAACGCTTGAAGGCAAGTTCAATTTGCCATCGTAACCGGTAGGTTCCGACGATCTGGCTGGCACTCATTTCTTCCGAGGACAGCGACGTCAGTAACAGAAGGAAACCCGCTGAGGTTATCGTCATTGGCTGCAATTGCTTTTGATTTCGCCGCCGCTGATGATCTCTGCGGGCTGTCTTTTCAGCTTTCTCAGTGCCCGCGGCATCTTTGCGCTGAACAACAAGCCTGGCATGGAAAATCGGTTTGCCCTGGCCTCTGCCTTTTGGCCCTGCATGCTCGACAAAGATCTTCTGTTCGTAGAGATCGCCATGCTGCATAGAGGCAAAGACGGTGTTCCAGTCCAATAGTTCTCCATCTTCTGAAGTCAATCTAATAGTCGACCAACCCACTCTGACAATGAAGTCGGCGCCAGTATCCAGCACCTTTTTCAAAGCAGGGGCCCGGCCATAGGCGCGATCGCCAAGCGCGATATCGCCGCCACGCAAGGGAAGGTGAGAAAAACCTTCCGCGCTGTGAATATCGCCAAGTTCGAAATGTGTGAAGCGAGCAAGTGCAGGTTCATATGTGGCATGAAGCCGCCAGTTTATGCCGCCGCCGCCAGGGTGGCCAATCGAACTTCCATCGGCAATCCGCAAGCGGCGATCCGTAGAAATTGATCCTGGAACAGCAGCATTTTTAAGCAACGCACCCGCAAGGTCGCCCAACCAATCAGCGGCCCCACGCAGGCGTTTCAGCAGGCCTACATTTGATAGGTTCGCTACGTCATTCAAACCCGCCCAGGCTGCCGCAGAACGAAGGCTCATGCCGCCAGGACCATAGGCCAGCGCCAGGCGCAGCAAGGTAGACGCGTCCCCGACGCAACGCCGCCGCACGAGCGCACCCGAAGTTCTCGCCGTTGCTTCGAGATCAATCACTGCTGACAGCTTCGATAGCAGGGCCTGCCAGTCGGTTTCGATGGAATCAATCGTTCGCATCTATCCGATGAATCACATCACGATTCTTGCTGTCTAGCCTTAAGTTAGCGCCTATGGGGCAGAGCCTTCTTTCCCCGCTCAAAGGAAAGATCTCGCCGGCGCCGGCGACATGATGCCGCTTCAGCGGCCTGATTGCGTGATCCTCATCGACATCGATGAGGCCTAACATTTGTGATATACGATCCTAGCCGAATGAATTTTGAGCAGCTCTCGGTCCGACCCTCGATTGGCAAATGTTCGTAAGCAAACCGCTTCTCAACCATGATGAATTTCTGGTTTGGGCCAAATCCGAAGGTTTTGCGGATACCGTGGCCTCGGACAAGCTGCATGTAACGATCGCAACCTCCCACGGTATGGTGAACTGGGAACAGATATTGCCATGCGTAAGCGATTTGACAGTGCGCGTTGGGGGCCGAAGATCGGTGCGGAATTTCGGCGGGGTGATCGTGTTGATCTTCGGCTGCCAGCGGCTCACTCAGCGCCATGCTGAGTTTCGCCGGCTCGGAATGAGCTGGGATTTTCCCAGCTATACGCCGCATATTTCGTTTGCGTTTGACGAGGGTGTCGATCTAGCCAAAATTCAACCCTTTCTTGGTCAACTTCATTTTGGCCCGGAATGCTTCCAAGTCGACACGATGCATTCCCTCGGCTTCTCTCCCTTTATGGATTGACCGTGAGCCGGAAATATCCTCGATGTTAAACAGATGGAGGGGTGTTGCCCGCCAATTGCGAGGACCCATGACGATCAAAACGCTGACCCGTGCGGATATCACGCATTCGATCATTCGACAGATTGGTCTGTCACGGACCGAGTCAGCAGAGCTGGTTGACACCATTTTAGAAGAAATTTGTAGTGCTTTAATACGTGGTGAGAACGTGGGGCTTTCCTCTTTCGCGGCATTCAACGTACGTGAGAAGAGTAGGCGGCCAGGACGCAATCCGAAAACGGGAGAGGATTACCAAATTGCAGCCCGTCGTGTCATATCCTTTACGGCATCAGATGCGGTAAAGACCCAGATACAAAAGGCTCATGTTGGGCGAAAGATGAAGGCGAAAGCGCGACCGATTGATCCTACGTCCGGCCCCACGTAATCGTCCATCGCCTCCGGCAGAAGCAGCAGTTGCGCGCGATCTGCTCCTGAAAGATGGGCCATGGCATAAACTACTATGGACGCGGCTTGCTTTGAATCCCAACGTATCGCCAATTGCACGAAGGTGAGCAGATGACAGCACAACCGCGCCTGTTTGGAGCAGATTATAGCGTTTACGTCCGGATTGCTCGACTATGCTTGATTGAGAAAGGCATCGAACATGAACTTGTGCCACTCGATATCTTTGCAGATGGTGGTCCTCCAGCCGACTACTTAGCGAAGCATCCTTTCGGGCGCATTCCTGCATTCGAGCATGAAGAATTTAGTCTCTATGAGACCAGTGCGATCACTCGATATATAGATGAAGCTTTCGAAGGGCCGCAGCTTCAGCCCTTAGAGTCGGTGCACCGTGCAAGATGCAATCAGTTGATCAGCATTGCTGACAACTATGCGTATCCTCAACTGGTGTGGGGAGTTTACGTGGAGCGGATATCGAAGCCTGGCAGAGGCGTTCCCACTGACGAGGAAAAGCTTGCCGCGGCTCTCCCGAAAGCACGCAACTGCTTAGCGGCGATGTCCCACCTGATGGGAGATGCTCCATGGTTCGTTGGCCAACACCTAACACTTGCCGATCTGTACGCCGCTCCAATGTTTGACTATTTCCTTATGACACCCGAGGGGGCGGAACTCATCCGCCAACACGCAAATCTACAGGAATGGTGGGGACGCATGGCATCACGGCCTTCAATGGCCGTAACTAAACCGTCTTAGTTTTGGTCACCTGCGGTGTGTATTTGTTGCGTCGCGCCTTTTGAGGTGGGTCGTAGCGTAAGATTCCGTCCCTCCCGCAAATGACCCCAATCAGTCGTGGGAGAACATACGTCTAACTAGAACGGACGCTTGGAACGTCTAAGTGAACAGAAGCTCACGTGGCGACAAGCGTATCGAGGTCAGGACGTGCAGTTAATATCGCATTGCGAAGCACTTTAGCGCCCTCCTCACCAAGGCGTCGCTGCGACACCCCAATGTATTGAAGATTGGCACCCGGCGACGCACGCCACGAGATAATCGCCGGCGCGCGGCCTTCAGGAAGCTTGGCCGTTTCGATCTGCTTCCATAGGATTTGCACCGGCGAGCGGACCATCCGGTTTATGACCAAGGATGTTTCATCCAGGCTCACATGGATTCGACAGCATATCAAATTAAACGCGACGACAACGGCCCATAGGGCAAAGAAAGAGCCGATGATTAGCGCGGTTGAGGAGCCGAGCAGCCCGTCCCGGATATTCCAAACAGCAACTGCCACCATGAGGAATAAATTGACCAGCATCTTTACAGTCTGGCGTGGAGGTCGGCGAAGTTCTTGCAACGAATCGGCTCCTGATGCGACATAGATTTCAATTCCTATCGAATCTTGAATGGACCGCCAAGCTTGTGAGCATTGCGTAAAGCACTTGACGTCAGCAGCGGGAAATAGCTTATTTTTGAAATTCGCCTGCATAGCAAGGGCGGTATGCGTCCATTAAGGCTTCGCCTTAGACGACTAAGGCAAGGCTCCTCGTCTTCCACCCACACGCTGCAGAAAAGAATTTTCGAGTTTTGCGACGGATTTCGTTCGCTCGCCCGTTCAACCAGCGCAAATCTGACAAGAACCCTGAGTGATGAGGGCCTTTGAAGTCAGGAACATCATGGTTCGATGCTGGAGAGCGAGAATGGTTGTATCATCCCACGCACCATTGCGCCGAAGCTGCGAGTTTCCGGCCTTCACCTCAACGCAACAAGATCTTTTCCGTGGAAAATCGCCAGCGAACTCGCTTGGACGGAGCCTACCAAACGCCCTTTAGAGGAGGCGCGCCGCCCGCCCACTGCGTCGGGTCGCGCTGTTATAGTAGCTTGAGGCTTGCTGAACCGAACGGTGGCGAGACTGCTCCATGGCCTCGGGGAGGGGGATGCCGCGGTTGGCAGCTTCGGTCAAGTAGCCGGACCGCAACCCATGCGCGGAAAACTCCCCACTATCTAATCCCGCCATCTCCGCCCGCTGCTTCAGGATCGCATTAATCGACTGCGGATCGAGCGCCCGCCGCGAAAGAGTCCCCCAGCGCCCGATCCCCCGAAACACGCTCCCGCCCTCGATCTTGGCGGCCACCATCCAGGCATTCAGCGCCTCGACCGGCCGGCCGGTGAGATAGACGATCTCCTCCTCCTCGCCACTGCTGGTCTTGGTGCGGCCGAGATGGATGGCGACAGAGGGGAGGGGAGGGCCGTCTTCGACGGGAATCGGCGGCTCGGTACTCAGCTGCTCAACCCGCAGTCCAGCAATCTCACTGCGCCGTCGGCCGCCGGAGGCAAACGCCACCATCAGGATCGCCCGGTCGCGCAGATCGCGCAGATTGTCGGTGGCGCAAGTCGCCAGCAGCTTTGCCAAGATATCGCCGGTGACCGCCTTGGCGCTCTTCCGGCGTCGCGTCCGGGGGACGGCGCGCACCGCGAGGCGAATGGCCGACTTGAGGGCAGGGGAGGCGAAGCCGCCGTCAAAACCGCGCCATTTGCTCAGGGTCGACCAGTTCGCCAGCCGCCGGCGCACGGTTCCTGGCGCATGCGGGCCGACGGTTTTGAGAAATCCCTGGCGTCGAAGGTTTTCATCAATGTTGGCCGGCATGCCGTGATCGGAATCGGTTTCGCGGCGTTTTGGATCCCACAGGTGATGGGCGACAAATTTCAGCAGCAGCGCTTCGGGCGCCGGCCACGGCAGGGATTGTCCGGTCGCCGCCATCCCCCAGGCTTCGAGATAGGCGAGATCCGAGGTCAGGGCGCGCAGGGTGTTGTCGCCCATGCCCTGGTTGACGAGATGGCGCAGCGTCTCGACGTCCTGGTCGGTGAGCAGCTCGGCAAGTTCGTCGCGGCGCTCGATCGGCAACACGGCGGCAATCGTGTCGAGCTCTTCGGCACGGCGCTCGACGGGAGTTTGGATTTTCCTGGTTTTGGCCACGGGCACTCCAAAAGGACGGTTTCGGCGGCCGCCAGGACCGTGAATCTGTACGATTCTTGCTGATTTGCGCCGCGAAATCAATCTACCATCGATAACCAGTACTTATCGATGGCTAGGCGTGGCCTAGTGCATCATAGGAAGTGAGGAACTTCAATTTTGATATAGAGTTCCTTTAGAAAATCATTTACCATGATTTCAATGGCTTACGATCTCGCGAAAATCAGCATGACAGCCCTGCTGCGGCCGGCTTTCGACGCCGGCGTCGCTATGGCGCGTCTCGACGAGCGCATCGCCCGCTCGCCGGTCGGCCAAGGATGGATCGAGCGGTCCCACTTCGCCGATGCCTGCGCCTCGCTGTGGATCGACGGCGAACTCGTGCATCTCGAAGACCTGGTGCTGCACGACGCCACACGGGATATCCGCACACCGACCCATGAGTTGACAATCGCTCGTGACGTGCTGCGCACCCGCCGGCGCATCGCTGGCCAGTTACCAGACTGGGCATTGTCCGCAGATGGTTTGCGGACACTCCGGCAGACATCGGAGATCACGTCGGCCGACGCTGACGAGGCGGGGACCGCCAAGGCGATCCGGCACTCGGTAGTGATCGACGCGCAAGGGGAGGGGGAAGATGTCGACGACATCGAAAATCTCACCGGCGTCGACTACGCCGCCATTGATGCCGTGCTCGCCCGATCGGATGCGGCGATCGAGAACGCAACGCGGCCCGGCCGCGCCAGCGCGGCAGACAGAGACGCACTGGTCTATGATCTCGACTGGGACGAGGATTCCAGGCTCGACGAATGGCGCGGCGTGCTGCGTCAGGCTGAACACTTGCCGGGGGTGCTGCAGGCCATCGTCGCCCTCGATGCCTGGAACGAGCTCTCCGTCCTTCAGCACGCGCCCTGGCTTGGCAGGCTGCTTTCCGCCTCGATCCTGCGCCAGGCGGGCATCACCATCGGAGCGCATCTCCCGGCGATCAATCTCGGCCTGAAAACTATTCCCGTCGATCGGCGCCGGCATCGTGATCGGGAGACCCGGCTGCTCGCCATCGCCCACGGATTTTTGGCGGCCGCCGAGATCGGCATGAAAGAGCATGACCGGCTGGCACTGGCTCGGCAAATGATGGAGCGTAAATTGTCGGGAAGACGAACGTCTTCGAAACTGCCGGAATTGGTCGAGCTGGTGATGGCAAAGCCGTTGGTGTCGGCCGGGATGGTGGCCAACGCACTCGACGTGACGCCGCAGGCGGCGAGGCGGATTGTTTTGGAGCTGGGGTTGCGGGAGATGACCGGGAGGGGGAGGTTTCGGGCGTGGGGGGGCATCTGACATGGCGGCGCCCTGAGGCGGTAAACCAAGATTGCTTAACCTTGCGGAAAGCTGCATTTCAAATGCAAAAACCTCCGCGCGGGCGGAAAGTTTTATTCGCTCTTCGCTCTTCAAAAGACAAGCAAATTTCAGTATTGCCTATCGTATAAATTGTATTGGGGGGGAGGCCTCGAGCCTATGCATGACTGCAGGCCGCCATCGCGTGCACTACGGCGGTGGCTTAGAATTTTTGACTCAGATCCGGTTGACGGCAGGTACGGGCATTTACTCCTCGTTGAAAATCCTGAGAGGGATGATGACCTCGGCAACCAACTCAGGCCTTACTTCGAGTCAGCCCACGGCGACGCCCGCGAGTATTTCGCTGGGGAAATTGGGATATCTCTTCACCCGGACGCCGATGAAGATGATGACGACGCGTCCTTGCTTTATCCCGGCTGTCTCCCCGACACAGCCAAACGCGGGCTGTTTGGCGAGGTAATGGCCGGCTTGGTCACCGAGCACTATGAATTCGTCGGGGGTCACGAATGGAGGATCCCGATTTTCTTGTTTCGGTACCATGCCGACGTCGAAAAATACCTGTTTGATTTAGCTCGGGACGCTGCACGCGAGCGTGCGGTCTTCGGGCGGTTCGGATCTGATTTTATTGGCCTCAAACTCGATGACGACGGTGCGGTCGTTCGATTGATTGTCGGGGAAGCAAAGTGGAGAGCGGAACTGAGCGACAGCGAGGTCCAGACGCTGATGCTCGGTAAGTGGAAAAAGAACAAGCGCACCGGGGAGCGAAAGCGCGCTGGAGGTATATGGTTCGAGATCAACCGCGATCTCGATGTCCCGCATGGGGTGCGCCAGCTGCAGAGACTTCTGAAGGAGCGTGACCGAGATGGCCATGCCGCAGCGATCGTCTCGATGGACAAGGCCTTGGCGTTGAGAAACCCGGTCCCAATGCCTCGCACCAACCTGATCATGATCGTTGGAAACGGTAAGGCGACGAGAGACGAGGGCGAGCCGCTACTGGTATGGAAGACCATACCCGAAGAATATACCTCTCGACACGATCTTCAGGTCGTCGAAGTCATCCTGAAGGATGGTGAAGATCTGATCGACGAAATTTACGACCTCCTCTGGACGGTGTGATCATGGCTGAACGGGATCAAGAACGTTTAGAAGTCGCAAACACCGTTCGAATCGAGATCGGCATTGAGAATGTTTTGTCGGCCAGGCAGGCTCGCTCCTTCGTCCGATGCCTGCAGACCGCTTGGGAGGTGCCGCTGATCCAATGGGGCGCCAATGAGTCGCTGCTTGAACTCGCCGACGCACGCCGTCTTCTACACGTCGCGGAGATCTATCGCGAAATCGAAGGGGCGGACTCTGCAGGCGCTATCGAGTGTTATAGGCGGGCCGGTGAGCTGCTTGAATGGCTTTCTAGGGCCAAAGACCGGACCCGGACGACCGCACCTATCGAACTGTTCGCAGCGGCGGCTTATCAGTTGGGCGGTCTTCCAGCGATGGCAAGTGGTCTCATCGGCGAAGTCGAGATGCTGGACGATGGTACGCGGCTATATGGGGCCTTTTTGAGAGCCGACTTCGACGGCGTCCTTGAAGCAGTTGCAACCTTCTGGGCTCGTCATCCTGACTTGACCGATCAAGCGGCACCCCGACGGCTCTTAGACGCCGAGAGCGACGGTGGGGTGTCATGGTATTTCACGGTCGAACTGGTCCGAGTTCTTGGTCTTTTCGCCGATACTCTTCGACGGGGGCAGAACGAAAGATTGGATCGGGCGATACAAAAGCTCGATGCCTTGGAACGGATGGCAACGCGCACCTTCAGTGCGGACAGTTCGCTTCTGATCACGCTTCTCCGGGCAGTGGCGAACGGCTACGTGCAGGCTTCGATCCATCGACCGATCGTGGAATTATCGGCGCTCAACCCGGGCAGAAGTCGACGTCTCACCCGATTTGCTCGCGGTCAATTTAGCCGCGGGCGCGGCATTTTGTGGACGTCGCAACGTGCTGGGCTTGACCGTCTTTTGAGCGAATCCTCCTTCGCTCTCTGCACACCGACCGGATCCGGCAAGACGCTTGTTGCTAATCTCGCGCTGGTGAAGGAACTGCTGCTCCCTACAGGTCTAGAAAGGTCACCACTTGCGCTTTATCTCGTTCCATCGCGCGCATTGGCAGGTGAAGTCGAAGCGAAACTGAAGAGCGAACTCGGTGAAGACTTGACGATCACCGGGCTTTACGGCGGGACGGACTGGGGAATTACCGACTATTGGCTGCAAGCTGAAACGCCGACTGTCCTGATCGCGACTGTCGAGAAGGCCGAGGCACTCATGCGCTACGTCGGCCCTCTTCTGCTTGCACGCTTGCGGCTCTTGATCGTCGATGAAGCTCATCAAGTCGTTGCCGTCGACGATGACCGGACCAAAGCCGACCTCGCTGAACACGGGAACCGAGCAATTCGTCTGGAGAGCTTTGTTTCTAGGCTGCTGGCGCGGGCCCCCGAAATTGTCCGCATTGCGTTGACAGCTGTCGCCGGAGGTGCAGCACCCTCGGTCGCGAAGTGGATCGAAAAACGGGACGACGCATCAGCGATCGGAACGCGGTATCGCAGCACACGCCAGCTGATTGGGGTCTTAGAGACGACGCCAAAGGCGTCCGACCGCGTCTCGCTCGAAATCCTGAATGGCCGACGGCTGTTCGTGCGGGACCGAGACCAGCCGGTCTATCTACCGTTGCGCACGCCGGTCATGCCGGACCTACCAAATCAGTGGCAACAAAGCGTGTTTCGATTCAACGAGTTGGCAGTGCTTTGGACGGCGCTACACCTCCTTGAAACCGAGCGGCGCATCTTGATTTCGGTCCTGCAGGAGCCGGAACAGACGATGCGATGGTATCGGAAAGCTTTGGAGCTTGAGGATTGGTCCAGCATTCCGCCCTTCAAGGTCCCTGAAGGATACTTGGGGGAAGTCTTTCAGGAAGCGCGTAACGCGACGATAGATTATTGTGGCGAAGATTCACATGAGTTGGCCCTTCTCGATCGCGGTATCGCGACAAATCACGGGCAGATGCCCCAGCGTCTTCGCCGTCTCATGGTCGAATTAATCGACAAGCGGATTTGCCCTATCACCGTGGCGACAGCGACCCTCACGGAGGGGGTCAATCTCCCGTTCGACATCATTTTTCTGACGTCTCTGCGGAGGGAGTCTTTCGATGTAGTCAATGATACGCGCGAGATCACGCCACTCTCGGTCGCTGAATTCCGCAACCTTGCTGGGCGCGCTGGAAGACCCGGAGCCTCGAGTGGTCTTGAAGGAATGACGCTTGTGGCGGTCCCGCAGGCGAATTCAAGTCAGAGGGCGTCTGCTCGGTCGACGCAGGACCGACAGCGTCGACAGATACAAAGAGACTACGACAATCTATTGTTGAAAGTTGTAAGAGAAGAGCGGCAAGATGGTTCAGTTCAAAGTCCGCTTGCACTTCTGCTTAACGCGATCGCGCAACGCGCTGCATCGATCGGCGTTCGCCCGTCAGACTTCCTGGATTGGCTCGATAGGATAACACCGGCAGCGATCAGTCTAAGCGCCGGCGTGGCGGCGACGACGCCGGCAGCCCGGCTGGCTGATAGTCTCGATGAGCTGGACGGCTTCCTTTTGACTGCGCTTGAAGAGCTTGAGCTCGGAGATGGACGAGAACTTGATGGTGCCGCAGCAGAAGCTTTTTTGGTCAGCCTTTGGCAACGCACGTTCACCAAGGTTGCTGCGAGCCAGGAGCAGTGGATGGAAGATGCATTCATCAGGCGCGGAAGAGCGATCGTAGAGACGATCTATCCCGAGCCTGAAGAGCGCGAGCGTCTCTACCAGTATGGATTTACGCCACACGTGGGCCGCCGTTTTGCGGCTGTCGCAGATGAGATCGAGAGGATTCTATCCGAAGCAACGGATTATGGAAATTTCAACGATGAAGCTCGACTTCAGGTGTTCAAAGACATCGGTGAGCGGATCGAAAACGACCGCGGATATGGCTTCCGTGTAAGGCAAACGCAGACGGATCAAAGGTTGCTCGCAAACTGGAATGGTGTTTTGGCTTGGTGGATGAGATCTGGCGGCGCGGCTGCACCTGATGCTGATGCACTGCGGGCTTGGCAGCGGTTCGTATCTGATAACCTCGAGTTTCGGCTTGGCACGGCTATCGGAGCAGTTGTTGCCCAGACCTGGTCCAACGGCGCTGACGATGGCGCAGAGGTCCCCACACTGGAGGACTGGCGCGAAACGACGGGCCTACCATGGTTTGCGTTTTGGGCTCGCGAACTCCTGAGATGGGGAACGCTCGACCCGTTTGTGGCTTTTAGTCTCGCTCAAGGCCTTGCAAAGACGCGAGAGCAAGCAGCGAGTAGACGAGCGGAATTCGATGGATGGCTTTCTGCCGAAGGGTATGACGTCGACGCCGAAAACAAGATTGACCCGCAGCTCTTTTTGAAATGGGAGAGCAGTCTCCCAGGCCGTTTTGACGATTTGTTCGACGAATTGCCGGACGCCGCGACCTTGCTCGGAACCGACGGCCGGAAACGCCGCTACCCGGTCATTCCTGTCGACACCGAGGGAGGAGTGGAATGGCTCGATCCGGCCGGCTTCCGGCTGGCCCGAACGGAAAATGACGATGGCGATCTCACTGCTCATACTCAAAAGGATGATTTCGAACTTCTGGTTGGCAAGCGAGAAGTCACCGTCTCTCGCGTTTTCACAGCCCATCAATAGCAGTGCCGCCGAGGAATTCGTGTCCCTAACGGTGGGGTAGGTCGATAGGGGGGCATTGGGATTTTCCGGTAGGGTTGGGTTGTCCAAGCACAACCTGTTGGAAAGTCCACCGATGACCAAAGACATGATGGACCCTCGCTCGCTCGTTGAGAGGAGCGTGATGCGGATTTGCTGCGCGAGATGATCGGCTTTGCGGCCGAGAAGCTGATGGAGTCGGAGGTTGGGGCGAAGACCAGCGGCTTATGGGGAGAAGAACGACACTCGACTTGCTCAATGTAACGGAATCGAGATCGCGACTGTGAGACCCCGACGTGAGGCCACAGGCAGCGCGGCGGATTGTTTGGAGCTGGGCTTAAGGGAGATGACGGGGAGGGGGAGGTTTTCGGCGTGGGGCACAGTATAAACATGCCGAGCCACGCGGAAAAATCGGTGAAGATATGAGCGAGCGAACGAAACGACAGCATGTGGTCCCCAGGTTTTATCTGAGGCATTTTACACAGTCCGATGGAGAACTTTGGACCCACGACTCCGTGACCGGGACTGTTCGTAAATCAACACCCGAAAAGACCGCATTCGAGACCAATATCTACACGCCAACAGGCGAAGATGGGGGCCGGATCGACTTAATCGAGGACACGCTCGCGAAGATTGAGTCGCAAGCCGCAACTATATATCCCGACCTCCTTGCCTTCAGGCCCCTCGACCCAGTCGCGAAGCTCGATTTTGCGGCGTTTCTCGGCACCATGTTTGCGCGAAGTCCTGCGCAGCTCCGGCAGTTCGCTCGAACCATGGGTCAAATGTTCTTGTGGGGTGGCAGGCATGAAATGGACCGCGATTTTCGGGAGAAGGAGAAACAAGGCGAGGTTTCGACCGTAGACAGGGCCGTCCATAAGATACTGCACGACAACGAAATGTTCACAGTTGACGTTGACCGGCGGGTCGGGCTCCTGGCTTTCCAACAAGCAAAGCCCTTGATGGACCTTATGTCACAAATGAGCTGGAGCTATGAAATTTCCGAAAACCAGCAGCTGGCCACGAGTGACAATCCCGTTTTCTGGGTGAAAGGGGGCGGCCCGTCGGATCCCCGGGGTTATGGTTTTGGGTTGGGCAATCCCTTCGCGGTCATTCCGTTTCCTTTAAGTCCAGGCGTGATACTTCGGCTTGACTGGCGCCGCGATGGGGCATGGAAGAAGGCCAAGCTTGAACGTCGGCGCGCAATGCTTGCAAATCAGTATCAGGCTAAACACAAGGAGCGGCTTCTGTTCTTCCGTGACACCGATCAGGGGCTTTGCTCCCTCGCGATGAAGTACAAGGCTCCTGTGAACCAGATTGACCTTGGAGTGCCATCTCCGATCATTGATGTCGTTCGGAAATTGAAGGCTCCGTGAAGCGGGCGTTTGCGCTTTGATTTAACTGGCTTTCAAGTGAGGAGGGTGAGAGATGCGAATAGCAGTACTTGGTTGGGGTTCGCTCATTTGGAATCCTCAGCAGCTCGAGGTCATCGGGCATTTCAACGCCGGCGGGCCGCCGCTTCAGATCGAGTTCAGCAGAGTTTCTGGAAACGGACGGTTGACGCTTGTAGTCGATGAGCAAAACGGGACCGTGTGCCCGACATTCTACGCCGTCAGTTCATCCGATGACCTGGGCAAAGCGCGCGAGAATCTTCGTAGCCGTGAGGGTATGACACACATCAATGGCGCAGGGTTCATCGACCTGACGACTGGCGATTTAAGTGAGCGCGCAAAAGAGCGCCATCCCCAAGCTATTCCCGGTATAGAGGAATGGGGACGGCGTAATGGGTTTGACGCGATAGTTTGGACAGCGCTTGCATCCAACTTCGCCGAGGTCACAGGACGTGAATTTTCCACGGACGAGGCGATCGCGTATCTAAGCGCTCTGTCCTCCGAAAATTTTGCTCTTGCAGCTGAGTATATCAGAATGGCGCCGCCGCAAGTCCAGACACCTGTCAGGGCAGCATTCGCCGCGAGATGGCCTCATACCTAGCGCGGCTTTTCGTAGTCAGTTCCGGAGGCAACGCCATGACCATGTCGCGAATTGTTTAGAACTTTGCTCAAGAGGGGCAGATCGAAGGCGGCTTAGCTCGATGAGGGCTTCGTTACCCCTTGCCGCCCATGAGGTTGAGCTTGTCGAAGAATACGCGGTTTCGTTTCTTCGCGTCGGTCAAAAGCTTTGCGTAATCAATGACTTCGAAATAGACCGAGTGGTTCTTGTGATACCCGTAATAGCTCAGACCGTCGGGGGTCCCCGTTGCATCCCGATCAACAAGGACTTCCCGCAGCGAGGGAGTGATGTCGCAGATGATATAGGCGAACGTCGGCACCTTTTCATAGGCCAGCACGATCGGCCGACCCTTCTCGTCTTTGACCTGGCCCTTGCGAATGTCACGAATTTGGTCGAGCACCTGCTGCAGGGGATTGTCCTGGTCAGAATAGTCGTCCCGTTGGGGACGTTTGAACTCGACCACCACCAAGCTGTTGACCGGCTGCTGGCCTTCTTCACCCTCTGAGAATGTAATCTTCCGGTCAAATATGAAGAGATCTGGTCTTAGAGGGGACGTTGACTGAAAATCATCAAGTTTCTTGAGCGGTTTGTCAGAAGACAAAAACCAGTGATAGGTAAGTCGCTCGTCAATCATCCACAAATTATGCTGAGAATAGAGCGTATCTCTGTCCGTCGATCGCATAGGGAACAGAATATTGTGAACCGCCTCTTCCAACGGATACTTCTCCGTTTTTCGGTCTGCGGAAAGTGCTTTATCGAAAAGCTGTAGAACAATCTTTCGATGCATTACGTACTGAGCTAAGGCACTTGCGCCCAGCTCGTTAGACTGTTCGAGGAATTCGGCAAGTCTGTCCCGATATCCATCGTAGTCTTTGAGCTTTGCCGCCTCTATCAGGATTTTCCCGCTTTCTCGTTTGAGCGCGACTTCCCGCCGATGGAGTTCTCGATGCAACGCGAACTCAATATCCGTTTTGCTGGCATTCGGAGCGATGTCTCTGATGAAGAACGGTAGATAGCGCAGCAGGGGCTTGTATTGGGGTGCGTCTGTTTGGACGAACGACATAACACGCTGCGTCTTGATCTCATTCAGCGTGGCGATCAGTGTCGCCAGGTCGCGTTCGATGAAGTCGATAGATGCATCCCTGATCTCGGAACGCCGAATTTCGCCGGTAACAACACCTAACAATTCTTCTTCAGTGTCCTCACTCATCTCGAAGTCAGTGCGAAAATTGTTGACCTTGTCGTTCAGATAGTCCCCTTGAACCACGGCTAGGTAGGCGAAGCTCTTTCCATCCACATTCTGCAATTTAGTCGCGAGGTTCGGGACGAACTTGTCGAGCATCTCAGACAGCACACCACGTGAATTGGCGGCATAGATCAGTTTATGCTTCGTCGCACGCGGCGCCGTAAGTCGGAACCCATGGATTGTGAACGTCCTGTCGCCGATTGTGAAGGAGCTATCAGAAGCGTACTTCGCGAAATGATCACGGTAGACCTTGTTCAGCGAAGTTTTGACACCGCCGTCAATCAGGTCAACGAATGGGCAATCCGGGCTCATCAAGACAACAATAAAGTGCTCCGCGAGACGTAGTGCGAGCTGGTCCACATCGCGTGGACATTCTTCACTATAGGGACGCTTGAAATTTTCGAGCCGAACTATCGTCCGCGAAAGTTGAGATCCGGCCTCTGACAATGACGCGAATTCCGGATCATAGGCAAAATCGAAAGTGAATCTTCGCCTCCAGCGAGTGATTTCACCGCTGTCGTTAGCTTCAAAGACACTATCCACCTCCACCCGATCAAATGCCTTGAGCCACATAAAGCGGCCGAGACCTTTGCCGCCCCGATCATACTTGTGGTCTGAATACGCTGTGTTGAAGGATTCGAAATTGTCATCATCGAATCCCACACCGGTATCTGTAATTACGAAACCCTTCACTGCTGGCGTCTCGTCAACGAAGAGGCCGGGTTCGTCGCGTTCGATTTCGATTGTAATGCGGTGTTCCCGATCAGCGCTGGAGTCTTGTACCGCCTGAAACGAATTCATCACCGCTTCGAAAAGCGGCAAAAGCGACTTCCACTTTGGAAGAGGCGTCTGCCTGATCTGATTTCGCAGGTTCGTGCGGAGCATTCCCGCTTGCGTTGGCTTGATTTGGTCCACTTTCGACACCCGCGAATATATCTTTGGGTTGTAGCAGGTATCCCTTCCGCTCGCTACCTGCGACCGCAAGATAAGGCGCGGAAATCAGCATAGCGAGGGGAGCGGACGCGCGGGCACAGAGCGGCGTCTCCTGCATTAATTTTTTTGTTGGAGATCATGGCCGGCGCAACCTCATGCGTGCAATAAAGTAGGTATGCTTAGAGTGGAACGTTCTGCGTCTCAAGGGAGGGGAAATGGCGACGAATACTACTGGTCGGTTGCAACAACATCTCCCATTGCGGCATCTATCGGTTCGAGTGCCATGGCATGATGCAGGTTGGAATGGAACCGTCTGCATCCGCCCCAGCGAAAATTCGAGTTGTCTGGCGCTCAACAGGATCGGCGCCGTCCGAAACGACGGCGTCGAGACCGTTTATGCGGGGAGGTTCTTGCACGACATTCCGTCCGAGCACGCTCCGCCCTGCTTTGCCGAACGGGTCAACTTTCTGTCGCCGAAGCCGCAGCGGCGGATGACGCGCCATGCCTACGCCAGCACCAGCGAAGATCATCGCCACATCGCTGACACCCAGTTCATGCACCCCGCGTTCTCGACAGCGGCGACGCCGTTCGGCTGGCTTCTCAAGGAACGAGCCTGGGGGGCACGGTGGCGGCAGGGCGAGATCGATCCTCAGTCGATCGTCGAACGCTATGGGATCGACGCTCGTCCGGATTACGAGCCGTCCGAGCCAGAGTGGCTGGCTGAACGCCCATGGATCCAGGGCGAGGCCAACCAGAAGGCTCTTCTCAATGCGTTCTTTAGTGCGATCCAGCCGCAACGGAGCTTGGTGTTCGTCTATGCGAAGCGCGCACCGCTGATCGATGATGACCAGTGGATGATCGTCGGTGTCGGCCGTGTCACCTCGATCGGGAATCTCCAGGAGTGGGACTACGAGGCACCAGCCGATGGTGCGCTGCGATCGTACCTATGGGAGCGCTCGGTGTGCCACAGCATCCGGCCTCACGGAGACGATGGCGTGCTCCTGCCTTATCACGCCCTTCTGGCGCGCTGTGAGGCCGACGCAAGCCTTGATCCGAGAGATTGCATCGCCTTTGTACCGGACGAGTATCAGGGCGAATTTTCATATGCGAGCGAGCATGTCGCGTCTGGAAGCGCGATCGCGGCGCTTCTGTCGGTGAAGCAGGCGCTCAGCACTTATGCAGAGCGCTTCGGTGGGAACTGGTCGTCGCAACTGCAGTGGATCGACCATCGGCTTGGCGAGCTCTGGAGCCTACGGGGGCCATATCCGGGCCTCGGTTCCGTCCTCAGCTCCATGGGAGTCGAGCATGGGTATCAGCTCGCCCACTACTGCTGGGAAAAGGCCGGTGAGAACGCCGATCCGTGGCCTGTCCTCGCATCACTCGTACGCGACCCGAAGGAGCTTTCCGGCGACCTTCGAGCCCAAATTAAGGGCTTCGCTCAGACTTGGAACTACTACGCTAGCGATCGCGGACGGAAGCGACTGGACTTCGCAAAGCTGCTTGCGAGATTCGACATATCTTTCCAACAAGCGACGCGATGGTGGGACGGGGCCGCTCGAAACGAGGCGGGTCTTCGCATCGGTGAGGAAGAGATCTCCGATGCAGCAGTCCTGAAGAACCCCTACATGATTTACGAATCCGACCGCCTGCAGCCCGAGCCCATCGCTTTCCGTACCCTTGACCAAGGCGCATTCCCTGAAAAGCAAGTGGCGAGCGCACACCCACTCGCCGCGCCTTCGGCGATGACCGGGCCGATCGACGGCCGCCGTCTCCGGGCGGCGACGACTGCCGTCATCGAGGCGGCGGCGGTGGAGGGCCACACCCTGCTCGCCCGCGAAGACATCATCTCGCGGCTGCGCAAGCTCACGCTGAGTCCGCTGCTGCCGGCAACCGAGGATCAGTTCGAGATCCATGCGGCGCGGCTGGCGCCGGTCATTGTCGCCTGCTCGCTTAAGGACGGCAAGCCTGCGTTTCAGCTCGATAGGCTGGCCGTGACGCGCGAGCTGATCGCGGATACCGTGCAGAAGCGTGTCAACAGGGGCAAGCGCCACGTCATCGAGATCAACTGGCGCGCAGAGCTCGACCGGGAGTTCAAAGGCACACCTGCGCCGAAGAACTCACTGGAGGACCGTGGCCGCGGAGAGAAGGCAGCCGCGCTCGAAGAGCTAGCATCTAGCCGCTTCTCCGTGCTGATCGGTGCAGCCGGCACCGGCAAGACGACATTGTTGAGGTTTCTCTGCAAGGCCGGGCCGATCAAGGACCGCGGTGTTCTTCTGCTCGCTCCGACGGGGAAGGCGCGCGTTCGCCTCCAGCAAGCGACGGGCATCGACGCGCGGACATTGGCGCAGTTTCTCCGCCCGAGGCGGTACGACGAGCGGACGCAGAGCTACCGTGTCGTCGGCGACCTCGAGCGGGTATCGAGCTTCAAGACCGTAGTTGTCGACGAAGCCTCCATGCTCACGGAGGAGCAGTTTGCTGCCTTGCTCGATGCCTTGAGCGGCGTCGATCGCATCATCCTGGTCGGTGATCCGAGCCAGCTGCCGCCGATTGGTGCTGGAAGGCCGTTCGTCGATATCGTCGAGATGCTGACGCCCGAGACGTTTCCGGCAGGAAAGCCGCGCGTCACACGTGGCTATGCCGAGCTCACGATCGGCAGTCGACAAAAGGGCGATCATCGCCAGGACCTCGAGCTGGCGGAGCTTTTCAGCGGCCGACCAACCGGACCCGGCGGTGACGAGATCATTTCGAAGCTTGCTGGGGGTGACTGCGGCCAGCATCTGCGCATCTGTTCGTGGTCCTCACCATCGCAACTTGCGGCGCTACTGCCCAAGGTGATCGCGGAGGAGCTTGGAATCGACGCGGCCGACATCGAGAAATCCTTTGCGATGCGTGCTCTGGGCGGCAATGAGAGCAATGGCTACGTATATTTCAATTTCTGGTCCTCGGGCAGCGCCGCCGATCGCTGGCAAGTGTTGTCGCCCCTGAAAGGGGAGGCTGCCGGTACGATGATCCTGAATCGGCTGATCCAGTCGGGCTTTCGGGGAGAGACGCGAAAGCGCGCTCAGAACGAAGATCGTCGCTTTGCGAAGGTACCGGCGCCTATGGGTAGCGACGGGATCATTTACGGCGATAAGGTCATCAACGTTGGAAATCATCGACGCCGGTGGGTGTATCCAGACCAAGATAAGGAGGGAAATGAGCCACTGAAATATGTCGCCAACGGGGAGATTGGCATCGTCACCGGTCCGTTTCGGAAAAGGGGAAGCAGCGTCAGCCTAGACCAACTCAAGGTCTCGTTGTCGTCACAGCCAGGTTTTGAATATGCTTTCTGGCCGAGCGACCTAGATGAGGACGGACGCCTTTTGGAACTTGCGTATGCGCTCACCGTGCACAAAGCACAGGGCAGCGAGTTCGACACCGTGTTCGTCGTTGTTCCGAACCCCTGCCGCATCCTCTCGCGTGAGCTGCTCTATACGGCATTGACGCGGCAGAGCACGCGTCTGGTGCTTCTCTGCCAGGGTGATCCCTTCAAGCTCCTTGAATACCGCTTCATGTCGGACACTGGACGCAGGCTGACCAACATTTTCGGCCCACCCGAGCCGGTCCAAGTGGGCGAGCGCGTCTTCGACAAGAAGCATATCCAACGGTCGCGGCGTGGAGAGCTCATGATCTCGAAATCCGAGGTGATCATTGCCGATGCGCTGGCGGCGGCTGGGATAGAATACGCCTATGAGCTACCGTTGATCGGTAGGGACGGGACGCGCCGCTATCCAGATTTCACCATTGAGGACGCGGACACCGGCGAGAACTGGTACTGGGAACACCTCGGCATGCTCGGGGACGCCGAATACGATTGGAAGTGGACTGCGAAGCTCGCTTGGTATCGGACCAACGGCATCCTTCCACACGAGGAAGGCGGCGGTCCGAACGGCACGCTGTTGACGACAACGGAGACCGAAGGCATCGATCGACCCCAGATCTCGCGCAACATCAAGACGATAAAGAGCGGCGGCTAAGCGCGCCCACCTTTGTCCCGATCGGAGAAGTGTTCGGCGAAATAATCAATCATCTCGGATGATCGCGAGCCTTTGCGGAAACGGCGGTTTTCTTCGAAATCGATCGTCGGACTCATGTGGATGAATTGGCCGTCGGCATAGATTTTGGAAACTTCTTCAGGATCCAAACCGCCCGCGCGTATCCCAGCCATAGTGGTCGCACCTTCAATTGCAGCGCCGATCATTACATCCGCAAGCTGCACGGCGGGGCTGCGTTTGGAGTCCACCTGCACCACTTCGGTCAGTTTCAGCGGGAATTTCAGGCTCGCGATTTCGGTGGTCCGAAATTCGATCTCTTCGTCGTGGTCGATAAATTTTTTGATCATCGCGTGGTAGGCAAGGAGGTTTTTGGACTGGTCATGTTCGACCCTGTACACTCCGTTGGCCATCGCTTCCATTCGCGAAATGAGCGATTGCAGCACGATCCAGGCAGCGTCGGTGTTGACGCCAGGGGTCACGATCGCTTGCCAGCAATCCGGGCAAGCCTGCGTGATCGGTCCTAGAACCTCTTCGAGCCGACGCCAGTCGATGTTTCTAGCAGCTGAGACCAGTCTGATCCGCGACAGCGGCGATTTTTCCTTCACCGCTAGCTGGAATGCGGTCATTAACTCATCAAACCCCTCCCAGCCGAAAAGCGTGGGTCCGACTGTGTACAGCAAGGACGCCATGGCATAGTTGCCGCCATCGACATAAAGGTCATGGCCTCGTTCATAGTAGAAGGGTTCGACAGCGTAATCGACGAACATGAGTGTCAGCAGATAGCGCTTATCACAGACATAGGTGACGCACTCGAAATGCGTGTGAATATCGCGCAACAACCCAAGCAGTCTCTCGTGGTTTCCAGGCCGTCGCGACAAAGACCGATATTTTAGCTCGCCTGCCTGCAGCCGCGGGAAGTAGTTGCGGATGAGCCTGGCGGCTTCGTCATCTTCTATGGCGATCGCGGATGCGCCTTGGAAACGCT
The DNA here is from genome assembly GCF_000696095.1 of Rhizobium rhizogenes NBRC 13257. Lineage (GTDB taxonomy): Bacteria > Pseudomonadota > Alphaproteobacteria > Rhizobiales > Rhizobiaceae > Rhizobium > Rhizobium rhizogenes. Next base: position 21,784 of record NZ_BAYX01000016.1, on the reverse strand, counting down.
GTTCCGCGTTCAGCAAATCGAAGCCGGTGTAGCCGCTCTCGTCAATCCGGAAGCACTCCATCGAATACCCGTCCTTCAAGGTTGCTGCCGCGCAAACGGGATGAGCGATGCAGGAACGCTAAGCAGAATTGTACTCTCTGCAATAGATTAAATTTTTCCATTCTGGTCCATGTTCAACCTTGAGATTGAAGATTGAGACGGTGTCAATTTGGGAGATATTCCCTTCACCCGGCCGACGGTGATCGCGGCAAGCGAGTTTCTCGGTTTCGCGCTGAAAACGCACACACAAGTCAACAAGATTGTCGTTTGGCAATTAATCGTAAGAATGCGCCCGTTCCGGCAGATGATGGCACTCAATATGAGATTTTTTGGTTCGCGTTTCGGCGCTTGACGCTTATCAAATTGGCAATAACCTATTGTGATATCTGGAATTTTCAAGTGAAGATTGGCCGGAGGCAGCCATCTTTTCCTCGGCGGCGAATCTCACTTTAAGTGCTTAAATCGATGCCAGAATCTCAAATTAAGTGCCCAATCTCAAATTAAGTGCCGGGCTACCTTGTTGAAATCATTGTATGCAGAGTCTTGCGATTAAATGCAAAACGACACAAGTATCGACCGAAGGCGGAGTACGCATATCGTCGGCCGCCTCAGCACCGGCAGAAGAGAATCTCGACTATTGGTTCGTATGGGGGGTATATCGTGCGGTTGATTTTTCTGAGCCTTGTGATATTCACTTCAGCCGCGACCGCTGCGAGTGCGCTTGAATTAAGGATGACATGGCAGGTCGTTCAGCCATTTCGTTTTTTCAGATATGCCTCCGATGAGCTCATTCAGGAATGGGCTTACACCGATGCGATCAAAAATTCGGGCGGTAGTACCACCACGATTGTATCCGATATGGAATCTCGTCTGAATAGCGTTGGCTGGTGGAATGGCCCGTCGGACGTTGCTGGTGAGACCCGCCTCGTGCGCTTTCAACAGCTCCGGCACGATGAAGCGATCGATTTCAGGCGACCAGAAATCAACTTTGATCCTCGCCTTGGTTGGGCATCGATGCTCAGGAGTGAAGAAGGCACGTCGCCGGCAGCCGGAACATGCTGGAATCCTATCGACAAGAGCTATGCGGGCTGTCTCAGCGATCTCGGTCAAATGAGCGGTGGCACATCTAACGAGTACGTGGTGCCAAAACGGCATTTTGTCGAGCTCAAGATTGAGGCTCGGAATGGGTATGGCTGGCACGCATACGAAGGCGCATGTAAGTTTTCAATTGGTGGTGAAGCGACCGCCGGGTTTGGGTTTCTTCCGCAACCTCTATACCGCGGCGCGGAGCGATGGAGCTACGCCAGTCACAATTGCGGCGTGCCGATTTATCTGCGTACGAAGTACGGAAGCAGCTATCCGGTCACCGTGACGATAGATGATCCAACGGTGCCAGCTCTTTCCGAAACGATTGCGGTAAAGGATCTGCTTATTGTTGGAATTGGTGATTCTTTCGCGTCGGGGGAGGGCAATCCCGATGTGCCCGCGAAACTTGACCGCGTCAATGGCGTTTCGCCCTACATTGGCGTCTCCGCTACGAGGGCCAACCCTAGTTATCCGAACCTCATTATTCCTTCTCGTGAAAAGCGAACTGATGGTCGGATCAAGGCGGGCACCGCTGCAAAGTGGCTCGACGACCAATGTCACCGCTCGATTTATTCCGCGCAAGCCCGCACTGCGATCGCACTTGCGTTCGAAGGTGCTCGCCATCACTCGATTACGTTCATTTCCTACGCGTGTTCGGGAGCCGAGATCTCCGATGGGCTATTTTGGCCACAGGACCATCGCGAATGTACGGTAGACGATAGTGCCGGGCAGCGTTTGCATCAGCCTCAGATCAGCGGTGTCATCGACGCATTGAGCGGCGGCCGGATCCAGTACTCACCTTTCCCCATGACGCTCGATGCGCAGGACAATTACTTCAGGAACGATATCCATCGAGTTGAAATTCTCGGCCAAAGGCAGGGCATTGCTGTTTTACGACATGACAATCAGACTTGTGCGAGTTGGCCGGCGAGCTCGACCATAGATCGCTACCCGAAGCTGCGAGCAGGCAAGCTCCAACGGCCGATAGATTTGCTGCTCGTCAGCATCGGAGGGAATGATATCGGCTTCGGTCCGCTTGTTTCGAAGGCAGTGATGAATTCTGGGATTCTACCTATTGACCTCGGTCCCTTCTCGGATCGGGCTTTATCGATCTACCAACACGCTGCAAATGTGATCACGATCGGCGAAGCCGAAACGCGAATGCAGCGCCTTGCCAAACGGTTTAATATGCTGGAAGCTGCAATCGCAGACAGGTTTGAAATGCGGGATCCATCTCATGTTCTTCTGACAGCCTATCCCAGATTGACACGCGGAGAGACCAGTTTTTGCGGGAGCGGGAACCGTGGAATGAATGTCTCAACATTTTTCTCCATCGTGGAACATGACAGTCCAGAAACGGTAACACCGCGCACCGCCGATCAGATCGTCGATGAGTTGAACGACAATATCCGAGGGGTTGCGAGGCACAACGGCTGGACCTTTGCCGACGATCACGTCGGCAAGTTTGCCGGCCACAGCTTCTGTGACTTCGGAGACGAGCGTGGCCCAGTGGGGGACGCGATCGAGAGCTGGGACATCCCTCACAAGAAGCGCAGCGATGGCCAGGCAAACTGGCAGGTATTCAATCCTAGCACCGCATTTTATCCTTACGAAAGCCGGAAGCGATGGGTAAGAACCTTCAACGACGCGTACATGCTATCCTTTTATTTTAAGGGCGCCGCTATCAATGAGCCTGCCAAAGATGAGGATTTTGGAGTTTGGCAGGCTGAACGTTCGCTCGGAGGCCCCATGCATCCATCGGCTCAGGGTCACGCTCACATTGCTGACGCGATGCTAAAGAAGGCCGATGGCATCCTGTTTAGTCAGGGTCAACCTGTCGTCGGATCACGCTGAGCCTTAGAGAGTTTGCTAACCGGTATATCAGCTGTCCAGCTGTTGACATCACGTCAGACCTTGCCGGTGTCACAATTTATTGCCAGCGCTGGACAGTCGGGGGTGACGTGGCTGAAGCCAGCGGCCGAGGTCATCCTCAAAAGCGAGGCGGTTATTGCACGGCTGTGAAGACTTATGAATCCGACGGCGACGCCTAAGCGGTATCCGTCTGCGCGATACAGGTGGCAGCCCTCTGACAAAGGCCGGATTATTCTGCAGCGGTCTTCGGCAATCGCTTGCGAGGCGCATGCTTGACACCAGCCATAAGCGTTTCACAACACAAAATTAGCTGAATGCCATAGGCCTGCGACGCCTGGAGCACAAAGTCCTTATTTACCGCAAGCACCATGAATCCCGAATGGAAGATGACCGCGATAACGGCGATTATCAACCTCCCGGGGGATTGCAGAGCTGGTAGGTCGACGCGGAATGACACCGTCATTGCGACAACGCATGAGACGAGCACGAGGAGATTGAGTGTCAGAGCAACAGGCTTCAGACCGAAGAGGTTTCTCCTAAATCCATAGGTGAAAAGCTCGTCGGTCAAAATCCGGAATTTCTGTTGATCGCGAGTATGGTCTCGGAGCCAGGTACCAGCACTTAAATAGAACTGTCGAGCGGCTTTCGGATCGCCGATTTCCATTTCAGCTGTCGGTGCAGCTACACCGAGCTGTGTTGATATAAAGTCCCGGTACCTGTCTTTGGATATTGTATCGACACCATCGTTGTCGCGAAACCACAGTTCCGGAGTGACTCGAGTTCCCAATTTCGCTTCGGCTTTTTTGCCGAGGTGACGGGAAAGATCGGCAAAAGCAATGAGCAGGACGAACGCCATCGTCGCCGAAATCGCTTGGGATACGTTGAAATGATCCCACGGAATAATAAGAAACAGAAAGGCGAGCGTCGGTAATCCTGCAATGAGGGCCGGTACAACTCGAGCTCTTACGGTATAAGCATCAAAAAGCTTGAACAGGCCCATGGTCACGCTTCCTCCTCCGATATGCGAGCTATCATCACAGCAGGTTCGTTTGTATCTTCAGCGTCCGCTGCCTCGACGACGAGCCCATGGAAAACGGAAGGCGTGCGGATCAGGATGACGGCAGGAAACCTCTGTCCGAAGGCGAGTTGCACTCCCGTAGCGAGGTCAGTTCTTGAAGCCGCGCTGTCGGATAGATGGTTGTGCCAGGTTCCGATCGGGTACAGCGTTCCATGGCTGCGGTCCACGTACTCGGCGATGCGCTCGGCCAGTCCGGCGGTGCCAAGGGAAAAAAGCGTCGCAGTGAATTTGCTGTCGCTTGGCGCACGGATCAAGTCAACCACATGAAAACTGTTGGTGCTTTCGTTGAAGCGGCCGATTAGAACTCCGCCTGTCTCGACGCCGCTATGAGCCTCGATCGTTTCGTCGATTATGGAAGCAACACGTCGGGAAATCCTCACTGACGGTGCGCTGGGATCATCGCCTTTGAGTTTGATAAAAGCTTCCACCTTGTCTCGTCTCCAAGACTGACCAAGCAGATCCTCCTCAACGACCCCGATCATAATCTCTCCAGAACCTTCTGGAGCGACTTCATCTAAATCTAAGAGGTTTGAAAATTTCTTTGCCATCGCCGGTATCGGCGCTGAAAGCATTGCGTCTGACATTCGAGCCGTTAGGGTTGAACATCCTTGGCCGATTGGGACTAGTTCGCCGCTCCCGTTGAACGCAAGCCCGCGCAACGTGTCATCGTTGGCAAAGATCCTGTAGCTCTCAGCGGCAAGGTCTTGAACATTGGGATTTATACCCGTCCCCTCCAGACCGAAATAAGCAATTCGACCACCCGCAAAAAGACTGGTCTCCACGACCCGCGGCCGAGAACGCACGATGTTTGAGAGGCAGAGCGCGTCCGTAACGGACGGAGAGCCTGTCGCGTCCACCAGAAATTGCGTCCCACGCGGCCAAGCTCCTTTCCATTCTTCGTCTGTCCCGGCGGACGCAAGCCACGCTACATCCGTGTAATATCCGGTAGAGGCTTGCCCCAACATTCTTACAGAATGGCTCAGCGCTTGCGCTTTGACGTCGTTTAGGGCGTCGAAGCGAGATAGAGGCAGCAGACCGTGTCTGCTGTAGTTATGAGGCCGCATCAGACTGCTGTCGATGACTGTTCCGGGGCCTCTGCCTTCCCGGGCTAGATGAATTGCGAGCTTGGATCCGACGCTGCCTGCGCCTAGCAGGGTCCATTTTGGCGGATCAGCGATGATCTTCCGCCCAGCCATTGTCGACAGGAGCTTTGGACTAATCGCATCTCTGTGCGCCGCCAGTCGGACAGGAGACAAACTGGCAGGCGCCAAGTCATCGGAATTAGAAACCTCCATGACATAGGGAAGAATCTCGATCCGAGATCCTTGTCCGATGACCTCGAAAGGACGTCGAACCAGAAGAGCGACTGCAATGACGGTCGGGACACCGCTTGGCACCGACTTCAAACGTGTACGAACGAGGCCAAGATATGTTTGCAGTTGTTTAGAAAGACCAAGCGAGCCGGCCCGCTCATAGAGTTCTTGGACATTGGTGACGGTCTCTGGAGCGTAAGTCGAGGCGACAACCTCTTCGCCGGTTGGTGATCGACCAGGCCAGACGACGACTGCGATCCCAATCTGATTATATTGGCTAAAGAGCGTTTTGGCGACATTCTCCCGCAATTGCAGCCTTTCCAATACATGGCAGCATATCGATCGAGATTTGCTATCTCCTATCATTGTGAAGGGAGCCCGGAAGAAAACCCCACCGCCATCCCTATCAACCAGGGCTCGGAGAATGTCTGCATCGGCTTCAACATAGTCGTCGAGCCGATCTCGGCGAACAGGCTCCCACCCCTGTATCGGACTGATCAGTTCCGCGGATGCCGCTTTTTCAAGCCAGTCGGCGACCTGGGATATGACACCGTGCATGCCTCGAAGTCGAAGAAAGTCGTGGGGATGTCCGTCTATATAGCAGGGGCGTGGTGGCTCATCGGGGCTACCTGGTAAGAGGTGTGGGTGCGACCGATCGAAATCGGAACGCAGACTAATGTCTGGGCAGTTGCTTGGATAGTGTTCTGAGAATCGAACCGTAATTGGCTCGGTCAACTGAACGCCGTTTGGGCTGACGCCGTCTGCTTGCCACCGGCTCCCTAGACCGGCGTTAACATGGGCAACAATCGATATGTCGCGGTCCAGGTTGTTCTCCACCCAAACAACGCGAGGGTGCGCCATTATCTGGCGCACCGCTCTGAAGATTGCAGGCGACAGCTTGCTCAATCGTCATCACCATGCTTGAACGGCTGCGAGCCGAGTGCGGTTTGACTGCCTGCTGCAGCGCCTGAAAGGCCGAGAAGCGCCGGCGCGGCCAGCTTCGACTTGTTCGTGGATCGCTCCATTCGTCTCGGCCCAGCAGACGAGGTAATTTCAAACTCCAGCGGAGCGTCACCGGATAGCTCGCCCAGGCATGTGAAATTTCCATTGACCGATTTCAGGATCGACTTGTACTCACGCTCTGCGCGAATGCAGGGCGGATCGGCATCATCGTCCTTGATCTCCTTGCTGCTAGCGATGACGAACGCGCCAGACATTGGCTGGCCGAGAGCAGATCTCGCGTCGTCAGAAACCTCGGCGTCCTCGCCAAAATCCGACCAGCTGTCCCACGAAAGGCTATGCCAGGAGCAGTGATGCGGAGCGATCAAGATGTCATATTGGAACTGGGAGGGGTCATCTCCGTACTTGCCCCAGAGCTTTTCCCAAATGCCCACCTCTGCATCTCCGCCGAGGAGATAGTAGCTGGGGTTCTGAAGGTCGGCCTTGCCGAGCGAAATGTTGATCACAACACTCGAGTTGTTTTTGCTCAGAAACTCGGCTTCCTCATCGTCATCCGCCAGGAGTGGAGCAAGAAGGTGCGCGGAGAAGGTGTTGTCAGTTACGCCCCTAATCGTTTGAAACACGTCGCCACCCACGACCAAGATTTCCGTCAGATCGTCAGTCTTGCCATCGACGTCTTCACCCAAGATTTTGATGCGGTCCCCGTCGTAGGCATAGCCATTTGCCCGGAATTCCCGAACTCGCCGACGAGCTTCGGCAGCCCATGCTTTGGCATCCGCGCAAAGGGTATGATGCCGAGATGCCCGGCGGAAAATGATCGGTGAAGACCACATTTCACGGATTACGATCTTATCGTCCGCCTTCTTCCACTCATCGAGCGGTCCGAGATGAAAGTGCTTCTCAAGACCTCTGCAATGGTCAGCGTCCGGGTGCGTCAACAAGAACGCATCGACGTAGAGGCGGCCCTCATCATCGCGCGACAGCCGTTCCCGGAGTTGCTTCGCAACATCAGGTGCGTCGTCGTTCGGATCATCTGCGACTGCCCGAATATTGATGTCCACGACGATGGAGTGGCCATCGCCCGTCTTCAACAGCGTCATGTCACCGTTGTTTACTTTAAAATGTGTCGTCTTCGCTGCCATTGATCAAACCTCGCTCGAACTTACTTTGCTGATTACGCGTTTAGGTCGAGCGAATATCCCGACAATCGACGCACTGCCATTTCCGATGCGTTGACGGCACTATCTTGTGCCTCCATAAAAGGTAGGTGCGATTGGATAATCAATCAAGTAATGCGATGCATCTTTTTGAGATGAATCGGAAAAGGAGACGAGTCTATGGTGGATCCTGCGGATCGCGATTTGAGGTGGGGTGTAACCAAGAGATTGGAATTTATTGACTTTCGACTCTTTTGGGACGGAGCATTCAACCGAAAAGATCTTGTGGATTTCTTCGGTATCTCGGAACAACAGGCGTCATCCGATATCGCTCAGTACCAGATTCGCGCTGAGCGGAATCTCAGATATGACCGAAGCCAGAAGAGCTTCATCCGGACAGAGCAGTTCATTCCAGAGTTCATCGGACCATTTTCCGACCGATACCTCTTGCAACTTGTGGCAGTGCAAAGGGGTTGGATGAGCGAGAGCGATACCTGGTTCTCTGAGACGCCCCCTGTCGAGGTTATAGGCTTTATCAAGCGGCGTTCGACTAGCCCAGGCCAGCTCATTCGAATACTTGACGCCATTAAACAAAATGCTGAACTCGAAATCGAATACGCTTCTCTTACGGGTACCCCAGCGGGAAAGCGGATAATCGCGCCCCATTCATTTTTGTTCGCCGCGGGCCGTTGGTACGTGCGTGCCTGGTCAAAAGAGCACAACGATTTTAGAGACTACAGTCTCAACCGCATCGCGGATGCCCTCCTTCTTGGAAAATGCGAGGTTCATGCCGATCAAGACCTTGAGTGGCATCACACGATGGAGCTGATTATGATACCGAACCCAGAGCTCGACAAGCTCAAGCAGGCCGCTGTTGCGTCAGAATACGACATGACAAACGAGGAATTGCGGGTGCCGTCACGGCTGAGTGCCGCCTTCTACATCATCAATGAACATAATCTGGACGTCGAGGTTGGTGTTCTTAAGCCGGAGAAGCAACAGCTCGTTCTCAAGAATCTCGACGAGGTCGTTCAGACACGGGAAGTCGTGCGACGTCTTTCTGTTGAAAAACTCAGGAAAAACAAAGACGCGAGCCTTGGCGCATGACCAGGTTGGGCAACTACTGATATGACCATAACAGCAATGCTTTTGTTCGGAAGTCACGCTAGGGGTGACGAAGACATATATTCCGATACCGACTTGCTGCTCATCTCTGAGGATGACCGGCCGCAGCATGTGCAAAAGGGCCATTTATCGACCTCGATCTACCCACTGGATGACCTGCTGCAACGGGCGAATAATGGTGATCTGTTCGTATGCCATATAGCCCATGAGGCGAAGGCTATCTACGATCCTACCGATCAACTTGAGCTCCTGCGCGAGCATTTTGTGCTGCGTGCCTCCTACGAGCACGAAATTATCCACGCGTCAGACCTTGGATGGTTCATCATTGACTTCGGCCACAAAGGTCATCTTCAGTCGCTCGTCAACCGGCGCATTGCCTGGTGTGTTCGGACCATTCTGATAGCAAAATCAGCCGAATTAAAACGGCCGGTGTTTTCCGCGGCGGAATTGTCGGAATTTGCGCAATCAAGTGATGTTTTGACGCTGATAAAGAACAAAGAAACAGATCGGGCGGACCCAGAGGCTATGGCAATGCTCGGCAAGTTTCTTAGTGTTTTTGGCACGGTGAGATTTCAGCACGGCGCGACAAGCTATGGTGCTTACGTCAAACGCTTTTCGGATACCTCAAACAGCGTGGCCCTCTCGCTGATTAAAGCTGAGGCATCCTCGCAGACGTTTGATTATTGAGACGTATCACGCCTCCTTGCCTGTCCGGTAGCAACCGATGAACCTTGTTGCAAGATGGTGCTTCAAGCCTTTCTAATGCGACGAGCTAAGGTTCTTGGTCTGCGGCCGCGGTGTACGCTACTATTCATCAGTGCCAGGCCTGCGCGTTCGGTGTACGCAGATGCTGAAGGCCGCGGGATATTTGGTCGCGGGCATGTTGTCATTTCGGCATGGAGATCGACGAAGACAAGATCGACGATGCTGTCTTGGCGCAGTTAATGGCCTGCATTCTCGAGAGGGCAGGGCACATCAATTCGGACGGAGGATATCTGCGGGATCTGACGCGCCGGGCCGAGAATGGCGAGTTTTCGCTTGGGCCGATGTTGATGGCGTTAATGCGCTCTCACCCTCCGCGGCGTAGCGTTGGATAGCAGGATAGTCGACGCCGCGTGGATTAACGGAGAGCGAATACAGCGTCTAGGCTGACGATGAAAAACTGCGTCACTGCTGGTAAGATGGCATTAGCGCAAGCCAAGACAATGCAAATGTCTTTCGCCCACCCGATCAACGCACGTCAATTTGTATAAAATTGACATTTGAAGATGAGATTTTGAGCGATATGGACGAATTGACGGATAACGCAATTTGCTTCGAATGTGTCGGTGAAAAATATCTGAGAATGCTGATTGAGACGGAAGGGAAGATCCAGGTATGCAGCTATTGTCTGCGAACTGCCTCGGCGTTTACGCTCGAGGACATGGCAGATCGCATCGAGTTGGCCTTTAAACAACACTTTCAACGGACAGCTTCAGACCCTGACGACTTTGAGCGAATGAAGTCGAACGATCCAGACTTCAATTACACTTGGTACAGGGCTGGTTACGATAGCACGACGGCTATCATGGGAGCCGCAGATATTTCAGAGGAAGCCGCTAGCGAGCTGCAAGAGATCCTTAGCAACAGGCACTTCAATCATGATGTCGCAGCTCTCAGCGAGGAATGCGAATTTGATGGTGATGTCCATTACAAGGAGAAATCGCCCGACGACCGCGAATGGCGAGATGCATGGGAAATGTTCGAGCGTTCGATAAAAACTGAGGCACGTTTCTTCAGTCGTGTGGCAGCCGAACAACTCGCGGCACTCTTTGGCGATATTGACAAGTTAGAAACTAGCAATGGCATGTCGGTCATTGTTAAGGCTGGTCCGCAGACAGATCTGCCCCATTTTTTCCGCGCGCGCGCTTTTCACTCCCGTGGAGAACTTAATGAGGCGCTGAAACGCCCCGATCTGCACTTAGCAGCGCCTCCAGCTCGAATTGCCCAAGCCGGCCGGATGAATGCCAAGGGAATCTCAACATTTTATGGCGCGACTACTCCCGAGATTTGCGTTGCGGAAGTCCGGCCGCCTGTGGGAAGCAAGGTCGCCATAGCAAAGTTCGATCTGATCAGGCCTCTTCAGCTGCTGGACCTTAATGCTTTGAGGGAAATTTATACGATAGGGAGCATTTTCGACCCTAGTTATGCGCGTTCACTTGGCCGTGTTACATTTTTAAGACGTTTATGCGAACGCATTTCTCGGCCAATTATGCCGGGTGACCAGGATTCAGAATACCTGATTACTCAAGCAGTCGCTGACTATCTGGCCACGGAATGCGTCGTGCCACTTGATGGGATTTTGTTTCCATCTGTCCAGGCCGGCGGGGAAGGGGTGAATGTGGTGCTATTCCACAAGGCATCTTATTCCAAGGAGTTGGTCATCCGTGATGGTGCCGAGCTCAGCGTCTGGGATAACGACGAACCGATAAGTTACATGGTATTCGAAACGGTTCCCGCGCGGCCGCCCCCGCAGCAGGAACAACCGCCTTCATTCCCAATTTTGAGGATAGAGCGGCCTATGGATCGCGATCATTCTATGCAGGTCGATCTTGATTCAATCGAAGTTCGAGCCATCATATCCGTAAGCTTCAAGGCAAACAGTCACCCTGTGCACCGACACACGTGGTCTGGTGGACATACACCTTTCTAAAGCCATTCACGAATTCCGTCGTTCGCTGGTATAAGTGCCTCGGTTGTTCCCAGAAGTTGGATAAAAAATCGGAAAGTGATGGTTATGGGCGGAAATCCTATCGATGCATTGCCATTGTCACCATATGATTTTCTAGGGCGTGCGAACGATTTTTATTGTGCCTGCAGGTTTTTACCTGACTTTAATGCCGGCTTCATGCCTATGTGGCCGCAAATTGCGTTGTTTGGGCATGCTATAGAACTTGTCCTGAAAGCCTATTTGCTTTCCAAAGGCGTCAGCGCTCAAGAACTCAAAAGCGGCTTGGGGCATCGCCTTGAAGAGCTGATTGCCCGATCAGTAGCTTTAGATCTGCCTGACGAAGAGCGGGTCGCAAGAATGATAGATTTTGTTTGCGGACCGCATTTCACCGCGAGAGCGCGCTACCCGAATCCACGGGACAATGACAAGCCTATCGCGCCCGTGCAACAGTTCTATCAAGATTATGAACGGTTGGTCCAGACGGTAACTGAGGCTATGAGCAACGCTCCAGCTTCCGGAGGTTTGCCGCATACGACGAATTCGTGATGACAGGAAATGGCGACGGCCTGCCTAAGAACACCGCTGGACGAAGTAGGCCAGCCTCGGACTCATCCGGATTAACCGAAAGAAAGCTTCGCCGCCAAGACTTTCTTGGTGACGTATACACCGACTTCTATAGGGGATGGGCGAGGCATGCTATGTGCAGCAGGGATGCCAAGTTAACTTCTTCACGACCATCCAAAGAGCGCCTTCGCGGGGACGAAAACCTTTCCTGTTTCCGCAGCCGCGCGCACTTTTCGATCGAGAACTTCTTTGATGGGCACGTGCTTTCCTAATGCGTCATAGATTTCTTTGCCCTCCATACAGATCAACCTTTTGCCTGTCCCGAAAGCCATCAGACCTTCAGAAGAGTAGCCTGTATAGCTGACAAAAAGCCCTCGTGCCCACACGGCCTTCTGGGCAAGCTTTCCCTCCAAAACATGCAAGTCTGCAGCGCCGGTGCGTTCATTCTGCCACTTTGCCTCAAGCAAATAGATCTCGTTGCCGAGTGAAAAACTACCGTCAATCTGCTCCCCGACATTCCGAAATGGATCGCGAGGCGTCAAACCCGAGAATTCAAACAGCTGTTTGAGAAATTTTTCAAAGGCATAGCCTCTGGCCTGTCGAGGTTGCTTATCAAGCCCTAAAAGGTCGTCGCGAAAGGAACTGATCTTTACCAAGTTATTTGCCGCAATCGGCGGCTGGCCGGAACTCTGGTCGGTTTGGCCCTCTAATTTCGCAATCAATGACAAGAGCCGACCTTCCGCATTCAAGACAGTGTCTGTTTGTCGTCGACCGTTCTTGAGCAATTGGCTCCGTCGCTCCCACAGTTTCCGGAGCGTTTTGATAACTGAATCATCATCAACCACTTCCAGGAAACGGCGGAGGCGCTTTCCCTTCGAATTTCCAAGTGTCTTATAGGCTGGATCGTCGATATCAACGTCGAGTTCGGTGGAGAAAAAGGTCGAAAAGGTCGCGTCAGAAAAGTCCAGCACGTAACCCTTGCCGTTTATGAAGTCGACTAGCTCATCGACGAAGTTTAGATCAATGCTGCGCAGCGAGCTAATGGCTCAACTCCTCGTGTGTCGTGCTTTAGTTGCAGAACCTATTAAATTGCCTTCTTCCATTGGCAACGAATAGATTTCGACTTCAATTTCATTGTCCGCCAAGGTCACTTCCACAACCTTGTTGATGATGTCGACACCCTCTGCTGCGATTGCATGAAGTACTGCATCCAACATCAGGCATTGGGTATCCCGGTTGATGTCGTCTGGCCCGTTGAAACAGATAAGGCCGGCGTGAATCTCCACATCCGCATATTCACCAGCCGATCCCGGTTGGTCGCGTGGACCGCGGAAATCGACAGAATTGATCGTCACGAATGTCCAGTCTCCTTCAAGGATGAACGGCTTTAACTCCCAATCTTTCCAGCCGGCCTTATTCAGCCAAACCACATGACTGGATTCTCCATGGCCTGTTTCCTGAGCCCTCAACGCAAGTTTCGGGCTCAGGCATTCATCAATCAGCAGCTTCATTGGGCTTTCTCGTTTGGAAAGCTTTTACGCAGACTAAGCTTCGACCCCTCTCGCAACTTAAGATGGGTCGGCCGACCTCGCGGCGGATTGGCTTTCGCGTAAACCGCCGCCAGCTTTAGTTTTACCAAGTCTAGGCTTGGATAGTCTTCCAGAATTTCGTCTTCAGGCGTGTTCGCTGCCAGCATGGCCGCGATCGTATATACTGGAATGCGAGTGCCTTTCAGCACTGGTTTTCCCCCCAGGATCTCAGGATCGGAGACGACCGCTGCACGCGCAGCGTCCAATTCGTGAAACCTCGTAAAGGTATCGACGAGGAACGCATGAAAATCGATCGTAACGAACTTATTCGTCACGTCCCAATCCCGGTCCCGCACGGGATCAACGTTTGCAACCCATAGATCGCGCAATCGAGGCGTCAAATCCTTGATGGCCCGTTGGCGTGCTACGGCTTCCAGTATGCCAGCGGTGTGGACGTAGAAGTTGATCGCAACACAGCCGCCAGGGCTCACGCGCCGAATTTGATTCTGCACGAATAGATCCGTTGGAAGAATATTCTCATCGATCAGCTTGTTGACGTTGTGCACGTCGACATTCGCCACAATGGCCGCCTCTGTCGTTTTTAGCATTTGAGCCTCAAGGCGCATTCGCATACTCCAATAAATCTTCACCTGTTCGGGAATATATAACTTCGACGCTCGGTTTGCAAATATTTTGCGGTCGCTCTCTATCACGAGATCATCAAATGTCGTCCATAAGCGCTCCGATGAACGACGTGATGAATGCTGAATCACAGACGATCACTGTGAGATTCGACAGTTGCGATGACGAACCATCGATGATTTTCTGCCGCAATGGACACAAAACTCTCAGATCTGAGAATCCGCCCCTCGCTCCTGGCTGAATTAAACTAGCTTGGCTATGAAACTACAGGAGATATCGGTCATCTATCCCCGGCAGAGATTTTGCGGATTCCCGGCATGGGCGGGAGAGATTGGCGCAAGATTGCTGCGGCACAGGGCCGCGATCCCTTTCCGCCAGTGGGGACGCGGCGGAGGAGATCAAGGGCTTGACCCGGATCGCGAGTGTCGCCTGATAAAGGCCACTTCTCGAGAGACAACGGTTCTCTCAGATTGAACAGATGCCGCTGTTACTCGGAATCCGTTACCTTGAACTCTGAATGAGATATCCTTATGCTTAGAAGGGATATCCCGTAAATATTTGGGCCTATCGCAGTTCTCCTCTGCAGCCTATCGCAATGTCATCGTCCCGCCGCGGCAGGACGACCCTCTTTGCATTATCGCGATCAAGATCATGGTAAGAGGGGAACGGGTCCTCCCAAGACACCATGCCCATTATCCCATCGATGGGATTACCTCCGGCTCTTCAGCCACATTCTGATAACGCGCGAAATATCCGGGCCAAGGCTAAAGCCCCATGCAATTCCGATTGCCGCAAATACGCCAAGGCCCGCAATCGCACCGAAAATACCGCCAACAATCCCTGTTCCGCTACCAATCAAAGCACCGAGAATGCCTCCCGCTGCCATCCCTATAAGCCGTGCCTTCATCATCGCGGATTACCTAAATGCAGCACGCTGCTATTTGAGTTAGGCGGTTACATCTGGTTCGGCAAGTCATGCAGATTCCTGATGCGCAAGTCTGCTGGAAGAATTCGATCGAGCCAACCGTTTGTGAACCGTCGCAGCCGGAAGTCGGCGAGCGCTATCCTCATCGGTTTTCTGCATGCGATAGTCCACGGAATTTAAGCCGCGTCGGCAAAATGCTGTGCCGTAGATCAGACATCTCTATACTGCTCTTATTGTGCCGAAGCGATCACCAAGATGGTCTCAATTCTCCCACAATTGCACGGACGCTGTCGCAGGGGCAGTCCTCACCGATGCGAACCTGTTTGTACTTCAATATTCGTCAACCTTGTGCTGATTCGTCTGCAGTCTCTATTTTGAAACAGACGGCCGCGCTTGGATCCAGGATTTCAATCTCAAATTTTTCGTAGATATCGACCAGTGCTTGCGATCTCAGATGCAACTCGGGTTCATCTTGCTCTGCCAGCCAATCTGGATTCTGTCTAATGATTTCATCGCGTTGCATTTGGTCGGCATTGAGATCGGTAACTTTGATCACGAACCGGTCAAAGATGGAATCCTTGTCAGCCGGATCGCTGCTTGGCAGATATTGCTGCCAACGCAAATATCGGCTCCCATCAAGTACTATGACTAGATTTCGCTGGTCCGGCTCAAAAGGCAATATGTCGAAAACCGGGACCTGTTTCGAGCTTAGATTCAAGATTCCCTTGAAGCCGAAAAAGGAAATCCACGGGCTCCGTAACGTCCGATCGTAGCTCGCTACGAAAGCATCACTACGGTTGAACTCGAGATCCTCGGCGTCGAAATCCAGGCTCTGCAGCACAATTGGATTGCTGAAACTTTGAATAGCTTTTCCGATCTCCGAAACCACAGTGCCGAGCGCGATCCGCCGAACGATTCCTACCCCCTTAACAATCTCCCGCAAAGTCACCGAATCTTCGCTTCGAGCTAAGCCTTCACCATAGCTGCGCCCCCATCCAGCAAAACTCGCATATTCTTGCGAGATAAATGCGCCCTTATCGTCAATTTGCTTGTAGCCCAACGAATTTGCCGATGGCTTTTTGTCCTGTAAGGGGACGTTGTCTATAGCGCCAAGCTTATCAAAAATCGGACGAAGACGACCGCGTTCCTGGAGCAGCTCCTCGCGAAATTCACCGAGCTTACCTGCGTCGAGCTGAGCATAGCGGGTATACTCATCTCTCTCATCTTTCTCGCGCCTTTGGACATCGGCAAGAAGGCTGCGCAAAGTTTCGATACAGGCGAGCGCCTTGTTTCCAATGAGAGGGCGAAAAAGGTCGCGTTCCCTTTCGATTCTATCCAAGCTGCGCAACAGCCCCTGATCATTGTTTTCTCTCGCCATCTCCGCAAATGACTTAGTGGTAGGCAATCGTACTCTTTCTTGCGCCTCTTGCGACAACGCTGCCAATTGCCGCAGGATTAACGCACAAAAGATCAGGTTTAGATTGGTGTGCCGATCGACGTGATGTACTTCCCCGTCCGAGGGTAAGTCCCAATGATACCAACCCCAGGCGTCTGCGACGTTCCATTCATTGGCTGCGGCATACACCTCGGCTAAACCTTCGGGAGAATCAGGCATCCCCGAAGAGATCGATCTTAACATCTGATCAAGCTGGCTATTGCCAGGATCCAATAGTGCCTGGACAAACAGCCATCCGCCCAACGCCAGGAAAATCAGTTCATTGTTCTGGCGGAGTTTTTTGGCTGCTATCTCCCGTTCTAGTTCAACCTTCAGCCTCTCTTCCAATGCTGACTTTTGAGCATCGTCACCAGCGCGCTCGATCTGCATCCGAAGCAAAATGATTTCAGCGCGGTCAGATGCTGCCGTTACCCGACGGAAGAGCTTCTGGAGTTCGGTCGTCAGATTCTGGAAGCTTATGGCGTCCCGTCCGTCAGCCATCAGTTTCAATAGATCGAGAAAAACGCGCTGCGAATCGCTGGCAAAATCGGCCATGTTCCGCAACACTTCTGGATCGGGTCTATTTGCCGCCAGCTCCGGAAGGACGTAAACTTGGATAATCTCTTTTGGCCAGCGCCACGACCTGTCCACGAGCCAATCTCGCATCCGGTGATTGCCTGCCTGGTCTTTTGCTAGATAGTAGAAAAACGTCGCAAACTGCAGAAATTGCTGAAAAAGGTAGTGATCTCGAGCCTGTATAGATCGGATCGCAATGCCAAAAGGCAGATATCCGATACTGCCGACGACATCGATACTCCCTGACTCGATGGCAATAACGGACAGCTCACGCAAATCGTTTCGAAGCCAACCAACTTCTGACCAACTTTCGAAGGATTCGCGTTCCTTTTTTGCTTGCTCAGCGGTGTACCCACCGCCTAGTTCTACCAACTGAGTTAGAAACTCTTCTGCTATCTGGATGTAAGTCTGGCGCAGATCTTCGATCGAACCCAAGCTCCGAGCGCGAATTGCTTGCGCCAGCTGATCCTTGGTTCCTTGCATTTCACGCCGGACGATGGCCGATGCTGGCTCTTCTGTGGTGAAGCGGAAGATGTGCGAAAGAGCGCTCCGGACATCCTCTAGAAATGCATCGTCCTTTTGAAACGCTGCAGGAAGTGCCAGCAGTGCTCGTTGCTTGCCGGAAAACACGGTGTCGGATGATACTTCCTCAAGATAGCGCTTGAGCAGATAGGCTTTTTGGACCTGCTCATGCCTAACCGTTTCGTTGCGTATTAATGTATCACTTCGCGCTTGAACCGGCGCGATTCCCTGTCGCAGGGCGAAGCCGAGCTTCGCTCGCGCATAACGGTCGAGCCGCTCGGCGAGCTTCTTTAGCTGATCAAGTTGAACATCCGAGATACGACCATTGCTTGGCACGTCGATAAAGATGTAGCCGTTACGATCATCCTCGAGCCAAGAACGCGAAAGGGCATATTGCAACGTGTCTATTCGTTTCCCCGGTCCCAGTTGTTCCAGCAGTATGGCATTGCCGGCTCGCTCTCGTGCAGAGTCGGCAATGGTACGTCGAACGCGGTTTCGTAGGAGGTCTACTCGGTTCTTCGCCCGGGATTCTGGGTCAAGCAAAGAGCGCAATACGCGGCCAAACGCGACAATCGTAAAACCGGCGATGATGACCACGATTAGAATGGTTAAGCCCGTCGTGGGAGACCAAAGCAAGCCGAACGGAATCAGCGTAGCTGCAAGGCCAAGTGGCCAAAGCCAGCTAATGCGAACCAAATCGCGCTTTCGCTCAAAGTCGTTATCATCGCGAATTGATTCAGCTACGAATACGATCAACGCGACAATTATTACAACCAGTCCGGTAAATGCGCTTGCGATGGCTGCGCTAAGGGAGCTGTCGTTCGCGCTCGCTATCGCCTCGTTGCTCGATAGATCGCTCACCATGCTTGCCAACCCCTCACGCCAATTCGAAGGCCACGCCATTGAGAATGGGGGCATATGCGGCACAAGAAAAAAGAAGGCGACACACAGCGTTACAACTACAAACGATGCAAGAGAGGGCAGATAAGGCGCTTTAAGGTCAGAAAGTAAGGGACCACGGACCTGAGTGAGTATTCCGTCCCAACCTTGTAGAATTGCAGGTTGCCATGCAGATAGTGGCATCCAGGCAACCCACCGCACGCGCTTACTCGGAGGACGACTCGTTGCTGTCTGCTTGAATTGGAGATCTATGAGATTCGATAGCCAGCCCTGTTTCCATCGACGGTGCGCTCGAGTCAAGCACACGCTTGTGACAACTAGGGCAAAGAGAAAAAGGGCAAAGGGCGTCCATGGCCAATCGACGACTGTCCGCCATAAGAGCTTGAATCCCTCAATTATATAGAGCCAGGTTGGGCTAAAATATTGTTTGAACCATTGTAAGAATGGATTGAGGCGCTCGCCGGTTCTTTGCCAAATTTCTGAAATTGATGCCGCTTCGTTGTTCATTAGAGACACTTGGATTGAGCGCTGGGTTTACTAAGACCGTGCAGTGCTAGCTAGTAGAGATGGTCGTTTAGTGGAGCTTTTCGCTGCGCGTGCCGGTGTAGTCGTAACATAACGGTAGCTCTCTCTGGAATAGCGCAACCGAGGGTATTGCTTCTCAACGTTCTACGCGAACCGCTACCAAGCCGCGTTAAATCACTAACCTCGGTGAGTCTATCTAGCAACAGCCGTTAAGCAATCCGCGGTGCAGTGGATTTTGACTGGATCTCGTTGGATCGCTCACGATATTCCTGAAATCGCGGATGGCATTGTAGGTGGGTGAGTCGGTCCTTCCTGCACAAACGGGAAATCTCATGGACGCGCAAATAGTTGCCATCTGGGCGACGCAAAACGGATTCGATTCGCTCGATCCTGGAAGGTATCGTCGCCGTGACGAAGGCCGTACGATCACTATCGAGATAAAGAAAATGTCGGTCGTGTTGATCGATCAGAGGCTCGGCCTCCAGCCGCGCATTGTTTCACGATTGTTCAAGGAAATAGGCCTTGGAGGCGCGAGGCTGGAACAACTTATGCGAGAAGGCTGAAGTTGCGCCGTCTTTTGCCGGAGTGGCTGGTGTCATTGCGCGACGCCTGTTCACCGGGCGGTGCTACTCCTCAGCCAAGATACCAACGATTGAGACGATCCGGCTTCTGACGCGAGGCGAAAGGATCAAAATGTCTTCCACTATGCTTCGCTTCTTGGGCTCCGCAAAGACAAGTTGGGACGTTTCTAGGCCTTCGTATTCTCGCATCAGGATGAATTGGCGAAGCGAGGCGGTCGTTCGGCCGTTCGCGGATGTCGCCTGTCGGACGGGCAGGGCCATGCCATTGTCGTGACCTTGGACGGGTATGCGTTTTTTGTGCGTTAGCACTCGGGCGTCCCAGTAACCGAAGTGCATCATGCCGCCATTGTTGCGCGAGATCTACGGGGTCATAGAAACGCTTCGGCGGACGGAGCGCGCAGTCAATTTTGACGCAGGAAGAGCCATCCCTAGGAGGGCAGTATGAGCGCTGAGAGGACGTCATTTCGACTTGCAGGCTCCCGGGCATCTATCACGCGCTGGGCTCAACGCCATCCTCGTCGTCGATCGATATCGCGTCGATGAAGGTCTTGATTGTCTCGTCGAGGCTCGCTCCAGCTTTCGTCCATGCAGCGGCGCTCGTCATTCCCCTGATGCTTACTATGCCGCATGCTTCGCCGGCTTCATCGTCGATGGCGATTTCCAACGTACCAACGGGGATGCTGTCAGGAGCGAGGTAAATGCCAACTGAGTGAAATTGAACTTCAGATCGGTCCGCGGCTGCCAATATCAATTCCGGTTCTGCCTGGTCTGGAGGCATATCGCTAGGAGGGGACCAATAGTAGAACGGCTCGAAATGAGGATAGTCCAGCAAGGTATCGAGGATCTGGCGCATGCGGTCGAGCTGATCGCGCAAGGCCCGCGACTTCATCATCCCCCTATCCTTGAACCGTTCGTCATAACAACGAATGCTCACGTGGCACATGAATTCATTGAGCGCCATCGCATCGGCGCCGCTGATAGTCATGACGTCTGCCTTCGGCTTGGGCTCGTCGCTGCACTGATCAGCATCGTCTTCCAAATAGATCACGTCACCCATTGTGGTTCTCGTTCAGGTTCGCTCCGTCGTAGACACCGATGCCTTTGAGCACGCTTCGGGCTTCGCTAATCCGCCGCTGAAACGCGTCAGATTTGGCGATAGCGCCGTTTCTCTGCCGCTGATCAAAGACGTCCTCACCGAGGAAGGAGACAAGATCCCTAAACACCTCCGCGTCGTGGGGCGTGATTGTATAAGCGGTCGTTTGCATGGCGCACGTCTCCGTTCTGCCAATCAATGGCGGTCCTAACCATGAGAATTTTGGAAAACTCAGGCTTGCTAAGCCTCGTTTGTTCTTATTATGTTCACGTTGAGAGATTGAGTCAAGACGAACCTCGAAATGCTATGGAGACGATATGAGAATCGCCGTTGCCATCATTGCTGTTCTGATCCTTGCCAATCCGCTCTACGCTGCTCAGGCCGTAACGGCTCAGGTTGGCGTGTGCTTCACGCCTGTAGAGCAGTGCGAAGGCCGGATTGTCGCGGAGATCGATCGAGCCAGATCCGCTATCCGCGTTCAGGCCTATGGTTTCACGTCGCTGCCCATCATCCACGCGCTCCAGCGAGCTGCGAACAGGGGCGTCGAGGTCCTGGCGATCCTCGACAAGGTGAATGAGCGGAAATATTCCGGCGCGACGCTGCTGGAAGCAGCCGGCATACCGGTGTGGATCGATTTCGAACCGACGATTGCTCATAACAAGATCATCGTGATCGACGGGCGCCTGGTGATCGGAGGCTCATACAATTTTACCACGGCGGCCCAAAAGCGGAATGCCGAAAATGTCACCTTCACCGATAGCCCGGAGGTGGCAAAGCAGTTCTCCGCCAATTGGGACAGTCGGCTGAAGGTATCCAGGGCGTTTGAGGGAACCGCGTCGGAGAATTGACTGTTGAATTCCGCCATGATTTGACCCACACCCCGGTTTTTTCCGCTTGGCGCCGACCCTACTATGCGGAGACAGACCTATGAAGTGCTTCACTATTTTGAACCATTTGCGGTTATCGCAAAATGGAAAAGGGGGTGAGTTCATATGGAATTCAGCATTCTCGCCTCATCGAGGGCCGCCTTGATGCCCACGGCCATGAGATAAAAATCCGCAGAGTTACTTCCGCCTTGCGAAACGACCTCTAGTTTTGCAGTAGTTTTGCCTATTGAGAGAGCCAGAGGATAAAGCGGACAATTGATGTCGG
>NZ_BAYX01000017.1 GCF_000696095.1 Rhizobium rhizogenes NBRC 13257 | reverse complement strand
GGCCATCGCCCAGGCGGCGGGAACGGCGACGATCAGGCCGAGGATCGTCGAGCCGAAGGCGATGATCACCGAGTTGGCGAAGTGGAG
Organism: Rhizobium rhizogenes NBRC 13257; assembly: GCF_000696095.1. Taxonomy (GTDB): domain Bacteria; phylum Pseudomonadota; class Alphaproteobacteria; order Rhizobiales; family Rhizobiaceae; genus Rhizobium; species Rhizobium rhizogenes. The sequence continues at coordinate 1,066 of NZ_BAYX01000017.1, read as the reverse complement.
GAAATAGTTCGAGCGCGACTGCACCTCGAAGTAATTCTCCAGCGTCCAGTGGAAGAACAGGAACTGCGGCGGCGAAGCAATCGCATCGCCTTCCGTCTTGAAGCTCGTCAGGATCGTCCACAGGATCGGGAAGAAGATGAGGAGCGCGACGGCCCAGGCGGCCAGCGATACGACCACCTTGCGCCGTGTAGAGACATTGCGTGCCATCTCAGGCCTCCAGGTTCTTGCCAACCGCGCGCATCACGAAGATGGCGACGATATTGGCGAGGATGACGGCGATGATGCCGCCCGCCGATGCGCCGCCGACATCCTGCGACAGAACGATCTGCGAATAGACGAGATAGGTGAGGTTGGTCGTCGCCGTGCCGGGACCGCCATTGGTGGTGACCAGGATCTCGGCGAAGGCGGAGAGCAGGAAGATCGTCTCGATGAGGATGACGACCGTGATCGCGCGCGCCAGATGCGGCAGGGTGATGTAGATGAACTTCGAAACCGCGCCGGCGCCGTCCATTTCGGCGGCTTCCTTCTGCTCCTCATCCAACGACTGCAATGCCGTCAACAGGATGAGGGTTGCGAAGGGCAACCACTGCCAGGCGACGATGATGACGATCGAAAACAGCGGCACGGTCTCCAGCCAGGTCAGCGGATCGAGCCCGAAGAACTTGAACAGATGCGCCAGGAGCCCGTTCACCGGGTTCATGAACATATGTTTCCAGATGAGGGCGGCGACCGTCGGCATGACGAAGAAGGGTGCAAGCACCAGCATGCGGACGATGCCTTGGCCGAAGATCGGCTGATCGAGAAGGAGCGCGAGAGCGATGCCGCCAACCACGGTGATGATCAGCGCGCCGCCGACCAGCAGCAGCGTCACGATCAGGGAGTTCAGGAAGGCGGGGTCGGTGATGAAGTATTCGTAATTGAGCAGCCCGATGAAATCATGCGCGCCGGGCGACAGGAGATTGTAGTTCAGCGTCGAGAAGTAGATCGTCATCACCAGCGGGACGATCATCCACGCGAAGAGCAGCAAAACCGACGGCGTCATCATGACGCGAGCGGCAGAACGGGT
>NZ_BAYX01000018.1 GCF_000696095.1 Rhizobium rhizogenes NBRC 13257 | reverse complement strand
AGAACCCGAACCTTTGCCCTGATCCAGGTCTTAACCAGCGATGAAGAAGAGACTGCGGGGCACGGGGCACCTGCGAATGCGGAAACAACCAATCAAACCGAAGGAGACGAGTATGAGCACTGATTACACCATTGTCGACGGCTGGGAATCCCTAAGCGACGCCGAAGCGATCGAAACGGCGGTCGATCGGCATGGCAAGGACGGTACCACGTCGGTTGCCTGGTGCATGCTCGAAGCCTGATTCGGGCGCGGCCCTGAGTACCGGTTCTGGATGGACCTGTTTCTGAAACTAACACAGCAGACGCATGTCGGCTGGGCCTAGAAAGCAGGATGCCTCGTTCCCAGACAAATTACGCGGATAACGCGCATCAATGCGCTTCCGTATTCTGCAGCCTTCAGGGGTGCCACGGGCGTCTTCATCCTGCTGCCCTCCGGAGTTCGATCCGGAGCCCGGCTGTCCCAAGGCCAGACAGGCCATCGCCGCCGCAACGCCGGCTTTGATCGAGAGACTCGTCCCGGCAAGGTGGCCCGCTTGTCGACCATCGGCGCAGATGCGCCGCACGAGAACCTGCTGACCCGGCACACGCTGATGGAACAGTCGCTGCAGGAGATCGGTCTTCCGGCTATCTTTCTAAGGCCCGGCTGGTTCATGGAGAATGCGCTTTGGGACATTTGCAGGGCGGCAATCAACGTGAGACGCGTGATCTCATCCAGATTGTCGCTCTATAGACGTCCCCTCGGTGTGCGACGAAGGCGTGCTGCGTAGCTTCTTGCAGCCGGCCGACAAGCTGTTCCCGATGGTCGCGACGCAGGATGTCGGGCACCTAGCCGCAGCACTTCTCCACGAGGACTGGAGCAGGGCGCAGTTTATCGAACTGGAAGGCGCCGCGCATATCGCCGAACGATCTCGCGCGAGCCTTCGCCATGGTGCTGAAACACCCAATCTCGGTCGAGACGGTGCCGCGCTAGAGCTGGGAGCAGATTTTCCGTTCTCAGTGAACGCGAAATCCATTGACTCGAATCCGGATGCTCGACGGCCTCAACGAGGGATGGATCGACTTCAGCGAGCACGGCCGGTCGGCGATGAAGGGCGCCACAGCACTCGAAAGCGTCATCGCCGAACTCATCAGGGCAGCCATACCAAAGCATCCGTCTGACGCCGCCTTTGTGATGGCTTGCCGCCTGCTGGCGACGCAATAGGGTGACCACACCGACCCGCCGATTGCCGGCCTCCAGGTGGAAACGGGGGAGAGGCTGAGTTCGAACCGGTTTTTTCCGCCCCCAGTTTCTTGGCCTTACTCCGGAACGGACTGCGTCATGATCTCGCTGCGCAGAACGGGTCCTTCATCTCCGAAATAGGTCTTCAATAGCTTTGGAAAGTCATCGGATTGGTAGAACTCGGTGAGCGCCTGATCCACCAGGAGGCGGAAGGTGGAATCGTCGCGCCTTAGCGCGATCCCGTAGGGCTCGTGCGTGAACAGGCGGTTGCCGATCGCCAGCGTCGAGGGCGCGCGCGCATGCGCGGCAAGGCTGATGAGGAGGGCACGGTCGGCGAAATAGGCGTCGATCTTGTGGTTCTCAAGCGCATTCAGCCCGTCCTGATGCGTAGGGAAATCGACGACGCGCGTTTGCGGCACATCGGGGCCGAGTGCCTCGCGCAGTGTTGCGCCGGTGGTCGTGTCCGCACGGACGCCGATGATGCTTGCCGAAGGCGATTTCCTGTCCGTGGCCAGGGTTGGGCGCTTGTCGAGGAAGAGGATCTGCAGGTATTCGGGCGAATCCTTGCGCAGCAGTGCGCTTGCCCCGGTCAGGAAGATCGGCTGGGAGAAATCGACGCTTTCACGCCTGCCAAGATTGATGGTGATGGCGCCGCAGAGCAGGTCGATCTGGTTGCTTTTCACCGCGTCAAAGCCGTCGGCGAGGGTGATTTCGACATAATCCCGCTTCACCTGGGGAAGCTTTCGTGCGACCGCATCGGCGATCTTGCCGCAGAGGTCGATGGTGTATCCCGCCGGATTGCCGTCCTTCTTCTTGAAGGAGAAAGGCACCTCGTCGGTGATATAGCCGATCCGAATGGTTCCCTTCCGCGCGATAAGGTCGAGCGTTTGCGCGGCAGCGGCCATATGCGCCGCAACACCAAGGGCGAGGCCTGCCAGCACCAACCGTCTGATACATTTCGCCAGCATGATCTTCATCTCCGAAAGAATGGTGGCGATCGCAAGCGCTTGAGGGGAGATTATGGTCTGGTCGGTATTTGTCAACGGTGGATTGTTTTTCGAAAGTTTCGCGGCAAGCTTGCGCCTATGGCGTTATCCCTGGAAGCGTGCATCCGCGGGATGACCGCACCGGCCACTTAGGGATCACGAAGAGTTTCGTTATCATCCCGCGCGTTTTCACTTAATTCAGGGTGAATGGTCAGGCCAATGCGACCTTGGGACTTGGAGAGAGGAACGTCATGAAAGATATCGGCAGGGTGATACGGAACTCGGGCTTCGCTTTCTGCGTGGGTTTCATGGCTCTCAGTGCGGTCCTGAGCCTCCTCGGCACTTCGGCGGTCTTTGCCCAGACCATCATTGACGATTGGCGGAATGTGAAGCCGCCAGCGGCGCCGGAGTTGAAGCCGGTAACGGTCGATCTCACGATGACGGCGCTGCTGATCCTCGATTTCAATGGTGCGCAGGATCCAACCAAGGGGCCATGCAACAAGAATACCAAGCCGCGTTGCCTTGCCTCCGTGCCAAAGGTCAAGGCGATGCTCGACGAGGCGCGCGCCAAGGGCGTATTCGTCGTCTATAGCCTCGCCGGCAAGGGTGAGCCGCAGGATATCGCCACGGATCTCGCGCCGCTGGCAAGCGATCCGATCGTCAAGTCCGGCCCGGACAAGTTCATTGGCACCAATCTTCGCAACATCCTCGCCGACAAGGGCATCAAGACGGTAATCGTCACGGGCACGGCGTCGGAGGGCGCGGTGCTCGATACCGCCACCGATGCGGCGCTGAACGGCATGAACATCATTCTGCCGGTGGACGGCATGTCGTCCACCGAGCTCTACGCCGAGCAGTATGTGGCTTGGCACATGGTCAATGCGCCTGGCGTCTCGCAGAAAACGACGTTGACCAGGATCGACATGATCAAGTTCTGATCGTTCGTCCGGTTTGCTGGACACAGCTCAATCCATAAAAACACCCCACTCTCATCTCGAGAGTGGGGTGTTTTTGTTTGAAGTAGGCTGATCCCTCAGGACAGTGTTTCGTCAAGCAAAGTCAACAGGCGTTTCCAATGCCGTTCGGCACCTGTTTCGTCGTAGACGCCGTGGTCGGGGACGGTCCAGCCGTGGGCCATGCCGACATAGTTCTCGATGACGTGGTCGACACCGCCAATGCGGAGCGCCTCGGCGAGGCGGGCGGATTGTTCCGGCGGAAAACTGTTGTCGACGCCGGCAACGCCGATATAGACGCGCGCCTTGATGTCGGCGGCAAGATGGTGCGGGCTGTCTTCGGCGTCGCTGGCGAGATTGCCGCCATGGAAGCTTGCGGCGGCCGCGATGCGGTCGGCATAGGTGGCAGCGGCTGTGAGTGCGCGTCCGCCGCCCATGCAATAGCCGACCGTGCCAACCGGACCCTTGGCACCGGCGGCCGCCAGCGTATCGAGGAAGGCGGCGCTGTCGCGTTTGGTCATCTCCTGCGTCGTACCGCGCAGCATCGTCATGATCGTTTCGCGCGAGGCCGGGTCGCTAAAGGCTGTGCCGTCGAAGGGGCCATAGGCGCCAAAGCGATAGAAGAGATCGGGCAGCAACACGGTGTAACCGGAATCGGCAAGCCGCTGTGCCATGCCATAGAGCGACGAGCGCGGACCCATGGCATCCATGTAGAAAATGATGCCGCGCTCGGCGGTGGCGCCATTGTCGGGGTGGAAGATCGACGCCTTGGCGACGCCGTCGGCGGTATTGATTTCGATGTCCTGCTTCATTGTCGAATTCCTTGCGATCCTGGTTTGAATGCCATTTCCCCGGGCTGGCGCGCACTCTCGCAAATGGTCGTCAGGTGCTCAATAGCATCTCTCAGCGAAAGGGATGTGATGGAGAGAGCGGCGATCAACATCTCTTGAGTTCCCGCCCTTGCCGTCAGTGGAATAGTATCCGGGGCGACGGCGTCGATGCGCGGGGCCGATGGAGGATGCATTCTCATGTCTTTTCGCCAGATGGTTCCGGGCCTTGCGCTGGTGTTTTCTCTTGTCTCGACGCTGGCCTTTGCAGCACCGCCGGAGCAGGGCCATACTGGCGGCGGGGGTGGCGGCAGCGTTCTTTCGCTGCTGCCGGCCGATGCGGTCAGCGATCATGTGCTGAATGCTGATGGCAAGAGCATTCCCTATACGGCGACGGCCGGAACGCTCGATCTTTTCGGCCAGGATGGCCAGCGCAGCGCGGCGATCTTTTATACCGCCTATGTCGCCAAGGATCGTGATCCCAACAGGCCGATCACCTTCGTCTTCAATGGCGGGCCGGGGGCTGCTTCGGCTTTCCTGAGCCTCGGTCTGGTGGGCCCTCGCATTCTCGATTTCGGTCCCGACGCCCGTGACGGTGCCAATGCCAAGCTGGCCGACAATCCCAAGAGCTGGCTGAATTTCACCGATCTCGTGCTGATCGATCCGATCGGCACCGGCTGGAGCCGCACGGTCAAGCCGGATGACGCCAATGACTTCTATGATGTGCGTGCGGATGCCGACAGCCTCGCCAAGGTGATCGCGCTTTATGTCACTCATAATGGGCGGGCTGCCTCGCCGAAATATATTCTCGGCGAAAGCTATGGCGGCCTACGCTCGGCAAAGGTCGCCAGCAGCCTGCGGCGGGAACAGGGCATCCTGATTTCGGGCATCGTCATGCTGTCGCCGCTGATCGAGGGACGGCTCGTCTTTGGGGCGAATGATCTGGCGTTCGGCGCGGCGCTCGAATTGCCGTCGCTGGCAGCCGCCGAACTGGAGCGGCAAAATGCCTTTAGCGAGCAGAGGGTGAAAGACGCCGAGACATTTGCGCTCAATGAATATCTGCCGGCGCTGGCAGGCCCGCCGCCGACTGGCGATGCAGGCCGCGCCTTCTATGGGCGCGTGGCCAAGCTGACGGGTATCCCCGAAGATGTCGTTGCCCGCAATCAGGGCTTTCTGGGCGGCGTCTATCAGAAACACTCCGATGGCGCCGGCGCCGATGTCGCCAGTATGTACGACGCCTCGTTCCTGGCGCCCGATCCCTATCCCCAGTCGGATGCGGAACATGGTGGCGATCCGATCCTGGATGGTTTCGTGCGCGCCTATGGCGGCGCTTTTTCGAGCTACGCGCGCGACGAACTCGGCTTCCATACCGACATGACCTACACGCTGCTGTCGAACTCCGTAAACGAGCAATGGAACTGGGGCGGCCGGAAAGGCGGCTCGCGGTTGAGCGCTAGCGCGACGGACGACATCAAGGAGATGCTGTCACTGGTGCCATCCTCCCGGCTGCTAGTGGCACAGGGCTATAGCGACATCATCATTCCCTTTGGTGTCAACAAGTACGTACTCGACCACATGCCGGCCGCCTATGCCGATCGCGTGGCGCTGAAGCTTTATCGCGGCGGGCATATGTTCTACACGCGGCCAACCTCGCGAGAGCAATTTACTGCGGATGCCAAGGCATTTTTCGAGGCAAAGCCGGCGACGACGCAATCGAATTAATCGTGCTGTATCTGAAACAGATGCTTGATGCGGGCGCTCAGCGAGCTGATGGGAGCGCCGTTGACCAGCATGTTGCTGGCGCCGAAGAGATGATGCTCGGCCTCGATGCGTTTTGAGAGGATGGCCCCCAACTCCTCGGCGAGGGAGGGGCGGTCGCGCAGCAGCGGAGCGAGGCAATCCTCGCTGATCTCGTAGGTGACGACGAAGGTCAGTGCCTTGATCGTGCCGACTTCGCCGGTGTCCATCAGTAGGCCGGCTTCGCCGAAATAGTCGCCGGGGGCGAGCCGTGTCAGCTCGATTTGCCGCTGCGCTTCCTTGCGGGTGATGCTGACAACACCGGAACGCACGATCGTCAGCGCCCGCAGCCGCGTTCCCTGCTCGGCGATGACGGTATCCTTGCGATAGGTGTGGCGCTGCATATGCGATGCCAAGTGTTCCTTCTCGTCTTCGGTCAGCGACGAGAACAGCGGAATATTGCTGAGCAGCCGCCAGGGCGTGCCCGGATGCTGGGCGATGCTCGCTGCTACCTCGGCTCGCTCTTCCGATGGCATCATGATTGCACCGGGAGGGCCGGCAAGCTTTAGGCCGCCGGCTTTCGAATGGCGGTAGATGAGATCGTAGATTTCGTTCTTGGCGGCGGTGGTCTGTGATATGTCGCGGATGCGGAAGGTCAGTTGCAGTTCCACGGCCTGCGCGTCGATCGAATTGACCATGACGCTGGGTTCGGGCGTCTTCTGGATCGTGTTGCAGCTGATCAGAACGTTGCGCATCACCTCGGCGATGACGTTCGGCTGCGTGGTCGGCTGGACACGCACGGTGATGGTGACGCCGTGGCTCTCGTCCGGGCTGGAGAGATTGGTGATCCGCGTCTTGGCAAGGGTGCTGTTCGGAATGACGACGAGGTCGTTGGTGCCGTTGAGCAGATGCGTGGCCCGCCAGTTGGTCTCGACGACGCGGCCCTGGATATCGTTGTCGAGCACGACCCAATCGCCGATGGAATAGGGCCGGCCGAGGTTGAGTGCCAGGCCGGAGAAGACATCGCTCAAGGTGCTTTGCAGCGCCAGGCCGAGAATGATGGCGAAGACGCCGGAGGTGGCGATCAATGTGCCGATGGGGACGCTGAAGACATCGGCGACGACGGAGAGAATGGCGCCGAGATAGATGATGCCGACGACCACATCCTGCAGCAGCCGGCCTTCGCGCGGCTTGCGTTCGAAAATCAGGAACAGCCGGACGAAGGCCACCAGCACCCAGGCGGCGTTGAGCCACCAGACTATCTTGGCGAAGCCGGTGAAGACGCGCAATGTCACCGTGCCCACCGGCGAGCTTTGCTCATAGGGCACGATGCCGTGATAGAGTAGAAGCGCGGTGAGGCTGACGAAAAAGGCGATCTGCCCGATCAGTCGGCCGGCGCGCCGGTGGCGAAGCAGGAAGCGACTGACGAATGTGCCGATGACCACCAGGATGCAGAACTGGACGATGGGATCGGCGAGAAGCGCAATGGACATGAGGACTTGGCCGCAATCAGTCGTTCGGATGACGGGTAAATTGGCACGAACGCCGCTGCAATACCATATGGGGATGGCGTGCTCGTTTTCCCGCCCTCTTCAGCCTTGATCCTCGGGCAGGGTCGGCGCATAAGGTCGTCATCGTCTTATCCTCGGGATAAGGCTTGATATTTAGATGACGATTATCATCTTACATCTGTCATTTCATCCTGCTATCTGCTCCTGACGGGCGCACCTCCCAGCGCCCCGGCATCATCAAGGAATACCCATGACACAGTCTTTTGTGATTAGCGGCGATCTGCTGATCGGCGCGGAGTCGACCGGTGAAAACAAGTCCGTGCGCGCCATCAACCCGGCGACCGGCGCAAACCTGGAACCGGCCTTCGCGATTGCCAGCGAGGCGGAGGTTGCCCGCGCTTGCGAATTGGCCGCCCAGGCATTCGATATCTATCGCGCCACCAGCCCGGAGGCGCGTGCGACGTTCCTTGAGACCATCGCGGCGAACATTCTGGAGATCGGCGATGCGCTGATCGAGCGCGCCACGGAAGAGACCGGCTTGCCGGTCGCCCGCCTGCAGGGCGAACGTGCCCGCACTGTCGGCCAACTCCGGCTGTTCGCGCAAGTGGTTCGCTCCGGCGAATGGCTCGACCTGCGCGTCGACCCGGCTCTGCCGGAACGCAAGCCGTTGCCGCGCCCGGATCTGCGACTGCGCCAGATCGCGCTTGGCCCCGTCGCCGTTTTTGGTGCCAGCAATTTCCCGCTCGCCTTCTCGGTCGCCGGTGGTGATACCGCTTCCGCGCTGGCCGCCGGTTGCCCCGTCGTCGTCAAGGGTCATCTCGCCCATCCAGGCACCGGCGAGCTGGTCGGCCGTGCCATTCGCGCTGCCGTCGTCGCCTGCGGTCTGCCGGAAGGCACCTTCTCGCTGCTGACCGGCGCCAACGAGACCGGTGCGGCGCTGGTGCGCAATCCGCAGATCAAGGCCGTCGGCTTCACCGGCTCGCGTGGCGGTGGCTTGGCGCTCGGCGCTATCGCGGCGGCACGGCCGGAGCCGATCCCGGTCTATGCCGAGATGAGCAGCGTCAACCCGGTCTTCCTATTTCCGGCAGCGCTTGCCGCCCGCGCCGAGGCGATCGGTAGCGGCTTCATCGATTCGCTGACACTCGGCGCCGGCCAATTCTGCACCAATCCCGGCCTGGTCTTCGCCATCGATGGCCCCGATCTCGACCGTTTCGTCGATGCCGCCAGCGCGGCACTGACCGGCCGTGCACCGGCGCCGATGCTGACGCCCGGTATCCACGCCGCTTTCGATAATGGCGTTGCGGCTCTTGCCGGCCATGAGGCGGTGAAGACGGTTGCTCATGGAGCGCCGGCGGAAGGCGTCAACCGTAGCCCCGGCATCTTCTTCGAAACCGATGCCGAGGAATTCCTTGCCGATGAGCGGCTCGGTCACGAGGTCTTCGGTGCCGCGAGCCTGCTGGTACGCTGTAAGGATATCGACCAGATGATCGCCGTTGCCGAAAAGCTGGAAGGCCAGCTCACAGCGACGTTGCAGCTCGATGCCGGCGATCATGCCATTACCGCCAAGCTGCTGCCGGTGCTGGAACGCAAGGCCGGGCGCATCCTCGCCAATGGTTGGCCGACCGGTGTCGAAGTTAGCCACGCCATGGTGCACGGCGGCCCATTCCCGGCGACGTCCGACAGCCGTACGACCTCGGTCGGCACCCTTGCCATCCGCCGCTTCCTGCGTCCGGTGTCCTATCAGGATATTCCGGACGGCTTGCTACCGGTGGAATTGCGGGATGAGGGGGTCAAGGGTCTGCCGCATCTTCTCGATGGCATCCGCAAGGGCAATTGAGCGAGACCTCAATACCTAATAGCGATTGAGGAGATCGCCACCCTTTGGAAACGGGCTATTTGGGCCCGTTTTCTGCTTCCAGTTGATGTTATGCCGCTGTGCTGTGGCGGGCTTCGATATGCGCCTTATAATGCTGGAGCGATAGCTCCGCTCCGAGATGGGATAGTTCGGTGGCGACTGCCTCCGCCGCATGTTCTGCTGGCTCCATGACGCGTTCGAACATCTCTGCTTCGTAGGCTCTGACGGCATTTCTCCAGTCGTCGTTTTCCAGAAGCTGACGGCCAAGTTCGGCTGCGTCCAGCATGGCCGCGTTCACGCCTTCTCCACCGAAGGGCGACATCACATGCGCGGCGTCGCCCAGAAGTGTTATTCCGACCCGATTGTTCCACCGATGCCCGACCGGCAGCGCATAGATTGGCCGCGAGACGATACGGTCATTGCTTGCGTGGATGAGGGCGAGGATCTTCGGCGCCCAGCCTTCGAATTCCGCGGCCAGCTGTGCGCGGGCTGACGCCGGCGACGCAAAGTCAAAGGCTTTGTTGGCCCAGTCGGCGGGCACGCGGAAAATCGCGTAGCCCCTGATGTGGGCGTTGCCGTTGCGCTGCACGATCATGCCTCTGCCGTCAGCCTCGACACCGATCTTGCCACGGCCGACAAGGGCAGCGAGCTCGGGATGGCTGGCGTCGACGTCGTCGATGCCGAATTCGATGAAGCTGATGCCACTATATTGCGGGTGGTAGTGGGAGACCAGCGGCCTTACCTTGGACCAGCTGCCATCGGCACCGATGACGAGATCAAACGGGCCAGCCGTTCCGTGTTCGAAGACCAGGTCGTAGGCGCCGTCTTCCCGAGGGTATACCTCGAGCAGGCCGTGGTTCCAGCGGATGATGCCCGCCGGCAGGGAGGCGAGCAGGATCTGGCGCAGCGCCGTGCGGTCCACTTCAGGCCTGTCGGACTCGTCGGTGTCGTCATCGGCAAACAGCAGCGTACCGTTCTTGTCGTAGAGCCGGCTCCCCTGATCTTCGTAGCGCGCAATCTCCAGGAATTCTTCGTAGAGGCCGGCGTGGCGCAGCGCCAGCTGGCCGGATTCGACGTGCAAGTCGAGCGTTCCACCCTGCGGCCGAGCGAGTGCGTGCTCCTCGCATTCGAAGACGGTGGTTTTCACTCCGCCCTGGTGGAGAATGCGGGCGAGTGTCAGGCCGGCGGGGCCTGCGCCGATGATGGCGATGCGGGGATAAGATGTCATGGACAAAATTCTCTTCTTTCTGTAGATAGGTACCTATATAAATCAACATAGGCACCTATACAAGTGACGAAAATATGACCGATTGGGACTTGTTCGAGAATCCGGCGCCGCTCATCAACATGGCGTCGCGCAGCTTTGCGCGGCTCGGGGAGCGTCGAGTGAAGGCGTTGGGCTTCAGCATCGGCCAGCTGCCGGTGCTCTACCTGCTTCGGAATGGAGCGCGGATGTCTCAGAAGGAGTTGGCGAAGTTCGCCAAGATCGAGCAGCCGTCGATGGCGCAGATGTTGGCCCGCATGGAGCGCGATGGTTTGATCCGGCGCACGCCAGACCCGGCGGATGGGCGCAGCAGCCTCGTGTCGTTGACCGAGGCGGCCCTCGCGAAGCTTCCCGCAGCCCGCGATGCTTTGGACGAGGGACGGGAGATGGTTCTGGCGGGATTCAACGACGACGAGGTTCAAATGCTGCTGCAATTGATGCGGCGACTTAATCGGAACCTGGAGCGGATGATCTTGGAAGAAGATGTGTCGTAGGCACGCTTCTTTGCGTGCCTACGGTATGGGTTTGGCGTCGCCGATTGGTCAGATTTCCGCGTAAACAATCCCCGTGAACGAGCCCGCATGATGCAGAAGCTCACGCTCGCCTGAGCCATCGAGGCTGGCGGAGTAGAGATTGCCGCCGATGTCGGTGAAGAACATGCGGTTGTTAGGGAGGTCGAGCGATAGGCCGATGCCTTCGTCGAGGCCCTCGAGGACGACTTCGGAGGTTGCTGCGAGATCGTCCATCTCGGCGCGGTTGACGGTGTTCCCTCGTGGAAGATTGCCGCGGTCGGTCCAGTAGATGATGCGGGTGGCGAGATCGAGTTCGAGGTCGATCGGCTCGGGCAGCTTGTCGAGCAGGACTTCGATATCGCTGCGGCTCGTTGCCGTCTCGCCTTTGGGAATGTTGATGCCGGCGCGGAAGATGCGGCCAAGGCCGGCATCCGGTGGGCCCTTCTGCGTCCAGTAGATCTGCCCGAGCGGCAGGTCGAGCGCGATGCCGACGCACCAGCGTTCGATATCGGCGCTGTCTTGCGGGCTGTCGCCGTTCTGCACGAGCGTCTCGATATCGGAGCCGTCGATATTAGCGCGCATGACACGCATGCCCTCGCGGTCGCACCAATAGAGCTTGCCATTGCCGTAATCGATCTGGATCTGCTTCGGCGTCACCAACGTGCTGCCGGGCGGAATTAATGTGACGTGGTTGCGGCCGTCGAGATCGATACGCTCGATCGAGCCGTCATGGGCATTGTAGTCAGTGCCCATTTCCGTCCAGTAGAGCCAACCGTTTTCGCTGTCGACGAGAATGCCATCCGGGCTGCGGCCCGGCCGCTGGATGATCAGCTGGAGGTCGGTGCCGTCGATGGCGGAGGAGAGAATTCGGCCGTCATTGATGTCGAGGAAGAACAGCCGTTCGGTGTTTTCGGGAGAGGTGGCAGGCGTCCGTGCTTCTGCTTCAGACATGAGAGCATCCTTTCAAAGGGTCGGATCTGCGGATCACAGCAAGTTAATGATGGCATCGCTTGATGACAGCATCATTCGTCTTCGTGGTCTTATTGAGGATCTGCTGCGGTGCAGCGAAGATCAAGCGCCTAGATGTCGCGGGTCATGCCTCGCCCAATGCGATCGATGTCATGTCGAAGGCGGCGGGGATCTGCGATTCCCGCCAGCGTCCCGGCGTGAGGCCGACGGATTGCGAGAAGACGCGCGTCAAATGGCTTTGATCCGAGAAGCCGCACATCAGTGCGATTTCGGCAAGCGGCGTTCCCTTGCGCATCAGTTCCTTGGCGCGATCGACGCGGCGCTGCATCAGCCAGCGATGCGGCGGGATGCCGGTGCTGCGCGCGAAGGCGCGGGCGAAATGGCTGGTCGAAAGGCCGCAGTGGCTGGCCAGTTGCGCCAGGGATACATCCCGATCCAGCCGGGCATTGATCGTATCGTGGGCACGGCGCAGCTGCCACGGCGTCAAGCCGCCGATTACGGCGGATCGCGCTACCGGCATACGGCCATAATGTTGAGCGATATGGGCGTTGAAGGCCTTGCCGATGGGATCGATAAGCAAAGGCTCCGTTCGGTCAGGATGCGCGATGGCAGAGGTCAGGCGGGATAACAGGTTTTCGAGGACGGTATCGCCTGTAGCACAGCCGGGCGTAAGCGAGAGTTCGGCAATCCGGTCGAAGTTGTGGCGTGACAGATAAAGGCTGATCGTCTCCCTGTCATCCGCCTCTGTGTGCGGGTCGAGGATCAGGCGGGCAAGCGCGATCATGCCATGAGGAAACGGAATGGCCGGAGCGACGCATTCATCAAGCGTGACCCGGTCTAGCGCCGGCTCCTGACCCCGCAGGCCAAGCACGAAAGCGGGCGCCTCGGGACAGTCGAGGTCAATGCCGTTTTTGCAGAGGACAGCGCGAAGCGCGCGCGCTGGCGCGCTCAGCCTGAAATAGTCCTTGGACTGCGCATCTTGCAGCATCGTTGCCACGCCCCAAGCCAACAATAGCCGGCCCCTTAGGGACCGATGCCGCTGACGATTACCAATTTTCACGCCACTATCCTAGATAGTGCAAAGCGAAAGCCGTCAGTCGCGTTAAAATATGATATAAATATACTATTGCTAATATGGCAATGACGCCAGCGCCGGTCATTATGGGAATGCTGATCGCGTTCCCATTTCAAGCCCATTCAAATAACTGTCATCGAACTGCTATAAATCCCCGCCATTCCCATGGCCTGCCGGCCTTCAACGGCGGACCTGAAGCCGGAGATGCATGAGATCATGTCGACGCTCCAGCAAGTCGCCTTTCGCGCCGGCTGCTCGATCGCGACCGCAAGCCGGGTGCTCAATCATAACGGCCCGGTCAGCGACGAGATGGTGCGCCGCGTGCGCCGGGCGGCGGCCGAACTCGGCTATCGCGCCAGCGGCCGCGCAGGCACCTTTGCCCGCCGCCGGCCGGCGATCGGCGTGCTCATCCCCAGCATCACTAACCCGGTCTTTGCGGCTTCGCTTTCCAGTATTCAGCACCGGGCGCTGCATGCCGGCCATAGCGTCTTGATCGCGCAGTCGAACTACGATCCGGCGCAGGAGGCCGATGCCGTCGCCTCGCTGCTGCACCAGCGGCCAACCGGGCTCATCCTCACTGTTTGCGATCCTGAGCGCAGCCCGGCGCTTTCCTCGGCGTTGCCGCCCACCGTGCTGCTCGGTAATCTGCCGACGGCGCGCTTCACGGCTGCGGTGGCGACCGACAATTTCGGCGCCGGCCGAGAACTGACGGATCATCTGCTGCATATGGGGCATCACCGCATCTTGTTCATTGCCGGCCACTTCGCCGCATCGGATCGCGCCAAGCTACGTTATCTGGGTTATCTCAGGTCGATGGAGGAGGCTGGCCATTCGCCGATCGAAGCATTGCAGATTCCTTTCATCGACAGTCTGGAGCAACTCGATCTCGGAGACGTCGTACCCCGGCTAAAGCCGACGGCCATCATTGCGTCCAACGATCTCCTGGCCCTTGGGGTCATGGGTGCGCTCAGACGGCAAGGTCTTTCAATCCCGCGCGACATCTCCGTTGCCGGTTTTGACGGCATTGCCATCGGCCGGCTGATGGATTTGCCGCTGTCGACGGTGGAGATACCGGATGCGACCATGGGGGCGGCCGCTGCCTCGCTGCTGCTCGACATGGCGGAAAATGCCGCGCCGCCACGCCACCTGACCGTGCCCTACCGGCTGCGGCCGGGCCGGACTGTCCGCAATCTCAACACCTCGTCCTGACGCATTCACGGACATGGAAACGCCGCCTCCGGGAAAGGAGGCGGCGTCGGTCGGTCAATCAAGTCTTAGCTGCGCGGCAGCATGCCTTCGACGTCAGAAGCGGCGTCATCAAGGGCTTCCTTCGGCTCGGCCGAGCCGTCGACGATGCGCGACAGGTTGTCGACGATCGTCTGGGTGACCTTGACACCGTTGGCGCCGGGGAAGGCGTACCAGGGGATCATCACCGGCATCTGGCTGAGGCCAGCCTGGAACAGCGGGTTCTTCTTGTAGAAGTCACCGAGATACTCGGCCGACTTGGCGGCGAGCTCGTTGTTCGGGACATAGCCGGTGCCGGGAACGACGACCGATGCGCCATAAGGGCCGGCGGCGAACTTGGCGAACTTCCAGGCGGCTTCTTCCTTGACCGGATCATGCGTCAGGATGACGACGGCGTTGCCGCCGGTCGGCAGGCGGCCGTTGACCGGATCGATCAACGGGATCTTGGCGGTGCGCAGGTCGAACTTGGCGCCGACATTCTTGACCGTGTTGACGAGCGCGCCGGTGGTCTGGAATTCGAAACCGACCTTGCCGGCGGCGAAGGCCTGTTCGCCGGCAGCCTTGGTGAAGACCGGCATGCCGCCTTCCTTGACGAAGCGCTGGATTAGCGCGACGGCCTTCTGTCCTTCAGGACCGTTGAAGGCGACCTTGCTTTCATCGTCGCTCAGCATTTTGCCGCCGGCGCCGAAGAGGAGGGCAGAGAACATCCAGTCGTCGCCCTGCCAGCGGAAGTCCATGCCGTCGACGCCGTTGCCGAGTGCCTTGATCTTGCCGGCAAGCGTAATGACCTCGTCCCAAGTCTTAGGCGGGTTGTCGGGGTCGCCGCCGGCTGCCTTAACGAGGTCGGCGTTGTAGTACATGATCGGGTTCGAGGTCGCAAAAGCGAGGCCGACCTGCTTGCCCTTGACCTGGGCGAGCTTAAGGATGGTGTCGGAGAAGCCCTGGGCGGCCATGTTGCCGTCCTTCTGGACGAGCGACCCGAGATCGACGGCGACATTGCGCTCGTCCATCATCCGCAGGCGGTTGAGGCCGATGAAGGTGACATCGGGCATCTCGCTGGTGCCGGCCTGGCGCAGGATGGTCTGGATGCCTTCCTCATAGGTCGCCGAGGGTGCGGCGAACTGGATCTTGATATCCGGATTTTCTTCCATGAACTTCTTCGAGATCGTGTCCATCACGTTCTTGAAGAAGCCGGGCATCGGATAGTGAACCGTCAAGGTTGTCTCGGCATAGGCCGGGACCGACACGACCATCGAAATGGCCGCGGCGGCGAGAATCTGGGTGATATGCTTCATCGCTCGTTCTCCTGTTTCGAACCGGTCAGCCCTTGAGACCGGTCATGGTGATGCCCTCGACGAAGCGCTTCTGTGCCAGAAGAAATGCGGCGACGAGGGGAAGGGTGATCATCAGCGTGGCGGCCATCAGCGCGCCGTAGTCGTCGCCGGCCTCGGCCGCGCGGAAGTACATGAGGCCCAGCGGTGGCGTGGCGTAGGCCTGCTTGCTGATGACGATCAGCGGCCAGTAGAGGTCGTTCCAGTGTGCCACGACCGAGAAGATCGCGAAGGCGGTGACGGCCGGCCAGGCGTTGGGCACGATGACGCGAGCGACGATACCGAGTTCCGACATGCCGTCGAGGCGGGCGGCATGGATCAGGTCGTCCGGCATGGCACGAAAGAACTGTAGGAACATGAAGATCGCGAAGACCGAGATCGAGAAGGGCGCCACCAGCGCGGTGTAGCTGTTCAGCAGCGACAGGCTGTTGAAGGCGACATAGAGCGGCAGGGCGGTGGCGTGGATCGGGATCAAGAGGCCAAGCATCACCAGCACCATCATCAGGCGCGCAGCCGGGAACTTCAGCTTCGCCATGGCATAGGCGCAGGGAATGGCGATCAGCACCTGGAAGAAGAAGATCAGGCCGCAGACGAGAACGCCGTTGAGGAGCAGCGTGCCCATCGGCACCTTGGCCAGCGCATGGGTGATGTTCTCGATATAGAAGAAATGCGTCGGGATCAGCCTCAGGGCGGAGGTAAAGATATCGTCCTGCGCCTTGCCGGCGGTCGAGATCATGAAGATGTAGGGCGCGAGGAAGACGAGCGAGCCGAGGATCAGCAGCGAAAGGCGCAGGATGCGGCCGGGGGTGAAGCCTGTGGAGGTCATGTGTAATGCACCTGCCGGTCGAGGACGCGATATTGCAGGAAGGTCAGCACTACCAGAATGGCGAGGAAGACCGTCGTCATCGCCGAGGCGTAGCCGACCTGCATATAGACGAAGCCTTCCTGGTAGATGGTGAAGAGCAGCACTTCCGAGGCATGGTTCGGGCCGCCGTCGGTCAGCGTCTTGACGGTATCGAAGACCTTGACCGCATTGATGATGCTGATGGTGGTGACGAACAGCGTCGTCGGCGCGAGCATTGGCCAGGTGACCAGCCAGAAGCGGTCGAGCGCCGATTTCGCGCCGTCCACTTCTGCGGCGGCATAAAGCTCGCGCGGGATGGCGGTGAGGCCGGCGAGGAACAGCACCATGTTGAAGCCGACCGTCTGCCAGACGCCAATGATCGACAGGCTGTAGAGCGCGGTCGCCGAGGAGGCGAGCCAGTTCGGGCGCGGCAGGCCGATTTCGCCGAGCAGGGCGTTGATCGGGCCGATGGTCGGATGGAAGAGATATTGCCAGACGGTCGCCATGGCGACGATCAGCGAGGCAACGGGGAGAAAATAGGCGGTGCGGAAGAAGCTGCGGCCGATGCCTTCGCTCTCGATCAACAGTGCGACGCCGAGGCCAAGCACGATCGAGACGGGGGCGACGATGGCGGTATAGACCGCCGTGTTCCACAGTGATTTCTGGAAGGTGCGGTCCTTCAGCAAATGCGCGTAGTTCTCGAAGGCGACGAAGCGCAGGCTCTTGTCGCCGAGCTGAAAGTCGGTGAAGCCGAGGAAGACGACGGCGACGATCGGCAGGAGCACGAACAGCACGATCAGCATGATGGCCGGAAGCGCCAGCAGCAGAGCGGTGCGGGCCTCGCTGCGCTCGTGTTTTACCGCCGTTCGCATCGGGATAGCCGTGGCGGCGATGCTAGCCATGGGCTTTCTCCCGGCCGGCTTCGACCGCAACGGGGGTCGTGCGCAGGCGGCGGCCGTCTTCGGCAAAGACCATGGCCTGTTCCGGCGCCAGTGTCAGCGCGACCGGCATGCCGGCGGACAGGCCCGCAGTGTCGGTGGGGGTGAGCTTGGCGACGATGCTTTCGCCGATGGCGTCGAGCTTGGCACGCAGGATGACTTCCGAGCCGAGGAATTCCATCCGCTCGATATGGGCAGCGAGCGCATCCTGGCGGTTGCCGGCGAGACGAACGAATTCCGGACGAATTCCGAGCGTAACGGTGGAGCCGGCAAAGGTGCTTTCGTCCAGCGCCAGCCTGATGCCGCCGAAGGCGACGGTGCCATTTTCGGCGAGCGCCGGCAGCAGGTTGATGCGCGGCTGGCCGACGAAGCGGGCGACCTCGACATGGGCCGGATCGTCATAGATCGTCTGTGGCGACGCCAACTGCAACAACTGCCCGCCGATCATCACAGCGACGCGGTCGGCCATCGACAGGGCTTCCGCCTGGTCGTGGGTGACATAGACGGTGGGAACGCCGGCGCGACGGTGCAGATCGACGATCTCGCCGCGCGCATGGACGCGCAGGTTGGCGTCGAGATTGGAGAGCGGCTCGTCCATCAGGAAGACGCTCGGGCGGCGTACCATGGCGCGGGCGAGCGCCACGCGCTGGCGCTGGCCGCCGGACATCTGGCCGGGCTTGCGGTCGAGCAGATGGTCGATCTTCAGTGAGGTCGCCATCTCGCGGACATCGCGGATGATGCCGCTGCGGGTCGCGCGCTGGCCGGGGATCAGCGCGCCGATGAAAGGCAGGCGCTGGACGCGTGTCAGGCGGCGCATGGCGAGCGGCACGGCAATGTTTTCGGATGCCGTCAGATGCGGATAGAGCGCGTAGGACTGGAAGACCATGGCGATGTTGCGGTCGGCGGCCGCGACGCCCGAGATGTCGTTGCCGGCAACAAGGATCTCACCGGTATCGGCATGATCGAGGCCGGCGAGGATGCGCAGCAGCGTGCTCTTGCCGCAACCGGATGGGCCGACGAGGGCGATGAATTCGCCCGGTTCGACGTCAAGGCTGACGCCCTTCAGAATGGCGTTGCCGCCGAAGGATTTGGTGATGCCACGAAGCGAGAGCGCGCTCATTCCGTCGGCTCCTTCTGTGCCTTCGGAGCCGCTTGCGGATAGACTTCCATGACGACGTCATCCAGGAAATAAGCGGTCATGCCGGGGACGGCGACGATCTCGGTGGTGACGTCGTCGCCAAGCTCATGGATTGCGGCGCCGATCAGGCGTTCGCCCGGCATCTCGCGTTCCATTGTGTCGAGGATGAAGGCGGCGGGCGGCGCCCAGACCAGCGCCGTATCGTTGAAGCGGCCTTCCCAGGTCCAGTGCAGATGGCCGCTGCCGAGTAGGGCAACGTCGTGGGCTGATATCAGATCGTAGAGCCGGCGGCGCTGTGGGGGGCGCACGCTCCAATAGCCGGTGTCGCCTTCGTTCGGGGCATCGACGAACAGCGGCTTGTGGGCGAAGAGCGCCACGCGGCGGTTGCCGCGGCTTTCGAGCGTCTCCTGTAGCCAATCGAACTGCTTCTGCTCTTCGGCGTCCTCGAAGCCCATCAGCAGGCTGTTGAGGCCGATCAGCCGCCAGTTGTCCACGTCCTTCGCCCAGTAATCCGGGCCGACGAGACGGCGCCAGCGCGCCAGGCGCTCGGGATTGACGGGCTGATAGGAGCCCGGCAGATGACCGACATCATGGTTGCCGGGCACGATCAGCATCGGCACGGAGACCTGATGCATCAGGTCCATGGAGAAAGTGAGGTCTTCATCCTTGTCGGCGCCGTCGACGCTGAGGTCGCCGGTATGGATGACGAGATCGGCGCCAGCTGCTTCGATCCACCGCGCCAGCGGCTCCCAATTGCCGTTGAAATGCGGCTTGTTCGGGCTCAAATGGGTGTCGGTGATCTGGATGATCTTCAAGGCGCGTCTCCGAAAAACGAAAAGAGAGAGCGCTTGTGGAGGGAGTTTCCTTCAAAACCGGCGCTTCTTGCCGATCTCTTTAGAAGGCCCCGATGTCAGTTAGGTAACGGGTCTTTTCACCTGTTTTCCAGTTTTGTCATATATTCGTCAAATGGCGCCGGTCCCTCTCATATGCCTAATTGAAAGACTATACGTCGGCGGTTCCGGTGATATAGATCGCTGCCGAAAGAGGAACAGAGATGTCAGACGAACAAAGCCGCATCACCACGCTCGAAGAGCTGGTGGCCTATCAGGCAAAGACCATCGAAGAATTGTCCGACCAGGTGGCGGAGCAATGGAAAGTGGTCGAGCAGATGAGGCTGAAGCTCGATCGGCTGGCGGAGCGTTTCCTGACGCTGGAAGAGCAGACAATGGATGCGCCAGCCATTACAAAGCCGCCGCATTACTGAGCCGTCGTACTGACTGGGCTGGTGCACCATCACGTTTCGGTGTTTCACGCGGGCGTGTGTAACAAAAGCCTCTATCCTCCCGTATCCCTTTCGACCGGAGAATTTACACTCGCGGTCGAGAGGAGATCATCATGAAAGATACGATCCGCAAGGCCCTGTCGCATGTTGCCCGCCCGGCGGCCTTTGCCGTTGGCGCCGTGTTGCTGGCCGGCGTTGCGCTGCAATTCGTGGGCCATGCCTCGGCTGAAGACGCCCGTGTTATTCCGGCGCCGGCCGTGGATGAAAAGCCGGGCTCGGGCAGCACGGAAACCACCGTTCTTGCCGGCGGCTGCTTCTGGGGCGTGCAGGGTGTGTTCCAGCATGTCAACGGTGTGATCAGCGCCACCTCGGGCTATGCCGGCGGCAAGAAGGATACGGCTCAGTATGAGACGGTGAGCGGCGGCGATACGGGCCATGCCGAATCCGTGCGGATCGTCTTTGATCCGCACAAGGTCAGTTACGGGCATCTGCTGCAGATCTATTTCTCGGTCGCCCACGACCCGACGGAGCTGAACTATCAGGGGCCGGACAGCGGCACGCAATATCGCTCAGCAATCTTTCCGACGACCGCCGAGCAGGCTGATGTCGCCAAAGCCTATATCGGGCAGCTTAACCACGCCAAGGTTTTCGACGCGGAGATCGTCACCAAGATCGAGCCGGAGCGGCAGTTCTATGCCGCCGAGGGCTATCACCAGAATTTCCTGACGATGAACCCCAATTATCCCTATATCGTCGTCAACGACCTGCCGAAGGTCAAAAACTTGCAGCGCCTTTTCCCTGGGGACTATCGCTCCGATCCGGTGCTGGTCGCAGCGAACGCCTCGGAAAATTGAGGAGAGCCGGCTAGCAATGCGGGCCGGTCAGAGCGGCTTTGCAGGAAATGCTCGTTATTCTCCTGATGTCTGGTGTATTGCTTTGCAATTGCCAGACATCAATCCAGACATCAATTGAGAGTGCTTTTTACCATGATCGTCCGCGACCGGCCGAGCCTTTTCCAGCTTTTCTTCATTATGCGCGGTTCGGTCGTCCGACGAATATTGCCGCAGATCGTCGTGATCTTCCTGCTATCGGTGTTGATCGTCTGGGGCCATGAGGAGCGGCCGAACGTCATCCTCTCCTTCAACGGGTCGCCTTTCTCGCTGCTCGGCATCGCGCTTTCGATCTTCCTCGGCTTCCGCAACAACGCCTGTTACGATCGCTGGTGGGAAGGGCGGCGCGACTGGGGGCTGCTCATCCAGGTCAGCCGCGGCTTTGCGCGGCAGACATTGATGCTGGAGGCTGCCGGCGAGACCGGGCGTCAGGCACGCAAGGGTTTGCTGCAGTTGACGATGGCCTTCGCGCAGGCGCTGGTCTGTCATTTGCGGCCCGGCGGCGACGAGAACAAGGTGCTGCAACACCTGGCGCCCAGCGAAGTTGATTTCTACCGCGCGGCTCAGAATAAACCGGATCTCCTGCTGCGCCTGATGTCGGCCGATCTGGCGCGGCTGAAGGCAGCGGGCGGAATTTCGGATATCCAGTATCAGATGCTTGATGCCAGTGTCGGCCAGATGGGGGCGGTACAGGCGGCCTGCGAGCGCATCCGCAACACGCCGCTGCCGTTTGGTTATACGCTGCTTCTGCACCGCACCGCCTATCTCTTCTGCTTCCTGCTGCCCTTCGGTTTCGTCGATACGCTGGGCTGGGGTTCGCCGTTCGTGGCCGCTCTGGTCGCCTACACCTTCTTCGGCCTCGATGCGCTTGGCGACGAGCTGGAGGACCCCTTCGGCAATCGTCCGAACGCTTTGGCGATCGGCGCTCTTGCCGATACGATCGAGATCAATCTCAGGGAAGCGCTCGGCGAAACCGACCTGCCGCCAATGCCGCAGCCCAGGGATTTCGTGCTGATGTAGGGGCCTGCAAAAAATATTTGCCGGGCCATGGAATAAGATCGGCTCGGCTTCCGTATATTGGGGTATGGAACGCAACAAACGGACATTCGACGTTTTAGGGCAGCTCGGTTCGCTGAGACGATATGCCCGTTCGCTTGTCCGCAATGCGGATGAGGCGGAAGACCTGGTGCATGATGCGCTGGTCAAGGCCTATGAGCGCAAAGCGAGTTTCCGGCGCGGCGCGAACCTGCGCACCTGGCTGCTGTCGATCCTGCACAATGCCCATATCGACCGCTTGCGCCAGAAGCGTTCACTGAACCGTCGCCATGAAGAGGCGGCAGTCGAGTTCGAGCCGGCCCTTCCGGCCTCGCAGGACCATGCCGTGCGCCTGAGCCAGGTGCGGGACGCCTTCTTCAATTTGCCGGAAGAGCAGCGCGAGGCGCTGCATCTGGTGGCGATCGAGGATCTTTCCTATCAGGAGGCGGCCTCCGCGCTCGGCATTCCCATGGGGACGCTGATGTCGCGTATCGCTAGGGCTCGCGCCAGCCTCCGGAGTTTCGAGGAGACGGCACCCAAGATTTCGCATCTTCGGCTCATCGACGGAGGCGGCAATGAAAACAATTGATCCGATCATCGATAGCGATCTCGACGCCTATGTCGATGGCGAGCTGACCGTGGCGCGCCGTGTCGAGGTGGAATCCTATCTCTCCGAGCATCCGGCGATCGCCGCTAAGGTCATGGCTGATCTCAGCATGCGGGGCGAGCTGCGCATGGCGCTGGCGGGTGAAGGTCTGGCGGCAAGGGCGGAAACCCGCGAAGCCGCCCGGCGGCTGGAGCGCGGGCTCGCCTATGGCCGCGTGCTGAGCTCCTTCCAGCGGGTGGCGGCCGTCGCCATGCTGATGGCGACCGGCTGGGTGGCGCATACATCCTTCGGCGCCTTCACGGCGAGCGAGGTCAATGCTTCGGTTCCGGCACCTGCTTTCGTCGACGATGCGGTGCGCACCTATCAGGCGACTGCGACGCGCGACACGATGAAATCGCAGCCCGGGCAGTCCGGCTACAATCCGGAAGAGATCCGCGCCTCGACGGCGATCGTCCTTCCAGAGATGCCAGCGGGCTGGCGCGTCACCGATGCGCAGATCTATCCGTCCGAATTCGGTCCGAGCGTTGAAGTGGCTGTCGATGCCGGCAAGGGCGGGCAATTATCACTGTTTGCCATCCGTCCGGGCAACTTCGCCGTCCAGAAGGTCAGCCATGTCACGCGCGACAATGTCCAGGCTGCCTATTGGCAGATCGGCGAAGTCGCCTACGCCCTGATCGGCGGCGGCAAGGCGAACGAACTCGATGGCGAGGCTGAAAAGCTCGCCCGCACCCTTTACTAGTTTTGATCAAAGGAGATCGACTATGAACCCGACCAATCCGCGCTTCGGCTATGGCGCCGCTGCCGGCTCGCAGGCGCTCTTCGACGAAGGCCTGCGCAAGCACATGCTGCGCGTCTACAACTACATGGGCATTGGCCTTGTGGTGACCGGTATCGTCGCGATGATCGTCGGCACGACGCCGGCGCTCTACGTGCCGATCTTCCAGTCGCCGCTGAAGTGGGTCGTCATGCTGGCGCCGCTCGCCTTCGTGCTGTTCTTCTCGTTCCGCATCCAGACGATGTCGGCGAGTGCGGCGCAAACGATGTTCTGGGCTTTCTGTGCCGTCATGGGCCTGTCGCTTGCATCGGTGTTCCTGGTCTTCACCGGCACCAGCATCGCGCGGACCTTCTTCATCGCTGCCACCATGTTTGGCGCGACCAGTCTCTACGGCTATACGACCAAGCGTGACCTTGCCAATATCGGCTCGTTCCTGATGATGGGCCTGTTCGGCGTCATCATCGCCAGCGTCGTCAATATCTTCCTGGGCTCGAGCGCGCTGCAGTTCGCCATCTCGATCATCGGCATCGTGGTCTTCGTCGGCCTGACCGCCTGGGATACGCAGAACATCAAGGAACAGTATGCCGAGAACCACGATCAGGAGACTTCGCAGAAGCTCGCTGTCTTTGGCGCACTGTCGCTCTACCTGAACTTCGTCAACATCTTCCAGCTTCTCCTGAACTTCACGGGCGAGCGGGAATAGCATCGGACTTTTAAGCTTGGGCATGATCTGAAAGTTACTCCACTCTTTCGTTTGATCGTGCTCCGGGAATGCGTCTCCCTGGGGGTTTGTGAGACGCATGACGCGCCTGCGGTATCTGCGCCGATACCGCAGGCGTACTTTATTTTGGGGTTGGGATTGGGGTGGTTGGTCAGTAGCGGTCTATTCGTAGGAGCGCGATGATGCATGCTCCGAGGCGTCGTCAGAACGTTGTGGCAGCTTCCGAGTTCACTGAGAGTTCCTCACCCTCCTCTGTCACTGACGTGACATCTCCCCCACAAGGGGGGAGATTGGTAACTTGTGGTACTCTCTCGCCTCAAACTGATGTTGAGTCTGCTGAAATCGAGGCTGATCGCCTTAAGGAGAGCGGGCGGCATCCTCCCAACAATCTCCCCCCTTGTGAGGGAGATGTCACGAAGTGACAAAGGGGGTATCAGAGGTGCGTCACATGAGAGACTGCGGTCCCTGACACCCACCCCTCAAAAAATGTCAGCGACCTACCATTCCGCTACGCTGCCATCTTCATGACGCCAGACCGGGTTGCGCCAGCGATGGCCTTCCTTGGCGCGTTCGATGACGTAGGCTTCGTCCACTTCGATGCCGAGGCCGGGGCCTTGCGGGATGCTGACGAAGCCGTCGGCGTAGTGGAAGACTTCCTTGTTGGAGATGTAGTCGAGGATGTCGTTGCCCTTGTTGTAGTGGATGCCGAGGCTCTGCTCCTGGATGAAGGCATTGTAGCTGACGGCGTCGACCTGCAGGCAGGCGGCAAGAGCGATCGGACCGAGCGGGCAATGCGGCGCCAGCGCCACGTCATAGGCTTCCGCCATGGCCGCGATCTTGCGGCATTCGGTGATGCCGCCGGCGTGTGAGAGGTCGGGCTGAAGAATGTCGACATAGCCGTCCGACAGGACCTGCTTGAAGTCCCAGCGCGAGAAGAGCCGCTCGCCGAGCGCGATCGGCGTCGAGCAATGATTGGCGATTTCCTTCAAGGCTTCGCGGTTTTCGGAGAGTACCGGCTCTTCGATGAACAGCAGCTTGTAGGGTTCCAGCTCCTTGGCGAGAACCTTGGCCATCGGGCGATGGACGCGGCCGTGGAAATCGACACCGATGCCGACATAGGGGCCAATTGCCTCGCGGATGGTGGCGATGGTCTCGACTGCCTTTTCCACCTTGTCGTAGGTGTCGACGATCTGCATTTCCTCGCAGCCGTTGAGCTTAATCGCCTTGAAGCCGCGAGCGACGACCTCTTTGGCGTTGTTGGCAACGTCGGAAGGACGGTCGCCGCCGATCCAGGAATAGACCTTGATCTTGTCACGCACCTGGCCGCCGAGCAGCGAATGGATCGGCTGGCCGAGCGCCTTGCCCTTGATGTCCCACAGCGCCTGGTCGATGCCGGCAATGGCGCTCATGTGGACGGCGCCGCCGCGATAGAAGCCGGCGCGGTACATGACATTCCAATGGTCCTCGATCAGGAAGGGATCCTTGCCGATCAGATAGTCTTCCAGCTCGTGCACGGCGGCCTGGACGGTGAGCGCGCGGCCTTCGACGACTGGTTCACCCCAGCCGACGATGCCTTCGTCAGTTTCGATCTTCAGGAACATCCAGCGCGGCGGCACGATATAGGTCGTCAGTTTGGTGATTTTCATGGGAATGCTTCCGTTTCGGCTTTTGGTCACATCGGCGGCGGAAGGCCGCGGATCTCGGGGTTTCAGGTCCTGCTTTTCTCCGCTCGTCCCATCGCCTTTCCGGCGGCGAGGTCGCGAGCGGCAAGGTCCAGCAGGCGATGGGTGCAGTCGCGCGCGGCAATGCCGTTGCGCAGGCGCAGCGCCTCCACCAGCTCGCCATGCACGGCGATCGCCTCGTCGCGGCTGTCGGCGGCGACATTGGAGGCGTGCAGTGCGTATTTGAGGCCGGCATGGATGGCACTCGACAGGCGGCGGAACACTTGGTTGTGGCTGGCGCCCAGCAGCACCGTATGGAACGTCACGTCGGCTTCGGTGAAGCGCTCCGGATCGTCGCCGGACTCGCACATCTGCCGCCAGGCCCGGTCGAGATCGGCAATCTCCTGGGCAGTGGCGCGCTCGGCGGCGTACTCGGCCGCGACAGGTTCGATGGTGCGCCGCGCCTCGAGGATGCTGCCGAGAATATCGAATTCGGCAATATAAGGTCCCATCCATTCGAGCACGTCCTGATCGAGGATGTTCCAGTCATCCTTGTCGCAGACGGTGGTGCCGATGCGTGGCTTGCCGCGCACGAGACCTTTCGATTCCAAGATCTTCAGGGATTCGCGGATGACGGTACGGCTGACGCCATAGAGCTCGCAGAGATCGTTTTCGCGCGGCAGGGCCGAGCCCGATGGATAGCGTTCGGAGCAGATATCTTCAGCAATCGCCGCCGTCACGTTCCGGCGCACGCGCGGGCGGCGTTCCGGCCGATCAACCAAGCCATGCTCTTGCCGTTCAAACGAATCCAACTATCTCTTCCCCGCTCCTCGCAGTCGAAAACACCTTACTACAATCATCATACACAGGCAATTCCCTGGTATGATGATTTGTCAACTGACTTGCGCGACTAGAAAGGGTGGATGCGCCATTTTGGATCTTCCTGGAAGAAAACAGCGCGTCTTTTCAAGGCAGCGGTGGGCTCGCCGTTACTGCGCTGTCGTCATCGACGGATAGAACACTATATTGCTGATTGGGGCTGCCAGAAGGCGGTTCCCCATCGGCCATTGCCGGGAGGGCAAAGCCCCTTTTTTCCAAGGTTTAATCAACGACAAGGAGGACGGTATGCAGATCAATCGCACAGGTTCGGCCCAGTGGTCCGGCGGTCTTAAGGACGGCAAGGGCCAGATCTCGACCCAGAGCGGTGCGCTCAACCATTATCCCTACGGCTTTGCCAGCCGCTTCGAAGGCGTCGCGGGCACCAATCCGGAGGAGTTGATCGGCGCGGCGCATGCGGGTTGCTTCACCATGGCGCTGTCGCTGATCTTGAATGAGGCGGGCTTCACTGCCGAGACCATGGAGACGACGGCCAAGGTCACGCTTGAAAGCGTCGAAGGCGGGTTTGCCATCAGCGCGATCCACCTGACGCTGACGGGCAAGGTTCCCGGTGCCGACGAGGCCAAGTTCACCGAGCTTGCCAACAAGGCCAAGGCCGGTTGCCCGGTCTCCAAGGCGCTTGCCTCGGTGCCGATCTCATTGGAAGTGCGCCTCGCCTAGGCTCGGAATCCAATGATTCGACAGGCTCTCCGCGATGCGAAGAGCCTGTCGAACGCTGCCCGTGATGGCAAGGTGGCCTATTTCTGCACACCAACGGGTATTGGTGGTCTTACGAGCCGGTTTCCGCTGCAAGGCGTCGTTTGACGATCAGGGCTAGCGGCACGGTGTAGAAGAAGTGCGACATGAAGCCACCGATGACGACCATCGGATCGAAGTAGTTGGGATGATCCGTGGTGGCGACCATGATCGCCGCATGCATCACGATCCAGATCATGACAGCATAGAAGAGCGCCACGAAGGTCGCCTCATAGCCGCGGCGCCGGAAGTACGGCCAGATGCAGGCAAAGGCGATGCCCCAGGCAAAAACGAAAGAGAAGTGGATTGCCGTGCCGAGAAAATAGGCCGTCAGTCCCAGAGATTCCTGCACGCCCTTGCCGAATACAAGGCCCGT
This sequence comes from Rhizobium rhizogenes NBRC 13257, assembly GCF_000696095.1. Classification (GTDB taxonomy): domain Bacteria; phylum Pseudomonadota; class Alphaproteobacteria; order Rhizobiales; family Rhizobiaceae; genus Rhizobium; species Rhizobium rhizogenes. The sequence goes on along the minus strand of NZ_BAYX01000018.1, from coordinate 46,972 downwards.
GGCATTGCGGGGAATGCCCGCCAGCGGCATCAGTTGCTGGATGCCGACCCAGACGATCGCCTCATATATCCAGATCAGGACGCCGCCCGTGATCCCCCCGATCAAACCCGCTTTTATGGTTGACCATAGGGCCGGTCTATTCGTGACGTTCGTTCCTACGCCCGTATCTCGACGGACATCGCCATAATTGGTGCTCATCCCTGATTTTCCTCCCTGTTTGTTCCGCGCTTGGTTCTTGCTCAACCGCGTCAATTGCGGATGCGCGTAGGCTCCTCCTCCAGAGGATTTCATAAGGGGAGCGGGAGTGTCTTATCGAGAGCCACACAAGGGCCGGTCATAACGGCCGGTTATTCATCAATCGCATAACTGACAGCGCTCTCGACATTTCGTCTCGCGATCCGGCCATTCATCGGATGAATAGAAGGGATGCCGTTGCATCGCCAATTCAAAGAGCCGGCGGCCTCATAAGTATTGGCTATACTGCAAGGTCGGCAAGGCTACGTGCGGTCCGGCGGTATTTCCTTGCCTTGCGGCGGGAAGGCGCGGTTTCACGCATAAATCTACAATCCCTCATTATCGAGCCGAACTAGGCTTGTCGCGGAAATGTCCTGCGCGAGGGAGATTGTTCACATGTCCGCACTGACCTGGATTCACGTCATCATCAGCCTGATCGCGATCGTCGCCGGCGTTATCGTCGCGCAGGGATTGATCGCCGGCGACCGTCACGAACGGTCGACGCTCGTCTATATGGTCACAATCCTGCTGACGAGCCTGACCGGGTTTCTCTTTCCCTTTAACGGCGTGACACCGGGCATCATATTCGGCATCATCTCGGTTCTGATCTTCATTCCCACGGCGCTCGCGCGTTATAAGTTTCAGATGACCGGCTTCTGGCGGCTCGTCTTTATCGTCGGCAGCCTGTTCATGCACTACCTCAATTGCATTGTCCTGATCGTCCAATCCTTCCAGAAGATCCCTGCGCTGAACGCGCTGGCGCCACAGGGGAACGAGCCGCCGCTTCTGGCTGTTCAGGCGGTGCTGCTGATTGCATTCCTGATTGTCGGCTTGCTGAGCGTCCGTCGTTTCCGTCCCCATATTCTGGGTGCCTGACACCTGATCACGACCGCTGTTTCAACCGTCCGGTTGCCGGTGCGGTTTCTTGACAGGTGTGGCCTTATGGTTTACGAGTGATGAAAATTGAAAATCGTCACTCGTAAATCGAAAGTAAACCATGCTTGATCTTTCCGATGTCAGCGCCGATCCGGCGCGTCAGGAAAACATCACAAAAATCCTCGACGCAGCCGAAAGGCTGTTTCGCCACTACGGTTACGCCAAGACGACGGTCGCCGACATCGCTCGCGACCTCGGCATGTCCACGGCGAATATCTACCGCTTCTTTGCTTCAAAGACTGAAATTCGCCAGGCCGTTTGCGGCCGGATGCTTGAATACAGCTACCAGATGGCGCTGGAAATCCGCCGCCGCCCGATCAGCGCCTCCGACCGGCTGCATGCCTATGTCTATGCGCAATACAAGCAGACGTGCGAAAACATGCTCGACGAGCAGAAGGTGCATGAGATGGTGGTCATCGCCATCGAGCACGATTGGCACGTCATCGAAAAGTTTATCGATCGTATTCATGATTTGATAGCCGAGATCATCGCTGAGGGTATCGCTGCCGGCGAATTTCTTGAGCAGGACCCCTATGTTGCATCGAAATGCTTCGGCGCGGCGACGACCATCCTTTGCCATCCGCAGATGGTCGCGCAAAGTCTTAGCAAGCCGAACCGGGCCGAACCCGAAGACCTTATCGAATTCGCCATCAGGGCGCTGAAGAAATAGCAGTCCGCGTGCCGAATGATCGGCCGTGCTTGCATTCCGTTTGACTAAGGAGAGCGACATGCGTTCGCTGACGACCACGACGATACGATCCATAGCCGGCGCTGCATTCATTGCCGCTGTTGGTCTTACGCTTTCCGGCTGCAACGAGAAGAAGGAAGAGGCGGCGGAGGTGATCCGGCCGGTCAAGGTGATCGAGATCGCGCAGGCGGATACGACGCGCAAGCTCGATTATTCAGGCTCGGTCAAGGCGCGGACGGATATGAACCTTGGCTTCCGCGTCAGCGGCAAGATCGTCGAGCGCAAGGTGGATATCGGCCAGAAGGTGAAGCCCGGCGATGTGCTCGCCCGCATCGACTCTACCGATTACGCCCTGGCGGTGCGCCGCTCGCAGGCGGATCTCGATTCGGCTGAAAAGCAGGTGCAGACGACGGCGCTTGCCCGCAATCGTGCCCAGCAGCTCTTCGACAAGAGCGTCGGGTCGAAGTCGCAGCTCGAACAGGCCGAACTTTCCTATGATCAAGCCGTTTCGACGCGGGATTCCGCCGTGTCGGCGCTGACTGAGGCGAAAAACCAGGTTGCCTATAGCGATCTGACGTCGGACATGAACGGCATCGTGACGACCGTCAATGCCGATGTCGGTCAGGTCGTCAGCTCCGGCACGCCCGTTATCACCGTCGCTGTCGACGGCGAGAAGGAAGTGCTGATCGCTGTGCCGGAAATGGATATCGCGCAATTCAAGGTCGGCAAGGACGTCAAGGCGCGCTTTTGGTCCGACGACGCGCTGGTGCTCGACGGCAAGGTGCGCGAGGTGGCGGGCAGCGCCGATGCACAGTCACGGACCTTTGCAGTGCGTGTCAGCCTGCCGAGCGATCACCGCGTGCTGCTCGGCATGACCGCGACGATCGAGGCTGAGGCCGGCAATACCCAACCTTACGTCTCCGTTCCGCTGAGCGCGCTTGCCCAGAAGGACGGCCAGCAGATCGTCTGGCTGGTCGACCGCAGCGCCGGCTCGGTGCATTCCCGCAACGTCAAGGTCGCCGATTTTGCCGATGACGGCGTACGTATCGCCGACGGCCTGAAGGCCGGCGATGTCGTCGTTGCCGCCGGCACGCAATTCATGACCGAGAATATGAAGGTCAAGGTGCCGGATGCCCAGCAGGTATCGGCCGCGACCAATGGCGGCGCCGTCACGGCCGCTGCCGATATCGTGCGCTAAGCGGATCGAGGGGCGAGACCATGACTATCAACAGCACCTCGGAAGAGAAGAAGCCTTTCAACCTGTCGCGTTGGGCGATCGCCCATCCGAGCATCGCGCGCTTCCTGTTCGCGCTGATCATCATCGCCGGTGCGTTCGGCCTGACCCATATGGGCCAGAAGGAGGATCCGGATTTCACCTTCCGTGTCATGGTCGTGCAGACCATCTGGCCCGGCGCCTCGCTGCAGGACATGGAAGACCAGGTGGTCAACAAGATCGAGCGCAAGCTGCAGGAAACGCCGCATCTTGATTGGGTCAAATCCTATACCCGCGCCGGCTTTGCCATCACCACCGTCCAGATCAAGGGTGACACCAACACCGCACAGGTGAAGGACGCCTTTTATCAGGTGCGCAAGAAGGTCGGCGATATTGCCAATACGCTGCCGTCCGGCCTGCAAGGCCCCTATTTCAACGATGAATTCGGTGACACCTATATCACCCTGCATTCGATCAGCGGCGACGGCTACAGCTATCCCGAGCTGAAGAAATTCGCGATCCAGGCGCGAGACATGCTGCTCGCGACGCCGGGCGTCGAGAAGGCCGTGATCATCGGCGACCAGCCTGAGCAGATCTATATCGACGTCTCCTCCAAGGTGCTGGCGGAGCGTGGCCTGACGCTGACCGCCCTGCAGAACGCCATTGTCGGCCAGAACAATGTCGATCCAGCCGGTACCGTCGACACCAGCACGCGCTCCGTGCGTATCTCGGTCGAGGGTGACGTCAACAAGATCGAGGATATCAAGAACCTCCGGCTGACCGCCGGCGGCCAGGTGACGCGTCTCGGCGACATCGCAACGGTAAGCGCCGGGCTGCAGGATCCCTATACGGCCAAATTCCTCTATAACGGTCATGAGAGTGTCCAGCTCGGCGTCGTCATGGCCAATGGCAACAAGGTGACGGACGTCGGCGCGGCGGTGGAAGAGACTTATAAGCGCTTTACTGCCTCACTGCCGGTCGGCGTGCAGGTCGATCAGGTTTCCAATCAGCCGGAAGTCGTGACCGACGCCATCAGCGAGTTCATGCATGCCCTCGGCGAGGCGCTGGTGATCGTGCTGATCGTCTCTTTCCTGTCGATCGGCTGGCGCTCCGGCCTGGTGATCGCCATCGCCATTCCGCTCGTGCTCGCGGCGACCTTCGCCATCATGTACGAGCTCGGCATCGATCTGCAGCGCATTTCGCTCGGCGCTCTCATCATCGCGCTCGGTCTTCTGGTCGACGACGCCATGATCGTCGTCGAACTGATGGAGCGCAAGTTGGAGGAGGGGCTTGCCAAGCTCGATGCGGCAAGCTTTGCCTATTCCTCGACTGCCTTCCCGATGCTGACCGGCACGCTGATCACCACCGCCGGCTTCATTCCGGTCGGTTTCGCCGCCTCGACGGCGGGTGAATATGTCCGCACGCTCTTCTACGTCGTCGGCATCGCGCTGGTGATCTCGTGGTTCGTCGCGGTCTATTTCACGCCATGGCTCGGCTACATGATCCTGAAGCAGCGCCACCATGTCGGCGAGCATCACGATGTTTTCGACACGCGCTTCTATCGCCGCCTGCGTTCGTCGGTGGCCTGGGCCGTGCGTCATCGCGTCATCGTGCTGCTTCTGACGATCGCCGCCTTCGTCGGAAGCCTGTGGTCCTTCCAGTTCATCCCGCAGAACTTCTTCCCACAGTCGTCTCGCCCGGAAATCCTCGTCGATCTCTGGCTGCCGGAAGGCACCAGCATCAAGGAGGTCGAACGGCAGGCGCAGGCGCTGCAGGCGCGCGTGGCCGACGATCCGGACAAGCGTTTTGTCGCCACCTATGTCGGCCAGGGCGCCCCGCGCTTCTTCCTGCCACTCGACCAGCAGCTCACCAATCCGAACTATGCCCAGATGCTGGTCATGGCGAAGGACGAGCCCGCGCGCGAACGGCTGATTACTAAGCTGCGAGGCATTCTTGCCGCCGACTTCCCCACGGTCCGCGGCAAGGTCGACCGCCTGTTCCTCGGTCCGCCGACCGGCTGGCCGGTGCAGCTTCGCGTCATGGGTCCGGACCGGCAGGAGGTTCGCCACATCGCCGACGAGGTGAGGCAGCGCTTCGCCCAGAACCCGCTGCTTGGCGCCATCCATGACGACTGGCTCGAGCCGGTGCCGGCAATGAAGCTGGTGATCGATCAGGACCGCGCCCGCGCTCTCGGCGTCACCTCGCAGCGCATCCGCCAGATGCTGCAGGCCACCATGTCCGGTGCCACCCTCGACAATTACCGCGAGGGCGAGGAGACCGTCGGCATTGTCGTCAGGGAGCCGGCTGCCAGCCGTCATCTGCTGACCTCGGTCAATTCGATCTATATCCCGACCGATAGCGGTGGTTTCGTGCCGCTGTCGCAGGTCGCCAAGATCGAGCCCGTCATGGAGCAGAGCATTGAATGGCGTCGCGACCGCCTGCCGACCATCACGGTCCGGGCGACATTGCCTGACAACGTGCAGTCGAACGATGTGACGGCCAAGCTCTATAACGACATGGCCGACCTTCGAAACAGCCTGCCGGCCGGCTACAAGATCGAGATCCAGGGCGGCGCCGAAGACAGTGCCGAAAGCCAGGCCTCGATCGCCGCCAAGGCACCGATCATGCTGATCATCATCGTCGTGCTGCTGATGGCGCAGCTGCAACACTTCGGCAAGGCGATGCTGGTGCTGGCCACCGGCCCGCTTGGCATCATCGGCGCGGCAGGTGCCCTCTTGATCAGCGGTGCGCCCTTCGGCTTCGTGGCGATCCTCGGCGTCATCGCGCTGCTCGGCATCATCATCCGCAACTCGATCATCCTTGTCGACCAGATCGACCAGGATATCGCGGTGGGCATGGACCGAAAGGAAGCGATCGTCGGCGCGGCCGTGCGACGTTTCCGGCCGATCGTGCTGACGGCGCTGACGGCGGTTCTGGCGCTGATCCCGATCTCGCGCGGCGTCTTCTGGGGCCCGCTCGCCTATTCCATGATGGGCGGCATCCTGGTTGCCACAGTGCTCACCATCTTCGTGCTGCCGGCGGGCTATGCGCTGTTCTTCGGCCGCGAGCCGAAGACGAAATCGGCTGAGCCGCTGGTGGACAAGCCGCAGGAAAGCAACGACGCCGTGGACCATCTGCCGCCGGCCATGGCCGCGGAATAACAGGCGCGGACGAAATGAAGAAAAGGGGCCTCGGTCTATGCCGGGGCCCCTTTCTATTCGTGCCGAATGCTCGCCTAGAGGATTGTCGGCTGACCGTCGACAATCTTGAGGATCGTCAGGGTTCCGCCCATGGAAACAGCGGTGTCGATGCCGATGCGGCCACTGCCGAAGGTCGGGCGCGGGCTCGGCGTATGGCCGTGCACCACCAGCACCGGCAATTGCGGCCCCTGGGAGAGGAAGGGTTCGCGGATCCAGATCAGGTCGTTATCGGTCTGTCCCGCCAATGGTATGTACGGCTGAATGCCGGCATGGACGAAGATGACGGAGCCGACGGTGACGGCGACCGGCAGCGAGCGCAGCAATTTGACATGCGCCGGCGGAATGGCCCGCCGGGCCGCCTCGCCGAGTTCCTCGACGCTCCGGCCTTCCTCGCGCAGCAGATAGTCCACGTCGACACCATAGGAGGCGAGCGTCGGGCCTGAGCCATACTCCAGCCAGTCGCTGTTGCCGCGCGGATCGTCGAGGAATTTCAGGAAGACGTCGTCGTGATTGCCCAGCAGGCTGTAGCGGTCGAAGTTCGAGGGCGGCGGGTCGCACAAATGCTGCAGCACGTCGCTCGATTGCGGGCCGCGATCGACGTAGTCGCCGAGGAACATCAGGAGCTTTCGGCCAGGAATTTTGGCGGCATCCGCGACGATGCGCCTCTCGGCCTCGATCAGCTCATCATGGCAGCCATGGATGTCGCTGAGCGCATAGATGGCTGTGTAATTCTGAGCCGGAAGATCGATGCGGGCACGCCGGGACTGTTCCATGGATCTCGCCGTTCTGCTGCTGAATAGTCGATAAATTAATCCCATCATCGACATCCGCAAGCGCCGGCACTGCGACACAACCTTTTATTGAAATAAACCAATAATTCCACCTACTTATGGCGTTGTTGCGACGGTAATCCAGTCAATGTTGCAGTGCAATATGCGTTGGTGAGCGATGCTTGTGCGCGGTTAAGAAACGGGAAGCTATAAATGCCGCTATGCGTCAATCTGACCGGCACGACGGCGGGCGGCAGGCGCGTTGGAGCATTTTGGGGCGGGTAATGCTTCCCGCCGGCGAAACGCGAGAGCTGAACGGCCTTGACGATCTCGCAGCCTTCTGCTCCCCATGGTTCCGGTCAGGGAGACAGACATAAGAGGAGGAACTGCGCGTGAAGCATGTGAAATCGATCGGCCATGTCGCCGTCAGCGTCAAGGATATCGAGCGGTCGCTTGATTTCTACGTCAACAAGCTTGGCTTCGAGGAGATGTTCCGGCTGGAGCAGGACGGCCGCCTCTGGATCGTCTATCTGCGCATCACCGATACGCAATATCTCGAGCTGTTTCCCGATGCCGTCGGCGACAGCGCGCCGCCGTTTGCCAATGTCGGCTTCAATCATCTCTGCCTTGAGGTCGACGATATCGACGGCGCGATTGCCGAGCTGACCGGCAAGGGCGTCGCGCTCACCTCCGAAAAGCAGCTCGGCGTCGATCACAACTACCAGGCCTGGATCACCGATCCCGAAGGCAACCGCATCGAGCTGATGCAGCTCGGCGAAAAGGCCATGCAGCTCCAGGCGATCGCGCGGTTGCGCAGGGAGCGGGCCTGAGACGGATAGTTCCGAATCGTTGCCAGCTATCCGCGATAGGCCGCCTGCAGGCCGGCAATGTCGAGCTTGATCATCTCCATGATCGCCTGCAGCACGCGACCGGCCTTGGCCGGGTCGGGGTCGGCCAGCATCTGCTTGACCACTGTCGGGACGATCTGCCAGGAGACGCCGTAGCGATCCTTCAGCCAGCCGCATTGCTCGATGGCGCCGCCGGCGGAAAGCCCGTCCCAGAGCCGGTCCACCTCGGCCTGGTCGTCGCAATCCACCTCCAGCGAGATCGCATGGGTATATTCGAAGCGCCTGCCGCCATTCAGCGCCATGAAGCGCTGGCCGGCAAGCGTGAAGCTCACCACCAGCACGCTGCCTTGCGGGCCGCCGGGTGTTTCGACGACATTCTTCTGCACATGGTCGATGCGCGAGCCGGGAAACAGCGACACATAGAAATTGGCCGCTTCCTCGGCCTCGTTTGCGAACCACAGGCATGGGGCAATTTTAGACATGGGATGCTCCTCTCTTCGGTTGGAATGCTCCAAGGACGGACGGTGAGGGGCAAAGCCGACAGGGGAGTGGAGTTTTTTGAGTTTGCCCGGCTGCAGCGCGCGACCTTTCCCGGCATGATCATAAATCGACCGCCATCATGCGCTTTGCATTTACCAGCCGGTGCATATGCGAATATGCTTGGCGCCTGACGACAGGCGATGCAGGAGCGTCGCTTCAAGGAGATGAGAGTGAGCTACGATTTCCATGTGGGCCAGAAGGTCGTCTGTATCGATGACAAGTTCAAGCATGTCAGCATCGACCAGCTGATCCGCAAGGGGACGATCTACACGATCCGCTGGGTCGGCGAATACTCGCATTATGTCGATGGCAATTTCATCGGCGTGAAGCTGGAAGAGATCCACCGCGGCAATGACGACGGCCCCGAAGGCTACGGCGCCGCCGACATGCCCTACCGCGCCACCCGCTTCCGCCCACTGGTGAAGGACAAGATCGCGACCCTGCGCAAACTGCTGGCCCCGACGCCGGATGCGCCTGTGGAGCCGAAGGTGAAGGTTAAGAAGACGGAGAAGGTTTGAGGAGGTTGGGCAGTCGAGGCCGTAACGTACAACTTTGTTAAGGCACACCAAGTTCTTCGGAGTCTTATGGACGACGCACTCTTGTGAGTAGCTGGGGTGGGATTGAGCATGCACAATCTGGTTGCCAGATCCGATATTGCATTTCATCGTGCAAGAGCGACCAGCCAGTTATTCTTCTAAAGGCAGGGGAAATAGAAAACTGGTGCTGCTAGAGAGATTTGAACTCTCGGCCTCTCCCTTACCAAGGGAGTGCTCTACCCCTGAGCTATAGCAGCAAACCGTGGCGCTTTGGGTGCGCCGTATTGGGCGAGGCGGCTATTGCCATAGGTCGAGGCTGAGTGCAAGCCGCAAATTTCAACTTCTGTGAAAGATCGCGGGAAAAAATGCGTCGGCCTTTTGAAGTCGAGGGATTTCGGCTATGGGAAGCGCATGGGTGTGGATAAGACGAAAACGGGTGATGAGGCGATCTCGCAAGGCGGTTTGACGGCCGGCGAGGCGGAAGAAGGCGTGGTTGCGAGGCCCGTCACCGAGGCGGACAGGCGGCGGGAGCGGGCGGCGCAGAAGCTGCGCGAAAATCTTGGCCGCCGCAAGCAGCAGGTGAGGGCGCGGCGCGCTGGCCAAGCGGACGAAACGGATGGGCTGCCGGCCGCAAATACCGCGCCCGAGAAAGACGCCGCCGCAAAAATGGACGAATCGTAATGATTCATGTCGCCCATCATCAAACAGCCATCAAACGAATTGAAGCTTTAATCTATTTCGTCTAAAGAGCGCCTTTTCCCAGGTGGCATGGAACTTCAGGAAAGGCGGGCTCGGCCCGTAGTCATATATGGATCGTATCAGGATTGTCGGCGGCAACGAGCTTAACGGTATCATTCCGATCTCCGGCGCCAAGAACGCGGCTCTGCCTCTGATGATCGCCTCGCTGCTCACCAGCGATACGCTGACGCTTGAAAACGTGCCGCATCTGGCCGACGTCGAGCTGCTGCAGCGCATTCTCGGCAATCATGGCGTTGACGTCGCCGTCAACGGCCGGCGCGAGCGCCAGGAAGACGCCTATTCCCGCACCATCCATTTCACCTGCCGCACCATCGTCGACACGACCGCGCCTTACGAGCTGGTTGCCAAGATGCGCGCCAGCTTCTGGGTCATCGGGCCGCTGCTTGCCCGCGAAGGCCAGGCGCGCGTGTCGCTGCCCGGCGGCTGCGCCATCGGAACGCGTCCGGTCGATCTGTTCATCGAGGGCCTGACGGCGCTTGGCGCCAACATGGAAATCGACGGTGGCTATATCAACGCCACCGCGCCCAAGGGCGGCCTGATCGGCGCGCGCTATGATTTCCCGAAGGTTTCGGTCGGCGCGACGCATGTGATGATGATGGCGGCGACCCTTGCCCGCGGTACGACGGTCATCGGCAATGCGGCCCGTGAGCCCGAGGTCGTCGATCTCGCCAATTGCCTGATCGCCATGGGCGCCAAGATCACCGGCGCCGGCACCAGCACGATCACCATCGAAGGCGTCACCTCGCTTTCCGGCGCGCGCCACCGCGTCCTGCCGGACCGCATCGAGACCGGCACCTATGCCATGGCCGTTGCCATGGCCGGCGGCGACGTTACCCTGGAAAATACCGACATGGCGCTGCTCGACACGGCGCTGGACAGCCTGCGCCGTGCCGGTGCCGATATCTCGGCGACCAATAACGGCATTCGCGTCAAGCGCAACGGCGGCGGCATCCAGCCGGTCGATGTCGTCACCGATCCCTTCCCGGGCTTCCCGACCGACCTGCAGGCGCAGTTCATGGCGCTGATGACGCGCTCGACCGGCACCTCGCATATCACCGAGACCATCTTCGAAAACCGCTTTATGCATGTGCAGGAGCTCGCCCGCCTCGGCGCGAAGATCTCGCTCTCCGGCCAGACGGCCAAGATCGAGGGCGTCGAGCGGCTGAAGGGCGCGCCAGTCATGGCGACGGACCTTCGCGCTTCCGTATCGCTGGTCATTGCCGGCCTTGCCGCCGAGGGCGAAACGTTGGTGTCGCGCATCTATCACCTCGATCGCGGCTTCGAGCGGCTGGAAGACAAGCTGACGCGTTGCGGTGCGATCGTCGAGCGCATCAGCGACTAATTCCCGCTATTGCCGTGAACAGACCGGAGAAGCCCGTTTTCTCCGGTTGCGTCTTTGCCGCCCGCATCCTATTTCCATCACGAGGACATGCCGCTATCGGCATGTCCGTGGGCGATCAGGGATATCAGGCGCATGACCAATCTCAAGCTAATGGCACTCGACACCGAAGACTTGGGCGTTATTTCCGCGCATATGCAGGATAGCGTCTTCAAGGTCGGCGACATGTCTTATACGCCGAAGCTTAAGCAATTTTCGTTTGCCGCCAACCGTTTCGTCTGGGAACTGTCGGATCCGAAGAGCAAGACGTTCGAGCGCCGTCGCGTGGCGCTGGTGTTCAAGCGGGTGCTGGCGGTGCGCTCCAGCGGCGTCGACCGGCGCCGGCGTGATGACGTGCTGTCGCTGCTCGCTATCCGCTTCGACCAGAAGGGCGACGGGCCTGACGGCACCATCGAGCTGACGCTTGCCGGCAATGCGACCATCGCGCTCGATGTCGAATGTATCGAAGTTCAGCTTGCGGATATTGGCGGCGCGTGGGAAACGGCTAATAAGCCCAGTCATCCGGACGAAGCGCTCTAGGCCGGACGGAAAACGAGTTTCGGTCGCCGGCGGCGGCCTCGATGTAAAAGGATTATCAGCGTGGCTATCTGGCTGGATCAGGCGTCGGAAGGGTTCGAGGAGCAGTTCGCCGCTTTTCTCACGACCAAGCGAGAAGTGTCCGAGGACGTGAATGCCGTTGCGCGCGCCATCATCGACGATGTCAGGGCGCGGGGCGACGCGGCTCTGGCCGATTACTCCAAGAAATTCGAAGGCATTGATTTCGCCACGACGCCGATGCGCGTCACGGAAGCGGAGATCGACGCGGCGGTTGCCGCCGTTCCCGCCGAAGTGCTGGGCGCGCTCAAGGTCGCGGCCACCCGCATCGAATCGCATCATCGCCGGCAATTGCCGAAGGACGATATCTACGAGGACGATCTCGGCGTCGGTCTCGGCTCGCGCTGGACGGCGATCGAGGCTGTCGGTCTCTACGTGCCCGGCGGCACGGCAAGCTATCCAAGCTCGGTGCTGATGAATGCGGTGCCGGCCAAGGTCGCCGGTGTCGAGCGTATCGTCATCACGGTGCCGACCATGGGCGGCTCGATCAACCCGGCGGTGCTGGCCGCTGCCCGCATGGCCGGCGTCGAGGAGATCTACCGCATCGGCGGCGCGCAGGCGATCGCAGCGCTGGCCTATGGCACGGAGACGATCGCCCCGGTCTACAAGATCACCGGCCCCGGCAATGCCTATGTCGCCGCCGCCAAGCGCCATGTCTTCGGCACTGTCGGCATCGACATGATCGCCGGCCCGTCCGAAGTGCTTGTTATCGCCGACAAGCACAATGATCCGGACTGGCTGGCCGCCGATCTCCTGGCGCAGGCCGAGCATGACGAGGGCGCGCAGTCGATCCTGATCACCGATGATGCAGAGTTGGGCAAGGCTGTCGACGGCGCCGTCGAACGGCAGCTGAAGCGGCTCAGCCGGTCGAAGACGGCGGCGGCGAGCTGGCGGGATTTCGGCGCCATCATCCTGGTATCCGACCTGAAGCAGGCCGTTCCGCTTGCCAACCGCATCGCCGCCGAGCACGTCGAACTCGCGGTCGATCATCCCGATGCTCTGCTTGCAGGCATCCGCAATGCCGGCGCTATCTTCGTCGGCCGTCATACGCCGGAAGTGATCGGTGATTATGTTGGCGGCTCCAATCATGTGCTGCCGACCGCGCGCTCCGCCCGTTTTTCGTCCGGCCTGTCGGTGCTCGATTTCGTCAAGCGCACCTCGATCCTGCGGCTCGGTCCGGAGCAGCTGCGCGCACTTGGCCCGGCGGCGATCGCGCTTGCCGAAGCGGAAGGGCTCGACGCCCATGCGCGATCGGTTGCAATCCGTCTCAATCTCGAGAGGTAAGGCATGGCAGAAGGTGTCTTCCGGCTGAGCGATGTGGTCCTGGACGACACGATCGGCCGTTCGACGCCCGACGTCGAGCATGAGCGCGCCGTCGCCATCTTCGACCTGATCGAGGAAAACAGCTTCCAGCCTATCGGCCATGCGGGCGGGCCTTATCTCCTGAACCTGTCACTGGTCGACCAGAAGCTGGTTTTCGACATCCGGACGGAGGAGGGGACGGTCGTTGCCGCCCATATCCTGTCGCTGACGCCGTTTCGCCGGATCGTGAAGGATTACTTCATGATCTGCGAGAGCTATTACGAGGCGATCCGCTCGGCCACTCCCAGCCGCATCGAGGCGATCGACATGGGTCGCCGCGGCATCCACAATGAGGGGTCGCGGACGCTGATGGAGCGGCTGCAGGGCAAGATCACCGTGGATTTCGACACGGCGCGGCGGCTCTTTACCCTCGTCTGCGTGCTCTATTGGCGTGGGTGACGGCGATGGAGCAACCGAAGGCCATCGACCATAGCGTAAAGGCGCCGGGCGCCATCCTCTTCATGTGTGGGCTGAATGCCATCCGTTCGCCGATGGCGGAAGTGATTGCGCGCGGGATGCTGCCGCAGGGCACCTATATCGCTTCAGCGGGCGTGCGGGCCGGCGAACGCAATCCTTTCGTCGATGTCGTTCTCGACGAGATCGGCCTCTCGCTCGGACGCCGGCAGCCGCAGACGCTGGAGGAACTGGAGGATGATTTCTTCGATCTCATCATCACGCTCTCTCCCGAAGCGCATCACGCGGCGCTGGAATTGACACGGGCCAATGCCATCGAGGTCATCTATTGGCCGACCATGGACCCCTCGGCGATCGGCGACACGCGCGAGCAGATTCTCGATGCCTACCGTGATGTGCGGGATTATCTTCAGGGCCTGATCGAGAGCAGGCTGGTGGAACGTCGCGGCTCCCTTTAAGGTGCCGCGTGAAACAAATGCAGAAAGCCTTATCAACGTGGTTCACAAAACCGCGTCGATTGTGTAGTTTCCGCGCAAATTTCCGGCGACCCCGCATTTTGCCACGGGCGCCGGCCACAACCCTACAGGAAAAGAAGCTTTAATGCCGAAAGAAGAAGTCCTAGAATTTCCGGGTGTCGTCACCGAATTGCTGCCGAACGCGACCTTCCGCGTGAAGCTGGAAAACGAGCACGAGATCATCGCCCACACCGCCGGCCGCATGCGCAAGAACCGCATTCGCGTTCTCGCCGGCGACAAGGTGCTGGTGGAAATGACCCCTTACGACCTGACCAAGGGCCGCATCACCTACCGTTTCAAGTAGTCGCTGCTCGTTTTCGAGCCGGCTGTCCGTCTCCCGCCTGATAGGTCGAGGTTTTATGGCGCTGAAACACAAGCTGATACTGGCCTCCGGATCGCCGCGCCGCGTCGACCTCCTGCATCAGGCAGGGATCGAAGCGGCGCGCCTGATGCCCATGGATATCGACGAGGCTCCGAAGAAATCGGAGCATCCGCGATCGCTGGCGCGTAGGCTTTCGGCGGAAAAGGGCGAGGCGGCCTTTGCCGCGGTGAAAGGCGATGTCGCCTGGCAGGGAAGCTATATCCTTGCCGCCGACACGGTTGTCGCCGTCGGCCGTCGGATTCTCCCGAAGGCAGAGTTCGTCGACGAGGCGTCTTCGGCGCTGCACCTGCTCTCCGGCCGCAGCCATGTCGTCTATACCGGCGTCTGCCTGATCACACCCGACCGCAAGCTGCGCCAGAAGGTCATCGAGACCAAGGTTCGCTTCAAGCGGCTGTCGGCCAGGGACATCGACATGTACCTCGCCTCCGGCCAATGGCGCGGCAAGGCGGGTGCCTATGGCATCCAGGGGCTCGCGGGCTCCTTCGTGCAGAAGCTGATCGGCTCCTACACCAATGTCGTCGGATTGCCACTTTATGAAACCATGCTGCTTCTGGCGGGAGAGGGTTTCGACGTTCATGCCACCTGGCAGGAAGGGTGATTGTCATGGCGGATGACGACAAGATCAAGGTTGGCGCAAAGATCGAGCCGCTGCGCAAGACACGGCCTTGCGTGGAATGCGGCCGGCCTTCGATGCGCGAGCATTACCCTTTCTGCTCGGATCGCTGCCGCTCGGCCGATCTGTCCCGGTGGCTGAACGGCTCCTATGCCATTCCCGTTGCCGAGGATCAGACCAAGGCGGACTATCCCGAAGAGGAATAGTTCCGCCGCCATTTCGATGTTCGGTCCGGCGAAGCCATTCATTTTGTTCGTAAATTGCCAAAAATCCATTTCCTGTCAAAAAAGAGTCATTTGCGGCTGGACATGGACGAACAAGATGCTATAACCCCGCTCGCTTCCGGGGTGAACCAAGCACCCAGGGCCTTCCAAGGCCTTCTGATTTGCGTGAGGCACGGATGCCCAGATAGCTCAGTTGGTAGAGCAGCGGATTGAAAATCCGCGTGTCGCTGGTTCGATTCCGGCTCTGGGCACCACTTAAATTATCAAGAAAATCAATTGTTTACGTGATACTGAGGTCTCCGATTTTGCCACTTTCGTGTCGCGTCGTGTTGCAAGCCACTACCCAGCATTTCCAAGGGTTTCAATAGGGTAGCGGCAGTTCCACGCGACATGAGATGCGACATGTTTCGACGGAACATTGTTGGTCGAAAGGGATTTCCAGCATCTATCGCTAATCGTCCGATGCCTCCTCAAAAGGATGAAACCTTAGAACACCTCCGAGTGCTCCTGCCGCTTTATGGATGGCCTTGAAGTTCGGGTATTTGGTCCGGTAGCCGCGTGTCTGAAAGTAGCGTCCAGTTTTGCTCGCTTCATCAAGCTCCCTCATCACCATATTTGAATCATAGCAATGGGAGCGAACTTGGTCGTTCGCCACGATGCCAGTTTTCTTATAAGGTTTCTTTTTCCGATAGTATTTATACCGGTTGGCGGCAGCCCGTATGTTGACCAACTCTACGCCTGGGAATGCGGCATATAGTTCTTCATGGGTTGCTTCAGGATATATCTTTCGAAGCTTCTGCTTCTTCAGAGGCCCCCATTCATGCCGCTTTCGAGCGAATCCCAGCTTACGACAGCGAGCCTGGATCGCAGAAGGGGAGCGGTGCGACAAGATATGCCGCAGCGCAAACTGATCGGAATGAAGAAGACGGCAGAGTTCGTCTTCGAGTGGTGTCCAGAGCCGATGACCGCCGGGCGTAAAGCCGGACCGCTCCATCCTGGCTCTCATTCGCTGCGCGGCCGCTGCCTGTTTTGCGAAATATGCGAGCGTCAACTGTCCAATCCGCTAGGCCTTTTTCACTTTCATTGTCCGGTAGGTATTGAAGGTGCCGGCCTTGTCCGTGAAGGCATCAATCACGGCACTCGGAAGCGCACCCAATTCTCTGAGTTTGTAGGCGAGTTCCGCGAATTCAAATTTCAGCCTGTCAACCTCACCCACCATGACTTCCTGAATTCTCGCCTCGAGTTCAGCTTTTTGCCTAAGAAGATCATCAAGTTCTGACATTCGCTTTTCCTTCGAAAGGATCGACTTCGGCTCATGAGCGAGCCGATATGGTTCTAAAGCGATGCTGCGGAATCTGTCCAATCGCGACGGCGTTTAGGCTTTCGGATTTTCTAACAGGTGCGACTCTTGGATGATTTTGATCCACTGACATTCGTGAGGACCCCATGCCGACCACCATCGCCGATCTTGCCGAGGGCTGGAAACGCTCCAGAGACGCACTTCAAGATCAAGTCAATCTAATGGACCGGGATCCGATTTTTCCCGAGGCTACGCTTTCCCCTGCTCAGCGAAATGGTCTTCGAAGTGAGATCGAACTGATCATCCATCGTTACGATCAACTCATATTGCAACACAGCCGTCGCTAAGCAGACGCGGCAAATTTGGTTTTCTGTAACCCTTAGGCGAACTATCGCCATCGACATTCGCGCGGTTTTTGACCATTATGTGATCGCCGACCCTTGGAGCGCGCCGATGTCTATCGATGGATATTATCTCTCGAAACTTTCCGCTGCTGTCGGATGCCTGGTCGGTCTTGGTGATATTAGGATGAGGGTGGAGTACGCTTTTGCGTCCATGACGACTATCAAGTCGGAGGAATTCTCAAACGAAGAAATCGGCGATCGATATCAGGAACTCTACGACCGCTGCACGTCCCACGCGGCTGAGAATGATGGCGAAGGTACGATTCGTGCAACCCTACGCCACATGAGCGACGAAGACGTCTCTGACATCGCGCATAAGATCTTCGAACTTCACAACTGGTTGCTATACGAACGAGCTCCTCAGGCGCTCATGTGAGCCTTCGTCACCCGCATGCACTCCTGGGCGATGCTGGCGATAGGTTTCTCTGAGGTTTGCGCAACAGATCGATCCTGATCCTCATAAATTAAGGCAAACGAAATCAATAGGTCGCATCGTGCGGCTTCGTACTGCACTGGCATTCAGCCCCGAACAAGTCTATGTACCTACGCGTTATGACCGTAGGATACGGCCATCAAGGTCGATTTGGACCGAAAGGAAGATAAACATGTCCGTAAAAGATGTAGCAGAATACATCTTGCGGTCGCGCGGCGAGATGACCGCAATGAAGCTGCAGAAGCTCGTCTACTATGCTCAGGCATGGTCCCTGGTTTGGGATGAACGCCCGATGTTCGAAGAGCCAATTCAGGCTTGGGCTAATGGACCGGTCTGTCGTTCACTTTATTCCTCACACCATCGCCAATTTTCAGTCCCTCCGAAGCAGATCATGCAAACTGAGCCTAATCTGGATGAACGGGCTCGCGCGACGATTGATGCAGTGCTGAATTTCTACGGCGACAAGTCGGCTCAGTGGCTAAGTGACCTGACGCATCTTGAAGAGCCATGGAAGAAGGCCCGTCAGCGGGCAGGCGTTCCGGATGGCGCTGCGTCTGAGGAGGAGGTCACCCTCGCAGACATGCACGAATATTACTCAGGCCTTCAGGCAAGCAACGCTGCCTGCTGATGGACCGGAAGCAAGCGCGCATCGATCGACGGATTGAGAGGCAGGTTCGGCAGCAGGTGAAGGCTGTGCGGCTCGTTGAAAAGGTAGAAGCTGAACACGAGCCCCGCACCGCCTTTACCCCGGGTGGAGCAAAGACTGCTCGATCAGAGCAAGACCCCGGTAGCATCATGCAGATGCGTATGAGCTACCGAATCCACGATCATTCCGATCGTGCCAATAGTTGGAGTTGGGGTCAGGTCCGCAACTGGTGTGACCCGATCTACGATGCCAACAGCGCTTGCGTAGTGAGATCGACTATGATCGAGATGGGCGGCCTGTATTGGCACGAGATTATGGGGCAGATGACCGGCGGCCGGGACAGGCATAAGAAACACCACTCCCAACCACTTGATAGCCTTTGCGAGGAAGCTCAACTCCGTTGGATCGAAATCGGTCGAGAAGAGGACGAGCTCTTCCGGTTTCGCACCGGAGGAAAACAGCGAATATGGGGTTTCCGAACCGGCCATGTTTTCAATGTCGTCTGGTGGGACGCCGAGCACCAAATTTATCCGGTCGATTGAAGACCCATGTTTGTTGAAAAGCAATAATCGTTTTACTCGCTACCCATTGATGCCCGTTCTGGCCACCCGCATGTACCGCTGTACGGTGCCATAGCTGAGACCGGATTTTTCCTGCACCCACGGTAGCCAATGGCCACGGGGTAGCTGGGATTTGATATCGATGAGCTTCTTGCCCATCTCGATCGCTTGGTCATAATTGGCGCGGCTGCGAGCCCTCCCCACCTCCGGAACCTTATTCTTGACCGTGCTGGCGGTGTCCTGAGATGACATACGCTGCTGGCTGAAGGCGCACAGCCGATAATAGATCGCGCCGGCGAGGGCGTGACGCTGGTGGCTGAAGCCGCGAAGCTGGTTGATGGTGGCCATGATCGGCCCGAGCGGGATCTCATCCCACCACTGCAGCCATTCAGAGGTGCGCTCCTCCACCCACTCCGGACAGGCTCGTATGAGGTCCGAGACGGCCCATAGGCTCGTCTGGTCGATCAGGGCATTGTTGCCCCTGGTTTCGCTCAGCGTCGTCATGACGAGCCGGAAATGACCTTCGCCGTACTTGGCCAGGATCAGGCACATAGATGCTACGGCACGGGTTTGCCCGGGCTGTGGATACACGTTGCCCGGGATAATCTCGATATCATATTCGGCGCAGATCGCGCGGACGTTTGCTTCCGCGTTACGGATGGTCTTCAAGACATTCCTCCGATAGCAGATGATCAATGTGCCGGAGCGTTGAGTTCTGCCGGCTGACCAAAAATAAATTGGTATTTGTGGGTCAGATACTCGGCCACGGCGGCGCGATCTGCCGACCAGCGGTTTCCAGTCACGTCGGCCCAAAGAGTTGCGGCTGTTACGCAAGCGCTCACCGCTTCATCGAGCGTGATTTCTTGATCTGGAAGGAAATAGCGTTCGAGCGCCTCTTCCATCTCCGCAGCCTTGAGCAAGAGAGGTTCTGCCCGATCACGATGATCGAGGGCGGCAGCACGCATACTGCCGAGGATCGGCAATGTCGTTTCAACGTTGATCATTGTGTACCTACCGCTATGAGCTCGAGGATCATGAACCACTTCCCGTTTGGGGTCTGGGATTCCAGCTCGTAGACGATCGCTAAGACCTGCCATTTGCCATTTGCCGGTGTAAGGTCGCTTTTGACCTCGACCAAGGAAAGTTGCTTGACTGCGGGATTGAACAGGCAGCGAACGATCACCTTTGCTTCGGAGAATGTCGGATAGCCGACCAGCCCGGTATCAGGAGAGATCAGGATGGCGTCGCCCTGACGAGGTTGACCTCGAGGAGAGATCACCATGACATTGCGCTCAAAGATCAGATCGAAGTTGCCGTGGCGGGCGATCGCCATGGCTTGCGTCCAGGCCGTGCCACCGAAATAAGGGTTCGACAGCTTGACGTTGACGCCGTTGTTTTCAAAGGCAAAGCCCATCTGCTTCGCCAGGTTCCCCATCATGCCGGCGGCGTCCGCAGATCCCTTGATGCTGAGCGCTGGGACGGGCTTGACGGCAACAAACGGGCCTGGGGCGGCTTGGACGCGGAAAGCAATATTCGGCTGGCTGTTGCCGTCTACGAAGGCCTCAAAGATGCGACCGCCAAAGACAAGCGTCATGCCCGTTTCATCGTCGCCGGCTTCAACCGTCACAGCGTTATCGTATCGAGCATTGAGCTGTGTGCCGACCGTGGATAGCTGGTTCATCATCGACAGGGGCAATCCCCAGATCGACAGGTTCATATTGCTGTTAGACGCTCCGCCGGTGGCCTGGATGATCGCAGAGATCCTAAGGCCCGAAATGGTGGCCGTATTGTTTTTCCTGTCGCCGAACGAGCCGTTTGCAAGGTTGAAATTAACGGTGATCTTCTTTTCGGTGAAGCTCATGGCATACCCCGCGTATAAGCAGTGCCGGCTCCGAGCGGAACAGGAGCAACGCCCGAAGCCGGCATGTACGGCACAACAATCAGATGCCGATTAGCCATCCCTGGGGTAAGGAGGGACCATGATGGCCTGCCGGTGTTTTTCGAAATTACGGCACCGCCGGCTGGCCGTACCCGCGTCCGGAAAGTAGAAACGCGGGGCCAAAGGCGCGCACCCCTGAGGAGACAGCGAGGTAAACTCGGTGCGCGCCAAATCGTGATCATGGTCAATTGGCCTCCGGAAGGGGGGCGTTGGCGTCATTCTGGAGAGCTTTGATGGCGTCTTGCCATGGCTGGACTATTGGCTGTGCTTCCTTCGTATCTGCTCGGACTCCACCAATCCAAGCGATACTGAGAGGCATATTCAACAGCCGATCGATTGCCTTGCTTCGATCAGTCGGCGGCCAGGAAGTTCCAGCCAGAGACGACACGAACCTAAGTTCGATCAATTTCGCCATGAACTTGTCGCGAAGCCCGATCGCCTCCGCGTGGATTGCGTCAACCTCCCCATCGAGGATCTTGGCGATGCCGGCATTTCGGCGACGCTGTGCAACTGCCAGGGCCTCTTCGTGATCTTCACAGGAGGAACGCACGACTTCGAGCCCCGCCTGTGCTGCCGCCAGCGTTTCGTTGGCAGCGGCGAGCCTTGAATGGGCGGCTCCCATGACATCGCTCCGTGAAACGGACGAACCGGACCGCGCCGCCTCGACCATTCGAGAGCGCAACGTGACCCGAGCGGCTTCGACGCCTTGTTCTGCTTCATCCTGTTCTTTAAGTGCGTCCCCAATCATTTCATGGGCACGAGACACCGCTGATTGCTTTTCCGCGAGGCCGCGCTCAAGCCGAGCAATTTCTTCCAGAGCCTGGGCAAGCTCCACCCTGTCCGGATTATGAGGTGGCTCCTTGCCACCGATCGCCAATTTCAAAAGCTTCGACATGGCTTTCCTCCGTTACCGAACTTTGATGCGCGCGGCTTCGGGAAACATGGCGTTGAAGCTTGCGGCTCCCTTTGCCGTCAGCCGCGACGGCTCCGACCTGGGTTGCTGACCAATGGTGTTTACCTTCACACCCGCAATGTCGGGATAGCGCTCTGCAAAGCTCTTGGCTGCTGCGCTGTCCATCGCCGGCGGACCCTTTCCCACTTCAGGCTTGCCCTCGAATTCCGGTGGTTCGTCCTCTGCGCCCTCCTGGCCCTCCATGCAGGCCTCCCGCAGAGCAGCCCAGCCTTCCGGCGAGAGCTTCATGGCAAGGTCCCGCAAGAAAGCCATACCGGCCTCGCCAGGAGAAACCACGTCGTCGGGATCAGCCTCATCCATGGCATAGCGCGCGGTGTCGAATTTTTCGCCCTTTCGAAAATCCTTCAACGGTGTCCGGATCTGCTTGCCGGGAACGCGGCGAATGTTCTTGGGCATAGCGTCAAAGGCAGCTTGCGGAGCAGGATGGGTAAGGTGTGGATTGGCACGGAGAAAGACCCCGAAATTGTGCAATTCGCGATCGTTCAGAGGTTCGTGTGGGTGGGACATGAGTAATCCTTTCATCGATGTCCACCGCTGCTAAGGCGGGGATGATTGAATGTGCGGCCTGTCGGTTGACGGGATGCGGTCAGAGCTGCCTCGCTGATGGCCAGGGGCGCGCGCTTGCCGAGCACCTGGAACACGGCGCCGGCGACAGCATTCGCGACGTCGTCATGAAATGCAGCACCCGGAGGATGATCAATGATATCGCGTCCGCTAGATCCGGAACGACGCTCGAGTTCCACGAGCTGATTTGTGGCTCTCTCGTTGTCGAGAAGACCGACGCGGCCGGAGTTGATCGCCGGCACCATCGCAGCATAGAGTTCGCTCTTAGGGGCCGTGCTGCGCTCGTAGGTGACGCCGTGCCGGCTGAAAGGTTCCTTGCACCATTCGCCACCGAAGTTGTCGCCGGTGAGCGAAAGAATGCCGTAGCTCTTCAGCAGCTCGCAGAAGTCCTTGGTGACGGCTTCCGGGCTATAAGGCGGTTTGCGCTCGCGTAGAACGTCCAGAACAGCCCTGTTGCCCTCCTTGTGGGCAATGCCGAGTGTCATGCTGTCGGAGCTGCCGCCGGAGGGATCAACGAAGCCGTAATAGCGAATGCCAGGCTCACGAGCGCGTTCGACGACACCAACATCAACCGCAGCCTCAACCACCTCGCGGGACAGAAGCGTCTCGACGTCGGTTCTGAACTTGCCGCCGTATTCGGCGCTGGCGGCCGACGGATCCCGTTCGTAGGCACGGTCGATGACCCGCTGGGGGAGGGTGCTGTTGAGCACCTTGGATTCGGCATTGGCGATCAGGATGAGCGGATCACCGTCAGGCTTGAAATCTTTGCGGTAATTGGTCCACAGCTCCCCACGGCGCGCGTAGGGCGAACTGATGCATACCAATGGCCCTTCCGTCGTTGCCAGTGCTGGACGGGCGGCTGTGAGGATTTCCTTATCGGGGTTCTTCGAGCCTTCAATCGACCAAAACGCGATCTCGTCACAGATGATGGCAATGGCGGTGATCGACCGAATGGTTTTGAAGTTGGCCGGTACGATGTTGATGTCTACACGCGTCGAAAGCCTTATGGCGTCAGCCGTGGGCTCGCCTTCCAGCAATGCGCTGAGATCGGGGGAATGCTGCAGGATGCCGACGAGATGCATGAAGGCACGGGACGCCTGGTATGTGTTTGCGGCAAGGACAGGGAGGACGGCACGCTCACCAGGAGAAAGGCAATCGGTCCAGTCAATGCAGGTCGCCAGATACGCCCCCAGAACAGCCGCTGCGCGCGTTTTGCCACTGCGCCGACCCGCAACCGTCCAGAATTCCTCAACGCGCTGCTGAGGCTCCTGTGAGCGCCCGGTGACGAGGGAGAACATCTCCCGCTCTTCAGGTGTCAGGGTCTCGCCCATCGCAGCCATTAGCAGGGCACGCCATATCGACCAGCTTTCGCCGGCAATGGCTTGTCCAAGCAGGTTGTCGTCCCGCAGGGCTTCTCTGAGGCTGACGCGTACCTTCAAGCAGCGCTCCTCCCGGCAAAGACGTCATCGGGGGAGCGGCGGCGCTTGCCATGCTTCACGCCGATCTGGAGGGCCTTCTCTGTGAGGCCGGCGGCGCGCTCTGCCCTGACAACGTCATCAAGGCTGATGTCCTCACCTCTGAGGAAGCGCGCACGGGCTATCTCGGCAATGACGCGCATATCAGCCGCGGAGGCGATCCTGCTTGCCGTCATGTCATCGATCTTGGAGGGGCCGCCCAGTGCGTCGGCGAACATCAGCATCAACTCGGCACGGCGGCGCCACTCGTGAGTTCGACGATCAAGCAGCGAGTTCGTGAGAGCGCTAGGCTTCGACGTGGTATCTGCCGTGTTTCCCTGTGCTTTCTCGTGCATTGTTTCGGCTCCTGAATGCTGAGCTGAAAGCTATCACGACACGCGGATTAACGCAACATGATCGCGACACGTAAAAACTTTGTAAGTAAAAACAGTAAGTTATGAATCGACAAGCGGATAATTATTCCGCAACTCAGTTTTGTGATCACAAACGTGATTTTGGCACTTTTTCGCCGAAAAATTCAATGATTTCAAATGGATATTTTGTCAGTTGTCGACAGCGCTATTTATCGATTTAGCTTTCGTGAATATTCTCTAATATGGGGTGATCGGTAGGAGGTTCCCATGCATCAATTTTTATTGTGGCTAAGCTTGATCGCAGGTATTTTGTCTGCTCTTGCCTGGTTTCGATCTACCCAATTCAATGTTGCGAAGATCAGCATGCTCGACCTGACAGTTAGCACGAACTTATCCCACATAGTCGACCCCTTGAAGAAGCAGAGCAAATGGAATGCCATCGGAGCATTCCTCGCGGGTGTGGCAGTACTGGCATCGGTCTTTTCGTCGATATCGTCCTAGGGTACGTTACGGCCGCCAGGAGTAGTCAAAATAAAACCCCGCCATAACAGCGGGGCTGGATGTGAGAAGCTAGCTGTTTTTCTATGCAGCTTCATGGGCTGGAGTTACGGTGAGCTGCAGCCCAAGAGCCTTCATGACGCCGAGAAGGGTAGAAAGCTTGGGGTCGCCCTTTTCACTGAGGGATTTGTAAAGAGCCTCGCGGGTGATACCGGCTTCTTTGGCAACGTGAGTCATACCTTTGGCTTTGGCGATGTTGCCGAGAGCCATGGCGATATCTTTGGTGTCGCCGTCTTCGAAAGCGATTTCAAGATATGCCTGGATCGCTTCATCGCTGGTCAGAAGCTCGGTTCCTTCCCATGGGGTGGTTTCGATAGCCATTTCAGACCTCCTTTGACATTTCGATGGCGCGCTTTATGTCGCGATCTTGCGAACCTTTGTCGCCACCGGACAGTAAGATGATGAGTTCACTGCCTCGCTGGACGAAGTAGATGCGATATCCAGGACCGTAGTCGACACGAAGCTCGCCGATGCCGCTGAAGAACTTCGCATCGCCTAGAAGGCCCAGACTCAAGCGATCAATGCGCTTCTGAATTCGCAACTGAGCCCGAATGTCTCTCAGGGATTTTAGCCATTCGAGGAAGACATCGGTTTTACGAACTTCAATCATGTGTAATCTATAGTTCACAGTCTGCTCATCGTCAAGGAAAATGACGCTACCGTCATTTTGAGTGCGACCCACGTATTGAAATGCAAAGATCGCATGGTCGAGTGGTCTTTATGTGAGCGACCTATCGGACTGATAGCGGCAAAAAATCTATCATGAGTCGTATGAAGGCATACATGCGCATAAAGGGGCGCGTTGCAAAATGATCTGTAAGCGCCGTATGGGGTGACAAATGCATCCGAAAGAATTTTATGACGTTGTCACGAAGCCAAATATCGCGGAGGCAATCGGCAACGAGGAGGATTACCGTTTAGCGGTCAATGCGATTTTGAGCGTTGATGCCGCGTACGGGGTACTTTTTGAACACTTGAAGGTGATCCAGGATCCTATCCTGCAAACTGTCTTTGTCGGAGAAGGCGAACCGAAGGAATTGAAGGACAATCACTTCAAAGACTATATTGCCAAGCAGTCAAAAGAGTTCGAGATCATTCGTGACGCGGCTTATGCAACAAAGCACGGGCGCCTATCCGATCGCAAATCGGGTGCTCGACTCGTTCGATCTCCTGGCGATGTTCGTTCCCGAAAGCTCGTTGTTGGTCTTTTCGCATGTGGGGATGCGTTAGGATCTTCGGCAGTGTTTATTCAATCCACAGACGGCGAGATGCACCGCACTTGGTACCTGCTTCGGAAAGTTGAAATTTTCACTGATCAGCTGCTGGTGGATCTCGGGATATGATCTTTCATGCTGCTACAGGGATAGTTCGCGAAGGACGCCGTTGGGAGTAGGGCAGCCAATGTCACAACAAGCCATGATACACGCATAGAATTCCCCCGTCAGAGAGATGTTGCAACCTTCGCGTCATGAATGCAAGGTGCAGGCGCATAATGGCTGCGGGGAGCGTTAAATGGGAGTTCGTCTGGTCGCGTTTGGAATGGGGGTGTTTTTGGTCGGCGTTGGGACCGCTCATGCCTATTGTTCGGAGCCGAGCGCACCATACTGTGTGAGCAGCTATGGCAAATTTGACAGTCAAAGCGATTTCGAACAGTGCAAGCGCGAAGTCGAAAGCTACAAATCGGAAATTGAAGATTTTGTCCGGTGCGAGCAGCGTGATGTCGACGAGGCAAATGATGCTGCCAAAAAGGCGGCAAGTGAAGCGGAGGACGCTCTTCGGACCGCCAAGAACGCTGTCAATGAGCAATACTCCAATTACAACGATGCGGTGAACAACTTCAATAACCGCGCGAATTCAAATTAGGGCAAACCGGCTAGCTCGGAGAAGCGGTCCATTGCCCTATCGCCCGCAAGAAGTTCGGTTTCGCTCATGCCGCGCCTCGGATCGTCGCTGCCCATCGGTCGACCGCAGCTTGATGCATAAAGGATATGTCAGTCACTGTATGTAATATGATAACAATTTGAGTTGGGGGATTGCTGGTTTCTGAGGGGGCTTCATGGAGCTGATTTCTTCACTCCTAAAATGGCGCGACGATCGACATCGTTTGGCTAAGTTGAGATATGATTTGGAAGATGTCGATATGGCATTCCGCAGAAAAGTGCAGGAAGAAAAGCTGCGACGCGGCTCGGACGAATGGGACTATGCGTATTCCAATTACGATAATGAGCGAGAACTGATCGACGCCGAGATAGATCAAATTGAGACACAGAACTATATCAGGCGTGCAAGGGCTTGGTCAGTGCCGATTCCCTGGCGCCCTATCTCCGAAGATCCGGTTTATGATGACAAAAACTGGATTTGGTCCAGGGTCCATGGAACATACTACCTCACCGACGAAGGTAAGGCGCTTTTACGTCGCGAGACATATGCCGAAATCGAAATGCGCTACAAACCATGGACGACATGGGTCGCAGTCGGAATCAGCATGCTTAGCTTGATCATTTCGCTTCTGCGTTTTTAGGGGAAAATCGCCGTCTCCTATTTCAAATTTCAGAGACGGCGACTGCTTCCTGTTTGTATCGTGCCCTTTGAGGAGCGGCAGCGGGTAGAGAATAAAGCCCAGTTCGGCCGTGCACTTTCGTAATCTTGCTGTTCTTTCGAAATCTTGCTGCGAAATGTGACGAGATCGTATTCAGGCCATCGTATTCAGGCCGCGCCCCTGGGATCATTGCCGCCGGCGACCCGGCTGTAGCACTGGCGGATCATCTCATCCTGGACGGCATGCCAGAAGGCGCCGAGATGTTCATCTTGTTCATGCTCGGGAACGCCGACGCGATCGAGCTGGCGCAGCAGAGCCTCAGTGACTTGGTTGCGGTAATAGTCGGCGTGGCGATCAGTCGCCTTGTCCAGCATCTTTGAGGCAACGTCGCGGATTCTACCGACACGGCTGAGAAGTGGGAAGAGGATGACCTTGCAGGGTGGCTGCCAGGCGAAGAGCGGGAGATCATGTTCACGCATGCTGCACCTCCGACGCGCTGCTTTGAGCGCATGATATGGTTAGATTATATACTGTGGTACGAGGGCATACACTTACACCCCGAAAACGGGGCTTATCGTGTGCCATGGGCATACACTTTCGAGTTTATGGTATGCCCTGATACCACCATACGATCCTGACCGGTGGTATCTGCTACCACCATGCGTGTGCCGTGGGCATACCGTTGTTTTTCTTCCATGCTCGGATGCCATCGCATAAAGTCCTTCGTCGGGACCAGTGAACGCTCCGGCTGATCGACTGCCAACTCGGTGAGTATCCAGCGCGTCGAACGGCCGCCTGGGGCTTTCGCTTTCCAGTGGAATGACCCGACCGAAGCTACCTTGATGAAGCCCTTGGCTATGAGCCCCTTGAAGGCCTCAGCAACGGGCTTGTTGCTGCAGTTAAGCGCATCCATAGCCTCCCGATGGGAAAGCGCGATGTCGCCATTGTTCTGGCCATTATAGCGTTGCTTCAACTCCATGTAGAGACAGCGTTCATAGACACTTGCTGCCTTCCATGCGTCGGACATCACCAACCATTGATGCATCTGAAAGAAGCGATCGCCGGTATGTTTTCGAGCTTTCCGCTTGTGTTGATTCATCCGTGCGCCTTTCTAAAAACGCGATACTTGGTAGCAAGTGCTGCTGCTTCGCATGCCTCAAGGGCGCTGAGACCAAAGTGATTACGAAGAGAGGGAATGACCGGCTGAGGCACCGGGTTCTGATCTGCGAGCCACTGGGCCGCCTCAACGACGGCCTCAGAGTGTTGGTGTTCGGGTGCGGTGAGATCGGTCATCCTGCACGAACCCCGTTTGCAATCGGAAATTCCCGCATGACCAGGTCGAGAGCGTCACGATCGGCGATGCCACATTCAGCGGGATCCTGTTCAAGGTCGTATATCAGTTTGTTGCCGATACGGACGCCTACGGAGCCTACAGATGGCTCATCGTCGTCGTTGTCTTCGAGATCAGGATCGCCGTCGAGGATATCGAGGAGTCCTATCATCTCCTCGATACGGGCTTCGAGTTCGGCACGGCGATGCTGCAGGACTGCGGGGGAGCGTTTCATTGCTGATCCTCCCCAGTCTTGAGGGCTGCACGTCGAATAATCTCGGCGTTGACAGCCTTCTTCAAAGCATAGAGATCGATGCCGCCGGTGTTCTCGGATGGGTCCGAGAGATTGTCGACGATGGAGCGTGCCTTCTCCAAGCGGACGGTGATTTGTTCAGCGACCACCTGAATTGCGTTCGTATCCCGCATATCGCCGAGACCGGCTGCGGCAAGATGGATCGCCTGGACAAAGCTGCTGGCCTCGCCGAGGGTGTCTTCGAGCTCGATCAACTTATTCACGACCGCACGTCCAGACCGAAAGCCCTATCAATGGCCTGCTCCAGAGCTAGGGCGAGATAACGAACATGATCGGCCATGTATGTGATGCCATCGACCTGATCTTGGTTCAGGCCATAGGAAAACATCGCATTGGGGCGAAGATCCTTGGAGTTGCGGAACATATCGTTGGTGTATTCGTCGAGGACCAGTGCAGCCCGCCTCAATTGGGAGACGTCGGCAGACATGCCATCGAGATCATCTAGGATCTCCTTGTCTGTCCGCGTCCCTTTGGCGGCTGGCTTTCGGTCGCCGCCAGTGCTATTTACTGTCTTGTTCATTTCCATTTCCTTATCGAGATGTTTGAACCACGGTCCGGAAGCGCGCCAACGCTTGCCGGACCCTTTCATTTCCAAAGTTTGGGTTTTCACGCCGCCGTCTCCATGAAGAAACGGATCAGCGCGCTGCGTTCTGCGACCCAGCGGCCGCCGACTTTCTTGGCGGGAAGTTGGCCTTTCTCCAGTAGGTGAAAAGTGATGCGACGAGAGCGGCCGATAATATTGGCGATCTCCTCGCCACCCCACACCAGATCAAGTTTGTTTTCGGCTTGCGCCATTCTCTTTCCTTTCGCGAAAAGAAGGTTATTCAATGTAATGGCTAGTAGCCATGTGTTAACTATGGCTACTAGCCGGTATTGCGTCAAGAAAAAAAATCTGGCTGGTAGCCACCATGACAAAAAAGCCGGTTACTCAGCCCCAAGACAAATACGTCCTTCGCATGCCGGACGGCTTACGAGAGAGAATCAAAGCTGTTGCTGAGCGTGAAGGCACCAGCATGAATCATGAGATAATCAGGGTTCTTGAGCGCGCATTCCCAGAGCAATGGCCGGTGGATGAGCGCTTGGATGAGCTTGCTCAGATGCTGGCTGTTCTCAGCGCTGGTAGGGGTGACCCAAGGCTAGATAGTTTCATCGACAGATTTAAGGAGACGGTGGACGGCATCGTGTCGGGCCGGGTGACGGGCGTGGATGCTGAAACCCGCGAATCGGTTCGAGAGCTTTGGTCGCTCTATCGCTCGCGGGCGAGCGAGGCTGAGCACGAGGCCGAGCGAGATGCGCAGATGGACTACACCGAGGAAGAGCTTGAGGCTTTTGATCTGACCGGGAACCACGCGAAATATGCGGTCCCGCCCCCGAAAAGGCCTAATCCGCTTCAAGATACTTTCCACCTGATGGACATTTTGCCCCGCGGCCCTCTTTCCGAGATGGCGGAGAAGTTGAGCAAGTGTGATACCGAGGGAGCGGCGGAGATCGTCCGGAATATTCCAAAGGGTGAAATCAAAAAGCGCCTGGATTTTCTTGCCCTCTCGGTCTTTGAGCAGGAACGCCTTAGGCGTGACCCTAACGAAGAGCCGCCCAGTGGGGACTATAACCCCTTCAAATTTACCGAGTAGCCAATGTCAGTTCGGAAGCGCGAACGGGCCGCTCCGAAAGGGATGATTGACAAGCGGATTTATTGCGACATAATGCAACACGGTTACAACGGATAACAAATGTTCCGTGTTGAGAGGTTGCCACGATGTCGATCCGCAAGCGCAAATGGACTACAGCCGCAGGCGTCGAGAAAGAGGCTTGGGTCGCGGATTACGTCGATGGCCAGGGTGTCAGACGCCTGAAGACCTTTGAGCGTAAGAAGGACGCGGACGCATTCATCTCAACGGCCAAGGTCGAGGTTCGTGAAGGTACGCATGTCGCCGACAATGCCAGTATCAGCGTGAAGGCTGCCGGCGATCTGTGGATCAAGAGTGCGGAATCAGCCGGCCTCGAGCGATCGACGGTAAGTCAGTATCGACAGCATCTCGATCTCCACATCAGCCCCTTTATCGGTTCGACAAAACTTTCAGCTCTCAATCTCCCCACGGTTCGCGCCTTCGAGGACAGACTTCGGGAGGAGGGGCGCTCGCCAGCGATGGTAAAGAAGATCCTTGTCAGCCTTGGTTCCCTCCTGGCCGATGCTCAGGAGCGTGGCAAGGTAGCCCGCAACGTCGTCAGGGACATGCGTGGCGTCCGTCGCAAGGGCAAGGAGCGCCAGCAGGAGAAGCGCCAGAAGGGCAAGCTCAAGGTTGGCGTGGACATTCCTACTCGCGAAGAGGTGAAGGCCATTGTAGGGGCTCTGGAAGGCCGCTGGAGGCCGATCCTGTTGACGGCTATCTTTTGTGGCCTTCGGGCTTCGGAACTGCGTGGGCTGCGCTGGAGCGACGTGGATTTCGATAAGCGTCAGATCCGGGTTCATCAGCGTGCGGATCGCTATAACGAGATCGGCCGGCCGAAGTCGGAAGCGGGGGAAAGAACTATCCCTGCACCGCCCATGGTCATGAATACTTTGCGGGAGTGGAAGCTGTCGTATCCGAGGCCACTGACCGGCTTTGACGATGCTGACGAGAATCCGATCCGGGAAGAGGCCAAAGACAGCCATCTGGTTTTCCCCAACGGTAGCGGCAACGTCGAGTCGCTGGCCAACATTATCAATCGCGGACTGATCCCGGTTCAGATCGGTGCCGGGATTTCAGTGAAGACCGGCGAGAAGGACGAGGAGGGCAATCCCGTTGTCGCGGCGAAGTACACCGGCATGCATGCCTTGCGTCACTTCTACGCCTCGTGGTGCATCAACCGGACAGAAGACGGTGGCTGCGGCTTGCCTCCGAAAGTGGTCCAGGAAAGGCTCGGACATTCGTCTATTGTGATGACAATGGACGTCTATGGGCACCTGTTTCCAACGGGTGATGACGCCGACGAACTGGCTGCAGCGGAGCGTGCTCTACTGGCATAATGCGACACGAATGCAACATGGCGTCAGAAACACTATAAATATCAATGTGTAATATCGGATTGAAAATCCGCGTGTCGCTGGTTCGATTCCGGCTCTGGGCACCACTTAAATCCACAGGAAAATCAGCGTTCTATCTAGGTTTCGTCTCTTTCGTGCTGCGTTGTGTTGCAATTCACTCCTCCGCATTTCCAATGCTTTTGTATCTATTCGATTTTGCGCGATTCCGGATGGTGTATTAGCAAATGATCGTTGCACTACTCGTTCTGGCTCTTCTCGCGATACTCTTCCGGGGTGTCTTACGAACCCTTTTCTTAGCCCTCGCATTGATCGTGCTATTTATCATCCTCCTGGTTTCAGTGTGAGACACGAGATCGAAAGCTAGGTAACCTTCAATCTCCTTGCCTTTCGCCAGATTTGCTCTCTTCTCTTTGAGGGGGCTCCCATGAACCGGGAACGAGGTCTAGCTCACAGAGCCTTCGCTGTGGTTTTCCCGTCTGTTCGGCCTGGATTATTTGAGCATCAGCGACGCACTACATCTTGTTTGACGGCTGCGGCGGCCATGGAGTGCCGGGCAGGATCGCAATAGGTGTGCATGATAGTCGAGGATGGCGGCGGAGGTTTCGGTGCCAGCTGGTATTCTTCTTCCCGAATTTCCCATTGTTTCGATCGGGATGCCGCGACCCGGGTCAGGCTGGATGGACGAATTCGGATTCGCGTTTTTCGCGATCTGCTGACTGCCCCTTTTGATAGAATTTATAAAATTCATTCAACTTTGGGTGAAATTAAAATTAATTCCGGTGAAAGAACCTTTCAAGATATTGATGACGTTTAGAATCAAGCGTACGAATTATTGAAGGGTCACCTATTGATTCGAAGCGACTATTACCGCACCTTAGATACTAGCGGGAAAGTGTCTCGCTAAGTCCACGTTTATTGCAATAGCAAGTTAACGAGGCGCCATGTCAAACAACGATGTCCTATTCAACACGTTCGCCCGTTCTTTCGAAGCACGGCGCGAAGTCGAGATGTCATTCTCTGAATACCTGGAAGCGTGCCGGGACGATCCGCTCATGTACGCGAATGCGTCGGAGCGCCTGCTGGCCGCGATGGGTGAACCGTTGCTGATCGATACGGCCAAGGATACTCGCCTTGGGCGTATCTTCATGAACCGGACGATCCGGACCTATCCCGCCTTTGCCGGCTTTTTCGGCATGGAAGAGACGATCGAACGTATCGTCGCCTTCTTCCGCCATGCGGCGCAGGGGCTGGAAGAGCGCAAGCAGATCATCTATCTGCTCGGCCCCGTCGGCGGAGGTAAGTCGTCGCTTGCCGAGCGGCTGAAGTCATTGATGGAGGTTCATCCCATCTATGTGCTGAAGGCCGGCAATGAGCTCAGTCCGGTGTTCGAAAGCCCGCTTAGCCTTTTCGATCCCGTGACCATGGGACCGATGATCGAGGAGCGCTACGGCATTCCGCGCCGGCGACTGACTGGGCTGATGAGTCCATGGTGCCTCAAGCGGCTCGAAGAGTTCGAGGGCGATATTTCTCGCTTCCGTGTCGTCCGCATTCAGCCGTCCAGGTTGCGGCAGATTGCCATCGCCAAGACCGAACCGGGCGACGAGAACAATCAGGACATCTCCTCGCTGGTCGGCAAGGTGGATATCCGCAAGCTCGAAAGCCTGGCGCAGAACGATCCCGACGCCTACAGCTACTCCGGCGCTCTGAACCGCGCCAACCAGGGTATTCTCGAATTCGTTGAGATGTTCAAGGCGCCGATCAAGATGCTGCATCCGCTGCTGACGGCGACGCAGGAGAGCAATTATATCGGCACCGAGAATATCGGCGCCATTCCCTTCTCCGGCATCATTCTGGCGCATTCGAACGAGTCGGAATGGCAGACGTTCAAGGCCAACAAGAACAATGAGGCCTTCATCGACCGTATCTGCGTCGTCAAGGTCCCTTACTGCCTGCGGGTGACCGAAGAGCAGAAGATCTACGAGAAGCTGATCGAGGAATCCGAGCTTAGCGATGCGCCCTGCGCACCGTCGACGCTGGAAACGCTCGCCCGCTTCACGGTTCTGACGAGGCTTGCCAAGCACGAGAACTCGACGGCCTTCTCCAAGCTTCGGGTCTATGACGGCGAAAGCCTGAAGGAGACCGATCCGAGGGCGCGCAGTGTGCAGGAGTATCGTGATTCGGCCGGTGTGGATGAAGGCATGGACGGGGCGTCTACCCGTTTCGCCTTCAAGGTGCTGGCGGCGACCTTCAACTACGATACGACGGAGATCGGCGCCGATCCGGTACATCTGATGTATATGCTGGAGCAATCGATCCGTCGCGAACAACTGCCGCTGGAAACCGAGAAGCTCTATATCGAGTTTATCAAGAGCGAACTCGGGCCACGTTATGCGGAATTCATCGGACATGAGATCCAGAAGGCTTATCTGGAATCCTATGCAGACTACGGCCAGAATCTCTTTGACCGTTATGTCGACTACGCCGACGCCTGGATCGAGGATGTCGATTTCAAGGATCCCGACACCGGCCAGCTCCTGGACCGAGAGCTTCTCAACCAGGAACTGACCAAGATCGAGAAGCCGGCGGGCATCGCCAATCCGAAGGATTTCCGCAACGAGATCGTCAAGTTCTGCTTGCGGGCGCGGGCGAGCCATGGCGGCAAGAATCCGTCCTGGACAAGTTATGAGAAAATCCGCGAAGTCATCGAAAAGCGGATGTTCTCCCAGGTCGAGGATCTCCTGCCAGTCATCTCGTTCGGGTCCAAGAAGGACGGCGACTCGGAAAAGAAACATGGCGAATTCGTCGAACGCATGATGGCGCGCGGCTATACCGAGCGTCAGGTTCGACGGCTTGTGGAATGGTACATGCGTGTGAAACAGGCGGGATGAGCCACCAAGGAAGAAGGAATGCACATTGTTGACCGACGCCTGAACCCAGGCGGAAAAAGTCTAGAAAATCGTCAACGATTTTTGCGAAGAGCAAAAGCGCTGGTGCAGAGAGCGGTCTATGAATCCTCTCAAAATCGCGACATCCAGGATATCCTGAAGGGTGGCGAGATCAGCATTCCCCTACATGGAACCGAGGAGCCTCGGTTCCATCGTGGCCCGGAGGGGCTGCGGGAGCATATTTTTCCCGGCAACAAGGAATTCTTGGAGGGCGATATCCTTCCACGGCCGGAGAGCGGCGGCGGCAAGCCGAAGGCTGGCGGCGAGGGCAGCGGCGAAGACGCTTTCCGGTTCATCCTGACCCGCGATGAATTCCTCGATCTTTTCCTCGACGATCTCGAACTTCCCGATCTTGCCAAGAAGCGGCTGGTGTCGGCGGATCAGATCAATCCGGTGCGGTCGGGCTATTCGGTGACGGGCTCGCCGGCCAATCTCGCCATCAACCGCACCATGCGGCTGGCAATGATGCGACGCGTGGCGCTGCATCGTCCGAAGCCGGAGACGGTCGCCAAGCTCGCCGCGGAAGCGGCCGAGTGCAAGGACGACGAGCGGCGCGCGGCGCTCGAGGCCGAGATCAAGGTGCTGGAATCGAAAGTCCGGCGCATCCCCTATATCGACCCGATCGATATTCGCTATCGCCGTTTCGAGAACGAGCCGAAGCCGGTGGCGCAGGCGGTGATGTTCTGCCTGATGGACGTGTCCGGCTCGATGTCGGAACACATGAAGGATCTCGCCAAGCGCTTCTACATGCTGCTCTACATCTTTCTGACCCGGCAGTATCGCCGCGTCGAGATCGTCTTCATCCGTCATACGGATGTGGCCGAAGAGGTGGACGAGGAGACGTTCTTCCGCAGCCCGGCGACCGGCGGCACACAGGTGTCGAGCGCGCTCGAAGCGATGCGGCGGATCGTCCAGGATCGCTTCCCCCCGTCGGACTGGAACATCTACGCTGCGCAGGCATCGGACGGCGACAATGCCTATTCCGACAATGCGACGGCGGCGGCGCTGCTCACAGACGCCATCCTGCCGGTCAGCCAGTATTTCGCCTATCTGGAAGTGGGTGAGGCGCGGAGCGTCGCGATCTCCTCCGGCTCGGCGCTCTGGTCGCTTTATGAGCGCATCCAGGCGGGCTGGCCGGTGCTGTCGATGCGGCGCGTCAGCGATCGCAGCCAGATCTACCCGGTCTTCCATGATCTCTTTCAGCGGCGGGCGGCGGAAACAAGGGGCTGATAATGGCGAAAGCATCGATGGAACGGCTTTTCGACGGTGCGGACTGGGATTTTTCCACCATCCAGAGGATCCACGATGCCTGCGAGCGGATCGCTATCGACGAGCTCGGCCTCGATGTTTATCCCAACCAGATCGAGATCATTACCGCCGAGCAGATGCTCGACGTCTATTCCTCGATCGGCATGCCGTTGTTCTACAAGCACTGGTCCTTCGGCAAGCACTTCGCCCACCACGAGGCTTTCTATCGCAAGGGCCTGCGCGGGCTTGCCTATGAAATCGTCATCAACAGCTCGCCCTGCATCTCCTATCTCATGGAGGAGAATACGGCGACGATGCAGGCGCTGGTGATTGCGCACGCCGCCTTCGGTCATAATCACTTCTTCAAGAACAATTACCTCTTCAAGCTCTGGACGGATGCCGAGGGCATTCTCGAATATCTGAACTTCGCCAAGGGCTATATTACCCGATGCGAGGAGCGCTACGGCCACGCCGCTGTCGAGCGGACGCTGGATGCCGCGCATGCGCTGATGTCGCACGGCGTCCATCGCTATGCCGGCAGGAAAACGCCGAGCTTGCGCGAGGAGGAAACGCGCGAGCGCGAGCGCCGCGAATATGATGAGCGGATCTTCAACGATCTCTGGCGCACCGTTCCGGTTGGAAAGGGCAAGGTCATGCCCGACCTGGACTTCGAACGCCGGCGTTCGCTGGCCGGTCTGCCGCAGGAAAACGTCCTTTATTTCCTCGAAAAGATGGCCCCGCGCCTGAAGCCCTGGCAGCGGGAGATCCTGCGCATCGTCCGTCATGTCGCCCAGTATTTCTATCCGCAAAGCCAGACCAAGGTGATGAACGAGGGCACGGCGACCTATGTGCATTACCGCATCATGACGCGGCTGCACGAGCTCGGCGGCATTGGCGACGGCGATTTTCTCGAATTCCTGAAATCCCACACCAATGTGGTCTTCCAACCGTCCTTCAACGATCAGCGCTATTCCGGCCTCAACCCCTACGCACTCGGCTTTGCGATGATGCAGGACATCGAGCGGATCGTGACCAAGCCGAAGGAAGAGGACCGGCTTTGGTTCCCCGATATTGCTGGCACCGGCGACGCCATGGCGGTGCTGCGCGATCTCTGGGCCAACTATCGCGACGAAAGTTTCGTGTCGCAGTTCCTCAGCCCGCATCTGATGCGCAAGATGCGGATGTTCCACCTCACCGACGATCCGGAAGAGGAGGAGGGGCTTCGGGTGGCGGCAATCCACGACGAGCGCGGCTATCGTCGCATCCGGCGCGAGCTGGCGCGGCAATATGATGTCGGCTGGATCGATCCGCATATCGAGATCGTCGATGTCGATCTCGCCGGCGACCGCAGGCTATTGGTCAAGCATACCGTGCTGAACGGCGGCTTTCTGGAGGATGCTGACGCCAAGCGCGTGTTGCAACACCTTGCCGATCTCTGGAGCTACGATGTGCTGATGCAGGAAGTCGACAGCACCGGTCTGGTGTTGCGCGAGCATCTGGCCCATCCGCGCCTGTCTTCCGTCGCAGCCTGAGGGCGTGAGACCTTACGCCGCTTCCTTCGACCGGCGGTAATGGCCGCTGACCTGTCGGCCGTCTTCGGGCCGCAGCTTCAGGAAGCCCGGCAGGCCGAGCAGCGGGATCACCGCCATCAGCAGAAAGGCCATATGGAATTTTTCCGGCGTTAGCGCGGAACCGTCCAGCGTGACCAGGCCGAGCAGCATTGCTGCGATGGAGACGCCGAAGCTGACGCTTAACTGCTGCAGCACGCCGCCGAGGCTGGTCGCGCGGCTGAGCTGGGCGGCCGGAGTATCAGAGTAGGATAGCGTGTTGGAGGTCATGAACTGCGAGGCACGCGCCAGGCCGAAGATGAAGACATAGACGATGATGACCCAGTGCGGCGTATCCGGCCCGATCAGGGCGAAGCCGGCGACGATGGTGGCGCCGAAAATGGCGCTCGCGGTCAGCACGCGATCGAAACCGAACAGCCGCAGCATCTTCGACGAGACTGGACGCACGGCAAGCGAACTGAGGGCGCTGACGAATGTCAGTGTGCCCGAGACGATCGGGCTGAGGCCGAAGCCGACCTGCAGCATGAGGGGCAGCAGGAAGGGCACGCCGTTGAGACCGACGCGACAAATGCCGCCGGCAAGCGTGCCGACGCGGAACGTGCGCAACTTGAACAGGGTCAGATCGACCGCCGGCGATTCCGCCGTCCTGGCATAGCGGACAAAGCCGACGAGAAGCAGACCGGCGGCGGTAAGTACTGCGACGATGGCCCAGATGGGGATCGCCGGGCGGCCGATATTCTCGATGCCATACTGCAGCAGCAGGCAGCCGACGCCGACCATGATGAAGCCTGGAAAGTCGAATTTGAGCGACGTGTCGCGGACGGTGTCCTCGATATATTTCAGCGCCATCGCCATGCCGATGATGCCGAAGGGCAGGTTGACCCAGAAGATCCAGCGCCAGGAGAGGTAGGTCGTCAGAAAGCCGCCCAGAAGCGGCCCGATCACCGGACCGATGATGGCCGGCAATGTCATGTAGGTCATTGCCGTGACGAGCTGGCTGCGCGGGAAGCTGCGGATGAGGATGAGGCGGCCGACGGGGGTCATCATTGCGCCGCCGAGGCCCTGCAGGGCGCGGGTGGCGATCAGCATCGGCAGGCTTGTCGCCAGGCCGCAGAGGATCGAGCCGATCGTGAAGATGAAGAGCGACAGGGCGAAGATGCGCCTAGCGCCGAAACGGTCGGCGAACCAGCCGCTCACCGGGATGAACATGGCGAGCGTCAGGATATAGGTCGTGACTGCGAGGTTCATGCGGACGGGCGTGGTGCCAAGGCTTCTGGCGATGTCAGGAACGGCGGTGATGAGGATCGTCGAATCAAGCTGTTCCATCAGGAATGCGACGGCGACCACGGCGGGGATGATGTAGCGCAGACGAGGGTCACGATCGATCGCGAAGGTCTGGCCTTGCGGGGCGGTATCTGGCGTGTCCATGGGAATGCTATGACTTTCCACGGCCGGATGGGAGGCCCGGCGCGTCAATGCTGGTGCATGATCCGACCCAAGAACCGTTTCGCATTTCTGGGAATCATGCTGTGGTCGGCCGGCTTTGCACCGGCCATCGAATTCAAGTCCATATGATCACCATCGAAGGCGCACTGCAACAAAAAGCAGGCTCATGGAGACGCTTGGTCGCACGTGCGGCGGGGAATTTCTGTCGCCAGTTTCGCTAGTTGCCGGGCGGGACCGACCGGAGCGTCCATCGTGCCCTGTCGAAGACGATTGCCGTGCGGATCTGTTCCGGCGTCGTCCTGCGCAGCTCCAGTTGAAGGTTGAAGTTCCTGTCGTTCTGGAATTCGCGGAAAAAGCTGAGCTTGGCGCCGAAATGCTCTTGTGTCACGTCCTGCAGCTTGCCGATCGCGTCGAGTGCGGCCTGGAAATCAAGCCAGTGGGTTTCCGTCAGCAGCATGACCATGGCGTCGATGAAGGTCTCGCCGACGGCACGGCCGTCGGCATTGTCGGGCATGATTACCTTGATGCGGACATTGTCGAGATCACCGGTTGGTGTGCCGCGGGCGATAATGAAGAATGACGCGGCGCTCGGGTTTCCGAAGTCGCCCTTCTGGATCTGGTGGCTGCATTCGAATGTGCCGACGCCCAGCGCGCTCTGCTTCCATTCCCCGACCGGCAGGCCGGATTTTGTCAGGTCGGCGCAGAGCGTCTGCCCGGATATGCGCCAGCTTCGCACGAACGCGCCGCGCAGGGCGTCGACGGGCGGGTCGAGTATATGGGACGAGGATCGGGCATGCACCGGTTTCGTTGTCTGTACAGCCGGCACCGCTTTGACGGGCTTGGCGGGTGCGGGCGCTGATGTGGCGGCCGGGGTCGGCGCGGGATGGGTGACGTTGGCGGCTTGCGGGGCGGCTGCGGCTACCGCAGGGACTGGCGGCGGATGCGCCGGCGGGCTAAACAGGTTCAGCTGGTAGCGGGTGTCGAGCGTCCGGAGATTGCGCATGTCATTCGCAAGTAGCGCCGTCGCCAAAATGATCGAGCCGATGACGATCGCCGCAATCCAAAAGACAGCCTTGCTTTTCTTGCGAGGTGGCGCCACCGACATGGTTTAGATCTACAGCTACTCCGGAGAAATCTGCTTAACTGCAATGGCTTGGCATTCCGCAGCTACGCTATAGCTACAGAATATACGTTTATGAACGATTGATCATTCTACGTTTCTTTGTCAATTCGCAGTTGCCATTCAAGCAAAATGCGCCTTGAGCGCCCTGACGGACGCGGCGTCCGTGCGGCGCGTCGTGGGTACGGAAAAGCCGAAGGCGAGCAGACGCTCATCCGTTTCGGTTTCGGCGACAGAGCAGGAGGCATGCACTTCGCTGATCGTCAGTCGCGGCCATAGCGCGCCGATCGTCCCGATATTGACGCCCGAACCGGGCATGATCGAGATGCGGCCGGCGGCGATGGTGATGGCTTGTTCGAGGACGGCGATGCCGTCCACGGCTGTCTTCGCGCAGCCTGAGGTCAGGATGCGTTCGAAGCCGAGAGAGATGGCCAGTTCCACCGCTTCCTCGATATCGGGAACGAGATCGAAGGCGCGGTGCAATGTCTTGCCGAGACCTCCAGCATGGGTGACGAGCGCGGTGAGCATTTCGCGATCGAGGCGGCCATCCGGCAGTGAGGCACCAAGCACGACGCCGGGCAGTCCCGCATGCCTGATGGCATCGATATCGCCCTTCATGACGGCAAGCTCATCGGTGGAGTAGACAAAACTGCCGGCGCGCGGGCGGATCATGGCGTAGGCGGGAATGGGTGCCTTTGCCGCCGCTGCCATCAGCCCGGCGCTCGGTGTCAGACCGCCGACGGCAAGGGCGCTGCAGAGCTCGATGCGATCGGCGCCGCCGGCGATGGCGGCGGCAAGGCCGGCGATATCCTCAACGCAGACCTCAAGCAGCATGGTTCCGCTCCTCGACGAATTTCAGCCCCAGCAGGGCCGCGCCGATCAGGCCGGGCTCGAGCTTGCATTCGCTCGGCACGACGAGCGGGCGGTCGAACTTGCGCAGGATGCGGGTTCGCACTGCCGCGTCCAGCCGCTCCAGCAGCGGTTCGACATTGGAAAGGCCGCCGCCGACGGGAACGATGGTGGCGCCGGTGATATTGACGGTCAGAGCCAGCGGCGAGGCGACGAGATCGACCAGGACCTCGATCGTTCGCGCCGCATTGGCGTCGCCTTCCAGCCATTGGCCGATGATCTCCTCGCTGGAAAATTCCAGGCCGTGCAGGGTCTTGTGCAGGCGCTCGACGCCACGGGCGCCGCCCACGGTGTCGACGCAGCCCTTCTGGCCGCAGCCGCAGGGATAGGCCGGGATGGCGACCGGCGGATTGCCGGCGAAGGAGGCGATGATCGGGCCGTGTCCCCACTCGCCGGCAAAGCCGCCGGCGGCGTTGACGAGGCGGCCATCGGCCACCAGGCCGCCGCCAACGCCGGTGCCGAGAATGGCGCCGAGGACGATGCGATGGCCGCGCCCCGCGCCGGACATGGCCTCCGCCATGGCGAAGCAATCGGCATCGTTGGCGATCAGGACGGGATAGCCGAGTTCCGCTTCCAGCTCGGCGGCAAGACGCCGGCCGTGGATGCAGGGAATATTGGCGCAGGTCAGCGCCTGGGTATCGGGATCGACGACGCCGGCGATGGAAAAGGAGAGGCAGTCCGGCTTCTCACCGGCCTCAGTGATGACGGCTCGCAGGGCCGCGACGAATTCGCTGAAATCATCTTTCGGCGTCGGGCGCCGGGCAAGCGGGGTGATATCCGTCACGGAGTGGGCGATACCGCCCTTGATGGCGGTGCCGCCAATGTCGAAGGAAACGATCATAAAACTTGACCCGCAGGAAACATGCGGCACTTGCTCGCACCCTTTGCCGTTCTTTGCAAGGCCAATAAGCGCGGCTTCCGTCGAGGCGCGATCAGGCCGAAGGCAAGGTGATCCGGGCTTCGAAACCATCCGCTCGGCCGGCGGCGGGCGACAGGAGATCGAGACGGCCACCGATCTGTCCGACGATGCGCTCGGCGATGGCAAGGCCGAGGCCGGAGCCGGAGGCTTTTGTCTTGCCGCGCCAGAAGCGTTTCTTCAGGCCGGCGAGTTCCTCCAGGGAAAGCGCATGGCCGCCGTTCAGGATGCGGATGACGTCGCCGTCGACCTTGACAGTCACTTCGTCGTCGGTCGGGCCGTGGATCAGCGCATTCTCGATCAGATTGCGCATGACGATGGCGAAGGCGTCGATATCGACGTTGCGGATCAGCGTCTCGTCCGGGTTGCTTTCCAGGAGGATGCGGCCGGCGGTGCCGGTGTCGCGATCATAGTCGCCGATGATGGTTTCGATGACGGCCATCAGGTCTACGGGTTTGTCGCCGGTGCCAATCCCGGCCTGGGCGCGGGAGAGCTGCAACAATTTCTCCGCCAGTCGTCCGAGGTTGGAGAGCGAGGTTTCGATCCGGCCGGCGCGTTCGACAAGCGGCCCCGCCGGCAGCTCTGCGATCAGGCGCTGTGTCTGGGCGAGTGCGCCGGCGATCGGGGTGCGAAGTTCATGGGCGCTGTTGGCGGTGAATTCCCGCTCGGCTTCAAGCGCCGAGCGCAGCCGCTCGAGCAGCAGGTTGACCGAGCGGGCGATCGGCTGGAGCTCGCGCGGCAGCGTGTCGCTTTCCAACGGGACCATGTTGCCGCCATCCTTGGTGGCGATGTCCGAGCGCAACCGGTCGATCGGCCGCAGCGATCGGCCGACGGCGAACCATATGGCGAGAATACTGGCCGGGATGAGGGCGAGCAGCGGCCATAGCAGGGCGACGCCGCTCTCGCGCGATGCTTCCCGCCGGTTCTTGAAGGCGTCGGCCACATGCAGGAAGATCGTGCCGTTCATCGAGGATTCGGTGTAGATCCGGTATTTCGGCGTGTTATGGAAACCGATCTTCAGGGGCACCTCATAGGCTATCGGCGGCGCGTCGTGCGAATGCAGGATGACCTTACCCGAGGCGTCGAGCACCTGATAGGTCAGGTATTCCCGGTTCAGTCCCTTGTTCAGCTCCTCGAGGCTTTGCGGATCGCTGGAAGGATCACGATTGGCGAGATCGTCGACCACCAGCGGCATCAGCCGTTCGGCGGTTTCCTGCAGCGCGCCGTCGAAGGTTTCGGAAAGCTCATGGTTGACGACATAGACGCCGATCCCGACGGCGATCAGCCAGAACACGACGACCGTACCCGTGAGTGCCGCAATCAGGCGGCGGGTGATGCTGGTGGGACGCAGGGTCATCTTTCACCCAGGCAATAGCCGACGCCGCGGGCCGTGCGGATGCGATCTTTGCCGATCTTCTTGCGCAGGCGGCTGACGTAGACCTCCACGGTGTTGCTCTCGATTTCGGAGCCGAAGGCATAGAGCGCCTCCTCGATCTGGTCCTTCGAGATGATGGCGCCCGGCCGCGTCACCAGGAGGTCGAGCACGGCCCATTCGCGGCCGGTGAGCACGACATCCTTGCCATCCAGCCGGACCCGCCGTTGCGGCTGATCGATCTCCAGATCGGCAAAGCGGATGGTCGGCTGCGGGCTGCCGCTGTAGCGCCGGGCCACCGCCAGGATGCGGGCGGAGAGTTCGCCCAGGTTAAACGGTTTGACGAGGTAATCGTCGGCGCCGCTGTTCAATCCCTCGATGCGGTCGGAAATCTGGTCGCGGGCAGTGAGGATGATCACCGGTGTCTCATCCGGTTTGCGTCGCAATTTCTTCAGGAAATCGATGCCGACGCCGTCGGGCAGTTGCAGGTCGAGCAGGATAAGGCCGTACTTTACGGCGCTGGTGACCTCCGTCGCGTCCGCGAGGTTCTTCACCCAGTCGACGGCGTGGGTGGTTGCCGCGATATGGTCGCGAACCGCGCTGCCGATCGTTTCATCGTCCTCAACCAGAAGAATTCTCACTTGCCCTCGCAACCAGTGCCTGTGCTTCAGTTAACGCCGCCGAACCTATCTGGTCAATAAAGGCTGAAATAAGCCAGGATGAGAAGCGCTTTTCTGATCCCGAGATTCTCCAGCCGATAACGTTCACGGCGGCTATGGACAGAGATCGTGACCACGATTACTTGTTTGCTCCCAAAGAGAAGAGGGCGAGGGCAGGGCCGTCGCCGGTTACGCACTGGAGGAGGCTTTCATGCTGAAGGGAATTTCGCCGCGGTTGAACGCGGACGTGCTGCACGCGCTGGCATCGATGGGGCATGGCGACATGCTTGTCGTCGTCGACACCAATTTCCCCGCCGAGTCGGTTGCGCAGCAGACGATGCTCGGCCATCTTCTGAGGATCGACAACGTGTCGGCGGCCGAGGCGGTCGAGGCGCTGCTGTCGCTGATGCCGCTCGATACCTTCATCGACGATGCTGCGACACGCATGGAAGTGGTGGGTGCGCCGGAGGAAATGCCGAAGGTTCAGCATGAAGTGCAGGCGGCGATCGATCGTGCCGAGGGCAAGCACTGGCCGCTCGTGCCCGTCGAACGCTACGCCTTCTATGAGCGGGCGAAAGAAGCCTATTGCGTGATCCAGACCGGCGAGCGCCGCTTCTATGGTTGTTTCACCTTGACCAAGGGCGTCATCCCGCCGGAAACTGAATGAGCGATTGCGCTAGGTCGTTTGGCCTGGGCAAGAGGCGCTGTTTTCGAAAAGGACTGTGATGGCCAGGAAGTTGGATTCCCAAGGGCGGCTTGATGACGCGGCGCGGGCC
The DNA here is from genome assembly GCF_000696095.1 of Rhizobium rhizogenes NBRC 13257. Classification (GTDB taxonomy): domain Bacteria; phylum Pseudomonadota; class Alphaproteobacteria; order Rhizobiales; family Rhizobiaceae; genus Rhizobium; species Rhizobium rhizogenes. The sequence goes on along the minus strand of NZ_BAYX01000018.1, from coordinate 2,374 downwards.
GGCTGGCTGTATTATGTGGCCGGGCGGACGCAGGACGAGATCGCCATGGCCATGGGAATCTCCCGGCAGTCGGCGCAGCGGCTGGTGTCGCTGGCTGTTGCCGAGCGGCTGATCAAGGTGCGGCTGGATCACCCGATCGCTGCATGCCTCGAATATGGCGCCGCGCTGCGCGAGAAATACAAACTCAAGCATATCGAGGTGGTGCCGAGCGATCCCGACGGGACATCGTCCACAGTGGGTATTGCTGAGGCGGGGGCTGCCGAAATCGAGCGCTGGCTGAAGCGCAGCGATCCGATCGTGCTTGCGATCGGTACAGGGCGCACGCTGAAGGCCGCGGTCGATCAGTTGCCGGCGATCGAATGTCCACAGCACCGCATCGTGTCGTTGACCGGCAATATCGGCCCGGATGGTTCGGCTGCCTATTACAACGTCATCTTCAGCATGGCCGACGCGATCAAGGCGCGGCACTATCCCATGCCGCTGCCGGTGCTCGTCTCCTCTGCCGAGGAGCGCGAGCTGCTGCATGCGCAGGCGCTGGTGCGCTCGACGCTCGATATCAGCGCGCAGGCCGACGTCACCTTCGTCGGCGTCGGCGAGTTGGGCATCGAGGCGCCGCTTTGCCTCGACGGATTTCTCGAGAAAGACGAGATGATGGCGCTGATGAAGCGTGGCGCGGCGGGCGAGATCTGCGGCTGGGTTTTCGACGGCGACGGAAAGCTGATGTCGGATGCCGTCAACGACCGCGTTGCCAGCGCCTCCATTCCGCCGCGCGATACGTCTTCCGTCATCGGAATAGCCAAGGGCAAACGCAAGTTCGAGGCGATCAGGGCCGCCGTAACCGGCCATCAGATCAATGGTTTGATCACCGACGAGGCTACCGCCGAATTTCTGCTCAAGAACTGAGCAAAAAATAACAGCATAAAAACAAATAGATGAGTTGCATGTTCGGCATCGCAGCAACGAATCCGCATTGACATTTTGTCGCAAGGGATGAGTAATTGCCCATGAGCGAAGCGAATGCTCAAGTTTGATCTTCTGGGGAGGAAGATATGAAATTGAAAACCTTTCTGCTGAGCGCCTGCTCGGCCCTGATGTTTGCCGGAATGGCGTCCGCCGAAACCCTCACGATTGCCACCGTTAACAACGGCGACATGATCCGTATGCAGAAGCTTACGGACGACTTCAAAGCGAAGAACCCCGGCATCGACCTGCAATGGGTCACGCTCGAGGAAAACGTCCTGCGCCAGAAGGTCACGACCGACATCGCCACCAAGGGCGGTCAGTATGACGTGCTGACGATCGGCACCTATGAAGTGCCGATCTGGAGTAAGCTCGGCTGGCTGGCGCCGCTCGACAAGCTCAGCGCCGACAAGACCTACGATGTCGACGATCTTCTCCCGGCTATCCGCAGCGGCCTGACCACGGACGGCAAGCTTTACGCCGCGCCGTTCTATGGCGAAAGCTCGATGGTGATGTACCGCAAGGACCTGTTCGACAAGGCCGGCCTGAAGATGCCGGACGCGCCGACCTGGACCTTCATTGCGGATGCTGCCCGCAAGATCACCGACAAGAGCCATGAAGTCTACGGCATCTGCCTTCGCGGCAAGGCCGGCTGGGGCGAGAACATGGCGTTCCTGACGGCAACGGCGAACTCCTTCGGTGCCCGCTGGTTCGATGAGAAGTGGAAGCCGCAGTTCGATCAGCCGGAATGGAAGAGCACGCTCGACTTCTACGTCAAGCTGATGAAGGATGCCGGCCCTCCGGGTGCTTCGTCCAACGGCTTCAACGAGAACCTCTCGCTGTTCCAGACCGGCAAGTGCGGCATGTGGATCGACGCGACGGTTGCTGCCTCGTTCGTGTCCGACCCGAAGGAATCGAAGGTTGCCGACAAGGTCGGCTTCGCCCTGGCGCCAGACAACGGCCTCGGCAAGCGCGGCAACTGGCTTTGGGCATGGAACCTCGCCATCCCGGCTTCCTCGAAGAAGACCGAATCCGCCGAGAAGTTCATCGCCTGGGCAACCGGCAAGGACTACACCAACCTTGTCGCCCAGAAGGAAGGCTGGCTGAATGCACCTCCCGGCACCCGTTCCTCGCTCTATGCGAATGCGGATTACCAGAAGGCGGCTCCCTTCGCCAAGATGACGCTCGACTCGATCAACTCGGCCGATCCGACCCACCCGACCGTCAAGCCGGTCCCGTATGTTGGCGTCCAGTTCGTGGCCATCCCTGAATTCCAGGGCATCGGCACCGCCGTCGGCCAGCAGTTCTCTGCTGCCCTTGCCGGCCAGATCACCGTCGATGCCGCCCTCAAGGCTGCGCAACAGCTGACCACACGCGAAATGACCAAGGCTGGTTATCCGAAATAATCAACCTT
>NZ_BAYX01000019.1 GCF_000696095.1 Rhizobium rhizogenes NBRC 13257 | reverse complement strand
GAGCTATTGCCGAATTTTTCTACACTGTGAGCCGGTCCGATGCCCTACAAATTTCACGATAGCCGTCATGGCAAATTCCAGAAGGGGCGGTACCGGGTTACGAACTGGCCGGCGTATAATGAGAGCCTTCGCCGTCGAGATGATCTGACGATCTGGGTTTCGGAGGATGTCGCGCAAGAATGGATGGCGGCACGGCGCCAGACGCCAGGCGGACAGCGCAGGTATTCCGATCTTGCGATCGAGATCTGCCTGACCCTGCGAGTTGCGTTCAGCCTGCCGCTGCGCCAGACCCAAGGCTTCATGCGGTCGATTGCAAAGCTGATGGGGTTGGCCCTGCCGGTGCCGGATTTCTCGACCCTTTCTCGGCGCGGCATGGGCTTGAAGGCGGCGCAAAAGAGCCGTGCGCCCGACAAGCCGATCACTCTGATTGTGGACAGCACAGGACTGAAGGTTCACAGCGAGGTTGGCTGGAACGGTCACAAGCACGGTGCCAAAGGCGCTCGTAAGACCTGGCGAAAGGCTGCACCTTGTCCTCGATCCTGACAGCGGAGACATTCTCGCATCGGAACTGACGACCGAGCACGTTGGCGACGAGACCGCGCTTCCAAGTCTTCTCAAGCGTGTCGATGCACCGGTAGCTTGGTTTCTGGCAGACGGCGCCTATGATGGCTCTGGCGTTTCAGATTGCCTGGCGGCCGCTTTCGGATACGATGTCGTCGTCCCGCCTCCGAAGAACGCTGTTCCCGGCGGCAATTGGCAGCGGAACCAGCATATCGCCAAACACGGCCGGATGGCCTGGCAGGCCGCGACCGGCTACAATCAGAGATCCGGATCGAAACTCAGATAAGGCGCTGGTAGTCGGTCATCGGCGATCGCCTGCACGCCAGAAGCATCGAAAGCCAGACCACCGAAACGCACATCGCCGCCAACGCGCTGAACCGCATGTCCGACTTCGGACGGGCAAACTACGAGCGTGTCAGCTGATCATTTGCTCAAAGGCTAAATACTGGTTCCGATCTGATCCGTGCAACACGGTCGATTTTCGCCTGCCATTTATTTCTTGAGGTCCGTGACATCAAGAAAACGGCCCGTTGAAGCATCACGCCTTACCTTTTCGATCGTCGTCTTGATCTCTCGGGAGGTAAAGTGTGTGGGTTTGCTTTTTGGGGTGAGAATAACAACGCCATCGGAAAGCGTTCCGGCACTCTTGTACGCACCCGAAGAGGCTTTATCGCCCTTGCCTGAAACTCTCTGCGTCGTCTGCTTTGTCATACCCAATATATGACCCTACTCCTGCCTGAAATCAAAATGCCGTTACAGCCACTGAGTCGCCAACCATCCTATTGGCAAACAAGAAGGAACTGGCTATAAATTGCGCGGGGCAGTACGCGCTGCCCTGGGGCGTGGAAACCCCTACGAGCGGTTGATGTCGGCCGAACGACATCGCACTCCTTGACCTTCAGGTCGGGGAGCCTGTGGCGTATGTCCAGGTTCTCCGAACTAAAGGCCATAGGGCCGTCTCGTACGGTTTCCAACTCCCCGATCAGTCAGGTTGAGCGAGATTTTTCATCGGGGGCGCACCGCATGAAACTCTTGAATGCGGGGATGACATCGATGGATGATCGAGCAGCAGAAGCCTTCGTCAAACACTCCCACTTCCCGCGCTCAGCGGGCAGGGATATCGACACCCCCTCGATCCACCCGATCGACCGCCATGTCGGCCAGCAACTTCGGATCATCCGGATCCATTCCAACCTGTCGCAGACAGAGCTCGGCCATAAGGTGGATTTGAGCTATCAGCAGATCCAGAAATACGAGAGCGGCAAGAACCGCATGAGCGCCTCGGTGCTCTACGAGATCGCCAACTGCCTGAACGTTCCGATCTCCCGCTTCTACGATGGTCTGCCGCAGGCTGGATCAGAACTGGTGAATGGCGGCTTGCCTGAGATCGATGAGCGTATCGCTTACCTGGCAACAAGCGAAGGTCGGCGCTTCGTCGAAGAGATCCTGCGGCTTCCGCCGCGGCTCAGAACCCGAACCTTTGCCCTGATCCAGGTCCTGACCGGCGATGACGAAGAGACTGCAGGGTAGGGGGCACCTGCAGATGCGGAAACAACCCATCAAACCGAAGGAGACGAGCATGAGCACTGACTACACCATTGTCGACGGCTGGGAATCCCTGAGCGATGCCGAAGCAATCAAGGCTGCAGTCGACCTGCATGGCAAGGACGGCACCGGCGATGTCACGTTGTTCGCTTAATCCCCGTCAAGGTGTTTGCCGATGAACTTACGCAGTTGCGCCGGTCACGGCTTTCCAATGCGCCATTGCGCAGATGCGATGAATGTGGGTGGCGAGGGCTGAGTGTTTCTGGTGCGCCGGGACGAAAAGATTTCTGATTGCTGAAAAGACCGAGATGAAACGTTGCAAGCCGCCGACGGATCGAAATCCCTGCATCATCCGTTCTCGTTTCCGAAGTGGTGCGTGAGAATTTTCCGCGCGATTGTTCAGGCCCTTGTGGGATCGATGTTCGACGCCGGGCATGACATTGCGTCTTGCCGCTCCGTATGAGCGCTGTTTGTCGCTGACGATGCGCTTCGGCGACACGCCTTGCTTCTTTAACAGTCCGACCAGCAATCGCTTGGCAGCCTTGGTATCGCGGCGAGCCTGGACGATCTCGTCGAGAACGTAGCCGTCCTGGTCAACCGCGCGCCAAAGCCAATGTTTTCGGCCACCGATGGAAATCAGGACCTCGTCCAAATGCCAGATATCCTTTTGCGACGGCTTCTTTCTGCGCAACTGCTTGGCGTAAGCCGCCCCGAATTTGAAGCCCCATCGCCGGATCGTTTCGTACGATACGACAACGCCCCGCTCCAACAGCATTTCCTCGACCAACCGTAGGCTCAACGGAAACCGGAAATACAGCCACACCGCATGGGCGATGATCTACGGTGAAAAGCGGTGATTCTTGTAACTGATCGTCGTCGAGCTCATCCTCGCCCAATTATCCCTCAACCGTTAAGCTGCAGACAACGTGACATCGCCCTTATGAAGGTTGACAGGGACTATTGGAGTCCTTTTGGCTCTCTGGTTGTGAGCCGTAAAAAGACGATATCATTTCGGGCGGCGATTATTTATGTGATCTGACGCGACGGGCCGAAAAGGGCGAGTCCTCCCCTGGGCCGATGTTGCTTGCACTCATGCCTGGCGAGCCCAAGGCTTAGTGAAGGCAAAACGCCTGAAGCGTACTGGTCTCGCCGATCAACTTCTTTACTTCGGTGGCATATGCCCATCGCTGCTCACCGCCTTGGCCGCACAACAGCTCTAAATGATGGGAGCATCTACCTGCAACGGTGCAAAAGCTGCATTGTGTGTTGCCCGGTGTTTGACTGTTTTCTATTCTAAAGCCTGATCATCAATCATCGAAAGCTCGCATGGACCCTCAACTCGACATGTTTGCGAAGCCGGTTGAGGCACGATTGCAACCGCGTGAAGCGCCTGCCCGGAAGAGCCGATCGTTGCCAGTGCCTGCCTCTCTCGCGGACGAAGAGATGGTGCGCAAACTCGAGGATGGCGGCCAGTACCGCATTCTTCGCAAGCTTGTACCAAGGAAGATCGCAGTCAGCAGGCGTCCGGAGTTCCAGCGGGTTGGCGTGATCCTCGATACCGAGACGACCGGTCTCAATCATCGCAATGATGAGATCATCGAAATCGGTCTGGTTGCTTTCACATTCGATGATTTTGGCCACATCGGCGATGTCATCGGCGTCTATGGCGGGTTGCAACAACCGGGCACGCCAATCCCTCCCGAAATCACCCGGCTCACCGGCATTACCGATGAGATGGTCGAGGGTCAGATGATCGACATGCAGCAGGTCCGCAGAATGGTGGTGCCGGCGGATCTGGTAATAGCGCACAATGCCGGCTTCGATCGGCCGTTCTGTGAAGCGCTTTCAAATGTCTTTGCCACCAAAGCCTGGGCCTGCTCGGTTTCTGAAATTGACTGGAATGCCCGCGGCTTTGAGGGCACCAAGCTTGGATATTTGATTGGGCAGGCCGGCTATTTTCATGACGGCCATCGCGCCATCGACGATTGTTTCGCGCTGCTTGAGGTTCTTGACCGCAATGTGGGGGAGGAAGAGACGCCATTCGCGGAGTTGGTCCGCACCAGCGGGCAGTCACGGGTTCGTATTTTTGCCGAGCATAGTCCGTTCGAGATGAAGGATCATCTGAAGGGCAGGGGATATCGCTGGTCCGATGGCAGCGATGGCCGGCCGAAGTCCTGGTGGATCGAAATCGACGAGGACGCGTTGCGTGACGAACTGCATTACCTACGCTCGGAGATCTACCGCTGGGAGGAGGCCGACCCACCCATCCAGCATCTGACCGCTTTCGATCGCTTCAAGGCATAAGCATGTTCGGGGATCTAAGAAAGCGCCACGCATCTATTTCGATGCGTAAACGTGTGGCGCAGACGTCGTAATGACTGATGTCATGGCTCTCCACAAAAGCCATTTCTCCTAAAGGAGATCAAGCAGGCTTTTTCCTAGCGAGGCGGGGGGCATCGCTTCGATACCGTTCTTCAGCGGAAAAACCTCTTGTCTGGGATAGACGACAATCCGCCGCGCCGGATCGATATCCTCGCAGGCAAGATAGAAGCCTTTCTCAAGTTTCGGTGTCAGGCTGCGCTTGATTTCGATAGCCCAAGGACTACGCCTGGCGGGATGAGAAGTAGGTCGATCTCCGCGCCCGCCGACGTCCGATAGAAATTGCTCTCGGTTCCGGCCGGTGCTGCGGCTATCAACGTCTCGATCACGAACCCTTCCCAGCTTGCGCCAACCACCGGGTGACCGAGCAGGTCCTCCTGGGTGGTCAGTCCGAGCAGGGTATGCGTGATGCCGCTGTCACGAACGTAGACCCGTGGTGACTTGACCAGGTGTTTGCCAACGTTCGCATGCCAAGGCTCAAGGCGCCGCACAAGCGGTAATTCGGCGCTCAATCATCCTTGCATTTATGGAGTGCAGCTCCACAATTGCAAGGATAAATTATCGAAACTCGAGCTCCGTCAGAAGCCCCGTCGGCTTGCGATCTAAGAGGGCCGCCAGGCGTCTTCAGGTTGGGGGCGTGGACGCCTGGCGTAGAGAAGTTCACCGGGTAGTGAACAGCCCAACGATACAACCACCATCGCCGAGGGTATAGGCTGCCCAAAGGGGTAGGGTAGGCAAAACCCTATGTGATGCGGCGCCGGGTTCCGGCGCCGATACGTGCGCTAAACGTTTGTTTTTGCGGGCGTGACAGGGGTTATTTCACCCTGCTTATTCACACCCGGGATTGCCGGCAAGCCTGCCACGTGCCCTTAGACGTGAGTCTAACATGCAACAGCCCTCAGACAATTTACGGCCTGGTCAATTTGGCACTGGATCTCTTTGATTCACCCAAGCTATTCACTGAGTAGCGGAATGATTTGAACGTGCATGGTCGCCGTCTTCATCTCCGCAATAGGACACGTCATGACGGCGCAGGCTATCGCTGCATGGGCCACACAGAATGGCTTCAATTCGCTCGATTCGGAGACGTATCGTCGCTGCGACGATACGCGCACAATCACCATCGAAATAAAAAAATTCTCGGTAGTGCTGATCGACGAGAGCGTTGGTTTGCGCCCACGTGTTGTTTCAAAATTGTTCAAAGATCTATTCTTCGAGAGTCCAAACGGCATGTTCGAGCGGCTTTTGTTCGGTGGTTGAAAGCCATAGTCAGGTAATCGGTTTGCGGTTGATGGAAGATGATAGTCAATCGAGAGTCCAAAACGGAAGGGCCGTATTTATGACAGGACCTTCGGCGACTGGATTACACCAAGTGCAGACGAATCTCTCGGCCGCCTAATGCACCTGATTTCTCCAATTTCAATCACGCGATTGACGGATCCGGCCGTCACGGCAATCTTCCCAGCTTCGGGTTATGCGTTAGCTGCACCGGGCCATCGGCAAGAGAGGCAAGATCGTTACCATTCATAAATCGGGGGCTCTTTTGCTAAGAATGTTCATTCTGCTGGCTTGCCTGTTTTCTCAGCTGCCTGTCGTCGCGCATGCAGGGGAAACTTCTGCCACATACCTATTCGAGAGTAGTCCCCATTTGAATGGAAGCGGCCCGGTCGACGCGGCTGTCCAGCTTGGTTACTATGTCGCAAATTCAGTCCTCGTCAAAAAATGTGACACTCGAAGGGGAAGATCGCGTAGCAATTGGGAGAACCGCATCGACGTCGGCATCATCCAGTATGGTTCGCGTTATGGGTTTTCCGAAAATGTGCGAAAGGCGGTGGAGTCAGACGCGCAAAAACGGCTGATGATTCTATTCCCCCACGGGAAAATTCCTGTCAAAATCTGCAGGGCCGCCGAAACCATGTTCAAAACGGCACTCGCCGCAAACATGGAGCCTCCCAATGGAACGAGAGCATCCGATACAGCTGAAGCAGCAAATGCGGCTTTGATTGAAAGATTGAAAGACGGTTTTTCGGGATCGGTCCGAAACGGAAAAAGGATACTATCTTTCCGCGTAGATCATTTCATGTCGATCGATCATAATAATTTTAACGCCACGTTGAGTTGGGATAAGTCGGGCGCCACTACCCTGATCAAGGGACGGGTCGCTGGCAACGAGCAGCTATCCTGGAAAGAAACCAGTGCTCTGAAGCCGGGGAAATCGTCGAAATGTGAGTATACGCTCAATCGCCGCAGCCCAACTTCGATGGCCGGAATCTGGGGCAACTGCTCCCGTGCTGGGTTTGTCGAAATCACCGTGCGAGAATGACGTCGGAGGGCTAATAAACTGCCGCTTGGCGGCAAACTCACTTGCAGCATCTAACTTGATCAGGTGGGCATCATCTCGCTGTTCTCGAAGGTACACCATACGAAAATAGCGGAGACGCGATCACATTTGCTGTTCTCTGGCCTATCGTAGCGCTTGGAACTATCGCGGCTTTTGACATTGGTCAATTCCTTGCGTCGTCGTCATAGCGGTCAGGTTCAGCAATGAGGACCGAACGCCATTGTGCGGCGGCCGGCATCATGCGGCCTTTATCGCATGCCTACGTTGATATGTTGGCTACGGGAGATTGAGCGGCGTCAGTTTCATCAAATGGCCAACCTGTGATGCGGTACCGGGTTCCGGCGCCGATACGTGCGCTAAACGTTTGTTTTTGCGGGCGCCACAGGGGGTATTTCACCATGCTTATTCACACACCGACCGGCCCATCGTATGACCGGTGTTGTCGTTAAACCTTGCCGCCGCGTGCAGCGGGATGCCGCGATAACAAGCATCGGATTAACTGGCGACAGCCACAAAGCCGCCGCTTGGCCGTCAACAGGTCGCCGCGCTATCGCCCCATAGAAAACGTTTGACGGCCACATTGTCGCCGGATCGTTCTTCAACCCTAAGCGACGGCTACATCAATGCGACATGCCGCCGTTCGCTCAACGCCATCAAAGAGGTGTTCTCCCCCACGCTACGAGAGAGGAATTCAGATGATCACTCGTTATATCCCTGCCGCACCGTTTGCCGCTGCAGTCTTGAGCTTGATGTTTCTCAACAGTCCTGCGTCCGCACAGCAAGCAACGCAGGAGAAGCAACCTACCCAAGGACAACCAGATAGCAATCGTACGGCTGCGACCGTGAGCGATCAAAAACTCGAGGCTTTTACGGTCGCATATCTCCAGGTGGACAAAATCAGGCAGGAATACTCGGCCAAGATCGGCGCAACATCGGATCCGACCGCGAAGCAACAGCTACAGACCGAGGCAAGCAAACAGATGGTACAGGCTGTTCAGACGTCTCCGGGCATGTCAGTGGACGAATACAAGGCTATTCTAACGGCTGCACAGAACGATCCGGTGCTCGTTAAGAAACTTCAGGACAAGCTTCAGAAATCCGCGCCTGCGCAGCAGTAATCGACACAACGATCGCCAGGCAAATTGATCACCCACCGCGGCCGCGCCGAGTGCCCAATCTTGGCGCGGCACAGATCCGGGAAGCTTCATCACAACGGTCGAAAGGCGAAACGATTACAGACCGTGAACGTGAATTGGCCGTCAGACTTCGCAAGCCACGCGACTATCACTATGGGATTGGCAAGCGCGTTTAAGGTCTGCCGGCATCTGATCAGCTGAGGACTCGCACGACATTATCCCAGCATTCCAGCTATAGTGGTTATTCCGTCCCATTAATCTCCCACAGGTTCAGCACATAGCGTGTGTGCCGACGCTCACCAGAGCGCGTGAGCGCACCTTTCTCCACCAAATCATGAAGATCACGCGTAGCCGTCGCTCGCGAGGTCCGCGTGATCGCAATATAATTCTCAGCGCTCAACCCGCCCTTAAAGCCCGTCGGGCCCTCGCGGAACATGCGCGCAACGGCCTTTTCCTGCCGCTCGTTGAATTGGCCGCGGAACCGATCGTAGAATTGCGCCTTGCTGATGTAGAAGGCCACACGCATCAGGGTCGTCTGTTGCGCCTCAAGGATGGTCTCGCCGAAGTAAACCAGCCACTCGGTGATATCGAGCGTGCGCTGATGGCGTTCGAGCTGGTCGTAGTAGGCTTTGCGGCCATGCTCGATTGTATAGGCAAGCGCAATCAGGCTTGGGTGCCCTATATTTTGCGCAAGCGATTTTTCCGTAAGTGCTCGGCCAAGCCTACCATTGCCATCCTCAAACGGATGAATGCTTTCGAAATACAGATGGCCTATGCCAGCCCGTGTCAGCGCGGGCAGGGGGATTTCACCCTTCGGCGCCGATCTATTGAACCACTCCGTATAAGCCGCCATTTCCGCTGGCACCTGCCTCGATGGCGGGGCCTCATAGTGGACGGTTGGACGATCGAGGCGGCCGGACACAATCTGCATGGCATCGTCATGGGTCCGATATCCGCCGATCGTTCCAATATGGCGGTTTCCAGTCATCAGCATGTCGTGCCAACGAAACAGTGTTTCGTGATTGAGCGGGACCGACCAGGAATCGTACACATCGACCATCATTTCCGCGATTCCGCGCTCTTGCGGCTTTATTGGCCGGTTGTCGGCATCGAGGCCGAATTGCCGGCGCAGTGAGGATTGCACGCTCAATCGATCAAGCATCTCGCCCTCAATCTCCGAGGTCTTCACCGCTTCGTCGCTTAAAAGCTCGATCCGCAGTAGATTACGTTCCTCGTCACTGATATGGCGGACAGCGCCGATTACTTCCCCCGATGACAGAAGAAATCGGCGTTCGAGCGGCTCGAGTGCGGCCGCATCATAGGTGAATTGCGGCCAGCCTCGCTGTGTCCAGTTCCATTTCATGAGTTATAGGCATCCCTTCTATAACTCACTATCGCAATATTTGTGAGTTATAGCAACATCATCTATTGCTCATGGCGGTTGGGGCCCGTCATGCGAGCGGCCGCAAAAATCTGCCCTCCGATCTAAATGATCGTCCAGCATCGACGCATTGGCCACCAAATCGTTCAAATGACAAGTCGCGCTGCGCGTCCGTTCTTCCGTTCGGCATTGTTGTAATAGCGCGCCGCTTGCGTCACTGACCTGTGCAGGGACTGCTGCATCGCCTCGGGCAGAGGGACGCCACGATTGGCCGCCTCAGTGAGATATCCCGATCGGAGCCCGTGCGCCGAAAACGCCTCCGGGTCTAGGCCAGCCTGCTTGACGCGTGCCTTGAGGATGAAGTTGACCGATTGCGGTGTCAACGCCTGCCGATCGATATTGCCCCATTGGTCGATGCGCCGGAAGAGCGGTCCGGTTTCGATCCTGGCCTGCGCCAGCCATTGCTTCAAGGCGATCACCGACCGGCCGATCAGTACCACCTGTTCATCGTCATCGGCCGTGGTCGTCTTCGTGCGGCCAAGATGGATCGTCAGGCAGGGCAGGGGAGGGGAGTTTGCGTCGGCGGGATCAGCGCGTACTGGCTCGTCGTCGACCAGGTCCTCGACCCGCAACCCGGCTACTTCCGACCGCCGTCGACCGCCGGAGGCGAAGGCGAGGAGCAGCAGCGCCCGATCGCGGCGATCGACGAGACGATCGCCGGCACAGGTCGCCAGCAGTTTCGCCAGGACATCGCCGGTCACCGCCTTTTTACTCTTGCGGCGACGTTGCCGCGGCGCGGCGCGAACGGCCAGCCTGAGCGCCGTCTTCAGCGACGGCGCCGAAAACGCACCGGTTAAACCGCGCCAGCGCGTCAGGATCGACCAGGAGGTTAGGCGACGGCGCACTGTGTCGGGTGCATGCGGTCCGTCGACCCTGAGCAGCCCTTGGGCGCGCAAGCTGTCCTCGACCTGTGCCGGCATGCCGTGGCTCGAATCCTCGGCGCGCGCGGCCGGATCCCAGAGGTGATGGGCGACGAATTTGAGCAATAGGCTTTCGGGCGCAGGCCAGGGGAGGGGAGCGCCGGTGGAAAGCCGGCACCAGGTCTCGAGGTAGCCAAGATCGGAGGCAAGCGCCCTGAGCGTATTGGCGCCCATGCCTTGGTTTGCCAGATGCTTGAGTGTAGCGACATCATCGTCAGTTAGCAGCGTTGCCAGCTGGTCGCGGCGGTCGAAGGGAAGGATCGCATCGAGTTCTTCGGCACGACGCTGCACTGGATCGGCAGGGACGGGTTGGGTGATGGCTTTGCGTGTCATTGGCTTGCCGACGCGGGATGGCATTTCACATCGGTCCTGCCGAAATCCTGGCCCTTGAACAGGAGCGGCGCCTTGGCGACCGCGGCAACAGCGTAGGAAAAGCAGTCGCCCATATTGAGTGCGGCTGGATGGCGACCTTTACCGAAGCGATCGAACGCTCGTTCCGCTTCACGATAATGCTTTTCGTCGAAAGCAATCGCGGTTACGTTTGGAAGCCGGATAAACTGATCAACGATGTCCGAAGCATTTGGAAATCCTCTTCCTGTCAGCACCATTCGAGCCTCAAGCAGGGTCGGCCAGCCGATTGCAAGTGCCTCCCGACCCACCAATGATATGAACCGTTCGGCCTCCGGCTCTCCCAAGGCCATCGCCAGAATGACCGACGTATCGACAGCGATCATCGTGGCAAACCATATGCGTCGTAGAAATCGTCATGCGCAGATGTCGTACCGGTCGGCACAGCACGCCGGCCCTCGGCCATCAAGTCCGATAGGACATCGATCGGCGCCCGAGCAGACTGTTGGCGCAGTTCCAGATCGTAGCGCTCGAGCGCCTGCTCGACGAGCTTATTGATTGGCTGCCCGGTGCGGCGCGCCATCGCATGGGCCAGGTCTCTCGCCTTTGTGCTGCGGACGGAGAGTTGTGTTTCAGACATCGGCTTTCCTCTATCGAGATCCGGTCAAATATAGCGATTCCGGCCCGAGATGGCAAGAAAAGCCCTAGCAGATGGCTAACTATCGATACCTAAATAACTCATCCGAGCGGCGCAGCACTGGATCGGTGGGGAGGGCAGCGGTTTGGGCTCTAGAATGGGCGGCTCGCGGGCTATTTGGCCACGACTTTACTGGTGTCGAACGGCCTTAACAAGCGGACTCCATTTCTTCGCATCCATAACACTTTTTGCCTGCCGAGATCGTTGGAATCTGCTTAGTCCGCCGGAAATGCCTAACTTCCCGCAGTCGGGCAGCATCTGGCGCTGACCTGCGACATTGACTTTTGGCTGGACTGACCTTTTAATGACCTAAAAGTCATTAAAAGGAGAAAACTATGACAACCACAGACGTTCTCATCGTCGGGGCGGGCCCGACCGGCCTGGCCCTGGCGCTCTGGCTCACGAAGCAGGGCCTTAAAATTCGGATCATCGATAAAAGCAGCGGCCCGGGCGAAACCTCGCGTGCCATGGCTGTCCAGGCTCGTACCTTGGAATTCTACCGCCAGATCGACATGGCGGATGCCGTCGTTAAGGCGGGCTACAAGACCCCGGCAATGAACATGTGGGCTCGCGGTAAGCGGCAGGCGCAGGTCCAGTTGGCTGACGCGGGCGAAGAGATCTCGCCTTACCCGTTCGTGTTGGTGTTTCCCCAAGACCGGCATGAACGGCTGCTGGTCGAGCGGCTTAGCGCCCTCGGGATCGAGGTCGAGCGCCAGACCGAATTGCTGTCGTTTGAAGACAAGGGCGACCAGGTCACCGCTATCCTGAGGCATCGTGATGGGGATGAAGAAACCTTTTCGGCTGCCTACCTCGCTGGCTGCGACGGGGCACGCTCCCCCGTCCGCCACCAGATCGGCGGTGGGTTCGAGGGCGGTACCTATAAGCAGCTGTTTTACGTCGCGGACGTTGTGGCAAGCGGTGTGAACCCTGCGGGCGAGGCCCATGTGGCTCTGGATAAGTCTGATTTTGTGCTGGTCATGCCTTACGGCGAGACTAACCAGTACCGTTTGATCGGAACCGTGCGCGGTGAGCGCGCCGAACACCCCGAAACCCTGAGCTTCGAAGATGTGGGCCAAGAGGCCATTCGAGGCCTCAATGTCACGGTGGACAAGGTCAACTGGTTCTCGACGTACCGCGTCCACCACCGCGTCACGGACCAGTTCCGACGCGGGCGGGTGTTTCTGCTAGGCGACGCCGCCCATGTCCACAGCCCGGCCGGTGGCCAGGGAATGAACACTGGGATCCTCGACGCTATCAATCTGGCTTGGAAGCTCACGGCCGTGGTCAAGGGTCAGGCGCCCGACAGCCTGCTCGACAGTTATGCGGCGGAGCGCCAGGCGTTCGCTCGCAAGCTCGTCGAAACCACCGACAAGCTGTTCACCTTCGCAACCGCCGAAGGCGGCTTTGCGGAGTTCGTGCGAACGCGCATCGCACCGACTTTTATCAGTGTCGCCTATCGCAGCGAAAATGTGCGCGAGTATATGTTCCGGATCGTCTCCCAGACGACCCTCAGCTATGACGACAGTCCACTCAGCGCGGGCAAGGCTGGCAGCGTGCAGGGCGGTGATCGCCTGCCATGGGCGCCTGCTGCAGGTGCCGATAACTTCGCGCCACTGACGGCGATCGGCTGGCAGGTGCATGTGTATGGCGAAGCCCAGGCCGATCTTAGCAGTTGGTGCCAAGACAAGGGCATTCCGCTTCACGTCTTCAGCTGGCAGCCAGAGCACAAAAAGGCGAGGCTGGCGCACAACGCGGCCTATCTGCTACGCCCCGATACCTACGTGGCCATCGCAGACCCTCAGCAATCGGCGGCCACACTCGACAAGTACCTGCTTGATCGGGGTATTATCCTGAAGGCTTAGGCTCCCAAGTTAGAAAAAGCACATGACAGACACGACAGCTAAGAGGCGCCGCCGGAAAGATGCCCGTCCGGCGGAGATCATCAACGCCGCCATGGACGTGTTCGTTGAACACGGCTTCGCCGGCGCTAAGCTGACCGACGTCGCCAAACGCGCGGGCGTCGCCAAGGGGACGCTGTATCTCTATTTCGAGACCAAGGAAGACTTGTTTCGCGCCACGGCGCGTGAGGCGCTGACAGCCAATCTGGAGGCGGTCGAACAGAGTTCGGCCGCGTTCAATGGCTCCATCGTGGATCTAGTGCCAGTGCTGCTGAAACGGGCGGCCGGCCGGATGGGTGACGGGCGCGTCCCTGGTATCGTGCGCATGGTTCTTGCGGAAAGCCGGGCTTTTCCCGATCTGGCGCGGATCTGGCACGACGAGGTCGTGGCTCGCATCCTCGGACGATTGACGGAGCTGGTCTCAGCCGCACAGGACCGGGGAGAAGTGCGCGCGGGCGATCCAGGGTTGTTCGCCATATCGATCGTGGGGCCCATGGTGCTGGGCGTGCTATTCCAGGAGGTGTTCGGATCGGACAGCCTGCATGCCCCCAACCTCGACATGCTGGCCACCCAGCATGCCGAGACAGTATTGAATGGCTTGCTCTTAAGGTCGGGAGGGCATTGAGCATGCGCCACTCATGTTCGACGACAGAGCAGATAAACGGAGCGGACATAATCGATCCTCTGCTTGTTGTTTAGCACCGGTGGCATTTTCAGACCGGTTCTAGTTTTATCGTTACCTGAAAACTGGACGCTGTGAGAAATCGCGCAATCGGGAGGTAGATGCTCCGTGCCCTCAATGACGGATGAGGCCGAACCGATGCGCCTCGTCCAGCAGGTTACGAACGGACGATGGCTGCCATTTGCGTCCGCCGCGCGCCGGTCGCTCTCCCATCTGATCAAGCTGGCTGGCAATGTCGCGCAGCGACAGGCCGGGATCGGCAATTGCGATCGCCGCGACGAGCTTCATCAGGTGATCTTCTGGCACGCGGCGCGGAGAGCGAACCAATAGCTCGGGATCTGCCAGCTTTTCGCGGACCATGCGATGCACGGCGCGACGTAGCCTTTCCACCGTCCAGTCATGGCCTCGGCGATTGAGGACCCGCACGACATTGTCCCAGCTATGTTTTGGGCGAAGTTGCCGAACGGTCGGAAGCCAAGTTTGCGCGGAGGAGATCAGCTCATCGAGATAGATTTTTTCCCGGGCCCTCGACACTGCCTTGATCGCTTCCGGTCGCCTCTCCCGAAGGCCAGGATTGCCTGGCAGCTTGCCGCGGGCTTTTGCCGCCTTAATGCCTGCCTTGGTTCGCTCAGAGATCAGCGCTCGTTCGAGCTGCGCGACGGCACCAAGGACCTGGAGAGAAAACATGCCTTGCGGCGTCGACGTATCGATCGGATCGCGGATCGACCTGAAATGGATGCCACGGTCTTCAAGGTCCTCGATCACCTGTAGCAGATGGCTGACAGACCGGGCGAGGCGATCCAGCCGGACAACGACCAGAACGTCGCCGGCAGCGAGCTCGCCGAGCAGTCGTGTCAGAACTGGTCGGGCACGTGATGCACCAGATCCGTGCTCTTGGAAAATCCGCTCGCAGCCGGCGGCGCGCAACTCGTCCATCTGCGCGTCATGGACCTGATCGTCGGTCGAGACGCGTGCATAGCCGATAAGACGTTTGGGGGCCGGCGATGGATTGACGACTTGCCGTTTTGCCATGGTTTTCTCGCGCGTTTTCAGGTGCTTTGTACAGATAAGGAATGCGTGAGAAAATGACCCTTTGCAGGCGTATCTAAACAAGAATTGGGGCAACAGAGCGCGGTTTCTGACGAGGATGTGGGCTGGCACAATGCGACTGCCGAATGCGCGGCGACAAATAGGGTGAGATTCGTATTGCGTCACAACAACCATGGGGCCGCATCGTTCTAGCAAAGCCGCTGCACTCTTTCTCGCAACAGGCGTCAAGCGTCGTAGATCGACCGAGCGATATCTCGCGGATAGGTGCCTAAGCAGCCTTCGACCGCCGTGTTGGACATGATCGCGGCGGAAATCCCTTCCACGGGATCGATAAACCAATTGTGCCCATAAACTCCTCCCCACGTTATCGATCCCTTAGACATCGGAACCTCTGCCAAAACCGGATCCTGAATCACTGCGCCCAAGAACGAGAATCCTTGCCCTGGCTTGCCTGGGCGTGGGATGTCGCCGATCTGGTTGAAAAGCGCTGCTTTTGCCGTTTCGCCTTTCAAGACGGGTGCGCCGCCGCGACGAACTGCTTCGAGAAGGGCAATTAAGTCCGGGGCAGTGCCCACCATGCCAGCACCACCGGACTGGAAGGCTTTTGGGTTGAACAGCCGGGTCGGTGCAAACGTCAGCAGGTTGCCGTCATTATCCGGAACCAGATGACGATCACCCATTCTGACGGCTGCCGGACGGGCATCGGAATAGGGTGTGGCAAGCCGCTCCGGATCACTGACCGAGAAACCGGTGTCGTTCATCCCTAGCGGCTCGGTCACATGACGACGCACCGCTTCATCCAGGCTGCAAGCTTCGATCTGGGCGATAACGGCTCCAAGGACATCGATGGCGATCGAGTAAGACCAAAGCGTGCCCGGTATGGCCAAAAGCGGAAAGGAAGACAGTCGGCTGAAGTTCACCTCGAAATCGAGATCTGTGTCGGAAAGGCCGGCATTGAACATCTGCTCTGGTGGTGTGGTTTTCGGATCTGCGCCATAACTCAAACCTGCCGTATGCGTCAGAAGGTGGTGGATGGTGATATCCGCGACTTCCCCGTCCGGCCGTTTCGGCCGAAAATAGGGGAGATAATCTCGTGCGAGGTCGCTAAGCGACAGCCTGCCCTTGTCGACAAGAGCCAGTGCCGTCACTGCGACGAGCGGTTTAGTCACAGAAGCGAGGCGGAAGATGGTCCGCGTTTCAGTGGGTTTTCCGATTTCGCGATCAGCATAACCAGCAGCGCGGCTATAGACGGTCTCTCCGTCTTTGATGACGATCACGACGGTGCCGACGATTTTGCCGGCCATGATGGCCCTCTCGATAACCGCGTCGATCTGCGTCTTCATAGCAACCATCCTCCTGTGCTTCCGAATAAGCAGGCACAGAACGCCATGTTCTGCTTTGTTCCGCAAGGGAGCGCAGCGCCGATAGTGTCGTGTAGAACTACAAGTAATCGTCGATGCTAAGGCTCACACGATCAATCGTGCCGCCTGCCCCTGCTTGCGCTCGGCGTTGTTGTAATAGCTTGCCGCCTGCGTCACCGACTTATGCAGTGATTGCTGCATGGCCTCTTGCAGGGGGATACTGCGGTTGGCCGCCTCGGTAAGGTAGCCCGATCGCAGCCCGTGCGCTGAAAATAGCTCCGGATCGAGACCAGCATGCTTGCAACGCGCCTTCAGGATCAAATTGACCGATTGCGGTGTCAGTGCCCGCCGATCGATATTGCCCCACTGGTCGATACGACGGAAGATGGCCCCGGTCTCGATTTCTGCTTCCTCAATCCATTGTTTTAAGGCCTCGACCGGACGGCCGATCAGAATGGCATGCGCCTTGTCTTCAGCTGTCGTCGTCTTGGTGCGACCGAGATTGATGGTCAGACACGGCAGGAGAGGGGAGCGCCGGTCGCGAACTCGCACCAGGCCTCGAGATAGCCGAGGTCGGAGGCCAGCGCCCGCAAGGTGTTGTCGCCCATGCCTTGCTGCTCCAGATGTTTTAAGGTGGCGACTTCGTCGTCCGTCAGCAGTGCGGCCAACTGGTCGCGGCGATCAAAAGGTAGGATGGCATCGAGCGCATCGAGTTCTTCGGCGCGGCGATGCACCGGATCAACAGGAGAGGGGAAGGCTTTGGGCTTTGGCGTGAGCGGCTCGCGGGCTGTGATTTGCCCCGACTTTACCGGATTTTCGGTCCCAAAACCATCACTATCGATACTTGATACTTATCGATAGCATGACTCGCATCTAAATGCTGTATGCATAACGGAAATAATTAGATATTTTGGTTCAAATAGAACAAAGAATAGCGTTAATTCATATGGTTAATGAGTAGAAAATCTGGAAATCTCGCCGTAAAAGGGGCTGATTTTGGGGGCACTGCTCTCGATTTCAGTTACCGATTGCAATTGCAGCACTTAGTTGAAAATCGGATACGTCACCCAAGCGCCAAAACGCGCGACGGGTAGGGTTTCGGCCTATCGACGAAAATACGAAAACACAATTCACCTTGCGTGCGATGCGTCGCACAAGTAACCACCGCCCCACAGACATTCGCCATCATCCAAGGCTCTCGACTGCTTTTGCAATTCTAATCCGAAAGTAAAATCAATGGCTGAAACCGAGGCCGATGGTGACGGCTAAACCCAACCAGTGCATGAAATCTTGGCGTTCGGATTTCGGAACTGAGAGCGACAACTAGACGGATCGGAAAACTGATTGGCACAGATCAGTCTTCAGACTCGGCAAACCAAGATGCTGTCCTGTTGGCAGTAACATGGGTCCGAGTGACGATATTGATGAAAGACACAGCAAAGATACACATCTCCGTGAGCCCGCTTCCGTTATTGTAAACCGCATGCCATGATTATAGTTATGAAATTCGTCGCCGCCATTCAACGTCTGCTTTGCGTCTTCGCAATGCTCGGGATCGTCCTTGGTCCCGTGAGCATTGGAATGGCGGAAATTGCGATGGCGTCTTCGGGGGGCACGGCAATGGGCGAAATGCCGGGCATGAACATGGACATGCCGCAGGCAATGCCCGGCTGTCCGGAGCAGCAATCTCAGAAGTCCGATTGTGGCAAGAACTGCCCCCTGGCGCTAATCTGCGCGTCAGCTATTTTTGCGCAGATGCCGAGCGGCCATAGCTGGTCCGTCAATGTCCCCTGGACATCTCACCGTTTCAACCTGATGCGGCACGCGCAGTTGGCATCGGTTCTGGTCGCTCCGCCGATCAGACCTCCGAAAGCCTGATCTCAAGCCATTTTTGAACATGCCTAAGGTTCGCGCCACGCGCTTGACTGCGTCTGCGCTGATCCGATGGCCATCAAACTTGACCCGAGGACGCGATCAAGGAGATCCGTCCCGATGAGATCGGAAATCATGAACAACACTTCCTTTTCAGCAGGAGCGATGCTCCTCGCCGGCGTGCTGGTTGCCGGCTCCGCCACCGTGACCCTTGCAGCCTCCCAGGACTACGAATTCCAGCCTGTCTCGACCGACGTGAAACAAGGTCAGGGATCACTGGTCTCCATCCGCCTGGTCGACAAGCGGACAGGCAAGCCCGTCGCCGACGCCGTCATCTTCACCACCCGCATGGACATGGCGCCGGAGGGCATGGAGATGATGACCACCCCGGTGGAGGCGGCAACCTCGACGGAACCCGGCGTCTACGCCTTCAAGACCGACTTCACCATGGCGGGCGGCTGGCGCTTCAAGCTTGCCGCTAAGGTCCAGGGCGAGCCGGACACCGTCCAGGGCGAACTTGTCCTGAAGGCGGCTCCGTGAACACGCCATCGCGTGTGGCAGCCACGCTCTCCCTCGCCATATTGCTCGGCGGGGGAGGCTATTGGGCTGGCACGAACAATCTTGGCGCACGGTTCGGCCTTCATGTCGTCGAAGCGGCGCTCGCCACGCCCGCGGCTTCAAAGCCGGCTCCGACCGGAGCGATCATCTACTACCGTCATCCGGACGGCCTTCCGCAATTCTCGGCGACGCCGAAGAATGCCGAGGATAGCCGGCCGTTCGTTGCCGTGCATGCGAGTGAGGATCTAAGCTTCGCCGACGCCGCAACACCAAGGCCGGTGGAAATGGAAACGGCCATGACATCGTCGTCCGCCGCCCCGGCGAAGGGAAAGCTGCTTTACTACCGCAACCCGATGGGCCTGCCCGACACTTCGAAGGTGCCGAAGAAGGACTCGATGGGCATGGACTACATCCCGGTCTACGAGGGTGATCAAGGCGACGCCTCGACGGTCAAGGTGTCGCTCGGCAAGCTGCAGCGCACGGGCGTGAAGACGGCGACCGCCGAGATGGCAAGCATCAGCCGGAAAATCCAGGTGCCGGGCACCGTCAGCTTGGACGAGCGTCTTGTCAGCCTCATCTCGATGCGAACGGACTCCTTCGTCGACGACGTCGCCAACGTCACGACGGGCGACCACATCAGCAAGAGCGAGAAACTCTTCCGCTTCTATTCAAGGGAGATCGCCACTGCGGCGTCGGAATATGCCGCCGGCAGGAGCGATACGCGTGGCAACGGCGATGCCGGATCGGCGCTGCGGCTGAAGAACCTCGGCGTACCGCAGGAGGTCATCGACAATATTGCAAATACCCGTCAGGTGCCGCCGAGCATCAGCTATGTCGCCCCCCGCGACGGCGTCGTCCTCGAACGCATGGCGACGACCGGCATGATGGCCAAGCCCGGCGACGTGCTGTTCCGCATCGCCGATATCTCCAACGTCTGGGTGATCGCCGACGTGCCGGAATACGATCTCGCCTCGGTCCGCAACGGGGCCGAAGTCAACGTCACTGTTCGCAGCCTTCCCGGCAAAACATTCAAGGGCGTAATCGACCTGATCTATCCACAGGTCGACATGCAGACGCGGACGACCAAGGTCCGCATCGAACTGCCCAATCCGGACGGGGTGCTTTTGGCCAACATGTATGCCGACGTCGGCATTGAGGCAGGCGCGCCGGATCCGGTCGTCGCCGTCCCGAACAGCGCCATCATCGATACGGGCGACCGTCAGGTCGTCTTCATCGACAAGGGCGACGGGCAGTTCGAGCCGAAGGACGTCAAGCTCGGGGTTCGCGGCCAGGATCAGACGGAAATCACCAAAGGCATCGCCGCCGGCGATCAGGTGGTGGTTGCCGCCAACTTCCTGCTCGATGCCGAAAGCAACCTGAACTCGGCGCTGAGCGCCATGACCGAGGAGGCCAAACCATGATCTCCCGCCTCATCTCGTGGTCGGCCCATAACTTGGTGCTGATCTTCGTCGGCGCGGCACTTGCCGTCGCCGGTGGTGTCTACGCGCTGCGGTCCCTGCCGCTCGATGCCATTCCCGATCTCTCCGACATCCAGGTCATCGTTTATACTGAATATCCCGGCCAAGCCCCGCAGGTGGTCGAGGACCAGGTGACGTATCCGCTAACCACCTCGATGCTCACTGTGCCGAAGTCGAAGGTCGTGCGCGGCTTCTCCTTCTTCGGTGTCTCCTTCGTCTACGTCATCTTCGACGATGGCACCGATCCCTATTGGGCGCGGAGCCGCGTGCTGGAATACCTGAACGCCGCGCAGAGCCGTCTTCCGCAGGGCGTCACGCCGACGCTCGGCCCCGATGCAACGGGCGTCGGCTGGGTCTATCAGTATGCGGTCGTCGCCAAGCAACTGTCGCTCGCGGAATTGCGGTCGCTGCAGGACTGGGTCGTCCGCTTTGCCGTCTCGAAGTCCGAAGGCGTGTCGGAAGTCGCGAGCGTCGGCGGCTTCGTCAAGCAGTATTCGATCGTTGTCGATCCGGCCCGGCTGAAGGCGCAGGGCGTCACGCTCAACGACGTCACCAATGCGGTGAGGGCCAGCAACACGGACGTCGGCGGCCGTACCGTCGAACTGTCGGAGTTCGAGTTCATGGTGCGCGGGCGCGGCTATCTGAAAGGCATCCCCGACATCGAGAGCATCGTCCTGAAAAGCCAGAACGGCGTGCCGCTCAAGCTGAGCGATGTCGCCAGGGTGGAGCTCGTGCCGGACGAACGGCGCGGTATCACCGAACTGAACGGCGACGGCGAGGTCACAAGCGGCATTGTGCTGCAACGGTTCGGTGCCAACGCGCTGACGGTCATCGACAACGCCAAGAAGAGCCTGGATCAGGTCAAGAGCAGTCTTCCTGCCGGTACCGAGATCGTTCCCGTCTACGACCGCTCGACGCTGATCGAGGCGGCGATCGAAACGCTGAAAGGCACGCTGGTCGAGGAATCCATCGTCGTCGCCCTGGTGACCATCGCCTTCCTTCTGCACGTCCGCAGCGCGCTCGTTGCCATCATCATGCTTCCTGTGGGCATACTGATTGCCTTCATAGCCATGAAGCTGCTCGGGATTGGTGCGAACATTATGAGCCTCGGCGGTATCGCCATCGCCATCGGGGCAATGATCGACGCAGCGATCGTTATGATCGAGAACGCCCACAAGCATCTGGAACGGGCACCGCCCGACAAGCCGCGCATCGACATCCTGGTCGAAGCGGCAACCGAGGTCGGCCCAGCGCTCTTCTTCAGCCTGCTGATCATCACCGTGTCGTTCCTGCCGATTTTCACGCTGGAATCCCAGGAGGGCCGTCTGTTCGGCCCGCTCGCCTTCACCAAGACTTTCTCGATGGCGGCGGCGGCGCTACTGTCGGTGACGCTGGTGCCCGCCCTGATGATCCTCTTCGTTCGGGGATACATCGTTCCGGAACACAAGAACCCGTTGAACAGATTTCTCATCTGGATCTACCGTCCGGTCATCGCCGGCGTCCTGAAGGCGAAATCACTGACGATCTTGGCCGCTATCGCGATCCTGGCGGTGACCGTATGGCCGGTCCAGCATATCGGCAGCGAGTTCATGCCCAATCTCGATGAGGGCACGCTGATGTACATGCCCACGACCCTGCCCGGCATCTCCGTCACCAAGGCGGCGGAATTGATGCAGACGCAGGATCGGATCATCAAGTCCTTCCCGGAAGTCCAAAGCGTCTTCGGCAAGGCAGGACGCGCGCTGACCGCCACCGACCCGGCGCCGACGGAGATGTTCGAAACGATCATCACGTTGAAGCCCAAATCCGAGTGGCGGCCTGGCGTGACGACCGACAGCCTGAAGCAGGAAATGGACGCCGCCTTGCAGTTTCCGGGCGTCTCCAACGCCTGGACGATGCCGATCCGCGCCCGCATCGACATGCTATCGACCGGGATCAGAACGCCCGTCGGCGTCAAGGTCTACGGCACCGATCTCGGCGAGATGGAGAAGATTGCCCGCCAAATTGAGGGCGTGCTGAAGACGGTTCCCGGAACGTCGAGCGCCTATGCGGAACGGGTGATCGGCGGCTATTATCTGGACATCGTTCCCGATCGAACAGCACTCGGGCGCTATGGGCTGACGATCAAGGACGTCCAAGACGTGGTCGGCATGGCGCTCGGCTCCGAGGTCGTCACTTCGACCGTCGAAGGTCGGGAACGCTACGGAGTCGCCATCCGATATCCGCGATCGTCGCGAAGTGATCCGCAATCCATTGCCAGGGATGTGCAGATTTCCCTTCCAGGAGGCGGCACCGTTCCGCTTGGCGAGGTGGCGGACGTCAAGCTGACCCGCGGGGCCACGACCATCCGCACTGAGAACGGCCAGCTCGCTGTCTACATCTACGTTGACATCGCCAACCGGGACCTGGGCGGCTATGTCAGCGAAGCGCAGCAGGCCGTCGCGAAGAGCGTGAAGATGCCGCCAGGTTATTCCGTCGCCTGGAGCGGCCAGTTCGAATATCTCGAACGGGCCGAGGCGCGGCTCGCGATCGTCGTCCCCTTGACGCTGGCGCTGATCTTCCTGCTGCTCTACCTGAACTTCAAGAGGCTGACGGAAACCCTGATCGTCATGCTGTCCCTGCCGTTCGCGCTCGTCGGCGGCATCTGGCTGATGTGGTGGCTGGGCTTCAACGCCTCGGTTGCCGTCACCGTCGGATTCATCGCGCTTGCCGGTGTCGCCGCGGAGACAGGGGTGATCATGCTGATCTATCTCGACCACGCGATGAAGGAACAGCGAGAGAGATGCGCGGCGGAAGGGCGTCCGTTCACCAGGCTTGATCTCAACAAGGCAATCATGGTTGGCGCGGTCGAGCGCGTGCGGCCGAAGATGATGACGGTCGTCGCCATTATGGCTGGTCTCGTGCCGATCCTGTGGCGAACCGGCACGGGATCGGAGATCATGCAGCGCATCGCCGTGCCGATGATCGGCGGCATGGTGTCGTCGACGCTTCTGACGCTGATCGTCATCCCGGCGGTCTACGGGTTGGTCAAGGGGTGGCAACTGCCGTCGGCATCGCTGTCCGATGCGCCCGTCGAAGATAGCGAAGACGGCCTCCAGGCGGCCGAGTAATGAAAGGAGGATGCGACGATGAACGGTATGATGGGCGGCACCATGATGTGGGGTACGGGCCTCGCGGGTCTTCTCGCGCTCGTCGTGGTCGTCCTCGTGATCGCAGCGCTGATCAAATCTCTGTTCTTCGGCTGACGTCTTCGCCCGCGTCGTGGACAGTCGCTCCACGACGCGGGTATTCGACTGAGGCCAAACTCCGTCCTGGCTTTCGTTGCCGTGGGGATGAGCCTATTGGTGGCTTAGGCAACCGACATGTCGATGGAAAATGGCGATGGCCTCCGACATGAGTGCTTCGATGCATGACGGCTGTTCGGATCGCTGGCGAGCTCGCGCTGCGGAGATTTCGAGTGTGGGGAGTGTTGTAACCCCCCGTTTTAGTTACGCCGCTTCCCAGACCTGGTTCAGAATCTTCGCGGCCAATGCCGCCTTGTCCTGCGGCAGGAAGCGGCCGTAGTGCTGCTGCACAACATCCGGAGTATCCTGGATAGTGTAGCTTGCCTGTTCATAAGATCCGGTCTGCTTGAGGATATGGGTCGCCAGAATATCTCGGACATTGTGCGGCCCATGCGGCAGCAAGCCCTTGATCGCGCCGCGGCCGGTGTAGGGATTATAGATCCCATATCGCTGGATGACGGTCCTCCAGGCTTCGTAGAATTTGGTGGAGTCGTAGGCCGCGTCGATGCTGGTCGTCTTCACCGTTTTCACGAACAGTGTGCCGGGATCCTTAGCATTGCCGAGCAACACACCGCGATGCCGATCGATATAGGACTCCAGGTATTTATAGAGATCGAGCAGATCGGGAAGGATCAGCCGGAACGGCTTTTGTCCGAAGAAGGACGAGCCGGAATTCTTGAAGGCGACTGATGGGATGAGCACTTCCCAACCATGTTCGCGCTCGCTCCAGCGCAACTCGCCACATTTCATGTCCTCGAGCCTGCGCTCCGATGTCGGAAAATGACCGCGTGGGCAAAGGCGGAGCTGGCGGAGGTTCTTTTGGCGTAGTCCAAGATGGAGTCCGAGCCGAAGCATCAGGAAGGAACGGACGGCTTCAGCGGCCGGTCGCGGATAGCGGTCTTCGTCTGGCATGCGCTTCAGGATCTCATCGGTGATCTTGCGATATTCTGCGAGCGGGCTGTCCGCTTCGAGGATCACCATGATCGGCTCGAACGGATCGCGATGCACCCGCATTACCCTCTGGACTTCCTTGGACCGATTGGCGGCATGCCGATGAAAGGCATCACAGGCGCCGTGCCAATCGCGCGAAGCGAATTCAATTTCCTCTGGCGCGATCAGACCCTCGATCGGACTGACGTTCTTCAGGAGCTCGGGATGCTGCCGAATCCACCCCACCTCCGAGCGGGTGAGAGCTTGCGCCACCATCAGCATATCCTCTTCCCACTTGGTATAGAATCCGCGGCGTTGCTCGCGCCATTGCAGATACCAGTCCCAGACGCCAGGGAAGATCAGCAGGCCAAAGGTCAGTTGGCTGAGCGGAACGCCGCGACCCTTCACCACGCCTGCGGGGGAAGCGGCGAGCGCACCGAACATCAGCCCGAGATGTTCAATCTTTTGCGATGCGGTTTCCTCGCCCCATACGCCGTTTCGCTGAAAGCCGATCGCCGTTAGCGTCGAAGTCTTGAAGCGGACGAGGTCTGCCATTTCCATTGCCAGCCGTGGCGGCGCGTCGACCACGCCGGATAGCAGGTCAGGGTCTTCGAGATCTTCCGCAGTATCGTGGTTGGCGCCAGCTGCCTGCGTAAGTAACCGAGGTGATAAAGAGCCTCCGCCATACGTGACGCCAGGGAAGCGAATGGCATAACGCTGCTTGCTGGCTGCGGCCTGGTAGCGACGATAATCGGTGGTGCCCGAGATGATGGTTCGCCGCACCCAGTCCAAGATTTCTTCACGTTTGGAGAATGGGAGGCTGCTGAAATCGTCCGGCAAGTGCGGCGCGATCCTTCGCCGTTCAGCGGGACTGATATCGCCCATGTCGTGCCAGTGGAGCGAGCGGGGTTGATGCGGAAGTTTGTCTTTGAGATAGCCCGCCGGCAGGCGGTAGCGGCGTTCGATGCGTGAGAGGATCTCGAAACTGGCGATCGATCTTGGTATGCGTTCACCCTGGACCCAGGACAACAGAGTCTTGTCGTCGAGGCTCTCGCCGAGACGGATGATCGCGCGGTAGAGTTGCCGATAGCTGTCGCCAAACCGGCGCATGTGATAAATCAGGGCGTCCTGGAAGCTGACGGGATCCTCTGCGGCTTCGAAAAGCGGTTCGGGAAACTCTTGGATCGAATTCGGTTGCGGCCCTGGCGGTGCTGAAGCGGCATGTGTCGGAGCATCGTCGCTGGCCATCAGTCGGGGCTTGCGGTGGGTCGGTCTTGTCGTTGATGATGCACGCTTGGTAGGCTGATCTGTTCCGGCATCCCGCTTTGAAGGTCGTCCGTCTTCGGCCGCGGCAGGCGCGCCAAGCCACCGGATAATAGCATCGAGGCCAGGTCGGAGCTGCCTCCGCAACTCGGCCGTCATCTCGTCTTCTATGCCGCAGGCTTCGCCAATCGTCGTCCAGTCGATGCGACTGTTTAATAGCGGCGGCGGCTTGCGATAGATGATCAGGCTGATGAGGTAGGGCCTGACGTTCTCGACAACCCGCTTTGATGCGATCGGCGCAATTCGCACCTCGCAGAATTCCGAGATTTTTCGTTGAAAATGGCGTGATGAAGTATCTTGTTTTGGCATGCTCGCTTTCCGTAGCTCTCGACACCAATGCCGAGGGCGAGCGGAAATAGGAGCGGACATTTAACAAAAGATGTATCGGGTAGCTTGAATAGCCAAATAGCAGAGGACTATCGCGACGATCCCAGTGAAGTGCTCCTGGACTGGCCATTTGTCGCGGCTCGCCATCATCGGAGCGCAACGGGTGGGAAAGCGACGCAAAGCTCCTGTTTGGTCACCGGCTCCGCCGCAGATGAATGCAGAGGCTTGATGAAGCAGACTGGTCCACCGCAACGTGCTGGAGTTTCTGTGAGCTTCATGCTACATAAACTATTATTTTGTAGTGTGAAGGTAACAAATGCCCACTCCTCATCAACCACCGGCAGCCGTGCGGCGCGCTTTGCGGAAGCTCGGCGCGGACATCCATGATGCTCGCCGGCGCCGTAAGTTGCCGATGGCTGTCGTGGCGGAACGAGCCTTTACCTCTCGCTCGACTCTGCAAAAGATCGAGGCTGGCGATACGAATGTCAGCATCGGTATCTACGCGGGAGTCCTTCAGGCTTTGGGTCTGCTCGACGGGCTGAGCCAGGTTGCTGACATCAGCAACGACAGTGTAGGCCAGGCGCTTGCCAGTGCTGATCTGCCGAAGCGCGTGCACCTGAAGCGGGCATCGGGATCCTCTCGGAATGGCTGATTTCGAAGTTCATATCGACCTTGCTGGAGGCACGCGCCGGATTGGCTTGGCAAGAAGCAATCGTATCCGAGGCTCAGAGACCATACTGTTTGAGTATGACGATATCTGGCTGAAGGATCCTGATCGTTTCTCGCTGGAACCTGCTCTTGCATTGACCCGCGGGGCCTTCGCTCCGCCGGCAGGGTCGGCAATGTTCGGGTCGATCGGCGACTCGGCTCCGGATACCTGGGGCCGGCGTCTGATGCAACGTGCCGAACGTCGGAGCGCGGAGCGTGACGCCCGAGCCGTTCGCACGCTGACCGAAAGCGACTACTTGCTGGGTGTCGCCGACGAGACCCGGCTAGGCGCGCTTCGGTTCCGGTGGGTTGGGGAGGATGTCTTCCAGGCTCCAATCCAGACTGGTGTTCCAGCCGTCATCGAACTCGGTCGGCTCTTGCAGATAACCGAACGCATTCTGCGTGACGAGGAAACAGACGAAGACCTCCAACTCATTTTTGCTCCAGGCTCATCGCTGGGCGGCGCCAGGCCGAAGGCATCTGTCATTGATCAATACGGCCATCTTTCCATTGCCAAGTTTCCGAAAGAGACCGACGAATACAGCATGGAGACCTGGGAGGAGATCGCACTTAGACTCGCCGACCAAGCCGGTATCGCGACCCCACAACACCAACTCATCGAAGTGGCCGGCAAAGCCGTCATGTTGTCTCGTCGCTTCGACCGCAACGGCGCCGTCCGCATTCCATTTCTGTCAGCGATGGCGATGATGGGCGCCAGGGATGGCGAGCGCGGCAGCTATCCGGAGATTGTCGATGCTCTCGCTGAGCACGGCGCGCAGGGGAAGACGGATGCGCACGCTCTCTACCGGCGCGTGGTCTTCAACGTGCTGATCTCCAATGTCGACGATCACCTGCGCAATCACGGATTCCTGTGGTCGGGCAAGGCGGGGTGGTCCTTGTCGCCGGCCTACGATCTTAATCCAGTCCCGATCGATCTCAAGGCCCGGGTATTGACCACCAATATAGATCTCGATGAGGGCACCTGCTCCCTCGATCTTCTGGAAGCTGCATCGGAATATTTTGCGCTCACGCTCGCCCAGGCGCGCGCCATTATCAAGGAGGTCGCGACCGTCACCGCAACCTGGCGTAATGCTGCAAAGGCAATTGGAGCGCGGGGCAGCGAGATCAATCGTATGGCCAGCGCCTTCGAGCATGACGATCTTAAGCGAGCGCTTGCCATTTGATGGAGATAGTCTTGGAAAGATTTATCCACCGGAACAGAAACCCGCGATGACTACGTATTAAGTATTACACGGATATAGATATAACCTGCCGAGGCATAATACATCGATAAGCGATGGTTATCGATGGTAGATATTGCAACCGCTGCCAATACCATGTGAGGAACTGTATTATTATAGAGTTCCTTTAGAAAATCGTTTACCATGATTTCAATGGCTTACGATCTCGCGAAAATCAGCATGACAACTCTGATGCGGCCGGCTTTCGACGCCGGTTCCGCGCTTACCCGTCTCGACGAGCGCATCGCCCGCTCGCCGGTCGGCGAAGGCTGGATCGAGCGAACCCAATTCACCGACGCTTGCGCCTCGTTGTGGATCGACGGCGAACTCGTCCATCTCGAAGACCTTGTCCTCCACGACGCCACGCGGGATATTCGCACGCCAACCCATGAGCTGACCATCGCCCGCGACGTCCTGCGCACCCGTCGACGGATCGTCGCGCAATCGCCGGATTGGGCACTATCGACAGAGGGTACCCGAACTTTACGACAGACGTCGGACATCCATCCGGTCAGCGCTGAGGCGGTGGAGCCGGCCGGCGTCATTCGGCCCGCGGTCGTTATCGATCTCCGGAAGGGGATGGGGATGATGGTGATGACGGGGGAGAATCTACCCGGCATCGACTATGCCGCCATCGATGCAGTGCTGGCCCGCTCCGACGCCGCCATCGCGCAAGCAAGGAAGCCCGGCCGGGCTCCGGCCGATCCGCTGGTCTATGATCTCGACTGGAACGAGGACGAGCGGCTGGAGGAATGGCGCGGCGTGCTGCGGCAGGCCGAACATCTGCCGGCGGTGCTGCAGGCCGTCGATGCCTGGAACGACCTTTCCGTCCTGCAGCATGCGCCCTGGCTCGGCCGGCTGTTGGCCGCCTCGATCCCGCGCCAGGCCGGCATCACGTCAGGCGCCCATCTCGCAGCGATCAATCTTGGCCTCAAAACCATTCCCGTCGATCGGCGCCGGCATCGCGATCGCGAGACCCGGCTGCTGGCCATCGCCCACGGATTTTTGGCGGCCGCCGAGATCGGCATGAGAGAGCATGACCGGCTGACGCTGGCAAAGACGTCGATGGACCGAAAACTTGAAGGACGGCGAACCTCCTCGAAATTGCCGGAGCTGGCCGAGCTGGTGATGGCAAAGCCGCTGGTGTCGGCCGGGATGGTGGCGAAGACGCTGGACGTCACGCCACAGGCGGCGCGGCGGATCGTCTTGGAGCTGGGCCTGCGGGAGATGACCGGGAGGGGGAGGTTTCGAGCGTGGGGAATAGTATAACGCGAAAGGTGCCCTCTCACAGTTGAGTGGATTTCTCGGTTTCGGTCTGATTATTTTTTCGCTAAGAGCGGCGGTCGATCATAAACAGGTAACGGGTATGGCTCTTCATAAGGACGAAGTCCTAAACTCTCTCGCAGCAACGGCGAACGTGGCTCAGTTCGTGAGTTTTCGTCCGTCAACCAAAGGTGTGACCGCGCAGAGTTACTGCCGAGTCGCGGGATACCCGGAAAATCACCAGTTTGGTGATGTTAGAGCAGCGGTGGCGGCCCTGTTGGCTGCTAGCTCCGATCGCATGGTCAACGTCAGAAGCTATGAGCCAAACAGTCCTCGAAGCCGGGAGTTCGTCTATGGCCTCGAAACGATAGATGCTGTGCTCGAAACCATTGCCCGTTTATCGGATGAGAGCCTGCACCTGATTGTGAATGAAACTATCGACATTCATGATGGCGGCGTTTCGGGCGTGCTTCAGGGACAGTTGATCGAATTTGCGCCTGACGACACTCCGAGATGTGTTGAAAAGCCTGGGATTGCTTCGCTTCCGCTGCATCTGGGCTCGCGGATACTGCAAACTGTTTATGGATTTTCTCCTGATCTGAACTTTCCGCCGAACGCCCGCGTGGAATTTAGCATTCATCCTAGGGCGAGAGGGTATCATCAACGGCACACGATCGTCTGGGAGTTTGAACCAGACGTGTCGGATTTTTTGCCGGCTGCAGTCCACTGGCCAAACCGTTTCAGCCAACATCTAGGTGATAAGGTCTACGGTCTTCTCGTGGCCGACAGCTTGGGCCTTCCTGTTCCGAGAACGACGGTCATCGCGCGACGGACAGCGCCCTTTACCTTTGGCCGCGAGACTGGGTCCGCTGAGGTCTGGACGCGGACCTCTCCCCGGGAACCGCAGCCCGGTCTCTACACGACAGTGAAAGGTTGGATAGATCCATTTGCGCTTCTCAGCAAAGAGGATCCGGATGGACAAAATCTGCGGTCAGTATTGTGCCAAGCCGCTGTGCGAGCAAAGTTCTCAGGTGCTGCAGTCGCAGGTTCAAGGGGGCATGTCATCATCGAGGGCCGACGTGGCGAGGGTGACCTTTTCATGCTCGGCCACCAACCTCCGGAAAGCCTGCCTTCATTCGTCATTGAAAACGTCCAGGCGACTTACAAGGTCTTGTCAAACCGGCTTGGTCCGGTTCGATTTGAGTGGGTGCATGATGGCGATATCGTCTGGATCGTGCAGCTCCATTGCGGAGCAACAGGTTCCGAGGCTGATGTGGTCGTTCCTGGCGACGCCGCGTCCTGGATTGAGTTCGATGTGACCGAAGGGCTTGATGCCCTTCGGAAGGCGTTAATGTCAATTGGAGACGATCAGGGGCTCCTGATCGTCGGAGAGGTGGGTCTCACAAGCCACGTCGCGGATCTGCTTAGAAAGGCGAAGCGGCCAGCACGCCTCAAGGCAAAATCGGTTGATCAAGGATGATCATCCGCCGTGGAACGATCGCTTCGCCAAATCTCTTCGAGGATTTCGTTGCCTGCCACCCTATGAACAGCGAGGACGTACTTCGCTACGTCAGGAACCGAATAATCGACAACAAGTTCAACAACGTTATCTTCTTTCCGGCGCTGCTTTGAACGATCCTTGTAAGGGAAATCCTCTATTCGCCTGAATGTTTGAAACCCCCTTGGCTGCGGGTTGAACAGCGTCGAGCCGCTGTTCAACGTGCTGAGCCAGATTCTATCTCTGTGCGCCGCAATCAATTCAGCCGAGTCGATCGTCAAAACAGTCTGGGGTTGGTTTCGGTAGGCCTTTGCCTTGAGTAATCTCCAGATCCGAGAGGCTGATAGCCAGAAGAAGCTCCGCGAGTTTAGTATTTCGTACCAATCTTTTGGAGATAACCCGTCTTGGAGGCATTTTTCTAACAGATGGTCTCGCATTGGCTTTTGGTCACGAATGACCGCGCCAAGCAAGGGTTCGCTTTTCAACGGCACAGATTCGGGGCGACGCCTAGATTCTAGCGCAAAGCGTTCGTCCCCGGTAACCTTGTAGAGATCAAGCAAAGCGCTTGCGCTAAGCAGGCCGTGCTGCTGAATTGCGGGCCAAGCACCATCGTGAGCCATGTGATAGAGTCGCGGATAATTCGCGACCAATTCTTCTTCAGTCATTCCACTTCCTTCGGTCAATTAGTCCGTCCCGTCCGAATCCTTTCGACACGAGAGAGACCGGCACGCCGCAGACTCGCTCGATGTCCTTGATGAAATCACGCGACGTAGAGTTCAACTGATCAAACCTCGATACCGCCTCATTATCCGTGCCAAGATAGTCGACAAAGGTCAAAGCGATATCGGTGGCTCCGTTCCAGTAAGTGGATCGACGGATCTGCTCCCAGTCGAACTCAGCCATTCTTCGCTGCGTCCCCGACACACTACCGATCTCTGTTTTACTGATTCGCTCCACTGGAAGTCCGGAACGACGGGCGATTTCTTCAAAACTCACTGCTACACCCATGGGGCCGGAGGTGCCACCAACCCGGATGGGATATGTTCTGGCTACGACGATCACCTTCCTTAGCCGTGTGTATGGTATGCCTGCGTCGGAGAGGCAGCCGGCAGCTGACGTTTCCCGCGAAGTAACATAGGGATAGGTTCCGTGGTGAATACTGAGGTCGGTGCCTTGAGTGCCCTCAAGCATGACCTTCTTGCCGGTGGAAAGAGCGATTTCGATCTTGTCCCGGACGTCACCGATATATTTCTTCAATCGTGGCACATCTCTGGCCAACCTCACCTTGGGGCCCCAACCTAAGTCACCGTCACGCCCCATAATCTTCCGAGCGGCGGCAGCTCCGACACCCTGCTTGGTGGATGAAATTCCTCCGAGCAACTTCTTTTCTTGAGCTATATCTTTCGCATCGATGATCATGGCTTGCGCATCGATCACCAACCCCTTCTCCTTGAGCCACGGATGAGCATCCAACTCCTTAAAAAGCTGCTTCAGGGAAATGGTTGATCCGGCGGCAATAAAAATTTCTGCGTTTCGGTTTGATCCGGTCCCCGAGGGAAGTTGGCGGTAGGTGTATTCAGGATCTTGGACCTTATGGCCTGCGTTCGGACCGCCCACTCTCACAAGAATTTCGTATTCCTTGGCCAGCAAGGCGCAGATATTCCCTTTACCTTCACTACCCCACTGGCCACCGACGAAAAGGTCGACATATGATAACGGAGCTTCCACAGATAAACGGCCGGCTGCCGCGAAGGTAACGCATGATTTCACGTCAGACTTTTCCGTGGCCACAACGACGTCGGCTATCGATGCTAGACGTTCGACCTCAGCTTCGGTCTGATCGGCTATTGCCTCCTCATAGGTAGACGCTTCGCGCAAGTGAGCGGGCCGTTCTTCAAACCGCTCCTTGAGGACTTCTCGCGGGGCTGTAAGATGTATGTGATGAACGTTTTCCCGCCCGAAACGTTCTCTCAAAAACTCCACTTGGCCAGGGATTCGAACTGAATCAATGAGGAGGTAGCTTTTGTCCGAAGGAAGGTTAGCCTCAGCCGCTGCTTCGGAGACCCAGGCGCCACCAGTATCGCGATCCAGCTGGGCTCCGGCCGCCTGCAGTGATTTCCGCTTGTTCGGAACTTGCTTAGCTTTAAGGATGTATTTTCGAGTGGAAACCTTTTCGCAGGGGTAGCGCCGCATCAATTCATCTGAAAATGCTGTTTTGCCCACCGCAATCGGGCCAGAAAGAACGACTATCTTTTTCAACACTTGCTCCTACCCAAACAGTGCATAACAATCACTCATAGGTAGCAGTGTTGAACTGATTCGCTCAAGTGAGATGACGATGAATGCTCAAGTTGCTGTAAAGATGAAATCTGGTCCGAGTATCATGCTTGCCAGTGGAAAGTGGTTTGATCTTCTGGACCCTTGGAATAGCGACTTTTCTATTGGTGACATCGCACAGGGATTGGCAAACATTTGTCGATACGCAGGACAGTGCAGGAGTTTTTACTCTGTGGCCGAACACTCGATCCATGTCTCGGATACCGTCGAAGACTTTAAACTTGAGGCACTCTTGCACGATGCGACAGAGGCATTTCTTGGGGACATCACCCGTCCACTGAAACAGCTGTTACCTCAATACAGGGAGATCGAGGCTTCTGTTGAGAATGCAATATTTGCACGCTTTGGTTTGGACGCAAACTCCAAGGCGGTGATCAAGGCAGCGGATCTCCGGGTTCTCGCTGCGGAGCAAAGCCAGGTGATGCCTGCCGGTACTGACTATTGGGCTGCGGGTTCGGGCATTCAAAAGGCAAATATTCGCGTTGATTTCCTTTCGCCAACGGTTGCGCATGATCATTTCATGGCCAAGTACACTGAGCTAACAAGCGGATAACGGGATCATTGGATCCGCGTCGCCATTCTTGCGGGTTAACCGGCAGGCGTCGGCCCTTTCTTTTCTCAGCTCCTACCCTTGCCCTCGCGCCGGGCCGAATTCGCGCCACATCGAAGCTGATATCCCTGCGCTGTAGAGTTCAGCCAAGTCTATCTGGGACAGCTTCTCCAACTCTGTTCGCGGGTAATGCTCGGAAAGCCATTCCATCAGATTGTCGCGCGACGATCTGATGTAGGTTTGAAACACGAAATCGAACAACTCGAGCGGATGGCGCGGGACGGGCCCGCGCGCTTTCTCGTTCTCAAGGCCCTGAAAGAGCAGGACGAATGGGTCGTTTGAGAAAGTCATGGGAATTACCGTCAGCGATTGGACTGCCTGAAGAAGCTGATAGGCCTCGAGGTGACGCATTCTCGCTTTGTGCAGACGAAGCATGTCGGGTGCCCTGTCCGGCGGAAAATCGTTGATCTTGAAGCCGGTATATGCCGCCTCGAAATGCTCGCCACCAGGCCCCAACCCCTCTATGATCAACGGACGGTTGGTCACGAAAACGTAAGCGGCCGGCGCTGGCAGCTTATCGATTGTGAGCGTCTTCTCGGCGTCATCGATCTGTTCATAGAACGACTTCAGCCAGGCAGGACTGCCAGAGCCGCCAATTGATCGGTTCACTTCGATAAATATGATACGCGGATGATCGGCGGCCTTCTTCAACGCGTCGTGCAATTTGCTTTTTATCGGTGGTTGCAGATCCGACCTCCCAGCGCGCGCGGAACTCGACGAAACGGCCTTCGCCTCGACTGAAAACTTGAAGCCGGTTCCCCGGTTGATCGCCGTGAACTCGCAATGTCGTCGAGACAGGTCCCGCTCGTCCTCGAACACGATTCCAAAGCCCGCTCGGGCGAATATGCTGGTAACAAAAGCTTCGTACAGGGCTCCCTCAAATTGGCCGGGATCCTTCAATCGCCTCATCAATTCGGCGGGAATTTCTTCGTTGTGGGCGCAGAGATAAAGGTCGTAGGCAAGACCCAAAAAGGACAACATCGGCCCGGTCGGTTGAATGTTGACCAGGCCGTTACGGTTCAGTTCACCAGCGTTTGCCGTTGCGCGAATGAGCTCTGCTTGCGCTACAACCGGGTGCCGTTCGATGTCCAGCTTTGCCAGCTCCTGGTTCCACCACTCCTTTCCAAAGCAGAACATGGTGTGACCCATCAGGAAATCCGGAAAGGTTTGCCAGCTCTTTGATGTCAGGATCGTTCGATTGACCCGAACCGAGCGCTTTTCACCGCTTGCCCAAGACTCGATCGGCCGACCATACCCATGGATGCGCCGGACACTCGTTGCGAGAAGCTCTTGCGGATTTCCGTTTCGCATCAGGTCCTCAAGCGGGCGAGATGCGCCGGAAAGAAGATCGAGATGCTTCAGATAATGTCCATGGCACTGGCGATAGAGCCGGCCTGATCGACAAGGGCACGCTTCTTCGTCAGCAAGGGCCGAATGCACGTCATTTCACTCCGCGATGTTGAATTCCGATGTCCGATCCCGTCTCTTGTCTTTCTTTCGTTTCAACGTTGTATGTCCCCGACATTCCTTGCCATAATCGCAAGCAAACCTCGGTCACATTGATACACAAGTCTCAAGATCGTTCGAGCTGTTCCGGTCTCGGCTAGGACCGCGCCCACGCAACCACTTCGTCCAATGACTGCAAAACCTGTGTCAACGTACATTGCAGCATCGGATTGTTGCCGATCGGTAGTAGCCGCCGCGGGTCAGTCTGAAGTCCCACGCAGGTCTTGCCGGAAGCGTGGGCATAGCCGAGCTCGAAACAGGTGCCTTCGTCCACGCTGCGGCCGTCGAGCACGGCAAATAAAACGTCGCACGACTGGATCGCGGCAAGATCACCGTCGAATACCTTCCTACGCGCCGCGTCAACAGACATGCCGCCCGCGATCAAATCGACGATAAGATGATTGTCGCGCTGCGGTAAAAAGACGTCGAATTTGACTGAGAGAATTCCCGCTAACTCTACATTGAAGGCTTTTTCCGAATGCGAGAAAAGCGGTGCTGCGAGGTAGAGGACGGGTTTCATGACGGTACCGTTGAAAGGAAGGAAGTAAGACGTTTATCGAAATCAAACTCCTCGTAGGAGTCGCGGTGGATCGCCCGCAGAACCTGTTTCGTCACGCTTTCGACGTCTTGGCCGGCGGTCTCGATGAAGGTCGCCTTGCCGCCATTGTCGTCGGCATAGACCTCGACTAGGGCATTCTGCTGCACCTCCAAATAGTCGTCGTCACCGCCCCGGCCTCTCCATATCTGCCGCGTCTGGAGTACGCGCGGGTCACCTTTCAAGACAACAAGATGGCCTTTCTGAAGCGACTGAGGGCTGCCGGAATTGCCCGCGTAAGCCGTCTCGAAGATGCTCTCCGCCTTGTCGCGATATTTGTCAGGCGGGGTGAACGCGAAGGCGTCTAGAGGCGCGCGATCCATAACGTGGAGGCCAACCCCGGCGCGAGCGAAGCGCCCGTTTTTTAGCCGGACCTGCTCGAGGATCCATTCGTCCACCCGCTTGCGCTCGCTGGTGCCGAGTTGGTCGGAAGGCTTGGCGATGAGCGGGTCACGAGGACGCAGCCATTCGTCAACGATCTCGAGTCCTTGAAGACGGGAGATTACCGAGGTCTTCCCGACTGAGACGACACCAGCGATGTAATAAAAATAACGCTGCGACACGCCAGCGCGGACGAACACGTCGTTAAGCGTGTCTTCATCGTCCATGGAGAGCAGTTCGAGAAGCGCCTTGATCTCGTTGCCATTGAGATAGAGTGTCACCATATTGAAGAGGTCGAAATTGGCCTGGCTCGCCTCCTCCCGCTCTGCGAGCGGAGGGGCGCTGGAGCTGCAATAGCGAATATAATAATGGATTGTACCCGGCGATGCCCGAGTGGCTTGACGAAGCACGCTTCGCATGCCGGGATCGGTTAGCGAAAAACCGATGAACAGGCACGGCGACGTGCCGAAATAATTGACTAGGAGCGCGAAGCTACCTCGGGCTGCGTCAATGATTTGGTTTGACAGAGCCTCCTCAGTGAGGATGACCTCCTCTGAGTATCGATCGATCGCTTGGAAGGGTATGTAGCCATTGGGATGATAGACGACTGGGCGGTCTTGCTGTACCACGAAATGCGGGCCCCAGGCAGAGTAATAACCGATAGTACCATGTGGCCGGCGTGAGGACTGCACGAGCGCGCGCTCGAGAAAATCGTCGAAATTATAGGTGATGACGACTGGCACGTTAAAGGCGAGTGCGGCCAGTTCTTTGAAATAAGGGTGACCGTTCACCACGGCGTCAGGATCGGCGATCGTATGATAGAGGCTGTCGCGCAGAAGCTTG
The DNA here is from genome assembly GCF_000696095.1 of Rhizobium rhizogenes NBRC 13257. Taxonomy (GTDB): domain Bacteria; phylum Pseudomonadota; class Alphaproteobacteria; order Rhizobiales; family Rhizobiaceae; genus Rhizobium; species Rhizobium rhizogenes. The sequence continues at coordinate 9,009 of NZ_BAYX01000019.1, read as the reverse complement.
CGCCATTCCGTGGCGATCACACGATCGCGGTTGTTGACCGCGACAGCTGGGAACGCGGTACCGGACTCCACGAACTTTCGGAAACGGCTTTGTAGAATCTGCGCCTGCATGGGTGCGGTCTCACCTCCCAAGTCCGGGCCCTTGACGGTTGCGCGCGCCTCAATCTCGTGGGTAAGACGCGCGATTAACTCGTTCCAATTCGGTAAGCTGGCGGACTGGCTGATGCCGGCGCCAAGAGCTAGGCCGAGGTGCCTGCGCTGAGACAATTGCCGCATGTGGGCGATCGCGCGGCCGTAACGCCGTACTAAGTCAACATGAATGTCCTGCACTATTCGCCCCGTACTATCTTCGTCCGAATCAATATTGCGGACGCGCCGCTCTTGCCTTGCGTAGGATAAAGGCGAAAGCCGAGCCAGTACAGAGCCGTGATGCTGCACATCCGATAGGCGTCCTCGGCGTACAGTTCAACGCGCAGCGGGCTTGTCAGCCCGACCCGTCGTAACAGCTGGGTCCCGATACGGACGCGAAGGAGAAACTTCGTGAGCGGAGATGCCGCATTGAGATCGAAGTCGTAGGGTTCGATGACACAGTCCGGATCGACCAAGCCGTACTTTCCGGATAGAATTAGCCAGTCGTCGCGTGTTGCTTCTGCGGCCGCGCGATCACGCAGGTAGCGCGGCGAGTTATAGAGATCGCGCGCAGCGGAGCGTGCCGGACGCTTTGATCTGGAACACATCACCAAGCTGATTCTGCGCACGAGCCGTACCTCAAAAACGGGGTTCCAGCAGTACACCCGGAACGTTCGTAGCTCAAACCGGCGGCGCGCGCTACGTTCGACAAAGGTAGCTATTCCAAGAGAGCCGTCCAAAACCGACCATTCGGCTGCCGACCCTGTCCTACCGAATGGCCAGGGTCCCCTGTTTGCCGTTCAACGGACTAGAGGCCGGCTCAGAAGCGGACATGCAATCTCCGCCGAGAGACGGACGCTGCCTTAAGCACTGAGCTTCACAAGCCCCGCGTGATGTTTCGGGGCCAAGGTTGCGATCATCTCCAACAGATAAGCAGTGTTCTTTTGTGTCTCGGCCACTAATGCCGGATCAAACCCTTTGCCGGTCATATGTGAGAGATCATTGGCGAACTTGTAAATGGCGGCCTTCTTGAGAGGATCGAAGTCGATCGCGTCCAGTTTCTCGTAAAGTTTAGCGGAGGAAGGCTCGTAGTACTCCAGAAATGTCTCCAATACTTTTCGGGCGACATTGGGGATGTGGTAGGCGCTTTCGATCCTGCCGTCGGACTTGTATGTGTAGAGCTTTTTGAAGAGGTACTGGTATTCGGACGCGTGCTCCTGCAGCAACTGATCGAGCTTGCATAGCCGGGCGTTGCGGCCGTTCTCGTCCTCGGCGCACGCAATCATGAAATACGACTTCAACCCGGCTTTTTTGGGGATGCCGTGAAACCAGTTCAGCATCAGCTTCAGGAAATCGAAGTTGTGCGTGAGGATGAAGACCTGTTTGGCGTCCTTGACGGCATTCTTGAGGTAGGAGAACGCTTGGTATATCGCCGAGGAATCCAGGCTCGAGATGGGGTCGTCGATCACGACCACGCCATCGGCGATATCGAAGGCCTGATCACCGAGTTGGACAAGGAAGTAGATAAAGGCGACGGCGGTCTTCTCGCTCTCGCTCAGGCGCTTGGCCGGCTTGTTTCTTCGGTGAACCAAGTAGCCTTCGTCCGCCGACGCAAAGCTAAGCTCGGCACGCCCTAGGAAGTTTTTCAATCGCCTGGTGAGATCTTCGCCCGCCGTATGGGCGTTTGCGACTTTAGCGCGCTTCTCAGTGATCGACTTTTCGAGGTCTTCGAGAGTGCGTGTCGAATGCGGCTCTGACGCGCCAGCTGTGATATCCCCGATGAGCTTTCTGGCCTTGGTGATCTCGTTGTCGAACGCGATGACCCGTGTCGAAATCGATGACAGGTAGCTCGCTTCGATGGCGTCGCGCGCCTTCATCTTCTCGGCGTCAAAGGCTGAGGTTTTCTGATTATGGCGGTCACACAGCACCTGGGCTCTGGTGACCGTTGCCGACAGGCCTGAGAAATCCAGTGTCAGATTCGACGGGTAGGACGTCGTGCGCTGCGTGAGCTTTTGCGTGAGCGCGGCATCAGCCTCATCTACGAATTTCAGCGCGCTAGTCTTTGCATTTTCGAGCGCGAGCGATGAAGCCTCGGCCTCATCCCGTAGCTCGGAATAGAACTGCGCCTTTATAGGGACGAGCATCTGGCGAATGTAGTGTCGCGCGACGTCGAGATGCTTCTGCTCCGCCTCGATATCGAATTTCAGGTTCTGATCCTCGTCACTGAAATGCGCTGCCAACTGCATCATGCGCTCGGCCGGCAATTGCTGGTCGCAGAACTCACAACGCGACGACTTGTGATCGCGATGGATGGCGACGCCCCGCTCGACCCAGTCATTGAGGTCGCCGTTCCCTTCAAGGCGAGCAATCACTGCCGACTGGGCGGTGCGGGCGGTGAGAGTGCTTACGTCGGTGGCAATGCTGCTGAGGACCTCCAAGAGATTTCGGTTCGCCCCGTCGCTGCGGTGTTCAAGGGGGAGAACCACGCGCTCGACGGCTTCAAGCTGCTCCTGATGTACGGTCGCACGATAGACTGTGAGTTCGGCCTCGGACAGTTCCTTAAAGCTCGTCAGCTTGAGATAGGCCGCTTCGGCGTCGGGCTTGCGATAACTACGCAGGGTTGCGCCGCTGGTCGCCTCGCCGATCGTCTTTGCAATGGCTGAAAACAGCTTTCCCCGGTCGCTCTCCAGCGTTGTGATGGCGTTTCTCGCAGCTTCGATTCCGTTGAGCCGGTCTGTATAGGCGGCCTGCTCGTCAGCGACTTCCTGCGCGAGGGCTTTATTGCCTTCCCCGACGATCAAGATGTGCGGAATATGCCCCTCACACTGGCCGACATTTGCCTCGACATAGTCGGCGTTGAAGACCCGGACCTTCCTTGGATAGCTTTGTCCGTGAGTTACAGCGCCTGACTGCGTTGTAACGGAGTATTTGAGATCTGGGTATTCAGGATGGCTGCCGATCGGGAGAGTTGCAAGCAGCCGCGACAACGTCGTTTTGCCCGAACCGTTGTCGCCGTAGATCACGTTGAAGCGCTGAAACTCCGGCAGGTCGTTCGCGGCACTGTACTTGGAGAAGACACCTAGGTTTTCTATTTTCTTGAGCGATTTCAGCATGGGTGGTCTCGGTGTGGGGCCATTGCATTAATCTTGACCATAAACCTGAGCATGCAGAATTGACAGCTCCACTCTAAAGGGTGGCGGTGGCTTTTGCGCAACAGTGACTATGACGCTATTGGGATAGAAGGGGCGCGAAAAGACTCTGAATTGCGGCGTCGTCGAAGGTTTCGCTTTCCCGCTTTCTGCGACCGATTTCGGGGGCGGCAGCGGTTGTGGTTTCTTCCTCTATGGCCTCGATCCGCTCTTTCACGGTCTTTTCGGCCCGTTCGATGATGGACTTCGGGACCCCTGCTCGGGGACCAAGAACGCCTAGATAGCCCATGTGATCGTTCAGCGTGGACTCTGAATCCAGCTCCGCAACGCGGTCAGATATTTCTTCAATCTCGCGGACGATGGCCCGGTCCATAGCCGCTATGATGTTTAGAGAGACGCTTGTTCGGTGCTCCTCAATCGCGTCGGAGATTTTCTGAAGATCGTCCGTTCCCATGTAGCCGTTGAGCATGTCGATGAGGCCAGCCTCTAGGTGCCCGATCATTACCTCGACAAAGGGAAAACCTTCGAAATAGTCGGGGTCGGGCAGCTCGCGCAGGAGCTCGATCATCTCCGCTCCATCACGCCATGCGCTAAATCCGCCCGGAGGGGTTGCCGCCAGTTCGACTGCGAGAACCGCGAACCGGGCTTCTTCGCTGGCCGCCCACCAGGCCAGAAGCAGCTTGAGCCGGTCGATGATCCCTATATCCGATAGGATGTATGAGTTGGGCTTGCCCGGATTTTGGGCCCACATTTTGATGGCTGAAAAAGTTTCAGCTACGGACTGGAATGCAAGCGCCAGGTCTCGCCGGGCGGGGGCATTGAACCTATCTTTGCTCCCGAACTTCCAGACCGCCTCTGCGTAATCGGCTTTCTGCGCAGCGCGGGCGAATGCCCCCAGCAGCGCGTAGTCATTCAAGTACTCCGCCATGTAGTCACGGACTGACGGATTAATGTAGCTAATCGACCTGCCGCTGATATTGATGAAGCCGCCTTCCAGCGTTCGTATCGCTTCCTCAAAATCTTTGGGGTCGTGTGCAATGCCGTAGCGTGCACACAGCGCCGTGTGGAGCGGATCATAGGCTTGCCGGAGCTTATCGCGATCTACGCCGTACTCGGAGCAGAAGAAAATCGTGAAAAGAAGGTGGCGGCATTTATCATCGATGTGGGTTCGAAACGCATTGTCCCACAATCGCGAAGGGTTGTTGAGCGTCATCAAGAAGGCGTCTACATAGCCGCCCGGCTCAATATCCTGGATGTGAATGGCATCGGTCATCCATTCGATGATGCGCGGGTTGTAATTCCTGTGGTCGACGATCTCGGGAATTTTCCCGCTGTGAATGAGCGCCTGCACATGCTCAATTGGTGTGCTCGCGACGACGAGATGGTTGTATAGGATGCGTGCCCGGATACGCCGTGCATAGACGCCGACGTCCAGAACGTACTTGGTGACGTCGAGGCGGTGATCGGCGAGGTTTTCAGACAGCCGCCTCGCATCTTCAAAAATATAGGCCCGTGTCGTCAGGATGAAACGGGCGTTAGGCGACCTGCGCACCCGGTTCATGAAGCGCGTGAGGTCGGAGTCCTTCGAGGCGAGCGCCTGCTTGTCGAGGGCGATCTTCCCGAGAAAATCGTCGAAGAGAAACACCTGTTTTTTAGTGTCGATAATGGCTGCAAAGCCGTCTTCGAGGCTACGAATGGGTACCAGGTCCCAGTTCTGGCCGAGATAGGCATAGGCGACCATTTCGCCGAGTGTGGTTTTGCCGACGCCGGGCGGTCCGGAGATGATGAGGAGATGGTGTTTTTCTAGCCTCTCAGACGCCTCCGTAAAGCTGGGATTCTGGACATAGACCTTCACCTTAGCCTCGATCTCTTCTTTCGTGATGGCGGCGTAGGCGTGCGATGCGGATCGTACGACCCGGTCGAGAATGGCGGCGCTGGATAGCCAGAGCTTGATATGAGCCTTCTCGATGCTCGGATATTTGCGCAGCAGCGCCTCTAGATCGTTTGGACCGAGTATGTCGCTTTCCGACAGAAGGGCCGGGCCGATTTCGCTGGTGATCGACGCCTTGTTCGCAGGCGTCAGCGGCCGCGAAGTGGCCAGCATATAGCGCGAGGGAGCAAGTTTGTCGATCGATGTACGCTCCTTTCGCATCGCGGCTTTAAGCGCGGCGAAGGTCGAACCTTCCATGTGCTTGGCCTGGAGAATAGTCGACGTCTTGGCAGCACAGGGGGCGTGCCGTCCATCGATCCCACCGTCTGGGCCGGCGCAGAACGCTTCGAACCGAATGCCAAGTTCTTCACCTATCAGATCGCGTACGAGATCTTCGAAATCGGCCCCGTTGAGGGAGGAGAAGTTTCTGCTCAAGCCTGTTCGCTTTCCTATCGAGTGATGAATGTAGCTCGATGTTTAGCCTGCAAGCGCGCGTGGAGCAAAGTCGCTCAACCATTCGCGCGAAGCGTTTGTCCGGCAGCCGGTCCTCCTAGTGTCTGATACGGGCGACATGTGGACACCACCGGTCGAACGTCAGAAGTCCCCTTTCGAGCTGGCGGTACCAAATCGGTCATTCGTATACTATTGAAAAATTTGAGGCGGAGGACTTTTTGTAACATCAAGGTCGTCGGTTCCAATCCCTTCAAGGCGAAGCAACAATTTCACCCATCGGCTCACTTCGGTTCCTTCGAACGCACACCCTCCACCGTTTCTAGTGACGAACTCAACCCCCAGCATCTTCCAATGTCATTTGGGATAGTTTCAAATTCGCAGCTGTGATCGGTGCGGGACCGTCCTCAGCTTCTGCATGTTATATCGTTGACAAACCTACGCTCGCAGATTCCACAAGATCTTCAGCTGTCCATCGAAGTAGGGGCTCGCCGTACGAATTTGAGCCCCAGTTATCCCGCTCATTATTTTCGAATTCTCGATCCGACCGCCTCGCGCGACGACATCATCGATATCGCACGATCACTGGTGCGGCCGGGTAGGTGAGGAAGGGCGATAGCAAGAGTAGGATTGTTGCCGGCCGCGGCCAGAAAACGGAACATTAGGTCCAATCGACATTCAGGATTCCCAAATCAGTTGATCGCTGATTCATAGAGCACCGTGTAGAAGCACGGAGGTTTTTGCATGGGTGTGAAGCGGTATGAATTGAGCGATGGGCAGTGGCTGAAGATTGCGTCGTTGTTGCCCGGCAAGGCTGGCGATCCCGGCCGGACAGGCTCTGATAATCGCTTGTTTGTCAATGGTTGCCTCTGGATTCTGCGCTCCGGCGCCCATTGGCGCGATCTGCCGGAGCGCTATGGCAAGTGGAAGACGGTCCACCGCCGGTTCAGCCGCTGGTGCCATGCCGGCATATGGGAACGAGTGTTCGAGGCGCTGACGGCCGACCGCGACAACCAGTATCTGATGATCGACAGCACGATCGTTCGTACCCATCAACAGGCGGCGTCCGGAAAAGGGGGGCCAAGGATCAGGCGGTGGGGCGTTCCCGAGGCGGACTGACCACCAAGATCCACATGCATCGCCGATGCGCTGGGCCGGCCGCTGCGTTTCATTGTGACCGCCGGCCAAGTCGGAGACATCACGCAAGCTCCAGCTCTTCTGGACGGCCAGAGCGGCGATGCCGTTCTGGCGGATAAAGCCTATGACAGCAATGCATTGCGTGAAGCGATTGCCGACATGGGAGCAGAGGCGATCATCCCGTCAAACCGCTCGCGCAGGATCATCATCCCGCACGATGAAGCCGTTTACAAACATCGCAATCGCATCGAGCGTTGCTTCAACCGGTTGAAGCACTTCCGTCGCTTCGCCACGCGCTACGACCGACGAACCATTCACTTCGAAGGCTTCATCCACCTCGCCGCCGCAATGATCTGGCTCCGATGAATGTCGATCCGCCCTAGGCCGTGGGGCAGTCGGTTCCGCTTCTCCTTCGTTGCCAGAACCACATTCAATCTCGACGACGCATCGATCGGCGCCATCACCAGCCTGCTTTCGGTCGACGTGCTCCAGCCCGCAGGCGTGTTCCGGGTGATTCACTCACCGGCGGACAGACCGGCGACGTCAAGCAGCGCCGCCGTATCGAGATTAGGATCAGGCGACGTGCGGAGACATTCCAACGGTGGTTGCGGTCGGATTTTCAATCGCAGCGCTCGCTAACATCGCTGTGTATATCTTCCCGCTATGTACGAGCCAGCGACCCGACAGGTGTTGTAAAAGACCCCGACTATTCAATCGATCATCTCTGGGTATACAATGAAAATCGCCGGAATATCCTGCTTCATCCAGATTGAACCGCAGAAAGATGGCACCGAAATCTACAAACTCCGCAGTATATTGATGATAGGCCTTGTAGAAGGCTTCCTTGGCTGAAAAGATCACCATCTGCCAGGATTTGGGGTGATGTAGTCTCAGGTTGGCAGCCTCGACTTGATCCTCCGGCATAATAACGCCGCTTGCGATATCCTCCGGCAGCGGGATCGCGGCTTCGAGATCTATGCCGAGTGTCAACACGTTCGACCGGCTACCCACCACGGCGATGGCATCTCCAGCACCATGAGAAAGGCTGCCGATCACACCCGCGGGCCAGACTGGTGCTCCAGTATTGCTTCGTCCTATCGATCCCAACGGCAATCCAAGTTCGCCCATCGCTCTTCGCGCGGCTGACCTTGCTGCCACATACTCACTCTTCCTGACCGTTACCGCGGCTGATACGTGGTCTGCCTCACCCGGCCAAAGGGGATCTGTGAACTTGCATCCAGGGTCGTAGCTAAGCGCCACGAACTCCGCGCTTTTCCCAAACAGGGAATATTTCAAGTCGATGTTGCTGGGCAAGTTCAAATGCTTCGTGCTCTTCTCACTGATATTGGCGCACCAAGGCTGCATCTGATCTTGTGCGTTTGGCGATCGGTGTTGCGCGCGCAGGGAGATTGCGGCTCGCTCCGTACGCATAGACTGATTTCAGTACCGGCATTTGCCCAATTGGTCCTGTCCAGCTCGCTTCGCGAATGGTTTTTTTGACTGATGTCGCAAAAGAAATGGAAAAACTCCCATATACAAACTGAGGTAGATGAATATTATCATGCATGTTTCGGTTGTCGATACGGATGGCCGTAACTCCCTGCAGGATAATCGCAATCGTCTATCAAGATAGGAAGGATTCTATGAGGGGTAGATTTTCCAGACTTTCGACGACCAGCCGCCTTCGCATCCTTTTTGCGGCTTTTGCGTTCTCAACGACATTGCATGGGGCTCCGGCGGCGTCCGAAGGCGCCAAGCCGGTCGATGGCGGTATCCTTAGGGTTGGCTTGGGGACGGACACCGCCATTATCGACCCGTCGATCACCGGCAGTTCGATTACCGCGGTCATCACCCGCAATATCGTCGACTCGCTGGTCGGTCAGGCCGAGGACAACAGCTTCACCCCCTGGCTGGCCGAGCGCTGGGAGATCAACGGCGACAACACGGTCTATACATTTCATCTGCGGCCGGGTGTGACCTTCAGCGATGGCACACCGCTCGATGCGGCGGCGGTGAAGTATAATTTCGATCGTATCCTTGATCCGAAGACGACCTCAAGCTATGCGAAGTCGTTGCTCGGCCCGATCGACAAGATCGAGGCGCCGAACGCAAATACTGTCGTGATCAGCTATCGTCAGTCTTTCGCGCCGTTGCTGCAGGGGCTCAGCCTGCCTTATCTCGGAATTCAGTCCCCGACCTATCTGCAAAAGGCGGC
>NZ_BAYX01000020.1 GCF_000696095.1 Rhizobium rhizogenes NBRC 13257 | reverse complement strand
CAGCCGCGGCGGAAGCCGCAGGATCTCTTCGACGAAGCGCCGACCTTCGCTTGTTGCCAGGTAAGCGATACGCTCGTCGATCTCAGGTAAGCCGCCATTCACCAGTTCTGATCCAGCTTGGGGTAGACCATCGTAGAAGCGGGAGATCGGAACGTTCAGGCAGTTGGCGATCTCGTAGAGCACCGAGGCGCTCATGCGGTTCTTGCCGCTCTCGTATTTCTGGATCTGCTGATAGCTCAAGTCCACCTTATGGCCGAGCTCAGTCTGCGACAGGTTGGAATGGATCCGGATGATCCGAAGTTGCTGGCCGACATGGCGGTCGATCGGGTGGATCGAGGGGGTGTCTGGAGCAGCACCCCTACCCCGAATGGATTGCCGCTGCGAGTTTGCGGTCAACGTTTTCAACACTCGATCATGCATTAATGGCATCCTCGCGTTGCTCATCGCCGGATAGGCCTATGCTCTGTGCAAGATTACTTTCATAGTTTTATAATACGTGGTTTCGTACACTGTCAAATGTTGTGTTTCCGCCAATGGATGCACGGCAGCGAGTTGCACTAAATCTGAGACGTTTGCGGGTTCTGAGAGGGATATCACAGGACGACCTTGCGCTGGCGGCCGATATAGAGCGTTCCTATGCAGGCTATCTGGAGCGTGGTGGAAAAAATCCCACCGTGACGACCCTCGAGAAACTGGCGACCGCTTTGTCTTGCGACATTTCAGAGTTTTTCGCTCCTCTACCAGACGGAACCACCGCAATTAAGCCACTTAAGAGCGGACGAAAACCTCCGAATTGAAGCAACAATACGCTTGACAGGATGTGAACCTCCGACCCTGCCATTCAGTTGAATAGACGAGCTTTCCGGCGAAAGCGACAATGGCGATCTTGAAGGGTATAGCACCCGCAGCCTCCTAAGAGGCAGTAAAATATTATTGGATTCTTCAATTATAACAATTACTTAATGTGCGCGAAAGCGATATTGGTAATTATGGAACTTCGCGTTCGCCGATTTGCCGACAAC
>NZ_BAYX01000021.1 GCF_000696095.1 Rhizobium rhizogenes NBRC 13257 | reverse complement strand
CTGGGACCTCGAAGGACGCGATCTCGGCTCCGGCATGCAGAAAGACGCCAGCCTCCGCCTTGAAACGGACCCTGCCGGCCTGCGGCGCCACCACCTGGGTTTCCATCTTCATGGCTTCCATGACGGCAATCAGATCGCCGGCTGCGACCTCAGCACCATCTTCGATCTTGAAGGCCTGCAACGTACCCGAAATCGGTGCGGTAATGCTCAAGGGGTCGTGTGCCGCAATAGCTGAAACCGGAGCAGCAATGGTCGGCAAGCTCCCCAAGCTGGCGAGAAGCGCAGATGGGATGCCGAGCTCGTGGCGTCTGCCGTCTATCTCGACATGGGTGCGGATGAGCGTGTTGTCAGGGGCCGGCGCTGGCCGGGCTTCCGCATCGAGACGGGCGGCGAAGTTCGTCTCGATCCAGCGCGTATGCACCTTGAAGCCATCCTCGCCAGTGAAGTCACGGCTTTCCATCGCCGCGCGGTGGAAGGGCAGCACGGTCGCAATGCCTTCGATCCTGAACTCGCTCAAGGCGCGCCGGGCACGAGCGAGTGCCTGCTCGCGGGTGGCACCGGTGACGATCAGCTTGGCCATGAGGGAATCGAACGTGCCCGGCACAGTCGAACCGGAAACCACACCGCTGTCGAGACGGATACCGGGGCCTGACGGGGCGTCGAAGCGTGTGATCGTGCCCGGTGTCGGCAGGAAGCCGCGACCCGGATCTTCGGCATTGATACGGAATTCGATCGAATGGCCACGCGGGGCCGGTGTCTCGGTGATGCGCAACGGCAGCCCGTCAGCGATGCGGAACTGTTCGATGACGAGGTCGATGCCAGTCGTCTCCTCCGTGACGGGATGCTCGACCTGCAGACGGGTGTTGACCTCAAGGAAGGAGATCGTGCCGTCAACGCCGAGCAGGAATTCGACCGTGCCGGCGCCGGAATAGCCGGCGGCAGCGCAAATACGCTTGGCCGCGTCATGGATCTGCTGCCGTTGGGCATCCGAGAGGAAGGGCGCAGGCGCCTCTTCGACAAGCTTTTGGTTGCGTCGTTGCAGCGAGCAATCGCGCGTACCGAGAACCAGAACATTGCCGTGTTTGTCGGCCAGAATCTGCGCCTCGATATGGCGCGGACGGTCGAGGAAACGTTCGAGGAAACATTCACCACGGCCGAAGGCGGCTTTGGCTTCGCGCACGGCCGACTCGTAGAGTTCAGCGACCTCTTCCATCTTCCAGGCAACCTTCAACCCACGGCCACCGCCACCATGGGCGGCTTTTATGGCGACCGGCAGGCCATGCTGTTCGGCAAAGGCAATCACTTCGGCGGCTGTCTCGACGGGGCCGTCGCTGCCGGCGACGAGCGGCGCGCCGACGCTGGCCGCGATCCGACGTGCCTCGACCTTATCGCCGAGCGCCTCGATAACGTGCGGATCGGGGCCGATCCAGATCAGTCCGGCTTCCTGCACGGTGCGGGCAAATTCGGCCCGTTCAGACAGGAAGCCATAACCCGGATGGACGGCGTCAGCGCCACTGCGTTTGGCAATGGCGATCAGCTTTTCAATGTCGAGATAGGTCTCGGCCGGCCGGCTTCCCCTCAGCCCATGGGCCTCGTCGGCCATCGTGACAAATGGCGCATCCATGTCCGGATCGGCATAGACGGCAACCGATTTCAGGCCGTGATCGCGGCAGGCGCGGATGATGCGGACGGCGATTTCACCACGATTGGCGATCAGCACTTTTTTCATTGACGTTTCCTCACTGTTTTTCTTGCTCGGCGTCGCTCGTCTCAGACCTTGGCGGGCTTGATATCGGCGAAATCTCTCACGGGTCTGAAGCGTATCTGGGCATTGACCGGGATCTGTCCGGCGAGATCGAGATGATGTTCGGCAACCGTTCCGATGACCGGATAGCCGCCGGTCAAAGGATGGTCGGCGAGGAAGAGTACCGGTTGACCACTGTGCGGCACCTGAATAGCGCCGGTCGCAGTTCCCTCACTCGGCAGTTCCGCCTTGTTCTTGCGCTCGAGCGCTGTTTCACCGGAAAGTCGGATGCCGACGCGATTTGACTGCGGTGTCACATGAAAAAGCTGATTGGATAGGGCCGCGATGCCGGCTTCGGTGAACCAGTCACTGCGTGGTCCCATGATCACATCAAGCGTCACGACTTCGCCGGAGGCCGGATGAGCGAAGGTCGGCGCCTCGGTGAGCGAGACGCTGTTGAGGTCCGATGCCTCGCTGTTGATAGTCAGAACCATGCCCGCGGTCACTGGATCAGGCCCGACCACGGCGAGCGTATCGGTCGAGGCGCTGCCGAGCACCGGCTTCACATGAAAGCCGCCACGAACGGACAGATAGCTGCGCATGCCCTTCGGCGCCTGTCCAAGGGTCACGACATCGCCGGCCTCGAGTGAGACTGGCTGGTAGGTTTCGGCAGCAAACATACGGCCCGACGCGTCGCGGATGCTGATCGGGCAGGGAGCGCCCGTCACGCCGAAAACAGCACGGCCCGATACCTCGAAGGAGAAACCACCGAGGATGATTTCGAGACAGGCTGTGCCGGCAGGGTTGCCGACAAGGCGATTGGCGGCTTTCAGGGCGCCTTGATCGAGCGCACCGGAAGACGATACGCCCTGGCCGGTCTGGCCGAAACGGCCGAGATCCTGAAACAGCGCTGGCATGGGGGCGAGCAACACTTTCAGCGTCAGGGTATCGGTTTCTGCTTGGGCAGATGCGGAGGTTGCTGCCTTTGCCGGTGTGGTTGAAACAGAGACCGATTTTTTAGCAAGATCGAAAAATCGAACCCGGTAACCGGGCTGGAACAGCGCCGGCGGATCGCGTGACAGATCCCACATCTTTGTCGTCGTCGTGCCGATGATCTGCCAGCCGCCGGGACTCGCTTGTGGGTAGACGCCGGAAAATGCACCGGCGAGCGCGACCGAACCCGCCGGAATTTTTGTCCGCGGGCTCTGCCGGCGTGGCACCTGCAGGGCGATATCGCCGCCGACAAGATAGCCGAACCCCGGAGCAAAACCACAAAAGGCGACGGTAAAGGTGCTCTCTGTGTGGCGGCGGACGACCTCTTCGACCGAAAGACCGGTGAGTTCGGCCACGTCGGAAAGATCCTCTCCGTCATATTGCACGGGAATTTCCACCAGCACGTCCGAAGGCGCAATGCGGGCAGAAAGATCGCGCGTGGCGATATTGGCCGTCAGCGCCTCTGCAGTCAACTTTTCCGGACGAAACCGGATCATCAGGGTGCGGGCGGCGGGCACCATATCTACGATGCCATCCACGGGCTCTGCTTCGAGAGAGGCAAACAGCGCCAGCGTCTCGTCAAGATCGGCGAGTTCGACCAGGATAACCGTCAGGCTGACAGGCAGGAAACGCATCGGAACCTCAGGCGTGATAGGCTGAATCGGGAATATTGGTGATGAACATATGCCCCGGCGCATGGGTTATGGCAAAGGGTACGCCGGACGCCATGACGGCTGCCTGTGGAGTGACGCCGCAGGCCCAGAAAACGGGGATCTCACCGGGCTCGATGCGCACCGGATCGCCGAACTCTGGCTTAGCCAGATCCTTGATGCCGATCTCTTCAGGCGCGCCAACGTGCACGGGCGCGCCGTGCACCGCCGGAAAGCGGCCCGAAATGGTGGCGGCATCCGCCACACGCGATGCTGGGATCGGCCGCATCGAGACGACCATATTCCCGCGCAGACGTCCCGCCGGGCGGCAGGCCTTGTTGGTCAGGTACATCGGCACATTGGACCTGTCGGTGATATGGCGGATCTCGATACCTGCCTCAACCATCGGCGTTTCGAAGGTGAAACTGCAACCGATCAGGAAACTGACGAGGTCTGGATGTTCGCCCCAAGCCGCGGTTGCATCCGCGGTTTCTTCAGCCAGTTTGCCGTCACGCCAGACGCGGTAGAGCGGCAAATCCTTGCGCAGGTCGGCCCCCGGTGCCAGAAGTGTTGTATGCGAGCCTGGATCCGAAACGTCGAGAACCGGGCAGGCCCTCGGATTGCGTTGCGCATAGAGGAGGAAGTCGAAGGCCCAGTCGCGGGGCAACACGATCATGTTGGCCTGGGTGAAACCGGGGGCGATGCCTGAGGTCGGCTCAACGGTGCCTGCGCGATAGCGCGCGCGGGCCGTGCGCGCCGCTTCGACATTGACATGGCGAAGATGGTCTAAAGCGATCATGATGTTCCTCCCGTGGATGCCTGATCAGGCGGATAGGAATGAGCGGACGGTGATGCCGTCGGCTTTGAAGGCGCGACGAATTTCCTGAGCGATGACAACAGCACCGGGGCTGTCGCCATGAACGCAGATCGATTGCGCGTCGATCCTGATGGTTGAACCGTCGATAGCCTCCAGCGTGCCTTTGTTGGCAAGCTGCAGCATACGCTGGGCAATGAGCTGCGTATCATGCAGGACCGCACCCGCGTCGCGGCGCGACACAAGCTGGCCGTCCGCCGTGTAGGCGCGATCGGCGAAAGCTTCGGCGACGACCTGAAGGCCTGACTTCCGCGCGAGTTCCAAGATGGGTGCGCCGGCCAATCCCATCAGCACCAGCGAGGGGTCCACGGCCTTGATGCCGTCGATGACCGCCTGACCCTGTTTTGGGTCATGGGCGATGCGATTATAGAGCGCGCCATGCGGCTTGACGTAGCCGACAGTGACGCCGGCTGCGGTGGCAATGCCTTTCAGCGCGCCGATCTGGTAAATGACGTCGGCGATCAGTTCGTCGTGTGTGACGTCCATGTCGCGCCGGCCGAAGCCGACGCGATCCGGGTATGAGACATGCGCGCCGATCGAAACACCTTTCTCGGCGGCAGCCTTGACGGTCTTCCAGATGCCCAGGGAATCGCCGGCGTGGAAGCCGCAGGCGACATTGGCGCTGGAGACAACGGCAAGCATCGCCGTGTCATCGCCCATGGCCCAGGCGCCATAGCTTTCACCGAGGTCGCTGTTCAGATCGATGGCTATCATGACAATTCTCCTCAAGCAGCCGTAAGCAAAGCGAAGATTGGGCCGATCGACTTGTAGCCCATGTACCAGGTAAGCATGCACGTCAGTACGCCCAGCACCAGGAGCCAGCGTGGATAGCGATACCCGCCGAACAGATCCGAGCGAGCCCAGACCGCATACATGAAGATCGACAGGCCGACCGGCAGGACGAGGCCGTTCAATCCGCCCACAAAGACCAGCATGGCGGCTGGCGGGGTGGTTATTAGCATGTAGGCGATTAGAGAGATGGCAATGAAGCCGACGGTGGCGAAGTTGCGCTGCCGCTCCGTCATATCCTTCTTGAACGCGGTCAGGAAGGAGACCGACGTGTAGGCAGCGCCGATGATGCTTGTCATCGCCGAGGCAAGGAAGACTGCGCCGAATAGACGCAAGCCGATATCGCCTGCAGCAGCATGAAACGCTTGGCCGGCCGGATTTGCAGCTTTGCCTGACAGGTCGATGACGACGCCGCTTGCGACGACACCGAGCACGGCTAGGAACAGAATATATCGAAGCACGCCGGTGATCGCGATGCCGCTCAATGCTGCCCTGTTTACGGCGGCGAGATTTTCAACGCCAACCGTGCCCTTATCCAGCAGGCGATGTGCCCCGGCATAGGTGATGTAACCGCCAACAGTGCCGCCGACGATAGTTGTGATCGTCGCGAAATCGATGACGTTGGGCAGGACTGTCTGGCGCAGGGCTTCGGCGATGGGCGGACCGGATACGATTGTCGCGTAAAGAATGAGAGCGAGCTTGATGAAGGCTGCCACATAGACCACGCGATCCATGGCCACGCCCGCGCGCCGCGACAGGAAAATACCGATCGCCGCGAGCGCACCGATCAGGCCGCCGATCTTCGGGTCGAGGTCGATCATTGCGTTGAAGCCGAGGCCAGCTCCGCCGATGTTGCCGATATTGAAGAACAGTCCGCCGATGATGACGAGGACGGCAAGGAGATAGCCGGAGCCGGGTATGGCCGCATTGGCGATATCAGAGGCCCGCATGCGGGTGATGGTGACGATCCGCCAGATGTTTGCCTGGACAACGAAGTCGATCACGATCGAAACGAGAATGCCGAAGGCAAAGGCCGCGCCGAGCTTGACCGTGAATGTGGCGGTCTGGGTGATGAAGCCGGGACCGACGGCGGACATCGACATCAGGAAGATGGCGGCCATCAGAGCCGATCGGCGCGACTTGACCGACATCCCAGATGGCGTGGGCGGTGCGGTGCCGGTGGACGAAATAGCTGGCTGTTCCAAGAAACCTCTCCTTATGTGTGGACGGCCCTGAACTCCCTCGGGTTAGCCCACTTAAATTTATCGACAGGCCAACGTTGCCGCGTTCTACAATTCTGTCAAGATTGTTCAACGATTTTATATTATCGTTCTACTATAATGCGGAAATGTTGAGCGATATGAAGTTTAATTGAGCACAGAATTGCCTTGATTGGCGCAGATTTAGGCCGCGTTGCAGCCGCGCTTGCCGCCTTCCTGTCATTAAGGATAACAAAATCGCTGACTAGGAACTATGTCTGGCGTCGCCGCGATCCGCCTAGTCGCGTTATCCAGCCATGGTTCCCATGGGGCGAGAACCGCTATATCGATGGGCACAGGACGGATGTTTCATCCGTGTGCATGCATAAGGGGTTTTGATGGCTGAGCAGGATACCACATCGGCGCTTGCGCCGCGGCTGGCGGAGGAGATTCGCGACAAGCTGATTGCGGGCGAATTGAAGCCCGGTCAGCGCCTCTCCGAGGCGGCGCTCAGCGTCGGCATGGATGTGTCTCGCAATTCGCTGCGCGAAGCCTTCCGACTCCTGACCAAGGAAGGCCTTTTGCGGCACGAGCACAATCGCGGTGTCTTTGTCGCCACGCCCAGCATGGCCTCAATCATCGACATTTACCGGGTACGCCGCGTGATTGAATGCCAGGCACTCGCCAAGGCCTATCCCAATCATCCAGCGGTGGCGCGCATGCGCTTGGCTGTTGAACGAGCCAGGGTCGCGCGCGGCGACAGAGATTGGGGGACGGTCGGCAGCCAGAACATGGTTTTTCACGCAGCGATCGTCGATCTTGCTGACAGTCAACGGCTGAACGTCTTCTATGCTCAGATCGCCGCAGAGCTCCGCCTTAGCTTCGGTCTGCTCGCCGATCCCGAGCTGTTGCATGCGCCCTATGTCGAGCTGAATGCGGCGATACTCGAACAGCTCGAAGCTGGAATGACGGCTGAGGCTTCCGCGGCACTCGAGGCTTACCTGACGCAGTCCGAGCGCGCTGTTCTCGCTGCCTTTTCGCGAATTGATGTGAGGAACTCATCCGGGAAGTAAATGCGTGCGGCTAAGCCGACCTGAGACCTGTCGCGCTTGAACTTATCGCTGAAATTGGCTTTGCCCATACAGGCCTCCTTGCCTCTGTTTTAGGGAAGAAGGTGTCTACGAAACTAGGGTCTATTCAGACCACAAGGCGCTTGAACGCAAAACTGGCGTGGTTGTACTCATCCATTGGATAATAGTTTCACGGCAGGTCAGGTTGTCCAAAAGTACTTTTTTGAGGGAATGCGGCTGACCATTCTTGCAGCGCGGCGGCAGCTTTGGCGTAGTCGAGCCTAGAGATTGCCTCACGCACGCTCTTAAATTTCTCGTCGTTCGCTCGACCGCCAAGCACTCGCTCCAGCATCTCAAACACCTGCCGCGCATGAAGTTGGCAATCTTCCAAAAGGTCATGCAGCTCGATCGTCAGGGCTGCCACCGCGGGAATATCCAACCGCACATCAGCCTTCGCGCGCGCGGCTGGTTCGGCAGATTGAACGAGGTGAGGAATGGCGACAAAGGCTGAGTTCAGCGCATCGGCCAATGCTGACAGCAGACGAGGGTTGGTTGATGGAGCCGGGTGGGCCAGCCGCTCCTCCAGCATCGTGGCCAGGGTTGCGACTTCAGACAGGCCCAGCGTTGTGGAGACACCTTTCAGCGTATGAGCGAGAATGCGCCCCTGTTCGAAATCGCCATTTTCTATATGGCGGCTCAAGGTGGGCACGACATCGGCAAATTTTCGGCCAAAATCGACGATCAGCTTGCGCAGCAGCGGCTCGTTACCGTTCACCCTGACAAGCGCCGCCTCAAGGTCGAAAGGCGGCAGCGCAGACGGCAGTCCGCCGAAGGGCGAAATGGTAATTTGTTGCGCCGACGCAGGACTGGCGAGTCCCGGGCCATCTGTCACCAATGGCAGTCGGATCCAACGGCTCAACGCGGCCAGCAGTTGTGCTGGATCGAGGGGCTTGGATATGTGATCGTTCATGCCCGCCGCCAGGCAGTTCTGGCGCTCGGCCTCGTAAGCATGCGCGGTCATGGCTATGATAGGCAACCACTGATCGCCCAGCCCAGCGCGTATCTCCCGTGTCGCATCCATGCCGCCAAGCTCCGGCATCTGAAGATCCATCAGCACGGCATCGTAGCGATGGCCGGCCTCAAGCACCTTTCGCACGGCGATCAAGCCGTTTTCGGCCGTATCGACGTTCAAGCCGCCGTCGGTCAAGATTATCTGGGCCAATTCGAGATTGATCTCGTTATCCTCGACCAGCAGAATTCGGGCGCCCCGCAGCGCTGGCGCGACCATCGGAGTGTGCTCGGCAGTGTTCTTGGACGGTACTTGGTCCGTATGGGCGAATATCCATGTTAGCATGTCGAACAAGGAAGAGGCGCTGACGGGCTTGGATAGAAAGCCGTCTATGCCGAGCGTTTCGGCTTCACCGACCGCCTGCTCCCTTCCATAGGCGGAGATCATGACGATGCGTGGCCAGTCTTCACTCGGCAGGATGGATTGTAGCACCTTGATTGCTTCCAGGCCGTTCATGCCCGGCATCTTCCAGTCGAGCAGCACCAGATCGAAGGGACGGTGTTCGGCAATGGCACTACTGATCGCCGCTAGCCCTTCCTGCGCGGAGGCTGCCAATTCCGGGATAATCGACCAGGCTTCGCAAAAGCCTTGGAGAATTTCCCGTGAACCCTCGTTATCGTCGACCACCAGCACTCGCAGATTGGCGAAGGCGACCGACTTTTGCTCGACTGTGTGCCGACGAATTTCATCTTCCTCCAGCATAACGGTGAAGGTGAAGGTACTCCCGTGACCCTCTTTGCTTTCCACCGAAATGCCACCATCCATGAGGGCGACGAGTTGACGGCTGATCGCAAGCCCCAGCCCCGTGCCGCCGAAGCGCCGCGTGGTGGAGCTGTCGGCCTGGGTAAAGCTGTCGAACAGCCGTGCAACCTGTTCAGATGACATACCAAGACCGGTATCGCGCACCACGCCCTCGATCACGCAACGGCTATCCTGATGTTCTCGTAAGTTGAGCTTAAGGGTAACTTCACCGCTGCTAGTGAACTTTATGGCGTTGCTGACGAGGTTCAGCACCACTTGGCTCAATCGCAGTTCGTCGCCGCGCAACATAGCCGGGATTGCCGGATCCACCTGCCAGCCGATGGCGATGCCTTTCTCCTGCGCTTTCAATGTAGAGAGTTCCATGGTTCGTTCGATCATGGCCCGGGGATCAAAAGACGCTTTTTCCAGCGCCATCTTGCCGGCCTCAATCTTTGAGAAATCCAGGATGTCCTTGAGCAGGCTCAGCAACCGGTCGCTCGCACCGCGGATCTTGGTGACGTAATCGTGCTGCCGCGCTGTGAGTTCCGTTCGGCCGAGAAGATGGCTGAAGCCTAGGATGGCGTTCATCGGCGTACGGATCTCGTGGCTCATATTGGCCAGGAATAGGCTCTTGGCCGCGTTGGCTTGCTCGGCTTCACGCGTACGGACTTCGAGCGTCTCGTTCTGCACGGTGAGAACGTGCCCCATATTTTCGATGCGCTCGAAGGCGTTGACCAGCTTGTTGCTGAGCCAGATCAGCACGGTCGTCTGGAAAATAACAATCCCCGCATGCAACAGCACCCGGTTGATGCCCGCGTCATTGACGAAGACCGCCGCTGGCACCGTATAGTTCAGCACCAAATGGTGTAGGGCAATGGCCGTGGCCGCCAGCAGCAGGCTAGGCGCGTCGAACCAGGCGATCAAAAGGGCCAGAGTGGCGAAGAAATACATGTGCATGTCCATCTGCCAACTCAGGCCGGATGTCAGATAGACCAGCAGGGCCGGCTCACCCATCAGCGCAACGGAGCTTAGATGGCGTGTGACCGGCGCACTGCCCGTAAAATGCCAAGACAAATGTGTGGTCGCCGCAAACAGCCCGGCCAGCAGAACCGGCATGAGAGCGGGTTTGCCGACATAGAATGCGATTGCTGCAAGGAGAGGGACGTGAAGCCAGAGCAGGGGAACAAGCAATCGTCCGAAACCAGTGCGCAGGCGGGCGATTTCATTCATCAGATTGCCCCTTTGCCATTATCGACAAGACCGCGACAGCTACGTTGCGTCGGCGCGTCGAGTACCAGCCAGGCGCCGGCAGCATAGAGCGCGGCGACGAGGTCCTCCGGTTCGTCAGGGCGGCGCTCGCCTTCGGGCGCACGGCGCACGACAATGATATTGGGCAGTGCTCCGCCAGCAATCATCCGTCCGCCGGCCGCCGCGACTAGGGAGGCCATCCGGTCCTCTTTCCACCACGGAGGTCCTATGACGGCCATCTGAGCATCGGGCGCCGGATTGCCATAGGTCATGGCACCGATACCGAAGGCACTGACAAGCAGCAGTGCCAAAGCCGGTAAGATCGCCACCAACCTGCGGCTCTCGGAGCAAGTTCCAGATGTCATGAGGCATCCGCTGAGTGTCAATTAGATAATCTAATGTAAATTCTGCTAATTAATGTTGGTCTAGGCAATGATTGTCGGATTGGATCAGATTTCGGGTAGGCTTATGAATCGAAGATTGGAAGATTCCAGCTGATTGACAGATATTGTCAAGTTTTTTGACTTTTCTGCGCGAGTTATGCGAGCTGGACGTGACCAACCACGGACAATGTCCTGCAGCAGTATCCTTTACAGGATGGCCCGGTCGCAAACTTTTGGAAAGCCTTGAGGAGCGGCTCTCGCTGGACACAGTTATGCAGCGAGCGCGGAAGATTGCTGAAACGCTGACGAATAAAACTCGTCAGCTGCTTTTCGTGCAAGACAATGCCTCTTTACATCAGAAACCCATCAGATCGCATGATATGCCGCGATGATTGCGACAACCTGTGCCGAATCCAGTGCCTGCAACTGAGCCGTCTTTGGATATGCGGCCTTCGGCAGGGAGATCAGAGACGCACACAGTAGCGGCCGCCAATCGAGTTATTGCCATTCCACGTTTTTGAAACAGCCGGGTCGATCGTTCGAACCCCCGTACGGGGGATTGGCGCCTCGCTGAGCAACGTCGTCGCGGGCTGGCTTACCAATATCGGTGGATATGGGCTTGCCTATTGGGTTCATGGCGGCGTAGCCGCTTTCGCAGCTGCTGCCTTTTTCGCGGGATATAAGAGCATTGCGCCAACACAAAAGAACGATATTGGTGAGGCTGACGACCTTGCCGTCGCTACACCCTGATCGCCCTTCCGTCCTTTACCAATCTGTGAATTAAGAACGACATGAACGCACTGACCACGACTTGGGGAATAGCCGGGCTGACCGCACTCGGCGTCATCATGCGGCCTTTCGCACTGCCGGAAGCCGTATGGGCGGTCATGGGCGCGCTGCTGCTTCTGGTTTTCGGGCTGATCGGTATTGCCGATGCCTGGGTTGGCGTTACGAAGGGCCTCGACGTCTATCTCTTTCTCATAGGCATGATGCTGCTCTCCGAACTGGCTCGCCGGGAAGGTCTCTTTGATTGGCTGGCCTTGGTCGCAACCACCCATGCCAAGGGATCGCCAAGGCGGCTTTTCGTGCTGATCTATGGTGTCGGCATCGTCGTCACCGTCTTTCTCTCGAATGACGCAACAGCCGTCGTGCTGACGCCGGCGGTCTATGCGGCATGCAGGGCGGCGAGGGTGAAGGATCCCATGCCCTATCTCCTCATCTGCGCCTTCATCGCCAATGCCGCTAGTTTTGTCTTGCCGATCTCGAACCCGGCCAATCTTGTGATTTTCGGCGGCGGTACGATGCCGCCGCTGTCGCGCTGGTTTGCCGCCTTCGCCTTGCCTTCTCTCGTGTCCATCACCGTAACGTTCCTCGCGCTCTACTGGACGCAACGTTCCGTCATCAATGCCGATAGCGTCGCGCCGGATATGCAGGAAATGCCGCTGTCATCAAGTGCGAAGCTTGCGGGTATCGGTCTGTGTGCCACGGCTGTTGTATTGCTTGGCGCATCCACGCTCGATTTCGATCTCGGCTTGCCGACATTTCTGGCAGGATGCCTTACCACGACGGCTATCTTGCTGATGGAGCGCAAAAGCCCGGTCGAGACGTTCAAGGGCGTTTCCTGGAGCGTGCTGCCGCTCGTCGCCGGATTGTTCGTCGTCGTGGAGGCGCTGAACCGGACGGGATTGATCGACAGTCTGGCGCAGTATCTTTCGCACGGTGCCGCGGCCTATCCGTCACAGACGGCTGCAGCTGCAGGCGCAGTCACCGCTTTGGCTTCCAATCTCGTCAACAATCTGCCGGCGGGCCTTGTGGCAGGCAACGCTGTTCAGGCGGCGGATGTTTCCGACAAGATCGCCGGTGCCGTGCTGATTGGCGTAGATCTCGGGCCAAATCTTTCGGTCACCGGCTCACTCGCGACGATCCTGTGGCTGACGGCGCTGCGTCGCGAGGGGCTGCATATGGGAGCGTGGCCATTCCTGAAGCTTGGCGTCATCGTGATGATACCGGCGCTGGTTTGCTCAATCATTGCCCTCATCATCCAATAGGATATTTGGCCATTGGGCCAGTTGTTCAATGCTTGGACAGCTTCTTCTCGACGCGGGAAATTGATTAGGCTCAGGACCCATTGACTGGATGCTTGCCGATCGTGGATATGACGCCGACTGGTTCATGGCTGCTCTATTCCACAAGGGCATCAAACCCTGCATTCGGCGGCGCAAATCCCGCTACAAGCCGGTCAAATACGACAGGCGCCGCTACAGATGTCGCAACCGCATCGAGATCACGTTCGGTCGTCTCAAGGATTGACGCCGCATCGCTATCCGATGCGACCGATGTCCGACCGTCTTCTTCTCCGCCATCGCTCTCACAGCAACCGTAATCTTCTGGCTGTAATCAACCAGACCTGACCCTAGCTCGCGGCCATCAACCTGTCTTCGGCCTCAAGCTGGCTCTCCTGGCGTGAAATATATTTCATTGCGTGAATTATATTGACATATCGATTTCTCCGAGGCTAATTACAGCCACCGGGGTTCGAGGAGGAAGTCCGGTTTCACGAACAAGGCGCGCGGTGCGCCATCGGCTTTTTGGGAGGGGCGTCAGCCTCGAGGAGGAACTTTGCGCAATTTTCTGGGCACGACAGCGATGGCTGTTTTGGCTGTCGCGACATTGAGCACGGCTGCGTCAGCGGCTGAAACGGAAAACCCGTTTCGCTGCAAGCCGGGTGAGAAATACGTCATGAACGTCATGGTTTCGGGCGTCGAATACTGGTTCCCGGTCTACGAAATGTTCAAGCAAGCCGGTCGGCAGCTTGGCTGCGAGACCGCCTATACCGGTACGCCGGAATATGACGTCAACAAGCAGATCGCCACCTTCGATCAGGCGCTCGCCCAGAATCCGGCAGGCATTCTTGTTCATCCGATGAATTCCGACCCATTCATCGAGCCGATCAACCGCGCCATCGATCAGGGCACGGCAGTCGTCACCTTCGCGGCGGATTCGCCGCTTTCCAAGCGCATCTCCTTCATCACTTCGGACAATACGCGTGAAGGCACTTACGCCGCCGATGCAATCGCCGAGAAGCTTGGCGGTAAGGGTGAATACGCGGTGCTGGAAAATCCGGGCCAGGACAACCACGACAAGCGCATCGCCGCCTTCATCGCTCGTATGGAAACAAAATATCCTGGCATGAAGCTCGTCGGACGGGCCGCGTCGAACCAGGACCCCAACAAGGCTTATCAAGGTCTCATGAGCCTGGTGCAGGCGCATCCAAATCTCAATGCCGTGTTCATGCCGGAGGCAAATTCGGCGATCGGCGCGGCCCAGGCCAACAAGGAAAGCGGCGGCAAGATTCTCGTGATGTGCGCCGATGTCAATGCCAACATCCTCGACATGATCAAGGCCGGCGAAGTGTTCGGCTCGATCAATCCGAACCAGGGCATGCAGGGCTACATGGGCTTCATGATGTTGTGGTTTGCCAAGCATCCGGAACTGATCGACCCGATGAACGATGCCAAGCGCTCCGGCTTCAACCCGATGAGCATTCCCTTTGTCGACAATGGTCTGTCGATCGTAACGGTGGCCAATGCCGATGATTTCTATTGGGATAAATACCTGAAGCGCCGTGGCACGAAAGGCATCGAGGAGTAGGCCTTGCAAAGTGGTTGTCCGGGATGAGGAGATCCCGGGCAACCGATGCAGAGTAGGGAAGGGAGAGGATGTCATGACGCCAGCGCCGGTCTTGGAGATACGTAATGTCAGCAAACGCTTCGGCGCCATCAAGGCGCTGACGGATGTGACATTTGCCCTGGAAAAGGGTGAAGTCCATGCACTTTGTGGCGAAAACGGCGCGGGCAAGTCGACGCTCATGAACATTATCGCCGGGGTGCTGCAGCCAAATGAGGGGGAGATCCTCATCGACGGCGCGTCCGTGAAGATCTCTTCTCCGGCCGCCGCCCAGTCTCTGGGAATAGGTCTCGTCCATCAGGAAATCGCGCTTTGTCCGGATGCAACGGTTGCCGAGAACATGTTCATGGCAACAACGAACCGGCGCCGGTCGCCCTTTATGAATTTTGCTAGGCTGGAGCGGGAGGCGCAGGCCGTGATGGACCGCCTTGCCCCCATTGATGTCCGCCAGAAGGTCGGCGATCTGCCTATTTCCAGCCAACAGCTTGTCGAGATCGCCAAGGCCCTGACGCTCGACTGCCGCATTCTCATCTTTGACGAGCCGACGGCCGCGCTGACAGAAGCGGAAGCTCAAGTGCTCTTCGGCATCATCAACGACCTGAAAGCCCATGGCATCTCGATCGTCTATATCAGCCACCGCATGGCGGAGATCTTCAGTCTTTGCGACCGCGTCACCGTCTTTCGCGACGGGCGATATGTTTCGACGGAGCATGTGTCCAATATCACGGCGGAAGATGTGGTGCGCCGCATGGTCGGCCGCGAGATCACCCAGCTCTATCCGGAAAAACAGTCCGCGGCGGAGTGCACTGGCGAGAGCATTCTTTCCGTCCGCAATCTCGGCGACGGCAAGCGCTTTCAGGATGTCAGCTTCGAATTGCGCAAGGGCGAAATTCTCGGGATCGGCGGCCTGATCGGCTCCGGCCGGACCGAGATCGCGGAGGGCATTTGCGGGCTACGTCGGACGACGGAGGGTGATATTCGGCTTGGGGACGAGGCTCTCCAAGTGAGATCCTATGCCGATGCGGTACGGGCTGGCGTCGTCTATCTCTCCGAGGATCGCAAGGGCTCCGGCGTATTTCTCGACCTGTCGATCGCGCAGAACATAGCTGCTCTCGATCTGAAGTCGTTGACCGGGCCTTTCGGCCTTTTGAATGCGAAGCTGGAGGCCGAGCGAGCGCAGGATCTTGCGCGCCGTCTCGGCGTTCGTATGGGCGGTATAGACATGCCGATATCGTCGCTTTCGGGGGGCAATCAGCAGAAGGTCGCCATCGCCAAACAACTGGCGGTCGATCCGAAGGTGATCCTCATGGACGAGCCGACGCGCGGCATCGACGTCGGCGCGAAATCAGAAATTCATCGCCTGCTGCGTGACCTCTCCCGTTCCGGGATCGGCATCGTCGTCATCACGTCGGAACTACCCGAGCTCCTTGGTCTTTGCGACCGGGCGATCGTCATCCGCGAAGGCACCGTTGCCGGCGAGCTCGAAGGAGCAGCGATGACGGAAGAGGCCATCATGCGACTCGCTTCGGGCATCGGCGCCGGACAACACACCACATCGAAGGCATCAGAGCATGCCGTCTGAGAAAAAGGCAGAAACGGGGGACAAGGCAATGACAGATCATGCATTGGCGGTGACGAGGGAGCGCGCTTCCTCCTGGAGAAAGCTTGGAACAATGCGGGAAGCGGGGCTGATCGCCATCATTCTTGCCCTCTGCATTCTGATGAGCTTCGCCTCCCCGCATTTTCTGACGCTCGGCAGTTTCAGGGCGATGCTGATGTCGTTCTCGGTCGAGGGTATCGTTGTCGTCGGCATGACAATCCTTCTGATTGTCGGTGGTATCGATCTCTCGGTTGGGTCGGTCGTCTGCTTCTCGATGGTCCTGTCGGGATCGCTATTCCTATTGGGACTGGATCCCTGGAGTGCGTCGCTGATCGGCATCCTCGCCAGCGCGCTGATCGGCTGCGCCATGGGCTTCTTCGTCACTGTCATCGGCCTCAATCACTTCATCACATCGCTGGCCGCCATGGTGATCGTGCGCGGCATCTGCCTCATCATCACCAAGGGAACGCCGCTGTCACTGTTCACGCTGCCGCCTTCCTTCAAGGCCATCGGGCAGGGCACGTTTTACGGGGTGCCCTTTGTGATCCTGATCTTTGTCGCCGTGGTCGCCATCTTCGACTTTCTGCTGCGCAGGGCAACGGCCTTCCGCAAGGTCTTTTACACCGGCAGCAACGAGAAGGCGGCGCTCTATTCCGGGATCAAGACCAACCAGGTCAAGTTCTGGGTCACCGTGCTCTGCGCCACGCTGTCAGGCGTTGCCGGCGTCATCTACATGTCGCGGTTTGGCGCCGCGACGCCCACCTTCGGCGTCGGAATGGAGCTCAATATCATCGCAGCGGCTGTCATCGGCGGCGCGTCCCTGAGTGGCGGTTCCGGCACGATCCTCGGTGCCATCCTCGGTATCGCGCTTTTGTCCGTGGTCACGAGCTCGCTGATCCTGCTCAATGTATCGGTCTATTGGCAGGACATGATCAAAGGCTGCATTCTACTCGCCGCCGTTTCCATCGACCATTTCCTGCACAAGCGGAAGGCTGCCTGACATGCCGATTGCAAAGTCGAAATCCCCATCCGCGCCCCGCGAGGAAATCGTCATCGCGCGCCAGATGCATCAGGCTCTCGTTCTGCACTTCCTTGAGGGCCTGACCCAGGCGCAGATTGCCGATCAGCTCGGCCTCTCGCATGCCACCATCAACCGGTTGATCAAGCGCGGTCGCCAGCTCGGCCTCGTCGAGATCAAGATCAAATCTCCCGTCGAACCGCTGGTCGACATGGAAGAGCAGCTTCTGGCGCTTGGCGGCATCAGCCGCGCCATCGTGGTGCCGACGGTGTCCGATAATCCGCAAACGACGTTGCAGACGGTCGGAGAAGCGGCGGCGCGGCTGCTTCTCGAGCAGATTGCGGACGGCGATACCATCTGCATCACCGGCGGCAAGGGTGTCAGCGCAGTTGTTGCCAGCCTTCAGCCGCCGCGCCGTTTCGATGTCGCGGTCATCCCGGCAACCGGCTGCGTGCAGGGCAAGCACTATACGGATGTGAACCACGTCTCGACGATGATGGCCGACCGGCTCGGCGGCCACTCATTCCAGATCCACGCGCCTCTCTTTGCCGACAGCGCCGCCGAGCGCGACATGCTGATCAACATGCGCTCGGTTGCCGACGTCTTCAGGCAGGCGCGCGAGGCCAAGGTCGCGGTCGTCGGCATCGGCTCCATTCTTTCCGACGACTCCAGCTATTATGACCTGCATCCCTCTTCGAGCACCGACCGCGCAGCAATCGAACGCTCCGGCGCCTCATGCGAACTGCTGGCGCATCTGCTCGATGACCAGGGCAGTATTTGCGATTACAGCCTCAACCGGTCCCTGGTCTCGCTGACCCTTCCGGAGTTTGCCTCGATCCCGACGAAGATTGGCGTGGCAAGCGGGCCGAACAAGGCAGGGCCGATCCTCAGCGTCATGCGCGGTCATCATCTCGATACGCTGGTTACCGACGAAGCGACCGGCGCGCGCGTTTTGGCGCTCGCAAACGGCGAAGGACAACGCGCATGAGCGAGCAGCAATTGATACGCGATATAGGAAGGTCCGGCGTCGCCGCTTCCGCAGTCGGCCTCGGAACATGGGCGATCGGC
This sequence comes from Rhizobium rhizogenes NBRC 13257, assembly GCF_000696095.1. Taxonomy (GTDB): domain Bacteria; phylum Pseudomonadota; class Alphaproteobacteria; order Rhizobiales; family Rhizobiaceae; genus Rhizobium; species Rhizobium rhizogenes. The sequence goes on along the minus strand of NZ_BAYX01000021.1, from coordinate 102,725 downwards.
GGCTGGATGTGGGGCGGCACGGATGAGGCGGAATCGATCGCCGCGATCCAGGCGTCGCTGGATGCCGGCGTCACATTGATCGATACAGCACCGGCCTACGGGCTCGGTCGATCCGAGGAGATCGTCGGCAAGGCGCTTGCGGGCCGCCGTGACAAGGCGGTTATCGCCACCAAATGCGGCCTCGTGTGGCACACCGACAAGGGCAGACATTTCTTCGATCAGGATGGCAGACCGGTTCACCGCTATCTTGGCCGCGATGCGATCTTCCACGAGGTCGAAGAGAGCCTGCGGCGCCTCGCGACGGACTATATCGACCTCTACATCACCCATTGGCAGGATCCTACCACCCCGGTCGAGGAGACGATGCGGGCGCTGGAAGATCTGAAGGCATCGGGCAAAATCCGGGCAATCGGCGCCAGCAATGTCGGAGCGCCGGAACTTGAAGCCTATATTTCGACTGGCGGCCTGGATGCCATCCAGGAGCGCTTCAGCATGATCAACCGGGAGATCGAGATCGATCTGCTGCCGCTGACCCGAGCGAACGGCATTTCGACGCTAAGCTATTCCTCGCTTGCACTCGGCCTTTTGTCCGGCACCATTGGACCCGACCGGGTCTTTTCCGGCGACGATCAACGGCGGGAGAATCCGCGCTTTTCCGTTTCCAACCGCGAGAAAGCGCTGGCCTTTGCGACTGCCATCAGGCCGGTTGCCGATAGGCACAAGGCCAGTGTTGCGCAAATCGTCATCGCCTGGACGCTCGTTCAACCCGGCGTCACCTTTGCCCTCTGTGGCGCGCGCAATCCCGCGCAGGCGCTCGACAATGCCCGGGCCGGAACCATACGGCTGGATGCAGATGATCGATCAGCCATCGATGCAGCAATTTCAGCGAAACTGACCGATATGGACAGGTAACGGATCGTCATCATGAATCGTGAAGAGACGTTCGACGGGCTTCGCCGGAGCCCGAAGGTGGACGCGTGTGTCATCGGCGGCGGCATCAACGGCATCAGCGTCTTTCGCGAGCTGGCGCTGCAGGGGCTTAATGTGCTTCTGATCGAGAAGCATGACTATTGCTCGGGGGCGAGCGCGGCATTGTCGCGCATGGTGCATGGCGGCCTTCGCTATCTCGAAAACGGCGAGTTCAAGCTGGTGCAGGAATCGCTCGTCGAGCGTGATCGACTGCTGCGCAATGCGCCACACTATGTCGCTCCGCTGCCGACGACGGTGCCGGTCTTCGATATCGTCTCCGGGCTTGGCAATGGCCTGGTTCGCTTCCTGGGGTTGACCCGCCGGCCCAGTCGCCGCGGTGCCATCGCCATCAAGGCCGGGCTCAGCATCTACGACTTCCTGACGCGCAAGCGGGCGATGATGCCGCGACATCAGTTTCGCGGCCGGCGCAGCACGCTTGCCAAGTGGCCGGCGCTCAATCCCGACATCAAGAGTTCGGCCACCTATTACGATGCTTGGGTCAGCCACCCGGAACGCCTCGGCATCGAACTGCTGGACGACGGACTGTCGGCCGGGCGGCAGGCACGGGCGCTGAATTATGCCGATATCCGCGCGGCCGGCGAAGGCCGATATCTCGTCCGCGACACCATCGCAGGTTCTTCGGCAATGATCGAACCGACGCTGATCATCAACGCAACCGGCGGATGGATCGACATTACCAACGGTACGCTCTTTAAACCTGAAACGCAGGCGGCACCCCTGATGGGCGGAACCAAAGGCTCTCACCTCATCATCGGCAATGCGAGGCTTTACGAAGCGCTGGCCGGCCACATGATCTACTACGAGAACGAGGATGGCCGGATCTGCATCCTGTTTCCCTATCTGGGCAGGGTCCTGGTCGGCTCGACCGATATCCGCATCGACGATCCCGACAGTGTACGCTGCGAAGCGGACGAGCGGGATTACATATTGCAGTCCCTGTCCTTCGTTCTGCCCGATATCGCGATCCGGCCGGAAGAGATCAGCTTCCAGTTCTCCGGCGTGCGGCCACTGCCGGCGAGCACCGACAGCTTCACAGGCCGCATCCCGCGCGATCATTTCTGCACGGTCGTGGACGCCGACGATGGTGGTCCGTCGGTGCTGTGCATGATCGGCGGCAAATGGACGACCTTTCGGTCGTTCGGCGAACTCGCGGCCGATCTCGCGCTGGAGCGGCTGGGGAAAGAGCGGCGAATTTCGACTGCCGACCGCGCGATCGGCGGTGGGCGGCGGTTTCCCCTGGATCGTGCTGCCTGGATCGCCCGAGTGGCCTCGGAGAAAGGAATTCCGGGCAGTCGCATGGCGACACTTTTCAGCCGCTACGGCACGCAGGCGGAAGCGATCGCCGGCTTCGTTGCGACGGCACCCGACAGACCCATGCCGCATCCGGACTATTCGGAGCGCGAACTGCTTTTTCTCATCCGCAACGAGGCGGCGGAACATCTTGACGACGTGCTGCTGAGGCGCACCACGCTTGCGATATCAGGTGATCTCTCCCAGCAGATGATGGATGCGGTGCTCGCTCTTCTGGCTGCGGAAAAAGCCTGGACACCGACGCAGAGCGCTGCCGAACGCGGCCGTTTTCTCACCCTTTTGCGTGAACGCCATGGCGTCACCGAAAGCACTCTTACAGACCGGAACGAACAAAGGAGCATGGAATGCGAAGCAACAGCAAAGTCCGGATGAACCGGCTGTTCAACGGCGGCCGCTGCCTGGACGTGGCCATTGATCACGGTGTCTGCAACGAGCCGTCCTTCCTCAACGGCCTCGAAGACATGCCGGCGGTCGTGAAGACCCTGGCGGCGGCGGCCCCCGATGCGATCCAGATGAATTACGGCCAGGCAGACCTGCTGCAAACTATTGCCGCCAAGAATAAGCCGGCGCTGGTGATGCGCGTTGACATGGGAAACCCGTATAACCGCACGCGTCACCGGGACATGTGGGCTGTGCTCCAGAACGAAGCTGAGCCGCTGATCGGCGCGATCGAGATGGATGCGGCCTGCGTCGTCGTCAATCTCTTCATGCTTCCCGACGAGCCGGATCTCTTTCGCCAATGCGTTGAGAATATTGCCCGCGTGCGCGCGGACTGCGACAAGTACGGCCTGCCATTGATGATCGAGCCGCTCGTGATGCAACCGGTGGACAGGGCCGGTGGCTACATGGTCGATGGTGATGCGGACAAGATCGTCACCTTGACGCGATTGGCGCGGGAGATGGGGGCGGATATCGTCAAGGCGGACCCGACCACCAATGCGGAGGATTTTCATAGGGTTGTCGAGGCAGCACGGTGCCCGGTTCTGGTTCGCGGCGGCGGTAAGGAAGATCTTCGCGCCGTCTTCGACAAATCGGCGGCCTTGATGCGGCAGGGTGCCATGGGCATGGTCTATGGACGCAACATCTATCAGCACGCCAATCCGGGCGCCGTCGTGCGCGGGCTGATGGCGATCATACATGACGATGCCGGCGGCGAGGAAGCCTTCGCGCTTTATCAGCGCGGCTGACAATAAAGACGGGAGCCTTGGGAGGGGTTCGGCATGGCAGATTATCTATTGGGGCTCGACGCCGGCAACACCGTCATCAAGGCGGTCATCTTTGACCGCGCCGGCAATGAAATCGCGGCGGCGGCGGCAGAGGGTCACAGCCGCATGCCATGCCCTGGACATGTGGAACGCGGGCTCGACGAGCTATGGGCGAATGCCCGCGAGGTCATAAGCATCTGCATCGAGCGGGCCTCAATCCGGCCAGAAGATATCATTGCCGTTGGCTGTGCCGGTCACGGAAACGGGCTTTATGCGCTGGATCGCGATGGGCAGCCGCTCCTCGGTATTCAATCGCTGGATACGCGAGCGGCGGCTCTCGTCGAGGAATGGCAGGCGCAAGGGGTTGGTGACCGCACCTATCCGATCGGCCAGCAGCGGCCGTGGTCGTCGCAGACGCCGACCTTGCTTGCCTGGCTGAAACGGTATCGGCCGGAAACCTTCGCCAGGATCGGCACGGTTTTCCTGTGCAAGGACTTCATCGTCAATCGGCTCACCAGCATGCGGGTGAGCGAGGTTTCCGATATGACAGGCTGCGGTTTGCTTGACGTCGCCAATCGCCGCTACGACCGGGTGCTGATGGAAGCCTATGGCCTTGGCGACTGCATGGAGCTTCTACCGCCCTTGATTGAAAGCACGGATATCGCGGGGGAGATCACGACGGAGGCGGCCATCGAGACCGGGCTTGCCGCCGGCACGCCTGTTGTCGGCGGTCTGTTCGATGTTGTCGCGTCTGCCGTCGGCTCCGGCGTCACGCGAACGGGTGCCGCCTCGATCATCGCGGGAACCTGGAGCATCAATCAGGTCATCATCGACAGGCCGCAGCTGGCCGGGCCAGTCTTCATGTCCTCTACCTTCGACCGGGAGCGTTATATGGCGATCGAGTCGAGCGCCACGTCGGCGGCAAATCTTGAATGGCTGGTGCGGGAATTCTTTTCCGACGCTTCGACGGATGGCCGCTCACCTTTCGATCTCTGTGGCGAACTCGCCGCCGCTATTGAGCCGGCTGCGGATGACCCGCTCTATCATCCGTTCCTCTATGGCGCGCAGCAGAACGGCAATGCCCGCGCCGGCTTTTATGGTGTTGCCGGCTGGCATACGAAGGGGCATCTCGTGCGTGCTGTCCTCGAAGGCGTCGCTTTCGGTCACCGTGAGCACATAGAGACAATGCGCCGAGCCGGAGCCGTCTTCAACGAAGCGGTGCTTTCGGGCGGCGGTTCCCGGAGCCTGATCTGGCCGCAGATATTTGCCGACGTTCTGGGTCTGCCTGTGTCGATCGCGCGCTCGCGCGAAACCGGTGCGCTCGGAGCGGCAATCACCGCAGGAACAGGCGCCGGTATCTTCGCGGACTTTGCCGCAGGCGCGGCCTCGATGGTGCGGATGGAGCGCAACTATACGCCGAACAGGCGCCTGGAAGGCCACTATGAACGGCGTTATGGCCTTTACCGCGATATCGCCGAGGCGATGGTCCCGATCTGGCGGCGCCTTGCCTCAGGGGCCGATCAAATAGCAGGAGCCATGAAATGAGCGGATCTTCGAACGAGGCGATCGCAGATGCCGGTTCCTATGACTTCATCATCGTCGGAGCCGGGTCGGCCGGATGTGTGCTGGCCAATCGTCTCTCTGCAAATCCGGCAAACCGTGTGCTGTTGCTCGAGGCAGGCGGCAGCGACCGATATCATTGGGTGCACATCCCGATTGGTTACCTCTTCTGCATGGGCAACCCGCGGGTGGATTGGATGATGAAGACTGCCGCTGAGCCCGGACTCAACGGCCGATCGCTTCCTTATCCGCGCGGAAAGCTGCTTGGTGGCTGCTCCTCGATCAACGGAATGATCTACATGCGTGGGCAAGCCGCCGATTATGACGGATGGCGGCAGGCGGGCAATGCCGGATGGGGTTGGGACGATGTGTTGCCGTATTTTCTTAAGTCCGAAGACAATTACCGCGGCAAATCGGCCCTGCATGGGGAGGGCGGCGAATGGCGTGTGGAGCGGCAGCGCCTCTCCTGGCCGATTCTCGACGCGTTCCGGGAGGCAGCGGCGGAACTCGGCATTCCGAAGACGGATGATTTCAACGGCGGCGATAATGAGGGCTCGGGTTATTTTGAGGTCAATCAGCGCAGCGGAGTGCGCTGGAACACCACCAAGGCCTTCCTGCGCCCTGCGATGAAAAGGCCCAATCTCAGGGTCCTGACTGGGGCGGAAACGGAAAAACTTCAACTCGACGGCCTCCGGGCCACCGGTGTTCGTTTTCGAATGAACGGCAGGTTGCACATGGCGCGTGCCGGGCAAGACATCATTCTCTCGGCCGGAGCGATCAATTCGCCAAAGATACTGGAAATTTCCGGGATCGGCAGTCCCGGCCTATTGCGGGCCGCAGGCATCGACGTGGCTCATTCGCTGCCCGGTGTCGGCGAGAATTTGCAGGATCACCTGCAGATCCGCACTGTCTTTCGCATCGAGGGCGCGAAGACGCTCAACCAGCTCTACCACAACCTTTTTGCCCGCGCGGGCATGGGGCTTGAATATGCCTTTCGCCGGTCCGGTCCGCTTTCCATGGCGCCCAGCCAGCTCGGCATCTTTGCAAAGAGCGATCCATCCCTGGCGACAGCGGACCTTGAATATCACGTCCAGCCTCTCAGCACCGACCGGTTGGGCGAGCCGCTGCATCGCTATCCAGCCGTGACCGTATCTGTTTGTAATCTCCGTCCGGAAAGCAGGGGAACGGTTCATGTGACGGGTCCAAACACCTCTGCGACACCGGACATAAAGCCGAATTACCTATCGGCGAGCCGAGATCGCATCGTCGCGGCCAAATCGATCCGCCATGCTCGTAGCCTGATGCACACAAGCTCGATCTCGGCCTTCGCGCCAAAGGAAATGCTGCCAGGCACGGAGTTCCAGAGCGACGAGGAACTGATCCGAAGGGCCGGCGACATCGCGACGACGATTTTTCACCCTGTCGGCACCTGCAAGATGGGGAGCGACGAAAACGCGGTTGTCGACGCCCGGCTGCGCGTACACGGTATCGGCGGACTGAGGGTCGTTGATGCTTCGATCATGCCGAATATCGTTTCGGGCAACACGAATTCGCCGGTCATCATGATCGCCGAGAAGGCCGCGGAGATGATTGTCGAGCGAGTGTGAGCTGCAAGGAAAGAAATTCCATCATGTGTCTGCGCCGCAGAGAGCATCCACATGGAGTCATCGCGAGACTGAATTACCCTGAAAACGGGATACGTTCTTGGAGAACGGCTGTTCTCCGATAACATGAAAACACGGACTCACGATTGAATACCCTGCGACCTGCATCAATGCGCTTTGAATGAAAAACGCCGAGGACGAGGCAGTTTTGATCCAAGGAGTGCCAAGGCCGTCACTCGATAGCTCGGTCCGTTCATGCTGTCGGCTGTCCTGACCGCGCCTCCGCTGCCATCGGAGCATCCGCGCCGGCAGTCGGTGCGGGCTTGGGAGGTAGAAGCAGATGATGTTAAGAAAGATGCCATCTTCTTCCGTTCGGGGATGACAAGGCGGAACATGTCCCTATTCTTTAGGGACAATCATTTTCTTCATTCCGGATCCGACATCATCCAATTTTGAAAATATTCCTGGGAGGACATCATGACACGCGCAGTGGTCATTGGAGCAACCGGCCATGTCGGCACTTATCTCGTGCCGCGACTGGTGGAGGCTGGGCATGAGGTGGTGGCGATCAGCCGTGGCCAGGCGAAACCCTATTCGCCGAACCGGGCTTGGGATGATGTCGAACAGTTGACGATGGATCGTGGTGCTATGGAGAAGGACGGCAGTTTCGGGCCAGCGATCCGCGCGCTGAAGGCCGATATCCTCATCGACATGATCTGTTTCACCTTGGAGAGCGCCAAACATCTGGCGGAAGCGCTCTCCGGTCATGTCGGCCATTTCCTGCATACGGGCACCATCTGGACGCACGGTCATCCCACCGTCGTACCGACCCCTGAGGAAGCGCTGAAGCGACCGTTCGGTGAATACGGAATTCAGAAAGCCGCCATCGAGGCCTATCTACTGGCGGTGGCGCGCAGCAAGGGCTTTCCGGCCACGCTGATCCATCCCGGCCATATCGTCGGCCCCGGCTGGGCACCACTCAACCCGGCCGGTCATTTTAATCTCTCAGCCTTTTCGACGTTGGCGCGGGGCGAAACGCTCGCATTGCCGAATTTCGGCTTGGAAACGGTCCACCATGTCCATGCCGACGATGTCGCCCAGATGTTCATGGGCGCGATTGCCAATTGGCGGGTCTCGACGGGCGAGAGCTTTCATGCGGTCTCGGGCGGTGCGCTGACGCTCAGAGGCTATGCCGAAGCGATGTCACGCTGGTTCGGCCACGAACCGAAGCTGGAATTTCTTGCCTATGACAAGTGGGCAGAAGGCCAGACGCCGGAGGATGCGACGGCGACCTGGGAGCATATCGCCCGCAGTCCGAATTGCTCGATCGCCAAGGCCGAACGTCTTCTTGGCTATGCGCCGCGCTATACCTCGCTGCAGGCCGTGCAGGAATCGGTGGCGTGGCTGATGGCGAATGGGCGGATTGGGTAGCGGCGCTCGCCTATCGAGGAGGCTATCGCCGCAGCCAGGCTTCCATTCCTCTTGCCGCTGCACGTCCGCTGGCGAAGCAGGCGGTGAGAAGATAGCCGCCGGTCGGCGCTTCCCAGTCGAGCATCTCCCCGGCGACAAACACGCCGGGAAGGGCTTTCAACATAAATCCGTCGTCGATACCGTCCCAGCGGATGCCGCCGGCCGAGGAGATGGCCTCGGCGATGGGGCGTGGCCGCAGCAGCGGGATCGGCAGGGTCTTGATCAGCCGCGATAGCTGCACCGAATCTGCAAGCGTGGCGGGAGGAGCTAGCTCCCGCAGCAACGCTGCCTTGACGCCTTCGATCCCCGCGCCTTTGCGCAGGCGATTGGAGAGGCTGGCCTTTGCATCCTGCCGCGCGAGGTCGCGCGACAGCCGCTCCATCGTCCTGCCGGGCGCGAGGTCGACCAGCAGTGCGGCCTTGCCGTCGCCGACAAGCCGGTCGCGCAGGCTGGCGGCGTGCGCGTAGACAAGGCTGCCTTCGATGCCGTGTTGGGAAATGACAAATTCGCCGGGAAAGGTCCCGGTATCGGATGTCGCCGTGACCGCCTTCAGCGGCACGCCGGCGAAACGCTCCTTGAAAACCGTGCTCCAAGCGACGTCGAAGCCACAATTGGCGGATCGGAAATCGCCGATGTCGACGCCTTTATCTCGTAGCAAAGCGGTCCAACCGGCGTCCGAACCGAGCCGCGGATAGCTGGCACCGCCGAGTGCGAGCAGAGCGGCGTCGCATCGGATAGTCTCACGGCCTTTCGGTGTCTCGAAGATGAAGCCGTCTTTCGCGAAGCCCGACCAGCGATGCCGCGTCAAAATCCTGACGCCTTGCGCCTCCAGCCTGCCAAGCCAGGCGCGCAGCAGCGGCGAAGCTTTCATGGCTTTCGGAAAGACGCGGCCCGAGGTGCCGGTGAATGTCTCCGTGCCGAGCCCTGCTGCCCAGTCCGTGATATCGTCGGGCGTGAAGGCTTCAAGGGCAGGGCGCAGCCGTTCGGAGGCAGAGCCGAAGCGATTGGCAAAGCGGGCAAAATCCTCGGAATGGGTGATGTTGAGGCCGGATTTCCCCGCCAGCAGGAATTTGCGCGCAACCGTCGGCATGCTGTCATAGACGGTGACCTGATGGCCGGAAAAAGACAGCACCTCAGCCGCCATCAGACCGGCTGGCCCGCCACCGATGATCGCGATTTGTTTATCTGTCATGGAGCCGTCCGACGCTGGTTCATTTTTGTTCTCTTGGGCCGTGCAGCCAGCGAAAGCAAGGTGGTTTTGCTGTTCGGGATAGCTTGCCCGTGAGGTGGATGCGCTGATTTGGATAGCAAGGACCCGGCAGGCTACGGCGCTTTCGCGACCATGCTAGGCTGGATAAATTTATATAACCATGTAGTTACTCAGGTCCCCGATTTCCGAGAGGCTGTCAACTTGCGCGATGATCGGGTACTTGTCGGTGACGAGAAGGCCGCATCGGCCTTGCCGAATGTAGCCGGGAACCTTGATGTCTGAAGCCAAAACCGCAAAGAGCAGATCGAAGAGCGTTGATATCGAAGTCGCCGATCAGGCGATATCGAGCGCGCCGGTCGAGCGGCCGCGGCTTCGTGATGCCGAGCGCACCAGCAAGGCGATCCTGGCGGCGGCGACCAAGGAGTTTGCCGAGCGCGGCTATGGCGGCGCCCGTGTCGATGCCATTGCCGAGCGCGCCAAGATCAACAAGCGCATGCTCTATCACTATTTCGGCGGCAAGGACGCGCTCTATGTCGCTGTCCTCGAAGGCAGCTACGTTGCTATCCGTTCGGCGGAAGCAAGGCTTGATCTCTCGCATCGCAGCCCCAGCGAGGGCATGCGGGAGCTGGTTGTTTTCACATGGAAATATTTTCTGGATCACCCGGAATTCCTCGGCATTCTCAGCACGGAGAATATGCAGAAGGCCCGCTTCCTGAAGCGCTCGGCCCGAATTTTCGAGCTGCATTCGCCGTTGGTCGCGGAGATTTCCGGTCTGCTCGACCGTGGCGTTGCCACCGGCGATTTCCGGTCTGGCTGCGATCCCGTCAAGATCTATATGAGCATTGCGGCGCTTGGCTCCTTCTTCCTCACGAACCGCTGGACGCTGTCGACGATCTTTCAGCGAAACCTCTCCGAAAAATCGGAAATCGATGCCTGGGGCGAGCATATCATCGAGGTCATCTTCGCCTATCTGCGCCCCTGAGAGCCCGGATCGGCCAATTCAAGAAAATCTGCATAATTGCCGTCGCGATCGCTGACGACGATCGTTGACAGAGCCGCATTGTCGTGTCAGTCATGTAACTATATAGTTATTTACGGGAGGAATGACTTATGGCGACAAAGCCGATCGGCATCATCATGCACGGCATTACCGGCCGCATGGGGTACAATCAGCATCTGGTGCGTTCGATCCTGGCGATCCGCGATCAAGGCGGTGTGCAGCTCGCAAACGGCGACAGATTGATGCCCGAACCGATCCTTGTCGGCCGCAACGCCGAGAAGATCGCGGAGATTGCCCGCAAGCACGGCGTTGCCAAGACGACCACTGATCTCGATGCCGCGCTTGCCGATCCGAACAACACGATCTTCTTCGACGCCGGCTCGACGCAGATGCGTGTCTCCCTGCTGGAGCGGGCGATTGCCGCCGGCAAGCATGTCTATTGTGAAAAGCCGATTTCTGAGACGCTGGACGAGGCGCTGTCGGTTGCCGCCTCGGCAGAACGGCGTGGCGTCAAGAACGGCGTGGTGCAGGACAAGCTCTTCCTGCCCGGTCTTCGCAAGATCGCCATGCTGCGTGACAGCGGCTTCTTCGGCAAGATCCTCTCGGTGCGCGGCGAGTTTGGCTATTGGGTCTTCGAAGGTGATTGGGGCGTGAAGGCGCAGCGGCCATCGTGGAATTACCGCAAGGCCGAGGGCGGCGGCATGATCCTCGATATGCTGCCGCATTGGCGCTATGTGCTGGACAATCTCTTCGGCGAGGTCAAAGCCGTGAGCTGCTACGGCGCGACCCATATTCCAAGCCGCGTTGACGAAAATGGCAATACCTACATCGCCGATGCCGACGATTCTGCCTATGCCACCTTCGAGCTCGAGGGCGGCATCGTCGCCCACATCAATTCCTCCTGGGCCGTGCGCGTGCGCCGTGACGATCTCGTCACTTTCCAGGTCGACGGTACGCATGGCTCTGCGGTCTGTGGCCTGATGCGCTGCTGGACGCAGCATCGCGTCAACACGCCGAAGCCGGTGTGGAATCCGGATCAGCCACAGACGATCAATTTTTTCGACACCTGGGACGAAGTGCCGGACACACAGGTCTTCGACAATGGCTTCAAGGCGCAGTGGGAGGGCTTCCTGCGCCATGTCGCCGAGGATGCGCCGTGGAAATTCACGCTTCGTGAAGGTGCCAAGGGCGTTCAGCTCGCCGAACTTGCTCAGAAGAGTTGGGTCGAGCGTCGCTGGATCGACGTTCCCACGCTTGCCGCGCGCTAGGAGGTCGAGATCATGACCAATACCCTTCGTTTGCCCACGGCTGACGGCAAGCTTGCCGATTTTACCGTCGTCAACACGCCGCTCAGCCCGCCGGAGCGTCCGGCCGGTGGCCATCTGTTCAATCGCGTCGCCTATGCGGCCGCCCATGTCGTCGTCGATCCGCTCGCCGATAACGATCCTTGGCTCGACCGGAATATCGATTGGGAACGCACGATCGCATTTCGCGAATATCTCTGGGATCTCGGTCTCGGCGTGGCGGAAGCCATGGACACGGCGCAGCGCGGCATGGGCCTCGACTGGACCGGCGCCAAGGATCTGATCACCCATGCACAGTCGGCCGCCCGTAATCGTTCGGACGCGCTGATCGCCTATGGCGCCGGGACAGATCATCTCGCTCCCGGTCCCGACGTTACCATCGATGACGTCATCCGGGCCTATGAAGAACAGGTTGCCTTCGTCGAGGGGCAGGGCGGACGCATCATCCTGATGGCGAGCCGCGCGCTTGCCGCCGCCGCCAAGGGGCCGGATGACTATATCCGCGTCTATAACCGCATTCTCGGACAGGTGAAGCAACCGGTGATGATCCATTGGCTCGGCTCAATGTTCGATCCGGCGTTGGCGGGCTATTGGGGCTCATCGGACGATCTGCGCGCCATGGAGACGGCGGTCGCCATCATCAACGACAACGCATCCAAGGTGGATGGCGTCAAGATCTCGCTGCTGTCGGCTGAAAAAGAGATCATCATGCGCCGCCGCCTTGATCCCTCAGTCAAAATGTATACCGGCGACGATTTCAATTATGCCGAATTGATCGCTGGCGATAGCCAAGGCTATTCGCACGCACTGCTCGGCATCTTCGACGCGATTGCGCCGGCGGCGAGTGCGGCCCTTTCGAAGCTCACTCAGAACGATCTCGATGCCTTTCACCAGATACTGGCGCCGACCGTTCCGCTGTCGCGCCACATCTTCAAGGCGCCAACGCGTTTCTACAAGACCGGCGTCGTCTTCCTCGCCTATCTCAATGGCTTTCAGGATCATTTCCAGATGCTGGGCGGCCAACAGAGCACGCGCTCCATCGTGCATCTTTCGGAGCTTTTCCGTCTGGCCGATACGGCGCGTGTTCTGAGGGATCCGGATCTTGCCGTGCAGCGGATGAAGACGATCCTTGCAACGGTCGGCGTCGCCTAATCGGAAACAGGATCTGGGAGGATCATCTGCATGGCTATATCGGGCCTTTCCATCAATCTTGCGACCGTGCGCCAGCAATATGACATGCGCCAGGCGGTCGAGGCCTGCCTGAAGCAGGATATTGTCGCGATCGCGCCCTGGCGCGATCAGGTGCATAAGATCGGCCTTTCCGAGGCTGCAAAGATCGTGGCCGATAACCGGCTCCAGGTGACCGGCCTTTGCCGTGGCGGCATGTTTCCGGCGGCCGATGCCGAGGGTTTGAAGGCTGCGATCGACGACAACAAGCGGGCGATCGACGAGGCGGCGGCGCTGAACGCCGATTGCCTTGTGCTTGTCGTCGGCGGCCTGCCCAAGGGGTCGAAAGACATTGGCCAAGCCCGGGAAATGGTGGCCGATGGCATCGCGACAATCCTGCCGCATGCCCGCAGTGCCGGCATTCCCCTGGCGATCGAGCCGCTGCATCCGATGTATGCCGCCGACCGCGCTTGCGTGAACACGCTGGAACAGGCGCTCGACATTTGCGATGTTTTGGGTGAGGGCGTCGGCGTTGCCATCGACGTCTATCACGTCTGGTGGGATCCGAAACTTTACGAGCAGATCGCCCGTGCTGGCGCCAATAGTCAGATCCTTGCGCACCATATCTGCGACTGGTTGGTGCCGACCACGGACCTTCTGCTCGATCGCGGCATGATGGGCGACGGCATCATCGACCTGAAGCGCATCCGCGCCGCCATCGAGAAGGGCGGCTATGTCGGCGCGCAGGAAGTGGAAATCTTCTCGGAAGCGAACTGGTGGAAAAAGCCGGGGGCGGAAGTCCTCTCCACCTGCGTCGATCGGTTTCGCAGTGTCTGCTGATACGGGTCGTAAGTATCGCAGGACATAAAAATGCCGGGCCACATGTGGCCCGGCAAATATTGAAGAGCTGATTGAGACGGCTTATTCGGCCGAAACGATCTTGCCACCTTCCCACTTGAAGAGCGAGAAGCTCTGGGAGGTGAGGTCGCCGGTTTCGCCGTAGGTGACCTTGCCGATGGCGGTGTCGATCGGTTCGCCGGTCTTCAGGGCGGTGCCAACAGCTTCCGCGTCGTCGGCCTTGCCAGCCTTTTCGATTCCGGCTTTCAGCACCTGCACGGCGGCATAGGCGTTGAGCGTAAAGGCTTCCGCCGGAATGTTGCGTGCCTTCAGGGCAGCGACGGCGCTCTGCGAATCCGGGTTCTTCAGGGCGTCGGACGCATTGGTGAAGATCGTACCGGCAGCGGCCTCATTGGCGATCGCCCAATATTCGCTGTTGGACAGGCCGTCGCCGCCGATGATCGTCGCCTTGACGGAGATGTCCTTCAGCTGGCGGACAAGCAGACCGGCTTCCGGGTGATAGCCACCGAAATAGATCACGTCGACACCGGCCTGTTTCAGTTTTGCTGTCAGCGCGCTGTAGTCCTTTTCGCCCGGGGTCAGGGAATCGTTGATGACCTCCGTCACGCCGCCCTTGTTGAGGGTGGCCTTGAAGGCGTCCGCCAGGCCCTTGCCGTAGGCGCCCTTGTCGTTGAGGATGGCGATCTTCTTGTCCTTGAAGTTCTTCACCACGTAGTCGGCTGCGACGGTGGCCTGCTGGTCATCGCGGCCGCAGGTGCGCAGGATGTTGGTGAGGCCGCGATTGGTCAGGTCCGGAGCGGTCGCAGTCGGCGTCACCATCAGGATGCCGTTTTCAGAGAGTGCGTCCGAAACCGGAATGGCGACGCCCGAGGTCACAGGACCAACGACGAAACGAATGCTGTCGCCGACGAAACCGTTGGCAACGGAGACGCCCTGCTTCGGATCGCCGGCATCATCGCCGAGCTTCAGGACGAGCTTCTGGCCGAGAACGCCACCGCTCTTGTTGATTTCGTCAACGGCGGTCTCTGCGCCATTCTTGACCTGATCGCCATAGGCGGCGACGGGGCCGGTCAGCGGCGCGATCAGGCCGATGGTGATATCGGCATGCGCAAGCGGCGCAAAGGCCAGCGAGGCGACGAAGGTCGCAGCCGTCAATGTCTTCAGACTCATTTTCTCTCTCCTCGGATGGGCACGGCAGCGCCCTTTGAACCCGCCGCAATGGCCTGTCGTGACGCGCGAACTGCCGCAAGGCGCCCTGAATTGGAGACAGGAAGTTACATCGAGGCCGATGAACGCTTTCGGACATTTTTGACCTCAAAAGCGCTCATAAGGGTAGTTTCTGTAGGAATATTAGTACGATTCCGCAAGAAAATAACCGTGAGGAAGACAATTTTGACGCGTTTTCGCGAGTTCTTACTAAAGATTCGCCCCTGGAATTTGACGGGTTAGAGCGGCTTTTGACCGCCATCAGCTCCGTTGCGGGCAGTGTCCCAGCTCCCGGTCATCAGGGAACTGGGCGACCAGCCGTCCTCGTGGAATTTCCAGCGTAGCGGCAAGGTGCCCGGACGACGGATGATCTTGCGTGGCGTGAAGCGCCATAGGCGCTCCGCCCCTTGAAAGGCTGATATTTCCGGCGAATCGAGGATCACTTCCGCCTCGCCGGTGAGTTGCAGCAGTTCGCCGCTGTTGAAATCCGCAAAGACCAATCCCGCCTTCGGATTGATGACGATATTGCCGAGCGTGTTGAAGAACAGATTGCCGGCAAAATCCGGAATGGTCAGTACGCCGTCGCCACCGATACGCACAAACCCTGCTTTGCCGCCGCGATGCGACACATCCACCTGTCTTTGCCCATCCTCGCGGTCAACATAGGAGCCAACGAAAAAGGTGTCGGCGCCAGCGATCATTTCTTTTGCCTTGGCGTCGAGTTCGACCAGATGCCATGCCTGTTGATCCGTCTCCTCGGACGGATCGCGGACGAAGGTGAAATCCCGCAGCTGGATATATCTGGGACAGTTGCCATAGGCCTGACCGACAGCGACATCGAAGCCATCGTCCCCATGTCGGACGATCGTGCCGTTTAAGCGATTGCGGCGGCGGGTATGAAGCTCGATCCCCAGCATCCCTATGGCATCGCCATCCTCCATGCCCGCATCGGCGGGATCTGCCGGATCACGGGCAAGGTCGACGCTCAGCGTATGGATGTCGGGGCTATGCAGAAAGCCCGGACGGGCGGCCCGCAGCGTCGCCCAGACGTCGCCTTGAGCATCGACACTGCCGAGCACAATGAACGGCAGTTGCGGATAGAAGTCGCGGTGCTGGTCGATCAGATGATCGCGCAGCACGCGCTGGCCGACTTCGCCCATTCGCTCCGCCACCCCGACCGTTTTCTGCAACTCGATTTCCCCGGCATGCCAGGGAGGGACATCTTCAGCTTTGTCGGCGGTTAACATGATCTGACCTTTCAACGAGCCTTAGGCCACGTCGGCAATGCCGATTGGGGTTTTCTGGAAGGGATAGAAGCCTGGCAAAGCCTCGATGCGGGCAAGCCAGGCGGTGACGTTGTGATACCGGAAGCGATCGACATTGCCCTCTGGTGCGCGGGCGATGTAGCTGTAGAGCGCCACATCGGCGATCGTCGGATGATCGGCCGCGATCCATTGGCGGCTGGCAAGCTCCGCGTCGATCAGCGTCAGAATGGCATGAGCGCGAGCGATTACTTCCTCCGCATCGAATTTGGCGCCGAAGACGGTGACGAGACGGGCGGCGCAAGGGCCGTAGGCGATTTGGCCTGAGGCCACCGAAAGCCAGCGCTGCACGGCCGCAGCGCCAACCGCGTCGTCCGGTAGCCAGCCCTTTTCAGCGTATTTTTTGGCGAGATAGACCAGAATGGCGGTGGAGTCGGCGATAATGACGCCGTCGTCATCCAGCAGAGGAACCTGTCCGAAAGGATTGAGCGCCAAGAACGCCGGGGTCTTGTGTTCGCCCTTGGAGAGGTCGAGCTCAACGATATCGGTATTGACGCCGATCAACGAGAGGAACAGGCGGGCGCGGTGGGAATGACCAGACAGCGGATGGAAATAGAGCTTCATGTTTAGTCTCCGGATTGAGGGGGTGGACCCGGGCCAAACATGATTGTTTCCACCTGAGAACAGAAGTACGATTGCAAGCAAGAAACAATTCCATAATTTGAAATAATTTCGATTGTGGCAGGAGGCGCAGTTGGACAGGCTGCAATGCATGAAAGTGCTGGTGAAAGTGGCCGATGTCGGCAGTTTCGCTGCTGCGGCGCGGCAGTTGCACATGAGCCCGCCGGTCGTGACCCGTGCGATCGCCTTCCTGGAAGAGGTGACCGGCGCGCGGTTGTTCCTGCGCTCGACGCGTTCGGTAAAGCTGACGGCGCAGGGTCGCCACTATGTCGAGGACTGCCGCCGCATCCTCAGCGATATCGATGAGGCCGAGGCGTCGGCCGGCGGCTCCTATGCGACGCCCTCCGGCATGCTGACGGTCACGGCGCCGATGCTGTTCGGGCAATATTACATCATGCCCATCGTCACCGCGTTTCTGGCCCTGCATCCGGCGGTCATCGGTCGTGTGCTGCTGTTCGATCGTATCGTCAATCTGGTGGAAGAGGGGATCGATGTTGCCATCCGCATCGGCCATCTGCCGGATTCAAGCTACAATGCCGTGAAGGTCGGCACCGTGCGCCGCGTTGTCTGCGGCGCACCCTCCTACTTCGAGCGCCATGGTCTGCCAGAGACGCCGGCCGATCTCGTAGGCCATACGATCATTGCAAACACCGGATCGTCCGCTCCGCTCGACTGGCATTTTGGCCCCGAGGGCAAGCTCTCTCCTGCTCTCCACCCGCGTTTGTTCTGCAACTCGGTCGAAGCCTCGATTTCGGCGGCGTCAAGCGGCTGGGGCCTCGCCCGCACGCTGTCCTATCAGATCGCAAAGCCGGTCGCCGAAGGCCGGCTGCGTGTCATTCTGGAGGATTTCGAGGAGGAGCCGCTGCCGATCCATGTCGTACATCCCGAGGGCCGGCATGCCTCCGCGAAGACGCGCGCCTTTGTCGATTTTGCCGTAGAGCAGTTGCGGGCGGGAGCAGCATTTCCTTAGCCGTCGCCAAGCGCCGTGTGCCAAGCCTCGCGGTAGTCTTGCAGGCCCAGCAGCTCGGCCCGGATAGGCTGGCTCGCCGTCGCGGCAGCTGGCCTGATGCCGGTCAGCAGCGCGGCACCCTGGCTGGTCCCGGTCGAGCCGGGCAGGGCGACGACATCGGATCCTGTCAGCGAAGATAATGCGGCCAGATAGGCCCGGTTGAGGGCGAAAGGTCCTTCGACGAAGATCGGACCCTTGGCGCCGATCAGGCCGAGGCAGGCTTCCGTCATCAGTGCCAGATAGAGGCTTGCAGCTGCGAGTCGTTCCGCCGGGCTTGCCGATACATCGCCGATCCAGCGTATCTTTTTGCCGGGGAAGGGGCCGGATCCCTCGACCACGTTCGGCAGCAGCATGATGCCCTTGCCGATCACGGTTTCGAGCGAAGCTCCTATAGCATTGGGATCCGCCTGCCCAATCTCGCCGGCGAGAATCTCGAACTCCCGCCCGCCCATGAAGCGTGAGGAGGGGACGGCGCGGCCATAGGCATCGACATTGGCGAGGGCATCGCGGGTCGGATCGAGATGCTCGAGATCGCCGCCGACGGCGAAGCTGATCACCCAGGTGCCGGTCGACACGACGGCGAAGGGTACCTCATTCTCCACCAGATGCGGCAGCAGCGAGGCGTTGGAATCGTGGATGCCGCAATAGACTGGCACCGGCGTGTCGATACCGATCTCCGTGGCGATCCTGGGCAGGATTGGCCCGAGAGCGCCGAAGGCGGAGCGGATCGATGCCATTAATGGACGAATGCCGAGCGTATCTACCAGCGAGGAATAGGCCCCGGCCGTCGGATTCCAAAGGTCGGTATGGCAACCCAGCGAGGTGACTTCGTTGGCGGCAACGCCGGTTAGCCGGAAGGCCCAATATTGCGGATAGGTGAGGATGGCGCGGACGCGGGCAAAATCGTCAGGAAATTGACTCTTCTGATAATGGATCTGCGCGCCGACATTGAGCCCGCCCGAAAGCTTCGGCGAAAAGGTCTCGCTGAAGGGCGGCCGCAGGCGTTCGTAAGCCTGCTGCACAGCGTCCGGATAGACGTGCTCATAGTCGAGCACCGGCAAGGCAAGATCGCCGTCAGCCGCAAGAAGCACGGCCGAGGCACCATGGGTGGTGATCGATATTGCATCGAAGCCGGGAGCCTGAGCAAAGCCCTTCAGTGCCCCGATGACGAAATCCCACAGCCGCTCGATGTCGTAGTGCGGATAGGGACCGGTCTTCAGCACTGTGTTGGTCGTTTTTACGGCGGCGATCTCGGCGCCGCTGTATGCGTCGAGCACCACCACCTTGGCATTGGTTTTGCCGATGTCGAGAACGGCGATGCGACGATAATTTGGTGTGGCGGTCATGGCAGATGGAAGACCCTGACGAGATCGCTCTGAACCGGCGAGTTGTCGGGATTGGTTGCCATGATGTCGGCCATGTGCGCCCACCACTTTTTCATGACGGGATGATCGGGAAGGCTCGCCATCGTGTGATCTCTAGGCCGCGTCAGGACGCCGAACAGCGTGTTCGTCTCGCGGTCGAGATGGATGGAATAGTCGCTGGCGCCGGCCTGGTGCAGCAGCTCGACCAGTTCCGGCCAGATCTCGTCATGGCGTCTCCTGTATTCGAGCTCCATGCCGGGATTGAGCTTCATCTTGAAGGCGTGACGTTCGAGAGATGCGGTCATTTGGAGCTCATGGTCTTGATGCGTTTTGCGACGATCGGCAGGGCGATGGTGATGATCAGGAGCAGGCCGATGAAGATCGACATGACGATGCCGGGCACGTTGAGAAGACCGAGGCCGAAGGTCACCAGGCCCATGACGAAGGCAGCGATGACGACGCCGCCGATCGTGCCGGAGCCACCGAGGATCGAGACACCACCGAGCACCACCATGGTCACGACTTCCAGCTCCCAGCCGAGCGCGATCGATGGCCGCGTCGAGCCAAGGCGCGAGGTGAGGCATACGGCGGCGATACCGCTCATCAGGCCAGTCAGCAGGAACAGGATGAATTTGACCCGCTCGACCGGAATGCCGGAAAAGCGCGCGGCAAAATCATTGTTGCCGATCGTATAGACCTGTCGGCCGAAATTGGTGGCATGCAGCAGGATCGCGAAGACGATCGCCAGCACGATGAAGAGGACGAATTCGAACGAGAAGACCCAGACGACATAGCCCTGTCCGAAATAGGCGAAGCTGTCGGGGTAGTTGCCGTAAGCCTGATCGCCCAGCACGATATAGGAGATGCCGCGAAACAGGCTCATCGTGCCGATGGTGACGACGATCGAGGGCAGTTTCAGCCCGGAGACGAGGAAGCCGTTGAAGAGGCCGCAGAGCAACCCGACCCCAAGGCCGATCGCAACGAGGCCGACCGTGTCGACACCGGCCTGTGCGGCAGCGCCCATGGCGGTCGAGGCAAGCGCGATGATGGCGGCAACCGAAAGGTCGATTTCGCCGGCAATGACCAGCAGCGCCATGGCAAAGGCGATCATTGCCTTCTCAGTGAAGTTGAAGGTCGCATCCGAGAGGTTATACGGGTCGAGGAAGTAGGGCGACGCCAGCGAATTGAAGATGAAAATCGCGATGGCGACACCGAACAGCAGCACTTCCCAGCTTGCCAGGATCCGTTTGAACGGCGTGCCGAGACGGTCGGGAATGCTGCGTTTTTCCGTGGTTGCGTCAGAAACGATACTCATGCGGCGACCTCCTTGATCGAGGCTTCCTTCGCCGCCTGATCCCGGAGGATGATGCGGCCGCGATTGCGTTCACGCCGGGCGTTGAAGACGACGGCGAGGATGATGACGGTGCCGGAAATCGCCATCTGCGTGAATGGCGAAATGCCGATGACGGGCAGGGCGTTCTTGATGACGCCGAGGAAGAGTGCACCGAGCACGGTGCCGGCGACCGAGCCGACACCGCCGGCAATCGAGATGCCGCCGATGACGCAGGCGGCGACGCTATCGAGCTCGAAGCCGTTGGCAATGTCGACGTAGGCGACGGCATAGCGCGACACCCAGAGATAGCCGCAGAGGCCAGCCAGCGCACCCGACAGTACGAAGGCGAGGAAGCGCGTCCAGCCGACATCGATGCCGGCATAGACGGCCGCGACCGGATTGCCGCCGCTGGCATAGGCCGAGCGGCCGAAGCGCGTATAGCGCAGCACGAAATACATCATCAGCACGATGGCGATGCCGATCCAGGCGAGCACCGGCAGGCCAAGCAGCGGCGTGCGCGGTACGCTGAGGAATTCCGGCGTGAACTGATGCGCGTTGACCCAGGCGCCACCGGACAGCACGAAGGCCATGCCGCGATAGATGGTGAGCGTGCCGAGGGTCACGACGATCGGCGGGATTTCCAGCGCCCAGACGAGATAGCCGTTGATGGCGCCGAGCGCTGCGCCCATGACGATGGCGGTGATCACCAGAACGATCAGCGGCAGGTCGGGATAGGCGGCATTAAGCATGGCGACGGCCATACCGGTGAAGGCGAGATTGGCGGCGACGGAAAGATCGATCGATTTCGTCAGAATGACGGTCATCTGCGCGAGCGCCAGGATGATCAGGATCGATGTGTCGTTGAAGATATTGGCGAGATTACTGGGCTCGGCAAAGCCGGCCGCGCGCGTCGCAAAGCCGGCGATCATCACGATGATGATGGCGAAGAGCAGCGTTTCGCGTCTTTTGAGGATGCGTGGCATCCAACCCTCCCTATGCATTGCCCGTGGCGGCGCGCACCAGTGTTTCAGGTGTCAGCCCGTCGCGGTCGAACAGTCCGGCCGATAGCCCCTCTTTCATCACGAGAACTCGATCCGACATGCCGAGAATCTCGGGGAGTTCGGAGGAGATCATGATGATGCTGAGGCCCTCAGCCGCCAGTTCGCTGATGAAGCCGTGAACGGCGGCCTTGGAGCCGATGTCGATGCCCTTGGTCGGCTCGTCGAGGATGATGATCTTCGGCTGTGTCGCCAGCCATTTGCCGATGACGACTTTCTGCTGGTTGCCGCCCGACAACGTGCCGACCGGCACTGACAGGGCTGCGGCGCGCAGATCCAGTCGCTCGGCATATTTACGAGCCAGCGCAAATTCGTCGGCCGCTTTCAGGAACCCCTTGCGCGAGGTGCGCCCGAGCGAGGGTAGCGACATGTTCTGATAGATCGGCATCGGCAACGCCAGGCCGTGGCGGCCGCGCTCCTCCGGTACGTAGACGATGCCGGCACGGATAGCGTCCTGCGGCGAATGAATACGGATGTCCTCGCCGTTCAGTGTCAGCTTGCCGGAAAGCGGCGGGGTGATGCCAAACAGCGATTGACAGAGTTCGGAGCGGCCGGCGCCGATCAAGCCGTAGACGCCCAGAATCTCGCCGCGACGGAGCTTGAAGGAAATGTCGCGGAATTCGGTACGGTGGCAATAATTCGCGACTTCGAGCACGGTCTCGCCGATCGTGACAGGCACCTTCGGGAAGGCATCCTTGACGTCACGGCCGACCATCATGCGGACGATCTCGTCCTGCGGCGTTTCCTTCAGCCTGCCATGGCCGACAGCACGGCCGTCACGGAAGACGACGAAGTTGTCTGCGATTTCATAAACCTCATCGAACTTGTGGCTGATGAAGAGGATGGCCTTGCCCTGGGCCTTCAGGTTGCCGACGATGCGGAAGAGATCGTCGATCTCCTTGCGGGAGAGAGCTGCGGTCGGCTCGTCCATGATGACGATGCGGGCCTCGATCGACAGCGCGCGGGCGATCGCCACGAGATGGCGCTGCGCGATGGAGAGGTCCTTCAGGCGGATCGAGGGATCGATGGTGCTTTCCAGCGATTCCAGCAGCTGCCTTGCGCGGCTGTTCATCGTCTTCCAGTCGATGGTGCGGAATTTCGTGCGCGGCGCGTGGCCGAGAAAGATGTTTTCAGCAACCGTCAGCTCATCGAAGAGCACGGTTTCCTGGTGAATGGCGGTAACGCCGGCGTCGATGGCGGCCTGGGCGTTGTGAAAGGTGGTCGGCTTGCCATCGACAAGGACTTCACCTTCGTTCGGGCGGTAGATGCCGGTGAGGATCTTGACGAGTGTCGACTTGCCGGCGCCGTTTTCGCCGATGAGCGCGGTGACCTTGCCGGGATAAAGCGAGATGCTGACGCCGTCGAGCGCCTTCACGCCGGGAAAGATCTGCGAAATGCCGCGCATTTCCAGAATGGCTGTACTGTCCACCATTGGCGTACCTGTGGCGGGTCGTTGAAGGACTGTGGTCATCAGCAATGTACCGGATAGGGTGAAACCAGGTCCGGCGGCCGAGGCCGCCGGAGGGCTACGAACAAGGCTTCGATCAGAAAACCTTGGAGAACTGATCGATATTCGAAGCGTTGTAGACGAAGGGATCGGCCATGGCGGCTTCGCTGTTCTCGCCGACCTTGATCTTGCCCATGCGGCCGGCATTGATCTCGCTGCCCGGCTTGCCGGTGGTCTCACCCTTGACGAGGCGATAAGCGATCTGCGTTGCCGAATAGCCGAGGTCGATCGGGTTCCAGATTGCGAATTCCTTCGTGGCGCCCGACTTGATGGCGCCGGCCATTTCGGACGGCAGGCCGAGACCGGTCACGTAGACCTTGCCGATCTTGCCGGCATCCTTGACGGCCTGCGAAGCGGCGAGCACGCCGACGGTCGTCGGAGCGACGATGACCTTGACTTCCGGATGCGAGGTCAGGAGGCCCTGGGCTTCGCGGTAGCTCTTGTCCGAGAGGTCGTCGCCATAGACGGTGGTGACGAGGTTGAGGCCGGGGAAGTCCTTCAGCTGCTTCTTCATCTCGCCGATCCAGATGTTCTGGTTGGTCGAGGTGGTGGTGGCCGACAGGATGGCGAAATCGCCCTTGCCGCCGTCAAGATGATCCTTGGCGAGCGTCAGGCACATCTTGCCGATCAGCGCATTCGAGGACGGGTTCAGCTGCAGGATGCGGCCGGCCGGAGCCACGCCGGAGTCCCAGGAGATAACCTTGATGCCGCGCTGCGTTGCCTTCTTGAGGGCAGGGACCACAGCGTCCGGATCGTTGGCGGAGATGGCGATGGCGTCAACGCCCTGTGCGATCAGCGAGTTGATGACTTCGATCTGGCCTTCGGCCGTCGTCGAGGTCGGGCCGGTGTAGATCACCTGGACGCCGCCGAGTTCCTTGGCGGCTTCCTGTGCGCCCTTATTGGCCGCTTCGAAGAAGCCGTTGCCGAGCGACTTCACCACGAGGCCGATCTTGATGTCCTTCGCACTTGCCGTCCCAGCCATCAGTGCTGCGGCAAGCGCGACGCCAACCGCCAGTTTCTTTGCAATATTCATGTCTCTTCCTCCCAAGTTGATAGTCTATGCTCACTCCGCCATAGACGCGCACCTCACGCGACTGATGGGGAATCCTCCTCTTCGGCCTGTGCCGAAACGCTTGTTATGATCAGGGATACGCCCGCATCCTCAATCATCCTTACGGTCTCCGCCGAAATGCCGTCGTCGGTGATGATGGTCGTCACCTGTTCGAGCGGGCACAGGATCAGGCTGGAGCGCTGCTTGAATTTGCTGGAATCGACCATGACGATCATCTCGTCGGCCTGGCGCATCAGCTTCTGCTCGCTCTGGATCAGCAGCGCGTCCGCCTCCATGATGCCGAGCGGGCCGACGCCCTGCGCACCGATGAACATGCGCCGTGCGTAGAAATTCCGCGTTGTGTCGTTGTCGAAGGGTGACAGGATCAGGCTCTGCTCGCGATAGATCGCGCCGCCCGGAACCGTCACCGTATTTTTCGAATGCTTAACCAGATGTTCGGCGATCGCGAAGGAATTGGTCATTACCTGCAGCCGGAAGGCCGAGATATAGTGCACGAGCTGGAATGTCGTGGTGCCGCCATTGATGATGATGGCGTCGCCCGGATTGCACAATTCGGCAGCTTTGCGCGCTATTGCGCGTTTCTTATCGATATTGACACCTTCCGAAACGCGGAAGGGGCGGCCGGCCAGATTGCCGAGCTGCGGAGGATGGATGGATTCGGCGCCGCCGCGCACACGCCTGATCTTTCCTTGCACATGCAGGGCCGCGATATCACGGCGGATCGTCGCTTCAGAGGCCTCGGTCAATTCAGAAATATCCTGAATCGTCACCACAGGTTTTTCCTGTACGGCGCTCAAAATAATGCGATGGCGTTCGCGTTCGTGCATCGGTTCCTCCTTGTTGGCGGTTATTCCGTAAATATGGCAGAGTGTCAATCATAAACGATCATAAACTTTCATATTGCATCGCAACATTATCAAATATGATCGTTTTCGATTGACAAAACGACTCTCTGTGAGCGATATCCTGATCGTAACGGGGCGGCGCCGTGGTTTTGGTGCGCTCGCAAATGATGATTCCATGGGAGGATGACATGACGGCTGAGGTTCGACTTCTGGACAATCGTTGGGATGACGCCTACGCGGCCAAGCTCGACGAGCCGGGCAAGTTGCTCTACCGCTCCAATCTGCTGGGCGCCGACAAGCGTATCACCAATTACGGTGGCGGCAACACGTCGGCCAAGGTCATGGAAACCGATCCGCTGACCGGCGAGAAAGTCAAGATCCTCTGGGTCAAAGGCTCCGGCGGCGATGTCGGCACGATCAAGCTCGATGGTTTCGCCACGCTCTATCAGGACAAGCTCGACAGCCTCAAGGGCATCTACAAGGGTGTTGCCGACGAGGATTGCATGGTCGGCTTCCTGCCGCATTGCACCTACAATCTCAATGCCCGCGCCGCCTCCATCGATACGCCGCTGCATGGTTTCGTGCCCTTCACCCATGTCGACCACATGCATCCTGACGCGATCATCGCGATCGCCGCCTCCAAGAATTCTCGCGAACTTACCCGCGAAATATTCGGCGACGACATTGGCTGGCTGCCCTGGCGCCGCCCCGGTTTCCAGCTCGGCCTTGATCTCGAAGCCTTCGTCAAGGCGCACCCGAACGCCAAGGGCGTCGTGCTCGAAAGTCATGGTCTTTTCACCTGGGCCAACGATGCCAAGGATTGCTATGAGCTGACGCTCGCGATTATCAACAAGGCCATTCAATGGTTTGCGGCAAAGACCGAGGGCAAGACCATTTTCGGTGGTGCAGCGGTCCAGAGCCTGCCGCAAGCCGCGCGCCGCGCGATCGCCGCCCGGCTGATGCCGGAAATCCGTGGCCGCATCGGTAAGGCGGAGCGCAAGCTCGGTGACTTCGACGATCAGGACGCCGTGCTCGAATTCGTCAATTCCAAGGATTTGCGCCCGCTCGGCGCACTCGGCACCAGTTGCCCGGACCACTTCCTGCGCACTAAGATCCGCCCGCTGATCGTCGATTTCGATCCGGCCAAGCCGGATGTCGATGCCATCATCGCCGGTCTCGACAAGGCGCTGGAAGACTATCGCGCCGATTACGCTCGCTATTACAATGACTGCAAGCATGACAATTCGCCGGCCATGCGCGATCCCAATCCGGTGATCTTCTTGGTGCCGGGCGTCGGCCTGCTGTCTTTTGCCCGCGACAAGGCGACGGCGCGTATTGCCGGCGAATTCTACGTCAATGCCATCAACGTCATGCGCGGCGCTTCCACCGTGTCCGAATATCAAGGTCTGCCGGAGCAGGAAGCTTTCGATATCGAATATTGGTTGCTGGAAGAGGCAAAGCTGCAGCGCATGCCGAAGCCGAAGAGTCTTGCCGGCCGCGTCGCCTTCGTTACCGGCGGTGCCGGCGGCATCGGCCGCGCCACCGCGGCGCGTCTGGTGGACGAGGGCGCCTGCGTCGTGCTGGCGGATATCGATCAGGCGGCGCTTGAGAACACGCAAGCCGATTTCGCCAAGAAATACGGCGCCGACGCGGTGCGCAGCGTTAAGCTAGATGTGACCAAGGAAGAGGGGGTCATCTCCTCCTTCGCGGAAGCCTGCGTCGAGTTCGGCGGCATCGATATCCTCGTGTCCAATGCCGGCATTGCCTCCTCCGCGCCGATCGAAAGCACGGAGCTTTCGATGTGGAATCGCAATATCGACATTCTCGCCACCGGCTACTTCCTCGTTTCGCGCGAAGCCTTCCGTCTGTTCCGCCGCCAGAATATCGGCGGTAATATTGTCTTCGTCGCCTCGAAGAATGGTTTGGCTTCGTCGCCGAATGCCGCCGCCTATTGCACGGCCAAGGCCGCGGAGATCCATCTGGCTCGCTGCCTGGCGCTGGAAGGCGCGGATGCGGGTATTCGCGTCAACACGGTCAATCCCGATGCGGTTCTGCGCGGCTCGAAGATCTGGAACGGCGAATGGCGCGAACAGCGCGCCGCCTCCTCGAAGATCGAGGTGGACGATCTGGAGGAACATTACCGCAAGCGCTCGATGCTGAAGCTCAATGTCTTCCCGGAGGATATTGCCGAGGCAATCTATTTCCTGGCTTCGGACCTTTCCGCCAAGTCGACCGGCAATATCATCAACGTCGACGCCGGCAACGCGCAGAGCTTCACGCGCTAATATCATTCGGCTCGCGCCGGCCGGGACAATGCCGGGGTGAGCCTTCGCTTTTTGGGAGGAAAGAATGGCTGAGTTTAGAATTGCGCCGGATCTGGTCGCCGCTGAAAATGATAAGCGCGCCGCCGCGCTGACGTCCGATTATGAGGCATTGGGCGCGACACTTGCCCGTCGCGGCGTGGATATCGAGAATATCACGAAGAAGGTCGCCGAATTCTTCGTCGCCATTCCTTCCTGGGGCGTCGGGACGGGCGGCACGCGCTTTGCCCGCTTTCCGGGCACCGGTGAGCCGCGCGGTATCTTCGACAAGCTTGACGATTGTGCCGTCATCAACCAGTTGACGCGGGCAACCCCAAATGTGTCGCTCCATATCCCATGGGACAAGGCGGATGCTAGGGAACTGAGGGCAAAGGGCGATGCGCTCGGCCTCGGCTTCGACGCCATGAACTCCAACACCTTCTCCGATGCCCCCGGCCAAGCGCATTCCTACAAATACGGCTCGCTCAGCCATGTCGACGCGGCAACCCGCGCGCAGGCCGTCGAGCACAATCTCGAATGCATCGAGATCGGCAAGGCCATTGGATCCAAAGCACTGACCGTCTGGGTCGGCGACGGCTCGAATTTCCCCGGCCAGAGCAATTTCACCCGGGCGTTCGAGCGCTATCTCGCGGCCATGGCGGACATCTACAAGGCGCTGCCGGACGACTGGCGGCTGTTTTCCGAACACAAGATGTACGAGCCGGCCTTCTATTCCAGTGTCGTGCAGGACTGGGGCACCAACTACCTGATCGCGCAGACGCTTGGGCCCAAAGCCCAGTGCCTCGTCGATCTCGGCCACCACGCGCCAAACACCAATATCGAAATGATCGTCGCCCGCCTTATCCAGTTCGGCAAGCTCGGCGGCTTCCACTTCAACGATTCCAAATATGGCGACGACGATCTCGACGCCGGCGCGATCGAGCCCTACCGCCTGTTCCTTGTCTTCAATGAACTGATCGATGCGGAGCAGCGCGGCGTCAACGACTTCAATCCGGCGCATATGATCGACCAGTCGCACAATGTCACCGACCCGATCGAAAGTCTGATCTCCAGCGCCAACGAAATCCGCCGCGCCTATGCGCAGGCGCTGATCGTCGACCGCAAAGCATTGGCGGGCTATCAGGATACCAATGACGCGCTGATGGCGTCGGAAACGCTGAAGCGGGCCTATCGCGCCGATGTCGAGCCGATCCTCGCAGAAGCCCGTCGCCGCACCGGCGGCGCCATCGATCCGGTCGCGGCCTATCGGGCGAGCGGCTATCGGAAAAAGGTTGCGAGCGAGCGTCCGGCTTCCGTTGGCGGTAGCGGCGGGATTGTCTGAGAGATTAAAACGCGGGTAGCTGGGGACGAGCCGGCTTTCTCACCGAAAGGTCGTCATCCTCGAGTGGCGCATTGGCGAGGAGCCATCCGAAGGACGGCAGCGTTTTCATTTCTTGAGATTTGTCACAAGGCAGGATCACGGCGACACGTTCGCCGTGACACCGGAAGATGGTGCCGTTGTCGTCGATGGCACGTTCGATCAAAGTCGCAAGAGCAGCCTCGTTACCCTTGATCTCGATTTCTTTCAGTGGGATATCTCACTGATTGTTGCAGGCTTAGGATACAATTGAGTCGATCCGTCATCAATGTGTCGGCAGATCCTGGTTCAGGAGTGCCGACAGTAAATGATCCAACGGCACACGGTCTGAGAGCCCGAATTTCCGAGATGAGGCGCAACAGACGCAGGGCCGACATCACTTTACTTTCCGGCCCAATTCAACCGGTCTGACTGATCAGCCTTCGATATTCGCGTTCCGGCACTCCATAGGAGCTCCCTGCAAGGGCCTCCAGCCCGACGCGATCTCTAATCGCAACGAAGCCTCGTTGAGAGACGATAAGATGCTTTCCCTCAAGAACGTGCAGCGTTGTCGTGACGCTTTGCCGACGGACCGCAAGCATGACGGCCAGAAAGTCATGGGTAAGGTCGATCTTGTCTCCGTCGGTGCGATCGTGACACATCAAAAGCCAACGCGCCAAGCGTTGCTCGATCTGGTCTGCGGCGTTCGAGAATGCGGTATACGCCGTTTGAATTGATGCGGCCTGGACGTATCTTAAAAGCAGATTGCGCAGCTCGAGCCTATCGCTCGCTGCTGCCAGAATGCGCGCGTTTTGGATGCGGTATCCTGCGCCGGCGACCTGCATAAATATCGAGAAGGGTGCCGACTCAGACCCTTGAAGGACCGCTGTCGGGGAAAACCCCTCGCGACCGAAGACGCCTATCTCGGCGCTCTTGCCTTCGGGAGCGCGTACCACGACCGATCCGATCCCCGATTCGAGAAAATAGATGTAGTCGCTGATCCTATCAGGCGTTGTGATCATGAACCGTTTGGGAAGATCAATGCCCTCAAGATGAGACGCAATATGATCGAAGTCCTGATCGGACAAGGACCTTAAAAGCGTATTACGAATCTCTGATTTTTTTGGCGGGGACATGCTCTCTCCTCGTAAGGGCAAGAGCAATCGGGTCTCCCAGTCGGCCGCGCCATAAAGTCTACGGACGATCAAACAATCCTAGTCTCTGATAGTGTTCGATTTATGTTTATCGAAAAAAATGCGCAAGCTAGCGCGGAGTCTCTGCACGATACCGAACAAAAAATGTGTCGGCGGACCGAAGCTGCGGCTAATGTGAAATTCCCGGACGACGCGATGCCGGGCTTGGGCCCGCTTGGCCAAAACGCCCCTTGATATCGATGTTATAAATCGACCTATGCCAGGAAATCACGCAACTTAGATCGAGCGTGCTGTCGTTTTTCCGAATATTCGGAAGTAAAAAATCTTGCCAGTGGCTATGTTGGCAAATTGATATGCGCAATTCGACTTAAATGTAGCCGAGAAGGTAGACTTTTGTCCGGTATCGGACAAATGTAATCTGGGCCTTATGCGGGGAGGCTTAGGGTGGTCTCCTTCGTCACCGCAATGGCGGGGGAGACGACTCTGCCATTGAGACCCATTCAAAACGATCCGTGCATTGCGCGTCTTCGATTAAACGCAAGCTTAGCGCGAAAAATACTGTGATATCCCCCCGCCAAGCTCAATATCCCAGCGCGACCCCGTCCTTGCGGTGATCGGAAGCGCCGAGCAAGACGCCGCGCTCGTGATCGATCATGATCGCCTGCGCGCCGCCGATCGGCTCGTCCGCCCATTCGGTGATGTGACCGCGCCGCTCAAGATCCCGTTTGGTCTCTTGCGAGATCGTCGGTTCCAGCGACAGCTTGCCGCCGAAGCAGAAGCTGCGCGGCTGATCGCTTGCCTGCTGCGGATCGAGATCGCGGTCGAGGATCTGCGTCAGCATATGGGCATGGCCGGCCGCCTGATATTGCCCGCCCATGACCCCGAAGCTCATGCGTACCTTGCCGTTCTCCATCAGCATCGCCGGGATGATGGTGTGGAAGGGCAGCTTGCCGGGGCCGATGGCGTTCGGATGTCCCGGCTTGACGACGAAGCCAGCACCACGGTTCTGCAGCAGCACACCGGAGCGTGGTGCGTAGATACCGCTGCCGAAGGGCATGAACACCGAGTTGATCAGTGAGATCGCATTGCCGTCGCGATCGACGACGGAAACATAGACCGTGTCCCTATGTGTCGGTCCATCCCAGATAGCGGCGTCGGCTGCGCGTTCGAGACTGATCTTCGCGCGCATGGCGGCAATCGAGCGGTCGGACAACAACTCGTCGATATCGAAGGTCAGATAGTCCGGATCGCTGATCAGCTGGTCGCGCATGGCGTAGCCGGCCTTGGTGGCTTCGGCATGCAGATGAATACGATCGGCCTCCGAGAGCTTAGGATCGCGCAGATCAAAACCGTCGAGGATACGGGTGATCAAGAGGGCCGCCAAGCCCTGGCCATTTGGAGGGCATTCGAAGAGGTCGCGGCCGCGGAACTTGCCGGAGATCGGCGTGGTCTCGAACGCCTTGTAGTCGGCGAAATCGCTTTCCTCATGCAGGCCGCCGAGCGATTGCAGAACCTGGGTGATCTCCTCGGCCACCGCGCCACGATAGAAGGCGTCGCGACCATCCTTAGCAACGGCTTTCAAAGTGGCGGCGAGCGCCGGGTTGATCATGCGTTCACCGGTTCGTGGCGCCCGGCCATGCGGCAGGAAATAAGCTGCTGAAGCCGCATGTTTTGCGACGCGGCTGCTGTAGCGGTGCCAGTCGAGCTCGACGCGCGGCGTGATGCAATAGCCTTCTTCGGCTGCCGCGATCGCCGGTGCGAGCACACGGCCCATGTCGAAGCGGCCGTAGGCGTCGATCAGCCGGCACCAGGCGTCGATGGCGCCGGGAATGGTGACCGCATGCGGGCTGTCGTCGGGAATGGCGGTGAAGCCTTTTTCGAGGAAATAGTCGAGTTTCGCCTTTTGTGGCGCGCGCCCGGACCCGTTGAGCGCCACCGGCGTGCCGCCGGCTGCGCTATAGAGGGCAAAGCAGTCGCCGCCGATGCCGGTCATGTGCGGGTCGATAACGGATTGCAGCGCAACCGCGGCGACTGCCGCATCCACCGCACTACCGCCCGCCCGTAGGATGTCGACGGCGGCAAGGGTTGCCAGCGGATGCGAGGTTGCGGCCATGCCCCTGTCGGAAACGGCGACCGAACGGCCTGGCTTGAAAAAATCCCGCTGCTGCATGTCTCTCAACGTCCTCTATCTGTCCTATTCGCGTTCGCGATCGATCGCGTCCTCTCCATCGTTTTAGGGTGTTTTTTCCGTGATGGAACCCTTACCGTGCTCTCCGCGTCCTGGAATTTCGAACAGTGTTGCGCGAAATCGGTCGAGTGCTGCGGCAATGGCGCCGATCAGGCCGGCCTTGCTGCCAAGCGGGCTGATGGTGCAGGAAAGCGGCACCGGCACGCAGCGTGACAGATAGAAGATGATCCGCTCGACCAATTCGGGCCTAGCGCCGACGCTGCCGCCGAAAATCACCCTTTCCGGATCGACCACGGCGGCGATGGCAACAAGCGATGTGGCGACGAGACGCGCCACTTCGTCGATCACGATCGCGGCGACCGGGTCGTCCTCGCGCTCGAACATGTCACGCACGCTCAGGCCAGGCGTGCCGCCGAGCGCTTCATAACGGCCACGGATGGCGACGCTGCCGATCGACGATTCCAGCGCGCCGGCGGCAAAACTGCGGGAATCGAAGGGATCGGCGCCGATCGGCAATGTGGATATCTCGCCAGCTGCTCCACGCGCGCCGCGGATGAGGCGGCCTTCGTTGATGATCCCCATGCCAATGCCGGTGCCGAGCGCCACGAAGACGAAATTGTCGATGCTGCGGCCGTCACCGCGCCATTGCTCGCCAAGGGCGGCCAGGTTGACGTCGTTGTCGATGAGGATGTCGAGACCCAGCCTGTTGCGCAGACTATCCTCTAGGGTCAGTTCCGTTAGGCCGGGAATGTTCGGCACCATCGCCAATCGCCTGGTTTTCGGGTGGATGGCGCCGGGAATGCCGATCGCGCCCATTGCCACGGATTTCGCGGCAATGCCGGATTTCTGCAGCAGCGCTTGATGCATGCGGGCGATTTGCTCGATGACATGTTCGCCGCCGCGCGCATCCGTGCCCTCGATGGCCTCTTCGATGATATCGCCCGTAAGGCCGGCCAACGCCGCATGGATCTTTGTGCCGCCGACATCGGCGCCGAAGACGAAGGCCTTGCGCGGTTCCAGCTCATAAGTCACCGCACTCCGCCCGACTGAGCCTTGGGTGCGGCCAGTGACACGGAGCCAGCCTTCTGTCTCCAGATCACGAACGATCTCGGACATGCTTTGTTTCGAGAGCCCGGTCAGCCGGGCCAGTTCGGCGCGGGATACGGGAGCGGTTTCGAAGATGGCGCGCAATACCGCACGCGATGTGGCCTGCCGGGTGTGGGGGATAGAGGTTGATATATCCATTGTCACCAATTCGTCAATTTTAAGAACAAATTACGGAGATCGAATAATCCGTCAAGGCCTTTCTGCGCAATTTTCGGTGAATTCCTTCGTCCGTCGCTTCCGCACAATATCTTTTGGTAAGTTTTCTTTACGAAGTCGATAGCTGAATGCTGTCTATGGTTTTGAATCGCCGTACGGCATGTGGCGCCGGTTGTATTTTCGGGGTAGCCGAGGCGCTGGAATTGAGTATTGTCAGTGGGGATGAGGGCCTTGTTTGTGTTGTCGAAGGAGGTCTCGGAGGGAAGTGTCTCGCTCGTTGCGGGCGTGGTAATTATTGAGGAAAATCACCATGACGATTGATATTGACGGTTTCGCCGGGCGTCTGAAGCGCCGGGAAAATGGCGGTATGATTTCTGCCTGGATTGGCACGCCCGATCCATTGCTCGTCAATCACCTGTCGCAAGAGGATTTCGACGCGGTCGTGCTCGATATGCAGCATGGCATGTGGGATATGGCGTCTGCCGCCAATGGTATCGCCCAGGTGCGGCTGGCCGGCAAACCGGCGATCGGGCGCATCCCCGTCGGTGATTTCGCCTCTGCCTCGCGACTTCTGGATGCCGGTGCTTCCGGTATCATCGCGCCGATGATCAATTCCGCCGATGACGCCCGCGCCCTGGTCAAGGCGACGAAATATCCGCCGCTCGGCGAGCGGAGCTGGGGACCGTCGCTGGCCCTCAACCATTTTGGCATAGCGCCTGACGATTATCTGCAGCGCGGCAACAGCCTGACCGTCACGATCGCCATGGTCGAGACCCGCACCGCACTCGATGCCATCGACGAGATTCTCACCGTCGATGGCGTCGATGGCATTTTCGTCGGGCCGGCCGATCTCTCCATCGCGCTATCGAACGGCGCGCGGCTTGCTCCCGATAGCGCCGCGATCGACCAGGCGATGAGCCATGCGCTCGCGCGCTGCCGCGCCCATGGCAAACTGATCTGCGCCTTTGGCAGCGATGGCGAACGTGCCGGGCAATATTTGAAGCTCGGTCTCGACCTTGTTATCGCCGGCGCCGAAACGGCACAGCTGCGCACCGGTGCCCGCACCGCTATCGCCGCCGCGCGCAAACTCGCCGCGTCCTGATGGACTGCCGAAACGGTGATCCTAGTTGGGTCACTGTTTCGGCAATTCTGTCTGGTCGTCGATGTCGCGAGTTTCGAACTCAAATAGCGGTGGTTGCCTTCAAATAGCGGAGCTGGATGCGCGCTAATTTACAAGTTTAACCCAACAAGGATTGTAATTCTCTCTGCCGCAGCCACCGCCGACGGCCTTTGCAGGGGTAATGGCATTCTGAGCGGCGATAGCGACCAGCGCCACCGCGATGACGGTCAAAATGGTTTTCGTGTATCTATCCATAATATTCTCCGGTAGATGGATGTAATAAATACACTTTAAAGTTGCTTTTATGAAAGTCAACATCCAGAGACCCGACTCGGTCGCCCTGGCGTTTCGGAAAACCGTTAATTTCGCCCTATGCCCTGCACAGCATAAGAGCTGTGCTTGGTCTCGTTCGACACCCGGAATCGTCGCTCAAGCGGAATGGCCTGAGCCGCCGGTCTATTCCAACCGGCGCTCGCGTTCCTGTTCGGTAAAGGCGGTCCCATCTGTGAAGATCAGCCTGCGTCTCGCGCGTTCGACAGGCGTGGCGCGGGTTCAGACCTTGACTTCGAAGACCATGTTGAATGGCGTTTCGGTCGCCTTGCGGAAATGCGAATAGCCTGCATCCATGGCGACCTTGCGCAGTTTCAACTCGCCGGCTTGCGCGCCAAGGCCCAGGCCGACTTCCTGCGCAAGCGAGGCCGGCGTGCAGATCATCGTCGATGCGCCGTAGAAGACGCGGCCGACCGGATTGAGGTTGTCCTTCAGGCAATCATGCGCAAAGGGTTCGACGATCATCCAGGTGCCGTCGTCGGCAAGGCTTTCCTTGACATGTTTGCCGGCGCCGACGGGATCACCCATGTCGTGCAGGCAATCGAACATCGCCACGAAATCGTAGCCGGCAGCCGGGAAGTCCTTTGCTGTTGCTTGTTCGAAGGTGATGCGTCCGTCGACGCCCGCCTCCTTCGCCGCCGCTTTCGCTCGCTCGATAGAGGGAAGGTGATAATCGAAGCCGAAGAATGTGGAGTTCGGATAGGCTTGCGCCATCAGGATGGTCGAGGCGCCATGGCCACAGCCGACATCGGCGACGGCAGCGCCGGCTTCGAGCTTTTCATGCATACCATTCAGTGCCGGTATCCATTCCGAGACGAGATGGCTGTTATAACCCGGCCGGAAGAAACGCTCCGTGCCGCGAAACAGGCAGGCGCTGTGCTCATGCCAGCCGAGACCGCTACCGGTCTTGAAAGCATTGGCGATCTTCGGTTCATCGAGCCACATGGATTGAACGACATCGAAGGCACCGGTGAAGAAGGCGGGACTGTTTTCCTCCGCAAATACCATCGCCTGTTCGGGCGTCAGGTAGAAGCGTTCGGTCTTGTCGTCGTAGCTGACGTAATCTGCCGCTGCTTGTGCCGACAGCCATTCGCGCAGGTAGCGCTCCCTAACGCCGGTCTTGTCGGCCAATTCCGCCGAGGTCATCGGCGTTCCATCCGCCATGGCCTTGAACAGGCCCAAATGGTCTCCGAGTGTTACCAAAACACCGGAGACCGCTGCGCCGAGATCGCCGACCAAGCGCCCGACCAGGGCATCGAGTTTCTGTACATCAGGTTCACGCATGACATCCTCCTCCCAGAATTGATGCAGCGTTCCGTCCATATATGGGACGCGTGAGCATACTCCTGGGCAAGAGGGGAGGCAATGATGCGGCGAATCCGAGCAAGCTCCGCGCCGCTACTCCATGGGGAGGTAACGCATTGAAATAAAATCGTATTTATCGAAAATCCGCGCGATGCCTCAGCCGGCGAGGGCAAGCTCTTTCTCCAGAGCGGAGAGCAGACGGGGATCGTCAGCGGTCACGTCAGGTGCAAAGCGAGCGGCAACCTTGCCGTCGCGGCCGATCAGGAATTTTTCGAAGTTCCAGATGACCCCGCCATCCTGCCCGGTCTCTAGGCCATGTTTTGCAAGGCGCTCGCGCATCGGGCCATCGCCGGTGATCTCGACGCCGGAGCCGATCAGGCTGTTGTAGAGCGGATGGCGCTCTGCGCCTGTTACAGCGATCTTGGAAAACATCGGGAACTGCACGTCATAGGTCAGGGTGCAGAAGCTCAGGATCTCGTCATCCGTGCCCGGCTCCTGACCCTTGAAATCATTGGCCGGGAAGCCGGCGATGATTAGGCCGTCATCCCGCTTGTCCTCATAGAGCTTTTCCAGCGATTCATACTGCGCTGTCAGGCCGCATTTGGAGGCGACATTGACGACCATGATGACCTTGCCGCTGTAGTCGGCAAGCGTCGTCTCGCTGCCGTCGATCCTCTTTACCGGAATATCGAGTACGCTGTCGGTCATCGCAATCACTCCAAATCATCTTGAAACAGGGGCGGATATCACCCCCTGCTTCCAATGAAGTCAAGGTCACGATCCGGCTTAAGCGGCCTCATCCATCCGGACGAGGTGACCATGTGTGACCTCGCGATAGCGCCGCTTCGGCGTGACATAGCCGACCGGCCGCACCGGGCTCTTCAACTCCTCGACGGCGAGATTGCGCTTGATGCCGCGCCGCGCCGGATCTGGCACGGGGACGGCCGCCATCAGCTTCTTCGTATAGGGATGCTGCGGGTTCTCGAATACCGAGGCGCGCGGGCCGATCTCGACGATCTCGCCGAGATACATCACCGCGACACGGTGGCTGACGCGTTCCACCACGGCCATGTCGTGCGAGATGAAGAGATAGGCGAGATTGAGGCTTTGCTGCAGATCCATCAGAAGGTTGCAGACCTGCGCCTTGATCGAGACGTCGAGGGCCGAGACGCTTTCGTCGGCGACGATGACCTTCGGGTCGAGGGCAAGGGCGCGGGCAATGCAGATGCGCTGGCGCTGACCGCCGGAGAATTCATGCGGGTAACGCGACATCATATCCGCCTTCAGCCCGACGCGTTCCAGAAGGTCGGCCGCCTTCTCGCGTCCCTGGGCGCGGGTGCCAAGATTATGTTCGATGAAGGGTTCGGCCACGGCGGCGCCGATGGTCATGCGCGGATTGAGGCTGGCGAAGGGGTCCTGGAAGATCATCTGGATGCTGCGGCGCATGCGGCGCAGATCGAGCGCGTCGAGTTTCATCACGTCATAGCCGTCGAGGCGGACTTCGCCGGCATTGGGGTTGATGAGGCGCATGATCGAGCGGCCGGTCGTCGATTTACCGCAACCGGATTCGCCGACCAGCGACAGCGTCTCGCCCTGGGCAAGATCGAAGGAGACGTTCTCGACCGCATGGATGGCGCCGGTAGTGCGACCCAGCAGCCCGCCATGCAGGTTGAAGCGGGTCACAAGGTTCTTCACCTCAAGGATCGGCGTCTTGCGACGATCGACAGTGTCGGCAAGTGCGACCGGCTCGCTACGCTCGCCGGTGCGGGCATCCACGATCGGGAAACGCAGCGGCCAGGCCTGATCCTTCATCGAGCCGAGGCGCGGCACAGCGGAAAGCAGGGCGCGGGTATAGGGATGCTGGCCGCGATGGAAGATGTCGTCGGTGTTGCCCGTCTCCACCGCCTCGCCGCGATACATGACGATGGTGCGGTCGGAAATCTCGGCGACGACGCCCATATCGTGGGTGATGAAGAGGACGGACATGCCTTCCTCCTCCTGCAGCACCTTGATGAGATCGAGGATCTGCCCCTGGATCGTTACATCGAGCGCCGTCGTCGGCTCATCGGCGATCAGGAGCTTCGGACGCGAGGCTAGCGCCATGGCGATCATCACGCGCTGGCGCATACCGCCGGAAAACTGATGCGGATATTCGTCGAAGCGCGAGGCGGCGTTCGGGATACGCACCTTTTCCAGCAACCGGATCGTCTCGGCCTTGGCTTCCGCCTTGGAGATATCGCCATGGCAGGTGAGGGCCTCGGAGATCTGCCGGCCGATGGTGAAGATCGGATTGAGGCTGGTCATCGGCTCCTGGAAGATCATGGCAATATCCTTGCCACGCACCTTGCGCATCTCATTATCCGGCAGCGACAGGATCTCGCGGCCATTGAGCTTGACCGAGCCTTCGATGCGGCTGCTGCCCTTGGCGAGCAGACGCATGATCGACAGCGAGGTGACGCTCTTGCCGGAGCCGGATTCACCGACGATCGCCACTGTTTCGCCCGGCATGACATCGAAGGAGATGTTCTTCACCACCGATCGCCACTCGCCATCGGCAAGGAAGGACGTCGTCAGATTGGAGACGGAGAGGACAGGTTTTACATCGGGATTCATCTGCTGCGCGGCTGTGGTCGTCATGAGTTCCCCTTTATGATTTTGCGCATCGTATCAGGCATCTGTTTCCGCTCAAGACAGTTTCGGTAATGTGGCGAAAGATGCGGACGGACGCCCCTCGGCAATTCTTGCGGCTTCCAGCGCCGCGATCTTCTCGTCGATCTCGCGGCGGTCGATCATGCCATCAGGGTTCTGCCGCGTCGCCATAGTCTCGGCGAAATAGAGATAGCGTTCCTGCGCGACGGCATAGAGCCGTTCGAGCTCGGTCAGCGGATCGGCGCTGTCGTCGACGCGGATGTTCAGCCAGGCGTAATCCTGATCGCGATGGATCACGAGTGCTGCCGATTGCTTGCCGCGCTTGTCGCCGCCGGCGTCCTCGCCGGCGCGCATGGCCTCGAGCAGCCGCTCGGCGAGCGGTTTGCCCTTGGTCTTCTTGAAGGTCGAAAGCGTCTCGGCAATCACCTGAGGCCCGGCCAGCATATTGCCGGCAACCGAGACATTGTCGTCGATCAGATGGCCGGCCCAGTCGACGCATTTGGCGCCGGTGAAGGCGGCATTGTTGCCCTTGGCGTCGATCAGGTGGAACTGCCGCTGCTCGCGGCCGTCGTCGCGGGCGGTCAAGGTCGTAACGATCTCCTCCGGTGCATGACCGGCGGCAAGCATCGCAACGCCATCAATGCCATAGAGCGGGCTGACGAAAGCCTGTGTCGCGACAGCGCCGATGCCGCCTCGAATATGCGGCACCAGGCTGCCGACAGCGAAGAAGCGGGTGGCGACGGCGATGGCGAGATGGCCGGTTTCAGGCTCGCGGGCAACGATCGACCAGGTCATTTGCTTATCTCCCGATTGCGTAGGCTTGCATCAGACGCGGCGTGGCGGCTGCGCGCAGCAGGCCGCTGGCATCACGCTGCGCGGCGGTCAACCGTCCGACCGTCCATTCCGGAGCAACCGTCAGCTTGTGACCCTTCCGGCGCAGCGCATCGAGCACCTCGGGGCTGAAGTTTGCCTCCGCCGTCAGGCCGCCCGGCTCGCGCGTGCGGGGATAGAAGGAGCTTGGAAAATGTGTGCTGTGGAACAGCGGTCGGTCGATCGCCTCCTGAAGGTTCAGGCCGTGATGGACATAGCGCAGGAAGAAGGCGAGCTGCCATTGCTCCTGCTGGTCGCCGCCGGGCGTGCCGAAGGCGAGCGTCGGGCGGCCTTCATGGAGCGCGAGCGACGGCGTCAGCGTCGTGCGCGGCCGCTTGCCGGGAGCGAGCGACGAGGGCAGGCCGGGCTTCAGCCAGAACATTTGGGCGCGCGAATTGAGGCAGAAGCCGAGGCCGGGAATGATCGGCGAGGATTGCAGCCAGCCGCCGGAGGGCGTCACCGACACCATGTTGCCTTCGCGGTCGATGACGTCGATATGCACCGTGTCGCCGCGCTTCTCGGTCAGATGCGACATGGTCGGCTCATAGACCGCCCCGGTCTTGGCTTCCGGCGCTTCCAGCATGGCCATGGTGAGATCGTACTGGCTTTCGAAGCCGGCGATTTTGCCCGGACGCAGATCGAACGAGGCTTCCGAAGAGATCAGCTTGCGGCGCTCGGTGGCATAGGCGTCCGAGAGCAGGATATCGAGCGGCACTTCGGAGAAATTCGGATCGCCGTAATAGACCTCGCGGTCGGCGAAGGCGAGTTTCATGGCCTCAGTAACGGTATGGACGTAATCCGCGCCGGCGGGGTCCATCGCGGCGATATCGAAGCCCTTCAGCAGCGACAGTGTTTGCAGGAAGGCCGGTCCCTGGCCCCAGGGACCGATCTTGGCGACGGTCCAGCCGTGATAATCATAGGTCAGTGGCTCCTCGATCGTTGCCGACCAGTTGGCCATGTCGTCGGCGGTCAGCACGCCTTTGTGCTTGCTGCCACTGGCATCCATCACCTCGGCCTTGCGGACGTAGGTGTCGATCGCCTCGGCGACGAAGCCGCGATAATAGGCGCCGCGCGCCGCTTCGACCTGTGCCTCGCGGCCGCTCTTTGCCTCCGCTTCCGCGATCACCCGTTTCCATGTTTCGGCAAGGACAGGATTCTTGAAGTTCGACCACGGCTCCGGAGCGGAGCCACCGGGCAGCCAGGTCTCGTAGGAGGTCGGCCATTCCTTGCGATAGAAGTCGGCAAGGCCGGCAATGGTCGCAGCGACACGGGGCAGAATGGGGTGGCCGTGCTCGGCATAGTGGATCGCCGGTTCCAGAACATCACGGACGGTGAGCTCGCCGTAATCGCGCAGCATCAGCATCCAGCCATCGAAAGCGCCGGGGATGACAGTGGCGAGCAGGCCGTCGCCGGGGATCAGCGACAGGCCCTCCTTCGTATAGTGCTCGATCGTTGCGCCGGCGGGGGCGGGAGCTTGGGCGCAGATGACCTCGACCTTGTCCTTCTTTTTTGAATAGATGATCGCGGGCATGTCGCCGCCGGGACCGCAAAGATGCGGCTCGACGATCTGAAGCACGAAGCCAGTCGCAACCGCGGCATCGAAGGCGTTGCCGCCCTTTTCGAGAATGCTCATGCCGACCGCGGAAGCGATCCAGTGGGTGGAGGTGACGACGCCGAAGGTGCCGAGGATTTCCGGGCGTGTCGTGAATGCGGTCATTGCGGATGTCCTTTCAGATGATTCATGCTTCGCGCGGATCGAGCGCATCGCGCAGGCCGTCGCCGAGGAGATTGAAACCGATGACGACGAGAAAGATCGCAGCGCCCGGCCACATGGCCATCCAGGGTGCCTGCTCGAGATAATTCTTCGCGACGTTGAGCATCGAGCCCCAGCTCGGTGCAGGTGGCTGCTGGCCGAGCCCGAGGAAAGAGAGGCTGGCCTCTGCGATGATCGCCGTGGCGATGGTGAGCGTTCCCTGCACCAGGATCGGGGCAAAGACGTTCGGCAGGATGTAACGGATGATGATGCTGGAATGACGAAGCCCGATCGATCGAGCGCCTTCGACATAATCTTCCGTCTTCACCGCCAGTACTTGGCCGCGCGTCAGGCGCACGAAGACCGGCGTCGCCGACAGCCCGATGGCGATCATTGCATTGGTGAGGCTTGGTCCGAGAAAGGCGGCAAGCGCGATCGCGGTGATCAGGAAGGGCATCGCGAGGAACGCTTCGGTGACACGCGAGATGATCTGGTCGATCCAGCCGCCGTAATAGCCGGAGATAAGGCCGAGAGGGACACCGATCGCTACCGCAATGGCGACGGAAAATATGCCGGCCATCAGGGACGCCCGCGTGCCCCAGATCATGCGCGAGAGGACGTCACGGCCAATGTCGTCGGTGCCGAACCAATGGGCCGTCGAGGGTGCCTTGCGGATCGCCGACCAGCTGGTAGCGACCGGATCGGGTATCGGCAGGATTGGGGCGAGGATGGCAGCCAAGGTAAAGAACAGGATGATGGAGATGCCGACCAGCGCGCCCTTGTTGGCCTTGAATTTGCGCCAGGCTCGGTTCGGCGCGCGCTTGGCCGGGGCGGTGGCAACAGCCGTCTGCACGATCGCGTTCATAGGGCTGCCCTCAGACGTGGATTGAGGAGGACGTAGAGAATATCGGCGATGAGGTTCATACCAATGAAGCCGACGGCAGTGCAGAGCACGACGCCCTGGACGACGGCGTAATCGCGGTTGAAGACCGCGTCGACGATGAGCTTGCCGAAGCCGGGAATGGTGAAGATCTGCTCGGTGAGCACGGCGCCGGCCAGCAGTTCGCCGAAAAGCAGGGCGCTGACGGTGACGATGGGCAGGATGGCGTTGCGGAAGGTGTGCTGCAAAATGACGACGACTTCCGAAAGCCCCTTGGCGCGGGCTGTGCGGATATAGTCGGCGCTGAGCACGCTCAGCATAGACGAGCGGGTGTGGCGCATCAATGTGGCGGCGAGCGCATTGCCGAGCACGAAGGAGGGCATCAGCATGGTCTGGATTGAGCGCCAGGGATCCTCGAAGAACGGCTGGTAGCCGGAGGCCGGCAGCCAGTGCAGCTTCACCGAGACCAGCAGGATCAGCATGATGCCGAGCCAGAAATTCGGCACCGACAATCCGCACAGGGCAACGACATTGGCGAGATAGTCGATGATGGTGTTCTTCTTCACCGCCGCCAATATGCCCATGGGAATGCCGATGACAAAAGCGAAGATCATCGACATCACGGCAAGCTGGATCGTCACCGGCAGCTTCTGGGCGACCAGCGTCAGCACCGGCTGGTTGGTGCGCAGCGACATGCCGAGATCACCCTTCAGCACACCCTGCAGCCAATAGCCGTATTGGTAGATGACGGGATCGTTCAGCCGGTATTTCTCGCGCAGAAACTCGAGGACCTGCGGATCGCGCTCTTCGCCGGCCATGGCAAGGATCGGGTCGCCCGGCAAGAGCTTCTGCAGGGAAAAGACGAAGACGGAAATGATCAGCAGCGTCGGTATGGCGACCAGCAGTCTTTTTCCGATGTAGGTGTACATGAGCGCATCCTGATCTCGGTAAGGGCCTGCGGGAGATGTCTTTCCCGCAGGCTGCTGTCGAACTAGCTGCCCTTCTTCACGCCGGCGAGGCGGATCATGCCGTCCGGCGAGGCTACGAAGCCGGTGATCTTCTTGTTGTAGCCCCAGATCCAGGCCTGATGGCCGAGATAGATGATCGGCAGATCTTCGTTCAGGATCGCCTCGGCCGCATCATATTTTTGCTTGCGCACCGCATCGTCCTGCGACTGGCGAGCTTCCAGCAACAGCTTGTCGACCTCAGGATTGCTGTACTTGGAATCGTTGAGGCCGGCGCCGGTGGTCACAAACTGCTGGATATTGCCATCCGGATCGGCGCGGCCGGACCAGTCGGAACGGCTGAGCTGATAGTTGCCGGCCGTCTGCGCGTCGAGCAGCGTGGCGAATTCGGTCGATTTCAGCGAAACGTCGAAGCCGGCCTCGGCCACCATCGACTGGATGATCTGCATCATTTGCATCGAGACGGGATTGTTGGCGACCGCAAGTTCCACCGGCACGCGATCGTAGCCCGCTTCCTTGATCAGCGCCTTCGCCTTGTCGACGTCGCGGGTTGGAACTGGGATGTCCTTGTCGTACCAGGGGCTGTTTGGCGCGAAGGGCTGGTTGCCGGCAAGGCCGGTGCCGTCATAGACGATCTGCATGGCGGCATCACGGTCGATCGCCAGCGAGAAGGCCTGGCGCAGGCGCTTGTCCTTGCCCATCGGATTGTCGGCGCGCGCGCCGTTGCCGACATTGGCGTAGACGCCCAGCCAGCCGGTACCGATGGCATCCGCATAGACGAGATTGCTATCGCTCTTGACGGTGCCGGCGTCGGAGGCGGCGACGCGCTCGATCATGTCGAGATCGCCGGAGCGCAGGTTAGCCAGGCGCACCGTCGTGTCGGGGATCGGCAGGTAGGTCACCTTGTCGATGAAGATATTGTCCTTGTTCCAGTAGTCCTGGAACTTCTCCAGCACGATACGGTCCTGCTGCACGCGCTCGACGAACTTGAACGGGCCGGAGCAGACGGGATGGTCGCCGAACTTCGCACCAGCCGCCTTGGCCGCGGTCGGCGAGACCATCATCCCGGAGCGGTCGGAAAGCTGGGCAAGCAGAGTGACATCGGGCGCCTTCAGCGTGAAGGTCACTTCATGTTCACTGGATGCCTCGACCTTGGCGACGGAGGAGAGCTCGCTCTTGCGGCGCGATTCCGGCAGGGTCTGGTAACGCTGGATATTGTCGACCACGGCCTGTGCGTTGAACGGCGTTTCGTCCTGGAACTTGACGCCCTGGCGCAATTCCATTGTCAGCTGCTTCCCGTCTGCGGACCATTTCCAGGAGGTCGCGAGCTGCGGCACGAATTTGAGATCCGGCGTCACATCGACGAGCTTGTCGCAGAGTGCGGTATAGACGATGCGGCCGACGAAGGTGCGCGATTGTGCCGGATCCAGCACGTCGGCATCGTCCTGAAGGCCGATCTTGAGTTCGACGGCAAAGGCCGGCAGCGCGATCAACACGCCGGCGGCCAGCGATGTCAGAAATTTGGCGATCTTCATGCTGTTCTCCTGTTTATATTTTTGTTTTCAATGCGGTTCCGGCCGGTTTCCCCTCCGGTCGGGCAGTCTCGGCGCAGTTGCGCCCATGGTCAGTCAAGCGCCTTGGCCAGCTCCCTTTGCAGTGGCTGGGCGTCGAGCGAGGTGACACGGATCAAGCTCTCCTGTAGCATC
This sequence comes from Rhizobium rhizogenes NBRC 13257, assembly GCF_000696095.1. Classification (GTDB taxonomy): domain Bacteria; phylum Pseudomonadota; class Alphaproteobacteria; order Rhizobiales; family Rhizobiaceae; genus Rhizobium; species Rhizobium rhizogenes. The sequence continues at coordinate 57,869 of NZ_BAYX01000021.1, read as the reverse complement.
AGCAGATGCTGGCGCATGGCCTCGGCGGCCTTCATCGGATCGCGCGCTGCGATCGCGTCGATGATCGTCATGTGCTGGGCATAGGAGGCCGGGCGCGTGTTGTTGGTGCTGCGGGCCAATTCGCGAATGGTTTGCCACGCCTCGTCCTGGCGGACGTGGTTGATGACGTCAAAGATCGTCAGGAAAAACTGGTTGCCGGCGCTCTGCGCGATCAGGCGATGCAGTGCGCCATCCCAAAGCTCGCGGCTATCGGCATCGTCGCTGGCGACGATCTTCTTCGTGAGTTCGTACATGCGCTCGATATCGTCAGGCTTGGCGCGCATGGCGGCGAGCTGGGCGAGCTGCGGCTCGACGCGCAGGCGCACCTCCATGATCTCCATGAGATTGGTGCCGGCAATCATCGATCCGACATGCTGGCTCCAGTCATCCGGGCGCTGGCCGGCATAGGTACCCGATCCCTGGCGCCGCCAGATGCGACCTTCGGTCTCCAGCACTTCGAGCGCGCGGCGGATGGCACGACGGCTGACGCCGAACATCTCTGAAAGCGCCCGCTCGGTCGGCAATTTGCCATCCGGCAGCAGATTATCCGAGCCCAAAAGCCCCCGGAGTTTCTCCAGGGCATGGGTCGAATTTTCAGGAAGGCCGCTGGCTGCCATGAGGTTAAATGGTCCGAACCAATTTTTGATTGGTCCGATACAAGTTCAACTCGAGCGCAGCGTCAAGCTCTTTTTTGTGCAAGTCTGCTCAATGCATAATGTTTGCGCAGCGGCCCCCAGCCGGGACTGCTACCGGCCGCTCGAACGTGCCGAGAGCGACACCTCGGGCGCGAAGGCAAAATCCTTGTCGAAGGGATAGGTCGGCTTCTGCTTGCGCAGCCGCGGCAGGCGTTCGACGAACTGGTCGACCACACCGGGCGAGAGCGCCATCAGGTTCGGATTGGCGATCGGAGCCAGCTCCGGCGACAGATAGCCGGATTTCACGACGATGATCTTGGCTTGATGCGGATCGAGGCCGAGGCGGGTGAAGTCGGCGATGTTGTGATAGGGGCGGCGTTTTGCCGATAGAACCAGATCGATACCGCCGATGGAGACGACGGCTTGCCGGTCTGCTGCATCGTCGGTTTGCAGCAGGAATTTGACAGTGAATTCAGCTCTTACCGGTTTGCTGCCCTTGGTGTCGAGCGAGGCACCGACGGTGAGATCGAGCTTTGTGCCAACGCCGCCTGCATAGCAGGCCTCGGTCGCGGCCTTGTCGGCGATCCCGGCGAAAACGACGCCGTCAGCACCTTTGGCAATCAGTTCCGCCAGCACGTCGGCGCGGTCGCCGACACCCCCGCCGGTCGGATTGTCGCCGGATTCGGCCAGCACCACCGGAGTAGTTGGGCTCGTGATCGCCTTGGCGACGCATTCCTCGATCGAGCCTGTCTCGCAACCAAAGACGAAATCCCGGCGCACGTCCCAATAGGCTTGTGCCAGCCGTTTCGCTTCGCGCTCCAGCACAGAGCGATCCGTGCCGGTCATGATGGCAGCGGCGGTGGCGCGCGGCTCGTCAGCCCACACATAACCCACCATCAATGAGGCATCCCAGACGCCGTCGATGGCGTCGATGCCGGGCAGCAGGTCGTAGAGGCTCTTGGCCGGTTCATCGACCGTGCTGGTGCGCTCGCCGGGCAGGACGACCGGGATCGGTGCCCAGAGCAGGATCGGTTTCACGCCGGTCTTCAGGCTCTCGGTCAGCATCTTTACCGCGCGGCGCATGGTTTCCTCGACATCGATATGCGGCGCGGTGCGATAGGTGGAATACATGTCGAGCGCGTCGATGATGCGCTGGGTGATGTTGCCGTGCAGGTCATAGCTGGCAGACAGCAGGCAATCGTCGCCGACAAGGGCGCGGGCGGCTGCGATCCAGTCGCCCTCGGCATCCTCCATGCCCTCGACATACATGGCGCCATGCATGGCGAGATAAAGCCCGTCGAGCGGCAATAACGGCTTCAGGCGCTCGAGGAACTCCGCTTTGAAAGCCTCATAGGTATGGCGGGCGACCGGGCCGCCGGCAATCGCCCGGGCGTGGATCGTCGGTAGGAACTCGGCGTCGTAATCTCTCAGGAAAGCGAAATACGGCGCTGCAGTCAGCGCCTCGCCGCGCACGATGCGGAAATCTTTTTCTTCGGCCAGGACCGGATTATACGTGCTGCACTCGGTATGAATGCCGCCGACGGCGATACGCATGGGAAACCTCTAATTCGGGTTGGAACCAATCAGGAAATTATGGGCGGCGATGCTGGCGGCGCCTCGCGCCCAGACGTCACTGTCGACGCGCCGGGTGCGGATCGGCGTCTGGCCGGCATAGCGGGGCAGCACATTGGCTTCGATCGCCTGCTGCATGACGGTGCCGAACACGCCGTCGAAATTGCCTTCGACATGGGTGATCAGGATCAAGCCGGGATCATTGAACTGGATCAGGTGGGCGATCGCGAGGCCAAGTGCGCCGCCGGCGCGATGCAGGATGCGGATGGCGGTGGCATTGCCGACCGAAGCCTCTTCTTCCAGCTCGGTCAATGACGTGCAGGCAAGGCCTGCCGCCTTCGACATTTCCTTGATTGCCTTCATCGAGGCGACCGTGTCGAGGCAGCCGCGCTTGCCGCAGCGGCAGGGCGAACCCTCTAGCTCGATGGTGCAATGGGCGATTTCGCCGGCGCCGCCGTGATTGCCGCGATAAAGCTTGCCGCCGATGAAATGGGCGCAACCGATGCCATCGCCAAACGAGACGACGCTGAAATTCAGAATGTCGCGCGCGCTGCCAAACAGTTTCTCGCTGACGGCCACCGCCTTGGCATCGTTCTCGATGAAGGTCTCGATGCCGGTCTTCTCACGAATGATCCGGGCAAGCGGCACGTCCTGCCAGCCGAGCAGGGTGGATTGCACGCAATTGGCTTGCTTCTCGTCGACGAAACCGGAGAGGGCGACGCCGAGACCTGACAATTTGGCGGCCGCGTCCGGCTGCCCGGCAAGCAGTTTCGGTAGTGCATCGGCGACCAGGACCGCAATGATCTCCGGATCACGCGATAGCGGCATGGTCTCTCGTGCAATAATCTTACCGTTGAAGTCGCTCAAGACCATCGGCGCCGGGTCCTCGAGCAGCGAGATACCGACGAAAAAGGCGCCTTCCGGATACAGGTCGAGCAAGATCGATGGCCGGCCCTGGCCGTAGACCGTCTCGGTCTCATGGAGAACGCCGAGGCTGATCAGATCGCGGGCGATGCCGCTCATCGCCGCCTTGCTGAGCCCCATTGATGCGGCGAGAACCGTTCGGCTGAGAGGGCCGGATTCGCTGATGACGCGTAGAAGCTGCCGCTGCGAGGAGGTGAGCAATTCGATGTTCCGCCTGCGTATTTAGTCTGACAGTAAGTTCGGCAAGTGAACAAATCAATCGTAATAGCTTGCGCTGAGGACCTAAATCCATAGTGCGGCCGATGGGCGGGAGGCCTGCAGGGTGGGATTGATTTTCTACAAGAAACCCTCGGTCAAACTCATCATTGCCGCTATCGGCTCTGGTGGTAATACAAAATATTCACCCATATGGTTGACTATCGCGCATGATTTTGTATATTCAACCATATGGGTGAATAAATGGACGAAGACGCTCTGTCACGAATTCTGAAGGCCGCCGGCGATACCACCCGGCGACAAATCTTGACGCTGCTTGTTCAGGAGGGCGCGTTGAGAGTGACGGCGCTCGCCGCGCATTTCGAGATGTCCCTGAACTCCGTCTCCAAGCACATCAAGGTGCTGGAGGAGGCAGGTCTCGTCACCCGCAGGACCTTGGGCCGCGAGCATTTCATTGCCGCGGAGCTCGAACCGCTGAAGCTGACGGAGGGCTGGTTCGTGCAACTGAAGTCGATTTGGGAACTGCGCCTTGCGGCGCTGGAGAATCTACTCGTTTCGAAGGATGAAAGAGATGACTGAGCTTGAATTGACAGTGAACCGCACGATTGCGGCCCCGCGCGAGAAAGTGTTCAATGCCTGGCTTTCGCCTGAAATGCTGGCGAAATTCATGCGAACGCCGACGGGCGGTGAGGCGTCCAGGGTCAAGACCGATCCGGTCAAGGGCGGGCGTTTCTCGATCGTCATGATAACCGCCGAGCGGGAGATCCCGCATGCGGGCACCTATCTTGAGATCGCCCCCCATTCCCGCCTCTCCTTTACCTGGGAGTCGCCATACTCGCTCGACGACAGCGTGGTGACTATCGATCTCGCTGAACTGGGTCCCGATACAACGAAAATCACCTTGAAGCAGGTGAAATTCCGCAGCGAGGAGGCAAGGCAAGGCCATACGAAGGGTTGGAACGCGATCCTGGACAATCTCGAAGAAAGCATCGCCTGAGATCAATCCACGGTCGGGCAGTCGTTCTGCCCGGCCGTGGATTTCCGCGCGCTGCCCTGAATTAGCGACTTGTCAGCCGGATGAGCATCGCGCAAGTTGCGATATCGCGTTTCATCGCAGGGCAGGGACCATGACCGCACCTCTTAACGACGAAGTCTTTTTGCGCCGTTCCTTCGAGGTGGCGGCGCGGGCGCGGTTGAACGGCAACCATCCTTTCGGCGCCATTCTGGTCGGACCTGACGGCACCGTGCTGATGGAGCAGGAAAACGCCTATAATCCGACGCAGGATATGACCGGTCATGCCGAGCGCGTGCTGATGACCAGGGCGTCGCAGCAATACTCTCCGGGCTTTCTCGTACAATGCGCGATGTATACCTCCGCCGAACCCTGCGCCATGTGCGCCGGCGCCGCCTATTGGGCTGGCGTCGGCCGCGTCGTTTATGGTCTCAGCGAAAGCCAGCTCAAGGCGATCACCGGCAATCATCCGGAAAATCCCACGCTCGATCTGCCCTGCCGCGTCGTTTTCGAAGCGGGCCAGCGCAAGGTCGAGGTGGTGGGGCCGATGCTGTGCGAAGAGGCGACGGCGCTGCACGACGGTGTGTGGTGATCCGCCAACCTTTGTTAAACGGTTGACATCCGCAGGCGTAAGTATGCAATGCTTACCATAATGATTCAGCGGGCAATGCCCCTGGAGCTTCTAGCCCTCCGACGTCGATCTCAGGAATTTATCGTTCCCCCCATGGCCGTATTGACGGCCTATACGCGTCTGCGGTCGGGTGGACTTGTCAGAAAGGAATGTCATGTCCAGCACGGCCGATCGATCGAGACGTCCGTTGGTCATTGTTTCGATCATGCTGGCGACCTTCATGGTTGCGATCGAAGCAACGATTGTCGCCACAGCCATGCCGCACATCGTCGGCCAGCTCGGCGGCTTTACCTATTATAGCTGGGTCTTCTCCGCCTTTCTTCTGGCGCAGTCCACGACAACGGTGATCTACGGCAAGCTGTCGGATATTTTCGGCCGCAAGCCGATGTTGATCGGCGGCATTCTGATCTTTCTTGTAGGGTCAGCGCTGGCGGGCTTTGCCTGGTCGATGGCCTCGCTGATTGCCTTCAGGCTGCTGCAGGGCCTCGGCGCCGGCGCAATCCAGCCGGTAACGATGACCGTGGTCGGCGACCTCTACAAGCTGGAGGAGCGTGCCAAGGTGCAGGGGGCGCTTGCCAGCGTCTGGGCGGTGTCGGCCGTCGTTGGGCCGCTTGTCGGCGGCATCATCGTTGACAATGTCTCCTGGGCCTGGATCTTCTGGATCAACCTGCCGATCGGCGTGCTGACCATCATCGGCTTCACGTTCTTCCTGCATGAGCAGATCACGCCGCGTGAAGCGAAGATCGACTATCTCGGCACGATCCTGTTTTCGATCGCTATCATCTCGCTGCTGGTGATCCTCACCGAGACCGACTCCGGCCTCAGCGTCCTCGGGCCGCTTGCAGCAGTCTTCGTCGTCACCGGGGCGCTGTTCATCTGGCAGGAGCGGCGCGCCCCGGAGCCGATCATCTCGATCGAACTTTGGAGCCGACGGCTGATAGCGACCAGCAATGCGGTCACGCTTCTGGCCGGCATGGCGCTGATCGGATTGACGACCATCCTGCCGATCTATGTGCAGGGCGTGCTCGGCCGCTCGCCGCTGGTGGCGGGGTTTACGCTGACCATGCTGATCGTCGGCTGGCCGTTGGCCGTGATGCTGTCGAGCCGTTTCTTCCGCGCCTTCGGCATCCGCAGGACGCTGCGTGCCGGCAGTTTCATGTTCCCTTTCGGCGCGATTTTTCTCGTGTTTCTGACGCCGGAAAGCAGTCCGATCCTGGCCGGCCTCGGCTCTTTTCTGATGGGCTTCGGCATGGGTCTCATCAGCTTGACCAGTATCGTCTTGGTGCAGGAAAGCGTCGAATGGTCGATGCGCGGCAGCGCCACGGCGTCGATCATCTTTTCGCGCAGCCTCGGCAACACGCTCGGCGCGACCGCCCTCGGCGCCGTGCTCAATATCGGTATCGTTCATTTTGGCAGCGGCGATCTGGCCGCCAGGCTGCATGAGGTGTTGAACCAGCCGACCGGTCTTTCCGATCTCGCAGCCGATCCGGCGATCCGCGGCGTCTTCGACGCGGCGCTGCACTGGAGCTTTTGGGGTGTCGTCGTGCTCGCCATCCTCGCGTTTGCGACCACCTGGCTCATTCCGGTGGCGCATGATGCCGGCCGCCGGCAGATACCGAAGACAGATGCGCAGGAGGCGATGACGCATTAGCAAGGAATGAATGAGCGCTACGGCTCTTGCGACGGTTGCGCCTCAGAAATCGTAGTCGTTGCCGCCCCAGGAATCGAGCAGGTGATGCGAGGCCTTGAGTGCGGCCTCGGGGTCGCGGGCGGCGATCGCGTCGAGAATGGCCTTGTGGTAGGGCAAAGCCCGTTTTTGGCCTTCGGCCACTTCGTCATGGCTTGAAAGTGTGCGGTTGGCGTAGATCGCGATGGCGATCAGGTCGATGAGCTGCGCGTAGACCATGTTGTGCGTGGCGGCGAAGATCGCAGTATGAAAGCGCAGATCGGCATCGGCATTGATGTTGATGTCGCCGAGAGTGGAAACCATGTCCTCATAGGCGGCGGCGATAGCGGCAATATCCGCGTCACTGCCGCGTGTGGCGGCGCGCGCTGTTGCTTCCGGCTCCAGCACGCGCCGGAGGTCTCTGATCGAGCGCATGATCTCGGCCGATGGCCCGGTCTCGTAGTACCAGACCATGACGTCGGTATCGAGATGATGCCAGTTGGCGCGTTCCTTGACGCGGGTGCCGACGCGGGTCTTGATTTCCACCAGTCCCTTGCCGGCCAGGCATTTCATCGCCTCGCGGATGACCGTGCGGCTGATGCCGAACTGTTCCACGAGGTCGGGCTCGTTCGGGAGCGTCGCCCCGACCGGATAGCTGCCGCCGACGATGCGGCGGCCGAGCTCGTGGACGAAATAACCGAAGACGCCGCGGCGGGGGATGGTGCCGTACTTGCGGACATAGGCATCGAATGGCGATTGCGTGACGATCATTTTCGAAATCGGGGTCGCCGGAGCAATCATTGCATCAATGCCATGTTTCATTCGTTGGACTCTTATGTCTGATTGGAAGGCGATGCGAGTGAAATCGCCAACTTATAGTGGCTCTAGCTCATAGCGGCTCTAGCTGGCTTCACGCTGGTGCGTACAGGCTCGCTCGTGGTGGTTCCATAGTTGTTCGTTGTCGGTTTGGCCGTTCTCGTTGCGCCATATCTTGACGAAAACTTTACCATGTCTTGTATGGGCCTGCCTACTGGTCTCACATTGATCGGATTGTTCGATAAACGAGGGCGACGATGCGGGGGCATCGCGATCAAATTCTGATCCGGCGATTAAGCGAAATGTGATCGCTTCATCGAATGGTGTGACGATTTCAGCCTATCGGTAACGGCGGGAAACCGTTTAGATGGCTGGGGATACGAGGCGGATTCGGAGCAGTTTTGGAATGAATGATATGTCCACGCGCAAGCGGGAGGAGGCAATGCAGACCTCCGGCTCCCGACCGTTGTTGATTGCGCTGCTCGTGGCTGGCGCCTTTTTCATGGAAAACCTCGATGGCACCGTTATTGCCACTGCCCTGCCGCAGATGGCAGCGTCCTTCGGCGCCCGGCCCGTCGATCTCAATATCGGCATGAGCGCCTATCTCCTGACGCTTGGTATCTTCATCCCGATCAGCGGCTGGATCAGTGACCGGTTCGGCGCGCGCCTGGTGTTCACCACGGCTGTCGTCATTTTCACGCTCGCCTCCGTCCTATGTGGTCTGGCGAACGGTGTCGGTTCCTTCGTCGCCATGCGGATCCTGCAGGGTATCGGCGGCGCGATGATGGTGCCGGTCGGCCGGCTTGTGGTCCTCAACAACACGCCGAAGGACCAGTTGATCTCGGCGATTGCGACGATCACCTGGCCGGCGCTGGTGGCGCCCATTCTGGGGCCGCCGCTCGGTGGCTTCATCACCGACCATGCGAGCTGGCGCTGGATTTTCTATCTCAACCTGCCGCTCGGCATAGTGGCGTTCATCTTCGCGCTCGTATTGATCCCGGAAACGAAAAGTGCGGCCCGCCCTCCTTTCGACTGGATCGGCTTCGTCATCAGCGGCTTTGGCCTCGCGAGCCTGATGTACGGGCTGGAGCTTATCGGCCGTCCCGATCCGGTCTGGCTGGAAGCCTGGGCCTATGTCATTGCCGGCTTTGTGCTGCTTGCCGTCGCTATAGTCCACTTCCGCAGAAGCGAGCATCCGCTGATCGACCTCTCAGGATTGAAGCTGCCGACCTTCGCCGTGACCATCTGGGGTGGGTCGCTGTTTCGCACTGCTATCGGCGCGGTGCCTTTCTTGCTGCCGCTGATGTTCCAAGTCGGCTTCGGGTTGAGCGCCTTTCATGCAGGCATGCTGACCTTGGCGGTCTTTGCCGGCAATCTGGCGATGAAGCCGGGTACGACACCGATCCTGCGGCGTTTCGGTTTCAAGCCGGTGTTGATCGTCAACGGCATCCTCAATGCGATCTTCATCGCCGCCTGTGCGCTGTTTTCCCCGGATACGCCGATCTGGTTCATCATCCCCGTGCTGTTCATCGGCGGCATGCTCCGCTCGATGCATTTCACGGCGCTGAACACCATCGCCTTTGCCGACATCCCGCCGCGGCAGATGACGGGCGCCAATACGCTGTTCAGCACGGCCTTTCAGCTGACGATGGGAATGGGGATTGCCGTCGGCGCCATCGGCATCCGCATCGGCCAGGCCATCAGCGCGCCGCTCGGCATGAGCGGGATCACCGCCATCGAATTTCGCCTGGCTTTCCTCATGCTCGGCGTCATCGCGCTCTTGGCCGTTCTCGATTGCCTGCCGCTCGATCCGAAAGCTGGGGATAACGTCTCGCGCAAGCGGAAGCCGAACGCCAAAAGGGCCGCCTGATCAGGGGTGGCCAGCCGAAAGCAATCGTCGTCCGGCGACTCAATAAGGATACTGAATGAAGTTGTAATGCAGCAGTAAAACGGGGACTGTGATCAAAAAGAGAAGAAATAGTGCGATGCTCGCTGCGCGCAGCACCTTCGTCCGGCGGGTGCGCTGGCCGGTCCAGTCATATACCATTTGAGCGTCCTCCTGTTCCGTACCTGCTAAAAGGACAAGAAATGGAGCACTAGTCAATATTGCCAATATGATTAGTCCTGGGGCGTCTCTTTAAAATGATATTCTAATATTAATATACTAATGGGCGGTTCGCGCCATTTTCCCTCATATTGAGCCAAATTGGTCTGGTTTTCGCGGAAAGGTCATTTTGTGATGCAAGTCATGGCTATATAACGAATGAGGATGTCCTTGCGGCCGTGCGGGGGCGGAATGACTTCTGAAAGAGGAAAGACGTGATGAGCAAGGTGCGTGCCCTGGTACTGGAGCGTCAGCATGAGTTGGCGCTGCGCGACATCGACCTGCCACAGGAGGTCGGGCCGGGCGAAGTGAAGATCAAGATCCACACGGTCGGCGTCTGCGGATCGGATGTGCATTATTACACCCATGGCCGTATCGGCCCGTTCGTCGTCAATGCGCCGATGGTGCTTGGTCATGAGGCGGCCGGCACGGTGGTCGAAGTCGGTGCCGGTGTTTCTCATCTGAAGGTCGGCGACCGCGTCTGCATGGAGCCCGGCATTCCCGATGCCAATTCGAAGGCGAGCCGCCTCGGCATGTACAATGTCGATCCCGCCGTCACCTTCTGGGCGACGCCGCCGATCCATGGCGTGCTGACGCCCTTTGTCGTGCACCCGGCCAATTACACCTTCAAGCTTCCGGACAATGTCAGCTTTGCGGAGGGTGCGATGGTCGAGCCTTTCGCGGTCGGCATGCAGGCGGCGGCCAAGGCGAAGATTACACCCGGCGATACCGCCGTCGTGCTCGGCGCAGGGCCGATCGGCACCATGGTCGCCATCGCAGCCCTCGCCGGCGGCTGCGCCCGTGCTATCGTCGCCGATCTCGCCCAGCCGAAGCTCGATATCGCTGCGCAGTATCAGGGCGTGATCCCCGTCAACATCCGCGAGAAGAACCTGATCGAGGAGGTCAGGCGCCTGACCGACGGTTGGGGCGCGGATGTCGTCTTCGAATGCTCCGGTTCGCCGAAGGCTTGGGAGACCGTGATGGAGCTGCCGCGTCCGGGCGGCGTTATCGTCGCCGTCGGCCTGCCGGTCGCCCCGGTCGGCTTTGATGTCTCGACCGCCTCGACGAAGGAAGTCCGCATCGAAACGGTCTTCCGCTACGCGCATCAATATGAGCGCTCGATCGCGCTGATCGCCTCCGGCCGCGTCGACCTGAAGCCGCTGATCTCGGAGACGTTTACATTCGAGCAATCGATCGAAGCCTTCGATCGCGCCGTGGAAGCACGCCCGAGCGACGTCAAGCTGCAGATCGTTCTCGATCAGTAACCGCTGCTTTCGCCGTCGCCTTATTTCGGCAAGGCGGCGGTTTGTCTTTTGTTTCGCATGATCCCGTAGACGTCCCCGCAAATGCGATGCTAGCGTAGCGCGAAACAGCAGGAACACGGCGGCAACGCCGGAAAACGGGAAGGGTCGCGGTGCCGCACGACGTCGCATTGATAGCATTGATTGCCGCCGGTTTTGGCTTTGCCGCCATTTTCGGCTATCTCGCCGACCGGCTGCATTTGCCGCCGCTGGTTGGATACCTTGTCGCCGGTGTGATGATCGGCTCGGCGACGCCGGGCTTTGTCGCCGATATGGCGCTCGCTTCGCAATTGGCCGAGATCGGCGTCATCCTCCTGATGTTCGGCGTCGGGCTGCATTTTTCGGCGGCGGACCTGCTCGCCGTGCGCGGGGTCGCCATTCCAGGTGCGATCGGTCAGATCGCCATCGCCACGCTTCTGGGCATCGGTCTTGCGTCGCTGTGGGGCTGGGGCATCGGCGCCGGCCTGGTCCTCGGCTTGAGCCTTGCCGTCGCCAGTACCGTCGTGCTCCTGAAGGCACTGGAGGAGCGCAATCTGGTGAGTTCGACCAATGGTCGCGTCGCCGTCGGCTGGCTGATCGTCGAGGATCTGGCGATGGTGCTGGCGCTCGTCCTGCTGCCGGCCTTTGCAGGAGCGCTCGGGGGACATGCCGATGCGGGCGGCCATGCCGCCACGGGGTCGATCTGGCTGACCATCGGCATCACGCTCCTCAAGGTGGCCGCTTTTGCCGCCGTTGCGATCTTCATCGGCCCGAAGATCGTTCCCTGGCTGCTGACCTCGGTGGCGCGCACCGGTTCGCGCGAGCTTTTCACTCTGTCCGTTCTCGCCATCGCGCTCGGCATTGCCTTCGGAGCGGCGGAGATATTCGGCGTTTCCTTTGCACTCGGCGCGTTCTTCGCCGGCCTGATCATGAGCGAGTCCCATCTCAGCCACAGGGCGGCCGCCGATTCCCTGCCGTTGCAGAATGCCTTTTCAGTGCTGTTCTTCGTCTCCGTCGGCATGCTCTTCGATCCCTCGGTACTGGTGCGCGAACCGTTGATGATCATCGGCGTGCTCGCCCTCATCATTCTCGGGAAAGCGCTGATTGCCTTCTGTGTGGTGGTGCTGCTGCGCTATCCCGTTAGCATGGGCCTTGCCGTCGCCGCCGGGCTTGCCCAGATCGGCGAGTTTTCCTTTATCCTGGCGGGCCTCGGCGTTTCGCTGGGGCTGTTGCCGCGCGAGGGGCAGGATCTGATCCTTGCCGGCGCGATTTTGTCGATCACGCTCAATCAGTTGGTTTTCGCCGGCACTGGGAGGCTGGAGGCATGGATCTTTTCCCGATGGCCTGCCTTCGCGTCCAATTATGGCACGGCGAAGCATGATAGCCTGTATCGCGAATTGGCCGTCATCAGCGAGCAGCGCGAAGAGCGCGACCGGCAGCATCATCTCGAAATCGAGCAGTTGATCGAGACCTTTCCGATGTTCGCCGAGCTCGACGAGGGCGCGCAGGAGGAACTGCTGCTGCTCTTCCGGCCACGATCGGCATTGCCGGGCGATCGGGTTATCCGCACCGGTGACCGGGGCGACAGCATGTTCTTCGTTGCTTCCGGCGCGGTCGAAGTGCAGCTCGAGGACGAGGAAATCCCGCTCGACGCCGGCTCTTTCTTCGGCGAAATGGCGGTCTTGACGGGCGCGCGACGAACAGCCGATGTGGTCGCCGTCGACTTCTGTCAGTTCCTTGTCCTGGAACGTCGCGATTTCAACCTGTTCATGTCCCGCCACCCGCAACTGCGCGCCGCCGTCAGCAGCCTGGCGCAGGAACGGCAGGAGATGAACGTCTCGCGCAACCAGAGGCGGGACCAATCGCGCGACGCCGGCTGATCGATTTCGCCGAACAGCTCTATCCTCTCGTTTTGACGCAATTCCGGACGGAAACCGCTGCGTACTTTTCCTGGAATTGCTTTAGCGCCGCGTCAGCCAGCTCTTGGATACGCGGCAGGCCATGGTATAGGCCGGATCGAAGACATTGCCGACATCGTAGCGCACGACCTGGCCGAGCAGGTGGCTGGCGGCGGTCTTGTCGAGGCCGTAATCGGCTTCAAGCCAGCGCAGCATTTCGCTGGTCGCATGCTGTAGCGCCTGGTCGAGCGGCCGGGCGTTGCCGATGGTGAAAATATCATCCGCCGTCTCGCCGCGCGGCCAGACGATCGTTTTCTTCTTTTCGACGCTGAGCCGCACCGTCACCTCGAAGGTGGTTTCGATACCGGTCCCGACGATCTCGCCGTCTCCTTGTACCGCGTGGCAGTCGCCGAGAAAAAAGAGCGCGCCGGGTGCGGAGACCGGAAACCAGATGGTCGTGCCGGGGCTGAGCAGGCGATAATCCATATTGCCGCCGAACTCGCCACTGGTGGCGGTCGAAATGGCCTGGCCGAGGGATGGAGCAACGCCGAAGCAGCCGATCATCGGCGATAGCGGCAGCACGAAAGCTTCCAGACCGGCAACCGGCTCGGAAAGCCGGGTCGTCAAAGCTTCGCGATCGATCTGCCAGATCGCCTTGTCGCCTGCCGGCAATGTCCTGATGTCCGAGGGATCGACAACATTGCCGGCAACGACACTGCGGGTAAAACCTGTGTCGCGCGTCGGGACCATGCCAAGAATTTCGACCTTGAGAGAATCGCCCGGCTCCGCACCTTCAACGAAGATTGGGCCGTTCATCGGGTTGGGGCCCGGGGCCTGCCGAACCTCGTCTTTGTCATAGCCGGCGGCATCGATCGTCTCAGTGATGACGGTGTCACCATCGGCAATGCGCAATGCCGGGGAAAGGGAGCCGATGACATTGTGATAGGTGGTCGGAACGAAGCGATGCGTTGGCATGGAGCGTCAGCCTTGTCTGGAGTTCGGTCTCCTAACCTAGGCTGGGTTTAGTCCCTGTGAAAAGAGCGGAATGGCCGCAATTCCTCATGGTCCGACGAAATATCTCCGGCGCTTGGCTTTGTAGCTCCGTTCGTCGAACTGACCGCGCAGCCAGTCCTCCGGGTTCGCCTTCAGATATCCGGCATCCGGATCCTGCTTGTTGGCATCGGTGAGCTTCTTGACGACATAGCGAGCGTAGTGATGGTCGAAAATGCGCATGAATTCGCCGAAATATATATCGGCGACACGCGTATCGCCCCGAATGACGATCATGTTCTCGTCATTGATGCGCTGCGAGGGCTGGCTGAAATTCGCCGAGCCGCTGACGACAAGCGGGTCGTCGCTCAACGGATCGACCAGCATGAATTTGTCATGGATGTAGTCGTTGGTGTTGAGCGGGTTGTCGCGCTCGGCCAGAAAATTTGCCAGAGCACCAGCCTCCAGCCGTCCGCCGGCGGCGAACAGGACATCGCGGTCGCGGCCGATGATCTCGCCGTCACCAAGGTCGTCGTCCTTGACGATATAGCGCAGCACGTCATTGTCCTGGGCGATCACCTTGCTGAAGACCTTGTCGAGGTTGAAGGCGAGCGTGATGCAGGAAATCTCCTGCGCCTCGCCCATCCGGTCGGCATACCATTGCAGCGATTCGCTGCTGTCTTTCGCATCGCGGGCGCTAAAGACCGGCGTGACGCTGTTTGGCTGGGTGCGGCCAGGGGGAAGGGGCGTCAAGTCGCGATTTTTCGGCCGCAACTTGGTCGGCGTCAGGTTCTGCGACAGCAGCGTCCAGTATTCGAGATAGGTCTCCGCGATCGCCGGGCTCCAGACGATGTGGCCGACATTCGAGTGGCCGAAGATGCCGCCGTCGGAAATATTCGTTGACCCCGTCCAGACCGCGATCGGCTTTTCATCCTCAAGCAGGATGATGAACTTGTTGTGGCGGATGCCCTCGGTCACGGTGCGCGGGATGACTACCTTCATCTCGTCGAGCCGGGCATTGTGGATGACCGCTTCGTTTGCGGCCTTGTAGGTCTTTTCGTCGTCGAAGACGATCTTCACGTCGGCGCCGGCTTCCACTGCCTTGGCAAAGGTATTCGCGACCGGCTGATAGTGGAACTCATAGAGTGCGGCGCGAAGCCCGAAGCGATGATCCTCGGCAAGGCCGATGAACTTGATGAGCGCCTCGAAGAGCCCGCGCGACAGCCAGACCATTTCCTCGGCCATGGGATTGTCGGCGTTGGGCATGCGGTTGCCGAAACGGCGGGCATAGGCCTGCGAGCCGATCACGCCGCGATTGAAATAGACGTCGTGGCGCGCCTGGTCGTTTCTCTTGTCGGGATGGAGCAGATATTCCAGCTCGGTCGCGATTTCGAGGGTGACGGCCGAGGCGGTGTCGAGCTGCAGCATCTTCACCGTGCCGTAGACCGGGACGATCCGGTAGCGGTAGGTGTGATCGGTTTCCGCCGTATAGTCGGCCCATTGGAAGCTCTGCACCGGATGCTCCGCCGTGCTGACGGGCGTCCCCGGCGGCAGGCCTTTATCCTTGTCCTTGAAACGCTTGATGCCGGTCATCCAGTAGCGCTCGACAACAGCGCCGTCCTTCAGCTCCTCGCGTTGAATGGCGAAACCCATCAGCCCGGTTTTCTTGGCGTCCTGCCCGGCGACGAAGTCCCAGGCCAGGATGACCACATAGGTTCCCGCAACTGCCCGGGCGCGCAGAACCGTACTTGCCGCTATAACTCGCATGTCTCATCCCCCCAAATGGTCCGTTCGCCAGAGGGTCGATGCGCCTCTGAGGATCGGGCGTCCCTTAAGGACGCCGAGGCTGCGGGGCGGAAGCCGGACGCAAACCGGGTTCGGACTGCACATCAACTCTCATGCGAAGCACGACGAAAGAGCAGTACATCTTTTTAGCGAAGATAGTCTTTTACCATAACAACCGGATGAATGCTTGCATCGAAATGGCGGGATCTGTTTTGCCCGCATCTCGCCTTCGCCACGCCGCTGCGGAGGCACCGTTCAAACCATGCGCGGCAAACTTTTCGCCGATATGCCGCAGCGCGGAATAAATTTGCCCGGTGCTTCCGGATTCTGGCACGGCACGTTTTGTGCATAAAAACTATCGTCTTTATGATCATCCCCATCGAGGGAGCGTTGACTCACCTATTTTGACTGAGGGGACATAGATGAAACTTACCATCGCAAATCTGTTTGCGGCCGCCGTTCTGCTGCTTTCCACCCAGGCCTTCGCGGAGACGCTGAAGGTTGGCGTCGTGCCCGGCGTTTATGCCGATTCCATCGAGGCTCTGGTTCCGGAGGCCAAGGCCAAGGGACTGGATATCGAGATCGTCGAGTTCAGCGACTGGACGACGCCGAATGTCGCGCTGCAGTCGGGCGACATCGACGTCAATTATTTCCAGCACAAGCCCTTCCTTGACAACGCGATTAAGGAGCGCGGTTATGATTTTACCAGCGTCGGCCAGGGCGTGCTTGCCAATATCGGCCTCTACTCGCTGAAGCATAAGGACTTCGCCAGCATTCCCGAGGGCGGCACGGTCGCCATTGCTAATGATCCGGTCAACCAGGGCCGCGGTCTGCTGCTGTTGCAGAAGGCGGGCCTCGTCAAGCTGCGCGATGGTGTCGGCTTCAAGGGCACGCTGGATGACATCACCGACAATCCGAAGAAGCTGACCTTCAAGGAAATCGAAGGCCCGCAGCTTGCGCGTGTGACCGGCGACGTCGATCTGGCGCAGGGCTACCCGCATTTCATCGTCGCGGCCAAGACCTTCGATCCGTCTTCCGGCCTGCTTTATTCCGGCGTCGACGACAAGCAGTTCGCAATCGTCTTCGCCGTCCGCAAGGACAAGGCGGACAATCCGGCGCTGAAGGAACTGGTTGCCCTTTACCAGAATTCCACGGCAGTTCGCGACGCGATCAATAAGGCGTTCGACTCCGACAACAAGCTCTACACGCTGCCATGGCTGCCGTGATCGACAGCGATATCGCTCCGGCCACGGTCTGGCCCGTTCCGTGCGCGGAGCGCAGCCAGACGGTGCTCGAGGAGCAGGGCGCCGAGCCCGGGCAACGCCCGGGTTCCGTCGTCTTCGAGGGGATCGGCAAGACCTATACGTCTTCGGCGGGATCGGTGCAGGCGCTGCAGGACATCAGCCTGGATATACCGGCAGGCGCGATCTACGGCATTATCGGGCGCAGCGGTGCCGGCAAGTCGAGCCTGCTCAGGACGATCAATCGGCTGGAAAAACCGACAAGCGGCCGCGTTCTCGTCGACGGAGAGGATATCGGCGGATATGATGAGGATGCGCTGGTGGCGCTCCGCCGCCGGGTCGGCATGATCTTCCAGCATTTCAACCTGCTGTCCGCCAAGACTGTGTGGGGCAATGTCGCGCTGCCGCTGATCGTGGCGGGCGTGCCGCGCCGCCAGATCGAGGAGCGGGTCGCCGAGGTTCTCGCGCTTGTCGGGCTCGAGGACAAGCGCGACACCTATCCCTCACGCCTGTCCGGCGGGCAGAAGCAGCGCGTCGGCATTGCCCGCGCTCTGGTTCATCACCCGGAAATCCTGCTGTGCGACGAGGCGACATCGGCGCTCGATCCGGAGACGACGCTGTCCATCCTGCAGTTGCTGAAGGATATCAATCGCCGCCTCAACCTGACCATCGTGCTGATCACCCATGAGATGAGCGT
Organism: Rhizobium rhizogenes NBRC 13257; assembly: GCF_000696095.1. GTDB lineage: Bacteria > Pseudomonadota > Alphaproteobacteria > Rhizobiales > Rhizobiaceae > Rhizobium > Rhizobium rhizogenes. Next base: position 40,363 of record NZ_BAYX01000021.1, on the reverse strand, counting down.
CATCCGCGAGATCTGCGATCATGTCGTCGTCCTCGAGCAGGGCAGCATGGTCGAGTCCGGTCCGGTCTGGCGCGTCTTCGGCAATCCACAGCATGCCGCCACCCGCGCGCTGCTGCAGCCGCTGCATCGCGATATCCCCGAGGACGTGGCACGACGCTTGCGGTTGGAGGCCGATCCTGCCCGCCGCGAAGATGCGATCATCGCGTTGTCCTATACGGGCGAAGGCGGGTTGGAGCCGGATATTGCCGCCATTGCCGCCGCCATCGGCGCGCCGGTCCGGCTGCTGCAAAGTTCGCTAGACCGGATCGACGGCCATGTTCACGGTCGGTTGCTGATCGCCACGCGCCGACCAGAGAACCGCAGGCTGCCGGGGCTCGCCGGATTGGCGCATGAGACAAGGATATTGGGCTATGTCGACGTTGATGTATGAACGCCTGTGGCAGGCATTGCTCGACACCATCGTCATGGTCGGCGTCTCCGCCGTCTTCGCCCTTGCGATCGGTATTCCTTTAGCGGTATTCTTGGTGCTGTCGGGGCCGGGCGGCCTTATCCATGCACCGCGCCTCAACCGGGTGCTGGCGGCACTTATCAATGGCTTTCGCGCCACCCCCTTCATCGTGCTTCTGGTCGCCCTCTTGCCGCTGACGCGGTTGTTGACCGGCACCACGATCGGCGTCTGGGCCGCGATCGTACCATTGTCCATCAGCGCCACGCCTTTCTTCGCCCGCATTGCCGAGGTCAGCCTGCGTGAGGTCGATGCCGGGCTGATCGAGGCGGCGCAGGCGATCGGTTGCCGCCGCTGGCACATCGTTCGCCATGTGCTCCTGCCGGAAGCACTGCCAGGCATCGTCGGCGGCTTCACCATCACCATCGTCAGCATGATCGGCGCCTCCGCCATGGCGGGCGCCATTGGTGCCGGCGGCCTCGGCGATATGGCGATCCGCTACGGCTATCAACGCTACGACACGACCGTGATGGCCATGGTCATCGTCGTCCTCATCGCGCTCGTCTGCATCGTGCAGTTCACCGGCGACTATGCCGTTAGCCGCCTGCGGGCGCGCTGACGTTTTCTCAGGAGTTTTGCATGACCGATGCCTACCCCACGGGCTCGAACACTATATCCACCGAAAAGCCGGAGCCGCGCCGACCGGCACCGCCATGGCCGCCCCGGCTGATCGAAACCGACGATCAGGCGATCAAGGCCGCCGAGGCGCTGGTCGAAAAATTCCGGGCGGGGGCGTCCGAGCGCGACCGCGAACGGCGGCTCCCCTGGGAGGAGATCGATCTCTATACGGAAAGCGGCCTCGGCGGCATCACCGTACCGAACGCCTATGGCGGCGCCGAAGTTTCCCATGTCACGCTCGCCAAGGTCTTTGAGATCCTCTGTGCGGCCGATCCGGCGCTTGGGCAGATCCCGCAGAACCAGTTCGGCGTGCTGTCGCTGTTGCGCGAGATCGGCACGGAAGAGCAGAAGCGCCGTTTCTATGGCGATATTCTCCGGGGCTATCGTATCGGCAATGCCGGACCGGAGCGCGGCCGCAATGCCGTCAATGTCAGCACGACGCGTCTGCGCCAGACGCCTGACGGGCTGAGGCTCACCGGTCGGCGTTTCTATTCGACGGGAGCACTTTTCGCGCACTGGATCCCGACACGCGCCATCGACGATCAGGAGCGCCCGGTTCAGGTTTGGGCACCCTATGACGCTAGCGGCGTCAATGTTATCGACGACTGGTCCTCTTTCGGCCAGCGGACAACGGCGAGTGGTACTGTGGAATTCACCGATGTTGCCATTGGCAGCGAACAGGTTTTCCCCGTCTGGCAGCTTGCCGACCGTCCGGGCATCACCGGCCCTGTCTCACAACTGATCCAGGTGGCGATCGATGCCGGTATCGCTAAAGCCGCGATCGAGGATACGGTTACTTTCGTCAGGGACTATGCCCGTCCCTGGATGGATTCCGGTCTGCAATCGGCAAGCGACGATCCGACCATCATCCACGAGATCGGCCATCTCTACACCGAACTGCATGCCGCGCAGGCTCTGCTCTACGCCGCCGGTGAGGTGCTGGACGAGGTAGCGCGTGCGCCGATCACCGAGGCGTCCAGCGCGCGGGCGTCGGCAGCCGTTGCCGAAGCGAAGATCCTGACGACGGAGATCGCGCTCGAAGCAACCGAGAAGCTGTTCGATCTGGCAGGGTCAGCCGCAACCCGCGCCGGGCACAATCTCGACCGGCATTGGCGCAACGCGCGGGTGCATACGCTGCACGATCCAGTGCGTTGGAAATATCACCTGCTTGGTAACTACCAGCTCAACGGTGTCTTTCCCGCCCGTCATCAGTGGAATTAGGAGCGCGAAAGCGACATGACCGAGATCAACTCACCCAAGCCGGTTTCTCCCGCGCCGCCGCCAAGTCGCCCCGCCGATATCATCCGTGATGATGCGCAGGCACTTAAGATCGCGGAACGTCTTGCCACCGATTTTGCGGCAAGCGCCTCATCGCGGGATAGCGAACGGCTTCTGCCCTGGGCGGAACTCGACCAGTACAGCACCAGCGGCCTCTGGGGGATTACCGTTCCCCGTGAGTATGGCGGGGCCGGCGTTTCGGCAAAGACCGTCGCGCAGACGATCGTCACCATCGGTGCCGCGGACGGATCGCTGTCGCAGATTCCGCAGAACCATTACTACGCGCTGGAGGTGCTTCGCGTCGGTGGGAGCGCGGAACAGAAGGCTTTTTTCTACGAGCGCGTGCTGGCCGGCGAGCGGCTGGGCAATGCACTCGCCGAAATCGGTCAGCGCGATTTCAAGCGCCGCACCCGGCTCGTGCGCGATCCGGGTGGCTGGTATGTCGACGGAAAGAAGTTCTATTGCACGGGCGCGATCTATGCCCACTGGATTCCGACCCTCGTCGTTGCCGAGGAAGACGGCGCACCTGTCACCTATCTCGCCTTCGTGCCCCGGGACGCGCCGGGCGTCACCATCCATGACGACTGGGATGGCTTCGGGCAACGTGTAACCGGCAGTGGTACGGTGTTGTTCGAGCGGGTCAGGGTAGAGCCGGAATGGGTTGTGCCGTTCCAAACCTCCTTCGAGCGGCCGACGACCATCGGGCCATTCGCGCAGATCATGCATGCGGCCATCGATCTCGGCATCGGCTTCGGTGCCTATCAGGAGATGCTGCGCTTCATCCGTGAGCGCGCCCGTCCCTGGCTGGATGCCAAGGTCGATCGCGCTACCGAGGATCCTCTGACGTTGCATCAGGTCGGCAATGTCTGGCTACGGCTGCGGGCGGCGCAGGTGCTGCTTGATCGTGCCGCGGCGGAGATCGATGCAGTGCGGGCCGATATGACGGAAGAGAGCGTCGCGCGTGCGTCGATCGCCGTGGCGGAAGCGAAAATCCTGGCAACGAAGGCCGGGCTGCTCGCCGCCAACAAGCTGTTCGAACTGTCCGGCACATCCTCGACGCTGTCTGAGGACAATTTTGATCGCTACTGGCGCAATGTGCGGACACACACGCTGCATGATCCGGTGCGCTGGAAGTATCAGGCGGTCGGCAACTACTATCTGAACGGCAAGCTGCCGCCACGCCATGGCGCGATATAGGTCATCGATGTCATGAAAAAGCAGATACTCCTCAATGCCTTCAACATGAACTCCGTCGGCCATATCAATCATGGTCTCTGGACGCATCCGCGTGACCGATCGGATCAATACAAGACGTTGAACTACTGGACGTCGCTTGCCGAGACGCTGGAACGTGGCCTGTTCGACGGCATATTCCTTGCCGATATCGTCGGCGTCTATGACATCTATCAGAACTCCGTCGACCTGACGCTGCGCGAATCCATCCAGCTTCCGGTCAACGATCCGCTGCTCCTGGTGTCCGGCATGGCGGCGGTGACGCGCCATCTCGGTTTCGGCATTACCGTCAACCTCAATTCCGAAGCGCCCCATCTCTTCGCGCGCCGCATGTCGACGCTCGACCATCTGACCGGCGGCCGCGTCGGCTGGAACATCGTCACCGGCTACCTCGACAGCGCCGCACGCGCCCTCGGCCAGGATGGGCAGGCGGATCACGACTCGCGCTATGATCGCGCGGACGACTATCTGGAGGTGCTCTACAAGCTCTGGGAAGGAAGCTGGGATGACGATGCTGTGCGCGCCGACCGGCAGGCGCGTATTTTCGCCGATCCGGCCAAGGTTCGGCCGATCCATCATCGCGGACCTTTCTATCAGGTCGATGGCTACCACCTCTCCGAGCCGTCCATTCAGCGGACGCCGGTGCTCTATCAGGCCGGCACGTCGGGGCGGGGTCGCCAGTTTGCGGCGAGGCACGCGGAATGTGTGTTCATCACCGCGACCGACAAGACCGCGGCGCGGACCACATCGCGCATTCTGAGGCAGGCGGTTGTCGAGGCGGGGCGGCGGCCAGAGGACGTGAAGATATTTGTCGGGATTACCGTGATCCCGGACCACTCGCGGCAGGCGGCGCGAGAAAAATACGAAGACTATCTGCGCCATGCGAGCCCAGAAGCGGGACTGGCGCATTTCGCGGCCAGCACCGGCATCGATTTTTCCCGCTACGAGCTGGACGATCCGATTTCCTATGGCACCTCCAACGCCATCCAGTCGGCAACGCAGCTCGCACAGCAGCGCGGCTGGACGAAGCGGCAATTGCTGAAGGAGCTCGCCGTCGGCGGTCGCTATCCCGTTATCGTCGGCGATGCCACTGAGATTGCCGATGAGCTCGAAAGCTGGATCACCGAAGGCGAGATCGACGGGTTCAATCTGACGCGAACGGTGACGCCGGAGAGCTACGAGGACTTCATCGACATCGTCGTGCCTGCCTTGCAGGATCGTGGTCTCTACAAAACAGCCTATGCAGAGGGATCGCTGCGAAACCGGATCTTCCGCGAGGGCGACCGATTGCCGGCTCGCCATGCCGGCGCGGCATTTCGCGGCGGCTCGCGTTGAAACGCCAGGCCGCTCCTAGCGAAAGGGGCGGCTGATCCGATAGAGCACATGCGGGCGCAGGACGTGTCCGACGGGAACGGTCGTATCCTCAAAATCGGCGTCTTCCATATGCACCATGCCGATCTTTTCCATAGCGCAGCGCGAGGGAGTGTTGATGGTCGAGGTGTAGCCGATCACCTCTTTTATCTGCAATTCCTTCCACACGAAGTCGAGGCAGCAATGGCTAGCTTCCGTCGCATAGCCCTGTCGCCAGTAGGAGCGTCCGAGAATCCAGCCGATCTCGAGGGGAAAGTTGCCGGGAACTTCGGGGCCGGGACGCGATAGACCGGCCCCACCGATCAAGACGCCGTCCGCCTTGCGCTCGACGGCAAGAAAACCAAACCCTTCGCTCGCCAATTGTTCATTGGCCTCATCGATCATTGCGTCCGTTTCCGCAGGCGTGAGCAGGCTTGGATAATAATACTGGCGCGTCTCGGGATCGGCATTGATGGCGGCGAATGGTGCGCGATCCCGGTCTTGCCAAGGACGGAAGATCAGCCGTGAGGTTTCCAAGGTAAGCATGGCGTCCTCTGATCAGGAAGGGTTAATCGCAGGCTTTGTCAGGCGAGGCAAATGCCTCAATGCGAGTTCATATCGTGCGGCTAAACTACCCGAAATGATCACGAAAGGCTTGCGGCGTAGTGCCAAAGCTTCTCAGAAAGCCTCGCCGCAGGGTTTCCTCTGAACCAAAGCCGCAGCGCATGCGTGCCTGGCGGACGGAAAGGCCCTGTTCCAGAAGCCGGCGCACGGCCTCGACGCGAATATCTTCGACAGCCCTGGCCGGTGTACGTCCCGTCGCCTGGCGATAATGCCGCGAGAAGCTGCGTGCGCTCATGTTGGCCTGATCGGCAAGGGCCGGCAGCGAGAGGTCCGCGCGCAGATTGTCCATGATCCATCCGTGCAAGCGATCGAAGCGCTCGCCGCCCTCCTGCAGCGTCAGCATGGTGCTGAACTGCGCCTGGCCGCCTGGCCGCTTGAGGAAGACGACGAGCTCACGTGCAACGGCCAGTGCCAGTTTCCGGCCGAGATCCGCCTCGACCAGCGCCAAGGTCAGATCGATACCGGCGGTTACGCCCGCCGACGTCCATATCTCTCCATCCTGAATGAAGATCGGATCGGGTTCCAGCTTCACATTCGGAAAGCGCTTGGAGAACTCGGTGCAACGATGCCAATGCGTCACAGCGAGTTTGCCCTCCAGCAGGCCCGCTTCGGCGAGAAGAAAGGCACCGCTGCAAACCGATGCCGTCCGCCGCGCCCTTGCCGAACGCCGGCGGATCCAGTCGATGAGAGCGACGTCCTCACACGCCTTGTTCACGCCCCGGCCGCCTGCGACGATCAAGGTATCGATCTCGATATCATCGTCGGGCAGTGGTGCGGTCGCAAGTGACAGACCCGAGGTCGTCCCGGTCTGTGGGCTCGTTGCGACCGTGATCGCGTCATAGGGTCTTGGCAGACCCGCTGCGAGAGCTGCTTCATTGGCACTTGTAAACACCTGCAGTGGCCCGGTTACGTCGAGCAGCTGGGCGTTTTCGAAGGCGAGAATTTCGATGCGGCGCATAGTTTGGCTCAAAATGAGGGTACATTGGCAAATACGCCAGATAGTGATCGCGTAAGCTTGCTGAAGTCAATCTTTGGAGATGAATATGACGATCCGTTTCGGCCTGCTCACCTTTCCCGGCGTTCAGCAACTCGATCTGACAGGGCCTTACGAGGTCTTCGCCTCGACGGAAGGCGCGGAGGTCCATCTGGTCTGGAAGGATGTCGCGCCGATAGTAGCCTCAACGAAACTGGTGTTGCAGCCGACGACGACTTTCGAAGATTGCCCTCAACTCGACGTTATCTGCGTGCCGGGCGGCGCTGGCGTGAACGCGTTGCTCGAAGATGAGGTTGTCTTGTCCTTTATCCGCGCACAAGCGGCGCAAGCGCGTTTCGTGACCTCGGTTTGCACTGGCTCCCTCGTTCTCGGCGCGGTCGGGCTGCTCAAGGGCAGGAAGGCAACGACGCATTGGAATGCCCATGATTTTCTCGCCCATTTCGGGGCTATCCCGACCGCGGGCCGCATCGTTCAAGACGGCAATCTCATCACGGCCGGCGGGGTAACGGCCGGTATCGACTTCGGGCTGGCTGTCGTCGCAGCCCTGCGCGGCCAGGAGGAAGCCGAGATGATCCAGCTCTCGCTGGAGTACGCGCCGGCGCCGCCGTTCCATTCGGGGACACCAGAAGAGGCGACAGCCGAGGTGCTTGCCAGGGTGAAGCAGCGTTTGGCCGGCTCGCGGGCGGCGCGAGAAGCCATCCTCGCCCGCCTGGCCTCGATCTAACCTCAGCCGGCTGAGAATTGCGTTGGTCGCTGCGGGCTCCCGGTGTTTGATCCGGGGGCTCGCGCTTTAACATGCCGACCATCGCCAGGCATTAAATTCATTATCTTGTGGACGTCGCCCAGCATATGCCGCAATGCTCACGCGTTCCTCATCAGGATCGTTATGCTCTCGCGAATCGCTTTATGCCAGTTCCCGCGAATGGCAGGTGATCGCGATTGAAATTGATTCAAGGGGACCTTCATGGCCGACATCCGCACATCATTATCCGAAGTGATACCGAAGATTTCCATCGTCGGTGTCGGTGGCGGCGGCGGCAACGCGATTAACAATATGATCGCGGAAGAGCTTCAGGGCGTTGAATTCATTGCGGCAAACACGGATGCGCAGGCGCTCGCGATGTCGAGCGCAGCGCGGCGCATTCAGCTCGGGACCCAGGTGACCGAAGGTCTCGGCGCTGGCTCCCTGCCGGAAATCGGACGCGCTGCCGCCGAGGAATCCATCGATGAAATCATGGACCACCTCCGGGGCACGCATATGTGCTTCATCACGGCCGGTATGGGTGGCGGCACCGGCACGGGCGCGGCTCCGATCATCGCTCAAGCGGCGCGCGAGGCGGGGATTCTCACGGTGGGCGTCGTCACCAAGCCCTTCACGTTCGAAGGCAACCGACGCATGCGGACCGCCAACGAGGGTATCGAGCGCCTGCGTGAAAGCGCGGACACTGTCATCGTTATTCCAAATCAGAATCTGTTTCGCATTGCGGATGCCACGACCACCTTCGCGAACGCTTTTGTGACCGCCGACCGGGTCCTGTTTGCCGGTGTTAGCTGCATCACGGATCTGATCGTCAAGGAAGGCCTCATCAACCTTGATTTTGCCGACGTCAAATCCGTCATGCGCGGAATGGGCCGAGCCATGATGGGAACCGGCGAAGCGAGCGGAGAGGGCCGGGCGCTGAGGGCGGCAGAGGCTGCCGTCGCCAACCCGCTTCTTGACGATATGAGCATGAAGGGCGCGCGGGGCGTGCTGATCTCCATTTCCGGCGGCACGGACATGACGTTGTTCGAAGTGGATGAGGCCGCCAGCCGCATACGCGACGAAGTCCTCGATGATGCCGATATCGTTGTCGGAGCGATCTTCGACAGAACCCTTGATGGGGTGTTCCGGGTATCGGTCGTTGCAACGGGTCTCGATGGGTTCGCAGCCTCGGGCAATCTCTCCGAGGCTATGAGAAGCCAAAGCGCTCAGTAAAGATTACTTCGGACTGTTCGAGGCGAGAGATAGGAAGAGGAGAAACCTCGGGTGGCGTATCCGGGGGTGGAGAGCTGTGCCTTCAGCCATTTTACGATCATCAAGCTATTCTCTCTGGCTGAGACGGGGCGCCCCCGCCTGTCATGCTGCTTTGAAAAATAGACGGTATCCAGAGCTGAAGACAGACGAAGCTGTTGGCAGTTGCAACCGAACAGAGCAATATTGCCTTCAGGCTGGGTAGCGGAAAGGTCAATCGTGTGAATGGGCGTCGGTCATTTCTCTTCATGCTCCCTTTCTTGACGAGGTTGATGGCAGCGCTGGCGGTGACCGTCCCCCTGGTGCTGCTTGGTTCACCCGCCCAGGCTCTCGATCCGGTGCCACCGATGCAGGTCTCGAACGATCAGATCGATAAGCTGATCGCGACACTGCATCAAACCTACGACGGCATACAGGACCTCCGCCAGCGGCGCGGCGCCTTCGAGAGGTTGATGGCATCGACGCCGGATCCGACGCGCGTCCAGATCCGTCATGCGGATGTCAACGGAGTTGAGGCCGATCTGATCTGGCCGGCGCGGCTGCATCATCCGCTCGGCCGGCGGGCGATCCTCTATCTCCATGGCGGTGGCTTCTATAGCGGTTCGTTGAGGACGCATCGCAATATTGCGGGCTCTCTTGCGAAGGCTGCGTCCGCCGATGTGCTGCTGATCGACTATCGTCTCACACCGGAACACGGTTTTCCCGCCCAGGTCGATGATGCGCTGGCATCCTATCGCTGGCTTCTCGCCTCCGGATATCGAGCGGAAAACATTGTGGTTGCCGGCGAATCCGTCGGCGGGACCCTGGCGATCGAGGTCACCCTCAGGCAGCTCCGGCTCAAGGGGCCTTTGCCGGCCGCCGTGGTGGCGATGAGCCCGGTGACCGATTTTGCCATAACAGGCGCCTCGATGACCGCGAATGCCGGGAGCGATCCTTTCATGGGCAAGGGCGAGCTGGAGCTGATACGCAACGCCTATATCGGCGATCGTTCCCCGGTGAATTGGGAGAGGTCACCGCTTTATGCGAATATGACCGGCTTTCCGCCACTGCTGCTGCAGGTCGGTTCGCGTGAGACGCTGCTGGACGATACGCTGCGCCTGGAGGACAAGGCGCGTCAGGCAGGGGTCAATGTCACCGTCGAGATCTGGCCGGGCATGATCCACCAATGGCAGGTCTTCCCGTTTTGGCTTGACGACGCGAGGAAGTCGAACGCAAAGGTGGCTGAATTCGCCATCGCGCATTTTGCGGACAAGCCCGCACAGTAGTCATCGTCATCTGACACAATCAGCCGCATCTTTCAGACCAAGTGTATCGCGCAGGGGCTGGACCCGATGATTCCATGCGTTCAGTCGTTCAGGTGTCATGCCGAAGTGCTGGTTGCCGCTCAATTTATTATTGCACGATAAGATATTGCGATAAATTTCTTATGGACAGCAATTCGAATTGGCTCTACATAGATAAATATCGCAATAACAAATCGTGCGATATATAAATGATTGGAGATTGAAATGAGCAACTCGATCAATCAAGCTACCCGCCGGGGCGTTATGACGGCCGGATTAGGTCTGGCCGCCACGGCGGCTGTCATGCCCTTCGCTCAACCCGCACAAGCCTCTGCAACAAAGCAGTCTTCGAAAGGGAAGGATACCACTATGAGCAGCAACACCATTACGACCAAGGACGGAACCCAGATTTTCTACAAGGATTGGGGAACGGGTCAGCCGATCGTATTCCATCACGGTTGGCCGCTGAGCGCCGACGACTGGGATGCTCAGATGCTGTTTTTCCTCGATAAGGGTTTCCGCGTCATCGCCCATGATCGCCGCGGCCACGGCCGCTCGAGCCAGACGGCAACCGGCAACGAGATGGATACATATGCCGCCGATGTCGCGGCATTGGCCGAGCACCTCGACCTGAAGGGCACCATTCATGTGGGACATTCGACCGGCGGCGGCGAAGTTGCCCGCTACGTCGCGCAATATGGCGGCCATGGCCGCGTCTCCAAGGCGGTGCTGATCGGTGCCGTGCCGCCGATCATGGTGAAGTCGGAGAAGAATCCGGGCGGCCTGCCGCTCGAGGTCTTCGACGGTTTCCGTTCGGCACTGGTTGCCAACCGCGCCCAGTTCTTCCGCGATATTCCGGCTGGCCCGTTCTACGGCTTCAATCGTCCGGGTGCTAATGTCTCCCAGGGCGTCGTCGACAATTGGTGGCGCCAGGGCATGATGGGCGGCGCCAAGGCCCATTACGATTGCATCAAGGCCTTCTCGGAAACCGATTTCACCGAGGACCTGAAGAAGATCGATGTGCCGGTTCTCGTGATGCATGGTGACGACGACCAGATCGTGCCGATCGCGGATTCCGCTCTTCTGTCCGCCAAGCTGCTCAAGAAGGGCACGCTGAAGGTCTATAAGGGCTTCCCGCACGGCATGGCCACCACCCATGCGGATGTCATCAACGCCGATCTGCTTGAATTCTTCAAGGCATAACGATCTCTAGAAAAAACAGAGCGCCCGCTGGAAGGCGGGCGCTCTGCCGCCGACAATCTTAACCGGGCGGCTTATCGTTACTTCTGACCTTTTGCGCATCCAGATAGCCGTGGTCGAATGCTTTGGCGCTGCTACTATCTTCGGGATAGGGGTTCTTGTCGGTGGCAGCTTCCCGTTTTCCGGCCTCGAAGCCGCGGGCATAGGCAATCGAGTCATCATCCCTGGCGATCTTCGGCGGTTCCACCGAAGGCGGCTGAAGGGGATTTGGAAGGCCAGTTTCCGGAGCCGGGATCGGCGGCAATGTCGGGTCATGCTTTGCCATGGCTTTCTCCTCTTCTGAGAAAACGTCATGGCGGGATCGTGGTTCCCTTGGGAACACCAATCTCTACCTGTTAGGCCCAGATCGGTGGTGACATCATCGATCCAGCTTGAGCGAAAGCTGCACGGCGCGCGGCAAGGGCGGTAGCGGCCGGCTGATGTCGACGCGGCGTTTCCACGCGGCGAGCCGTTCCTGCTCGCGTTGCCGCAAGGCTTTCGAAACTGCGACGAATGTCATGGCACGCTCTATGACTTGTTGTGTGTCAGTCATGGATATCTCCATATGTTCACTTTATGTTCTCATATTGAGCATAGATTGTCAAGCCGGTGGGTGCCGGCCTATCTCATGGGCACTTTGTCGCGCCTCGGGCGAGGCACTTGCGGGGCGAAGGAGGCGGCTCTTATTCGGCCGCGGCTGCGAGGCATTCGTCGATGATTCCACGGATCTCCGCGCGGCAAGAGCCGCAATTGGTACCGGCATTCAGCGTTCTGCCGACCGCCTCGACGCTGTGGCAACCGTTACGGACTGCACCGACGATCTGATTGACGCCGACGCCGAAACACGAGCAGACGGTTGCTCCAGGATCGGGCGTGTCGGCACCCGGCCGTCCGGCAACGAGCGCGAAGCGTTTGCGCAGATCGCTATGGGACGCGGCGAGCTGGGCGATAGCCCAATTGCGGGCGACAGCGACAGGCTGGCGAGCGAGGAACAGCGCCGCGAGCAATCGTTCGCCGTCGAAGAAGGCGAGACGAAAGTCGCCGGTCGTTCGATCGGCATAGCGGAGCGGTTCGATATGCGCGGGGATATCGAAAGTGGCGCGACACCAGCTTGCCCAATCCTCCTCCGTGTCATCGAAGGCAAGTTCCACCCGCCAACCACCATCGGCTTTGGCGAGCGCCCAATAGGCGCTATCCAGCCACTGCGGCCTTGCCATGGAAACGGCAAAGCCATAACGCGCCGCCTTGAAGGGGCGGGCAGCGACAGCGACATTCTTCGACGCGGGCTGGCCGGAAATGGGGTCGGTCAAGGGCGTGACGACAGCGTCGATACGCGCCTTTGCGGCGAACCGGTCGTTCCAGTGCATCGGCACGAACAGGCTGCCGCGCGCCTGCCGCTCTGTCACCAAGGCGCGCACGATCACCTTGCCATGCGGGCTTTCGATCTCGACCAGACTAGCGTCGCCGACGCCGATCTCGATCGCGTCGCGGGGATGGATCTCAGCAAAGGGCTCGGCGATATGTGATGACAGGCGGGCACTCTTGCCGGTGCGGGTCATCGTATGCCACTGGTCGCGAATGCGGCCGGTATTGAGCGTGAACGGAAAGTCTGTGTTGGTGCGGTCTGATTCTGGAGCCTTGACCGGCACGAAGCGGGCCTTACGATCGGGATGAAAGAACCCGCCTGCTGCGAAGAAGCGTGACGTCTGCCGCGCTGATCCCGCGGGCTGTGGCCATTGGAACGGCGAAAGCGAGTTATAATCGTCGATCGCGATTTGCCCATAAGCGCCGATATCGAAATCCCGGCTGCTATCATTTTCGAAGCTGGAAAGGGCGGCGTGTTCGGAAAAGATTTCGGCGGGCGACCTAAAGGCAAAGGCGTCGCCAAATCCCATGCGACGGCCGACTTCGGCCATCTGCCACCAGTCTGATTTCGCGTCGCCCGGAGCGGGGAGATACTTGCGCTGCCGGGAAATGCGGCGTTCGGAATTGGTGACCGTGCCGTCCTTCTCGCCCCAGCCGAGAGAGGGCAGCAGGACATGGGCGTGCCGCGTCGTGTCCGTCTCCTTCAGGACATCGGAAACGACGACGAAGGGACAGGCCTTGATGGCCGCCTCGACGGCATCGGCATCCGGCATCGAAACCACAGGATTGGTCGCCATGATCCACAATGCCTTGATGCGGCCATCGGCGACCGCACGGAACATATCGACCGCTTTCAGCCCCGGCGGCTCGGCAATTGTCGGCGCTTTCCAGAAGCGCTGCACCCGGTCACGATCCTCGGCATTTTCGATCGCCATATGGGCAGCCAGCATGTTGGCAAGGCCGCCGACCTCTCGCCCTCCCATGGCGTTCGGCTGGCCGGTGAGCGAGAAGGGCCCCATTCCGGGCCGGCCGATGCGCCCGGTCGCCAGATGGCAATTGATGATGGCGTTGACCTTGTCGGTGCCGGAGGAGGATTGGTTGACGCCTTGGCTGTAGCAAGTCACCACCTTTTCCGTTGTTTCGAACAGACGGAAGAACTCGCGCAGCTGCATCGCCGGCAGACCGGTCTTGTCGAGCAGATCGCTGAAGCTCAGCGCAGACGCTTCGGCAAACGCGTCCGCAAAACCCTCGGTATGGAGCGCGATGAAATTCTGGTTGATGGCGGCGCTCTGGGCAAGCTGGGCGAGGAGGCCCATGAACAAAGCGACATCGCCATCAGGGCGGATCGCCAGATGCAGATCGGCAATGTCGGAGGTCATCGTTCGGCGCGGGTCGATGACGACGACCTTCATTCCCGGCCGCGCAGCCTTGGCGGCGGCAAGGCGCTGGTAGATGACCGGATGGCACCAGGCAAGGTTTGAGCCGGTCAGAATCACCAGATCGGCAAGCTCGATATCCTCGTAGGTGCCGGGCACCGTATCCGAGCCGAAGGCGCGACGATGGCCGGCAACGGAGGATGACATGCAAAGCCGCGAATTGGTGTCGATATTGGCTGAACCGATGAAGCCTTTCATCAGCTTGTTGGCGACATAATAGTCTTCGGTCAGAAGCTGCCCGGAGACGTAGAAGGCGACGGAATCGGGGCCGTGTTCCGCGATGGTTTCTGAAAAGCGAGCGGCGACGAGATCGAGCGCTTCGTCCCAATTCGCCCGTTGGCCCTGAATCTCCGGATAGAGGACGCGGCCGTCGAGATCGATGGTTTCGGCCAGCGCCGACCCCTTGGAACAGAGCCGGCCGTAATTGGCCGGATGCTCCGGATCGCCTTTAACGAAGACCTTGCCGTGGTCGTCGACACTGGCGATGACGCCACAGCCGACGCCGCAGTAAGGGCAGGTGGTTTTGGTCTCAACGGACATGACTGCTCCGGTCACTCCGCCGCCATCATCAAACTATCGAGAGCAATCGACAGGGCTCCGTTCTCGTTGCGCACCGGAATGGTCCTGACCGAACCCTTGTCTGCCCCGAGCGCCTCGCCGGTTTCGAGCGAGATCACCCAGTTGTGCAGCGGGCAGGTGACCGCAGCGCCATGGACGATTCCTTGCGAAAGCGGGCCGCCCTTGTGTGGGCAATGGTCCTCGATGGCGAAGACCTGGTTTTCGGCGGTGCGGAAGACGGCGATCTTGCCCTGCGGGGTCTTCACGCAGCGCGCGCCGCGCAGCGGGATATCCGAGATGTCGCCGATTTCTACCCAGTTCATGTCCATCTTCTCACTCCGCCGCCTGATGGAAGCCGACCGTCGCCATCGGCCGGAATTCATGCTTGTCCTTGCCGGAGACGCGCTCCGACCAGGGATCGACCTGTGCGAATTTCTGGCTAAAGACGAAGCGGTCGTAATAGGCCTTGCGCTTGTCGGCATCTCCCATGATCTGCCGGCGGATCTCGTCGAGGCCGATGCGCTTTGCCCATTTGTAGATGCGTTCGAGATAGCGGCCCTGTTCGCGGTACATCTGTGTCAGCGCCACGATATGCTCCAGTGCCTCATCCTCGGTCTTGACGAGGCCGAGCACTTCCGTGCCCTTGATGTCGAGGCCGGCTGCGCCAGCGAAATGAATCTCGAAGCCTGAATCCACGCAGATGACACCGATGTCCTTGCAGGTCGCCTCGGCGCAGTTTCTCGGACAGCCGGACACCGCCATCTTGAGCTTTGCCGGCGTCCAGGAGCCCCACATGAATCTCTCGATGCGGATACCGAGGCCGGTCGAATCCTGGGTGCCGAAGCGGCACCAGTCGGAGCCGACGCAGGTCTTCACCGTGCGCAGACCCTTGGCATAGGCCTGACCGGAGATGAAGCCGGCCTTGCCGAGGTCGGCCCAGACGGCGGGTAGATCCTCCTTCTGGATGCCAAGCAGGTCGATGCGCTGACCGCCGGTCACCTTCACCATCGGGATTTCGAACTTGTCGACGACATCGGCGATGGCGCGCAGCTCACCGGAATTTGTAACGCCACCCCACATGCGCGGCACCACGGAATAGGTACCGTCCTTCTGGATGTTGGCGTGGACGCGCTCATTGATGAAACGTGACTGGTAATCGTCGGCATATTCGTCCGGCCAGTCGCAGACGAGGTAATAGTTCAATGCCGGCCGGCATTTGGCGCAGCCGCAGGAGGTCTTCCACTCCAGTTCCTGCATAACCGCAGGAATGGTCTTCAACCCCTTGGCTTTTATGAGCCTTCTGACATCATCATGCCCAAGCTCGGTGCAGGTGCACATCGGCTGCACGGCAGCGGGGTTGTAGCTGTCACCAAGCGTGATCGACATCAGCTGTTCGACAAGGCCGGTGCAGGAGCCGCAGGAGGCTGACGCCTTTGTATGGGCGCGCACATCGTCGAGCGATGTCAGCCCCTTGGCGGTGATTGTTGACGTGATCTTGCCTTTGCAGACGCCGTTGCAGCCGCAGATTTCCGCATCATCCGGCAAGGCTGCAACGGCCGCCATAGGGTCCAGCGGCGACCCTCCCTGGTAGGCCTGTCCGAAGATCAGCGTCTCGCGCATCTCCGAGATATCGGTGGCCTTCTTTTTCAGATCGTTGAACCAGGCGCCATCGGCGGTTTCGCCGTAGAGCACAGTGCCGATGATGCGGTTGTCCTTGAGCACAAGGCGCTTGTAGATGCCAGCCGAGGCATCACGCAGGACGATCTCCTCGCGATCGTCGCCATCGGCGAAGTCTCCGAGCGAAAACAGATCGATGCCGGTGACCTTGAGCTTGGTCGGGGTGTCCGAATGCACGAAGCCGGCCGATGTTTCGCCGGCCAACTGCGCGGCGACAACACGCGCCATTTCGTACAGCGGCGCCACCAGGCCGTAGACTTGGCCACCGACTTCCGCGCATTCGCCAAGTGCGTAGATATCGCCGTCCGATGTGCTCATGCCGGCATCGACGACGATGCCCCTGTTGACGGCAAGCCCGGCCTCCTTGGCGAGCCCGGCGCTCGGGCGAATGCCGACCGCCATCACTACCAGCGTTGCCGGAATGATGGTGCCGTCGGCCAGTTCGACCCCTTCGACCTTGCCGTTACCGACGATCGCCTGGGTGTTGGCGTTGGTAATAACCTTGATTCCGCGCTCCTCGATCGCCTTTTCCAGCAGGTAGCCTGCGGCCGGGTCGAGCTGGCGTTCCATCAGCGTCGAATTGACGTGCAATACGGTGACATCCATGCCGCGCAGATTGAGGCCCGCCGCAGCTTCGAGACCCAGCAGGCCGCCGCCGATGACGACCGCCTTGGCACGGGACTGGGCGGCAAGCAGCATGGCATTGACGTCATCAAGATCGCGATAGCTCAGGACGCCCGGCAGGTTTGCTCCGGGAACGGGGATGATGAAGGGCACAGAGCCGGTGGCGATCACCAGCTTGTCGTAACTTTCGGTGACGCCATGATCGGAGGTGACGGTCTTGGCAGCGCGATCGATGGCGACGATCTTGTGGCCCTTGTAGAGGGTGATGTTGTTCTTGATGTACCAGCCATCGCCATGGATGATGATCTGCTCGTAATCCTTCTCGCCTGAAAGGACCGGCGACAGCATGATGCGGTCGTAGTTGACGCGCGGTTCGGCGTTGAAGATCGTGACCTGATAGAGGTCTGGCGCCTTTTCGAGAAGATGTTCCAGCATGCGGCCGGGCGCCATGCCGTTGCCAACGATGACAAGTTTCTGGGTCATGGGCTTACTCCGCGGCTTCGACGAAGCGGTGGCGTTCATAAAGGAACTTCAACACGGCTTCGCGGCATTTGAGGTAGGTTCGATCGGCGGCAAGCTCGAGGCGGTTACGCGGCCGGGCGATCGGCACGTCGAGCACATCGCCGATATAGGCGGCCGGACCGTTGGTCATCATCACGATACGGTCGGAGAGCAGCACGGCCTCGTCGACATCATGAGTGATCATCACCATGGTGCTGCCGAGGCGGGCATGGATATCCATCACCGCATCCTGCAGATGCGCGCGCGTCAGCGCGTCGAGCGCGCCGAAGGGCTCGTCCAGCAACAGGATCTTCGGTTCCATGGCGAGTGCCCGGGCGATGCCCACGCGCTGTTTCATGCCGCCGGAGATTTCCGAAGGGCGCTTGTCCTTGGCATGCGCCATCTGCACCAGGTCGAGATTGCGCATCACCCAATCATGGCGCTCGGCCTTGGTTTTCGTGCCGCGGAACAGTTTCGAAACGGCAAGGTTGACGTTTTCATAGACGGTCAGCCAGGGCAGCAGGCTATGGTTCTGGAAGACGACGGCACGCTCGGGGCCTGGTGCATTGACCTCCCGGTTTTCCAGGAGCACCGCACCGGCCGAGACCGGCGTCAGGCCGGCGATCAGGTTAAGCAGGGTCGACTTGCCGCAACCGGAATGGCCGATGATCGAGACGAACTCGCCTTTTTCGATGACGAGGTTGACACCCTTCAATACCTCGGCCCGCTGACCGCCGCGGTCGAAATATTTGTCGATGTGATCAAGCTTGAGATAGGAGCTGGTCATCATGCTTTCCTTAATTGGCCGTGGCGCCGCGGGTGACAAAGGCGCCGATCGCGGCGACCAGCTTGTCGAGGATGAAACCGGTGATGCCGATATAGGTGAGGGCGACGATGATGTCGGGCAGGCGCGAAGAGTTCCATGCATCCCAGATGAAGAAGCCGATGCCGACGCCGCCCGTCAGCATTTCGGCCGCGACGATGGCAAGCCAGGACAGGCCGATGCCGATGCGCAGGCCCGTAAAGATATAGGGGGCGGCAGCGGGCACCATGATGCGGAAGAAGAACTCGATCTGGTTCAGCCGTAGCACCCTGGCGACATTGCGGTAATCCTGCGGGATGTTGCGTACACCGACGGCGGTGTTGATGATCACCGGCCAGATCGAGGTGATGAAGATCACGAAGATCGCCGATGGGCTCGAGTTCTGGAAGGCGGCGAGCGACAGTGGCAACCAGGCGAGCGGCGGCACGGTGCGCAGGATCTGGAAAATCGGATCGAGGCCACGCATCGCCCAGATCGACTGTCCGATCAACGCGCCGATCAAGACGCCGGCAATGGCGGCAAGACCGAAGCCATAGGCGACGCGCTGCAGGGAAATGAGCACGCGCCAGGCCAGGCCGATATCCTGGGGACCGTTATAGAAGAAGGGATAGGCGATGAGATCGTAGCTCTCCTGCCAGACCTGGGACGGCGGCGGCAGACTGGCGCCGGGCTGCTCACAGAGGAGCTGCCAGACGCCGAGCAGGATGATGAGCACCACCAGCGGCGGCACGACGGCACGCAGGATTGCCAGAGCGATGAGCTTGACATCAATGCGGCGAACGGGACGAGCGGAGAGTTTCACGACGCGGCTTTCGTCTTGAGGTGCGGCCGTCGCGATGACTTCCTGTTTGCGGGCTGTTGCAGACATGAATCAGGTCCTTGAATCTTGCGCGACGCGGAGAGTGCGGAGCTCTTGAGGCGTGACACCGATCATCACGACGCCACCTTGATGGAGAGGCTTTCGAGATAGGCGGAAGGGTTCTCCGGGTCGAAGACCTTGCCGTCGAAGAAGGTTTCCTTGCCGCGTGAGGTCGAGGCCGGAATATCGGCAGCAGCAACGCCAAGATCCTTGGCGGCGTCGCGCCAGATATCCTGGCGGTTCACTTCGCCGACCAGTTTCTTGACGTCGGTATTTGGCGCGAACTTACCCCAGCGCATGTTCTCGGTGATGAACCAGGCGTCATGGCTCTGGAAGGGATAGGAAACGCCGCCCTTCCAGAATTTCATGTAAAGATCGGTTCCGTTGGCGACGCGCCCATTGCCGTAGTTGATGTCGCCCTTGAGACGCCCAAGAATATCCTTGGGCGGCACGTTGAACCACTGCCGCTTGCCGAGGATGGTTGCCATCTCGTCCTTGTTGTCCATGCTGTCGCACCATTGCTGGGCTTCCATGACGGCCATCAGCAGTGCCTTGGCGGCATTGGGATTCTTCTCGATCCATTCGGCGCGCATGCCGAGCGCCTTTTCCGGATGGCCTTTCCAGATCTCGCCGGTGGTACAGGCGGTGAAGCCGATGCCCTGGTTGACGAGCTGCTCGTTCCAGGGTTCGCCGACACAGAAGACATCCATGTTGCCGACCTTCATGTTCGCCACCATTTGCGGCGGCGGCACGACGATGGTCGAGACGTCCTTGTCGGGATCGATGCCGCCCGCGGCGAGCCAATAGCGGATCCAGAGGTCATGCGTGCCGCCGGGGAAGGTCATGGCGGCCTTGATTTCCTTGCCGGCCGCGCGCTTGGCATCGAAGGCTGCCTTCAGCTTGGAGGCATCCAGTTGAACGCCGGTATCGGCATATTCCTTGGCGACGGAGATGGCCTGGCTGTCGTAGTTGAGGCGCGCCAAGAGGGCCATCGGTACGGGCTGGTTGTTCTGCGTGACCTTGCCCGTGTGCATGAGATAGGGAAGCGGCGAGAGGATATGCGCGCCATCGATGCCGTTGGCAGCGCCGCCGAGCACGAGATTGTCGCGTGTCGCGCCCCAGGATGCCTGCTTTTCAACGTCGACATCCGGCAGGCCATGTTTTGCAAACAGGCCTTTCTCCTTGGCGATGACCAGCGGCGCTGAATCGGTGAGCGCGATGAAGCCGAGCTTGGCGCCGGAGACTTCCGGTCCGCTCGTGGCCGCAAAGGCGCCGGAGGGAAAGGCAGTCTTGACCGCACAGATAAGGGCTGCGGTGCCGGAGGTCTTCAATAGGCTACGGCGCGTAACGCTGCCGGACAGGATCTTCTTCATATGCGGGCCCCTCTGCTGGTGTCTGACGGATTTTTGGGAATAAAAAAACGCCGCTCGGTTAATGCAGCCCGGGACTTGGGAGAGTCCCTCGGGGCAAAAACCTTGCGACGTCAATGTCACTGCGAGCGCATTTCTCGCGCTCGGCTTACCTCGATCGCCGTTGACCGAAGCAATGTTTACTAGGCAAGCGGCGTGCCAGTTTGGTGGTTGTTCCCTATCTTTATGAAATTATTTGGATATTTCCCACTCGGCCGCGTTTGCTTGTTTTTAGATCGAGGTTGAGTTCTGCAAATATTTTGAGCGTCTGCAGTTGAGGGGGCACGACGAGCTGCGCCGATTTTGTGCAACGCAACGTTCAGACGTTGTCAGATCTCTTCGCCTGAAGATGCTATCCGCGTCTTTGCCTTGACTGCAAATCCCGCCACATAGGAGGCCATGTCCGAGGGATCGAAGACGAACCCGTCCATGAAGCGATCGCCTTCGCTGTCGCCTTCCACGCGGATATCCGCATCGGCGGGGGCGGCGTCATTGCCGAGCGCCAGCCGGTAGAGGTCGGGCCGATAGGCGGAGGCGGCCATGCGTATATTGTGTTCGGAGAGGGCACTCTGGCCCCAGCGCACCATCTGGCTGAGGATCCACAGCGCCTGGCTGGGGCGTGGATAATTGGCGAAGCCGGCATGGAAGCTGAAGTATCTGTCGATCACCCGGCGATTGCCCTTGGCATCGAGGCCGAACTCGCCGGCAAGCACGTTGCGGATAATGCCGACGGGAGCCGCGATATAGCGCTGATCGGCGAGCGCTTCTGCGAGTGCATCGTGGCTTTCCGGCCGATCGCACCAGCGTGCCGCCGCATCGAGTGCCACGAGCAAGCGAGAGACGGTTTCGGGGTGACTTTCCGCCCAGTCTGGCCGCATGCCGATGACCTTCTCCGGGGCGGATGGCCAGATATCCTGCTTGGCGGCGACGATGCGGCCGACGCCTCGCTCCGAGGCGACCATGTTCCACGGCGCGCCGACGCAGAAACCGTCGATGGCACCAGCCGCCAGCGCGTCGGATGTCAGCGGCGGTGGCACGACGACGAGCTTCACATCCTGATCGGGATCGATGCCGCCGGCGGCAAGCCAGTAGCGGAATTCGTAATTGTGCGAGGAGAAGGGGTAGGTCATGCCAAGCGTCGGCGGTTGCTCGCCACGCGCCTTCATCTGCTTTGTCACAGTCGCCAACGCCCGGGCATTTTCCAAGGCACTCGCCAGGTCCGATAAGCCCGTTTCCTCACGCATGCGGTCGAACAGCCGCGTCGACAGCGTGATGGCATTGCCGCCGCTGCCGAGCGAGAAGGGCGTGATGGTCGGGGAGGGGTTGGAGCCGAGCCCCAGCATGGATGCGACCGGCATCGGCGACAGCATATGGGCGATGTCGAACTGACGGAAGGCGAGGCGGTCGCGGACATTGGCCCAGGAGACATCCTTGACGAGGTCGAGCGTGATGCCTTCCTTCCGTGCAAAGCCGAATTCCGCCGCCGCGATCAGGACGGAGGCATCGACGAGCGGGATGAATCCCGCGCGTAGAACCTTCGGCCCTTCGCCTGTCAGGCGGAACGGCGATGCGAGATTGCTGCCGGAACTGCTGCTGTTCATCATATCCACTCCGGTTTCCTCCGGAAACTTCCGCTATCGCGTATCGGCATCACATCAACAGGCCTGCGGCCGTGACGACGCTTTGCGCGATATCTGAAATCTTCTTCTTCTCGTTCATCGCCGTCTGCCGGAGGAGCGTGAAGGCTTCCTCTTCCGACAGGCCGCGCATCTTCATGAGAATGCCCTTGGCACGCTCGACGATCTTGCGCTCTTCCAGCGCCGATTTTGCGTCGGCAAGCTCGCGTTGTAGCCGGCTGAAGGCATTGAAGCGACTGACGGCCATGTCGAGGATCGGCTTCACCCGCTCCTTCTTCAGCCCGTCGACGATATAGGCTGAAACGCCAGCATCGACAGCCGCCTCGATCGAAGCCGTGTCGGAGCGATCGACGAACATGGCAATCGGGCGTCCGACCGTCCGCGTCAGCTGGAACAGATGCTCCATCATGTCGCGGTTCGGGTTCTCGATATCGATGATAATCACATCGGGCTTGAGTGTTTCGATCGTGCGGGCCACGCCATGGACCTCGTGGATGACCGTCACGCGCGCATGACCGGCCTCCCGCAGCCCCTCTTCGATGATCGAAGCGCGGATGGTATTTTCGTCGATCACAAGAATGGTCAGATCCAGGCGGCTCATGCCGCCTTTATGGCGCAACGCAACAAAGCGGGCAAGCCATGCGCCAAAATATTAGGCGATGCCATGCGTGCCTAAAAAATATTCAATCCCGTCGTTCTGTGGCGAAGCCTAGGTTGCGGTCCTCGACGCCAAAGCCGTGCAGAGATTTCCCGAGGCAATAAAAGCACATCGTCTTATGCGTAATTAAGCGACATCAACTTGAAATTTCTCCCTTCTTCCGCCACCTCTTCGGCGCGACTTTTAATATTCCCAGGAGACGAGACGCACATGACGACAACCACCGCAGAAAATCCCGCCGAAAGCCATGTTTTTGAGGCCGATGTTGCCCGTCTTCTGCATATGATGGTTCACTCGGTTTATTCCGATAAGGATGTATTTCTACGCGAGCTGATTTCGAACGCGGCCGACGCCTGTGAGAAGCTTCGATACGAGGCGATCGCCACGCCTTCGCTGCTGGCAAGCGATCCGGACAGCCGTATCCTGCTGACGCTGGATGAGGAGGGCAGCCGGCTTGTTGTCGAGGACAACGGCATCGGCATGAGCCGCGACGAGATGATCGAAGCACTCGGAACGATCGCCCGTTCCGGTACGCGCGCCTTCATGGAGCGCATCGAGGCGAACAAGCAGGGCGAGGGCGCGCAGCTGATCGGTCAGTTCGGCGTTGGCTTCTATTCCTGCTTCATGGTCGCCGATCGCGTCGATGTCGTCTCGCGCCGCGCCGGCACGGATGATGCCTGGCTCTGGTCCTCCGACGGCAAGGGCGGCTACAGCGTCAGCCCGATCGATGTCAGCGAGGCGCCGGCCCGCGGCACGCGCATCACTCTGCATCTGATGGAGGATGCCAAGAGCTACGCGTCCCGCTGGACCGTCGAGCGGATCGTCAAGGCACAATCGGGTCATGTGCCCGTACCGATCACGATCGCCGAAAAGCCCGGTGCGGAGGCGACGCAGCTGACTGACGGCTCGGCGCTCTGGACGAAATCGAAAAACGATATCACCACCGAGGAATATACCGATTTCTATCGCGGAATTTCGGGCCAGTATGACGAGCCGGCGCTGACGGTGCATTTCCGCGCCGAAGGCCGCCACGAATATTCCGCGCTTGCCTTCATTCCCGGTTCCCAGCCTTTCGACCTCTTCGATCCCGATCGTAAGGGCCGGATGAAGCTCTATGTGAAGCGCGTCTTCATCACCGATGAGGCCGAATTGCTGCCGCGCTATCTCCGTTTCGTGCGCGGTCTTGTCGACACCTCCGATCTGCCGCTGAACGTCTCGCGCGAAATGATCCAGGAAAGCGCCATCCTCTCGGCGATCCGCAAGGGCGTCACCAACAGGATCGTTACCGCCATCGAGAAGCTTGCGGAAAGCGACAATGATGCTTTCCTCAAACTCTGGGAATCGTTCGGAAGCCTGATCAAGGAAGGCATTTACGAGGATTACGAGCGGCGCAGCCAACTGGTCGCGCTGTCGCGCTTCCGCACGACGGCATCCGGGGAGGGCTATCGTTCTCTTGCCGACTACGTCAAGGATATCAAGGAAGGCCAGCAGGCGATCTATTATCTCGCCGGCAACAGCCTCGAACAGCTGAAGGCATCGCCGCAGCTCGAAGGGTTTCGTGCCCGCGGCATCGAGGTGCTGCTGCTCTCGGATTCCGTCGACAGCTTCTGGGTGACGAACGCGCCGGAGTTCGAAGGCAAGGCGTTCAAGTCGATCACGCAAGGGTCGGCCGATCTCGCCCAGTTCAGCAAGGTCGAGCAGGACGCGACCAAGGACGAATCAGCGCCGGCGGAGGTTCAGGCTTTCATCGATTTCGCCAAGGATAAGCTCTCGGATCAGGTTTCCGATGTTCGCGCATCGGACCGCCTGATCGAAAGCGCCGTCTGCCTGGTCGCCTCCGAACAGGGCTACGACCGCCAGCTCGAAAAAATCCTGCAGGGCGCCGGGCAGCTGCAATCCGCTGCAAAGCCGATCCTGGAAATCAATGGCGATCACCCGCTCGTCAAGGCCATTGCCGCCAAGGGCGACCAGTCGTCCCTGCGCGACGACGCGGCATTCCTGCTGCTCGACCAGGCGCGTGTCCTTGATGGCGACAAGCCGGCCGACCCGCGTGCCTTTGCCGAGCGGTTGGTGCGCGTGATGGAAAAGGCTTTACAGTAGAGCTCTGATTGCTCGCGGCATAATCTCAAGCAGACGGATACGACGGCGAAGCTTCGCCGTCGTGAGGCCACATAGGTCTATTCCGCACGGGGCTTGTAGGGCTGATAGAAATGCGCACCAGCCCAAGGCTCGATGATGGCTTCCTCGCGGTCACCGCGCGTGTAGCTGGTTACCAAGTTCGGATCGCCCTTACCGTTGTACTTCGTGGTGTAAGGATAGGGGTAGACAGGGCGTGACCGGACAACCTTGTTGGCGGACTGCTCGGCTGGCTTTTTGGCCGCGTCTTTGGGCGGCGCACCGCTCGGCTGTCCAAAGCCGCTGGCGTCGTCGCTCGCCGTCTGCCGGGCGACAATCTCTTGCGGAGCGGCACCCTTCTCGACCCAGTTCAGCATCGGGGTCAGCAGGTCGATCTTGTTCGGACCCTCGCCGCCCTCGCAATGATACATGCCCGGAAAGAGGTAAAGCCGCGTGAACTGAGCGGCGCGCTTGGCGCCCAGGAGCTTCTCGACCGCTTGATAGTAGGCAATGGTGTTGATCGGCGAGATATGCTGATCGGCAAGGCCATGCCAGAGGATCAGCTTGCCGCCGGATTTTTCGAAGGCCGAGAGATCGGGGTTGGTGGCGTCATAAAGCGAATGTAGCGGACGCAGCCGATCGAAATACGCCCTGTCAAATGTGACGTTGGCGAGTTTGTAATCCGCGGGCGGATTTGTTTCGAAGTTGAGATTGAGGATTGTGCCCATCGCAATGATCTCGCTGAAGATCGGCTCGTTCAGCCCGCGCGGCACGAAGACGCCGGCCCAGGCGAGTTCCGATCCCGGCAGCGGCCCGCCGATCGTCAGGCGCTCGCCCGTCGCGGGGTCTCTCGGGCCGTTGTAGAGGCGACGCACAGTATCCACTTCCGCTGCTGTCAGGCAGCTATCGGTGTTCTTTTCCGCCGCGGAGCAGAGCAGCGTACCCGGATCGAAATGGCATTTCAGCGGATCGGATATCAACCCGTCGACCTGCCCGTCCAGCGCGTCGCAGGCGGCGACGACCGCTTTGTGCAGGAGCGGCAGCCGCGCCGCCGTCAGGATTGCCTTGCCGTCGGCGCCGGTATTCGAGCGCGCCTGCCAGGCATGGTAGAGGCCATTCTGAACCTGGAAGTTCATCGCGGGTGCACCGGCGATGATGCCGTCGAAATCATCCGGATAGCGCTGCGCTTCCATCAGCGCCTCGCGCCCACCATCGGAGCATCCGTTGAAATAGGAATGGCTGGGGCCGTGGCCATAATAGGCTTCGATCAGCTTCTTGGCTGTGACAGCGGTGAGGTGAACGGAGCGGTAGGCGAAGTCCTGGCGCTTCTGCGGATCGCGGCCGAACTCGCCGCCCATGCTGTCATGTCCCATATCCGTGCTCGCGGTCACGAAGCCGTTGCTATCGAGCACGGCGCATCCGTCGGCGGCACCCGCTTCCAGCGAAATGTGGCCGCAAAGGCCGCCGCAGCCGATCTGCAGATATCGCTGTGTCCAGGTGGATGTCGGAAGTTCGACCTTGAAGGTGATCGTCGGGGCAAGGATGCCTTCTACGGCGCATGTCGTGATCGCTCCCTTGGTGGTCTCAGCGGCCTTGACCACATGGCTGCCCGCACCGCCGATGGCCGTCAAATCGGTCTGTGCCAGGCTCGCGCATGATACCGTCGGCTTGACGATGCCAATCGGATCAGCCGCCCATACAGGGCTAGGCTGCATGGTAAAAGCCAGCAGCGCGCCTGCGATCACGGCGCGAAATGCACGATTCTTCTTCATTCGATGGCCTCCCTGGATCCATTGAGCGGCCGTTCGCCGCATTGTAAGGCAGCCTGGCTGCGTGCGACCTCCGCCCGGATCGGCGGGGCAAGCATGCTTGTCTTCGATGCGTGCTCCCATTCAAAAATGGGTGATTGATCATAAGAAAAAGCTATAGTGCCGTTGCTGAAATTCTCTAAAGTCATTTGGAAACAGTGCCTTGCAGCGAATAATGCTCGCGCTGCGGATATCACCGAATTTCCATCGAGTCCGTTGCATTCGGCGTGTCGTTCTTCTATAGCG
Source organism: Rhizobium rhizogenes NBRC 13257 (assembly GCF_000696095.1). Classification (GTDB taxonomy): domain Bacteria; phylum Pseudomonadota; class Alphaproteobacteria; order Rhizobiales; family Rhizobiaceae; genus Rhizobium; species Rhizobium rhizogenes. The sequence continues at coordinate 13,512 of NZ_BAYX01000021.1, read as the reverse complement.
AAACCGGAAATGGTCAGGCATCGCCTTGCCACGTAAGCGTTAACGTCACTCAACGCGTATGATCGAACGGCTCTGCGGCTTCGATCTGCGCGACTGTGTCATGCGGATCGAGGTTTTAGAGCCTTGAAAGGACACAGATGAGCAATCCTCAAATTCCAACTGCGGTTTCCGCGGCTCCGAAAATAGAGCGCGTGCGGCACGATCTGAAGCGACGCTTGCTGACAGTGGCCCATGTCGAAAACATAACGCCCGGTATGCTGCGCATCCTCTTCGGGGGAAATGATCTTTCCGATTTCATCAGCATGGCGCCGGACGACCACATCAAGATATTCGTCCCTATGACCGATGGAACGGAGGAGCGGCGCGACTATACGCCTCGCCGTTACGACGCTGCTGCCCGCACGCTTGCAATTGATTTCGCGGTTCATGAGGCCGGGCCGATCACCCAATGGGCCATCAATGCCCGTCCGGGCGATACGCTCGCAATCGGCGGCCCGCGGGGTTCCGCAGTCATCTCCGATATCAAGCAATGGTTGCTGATCGGCGACGAGACGGCGCTCCCGGCAATCGGACGCAGGATCGAGGAGGCGGGCGGGGAGGCGCGCATCACGGCCGTCATGGCGGTCGCCAACCCAGCCGAGCATCAGACATTCAAGACCAATGCCGAATTAATATGCCATTGGGCGCATCGTCCTCTGTCCGAAGCGACCGATGCGTCGGCGCTGCTTTCGGTCTTGAGATCGGTCGATATTGCACCTGAAACTTTCGTCTGGGTCGCGGCGGAGGCATCCGTGACGCGCGCGATAAGGGTGCATCTCGTCGAGGAACGCGGCTATCCGCTGAGCTGGATTAAGGCCTCCGGCTATTGGGTCAAGGGCAAGGCCGATGCGACGGAGAAGTTCGAGTAGGCGTATTGCGGTGCGCGGTCGGGCAGGAGCGATCTCATCATCCTGCTGAATGGACTCTGTCTTTCTCGCCGATTGACAGAGTCACACGGCAGCTCGGATGTTCCGAAAGCCCAGTTCGATAGCAAACCTAATATCCGTCGCAGGCCCGCCTAGTTTCCGATCGTAAAGACCGTGCGCCGATTGCTGTCGTCGAGCGGCCAGGCCTTCTCGACCTCGGAAAGTGGAGCGATCGTCGTGGCAATTTCGAAGCCTCCGGGGACGGTTGCCTGGAACAGTTCGGCGATCGCGTTGACAAGGCGGTCAAGAGAGATGCTGCCTATGCCGCTGCCCATCAGGGTAATGGCGGATGATCGCAGCACGGCCCCTGGAAGGCTGATGTCGGCACCGCTGATTGCGCCGATCTGGACGTAGCGGATCGGCACGGCATCCTTGCCGGCCTTTGCGGCAGAGCTAAGGAGGCTTTCCGCGCTTTCGCCCCACAGGTAATCGAGAACAACATCCACGCCGCCGGCGAATTGTTCCTTGAATGCGGCTTCCAGGGTCGGTTTGTCCTGGGTGAGGGGAATGGTCACGTCCGCGCCGAGCCTTTCGAGGGCCTTGAGACTGTCGGCGTTCCGGCCCGTCGCGATGACTTTGGCAGCGCCCCGATATTTAGCGATCTGGATGGCGAGCCGGCCTGACGTTCCGGTTGCGCCATTGATCAGAACGGTCTCGCCTGGCTCTAGCCTCGCACGCTCTCTAAAGGCCGCCCAGGATGACATTCCCGGGTTGGCGATGGCCGCCGCTGTCACATCGTCCAGATCGTCCGGCAGCGCAATGCAGCGGTTGGATGGCACGGGTGCCACGTCCGCCATGCTGCCATAGGGCGCACGCGGCAGAACAAAGTAAACCCTCCTGCCGTCTTCCAGTCGCCCTACGCCGTCGATTCCGACCACGAAGGGGAATTGATTGGCGGAACTGTAGTGCGCGCCTGACGCCCGGCTCTTGACGATCTGGCTGATGGCAGCGGCGCTCACATGCACCAGGTTCTCGCCAGCCGATAGAGCAGGCTTCTCGAAATCTTCATAGGCAGGCTGTTGGCCGGCTCCTCGCACGATGGCTGCCTTCATGGCATATCTCCTTTTCGATCATGCAAATTACGTGTATAATGCACACGTAAAGGAGATCGTTGGTGATGGCAAGAAATAATGTGCAAAATACACATATTAAGTCCCAGTTTCGGAAGCTTCATGCAGCGGTGCTGGATATCGTTGCCGTGATAAACCGGCCTCAGGGTGACGAGGCGCTGATCAGGGAGGCCGGAATTCCGCTCGATCGGGCGCTTTTCCCGCTGCTGGTTCTGATCGAGCGTTTGGGTCCGATCGGTGTCGTCGATCTGGCGGATCGTGTCGGCCGTGACCACACGACCGTCAGCCGGCAGGTGGCGAAGCTGGAGAGCCTAGATCTCGTGGTGCGCCAGGCCTCCGCCGTGGATCGCCGCGTACGCGAGGCTATTATTGCGCCGAAGGGAAAGATCATGACGGATGCGGTAGACGGCGCGCGTGACAGGATCGGTGGCGCAATCCTTGAATCCTGGGATGTCGATGATATCGATGATCTCGTCCGGTTGATGCGGAAGTTTGCCGATGCGTTGAATGGCGATTTGTCCGCGGCGTCGCAGCAGGCAGCCAAGAAAAAATAGCGCCAATAGTATTTTCGATATATCTAATATTATAATGCTCTTGCGGCAGCTTGCCTGACAATAAATATCTTATCGTCGAACACGCCAATTGTGCCGGGAAAGGAGAAGAACGCGATGATCCGAAGATATCTCAGCAAGCATGACCATCCCCTGGATTCGTTGGATCTGGACCTTTGTCAGCGCGCTTTTGATGCTCTTTTAGTCGAATTGAAGCTAGCGAAAGACAGTGAGGAGGCGGAGCGAGTAGCGGCGCTGATCATCGAATTATATCGCCAAGGGATACACGACGAGCGCCAGCTTGCCATTCTGGCAGGAGGGGCTAGTAGAAAAATCTGAGGCCGCGATGTGCGGATTGCGGGGGACTAGCTTTCTCAAATCGTCGCGAGGTCGTTTTTCTAAGCAATTTATTGTGATCAAGAAGGTCGGGAACGGCGTGGCATCAACAGCATTAAACGACGACCATCCGAAATTGCCCTAGCGGGCAATTGAGTCTAATCTTGCACTGCAAATCTCATGAAAGGAACGACCAATGAAATGGCATGCTCCGAAATTCGTAGAGGTAAGCTGCGGCATGGAAATCAACCGGTATGCGCCGGCCGATGGTTCCGAGCCGATCCTGTTCTGATCGCTGATCATCTGAAAGCAACAGATTGACTGTTCGATTTCTTGTGCTCGGCGCCGCCGCCGGAGGGGGCTTGCCGCAGTGGAACTGTGGCTGCCCAAACTGTGCGGCGGCACGCCAGGGCGCTCTCGTTCCGCAGACGCAATCATCTCTGGCTATCAGTGTCGATGGCCGCAACTGGTTGGTCGTGAATGCATCTCCGGATATCCGCCAGCAACTATGTGACCGGTACGCTCTATGGCCGAAAGAATTGCGCGACAGCCCGATCAAGAGCGTTGTGCTGACGAATGGCGATGTCGATCACGTCGCGGGTCTTCTGACGTTGCGGGAAAAGCAACCCTTTCAACTTCTCGCAACAAGGGCGTTGCTGGAGACGCTGGAAGAGAATCCGATTTTCAAGGTTCTCGATCCCGCCCACGTTAAGCAAAAGCCGATCGAACTCGAAACACCGTTCTTTCCGCTGGATGGCCTTGAAACAATGCTCTTTGCCGTTGCCGGCAAGGTTCCGCTTTATCTTGAGAAAGGCGAGCCGGAGCTTGGGCTCGAAGGCGAGCAGACCGTCGGCATGGAGTTTCGCGTCGGCGACAGGCGTATCTTCTACATTCCGGGCTGTGGGGCGATCAGCCCCGCTTTGGCGGATCGAATCGCCGGCGCGGATCTGCTGTTCTTCGACGGTACGGTCTTCACCGATGACGAGATGATCAGGACGGGCACCGGCCAGAAGACCGGCCGGCGGATGGGGCACATGCCCATCAGCGGCCCCGACGGCAGTCTCGAGGCATTGTCTCGCCTGTCGATCGGGCGGAGCATCTATATTCATATCAACAATACCAACCCGATCTGGCGGGCTGGACCGGAGCGCGCCGAGCTTGAGCGACACGGCTTCGCGGTCGGCTATGACGGAATGGAGATCACGCTTGCAACAGGCAGCCAATAGAGAAGCGTTCGAAGCGCGCCTGCGCGCGGTCGGCGAGGCGCGCTATCACGACAAGCACCCGTTTCATCAGCAATTGCATGGCGGCCAGTGCAGCATGATCCAGGTGCGGGCCTGGGTCATCAACCGCTATTATTATCAAAGCCGTATTCCGATGAAGGATGCCGCTTTCCTGTCGCGTTGCGAGGATCCGCAGCTGCGGCGGGCATGGCGCAATCGCATTGAGGATCACGACGGCGGTGTTGACGAAGGCGGCGGGATACGCCGCTGGCTGAAGCTCGCCGAGGCGGTGGGGCTTGATCCGGACTATGTCGCTTCGACACGCGGCGTGCTTGCCGGCACGCGGTTTGCGGTCGAGGCCTATGTTCATTTCGTCCGCGAAAAGCCGATGCTGGAAGCGGTTGCCTCCTCGCTGACGGAGATGTTCGCTCCGGCCATCCACGCCAACCGTATCGCCGGGCTGATCGAGCATTACGCCTTTGCCAATGACAGCGCGCTTGCCTATTTCCGCCAGCGCCTCAACGAAGCGCCGAAAGAGGTGGCGTTCGGCCTGAACTACGTTCTCGACCATGCCGACACGCTGGAAAAACAGGATGCTTCCGTTGCTGCCCTGACCTTCAAGACCGATGTCCTCTGGTCGCAGCTTGATGCGCTTTCCCACGCCTATGTTAGCCCCGGGCTTATCCCGCCTGGCGGCTGGGATGGGCGCGAAGGGGTGATATCATGAGTGATGACGACGCCCTCAAGATCGACGGCCAGACCATTGCCAAGCTCGCACGCGGCGTCAGGCTGCGCGAGGATGCGGCTCGCGGACAGACGATCCTGCTTGCGCCCGAGCGCGCGCTTGCATTGGATGAGATCGCTGTGGCGATCGTCAGAGCCCTCGATGGGGTGAGAACGCTGGACGACATCGCCGCCGGATTCGCGTTGCAGTTCGAGGCGCCGAAGGAGGAGATCCTCAATGACGTGATCGCCTTCATCCGCGATTTTTCCAGCCGCCGAATGCTGGAGCTGAGCCGGTGAGCGAGCATCTTGAAACCAGCAATGGCAAGGAGCGCCGCATCGCCGCGCCGCCGCCAATAGCCATGCTGGCGGAATTGACGCATCGCTGCCCGCTTGCCTGTCCCTATTGCTCCAATCCGCTGGAGCTGACCCAAAGCCGCGACGAATTGACGACCGAAGAATGGCTATCCGCCTTCCAGCAGGCGGCCGAGCTGGGTGTCCTGCACCTGCATCTGTCCGGCGGAGAACCGGTCGCGCGCCGTGATCTGGCTGCGCTGACCAAGGGTGCCGCCTCCTATGGCCTCTACACCAATCTCATCACCTCCGGCATCGGGTTGACGCAACCGCGTCTCTTGGAACTGGCGGATGCCGGATTGGATCACATCCAGCTTTCGATCCAGGGTGCGACACCCGAAATGGCGGATCATGTCGGCAATTATAAAGGCGGCTATGCCCGCAAGCTGGCGGTTGCCGGCTGGATCCGCGAGAGCGGCATTCCGCTGACGGTCAACGCCGTTTGCCACAAGCAGAACATGGATCAGATCAGCGACATGATCGCCACTGCGGTCGAACTCGGTGCGCGCCGGATCGAGATCGCAACCGTGCAGTTCCATGGTTGGGCCGAGAAGAACCGTGCCGCACTGATGCCGACGCGGGCGCAGGTCGAGCGGACGACGGCGCTGGTCGAGGAGGCGCGCAAGACACTGGACGGCATTCTGGTCATCGACTATGTGCCCGCCGATCACCATTCCCGCTATCCGAAGGCCTGCATGGGAGGCTGGGGTCGCACCGGGCTCAATATCACGCCATCGGGGCGCGTGTTGCCTTGCCATGCCGCGGAGACGATTCCATCGCTTGCCTTTGACAATGTGCGGGACAAGCCGCTCGCGGACATCTGGTATCACGGCAGCGCCTTCAACGCCTATCGCGGTGACGACTGGATGCAGGAGCCCTGCCGCAGTTGCGCGCGAAAGCATGTCGACCACGGTGGCTGTCGTTGCCAGGCCATGGCGCTTGCGGGCAGCGCGGAAGCAACCGATCCCGTCTGCATCCATTCGCCGTTTCATCAGGCTATCGCGACTCGCGCCGAAGAAGACGGCCTCAGCGAACCGCCCGCTTTTGTCTATCGGGGTCGCGCCTGATCAGCCCGCGACGCCGGGCTTTAGCCGCCATCAAGCAACTGCGGCAAATGTGCACCGCAGCAAAAAACTTGAACCCAGAGGGTTTACAAGCCGTCCCGCGGATGGGATCGTTTTAGTGAGAGTTGGCTGATATGCGGGGTGTCTCTTCCTCGCGTGGTGCGATGCAGGTGCCTGATGGGTGCCGATATGCATCGCCGGATCGGCACCTAACAACCAAATCAAGCCGAGGCCGAATGCGGTTTTTCGCATCGCGTTCGGCTGTCGGTGCCGCACTTCGGCGCGCTGGCGTTGATACAAACGCTAATTGGGCTTTTGTGATGAGACTTGTTTTAACGCGCGTTTTTCTTGGCGCCTTTGTCGGCACAGCGTCGTTTTCACAGGCGGCTTACGCCAGCGATCTGTTGATCTGGACGCCGGTCAAGGTTGCTCCTCGGACCTATCAGACAACGATCGGCTTTCGGTTGCCGATGGCGTGGGAAATGAGCGCGGGCGCGGATATCGGCCTTGGAAGCGCGCCCGGCGGAAAGATCCTGAGTGGTTCCGAACTTGCCACGTTCTGGGGAAGGGCAGTGGACGACAGCCGTAACTTTGCCAGCAAGTCGCGTCGCGAAATCGCGCTGCGAATAGACACACTGAGAGGGAGCGGAACGCTGTATCTTAGCCGTTCGCGAAACTGGATCGTTTCGAAAGATCTCGATATGCAGACGACACGCGCGCTGAATGTGAATTATGTGGGCGCGCAGAGCCAGCCGGCATCCGTCACCGCCTCGCAGGGCGTGACGATGATTTTTCCCTGGACCGGCACATCGATCTCGGCGAACGGTGCGGTGACGGACCTCAAGGGTACCGTCTCAAGCACGGTGGCTTTCAATCAGCCGATCGCGCCCAACCTTAACTTCACTGCATCCGTCGTCGATCCGCTGGCTTTAACGCCAGCGGGCAACGTGAATGTGAATTATCGCATCAAATGGTAGGATTTTGTCAGCGCGCCGGCGGTGCCTTCCGCTTGGGGCCGGGAATCAGCCCTTCGCGCTGCATCTGCTTGCGCATCGCTTTGCGATGCCGGCTGATGGCCTGCGCCTTTTCCCGGACGCGGCGTTCGGACGGCTTCTCATAGGACTGCCGTGCCTTCATTTCCCGGAACAAACCCTCGCGCTGCATCTTCTTTTTCAGAACCCTGAGCGCCTGTTCGATATTGTTGTCTCTGACCAGAATGTGCATTTGTTCTCCTTGTTGTTGATGTTGATAAAATCGTTGCCCCGTCAGCCGAGTTGTTCGGCGACCAGCTTCTCAAGCTCTTTGCGCGTGAGAAGGCAGGGGTAGGGTTTCCAGTTCTTGTCGGGCCGGTTGACGGCCTCGTTGCGTTCATGCGGCTTCACCACCGCAAGCGCGGCAGCGATATTCGTATTGTTCAATAAATTTCCTCTGCTGGTCATTCGACCAGCGTCAATGACAATGGATAGTGGGAGCGCCGTCACGCGAGAGTGCGGAGGGCACGGGAGCTACGGTTCAAAAAATTGCAGCGGCTAGTTTCAAGCTACGGCTTCGAGGCGCTACGGATAGTAACGCGGGATCGCAGTCCTCGTTGCGGTATATAGGGATCGCGCAACGGTGTTGCAAGCGAGAACATCAAAGCGTGTCTGTGCTTCGACGTTTCGGCCCAACCGATTGGCATGATGGGCTATCATGTTCATACGGGCTCAAACCCATTCCGTTCCAAGATTCGCTGACCATCGCTGGACAACAGAAAATCCCTGAGTTCCGCAGCTTCTGCGCCAGCGCCTTGGCGAATCGTCACGCCATATTCGATGATCGGCGAGAATTCTTCCGGAAGCGCGACGACACTGAATGCTGGATCACTCTTCAAAAGGCGGGCATTCGAATAATAGCTCAGGGAGAGGTCGGCTTCACCATCGGTTATCAGCCAACCGGCGCCCTTGCCGGGCGGCGTCGGCGGCGAGTTTCGCCCGCCGACCAATTGCCGGACGCGGGACTTGAGCGGTTTGCCAAGGCCAGAATGCTTAGCTTCGATCAGGTCGAAGACCTCGAAGGCATAGTCGCCGGCGGGGTCATCCCCTGGCGTCGACGTACCGATCTTGATCCTGGGATCGGTGATGACGCCGAGAAGGTTCGCAGTCGTCAAGCCGAGGTCGCTGCGCGCGAGTACGCAAAGCCTGTTGCGGGCGAAACAGACCGCATCGTCGGTGATCCCCTGTGCCGCCAGATGGCGGGGATGCGCCATGTTGGCCGAGGCGAAGAGATCGAAATACGCGCCCGCCTCGATGCGCTCCCGCAGCAGACCGGCGGGGCCGAGGGTCAAGGATATAGGGACATCGTTCAACTCGCCGAATGCCGCGATGATCGCCGGGAAAGCGTACCGCATGCTGCCTGCGGATAGGATGCTTAGCGGCTGAGCAGGCTTGGTCATGGATTTCTTCCTTTCCGATCCCTTTGCCGGAATAGCGGTACGAAAGAGGCAATTTCCTGGCTGTCGCCCAGGCGTGCGGAGCGCACCGGAATGCCGTAGAGATCCTCGAGATTGGCCTCATTGAGGACCTCGTCCGTTGCGCCGACGATGATGCGCGCCCGATCGAGCATCAGCAGTGAGCGGTCGGCGACCGCCAGCGCGTGGTTCGGCTGATGCGTGGTGAAGGCGATGGCGAGATCGTCGCGATCCGCCAGTTCGCCGAGCAGCGAAAGCACGACGTCCTGGTTCTTGAGGTCGAGCGCCGAAGCCGGTTCATCGAGAAGCAAGACGACGTTTTCGCCGGCGAGTGCGCGGGCAATCAGAACGAGCTGCCGTTCACCGCCGGAGAGCGTGTTGATGTTGCGTGATGCGTAATCCGCCATCCCGGTGGTGCGCAGTGCCTCCATCGCCTTTTCGATATCGGTTTTGCGTGGCGTCTGGAACAGCGCGATGTGCCGGGCGCGGCCCATGAGCACCACGTCCAGCACTGAATAGGCAAAGGAGCCGGAGAACTCCTGCGGTACGAAACCGGTGCGCGTATTCAGCCCCAGCTTGCCGGAGGTTGGCTTCAGAAGGCCGGCCAGTACCCGCAGCAGCGTCGACTTGCCCCGGCCGTTGGGACCGAGAATGGCGACGATCTCTCCCGCCTTCAGACCGAGGTCGAGGTCGCGGAATTGCCAGCGCATGCCGTCATAGGATTGGCTGGCGGCTTCGATCCGCAACATTGCCTGATCAGATGCCACGGATGCCTCTCTGGGTTTGCCACAGAACGAGCACGAAGATCGGCGTGCCGATCAGCGCGGTGAGAATCCCGAGCGGGATTTCCGTGCCGGTCGCGGTGCGCGCGATATCGTCGATGACAAGCAGGTAGAGCGCGCCGATGATCAGCGACGCGGGCATCATCGCCCGATGGTCGGAGCCAACAAGCATCCGTGCCATATGCGGCACGATGAGGCCGACCCAGCCGATAATGCCGCTGACGGCCACCTGCGCCGCGACGATCGCGGAGACGAGGATGAGGATCAGCCAGCGCAGTGGCTCGACGCGGACGCCGAGGGCGCGCGCCTCTTCGTCGCCGATCGATAGAAGATTGATACGCCAGCGCAAGCCCAAAAGCAGGATGCTGCCGATGAGGACCGGTCCGGCGATGAGGGAGAGCTTTTCCCAATTGGCCGTTGCGAAACTGCCGAGCAGCCAGAAGACCATGGCCGGCAGCTTGTCTTCGGTGTCGGCCACATATTGGACGAGGCTGACGAGTGCGCCGAAGAAGCCACTGATCACCACACCAGCCAACACCAGCGCCAGAATGTTGCGCCGTGCCACGACGCCGTTCAGCGCATAGACGAGGACAAGAGCCGAAAGCCCGAAGGCGAACGATGTGGCGAGCAGGCCGGCCCGCGAGAGGCTCAGGAGGATGGCGAGCGTGCCGCCGAAGGCCGCGCCTGAGGAAACACCCATGACCTGCGGGCCGACCAGCGGATTACGAAAGACGCCCTGCAGCGTCGCGCCGGAGAGCGCCAGGCCCGCGCCCGACAGCAGCGCAAGCAGGATGCGCGGCAGGCGCACGGTGAAGACGACGTTCGCCTCGGTCGGAGTTACGGGCATTTCAGGTGGAAAGACTGGTACCAGCAGGATCTGCACCACTCGGGCGAAGGAGATGTCATAGCGACCGACGCCGAGGGAACCGATCGCCACGATGACGAGCATGGCGGTCAGGATAGCTATGGCCACCCGAGGCGAGCGGGGCGAAAACACGTCCCGGCTCATTGGCCCGGGCGATAGTCTGTGCGGTAGAATTCCTTGTAATAGGCGTCCGCCTGTGCCTGCATATCGATATCCGCAAAGCGGTCGGGATAGAGCGTCTTCGCCATCCAGAGTTCACCGAGCGCCATGGCTTCCGGCATCGGATACCCCCAGGCCTTGGCATATTCGGGCATCAGATAGATTTTCCCGGTCTTGACGGCATCGATCGTCTGCCACGGTGCCGCCGTCTTGATCTCGTCGACCACGGCGGGATAGCGCTCCTGCACGAAGATTACGGCCGGGTTCCAGGTAAGCACATCCTCCATCGACACCTGCTTGAAGCCGGTGATCCCGTTGGCGACGTTCCTGGCGCCGGCGCGCTCCATCATCAGGCCGGTATATTTGCCGTGGCCGTAGGTGGTGAGGTCGGGATTGGCCATATAGACCGGCACGCGCTTGTCGTCAGGAAGATCGGCGAGGCGATCGGCGATGAGCTTGCGGGTCTTCTTGGTGGCCGTGAGCATCTCCTCGCCCTTGTCCTTGCGGTCAAGAATATCGGCGATGAGCCGCACGCCCGTCGCAAACCCGGCATCGATCGCGGCGGGTTCGTCCTTGACGCTGGGATTGAGCTTCACCGCTTCCTGCGGCGGCACGTCGAGAAGCGAGATGGCGACGACCGGCAGGCCGGCATCCTCGATCTGCTTTATCATGTCGGCCGGCGCGTAATTGGTGACGAAGACCACGTCGGGCTTGAGCTTCAGCAGTTCCTCGATGTTCACCTTGGTGAGGCCGCCGGGCATGGCAAGCTTCGGAAGTTGCGGTGCGAGCCGCACATAGTTGGCGCCGAGCTGCTTCTTCCACTCATCGAGCACCCCGACCACCTTGTCCATCGCATCGAGCTGGACGGTGATATTGAGCGTCTGGTGCTGCAGGATGACGACCCGGTTGACGGTATCCGGGACATGCACCTGGCGGCCGATCTGGTCGGTCACGACGCGATCCGCAAGGGCGGGAGTCGCAAGCAATAAGCTGCTGATCGCAAAGGCGATTTTAGTGATGAAGGCGATACGGCTGCGGCTCAAGACGAGGTCCTCCTGGAAGAGGTCGACCGCTAGCATGATATCCGGACGGATACAACGACGTTATATCCCAATGAATATCTCGCTGGTCGTGAAGATGGAGATGGGTAGATGATATATTCCATCATTCATGAGATGAGAATTTGATGTTTTTTGATAGATTCAATCACGCTTGCATTGAGACTGACGTAAACCCGGCCTATCCTTCGAGCCAAGAGGTAGGACACGCATCTTGCGTATTGCGGGAGGCTGGAATGATCGAAATGAGGAAGGGAGACCGCTGCCTGTGTACGGCCACCGTGTCCGTTACCTTTTTGCATACATCGCGGGACGCGCAATCGCCGCTTGCCGTGTGAATGGCCCATCTCTTTCCGAGGAAAATTCCATGAAAAAACACAGTCGCGCGACCGTCGCCGATCTCCTGGCGATGAAAGGCAGCAGACAGCTCACCATGTTGCGCGTGACGTCGCTGGCTGAGGCTGAAGCGGCCGAGAAGGCGGGGATCGATATTGTGTCCGTCCCTCCGTCGCTGCTCGGTCCGGCTTTCCGCGAGGCCGCCCCCACGCCCTTTGCCATTCCCGGTCTCGAATATGGCGATTACGTTTCGGCGGAAGAATATATGCGCGAGGCTTTCAAGGTGCTGAAGGCAGGCGGCGATGCGGTCTATTGCGCCGCCGGCTTGCCGACGATCCGACGGATGCGCGAGGAAGGCATTCCGGTCTGCGGCCATATCGGTCTTATTCCATCCAAGGCGACCTGGACGGGCGGTTTCCGCGCTGTCGGCAAGACGGTGGCAAGCGCCCTCGAGGTCTGGCGGCAGACCAAAGCGCTGGAGGAGGCCGGCGCCTTCGCCGTGGAGATCGAGGTGGTGCCGGCTGGCGTCGCTGAAGCCATCAGCCGGAATACGTCGATGCTGATGATCTCGATGGGGGCGGGAAGCGGCTGCGATGCGCAGTATCTTTTTGCGGACGATGTGCTCGGCAGCCATGGCGGCCACTATCCGCGTCACGCGAAAAAATATCGCAACTTTGCCGTCGAGTATGAGCGGTTGCAGCGTGAGCGCATTGCCGCATTCAGCGAGTTTGCCGCGGATGTCCGGTCTGGTGCCTATCCGGAAAGGCAACATCTCGTTTCAATCGAGGATGGGGAACTGCAGGCTTTTCTGCGGCTTCTGGCCGATGGCGACCGGTAGGGATGCAACCAGCAACCCTCCACAACATGTCGATGAATTTCAAGCAGATGAGAGTAGAATGACGCATTATGTACTGAGGGTCACCTGTACATCCAGGCGCGGGATTGTCGCAGCGATCGCCAACTATCTGGCGGATCAGGGCTGCAACATCGTCGACTCCAGCCAGTTCGACGATCTGGATACCGGCAAGTTCTTCATGCGGGTGAGCTTCATCTCCGAGCAGGGGGTGGGCCAGGAGGCGCTGGTCGAGGGTTTTAAGCCGATCGCTGCCAAGTTCGAGATGGAAACCGAGATCCACGACACCCAGAAGCGCATGAAGGTGCTGCTGATGGTGTCGCGCTTCGGTCATTGTTTGAACGACCTGCTCTACCGCTGGAAGATCGGCGCACTGCCGATCGACATCGTCGGCGTCGTCTCCAACCATTTCGATTATCAGAAGGTGGTGGTCAACCACGATATCCCCTTCCACCATATTCCGGTGACCAAGGCCAACAAGCCACAGGCGGAAGCCCGGATCATGGAGGTGGTGGAGCAGACCGGCACGGAGCTGATCGTGCTCGCCCGCTACATGCAGATCCTGTCGGATTCCATGTGCCAAAAGATGTCGGGGCGGATCATCAATATCCACCACTCCTTCCTGCCGAGCTTCAAGGGCGCCAATCCCTACAAGCAGGCCTATGAGCGCGGTGTAAAACTGATCGGGGCGACGGCGCACTACGTCACCGCCGATCTGGACGAGGGT
>NZ_BAYX01000022.1 GCF_000696095.1 Rhizobium rhizogenes NBRC 13257 | reverse complement strand
CCGAACGGGGCCGGCCTGTCTCACAACAAATTTTCGGACTTCAATGTCGGCACGCCGGGCCTGATCCTCAACAACTTCAAAGGCGAAGTCGGTACCTCAAACCTTGGCGGGGCCACACCCGGCAACCCGAACCTCAACAGCTCCAGCCCCGCTTCGGTCATCCTCAACGAGGTGACGAGCGGCAATCGTTCGGCGCTCAATGGTCCCACCGAAGTGTTTGGTGGCAGAGCCGACGTCATAGTCGCGAACCCTAACGGAATCACCTGTAATGGCTGCGGCTTCATCAATACACCGCATGCGACGCTGACGACCGGCGTACCCAATATCGGATCTGATGGCAGCCTGACCGGGTTTACCGTCAATGGCGGCGATGTCACATTCGAAGGGGCAGGGGGGAACTTTGCGGCTGCTCCTGGTGCCGTCGACCTGTTCGACGTCGTTGCCCGCAATATCCACGTCAATGCCCCGATCTACGGCAAGACCCTGCGGCTGACCGGCGGCGCCAGCCAATACAACTATGCCACCGGTGAAGCGACAGCACTGACCGCTACCTCCGGCACGCCGGAATATGCGATCGACGGCTCGGCCCTTGGCGCCATGCAGGCCGACCGCATCAAGGTCGTCGTCACCGAGAAAGGCGCCGGCGTCAAGATGAGCGGCGATATGGCCGCCAATGCCGGTGAGCTGTCGCTATCGGCCGATGGCAAGATCTCGATCGGCAATGCCTCGGGCAGCCAGGGTGTGACCATCACCTCGAAGAGACAAGTCACCGCCGCCAAGGTCAGTTCGAAGCAGAAGGTCGCGGTCCAGGCTGACCAGGGCATAACCCTGCAGTCGGTGGCAGCCGACAGCGATATCGTGCTTGCAAGCGGCACAGGCCTCTTGAGCGTCTCTGGCGACATCAACAGCGGCACGACGGTGCAGATGAGTTCGGGCGGCGGCATTGCCGCCGGCAGTGTCACAGCAGGCAATGGTGCGGCGACGCTTTCGGCGACCTCCGGCAATATCGCGATTGCGGGTGCTGCCAATAGTACCGGCGATCTCAATCTTACGGCCACGGCTGGCTCGATCTCGGCCGCTTCCCTGCTGAGCAACCAGAATATCGCGCTGAGCGCCGGACTGGATATCGCGGTTGCCGGTAATGTATTGGCGCAAGGCAATGTTAGTGCCACCGGCCGGTCGATCGCCACCGGCATGGCCGTCTCAGGCATCAATATCGCTGCCACCAGCGCCGATCCCAATGGCAATGTCGTGCTCGGCTCCGCCGGGAACCTCAGCCTGACAGCCACCGGCGGCAATGTTACCACCGGCAATCTGCTGTCGGCGGGAAGCCTCAGCACCAGTGCCACCGGCAACGTGACCGCGGGCGGCATCCAGTCTGGCGGTGATTTGACGGTGACTGCGGCTTCGCTGACGGCTAGCGGTGTCACCTCACATGGGCTGCTCACCGTTAACGCCGCTACAAATGTGAGTGGCCAGATTCTTGGGAGCAGCAACGTCCTGATCTCAGGCGCGGCTATCCAGGCCGGTGCCATCGTCTCCGGTGTGGATTTCGCTGCAACGCAAGCGGCCAGCGGCAGTCTCGTCCTCGGTAGTGCCGGCGACATGACGCTGGCTGCCTCGGGCGGGCTTTCTGCCAATACATTGCTCGCGGCCGGAACCATTTCTGCCTCGGCCGCGGATCTGAGCGTCGGCAATGTCACCGGCCACCAGGCGATAATCCTGTCCGGCAGCTCCAGCCTGACGGCCACTGGCCAGGTTCTGGGAGCAGGCGACGTTTCGCTCTCGGGTGGGTCGATTTCGCTCAATCAGGTCATCAGTGGTCTTGATTTCGCCGCGACCGAAGCCAATGGCGGCAATATCACACTTGGCACGGCGGGTGATTTGACGCTGCAGGCCTCGGGCAATCTATCGGCCACCGCCTTGCTCGCGGCCGGCACGATCATGGCCACGGCGGCGGATCTCAGCCTTGGCAGTGTAACGGGTCACAGCGACATCGCGCTTTCCGGCAGCAACAGCCTGACCGTAACCAACCAGATCCTCGGAGCCAACGATATTTCGCTGTCGGGCGGTGCGGTTTCGACCAGCCAGGTCGTGACAGGGGTTGATTTCGCTGCCATGGCGCAATCCTCCACCGGCGCTATTATTATCGGTTCGACGGGCGACTTGACCGTTAACGCCACCAGCGCCACGGCCGGCCCGCTGCTGGTCGCTCGCGACCTCAACGTGACAGCTGGATCGTTCACGGCCTCCAACGTCACCGGTCATGGTGACGTCACCGTCAATGCCGCCTCGGATATCAGCGGTACGCTTCTGGCCGCTGGCAACGTCGCAATCACCGGCTCGTCCATTACGGCACGTGGCCTTGTCTCGGGTGTCGATTTTACCGCCACAAACCAGTCTGCTGACGGCAGTGTTGTGCTCGGTTCGAGCGGTGCGCTCACCCTTAAGGCCACCGCCGGGAACCTGAATGCCGCCAATCTGCTGGCGGCTGGCAACATCGTTGCCATTGCGAGCGGCAGCATCGGCAATAGCGTCGCCAGCAACGCCGTTGCCCATCAGAACCTGACGATGACGGCGGGCGGATCGATCGCTCTGGCCGGCCAGTCCATGGCCGCGGGTAATATCAACCTGCAAGGTCAGTTGATCACCGCCGCCAGCCTGGTTTCGGGCGTCGATTTCGCGGCGACGCGTGCCTCCACCAACGGTGCGTTGATGCTCGCGCAGGGTAATGCCCAGTCCGGCACCATGACGCTCACGGCCTCCAACGGCGATATCACCGCCAGTAATGCGCTGCTATCTGGTGGTAACTTCTCGGCGACGACAACCGGCGATATCAGCTACGCATTGCTGCAGAGCCTTGCGAATGCCTCGCTGACCGCGCCGGGTACCATCAGCTACACCAACAACAGCAACGTCACCGGCAATCTGACCATCGATACCGGCACAATCGATCTTTCCGGAACGCGCGGCGCCAAGCTGGCCGTCGGTGGCACCCTGGCCGTCACAGCCACGTCCGCCAACCTGACGGGCAGCAGCTTGATCCTCGGCGGACTGGCGCTCAATCTCAGCGGCCAGGCCGATCTGACCGGCGCGCAAGTCAATACGGTCACGAATGCAGGTGGCTCCGGCGACATCGCCATCACCGCCGCCGGTCTGACCGCGAGCGACACCACGACGCTGCTCGCCGCCCACGACCTGACGCTGACCTTGCCGACGTTGACCAATAGCGGCCAGCTGGCCGCCGGCAACAACTTGACCATCAACACCAGCGGCGACCTCATCAATACATCGACTGGTCTTCTCTATGCCGGTAACGATGCTTCCCTTCTGGTCGCGGGAACGCTGACGAACGATCAGGGCGCCATTCTCGCCGGCGACGACCTGACGATCGCTGGCAGCACGCTTACGCAGCGCAATCAGGCGACCACCAATATCTCCGGCCTCATCCAGGCCGGTGGTGACATGTCTATCTTGACGTCCAATCTGACCAACAAGCGGTCGACAACGCCGACATGGACAACCGGCGTACTGGTGTCCTCCGGCGGTGTTGTCGGCACGTTTGTGCTTAATCCAGACGTCGCCGGCAAGCCATTCGCCTATCTGGAAACCAGCGACCAGAATATGTTCCAGCTTTACCCCGGTATCGATCCGCCGGCGTGGCAGGACTACCAGCCATTGCTGTGGTCTGAAGCTACCCTTGCCGACGGCACGAGCTACCATGCCTGGACGTGGACTTCCGCGAACGGGCCGACTGAAGTCCGGCCAATCTATGATTGGATCCTGGCGAGAGTGCCGAAGGATGGCAACGGCACCCCTGTGCTTGATGCGAACAATCCGTCGAGGTATTTCATCGTCGACCAGGTCATTCGCGGCGGTTCGGACGCCAGCACCACCTATACCTGGGATCCGACCAGCAATCTCAGCCAGTCGGTTTATGAGGACCAGTTCACCACCGCGCTCACCCCAGAAGCGGTCATTCGGGCCGGTGGCAATCTCACCGTTGATGCCACCAACCTCACCAATTCCTATAGCAGGATTGAAGCGGGTGGCGATGCGACCCTCAAGGGTTCGACGTTCACCAACGAGGGTGTTGTCCTCAATCGAACCACGACGCTGACCTGCAATGCTCAGAGCGCCTGCACGGCTTACAATGCCGATGGCACGGCCGATCCGTCTCGCGATATCGCTAACGGCACGTCGATCGTGTCGGGTACGACGGTCATCGGCGGCGCGGCCGGCATCGTCAAGGCGGCAGGCAGCCTCAACCTCAACTATGCCATGGTCAACAATACGTCTGCCGCCGGTTCGGTCGCCGGACAGGCAACGGTGACGTCGCCCGCGACCTCCAGCGATCCGCTGTCTGCCCTGAACGGCATGACCGCAGGCGGCGCCCTGTTCACGGTCAATAGTGCGCTCTCCAATGTGGCCGGCAACGGCGCGCTTACCGCCGGTGGCGGTCTGACCGCAGCGCTTGGCAATCTCACTCAGATATCCGCTGCGAACGTTGCGCAGCTAGCGGCACTCGCCAAACCGCAATCCGGTGGTGTCGGCGGCACGGTGCCGGGACAGGCCTTCATCTTCGAGACCCGCGCGGCCTTCCTAGACGTCTCGAAGTTCTATGGCTCGAGCTATTTCATCAACCGCGCCGGCTATAATCCGGAGACCGGCATTCCCTTCCTCGGGGATGCCTATTTCGACAATCAGCTCGTTGATACGCAATTGCGCCAGTTGGTCGGCGATGGTCTTGGCAACGGCTCCTTCATCCCCGGCAACAGCGCCATCGAGCAGATGAAGACCCTGCTCGACAACGGTGCTGCCTATGCCGAGGCCAATGGCCTTGCCTTTGGTCAGGCGCCAACGCCCGAACAGGTCGCCAATCTCAAACAGTCGATGGTGATCTATCAGGCCCAGACCATCAATGGCGTTCAGGTGCTGGCGCCTGTTGTCTATCTGTCGGCCGCAGATCGGGCCAAGGCGGGATCTGGCGCTGGCGCAATGATTGCCGGCAACACGGTCGATCTGAATGTCGGCGATCTGAACAATTCCGGCGCGGTTGCCGCTGCCGGCGGCCTCAACATCGCTGCGAGCTCGATCAAGTCGACCGGTAGTTTCTATGCCGGCGGCAACGCCAATCTCACCGCCTCGAACGGCATCACACTCGCTGCCCAGACGATGACCATCGGCGGTCAGAACCTCATCAATCCCAAAGCTGGCGTGTCGGCCGGCGGTAATATCCAGCTGGCCGCTAACAACAGCGATCTCAATCTCCAGGGCGCCAGCGTCAAGGCAGGCGGCTCAGCTCAGCTCTCGGGCAACAATGTCAACCTCGCTGCGGTCAAGGTTGATAATGGTGGTCAACAGAATGCCACCGGTACACGCGTCAATGCCGGCGGCAATCTGAACATTGCCGCTAATAACGACGTCAATGTCATCGGCTCCTCTGCCAAGGCGGGCGGCGATCTTAACGTCCAAGCCACGAGCGGCGCGGTCAACATCGTTTCCACCGACGTCGCCCGCAAGACCGACGATGGCTACACCAAGACATCAGGCACCGATCAGCAGGCTTCACAGCTGTCTGCCGGTGGCAATCTGCAGGTCAATGGCAATACCGGTGTCTTGATCTCTGGCTCCGATCTGTCGGCCAAGGGCGATGTCGGCCTGACCTCGAACGGCGACATCAACGTTACCACCTCGCAGAACCAGTCGAACTCGACCTTCGGTAAGGGCTCCTCGTCGTCGCTGACGCACAATGGCTCCACGATTACAGCCGGTGGCGATCTGGTCGCCAAGTCCAACAACGACATCAACGTCATCGGCTCGAACATGACGGCCGATGGTACGCTTGGCCTCCAGGCGAAGAACAACGTTACCATTGCCGAGGCGACCGATAGCACCACCCTCGATGTCAAAAGCTCCAGCAAGAAGAGCGGCTTCTTCGGTTCGACCAAGGAGAACGCCTCCGGTCATCTGGAGACCACCACAGCGGCCGGCTCGTCGATCTCCGGCAAGGATGGTGTTACCATCATTTCTGGCGGCGACACCACAGTCTCGGCCTCGAAGATCACGGCCGGCGACGCCGCCCACACCTCCGATCTCAACATCCAGACCGGCGGCAACCTGATCGTCACCGCCGGCAAGGACACCGAGACCGAACACGATAGCGCCAAGCGCAAGGGTTTTCTGCGCAGTGGCAGCTCCAGCTATGACGGCTACAACGAAACGACGGTCGGCTCGCAGCTTTCGGCCTCCGGCGACGTCAACCTTGATGCCGGTAAGGCAGCCGCCATCGTCGGTTCGAAGGTCAATGCCGATGGTTCTCTGAATATCTCGGGTGAGAGCGTTTCCATCATTGGCGCCCAGGAGAACCACCAGTCCGACAGCCAGCGCAAGGATTCCGGCCTGTTCGTCGGCTCTGGTGGCGGCTTCATCTCGCTTTACGGCAAGAACGAAAAACAGGGCGCGCAGTCCTCGACGGACAATATCGGCTCCACGCTGTCGGCTGGCCAGGATGTCAATCTGACCGCACGGGCGACCGACCTCAACATCATGGGATCGTCTGTCACCGCCGATCGCGACATCAACTTGTCGGCCGCCCGTGATGTCAATGTCACGCCAGGCGCGGAAAGCGCGTCGCAATCCGAGCAGCAGAAGAAATCCGGCTTTGGTCTCGCCTTCTCCACAGGCGGTGGCGGTTTCTCGCTGGGCATCGGTGCGCAGTCGACCAAGGACAGCAAGGCGCAGCAGTCCGATACCAATGCCATGTCGGTGTTGTCTGCCGGCCGCGATCTCAACATCTCGGCGGGTCACGACGTCAACCTGCAGGCGACCAGTGCCTCGGCTGAACGCGACGTTAGCCTCTTTGCCGGCAACGATATCAATCTCCTGTCGGCCAATGACGTTACCAATTACCAGGAGGCGCACGAGAAGAGCTTTGCCGGTGTGACGCTCACGGTATCGAGCCAGGTCGGCAAGGCCGCCCAGAGCATCATGAACTCCGCCGAGCGCCTGTCGGACAGCGGCGGCGTCAATGCCGTGACCAACACAGCCATTGCCGGTCTTGGCTTCTATCAAGGCTTCAAGGACCTTCAGGGCGTCTACGATCAGTATCAGAAGTCTGGCGACATCGGCGTCAATGTCTCACTGACAGTCGGCGCCAGCCATCAGGAAAACAGCTGGTCCTCTTCATCCTCGACCCCGGTCGTGACCGATATCCGCGCTGGCCGCTCGATCTCCATGGAGGCCGAGAATGGCTCCATCACCAGCGATGGAGCACAGATCCTGGCCGGTTATGACAAGAACGGCATTCCCACGTTATCCGGTGACCCGCTGACCGGCGATATCTTCCTGTCGGCGACAAACGGTAACATCAATCTCAACGCCGCTACTGGCACGACGGACACCTCGAGCAACAATTCCTCATGGAGTGTTGGCGTCGGAGTCGGCGCGACCTTTGGGGGCGGAGGCAAGGGCACCGCAGATCTGGGGCTGGTCGCCAATGCCGGCTATGGCAAGGGCAGCGCTGATACAAGTGGTCTCAGCCATACCAACACCCATGTCAACGGCACCGGTGACATCACCATCATCACCAATGACCTGGCGCTGCGCGGCGCTACGATCACCGGCAATTCGGTCACCGCCAACGTCAAGAACCTGACGATCGAAAGCCAGGTGGATACGGCCAAGGCCAAAGCTGATCAGCTCAGCCTCTCGGCTTCTACTGGCTTCGGCTCGACCAGCATCTCCGGTGTGACGCAGAATGCCAAGGGCGATGCCGCCCTTGTCACCGAGCAGTCGGGCATTCATGCCGGTACTGGGGGTCTCAATATCAACGTCAGCGGTCAAACGTCGCTCGTCGGCGGTCTGATTACGAGCGAGGCCAGCGCAGAACTCAACAACTTCTCCACCGGCACACTGACGGTCGCCGATATCGATACGCATTCGACCTGGAAGGCTAATACCTACGGCGGCTCGATCGGTACTAGTGGCATAGTGCCGTCCCCCCCTGTCAAAGCGAGCGAAAACAAAACAGGCCAGGCGCTCTCGGCCATCGGCGGCAATATTCCGATCACGATCACTGATCCGGCGCACCAGACGCAGGATATCGGCACGATCCGCCGCGATACCGACAATACCAACACTTCGCTGCCCGGTCTGCCGGACCTCGAAAATATCCTGCGCGACCAATACAAGACCCAGGCGGACCTGCAGGCGGCTCAAGCCACCATGGCGGGGCTGGTAGGTGATATCGCTACCAACCTATACAAGAATGCCGGCACGCAGGCAGAGCGTGATTTGTGGGCTGAAGGTGGCCAAGGTCGTGCGCTACTGCATGCAATCGGAGGGGGTATCCTCGGTGGGGTCAACGGCTGGGAAGGAGCCATCAATGGCGCGCTCGGAGGCGCTGCGACAACCCTGATGGCTCCTGCGATTGCTGATCTTGTCAAGGGCATGCTGAAGGACAGCACCTTGTCAGATCAGGATAAGCAGATGCTTGCTACTATGATCGGAACGAGTCTCAGCTCGGCTGTTGGTAGCGTAGTTGGCGGTGGAGAAGGAGGGTCCTACGGCGCTGCTAACTATCAATTCAACTACCTGACTCACGCACAGCGTGAAGAAGAAATAACGCAGTTGGCTGCGTGCGACGGCAATCAGGACTGCATCCAGGACATTGTTGGTCATTATGCCGGTGTAAGTGCCACCCAGCAAAGCGACTTGACGGCATGCCTGACGATGGCATGTGTTGATGCCATCGTAGCGTCACTCGGAGATTCTGATGCCACGCTGGGAGCTGACTATGGTCAACTGCTGCAATATTCGGGACAAGCGGCTGAAATTGCGATGGCTGACAAGGGACTTGGCGTCCTCATGCAGACTCGATTGCAGACAGATATAGCTTACGCCTATTCTACTGCAGCTTACTGTGAACAGAATCCCGGGGCTTCATGCAAACGTGACGGAGGGTTGCTCTACTACCTCGGCCAAACAGCTCTCGAGGCGACATACGGCACCCTTGGCCAAGGAGGTGGCGGCTCAGGCAATCCTGGCAATACGTCAGTTAAGACTGGAGCGCTTTTCGACAATCCTTCGGTTACCGTTACGTCACGTGTGAGCGAATTGCTCGATCAAATTCCCGCGAACTCCAGGGGCCGGATTACAATGGGGGTTGCCGTCGTCGAAGATGCCGCAGGTAATCGCCAAATTCTCATAAGCACTTCCGAACCCAACGGCTATCTGCGTCCAGGCGTCAGCTTAAAAGACGGTGAAACGCTGATTTCCGGCCCAAGAGGAAGCCACGCTGAGGCAGATATTGTACGATATGCCCAACAGAATGGGCTTAAGATTGTTGATATCGGTGCAACAAGGCCCGTTTGTGCAGGGTGCCAAGGTGTAATCCCCGGCGGCACAACTATCTCAACACCATTAAAGTGAGTGTCATGCGTCTATCTACAGTCAACGAAGATCTCGCCCAGCGCTTTCGACAAGCCCCAGATACGAATGATGCCCAACGACTATTCGAAGAGATATTCCGGGCGTGCGCTCGCAGAATTGATAACGGTTGGTACGCCTTGTTGGAGAATGACCCGCTCGCTCTGCAGTTAGCGGTCGGTGAACTGCCCCAAGGTTTCGATTTCGGCGGGCTAAGCGGCAAGATGGATGAAAAATATTTCGATGCAGAAGACGAAGGGCGAGATGAGGATTCTGCAGCCTACTTTGCCTTGGCTCGTTTGATGTCGGCACTTTCGTTTGCCGCAGCAGCCACGGATGCTACTGATTTTTCTGAGGCAACCTACGAAGCCATTATGGCACTACCCAATCCCAAAGAGGATTCGGCAACATTGCTCTAAATCATGCAGACGGAAAAATTTCAATTGGAATTGGCGCTGATGCTGGTCCAAGCGCTCTCTTCGAAGAGTTGGTCCACTACGGGCAATATAGAAGCGGGCAAGTAGATCTCTGGACGGCTCAGTATGGATTGAGCGGCGCAGTGTCTATCTCTGAATACGAAGCCGCTTACAAGCTGGTGAAAAATGCTTCCGCATATGGTATCAGCACTGCCGAGAATGCAGAAAATATAAAACGATTAGCCCAATTCGCTGAAGAAGCTGTCAAAGTGGGGTACAAAGTTCATTGAAGTGCAATCCCGTAAATATCGGAAAGATTACTTTTGCCGCAGTCGAGGAAAAAGATGGTGCGCGCCTAATTCGCACAGTGGTGAAGCTAGTGAGCGCTGACTACAATGTATATGGCGGGACACTATACATTTCAAAAGATGGTCGTGAATATGAATTCAAACACATCCCGTCAACATACTCAGGAGTAGATCGAAACATTGCGCCGCTAGTTTTTAGGGAGACGGAGTACTTTTCGTTCGACTATATCGGATGCGATATATATTCAAATTTGAACTCGGAATGAGTTGGAGTTGAGCTCATCCCTGGCGCGGCTAGCTCCGCTGCGGCTGGATGACGATTAATGCCAATACGGCATCAGTGGCCCGCTGCCGGTTTATCGGACACGAGGTTATTCGATATGCCCGGGAAGTGACTTTTGGGTCGCCGATTGTAACTGATAAATACAACGGATTTCAGTCAACTTCGACGATGACCATTTTGATAGATCGATTTGGAAACCTCGTCACCGCCATCCCAGGAAGAGTTCAATGAGACTAATTGGCAGTGATATAGAGGCGAAGTATCGATCTGAGCTAATTCATAGTAGTCATCTGCTTTTTTCAGGGCGAGGCAATAGACGCCTGTTAGCTTCTATCAATCGAGCATTTTCAGATATGGAATCTGCCTTTGTTTTGGATTGGGTTCCAGAACAGGGCGAGGATATTTTTACTGTTCTCGTGAACGACAACAAAGTTGCGGTATTTGAGTTGGCAAGGTCCAGCAATGAGCTTGCAGACGCTTGCGATGTTAGGACGGTGGAGGCTTACCGTCGTGGTCTGCGAAAACACCGCGCAATAAAATTAGCGGTTGCACTTGATCTGCTGTCGAATTGCTACTCTCGACGGCGCGATCTTTCCTCTTCCTGATACGGAGGAGTATGAGGATTTGTGGGTCGTGCTGACTAAATTGCGGCGGGATCGGCGGGTGTGAAGAGGGCGAGACGGACGGAAGCAGAAAAACGGGAAGGAGTCCCCTCGTGGGTACGCCCTTTTAACTTCATACGCGGATTCGTAGATGGACGACTTGGTAAGGCAGTTCTTCGGGGGCTATTTTCATCAGGATTGGCGCTTGGAGTATGGCAGCTATAAAGCCGCTATCGAAGACTTTGTAAGAAATGCTGAGCCTCAGCAACTTGATGCAGTGCTGGAGTTTGTTGACACATTTCTATTGAGCGGAGATTGCGAGGGATTTGATATGGTGAGATTTGGGGGATTTTATAATCCTAAGGGCGACGGGTTATCCAAACTCGACTTCTTGAACGCTGTTAAGCAATCGATTCTGTCAAGAAATGGGTCTGACTTCTCCTCAGTTTGATAACAGCTGAGGGAATCCTTGCGGTCGGTTCGGCGACGAAAGTCGCCGGAGAACTGGAGCAAACTGCAAGGGCAGCAGAAAAAACGGCCGGCACGCGTAATATTATCGCCTCGGACGGAACGACGGTCATCGTTCTCGTTGGGCGCAGCCGCCGACCTCTACGGCTAAGGCTGCAAGTTACACTTCAATTAAGAAAGAGAATCCGAGGATGCGCTTAAAAACTGTTGGCGTTTGGTTTGTCGTCGGCCTGTTGGCCGGTTGCGCCGGGACCCCGGACCCGGTGAAGGTTGCTGCCCAGCAACATGAAGGGTCGGCCCAGATTTTCGCAAACCAGAAGAAGAAAGGCTCGCTCCTTCTTGTGCGAATGGTGGATTCGCCGTTCTTGGGTGACGTGGATTGTGACGGTTACATCACGCTGCGCAGGATCAATGCGGGAAAGCCAGACGAGACGGAACCTCCTCTGTCGGTTGGTTCCGCACCCTCTTATCGCTTGCAAAATCCAAATAAACTTTCCCTCGGCCAGTTGTTCTCCGCGACGGTGCAAAAATATGAAAGATGGTTCGTACCCGTTGCCCCTGGTCGCTACGCCATCACATACGCGTCGTGCCACTATGGAAATACGACCATCGAAGCGGGAGGTGACAATGACGGTCTCTTCGGTAGAACATTCAGCTATGTCCGTCCATTTGGCGGTGAAAGTACAATCACAATTGGCCAGGGTCAGATTGTTGACGCAGGGTATATCCGGCTGGCAGGAACGCGTAGCGATCCGCGCGTGGTGGGATCGGAAGCCACGCCCGCCGAGCGTGACCTTATGAAGAGCGTCATGCCGGATGTCTATCCGTCGATTACTTTTACGAAATTCGGTTTGTAAGTGCTTAGTCAGCTCGGTAGACGTCCTGCGGTCACTTTAGGGGCCAGAGCAAGAGCTGCTCCAACCTGATTTAGCTTGACGATAAGGACATCCTGCAACTCAATCAGGCGAGGTTGGTCTCCCTCGGAATGGCTGTGTCGCCGAGGATAAAAGGAGAGGTTTGATTGCCAGTTACTGGCCATGACGATGAATTGCGCTCATCCGATTCAAAGACCGAGGCGACCTGTTCCGATCTCCGTAAATTCGATTCAGCCGGAAACGCCTTGCGCCGGCAGGCCGACGTTCTGCCGGGCGGCTATTTCCACGTCGTCTTCACCCTGCCGCAGCAGATCGCCGCGATCACCTTTCAGAACAAGAGCACCGTTTTACACCATCCTGTTACGCGCCGTCGCCGAGACATTGGGCAGGATTGCCGCCGATCCCAATAGTGTCAGACACACCACCCTTCGTTCAATGCAGCTTCAACGAGGTCCGATCCGTGGTGAGTGCGGGTCGCTCAGCCGTCGACCTATGTTTCGCGCTCTGGTCGACTGTGAAGCGAATCTTGAGCGACACCAGCGGGCTTGATGAGAGGTTCCCGTCAGGTCCCAGTAACGGTCGGAATGCGCGGCGCCGTCTCGTTCTGCTGGACACGAGCGGCCACAGCGACCGTTAGCGCTTGAGCCAGGCACATCGGCGCCGCGAGCGAGCGCGAAAAGGTATAGTCATGCTCGGGCACGGCAAACAGAACCTTCGCCGATTTGGCGAGCGGGGAAAGCGTGCTGTCGGAGATGGCGACGATCGGCACACCGGACTTTGCCGCCTCCTCGACGATGTTGACGACTTCCGTCGCGTAAAAGCGGAAAGAGACGGCAATCAGGACATCCTCCATCCGCATCGTGCGCGCCATATGCGTGGCCAGCCCGCCGCCAGGATCCAGCAGGATGCAGCGCTTACCAAGCATGGTCAGGATATAGCGCAGCAGATCAACGACCGGCGAGGAACGCAACTGGCCGATCAGGTAGACCGTCTCGGCCCCTTCGATCGCATCCGCTGCGATTGCGAGGTCCTCAGCGCTGATGCGCTCCAGCAATTCCTGCAGGGAGGCGATGTCGCGCACAACGAGATCGTGCAGGAAACCATATTCGGACCGATCCTCGCGGTTCTGCAATTCGTCTCCGAGCGCTCGCACCCTGGCTTCGAAGCCCGGCGCGGCTGTCGTCAGACGTCTCTGGAACAGGAGCTGGAGTTCCTTGAAACCTTTATAGCCGAGCGCCTGTGCGAAACGCACGAAACTCGATGCGTGCATGCCGCAGCGCTCGGCAATCGTGTTGACCGATTGCACCGCGACTTCATTCGGATTCTGCGTGAGATAGACCGAAATCCGCTGGTAGGTCTTGCTCATCTGAGCATGACGTTCATGGATCAGGCGGATCAGCTCTTCATAGTCCTTGGGGGCATCGTCTGATTGCGTCTGGTGCTTCATGGCCGGATCTTGCAATAATTATTGCAAAACGCAAACAAAATGAATGGACGCATTGGATTGCCCAGGCTGGCGATGAGGATTTTCAGAGACATCAAGTTCCTCATGAGCGGGTGGACGTCCGGAGGAAAACCGGACGCCGGAAAGCAGGGCGGCGCGGCTCCTTCAGGCGAGAACGCTCATCCACTGACGCGTGGATGACGAGCGTTGGATCGTCTCGACCAGTTGCTGGACGCGCGAACCGGCGGCAAATCCGAAGGGTTCGGGGATTTCGCCGACGATCGTACGCATATAGCCCTCGATCTCGATTGCTTTCAGGTCGTTGAAGCCGAGCTGATGCCCTGGCGCGATGCAGAAATGGCCGTAGGGCGGATGGTCGGGCGCGGCCTCGATCCTGCGGAAGCCACGTCGGCCTGCCGGATCCGCGTTCGAATAGAAATGCAGCTCGTTGAAGCGCTCCTGCGTGAATGCCAGTGCGCCCTTCGTGCCGTAGACCTCGAAATCATGCTGCATCTTGCGGCCGGTGGCAATCCAGTTGCCCTCGATGGAGCCCTGTGCGCCGTTGGCAAAACGCACGAAGGCGCGTGCGACGTCGTCGACTTCCACCTTGCGTGTGCCGCCCCTGCCGTCGGGCCGCTCGCCGATCATGGTGATGCAGTCGCCCATGACTTCGCTGATCGGACCGAGCAGGAATTCAGCGGTTGCAAGCGCATGGCTGCCGATGTCGGCCAGAGCTCCGCCGCCTTCAGGATCGTGGCGGAAGGTGAAGGGGCTGGACACATCTGCCATATAGTCTTCGGCGTGAAGACCGCGGTAGCCGCGAATTTCGCCCAGTTCGCCAGCAGCGATCATTTCGCGGGCAAGGCGCAGCATAGGATTGCACAAATAGTTGAAGCCCACCTGCGTCTTGACGCCTTTCGCTTTCGCAGCCGCGGCCATCTCGCGTGCGTCAGCAGAAAGCGGCGCCAGCGGCTTCTCGCAATAGACATGCTTGCCGGCGGCAATAGCGGCGAGCGCCATCTCCTTGTGCAGCGCATTCGGCGCGGTGATGTCGATGAGATCGATCTCGGGGTTGGAAACCAGCGTCCGCCAGTCGGCGCTGGCATGAACGAAGCCGAAATCGGCCGCCGCGCGAGCGGCCGCCTCTTTGGTGATATCGGCCACGGTGTGCATCTCCAGCCGGTAAGGCAGGTCGAAGACTTTTTGCGCCGAAGCAAAGCCGAAGACATGGGCCTTGCCCATGAAGCCGGTGCCGATCAGGCCGATACGGAGGAGAGGTTTTTCATACATGTGCAAAATCCGGATTGACGACAAGCTGCGGGTCGATGGTGCCGACAAGAAAATTGACAGCATTCTCAATCGCAGCGATGGCCATGCGTTCACCGCATTCAGCCGTCAGCCCGGCGATATGCGGTGACAGGATTGCGTTAGGATGCGAAAAAAGCGGAGAGCCGGTTGATGGCGGCTCATCGTCGAACACGTCCACGCCGGCAGCGCCCACCTGGCCGGAGGCGAGCGCGTCGGCCAGCGCCTGTTCGCAGACGACGCCGCCGCGCGCGGTGTTGACGAGGATGACCCCTCGCTTCATGCGGGCAATCTCGACTGCGCCGATCGCAGGACTGTCGGCTTTCGGGATATGGACCGAGATGCAGTCGGCCCATGCCAGTCCCTCGTCGAGCGGTACGGGCCTGACCGGTCCCTCGGGCCAGCCAACCTTTTCGAGGAAGGGATCATAGGCGCGGATCTGCATCCCGAACCCGGACGCCATGCGCGCCAGATGACGCCCGATCCGGCCATAACCGATGATCAACAGGTTCTTGCCCGAGATCTCCTGCTGCTCCAGCCTGTTTCGCCAGCCCCATTGGCCAGGCTCGCGCACGGCGCGATCGGCGAGCAGTACGCGTTTTGCTCCGGCGAGGAGTTGCATCATGGCATGCTCGGCGACCGACACTGAGTTCACGTCGCCGACAATCGTCAAAGCGATCCCACGCCTGTTGAGGGCGGGAAGATCGACCGAGTCGTAGCCGACGCCATGACGCGAAACGACCTTCAACCGTTCCGCCTGGGCAATCGTCGCGGCAGACAGCGGCTGCGTGCGGATCACCAGCGCGTCGGCCTTTGCGATCAGCGGCGCGTAGGACGGTTCGGAGACCTCCTCGACATAATCCACGGTAAAACCCCGCGTCTTGAGATCGCGCAGCAGGGCCTCGCCCGAGGGATGGAGTTTTCCGGCGGCCAAAAGGTGCGGCATCAATAGGCTCCTTTTGTGGCCTCGGCGGGAGCCGAATCGGTCAGGTCGCGCCATGTCTTGACCGACGCGGCGGCGGCGGCGGCCAGAAGGCGGCTGTCACCCGAAACGGTGGTGAGGTCAAAGCCCCAGCCGATTGCGCGGGCAGCATAGTCCGGCGTGCCGCAATGCAGGCAGGCGCGGATGCCATTCGCCTTGCAGGCCGCGAGAATACGCTTGATGAGGTCGATCATCTCCGGCTCCTCGCGGTCGAAGCCGGGCGGCAACCTGCCTTCCTGTGTGCCGAGGGTCAGATCGGCGGGGCCGACATAGATGCCATCGAGACCGGGCGTGGCGGCGATGGCATCCAGATTGTCGACGCCCTGCTGCGTCTCGATCATCGCCAGCGCCAGAACCTCGCCGTTTGCGGCAAGCCCGTAGCTGCCATAGGCGAAAGCCGCGCGCGTCGGGCCGAAGCTGCGTTGTCCGTGCGGCGGGTAGCGCAGGTAGCTGACGAACTCCGCGGCCTCTTCTGCAGAGTTCACCATCGGGCAGATGATCCCCTGCGCGCCGGCGTCCAATGCCTTCATGATGATGCCCGGCTCGCGCCACGGTACACGCGCCATCGGCGTGACGCCTGATGCACGCATCGCCTGAAACATCGGCAGCACGGAAGAGTAATCGAGGGCGCCGTGCTGGATATCGATGGTCACGGAATCATAGCCCTGCGCCGCCATGATCTCTGCGGTAAAAGCGTTGCCGATTGACAGCCAGCCGTTGATGGCTGGCCGACCTTCGGACCATTGCTGCTTGAGCCTGTTGATGAACATGTCGGGTCCTCAGAAGACGATCTGGGCGAGCTTGGTGTCGAGATAGTCATCGATCCCCTCGATGCCACCCTCTCTGCCCATGCCTGAATGGTTTGTGCCGCCGAACGGCGCCTCGGAAGCCGCCAAAGCGAAGCTGTTGATGCCGACCATGCCGGATTTCAGAGCCGCCACCGTGCGCCTGGCGCGATCGGGCGAGCGGGTGAAGGCATAGGCCGAAAGGCCCATTTCCGAGGCGTTGGCGCGGGTCAGCGCCTCGTCCTCGGTGGAAAACCGGGTGATCGCGGCGATCGGTCCGAAATTCTCCTCCGAAAAGACCTTCATGTCGTCGGTGACGCCGACGAGAATGGTCGGTTCGAAGAAGAAGCCGCTGTTGAGATGGGCGGGACGCTTGCCGCCATGAGCAATCGTCGCGCCGGCGCGAACCGCATCCTGAACGATGGCGTCGATCTCCTGCAGCCGGCCGGCATTGATCAGCGGTCCCATGCCGGTCTCGGGATCAAGCCCATCGCCGAGTTTGATTTTGGCCGTGCGGGTGACGAAACCATCGACGAAAGCGTCATGCAGGCTGTCGTGGACGAAGATCCGGTCGGGCGTGACGCAGACCTGACCACAATTGGCGAATTTTGTCGGCACGGTCAGGTCCAGTGCCGTCTGCAGGTCGGCGTCGTCATAGACGATCAGTGGCGCATTGCCGCCGAGCTCCATCGATACCTTTTTCACCGTATCGGCGGCGTCGCGGATCATTTGCTGGCCGACACGGGTCGAGCCGGTCAGCGACACCTTGCGCACGCGGCTGTCGGCCATGATCGGTCCATAGGTATTGCCCGTCGAGCCGACAACGAGGTTGACGGCTCCGTCAGGCAGGTTGGCGGCCCTGAGGCAGTCGACCATCACCATCGCCACGCCCGGCGTCTGCGACGAGGGCCTCAGCACCACCGGGCATCCGGCCGCAAGGGCGGGTGCCAGCTTGCGGGCCGGCAGGGCGGCGGGGAAGTTCCAGGCGGTGAAGGCGCCGACGATGCCGACGGGCTCGCGGCTGACCTCGAAGCGCCCGCCGGGCACGCGGCTGTCGATGATGCGGCCATAGATGCGGCGTGCCTCCTCGGCGAACCAGCGAAACTGGTCGCAGGCAAGCCCCCATTCCCGGCCCGCCTGGGCAAGCGGCTTGCCGGTCTCGGCAGAGATCATCCTTGCAGCCTCGTCGGCGCGGCGGACCATCTCGTCGGCGGCCTTGTGCAGCGCATCGGCCCTGGCGAAACCGCCCATCGCGCGTAGTTTCGACAGGGCGGCCGCGGCGGCATCGAGCGCCGAGCGGGTGTCCTCGACAGTCGCCAGGGGCACGGCGCCCAGAGCTTTTTCAGTGACAGGAGAGACAACCTCTCCCGTTACGGTGCCGGCTGCCCAGCGACCGTTTATGAAAAGTCCGAATTGTGCGTACATGGTTCACCCGATTTCGCTGGTATTTACGGTTCGCCCTTCGGCGATCGATCGGATTGCCGCTTCGGCGAGGATCAGCGCCTGGCGACCATCTTCGAAATTAACCGCGGGCGGCCTGTTCTGTTCGATCGCATCGACGAAGGCACCGATCTCTGCGGCGAACGCATCGCCATAGCGCTCGATGAAGAAATTCATCAGCGGTGCGCCTTGATCGGTGTGGCTGTCGGTATAGAGCCGCAGATTGTTGAGCGTGTGGTTTTCCGAAACCGCCATGCCGCCGCTGCCAAACGCCTCGACCCGCTGGTCATAACCGTAGACTGCGCGCCGCGAGTTTTTGATGATCGCTTGCTTCCCCGATGCGGTTTTCAGCACCACGGTCACCGTATCGTAGTCGTTGCAGCGCTCCATCAGCCCCGGATCGACGAGGCGCGAACCAGTTGCACTGACCTCAGCCACTTTCTCGTCGAGAATGAACCGCGCCAGATCGAAGTCGTGGATTGTCATGTCGCGGAAGATGCCGCCCGAGACTTCGATATAGGCGTCCGGCGCCATGCCGGGATCGCGCGAGGTGATGACAACCTGGTGCAGGTCCCCGATCTTGCCGGTCTTGACGGCCTGGCGCAACGCACTGTGTCCGGCGTCGAAGCGGCGTACGAAGCCGAGCATGACCGGCACATTGCTTCCTGCGATTCTTGTCGCGCAGGCATTGACGCGATCGAGCGATAGGTCGATCGGCTTCTCGCACAGGGCAGGTTTTCCGGCCGCCACGGCCTGTTCGATCAGATCCGCATGGGTAGCAGTTGAGGTCGCGATTAGCACGGCGTCCACGTCGGTGGATGCGAACACCGCATCGGCCGAATCGAAGCGGGGAACGCCCAGTTTTTCCGATATGTCTACGGCCGCCGGCATATGCACGTCGAACACACCCGCAAGCGTCGCGCGCGGATGGGCCGCAATGTTTTCCGCATGCATGCGACCAATACGGCCGACGCCCAGCACTGCAATTCTCAGCATTCAATTTCCTCCCGAGATATTTGGCAATAATCATTGCAAAGAGTTATATTTGTCAATATGTATTCCGGAACAACAAAACATTCCATCCGCAGGAGGAGGCGAGATGACCCGCAAGACTGTGCGCCTGACCATGGCTCAGGCCCTTGTCCGTTACCTTTGCAATCAGTTCACCGACATCGAGGGCGAGCGCGTACCGCTCTTCGCCGGCGTCTTTGCGATCTTTGGCCATGGTAACGTCACCTGCCTGTCCGAGGCGCTGGAGACCGTGCAGGACAGGCTACCGACGTGGCGCGGCCAGAACGAACAGTCGATGGCGCTCGCCGCCATCGGCTTTGCCAAGGCCAAGCGCCGTCGACAGATCATGGTCGCGGCAAGCTCAATCGGACCGGGTGCGCTCAACATGGTGACCGCGGCGGGTGTCGCCATGGCCAACCGCCTGCCGGTGCTGTTGCTTGCGGGCGATACCTACGCCAGCCGCCTGCCTGATCCTGTGCTGCAGCAGGTTGAACACTTCGGCGATCCGACGATCACCGCCAATGATGCCTTCAAGTCGGTCGTGCGCTATTGGGATCGGATCGTGCTGCCGGAACAGATCCTGCAATCGCTGCCGCAGGCGGTGGCAACGATGCTCGATCCAGCGGATTGCGGCCCGGCCTTCATTGGCTTGGCGCAGGATACCCAGGAAGTCGCCTTCGACTATCCGGAGGTGTTCTTCGAGCCGAAGGTCTGGAAGATCCCACGCCCGCGTCCCGACCGCGATACAGTAATCGCTGCGGCCGAACTGTTGAAGACCGCGAAGCGTCCGCTGATCATCTCGGGCGGCGGCGTGCGCTATTCGCTGGCTGAGGAAAAGGTCGCCGAATTCGCCGCGAAACGGGGAATCCCTGTTGTCGAGACCATCGCCGGCAAGGGCGCACTGACTCATGACCATCCGGTGCATGCCGGGCCGATCGGCATCGTGGGTTCGACCTCTGCCAATGCGCTCGCGAAAGACGCGGATGTGATCCTGGCGATCGGCACGCGCCTGCAGGACTTCACCACCGGATCGTGGACGGCCTTTTCGCAAGATGCGCAGTTTATCTCGATCAATGCGGCGCGCTTCGATGCGGTCAAGCATCGGTCGCTGTCCGTGGTCGGCGATGCGTTGGAAGCCGTGGCCGAGCTCGACGTTGCACTCGGCGACTATAAGGCTGCGGCGGGCCTGATGCCGCGCGCCAAGGCATTGTTTGCCGAATGGGATAAGCTCCTCGATGAGCATCAATTCCTGACCAATGCGCCGGTTCCCTCCTATGCCCAGGTGGTTGGCGTGCTGAACAAGGTCGCCCGCCCGGAGGATACGCTGATCGCCGCCGCCGGCGGCACGCCGGGCGAAGTGGTCAAGGGCTGGCGGGTCAAGAATCCGAACACCTTCGATTGCGAATTCGGCTTTTCCTGCATGGGCTACGAGATCCCCGCCGGCTGGGGCTGCGCCATGGCGCAGGAAGGACCTGGCGGCACCGGAGGCACGCCGATCGTCATGATCGGCGACGGTACCTACATGATGATGAACTCCGACATCTATTCGGCGGCGCTGACGGGACACCGGCTGATCGTCGTCGTCTGCGACAATGGCGGCTTTGCCGTCATCAACCGTCTGCAACAGGCCAAAGGCGTTCCGGGCTTCAACAATCTTCTCACCGATTCCCGCGTGCAAAACCGGGAAAACCCCCTCCACGTCGATTTCGTGAAGCATGCGGAGGCCATGGGTGCAAAGGCGCGCAAGGCCGAGAGCCTGGCTGACCTCGAAGATGCGATGAAGTGGGCACAGGGCAATGACGGCGTGACCGTGATCTCAATCGTGTCGGACGCCTGGAAATGGGTGCCGGGCGATGCCGACTGGGACGTCGGCGTCCCAGCCGTATCGACCTTTGAAACCGTCCGCGCAGCCCGCGCGGCGCAAGAGAAAATCCGCGAAGCACAGCGTTTGGGTGTTTGAGATGAAGGCAAGATTGGGAATTGCTCCGATTGCATGGTGGAACGA
Organism: Rhizobium rhizogenes NBRC 13257; assembly: GCF_000696095.1. Taxonomy (GTDB): domain Bacteria; phylum Pseudomonadota; class Alphaproteobacteria; order Rhizobiales; family Rhizobiaceae; genus Rhizobium; species Rhizobium rhizogenes. The sequence goes on along the minus strand of NZ_BAYX01000022.1, from coordinate 94,596 downwards.
CGACCTTGCGGAGCTCTCGGATGACGTCAGCCTGGAGGAGTGCCTACGGCAGGCTTCCGAGGCCGGCTTCACCGGCATGGAAACCGGCCGTCGGTTTCCGATGGACATGAAGGAACTGGGGCCGATCCTGTCCCGCTATGGAATTTCCGTCTGCGGCGGCTGGTTCTCCGGCCTTCTGCTCGATGGCGATCTCGAAGCGGAGAAGGACCGCATCGCGCAGCAGATGCAATTCTTCATCGCCGCGAAGGCGCCCTGCATTGTCTATGGCGAAACGGCGCGTTCGATTCAGGGCCTGCGCTCCGCACCGCTTGCGACGAAGCCGAAGCTTTCCGAGACCGAGATGGTGGCCTATGGCCGCAAGATCTCGGACTTCGCCGACTGGTGTGCCAGGCAGGGCATGCCGATTGCCTATCACCACCATATGGCGGCGGCGGTCGAGACGGAGGCGGAACTCGATTTGCTGATGGAGCACTCTTCCGTGCCGCTACTATTCGACGCTGGACACATGGCCTTTGCCGGCGGCGAGGTCATGCGGGTGATCGACAACCACCATGCCAGGATCACGCATGTCCACACCAAGGACATCCGCCGCGCGGTCGTGGATGGGCTGGACCGCAGCAGGGAAAGTTTCCTCGATGCGGTCATCAACGGCGCCTTTACCGTGCCGGGCGACGGCAGCCTCGATTTCGAGGCAATCGTCAAGGCGCTGGCCGCGAAGGGCTACGAGGGCTGGTTCGTGGTCGAGGCCGAACAGGATCCGGTCAAGAACCCTCCGCTGGAGATGGCCCGCAAGGGCCACAAGGAATTGCTGCGCGTCATGGACGCCGCCGGTTATGAGGTCGTGAAATGAACCGTATCGATGGAAAGATCGCCGTCATCACTGGCGGCACGCAGGGGCTGGGTGCTGCGATCGCCCGAATTTTCGCGCAAGCCGGCGCCGCCGGCCTGGTGATCGTTGGACGTGACGGCGCCAAAGGTGCGAAGGTGGCGGACCAGATCGTTGCCGAGCACGGAACGCCCGTGCTGGTCGTGGCGGCCGATCTGGGAGAGATCTCAGACGTCCGACGTGTGCTGGCCGAAACGGACGAACGGTTCGGCCGGGTGGATATCCTGGTCAATGCGGCTGCGCTGACCGACCGGGGCAATCTGCTGAACACTACGCCTGATCTTTTCGACCGGATCTTCGCCGTGAACGTGCGCGCGCCGTTCTTCCTGATGCAAGACGCTGTGCAGATCATGATCCGGGAAGGGATCGAAGGCACCATCGTCAACATCGGCTCGGCTTCGGAACACGCCGGTCAACCGTTCATCGCACCCTACTGCGCTTCGAAAGGCGCGCTTGCGACGCTGACGCGCAATTCCGGCTTCGCCCTGATGCGCAACCGGATCCGGGTCAACCAGCTCGACATCGGCTGGATGAACTCCGACCACGAGCGCGCCCTGCAGGCGGCGGAAACCGGAGATCCGCAAGCGATCGACCGGGCCGCAGCGCAACTGCCTTTCGGACGCCTGCTCGATCCGGCCGAAGTCGCACTTGCCGTCCTCTGGTCGGCTTCCGGCGATAGCGGGATGATGACGGGATCGGTGATTCACTACGACCAGTCTGTCTGGGGCGGTTATGACGGCCAGGCTCCGGCACCTGCCAAGCGGCTCGGGGAGTAAGCGATGCGCACGATCAAGGGACCAGGCGTTTTTCTCGCTCAGTTCGCGGCCGACGACGCACCCTACAATTCCTTGCCGAGCCTTGCGAAATGGGCAGCGGACAAGGGCTTCAAGGGCGTGCAGATCCCGACCTGGGATACGCGTCTCATCGATATGAAGAAGGCGGCGACAAGCGATGCCTATTGCGACGAACTGAAGGGCATGCTGGCCGACCACGGGCTTGAGATTACCGAATTCGCCTCGCATATCACCGGGCAACTGGTGGCGGTGCATCCGGCTCATGACACGATCATGGACAGTTTCGCACCGGAACATGTGCGCAGCAATCCGGCCGGACGGCGGGCCTGGGCCGAGGAGCAGCTGCGCTTTGCCGCCCGCGCCTCGCAACGGCTCGGGATCGACCGGCATGTGACGTTTTCCGGCGCGCTGCTGTGGCCCTATCTCTATCCCTATCCGCAATGGCCGGAGGGGCTGGTCGAGGAGGGGTTCGAAGAACTTGCCAAACGCTGGACGCCGATCCTCAACGATTTCGACGCGCATGGCGTGGATGTCTGCTACGAGATCCACCCCTGTGAAGACCTGCACGATGGCCATAGCTGGGAAATGTTTCTCGATAAGGTGGGCGAGCATCCGCGCGCCAACCTAATGTACGATCCGTCGCATTTCGTGCTGCAGGCGCTCGACTATCTCGCCTTCATCGACCACTACCATGAACGCATCAGGACCTTCCATGTAAAGGACGCCGAGTTCCGCCCCGACGGCAAGTCAGGCGCCTATGGCGGCTACCAGCCGTGGTCGAAGCGGGCTGGGCGCTTTCGCAGCCCCGGCGACGGGCAGGTCGATTTCGGCGCGATTTTCACGAAACTCACTACCTACGGCTTCGATGGCTGGGCGGTGCTCGAATGGGAATGCTTCGTCAAAAACCCGGAAGATGGCGCAGCCGAGGGCGCGCGTTTCATTGCGGATCATATCATCCGGGTCTCGGACCGGGCTTTCGACGATTTCGTGAAATCCGGCGCCAATCGCAGCGCTAACCGGGCGATGCTCGGACTGGGGGAGAAATGAGCGTTCAACGACCCTTGCGTCTTGGCATGGTCGGCGGCGGGCAGGGTGCCTATATCGGCAACATCCACCGTCTCGCCTCGCGCCTTGACGGGCAATGGCAGCTCGTGGCCGGTGCCTTCGACGTGGATCCCGAGCGCGGCCGCGAATTCGCGATCGGGCAGGGCCTCGATCCCTCGCGCAGTTATGGCTCATATCAGGATCTCATCTCAGGTGAGGTCGGGCGCGCGGACCGCGTGGATGCGGTGGCGATCTGCACGCCGAATTTCACCCACTATCCGATCGCCAAGGCGCTGATCGAGGCGGGTTTCGACGTGATCTGCGAGAAGCCACTCACGGCAACGTTTGAAGACGCCGTGGCGCTCGAAAAACTCGCCCGCGAATCCGGCCGCTTTGTCGGTGTGACCTATACCTATTCGGGCTATCCGATGGTGCATGAGGCGCGCGTGCGCGTTGCGCGCGGTGAGATCGGTGCAGTGCGTTCCGTGCAGGTCGAATATCCGCTCGAATGGATGGCGACCGCGATCGAGCAGAAGGGCAACGCGCAGGCGGCATGGCGTACCGACCCGAAGAAGAACGGCCGCGGCGGTTCGATAGGCGATATCGGTACCCATGCCTATCATCTGGCGGGTTTCGTGACGGGGCTCAAGTTGGACTCGCTCACCGCCGATCTCGCGACCTTCGTCGAGGGCCGGGCGCTGGACGACAACGCCCATGTGATGATGCGCTATCAGGGCGGTGCGCGAGGCCTGCTGTGGTCTTCGCAGGTCGCTTTGGGGAACTCGAACGGTGTGCGGTTGCGCGTCTTCGGCTCCAGCGGATCGTTTCAGTGGTTCCAGGAGCAGCCGAACGAATTGATCTATGCGCCACTGGAAGGCCGCGTCCAGATCATCAAGCGCGGCGCCGATGACTTGTCGGAAGACGCGAAGGTCCGCAGCCGGACCCCGCCAGGCCATCCGGAAGGTTATCTGGAAGCCTTCGCGAACCTCTATGCAGGCTTCGCCGAAGCGATCCGCGCACAGAAGGAAAATCGCGAGCCAGGTGCCGTCGGTCGGAATGTGCCGCTCGCCTATGACGGCTTGAAGGGCGTCGCCTTCGTTGAGGCTGTGGTCGATAGCGCAGAAGCAACGATCCAACCATGGATTCGACCGGTCGCGGTCTGATGGACGCGTCGCCGCCGCCGACAATGCCTCTTGGAGGACGATCTGTTGAAGGGTCACCTTTTCAAAGACCGCAATTATAGCGCGTATGAAGAAGGATTTGCGAATGAGGCGGTTCCGTCGATACCCCGTTCAAATTGTCTCTTATCCATCGCGCCGCCGAGGTCAGCTCACCGGCAAAGTCGTGCGATATGACGTAATCCATGCTGCCCGATTCCAGCAACGCGCGGGAATGGTTGGAGAGTTCGTGCCCGACGAACACGGTCTCCTGAGCCTTGCCTATGTGTTCGAGAGCCTTGGCAACGCCGCGATTGGCGCCGGCGACATTGTAGATCGCGGCCGGATGGCCGTTCGCCTCGAAATAGCGAAGCAACTGCTCGCATGTGTTCTCGGGCCGCTCGTCGGAGATCACGCGCTCCTCAATCCTGAGATGCGGGAAGTCCGAGCGGAGGACCCTGCGGAACCCCATTTCACGCTCCTGCTGGCAGCGGAAGGGAACGCTCATCACGATCAGGATGCTGTTGCGCTCTTTCGGCAGGGCATTGCCGATCAAAAGCGCAGCGACGCTTCCGGCCGCATACTGATCGTTGCCGACGAAGGCGCTCCGGCGCGAACTCGGCAAATCGGTCGTCAGGCAAACCACGGGAATCCCGGCTGTTCGCAGTTTGCGTATGGCACGGTTGACGGCGGGATGTTCTCTCGCGACCACCACAACGCCGTCAGCGTCGCTACCCTCCTGCTCGATGCTGCGCGCAAAAGCGATGGGGTCGAGTTCGCTCGTCGTCACATAGGCGCCCTCGACCTTGATGCCCGGAAGCGTACGGTTCACATCGGTCACGGCACTCGCCATCGCCGCATTGAAGGTCTCGCCGGACTCGCAGAAGAGGCGGATCAGCAGGGGCACATCCCTGTCCGAGTTTTCGTTTCGGAGCTTCTCCAACACAGCGAGAATACGCGCTCTGGTTTTATCTCGTACCCCGCTTCGGTTGTTGAGAACCCTATCGACCGTCGCCACGCCGACGCCCGCGAGATGGGCGATTTCGTGGACTGTCGGACCTTTCCAGGTGCCGTTAGAGGAACGCTTGCGCAAGACTATCTCCAATAGTGATGTAATTGCCATCATATGACGAATAAGTTTGGCGAATAATCCATTATTTATAATGGATTAGATACTGATTTTACCCCGCATCATTATTGATGATTATCCCATCATAAAATCGCTATCGTAAGCCTTGAATGATGGAAAATCAATCCGGATAATCACGCCGTCCAACTGAGGAGGAGGAACCCATGAAACTGAAAAAATTGATGATGCTTTCGAGCTTATTGGTTGCAACCGCATTGAGCAGCGCAAGCAGTGCTCAGGAGAGCGGGAAGCAATATCGCTTCGTCATGGTGTCTCATATCGGGTCCAACGATCCGAACATGAATTGGCTGACGACGTCGCTGAAGGAGTTCGAGAAGAGGTATCCGAACGTCAAGACCGAGTATATTTCAACCAACAACTATTCGGTTCAAGAGCACGTTCGTCTTCTCGAGCAGGCCATCGCCACCCACCCCGATGGCATTGCCGTGCCGATCGTCAGCTCCGACGCCTTCGAAGGCCCTCTGCGCAAGGCGATCGAGGAAGGCATCCCGGTTGTCGCCTTCAACATTCCTGACAGCCGGCCCGTCGGCGAGCGCATTCCCTATCTGACCTATGTCGGCGGTGACGAATACCTGACCGGCAAGAAGCTTGGTGAATATGCGATCGAACAGGCGAAGGAAGGCAAAGTTCCGATGCCGAAGCATGTCGTATGCGCCAGTCACGATTCCGCTCACCAGGGTCTAAAGGCGCGCTGCAAAGGCATGCAGGACGCCATGGCGACGGTTGGTGCCAAGTTCGACGAGTTGTTCATCGGCGCAGAGCCGGCGACGGCGCGCAACACGCTGCAATCCTTCCTGCAGGCCAATCCGGACACCAACTACATCTTTACGGTTGCCGGCTGGTCTGCGCCCTGGGCCTGGGGTGTCGCCAATGACATGAAGCTCGATCCCGACGTCGACGACAAGGGCATGACAATCCTCACGGTCGACGAAGGTCCAGTCTCAATCGAAGGCGTGCGCGCGGGACATATTCTCGCGACCAATAGCCAGGGCTTTTGGCTGCAGGGCTACGCGCCGATGGAATGGCTCCTTTGGAACAAGGAGTTCGGATATGCGCCTCAGAGCGACATCCTGACCGGCCCGATTATCATCGACAAGGACAACGCCGATCAGTGGGCTAAGCAGGTTCGCGGCGTGTTCGGTGACAAGGCCTACAACGAGCAGAACACCTGGTAGGAGTTCCTCCCGAAGCCGGGCAGCCGAGCCTCTTGAAGGCTCGGCTGCCTTCCTTCGATTGCGCCTCAAGCGCAGTTCTAATCAGCGAGTCCAAGTCTCATGAAGCATCTTCTGCGAAACCAGGGCCTCGGCGCAATCGTCGGTGTCGTCGTCATGTTTGCCGTCTTCACGGTGATCGATTTCTCGGGTTGGTGGACCGTTCAGACAGTGTCGAACGTCACCCAATTCACAGCGATCCTTGCCTTCGTGGCCATGGGTCAGGCTCTGATCATCATTACCAGGGAGATCGACCTTTCGGTCGGTTCGGTCTATGGCCTCACCGGGGTCGCCTTTATCACCATGGAGCCGGCGCTCGGCGTGCCCGGCTCCCTTGTCCTGGCGCTGGTCATTGCGGCGGCGGCAGGCCTCGTCCAGGGTATCGCGGTCGTCAAGGGACAGTTGCCATCGATGATCGTCACGCTCGGCGGTCTCTTTACGGCGCGCGGCATCATCTATGTATGGACCGGCGGCTCGGTCCATAATTTCTCGCCTGATGCGCGCAGCCATCCGCTGACGCTGCTTTTGGGCGGCAGCCTCTTTGGCGTCGAAGCTGCGATCTACTGGCTGATCCTGGTCGCTGCGGTTCTTGCCCTTGTGTTATGGCTGACGCCGTTCGGTAACCGCCTTCTGGCGACGGGCGGCAGCCGGGAGAGCGCAGAATCGCGCGGCGTCCAGACCGATCGCATCAAGATCGCAACGTTCATCCTCTGCTCCCTGCTGGCGGGCTTCGCCGGCATCTTGACGCTGTGCAACCAGCCGCAAACCCACGTAACGCTCGGCGAAAACATGGAGCTCGAGGCGATCGCCGCCGCCGTCATCGGCGGCTGCCTCTTGACCGGCGGACGCGGCTCGATCCTTGGCACCATACTCGGAGCGCTCATCGTCGTCAGCCTGCGCTACGAACTGATCGCGCTCGGTGCGCCATCATCCTGGTACATCACCTTCGTCGGCGCCGTGCTCATCATCGCAATCATCTTCAACCAGAAACTGGCCCGCTTCCTCGGGCACAGTGTTTGATGCGGGAGGACGCTCAAATGACAAACAATCACCCGCTTATTCAGGTCAAGAACCTCGACCTTTATTTCGGCGCCTTCCATGCCCTGAAAAATGTCTCGGTCGACTTTCATGCCGGCGAACTGGTCGGTCTGGTCGGCGACAACGGCGCCGGCAAGACGACGCTGATCCGCGTTCTCTGCGGGATCCATGCTCCGACATCCGGAGAGGTCTTCTTCGACGGCAAGAAAGTCGAAAAATTTCACCCGAAGCTTGCCATCGACCAGGGAATCGAAACGATCCAGCAATCCGTCGGGCTTTGCGACAACCTGTCGATTGCACGCAATTTCTACCTTGGACGGGAGCCCGTCAAACGCATCCTCGGCATCCCCTTTCTCGACTTCGGCAAGATGCGCGAAAAATCCGCCCGAGTCATTCGGCAGTTCGGCCTGCGCGAGAATGTCTCCGCCGATGACGAGGTAGAGCGGCTCTCCGGCGGCGAGCGTCAGTCGGTCAAGATTGGTCGCGCCGTCGAGTTCAAGAACCGCGTCATCATCATGGACGAGCCGACTAACCATCTGTCGGTGCGAGAGCGCGAGCATGTCAACGAGATTGCCGTGCAGCTCAAGGAGCAGGGCCTGCTCGTCATCTATATCACCCACGACATCTTCCAGGTCCACAAGCTCGCCGACCGCATCGTCATCATGGAAAATGGCGAAAAGGTCGCCGACGCATCCACGGATGCCATGACCGCCGAAGCGCTTGAGGACGTCATCCGCCAAGGCGGCCGCGTCGTTGAAAAGAAGGAGGTGGTCTGATGGCACTGTCGGCCGCCAAACCGCTCATTCGGCGTCATTCGGAGCTTGGCATTTTTCTGATCGGCCTCGTTCTGGTCGTCATTTTCTCCGCCACCTCGGACGGCAACTGGGCCAATCTCTACAATATCGGGACGATCCTGCAGGTGACGGCAACCCTGGGGCTGATGAGCCTTGGCGTCGCGCTGGTGATCGGAACCGGGGAGATCGATATCTCGGTTGGATCGACGTTCGGGATGGGCGCGCTCGCCTATCTCTGGCTTGCGGCGCGAGTCGATCCATCGGTCGCCGTCATGGCCGCGATACTGGTTGGGTCGGCGATTGGCCTGATCAACGGGCTGCTCGTCACGCGGACCGGTACGCCATCCCTCATTATCACGCTCGGTACGCTGATGATCTTCCGCGGCATCGCCATCGCGCTAACGGAAGGATTCTCGTTCTCCATTCCCTATGCGGCGCGCAAGGGCTGGACCTACGTCGTGCTCGGCGGGGGTGACTTCCTCAACTTCAACACAGCCTTCTACTGGCTAATCGTGGTGCTCGTCGTTCTCTGGGTGATGTTGAAGGCGATGCCGTTCGGCAACCGGCTTCTCGCCGTCGGCGGCTCGGCCGAGAGCGCCCATTCCCGTGGTGTCCGGGTGGATCGTATCAAACTGTCGGCCTTCGTCTTGTGTGGTATGCTCGCCGCTTTCGGCGGGGCGCTGGAAGCCGGCAAGCTCGGCTTTGCGGATGGCTCGATGGGGCGGCTCATGGAACTCCAGGCGATCGCCTCCTGCGTGCTGGGTGGTTGTTTGCTTGCCGGCGGGCGCATTTCCCTGATTGGCGCGCTGATGGGCGCATTCGTGCTGTCTTCCATCCAATCCTATCTCGTCGTCATGGGTGTGCAGCCGCAGTGGTTCATCCTGATATTGGGGATGATCGTCGTGCTCGCTGCCTACGGCGACCGCTCCCTTCGCCAATGGGCTCTCAAGAAATAAGGATATCGGAATGTCAGTCAGAATAGCGATTATCGGTGCCGGCATCATGGGGGCGGACCATGCACGGATCGTCGCCGAAGATCTGCCGGGAGCAACCTTGCAGGTGGTCTGCGATGCCGCGCCGGAGCGCGCGCGAAAGATAGCGGAAGAATTCGGTGCCGCGGATGTCTCCATCGATCCGGTCGGGACAATAGGGCGAGGAGATGTCGATGCCATCCTGATCGCGAGCCCCGACGAAACGCATGCGCCGCTGTCGCTCGCCGCGATCGAGGCCGGAAAGCCGGCCCTGTGCGAGAAGCCACTGTCACAGAGCGCGAAGGAGTGCTTGGTCGTGATCGAGGCGGAGGTGTCGCGTGGTCGCCAGTTCGTTCAACTCGGCTTCATGCGCCGCTTTGATCCGTCCTATCGTGATATGAAAGCGGGGCTTGACGATGGCGCGCTCGGCCATGCGATCATGATGCACAACTTCCACCGCAACGTCGAAGCGCCGGCGAATTTTACCGGGCAGATGGCGATCACCAACTCCGCACCCCACGAGTTGGATGTCGCGCGCTTTGTGCTGGGCGCCGACTACACGGCAATTTCGGTCTTTCAGCCGGCCGGCATTAATGCATCGAGGACGGGAGCGCCGGTGTTCATGGTCCTCGAAACCGACAAGGGCCAGCTCGTGAACATCGAAATCAACAACAATGCGGCCTATGGCTATGACGTGCGCGGCGAACTGGTCGGCGAGAAGGGATCGATCTTCCTCAATGCCCCGGTCTATATCCGCCAGAACGGTCAACTGATGGCGTACGAGCGTTATGCAACCGATTGGCGTCCTCGTTTCGCGGAAGCCTATCGGCTGCAGAACAAGGCGTTCCTGAACTTCGTTCGAACCGGCGTATTTCCGGTTATCGCTTCCGATGCCTGGGACGGCTATTGCGCCTCTCTTGCCGCGGAAGCTGGCGTCGAGGCGCTCCGGAAGGGTGGGCGCGTCACAATCGCAAAGATGGACAAGCCGTCTCTCTATCACTGACAAAAGAGGATCCACTCATGAAACTCGGCTTCGTCTCCGACAGCCTCGGCGGCATGTCCTTTGAAGCGCTTCTCGACAACGCGGCCCGACTTGGTGTCTCGGGTGTCGAGGTCAACACAGGCGGCTGGTCGACCGCGCCGCATTTCGATCTGCAGTCGATGAAGGCGAGCGCCGATTCGCGCCGCGACTTCGCCAAAGCGTTCGAAAATCGCGGTCTGGAGATTATCGCCCTCAACGCCAACGGCAACCCCTTGCATCCCACCCAGCCGGAGCAGGGCGAATGCCTGAAGGACACGATCCGTATCGCTGGCGACATGGGAATCAAGACGGTGTGCGCTATGTCCGGCCTGCCCGCCGGCCGTGAAGGCGATCTGATGCCAAATTGGGTCGTCTCCTCATGGCCGCCGGAAACGCAGGCCATCCTCCGCTATCAGTGGGAGGAAAAGCTTCTGCCGTTCTGGACGGAGATCGCCGCCCTCGCGAGAGAAAACGGTGTCGGACGCATCGCACTGGAATTGCATGGCAACCAGTATGTCTACAATGTGCCATCGCTTCTGAAACTGCGCGCCGCCGTCGGTCCGGTCATTGGCGCAAACCTCGATCCATCGCATCTGTTCTGGATGGGCGCCGATCCGCTTGTCGCGGCCTTGGCTCTGGGTGAGGCCGTACATCACGTGCATGCTAAGGACACGATGCTGAACGGTCCTGTTCAGGCGACGACGTCGCTTCTCGAGAACGGCTCGTTGATGGACATCCCGGCCCGTAGCTGGTCTTACATCACGCTCGGCTTCGGTCATGGCGAGGAATGGTGGCGCCAATTCTGCTATCACCTGAAGATGGCGGGCTACGACGGTTGGCTGTCGGTCGAGCACGAGGATGTGCTGCTTAACAGCCTCGAAGGGCTGGAGAAGTCTATCGCACTCCTCAAGGGCGTAATGCCTGTGGCTGCGAGCGACTTCGTACCTCAGGCGATATGATCGATCCTCCCGCTGAATGGCCACTGCAGTGTGAACCTCACGCCTTTGGTGGCAATCACATCGCAGGCGCACTGAACCTGTACGCTTCTATTGCCAGATCATCATAAGCACGGGCAAAAGCAGGGCGGTCAGGGCGATTCCGAGGGCGGTGAACGCCGCGTTCAGTTCGCTGTGAGCGGTGACCTGCGCAGCGGTGACATCTGCGGCGAGACGGTGGGCGCGCCAATCATCGATGCACAGGTGCTTGAGCAACGGCGTCGATGATACCGCCCAGGATGGCGCGAGCGTCGGAATTGCGCCGATCTCCTACGGGACGGCCATAGTGATCGGCGTCGTCACCGCCTTCGGCGCCATGGAAAGTGCAACCGAGCGCTCGTCGCCAAGGGTCCAGACAATAGCGACGCCACTGACGAGGTTGATAGTCTGACCCAATGTCGCGGATCGGTTCGCAAGGCGACGCGCCGGCGCTTTGATTTTGCGCGTTTTAATTCCCAAGCACGGCGACTGACCCATGAATGCCGATCATGACCTCATGTCGATTTTCCCCCTTAGTCCGCGGGGCAGCTGCCTGCTATAGGATCAACATGGTCGATCGCAAGGTAAGCGGCTTCTTCTCGAGGAAACGGAATGTCTGGTGAAACTTTGGCGGGCGGCAGCGTCGATGTCGCCATTATCGGCGCGGGAGCTGCCGGCGTTGGCGCGGCGCGGCGGCTGCAAGCGCTACGACCCGATTTGTCGCTTGTGCTGCTCGAAGCTTCCGATCGCATCGGCGGCCGGGCGCGGACGGTGCATCCGGCCGACCTCGGCGGTCTTGCGCTCGATCTTGGTTGTGGCTGGCTGCATGGCGCCAGGACAAATGCCTGGACGGGGATCGCCGAAGAGATCGGCCTGACGGTCGATCGCACGCCGGCGCCCTGGAGCGAGGGCGGGCTGCAATTGCAGAGGGACGACAGCGATGCCAAGGCGGCGCGTATTGCGGCCAACACGTTCCTCGAACGGATCTATACCTATGAGGGTGAAGAGGACGCTCCGCTTTCGGCGTTGCTTGCGGCGGGCAATCCCTGGAATGGCTATATCCACGCGCTAGGCACGTTCCTTACCGGCGCGGAGTTAGACCGATCCTCTGCTATCGATCAGAGCCGCTACGATCCCGGCCCGGGTCCGGATTGGCGGGTGCAGCAGGGTTACGGAACGCTGGTTGCGACCTACGCAGCTCCACTCCCGGTTCATACCGAAGCGGAAGTCCGCCGTATCGACCACAGTGCCGCCGATTACGTTGTTCTATCGACCGCGAGGGGCGATCTAAGGGCGAAGGCCGTCGTCATCGCCGTCTCCACGAATATTCTCGCGGCCGAAAAAATTGCGTTCTGGCCACCGCTTCCGGGCAAGATCGAGGCGGCATCACAGCTGCCGCTGGGGCTGGCGAACAAGCTTTTCCTGCAGGTGCGGACGCCGGAGGCCTTTCCGGCCGATGCCCATATTCTCGGCTCCTATCATAGCGGACGAACCGGATCCTATCAGTTGAAGCCTTTTGGCGCCCCCGTCATCGAGACCTATTTTGCCGGCGATCTTGCCCATGATCTGGAGCGGGAGGGGATCGGCGCGGCATTCGATTTCTCGGTGGAACAGCTGAAGCGTTTCTTCGGTTCGAGTGTTGAGGACATGCTGTCGCCGGCGGTCATGTCCGCCTGGGCAAGCGAGCCTTTTGTCGGCGGATCCTACTCCTATGCGGTGCCCGGCGCTTCCGATCAGCGGCAGGTCCTTGCCGCGCCTCATGATCAGCGCCTGTTCTTTGCCGGTGAAGCCTGCTCAGTGACGCGCTATTCCACGGCCCATGGCGCCTACGAAACCGGCTTCGCCGCCGCGGAGGCCATTGCGAAGACGCTCGTTTGAACGCATCAGCAAAAATGCAGCCTCACAATAGTGCGCTTTCGTTCGACGGGAACGCTTTTCGGGTGGGCGATTGCAGGTCGCCATGGCCATATTGGTAGTGTTGGTGATGTAGTCGAATCACCGCGATCGGGCCGAAGACGCGGGGAGTGCCGTCAGGCTCATTCGTTCCGGCCCCGGCAGGAGGAAATCGATATGGCCAAGACAGTGCATGATGCGCGACAAGAGCATGTTTTCAAGCTGATGACGTCGCCGGTTGGCGAGCTGAAGCTTGTCGCCAGCCACAAGGGCCTGGCGGCGATCCTCTGGGACAATGACCGGCCGGGCCGCGTACCCCTGACTATCGTCGCGGAGGATGAAGACCATCCGGTTCTGGTGGAAACGGAGCGGCAGTTGCGGCAATATTTCGGCGGCGAGCGGCGGATCTTCGATCTTCTGCTCGATTTTTCGGGCACGGCGTTTCAAAAGAAAGTCTGGCAGGCGCTGCTCACCATCCCCTTCGGCGAGACGCGCTCCTACACGCAGATTGCCGGGCAGATCGGCGCTCCCAAGGCAATCCGGGCGGTCGGCGCCGCCAATGGCCGAAACCCGATCTCTATCATCGCGCCATGCCATCGTGTCATTGGTGCCGCCGGGGATTTGCGTGGGTTTGCCGGCGGTCTCGAGCGGAAAACTTATCTTCTCGGCTTCGAAGGCTCCGAAACCAAGGCATTCGATTTCGCGGCTTGATCCAACGAGGCGACAATAACAAAACGGCCCGCTCCTTGGAGGAGCGGGCCGTTTGCGTTTCACCCTATGCGCGGCAACCGGGCCGACTATAGGCTGGTATCAGCCTTCAAGCCACTTCACCTGTTCCGGCGTCAGCTTGATGTCGAGCGCCGAGAGGCTGTCTTCCAGTTCAGCGATCGTGCGCGGGCCGATCAGCGGGATGACCGGGAAGGGTTGGGCGACGACATAGGCGAGCGCGATATGGATCGGGTTGCGGCCGAGCTTCTGCGCCAGTTCGATCGCGCGGTCGCGACGACCGAAATTGCGGTCGGAATACCAGACGCGCACCAGCTCCTCGTCGCTTTGCTTGTCGCGGCCCGCACGGTCGGTGAAGAAGCCACGGCCCTGGCTCGACCAGGCAAAGTTCGGGATCTGCTTGGCGTTCAGCCAGCTCTTCCAGTCGTCGTCGGAGGCAGCGACGCAACCGGCCCAGATCGGATCGAGCATTTCCGCCAGCGAGAAGTTGTTGGAAAGTGCTGCCGGAGCCGTCTTGCCGTTCTTCTCGGCATAGGCGATCGCCTCGTCGAAGCGGGCGCGGGTCCAGTTGGAGCCGCCGAAGATACCGCGAATGCGGCCGGCCCTGACCTCTGCGTCCATGGCATCGACGAATTCGCCGACCGGAACGGCGGTGTTGTCGCGATGCATGAAGTAGATATCGACATAGTCGGTCTTCAGACGGTTGAGTGACAGATCGAGCTGCTTGCCGATCATATCAGGGTAGCAGAGCGGCGAATGCGCGCCCTTGCCAATCAGCACGATCTCCTCGCGCGGCACCTTCCGGCTGGTGTGCCAATCGCCGAAAATGCTTTCGGTCTTGCCGCCGCCATAGACATAGGCGGTGTCGAAGGCATTGCCGCCGGCCTCGTAGAAGGCGTCGAGCGTCAGCGATGCCGCGGCGAAATTCGGGAAGAACTCGAAGCCGAGGGTGACGATCGAGGCCGGCTTGGCGATGCCGGGGATACTGCGCTTTGGAACGCTGTTGCCCTTGGTGACGGGTGCCCCGACGATGTTCGTCGTCCGCCGCGTCGCCTTTTCAACCTCATATTCGAGGCCGATGGTGGCGCGCCATTGGTCGAGAACGCGCAGGTTGCCGATCGAATCGGCCCAGCCGATACCCGGATAGGCGAATTCCTTGGCTCCGGCGCGGATGGCGTCGCCGGCGGCGTCGACTTCGAAGGAATAAAGCCAACGGTCTTCTTTGACTTCGATGACTTGCGTCTCGCCGCCCTTGATGAGTTCGATCTTGCCGACGCCGCCCTTATGGCCGGAAGCGAACCAGAAATCCTTGACTTCGATACGTCCTTCGGAGCCGATGATGCGCAGCGTATTGTCCTGGTTCGCCATGATCGAGCAGGAAACTTCGGCGATGATGTTGTTCGGGAATTTCAGCACGGCTGACGCCCATTCGTCGACGCCCGTCTGGCCGAGATGGGCAACGCCCGAGACCTTGTCAGGATCGAGGAACGGCTTGCCGTCGGCTGCACCGGCGATCAGCCGTGCCATCGACACAGGATAGCCGCCGACATCGAGAATGCCGCCGCCGGCGGTTTCATTGGCAAACAGCCGGTGTTCCGGCCTGACGCTGCCCATGTTGAAGCCGAAGGACGAGCGGATGATGCGGATATCGCCGATCACGCCGCTTTTCACCAGTTCGATCAGCTTCGCCGTCTGCGGATGCACACGGTACATGAAGGCTTCACCGGCGAAAACGCCGGCCTTCGTGGCTTCGTAATAGATCGCCTCGGCATCATAGGCGGAGAGTGCAATCGGCTTTTCGACGAGGACATGCTTGCCGGCGCGGATTGCCTTGATCGCCCATTCGGCATGGCCGGTATGCGGCGTGGCGATATAGATGGCGTCGACGTCTTTGTCGGCGAGTAGTGCTTCGTAACCATTGACGATGCGTGCGCCGGGGAAGTTGTCGCCAAGGCCGGGCTTGTCGGGGTTGCGGCTGGCGATGGCTACGAGCTTGCCGCCGCGCGAATGGGCAACGCCGTCGGCAAATGTCTTGGCAATCGTGCCGGGGCCGATGATGCCCCAGCGGATGGGTGCGTCTGTACTCATGAAACTATCCTTTCCTCAATCTTCATGCTGTCTTGGGAGCGGTTGGAATGGGCGCCTATCGCAATCGGTTGCCGGCGCTGTCGAACAGGAATGTCTTGGCTGCGGAGAGGGCGACGGTCAGCGTGTCCCGATTGCTGGCATTGCGGGATTCTTCACGCTCGATCACGATCTGCTCGCCGTCCGCGACATTGGCGTAGATGTAGCTGGTATTGCCGAGATGCTCGGCAACATCGATGTCGACGGTCATGTCGACATCGCCGCGTCCGGCCTCGAGGAAATGTTCGGGGCGAACGCCAAGCGTCACCTGCTCGCCGATTTCGACCCGAGCGGTCGTGGTCGGCAGCGACAAGCGGACGTTGCGCTGATTGCGCAGGACCACCGCGATGCGGCCTGGTTGATTGTCGACGACCTCGGCCAGCAGAAAGTTCATCTTCGGTGAGCCGACGAAGCCGGCGACGAACTGGTTGACGGGATCGTCGTAAAGATCGAGCGGCGCGCCGATCTGTTCGATATTGCCGCCGCGAAGCACGACGATCTTGTCGGCGAGCGTCATCGCCTCCGTCTGGTCGTGCGTCACGTAGATCATCGTGGTGCCGAGCTTCTTGTGGAGACGCGAGATTTCGACGCGCATCTGCACGCGCAGTTCGGCGTCGAGGTTGGAGAGCGGTTCGTCGAACAGGAAGATCTGCGGCTCACGCACGATGGCGCGGCCGATGGCGACGCGCTGACGCTGGCCGCCGGAAAGCTGCTTCGGCCGACGCTGCATCAGCTCGGTGATCTGCAGGATCTCGGAAGCCTGCTTGACGCGACGGTCAGTGTCGGCTTTCGGATTGCCGTTCATGCGCAGGCCGAAATTGAGGTTCTGCTCGACGGTCAGGTGCGGATAGAGCGCATAGGACTGGAAGACCATGGCGATGCCGCGATCGGCCGGTTCGACATCGTTGACGACGCGGCCGCCGATGCTGAGCTCGCCGCTGGTAATATCCTCCAGCCCGGCGATCATGCGCAGCAGCGTGGACTTGCCGCATCCGGACGGGCCGACGAAGACGACGAACTCGCCGTCTTTCACTTCCAGGTTGGCGCCGTGGATGATTTCCAGCGAACCGTAGCGTTTGACGATATTGGTAAGAGACAGTTCTGCCATACGGGATCTCCCGGAATTACTTGATTGCGCCAGCGGCGATGCCGGCGATGAAATGACGTTGCAGGAGAACGAAGATGATGAGGATCGGTGCTGTCAGCATGACCGCCCCGGCCATGATGCCGCCCCAAGAGACCTTGGTGAGGCCGATCAGCGTTCCTAATGCCACCGGCGCCGTCATCATGCCCGGCCGGGAGTTGATCAGCAGCGGCCAGAGATAGTTGTTCCAGGAAGCGAGGAACAGGATGATGGCGAGCGCCGCCATGGTCGGCCTTGCGAGCGGTAGGGCGATACGCAGGAAGATCTGCCACTCCTTGACACCCTCGACGCGGGCCGCGTCGAAAAGCTCGGCCGGCATCATCGAGAAGGCCTGGCGCATGAACAGCACGCCGAGCGAGTTGAACAGCGGCGGCACGATGAGCGCGACCCAGGTGTTCGCCAGCCCGAAATTGCGCGCCACCATGATGAACTGCGGAATGATGACCACCGAATAAGGCAGCGTGATTGTTCCGAGGATGATGCCGATGACAACGGATTGGCCGAGGAAGCGGTAGCGGGCCAGCGCCCATCCGGCCATCGATGTCAGGAAAACCGACAGGATGGTATAGACGATCGCGACGACGATGGAGATCGTCAACGCGCCGAAGAAGTTGGTGTCGGCCTGCAGGTTGTGGACATTGTCTAAGAAGCTCGTCGACGGTGTCAGGACGATGGATGGGCTGAAGATGCCCTCGTCCGGCATGGTCGAGAAGATGAACATCATCCAGAGCGGAAACAGCCAGATAAGCGCGAGCGGCACCAACAGCGCATGCAGCGCGATCGAACGCATCAGAGTGGATTTGGACTTCGATTTCATTTTTGTTCGCGCCCCACCCAGAGATTGAGGAGAGAGATCGCCACCGCCAATGCCGCCATGGTGTAAGCGATTGCGGAGGCATAGCCGAAGTTGGTCGACTGGAAGCCTTGGCGATAGAGCAGCAGGCCTAGGGTTTCGGTCGCACCGCCGGGGCCGCCGCGGTTGGTGATCAGATACGGTTCGGTGAAGAGCTGCATCGTTCCGATGACCGACAGCACCACGCAGAAAAGGATGATCGGCTTCAGGAGCGGCAGGGTGATGTGGATGAATTGCTGGATGGGGCCGACGCGGTCGAGCGTGGCAGCCTCATAGACATCCTCGGGGATCGATTGCAGCCCGGAGAGGATGATGATGGCATTGTAGCCGGCCCAGCGCCAGGTCACGGCGATGATGATCAGCAACATGGCAGCATGCGAATTGGCGAACCACGAAACCGGAGCGATACCGACACCGCTGAGAAGCTTATTGATAATGCCGAAATCGAGATTGAACATCAGCCGGAAGACGGCGGCATAGGCGACTTCGCCGACCACGACCGGGGCGAAGAAGGCAAAGCGAAATAGGCCCCTTGCCTTCAGAAGCGGCGAGTTCAACAGCACCGCCATGACGGTGGCGAGCGAGATCATCACCGGCACCTGGATCACCAGGATGATCAGCGTATTGGTAAGCGCGTTGTAGAAGGCTGGGTCGCCGAATAGGCGCCCCCAATTGACCGTCGCGCTGAATATCCAGGGATTGACGCGCGTATTCTGGAACGAAATCAGGAACGAATTGATGATAGGCCAGATCCAGAAGGTGGCGAACACCAGAAGATAGGGCGCAAGGAACGCGTAAGCGCTCCGGTTTCGCAACCGCATGAAAGCCTTCTCCTTTTTTTCTCAATGAGGTGACGTGCAAGGCACATCCCCGCCGCCTCAAGGGCGGCGGGGATGCCGGGCGCGGCTTGGGAGGCGCGCCCGGCTGTGTCACTCACTTTGCGATCGGCAGTCCGGTCGCCGAGGCGATCTGCTGGGCTGCATCGTCGAGCGCAGCCTTGCCGTCCGGATAGCCGCCCGCAAGGTATTTCGTCTGCACCGCCTTGATGATTGCATCGGCGTCGCTGAAATACTGGGTGCCGGGGCTCGGACGGATTTTCGGCAGGGTCGAGAGAATATCGGCCCAGACCTTCTGGCCACCCCAGTACGGCAGTGGTTCGTTGACGAAGGGGTCCTTGACCGCCGTCAGCAGCGACGGCACGAGACCGAAGGATTTCAGCATTGTGACCTGGCCTTCATTGGTGCCAAGCGTATATTCCAGGAACTTCCAGGCGGCTTCCTTGTTCTTCGAGCTGCTGGCGATGGCCAGCGACGAACCGCCGAGATTGGCCGCATGCTGGCCGTCGGCCGTCATGCTTGGCATCGGATAGACGCCCCATTTGCCGGCGAGATCCGGCGACGTCGAACGGATAGTGCCTTCATACCAGCCGCCATACAGCTGCGACGCGACCTTGCCGGCATTGTTCGACTGGATTTTCTCGTCCCAGTTCGCTGCACTCAGCAGGCCTGCATCCTTAATCTCCTTCACCTTGTCCAGGGCCTTGATGCAGCCTGGCTGACTGACGGCGATGCTCTGGCTGTCATCCGAGAAATAGCCGCAGCCCTGCTCGTTGGCGAGCATGCGGAACCATTCGCTGTCGCCGTTGAGATCGGCCTGCGCCATGATCACACCCGGATTGGCGGCGGAGATCTTCTTGCCTGCGGCAATGAAATCGTCCCAGGTCTTGATCGTTGCCGGATCGACGCCGGCCTTCTCGTAGAGATCACGACGGTAGAACACCGCGACCGGACCAGAATCCCAGGGCATGGCATAGGCGGCATCGCCGACTTCGAGCTCGGCGCGCTTGAAATCCGGGAACTGCTTCTTGAGTTCGTCCGTATAACCGAGCTTCGTCAGATCGGTCAGGCAGTCCGGGAAACGGTTCCAGAAGATCGAGGCCTTGTGGTTCTCGATCGACATGATGTCCGGCAGACCGTCGCCACCGGCGGCGCAAGCGGGCAGCATCTTGTCGAAGACCTGCGGGTTGCCGATGTCCTGCACATCGACCTTGATATCCGGATATTTTTTGTTGAAGCCCTCAAGCGTGGATTTCAGCGCCGATGCGGCGACGTTCCAGCTCCAGACGGTAATGGTGGTTTGCTCGGCGAATGCGGAGCCGGAAGCAAGCATGGCGGCGAGCGTAGTCGCGCCAAGAAGTTTTAAACGCATTGAAAATCCTCCCTTTTCAATTGCCGTCCTCTAACGAACACGCTTAAACTATCTGTCGGTACGCTTCTGTCTCCTAAAAAGGGAACATTGACTTGGCGAAAAGTAAGGTGGGTGATCGAGCGGTCTATCAGCCGGGTGCGAGCAGCATCGAAGGGCTGCCGACCACCCTGCAGATGTTTCACACCCATCCTCCCTTGATGGCGAAGCCGCATTGGCATGCGCAGGTCGAGATCAACTATATCATGCGTGGCACCGTGCATTACCGCATGAACGATCATGAAGTTCAGCTCCAGGCTGGCGATATCTGTCTGTTCTGGGGCGGCCAGCCGCATCAGATGGATGATTCGTCGGAGGATTCGATCTATGCTGGCGCGCATCTGCCGCTGGTGCATTTTTTCCGTATGCGCCTGCCGCTTGATATTTCCGGCCGACTGATGCGAGGCCAGATCCTGGTGACGTCTGCGACGGATGCTGCCGACAACGAGAATTTCGCGCGCTGGCATCGCTATGCCGTCTCCGGCGATCCGGCCAAGGCCGGCCATGCGGTCGCCGAACTTCTGCTGCGCCTGGAGCGCATCGCCTTCGAGCCCTATCTCATGCTGCCGGAAAAACGGGAGCCCGAAATGGGTGGGCAGGTGCATCCGCAATCGTCCCGCAGCCTGGCGCGGATGTGTGATTTCATCGCCGGCAATTTCCTGCACGACATCGATACGGTTGATATCGCCAAGGCGGCGGACCTGCATCCGAAATATGCGATGAACCTCTTCAAGAAATGCACTGGCATGACGCTCAGTAAATATGTGAACCTGCTGCGCCTGTCGCGCGCCCAGGCGATGCTGATGCGCGATGGTGCCAATGTGCTGCAGGTGGCGATGGACAGCGGTTTCGGCTCGATCAGCGCCTTCAACAAGTCCTTCCGCCATATTGCCGGCATGACGCCCTCGGACTTCCGCCGCGACATGCGGGTCCTGACCGCGATGAACGTCGAGGCCGTCCGGCCCCCGATGCGACGACCGGCCCCGCAATTCTAGCTACGGAGCCCCTTGCCGCCGCCGTCGATCTGTCGCACTCCTCAAGGCTTGTTTGGAGAGGAGAATTTCATGAGGCAATTTTCGGCGTGTATCGAGTGGCTGTTTGCCCGCGAGGGCGATGATTTCGCTGATCGTATCCGGCTGGCGCACGCGGCCGGTCTCAACGCGGTCGAGTTCTGGCGCTGGGCGAACAAGGATCTGGATGCTATCGCATCGGCGATCTCTGAAACAGGCATCGCGGTTGCCGGCATTGTCGCCGAGCCGATGATTGCGCTGACGAATCCGGCTAACAAGGAGGCTTGGCTGGAGGGCTTGCGGGCATCCGTCGGCGTGGCCCAGCGCCTCGGCGCTCCGGTTCTGATCGCGCAGGCGGGAGACGATCTGCCGGAATTTTCGCGCGTCGAGCAGCGCGCCGCCTTGGTCTCCGCCCTGCGTGCCGGTGCCGATATTCTCAAAGGTTCGGGCGTGCGCCTCGGCCTCGAACCGCTGAACACGCTGGTCGATCATGCCGGCTACTATCTGTCCTCGACGGTGGAAGGTCTCGATATCGTCGACGAGGTCGGCCGGCCGGAAGTGGGCATCGTTTACGACATCTACCATTCGGCCGTGATGGGAGAGCGAACGGAGGATGCCATCGGCAGACGCGTCGATCGCATCGTCCATGTCCATGTCGCCGATCACCCCGGCCGCAACGATCCGGGTACGGGCGAGATCGATTTGGTCCAGCGGCTGAACTGGCTGTTTGCCCATGGTTACGAGGGCAGTGTGGGCCTTGAATACAGGCCGAAGACGGGGGATGCCGAAGCTGTTCAGGCGGTGGTGAAGTTGCTGTCAGCCTGACGGTCAGACCGGCTCGAGCATGCCGAAGACGGCGACCAATGCGATAACGGCGATACCGAGGACGATCTCGGCGATGCTGCCGAGGCGGATGGCATTCAGCGCCCGCGCCTGATCATGCCCGATGCGCGGCACGAGAACATAGCGATTGACGATCGCCAGCAGGCTCATGCCGGCGACAAGCGCGATCTTGAGGCCAAGCAGCGCTTGATAGGGCGACGACCAGTCCGTTGGCAGATGTTTGAGGATCAGCGTCGTATTGACGATGCCGGAGATAATGACCATTGCGACGGCAACATGCCCGGCCGTGGAGAAACGTCGCAGTGCGAGCAGCGCCTCAACTCGATATTCAGGCTGGCTCAGAAGCCGGAGAATGGGGATCAGCGGTACCAGCGCGCCCAACCAGCCGCCACCGGCCAGAACGTGCAGCATATCGTTGGCGCGATGCGCCATCCTCAGCCATCCCTCATGCATCGAGGCATGCCCGGTCAGGACGAGGGCTGCAAGGCCGAGACCGGAGCCCAGTGCAATACCTCGATGACGCCTACGCCCCGGCAGCGGCAGGGCGAGAAGAACGATAAGGGCGGCCACAGCCTGTGCGAGCCAGGCTTGCCCCACCGTCGTCTCGAACAAGACCGCGTGGAGCGTGCCGGCATTGATGGCGTCGTTCCAGCCGTTGCCGATGCTGGCGGCTGCAAGCGGCAGCGACACGAAGGCTGTCGCGCCGGCAAGCAAAGCCGTGACGACCGATGTGCCAGCGAACATCTGCCAGACCCTGTCAGCCAGGACTTTCGGCACCATGAGGCAAAGATAGGCCGAGGTGCCCCACAGAAGCATCAGTGATGCATCGTGAAGGAACCGGCATGCCGCCAGCGCTGTATCCGGGTCGATCAAGGTTTTACGGTGAAGGTGTAGCTGCCATTGGTCTTATGGCCATCGGTGGAAAGGACATGCCATTCGACCGTGTAGGTGCCGGAGCCAAGGGGGCTAGAAACGGGAACTATCAGAACTTTGTCATTCCGTGTGAGCCCGGGATCACCAAGCTTGACGGCTGTTTTGTCCGGACCCGTCAGTTTGACGCCGGAGAATTTGAGGTTCAGGCTCTCCGTGAAGGTCAGGTCCAGCTCGCTGGGCGAGCTTGTGACCGTGCTTTTGTCGGCGGGTGCCGCCGATTTCAGATGCGCATGCGCAAAGGCCTGTCCGGCAAGTCCGAGGGCGAGAACGGCGGCAAGGCCGAGCCTGGTAATGGTCGTAGCGATGAAAAGTCCTCCTCTTGGCTTATCGAGCGCGATAGGATTGTGGGTACATCATGTCAACTTTTGCCATGCGAAATGAGCACATTCAGGACGCTTTGCCGCAAGGTAACGTTTTCTTGACGGCTTGAGGCGAGGTAGAGGGCTGACAGAAGCGTTTATGTCCATGGCTCGGCAAAGAATCGTCGTTTTTCGATCGTTCCTGCAGATATGGGGTAGAGCGCTCGGGATGCTGATACTTCGATGAGAGAGTTTCATGGTGGCAAATACGATACGCGAAAAAATGACGCGTGGCTTCGGCCAGCAGCGTCGGCGTGAGCGGCTCGATCTCCTGAATATGCCTACCTATGTGATCGGCGACGTGCATGGACGCTACGATCTCCTGAGCGCGCTGGAGCGCAAGATTTTCACCGATGCCGCCACGCTGCCCGGCCGCAAGCTGATCGTCATGCTCGGCGACTATATCGATCGGGGTCCCGCCTCGGCGCGGGTCATTGGCCGGCTGATGGCGCCACCGCCCAATGGTTTCGACCGGGTCTGCCTCACCGGCAATCACGAAATGGCGATGCTCGACTATATCGACGGAGACATATCGCTGGACGACTGGGTGGCGCTCGGCGGCGACGCGACGCTGAAGTCCTACGGTGCGGATATCCATACCTTGCGCCAGCAATATCCCCAGCAGAAGAAGCTCGATACCTTCATCCGGACCTGGCTGCCCGACGACCATATCAATTTCCTCCGCAGCCTGCCGATCCTGCTCGACACGCCGGAGGCGCTGTTCGTTCATGCCGGGATCGATCCGGACCTGCCGATCGCGGAGCAGGCGGATGACGATCTTGTCTACATCCGCTCACGCTTCCACGACAGCGCGCAGCCGCTGCCGAAACTGATCATTCACGGTCACACGCCGGTAAAGGAAGCCGACGCGGATGGGCTGCGGCTCAACATCGATACCGGCGCCTTCTATTCCGGAAAGCTGACAGCGGCCCGGCTGTGGCAGGGCCGCGTCCTCATCACGACGACATAGTTAGCCGGCTACGATGCTTCATCTTGACTGCACGGCGCCCTAGAGATTGCCGATGCAGAGATACTTCATCTCGAGATAGTCGTCGGCGCCGTGGCGCGAGCCTTCGCGGCCAAGACCGGATTGCTTGATACCGCCGAAGGGCGCGGTTTCCGCCGACATCAGGCCGGTGTTGATGCCGACCATGCCGTATTCCAGCGCCTCGGCAACCCGCCAGACCTTCTTCAGATCACCGGCGAAGAAATAGGCGGCGAGGCCGAATTCGGTGTCGTTCGCCTGCGCGATCACATCGTCCACTGTCTCAAAGCGGAAGAGCGGCGCGACGGGGCCGAAGGTCTCTTCCCGGGCGACCTTCATGGTACGGTCGATACCGGTCAGAATGGTCGGCGTGAAGAAGGTGCCGGCGCCCTCGATGCGCTTGCCGCCGGTCAGCACCTTTGCACCCTTCGATACGGCATCGCGGACATGATCCTCGACCTTGGCGATGCCCTGCTCGTCGATCAGCGGGCCGATGGCAACGCCGGGCGTAAAGCCATCGCCGACCGCAAGCTCGGCCACCTTGGCGGCGAGCTTGGCCGCGAAGGCGTCATAGACGTTCGACTGGACATAGATGCGGTTGGCGCAGACACAGGTCTGGCCGGCATTGCGGTATTTCGAGGCGATCGCCCCTTCAACGGCGGCGTCGAGATCGGCGTCGTCGAAGACGATGAACGGGGCATTGCCGCCGAGCTCGAGGCTGACTTTCTTGATCTGGTCGGAGCACTGGCGCATCAGGATACGGCCGACTTCGGTCGAGCCGGTGAAGCTGATCTTGCGTACCTTGGCATTGCCGCAGAGCTCGCGGCCGATCGCCGGGCCGTCGACGCCGACGATGACGTTGAACACGCCGGCGGGAATGCCGGCCTGCTCAGCCAGCACCGCGAGCGCGATTGCCGACAGCGGCGTCTGCTCGGCGGGCTTGGAGACCACTGTGCAGCCGACGGCAAGCGCCGGTGCAACCTTGCGGGCGATCATCGCCGCCGGGAAGTTCCAGGGGGTGATCGTGCCGACGACGCCGACCGGCTGCCGGATAACGAGCATGCGCTTGTCGTTGGAGGGAGCCGGAATGGTCTCGCCATAGATGCGCTTGGCCTCTTCCGCGTACCATTCAACATAGGAAGCGGCATAAAGGATCTCGCCCTTGGCCTCGGGCAAGGGCTTGCCCATTTCCGCCGTCAGGATGGCGCCAAGCTCGTCGGCATTGGCGACCATCAGGTCGAACCATTTGCGCAGGATGGCGCTGCGTTCCTTGGCCGGGCGGGCAGCCCAGGCGGCTTGCGCGGCATAGGCCGCGTCGATCGCTGCGGTGGTCTCGGCAGCGCCCATATCGGGCAGGCTCGCCAGCACTTCGCCGGTTGCCGGGTTGATGACATCGAAGGTCTTCGTCGCACCGCCGGCGGTCCAGACGCCGTTGATGTAGCCGGCATCGCGCAGGAAGGGCGAGGAGAAGGGAACATGCTTGGTCATTGCGGTCGTGAAGGTCATGATATGCACTCCGGAGAGGATATTGCCCGGCTATCTCGCCGGGCGTTCTGGGAATAGGATTGGCGCAAGCGCCGTTATTTGCCGGCGCTTGCTTCCAGCATCGAGGCTTCCAGAATGTCGAGCGCCTCGCTGAATACGCCGTCCTGAATGGTGATCGGCGAGAGGAAGCGGATGACATTGCCGTGGACGCCGCAGGTGAGCAGGATCAGGCCCTTGTCGAGGGCGATCAGCCGTACCTTATTGGCGAAGTCGGCGCTCGGCAGTTTCGTCGTCGCATCGTTGAACTCAATGGCGTTCATGAAGCCTGGTCCGCGAATGTCGACGATCTCCGGCACCTTGTCGCGCAGCGATTCCAGCCGTTGTTTCAGTCGCGAACCGAGCTGGTTGGCGCGGTTGCAGAGGTCCTCGTCGACGATGACATCGAGCACGGCATGAGCGGCGGCGATGCCGATCGGATTGCCGCCATAGGTGCCGCCGAGGCCACCCGGTCCCGGCGCATCCATGATTTCGGCCCGGCCGGTGACGGCGGCCAGCGGGAAGCCGCCGGCAAGGCTCTTTGCCATCGTCATGAGATCAGGTGCGACCTCGTGATGGTCCATGGCGAACATCTTGCCGGTACGGGCAAAGCCGGTCTGTACTTCATCGGCAATGAGCAGAATGCCGTGCTGGTCGCAAAGTTCCCGAAGTGCCTTCATGAAGGAGGCGGGCGCCGAGTAAAAACCGCCTTCGCCCTGCACCGGCTCGATGATGATGGCGGCAACACGCTGCGGGTCGACATCGGCGGCAAACAGCTTTTTCAGTGCGGCGAGTGACTGCTCGACGGTAACGCCGTGCAGCGGCACCGGGAAGGGCGCATGGAAGACGTCGCCCGGCATCGAGCCGAAACCGACCTTGTAGGGCACGACCTTGCCGGTCAGCGCCATGCCCATGAAGGTGCGGCCATGGAAGCCGCCGCCAAAGGCGATGACGGCCGAACGGCCGGTGGCGGCGCGGGCGATCTTGATGGCATTCTCGACCGCTTCGGCGCCGGTGGTGACGAAGATGGTCTTCTTGGCGAAATCGCCCGGCGTCAGGGCGTTGAGGCGCTCGGCAAGATGCACATAGTTTTCATAGGGCACGACCTGATGGCAGGTGTGGGTGAAGCGGTCGAGCTGCTCCTTGACGGCGGCGATGACGCGGGGATGGCGATGGCCGGTATTGACGACGGCGATGCCGGAGGCAAAGTCGATGTAGCGGCGCCCATCCTTGTCCCAGATCTCCGAATTTTCAGCCCGGTCGGCATAGATCTGCGTGGTCATGCCGACGCCGCGGGAAATGGCGGCGTTCTTCCGGTCTGTCAGGGTCATCGCGCTGTTCTCCAGGGATAAGAAAGTTCGAATTATCTTGCAGAACTTCTGCAAGTTCTTTAGAAAAATTCCTACATTTTTCCTGCAAGATATCAAGCGGCATTTTGTAGGGGTGACAAGAAAGCGGTCGAGGCTCACGCAAGCCGGCCATCCATGCTAAGCAAATCAAAAGACTAAGATCAGGAATCATTGGCAAATGAACAGCATCGAGCCCGTGCGCTACAAGGTGGCGGAGGCGGCGCGTCTGGCGGGAGTGTCGGCTTCAACGCTCAGGCTATGGGAGAGCCAGGGTCTGGTCGTTCCCAGCCGCTCCGACACCGGACACCGCCAGTATAGCGCCGAGGACGTCGCGCGGCTGAAGCGGATTTCCTGGTTTCGCGCCGAGCGCGGGCTCAATCCCGCCGCGATCCGCGAAGCCCTGGAGACGGAAGACGCGACCCTGCCGGGTACGGAGAATGGCGAGCAGGCGGCGTCCTCCGGCATTGGCCGCAAGCTGCGGGCGCTCCGTCATGCGGCCGGCAAGACGCTGGATCAGGTCGCCGCCGACATGGGCGTTACATCCTCGACACTATCGACGCTGGAGCGGACTTCGCAGGGCGTGAGCTTCAAGACCCTGCACGATCTCGCCGATTATTATGGCACGACGGTCTCGCGGCTGTCGGGCGAGGAGCGCGAGGACGTGCCAGTGCTGATCCGGTCGGGCGAATGGCGTGCCTGGCCGGAAACGACGCCGGGCGTGACCGTCCAGCTTCTCGCCGAGGGGCGGACGATGATGGATTGCCATCGCTTCGTCCTGGCGCCTGGCGCCACCAGCGAAGGCGCCTATCGACATGACGGTGAGGAGTTCATCCATATTCTCGCCGGCCGGCTGGAGCTGGTGCTCGACAACGACCAGTTCTTCGATCTGATGCCGGGCGATTCGCTCTACTTCGAAAGCCGCCGCGACCATTCCTGGCGCAACCGTCACGACGGCGAGACCATATTGCTCTGGATCAATACGCCGCCGACATTCTAGGCCTCGCGCGGTATCGCTATATCCCTGCCTGTTCTATAAAACAGGACGATAACAAGTTTCAGCCGATAGTAAGCCCGGAGAGTTTCATGGCCGCCACCATCCGCTATCACGAAGGCGATATTTCCGCCGCCGATGCCGCCCGCTATACCGGCGCCATAGCCATCGACACCGAAACCCTTGGCCTCATCCCCCGCCGCGACCGGCTCTGTGTTGTGCAGCTTTCGCCGGGCGACGGCACCGCTGATATCATCCGCATCGCCTCGGGCCAGAGCCAAGCGCCCAATCTCGTCGCCATGCTCGCCGATACGACCCGCCAGAAAATCTTCCACTACGGCCGCTTCGATATCGCCGTACTGTTCCATACCTTCGGCGTCACCACCACGCCGGTCTTCTGCACAAAGATCGCCTCACGCCTCTGCCGCACCTATACCGACCGTCACGGCCTGAAGGACAATCTCAAGGAACTGCTCGAGGTCGATATTTCCAAGGCGCAGCAGTCTTCCGACTGGGCGGCAGAGAAGCTGTCGCCGGCGCAGCTCGAATATGCCGCCTCAGACGTCCTCTACCTGCATGCGTTGCGCGACAAGCTGACGGCACGTCTCGTACGCGATGGCCGCATGGAACATGCGGAAGCCTGCTTCGCCTTTCTCCCGACCCGCGCCAAGCTCGATCTCCTCGGCTGGGAAGAGGCCGATATTTTCGCGCATAGCTGATCAGCCGCGCCAAAAGACAAAACGACTGAAAAAGCCGGTGCCGCTTCCGCTGGACCGGCTTTTCTTTAGCAATCTGTTAAGAAACGCGCTGCTATTCTGCCTCTGATTGCATGCATTCGATCGGCGCCTTCTTGTGTTGCCTTGCCGGCTTCCGGCGTTCGAATAGCGACCGGCCGCATGAGCGGACCTTGACTGAACCTGCCTCCCGCTTCCAACACCGTCTTGCCAGACAGAGGAGCATGTCATGTTGTCTCCCGTTGCCGCAGTTTCCGTTGTGGGTGCGTCCATTGAGAAGCCGGTGGTTGCCACCGCCGAAACATCCAGCGTCCAGGCTGCCGCGACGCCGGTTGCGGTTCTGTCGAGTGCGGTGAACGCCAGCGCCGGAGGCAAGCTGAACATGCTGCTGGCTGTGGCACGCGAGCGGATGTTCGAAAGCCTGCTGTCGGCCATCGACGCCGCCAGCGTGGCGCTGAACGTTCCGCGCGAGCCCGGCGAGAGCAATGCTGCCCTGGCGCAGCGGCTGGTCGATGCAATCCGAAGCCTGCCACCCCAGCAACTTGCCGCCGCCCAGCAACAGTTGAATGCGCAGATGAAAACGCCGGTTCCTCTGCCGCTGCTTGCTGAAGCCCTCGACAATCCGGATAGCCCGAAAGCGGTGCAGATCGCCGTCAGTCTGGATGCATCCCTGACGCAGGAGCCAGATGCGGTCATCAGGGCAGTCGTCAATTCCTATGGCCAGAATGCCGGAGAACCAGATGCGGTCGGGCAGCAGACCCCGATCCCGGCGCAGGCGATGCCGAAGACCTCGGAGGCGGCTGCCACCAATACGGCAACGACAGCCCCGTCGGCCTTGCCCGAGAAGATGGCAGCGCCATCTCCCACGCCTGTTACCGCCTCTCCTTCGACGCCTTCCGCTCAGGCTCCGCAGCAGGCAGCGACGACTATCCTCCAGACAATTGCCGGTCCCGTAGTGATCCCGGTTCCGGAGGCCATGCATGAGCTGGAGGCCGCCGTGATGCCGCAAACCGCTCCAAATCCGCAGGTCAGTGCGACGCCGCAGGCCGCAAGCATGCCCGCTGCTGAACGGGGTGTCCTTCCGCAGATTGCCGTCATCGTCGAAGACAAGGCACTCCCCACCGCATCGCTGCCTCTGGCGGCGGTGGGCGAAGCAAAGCTTCCGACCGAAATCGCCTTGATCAGATCTCCCCTCACGCCACCGCCGGTGCCGCGTGACATCCAGCAACTACAGGCCGATATCAAGCAAGGGCTGCAGGTCGTCATCAGCCCCGCGATTGATGTGACCGGCCCCGATCTTCCGCAGGTCACCCGGAGCGATATGCCGCTTGCCGAACGGGTCATTGCGCAGGCGCTTGCCGCCGGTCAGCAGGATCTGCAACCATTACCGCAGACGGTCCGTGACGAGAGCCTCAGGAACCTCGCCGCCGCCTTGGCGGGCCAGACCGCGGCTTCCTCCGAGGAGGCGCAGACTGCACCGGCCGCCGCACTTCCCGTAAAATCGCAGGGTAATGTGCCGGCGATGACGATCATGGATATGTCGGAGGCCGTGGCGCAGACGGGAACGACGATCGCTCCGCTGCTCGGCATTCCCTTCGCGATCGCACATTACCTTCCGGCTGATACCCCCACCGAGGACGATCCGAAACGGGTCGATCGCGTCGACCTGGTCGATGAGGAGCGCGAACAGGGGCAGGGCGGAGAGACGGCGCGCGACGACAGCGAGGACGAATCCCCGCCCGAGGAGGCGGATCAACCGGCTGCTGCTGCCGCCGATCCAGCCGCCGAGGACGCCAATGTTGAAGTGATTTCCGCTTCGGCCATACCTGTTGCGCCGAAAATAGCAGCGCTGCCGGCTCCCGCGCCGGTCGATCCTCTGTCCGATCACGCCTTCGATTTCTATCGGCGCATGGTCGGTTGGGAATGAAATAGCCGGGCCACAAGAAGCTCAAACAAAAACCCGCCGGATCGCTCCGGCGGGTTTTCTATTTCTATCAGGCTTGCCGAGGATTATTCGGCGCCGCGGTTCTTCAGAGCCGCACCCAGGATGTCGCCGAGCGAAGCGCCCGAGTCGGACGAACCGAACTGAGCAACTGCTTCCTTCTCTTCTGCGATTTCCAGAGCCTTGATGGACAGCATGATCTTGCGGTCCTTCTTGGAGAAGTTGGTGACGCGAGCGTCGACAACCTGACCGACCGAGAAACGCTCCGGACGCTGTTCGTCACGGTCACGCGACAGATCGGCGCGGCGGATGAACGAGGTGATGTCGTCGTGGCTGACGAGCTTCACTTCGATGCCGCCGTCGTTGACTGCGATAACTTCGCAGGAAACGACTGCATTCTTGCGCAGGTCGCCAGAAGCAGCGGCTTCGCCGACTGCATCCTTGCCGAGCTGCTTGATGCCGAGCGAGATGCGTTCCTTGTCGACATCGACGTCGAGAACGACGGCCTTGACGACATCACCCTTGTTGAACTCCTCGATGACCTGTTCGCCCGGACGGTTCCAGTCGAGGTCGGAGAGGTGCACCATGCCGTCCACATCGCCGTCGAGGCCGATGAACAGGCCGAATTCGGTCTTGTTCTTGACTTCGCCTTCGACTTCGGTGCCGGCCGGATGGTTGCGGGCGAATGCAGCCCACGGATTTTCGAGCGTCTGCTTCAGGCCGAGCGAGATACGGCGCTTGGTCGGATCGACTTCGAGAACGACCACTTCGACTTCCTGGCTCGTGGACAGGATCTTGCCGGGGTGTACGTTCTTCTTGGTCCAGGACATTTCCGAGATGTGGATCAGGCCTTCGATGCCCGGCTCCAGCTCGACGAACGCACCGTAGTCGGTGATGTTCGTAACGGTACCGGAAATCTTCTTGCCTTCCGGATACTTGGCCTGGATGCCATCCCACGGATCGCTCTCGAGCTGCTTCATGCCGAGCGAGATACGGTGGGTTTCCTGGTTGATGCGGATGATCTGTACCTTGACCTGCTGGCCGATGGACAGGATTTCCGACGGATGGTTCACACGGCGCCATGCCATGTCGGTGACGTGCAGCAGGCCGTCGATGCCGCCGAGGTCAACGAACGCACCGTAATCGGTGATGTTCTTGACGACGCCGTCAACAACCTGGCCTTCTTCGAGGTTCTGAACGATTTCAGAACGCTGCTCGGCACGGGATTCTTCCAGAACCGTACGGCGGGAAACCACGATGTTGCCGCGGCGCTTGTCCATCTTGAGGATTTCGAAGGGCTGCGGGTTGTGCATCAGTGGGGTCACGTCGCGGATCGGACGAATATCGACCTGCGAGCGCGGCAGGAAGGCGATAGCGCCGTCGAGATCGACGGTGAAGCCGCCCTTGACCTGGTTGAAGATGACGCCTTCAACGCGTTCGCCAGCTTCGAACTTGGCTTCGAGCTTGATCCAGCTTTCTTCGCGGCGAGCCTTTTCGCGCGACAGAACGGCTTCGCCCAGCGCGTTTTCGATACGCTCGACGTAAACTTCGACTTCATCGCCAACCTTGAGCGTGCCGTCCTTGGCGCGTGCACCGAATTCCTTCAGTGCGATGCGGCCTTCGACCTTGAGGCCGACGTCGACAACTGCGACGTCCTTCTCGATGCCGGTGACGATGCCCTTGGTGACATAGCCTTCGGCCAGGTCGTTCTTGGCAAAGGACTCTTCGAGAAGAGCTGCGAAATCTTCGCGAGAGGGGGTAGCTACAGACATAAAATCTCCTGGCGTGTCCTTATTATGCATTTTGGACACTGATGCGCCGGTGGTTTGTGTTGAACAGGCCTGCATCCAGTCCGCCTTCCCTTGGGAAAGCTATCCGGCGCTTGGACGGAATGTCAGGCTTCTAAAAATCGGCGGCTTCGTGCGCAAGGCACGCGAAAGCCGCTCGCATGTTAGGCATTTCGGCTCAGAGCGGCGTCGATGATCGACTTTGCCGCCTGAAACGCCGCTTCTATACTCATTTCCGAGGTATCAAGCAAGTGCGCGTCTTCCGCCGGCCGCAAGGGGCTGTCGGCCCGGCCCATATCGCGCTCGTCGCGACGTTTCACGTCCTCGAAAATCGCCTGATAATCGGCACTGCCGCCGGCATCGGCGATTTCGTCGTAACGCCGCTTTGCGCGAACCTCGGCCGAGGCCGTGACATAGATCTTCACCGGCGCATCCGGGCGGATGACGGTGCCGATGTCGCGCCCGTCGAGAACCGTGCCCGGCTCCTTGCGCGAAAAGGCGCGTTGCGCCTCGACCAATACCCGGCGCACCGCCGGCATGACGGCGACCTTCGAGGCCGCCTCGCCGATCTCGTGTTTTGACAGCACGGCACGGTCGAGCCCGCCAAAATCAACCTTGCGCGCCATCGCCTCCGCCATGGCCTCGTCATTAAGCGGCAGACCGGCATCGAGCAGGGCCTTGGCCGTTGCCCGATAGATCAGGCCGGTGTCGAGATGGTGGAAACCATACTGGTCGGCAATCCGGCGCGACAAGGTTCCCTTGCCTGCCGCGGCCGGTCCGTCGATGGCGATCGTAAACGGTGTCGTCACGGAGATATGCTTCCTTCCACGTCCATATCGGCGCCAAGTTCCGCCATCAGATCGAAAAACTCCGGAAAGCTGGTGGCGATCATCGCGCTGTCGTCGACCTTGACCGGATGTTCCGAGGCGAGCCCCATCACGAGGAAACTCATCGCGATGCGGTGGTCGAGATGGGTCTTGACCTCGCCGCCGGCATTGCCGAGACCTTTCCCATCCGGCCGGCCCCGCACAGTTAGCGAAGCCTCGCCTTCGGTGCAATCGACGCCGTTGAGCGTCAGCCCTTCGGCAACCGCCGAGAGACGATCGGATTCCTTGACCCGCAGTTCTTCCAGACCCAGCATGACCGTCGTGCCCTCGGCAAAGGCGGCGGCAACGGCGAGGACCGGATATTCGTCGATCATCGACGGCGCCCGCTCGGCCGGCACCGTGACGCCCTTGAGCGCCGAGGACCGCACGCGCAGATCCGCGACATCCTCGCCGCCGGCAAGGCGCTTGTCGAGGATCTCGATATCGGCGCCCATCTCCTGCAGCGTCAGGATCAGGCCGGTGCGGGTCGGGTTCATCAGCACGTTGCGGATGGTGATGTCGGAGCCGGCAACGATCAATGCTGCGACCAGCGGAAAGGCATTCGAGGAGGGGTCGCCTGGAACGTCGATGGTCTGGCCGAAAAGCTTGCCCTGGCCCTGAAGGCGGATGATGCGAACGCCGTCGCGATCGGTCTCAACCGAAAGTTCGGCGCCGAAGCCGGCCAGCATCTTTTCCGTATGGTCGCGGGTCATGACCGGCTCGATGACGGAGGTGATCCCCGGCGCATTGAGGCCGGCGAGCAGCACGGCGGATTTCACCTGCGCCGAGGCCATCGGCACGCGGTAGGTGATCGGATTGGCGGTCTCGGGTCCATGCAGCGTCACCGGCAGCCGGTCGCCCTCGCTCGATTTGACCTGCACGCCCATCTGCCGGAGCGGATCGAGGATGCGGCCCATTGGCCGTTTGGAGAGCGAGGCATCGCCGATGAAGGTGGATTCGAAATGATAGACGCCGACAAGACCCATGGTCAGGCGGCTGCCGGTGCCGGCATTGCCGAAGTCGAGGGGAGCCTCAGGGGCCAGCAGTGCGCCGTTGCCGACGCCCTTGATGATCCATTCGTCGCCGGCCTTCTCGATCTTGGCGCCCATGGCCCGCATGGCCTTGCCGGTGTTGAGCACATCCTCGCCCTCGAGCAGGCCGGTGATACGGGTTTCGCCGGAGGCGAGGCCGCCGAACATGAAGGCGCGGTGCGAAATGGATTTGTCGCCAGGAACGCGGATGGTGCCGGAAAGATTGGTCGAACGGCGCGCTGTCGCGGGCCGCGAATGAGTGTCGTGCGGCATGGGCAATTCCTTTGCAATGCCGTTATCTATGCCGCATTATCGCTGACTTCGGTCCGGTTGCGCCAGCTGCCCTGCGGTTCACGCGGGCTCGATATCACAGAGATGTTGCCGGGTCATCCCGGTATGCGGGGAAAACCCTTCTTGCTGTATATAAAGTTTGGCTTTGACAGGGCCTGCGGTAACGATTAAGGGGACCGGCTGATAATTTCCCTTAAAAGGCCGGCTTTCCCGGCTTGCCGAATATTGATTCGGCCATTCATGAGGCTTTGACAGTGGCGAAAGCGGAACTTGGAACAAAACGTACCGATCCGGACAACGGCAAGAAATTCTATGACCTGAACCGGGACCCGGTCGTCTCGCCCTATACCGGCAAGTCCTGGCCCCTGTCCTACTTCGAGGAAACCTCCGCTGCCAAGGAAGTTCCGGAAGAAGAGGAAGTGGCTGAAGTCGATACCGAAAACACCGAGGTCGAGCTGGTCTCGCTGGAGGACGCCGATGAGGCGGTTGCCGGCGACGAGATCCCGGATATCGGCGATGACGATGTCGAAATCGGCGACGATGACGACGACACCTTCCTCGAAGCCGACGAAGACGAAGATGATGACGACATGAGCGACATCATCGGCGTGACCGGCGACGACGACGACGTTTGATTTGCGGACAGTCGGCCCGGTAAAGCAAGAAAAGTTTTCCGGGCCGAAAATTTCGGCTTGCTATCTGTAAAAACCAGAAGTAATAAGCCGCCACCCCGACGGGCGAAACGCTTCGAAGGGACCCAGGGCCGGTTCAACCGGCACCATCTTGATGGGGCTATAGCTCAGCTGGGAGAGCGCTTGCATGGCATGCAAGAGGTCAGCGGTTCGATCCCGCTTAGCTCCACCAACCTTCGCTCTGCGAGCTTCGGCTCGGCAAGCCCGGAGGGTTTGATGGGCTGAAGGCGAGAAGGTAGCGAAGGCTGCCGCGCTGAAGTTGCGAAGCAACGTAAGCGGGGTTTTCTCCACTCGATGCAAACTCTTCTCTCATCCTTTCGAAGATTGCTATTACTGTCAGAAGCAATAATGTATCGCTATGGTTGCGTACTTGCTCGGACGCACTATCATGCCTCTGCGTGAAGTATGTCTACATCCTCACGAGCATTGAGGCTCCTGACCATCACTACGTCTGGGTGACGGGCGACTGAAAGCTCGCTTGGCAAAGCATAATTCCAAGGAGGTCCCGCATACCTCAAAATACGCTCCTTGCTCCCTCAAGACCTACATCGCTTTTTCCGATGAGGCGCAGGCGCTCGCATTCGAAAAATATCTGAAATCCGGCTCAGGGCGGGCTTTCGCGAAGAAGAGGCTGTAGCTTCGTATCCAATTCACCACCACCCGCACACTCACCTCGATCAACCCCTCCGCATCCCACCCACTTCATGCTAGCCTCCACCGTCCCATCAACCCATCCGATTCGACCATGACCAGACAGCGTCGCCGTCGCCTCATCAAGACCCGTCGTACGGTGACGGGGTTTCTGCTCGTTGCCTCGATCTCCTTTATTGCCGGGATGACCGATGCGGTGGGGCTCATGCTGACTGGGAACTTCGTGTCCTTCATGACCGGCAATACGACGCGGGCGGCGATTGCGCTTGGGACGGGGGATTTCGGCCATGCCGCAGTGCTGTTTGCGGCGATCGTCACCTTTATCGGCGGCAACGCGCTGGGGATCGTCGTTGCCCATGCCGCCGATCGGCGGGCCTTTGTCGTGTTGGCCTGCGTCAGCATCCTGCTGGCGCTGGCAGCCGGTTTCGAGGTGCCGTCGCTGATCCTCGTGCAGTTCTATCTGGTCGTGCTGGCCATGGGCATGGTCAATGCCACCGTCGAGCACATCGAGGGCCTGCCGATCGGGCTCACCTATGTTACCGGCGCGCTGTCCCGCTTCGGGCGCGGGATCGGCCGCTTTATCCTCGGCGACCGCGATTTCGCCTGGACGGTGCAGATCGTGCCCTGGAGCGGCATGATTATCGGCGCCATCCTCGGCGCGCTTCTGGCCAGCGCCTTTGGCTCGCATGCGCTTTGGCTGGTGTCGATGGTCGCGCTTGCCCTTGCATTCGCCACGCTTTTCATCCCGCGACCGCTGCAGCGCCGGTTCAATCAGCGCCTGATGGTGACGGCGTCGATGGTGAAGAGATCGAAATAGATATGCCGGCCATTTGCGTCTTCGGCCGACGGAGCGCCTTTGCGGTCCATCGGCCAAGCCGGATTACGATTCGACGATCGCGGCGGTCACGCGGCGAACGACAGGCAGCAACAGCAGCAGCACCGGGAAGGCGATTGCCCATGAAATCCCCCAGGTGGATGGCCACAGGGCGAATGCCTCAGCCGTCACGCCCTGCGACCGCAGAATGCTGATCGCCGAGACGACCGAGGTCATCAGCAGCGACAGGATAAGCGGCATGACGACCGCGCTGTAATGTTTGGGGAGTTTGCCGTTTGGCATGGTGGATCTCCGTAAGATGCCAATCAGAGCAATTGCGCAGCGCCGATTGACGGGTTGCGCGTTGATTGACGTAAACGCTTACGGAGCTTCGATCTGAAGCAACGATGTTTCTATGACGAAAAAACGCTCGCGATGCAAGAGCGCCACCAAGATCGAAATAGCCACATTGCAGTGCACAAAAATCTGCTAGGAAAAGACGAATCGTTTTCCGCCAATGCCCATTGGAGCTTCGGCTCGAAAAGCGCGAGGATACATTTTGTTCGTTTTTTCCAAACTTGTCTGGATTTTCGGTCAGCCGCTATCCCTGGCCTTTTTGTTCGGCGTGCTGGCCTTCATCAGCGTCCTCGTCCGCCGGCGCGGGATCGCGCTTGCCTCGTCATTGCTGTCGATCCTGATCCTGTTTGTGGCGCTTTATACGAACGCGGGCGCCTATGTCGTCCAGGGGCTGGAGGAGCGTTTTCCGCGTGTCGCGGCCGATCCGGCGGATCTGAAATGCATGATCGTGCTCGGTGGCGCCACGCAGAACCAGGTGACGACGGTGCGCGGCGGCTATGAGCTCGATTCGGGCGGTGATCGCCTGATCGAGGCCCTGCGGCTGGCGCAGAAATATCCGCAGGCGCGCATCGTCGTGTCCGGCGGCGATGGCTCGATCGGCGGTGATTACGAGGGCGATGCCGTCATCTCCGAGCGTTTCTTCACGGCGCTCGGCATCGGCAAGGATCGCCTCGTCGAGGACAAGACCTCGCGCACCACCTTCGAGAACGCCGTCAATACCAAGGAGCTGCTGGCGCAGAACGGGCTGTCCGGCTGCCTGCTGATCACCTCCGGCTTCCACATGCCGCGCTCCATGGGCATTTTCCGCAAGCAGGGCATCGATGTCGTGCCCTGGCCCGTGGATTATCGCAGCACCGGCAAGGAAACGCTCGGCCTCGATTTCACCCAGCCGTCGCTGAACGCGCAGTTGCTGTCGACCGGCGTGCGCGAGTGGATCGGCCTCGTCGGCTATTATGCCGTCGGCCGCACCTCGGCGTTTTATCCCGGACCGTAACTACGCGTTTTGACCGTAACTATGCGTCAACGCCGTAGGCTCTACTTTTTCGAGATAGTGACGAATTTGACGCCGCGAACGCGGACGGTGATCTCGCAAGGGTCACCGTCGGTGCGGTCGCAGAAGCGCGGATGCATTTTCATGACCAGCACCATGTTGCCGAAGCGCTGGATGAAATCATAGCCGTAGATTCGCGCCGTCGCGACGAGGATGTAGCCGCCCTCGACGACATGGACGTAGAAATTATAGGGGCAGCCCTCGTCGGTGCAGTCGGGGCCTTTTTCGCCCTTGCAGCTGATCTCGCCTTCGTTGACGACGATGTCCATAAGCTTGTCGTTGTTGAAGTCCCGCTCGGTGGCAAAGCCGTCGCCGAAGCTTGCCTGGCCCTCGCAGCGCTTGGTGAAGTGATCCCTCTCATAGGCCACCGGATCCTGCAGCAGCGATTGCTGCGCTTGCGCCGTGACGGGCAGGATGACGAACGCGACGAGATTGAGGATCACGATCAGCAGGGATTTCAACGGGGTTTCCTCTCCAAAGCACGAAGCGACCGCGGGGGTTGTCGCGTCCGCTTCGGCATCTTTACACCTGCCTGCTTGCGCGGCCCTTGCCACCGTGATTCACTCCATCAAAATCGCCGCCGGCATTCTGTTGGAGTTCCCGATGTCGCTTCTTTCGTTTCTCGACTATGCCGGCGTCGCGCTTTTCGCCGCGACCGGCGCGCTGGCGGCCTCGCGCAAGCAGCTCGATCTGATCGGCTTCCTGTTTTTTGCCGCGGTCACCGGCACCGGCGGCGGCACGCTGAGGGATATCATTCTTGGTCGTGTACCGGTCTTCTGGGTGCTGAACCCGACCTATGTCATTATCTGCGCCTTGGTCGGCGTTTTGGTCTTCTTCACCGCTCATCTGTTCGAATCACGCTATCGGCTGCTGATCTGGCTCGATGCCATCGGCCTGTCGGCCTATTGCGTCATGGGGGCTGCCAAGGGCATGGCGGCGACGGGCTCGCCGACGGTTGCCATCGTCACCGGCGCTCTGACGGCGACCTTCGGCGGCATCCTGCGCGATCTGCTCGCAAACGAGCCCTCGGTGCTGCTGCGGCCGGAAATCTATGTGACCGCCGCCCTCATCGGCGCTGGCGTCTTCACTGCCGCCAACGCGACGATGATGCCGCTCTATGCCTCGGCAGGGCTCGGCGTTGCCGCCGCCTTCGCCGTGCGCGGCGGTGCGCTCTGGTTCGGCTGGACCTTCCCGACCTATCATCATAGGCCCGGCCGGCATCCCGACGATGTGATGTGAACTAAGCTTGCGGCTTACCGCTGCTTGCGGCGCAGGCGGATGACGACGTCGACATGAGCGATTTCCATGCCCACAGGCGGCTCCGGCAGATTGGCGATCGTCAGATTGCTGATCGGAATATCCAGCACTTCATTATGTCCTTCGACGAAGAAGTGGTGGTGGTCGGAAACGTTGGTGTCGAAATATGTCTTGGCGCTTTCGACGGCCAGCACGCGGATCAGGCCGGCCTCGGTGAACTGATGGAGCGTGTTGTAGACGGTGGCAAGCGAGACCGGAACGCCGGCGGTGACGGCTTCCTCGTGAAGCTCCTCGACGGTCAGGTGGCGGTCACCCTTGGCAAAAAGCAGATCGCCGAGCGCAATGCGCTGTCGGGTCGGCCTCAGGCCGGCATTGCGCAGCCTGGTTTCGATCGCGATTTCGGCTTCTTCCGCCATTCAGGGAACTCCGGATTCCTGATCTCTGTAATTCTTGATTAAGCCATATAACTTTTGCACGGATTGCTTTCAATAGTTTCGATGGGGTGGGAAGGCTGTCAATAGCCGGAAAAATAGGGCTCTTGCCGCATTTGCCACTGGCAGCAGCCCTAGCGTTCCTGTATGCGACGACCACATATAGCGAAGTGCGGCCATCGGGCGGCAAAATGAGCGTGTCATGCTTACGCTTCATTTTCCCTCGATCTTGCACTAAAGCTTCACATCCACGGCATCCATGCGGGGGAACGGAATTTTTATGACGACGAGACAATCCAGCTTCAACTATGAGGAAATCCTGTCCTGCGGCCGCGGCGAATTGTTCGGCCCGGGCAATGCGCAGCTTCCCCTACCACCGATGCTGATGGTCCATCGCATTACAGATATTTCCGAAACCGGTGGTGCTTTCGACAAGGGTTACATTCGCGCTGAATATGACGTGCGTCCCGACGACTGGTACTTCCCCTGCCATTTTGCCGGCAATCCGATCATGCCGGGCTGCCTCGGCCTTGACGGCATGTGGCAGCTGACCGGCTTCTTCCTCGGCTGGCTCGGCGAGCCTGGCCGCGGCATGGCGCTGTCGACCGGCGAAGTGAAGTTCAAGGGCATGGTTCGTCCAGACACGAAGCTCCTCGAATACGGCATCGACTTCAAGCGCGTCATGCGCGGCCGTCTTGTTCTC
Source organism: Rhizobium rhizogenes NBRC 13257 (assembly GCF_000696095.1). Taxonomy (GTDB): domain Bacteria; phylum Pseudomonadota; class Alphaproteobacteria; order Rhizobiales; family Rhizobiaceae; genus Rhizobium; species Rhizobium rhizogenes. The sequence continues at coordinate 53,974 of NZ_BAYX01000022.1, read as the reverse complement.
GGGACTGCCGATGGCTACTTGAAAGCCGACGGCGAAGTTATTTATCAGGCGAGCGACCTGCGCGTCGGCCTGTCAAAGGACAAGGCTGCCTGAACCGCGGCCCTGCCGCCTCCACAAAGACTGCGTTTTAGAAAAGGTCATCGACATGAGACGGGTTGTTGTCACTGGTCTGGGTATCGTTTCATCCATTGGGAACGATGCGCAAGAAGTTACCGCGTCGTTGCGCGAAGCCAAGTCGGGTATCTCGTTTTCGAACGATTTCGCCGAGCATGGTTTCAAGTGCCAGGTCTGGGGCTCGCCCAAGATCGACACGACCGATCTGGTGGACCGCCGCGCCATGCGCTTCCTGTCGCAGGGTGGTGCCTGGAACCATGTCGCTATGAAGCAGGCGCTCGCCGATAGCGGCCTTGAAGAGAGCGATATCTCCAATGAGCGCACCGGTATCATCATGGGCTCTGGCGGCCCGTCGACGCGCACGCTGATCGAAGCCGCCGACATTACCCGCAAGAACAACAGCCCGAAGCGCGTCGGCCCCTTCGCCGTGCCGAAGGCGATGTCGTCGACGGCCTCGGCGACGCTCGCCACCTGGTTCAAGATCTACGGTGTCAATTATTCCATCTCGTCGGCATGCTCGACTTCGGCGCATTGCATCGGCAACGCCGCCGAGATGATCCAGTGGGGCAAGCAGGACGTGATGTTCGCCGGCGGCCATGAGGATCTCGACTGGACCATGTCGAACCTCTTCGACGCCATGGGCGCCATGTCCTCCAAGTTCAACGAGGATCACCCGGAAACCGCCTCGCGCGCCTATGACGCCAGCCGTGACGGCTTCGTCATCGCCGGCGGCGCCGGCGTGCTGGTACTCGAGGAACTGGAACACGCCAAGGCGCGCGGCGCCAAGATCTATGCCGAAATCGTCGGCTACGGCGCCACCTCCGACGGCTACGACATGGTCGCTCCATCGGGCGAGGGCGCGGTGCGCTGCATGCGTCAGGCGCTCGCCACCGTGAAGGGCGATGTCGACTACATCAACACCCACGGCACCTCGACCCCGGTCGGCGACAGCAAGGAAATCGGCGCTATTCGTGAGGTTTTCGGTAGCAAAATCCCGCCGATCCAGTCGACCAAGTCGCTGACGGGCCATTCGCTCGGCGCTGCCGGCGTGCAGGAATCGATCTATTCGATCCTGATGATGCAGGAGCGCTTCATCGGCGAAAGCGCCCATATCACCGAACTCGACCCGGAATTCGAGGGTGTGCCGGTCGTGCGCAAGCGCATCGACAACGCCAAGATCGATATCGCTCTCTCCAATTCCTTCGGTTTCGGCGGCACCAATGCCACGCTCGTATTCCAGCGCTACAACGGATAAGGCAATGACGGGAATCATGCAGGGTAAGCGCGGCCTCATCATGGGCGTCGCAAACAATCACTCGATTGCCTGGGGCATTTCGAAGGCGCTCGCCGCCGAAGGCGCGGAACTGGCATTCACCTTCCAGGGCGAAGCGCTCGGCAAGCGCGTCAAGCCGCTCGCCGCCGAAGTCGGCTCGGATTTCCTTCTGCCCTGCGACGTCGAGGATCTGGCCTCCGTCGACGCCGTGTTCGACGAGATCAAGGCGCGCTGGGGCAAGCTGGACTTCATCGTCCACGCCATCGGCTTTTCCGACAAGAACGAGCTGAAGGGCCTCTACGCCAACACCACGCGCGACAACTTCACCCGCACGATGGTGATTTCCTGTTTCTCCTTCACCGAGATTGCCAAGCGCGCCGCCGACCTGATGGCGGACGGCGGCAGCATGCTGACGCTGACCTATAACGGCTCGACGCGGGTGATCCCGAATTACAACGTCATGGGCGTCGCCAAGGCGGCTCTGGAAGCCTCCGTGCGCTACCTCGCCGCCGATTACGGCCCGCGCGGCATCCGCGTCAACGCCATTTCCGCCGGCCCGATCCGCACGCTGGCCGGCGCCGGCATTTCCGACGCCCGCGCCATCCTGTCGTGGAACCAGCGCAATGCGCCGCTGCGCAAGTCTGTGACCATCGACCAGGTCGGCTCGTCGTCGCTCTATCTGCTCTCCGGCCTGTCGGCAGGCGTCACCGGCGAAATCCACTTCGTCGATGCCGGCTACAACATCACCTCGATGCCGACGCTGGAAGCATTGGCCAGCGCTGACGCAGAGTAAATCGCAATTGGATACCCCTCGCGGCGAAGTGCCATGAGGGGTAATCTTTTCGGATGATCCCGCCGGGCTTCTCGATGACGTTCACGAACGCCGAACCCTTCGCATCCACCGAACGTCTCATCCTTCGCGGCTTCATGCCCGAGGATTTCGAGGCCTACAGCGCCTATCGCTCCCAGCCTTCCATCTATCGTTTCCTCTACCGCGATCCGCCGTCGGCGGAGGCGTTGCGAGAGCGTTTCGATGCCAGCTTGAATTCGTGTCTCTCGGAAGATGGTAGTTCCTTGCGCTGGGCGGTGCTTCGGCGGGAGGATGGCGCTCTGTTGGGTGATGTCAGCCTGAAACTCACCAGCAAGGCCGCGCTACAGGCCGAGGTCGGCTATATCTTCAATCCGGCCTATGCCGGCAAAGGCTATGCAACCGAGGCGGTGCGGACCATCATCGATTTGGGCTTTGGCAAACTCGGCTTTCATCGGATTTTCGCGCGGCTGGATGCACAAAACACCGCTTCCGTCGGCGTCGTCGAACGGCTCGGCCTGCGGCGCGAGGCGCATCTGATTGAAAATGACCGTTTCAACGGTGTCTGGGGCGACGAATATATCTATGCCGTTCTCAGCCACCAATGGGCGGATGGTGCGGGCACGTAGCGGGCTTTCGCTCGCGATGTCGTAGGGGTAGCCCGGTCCCATGCAGCAAGACATCAGCGGCATTTTTCAGATTGGTGGACTTCCGTGCTTGCTCAAAGGCAATTCAATGGGGCGTCTGGCAGTTTGTCGACGTTATTTCTGTAACGCGTCCGCACTCTTCCCGGCGAGGCGGTGACTCTGTAAAGTGGCCGAAAGTGTGCCAGACCATCCAACCCGGAGGCTCCGCATGGCCGAGGTCTTGTTGTTCCACCACGCACAGGGGCTGACCCCGGGTGTGTGCGCCTTCGCCGACGACTTGCGGGCCACCGGTCACATCGTGCACACGCCGGACCTTTTCGCCGGACGCACGTTCCGGAGCATTGATGAGGGTCTCGCCTATATCGGTGAGATCGGATTCGAAGACATGCGGGAGCGGGGCGTCCGCTTCGCCGACGAACTACCTCCCGAGATCGTCTATGCCGGGTTCTCGTTCGGTGTGCTGCCGGCGCAGAAGCTGGCACAGACACGGCCCGGAGCCCGCGGAGCCCTGCTCTTCTACTCTTGCATGCCGATCAGTGGCGAGTGGGCCTTCGGACCTTGGCCGGACGGCGTCGCGGTCCAGATTCACGGTATGGACAACGACCCAATCTTCGTCGGCGAGGGCGACATCGACGCTGCCCGCGAGATCGTGGAGAAGGTCGAGGACGCGGAGCTTTTCCTGTACCCCGGCGATCAGCACTACTTCGCCGACAACTCTCTCCCGTCCTACGACGCAGATGCGACCGCGCTACTGACCATCCGAGTGCGTGAGTTCCTGGATCGCGTTTGATCCATGCCGGCGTTTTGGCTTGAGCTCAGGTTCGAAAGGTGATCCCGCAACCGCGCTTACAGTTTCTCAGCGGCTTCGGGCATACCAATATCGCGAAGCGCCCATATGCACTTTCGAGCAAAGGCCAAGCTGTCATTGTGGTGAACCGACTCTGGCTCATGCCGAGGATCGGCACCAAATCGAATAATAAAGCTACGCTCCGAAATCTTGTCGGGCATAGGGTCTATCACCGGATTTGACGTCCGATCCGCCGCTTACTTCTTCGCCCACAGCACCTTGAAGCGCGCATTGCGGCAGGTCTCGCCGCTTTCCTTGAAGTTTTCAGCCAGCACCGGCTCGTAGGGCAGGCCGCGATTGGCGACCAGCATCAGGCGGCCGCCGCTGCGCAGCGCTGAGGACGCCGTCTTGATCATCGCCTGGCCGAGCGAAGGCTCGGCGGCGTGGCCCTCATGGAAGGGCGGGTTCATGATGATCAGATCGTACTTGTCCTTGACCGGCTCGCCGGCCAGGTCGTGCCAGAAGAAGCGCTGGGCGACCTTCGGGCAGTTTGCGAGGAGATTGGCCCTCGCGGCTTCCAGCGCGTCGTAGTGGGCCTCGTAGAGGTCGATACGGGCAATCCGTGGCGACTTGGTCGCCAGTTCCGCCGAGAGATAGCCCCAGCCGGCACCGAAATCGGCGGCGTCGCCGGAAAAATCGGTCGGCAGGCGCGAGGCGAGCAGCTCGGAGCCGGCATCGATGCGGTCATGCGAGAACATGCCCGCCGTCGTGGTGAAACGGCCGTCGACGCGCGTAGCAGGCTTCACCAGCTGTGCGGTCGGCGCGCTGATATCGGCCGGGCGCGCGAACCAGAAGGCGACGCCGTGATATTTCGGCATATGGTTGACCTCGAGGCCGAAGCCTTCGACGCGCTTGCGCAGCGGCTGGATCCCGTCTTCCTTGCCGCCGGCAACGACGATAAGGCCGCCCGCTTTCACGCGCGACAGCGCCGTGGCGATAGACGCCTCGTTCTCGCCCTTGTGCTTGGTGCAGAGCACCAGCGCGCCGTCATAATCCGCGCCCTCGATCTCCGGCGTCACCTCGATCCGCTGCGCCTGCAGCTGACGGTAGAAGGGCCGGAAGCCTTGGACGGCGGAAAGTTCCGCTGCAAAGTCGGCAGGCAGGGAAAAACCCGCTTCCGCGCCGAGAAACAGGATGCGCTCGCCTTCGCCGGGCGTGGCGACGGTGCCGGAGGCAAAGGGATGGAACAGGGTCTTCAGGGCGTCGCGGCTCATGGGTGTGATCTCGTGCGGTCAGCGGATAGAAAAAGGGCGCGGAAACGAATTCCGCGCCCCGGAACTTAAGTGAAGGCGCAGCTTATTCGGCTGCGTCGTCCTTCTTGGCGGCGAGTTCCTGGCCGGTCGCCTGATCGACAACCTTCATGGACAGGCGGACCTTGCCGCGCTCGTCGAAGCCGAGCAGCTTGACCCAGACCTTGTCGCCTTCCTTGACGACGTCCTGGGTCTTGGCAACACGCTCGGAAGCGAGCTGCGAGATATGCACGAGGCCGTCGCGGGCGCCGAAGAAGTTGACGAAAGCGCCGAAGTCGGCGGTCTTGACAACAGTGCCTTCGTAGATCTGACCGACTTCCGGCTCAGCAACGATCGAGTGGATCCACTTGCGGGCCGCTTCGATTTCCTTGCCGGAGGACGAGGCGATCTTGACGGTGCCGTCGTCTTCGATGTTGATCTTGGCGCCGGTCTTTTCGACGATTTCGCGAATGACCTTGCCGCCGGAGCCGATGACTTCACGGATCTTGTCGACCGGGATGTTCATGACTTCGATGCGTGGTGCGAATTCGCCGAGCTGGCCGCGGCTTTCGGAGATGGCCTTGGCCATTTCGCCGAGGATGTGCAGACGGCCGCCCTTGGCCTGGTTCAGGGCGACATTCATGATCTCTTCGGTGATACCTTCGATCTTGATGTCCATCTGCAGGGCAGTGATGCCGCCGTCGGTGCCGGCAACCTTGAAGTCCATGTCGCCGAGATGATCTTCGTCACCCAGGATGTCGGAGAGAACGGCGAAGCGTTCGTCTTCCTTGATCAGGCCCATGGCGATACCGGCAACCGGCTTTGCGAGCGGTACGCCGGCATCCATCAGCGCCAGCGAGGTGCCGCAGACGGTTGCCATCGAGGACGAGCCGTTGGACTCGGTGATTTCGGATACGACGCGCAGCGTGTAGGGGAACTGTTCCGCCGTCGGCAGCATCGGGCGAACAGCGCGCCATGCGAGCTTGCCATGACCGATTTCGCGGCGACCCGGGGAACCCATGCGGCCGGTTTCGCCGACAGAGTAGGGCGGGAAGTTGTAGTGCAGAAGGAAGCGTTCCTTGTACATGCCGGTCAGGCTGTCGACATACTGCTCGTCTTCGCCGGTGCCGAGGGTGGCGACAACGATCGCCTGCGTTTCACCGCGGGTGAACAGCGACGAACCGTGCGTACGCGGCAGGACGCCGACTTCCGAGACGATCGCGCGAACGGTCGACAGGTCGCGGCCGTCGATGCGGCTCTTGGTGTCGAGGATGTTCCAGCGAACGATCTTGGCCTGCAGGTGCTTGAAGACCGCGCCGATGACTTCGGCGGAATACTTGGGCTCGACGCCTTCTGGGAAGAAGTGTGCCTTGACCTTCGCCTTGACGGCGTCGACGGCAGCGTAGCGTTCAGCCTTCTGCGTGTTCTTGTAGGCGGTGCGCAGCTCGCCTTCGGCGATCGACAGCATCTCGGCTTCGAGAGCGGAATGATCTTCCGGCTGGAAGTCGCGGGGCTCCTTGGCAGCAACTTCGGCGAGCTTGATGATCGCGTCGATGACCGGCTGGAAGCCGCGATGACCGAACATGACCGCGCCGAGCATGACGTCTTCCGAGAGTTCCTTGGCTTCGGATTCAACCATCAGCACGGCTTCCTGCGTGCCGGCGACGACGAGGTCGAGGCTCGATTCGTCCATCTCGTCGAGATGCGGGTTGAGCACGTATTCGCCATTGATGTAGCCGACGCGGGCGCCGCCGATCGGGCCCATGAACGGAACGCCCGACAGCGTCAGGGCAGCCGAGGTGGCAACCATCGACAGGATGTCCGGATCGTTTTCGAGGTCATGCTGGATAACAGTGACGACGACCTGGGTGTCGTTCTTGTAGCCTTCCGGGAAGAGCGGGCGGATCGGGCGGTCGATCAGGCGGGAAACCAGGGTTTCCTTTTCGCTCGGACGACCTTCGCGCTTAAAGTAGCCGCCGGGGATCTTGCCGGCTGCGTAGGTCTTTTCCTGGTAGTTGACGGTGAGCGGGAAGAAGTCCTGGCCCGGCTTCGGCGACTTGGCCGAAACGACGGTGGCAAGAACCACGGTCTCGCCGTAGGTCGCCATGACGGCGCCATCGGCCTGGCGGGCGATCTTGCCGGTTTCGAGCTTCAGCGGGCGGCCTGCCCACTCGATTTCGACGGTATGGATATCGAACATATCTTGTCCTTGCGTGATGCGGGAAAAGGCGCCGTCGCCGGGGGTCGGCAAGGCGCATCTTCAACCGCACGAATGTGACGCATCACGGGCAAGACAACGAGAGGCTTTCAAGGATCGGCCGAAGCTTGCGGCTTCGGCTGAAAGCATCCGGCAATCCTGCCCCATGACAGGTCAACGGTTGTTGTTGGCAGCACCGGCCCATCCGGGCTGCCGGGTCTGTTTTGTCTAGCGCAAACGGAGCGCGCCGCACAAACAGGTCTTCCATTGTACCATGATCTCGTCCGAAAACTGCTTCGCATTCTTCGAGATCATGTTCGGGCGGAGCAGGTATGCCCCAAAAGCATCCGGCGGACGTTCAGGTGAACGCCCGCCGGAAAATTCATTAGCGACGGATGCCGAGGCTACCGATCAGCTTGGAATAGCGGCCTTCATCCTTCTTCTTGAGATAATCAAGAAGCGAACGGCGGCTGGAGACCATGGTCAGGAGGCCACGACGGGAGTGGTTGTCCTTCTTGTGGTCCTTGAAATGGTCCGTGAGGTTGTTGATGCGCTCGGTCAGGATAGCAACCTGGACTTCCGGAGAACCGGTATCGCCTTCGACGGTGGCGTATTCCTTGATCAGCGCAGCTTTGCGCTCAGCAGTAATCGACATCGGATGGTCCTTTCTATGAGGAGGAAATAAGTCGCCAAACGCCGGGATGTCGTCCAGCATTGGCCGCGAATGCAATCGAGCAGGCCCGATGCTGGCGCTGCCTATAAACCAAATAAGCGGTAATGGAAAGAGGGTTCTCCCCCAGGCGGCTTTCAGCGCCCCGCCATGGCATTCCGGATCATCGCATCATAACCCTCAGGATCTTGCAGCATGGCGAAATGGCTGGCGTCTTTCAGGATGACGAGCTTCGCGCCAGGAATTTCCTTCGCCATCATCTGCGTATGGTCGAGCTTAACCGCCTCGTCGTGGTCACCGATGGCAAGCGTGACCGGCACCGCGACCTTTCCAAGGTCGGCTGCCGTCCATGCCGGCTGCGTTGCCCACATCTCCGAGATCTGGTTGACAAAAGCATCGTATTCGTTCGGCGTCGGCGACAGTTTCCTGTAATATTCGCCGGCGACATCGATGTAGTTGCTGAAGGTCTTGTTGTTCATCACGTCAGGTTTCACCCCATCGGTCGTGACATTTGCAGCCTGAGCGATTACGCGCGTCAGCTTGTCGGGGTACTTCATTGCCATGTCGATGCCGATGATGCCGCCATCCGACCATCCGACGAGGGTTACCTTGCCGATCTTCAGATAGTCGAGAAGCGCGACATAATCCGAGGTCATCAGATCATAGCCGAAGGGTTGCTGGCTGCGCGTGGAGCGACCATGCCCGCGGCTGTCGGCGACGATGACTAGGTGATCTCTAGCGAAATCAGCGACCTGGCGGCCCCAGACATCCGCATTTCCAAGCCCGCCATGGATGAAGAGGATCGGGGTACCCTCACCATATTCGGCATAATACATCTTGATGTCGTTGACATCGGCCATGCCGCTCGTCTTCGGCTCCGGCATTGGAGGAAAAGCCGGAAGTGCTGCCCACCGCTCGGCGGAATGGGCGCTGGCAACCGTCAGGAACAGCGAAAAAAACGTCAGTATTCCGATTGTAACTCCGCGCATATCTTCCCCTTGAACGGGCCTTCATAGCCCGTCAGAAAACATATCGCATCGCTGTTGTCTCGCAAGTACCGCCATTTTCGGCTGGCCGAATAGCGGTCAGCCGAAAACCCGCTTCGGGCGGAATTCGCCTTCGCCGATCTCGCCGATGGCGATCAGCTTGCCGCGCGCGGTGGCATAGGCCTCTGTTTCGGCAACCGGGGCATCGCGGCCGCGCACGAGAATGGGATTGCCCATCTTCAGGCGATGCGCCTGATCGTCGTTGATGACGAGATGCGGTAGGGATGACAGTGCCTCGGCGGTGTCGATCAGCAGCGCGTCCAGGGCGGCAAGCCGCTCATCCGCGTCCTCGATCTCCTCGAGCGCCACCAGATCGGCGAGCGGCACCATGGCCTCCTCGGCGAAGGGGGCGACGAAGCTGCGGCGCAGGCCGGAAATATGGCCGTAGCAGCCGAGATCGCGGCCGAAATCGCGGGCAAGCGCCCGGACATAGGTGCCTTTGCCGCATTCCACTTCGAAATGCGCCGTGTCGGCATCCGGGCAGGCAAGCAGCGTCAGGCGGAAGATCTCGACTTCGCGCGACGGAATTTCGACCGTTTCGCCTTCGCGGGCGAGATCGTAGGCGCGTTCGCCGGCGATCTTGATCGCGGAAAACTGCGGCGGGATCTGGTTGATGACACCCGTATAGTTTGGCAGCAGCGCGCGAATCTCGTCTTCGCTTGGACGCTTGTCCGAACTCTGCGTCACCTCGCCTTCGAGGTCGTCCGTGGCGCGTTCCTCGCCCCAGCTGACGGTGAATTCGTAGATCTTGCGGCCGTCCATGACGTAGGGAACGGTCTTGGTGGCGTCGCCGAGCGCGATCGGCAGCATGCCGGAGGCAAGCGGATCGAGCGTGCCGGCATGGCCCGCCTTCTGCGCCTTGAACAGCCATTTGATCTTGGAAACGGCCTCGGTCGAGCCGAAATCAACCGGCTTGTCGAGGATCAGCCAGCCCGAAATCGGACGGCCCTTGGGCTTGCGTGGTTTGGACATTCTCTGTCTCTGTTATCGGTTTTCGTCGGTATCGATGTCGTCGTCCTTGAGGTCGCGCTGGACCTCCGGCGAACGCAGCAACGCATCGATCTTCTTGTAATTGTCAAAGCTGGTATCGTCGCGAAAGCGGATTTCCGGCATGTATTTCATCTGCCGGAGATGCTGCCCGAGACGGCCACGGATGTATTTCGTGTGGCGATTGAGCGTATCGATGATGAGGTCGTGGTCGGCGACGCCGAGCGGCGTCACAAAGGCGGTGGCGATCTTCAGATCCGGCGACATACGCACTTCGGAAATGGAGATCACGGTGCGTTCGATCAGGTCGTCGCGCACTTCGCCGCGCTGCAGGACCTGCGTAATCGCGGCGCGCACCTGTTCGCCGACGCGAAGCATGCGCTGTGAAGGCGCGGAAGTAGTTGGTCTTGTTGCCATTTGCTTTGGTCCCAAAAGATTCGGGCGCCGGACTGCATGTTCCGGCGCCCGTCCCATTGTTTCAACTTCGCGCTGTTACAGCGTGCGGGTGATATGCTCGACGCGGAAGCATTCGATCGTATCGCCGGCGCGGATGTCTTCGTAATTTTCGAAGGCCATACCGCATTCCTGGCCCATGTTGACTTCGGAGACTTCGTCCTTGAAGCGCTTGAGCGTCTTGAGCTTGCCTTCGTGGATGACGACGTTGTCGCGCACCAGGCGGACGCCGACGCCACGCTCGACCTTGCCTTCGGTGACGCGGCAACCCGCGACCTTGCCGACCTTCGTGATGTTGAACACCTCGAGGATTTCGGCGTTGCCGAGGAAGGTTTCGCGACGTTCCGGAGAGAGCAGGCCCGACATCGCTGCCTTCACGTCATCCACCAGGTCGTAGATGATGTTGTAGTAGCGGATTTCGATGCCTTCACGCTCGGCAAGCGTACGAGCCTGCGAATTGGCGCGGACATTGAAGCCGATGATCGCAGCGTCGGATGCTCCGGCCAGCGAGATATCGGATTCGGTCACGCCGCCGACGCCGGAATGCACGATGCGGGCACGAACTTCGTCGGTGCCGAGCTTGTCCAGCGCGCCGGCAATGGCTTCGATCGAGCCCTGCACGTCGCCCTTGATGACCAGCGGGAATTCTTTCGTGCCCGTGGTCTGCAGCGTCATCATCATCTGTTCCAGCGAACCGCGCTGGACGGACTGACGGGCAGCCGCCTTGTCGCGGGTCAGGCGCTGACGATATTCCGAGATTTCGCGGGCACGGCTTTCGTTTTCGACGACGGCGAACTTGTCGCCAGCCTGCGGTGCACCCGAAAGACCGAGAACCTCGACTGGGGTCGCCGGACCGGCTTCCTTCACATGCTCGCCCTTGTCGTTGACCAGAGCACGCACGCGGCCCCACTGATCGCCGGCAACGACGATCTGACCCGGACGCAGCGTGCCCTTCTGGATGAGGACGGTGGCAACCGAGCCGCGGCCACGATCGAGCTGGGCTTCGATGACGGTGCCTTCAGCGGTGCGGTTCGGATTGGCCTTGAGATCAAGGATTTCCGCCTGCAGCAGGATGGCTTCGAGCAGCTTATCGAGGTTGGTGCGGTTCTTCGCGGAAACTTCCACGTCAAGCACTTCACCGCCCATGGTTTCGACGAAGACTTCGTGCTGCAGCAGCTGATTGCGAACCTTCTGCGGATCGGCGGAAGGCTTGTCGATCTTGTTGATCGCGACGATGATCGGAACACCGGCAGCCTTCGCATGATTGATCGATTCGATCGTCTGCGGCATCACGCTGTCGTCGGCCGCGACCACCAGAATGGCGATATCGGTCGCCTGGGCGCCACGAGCACGCATTGCCGTGAAGGCGGCGTGGCCGGGCGTGTCGATGAAGGTGATCTTGTGACCGTTCTGCTCAACCTGGTAGGCGCCGATATGCTGGGTGATGCCACCGGCTTCACCAGCCACCACATTGGCGTGGCGGATGGCGTCGAGCAGCGAGGTCTTGCCGTGGTCGACGTGACCCATGATGGTGACGACGGGAGGACGGGAAACCAGTTCGCCGTCTTCGTCGCCAACATTGAAGATGCCGAGTTCGACGTCGGATTCCGAAACGCGCTTGACCGTGTGGCCAAATTCGCCGGCGATGAGTTCGGCCAGATCGGCGTCGATGACGTCGCCCGGCTTCATCATCTGGCCTTCCTTCATCAGGAACTTGATGACGTCGACGGCACGTTCGGACATGCGCTGCGACAGTTCCTGGATGGTGATGGTTTCCGGCAGCACAACTTCACGCGTGATCTTCTCGCGCGTTTCCTGCATCTGGCTGCGGCGGAATTTTTCCTGGCGACGGCGCATGGCCGAGAGCGAGCGGCCGCGGGCGCTGCCGTCTTCGTCGACATTGGCGGTCGTAACCGTCAGCTTGCCGCGGCGGCGCTCTTCATCCGTCTTCGGACGAGTGGTAACCGGCTTTGCCGGTTCCGGACGCACGACCTTGCCACGAGCGGGGGCGCCGCCACGCGGCGGGCCGCGATCGGTTTCTTCTTCATTGACCCGGCGGCGGTTGGCCGGAGCTTCAGCGGCAGGTGCGCCGGGGCGCGCAGGCTGCGGAGCCGCATCCGGACGACGGGCAACGACGGGAGCCGCAGTCGCCTGGGCAGCGGGCTTCGCTGCTTCCACCGGTTCAGGCGTCTCGACCTTGGGCTCGAGGGCGCGAGCGGCCTCTTCCTCGGCGCGGCGAGCGGCTTCAGCTTGCTCGACGATGCGGCGAGCGGCCTCTTCCTCAGCGCGGCGGGCCTCTTCCTCGGCGCGACGAACCGCGTCGGCGGCGTCACGGATCTGGGCTTCGGCAAGCGCGCGGCGACGCGCATCCATTTCGCCGGCCGACAGATGGTTCAGAACCACCGGGCGCGACGAACGTTCCTGCTGCGGGCGCTGCTGGTTGTTCTGGTTGGATTGCTGTGGCCGCTGTTGTTGGCCACCCGGCTGATGAATGCGCGGAGCTGGCTGCGGCGGGCGCGGCGGCTGCGGCGTCGGTTCCGCGACACGCGTCACGGATGGCGCTGCGGCGGCTGTCGGCGTCGCAACGATCGGCTTCTCGTCTTCTGGGCGTAGCGGGCGGCGCTTGCGGGTTTCAACCACGACCGCCTTGGTGCGACCGCGGCCCATGTCCTGGCGCACGGTGCCCTGGTTCACGCCTGAAGGCTTCAGGGTGAGGGTCTTCTTACCCGATGCACTCAGCGTCTTGTCGTCTTGATTGTCGGTCATTCCGTTCCCGTTCCTTCGGACAGGGCTCGGAAACGTCCGTTAGACCCTGTCGTTCAATGCATGTACCTTAATGAGGCGTCCGGTATCGACCGGTGACCGCGTCATTGTTTTCGCCGGCCAGCGCCGCCCGTTGCCCGGGACTGACCGCCGTTGCGGTACCGTTCGAGCAGGTTTGCGCGCTTCACTACACCCTGACCCGCCCGCCCTGCAAGCGCTGCGGCATGGATAAAAGCGTTCTGGCCCATCAGTTCTTCCATTTCCGCCTCCGTGAAGACACGGAATGACGGTATTTCCTTTTCGGTCTCCATCCCGAGATGCCAGGCCTTTCTTGCCTGGTCGATCTTGCGAACGCCGTCGTCGGCGGCATCGATCGCATGGAACACGGCAAGTGCCGAACCGTTGCGAACGGCGCCATCAACCTTCGACGAGCCATTGACGAACTGGCTCGCTTTGCGCGCCATGTGCATCATCCCGGCAAGCTGCGCCACAAGAAGGCGGTCGACGGTGGCGCCGAGATCGCTCGGTGCCGTCACCTCCGCCTTCAGGGCGCGGGCAAACAATTTCTTCGCCACTGCCTTGTCCACCAGCGCCCGGTCGAGCTTGACCCAGCAGCCGCGTCCCGGCAGCTGCCGCTTCAGATCGGGAACAATCGTCCCGTCCGGAGCGGCTACGAAGCGGATCAGCTCATCCGGCGATCCGCTTTCGCGTGTTACGATGCACATGCGTCCGTTCACGTCAGTCCCGAGATCGTCGTCCTCAGGCGCCGCATTCGGCTCGGTGGTGCTCGTCATGCTTCTTGCTCGGTCTCATCCTCCGCGACCTCTTCGGTCTCGGTGGCGAGATCGGCTTCGGTGATCCAGCCGGCCGACAGGCGAGCCTGTACGATCATCTGTTCGGCTTCGACGCGCGAGATTTCGAGCTTGGAGAACAGGCCTTCGAACTTTTTCGTTTCGCCATTCTTGCGCTCGCTCCAGCCGACGAGGTCGTCGGCGGCGCAGCCGGCGAAATCCTCGATCGTCTTGATGCCGTCCTCACCGAGGGCAACCATCATCTGTGCGGTCATGCCGTTGATCTGACGCAGTTCGTCGGCAACGCCGAGCGCCTTGCGCTTCTCGTCCATTTCGGCTTCCAGGCGTTCCAGATATTCGCGGGCGCGCTGCTGGATTTCCTGGGCGGTCTCTTCGTCGAAACCGTCGATGGAAGCGATTTCGTCGAGTTCGACGTAAGCCAGTTCCTCGACGGCGGCAAAGCCTTCCGAGGCCAGAACCTGGCCGACCATTTCGTCGACGTCGAGCGCGTCCATGAACAGGTTGGTGCGCTCGTTGAATTCCTTCTGACGACGCTCGGACTCTTCGGCTTCCGTCATGATGTCGATGTCCCAGCCGGTCAGCTGCGAAGCGAGGCGGACGTTCTGGCCGCGGCGGCCGATGGCCAGCGACAGCTGTTCGTCCGGAACCACGACTTCGATGCGCTCGGCATCCTCATCGAGAACGACCTTGGAGACTTCCGCCGGCTGCAACGCGTTGACGACGAAGTTCGCCGGCTCGTTGGACCACGGAATGATGTCGATCTTTTCGCCCTGCAATTCGCCGACGACGGCCTGAACGCGCGAACCGCGCATACCGACGCAGGCGCCGACCGGATCGATCGACGAGTCATTGGAAATAACGGCGATCTTGGCGCGAGAGCCCGGATCGCGGGCAACCGACTTCACCTGGATGATGCCGTCGTAGATTTCCGGCACTTCCATGGTGAAGAGCTTGACCATGAACTGCGGATGCGTGCGCGACAGGAAGATCTGCGGGCCGCGCTGTTCGCGGCGCACGTCGTAAACATAAGCGCGAACGCGGTCGCCGTAGCGGAAGTTCTCGCGCGGGATCATTTCGTCGCGGCGGATGATGCCTTCGCCACGGCCGAGATCGACGATGACGTTGCCGTATTCGACGCGCTTGACGGTGCCGTTGACGATTTCGCCGACGCGATCCTTGAATTCGTCGAACTGGCGGTCACGCTCGGCTTCGCGCACTTTCTGCACGATGACCTGCTTGGCCGACTGGGCGGCGATGCGGCCGAAATCCATCGGCGGCAGCGGATCGGCGATGAAGTCGCCAAGGGCTGCGTCCGGGTTGCGGTCGCGGGCCAGTTCCAGCGGGATCTGCGTGGAATAGTCTTCGGCCTTTTCGACAACTTCGAGCAGACGCTGCAGACGGATTTCGCCGGTCTTCGGATTGATATCGGCGCGGATGTTCGATTCCGTGCCGTAACGCGAGCGCGCGGCCTTCTGAATCGCGTCCGCCATCGCGGCAAGCACGATCTCGCGGTCGATGACCTTTTCGCGCGCCACTGCATCTGCAATCTGCAGAAGTTCTAGCCGGTTCGCACTGACTGCCATGTTTAGTCTCCGTCTTCCTGCCCTGGGGTTCCCGTCCCGTTAGGCGGTTCGTTGATCGGTTTATTCTTCTTCGTCCGCTTCGTTCTGGTTCGCAGCCTCGGCCTTGGCCTGCTTGTCGGCGCGCAACGCATCACGGATAAGATCGTCCGTCAGGATCAGCTTGGCCTCGGCCAGCGTGCTGAACGGAATGGTGACCTTCGGTTCTTCGCCATAAGCGACCTGATCGCGCTCGATCGTAAAGCCATCGTCATTGACGTCGGTGATCTTGCCGCGGAACCGCTTGCGGTTGTCCACCAGGATCGAGGTCTCGCACTTAACGATGTGGCCGTTCCAGCGGACGAAATCCGACTTGCGCACCATCGGGCGGTCGATGCCGGGCGAAGAGACTTCCAGATGATACGCCTTATCGACCGGATCTTCCACATCCAGCACCGGCGAAATCGCTGTTGAGATCTCTTCACAGCCCTGGACGTTCATGCTGCCGTCGTTGCGCTCAGCCATGACCTGCAAAGTCAGGCCGTTCTGGTTCATAAGGCGAACACGCACCAGGCGATAGTCCATGCCGACGATCACGGGCTCGATGATGGCGGCGATGCGCTGGTCAAGACCGGTTTCGACGATCAGCCGCGGTTCATTGATATTGTCTGCGTTTGTCACTTCCGACAAGCGTTCACTCCTGCAGGGTGCTGCAATTGGGAGATCGAGGTAATAAAAAAGAGCGGGTCCTTGCGGCCCACTCTTCATCACACGATCAAGAATTTGAAGCGGATATAATCCCGTTCCGGCCAAATTGCAAGGCATTCGCGCCCGAACCCCGCTCTGCCGCTTATTTCAGCACGCCGAGCATCGAGCTGTCAGGATAGCAGGTCGGCTTCAGGCCGCTCTTTTGCTGCCATTGGCCGATCGACCGCCTTGTCTTGTAACCCGGCAATCCGTCGGTGCCGCCGACGTCATAGCCCTTGCGCTCCAAAGTCTTCTGCATGCCGGCGACATCGGAGCGCAGCATCTTGCCGACATCACCCCATTGGCCCTGGAAAGCGCCGGAGCCATAGGCGATGCGGTCGGCGAGATTGCCGATATAGAGACCGTAGAGGTCGGAATTATTGTATTCCTTGATGGTGTAGAAATTCGGCGTGACGATGAATTCCGGCCCGTCGCGGCCGGCCGGCACCAGCATCATGCCGCCGGCGCGCAGTTCGTCGGAGGGAAACGCCTTGCCGGCGATCCTGGCGATCCCGAGCGACGTCCATTGCGAAATCGGCTTGGCGAGATCAGGCCCTTCCTGGGCGCAGGATACACTCTCCGGGATCGTCACTTCGTAACCCCAGCCACGGCCGCGCTGCCAGCCCTTCTGCACCAGATAGTTGGCGATGGAAGCGAGCGTATCCGGCACGGAGGTCCAGATGTTGCGATGGCCGTCGCCGTCGAAATCGACCGCATATTTCAGGTAGCTGGTCGGCATGAACTGCGGCTGGCCAAGTGCGCCTGCCCAGGATCCCATGAACTGATCGGGCGCGACGTCGCCATGCTCGAGAATGCGCAGACCGGCAATCAGCTCGGTGCGGAACATCTCCTTGCGGGTCGACATGAAGGCCTTGGTTGCCAGCACCTGCACCGCCGAGTTTGGCAGTTTCGCCGCGCCGAAGCCGGTCTCGCGACCCCAGATGGCAAGCAGGATCGGGCCGGGCACGCCATAGACCTTTTCGATCCGTTTCAGCACCGGGCCATATTGTGAGGCGAAGCTGCGCCCCGTCACCGCAAGCCTCTGCAGGCGCCCCTCGTTGAAGTAGGGTGCGGGCGAGGAGAACTCCGCCTGGGTCTGCTTCTGCTCCTTGGGCTTCGGAAAGCCGGGTGGGGCGAGATCGGGCAGGCTCCAGTTCAGCGTCACGCCGGCAAAGGCGGCACGAAAGGTCTTTTCGGAAACGCCATCCTTTTTTGCCTCGGGCCAGAGATCTTTTTGGATCCAGGTCTGGAACTGGGCTTCGACATCGGCCTTCGAGGCGGCGAAGGCGGGGAGGGGGAGAAGGGCTAGGAGGAGAATAAGGAGGCCTAGAATATGCCGGGAGATACCCCCCTCTGTCACTCTCCTCATAGGCAGTCCCTCCCTCAAATCGCCGTCCGCGCCCTGAGCGCCGCCGTCAGCGTGCCCTCGTCGAGATAGTCGAGCTCGCCGCCGACGGGCACGCCGTGGGCCAACCGGGTGATCTTCACCTCCAGGCCGGCGAGCTGGTCGGTTATATAGTGTGCTGTGGTTTGTCCTTCGACGGTGGCGTTGACGGCGATGATGATTTCGCGGACGCCGCCTTCGCCGACACGCTGGATCAGGCCGCGAATGTTGAGATCGTCGGGGCCGACGCCGTCGAGCGGGGAGAGAACGCCGCCAAGCACATGATAGGCGGCATTCATCGCGGCGGCGCGCTCCAGCGCCCAGAGGTCGGCGACATCTTCGACGACGATGATGACGGACTGGTCGCGGTGGCCATCGGTGCAGACGGTGCAGGGATCGACGGTGTCGACATTGCCGCAACGCGAGCAGATCTTCACCTTGTCATAGGCCTCGCCCATGGCGTGGGAGAGAGGGCCGAGAAGCTGGTCTTTCTTCTTGATTAGGTGCAATGCGGCCCGGCGCGCCGAGCGCGGGCCAAGGCCCGGCACCTTCGCCAGGAGCTGGATGAGCTTTTCGATTTCGGGGCCGGTGACTCGCTTTGCCATGGGAGGCTTTTAGCCGATAAGTTGCGGGAACGGAATCACGGAAGGGATGATCGCCCCATGAAAATTCTCGCCGTCTGCATTGGCGCGGCCGAAATGCTCCCCGGCAGGAAAAGCAAGACCGGCATCAACAAGCATGCCGTCGGCGCCGCCGTGATGATCGATGCCAAAGGCCTGATCGGCGATGCGATCTGCAATCGGGTGCATCATGGCGGGGTGGACCAGGCCGCCTATGTCGAGGGATCGCTGACGCTGGACTGGTGGTCGCGCGAGCTCGGACGCCGGTTGGAGCCCGGCGCGTTCGGCGAGAATCTCGTCATCGACGGGCTGGACAATTGCGAGATCGCCGTCGGCGACAGGTTTATAGCTGGCGATCTTGTTTTGGAAGTCACCTCGGCCCGCGTTCCCTGCGCCACCTTCGCGGCAAAGATGGGCGATCCGAAATTCGTCAAGCGCTATTTCCAGGCGCGTCGTCCCGGCATTTATTGCCGCGTGAAGACGGCCGGAACGGTCGCCGCCGGAATGGCGGTGACCCATATCCCCTATGCGGGCGCCAGGGTCACCATGCCGGAAATGATCGCCACCCACGGCCAGCGATTGTCGCCGCAGGACCGGGCGCGCTATCTCTCCACCCCCATTCATCATAAGCTGCGGGCGATGCTCGAAAGCGAAGCCGCCGGTTCCTAGGCTTTCCACACGGAGATCGCGGCGACAACTCCAAGGACGCTTCTGGCTTTGGTCTTTCAGCCAAGCCCGGCCGAGAAGCGCCGGAAAAGAGCCTGGCCCTCTGGCCAATCACCGATCCCCGAGGCGGAATTGATGTGGCCGAGCGGGCCGACATCGATGAGTTCGCTGCCCCAGACGGAGGCGCTTTCCTTGGCATAGTCGAACGGGCCGTAGGGATCGTCGGTGCTGGTAACAAGGAGCGATGGAAACGGCAGCCTTTGGCGTGGCGGATTGGCGAAGCTCGGGGCTCCACCCAGATAGACCTCGCCGGTCGGATCCGGCACCGCGACGAGAAATGCGCCGAGGATTTCCGTTTTCGCGGAAACCGCCCAATGTGCGATGAACTGGCAGGCAAGGCTATGGGCGATGAGGATCGGCGGCGTCTTCGCCCGGCCAATCTTGCGATCGAGCGCGGCGATCCAGTCGGTAAGCTCCGGCCTGTCCCAACTCGCCGGCTGAAACCGGCGCATTCGCGGGTCCTGTTGCTCCCACAGGGTTTGCCAGTGGCCTTCCCCGGACCCGCCAAGGCCAGGCAACACAATGATATCGCTCATATCTTTCCTCTCGCGGTCTGTTGACGGCGCGAGATTGGCATGTCGCTCCCGCCATTGACATTGCAATCCATCGGATAAAATTTATGTCCGCCGATGAATTGAAGGTTCAGACATGGAAAGCTTCGAGAGAGAACTGGATCCGACCGATCTGTCGATGATCGAGATCCTGCAGCAGGATGGGCGGATTTCCGTATCCGAACTCGGCCGCCGTGTCGGCCTGTCGCAGCCGGCCGCGTCCGAGCGCCTGAAGCGGCTTGAGGAGCGCGGCATCATCGCCGGCTATCGTGCCATCGTCGATCCCACCGCCGTCGGCCTCGGCATGATGGCCGTGATCCGGTTGCGGACGACGCATGAGCATATCCGCCCCTACCTCAAGCAGTTCTCGGAAATGCCGGAGATCATCGAGGTCCTGCGGCTGACCGGAGAGGATTGCTTCCTGCTCAAGGTGCTGGTGCCGTCGCCGACCGACCTTGAAACCATCGTCGATTCCATCGCCCGGCACGGCGCCGTGACGACATCGCTGGTGTTGCGGAACGAGCCGGCTAAACCGATCGGCCGCGAACTCATCCGCAAGACGGTGCGCTGAATCTTTTCAGGAGTGTGCCAATCAGAAAGGCATCTTGAAGCCGGGCGGGATCGGCAGGCCGGCGGTGAGTTCGCGGGTCTTTTCGGCGGTGATCGCCTCGGCCTTGTCCTGGGCGTCCTTGTTGGCGGCGACGATCAGGTCCTCGAGGATTTCGACGTCGTCTTCCTTGAAGAGCGACGGATCGATCTTGATGCCCAGCATCAGGCCCTTGCCGTTGACGGTGACGGTGACGAGGCCGCCGCCTGCCTTGCCTTCGACGCGGATGTCGGCGATCTCCGCCTGCATCTTCTCCATCTTGGCCTGCATTTCCTTCACTTTGCCCATCATGCCCATGATGTCGCGCATCGTCGCTCGTCCTTCTTCCGCGTCTTTCATTATGATTTAGTACAATATGTTTCGAAAGCCACCCAACAGATTTTACGGTGTGGCTCTTTGGTTCGGTATCGTGCCCTTAGAATTCGATGTCGTCGCCCGGCAGAATATCGCCTTCGTCGGATTCGGCGGCGGCCGGTGCGGCGACCTGTTCCTCTTCCTCCACATCCGGCGCACGCACGCGAACGTCGATGATCTTGGCGCCTGGAAATTGCGACAGGATCGCCGCGACGTCGGGGTCTTGCCGAGCATCGGCAACCCGCTGCCGCTGCGCATTCGCTTCGGCTTCCACCACTGTCGGCTCGCCTTCGTCGCGGCTGAGGCTGACGATCCAGTGGATGCCGGTCCACTCCTTCAGCTTGACGGCAAGCTCGTTCAAGAGCGTGCCCGGCGCGCCCGGCGTCAGGCTGACATCGAGCCGACCCGGTTCCAGCCGCACCGGACGAACGAAGCTGCGCACCATCGCTTTCAGTTTCGGATCGCGCTTCTGGCCGGCCAGTTCGGCAATGTCGGTCATTGAATTGATGGCAATCAGCGGCTTCGGCGCTTCAACCGGCTTCTGTTCGATGCGACCGACGGGGGCGGAGTCCGGCTGCGTATTCGGAACCGCGCGCAGCATGGCGACAGGCGCCTGTGGCGTCGGTCGCGGCGGAGCTGTCTCGACGGCGCGGGCCATCACATTGCCTTGATAAGAAACCTGCGTTCCGCCGCCATTGCCATGACCGCTGGGCGAGGGACGCACGCCGCCATTGCCATTGCCGTCGGAGAATTCGGCAAGCCGCCGCGCCGCGTCTTCCGGCGCCGGCAGATGGGCGGCATGCGCCAGCCGGATCAGCACCATTTCGGCGGCACCGGCCGTGCGCGCAGCGCTTTCCGTCTCCGGTATGCCCTTCAGGAGCATCTGCCAGATGCGCGACAGCGTCGTCACGGCGACGCCTTGCGCGAATTCCGCGGCCTTGTTGCGCTCGACTTCGCTCAGCGATGGATCGTTGGCAGCGTCAGGCACATATTTCAGGCGGGTGACGAGATGGGTGAAATCGGCAAGATCTGTCAGTACGACGACGGGATTGGCGCCTGCCTCATATTGGCTGTTGAATTCCGCCAAAGCGGCTGCGACATCGCCCTTGATGATGTGGTGGAAGAGATCGACGATGCGGGCGCGGTCAGCAAGACCCAGCATCGAGCGAACGGCGTCGGCCACGACCACGCCACTGCCATGCGCGATTGCCTGGTCGAGCAGCGACAGGCCGTCACGGGCCGATCCCTCGGCGGCGCGGGCGATCATGGCGAGCGCTTCCGGCTCCGCCTCGATGCCTTCTTTGCCGGCAATGGTGGTGAACAGTCCCACAAGATCCGAGGCGCTGATGCGGCGCAGATCGAAGCGCTGGCAGCGCGACAAGACCGTGATCGGCACTTTGCGAATTTCGGTGGTGGCGAAGATGAACTTCACATGCTCCGGCGGCTCTTCCAGTGTCTTCAACAATCCGTTGAAGGCGGCCGTCGACAGCATGTGCACTTCGTCGATGATGTAAACTTTGTAGCGCGCCGAAACCGGACGGTAGCGCACCTGCTCGATGATCTCGCGGATATCGTCGATGCCGGTATGGGAGGCGGCATCCATCTCGATGACGTCGACATGCCGGCCTTCCATGATCGCCTGGCAATGTTCGCCGGGCTCGCGCAGGTCGATGGTCGGTCGATCGATCTCAGGGGTTCGATAGTTCAGCGCGCGCGCCAGAATACGGGCCGTCGTCGTCTTGCCGACACCGCGCACGCCGGTCAGCATATAGGCCTGGGCAATACGACCGGTTTCGAACGCATTGGTCAGCGTGCGAACCATCGGCTCCTGGCCGACCATCAGGTCTGTGAAATCCTTGGGCCGATATTTGCGGGCCAGCACCCGGTAACCGGTGCCGGTCGAAGCGGCATCTTTTGCTTGTCGCTCGGTGTCGCTCATGGCCCTGCTTATTGCCCGCAGAAAGCCGGGCCTTGCTTTCAAAAAGGGTGGGAGGCTGGCACGATGACCCGTGCCGGGCTCGTTGGGGCTGCTTCCTTCCGGACCTGACCCGGTTGGCGAGTGGCTCGTCCACCACCAACCTCCCGAAGGCACATATCGGCAATATCGTCATCAAAAGCAAGCCAAGGCCAAAAAAAACTGCTAAACATTTGAAAAAACACCGGAGGATCACTCATTGAAGGAATTTACGCTCGACGATCGTCTGGCGAATGACAGCGTTTCCGTGACGATCACCGGCCTTTGCGACGTGCGCCTGTCGAAGGACAGCCGCTGGCCGTGGCTGGTGCTGGTGCCCCGCCGGCCCGGCATATCGGAAATATTCGAACTGACACCGCTAGACCAGGTTCTGCTGACCTTCGAGACCAACAAGGTGGCCGCTGCCCTGAAGACGGTGACCGGGGCGACAAAAATCAACGTCGGGGCTCTTGGAAATATCGTCCGACAGCTTCATGTTCATGTGATTGCACGGTTCGAAGGGGACGCGAACTGGCCCGGTCCGATCTGGGGCCACGGCAAGGCGGAACCCTATACGGACGAAGACATGAACAGCTTCATAGCCAAGTTGCGGGACACGCTTTCACAATGAACCACTCGATCTTCTCTTCGGATGCGCCTCACCCGGAAGCCAGCAGCCTCACCGCCTTTGCGGAAAACCAGCTAAACCGGGACGCCGAGCATCGTGACGAGGAAACGATCCAGCGCGCACTTTCGAAGGAAGGCACGCATATCCTTGCTTTTGCCAGGGACAAGCTGGTTCTGAAGCATGACGGGCAGGTACTCGATCCGCTGTTTGCGCGCTACGAATTGCAGGAGCTCGATCCCGACTGGGAAGCGGCCGTACTGCTCGGCTACCGCAAGACCGGCGAGCCGCGGCTGGCCGTGCCGGTGCGGATCAATGCCGACGAGCTTGCCAGCCACTACAAGCCCGCCGACATGCGCTCGCTTTGGCGCGATTTCCTGCTTGAAGGCGAAATTCTCGGCGAGGCGGCGCAGGGCATGAGCCTTATCCGCTGGAACAGCGACAACCGCTTCTGCGGCCGCTGCGGCTCGGTGATGGAAAGCCGCATCGGCGGTTACAAGCGGGTCTGTACCGCCTGCGAACACATGATCTTCCCGCGCACCGATCCCGTCGTCATCATGCTGACGGTCGACGAGGAGAGAAATCTCTGCTTGCTCGGCCGCAGCCACCATTTCGCGCCGGGCATGTATTCCTGTCTCGCCGGTTTCGTCGAGCCGGGCGAAACCATCGAGAATGCCGTGCGCCGCGAGACGCATGAAGAATCGGGCATCCAGACCGGCCGCGTGCGTTACCACGCCTCGCAACCCTGGCCGATGCCACATTCCCTGATGATCGGCTGCTATGCCGAGGCGAAGTCGACGGAGATTCATATCGACGCCACCGAGCTCGACGATTGCCGCTGGTTCACGCCGGAAGAAACGCTCGAGATGCTCGATCGCGTCTCGGCCTCCGGCAATACCTCCCCGCCCAAGGGCGCCATCGCCCATCGCCTGATGCGCGACTGGGTGGAATGGAAACGATAGGTCCTCCTTTGCCATGGCGCGCTCGGAACGCTTGCTGACCCTGTTGCAGACGCTCCGGCGCTATCGCCGTCCGGTCAGCGGCGCGGTTCTGGCGGGTGAAACCGGCGTCAGCCTGCGTACGCTCTATCGCGATATCGCTAGCCTTCAGTCGCAGGGTGCCATGATCGAGGGCGAGCCGGGCATCGGCTATGTCCTGAAACCCGGCTTCATGCTGCCGCCGATGATGTTCTCCCAGGACGAGATCGAAGCCTTGGTGCTCGGCTCCCGCTGGGTGGCGCGCGCGGCGGACGAGCGCCTTGCCGCCGCCGGCGCGGATGCGCTTGCCAAGATCGCTGCCGTCCTGCCCGACGACATGCGCGAGACCGTCGAGCAGGCGACGCTCGTCGTCGCCACCCGCCGCGCGCTGGAGGATAAGGCCGACCTCTCCCTCATGCGCAAAGCGATCCGCTCCGAACGCATCGTGCAGCTTACCTATGGCGATGTGAACGGCGCCATTTCGACCCGGCGCATCTGGCCCTTTGCGCTCGGCTATTTCGATGAAGTCCGCATGGTCATGGGCTGGTGCGAACTGCGCCAGGATTTTCGTCATTTCCGCGCCGATCGCATTGTCGATTTCGCGGTGCTCGAGACCCGCTACCCGCGACGACGCGTCGTGCTGGCGAAGGAATGGCACAAGCAGCAGGGCATGGTCCACGATTGATCCCTGAGCAGCATACTACTGCCAGAAACTGTCAGTATGGACGGTTATTATCGCTCCTATTCCACACAGGAAGGAGGACCGATCATGGAAAGCCCCAGTTTCATCGCCAGAGAGGACACGCATCGTTCTGCAGTTGATGCGTCGCTGGCGCAGGCTTGGCTGCAACGGCTTGCGCAGGCGGCACTTGGCCATTTCGCGCGGCACAGTTCTCGCCTCGATCTCGACGAAACACTCGACTTTATGAAACGCGATCTCGGTTTTCTCGACGGGTGCGCCCCGTATCGCGAGGACAGCCACCTGCGATAGGCGCATCTGAGAAGCATCCCAGTCAACCTTTCGACAATCATTTGCTCCGGCAAGGTCCGTCATGACCTGTCGGCCGGGACCGATATTGCCGTCATATCCCTAACATCAGGAGGAATATCCCAATGACCAGCCCGAATCTCATTATCTTCTACGTCAAGGACCCGGCCGAAAGCATACCCTTCTATCGCGATCTGCTCGGCCGCGAGCCGGCCGTTGCCGCGCCGAATTTCGTGGCCTTCCCGCTCGACAACGGTTTCACCCTGGGCCTCTGGCGCCGTAGCAGCGTCGAACCGCAGCCGTCGGCCATCGGCAGCCGCGGCGAACTCGCCTTCATGGTCGAGGGCGAAGGGGCGGTGGCGGCACATTACAAGGACTGGAAGGCACGTGGCCTGCCGGTCGCGCAGGAGCTGACGACGCTGGATTTCGGCCCGACTTTCGTCGTGTTGGATCCGGATGGTCATAGGCTGAGGGTTTGCGAGCCGGATAAGTAAGCTGCACAGCAGTCACCCACCCTCGTGGTTCGAGACGGCCCTTTGGGCCTCCTCACCATGAGGGCTGGTATTTTGCGCCCAGCCGCGCGGCAGCTATTAAAGCTGCCCCCGCATCGGATGTCCCTTATAGACCCCCAATATCCGGACCTTCTCCGAGAAGAACCGCAATTCCTCCAGCGCGCGTTGCACATTCGCGTCGGTCGGATGGCCCTCGATGTCGGCGTAGAACTGCGTCGCTACAAAACGGCCGCCGAGCTGGTAGCTTTCCAGCTTCGTCATGTTGATGCCGTTGGTGGCAAAGCCGCCGAGCGCCTTGTAGAGGGCGGCCGGAATGTTGCGGACGTTGAAGACGAAGGTCGTGACGATCTTCTCTTCCGGCGAGCTGCGCTCCGCCCATTTCTCCTCGCGCGACAGGATGACGAAGCGCGTCACGTTGTCCTCGGTGTCCTCGACATTTTCCGCGACGATATCGAGCTTGTAAAGGTCGGCGGCCAGCCGCGGCGCCAGCGCCGCCATCGTACGGTCGCCGGTTTCCTGCACCAGCTTGGCTGCGCCCGCTGTATCGCCGGCGATGACCGGCTTCCAGCCGTTGGCGCGCACGATCTTGCGACACTGACCGAGCGCGTGGATGTGGCTATGGACGGTGCGGATCTCTTCCTTCTTGACGCCCGGCAGCACCATCAGCTGGAAGCGGATCGGCATGAAATATTCGCCGACGATATGCAGGTGCGATTCGGGCAGCATGTGGTGGATGTCGGCAACGCGGCCGGCGATCGTGTTTTCGATCGGGATCATGCCGAGATCGGCCTCGCCGCTATCGACTGCGGTGAAGGCGTCCTCGAAGGTCTGGCACGGCAGCGGCTCCATCGTCGGGAACATGTCGCGGCAGGCCATGTCGGAATTGGCGCCATACTCGCCCTGGAAGGAGATCTTGTTGGTCTTGGTGGTCATGGGACTGCCTTTAAGGGGGGGATGTCAGCGAGAGGCGCCGGAAAGGATGCGTCGGGCCTTTTCGAGGTCGGCGGCAGTATCGACACCGAGCGGGATCGTGTCAACGATCTCGACATCGATACGCATGCCGGCCTCCAGCGCCCGCAATTGCTCCAGCGATTCGCGCTTTTCCAGCGGCGAAGGGCCGAGGCTGACGAACCTTTCCAGCGCGGCGCGGCGATAGGTATAGAGGCCGATGTGATGATAGAGCGGCCCCTTGCCGTAAGGGGCGGTGGCGCGGGTAAAGTAGAGTGCGCGCAGCCGGCTTTCGGAAATAGCAGAGCCGACGACCTTGACGACGCTCGGCAAGGTCTTTTCTTCCTCGTCCTTGATCTCGACGGTCAGCGTCGCGATGTCGACGGCAGGGTTTTCGAGCGGGCGCAGCGAGGCGCGGATGGTTTCGGGATCGATGGTCGGCAGGTCGCCCTGGACATTGACGATGATCTCGGCGCGGCCATCCGGATCCACGGCCCGCAGCGCTTCATGGATGCGATCGGAGCCGGATTGATGATCCATGCCCGTCATGACGACATCGAAACCGGCATTGGCAACGGCGGCATAGGTATCGTCATGATCGACGGCGACGACGATGCGACCGATCGCCGCCTCGCGCGCGCGCTTGGCAACCTGTACGATCATTGGCAGGCCGCAAATATCGGCGAGCGGTTTGCCCGGCAGGCGCGTGGAGGCCATCCGGGCCGGAATGAGCACCAGCGTCTTGTCTAAGTTGGAATCTGTCATCGTTGGGCCTTCTATTCTCGCCGTAAAAGTGTCAAAACGTCTCATGGTGGAGACCGTTTACAGAGTTGCAAGAAACAGCCAAAAGACATAGGTTTCGCGCGAATTCAAGATGGGCCGGCAGTCACTGCCGGAGGCGAGGGGAGCATAGCAGATGAATTCATCCTACGTGAACATGGGTGTCGGGGCACTTCTAGCCACACTTTTCGTGCTGAAGTCCGTGTCGCTCGCGTCAGGATTTATTTTCCATTCAGAGACGCCGGAAAAGCCCGGCTTCGAAATTGTCGCCGCCGAAGCACCGGCCGGGGATGCCGGCGGCAAGGCTGCCGAGGCAAAGGAAACGCCGATCGCGCAATTGCTGCAGACGGCAGACGCCAAGGTCGGCGAAACGATCTTCAAGAAGTGTCAGGCCTGTCATTCCGGGGAAAAGGGAGGGCCAAACAAGGTTGGCCCCGATCTCTGGGGCATCGTCGACCGTCCGGTCGCCGAACATGAGGGCTTTGCCTATTCCGCCGCCATCAAAGGCTTTTCCAAGGACGGCGCGGAGAAGTGGACCTACGATCATCTTTATCACTTCGTAGCCGCGCCGAAGAAGTTTATTTCCGGAACGGCCATGGGCTTTGCCGGCCTGCCGAAGGAAAAGGACCGCGCCGACCTGATCGCCTATCTGCGCACGCTGGCTGATACGCCGGTGCCGCTGCCGGACCCGAATGCAGCGCCGGCGCCGGCTGCGACGAACTAGAGCAATTCCAGGCGAATGATTGCCAAAAACCCGGCCGTCTCGGCCGGGTTTTTGCCGTTCGGGTGGCTCTTCAGACCGAATGCCGGCGCGACCGCGTTCTCTGGTCGATGTCATATACTTTGAGCCCGTCCTCGGCGTTCGGCGGTACGCGCCAATCCTCCGCCAGCAGTGCCTTGCGCGCATCGCGCAGGCCCGTCTCCCAATGCTCGTGCATCGACAGCGCCGAGAATTCGTAATCCTTCGAATGTGAGCGGAACTGCTTATTGCGGTAGATCAGGTGGATGATGGTAACGCCGTAGTCCGAGCATTGCGCCTTCAGCTTCTGGATCGCGGGGTCGGCCTTGGCTTCTTCCGGCAGGCGCGCGTAAAGCTCCGAGATGGTGCGGCGCAGGCGGTGGCGCTCGAGAAACAGGTCGGTATTGAGCCGGGTGCGGCTGGAATAGGTAATGTCCTTGCGCCGCTCCTCCACCTCTTCGAGATCCTGCGGCTGCGGGCCGGCCGCGCTGAAGAGGTCGACCTGGAAGACCACCGTATCGACGTCTGCGCCATTGCGCAGCACGTAGGTCAGCGGCGTGTTGGAGACCAGGCCGCCGTCCCAGTAGTATTCGCTGCCGATCTTGATGGCCGGGAAGCCGGGCGGCAGCGCGCCGCTTGCCATGACGTGCTCGGGCTTGATCTGGACGTCCCGGTTGTCGAAGAAGGCGAAATTGCCAGTGCGGACATTGACGGCGCCGAGGCTGAGCCGGACCGGACCGTGGTTGATGCGGTCGAAATCGACATGGTCGAGCAGGGTCTGGCGCAGTTGCTCGGTATCGTAGATGCTGGTCGCACCCGCCGAACCGCGCGCCTGAAACCAGGATGGGATCTGCCAGGGCGAAAAGAAGCCGGGTACGCCGAAGGTGGAGACCCACCAGCTGCTGACGGTGCGGTAAAAGGGATTGGTGTTGCGCTGCTTCTTCATCAAGAGGTCGACCGGCATCTGCACGCTGACCTTGTTCCAGAAGGACCGCAGCTTCTCCAGCCGTTCGCCCGGCACGTTGCCTGCCATGATCGCGGCGTTGATGGCGCCGATCGAGATGCCGGCGATCCAGTCCGGCTCGATATTCTGTTCCCTCAGCGCCTCGAAGGCGCCCGCCTGATAGGAGCCGAGCGCACCGCCGCCCTGCAGCACGAAAACCTTCTGCGCATAGGCCGAAGCCGGATTGGGGGTGAGTGGCGCTGCAATATTCATGGTTCCATCCTTTGCTGCGCTCCATCCATAGCGGTGGCGATGTGCAAATATATGACCATTTTCCTGCCTGCTTCTCCGAAGGCGGAGATATATCGTCGCAGCATCGGGCGGAGATGAATCCGCATAAGCATGCCGCATGCCCTAGCCGAGCAAATAGGCCCAAAGTGACACTGAGAATGCGCCGAGCGCGGTCGTCAGCGTGATCGTCGATGCAGCGAGACTGTGGCCGACGCCGAAGCGATTGGCAATCAGCCAGGCGTTTACGCCCGTTGGAACGGCGGCAGTCAGCACGAGGGCGGCCCGCCATTCCTGGCTGAGGCCGAGAAGATAGCTTGCTGCAAGCACGCAAGCCGGCAGGAGCACGAGCTTGAAGGCCGCCATGACGCTGGCGATGCCGAGATTACCCGAAACCCCATATTGCCGGAGCGCCATGCCGAGCGAAATCAAGGCGGCCGGGCCGGCGATATTGGCGATGTTGTCGACGACGGTGCCAAGCGTTGCCGGCAAGGGAATGCCGATGAGGTGGACGACAAGCCCGCCGAGAAGCCCGATGACCAGCGGATTGCGGATGAGGTTTTTGCCGACCTGTTGCAGGAGCTCGATCGTGCTGCGGCCGGCGCCGCCATTTTCCTTGCGTTCGGCCTGTTCCATCAGCAGCGTGCCGGCGATCATCATGGTCGGCAGATGCACGGCAATCAGGATCGACATCGCCATGATGCCATCAGGGCCGACCGTGCGTCCCACCAGCGGCAGGCCGACGAAAATGGTGTTGGCGAAGGCGGAGGACACGCCGGCGAGCACCCCGATGCGGGCATCCCGCCCGAACAGCCGCGTCGCCACCAGATGGCCGGCCGTCCAGGTAACCGCAACGCCGGCGAAATAGGCGGCCCACAGCCGGAATGGCGAAGCACCGCGAAAATCAGCTTCCGCGATGGTCTGAAACAGCAGGAGCGGCACGGCGATCTTGAAGACGAACTCGCTCATCGCCTCGCCGACACTGGCCGTCAATATGCCGGTACGCACGATCACCCAGCCGACAAGGATCAGCAGGAAAACCGGGAGAACATCGGAAAAGATTTCGGACATGCTGGCGAGGAGTATCTGGCGTGGGATCCAAGGATATGATCCCAGAGTTGTAACAGCTTGCCGCATCGTGGAAAGCCGAAAAGCAGGCTGGCACAAAAAAAGCGGGCTATGCCCGCTTTTCAGCGTCCGGTTCCCGCCGGAGTCCTCCCGGTGCACAAGCCGCCAGTTCATCCGTGGTCGGCGCGCGTACCGGTGAGGCGGAAGGTATCATACCTTCCCAGACTGGCCTTGGATGCCTTGAGAACGTCCCATGCCAGCCGCTTGATAAGCATTTACAGATGGAAAGTGACAGGCAAATGACTGATCGGAATTTAGTTGTCCGGCGATAAGCGGATTCTTCTTCCAAACTTGCGAAAAACCGATAATACCGATTAACGGCTATCACCAATACCGGGGCTCCTTTTTGATGACTCGTTTCGATGTACTGACCGTTGGCAATGCTATCGTCGACATTATCGCGCGCTGCGACGATCAATTCCTGATCGACAACAAGATCACCAAGGCGGCGATGAATCTCATCGATGCCGAGCGTGCCGAACTTCTCTACTCGCGCATGGGTCCGGCGCTTGAAGCCTCCGGCGGCAGCGCCGGCAATACGGCGGCGGGCGTGGCGAATTTCGGCGGCAGGGCCGCCTATTTCGGTAAGGTCGCGGAAGACCAGCTCGGGGAGATCTTCGAGCACGACATCCGCGCCCAGGGCGTGCATTACGAGACGAGGCCGAAGGGCACGTTCCCGCCGACCGCCCGCTCGATGATCTTCGTGACTGAAGACGGCGAGCGCTCGATGAACACCTATCTCGGCGCCTGTGTCGAGCTTGGCCCGGAAGATGTCGAACCCGATGTCGTCGCCGATGCCAAGGTCACCTATTTCGAAGGCTATCTCTGGGATCCGCCGCGCGCCAAGGAAGCGATCCGCGAATGTGCCCGCATTGCCCATGCCCATGGCCGGGAAGTGTCGATGACGCTCTCCGACAGTTTTTGCGTCGGCCGGTATCGCGGCGAATTCCTCGACCTGATGCGCTCTGGTACCGTCGATATCGTCTTTGCCAATCGTGACGAGGCCCTGTCGCTCTACGAGACCGAGGATTTCGACACGGCGCTGCAACTGATCGCCGCCGACTGCAAGATCGCGGCCGTCACCACCGGCAAGGACGGGGCCGTCATCGTGCGCGGCAATGAGCGCTATGTCGTCGATGCCCACCCGATCGAGGAGCGTGTCGACACCACCGGCGCCGGTGATCTCTTCGCCGCCGGTTTCCTCTTCGGCTATACCCAGGGTCGCAGCCTTGAAGATTGCGGCAAGCTCGGCAACCTCGCAGCTGCGATCGTCATCGAGCAGATCGGCCCCCGGCCGATGAAATCATTGTCGGAAGCCGCCAGGGAATTCGGGCTTCTCTAAAAGTCCTCACGCGCTTCCAATCGAATTGAAACCGTCCTCAACAGATCGTTGCGGGCGGTTTTTTGTCGAACTAAGGGGCGCTATCGGCACAACAACCGAATGGTTCCGGCCTCGTAAAGGATGAGTGTTCCGAGCGCCACGAGCATGAAGGGTACGACTCGATGCCCGTAGCGTCTGATCGGTGCGCCGATTCTCGGATGATTGATCAGAAAATGCGCCGCACTGAGCCATAGGGTCGTCAGGACGGTAAAGACGACGGCGATCACCGCGATTTCGCCCATGGTGCGCGTGGCAAAGAGTGGTGTGTAGATGCTGATATTGTCGCCGCCATTCGCGATCGTCACCATCGCGACTGCTGCGATCTTGCCGTGCCCGATAGATGCACCGCTATGATCCTCCGGATCGTGGTCGATCTCGGAGCCTTTCCTCCACTCCCACAGCTTTTTCAGGCCAAGAAAGATCGGCGCCAAGCCGAGGAGGCCGATATAGGCAGCGGGAATGACAAGGGAGATCATGGAGGCCAGCAGGCTTACGCCGCAAAGGGCGGCAATGCCGAGATACTGGCCGATCACGATCTGTCGGGTGCGGAATTTTGGATCGACGAAGAAGCCGAGCAACACGAAGATGTCGTCGATATTGGTCGATGCGAACAGGACGACGGCAAGGCCGAGAATCCCGACGATATTGTCCACGATCACCGCTTTCCGCTTCCGATGCCAGGCAATTGCCGCGCCGCGAACGTCACGCAGCCGCGGCTGTCACGAAGCTTGAGGGCTGCTTATTTGAAGGCTTCGCCGGGATAAGCACCCCAGATCTCGGACTGTGCCACCCAGCCCTCCGTGCCGTCGGCGGTCGCAAGGCACCAGTCGCCGGTGCATTCGCGGACGTTCATCATTACGCCCGGCTGAAGCTTGGCGATGACGGTGCCGGACGGTTGGGCATCGCGGCGCATGTTGACGAACACTGCCTTACCCTTGCCCTTCATCCATGGGGCTGCCAGCGCCGAGCGCTGGCCGGACAGCAGCGACTGGTTGACCCAGCCCTCGGTGCCGTCGGCGTCACGCACGCGCCGCCAATTGTCGTATTCCTGGATGATCTCGACCGGCAGGCCCTGCTTGAGATAGAGCCACGAGACGGCATAGTCCGCGCTTGGTCCGACGCGCAGGTTGACGCGCTTCGACTTCAGCGTGACGAAGCGCGGCAGCGGCAATCCGCTCGGTCCCTTGGCGGCCTGGGCCGCGGCAAGATCGGCGGTGGCGCCGGCCATCATCAGGCCGATCGCGAAAACAGCGCAGGACTTCAATACTTTGCCACGCATAGGGGTTTCCGTTCGTTCATCATGATCAAGGCGCTGTCAGGCTGCCTATTTGCTCCGACCATCGGCAAATCCTCGGCGCCGCCAGCGAGTTTTGTTTGTCTTCGCCTGCGGGTCTGGTAGAAATGCCCGGAACGGGAAAATTATCCTGCTTCTTGGTTAAAAACATCTGAACAAGGCACCCGCGCTCGCCATGACGACGAAGAAAAAACCGAAGGTCTACGTCACGCGCAAACTGCCCGATGCGGTCGAGACGCGGATGCGCGAGCTGTTCGATGCCGAACTCAACATTGACGACGTGCCGCGCACGCAGGCAGAGCTCGCCGAAGCCGTGCGGACGGTCGATGTGCTGGTGCCGACGGTCACCGACCGTATCGACGCGGCGCTGATCGAGGAAGCCGGACCGCAGATGAAGCTGATCGCCAGCTTTTCCAACGGCACAGACCATATCGACGTCGAAGCCGCCGCCCGCAAGGGCATTACGGTCACCAACACACCGAACGTGCTCACCGAGGACACGGCCGACATGACCATGGCGCTGATTCTTGCCGTGCCGCGTCGGCTTGCCGAAGGTGCGCGGGTGCTGACGGACAAGCCCGGCGAATGGGCCGGCTGGTCGCCCACCTGGATGCTCGGCCGCCGCATTCACGGCAAGCGCATCGGCATCGTCGGCATGGGCCGCATCGGCACCGCCGTCGCCCGCCGCGCCAAGGCCTTCGGCCTATCAATCCACTATCACAACCGCAAGCGCGTCAGCACGGCAACGGAAGACGAGCTCGAGGCGACCTATTGGGACAGCCTCGACCAGATGCTGGCTCGCGTCGATATCGTTTCGGTCAATTGCCCGTCGACGCCTGCGACCTTCCACCTGATCTCGGCGCGGCGGCTCGCGCTGCTGCAGCCGACCAGCTACATCGTCAACACGTCGCGCGGCGACGTCATCGACGAGACGGCGCTCATCAAGATCCTGCGCGAGGGCAAGATCGCCGGCGCCGGCCTCGACGTTTTCGAGAACGAGCCGGCCGTCAATCCGAAACTGGTGAAGCTCGCCAACGAGGGCAAGGTCGTCCTGCTGCCGCATATGAGCTCGGCCACGCTCGAAAGCCGCATCGACATGGGCGACAAGGTGATCATCAACATCCGCACCTTCATCGACGGCCACCGCCCGCCGAATCGCGTTCTGCCGTTCCGCTGAGCTAGATCGCCTTCGGTCGAAAACGACCAAGCGGACAATTATGTGCTATACTCGCGGGCTATCAAACGCACGACGGGTGATGGCAATGCTGGAAACGGACAAAGTATTCGCCGGCTCTATCCCGGAAAACTACGACCGCTATATGGTGCCGTTGATTTTCGAGCCGTTCGCCGTGGATCTTGCACGACGAGCAGCGTCCCTGGCGCCAAGTGCCGTCTTGGAGATCGCCGCGGGCACTGGGGTCGTGACCCGCTTGTTGGCGCCTAAACTATCCTCCGACGCAAGCTATATCGTCACCGACCTCAACCAGCCGATGCTCGACTATGCCGCTTCGAGACAAGGTCCCGACAGTCGCATCCAATGGCATCAGGCGGATGCTATGGCATTGCCGTTCGAAGATGCGGCCTTCGATCTCGTTTGCTGTCAGTTCGGCGCGATGTTCTTTCCCGACCGCGTATCTGCCTACCGCGAAGCAAAGCGGGTCCTGAAGCCCGGAGGGCATTTTCTATTCAACGTATGGGATCGGATTGAGGAAAATGTATTTGCGAATGACGTGACGAATGCTCTCGCTGAGATGTTTCCGAAAGATCCGCCGCGCTTTCTGGCACGCACGCCGCACGGCTACCACGATACGGCACTGATCCGCAGCGAGCTGGAGGAGGCAGGTTTCTCCCGGGTGATGATTGAGACGAGAGCCGAACAAAGCCGTGCATCCTCGCCGCGCATACCGGCCGTTGCCTATTGTCAGGGAACTCTTCTTCGCAACGAGATCGAGGCGAGGGAAGCGGGAAAACTGAACGCCGCAACCGACTATGCCACATCCGTGATTACAGGCAGGCATAGCGAGGGCGCTGTTGCCGCCAAAATTCAAGCTCACGTCATCGTGGCCGTGGCCTAGCTACGTGCCTCAGATTAGAGTCTTGCGCATCTCGATCGATGTCGTGCGATCGAAACCCGCATGACGGTTCTCGGCAGTTTTCCGGAATCCCCAGCGTGCGAAAGTCGCGTGATTGTCGGTCAGCTCGATCCGTGTTTCCAGCCGCAATGCGTTGAGCCCGCGCTCCAGCGCCGTTGTCTCCGCAAGCGTCAATAGCTGTCGGCCGATCCCTTTGCCCTGCTCCGACGGCAGGATGGCAAGCTTGCCGATATAGAGGCTCTCGGCCTCTGGGCGGCAGAATATGCAGCCAGCTAATCGATTGCCGTCGAGTGCGATATAGCTGATCTCAGTCCCCGCTTTTTCCTTCAGTGATTGCGGTGTCAGCGATAGCGCCGAGGAGGGCGGGTCGATCCGGCCGTTCATATAGGCGAAGGAGGAAAGGATGAGCGCGAGCAGCTCATCCCAATGCTCGAAGCTGTCGTCGAGGCACTGAATGGTAACATCGCTCATTCGGCGGCGGCCCTGGCGCGCTTGCGGCGATAGCGGATCGTATCGAAGCGGGCGGCAAGGCCGTCATAGAGCAGCAGCCGGCCGATCAGCGGTTCGCCGGTGCCGGTGATCAGCTTGATGGCTTCCATCGCCATCAGCGTGCCGATGACGCCGGTGAGCGCACCGATGATGCCGGTCTCGGCGCAGGCGGGGATGAGGCCCTCGGGCGGCGGCGTCGGAAAGAGGTCGCGGTAACCGGGGTTCAGGGCACCGTCCGCACCGTCCTCGTAGGGCTTTAGCGTCGTCACCGATCCGTCGAACCGGCCGACTGCACCGGTCACCAGCGGCAGGCGGGCCAGTTCGGCGGCATCGGCGGCGGCATAGCGCGTATCGAAATTGTCGGAGCCGTCGACGACGAGGTTGAAGCCGGCGAGGTGCCGCGCGGCGGTCTCCGTCGAAAAACGCTCCTCGAAACGGATCGTGCGTACATGCGGGTTAAGCCGCGCGATGGCGTCGGCCGCACTCTGCGTCTTCAGCTCGCCGATCGTGCCGGTATCGTGGATCACTTGCCGTTGCAGGTTGGAGAGCGAGACGCGGTCGTCATCGGCAATGCCGATGGTGCCGACGCCGGCGGCGGCGAGATATTGCAGTACAGGTGCGCCGAGCCCGCCGGCGCCGATCACCAGAACGCGCGCCGCCTTCAATTTCTGTTGGCCCGCGCCGCCCACTTCGGGAAGCAGGATATGGCGCTGATAACGGGCGATTTCGTCTGGGGTCAAAGGGTCCATGGCAATGATAATATCACGCTCCGCAGAAAATTCGCCGCTACGATTTTGTAATGCCGCCATGCGCGACGGTAAAGAATTGCGCCCGCTCGCCAAGTGCTGAAAACATCGCCCTGTCGGTGCCGGTCATGAAAGCCTGTCCGCCAAGCCTGTCGATCAGGTCGAAGAGGGCGGCGCGTCGGCCTTCGTCCAGATGTGCCGCGATTTCGTCGAGCAGAAGGACCGGTGCATGGCCGGTGAGATTGCCGACGAGGCGAGCATGGGCGAGGATGAGGCCGACCAGCAGCGCTTTCTGCTCGCCCGTCGAGCAGCGTTCCGCCTCCATGTCCTTCTCGCGATGGCGCACCAGGAGATCTGTCCGGTGCGGTCCATCCAGCGTGCGCCCGGCGGCCGCGTCGCGGTACCGCCCTTCGCGCAGCATCCCGGCGTAAGCATCCTCGAGATCGAGTGCAGGGCGGTCGAACTGTCCGTCGAGAAAACCGGAAAGCTCAAGTGCCGCCGAAGGAAAGGGCGTCGCCTCACGCGTCTCGGCGATCAACCGGGTGAGAAGGCCGAGCATCTCCTGCCGGGCAAGCGCCATGGCAATGCCGAGGCTCGCCATCTGTTCCTCGATGCCGGCAAGCCAGGAGGGATCGAAGCGGCTTTCGGACAAAAGCCTGTTGCGGCTGCGCATGGCGCGCTCGAAATCGCTGGCGCGGCGGCCATGCGCCGGATCGAGCGATAGTACCAGCCGGTCGAGAAAACGGCGGCGCTCGGAGGAGCCGCCGGTAAACAGCCCGTCCATGGCCGGCGTCAGCCACAGCACGCGCAGATGATCGGTCAGCTCGTCGACCGTCTTGGCCGGCGTGCCGTTGATCCGGAGCTTGCGCGCCGTCGTCTCGTCGCTCGTGTCGACGCCGGTGCCGATTTCGACAGTGTCCTCCATGCCCTCAAGCTCGGCAAAGATCGAAAACCCGTTCGGTGCAGCGACGCGGACGACATCCGCATAGGCCGCACGCCGCAGGCCGCGCCCGGGCGAGAGTAGCGAGACCGCCTCCATCAGATTGGTCTTGCCGGCGCCGTTGTCGCCGGTCAGCACCACATGCCGCTCGTCAAGCGTCAGCGCCGCCGCCGCATAATTGCGAAAGTCGGTCAGCTTCAGGCGCGAGATGAAAACCTTGTGCGGCATCGGTCATCCGGATTCGTGTCGATGGCCGAGGGGTATGCCGAACCCCGCCCGAGTGCAAGGATTTTGCCGGTTGTTCTCGGCGTAGATCGTTCGGAGCGGCATTGGGCCACCCTCGCCCTTCGACAGGCTCAGGATGAGGGTGGAGTGAACTGCGACTCGGACGAGAGGGTTAGTCCTCATGGTGAGGAGGCCCGCAGGGCCGTCTCGAACCATGAGGGCGGGTGATGATTCGGCTGCAAACGAAAAAACCGGCCGAATCACCGGCCGGTTTTATGAGAAGCAGTGTGATTCGCTGCTTAATCGCTAAAGGTGTCGAAGAAATCCTTCATCCGGGCGAAGAAGCCGGTTGATTCGGGATTATTGTCCTTCGAGGAGATCTGTTCGAATTCCTGCAGCAGCTCGCGTTGGCGCTTGGTCAGCTTCTGCGGCGTTTCGATCTGGATCTGGATGTAGAGATCGCCGACCTGGCTGGAGCGCAGCACCGGCATGCCCTTGGCCTTCAGGCGGAACTGCTTGCCGACCTGCGTGCCCTCAGGGACGGTGACGCGCGATTTCGTGCCGTCAAGCGTCGCGACGTCGAAGGTGCCGCCAAGGGCCGCCGTCGTCATCGAGATCGGCACCGCGCAATAAAGGTCGGCGCCATCGCGCTGGAAGAATTCATGCGGCTTGACGGAAAGGAAGATGTAGAGATCGCCCGATGGCCCGCCGCGCGTGCCGGCTTCGCCTTCGCCTTGCAGGCGGATGCGGGTGCCGTCCTCGATGCCCGAGGGGATGTTGACTGAGAGCGAGCGCTCTTCGGTGATGCGGCCTTGGCCGTGGCATTTGCCGCAGGGATCTGGAATGGTCTGGCCGCGGCCGTGGCAGGTCGGACAGGTACGTTCGACCGAGAAAAAGCCTTGCGCGGCGCGCACGCGGCCCGAGCCCTGGCAGGTGCCGCAGGTTTTCGGCTGTGTGCCCGGCTTGGCGCCGGAACCGGAGCAGACGTCGCAGGTGATTGAGGTGGGCACGCGGATTTGCGCGGTCTTGCCCGTAAATGCTTCCTCGAGCGAGATTTCCATGTTGTAGCGAAGATCGGCGCCGCGTTCGCGACCGCCGGAGGAGCGTGCGCGGCCACGGCCGCCGCCCATCATCTCGCCGAAGATATCCTCGAAAATGTCGGAGAAACCGCCACCGCCGCCGAAGCCGCCGCCACCAAAACCGCCGCCGCCCATGCCGCCATGCTCGAAGGCGGCGTGGCCGTAACGATCATAGGCCGCGCGTTTGTTCGGGTCCTTGAGCGTTTCGTAGGCTTCGTTGATTTCCTTGAACTTGCGCTCGGCGTCATTGTCATCGGGGTTCTTGTCCGGATGAAATTGCATTGCCAGCTTGCGAAAAGCGCTCTTGAGCTCTTTTTCGTCCGCTGTCCTGGAGACGCCCAATGTCTCGTAGTAGTCCGCTTTTGCCATTAAGGATTAGACCCCGGAAATGGATTTCCGGCTGCCAAAAGGCAGCCGGAGCTAAGTTTCCTAGAGAACCTTTCGGTTCGCGCTTATGCAGACCGCTTGCGGTCGTCCTCGTCCTTGATTTCCTCGTAGTCGGCATCGACGACGTCGTCGTGGTGGCCGCCTGCCGAGGCATCAGCGGAAGGAGCTTCCGACTGCTGGGCCTCATAGATAGCCTGGCCGAGCTTCATGGACACTTCCATGAGCGTCTGGGTCTTGGCCTTGATGTCTTCAGCGTCCGGCTCGGATGCTTCGGTTGCCGTCTTCAGCGCTGCAATCGCCTCGGAGATCGCGTTGCGATCGGCCTCGGTGACCTTGTCGCCAAAGTCCTTCAGCGACTTCTCGCTGGAATGAATCAGGCTTTCGGCCTGGTTCTTGGCTTCCACGCCTTCGCGGCGCTTCTTGTCTTCGGCAGCATGCGATTCGGCATCCTTGACCATCTTCTCGATGTCGGCGTCGGAGAGACCGCCCGAAGCCTGGATGCGAATCTGCTGTTCCTTGCCGGTGCCCTTGTCCTTGGCCGAAACCTGGACGATGCCGTTGGCGTCGATGTCGAAGGTGACTTCGATCTGCGGCATGCCGCGCGGTGCCGGCGGCAGGCCGACGAGGTCGAACTGGCCGAGCAGCTTGTTGTCGGCGGCCATTTCGCGCTCGCCCTGCGAGACGCGGATGGTCACGGCCGACTGGTTGTCGTCGGCGGTCGAGAAGGTCTGCGACTTCTTCGTCGGGATCGTGGTGTTGCGCTCGATCAGACGGGTGAAGACGCCACCCAGCGTTTCGATGCCGAGAGACAGCGGGGTCACGTCGAGGAGCAGGACGTCCTTGACGTCGCCCTGCAGAACGCCGGCCTGGATGGCGGCGCCGAGAGCGACGACTTCATCCGGGTTGACGCCCTTGTGCGGCTCTTTGCCGAACAGCTGCTTGACGACTTCCTGTACCTTCGGCATGCGGCTCATGCCGCCGACGAGAACGACTTCGTCGATCTCGGCAGCCGTAACGCCGGCATCCTTGAGGGCGGCCTTGCACGGCGCGATGGTGCGCTGCACGAGGTCGTCGACCAGGCTTTCCAGCTTGGCGCGAGTCAGCTTCAGCGTCAGGTGCTTCGGGCCGGTGGCGTCTGCCGTGATGAAGGGCAGGTTGATTTCGGTCTGCTGCGCGGAGGACAGTTCGATCTTCGCCTTTTCGGCAGCTTCCTTGAGGCGCTGCAGAGCAAGCTTGTCGCCCTTGAGGTCGATGCCGTTGTCCTTCTTGAACTCGGCAACGAGATATTCGACGAGACGCATGTCGAAGTCTTCACCGCCAAGGAAGGTATCGCCGTTGGTCGACTTCACTTCGAAGACGCCGTCGCCGATTTCCAGGATCGAGATATCGAAGGTGCCGCCGCCAAGGTCGTAAACGGCGATGGTCTTGCCGTCCTTCTTGTCGAGGCCGTAGGCGAGGGCCGCAGCGGTCGGCTCGTTGATGATACGCAGGACTTCAAGACCGGCGATGCGGCCGGCATCCTTGGTTGCCTGGCGCTGCGCGTCGTTGAAGTAGGCCGGAACGGTGATGACGGCCTTTTCGACCTTTTCACCGAGATAGGCTTCTGCGGTTTCCTTCATCTTCTGAAGGATCATTGCGGAAACCTGCGCGGGCGAATAGCCCTTGCCGTGGGCTTCGACCCAGGCGTCGCCATTGTCGCCCTTGACGATATTGAAAGGAACAAGGTGCTTGTCTTTTTCAACGGTCGGATCTTCGTAGCGGCGGCCGATAAGGCGCTTGACAGCGAAGAGGGTATTGGTGGGGTTGGTGACCGCCTGGCGCTTGGCCGGCTGGCCGACGAGACGTTCGCCGTCTTCAGTGAAGGCTACCATTGAGGGGGTAGTGCGGGCGCCTTCGGCATTCTCGATGACTTTCGCGTCTTTACCGTCCATGACGGCGACGCAGGAATTTGTCGTTCCAAGGTCGATACCAATTACTTTTGCCATGTCATTCTCTCCTTGAAGCAAGCTATCGGAACCCCTGTCAGGCATTCCATTGACAGCCCCTTACGGGATGGTCTTGAGGATTGCGCAGCCATGACTGCGGTGATGCCGCGTATATAAGTAGCGGTTTTACTGACTGCAAGGCGGGAAATCACCCGGAATCCAGCAAAACGAATGGTTTGTCGCTCAAATTCCACAGTGCCGCATTGCGCCTGCGGACCTGGAGAATTGGCGCGACCATCTATCAGATCAGCCTTGCTTTGACCATGCAAGCGACAATCGCGGGAATCGCTGTCTTATCGCCCCAGAATAACGTCCAGCAGCGAGGTGCGATGCGGCCTTGCCGTTGCCGGTGTCGGAGCGGTATCGCCGATGTCGGCCGGCGGGATATCGCCGGTATCGTAGGAGTTGGCGCTGTAGGGGTTATTGTCATTGGCCAGGTTTGCGGGCGGCAGATCTTCCAGATCGTCGTTCGCGGCGGTTTGATTGCCCTGCTGCTGGATCGGCTGCTGTGCAGGCCGTTGCTGGAGCGTCGGTTGGCCTTGATGCGCGACCTGGCCGCCGTCGCCTCCGAGCGTGCCGGAAATAATACCGTCGATCGTCGCCGGTTGGTTGGCGCCGGGTGCGGATTGCGCCATCGGCACGCTGTTGTCGATGATCTGGCCGCCGCCGAAGATCGGGGTCGGGCTCAGGCCCTTATGGGCGGCGACCATGAATTCCTTCCAGGCCTTGGCCGGCAGTCCGCCACCCGTCACCTTCTTCATCGATTTGCCGTCGTCATTGCCGAACCAGACGCCCGTCGTCAGGTGGCTGGTGAAGCCGACGAACAGCGCGTCGCGGAAGGATTGCGTCGTGCCGCTCTTGCCGGCGGCCTGCCAGCCGGGGATGCGGGCGGATTTGCCGGTGCCGAAGTTGATGACGCCGGCCATCATCGCATTCATGTTGGTGACGACGTCGGGGTTGAGAACCCGCGGTGGATTGTCGAAATTCGCCTGATAGAGCACCTTGCCGGACGCGGTCGTCACCTTGGTGATCACATGCGGCGTCGCCTTGAAGCCGCCGTTCATGAAGGAGGCATAGGCCGAGGTCAGCTCCAGCAGCGACACCTCCGACGTGCCGAGCGCGATCGAGGCATTGGCCTGCAGATCCGATTCGATGCCGAGCCTGTGGGCGACCTTGATCACCTGATCCGGTCCGACTTCCGTCGCAAGCTGGGCGGCGACCGTGTTTAGCGAGTGGGCGACGGCCGTCGCAAGCGTGACCGGGCCGCTATATTTCTGCTCGTAATTCTCCGGCGCCCAGTTGCCGATCTTCACCGGCGCATCGTTGCGGATCGAGTTCGGCGTCAGGCCCATTTCCAGTGCTGCAGTATAGACGAAGGGCTTGAAGGCCGAGCCCGGCTGGCGTTTGGCGGTGACGGCGCGGTTGAACTGGCTCTGCGCATAATCCCGGCCGCCGACCAGCGCGCGGATCGCACCGGTTGCGTCGACGGAAACGAGCGAGGCCTGCGAGGCGCTGAGCTTCTTGCCGTCCTTGGCGAGCACGTCGTTCAACGCCTGTTCGGCCTTTTCTTCCAGCGACATGTCGATGGTGGTGTCGACGGTCAGGTCTTCCTTGACGTCGCCGCCGATCAGGCCGGGAAGCTGGCCCATGACCATGTCGGCCACGTAGTTCTCAGCCCCGCTCCAATAGCTCTTTGCCCGTGTCGGCGGCTGCGACATCGCCGTCTTGATATCGGCTTCGCTGATGAAGCCCTGGTCGCGCATCGCCTGCAGCACGAGCTGGGCGCGCGCTTCGGCAGCGGCCGGATCGCGCGCCGGCGACAGTTTCGACGGCGCCTTGACGAGGCCGGCGAGCATGGCTGCTTCGCCAAGGTTCACGTCACGCGCCGATTTGTTGAAGTAGCGCCGCGATGCCGCCTCGACGCCATAGGCGTTCGAGCCGAAATAGACACGGTTCAGATACATCGCCAGGATCTGGTCCTTGGTGAACTTGTGCTCCAGCCAGATGGCGAGCAGCACCTCCTGCACCTTGCGCTCCAGCGTGCGATCCGGCGACAGGAAGAGGTTCTTGGCGAGCTGCTGCGTCAGCGTCGAACCGCCCTGGACGGCATGGCCGGTCAGCACGTTTGTCACCACCGCGCGGCCAAGCCCGATCGGATCGAAGCCGAAATGGGAATAGAAACGATGATCCTCGATGGCAATCAGTGCCTCGGGAATATAGGGCGACATGTCGCTCAGCGCCAAGGCCTCGCCGCCGGTCGTGCCGCGATTGGCGATGATGCTGCCGTCGAGATCGGCGATCTTGACGTTCGGCGGCCGTTCGGGAATGGCCCAGGTGCTGGCGCTCGGCATGCGCGATCCGTAGTAAACCACCAGACCTGCGAGCCCGATGCCGGCCCAGATGCTGAGTACGATGCCCCAATAGATCGCGGAGCGGATGAAGCCGAAGAAGCCACCGCCGGAGCGCCGTCTCTGCTGCTTGCGCCGGCGGCTCGAGCGGCGTGGCTTGTCTGGCTCAGGGGAGCTGTCGCGCTTGGAACTTTCCCGTCCCGATGAGCGTCCGCCGCCGGCAATGCGTTCGCCGGCGCTGAAACCATCATCGCTACGTTCCTTACCGCTTGAGAAGGATGGTTCTATCCTCTGGCTTGATCTGCTTTTGCCTGCCATTGCGGACTGGTCGTACCCCTGATGGTTCCATGGATCGATATCTGATGCCGGCGTCGCCACGACTGCCCTCGCATCCGTTTGGGACACACAAGGGACGCAGTCAGCGCTTTTACCGGCGCATAAGCTTGAAAATCGACCATGATTTTCAAGCTTATGCGCCGCCGGCATTCGCCCACGAAATGATCGTGAAAATGTCGAAGCCCGAGGTGAACTGTAAATGCGGCGATTTAAGGAGGGATTAAGAATCCTCAACCGCCAATCGCGGTGGCGGCTTGTGTCCTTTCATGACGGGATCGTGCAAGGAACTTTTCCTCTTCTCGGGCATTCTCTTTTCACAAAAACAAGAGGGCGAGCGCAATGAGTTCACATATTGCGATAGAGAAGGTTGGCGAGACCAAGCTGCGGGAAGTCTGGAGTGTCGAGGATTTCGCGCGGCGGCACCGGATCTGCAAGGACGAAGAAGTCCGGCTGAAAAAGCTGTTCGGCGACTTCGCCACCAAGCAGGAATTGCTATCGAACGCGCAACGGCCACCTCTGTTTCGCTGAGCCTGTTCGGTAGGCCGGGGCGGTGTTCATGGGGTGTTCATCGCGGGATCGTTACAACGACAGGGTCTACTGCGGTGGAGGCTTACCATGTGGAAACGCTTTGAATTATGGCTGGTTGATCTGTTGGACCGAGTATTCGGGCTGGAAGAGCTTGCCCGCCGTGCCGGCTTTTCAGCCGATGACGCAAAGCGCATTGCGCGGGACAAGTAGGCGGGAACATCCAGATTCCGACCTCGTCTTTTCGTAAATTTTCACGCCATGAAGCGGTATCCTGGCGTGAAACATGACAGACCCGATCCCCAGCATGCAGACGTCATATTAACCTCTTCGGACCATCCCACCTTCATGTGCCGCGCCTGATAAGTTCCATATTTTCGAATGCTCTGATTGAGGCTATAGTAACTGCTTGTGGCTGTCTTGCTGGATGGCCCCAAGCAATTGATAGCGCGTGAGGAGGAGTATTCATGCGACACATCAAATGGAGCAATCCGATCGAGATCGGCTTCACTCAAGGCAGTTTCCAGACAGTCACCGGCCCTTCCGAGGCGCTGAATTGCATGGCCAACCTCTGGCCGGATCGACGTGGCCCGTTCTATGTGGCCGCCCGAAGCGTCTGCCGTGCCGCGATCGACGGGCGGAAATCCGCTGAGGAAGCCCGGGAGATATTCATTTCAGCGATGCGCGAGGCGCATTTGAAAACCCATTGAGGCAGCGCGGCGCCTTGACGCCGCCTGATCGCTCAAGCCTTCTGGACCGGCGTATGCCGGGCGTTGTCGCGCAACCTGCGAGTGCGTGCTCTCCCTATTAAATCATCCGTTTCCTTTGACC
Organism: Rhizobium rhizogenes NBRC 13257; assembly: GCF_000696095.1. Taxonomy (GTDB): domain Bacteria; phylum Pseudomonadota; class Alphaproteobacteria; order Rhizobiales; family Rhizobiaceae; genus Rhizobium; species Rhizobium rhizogenes. The sequence continues at coordinate 9,039 of NZ_BAYX01000022.1, read as the reverse complement.
ACGCATTGTCGACGGGCCGCTTTGCGGCCATGGGCGCGGGCCAATGAAAAAGGCCAGCGACGTGGGTCGCTGGCCTTTGCTACTTGTCGCTCGAGGCGACTATCGATTGAAGCCTCTCGGGGTCATACGGCAATCGGGTTGCGACGCCGGGCAGGGATCGACATGGTCGGGGCTGTAGGGCCCTGGCGCACCGGCATTCGGGCGTCGATTGTCTTGCCGTTGAGGCTGCGGCTGAGGCTGTGCCTGGGGTTGCGGCTGCGCCTGCTGCGGCTGGGGTTCTGGACGGCGCTGTTGATTGTCCTGGCGGTTGTCGTCGCGCCGGCGGTCTTGCCGGTTACCACCGCCCCAACCCTGATTGTCGTCCGGCTGCCGGTTCCAATCGCGGTTGCGATCCCGACGCTGTTGGCCCGAGTCCTGATTGTTGTCCTGTTGGTTGCCCCAATCGCGATTGCGATCGCGGCGTTGCTGGCCCCAGTCCTGATTATTGTCCGGCTGGTTGCTCCAATCACGATTGCGGTCCGGGCGGCGGTCCCAATTGCGATCCGAATCATTATCCCAGCCGGGATTACGGTCGGGGCGGCGATCCCAGCCCGAATCCGGGCGACGGTCGCTCCAGCCCGGTCCCCGGCGCCAGCGGTCGCGATCGCGGTAGAAGTCGCGGCCGCGATAATAGCGACCCCAATAGTCGTCGACATTGAAGGTGATGGTCGGGATGCCGAGCGGGCGGTAATATTGCGGGCCGACAAAGATGCGGCGCGATTGATAGGTTGCCTGGATGTAACGGCCGGCGACCCAGCCGCGTCCGCCGACGAAGGAGACGTCGCACCAGGGCGTTTCGTTGAGGCAGCCGTTGATCTCCAGCGGCACGCCGGCGGGGATCATGGTTACCGCCGGATATTGCGTGCTTGGGCCGGACCGCATGTTGACGTTGGCGGTGGCAAAACCTTCCGCGGCTTGCGCGAGCGCCGGTAGCGCGACGAGTGCCGTCAGCGTGAAGGCTGCGAGAAGCTTATGTCTCATGAATGCTCTCCCCCTGCGCGCCGCCGGCTTCATGGATTGCCCAGCGGCTGCGCCGATTGTTGTTGCCTGCCTGCTTCGCATATCCGCAAGAGGCGTTCGATGCGGTTACAGGATCCGGCATGCCGTTTCCAGTTTCGAGAAGATCAAAGCTGGCGCATTCACGGGATTTTGGAAGATCCAACGCCATTCTTTCAATCTTTTCCTAGGTTTTAAGAGGGTTTGCATGAATGCAGCTTGAACGGGTGCGCGAAAGGCCGTCAAAATCTCCGGGAATATTTAGGAAGGTTTGCTTATTATTTCGCGCGGCATCGAGACTTTCGTTCTATCGACCTTGAAATCACCGCATTCCCACCCGATATAGGTTTCAGTCATGCAGCCGGTAAATGCGTGGCGCGCCTCAAGGCGAGCCTCTTGCATTACTTGGACATTGCGAAAGTGGCGTTGACCATGTGTTAACCTTTCGCAATCAATCTGGCTGCAGTATCTATCTTTAAACTTTGACCACGGATGTACTGGCACTGATGTGAAGATGGATGACGAAAGGCCGGTTAGTTCCGGCCTTTTTGTTTATTGACTGTTGGTGGCGTGCTTTGCGGAAGCGGAGCGCGCCATTTTATTTTGCACTTTGTTCTGGCCAAAGAAAAACCGCCGCGGTTGCCCGCGGCGGTTTCATGGGAAGAAGCGCCCGGCGGAGCCGGACGATATGCTTTAGTTGACGGCCTTCTTTTCGGCGACCTTAACGACCTTGGCCGACTTTGCGGCAACAGGTCCCTTTTCGGCCGGAACATAGCCGGCGCCGATGTTGACGTTCAGCGAGATGTAATCGATAGCGCTCTGCTGGATAGCCGTTGCAAGGCTTTCCTGCGCGGTCGAAACGTTGCGCTGTGCATCGAGAACGTCGAGCAGCGAGGAGGCGCCGTCCTTATAGCTTGCCGTAGAGAGCTGCAGGGCTTCCTGGTAGGATTTCACCTGCGCACGCAGCGCCGAGACAGTCTGTGCATCGCGGCTGACGGCCGACAGGGCGTTTTCGACGTCTTCTACAGCCGATCGCACCGTCTGCTGCCAGACGATATACAGTTCGCGGCTCGACGATTCGGCGGTCTTGACGTTAGCGCGAAGCGCGCCGCCGTCGAAGATCGGCAGCGTCAGAGTTGGGCCGAACGACCAGGTCGTCAGGCTGCCGCTCCTGGACGACGTGTGGACATAGGACGGCGAGATAGCGCCGCTGAGGGTGATCGTCGGGAAGAGCTGCGCTTCCGCTACACCGATCTGGGCGGTTGCGTTGGCGAGGTTGCGCTCGGCAACGCGGATGTCAGGCCGGTTGCGGATCAGGTCGGCTGGGATACCCGAATTGACGCGGCCGCGGAATACCGGCTGCCTGCCGCCGCCCTGCATCTGGGCGATGACGGTTGCCGACGACACGTTGAGCAGGGTTGCGATATGATGGACGGACTGACGATAGCTGATTTCGAGACCGGGAACTTCGGAAAGCGTCGAATTGACGAGACCTTCGGCCTGGACGACGTCGAGGCGGGAAGCAGCACCGGCTTCGAGCTGGAACTTGGTCAGGGCCAGCGTCTCGCGACGGGACTTCAAGTTGTCCTGCGCGATCGAGATGCGAGCCTGGTAGTAACGGGCGTTGACGTAGCTGTTGGCCAGATCCTGCAGATAGGTCAGGCGAGCGGTGTCGACGCTGGAATAGGCCGCGTCGAGCGATGCGACGGCGCCTTCCTTGGCGCGGCGATACTGACCCCAGAGGTCGAGCAGCCACGAAACCGAAGCTCCGCCAGTGGTGGAGTTCTGCGTTTCGCTCTGCGTACGCAGGCTGCCCTTCTGGCCGTTGGTCGTATGATCGCCGGAGGCAGTAAGGCTCGGCAGTCCGCCGGCGCCGGCGGTAATGACCGCGGCCTGCGCCTGGTTGATGCGTTCCAGCGCCTGCTGAATATTGAGGTTTTCGGCAAGTCCCTGCGCTGCAAAGGCGTTCAGCTTGGAGTCACCGAAGGCGGTCCACCATTGAGACCCGGCCAGATCGCCGTTGATCTTCGTACCACCCTCCGAGAATTTGGCCGGGAGAGGCATTTCCGGTGGCTTATGATCGGGGCCGCTGACGCAACCTGCTAGAAAAAGAAGCAGGGCGGGGGCGGCAGTACGAATGGATACCATCACATTATCCCACAATTCAATTTACATGATCACTATTTAACGGGGTCGACGTGACCCCATATGTGTCGGCGCTCCTGCCTACGCAATACAACAAATGGTCCGAAGCAGTTCGGCGCCAATCTAGCAACGAGTTTTGCAATAGCACAGTGCCTTTTGCCATTTCTCGTCGGCGAACATATGTGGGATCGTGACAAATATCAGGCTTTTGGTAAAAAAATTTTAAAGTGTTGCAAAAAACATACCCTTTCCGCCGCTACCTAAGGCGGTGGGAAGCCTGAAACTCGGCGCAATATGCAACTTCAGGGCGGCTCCCCGCCCTGAAACGCGGTCGCAGCGACGATCGACCGGCTCTTACGGGAAATAGCGCTCAAGGCTTGCGCGAACCCGGTCGCGCGGTGTTGCGCCGCGGTCATCGGGGACGAAAGACTTGCCCGTGATCGCTTCGTAAGCGCGGATATACACTTTCGAGGTCTGCTCGACGAGGTCGAGCGGGATCTCCGGGATCTCGTCCTTATAGGGATCGCAACGTTCGGCCACCCAGGCGCGGACAAAATCCTTGTCGAAGCTTGCGGGGCGGGTGCCTTTGTCGAAACTGTCCTGGTAGCTGTCGGCCAGCCAGTAACGGCTGCTGTCCGGCGTATGGATTTCGTCGGCGAGGATGATGGTGCCGTTTTCATCGGTGCCAAATTCATATTTGGTGTCGACGAGGATCAGCCCCTGCTTGCTGGCGATTTCCTGGCCGCGTGCAAATAGGGCCAGCGCATAGTCCGACAGGGTCTGCCATTGCTCACTTGTCAGAAGCCCGCCCTCGACAATCTGCGTCGGTGTCAACGGTTCGTCATGGCCGCCGTCGAATTCCTTGCTGGTCGGGGTGATGATCGGCGTCGGCAGGATTTGGTTGTCGCGCATGCCGTCCGGCAGTGTGATGCCGTACATTTCGCGCTGACCCTTCTTATAGAGTGTCAGGATCGAGGTGCCGGTGGTGCCGGCCAGATAGCCGCGAACGACGACTTCCACCGGCAGGATGTCCAGCCGCTTGCCGACGACCACGTTCGGGTCGGGATAGGCGATGACATGGTTCGGGCAGATGTCCTTGGTCGCCTCGAACCAGTAGCGTGCCGTCTGCGTCAGCACCTGGCCCTTATAGGGAATGCAGGTGAGGATGCGATCGAAGGCGCTCAGCCGGTCCGTGCTGATGATGATGCGGCTGCCATCCGGCAGGTCGTAGTTCTCACGCACCTTGCCGCGGTAGTAATTGGGCAGTTCCGGAAAATGGGCTTCGGAGAGAATTCGCAACACGGTCACCAGCGGGCTCGTGCATCCGCCCCGCGGACGCTTCATGACTGGACCCTTAATTTGTGCTCCGCCGATGTCAAGTAAAGCGCGGCCTCAAATCCGGAACCAGCCGATCAGGGCCGGCGCCAGCCGCCGTTCTCTGTCCTGTCGAGGATCGGTGTCGAAAACACGCCGACGATCCGCTCGCTCCATGTCGTGCCCGATGCATCGACCTGCTCCCGCCAGCGCTCGGATTGCAGCATCGCCGCGCCGATAACCACGGGTTCGATGGCGCATGCGCTCAAAAGCTCCAGACCCGAGACGATCGAGGCGCCGCTCGAGATCACGTCATCGATCAGCGCCACCCGCTTGCCCTCAAGGAGCGGCAGCATGCGCGGATCTACATAAAGACGCTTCTCCTGGTTGGGCGTGGTGATAGAGGACAGCGGCACCGACAGCTCCTCGCGATACCAGAACTTGCGCGACGTCCCGAGCGGAACATAACGATCATGGCCGAGTGCCCGGGCGACCGCGCTTGCCAGCGTCAGCCCGAGCGTCGGCAGCCCGGCGACGACATCGATATCATAAGCTGCGATACGCTCAGCCAGCGCTTGCGCCAGCGCCTCCTGCACGGAAAAACCTGCCTGATTGATGATCAGCGACGCCAGCGCATGCTCGCCATCGGCGAGCATGCGGATCGGCAGGCGCAATTGCCGCCCGTCGGGCAATTCCGCCACATAGACATCGCGGAATTCACCCGATGTCGGAAAGCTCTTCGGCGGATGAAGCTCCTGCCAAAAATCATGGGGCTGCATTGCGTCCGGCCTTCATTCCGTTTCGTCCGGTCTTTTCCATGCCTGCGCGACGGCGAAGTCCGAGAACCTCCGCCTCCGTCAACGCCCTGACCGCGCCCTTTGCAAGGTCGCCAAGCGCAATGTCGCCAAAGGCGACACGCACCAGCCGCAGGCACTCGACGCCGAGCACCTCCAGCATCCGGCGGATCTGCCGGTTGCGGCCCTCCTTGAGCTCAACCTCGATCCAGCCGTTGCGATCGCCGCTGCGCAGCAGGCGGGCGGCGGTCGCGGTCAGAAGCTCGCCGTCGTCGATAACACCGCGCTCCATCCGGTCCAGCAGCTCCTGCTCCATGATGGTGTTGACCTGCACATGATAGATCTTGCCCACATGGCTGATCGGATCGAGCAGCGCCTGCGCCAGCACGGTATCATTGGTAAAGAGAAGCAGCCCTTCGCTTGCCTTGTCCAGCCGCCCGACCGGCGCCAGATGCCGGGCGTCGATGTCCCTCAGACAATCATAGACCGTCGGCCGGCCCTCGGGATCGTCGCGCGTCGTCACCAGCCCGCGCGGCTTGTTCAGCATGAAATAGAGCTTCTTTTCCGCAGCGATTGCCTCGCCGTCGACGGCAATCCGCGCACGGTCGAGATCGATCCAGGCGGTGGGATCGGTGATCTCCCGACCGTCGACGGTCACGCGGCCGGCCGCAATCAGTGCCTCCGCCTGCGTGCGGGAACAATAGCCGAGCTTCGATAGCGCGCGCGGCAAGGTCACGCGTTTGCCGTCGCTCTCCTGCCGGCCCTTTGCCGGCTTGCCCGATCTTTGCGGAGAATGTCTTTGGCTCACCCTTGCCTCGTCCTTGCGTCGCCATGGTCAGGCGCGCCGGCCTGACGATGCCAATCCTTTCGCATGAGGATCGCCACGACGCAAATCCTGGAATGGGGAAATGCATGACGACAGGCGAGGGCTCGCGTCTTGTCGACGCGAGCCCTGCCGAGGGTCCGGAGCGGCGATGGGGTCGGGTAGGACGACATCGGGGCCGATGCCGCCCCTCGCTCCGGAGGGACGGCGATAAACCTGCCTAGCGTCTGTTTCCGGGATTTTTCAGAAAAGTGGAAATTTGTTACAGTTTGTAACGCCGGTCGTTTCCCTGTTGTCAAAGACGCCCTTTGCCTCGCATGGATAAGCCATGGCTTCTGCATCGCTGCTTCTGGTCGAGGACGACCGCGAAATAAGAGCACTCCTTGAGGAGTTCCTCACCCGTGAGGATTATACCGTCGAGGCGGTCGACAGTGCTGCCGCCATGGATCGCGCGCTGGCCAGGGGCTTTCCCGATCTCATCATTCTTGATCTAATGCTGCCGGGCGAGGACGGTCTGTCGGCCTGCCGCCGCATTCGGACGCGCAGCCGCGTGCCGATCCTGATGCTGACGGCGAAGTCGGAGGATATCGACCGCATTCTCGGCCTGGAGATGGGCGCCGACGATTATCTCGGCAAGCCCTTCAATCCGCGCGAACTTTTGGCGCGCATCCGCGCCATTCTGCGCCGTGCCGGGCCGGAGCGCCCGGAGGAGGTGGTCGGTTCGCGACGGCGCAAGAGCTTTGCCGGCCTCATCGTCGATCTCGACGGCAGGGCGATCGAGGTGGAAGGCGAAGGCCCGATGCGCCTGACGACCGCCGAGTTCGACCTGCTCGTCTGCTTCCTCGAGCGGCCGCGCCGGGTGCTGTCGCGTGATCAGTTGCTCGACTGGACGCGCGGGCGCGGCGCCGACCCGTTCGATCGCACCATCGACGTAACGGTGTCGCGCCTGCGCACCAAGCTCGCGCAGTATTTGCCGGACGGCGCGCAGATCATTACCACGGTGCGCAATGCCGGCTATCTCCTGACCGCTGATGTAAGGGATGTCTGAGCCATGCTGAAACTCGGTCTAGTTTCGCGTATCATCATGATCGTCGCCGTGGCGCTGTTCATCATCCAGCTCGCCGCTTTCGTTGCCGCCAGCCTGAAGCCGGACACGCCGCTCAGCCACGAGTTTTCGCCGGCGACGCAGATCAAGTCGACGCTGCGCCTCCTTGATGCCATTCCGCCGGAAACGCAGGAACAGGCCGTGCGAGCACTGAATGCCGCCGGTCTGGATCTGCGCCTGGCCGATATCGTCACGCCAGCGCCAAACGATGCGGCTACCGATCCGGCTCTCGACCGCAAACTGGCGCGCGACTATGCCAGCATGGCGCTCGGCAACCGTTATTTCCGCCTGCGCGCGCTTCCCGAACGGCCGCAGGGAAGCTGGTTTTCGGTCGGTGCATCCGACCGGACCATCGAAGTCTCGATCGGTCTTACCAGCGGCAAGGTCGCGGTCTTCAACCTGGCCGATACGCCGACCGTGCGATTGTACGGAATGCCCGTGGGCTTCATGGCCGGACTTCTCGGCGTGCTGGTGGCGGTGATCGCCATTGTTGCGGTGGCGCGCGAGACCCGGCCGCTGACGCGGCTGTCACGCACGGTCAATTCCATCGGCAAGGGCCTGCAGCCGATCAATATTCCCGAGCGCGGTGCCTGCGAGCTGCGCTTGCTGATCCGTGCCATCAACGGCATGCAGTTGCGCATCGCCGCCTTGGTCAACAACCGCACCCTGATCCTCGGCGCCATCTCTCATGATCTGAGGACCTATCTGACCCGTTTTCGCCTGCGCATGGAGATGATGCCGGATACGCCGCATCGTGAGCGGGCGATCGCCGATGTCGAGGCCATGCAGCGCTTGGTCGAGGAGGCATTGGGTTTTGCCCGCAGCACGGTCGTTTCCGCGGGGAGGGATATCACCGATCTCGACGGCACTGTTCGTACTCTCGTTGCCGAGCGTCAGGATGCTCAAGGCCTTGTCTCGTTCTCACCGCTCGGACGGGAGCTGGAGGTGACGATACCGCAGACGGCGCTGGCGAGGGTGCTCGATAATCTGATCGACAATGCGCTGCGCTATGGCGCCAGCGCCGATGTCCGTGTCGAATGTCGCGGCGATCATGCTGCCGTCATCATCGGCGATCGTGGTCCGGGCATTCCGGCGGAGCGGCGCAAGGACGTGCTTGAACCTTTCATCCGGCTGGAGGAATCGCGCAATCGCGATCTCGGGGGGAGTGGTCTCGGATTGACGATCGTCCGGCAGATCCTCGATACGCATAATGGCGCGCTCTGCCTGGAGGATCGCAGCGGCGGCGGGCTCGACGCCATAATATTGCTGCCGCTTGCGGTGAGTGATCGGATTGCCGCCTGAAGCGGGGCACACCAAAGGGATCGCGCGATGCGCGACTTAGGCCATTGATGCGTGAGCGATCAATGGCAGGTCAGAAAGCGTGCTAGCTCCTCACGGCTGACGACGACGCCAGCGGCGGCTTTTCGCGGATCCGGATGGGTATAGGTGAAGCTCGGCAGGTCAGGCAGGTCCAATGCCTGACGCATGTTCATGATACCGAGCGCCTTCCGTCCGGCGGCGCTATCGACACTGACTTCGACGATGCTCTTTGAGCTTGTTGTATCCATGATGTCCTCCCACCTTATTTATATAACAGAAATTCCTTAACTAATACCGCTATTTTATAGGGGGAATGGCAACAAAGAGATCCAGCCGCGCTTCGCCATCGCAAAGCTCTATTGCCTTTGGTTTGATGGTAAGAAGGGGTGTTGCGACCGTGCTAAAGGCGGCGGACGGTTCATTTGCCGCTGAAAATCGAAAATTTTGACCAGTTGGACAAGATTTTTCACGGGATTGGCTGGGAGAAGCGGCTCGCATCTCCG
>NZ_BAYX01000023.1 GCF_000696095.1 Rhizobium rhizogenes NBRC 13257 | reverse complement strand
AGTTTAAGGAATAGGCGACAAAGGCAACAAAATTTGATAAATCTATGAACACCGGTTGCGGTTTGACGTGTCGGTAAAAATTTGCCGCGCGTCTTTATACCACTAGCCGGATTGTGGCGAGGAGGAGAGATGCTATGGCAGCATTTCATGTTATGGCCGGTGCGAGCGGCGAACTTACGCGCCCGGAAGTCCGCAAGATCGGCGTCATGGATCTTATCGATGCGCTGCGGTTGGGACTTGATGACTTTAGAGAGAAGCCATCCCATTATGTTTTTCTCTGTCTTATGTATCCGATCGCGGGCATCTTCCTGGTCATGTGGAGCGATGGCGCTGATCTGCTGCCACTGCTTTATCCCTTGATGTCGGGCTTTGCGCTGGTTGGTCCGATCGCGGCCATTGGCCTTTACGAAATCAGCCGACGCCGTGAACAGGGATTCGATAGCTCATGGCATCACGCGCTGGAGGTCCGTCATTCTCCGGCGTTGCCGTCGATCATTGCGGTAGGCCTCATGCTGTTCGCGCTTTTCATCGCCTGGCTGATTGTCGCACAACGCATCTACACCATGACCTTCGATGGGGCCGGTCTGACCTCGATCTCGACCTTCCTGTCAGACGTGCTGACGACCCCACAGGGCCTCTCCCTTATGCTTTGGGGAAACCTGGCCGGTTTCATTTTCGCAATAATTGTGCTGGCGACGACGGTGGTGGCATTCCCACTGCTACTGGACCGGGATGTCGGCGCGGTTTCTGCCGTGGACACGAGTATACGCGCCACACTTGCCAATCCAGGGCCGGTTGCGCTTTGGGGACTCATCGTCGCGGCGCTGCTTGTCGTCGGTACGATCCCGATTTTTGCCGGCCTTGCGGTCATCATGCCCATCCTTGGGCATTCGACCTGGCACCTATATCGCAAATTGATTGCCCCCCTCGATCCGAACCGCAGGCCTTGAATTTGCAAAGGAAACCTACTGCAGGAACAGCTCCAAGCTGCTGCGACCTGCCCGACGACATTCGCTTGGATTGGAATAGCGATGGAGAGAATGAGGTTGCCATGTCTTATCGTCTTCTTCCAATCTGTCTGCTTCTCACCTTTGCTTCACCGCTTGCCGCCCTTGCGCAGGAAGGTGACGTTACGGCAGGAGCCACCGTTTTCAAGAAATGCGCCATTTGCCACATAGCTGAAACGGACCAGAACAAGATTGGCCCCTCGCTGAACGGTCTGTTCGGCAGAACAGCCGGAACACACCCTAATTTTGCCTATTCGCCGGCAATGCAGACGGCGGGCAAGGGTGGCCTCATATGGGACGAGGCGACACTTCGCGACTATTTACATGATCCCAAGGCGAAGGTGAAAGGCACGAAAATGACCTTCATCGGGCTGAAGGACGATACCGAGATTACCAATCTGATCGCCTATTTGAAGCAGTACTCCAAATAGCGAAATGCCAAGTGTGGACGAGCTTTTCCCTGCGTCGCCGGTTGGATCGGCGAGGTTCGGCTCAGCAAGCATGACGCCGCCGATCCGTTCCCGCGGCGTCGATATGCCCCGTGTCTTGCCGGAACCGCTGCTGTTGCCGCAATTGCTCGTCTGAGTTCTTCATGAGATAATACTAAAACGTTTCGCGATGGGATTGTCGAAATGTTCGCGGCCGGGTCAGGGAGGAGACGATGGCTGTCGCAGTGATTCTCGTTCTGCTGGTGGTGGGATCGATCGCGTTCCATCTGCTTAGCCCATGGTGGTGGACGCCGATTGCGTCGAACTGGAGCTACATAGACAACACGATTGTCATCACGTTCTGGATCACCGGCTTCGTTTTCGCGGCGGTCGTGTTGTTCATGGCCTATTGCGTCCTTCGCTTCAGGCACCGCGCCGGAAACCAGGCGGCATACCAGCCCGAAAACAAGCGGTTGGAATGGTGGCTCGCGGGGGGGACTGCGATCGGGGTGGCTGCAATGCTCGCGCCGGGCCTCTTCGTGTGGAAACAGTTCGTCACGGTCCCGACCGATGCCAGTCAGGTCGAAGTCGTCGGGCAGCAATGGCAATGGAGTTTCCGGCTGCCGGGAGCGGACGGGCGGCTCGGTCGGGCGGATACGCGCGATGTCACTCCGGACAACCCGCTCGGTTTGAACAAGAATGATCCCTCCGGAATGGACGACGTCATCGTCCAAGGTGGCGAGCTGCATTTGCCCGCCGGCAAGCCGGTCAAAATGCTTCTGCGCTCGATCGACGTCCTGCACGATTTCTACGTACCGGAATTCCGCGCCAAGATGGACATGATCCCCGGCACCGTCACCTACTATTGGTTCACGCCAACGCGGACAGGAACATTCGAGGTTCTCTGCGCGGAATTGTGCGGCGTCGGTCATCCGCAGATGCGCGGGACGGTCATCGTCGATACTGAGACCGCCTATCAAGCCTGGCTGCAGCAACAGCCGACTTTCTCGCAATCGTTGGCGTCGGCGGAAAAGTCGGCCGCCAAATAAATGCCATGCGTACTTGAGGGGAAAGCCGCATCGGAGGGAACAGGGAGGATGTAGTATGGTCGATATTGGATCCGGCACCGAGCAGGTCATCCAGCCCGCTGAAGTCGAGGATGTAGAGCTTTATCATCCGAAAAGCTGGTGGACGAAATATGTCTTCAGCCAGGACGCCAAGATCATCGCCATTCAGTACGCGCTAACCGCCATCTCGATCGGCATGGTAGCGCTGGTGCTATCCTGGCTGATGCGCCTACAGCTCGGATTTCCGGGCTATTTTTCCTTCATCGACGCGGAACATTATTATCAGTTCATCACCATGCACGGCATGATCATGGTGATCTACCTGCTGACGGCGCTGTTCCTCGGCGGTTTCGGCAACTATCTGATCCCGTTAATGCTCGGCGCCCGCGATATGGTCTTCCCCTATGCGAACATGCTGAGTTATTGGCTCTATTTGCTCGCAGTCATCGTCCTGGTCGGCGGCTTTTTCGCGCCCGGCGGGCCGACGGGCGCCGGCTGGACGCTATATCCGCCCCAGGCTCTTCTATCGGGGACGCCGGGAGGGCGTGATTGGGGCATCATCCTGATGCTGTCATCGCTGATCCTGTTCATCATCGGCTTCACCATGGGTGGGCTGAACTATGTCGTCACCGTGCTGCAAGGACGCACCCGTGGCATGACGCTGATGCGAATGCCCTTGACTGTATGGGGCATATTCACCGCGACCGTCATGGCGCTGCTTGCCTTCCCGGCACTCTTCGTCGCCGCCGTCATGATGTTGTTTGATCGGTTGCTCGGCACGAGTTTCTTCATGCCCTCCATCGTCGAGATGGGCGAGCAACTGAAGCAAGGGGGCGGCAGCCCTATCCTGTTCCAGCATCTGTTCTGGTTCTTCGGCCACCCGGAAGTCTATATCGTCGCACTTCCTGCCTTTGGCATCGTCTCGGATCTGATCAGCACCCATACACGCAAGAACATCTTCGGCTACAGGATGATGGTCTGGGCGATCGTCATCATCGCGGCGTTGAGTTTCGTCGTATGGGCGCATCATATGTATGTCAGCGGGATGAACCCGAACTTCGGGTTCTTTTTCGCGACCACGACGTTGATCATCGCCATCCCGACGGCCATCAAGGTCTATAATTGGGTGCTGACGCTCTGGCGCGGCGATATCCATCTGACATTGCCGATGCTGTTTGCCCTGGCCTTCATCGTCACATTCATCAACGGCGGGCTGACTGGCCTCTTTCTCGGTAATGTCGTTGTCGATGTGCCGCTGTCCGACACCATGTTCGTCGTTGCCCATTTCCACATGGTGATGGGGGTCGCACCGATCCTGGTGATCTTCGGCGCAATCCACCATTGGTATCCGAAAGTCACGGGTCGCATGCTGAACGTTGTGATGGGTCATATTCACTTCTGGATCACCTTTCTTGGCGCCTATGCGATCTTCTTCCCGATGCACTATCTCGGCCTGATGGGCGTGCCGCGCCGCTATTACGAGCTGGGTGAAACTGCTTTCATTCCGCCGTCGGCGCATACGCTGAACATGTTCATCACTGTCGCCGCGCTGATTGTCGGCGCCGCTCAAATTCTGTTCCTGTTCAACCTCGCCTGGAGCCTTCGCTGGGGCAAGCAAGCGGGCGGCAACCCATGGCGGGCAACGACATTGGAATGGCAAACGCCACAAACGCCGCCAGTTCACGGAAATTGGGGCAAGGAGCTGCCGATCGTCTACCGGTGGCCGTATGATTACAGTGTCCCCGGAGCAGATCAGGACTTCCTGCCGCAAAATCAGCCGGCTTCGGGCGAGCCATCCGAAAGGGCGTCGTCATGAGCGCCATTCTCATCTTCATGGCGGGGGTCGCCGGCATTATCGTCTGGTGGATGGCAAAGCAGCGACTGACCTCGAAGCCCTGGCTGGAAGCAGGGCTGGCAGGCGATGCACCGGAGGTGCAGGGATCATCGGCGACAACGGCGAAAGTGGGTCTCGGCATCTTTCTCGCCGTGGTCGGCGCCTTGTTCACGCTTTTCATCAGCGCCTATCTTACGCGCCTCAGCGGCACCGACTGGTGGAGTATTCCGATCCCACGGCTGCTTTGGGTGAATACGGCTGCCCTTGCCGCCAGCAGCGTTGCGCTGCAATGGGCGAAAGTTGATGCCCCTCTTAACCACCGCGAGATGATGAACACGGCACTTGCAATGGCGTTCGTATTGGCCGTTCTCTTTCTCACTGGGCAGGTTTTGGCGTGGCGGCAACTGGTGTCGGCAGGCTATCTGCTCGCCGACAACCCATCAAACAGCTTCTTCTATATGATCACCGGTTTGCATGGCCTGCACATTCTAGGCGGGCTTTTCGTGCTTGGACGGACGACAATCCGCGCGCGGACCAGCTCTGTGCTGACGAGAATCCGCCTGAGCGTGGATCTGTGCGCCATATATTGGCATTTCATGCTCATTGTCTGGCTGATCCTTTTTGCGCTCTTCGCAGGCTGGGCGAACAGTTTCGTCGATCTCTGCCGTCAATTGATCACCTGAGGAGGTTCAATGATGACCGAATCCGTGGAAAGACCGGTAAGTGATCCGCATCTGCGGCCCGTGGGACTGCGCGGCGTTGCCGCTGATCTGTCATCGGACCAGCGGGCGTTCAAGAACGTCTCCTGGGGCAAGGCGATGATGTGGATCTTCCTCCTGAGCGACACTTTCATTTTCGGCTGTTTTCTGCTGGCCTATATGACGGCGCGCATGTCGACCACCGTCGCCTGGCCCAATCCCAGCGAGGTTTTCGCCCTGACGATCGGAGGCAAGGAAATCCCGCTGATCCTGATCGCCATCATGACTTTCGTCCTTATCAGCAGCAGCGGCACGATGGCCATGGCCGTCAACTTCGGATACCGCCACGATCGCAGAAAGACCGCCGCACTGATGTTGGCGACGGCGGTCCTTGGCGCGACGTTCGTCGGAATGCAGGCATTCGAATGGACCAAACTGATCCGCGAAGGAGTCCGTCCCTGGGAGAACCCTTGGGGCGCGGCGCAATTCGGTTCGTCCTTCTTCATGATCACGGGCTTTCACGGCACCCACGTTTCGATCGGGGTCCTGTTTCTTCTGATCATGGCACGCAAGGTGTGGCGAGGAGACTTCGACCTGGAAAGACGGGGGTTTTTCACCAGCCGGAAGGGTCACTACGAGATCATCGAAATAACGGGACTTTATTGGCACTTCGTCGATCTGGTCTGGGTATTCATCTTTGCATTCTTCTATCTGTGGTGAGGATGGCATCATGGCACAAGAGCAGGCGCATTCCGGACAACAGCATCCGATAAGACTTTACATGGTAGCTTGGGGACTGCTTTTCGTCCTCAGCACCTTCTCTTACTTGGTCGACTATCTCGGCATCCAGAGCTATCTCAGATGGTCTCTGATCCTCCTCTTCATGATCCTGAAGGCGGGGCTGATCGTTGCTATTTTTATGCACATGGCCTGGGAACGGCTGGCGTTGATCTACGCCATTCTACTTCCTCCAGTCCTCGTGCTTGTCTTTGCCACTTTGATGGTGTCGGAATCGCACTACACGGTCCTTACACGACTGACATTTTTGGGGGCCAATCCGTAAGGTCTAGCAGCATTCGCCGGCCGCCTGGAGCCACACCAGATCATCGGGTATGGTACGCTCTGCAACGCCGTGTGTCGCAATCAAATACTTGCGGACCTTGTCTTAGCGATCGAGCTCGCGATTAGCCGCGCCTCGATGCTGATCTGGCGCAGGAGGCCCGTTGTGGCTGCATTGAAACCACAGAAATACAAGCCATCCTTTGCCGGATGAAGCTCGTTCCTTGCCGGTTTTCCGGCATCTGGAAGTCGCTCAGCCAGATCGGGCAATAGTGTGCCGAGAGACGGCTTGTAGCCAGTCGCCTGCACGATCGCATCGAACTCTGCAGATTGGCCGTTCGTGAAAAGCACGTTCGAACCGTCCAACATCTCGATGCCGGGGAACACCTTGATCCTGCCGTCTCTCATCTTTGCAATCGTGCCGATGTCGATCAAAGGTGTTCGGCCTCGCTCAATCATCGTGGTCAGAGGTCCGTGCTTCGAGCGCGTGAGCCCCATTGTCTCGATATCGCGGTAGCGCAAATACAGAAGAGGCGCATTGAATGCATCAACCAGTCTATATGGCAGGTGTTGTTGAGCAATGGCGATGGTCGCGGTCGGCACGCCGAACATCTCCCTCGGAACGATATTGACCGGGCCTCGAACCGACATCGCGACCTCAAGACCTGCTTCGGCGCATTCGAGCGCTATCTCTCCCGCTGAATTTCCGAAGCCGACCACTAGAATTCGGCGCGCCTTGAGGTCAAAGGCGTTCCGGTATTCACAGGAGTGGATGATATCTCCCTCAAACGTGTCCTGACCAGTCCAGCGTGGTCGGACTGGAGAGTTTGACAATCCGGTAGCGATTATCACGGTTCTTGGTTCGAATACGTCGCCGTCGGCGGTCTCGACGACCCAATTCGCTTTCTTGCGAACAGAGCCGACAGTCTTGCCAGCAATCACTTGAAGGTCATTCGCGCGTGCGTAGTCCTCAAGGTAGTCGATGATCTGCAGTCGCGACGGATATTTTGGAAAACCTGCCGGCATCGGCCTTCCTGGAAGTGCCGAGCACCTTTTGTCCGTATGTAGATGGAGCCGATCGTAATGCCTTCGCCATGAAGCTGCGAGCTTGTCCGTAGCTTCGAGGACGACGGAAGGACAGCCTTTTGCTCGGAGTGCCGAGGCACATGCCAGCCCCGCCGGGCCTGCCCCAATGATGATTGTCTCCTCGATCGCCACGGGCAGTTCCTCCGTATGAGTCCTTGCATTGGGCGTTACAGGCTACATCATTGTCTGAGTATCAGACAGGGGTTCCCATGAACGCAACACAATGTGCTTTCCTCGTAAAGATCACTGGTAAGGTTCAAGGTGTCGGCTATCGCGCCTAGACACGAAGCCAAGCGCTGCAGCTTGGCTTGACGGGTTGGGTAAGGAACGAGCCAGATGGATCGGTAACTGCCCTGATTGTCGGCTCTTCGACTGCAATCACATCGATGCTGGAATGGTTCTGGAGCGGTCCCGCCGGCTCTTCGGTGTCTGGCGTGGAGCCGCGACCAACAATTCTCAATGAGCTACCAGGTGACTTCACAATCGCCCACCAACTTCGGTAGTAGCTAGTATGCTTGCATGTGAAAAGCATCCAAGGATGACCCCACTGAGATGAGGCTTAGGCCATTGAAATATATTCGTTTTTTAGAAAATGGCGACCATACAGGCGTCGCCCATGATCCCATTGATTTTCCGATTTTTCTATCAATTTCAAATTGTTGCAGAGAATCTCAACGGGGTCATTGTTCAGAGCCGGTTCACAGCCTGAATCATAGAAGCAACCATCGAACACGGAATACTGCTCATCCTCAGGGCGTGATCAGCCCTGACGGATCCAGGTGAACGGACCGGGAATCCCGTTGGCTTTAGACGCCGATCTTCAGTTTGGCCCCGTTCTCCTGAGCCCGTGCCTGTCGAAAGCGGGAAATGGCGCACCCGCTATGCACGGCGACCGAATGTGAGGTTGTACAGGCCCGCGAACGGGCCCGTAATTGCTATGGGCTCAGACCGTGGATCCGCCGACAAAGGAGAAATTCGATGCCACTTGAATGACCATTGACAAAAATCCTGATGTGTTGGGATTCGAACCGTCAATATGTAAGTCGGACGACCAATTTGGAAGAGATCTCAAATGCCGCCAAACCGCTCAAGCATCTTTCGAAGCTGAACGTTCTGTTGACGCAGATGTTCTGCCAGCAAGCCCTGCAGCCGTCGATTCTCCTCCTCGAGTGCGACTAACTCATCGGAAGGTATTTCGCCATGAGTGGCGGCTGATCGCACGAGGGCGGCACTTTTCACACCGCTGGCACGATGAACGACACCCGCTTCGCGACGGCGCCGCGATGTTCTCGGGTGTCCCAGCTCGGGAAGGTTCTCTTTCGATTCCGAAACCGGACTGAACGCTGCAACATCGTTTTGCTGCGGCGGATAGCTTTGTTCCGTCTCGGCCAATGAAGCCGAAATCCTTTTGTCGTTGACGGTCTCGATCCTGTCGTCGCGATGAGTTGTCGGTTCTGAATCCGATGACATCACGCGATCTTGGCCCTCAGTCGGTGAAACCATGTTGGGCTCGAACAGATGCGGCGCTTCTGCTTCCGCCTCACGCGCAAGAGCCTTGAGATCAGTGCTGCCCCAAATTGCATCTTGCTTCATAGTTGACCGCCTGCGCGTCGATTTGAATTCGACGACGAAGGTTCGCTGCTGTGTTTTCATATGTGTCCGATCTTTGCAATTGTCAGGCAAGCTTACGATACGTCGAAGCGCTGAAGCAGCGTCTTAAGCTGAGCATTCTGCAAATGCAGCTTTTGGGCCAATTGCCGTCTCAATTGCCTGATTTCCTCGTCAAGGCTAATGGCCTCATCCAATAAGGTTTCCCGGGGCGACGGGGATTGCGTAGTTTGATCCTTATTTGTGGAACGAGCGCTCTCCGCGTTCACGTTGGTGCGGGCTTTCCTGGCGCGTGCTGGCCGCTTCGTCTGTAGTGTTGGTGGAGACCGTCTGCTTCTTTCATTTTGCGGCACCGATGCAGGTGCCTCAGCGCTCGACTGGCTGGCCTTCTCGCGCACCGGTACCTGGATCTCTTCGACATCGCCCGGCAGCGAGATTGCCGGCGCTGCATCAAGATCGCCTGCCGTTTCGTTTGACGTCGTCGCCACGAAATCAACAGGTGGGGGGTCGTCGTGGTCAGGTCTGTCAGTTGCTTCCGTCGAGTTTAACGGAAGCACCGAAACTTGCTGTGCTTCGCTTTCGATTGCCGTGGTCTTGGCATCATCCTCAATCGAGGCCGCTGGCATTTCTACCGCTCGTCCCCGCGACGTCAGTTCAACAAGAAATTTCCATGGTGATTTCATCGTGCTTCAACCTCGAGCAAACTGCACCACGACGTTGCCGCAGCTCTGGATCTGGGCTCGCGAGACGAGCCCGGGAATGTCTCTCCTACCAAGAATTTAGCGGCCGCAACCGGCCCATTGCTGCTTGGTGATCAGGCAAGCCCGAGCCGCTTGCGCAGGTCGGCATTTTCCGCACGCAGCTTCTCTGCCAGGGTTTTGCGAAGCCGCTTATTCTCTTCTTCAAGCTGAAGAAGATCCGCGAACTCGTCGATTGCTGGGACAGGCGTCGCAGCGACCTTAGTTTTTCTGGGGCCTTTGTTGGGGCCCCTCGTCTTGCGCTGTTTGGCGACTGGCGTTTCAACCGGTGCCGCTGTCGTTTCAGCGGCTTGTTCGCCACGCTTCCGGCGACCCCTCGGCGCCTTCACAGCCTCAGTCGTTGAGGCGGCGACCGTCGTCTCGGCAACTGCCTTTTGACGCCGCGGTGCGCGCTGCTTCTTCGCAGTCGGCGTCTTTGCCGGTGCATCCGTCTCTACAGCCTGGGCAATGGAACCCGTATTGTTTTCGTCAGCCATGAGTTATCTCCCCTGTGCAGCCAAGAGTTCTTTTCGGCTGAGTAGCAGGCGGAGTCAATAAGAGCCCAATGGACAGCTCGCCGTTTCGGAGCACACCGTTCAACATCTACGTTGGAAGATTGGCGGAGGTGAGTTTCACTCGCTCGCCTTGAAGAGATGCAAACTTCCGACCTGGTCATTCCGTTGAACCTATGACCTTTTCGACAAAAGCCGCAAATGGAGGTCTTGATGGGAGTCGAACCGGCGACCATTCGCTCGTCGGCTATCCAAAATCCCGCGCCTTCACCCTGATCGTATGGACCTTTTCCCGCCCCTGAGGCTATGTCGAATTCAACAGCAAAGGATCAAGTCGCACCCTACCGGCTCAGAACTTGGGCGGGAACACTTTCGGAAGAGAAGATAGTAGTGTCGTTATACCGAGAAATAAAAACATGGCTGCAAAGAATAGATCGAACCGATCGAGGTGACGTCCCGAAAGTGATCGCAGCCTGCCATTTGATGCCATCACAGCGATGATGGTAAACCAGCTTGCCGCAATTGTGAAAATCACACCGGCGCAAACAAAGGTCAAGAAGGAGGAGGATGCGACAATGTGGGAAGACGCGAAGAACATTGCGGTGACGGGATTGGCCATCGCCGTGAAGAAAGCCATCCTGAAATAACCCGATGTGGGTTCTGCGGTCGTTGAATGCGTCCACTGCTTCACCACGCGCGTACGGCTCAAGGATTTGACAGAAAGATAAACGAGATAAGTGCCGAAGAATACCGCGCCTAGCCGTTTTGTTGTATCGCTTACGGGCAGAAGACCAGTACTGAGCGTTACTGCGAGATAAAGAAGACATGCGCCGAACGCGACGCCAAGCGCCGCTGCAATCGCATTCATGCGCTGCGAGCGCAGCCCGGCGGCAGAAACGATCATGAAATTCGGTCCGGGGGAAATGGCCAGCAAAAGATAGGACAGGCCGAAGGAAATCAGATGGCCCGCGGGACTTTCGAAACCGTCAAGCATGATGCCATATCCATTCCATGCAACGGTTTGCAACACCTGGGCCTAGCGTGATCGTGTTTGCCAGCCTGGCAGCCCTCATGCCAGGCTGGCAGCACGGTTGCACGCCGATACCTTCAGAAAACGGCGCGCCCGACCGTGATGCGAGCCCCTTGCTAGCCCGCATCCTTTGAAATCGAGGATTTCGCAAAATCGGAGCCGCTCGCCAAGCCGTGGCACGCATCACATTCGCAAGATCCGCCATATCCACCCGCCCCGGTTGCTTCGGCCATACGGGAGAATATTCACCCTAGCCGTGCATTTTATTCCCAACGCTTTCAACCTTTCAAATTTCTTCGGGGTTGGCGTCCGCCATTTGGTGGAGGCTTCACGACTTTCGGATCTCCAGGCGTGTCGAGTTACGCAGAGGTGCCGGAGGAGGAGGCAACCTCAACGTCGGAGCATCCAAAATGTATTGACCTTTTCTCGACAAACGAGGCCAGCGCGCCAATCATGGGAGCAAGAGGAATTGTGAGGAATGTCTGTGAGGTTTTCACTTTCGCTCACGACCGGCGCGCCGGTCCCGTTGCCGATTTGAACCGGAAACAGGGCCTCGGATCATTGCCCGCCGCCAAGATCCAGACTTAGCCGTGTGGCAGCGCGGCTACCACTCTTCGATATTCCGCAGGGGGTAACCCATAGGCAATTCGGTACGCCCGATAAAATGTTGCTAGGTTCGTAAAGCCGCACTCAAGTGCAAGCTCCAGAATAGTGACGTGGCTGAAACCGGGAGAGCGTAACCGCGACCGCGCCACCTCGAGACGACAACGGAGGATATGCCTCGAAACGGTATCACCGGTCACTTCGAAGAGACGATGAAGATGGCGAATGGAGATGCCAAGTGCCCTTGCTACTAGCATCGGCGAAAGGCGTGGATCAACGGCATTGCGCGCAATAAACTCCTTGGCAAGGCGGAGTTGGGCCGTCTGCAGTGCCTGCCGCGGATCGTAGTCCCGTGCGACCCGACCGTGTGCCACGGCAGCGAGGCTCGCCAGGGCATTGAGCGACGCCGTCTGCTCCTCCGGCGCGAGATAGGGCACCTCAGTCACGAACGCATCGAAGTAGGCGAGCAGCAAAGCGCCTATACCTCTGGGGGCAGACACGACCGTTGTTGCGATATCATCCGCATTGGCGAGTGCCGGGCGCAGTAGCTCCCGCGGCACTTTCAGTACGTAGTGGTGAAATGGCCTGGCACGGGTTGGACCGGTGGTGAAAGCGCGATCGGCATCGCCTAGCGCCAATGATCCGAACCCGCTGATGAACCCTGGCTGGTAGTCGAAGTCGAACCACGCCTCAGCCTGTTGCCGATAAATAAAGACGTAATCCCGGCTGCCTTGAGCGATATCCTTGCGCGAGCGGCCCGTGTCGTGGTGCTCGGCCTTTATCTCCATAAGAGCGGACTCGCCGAGTTGCCAGGCGCTGATCTGTCCCTTGAATGTCGCACGTCTATTGCGTTGCAGTTCAGGCGACATCGGGTCGAAAGCAGCGCAAATCGAGTCCCGCCAATAATCAAACCGTTCTGCTGGTGCGACATCGTCTGTCGACCAGGTCATCATGCTCGTTTGACTTGCTGATGCGGTTGACATGTGGCTCTGCGCCCCAATTCAACCCAGCGTAACAAAGAGTGGTTCTGATCGCATGCGCGCGGGTGATCACAAATTCGTGATGTGGCGCGGAATAAGAAATCCCGACCGAGAAAGAGAAGACGAGAACTACACGGTAGAGCAGTATTCCGTGTAGCTTATCACACGCCGAAGGCATTCAGTGGCGCATACTCCGAAGGGCAGCGGCATGTGTGTATTGAAAATCCCAACCTCAGGGTTCGCGGACTGGCCGAGCCGCGCCGTCCCACACGCTAGCGGCCAATCTCGGCGTTGCCGGAGGCAGTGTTACGGACGTTCACCGGGGTACGCGGGTCGATCGTCGCAAAGAGCTGAATGGAAGGCTCGGAATCATCTTACGGCATGCAACCCATATAGCTGATCAGCGCGAGGGAAGTTATGGTAAAAGCGAAAAATGGCACCCTTCCTTCCTCGGCCGAGCGGATCTCCGACCTCATTGGAGCAGTCTATGACTGTGTGCTCGAGCCCGACAAATGGCAGGCCACCATCGATGCGATCCGAACGGAGCTGAACTTTTGCTACGCCATTTTAGGCGTTTATCCCTTGCCAACGGGAAGTGTTCTGCTGGGTGTTGCCTCAGGTATCGATCCTGCCTGGCTGGTTCGGCTTCCGGCATACGGCGACGACATTGTGGAAACCTGGGGCGGAGATGAGCGCATAAGTCAATTTCCGCTTGAGGAGCCCATCGTTCAATCTCAGGCCGTAACAGACGTTGCTTTGCGGGCCAGTCGCTTCTTTACAGAATGGGTCCGGCCTCAGGGCGTTATGGATGCTGTGGCGATTGGTCTGGAGCGCAACTCCCGCATGGTCTCCACCCTGTCATTTGGCAGGCATGACCAAGCAGGCGCAGTGACGGATATTGAACTTGCAGGCCTACGGCTGATCGCTCCGCATATTCGAAGGGCGTTGGCGATCAGTCAAGCGCTGGAAATTCAAACGATAAAGGCATCCCAATTCACTGCGACATTGGAGGCATTTTCGGTCGGTGTCGTGATCGTTGACGAGGATGCAACTGTCATCCACACAAATGCGGCCGCTCAGGCGATGCTAGAGGCAAGCGATCCAATCTTCGTGCGCGCTGGCAGGATTGGCATACCGGCCGCCGCCGCCGCCGCAACTCTCAAATCTGCTGTTATGCAAGCTGCACGCAACGAGACGGAGCTTGGAAAGCGAGGAGGGGTTGGCATTCCTGCGCCTCGGCGAGACGGAGCACCATGTATTGTGCACGTATTTCCTCTGCGCCGCCGCGAAAGCCGTTTTGACCTTGTTCCACGCGCGGCCGCGGCGCTATTTATTGCCGATGCCGCTACGCCACCGCAGCTTCCGGCCGATGCACTTGCCTTGCTCTACGGCCTCACTCCAGCCGAAACACGCGTCTTCGAAATGATCGTGGCGGGTGGAACTCAAAGTGACATTGCCAAAAAACTGGGGCTCGCCGTCAGCACGATCAAAACACATCTTCTTCGCGTTTTTGAAAAAGCGGGCTGCAAGCGCCAGGCCGACCTTGTGAGGTTGGCATCGTCACTTTCCGTACCGACTAGAGCGAATCTTGAGGCCACGGATCTCCTCCCTATTAGGGAGTCATAGATCGTTGCTTTCATATCTCTGAAACGCCTCCTTATTCGACCCGACGCCCGCTCTGTAAAGATCGGCATCTGCCGAACGTCCAGACAGAGCGGCTGCAGTTCGGCAAGCTATCCATGCACGAGGAATTTGCCGACAGGGTGGCTCCTATCGTCGCACACTACCTCGCATCGATCTGAGGCCGTAGCAGGATCGCGCCAGCCAGAGGAACCGGGATTGCGATCACTCGGATCGCGATCCCGGCCTTGCTACGGAACGATGGACATCAAATTGACGCCCGATCGATTCTTCAATTCGCCAGGAAAATCGGGATACTGCGAACGACTTCGCCGCCATCCTTCGCGATGGAAATACGGGCATAGACCGCATCCTTGATCTTACCTTCGACGATCAAGGTTTTCCCGTTGCCAGGATCTTCAGTCTTGAGGTTGCGGATCTGATAATCCTCAGCCTTTGGACCGATGGCCTGCACGACGACAGCTTCGACGGCGAGCGGTTCGATCGGCGTCGCGTCCTTGAGGAAGAGGAGTTCCCATGTGGTGGCATCGACAGGCTTGATCTCCACCTGCAGGCTCCCGTCGAAAGCTGCTAGAGATCCGCCGTTCGGCCCCATGACGGCTTCGATCGGAGCCGCGCCAGGCAGGAATGCTTCGCGGGTATGGAAATGGGTTCCATGCCAGACACGGACGCGGACGCGATAGGCACCATCGACCTGACCGCTTGCGACGACCGTGGATCCACTCGGGCCAGCCGCGATCGCAAGTGGATGGATCTTGCCGGAAACGTCGATGGCATCCGCCTCGATCTCGTTCAGCGGCGGCGCTTGGTAGTCGGCTACACCCGCCTCACTGAACGTGATCTCCCACTTGTCGGAGGTCTTGCCAACTATATCGACCATTTGGCCGTGGCCCATATGGATGGAAGGCTGTTCAGACATCGTATGCTTTCCTTTCAAGGTTATGCCGACGGGCGGCGGTTCAATGGGATCGGCGATAGGCCGGAATAAAACCTATCCCCACGGATAGGATGATCATGCATATTTGAAAATCAAGAATGATCGGCGCAGCGTCCACACGTCATCGCTCACTCAAAAATGCAAATAGGAGACTAAAGGTATTTGGTGATCGACTTGAATTCGTCGATCGACTTGCGCTCTTTGCGTGAAAGAGAACTGACGACATCTTCCAGGCAGTGATCGAGATGATCCTGAATCAGCGTCTTTTTGGCCTGCGTAATGGCCTTCTCGACCGCGGAAAGCTGCTGCGCGATATCGACGCAATCCCGGCCGTTTTCAATCATCTGCACGACGCTCCGAAGGTGGCCCTCGGCACGCTTCAATCGCTTGGCGATTGCTTCATGATGATGATGGATGGTGTGGCCATCGTCGGATTCGGTCATGTCTTTTCGTAGTCCATGGTCCGATGTTTGGTCAAGCGGCGAGTTCAAGCTCTTTATCGATGCAAGCGCGGCAGTCATGAGTGTTTCTCCTATTTTTATCATTGTCGCGAACCCAGCCTGAACCGCGCCACAAAGCCCTGCTCGTCACCGAACAGCGGCCACGACCTTACCCTCGATGTCCACAAGCCCGGCGGCGTTCTCTGCCGGCTCATGATGCGGGTTCATGATGCCGTTGACGCCGTGGTAGCCCATGTAGAGACCGACAAGTATGATAACGGCGCTCGAAAAATAGGGCGCTCGCGCGGCAGCAGTCGAAAGCCAGGAGAACTTCTGTGTCGCCTTGCGCACACCGATTGCTGCGGCGGCTCCTACCACGACCAGTGTAATGGCAAGACCGATCGAGAAGCAGAGCACAAGGACGGCCCCAAGCGAAATCTCTTTCAGTTGCAGGCACAGAAGCAGGACGGTGATGGCCGCCGGGCATGGGATAAGTCCGCCGGTCAGACCGAAGAGGATAATCTGCCCCGTCGTCACCTGACGATTGGCGAAGCGCTTGCGGATGTCGTTGGCATGCGAGAGTGCATGCGCGTCCTGATAGCCCTCGGTCGCAAGATTGATGCCACCGCCCTGCGTCTTGGTAGTCTCTGCTCCCTGAAGGAACGAGACGTCGTAGTCGTGCTCATGGTCGCCATGATCGAGGCTGAGACGGGCCATGAAATCGTAAGGTTCGGCGATGGTCTCGACGGATTCGATGTAACCGTCGCGATCTATGAAGGTAAATTTCTGCTTCGTGCCATCCGGCCGTTCAGTCGAAAGAGTGACGTACTCGGCAGTCCAGTTGTCGCCGCTTACGACCTTCAAGCGCCAGAAGGCTGGCTTGTCGGGCGTGATCTCCATCGACATGAAGCCATGGCCGGTATCAACGCACTGCGCCGGGATCGCCTTGTCACGGGTCTTCTCCCATTCGGCGACATCGCGCTCATATTGTTTGGCGGAACGCTGTTCCCGCAATGTCTGACGAAACATCCAGGCAGCAACGCCGATAATAATCACAGCCGAAACGAGCTGGAAATATGGCTCGGCCGTTTCGGCATCGAGACCGGAGAAAAGGTACATGCCACCGAGCGCGATCGCCCAGACGACCATGGTATGGGAGAAGGTCGCAGCCAGGCCCAACATAACCGACTGGGCGACGGTGCCGCGCACGGCAACGATGAAGGCAGCCATCATCGTCTTGGAATGACCCGGCTCCAGCCCATGAAGAGCACCGAGCAGGATGGCGCTTGGGATAAAGAGCCAGGCGGCTCCGCCGCCCTGGGCGATCAATGAACTAAAGGATTCCATAAGCTTCTCCAGTCTTTGGTTCGAATTTCGTCGATGAATGATTGTGAAGCGCTAGGCGGTTGTCGCCTGCAGCAGATGGTGGGTCAGAGGCTTGTCGAAATGGATGGTTTCACCGTCGTCGGCGATGGCGACGTAGCCTCTGGATTTCCAGAAGCCGACGGTGGCCGAAGCATGGGAGCTGGCGTGCAGATACATACGCTCATAGCCCCTGCTCAGCGCCTCATTCTCGCAAAGGGCGGCGAGCTTCTTTCCCAGCCCGCGGCCCCGCATGTCCTTTCGCACATACTGCCGCCAGAGCGAGGCGATGCCGGTGCCATCCCCATAAAGATCGGAAAACAGCATGGCGCAATTGGGCTTCCAGCCCAGGTGCCGGATACCGGTCGTTGCGACGATCTCGCCATTCCGGTTCTCGACGATCCAGAAAGCACCGCGATGAAGGCTGCTGAAATGATTGCCGGCAGGCGGCAGGAGAAGGGAATCGAGATCGCCATGCCAATCCGGGCGATAGTCGAACCCATAGAACTCCTTGATAACATCAAGGCAGAATTGCCGCGCTTGGGCACCCTTGCCTCCGGAGCCAGCGAGAAGAGAGAGACGGAAATCAGGTGAGAATTCAAGATCAGTCGCGTCAGTCATTTCAGTACCCATGAGAGATGGAAGGGCGAATACGCTGTCGTTCCTAGCATCCTATATCCTCTCTAGGGGGATAGGATCAAGTCATTTTCTGCTTCACGCCAACATTTCTATTGTTGACAATCATACGAAGGTGAATCCATGATGATATGCCATCCAGGGGGATAGCATAAGAAGGCTGCTTAGATGGAAAACTCCGCAACAGGCCTCACTCATTTCTCGCCCGATACCGCCGGTCCGATGCCCGGCGATCTGAGGTCATGGGGACAAGCCTTGATCCGCCTCCATGCGGATCGCCCATCGCGTGACCCGTTAAGATAATTGGAGGCGAGATAAGGAAGATGACGAAAACCCTGCTTCAGCGTCTTGCTTTCCTCTGCGCCACCTCACTCGCGGTCTCCATTCTTGCTTTTCTCGTTCCGTATATGAGCGGCGGAGATCCCGTTCGTACCATCCTGCAATCGCGGGTCGGCGATCTCGCAGTCGATCAGGACGCCGTCGCGGCATTGCGCATCAGGCTTGGCCTGGACAGGCCTCTCTACGAACAATACGGAATTTGGTTGGCCGATGCCGTGCATGGCGACCTTGGCGTCTCCTTTGCCAACAAGATGCCGGTGGCAAACGAGGTTGCCCGCGCACTTGGCGTCTCCGCCACGTTGGCGGCCGTTTCGCTGGCCTTCGCGCTGTTCGTGGCCTTTCCTCTTGGCACGCTCAGCGCCATGCGGCCGGGCGGGCGTTTCGATACTGTCGCAACCTTTGTCACCCAGACCTTCGTTGCCGTCCCAGAATATTGGATGGCACCGATGGCGATCCTGCTGTGTTCCCTTCATCTCGGGCTCCTTCCCTCGGCCGGGTGGCGCGGATGGTCGTGCGTGATCATGCCGGCAGTCGTGCTGTCCCTCCGCCCCATGGCCTATTTCACGCGGGTTACCCGCGCTGCCATGATCGACGTGCTCGGCGCGCCCTACATCACGGCTGCATTGTCGCGCGGGCTCAATATGCGCCAGACGGTCGTCCATCACGGCGCGCGAAACGGCATCATGCCGGTGCTCACCCTCTTCGCGATGTGGCTGGCCGGACTCCTTGGTGGCTCCGTGGTGGTGGAGGTGATCTTCTCCATCCCCGGCATGGGTCGTCTGCTTTACGAGGCGGTGATCAACAAGGACATTCCGATGTTGCAAGGCGGCTTCGTCTGCATCGTCGTACTGTCCATTGTCATCACCACGGTCACCGACGTCATCCATATGTTCATCAACCCCGCCGTGAGGGTCGGTCATGCCCACTAGCTTTAGTCCCGCGCTCATGTTTCGGTGGTCGGAAAGCCGGATAAGACCCAGGCTGACAGCGCTTCGCTTTCTACGGGGCCGTCATTGGACACTGGTCGCGGGAACCACAATGTTCTGCGTGATCGCGACGCTTCTTGTTCTGGGGCCATGGATCGCGCCCCACGATCCAGCAACACAGAGCCTTTTGAAACGACTGAAGCCACCGAGCACAACCTATTGGCTCGGCACCGACGAACTTGGACGAGATCTCCTCAGTCGGATTCTCACCGGCGGTCAATTTGCCGTCGCGATCTCGGCGGTAACGCTTTTCCTATGTGTGACGATTGGTATGACGGTGGGCATGATCAGCGCCAGGGTTGGAGGGTGGCTGGACGAGCTTCTCATGCGGATCGTCGATCTGCTCCTGTCCTTCCCGGATGTCATCATTGCCATGTTTATGGTGGCGATTTTCGGAGCCGGTTATACGACGCTGATCATCTCGCTCACGGTCATTGGATGGGCTCCGTTTGCCCGCCTCGCCCGCAGTCTATCCCTGGTCATCAATACCCGTGATTATATCGCCGCAGCGGAAGTGCTCGGCTGCCGGCCGAGTTTCATCCTGGTTCGGCATGTCCTTCCGAACGTCTTCCGGCCGATCGCCGCAATCACCTTTCTGCGCTTCGGCCACAAGCTGATTACGGTCGGCGGACTGTCCTATCTGGGTCTTGGCGTCCAACCACCTCATGCCGACTGGGCACTGATGATGGCGTCTGCCCAGAACTATTTCGACCGAGTGCCTCTTCTCGTTATCGCCCCAGGGCTTGCAATTTTTCTGACCGCTCTTTCCGTCACATGGATTGGTCAGGGCTTGGAAAGGCACAAGAAATCATGACGAAATCCAAGGAGCCTCATATGGCGAAATCAAAAAGTAGTGACGTCAAGTTGCCTCGTTACAGCCTGGCAGCCCAAGTCGCTGAACAGGTTCGCAATGGCGTCCTCGATGGGACGTTTCCATTGGGATCGCAGTTGAACGAGGCAGACCTTGCCGAGCGCTTCGGCGTCAGTCGCGGACCCGTTCGCGAGGCTCTTGCGCGCCTGGTGCAGGAAGGCCTCGCCAACAGCCTTCCACATCGTGGTGTCTTCGTGCCGGACCTGACGGAGAGCGATGTCATCGACATCTATCTGGTGCGCCAGCCGCTGGAGCTCACCGCCATGGAAAAAGTCATGGCAAGACAAGAACGGCGAATGCCGCTGCACAAGGAGCTCAGCGCAATTGCCAACCGCATGGAGCGCGCCCGCATGAGCCGGAACTGGCCGCTCATCGCGGAACTCGACATGCAGTTTCATCGCACGTTGGTGGAGGCTGCAGAGAGCCCTCGGCTAT
Organism: Rhizobium rhizogenes NBRC 13257; assembly: GCF_000696095.1. Classification (GTDB taxonomy): domain Bacteria; phylum Pseudomonadota; class Alphaproteobacteria; order Rhizobiales; family Rhizobiaceae; genus Rhizobium; species Rhizobium rhizogenes. The sequence continues at coordinate 93,457 of NZ_BAYX01000023.1, read as the reverse complement.
CGCGCGTCTATGCCACCGTGCAGGCCGAAACGAAGCTCTGCCTGCACAAGCTGATGGGCGGCTACAGCGGCAACGACGCGCTTGTCCGGGAGCATCAGTTGCTGGCCGACCTCATGCTCTCCGGTACGCTCGAGGCGGCGCTTGCCGAGTTGCGCCGGCACTTCGGGAACCCCGTCGAAACGATGCGCAAGGCAATTCAGGCAAGGAAGGACGTCGCTTCAGCCGCATAAGTCCGCAGTTCTCAATCATAAAAAGGGGAAAATTGCATGACATGCCAGACCTGCGACAACAATGCTCCTGCGATGGGCGAGAGACATCCCATTCTTTCTGTGCGCGATCTGACGGTGCGGTTCGCCGGCGTTGACCAACCGATCCTGGATCGTGTCAGTTTCGATGTCGGCAAGGGAGAGGTAGTCGCGCTCGTCGGAGAATCGGGTTCCGGTAAGAGCGTGACAGCGCTCTCCATCATGCGGCTGTTGCCTCCAGGCGCGACGGTCAGTGCGACTGCCATCGATTTCTCCGGACAGGACTTGCTAAACCTGTCGGCCAGTGAGTTCGATCATCTCAGAGGCGGGCGCCTGTCCATGCTGTTCCAGCAACCTCAAGCCATGCTCGATCCCACATCCAGGGTGGGCGTGCAGGTTGGAGAGCCGCTCCACTACCACAATGGCATCCACGGACGCGAGAACCGCCGCCAGGTCGTGGAACTGCTCGCTGAAGTCGGAATTCCCGATCCGTCGGCACGAGCCGATTGCTATTCCTTCGAACTCTCCGGCGGCATGGCCCAGAGGGTGATGATGGCAGCGGCGCTCAGTGCCAGTCCCGAACTCTTGATTGCCGACGAACCGACGACCGCCCTCGATGTCACCGTTCAAGCGCAGATCCTGCGGCTTCTCGATGCCGAGCGGCGGCGGCGGCGACTTGCCGTGCTGCTGATCACCCACGATCTTTCTGTCGTGTCAGCGGTGGCAGATCGTATTATCGTCATGTATGCCGGGCGCATCGTTGAGGAAGGACCGGCAGCACGAGTCCTGAAGCAACCGTCCCATCCCTATACGCAGGCGCTCATCCGCTGCTCTCTTTTTCAGACCGACGCGCAGGGAAAGCTTTTCTCCCTCCCCCATGGTGCCGTCCATGCGCGGGATCTCACGGCGGGCTGCCGCTTCCATCCCCGTTGCCCTGTGGCACAGGCACACGGCTGTCTCGATCATTGCGTCATCGAGGAGCCACATCTTTGCGAAACCGGCACCGACTGCGGCTGCAAGGCCCGTTGCTGGGCAACCAGCAGCGAGCACCACGATGTCTGCGAAGGGGTTCCAGTATGAAGCCGCGTGTCGCTGACTCCGACTTTGTCATCGTCGAAGGATTAACGAAGCACTATCTCTTGTCCGGCAGGCGGCTGGTCCGCTCCGTCGATAGTGTCAGCTTCTCGATCCGCCATGGCGAGGTCCTTGGTCTTGTCGGAGAATCTGGCTGTGGCAAGAGCACGATTGCCCGCTTGCTCATGCGCCTGACACCACCAACGTCCGGACGGGTGAAGGTCGATGGGCGTGACGTCCTGGCATTACAAGGCGAAGAACTCCGCAAGATGCGCCGCACCATGCAGCTTGTCTTCCAGGATCCCTATTCGGCGCTCGACCCATCCATGACGATCGGCCAGAGCATGATCGCGCCGCTGATGCAGCATGCTCTCCATATGCCTGGGGATTGCAAGGCCAAGGTCCTGGACATGCTGCGCGAGGTTGGTCTTACGGATGCGTTCTACGACCGCTATCCCCATCAATGCTCCGGCGGGCAGTTGCAACGCGTCGGTATCGGGCGAGCGCTGCTTCTGCGTCCGGAATTTCTGGTTTGCGACGAGCCGACCTCGGCATTGGACTCCTCCATGCGCACGCAGATCCTAAACCTCCTGTCGGAACTAAGGATTCGGCTGCGCCTCACAATATTGATGATCACGCATGATTTGCGACTCGTGTCGCGCTTCTGCGATCGCATCGCAGTGATGTATCTCGGCCAGATCGTCGAGATAGCGCCCGCGGCGGACCTCTTCGCCAATCCGCAGCATCCCTATACACGGGCCTTGATCTCCTCCTCTCTGCTCGACGAGCACGGGCTGGAGGAGACGATCGACACTTTGCAAGGCGAGCCACCGAGCCCGCTCAATCCGCCGAGCGGATGCCGCTTGCGCACGCGATGCGCCCATGCCGACAACCGATGCGCTCAGGCGGAACCCATGCTGCGCAGCATCGTGGAAGACGAAGGCACGCGACACTTCGTGCGCTGCCACCATTTCGAACGGATCGCGGCACCTCGCGGCGCACAGAACGCTAACGCTCCGGCGATGGAGGCCGGCTAAGCTGAGCCGCTTTACTCTTTATTCCAAAACAAAAAAGGGGAACGTAAGCATGAAGCTTTTCAATAGGATTTCCGCATTGTCGCTGTTCTTTGCGGCAACGGCGGCCCAAGCCCAACCGGTTGTCGTCGCCGATTTCTGGAGTATCAGGAACAATTGGGCAATGAATTCCGACGACGTTTATGTCGGCACGGTGGCCGGCTGCTACGAAGGCCTGGCCCGCGTGAACTACGACGGTAAGCTGGAGCCGTGGCTCGCCACGTCCTTCAGCCATGTGGAGCCGAATGTCTGGGAGATCATGTTGAGACAGGGCGTCACTTTCCAGGACGGCACGCAGTTCGACGCCGATGCCGTCGCCTTCTCGCTCACCAGTCTCTTACATGGAGAAGTCGCGGCCCGCGCCTTTCCGCCGAAGATCTTCAAGTCCGTGGAAGCCGTCGGAAAGGACAAGGTGCGCATAACGACCGCCCAGCCGCTTGCCATGCTACCTGCCTATCTGGCCGCGCCGGCCACCAGCATCCTTTCCAAGGCCGCCTATAAACCGAACGGTGCCATCGACCCAATCAGCCATTGCACAGGGCCATACACGATCGTCGCCGTCGATCAGGCCCAGGGCCTCAAGGTGAAGGCGAACCCGACCTATTGGGGCAAGAAGCCCGCGGTCGATGAAGGTGAAGTGCGCTTCGTCCTCGACGCCAATACCCGCGCAGTCCAGGCTCGTTCGGGCGAAGCGGACATCTCACGCCTCGTGCCGGCTACCAGCGTCAAACAGGTCAACGATTCCGGCGTTGCCAAGATATCGGAGGCCGCCACGCCGCGCACGACCATGCTCGTCATCAACAACAAGAAGAAACCCTTCGACGACGTGCGCGTGCGAAAGGCCATTCAGGCGGCAATCGACAATCAGGCGATCTCCGAGGCTCTGTTCGAGGGACTGATGCCACCGGCCAACGATGTGTTCCGCCCGACAGACGCCTGGGCGCCTAAGGATCAGAAGCCGAGCTACAATCCCGATCTTGCCAAATCGCTGCTTGCCGAAGCCGGTATCGCTCCCGGCAGCCTCAAGGTAGAGATCATCGCCTATGTCGAGAGAGCCGAATTCAAGGATATCGCCGCCGCCGTTCAGCAGATGCTGGCGGACGTCGGCATCCAGAGCACGATCAAGGCCGCGCAGTATAACGCTATCGAGCCAGATCTTCTCAGCGGCAATTTCGATCTCGCTTTCCTGTCGCGCAACTATCTGACCGACGTCCTGGATCCGGCGGGATTCCTGTCTTCTGACTTCTCCTGCGAAGGCGGATACAATCTGGCGCACTACTGCTCGCCCGAAGTTGATGACCTGATCAAGGAAGCACGCGCCAACGACAACGATGAGCAGCGTTACGCGCTCTACAGCAAGATCGCCCAGAAGCTGCAGAATGACGCCGCGGTTGTCGATATCGTCCACGTCAACACATTCGATGCAATCAGCGATCGTATCCAGGGCTTTCGGCCGCACCCGTTGAACAATTATTACCTCACTCCGGAACTGTCAGCAAAGTGACGAAAGGGTGTCGCCGGCCATCGGCGGCACCTCCCCGACAACCCGGAAGGGCAAGGGAATGAAACTAGACCGCATCGACATAGCCTTGGTGCATCGATCGCGGCGTGGACGGATTCCGATCTTCGATGTTGTTGGCTATGCTGTGGCGGCGCAGTAGCGGACAGATTTCGGGCGTGCGCACGCCAACATGCGATTGAGAGCCGCGCAGCCCAGACCAACCTCTGTCTGTTGCGCTGCGAATGATCGTGCCCTCAGCCGCCTTCCAATGATCGACTTGTATCTACCGATAGCGGTCTCAACGAGGGACCGCTTGCCGTAACCGGTGGCGGCCTGCCAATTCATCCGACCGTCATTGTTGACTGTCGCGATATGCCGGTCCCGCTGGCTGGGAGGTTCCGTATCGGCTCGCTCGACCGCGTTGGCGCGCGGCGGAATGATCACGACAGCACCGGCGCTGTGTTTGTTGACGGCGGCATAAGTCGGCTTGCCGTCATACGCACCATCGGCTGTGAACTGGCTGATTGAGGTGTCGATCTGATCGAGCAGCACCTCCACCTGCGAGGCATCGCCGGTCTCCCGGTCAGTCAGGGCGTGCGCAATGATCTCACCGCTATCGGCATCCAGCGCCAGATGCAGTTTTCGCCAGCTCCGCCGCGATCTGGCGCCGTGCTTTTCCTCCGACCACTGGCCAGCACCGTAGACTTCAAGCCCTGTGCTGTCGATAAGGACGTGCACAGGTCCTTCTGCTGAAATGGAACGGCCTTGTCGGCGATCAGCCAAGCGCCACATGCTTGCCCGGCGGCTCAGTGTCGTGTGATCGGGTACCGCGAGATCCAGCTCCATCAGCTGCAGCACCGATGCCAGCAAGCCCTCGGTTTGGCGCAGTCGCAGGCCAAACACCAAGCCCAGCGTCAGAGCGGTCTCGATCGCCAGATCGGAATAGCACGGCTGGCCACCTCGGGTCACCCGCTTCGGCGCTTGCCAAGACGACAACGCTTCCCCAGCCACCCACAGCGTCAGGCTGCCGCGTCGGCGAAGGCGTGCCTCATATTCCCGCCAATTGGTCACCTTGAGCTTCATCTTGCCGATGCGATGGCGGCGGGCAGCGTTATGTTTGAAAGGCATGAAAATGAACAGCCGACTATTTCTATCGCCGTTCCACTACAGCACCACCGCTAACGATCCGTGCACCAGCGCCCTTGTCGGACAGAGGTCGAGTTTCTAAAAAGGGGCTCTGCCGCGGAAACGATCACCTTAAGGCGAGCCCGTCCGGCTAATGTTAGGGCTTCTTAAGTTTCGTTGATCCAGGATACGTCCAACATAGGGGGATTTTATGAATCAAGAGTTCTTTGTAGCGAAACAAAATAAGGTAAAATTACTGCTCTCTACAATATTTCTCATTACGATCTCTGCAATTGCGTTTTATTATCTCCACAGAGGGCCGGACCAAAGCAGCCTGCGGATCGTGCTCAGGGAAGGCTATATATTTTATCCTATATTCGGATTTGGGCTTGTGCTTCTTCTAGCGCTCTCCGTTGGAGGTCTCTATCGGCTCATCTTGGGTGCAAAAGGTTTGACGGTCAATCATGAGGGCATCGACTTAAATGGTTCATTGCTGGTGAAATGGAACGATATAGCTGCTTTGGAGCATTATGAGGATTTTACGTCCTCGCATCTGACTGGGTACAAAATTATCCTAAAAGATCCGGAAGGCTACTTATCCGCGCACAAACAACATCCACTATACAAAAGGATGGTGGCCAATCAGAAATCCATATCGACGCCTGTGGCGGTCTATACCAATAGTCTGAACATGGATCACGCCAGATTTAATTCCGTTGTAGATCATTTTCTTCGCAAAAATGCCTGACGCGTGAATAGCCCCGAGATTTGTAGACACCTTCTTTCCTAAATTGAGGCAAGAAGAGCATTATGAGTAAGTCGAATTTCAGTGAAGATTTTAAACGCGACGCCGTGCGTCAGATCACCGAGCGAGGCTATCCGGTCGCGGAGGTTTCGCAGCGGCTCGGGGTCAGCCAGCATTCGCTTTACGAGTGGAAGAAGAAGTTTGCCGCGTCGAACGCCAAGGGCAGCGGCGAGGTCGAAGAGATCAAGCGGCTGAAGCATGAACTGGCTCGCGTTACCGAGGAGCGAGACATCCTAAAAAACGGTCACGGGCTTCGGTCCGCCTGTGCGCGGTAGAAACAGGTGTGCTACGCTACCGGCCGGAGGGGAGTTGCCGCCTGCTTATTGGAGGCGATCGATCCCGTTAAAAAACGTGGCACATGGGCTGTTGCGTACTTGAGAGTGGTGACGCGGCATCTGCGGCGATCCCGGTTAGGAAAATGACGAACTTGCGCGGCCCAACCCTCCCAAATCGAAGGAGGAGAAGCCATGCCCAAGACAACAGCATCCGAGAACCTCACCCGCATGAACCCCGGCGCAGCTGCCATCGACATTGGATCCACCATGCATATGGCGGCCGTAAATCCGGAGAGTAACGGCACGCCAATCCGCGCTTTCGGCACCTTCACCCATGACCTGCATGATCTCGCCGCCTGGTTCCGTTGCTGTGGCGTCACGAGCGTGGCGATGGAGTCTACGGGCGTCTATTGGATACCAGCATTCGAGATCCTGGAGCAGCACGGCTTTGAGGTAATCCTCGTGAATGCGCGTTACGCAAAGAACGTCCCCGGTCGGAAGACCGACGTCAACGATGCAGCATGGCTTCGCCAGTTGCACTCTTATGGTCTGTTGCGCGGGAGCTTTCGACCAAACGCACAGGTCGCAACGCTGCGTGCTTATCTGCGTCAGCGAGAACGACTGGTCGAATATGCGGCTGCTCATATCCAGCACATGCAGAAGGCCTTGATGGAGATGAACCTGCAGCTTCATCATGTCGTCTCCGACATCACCGGCGTGACCGGCATGAAGATCATCCGCGCAATTGTGTCCGGCCAGCGCGATCCCGACGTCTTGGCATCGTTGCGTGATGTTCGCTGCCACTCCACTGTCGAAACAATCAGGGCGTCTCTGATCGGCAACAATCGTGATGAGCACGTGTTTGCTCTTTCCCAATCGCTGGAGCTTTACGACTTCTACCAAGTGAAGATGCTCGAGTGCGACCGCAAGCTTGAGGCTGCAATTGCTTCCATGACTACCGAGCTTGAGGCTACGCTTGCACCACTGCCAAAGATCCGGACCAAGACCAAACAGACGAATGCGCCGTCCTTTGATGTCCGCGCCGCATTATACGGCCTTACGGGGACAGACTTGACCCAGATTCACGGCCTCGGCTCCTCACTCGCGCTCAAGCTCATCGGAGAGTGTGGAACGGATCTACGGGCATGGCCGACCGCCAAGCACTTTACATCGTGGCTCTGCCTGGCACCCGGCAACAAGATCTCGGGAGGCAAAGTGCTATCATCGAGAACTCGTCGTTCATCCAGTCGAGCGGCAGCACTGTTGCGATTGGCAGCAACCACCATTGGGCGAAGTGACACTGCCCTCGGTGCGTTTTACCGACGGCTTGCAGGGCGCATCGGTAAGCAGAAGGCAGTGACTGCGACGGCACGTAAGATTGCTGTCCTTTTCTACAATGCGCTGCGATTTGGAATGGTCTATCGCGATCCAGGTGCTGCTGCATACGATGAACGGCATCGTGGCCGCGTCATCGCAAACCTCCAGCGTCGCGCCCGGTCTATGGGCTACGAGCTGACGCCGATGGTATGTGCTAAGGAATGTGTTTCTTAGGAAAGCGGCCGCGTATTTCGCCAGGGATGCAAAGTGAAGTATGCGTTCATTGCCTTGCATCGTTTACAATTCTCGGTGCGGACGATGTGCCGCCTTTTGCGGGTTCATCCGAGTGGATTTTACGCCTGGTTGAAGAACCCGCTGAGCAGACGAACCAGCGAAGACAAACGGCAGACTGATCTTCTCCAAAAAGCATGGGAAGAGAGCGGCAAGGTCTACGGCTATCGAAAGCTGCACGACGATCTTCTCGATCAGGGCGAGATGTGCTGCCCGAACCGGGTTGCACGTCTGACCCGTCTTGCCGGGATCAAGGCGCAGATCGGCTACAAGCGCCGCCCCGGCATCTATGGCGGCAGGCCTTCTGTCGCTATCGGCAACACGCTCGACCGGCAGTTTGACGTGGCGGCTCCGGACAAGGTGTGGGTCACGGACATCACTTATATCCGGACCTGCGAGGGCTTCTCTTACCTTGCTGTCGTCATCGATCTCTATTCTCGCCGGGTCATCGGCTGGGCATTGCAGGGTCGCCAAACCACGGATGTCGTGCTGCAGGCTCTGCTCATGGCCGTGTGGCGGCACAAGCCGAAGGACAAGGTGCTGATCCATTCGGACCAGGGCTCGCAGTTCACCAGCATGGATTGGGCTTCGTTCCTCAAGCACCACAATCTGGTTCATTCGATGAGCCGACGTGGCAACTGCCATGATAACGCCGTGGCCGAGAGCTTCTTCAATCTTCTGAAGCGCGAAAGGATACGCCGCAAGGTTTACCGTTCACGCGATGAGGCCCGCCAGGACGTATTCGATTACATCGAGATGTTCTACAATCCAAAACGCAAACACGTCAGGAACGGGATGCTGTCGCCCGTCGAGTTCGAGAAGCAGCAGAAAATCTAACCCGAGGGTGTCTACGAAACTCGGGGCTATTCATATTGGCCTGAAAGCCGGCGTGGCAATCCAAACGTCAAGGCGTTTGTCGGCTTTCTGGCGGAGATCTTTCCGAACCCGACGCCTTGGGACATGCGCTTTCAACAAGCCTGAACTCCGCTGTCGAGCATTGAAATTGGCAGTGGTCGAAGTTTCACTGCTCTTTAGCCGATCGGCGTCAACGTCGGCTTGCAGCCTATCGAGCGCTTTCAACGCGGTCATACGGTGCGAGCAGCCGATATCACCTGATATCCCTTGTCGAGCTTGCAAGCGGCGCCAGACCGACCAAGGCCTGACTTGTTCTACTTTGATCACAGATTATACTCTGATTTTACCATTCATACTATCATATTATAGCCTGATTTTATCACGTTGATGTTCAGCCTGTATCCTGATATGAAATAGCTAATTATCAGCCTATGGCCTGAGAGAACGAAATGAAAAGCGATAGCCGAAGAAGGGGCCGCCTGCGCCTTGATGAAAGGCTTCGGGCACTCCACCCGACTGACCGATTCAAGGCGCCGCCGAAAGGATGGGTGCGCGCGCTACGCGATGCGCTCGGGATGACGGGCGCCCAGCTTGGCACGCGCCTTGGCGTGCGGCCGCAAACGGTCGAAGCCATCGAGAAATCGGAAGCCGCAGGGACGATCCAACTTAACACCTTGCGTCGCGCAGCTGAGGCGCTGGATTGCACACTCGTCTACGCACTTGTTCCCAACAGCTCACTCGAAGCTGTTATCGAAGCGCGCGCAAGGAAGATCGCAACGCGCGAGCTTCACCGCGTCTCGCACACGATGCGGCTCGAAGCTCAGGGCACGGATGATGTGGACTTCGAGGCCCGGGTCCAAGCATACATTCGCGACAGGCTCTCCGAGCGTGACCTTTGGAAGGAGACATGACCGACCTGTTTCAGGAGCCAGAGGACGCAACACCCCTCGAACCGCAAGAGCGAGAGGGTCTGCTTCAGACTTGGATAACGCACCGCCGCGATCTCAACGAGGCCGAGCAGGAAAACATCGTCTCGGGCGCAGCCTGGGCGCGCGGGCGCCGACGCGCTTCGATTGAGCGAATGCTCAGCGAAGACTTCATGCGAACCTTGCACAAGCGGATGCTTGGCGACGTATGGGAATGGGCCGGCACCTTCCGAACGACGGAGCGCAACATCGGCGTCCAAGCCTACCGCATTGGAATGGAGCTCGCGAGCCTGTTAAGCGACGTCCGATATTGGATTATGCATGAGACATTTTCGCCGGATGAAATTGCCATCAGGTTTCACCATCGCCTGGTTGCGATCCACCCCTTTCCAAACGGAAATGGTCGTCACGCTCGCTTGGCAGCTGACCTTCTGATCGAACGTCTTGGCGGCGAGCGTTTCAGTTGGGGCGGTGGTACGCTCGCCGACGTTGGTGAATTGCGCACTCGCTACGTCGCGGCCCTTCGCGCAGCTGACAACCATGATACTGCGCCGCTCCTAGAATTTGCACGCACCTGAGAGACTCCACCATTGCCCATTGCTTCCTTTGATGGGAGTCGAACCGGTGATCCCGCGATTGAAATTTCAATATCAACGCTAATTAAAGAAGCGACATCAGCGATTTGCGAGGATCCAAATAGGTAAGCTGAATTATGGAACTTCACGCCTTGTTTTCACGCCGGCGCGGACACGGTGACTGTCGCGGCGGCGGCGCCGAGTTTCGAAACCTTGACAATCTGATCCCAGCGGAGGCTCGCCAGCTAGGCCCGTGATAGCAGACTCTCCCTCTCCAATGAGGCCAGTACTCTGGAGTCGAAGGTTTCTCCACGGTTTTGGATCGATGCCCACTAGATACAGAGAATAGTCAGATAAAAAATCAGCATTATTTTGATAGAGACCATCATATAATTCGATGAAGATGGATGAGCCCGACACAATCACTCCCGTCGCGCGTGCATCCGAGACACTTTCAGCCGCCTCGATGGTCTCATACCATTGACGGGCAGACGAACCACCCCACGTCATTCCTTGAATTGCGGTTCCTCGCGGGTCAGAGTCCGCTTGATCGAATCGAGATGCAATCTGGCTGACTCCGGATCGCCTTCTCGTATCTGCAGATAGGCCGCCTCAGCAATATCCGCTGCGACCGGCTCAACCTTCCGGCCGGTCGAAAGTGCCAGTGTCTGCACCTCACATGCGCGTTCGAGATAATAGAGATCATCCCACGCTTCTGCGATATTGGGCGCGCAAACCATGACGCCATGATGTTTCATGAAGACAATGTCTGCATCGCCTATCGCCTTCGCGATGCGATCGCCTTCGCGCTCATCTAGTGCAAGGCCGTTATAGTCCCTGTCGACCACTGTTCGACCGTAGAACTTTAAAGCTGTCTGCCCTGCAAAAATCAACGGATCGCCCTCGGTCATCGAAAGCGCTGTTGCGTAGGGCATGTGGGTGTGAAAAGCAGCCTTTGCACGAGGGACGTTTTTGTGAATCCGTGCGTGGATGTAAAATGCAGTGGCTTCCGGCATGCCAGTGCCAGACACAACGTTGCCGTGGAAGTCGCAGACCAACAGCATGGACGCTGTCAACTCACTAAAGGCGTAACCGTAGGGGTTGACGATGAACAGGTCGTCGTAGCCTGGCACGATGGCGGAGAAGTGGTTGCAGATCCCCTCCTCCATGCCATAACGCGCCGCCATGCGAAAACACGCTGCAAGGTCGACACGCGCTTGCCAGATTTCTTCGGTTTCGAGATTCGGCTGGTTCGGACCGGCGTTGACCGACAGTGCCGTGGGATTCAGCGAATGTGCCATTTAGGTTTTCCATCGGTTGCGGCCGCAAAGCCTCGGGTTCTGTTCTACTGCCGCTTGCCCGGCCCGTCGCGGCCCGGCATCGCCTTTGGTTCAGTTCTTCGCAGCTCGAATCGCGCTTTCAAGGTCGCCCCATAGCGCCTCGGTGCCTTCCAGCCCAACATGCAGGCGAACCGATCGCGGGCTGATGCCGAAGGTCTGCGCCGAATTCGGCTGGGCCTTCTGTTGCAAGACGACCTCCGCCGGGACCACAAGGCTTTCGTGTCCACCCCAGCTGACGCCGAGCTTGAAATATTGAAGGGCGTTGCAGAAGGCGCTGACATCGACGCCTTCCTTGAAGATGAAGGAAAACAGCCCGGATGTTCCGGCCAGCCCCGCAGGTAACGTGTCACAAATCGCCGGATGGCAGACCTGCTCGACCTGCACATGGTTTTGCAACCGTTTAGCGATCTCGAAGGCTGACGCCTCATGCGCCTTCATGCGGACCGGGAGGGTGCGCATGCCCCGCAAGAGAAGCCAGGCATCGAAGGGCGACAGCTTTCCCCCGAGATAGGGGTACGCCTCGGCGCGAACTCGCCCTACGAGGTCCTTCGAGCCTGCAAGAACCCCTGCAACGACATCGCTGTGCCCACCTAGGTATTTCGATGCCGAATGAAGAACGAGGTCTACGCCAAGCGATAGTGGTTTCTGGAAGATGGGGGTCGCCCAGCTATTGTCTATGACGGAAATAACCCCGTACTGGCGGGCAAGTGCAGCAAGCGCGCCGATATCGTGCGCCTCCATGACCCAACTGGTCGGGCTTTCCATATAGAACAACTTAGCCCCCGGCAGAGCCTTGCGGACCGCGTCTTCGTCGCAGCCGTCAACGTAGACGACGTCGACATTCATGCGCGCAAGCAAGGTGCCGAAAAGGCGAAAGGCATCCGGGTAGATATGCCGAACCGCAACGATCCGGTCACCTGGCTTGACGAAGGAAAGGACGGTCGACGAGATCGCCGCCATGCCGCTGGCAAAACCGAGTGCATCCTCGCCGCCCTCAAGTTTGGCCAGCATTTCTTCGAATGCACGCACCGTTGGATTGAGCCCTCTCGTATAGACCGGGCGGCTGATTTCTCCGCGATAAGTGGCAACCATTTCCTCGTAGGTTGAAAACGTAAAAAGCGAGGTCTGTACGATGGGTGGGACCACCGCATCGAAAGCGTTTGTCTCGTCATGCGCCACAATGCGCGACGCATGTTGCAGTATGGGATCCTCGAAGTTCACGTGACGTTCCTTGGATGATAGTGAAAACAAGCGATGCTCAGGAGGCGCGTGGCGTCTTCTTCCGAGATCTCGTGGGAGGCGCCGCCTCGTCCTCTCTCGCTCTCAGGTAGTCGGACAGTTTCCGACCTTCGGTGAGATTGTGCTGCTCGGAAAGAGTTCCTGCGCGTTCGGCGTCGCCGTCGATAATCGCGTCGACGATCGGTTTGTGCTGTTCAATGATCTCATGTCCATTGGTGATCAACGCGTCGCTGGAGCGGATCGACATACGAATCTGCTGCTCGATGAGACCGTATTGAGCAATCATTCGACCATGCCCCGTCAGTTCGATGATCGCCTTGTGAAGCGCGAAATCGGCGGCGGCGATCGCAGGGCCCTGCGATGCCTCGCAGGCCTCAACCAGCTTGGACAGCGAGGCGCGCAAGATGTCCGAACCAACATTATCGATGCTTTTTGCCAGCAATTGAGCTGCCAGACGTTCAACCGCCGAACGCAGCGTATACAGCTCCCAGACATCGTTCGACGTCATGCTGATAACGCTCCAACCCGTATAGGGTATGAGCGTGATCAGGCCCTCCTTGGCAAGCTGGTGCAATGCGCTACGCAGAGTGGCCCTGGACAATCCCATCTCGTCAGACAGCTGCAGTTCGGTGATTCGCTCCCCAGGCGCGATGACGCCATTGACGATGGCGTCTCGCAATGCGTCGGTCGCCTGAACCTCGATCGGCATCTTTACAATCGGCGAAATTGAACGTGGCGCCATCACCTGCTCCCCCTGGTTGATCTGCTTGCAAGTGCCGCGAATAGCCTCCTCACAGGCTGCAAAATCGTCTACGATCACACCGCCCTCCATGAGGCCTATGTCGAGGATGCGCTCGCTTCCGGCGACAAGGACGCCTATTACAGTGGCGTCATCGGCGGCCCGTTCTACCGCCTAATCGACGCTGGCAAGCTGCCGGCGCTGCCGGATTCCATCGGCATGGGCGACGTGATCAACGGTCAAAAGTCGGGTCGCGAGACACCGGATGATCGCATCATCTTCATTGCATGCGGAATGGCCGTGTTCGATATAAGCTGGGGCTACCAGCTCTACCAGAACGCCATCGGTAAGGGCATCGGGGAATCGCTAAACCTCTGGGAGCGGCCACACCAAGGTTGAGTGATGGAGATCATTCAGAGCTAGGTCGGGCGTCTTTTTGGCGTCCGGCTTTCGAGCTCAGAAACAAGTTGACGATGGCATCCTCGGGCGACCAAGCTTCCGGCATATTCCGCCCCTGCTCTTTTTCGTCCAGAAGATAGTCCGTTCCAAAACCGCTGAGCACCGCTCCTGATTCCGCAATCCATTCCCGAAGTCGCTCCCAGAACTGGTTCATTTTCGCGACCCCCAATTTACCCTATGTTTTCGAAGCACATCGCCACACCCATTCCACCGCCGATGCAAAGCGTTGCGAGACCCTTGCGAGCTTTGCGGCGCTTCATTTCGAAGAGAAGCGTATTTGCGATCCGTGCTCCGGATGCCCCAATCGGATGGCCGATCGCGATCGCGCCGCCGTTGACGTTGACGATGGCTGGATCCCAGCCGAGATCACTGTTGACGGCACAGGCTTGAGCCGCAAAAGCCTCGTTCGCTTCCACCAGATCAAGGTCGGATACCGACCAACCTGCCCTCTCCAAAGCCTTGCGGGAAGCCGGTATCGGGCCCGTACCCATTAAGCGTGGGTCGACGCCAGCCGTTGCCCAAGACACGATACGGGCTAGCGGTGTGAAACCGCGTCGAGCTGCCTCTTCCTCAGTCATCAGCAGGACCGCTGCTGCACCGTCGTTGATCCCCGACGCATTTGCCGCCGTCACCGAACCCTCCTTGTCGAAGGCAGGCTTCAGTTTGGCGACGCTCTCAAGTGTCGCGCCATGACGTATGTACTCGTCAGCCTCAACGGTGATTTCGCCCTTCCGCCCGTTAATAACGAAAGGAACGATCTCGTCTTTGAAACGACCAGCTGTCTGGGCAGCTTCGGCTTTATTTTGTGACGCGACGGCGAACTGATCCTGAATCTCACGGGAGAGCTGCCACTGTCGTGCGACGTTCTCAGCGGTAATTCCCATATGGTAGCCGTAGAACGCATCGGTCAGTCCGTCCTTGATCATGATGTCGACCATCTTGAGGTCGCCCATCTTGGTACCTGCTCGCAAGTGCGCGACGTGCGGAGACAAGGACATGGACTCCTGGCCACCAGCGACAACGATCTTCGCATCACCCAAGGCGATCTGTTGCATCCCAAGGGCGATTGCCCGCAGACCAGAGCCACATACCTGGTTTACTCCCCATGCGGTCGCCTCCTGTGGAACACCCGCCTTCATGGCAGCCTGGCGTGCGGGGTTCTGCCCCTCACCCGCCTGCAGAACCTGGCCAAGGATGACTTCGTTCACTTCGCTGGCATCGACGCTGCTGCGCTCCAGGACAGCTTTGACCACTGCGCCGCCTAGCTCATGCGCTGGAACATTCGCAAAAGCACCATTGAATGAACCGACTGCTGTTCGGGCGGCACTTGCGATAACGATTGATGGTTGAGCCATCGTATGCTCCAAGATTTATGTGAGTTAGGCCCGAAGCTCTGATCTGTTTCCGAAATGAGCGAGCGCTTCAGGGTTTGCGAGAGCTTCCATGTTCTTGACCGGCCGTCCGTGAACAATCTCGCGCACGGCGAGTTCAACGATCTTTCCTGACTTTGTTCGTGGTATCTCTGGGACCGCGACGATTTTCGCGGGAACGTGCCGAGGAGATGCACCGATCCGAATCTTGTCACGGATCGCTTTTGAGAGGCTCTCGTCGAGGTCTACGCCGGGAGCAAGCCGAACGAAGAGAACAACGCGGACATCGTCGTCCCAGTCTTGTCCAATGCACAGAGCCTCTTCCACTTCCGGAAGCTGCTCAACCTGATTGTAGATTTCAGCGGTTCCGATCCGGACCCCACCGGGATTGAGGGTTGCATCCGAGCGGCCGTGAATAATCAGGCCGTCGTGCTCGGTCCACTCCGCAAAATCGCCGTGACACCATACGTTGTCGAATCGCTCAAAGTAGGCCGCCCTGTACTTTGATTTGTCCGGATCGTTCCAGAACATGACCGGCATCGATGGAAAAGCCTTCGTGCAGACAAGCTCACCCTTCTCCTCGCGAACTGGATCGCCCTGGTCGTTCCAAACATCCATTGCGAGGCCGAGTCCCGGCCCCTGGATTTCGCCCCTCCAGACAGGCGACAGTGGGTTGCCAAGCACGAAGCATGAAACGATGTCCGTGCCGCCAGAAATCGAGGCCAGTTGGACATCGTTCTTGATCCCCTCGTAGACGAACGAGAACCCCTCCGGCGAGAGAGGCGACCCTGTCGATGTCATCAGTCGTAAGTCCGACAGGTCATGCGAGCTAATTGGCGTCAGCCCACTCTTTCTGACTGCGTCGATGTACTTAGCCGACGTTCCGAAAACCGCGAAGCGTTCCGCCTGGGCGTAGTCGAACAGGACATTTCCATCGGGCGCAAAAGGTGACCCGTCGTAGAGGCAGAGGGTGGCCCCCGCCGCCAGGCCGACAACCAGCCAGTTCCACATCATCCAGCCGCAGGTGGTGAAATAGAAGACCTTATCGCCAGGAACGATCCCGCAATGCAGTCTGTGCTCCTTTATGAGCTGCAGCAGCGAGCCGCCAGCCGAATGGACAATGCATTTCGGAACGCCAGTCGTGCCGGAAGAGAAGAGAATGAAGAGTGGATGCGAGAAAGACAACCGTGTGAACTCTACCGCCTTTGCCTCGTACGACTGGGTTATGTCCTCTAGCAAAAGTGCGCCCGGCGTCGCCTCCAGGACAGAAGTGACACCACAAGCATATGGTACAATTATCGTCGGAGCTTTCAGCCGTGCGGAAATTGCGCCAACCTTGGCCGAGATGTTCTGGAGCTTGCCATTGTACCAGTAACCACTGCAAGCGATGAAGAGCTTGGGCTCTATCTGACCGAAGCGATCAAGTACGCCCTGTTCCCCGAAGTCCGGCGAGCATGAAGACCAGATCGCCCCCATCGACGATGCTGCGAGCATGCAGGCAACAGTCTCGGGAAGGTTCGGCATCATTGCAGCGATGCGGTCACCCTGCCCCACACCAAGCGCCTTGAAGGCCTGCTGTAGTTTCGAGACCATAGCGTGCAGCTGATCCCAGGACCAGCGGCAGGAGACCTTATCCTCACCCCGGAAAACGATGGCGTCACCGTTGCCGGTCGTAGTGAGGAGATTCTCAGCAAAATTCACGGATGCATCCGGAAAGAACGACGCTTCAAGCATTTTATCCGCATTAATCAACGCTCGCTGGCCGCGATCGCCCTTGATGCCACAGAAGTCCCAGACAGCAGTCCAGAAGTCCGCCCGGTTCTCGATGGACCAGGCATGCAAGTCGGAAAAGCCTTCCATCTTCTGCAAAAACCGACCATTCGCTTCCTGCATGAAGGCAAACATCGGTGTTGACCGCCGAAACTCGTCCGAAGGCGTCCATAAAGGCAATGTGTCTTTCATCAATTTCCTCCTCTGGAGATCCGGTTAGCTTGCCCGGAAAATCTCCAGCGCGACTATCTGCGCGAGCGTTCGGCTCAGTTCATCGGTGAGTTGTTTTTCATGGGATTGGAAACGCGAACTCGGTGTGGGTACAGAGATCGCGTAGAGGTCACCTTGCAGGTCGTAGAATGCGGCGCCAACGGCGGAGATGCCGACAGTGTGTTGGTCTCGGTCGAAGGCAATCCCCGTCTCCCTTATCACCTCGACCTCAGCCTGATAGGCTTGGAGTAATACAGGGTCTTCTGCAACTGAGGGCTGCTCCTCGGCCAACCTGGCAAGGATCTGCTTGTCACTGAGTTTGGCCAAGCAGGCCTTGCCGTTCGCCGAATCGCAAAGCGGGAAGCTCTCTCCTACGAAGGAAACGGTTCGCAGTCGGTGTGTCCCTGGAATCTGGTCGACGAAAACAAGTCGCTTTGATCTGAACACAGCCAGGTCGACCGTCTCCTTGGTTCGGCGAGCAAGGTCGACCAGGTAGGGCCGCAGCATTTCGAGGACGTCGATGCGAGCCGATTCAGCAAGAGCACCAATTTCGGGCCCCAGGCGAATACCTCGCTCGGGGCTTGCCGCAATGACAAATTGCTCGGCTTGGAGAGCGCCAACGATACGCTGTACGGTCGAGCGCGGCAGACCGACGCGTTCTGCGATCTGACCGAGACTTAAGCCGTCGCTTTCATTTTTCAGGCTTCGCAGGATGGCCGCCGCGCGTGCGATTACCTGGATGCCTGAACGGCTATCATCGTTGCTCTTAAATGCGTCGGTCATGAACTTCCTCGAATGCCGTTGCTCTGCACCTGTCAGAACCCTACCTGATCACCACCCTTAAGGCCCAGGATCTGCCGCGCCTCGGCTGGTGTTGCGATCTCATGTCCGAGTTCTTGCAGGATTGTCTTGATCTTGCCAACCTGCTCAGCGTTGGAATTCGCGAGCTTGCCGCGTCCGATATAGAGCGAGTCTTCTAGTCCGACACGGACAGAACCGCCCAACATCGCCGATTGGGTCGCGAAGGGCATCTGGAACCGCCCAGCAGCCAACACTGACCAGCGGTACTGGTCGCCAAAAAGCTTGTCAGCAGTCCGCTTCATAAACATCAGGTTTTCCAAATCAGGACCGATGCCACCAAGAATGCCGAAAATCATCTGGATAAAGAACGGTCCCTTGACGAGCCCGCGATCAACGAAGTGCGCGAGATTGTACAGGTGGCCAACATCATAGCACTCATGCTCGAACTTCGTTCCGTGCTCCTCACCTAACATCTTTAGGATGCGTTCGATGTCTCTGAAGGTGTTGCGAAAGATGAAATCATCAGTGCCACGAAGATAAGGCTCTTCCCACTCATATTTCCAGCTGCAGTAGCGGTCTGCAAGCGGATAGATGCCGAAGTTCATGGACCCCATGTTCAACGAACACATTTCCGGCTTCGCTTTTAAAGGAGCAGCCAGTCGATCCTCGACCGTCATATTAAGACCGCCACCGGTCGTGATGTTGATCACAGCATCCGTCGCCTGCTTGATGCGTGGCAGAAACTGCATGAACACGGCCGGATCGGGTGTGGGGCGTCCGTCCTTCGGATCTCGCGCATGCAAGTGAAGAATGGAAGCGCCCGCCTCTGCTGCTTCAATGGACTGCCGGGCGATATCGTCAGGGGTGAATGGTAGTGCATCTGACATCGTCGGCGTGTGGATTCCGCCTGTCACCGCACACGTAATGATAATTTTCTTGGATAAGTCCGCCATTGTAATTCCTTTCTGACGCCGCTCAGCATCGTGACCTTCAATTCGGCGTAGGGCGGAAGGCCCCGCCCCACGCCTTGTTTGCGCTATGACTGCTGGAGAGCTTCCTTGCCGCCGACGCTATTCGACACAGTTTCGCCAGCAGTTTTGGTTTCTGGTAGGAAGAGCATCGTGATGCCCGCTCCCAGAAAACCTATCGCGCAAAGACCTATTCCCGTCGCCAAGCCATAGCGGCTGCCGATCTGACCAAGGACGAACGGGGCGAAAGCCGAAATTCCTCGGCCAACGTTGAAACAAAACCCAGCTCCTGTTCCGCGAACCCGCGCGGGGTAAAGCTCAGGAAAATATGAACCGAATGGGCCGGCGTAGGCGAAGAAGATCGCAAGCACCGGGCCCATCCAGAACAGGATGTTGTTGTCGTGGATGGAGGCGTAGATCGGCAGCATGATCGTTGCGCCAGTGAAGCAGACAAGAAGAGCCGTCCGACGGCCAATCTTGTCCGCAAGGAACCCGAAAATCTGGTACCCGATGAACATTCCTACGTTGAGCATGATGATGAAGGTCGTCATGTGGCTGGCATCCAACCCACGCTCCTGCACCAGGTAGGTCGGCAGCCAGGTGTTAGTTCCCCAGTAGCCAACGAGGGCGCAGCTCGCCGCGATCGTACCAAGGATCGTTTTTCGCCGAAGCTCTCCAGAGAAGATTTCCGCGACGGAGGCACGTTGTTTGGTCGTAGCGCGGGCGGCCTTCTTCTTCTCCTCAGCCCAAACCTGCGACTCTGGAACGAAGAAGAGAATGTAAATGACGGTTATGATTGCTCCGCCGCCACATAAGAAGAGGACGCGCCATCCCCAGTTCGGCATGATCGCATGAGCAAGCACCGCTGCAATTCCAAAGCCGATCGGCCAAGCGCTCAACACGAACGAGATCACGCGCCCACGTAGGTGCTTCGGCCACGTCTCATTGATGAATGCTGCGGCAACACCCCACACACCACCGAGCCCGAGCCCGGCGACGAAGCGCAAGATCAGCATATCCGTCCAACCACGCGCTAGCGCAGCAGCGGCCGTAAACAGGCCGAAAACAAGAAGACTGAAGATAAGCGCCTTTCTGCGTCCGTAGTTGTCTGAGTACCACCCGATGACGACGCTGCTGAGACCGACGCCGATCATCCCAGCTGTCCCCAAGAGACCGGCGTCCGCAAGCGTCAGGTTCCACTCCTTGATGATGAGCGGCAGTGCGAGTGCCAACAGCATGAAATCCATCGCATCGAAGGCGTAGCTGGCAAAGGATGCCGCCATGACGTGCCACCTGCTCGATGCACCAATCGTATCGACTTGTTCATTCGTATTTCTCAAGGCGAAGACCTCCCGTTCCATGGCCTAAAAATTGCTATTGAAAGACGACGCGGCGGCGAATTGGCACGAGAGAGATCCCGGCTCGTTCGCTTATGATCCCCCAGATTCCTCGGGGTGCCTTCAGCATGATCACGATTGCCAATGCCCCCAGGATCATCAAATAAGTCGTACCCAGGTCGGCAAGCGTTTCGCGCAGCAGGAAGAAAACAACGGTGCCGATGATCGGCCCTTCTATAGTCCCAATGCCGCCGATAACCGCGATGAAGATCACGTAAGCTGTCCAGTCATTCACGCTGAACGCGGCATCAGGAGAGATGCGCAATTTCTGCAGGAAGATGAACGAACCAACCATGGTCGTGAGACCAGCTACGCTGACATAGACCGTCATTTTCGTTAGCCAGGCATTGATGCCCAGGCTTTCCGAAGCGATCTCGCTATCCCTCAGTCCCGTGAGCGCCAGGCCCATCTTTGATCGGAGCAACAGGACAACGAAGAGCAGTGCGACCACGGCAAGTGCCAGACCGGTCCAGTAGATAAAGATTTCCCGCCACTCTCTGCTACTCGCGATCCCCGTGATGATCGAGGTGGGCAGGCTTGAACCCGATCCACCGCCGAGCGAGGATATCTGCGCGAACGAAAGCCGCAGCACTTCGGCAAAGACCCAGCTGCCAATGGCAAAATACGCACCATGAAGGCGGAAGAGCAGCGTCCCAATCGGAGCGGCGATGATTGCGCCAAGCACGCCCGCAACGGGGATTGCCAGCAGAGGGTCCATTCCAAGGAAGATCGCCAAGGCGAAGAGCATGTAACCGCCAAACCCGACGAATGCCTGCTGGCCGACGGATACCAGTCCACAGTACCCGGCAAGCAGGTTCCAAAGGCTGGCAAGTGCCAGGAATGAGAACATCTCCCCAAGAAGGCGGATGTTGGCGCGGCCCGTGAGCCACGGCGCGGCGACCAACGCAATCAACATGAGGCATGCGACAATCGAGGTTGCGCGACTGGCAGGGGTAAAGCGTTCAATTCGGAAGCTCATGTCCGTCAATCCATTCTGGGGAAAAGGCCGCGCGGGCTGAAGGCCAACACAACAAAGAAGACGATGTGACCTGCGAGGATTTGCCAGCCCGGCGAGATCTGAGCGCCGATGGCTTGGGCAACACCGAGCACTATCCCTCCGGCAAGCGTCCCCCAGAGGTTTCCGAGCCCACCGATGATGACGGCCTCGAAGCCAAAAATCAGCCTTGTTGGACCAGACGAAGGGTCGAAATTTGTGCGGATGGCGAGGAAGATGCCAGCGATAGCGACGACGCCCAATGAGAGAGCCATGGCCATTCCGAAGATGTGGCGACGGTCAATCATCATCAGCTGTGCCACTTCGCCGTCGTCGGATGTCGCACGGAACGCGCGGCCAAGTGAGGTGTGGAAGAACACCCGGTCGAGACCGAAGATGACCAAGATCGCGACGACGAACATCAGCAGCGGAAGCAGGCCGATTGTAAGCCCGGAGAACACCTCGAAGCTCGCTGTTTCCAATGGACCGGCTGGCAACCGCCGACTATCCGCCGTGAAACCGAGCAGCAACCCGTTCTGCAAGAGCACTGATATGCCGAACGTCACCAGCAGGGGCGAGAGAAGGTCTTTGCCAATCGTGGGATTGAGCAGGAACCGCTGCAGGAAATATCCGATCAGGGCCATGATGGGGACAACAAGCATGGCCGAAGCCAAAGGATGTAGCCCCGTCGCCTGAACGATGACCAAGGCAACGTAAGCGGCCAATACGATGAGGTCGCCGTGCGCGATGTTGACCAGCCGCATGACGCCGAAGATCAGCGAAAGACCCGCAGCGAACAAAGCGTAAAGGCCGCCCAGCAAAATTCCTTGAACAATTGCGTTGATCCAATCCATGGCGATCAGGTCCCGAAGTAGGCAGCCGTGACTTCGGCTCTGCTGAATTGAGACGGTTCACCCGCAAGAGAAACTTTTCCCTCTTGCATGCAGACGAAGCGATGAGCGACGGAGAGTGCTCGGGAAACATCCTGCTCGACCAGGATCGCCGATACGCCACTTTCCACGATGGCTGGAAGCACCGCGTAGATGTCTTTGATAACCACCGGAGCGAGACCGAGCGAAATCTCGTCAAAGAGGATGACCTCAGGGTTGGCCATCAAGGCTCTCCCAATGGCCACCATCTGCTGCTGACCTCCGGACAAAGCCGTACCAGGATTTTTCCGTCGCTCCGCGAGGATTGGAAATAGAGAATAGATGCGGTCCAGGGACCACTTTCCTTTTTGTGCCCGTTCGCCACCGATCACGAGATTTTCCTCAACGGTCAGCGATCGGAACAGGCGTCGACCCTCCGGCACGAGGGCAATTCCCCCACGGGCAATCTTATCGGGCCGCTGGCCACCAATCTCTTTGCCGTGCAGACGAACCATTTCACTGCGGCAGGGCACGAGGCCTGTGATTGCCTTCAAGAGCGTGCTCTTGCCTGCGCCGTTTGCGCCGATGAGTGCCAGCACTTCTCCACGAGACAGGGTCAGGTCGACACCGAACAATGCCTGGAAGTCGCCATATCCGGCCCGCAATGAGTGGGTAGACAGAAGGACGTCAGACATGAGCAACCTCCCCTTCGATCCCCATGTAGATCGCTGCAACCTGAGGGTTTGCCATCGTGGCGGCTGGATCACCGTCTGCAATCTTGCGGCCGAAATCGATGACTGCGATCCGGTCGACCACGGCCAGCAGAGCGTGAACCACGTGTTCTATCCAGATTATAGAGACGCCTTCCTTGCGGACGCTCTTGATGGCCGCGACGAGTTCAACGCATTCTGGTTCTGTCAGACCACCAGCGATCTCGTCCAGCAGAATGAGCTTGGGCGAACTTGCAAGCGCCCTGGCCATTTCCAGCCGCTTGCGTTCCAGAAGTGTCAGTTTGCCGGCAAGCGTATTTGCCTTTTTTGCCAGGCCCGTCAGTTCGAGAACCTCCACCGCCTTTGCAGCTCCAGCCGCCTCGGTCGCGCGGCCTCCGAAAGTGGCCCCCACCAGTACATTCTCGTAGGTTGTCATGCCGACAAATGGGTGGGGTATCTGGAAAGAG
The DNA here is from genome assembly GCF_000696095.1 of Rhizobium rhizogenes NBRC 13257. Lineage (GTDB taxonomy): Bacteria > Pseudomonadota > Alphaproteobacteria > Rhizobiales > Rhizobiaceae > Rhizobium > Rhizobium rhizogenes. The sequence goes on along the minus strand of NZ_BAYX01000023.1, from coordinate 70,062 downwards.
CGCCCGATACCGCGATGACACCGGCTGCGCGCCGGTACTCGCGTTACGTCGGAGCCGTCAAAGTGTATTGTCCCGCTGTCGGGCAACGTCGTGCCCGCGATGAGATTGAAGAGCGTCGTCTTACCCGCGCCGTTGGGACCAATAATTCCCACGGCCTCGCCCGCATCGACTGACAATGAAACCTTGTCGGTGACTTGGAGGGCGCCATACCGCTTGCTGACCGTGTCCAGTTCTATGATTGGCATCGTGTTCTCTCGATTAGGGGCTGCCCGCCGCCGAGCAGCCCTGCAAGCAAGCTCAGAGGAGTTTGAGTTCTCCGCCGACCGGGATTTCTGGTGCCGTCTTGTTGGTCGTGATCACCAGCTCCGCCTTCCCGTTCACATTCTGCCATTGGCCAGCGACGAGAGGAGTTTTCGTCACGTTTTTGACTGGGCCCTTGGACCAATCCACCGGGCCAACAATCGTCTTCAAGTTTGTTGTCTTGATCGCATCAATGATGGCCGCAGGGTCCTCAAGATCGGCGGTTCTCTTGACTACATCTGTGACTACTTCGAAGAGAGCGTGCTTGAAGCCGATGGGCTGCGTCCACGGGCGGTTGGTGGCTTTTACAAACCCTTCTGCAAGGTCCTTTGAGCTTTCATCCGTGAGACTGGAAGAGAACGGATGATTGGGCGACCACCAGATTTCCGACGAAAGTCCGATCCCGCGTTCTCCGAGAGAGGCAATCACTGAAGGGAACAGTAACGCCTTGCCGATGGTGACGATCTTGGGCTTGAGGCCTTGCTGACCGGCCTGGCTCCAGAACGTCGCGAAGTCGGGCGGGATCATGTTTCCGGTGACGATCTCTACACCAGCCGCCTTGAACGCGGAAATTTGCGCCGAGAAGTCGTCCGACATTGGCTGATATCGGCCCGGATCGGTCAACGCATATCCAGCTTCCTTAAGCGGCTTGGGGAAGCCGCGTTCCGGGTCGCCCCATGCGTTGCCGTCGGCATCGTTCGGGAATAATCCCCCGACTTTTTTCGCAACATTGGGATTGTCCCAGAGAGAAAGGAACGCGCCAATGACGTCTTCCAGCCCCCAGAAGAAATGGTAGGTGGACTCGAAGCCTTTGTTCGGAACACCATTGCGGCCAAAGAAGTAGGGCTGCCACGGGCAGTCAGTCGTGATGCAAGGTGTGCCGTTGGCCTCTGCTTGGTCAGAGACTGGATTGACGGTATCCGGCGTCGAGGCGGCGACGATAATGTCCACCTCGTCTTTTAAGATAAGATCGGCTGCCACTTCCGCAGCACGGTTCGGGTTCGACTGGCTGTCTTTCGAAATAACTTCGATAGCCCAGGACTTCCCATTGTTGTCGACGCTGGAAAGGGACTTCTTGATCCCATTGAGAATGTAGTCATTTGCCTCGGCAAATCCGGCCAAAGGCCCGGTGACGGGGCTGACGTGACCGACTTTGATTGTCGGCGTGTCTGCGTAGGCCCGCGTGAAGCGCAAGATTGCAGGTGCCGCAATTAGTCCCAGACTGGACTGCAGCACTATCCGGCGTGTGATACTTTTTGTTCCGGTGGTGTCATTCGAACCCATAATATCCTCCCAGAAAAGTTCGATTGAAGTTAGAGCGTGACGTCCTGTGTGACCTGCCGGTAGAGAATTGGCAGCAGCTCGCCGAGATATCCCATCTCCTCCGTGGCGTGCTGATGCAGGCCTCGCGCCAGATCGTCGGTGACCAGCTCGCGCCGTATTCCCGCCTTCTGCTCCTCCGAGAACGGATGGTCCGGATCGCGGCTCTCGACATGGCCAAGAAAGAACCGAGAGCGCATTTCGCAGCCGTAATCGGTGTTGCGAACGAAGTGCGTCATCCGACCGAGGTTTACAGGCTTCTCAAGGCTCCCGATGCGTGCGCACACGGCCGTTCCGTCGAAGGCTGCGTACCGAGCCTTATCGAAGAATTCGGTGGGATCGCGGAAGTTGATCCTCAGCTTGAACAAGGGGCCGTCATCACCGCCGAGATATTCGTGAACCAGATGACTGGAGCCAATGTAGCTTCCAAACTGGCGTTCCTCCCAGTCGCTGAAGACGTGATCGCGCGGATGCCACAGCTTGTACTGATCGGTACCCCCGAGCCAACCGAACCACCAGTCCACCATCTTCGCCTTGCAGCGCGGCATGCGGGTGTAAGCGCACACCGTTTTGAACCCGTTCTCGTAGTCGACGACGCCGGACTCAATCTTCAGATAGCCTTTATTCAGTAGGTCGTTAGCGTTTTCAAACCGCATAATCTTCTCCTCAGGCTACCGGACGGAGCTTATCGGCGACGGGTATCGCAGCCCCCGTCGGATTGGCGCAGATGGCAATGTCGAACTTCCCGTCCGCCTGACGCCATTGACCGCCGACAATTGGGACTTTCGCGACGTTTTTGATGCCGGATACCGACCAATCAACGGTACCTAGCAAGGTATCTGCCCTGGTTGCTTTGATCGCCTCTATCACCGAGCCTGCGTCACGCGGGTCACTGGCCCGCTTCAGCACGTCTATAGCGACGTCCAGAAGCGCGTGCTTGAGACCAACTGCCTGTGTCCATTGCCTGCCGGTCGCCTTTTGCCATTCCGCCGCCACCGATGACGACGTGTCGCCCGTCGTAGCCGACCGAGAAGGATAGCTTGGATGCCAGGCCACCTCCGTCGACAATCCGTCAGCAGTCGGACCGATCGCCTCCAGCGTGGTTGGCAGCAGCAGAGCCTTTCCAATCGTCGCAATTTTCGGCTGGAAGCCTTGCTGTTTGGCCTGGCTCCAAAATGTGAAGAACTCCGGAGGGATCATCGTCGCAGCGACGATATCTACCCCTTCGGACTTCATCTTGGTGATCTGGGCCGTGAAGTCTTCAGCCATGGGCGTATAGCGCCCAGTGTCGACGACTGTGTACCCTCCTTGTGTCAGTGCGGGCGGGAAGCCAAATTTAGCGTCTCCCCAGGCATTGCCATCCGCATCATTGGGGAAAAGCAAGCCGACCTTCTTGTTGGTTTCGATGGTCCCCCACAGCCCGATGTAGGCAGCGATGACGTCCTCCAAACCGAAGGCAAAGAGGTAGCCCCAGTTGAAACCCTTGTCCGGCGTGCTATTGCGGCCGAAGACGAAGGGCTGCCACGGGCAAGCTGTCCCTATCATCGGTATTCCGTTCAGCTCGGCTTGATCTGCAACCGGAACGACGGTGTCTGGACCACCAGCGGTGATCAGCAGGCTGACTTCGTCCTTCAGGGCCAGTTGATTGGCGAGTTCCGACGCTCGGCTCGGGTTTGACTGACTGTCCTTGATAAGGATTTCGATCGGGCGACCATTCGCGCCTTGCTCCAGCGCGGATTTGAAGCGCTGAAGGAGAAAACGATCTGGTTCACCAAAAAACGCCAACGGACCGGTTTGCGGCGTGACAAAGCCTACGCGTATGGGTTCCCCTGCGGCAAATGCAGGTCCCTTTATCAGTGCGGGTGCGGCGACCGCGAGTGCAGTAGCCTTTAAAAACCGTCTTCGATTAAACCCCATGATTTTCATAGTCGGCCTCCTCCCAAAGGCTTGGTGTATCGCTGGCTTCTTATTCGACCGGTTTGAAGTTCCTGAGATATTGCGACACGCGTGTTCTAAGCGCGGCGGCATCGTCCTCTGTCCAAGCTCGGAACCCTTCTCCAGATTTCATCCCAAGCCGCCCGTCCTCAACCAGCTTTTGAAGGTAAGGCGATGGACCGGGGTCGCGATTGAGGTGTTCGAGCACGACGTTATGGATGTCGAGTGTCAGATCAGTTCCAACGAGATCGGCGTTTTCCAATGGCCCCAGTACTGCCAACCGCCGTCCAAAGCTTGATTTGACAACAATGTCGACCGTCTCGGCGTCAGCGATGCCCTCGGCTACAATGGCTATCGCTTCCCGCCACAGTGCGTGCTGCAACCGGTTCCCCACGAAGCCTGGAACATCCTTTTTAACGTGGACCGGCGTCTTGCCGACCGATGCCAAAAGATCAATCATCTCGGCGACGGTGTGAGGGTCGGTGTTTGCCGTACCCACCACTTCGACGAGCGGTACGAGAAATGGCGGGTTCCACCAATGCGTTCCGAGTATGCGCTCGCCCGTTTCCAATCCGGCTGCGATGTCGGTGATTGGAATGACCGATGTGTTTGAGGCGAGAGTGGTATGCTTGGGCGACAGGCGCACAAGATCAGCGAATATTGAGCGCTTCAGCTCCAGCTTCTCGGGCGCAGCCTCGACGACTACGTCAGCATCGATCACCGCGCGTGCCAGCATAGCATGACCCGTGACAAGGTCCTGCGCTCCATCCGGCAAGCCAAGGTCGAAAAGGTTCTTCGCAATCCGAGAGCGGAGAGTGTCGAGAGCCGGTTGATGGGCATCGAACACCGCTACGCTGTGACCTGCGACGGCAAAAACCTGGGCTATACCATGGCCCATGAGCCCTGCCCCGATCACCGCAATCTTCTTTTTGGTATCTGACATCATCAGCCCGCCGTGTATCCGCCATCGGCGTAAAGTATGTGCCCCGTGTAGAAGTCTGATGCTCGCGACGCCAGGAAGAGCAACGGGCCCGCCAGATCATCTGGCTCGCCCAACCGCCCTTTCGGAACACGGGCAAGAAATCCCTTGCGGACCTCCTGTGCCTTCTCGGTTTCGTCGAACATCCAAGCGGTCAGCGGGGAACGAAATACCGTTGGCGCTATCGCATTCACCGTGATGCCCGTCGGACCCCACTCGCAGCCGAGCGCACGGGTTAATCCGTCAACTGCGGACTTCGATGCGCAGTAGGCGGAATATCCCGCCGGGTGTCCCAAGAGGCCACGTGCGGAGGACATGAAGACGACTTTGCCGCCATCCCCCTGTTCCAACATGCGCTTGCCGACGGCTCGGGCCATCAGCCAGCTTTGCGTCACGTTCGCGTCCATGACATCAAGAAAGCGCTCAGGAGACATGTCGACGATCTTGGCAACGTCGTTCTTCCCGGACGCGACGACTAGGATATCTACGCGGCCGAAGCGAGCGACCGTCTCGGCGACAATAGCCTCGCAGTCTGCCTCGGTCGCCGGACGTCGATTGATCGAGAGAACTTCAGCATCGAGATGAACACACGCCTCTTCAGTCTCACGGAGCGCATTCTCATTGCCTGCAACAATCGCAAGCTTTGTGCCTGCTCCTGCAAGAATGCGTGCAGCAAGCGCTCCGAATGCTCCTGAGGCACCCGTCACAATGGCCACTTTGCCTGTGATATCGAACATATTGAGGGGCTTGCGCAGTGTTTCTTCCGCAATCATTGGACCGCTCCCGTAGGGTATGGAATTACGACGATCATCTTGCAGACGTGGTTGGATCGGTTGACGATCTCGCGAACCTCGCCGGGTGCAATGGTGCAGCTATCCAAGGCTTTCAAGACCGTTTCATTGCCTCCAACAATGACCGTCATTTCCCCTTCGAGAACGACGTAGACTTTTTCAAACGGTGTTGAATCGGGACCTGCTCGTCCGCCTGGAAGAAACTGCGAGAACCCAACCCACTGGTTTTTTGGCCCGCCTTCTTCGAAACCCTGCAGCCGCAATCCAGAGCACCCATGGTGGTTGGGCGCCTCATATGGCTTGGCTTCCTGGAACCGCTTTGTGAACATGTCTCCTCCCGTTCACTTTGGCTTTTCGGACTCGTCATCCGTTGATCAGCAGTGACGCCATCTCCTCTTGCGGCGTCACTCCATCTCGGCTGCCGTTACCGTTGGCAGCGGCTCGTCTTCAGAAGTTGTCACCCTTCTCGATGCGGTATTCCTGGCCCTTGTCCATCATGGCCACGAGCCGGATGATGCAACCGTCGCCGCGATCCCAGTTGATCGGGAAAAATGCGAACGTGCAGCGCTTGCCTGTGACCGCATCGAGATCGCCGCCCACGTTTTCGATACCGAGGATGCCAGCCTTGAAAATCTTTTGGTGGACAGGTTCCCATTCCGGGAAATCGTCCTTCCAGTCGCGTCCGCCCGACCACTCTTTGTACTCGTCGGCTAGGTGCGGCAGGAGTGGCCCGTTGCGCTGTGGACCAATAGCGGTTGCGAGCGGATGGTCGTTTGCCTGCGTATCGTGGCCGACGACCTTGATGCCCTTTTCGATCATCCAGTCGGCTGCCGACGGCACCAAACCTGGGCAATAAGCGAAATAGTCACCGTCCTCATACTGCTTATGCCAGCCGGTGTTGATGATCAGAACGTCGCCTTTGCGGATCGCATGGCCGCAAGCTTTTTCGAGGTCCTCGCCCGTGATCGGCTCCCATTTCTTCTTTGGTATGGAGACAACGATGCCCGTACCGAAGAAGTGTGGGAGGGGCACTTCATCGATGAAGGGTGTACCCTGCACAACGTGCGCAGGTGCGTCGATATGGGTGGTTACGTGCATCGTTGTAGTGATGGTCTGCGACAGCACGCCGGACTTGGCCATGTAGTGCATGCGCTCGATACGCACGTCCCTGAAGTAGGGCCAGTTTGGGCACTGATACCCGAAGCGGTGCGATAGATTGTAGAACTCGATCCCCATCGGGTTATCGAGGTTATCCTGAAATTCGATCCCACGGACAGTAATTGACATACAGAAATCCTCCTCGCCTCGCGATGCGCGGCGTAGCGTTCGATCCAGATTTTGGCTGACTCCTCCCAGAGCGCCTGTACCTTTATACGGTACATCTGTATCATTTTTTGTCAACCCGTTTCGGAACGGCTCACGACGCAACGTTGACCGGACGTAAAATGGAGGCGGTTTACTAGGCGTTTTCCCGGGATGGTGCGCTGACGAAATGGGAGATGAGAACAAGGCGCCATGCCAAAAGGAGAAGGAAGTCGGGGAAGCGGTCCCCTACGGCCGAATGGGAACCGCCGAGGACCTGACTTGAATGGCTGTGTTCCTTGCTCGGCGATTCACGTCGTTTCTCAGTGCTATGTCGATGGCGGACAGATGAGCTGACAATCGCACAGCCCGTTTAGGAAGCACGCCAATTGCGTCGCGGCTCTCGCCCGCGGCGCTTGTCGATGAGGCAGCCTTTGGCTTTTATCATCGGTGGATCAAAGACCAAGTTGATCCACGGCCGCGATCACGCCTCGGAGCTCTGCCAGACCCTTTAGACGACCGATACATGAATACCCCGGATTGACGGATTTGTTTTGATCGTCGATCAGCAGATGGCCATGGTCTGGCCTGAACGGGATGACGGCATCCTGACGCCCAACGCCTTCTCGCCGCCGCTCCTCGTTGCGCAAAGCCAGCACCAAGGAAACCATGTTGACGTCTCCATCGAGGTGGTCCGACTCGATAAAGGATCCGTCCGCTTCCTTTTTCACATTCCGAAGATGGGCGAAATGAACCCGCGGCGCAAACCGCTTGGCCATCTCGGTCAAATCATTACCCACGCGCGATCCGTATGAGCCGGCGCAGAGCGTAATCCCGTTCGTCTCATGGTCGACCGCGTCTAGGATGAGCTGGATGTCATCCGGCTGAGATACGATCCGCGGCAGGCCAAACAGCGAAAATGGCGGATCGTCCGGATGGATGGCGAGCTTGACCCCGTGTTCCACTGCGACCGGCACGACCTCCTTAAGAAACTCGATGAGGTTGGCGCGCATGTCCTGCGAGGACAGTTCGTCAAAGGACGCGATATGGCCACGGATGGTCTCACGTGTATGGGTATCTTCCTTCCCTGGAAGCCCAGCTATGATGTTTGTTTCCAGCGTCGCCACATCGGACCCGGACATCGCCTCGAACCGATGCTGCGCCGTCTCCAGAAGGTCTGGTTCGTAGTTTTTTTCGGCCCTGGGGCGCTTCAAAACGAAAACGTCGTAAGCGGCGAAATCGGCCATGTCGAACCGAAGCGCGAGGCCGCCCGTCTCTGTCGGATACCGGAGACTTGTGCGTGTCCAGTCGACAACCGGCATGAAATTGTAACAAACGACCGGCACTCCGGCACGGCCAATATTGGCAAGGCTTTCCTTCCAGCTGTCTACATAGCGGCGTTGCTCGTTGTTACGCAGTTTGATTGCCGAATGCACCGGAATGGATTCACAGACTGACCAGACCATACCGGCGCCTTCGATCTGAGCCTTGTGGGAAAGGATATCATCCAAACTCCACGCACGACCGTCATACTTGTGATGCAAGGCCGTGACGATCCCATGAGCGCCGGCTTGCCGCGCGTGTGACAAGGTCACCGGATCATCATTGCCGAACCAACGCCAGCTTTCGAGCATTCTGTCCTCCAAATTTATTGTTGGACATTATCCGCATAAAAACGCGTAAATTGCAATGAAAGAATCTATTTGCCAAAATATGACCAACATATTATGTGCTTATCGACCATCGAACAGGAGCGCATCAGTGAAGGCGTTAGAGGGAGAGCACAAAGCGTCGGCAGTCGACGAGATCGTCGGGCAGATACGCACGCTTATCCGCGATCGCGGTCTGGGCGTGGGTGATGTACTGCCAAGCGAGGTTGAGCTTGCGGAAAAGTTCGCCTCAAGTCGCAACACGGTGCGCGAAGCATTTCGCACGCTGAAAGCCTATGGCATTGCGGAGTCACGGCAGAAGCTCGGCCTTGTTCTGACCGATCAGCATCGCAACGCGATGCAGGATCTATTCGCCTTTGCCATGGAGATATCGGCTGACGCGTTTGAGGACATCCAGGGTTATCGGCGTCTGACGGAGATGAATCTCTTCGAGCTTCTGGTGGTGAACCTTTCGCAGGATCACCTACGCGAAGTTGAGGACGTAAACGCAGCTATCCTGAACGCCGCAACGGCCGAAGATGCATCCGAACTCGACTTCAAATTTCATATGTTGCTGGTCGCAGCCGCCGGCAATCGCACACTCACGGAAACCTACGCCATGCTTAAGCCGGTCATCCAGCGGGTTATGATGGCAGGCAAGTCGCAGCGATCGACTTTGAAGAGCGTCTTCAATGAGCACCAATCCATCATCGAAGCGCTTCGTAATAAGGACAGGATTGCCTTTGCTTACCATATGGATCGGCATTTGAGCGCTGGATTGGTTTTCATTCCGGATGGTGCCGCTCCACAAAAATCAATCTGAGGGAGGAGTGGGATATGAGAGAATTCTCGGGGAAGGTCGCAGTTGTAACCGGCACCACCGGGATAGGCCTTGCGGCGGCGCTCAAGCTGGCGCGAGACGGTGCAAGCGTTGTTGCAGTCGGGATCGACACCGCGGCAAACGATCAGCTTACGGCACTGGCAGCCGGCGAGGCTCTCAGGATCGACGTCATCACTGCCGACATGACTGATGCGGATGCGGTGAAGGCAGCATTTGACCAAGCAGCGGCCGGGTCCGGCGGGATCGACATCATCGTCAATTCCGCCGCGATCCATCCGTACGGGGATGCCATCGGCACGCCGTTCGACGTCTTCATGCGCTGCATGGCCGTCAACGTCGGCTCGATCCATCTGTCGGCACAGTTCGGCGTTCCGCATATGCGCAAACGCGGCGGTGGTGTGATCATCAATCTCTCAAGCGTACAGGGGTTTGCCTGTCAGAACGGCGTTTCCGCCTATGTCGCCTCAAAAGGCGCGATCCACGCGATGACCCGCGCCATGGCGCTCGATTTTGCCCGGGACCGCATCCGGGTCGTCTCAGTCAGCCCCGGCTCCGTTCGCACGCCCATTCTGGAGCTGGCCGCTCGAACCTTTGAAGGCGAAGACGCCGACATCAATGCCGTATTCGATCGCTTCGGAGCAGCGCACCCTCTCGGCCGCATTGGCGAGCCGGAGGAGGTCGCCGATCTCATAGCTTTCCTTGCATCCAGCAAGGCGGCATTTATCACGGGATCCGATCATCGCATTGACGGGGGCCTGACGGCCGGCATCGGCGTGCGCTGAGCATTGTATGAGGAATAGCCATGACACAGAAGCTGACACGCAGCGAGATCAACCGGACCATCCGTGAAGCGGAAGCCTTCATGGCTTCGTTCGGCTATGTTTTGCCCCCGTTTGCGAACTGGGGCCCTGAGGAGATGACCAGGCGCGGGGGTGACATCGGCAACATCATTGCGGCCGGGCTCGGGTGGGATATTACCGATTTCGGCATGGGGGACTTCGAGAAAAACGGCCTACTTTTATTTACGGCCCGAAACGGTCGACTGTCCGACCTGAAACGTGGTGTCGGCATGCTCTATGCCGAAAAAGCTATGATTTCTCGTCAAAATCAGGTTACGCCCAACCATACCCACATCCTCAAGACCGAGGACATCATCAACCGAGGCGGTGGTACGCTCATAGTTGAGCTGTTCGGTGGTCGCGACGGCGTCTGCGATCCCCATTTAGGGACGACAATTCTCTGCGACGGCATCGCCAGAACTTTGCCACCCGGAGGGAGGCTTCACTTGCAGCCGGGTGAAAGCGTGACACTGATGCCGGGGGATTGGCACTCGTTCTGGGCCGAAGGGTCCGACGTCTTTGTGGCGGAGGTATCGACCGTCAACGACGACGCTGCAGACAACATTTTCCAGGATAACCGAGTCACGCGCTTTTCCGGCATAGAGGAGGACGAGCAGCCATACCGTCTTCTGGTTCCAGACTATGCTGAGTGGCTCAAGTAGCATAGTCATGTCTGAGTTCGTCACCTCGAAAATCCCGGGAACGGGGCCCTTACCCGCAGCAGACAGCGTCTTCCTGGAGGAGTTGCGAGGGATTGTCGGCACGAAGCATGTGCTCACCACGGTTTCCGCGTCGCGCCGCTACACAAGCGGATATCGCTACGGCCAAGGGAAGGCCCTTGCGGTTGTCCGGCCCAAAAGCCTGATGCAGATGTGGCGGGTCCTCGAAACCTGCATACGCGCAGGAAAAATCGTCATTCCCCAGGCGGCGAATACCGGGCTGACCGGAGGGTCCACGCCCTTCGGCAATGATTATGACCGCGACGTTGTCGTCATCAACACGATGCGTATCAAGACGCTCCACCTCATCGATCATGGGAAACAGGTCGTCTGCCTACCGGGCGTCACGCTGGATGAACTCGAGAAAGCGCTGAAGCCCCACGGACGCGAACCCCATTCGGTGATAGGGTCATCCTGCCTCGGTGCATCGGTTCATGGCGGTATCGCCAACAATTCCGGAGGATCGCTGATCCATCGCGGCCCGGCCTATACCGAACTGGCGCTATTTGCGAAGGTTGACGAACAGGGCGCTCTCGGTCTTGTCAATCACCTCGGCATCGAACTCGGCGCATCGCCTGAGGAGATTCTGAGACGTCTCGACCGGGGCGAGTTCGGGGATGTCGATATCAGCGCTGATGACAGGGCTGCCTCCGACCGGGATTATGCCGTCCATATCCGCGATATCGAGGCATCGACTCCCGCCCGCTTCAATGGCGACCCGAGACGGCTCTACGAAGCGTCCGGGTCATCAGGACGGATCCTGATTTTTGCCGTACGCCTCGACACCTTCGAAGCCGAGAAGAACACCCGCGTCTTTTACATAGGGACAAACGATCCGGAGGATCTCACCGATTTGCGCCGGACGATGCTTTCTTCGTTCCGTACCCTCCCAATCGCGGCCGAGTATATCCATCGGGACGCCTACGATATCGCAGAACGATACGGGAAAGACACGTTCCTGCTGATCAAATGGCTGGGGACCAGTCGACTGCCGTCGCTGTTTGCGGCCAAGAGCCGCATCGACGATCTCGCCGGCCGCCTGCGATTTCTTCCTGCCAATCTCAGCGACCGCTTGCTTCAAGCGGTCAGCCATATCCTCCCGAGCCATCTGCCGAAGACAATGGGCGATTACCGCAACAGGTTCGAGCACCATCTGCTGATCAAGGCGGGCGGCGATTGCATCGGCGAAACGCGGGATTATCTGCAGAAGCGGTTTTGCTCGGCAGCGCACGCTGCGTTCTTCGAATGCGATCCGACGGAGGCGTCTGCGGCGTTTCTGCACAGGTTTGCCGTCGCCGGGGCAGCCGTCAGGTATCGGATCGTGCACGCCCGCGAGGTCAGTGACATCGTAGCCCTGGATATCGCACTACCGCGCAACACGACGCAATGGGTGGAAACGTTGCCCGCCTCAATCGAGCGGGACATTCGCAAGAAGCTCTATTACGGCCACTTCTTCTGCCACGTGTTTCACCAGGATTACATCATTGGGAAGAACGCCGACTGGCAGCAGGTCGAACACCAGATGTTAGCAATCCTGCACCAACGAGGCGCGAAGTATCCGGCCGAGCACAATGTCGGCCATCTCTATAAGGCAGAGCGTGCGGTCGTTTCCCATTATCATGAACTCGATCCCTGCAACTGCTTCAATCCTGGCATCGGTTCCACGTCCAAGCTACTGCGCTGGAGGAACATGCCGGTATCCAGCAACACCCCTCACGCTATCAATTGACAGGAGCATGCCTTGAAACTCGTTCGTTTTGGTCACCCCGGCGCGGAGAAACCCGGTCTGCTGGATCGAGAGGGACGGATCCGCGATCTGTCCATGCATATCGCGGATATCGACGGCGCCTCGATCGGTCCGGAAACCCTTCGGGCCATCGGCGAACTCGAGCCGCAAGCTCTTCCCATCGTCGAGAACACGGTGCGTCTCGGATCGTGCATTACGCGCGTTGGAAACTTCATCGCGGTCGGCCTGAACTATGCCGACCACGCCGCGGAAAGCGGAATGCCGATCCCGGAGGAGCCGATCCTCTTCAACAAGGCACCCTCCTGTATCGTCGGGCCTAACGATACGGTGCTGATACCGCCAGGATCTGAAAAGACCGACTGGGAAGTCGAGCTTGCGATCGTGATCGGCAAAACGGCCTCCTACGTGTCGGAAGATGCCGCTCTCGAGCATGTTGCTGGCTATTGTATCTGCAACGACGTGTCGGAGCGCTCTTACCAGCTGGAACGGGGTGGCACTTGGACGAAAGGCAAAGGGTGCCCGACTTTCGGTCCCCTTGGCCCCTGGCTTGTGACCACGGACGAGGTCGATGTGGACAATTTGTCCATGGCGCTGAAAGTCAACGGGGAGCTGGTCCAGAACGGATCGACCAAGACAATGATTTTCCGGGTTCCCTTCATCGTCTCCTACATCTCCCAGTTCATGAGGCTTCTGCTTGGTGACGTCATCACCACCGGCACGCCACCCGGCGTGGGCATGGGTTTTAAGCCGCCAAGGTACCTCAAGGCCGGCGATACGATGGAAGTCTCCATCGGGGGACTCGGGGTCCAGCGCCAAAGCGTTGCCGCCGCCTGATCCACTCACCTGCTAGCGATCGGGCGCACGCACGATCGCATTACCACTCGGCGCTGCCACCGGCAGATGCCCTAACAAGGAGGACGTAATGGGGCGATTGAATGGAAAGACCTGCTTTCTAACAGGCGCGGCACAGGGGATCGGTCGCGAAGTATTGGACGCTTTCTTGCGAGAGGGCGCGGTGGTCATTGCCTCTGATATCAACGGAGACGGGTTAAAAGCTCTTGCCGATATCGATGGCGTGACGACAATCGAGCTCGACGTCACCGATCCCGACGCGGTCCAGGCCACAGCCATACGTTTCCCTGACATATCCGTCCTGGTCAATTGCGCTGGCTACGTCGCAACCGGGACCATCCTGGAATGCTCGTCGAAGCAGCTTGATCTGAGCCTGGAAGTCAACGTCAAGTCGATGTTCAATACGATCTCGGCGTTCCTCCCGAACATGGCGCAGCGAAGGGCGGGGAGCATCATCAATATCGCATCCGTCGTGTCCTCGATCATGGCCGCGCCGGAACGTTTCGCTTACGCGACGAGCAAAGCCGCCGTCGTCGGACTGACCATGTCGGTCGCCCGCGATTTTGCCGCGCTTGGCGTGCGCTGCAACGCCATCAGCCCAGGCACGGTCGAAACACCCTCTCTTCACGCACGCATGGAAGCGACCGGCGACGCCGAAGAGGCTCGCAAGAAGTTCGTATCCCGACAACTCATGGGACGCCTAGGGACAGCGGGGGAGATCGCCGCGATCGCCGTGCTGATGGCTTCGGAAGAGGCCACGTTCATGACCGGTTCCAACATCGTAATTGATGGCGGCATGAGCCTTTAGACTACGTCTTCGTCAGGAACGTCGAGAGCCGTACGGCCAGGGAATCGTCGAGTGGCCTGCCTTGAAGGAGGCGATACCAGAATACACCGTGTAACGCATCAACTGAAAGTTCCAAATCAAGACTATCGCTGAGCTCCCCCCGCGAAATGCCACTTTTGATGATCGTTGCAGCGATCTCTGCACGCGGCAATACAAAGCGCTCCCGGAAAACTTTCAGAAACGCCTCATCGGTCTGGGCCGACGCGATCAGATTGCGAATAGCAGGCCCGTCTTTGCCGATAATTCGGAAAAGATTTGCAAGGAAACGCTCAAGCGTTGCCTGGACCGGGCCGCTATCAATCACCTCATCCTGCGACGCACTATCAAGAAAAGCGTCAAGCACAAGCTCCGCCTTGCTCGACCAGCGACGATAGATGGTCTGACGCCCCACCCCCGCCGCCGACGCGATCGATGCAATTGTGACATCTGCATAGCCTTTCTCGCTTACAAGCTTCCTCGTAACTTCAAGCAAAGCCGGCGTGGCCTCTTCATCACGGGGCCGCCCCGCTGACCTAGCGGGTTGGACTTTATCGGTTTCCATACCTTCTCCTATTGCGAGAATGCAGTCTCGCATATATAGAGACTTTAGTCTCGTAATTATCAGCAATCAGCGACGTATCATCTCTAATGGAGAAGACATTGCAGCAACTCAAGCCCTTAGGAGCCTTGACGCTCCTTTGTGTCGCCTGCCTCACTATCATGGTTGGCTGTGTCATTGTTCCCGGCCTGCCGGGGATCGCGAGTGCACTTGGCGTACCATCTGCATCTAGCTGGCTGGTAACACTGCCTTCACTGGGCGTGGCGATATTCGGTCTCGCGGTCGGTCGACTTATCGAGCGCATAGGGAGCCGTCGGGCCCTCTTAGCAGGGTTAGGACTTTACGGTCTCCTCGGTTATGCCGCTGTGTGGATGCACGGATACGTCGCCGTTCTCCTCGATCGCTTCCTCTTGGGCGGGGCCACAGCGATTGTCATGTCAGCTGGCACGACGTTGATCTCAGAATTCTTCGACGGAGACACTCGGCTCAAGATGATTGCTCGTCAAGGAATGGCGATTGAACTCGGCGGTGTCGTTTTCCTAGCAATTGGCGGAATATTGGCAGGGATCAGCTGGCAACATCCGTTTCTCCTCTATTTGGTCTCTTGGATATTCGCCGCGATGGTGATCGCCTTCGTGCCGCGTACTCACGAGTCACCACGTTCTGCCGAAGCCAATATTTCGATTTCTGCTCCACCGATGTGGGACGTATATTTGGCGGCGACCTGCTCCATGATCGTCTTCTTCGCGGCAGTGATCCTGCTCCCGCAGAAGCTGGCCGAAATGGGACTAGGCGAAGTTGAAATCGGTTACTTCCTGTCCTTCATATCATTGGTGGCAGTAGGCGCCGCGTTCGCAATTCCATACCTCATAGGACCATTGGGAGCCGCCAAAACGTCGATGATTGCCTTTGCTGCATATGCAGCAGGACATCTGATCTTCTTTTCGGCAGGATCGCTTTTACTGACTATCGTTGGCGGTGTCCTCGTAGGTTGCGGCTTTGGATTTTCGATACCCCTCGTCAATCATCTCACCATCGAGCGCAGCCCCACAGCACTGAGAGGAAGGCTGCTGGGTTACTTGTCAGTCGCAATATTCATGGGGCAGTTTCTGTCTGCCTTCATCGAAATGTTGCCCATCTCCCGCGCCGGATTTTTCTTTGTCGCGGCATTGGTCGCCTTCTTGACGCTGTGTGTCTTTGCGACCAGGACCCGTGTCGAGAAGAGCGCCCGAAATAGTCGTGCATGAACCTGACTCGGTCGCGCCTCAGCTTTCAGCGGCGCTTCCTGACTCCCGAGCAACACGAAGTGACGTCTGGATCACATCCCGCATCCAGCGGTGCGCTGGATCGGCATCGTTGGAGCTGTGCCACAAGAGCGAGATCGGCACTGAAGGCATTTCAAAGGGTGGGCGAGATGTCCTCAGCCCAAGTTGCCGCTCGAAATAACGCGCCAGGCTACCGTGAACGGTTGCCACGACGGGCGTGGCCAGAACGATGAATGGGATCGACAGCAGGTGCCTTGTCGTCATGGAAATGCGTCGCGGTTCGTCCATCATGGCAAGCTGGTCACCGACCGCGTCGCGGCTAGATACTTTCCCAGACAGCCCAACATGGCGCGCTGATAAATATTCGTCCAATCTGATTGGATTGCCGAATTTCAGCAAAGCCTCATTATAGAGGCAAAGGTAGTCATCGGTATGAAGAAGTTTGCGCTTGTGGTGGATCTGCCCTTCCGAGAACACGCCTACCGCCATGTCGATCATACCCGTGTCGAGTTCACGCAGGGCGTCCACTTCATCGATACTGCGAAGCTGCAGGCGAATGCCCGGCGCGTCCCGATCCACCCGGCGCAGTATTTCGGGAATGATCAGAACTTCTGCGGCATCTGGAAGTGCGATTGTAAAGGTCCGCTCGGCGGAGATAGGGTCAAAGGCTGCGGACCGGCTGACCAGCCGATCGATCTCCGTCATGACCTTCGAGACCGGCTCGACGAGTGTGCGCGCGTAAGGTGTCATGACGAGACCGCCGGCATCCCGCGTGAAGAGCTCGTCCCCCATGGCTTTCCGCAAGCGGGCAAGGTTGTAGCTCATGGCAGACTGGCTGATGCCCAGCTCTTCAGCCGCCTTTGTGACACTTCCGAGAGCTAGGAGCTTTTGCAGGCTGTTCAGAAGGTTGAGGTCAACGTCCTTCATCAGTCACATCGATTTCGCAAATTGGTCTCATTTGTTGGACTGATAATCTGTTGGAGAGTAAATTTCAATCATCGCAAATCAACCAGGAGACACTCGATGACTTCTTTCGGACGCCGTAACCTTCTCAAGGGGATTCCGGCCCTAGCAGCAGGAGCAGCAGGAGCAACCATGTTAAAAGCATCCCCAACCGAAGCCGCGGATACGATACCCGCTCCTGAAAGCAGCGCTGTCACCTATCTGCCGGTCGCTGCCCAAAAGCAGCTGATTACAAATTCTCAGTTGCTCAAGGGCAAGGCCTACGAAACATTCTTTAATCCGCAGTTGGTTGTACCGACGCAGGACGCACTCGCTCTGCAAATTGGACCTTTGGACAAGGCAGATTGCCTGACCCCGAGCGTCGCCGATCTGAATCGCTTGATCGATCCGTCCTACAAGACGCCCAAGCAGGGCTATGCGGTTCTCGACGGTTCGACCGTTTACGTGCAGAACAGCCTGTTCTTTCCCCGCGCCACTGCCGAGATGCTTCGTTGGTGGTTCACGTGGCACCCGATTGAAAAAGAGCGCTACATGCTCTGGTTCCCGTACGCCCATATCGAAAACAGCGTAAAAGACCCTGCCCGCCTCGCTAACAAGAGCCTCAGCTATGAGGATCGGCTCTACGACAATCCGAACTACGTCAAGGAGCTTGTCGGTCCTCAGGCCATGGAGCTTTTGATCCGCTTCACCGACCCTGCAAAGCTCGGCTTTGACGCTGCAGCCTTCAAGCGCGCCGGCTTTACCGCGAATGCGAGCGGCATTGTCGGTCCGGCACAGGCGCCCGACGTCATCAACTCGATGATGATCCACATCGCCCGAGATGTCGAAGGTGGCATGGAACTGGTGAGCCGGTACTGGATAGGCTCGCACCCGGAGATGCGGCGTTTCGCCGGCGCCGAGAAGGCCGCTGCGATGATGGCGCATGTCGGCTGGAACGACCAGCTGGCAGAGATGACTGCCTACGAGCTTGCCGTTCACGACATGATCGAGTTCAATCACCTGGCCGGTATTCTTCCTGCCTTGTTTGCGCAGTTTAGCGAGGCGTGAAGGCATGAGAATGACGAGCAAGATTGCTGCTTCGGCAGGCGTCATAGCTGTCGCCACGACAATGGCTGTGTCGCCGTCCGCCGCGACGGATAAATTCCTCTGGGGGGCGGCTTCGGCCGCCTACCAGGTCGAAGGATCGACCACCGCAGACGGAAAAGGACCATCTGTCTGGGACGACTATCTCGACCGGCTCCACCTTGCAGGTCCTGGGATTTCCGGCGCTGTCGCCATCGATTTCTACAATCGAGACCAGTACCTGAAAGACATTGCACTGTTCAAGAAGCTCGGCCTGACCAGTTATCGTTTCTCTGTTTCCTGGCCCCGGATTATCCCGGACGGGCTCGGACCAGTGAACCCTGCCGCTATCGCACATTACCGGCAGTTCATATCCGACCTGAAGGCGGCCGGCATCAAGCCGATGCTGACCCTCTACCACTGGGACATGCCCTCATCACTCGCTGCTGCCGGGGGATGGGAAAATCGTGACTCGGTGAAGTGGTTCGAGCGCTATGCCGACGCCATCTTTGCTAACTTTCACGACCAGGTGGATCTGTTCGTTCTGCTGAACGAGCCCTCGGTCGAAAGGGCAACCAAGACGCTCGCTGAAGATATCCGCGATAATGCCAAGGGTGACTTCAAGATCCTGCCAGATGCCGACCATATGGCGGTTTCGCTGAAGACCTATAATCACATCCTGCTTGCCGGAGCTGCGGCAAAGAAAAGCTTCGAGGTGCACGGCTACAAAGGACAGCTTGGCCTTGCGCTGCCTCTATTCCCGACGATCAACGAGGATGGTGCCAGCGACGCGGACAAGAAGTCCGCTGTCTTGGCGGATGGCGTGCTGAACCGATGGTTCCTTGATGCCATGTACAAGGGCACCTACCCGCAGGACGTGCTCGACATGGCATCGGCGCGCGGCTTGGACACGGGTATCCAGCCGGAAGACGCAAAGACGATCGGGGAAGCCCACTTCGATTTCCTTGGCATCAACTTCTATTCGCCAATGTATGTGCGGCATGGTGCGACGCCGGTCGATGCCTTTTCCGCGGAGCAGTATCTGCCAAAGACGGTATATTCAGCGTTCAACGGCGCCGTACGCCCGGACCAGTTCAAGGCGCTGCTCGGTCGCATGAAAAGCGAATACGGCAATCCGCCGGTCTACATCACCGAGAACGGCGCCGGATTTGCCGGAGAAGACGTGATGAAGAACGGCAAGGTCGATGACGTCCAGCGATGCCGCTATCTCGTCACCCATATTGCCGCCATGAAGTCAGCGATGTCCGAAGGCGCGGATGTCAGGGGCTACCACGTCTGGTCGAGCCACGACAATCTTGAGTGGCTCAGCGGATATGCCAGCCGGTTCGGCATGATCTATGTCGATTGGGATACGCAGAAGCGCACGCCGAAACTAAGTGCCGACCTCTACGCCCGCGTCATCCGCGGCGACAAGGTGACCGAAGCGGACTGCGTCGCCCGGAACTGAGTTTTCGGGTCGCGCCTTACGGTTGGTGCAACCCGGATCTTGCCATGAAGGAATCGCCCCACTCCTTCATGGCACGCAGAACCGGCCACAGCGTCTTTCCGAACTCCGTCAGCGAGTATTCGACCCGAGGCGGCACCTCGGCAAATACCTCCCTGTTGACGATGCCGTCTTCCTCCAGCTGCCTCAGTTGCATTGTTATCGAGCGTTGACTTGGATCGCCTGTCATACGGCGAAGCTCTCCGAACCGCTTGGGACCATCCAGCAGATGGTAGATGATGACAGGTTTCCATTTGCCACCGGCGACGTCGACTGTCGCCTCTACGGGGCAATTGTATGATTCCTTGGCCATAGAAAATCCTAACAGTGTACTTTTTACCCCTATGCGCAGAAATGTTGCCTAGTTGCAACATGGAACTTTGAAAAGGTAGTGATCAAGGTACGCAAAGGAGAATTTCAATGAAGGCAGCCTATTACGAAAAGCAGGGCGGACCCGAGGTTTTAACAATCGGCGAACTTCCCGATCCAGAGCCTGGCCACGGACAGGTCCGCGTAAAGGTCGCGATCTCTGGACTAAACCCGACCGACCTCAAAACACGCGGTGGCTTCGCCGGTGCTCCTATACCCTTCCCGAAGATTGTCCCGCATCAGGATGGCGCGGGAACGATCGATAAGGTCGGTCCAGGCGTTTCGCCGGATCGCATCGGCGAGCGTGTCTGGCTCTACAAGGCGCAGACCGGACAGCCTTTTGGCACGGCAGCCGAGTACGTTACCCTTCCATCAGAGTATGCTGTTCATCTTGGCGATAAAGCATCCTTCGAGGTGGGCGCATCGCTCGGTATTGCCGCGATCACCGCGCACCGTTGCCTGTTCGCGGACGGCGATATCAGGGGTCGCCGCGTGCTCGTACAAGGTGGCGGCGGAGCTGTGGGAACAGCCGCCATTCTTCTTGCAAAATGGGCAGGTGCGGAAGTGGCCGCGACGATCAGCCGCGACGAGCAGGCAAAGGTCGCCAGCTCCGCGGGCGCAGACCTGATCATCAATCGCAAGACAGATGACATTCCGGCCAGGATCAAGGAATGGACGAACGGACGTGGCGTTGACCGTATCGTCGATGTCGACATGGCAGCAAACATTGATACCGATATTGCCTGCCTTGCACCAAGCGGCGTCGTCACTGCCTATGCGACCGAGGACCCGCAGGTTCGCCTGTCCATGCCGTTTCTGAAAACGATGTTCGGTGGGTATGCGTTCCGCTTCGTGTTCTTCTACTCGATTCCGGATGATGCTTTCCGTCAGGCTGTCAGGGAGGTATCGGCTTGCGTTGCGGCTGGTGCGTATCAGCCCGCTGTGGGATTGACCGTTTCGCTCGACAGGATCGCGGAGGCACATGCGGCTCAGGCAGCAGGCTCGGTTATCGGCAAGATACTGGTCACGCTCTAATAGTCTGTGCTGGGTCGAAGAGATTGCCATTTGAACCCAGCGACATAAGATCCGCCTTTCCGACGACACGAGGACCATCGGAAAGTAGCGCAGTTACATCGCTCGCAAGTTTGGTAAGATGGAGGAGAAACTTATGAAACTGACCGCAATCGTCGGGTCCGTAGCTCTTTTGTACGCGTCCACTGCGCTGGCCGCGGATGTGCCCAACCTCAATACACACAGTGTAAAAATCTTATCCATCGATGGGCTCCGCTTCAAGGACCTCAACCGAAATGGGAAGCTCGATGCGTACGAGGATTGGCGCATTTCCAGTGCAGAGCGCGCGGCTGATCTTCTCAAATCGATGACGCTTGAGGAGAAGGCAGGCCTGATGATGCACGGCACGGCGCCGTCCATTGGTGCAGGCGCTGGCATGGGTGTGGGCACCACGTACGATCTTGATCGCGCCAAGCGCATGATCAGTGACCTGAAGGTGGTGACCTTCATCACCCGCCTCTCGGGTGAACCCGGCGAGCTCGCGACGCAAAACAACAAGCTTCAGGAGATTGCCGAAGCTGGACGGCTTGGTATTCCTGCGACTATCAGCACGGATCCGCGGAATCACTTCCAGTTCGTGCAAGGGGCAAGCATCGCTGCCGGCGCATTTTCAAAATGGCCTGAAACACTCGGTCTTGCGGCAATTGGCGACGCAAAGCTAACCCGCCAATTCGCCGATATTGCGCGGCAGGAATACCGTGCGGTCGGGATTCAGGAAGCCCTTTCACCGCAGATCGACCTCGCGACAGAGCCACGATGGGCGCGCACCAACGGAACCTTTGGCGAAGACGCCCGGATGTCAAAGGAGATGGCGGAGGCCTATGTCGCTGGGTTTCAGAACGGCGAAGACGGCATCAATCGCGACAGTGTCATTGCCATCGCAAAACATTGGGTGGGTTATGGTGCTGCCAAGGATGGTTTGGATAGTCACAGTGCCTATGGTCGCCATGCCGACTTTTCAGGAGGTAACTTCGAGCAGCACATCATTCCGTTTGAAGGCGCCTTTAAAGCCAAGGTTGGCGGCGTGATGCCGACATACTCTATCCTCGATGACGCCAAGATCGATGGCAAGGATGTCGAACCGGTCGCGGCAGGATACAACAAGCAGCTGCTGACGGACCTCCTGCGCCGCCGCTTCGGATTCGACGGTGTAGTATTGAGCGATTGGCTGATCACCAACGACTGCGAGGGTAGCTGCCTTGACGGTGAAAAGCCCGGCGTGAAGCCAACACTGAACGAAGAGACTTTCGGTATGCCGTGGGGTGTAGAAACGATGCCTCGCGTCGACCGTTTTGCGAAGGCCGTGAATGCCGGTGTCGACCAGTTCGGCGGTGTTACGACGTCAGATCTCCTTGTCCAAGCAGTTAAAGAGGGCAAGGTCACAGAAGATCGCATCGACGCTTCTGCCAAGCGAATCCTGCTTCAGAAGTTTCAGCAAGGACTGTTCGAGGATCCATACTCCGATCCGGCAAAAGCGCGCGAAACTGTCGGCAAGCCGGATTTCGTGGAAAAGGCAACGGCGGCGCAGGCCAAGTCGGCCGTTCTTCTCGAAAACCGGAACCAGGCGCTTCCGCTCTCAAGGAAAGTGAGTAAGCTCTATCTCTACCAGATCGATCCCGCAGTCGCGACGTCTCGTGGTTTCAAGGTCGTGGCCACGCCTGCTGAGGCCGACCTAGCGGTCATCCGAATGAATGCGCCATTCCAGCAACCGCACGCCAACTACTTCTTTGGATCGCGCCAGCAGGAAGGCGATCTCGACTTCAAGCCAGGAAATCTTGAACTCGAAGCATTCGAAGCAGCCTCCAGATCCGTGCCGACCATCGCCACGATCTATCTCCCGAGGCCGGCTATCCTGGGAAACTTGGCACAAAAGTCGGCCGCCCTACTCGGAAACTTCGGGATCAGCGATGAAGCCTTGTTCGATGTCCTGGAAGGGAAAACAGCTCCTAAGGGCAAGCTGCCCTTCGAACTGCCGTCATCCATGGACGAGGTGAAGCAACAGGCCTCCGACACGCCTCACGATACCCGCCATCCGCTTTACCCGATCCGCTTTGGCTTGAGCTTTGAAAAGAAATGAACCGTCTGGGTGGGGACTGGTAAAACGGCCTCTACCCAACGGGTCCTTTATGACGACTATCCCGCTCCAGCTCGTTTGATTTCGATTACCTACAAGCGGCCTTTCGAGACAGTGGAAATGCCGAAAAGAATAACGGCTATCCCAAAGACAACCATGTCCAGGCCGATCAGGAAAACGTTAGAGATCGGCAACTGCATGCTATTAAGCCACAGGATCACGGCTGTATCGAGCAGTCCGAACATGCCAGAGGCTGTCAGCCACGCTGCTCCATCAATCGGTTGAGACTGTAGGCCGATCGATATCCGCAGAGCAGATGACAGCAACAGGCATCCCAAAAGCGGGACTGTCAGCGAGGTATACAGGAGATCACGATCAAAATGCACGAGCAGCGAGATCGCAACGAACGATGCAGCCGCAAAGCACCATCCATATGGCAACTCGTCACCATAAGCCCGCGCCGCGAAAATTATCAGAGCTATTCCTCCGAAGCCAAAAGCCGCTTCACTGTCCACCGGAGTTGCAGTTAGAAACACGCCATCACTGAGCGGCAGAGCACTCAACGCGATCACGACCCAGCCCAAAACGATGAATGACCGGGGGCCTTTCGTCGGCTGAAGCAAAGGCATGATCACTCCCTTTCCGCGGGCACTATCGCCCCGATCTAACAGCGAGGGACGAAAAACTCGTTTAGTCCGCACTCTGCGTGCGTTGGCCACAAAACCTCCGGCAGCAAGAAATCCCGCTTGCGCGATTTGCCGCAACCCAATATACGAGACTCACGTACCATAATGCAAGGCCATGGCGCACGAACATGCCCATGACTTGGTGCGACGAAGTCTCAATCTCTGTCTCACTCCGGCTGTCTGCGCGCAACTGGATAGGTCAGGCGCGCTTGCCGCGTCGGCTCTCGGTTGCGTGCGTGCATTTTGAGAACGCCCGTCGGCATCGTGGTCCGCCTCGCGGTGCTTACAGGAGCAGGATAAATTGTCGAAAGCTGAAAACATAAAATTGGGACGGTGGGCCCTATACATTCTAGGAGGCCTTTTCGGCGTCTCTGGTGCGTTCTTTCTTATAGAGGGGACGCAGCTGATATTCCTTGGAGGTAGCTGGTACTACACTTTGTGCGGGATAGGCCTCCTTGGTCTTGCCTGGGGCTTGATCCGCTCCAAACTCTTTGCCGGCCCGTTATACGCGGTCATTTTCGTCGCCACGCTACTGTGGGCTTTCTGGGAATCCGGCTTGGATTTCTGGCCGTTATTCGCACGCATGTTCATCTTCGTCGTGGCAGGCGCAATCCTTTCCTTCGCCCTTCCGTCTCTTCGACGCAATGCGGGAGCTCTCCCGGAGACCCGCAAGTATGCTGTCGTGGGGATAGTATTGGGTCTGGTAGCCATCGGTATGTTCATCAGCACGTTCCAAGATCGTGGGATGTATCTTGCCAAGGCGCCAACCGGCATGGTCCCGGTGACCTCGCAAACGGAGCAGAAGAATTGGGACAATTACGGCTCGAACGCGCAAGGCGAACGGTTCGCGGCACTCGACCAGATCAACAAAACCAATGTTCAGAACCTTGAGGTCGCGTGGACCTATCGCCACGGAGACATCCCGGACAGCCCTAACGGACTGGGTCGTGAGGACCTGAATACGCCTCTTCAGATCGGCAACCACGTTTATCTCTGCACACCAAACAACAATATCGTCGCGCTGGACGCCACGACCGGGAAACAACTTTGGAAGGCAATCATAGATTCCCAGAACAAGACCTGGGCACGATGCAGAGGTATCGCTTATTTTGACGGTACGGGCGCAGCTCCGAACCGCGCACAGGCCGGTGTTCTGCAGCGTGAGAATTATATCCCGGCAGCTAATCCTGGTGCATGCCCACGACGCATTCTCACCAACACGGTAGACACACAACTCATCACCATCGACGCTGATACTGGCGAATTCTGCTCGGATTTCGGGACCGTCGGGCGGGTAGATCTCAAAGCAGGGATGGGTGTCATCCCCGACCAGCGCTACAAACAGACGTCCGGGCCAACGCTTGCGGGCGATGTCGTTGTCATCGGCGCTTTCGTTGATGACAATCTCAATGTCGATATGCCGTCCGGCGTCATTCGCGCATTTGACGTTCGTACAGGTGAGCTTCGCTGGGCATGGGATTCCGGTAACCCTGCAGTAAAGGGCGCACCGACAGCAGATGTTCCGTATTCGCGAAGCTCTCCAAACGTATGGGCTCCAATGTCCTACGATCCCGAAACCGATCTGGTTTTCTTGCCGACGGGCAATAATTCGCCGGATGTGTGGGGTGGCAACCGTGACGCAGCCCGTGACAAGTATAGCTCCTCCATTGTAGCGCTCCATGCCTCGGATGGCAGTGTCGCGTGGAGCTTTCAATCCGTTCACCATGACCTGTGGGACTTCGACGTCCCCATGCAGCCGACCCTGACCTGGTTCCCGAAGGACGGCAAGCAGGTACCTGCGGTCATTTTCGGCAACAAACAGGGCATGATATTCGTGTTGGACCGGCACACCGGCCAGCCACTGACCAAAGTCGAGGAACGACCGGTGCCAGCTGGCGAGCTGATGGGCGAGCACTATTCGCCGACGCAGCCGTTCTCAGTCGACATGCCGCAGATCGGTGCCCAGAAACTAACGGAAGCCGACATGTGGGGAGCATCGCCCTTTGATCAGCTTCTTTGCAGGATCGATTTCAAGAGCCTGCGAAATTCGGGCATGTACTCGCCGCCCGCTACCGACCGGCAGCTGGTATTCCCCGGCTCCCTTGGAGGTTTCAATTGGGGCGGTATTTCAGTCGACCCGACAGGCAATACGATCTTCGTAAACGACCTCCGGCTTGGTCTGCGCATGCAATTGGCAGGAAGGACATCGCCTGACGAGGCCCTTCCCAAAAGCGTCAGTCTGCCCATGGGGGGATCCCCGTATTACATCAAGGAGAAAAGCCGCTTCCTTTCGCCGCTTGGCATTCCGTGCCAGGAGCCACCGTTCGGGACAGTTTCAGCGATTGACCTGCATAGCGGCAAGGTTGCCTGGACGGTACCAGCGGGTGGGGTGCAGGACTCTGTCGTCATGGGCGTTCGAATGATGCTTCCGATCCCCGTTGGCCTGCCCACCATCGGTGGCTCGATGGCCACACAGGGCGGACTGCTCTTTTTCGCAGCGACACAGGACTATTTCCTGAGAGCATTCGACAGTTCCAACGGCAAGCTCTTGTGGAAGGGTCGGCTGCCGGTTGGTTCGCAGTCGACACCGATCAGCTATAAATCTCCGGTGACCGGCGAACAATTCATTCTGATTTCGGCGGGCGGTGCGCGTAACTCGCCTGACCGCGGCGACTACGTCATTGCTTACAAGTTGAAGGAATAGTCTACCGGCAGGACCTATCGGTTACCGAGTTGCGTTACGGGCGGTCGCGCCCGTAGCCTTCATTCCGCCGACCACCGTCTGCGCTATTTCCAGCGCGAATTGCGCATCAAGCGGCCGCCCAAGAAGGAGGCGAAACCAGAATGCACCGTGGATGAGCTCCGCGCCAATCTTTGGATTTGCATCTGGCGAGAGTTCGCCAGCATTAACAGCTCTGCGAAGTATGCCGATCAAGGCTTCATTTCGGGGAAGAACAAACCGAGCATTGAAATGATGTTCGAACTCCGGGTCTTTTTGCGCGGCAGCGATCAGACTCTTGATCGCCGAACCATCGACATCCAACCCTTCGAAAAGCCTGCTCAGGTATGAGGAGAGGATGCTGATTACATCACCCTCTGTCGGAACCGATATCTTCACGACATGACTGATCAATGCGTCCATTATCAGATCGGCTTTGGTCGACCATCGACGATACACCGACTGCCGACCAATACCGGCTGCATCGGCAATCATGCTCATCGTGACGGAATCGTAGCCATGCTCATGTACCAGGCGCCGAGCTGCAGCCAGCGCCAGGTCCGAAGCCTCTTCGTTACGGGGTCTGCCTGCACTTCTCTGTGTGGTCATTCGTCGATTCTGATTAGGGATTTTCAGCAATAGGCAGATTATTCGTCGATCGTAACGCACGGGTCAACAGATCACTGGGACCTGTGGGCCAACGTCGCACCCGCCATTTCATCCAATTGGGGCCGACAAAAATTAGCTGGACATAATTACGGTACAGGCGTATCAAAATATTTATGGGACACAGGTCCCGTTATTGTATCCTGCTGCCGAACTTGGACAGTCGTTGACATTCTCACAAGGTCTGAGGAGTCGCGGCGATCGGGTTGACGGCCTTTCTGCCAAGGTTCGATTCACATGAAGCTGCCTCCAAACGTTTCCGCTGCTGAATTCTCGTCCGCTATCCACAAGTTCCGCAATATCATTGGTTCTGATCGCGTCTACGTCAGCGACGAAGATGTGGCGCTTTATCGCGATGCGTATTCGCCACTGTGGGGAGAGGCCGATGAACTGGTTGCCTCCGCGGCGCTTGCTCCCATCACGGTTGAAGAAGTTCAGGCAATCGTCCTCGTGGCGAACGAGCACAAGATCCCACTCTATCCTATCTCGACTGGGAAAAACCTGGGATATGGCGGCTCAGCACCAAATCTATCCGGCAGTGTGATCATAGACATGGTGCGGATGAACAAGGTCATCGAGGTCGATGACAGGAGAAACTATTGTATCGTCGAGCCAGGCGTCACCTATTTCGACCTCTATAACTACACAATGGCAAACGACAAGAAAGTCATCGTCGATGTGCCCGACCCTGGTTGGGGCAGCGTTGTGGGCAATGCACTTGACCATGGTGTCGGCTACATGATGCCGACGTATCGCGACCATTGGAACGCACACTGTTTCATGGAAGTGGTTCTGCCGAACGGGGAGATCATGCGTACCGGCATGGGCGCCGCCAAAGGTACAGAGACCTGGGGTGAGTATCGGTATGGATTCGGCCCTATTGTCGACGGCCTTTTCGCTCAGGGCAATTTTGGCATCGTGACGAAGATGGGCTTCTGGATGATGCCTCAACCCCAGCATTTCGGTTCGGCCATCGTCAGCGTACCCCGATACGAAGACATCATCCCTCTCGTTGACGAGGCAAACTATCTAGAAGATCTAGGCATTATCGGGCACCCCAGATACGGAAGCCCGCTGCAGCCGGAGCCCAATGGCATCGACCCGGAACTGTTGCGCCTTCATGCAATGCCCGGCGGAGGGGAGGCCAGTGACTATCAGAAATACGTCAGCGATCGTGGTTTGGACTACTGGAACCTCACGATGTTTTTCTATGGCTCGAAGGCAGGCGTCGAAGCCAACTTCGAATTCGCGAGAGAGCGGTTTGCCAGGATCACTGGCGCAAAGCTGAAAATCACCGAATCCTTCCAATTTCCGCTGAGCGCCGAGGACAAGGAAAAGGCCAAGTGGGTCGTCTCACTTGGAATCCCGACGATGGAGCGCTTTGCACTCGGCACCCGCTCCGACCTCATGCCAAAGCCCTCTGATGGACACATCTGGTTTTCGCCGGTCATTCCTCGATCTGGCGAAGGTATCATTCATGCGCATCAAGTCTTCGGCGAAGCGTTTAAGAAGATGGGCATCCCCTCTCCTATTGGCCCATTCACGACGCCGCGCACATGGATCTATCGGGCGTTTGTCTTTGTCATGAGCTTTTCGGTTTACCGAACCGACCCGGAGGCCAACAAGAAAGTCGTGGAGACCTTTCGGAAACTCATCGACATCGCGGCCGAGCACGGTTGGAACGAATATCGCACGGCACCACCGTTCCAGGACCAGGTTGCCCGCACATACTCGTTCAACGATAACGCGCTTCTTCGTTTCCAGGAGCTGTTGAAGGACGCAGCAGATCCGAACGGCATCATTGCGCCGGGTCGTGGGGGCGTTTGGCCTCGCGGCATGCGCCGCGTGTGACAGGACGTAATTACATGGAAAAGTTTGCCCTTATGCATCGGCGTGGCTTTATCCGCGCAGCTCTTACAGGTGTCGCCGTGGCAATGGCTGGCGATGGGATTGCATCCCAGGCGACCGGCCGTCCAACTGCAGGCAGCTCCGCGAAACTTCTTGTTTTTGACTCACGATTTCCCGCGGCACGGCTGTTTGCGGCCCGCATGACCGATCGGGTCGGAGAAACGCGAGCAATCCAAGGTGATGTCACCGACGTCTGGAACAGCTCCATACGCACCTCCCTCGCAAAGGGCAAAGTCCTCATTGGCGGGGTGACCACTCCAGCCAGCTTGTTCTGCCTTGAGCAGTTGGTCTCTCGGTACCGTATGACCCTGGATTTGCGAACCGATTTCAATAGCCCGTCGAGACACGACGTAGCAGCTATCGAGAGTGCCTTCATGGGAAGAAACCAGCGATCCATGCTTGCGCAGTCGCGTCATCATCTCACTGACGGACAAGCTCTCGTCGCATGGGTCCTGCGACCCACGGCGGCCGCGCAGAATTCCATGTCGTTGACATGACGCCCGGAGATTTCCATGAACATTAGAATTCATCTCCAGATCGTTGGGGTAGCCTTGCTATCAGGTCTTGCCTTTGCAAATAGCGCACCAGCTCAGGAAAGTGCGGCAAAGGCAGAGGGGCCATTCCAGATCGCCCCTTACTCAAGTCTCGATGACATTGATCACGCCACAACGAGGCTTGAAAAGGGGCAGCATCTTTTTGACTACTACTGCAGCTCCTGCCACGGCGTAGGCCATGATCACCCGGCGACGCTCGCACTGAATAAACGATATGGTGACGAGAAGCCGGGGGCTTTGCTGCTCCGAAAGGACATCCCGCCGAACCTTACAAAATATTACGTGAGGACGGGGGCCTCTGTGATGCCGTTCTTCAGGAAGGCGGAAATCAACGACACCGATCTCGATGCAATCGCTACTTACCTCGCTAGAGGGA
The DNA here is from genome assembly GCF_000696095.1 of Rhizobium rhizogenes NBRC 13257. GTDB lineage: Bacteria > Pseudomonadota > Alphaproteobacteria > Rhizobiales > Rhizobiaceae > Rhizobium > Rhizobium rhizogenes. The sequence goes on along the minus strand of NZ_BAYX01000023.1, from coordinate 40,186 downwards.
TCGCGCCCCCGGTCGGCGACCATTGATGAGGATCAATCAATGACTTCCTTACCGAAAACGAAGATGAAGTGGCTCGCAGGCGGTGTCGCGGCCGTGGTTGCGCTGGGTTGCGTAGGTGTTGTCGCCGGCTATGGTGTGGCGAATGTCATTTACCATTTCCAGACAAGTTCGGAGATGGAAAACCTTCCCGCTCCCACATCCGAGCGTATCGCGCACGGCGAGTATCTGGCGCGTGTCGGAGACTGCGTTGCTTGCCACACCGCTTCCGGCGGCAAGCCATTCTCAGGCGGACTCCCGCTCGACACCGGGTTTGGTGTCGTTCTTTCGAGCAACATCACGCCAGACAAAGATACCGGCATAGGTGGTTGGTCGATGAAGCAGTTCTTCCTTGCAATGCGGCATGGCCAGGGCGAGGACGGTAAGCGCCTCTATCCTGCCATGCCGTACAACACGTACGCACACGTCTCCGACGACGACATCATCGACATCAAATACTATCTCGACACGCTGTCTCCCGTGACCAAAGCTGTCGATTCCAACCAGATGAAGTTTCCATTCAACATCAGGCCTCTGATGATCGGGTGGAACATGCTTTTTCTTGATACGGACCAGTTTGAACACGATGCGACGAAATCTGCCGAATGGAACCGCGGCAGATACATTGTTGACGGTCTCGGCCACTGTACGACATGCCATTCCCCTAAGAACATTTTTGGTGGAGATGGTGCTTACCTTTCTGGGGCAGTCTTACAGGACTGGCACGCACCGAACATCAATGGAAATGGGTGGCCACAAGTTGCCGATTGGTCGGAAGAAGATATTGCCGAGTACCTGAAAACCGGGGTCAACCGGCATGCCATCGCGAGCGGTCCTATGGCCGAGGCAATCCAGAACTCGACCCAGCATATGGAGATGTCGGATCTTCACGCGGTCGCAACGTACTTGAAAAGCCTCGAAACAAGCGAGCCCACCTCAATGCCAGCTTTGGCGACGATGTCGCCACCATCCCATACCACAAAGCTCACCTATGACAGCTTGTGCGCCACCTGCCATAGCCCTGAAGGAACCGGCGCAAAGGATTTGGGACCAGCGCTGCGCGGCAACACAGCCATTCTCGGATCGGGCGGAGCCAGTACAACCATGAGAATGATTCTGTCAGGCGGCTATAGCGCAAAGACAGCAACGCATCCCACCGGGTTCGCTATGCCTTCATTCGCCTGGAAGCTCAACGATCACGAAGCGGCAGACCTTGCGAATTACATCCGCAATGCATGGGGCAATGTTTCTCCGGCGATTTCTACCGATGAAGTCAAAGCGATGCGCACAAAGCTAGCATCAACCGCTCGGGCAGACTGATGCTCGGCTACACCCAGGACGATATAGTGTTTGCGATGCGGACGTTCGCAGCAGCGGCCCTCGCACTTTATATCGCCCTTGCGGCGGGATTGAGTAATCCCTACTGGGCAGTCGCCACGGTTTTCATCGTGGCGAATCCACTAGCCGGATCTGCAACCTCAAAGGCCGTTTATCGCACGGTTGGGACGATTGTCGGTGGGATCGCTACCGTGGTGATCGTACCTAACCTTGTGAATGAACCGGAACTGCTTTTAGCAGCGCTTGGCCTCTGGATCGCCATTTGTCTCGGGTGGAGCATATTGGATGGTACACCCCGAAGCTACGCCTTCATGCTAGGAGGTTACTCCGCCGCATTGACCGGTTTTCCCATCCTCGACACTCCGGCCACCGCTTTTACCAATTCGGTTTCGCGCGTCGAAGAAATCCTTCTCGGGGCGCTATGCGTGGTCGTGCTTACACGAATTGTACGCCCCAGGCCCATTGCACCAATAGTCAGAAAGCGGCTGGATAAATGGTTCTTGGAAGCGATGGGCCTTATTGCCAACATTCTGAGAAATGAGCACCGTAACGAAAACGACATTATCCGCCGGCTTGCCGCTGATATCGCGGAGATGCGAACACTTTCCGTTCATCTGAGCTATGACACAAGCAAGCTTCGGGAAGGTGCGCCCATTGTGAATGCAGCGCTGGACAAGCTCGTGGAATTTCTCCCTCTCGCCGGTGAAATCGCGGATATCCGGAGGCAGGATTGCGATGGATATTTGGCTAACATCCCCTCAATAGCCGATTTTCTTCGCTTCCTCGCTGCACGGCTCGCCCAAATGGAGCCCTTCGATGCCGCAGATCGCGCCACGATAACCTCAGGCTTGGAGGAGATTCGGACAACTGGAACGGACGCATGGAACCGTCAGATCAATCATATCTTGGCGGACCGTATCTGCAGCCTTGTCACCCTTCATGATGAGGTGGGGGCCCGCAACACTAGACTGAATGCGATAGACCGCGGCGCGCGCCCACTTCCATTATCTCGTCCCAGGATACGTGGAGCGCACAAAGACGTCGCAAAGGCCGTTCTCTCGGGACTATCCGTGCTCGGAACAATTGGAGTCGTCGAAGTGGTGGGGATCGCGTCTCACTGGCCACAGACCAATGTCGCCGCCATGATGGGAGCCGTGATCTGCTGCCTGTTTTCTACCTTCGACGACCCCGTCCCGCTGATTAAAAAAACCATATCGGCAACCGTCTTTTCGGCAGCCATCGCCTTCGTTATCCAATTCGGCATCTTTCCCGCGATTGACGGATACGTCCTTCTGGTAATGGTGATCGCTCCCGTGCTGATATTGACCGGGCTTCTGATGACCAGGCCCGCAACCTTCGCCTACGGCCTTGGCTTCGGCGTGAATATTCCGACACTGCTGGGTCTGCAGGACAGGCTTTCGCTTGATTTGGCCTCGTTCTTGAACTCTGCAATCGCGACCACGGTGGGCCTCGTCGCCGCAGCGGCCGTGGTCGGTATAGTCAGGTCGATGACCCCTGCCACGGCGGCCAGCAGCATTCTTCGAACAGCCCGTGAGGATATAGGCAGGGGCGTGGTCAACCTGCGAGCAAGCCATGACCTGCTCCACCGCAACGTTAATCGTCTTTCCGCACTGTCGCCGCGTTGGAATGCCCTTCCCCCGGACCAGCAGGGGATCGATATACTCCGCGACTACCGAGTGGTCGTGTTGCGTGCGAGGGCGGCCGGCCTCAATCTGGAGGAGGTCTTCAGGCGCGTCATTGCGGAACTCCATAACAATGGGTCCAGTGACGACGGTCAAGCGCGGGCCGAGCTACTACGTGTGATCGATAGCCAGCTGGCAGAAACTACGCAAGCAGAGACACGCGAGGTACTGGCATCGATCCGCTACACGCTGTTTCCCGACGGACCGTCACCCAAGTTACCGGGACCGGTATTCAAGGAAGCAGCAGAATGAGGAATGAGCTCGACGTGTTTGGGGTTTACGTCCCTTCATACCTTCCGGTTGCGATCGCGGCACTCTTCGTCGGAAGCTTGGTTCGCAAGCTGCTGGTGCATGGGGGAGTCTACCGCTTCATCGCCAACCGAAGTCTCTTCGACACTGCCATGTATGTGTGCCTATTCAGCCTCATGGCGCTTGCCTTCAAGTGAGTACCCGCATGACCGCTCTAAGCTCAAACCTGACCCGCTACTGCGTAACGGCAACGTTCGTGGCCCTCGCCGTTTTTCTAGGCTGGCATACATGGTCCTACTATATGACAGAGCCATGGACCCGGGATGGAAAAGTGCATGCTGACGTTGTCGACTTGGCTCCCGATGTCTCGGGTCTCGTCAGCTCGGTCGAAGTCAAGGACAACCAAGTGGTCAGCAAGGGCGATGTAATCTTCAAGATCGATACTGCGCGCTTCGAACTGGCTGTTCTGCAGGCACAGTCCGAGGTCGAAGGAGCTCAGGCGACATTAGATCAGGCTGAATACAACTTCGCCCTCTATGCAAAGCTGGGCGACGGGGCGGCGACACAACAGAAAATTCAGGAAAGCAGGTCAGAGGTGGCACAGGCTCAGGCGTTGTTAAAGCAGGCGCTAGTCAAGCGTGACACGGCGCGGCTCGATCTGGATCGCACAGCAGTCCGTGCGCCGGTTAATGGTAAGCTCAGCAATTTTTCGCTGAGGCCCGGCAACTACGTCAACGCGGGTTCAACCGTCACAGCGCTTGTGGATCAAGACTCCTATTACGTCACGGGCTACTTCGAGGAAGGTAAGGTGAAACGTATTGCCCTCGGTGATTCGGTTGAGGTTTTTCTCGTCGGATCATCTGAACCACTCCATGGTCATGTCTCAGGTATCGCAGGGGGAATTGAGGATCGTGAGCGTTCCGATACCAAAGGCGCGCTCGCCAATGTCAACCCAACCTTTACCTGGGTACGCCTCGCACAGCGGATCCCGGTTCGGATAGAACTTGGACCGCACCAAGAGGCGCTGGTGGCGGGCGAGACTGCAACTGTTGAGGTTCAATCTGATTAGTTTAGATCGGGCCGGAGATAGTTCTACCGATGAATTGAGCGGATTCATCCTGCGTGGCAGCTAGACTTGTGGCTTCCGCTCAATAAACGGACGGAAGGATTCGTTGACATTTGCTGGTCGTCGATCCACTTCATTGTCGGCGTAAGGGCGACGCCGTGAACCAGGATCGAAGCGACCACGATCAGCAGCACCGTCCCCCGTGCAAAGCTTGGAACACCGGAGCTCGTGACGCTGATCGCGGCGCCCTACGGGCATGGGCTGTCGTTCGAGACAACAGAGTAGACGGCTTGACAGTAGGTAATATGGGGCCGCCTTCTCGATCCAAGGGCCGTCATCGCAGTCATGCCGCGAGTGGAAGTTGGAGCGTTTATTAAAGCAAACCAGGGCAAGCACTCGCCAGCGACACCGGCTTAGTTCTGGAGATCGCATTGCCGAGCATCTTGCGCGAGAACAAGGCAGATCCTGTGTCAGGCGAGGACCGCGATCTGATCTTTCGCTTGGGCGATCGACGCTGCTTTGGCATCATCGCCCATCGCCAGCCCTTCAGCCCGCACAACGGTGACATCGGTGAGTCCAATAAACCCGAGCACGCCGCGGAGGTAGGACTCGTGATGCTCTAGAGAGGCGGCGGGGCTACCCTCACCATAGGCTCCGCCACGGGTGGACGCCAGAAAAACCTTCTTGCCGGACGGAAGCAGGCTTTCGGGACCGTTAGCGCCATACTGGAAGGTCTTGCCGGAAACGACGACGCGGTCAATCCAGGATTTGAGCTGGGTCGAAATCGTAAAGTTGTACATTGGCGCGCCGATGACGATGATGTCGGCGGCAAACAGTTCCTCAATATAAGCACCGCCCGTGCCAAGATCGGCTCCAAGTGCAGGATCGTCCACAGGCGCCCCTTGAAAGACGGCTATATGAGCGCTCGACAGATGCAGTGGCGGTTGCGCATCGAGATCGCGATAGGTGACCTTGGCGTCGGGATTCAATGCGACAAGACGATCGAGGATCGCAGCGGACAAGTCGCGACTGGCCGAGAAAGCGCCCAATATGCTGGAATCGAGGTGAAGAATGTTCATCGGTTTTATCCTTTGGTGAGATTGAAAGAGGGACAGAAGTCTGCGGCCGTACGTTTTGAGGAAGATCCACATGGGTCAGGCCGGCCAAACGTCCGAACGAACGGCAGAAGGGGCGAAATCATCACCAGGAAGCCCACTCGTTCATTGCGCTCCCCGTGCCGCAGGCAAAAAAGTCAGGCGCAACTGGATGTTCCACGGATCGACAATGACCAGGCGCCCCTCCTCGTCCCGCGGCGGCTTGCCGGCAACCGTCAGCCGTGAGGTGATTGCTGCCAGAGTCTCTGAATCGCGCAGGAGTAGTTGCACCTCTCCGAGTCCCGTCGTACCCGCAGGGCGCGCGCCGGCGCCGGCGCTCTGCCAGGTGTTGCCAGCAATCTGGTGATGATAGCCACCGGTACTGTAGAAACTGACCGTCGGTGCCGCGGCGTTGATCTTGAAGCCAAGCAGCGTGCCGTAGAACGAATCCGCAGAGTCGACATCGCCGACTTGCAGGTGAACATGGCCAACAGTGCTACCCGCCGGCATCCCAATCCAGCAAAGCGTCGTCGATCGTGAGAGCTCGCCCAGATCTAGAGGACCGGTGCCCATCTGGATGACCTCCTGGATCCGTGTCCATGCCGAGCTCGGCCGGTCGGCATAAACCTCAATGCCGTTCCCTTCGGGGTCTTTAAGATAGACTGCCTCGCTGACAAAATGATCGGACGCACCGGTAAAGCGCGTTCCCAGACTGGTCGCGTGTTGGACCCAAGCGCCGAGATCGTTGCGGGAGGGGAGCAAGAAAGCGATATGGTAAAGCCCGACGCTACGCGGCGAATTGGGCAATGCGTCCGGGTCGTGAAGTAGGGAGATGAGGACACAACCGTCGGCACCTAGGTGAAGCGTGGCTCCCTCCTGACTGATTGGCTGAAGACCCAAGACGTCCCGATAAAAGCGTGTCGCGCGATCCAAATCGCGAACCACGAGGGTGACGCCGCCTATCCTGATTGGCGCACATGCCGCGATATCATCGCGTATCGGCTCGGACATTTTCGAGTTTTCGGTCGAAATCATGGAAAGCTCCAAAGATACGAGGATGGCGCTCAACTGCACGGCGCAATCGGGGCTTTCTTTGAACGCCCCCAGAAGATGAAGATCGCAAGGCCAAGCAGCAAAGCATTCAAAGGGAGAATCTCAAATTCACCGCGGAAGCTGTGAAAACCTGCTGCTAGAGCCTGAAGCACGACGCAGCACAGAGCCGCCAGGACAGTCAGTTGCGGCAAAATACATGTCAGCGACGGCAGGATCAGACCGAGACCGCCTGCGAGATCGATGAGGCCGATCAACCGCACGAAGGTGGGCGACAGTTCGCCCGTCCAGGGCATCATGGCCGAAAGCTCCGGAATTGGCGTGGTGAGCTTCATTATCCCGGACATGCAGAACAGCGCGGCCGCGACAACTTGGGCCAGCCAGATGCCGATGCGCAGCGGCTTGCCCGCCGAAAGCGTCGGTTGAGAAAGATCTGGTGCGCGGAAGTTCGACATCGAAGTCTCCAGAGGCTTAAACGATGCGAATTAGATGACAGACAATTACCAGATAAAAAATTGGCATTGTTTCGATAGAGACCATCATGTAATTCGATGAAGATGGACGCCTTCACGTTGGATCAGTTTCGAATCTTCATCGCCGCTCTCATACCAAGGAAGCCGCCAACGTCGATGATCGCGGTGCCGCTTGCGCCGGAGCCGTGAATGTGATCCAGTTTGCCGACCTTGTGGTCGTCGGCGCCATAAATGGTCGCGCCTTCAAGTACGGCAGGCGTCAGTTCGATCGTGGATAGGCGAACGGTGCAGTCATGATAGGTCTCATGATGCCAATTTCCGCCCTATGTACCATTGGGGCAATTGGATGCACCCCAATACGGTCAAGCCCTTCGAGGCTATTTCGTCGGATGTTGCCGGTGGGCGCTATTGTGCTTAAGTCCGTCGGATATTCGAAGTCGATCTGGATCGGGTAGCCAATCGCCTTGCAGCGGAAGTTGGCGCAACGGGACAGGCGACGATTGGGCGATCGATGTCGTCGTCTGCCCATGCACGAGGAAGCGATCGAGCAATCCGTCGAGGTCATCAAGGCTGGGCAGATGGGCCTTGAGAATGAAGCAATCGTCGCCGGTTATCCGATGGCACTCAACGACGTTGGGGATTTCGCGGGCAAGCTTGGCGATCTGCTGCACTTTTCCCGGCATCGGCTTCACGCGAACGAACACGGTGATTTCGTACCCGAGCGCGCGCGGATCGAGCTCGGTCTGGTATCCGCGGATGATGCTGGCCTCCTCAAGGCGTTGCACTCGCTCGCGGACAGCGGGCGCGGACATGCCGACCCGCCGTGAGAGCTCCGACGTGGACAGACGTGGCTGTTCGACCAGCGCTTGGAGAATTTCCAGATTGACCGGATCGCGCAGCAGTTTTGATGCCTTCGGTAGAAACATTCGCACACATCCCGTCATTTCGAAGGAATTGTCAACGAATTGCTTTCGTCTTGACCTTCACGGTGTTGTCGTGAAAGTCGATAAGGTTACAATGTCGCCGAACCGCCTCCTGTCTCACAAACCGAACGGTCATGCCGGCGTTGTCGACGTCGCCGCGAGGCTGCCACCGCATCTTTTCTTCATCGTCAGCGCCGTCTTTCACTATCTCGGGCCGGCCTTCGCGGTCCTGCTCTTTGCGTCCGTGCCGCCGCTCGGCATCGCCTGGCTGCGGATCCTGACTGCGGCCACGATCTTCGGCGCGTGGCGGCGACCCTGGAAGGTGTTCGCCCGACTCGATTCATCCACGCGCTGGACCGTCGTCGCGCTAGGGATCGTGCTGGGTGCGATGAACGCGAGCTTCTATCTGGCCATTTCGCGACTGCCGCTCGCGACGGTCGGTGCGATCGAATTTCTGGGGCCGATCGGGCTCGCCGCCATCGCGGTACGCGGCCCACGCAACATCGCTGCCCTGTTGCTCGCGATTGGCGGCGTTGTCCTCCTGACGGAAATCCGGTTCTCGGGAGCGCAACTCGGCTATCTGTTCGCCTTCACCAATTGCGGCCTGTTCGTGCTCTATATCATGCTCGGCCATCGCCTGGCGGAAGAGGGCGGCGGTGAAGGGATTGACCGACTTAGCGCGGCGATGCTGGTCGCAGTGGTCGTGGCCGCCCCGATAGGCTTTGCCGACGCCGTCCCGGCGTTCGGAAATCCGACCCTGCTGCTGGCTGCGATCGGCGTCGGCATATCGTCATCGGTCATTCCCTATGTCACCGACCAACTCGCAATGGCGCGGCTGTCGCGCGGGACATTCGCGCTGATGTTGTCGCTGCTGCCAGCCACCGCGACGGCGATCGGCTTTATGGTGCTGCGCCAGACGCCCGCGATTACCGAACTCGTCGGCATCGCTCTCGTCATCGCCGGCGTGGCGGTTCATCGACCGAAGAAGGAAGCACCATGAAATATGCGAATCTGGGCGGCTCAGGCCTCAAGATTTCCCGGATCGGGTTGGGCTGCATGAGTTTCGGTGTCGAGCCCAGGGCTTGGCGGCTCGACGCTGCTGCAAGCCGTCCCGTCATCCAGCATGCGCTCGAGAAGGGTATAACCTTCTTCGACACCGCCGATATGTATGGCGCCGGAGAGAGCGAGATCGTGCTGGGCCGCACTCTTGCCAATGTCGCCCGACGCGACGAGGTGGTGATCGCGACCAAGCTTTTCTATCCGGTGCGCCCAGGCCCGAACGGGCACGGCCTGTCACGCAAAGCGGTGTTCACCGCGATCGACGCCAGCCTGACGCGGCTCGGAACCGACTATGTCGATCTATACCAGATCCATCGTTGGGACGAGGAAACCCCGATCGAGGAAACAATGGACGCGCTGAACGACGTCGTTCGCGCCGGAAAGGTCCGCTACCTCGGCGCCTCTTCAATGTTCGCCTGGCAGTTGCTCAAGGCCCAGAGCGTTGCGGCGGCCAACGGCTTTAGCCGTTTCATTTCCGTACAGCCGCACTACAATCTTCTCAACCGCGAGGAAGAGCGTGAGATGCTGCCGATGTGCCGATCCGAGGGCATCGGTGTCATTCCGTGGAGCCCTTTGGCGCGTGGGCGACTCGCACGGCCCTGGGCGGCGGAATCAACCTCGGACCGCACGCGCCATGATCGCACCGCAGAACTGCTCTATGCCCAGACCGCAGCAGCGGACCGGCGCGTCGTCGAAGCGGTGGGTGAGATCGCTCAAAAGCGCGACGTTTCGCGAGCGCAGGTTTCGCTCGCATGGCTGCTGGCGCAGCCAGGCGTGACGGCGCCGATCGTCGGCGCAGGCAAGCTCACTCATCTTGACGATGCCCTGGGCGCGCTCGACCTGCAGCTTGACGATGAGGAGATGTCAGCACTCGAAGCCCCCTATGTTCCGCACGCCGCCAGCTTCTATCAAGAAGTCCCCGGTCCCAATCAGGATCGATGAGACAGCTGTGGCGATCAGGGCCCGTCAGCGCGACGTGGTTTACTGCCTCGTCGATCAAGATTAAAGCTCGCGCGAGCAACGCCCGCCAGACCATCATAAGTCCCGCGCACGGTTATCCGCTGTCTTGACGACCGCGCTCGTCAATGCTGCTTCCAGCTGGCGACAAAACCGTTAGAGGTGCCAATGCGGCAAGCACAAGGCACCTCGCTGATGATCTTACTTCGCGTTCAAAAACTTGTCCGCATTTTCTGCTGTGACGTAGGTCCACGGGACCGGATAAAGCTTAGTAGTGCCGTCGCCCCACGGCATCTGCGGGTATTCCGCCCAGCAATCCGATAGAGGCTTGTAGGAGTCGCCGATTACCTTCCGGAGAGCGACATCCACCGCGCCTTGTGCTTGAGTGTGTGCGTCCTGGCGGATCGAAAGGATCATTTCGCCGTTTTTCACAGCCCTGATCGCGTCCGTCACGCCATCGATGCCGACAACGGGAATGGTTTTGGGATCAATACCCGCCGCTTTCATCGCCGCAATCGCGCCCAATCCCATCTCGTCATTCTGAGCCAGAACGCCCTGGATTTGACCCTTGTGTGAGGTGAGCCAGTTTTGCATCAAAACCATGGCTTCGGAACGAGACCAATTGGCGGTCTTGCGTTCCAATACCTTGATATCGCTGTTCGCATCGAGGGCCTTCTTGTTGCCCTGCGTGCGGAACTCCTGCCCAAGGTTGCCTTCTGGGCCAATGAGAACCACGATATTGCCCTTGCCACCCATTGCTTTGAAGAGAACCTCAGCTTCATACTGTCCGGCGGCAACGTCGTCAGACCCGACGAACGAGACAAGTTCATCGCTCTTGGCAGGACCGTTGGAACCGACCGTCGGTAAGCCGCGCGTCAATGCCTTGTGGATAACGCCCTTCGCGGCATAGCTGTCGATGGGGATGTAGATGGCGACATCATACTTCTGGGTCACCATCAGATCGAACTGCGATGCCTGCGTTGCTTGATCATAATTGCCGTCGAACACTGTCAACTCAGCAATTCCATTCGAGAAAGCGGGGTGTTTTTTGATCTCACTAGCCCAAATCTGAGCGTATTCATTTTTAAGACCATAGACAGCTGCACCGACCTTAACCGGCTTCGAACCGGCAGCTAACGCTGCTTTGCCGGCAAGAGGCAGAAGTCCCGCGGCCGCCATCAGAGTGAGTGTATTTCGCCGAGTGATCATTATTTCCTCCATCTATGTGCAATGACACGGGTGCACATGTCCCGAACTTGGGGCTGAGAGGACGATGCCTCCCGGCCGTATCTTCAAAGCAGAACAGAAATTGTTGTCGCGCGCGGCGGCTATCGCGCTCGGGCCCGAACAGTGTCGAGGAAGACGGCGAAGACTATGACTGCGCCCTTGATGATCTGCTTGTTGCCAGAGTCCACGGAAAGCAAGTCAAGTCCGTTGTTTATGACGCCAATCAAGAGTGCGCCGAGGATCGTGCCGACGACGCCACCCCGCCCGCCTGCAAGACTCGTTCCGCCGATGACTACTGCGGCAATGGCATCGAGCTCATATCCCAGGCCAGCCTGTAGGGAAGCGGAGGTCGCGCGGGATGTGAAGATGACGCCGGACAGGGCCGCACATACGCCGCTGATCAAGTAAACCGAGAACTTGATAAATCCAATATTGACACCAGCAGTTCGCGCTCCCCGCTCGTTGCCACCTACAGCGTACACGTAGCGCCCAAACCGAGTGTATTTCAGAACCAGAAATGATAGCGCGGAGACAAGCGCGAAAATGTAAACTGAGATTTGGATACCCCAGAGCTGGCCGTTTCCGATGATCATGAAGTCATCAGTAAGGTCGGATATCTGTGAACCGTGATTGTATATCTGGGTCAATCCGCGGGCGGCACTGAGCATGCCCAGCGTTACGATAAACGGAGGGATACTTCTCGACGCTGCGATTATCGCCCCATTCGCCGCGCCCGTGGCAGCCCCGACCGCGATGCCGATCAACACTGCGGCCGTCACTCCGAGATTAAGCCCCGAAGCTGTCACAACGCTTGCAGAAACGATGCCTGCCAACGCCAAAACCGATCCAACGGAAAGATCGATACCTGCAGCCAGAATTACAAAAGTCAAACCGACTGCCATTATGCCGTTGATGGACACCTGCGCGAGGATGTTTCCGATGTTATCCCAACTTGCGAAATACGGGCTGGCGAAAGACAAAAATATACAGAGCGCGATAAACCCGGCTGCGATCCCAAATCGGGAAGCCAGGTCGATAAAGTGCGCGTGGTTGATCTTGGACATGATTATCGTCCCTCAGGATGCAAGGTGGAGAAGTTGTTCGTGAGTGGCTTCAGAGGCTGAGACTTCGCCAACAATCTTGCCGCGACGAAAAACGAGGATGCGGTCAGCAACTTGGAGGATTTCGTCCAACTCTGACGAAACGACTAAAGCGGTTTTGCCCTGAGCAACGAAGTTTCTCAAAAAGGCATAAATCGCCTGCTTGGCCCCTTCATCGATCCCTCGCGTCGGTTCATCGCAAAGCAAGATGCGCGGGTCGGTTACGAGGCACCGGGAGAGTACGACTTTTTGCTGATTGCCACCGGAGAGGTTTTGGACGTCGTCTTCCGCCGATCCCATACGAAGGGAAAAAGCTTGGGCCATCTCGGCCACGACTTTCTTTTCTCGGCGACGTTTTACGAAGCCGAATATCGAATATTCGGGTAACGCGGAAAGAGATATGTTCTCCCTGATGGGCCTGCAGAGAATTAGACCGGTTTCTTTCCGATCCTCTGTCGCCAACGCTATCCGTTTGGTGATCGCCTCGCGCGGGGAGGTAATCGCCACCCGCTTTCCATCGATCTGAAGCTCGCCATCATCATGCTTCGTAATGCCGAACAAGGAGTCCAGAAACGCGCTACGACCCGCTCCCATGAGACCAAAGATACCGAGAATCTCTCGCTCCTTGAGCTGAAAGCTGATGTTCTGAAACTGGTCCCCCTTGGTGTAGTCCTTTACCTCGAGGATGGTCGAACCCGGCTCCCTATGATCGGCAGAGAGCGGTTTCACGACGCGCCCAACTATGAGGCGCACCAGCTCTTCCCGATCTATGTCGGCCAGCTTTCCCGTTTGAACGAACGCGCCATCCCGAAAAACGGTGTAGTCCTCAGCAATTCGGAACAGCTCGCTCAACCTATGTGAGACATAGATGATGCCAACACCTTGCTGTGTCAGCGACCGAATTGCCTCAAAAAGGATGTCGGTCTCGGCTTCTCCAATTGCGGAGGTCGGCTCGTCCATGATGAGGACTTTGCTGTTTTGGCTAATTGCCTTGGCAATCTCAACCAGCTGAATTTTTGCGATCGATAGGTCGCCTACGCGAGTCTTGGCGTTGATCGGGAACTTCAGGCGATCTAGGAGCTCCTGCGCGGTTTTGAAGAGAGCGGGATAGTCAACGATGCCGAACCTGGTGGGCTCCCGACCAAGATAAATGTTCTCAGCAACAGTTGCTTCGACAACCGGGCTTAATTCCTGCGTAATGATTGCTATTCCAGCGTCCAGCGCGTCGCGCGGAGACGTGAAGTGAACGGGAACGCCGTTAAATTCTACCTCACCTTCGTCGGGTCTTGTCAGGCCCATGAGGATACTCAAAAAGGTCGACTTCCCAGCACCGTTTCCTCCACACAGGGCGTGTACCGACCCTGGACGAAGGTCAAGCCGGCCATCGGTAAGGGCAGCAATAAGACCGTAGGTTTTCTTAACCCTTCTCGCGGACAGCAAGTTCTGGGTATCGCCTCGTTCACCGCGATACGAATTGGAATCGATAACGATCGACAAATGACTTCCTCCTCCGAAATCTCAGTCCTGGCTTTGGCGACTTAATAGCCCGCAAAGCGCCACAACGCAATAATTTGTTGTTCAACTGTGCAAATATAGATTGTGCAACGCACAAGGCAGTGGCGCCCAATCGTCCGCAGGTCCGAATTTTCAAGCAAAATCTATCTCATAGGCTACTCGCGTGTGCAAAATAGCGAAAACTCCGCTGAAAAATAACGCATTTTCCTAAAAATATTTAGTTGCGTTACCATACTAAGATATCTTAGAAGTGACGAAATCGGTTAGACATCGGAGGTAAAAGCTATGAAACGCTTAGGAATGCACTCGTTTGTATGGACAAGCGGCGAAACTCAAGAAGGTCTCGAGATGGCACTCAGGAAGACGGCCGAACACGGGTATCGGGCCATCGAGTTCGCTTATCTGCGACCCGAGAAGTTCAATCTCGATCAGCTCGCCAAATTGGCGCAGTCTCTGGATGTTGAAATCGGCGTCACGATGGGCCTGAACTTCAGCACAGACGTTTCGAGCGAGAAGGCGGAAGAGGTTTCTGCCGGCAAGGCCGTATTGGCGGACGCGGTCCGGGCAGTGCGTGATATCGGCGGAAATAAGCTGGGCGGAATCCTTTACTCGGCGCACACCAAATACAATCGCCAACCAACAAAGCGTGGCTGGGACAACAGCGTGGCAGCAATCGCTGCAACTGCGGAGGTCGCTAAAGATTCCGGCGTTGATCTCGTGTTGGAACTTGTAAACCGTTTCGAGACCAACCTGCTGAACACGACCGCCCAGGGACTTCGGTTCATCGAAGAAACTGGGTCTGATCACGTACGCCTGCACTTGGATACCTTTCACATGAATATGGAAGAGGCCAATCCGGCTGCAGCGATCCGTCTTGCGGGCGATAAGATCGGCTATTTTCATATCGGGGAAAGCAATCGCGGTTATCTCGGCGACGGCACGATAAACTTTGATTTGATTTTCGATGCTTTGCTCGACGTCGATTACCAGCGCGACATCGTATTCGAAAGTTTCTCGACAGCTGTGGTCGATGAAGGGCTGTCGCTTGCCTGCGCGATTTGGCGTGACACTTGGGCGGACAGCGATCCGTTGGCAGCGCACGCAAAACGTTTCATCGAGCTGAAAATGGATGAAGCGAAGCGCCGCCGCGCCACGAACGCCCGGTCCTCATAATCCTTTAGACGATCTGTCCTGAGAGTATAAAATCGGGACAGATCAACATCTCATGGACCGAAAAAGTGAACGACATCATCTCACCAGGAAGCTCGCCTCGCCGTATCAGGCAAAACAATGTCGCCGCGGCGCTTCGAAGCCTATACACGTTCGGAAAGATGAGCAGAGCTGATCTTGCCAGAAGCCTTGGATTGAATCGGTCTTCTTCTGGACAGATCGTCGGTGAATTGACCGAAAGCGGCTTCGTTCATGAGGTAGAGGAATCAACTGAACGGCGTCGCGAACAATCGAGGGCGGGACGCCCCGGAATCCTCCTCGAACTAGTTCCTGATGCGGCATTTTTCATCGGGATCGAGATAGGCGTCGAACACATCACCACTGTTATGATCGACCTATCTGGAAAAGTTCAATCTTTCCGGACTCAGGCCTTTGATGCTCAGGTCAAAAGCGTTGAGGAAGCCGTAAGTCATGCCGTTGGCCTCAGTCTGGAAGGTATGGATAACTCCGTGCTGAAGCGTTGTCGCGGGGTCGGCCTCTCTGCGCCTGCCCACGTTGACGCACGTGGTTTCGTTAGCCTAGCCCCGATTATCGGATGGCGTAACGTGCCGTTGGCGCAAATTGCCAAAGCGGCGCTTCCATTCGACGCGCCGATCATCATCGAGAACGACGCGAACGCTTTCGCAATTGGTGACAGCTACAAACATGGCTCGTCCGGAGTTACCTTGTTTCTGCTGATGGAGACCGGCGTTGGCGGTGGAGTTCTGATCGATGGGAAGCTGTTTCGCGGGGCCCACGGACTGGCAGGCGAGATTGGTCACACCTTGGTTCCTGGCAGCGGCGGGCGAAAATTCGAACAGCTGATAGGACGAGAAGCGCTTGTGTCGCATTACCGAGCGGCGACAGAGCGTAAAGACGCCGATCTCGAAGATTTCCTGAGCGACGTAAGAGATCGAGTGCCTTCCGCTGTCACGATCGCAGAAGACTGGTCGCGCCATCTAGCCTACGCGCTCGTGCAGGCGTGCCGCTTGCTCGACCCAGAGAGGATTGTCCTGGGGGGGTCTGTCGCAGCACTCTATCCAATGGTCTCCGCGCGGGTCGCGGTTTATATGGCCGAAGGGCAAGAGATTGCGTTCCCAGCTCCGAAGATTGTGGTTGATGAAGAAGCTGAGTTTGGCTCCGCATTCGGCGCAGCCTGCCTCCTTCATCAAAAGTTCATGTCGCCTGGAAGCGAGGCTTTCAGCAGTGAGGATTTAACCCAGATAGGAACAGCCGACGGCGAAGACCCTCCCTCGGCATGACGGAAGTTGAACGGAATGGAAACCAATCCCCTCGCACCCGATAACCATGGGCCGACCGTCTGCATCGGTGAAATTTTGGTCGAGATAGTCGCAACAGATGTTGGAACCGGATTTTTGGACGCCCAGCCTCTAGTTGGTCCCTATCCCAGCGGAGCACCGGCGATCTTCATCGACCAGTGTGGGCGAATTGGCGGCAGCGCGGCGATGATCGGCGCGGTAGGAAACGATGATTTCGGCCGTGTAAATGTTGACCGCCTTCTGCGGGATGGCGTTGATATATCGGCGATATCCATAGACCCCGAATACCCAACCGGCAGTGCCTTTGTGCGCTATCGCCCAGATGGCTCACGAGACTTCGTTTTCAACATAGCAAAGTCAGCGGCAGCCCGGATCAGTTGGACCGATGCCGTCAAAAAATTGATAGAGCGCAGCGGCCATTTGCACATCATGGGTTCGGCACTTTCGATGCCAAGTGCTGTTGAAGTAATTGATCGGGCAGTTGGCATCATCAAATCGCGCGGTGGGACCGTCTCGGTCGATCCAAATATCCGGAAAGAATTGAAGCTCGACGGGGCGACCGAACGCCGGTTCGCGAACCTCATTTCGATGGCAGACTTACTCCTGCCTTCCGGCGAAGAGTTGGAACGTGCAGCTGGCGTTGAGGGCGAAGAGGCCGCAATTCGGCGACTTTTCGAACTTGGCGTGAAGGAGATCGTCCTGAAACGTGGCGCTGACGGAGCATCCTACTTCAGCCATGAGCGTGAACGGATCGATGTCCCAGCGTTCGACGTCCAAGAAGTTGATCCGACTGGAGCTGGTGACTGCTTCGGCGGTGCCTACCTTGCGTGCCGACGCCTTGGAATGCCTCCAGAGCAAGCTTTGACATATGGCGCGGCGGCAGGCGCACGAAATGTGACTATGCGCGGTCCGATGGAAGGTGCCGGTTCGCGCGAGGAACTCGAGTTATTCATCTCTTCGATCGGGAGGCGTGGCTGATGCAGATCAATTTGGGCGAGATGGGCTCGCTGAGGCGCAATGGAACGCCGATGGGTATTACATCCGTGTGTTCTGCGCACCCGGTGGTCCTCCGGGCGGCACTTAGATACGGGAGGGCGACATCAACCACAGTTCTCATCGAAGCCACTTGCAATCAGGTCAATCACCAAGGTGGCTATACCGGGATGAAGCCCGCGGACTTCGCCGCGATGGTTTACCGACTGGCAGACGAAGAGAAATGTTCTCATGAGCAAGTGGCTTTGGGCGGAGATCATCTCGGCCCTAATCCTTGGCGTCATATGTCGCCGGAAGCAGCGATGGAGGAAGCCGAGACCATGGTCGCGGCCTACGTTGAAGCGGGGTTCCGAAAAATACATCTTGATGCATCGATGGGTTGCTTGAATGAGCCAGCCGCGCTCGACGACACCACAACGGCTCACCGTGCCGCACGTCTCGCGGCTGCTGCCGAAGCGGCCGTGCGAAAGGTGGGTGGACAACTGCCGGTATATGTTATCGGTACAGAAGTTCCGCCTCCCGGGGGAGCGGACCATGTCTTGACGACTATAGAGCCTACCGGTGCTGATGCAGCCCGACAAACCATCGATATTCACCGTAAGGTCTTTGCAGAAGCTGGACTGTCCGATGCTTTTTCGCGGGCAATCGGCTTAGTGGTTCAACCCGGTGTGGAGTTTGGCAACAGCAACATAATATTCTACGACCCGAGCAAAGTCGGATCACTTTCTCAGATTTTGATCAGTGAACCGCAGTTTGTATTCGAGGCTCATTCCACCGATTATCAGGGCACTGCGGCGCTCAGCCAATTGGTCAATGACGGCTTCCCAATTCTCAAGGTCGGACCGGAGCTAACGTTTGTACTTCGCGAAGCGCTTTACGCTCTAGACGCGATCGCGTCAGATTTCTCAGTGACCTACGGCGACAGACCCCTGTTTGCCGCCATGGAAGCTCTTATGTCGGATCAACCGGCGAATTGGAACCGGCACTATCACGGCAATGATGACGAACTACGTGTGCTTCGGCATTATTCCCTGTCCGATCGCATTCGGTATTACTGGTCCACGCCCGAGGCACAGACTGCGGTGGAGCGGCTTTTTGCCGTGCTCAGAGGACAGCGTCTGCCGCTTCCCCTGTTTTGGCAGCATCTGCCTTCTGCCGGACAGTTCGCTGACACACCCCTCGACCCGGAAGCCGTTCTGATTTGGCGGGTCACCCGAACCCTATCGGCCTACCAGAATGCCTGCGGATTGCAGCAATGGTCACCAACTGTTTAGCTTCAAACGAATACCCAAGAGGAGGAAGACATGAACGAACTTCAAGGTAAAGTAGCTGCTGTCACGGGCGCGGCATCGGGCATTGGTCTGGCTTCAGCGGAGGCTATGGTCGCTGCGGGTGCCACGGTAGTTTTCGTTGATCGCGATGTGAACGCGTTGCAGGCGGTTTGTGAGCGTATCGGAGATCGTGCCCTTCCCTTGGTAATAGACCTTTTGAACCCGGAACATTGTGCGACGCTGTTGGACGGGGTGCTGACCAAAGCAGGCCAATTGGACATTCTCCACGCCAACGCAGGAACATACATTGGCGGCGATCTTGCGGAGGCAAACCTCGATGCGATTGACCGGATGCTGAGCCTCAACATCAACGTGGTGATGAAAAACGTCCGGTCCGTTATCCCCCACATGATCGAACGCGGCACCGGCGATATCATAATCACCAGTTCCGTTGCTGGCCACACCGCTGTGCCGTGGGAACCCGTCTATTCCGCGTCAAAGTGGGCGATGACCTCGTTCGTTCAAACGATGCGTCGCCAGTTGTTGAAGAATGGCATCCGGGTAGGCTCGGTATCCCCTGGACCAGTCATCAGTGCATTGCTCGCTGACTGGCCGGAAGAAAATCTACGCAAAGCGAAAGAGTCCGGCGGACTGATCGAACCTAAAGATGTCGCAGAAGCGGTTATTTTCATGCTCACCCGCCCCCGCACAGTGACGATCCGGGACGTAGTCATTCTGCCCAGCGCATTCGACATCTGAGGATCGGTAGATGACATATCAGGAGCGATTTCGTCTTGATGGCGAGCAGGCAGTGGTTACAGGCGGCGGTCGAGCAATCGGACTGTGTTGTGTAGAAGCATTGGCTGAGGCTGGTGCAAAGGTCGCCATAATCGAACGCAACGAAAGCGACGCTGCCGAAGCGCTCGCACTGCGCCAGAAAGGATACGACATTGACCTTTTCATCGGAGATGTCGCGAACTCAAGCCGCATTGATGAGATTACCAATCAACTGGCCGCGGAGGGGCGGCCAGCCACGATCCTCGTCAACAACGCGGGAATCGGGCAAAGTGGAGTAGCTTCCGAATGTGTCACCGACGCAGACTGGTTGAGAATGATGGATGTCAACGTTAATGGCGTCTTTTGGTGCTCTCGTTCATTCGGTCGACACATGATAGAGATGGGTCGAGGCACTATCGTCAACCTCGGCTCAATGTCCGGAAGTATCTGTAATCGACCTCAACCTCAAACCCCGTACAATGTGTCCAAGGCAGCTGTCCATCATATGACCAGGTCAATGGCGGCAGAATGGGCATCTCACGGGATCAGGGTGAACTCCGTTGCTCCAACTTATATAGAGACGCCGATGGTTGTTGCCGTGGAGGCAAACCGCGATCGTATTCCGGTATGGCTCGCAGATACGCCAATGGGTCGAATGGGGACCCCGGAAGAGGTCGCGAGCGTCGTGCTCTTTCTGGCTTCACGCGCATCAAGTCTTATGACGGGTGCGATAGTAAACGCGGACGGCGGCTTCACGTGCTGGTAAGGCGCTAGCTCAAAAAGCGACACTGTCTGTTCGAAATCGCTGCAACGAGTTGTTTGCAGGACGCATTCGGCTGCGTCGTCGCATTAAATTAAGTATATGTTTTTTAATAATATTTTTCTCGGATTCATGTTACTCGCATTGCAATTTTCAATTTGTTTTGACAACATACGAATTATACAAGCGAGGCAGCATGCTGTGTTGCCGCTAAGACGCGATCAAGAGGGAAGGTCTCTTCGCTCTTAGGGAGACGGGGAGGCAGATGAACAACGATACGAATTCGCAACGTGTGGAAGCAGCGGCATCACCGCTACTTCTGTCGGCATCCGATGTCGCCAAGACCTTCAATAAAGTTCCAGCGCTGACTGATGGTCGAATTCAGTTGCGCTCTGGAACCGTCAATGCGCTGTGCGGCGGAAACGGTGCGGGAAAGTCAACCTTCCTCGGAATATTGATGGGCCTGTTGCAGCGCGATAGCGGCACGATCTCAATAAAAGGAAAAGCAGTTAGTTTCTCAACGCCGTCTGCGGCGCTCGATGGGGGAATCGCGATCATTACCCAGGAACTCAGTCCCTTCCTAGATATGACCGTGGCCGAAAATCTTTATCTTGGGCGCGAGCAGCGTCGCGGCCGTTTTTTTGTTGATGATCGCCAAATGGAGCTGGACGCGGAAGAAATCCTCGGTCGTTTGAAGTTTCCGATCTCGCCCCGGGCGCGGCTTCGGGACCTCTCTATCGCACAAGCACAGCTCGTCGAGATTACAAAGGCAATAAGTCGCCGAAGTGAAATTTTGATCATGGATGAGCCGACTTCGGCCATTGGTGAGCGCGAAACCGTTATGCTTTTTGATGCAATCAGGACGCTGACTTCGCAGGGCGTGGGCATCGTCTACGTTTCCCATCGGTTGACCGAAATTTTCGAGATTGCAGACGACTACACTGTATTTCGTGACGGCCGCTTCGTGGAAGCAGGCGCGATAACCAATACGGATCGGCAGGGTCTAATTCGGTCCATCGTCGGCCGTGACTTGCTTGAGCACCGCCGCGAAAGCAAGGCCTTCGAAAATGCAAAGCCTTTGCTGGAAGCACGTGGATTTTCGTCGGGAACCAAGTTTGAAGGAATCGACGTCACGTTGCATGCGGGTGAGATCGTGGGTCTCTATGGCCTGCTGGGTTCGGGCCGCAGCGAATTCGTTAACGCGCTTTACGGGATTGAACCCAGGGACACCGGGGAAGTTCTCATCGACGGATCGCCGGTTTCTCTGAAAACACCTGCCGATTCCATTGCAGCTGGTATATCTCTTGTGACGGAGGACCGAAAGCAAACGGGGCTTTCACTATCCGCCTCTGTCGCTCACAACATAACGATAGCGAACCTCTCAAGCTATTCGTCGGTCGGGTTCATGAATTCCGCTGCTGAAGGTCGTAGTGTTCGAGAGCGTATCAAACGGTTTTCGATCAAGACCGCGTCTCCAGACCTCGAAGTTCAAAAGTTAAGCGGCGGAAATCAACAGAAGGTCGTGTTTTCCCGCTGCGTGGATACCAATCCGCGCGTCATCATTTGTGACGAGCCGACCCGAGGGGTCGATGAAGGGGCCAAGAGGGAGATTTACGCTTTCCTGGCGGAGTTCGTTGCAGCCGGAAATGCGGTTCTAATGGTCTCTTCGGAGATACCCGAAATCCTGGGCAACGCGGACAGAATCGTTGTGTTTCGTCGCGGCAAGATCGCCGGAACAGTGTCAGGCCCAAACGCTGATCAGGAAACTCTGATCCATCTGGCCTCTTAGCCGCGCCCAAAGTCTGTGGAGATTTTTGCTATGAATGCCCTGTCCTCGAAAGTTGGCGAGACCTCGATGGCGAGCACCATTGCTCGTTACGGTATCGTCATCTCGTTTGTCCTTTTGTTTGTCGTGCTTTCCGTTGCTTCACCAAATTTTCTGTCGACCAACAACCTTATCAATGTTCTCCGGCAGGTATCGATCAACGGTGTTCTTGCGGTTGGAATGACCTTCGTCATTCTGACCGCCGGGATTGACCTGTCGATTGGTTCAATCCTCGCACTTGCGGGCGCTGCAAGCGCCAGTTTTGTTACAGGTCCAGACGCTTTCAACCCTGCCGTCGCCTTTATCGTTGGCCTACTCGCAGGCTCAATCTGTGGCGCAATTAATGGCTTTTTCATTGCCTATTTCAGGGTGCCCGCGTTTGTCACCACGCTCGGCATGCTGAGCGTCGCACGTGGCGCAACCCTTCTCTATTCCGGCGGGCGTCCAATCCCCAATCTTAGTGCTGGTTTTCGCTGGCTAGGCCAAGGCTCAGTTGTCGGTATCCCCGTGCCCGTCATTATCTTTGCGATCGTTTTCGCCGTCGCGGCGGTTGTGCTCCGATACGCCGTTTACGGTCGACGCATCTATGCGGTTGGTGGCAATCCCCGCAGCGCAAAGACCAGCGGCATCGACGTCAGTGCGACCATTTTCTCCGTCTATGTGATCATGG
Organism: Rhizobium rhizogenes NBRC 13257; assembly: GCF_000696095.1. GTDB lineage: Bacteria > Pseudomonadota > Alphaproteobacteria > Rhizobiales > Rhizobiaceae > Rhizobium > Rhizobium rhizogenes. Next base: position 17,611 of record NZ_BAYX01000023.1, on the reverse strand, counting down.
GGGCTTTGGCGGGGATCGCAGGCGTGATGTTGACGGCTCGCACTACTTCCGCGTTGCCTCAGGCTGGCCTTGGCTACGAGCTTGATGCAATCGCGGCGGTTGTCATCGGTGGCACCAGCCTTACCGGCGGCGTCGGCCGGATTGGATACACGCTGGTGGGTGTCCTCATTATTGGCATGATCAGCAATGGCCTCGATCTGATGGGAGTCTCTTCCTACTACCAGCAAATCATCAAGGGCTCGATCATTGTACTTGCAGTTCTTATCGATCGGTCGCGTTCAAGGGTTGACTGAAAATTCAGCGATGGCACGACGCCATCGTCTAGTGGAGGAAGGTGCATGAAACTAACCAGACGAGTGCTTATGGCAGCTGCTGCCAGCGTTACAATGATCGCGTCGCTAGCCTTCGGGGGACCTGCAAACGCGAAACCGCTAAAGATCGCGGCAATCGTTCAAAGCCTGAACACAGAATATAACGTGTTATGGGCTGACGCGGCAAAGGCTCACCCAGCCCTGGCGGATGGCACAGCTACCTTGACCATCCTCGATGGCCGCCAAGATGTTCTCACGCAGTCCAATCTTTTCGATACCGCGATCACCGAAAAGTATGACGCGATCATCTTTATTCCGGTTGATATTGATGCCGGCAACGATCCCATTCAACGTGCGAAGCAAGCGGGCATCCCTGTCTTTGGCTCCAACACCGTTGTATCGCAGGTCGAACTCTACGACTCTTATATAAATTCCAACGATGTCGAAGCGGGAGAACTTCTTGCCAAAGCTGTGATCGACAAGGCAGGAAAGGACGCCAAACTGGTCCTACTTGAAGGTATGCTCGGCCAGTCGGCCCAGGTTCAAAGACTGCAAGGTATTCAGAATGTTCTGAAAGCGAATCCGGGCGTGATGCTGCTGGCACAGAACACAGCCAATTGGTCGCGAGCCGAGGCCATCACGTTGATGGAGAACTTTCTCACATCGCATGGAGACGCTATTCAGGGCGTCTTGGCCGAGAATGATGAAATGGCAGTCGGTGCAGTCGAAGGAATTCGTTCTCATGGACTTGACCCGAAGAAAATCCCTGTCGCAGGCGTTGACGGCATCAAGGACGCGTTGGACGCCGTAAAGCGTGGCGACCAAGCCATGTCAATTCTGCAGGATGCGAAAGGCCAGGCTCAAGGGGCCATTGATCTTGCGCTTAATAAGCTGGTTGGCCAAGGTTACAAGCCCCGCGCAGCGGTTTGGGACGCAAACGGCGGCACGCTTGCTTGGAATGGCGGCAAAGAACAACATTATTATGTTCCATGGCTCGCGGTCACGTCCGAAAACGTCGACAAGGTGCTTTCTGGCAAGTGAAGGCTCTATTTTGAAGGGCATCGCGCATGCCCTCCGACGGTCATTCAGGGACACCAGTTTTCCCTGCGCCGCTGCTTGTGATCGACAGCGGCGGCGCGGCTTTAGATTACCCATATTTATTCGTGAGATGGCACGTCAAGTCGCGGGCTTCACCCAGGTCACGTTGACGGGCTGGCTGGTTTCGATCGGCGCTATTCCTCTATGGCCTCGCTGCCAGTTTCCTTGAAAAGCGCCGATTGAATGATTTCAACCTTGCTGCGGCATGCGTGACATTCGCGGGTTCTGTCGCGAACTTTTCACCGGATTTGCAACCTGTATGGTCATGCCGTAGATCTGGGCCGAAGATGAGCAGGCATTGTTGAGTTCTCGATCATGGTCGATTTCAAAGGCACTCATTGCCCGAAAGACGTGATTTTATACGCGGTGTTTTTCTACGTGAGATATGCGGTCTCCTATCGCGATCTGGAAGAGATTATGGCCGAGCGCGGCGTTGCCGTTGACCATGCGACGCTGAACAGATGGGTCGTGAAATATTCGCCGCTTATCGCTTGCAAGGCTCGGTGCCGCAAATCCGCCACCAGCAGTTCCTGGCGAATGGACGAGACCTATATACAGGTCAAAGGCAAGTGGGCCTATTACTACCGCGCTGTTGATAAATTCGGCAAAACCCTCGATTTCATGTTGTCTGAGCATCGCGATGAAGCTGCCGCCAGCGCCTTCTTCGCCCGCACGATCGAGAACAATGGTTGGCCCGAAAAGGTCGTCGTCGACAAGAGCGGTGCGAACCTGGCAGGATTACAAAACATTAACTAGCTGCCGCTGTTGCAGGGATGGTTCTGGCTGATCGAGATCCTGCAGGTCAAGTACCTCAACAACATGATCGAGCAAGACCACCGGTTTATTAAGAAGCTGACCCGACCGATGAAAGGCCTCAAATCCTTTCAGTCTGCGTCAGCGACACTGGATGGCATCGAAGTGGCGTATATGATCCGCAAGCGGCAATTTCCAACAAGTGGCCAATCCGGATTTCAGCAATTCTCCGCACTCGCAGCATAACTATGCTCAGCGATAGCTGTTTCCGCAACCTTTCCAAAAGTTTGCGACAGAACCCTGGTTTGATGCCTGAGTGACGGGCGAATGAGCCCCGCAAACCACTCCAAATTTTGCAGCATCGTCATAGTACCCCATGGCTCGACGACGGCCTGCGCTCCTTCCAGATCGCAGCGGCCCGCATGAGCAACGACACAATGAGTAAGATTACGAGAATGGAGTAGATCGGGCTCTCCGGGATTCGTTTCCCGAAACCGGTCAGGAACGCTCCCCAGATGTAGTAGCCTCCCAACACGGCGACAAACCGCAGGCGGCGATCTTCGAGCACATCTGCGTTAAAGAACGACAGGCTCATGAAAACGATGAAACTGACCCCGATGCCGCGAAGGACAATAAGCAAAGTTGGACTTATTGACGCAAAAAGATCCGGCGCTTGGCGATAAAATTCGGCGACGGCAACAAGGTGGACGGCATGGGACAATATGAAACTTATGCCGAAGTTGCGGCTATTATCCAATAGCCAGCGTGTCCCACGGCCGGGAAACAAACTGGCAGCCGAGGATGCGGTGAAAGCCAAAAGAAACAAACAGAGCGACGTTCTTGCCGTGAATCTTATGATGAAGCGGATCGTTTCCACCTGACCGGCACCATGCCAATAATCCAGACCGCATACCATGGAGATGACGAGAAAGATCACAACGGGCAGCTAGGCACGGCCGCTTGGCTTGAGTGAGCGCTGCAGCGAATCCATGTCCTGATCCTCGCGAGGTCGGAGTAAATTGTAATCAATGATTACATTCGAGGCGCGAACAAATCAAATGAAATAATCACTGATTACTTCAATGATTCGTGATATGGTCCACATATGTCGAACAGTTCCATCACCCTCGCGGAGATCGCCAGCCCTATCGGCGCGAAGCCGTACCATCACGGCAATTTGGTCGAGGCACTCCTTGCTGCAGCCATTGAGCTTATCGAGGCCGAAGGCTTGGAGAAACTGTCAATCCGCGATGTCGCGAAGCGCGTCGGTGTCTCGCCCGGCGCACCGTTCCGGCATTTCCGAACCAAGGCGGATCTTCTTACAGCCGTCGCGGAGCAATCGATGGCACGTTTAACGGCCTCGGTTCAGGATGCTCTGGCGACATGCAGTCGCCCTGACCCGATAGCCAGACTGACGGCCATCGGGCGCGGGTATCTGAAGTGGGCGCTCGGCAACCCGACGCACTTTCAAATCATCAGCTCGCGGACCCTAATTCGTTTCGAAGAATCGGACGCGCTGGTCCAGCAGAACAACGCCATCCGTCTGCTGATGCTCGAGCTTGTATCGGCAGCCCAGATGCAGGGTCTCATCAGACGCGACGTCCCTGCAGAAGACTTCGTCCTGAATGCGCGGGCGTTCGCTTATGGCCTGGCCCGCATGGCGACGGATGGTCACTTTCCGGAATGGCACGTCACACAATCGCCAGAGGTCGCCGCTGAGAATGCCCTACGGCTTTATCTGGAGATGTTGACCGGGCGAGAGCCTAAAGGCTGAACCGGATTCAGCAGCTCCTGGCGCACGCTCTCGACCGGAAGAACTATGGTACTCACTGCTTCCATCGGAGGCGCAGATGCGCCAGATTGAGCCTTATCTTCCGTTGCCGAACGGCGTGCCGCGTGCTCGCCCGCACCTCGGAACGACCGTCTCCATTGCCTGGGGCTCACGCCCAGCCGCTTCTGGAATTGCACCCGGAAGGTGAGAGGGCTGCCGAACCCGGCGTCGAGCGCGATCTGTTCGACGGAGTCGTCCGTCGCCTCCAGGTTACGTTGGGCCAACGTCAGCCGCTCATTACCGAGCCATACGCTGAAGCTCATCCCCATAGTCTGCTGAAAGTGCCTAGTGAAGCTGCGGCGACTCATGCCCAATCTGGCGGCCATCGAGTCGATGGTGTATTTGCGTCCGAGGTGCTGGACGATGTCCTCGATCATGTCCCTGAGCCGGATATCACGTAGGTTCTCCGCCAGTGGTCGGTCAATGAATTGTATCTGTCCGCCCGCTCTGTGTGGGAGCGCTAGGACGTTGCGCGCGATCCAGTTGGCCCGACGCGCCCCGAACAGCCGTCTCGCAAGATGCAGGCAGCAGTCTACACCGGCTGTGACACCGGCAGAGGTCAGAACTGTGCCTTCATCCACATAGAGAACCTTCTCGTCGAGTTCAACGGCAGGAAAGCGTCGGCGAAAGTCGTCTGAAAACGCCCAATGAGTGGTGGCGCGCTTGCCATCCAGCAATCCCAACTCGGCGAGGACGTACGCCCCGAGACATAGACCGACAATGATTGCGCCGTTAGCGTGCGCCGCCATGAGAGCATCGACAAGGTCCCGGGGCGGAGGTTTGTAGGGAAAATGCCAGCTCGGAATGAAAACTACATTGGCACTGGGAATATCCTCCAGCCCATGGGCGGTATCGATGATGAAGCCGGCGCTGGTGCGCAACGGGCCGGCTTCGATAGCACAGACCCAAAGCTCGGTCTCGACTCCGTCGCAATGCTTCTCGCCAAAGATCTCGCACGGCACCGAAAGCTGAAAGGGGCGAACGCCGCCATACGCCACGACTGCCATGGTGACTGGCTTGTCCGGCCCACCCACAAAGGTTTCTGCCTCTTTCGGTACGGTCATGTCGATGATCCAAAGAATGGCCTGATTCGATCAATATTTGCCCATCGGGCCATTATCGTCAACGAGCAGAAGGCGTAGGGTGAGGAAAATACCCATGAGGAGCGATTTCCATGACAAAGCCAGCAATTATTCTCGTTCACGGATTCTGGGGCGGCGCGGCGCATTGGACCAAAGTGATCCTGGAACTGGCGAAGCAAGGCTATTCGGACCTGCATGCGGTCGAAATGCCACTCACCTCACTAGCCGATGACGTGGAGCGACTGAGGAAGATGATTGCGCAGCAACAAGGCAATGTGCTGCTGGTTGGTCACTCCTATGGTGGCGCCGTGATCACTGAGGCAGGAAACATGCCGAATGTGGTGGGGCTCGTTTACATCGCAGCATTCGCGCCTGATGCTGGCGAGAGCCCTGGTGGCATCACCCAGGCACACCCACCCGCGGCCATCGCTAACGTCGTACCCGACAGCGACGGCTATCTTTGGGTCAAGCCTGGCGACTATCGCAACAGCTTCTGCCAGGATCTAACGGAGGAGGAGGCACTTGTCATGGCGATCACGCAAAAGGCGCCTCTCGGCACAACCTTCGGCGATACGATCACCGCACCCGCTTGGAGGCAGAGGCCCAGCTGGTACCAAATCTCCAGCCAGGATCGCATGATCGATCCTGAAAACCAGAAGATGATGTCGGGACGCATGAAAGCAAAAAAGATCGTCACGCTCGACGCGAGCCACGCCTCGCTCGCGTCACGGCCGACCGATGTCGCGGCCTTGATCGACGAGGCGGCGCGCAGCGTGGCGCTAAGCTAAATCGGGCGGATGTCCTGCCGGCACACTTTTCCCGGCTCCTGTTCGACAGGTTCCGGGGCAGAACGTTCATTGACGGGCGTTGCTTGCATTGGGCCGACAACGAAACTTTTGCCCAGTGATCAAGCACATCGAGCTGCACAACGTCACGATAGAGGCTCGCCCGGAAGCCGGAGTGGCCCAGATTCTGAATTTCCCCACGCCATCCGATCAAATCGAAGGAAAAACCTGCAATGAATGCGAAGGAAGCCCCGGCGCGGCGCAAAGCTGCGCTCGATACGCCCACCAACCTGAGTTCGAACGCCACCAGCGACCTGTCAGGAGCCCTCAACGCCCTATTGGCCGACACATTCGCGCTCTATGTGAAGACCAAGAACTTCCACTGGCACGTCTCGGGACCGCACTTCCGCGACTACCACGAGATGCTTGATGAGCAGGCTCAACAGATCTTTGCTATCACGGACGACATCGCCGAGCGCGTGCGTAAGATCGGCGGCACCACGCTTCGCTCCATCGGCCACATCTCGCGCCTGCAGCGTGTCGCCGACAATGACGCCGAGTTCGTTTCGCCGCAAGACATGCTGGCCGAGCTGCGCGATGACAACAAGGACTTCACCCAACGCCTGCGTCAGGTCCACGACCTGTGCGATGAGCACGGCGACCTGGCTACCGCGAGCCTGATCGAGAACTGGATCGACGACGCTGAGAAGCGCGTCTGGTTCCTGTTCGAGGTCAGCCGTGCTTGAGGCCCAACCGTTCTCTCTAGAAATGACTGCGCTCAGGGGCAAACATCCCAAGATCGTGATCGTCGGCGCCAACGCCATGCTTCAGCATAACAAAGCTTAGCCCACATCCACTAATACGGTTGCTTAGTCAGGTGATGAAAATGTTTTTCAAATCCAGCTATCGCCTCTTCACACTATATGCGGCTGAAATGTTGTTCATCGGACTGACGCACATTGTCGCGACCGTGGTCGCCAAGACCGAAACGCGACCGACGATTGCCCGTTCGACGGATAGCCTCGCTTGTGATGACGGTCTAACAGCAAGCTTTCGTCCCGATGCGCCGACGTGGCGAAGGCTTTCCAAATGTGATTTGCAGGCCTGATCGCAGGCTGAAGGTTCAGGCCGCGCTATATGTTCTTGCTATTACTCCATGGTCGGAAGGATTAAGCTGATGGCAGACAATGATTTTGAGATAAAGGGTTCAACTACAGGTTCGGGCGCTCCTGCGCCAAGTGATCGGAATTCACTGACGATTGGGGCCGATGGGCCAATCCTCCTCCACGACGTCCATTTCCTCGAACAGATGGCGCACTTCAATCGTGAGAAAGTGCCCGAACGGCAGCCTCATGCCAAGGGGTCAGGCGCGTTTGGTGTCCTCGAGATCAGCGAGGACCTATCGGCCTATACGAAGGCCACCCTGTTTCAGAAGGGGGCGAAAACCGACATGCTGGCTCGCTTCTCGACTGTGGCCGGTGAGTCGGGGAGCCCCGATACTTGGCGCGACGTTCGCGGTTTCTCCCTCAAATTCTACACCGATAATGGCAATTATGATCTAGTCGGCAACAACACGCCGGTCTTTTTTGTGCGCGACCCGATCAAGTTCCCGCACTTCATCCGGAGCCAGAAGCGGTTGCCGGATTCGGGGCTGCGTGACAACCATATGCAGTGGGATTTCTGGACCAGCAATCCGGAAACCGCCCATCAGGTGACCTATCTGATGGGTGACCGCGGCCTGCCGCGATCCTGGCGTCATATGAATGGCTACGGCTCGCACACCTATATGTGGATCAATGCCGCCGGCGAGAGATTCTGGGTAAAATATCACTTCCACACCGCTCAGGGCATGCGGTTCTTCGACAATGCGGAGGCCGCGGCGATGGCCGGTGCCGATGCTGACCATCATCGCCGCGACCTGTTCGAGGCTATCGCTCGCGGGGAGTATCCGAGTTGGAAACTCTCCGTTCAGATCATGCCCTATGCGGACGCAAAGAACTATCGCTTCAACCCGTTCGACCTAACCAAAACCTGGTCGCACGCGGATTATCCGCTCATCCCGCTTGGCACTATGACACTTAACCGAAATCCGGAGAATTTCTTCGCGCAGATCGAGCAGGCCGCCTTCTCGCCTGGCAACACGGTTCCAGGGATAGGTCTATCGCCCGACAGGATGCTGCTCGGTCGTGCGTTCGCCTATGCCGACGCGCAACGTAATCGCATCGGTACGAATTTCCACCAGCTTCCCGTCAACCGCCCGAAGATACCGGTCAACACCTATATGTTCGATGGACAAATGGCTTTCGAGCATAGCGGCAATGCGCCCGTCTACGTCCCCAATAGCGGTGGGCGGAGTTGGGCGGACGAGACTGGCCAGGCAGCGGATGGCTGGCAAGCCGATGGCTCGATGGTGCGTAGCGCCTATACGCTCCACGCCGAGGACGGCGATTTCGGCCAGGCCGGGACCTTGGTGCGGGATGTATTTAATGACGATCAGCGTGCGAAGCTAGCCGACCAGGTTGCAGGCAGCCTGATCGGCGGTGTTCGTGAACCGGTGCTGAGCCGCGCGTTCGATTACTGGAAGAGCATCGACGCCGATATCGGGCGCCGTATAGAGGAAAAGGTACGCAGTGTGGCTGCTTCGCAGCCGGTCGAGGGATAGGTGAACGCTGACTGGTCACCGGCAAGCGGCCGCGCGATCCCTCTGCGGATTCGCCGCCGTTTCCCCTTTTTTCGCAAAACGAAGGGCAATGCCATGGAGCAATATAAGGTCGGCTATTTCATCGGAAGTCTTGAGCGCGAATCGATCAACCACAAACTCGCCGGGGCACTTATCCGTCTCGCACCGGGCAATCTCAGCTTCACCGAGATTTCTTTCCGGGACCTGCCCCCTCTACAGCTACGATTATGACGCTGATTTTCCACCCTTCGCGCGGACCTTCAAGGATTCGATCAAGGCGGTGGACGCGCTATTATTCGTCACATCCGAGTATAATCGATCGATCTCTGGTGGGTTGAAGAACGCTATCGACTGGGCGAGCCGGCCCCAGGGCACCAATTCCTTCACGCACAAGCGGTCCGCTTTGATCGGCACCGCCATCGCCCAGCATGGCCTGCGCAGCGCGCTGAGTTTCTGCAATTCACCCCAGTTGAACGTACTTGAAGCTTATATCCAGTTCAAACCCGGCCTGATTAGCGATGATGGCAAAGTTAGCATAGCATCGACCGATGAGTTTCTGCGTGCCTACGTGTCAGAGTTCGGTACCTTCGTACCAAGAGTGATTTCGGTGCTGCCGAATGAGGCGAGCTGCGTTGCACATAGTTTGCGAGTGAGCAGCCATGTCACTGATAGTGTCGGTTTCCCTGGTAAAGAAATGCCACCCATTGGATCGGCACATGCTTTTGCTGCGTCCGGTGAGCGAGGTCGCACGAACGACCGAGCGCCCATAGTCTCGCGTTTCTCTTGGTGACGGGATTGTGCACCTCGTAAGCGCTTGCACGAGAAGTGTCGACCGGGAAGAACCCGTTGTCGAGAGCACTGGGGACAGCTTCTGTCTCTGCGGCAGGATCAAGGAGTTGGACGCTCATCGGCGTTTGGAGTGGTTTGCACGATGCGGGTTTAGACCTCGACGTCAGCTACTCAGCGAATTCGCCGAAAATGTTTCGAGTGTGCAGTGTTACGATACGACGGAAACTAGGCGGGCCCAATCTCAAGTTGGGCCACATGGTGCAGGGCGAGGAGTTCGCCGCCTTTTCGTGGAATTTCGAGGCGACGATGTCATCGTTTATGCCCCTGCCGTCCGGACACTGATGAGATTTGTACTGGTCGAACAACCTGCCTGTGTGTGTGCGGATACAATCCATTTGCCGTCAATTATCCTGAAGCTAGATACCTGATCCGGAGATGAAAATGTTCTTCAAATCCAACTATCACCGCCTGCCAATATGGGTCGTTGGGATATTGCTCATCGGACTAGCAAGTACTGTCGGGACCGTAACCGCCAGGTCGGAAACGCGGCTGGCTGTTGCCCGCACGACTGACGGCCTTGCTTGTGACGACGGTCTGAAAACAAGTTTTCGCCCCGATGCGCTGACGACCGTTCTGCTGGTGAAGGCTTTCTACAAAGGCGACCCTCTGCTCTTGTCCGGTTCTCCAGCCGAAAGGACTCCCAAAGCTGCTAATGATCTGTGCCTGGTCAAATTGAACATCGGGCCAGGCAATCCTGGACCTCAAGGCGCCCCTTCCACATCGTCGGGGATCGGCATCGAAATCTGGCTTCCGACCAGCACCAACTGGAATGGCCGCATTCACGTCATGGGTGGAGGTGGTTGGGCCGGCCGGACCCAGGCATCGTTGACCGAACTGGCGCTGGATTCGGCGGGCGTCCCAGGTTCGCCGGCTGAGGCGGCGGGGGTCGAGGGCGCAGTGACCGCCACAACCGATACCGGGCATTCCTTCGCTCTGAAAGGCGTGGAAAACCCCACGGGTGGAAATGGATCATTCGGCATGCTGCCGGACGGCCGCATTAATACCGTCCTTTGGCACGACTTTTCCGAGCGGGCCATCCACGAGATGGCGATTAAGACCAAGGCCCTTACCCTCGCATTCTATGGACAAGATGCGCGCTATTCCTATTGGGATGGCTTCTCGACCGGCGGCCGTCAGGGATTGAAGGAAGCGCAGATCAACCCGCAGGACTTCGACGGTATCCTCGTTGGCGCGCCGGCAATCAACTGGACGCGTTTCATCACGTCGGACCTCAATCCTCAAGTGATCATGCAGCGGGATCTCGGCGGAGCGAAGCTCAGTAAGGCCGAACTGGATGCCGTCTCCATCGCGGCGATCAGATCGTGCGACAAAGTTGGCTCGGTACATCTCGGCTATATCCTCGACCCAGCAGAGTGCCGCTACGATCCCACGACGGACCGATCGGTCCTGTGCGCGTCGGAAGGTGGCCAGGGTGTGCCGGGAAAATGCGTGACCCGGCCCGAAGCGATGGCGTTCAACAAGATCTGGTACGGTCAGACCCCGGACGGCACGGCTCCTCTTCCCGCACTCGATAACGGCTTCGGCTCCCAGCTGTCCGGACAACAGCAATGGTTCGGGCTAGCCCGCGGAACCAATCTAAATCTCTTAGCAGGGCCAACGCCATTCGCGGTGTCCAGCGATCTGGTTGCCATGGAACTGGGCGATCCGACCTTGGCTACCCCGGCCTTTATCAATGCCAGAGGCAATGGCTCAGACAGATGGGAGGATATAAGCTTTGCCCGACTCAAGACGGCGCAAGACGATGGTGTCGCACTTCAGCATACTTTCGCGAACATTAATACAGACAGCGCCGACCTTTCGGCGTTTCGGGCGCGAGGTGGCAAGATCCTGATGTATCACGGACTATCAGACTTCCTAATCCCGCCGCAGGGCTCCATGAACTACTATAACCGTGTCGTCGAGCAGATGGGAGGACTGGATGCAGTGCAGTCCTTCTATCGGCTTTATCTCATTCCCGGCATGGCGCACGCGATACTTAACGGGACAGCCAATCCCGATGCCGCACCACCGCTTCCCCAGCATGATGAGCTTTATGCCCTTCTGACAAGCTGGGTTGAGAAAAGCCAAGCACCGGGCCGATATAAAGTTTCGAACAACAGGGCGGGCGACTTGCGGACATTTCCGCTCTGCATCTATCCGCAACGGCCAGTCCTGGTGGGAAAGGAACCACTCAGGGCTGAAAGTTACCGCTGTTCCTGAGCGTTTCCGCTTCAACGCAAATAAAACTGTGAAATCTAACGGCAAGTGGATCGAGTTCTTGACGCGAGGGCGAAGGCCCTCAATTCAGTCCATTCGGACAGGTCGAACCGAGTCTCTTCACAGGAGGTCGAACATACGATTTGCCAATCTGGCTCAGCGGCCGAAATTTTCGGCGAATTGGAATGTTCGCTAAAATGGCAGGCCATTGATAGCCATGGATTCGAGCTGTAGGTTCGATGAGCGAGTCAAGCTCGCCGCACAATTGAAGAGGAAATATCATGCCGACTGGTACTGTTAAATTTTTCAATGAAGACAAGGGATTTGGCTTCATTACTCCCGAGAATGGTGGAACGGATGTGTTCGTGCACGTTTCCGCTCTGCAGCGGGGCGGTTCGCTCAGAGAAGGTGAGAAGGTCAGCTACGAGCTGGGTCAGGATCGCAAGACCGGAAAGTCGAAAGCCGAAAACGTCAGCGTACTCTGAGCGCATCGGCTAGAGAATTGGCCGAGTATTTAGCCTGTTTCCGTGTGCAGGCAGGCTAAATTAATTCCGTCGCCTTGACGGGTACGAACCGACGACCCCTGATATTTCCATCAGTGCTAACATCATATTTCTATTATGTAATTTCTTTCCAAAGGGGTCAGTCGAAGGAACCCTTAGAATAGATGTGGCACCAAGCTCGCTACATTCTCCGGAGCGCCGGCCCATTACGGCATCTAGGAGGATTGCCGCGCCCGCGCCCGCTGACCAGGTTTCAGCGCTCGCGGGTGTAGTTGTGCAATCTGTCCATGTCGGGAGGCGGCTTACCGACCTCCCCGTCCCAACAGGACAAGAAAATGCTATGCGTTCAGACCGGCCGGATGAATTCCGTGATGAGCCTGTTTGCCGACAAGGCGCCTGAGCCCTTCGCAACATAACTCAATGTGAAATGACACACCGCAACAAGCGCCTGATCCATAGTGCATCATCACGAGTCGGGCTGTCGCAATTCGCCAGCGCCCTCTCCGCTTTAAACAAAGATAGGGTTTCCTTATGCATATCAAGGTATTCGTTCTTGCCGCCTTGGCTCTTTCCTCAGCGGTGGCCGCGAAGGCCGCCGACATGACGACGGAACAGTCGCCGCCGCAGCCGGAACAGTCAGCTTATTCGACTTACAACTGGTCGGGCTTTTATCTCGGTGCCCAGGGTGGGTATTCCTGGAACAAGGCAAAATATTTCGGCACCGATCAGAGCCTCAATAGCGGTTCAGCCGGTGCGCATGTCGGCTATAACTTCCAAACCGGAAATATCGTCTACGGTATCGAGAACGATTTCAACTACAACTTCGAAAAGGGCGACAAGGCTGATCTTCAATGGGACGCTTCAGGTCGCGCCCGCGTCGGCTATGCCTTGGATCGAACGCTAGTCTTCGCAACGGGCGGTGTTGCAGCAGCAGGCGGTAAGGTCGATGCTCCGGCAATTGGAAAGAAGGATGATATCCTGATCGGTTGGACAGCCGGTGCCGGCGTAGAACACGCCATCACCGACAACATCCTCGTCCGCGGCGAATATCGTTATTCCGATTTCGGTAAGAAGGATTTTGGTTCGGATATTGGAGATTTCAGCGCCACCCAGCAAAAAGTTTTGTTCGGTGCCAGCTACAAGTTCTGAGAAGAACGATAGGCTGGTTTTCGCGCTGTAGGCGCGGGCAATTGCGACCAAGGTGAAAGCGCTTTTCGAGCGTTTGCCTTGGTCGGTGACGGTGACAACGTTGCCATCGAGAGGATCGGGACTACCATCCACAGCGTTGGTGCACGGATCGTTTAGCGGTCGTGGTGTAGGCGAAAGTTGAGGCGGCGCGCACTACGCGAAGCATTGTCAAGATGGGCACATTAGCCAATAGCGTACGAAGCGCGTGAAATTGCTGTTGTAGACATCCGGATCGGCTTCCACGCCTCCCAGATAGCCGCGTCGGCCTCACGTCGTGCCAGGTCCTGACGTACGTTCCAGATTTCTCGAGTATCCTTGGAAGCCAACCGCCGTCCAAAACCCAAACCCTCTCGGATTGGAATCCAGCACTTCGAGTCGAACGACCATCGGCTCCTTGAAACGCTCAGCTAGTAACAGTTCAATCGCAGCGCGGCCAAGCCCGGCCCCCCTGCTCTTGCGCGCAATGAAGAATTGTCGGAGGTAAGCACGACTGCCTGCAGACAATGTGTCATCCCTCTCGAAGCGATATGTGACAAAGCCAACCGATTCACCTGAAAGTTCAACCACCTCGACAATCCAATCTTCTTTCGACTGGAAATGCTCGAAGCGCTTCTCGAGTTCTGGAAGTCCGAGGTTGCTCCGGTGACCTTCGTCCTGAATCAGCTCAAGATTCATCTGCGCAAGCATTGAATAGTCCACCGAGGTTGCCACCCGAAACGTGAGATCCGGGAATGGCTTTTCGCGATTGGAAGTGGTGGTCTCAAAGGGTGTCATCTATCACATGCTCCACAATCGTTCCGTAAGGACGAAAGTCCGTTTTCGACCAAAAGACTTACCCTCCGGGAGTGTCCTTGATCACATCCAAGTAGATCCGCTCGCTCGCTGAAAAGCGCTCTTTTACCGACGCCTTGAACGCGATGCGCGGGGCGCCTGTGATCCGACCGCTCAGTCCAACTCCTGCGAGGGCAAGAAGAAGATTTGTGCTTCGATACAATCATCTTCAAGCGTGATTTTGATGAGCATGTTGATGATCTCGCCGCTGTACTCTTCTATGAGCTGGATTGCGGCGTCGAGCATTTCAAGCTGCGCGTCTCGACGAATTCCATCCGGGACGTTGAAACAGATCAGGCCTGCATGGAGTACAACGCCGGCATATTCACCAGACGAGCCAGGATTTGATCGAGGACCACGGAAATCAACCGAATTAATTGTGACGAAAGTCCAGTCCCCCTCTAGAATGAAGCCCTTAAGCTCCCAGTCCTTTCTGCTCATTTTCTCTCTGGGGTATGCGGTCGAGATAGCAGGCAGGAGATGAATTCCGCCGATCCTATTGGCTTTCAAAGCGGCTAGCAGCCTAGTTCTCCTCAAACCCATTGGCTGCCTACTATATGGTAGGCCTCTCATGGCAGCGGCTCTACAGCCCCGAACGCTAAATTATAATACTATCTTGCTTCACATAATGTGCGCCTTGGGGCGGGTGCTTTGAAGACGTGACGAACCGCTCATAGCGCAGCATCCCATCAGTGGTATTTATCACCAACTAAAGGATCCACTTATGTATGCCGCAATGCATAATAGTATCAGTCTTTGGTGAATCCCGCGCTAGCGCATTGTTGAGGGAGATCTATCTTTGCCTCACGCCCACTCTTGGAGGAATGGTAGGCATTTCCGGTTTGGGCTTGTCCTGGGAGGATCTAGTGAGACATTATTTGGCCGGCGCGCTCGGCGCCTTTATTTCCGTTGCAATCAGCTCGACGGCTCTCGCCGAAACGCTGACGATAGCGACGGTTAACAACGGCGACATGATCCGTATGCAGAAGCTTACGGATGCTTTCAAAGCGAAGAACCCTGACATTGACCTTCAGTGGGTTACGCTCGAAGAAAACGTGTTGCGCCAGAAGGTCACGACCGACATTGCCACCAAGGGCGGCCAATACGATGTGCTGACCATCGGCACCTATGAAGTGCCGATCTGGAGCAAGCTCGGCTGGCTGGCGCCGCTCGACAAGCTCACCGCCGACAAGACCTACGACGTCGACGATCTTCTCCCGGCCATCCGCAGCGGCCTGACCACCGATGGCAAGCTTTATGCCGCGCCGTTCTATGGCGAAAGCTCGATGGTGATGTACCGCAAGGACCTGTTCGAAAAGGCCGGCCTGAAGATGCCGGACGCGCCGACCTGGACCTTTATTGCTGATGCTGCCCGCAAGATCACCGACAAGAGCCATGAAGTCTACGGCATCTGCCTTCGTGGCAAGGCCGGCTGGGGCGAGAACATGGCGTTCCTGACGGCGACGGCGAACTCCTTCGGCGCCCGCTGGTTCGATGAGAAGTGGAAGCCGCAGTTCGATCAGCCGGAATGGAAGAGCACGCTCGACTTCTACGTCAAGCTGATGAAGGATGCCGGCCCTCCGGGTGCTTCGTCCAACGGCTTCAACGAGAACCTCTCGCTGTTCCAGACCGGCAAGTGCGGCATGTGGATCGACGCGACGGTTGCTGCCTCGTTCGTGTCCGATCCGAAGGAATCGAAGGTCGCCGACAAGGTCGGCTTCGCTCTGGCTCCGGACAACGGCCTCGGCAAGCGCGGCAACTGGCTCTGGGCATGGAACCTCGCCATCCCGGCTTCCTCGAAGAAGACCGAAGCTGCCGAGAAGTTCATCGCCTGGGCAACCGGCAAGGACTACACCAACCTTGTCGCCGAGAAGGAAGGCTGGCTGAACGCACCTCCCGGCACCCGTTCTTCGCTCTATGCGAATGCGGATTACCAGAAGGCGGCTCCCTTCGCCAAGATGACGCTCGACTCGATCAACTCGGCCGATCCGACCCACCCGACCGTCAAGCCGGTCCCGTATGTCGGCGTCCAGTTCGTGGCCATCCCTGAGTTCCAGGGCATCGGCACCGCCGTCGGCCAGCAGTTCTCCGCTGCCCTTGCCGGCCAGATCACCGTCGATGCCGCCCTCAAGGCCGCGCAACAGCTGACCACACGCGAAATGACCAAGGCTGGTTATCCGAAATAATCAACCTCCCAAGACGGGTGGGCCCGCAAACAAAACCCACCCCCCTTAGGCCGCCGAACCGCTTCGGCGGCCTCTTTTTCCGCAGTGTTCCTACAGCCGTAGCTAGCTTCAGCAAAGACCGTTTCTATCATGGCAACATTACATACCCGTTCTGCCGCTCGCGTCATGATGACGCCGTCGGTTTTGCTGCTCTTCGCGTGGATGATCGTCCCGCTGGCGATGACGATCTACTTCTCGACGCTGAACTACAATCTCCTGTCGCCCGGCGCGCATGATTTCATCGGGCTGCTCAATTACGAATACTTCGTCACCGACCCCGCCTTCCTGAACTCCCTGATCGTGACGCTGCTGCTGGTTGGCGGCGCGCTCATCATCACCGTGGTCGGCGGCATCGCTCTCGCGCTCCTTCTCGATCAGCCGATCTTCGGCCAAGGCATCGTCCGCATGCTGGTGCTTGCGCCATTCTTCGTCATGCCGACGGTCGCCGCCCTCATCTGGAAACACATGTTCATGAACCCGGTGAACGGGCTCCTGGCGCATCTGTTCAAGTTTTTCGGGCTCGATCCGCTGACCTGGCTGGAGACCGTGCCGCTGTTTTCGATCGTCATCATCGTCGCCTGGCAGTGGCTGCCCTTCGCAACGCTTATTCTTTTGACGGCATTGCAGTCTCTGGATGAGGAACAGAAGGAAGCCGCCGAAATGGACGGCGCCGGCGCGGTGTCGAAGTTCATCTACATCACCCTGCCGCACCTGGCCCGCGCGATCACGGTCGTCATCCTCATCGAGACGATCTTCCTGCTCTCCGCCTTCGCCGAGATCCTGGTCACCACCAATGGCGGTCCCGGCACGGCGACGACCAACCTTACCTATCTCGTCTATTCGCAGATCGTTCTGTCGCAGGATGTCGGCGGCGCATCGGCGGGCGGCATCATCGCCGTCATCCTCGCCAATATCGTCGCCATCTTCGTGATGCGCGCGGTTGGCAAGAACCTGGAGGCCTGAGATGGCACGCAATGTCTCTACACGGCGCAAGGTGGTCGTATCGGTGGCGGCTTGGGCCGTCGCGCTCCTGATCTTCTTCCCGATTCTCTGGACGATCCTCACCAGCTTCAAGTCGGAAGGCGATGCGATTGCCTCGCCGCCGCAGTTCCTCTTCTTCCACTGGACGCTGGAGAATTATTTCGAGGTGCAGTCGCGCTCGAACTATTTCCTCCACTTCGCCAACTCGGTCATCATCTCCTTCGGTTCGACGATCCTCGGTCTGATCATCGCCGTTCCCGCCGCCTGGGCCATGGCG
>NZ_BAYX01000024.1 GCF_000696095.1 Rhizobium rhizogenes NBRC 13257 | reverse complement strand
GCGAATGTTGCCGGATAGGCCGACAAAAAACTTGAGGAGCGGCTTGCCACGGCGCGAAAGACGAATATAGTCAGGAAATAAATATTCCATAGAAGAAAATGAGGGAACGAAATGGCACTATCATGGCGTTTCTCCGCCTTGGCGGACCGGCATCGCGCTTTGGGATCGAAACTCGAGGACTGGAGCGGCATGGGAACCGCCTGGACCTATGAGAAGGACATGTCGGAAGAGCATGTCGCGATCCGCACCAAGGCCGGCATCATGGATGTTTCCGGCCTGAAGAAGGTGCATCTGGTCGGCCCGCATGCGATCGCCGTCCTCGACTCTATCACCACCCGCGACATGTCGAAGATCTATCCTGGTCGCTCGGTCTATGCGGCCATGCTGAACGATCGCGGCTACTTCACCGACGACTGCATCGTCTACCGCACCGGCCCGAATTCCTGGATGTTGGTTCACGGCTCCGGCTCCGGTCACGAGGAGCTCGTCAAGCAGGCAGCGGGCCGCAACTGCGCCGTCCTCTTCGATGACGACCTGCACGATCTGTCGCTGCAGGGACCGGTCGCGGTCGACTATCTAGCCAAATATGTGCCCGGCATCCGCGACCTCAAATATTTCCACCACATGCAGACGACGCTGTTCGGCGCGCCGGTGATGATCTCGCGCACCGGCTATACCGGCGAGCGCGGCTATGAGATTTTCGTGCGCGGCCAGGACGCTCCGATGGTCTGGGACCGCATCGTCGCGGAAGGCAAGGAGATGGGGATCATCCCCTGCTGCTTCAGCGTCCTCGACATGCTGCGCGTCGAAAGCTACCTGCTCTTCTACCCCTACGACAATTCGCAGATGTATCCCTTCGCCGACCAGCCGCCCGGCGACAGCCTCTGGGAGCTTGGGCTCGATTTCACCGTCAGCCCCGGCAAGACCGGTTTTCGGGGTGCCGAGGAACATGCCCGTCTCAAGGGCAAGGAACGCTTCAAGATCTTCGGCATGCTGATCGATGCCGACGGCCCGGCCGATCTCGGCGATGAGGTCTTTGCCGATGGCAAGAAAGTCGGCGTCATCACCTGCCCGTGCTATTCGGCGCTGACGAAGAAATCCATGGCGATCGCCCGCCTCGATGTCGACAAGGCGGTTCAGGGCACGAAGCTCGAGGTGCGCGGCAAGAGCTTGAAGGCAAGCGCGATTGCCCACACGCTGCCCTTCGATGATCCGGAAAAGAAGAAGAGGACGGCCGTGGGTTAAGGAGGCGCGCCTATGCTCGTCGAAGGCATCAAGAGCCGACCGGTCTACAAGGGCCTCTCCATCCAGCCGCACGCCCGGCGACACATTTTTGCGCTTGAAGGCGAGGGGGCGAACGCCCTCCTCGACCAGAAGTCCTCACTTGACGATACCGCCCTGTCGCGCAGCGAGATCCTTTATGTCGCCCGTGGTTCGCAGGGCAAGGGTCACGACGAGACCTTGCGTCGGCTCGGCGCCGATATGTTCTTTACAGCGCCGACGATAGCGACGCTGCTCTTTCGCCTGAAGGGGTCGCTTGCGACAGCCCATATGGGCACGCGGCTTTATATCGCCGGCACGGAGGGCTTCATTGGCCAGGCGATGATGGTGGCGCTCGACTACGGCATGGACCATGCCTCGATCGTCACGGAACATCGCGGTTCGCTGGCGCGCCGCGTGCAATGCGTCCATTGCAAGGGCATCACCGAGGATGTCACCCATAGTCCCTTTGCTTGTGGCCATTGCGGACTTCCACTCTTGGTGCGTGATCACTATTCGCGCCGCCTCGGCGCTTTCCAAGGCGTCAATATCGATGCGGAAGAGCCCGGCAGTGCGCCTGATCCAGAGGAGTTGTTCCTGTGAGCGGTGGTACTGAAATTCCCGTCCGCGTGGCGAAGGTGACGCCGATCGCCCACCGCATCAAGCGCTTCCGTTTCGAGCGCCTTGACGGCAAGCCGATGCCTTATTTTTCTGGCGGCGCCCATGTCATCGTTTCGATGAATGATGATGGCCATATCAGGCGCAACGCCTATTCGCTGATGTCGCCGCCGCATGATTGCTCGGGCTATGAGGTCAGCGTGCTGCATGTCGAGGATTCGCGCGGCGGCTCCACCTTCATGCATGAGAAAGTCAGCGAAGGCGACGAGCTGAAGGTCAGTTATCCGGTCAATCTCTTCCAGCCGGACTGGCGCGGCCGCAAGCATTTGCTGATCGCCGGCGGCATCGGCATCACGCCCTTCATCGCCATGATGGAGCAATTTTCCCGTGAGGGCGCCAATTTCGAGCTGCATTATGCGGTGCGCTCGCTCGATCGTGGCGCCTATTGCAAGGATCTCGTTGCGCGCTACGGCCCACATCGGGTGAAGATCTATTGCGACGCGGAAAAGAACTACATTCCGCTCGCCCGCCTGCTCGACAGCCAGCCGCTCGGCACACATCTCTATGTCTGCGGCCCCTCGGGCATGATCGACGGCGTGCTGAAAACGGGTCTTGAGGCTGGCTGGCCGGAACAGAACCTGCACTCCGAACGCTTCCTCTCCTCGCAGCCCGGCAAGCCCTTTTCGATCGAGCTGATGCGCTCCGGCAAGACCGTGCATGTCGGCCATCACGAGAGCATATTGGAAGCGGTCGAGGCGGCGGGCGTCGACGCACCTTTCCTCTGTCGCGGCGGTGCCTGCGGCCAGTGCGAGACGGCGGTTGCCGCCTGCGAGGGCAAGCTTCTGCACCACGACGTCTATCTGACTGACGAAGAAAAGGCCTCCGGCCGCAAGGTGATGATCTGTGTCTCCCGCTTCGAGGGAAACACGCTGCATCTCGACCTCTAGGCACCGAACCGATACCCAGGAGAACGGACATGGCAATCGCCTTCAAGCAGGAAACGTTCCGGGACGATTTCAGCTATCGCAACAGTCCGGAAAACATCCGGCGCTTTCCGTTCCCCTTCGACCGCGACGAGTACATGTATTCCGTCAACATGGAACCGCATGTGAAGGGGCAAGTTGGCACGGTCTATGAAAGCCTGATCGACGTCGACGAGCACTATGTCGCCGAAATGCGCGACCGGGCACTGGTGCTGAAGGAGGATCCGCTACGCTACCAGGCGCTGCCGCATATGATGTCGGCGCAGTGGGATACGCTGGAACTGCTGATGGAGGAACAGGCAGCCGGCTACCCCGAGCATTTCACGCTGATCAAGAACGGCGATCAATGGCGCTGGATCAACCGGCCGCTCGGCATCGACGACACATTCACTTTCGGCGACGCATCGACGCTGCCCTATGAGCCCTTCGAATATATCACCCGCCAGGCCCAGGGCGATTTCTGCATCGTCGACCAGCGCGACAACAATCTCTGGATGGACGCCGGCATGGTCACGACCCAGGCCGACTGGTCGCTCGATTTCGACATCGGCATGAATTTCATGGAATGGCACGGTCCGGTGCCGCTCGCTCACCAGATCGGCGTCTTCGACCGCGCGCTGAAATTCCTGTTGAACCTGCAGCAGGGCAAGCCGACGCGCCGGTTCAACTGGACGATGACGATCAACCCCCGCCTCGATACCAGCCCGGAGAACTATCCGAAATGGGGTCCGGACCGCCTGACAGTGACGCCGCAAAATGTCGGCGAGAAGGTGCATCTGCGTGTCGAGCTGCAGAGCCTCTGGCGCCTGCCGCGCTCGAACGCCATTCTCTTCGTCATCCGCTGCTATCTGATGAACATGGACGAGCTGGTGACCGTGCCGAAATGGGCGCGCCGCTTCCCGCGCGTGCTGCGCACGCTGCCGCCGGAGCTCATCGACTACAAGGGCCTGACGCGGTTCCGCGAGATGACGATCGACTGGCTTTCGAAATATGACGATGGGGCGCCGACCAGCCCGGGCACTTTTCCGGATTGACGCCTACGACGCGCCAAGACGACCGCATGCGATAAAAATTCGATACAATCGAAAGGGGAATGCTTCATGACAAGAGTTGCCGTCATCGGCGCCGGTCCTTCCGGCCTGGCCCAGTTGCGGGCCTTCCAGTCGGCGGCCCAGAAGGGCGCTGCGATCCCGGAGGTCGTCTGCTACGAAAAGCAGTCCGACTGGGGCGGGCTTTGGAATTATACCTGGCGCACTGGCCTCGACGAATATGGTGAACCGGTCCATGGCAGCATGTATCGCTACCTCTGGTCGAACGGCCCGAAGGAATGCCTGGAATTTGCCGACTATACGTTCGAGGAGCATTTCGGCAAGCCGATCGCCTCCTATCCGCCGCGTGCCGTGCTCTGGGACTATATCAAGGGCCGCGTCGAGAAGGCCGATGTCCGCAAATGGGTCCGCTTCAGCACGCCGGTTCGCATGGTGCGCTTCGACGAAGAGACAAAGAAGTTCACGGTGACGGCGCATGATCGTGTCGAGGACCGGATGTACGATGAGGAATTTGACTACGTCGTCGTCGCCAACGGTCACTTCTCGACGCCGAACGTGCCCTATTTCGAGGGCGTGAAGACCTTCAACGGCCGTGTGCTGCA
Organism: Rhizobium rhizogenes NBRC 13257; assembly: GCF_000696095.1. Taxonomy (GTDB): domain Bacteria; phylum Pseudomonadota; class Alphaproteobacteria; order Rhizobiales; family Rhizobiaceae; genus Rhizobium; species Rhizobium rhizogenes. Next base: position 108,588 of record NZ_BAYX01000024.1, on the reverse strand, counting down.
TGCCCATGACTTCCGCGATGCGCTGGAATTCAAGGACAAGAACGTGCTGATCGTCGGCCGCAGTTATTCAGCCGAAGATATCGGCTCGCAATGCTGGAAATACGGCGCGAAATCGGTGACGACGAGCTACCGCTCGAAGCCGATGGGCTTCAAGTGGCCGGAGAATTTCGAGGAGAGGCCGCTGCTGACCAAGCTTGAGAACAAGACGGCGCACTTCCTCGACGGCTCGAAAAAGGAAGTGGATGCGCTGATCCTGTGCACCGGATACCAGCACCATTTCCCCTTCCTGCCGGACGAACTGCGTCTGAAGACCGCCAACCGTCTCTGGGCCGATCACCTCTACAAGGGCGTGATCTACGACAAGAACCCGCAGCTCTTCTACATCGGCATGCAGGACCAGTTCTACACCTTCAACATGTTCGACGTGCAGGCCTGGTGGGCGCGCGACGTCATGATGGGGCGTATCAAGCTGCCCACGGAAGAGGAGCTGAAGGCGAATTTCGACATGTGGCGCGCCCGCGAGGAGACGCTGGAGGATGCCGAGCAGATGATTTGGTATCAGGGCGACTATGTGAAGGAGCTGCTTGCCGAGACCGACTATCCGAGCTTCGACATTGAAGGCACCAACAAGACCTTCATGGAATGGGAGCACCATAAGGCAGAGAACGTCATGGGCTTCCGCGACCATGCCTACCGTTCGTTGATGACCGGCAACATGTCGCCGACGCATCATACGCCCTGGGTCGAGGCGCTTGACGATTCCATGGAGGAATATCTACGCAATTGATGCCCTCCCAAGCGTTGCGTAACCGGCAAGGGTCGTTCATCGCGACCCTTGCCGGCGTGTTTGAGAAGAGACGAAGCAATTTGATCCGCAACTCCTTTTTCTTCGGGCATGGTCGTCATGGATTTCCAAACAAGCATTCTCGGCCGCATGAACGGCTTTCTCTATCGCTGCCGCGCGGATGAAAATTATACAATGCTGGAGATGACCGACGGCATCGAGCGCGTCTTCGGCTATCCAGCAGATGAGATCATCGGTAACCGCACACGGACATTCACCTCCATCATGTGCGAAGACGACGTGCCGGTCATGGATGAGGTTGTCGGCAGGGCGCTGGAAAGCCATACCGACTGGACGATGGAATATCGCATTCGCCACAACGAAGGCCATTTCATCTGGGTGACGGAGACCGGCGGCGGCGTATGGGACGAGGCTGAGGAACTGCTCTATCTCGAAGGCAGCATTATCAATATCGAGTCGCTCTATCAGCGCATCGACGAACAGACCGCCGACATGCGGGTGACGGCCTCCAAGACCGGCGAGATATTGCAGTCGCTACGCTATCTGAAACTGCTCGCCGTCAATGCCGGCATCGAGGCCGCGAGAGCCGGAACGGCAGGGTCCGGTTTTGCGGTGCTGGCTGCGGAAATGCGGACGCTTGCCAACTCCTCGGAAGAAGCGGCACGCGCGATCTCGAATGCCCAGCGTAAGGCAGAGTAAGTAATAGATTACGAACGCGGCCGCGTCTTTTGCGGGTCGTAATGCGACAGCGGCACGATGACAGCCGGCAAACGCTTCTGGTGGCCGTCGAGCTTGCCGATCTCGACTTTATTGCCGACACCCGCATGCTGAACATCGATACGGGCGAGCGCGATGGTCTTGCCGAGGATCGGTGAGCGCGTGGCGCTGGTGATGACGCCGACCTGCGCGCGGCCGATATGGATGCAGTCGCCATGGCCGACTGCTTCATTGGCCTGGACGTCGAGGCCGACCATCAGATGACGCGGGTTTTCCTTGCGGCGGATCAGCGCCTCGCGGCCAATGAAATCATCCTGCTTGGATTTCAACGGCACGGTGAAGCCGATGCCGGCCTCGAAGGGATCGGTTTGGTCGGTGAACTCGTGATGGGCGAAGATCAGGCCCGCCTCGATGCGGACCATATCCAGCGCTTCGAGCCCCATCGGTTTCAACCCATGGGGTTCTCCGGCCTCCCAGACGGCGTCGAAGACAGCAGCCGCATCCTTCGGATGACAGAAGATCTCATAGCCGAGTTCGCCGGTATAGCCCGTGCGCGAGACGACCACGGGTGCGCCTTCGAAGCCACCAATGCGTCCGACGGCGAAGCGGAACCATTCGAGCTCGCCGATCGTCGGCTGGCGCGGTGCCGTCCAGATGATCTCCTTCAGGATATCGCGGCTTTTCGGACCCTGGAGAGCGATATTGTGCATCTGGTCGGTCGATGAGCGGACCCAGGCCTTGAAGCCCTTCTTCTCCGCCTGTTCGCGCAGCCAGATGCCGCTATAGTCGTCGCCGCCGATCCAGCGGAAATTCTTGTCGCCGAGGCGGAAAAGCGTGCCGTCGTCGATCATCCCACCGTTTTCATAGCACATGGCGGAATAGACGACCTGGCCGGTCGACAGCTTGCGGACGTCGCGGGTCAGGCAATATTGCAGCAATTCCTCGGCATCCGGTCCCGTCACCTCGAACTTGCGAAGCGGCGAAAGGTCGATGACGACCGCTCTTTCGCGGCAGGCCCAATATTCCTCGACCGGCCCTTCGGAGGAAAAGCGGTTCGGCAGCCAAAAGCCGCGATATTCGGTGTAGTCCCGCGTGAGAGCAGAGAGGCGGGGGTGGAACGCGGTTTCGCGCGTCAGTTCGGCGTCGGCTTCAGGGGTCATGCGATAGGCTACCGCTCGTGTGAATTTCTCTTTTCCGGAAAAGGTGCGGACGTGGATATCCGTCGGGTCCCAGCCGTTCGCCGCGTCGATGTCGTCGGGGCAGGAGGAGGAGACACAGACGAGATCGGTCAACGCCCGCATCAGCACATAGTCGCCCGGCCGCGACCAGGGCTCATCGAGATAGAGCTGATTATTGTGGTCGATATTGGTGTTGTAGAAATAGTTTAGCGCTTCCCATCCCTTGCGGCCGGCAATGCCGTAGGGCGCCAGCGCCGCGTTGAAATTGTCGGTGCAATTCACATGGCCGGGATAGCCCATGTCGTCGTAGTAGCGCGAATTGCAGGCGGTCGCGAAGGCATCGTGGCGACCGACCGTATCCTGGACGACCTCCACCAGCGGCTCGAAATCGCGGTCGAAGGCTTTCGACGGCAGGCCGGGCGCGGGATAGCTGCGGCCGAGCAGGGTGCGTGTGACGGTGGAATCGAGCGCGAGATCGAGCCCCTTGTCCACCTTGCGGGCGGCAAATGCCTGGAAGTCGGTGCATTGCCGGCCGTAGACGTCGATGATCTGGATAAACTCGCCGGCGCGGACGAAATAGGCAGACGCCGTCGCAGCCCTGATGCGGATATCCTCGATCGGGTCGGCCAGGGGCTCCGGCAGGGCGGAGGCATAGTCGCGAATGAGTTGGCTGCGCCGGATCCTGACTTCGATCGGCGTGACGGTTTCTTGTGCCTCCGGCGACATGGCGTCGCCCGGAGCGGCGACAATCAGCAGGCCTTTGAGCGCGATGGTGAATTCAGCCGTGCTGCCGGGCGTCGATGCTGCTCCGAAGAGGCTGACAGCGCCGGCCTTGGCGAGATCGGCACCACGCCGCTGCAAGACGGCGCGCGTGCGCTGGGCGCCTTCCTCCTCGGAGGACAGAATGGATTTGAGGCCATCCGCATGACCACTGAAAGCCGTACCGAGGCCTGCCGATTGAAACCGTCCTTTCTCGTCAAGGAAGGACAGCTCGCAGGCCTGCCCGCCTTCGCTGTCGGTTACGGTGATATGGTCGCCTGGCTCGACGCGCACGACCAGCGATCCGCCGCCCTTGCAGCGGTAGCGCTCGGTATTCGGCGGCAGCGCCGGAATGCCGGGATAGCGGATGATGCTGGCCGAAACGGGCCGCACTCCGGCAGTCGTCGGATGGAGATCTCGCATGCAGCCCTCTCGGGAAACGTTGTGCCTCCCGGCACTCGAATCATGCTGACAAAATGCCTTCCGAAAGTAAAGGGATATTGACTAAAAAGAAAATATCTTCACTATCTATAAAGGGCCTAGACTCGGAAATCCGTGCAGGAAACACGGATCTTCAAAACCACCGGCGGGCCTGAAATGCCATGGGAGGCACGTTCAGGGAGACGTACGACAGATACGTCCGGAACAATAAATGGGGAACTGCACCGATGACGGATATTGTGGACGCCAGCGCTCCTGCTGGCACCGAAGGTAAGCTTATACGCGCGCTCGACTGGAAGGGCGCGTTCTGGGTGGCTGCGGGCGTGCCGCCGCTTGTTCTTTTCTCCATCGGCGGTATTGCCGGCACGACGGGCAAGCTTGCCTTCGCCGTCTGGATCATTTCGATGGTCATGGGTTTCCTGCAATCCTTCACCTACGCGGAAATCGCCGGCATGTTCGGCAACAAGTCCGGGGGTGCCTCGGTTTACGGCGCGACCGCATGGCTGCGTTATTCGAAATTCATCGCGCCGCTTTCCGTCTGGTGCAACTGGTTTGCCTGGTCGCCGGTGCTTTCCCTCGGCTGCGCCATCGCGGCCGGTTATATTCTCAACGCCTTCTACCCGATCCCGGCGGCGGATTCGCAGGCTGTTGTCGCCTGGATCAGCGCTCATGCCACATCCATCGCGGCCGATAGCCCGCGCGTTGCCGAATACATCGCCGCCCATGCCGGCACCGCGCCGGCGGATGCCGTTACCGCGCTGCTCAGCGCCGACGGTGTTGCTGCACTAACGCCGGCGATCCGCAGCTGGTCGCTCGTCAGCTTCAATATTCCGTTCCTTGCGACCGCCAACGTCAATGCCACCTTCTTCATTGGCGGCATCCTGATGCTGATCATCTTCGCGATCCAGCATCGCGGCATCTCGGAAACGGCGAGCGTCCAGAAATGGCTGGCGATCATCGTTCTCGTGCCGCTGTTGATTATCGGTCTCTATCCGATCGTCAGCGGCCAGATCCTTACCTCCAACGTCACCGGCCTCGTTCCGCCGACAGCAGCCTATGCCGCCACCGACGGCACATGGAGCAATGGCGGCTGGACGCTCTTCCTCGGCGGCCTCTATATCGCGGCGTGGTCGACCTACGGCTTCGAAACAGCCGTCTGCTATACCCGCGAGCTCAAGAATCCGAAGACCGACACGTTTAAGGCGATCTTCTATTCCGGCCTCGTCTGCTGCCTGTTCTTCTTCCTCGTGCCCTTCGCCTTCCAGGGCGTGCTCGGTCATGCCGGCATGCTGGCGCCCGGCATCGTCGATGGTACTGGAGTCGCCGAAGCGCTCGGCGGCCTGATCGGCGCCGGCCGCATCGTCACCCAGCTTCTCGTCATCCTGATGATCTTGGCACTCTTCCTCGCCATCATGACGGCAATGGCCGGTTCGTCCCGCACGCTCTATCAGGGTTCGAAGGACGGCTGGCTGCCGAAATATCTCGACCACGTCAACGAGAACGGCGCCCCGACCCGGGCGATGTGGACGGACTTCGCCTTCAATCTCTGCCTTCTTGCGATCGCCTCGGATGCAAGCGGCTACTTCTTCGTGCTGGCCGTCTCCAATGTCGGCTACATCATCTTCAACTTCTTGAACCTGAACTCCGGCTGGATCCACCGCATGGACTCCGGCCATATCGAGCGTCCGTGGAAGGCGCCGACTTGGCTGATCGGCCTCAACACCATCCTCGCCTTCGTCAACGCCCTCTTCCTCGGCGCCGGCGCCAAGGTCTGGGGCTACGCTAACGCGCTTTGGGTCGGCTTCGCCTTTGCGGCCCTGATCCTGCCGGTCTTCGCCTATCGGCACTATGTGCGCGACGGCGGCAAGTTCCCGGCCGGCGCCATGGACGATCTCGGCCTGGTCGGCCAGGATCTCGGCGTCAAGAAGGCGGGCATCCTGCCCTACCTGGCAATCGCCGGCGGCCTTGCCATCGTGCTGTTCGCCAACTGGTTCTTCCAGCTGCCGGCGTAGGCCGAACCAAGCGGTGCCGACATTTCCCCTGCCGCGGCTGACGCGGCAGGGATTTATTTTGTTGGCAGTGCGCGCAGGCGCACTATGCGATATTGTTAGTTCTTGTTAGGGCTGTTATAAATAGACGATGAAAACCGAGCCAATGAGAACCCTCACTATCTCTCTCTCTCCTCAGCAGGTGGCGCGTTTGCACGATGCTGTTGAATCCGGAGCTTATGCCTCCAATAGCGAGGTGGTTCGGGATGCCCTGCGTTTATGGGAGCAACGCGAAGAAATTCGTCTCTTGGAAATCAACCGTCTCAAGAGAGCATATGACGAGGGCATGGCAAGTGGCGAAGGCCGTGAGGTCGATGCCAAAACCCTTCTGGCGGAGTTGAAGGCGGAAATCCGTCGCGGTGGCTAAATACATTCTAAGCCCCAAGGCAGAGGAAGATCTGCGCCAGATATGGTGTACAATCGCGCCGGACAATGAACGGGCAGCGGATGCCCTTCTCACGCGGATTTTGGACAAGGCCGAGCTTGCGGCAGGACAGCCTCTCATGGGGTCTCGTCGGCCGGAATTGAGCCCCACAGCGCGAATCCTCATTGAGGGGCGTTATGTCGTCATCTACGAGCCGATGACTTACGGGATCTTTGTCGTTGCGGTCGTCTATGGGCCGCGCGACGTTGAAAACTGGTTGAGCTGAGACACGCTTCGGTGCCTGATGTCGGGACTGAGAGCAAGTCTGCGCAGCTCGGAAAATTGCATCCTACCGATGTGCGGAAAGCACCGCCTCGCGCGACAGATACCCAACTCTCTCACCGCTCTCCGCCTTGACATCGAGACCCTGCAGGTCATCGGCAAGGATCAGCGCCAGCGCATCATGGAGACTGGCACTGGGGCCGATGGAGACAGCGGAAACCTCAGTTGCGGGCGGCGCCATGACGCTTGCCACCTCGATCAGGCTCAGGCGCTTGATTGCCCGGTCCGGTCCGAGGAAGCTTTCCACGAAGTTGTTGGCGGGACGGGCGAGGATCGCTTCCGGCGTATCATATTGCAGCAGGCGGCCGTCGCGCATGATAGCGACGCGGTCGCCCATCTTGATCGCCTCGTCGATGTCGTGGGTGACGATGACCACAGTCTTGCTGACTTTTTTCAGAATCTGCCGGAATTCGTCCTGCAGCCGCACGCGGGTGATGGGGTCGATCGCGCCGAAGGGCTCGTCCATCAGCATGATGGCGGGATCGGCGGCGAGCGCTCGGGCAAAGCCGACCCGCTGCCGCTGTCCGCCGGAAAGCTCGTGCGGCAGGCGGCGGCGCATGATCGCCGGATCGAGGCCGACCAGATCAAGAAGCTCGTCGATGCGGCGGTCCGTCCTTGCCTTGTCCCAGCCGAGCAGGCGCGGCACCGTCGCGACATTGCGCTCGATCGTCATATGCGGGAAAAGCCCGACCTGCTGGATGACGTAGCCGATGCTGCGGCGAAGCTGCTTCTGATCGGTCTCCGCCACATCCCGTCCATTGACCAGCACGCGGCCGCGCGTCGGCGTTTCCAGCCGGTTGATCATTCGCATGGTCGTCGTCTTGCCGCAGCCCGAGGGGCCGATCAGCGCGACGGTCGTGCCCGTTTCGATCTCAAGCTCGAGGGTGTCGACGGCGTGGCGCTCGCTTCCCTCATAGTTCTTGGTGACATGGTCGAGTCGTATCATGGCAATGGTCTTCCGCGGTCATCGTCTTTGAGTGAAAAATCGCTCCAGCCAGCCGAAGGTGAGTTCGGCGAGGATGGCGAGAAGGGCGATGGGAAGTGCGCCGACCAGCAGGCGCGGCATGTTCATGATGGCGATGCCGGCATTGATGAAATCACCGAGCCCGCCGCCGCCGATGAAGGAGGCAAGGGCCGCGCCGCCGATCACCTGGATGGCGCTGGTGCGAACGCCGGCGAGGATCGAGGGTACCGAAAGCGGCGCTTCGATCTGCCAGAGGATGTCACGGCGTCCCATGCCCATGCCGCTGGCGGCATCAAGAAGGGCGGGGTCGATTTCGCGGATGCCGACGATCGTGTTGAGCAGGAGCGGCGGCACCGCCAGCACGACAAGCGCGATGACCGAGGGCAGGAGGCCTATGCCGAGGAAGGGCATGGCCGCCGAGAGGATCGCCAGGCTTGGAATGGAGCGCAGCGAACCGGCTATGTTGACGGCGACGAAGGCGGCGCGGGGCATTCTGGCGACGAGGAAGCCAAGGGGAATGGCAATGACCAGCGCGATGCCGAGCGAGATCGCACACATCAGCATGTGGCGGTTGAAGGCGCTGAAGAAGGTGCCGGGATTGCTGGCGATCCAGTGGAAGGCGTCGATCAGGATCATTCTGTCTACCTCCCGCTGCGACGGCGCAGCATCTTTTCGATCGCTGCGAAGAGATAGTCGGTGAAAAGCGCCAGCGCCGAGGTGAGCAGGCCGCCGGCGAGGATCTTTTCCGGAAAACGCTGGTCGATGCCCTCGAAGATGATCACGCCGAGGCCGCCGGCATTGATATAGGCCGCAACGGTGGCAATGCCGATCACCGTAACCATGGCGATGCGGATGCCGCCGACGATGAAGGGCATGGCGAGCGGCAGCTCGATCTCCCAGATGCGCCTGATGGTCCCGTATCCCATGCCGTGCGCGGCATCCAAGACGTCACGGGGGATGGCCTGGAAGCCGAGCCCGATATTGCGGATGAGGATCATCAGCGAATAGGCCGCAAGGCCGGTGATGGCGGGTGCCGCGCCGATGCCGAGGGTCGGAATGAGCAGGGCGAAAAGCGCAAGGCTCGGCACGGCGAAGAGGACGCCGGCCACGATGACGATGGCGCTGAAGGTGCGGGGCTTGCGCGCCGCCCATATGCCGACGATCAGCGAGATGATCAGCGCGATCCCGACTGACGAGAAGACGAGGTAGAGATGTTCCAGCAGGGCTTCGGCCAGCCGATCGATATTCTTCGGAACCCACTTCATCGGCAGGGTCCTTTGTTGGAGCGATGGCGGGCTTGTCTTGGTTTCACCATGACGCTCCCAGGGCTTCGTCGGTATCCCGCGCTCTTGCCGGCATCCGATCGTACGCCGCCATATCCGGCTCCGCGAAAGCGGCGAGGCCTAGCGAGGTAAGGATGGCTTGCCCTTCGTCGGTCCGATGCGCGTGAAGAAGCGCATGCTTGAGCGCCAGAACCGTGTCCGGCGGCAACTGCCGGGAGGCTACAAGCAGCGGGAAGGGTGCGGGCTTGGTCGTCGCGACGATGCGAAGCGGCGCGATCATCTCCGGCTCGTGCATGTCCAGCAGTTGATAGGCATAGGCATCGATCGCCCCAACATCGATCGTGCCGCTGCGGATCGCTTCCACGACGCCGCGCGGGTTGAGAAGCGGGCCGACCGTGTCGCGCACTTCTGTTGCATAGGGCTGCGTTGCGACAAACTCTCTCGGTGCATTGTAGCCGGACTGCGAATCCCGCACCGTCCAGCCCCAGCGTGCCGTTGCAAGGTCGGCACTTTCGAAGGCCGTGTCCCTGCCGGCGACGATATGGCTTGCATAAACCGGCTGGCTGGCTGCCCAATTCGCGAGCGAGATAGGTGCCACGAGCGGTATCGGCCGCTGTTCGGCGGCAAGCTTTGAGAACGGGAAGCCGCACATGAAGACGACGCCCATATCCGGCCGCTCCCAGAGCGCGGAAAGAGGCGCTGGAGCAGCGTGCGGGATCACCTCAAGCTTGACGCCGGATTGCGCACCGAGCCACGTAAAAAAGTCGTCCCAGAGCCCGGTTATCTTCGGGCTGAGATTATACATTCGCGAGCAGGCGATCGGCGGGGAGGTGGTCATGGCCGGTCACGCAAACCGCAGGCGCTGGCCGATATTCATCCGCTTGGCCTTGTCGACCATGGCCGCTCCGAGCGCGACATCGGTCGTGCTGAGGCCGCGATGCCAGAAGAGGATGGTTTCGTCGTCGCTCTCGCGGCCGGGCTTTGCACCGCAAACGATCTGGCCGATTTCGGCATGCAGCGTTTCCGCCGTCACCTTGCCCTCGTCCACATGCCGGCGCAATGCGCCATAGGGCCGGCCGGGGCCGCACTGACCCCAATCGTCAACGACGACCTTGTCCATGATGTCGGTCAGATCGAATTCCAGCGCGCTCATCGTGCCGTAGGGAACGACGAAAGCGCCCTTCTTGACCCAGGAGGTTTTGAAGAGCGGCGTCGGTTCCGGCAGGCGGCTCGCCTCCACCATGATATCGGCGTCCTTCAGGCAGTCTTCCCAATTATCGGTAACGATGATCTTCTTGCCGAGATCCTGTTCCAGCCGGGTGGCGAAGGCGTCGCGGCTTTCGGGGCGGCGGGAATGGATGCGGATTTCCTCGAAATCGAAGAGATGGTCGAGCAGGCGCACATTCCAGTAGGCGGTGCCGCGCGCGCCGATATGGCCAAGCACCTTGCTGTCCTTGCGGGCCAGATGGCGTGCGCCGATGGCGGTGACCGCGCCGGTACGCATATCGGTGATCGCGGTGGCGTCGACGATCGCCTTCGGCACGCCGGTATGCGGATCGAAAAGGTTGAGCACCGCCAGTTCCGACGGCAGGCCCTGCTTGTAGTTGTCGACGAAATCGCCGACCACTTTGACGCCGGCATAGCCGAGCGATTTCACATAGCCGCGCAGCACGTTGAAATGCCCCTTGTCGGAGCTTTCGGGCACGAGATGCACGCGCGGCTCGATCACCGTCTCGCCGCGTCCCTGTGCATCCAGCGCCTTGCTGACGGCACCGAGGATTTCGTCATTGGTCAGCGCCAGTGCCTTGGCATCGATGGCGTTCAGATAGTCGATCCAGATTTCCTGCATTCCCGTTCTCCAGGATACCGCCGCTGGCGGTCACATCGATTGCTGCAAATTGCCGGCGATGGTGCCGGAAGGGAGCGCGGCGGGCTTAAATTCCGTCGCGCTCCGAGACGATCAGGGAAGCAGACCCTTTTCCTTCAGGAAGGCTTCGGCCACGTCCTTGGGTTCTTCGTGGTCGTTCTCGACCTTGGCGTTGAGGACGCGCATCGTCGCGTTGTCGAGGTGGGAGCCGAGCGCTTCCAGCACGTCCTTCATTTTCGGATTGGCATCCAGTGCCTGTTGGCGGACGACGGGGGCGAGATAATAGGGCGGGAAGAGCCCCTTGTCGTCGTCAAGCGCGACCAGTCCCTTTGCGCCGATCTGCCAGTCGGTGGCGGCGCCATTGACGACGTCGATGTCTTTTTGGCCAAGCGCGTCATAACGCAGACCGAGCTTGGCGAACTGTTTGAATTCCTTGAATTCCGCGCTGTAGACGCGCTTCAGACCGGGCAAACCGTCTGCGCGGTCGGGAAATTCAGCGCCGCCGCCGAAGATCAACGTGCCCGATACCTTGGCGAGGTCGGACAGCGTCTTCAGCTTGTCGGCATCGGCTGTTTCCTGGCGCACGACGATGACATAGCCATTGTTGATGCCGGTCGGCTTCAGCCAGGTGAGATTGAACTGCTTGGCGTAGAAATCCTTGACCTCATTATAGACCTTGTCCGGATCGGTGGACATCGTTCCCTTGACGACGGCGGAAAGCGCCGTGCCGGTATATTCGGGATAGAGGTCGATTGCGCCTGTGGTCAGCGCCTGTTGGGCAATCATCGTGCCGCCGAGATTGATCTTGCGCTCGACCTGGAAGCCGGCCTTTTCGAGAAGAGCCGCGTACATTTCGGCGAGGATATATTGCTCGGTGAAATTCTTGCTGCCGACCTTGATGGGCTCCGCTGCGGCGGCGGGCTGGAAGGCGGAGGTGACCATCACAGCGGCTGCGATGGCGGACAGGATCGATAATTTCATCTTCATTCCCCTCTGGTTAAATGCGGTGGATCAATATTGATGCTGCAGCAAAATCAGTTTTGGTTTTTTCAATTCCCGCCCTGTCAGGCGGAGTTCCGGATCAGTTCGGATATGCGTTGGAAGTCCGGACCCTGGGCGCGATCCTCGCTGAGCGGTGGCACCTGTTCGCGAATTTGCCGATAGACATCCCGCGTACCTGTCCCAAGTTCGTTTTCCACGCCGCGCAGCTCCACGGCCTGGGCGGAGGCGATCAGCTCGATGGCAACGAGATAGCGTAGCCGCTCGATGATCGCTTCGGTCTTTGCAAGGACGCTCGGCGCCATCGATGCCTGATCCTCGACGCCATCGGCGACTGGTATGGGCGTGAGCGAGATCGGCGCGGCGAAATGGCGAATTTCCGCCTCGAGCGCCGAGACGGTTTTCTGGACCGTGGCAAACCCGGTGCGGCTCTGGCCAAGCGGCGTCAGGAAGCGCGGCAGGTCCGACATGCCGGCCGACATGATCTTCATCGTGCGATAGGCGGTCCCCGCGGCGCAATGCGCCAGTGCCTGACCGAGCCGTTCCCATGCCAGCACGAAGGCGGTCATGTCGAAATTGCCGTGCGACAGCATCAGGCCTTCGTCGATCAGCACGACGGGATTGTCGCCGGAGCTGGCAATCTCGATCTCCGTTATCTGACGCGACTCGTCGATCGCATGGAGGAGGGCGCCCGAGACCTGCGGCGCGCAGCGGTAGCTCAAGGGATCCTGCAGCCGCCGCGCCGCGCCATCGGCCAGCAGGGAGCTTCCGGTCAGCAGATCACGAAGCCGAGCGGCCGCCTCGCGCTGGCCGAAGGCCGGCCGTGCCGCCAGCGCCCGGTCATCGAAGGCGGTCACATTGGCGCGGAAAGCCTCGAAATTCAGAGCGACGGCGGCAAGCGACCAGGTGAACAGCTGTTCGATATCTTCAAGGCAGAGGCAGGCCTTGCCGACGGACAGGCTGTTGGCGACGACAATCGCATGTCCGTCCTTCGGCGCAAGACGAAGCGGTTCGAGCCCGGCTGTCATCAGCGCCTCGCCGGCTGCCATGACAGCGCCACCGATTTCCGCTTCGCCGTCGCCCAGAAGCGCTCTGCCCATATGCGCCAGCGGCGCAAGGTCGGCGGCACCGATCGAGCCGAGAGAAGGCACGACCGGATGGAAACCGGCATTCAATGCCGCGACGAGACCCGAAAATACCGGCAGCGACACGCCGGAGCCGCCAGCCGCCATTCCGGCGATACGGACGGCCATCATTGCGCGCACGACGTCTCGCGGAAGGGGAGCCCCGACGCCGACGGCCCGCGCTTGCGGCACGCGCAGTTGGAAGGCCACAAGATCGTCGGTCGCCAGGCGCGTATCGACGCCCGCGCCGAGCCCGGTTGTCAGGCCGTAGACGGGCATGTCGGATGCCGTGTAGCGATCGACGATGGCGCGCGCGGCAAGGATCTTATCTTCGACATCGGAGGAAATCGTCACCCGGGCATTCCGCCTCGCAATGGCGGCGATGTCGCTCACCGTCGGAGCTGCTCCCGTGAAGGAGACGATGTTGCCGGCGGTGGTCATCCCTGCCTGCCCTCCAGAAGAGCGAGCGGCTTTGCCCGTCCCTTGCCCGAGCGCGCTTCCAGCCGGTACTTGTCGCCGGGATAGGAGAGCAGCGCGCAGGTGACGACGGCATCGCCGGACCATGTGCGGCGGAAGACCCTGAGGCAAGGCTGATCTGGCTTCATGCCGAGCAGTTTCCTCACCGTTGCATCCGGCTTCATCGCCTCGACGAAATGCTCGAATTCGGTGATCGGTGCCACCCGGGTCAGATATTCGTTCGGAGTGATCTCGTTGAAATCATTGGTGAGATAATCGGGTGCCACGACCGGATTGACATAGCGTTCCTCGACCTGGATCGGCTGATTGTCTTCCAGATGCACGATCAGCGTATGCATGACTTCGATACCGGGCTCGAGATCGAGCGACTGGGCGACGCTGGCGTCCGCCTTGATGCGGTCGGCAATCAGCACCTTGGCGGTATGGCGATGGCCGCGGCTGGAAATCTCCTCGGCGATGTTCTTGATCTGCAGCAGATCGATATCGTGACGCTGCGAGGAAACAAAGGTGCCGAGGCCAGCGGAGCGCGTCAGCACGCCTTCGAACATCAGTTCGCGCAGTGCTCGGTTGGCGGTCATGCGGCTGACGCCGAAGGACGAGACCAGCTCGCTTTCGGAAAAGACACGATCGCCCGGCTTGAGCGTGCCTTCGGCGATCAAACCCATGATCTTTTCCTTGATGCGCAGATAATGCGGCGCATCGCCCGCCGGTTTGGGTTTCGGTCCAGTCATGCCAACCTCGCAGTTCCATAATCGAGCGCCGTGACAGCACGCGCGGGCACTCGAGCCCGGAAGCGTATGTCTTGGCTTTCTCGCCAAATATCGAATTCCAGCCGGTCGCCGGGAAAGACAACGGCGGTGAAGCGGGCGGCGATGAAGCCGACATCCGCGATGTCATTCGTGCCCAAAGTTTTCCCGATCGCATAGCCCGCATGGCCGAAAGTGCACAGACCATGCAGGATCGGGCGCTTGAAGCCCGCCAGGGCCGCATAGTCCGGATCGGAATGAAGCGGGTTGAGATCGCCGTTCAAGCGGTAGAGAAGAGCGGCATCCTCGGGCACGACGATTACCAGGTTCGCATCCGGCTTGCGGTCGGGCAGGGGCGCCAGCGGTTCCGGCGGCGTTCCCGCCGATCCGCATCCGCCGTCGTCGCGACAGGCATTCGTCTGCACGATGGTTGCGACCGGCGTCTCCTCCGCTTGGGTGAGGATCGTTCGCTCGAACGTCGCGAACATGCCTTTTTCCGGCCCGCGATCCACGACCGACAGCATGCGTGAGCGCGATTTGAGCGGGATGTCGAGGGGAAGCGGACGATGGATCGTCAGCCGATGCTCGGAGTGAACGAGGCGCTGCCAGTTGACGCCCGCGTCCTTCATCCAGGAGCCGGCATGGGCAACGACGTTGGCGAGCGTCGGCGTGGGGCGCAGATCATGCTCCTGCAGCCGCTGCAGATGCGCCGGATCGAGAGGGGCGGCGCCATAGCCGACGGTCAGCGCGTAGAGAATGGCGTCGCGCGCCGTTACCGTCTGCCGGGCTTCCGGAATGGGAAAATCCATGAGCGCTTGCAGCGAGACGGTCATGGTCACGCTCCCGACTTGGCGGTAGGTTTGCGCACGCCGCCCGCTAGGCGAATGCCGCCATCGACGGAGAGCAATTCGCCGGTGACGAACTCCGCACCTTCGACTAGCCAGACAACCGCGCCGGCGACATCTTCGGGTATTGCGACACGTCCGAGCGGTGCTGTGCCGGAAAAGCGCGCGGCGAGCGCATCATAGGCGTCGGTTCCCAGCGTCTGGCGCATCCAGCGGGTATCGATGACGCCGGGGCAGACGGCGTTAACGCGGATCTCCGGGCCGCAGGTGCGGGCGAGCGCCATGGTCAGCGCGTTGAGCGCGCCCTTGGATGCGGTGTAGGCAAGCGAGGTGCCGCCACCGGTAAAGGCGACATTCGAGGAGACGTTGACGATCGCGCCGGCGCCGGTTGCGCGCATGGCCGGAATGGCGGCGCGGCACATCTGGTAGGCGCCGACAACATTGACGCCGAACACCTTCTGGAAATCCTCCGCCGAAAGCGTTTCTAGATCGAAGGGATCGGATTTGACGGTAATAGCGGCATTGTTGACCAGCGCATCGAGCCGGCCCCAGCGCTCCACGGCCCTGGCCACCATCGCGCGGCAGGCGGCATCGTCCGATACGTCGGCCTGAACGAGCTCGACCTCGGTGCCGAGCGCCTTGCAGGCGGCGGCCGTTTCTTCTGCCTCGTCGCGGCTGCGGCTGTAGTTGACGACGACTCTTGCGCCCTTTTCAGCAAACATGCGGACGCAGGCAGCGCCGACGCCGGTCGCTGATCCCGTGACGATGACGACGGAGCCATCAATCTTCATGGCCGGAATCCTTCATGGCGGATTGACGGAAGAGGCGGGTGTCCATCTGTCCGAGCTTGTCGGCGATGGCAACGCCCGACGGCAGACGGTCGATGACATGCGCTTTCGTATCGATGCCGGGCGCGATCTCCGTCAGTGTCAGCCGGCTGTCGATGACGTGAAAAACGGCGCGTTCGGTGATGACGATCTGCTTCTGGCCTTGCGGAGCGGCACCGGGATCGGAGCTTACTTGCGCCACCTTCTCGACGATCTTGCAGGAACGGCCGTCCGCCATGATCGAGAGCTTCCCATCCTCGACCCGGATATCGGCGCCGCCATGTGAGAACGAGCCCATATAGACGACGGTGCCGGCGGTCTGGGAAATATTGGTGAAGCCGCCGACGCCGACGATGGACTTGCCGAAGCGGCTGACATTCACCGCGCCGCGAACATCAACCTCCGCCATCCCTAGGAAAGCGACATCGAGGCCACCGCCGTCGTAAAAATCGAACTGGGAAGCCTGCGCAATGATGGCGCTCGGATTGACCGCCGCGCCGAAGGAAAGCTCCTCGGCCGGAATGCCGCCGATAACGCCGGATTCGATGGTGACGGTATAGTCGTCATAGGCTTCTTCGCTGGCGATGCGGCCGATCCCCGCCGCGATGCCGATGCCGAGATTGATCGTCGCTTGGGCGCGGCCGAGAAGTTCCCGGAAGGCGCGGCGTTGGATCACCTTGTCGACGGAAAGCGGCAGTGGTGGCAATTGGCCGGCTGCGGCCCGGAAGCGGCCGGTATAGGCGATATTATCGGTCTCGCCGAAGCTGACGCCATGCTGGGCGGGATCGTTGCAGACCACCACGTAATCCACCAGCATGCCCGGAATGCGTACATCGGCGGCGCGTAGCGAGCCGCGTTCGGCGATGCGCTTGACCTGAACAATAACGATGCCGCCAGAATTCCGGCCGGCCTGCGCCATGGCGAGAACATCGACCGGAAAGGCTTCGTCCTCCATCGTGATATTACCGTCCTCGTCGGCGGTCGTGCCGCGCAGAAGAACGCAATCGAGCGGCATCGAGGGATAGAGCAGCCAGTCGCGGCCGCGCAAGGTAACCCGCTCCACAAGCTCCGTCGTCGTGCTTTCATTCAGCCGGCCACCGCCATGCAGCGGATCCATGAAGGAGCCGAGGCCGATATGGGTGACAACACCGGGTTGGCCGCTGGCGATGGCGCGATAGAGCTGGGCGATCACGCCCTGCGGCCAGCAATAGGCATCGATCTTTTCTGCCAGTGCGAGTTCGCCGAGCCGCGGAGTGCCGCGCCAGCCGCCGGCGATGACGCGCTTGACGAGGCCTTCATATCCGAAATGGCCCATGCCGCGCGTCTTGCGGTCGCCGGCGCTGGCGGCAAACAGGAGCGTAAGATCACGGGGAGTGCCTTCCGCCAGGTAGCGCTCCTCGACGGCGGCTGAAATGGCCTCGGGATGGCAGCATCCTCCAAAAGCGGAAGCGGCGACGGTCATGCCGTCTTTCAAAAGAGCCGCCGCTTCATTCGAAGTGATGATCTGCATAAACGCATCCATTTAAGGGTTGGCTGTATATACAGGCATAGCGAATGAGCGTTTGCAAGGCAATAATCGATGCTGATTAAAAAATTAGCAGTTGATCGCGAAAACCGGCGTGGCGCGCCGTTTTCTGGAGCTCGCGGGCTGGGGCTTTACCCTTGCATATGTCGTTACTAATCAAATCGATGGTTTTTATCAAGTTGTAAGGCTGAGGATTTCAGGTCCGGCAATGCGGCGCGGTGTTCAGCGCGCGTTCGCAACGCGAGACATTTAAATGCAGGTTTTTGCATATTAAATGGGCAGGCCACTAGTCCGGCTAAAATTTTTGCCATCCCAGTTGCGCGGCCATTGGTTTCGTGTAACCTGTATATACAGGTGGAACAAGAATGGGTGAGCCAGGTTGATCACTTTCGAAAATGTGACGAAGCGCTATCACGGCGATGTTGTGGCGGTGAACGAACTGTCGTTCACGGCGCCGACCGGTAAATTGACGGTGCTTGTCGGCCCGTCCGGGTGTGGCAAGACGACATCGCTGCGCATGATCAATCGTCTCGTGGCTCCGAGCTCGGGAACGATCCGACTGGGCGACGAGCCGACGTCGCGGATGGACGAAGCGGTGCTTCGGCGTCGGATCGGCTATGTCATTCAGCATGCCGGCCTCTTCCCGCACCGGACGATCATCGACAATGTCGCGACGACCGCCAGGCTGAACGGCACGCCGAAAAAGCAGGCCCGCGCGATCGCGCTGGAATTGCTCGAGCGTGTCGGTCTTTCGGAAAGCTTTGCGGATCGCTATCCTTGGCAGCTTTCGGGCGGCCAGCAGCAGCGCGTCGGCGTGGCGCGCGCGCTCGCCTCCAACCCCAAATTCATGCTGATGGACGAGCCCTTCAGTGCGGTCGATCCCATTGTCCGCACGCAGCTGCAGGACGAGTTCCTGCGTCTTCAACGAGAGATGGGCAAGACCATCATCATGGTCACCCATGATATCGATGAGGCGCTTAAGCTTGGCGATCAGGTCGCGGTCCTGCGCGTCGGCGGCGAGCTTGCGCAGATCGCGACGCCACAGGAGTTGCTGACGAAACCGGCCGATGCCTTCGTCGCCAATTTCGTCGGCCGCGACCGGGGTTATCGTTTCCTGGGCTTCGTCGGCGCCAATGGCCGGCTATCTGTCAAGACCGAGCCGACCGTGCGGCTCGGCGATGCGCCGGAAGCAGCGCGAGGCGCCGCCAAGGATCGCTGGCTGCTGGTCACCAACGAGCGCGGAGAGCCGCTTGGCTGGACGGAACCGGCAAGCCTCAAGGGGCCAATCCGGATGGGCGACCTCAATCTTAGCGGCACGCTCGCCTCGGCCGACGGCTCACTGCGACAGCTTCTCGATGCGGCTTTGAGCTCGCCAAGCCGGCGCGGCGTCGTCGTCGACGACAAGGGTCAGCTGATGGGCTGCATCGGGGTCGCGGATCTGGTTGCGCTGCTGGACGGATCGGAAGATCCGGTGGCTCCGGTGAAGGGAGCGGACCATGCGGTTTGACTGGCTGCTGCGCGAGTCCGGGAATATTGCCAACCTGTTCTGGTGGCATGTCGGCCTTTCCGTCATTCCCGTTATCGCCGCTCTCATCCTTTCGCTGCCGCTTGGATGGCTGGCGCATAAGAGCGGGCTGTTCAAGTCGGCGATCCTCGGGGTCGCGGGCCTGCTCTACACCATCCCGTCGCTCGCGCTCTTCGTCCTTCTGCCTCTGGTGCTCCACACGAAAATCCTCGATCCGCTCAATGTGGTCGTGGCATTGACGGTCTATTCGCTGGCCCTGCTTGTACGCACCGTCAGTGATGGCCTCGGCGCCGTGCCCCCGGATACGCTGCAGGCCGCCACCGCCATGGGATATCGGTCCCTACAGCGATTTTTCCTGGTCGAGCTACCCATCGCCGTGCCGGTCATCGCGGCGGGTCTGCGTGTGGCGCTCGTCTCCAATGTCAGCATCGTTTCCGTCGCTGCCTTGATCGGGACACCGCAGCTTGGGCTGTTGTTCACGCAAGGTCTTCAACTCCGGTTCGTCACGCCGCTGATCGCCGGCATCGTGCTCTGCCTGCTGCTGGCTGTCGTCCTCGATGGTCTCGTCATCCTGCTCAATCGCTGGCTGACGCCCTGGCGTCCGAGAAAGGTGTGAGCTCATGATCGAATGGTTTCTCAATCCAGCGCAGTGGCAAGGCTCGGAAGGCATCCCGAACCTTCTCGCCCAGCACCTGCAATATAGCTTCATCTCTCTTTTCATCGCGGCGCTCATCGGCCTGCCTGCCGGCCTCTATGTCGGGCATACCGGCAAGGGGACCTTCCTGATCGCCGGCCTTGCCAATGCCACGCGCGCCTTGCCGAGCCTCGGCCTGATCGTCCTGCTTGTCATCCTCGTCGGGCCTTATTTCAAAACGGATCTGGCCTATCTGGTGCCGAGCATCGCCGTCCTGGTGCTGATTGCGGTGCCGCCGATCATGATGGGCGCCTATTCCGGAATCACCTCGGTGGATGCGGCTGCCGTCGATGCGGCCAGGGGCATGGGTTACCGGCCGCTCGCCTTGCTGCTCACCGTCGAGCTTCCCTGTGCATTGCCGCTGATCTTTTCGGGCTTCCGCAGCGCGGCCCTGCAGGTGATTTCGACAGCGACAATCGCCGCCTACGTCTCGCTTGGCGGCCTCGGCCGGCTCATCATCGATGGCCGTGCCCAAAACGACTACATGCAGATGGCCGCCGGCGCCGTTCTCGTGGGTGTTCTCGCCCTGATCGTCGACCTGTTCTTTGGCCTCGCATCCAGGATCGCAGTCTCGCCCGGCTTGACGCGCCGGACTGTGAAGGGCGCCGCCACCCGGCGCCAGCTTGCAAACGGAAAATAACGGAACAGCTAGGAAGAACGATAATGATAAAGCGAAACATGCTTGCAATCGGCGCCATTGCCATTTCTGCCCTTCTTGCGGTCGCTCCGCTCGCGCGGGCCGAAGACCCCTTGTCCTCGAGCACGCCACGCTCGGATGCGGATACGATTATCGTCGGATCCGCGGACTTCCCGGAAAGCCAGCTCCTTGCCAAGATCTATGCCCTGGCGCTGGCCGCCAAGGGCATGAAGGTGGACACGAAGCTCAATATCGGCAGCCGCGAAGTCTACATGCCGGCGCTGCTCGACGGTTCGATCGACCTTCTTCCCGAATATGCCGGCGCGACGCTGAGCTACCTCGACAAGAACGCGACTGCGCATGCCCCGAAGGATGTCGTCGAGGCGCTCGGCAAGGTGCTGCCGAAGGGCGTGTCGATGCTGACGGCATCCGATGCCCAGGATTCGGACGTGCTTGCCGTCACCGAGGAAACCGCAAAGAAATACTCCCTGACGTCGATCGAGGATCTGAAGCCGGTCGCCGGTGAACTCATCCTCGGTGGTCCGCCGGAATGGAAGACGCGCAAGGAAGGCGTTGTCGGCCTGAAGGACGTCTACGGCCTGGTATTCAAGGATTTCAAAACCCTTGATGTCGCTGGTCCGCTCACCCTTTCGGCTCTGACCAATGGTCAGGTCCATGCGGCTGACATGACCTCGACCGATCCGGCGATGAAGGCGAGCAAGCTCGTCGCGCTGAAGGACACGAAGAACCTGTTCCCGGCGCAGAACATCCTGCCGATCATCGCCACCAGCAAGGTCAGCGACAAGGTCACCGCGACGCTCAACGCCGTCTCCGCCGCACTGACGACCGAGGATCTGATCGAGATGAACGGTCGCCTCGCCAATCAGGAAAGCTTCGACACCGTTGCCGGCGATTGGCTGACGAAAAACAAGCTGAACTAATCGATATCACGGCGGCCGAGCCCATGTTCGGCCGCCGGCACCTGGATAGAGGGAAGTAGAGAGGCCGCTTGTCTCCAGACGGAGAAGGTTGGCATCCGTCCAGGGAGGGCGGAAATGGAACATAGCGATCAATCGTCACACGCCTCCACCACCGTCACGCTCGGCACCGCACCGACCGCGATCGAGGAGATCGCAGCGATCGCGATGGGAGCAAAGGTCGCACTTTGCCCCGACGCCATCGCCGGCATGAGCAGGGTCCAGCAACATCTCCTCAAGGCGATCAAGAATAACGTGCCGATCTATGGTCTGACGACCGGGGTTGGTGACCTCTATACCGTCAAGCTCAAGCCCGAGGACATGTCCCAGATGCAGCTCAACACGCTGCTCAGTCATGCGAGCGGCATGGGCACGCCGCTTGATCCGCCGGCCGTGCGCGCCATCATGGCGACCATGATCAAGGCGCTCTTGCAGGGTTGCAGCGGCGTCAGCGCCGGACTTGTGGAGACCATGAGCGAGATGCTCAACCGCGGCGTCATTCCCTGGTCGCCTGCGAAAGGTTCGGTCGGCTATCTGATCGCCACCTCGCATATCGGTCTCGTCATTTTCGGCGAGGGCCGCGCCTGGTACGAAGGCGAGCTGCTTTCCGGACGCGAGGCGATGACCCGCGCCGGTATTGCCGTCAAGGCTCCCGGCCCACGCGAAGGGCATGCGCTGATCAGCGGCACCTATGAGATTACCGGCATCGGTGCACTCGCCATCCATCAGGCCGAGCAACTGGTGGCGATCGCCGATATCGCCGGCGCCATGAGCCTGGAGGCATTGAAGGGCAACAGCCGGGGCTATGACGAGCGTCTTCAGCGGATGCGGCCGCATCCCGGCCAGGCCGAGACGGCGAGCCGGCTGCGAAGCCTTCTCTCGGGTAGCGAGGTACTGGAGAAGCATCGCGATCATCGCCTTCAGGACGCACTCAGCCTGCGCTGCATTCCGCAGGTCCATGGCGGTGTGCGCGACGCGCTCGCCTATTGCCGGGATGTCCTGGCCATCGAGATCAATTCGGTGACAGACAATCCCGTTTTTGTCATCGAAGACGATGAACTTGTGCCTCTGCCCGGCGGCAATGGCCATGGTGCGCCGACGGCGCTCGTGCTGGATGTGCTGGCGATCGCCATTGCCCATGTGAGCACCATGTCGCAGGCAAGGTCGGATCGCCTGACCAATGGCCATATCAGCGAGCTGCCGCCTTTCCTCATGGGCGCGAGCGGCGCCAATTCCGGCTTCATGATCCCGCCCTATGCGGCGGCGGCCATTGCCGGCGACAATCGCAGCCTTGCGGCACCGGCTTCGGTCCATACGGTGACCACCTGTGCCAGTCAGGAAGACCATGTGAGCATGGGCGTCTCCGCCGCAATGCAGGCGCGCACTGCGGCCGACAATCTCGCCGATATCCTGACGATCGAGCTGATCTGTGCTGCGCAGGGGTTGGAATTCCACCGGCCGTTACGGCCGGGGAAGGGTACGGGTGCGGCTTATGACGCGATCCGGCATGTCGTTCCGCCGCGCGACAGCGACCGCGCCATGTATCCGGAACTGCAGGCCGTCCGTGACATCATCGACAACGGCACCATCGGGAGGGCCGTCGACCGTGCCCTCGCAGTCAACATTTAAGAGCTTGGAGACTTCCGTGACCGAAGCAACGCAGGCCGTACGGCCGCTGGATGGAATAAAGGTGCTGGATCTGGCGCGCGTGCTTGCGGGGCCTCTGTGCTCGGCCATGCTGGGCGATCTCGGCGCGACGGTGACCAAGATCGAAATTCCCGATCATGGCGACGATTCCCGCGCCTTTTCCCCGCATGTCGGCGGCGAGAGCAGCTATTTCATGCTGGTCAATCGCGGCAAGAAGAGCGTCACGCTCGATCTGAAATCGGATGAGGGCCGCGAACTGCTGCTCGGACTGATCAAGCAGGCCGATATTCTTGTCGAGAATTTCCGGCCGGGTGTCACGGCGCGTTTGGGCATCGATTTCGAAAGCGTGAAAGCGCTCAATCCGCGCCTGATCTATGTCAGCATTTCCGGTTTCGGTCAGGACGGGCCGCTTGCCCATCGCGCCGCCTACGATCACGTCGTCCAGGCGATGGGCGGTATCATGACCGTCACCGGCTGGCCGGATGGGCCGCCGACGCGCGTGGGCGATGCGATCGGCGATGTTGTCGCCGGCATCTACGGCTCCTGGGGCGCGCTTGCGGCGCTGCTTCAGCGCGATCGCACCGGCAAGGGCCAGCATGTCGATGTCGCCATGCTCGATTCCATCATGTCCCTGCAGATGGTCTCACTGTCACAGATTACAGGCGGCAGAGGCGCACCCGGCCGCGTCGGCAACGCGCATCCGATCAGTGCGCCGATGGATTCCTATCAGGCGACCGATGGCTATGTTGTCATCGCCGTTGCCAATGATGCGCTCTTTGCCCGACTGGCGCGCGCGCTCGGCAATCCGGGCCTGACCGCGGATCCCCGCTTCAAGACGGACCCCGATCGGCAGAGCCATCAGGAGGAGCTGAGAGCCATCATCGAGGGCTGGACGCGCACCCGCTCGACGGAGGAGGTGACGCAGCTGCTCGACGAGGCGGGTGTCCCGGCCGCGCCGATCTACGATCTCGCCCAGGCGCTTGCCACGCCGCATGCGCAGCACCGCCAGCTGTTGCATACCGTGCAGCATCGCAATGCCGGTGAATTCCAGGTCATGCCGCAGCCGGTCCGTTTCAGCGGCATTGCTTCGGGTGGCGATTATGTCGCGCCGACCCTGGGGCAACATACGGATGCGGTTTTGAGCGATGAGCTGGGGCTGGACGGCCCCGATATCGAAAATCTCCGGCTGCGGGGAGTCATCTGACCATGGCGCAGGATATTAACGACAAGACCCGCATTCGGCCGAAGGTCGCCGTGCTCGGTGCAGGCACGATGGGTGCCGGCATCGCCGGCGTATTTGCAGCACAAGGCTATACCGTCGCCGTCTATTCCCGCAGCGCGGAGACACTCGACAAGGCGAGGAGCCGGATCGTCGCCATCGGCGGCGAAGCGGCGGTGGAGTACACGACCTCGATCGAGGACTGCGTCGCTGGCGCCGGTATCGTCAGTGAGAATCTGGCGGAAGACGTCACGCTGAAGCAGCGCATCTTCGGCGAGATCGAAGCCACGGCGCCGGTCGATTGCCTTTTGACGACGAATACCTCCAGCGTTCCGATCACCCTGATCGCGGCGGGGCTCGCCCGGCCGGAGCGGGTCGTCGGCATTCACTGGTTCAATCCACCGGCCGTCATGCCGCTTGTCGAGATCGTGCGCGGCGAGAAAACCTCGGATGAGGTCGTTCAACGCGCCCGCGTGCTCTGCGCCGATATCGGCAAGGAAGTGATTGAGGTGAAGACCGATATAGCGGGCTTCGTCGTCAACCGGCTGCAATATGCGATCCTGCGAGAAGCACTCCACCTCGTCGAAGTGGGCGCCGCCTCCATCGAGGATGTCGACCGGGCGGTCGAGACCACGCTCGCGCCGCGCTGGTCAGCGGCAGGGCCGCTGCGGCTGATGGATCTGGCCGGTCTCGATACGGTCGAGAAAGTGTCGCGTATATTGATGCCAGCGCTCGATCGCAGCGAAGGCATACCCTCCCTGGTGAGCCGGCTGTGTGAGGAGGGGGCCTTCGGAACGAAGAGCGGTCGCGGTTTTTACGACTGGACAGCCGAGGAGATTGCCGCCGCGATCGCGCGTCGCGACGATACCGTCCGCCTGCTAACGGAAAGGCGCAAGCCATGACATCATCTCTCGTCAAAACCGAGAAGCAAGACGGCTTCGCGCGCGTCATCCTCGACCGTCCGGCCAAGCGAAACGCGCTCAATATCGAGATGCTGACCGGGCTTGTCGACGCGCTGCGCGATTGCCAGGCGGATCCAGCCTTGCGGGCGATCGTCATCAGCGGCAGCGAGCACGGCTTTGCCGCCGGCGCCGATATCGGATCGCTCGCCGCCGCCAGTCCCATCGAGCTTTATACCAGCGGCTTCAGCGAGAAATGGGACGAGGTGGCGGCCATCGCCAAGCCGCTCATCGCCGCGATTTCGAGCTATGCCCTCGGCGGCGGTCTTGAGCTGGCACTGATCTGCGACATCGTCGTCGCCGATCGCACAGCGCTGTTCGGCCTTCCGGAAACCGCGATCGGCACCATACCCGGCGCCGGCGGGACACAGCGCCTGGTGCGCGCCGTCGGCAAATCCATGGCGATGGAGATGGTTCTGGCCGGGCGCAAACTCGATGCGGAAGAGGCAAGAGCCTGCGGCCTGATCAGCAGCATCGCCGGCGATGGCGAGACCGTGGACGATCTAGCCTGCGCGATCGCCGAACGCATCGCCAAGGCTGCACCGCTTGCCGTGGCGATGGCCAAGGCCGCGGTGCTCGAAAGCTTCGAAGCGCCGCTCTCCGTCGGCATCCGATACGAACGCTCGCTTTCGGCCCTGATCGCAGCAAGCGATGACCGGGCGGAGGGGATGCGTGCCTTTGCCGCGAAGGAGCCGCCGCAGTTCAAGGGACGGTGAGGTGCGCGGTTTCCACCAACTCCTAAAGCTGGCGCCGAATGCGATGGCATCTCTTCCGGATCGAGTGGGTCAGGCGGTCAAGGATCTTTGTCGGATCGCCGCCTCGTTCCAAGATGTCTGTTCTGGCGCTATCGCAGGCACTGTCAACAAGCTCCGCAAGTTCCTCGATACGCTTGATCGTCGACGCCGGGCTGAGGCCCACCTCTTCGGCAAATGTTCTCCAATCCTTGCCGTGCAGATCCGAAGCGTTGAATTTTCCTCCGATGCCTTGCGGCAGGCTCTGATCGACTTGTTCGTAAGCTGCCGCGCACATCACGTCGTATAGCGGCGCCAATTTAGCCGATCCACCCGCGCCTATCAGGATGGAGTAGTTTTTCGCATGCGAATCTGAGTTGCAGATCAGCAGGTTGAAGATGACGGCATCCAGCAGTTTTAGTCGCTCACCCGGCGAGATCAGATCATTGATCGCACCGAACATCTGTCTCATCGTGAGGCCCGCGCCGGATGATGAGCGCTCATATTTTTGCAACGGAAAGTGGCCGGTAAGCTGGCAAAGATCTTCCTGATGGACCCGGCGCATGTCGCCTTGCCCATCGGTGAAACGATCATAGCGCTTCACCAGCAGATAGCGACGCTTGCCCGCCTGACCGATCGTCGCCTCGGCGGCGTCCAGGCCGCATACCCCGGCCAGCGCCAGGCAGAAAGCTTCGTTGTCGACGCTTCCTGTCAGGCGATCCGTGTCCGGCTTGACGATATGGGTCGAGGGGGTGCCGTCGACCGGGATTGAGATCCGGCCATCTTGATCGACAAAGACCGGCAGTTTTTCCTGGACGCCAGCCAGCGACATCGAGACGCCACGCTCACCGACGAGAAATGGCCTGGCTGGAAGTTCATTCAGAATGCGCTCCAGCGCCGTCTCGTCCGGAACCGGTCTGAGATGGACGCCGGGTTTCTTTGGCTCATCGATGGACAGGGCACCGGCGGTGTCGCGGCCGATATGCCCAAGGAGACCGACGATATCCTGGGGGGATACCTTGAGGCGTTGCCCGATTTCAGCAAGATGAAGTTCGGGCAGCAGGTTGGCGAGCCAGGGAAGGAGTTTGTCCGCAGCCACCGGTCCTGATTGCAACGGCATCGTAAGCGAAACTGGAAAAGCGGAGCGGCGTGCTTCCCATGTGGGATCGTAGTCGAGACGCCACTGATCCGTGAACGTCAGGTACGCAACCGGAAATCTCTCGTAATAGATGGCTATCATGTCCCGTCACCAAAGGTCGGCAGGAAGCCGAGTTCGTCGTCTTCCTGTTTCGACGGCTGTGGCGATGCGGATTTGAGATCTGCGAGCTCGCAGCCTACGGCACGAGCAACGATGAGTGCCTTTTCAAGCTGACAACTCGGCTTGCCCGCCTCCAGCTCGACAATGAAGCGCTCGCCTGTCCCAGACCGGGTCGCGAGTTCGGCCTGCGTCCAGCCGAGTGCTTTCCGCTTGTTTTTGATCAGGGTTCCAAAGTCGCGCGCCGAGCGGATCATTCTCATCTCCTGTTTGTCTTACCGTACAGGAAGATTTTCATGCCAACAAGGGTGATCTTACCGATCGGTAAGTATATCGCGTGGAGATCAAAATACTTCCCGATCGGTAAGTTATTTCATGGAGAGACACCTGTTGACAGCGATGATTTCAACGGCTCTTGAGATCACATCGTCGCGCCGAGCTGCCAGGGTACGAATTCGTTGCGGCCGTAGCCGAGCAGTTCGGATTTCGAGCGCTTGCCGGAGGCGGTCTCCAGAATGGACTGGAAGATCTCGCGGCCCTTTTCCTCGATCGACACGCCGTCGATGATATCGCCGCAATTGATGTCCATGTCCTCTTCCATCCGTGTGAACAGATCGGAATTGGTGGCGAGCTTGAGGGAAGGCGTCGGCTTGCAGCCATAGGCCGATCCACGGCCGGTGGTGAAGCAGAGTACGTTGGCGCCGCCCGCAACCTGGCCGGTCGCCGCGACCGGATCGTAGCCGGGCGTATCCATGTAGACGAAGCCCTTGCGGTCGATGCGTTCGGCATAGCGATAGACGCCGCGCAGGGTGGAACTGCCGCCCTTGGCGACGGCGCCGAGGGATTTCTCCAGGATGGTCGTCAAGCCGCCGGCCTTGTTGCCGGGCGAGGGGTTGTTGTTCAATTCACCGCCCGTTTTGGCGGCGTAATCGCGCCACCAGTCGATCAGGTCAACGATCTTCTGGCCGACTTCGGGGCTTTCCGCCCGCCGAGTGAGGAGGTGTTCCGCGCCATAGATCTCCGGCGTTTCAGAGAGGATCGCGGTGCCACCATGACGCACGAGAATATCGACGGCTGCTCCCAGCGCAGGATTGGCGGTCAGCCCGGAATAGCCGTCCGAACCGCCGCATTGCAGCGCCAGCATCAGCTCCGAGGCCGGAACCGTCTCGCGCACCGACTTGTTGGCAAACGGTAGCATCTCGCGGATTTTCTCGACACCCATCATCACAGATTTACGCGTACCGCCGACCTCCTGGATCGTCAGGCTCTGAAAATGCTCGCCCTCGGCAATCCCGTAGGTCTTTTTCAGGCGCGGGATCTGAAACACCTCGCAGCCAAGCCCGATCAGAAGGATGGCGGAGAAATTGGGGTGGCTGGCATAGCCCCATTGGGTCCTTGCCAGCAGATCATATTCCTCGCCCTTGCTGCCCATGCCGCATCCGGTTCCGTGCGTGAAGGGAACGACGCCGTCGACATTGGGATAATCGGCAAGGATGCCGGAGCGCATGATCTCGTCGGCGATGAAGTCGACGACGGTGGCGGAACAGTTCACCGAGCTGAGGATGCCGATATAATTTCGCGTGCCGACGCGGCCGTCGGCGCGCCGGAACCCCTCGAATGTTGCTGGGCTTTCGCCGGGCAGAAGCCCGCCATCGGGCTTCGCCTCGGAGGAAAAGGCATAATCGCGCTCGAAATCATGAATCGCGACATTGTGTTCGTGCACCCAGTCGCCCGGCTGGATATCGCTGCTCGCAAAACCGATGATCTGTCCGAATTTGCGGATCGGCTCGCCGGTCCGGATCGTCTGGACGGCGACCTTGTGGCCACGCGGAACGGGTGCCGCGACCGTGACGCCGCCATCGATTACCTTGCCGCGTGACAGGCTTTCGATGGTGATGACGACATTGTCGGCCTCATGGAGACGAAGCGTGCGCGGCGCGGCCATGCGATCACACCTCCAGAATGGCTTTGATGACGCCGGCTTCGGGGCGTAGCCATTCGGTGAAGAGCCCGGGAGCGTCGGACAGCGCGCCGCGATGGGTGTTGAGGGCGGCCGTCGGCACGCGTCCCGCTTCCATCTGCTTCACTACTTCGGCAAAATCGTCCGGCTGAGCATTGCGGCTGGCAAAGAGTGTGGTCTCGCGCTTGTGGAATTCCGGATCGGAGAAAGTGATGTCCTGGCGCACGACGCTGACGAGGACGTATCGGCCCGCGTGGGCGACGAAGCCGAAGCCGCGTTGCATCGCGCCGGCATTGCCGGTGGCGTCGATGACGACATCGAAGAAATCCCCATCCGTTAGGCGCTTGGCTTCCGCCTCTGCGTTTTCGTTGGCGAGAAGGGTCCTGTCGGCGCCGAGCGCGCTGGTCGTAAAGGCAAGGCGATCCTCGCGCATATCCATGACGGTCACATCAGCACCGCGCGCCTTGGCGAAGATGATCGCCGACATGCCGATCGGTCCCGAGCCGACGACGAGAACGCGATCGGAAGCCTGGATGTTGCCGCGCTTGACGCCATGGGCGCCGATCGCCAGGAACTCGATCATTGCAGCCTCGTCGAGCGAGGCCTTTCCGGCCGAGATGACGTTCTGTTCGGGAACGCACAGATATTCGGACATGCCGCCGTCTTTGTGCACGCCGAGCACGGCGATATTCTGGCAGGCATTGGTCACGCCGCGACGGCAGGCAACGCATTTTCCGCAGGAGAGATAAGGGACGATGTAGACATTGTCGCCCTTCTTCAGCCGCGGTGATTCTTGTGCGTCCTCGACGATGCCTGAGAGCTCATGGCCCATGACGCGCGGATATTCGAGGAAGGGGTGCTTGCCCTGGAAGATATGAAAATCGGTGCCGCATATGCCGACGCGTTTGATGCGGACCAGCACCTCGCCATCCGCAGGAACGGGAATATCCCGCTCGATCAGAGACAGCCGGCCCGGCTCGTTGCAGATCAGTGCTTTCATCGTTTACTCCTTGTCCGCAGGGGCCAGCCCGCTCGAACCGCTTTACGGGGTTGCAGGGAGCGCCGACAATGCGGCGCTCCGGTGTTTGTTTTACGTCTTCGGCATCTCGGCCGGAAGCGCTACGCCATTATACTTCTGATAGATCTCGTTGAGCTTGCCGTTGGCAAGGTTCTTGGCGATCCATTCGTTCAGCGTCGCCTTCAGCGCGTCGTCGCCCTTGCGCAGGCCGATGGCGTAAGGGTTGGTCTTCAGCACCAGCTTGACCTCGAGCGGGTCGCTCGTGCGGCGCTGGTTGACGGCGGCCATGATCTGTGGCGAGGACGCCATGATGTTGACCTGGCCGGAAACCAGCGCGGTGATTAGTGTCGCGTCGTCGTCATAGCGCACCATTTCGGCGCCTTGTGCCTCCGTCGTCGCGACCTTGTCGTTGGTCGAGCCGCGGGTCGTGCCAAGGCGCTGGCCGACAACATCCTGCAGGGTCTTGATGTTTGCGCTTTTCGGCGCTGCGACAACGATCTGGATGACGCCATAGGCATCGGTGAAATCGATGACCTTCTTGCGCTCCTCGTTGACACTGAAGGACGCCATGACGATGTCGGCCTTGCTGGTCAGCAGGAAGGGCACGCGGTTCGGGCTGGTGACGGGCACGATTTCCAGCGGATAGCCGAGATCGGCGGCCAGAAGCTTGGCGGTCTCGACGTCGGAGCCGGTCGGCTGCATCGCCGCATCGCTCATGCCGAATGGCGGTGAGCCGAGATCGACAGCGATCAGCAGCTTCTTCCGCGTCTTGATGGTCTCCAGCGTATCGGCCAGAGCCTGGCGCGCATTGACACCCAATATTGTTGCACCGGCCAATGCGCCGGTTATGCCTGCCAGAAAACTTCTACGTTTCATGTTCTCCATCCCATTGTCCTTCCAACAAAATCTCTTCCCGTTTCGGCCTCAGAGGCCGCTACCCACGAATTCGCGCAATTCCTTCGTTTGCGGATTGTCCAGCATCGCGCCCGGCCCGGTTTCCCAGACCTGACCCTGATGCATGTAGACGACCTTTGATGCCACCTTGCGGGCAAAGGCCATCTCATGCGTGACGAGGATCATCGTCATCCCGCCACGGGCGAGATCCTCCATGACCTTCAGCACCTCACCGGTCAGCTGTGGATCGAGCGCCGACGTCACTTCGTCGAAGAGCATCAGCTTCGGCTTCATCGCCAGGGAGCGGGCAATTGCCACGCGCTGCTGCTGGCCGCCGGAAAGCTGTTCCGGAAAATGTTCTGCCTTGGCTTCTAGGCCGACGCGGCTCAGCACTTCGCGTGCCAGATCGCGGGCGGCGGCCTTGCCAAGCTTCTTCACGCAGGTCGGAGCGAGCATGATGTTCTGCTCGGCCGTCAGGTGAGGAAAGAGGTTGTAACTCTGGAAGACGATGCCGACGTCGCGGCGCAGCGCGCTCTTGTCGAGCTTGGGGTCATGGACGGCATGGTCGCAGACCTCGATCATGCCGCTTTCGATGGTCTCGAGCGCGTTGATACAGCGCAACGCCGTCGACTTGCCCGAACCGGACTGGCCGATCACGGCGGCAACCTCGCCGCGTCCAACCTCGAACGATACGCCGTTCAAAACTTTGACGGCGCCGAAGGCCTTGTGGACGTTGGTGACTTTAACGATTGGCGACATTGAGCTTCCTCTCGAGGTTGCGGCTCCACAGAGAGAGCGGAAAGCACATGGCGAAGTAAAATACTGCCACCACGATGAAGACGGTGAAGGGTTCGAAGATCGAATTGTTGATGAGCTTGCCGGCCTGCGACAGCTCGACAAAGCCGACGACCGAGGCGAGCGAGGTGTTCTTGACGATCTGCACCAGAAAGCCGACGGTCGGCGGCGTGGCGATGCGCAGCGCTTGCGGCAGGATGACCTTGATCATGCGCTGCCAGCGCGACAGGGCCAGACACTCCGCCGCTTCCCACTGGGTCTTCGGCACGGATTCGATACAGCCCCGCCAGATCTCGCCGAGGAAGCCGGAGGAATAGATGATGAGGCCGGCTGCTGCGGCGATGATCGCCGGAACCTGATCGAAGCCGAGAATGGCGATGCCGAAATAGATGAGGAACAGCAGCACCAGCAGCGGTGTGCCCTGAACGATCTGAATGTAGGCCGCCGCCGCCGTTCGTAATGCGCCCGAGCTGCTGACGCGTGCCAGCGCGACGAGAAAGCCGAGAAAGCCACCGCCGAGGAAGGCGATCACCGAAAGGCCCGCTGTCCACATCGCCGCCCAACCCAGAAACTCCAGATGAACCAAGCCGAATGTTGTCATGGCCGCGTCCTTTACAGAGCCGTGCCGAGCTTGCGCCGGCGAACAAAGAGACCAAGGCCCAGCAGCCAGAGGGCGATGCGGACGACGAAGGACAGGAGGAGATAGAGGACACCGACGACGATGTAGGTTTCGAAGCTGCGGAACGTATCCGACTGGATGCGGTTGGCGACGGCGGTCAGTTCTTCCGCCGAAATCTGCGAGGTGATCGAGGAGGCCAGCATCAGCAGCACATACTGGCTGGTCAGCGCCGGATAGACGCGCTCGATGGCAGGGCGGATGATCACATGCCAGTAGGTCTGCTTGCGCGACAGCCCAAGACATTCCGCCGCTTCGAGCTGCGCCTTGTGGATGGATTGCAGGCCGGCGCGGACGATCTCGCAGGTATAGGCGCCGACATTGACGACCAGGGCTACGACGGCAGCCATGTTCGCCGAGACGTGGACGCCGAGGGTAGCGATACCGAAATAGACCAGAAACACCTGCACCAGCAGCGGCGTGTTGCGGATGACTTCGACATAGGTGGCAATGATGCCGCGAAGCCAGGGGCCGCCGTCGGCCCGGCCGATGGCGCAGAGCGTGCCGAGGACGAAGCCGATGACTGTGGAGATGACGGAGAGCTGAAGTGTCAGCCAGACGCCGAGCGCGAACTCCTTCCAGTAGGGCAGGAGGGAGGCAAAATCGAACTGGTAGCTCATGCTGCCCCTCCCGATGTCGGATAGCGTGACGCTATGCCGCGCAGGGTTGGGGCTGCGTGCTGTTCAGGCGTCTCTCCGACCCAGTCGAGAAAGGCGGCGATGCGGCGCTCGACCTTCTGGGCGTGATGCTGCGCGATATCGGCAATGCGGTGATTGAGGAACGGGTTAAGGAAGCGATCGAGCGTGGTCGCGACATAGGTCCGGGCTTCTTCACCCATGCCTTTCGAGGCGAAGCCGGGGACGACCTCGTTCTCATAGAGGGCTTCCAGCCGCATCCGTATGCTCGGATCAGCGAGAATTCCGCCGACCGTCTGATCACTCGCATGGCCATCGGTCTGCCAGATCTCGGCCAGATAGGTATGCCCGAGGTTGAGGATATGCAGCTTCAGGCGCTCATAGGGTTCGAGATCGTCGGTCAGCACGATCTGCTCGTGCGTGCAGGGCAGGCGGACACCCGGTGCCCGTTTGATTGCCCAGAGGGCATAGGGTTCCGCGACGGCGCCAATCGGTTCGATGGGTTCGGACACGATCCTGTCGACCAGCGTATCGGCAAAGGCGACATCGCGGCCGAGCCATTCGAAGAAATCTGCCGGCAAACCGTTTCGCCGTGCGCTTTCGACGACGACCTGTTTCAGGGCCTGACCGTTGCTCGTCACCAGTTCGCAGGGCAGCACTACCAGGGGACGCGCCGATGCCTGCCAGCGACGACAGAGAAGCTCTGCCAGTTTTGCCGGGAATGAGTGTGGAGGGCGGTCGCCTGCGGAGAAGTCATCGCCATCCGGATCGGTCCGATAGCCGGTATCGCCTGTGTTGGAGACGACGAAATCCGCTTCTTCGACAAAGAGCCGGGTGATCTCGGCCCAGTCGCTTGCCGCCGACAGGCCGCGGTCGACACTTTTAACCCGAACCGTGCGATCGATCACCTTGCCGTCCGACATGCCGCGAATGACGACGGGATAGCCTTCCGGCCGGCCGAATGCCGCGACGCGGCCGCTTCGGCTGCCTGATCCGGAGACCTGAACGACGGAGATGGGGCCGACCTTCTGGCCAGCTTCGGCCGCTTCGTGGAGGAAGAATGCCACATGCGCCTGGAGGAAGCGGCTCGTTCCGAATTGGATGATGCGGCCGCTCACGCGTCTATCTTCCCGAAGGAGGCGCGGTCCAGAGATGTGTTTGCAAGATGAATTCCAGACAAGCTTCGATCCTCCCCTCGACTGTCTTTTGCATATATAAAACAGCCTGGAATTTTCGAGTCAACTGTTTTTTATATAAATAATCCGGCTTATATGATACGGGATCGGTCGCAGCAGGGGATGGTTTGGAATGAAGGGGAATGCAGTCTACAAGGGCGCGTACAACCGTTGCCTGTCCTATCTCGGCGATGTCGAGGTGGATCAGAAGCTGCCGTCGAATTCGGAACTGGCGTCGAAACTGGCGGTCAGCCGCACGACGGTGCGCTCGGTCCTGTCATCCCTGACGGATGCTGGAATTCTTCGCCTCGACGATGCCATCCACTCTTTGCAGCGACGGCCGGAGCCCGGCGACTATTTCCCCGAAACGCAGACCATGTCCGCCGCCGCCGCTGTCGAGCGGCGGTTCATGGAATGGATTCTACAGGGGGATTTTCGCGCCGGACAGCTGCTCAACAGCGCCGAGCTTGCGCGGCAATTCGGCACCTCGACCACCACCATCCGCGAATATCTTACGCATTTTCAGCACTTTGGGCTGATCGAGCGGCGCCCCAACAGCGCCTGGGTGTTTCTCGGCGTCACCCCGAATTTTGCTGCGGAAATATATGAAGTCCGCGAGATGTTCGAGCTGCGCTCGGCCAGGCACCTGCTCAATTTGCCGGATAGCGACCCCTGCTGGAGGGAGTTGCAGGCGATCGAGGCGGAGCATCTCGAGCTGCTGGCGGACATTGATCGGCGCTATCGCGAGTTTCCGGCGCTGGACGAACGCCTGCATCGTTGCGTGCACGATGCCTCGAAAAACAGGTACATCATCGAGTTCTACAACGTCGTTTCGGCCTTCTTCCACTACACCTATCAGTGGAATATCGATGACGAGAAACAGCGCAACATCAGGGCGCTCATGCAGCATCTCGATTACATCGCGGCCCTTCGCAGCCGGGATCCGGCGGCGGTGGAAGCAAACTTGCTGGCTCATCTGGGCAGCGCCCGCGCAACGCTGCTGCGCTCCATCCAGATGGGGCCGTTCAAGGTTCAATCCTAGGGCACCTGCACGCCTGTCGCGGCGGTGTGAACGCAATAGAGGGATTTGGTGGCGGTGATGAACAGCTGGTTGCGGCGGGGGCCGCCGAAGGTGAGGTTGGAGACCGTCTGCGGTACCTTGATCTTTCCGAGCAATGTTCCGTCGGAAGCGAAGCAATGCACGCCATCGCCGGCGCTGGTCCAGACATTGCCGGCGACATCGACGCGGAAGCCGTCGGGAAGCCCTGTGTCGATGTCGCAGAATACCCGGCTGTTGGCGAGTGTCCGGCCGCCGATCACGTCGAAGACGCGGATGTGGCGCGGTGCGTTGATGTCATGGCTCGATGCTGAATCGGCGATATAGAGCTTGGTTTCGTCCGGCGAGAAGGCCAGGCCATTCGGTTGGCCGAAATCGTCGACCACGATCTCCATCTCGCCGGTTTCCGGATCGAGCCGGTAGACGTTGCGCGTCGCCTGCTCGGGCTCTGCCTTGTAGCCTTCATAATCGGACAGGATGCCATAGGTCGGATCGGTGAACCACACGGACCCGTCGGAGCGGACGATCACGTCATTGGGCGAATTCAGCCGTTTGCCCTGAAAGCTGTCGGCGAGAACGGTGATCGAGCCATCGATCTCGGTGCGGGTGACGCGACGTGCACCATGCTCGCAGGAAACAAGCCGCCCCTGGCGGTCGCGCGTATTGCCGTTGGTGAAGTTCGAGGGCGCACGAAAGGTTGAGACGCCGCCGTCCGGCACCCAGCGCAGCATGCGCTGGTTCGGAATGTCGCTCCAGATCAGGCATCCGGAATCGGCAAACCACACTGGGCCTTCCGCCCAGCGGCAACCGGAATAGAGCTCGTCCAGAGCGGCGCTCCCGACGACGAGATAGCGAAACCGGGGGTCGTGTATTTCGTAGAGAGGGGGCTCGTTCTTGGCCATTACGGTGTTTCCTGTGATGCCTACATGGATGTCGAAAAGCGTATCAGCGCCCGCCAAGCGGTCGGCCGCCGGCCACGAGGATGACGGCGATGATGATGAAGCCGGTGAGGATAAGCCGTGAACCTGCGCCGAAGCCGTAGGTGTTCAGCATCGACACGACGAGAAACATGAAGAGCGATGCCCCCCAGATACCCGGCACGTTCGAATCCCCACCCGCGACCGCCGTCCCGCCGATGATGACGACGGCAATCGACATCAGCAGATATTCCGAGCCCATGTTGAGGGCGGCGCCGCCGGAGAAGCTGGCGAGGAGATAGCCACAGATCGAGGCGAGGATGGCGCAGAGGATATAGGTCGCGAGCCGCGTGCCATCGACGGGAATGCCGGCCATGCGGGCCGCGAACATGCTCTGGCCGATGGCCGAGATCCAGCGGCCATAGATGGTCTTTTCCAACAGTATCCAGGCAAGCACGGAGAGCAGAAAGGCGACGATTGCAATGTTCGGGATGCCGGCAAGACTCGATACGGTGAAGTCGGCCAGCTGTTCCGGCGGCTTGATGCGCAGGCCGCGGTTGCTCCAGATGGCGGTGGATTGCACGATGAAGCTCATAGACAGCGTCGCGATGATCGGCGGGATGCGCAGAAGCTTGATCAGGGCATAGTTGCCGATGCCGATAGCGAGGCCGATCAAGATGGAAATTAGAAGGCCGGGCACGATCATGCCGTCCTCGACATTCATCAGCTTCAGAGCCACGGTTCCGGCGAGCGTCATCGTTGCGGGAACGGAGAGATCGATGTTGCCCGGCCCAAGCGTGATGACGAACATCTGGCCGATGCCGACGATGACGGAAAACGCCGCGAAGGTGAGCGCTGCCTGCGATAGGCCGAGAGAGCTGGCACCGCCGGTGAACAGGACGGTCAGGCTCCATACAGCGAGCGTCGCGGCAAAGGACCAGATCCAGGGTTTCCGCTGGAGTGCGCGAAGGGCGTTCATGCGCGGTTCCCCCGTTTTTCAAGACGGTTGAGGAAGAGACGCAGGGCAAGAACGACGATGAGAATGGCGCCCTGTGCGCCGATCTGCCAATCCGGCGAAATTCGGAGGAAAGACAGGAATGAGCCGGCCAGCGTCAGCGTCAGCGCGCCGATGACGGCGCCGATCGGCGAGATGCGGCCGCCGGTGAATTCGCCGCCGCCGAGGATGACGCCGGCAATCGACAGCAATGTGTAGCGCAGCGCGATGTTGGCGTCCGCCGAAGTGGTGAGGCCGACAAGAGCAATGCCCGAGAGCACGGCAAAGAGACCGGCCAGCCCATAGGCTGCAGCACGAAGAACGAGGATCGACCATCCGGCGCGCTGCACCGAGCGCTGGTTACCGCCGACGCCGCGGATCAGGACGCCGAAAGCGGAGCGCATGACGACGAAATGCGAGACAAGGGCGATGACGACACTGGCAACGATCGCCATGGGAACAAGCGGCGGTTTCGAGGTCATCAGCCAGCGCGCCCATGCGGGTGCCTCGCCGCCGGGGGCCGGCAAGAGCAGGACGGCGAGACCGCCCCAGACGAAGCTCATGCCGAGCGTTACCACGATCGACGGCAGATCCCTGACATAGATGACCACGCCGATGACGGCATAGGCGGCGATGGCTGCCGCAAGGATCAGGATGCCCAGAAACGGGGAGGATTGCAGATAGGTCGCCGCCACGCAGGCGGCGAAACTGACGAAGGTCCCCATCGACAGATCGAGGTCGTTGACGGACATGATCATCATCTGTGCAATGGTTGCGAGCGCAATCGGCACCGCCAGATTGAACAGGAGATTGAGCCCGATATAGCTCATGGCGCGCGGCTGCAGATAGAAGACCGCGACCAGCAGAACGACGAGCGAGAGCGCCGGGACGAGCAGCCGCACCGTGCTGGGCGAAATGCGGATCATGCGTCTTCTCCAGAGAATGAGGCTGCCAGCACATTTTCCTCCGTAATGGCATCGCCGACCAGTTCCGAAACGATGGCGCCGCTGCGAAACACATAGACGCGGTCGCAAAGCCGGATCTCGTCCATCTCGGTCGAGTACCAGATGAAAGTTCGCCCGCCGGCCGCTTCATGATGCAGGATGTTGTAGACTTCCTGCTTGGTGCCGATATCGACGCCGCGCATCGGATCGTCCATCAGCACCATCGACGACGTCGTCGCCAGCGCGCGGGCAAAGAGAACCTTCTGCTGGTTGCCGCCCGAGAGCGACAGGACGCCGTTTGCCATGTCGGGTGTGCGGATTTCGATCCGTTTCTTCCAGTCGTCGCCGAGCCCATCTTCGCGGGCTCTGTTGACCAGGAACTTCTCCGACAGGTCGGAAAGGGAAGCGATGCTGAGGTTCTTCAGGATGCTCCAGAGCGGAAAGGTCCCGTTCAGGCTGCGGTCGCCGGCGACGAAGGCGATGCGGCCTTGCCGTCCCGGCAGCCAATCGCTGCTGAGTGCGCGGTAGAGTTCGAGCAGCATGTCGGTCTGGCCATGCCCGCCGAGACCGGCGAGGCCGATCACTTCGCCCTTGTAAGCCTTGAAGGAAAGGCCCTTGCCGCCTCTGGCAGGCAGCGAGAGGATGGGCGATGTGTCGGCGGCTCTATTCTTGTTGCGGTCGAAATCATGGTCCTTGACGACGCTGCCCATTGCCTGGACGAGGCTGTGGGTCGAAAATTCCTTTGCCGGACGGTCGGCGACGACCTTGCCGTCCTTCATGACGACGATGCGGTCGGAGGTCGTCAGGATCTCGCCGAGGATATGCGAAATCAGCAGTACGGCACCACCCGCATCGACATATTTGCGTACATAGGCCATCAGCTGCGCAGCAAGCCCCGCATCGAGCGACGATGTTGGCTCATCGAGGATGACCAGCCTGGGCTCGTGTCCGACCGCGCAGAAGACGATGGCGATCTCGACCATCTGCCGCTCGGCGATCGAGAGTTCGCCGACGGTGTGCATGACATCGATCCCGTGGCCGCTAAAGATCTCGTCAAGCTTGGCGCTGACGATGCCGGCCGCTTGCCTGCGCCAGTTCCATCCGCTGAGGTCGCGATGCACGACCCGCATGTTTTCGACAATGGTCAGGTTTGGCGAAAGAGACAGTTCCTGAAAGACGCAACGGATGCCGTGGCCGCGCGCCGCGTTGATGCCGCGTGCGGTCTCGTC
Source organism: Rhizobium rhizogenes NBRC 13257 (assembly GCF_000696095.1). Lineage (GTDB taxonomy): Bacteria > Pseudomonadota > Alphaproteobacteria > Rhizobiales > Rhizobiaceae > Rhizobium > Rhizobium rhizogenes. Next base: position 69,339 of record NZ_BAYX01000024.1, on the reverse strand, counting down.
GCCATTGTAGGCAATGGTGCCCTCGTGAGGGCTGAGGCTTCCGTTGAGGACATTGACAATCGTCGATTTACCGGCGCCGTTATGGCCGACCAGTCCGATGCATTCGCCGGCATCGATGACCAGATCGGCGCCATCCAGCGCTTTGACGGCACCGAATTGCACCTTGACGCCGCGCGCTGAGACGACCGGCTTTGTCTGTGCATCCTCATTCATGGGCCTGTTGTCTTTGACTGCAGTCATGGATCGATCCGGCAAGAATTCCTCAGCGACCGGCGCCACTCGAGAATGGCACCGGTCTTGAATGGCGGCACGCCTTGGCTCACTTGGCCGTGGCGATGACCTTCTGGGCGTCTTCCAACGAATATTCGACGTTGGCCACGCCACCCTGCTGGGTATTGGCGAGATTGGTTTCGAGATTGTCCTGATCGATGCGTAGGAACGGGACGACCAGATCCTTCTTCACCTGCTTGCCGTCGAGAATCTGCTGGGCGACCCAGAAGGCGAGCGTCGAGACGCCGGGAGCAATGGAAACCGACATGGTCTCATAGCCGCTTGCGTCCTTTTCCTTCTTCCACCAGGCGAGTTCGTCTTGGCGGTTGCCCATGACGATCGTCGGCATCGGTCGCTTTGCCGCGGCAAAAGCCTGTGCCGCGCCATAGCCGTCGCCGCCCTGTGTCGCGACCGCCGCGATTTCGGGCAGGCTGGGGAGCACGCCCGCAACGGCGCGCTGGGCGACGTCCTGCGCCCAGTCGCCATGCACGGAGCCGACGATCTTGAACTGCGGGTATTTGGCAACCGCATCGTGAATACCGGCCGAAATCTCGTCATCGACGGAGACGCCGGCAAGGCCGCGGATTTCCAGGATATTGCCGCCCTTGGGCAGCTTCTTGGCCAGAAACTCGATCTCGCTTGCGCCCATGCCCTTGAAGTCGACTGCGATGCGCCAGGCGCAGGGTTCGGTGACGATGCCGTCGAAGGACACGACGGTGATGCCGGCGTCGCAGGCTTCCTTGACGGCGCCGTTGAGAGCGGTCGGAGACGCCGCGTCGATGACGATGGCGTCATAGCCCTGCAGGATCATGTTCTGGATTTGCGCCGCCTGTTCGGTCGCCTGGTTTTCCGCCGTCGTGAATGGATCGGCTGCAGCAACTACGCCGGCTTTCACGGCTTCGCCCGTCACCTTCTGCCAGCTTGTCAGCATGGCCTGACGCCAGGAATTGCCGGCGTAATTGTTGGACAGGGCAATTTTCTTGGATGATGTGTCTGCAAGTGCGGCAAACGGCGTCGCAACGGCTGCGATCACGACGGATGCCAGAAGTGTCTTGGCGATGTTCATGTTTTTCCTCCCAAAAAGACCTAAATCTCACTCCCAGGCCATGATTTTCGAACGCGCTCCTCAACGATGTTCGAAAATAGTATTTGCGCTGAAGGTTCCCCTGTCAGTAAGAATAGGATGTCCGAGATTCTTTCGGTTGTACAGGCGCTTAACGGGACGGATGTTGCGGGATTCCGCATAAAAATTGCGCCTTTCCGCAAGACGAACGATCCTGATCAGCGCTTAATGACCTTCGGATTTCGCGTTCCGCAACTGGCCTGGGGAGAGGTCGGCGCGTTGCCTGGGAGGGCCGCCTTGCACACGTTAGAGCCTCGGTCGGTGTTCGACCATTATCTCAGCATTTCCAGGCTCTTGGCCGGGCAGCTCGATTTTCATTCGGTCATCCGCTCCGTCGCCGCCGAGATCAGCCATGTCATCCCCTACGACCATTTCGATGTCTGCATCATCATGGTGGATGAGAAGTATCACATCGCCTATGAGAGCGGCCTTGAGACAGATTGGGGCAAGCGACACCCCGCTCCTGTCAGCGATAGTCCCATCCGCACGCTGCTCTGGGGCGAGGTCGACCATCTGTTGACCGACGACGCCTGCAACGATCCGAGGTTTCACTTCGAAGGCGCCTTCTCGCATCCGATCATCAGCCAAGAGCTGAGAAGCCGACTGCATGTGCCGTTGAAGGTTCAGGGGAACGTGATCGGAGCCCTAAGCTGCTCCAGTCATCAGACCGGCCTCTATGGACTACAGGATGTGGAGAATGCGCGCGCGATCGCCGATTTGCTGGCGCCGCATTTCTTTGCCATCCGCACAGCCGAGCAGGCAAAGCGATCGGCAATCGTCGAGGCAGAGGCGCGGGCCAGGGAAGAGGGGTTGCGTCTGGGTGCGCTGAAGCTGACCGAAGCCTTGGAGGCCGAACGCCAGCGCATCGGCATGGATCTGCACGATCAGACATTGGCCGACCTCACGCGTCTGTCGCGGCGGATGGAGCGGCTGGCGCATACGCCCGATGTCACCGGCGAAGCGCTTGAGCCTTTGTTTCGCGGATTGCAGCAATGCATGCACGACCTGCGCCAGATCATCGAGGAGGCCAAGCCCTCGGTTCTCCAGCTTTTCGGTTTTGCCCAGGCGGTCGAAAATCATCTGGAACGGTCGATCCAGGAGAGCGGCGCAGGTGTGGAGTGGAAATTGACCGATGAGACCAATGGCGCCATCGATTGTCTGGAGCAATCCGTCAGCATCGCCCTGTTCCGCATTGCGCAGGAGGCGATCAATAATGCCGTACGCCATGCGCAGGCGAGCCGCATTCTGGTTCGCCTGGGAGCCGCCGGCGGTGCCCTGACCATAGAGATCGACGATGACGGCGTCGGGCTGACCCATTCCCGCAAACCATCGGGAGGCGGCATCGAGAATATGAAAACCCGGGCGCGGCTGATTTCGGCGCGGTTCGCCGCGAGACCTGCGGGTCCCAGGGGCGGAACCTGCGTGAGTGTCACGTTGGCCGGCCGGCCGCTGGCGGCGGGAGGTGCGGCATGAAGGTGCTGATCATCGAGGACGATCCGCTTCACCGGTCCTATCTCAACGAAGCCGTTCGCGCCGCCCTTCCGGAATGCGAAACCGTACTGGAAGCGGAAAACGGCAATGCCGGCGAACGGCTGGCGCGCGATTTCAGATCGGCGCATGTCGTCATGGATTTGCAGATGAGCCCGCGCAACGGCATCGAGGCCGCGCGGACCATTTGGAAAGAGCGGCCCGAGACACGCATCCTGTTCTGGTCGAACTATTCCGACGAAGCCTATGTTCGCGGCGTATCGCGGATCGTGCCGCAGGGGGCGGTCTATGGCTATGTGCTGAAGTCGGCCTCGGATGATCGTCTGCGGCTGGCGTTGCGCAGCATCTTCATCGAGAGCCAATGCGTCATCGACCGCGAAGTGCGCGGCATGCAGCAGAAGAGCCTTGGAAACGCTAATGGCTTCACCGACGCCGAATATGAGATCCTGATTGATATCGCGCTTGGCATGACCGATCGGGCCATTGCGCAGCGGCGCAATCTGTCTGTGCGCAGTGTGCAGAACCGGCTGCAACAGCTCTATGAGAAGCTCGATGTCTACCAGTCCATCGGTGGCGAAGCTGATGGCGGGCGGTTCAATCTGCGTGCACGGGCCGTGGCCGTGGCTTTCCTGCGCAAATTGCTGAACCATAGCGCTCTTGAGCGCGCCGAGGCCGATCTAGCCCATTGGCTTGGCCGGCAAAGAGCCTCGATGCACCCGGACGGTGGCCGCTTTCCCCGGAATGGATGAGGATGCGCGGTTACGGAAACGCCATGGCAGGTCAGACGAGACATGCCATGGCGATTGCTGATCCGGCGAAGGTCAGAGTTCTCCCTGACGGCTGCGGGCCATGACGACCGGAAGCAACAGATCGCCCCAGTTGCCGTCGCCGCCGTGATGGCGGGCCGAGCGGACCAGTTCGACCGAGACGCCGGCCTCGACGGCCTTCATGACCGAATGGTTCAGACGGTGCAGATCGTTTGCAAGCATGCGGATCGTGTTTTGCTGATCCGGCGACAGGCTTGACGATTGTTCTTCTGCGCGTTCGCGGACGCGTGCGATGGAAGCCATGTTTTCTCCTCCTTAAGCTTCGGGGTTATTCGGCGGCTGGCCGGAACTGTTCGTGCTCGGTCGATGCCTTCATGGCGGTGGTCGACGAAAGACCGCCGCTGATGGCGAGCGACACGGCATCGAAATAGCCGGTGCCGACTTCGCGCTGATGTTTGGTGGCGGTATAGCCGTTCCTTTCAGCGGCGAACTCCGCTTCTTGCAGCTCGGAATAGGCCGCCATCTGCCGCTCCTTGTAGCCACGCGCCAGTTCGAACATGCCGAAATTGAGCTGGTGGAAGCCGGCAAGCGTGATGAATTGGAACTTGTAGCCCATGGCGCCAAGCTCGCGTTGGAACTTGGCGATCGTCGTCTCGTCCAGGTTTTTCCGCCAGTTGAAGGACGGCGAGCAATTATAGGCAAGAAGCTTATCTGGATGATGCCTGTGCACGCCTTCGGCAAAGCGCCGGGCCTGCTCCAGATCGGGCTTCGATGTCTCGCACCAGATGAGATCGCAATGGGGTGCGTAGGCGACCGCGCGGGCGATGCAGGGCTCGATGCCGTTGCGTACCTGATAGAAGCCTTCGATCGTGCGTCCCGCATCATAATCGACGAAGGGCTGGTCGCGTTCGTCGATATCAGAGGTCAGCAACTTCGCCGCTTCGGCGTCGGTGCGGGCAATGACCAGCGTCGGCACGCCCATGACGTCGGCCGCCAGCCGGGCAGCATCGAGATTGCGGATATGCGCCGCGGTCGGGATCAGCACCTTGCCGCCGAGATGGCCGCATTTCTTTTCCGAGGCGAGCTGATCCTCGAAATGAACACCTGCGACGCCAGCTTCAATATAGGCCTTCATGATCTCGAAGGCGTTGAGCGGACCGCCGAAACCAGCCTCGGCATCAGCAACGATCGGGGCAAACCAGCTGTCGACGGAAAGCCCCTTGTCTTCCGAGGTCTCGATCTGGTCGGCGCGCTGCAGCGTGCGGTTGATGCGCTTGGCAAGCTCCGGCCCGGCGTTGGCCGGATAGAGCGATTGATCCGGATACATGGCGGCAGCCGTGTTGGCGTCGGCCGCGACCTGCCAGCCGGAGAGATAGATCGCCTTCAGGCCGGCGCGGACCATCTGCATGGCCTGGTTACCGGAGAGCGCGCCGAGCGCATTGACGAAATCCTCGCTATGCAGAAGCTGCCAGAGCCGGTTCGCGCCCATCTCGGCCAGCGAATAGCGAAGCTCCACCGAGCCGCGCAGCCGCTTCACATCCTCGGCGGAATAGGGGCGCTCGATACCGTCGAAACGACCGGTCGGGATATTGCGGATCAACTTGTCAAATTCTGTCACGATTTCCTCCATACAGAATGCTCGTCGCTGAGGTGACGCATTGACAAGATCAACAAAGTGACGGCGAAATGCCAGTCAAACCTTTCAAATGACGCCTAGAAAAGGGTCATGTTGCAAATCCTTGACGAAGACGTGCAGTCACTTTGTCAATTTTTGTAAATATGACCGAGGTGGAGGGGGCCGGATGGTGGAGAGAAAGATTTTCGCAGGCCCGAAGGTTCGGCGCGTGCGCAACGGGCTCGGCATGACGCAGATCGCCATGGCGGATGCGCTGGAGATTTCTCCGTCCTATCTCAACCTGATCGAGCGCAATCAGCGCCCGCTGACCGTGCAGCTGCTGCTGAAGCTCAGCTCTGCCTTCAAGATCGATCTCGACGATCTCAGGAGCGAGGCTGGCAATGGTCTCAGCCAGTTGAAGGAGGTCTTTGCCGATCCTCTCCTCGCCGGCGAGCTGCCGGGCGATCAGGAGCTGGTCGAGCTGGCCGACATTGCGCCCAATGCGGCAAGCGGCATGGTCAAGCTCTATCGTGCCTATCGTGAGCAGGCGGCGCGCCTGTCCGACCTTATGACCTTGACGACGGAGAGTGGAGCAATGCCGCCGATCGGCGGGGCTCGCTTGCCGGCGGACGAAGTCCGAGATGTTTTCGAGAGCCATTCGGCTTATTTTCCGCGTCTGGAAGCGGCGGCGGAGAGTTTTGCCGCCAGCCTCTCGCCTGAGCATGATTTGGTCTTCGCCTTGAAGGAGTGGCTACGCGTCGAGCGCGGGATCAGCGTCCGCGTTCTGCCTGTCCACGTCATGCCCGATCTTCGTCGGCGCTTCGACAGGCACTCGATGCGCCTCTTCATATCGGAACGGCTGTCGCCCGCCGACCAGGCGCATGAAATCGCCATCGAGGTTGCAACGCTCGCCCTGCAGGATGCGATCAGTGAAGAGTTGCAGGCTCTCTCCCTGTCGACGCCGGAGGCAAAGCGCATCGCCCGCTTCGAGCTTGGCCGTCTGGCTGCGTTGGCGCTTGCCATACCCTATGCGCCTTTTCTCAAAGTGGCTCAAACTGCGAAATACGACATCGACATTCTGTGCGCACGCTTTTCGGTTTCCTTTGTGCAGGCGGCGACCCGCCTGACGATGTTGCAGCGGCCGGGCGCCTCCGGCGTGCCCTTCTTTCTGATGGAGATCGATTCAGCAGGTCATCGCCTGCGAAAGATCGGCGCGCATGGTTTTCCAAGATCGGGATTCGGCGGCGGCTGTCCGAAGCTGAACATCCATGCCGCATTCCTGCAGCCGGGCCAGGTCTTGTCCGAGACCGTCGAGATGCCGGATGGCTCGACATACCTGACCGTCGCCCGCACGCAGGAGGGGCCAAGGGCATCGTTCGGCGAGCGGGTGAGACGAACCGCGTTGCTGCTCGGTTGCGACGTCATGGCTGGTGGAAGCCTCGTCTACGGCCAGACGGGGGTGCCGGGTCAGCAACCGATCCCGGTCGGGCCGGCCTGCCGGTTGTGCGAGCGCAAGGGCTGTCTTTCCCGCGCCGAACCGCCGGTCACGCGGCCGCTCGGATTGGACGAGATGACGACGGGTCTGAGCATCTTCGATTTCTAGCCGGATAGCATCCATCGCGTGGGAACAATCGGCGGCGGAATCCGTTTCCGCTGATCGACGCGGTCAGCGGGACCTGGGGCATGATCGCGTTCACGGACAAGACCGGCGAGGGGAATAGACCATGAACGAGATTTTACTTCCGCCAGCCGTTCGTGCCTTCAAGCCTGTCATCGGCTTTTCCTGCAGATGGACAATCAAATGCGCTCCATGACCGCCTATTTGCTGCAGCTCCTTGTGTGGCTGGTCTTCATGGCAATCGTGATCCTGTGGCCCGCCGGTACTTTGGCCTTTCCCGGCGGCTGGGCTTTCATCGTTCTGTTTGCGTTTGGCAGTCTGGCGATGATCTTTTGGCTGGCAAGACACAGTCCAAGCCTGCTGCGTGAGCGAATGGGCTCGCCGCTGCAGCCCGATCAGAAGCCATGGGACCGCGTCTGGCTGATGCTCTTTATCCCGGCCTTCTGCATCTGGATGGGGTTCATGGGCTGGGATGCTGCCCGCACCGGCTTCATGGCTATCCCGCCCTGGCTTCAGACACTCGGCGGTGTGAGCATGGTGATCTACATGCTGGGTGCCTGGTGGACGTTTCGCGAAAATGCCTTTGCCGCACCGTCGGTGAAAATCCAGCCGGGCCAGAAGGTGATCGATACGGGTCCCTATGAGACAGTGCGCCATCCGATGTATGCAAGCGCGCTGCTTCTCTTCCTTGGCACCCCCTTGTTGCTGGGCTCGTGGTGGGGCCTTCTGCTTTCCCCGCTGTTCATTCTCGCAATTGCCTGGCGTGCCGTTCATGAGGAGCGTACTCTTGGTCGGGAACTGAGCGGCTATGAGGAGTATGTCGGGCGCGTGCGCTATCGGCTGGTTCCATTCATCTGGTAGACGATGGATTCCTGAAGATCTCGTCGAAGATTAATTTGCATCCGACATGGGCACGAAATCCGTCGCCAAGGCCGCATGCGGTTCGGACGTGGCCTTGAGATCATCTCCCGGAAAGCGCAACCCAAAGGGCTTTGGAGAGAGGTTTGCATCCCTCGCGCGAAAAATAGTGACGCCACCCGTTTTGCTATTCTCAATGGACAGCACGCCATCGATCGCAGGGTGTATATGTATGATCAATGCAATTTATGTTGCAGGCATAATGATTTAAAGTATATTCTCAAAAACTAATGCAATGATATCCTGGGTTTAATCATTGGGGGTAGTTATGAGTCAGCCTTCGAAATGGTGGTGGGGACTAATCCCCCTGGCGATTCTTTGGATCCTTGCCACGATCTTTACCGGGCAATCCATAAACAGTGATCTTGGCAGTCGGTCGACCTCGGCTTTGGGTACCTCTGTCCAGAATCCTGCCTTCAGCGTGTCGGGACGCGATGTCTCGGTTTCCGGTACCGTGTTCTCCCCGGCCGAAGCCTCGCAAATCGCCGGCACGGTGGATCAGGTCTGGGGCGTTCGCAAGGTTCTGATCGATGCCAAGGAGCCTGATGTCGCCAAGCCTTTCAACTGGGGCATAACCCATGAAGGCTCAGGCGTCGTCCTGACTGGCAACGTGCCGAACCCGACGACGCGCGACAAGATCGTTTCTGCCGCGAAGACCGCCTTCTCAGGTGCCGAGGTCAAGGACGAGATGCAATATGCCAGCGGAGCACCCGACGCTTACGATGGCGGTGTGCAGTTCGGGCTCGCTCAACTGGCCCGCCTTGCGAAAGGCAGCGTCTCCCTGTCCGATACGGGGCTGGCAATTTCAGGCACGGCCGCTACGAGCGACGCATACGACGCAATCACCGCGGCACTGAAGACATTGCCGCAGGGCCTGACGCTCGCAAAATCCGACATCACGGCACCGGCTCCCGTCGCAGCAGCGCCAACGCCGGCGGCAACCTCGACCACAACGGCGGCGGCAACAGCCGTAACGACGGCAGCAAGCGCCGTCGCACCTGCACTCGCGCCATCCTCATTCAGTTTCGATGCCTTGAGGGAGGCGGGAAAACTGACGCTTTCGGGCAATTATCCCGACGATGACGCACACGGCAAGATCATCGATGCGGCCAAAAACCTGTTCTCCAGCGATGAGATCAGCGATGAGCTGAAAGCCGCACCCGGCGCGCCGAATGGGTTTGCGACCGCGGCACTCGGCGGGCTCAACGCCCTGTCGCGTCTTGCCAAGGGCTCATTCTCGCTCTCTGGCACCGACGCGAAGCTCTCCGGCGAGGCGCTCTATAACGGCGCGGTGAAGAGCATTCAGGACAGCTTCGCGGCGGCGATACCCGAGGGCTTCAAGGCGACGCCCGCCGAGATTGCCGTCAGCGCGCCTGCTGCGGCTGTCGACGCTCCGAATTGCCAATCGCTGCTCAATACGATCCTCACCAAATCGAAGATCAACTTCGACACCGGCAAGGCGCGAATCTCGCCGGCATCGTCCGGTGTGCTCGACACGATCGTCGCGACGATCGGCCGGTGCCCCGGTAATGCCGTGGAGGTTTCGGGTCACACGGATTCGAGCGGAGACGAGGCGGCAAACGTCGCCCTGTCCGAACAGCGCGCCAAAGCGGTCGTCACCTATCTGACGGACGCAGGCGTGCCGGCAAGCCGGTTGACCGCAGTCGGCCTCGGCTCGTCGCGTCCGGTTGCATCGAACGATACCGATGAGGGCAAGGCGCTCAATCGCCGTATCGAATTCTCTGTCAAATAGGGGAGGCAGCAATGACCTATCTGTTTTCGACTTATTGGCCTTGGATGCTGCTAGCGCTGGTGCTCGGGGGCATTGTCGGTTTTGCGACTTTCCTGCGGTCCGGCAAAGGCTGGTGGCCGGACGCCTGGCCGGGCTGGTTCAAGCTGCTGAGCCTGCTGTTCCTCGTGGGACTAGTCGTGGCCATCTTCAAATGGCTTCCCGGGCTGCTGGGGCATTACCTGGAAACCGCATTGCTTTTCGTCGGCAGCTATATTGTCGGCTGCTTCCTCGGTAGTTGGCTGGCAAGCTTCCGCTCGCGGGAGGAGATTGAGACGAACGAGCCTGTTGCGGTTGCCGAGCCTGCGCCGGTGCGGGTCACGCCTCCAGTTCCCACACCGCCTGCGGTCGTTACTCCCATTCCGACGCCCGCCCCGGTGAGGGCAACCACCGCCGCACCGGTATCCGCCGCTCCCGCAGGCGACCATATCCATCCTGGCCAACGCCCGCCAGCCGTCGTGAAAGGGGTTGCCGCTCTGGACGATCTGAAGCTCATCGACGGTGTCGGCCCGGTCAACGAGGGGAAGCTCAACGAGCTGGGCATCTGGACCTTCAAGCAGATCGCGGCCTGGACGCCGGCCAATGCCGAATGGGTGGGCAGCTATATGGCTTTCCCAGGGCGCATCGAGCGTGAGGACTGGATCGGGCAGGCGGCACAATTGGCGAAAGGGCTCGGAACCGACGTCTCGCGCCAGGCCGATCTGGGCGATGCGTCCGCGGCGTCGGGCTTTGTTTCATCGGCGCCCGCCGCTGCTCCCGCCGCCGATGGCGACCATCCCGGTCAACGCCCGCCGGCGGCCGCAAAAGGGGCTGCCACTCCGGACAATCTGAAGCGCATCTCCGGCATCGGTCATGTCAACGAGGAAAAGCTGAACGAACTGGGCATCTGGACCTTTGCGCAGATCGCGGCCTGGACAGAGGCCAATGCCGAATGGGTCGGCAGCTATATGGCCTTTCCAGGACGCATCGAGCGCGAGGACTGGATCGGGCAGGCCGCCAAGCTGGCAAAGGGGATCGAAACCGAATTCTCGCGCCGGGTCGACCACGGCGACGTGCCCACCTCGTCGTAATGGACTTTCGACGAGCATGCAGATGGCCGCTCAGACCATGAAGAGCGGCATGATCCTCCCCACCGAATGGGTAATGCTCCGCCGCTGATCGGGCGGCGGAGCGAAGACGTATAGTGTCAGACCTCAGTTCTTGACGGTATCTTCCAGGAAGAAGCGGCCGAGCGGGTTCTGGTAGAAGTTTTCAATGTTCTTGCGCGAGACGTTGATATAGGGGCTGTAATAGAGGTCGATCCAGTTGACGTCGTCCTTCGCCATCTTTTGCAGATCGATATACATCTGCTCGCGCTTCTTCGGATCGAGCTCCAGGCGGGCCTTGGCGACCAACTCCTTCACCGCTTCGTTCTTGTAATTTGTCGAGTAGTTGTTGTTGGAATCGTGGCCGAGCACGAAGGTCGTCTTCTGGTCCGGGTCAAGAATGTCGTTGGTCCAGTAGTTGACCGAGATGTCGTAATCGCCGGCGACCGTCATATCCCATTCCTGGCTTGGATCGACCTTCTGCAGGTTGGCGGTGATGCCGGCTTTCTGCAATTGCTGCTGCACCAGCACGGCCGTCTGCTCGTCGACTTCGTCGCCGGCGCGCAGAAGATAGGTCAGCGTCAGGTTGGAAACGCCGGCGTCCGCCAGCATCTTCTTGGCCTTTTCCGGATCGTAGGGGCGCTGCAGGTTGTCGGCATAGTGATAAAGCGCGCCCTTCGGAATGTAGGAATTGGCGACCGTGCCTTGGCCGAAGGTAACGGCATCGACGATCGCCTTCTTGTCGATGGCCAGATCAAGGGCCTGGCGGACTTCCTTCTTGCCGAGTTCGCCATGCGCGTGGTTGATCAGGAGATGGTCTTCGCGCGTCGAGGCATCGATGTCGACATTGAGGTTCGGGTCCTTCTTCAGCTCCGCCACGCGGGAAAAGGGAACGAAGATCGCCGTATCGAGCTGGCCTGCCTGGACGTTCAGCATGCGGGTGTTGTCATCCGGCACGGAGATCCATTCGACGCCGTCGAGCTTCACCCGGTCAGCCTGCCAGAAGTAAGGGTTCTTCTTGAGGATGATGCGGTCGCCGCGCCGCCATTCCTCGACGGAAAAAGCACCGGATCCGATCGGCTTTTCGGCGTAAGCGTCGGGGCCGAGCGTCTCCATGCCCTTCTTGGAAATGACGGAGGCGTTCGGCAGAGCCAGCGTCGACAGGAAGGGTGCGGAGGGATGCTTGAGCTTGATCGTCAGCGTGTGCGGGTCGGTCGCGACCGCCGTGTCGATCACCTTGTAGGAATCGCTCCAGAGCGAGGCCGCGTCGTCGCGGATGCGCAGCAGGCTGAAGGCGGCATCCTCGGCGGTCAGCGGCGACCCGTCGGAGAATTTCGCGTCGCGGATCTTGAAGGCATAGGTGAGGCCGTCCTCGGATGTGGTCCAGCTTTCGGCAAGGCCGGGTTCCAGCTTGGTGCCGGTCTTGTCGACGCGGATCAGCACGTCATAGACGTTCGAGAATACCCAGTTGTCGATGTTCTGCGCCGTCTTGATCGGATCGAACGTGGTCGAATCCTCGCGGCGGCCGATGGTCAGCACGCCGGCTGCCTCGGCATAGGTTGCGGTGAGCGTAAGGCCGGCGACGATAGCCGCAAGCCCGATTGATTTCCATCTGCTGGTCATAAGATCGTTCCCTTGGTTGTTATGGCATGCGTTTGAAAGGCAGGATTTCGGCAACGCTGCTTTCGCCGCGAAGATCGGTGCCGGCAAAGAGCTGCTTGTCCGGATCGATGTCCGGAATGGCGGCGATGAGCGAGGCCGTATAGGGGTGTTTCGGGCGCGCGAAGACCTCCTCGGACGGGCCTTCCTCGACGATCTCACCGCGATACATCACGACGGTGCGTTGGCAGAGATTGCGGACGATGGCGAGGTCGTGGGCGATGAAGAGCAGGGTCAGGTTCATCTTCCGCGTCAATTCGCGAAAAAGCTCGATGATCTGCGCCTGGATGGTGACGTCGAGCGCGGCGACGCATTCGTCGGCGATGATAAGCTGCGGGTCGACGGCAAGCGCCCGGGCGATACCGGCGCGCTGGCACTGGCCACCGCTCATGCTGCGCGGCTTGCGCTTGGCGAATTCGCGCTCCAGCCCGACGAGATCGAGCAACTCGCCGACGCGGGCGGGGATGTCGGCGGATGCCACCTTGCCCCGCACCTTGAGCACTTCGGTGAGCATCTGACCGATCGTCAGGCGCGGATTGAGCGCATTATAGGGGTCCTGGAACACCATCGCCGCCTCACGCCTGAGCTTGGCGAGGCCCGCCGTTCTCTGCTGCGCCAGGTCGATACCATCGAAGGTGATATGGCCGGAGGAGAGCGGTGTCAGGCCAAGGATGGCGCGGGCAAGCGTGCTCTTGCCGCTGCCGGATTCGCCGACAATCCCGACCGTCTCGCCGGGCATCAGTCGCAGGCTGACGCCCGAGACGGCGTTGACCGTTTTGGCGCCGCTGCCCTTGAAGAGGCCGCCGCCGACATTGAAGCGGACGTGCAGGTCGTCGATTTCGAGGAGCGGCTTGAGGGGCGCATCGTCTTTCGCCGTTTCCGCGACAGGAACAGTCTCATCGGGCATCGACGGATGGCTCTTGATCAGGTCGATCGTGTAGGGATGCCGCGGCTGCGACAGGAGCGTCCGTTTCGGACCGTCCTCCAAGAGTTTGCCGCCGCGCATCACGGCGATGCGGTCGCAGGTCTGGGCGACGATGCCGAGATCATGAGTGATGAGGATGATGGAGAGACCGCGCTTGTCGCGGATGTCCATCAGGAGCTTGAGGATCTGCGCCTGAATGGTGACGTCGAGCGCGGTCGTCGGCTCGTCGGCGATCAGGATCTTCGGATTGCAGGACAGGGCGACGCCGATCATCGCCCGCTGGCGCATGCCGCCGGAGAATTCGTGCGGATAGCTCTCATATTGGCTGATAGGATCGGGAAAACCGACCTGGCCGAGGATTTCGATGGCAGCAGCGCGCGCTTCGCGGGCGTTGAGACCCTGATGATAGCGGATGCCCTCGGCGATCTGGTTGCCGATCCGCATGACCGGATCGAGATGGCTGGTCGGGTTTTGGAAGATCATGCCGATCTCGCCGCCGCGCACCTTCAGCATCTCGGCGTCGCTGATCCTCGTCAGATCGCGACCCTCAAGCAGAACACTGCCGCTCTCGATCTTCAACAGCGAGGAGGGAAGGAGGCGGATCAGCGAGCGGCAGAGCAGGCTCTTGCCGGAGCCGCTTTCGCCGACAAGGCCGAGGATTTCTCCCTTGGCGAGATCGAGCGATACGGCATCGAGCAGTATGCGCTCGCCGCTGTCGAGATGCGCCTTGACGGTGAGATCGCGGACGGAAAGGACGGAGGCGCTCATTCGTGTACCCCCAGCAATTCGCCGAGCGCATCGCCCAGCATGCTGAAACCGAAGGCGAGGCAGACGATGGAGAGGCCGGGAAACAGCGTGATCCACCAGGCCGTGGTGATAAAGCTCTGGCCTTCGGCGACCATCACACCCCATTCGGCCAGCGGCGGCTGTACCCCAAGGCCGAGATAGCTGACGGCGGCGCCGCTCAGCAGAACGAGCACGGCATCCGACATCGAAAAGACGATCGAGCCGGCGATGGCATTCGGCAGCAGATGGCGGAACATGATGCGGAAGCGGCTGAAGCCGAGGCTGACGGCGGCAACCGCATAGTCGCTGTTCTTCAGCACCAGCATCTGCGCGCGGATGAGGCGGGCATAGGAGACCCAGCCAACCAGCGCCATGGCGATATAGAAGCTGCTCAGCCCCGGTCCGAGAATGGCGATGATCGACAGCATCAGCACTAGAAAGGGAAAGGCGAGGATGATGTCGACAATCCGCATGAAGACTGCATCGATCACGCCACCGAAGAAGCCGGCGATGGTGCCGATGGTCGTGCCGATCAGGAAGGGAAAGACAACGCCGATCACGGCAATCTGCAGGTCGATACGGGTGCCCCAGAGGACGCGCGAGAGGATATCGCGGCCGAAATTATCGGTGCCGAAGGGATGAAGCAAAGACGGCGCCTGTAGGCGGACATCGGCATTCTGCAGGATCGGATCGTAGGGTGCGATCAGCGGAGCGCCGAGCGCCGCCAACAGAAAGAACAGGAGAATGCCGCCGCCGATGACGAGAGTGAGCCGCTTGCCGAGAAGATGGCGCCAGGCGATGGAAACAGGAGCGGTTGCCTGGAGGCTCATATGGTCACCCGTGGGTCTGCGGCGACGGTGACGATGTCGGCCAGGAAATTGACGAGCACAGTGGCGCAGGCAAAGACCATGGCGACGCCCTGAACCACCATGTAATCGCGCGAGAAGATGGCGCGCACCAGAAGCTGGCCCATGCCAGGCAGCGCAAAGACGCTTTCGACAACGACAGTGCCGCCGATCAGCCAGCCGATATTGACCGCCAGCAGGTTGATGGTCGGCACCAGCGAATTCGGCACCACATGCCGCCAGAAAACGATGCTCTCCGGCATGCCACGCGCCCGCGCCGCCGTCGCCACGTCCGATTTCAGGGATTCGATCATCGCGGCGCGCAGGCTGCGGGTCAGCACTGTCGACAGCGACAGCGCGATGGTCAGACTCGGCAGGATGAGATGCAAGAGCTTGTCACCAAGCGTCTCGCCGTAGCCGGAGACCGGAAGCATGCCGAGATCGACGCTGAAGAGAATGATGAGCATCAAGCCGAGCCAGAAAGGCGGAAAGCCGATGCCGAAGGTGGAGACGATCCGCACGATATGGTCGGCGGCGCGGCCACTGTTGCGGGCGGCAATCGCCGCCATCGGCACGGCGATGAGGATCGACAGGATGACGCTGGCAACGACCAGCGCCACCGTCGGCTCGATGCGGGTGGAAATCAGCTTCAGCACATCGATCTTGTAGAGGATGGACTTGCCCATCTCGCCATTGGCGAGGTTCTTCAGGAAGTAGAAGTATTGCAGCCAGATCGGCTGATCGAGGCCATATTGGGCGCGGATATTGGCCAGCGCCGTCGGCGTCGCGCGCGTGCCAAGAATATTGCGGGCGGGATCGCCGGGAATGAGGCGCACCAGGATGAAGGTAATGACGCTGATGCCGAAAATGACGGGCAGGAATTGCAGCGGGCGGCTGAGAACGAACCTATAGCGATGCATGGTGACGCTCGCTCCCTTGCCTTCTTCGGTCGTTGAACGCTTCCTGTCGCATCATGCCTGCCTGTGCCTCGCCAGGAAATCGAGAAGTGCGGGATAATAATCGCCGGGGTTTTCATAGAAGGGCATGTGGCTCGCGTTCGCAAACACCTTGAGTTCGGCATTCGGAATGGCAAGCTTCATGCGCAGCGCGCAGGCGGGCGTCAGCTCGTCGTGCTCGCCGACGGTGATCAGCGTCGGCACGGTCATGCGCGGCAGGTCCGGGATGCGGTTCCAGTCCTTGAGATTGCCGATATAGAGGAATTCGTTCGGCCCCTGCATCGTCGCGTAAGGCCCCATGTTCCAATCGTCGAGCGAACGGCGCACAGGTGCGGGCCATTCCGGCAGGCGACAGACATGGCGGTAATTGAGGATCGTCACGGCGGCCATGTATTCCGGGTGATCGTAGGTGCCTTGCGCCTCATGCTTTTGCATCATCGCCACCGTTTCCGAGCCAAGCGCTGCACGCAGCCGCTCCAGTTCCGAGATCAGGTGCGGCATGTCGGCGACGGTGTCTTCGAGGATCAGCGTCTGGAGGTTTTCGGGATAGGTGAGCGCATAGTCGATCGCGAGCCAGCCGCCCCAGGAATGGCCGAGCATATGGACTTTGCCGAGGCCAAGCGCCTTGCGAACGGTTTCGGTTTCTTCGACATAGCGGCCGATGGTCCAGAGAGCCGGATCGGTGGGGCGGTCGGAGGCGCCGGTTCCAAGTTGGTCGAAGGCAACGACGCGATAACCTCGGTCGACAAGGCAGGAATGCGCCTCGCGCAGATAGTCGCAGGGAAGGCCGGGGCCGCCGTTCAGACAGAAGACGGTCTCTGCGCCGGAACCGAAGCTATAGGCAATCACCTTACGCCCATCGACTTCGACCTCCATGCGTTCGTCCGGCTGCATTTCGCGCCACATCAGCTTACTCCGGCAAAATTCTTCTTGCTCAACATTTGGGCATGATTAAATTTTTACCGTAAACCGCGATCCACACCAGCTATAAGAAGTGATAGGGTCGGAGTCTGGATGTAAGCCGGAGTTCTCCATGCTTGACGAAATCGGAACGATCAGACGCAAGTTTACGGCGCATGATACGCTGGACGGACGGATCGACCAGGCTTTCGAGGCGATGCAACAGCTCGGTTTCGAAGCCCTGGTCTACGACTACACGCCGGTACCCTTCGATCTCGACGGTGAGCTTATGGTTCCTTCGTTTCTGAAGCTGCGCAATATTTCCGACGATATGCTCGAATACTGGTTCGACCGCGGCTATTTCCGCATCGATCCGGTGCAGCAGGTGGCGCTGCGCACCTCGGCGCCGTTTTTCTGGAATTACAATGTCGAGGCCGATACGGCGATCAACCGCTATCTGGGAGAAAATACCGAACCGGTTGCGCGCTACCTCAACGAACGCGATATGTCGACGGGTGTTACCGTGCCGGTGCACATGCCGCGCGGCGATTATGCGACGGTCACCGGCATCCGTTTCGGGGCGAACAAGGATTTCGAGCGCAATGCGCTGCGCTACATCGCCGATTTCGGCCTGCTCGCGCATGTCTTTCATGAGAGCGCCTATGCGCTTTTCGATTCCAGCGCGCGCAGCGTCGGCAAGATGCGGCTGACGGAGCGGGAGCGGGAGTGCCTGCGTCATTCGGCCGAGGGGCTTTCGGCTAAGGAAATCTCGCGCATCATCGATCGTTCGGTTCCGACCGTCGTCATGCATCTGAATTCGGCGGCGAAAAAGCTGGGCGCCAAGAACCGCACGCAGGCGGTGGTGCGCGCCACGCATTATCGGCTTCTGGATAACGAGCCATCCTATAACTTCTGATAGCTGCCCCAGGCCTTGAGGCCGCGTTATGCTCCTCCGTCCTTGTCAACGAGATGGAGAAACCCGTGGCCGCCGTCGCATCGAAAGAAGCCTTCCTGCCCTTTCGCGAATACCAGACCTGGTATCGCATCACCGGATCGCTCGATAGCGGCAAGCTGCCCCTCGTCGTCGCCCATGGTGGCCCCGGCTGCACGCATGACTATGTCGATTCCTTCAAGGGCATCACCGAGATCGACGGCCGCGCCGTCATCCATTACGATCAGCTCGGCAATGGCAACTCCACGCGTCTGCCGGAAAAAGGCCCCGATTTCTGGACGCCGGCGCTGTTCCTCGAAGAGCTGGGTGCATTGCTGAAGTATCTCGGCATCCAGGATCGCTATGCTTTCCTCGGCCAGTCCTGGGGCGGCATGCTGGGTGCGGAACATGCGGTGCGCCAGCCGAAGGGGCTGAAGGCACTCGTCATCGCCAATTCACCGGCGAACATGCACACCTGGGTTTCCGAGGCCAATCGGCTCCGCCGCGAGCTGCCGCAGCATGTGCAGGATACGCTTCTGAAACACGAAGAGGCTGGCACGATCACCGATCCGGAATACATCACCGCCTCCCGCGTCTTCTACGACCGGCATGTCTGCCGCGTCGTCCCCTGGCCACCAGAAGTGGCGCGCACCTTCGCGATCATGGACGAGGACAATACGGTCTATCGCAACATGAACGGGCCGACCGAATTCCATGTCATCGGCACGATGAAGGACTGGACCATCGAGGACCGCCTGCCTTTGATCGGAGCCCCGACGCTGCTGATCTCCGGCAAATTCGACGAGGCGACGCCCGATGTCGTCAAGCCCTATGTCGACCGCGTCGCCGGCTGTAAATGGGTGCTCTTCGAGCATTCCAGCCATATGCCGCATGTCGAGGAAAAGGAGCTTTGCCTGGCAACCGTCTCCGAGTTCCTTTCGGAGCATGACTGATGCCGTGATAATATTATCCGACTAATGAGTTGGCCGTGCCGTATGCTGCGAGTGGATCTCTTTCGAAGGAAATCGCATTTGAAACAAACGAATCAGTGAAGATCCTTCGCAGGTAGCTTCTGGTTCAAAGAGATTTCGTGACGCGCACAATCCCGGAATCGACCGAGCGGCTGTTTCCGTGGGGGGCTGCTGAACGCGCAGCTTGTTCTTTCGTCGATCCGGCTTGGTATCTTGGCCATTTGCGCGGAAATCTTTCTTGACCTCAACTAAGGTTGGGGTGTGAGAATGCGTTCATTCGCTAGCGACGGAGGAGCTGATGGCGATCATTCTGGGCGACAGTGATCTGGACCAGCTTCCGGTCATGCAGCTCGCCATCGAGGCGATCGAGGAAGCGATCCTTGCCCGATCCGCGGGGGACCTGGTTTCGCCACCGAGGCACAATGTTTCCTTTGCCGAAAAAGGAGACCTGATCTTCACGATCGGCGGAACGCTCGACGATGCCTCCATCGCCGGCTTTCGGGTCTATGATACGTTCAGAGGCCCTCGCCATGAGCAGATTGTCGCAGTCTGGTCGACCGAAACGGCGGAGCTTCAAGGCCTCATCATCGGCACTCGGTTGGGGGAGGTTCGTACCGGCGCGATCGGCGGCATCGCCATTCGTTATATGTCGTCCCCCGAAGCCAGGACGGTCGGCATTATCGGCAGCGGCCAGCAAGCCCGCACGCAGTTGGAGGCGGCAGCCCTTGTGCGCGAACTGACGCATGTCCGCGTCTATAGCCGCAGCGAGCGACGGCGCTATCTGTTTGCACTGGAGATGGAGCAGCGTCTGGGTATTCCGGTCGAACCGGTGGACACGCCGCTTCGCGCGGTGAGCGACGCCGATATTGTGATCTGCGCCACGACCAGCCTCACGCCGGTGATCGAAGCAGGCTGGCTGAAGCCGGGGGTTCACATCAATACCGTTGGCCCCAAGACGGTGGACGAGCACGAGCTCGGCCTTGATGTTGCCGCTGCCGCCGATCTCGTCGCCACCGACTCTCCCGAGCAGGTCCGTGCCTATAAGGCGCCGTTCTTTCTGCATGGCTCGCCGAGTGCCGAGCGTCTGGTCGATTTGGCGGCGATCGTCAGTGGTAAGGTCGTTGCACGCCAGGCGCCCGACCAAACGACATTGTTCTGCTCGGCAGGTCTCAGCGGCACGGAGGTGTTGGTCGCCGCGCATATTTTGGCAGCGTTCAAGGCGAAGGCTGGCGCCGGTTGAGCTGGTGCCGCGCCTTTCTAATCTCTCGTTGAGCCGCCGGGATGTGATCCATCGCGCAGCAATTGCCGCGCCGTTGCCCGAAACATCTCCGCCAGCTGCTTCAGAAGCGGGCCAGTCGGCGAACTTCTGCGCCAGCATAGGCCGATACGGCGCTTCGGGTTGCCGTCGCTGAATTTCAGGAGACGGATTTGGTCCGATGACATGATCGGGCCGATGGTCGCTAGCGTAGGCAGGAGGGTGATGCCAACATTTGCGCCAACCATCAGGCGCAACGTCTCGAGGCTTGTGGCCTGAAAGGAGGATTTCTGTCCGGCCCCGGAGAGCCGGCAGACGTCGAGCGCGTGTTCGCGCAGGCAATGCCCTTCCTCCAGCAGCATCAGGTCGTAACGGGAGAGGTCTTCCATGCTGATGCTTGCCCGCTCGACCAGTGGATGCTTCTTCGGCACGGCTAGCAGGAAGGGCTCCTCAAACAGGAATTCCACCTGCAGCTGGTCGCTCTCGACCGGCATGGCCAGGAGTGCGGCGTCAAGTTCGCCGCTCCGCAGGCGCGACAAGAGCACGCCGCTCTTTTCCTCGCTCAGAAGAATTTCCAGTTGCGGGAAGCGGTCATGCACCTGCGGCACCACATGCGGCAGGAAGTAGGGGCCGAGCGTCGGAAAGGCGCCGAGACGGAGCGTTCCTAGCTCCTGGTTCTGGTTCAACAGCGCGGCATTTTTCAATTGCTGGACATCGACGAGGATCCGCTTTGCCCGTTCGGCGGCATCCTTGCCGAAGGTGGTCAGCATGAAGGCGCGCGCGTCGCGCTCCACCAGCGGCGTGCCGAGTTCCGCCTCGAGCTTCCTGATCTGCGCCGACAATGTCGGCTGGCTGACCAGGCAGGCCTCGGCCGCGCGGCCGAAATGGCGATATTTGGCCAGCGCGACAAGATATTCCAGTTCTCTAAGTGTCATGATGCTTCGCCGCTTAGGCGGCCTTGGCCTCCTCTTCGCTCGGAGCAGAGGTGCGGATGAGATGGTCGAAAGCGGCAAGCGACGCCTTTGCGCCTTCACCCACGGCGATAACGATCTGCTTGTAGGGAACGGTGGTGCAATCGCCGGCGGCAAAGACGCCGGGCAGCGACGTCTGGCCGTGATGATCGACGACAATCTCGCCGCGGGGAGAAAGCGTGATGGTGCCCTTCAGCCATTCTGTATTGGGCAGAAGGCCGATCTGCACGAAAATGCCGTCGAGCGTCAGCGTGTGCTTCTCGTCCTTGTTGCGGTCCTCGTAGACAAGACCGGTGACCTTGCTGCCGTCGCCCAGCACTTCCGTGCTCTTGGCCGACAGGATGATCCGGACGTTGGAAAGGCTGCGCAGCTTGCGCTGCAAGACGTCGTCTGCGCGCAGCTTGCTGTCGAATTCGATGAGGGTGACGTGCTTGACGATACCGGCAAGATCGATCGCCGCCTCGACGCCGGAATTGCCGCCGCCGATCACGGCCACATCCTTACCCTTGAACAGCGGACCGTCGCAATGCGGGCAATAGGCGACACCCTTGTTGCGATATTGCTCCTCGCCGGGCACGCCCATCTGCCGCCAGCGCGCGCCGGTGGACAGGATCAGCGTGCGGGATTTCAGCGTGGCGCCGCTGGCAAGCTCGACTTCGAACAGGTCGCCCTTGGGCGTCAGCTTTTCAGCCCGCTGCAGGTTCATGATCTCGACGGGATACTCCTTCACATGCGCCTCAAGAGCGCTGGCGAAGGCCGGGCCCTCGGTGTGCGGGACCGAAATGAAATTCTCGATCGCCATGGTATCGAGCACCTGGCCGCCAAAGCGTTCGGCCACAATACCGGTGCGGATACCCTTGCGGGCGGCATAGATCGCCGAGGCAGCGCCAGCCGGACCGCCGCCGACCACCAGCACGTCGAAGGGCTCGAGATCTGCGAGCTTCTCGGCGGCGCGCTTTGCAGCGCCTGTGTCGAGCTTGGCGATGATCTGCTCGACTTCCATGCGGCCCTGGCCGAACACTTCGCCATTCAGATAGACCGTGGGAACCGACATGACCTGCCGATCGGCGACTTCCTGCGGGAACACGGCGCCGTCGACGGCGACATGGCTGATCTTCGGATTGAGAATCGACATCAGGTTGAGCGCCTGCACGACGTCAGGGCAATTCTGGCACGACAGTGAGAAATAGGTTTCGAAACGGAATTCTCCGTCAAGATCGCGGATCTGGTCGAGAATGGCCTGCTCGACGCGGGGCGGATGTCCGCCGGTCTGTAAAAGGGCGAGCACGAGCGAAGTGAATTCGTGGCCGAGCGGAATGCCGGCGAAACGCAGGCTGATATCGTGGCCCGGGCTGGTCAGGGCGAATGAGGGGGCCCGTTCGCTGGCGTCACGCTGCTGGGCGAAGGTGATCTTGTCGGAGAGGCCGGCAATGTCTTCGAGAAGCGCCACCATCTCCTTCGATTTGGCACTGTCATCGACATTCGCGAGGATCTCTATCGGCCGTACGACTTTTTCCAGATAGGCCTTGAGCTGGCTTTTCAGTGCGTCGTCTAGCATCGATATGTCTCCGGTTGGGAAGTAAATGAGCGCGGCTTGTCCGGCGGGACAAAAGCGCCATTAGTCTAAATTGTGTGCGGGAGGCCTTCCCCGTTGTCAGGGAAGGCCATGGCCGAAGCCGAAGTCAGATCTTACCGACGAGGTGCAGCGAAGGAGCCAGGGTCTTTTCGCCCTCTTCCCACTTTGCCGGGCAAACTTCGCCGGGATGGGAGCGAACGTACTGGGCGGCCTTGATGCGGCGCAGCAGGTCGGCGGCATTGCGGCCGATGCCTTCGGCGGTGATTTCCACGGCCTGGACGACACCGTCAGGATCGACGACGAAGGTGCCGCGATCGGCAAGGCCTTCGGCTTCGCGCATGACATCGAAGTTGCGGGTGACGGTGCCGGTCGGGTCACCGATCATCGCATACTGGATCTTGCCGATGGTTTCGGAACTGTCGTGCCAGGCCTTGTGGGTGAAATGCGTGTCGGTCGAAACCGAGAAGACCTCGACGCCCAAGCGCTGCAGCTCGGCATAGTTATCCGCAACGTCGCCCAGCTCGGTCGGGCAAACGAAGGTGAAATCGGCCGGATAGAAAAAGAAGACCGCCCATTTGCCGGCGATGTCAGCTTCGGTGACCTCGATGAATTTGCCCTGCTTGAAGGCCTGGGCTTTGAACGGCTTAACGGCGGTATTGAGAACGGACATGGTAGCCTTGTATTGTTTGGACGGGAGGAGTTTCGCGCTGCAACATAGTGCGTGCGTCGCAATAAGCAAAATAGATAAATCCGAAAAATTCGATAGGTTTTGTCTATGGACATGTCATATGCGGCAGAAAATTGTGTGCGGCGGCGGTCCGAGTCGTACCCATGGAAAACTTGGGTTGAGTGCTTTGGGCGAGGTTTGGCAGCCGTGGCATCGCAAACCGCTCGCCGAAGCCGCCGATGGTGAATGTCTTTCTTCAGGCTGCCTCTTGCAATCGGCGCGATGCTGTATTATCTGCGCATCATCACCTGTATCGATAGCCTGCCGGGCCGACCTTTCGAGGCCGAGCCGGTGTCTGCTGTCCAGGGTAACAGCGAGGGCGCTCCCCAGTCATGGGTCGAGCGCCCTTTGCTTTTGAGCATGGGGCTTCGCCATCATGCGTGCAGGGCTCGCCGCGCAACGCCGGCCCCTGAAGTCGGCAGAGGACGTTATTGTAACCAATTGCGTACATTAGCGCGCTGACGCCTCGCCTGCATCTAACTGTCATTCCGCGGCGAAAATTCAGGATTAGTGTTCTCAGTGAGCGCGCGAATCGGGCATGATCGGTCTGCTGGCGGAGACCGGAGCAGCAACCGTAACCAAGCGCGCACATTTCTATATGGTTTGAAACAGATGTATTTGGTCGATCCGCAGCAGTCCGCGCCACGCTCGCACACAGCAATAGCTACCGCAAGGCGTCGATCGCGCGACGCAGGTGCTTGGCTACTTTTGTGTAACCCAAGAATTTCGATTCATTGAGCAGAAAGATCAGAGCCTGGCGCAAGCGCCCACGCTGGTCCTGTTCGGTGCCGTCAGGCCACTTATCTTCGTTCGGTGGTTCGATATCGGCGTCGCTTCCCGCGGGAATTTTTCCACGAAAACGACGCCAGCTTTCGACTGGTTTGACAAGTAAATTGCCAAGGCGCGATCGTTTCATGGCTTTGGTAAGTTCCTCTGGTTGATCGGTCTGTTCTGAATAAGAAGCGAATCCGATCCGATTGAGCGCGTTGCCACATGCCGACGTCGGAGGTGTCGAATGCTCGAGCGAAGCGTACCCAAACCAGACTTCAACAGCATCTGGGATTTTCCCCGGGTGCTTCTTCCCACGGCAATAGCTACCAATTTTGGTCTCCATGCGTTTCTGTTGTTGTGACGTTCATATCCAACCGAAGACGGGAGTGCACGTCATGATGAATTTGATCGATTCTTCCAATCGAGCCATGCATGCGGAAACGCTTCGATCATTTGCCGAGTTGCGATACGAGGTTTTTGTCCGACGCCTGGGCTGGGCTCTGCCTGCCGCCCGGGACGGATTTGAGGAGGATGAATATGATACGTCGCGGGCAGTCTATGTGACGATTAGCAATAGTGCCGGGCATGTGATCGCCGGGGCTCGGTTGCTCGATACCTCCGATGCCAGCCTTCTGAACGAGATTTTCCCTCATTTGGTGAAGGATGGCGACTTGCCGCGATCGGATCGGATTTACGAAATCACACGCTTCGCCATCGATCATCGCAGGGAGCGCCTGGAAGGCAGTATGGATTTGCGGAATCGGTTGCTTTGGGGCATTCAAGCAGCGGCTCTGCATCTTGAATTGGATAAGATGGTCTCCGTCACCTATACCCACCTCGAGCCGATGCTCCGCAAGGCGGGTTACCGTTTTCGCAGGCTTGGAGATGTCGACTGTATTGACGGCATTCCGACGGTTGCGCTGGAACACGAAGTCTCACCCGACATCCTGGGTGCTTGCCGCTCTGCCTTGCTCACCGGCAGGGGTCGCCACAAATCCGGGTCGCTATGTCCGCTGTCGAGCCAGAGCAATCAACCGACCGCCAGTCTCGCTCAATCGGCCTTAGTCTAACGCGCTACCGGATAACGCGCGACCGCGGGAGATCGTCGCGCGCTGCTGTCTGCGATTTTTTAAGGATGATCTTGCTCTGCGCTAGGCCCGATTTCGGATCGGGTCACAAGAGACTGTGGCGTTGCACCTGCGCTCAATCGAGCGTCACCAGCCCCAGCATGATGGCTTTTACGACCGCATGGGTTCTATTCATCGCCTGGAGCTTCGTCTTTGCCATATCGGTGTAGAAATCGACGCTTTTTTGGGAAATGCTGAGGATTTCAGCGATCTCCCATGCGGTCTTCCCCCTGGCCATCCAGTGCAGTACGTCGATTTCGCGTGGGGATAGAAAAGATTTGCGCCGCGCCGACCCGACTTTCAGAGAATGACCCAGCAATATGCCCTTGGCTTTCCGATGATAGCCTTGGGCCAGGATCTGTACGATAGGCAGAGCGGCAAGGATACGCTCGTTGTTTCCGGTGCCAGGCTCTGGAACAACGCTGATGGCCACGGCTTCGCCCAATTCGGTCATGATCGGCAGCGTGATGCCGTTGGTGAGACCTGCATCCCAGGCCTCCTGCAGCAGGCGCCTCTGGTTCTTGTCGATATCATCCGATGTCAGCAGATCGCTCCACTGCGCGATCCCTTGGCCGGTGCCTACCCATTTCAAGGTCGGATCGATTTCCTTGTACTTCTGGTGAAAATAGTGGGTGAGCCATTTGTTTGGAAAATTTGAAATGATAAAGTTTTGTGGGTCCACCGTGGATTCATTCATGATGAACGAAGCGCTCATCCTGTGAATATTATAGGCGAACATCGGAAATCCGAGGTGAGACAGCGTCTTGGAAAAGACAGCTTCGAGAGAGTGTATGTCGGTACACAACTCGAGCTGATGAAGAAACGGTTGGACCACTTCAGCGTAGATCGTATTATACTCTGACATCAGTGACATTCCCCCAACATGCGTGTGATATCTGAAGCGGGCGCACGAACATGCCTTCTCCTCGACAGGCGTCTTCGCGATAGTCGCCGCTTTACTGATCTCCGATTGTAGCGATCTCGTTAGGGTGGTAGTGAGCTAACGACAAACGTGACCGTCGTTCATCAATTCCCAGGGCAAGGTTCTCCATTAAAAACGTGGGGAATTGAGGCATAGTTTTTTCCAGGAGTCTTTCATGGAAACGCTACGCTTGCAGCTTTCTGCTTTTATTGAGCACCCTCTTGGGTTGAGTATATGTCGAGAATTTGCAAGCGGTTACACGAAATGCTGATCGTCCATGGGTTCCGGTAGATGGCTGTTGCAGGTTTTCTAACTGTGTTCGGCCCGGAATTTGGCGGGGGTTGTTTGCTTGTAGCGCATCATGGCATTCGTCAGATGGCTTTGGCTTGAGAACCCTGTCTGTAAGGCTATGTCCGAGATTGGCAGTGTCGAGCCCAGAAGCAACCGTTCGGCCTCCTCCAGGCGGATGCTCACAAGGTATTTGTAGGGCGGCGTGCCGAACGTCATAGAAAATGCCCGGATAAAATGACTGGGCGACATCCGACAGATATTGGCGAGCGTTTCGATCGACAGTCTGTCGGCTATATGTTCGTTCATGTAGTCTAGTACTCTCTTGGACGTCTGCAGGGTCATGCGCCGATTTTGCGCCTTTGTTGCCCTTACCTTCGCCGTCGAATAATTCCGGATAAGATAAACGCCGAGGATCGTCAGGAACGCGTCGATATAGAGTTCGTTGATCGATGCGCTTGATATCTCCATGATCATGGTCCGGGCCATCCGAAGCGTGTAAAGATCGACGTGGCCGAAGCGAGGTGGACGCAGTTCCCAGCTTCCGCCTTCAAGCTCGGCATTCGCCAGATTTGTATAGGCGACCGGGCTGAAGGCAATGGCCGCATTCCGTTTCAGGCTCGGCCATTTGAGGGTTCTGTCGACGCCGGCCGGATTGATGACTAGCATGCCGACAGGCACTTCGAACTTTTGAAGCTTATCGCTGGAAAAGGCCGCCTCCATTTCCGGCATGGGGGCAAGAGCGACCGAGGCGAATTCTACATTGGTCTTGAAACTCATCGATCCTGCAGGTCGAGCAACCTTCATCAGCCCACCCAAGAGCGTCTGTGTCCGTGGGCCGATCTCCTCGGGAATGGCCGAAAATATGCCGTCCTCGTTCTTTGTGTCGAGTTCAACAAAACTATAGCCGTCTGGCTTGGCCATTAGCCTCAACTCCATTGATATAACCGGGACCAAGGCGAATGGTCGTTCGTGGGGGTATGCAATTGCGCGCACCAGGGCATGGGATTAGCTGGTTCGGTCAGCAAAAAGACGGAATATCCAATGAAAACGTTGCTTTGGAAACGCGTGACGTCATTCAGGTTGTGCATGCTTTGTATACAGACAGAGATAGAATTTTTTGAAGAGTAACTTCTGTTTCGATGAAAGAATGGCCATAAAAAGGAGAAGCTGTTCGTTCTTTCAATATAGATGCGCGTTCTGGATATGGATGCGTCTGCTGGACAGGTGGTGCGCATCGAGAGAGCGGGCGCAGATGCCAGCTAACGGTGCATGACGAGCGGTTCGCATTTGTCCTACTTGGATCTGGGGCTTGCAACAAGGCATAGAAAAGCGCACGGCGCCGATGGTGTCGGGGAATACTCGTGAAACACTATTCAACTTAAGATATACATATAAATTATTGTAATCTGTAAGCGCAGATAGATGATTTTATCGAGCCGAATTTTGCGGATACCATGTACGGTCAAAACACCAAAGAATGAGCGCGATGTTGTCGAGGATATAGATCGGACAATTGAATTATCGGATGAGCAATTCCGGCCGTAGCCGCGATCATGAAACAGGGTGCCACTGTAGGAACGGTTTCTCTGCAGGCCGCTTATCATTCAGCGTGTCAGGTAACATTTGCGATGCTCACGCCCGGTCGAAGGACCAGCGATTGACCATATAGGTGCGTGGCGAGGTCCCGAGCATGCGCCGGAACATGGTGGTGAAGGCCGCGGCGCTTTCATAACCGGCTTCCAGCGCGACGTTGGTGACCGGCTGACCTTCTGCGAGTTGGGGCAGGCAGGCGAAAACGCTCGCCTGTTGGCGCCAGGTGGTGAAGCTGATGCCGGTTTCCTTGCGGAATTGCCGGGTGAAGGTCCGGCGGCTCATTGCCAGCTTCTCGGCCCAGTCATCCAGACGAGCATTCGGCGTCGGATTTGCCAGATAGGCACGGCAGAGTGCCGCCAATCGCCGGTCGGAGGGGAAGGGCAGTCCGAGCGGGCGTTCCTCGAGTGTTGAAATCTCTTCGAGGAGGAGGGAAAGGACCAGTTCCGCCTTGCGGTTCCCTACCGGGGCTTCCCGCAGTCGGATGGCTTCGAGCAAAAGGCTGCGGGCGAGATCCGTCACCTCGACGACGCGAGGGGCTTCGTCCGATTGCCGGGGATCGTGCGGCATCACATAGACCGATTTCATACTGACATCACTCAGCATCTCGACGGAGTGTTCCAGGCCGGCGGGAATGAACAAGGCATGGCCGGGCGGCACCATCCACCGGCCCCGGGTCGTCAGGATCAAGATGACGCCGGCGAAGACGCAGAGCAATTGCGAGCGACGATGATGATGCCACGGCACGGTATAGCCCTGCCGCGGCTCTGAGCTGTGGACGAGCACGTCCGCATTCGATGCCTCCGTCCAGTGCATGTTTTGCTCGTGGCCGTTGTCGACGGTTGCCAGCAATTGTTGGGAGAGTTTTTCCATTTTGGCCCAATCGCGAAAGAATAGGACCAAAACACGAAAGAAGGTCACCCGCAAGCCGTGTAAAAGGCTAGTCAAACAGCACGGCTGAAAAGAATCGGCCGGCTCAGGAAGGAAACCTCAATGGTTGCGGCATTTTCCGGCACGCCGGCCCGATTTCAGAAGACGACAATATCGATCGTGGTGGCAGTCAGCGGTTGCCATCTCCTGAATGACATCATGCAATCGCTGCTGACATCGCTCTATCCGATGTTCCGGGAAAACTACGCGCTCGATTTCGTCCAGATCGGGCTCCTGACCATGATGTTCCAGATCACGGCGTCGTTGCTGCAGCCGGTGGTGGGTATCGTCACCGACAAATGGCCGATGCCCTATTCCCTGCCAGTCGGCATGATCAGCACCTTCCTCGGGCTCATCATGCTCGGTTATGCCGGTAGTTTCGGCATGCTGCTGGTGGCGGCTAGCCTCATCGGTTTCGGCTCGGCGGTGTTTCATCCGGAAGCCTCGCGCGTGGCGCGGCTGGCGTCCGGCGGACGCCATGGCCTGGCGCAGTCGTTCTTTCAGCTCGGCGGCAATGCCGGATCGGCCATTGGGCCGCTGATCGCCGCCTTCTTCGTGCTCCAGCATGGGCAGAAGAGCGTGGCCTGGCTTTCGATCCTGGCAGTCATCGGCTTCATCGTCCTGAGCTGGGTCGGCACCTGGTACGTCAACCATCGGCGTGAGCACGCGGCGCGTCCGGCGGCCAGCCGCGCCTTGCCGATCGCGCGCAACAAGGCGATCTGGGCGCTGGCGATCCTGATCCTGCTGACGGCGACGAAGAATGTCTACATGGCGAGCATCTCCAGCTATTTCACCTTCTACGTCATCGACAAGTTCCATCTCGACGTGCGCGACGCGCAGCTGATGCTGTTCCTTTTCTTGGGCTCTGTCGCGACCGGAACGATCCTGGGTGGCACGTTCGGTGACCGTTTCGGAGCACGCTTCGTGATCTGGTTCTCGATCCTCGGCGTCATTCCGTTCGCGCTGATGATGCCCTATGCGAACCTGTTCTGGACCTGTGTGCTGACGGTGGTGATCGGGCTGGTACTGGCCTCCGCGTTCCCGGCAATTGTGGTCTTCGCACAGGAGCTGATTCCGGGCCGGGTCGGGCTGATTGGCGGCATCTTCTTCGGCTTCGCCTTTGGGGCTGGCGGGCTGGGTGCTGCTCTTCTCGGCGATTTCGCCGATACGCACGGCATCCCCTTCGTCTATATGATCTGCTCGTATCTGCCGCTGCTCGGTCTGTTCACGATCTTCCTGCCGCGCATACCGAGGCATTGAATGACAGAGGCGGGGCTCGCTGCCCCGCCGAACACCTACATGCGCGGCCAATCTCCTGGCAGGTCGAAGTAGACGCAGCTATTGCCGTCTGACCCTTCCGTGCAGATCGCCAAGTCTAAAATTTTACCTCCATTTTCAGACTGGCCATCGGGCAGGTCTTCGCCATAGTCTATGCCTGCTTCATGCAGGAGGAGGAGACCGTCGAATGAGCACCACCATCAAAACCGCGGCCGAGGAACGCCATTTCGGCGATTCTCTCCATCTATCTTCGCCGCTTATGTTCGCCTGATCCCGACCGGGACGGCCATTCCCACCTTTCTTGCCTTGCAATGCCTCATTTCGACGCCACGGCCGCCGGTGCGGTCCCGGCTGATATCAATCATGTAGGACATGCCATGCCGCTCACCCTTGCCCAGCGCCTAGACCGTCTCAAGGTCCGTACCGCCGAACTCAGCCATTGGCGTGTGCACACAGTGCTCGCCATCGACAACTGGACCTTTGAAGGCGCGGAAATCGCCATTGGCCAAGCTTGGCCGCATCGCAAGGGGGTGGTGCATTTTGCCTCGCAGGCGACGGTGCCTGCCGACTGGCCGCTGGAGGAGACGCGGTTACAACTCGATCTTGGCGGCGAGAGCCTGATCACGCTTGCCTTTGCGGGAGGGGAGAGCGAGAGTTTCGGCCTCGACCCCTATCATCAGGAGTTTCCGCTGAAAGGCCGCAGTTTCTCGATTGCGACCGACAGCGTTGCCCGCTTTCCGTTCGGCGAACAGAACCGGCAGCCGAAGCTGAACCGGGCGCAGCTCGGCTGGATCGACCTACCGGTGCACAGGCTGCACCTCCTGCTGCGGCAGATCGTCGAAGCCATCGAGGCGCTACGGGATCATGAAGTCGTGCCACATATGCTCGATGCCGCCGAGACGGCGCTGCGCAGCCTCGACTGGCCATCCGCGACGGCTTCCTATATCGCGCGTACGGCGAATGCCGAGCAGCAGCAGAAGATCTGGGAATTGCCGGAGCTTGCGGAAAGTCCGGCAGGACTGTCCGAGGGAGAGCGTGCGACCGTGGTCGCAGCCCATGATGCGCTGCTTGCCCGCCTCAAGGCATTGCAGGAGCGTTATCCGCAGAATGGCGAATTGTTGCTCACTGGACACGCCCATATCGATCTTGCCTGGCTGTGGCCATATGACGAGACGCGTCGCAAGATGCGCCGTACCTTCCACACCGCCTTGTCGCTGATGGAGCGCTCGCCCGACTTCCGCTTCAACCAATCGACGGCGCATTATTACGCGCAGATGGAGGCCGACGATCCCGAACTGTTCGCCCGGATCAAGGAGAAGGTCGGCGATGGTACCTGGGAAGTGATCGGCGGCATGTGGGTCGAGCCGGACACGAACATGCCGACGGGCGAAAGCCTGGTGCGGCAGATCCTCTATGGCCAGCGTTATTTCGAGAAAACCTTCGGCGCACGGCATAAGGTCTGCTGGTTGCCGGATTGCTTTGGCTTCTCCGGCGCCCTGCCGCAACTGTTGCGCCAGGGCGGCATCGAGAGCTTCTTCACCATCAAGGTCAATTGGAGCGAGACCAACAAGTTTCCCTATGACCTCTTCTGGTGGGAAGGGCTCGACGGCAGCCGCGTGCTGGCGCATGTCTTCGACAATCCCATGGAAGGCTATAACGGCTTCGTGCGGCCGGATTGCTATCTGCCGACGTGGAAGAACTTCCGCGCCAAGACGCTGCAGGACACGTCGCTTCTGGCGGTGGGCTATGGCGATGGCGGCGGCGGCGTGACGCCGGAGATGGTGGAGCGCGAGGAGCAGTTGCGTAGTTTCCCGGCCATTCCGAAGGCGCGCTGGGGCAAGGTCGGCGATTTCTTCACCGGCGCCCACCGTACTGCCGGGGAAAAGCAGCTGCCGGCCTGGTCGGGCGAGATCTATCTCGAACTGCATCGCGCGACGCTGACCAGCCAGAGCGGTGTCAAGCGTCTGCATCGCAGGGCCGAGCGCGCCTTGATCACCGCTGAATCCCTGGGCTCGATCGCCCATATGGCGGGCGCCGAAGCGCCGCGCAGCCTCGAACCGGACTGGCGCGTGACGCTGAAGAACGAGTTCCACGATATCCTGCCGGGATCGAGTATCCGCGAGGTCTATCAGGATGCCGAGCGCGAGCTTACCGAAGTGATCGATCATGCCAAGGCGGCTCAAAAGCAGGCCATGGATGCCGTCGTGGCGGTCCTGCCGAAGGGTGGGGTCGCGGATGCGCTGGTCGTCGCCAATCCGTCGCTGGATGCACGGCCTCTGCGTGTTACGCTCGCTGATGGCACGGTTCTGTCCACCGGCGATATCATCGCGCCGCTCTCCGTCCAGGTGCTGGATCGTGTCGCGTTGAAGCCGGCTGGCGGATTGCACGCTGAGGCGAACCGACTGGAAAACGAGCATCTTATTGCCGTCATCGACGCCGATGGCGCGATCCAGAGCCTCGTGCACAAGGCCACCGGCCGCGAGGCACTGGCCGAGCCGGCCAATCAGCTCTGGATCTATCCCGTCGACAAGCCGCGCAATTGGGATGCCTGGGATATCGACGCCGATTATCCGGAAAAGGGCGTCCGCCTCGACCGGCCCGAAAGCATCGAGCTTGTCGAAAGCGGCCCGCATCGCGCGGCGATTAAGGTCGTCCATCGCTACCGCGATTCGAGCGTCGTGCAGCATTACGTGCTGACCGCCAACGCCATGCGGCTGGATATCGAGACCCATATCGACTGGCACGACCGTCGCACCTTCTTGCGCGCGCTTAATCCGGTCGCGGTGCGAGCTCGTACCGCGACGTTCGAATGTGCCTATGGCGTCGTCAGCCGCCCGACACACACCAATACGAGCTGGGACGCGGCGATGTTCGAAGCCGTCGCCCATCGTTTCGTGGATTTGAGCGAACCGGATTTCGGCGTTGCGCTGCTGAACGACGCCAAATACGGCCATAGCGCCCGTGGCAACGTGCTCGGCATCAGCCTGGTGCGTGGGCCGATCTATCCCGATCCGCTGGCGGACGAGGGCGGGCAGCAATTTACCTATGCGCTGCTGCCGCATGCCGGCGTGTGGCATTCCGGCGGCGTGCGCGAGGAGGCCGACGATTTGAACCAGCCGCTAGTGGCGACCACTGCCGCCAATCTTGCGGGAACGACGCTTGCTCCGGTCGTCGTAACAGGCACGCCAGTTGCGCTCTCGGCCATCAAGCCGGCTGAAGAGGGGGATGGGCTTGTGCTGCGCGTCTACGAGCCGGCCGGCCGGCGCGGCGGACTGAGCGTCCAGCCCGCAAGCGGCTGGCATGTCGCTGAAGCCGTCAATCTGATGGAAGAGCCTGCCAAGCGCGATGCAGGCCCGGATATCCTGCCCTTCGAGGTCAGAAGCTGGAAGCTGAAGAAGGGATAGCGGTTTTACCGCTCTTCGGGTCTCTGCTGCCGTAGCGTTTTGCCGCGGCAGCAGTATCTGCTTGGTGTCAATACTCGCGATCGTGGACGACACCCATGATTTCGCCTCTCCGGGATACGCTCACCAGGAGCTTGTCGCCGTCGCGCGTTGCCCTGACCAGAAAGCGCTCGCCCACGTCGTTGACGTCTCTCACTCTATAACCGCGTCTCTCCAGCAATTGGATGACATCGTTCGGGCCGTAGTTGCCGCGGGGCTCTCCCCAACGGTTGGACGAGTCGTGATGGCGGTTCCAGGCATGAAGAAAGTTGGCCTCGGTCTGGCTGTCGCTCTGGTCGGAATCGCCATCCGGTGATTGATCGTTATAGATAACGACTTGAGCAACGGCGGGCGTGATGAGACCCATCGTCATGACTGCTGTCATACCCAGCGCGATGAAGGCGATCTTCATTGGCATATCCTTTATCCGTTCCTGACATGTGCAATCTCCTGTGGAGATGCTTGAAGTTGGCCAGGTCGCAACCGCTAACCTTGGTTCTCGTGCGGCACATAGCCCGACGATGATACCCAAGCATTTTTTGCGGTGTGTTCTCATTTGTTGCGAAACTTACGGGCGCCGGCCGTTAGCCGATCTCTCCGCATTTCGATAGAATATCGTCGACAACGGAGGCGAGCGGCGCAGCGGCGTCAATGGTCGTGGCGTTGTTGGGAATGTCTTCTTGCGTTGCATGCAGTCGCAGAACCACGTCTCGCTCGGCTGGTTTTCCGCCAAACTCGTCTTCAGGTCTGCTGGCAAGCCGCCTCTTCAACGTGTCCAAATCGACGTCGAGAACGAAAACCCCGTCAAACAAATCAATAAAATGATGAAAATTCCTTGAGCCGCCGCAGAAAAAGGAAATCGCGTGGCTTCGATCGGCCACGAGGGATTTGACTTTGTCGACATCCCAAATGTGGTGCTCGTGGCCAAAGGCCACGTCCGGAATGTTCTGCCTCTGCGCAGAGCTGTCAAGCGGCACGCCCGTCTGAGGGTCGCCTTGATAAGCCAATTCACGGTCACCGTGGATGACGTGGTAACCGCGCTGCTGCAGCTCGGTGGCGACTGAGGTCTTGCCAGTCCCGGAAATGCCCTCGATCAAATAGTTCCTGACGCCCATTTCGTTCTCGTTCGATGAACCACACGCCCCCTTGGCAAAGGCCAAGTACTCCTGTCGCCGGTGTACAAAGCAAGAATCATAAGCAGATTTCCGTCGCTTCAATTCTTGCGGTTTGCACGGTACGGACAGAAGCCGGCTATTTTCCCTTTCGCAGTCTCCGTCCGAACTTAATCCTCAGCTCATCTACGGCTGCTAATGCTCGACGCGACGGTATCGAACACTTGCCCTGTTTGATTTGGGGCACCGGAACCGCATTGAAATACAGCCTTCGCGAATGCCGATCAGGGTCTTCTAGGTCATGGGGCGGTGTAATTCATGGCTCATATCGTTATTATCAATCCTCGCTTCGAAACCTCCTATTGGGGGCTTGAACACGCGCTGCCGCTGTTCGACGTGAAGGCAAATCTTCCCGTTGCCTGTCTGCCTCTGCTGGCGGCGCTGACGCCTGCCGAGCACACCGTCACGCTGGTGGATGAGAATGTCGAGCCGATCGACTACGATCTCTGTGCTCAAGCAGACATCGTGGCGCTGACGGGTATGATCGTTCAGCGTTTCCGGATGACGGAAATCCTCACCGCGCTCAGAGCGCGTCATTGTTTCATCGTCGTCGGCGGGCCGTGGGTGACGGTGAAGGAGGATTATTTTGACGGGCTAATCGACGTCAAATTCATCGGTGAGGCCGAAGAGACCTGGCCGCAATTTCTTCTCGAATGGAAGGAAGGGCGCCACACTGAGCGTTACGAACAGTCCGGCAAGACGGATATGAGCACGGTGCCGGTTCCGCGCTTCGATCTTCTGAAGATGGATGATTATGCGGTCGGCAGCATCCAGTTCTCGCGGGGCTGTCCGTTCACCTGCGATTTCTGCGATATCATCGTCGTGTTCGGGCGAAAGCCGCGGATCAAGACCAGCGTGCAGATCATCGCTGAAATTGAGGCATTGCTGGCGGTGGGAATGGATACGGCATTCATCGTCGACGACAATCTCATCGGCAACAAGAAGGCGATCAAGGAGGTTCTCCGCGAGGTGGTCGCCTGGCAGGAGCGTCACCATTATCCGATGACGTTCCTCACGGAAGCCTCGATCGATCTTGCCGACGATGCCGAGCTGATGCAGCTCATGGTCGACGCCAATATCCGCGTCGTCTTCGTCGGCATCGAGACGCCGAACGAAGAGGCGTTGCGCGAGACCAAGAAGCTGCAGAACTTGAGAAAAGGCGGGACGATGCTGGATAAGATCCACGCGATCCAGCAGACCGGCATGGAAGTCTGGTGCGGCATGATCCTCGGCTTCGACAGCGACGACGCGACAATCTTCGAAGCCCAGCGCGTCTTCATCAAGGACGCGCGGATCGTCAACGCCATGATCGGCATGCTGGCCGCGATCCCGAAGACACCGCTGTATACGCGCCTAGAACAGGAGGGGCGGCTCGATCATGCCGATCCCCCGGCCTACGGCACCAATGTCATCCCACTCAATCTCAGTCGCGAGACCCTGCGCAACGGCTATCTCGCCGTGCTCAGCGACCTTCACCAGCCCGCCGCCTA
Source organism: Rhizobium rhizogenes NBRC 13257 (assembly GCF_000696095.1). GTDB lineage: Bacteria > Pseudomonadota > Alphaproteobacteria > Rhizobiales > Rhizobiaceae > Rhizobium > Rhizobium rhizogenes. Next base: position 33,153 of record NZ_BAYX01000024.1, on the reverse strand, counting down.
TTTCGACCGGCTGGACGCGCTTTATCTCGATGCTCGTATCCAGCCGGAGCGGACGCGCCTGCGGCATCTGCGGCGCCATCCTCTCCGCCTGGTGGCCCTCAATGTGATGTGGGCCTTGGAGGCTATTGGCATCTTCACGAGATTGATGCGGCGGGTGCCGGAGGCGGACTTGCGCAATATCTATCGGCAGCGCCTCTGGAAGCTCCTGCTGCGCCGCCGCTCGCCGGTCGTTCTGCAGATCTACGCGATCAAATGCGCGATGCACTACCATGCGCATCTGATGGTCCAGCAAATGCGCACCGGCGGCGATATCGTCAATTCGTTCTGAAGGTTGCTCTTATACCAAGGCTCCGAACTGGGCGTTGTGCAGCCGGGCATAGGCGCGGTCGCGGGCCAAGAGTTCGGCATGTGTGCCTTGCTCGACGATACCGGTCGGTCCCATGACGATGATACGGTCGGCGTTGCGGATGGTGGCAAGCCGGTGTGCCACCACCAGAGTTGTGCGCCCCGTCGACAGGTCGGCCAGCGCCTGCTGGATGGCGTATTCGGTGGCCGTGTCGAGCGCCGATGTTGCCTCGTCGAGGATGAGGATCGGCGGGTTCTTGAGGAAGATGCGGGCGATGGCGAGGCGCTGCTTTTGGCCGCCTGAGAGTTTCACGCCACGTTCGCCGGTCGGCGTGTCCAAACCATCGGGCAGCGACAGCACGAATTCATCGAGCGATGCGCGGCGCAGCGCCTCCATGATTTCCTGATCGTTCGCACCGAGCCGTCCATAGGCGATGTTCTCGCGAATGGTCGATCCGAACAGGAATACGTCCTGCTGCACGATGCCGATTTGGCTGCGCAGGGAGGCCTGCGTCATATCGCGGATGTCGATGCCGTCGATGGTGATGCTGCCGCCCGTCACGTCGTAAAAACGCGGCAGCAGCGAGCAGATCGTCGTTTTGCCTGTTCCCGAAGCACCGACGAAGGCCACCGTCTCGCCGGCCGCGATCATCAGGTTCAGGTCCGCGAAGATCGTGCCGTGCTCCGAATAGCCGAAGCTGACATCCTTGTAGGTGATATTGCCCTTGAGATGTTTGACCTCCATCGCATTCGGCCGGTCGGCCAAGTCGGGCTGCGTGTCGATCAGTGACAGGAAGCGCTTAAAGCCGGCAATACCCTTCGGATAGGTCTCGATCACCGAGGTGATCTTGTCGATCGGGCGGAAGAAGACGTTGATCAGAAGCAGGAAGCTGATGAAGCCGCCATAGCTCAGCTCTCCCGATATGACGAACCAGGTCCCGGCCATCATGACGACGAGCTGCACCACGCGCGTGCTGAAATAGCTCAGTGCTATGCCGGCCGTCATGTAAGCATAGCCATCCAGCTTGGTGGCCTTGTAATCCTCGTTATGGCCGGCAAATAGCTGGCTTTCGTATGTCTCGTTCGCGAAAGCCTTGACCACGCGGATGCCGCCGACGGTTTCCTGCATGCGCGTGTTGAAGTCGCCGACCTTGCCGAACAGGCTGCGCGAATTCTTGGTCATCTTGGCGCCGTAGCGGCTGACCAACCAGGTCATGAAGGGCACGATGGTCGTCGTCAGCAGCGCCAGCTTCCAATGCACTGAGAACATCAGCAGAAAGGCGCCGATGAAGGTCATGATCGCGATGAACAGGTCCTCGGGGCCGTGATGGGCGATTTCACCCACTTCCTCGAGATCCTTGGTGACGTGGGTGATCAGATGCCCGGTCTTGTTGTTGTCGAAATAACGGAAGGAGAGCTTCTGGATATGCTCGAAGGCCTGGCGGCGCATGTCGGATTCGATCGAGATGCCGAGCGCATGGCCCCAATAATTGACGATCGCCGACAGGCCGGTCGACAGCGCGTAGACCATCAGCAGCACCGCGGTGGTTGCTGCAATCAGGCCCCAGTCACGGCCCGGCAACAACTGATCGACGAAGAGCTTGACCGCCAGCGGAAAGCCGAGTTCGAGCAGGCCGGCGACGACGGCGCAGCCGAAATCAAGGAAAAACAGCGTCTTGTAACGCGCATAATAGGAGAAGAAGCGACGAAGCATGAATGCCCTCCATGGGCATGGGAGAAGACAGGATCAGACAAGAATGGACAGAACAGCAGTCCACATCCGGCAGCGCTGTTCAGCGTTTATGGGTGCCGAAATTTCTCATCGAACGAGCCTCCTTCATGAGTCGCGTCGAATTTATAGCCGACGTGCTGACCGATGTCATCCCCTTCGTCGCTAGCCGATTGGCGTGGCCGACGGATAGTATGCGCCGGTCACGCGCGTCCGTAGGAGAGCTTCGGATACCAGTCCCTTGCCCGTCCCTCGGGCGTCATGTCGAGGATCGTCCAAAGCGGCATGAGGTCCGGGGCACCGCGCGGATCCTGACCGGGATCGGCCGTCACCGGACCCATTTCTTCACCCCAGAAATGCCGGATCGTTCCGTCCCGCCGCGTGAAGACATTGACCGCGGCATCGTCGCTGCCGCCCGGGCCGAGCGCGCGATAGTCGCGGCTATACTCACCGGTCGGGTCGGAATAGAGCGGCAGATTGCGCCAGCCGCGCTCCCGCTTGAAATCCATCAGCCTGTCGATCGGCGACCGGGCCACGACGGCGATTGCCATCCGCTGCTCGATGTCGAGCACTTCGCCTTCTAAGGCCGAGAGCAGACATGTGCACATCGGGCAGGGCCGTGTCCGTTCCGGGCCGAACATGAAGCTGTAGACCAGCAGGCTCTCCTTGTCGTCGAACAGATCGGCGAAGTCGAGGGGGCCATCGGGGCTGATGAATTGGTAATGTTTCTTCACGATCCCGCCGGGCGGCAGCGCCCGCCGTTGCGCCGCGACGCGCTCGATATGGCGGCGAAGCTCGATCTCCTCGGCGAGCAGCGCGTCACGCGCCTGCCGGTATTCGATGCTCTCGTTCGGAAATCGGACACCGTTCCTCTGTGCCAACTCGGATGCCGGCACATAACCGTCTTCATTGATCATGATATCCTCCCTGTGTGATCCGTTGCGCCGATGCTGGTCGCATGGCGCCATCGGATTTCGACAACAACATGGAAGGAAAACCCGATTGCCGGTCGAAAGTTCCGGCAGCGGAGGAGGCATATCACTCCGGGAGATTACTGGGCGGCGGAACGGGCCTCGACCGCCTCATCCCATTCGATTTCCGGTTCGCCGTCCTCGTCCTCAAGCATCGGCGTGTCCATCACATAGAGGTAACCGTCGAGCATATCGCAGGCGCGCTCGGTGGCGCCGATCTTGGCGTCCGTTTCGCCGATCGCCGTGGCGATAGCCTTGATGCGGGCACGCAGCATATGGCCGACGACATCCTTGCCGGGGCGTTTGCCCAGGCGATCCAGATGAAGACGGATGCGGTCGGAATGGCGTTCCAGCTCGCTCTTGCTGAAATTCGCCTTGCGGATTTCTTCCAGGAGACTGGCGCGCATATGGGCGACCGGATCGAAGGTTCCCGGCTCGCGCTCGTCCAGAACCATGTCGGTGATCAGCTTCTCGATGGCGACCAGCGCCTGCAGGTCGACGGCGTCGGTCAGTTCGACATCGTAGCCGGTATCGTCGAAGACCTTGCGGCGCACGGGGTCCAGAAGCAACTCATGGGCCTTCTTCAGTCGCCCGAAGGCTTCGGCATCGCCGCCGGAATCAGGGTGCGCCCCTTTCGCCCGCTTGCGATAGGCCGCTTTGATCTGCTCGTCGCTCGCATCGCGCCCGACGCCGAGAATGTCGTATGGATCGGTCACTCCAACTCCTGCTGCCGCTCAGCCCCGACCAAAGTCCTGAAGCCCTTATGCCATCGATGTTATCAGCAGGATGCAAGCCCGCCGGTGGGCGGTGGATGTCCGCCGCTCTCTTTCTTCTTTATCATCACCAAGGCAGAGTTTGGACAAAAAGATCAGGGTGTGAGACGGAAACATGCCTTCTGTGGAAATGATCGCCCATCGCTATCGACGATTCCAGAAAAAGATATAGCCCCGCGTCCGTTGCCAGAAGCGGGGCTATCGATGACTTGCCTGGTTTTAAGCGGCCGAGAACGGTACGGCCACGAAGGTCTTGTCGCCGCCGCGTTCGATCAGCAGCAGGACGGACTTGCGGCCCGCCTTGCCGGCCTCTGCGACCGCGCTCTGAACATCGTGGGCATTATGGACCGGCTGGTCGTTGACCGAGACGATGACGTCACCGGCCTGGATACCGACGGCAGCGGCCGACTTGTCCGGGTTGACGCTGGCGACGACGGCGCCCTGGACGCTGTGGGGCAGGTTCAGCTGTTCGCGCAGATCAGGGGTCAGGTTGGCGAGACCGACGCCGATGCTCGGCTGGTTGGAGGGCAGGACCTTGCCGTCACCGCTGTCGTTGGCTGCCTGCTTGCCATCGTCATTGCCACCAATGGTGACATTGACGTCCATGCTCTTGCCATCGCGCCAGACGGTGAGCGAGCGCTTGTCGCCTGGGGAGAGATCGGCGACCAGGCGCGACAGATCCTTGGGTGTCTTCACGGTTTCATCATTGACGGCTGTGACGATGTCGCCGCTCTTAATACCGGCGCGGGCGGCTGGCGTTCCGTCGTTGACGCTGGCGACCAGAGCGCCTTGCGGCTGCGACAGTCCAACGGCATTGGCGATATCGGACGTGACCGGCTGAATGGCGACGCCGAGATAGCCGTGATCGATGGAGCCGTTCTTTTCCAGCTTGGCGACGATCGCCTTGGCTTCGTCAGACGGGATGGCGAAACCGACGCCGACGCTACCGCCATTCGGCGAATAGATGGCGGTGTTGATGCCGACGACATTGCCTTCACGGTCGACCAGCGGGCCGCCGGAATTGCCGTGGTTGATCGGCGCGTCGATCTGGATGAAGTCGTCATAGGGGCCGCTATGCAGGTCACGGCCGCGAGCCGAGACGATGCCGGCAGTGACCGTCGTGCCGATGCCGAACGGGTTGCCGATCGCCAGGATCTGGTCGCCGAGCTTCAGCCTGTCGGAATCGCCCCAGGCGACGGTGGCGAGCGGCTTCGGTGCCTGGATCTTCAGAACGGCGAGGTCGGATTTTGCGTCGGCGCCGAGGAGCTTGGCCGGCAGTTCGGTGCCGTCATCCAGCGTCACCTTGATGTTGGTGGCATTTTCAATGACGTGATTGTTGGTGACGATGATGCCGTCAGGGCTGATGATGAAGCCGGAGCCGAGCGCCATGGCACTCTGGCTTTGATGACGTTGAGGCGCCTGTTGCTGCGGGATGGGAATGCCCTGGTTCTCGAAGAACTGGCGGAACTGCTCGTCCATCGGCGAATTGCTGGTATCCGCGCTGGTGTCGGTCGCCTTCATCGTCGTGGTGACGGTGACGACGGCCGGCTTGTCGGCGTCGACGATCGGCGCGAAGGAGCCGCCGGGTGCGATGATGCCGCTAGGCTCGGCGGCCGAAGCGACAGTGGAGGCGTTGAAGGCGAAGGGCAGGGCGCCAGCGCCGACGATGATGGCCGCGCCGACAATGGCTGCAGCACGATGTTTGCGAAGAAGAGATGACATGGCAAAAGTCCCTTACGAGATCGTTGGCGATATGGCGTCTTGGGTCCATGTCAGGGACCGGGCGTCGAATGGGTGGACGCCAACTCCTTCCGGGAGCCTCTGCTTCCAGATTTTACTGAGGAACGCAAAGTATAAAAAAGAATTGGCGCTGATGATTAATATGATCCGCCAATTGTGTTTTACAAATTAAATATTGATCATGTTTTTATTGCAAAAATTTAAGAATATTACCGAAATTTAATGCGACTTTGCCGGAATTTTTCCATCTTTCTGCTCAAGAGGTTTCCGTCTGTGGCCAGCGGGCCAACGCTTCCACACCAAGCGCGGTTAAACTGTAAATCCCGCGATCGACGCGTTCAAACCAGCCATAGACATTATCCTGCAGGATTTGGGCGGCTTTTGGGGTGCTGGCGCGAATATCCTTTGGGCGTTGCAGGCCACCCTGGATGGCGGCGGCACAGGCGAGGGCCTGCTGGCGATAGGCGGTCATGATCGGCGAGCGCGTGCTGCCGCCCAAGGCGGGATCTCCCTTGCGCCGCCGATGTTCCTCGACAAGACGCGAACGCTTGCGGAGATTCTTGCGCGGCATCAGTGCCACCGGACTGACGATGATGTCGACCAGACCGCTATCGGAGACCGCCAGCATGCCGAAGCCGAGCCGGCGGCAGAGATCGCGAAAGCGGCGGTCGCTTTCCCGTCCCTTGCCCTTTGCCGAGACGCGGGCAGCGATCCAGACCTCGTCGCTGGCCGAAGCCCTGTCGACGGCCTGCAGCACGAGTTCGAGATTGAAACTCAGCTTCAACTCGCAGATGACGACGACCGGCGGCTCGCCATCGCTGAGCCCGACGAGATCACAATTGCCGATCTCGCCCTTCACCATGTAGCCGGCCGTCTCAAGGAAATTCTTGATCGGGAGGTAAAGCGCCGTTTCCAAATCTTGCTCTCTGGCTTGAGGATTTCAGGGTCGTTTTACGCGATTCGCGAGGCCAGGAAGTCGATAAAGGCGCGGATGCGGGCGGCAAGATGATCATGGCCGGCATAGACGGCGTGGATCATCTCGATATCCTCCGAATTGAAGTCCTCCAGCACCGGCACCAGACGTCCGGCGTCGAGATCCGGCTGGACATGGAATTGGCCGACACGGGCAAGCCCCACGCCCTCCAGGCAGAGGCTGCGCACGGTCGGCCCATTGTTGGCCTGGAGATTGCCGAAGACGGGTTTGACGGATACGGAGCCGGTGTGCGGATCGCGAAATGACCAGCCCTCGGCGGTCGGCCGAAAGTTGAAGGTCAGGCAATTGTGATGATCGAGATCATCCGGCGTCGCCGGCCGGCCTTTCCTTTCGATATAGGCCGGGGACGCCACGATGACGCGGCGGCTTTCGAGCAGCTTGCGGGCTTTCAGCGAGCTGTCGCGCAGCGATCCGACGCGAATGGCGACATCGGCGCGCTCGCCGATGATATCGATGACGCTGTCGCTCAGCGATATCTCCAGCTCGACCTCCGGATAGAGCGTGAGGAACTCGGGAATGAGCGGCACGACATAGCACACGCCGAAGGCAACCGAGGCGCTGACACGCAGCCGGCCGCGGGGCACTGCCGCTCCGCCCGCGGCGACCATGCGCTCGGCCTCTTGGATATCCGCGAGGATCGCCTGCGCCCGTTCGAGATAGACCTCGCCTTCCGGTGTCAATTGCAGCGAGCGGGTGGTACGTACCAGAAGGCGCGTGCCGAGCCGGTCCTCAAGACGGGTGACGAGCTTGCTGACGGCGGAGGGCGACAGGCGCAATTTCCGCCCGGCCGCCGAGAAGCTGCGAAGCTCGGCCACCTGGACGAAGACATCCATTTCCCCGGCGCGATTATCCACCCTTTGCCTCGTTACTTTGAATTCAATTCACAAGTGTTGAGTTTATATAGGTGATTATCGAACGAATGTCTTGAGCCCATATTCTGTCCGAACAAAAACCAGCGCAACCGGATGAGTCCGGATGCCTTTTCGATCGGGTCATCTCATGCCACTCGCTCTCTTTGCCTTGACGATCGCGGCCTATGCGATCGGCACCACCGAATTCGTTATCGTCGGCCTGCTGCCGACCGTCGCGAATGATCTTCACATCACCCTGCCGCTTGCCGGCCTCATCGTCAGCGTCTACGCGCTCGGCGTCACCTTCGGCGCGCCGATCCTGACGGCGCTCACCGGCCGCATCGAGCGCAAGCCGCTGTTGCTCGGACTGATGGCGCTTTTCATTGTCGGCAACGGCATGGCGGCGTTGAGCACCGGCTACGAGTTCCTGCTCGTCGCCCGGGTGCTCTCGGCCTTCGCCCATGGCGTCTTCTTCTCCGTCGGCTCGACCATCGCCGCCGATCTCGTGCCGGAAAACCGTCGCGCCTCGGCGATCGCCATGATGTTCATGGGGCTGACGGTCGCGATCGTGACCGGCGTTCCACTTGGTACGCTCATCGGCCAGACCTTCGGCTGGCGCGCAACTTTCGCCGCTGTAGCCTTGCTCGGCGTCATCGCCTTTGCCGGTATCGCCCTGCTGCTGCCGTCGAACCTGAAGAAGGCGCCGCCGGCGGGTATCGGCGAACAGCTTCGCGTGCTTGGAAGCGCCCGCCTGCTGATCGTCTTTGCCATGACGGCGCTCGGCTACGGCGGCACCTTCGTCGCGTTTACTTTCCTCGCCTCGATCCTGCAGGACGTGACCGGCTTTGCCGCCTCCGCCGTCAGCCTGATCCTGGTGCTCTATGGCATCGCCATCGCTATCGGTAATGTCGTCGGTGGGCGGCTTGCCAATGGCAATCCGGTCAAGGCGCTGACATGGCTCTTCCTCGCCCAGGCGATCGTGCTCGTGCTTTTCAGCTTTACGGCCGTTTCGCCCTGGCTTGCCATTCCGACGCTCGCCGCCCTCGGATTTCTGTCCTTCGCCAACGTACCGGGCCTGCAGCTTTATGTCGTCCAGCTTGCCCGCGAGGTTCGCCCCGCAGCCGTCGATGTCGCCTCGGCGCTTAACATCGCCGCCTTTAACCTGGGCATTGCCGCCGGTGCCTGGATCGGCGGGCTGGTGGTGGAGTCTTCGCTTGGCCTCGGCGCTACGCCCTGGGTCGGCGCGATCCTGGTCGTCGCTGCCCTCGTCCTCACCCTTTGGAGCGGCGTTCTCGACCGCCGCTCGGCCCCTGTGGCGCAAAGCGCTTCCTGCGCCGCCTGATCAGTCTGCAATTGAAAGGAAATCCCATGCATCTCGTCAACGCCAATGGCGCATCGATCCCAGCTCTCGGCTTCGGCACCTTCCGCGTGCCCGGCCCCGATACCGAACGCATGGTGTCGTATGTGCTGAACAACGGCTACCGACATATCGATACCGCCCAGATCTACGGCAACGAGGCCGAGGTCGGGGAGGGCATCCTGCGCTCCGGCCTTGCCCGCGCCGATCTCTTCCTGACGACCAAGGTCTGGGTCGAACATTATAAGCATGCGGCCTTCGTCGCTTCGGTCGATGAAAGTCTGAAGAAGCTGAAGACCGACTATGTCGATCTCCTCCTCCTCCATTGGCCGAACGACGCCGTGCCGGTTGCCGAGCAGATCGGTGCCTTGAACGACGTTACCAAGGCCGGCAAGGTTCGCCACATTGGCGTCTCGAACTTCAACCGCGCGCTGATGACGGAGGCGGCAAAGCTCAGCGAACTGCCACTTATCACCAATCAAGTCGAGTATCACCCCTATCTTGACCAGTCACAGGTGATCGAAACGGCCAAGAGTCTCGGCATGTCCGTCACCGCCTATTACGCCATGGCGGATGGCAGGGTGCTGAACGATCCGGTTCTGAAGGCGATCGCAGGCCGGCACGGTAAATCCGTCGCGCAGATCGTCCTGCGCTGGATCGTGCAGCAGGGGCTGGTCGTGCTGTCGAAGACGGTCTCCGAGACTCGTGCCCAAGAAAATGCAGCAATCTTCGATTTCGAGCTGACGGCGGAAGAAATGGCAGCGATCCATGCGCTTGCCGAGCCCAAGGGGCGGATCGTCAGCCCCGATGGCCTCGCGCCGGTCTGGGACGCAGCTGCTTGATTGCAAAATCTGGAGAGGGGCCGCCACACGCGGCCCCTTTTTGATTACGCCTTGAAATCCAGCTCGACCTTGGAAACGGTAACCGATGCTGGCAACAGCGGCTTGTGGACACGCTGGCCGAAGTGCCGCTTGAAACCGAGGACGTTGTTGATCAGGCTCTTCGTGTAGAGGCCGGGGCCGCTCGAATAGATGCGCCAGCCGCCATCGACGGCGATATCGCCGGCCTTGACGCGATCCCAGTCGGACGAAGCATGATAGCGGTCATCGAAGGCGGCATCGCTGCTGCTGAAATAGGTGTTGCGCTGTCGCAGCGACGCGTGGTCTAGCCGACCGCTGACCGAGATCGGATTGGCGAGCGCCAGCGCGCTCCAGACGCCTTCGGCATCGTTATCCAGAGCCAGCGCCTCGCAGTAACGCAGATGCGCGTGCACATACATGAGGCCGATCTCGCGCCCGAAGAAGGACGAGGACTCGGCGCGGCGGAACAGCGTCTCCGGCCCCCCGGCATAGGTCGCCGGCTTTTCCATCAGCCGGACGCCATCCGGGAAGAGCAGGTTCTCGCTGATCAGCTTCATGTGGTCGTGCCGCTGCTCGGGTGTAAACAGGCCGCCCAGCATCGGCTGCGTCATCGCGATCAGCGAAAAATGCAGGCCGGTGCGGGTGTCGGCCGGATGCAGCAGCAGCTCGACGCCGTCATGGCTCGGATCGAAGACACCATAGCCGGCGACGATACCGTCGCGCATCAGCAGGCGATTGAAATCGCTGCGCATGGCGGCGGCAGTCTCTTTGAGGCTCTGCGCCTCTTCGTCCCGGCTTGCGAATGTCAGGATTGCGGCATAGCGCACGAGCTGTTCGTAGAGCAGCGAAACGGTCCAGCTGCTGACCATCCAGTCGCGCAAATGCGGATCGGCCGGCTGCAGGCTGTCGTTCCAGTCACCTTCGCCATAGCGGATCAGGTTGGTGCCGGGCACGAAGCGGCTGCGCACGGTGTCGAGCAGCTTTTCGACATGGTCGGAGATCGTTGCGGTCTCTTCCGTCCGCTGCATGGTGTCATCGGCTCGCCAGGGAACGGTTTCGGCGAGGAAAGTGATATCGCCCGTCGCCTCGATATAGTCGCAGAGCGCCTTCAGCGGCCAGACGACGATATCGCCATGGCTCTCGCCGGCGCGGATATTGGCATAGGGTTCCAGCATGAACCATTGTGGCCAGTCGCCCCGGTCCCGGTATTGTTCGGAAAAGACGGTGCTCAGGACCTGCTTCACCTCGGCGTCGTGTTCATAGGCGAGCAGGAATTCAACCGGCCCCTGGCAGACGTCGCGCGTTCCCCAGGCCGCCCCGGTATATTGTTCTAGGCCGTGCGGCACGCTCAGATGGATGATGGCGTCATGCGCCAGCCAGGGCAGCATAACCGCCTGCTCGACAATATTCGGTCCGCTGCCCTTGATGCGCAAGCCGCGTGTCACATGGCTCCAGAAGCCTTGTGCCGGCGCAAGCATGTCCTCAGCGCTGACGCCTGCCTTGTAACGTGCGGCAAGGGCTTCACCCGCGGCTGTGTCGGTCATCGATCCGGTGACGGCAAAGCTGAAGCCTTGCGTCGAGCGTGATTTCAGCGCGATGAAGGGACCGTTGCGTGAGATGCCGTCGCCATAGAGAAGCTCGTCGCCGCCGATTGCTTCGAAAGCATCCGGCGTTGCGGTAACGAGATGATAGGCGGCCTGCGGATAGCGATCCCAAAGCCAGGAGGATTGAGGACGGAAGGATATCTGCTTGGCCGCAGCATCGATTTCGATGTTGGCGACGGCTTCATAGTCGCGCTCGCCGAGAACGATATGGCCGAACACCAGGAAGCGGCAGGCCTTGCCCTCGACCGTGACGTTCCACTGCATGGCGGGATCATCGCCCGAGGCTGCCGCCGTCACGGTGATGGTGCAGCCGGCAAGCTTGTAGATCCATCTGACATCGCTGAGACCCATGTCGAAAGCGGCGGGCACGCCGAGCAGGCGCCAGCCTTCGCCGAGATCCACGAGGATGCGCAACCCGCTTGCCCGCGTCAGATTGTAGGGATCGCGGGAGATCGAGAACAGCTTGTGAAAGGAGGTGTTGCCGATGGTGAGCTGCGCCGCGAAGATGCCCTGCATCCAGCAGGTTGCGCCCAAAGTCTGGTCATCGAGCAGCATGTTGTGGCCGCTGCGGACGATGGCGCCATGGCGGCGCGCCACGAGGCGCTCCTTCTCGCGCAGCACGACATGACGGTTCAGCGATCCCTCCGGCACGAAGAAGGAAGAGAGCTGGCCGTCGATGCGTTCTTCCAGCATGCGCTCGGGATAAAGCCGGTCGATGGTCGCGGCGTCCAACGGCTCGGTCACGAACAGCGGCGCGTCCTGCACCAGGCTGCGAACCGGTGTCTCCGAGGCAATATCCGTCGCCGTCAGCTGACCGAGGGCCTGCGGCAAGGCATCGAGACGGACGAGATCGGCATCGCTGGAGGCCAAGGGGTGATCGGCGACGAGCAGACCGAAGAAGGTCGTGGTAGCAGTCGCCTTTGGTGCCAGTGTCAGCGGCTTCGACTGGATCGCCGGGCAGGCGACCTCGTGTTGCCGGCGCGTGCTCGCCAGGTTTTCGCCGAAACCCGGCACCATGGGGGCATCGCCGCTTGGAGCCGGCACCATCAGCTGGATCGCATCCGTGGCATAGGCGGCTGCGCCATCCAGGCAGCCCTGCGCCAGCCACGGATTGCGCCCGCCGCCTTGCTTCAGATTTTGCCGGTTCATCACGACCGGCCCGAAGGCGGGATGAGTGGCGATGTGATGATCGATATATTGCGAGGCATAGGCCTCGCTGTTCATCAGGAAACCACGGTCGCCGATGCCGACATCCTGGATCAGCACGAGATCGGCCGAAATTGGCTTGTTCGTCGTATTCTCAAGCGAAACCCGCCAGAACCAGGCGGTGTCGCCGGGATGGAGCTGTAGCCGCACCGTATGCCGGACACCTGCCGTCTCGCCGCTCCACCCAAAACTCGTCTCGTCATGGCCGAAGCTGACCACCGCCTTCGGGCCGACGATTTCGACGACTTCAGGCTTTGAGCCGCCGATGCGCAGATAAAGCCGTCCGATGCCGCCATAGACAGGCGATCCGAGCACCTGGTTGACCATGACGCCGCCCTGCTGGTCGGCAAAATCGATGGCAAACAGCGTGCCGTTCGGCAAAGCCGATGCGGACAGGCCGGCGCTATTGGTAAGCGTGGAAAGACCGAGTTCTTCGCGCCGAGGCGTCTGAAAGCTGCGCTGGGATTCCGAAGGCATAGTCGGTGTCTCGCTGATTCATGGGTCGGGTGAGCGCACTAGATCACAAGGTGCGGCGCGATCATAGGCGGCAATTTGCCCTCTGAGATCGCAATCTTTCGTGACAATGTTTCCGTCTCAACGATGGTGAATCGTGCTCGCAACCTGATTGGCCGTTCGCACCACAGAGGAAAGATCGGCATCATCCCATGCCTCTTTCGAGAGGCCCTGGATGAGGAACGTCTTGCTCTCGCCCGGCACCAGGTTGACCAGCATATCGTCAACCTCAGCATTCGGGTCGATCCGGTCGGTAAACAGGCAGAGATCGCGCAGGAAGGTTTGCGCCGTAACCGTGACGGCTATACCGTCGGCGGTTTGCGCGGCCTCTATTTCGAAGCGCGGCTGCGGATATTGCAGCTTCATGTCCTTTTCGAAGAACCACCAGGCCTCTGAATCGCCCAGCCGGGCGCGCAGGAATTCGCGCTGCGGATCGCCGGGTGTCGCCACGTCCCTGGGTATCGATATCTCGGCATTTTCGAAGCGGTCGCAGAGGATGCGCCAGACGGAATGATGGGCGAGAAGCGTGCCGTTGAAATCGAAACGCTCGACGGTGAAGGGCACGCGCCAGAACAGGGTGGCATCATTGACGGCGATGGCGGCAAGGCCGTCGCCGCGTGGCTGGATGGTGAGGAGATGCGGGGCGTAGCTGTTGCGTAGCGCATACCAGAGCGGTTTCTTCCGGCCGCCGCCATCGATTGCCGCCCAGGAGGTCACTGGCCAGCAATCGTTGAGCTGCCAGACGATCGCGCCCATGCAGGTGGGGCGATGCGAGCGCATGTGGTCGACGCCGAAGCTGATGGCGCGCGCCTGATTGAGCTGGGTGACGAAGAGCCAGTCGTCGAAGTTTTCCGGCGCGGGGAACCAGCCTTCCAATCCCTTGAGCAGCTTGTCGTTGCCGGTCGTGGCCTTCTGGTGATGCAGAACACCGGGCGAGGCGGGCGCCCGATCTTTCTCCCGCACGGATGAGGCAAGCGTCCCGTAGGTCGGCGGCGCCTGCCAGCCGAATTCGGAGCAGAAACGCGGAATATAGTCGCGGTAGGTCTCGTAGCCGACCTCGTTCCAGACATCCCAGATGTGCTTGCAGCCATGCTCATCGGCATTCGGCGCGATATCCATCGAGCCGGAATAGGGGCTGCCCGGCCAATAGGGCCGCGTCGGGTCGATCTCGGCGACAAGTTTCGGCAAGAGGTCGAGATAATAGCCGGCACCCCAGGGACGATTGGCGAGCACATCCTGCCAGCCCCAATCGAAATAGCCCCAGATGTTCTCGTTGTTGCCGTTCCAGAGCACCAGCGAAGCGTAGGGCATCAGCCGGGTAATCGCCTCGCGCGCTTCCGCCTCGATCTCGCTATAGACCGGCTCCTCTTCGGGATAGGCGGCGCAGGCAAAGAGGAAATCCTGCCAGACCATGATGCCGGCGGCGTCGCATTCCTCGTAGAAGGCATCGGTCTCGTAGATACCGCCGCCCCAGACGCGCAGGATATTCATATTGGCGTCGCGGGCCTGGGCAATTCTCTCGCGATAGCGCTCCCGCGTCACACGCGGCAGGAAGCAATCGTCCGGAATCCAGTTGGCGCCACGGGCAAAGACAGGGACGTCGTTGACGATGAGGGTGAAGGCGGAGCCGATCTCATCGGGCGTCGTGTCGAGCCGCACGGAGCGGAAACCGACCCGCCGTTGCCAGCGGTCGAGCACCGCGCCGTCTGACCCCAGAAGCTGGAGGTCGAGATCGTAGAGGGGCTGATCGCCGAGTCCATGCGGCCACCAGACTTGCGGATTATCGACCCGGCATTCCACCAGCGTATGCATTTCGCCCTGCGCGATGCGGACCTCGGATCGCTTGCCGCCGACCGACATCACGAGTGCGGCGCTATCCATGCCCTCGGCGACCCATTCGATCTCGACGCGCAGGCGGGCGACGCCGTCGCAGCCCTGCAGGATAATTTCCGGACGAATGGTGCCCAAACGCGCCTTCGTCCAGCTCTCGATCGCAACCGGCTTCCATATGCCCGCGGTGACGACGGTCGGACCCCAGTCCCAGCCGAAATTGCAGGCCATCTTGCGGATGAGGTGGCTCGGGCCGGGATAGTTGGCCGGGATGTCGGCGGCGGTGCCGAGTGCTGCGCGCACCGCTTCGCCATGGGCATAGGCGGACTCGAAATCGATGATCAGCTCGTTGCGGCCATCCTTGAGCTTCTCGCGAATATCGAACCGGTAGCTGCGGTGCATGTTGCTCGTTTCACCGAGCAGTGCGCCGTTCAGCTCCAGGCGGGCGGCCGTATCGAGGCCGAGGCAGGAGAGATCAACCCGATCTGCGTCATCGCTATCCCAGTCGAAGGCCAGGCGATATCGCCAGGCCGAGCGGCCGATCCAGTCCTGGGAGATCTCGTTGACATCGAGATAGGGGTCGGTGATCAGCCGGGCAGATAGCAGGTCGACATGCACATTGCCCGGCACGGTGGCCGGGATCGTCGCGGGCAGGGAGGGGGCGGTGGAGGGTGCGCGAAGGCGGGAAAGCGTCCAGCCGGTGTCGAGTGCCAGTGTCTTCATGCTTGTCGGTCCGTCATAAGATGGATTGTGTCAGATCTGCCGTGGCTCTTTGGATGGTTGGATGAACTGCAATCCGGCGTGAAGATGACGGTTCATGTGATAGGCGTAGGCAATGCGGTCGCGCTGCTTCAGTGCGGCTATGATGTCGCGATGGTCGTCATAGGCGCTGTCGATAGCGGCGCGGGAGCGCTTGCCCGCCTCCATCAGCCGCTGCAACAATGGCTGCAGAATGCCATAGACTTGTGACACCGTCTGATTGCCGGCAAGGCTCACCAGCGTGGCGTGGAACTTGAAGTCGCATTCGGCGGCATCCGAAAGGTCCGGCGCCAGCTTCATGGCATCGTTGATCGCCTCCAGCCGCACAATGCCGGCATCATCGATATGTTCAAACAGGAGATCGGAGAGATTGACCTCGATCAGTCGGCGAAAACCCTGGATATCGAGGAAGCTTTCGGCGGAAATATCGAGTGCGAAGGAGAACTGCTCCATCAGCGCTTGCTGACGCCGATCCGTGATGACGGCCCCGACCTTCTGCCTGCTTTCGACGATGCCGTATGCCTTCAGCATGCGGATCGCTTCGCGCACGGTATTGCGGCTGCTGTTGAACATTGCCGCCAGCTCGATTTCCGAGGGCAGGGCGTCGCCGAGGCCGAGATTGCGCTCACGCATCAGCCGCCGGATCGCATCGACCACCTGGTCTACCGCCGATCCCTTGTCCCCGATCTCTGCGATTTCCGTCGCCATGCATCCTCCGTCTCGAAGAGGATATTGTTGGTCAATAAGAGATGTCAAGCGGGATAAGGGCGGCAATGGAATGGACAATCTCGGATCTGGCATTATGTTGACCAACAAATCAGGAGATATCACATGGAGAGTTGCTGGCGTTGGTTCGGGCCTAGGGATCTCGTTCCACTCATTCACGCCCGCCAGGGCGGGGCGACGGGCGTCGTGACCGCGCTGCACGAAATCTCCTACTCGCGCACATGGGCGCCGGAGGAGATCGAGGCGCGCAAGGCCCTCGTGGCAGCGGCCGGCATGCGCTGGAGCGTCTGTGAATCGATCCCGATCCCGAGCGCCATCAAGCTTGGTGGCGCTGGCGCTGCGAAGGCGATCGGCGTCTGGAAGGATACGCTGGTCAATCTCGCCCGCTCCGACATCAGGACGATCTGCTACAATTTCATGCCGGTGGTCGACTGGACACGCACGGATCTGCGTTTCGAGATGCCGACGACGGCGCTGGCGCTTCGCTTCGACATGGTGGAATTCGTCGCTTACGACGTCTTTATTCTCCGCCGAAAAGGCGCCGAGACGAGCTACGCGCCGGAGCTTGTGCAGCGCGCGGAGCAGCGGCTGAAGGGGCTTTCCGAGGAAGCGGTTCAGCGGCTTGAAAGCAATATCATCGCCGGTCTTCCCGGTGGCGAGGACAGCTATGGCCGGGAGGCCATTCGTGCTGAGATTGCCGCCTTCGACGGCGTGACGGCCGACGATCTTCGGGCGAACCTTGACAATTTTCTGCGCGAAGTGGTGCCGGTTGCGGCGGAGGTTGGCGCAAGGCTTGCCATCCATCCCGACGACCCGCCGATTTCTCTGTTCGGCCTGCCGCGCGTGGTCTCGACGGCTGAGGATCTGCGCCGCATCGTCACCAGCGTTGATGATCCGGCGAATGGCCTGACGCTTTGCGTCGGCTCTCTGGGTTCGCGTGCCGACAACGACGTGCTCGCCATTGCCCGCGAGTTTGCGCCGCGCATCAATTTCGCCCATCTTCGCGACGTGGCGATCGAGCCGGACGGTTCCTTTGTCGAAGCGTCCCATCTCGAGGGCCGCAGCGACATGTACGCCATTCTGCGCACGCTACTAGCGGAAGAGGCCCGGCGTCGGGCCGAGGGCCGTGCGGATCATCTGATCCCGATGCGCCCCGATCATGGCCATCTGATCGCTGACGATGTCGATAAGCCGACCAATCCCGGCTACTCACTGATCGGGCGTCTGAAGGGGTTGGCGGAACTGCACGGCGTCATTCATGCCATCGGCAAGACGGATGAGTTCTCGCGACATTGGCGGCGGTTTTAGAAATCGGACGGAGCTTATATTTCCAATTTGCCTTCCGCCGAGAATTCGAAGTTGCCAGCACCGGTGAACAGTACATCCTTGGTCAATCGGGTGTCGACGAAACTGCAATTTTCGAACCGCAACCGGATCGCGACGGCTTCCGAAAAATCGACATCGACAAAGCTGCAGGAAGAGAAAGTCGTTCGGGACAGGTCGACCCTGAAAAACCGCATCGCGTGCACCGTGCATGCTTTGAATTCGCAATCCAGTATATCGGCCTTTGAGGTCGATACCGACTCGAACCTACAGTTTTCGATCCTGTTGCCGATCCAGGTGCAGCCATGCAGTGCTTCCGCTCCGGAAAAATGCGCGCCCCGCAGAACCGACATAGCGATGGTCTTCCCGCTCAGATCGAGGCCGTGCCACGCAATGTCCGAGAGGTCGGCATTGCTCAGGTCGATACCGTCTTCCCGCGCCTGAGCCGCAAGATTTGCTTCGAGATCCTTTTGGGAGACAATCTTCATGATTGGCGGAAAATGACGTTGTTATCAGGACTTGGCAAGGCTCAGCATATTTGAGCCTGTTCATCGGCGGCGAAAATCAATACCACCCCGGTCATTCAAGGCGATATTACGCCTCTTCGGGAAGTCGCTGACAAACAAAGCGCATGGTTGCGTATTTGGTAAGCTTTTGCTTAAAGTTTAAGCTAGTATAGCATTTTGATTTTGTTTAACTTTTTTAATTATGACTATCGCGTTCCGTATCATTTCAACGCAAATTGGCTAGGTCGATCCGCACATGAATTCCGTTTGGCCCGACACTCCGAACGATGACTTTCGGTCGCTATTCGAGACGCATCCCTCGCCGATGTGGGTCTACGATCCCGAGACGCTGAAATTCCTGATCGTCAACGATGCCGCCCGCGATCTCTATGGCTATCGCCATGAGGATTATATCGGCATGACGGTTCTCGACATCCGCCCGCAGAAAGAGCGCGAGCGTATGCTTGATGCCATTCGGCGCCGGACGGATGTGGAGAAGGCAGAGCGCTGGACGCATCTGAAAGCTGACGGCGAGACATTCGAGGTGCTGACCTACGGCCGCGAAATCCGTTTTGACGGCAAGGCGGCGATCCTGGCGATCGTCCAGGATCGCACGGAGGTCAATGCCGCACGGCGCCAAGTCACCGATACCCGCTCGCTGCTCGACAGCATCGTCGACAATCTGCCGGTCGGCGTTTTCGTCAAGGACATGGCGGAGGACGGTCGCTATATCCTGTTCAACGAGGCCTGCGCGGCCGCCATCGGGCGTCCGGCAAAAGATGTTGTCGGCAAGAACGACCAGGCGGTTTTCCACGCGGAGCAGATCGCGGCATTCCGTCAGCAGGATGAACGCACCTTCGAAACGCCATCGACCGTCAGTTTCGAAGAAACAGTCCGGGGTATGGATGGCGTCACGCGCATCCTGAGGACAGCGAAGCGGGCGCTGCCGGCGCCGAAGGGCGAAGCGCCGCGCTACCTTCTCGGCATTTCCCAGGATGTCACGGAGGAACGCGGCGTCGAGGCAAAGCTTGCGCATCTCGCCATGCATGATTCCCTCACCGGTCTTCCGAACCGCGCCTTCTTCTCCGAAAGCATCGTCCGGCAGGTGGCCTCCGCCACTCCGGAAACACCGATCGCGCTGCTTTACATCGACATCGATCATTTCAAGCACATCAACGACAGCAAAGGGCATGCCGCCGGCGACACGCTTCTGCGCCAGGTCGCGCAGCGGCTTCTGCGGCTTGCCGAGAAAAGTGATCTTGTCGCCCGTCTTGGCGGCGATGAATTCGCGCTGGTGCTGAGGATGACCGATGCCGATCGGACACAGCGCTTTGCCGATCTGCTGCTGCTGTCGCTTGCGGCCCCCTTCGATCTCGACGGCGTTCGCGAACATGTCACCTGCAGCATCGGCATTGCGATGGCGCCGGACCATGCGGACGATGCCGATGTCCTGATGCGTGACGCGGACCTGGCGCTTTATGCGGCCAAGGGCAGCGGCCGGTCGACCTATCGTTTTTACCAGACCGAGATGCGGCTTGAGGCCGAGCGGCGTCATCAACTCACCGTCGAGCTTCGCGAAGCGCTGCAGAACGGCGAATTCGAGCTTTATTATCAGCCGATCATCCGGTTGGACAATGACGGCCTGTCCGGCTTCGAGGCGCTGATCCGCTGGCGGCACCCGGAGCGTGGGCTGATCGCACCGATGGAGTTCATCCCCGTCGCCGAAGAGACCGGCATGATCGTGCCGATCGGCGAATGGGTGCTGCGGGAGGCATGCCGCATTGCTGCACGATGGCCGAGCCACCTGAAGATTGCCGTCAATCTGTCCGTCTATCAGTTCCGGCATGCAGGCCTGCTCGCCACCGTCGTCTCGGTGCTGGACGAGACAGGACTGCGTCCCGAACGGCTAGAGATCGAAATCACCGAATCTGTCCTGCTCTCCGAGGTTGAGCAGAGCCTGCATTTGCTGCGCGCCTTGAAGGAGCTCGGCATCCGCATCGCCATCGACGATTTCGGCACCGGCTATTCCTCGCTCAGTTATCTGCGTTCCTTCGCCTTTGACAAGATCAAGCTCGATCGCAGCTTCGTTGCCGGCATCGAGACCGATCCCGGCAATCTCGCGATCGTCCGCGCCGTCGTCGGCATCGCCTCCGGATTCAATGCCATGACGTTGGCCGAGGGCATCGAGACGGAAGAACAGCTGGGGAAATTGCGGGCCGAGGGCTACAGCGAAGTGCAAGGTTTCCTGCTCGGCCGGCCTATGCCGCGACAGGATGCGGAGGCGCTGATTTTTGGCGAAAAGCGCCCCATGAAGCGGGTTTCATCGCTTTGAGGTGACGGGAACGAAGACGTTCCAGTGTTTCTCCCAACTGTCGTGGACCGTCCTGCCGCAGCTCACCGCGACATTCGGTGCGGACAGGCCATAGGTCTTGGGAACCCACTTGGTCGTCAAGGGAACGGCACATCGCGGCACCTGAATCTTCAGGTTTGGGTCAAGCACCTCCCAATGGGTGCCACGAGACAGATTTTCCGTGGCGATGAATTGTCTCGCCTCTTCCCTGATTTCGAACAGGCCGTGCTTCACGCCGTTCGTCCTGTCATCCTCTATGCCCCGATAGACGGCTTCGGATGCCGGACAATTCTGGGCCGTCGTGGCTAGCAGGCATAGGGAGAGCAGCACTGTTCGCGGTCGGTCCATATGCTTCTCGCCTTTCATTCGGATGCGAAGTGTTCTGCCATGAAATGATCAAATGGAAAATATTTGGCGTCGCCTGTCGGGAAACGTGATCGGTCATCGTCCTTGGGGCAGCCCGTCGACGGGCGCAATGTTCAAACCTGTTCCGAGGAGACGATCATGACCGATGCAGAACAACCATCCCAGCCCAATATCCCGGCCAAGGGCGGCCTGGTGACCTATGTGATGGTGGATGGCGCCGTGAAGGCCGCCGAATTCTATGAACGCGCCTTCGGCGCCGAGCGTGCCTTCATGTATCCGGCCGATGAGCAGGGCCGGACGATGCATATCCATCTCTATGTCAACGGCAGCTCGCTGATGCTGGGAGATTTTTATCCTGAACATGGCTTTGGAGTGGAAAAGCCACAGGCTTTCTCGCTGCAACTGCTTGTCGACGACCTCCATCCCTGGTGGGCGCGTGCCGTCGAGGCTGGAGCAGAGGTGATCATGGAGCCGCAGGTGATGTTCTGGGGCGATCGCTGGGGCCAGCTTCGCGATCCCTTCGGTGTCACCTGGGCGATCAACGCGCCTGTGAAGGCATAGTCTCTCCTTCCGATCAGTCGGAGAGCAAGGCCCGCGTTAGCGGATGCGCTGGATCGGCAAGCCCGTCCAATATGGTGAAATGATTCCGGTCCGGCTCGACGATGGTTGCCGCCGCCGCGCCGAGACCGGTCCAAATATTGGCAAGCAGGGTGCTCTGACGGACGAATTCGGAGCGCTCTGCGCCGCCGACCCAGCAGGTGAGGCGGAGGTTGTCCATCGGCTCCAGCAGCGCCGGGCTCTCGGCCATGGCTTCCGCCTCGTCGATGCGCAGTTGCTGGTTCATGGCTCGCCTCATGATTGGGCGTAGATCGTGCAGGCCCGATATGGACAGTACATGGCGGATGCGGATCTGGATCGGTGCGGCAAGCGGCGAGGTGGCGGTGACCATGCGGGTGGCGAGCTGGCCGCCGGCCGAATGCCCTGTGAGGATCAACGGACCATCGATCATCTCGGCCGCAGCGCCGATCGCCGTGGCGATTTCCTTTGCGATGGCGGTGATGCGTATCTCCGGGCAAAGCGTGTAGGAGGGCATGGCGACGGCGTAGCCGTGGGCGATGGGGCCTGCCGCGAGATGCGACGAATAGCTCTTGTCCAGTTCCAGCCAGTAGCCGCCATGGACGAAGACGACCAATCCCTTCGGTTTCTCGGAAGGTAGGAAGAGATCGAAGCGATTGCGCGTGCCGGGTCCATAGGCAAGGTCGAGCCTGGCTCGTCCGTCCGCAATCAGGCTGTCGCGAAAGGCCTGTGCCGGTCCCACCCAGGCCGCCGGCCAGCGGTCTCCATCAACGACATAGGCGCCGTTGGTATAGGCAACGTCCCAATCGCTGATCCTGAAATAGCTCATTGCCCGATCTCCAGGTTCTTGCCAGTGCTCAGGTCACGGCGGAGCGCACGGCAAAGCGTGCTTCCTGCCATGATCCGCTGCTCAGAATATCCTCCAACACGCCGGCCGCCTGCCAGACATCGCGGTAGCTGACATAAAGCGGCGTGAAGCCGAAGCGCAGGGTCGACGGCGCACGGAAATCGCCAATGACGCCGCGCTCGATCAGCGCCTGCATGACTTCATAGCCGTTGTCATGGATGAAGGAGACCTGGCTGCCGCGCTTTTCGCTATCGCGCGTGGTGTCCAGCACGACGCCATATTGGCCGCATTTCGCCTCGACCAGGCGAATGAAGAGATCGCTGAGCGCGATGCTCTTCTGGCGCAGCATGTTTAGATCGACCTCGTCCCAGATGCCGAGCGCGCCCTTTAATGCTCTTAGCGACAAGACCGGCGGCGTGCCGCAGAGGAAGCGCTTGATGCCGTCGCCTTCGGCAAAGCCCTGCTCGAAGGCGAAGGGCCGGGCGTGACTCCACCAGCCGCTGAGCGGCTGGACGATCGAGGTATGATGGCGGTGCGCGGCATAAATGAAGGCCGGCGCGCCCGGGCCACCGTTCAGATATTTATAGGTGCAGCCGACCGCGAAATCGGCATTGGCGCCGTCAAGATCGACGGGCAATGCGCCGGCGCTGTGGCAGAGATCCCAGATAACCAGCGCACCGGCCTCGTGGATCCTTCGCGTCAGCGCCGCCATGTCGCGCAACGCACCTGTCTTGTAGTTGACGTGATTGACGAGGACGACGGCGGTCTGATCGTCAATCAGGTTCTCGATATCGTCGGCATCCCGACCTTCGAGGCGAAGTTTGGTGCCCGGCCGCGTGGAAGTGACACCTTCGGCCATATAGAGATCAGTCGGAAAACTGTCGCCCTCTGCAACGATGACGTTACGGCTGGGGCGCATCGCCAAGGCCGCATGCAGGGCCTTGTAGATATTGATCGACGTGGAGTCGGCGACGACGGTCTGGTCGGGTGCGGCCCCGATCAGCCGGCCGATGCGGTCGCCAAGTTCGAGCGGCAGCTGGAACCAGCCGGCGCTGTTCCAACTGCGAATGAGGCCATTACCCCATTCCTCCATCATCGCCTGTTTTAGTTCCGTGAAGACGTCATGCGAGGCGGCACCAAGCGAATTGCCATCGAGATAGATGACGCCGTGGGGCAGGGCAAAGCGGCTGCGGAAGAAGCGCAGCGGATCGGCCTCGTCCATGGCCTCGATGGCGGCGAGATCGGGAAGGCTGTCCATGTTACTGGCCTCTTTATTCGCGAATGGTTTCCCTGGACGGCGCACCGCCACGGCTGCGGCGGATGCTTGGCAGCGCCAGCATGATGAGCACGAACAGACCGGTGGCGAGCTTCAGGTTCGACGGCGGCAGACCGGCGGCAAGGCAGAGCGATACGAGCTGGTAATAGATGATCGAGCCGACAAAGGGCGCGAGCAACTGCCGCAACACGGTCTGCTTGCCGGTGAAAGCCTCGCCGATCATCAGCGCGGCCAGGCCGTTGATGAGGATGCCGATGCCCATGTTGACGTCGGCAAAACCCTGCGACTGCACCATCAGCGCGCCGCTGGTGGCGGAAAAGGCGCTGGCAAGACCGACGCCGCCAATGGTCGCGGCCCAGACATTGATGCCCTGCGCCTCGGCCATGTCAGGATTGGCGCCCACAGCTCGCATCGCCGTGCCCTTCTCCGTCTTGAAATAGAGGTTGAGGGCGATGAGGACGATGAGGGCAATGATACCGGCGACAATGATCTTGCTCGCCGGAAAGCCCGGCTGCGTCAGTGGCACCCAGTCGAACACGGTCGGCGAGCCGAAGACCGAGAGGTTCGACTTACCCATGATGCCGAGATTGATGCTGTAGAGCATGGTCGACATCAGGATGCCGGCGAGCAGCGTATGGATGCGAAAGCGCAGGTGGATAAAGGCAGTGCAGCAGCCGGCCGCAAGCCCAACGGCGAAGGCGGCGACGATCGAGAGCGGCGGCGTCACGCCCGCTGCCAGCAGAATGCCGCAAATGCAGCCGCCAAGTGGAAAGGCGCCTTCGCTGGTCAGGTCCGGAAAGCTCAGCATGCGGAAGGGGATCATGATGCCGAGCACGACGAAGCTCAGGATGAAGCTCTGCGCCAGCGTGACCGGGATCAGCGAGATGAAACTCGAAACGGTTGTCTGAATGAAGTCCATGATATCAGCTCACCAGCAGCATGCGGTCGGTCTTGACGGCGAAATGACCGATCAGCTCGGGCACGGTGATCCGGCGTTTTCCCTCGCCGGTGATCTCGAGATGCACACGGCCGGCGTCGAGCATGATGATGCTGTCGCCGAAATCGACGGCGTGCTGCATGTTGTGCGTCACCATCAGCGTCGTCAGCTTCAGCGCCTCGACTGTACGCACCGTCGCCTGCATGACGATATCGGCGGTGCGCGGATCGAGCGCTGCGGTATGTTCGTCGAGCAAAAGGACATCGGGCGAACCGCCGACGGCCATTATCAGCGACAGCGATTGCCGCTGGCCGCCGGAGAGCAGCTCCACCTTCGTATCCAGCCGGTTTTCCAGGCCGAGGCCGAGAACAGACAGCCGTTCTCTATATATGGCAAGCCGGGATGCGTTGAGACCGGGGCGCAGGGCGCGCTTCTTGCCGCGCAGTTCGGCGAGCAGCATGTTTTCGGCAACCGTCATGCTGGCGGCGGTGCCCTTCATCGGATCCTGGAAGACGCGGGCGAGCCGTGCGGCACGCTTATGCACGGGCGAGCCGGTGACATCGTCGCCATTGATGATGATCTGGCCGGAATCGAGGCTGAGCGCGCCGGAAATGGCGTTGAGCATGCTGCTCTTGCCGGCACCGTTCGAGCCGATGACCACGCCGAATTCGCCTGACTTGAGCGACAGGGTGAGGCCGTCGAGGGCGACCTTCTCGTCCGGCAGTCCCTTGTAGAAAACCTTGCGCGCGGATTTGATGTCCAGCATCCGTGCCTCCTTGAAAAAATGGCGGCGTTGGCCACGCCGCCATATCTGCTGAATTGTCTGTCGAAGATGCCGCTTGTCAGTTGACGAAGCAATTGCAATCGGCAAGTTCGGCCGGCACTTCGGCGCCGAAAGCCTTCAGAACCGTCTTGTTGATCAGCGGCGCATGGTCCGCATAGGCCGGACGCACCGGGGCGATCGTCTTCGGATCCGCGCCCTTCAGGATCTGCGCGGCGATCTTGCCGGCATTTTCGCCGACCTGCTCGTAATTGACCGCGAAGCTTGCCGGTACGATACCGCTGCGAACGGCGGCGTCATCCGAATTGACGATCGGGATTTGAGCCTGGCGGGCAGCTGCGGAAACGGCGGTGATCGCCGGCTGCAGCAGGTTGGAGGCGGGCGTGTAGATCACGTCGGCCTTGCCGGCCAGCGATGCGATGCGCTGCTGGATGTCGTTGACGCTGTCGACGCCGACGGGAACGACTTCGAAGCCGGCAGCCGGGGCTGCTTCCTTGACCTTTTCGAGCAGGGCGACGTCATTGGCTTCGCCCGGATTGTAGGGCAGGCCGAAGCGCTTGGCGTTCGGCAGCAGCTTCTTGGTGAAGGTCATGATGGCGGCGATATCCTGCAGGTCGGATGCGCCGGTGATGCCCTCGTCGCCCGCGTTCCAGGAAGGTGTGAGCTTGGCGGCGACCGGATCGGTCACGGCCGAGAACACGATCGGGATGCCGGAGCCGGCGAGCGCCTTCTTGGCGATCTGCGAGACCGGCGTGGTGACGGTGTACATCAGCTTCGGATGGTCGGACTGCAGCTTGGCGATCATCTGCGGCACCAGCGAAGCGTCGAAGCTGGTGTTGCTCTCGGTGTAGACCACGTCCTTGCCCTCAACGAAGCCATTGTCGGCCAGCGCCTTCTTGAAGCCGGCGATCGAGGCGTTGAGCTGCGGATGCTCGCCGAAATTGGCGATGGCAACCTTGATCGGCTCGGCCGCTGCGGTCGCGACGCTCGCCATGAAGGTGCCCGCGAGAACGAGCCCGGACAGCCATTTGGACGTGGTTTTACGCATGATTTCCTCCCGGATGTTGTCGGCAGCCGTGTGTGATCGGCCTTGTTGCGGCGGATCATAGCGCCTGCCGTGTCTCTGTCAATTTCTGATATATGATATGCACCATCAGGACCTTTGATATATATTTTTATGCCAGAGCCGTTTTATATATCATTTCAGGGCTCCGACGACCGGGACGAACACCATGCAGGACAAGGACTCGTTGACTAAGACGGGAGCGGCCTATTGGCTGCTGCGGCGGGATATTCTCAACACGAAACTCAGGCCCGGTGCATCGTTGAAGCTCAGCGCCCTGCGGGACGCCTATGGCGTCGGCTGGACACCCTTGCGCGAGGCACTGTCGCGGCTGGAGGCCGAGAAGCTTGTTACCGCCGTCAGCAATCGCGGCTTTGCCGTCGCCCCGGTGTCGCGCGCCGAGCTGGAAGACCTGATGCGGGCGCGCATGGTCGTCGAGCTGCCGCTGCTGCTGGAATCGATCGAAAAGGGTGGCCCGGACTGGGAATCCGCCGTCGTTACCGCTCACTACCGCCTGTCACGCTGCAAGATCGTCCCCGATGCCGCTTCCGAGGAGATGGCCGACGAATGGGACGACAAGCACACGGCCTTTCATGCCGCGCTGATCAGCGCGGCATCATCGAACTGGCTTCAACGCTTCCAAAGCACGATTTCCGACCAGCTCCGCCGCCATCACCGCTTCCTCGGCCTGGCGCCGACGCAGCGCGCCGCGGCCGGCCTGACGATCGGCTACGAAAAGGCGGTCGCCGCTTTGCGCGACGCGATGGCGATGGAGCACCACACGACGCTGATGGAAGCGGCGCTCGACCGCGATATCGAGCGCGCCAGGGTGCTGATGACCGAACATATCGGCTATACGCTGCAGGTCTATATCCGGTCTGAGGATGAGGCCGGGTAGCGCCACGATATCCAAGCATCGCACATAATTCTATGATATCAATTAGTTATGTTGATGCACCAGCCGATTTGACGCTATCATTATCCTCCAGTTTCCGATTGCGGTGGTATCCCGGTGGTATCTCGCTCAAAGTCCTGGAGGCGGCAAATGGGCAAACGAAGTGCTGCACTGCTGACGAAGCGTATCGTCGATGCGGCTCAACCCAATCGTGAACGTTACCAAGTTTGGGATAGCGAGCTTTCAGGCTTTGGTCTCCGCGTGGCGATGTCACCTTAACTTGAATTCGGATGCACGTTAGACGTTCGGCCTTGGGGATTGATCTCAGGCCATGACTCCGGCCGCAGCTTGCCACTCTGCGATCGCCTGGATGCGGTGAATGCGGTTTTGGAATGCGGAGCGTTGTGAGCGGGTTGGGAGGAAGAGGTTACGGACAGCGGAGAAGACAGAGACGAAGCGCTGAAGGCCTCCCGGTGATCGGAAGCCTTGCATCATCCGCTCCCGTTTTCGCAGCGGCACATGAGAATTCTCGGCCCGGTTGTTCAGACCCTTGTGGGGTCGGTGTTCGACGTGCGGCATGACTTGTCGCCTAGCTGCTCCATAGGAGCGCAACTTGTCAGTGATCATCCACTTCGGTGCGATACCCTGCTTCTTCAGAAGGCGGGTCAGCAATCGCCTGGCAGCCGTGGTGTTGCGGCGGTTCTGGACGATTTCGTCAAGCACATACCCGTCCTGATCGACGGCCCGCCATAGCCAGTGTTTCCTGTCGGCAATAGTGACGACCATCTCGTCCAGATGCCACACATCGTTCCCGCTGGGCTTCTTGCGGTGAAGGCGACACGCATAATCCGGGCCGAACTTCTTTCCCCAGCGGCGGATCGTTTCATAGGAGACGGCAATGCCGCGCTCCAGCAACAATTCCTCGACAAGGCGCAGGCTCAGCGGAAACCGAAAGTAGAGCCAGACCGCGTGGGCGATGATCTGGGGTGGGAAGCGATGGCGCTTGTAGCTGACTGGCGAAGTGTTCATGCACGCGCGTCTATCGCAGCCGCTCCTCACAAGGAATTACCGTGACATCGCCAGAGCATTTAATCGACCGAAAGCACTTCGCCCGTGCGCCGATCAATCACGACTTTGATGTCGTCACCGTCGCGGTCTACGCCCCGTACGACAAAGACATTGCGTCTACGGACGACGTCATCCACATCCTGCACGCCGTTGCCTCGCGCTATGCGTATGGCTTGGCGCTCGCTAATACCCATGTCACGCGGCGGCGGCTCCATGCCCGGATTGATGCGTACGCCACCGGGGCCGATCTCAATGCTTTGTGAGAAGGATGGTGTTGCTGACATGATTGTCGCTACTGCGATCGCCGCTATGGCAAAACTCTTGAGCATGGGGCCGTCCGGAAAAATTATGGTGCGATACTGACACTTTTCCCCTTCGCCGTTTCAGGGCGAATAATCAAGAGCAGTATCTGTCCTCCGAATGGCCCTCGGCTCTGACTTTGGGGGGAATTGACCTGATCATGCGCGCGCAAGGACGGTTGCCGCCTCTCGGCGACGAGACAACGGAAACGGGATAACTTCGGTCGAAGCTGCAGATTTGCCTTTCGCCGTCTGCAGAAGATCGTCGATCAGTTTCGCTATATCCGCGTCCCGCAAGCCCGGAAAAGCCAGAGCAGCCTCGCTCATAAGCGTGGTAAGGATGACTGCGGGAGGATAGCTCGCGGTGATCAGGGTCGTAAGATTGTCAGCCAGGTCATTCATTGTTTTGAGTGCGCCGCCAACCACATCATGTGTTTGTCGCATTTAGGGTTTCTCGTTGTTAATCCAACGCAATTCCGGTAGCAGCGGCTATCTTGCCTAAGGGTATAAATAACCAGCCGCATTTTAACGATTGGGTCCGTGATCGTCGTAGTGGCGATCTGTCCGGCCTGTGAGTCAACCGAAGGATAGCAGGCCAAATGAGCGCCGGCCAACCGAGCTCACGACGCGGATAAGCTGCGATGATATCATCATTAATCCCGTCGACTCCTCGTCGGAAGGGGGGATTTTTTCGCTTCGAGAACAGCGTCTGGAGCGCAGCTTATGATGGCGAATCAGACCAAGGTCTGAATACCCAAGGCATTGGTCCTATGGCTGTGGAAAGGTGAGATTTTGACGATATTCTAATGCGCGATGATTTGCTGGGAACGGCCGCGATGAAGGTTGAAGGACGTTTGGGAAAGGGAGTACGCGGGGATGTCCGTTTTGCCATTCATGTCGTCGGCCTTGCGCTGGCGTTAGCAGCTCCTCCCATGGGAGGAGCTGCTGTTGACCTCACACATACGGCATTCGTCCAAGATCGAAATGGCGGCGGATCGGGCGGCGGCAACAGCATACCGCGGCAGGATCAATTAACGGGATGTTGAATTCCATATGAAGTTCATCCAGTTTTCCATTTAGCGACAAGCCACAATCAGCTCGAAATGGTGAAGCACTTCATAGGCCTGTTTCCGCCTGGCCGGGCCAGCGTTAAGGGGAAAGACGGGTCAGATCGCGGTGGAATTCAATAGCCTCAGCTTTGCTGACGCTGGCGACGCTCGAACCCTTATTACAAAATCTAATCCACGCACCGTTGGAATCGGTCGGTTGCTCCGCCAACCAGCCCTCCAATGCCGCTTGGTCAGCAAATGAAACTATCGGAAGGCCAGAACGTAATTCGGTTCTTTTCCACTTTTAGTATGATCCTTGGATTCGATAAAGGCCCGCAAAGTGTCTTGAGCCATAGATGGGACTTACCCTGGGGTCTTTGACATCGAGATCGCCGGCCCATAATTTGCCCGCCATTTTGCCTATCTCGATGCTCAGCGAGGGGTCGTTATTCTCGATCGGCGCATAGCCAGAATTGCTCATGCTACCATCCAAAAACGGCGATAACAGCACGAGCTGCCTAGGCTGTCCGGCCCCTTCGGCATGGAGTTTTTGCGCCAGCGCTAGGGAAAGTCCACCGCCCGAGCTATCGCCATTATCGTGATGTTCTCGGCAGGGACCGTCGCGGTCAGGTCCTTATAAGCTTGCTCGACCATTGCCAGCCCCACTGGCACAGTTGCGCCGGGTGCCTTGGGATAGTCCGGGACGACGAAGGTCGCGTTGGTTTGCCTGATTAGATCGCCGATCAGGTTCCAATGGGCACCGGCTATGTTCAAGATATAGGCGCCGTGAATATAGAAAACGACCTGGCCTGATGTGGTCCCCTTGGGTACCAGCGTATGAACATTGCGGCCGTTTACCTGGTTCATCGCGATCTTGAACTCGCCGAAAAACCGCGCCGGTATTGCGTCGCGCGGCTTACCGGGTGGGGAACGCAATTTCCTGGTCAGCTTGGGCTTGTCGCCACTCACCCAAAGATAGAATTTGACGAACCAGCCCAGCAAGCTGACTGAGCCCGGATGCACATAGACGGTTTCATTGCTCAGCAGCTTGATCGACGATGCCGTCACCGAAACACTCGGATGACAAGCCGAGCCTGGCATAGGCACAAACCTCCCATGAGAATATCCAACCTGCGCAATCGCGATACGCATCGCGACAGAAACGCAGAATTCTACCCTGGCTGCACTCGTATTCGCTCATGCACGCCCCAGTTTCGAGGCGTCAGCGATCGCTCGGAGGTGCCCTACGGCATTCGGAAACGCCTTGGAAAGACAGCGAGGTGCCCTCGTTGGTCCAGCAATCACTAATTTCAAGAGCTGTTTCCTCAACATTAATTCATTTCCAAGTGAGCGCCATATTTTTCAATAGTCGTCCCGCCTACCAACAGAGAAAGGGTTTGATACATATGAGAATAAACCGATACAGCGTCTCCGGCACACTCATCGCCTTGGGGATGCTGACTGCAACCTCGAGTTCTTCCTTTGCCCAGTCGGCAGCGCCCGCGACCGAGGCCGAAGCACCGGCCGGGGTCTACAAGCTGGATCCGACACATGCGGCCCTGCTGTGGTCCGTGAAGCATAACAAGATCTCGAACTACACCGTTCGCTTCAACAAGCTCGAGGCCACCTTGAAGCTCGACCCGGCCAAGATTGAGGACTCCTCCATCGAGGCGAGCATCGATGCAACCTCGGTCGTGACCGGCTATCCGGCCGACTACAAGGCCACGCACGCTTCCTCACCCTATCAGACCTGGGATGAGGAAATCAGCCGCGATCCGAAAATGCTGAACAGCAACGCCCATCCGAAGATCACCTTCAAATCGACGAAGGTCACCTCCACCGGCCCGACGACCGCCGATGTCACGGGCGATCTGACCTTCCTTGGCGTCACCAAGCCCGTGACCCTGAAAGCCACGTTCAATGGCGAGATCGACAGTCATCCGTTCGCAGGCGTGCCGGCCGTAGGCTTTGCGGCTGAGGGAAGCTTCAACCGCACCGAATTTGGCCAGCCGGTCGGCTTTGTCGGCCCTGATGTCACGATCCGCTTCGATGGCGAATTCATCCAGGACACGTCGGCCAAGTAAGCCGTCAAGCGCGCTGACTGCGATACGGTTTCTCATCGCAGTCAGCCATTGATCGACGTTTCGATTTGCAAATCGTTTTCTCTCTTTGCCCGTCATCGAACACTTAAAGCTGGCGGGTCCTGTCTTGATAGGGTGGCAATGAATATTCATTCCAGCGCGCCGGTTCGCCCGGCTCTCAAAACCAGCAAGCGCTATAGCGCGGTCGCCATCGTCCTCCATTGGGCAACGGCACTTTTGGTGATCTCCATGATCCCGATGGGCTGGTGGATGGTCAGAGCTATCAACAAGCCCGACACACAGCAACTCGCCTATCAATTGTTTCAGGTGCATAAATCTCTAGGTTTCGCCATTTTCGCGCTGACCTTGCTCCGGGTTAGCTGGCGCCTCACCCATCCAATCCCAGCACTGCCCGCCGGAATGAAAGGATGGGAGCGCGTCCTCGCCCGCGCCACGCATATTGCTTTTTACGGCCTGCTGCTCGCCATTCCGCTGACCGGCTGGGTCTATATCTCGGCCGGCTGGGCCATCAGCACGGACCGCCCTTTGATGGTCGCGACCTCATGGTTCGGCCTGTTCACCATTCCCGATCTGCCGGGCCTCGAAAGCATGCGTACGCTCGCCTTCGGCGCCATGGGCGCCCATGCCTATATGGCCTATGGCGGAGCCCTGCTGATCGGCCTGCATATGGCTGCAGCGCTTAAACACCACATCATCGACCGCGATGGCGTCCTCGCTCAAATGCTGCCCTTTCTGCGTGGCAAAGGGCATGAGGAACACCATGCGCCGGCCGGAAAGGCTCTGCTGCCCCGCAGCGCCGGCATTGCCTTCGTCTTGCTGATCGGCCTCGTCGGCTGTTGGCTGCATCTACCAGGCCCGCGCACCGAGCTACCACCACCAGCGGCGGCAGAAGCAACGGTTCCCACCGCAGCTCCGGTTTCCTCCGCGGCGACCACCACCCCGGCAGTAGGCGCCAGCGCAACGGCTTGGACTATCGACAAGGCTGCCTCCGGCATTACCTTCAGCGGCAACCATGCAGGCAAGCCTTTCAACGGGCGTTTTGACGAATGGAGCGGCGATATTCGCTTCGATCCCGCCAATCTGGCCGGTTCGAAAGCCGTTATCATCGTCAATACTATCTCCGCAAAGACCGGCGACGCCACCCAGGAAAGCTCATTGAAAAACGGCGAATGGTTCAACGCCGCGCGTTTCCCGGAGGCACGCTTCGAAACCCAAAGCTTCAGATCGCTCGGCGGCGATCGCTATGAAGCCGTCGGTACACTGACCATCAAGAAGACGACCGTTCCGCTCACCCTGCCCTTCACTTACAAACAACAAGGCGGCAGGGCAGAGGTCGAGGGCAAGGTCGAACTCGATCGGGCCGCACTGGATCTCGGCATGTTTTCCGACCCGGCGGCGGAATGGGTCTCCAAGACCATTGCGGTCGAAATCGCGGTTAGCGCGACGAGAGAATAATT
>NZ_BAYX01000025.1 GCF_000696095.1 Rhizobium rhizogenes NBRC 13257 | reverse complement strand
CACCCCATCAGCCGCTATATGCGATGATTTCCAGTCCGGCATTATAGTCCGTGGCATAGATCAGGCCGTTGGCGTCCACGAAGACATCTGCTGACTGGATGACCTTCGGCCGCCCAGGGCGACGGTCGGTCATCGTCGTCGGCCCTGCCGGAACGAGAGCGGCGGTTTCGACAGGATGGTAGGGGTCGGAAATATCGAAGGCGCGGATACCGGCATTCTGCCAGGTCGCAAAGATCAGCGTTTCAGAGACGAATGAACCGGGCCGGTTTTCATGCAAATTGTGTGGGCCGAAATGGCCACCCTTCTTCGTGTAGTCAATCTCGGCGGGGATCGGGAAAGTGGAAATGCTGACCGGGTTTTCGGGCACGCGGATATCAAAGACCCAGGTATGCTTTCGCCCGTCTTCCTCGTTGTCTAGCACCGCCTCATCCGCCACCACTAAAAGGTCACGGCCGGGCAGGGGAAGCGGCGAATGCGTGCCGCCGCCATAGGGCGGGCACCAGTTATGGTGCTTGATGAGCTTTGGCGTCGCGCGATCTTTGATGTCGAGAAGTGTCAATCCGCCATCGCGCCAGCAGGCATAGGCAGTATCGCCATGCACCAGCGCATGATGCAATGCATAGCGTTTGCCATCGCCCCAGCTCGGCGCTTCGCCCGCTGCTCGGTTCATGCCCGGGAGCCACCATTGGCCGACAAGTGCGGGTCTTGTCGGATCGGCCATATCGACGGTGACGAAGATGTAGTCGGAAAACCCGTCAAGCAGTGCCGAGGCATAGGCATAGCGGCCGCCGACATACCAGAGCCTGTGGAAGCCGATTCCTTCCACGTCCAACTGACCGATCTTCCGTGGCTTGTAGGGTATGGAAATATCGAAAACAGTCATGCCCGCGGTCCAGGCTCGTTCGCGCTTCTCCGCGGCGACCGTCTCGCCGACGGATTTGGTGTAGTAGGCCTTTTCGTCCGTGAAAGACTCGACATCGGCGAAGAGATCCAGGGCGTTGATGACCAGCAACAGCTCGCCATGGGTTTGGAGGTGGATGTTCCATGTGTTGGCCGGAGCCTGCACGTAGTTGACGGTTTTCGGGTTTTTCGCATCTCGCACGTCAACGATCGAAAACCCCTGTGACCAGGGATGGGCGATATAGGCGTAACCGCGATGGACCATAAGCTGCAGTCCGTCGCCGCGACCGCCAATATCGCTATGGCCGATCAGCGTCATGTTGCGGGCAAAATCGGGTTTGGGCAGATCGATCGATGCCATGGGTCTTCTCATA
Source organism: Rhizobium rhizogenes NBRC 13257 (assembly GCF_000696095.1). GTDB lineage: Bacteria > Pseudomonadota > Alphaproteobacteria > Rhizobiales > Rhizobiaceae > Rhizobium > Rhizobium rhizogenes. Next base: position 103,299 of record NZ_BAYX01000025.1, on the reverse strand, counting down.
CCTTCGGAAAATGGGAAGCGCTGCCCAACGGGCAGCGCTTGTGAGCAGTTGCGGACGCGGCTCAGTTCTTGGCCGCAGGGATCCACGCAGCCGTAGCGGCATCGCTCTTCAGGAAGGCTGGAAACCTCTGCTGCAGCTCCTCGATCGTGCCGATCTTGTTGCCTATCAGATCGTCCCGGGTAATGAGTGTCGGCTGGAGAAGAACGGAGCGTCCCGGGAACTGGCCGGCGATGGCGAGCGAGACAGCGCGAACGGATACTTCGCCGACGACGGCCGCGTTCGTGGCAGCCGTCGCAGCCCAGGCGCTGTCCGGCTCAGTGATCAACTGGATATCAGCGGTCGATATGTCGACACCATAGATCTTGACCTTGCTGGAGAGGCCGAGTTCATCGATGGCAAGCTTGGCGCCCTTTGCGAATTCGTCCCATGGCGTGAAGATCACGGAAATGTCCGGGTTGGCGCGCAGGACCGCCTTCGTCTGGTCGGCGACCGAGGCGGGAACTGTGTCGTTGACCACGCCCCAGACCGCCTTTTCCTTGAGATTGTGCTTGACGATGAAATCCTTCCACACGTCGTAGCGTCGATCGAGAGGGGCAAAGCCGGCGACATAGACTGCGCCACCCGTAAAGCCATCGCCCTTGTCCTTGATGGCCTGATCGAGCACAAGCTTGGCCATGTCCTTGTCGCTTTGCTCGATTTGCGGGATTTGCGGATTATCTAGGTTCACGTCGTAGGCGACGACTTTGATGCCCTTATCGAGCGCCTCTTGCGCGACATCCTTCAGAGTTTCAGGCCGGCCGTTATTGATGATGATGCCGTCGACGCCGAGATTGATTGCCTGCTCGACGAGGCTTCGCTGGACATCATTATCGTTGCGAGCCTGCGAAACGGTGAGGTTTATGCCAAGAGCGTCGGCCTGCTGCTTGACGCCGGCCTCGAAGGCTTGCAACCAGTCGCCACTGCCAAGGAAGCTGACGACGGCAATGTTGACCGTCTTCTTGTCGAAGGGAGCGGGTGCTCCGTCAATGCCTGCCGAGAGGGCGCTAGTCGCGAAAATTGCGACGGATATAACGGCAGTTGCCGCTGTCTTGAGTATCTTGAACACGGTGTCCATTTCTTTGAATGAAGATTGATCGGGATCGGTTTTTCGCCCAGGCAACGCGGTTGATGAGGTCCTGGGCATAAAATGGGCGGCATTCAACGTGGTGAGGCCGTTGAGCAGAACGTCGACGAATACGGTGCCCGAGATGGTGCCGAGCATGCAGAGGTGCCGCAGGGCCAGACCGCAAAGCCGACGACGGGAAAAAGGGATGGCGGCTATCCACGAAATGATTGTGCGGCGGGGTCTCCGTGACAACGACCCTAAGATGCCTACCACATCCGTCGATTGACGCACGGCAACGATGCCGCTCGCGGTTGCTTCGTGGCCCACCTTCCTTCTTGGCGTCGATATTCACAATGGTTCTATGTCCGACGTGTCGCTCCGACACCCAGAAGCCCCAGAACCTCATCCCTCAGACGGATGAACTCCGGACTCGAGCGATCCTGCCGTGCCTGCTCCGGAATAGGCAGGATGGTGGCGATCCGGCCCGGATGGGGCTGCATGACGACGATCCTGTGGCCGAGATGAACCGCCTCGTCGACATCATGGGTGACCAGCAGCGCCGTCGTACCTTCATGTTGAACGATGCGTTTCAGTTCATCCTGTAGCCGTAGGCGGGTCAATGCGTCCAGCGCACCAAGCGGTTCATCAAGCAGCAGGAAGCGCGGCCGGTTGACGAGCGCTCTGGCGATGGCAACACGCTGTGCCATTCCGCCGGAGAGTTGCGCCGGATACGCCTTGGCAAACTGTGTCAGGCCGACAAGCTCGATATGCTCGCGCACTGTTTCCTTTTTGCCGATCCGGGAGAGGGGGCTGCGCCGAAGCGCCGCCGCGACATTGGCTTCAACGGTCAACCAAGGCAACAACCGGTGGTCCTGAAAAACGATCGAGCGATCGAGGCCCGGTCGGACAACGCGTGCGCCATCGACGAGGATATCGCCACTATAATCAAGATCCAGCCCGAGGATCAGCCGCAGCAATGTCGATTTTCCGCAGCCGGAGGCTCCAACGATGGTGACGAATTCACTGCGCCGAATGGAAAGGTCGATGCTCGCAAGCACCTCGACCCTTCGTCCGGCGACGATGAAGCTCTTGTCGAGCTTGCTAATTTCAAGCGCAGGGGCAACGCCGATCTGAAAGGCGGTGGATGGGGATATCTGGTTCATCTCGTTCGTCTCCTGAGAAGCCATGTCTCCAGCCAGAGGGCCGAGCTATTGTAGAACAGGCCGATCGCGGCCAGAATGATGATGCCGAGGAAGAGCAGATCCATCTCGAAGAGCTGACTGCCCTCGTTCAGCCGTCCGCCGATGCCGGGGGTGACGTTGAGAAACAGTTCCGATCCGAGCGTGGCAAGCCAGGCGTAGATCAGGCCGGCGTGCAGGCCGGTGAATATGGCGGGAAGGGCGCCCGGCAAGGCGATCAGGTGTGCAAAGTCAATGCGGCTGAAGATCAGCACGTCTGACAGCTCCCGATAGGGTGGTGGCAGTCCCCTTACGCCCTGCCATGTATTGATGACGACGGGCTGAAATCCGGCGACGGCGATGAAGGCGATCTTCCCGGCGTCCGCACCGCCGAACCATACGGACAGCAGCGGCACCCAGGCGAACAATGCGATCTGGCGAAAGGCAAGCAGCGTCGGTCCGACAATCCGCTCCGCAGTGTGCGAGAAACCGAGAACCAGACCGAGCAAAAGCCCGGCCGAGGCGCCGATTGCAAAACCGATAAGGTTTCGCCGCAGGCTTGCGCCGATATCGAAAGCCAGCGTGCCTGTTGTGAATTCCGTTCTGGCGCGTGCTGCGACCGCTGCCGGCGAGGGAAGGAAGCGGGGATCCACCCATCCGAACTGCGACGCCGCCAGCCAAACAAGGAAGATAGCACCGAAGGCTGCAAATGGACGCCAATGCCTTGTGGCCCCTCGAAGCGGCTGAAAGGACAGGGTGTCAGCGGTCATTTCGCGCCTCCGTCTTCCAGGGTTGGACGAAGCGTTCCAGATATTCGAGCGCGCCGTTCAGTAGCAAGCCGATGACGGCGATCACCAGCATGGCGGCGATAACAAGCTCCAGCTGGAATAGCTGGCGACCCCAGGTGATCAGATAGCCAAGACCCTCGAAGGAGGCGAACAGCTCCACAATCACCAGGTTTTGCCAGGCCGCTGCCAGCCCCTCGCGAAGGCCGGTGAAGAGGGTGGGGAGCGCAGCCGGCAGGATGATCGTTGAGACGCGCTGCACGGGTGTGAAGTCGAGCACGCGCCCGAGTTCGATAAATTGCGGCGGCATGCCGGTGATGCTGCGTGTCGTCGCCAATATGACCGGTATCGCCGTCGACCAGGCGATGCTGACATATTTGAGCTCCTCGTCGATGCCGACGAACAGCACGAGGAGCGGCAGCCAGGCAAGCATGTTCACCTGCGCCACGGCTGTGAAAACCGGCCAGATGAATGCTTTTGCTCGGGGCAGCAGACCAAGGGCCGTGCCGATGAGGAGGCCGAGCGATACACCGATAGCAAAGCCGATGGCGACGCGTTGCAGGCTTCGCAATGTATGTTCGGCGAGTATCCCGTCGCTCCACAGGTCCACGATCGTTACCCAGACCACCAGCGGAGCCGGCAGGATCTGTCCCGGAAGCCAGCCGTATTGTGACGAAAGCTGCCATGCGAGCAGCAGGACAAGCGGCAGGGGGAGCGCATAAGCGGCGTGGGTCAGAATGGGCAATAGGCCGATCACGCGTCGTTCTACCGGCCGATCAGCCGCAACTGTCAAAGTCATCTCTTGTCCTCGGAGGCAACACGCCGTCCGCGCCAATCGGCGCGGGCCGGCATATCGACGTTCAGTTGGTCTGCTTTTTGTCGAGGGTTCCGGGCGTGGCGATCTCGCCATTGGCGGCGTAGCTGGGCCAGTAGTTTTCCAGCTTCAGATCCTTGAGCGCCTGCTGCAGATATTTCGGCTCCAGCCAGGCGTCGACATCGACGTCATTCTTGATCAGACCGTAGGCCTTGGCCCGAGCCACCTGATCCTTGTAGCGTGTGATGACGAAATCATCGATCAGGGGGTTGAGCCGATTTGCCAGCGTATCGCCTTCGATATCCGCGTCGAACGAATCCTTCGGGAAGCCTGAAAGAGCCCAGGCATCAAAGACCGCCTCTTGGTTGGCCGGATCGGAGGCGAATGCCGCCGCTTTCACGAAGGTGGTGATGACACGCTGCGTGATATCGGGATGGGTCTGTTCGAAGGCGGCCGTGACCAGATAGGAGGAATTTCGTCCGAGCGTCGGATCGTCGCCCTTGGTGGAATAGACGATCTTCACGATCCCTTTCTTTGCCAATGCCAGAAACTCGGGGCCGCCGAATACGGCATCGACATTGCCGGAGGTGAGTGCCGGTACGGCGGCGTTGGTATCCAGGTTGATGAAGCGGACATCCTTTTCTGTCAGGCCGTGGGTGGCCAATACGCGATCCGTGGCAAGCTGCAAATTGGTTCCCTTGAAGAGCGCGACTTTCTTGCCCCTGACATCACCGATCGACTTGATATCGCTATCAGCCGGGACTGCAAGGTAGATCGGCTGATGCCGGCCAGTGGCAAAGACGAACTTGTAATCCAGCCCGCGCGACCTGCCGACGATCGCCGGCAGGTCTCCGAGCAGGAAGAAGTCGAGCTGCTTTGCTGCAACGGCCTCGTTGAGCGCAGGGCCGGCGCCGCGGAAGAAAGTCCACTCGATCTTGACGTCCTTGTCGGAAACAAATTCCTTTTCGATGAGCTCCCGAGCCCGGGCATAGGACGTTGCATCCCCTTGCGAATATTGCCGGTTGTCGAGGCCGATGCCTGGATAGCCGAAGCGGATGGTCAGTTCTTCGGCAAAGGCCGAGGTAAAGGAGGCAATAAATGCGGCAAGCGCCACAGCGATGCGAAACTTCATGATCTTTCCCCTTGTCCGGCCGCGCTTACGCGGCCTTGGCTTTCGGCTTGGCGGCCTTGACGTGGGTTATGCTGCGGCGGCCATCGACACCGACGGGAACGTCGCCATCAACAGTGGCGCGGCGCACGACCCTGTGCTGGTCGCCATAGTCGTTAACGGCATAGTGCTGCGTCGCGCGGTTGTCCCAGATCGCGACGTCACCAGCCTTCCAGCGCCAGCGCACGGTATTTTCCGGGGCGGTGACATAAGACTGGAATACCTCGTAGAGTTTTGCGGAGTCGCTCTTCGACAAGCCGACCAGGCGCTGGACGAAATTGCCGAGCAGCAGCGACCGTTCGCCGGTTTCGGGATGGACGCGCACGACCGGATGCTCGGTCTCGTAGATGGTCGAGGTGAAAACTTCCTCGAAATGCTTCTTTTCTTCAGCGGTGGCGCGAGGGCGCACAGCTGCGTAGTCATAGGCATTGCTGTGAATGGCCCACAGATTGTCCGCCAGAAGTTTCAGCGGCGCCGGCAGGCTTTCGTACGCAGCATGGGTGTTGGACCAGATCGTATCGCCTCCGGTTGCCGGAATGACGACACCGCGAAGGACCGAGAATTTAGGATAGGCATCCACGAAGGTGACATCGGTGTGCCACTGGTCCGCCCTGCCACCGCCGCGACTGGAATCGAGATTGAGGATAGAGGCAGTGCCGGTCACCGGGCCTTGGGTCGGATGCGGAACCAGGTCGCCCAGACGGCGTGCGAACAATTCCTGTTCCGAATCGTCGAGATGCTCCTGACCGCGGAAGAAGATCACCTTGTGTTTCAGGAGAAGTTGGTTGATGGCGGCTACCGTTGCGTCCGAAAGGTCTCCCCCAAGGCGGACGCCTTTGATTTTTGCTCCGACGCGGCCGGTTAGCGGCACGACATCGGATTCAGGAATGGTCTGATTGACGAGAACTGGATTGCTCATGGAAGTCTCCGGGTTGATCGTGGAAGAAGACAGCAAGTCATGTCCGCCCAACGAGGTATCCTCGCTGGGCGTTGAAAAGTCTCATCGCTAAAATCGACAGGCCTATGGAATAGAATAATCTATAAAATCCATAGACAAAATTTTCTAATTTTACCGACTTCCCTAAAACAGCCGCCTCGGATGCCTTCATCCCGCCGATGAATTCTCATTCGGGAATTTCAGTGATGCATCTTTCCCATCCTGCGAGCTTGCGGGCGGTAGTCCGCTCGTCATGTCATCGCGGTCGCTGTCGCCGGCAGCGTCGATCATGAGAATAGCGCGATGGGATGCTCTAAAGGCGGCCCTCATGGACTGCGCCATCGTCACCGAGACGCGTATGGTTGGCGTGCCGTCTACATCATCAGTGCTTTTGCCATCGCACTTGTTGCATTTCTCCTTGCCTGGAGACTTCCGCATTATCGAACCGCGGCTCAATCGACGTATTGGGCATTGATCGGATCGCTGTGGCAAATTCTAAGGCAGGAGCCGGTTTTACGCCGACGCGCTTTGACAGCAAGTTTGGTCGCAGCGTCGTTCAGTCTATTCTGGACGACGGTTGCTCTTCGATTGGCGATGGCGCCGTTCAATCTTGATCTGCGGGAATCGCCTTGTTCACACTTGCCGGGGCCGGCGGAGCCTTAGCGACCCCGCTAGCAGGTCGGATAGGAGATCGCGGGTGGACCCGCTCCGCGATGGTGGCCGCGCATATCTCAATTGTTGTTTCTGCGGCACTCGCCGCATGGGCAGGAACGAGTGATGCTGCCTCATGGAGTACTGCAATTCTGGTGCTGGGATTCAGTGCGATCTTGCTCGACATCGGTTTGACGTTCGATCACACACTGGGGCGTCGGGAGATAAATCTCATAAGGCCCGAGGCTAGAGGCCGATTGAACGGTTTGTTCGTAGGGCTGTTCTTCATTGGTGGGTCCACAGGAGCCGCAATCTCTGGCGTTACCTGGGCCCTCGGAGGCTGGACTTTGACCTGCGCCGCATGCGCTGCATTCGCCATTTTGTCGCTAGTTTCCGACTTCGTCAGTAAGTCCTCCGAACTGTCTTGAGGTGAAGGCAAGGGATTTTCGCTAGTGCCATGGCCCGCGGCGACCCACTGCAAGGCAAAAAGAGGGCGATCGGAAAGCCGAGCTGTGTTCGTGAAGTGTGTCGATGCCTGCATCGTGGAATGATGACTAGCTATCAGCTGCAACGGGAGAGGAAGAGAGGTATCTCTCTCCATTGTCGGGAATGATCACGACGATCGTCTTTCCGGCGTTCTCCGGCCGCGCCGCCAGAACCAATGCGGCAGAAACCGCAGCACCGGACGATGTTCCGACCAAAAGGCCTTCTTCCCTAGCGACCAAAAGCGCCGTTTCCCGCGCCTGGGCGGTTGTAATGGCAATCACTTCATCGACGACGGTGCTGTCGTAAGTCTCTGGCAGATGGGTCTCGTCAACTTCCGTAACCTTATGGACTCCCTCGATCGCTTCCGCATGAGGATTGTCTTTCGTCGGTACGGAATCCACTGTTGGTTCGCAGACGACTACTTGCAGTTGCTGTTTCCGCTCCTTGAGGAACCGGCCGGCGCCGCTTATCGTACCCCCCGTGCCAACCGTGCCGACCAATATGTCTACCGCACCGTCGCTATCCTGCCAGATCTCTGGACCGGTCGTCTCCGCGTGAATGAGCGGATTGGCCGGATTTGTGCGTTGATCTGTAAAGAACGCTTTGGGATTCTCTCTTTTTATTCGCTCCAGCACGGCAAGAATTCCGTCTGGAGCCAGAAATTCATTGTTGTCGACAAGCACGACCTCCGCGCCAAGCTGGTGCAGGATGTTGATCTTGTCTCGACTGATGATATCCCGAAGGTAGAACTTCGTTCGATACCCCCGAGAGGCCGCCACCGCAGCAAGGCCGATCCCAGTATTGCCGCTCGTGATATCAACCAGCAAATCGCCCGGCTTCAATCTGCCGCTCTTCTCCGCTTCCTTGATAATTGACCAAGCGGTGCGGTCCTTGATGCTGCCGGCGGGGTTAAGATATTCGATTTTGGCAAGGATACGGGATTGAATGTCTCTGCTTTTTCTAATCCTCTGCAGATCGATAAGCGGGGTGTTCCCTATAAGTTCTGATAGCTCACTGTATATTCTTGCCACTGGGCGATCTCCTGCGACTTGGATTTTGAGTAACGGGTTCTCCCCCCCGTTTGGCAGTCCATCAAGCTGTGGTGGCGCCAGCGGCCTGCCGCCCCGATTGATCCTCACGTGGCTGCCGCGGGGACGGGAGGCCAAGCAGCCCCCGTAAGGTTTTTGCCTCGTAGGCAGTGCGGTAGAGCCCACGGCGCTGCAATTCGGGGATCACGAGATCGACGAAATCGTCCACGCCGTCAGGCATGGATGCGGGAATGATGTTGAACCCGTCGGCGGCGCCACTCTTGAACCAGTGCTCCAGATCGTCGGCTACTTCCTCGACCGAGCCGACGATGATGCGATGCCCGTGCGAGGCGATTGCCAACGCCGCGAGGTCACGCAGCCTGTAGCCTTCGGCATGGGCTTTTTTCAGCAAAAGCTTTACACGGCTTTGGCCGTGAACGTTGGTGCTGGGTTCTGGCACCGGTCCGTCAAGATCGTATCCCGAAAGGTCATATCCCCAGCGGCCGGACAGCTGGCGGATACCTGCCGCAATATCCGTACTCTCCTGAAGAGCCGCGAATTTCTCGGCGGCTTCGCTGTGGGTCCGTCCCACCACGGGCATGACGCCGGGAAAGACCAGAGGTCCTTGTGAGCCGGGTATGGCCGCGGCGGCAGCCGTGCGCAGGGCTTCTCGATACGACAAGGCATCCTCGATCGTATCCTGCGCGGTGAAGGCTATATCGGCCCTTGTCGCGGCGAGCGCGATGCCATCGTTGGAGGAGCCGGCCTGGAAGATGACGGGATGACCTTGAGGTGGGCGTGAAACATTGAGCGGCCCGCGAACCGAGAAAAAGCGCCCCTTATGACGGACCTCGCGAACGCGCGCCGGCTCGATGAAATCACCGCGCCCCTTATCCAGCACCAGCGCACCATCATCCCAACTGTCCCACAGCTTCTTTACGACATCCACAAATTCGGCCGACCGCGCATAGCGTTCGGCGTGATCGAGAAGTCGCTCTTGCCCAAAATTCTGGGCCGCACGATCCGATTGCGAGGTCACCACGTTCCAGCCACTTCGCCCACCGCTGATGTGATCGAGCGAAGCGAGCATTCGGGCCACATTGAACGGCTCTGAGAACGTGGTGGAGATGGTCCCCACCAGGCCGATATTGGTGGTGGATGCGGCAAGCGCGCCAAGCAGAGTCAGCGGTTCCAGCCCGCCGGCCTTGCCCTGCTCATGCGGATTTGGGCCGACGAGGCCATCAGCCAGGAAGAACATATCGAAAAGCCCGGCTTCAACCTTTCTCGCGACACGGATCGCCCAGGCGGCATCTTCCGGATGCCCCTCTGCCTCCGAGCGACGCCATGCGGAGGGATGCCGTCCGACCGGCTGGTGAAAATATCCGAAACGGATTTTCCGGGATGGCTTGTTTTGGGAGCCGGAAGACATGGGAACGATCCTTATGGCCGGGAGTCTTGAAACATGCGCTCAAACCGCCCGCCGGTGCGGGCGAAAACGCCTGGATTGCGGATCGGAATCCAGCATCGCCGCCAGCAACGAGCGCGTATAGGGATGCTGCGGATTGCCGAAAACCTCGTCGCGCAAGCCTTGCTCGACGATCTGGCCCGCCTGCATGACCGCGACGTGGTGGCTGACGGAATAGATGCTGTCGAGACCGTGGGCGATGAACAGATAGGTCAGCCCAAATAGGGGTTGCAGTGCCTTGAACAGGGCGAGAATTTCCGCCTGAACGGACACGTCGAGTGCGGAAACCGGCTCGTCGCAGACGAGCAGCTTTGGCCGCACGCTGAGCGCGCGCGCGATGCCCACGCGCTGCCGCTGGCCGCCCGATAGTTCATGCGGGTAGCGGCGCGCGAAATCTGCGGGCAAACCGACCGTCTCCAGCAGCTCGACAGCCGCATCCTCAATGCTTTTCCCCGCCAGCAACCCGTGGGCGTCCATCGGCTCGGTTACGATGCCGGCGATCTTCATGCGCGGGTTGAGCGAGGAGAACGGATCCTGGAATATCATCTGGATGTCTCGTCCGCGCTTGGTCGCCTCCTTTCCGGCTTTTGAAAATATGTCGGCGCCCTCAAACAGCACGCTGCCCGAATCCGGAGCGGTCAGACCGGTTATGACGCGGGCGAGCGAGGATTTGCCGCTGCCGGATTGCCCTACCAGCCCCAGCGTCTTGCCCGGCCAGATACTGGCGGAAACACGATCGAGCGCAAGCGGGCCGCTGGAGCGGGCGAACGCACCGCCCTGTATCGGGTAGCGTTTGACCACATCGCGAACCTCAAGCAACGGCACCTTCGGTTTCTCGTCCTGGGCGACCGGTTTCGGATAGGCGCGCGACCCGTCCATGACGACGGCGGGAATGCGCGGCGCCAGAGAAACGAGGCGACGTGTATAGGCGTGTTCCGGCCCGGCGAAGACGGCGCTCACGGGCGCACTTTCCACCAGCGAACCATCCTTCATGACCGCGACCCGGTCGGCGATCTGCGCGACGACGGAAAGATCGTGGGTAATGAACAACAGACCAACATGCGCGCGCGCCGCGGTTTCTACCAGCAGTTCCAGTACCTGGTTCTGGATGGCGTTATCCAGCGCGGTGGTCGGCTCGTCGGCAATCAGCAGGCGCGGCTCGCCGGCCATGGCGATGGCCAGCATTACCCGCTGGCGCATTCCGCCGGAAAGCTGGTGCGGATAGTCGCCGAGGACCCTGCGGGGAGCGGAAATTCCCATCAGATCAAGCAATTCCGCCGCGCGGTCTTCTCGTGCCTTTCGGGCAAGGCCTTTCTTGTAGAGAAGAACTTCGCCGATCTGATCACCGACGGTCAGAACGGGGTTGAGAGAGGAAAGCGGCTCCTGAAAGACGATGCCTACTTCCGAGCCGCGCAGATCCTGCCAACCGCGATTGCTCAGCCGTGTTATGTCCCTACCGTTTACCGTGGCGATGTCGGCGTGGAAGAATGCCCCTTTGGGCAGAAGGCCGAGCACGCTAAGAGCCGTCAGGGTCTTGCCGCTGCCGGATTCACCGACCAGAGCGACGATCTCGTTTGGAAACACATCGAGGTCGACGCCGCGAACGAGGCTTTGCTCACCTTCTCGTTTCGCAAGGCTTATCCCGGCATTGCGATAACGCAGGATGGGAACGGGGAAAACAGGTCCGGTCATGGCATCCTCGGGTCAAGATAGTCGCGCAGCCAGTCGCCGATCAGGATGATACTGAACACCGTCAAGGTCAGCGCCACGCCAGGGAACGTTGCGACCCACCAGCTTGTCGCCAGCCCCTGCCGCCCGTCGCTCAGCATCTGTCCCCAGGAGACCTCTGGCGGCTGGATGCCGAAACCAAGGAAGCTGAGGGAGGATTCGGCAAGGATGACCGAACCGATATTAAGCGTGGCAACCACCACGAAGGCGGAGATCGTGTTAGGAAGAATATGCCGCAGAATGATCCGCGCCTGACTGACCCCGCCGATGCGGGCGGCGCTGACGAATTCCATTTCCTTGATATGCAGCACTTCCGCTCGCACGAGCCGCGCATAAACCACCCAATTGGTGACGGCAATGACGCTGACGAGCGGTAACATGCCGCTCCCGGCCACCAGCGCCACCACCAGCATGAACAGCATGGTGGGTATCGCTAGCATAGCGTCGATCACTCGCATCAGCGTGGCGTCGAGCAGCCCGCCGCGATAGCCGGCAACAAGCCCCAGCACCAGGCCGATGACGCCGGAAAGCGCCACCGCTGCAAGACCGACGATGAGCGACGTTCTCGCACCGTAGATGACGCGTGCGAGAACGTCCCGCCCCTGACCGTCCGTGCCGAGCCAATGACCGGACAATCCCCCTTCCGCCCAGATCGGCGGCACGAATTTCAAGTTGAGATTGCGCTGGCGCGGGCTGGGTAGCGGCAGATAATTGGCAAAAAGGGCCGCAAGGACTATCATCCCGAGAATTAGGACACCGACAGAGCCGTTACGGCTGGTCAGGAGCGAGCGCAATGCGGCGGCGGTCCTCCCTCGGGGCGTCTCGAAGCCGGCGGTGTTTTGAAAGGCCATCGGTCGGCACCCTACAGCTTGATACGCGGGTCGATCGCTCGGTAGAGCAGATCGGTTGCGAAGTTGATGAGAAGCGTCATCAGCGTGATGACGAAGACCGCGATCTGGATGACCGCCATGTCTTTGGTATAGATTGCGTTGACCACGAGCAGGCCGAGCCCGGGCCAGGCGAACACCGTTTCGGTGACGAGCGCCCCGCCCAGAAGAGCGATCACATGCAGCGAGGTCATGGTCAGCGCTGGAATGAGGGCGTTGCGTAGGACGTGCTTGAACACGATCACTCGTTCGGGAATGCCTTTGGCCCGCGCCGTGCGGACGTAGTCGCGGTCAAGCACCTCCAGCATGCTGGCGCGTATGAGCTTGGTGAGATCCGCCGCAAATCCGGTTCCAAGTGTTACCGCGGGCAAGATGAGGTGCGCAAAGCTGCCGCCGCCTGATACAGGAAGAACGCGCAGCCAGACACCGAAGACCAACACCAGCATGATGCCGACCCAGAACGTCGGCATCGATTTTCCAAGAACCGAAATGCCGGAGACGATGACGTCTGAAGCGGTATCGTGCTTCAGCGCCGCGATGATGCCGCTCGGCACGGCAATGGCGATGGCCACAACCAGTGCGCCGGCGGTCAGCAGCAGTGTCGCGGGAATGCGCTCCAATACGATGGGCAGCGCCTCTGTCCCATAGCGGTAGGAGACGCCGAAATCGCCGCTCAATATGTTATGCATGTAGACTAGGTATTGCACGTACCATGGTTGATCGAGGCCCCACGCTGCCACCAGTGCCAGCCGGTCCGTTTCGGTCGCATCCTCTGGCACCAGCAGCGCTGAAGGATCTCCCGTCAGATAGACGAGGATGAAGACGATCAGCGAGACGATGTAGAGGACCGGAACGATCTGAAACAGCGAACGCAGCAGATAACGCAGGCTCATGCCGGAACCACATCCTCGGCGAAGATCATCTCGTCGAAGCGGCCGTCGAATTTCACGCGGTCGTTCACGCCGTAGATCGACTGCGGATAGATCAGGCCGATGCGGACGCGCTGGTCGGCAACGATTTCCTGCGCTCGGCGCAGGATCGCAAGCCGCTCGTCCTCGCTGCCCGCATTGCGGACTTTTTCCCGCAGACTATTGAATTCGGGATCGGCCCATTCGTAGTGACGCTTGAAGTCGTCCTGGAACAGCGAGGAGCCGTCGGTGTAGGATCCCATCCCCCAAAGATAGAGCTCGCCAAAACTGTCTGCGGTCAGGCGGCTGTTATAAATGGTCCAGTCGAGAACTTCGAGCTGCGGGCTGAAACCGACATCTTCCAAATAGCCGACAACGGCCTCGGAAATTTCCCGATCCTTGACATAGCGGCCGCTCGGCGTGCTGAGCTTGATTGTCGCTCCCTCCTTACCCGCCTCACGCAGCAGCGCGCGTGCCTTGTCCGGATCGTAGGGCAGGTTGACGCTCAGTTGCGGATTCGAACCCGGAATTTTCTTCGGGAAGAAACCGCGCGTTGGCGAGCCGTAACCGTTGACCACTTGCCGGGCGATCGTTTTGCGGTCAATGGCAAGGTCGATCGCCTCGCGCACACGCGGATCGTGGGTAACCCATTTCTCTCCAGTGCGAACATGCAGGGCGAGGTTGCGTGCAATGTCGAAGGAAATAATTCTTGTACCCTTGTTCGCCTTGATGCGTTCTATGTCCTCCGGCGGGATGTTCACAGCGATGTCGACGCCGCCGGTGATGAATTCGGACACGCGTGTCGCCGTTTCCGGAATGGCGCGGATGACCACCGAATCCCATTTCGCTTCGCCGCCCCACCAGTCGGTATTCTTCTCCAGAACCAACCGGTCAGCCTTGCGCCATTCCTTGAACCTGTAAGGACCGGTGCCGACCGGATTGCGGAAAAACGCTTCCTTATCGCCTGCCGCCTCAAAAGCTTGCTTCGACAGAATGCCGGCGCCATTGCCGACAAAAGCGTGGAGCAGCAGCGGGTTCGGATAGTTCGTCTCGATTTCCAGCGTATGGTTGTCGATGACCTTTACGCCTTTGACGGAAGAGAACTTGCTCGTGCTTTTTAGCTTCGGGTCGCCTTGGGTCCGCTCGACGGTGAACTTAACGTCGTTGGCGGTGAAATTGCGTCCGTCGTGCCAGCGAACGTCTTCACGCAGCTTGAACACCCAGCGCACCTGGTTGTTGGTCGACCACGACTTCGCAAGGTTTGGGGTGAATACCAGCGTTTCGCCGGAAAAATCCTTCGTCACCAAATAATCGTAAATATTGACGAGCGCCGATTCCGTGCTGTTGTTGCCATGATCGGCCGGATCAAGCGACAGAATGTCGTTACCCTGAGCTATTGAGAGTACCTTTTGATCGGCCGCAACCGCGTTCGGTGCGCGCGAAAGGTCGACGGCGGTGGCAACTGGCAGAAAGACCCCGCTTGACAACAGCTTGACGAAAGTACGACGCGTTGACTTCATTACAAATCCTTCTCGCTCAAGTTTCCCGATACCGCGAACACCATGCGGCACCGCCGGTGCCTTCAAATCCGGATGGCTTGCAATCGTTCAAACCATGGTCAAAAAATAAGATTTCGCGTAGCTACGAAACGCTATATCGTACAGAATTGTCTGTTTTTAGACGTGCAAGCGGCAGGATTCGAGAAATAATCTACTAACTCTATAGGTGAAGTAGAATTAATGAACTATCGTCCAGCCATTGCCAGAAGTGCGGTCAGTTGTGCAGCAGGGAAAAATTGTAAATATCCAGGGCGACTTTCCGTACTGTTGAAGGGCACATGCGCGGGTAGTAGGAAACTGAAGCGGACCGGCCAGTCTTAGAAGCGGCCATAAAACATTCAGGAATCGATATGGAAAAGAGCCTGCGGGAAACAATCATCGAGACAGCTGACCGACTATTTTACCAACACGGCATACACGCGGTCGGCATCAATCGTCTGATTGAGGAAAGCGGCGTATCAAAGGACAGCTTTTACAGAAACTTCCGCTCGAAGGAGAGCCTGATCGAAGCCTATGTCAGAGCACGGCACGAAGCAGCGATGCAAAACTTCTTCAAGGTTGTCGCCCTTCATAATACCCCCCGCGACCAAATCTCGGCCATATTCAGCGATCTGGCGGATCGAGTACAGCGTCATGGCTTTCGCGGTTGCGCCTTCATCATGATGCTGGCGGAGTACAGCGACGTTCCGAGTCTTGCGACGCTGGCACGGGAGCACAAGGAAAAGCTGAGAACGGAAATCGAAGCGATCTGTTCGCGCTTCTCGGACCGATCGGCCCACACAGCGCGAATCTTGTGCGTTCTCTACGAAGGTTTCCTTTCTCGCTCGACGGTCACCCGGACGCCGGATGACCGGAAGGCGTTACTCGAAACAGTCGAGAGCATTATTCGTAATTGATCGAATAGCGATTTGTGCGCGAGTCTGGGGCCGCTACCCTTTGCCGAGTCTTCGCTTCCCCGCTGGGACTCCTTATCGATGATTGAATAGCTCCTAGATTTACAGACGCCTTTTTCCCTAAAACAAGGGCAAGGAGGCTTGCACAGTCATATCCAGTCGCGGCGAACAATTATGATCCATCGGCGTGAATCGGCATCGAGCGCTGACCTTATTTCAAAGTAATTTTGAAAATTGATGGCCGCTCGATCGGCACCAATTCCCACACCATGAGATCGACAGAAATGTCGATGCTTCACGAGCCTCGCATCTGCTTTGCTGAAAAAGACTTAGCTGGAGATGCAGAAAATGGTGCTTTGGAAGCTCACCCTAACCGAGGCAAACGCATTGCTCGAAAAGGGTAACATCACATCGGTGGAGCTTGTTTCCTCCCTTCTCGACCGCGCAGATGCGCTCGGGGAACTCAACGCATTCGCCCATCTCGATCATGAAGAAATATTGTCGGCTGCGCGAGACTGTGATGTTCGGCGCAAAGACGCGGATGGTCCTCTGCCGATCCTTCATGGGTTGCCGATTTCTCTCAAGGACAACATTGCTTGCGTCGGCATGCCGATGAGGGCGAACACGCCAGCATTGCAGAATTTCGAGCCCACGCAAGATGCTACGGTCGCGGCAAAGCTTAAGGCGGCCGGTGCCATTCTTTTTGGCAAGAATACCATGCATGAACTGGCTTTCGGTGGAACCTCGAACAATACATTTGGGGGGCCGGTTCGTAATCCTTTCGACACGACACGTGTGCCTGCCGGCTCGTCCGGCGGAACAGGCGCGGCAGTGGGTGGTCGCCTGGTGCCGGCGGGTATCGGCAGCGACACAGGTGGTTCCGTTCGGGTTCCGGCTTCCTTCAACGGGGTCTTCGGATATCGCCCCACCACGGGCCGATGGCCAGGACATGGGGTCCTTCCCTTGTCGCACACCCGGGATACGCTGGGACCACTCGCCCGCTCTGTTTCTGATCTGGATCTCATCGACCGCGCCCTGTCTGAAAGGGCCCCGGCCGTTATGGCGGAAATCCGGACCCTTCGTCTGGGCAAGCCATCCGGCTTTTACTGGGACAACCTGGCCGAGGACGTCCGCACGGTTTGCGAGCGCACGCTCTCTCGGCTCGCGGGTGCGGGCGCGACGATTGTGGAAATCGATCTCGTCCCTCTCACCAATCTCGTCAGGGAAATCGCATTCCCAATCGTATTCTATGAGGCCGTGCCGGAACTGACTGGGTTTCTGGAAAAATGGAAGACGGAGTTGACGGTTGAAACGCTTCTTTCTAGCGTCGCATCGCCGGATGTCGCTGCAGTCGCAAAGATTCTGATGGACCCGGCTCAGGCCGTTCCTTCGTCTGCTTACAATCGCGCTATCGAAGAGATGATACCTGAGATTGCCGCAGGTCACGCAAAGATCCTCGCAGAGCATCAGCTAGACGGCATCGTGTATCCGACATCGCCGATCACCGCCCCGAAAATCGGGGATGACGAAACAACCGACCTCAACGGCGAGCAAGTGCCGACCTTTCTGACCGTCATCCGGAACATGGATATTGGGAGCCTGATCGCCTTGCCAACCATTTCCTTGCCCGTTGGCGTCGACCGTAACGGCCTGCCGATCGGCCTCGCACTCGAGGGCGCTCACGCCGGAGACGAAAAGCTCTTCGCGGTCGCGCTTTCGCTCGAAGCGAGCCTGCCTGCCATTCCACAACCATAATAGGCCCTGAGGAAGAACATGACACAGACAATCTCTCGTCGCCAGATATTGAAGTTCTCCGCCGCTATCGCAACATCGGCAGCAGCCGGGCGGGTTGCCTTTGCCGCCGACCCTATCCGGATCGCGGTCTTCATCACTCTGTCCGGTGGCGCATCCCTGTTCGGCGCCTCCAGTAGGGCAGCTGCAGACTATGCCGCGGCGCAGATCAATGCGTCAGGCGGCATCATGGGACGCCCGCTCGAATTGACCATTGCCGATGGTGGAGCAGCACCCGCCGAGGTCGCCAAGACAGCAACGCGCATGGTGATCGGGAAGTCGGTCGATATCATCGTAGGCTCGCACGATAGCGCGGTCCGACAGGCAATCGAAGCCGCGATCAGAGGCAAGGTTCCCTACATCTACACGCCGGTTTTCGAAGGTGGCGATTGCGCACCCTTCACTTATTTCCTCGGAGAAACCCCCGAACAACAGGTCGGTGCGTCGATCGAGTCACTCGTCAAGCGAGCTGACGGCAAGTCGTTCTATCTCATCGGCAACGACTACGTATGGCCGCGTGCGACGAATGACGCGGTAAAGGCTGCGGTCAAACGTCTCGGCGGCACCATCGTTGGCGAGGAGTATTATCCGGTCGGCGCTGCAAACAAATTCGAGAGCTCCATCGAGAAAATCCGTGCTGCATCACCCGCTATCGTTCTCCAGACCCTGGTCGGCGGTGACAATGTGAACTTCAACCGGACCTTTGCCAACTTTGGTCTGTCGACCAACATTCTGCGCATGTCCTGCCTGCTTGAGGAAAACACTCTACTTGGTATCGGCAAGGAAGCATCCGACAACCTCTATTCATGCATGGGCTACTTCGCCAAGCTCGATTTGCCCGAAAACAAGGCATTCATCGCCGGTATCGCCAAGGCCTCCAGCGGTGCGCCAGCGATCCAAAACACGATAGCAAAGTCGGTCTATGACGGGCTCGCAATGGCCAAGGCCGTCGTCGAAAAGGCGAAATCGGTATCCGCCAAGGACTTCGACGCTGCGGCAGAGGGTACAAGCTTCAATACGCCATCCGGCGTGATGACGGTGAAGAACCGTCACACGGCGAAAATCATGTACCTCGCGAAATGCAGCGGAACGGATTTTGAAGTCGTAGAGACCTTCAAGGATATCCAGACCGAGCAGAGCTGCAACTAACGGCGGGCGACCTCAAATGATGACGCTCTCTCTCAACCTGGGATATGACGTACTGGTCTTGGCGATCCTGACGCTGGGACTGGCAGTCTCCATGGGATTGCTCGGAGTTCTCAATATCGCTCACGGTGAAATGGTTATGGTCGGCGCATATTGCGGGCTGAGTGTCCAACATCTGGAGCTTTCCTATTTCTTGGCCGTTCCGCTCGCTTTCGTCGTGTGTGGTGCCTTGGGGTTCTTGGCAGAGCGACTGATCATTCGGCCGCTCAAATACGATGGTTTTGCCACCCTTCTTGGGACATGGGGCCTCGGCATGGCGATTCGAGAAATCGTAAAGCTACTGTGGGGTAACGGCTATCAGAGTGTCGATCTCCCCATCGCGGGCACTGTGAACCTGTTCGGCTCCACTTTCCCTGGCTGGCGTCTCTTCGTGATGTCCTGTGCACTTCTGGTGCTGGTTTTCGTTGCTATCTGGTATCTGCGCACCTCGACGGCGCTCCGTATCAGGGCAATGGTATCCAATCCCGTTCTCGCGCAAGCCGTCGGCATCAACTCCAGCCGGCTATCCACTCAGACCTTCGTCTTCAGTTCAGCTGCCGCTGGGATCGCGGGAGTTCTCATCGCACCAACCGTCCCGGTCGAGCCCTCGATGGGAATTCTGCTGGTCGTGAATTCGTTCTTTTCACTCGTTGTTGGCGGTTATGGCACCATCGCAGGGCTGTTGAGTGGGGCAGTCGCAATCGGCGGCTCGCAGAGCATCCTCGCCACGCAGCTCAGCCCATCCATGGCCTATCTGGTCGTCCTTGCAATCGCTATTATCTTCCTATGGAGACGTCCTCGTGGTCTCTTCAGCCGTGCGTAATCTCGCCGTCCTCGCGGCGGCAATGATCCTCTTGCCGCTCCTGGCTGGCGACCTATGGGCCTATGAGGTGTCGCTCTATCTGACATACGGTATCGTGGCTACCGGACTGGGGCTCGCCTGGGGTCTGAGCGGAACCCTGTCGCTTGGCCACGGTCTCTATATGGCGATATCTGCCTATCTCGCGGCGAACCTCTTCATCGTACTCGATGGTTCGGGCCTTGCATGGCCCGCAGCGTTTCTATGCGCCCTGGTTCCCATGGTGATCGCCTTCATAATTGCCTTTGGTGTTTTCAGAGGCCAGACGGACAACGCGACATCCTTCTCGATGGTAACGCTCGCGCTGGCTCTTGCCGGAGGGCAGATCGCTATAGGCTGGTCGAGTGTAACCGGAGGCTTCAATGGTCTCCTCGGCGTGCCTCCCTTGCCCGGGATCTCCGGAATTATAGAGCAATATGCTCTCGTCGGAGCCGCAACCCTTGTCGTATGCGCGGGTTACGTATGGCTGATATCTGCACCTCTCGGAACCGTCTGGAAGGCGGTAGCTGCGGACGAGCGCCGCATGCAGTTCCTGGGATTTGACACGGCCCTGCTCAAAGCCCTTGCATTCGCGGTCTCAGGTTTCTGCGCTGGTCTGGGTGGTGTCATCTATGCGCAGCAGCAGGGCATCGTCACACCGGACCTGACCGGTTTCGCATTTTGCGGCAGCCTTCTTGTCTACGTTGCCATTGGAGGGCGCATGTCCGTCTTCGGGCCGCTTATCGGTGCACTTGTGGTCGGACTGCTTAGCTCGGAATTGCGAGACAGGGTGGACTCGTGGGAGCTTGTTCTGGCGCTGGTCTTCATCGTTGTCGTTTTGCGGTTTCCGAAAGGATTGGCCGGAATCATCCCGACAAGCGCGGCGGTTACGAACTTGCCCATGTCTGTCGAAGCCCCTCGTTTGAAAGGCGAAAGGTCGGCTCTGTCATGTCAACTGCAAGGTGTTTCGGTCAAAATGGGATCGGTGCAGATCCTGAACGGCCTGAACTTCTTCGCAGAGCAAGGCAAGACGACGTGCATCATCGGCCCGAATGGCGCCGGGAAGTCGTCATCCTTCAATGCTCTGACCGGTCTTCTCCCGCTTTCGGGCGGCGCACTTTCCCTTGATGGCAAACCGATACGCAAGGCGACACCCGCGGCTCTTACACTCGCGGGCGTGTCAAGAAAATTCCAGGCTCCCACGGTATTTCCAGCGCTAACCATCCGCGAGAACCTGTCACTCGGTCTTTGGAGCAAACGCGCTTCCACTGTCGACCTGTTGAACCGCAGGCTTTGGCAGTGGAACAGCCCCTTGCTTGCCGAGTTGAAACGCCGCTTCGAGTTCCTCGCAGAGGACGCGAAGTTGGCCTCTGACCTTTCGCATGGTCAGCGCCAGATCCTTGAGTTGTCGATGGTCCTTTTGACAGAGCCTCGGCTGCTGCTGTTGGACGAGCCCTGCGCTGGGCTATCTCAGGACGAGACGTTCGCCGTCATTGACCTTGCCAAATGGATCAGAGCGAAGACGGGCATGACGATCGTTGTCGTCGAGCATGACATGGCTCTGGTCGAGGCGTTGGCCGATACGGTCAACGTCTTTCACCAGGGGCGCTTTCTGGCCAAAGGCACGATCGAAGAGGTCCGGGCCAATGATGACGTGCGTAACGTTTATGTAGGAGGTCAGCGATGAGCTGTCTGGAGATTTTGACGGTCAACAAACTCTCCGGTGGTTATGGCTCTGGGATCGTCCTGCGTGACTTCTCGGCTGGTTTCCGGGCAGGAGAAGTGCATTGCGTTGTCGGTCGCAATGGGGTCGGAAAGTCCACGCTTCTGAAGCTGCTGGCTGGAGCGATCAGACCCGCATCCGGCGAGATCGTTTTCCAAGGCAGGGACTTTTATTCGATTTCCATGTCCGAGCGTGTCAAGATGGGACTGTCTTATGCGCCTCAAGATAAGGTCGTGTTCGATGAACTGACGGTCGCGGAAAACCTCACCCTGATGCGCGACAGTCGGAGCTTGAAGCACTTCGAGCTTTATCTGGAGACATTTCCACGGCTGAAAGAGCGGCTGTCACAGAAGGCCGGCACGCTTTCCGGTGGTGAGAAGAAGCTGCTTTCTCTATCGCGTACACTCGCCGAGGAGCGGGCTCTTGTCCTGCTGGATGAACCTACTGAAGGGGTTCAATATGAGAATGTGGTCCGCATCGCTCAGCTAATCAATACTAGAAAGGCGGCGGGTGCAGCAGTCGTGCTTGTGGAGCAGAGCCTCGGTTTGGTCGAAAGCATCGGAGACCAGATTTCGGTGCTTGATCATGGCGAGGCGGTTCTCCAGCAGAGCGTGGGCAAGGTGACGCGAGCCGAAATACAAGGCTGGCTGACCATCTGACGTCTGTGCCAATTGCAGCGATCAGCGCAGGGAATACATCGATCCGATGCGGTCTTCACAAGCGGGCCGACCGTTCCGGTCGTGGTGAGTTTTCAGCTCAATCTTCAACTTTAGCGGCGTGATCCATCCTATCACCTGGATCACACCACATCGTTATTTATGTCGATGGCGATAGCCGGTGACTGCCGTAGGCTGTGATGGGTGAAAATATCTGGGAGAGCAATTTTAATGAGCATTGCTTCAAAGCAGGCGGGGCTGATCTGTCGACGGATTGGCTTGAGCCTCATCACGCTCGTCTTGGTATCCATTCTGATCTTCATGGCGACGCAGGGGTTGCCCGGCGATGTTGCCAGAACGATCCTCGGTAAGGATGCAGGTGCCGAACAGGTAGAGGCTTTGCGCGTCCAGCTCGGGCTCAATCTTCCCCCTGCTGAGCAATATCTCCACTGGGTGGCGTCACTTCTGCATGGGGATCTCGGGGTTTCCGCTGCGTCGAATCGCGCTGTCGCAGACCTTGTCGGGCCGCGCGTTGCGAACTCGTTTGTCCTCGTCGTGATGTCCATGGCACTGACGTTGCCATTCTCCGTTCTGCTAGGGGTCGTCACGGCAAACCGCAAAGACACATGGTTCGACCGCGCAGCAATGGCGGCGTCGCTTGGCGTGAACGCGCTTCCAGAATTCGTGCTCGGACTGCTGCTGGTCGTGGTCTTTAGCACCAACATCTTTCATATCGTGCCGGCGGTCTCGCTTTTGTCGCCGACCAAGCCGTTCTACGACCAGCTTGGCGCATATGTGCTGCCGGTCACGACGCTCTTCCTGCTGCAGACGACATATCTATACCGTCTCGTTCGCGGGGCCATGATTGATGTTCTCGCCTCGGATTACGTCCAGTTCGCCCGGCTCAAGGGAATATCTTCGAACAGAATTCTTTTCCGCCACGCGTTGCCGAACGCGGCAGTCCCGGCAATCCAGGCAGCGGCGAACGTCTTTGCCTTGTCTGTCGGCGGTATTGTCGTTGTGGAATATGTCTTCGGCTATCCCGGCATGGGCACGGCACTGACCGACGCAGTAGGAAACCGTGATATTCCGGTCGTGCAGTTCATCGTTTTGGTCATCGCATCCACTTTTCTTCTTTCGAACATGATCGCGGACCTTGCGGCTGCGCTCCTCACTCCACCCAGCCGAGGTGCCTGAAATGAGCAAGGAAGTCACCATGGACGACGTCGAAGCAAAGCCTCGCAGGATCGCGGTGCAAAGAGTTTTCCGTTCGGCAAGAACAAGCGTCGGTCTCGGGCTGATGATCCTTGTCGCCGCGGTTGCGGTCTTCGGCCCATTCTTCGCACCATATGGGGCAACCGAACTGGTCGGAGTGCCCTTCGACGTGCCTCAGTACGGCTCACCGCTCGGCATGGATTTTCTCGGACGCGATGTCTATTCCCGCTTCCTCAATGGCGGTTTCAGCCTCGTATGGATGTCACTCAGTGCAAGTGCACTGGGTCTCGTTCTGGGAGCTCTGATCGGGCTGTCTTGCGCCTTTTACAAGGGTTGGACGGATATGCTTCTGATGCGCCTCGTGGATGTTAAGCTGGCCTTCCCGAGCGTAATTTTTGTTCTGCTTATCGTGACCGTCGTGGGTCCAGGCAAGGCCCTGCTTGTGATCTTGGTCGGCATTTCACAGGCTCCGAGCGTCTCACGCGTTATCAGGGGGGCGGCCCTCTCGGTCGTGAATCTCGAATACGTCCAATACTGTCGGGCTATTGGCTTGTCCGGACCACGGATAATCGCCACGCAGATCTTGCCGAATGTCACGACACCACTTCTCGTCGAGGCAGGCTTGCGCCTGATGTGGTCCATCTCGCTCCTCGCCGGCCTGAGTTTCCTCGGCTACGGCATTCAGCCTCCTGCGGCGGATTGGGGCGTCATGATCAACGAAAACCGCAATGCGCTCTCCATTCAACCCTGGGCAGTTATCGCTCCAATCGCCGCCATTGCTGTCTTCACGATCGGCGGAAATATCTTCGCCGAAGCTGTGCTTCGTTCTCTCGGCCGAACCGATAGTGGGAAGGACTGACCGTGATCAGAATTCGAAACCTGAGGGTTGATGCAACTGCAACCGGTCTTCCGATCGTCAAGGATGTGAACTTCGAGATTGCTCCCGGCGAAGTGTTGGGCCTCGTCGGAGAATCCGGCTCAGGCAAGACGACCATCTCGCTTTCCCTGCTCGGCTTTTCCAAGCCCGGGACCGCCATTCAGACTGAAAGTCGAATATTCGTCGATGGCACCGACCTGATGACCATGTCGCCTCGCGCCAGGAATGAGGCTCGTGGAAAGCTCATAACCTATGTACCGCAGGATCCATCGGCATCTTTGAACCCAGCGATGAAAATAGGCGAGCAGCTTGTCGAGGGACTGGTGCGAGGCCGGGACGCGCTGTCTCCGCATGACGCGAAGGCGAGAGTGGCCGAGCTTATGTCCGAAGTCGGTCTGGCCGCGACACCTGAATTCCTCAGCAGATATCCTGCTCAGCTATCGGGCGGTCAGTTGCAGCGCGTCGCGATTGCAATGGCGGTCGCACCGCGTCCGCGTCTGGTCATCATGGATGAACCCACGACAGGCTTGGACGTATCGACGCAGGCGGATGTGCTGATCATGATGACGCGGCTTTGCCAAGCCTATGGTATCGCGACCCTTTACGTCTCCCATGACCTGGCCGTCGTCGCACATATTGCCGACAAGGTGATGGTTCTTTACGCCGGGCGCATCGTTGAGGCGGGAAGCAAGGACGATGTGTTTGCCAGACCCGCGCACCCATACACGCGAGCGCTTCTCGACGCCGTGCCCTCGACGCGGGAGGCCCGCAGGCTCAGGGCAATCGATGGAAAAGCGCCCCCGCTTCGCGATCGGGAGCACGGCTGTGTCTTTCGCGCCCGCTGTCCTCACGCGACCGCTGTCTGCGCTGTCGCGCCGCCGCTTTCGACCAAGTCGGCTGCGAACCATGAGGTTGCATGCCATTGGGCGGACGAGATCGATGGCCAGGCCAAGACCGCTCCCCTTTTCGTGGTGAGCAGAATACTCGAAAATGACAAGGTGCTCGAAGTCCTCTCGCTTTCGGCGCGCTACGGTGACCGGACTGTGCTACGGGACGTTTCGATGACGCTTTCCCGGGGTGAGTGTCTTGCGGTCGTCGGTGAATCCGGCAGTGGCAAGACGACGTTTTCGCGGTGCATGATCGGGTTGCATAGCGACTGGAAGGGTGAGATCGTTCTTGAGGGACGAAGGCTTTCCCAGTCAGCGGCGCGTCGTTCTCCCGATGATCGGCGCAAGCTTCAGTACGTTTTTCAGAACCCCTATGGCTCGTTGAATCCTAGGAAGACAATCGGCGGAAACCTAGCAGTCCCTATCGGCCACTTCCAAACCTCGGATGACCAAAATCGCGACCGCCAGATCAAAGCAGCGCTGGAACGGGTGGAACTGAGATCCGCCTATATAGATAGGTTCCCGAACGAACTGTCGGGAGGCGAGAAGCAACGTGTCGCGATTGCGCGGGCGCTGCTTGCCTCTCCCGACGTCATGATCTGCGACGAGATTACCTCGGCTTTGGACGTCTCCGTACAGGCTGCGATCGTTGAACTCCTTCGATCTCTTATGTCCGATGGACTGAGCCTGGTGTTCGTTACGCATAATCTTGGGGTGGTGCGAAGCCTGGCGGATAGCGTGGCGGTGCTCGACAAGGGTGAGATTGTCGAAATCGGCTCAAGCGAGAGCGTATTGAACCGCCCCTCGGCTGCGTACACCAAGAGCCTTTTGGCCAATACGCTCGAACTCGCCTGAAAGAGTCGCAAGCTGCGCTCTCAAAAGGAGGTCGTCATTAGTGTCGATACCGCGGAGTGCAGCGCCCGTTAATCAAGACATCGCGCATTTCGAATTCTCGGGGAGCGCCAGAAAGGTCTCACATGTCAAACGACACGAAGTTTACCAGCATGCTATCAGTCTCCCGGCGACAGCTCCTACGGACTTCTGTCGCGATTGGGGCAGCCGGCGTTCTCGCATCATCGTTGATCTCAACGGTAGCCATGGCGCAGAGCGAGGCGCGCAAGACGGGCGGAATTATGCGCGTCGCCGTACCGGGAGGAAGTGCCGATTCACTTGATCCGCATCGAACACAGGGCCAGATTTCGGACATCGTACGCTTCTGCAATCTGTTTGACGGGCTTTGCGAATTCAAGCCGGACGCCAGTGTTGGCTTCGTCCTGGCGGAGTCCTTTACTCCAAACGGTGATGCGACCGAGTGGACGCTTAACCTTCGCTCTGGCGTCAAGACCCATGCTGGAAAGGACTTTACAGCCGACGACGTCATCTATTCGGTAAAGCGGATCCTTGATAAGGAGCATCCGTCCAAAGGAGCCGCCCTGATCAACTTTATAGACCCGACAAAGGTCGAAAAGGTCGATGACCTCACGGTGAGGTTTATGCTCGCGGCTCCGAATGGATTGTTCTCCGAAGTGTGGGCGAACCGCTATCTGAAGATGGTACCCCGCGATTTCGACCCGGCGGCGCCCGTAGGAACCGGCCCGTTCAAGTATGTCTCGTTTACCCCGGGTCAAGAATCCGTATTCGATCGCTTCGACGGATATTTCCGCGAGCGGGCATGGGTCGATCAGCTCGTCATCTCCGTAATCAACGACAATACCGCAGCGATCAATGCGCTACGCGGCGGTCAAGTCGAGATCACATATACAATGCCCTTCGCCCAGGCGCGGGTCATTTCAGCCGATCCGAGCTTGAAGCTCCTGAACAATCCGTCGGCGATGTCGATTCCGATCTATATGCGCACCGACATCGCGCCTTTCGATGATCCGAAGGTCCGCATGGCGATGAAACTGATCGCCAACCGAGAGCAGATGGTAAAAATTGCACTCGCCGGCTATGGCGCGATCGGCAACGATATGGCTGGTCGGACGATCGCGCCATGTGGCGAGTCCACGCTCCCGCAACGCAAGCAGGATATCGCCAAGGCAAAGGAGCTGCTCAAGGAGGCTGGAAAGTCGGACCTGACGATTGAAATGGTGACCGTCAACGGAACCGCCGGAATGATCGAGTGCGCGCAGGTCTTTGCGGAACAAGCAAAGGCGGCAGGCGTCACGATCAACGTGAAGGTCGTGGAAGTTGGAGCCTATCTCGCGAAATACGGCCAGTGGTCCTTCGGTGTCGACTTCCTGTCGGACACATATCTCGCGGTCGCAACGCGCAGTCTGCTTCCGACTGGCACGTTCAACACTTCGCACTGGAATGATGCCGAGTTCATCGACCTGCACAAGCAGGCCATGGCGACCGCCGACATCACGAAGCGCTGTGATATCATCGCAAAGATGCGGCAGATCGAGTATGAGCGCGGAGGAAACATCGTGTGGGGTTTTGCCAACACCTTGAACGGCTACCGTGCGAATGTGAAGGGCCTCGTGCCCTACACGGTAGACTCGGCATTGTACAGCCTGCGTACCGTCTGGTTCGCGTGAAAGCGAATGGGAGGGGATGTCCCCTCCCATTCTATCTCAGCCAGGGCAATGGTTCCGGTGTATCCGGCTTCGCGTCGATGCTGACGCTGCATGAACAAGCAACGGGACAAGTGTGTGGACACCATGGGGATCGATTGTCGGGTCGAAGGAACTGAAATCCAGGCCGACGATCTCGAAGCTGTCTGCGATAGCGTCCAACGCATATGCAAGTTGTTCGGCAGACAAGCCACCTTCTGTGGCATGATTGCTCGATTTCAGGACGGATGGGTCCAGAACGTCGACATCTACGTGAACGTACACCTTAGAACAACGTGTCCTGAGATCCGCCAGTGCATCGATGATCGCGCCATCGTAACCCTTGCTTTCGACGATGGCCGGCGTGACTATACTCCCTGGCGACTTCAATCCTCGGTCTGGCTTATGTTCGTACTTCTCATGAAGGCCAATCGTTAGAATACGATCAGCCGGGATTGGCTCGAATCCCGAGATCTGACGGCAGAAAGCCTGCCAGCATCGCCCGGCGATCATCGAGACTGGCATCCCCTCGACAAGGCCGCTTGTCGACGTTTCGGGCGTTTCCGCGTCATCATGCGCGTCAAACCACACCATTCCGATTTCACCGATCGCTGCGAGGCCCGCAACCATTCCAAGTGCGCAAGTGCAACCGCCGTTTGCCACCAGTGGCATCCGGTCGGCAGACACTGCGTAGCGGACAGCGCGCGCAAGCCGCGCGGTCTGCACTTGAAGACGGCTCATCTGGTCGCCGGCAAAAAGCCCCGCAACATTGGCGTCGAAATAGCCCGCCGTTTCATCCGGCGCGGGATCATCCACATCCTCAATCAATTCGACGGCAAGATCGCAGCCGCCTTCGGATAGAGCGCTCAGAAGGGTCTGATGCGAGAGTAACTCCCTCGGGCCTAGTGCCATCGCATTTCGTGGCGAGGCATCGCGCCGCCCGAAAACATAAGGAAGGCCGATGAGTGAAATTGGCGTGCTCACGAAGAGCTGCCTTGCCGCGCAAGGCCCTCCGCCGCTGCTCTTGCCGCAGCGACGAGAAGCGGCACGAGTACCTGCGGGCCGCGTTCGTCGACAACCGGATCGTATGACGCGAAGCTTACGGCAAGGATTTCGAACCGTTCGCCAATAAGGCGGAATGCCGTTTTGCACTGCTCATCCGTCAAGCCTCCGTTTGCGGCGTGCGTATTGGCCCGAAGGACGGTTGGATCCAGCACGTCCGTATCGAAATGGATGAAGACCTTGCCACACTTTGACGCGAGGTTATCCAGCGCACGGGTCAGTGCCTCCTCGAAGCCAAGCTCCTCAATAACCGGTTTGTGCACGAGGGTGCCAAGGGCATCTTTCGCAGATCGGCGCGCGGTGGGCGTGAACATCTCGCTCAGACCGATAGTGATTATGCGGCTTTCGTCGATCTCGCGAAAGCCCGGGATCTTGCGGCGATATCGAGGCCAGCATTTGCCTGCAATTGTGGTGACCGGCATGCCCTCGATAAACCCGTTCTCGGACGTATCCGGGGTTTGTGCGTCTCCATGGGCATCGAGCCAGATCATACCGATCTCGCCTTCGGTTTCTCCAACGCCGCCGACCATTCCGAGCGCAGCCGAACAAGCGCCTACGCAAGCGATAGGGATGCGCCCACGTTCGCGTGCTCTCTTAACTTCCTGAGCGAGACGAATGTTTTGGACAAGAACGCGAGACATCTGGTCGCCAACCGGGAGGAGCCGGTAGTCTCCACCCGTAAACGCAATGTTTGGCTCGTCTGCGTCCTCGATCATGACCGTTTCGACGTCGGAGAAGAATTCCTGCATCGCTGCCGGTGCTTTCTCCGGAGCGAGCAGTATGCGGGGGCCCTGCGCCATCTGGTAGCCCAGATTGGGGCCACGCGACCCCATCAGATAGGGAAGCCCGATGAGGCTGACGGGGAATTTGTCGATGTTCATTGCGCTCTCCTTGCAATAGGGTTGGATAAGAATGCACCTGCAAGATGCCCCGGCTATCGGCAAAAATATCGATACGTTCGGGCACTTATGTGCTCAATAGCAGAAGACTCTGGCACGATTCCTGCATGGCATCATCGAACGCGAGAACGGCAAGATGGAAACATATATTCGGGACGTCACATCGGAAGAGCTACGTCTTTTCGGCGATATTGTTGCGCGCCTGTCGCGCCTTGATAGTGATGTAGAGGCTCGCACAGCCGTCTTCGAAGATATCGTCAAACTGGTTCGAGCGGACTTTGCCGCGTCTTACATCTGGAACGATCGGTTGCGCCGGTTTGAAAAGGGTCTGATCCACAACATGGATCCGGAGAACATCAGGAATTATGAGCGGTATTATCAGTTTCGCGATCCGCATACCTTCAAGCTACGCGAAAAGCGTAAGGCGACCTTGATCGAGGAAGTCAACCCATACAGCGAGTTGATCCGGACCGAATTCTATAATGATTTCCTAAAGCGTGACGGACTTCATCACGGCATCAATGTATTCCTGTTTGAAGGTGACCGTGATCTGGGCGACTTCCGTCTGTGGCGATCTGCGAAGAGCCCGGATTTCAGTGAACGGGAAAAAATGCTTCTCGACACCATCTCCCCTTTCTTGAAGAAGGCGATGGCCAACGGCATGGAGCGCTTCGAAAATCTGACGCCACGCGAGCGGCAGATCGCTTTTCTCGTTGCACGAGGCTGTCGCGATCGTGAGATCTGCGACATGCTGAACATCGGCTTCTCCACGGTGCGAACACACCTTAACAAGGCGATGGAAAAGAAGGGCTGCTCAAACCGAGCCGAACTTGCTGCCTTGATTATGCGGGAGAATGGAGCCTTGCCCGGAACGGCCTAATCCTAGTGCGACGTGACTAAAACTTAGTCGATGGTTGCCGTCTGCGCAGAAAATACTGTGACGACAGCTCTGGCAGATGTTGGTGTGGACGCAGTCGTGCGCGCTATTGCTCCCCGATATAGAAATTAGTTTCGCCACCTGATTGAGCTTTGCGACGATCCGAGCGACCATTTCGTCCGTCATTCGGCCGACAAAAGCAATAGGCTGCAAGCGACGGCACGATTGTCCCGTGAGCGCCGGGGATAGGAACGGCAACAGCGCCGACCTCCTTCTGCTGGTCGCCGGAATTCACAATTGAATGCGGTTGCCCCAACCTCAGGCGACCATTGGTTCCAGCATTCGTGCAAAACTATGAATCTTCAAATGCACCAAATAATTGTGATAGTTCACCTCAACGAATCCAAGGATTACGGCGGCGATCAATCGCCGTCGGTGATGAACCGTTGCTACGATGCTAAATGGTGAAACGATTTGGCATGTTTGCCATGGCGTCGTTGCTTGAAGCAGGCGTCTACGCGGGGGAACCCGAACATTCAAGATGGCTCTTGGCCTGCAATTCACCTCTGTCTTAGCGCCTGTATACCTTCGCCTACCATCTTTGCCACGCGTTCTAGCCCGGCGACAAAGTCGATGGATGGGTTTCGAAGCCACTGCATCTGCAGCCCGTCGGATGTAGCAAAAAGGATGGAGACGAGAAGGGAAACTTGCGCACGACCGGTATCGTTTGTGATACTCTTTGCCTGAGCAATGGCGTCCGTGAAGCCATCGCGCGCAATGTCATATCGGTTCACAAAGAATTGGTGAGCAGGATGTTCTCGCGTTAGAGATTCCCCGGTCATTACCGAGAAGAAGCGGACGAGGTGTCGATCGGAAATATTGCGCCGAGCCGCCTCCATCATTTCATCTACGAACTCGGTCCTGCCTGTCGCCACAGCTTGCATATCGGGCCTTGCGACAGAAGATGGATAATGCAATTTAAGAGCCGCATCGAGGAGTTGCTCTTTTGCCCCGAAGTGGTGATGTAGCGCCGACTGTACTACCCCCGCCCGCTTGGCGATCTGGCTCACTGACGTAGCCCTATATCCTTTCTCACCAAAAAGTTCGATTGCAGATGCCAGGATCGCCGCCCTAGTTCGCTCCCCCTGTTCGGCATTTTTTAACGCTCGTGGCATGGGTTTTACTCCTTGTACAACGACTTTGGGCCATCGTGTAAGGCAAAGGCATAAGCTCCGCAATCGAAAGGCTACATTATTGACCTCGCGCCGTTCCTCCAGGCACATTGCCTCGGCACGCTCTTCAAAGAAGAATACATAGTGGCGAGGTCAACTCGGTTTGGTGACGGAGCCAAGACAAAAAAAGGGGCATTCTAAAGCCTTGTGCCCGGCAATCAACTTCCGTCGTTCACACCCGTCAGGCTGCTTGAGAGTATTCTGAGATCGTCAAGGGCAACAGGGACACCTGGAAATTCGACTATTGTCGCCAATGGGACGGCGCGCACCGCATCTCGACCCCCACCCTCGTCTGCTAGAAGATCTGCCATACGGCCCTTGAGCCCGCCGCGCGCCTCGATGAGTTCGCGGAGCTTCGACCCTAGTTTCGGGTCATCGAGCCATTCGCCGAACGTTGCCCATTCGTCAAGCTTCAGCGAGATCGCTTCCCCCGGGATTGTGACCGTTTTCTTTAGTGGTAGATCTCTGGACGAGCCGCCAACGCACACGATTAGGTCGCTGCCAGGATATACCCAGGACTTGCTCGGGCTATGCCAATGTGACAGTTGCTCTCTAGTGATCGCTATTTCCACGGTCGCTTCTTCACCAGGCGCCAAGCCGATCTTTTTCCAGCCTCGCAATTCGCGCGGAGGTGTCGTGATTTCGGTCTGGAGATCCTGAACGTATAGCTGAACGACTTCATGACCAAAACGTTCGCCGGTGTTGTGGATCCTGATTTTCGCATCGAAGGCGACGACATCGGACAAAGGCCGAACGAGTATCTCCAGGCCAGAATATTCAAAAGTCGTGTACGACAATCCGTGACCGAACGGATAGTCAACATCAATGCTACGGGCATCATAATAGCGGTAGCCGACATAGATGCCTTCGCCGTAATCCACGTTCTGATGCTCGCCCGGAAAACTCAGAAAAGCTGGTGTATCTTCCAGACGGATTGGCACCGTTTCCGCAAGCTTTCCGCTCGGATTTACAACACCCAGCAGCACATCAGCCACTGCATCGCCATGCGCCTGACCCGTAAGCCAGAACTCGACTATCGCGTTCACACCGTTTCGCCACGAGGAGGTTGTAACGACCGAGCCATTGCTCAGAGCGACAACGACTTTGGATTTTGTGCCTTGTAAGGCACCGATAAGCGCCGTCTGATTTGCTGGTAGTTGGATCGTTGTTCTGTCCCGGCCTTCCGCTTCAAATTCACCGGGCAGTCCCATAAACAAGATAACAACGTCGGAGCGTTGCGCCAATTCAATAGCCTCATCAATCAATGCGTAATCGCTTGAGCCTGAGAGCGTGTAACCACTCGCGAATTCGAGTTCCGCGCCTGCCTTGTGGACCCTCGCAGACAAGGCGTCCAGACCGCTTACAACCTTGATTGCATTGACACGCGAACTGCCGGCACCCTGATATCTCGGTTGCCGCGCCAGTTCACCAACGACTGCGATCCTAATACCTGGCTTCAGAGCCAATGGCAGGACACCATCGTTTGAAAGAAGCACTGCCGATTCAGCGGCGGCCTTCTGGACGAGTTTATGATGATCGTTGCGATCCACATCGACCGCAGGTGTTGCTATTGAAGTGCGGTCGCAAAGGAGGCGCATCCTGCCCACAGTTTGATCCAACAAGACAGCATCAATTTCTCCGTGAGCCCAAGCCTGGCGTATACGGTTATCGTCCGGACGCCCAGGCATACGCAAGTCAAGACCTGCTTTAAATGCGTCTACCGGATCACGAACTGCGCCCCAGTCCGATATCATTACGCCATCGAAGCCCCATTCATTGCGAAGTAGGTCCGTCAGCAGCCAATGGTTTTGTGATGCAAACACTCCATTGACGCGATTATATGAAGACATCACCGACCAGGCTGCGGACTCTTCAAGAGCGATTTGAAAAGCTCGTAGATAAATTTCTCTGAGAGGGCGCTCATCGATATTCGCACTCACTCTGAGACGATCAGTCTCTTGATTGTTGACCGCAAAATGCTTGAGGCATGCAGCGACACCTTGAGCCTGCAGGCCGCGTGCGGCCGCTCCTGCGAGAACACCCGCAAGAAGGGGATCCTCTGAGTAATACTCAAAGTTTCTCCCGCACAAAGGGCTCCGTTTGATATTCAGTCCCGGTCCAAGCACAACGTTCACGCCCGCAGCACGGGCCTCCCTTCCCAGGGCATTGCCGACTGCTTCGATAAGGTCGATGTCCCACGAAGACGCCAGTGTCACCGCTGGAGGAAAACATGTTGCCTGCGCACTGCGTTCAAGCCCGAGATGGTCCGGGTTCTCATCATCTTGAACACGCAGTCCATGCGGCCCGTCAGCAAGACGCATGGATCGGATCCCGTGACTTGGAGCATTTGTCGTCGTCCAGTAATCGGCACCAGTGGTCAGGGACAAAGCTTCATTATCTGCGTCATCCAGTCGAAGCGTTTCAGTGGCCAAATCGGTCATTTTGCACCTTTGATGAATTGGATAAAGACCGCGCTTATTAGCGCGAATGCGGCTGCGCAGAGGTACAACGAGGTGTAGTTTCCGTCGGAGCCTTCGGCATTGATGCGCAAGAGTGCCGGAGCAATGATCGGAGCAATGGTTTGCGGGATGGTACTCGACAGGTTGAATACACCCATGCTCTTGCCTGCCGAGTTTTCCCGATCGGGGATAACCTCCGAAACGAGAGCATAGTCGACCCCGAAGTAGAGACCGTTCCCAAGTCCGGCGATTGCCATGCCGATCAGGAAGATCTCGACATTGTGGGCAAAGGCCACCACGAGCATCGCGACCACGAAAAAAACCGACGCGAGTACAACCAGCGGCTTTCGGCGGGCAAAATAATCCGAGAGCAACCCTCCGCCGATACTCGAGACAGCGACCGCAACAGCGAGCACAAACATTGCTGTCGTGAGAATTGGCGCGACAGTCTCAGTTGAATAACCGAGGTGGTCGATCAAGAAATAGGTCTTATACGTGGTTAGCAGATAGAGCGCTGTCCAGGCGAGAAACCTGCCAGCCCAGACCAAACCAAAGTCTCGATGTTGGAACGGGTTAATCCACAGAGCACCTAAAACGCTTCCAACGGTTACATTCGGCACTTCACCGGGCAGGCGCTGGACTTCGCGAAGCGTCAAAAGAAACGGCAGCACAAGCACACCCCCAAGCAGAGCTGGCCAAATGAACATTCCTGCACCTCGGGTCCCTGTCAGTTGGATAAGGAACACCCCTGTGACCACTGCCAATTGGCCCGTCATACCCATAAATCCGGAGACACGCCCGCGCAGGGTCGCCGGTACCCGTTCGGGAAGCACGGCGATGGTCGCTGCAATCGATGCATTGAAGGCGATCTGCGCTATTGCCCAACCAAGCGCAATAAGCGGAATCGAAGGCGCGACTCCGATGGCGAAAATTGCCAAGACCCCGATCACAAAGCCCCAGAATATGAAGGGACGGCGTTGCCCCAAGCGAGATGTTGAACGATCGCTTAGCATTCCAAAAATCGGGTTCGAGAACAGTGCAGCGGCGGCACCGATACTTGCAACGAATGCCAGGGAGCTAGCCTTTCCCTCTGGATCGATCTGCCCAACCCTGATCGCAAGCGTGACAGAAGCGGGAGTTATCAAGGCTATGTAGATGCCAACTAGCGCGGCGATGTAGCGAGCCACGAACAGAGCGCCGACATGTTGACCGGTGAGCCGAATATTGCGCTCGGGGGCAGTCTCACCCGGCAAATGACGTATGCTATTTGATTGATTCATCGCGTCCTCCTCCAAAAAGTACGATGAGGGCAGTTCCATCACATTTTTACAGGTCGGTCAACCGACCTGTATGTTAATCATGATCATTTTCCGTTGTCATTTTCGACCCTGATCTGCGTATTGGTGGCTGTGAACATCATTCAAGAGGCACCGACCGGAATCGGTCTGAAGCCAGTTTTATCGACGAGCGATGTTTCTGTTGGATGCCGCCGTTAGTCGGCAGGTAACCCTAGTCTGCCATCACAAACGCGGAGGGAGATGGTAATGTAAGAGCAGTATGGAGTGAGCCCCTGCGGCTGACCACGGAGACGAGCAAACCTAATACGCTCCATGGGCCTTGAACGGGGAGGGCTCATGAAATCATGAGCCCATAACCTTCTCGACTCGAAGAGTGCGCTTAGGCTTGGTGGTGTTTAACCACTTTATTGGAGTTCGCTTGACCTGCCGTGGAGCTTTCATCCAACGGCGATTAGAGCCCCGGCGGTTTTGAATACGCCAAGCGGCACGGTATAAGCTGACCGCGGGAACCCGAAGCATTCATCTTCATGGCGTTGGAGCCGGTTGCGATGACGGCCTCGGCGCAATTTGCCGGGATTTGATAGCGCTTAGCTTTCAGTGGTGCCGATTAAGGCGATTGTTTTCGTCAAGATTGGTGCCACTCCAACAGGCGAAGAATATTCACTGCCAGGACTCTCGTCGCTCAGCCATCGACCGGATGATATTATTCTCAAAAAAGAATTCATTGAGAGATAACCGATGAAGCATTAGCGGCTTTCCTGACGGCAGGTATCACTTCCGTGGCCAGAAGCTCGATTACATTGGCAACTTTTACGAAGGGCAAGCCGCCTATATCGATCTGCGCCATAGAACGATCGTGGCGGAACATTTCATATTCGTAGAGAATCTTGTCGACGATCTCTTGCGGACTACCGACGAAGAGTGCGCCTTTGGGGTCGGCAAGGCGCTCGTAGTCTTCGCGAGAGACTTTCCATCCATTGTCGCCGTTTGGCAGACTATGGCCGATATAGCTCGCATAATGCGGATAGAATTCGTCACGCGCACGCTGGCTGTCTTTCTGGATATGCAGATGACTGGATATGCCGACTTTGATCCCAGCCGGATCGTGACCGGCATCGCGGAAGCTGCGGCGGTAAAGATCAATGAACGGGCGGAAGCGCGCCGGCTCTCCTCCGATATTGGCA
This sequence comes from Rhizobium rhizogenes NBRC 13257, assembly GCF_000696095.1. Taxonomy (GTDB): domain Bacteria; phylum Pseudomonadota; class Alphaproteobacteria; order Rhizobiales; family Rhizobiaceae; genus Rhizobium; species Rhizobium rhizogenes. The sequence goes on along the minus strand of NZ_BAYX01000025.1, from coordinate 66,969 downwards.
AGGTTGAGCGGCACGCCCGCCTTGCCCGCCCGCACGGCGCTGTCGGGTGTCCCGCCGGCGCCGACCCAGATCGGAGGACGGTCGACATAGGGCCGTGGAGCGATCACGACCCTGTCAAGCGCGGAGCGAAACCGCCCGCGCCACGTCACCTCGTCGCTGGCAGCGATCTTCAGCAGTAGCGCAAGTTTTTCTTCGTAGAGCGCGTCGTAATTGCTGAGATCGTAGCCAAACAGCGGAAAGGACTCGATGAATGCGCCGCGTCCGACAGTCAGTTCGCCGCGGCCAGCAGACACCAGATCGATCGTTGCCAACTCTTCGAAAATGCGCACCGGATCGGATGACGATAAAATGGTAACGGCCGTGGTAATGCGGATATTCTTGGTCACCGCAGCAATCGCGCCCATTACGGCCACCGGCACCGAGATCGTATAGTCGAGGCGATGGTGCTCGCCAATGCCGAACACACTCAAACCCGCCTGATCCGCGAGCTTTGCCGCCTCGATGATCTCCGATAGGCGACGGCTGGATGCCGCGGATTCCGAGCGGAAGATCACCGAATGTGTAAAGACCAATCTCCAAGACCGTCGTCTCTTTTCTACTTTGCCATGGCGGAAGCCAGGAACGCGACGGCTCGCGCCGCGCCGTCAGCGGAAATTGTGTGGCCAAGTCCGGGTATGACCAAGGTTTCGACCATGACGCCTTGCGACTGCAGCAGGGCGGCAGCCTTGGTTGTCTCCGCTGCCGGGATCACCGGGTCGACGCTGCCATGCACGAGCAGAACCGGCGGCGAGACGGCGGCCTGAAGCGGTAGCGGCGAGGCAAGACGACCGGAGAAGCCGACGACGGCGCCGACCGGCCAGCGTCCCGAGGCAATCGCGTCGAGCGCCATGATCGTGCCTTGCGAAAACCCGACAAAAGCGACGCGATCGAGCCGATCGGAAAAGCCGTTCTCTTTGATGATCGCCGAGATCGTCGTATCGAAGGAAGCGCGTGCCTCCCTGATGCGTGTACTGCGATTGTCTTCGGTGACGCCGGCGACGCTGAACCATTGATACCCTGAGCCGAAGCTCGAGCGGCTGGGTGCGTTCGGTAAGACGAAGATGGCGCCCGGCAGGCTACCCTTCCAGGTGCTGGCAAGTGGTGCAAGGTCGCTGCCGCTGGAGCCGACACCATGAAGCATGATAACAAGCATATTGGCTGCGAGCGTAGACATCGGTACTTCCTCTATGAGATTGCAAAGGGCAGCTGCGGGCCGACGGGAACGATACCGGTCGGATTGAGCGCTTTGATAGAGTAGTAGCCGAGTTTGATGTGATCGATATTCACCGTTTCGCGGATACCGGGGACGCATAGAATCCGGTCAAGATAGTGGCTGAGGTGGGCATAGTCGGCAAGCCGGCGCAGATTGCATTTGAACAAGCCGTGATAGGCGGCGTCGAAACGTATGAGGGTGACGAACAGGCGCACATCGGCTTCGGTCAACCTCTCACCGAACAGGAACGGCCCACGGTCATCCAGACGGGTCTCGAGCTCGTCGAGCATGGTGAAGACTTCAGCAAAGGCTTCTTCATAGGCAAGCTGCGTCGTCGCAAAACCCGTGCGGTAGACGCCGTTGTTGAGGCGTGGGTAGATGCAATCGTTCAATGCGTCGATGTCGACACGCAGATCTTCCGGATAAAGATCGACAGTGTCATCGGCGAGCGGTCCGAAGCCCGAGTTCAGCATCCGCAGAATATCCGCGGACTCGTTGTTGACGATGGTGCGGCGCTCCTTGTCCCAAAGGACAGGCACGGTCGCGCGGCCGGTGTAATGCGGATCGGCGGTTGTATAGATCTCGTGGAGGTAGGTGGCACCATTCAGTAAGTCGCGCTCCGCGCCCGGATAGTCGCCGAATCGCCAACCCTGTTCGGAAAGTGCGGGTTCGACCACGGAGACGGAGATCGTCTCGCCGAGTTTCTTCAGCGCGCGGCCGATCAGGGTTCGCGACGCCCAGGGGCAGATCAAGCCAACATAGAGGTGGTAGCGCCCGGCTTCGGCCTTGAAGCCGCCTTCGCCGGTCGGCCCGGCGCTGCCGTCGGGGGTAATCCAGTTGCGAAAGCCCGAAATCTGCCGCACGAAGCCACCCTTAGCATCGGTCGCCTGTACCGGATGCCAGTCAGCCGTCCATTTTCCGTCTACAAGCATGGCTGAACTCCTAAATTATCTCTGCGGTCGGCGTGGCGATGGTGATCTCTGTGCCCCAGGGGTCGCGCAGGACGAGCCCCGGCGATATGCCGGTGGTTGGTATATTCCCTGTGGCCGACCGGTCGCCGATCGATGCGGCAAAGTCGGGATCTGCAAGGATTTCGATATTGGCAAGGCCAGTGCTGGGGTAGCTGCGTTCACCCGCGCCGCGGCTGTTCCAGATGTTGGTTGCCAAATGGTGATGGTATCCGCCAGCTCCGTAGAACGTCCCGCCGGGATAGCGCGATGTGATGGCGAACCCAAGTATCTCGCTATAAAAGGCCTCGGCATCGGGGATCGCCCCCACCTGCAAATGCACATGTCCGACCTTTGAGCCCTCCGGAAAGCCTGTCCAGCGGCCGTTGCCGGCCGCGGCGAGCACACTGTCAATATCGAGCTCGTCGCTTGGCATGTCGACCAGTCCGTCTTTCCACTGCCAAGAAAGCAGTGGCCGATCGGCATAGATCTCCACGCCGTTTCCCTCCGGATCGGAAAGATAGAGCGCTTCGCTGACACTGTGATCGGAGGCACCCACGACCGGCGGGCGCGTCTCAATCGCATGTTTCATCCAGCGGCCGAGATCAGCGCGGGTGGGCAGCAGAAAGGCCGTGTGAAACAGCCCCGCCTCATGCGGCGAACGCCGCCGCGCCGAAGAATCGCGGCGAAGCTCGAGAAGCGTGTTGCCTTCGACACCAAGCTCGACCGTTGATGCATCACCACGAAGCAGGTGAAGGCCGACTGCCTGTTGGTAGAAGCTGCTCATCCGATCAAGGTCCTGAACGGTGAGACTGACTTTTCCGATGCCGACCGCAGGGTTCTTAATCGTGCTCATCGCGGTTCTCCGATGTTTGGTCTGTGGCTGCACGTTACTTGCGGGTAGGAGTGGGGCGGAGCGCCAGTGCGCCATCACCGCTCAATGCCAGGACAATTAGGGCGACAATCCAGAAGCCCGGGAATTCCCAGCCGCCGTTCGGATTGGTGAAGAAGAAGCCGGCAGCAAGGTGAACGCTGGAGATCGCGCCGAGCAGGATGGGGATGACGGCGATAGCTGCAAGACGCGGCCAGATGCCCAGGATGAGCGCGACCGCGCCGGCCAATTCCCATGCGATCGTGACATAGGCGAGCCAACCCGGCAGGCCGAGGGAGGCGAAGAAGCCGGCCGTACCGGCAGGGGTGAAGACGAAAATCTTCAAGCCGGCATGGGCAAGGAAGAGCAGTCCAAGTGCCAGTCGCAGAATGAGGACAGCATAAGGGGCGGTGCGGTTATCGATCATGATGGTGTCTCGTCTGTTGGGGTGAATTCCTGCCTAAGGATATGCCCCATTTCCAGATCGATGATTATCCCGCCCGCAAGATAATATTTGCTTCCAAAATGGAATCAATCACGGCCAGTTTTTGTCCCAAGCCGGTTGCCCGCGAAAGGCGTTGGCCAGGAAATCGACGAGAACCCGTACTTTCAATGCCAGATGCCGACCGGGCGGATAGACGGCATAAAGGCCTCGGGGTTCGTCTTCGAAATCGCTGAGCACTGGCCTGACCGCACCCGCCCGTAGTCTTGCGCCGGCGACGAAGCTTGGCGCACGGGCGATGCCGAGCCCGGCTTCGGCCGCCGCAACGCAAGCCTCGGCGTTGGAGAACTGGATACGACCATGGACGTCAGCCAGAATCGCCTGCGGATCGGCATGGTGTTTGAACCGCCAGGTGAGTGGATCCCGAAAATTTGTGTCGATGATGCAGTCGTGGTGCGCTAGATGCGCCGGTTCGGCCGGCATTCCACGCCCATCCAGATAGGAGGGGGCCGCAACGAGCACAACTCTTATGGCGCATAATTTGCGTGCTATAAGACTGCTGTCTTCCGCTCGGCCGATGCGGATCGCTGCGTCAAATCCTTCGTCTACGAGATTGACGATTCGGTCGGAGAAGCTGACATCCAGCTGGATGTCCGGAAAGGCTGTTGCAAACTGGATCAGCACCGAGGCCAGCTGAGTAGTGCCAAACGTGAGCGGTGCAGTGATCCGCAGCCTGCCCGACGGCACTCCCGAGTCGTTACGCACCGACGCATCAAGATCATCAAACTCCTCGAGCAGTGTCTTTATCCGCTCGTAGTATGCCCGCCCGGATTCCGACAGCGATAGAGCTCGCGTCGTGCGCATGATCAACTGCACGCCCAGGTTTGCTTCAAGCCGCGATACGAGTTTTGAAGCCTGCCCCGCGCTCGTGCCGAGACGCGTGGCGGCTGCCGCAAAGCTGCCGGTGTCGATGACTGCGATGAACATGCGGTCGCATTCGAGGCGATCCAAATGCAGATCCTTTTGTCGAAATCTACGTCTTGGCGGATTGATAGTGGCTTTGGCCACGACGGGTGACCACTCCTGCTTACAACTTCCAACATGCTGATCAATAGGCATCCGGAAAGAAAGCATCCCCAGACCTCTTCCAGACGCGCAACAGCGCTTCGAAACAGTCGACAAAATACCCTTTGTTGCTCGGCATCGAGGTGCGCGCGGCTACTATCATTGTCTTTCAGCCATTGTGGTACAGCAGATAATCTGCCAGCCATCGATCACAGGCTTCGCAAAGCGCGCCAATGGCATCGCACCCATCACGCTGCGATCATCAATGCGACGGTTATGGGCCTTGTTTTGGCCCAAACGCGCGGCTCGCTTGTTTCCGAGCATATCAATGCTTGAACCGGTGGCGGTAGTCGAAGAGCTCGCCGATGTTGTCAGTATCTCTACAGCGTGGCCTACGAGCAAGCCTCTACTCCCACGCATTCGACGGTTGTCCAAGTGCTGATTGAGGAAGGATGACGTGGTACTCAGGGAACCTAAAGGCAGCGTACCAAATTATTGGCGGCGGCATATTTCTGTTTTGATGGCAGCTATGATGAGCGCGTGTTCATCATTCGTGTCATTGGTTGCCCGCATGGAAACACAAATGGAAGAGAGGAGGTCATTGTGGAGGCGGGTAGGCGTTTTGGGAGGAGCCCCAGCGTCATTGCTGTTTTGCCGGCGGATCGATAGAATCCGGCTCAATTTGGCCAAACATGCGTCCAATCGCCGCTTCCGCTATCGTATGCAATGCGGCGCCGACCAGGCCGCCGAGAAGGACTTCGCCGCCGCGATAGAGGCCGGTGGTGAGGATGGGCATCTCCGGGCTCGCCGTCAGAAACACGATTGGCCCCGTCCACATGCAGACCCTGAGCGCCGGATAGCGGCGGGCGACGATGGCGCAGAGTCCGACGGCAAGGGCGATCTGGATTGCGACATCGGCGCCGAGTGGGGCGGCAAGACTGCCAATGGCAACGGCGGCGACGATGCCGATCACGGTGCCGGCCAGCCGCCAGGCCGTGGCGCTGCGTGTTTCGGTGAGCTTTTCCTGGGAGACGATAATCCCCGTCATTGCCGCCCATACCGGGTGTGGCAAGCCGATAGCCGACGCCAGCATGTAGGAGAATGTCGCCGCAGCCGAGCAGCGCAATACGAAGGCCATATGCCTGGCGAAATCCATTCCCGTCACGAGTCGCTCTCCAATCAGAGTCTGAGATTGGTCTTGGCGAGTTCCACGACCTCGTCACCGCGACCGTTGATGATGGCTTTCAGCATGCAGAGGCTGAAGCCCTTGGCCTGTTCAAGCTTGATCTTCAGCGGCATAGTCAGTTCCTGCTTCGCCGTGACGACATCCACAAGCACCGGGCACGGATGAGCCAATACCTCGCGCAGCGTACCCTTGAGACCGCCAGATTCCTCGACTGAACTGCGCCGGGTTTGCCGGAGCGGTTCGCTACTCCACAATAAAAGTGAATAAAACCGAACGCAGCAAAAGATGTACTTCCGGTATCTACTCTCATGAGAATCCGAATAATGGTGACGTCGCAACTCGGGTCTCAGTGCTTGAAGGAGAGGTAAGATGTCCGGTATTTTCATGAAAGCTGCTTTGATCGGTCTCCTGGTCGTCGGTTCATCGATAGCCGCCGTTGAGCCGGCTGCTGCCCAGGTCTGGGGCGATGGATGGGGTTCTGAAGATGCTCCGCCGCCGCCCTGGGAGCGGCGGCCTCGCTATGAGCCACCGGCGTCCTGGAACGATGTGCCTCGTTCCAACGACAGCTGTTCGCCCGAGGACGCGCTTCGGCGGGCGAGGGACTACGGCGTGAAGAGACCCGCCATCGAGCGTTTTTCCTCACGCTGGGTCTATGTTGGTGGATTGCGCGAGGGCGACTACGCTCAGGTAATCCTGAAAAATACCCCCGGATGCCCATATACCGATCACTAGAATAGCTTTCCAACGTCTCAATGCCGGTTCCGCTTCGTTCGTGGCTTAAGGCAAAGCACCGTACGAAACTGTTTACAGCCCCCTGAACAGTCTTCAGTGTTTGACTGCTGCATTCCAGAATAGGGCAAGCCGGTCGCCCTCAAAGCGTGAGGCCGGCCAAATTCATGAACAACCGAAAAAATGCCGCGGCGATGGCCAGGGAGATCACGCTAAGGACCCAGATCAGAACGAGCCAGCCTATCCGGCGCAGCCATGAAGTGTTTGCGCGAGCCGCTCGGTCCGCCATTAGTGATATCCCTCTCCGGTTTTCACTTTCCCGCGAAAGACATAGTAGGACCATGCCGTATAGGCGAGGATGAACGGGATGACGAAGAGCGCGCCGACCAGCGTGAAACCCATGCTTTCCGGAGGCGCGGCGGCTGTCCAGATCGAAATGCCGGGCGGGATAATATTGGGCCAGACACTGATCGCAAGTCCGCTATAACCAAGAAACAGCAGCAGCAATGCCAGGATGAACGGAGCGGCATGCGGATCGCGGCGCAGGACGCCGAGGATCGCCCCTGTCGTGATGAGAACCAGCAGTGGCACCGGCGAGAAAAACAACAGGTTGGGCATGGAGAACCAGCGCAGAGCCACAGCGGGATATGCAAGCGGTGTCCACAGGCTGATGATGCCGATCACGGCAAGAAGAATGATCGTCACCGGACGGGCCAGCTTCACCATCCGTTTTTGAAGATCGCCCTCGGTCTTCATGATCAGCCAGGTGGAGCCAAGCAGCGCATAGGCAATGACGACGCCGGCACCGGTAAACAGGCTGAACGGCGTCAGGAAATCCAATGCACCGCCAGTGAACGCGTTGTTTTCAACGGGGAAGCCCTTGATGAAGGCTCCGAGGGCAACCCCTTGCGAGAAGGCCGCGATAAACGATCCCCACGCAAATGCCTTATCCCAGAATGGCTTATGCGCATCGTCCGCCTTGAACCGAAACTCGAAAGCGACACCGCGCCAGATCAGTCCGGCCAGCATCAGGAAAAGCGGCAGATAGAGCGCACTCAAGATCACCGCATAGGCCAGCGGAAAGGCCGCCATGAGCGCGGCGCCGCCGAGAGCGAGCCATGTTTCGTTTCCGTCCCAAACCGGTGCCACGGTGTTGACCATCGTGTCGCGATCGTCGCGGTTGCGCACGAAGGGAAACAGGATGCCGATACCGAGGTCGAACCCGTCCATGATCACATACATCATCAGGCCGAACCCGATGATGATCGCCCAGAGAAGAGGCAGGTCTATTCCCATTGGCTTCAAGCCTCCATTATTCAGGACTATGACACGATTGAAGGGTCGATAGTGTCAGGCGCGGCCGATAGTGGTCGGGCAGGACGCTTGGACTGACCGTCTTCATCGGGACCGTGGCCGCCGCCGTCATGAGGCTGCGGACCCTTGGCGACGAGTTTGAGCATGTAACTGATGCCCGTGCCGAAGACGGCGGCATACATGACGATAAAGACAACCAGTGTGGTCGATAGCGTCAGCGCCGAATGATTGGAAACGGCATCCTTCGTTCGCATGATCCCGTAGACAATCCAGGGCTGGCGCCCGATCTCCGTGGTGAACCAGCCGGCCAGAATGGCGATCAGCCCCGTTGGCCCCATCAATACGGCAAAACGCAGGAACCAGGGGGCATCAAACAGCCGCTTGCGCCACCGGATCCAAAGGCCGCTTACGCCGAGAAGAAGCATGAGCATTCCAAGGCCGACCATGATCCGGAAGCTCCAGAAGACGATGGTGGAATTCGGCCGGTCCTCCGGCGCGAATTCCTTGAGCCCCGGGATCCGGCCATTCAGGTCATGCGTCAGGATGAGGCTGCCGAGGTAAGGGATCTCAATGGCGTAACGTGTGGTCTCCGCCTGCATGTCCGGCCAGCCGAACAGGATGAGGGGAACGCTTTCGCCTGGCTTGTTCTCCCAGTGGCCCTCCATCGCCGCGATCTTTGCCGGTTGATGTTCGAGTGTGTTTAGGCCATGAGCATCGCCGATCGCGATTTGCAGCGGCGAGACAATCAGCACCATCCACAGAGCCATGGACAACATGGTGCGCGTTGCGGCGGTCGCGCGGCCGTTCAGGACATGCCAGGCGCCAGAGGCGGCCACGAACAGAGCGGTCGCCAGATAGGCCGCAACCGTCATATGGGCAAGGCGGTAGGGAAAGGAGGGATTGAAGATAACCTTCAGCCAGTCGACGGGAATGACCCGCCCATCGATGATCTCGAAGCCTTGCGGCGTCTGCATCCAGCTGTTGGATGCGAGAATCCAGGTCGTCGATATCAGCGTTCCGATGGCGACCATGATTGTCGCCAGAAAATGCAGGCCGGGTCCGACTTTGTTCCAGCCGAACAGCATGACGCCGAGAAACCCGGCCTCGAGAAAAAAGGCGGTCAGCACTTCATAGGTCAGAAGCGGCCCGGTGATGCTTCCGGCGAAAGCGGAAAAGTAACTCCAGTTCGTTCCGAACTGGTAGGCCATCACCAGGCCGGACACGACGCCCATGGCGAAATTCACGGCGAAGATCTGCGACCAGAAATGATAGAGGTCGCGATAGACCGCATCTTTCTTCCAAAGCCAGAGACCCTCCAGGACGGCGAGATAGCTCGCCAGCCCGATGGTGATCGCCGGGAAGATGATATGAAACGAAATCGTGAAGCCGAATTGAATTCGGGCGAGTTCGAGTGCTGTTAGTCCAAGCATGGGTGCCCACCGTTGGAGATTGCCGAGGCGCAAGCAAGATATATCCGATCTTCGCCGGATGATGTCTTGCTGGAAGGCACTGCCTGCTTCTGCGTCGCGTCGACCGTGAAGTTGACATCATTGGCGAGCGTCTTCGGTCTGTCGAAGACCGGTCGTGGGGGTGCCCGAGGGACGGTCGCTCCAATGCATTGCGCGGTCATTATTGTCCCTTCCAATGGACGATGTCCCTTGTTGCAGGGGCTTGAAACCCCTCCCGATCTCGCCGCGTGGCGACGCCGGGTGCCACCATATCATACCGAATCAATAGAGAAAATGTATCTATATTGATTGCAATCAATAATGACATTGACGACAATATCATTCGCGCTGTGATCGGAAATACGGCCGATCGTCGCAGACGGCAACAGCAGGCTGGGAGGTTGATCCGCAAACCGCAGCCGTTGTACATTTTCTATGGAATCAGGGAAATTCGATCGAAATGCCAAGACTTTCGGATCCCGTCGAATGTTATCGGATACTTTGTGCTGGCTGCAGTCAATGTTTCTACAAGGTAGGGAAGGGAACCTGATCATTTCCATTCTCGTCATGCGACTCATCGTTTACGGATCGTATCGCCCTCTTTCAGGATAACAGGAGAGAATTTTGACAAATAAACCCACGATTATTCTGGTGCACGGTTTCTGGGGTGGAGCGGCACATTGGGGCAAAGTGGTCCTCGAGTTGGCGCGTAAGGGCCATCAGTCCATTCACGCCGTCGAACTGCCATTGACGTCTCTGGCGGAGGACGCCGAACGCACACGCAAAATGGTGGCCCAACAGAAAGGGCCTGTCTTGCTGGTGGGCCATTCATATGGCGGTGCGGTCATAACGGAAGTCGGGGATCAGCCGAATGTGGTAGGGCTCGTCTATATCGCCGCCTTCGCGCCCGACGCCGGCGAAAGTCCGGGCGGCATCACCCGGCAGCATCCCCCAGCGGCGATGGCCAATATCGAGCCGGACAGCGATGGTTACCTCTGGCTCAAGGCCGATAAACTCCATGAAAGCTTCTGCCAGGATATGACGCCTGAGGAGGCTCTCGTCATGGCCGCTACCCAAAAGGCGCCGTTGGCCAGTACTTCTGGAGACACCGTTACCGCCCCAGCCTGGAAGAGGAAGCCGTCCTGGTATCAAATATCCAGCGAGGACCGGATGATTACGCCTGAAAATCAGGTGGCGATGTCGAAGCGCCTGAATGCCCGAAAGGTCATTACCTTAAAGGCAAGTCATGCGTCGCTTATATCGAAGTCTGTCGAGGTCGCGGGCCTTATCGATGAGGCAGCCACCGAGGTGGCCCAGTAAGAGCAATAGGCTTTTGTGAGAATCGTGATTAGGTCGAACAGGACGCTTCCCCTGCCGTCGTGCTGGGGGATGCAAGGGCCATCCTACGCCCTGAGGCAATCTGGAAACTTGGGTTTGCATCTCCTGTGAAACGACAACTGAGATTCTGTCTAGTTTGAGATGCGCATCCTTGAGGGTGGGATTCCGTATGCTGCTTTGAAGGAATGATTGAAGTGGCTCATGTCGTTGAATCCCCAGCTCAAGGCGATGTCACTGACGGTTCTTTTCGCGTTGGTGCCAGTCGAGAGATCATCCTTCACGCCTTGCAGTCGCGTTTGCAGTATCAATTGCCCCGGGGACGTACCATTTTCAGCACAGAGACGGCGCAACGAACGTGAAGACATCCCGGCAATCGTCGCCATATCCAATGGGTCGAAGGATGGATCCCTGACCTCTTCGATAATACGGGTTCGAAGTCGCTCGAAAACGGCCCGACGAGGGGAAACGGCGGTTGTCAAAGATAGTATGCTTCCGGCAACGAGATCGCTCGCTACACGCTCCATCAATGCAAGCTGAGCATCACAAATACCGGGGCCGCGAGCAGCGAGACTGCGTAGGAAATCGAGTGCTACGGCGCCACAACCGTGCCTGGCCTCAAATGTGCGCGCCGTGAGATTGCCGAGCCCCGGAAGCCTGGATAGGAATTTGTCCCGATTCACGCGCAGCACCAGCTGTTTGAAAGGCCCCTCGAAGGAGAGGGAATAGGGCCGCCCACTTTCGTAGAATACGAATTGGCCTGGTATCGTCCTAGACTCACGGTCATCTTGCGTGACGAATCCCTGACCTGCCAACTGGAATGCAACCAGCACGACCTCCTGATGATCGGTGCGGACGTGATGCCTCGTGCGCTCTGTCAATTGGCTCGTGGAGTCCACAAGGCTTAGGCTATGGGTTCCGGGAATAAACTCGACGACTCTCCCATAAAAATCGCGCGCATCACTCTTGCTCTCAAGTCGAACGTAAGTCGACCAGAGCTGTTCTCTCCACACCGATAGCGTATTCGCGTCCTGAATCATCCCTACAAACTCACGGCACTCATGTGGCTGCTGTCATGAGCATCTCAATACCAAGCAAGAAACGTGCCGCCGCAATCCAGATGGCCATGTGAGACAAGGATCGCGGCCCTCATGACCAAGCGCTCCGCAGTCCGTTATGCGATGCCTGTAGGGTCAAGGGGAGCAAAGAGAGGGCCACATGGTCAAAATAGCTTACAAAGTTGCTGCTGTGCAAGCAGCACCGGAATTTCTGGATATCGCGAAGGGTGTCGACAAGGCAATCTCCCTCATTGAGGAAGCAGCCCGGAACGGCGCCTCGCTTATTGCCTTCCCGGAAGTCTGGCTTCCCGGCTACCCTTGGTGGATCTGGCTGGATTCGCCGGCTTGGGGAATGCAGTTTGTTGGCAGATACTTCGCCAACGCTATGGAAGTCGGCGACGCGCACTACGAGCGACTGCGCGAGGCGGCCGCGGTCAACTCTATCCACGTTGTCATGGGTTTCACGGAACGGGCAGGCGGAAGCCTGTACATCGCTCAGGCGATCTTCAGCGACAAAGGTGAAATCATTGGCAACCGTCGCAAGCTCAAGCCTACCCATGCTGAGCGGACAGTCTTTGGCGAGGGTGACGGATCGCATATCGCCGTTCACACAACGGAACTCGGGCGCATGGGTGCGCTTTGTTGCGCGGAACACATCCAGCCGCTCTCAAAATATGCAATGTTCTCACAAAATGAGCAGATCCATATCGCGAGTTGGCCAAGTTTCTCAGTCTATCGCGGTGCAGCGTTTCAATTGAGCGCCGAAGCAAATCTCGCCGCCAGCCAGGTTTATGCGCTTGAAGGGCAGTGCTACGTGCTTGCGCCGTGCGCGATTGTCTCGAAGTCGATGATAGAGATGCTGGTGGACACTCCCTCGAAGCAGAATCTGCTTCTTGAAGGCGGAGGTTTCACGATGATCTTCGGTCCCGACGGCGCGCCCCTAGCCAAGGCAATTCCCGAAAATGAGGAGGGTGTGATGTATGCTGAGGTGGACCTCGGGTTCATCGGGGTGGCGAAGGCTGCCTATGACCCGGTAGGCCACTATTCCCGCCCGGATGTTCTCCGCCTCCTGTTCAACCGGAATGTACAACAGCGTGTCCATCCTTTCGAGACGGACTACACAGAAATCGAATAACGCGACGGCTACGGATTGGCTGCCGTAAAGGTTGTCAATCCGGGTTCGCTTCTCAAAAACATGAGAACACAAATGGATATTTCAAGACGACAAATGCTGGGGGCATCTGCCGCCGCCCTTTATCTTACTCGTCTAGCACAGGATGTGCATGCTGCCGACGCGGCGCAATCCGCATCCGGACATGCTTTGCCGGGAAGTCGCCTGACGGAGGAGTTCAAGGTTGCCGCCGTGCAGGCAGAAGCGGTCTACCTTGATCTCAAAGGCGGCGTCGACAAGACGATCCGCTTGATCGGAGAAGCTGCGAGTGCCGGAGCCAAGCTTATTGCCTTCCCGGAATTATGGCTGCCCGGGTATCCGTTCGGTCACGAATCGGAACAATGGAAGAAGGCCTATCTGAAGCAATACGTCGCCAACTCGCTGAAGATAGGCAGTGATGAGTGGCGGTTACTTCTGGAGGCCGCCGCACGCGAGAAAATTTTCGTGTCGCTTGGGTACAGCGAACTGGAAGGCGATTACCTCTATATGGGACAGGCATTGATCGGGGCAGATGGCAGACCTGTACAAATCCGTCGCAAGCTTCGTCCGTCTGGTGGCGAAAGAACTGTATGGAGTGACGGCGATGTGTCGGGCCTGAGCGTCTACGAGACAGAGATTGGTCGCGTTGGCTCGCTTAGTTGCTGGGAGCATATGCATCCGCAAATGACTTATATTCTCCAGTCACAGATGGAACACATCCATATCGGTGCTTGGCCCATACTGCCGGAGGCCAACGGGTTCAATTGGGCCGGTCCTGCAGTCAATCTCGCCGCGGCGCGCTACTACGCGACAATTACCAGCGCCGTCACAATCGTTCCCTGCAGCATTGTGGGCGACGAAGCATATTCAAGATTTCAGGAAATCCCTGCGAGCAGATGGGTGCCCAAGGGGGGTGGTCACGCCAGAATATATGGGGGCGATGGAGCTGAAATCGGAAACCTGATCCCGCACGAAGTGGAGGGTCTGGTAATAGCTACAGTCGACCCTCGAGCATTCTCGCCGAAGACGGAGGATTCCGACGGTGAATTTTCCTATGGAGTTTTGCAGTTCATCCTTGAAAACTATCCTGGGCCGCGCGTTCCGGACAAGGAGCATGGCAGCAAGAATCTGGTGGCGATAAGCTCTCTCTGAAAATGATGCCGATGCTCACTCAGAAGTCTATGCCGGCTTCTGCTTTCAAGACGCCGTTCTGCCTATGCCTGCTACCAGTATATATGCCGCTGACGTCTGGCGTCTGTTCTGCCCTCTCGATCAGCCACCGCGGATAATATCAATTCGTTTCGGCAGAAATAGACTATAGGCCTTGCAGACATGATTTCAAAATCTCGCGCAGCCAGGCCTGAGCCTCGATCTCGCCATCTGTCTCTCTCCAATGCAACCTGACTTCAAATTCAGGGATCGGAAGTGGAATTGTGCAATATCTCACCATACCGCTACCCGCAAACATGTGGGCCGTGCGAGATGGAAGTGTCGCGAGCAACTCGGTTTTCGCGACGATGTCGTGAAGGCCAATAAAGTGAGGCAATCGTAGGGAAACCTGTCGGGTCGCACCAATCGCCCGAATCTGATCCTCGACTTGACGATGCCCGGAATGGGAGGAAACGACGATATGCCCTTCGGATAAATATTGCTCAAGGGAGATTTGGTCGCGAATTCGCGGGTGCCGGGCGCTAACAAGGCAAACGTAGTGCTCTTGGAAGATGGGCTCTGAGCGAGATTGCACTTTTGCACTTGTGGAATTGAAGATCGCCGCATCAATTTTGCCGGTTGCGAACCAGTCATCCAGTTTCTCGACTTCAAGTTCGACAACCTCGATGCCGATTTTGGGCGCCTCCCGGCTTAGGCGCGGCAAAATGTGCGGCAAGAATGTCATTTCGCCTAGGTCGGAGAATGCCAATTTGAAAACTTGATTGGAAGACTTCGGATCGAAGTTCCACCGGCTGGCTATGGCGGTTTCAATCTCTGAAAGAGCGGATCGAAAAATGCCGTACATCCGTTCGGCTACAAAGGTCGGCTTCATGCCGTCGCGGGTGCGGGTGAAGAGCGTATCGTCCAGCATATCCCTCAAGCGGCCCAAGGCGTGACTCACCGACGGTTGTGTAAGGTTGAGCTTGACAGCCGCGCCGCTGACACTCTCCGTCTCGTAGATCGCGATGAACGCACGGATCAAATTTAGGTCAGTCATCGCCTCTCCATCGTTCTCTTTGATTAAAATATAGATACAATCTATATCTTAATCAAAACAATCGCGATTTGACTAATAATTGTTTTAGTTTTGACTGCCTTCAAACGAAGGAGGTTGTGTTGAAGACAGTCAGAGAGGCAACATATGAATTGCTCAGGAGCGTTGGTCTAACCACCGTTTTCGGCAACCCAGGCTCGAATGAGCTGCCGTTCCTGAACGACTTTCCGGCCGACTTCCGTTACATCCTTGGCCTCCATGAAGGAGTTGTCGTGGGGATGGCGGACGGGTACGCGCAGGCGACGGGCAACGCCTCGCTTGTCAATCTCCATTCGGCAGCCGGCACGGGCAACGGCATGGGGGCTCTCGCGAACGCTTGGAACTCGCATACCCCTATTATCGTCACCGCAGGGCAGCAAACACGCGCTATGATCGGGGCGGAGCCACTGCTGGCCAACGTCGACGCCGCGATCCTTCCGCGGCCGCTTGTCAAGTGGAGTTACGAGCCCGCGAGCGCCTCGGAAGTTCCGCATGCCTTCAGTCGTGCGTTTCACATCGCTGAGCTTCCAGCCAAGGGACCGGTATATCTCTCTATCCCCTACAATGATTGGGATCAGCCCGCCGGACCTTTCTCGGATGCAGTCAATATGCGAAAGGTCGAGGCCGCCGGAATGCCGGACGAACATCGGTGGGCCGCGCTCCTCGATAGGATTACGTCGGCGCGCAATCCGGTCATCGTGCTAGGGCCCGATGTAGATGCTGCGCGCGCCAACAGTTATGCTGTTACTCTCGCGGAGAAAATCGCCGCTCCGGTATGGGTTGCTCCCTCCGCGCCGCGCTGTCCTTTCCCAACGACCCACCAGAATTTTCGTGGATTGCTGCCGGCGGGTATTGCCTCGATCTCCCGCATATTGAGTGGGCACGACCTTATTCTGGTCTTCGGCGCACCGGTGTTTCGATATCATCAATACGATCCTGGTGCCTGGCTCCCCGAAGGCGCGAGCCTTGTCTCTGTGACCTGTGATGCTCTTGAGGCCGCCCGGGCGCCCATGGGTGATGCAATTGTTGGCGACGTTGGAGGTGTCTTGAAGCGCCTTTCCGAGCACGTGATTGCGGGCGCGCGCGCCGGTATCGAGGCATTGCCACGTCCAGAGAGGGCACCATCGAGCGATGGCGCGCTACTGCCTGAAGCAGTTTTTGACATAATCGACGATCTTGCGCCGGAAAATGCCATCTACCTGAATGAGTCGACATCAACAACGGCTGCACTTTGGGAGCGACTCCGGATGCGCCAGCCCGGAAGTTACTACTTCGCCGCCGCCGGCGGCCTTGGATTTGCGATGCCTGCCTCTGTCGGCGTCCAGCTTGCCGAACCTGAACGGCGTGTTATCGCCATTATTGGCGACGGATCTGCGAACTATGGCATTCAGGCGCTGTGGACCGCGGCGCAATATAAGATTCCGACGATTTTTATCATCATGAAAAATGGCACCTACGGTGCGCTTCGCTGGTTTGCCGGAGTGTTGAAGGTCGAAAACGTTCCCGGTCTCGATGTGCCGGACATCGACTTCCAGGCGCTCGCTACGGGTTACGGCGTAAAGGCGCATCGCGCCAGAAATGCGGAAGAATTCAAGCATGTACTGGCGGAAGCCCTGTCCTCGGATACCCCTATCCTGATCGAGGTTTTGACCAAGCACGGAGGTTGATCCGATGGGAAAATCCATCAAAGTCGAGGACTACCGACATCTCGCCCGCCGCCGTCTGCCAAAGATGGTTTTTGACTATCTTGATGGTGGCGCGGAGGATGAATACGGGTTGCGGCATAACCGCGATGTGTTCCTGGACTGGCATTTCAAACCGTCTCGATTGATTGACGTCAGCCGGCGGGATCTAACTGTTGAATTGTTCGGACAGCGGTATCCGTTGCCGTTCATGATCGGCCCTACGGGGCTTAACGGAGTTTTCCGGCCAAAAGGCGATTTGCTCCTTGCTCAGGCGGCTGCAAGATTGTGCATTCCCTTCGTTCTGTCCACGGCCTCAAACTTGACAATTGAAGAGGTCGCGTCCAACTGCGACGGTGAACTCTGGTTTCAGCTCTATGTTGTGCATCGGGATCTTGCCAACTCTTTGACCGACCGAGCGCTGGCCGCAGGCTACAAGACCCTTGTTCTGACCACCGACGTTACCGTCAATGGGTACAGGGAACGCGATATGCGCAGTGGCTTTGGTCTACCGCTCCGCTACACCCCAAAGGTCATCCTCGATGGTCTTCGCCACCCTGCTTGGTCGCTCGATCTCATGAGGACGGGCGTCCCGCAGCTGGCCAACTTCAGAGGTGCGGCCGCCGCGACCCCGCAAGCCCAGGCTGCCCTGATGAGCCGGCAGATGGATGCCAGTTTCAGTTGGGAAGATCTGGTAAGACTGCGTGACCGCTGGCCTCATCGGCTCCTCGTCAAGGGGATCCTGCGCCCGGAGGACGCACAAAAGTGCGTTGAGCTGGGTGCTGACGGCGTTATCCTTTCCAATCATGGGGGGCGGCAGGTCGATAGCTGCCTTTCACCCATGGAGGTTCTTTCCCAGACGGCGCGACTCGTGACGAAACCAATCCTGATCGACAGTGGTTTCAGACGCGGTGGCGAAATCGTCAAGGCCTTGGCGCTTGGTGCGAAGATAGTCCTGTTGGGACGGGCAACCCTCTATGGACTTGCCGCCCGAGGCTCGCCTGGTATCGACGACGTGCTGTCGATCCTCCGCACTGAAATTGATCGGACACTCGCGCTTATCGGCTGCAATTCTGTCGCACAACTCTCCTCGGACTTCCTGGTTCCGACATTCGGCAGACACAACGAGGAAAAACGTTCATGATGAAGATCACCGCTATTCGCTCGCGTCCGGTGCTCGTCCCTCTTGAGTTCCCGATCAGAACAGCGTCCGGTACAGTTTCTGCTTCTCCGTTGGTATTGATCGACCTGTTCACCGACGCTGGCATTATCGGGCATGCTTACATCTTCGGCTATACACCGTTGACCCTACAGCCTTTAGTCGCCCTGTTGGACAATCTTGCGGGCACGATCATTGGCCAATCCGTTGCGCCCCGGGCCCTTGAGGAACGTCTTCGGCGAAGCTTTCGCCTGCTCGGGTACACTGGTTTGTTGCGTATGGCTCTGGCCGGCATCGAGATGGCCGCCTGGGACGCGTTTGCGAAAGAGCAGCGAATGCCTCTCGTTCGGTTGATCGGAGGGGAGCCGCGACCAATTCAGGCTTATGACAGCCACAGCATGGACGGAGAGGCTTTGGCGGTCGAGAGGGCCGTTCGCTCCGCCAAGGCGGGCTTTCGCGGCCTCAAGACAAAGATTGGCTATGCTTCCTTTGCAGAGGAGCTCGCCGTCATTCGGGCGATCCGATCTGCAGTCGGCCCTCAGTTCGAAATCATGGTGGATTACAATCAGGCCCTCTCGGTACCTGAAGCCATAATCCGAGGACGCGCCCTTGCGGAAGAAGGTATAACCTGGATCGAGGAGCCTACTCTTCAACACGATTATGATGGACACGGGCAAATCACCCGAGCACTGACCACGTCGGTTCAAATGGGCGAAAATTGGTTTGGGCCTGAAGAAATGATGCTCTCCGTAAAGGCCGGCGCGAGCAACCTGGCCATGGTGGACGTCATGAAAATCGGCGGCGTGTGCGGATGGATGAAGGCCAGTGCGATTGCCGAGCAGCACGGGTTGCCGCTCTCGAGCCATCTATTTCAGGAAATCAGTGTACATCTTCTGGCTGCATCGCCAACCGCACACCGATTAGAGCATATGGATATTGCCGGTCCTGTTCTGTTGCAAGGGATGACAATCCAGGATGGCTTTGCGTTGGCCTCGGAAGAACCGGGAACAGGCGTTGCTTGGCGGGAAGACGCAGTTGCGCAATTCTTGATTGCTTAATCCAAACTGCGCAAAGCGCTTGTAGCCGGCGCAATGAGTATGTCCAAAAAGTATGGAACAATACCTGACATGGTGTTGATACAGGTGCCTTCAGGATGGAAGCTAGGAGGTTAGCGAACTGCATATGTGGGCTGTAGCACCACAGTCATTTGCAGGTTCCTTTGGGAGGAGGAGCAAATGGTCAATGTAACGGAAAAACTCATCGAGTATCGCCGGGTCCGGCATAGCGCCGCCAGCGAGGCATCAAGTTATCTGACGAACCATACTGCGGAAGTGAGCCTCTGCTTTCCCAATCCAATCGTCTGCCAGATGATGCGCGGTCATAAGATCATGCGGGTCAACGGCTCCAAGCCCTTCGATTTTCTGCCTGGCGAAGCCATGCTCGTTGCTCCAGGCATGCCCTTGGAAATCCTATTTCCAGAAGCCTCACCTGAAGATCCAACCGAATGCATATGTATAGAAATAGATCGCAGTCAGGTTGATGAAATTGTCGAACGCGTCAACCAGGGCCAGAAACGGCTCGGTCTCGGTGGCCGGTTTTCGCTGGACTGGACTCGTTTTGCGGTTTTCCGGAAGGATCTAGCGATCCTTGGGCAGATGAACAAATTGATGATGCTTTACAGGGACGAGAAGAGCCCGTTCCGGGATGTACTTGTGGATCTCGGTCATGAGGAGCTCGTCTTGCGTATCCTTCAGGCACAGTCGCGCGAACTTCTCGTGGAACAGCGGACGTTTTCGCCCACAACTGGCCTCGACGTGGCCGCTGAAATGCTCCGCGATAATCCGCGAAAGCGATATGCGATTGAGGAGCTGGCCCAAATAGCATGCATGAGTGAGGCCACTTTCTTCCGACGTTTCAAGGCGCGTTTTGGCGTTACGCCGGCCAAATTTGCCAATGACTGTCGCATCCATCGGGCTCGCGCCTTGCTCGCCACCGCGCCCGTTGCCGAAGTTGCGTTTGATCTCGGTTTTGCGAGCGTGGAGCATTTCTCTCGGCTGTTTCGGCAGGTGACAGGGGAAACCCCGGGCGGCATTCGCAAACGTCTCCGCCCAGACGTACGGGCGTACATTCAATAATACTTTGTGGGCGAAGGCCGAGCCAGCTCGACCTAGGTCATGTTGACAAAGTGCCTTCATGAACAAGCACGCCACGACCTGTTGGACATCCTCGAAGACCGTTATGGGCGTCGATCAACCATCATCACAATCCAGCTTCCGGTGTCCGCATGGCACAACGTGATAGGAGACCCCACTTACGCCGACGCCATTCTGGATCGCCTCGTCCACAACGCACACCGCGTCGAATTGAGCGGCGATAGTCTACGCCGAAACCTCTCCCGAAAAGCTTGACACCTTCCTTCAATGGACTGACAACAATTATCGCCCGCAGACCCCAACTAATCGGGGGGCGAGATCATCCCGGAAATCGGGGGCGCAATCATCTCGGGACAAAAGGAAGGCTTCGTCGGAATCAGCACGAAGTTAGATTCGACGATGTTTGAACAAAAATGAAGCTGCTGAAGCAGCAGTTTTGAGGTAGTGCTCCTCACGATAGTTAGTGTCAAGTAATAGCCTGGATATATTCAAAATGATGGATTGGTTCCCTATAGTCTTCATTACGTTCAAGGTTCTCGTGTTAGGCACGGGCATGTTCTTCGCCATCAAGTGGCATCACGATCAAGGGAAGAAGAAATAACGAAACCAGGGGACCGTAAGCGCCCGCCGAACACACCCTTGACGCCTCAGATTAGGCCTGTTGACAAAGTGGATTCCCAAATCAGCAGGAGCATGATTCAAGACTGCCTTTTAGGAGGCAGTTTTGGCTCGCGGCGACCCGACGGATATGGAATGGCGGATCATTGAGGGACTATGGCCCACCGAGCGTGGGAGAAAGTCTCGCCCCGCACACGATAACCGACGATATCTGAACGGCATGCTGCATGTTCTTCGGGTCGACTGTCCCTGGCGCGACATGCACGAATGCTACGGAAAGTGGAATTCCGTCTATGTGCGCTTTCGCCGTTGGGCCGAACAAGGCGTTTGGGGCGCGCTGCTTGAAACGCTTGTCGAGTTGGGCTAACCGATGACTGGCAGCACATGATCGACAGCACCACCGTTCGCGGCCACTCTCAGGCAGCGGGCGCTAAAGGGGGACTTATCAGGAGGGTTTTGGTCGATCACGCGGCGGCTTACGACGAAAATCCACGCCCGCGCAGACGGTCAGGGACGTCCTCTCGGCTTCATCCTGACCGGCGGCGAAGCTTCGGACTTCAGCGCTGTTCCTGATCTACTGGCGATATCAGTCGGCAAACCGAGGTTATTTCTTGCCGACAAAGGATACGACGGCAATTTCCTGCGCGAAGAACTGCTGATCCATGGGATTAGGCCGGTCATTCCGCCGAGGCCAACCGGAAGAACCCGCCTGCCTGCGACTTCAGACCCCACAAGGATCGAAACCGCATCGAGAGGATGTTCAACCGCCTCAAGCAGTTCCGGCGCGTCGCAACCCGGTACGACAAGACCAGAAAATCCTTCGCAGCATTCCTCGCCCTGGCCGCCGCCAAGATATGGTTGCCACACTTTGTCAACAGGGCCTAGTCTACCTCATCCGAGGAGAATATCGGCCATTCGTTCACCGATGATGACCGTAGAAGCCATTGTATTGCCAGTCGAGACACGCGGCATTACCGAAGCGTCAGCAATGGATAATCCCTCAACGCCTCGAACACTTAACCGACCGTCTACGACGGACATCTCGTCGCGCCCCATTTTGCATGTGCAGCTCTCGTGAAAGTAGGTACCGGCAGCATCCCTCGCGAAGTTTGCCATCGCTGTTTTATCTAGTGCACCCGGCATGATTTCACGCTTTACGAAGGGCTTCATCGCTTCCGAATTTCCGATTTCGCGGCAGAGTTCGATTCCACGCAGGACTGCCTTCAGATCAGCGGGGTCGGACATAAACCGTGCATCGATGCGGGCCATCGCCCTGGGGTCAGCGGACGACAGATAGACGCGACCACGGCTCTTGGGCCGAACCAAGCCGGGCGCGATTGTCCAACTGCCTGCCGGCGGATTGTACTGGGGACCTGTGACTTCCGAAGCGAAAGGCACTTCGATCTGGAAAGGCTGCAGATCCGGTGTGTCCAGCGAACCGTCGCTTTTCCAGAACAACGTCGCTTCGGCTACATTGTTGGCTGACGACAATGGCTCCTGGTATTCCCATAGACAACCCGCCACAAGAACATGATCTTGAAAGTTCCGACCTACGCCCGGCAGTTTCACGGCAGTCTTGATGCCGTGCTTCGACAGTTCCGCATCATCACCGATCCCGGAAAGCATCAGAAGTTTGGGCGTGTTGATGGCGCCCGCCGACAGCAGCATCCTCGTCTTGGCCTCGACCGCATGAGTCACGCCATTTCTGCTGAACGTCAGGCCTGTCACCTTTGAGCCGATCACCGTCAGTGAAAGGACTTCTGCGCCGGTTAACAGCGTTAGATTGGGACGTTTCAAGGCCGCATAGAGATAGTCATGAGCGAGATTGACCCGGCGACCATCACGAATGCGAAGGTTCGCGATCGCAGCCCCACCAGCGCCCTCCATCATCTCGCCGTTCATGTCTCCAAAGGTGGGAATGCCCACGCTTTCCGCCGCGCTGAGAAACGCTGGGGCAATGGGGTTCGGATCTCGAGCAGGCTCGATCCACAGTCGCCCCCCGTCACCGCGGCGCTTCGTATCCGGCTTGCCTTGCCAGTCCTCTATTCGCTTGTAGATCTCAAGCACTGAAGCGTAAGACCAGCTGTCGTCGCCCGTTTCCGACGCCCAAAAGTCGAAATCATTCCTGTGGCCTCGCGCCCAAACCATTGCATTCACGGAAGAGCCTCCGCCGACAACCTTGCCCATCGGCAGGATTAGGGCGCGCCCGTTAACGCTATCCGCTGGATCCGCAGTGTAACCCCAATCCCGCTCTGAACGAATGTTGGTCGGCCAGAGGCCGGGATTCAAGACCGCATTGAGCTGATCGGTACTCCCTGCCTCCAGCAACAACACCTCAGCATCCGTTTCGGTCGCGAGGCGGCCGGCGACGACAGCCCCGCCACTGCCGCTACCCACGACAATATAGTCGTAGGCTTTCTTGAGGTTGCGGGCATTGTAAAGCTGTGTGATAGCAGCATCGCCACCATCTTGAGCCATTGTGCCAGCAGCTGTGAGGGAAGCGCCAGCGGCCATGGCCAATTGCATGAATTGCCTGCGGCCCACTTTGCCATGGTACAGCGCTGCTTCAAGGGTGTTCAAACGGTCGCCTCGGGCGAACCGCGAAAAGACAGGAGGTGTCATCTGTTCGATCCTGGATGCCGGATAATGGGGTAGCCGAGCCCGAGCAGGGGTTCTCAGAACGGGAAAGCGCGCGGCACCGTCTGGACCGATATCCACCTCTGCTCGGTGAAGGCTTCGATCGCACCGGATGCACCCCACTTTCCAACCCAGCCGGATGCTTTCATGCCGCCAAAGGGGCAGTGAGGCTCATCATGAACACATGTGTCGTTGACATGGACCATTCCCGCTTCGATCTGCGTGGCAAGTATTTGACCGCGGGTGGCATTGCCGGTGATGATCGAGGACGAAAGGCCGTAAACCGTATCATTCGCGAGAGCGATGGCTTCCTCTTCGCTGTCGGCAGGTATTACGAAAGCGACCGGGCCGAAAATTTCCTCGTGATAGATATCCATGTCACGCGTAACACCGGTCATCACTGTCGGACGATAGAAAGGGCCCAGTTTCTCGCCACCGAGATGGATGGTGGCGCCGGCGTCACGCGCGGACTTGACGAGCCTGTCGATCCGGTCGAGCTGTCGATCGTTGATTATAGGAGCTATGACTGCCATGGGATTTGACGGTTCGAGCGGCTCGAACATCGAGACCTTGGCGATAAGCTTCTCAACGAAGCTGTCATAGAGGTTGCGCGCCACGATGATCTTGTCGGCCGACATACAGATCTGGCCCTGATGAAGAAAGGCCGAAAAGAATGCGACATTGACGGCATAATCCACATCGGCATCATCGAGAACAACCACCGGGTTCTTGCCCCCAAGTTCAAGAACGACTCGTTTGAATTGCGCCGCCGAAGTCGTGGCCACCTCCCGGCCAACAGCCGTGGAGCCGGTAAAGCTGATCCGTGCAACGCGCGGATCGTTGATCATTGCCGCAGCCACCGCCTTTACCTTGTCGCGGCTACAGGTCACGACGTTGAATACGCCAGATGGCAGGCCAGCGGCCTCGAAAAGTTCCGCCAGTATGGTGCCTCCCGAAACAGGCGAATCCTCAGATGGTTTGAGGACCGCGGTATTGCCGAGCGCCAATGCATAGACAAAGCCACGAAGCGAAAGATACAAGGGGAAATTCCACGGAGAAATCACACCGACAACCCCTGCAGCGGTCCGTGAGATGGTGTTGACCTTGCCCGGTATATTGGACGGCAAGATTTCACCCGTGGCGCGTGTGGTAAGGGCGGCGGCCTCGCGGAGTGCCAGCGGAATGAGCGAGCATTCGAACATCGCCTTCCCAAGGCCGGACCCGGTCTCTTCCACCAAAGCGTTCACGAATTTTTCCTGGCTGGACTGAAAGATCTCAGCGGCCTTGTAGAAAAACCCGGAGCGAGCGGCCGGCGGCAGGGCCTCCCACGCTGGCTGGGCGACCTTGGCGGCGGCGATGGCCGATTCAATGTCGCTCACGTCGCCATCCGCCACCGTTGCATATGGCAACCGCGTCGTCGGGTTGATGTCGGCAAACGTGTGGGTGGCTGCCGCTGGCCGCCAAGTACCATTGATAAAGAGAAGCACCGGCGTACGCGATTGGGCTCCAGTTTGGGCGGTTGTGGGCTGAGAGTTCTCGCTCGTTCTAAGCAAATTCATTTTAACAGGGCCTCCTCTCCCTTAATGTGAAGCCGAGCTTAGTGTCATTTGACAGGAAAGCGCTTGTCTGGCGCTCTCATATTCCTGACCGTTACTCTCACATCTTCGTCTGCCGCCGCATTCTATTGCAAGCGCTGGGCTTCATATGTCGCTTGCTCGCGGGACACTGAAGGCCTCATCGGCCTGTTTTAGCCCTCGCCCAAGCGAACATTGGATAACTGCAGCCATGGCGGATTATCCGTGTACATTTCACGGATCAGTTGCTTGATCTGATTGATTTTACCGTCTGCGTCCGAGCGCCGGAAGCTCATGATGATGGGCGAGGTCGCCTTCTCGTCCCCGATCATTCTGTAGCAGACGTCATCCGGTCTTTGTCTCTGTGACGCGGCGGGAATGATGCAAAGTCCCACGCCGGCGGCAACCATACCCAACGCAGCTTGGATTTCACGGACTTCTTCGACCGATCCAGGCGTGACACTCAACTCGCCCAGCAGATTCAGAATTTCATCGGCAAAACTCGGCCGAGGCACCGAAGGGTAGACGATTAATGGTTCACCTTGCAGCTCGGCGAGCGCAATAGGCTCTTTTTCAAATGATTTGGCATGCCCTTTTGGAAAGGCTACGACCAGGCGCTCTTCGCGAAGTGTCAGCCGCTCGACTTCCCGGTCGTTAAACCGGACCCGGCCGAAGCCGACGTCGATGCGTCCTTCCTTGAGCGCGGTCACTTGTTCCGTCGACATCATCTCCCTTATTTCAATGTCGAGCTCCGGCCATTGTATCCGCATGCGTCGCACGAGGTCTGGAATGCCGCCGTAAAGTGTTGAACCAACGCAGCCGATGATAAATCTTTCGCGTTGAGATCGGCCGATCCGACGCGTTTGCTCCCGGATGTGTTCAAGGTTCGCAAGTGTCTTGGCGGCTTGCTCGTATAGGAACCGCCCGGCCTCCGTTAGCGACAGGGGTCTTTTCGATCTGTCGAGGAGATTGACACCCAACTCCTCTTCGAGTTGCTGGATCTGCCGACTGAGGGGTGGCTGGGCGATATGCAGCATCTCCGCGGCACGCGAAAAGTTTCGTTCCCGTGCCACGGCCACAAAATATCTAAGCTGGCGCAGTTCCACCTTACTATACCTCCAGGGTATGAAATTCGACTTTTATAGTTTTGGACTGTTTCCCTTAGGAAGGCTAGCCTCCTTATAGACCAAGGGAGGAAGTGTCGTGTCTGGCATAATTCGCATTGCCGCGATCGAGACGATTATACTCGATTTGCCAACTATCCGACCGCACAAGCTGTCGATGGTCACTATGAATCAGCAGAGCATGACCATTGTCCGCATCCGTTGCTCAGACGATTTCGAAGGCGTGGGCGAAGGGACAACCATCGGTGGCTTGGCATACGGGCCGGAGAGCCCGGAAGGTATGAAGCTTACGATCGACCAGTATGTCGCTCCCTTGCTGATCGGTCTGGATGCCACACGCGTGCAAGCTGCCATGGACATCGTTTCCAAGGCGATCAAGGGAAACCACTTCGCCAAGTGTGCGGTCGAAACAGCGCTGCTTGATTGTCATGCGCGTCGACTGGGACTTCCTCTCTCGGAACTGTTGGGCGGGCGGCGGCGCGACAGTTTGCCGATCGCCTGGACGCTCGCATCGGGCGATACTGCAAGGGATATCGACGAAGCCCAGCAAATGCTCGATCTTCGCCGGCACAAGGATTTCAAACTGAAGATCGGCAGCAAGCCCATCGCGGAAGACATTCGTCACGTTGCCGACATCAGGAAAGCACTGCCCAACATCGCCTCGATCCGGGTCGACGTGAACATGGCATGGCGTGAACGGGAAGCGAGGGGTGCGATTGACGCCCTTGCGGATGCCGGTTGCGTGCTCGTTGAACAACCCGTGGCCGGGATAGCTCCGCTGGCGCGGCTCACACGGGCATCTTCAATCGCGATCATGGCCGACGAAGCTCTTGTCGGGCCGGAAAGTGCGCTGGAGGCTGCGACGGCGCGTGCCGCTGATGTGTTCTCCATCAAGATCGAGCAAGCCGGAGGCCTTTTCGCGGCGGCCAAGGTGATAGCAATCGCAGAAACGGCCGGCATAAGCATTTATGGTGGCACGATGCTGGAAGGGCCAGTCGGCACCATCGCCGCTTCGCAGTTGCTGGTCGGCGTAACGGATCTGCCGTGGGGCACGGAATTTTTTGGCCCCCTGCTACTCACTGAAGAGCTCCTTACCGAGCCTCTCGTCTTTCGAGATTTCGAATTGCAGATTCCGTCCGGTCCCGGGCTCGGAATTGCGCTGGATGAAAGTGCGGTCGACCACTTTCGCCGCGGCGCGAAACATGCCGGCAGCCTGAGAATTGCGGGGTGATGATATGCTCTTTCATGTCGAGATGACTGTGGAATTGCCACACAACCTGCCCCAGCAGTTGGCCGCCGATCTAAAGGCGACCGAGAAGGAGCGCGCACGGGAACTCCAGCGATCAGGCAAATGGCGGCATCTGTGGCGTGTGGCAGGACAGTACGCCAATATCAGCATTTTCGACGTCAGCGGACCGGGTGAACTTCACGAGCTTCTGTCGACGCTGCCGCTCTTTCCCTTCATGCGGATCAAGGTGGCCCCGTTGTGCAGGCATCCCTCGGCGATCCGCGAGGACGACAGTTAGTAAAGCGCATCACATGATCGGCCCGGGAGGGGTCGAGTGACAAGGACCATATAGGGAAGCGAGCGACCATCGCCCTTCCACGCCAAAAGGAGGATGTTATGGCAAGTGGTATCATCGAAAAGAGCGTTGTTCAGGACCTGGCGCGGCGCGCCAGCGGACTGGATACGGACGGCGGCGATCGCAGGATCAAGGAGATCATGAACCGTCTTCTTGGCGATCTGTTCCAGGCCATCGACGATCTCGACATCAGCATGAACGAAGTCTGGAGCGCGGTCGCCTATCTTGGCGCTGCGGGCCGCAACAATGAGCTCGGCCTGATCGCGCCGGGCATCGGCCTCGAGCATTTTCTCGATCTGCGCCTCGACGAAGAAGAGCGGCGCGCCGGTCTGGCCGGCGGCACCTCGCGTACCATCGAGGGACCGCTTTACATAGCGGGTGCTCCGGAGTGTCAGGGCTTTGCCCGGCTCGACGATGGCTCGGACCAAGGCGAAGTGCTTTTCATGCAGGGCCAGGTGCGCGACCAAAACGGAAAGCCCGTGGGCGGAGCGGTGGTCGATGTGTGGCACGCCAACACACTTGGCAACTACTCCCACTTCGACCCGCAACAGGCACCCTACAATCTGCGTCGCCGTATCGTCACGGATAGCGAGGGCCGTTACCGGTTTCGCACCATCATGCCGAGCGGTTATTCCACCCCTCCGGGCGGTTCGACCGAAGAACTCCTCTTTGCTGTTGGCCGGCATGGTCATCGCCCCGCGCATATCCACTTTTTCGTGGAAGCCCCGGCCCACCGCCACCTGACGACACAGATCAATATCGAGGGCGATCCCTACCTCTTCGAGGACTTTGCCTTCGGCACCCGCAACGACCTCATTCCGCCTGTGATCCGGATCAGTGATCCAAAGCTGATGGCCGAGAACCAGGTGCAGCAGCCTTACGCTTCCATCGAGTTCGATTTCGTCCTGATGCCCGCTGTCGAAGGCGTCGCGGATACGATCGTCGAGCGCGAGCGCGCAAAAGCTGCCTGAGAACCGAGTGGAAGGTGCCAGGCAGCTGGCGCCTTCCCGATCACCTGAGGAGGATGAAAGATGCTGGATATTCCCGCCGACCGGCGTATCGAGGAGAAGCTCGAAGGCTCCGTGATCGAGGATGCCGAGACTGGTTCTTATCGCTGCCGCCGCGATATCTTTACGGATTCGGAACTGTTCGAGCTCGAGATGGAGCACATCTGGGAAGGGAACTGGATTTACCTTGCTCATGAGAGCCAGATCCCCAATCCGAATGATTACATAACCGGCTATATCGGCCGACAGCCGATCGTGATCTCCAGGGACAAGGCCGGAAACCTCAATTGCTTCCTCAATGCGTGCTCACACCGCGGGGCGATGATTTGCCGCCACAAGCGGGGTAACAAGTCCACCTACACCTGTCCTTTCCACGGATGGTCATTTTCGAACACTGGCAAGCTGCTAAAGGCCAAGGATCCGAACGGGGCAGGTTATCCCGAGCAATTCAACACCAACGGATCGCATGATCTGACCAAAGTCGTGCGTTTCGAAAGCTACCGAGGCTTTCTGTTTGGCAGCCTCAATCCCGATGTACTGTCGCTGGAGGAACACCTCGGCGAGGCGCGAAAGATCATCGATATGATCGTTGATCAGTCGCCGGACGGACTTGAGGTGCTGCGCGGCAGCTCAACCTATGTCTACGATGGCAACTGGAAACTGCAAACGGAGAATGGTGCCGATGGCTACCATGTCTCGTCCGTTCATTGGAACTACGCTGCAACGACGCAGCATCGCAAGGAAGCGGTTGCCGCCGCGGCCGGCGAGGATGTGACCCGCGCCATGGATGCCGGGTCCTGGGCCAAGCAGGGTGGCGGTTTCTATTCGTTCGAGCATGGCCACCTGTTGCTCTGGACGCGTTGGGGGAACCCTGAGGATCGACCGCTTGCCGAAAAGCGCGGCGAGTTGACGGAACAGTTCGGCCAGGCCTGGGCCGACTGGATGATCGACAGGTCCCGTAACCTGTGCCTCTATCCGAACGTCTACCTCATGGACCAGTTCTCTTCGCAGATCCGAGTGTATCGGCCGATCGCCGTCGACAAGACCGAGGTCACAATCTATTGCATCGCGCCGAAGGGCGAGAGCGTTGCCGCGCGTGCGCGTCGTATCCGCCAGTACGAGGATTTCTTCAATGCCAGCGGCATGGCGACACCTGACGATCTGGAGGAGTTTCGTTCCTGCCAGATCGGTTATCAGGCGCGGCAGGCTGCATGGAACGATCTCAGTCGCGGTGCGACACATTGGATCGAGGGTGCCGACGAGGGAGCCGAGGCGATCGGCCTGAAGCCACTCCTGTCTGGTGCCAAGACCGAAGACGAGGGTCTCTTCGTTATCCAGCACAGCTACTGGAAAAAGACACTCGGGGCTGCGATCGGTCACGATCCGACGCGATAATTCATGCGCCCCGGGGAGGGGCGCATCGTTTCAAACAATGCACTGCCATGGGGGCGGGCTGGCAACAGCCTGCCGGAGGAGACGTCATGACAATTTCACGCCAGCAGGTCGAGGAGTTTCTCTATCGGGAAGCACGTTTTCTGGACGAGCGGGACTGGGACAACTGGCTTGCGCTCTACGCGCCGCATGTCGAGTTCTGGATGCCGGCCTGGGATGACGACGACCGCCTGACGGAGGATCCGCAGTCGGAAATCTCCTTGATGTATTACGCCACCAAGCAGGGTCTTGAAGACCGGATCTTCCGGATCCGGACGGATCGATCCAGCGCCACCAGCCTGCCGGAGCCGCGAACGCTGCACCACATTTCAAATGTCGAAATCCTGGAGCAGACGGCAGACAAGGCCGAAATTCGCTTCAATTGGATGACCCAGAATTTCCGCTACAAGACGACGGACACGCATTACGGCACGAACTTCTACACGCTCGAGATCAACGAGGGCGGGATGCGGATCGCGCGAAAGAAAATCGTGCTCGTCAACGATTACATCCATCACGTCATCGACGTCTACCACGTCTGAGGTCACGGGAGGAAACACGATGCCCAAGATTGCCCTGAATTTCGAAGACGGCGTAACGCGCTTCGTCGAATGCGGCCCCAACGAGGTTCTCGTCGATGCGGCCTATCGTGCGCGCCTCAATATTCCGATGGACTGTCGGGATGGTGTTTGTGGAACGTGCAAATGCAGGGTCGAATCCGGCTCTTATGAAATGGATGCCTATATCGAGGATGCATTGACCGACGAGGAAGCCTCGCAAGGCTATGTGCTAACCTGCCAGATGCGGCCGAAAAGCGATTGCGTGCTGTCGGTTCCGGCGACATCGAAGATGTGCAAGAGCGGTCCAACGGAGTTCGGCGCAAGTCTTGCCGAGGTCCGCCAGTTGTCCGATACGACGATCGGTTTCACATTGGAAATCGACCAGCCTGACAACCTCGCCTTTCTGCCGGGCCAGTATGTGCAGGTGTCGGTTCCGCAAACCGAGGACAGCCGGGCATATTCCTTCTCCTCCCGCGTAAACGCCGGGCGCGTCGACTTCCTCGTGCGCAATATTCCGGGCGGGTTGATGTCGGGCTATCTCTCCGGTCGAGCTATGCCAGGTGATCGCCTGACCATACGGGGGCCATCCGGTGCGTTTTATCTGCGGGAATTGAGCCGGCCGACGCTTTTTCTTGCGGGTGGGACCGGTCTGGCACCGTTTCTTTCGATGCTTGACTACCTCAGCGCAAGAGGCGGGAGCACGCCACCCATACATTTGCTTTACGGCGTTACTCGCGACGCTGACGGCGTCGAGGTGTGCAAGCTTGAAGCTTTCGCCGATGCCATCCCAAATTTCACCTTCGAAGTCTGCGTCTCCGACCCTGACAGCAATGCCCTGCGAAAGGGCTTCGTCACCGATCATTTCGGCGCGGCCGATCTCAATGGCGGAGACAGTGATGTCTATCTCTGCGGTCCGCCGCCGATGGTAGAGGCCGTGCGCCGTCACTTCGACCTCATTGGTGTGAAGCCGGCTTCGTTCTATTTCGAGAAATTCAATGCCGCGGAGGCTGCGTGATGAAACCGGACCGCTTTACGAATAAAGCGATGGTCGTTACCGGATCGGCCCAGGGGATAGGTCGCGAAGTTGCAATCCGCGCAGCTGCGGAAGGCGCAAGGCTGGCGCTAATCGATCGATCGGATGTTGTTCGAGAGGTTGCAGCGGAGATCGAGGCCGCGGGAGGCAGGGCCACGGCCATTCTTGCCGATCTTGAAGCCTGGGAGGGAGCTACCGAGGCGATTAGGCAAGCGCGCGAACATATTGGTGGCCCCGATATTCTGGTCAACAATGTCGGCGGCGCAATCTGGATGCGCCCCTTCGAGCATTTTGATGAACGGCAAATCGAGGCGGAAATTCGACGCTCGCTCTTTCCTACGCTCTGGTGCTGCCATGCCGTGCTTCCTTTGATGATCGAGGCGGGCGGCGGAGCGATCGTCAACGTGTCATCGATCGCAACGCGGGGCATCAACCGCGTGCCATATTCGGCGGCGAAAGGCGCGGTCAATGCACTAACGGTGACGCTCGCCATGGAGAACGCCGAGCGCGGCATTCGCGTCAACGCGGTGGCACCGGGTGGGACCGAGGCCCCTCAACGGCGCATTCCGCGCAATGGTGAAAACCAGAGTGAGGACGACCGCCGCTGGATGTCCGAGGTCGTATCGCAGACCAAGCAATCGAGCTTCATGAAACGGTATGGAACACTTGAGGAACAGGCGGGTGCAATCCTGTTCATGGCGTCCGATGAGGCTTCGTATCTTACCGGCACCATTTTGCCGGTTGGAGGCGGCGACAGCGGCTGATGCCGGAAATCCCACGGCTGCGCCAGTGTTTTGAGGAGAGCCAGTGAGCAGCCACAAACTTTAACGGAGGAGAGACAATGTCAAATAACAGGGGAATTTTCGAAACGACCGTCACGCGTCGCTCGTTTCTTGGCAGCACAACGATAGGAGCGGCTGGACTGGCTTTCGGGCTGGCAAGCCCAGCAATCGCCCAAGGCGCGCCGTTAAAAGTGGGGATCATGCTTCCCTTCAGCGGCACATACGCCAAGCTCGGTCAATTCATCGAGAACGGGTTTCACCTTTACGTCGAGCAGAAATCGGGGGTGCTGGGCGGCAGGCGTGTCGAGTTCGTTCGGCTTGACGATGAATCGAAACCCGAAACCGCAACGGACAACATGAACAGGCTGGTCGGGCGTGACAAGGTCGACTTTGTCGTTGGCACTGTCCATTCCGGTGTCGCCATGGCCATGGTCAAGGTTGCTCGAGATACAGGCTGCCCGCTGATCATCCCGAATGCGGGGGCGGATGAAGCCACTGGCCCGCTT
This sequence comes from Rhizobium rhizogenes NBRC 13257, assembly GCF_000696095.1. Classification (GTDB taxonomy): domain Bacteria; phylum Pseudomonadota; class Alphaproteobacteria; order Rhizobiales; family Rhizobiaceae; genus Rhizobium; species Rhizobium rhizogenes. Next base: position 34,081 of record NZ_BAYX01000025.1, on the reverse strand, counting down.
TGTGCTCCCAATATCTTTCGCACGTCCTTCTCGAACTGGCAGGCTGCCCATCCGATGGGCAAGGTCATGCGCGATAAAGGTTTCGGCAAAGTCGCGACGATCACCTGGCGCTATGGGGCCGGACAACAGATGACCAAGGCCTTTAAGGAAGGCTTCGAGGCGGCGGGCGGCACCGTTGTCGAGGAACTGACGGTGCCATTTCCCGAAGTGGAGTTTCAGGCACTCATCACGCGCATCGCCGAGCTCAAGCCGGATGCTGTCTTCGCCTTCTTTGCCGGAGGGGGTGCGGTCAAGTTCGTCGTCGACTATGCCGCCGCCGGGCTCAAGGGGAAAATTCCGCTCTACGGCACCGGCTTCCTGACGGACGGGACGTTGAAAGCACAAGGCGCATCCGCTGAGGGTATTCGCACGACGCTTCATTATGCAGATGATCTCGACAATCCCGCCAACAAATCCTTCCTTGAAGGCTTCAAGGCGAAGACCGGAGACACGGGCGATATCTATGCGGTGCAGGGCTTTGACGCCGCAGCCCTGCTCGATATCGGCCTCACCGCGACAAGTGGCGACGGTCAGGCCCGCGACACATTGTTCGCGGCGATGCAGGCGGCCAAGCTCGACAGCCCGCGCGGACCTCTGAGCTTCTCGGCGGCACACAATCCGATCCAGAACATCTATTTGAGAGAAGTCCGCGAGGGTCGCAACATGCTTGTGTCGATTGCCGGTGACGCGGTGAAAGACCCGGCTCGTGGTTGCCGCATGTCGTAGCCGAACGGCGGGGGCTACCCCGCCACCTCACTCTTTCCGGGAGGTGCAGATGGACATCGGCACATTCGCAATACAGCTCTTGAACGCCGTGCAATACGGCCTTGTGCTGTTCCTCGTCGCCAGCGGACTGACACTCGTCTTCGGCATTCTCGGCGTCATCAATCTGGCCCACGGAGCATTCTACATGCTTGGAGCCTATCTCGCCTGGTGGTTTACGACGGCAAGCGGCAGTCTGGTCGTCGGCATTCTCGGCGCATCCGCCGTCAGCTTCACGGTGGGGCTTTTGTTGGAGGCATTTTTCATCAGGCGGCTCTATGGCCGCGATCACCTGTCTCAAGTGCTCCTCAGCTTCGGTCTGATCCTGGTTATCGACGAAGTTCGCCAAATGCTCTTTGGCCGCGATGTGCAATCCGTCCCCGTGCCGGATTGGCTCTCCGGGTCAATCAATTTGACCGATATGCAATCCTATCCTCTCTATCGGCTCGCGCTGATCGTCTTCTGTCTCATCCTGGCGACGAGCATTTTCCTTGTGATCAACAAGACCCGCATCGGCATGATCGTCAGGGCAGGGGCGGAAAATCGTGACATGACGCGGGCGTTGGGAATTCCCTTCGATCGCGTCAATCGCCTCGTCTTTGCGGTGGGAATAGCCCTTGCCGCTCTCGCTGGTGCCGTTATCGCGCCGGTCTCGACGGTGTTCCCGGGAATGGGCGATAGCATGTTGATCCTGTCCTTTGTCGTGGTGGTGTTGGGAGGGGTCGGTTCAGTTCCCGGCGCCGCCATCGGTGCTTTGATGATCGGCCTGATCGACACGTTCGGCAAAGTCTTCCTGCCTGAATTTTCGGGTATGCTCATCTATGTGCTCATGGCCGCGGTTCTGCTGTGGCGGCCGACTGGCATTCTCGGAAAACGGGAGATCTGATCCATGACCCCTCTGTTCTCTCGCGCCCAGATTCCGATGCTCGCCATGTTCGGCGCGGCGGTGCTGTTGCCCTGGCTCGTGTCCGGTTATTATGTGCAGTTCGCCGCGAAAGTCCTGATCCTGGGAACCCTTGCCATGGCGCTTAACTTGTCCGTCGGCTTTGGCGGCATGGTCAGCCTGTGTCATGCGGCGTTCTTCGGTCTTGCCGGCTACACTCTTATTCTCGTAACGCCGGAATACGAAGTTCCGTCCCTGTTGCTCACGCTCGCAGCCGCGATCGCCGTTGTCGCGGTCTCGGCACTGGTCATCGGCCTGTTGTCGCTCAGAACGCGCGGCATCTATTTCATCATGGTGACGCTCGCATTCGGCGAGATGTTATTCTTTCTTTTTCACGATACCGGCATTGGTGGTGGATCTGACGGTATCTTTCTTTACGTCAAGCCGGTGCTGGCCGCGGGTAGTGTCGTCTTACTCGATCTTGAAAGCCCCATCGTCTTCTACCTCGTTGCACTCTCGACCTGTGTCGCGTGCTGGTGCCTCATAACCCATCTTCTCGCCACGCCCTTCGGCGATGCTCTGACCGCCGCACGGGACAATGAACGGCGTGCTTTGTCGCTGGGCATCCCGGTCTTTCGGGTGCGTCTCGTTGCTTTTGTGGTTTCTGCCGTGATGGCAGGAATTGCCGGCTATCTGTCGGCCGCGCAGTTCGGCTTTGTGGCACCTCAGATGCTTGGATGGCACTTGTCGGCGACCGCACTTGTCATGGTGGTGCTGGGCGGTACTCGCCGCGTTGCCGGCCCCCTTTTCGGCGCGATCCTCCTGGTCGGCCTTGAAGACCTGCTGAAAATCTATGTCGAAGAATGGAAGCTGTATTACGGGCTCATCATCATCATGCTCGTGCTCTTCGTTCCCGGTGGCCTTCAGGATCTTTTGCGTCTCTCGGGGACCGAGGCACTCTTTCGCCGCAAGTTACCGCAGCCTGTGGCGGTGGGAGGTAAGCTATGACAAAGGAGCTTCTCGTTGTGGAAGGACTGACGAAGCGCTTCGGCGGTCTGGTCGCCGTCTCCAACGTCTCACTCTCCGTCCGAGAGGGTGAAATCCATGCGATCATTGGTCCAAACGGCGCCGGAAAATCCTCGCTGATCAATCTACTATCCGGGGATCTCGCACCAACATCCGGCAGCATCGAGCTCGATGGCAAAGATATGACCTCGCATGCTCCGCATGCTCGCTGCCGCGCCGGTCTGGGTCGGTCCTATCAAAAGACCACGATTTTTCAGGATCGGACCGTATTCGAGAACGTGAAGCTTGCCGCGCAGGGTGCTCGGCCGGGTGTTTTATCCATGTGGCGGTTGCGAAGTCGGGAGGAAGAAAACGAACGGGAGGCCCTGAATGCGTTGACGGATACCGGCCTGCTCGATCGGGCCGAGGCCAAGGCTCGCATGATGAGCCACGGCGAACAGCGTCAGCTTGAGGTTGCCATGGTATTGGCGACCGGACCTCGCGTCGTGCTGCTGGATGAACCTCTCGCAGGCATGGGGCATAGCGAGGCAAAGCGCATGTCGGAGGTCATCCGCTCTTTGAAAAAAGGGCGCGGCGTGCTGCTCGTGGAGCATGACATGGATATTGTGTTTGCCATCGCGGACCGACTGACGGTCATGGCGGATGGGCACATTATCGCCACCGGCTCAGTCGAAGACGTTCGTTGCGATCCAAAAGTCAGAGGCGCCTATCTCGGAGAGATGGAGGAGGTGGCATGAGCCTGTTGTTGAATGTGCAAGGATTGCAAAGCTTCTACGGTGTCAGCCAGATACTGCATGGCATCGATCTACAGGTGAGGCCTGGTGAGCAGATCGCACTGCTTGGCCGCAATGGCATGGGCAAGACGACATTCTTGCGCTCGTTGATGGGAATGATGCCGCGCACCCTTGGCGACATAGATCTGCATGGAATCAGTGTTCGAGGGAAACTTCCCGAGACGATCGCGCGCGCCGGGGTCGCGCTTGTGCCGGAGGGAAGGGGTGTCTTCGGATCGCTCACTGTCATAGAAAATCTCATTATGGCAGCTCGGCCTGGACCTAGTGGCAAGCAGGGTTGGACGCTCGATCGCGTGCTTTCCGTTTTCCCGCGTCTGGCGCAGAGGCGGAACAATGGCGGGCAGCAATTGTCTGGCGGTGAGCAGCAGATGCTGACGATTGGACGCGCATTGATGACCAATCCCGATCTTATCCTGATCGACGAGGCGACGGAGGGGCTTGCCCCGCTGATCGCCCAGGAAATCTGGAAGACGCTCGATATCATCCGCTCGGAGGGGATTGCGACGATCGTCGTCGACAAGGACATCCGCAGCCTCTCCAGAGTGGCGGACCGTGTTGTGATCATGTCCAAGGGGCGCCTGGTATTCGAGGGCAGTCCGGGGGAACTGGCGGCTAGCGGCGATCTGCTCGAGCGACATCTGGGAGTTCAATGACATGCCATTCATCACCGTCAACAACGTTCAACTGCACTATCGGTTATCTGGCCGTCGCAATGGACCTCGTATTGCTTTTGCCAACTCGCTCGGTTCGGATCTGCGTATCTGGGGCGAAGTCGAGCAAAGACTGGGTCAAGATTTTGAAATGCTGTTTTTCGACCAGCGCGGCCATGGCCTGTCAGAAGTGACCGACCAGCCTTATACGATCTCACAACTGGCTGCCGATTTGCTTGGTCTGCTCGATATCATAGGCTGGACGCAAGTTAGCCTTTGTGGGGTTTCGGTTGGTGGCATGGTTGCTATGGAAACAGCAGCGCAGTGTCCGGATCGTGTTACCAGGCTCGTCCTTCTCGATACCGCAACAAAGATTGGGACAACAGCGGGCTGGAACGACCGTATCAGCGCCATCGAAACCAGCGGCATCCCCATAGTCAGTGAACAGATACTGACCCGCTGGTTTCCCTTGGAATATCGCATGCGCGAACCTCAAGCCTGGGAAGCCTGGAAGCGCATGCTCGAGAGCACGGGGGATCGTGGGTATATCAACACCTGCCTAGCCCTCCGTGACGCGGATTTGACTGCGGCGGTAGGCAGATTGGCGGTTCCCACTTTGGTCATGGCAGGCAGTAATGACCAATCGACCCCACCTGAACTCGTTGCGGCGATGGCCGGGCAAATAGCCGGTAGCCGTTTCGAAAACATCCCTGGCGCCGGGCACCTGCCGTGCATCGACGCGCCCGATGTCCTGGCCGGGGCAATCGAGGCATTTTGCCAAATACAGGAATCAATCAGGAACCCTGCCATCGCGCACTCATAATCAGCGTCCGGATCAACGAGGATTGGAGCGACATCCTGGTGGAAGCCTAAAGCACCGCTTTGCTGAGATGCCGCAACCTTGGAACGCCTGACATCGACGGAAGCATAGCGCACTGGGCTTTTGCTTGGATTGATCAGTGTGCATGTCTTTTCTGTGAGCTAACGCCTTGAAAAGGAACAGACCATGAGGAAACTGAAAGCTGTTGTGACGCTAGCTTTCCTTGCCCTTTTTATGTTGCCAATAGTGGGCAACATACGCCCAGCCCATGCCGCCGAGAGCTTGCATTGCGATGACACTCTGAAGTCGAAATTCAAGGCTGACGACACCCGGGTGCTGCTAGTCAAGCACTTCTCGCGAGAGGAGAAAATCAGTCTCTCCGGCTCTCCCGAACCGTCTCCTGAAGCTTATGTTGATATGTGTTTGGTCAAGCTACTGGTTGGCCCTGGCAAAGCTGGCACCGCCGGCCTGAAATCTACGTCAGATGGGATTGGCATCGAGGTCTGGTTGCCATCACCGGACGCGTGGAATCGGATCATAAGGGTCACGGGCAGCGGAGGTTTCGCGGGCGGCTACCAAAGCAAGATGGACCGCATTGGCAATGCTGGATGGGCTGATCCGATAACACTGGCTGCGGTGGCGAAGGGATATGTCGTAAGCTCGTCCGATCACGGTCATTTGGGTCAAGCGACATCCGACGGATCATTCGCGCTGGATGAGGATGGTGGAATCAATACGGTGCTTTGGCACGATTTCGCGGAGCGAAGCCTTCACGAACTGGCCGTAAAGACAAAACAACTGGCGGCTGTCTATTATGGCAAGTCTCATCTTTACGTGTATTGGGATGGCTTTTCGACCGGTGGTCGTCAGGGTTTGAAACTGGCTCAGAAATATCCCGATGATTTCGATGGCATCCTGGCCGGCGCGCCGGCGATAAACTGGACTCGTTTCATCACGGCCGAGCTCTATCCTCAGCTTGTAATGCAAAAGATGTTCGCTGGTCCCATCGATACAGCCAGGTTAAACGCAGTGAGCGCCGCGGCGACGGCGCAGTGTGGGGGTAAGGAGCTTGGGTTCCTGCTCGATCCGACCCAATGCCGTTATGACCCAAGTCAGGATATCGATGTTCTCTGCAGCAGTGAAACCCTCAACGGAGCCCCGGGCAAGGGTGACGCAGCCACATGTATCACGCTGACCCAGGCTGAAGCCGTAAATCGTATCTGGTTTGGGCTGTCGTCGGATGGTTCGTATATCGATCCCAAGATGGACAATGGAATGAGTGCAATGCTTAGCGGCAGCCACTTATGGTGGGGGTTAACGCGAGGCACGTCTTTGGCGCGCCTTGCGGGAGAGAAGCCATTTCCCATCGCCTCGACAATGGTGGCGTTGGAACTCCAGGATGCGCGCTATGCCCAAGCCGGTCTGTTTCCCGAAGGTCCCATCGGCAAAGGGATGGATCGATGGAAGATGCTTGATTATGGGAGCTTGGCCGATGCCTACGCTCTTGGCCTACTCCTGCAGGGACCGTTCTCGAATATCAACACGGACGATCCGGATTTACGGGCATTTCGGAATTCGAAGGCAAAATTGATAACTTATCATGGATGGAATGATGATCTCATCATGCCGCAGGGCAGCCTGAATTACTTTAATCGCGCTTCCGCCAGCATGGGTGGGATAACAAGGCTCAAAGAATTCTATCGGCTCTTTATGATCCCGGGCCTTGCTCATGACGGGACGTTTGCGCGCGCTGGCTCTATTGATCCTGTAACAGGTCAGCCAACAGATGTTGCCAAAGTGCCTTTGCCTCAGTCGGCAACGGGCCGGGATGAATTGTTCATAGCCTTACGTCGTTGGGTTGAGGAAGGGAAAGCGCCAAGCCGCATAGACATCCGATCCGCAAATGGCAGTGTGACAATGCCGCTCTGTGACTATCCGCGAAAGCCTGTCTGGAACCACACCGGCTCCATTGGGAGCCGCGAAAGCTACAGTTGCGAATGATGGAACGACACCGTCATCGCAGTCCGACTTCAGCCCGCAACTCGCCCGGGAGGCGATGCAGATTGCCTCCATCGCGCCAGTGGTCGCGATGGTGTCTCAGCACTATCGCGTTCGGCCGACCATATTGATAGCCAAGACGTCGCCTACCAGAGGATGGTTGGCAAAATCCCATGCGCTTCCATCGCGATGACTTTTCGAACCCATCACCCGTCACCGGGTGTCTTCTCGTTCGTCGCCAGCGTGCCGGACGCCCGAGATGTGATCATATCAGATCCGTGTCGTATCAAAGCGTCGTGATCGACGATTGGTCCTTCAGTTTTCGAGTCAGGAATTCAAGGCCGGCCCGCAGGAATCGCCAATATGCAAATCTGTTTTGATGACGTCCCATTCAACCTCTCGGTTGGGATCCGCCAGTCTTACGAGAAGCCTTTGAGCCGCTCTGCGACCGACGACGTCCGAATAGGTCGACACGGATGTCAGACGTGGTCGCATAGCCTCGCCATTCCTGACATGATCAAAACCGATAATGGAATGGTCATGGCCGACCCGGATATTGCGGTCATACAATCCGCTGGAAAGACCCATTGCAACGATGTCGTTGAAGCAGATGGTTGCAGTCGGCAAGGTCATCCCGGCAAAGAGAAGGGGCACCGCGGTCTGCGCTATCTCCGCCAAGGTTTCCGGAACACGGACAATAAACCCCGCATTCAAATTGTGTCGCGACATTGCGCGATCGAAGGCAAGCGAACGCTCTTCAAATGCCGAGTGGAGCCCGCCCTGGATGGCGAATGCGATGCGTTCGTGTCCAAGCGAGACGAGATAGTCTACGGCACTGTTCATGCCACCGGCGTAGTCGACGCCCACATAGTCGACTGATCGCGTGATATGACGCAAAACTTGAACGACGGAGAGTTGCCACTCGCGCTGGTCATCAAGAAAATCGCCCGTGGTATCCGAGGCAGGGCATAAGATAATACCATCTACGCCGTGCTCGCGCATTCTGCGCATCAGCGCACTTTGCCGGCAAGCGCTGTCATGGCTGTTGGCGAGGATAACGATCAATCCGGCGTCGTCGATGATCTCTTCCACTCCCGACAGCAACTCTGCGAAGAATGGATTGGTCAGGTTGGGAACGATAAGCCCGACCATTCTTGTTTGGCTGGCCCTGAGGCGAGCCGCGGTGAGATTCCTGACGTAACCCAATCGCGCTATCGCCGCTTCCACACGCTCGCGCGTTTTGACCGCGGCGAGTGGGCTATTGCGGATGACAAGCGATGCTGTCGCTCGCGACACACCTGCTTCGCGCGCCACGTCGATCAGTGTCACCCGCTGTTTTCTTTTGTCATCCGAGGCCAAATGGGCTCCTCAACGGTGAGTTAATAGACCTGACATTGATCCATGCAGTTTCAAAGTCCTGGGGACGGCGCTTAGCGCATCGCGAAGTTGATAGCAAAATTTCACGCAAAATGAACTTGACTTAGATCGATCTAAATATCAAAACGAGAATGCTGATATTGACCCCGACCGCTTCAACCTGCGGCGGGAATGGAGATAATTCGTGCCTTTAGGGACGACCGCTCGTCTTGGAGCCCGGCCGATCCGTTCTCACAGGAAACGACCATGACAGTGAAGTCTCAGGATGGCCCGCTTTTGGCAGGGCGAGACAATTCCATCAAAATTTCCACCTTGCCGCCGATCACTCGACGCGCACTTCTTGCGGGAGCCGCGTTCTCTTTTGCCGGGTTTGCATGGCAACCGGCAAGCGCCCAGTCGGCGGCGCCGACCAGCGGACTCTCCGGCTTCCTCAACGTTTCCCGCGCGATCACCGGGAAGTCTGATCTCTCGCCAATGACGGCGGATCGGATTTATGCAGCGCTGCAAGCCGATGATGCGGGCTTTGAAGGCCGCCTGGCTCAGATTGTACCGCTCGTTGGGCAAACGGGCTCGCCGGACGCCCTGAAGGCCGCGGCATCTGCCATTGGGCTTGGCGACACTCTGACCGCTATCATTACCGCATGGTACACCGGCACCGTCGAAACAGACAAAGGGCCCGTCGTCGTCTCCTACGCCGACGCGCTGATGTACCGGCCCGTTGCTGATGGTCTGACCGTGCCCACCTACTGCAACAAGGGGCCCTTGTGGTGGACCGGTCTGCCACCTGAAATCACCACCATGCCCAACAACTATCCGAAAGTGCTTTGACGATGAAATCTCCCGTTTTCACAAATGGCGATGCCAAGGCTGACGTGGCGATTGTCGGCTCCGGCGTGGTTGGCGCCCTAATTGCAGAGCAGCTTGCCGGGGAAGGTTACGCGGTACTGCTACTGGACGCTGGGCTGCGCATAGAGCGTGGTCAGGCCGTGGAGAACTGGCGCAACATGCCGTTCAAGAACCGCGCAGGGTCTGACTTTCAAGGGCTCTATCCGCAATCGAAAATGGCGCCCGCGCCGCTTTATTGGCCGGAAAACAACTATGTCGAACTGTCCGGTCCGGACGGCAAGGGTTTCAAACAGGGCTATCTCAAAACCGTTGGCGGCACGACCTGGCATTGGGCCGCATCCAGTTGGCGGCATCTTCCGGTCGACCTGAAAATGCGCACCGCCTATGGTGTCGGACGGGACTGGCCGATCTCCTACGATGAGCTCGAGCCCTATTACTGTCGGGCGGAGGAAGCGATGGGGGTCGCCGGCCCCAACGATCCTATGCTGCAATCGCCGTCCGAGCGCAGCAAACCCTACCCGATGGACATGGTGCCCTGGAGCTATGGGGACAAGCGTTTTGCTGAAATCGTCAATGCGCATGGCTATCGTTCGGTACCGATCCCGCAGGCCCGCAGTACACGGCCCTGGAATGGTCGTCCGACCTGTTGCGGCAACAATAATTGCCAGCCGATCTGTCCGATTGGGGCGATGTACAATGCCATCCATTCCGTGCAGGCGGCGGAAGCCAAGGGCGCCTCTGTGCTCGCCGAAGCGGTTGTCTACAAGATCGATACGGACGAAAACAACCGCGTGACGGCGATGCACTGGTACGACAGCCAGCATCAATCGCACAAGGTCACCGCCGATACGTTCGTAATAGCCTGCAACGCGCTCGAATCGCCGCGCCTGCTCCTGGCCGCGGCTAACGATCGCAATCCTGCCGGCATCGCAAACAGCTCCGACCAGGTCGGCCGCAACATGATGGATCACTCCGGCTTTCATTGCTTCTTTCAAGCGCCGGAGCCTTTATGGATTGGGCGTGGACCAGCGCAAAGCAGTTGTATCGTTGGACCCCGCGACGGGGCGTTTCGTTCGGAATATTCGGCAAACAAGATGATCCTGAACAATATCACTCAGGTCACAACCGCAACGTCGGTAGCCCTGAAAAAGGGCCTTGTCGGTCCGGCGCTCGACGCCGAAATTCGCCGCCTTACGACGCATGGGGTCGATCTGTCGATCAGCCTTGAACCTCTTCCCGATCCGAAGAACCGGGTGACGCTCAGCAAGTCACGGCTCGATCCGCATGGCATACCCTGTCCGGATGTCTACTACGATGTCGGAGACTATGTTCACAAAGGTTATGATGCGGCCGTCAAGCAGTTGGAGAATATCGGCAGGCTTTTCAACGCCAGCGATTTTCATGTCACCACGGCGCTCAACGCCAACAACCATATCATGGGTGGCTGCATCATGGGCAGCGACCCTAAGGATTCGGTCGTCGACGGCAATTGCCGTGCCCATGACCACGCCAATCTCTGGATCCCGGGCGGCGGAGCAATCCCGTCTGCAAGCGTGGTCAACAGTACCCTCACCATGGCGGCGCTCGGCATCAAGGCTGCCGACGACATCTCCAAATCGCTGAGGGCTTGAGCATGCGAAAGATCGTCAAGCAAAATAGTCCTGCAAAACGGGGAGCAGTCATCCTGCTCGCCCTTTCCGCGGCCATTCTGGGAGTTGGGAAGGCCGGGGCCCAGACCAGCGATCCACAAGCACTTGTCGAAAAGGGCAGGGGGATCGCGACTGCCGCCGATTGCATGGCCTGCCACACCGTGCCCCACAGCAATAGACCTTTCGCCGGCGGGTATCCGATCGTCTCACCGCTCGGCACCATCTACTCCACCAACATCACGCCCTCAAAGACGGCAGGCATAGGCAACTACACCGAAGACGACTTCGATCGGGCGGTGCGCAAGGGAATCCGCAAAGACGGCGGTCATCTCTATCCGGCCATGCCGTATACCGCTTATGCCGAGATCACCGACACCGACATGCATGCGCTCTATGCTTACTTCATGCATGGCGTCCAACCTGTCGATGACAAGGCATCAAACCAGACGGACTTACCATTTCCGTTCAATATCCGGTTCTCGATGGCGTTCTGGAACCTGCTCTATTCCACCAAAGCGCCATTTCAACCGGACCCAGGCAAAACCGAGGAGATCAACCGCGGCGCCTATCTGGCCGGCGCGCTTGGTCACTGCAGCTCCTGTCATTCGCCGCGCGGCTTGCTGATGGGGGAAAGTGCCGGCAGCTATCTTGCCGGAGGCGCCGTCGGCCCATGGTATGCACCCAATATCACGTCTGATCCGGTGAGCGGCGTCGGCGGTTGGAGCACCGATGAACTTGTCCAGTACTTCCGCACGGGTCATGCGGACGGCAAGAACCAGGCAGCGGGCGGCATGGCGGAGGCCGTTCAGAACAGCCTGCAATATCTGCCAGATGCCGACCTGCATGCCCTGGCGTCGTTTCTCAAGAGCGTTCCAGCCATTCGCGACCCTGGCGACACTCGTGCCGCCTATGAGTACGGCGCAGCGGTCAGTTCAGAGAGCAGCATTCGCGGCGTCTATTCGCAAACGGAGCACAACAGCCTTCGCGACGGGGCGCAGCTCTACAGCGGCTATTGTGCCAGCTGTCATCAGATCGATGGTGCTGGTAGCGAAAACCAGGCCTATCCGTCGCTCTTCCACAACAGCGCGACCGGTGCCAGTCAGCCCGCCAATCTCGTGGCAACAATTCTTTATGGCGTCGATCGCGACACGGCCGGCAAGCAGGTTCTCATGCCTGGTTTCGGTGCCCAGTCCTTCGTTACGCCTCTGACCGACCAGCAGATCGTCGATGTCTCCAACTATGTGCTCATGAATTTCGGCAATCCGGCGACCAAGGTTACGCTCGCGGATGTCGCCACCGCTCGCGCCGGTGGGCCGGTGCCGTTTCTTGCTCGCGTTCAGCCCTACATATTAAGTGTGATACTGTCCGTCGTGGTAATCGTTCTGTTGGTTGCCGCATTGTGGGCTTTAAGGAAGAGGCGTGCAGTATCGGCGGCAGCGTAGCCGCCATTTTGCCGCTCAGGACAAAGCCGTCCCCGATCGACGTTTGCAATAAAGCTGCTTCACAAACGGAGAACTATCGCTATCCGGATGCTGATCCGCTGAACAAGCAACCGACGGCGTTCGATTGTTTCAGCGCCCAAGAAACGATCATCTCTTGCGGAATATGCAGAACCAATGCGCCAGATGCATGGGTGGAATGAGAGATTGTCACTGTTTTAAACCGATTGAAATGGCTATATTCCAACCATCGAAACGACGCCGGAGCCAAGCGAGGCTGCTGACGTCAGAAGCCCTCAGGAAAGGGGATCATCATGAACGTAGCACGCTCTTTCAACAATTGGCGCAAGTTCCGTCAGACCGTCAACGAACTTGGCCGCATGTCCAGCCGTGAACTGCAGGACCTCGGCATCGACCGCGCCGACATCCGCAGCGTTGCCCGCGCATCGGTCGCGCGCTGACCGCACGGACTTATCGTCTCAAAGACTGCTCGACGCCCGTTGATAACGCGGGCGTTTTTGCGTCGGGCTCCCTGTCTGAGGATCGGTTGGGTCCTCGTTTCGTGTTGGATCTTTCCGATCTGTATTTCTTGCATAGCTGCAGTGCAGCATAAACGATAGGAAACTGCGGCGGCCAGTGTATGATCCAACCTATCGAAGCAATGCACCTCCTCCCGCAGAGCTTCGGGTTTCAGACGGCCCACTCCTCCTCCCAGGGACGTCTGTGGGAACAGCGGCACTCCTCCTCCCAGTCGCTGTTCGGTTCTTTTCGAAAAGCCTGCCGCACCTCCTCCCGCGGCAGGCTTTTTCGTTTCTGGGCCGTGCTGTGACCGTCACCTTAACCGAGCATCGATCGAAATGTGGGATCTGGCGGTGTGAGCGGATTGACATGTTATCCGTTCTATCGCCGGCACCGATTTCTCGATGACGGAATCGCCCATGTCATATGGCTAGGTCTCCGGCTTCCGCTGAACATGCATATGGGCGAAGATCTGCTGGCCGGACAGGATCACACAAGGGGCAACGTCGGACGCGTCGGCGATTCCACAACCCGCTCTCAGGATTTTGCGGCTTGCGAAAGAAGCTTGCCCGCAAAGGCCCAGTTGTCCGCGGTCACGTCGTTGAACACGATGCTGACCGATTCGGGTGTGCAGTTGCAAAACTTTACCAGCGCGTCGGTGATGGCCTCGGCGGCCTTCTGTTTTTGCTCAACCGTACGGCCCGTAGATAAATCCACTCGAATCCAAGGCATTGCCAGTTCCTTTCAGTTTTCCGTTATCCGATCACAATCATGCGGTGCTGCCCATACTCTTGGCCGATGTGTGGGCTTTATCCTGGACTTATATGATTGTATAATATACGTTACCTTTATATACATTATGGGAATCTCGGCAACTGCATTTCACTTTTCCTTGCACCAGTCGTGCCGGCAGACCGCCCGCACGCGAAAATCCGCGAGAGCGAATGACAGTTGATGACTTAAATCGGCAGAGGCTGTTGCTCGATAACGATGTGCTGCGAACATTCGTTGCCATCGCGGAAATGCTGAGCTTCTCCGGGGCCGCGCGATCCGTTTCGCGTACGCCTTCCGCTGTATCGATGCAGATCAAGAAGCTGGAGGAGCAACTGGGCTCAGCTTTGTTCATACGCGCAGCACGCACGATCAGGCTGACGCGGCAAGGAGAGACATTGCTGACCTATGCTCGCACGATGTTGATGCTGTCGAACGAGGCGGTCTCTCGATTGGTGGATCCGCAGCTTACGGGTGTGGTGCGGCTGGGCGCGCCTTTTGATATCAGTGAGCGGCTTTTTCCGAAAATCCTGAAGGACCTTTCCGACGCCTATCCGGGCATCGTGGTCGACGTCGTCGTCGATACGAGCGATCGTCTCGTCAATCGCATAGACGAACAGCGGCTCGACCTTACCCTTACGTGTGATGTTGCCAACCCTTCGGCGCCGCGCGGCGAAGTGATTGGCACCGAGAAGCTTGTCTGGGCGGGAGCAAGGCAAGGTTCCGCTTTTCAGCAGGATCCCTTGCCTATCGCGACCCACGAAGATGGGTGCATCTGGCGTGCGGTAGCCCTCGAACAACTGGAAAGAACGGGTCAAGCCTACCGCTTTGCCTATCTCAGCCCGCGCACTACGGTGCAATGTGCGGCCGTGGTCTCGGACTTGGCGGTAGCGCCGCTCCCCTGTTCCTACGTGACGGACGACATGAGGGTTCTCGGCGCCGAGGATGGTTTTGAAGAACTCGGCTCGTTTGATATTCGTCTTGTGGGCAAATCAAGCGCGACGGAACCGGTCAGAATTATTGCCGACGGCATCCGGCGTTTGCTTGAGGAGGCGACGGAAGCATCGGCTTGAATGTCAGTGATATCGGTTTCGCTGCCGCAACCATCCACCAGGCAGCGCGTCCAGACAGAGGCATGGCGGTCGCATTCTCCACAGCGCTTATCCTTGTGTGCTGTTGACAAATTTATACAAAACGCTGCCATCTAATCCAGGATCTGGTTGGACTGAGAAGGTACTTTGATGGCTGTTAAGGGAAATGAAGTGCGCAAATCCGCGCCTGAACTCGTCAGGGACGGCCTGCGGGAAGCGATCCTGGCGGGTGCCTATGAAGAGGGCCAGCAGCTTCGTCAGGACGAACTTGCAGAGCAGTTCGGAACGTCGAGAATACCCGTCCGCGAGGCCCTGCGCCAGCTTGAGGGCGAAGGGCTAGTGGAGCTTCACGCCAACAAAGGCGCGGTCGTAAAGGGATTGTCCGTCGAGGATGTTCTTGAAATGCTCGACATTCGCATCGCGCTCGAATGCCGGGCTTTGAAACTTGCCATCCCCAACATGGCGGTCGAGGATATCGAGGCAGCCGGGCAAATCCTGGCCGACTATGAGGAAACATCGGACCCGGCCGCCTGGGGCGAGATGAACTGGCGCTTTCACTGGGTGCTGTATTGCCCCTGCAATCGTGAGAGGCTCCTGGCCATGATCGAGGCGAATTACGGCCATGTCAGCCGCTTCACCCGGCGCCAGGTGTCGCTGGCGACGGGAAAGGCGAAGCCCCAGCAGGATCATGCCGAGCTGTTGCGGCTCTGCAGGGAGGGGGAGGCCGACACGGCCGTCGCCCTGCTTGAAAAGCACATCGAACAGACACAGAAGTCGTTACGCGCCGCCATGCGCAGGCGCTAACCGGCTGCGGGCGCGACGATTATCTCAACCGCCGCCCCCAAAGAGTCAGATGATGCCACGTTCGGGAAGCGGCCGGCCGTCGAGGAGCCTTTGCCAGCCGAGGCGGGTGAGGTCGATTGTCTCATAGCGTCCCTGCAGCAGCAATTCCGCCATTGCCAGGCCGCATCCGGGCGCGTGCATCAGCCCGTGACCGGAGAAGCCCGCGAGCATATGGAAATTCGTGAGACCGTCCGCGCCCGGACCGATGATGACATTGCCATCAAAATCATTCTGGTCGTAAAGGCCCGGCAGCGTATTCTTGCACTTCGTCTTCTCGAACTGCGGGAAGCGATGCGCCAGTGCGGGCCAAACGACATTTTCGAAATAGTCGTGATCGACCTCGAAATTGTAGCCGCGCGGCTCGGCAAGCGTCGGCACGCCGCCGGAATATCCCTTGCCTTCCGGCCGGAACGCCAGACGCTCCGGGTCCTTCAGATAGGGAAGCGGCTCGATCGGCTCCTCGGTTTCGAAATAATGCTCGAACCGGCGCAACGGCTCGATCGGAACCTTGAAGCCGAGCATCGTGCAAATATCCTTCGCCCAGGCGCCCGCGGCATTGACGAAATGATCCGCCTCGATCTCCGCGCCGGATTTCAGCTTGACCTTGGCTACATGCGTTGCCGTGCGCTCAAAACCCACCACTTCGTCGGCAATGAAATTGGCACCCAATGAGCGGGCTTTCTTCCGGAAACCCATGAGCACGCTATGCGGGTCAAGCCAACCATCGTCGGGAGAATAGACGGCGGACCCCAGGTCCGAGACATTCATCGAGGGAAACTTGTGCTTGATCTCGTCCGGCTCCAGCCAGACGACATTGCAGCCCATGTTCGTTTCGATCTCGAAATTCTGCTTGAGCATGTCGCGGCTCGATGGCGGCACGATGAAGAGATAGCCGTTCTTTTTCAAGCCGATGTCCGCTTGCACGCCATCGATAGCCATGGTTTCTGCAAAATCGTCGAAGAATGGAATGCTGTAGTTGGAGAGCGCGATGTTCTCGGGCAGGGAGAAAAGCCGGCGTACACCGCCCGAAGCACGCGGGGTGGACGCGAGATTATAGGTCGGATCCCGCTCGATCACCATCACCGAGACGCTCGCATCAGTCCGTTTCAGAAAATAGGCAACGGCCGCGCCGATTGCCCCACCTCCAATGATAACAATGTCGGTCTTCAATCTTATCTCCTTGACTGTCTGCTCCGGCTCCGTGCCGGGTAAAACGAATGGTGTTTACTGTTTCTCATTCGACGAGCCGGGTCTCCGTCACAGATGTCCGCGATTGTTGAGCGCCGCCAGTTCGGCCATGATTGTAGGATCGTCGTATCGCGCCGCGCTCAGCGTCCTGGCATAGGGCGCTGACGTTTCCCCCATCACCCAGTCGGCGCAGATCGAGCCCGATATGCAGGCCGCCATCGTACCGAAGCCGGAAAGAGCACCCGCCACGAAAGCGCCGGGCGTGCGCATCGGGCCGATCAGCGGCCAGTTCTCCGCAGTCGTGGTGTAGTAACCGCCGTAATGATGTGCGCCACGCGGCAGGCGCCCGATATAGGCGGCAAGCCCCGGCTGAAGCCGGCTCGCGGCACGCAGGACGATATCCGGGAACTGGTCGTTAATGGGTTCAGGGCCATGCGGGTCGGAAGAAGCCTCGTTGAAGGCCCAGCCGAGCTTGATCCATTTGCCGTCTTCCGCGCCATCTGGCCGGCAATGGATGCCGCCCGGCATGAATTCGGTCAGTTTGGCTGTGTCGGGATCTTCGGCGAGCAGGGTTCGCTCTTCCTCGCTCCAGCCAAGTGTCTGGCCGTCGAGGTCGATGGTGAAGGGCAGGTTGCGTGGCACCACACGCTCGCGATCCTCGAAGGCGATCTTCTGCTGATAGACACAGGAGACAGCAAGCTCCTCATCCAGAAGCGCTGCCACATCCTTGAGAAAAGGTCCGGCGGCATTGACGATCCGGTCGGCGCGAAGGGAGGCGAGCCCGTCGCTCGTCTTGACCGAGAGAAGGAAAGGCGAGGCAGAGGCAATCGAAACGACCTCGCCACGCACGAGCCGCCCGCCCTGGCCCTTGATGTATTCCAGCATGAACTGGCCAAGCTGCTGGCCGCTGATTGCGCCCGCGCGCCGGACATGGAGAATGGTGGAGACATCGTCGGCATAGGCCGGAAACGTGCTGCGAATGAGGTTCTGATCACAGAGCACGTCGACGCCGTCCGGCGCCAGCCGCCAGTCCGCCCACACTGGCGGCTGGTAGCTGTCATGCGGGCCGGCGCCCTTGTGAATGCGAATGAGATCCTCAGCGTTCTCGCCATAGCCGCGATAGAGATCCTCGATGAGGTCGGATGGTTGAGCCCGGCGGGTGACGAGGCAATAGCCCCGTCGTGTCATGTTGATGCGGTTGTCGGAGGCGGATGCAATCTCCTCCATCAGCCGGATGCTGTCGTTGGTGAAAGCCGCCATGATTGGATGAGGCCACCAATTACGATAGTTCTCGCCGGATTGGGCGGAAGTCAGGCTCATCGGATCGCGTGGATCGATGATCGCGATGTCCTTAATGCCGTAGTTTCTAACCAGATAATAGGCGACGGCGATACCGACGCTTCCGGCTCCAATCACGGCGACATCGACGGCTTCGTTTTTGATGGTCATGGAACGCGTCCCTCCGCAAGAGCGGTATATTATGCGATGTTTTATAATTGCATACGATAATCTTATTATTTATACAATTAGAAAAAGACTGAGATGTTGCTCGGTTGATGACGCAATCCAGGGGACTGAGGATGTACGCTGAAAAACTCGAAATGCTGATCGATGGCGCCTGGGTGCAGGGAAGCAGCGGGGCGACCGCGCCGCTCTTCAATCCGGCCGACGGAGCCGAAATCGCCGCCGTTCCCCATGCGACCAGGGATGATCTGGATCGTGTACTGGATGCGTCGGGAAGAGCGTTCCAGGCCTGGAAAACCACGACGGCCGCCTATCGCTGGCAGATTCTGAGCCGGGCCGCGGACCTTATCGAAGCCCGCAAAGGCGATATCGCCCGCACCCTCACGCTCGAGAACGGCAAGGCCTTGGCAGAGGCCGTGGGAGAGGTCCAATTCTGCGCCGATGCGACACGCTGGTATGCCGAGGAGGCAAAGCGCGCATATGGCCGGATTATTCCTGCGCGCGCGACGGGAGTGCGGCAGATGGTGTTCAAGGAGCCGGTGGGCCCGGCACTTGGCTTTGCCGCATGGAATTTCCCGGCGGGCAACGTGACCCTCAAGATGGCGGCAGCACTTGCGGCTGGCTGCAGCATCATCGTGAAGCCGAGCGACGAGACGCCCGGTACCGCCGTTGCGATCGGTCGTTGCTTTCAGGATGCTGGCGTGCCGGCAGGGGCGCTCAACATCGTCTTCGGCCCGCCGGCCGCGATCTCCGAGCATCTGATTGCCTCTCCTGTTCCGAAGAAGGTTTCCCTGACCGGCTCGACGCCTGTCGGAAAATTGTTGCAGCGCCTGGCCTCCGAGACGTTGAAACGCTGCACCATGGAGCTCGGCGGGCACGCACCGGTGATCGTTTTCGAAGATGCCGACGTGGAAAAGGCGCTCGACGTGCTGATTGCCGCCAAGTTTCGCAATGCGGGGCAAGTTTGCACGTCTCCCACCCGCTTCTATATCCAGGAAAACGTCTATGAGCACTTCGTAACGGGGTTCGTTGAGCGAAGCCGCAAGATTGTCGTCGGCAACGGGCTCGACGAAGGCACGCAGATGGGCCCGCTGATCACCGAACGGCGGCTGGACATGATGGACGCTTTTGTGCGGGACGCCGTCGAGAAAGGGGCCTCCGTTGCGCTCGGGGGCGAGCGCCTTGACCGCAAGGGTTATTTCTATGCGCCTACCGTTCTGAAGGACGTGACAGACGACGCCCGAGTGATGTCCGAGGAGCCGTTTGGCCCCTTGGCTCAGTTGACGCCCTTCAAGTCCGTCGATGAGGTGATCGCCCGCGCCAACTCGCTTCCATTCGGTCTCGCAGCCTATCTCTTTACCACCAATGGATCGACGGCGTCCGCCGTCGGCGAAGCGCTCGAAGCCGGCGTTGTCGGGGTCAACCATACATCTGTTCACGAACCGGAAACGCCCTTCGGCGGTGTCAACGAGTCGGGTTATGGCGCCGAGAGCGGGATCGAGGGGCTCGAGGCATATTTGCGCACGAAGATGATTTCCGAGAAGCGCCTTTAAGGCGCTGATGGAGATCCGCTGCGGCTTCTATGGCTGCAAGGGATATCGCGTCGCGTTGCCTCGGTGGGCAGCAATGCTCGTGTTGGAATGGATTTGACCACTGCCCGTTCTCACGCAGATCGTCCGCATCGATATAATTTTATACAATAGTATGTTGAAGTATTCTATATTGTATGATTGTATCCATTTTGTGAGCATGTAATCTCCCTCGGTCATGGACGGATGCACGCTCGCTAACCAACGAATTCAAAGGGGAACATGAGATGAACAGACGTATATTCTTCGGAGCGCTTGTCGCGACCATGGCCTTCACACAGGCCGTCTTTGCGCAGGACAAGACCATCGTGGTTGGCACGAGTATCGACTCCAAGCCGTTCGATTTTGTTCAGGACGGCAAGTATGTTGGCTTTGATCAAGATCTGCTTGTTGAAATCGCCAAGGAAGCAGGTTTCAAATACAACGTCACGCCAATGGACTTCGGCGCGCTCATCCCAGCGCTTCAGACCGCGAATATCGATTTGGCTATTTCGAGCATCTTT
This sequence comes from Rhizobium rhizogenes NBRC 13257, assembly GCF_000696095.1. GTDB lineage: Bacteria > Pseudomonadota > Alphaproteobacteria > Rhizobiales > Rhizobiaceae > Rhizobium > Rhizobium rhizogenes. Next base: position 13,830 of record NZ_BAYX01000025.1, on the reverse strand, counting down.
GCGACCGATGCTCGTAAGAAGGTCGTCGATTTCTCTGACGTATATTACACAAGCGCTCTCGGCGTTCTCATCGCTGCAAACGATACGACGATCAAGTCTGGCGACGATCTCGCCGGCAAGAAGGTTGCGTCCGTAACAGGTGCTGCTTCGACGACCTGGCTAAAGGAGCATGTTCCGACAGCCCAAGTCACGTTGTTCCCACAGGTGACCAACATGTTCATGGAGTTGCAGGCGTCGCGCGCCGATGCCGTCGTCTACGACTACCCCTTCCTTGCATATTTTGCCCAGACAGAGGGCAAGGGCAAAGTGAAGGTCCTGGAGGCCCCCGTTGGCGATGGCATTCCTGTCGCAATCGCTTTCCCGAAGGGCAGCGATCTGGTCGTAAAGACGAACGATGCACTGAAGAAGATCAAGGCTGATGGGCGCTACGACGCCATCTACAAGAAGTGGTTTGGTAAGCTTCCCGGTTGATTTGCGAGGCGATTGAGACCGAAACCAACACATAAGGGGAGCTCGCATGACCTTCGAATGGTCGGCAATTATCGAGGCTCTTCCCGCACTCCTTCGCGGCGCGGCCGTAACCATCATGGTTGCCGCCGCGTCGCTGTTGGCGGGAATGATCCTGGGAACCATTATCGGCGTCGTCAGGACTTACGCGCCTAAATATATTTCGTTGATCGCGCAGGTCTATATAGGCCTCATCCGCGGTACGCCGATGGTCGTGCAGATCATGTTCATCTATTTCGCGCTGCCGTCGCTTCTCGACATCAAGCTGACGGCTTTGACAGCTGGCATGATTGCCCTGACGGTCAATTCCTCGGCCTATCTTGCGGAAATTGTTCGTGGTGGCTTCCTGGCCGTGCCGTACGGACTCCGCGAAGCCGGGTTGGCGATGGGGCTGCCGCTCCACCGGGTCCTCCTTTACATCATCGGACCGGTTGCCTTTCGGCGGATGGTTCCGGCGCTTGGAAATCAGTTCATCATCGGCCTGAAGGACACCTCGCTGCTGATCGTCATCGGCGTTGCCGAGCTGACACGGACGGGCCAGGAGATCATGACCGAGAATTATCGGGCGGTGGAGATCTGGGCCGCCGTCGGCGCCATCTATCTCGTCATCATCAGCATCATGGCAATCATCTTCCGGGTGATCGAAAAGCGGATTCAAATGACATGAGCATCGTAGAATTCCGAAAAGTCGTAAAAAGTTACGGCACGCTTGATGTCCTGAAATCCATCGATCTCTCGATAGACCAGGGCGAGATCGTTTTCCTGATCGGCCCCTCCGGGTCGGGCAAATCCACGCTGCTGCGCTGCATCAATGTCCTTGAGACCATTCAAAGCGGCGACTTGATCGTCGATGGTCTCAGTGCGAAAGGCACAAACGCCGAAATCCGCCAGATCCGCCTCGAGGCAGGGATGGTGTTCCAGCAGTTCAACCTCTTTCCGCACATGACGGCGCTCGAAAACGTCATGTTCGGCCCTTTGAAGGTGCGGCGATCCGGCAAGGCCGAAGCGGAGACGATCGCCAGGGATTTGCTGGCCAAGGTCGGCCTGTCGGAAAGGGCAGGGCATTATCCGAGTCAGCTCTCGGGCGGGCAGCAGCAGCGCGTTGCGATCGCCAGGTCGCTGGCGGTGCGCCCGAAGCTGATGCTTTTCGATGAGCCGACGTCGGCTCTTGATCCCGAACTGCGCCACGAGGTTCTCCAGGTGATGCGACAGCTTGCGGATGAAGGCATGACGATGGTCGTGGTCACCCACGAGATCGGCTTTGCTCGGGACGTCGGCAGTCGTCTGCTCTTTATCGACAAGGGCCACATCCTGCACGACGGAGACCCCAAGGAACTGCTTGCTAACCCTCCAAGCGAGCGGCTTGCGAGCTTCCTGCAGCATATCCGATAGGGCAGGTCATCGCGGTCGTTGTTCGTCCATTGCCGGATACGCGGCTTGAAAGATCGCTGCGGTCGATGATCGCTTACAGTTCGATCAGTCCCGCTTGTCTTGCGCCACAAAGGAGGTTTAGACGAATGAGGACGACCGCTTTCAGCTCAGGCGCTCAAGCCTGGGCATCCCCGGCCATCGTCGGCGCGCTGACTTGTTCGGCGCTCGGCGCGGCTTTGGGGAAGAGCCTTTTTGCTGCCGTCGGCCCAGAAGGCGTCACCGCCTTGCGTCTCGGTTTTTCGGCACTTCTGCTTATGGTGATCGGCCGGCCCTGGCGTAAAGGAACTCAACGAGCCCCGCCACTCGCGATTATCGGCTTTGGCGTCTCCCTCGGCTTGATGAACATCCTGATCTATCAGGCGTTCGCGCGTCTTCCTCTCGGTGTCGCCGCAGCCGTCGAGGTGACCGGTCCCCTGCTTGTCGCCCTTGCTCATTCAAGACGGCCGCTCGATTTCCTGTGGCTGGCGACCGCCGTGGGCGGCCTTGTTTTTCTACTCCCGCTCAGAACGGAGAATGACCTCGATCCCGTTGGCCTGCTTTTCGCGGCTGGCGCGGCTGCTTGCTGGGCCTGCTATATCCTTTTCGGCAAGAAAATATCTCCGCTCGGACCGGCGCGAGCGGTTTCGCTGGGGATGGCCGTGGCAGCCACGTTCGGTGTCCCTTTCGGGGTCTACAATGCGGGGGCATCGCTTCTTGGCTGGCAGATTTTGACGGTCGGTCTTCTTGTGGCTTTGCTGTCGAGCGCCATTCCATACATGCTCGAAATGTTCGCCTTCCGACGATTGCCGCCGAACGCACTCGGTATCTTGTTGAGCGCAGCACCGGCCATGAGTGCCCTGATGGGTGCCCTAATCTTGAACGAGCGGCTTTCGAACCAGCAGATGCTGTCCATCGTGCTGATTATGGTGGGATCCGCCGGATGCGCGATCTTCTCTCGCAAAGCTGTTGCCTGACGTAAGCATCTGCTTGCATAAGGCGCAATTGCAAATTATACAATCTGTATAAAACGTATAAGGTACAGTGGTGACTAAGATCATGGAACCGCGTCGATCCGCGCCTGATGTTGTGCGAGATGGATTGCGAGAAGCTATTCTAAGCGGCGATCTCACGGAAGGAACGCAGCTCCGCCAAGATCAGCTGGCCGAACAGTTCGGCATCAGCCGAATTCCCGTCCGCGAGGCTCTTAGGCAACTCGAAACCGAAGGATTGGTGAAGATTGAACCCAATCGCGGCGCTATCGTTGCCAGCCTCTCCTTGGACGATGTGCTGGAGATGTTGGACATCCGGATTGCGCTGGAATGCCACGCACTTCGTCTCGCTATTCCGGAAATGGCCGAGGAGGATTTCAGTCACGCGGAGAGCATTCTTGAAGGCTATAACCGGGAGCCGAACCCGGAAAGCTGGGGTAGCATGAACTGGCAGTTCCACTGGTCGATCTATGCACCCTGTCACCGGCCTCGCCTTCTGTCGATGATCGAAGCGAATTACGGCCACGTGAACCGCTTCGTGCGCATGCAGGTGTCTCTGGCCGCCGGAAAAGAGCGCCCCCGCAAGGAGCATGAACTGCTACTGGCGCTCTGCCGCGAAGGAGATATCGAGCAGGCAACAGCTTTGCTGGAAACCCATATCGAGCAAACGAAGAAATCGGTGCAGGCCAGCCGGCGTCATCGCTCTTGAGCCGGCTAAAGCTACTGCATTCCCCTCCATGCGCCGCCTCTAGCCTCCATTTCTGCCGCTGCGGCTGATGTGTCGCTCCCAAATCACGGGCGGATCACCAAATTTCGCAAGGCTGCGGTTTTTGGTTTGACAAAAGTTTATACAAAATAATATTATCGTATCCAATATTGGTGGGCCGTATCCGGCCAACCTGAGGGAAAAGAGAATGGCTTACGACTACATCATTGTCGGGGCAGGCTCGGCAGGATGCATCCTGGCGGCCCGCCTTAGCGAAGATCCGGCGATCCGGGTCCTTCTCGTTGAGGCCGGTGGATCGGATCGCGGGCCAGTCATAGCCATGCCTGCCGCACTCCCTTTTGCCTATCAAAGCAAGAAGCTCGGATGGGGTTATCAATCCGGCCCGGAACCCAATCTCGGCGGGCGCACCATGGACGAAAAGCGCGGCAAGGTGATCGGCGGTTCCTCCTCGATCAACGCGATGATCTACAATCGGGGAAACCCCATGGATTTCGACGGCTGGGCCAAGCAAGGCTTGCCGGAATGGGATTTCGCCCATTGCCTTCCCTATTTCCGGCGCATGGAGACATTCGCGGACGGCGCTGACGAATGGCGCGGGGGCGACGGCCCGATGCGTATCAGCCGCTGCAAGGCGGAGCACAAGCTCTATGATGCCTTCCTGCGCGGCGGCGAGCAGGCGGGCTATTCGGTGACGCCTGATCACAATGGATATCGTCAGGAAGGGCTCCACATCGCCCAATCCTTTATTCACGGCGGACAGCGCTGGTCGTCGGCGCGCGGCTATCTGCACCCGGCGGCCAAGCGCGACAATCTCCACATCATGTCCAAGACCTTGGTCAGCCGGGTCGTGGTCGAGAACGGGGCTGCCATCGGTATCGAGATCCTTGAAAACGGTAGGCCGCGGCTTGTCGATTGCGAGCGGGAAGTCATTCTCTGCGCCGGAGCGTTTAATACACCGCAATTGCTGATGCTGTCGGGTGTCGGCGATCCTGACGAATTGCGCCGTCACGGCATTGCGCTCAAGGGCGAGGCGCGTCAGGTCGGCCGAAATCTCGAAAACCATCCGGGCGTCAATCTGCAATATGCGACGAACTATGAGGATTCGCTGGTCTCCGAGCTCAATCTCTTCGGTCGGGCCAGGCTCGGTGTCGAATGGTTTTTGACGCGGGGAGGGTTGGGGGCCTCCAATTTCTTCGAGACCGGCGCTTTCCTGCGGACACACGATGATGTTGCCTTTCCCAACATGCAGTTCGAGTTCCTGCCGCTGACGCGCTATGTGAAGAACGGCAAACTGGTTGCCATACCCGGTTTCCAATTCTGGATGGACCTGTCGCGGCCGGAAAGTCGCGGTTCGGTGACGCTTCGTTCCGCCGATCCCGCCGAGGCGCCCTCTATCGTCTTCAATCACCTGCAGTCGCCACGGGACTTGAAAGATCTGGTCGATGGCGTGCGGCTCGCGCGAGATCTGATCCGCCAGCCGGCCTGGGACAAATATCGCGGCCAGGAGCTTTCTCCCGGATCGGATGTGCAAAGCGACGCGGAGCTGGAGACATTCGTGCGGGCCAATCTCGGCACCTCCTACCATCCGTCCGGCACATGCCGGATGGGCACGGATGACGAGGCTGTGGTCGATAGAGAAGCGCGTGTGAAGGCGGTGCGGCGCATGCGTGTCGTGGACGCCTCAATCATGCCGCGCGTCGTCACTGCCAATCTGAGCGCCGCAATCATGATGATGGCGGAGAAGCTTGCTGACCGGATATGCGGCAAGGAACCGCTGCCGCCGTCAAATGCCTCCTATTACAAGGCTGGCTGATCGGCCGGCCTTTACGAAAACCCGGAAAGACAGAGGACGTTGTTCCATGAAAATACTCGTGCCTGTTAAGCGCGTCGTCGATTACAACGTCAAGATCCGGGTCAAGCCGGATGGTACGGGCGTCGAGCTTGCGAATGTGAAGATGTCGATGAACCCGTTCGACGAGATCTCGGTTGAGGAAGCGCTGCGGCTGAAGGAGGCTGGCAAGGCTGAGGAAGTGATCGTCGTCTCGATCGGGCCTGCCAAGGCCGAAGAGACGCTGCGCACCGCGCTCGCCATGGGCGCCGACCGGGCGATCCTGGTCGAGACCGATGATGCCGTCGAGCCGCTGGCGGTCGCCAAGATCCTCAAGGGTGTCGCAGACGCCGAACAGCCGGGCCTGATCATCGTCGGCAAACAGGCGATCGACGACGATTCGAACCAGACCGGCCAGATGCTGGCAGCCCTCCTCGGCTCGGCACAGGCGACCTTCGCCTCGAAGATCGAGATCGGTGACGGCAAGGCGACCGTGACCCGTGAAGTCGACGGCGGCCTGCAGACCATCGAGATCAAGCTTCCGGCCGTTGTCACCACCGACCTTCGCCTCAACGAGCCGCGCTATGCCTCGCTGCCGAACATCATGAAGGCGAAGAAGAAGCCGCTTGACAAAAAGACACCGGCCGACTTCGGCGTCTCGACCGAGCCGCGCCTGAAAGTGCTGAAGACGGAAGAGCCATCCGGCCGCAAGGCGGGCATCAAGGTGGGTTCGGTCGCCGAGCTCGTCGAGAAGCTCAAGACCGAAGCCGGCGTGCTCTAAGGACAGGAAAGGATAATACCCATGGCCATTCTTCTTCTGGCTGACCACGACAATATCAGCCTTTCCGACCAGACCGCCAAGACGCTGACGGCTGCCGCCAAGATCGGTGGCGACGTGCATATCCTCGTCGCCGGCAAGGGCGCCAAGGCTGCCGCCGATGCCGCCGCAAAGCTTGCCGGCGTCTCCAAGGTGCTGCTGGCTGAAAGCGACGAGCTTGCCAACAACCTCGCCGAACCGCTGGCCGATCTGATCGTGTCGCTGGCCGCCGGCTACGACACCATCATCACGGCTGCCACTTCGGTCGGCAAGAACGTGTTGCCGCGTGTCGCAGCCCTGCTCGATGTCGCCCAGATCTCTGAGATCACCGACGTCGTCTCCGCCGACACCTTCAAGCGCCCGATCTATGCCGGCAACGCCATCCAGACGGTGCAGTCGAGCGATGCGAAGCGAGTGATCACCGTTCGCACGGCGTCCTTCGCATCGGCCCCAGAAGGCGGCTCCGCTGCCGTCGAGGCGATCGCGGCCGTTGCCAATCCCGGCCTCTCCAGCTTCGTCAGTGATGCGCTGTCCTCATCCGACCGTCCGGAACTGACCTCGGCGAAGATCATCATCTCGGGTGGCCGCGCACTTGGCTCTGCCGAGAAATTCCGCGAGGTCATCCTTCCCGTCGCCGACAAGCTCGGTGCCGCCGTCGGCGCAAGCCGTGCTGCGGTCGATGCCGGCTATGCGCCGAACGACTGGCAGGTTGGTCAGACTGGCAAGGTGGTGGCGCCGCAGCTCTACATCGCGGTCGGCATTTCCGGCGCCATCCAGCATCTGGCCGGCATGAAGGACAGTAAGGTGATCGTTGCCATCAACAAGGACGAAGAGGCCCCGATCTTCCAGATCGCCGACTATGGCCTCGTCGCCGATCTCTTCGAGGCACTGCCGGAACTCGAAAAGGCGCTGTGACCAATAATGTGCCGGCAGCCGTATGAAACCGTGGTTGAGACGCTCGAAGTCATCCTGATCAAGCATGGCTATTCCGTCGGATCGGCCGGCATCCTGGCTCGCAACTGCGCAACCGCGCAGCAGGACGGCAGCGAGAGCCATGGTCTGTTTCGGATCAAGGATTATCTCGCTGCGATCAAAAGCGGTTACGCCAATGGCAATCCGATTCCTACGGTAGTTGACGTGGCGCCGGGTTTCATCAGAGCCGATGCCGATAATGGTTTTGCACAGATAGCTCTGGCTAATGCCAGGGAGATGCTGGTGCAAAAAGCCGCAGACAATGGAATTGCAATCCTTGCCATCCGCAATTCCCATCATCTCGGCGCTCTCTATCTCGATGTCGAAGACTTCGCATTACGCGGATTTGTCGCATTGGCGGTCGTCAACAGCATCGCCGTGGTGGCACCACCCGGTGGCCGGGCCGGCGTTTATGGCACTAATCCGCTGGCGTTCGCCGCACCGCGTGCGGAGGGGCCGCCGCTGGTGTTCGATCAGGCGTCCTCCACCTTGTCCCATGGCGACGTGCAGGTCGCCGCAAGGGAAGGGCGGTTGCTGCCCGAGGCAAGCGGTATCGATAAGAGGGGTGTCCCGACCAATAGCCCGCACGCCATTTTGAACGGCGGCGCATTGTCGACCTTCGGCGGCCACAAGGGCGCATCGATCGCACTGATGGTGGAAATTCTCTGCGCGGCGCTCGTCGGCGCAGATTTTTCTCATGAAGTCGATTGGTCGGAAACGCCTGGGGCCAGGAGCGCGCGAACAGGCGAAACGATCATCCTGATCGATCCGCGAACAGGGGCGGATGGATTGCCGCCATTGGCCAGGCGCGTGGAGACCCTCATCAATGCATTGAGCGCCGCCGGCCAGAAGCGCATCCCAGGCGACCGGCGCATCAAGGCTCGCTCAGAGGCGAATGGCTCTGTGCCCGTAGACGAGAAGCAGTGGCTGGCTCTGTTGGCGCTCGCGAACCCATCTGATCAAAGGAAATAAAATGGTGCACGTCGTCCTTATCGGAGCCGGAAATATGGGCTTCGCCATGCTGAGAATGTGGAGCACGTTTGAGCAACATGATCTCACAGTTGTCGAGCCCAATGCCGTATTGCGAGCTCGGGCGGCAGAAACCGGCGCCAGAACCTACCCATCCGCGGATGACTTGCCTATCGCGTTCCAAGCCGATGTGGCGGTAATCGCGACCAAGCCGCAGGTGGTCGGCGATGTTGTCGAGCGATACTCCGCTCTTTTGGCAGATGGCGGCCTTTTTATTTCGATCGCGGCCGGCATCGGTATTCAGAAGATGGCATCGCGCGCTAAGTGCGCCACTGCCATCATCCGCTGCATGCCGAATACGCCTGCGGCCATTGGCGAGGGCATGATCGTGTGCTGTCCAAGCGATGAAACAACGTCCACTCAGCGCGCTCTGGCACAGGAACTGCTGTCCTCGATCGGCCGTGTTGCGTTTGTCGATGACGAGGCCTTGATGGATACGGTCACCGCCGTCTCAGGCTCTGGACCGGCCTATGTATTTCATTTCATCGAGACGCTATGTCAGGCAGGTATCGACGCTGGCCTAGATGACAAATTGGCTCTCCTACTTGCGAAGCAGACAGTATTTGGCGCCGCCAAGCTGGCCGTCGAGGCCTCTGAACCGCCGGCGATGCTGCGGGAGCAGGTGACAAGCCCGAACGGCACAACTGCGGCGGCTTTGGATGTGCTGATGGAGGATGGCAAGGGTCTCCGTCACCTCATTGGGATGGCGGTACAAGCCGCAAGACGAAGATCAGTCGAACTGGGCAGTTAGCGGCCAATATTACGCGGCAGGCTCCGTCTGAGAGACCTCGGGGACATTCCGGCTAGGGCCGCCATATCGATCCAACTGAACGAGGAGGCCCGTTCTTTGTCGATGATGCGGCCGCCGAAGTGGCTCAGCAAGTGATCTGAGCCCTCGAGGCCAACCTGCTGGTGCCGCCGCGCGCGGCCGGCCTGATCCAGCCGGGCCAAGAGGTGCGGCTCCGGGTCGACGCCTTCCCGTATCAGCGCTTCGGCGTGGTGTCGGGCCATGTCGTGCAGGTGTCCCGCGCCACCTATCGCGAGGGTGAGCTTCTGGCTCCCATCGCATTCAAAGATCCCGTCTACCGCGTGACCGTCAGCCTGGAGCGCACCAGCATCGCCGCCTACGGCGAAGAGCGCCCGCTGACCCCCGGTATGACCCTCATCGGCGATGTCATTACGGGTCGCCGGCACTTCACCGACTGGGTACTGGACCCCTTAAAGGCCATAGGCAGCCGGTGACAACAAGGAGAGGGGAGGATCATCCCGGTCAATCCCTCAAACCTAACCCAATAGGAGACTAACATGAGCAACATCACTGAAATCAATGCCGACATGCTCGATCTCGTCAGCGGCGGCGCTTCCACTGTCGCTTCGACGGTCACCATTGGCGCCGATGGCGCCGTCAGCGGCAGCTATACCTTCGGCAGCCGCTCGGGTACCTTCTCGGCAACGCTGCCGGCAGAAGTCGTGCAGAAGGCCGGGACGTTCTCGTTCAGCAACGCCTCCGGCTCGTTCAGCTTTGACAGCTCGTTCGCTGCTTAATCCGGCCTAGTCGGATGAATTCCGGCAGCTGGTTTCCAGCTGCCGGTTTTGACATCGAATGTCCACCGTTTGATAAACGTCGAATTTCTTGCTTACCTGCGATCCATTTCGCAGACATGGTTAAGCTTGCCACTTTGCACCGATTCTGTTGAGCGCCAGAGTCTATAGTGTCACATAAAATGATTATTGACTCACTATTCATAGTGTGAACTATTGTTCATGGCTGGCGTGCCGTATCGGAGGAAGCAACGCAGGGAAACAGCCGCTCGCTTGATGGAGGAACTATCGCACTAGGAGCGGGAGTATGGCCGGCTACTTGCCTCGCGCAAGGGGTGGACGACTTTATGACATGGAACTGATCATAACCCGGCATGAGGGCCACCTCCGCCGGCCAATCGAGATCCTTGGGAGGGGGGCGATGTTCAATCTGTCGCGGTTTCTGGCACAAAATGCCCGAGTGGCACCAAAGGCAGAGGCCTTGGTATATGAGGGTGTTCGCTTGGATTGGGAAAGCCTTGAGGCGCGTGTCGGTCATCTCGCCTGGTGCCTGAGGCAGCGCGGTCTTAGTGAGGGCTCGATCGTCGCTTTACTGATGAAAAATAGCCTAGCTTACGTCGAACTGATCTACGCCATCGGGCATATCGGCGCCGTCGTCTTGCCGATGAACTTCCGGCTTTCCGCGGATGAAGTGAGATACATAACGTTGCATGCCGGCGCTCAGCTTATCTTTGCTGACGATATCTTTGTGGATGCGACGGAAGGAACCAAGTTACCGGTGATTTTGCTAGACGAGGCCGGCCGCTCCAATGTCGCAGCGATGCTGGATGTGTCGGCCAAACAGAGCCATATAGCCGCAGACATCGTACCGCGCGGACGCGATAGCATATTCAGACTAATGTATACCTCTGGGACGACATCTCGACCCAAGGGAGTGGTTCATACCTACGATAGCTACTATTGGAAGTGCTATGATCATATTCTCACGCTAGGTTTGAACAAGAATACTAGGCTGCTCATTGTCGGCCCCATGTATCATGTGGGCGGCTGCGATCTTCCGGGACTTGCCGTTCATCTGGCGGGTGGAACGATCGTGATCCAGCGCGATTTCGAGCCGCGGAAACTTTTGGAGACGATCGCGCACGAGCGCATAGACGGCATTTGGCTTGCACCAGTTATGACAAGCGATATTCTTGCCTTGCCTGACGAAAATCTGCCAAATCGTAGTTCACTACGCTGGTGCATTGCAGGCGGGGAACGCACGCCGGAATCGCGAATCCGCGCTTTCTTAAGCCGTTTCCCCGAAGCCCGCTATATTGATGCCTATGGCATGACGGAAACCTGTTCGGGCGACACGATGATGGATCCCGGGCGTGAATTGGAAAAGATCGGTTCGGTCGGTCGTCCGTTGCGTTTCGTTGAAATCGAGATTCGCGACGAATGCGGCAAGCCCATGTCCGCCGGAGAAGAAGGCGAAATCTGTATACGCGGACCTAAAGTGATGCGGGAATACTGGCGTGATCCGGATAACACCGCAGCAGCTTTCTATTCCGACGGTTATATGCACTCAGGTGATGTCGGGTATATGGACAGAGACGGCTTCCTTTTCATCACCGACAGGCAAAAGGATATGATCATTTCCGGCGGCGAAAACATCGCTTCCTCGGAGGTGGAACGGGTAATTTATGGGCATTCGTCCGTCAAAGAAGCTGCTATCTTTGCTCGTCCCCATCCACGTTGGGGAGAAATCGCGGTTGCAGCAATCGTGCTGGTTGAGGCGCGCAGCCTCAGTTTCGATGAGCTGTTGAAGCATTGTGAAAAGTCACTGGCGAAGTTTAAATGCCCAAAAGACCTAGTTGTCTTGTCCGAACTACCTCGCAATCCTTCCGGAAAAGTGCTCAAACGCGTATTGAGGGATATGGACCAACAGGGCCAGTTTGGAGCCGCGCCATCTATCGATCCATAGGATTAGGACAGGAGAATAACCAGAGAGATGCTGAATCGACGTGTCAGACATCGGCTGTCGCGTGAAGAGAAGGCCAGGGTTACGCGCGAAAGCCTTCTGTCGGCTGGATGCAAAGTTGTAGCCGCTGAGGGATATGCCTCTGCTTCCATAGCGAAAATCGCCGAGACTGCCCGCGTGGCTCACGGCACTTTCTATAATTATTTTGTCGACCGGCAGGCACTGTTCGATGAACTTCTGCCCTATGAAGGCATGCGTATGCTGGGGACCATCGAAAAAGCGGCACGGAAATCCCGACCTGGGGTGGCGCGTGAGTTGGCTCGGTTCAATGCTTTTCTTTGCTATGTAGCGGAGAATAATGGTTTCTACCGCATTCTCTATGAAGCTGAGGTTTTCGCGCCGGAAGCCCATCGTATTCATATGGCCAATATCGTCTCGGGCTATCGCCGTTCGATAAAGCGGGGGATCGCTGGTGGATACATCGCACTTTTGACTGATGACAAGATCGATTGCATCATCCATCAACTTCTCGGTATGCGCGCCTACGCCGCCATGCAGATTCATTATGAGAAGGACGTCTCTCGCAGAGCTCTTATCATTGAGAACTCTGTATACATCTACGAGCGCATCATCCGGACAGGCTTACTGATGGGTTGAAGATCGCTCAGGACATCCGGCCGCAAGGCAGGCATCAAGGTGGGTTCGGTCGCCGAGCTCGTCGAGAAGCTCAAGACCGAAGCCGGCGTGCTCTAAGGACAGGAAAGGATAATACCCATGGCCATTCTTCTTCTGGCTGACCACGACAATATCAGCCTTTCCGACCAGACCGCCAAGACGCTGACGGCTGCCGCCAAGATCGGTGGCGACGTGCATATCCTCGTCGCAGGCAAGGGCGCCAAGGCTGCCGCCGATGCCGCTGCAAAGCTTGCCGGCGTCTCCAAGGTGCTGCTGGCTGAAAGCGACGAGCTTGCCAACAACCTCGCCGAGCCGCTGGCCGATCTGATCGTGTCGCTGGCCGCCGGCTACGACACCATCATCACGGCTGCCACCTCGGTCGGCAAGAACGTGTTGCCGCGTGTCGCAGCCCTGCTCGATGTCGCCCAGATCTCTGAGATCACCGACGTCGTCTCCGCCGATACCTTCAAGCGCCCGATCTATGCCGGCAACGCCATCCAGACGGTGCAGTCGAGCGATGCAAAGCGGGTGATCACCGTTCGCACGGCGTCCTTCGCATCGGCCCCAGAAGGCGGCTCCGCTGCCGTCGAGGCGATCGCGGCCGTTGCCAATCCCGGCCTCTCCAGCTTCGTCAGTGATGCGCTGTCCTCATCCGACCGTCCGGAACTGACCTCGGCGAAGATCATCATCTCGGGTGGCCGCGCACTTGGCTCTGCCGAGAAATTCCGCGAAGTCATCCTTCCCGTCGCCGACAAGCTCGGTGCCGCCGTCGGCGCAAGCCGTGCTGCGGTCGATGCCGGCTATGCGCCGAACGACTGGCAGGTCGGTCAGACCGGCAAGGTGGTGGCGCCGCAGCTCTACATCGCGGTCGGCATTTCCGGCGCCATCCAGCACCTGGCCGGCATGAAGGACTCAAAAGTCATCGTCGCCATCAACAAGGACGAAGAGGCCCCGATCTTCCAGATCGCCGACTATGGCCTCGTCGCCGATCTCTTCGAGGCACTGCCCCAGCTCGAAAAGGCGTCGCATTCAATAGAATGGCAGCAATCAGGCCCTTAGAGGCGGGTCATTGGCAGAATGGGTAGCGCAGGCTTGCATTGCCACCACACACCGGCCAGTCTTCTCCCGTTGTGTTGGTGTAAACATAGGCGGCCTTGGCTGGCTCAAAGCCGATTTTTGGATTTGGACTCGCTTCGGGGGGCAAGGCCAGCCGAAGCGAATAGCCAGCGAAGGCTGCTAGGTGTAAGCTGACATAGAGGAAGGCTGTCGCCTTCAGGGGAAGGCGCTGTATCCAATCCCACTGACCTGTCAGGGGCCGCTGGACCCACGGCGTCAGCAGCAGTGTACCGAAGATTTGCTGAGTCAGGATGG
>NZ_BAYX01000026.1 GCF_000696095.1 Rhizobium rhizogenes NBRC 13257 | reverse complement strand
TCCGCTTGACTTGACATATGGCTTGGCGAGTTGTGGCGCGATCATTTTTACCTCATGTCCAAATGAGGTGAGTAAGCGCGCCCAATGATGCGAACCACCACAGGCCTCGATCGCGACCAAGGTTGGCGGGCAGGTCGTGAAGAAGTCGATCATCTCCTTGCGGCGCATTTTCTTACGCAAGACCGGCTTGTCTGCAGCATTTACGCCATGCAACTGAAAAACATGCTTTGACGTATCCATGCCAATACGAATAATCTTGTCCATGGGCGGCCCCTTCGATTGAGATCTAAACAGCTCATTCTGGCACATTTCGATGCCGTTCAGGGGCCGTCCACTCCAACATCAAGAGCACACATCACGCTTACTGCAATATGCGCGCAGAAGGTGGAAGCGAGCTCCGGAACCGGTCACTATGCGGTCTCTTCGCCGACGCATAAGAGTAAAATGCCAGTCAAGGTCAGGTTAACGATCTTCGCAACAAGCGTCAAAGGCCGTGGGATAGCTCTTTACCCACTATTTGCGAGCTATCTATAGATTAGGTCTGTTGATTTCACGAATATAGACAACGCGGCCTGCCTTGGTGATGGTTTCCGGGCGGTGGGCAATGATGATTTGGGTTATGCCGAAATCCCCCAAGGCCGACGACACATTGCGCTCATTGTCGAACTCGAGATGCCTCGTTGCGTCATCGTCCGCTAAGACGATTGCACCGCGAGTTTGCTCGCAGCGTGCGAGACATACATTGGAAGGTCTCTCCCGCGAAGCACCATATGCGGCGACCGATCTCCCGCACCTAAAAGGCGCTTGCAAATCTCGTTATTAGACGACGATCTTACATAGAGTGGCCTGATCCGCTGGAGCCCCATCCAAATTCAACAGCTTAGCGGCAGCCTAATCAACGCAAACTAAAAACGTAATTTTCCCTGCCGGAAGTGTGAATTACACCCGAAGTCACGACCCGCACACAGCCCTGATGGGAAAAGGACGCAAGCAATGTCAGTTGAAACCGTGGACACTCTGGTGGTTGGCGCCGGTCAAGCCGGCATTGCAATGAGCGAGCACCTGGGCAAGGCCGGAGTGTCCCACCTCGTCGTTGAGCGAAGCCGTATCGCCGAGCGCTGGCGTTCCGAGCGATGGGACTCGCTCGTTGCCAATGGCCCTGCGTGGCACGATCGTTTCCCCGGAATGGAGTTCCCGGACCTCGACCCGGACGACTTTCCTACTAAGGAAGCCGTTGCCGACTATTTCGAGGCCTATGCGCGCCAGATCGATGCGCCCATCCGCTGTGGCGTCGAGGTAAAGAGTGTCGAGCGGCACGTCGGCCGCCCCGGCTTCCGGATAAAAACCTCGGAAGGCATAATTGAGGCGCAGAACGTCGTTGCAGCGACGGGCGCTTTCCAGGTGCCTGTCATTCCCGACTTGATCGAGAATGCGCCCGGCATCACCCAGATGCATTCGACCAAGTACCGCAATCCAGGGCAGACCGCCGAGGGAGCCGTTCTCGTCATCGGCGCCGGTTCTTCCGGAACCCAGATTGCGGAGGAGCTTATGCTTTCCGGCCGCAAGGTCTATCTCTCCGTCGGCCCGCATGAGCGTCCGCCGCGGGCCTACCGCGGTCGTGATTTCTGCTGGTGGCTCGGCGTTCTAGGGAAATGGGACATGGAAACGCCCGGTCCGGACACGGAGCATGTGACGATCGCCGTCAGTGGCGCGCGGGGGGGCTATACGATCGATTTTCGCCGTCTCGCCGGAAAGGGCATGACCCTGCTCGGCCGTACAACGAGCTTCAACGGAACGAGCCTCAGCTTCTCCGACGATCTTGCCATGAATCTGGATCGTGGCGATGCCAATTACATGGCGCTGCTTGATGAGGCGGATGCCTACGTGGCAAGAAACGGCCTCGACCTGCCGGAGGATCCGGAAGCGCGCCGTATTGAGCCGCAGCCGGATTGCGTCGCGAACCCGATCCTTAATCTCGACCTGGCTCAGGCCGGCATCACGACGATCATCTGGGCAACTGGCTTTTCCTCTGATTACAGCTGGCTGAAGCTAGATGTCTTCGACGAGCGTGGCCGTCCGAAGCACCAGCGCGGTGTATCGGCTGAGCGCGGCATATACTTTCTCGGCCTGCCTTGGCAGTCGCGCCGCGGCTCGAGCTTCATCTGGGGCGTCTGGCATGACGCGAAGTATCTTGCCGACCGTATCTCGACACAGCGCAAGTATCACGAATACCGGCCTTCGAGTCAGAAGGTTGGCTGAGGCCAGCCCCCGGAGTCCATCAATACAGATCCCCCAATTCAAGGAATTCGACATGGCCCATACCCGCATCCGCAAGTTCAATACCAAGGATACGTATCCGGAACAGAAGCTGGATAACGACCTTTGCCAGACTGTCGTTGCCAAGGGCACGATGGTGTTCGTGCGTGGCCAGATCGGCCAGGATCTCGACACTTCCGCCAGCGTTGCCATCGGCGATGTCACCGGCCAGACTGAACAGGCTATGGCCAATATCAAGATGCTTCTCGATGAAGCCGGCTCGTCCCTTGATCACGTCTGCAAGATCACGATCTACATCGTGGATCCGCGCTATCGTGAGGCCGTCTACTGCGTCGTTGGCAAGTGGCTGAAGGGCGTCTTCCCGGTTTCGACGGGTATTGTGGTCTCCGCGCTTGCCCGGCCCGAGTGGCTGGTGGAAGTCGACGCCATCGCCGTGATTCCCGAATAAGGTGCCATGAGACCATGACCTTTTCCATCGCCGCCCGCTGCGCCGAGACCGGCATGTTCGGTATCGCCATCTCCTCCTCCTCTCCGGCAGTCGCCGCACGCTGTTCGCATGCCCGAGCAGGCGCGGGGGTGGTGGCCAGCCAGAACATCACGGATCCCGGCCTTGGAATTTCGGGCCTGGAGATGCTCGGAATGGGGGCGACGGCGGAAGAGGCACTTGGCCGGCTGGTGGCATCGACCCCGTTTGCCGCCTACAGGCAACTGGCAATCGTCGATGCACGCGGACACGTCGCCGGTCACTCCGGCGAGCGCACGCTCGGTATCCATGCGATGGCAAAGGGCGAGGGTTGTATCGCCGCCGGCAATCTTCTTTCCAATACCGATGTCCCGCAGCGTATGGTCGCCGCGTTCGAGGCATCCGTCGGGGACCTTCCTTCGAGGCTGCTGAAGGCCCTCGCCGCCGGCCTCGATGCAGGCGGTGAGGCGGGGCCCGTCCGCTCGGCAGGGCTCAAGGTCGTTCGCAACGTGGCCTGGCCGATTGCCGATCTCCGCGTCGATTGGCATGAGCAGCCGATACGGGCTCTCCAGGATCTCTGGGCCGTCTATGAGCCCCAGATGGAAGACTACGTCAGGCGCGCTCTCGACCCCAACGCGGCCCCATCCTTCGGGGTGCCGGGCGATGAATAATACGTCGCCCGCTGCTTGTTCTTTCAGGTAGCAGAGATATAAAAAGGCAATGAGATACACGCTCCGCCAGATCGAATATTTCATTGCGACTGCGGAGACAGGAAGCATCACGCTCGCATCCGAGCGACTGAATATCTCCCAACCGTCGATTTCGACGGCCATCACTCATCTGGAAACAGAGCTGCAGACACAGCTCTTCGTACGCCATCATGCGAAGGGCCTTTCGCTGACGCCTGCCGGCCGCCTGATGCTGGCAGAGGCCAAGCAACTGGTCGAGCAGGCCGAAAATATCTACACCGTCGCTTCCGAGGTCAATGAGAAGATTCGCGGCCAGCTTTCGCTCGGATGCATGGTCACGCTGGCCTCGATGATCATGCCAGAGCTTTCGCACTCCTTCACCTCGGCGTTCCCAGAAACCCGCATCATCCAGACCGTTAGCGACCATGAGGAGCTGCTGCAAAAGCTGCAGCGCGCCGAAATCGATGTTGCGATCAGCTATGACCTTCTTATCACGGACGACTTCGAGTTTGCGCCACTCGCAACGCTGCCGCCGCATATCCTCATTGGCGAATCCCATCGCTTCGCACACTATTCCTCTATCAGTTTAGACGAATTGGCCAGCGAGCCACTCATTTTGCTGGATCTGCCCATCAGCCGTGAATATTTCCTTGGCCTGTTTGCAAAATCGGGCGTGGAGCCGACGATCATAATGCGCTCTGCGTATCAGGATGTCATCCGCACCATGGTGGCCAATGGCTACGGCTACACAATCGCCAATGTTAGGCCGCGGTCGCAACTGGCTATGGATGGTCGGACCGTCGTGCGCGTCCCAATTTCCGGTAACCAAAAACCCATGGTCATCGGCGTCCTAACGCTGAAGCAGAATCGCAGGCCACGGCTCATCGAGATGTTCGAGCAACACTGCAAGTCATTTGTGTCGGATTCCTACATTCCAGGAATGGTCGCGCCTATTATGGAGCGGCGCAAGCTATAGAGGCACGGCGTAATTTCAGAAGTGACATCCACCAGCAGCATCTTATGCCAAGGCTCGATGACAGGATCTACCAAGCTTTTGACGAAGCGTCGCCTCGGAAATGCATTATTTCTCTGCGGTTGGGTGAATGCCATGATTACTCAATGCAACCCATACCTGGCCGTGGTCTGTTATCGAACGGCCAAGACGGCCCGTTCGGCATAGACACCGGCATAAGGCATTTTGGAGACATGACGTGAATTCAGACAAGCTTATGAACGGCGACTTCGCGGCGCTCATCGCGGAAATGACGAATGAGGAGAAGGTCGCCCTTCTGGCAGGGCACCGGATGTGGAAGACCAAGGCCATAGAGCGCCTAGGAATCCCGAACATGGTGATGACCGATGGCACCTACGGCGTACGCTATTCCATCCACCAGATCGACAACGACCAGGCCGGTGGCGTCGACTTCTCTGCCTTCCTCAATGTCGTCGGCCAGCGGGCAAGCCATGTCGAGGTAGCCTGGGGTGCGATGAAGCAGGCGACCTGCTTCCCGAACGGTTCCAGCCTCGGTTGCTCCTGGGATGTCGATCTTGCCCATGAACTCGGCACCGCGCTGGCGATGGAATGCCAGGAATTCGGAGTGCACCTGCTCCTCGGGCCCGGCATCAACATTCGCCGTACGCCACTGGGCGGCCGCTCCTATGAGTATTACGGCGAGGATCCCGTCATCAGCGGCGACTTCGCCGCAGGCGTCATCAACGGTCTGCAGGAAAATGGAGTGGGCGCATCGCTCAAGCATTTCGCCTGTAACAACTCCGAAGTCGAGCGGACCTCGATGGACTCTGTCGTCGACGAGCGTGCGCTGAGGGAAATCTATCTTAAGGGCTTCCAGCGCGCGATCGAAAAGAGCAAGCCGTGGACTGTCATGAGCTCTTACAACCGGCTGAACGGTGTGCAAGCGGCAGAGGATCACTGGCTGCTGACCAAGGTGTTGCGCGAGGAATGGGGCTATGAAGGCCTCGTCGTGTCCGACTGGCACGGCATCAAGGATCGCCCTGCCTCGCTCACAGCCGGCAACGATCTCGACATGCCGGAAAGCGAAACCCGCAAAAGCGACCTGCTTGAAGCCATCGAAGCCGGAAAGGTCGATATGGTCGTCGTGGACGAGGCCTGTGTTCGCGTTCTGGCGCTGGTACGTGCCGGCAAGCTCGGCGAGCGACGCGACATCGTGTTCGACCGCGATGCCCATCATAAGCTCGCCCGCCGCATGGCAGGCGAATCCATGGTTCTCCTGAAGAACGATGATCAATTGCTGCCGATCACACCCGGCAAGGTCAAGCGCATGGTCGTCATCGGCGAAGGCGCCGGCGTTCCGGTCATTCAGGGCTCGGGCTGCGCGACCACGACGCCAACGCTCGTGGATGTGCCGATCGACGAGATCGTCAAGTTGGCTGGCGACACCATCAAGGTCGATCAGTATCGTGGTACCAGCGAAGTCGAGAGTGAGCGCGCTGCACTCATTGCCGAGGCTGTCGAGGGCGCGCGGGGCACCGACGTGGTCGTCATCTTTGTTTGCACGGAGAATGGTTACGACGGCGAGGGGTCTGACCGTACGACGCTCGACCTCGCACCGGGTCACGATGCGCTCGTCAGCGCCGTTGCAGCCGTTAATCCGAATGTCGTCGTTGCCATCGCCAGCCCTGACGCAGTCGTCATGCCGTGGGTTCCGGAAGTGAAGGCGATCGTCGAGATGTTCTTCTCCGGCCAGGCGACCGGCGGTGGCATCGCCGACATTCTCTTCGGGGTCGCCAATCCCTCCGGCAAGCTGACGACAACCTTCCCGAAGCGCATGCAGGATATGCCTTCCTATCTCAGCTACCCCGGCGAGAATGGTCGCCATTACTACAGCGAAGGCATCCATGTCGGATATCGCTGGTACGATGCGCGCGAGATCGAGCCGCAATACCCCTTCGGCTTCGGCCTGAGTTACACGAGCTTCGCCTATTCCGATCTGAAGCTGGATCGCTCGACGCTGAATGTCGGCGAAGAGGTGGTCGCGAGCTTCACCGTTTCCAACACCGGTGCCGTTGCCGGCAAGGAAGCCGCCCAGCTCTACGTAAGCTACGGCAAGCCGCGGCTGCAGCGCCCGAAGCGCGAACTAAAGTCCTTTGCCAAGGTGCATCTGGCGCCGGGCGAATCGAAGCGCGTGTCACTCACGATCCCTGCCGCGGATTTCGCGCTCTTTGATTCTGGCAAGCGTCGCTGGATCCTCGATGATGATGCCGTGCAGATCGAAATAGGTTCGTCCTCGCGCGACATTCGTCTGGCAGCGCCACTGCAAATCCGTTCGCGCGCCTCGCGCCACCGCGAAGTGAAGTGGGACACGCAGCCCGTCTTTATTCTCGCCAATCCGATCGCACGAGCCAAGTTCAATCAATTCCTTCAGAAGCACCTGTCGATCGACGAGGGTGAGGCGGACCGGATGCTCGAACATTGCGCCAACTCGTTCTTCGGCATGTTTACGACTTTCGACCGGCGCTTCCGCCAAGCCTTCCCGAAGGGTGATATCGCGGCACTGCTTGCCGATATCAACCAGACTATGGCTGATGAAGAGACGATAGCCCGCTGAGGGCCGTCAAAGACAGAGAATAATGGAGGCTCGCTGCAATGCGGGCCTTCGCCCGTTTTGGGAGTATCATTTCTTGAATACGCTTGACCTGCTTGATCGTCTTGTCGCCTTCTCCACCGTCAGCGCCGACAGCAACCTACCGCTGATCGATTTTGTCCAAACCTATCTCCGCGACCGCGGTTTCGAGTGCCGGCTGGTTGCTGACCAGACTGGCAAAAAGGCGAACCTGTTTGCCAGCATCGGCCCCCGGCGGGATGACGGCATTGTCCTTTCCGGCCACACCGATGTGGTGCCGGTCGCAATGCAGGCCTGGACCTCCGACCCATTTCGGCTGACGCGCCGCGGCTCTCGTCTTCATGGCCGTGGCTCGACGGACATGAAGGGGTTTCTTGCAAGCGCGCTATCCGCTGCCGACCGCATCGATGGCAAGTTATTGAAGCGGCCATTGAATTTCGCCTTTTCGCATGACGAGGAGATCGGCTGCGTCGGCGTGCGCTCGCTGATCGATGTCCTGGCTAAGGAACAGTTCAAGGCTTCGCTTTGCATTGTCGGAGAGCCGACATCCATGTCGATCGCCCTGGGTCATAAAGGCAAATTGGCGGCCCAGGCGCGTTTCAGCGGGGAGGCAGGCCATTCCTCGCTCGCCCCGCGTTTCGTCAATGCTATCCATCTGGCCTGCGATTTCGTCGGCGTCCTGCGCAGGGTGCAGGACGAGATCGCCAGCGTGGGGTTCCGAGATGCGGACTATGACATCCCTTACACGACGGTTCATGCCGGCAAGATCGCCGGCGGCGAAGTTCTCAATATCGTAGCAGAGCGCGCCTCGGTCGATTTCGAGATTCGCCACCTGGCGGAGGACGATGTCGAAGATATCCTGGGACGCATCCGCGCCTCTGTCGGCTCCTTGACTGAAATCGAGGTTTGCAACGCCTATCCGGGTCTCGCCACCTCAGCCGCGAGCGCCGCAGCAGCTTTCGCAGGGCGTTTGCTCGGCAAGGCACCATTGACAAAGGTCTCGTTCGGAGCGGAGGCCGGGCTGTTCGCCTCGAGGCTCGGGCTTGATACGGTGGTGATCGGTCCTGGCAACATGGATCAAGGCCACCAGCCGGACGAATATATCGAGGAAGCGGAATTGCAGCGCTGCGACGCCATGATGGATCGTCTGATCGGCGAACTCTGCTAGGTGTCGAGCGGCCGCCGCCGCATCCGGCGACGGCTGCGACTGCGCCCTACAGGCGCTGCTCGCTTTCCTTCGAGAAGATGGAGGCGATGGTGGGATTGAAGGCCAGGCGGACTTCTCCGGACAGGCCGCGGGCCTTGGCCGCGGGAAGGCGGACCGACAACTTCTGTTCTCCCAGCGCGAACCAGACCAGCGTATCGGCGCCCATGGGCTCGATAAAGGTAATCGGCGCGAAGAGCGTCGGCAGCGTCGTCCGATCGTCGGCAAGCTGGATGTCTTCCGGCCGGAAGCCGATCACTATCTCCTGGCCATCGACGGCAGGTTGACGGAACGGATATGCATCGATGGGCAACTGGTAATCGCCGAAGGCAGCCATAGGCTCGCCATCCTCGATCTTCACGCGGGACGATATCAGGTTCATGCTGGGCGATCCGACGAATCCGGCGACGAACAGGGTTTCGGGCTTCTCGTAGAGCTCGTCCGGCGACGCGTACTGTTCGATCTTGCCGCTTTTCATGACAGCAACGCGGGTGGCTAGTGTCATGGCCTCGATCTGGTCGTGGGTGACGTAGACGATGGTGCTGTGCAACTCCTGGTGCAGCTTCTTGATCTCCAGCCGCATTTCGGTGCGCAGCTTCGCGTCGAGGTTTGAAAGCGGCTCGTCGAAAAGGCAGATCGGGCTACGGCGTACGAGCGCCCGGCCGATGGCGACGCGCTGGCGTTGCCCACCGGAGAGCTGCGAGGGGCGGCGGTCGAGAAGGGGCGTCAGCTGGAGCAGGTTGGCCGCCCATTCGACACGCTTGGCAATTTCGGCCTTTGCAACCTTGTTGACGCGCAGCCCGAAGCCGAGGTTCTTGCGAACGGTCATCGTCGGGTAGAGCGCATAGGACTGGAAGACCATCGACATGTTGCGCCGGCTGGAATCGACGTTGGTCACATCCCGGTCGCCGGCGATGATCTTGCCTGTGTCGGGATCTTCAAGGCCGGCGATGACGTTGAGCAGCGTCGACTTTCCGCAGCCCGAAGAACCAAGCAGGACGATGAATTCACCGCTGGCAACCGACAGGTTGATATCGCGGAGGATATGCTGCTGCCCGAAGGACTTGTTTGCGTTGATAACGGAGATCTGTGTCATTGCATCAGCCCTTCACCGCGCCGGCGGCGAGGCCGCGCGCAAAATAGCGTCCGGAAAGAATGTAGATGAGAAGCGGCGGCAGCGCGGTGAGGAATGTCGCGGCCATGTTCACATTGTATTCTTTGACGCCAGTTGTTGTATTGACGATATTGTTGAGCTGTACCGTGATCGGCAGGTGATCCCGCCCGGCGAAGATCAGACCCAGCAGAAAGTCGTTCCAGATGCCGGTCGCCTGCATGATGATGGCGACGACGAGGACATTGACCGACATCGGCAGCATGATCTCGAAGAAGATCGTGAAGAAGCCGGCGCCATCCATCTTCGCCGCCTTCGAAAGCTCCGGCGGCACACCCTGGTAAAAATTGAAGAACAGCAGCGTCATGTAGGGCAGGCCGAAGATGATGTGGATCAGGATGATCCCCGGCAGCGTGCCGTAAAGGCCGACGGTGCTGAAGATCCGGACCAGCGGATAGAGAATGACCTGGTAGGGAATGAAGGCGCCGAGCATCAGCGACAGCAGGATGAGGCGGCTCAGTTTCGACTGCCATTGCGACAGCGCAAAACCGGTAAGCGCGCCGAACAGGATCGAGAAAATCACACTGGGCACGACAATTTCGACGGAGTTCCAGAAATTCCCGTGAATGCCGTTACACTGGATACCCGTGCAGGCCGTCAGCCATGCCTTCGTCCAGGCATCGAAATTCAGGCTTTGGGGCAGGGTGAAGATGTTGCCGGTGCGCAGTTCGTCAGCCGTCTTCAGTGATGTGGAGATCACCAGCAGCAATGGGATCGCGTAATAGACCAGCGCGAGCGAAAGGACGACATAGAGAAGGACACGGCCGGGCTTTGTTTTGCTTGCGCGAGACACATGGACTACCGAAGCGCCGGATTGGACGAGAGGGGGCACAGTCATCGCTTCTGCCTCTTGAGCTCGATATAGACATAGGGAGAAAGGGCGCAGATGACGGACAGTAACATCAGGATCGCCGCGGCTGCCGCCGTGCTGATGTTGGCCCGCTGGAACAGCAGATCGACGACGAACTTTCCGGGCACATCGGTGCTGATGCCGGGCCCGCCGCCCGTCATGGCGACGACGAGGTCATAGCTTTTGACCACGGCGGTTGCCAGCAGGATGACGCAGGTGAGGATCAGTGGACGAAGCATGGGCAGCACGATGCTTATGTAGGATCGCCAGACGGGAATGCCGTCGATCTTTGCGGCCCGCCAGATGTCGCTGTCGACGCCGCGAAGGCCGGCGAGCATGATGGCCATGACAAGGCCAGAGGACTGCCAGATCGCGGCGATCGAAACGGCGTAGATCGCCTTTTCTGGGCTTGCCAGCCAATTGAACTGGAAGCTTTCCCAGCCAAAGCCGCGTACGAGTGCTTCAACGCCGGTTGTCGGGTTCAGTAGCCATTGCCAGGCAAGGCCGGTCACGACGAAGGACATGGAAAGCGGATAAAGGAAGAAGACGCGGAAAAGTCCCTCGGCTTTGACGTTTCGATCGAGCAGTGCTGCCAGCGTCGTACCGATGATGAGTGAGCCGGCGATGAACAGGCTGCCGAAGATCAGCATGTTGGCGAAGGCCGTGTGCCAGCGTGGCATGGACAGCAGCGTCGCATACTGACTGAACCCGTAGAACTTGTAGTTCGGCAGCATCGTCGAATGCGTGAGCGAAATATAAAATGTCCAGAGGATCGTGCCGTAAAAGCATACGGCGATGACTACCGCACTGGGCACAAGCGTCAGCTTGGCCGCCAGATTCTTTTTAAACATTGCTTGCCCCGTTCGTCGATATCGCAACCAATTACGAAACTGCCCCGGCAGCGATGCCGGAGCAGCAAACACCTGACGGCAGGACTTAGTTTCGTGCAACGATGTCGGCATATTGCTTGGCGGCATCGGCAGGCGTCATCGACGGGTTGCTCCAGAATTGGGTTACGAGATCCTTGATGGCACCGACTGTTTCACTGGTGAAGGATAATTCAGCGTTCGGAGCGAGTGCGTTCGGGTCTTTGAGCAGCCCCGCAGCCTTCTGCGTGCACATGTCGGCGTTGGCGAGGTTCACGTCGATGCGGGGCGGCAGCGCGCCCTTAACTGCGTTGAAAGCAAGCTGGGTTTCGGGTGCGATCATCACGTCGACCAGCAGCTTGCGGGCCGCGATCTGTTCAGGCTTGTCGCCAACCGGGAAGACGAAGGTATCGGAGACGATGTTCAACACACCGTTCGTGCCCGGCGCCAGCTCGCAGCCATATTCCTTACCGGGCGTCATGTGGGCAGCCTGGAATTCGCCCTTGGCCCAGTCGCCCATGATCTGCATCGCGGCCTTGCCGGTAATAACCATATTGGTGGCATCGTTCCAGTTACGGTTGGTGTTGCCGTCGTCGACGTAGCCGCGCAGCTTGCCGAAGGTCTCGAAAGACTTCACCATGAGCGGGCCACCGGCGACATCAACGTCGTGCTTGGTGTAGACGTCCGTGTAAAACTTGTTGCCGCCGGTTGCGATCATGATTGACCGGAAGACGAGCGCCTCCTGCCAAGCCTGGCCGCCGAAAGCGAGTGGAACATAGCCCTTGGCCTTGATCTTGTCCGCCGCGGCAAAGAACTCGTCCCAGGTTGCCGGCGGCTTGACGCCGACATCGCTCAGCACCTTGGTCGAGTACCACATCCAGTTGGCGGTGCCGATATCGATCGGAACGGCATAGAGGTGACCGTCGACGCTCGCCTTATCGACCACGAGCTTGGGCAAGAATGTCTGCCAGCCCTTGGTGGAGGCGATGTCATCGATCGGCGCAAGAATACCCTGTTCCACCAGCGGCTTGATCTCGCCAAGGTCCACGACCATCGAGGTCGGTGCGTCGCCGCCAGCAAGGCGGCTGAGAACAGCGGCGCGGGCGGCTTCATAGCCCGTGACTGGGCTGTCCTTCCAGGTTCCGCCCTTCTTTGTGACGTCGTCGGCAATGACCTTGATCGCCGCTGCTTCGCTGCCACTCGTCCAGTAGTGCATGACCTCGGCCGTCTGTGCAAAAGCCTCGCTCGAAAGCAACAAGGCAATCGCGGTGCCTGCGCCGATCAATGAAAGTTTCATACTCATTGTGGTCCCCTTATTGGTTTCATTTCCGGGACCGAGTTAATTTTGTCGCCGCGAAAATAGCAATTTTGATTTTATGTGCCATTGCGTCGCCAAAACCGATTTACCGCAATGCTCGTGATCTGAACCCTTCAAACTGGACCAGTTTTGGTTAGAGTTTTCCGGTGATTTTTCCTGGCTGGGAAAGGAACGGAAGACGATAAAGGCATCACAGTTTTCGGACGCACAGAAGGCGTTCATTTTGAAGCAGGGTGATGAAGGTGTGCCGGTGGCGGAGATTTGCCGCAAGGCGGGAATTAGCCAGGCGACCTATTTCAACTGGAAGAAAAAATATGCGGGCATGTTGCCGCCGGAGATGAAGAAGCTGAAGCAACTCGAGGACGAGAACGCTCGACTGAAGAGGATCGTTGCGGACCTGACGTTGGACCGTGAGATGTTGCAGGATGTTATTCGGCGAAAGCTTTAGGGCCTGCTCGCAAGCGAGAGGTGGTGAAAGGCATGTGCCGTGATTGGGCGATCTCGATCCGGCGCGCCTGTGGTGCGCTGAACTTCGATCGTTCGACCTACCACTACACCTCTCGCCGTGCCGATCAGGCCGGTCTTGAACGTCAAATTCGTGAGATCTGTGAGACCCGTGTGCGTTACGGCTATCCCCTGGCCGTCAGGTGATTGCCTAGCAATCACCGAGAGGCGTCGCGTGCACGTATTGTTGGAACGCGAAGGTTGGGGCACCAACATCAAGCGAACCTACCAAATTTACAGAGACTTGGGTCTGCAGTTGCGCAACAAGACCCCCAAGCGGCGGGTGAAGGCAAAGCTTCGGGAAGATCGGCAAATGGCTGTCGGAGTGAATGATGTCTGGGCGATGGACTTCGTTCACGACGAGCTCGCGACCGGTAAGAAGCTGCGGGTGCTCACGGTGGTCGACACCTTCTCGAGGTATGTGCCGGTGCTTGATCCGCGTCACAGCTATCGCGGCGAAGACGTGGTGCAGACGCTCGAACGGGTGTGCCGCCAGGTTGGCTATCCGAAGACGATCCGTGTCGATCAGGGGACTGAGTTCGTGTCTCGCGATCTTGATCTGTGGGCCTACCACAAGGGTGTCGTGCTCGACTTCTCGCGCCCAGGCAAGCCGACGGACAACAGCTACATCGAGAGTTTCAACGGCAAGTTCCGGGCTGAGTGCCTGAACGCTCACTGGTTCATGAGCCTTGACGACGCGCGCTTGAAGATGGAGGATTGGCGTGGAGACTTGTATGAGTTTCGGCCACATGGTGCGATCGGCAACAAGGTACCGATCTCACTGATGAATGCGGGAAGCGCCGCCAGCCCGCTTCTCTGAGATAGGCCGGAAAACTCTACCATCCGCTGGTCCAGAAACTTGGGGCGGTTCATCAGAACCGGGGGCTTTACTCGCTGGTGGATGAAAGTTCCATGGCAGGTCAGACGTGCCGCGGATATGACGCCACTAAAGCTGTCAACTCGATGGATGCCCTATGAACCTTGGTCACCCTAACCAATACCGGGACGAGGCTAGGCAAATACTGCGATGAGAACGGACAGCCAGATCAAGGCTACTCCCACCGCCAATGCTCGCCTGGCGGCTACGACCTTCTCTTCGCCTTCTTCTGCAACAGGGGTCGTCACAATCCAGGGTACCGAGCCAAGCGCCGCAAATCCGACGAGCGCCAAAATCACGACGACAAAATCGGAGCCGCGCCAGTGGCCGGGCTCATAAACACCCCAGTACCCCAGGAACGCCATCCCCACTGCGAACATGGTTGCAGAGGCAGAGCAAAGCCCTGTAACGGAACCTGCCGGCGCGCGCATGTTGCATTCCTCCATGCTGGTCAATCCACGAAGCGATTTCCACGATGGCGTGAACCGCCTTCGCACAAATGTGTCAGGAATTGGCGCCTCCGTGAAGCAAAGATCAATTGTGGATGCTTTACGTCGACCCGGACGCATAGCGAAACGATCGGCGGCAGTCTTTGACTGACGGGTTTTCCGGTTGGCAGGACGTATGCGTCCGGGCTCATTGCGTCACAGGGCAAGAGCGAGCTGCGGTTCATTTTCATTGTCGACCGCATCGAGAGACAAAAGTGTTGCGCCAAGTAATCGATCTCCCTTCTGAACGGGAAACATCGGGGACAGCAACAACCCCACGATCTCAGCGATTTCGGTGGCACTCCCTCGACGGCCTCTGAAACGAGCGATACGTCACAACAGCAAGCCTTCTGCCGGAGACGGAGCAAGGCGGTTCGACGATGACAAGCATTTTGTCGGGAAGGGGACGCTGCAGGTAGGTGAGGGGATGAGTTTCATGATGGGTCACTGAGCCCGGATCCGCGCGGATGCATTGCCCCCGCAAGTCCTCCTGGCGCTAAAGCATCCAGTCTATGCCGAAAACTTAGACAGAAAGCCACAAACAGGTCAGAAACCACAGATCTTTGTGGACAAAGTTCACTGTAAACCAGCGAAATTGTAACTGGCACGACGTTTGCTTGTGACCGTTTTGACCGTTTTGACGGTTTTGTGAATTATAAGAAGGGGAACTTCATGTGTTCAGAAATCAATCGTCGCCGCTTTCTGCAGGGAGCCGCGGGCGCTGCGGCCGTTGCCGGGTTTACACAGATCAATCCGGACTTCTTCATCTCGTCAGCCTACGCGGCGACCAGGAAGACGATGACCTTCCTGTCGGCTGAAAACATCACAGGCAACTGGGATCCGACGGCCCATACGACCTTGTCGCAGAAGAACATTGAGGGCTATGTCATGGGCTTCCTGACACGGACGCCGATGAAGCTCGAAGATCCGGGCGCAACAAACTACGAGCTTGCCACAGAGATCAAGCTTCTCGATCCGCACAAGCTGCAGATCAAGCTCCGGCAGGGCATCATCTTCCATGACGGCAAACCATTCAAGGCAGAAGACGTCAAGGCGACATTCGAGTACGGCTCCAGAGCGGATCGCCCAGCGCAATGGTATCCTGGTCCGACCGAGACACTGGAGATCACAACGCCGGACGATTATACGGTCATTGTCGATACAACGAAGGGTGGATATCCGGCCCATCTCTTCATCTTCCTCGCGGCATTCCTGCCGATTATGTCCGCCAAGGACATCGCAGGCGGTTCCGGCGGCGTTCTGTCCCAGCGCCTGAACGGTACCGGCCCGTTCAAGTTCGTCGAACAGCGCGGCAATACGACAGTCATGCTAGCGTCTGATACCTACTTCAAAGGCAAGCCAGCAATTCCTGGCATCAACTTCACCTTCACCGGCGATTCCACCACCCGCATGCTGTCGCTGATGAACGGTGAAGCATCGATCGTCGAGCGTCTCGAGCCCGAGCAGGTCGATTCAATCAAGGATAAGCCCAATATCCATGTCAATACGGTCGTTTCGGTCGAAAACAAGTATCTCTGGTTTCGTTGCTCCAAAGCGCCCTTCAACGATCCCCGCCTACGTCTTGCTGCCTGCCACGCGATCGACCGTGATCAGGTGCTTGAACTTCTCGGCGCCGCTGGCCACGCGTCATCCAATTTTGTCTCGCCGGTCAAGTTCGGCTACGAAGATCTCGACAATTATCCGAAGTTCGATCCAGACAAGTGCCAGGCACTGCTGGCGGAAGCCGGCTTCCCCAAGGGCCAGGGATTGCCGCCGCTCGAGTATATAACCTCGGTCGGCTTCTACCCGAAGACCAAGGAATACGGTGAAGTCATCACCCAGATGCTCAACGATCAGGGCTTTAACGTCAGCCTGACCGTGCTAGAGCCCGCAGCCTGGAACGAGCAGTTGTACCATCGTCCGGGCGGCGGCCCTGGCCACATGGTCGATTGTGGTTGGTCGACCGGTTCGCCAGAGCCGGATCTGATCCTTCGCACACACTTCTACTCGACCTCGCACCGTATCTGCGGCATCGAGGACAAAGAGATTGATGCCAGCCTCGACAAGGAGCGCAGTGCCCCAACGCTCGAAGAGCGCAAGAAGATCCTGCAGACAGAGACGATGCCGCTCATCGCCTCAAAGATGCCGGCCCTCTCGCTCTTCACCTCCGTCATGATCCACGCCATGCAGAAGGAATTCGAGGGCATTTACATCTATCCGGATGGCTCGATCGACGCGTCGCAGACCGCCTGACCCGACAACCGCACGCCGCCAGGTGGCGTGCGGCCTTCCCCGACTTTTGAAGTGGAGCGGATTGATGTTCGCGTTGAGTTTTCTAGTGCGGCGGCTGATCCAGGGCGTTGGTATCATCTTCGTCGTTTCATTGCTGATCTTCACCCTGCTGCGTGTCGTTCCGGGCGATCCTGTGCGTCTGATGGCGGGTGGCATGGCACCCGAAGAGTTGATCGAAAAGATCGCCAAGGACATGGGTCTACGCGACCCGATCATCGTACAGTTCGGACGCTATATGGGTGGTGTGGTCCGGGGCGATCTCGGTCAGTCTTTCGTGCGCCCAGCGAATGGCGCAGCGACGGGCGGCTCGTCCTTTAACGACACGACGCGTGGCGAACGCGCAAAGGTACTCGATCTCATCGTCGACGCACTTCCAATGACGCTCCAGTTGGCCGCCGTCACCCTGGTCATTGCCCTCGTTTTCTCGTCGATCATCGGTATCGCGGGTGGCCTTGCGATTGGACGTTGGCCTGACAAACTGGCGTTTTACATCTCCTCGATATTTATCTCCCTGCCAAACTTCTGGCTGGGTATCGTCCTGGCGCTGTTGCTCTCGGTGAAACTCGGCTGGCTGCCGGCAATCGGCTATGGTGGTTTCAGCTACACGATCCTGCCGGCCATCGTACTCGCTGTGGAATTGTCTCCGGTCCTGATCCGGACGCTGGCGACCTCAGTGTCAACGCAGATGATGGAATCTTATGCTTTGGTCGGCCGTGTCCGGGGCTTGAGCAGAACACGGATCATCGCCAACCATGTGCTTCGCAACGCCTCTGTACCCCTGCTCAACCTGCTTGGCGTCCAGTTCTCCGGTCTCCTCGGCGGAGTCATCATCGTCGAGTACATCTTCGACTACCCAGGTCTTGGCCTGTTGACCATCAACGCGGTGCTGCAGCGCGATTTTCCACTCATTCAGGGCATTGCAATCGTCACCAGCGCGATCTTCGTGCTGATCAACATCGCAGTTGATCTCGTTGCAACCCTCATCGACCCGAGGCTCGAATACTGATGGCCGTCATGACTTCAACCAGCACCCCCGTTCCCCAAAAAGCAGTGTCGCGTTCGGTCGCGAGCCGCATCATCCGCCGTGCGACGGCGACACCCGGTTTCAAGATCGGGCTGATAATATTCATCCTCCTTGCAGTCGCAACAGCGACCTATCCGGAGCTGAGTGGTATCGATCCTACGAAGATGGACGTGAAAGCACGTCTGTTCGGCCCGCTGTTCATCGGCGACAAGTGGAGCTGGATCCATCCGCTGGGTACCGACCAGATCGGTCGCGACATGCTCGTCCGGTCGCTGGTCGGCCTACGGTACTCCTTCCTGATCGGTGTAAGCTCAGTCGCCGTGACGCTGCTTATCGGCTGTGCTCTTGGAACAATCGCAGGCTATTTCGGCGGACGGACGGATACCGTCATCATGCGTCTGACAGACGCACAATTGTCGATTCCCATGATCATCCTCGCAATTGCGGTGCTCGGGGTTTCCCGACCGACGATTCCAGCCATCATCCTCGTTCTGGGCGTATCGAGCTGGCCGACCTACGCCCGCATCATGCGCAGCATCGTTATGACGGAGCGCCAGCGGGAGTACGTGCGGGCAGCGAAGCTGAGTGGTTC
The DNA here is from genome assembly GCF_000696095.1 of Rhizobium rhizogenes NBRC 13257. GTDB lineage: Bacteria > Pseudomonadota > Alphaproteobacteria > Rhizobiales > Rhizobiaceae > Rhizobium > Rhizobium rhizogenes. The sequence goes on along the minus strand of NZ_BAYX01000026.1, from coordinate 52,143 downwards.
GACAGACGTCCGCATCATCCTCTCTCTGCTCGCTCCCTTGCTCCTGCCGCCGGTTCTTTTCACATCCGTGCTCGATATTGCGCGAATGATGATCTTTGAGTCAGTCCTTGGCTTCCTCGGACTCGGCGTCCAACCGCCGACACCCACCTTCGGCAACATCATAGCCGACGGCCGCAAGTATCTCTTGAACGCCTGGTGGATCGCTACGATGCCCGGGATTTTTCTGGGCCTGACATTGACCAGCATCAACCTCGTTGGTGCTTCGCTCGAACGCGCGCGCAACAACATTCATGGAGGTGCGGAATGACGACGTCGTCCCTGTTGGAACTCAAAAATCTGACCGTCGCGGTGGGGCGAGCCAGCGCACCACGGATCATTCTGAACAATGTTTCCCTATCGCTTGCGCCTCGCGAGATTGTTGGCATCGTCGGAGCGAGCGGGGCGGGCAAGACCGTCCTCTCGAAAGCAGTGGTGAACTGGCTGGAAGCGCCTCTGATACGAACCTCGGGCGAGGTCCTGATCGAGGGCCGCGATATCTATGCCATGAACGAGGGCGAGATGCGCGTCCTGCGGCGTCGGGTATCCTATGTCGGGGCTGATCCGATGGGAGCTCTCGATCCTACACTTCCGGTCGGGGCTCAAATCGTTGAAAAGATGCGGGCCGTTATTCCAGGTACATCAAGGGCGGATGCCGAAAAGCGGGTGATCGAGCTGTTGGAAGCGGTCCGGATTCCTTCCGCACGCAGTCGTTTCCACGACTATCCGTCGCAATTTTCCGGCGGCATGATGCAGCGGGCTCTGATCGTCGATGCGCTGATCACCAATCCGGCGCTGCTCGTCGCGGACAATGTCACGCAGCCGCTCGATGTCACTGTGGCCGCCCAGGTCATCCGGCTGATGAAGGAATTGACCGACAGCTTCAACACGGCTGTATTGTTCGTCTCTTCGTCCCTGCCGGTGGCACGGGAGGCGTGTTCGCGCATTCTGGTGATGGAAGCGGGCCGGATCGTAGAGGAACAGACCACCGAGAAGCTGATCAGTCATCCGATTTATCCGTACACGAAGGAGCTCGTTGGGCAGACCCCGAAAATCTGGGTCGACGGCGCCGTGGCGACGACGCCCGGTGAGCTGCAGGAAGTCGTGCTTAGCCTTCGCGATGTGTCGCAGACCTACAAGGTTAAGAAGAAGAACAGCTTCGGCGGCGTCAACTTGGTTCGCGCTGTGCGCAACGTCTCGTTCGATATCAGACGCGGCGACAGTTTTGCGATCGTAGGCGAGTCGGGTTGCGGCAAGTCCACACTCATGCGGCTCCTGTCACGGCTGGAAATGCCAAGTGGGGGGCAGGTGCTGCACGGCGATACAGATATCGGCGCGCTGAAGGGAAAGACTCTTCTCTCCTTCCGGAACAAGCTGCAGATGGTCCTTCAAGATCCATTTGGCTCACTTCCGCCTCGAACCTCGATCGGCAAGATGCTTGCTAATCCTCTCCGCACACATGGATGGCGCGATGCAGCAAAAATTCGAGAGCGTGTTTTGAAAGTCATGAGTGAGGTAGGGCTGCCGGCCGACCTCTATGGAGAACTGCCGCTCGGCCTCAGCGCGGGGCAACGACAACGTATCAACGTTGCCCGTGCGCTCGTGCTCGAGCCGGAAATCCTGATCATGGACGAGACCCTTTCGGCGCTGGATCAAACTGAGCAGTTCAAGCTGCTAGATCTCTTTCAAAGGCTGCAGCGCGAGTACAATCTGACCTACATCTACATCTCCCACGATCTGGCGATGGTCCGGAAGGTGTGCAACCGCGTGGCGGTCATGTATCTCGGCGAGCTGTTCGAGCTTGCCGATAACGAGCGGCTGTTCTTCGATCCCGGTCATCCCTACACGATGGCTCTTCTCAGTGCGATGCCCACCCTTGAAGAGCGACGGTATCAGCCTGAAGACTGCTTGCTCGAGGGCGAGCCGCCAAGCCCGATCAATATCCCAGCAGGTTGCACCTTCAAATCTCGTTGTCCTCGTGCGATGGAAAAATGCGGAGCTTTGCACCCCAGCCTGACGGTGCGCGGCAGCGCAAACTTCGCGGCCTGCCATCTCATCGAGGCACCTGTGACCGAGACTGCTGCGCGCCAGCTCTCTCCGGCATAGCCACAGTTCCGGTCCAGACACATCGAGGCCGGAGTGAACTTCTTGATTCAAGGGACATCCATGAGTTTCACGGAACATAGACTAAAGGTCATCCTCGATATGCTGAAGCAGAGCCAGCGTGTCAACGTGAAGGACCTTGCCGATCAGCTCCACGTCAGCCAGGAATCTATCCGGCGTGACCTCAAGGAGCTTGAGACGCGAGGCTACGCGCGCCGGGTCTATGGCGGCGCGGTCATCGATCAGCAGGAAAGCGACCAGCCGTTTCCGGAGCGTCTTCGCGTCAGCGCCCGTGAAAAGGCCCGCATTGGAGAGGCGGCCGCAGCGCTCGTTGAAGATGGGATGAAAGTCTTCATCGATACCGGCACGACCACTATCGCATGCCTGAAGCATCTGGAAGCTCGGACGGACATCACCGTCGTCAGCAACTCGTTGGCGGTCGCCTCCCATTTCTTCAACGTCCCGCAGGCCAGCGTGCGGGTTCTTGGCGGACGCCTGCGTCCCGAGTACCAGGCCACCTACGGGCACGAGACGATTGCAGCGTTGAAAGAGCACTTCTTCGACTTGGCCATCATCGCGATCAGCGCCATCCATATTGAGCGCGGCTTTATGGACTTTGGCGAGGATGAAGCCATCCTGCGTCGTATTGCGAGGACCCAGGCCAAGCGTTCGGTCATCGTGGCCGACAGTTCGAAATTCGGTCGCCTTGGCTCCATCCATACGCTTGCCCTCAACGAGATCGATGCCGTTGTGACCAGCGGCGTAATCGCCAAGGAATTTTCTGATCACTTCAATCAATCCAACGTGGAAATTATACATGCCTGACGTCTCTTCTCCTTCTCAAGCTCCGATCAACGCCAAGCGTCTCCAGACAATGATGGAGGACGTCTCGAAATTCGGCGGCGGTCCTGACGGCGCCATGACCCGCCTGACGCTCTCCAAGGAGGATGGCCAAGCCCGCGACTGGCTCGGGCAGTGGTTCTCGCAAAACGGCTTCGAGTTGGCCGTCGACGCGATCGGCAACCAGTTCGGCAAAGTGACGCTGGCCGGTTCGAACGCACCTGTCGTCATGGTAGGCTCGCACATCGACAGCCAGCCGAACGGCGGTCGTTTCGACGGAGCTTTCGGCGTCATCGCCGCCTGCGAGGCTATTCTGTCCGTTTCGGAAAGGCTGAAGGCCGAGAACAAGTTGTCAGCCTGCAACTTTCAGGTCGTTAACTGGACGAACGAGGAAGGCGCACGTTTCCAGCCGAGCTTGCTGGGAAGCAGCGTCTTCGCCGGCGCGGCCGAACTTGACTGGGCGCTCGACCGCGCGGACGGCGACGGTATCACCGTGCGCCAGTCGCTCGAGGCGATTGGATATGCAGGCAAGGACAAGGTGGAGATACCGGACCTGCTCGTTGAACTGCACATCGAGGGCGACAGCCACCTGTTCAACGCAGGTGAACGCTTCGGCATTTTTACACGCTACTGGGGTGCAACCAAGTACCGTCTGGCGTTCCTCGGACGGCAGGCCCATACCGGTGCGACGCCGATGGCGCAGCGCAAGGATGCGGTTCTGGCGGCTGCCTATCTGATTGCCGATCTAAAAAATATCGCAAACGAGCATGGCCTCGACCTCCATACGTCCGTTGGCCGTCTCGAGATTTTCCCGAATTCGCCCAATGTGGTGCCTGCGGAAGCCGTTCTGTTCATAGAACTGCGCTCCGGCTCGCCAGAGGTTCTGGCCGAAGCTGAGCACAAGATGAAGATGAAGATTGACGAGGCCTCGCTGAAGGCCGGTGTTACCCACGAGGTGCGGTCGATTGATCGCCGCAAGGCGGGCAGCTTTGCGCCAGGCCTCATCAGGCTGGCGGAGGACGCTGCGGCTAATCGCGGCCAGACATCCCGTCACCTCGATACGATCGGCGGTCACGATGCCGTCGCCCTATCGAATGCCTGCCCGTCGATCGTACTTGCAGTTCAGAGCAGGGATGGCGTGATCCACCATCCGACGGAGTACACGTCGCCCGAGGACCAGGCACTTGGCACCCAGATCCTGGCCGACATGCTCTACAGACTCGCCAGCGAGGGAGTGCAGGCAGCACAATTCAGCGAGGCAGCCGAATGAAAGCAGTCGGAACGCCGGACAATCCAATCGAAGCCAGGGTAGAGATGGCGCTGTCAGCCTTCCCGGTCCTGAATGGCGGCACGCCAACCTATCGGCCTTCGATGCCGGCAGTTGCTTCACCTTCTTACAACGCGGTCGAGTCGAGAAGCTTCGATGTTTCGGCGTCAGGGGGTGAGCCCGAATACTTTCTGCGCCTTGGTATTGATGAGGTCGCCGACATCGTCGACGCCGAAACGGCTTTCGCTGCAGCCAGGCAGCTTCATTCACTGGGCATTTCTCCGGAGCCACTCCACTTCGACCCCTTAACCCGCGGAACACTGTCTCGCCGCCTCGGCGACGATTGGCGCACGGCCAAGATCGATGATCTCATGGATCCGGACACGGCCAGGCGGCTGATCGGAATGCAGACTGCCGTCGCCGGCGGGAATCCGTTCGGTCGACGGTGGTCGGTGTTCGCCGGCATCGCGCAACTCTGGCCGATCGTGAAGGCAGGCGGTGGGGAGCTTCCCGGCGACGCAGACTGGATGTTGGGCTGGATGACGCCGATCCGCGATGCCATCGAAGCGTCTGGTGTGGATTACAAGCCCGCTCATGGCGATCCGCACTCCTCGAACGTCATGCTCGGACCGGACGGTGCGATGCAGCTCGTCGACTTCGACATGGCCGGCGATATGGATCCCTATTACCAGCTCGGCGTCCAGATGAACGAGCTCTACCAATTCGACAGCCAGATGAAGCCGCTTCTGGAAATACACGACGGCGGATTCTCGCAGAAGACTTTCAATCGCTGCCGCGCCTATGCGGCAGCGGATGATCTCTATTGGGCATTGCGCAGCCTCGTGCTTGAGCTGCGATCCCCGCCCAGCGGTGTGGAGTTCCTGAAATATGCTGGCTGGCGCTTCCTGCGCTGCCGCATGCTTCTGGGACATCCGGATTTCGAAAGCCGTCTGCGGGCAATCTAGACAACAAGAATATGCAGGGAACGAAAGACATGAACGAACTGGGGATGGCAAGGACGGACGCCGAGCATGCGGTCGAAGCCGCAATCGTGCAGGTGGAGCCCTGGAAAGGGCGTCGCCTTCGCTACCGGCCGGTTTCGGGCGGCATCAGCAATACCAACTTCCGGATCGAGGTCGAAGGTGATCCACGCGGTTACTTCCTGAAGATCCCAGGGCGAGGAACGGAAATGTTTATCGACCGGAAGGCCGCCGCGGCGGCCAGCAAGCAAGCCGAGACCATCGGCATAGGGCCGCGGACCTTCGATTACCTCGATCACCTCGAGATCGAGATCGCGGAATTCATCGACGACCGGCGCGTGTCGACCCATAAGGACTTCACGGATCCAGCCATCCGCATGGAGGCAGTACGAGTCTACAAGCAATTCCATGCGGCTCCAGCGCTGCCGCTGACGAAGACCGTCTTCGACATGATCGAGGAGCACTACCAACAGGTCCGCGACCTCGGAGGCTACTGGCCACTGGATCACGACTATCTGTATCGGTCCTACACCCAGGCACGAGCAGCGCTTGAGGCTTCGGGCCTCGACCTCGTGCCCTGCTTCAACGATCCGATGCCGGGCAATTATCTGATCGGCACGGACAAATCGATCAAACTGATCGACTTCGAGTATGCCTCAAACAATGAACGGCTCTATGATCTCGCCATTTGGAGCGGCGAGATGTTCTTCTCCGAGGACATCGACTGCACTATTATCGAGGAATACTTCGGCCGTTACGACAAGGGCCAGCACGCCCGCTTCATGGTTCATAAGGCGCTGGCCGACATCAAATGGAGCACCTGGGCGATGGTCCAGAACAGGATTTCGACGCTGGATTTCGACTTCTACAAGTACGGAATCTGGAAACACATGCGCGCCCGCTCGATCATCCAGGATCCGCGTTGGCCGCTTCATCTGAAAGCCCTATAATGTCCCTTCTCGATATTCCCACCTGCGAAGTCGATACCTTCATCGCGTTTGCAAATGAACTTGCGGATGCGGCAAGACCGCTTGCGCTCTCGTATTTCCGTACACCGCTCGATGTCATCTCGAAGCTGGACGAGAGTCCGGTCACGATCGCCGATCGAACGATCGAGAAGCTGATCCGTGACATGATCGAGGCTCGGTTTCCGACCCATGGAATCTACGGCGAAGAAATGGGCGTTAAGGAAGGCGACGACTTCACCTGGGTGCTCGACCCGATCGATGGCACCAAGAGCTTCATCACGGGCTTCCCGCTCTTCGGCACGCTCATATCGCTGACATATCGGGAGACGTCCTTCTGCGGCCTGATCGATGTGCCCGCTACCGGCGAGCGATGGCAGGCGAAGGCCGGCCAAACGCTGTTTGCCGGCAAGCCCGCCATTGCAAGCGGTTGCGAAAGCCTTTCGGAGGCGCGTTTCTACACAACCTCACCTGACATGTTCAGCGGTTCTGAAATCAATGCTTACGAGACAGTGTCACGGGCAGCGAGAATGCGGAGGTTCGGCGGCGATTGCTATATTTACGGTCTCCTGGCGTCAGGATATTGCGACATCGCGCTGGAAACCGGTTTGCAGCCTTACGACTACATGGCTCTCGTCCCGGTGGTCGAGGGCGCGGGAGGCTGCATTACGGATTGGCAGGGAAATCCACTGTCCATTCATTCGGATGGTCGAGTTCTTGCGACCGCTACGGCAAAGCTTCACGCGGATGCTTTGCGTCTTCTCAGACAATAGGCTGGCTAGATGCCTCTCAGGCTCGGGTGGCGATCGCTGATCAAATAGGTGACGCTCTCCGGCCAAAAATCTCGATCATGTTAATCGGAGAAAGACCCGGTCTTTCTGCTTCCGATAGCCTCGGTGCCTACATCACTATCGGTCCCCAGACAGGTAACCGGGACGCAACCCGAAACTGCGTCTCCAATATTCGTGATGGTGGCCCAGCCATCCCAGCTGCCGCAGACACGATCACTCGGCTCATCCGTGACATCATCAACAGCGCCATCAGCGGCGTTGTGTGGATCGGCTCTGAGCGACGCCGGACATGACCGCTTCTTTCTCCAGCAAATTGAGTATATTTTAAAACTTATGCCCCATATCCACGGGGTCATCCTTGGCGCTTTTTCACACAAGCTCGCGCGGCGTGCGGGTTGGCCTGCTGCGGGTGCTTAATTCTCAATGGATCAGTGCTGCGTGCGGAATGACTGCGGGCGATCTGGAGCTTACAGCCGAACTGCAATAGCTCCACGCTATTCAAACGTGGCCAGACGCTCGCGGACAACTTCCCGCATCAGCGCCGCCCGTTCAGCGCCAACTGAACCGTCCGTCAGCGGCGTCGGCAGAGCGAGAGTGTCCAGGCCGTGCGCAAGCGCCGCGACCAGATCATCAACTGCCGTATCTGCCAGCGCCGCGGGAATACCCGCCGTCGCCGCAAATCGCCTGAAATCCGCTCTCTTTAGCCGTTCGTCCTTGCCGCTCATTTTGAGCGCCATGTGGTCGTTCTGCAGGTTCGGAAACACCCGCGTCGTTACCACGTCGTAGAGCGGCGCCATGCGGACAGAGCTAAAATCCTCCCTGCCTGGCTCTACGATTTTCAGGACAGCCATGTTCTTCAAATGCATATCGCCATCCGCGATCAGCCACGCGAACAGTGCCCGCCGCAAGACCAGCAGCAGATCAGCGCCGGCGTCGGTGGAGAGCGGGCGCAGGGCGGCTGCTATCCGCTCCATGGTGCCCGTGTATTTGTCTTCCGCGCGCACGCCCAGAACGGATGTCATGTCCTCGAGTGCCAGACGGCGGACATCGTCAAGGCTGGTGCGGATATCGAAGCGCTCAACCGCAAGCGCATGCGGCATGCCATCTGGCATAACGACGAGCGCAATGGCGGGCACAATGAATCCAGCCGCTCGGCCAAGCTCCATGGATTGCCATTCGATTGCCGGCAGCGCCTCGAATCCTGCCGTGCTGGCGGGCTTCAGAATATGCGTGAACGGCTTGTTCATGCTCGGTATCAGGGTGCCGTCCGCATCGAGGAACATTGGCGCCTTGATCTGTACGCCCGACAGTCGTGGTGTGGTGCCAGTCGCAAAGATCCTTGCCAGGTTCTGTTCGAACGTGTCCTGGATGTCACCGCGGCCGGGACCTGCATAGGTCCCTGTGAACAGGTGATTTGCCGTGAAGCTGCTCAGCCTTGTCAGCAGAATATCGGGTGGTAAGGCCGCCAGTTCGCTTGCCCGCTCCACAATTGCGATGTTTGACATGTACCGCTTACCGGTACGCAGTTCCGCCCGCTCGTCCGGGCTGTTCAGCACCCTGTTGAGCCAGCCTTCCGGGAGTAGCGCTTCAATGAAGGGCGGCAATCTGCCCGGCGTAGTCTGGCGCACAAGCGGTGGGCCGTCCGGATCGGACGCCTTCCATCGCCATTCGAAGCCATCATGCGCCAGGTTGCCGATCGGCACGCCGTGCCATGCCACGATCAGGTCGAGCGCGGCCTGGTTGGCAACGGCGACGGCGGCCGCCGGCTTCCGTTTGAGGAAACGTTCTGCAGCACTCCCTTCGTCAAGCCAGTCATTGTCGCGAGCAAGCTTGAAGACTGCATCGGCTGCGTTCTGCGCACTCCCGTATTCTTCGATCAGCCGCGCGGCGATTGCCTCTTTCATGTCCTCGTTGAACGAGGCCGCATGTTCACTACGGATGCGGAAGGCTTCCAGAAAACGCTGGCGCAGCGAAGACACGTCCACGCGGAACTCGCCCATGTCGTCGCCGATCGCCGCCTGCGCGATGGAAGGGTGGTCAGGCGCTTTGTTCTGAATGATTTCGAGCGTCCTGATGCGCTGTCGCTGCGCACGGCGGCCAGTCAGGAATAGGCGGCCATCGCGCATCGGGCCGAGCAGGACGGCGCTGGCGGCCGACAGGTAGGCATTCGGATAGAGATATTTGGCGATGCGTACAGCATGGGTCCGTATTGTCTGGTCTATATCGTCGTCGGCGTCGACATAGATGCCGCGCATGAGCTGCACGAGCTTACCGGCCTCCGCTTGGCGGTGACCACGCATTTTATCAATGTTTTCGCCGACGAGATGAAGGGGCATATATGTAGCTTTTGCGTATTTCAGATACGGGAAAGTTACATCACCGTTTTTGAAATTTCAAGGGAATTGAAACTATCGCATAGTTCAGATACGCAATAGTTTCAAATATGAAAATTTCCAATCGTATCGATTTCATCGATAAGATATTGATTATAAACAATATATACTAAATTGTCTTGGTTAGTATTTATCACGCCTCACAATTCAATTGGCGGATCGCGGGTTTGACTCGCATCAAGACCAAGGTATTTGGCCTGCTGCCGGTTTCATGGACATCGAGTTAAGGTGTTTTTCCTGAAACCGGAGAGCATGAATGCAAAGACGAATATTCAGCCGCGAGTATAAGCTTGAAGCGGTGAAGCTGGTCAGTCGCAGCCAGTCCTTTCCTGGAAAAGGGCAGGTGAAGCCAATTTGCTTCGAGTGCATCGCGCCGAGCGTCGATTTTTGGAATGCATCGTAACCTCCTAATTCAAGGTGTTGCGACGACCGGTTGAATCTGCCCAGTATACCAGCGAGCAGTTCCAGCGCCTCATGGGAGACCACGGAATTACCTGCTAGATGAGCCGCTCTGGAAATGTCTGGGACAATGCCGCCATGGAGAGCTTCTTCTCATCACTGAAAACGGAGAGAACGGCACGGAAGGTTTATCGCACGAGGAATGACGCCAAAGCGGATGTGTGCGATTACATCGAGCGCTTCTACAATCCAAAGCGGCGCCACTCGACACTGGGCTATCTCAGCCCCAATGACTTTGGAACCAAGGTGGGGTTAGCTCAACCTCGTGTCCGATAGACCGGCAGCAGGCCATTCTTTCTGATTTTATACGGAGATAAATTTGAGAGGTTGGGCAATTATTGCGATCATCGTTTTGACAGCTCCGTTCGCATTATTCAGTTGGAAAGTTACAGCGGCGAGCATTGCAAAGCTACGCGATTTGGGCTCGCACATCGGAGTTTTCGATGGGACGATGAATGGCGTGAGGTTCAATTTTCGCGCAGAAGGGGCCCTGTCAATCACCCTTGCCGAGCCGGATCAAACGGTCTCAATTGGCACATCATCAGACCAAAAATCAAAGGCACTTGAGAAATACTTCTCGCGCTATGAACAAGTCGCTTCTCTCCCTCTGGAATACGTTTCTTTTGACATCCCGATCGATTGCAACGCCATAGCTCGCGGAAAGCCGTGGTGCCAATTTGTTGGAGTGGGTGATGGCAAAAGTCTTCACATCTACAATGTCCGTCTTAGTATACCTGGAAAATTGAATAAGAAACTCTCCAATTTTTCGCAGGATAATAACGATCAAGCATGGCTAAATCCAATTGACGGCGGCGCAATTACAAGACGTGGAAATAAAATACAAGAACTTCGACAAGCGGAGTTTCTTAAATGTCTCCCGGAAGGTCGGGTATGCTCATACAATTTCCTTATCGATAACGCCTTTTTGGCGTCGATAGACTTGTACAGACGAAATGAAAATCCAAAAGACTTGGAAGATTTCAAGAGCTTTTCTGCAGACATCATCGAATTCTATTTGAATTAAATTTCACACGCAGAGGGTCCCATGTCACATCAATTTACGACGATTGAGCGTTCGTTCATTGTTAATAAACAATGGCACTTTCTACAGTCTTAAGCTGCTTTTTTTCATAAGCATCTCTACCGTTCAAAGGCTATTAGTTGCTATGCTAGGTCGAGATGTTTTCAAAAGCTTTATTGGGGCTCAGCTTGGCCGGGATCGTGGTTCTGGCAATCCTTTTATTCAAAGCTGGATTGAATTATGCGGGTGTCTGCACCGTAGGCATAAATGTCACGAAATGGCATCGGGTAACCAGCGGTGAACTCCTTGATTACCTCACGCTGAAGGGCGGATCGAAGGCGGGGGTTAAGACTATTTATTCAATTCCGGAACTCTGGTCGGTTCCAGGCGACCATTACAGTCACGCCAGCTTTTTAGACAAACTAATGGGGCGATCAGCCACCTTAATTCATTTCTACAATCCGTGGATGGACGACGGTCGCAGCCTGCACCCTGACGGATATTTCTATGCACCCAACTGCTTAAACCTGCCCCGTCATTGACGCACCGTGGACCTGAAAAACATTCTTTGCCAGATCCACCCCAATCATAATATCCTTTATATTGCCGTCCTTTCCGCTTCGTGGCTTTCAACACCACCAACCTGGCACATTGCGATGCCGTCTGGGGAGGGCGGCAACCATCCCATCTGAACAACCGGGCCGAGAATTCTCATGTGCCGCTGCGAAAACGGGAGCGGATGATGCAGGGATTTCGATCCGTCGGCGGCTTGCAATGTTTCATCTCGGTCTTTTCAACAATCAGAAATCTTTTCGTCCCGGCGCACCAGAAACGCTCAGCCCTCACCACCCACATTCATCGCATCCGCGCAATGGCGCATTGGAAAGCCGTGACCGGCGCAACTGCGTAAGTTCATCGGCAAACACCTTGACGGGGATTAAGCGAACAACGTGACATCGCCCCTAATAGAGCTTTTGGCAGCGCGGGATACGTGAGCATATCGGGAAGACGTGGTTCGATATCTCGGGTACGTACGTTTCGAATTTGTATCATTGTGAATCTCCTGCTGCGTCAGGAAACTGGGTAAGTATTATGAAATATCGATTGTGGACAGGCCCGCTTAGTTTCCGATAATCTCCTATCCGGCCATAATCATTCCGGACAAATGAACCCCCATGAAAATCGACATCCAGCCAAGCCAGCCAGGCACCGATGATCGTCCGTCAGCCGCCAATCATGGTCGTCTCGGCACGCGGCTGCGGCTGGCCAGGCAGATGCTTGGGATGACGTTGAAGGCGCTGGCGATGGCGGCGGATTGTTCGGAGAGCCTTCTGTCGAAGATTGAAAACGGCAAGGCGTCGCCCTCGTTGCCGATGCTGCATCGGCTGGTAGAGGTGCTGGGCACGAATATCGGCTGGATGTTCGAGGAGGCCGACGGTGAGGAAGGGATCGTCTTTCGGGCTGGAACGCGCCCCTTGATCGGGCTCGATCCGCTGCGGCGCGGCGAGGGGATCTCGCTTGAGCGGATCATCCCCTATTCGCCGGGTCATTTGCTTCAGTGCAACATTCACCACATCGAGCCGGGCGGGGAGAGTGCAGGGCCGATACAGCATGCCGGCGAAGAGGTCGGCTATCTGCTTGCCGGCTCGATTGAGCTGATGGTCGGCGAAAAGACCTTTAGGCTTTCGATCGGCGATTCTTTCGTGTTCAGATCCGAACTGCCGCATTGGTACCGAAACGTCGGAACGACCCGCGCCAGCATTTTCTGGGTCAATACGCCGGCAACATTCTGATCATCCGATAGGATCGATCCGGAGTCTCCGCGCCTTTCCGGCATGCGCTACGTCAAGTCTAATTCAAGAGACTTGACAACCATTCAAGTCTCTTGAATTATGCCCCTCGCTAATAATGCCAATGAGCCCGATCACGGGCCTTTCCGCAAGGGGAACACATATGCGCCTTTCCAGATTTGCAGCGGGTTGCGCTGCAGCCGCAGCTTTGACGTTTGCTTTCGGCTCTGCATCCGCTTCCGCCGAAACTTTCGCGCTGGTGACCATCAACCAGCAGGCTCTCTTCTTCAATCAGATCAATGACGGGGCGAAGGCCGCAGCTAAGGCTGTCGGTGCCGATCTTGTCATTTTCAACGCCAACAACGTGCCGAGCGCGCAAAACGACGCCATCGAGAATTACATCACCCAGAAGGTCGACGGCATCATTTTGGTCGCGATCGACGTGAACGGCGTGAAGCCGGCGATCACGGCGGCCAAGAAGGCTGGCATTCCGGTCATCGCCATCGATGCGCAGATCCCCGATGGCGACAATATCGCCTTCGTCGGTGTCGACAACACCAAGGCGGGCGGTGATATCGGCAAGTTTTATGCTGATTACGTCAAGAGCAAGATGGGCGGCTCGGCCAAGATCGGCGTCGTCGGCGCGCTCAACTCCTTCATCCAGAACCAGCGTCTTGACGGCTTTAAGAAGACCGTTGCCGACAGCGGCGAGAAGGTAACCTTTCTCGACACGGTCGACGGCCAGAATGTCCAGGATGTCGCGCTCAGTGCTGCCGAAAACCTGATGACGGCCAATCCCGATATGACGACGCTCTATGCGACCGGCGAGCCGGCATTGCTCGGTGCGGTTTCGGCCGTGACAAGCCAGGGCCGCACTGGCGACATCAAGGTGTTCGGCTGGGATCTGACCAAGCAGGCGATCGAGGGCATCGACCAGGGCTGGGTCACCGCGGTCATCCAGCAGGATCCGGCCGGCGAAGGCAAGGCTGCCGTCGAGGCGCTTGACAAGGTCAAAAAGGGTGGGACGATCGACAAGATCATCAATGTTCCGGTGACGATCGTCACCAAGGACAATGTCGACAAGTTCCGGGACATGTTCAAGTAAGCAGCCCGCATATGCGACCGTGGCCATTGAGCGGCCACGGTTCTCGCGACATCCGCATAGCATACTCTTTTCAGGTGGAAACGCCATGAACGACGACATCTACCGCGTCAAGATGACCGGTATCTCCAAACGCTACCAGACGATCCAGACACTCGACAATGTATCGCTGACCCTGAAGCCTGGCGAGGTTCTCGGCCTCGTCGGTGACAATGGTGCCGGCAAGTCGACCTTGAGCAAGGTCCTGTCCGGGGCGGTCATTCCCGATTCCGGGTCTATCGAAATCGATGGCAAGACGGTGAGCTTCGCATCCCCCGCCGATTCACGCGCAGCTCGTATCGAGATGGTCTACCAGGACCTCTCGCTCTGCGACAGCGTCGATGTGGCCGGCAATATCTTTCTCGGCCGCGAGCCCCGGCGCCACGTGCTCGGGCTTCCGTTTCTCGACAACAGGAAGATGCATGACGAGGCACGTGACATGCTCGACCGGCTCGGCATCGTCATCGCCGATACGCGGCTGAAGGTGGAAAACCTGTCCGGCGGCCAGCGTCAATCGATCGCGATCGGCCGGGCGGCGTCGTTCAACCCTTCCGTTCTGATCATGGATGAGCCGACGGCGGCTCTTGCGGTTGCCGAAGTCGAGGCGGTGCTCGACCTTATCAAGACGGTCAGCGCCCGCGGCGTCAGCGTCATTCTCATTACCCACCGCCTCCAGGATCTGTTCCTCGTCTGTGACCGCATCCAGGTCATGTACGAAGGGCGCAATGTCGCGGAACGCAGGATTGAAGACACGAGCATCGAGGAAGTCGTCAATCTGATCGTCGGTCGTAAATTCCAGGCACGCTCGGCCGGCCATCGCCACGACCAGGGAGCTCAGGCATGACGACATCCTCTTCTACGGCACATGCGCCCGTTGCGGCGGCACCGCATTCGCGCATCCACAAGACCAGATGGCGCGACAAGATCATGAGCAATGGCAGCATCATTTCGATCGCCCTGTTCTTCCTCGTCGTTTGCGTCTTCTTTTCCATCTTTACCGGTGCCTTCCTGACGGCTCCCAATCTGTTGAATGTCGTTCGACAGTCCGCACCCCTGCTGATCGTCGCTGCCTCGATGACATTCGTCATTACCACGGGCGGAATAGACCTTTCCGTCGGATCGGTGCTTGCCCTGGCGGCCACCCTTTCGGCGGCAGCGCTGCAGGCGGGTATCGCCTGGCCGCTCGTTGTCGTGTTGATGTTGCTTCTCGGCGCAGCCGTTGGTGCCTTGCAGGGCTTCTTCATCGCCTATGAGCGCATTCCGGCCTTCATCGTCACGCTTGCGGGGCTTTCGGTCGTGCGCGGTCTGGCATTGCTGATTACCGCCGGCTATTCCATCCCGGTGGATGCGGAGAGCCCGTTTACGGCAATCGGCAGGGCGTGGTTTCTGGGCGTGCCCGTGCCGGCGCTGATCGCGCTCCTTGTCCTGGTTCTCGCCTATATCGTGTTCAATCAGACGCCTTTCGGCCGATATGTGACCGGCGTCGGCGCCAATGCCGAGGCGGTGCGCCGCGCCGGCGTCAACACCCGCTTCGTCACCCTCTGCGTCTATATGCTGTCCGGTACGGCAGCGGCCCTGGCGGGCATCATTCTCGCAGCCCGGCTCGGCTCGGGATCCTCCAATTCCGGCCAGGGTTTCGAGCTCGACGTCATCGCCGCGGTGGTTCTCGGCGGCACCAGCCTGTTCGGCGGGCGTGGTACGATCCTGGGTACGGTTCTCGGTGCGCTGACTGTCGCCGTCATCGCCAATGGGCTGATCCTTGCGCATATGTCGCCGTTTCTCACGCCGATCGTCACCGGCGCCATCATCCTGATTGCGATCTGGCTGAACTTCCGGATCTTCAAGGGTGCCGTCAGGAGCCGATGAAGCATGGATCATCTGTTTGAAACCTCACCGCCGGAGCGGGCGCCGATCGGCATTGCATCCGGCACCGCCATGACGGTCCTGGGACCGGTCTCGGTCGATGATCTTGGCATCACGCTCATGCACGAGCATATCCTGCTCGACGGTGCACGAACCTGGAAATGCCCCTGCCATCCCGATGAAAGGCTGATTGCCGAGCAGAAGGTCAATATCGAGATCGTCGGCGAATTGCGGATGAATCCCTATATGAACCGCGACAATGTCTCGCTGGACGATAGCGATCTGGCGCTCGCCGAATTAAAGAAATTCCAGGCGCTCGGCGGCCATACGGTCATCGAAGCGACCAATATCGGCATCGGCCGCGATCCGGAAAAACTCGCGCGCATTTCACGCATGTCCGGCATGAAGATCATCATGGGGACGGGGTTCTATCTCGAACATACCCATCCCGAATGGCTTAAAGGTATGGACCTTGATGCCATCACGGAGTTCATCGTCAACGATGTCGGCGGCGGTGCCGAACAGCCTGATATCATGGCCGGTATCATCGGCGAGGTGGGCGTCAGCAAGGATTTTACCGCCGAGGAGCTGAAGTCACTCCGCGCCTCTGCCCGCGCTTCCCGCATCACCGGCCTGCCGCTTTCAATCCATCTTCCCGGCTGGGAGAGGCTGGCGCATAAGGTGCTCGATGTCGTCGAGGAGGAGGGCGCCGATCTCAGGCACACTGTCCTTTGCCACATGAACCCGAGCCACAACGATCTCACCTATCAGAAGAGCCTGGCCGAGCGGGGTGCGTTTCTCGAATACGACATGATCGGCATGGACTATTATTATGCCGATCAGGACGCACAATCGCCGTCGGACGAGGAGAATGCCCGTGCCATCCAGTCGCTGGTCGACATGGGCTTTGTCGACCGGCTGCTGCTGTCGCAGGATGTCTTCCTGAAGATCATGCTGACGCGCTATGGCGGCTTTGGCTACGGCTACATCCTCAAGCATTTCGTGCCGCGGCTGCTGCGCCATGGTGTCGAGCAGGCGGCAATCGACCGCATGCTCACCGACAATCCGAAATCCGTTTTTTCCGCCGCTTGACCGGCCAAGAAATCTGCATCGCAAGGAGCATACATGTCCAAGAAGAAGATCCTTCTCGCCGGGGAATCCTGGGTATCGACGGCAACCCATATCAAGGGTTTCGATCAGTTTCCGACCGTGACCTATCACACCGGCGCTGACGAATTGCTGGCCGCACTGAAGAACAGCGACTTCGATGTCACCTTCATGCCGGCGCATGAGGCGCAGCGTGATTTCCCGCAGACCATCGAGGCGCTATCCGCCTATGATGCGGTTGTCCTGTCGGATATCGGCGCAAACACGCTGCTTCTTCATCCCGATACCTGGATCCACTCGAAGACGACGCCGAACCGTCTGCGCCTGCTGCGCGACTATGTGCGGGGTGGCGGCGGCCTGCTGATGTTCGGCGGCTATTACAGCTTCCAGGGCATCAATGGTGGTGCGCGTTATCGCAAGACGCCGGTCGAGGATGTCCTGCCGGTAGAATGCTTGTCCGTCGATGACCGGGTCGAGGTGCCGGAAGGGTTTGCACCTGTCGTCACTGGCGACGAGAGCCACCCGATCCTGGCGGGGCTCGGCAAGGACTGGCCGGTTCTGCTCGGTTTCAACGAAGTTACCGTCAAGGACGACGCGGAGGTTCTGGCGACGGTTTCCTCCGATTACGGCTCCCTGCCGTTGCTGGTCACGGGGCGGTATGGCAAGGGGCGCACCATCGCCTGGACATCGGACGTCGGGCCGCACTGGCTGCCGCCAGGCTTCATTGCCTGGAGTGGCTACAAGACACTGTTCGAACAGATGCTCGCCTTCGCCACCGCCAAGGATTGATGCGCCATGCCGGTCCATGTCGTCGGCAACGTCTGCATCGATACTACATTTCGGGTCGATCGTTTTCCGGTGCCGGGTGAGACACTCAATGCGAGCGATCATTCGGACGGTGTCGGCGGCAAGGGCGCGAACCAGGCCGTTGCCGCCGCGAGGACCGGTGTTGATGTCCGGTTTTTTGCGCCGCTCGGAAGTGATCCCGCCGCCGCCTTCATCAGGGAGCGGCTGAAAGGCGAGTTCGATCTGGACGGGTTGTCGGAAAAGCCGTTGCCAAGCGACAGATCGACGATCGTCGTCAACCGGGACGGTGAAAACCTGATCGTCAGCGGCGTTGCCTGCGCGGCTGATTTCGACCCCTTGCAGGAGACAGGTCTTGCCGCGTTGATCGCTCGTGGCGACTTTCTGGTCATGCAGGGCAATCTCAGGGCAACGGTCACCGATGCGTGCCTCCGGGCTGCGAAGACTGTGGGCGCGACCACGATCCTCAATCCGAGCCCCTTATCGGGCGCGGCACCTGATCTTACGGCGGTCGACATCGTCATCGTCAATCAAGGCGAGGCATTCGAGATCACCAGCGAGCCTGATCCCGAGCGGGCCGCGCGGGATCTTCTTCGGCGCGGGGCAAAGGCGGCGATCGTCACGCTGGGTGCCGAGGGATGTCTCCTGCTGGAAGGTGGTACTGTCGATCTGATCCCAGCGGTCAAGGTGGCCGTGGTCGATACCAGCGGTGCCGGCGACGTCTTTTGCGGATGTTTCGCCGGATTCCTGACGAAGGGGTGGCCGCTCGCGCAATCGGCGCGGCTGGCGGTTGCGGCTGCCGCTTTGGTAGTCGGCCGTCCTGGGACACTGGAAGCCTGCCCGAGCCGGGTGGAGCTATCGAAACTCATGAACACAATGGAGGCGGAAAGCCTATGACACCCTCCCAGAAGCCTGTCGGCCAAGCGTCCGGCGATGCACTTCTCTCGCTCTTCGGCCGGACGAAGGTCGTGATCGGCGTCGTCCATCTGGCACCTCTGCCCGGCGCGCCGCGCTACGACGGCGAGGCGGTGGAAGCGATCTATCAACGCGGCCTCGACGACGCCAAAGCCTATCTGCATGGCGGCTGCGACGGTGTCATCGTCGAAAATCACGGCGATATCCCGTTCTCGAAGCCCGATGATATCGGGCCGGAGACCGCAGCCTATATGTCAGTCGTGTCCGATCGCATCCGCCGGGAGCTGGGTCGCCCGATCGGTATCAACGTTCTGGCCAATGCCGCCATTCCGGCTTTGTCCATCGCCAGTGCGTCCGGAGCTGGCTTCGTGCGCGTCAATCAATGGGCCAATGCCTATGTCGCCAATGAAGGCTTCATCGAAGGCGAGGCGGCGCGCGCGATGCGTTTTCGCGCCAAGTTGCGGGCAAACGGCATCAAGATTTTTGCCGATGTCCATGTCAAGCACGGGGCGCACGCAATCGTTGCCGACAGGCCGGTCGAGGAGCAGGTGAAGGATCTGGTCTTCTTCGATGCGGATGCCGTGATCGCGACCGGCCAGCGCACCGGCCATGCCGCCGATCTCGGTTATATCCGGATGATCAAGGAAGCGGCGGGTCTGCCGACACTTGTTGGCAGCGGTGTCACGCCGGAGAATGCCAATGACATTCTCGATATCGTCGATGGCGTTATCGTCGCAAGCTCGCTCAAACATGATGGCGTCTGGTGGAATGCCGTCGATCTGAAAAGGGTCGAGGCCTTCATCGCCGGATTGCGCCGATGAGAGGCAGGCCTGAGGTCAACGGCGAGCGTCTGCTTCGCCGTTTGAGCGAATTCGCCGAAATTGGCAAGACAAAGGCCGGTGGGGTCAACCGGCAGGCATTGAGCAGTGAAGACCGGGCAGCGCGGCGTCTTCTCGCTGATCTCTCAGCGGCGCGTGGCTTTAAGATCTTTCAGGATGCGATCGCCAATCTCTTCATCCGTCGTGAGGGCCGCAATCCGGCACTGCCGCCGATGCTGATCGGCAGTCATCTCGACAGCCAGCCGACAGGCGGCCGCTTCGACGGCGCGCTGGGCACGCTTGCCGCTTTCGAAGTGCTGGAGGCTTTGGAGGATGCGGGCCATGAGACGGAGGTCGCCATAGAAGTCGTTGCCTGGACGAATGAAGAGGGTAGCCGCTTTGCGCCCGGCGTCATGGGGTCGATGGCCTTTGTCGGTGCGGCACATCCGGACGATTTTCAGTCTGTGACCGCAAGTGATGGCGCAAGTTTCGGGGAAGAGCTCGCGGCGACGCTCGCGGCCCTGCCGGAAGCCAAGATGCGCGCCTTTGGCGCGCCGATCTCCGCTTATCTCGAACTGCATATCGAGCAGGGGCCTTCGCTTGAGCGTGAAGGTCTGGCAGCCGGTGTCGTCACCGCCGTTCAAGGCACGCGATGGCTGACCGTGACCTTCTCAGGAAGTGCTGGCCATGCCGGCACCACCTCGCTTGCCTATCGGCGTGATCCGATGGTTGCGGCAACTGCGGCGCTGAACCGGCTGCAGATGTCGGTCATGCCACAGGACGACGATGCACGGCTGACCGTCGGGCGGTTTTCGGCCCATCCGGGTTCGATCAATGCCATTCCGGATCGGGTGACCTTTACCGTCGATATCCGGCATCCGGATGCGGTGACCCTGGCAGCCATCGAAGCAAGAGTTCGTGCGGCCTGCGAAGAGGCGGCAGCGTCTCAGCGATGCAGCGTCGAGATATCAACATCTTTCGATATGCCGCCTGGCTCGTTCTCAAAGGTCATGACAGATCGGATCGAGGCGGCGGCAAAGGCACTTGAATTGCCCTGCAAGCGGATGATTTCCGGCGCATTTCATGATGCCCTGTTCATCGCCCGGGTGGCGCCTGCCGCGATGATTTTCGTGCCCTGCCGCGATGGTATCAGCCATAACGAGGCCGAATATGTTGAGCCGGCCGATGCCATCAACGGTACTCGGCTGCTCCTGGAGGCGACGATGGAAAGCGTCAGCTAGTTGGCTGATGACCTGCCCGGGCGATAACTTGTGATCGTGTCGGTGCGCCTGAACGGCCGCCGAACACCTCGCATTTGAGCGCAGCGGCAATCGATGAAAGCCGGATCGCGTCCTTCGGCGGTTTGCCCTCCGCGATGGCAAGGGCAAACGCACCGTGGAAGATATCGCCGGCCGCAAGCGTATCGACGGCCTTGATGGCAAGGGCCGGCCAATGCTCGATCTCGCCGTTTTCATCGTCAAACCAGTAGCTGCCAGCAGCGCCGGCGGTCACGCTGATGAAGGCGTGGCTGAATCTCTGTTTCAGATACCGGACCATTTCCGCGACATCGTTCGCGCCAGTGAGCCGTTGTGCTGCCGGTTCGGAAAATACGATATGGCTTGCCGCGGGCGCCAGTCGTTCGATAGTGCCATCGGGCGCGACATCCCCGTCGAGGATGGCGGGCTTGCCGGCATCTCTTGCCGCTTGCAGGACCTTTAGCGCGAGCGCCGGCCAGCGGACATCGACCAGGACGGCGTCGACAGCCGCGATATCGTCCGGCGTGACCGGCTTCACCGTCTCATGCAGTCTGGGATCGTAAAAGGGTACGATCAACCGCTCGCCATCGTCATCGATCAGGATTGTCGACAGCGCCGAGCGCGCTCCCTCGACGCGCAGCATGCCATCGGTGATGATACCGGCTTCCCCGAGGTCGCGGACAATCCGCTCGCCGGTCTCGTCGTCGCCCACCGCGCCCCATAGGCTTGCCTTGCCGCCAAGACGCGCGACCGCAAAGGCCGCACTTGACGCCATGCCCTCGGCGATCTGCAGCATCTCGTGGGGCAGGACTTTCCCTTGTCCTGACGGCAGTGTGTGGACACGAAACAGCGCGTCGAGAACAGCCGCGCCGACGCAGAGGACGTGTCTCGGCGCACCTGTCGGCGGATCGAAAATCGAAGAAGACATCAAAGCCGCTTGCCGTTCGCCTTGTCGAACAGATGCACGCTACCTGCATCGATCGCGATGCCGACCGTGTCGCCGAAGCGAATATCGAGCCGTTCGCGGAAGAGGCAGGATATTTCCTGGCCGCTGCAATCGAGCTTGGCGTAAATCTCCGATCCCGTGCCCTCGACGATCTCGACCCGTCCCGAAATGCCGCCGCTTGCCGCGCGGATATGTTCGGGCCGGATGCCGTAGACCAGCGGTTGCCCGCCATACCGCGAGATCGGCAGCCCCTCGGGCAGAGGCAGGATAAGCCCCTTGTCGCTGCGGAACACGCCCTCTTCGATTTTTCCGTCGATAAAATTCATTGCCGGCGAGCCGATGAAGCCGGCGACGAAGAGATTGGCCGGGCGGTCATAAAGGTCGAGCGGCGCACCGATCTGCTCGATCAGGCCGCCATGAAGCACGACGATCTTGTCGGCCATCGTCATCGCCTCGACCTGGTCATGCGTCACATAGATCGTCGTCGTGCCGACGCGCTGATGCATGGATTTGATCTCGGCGCGCATCTGTACGCGGAGCTTCGCATCAAGGTTGGAGAGCGGCTCGTCGAACAGGAAGACCTGGGGATCGCGCACCAGGGCACGACCCATGGCTACACGCTGGCGTTGTCCGCCGGAAAGCTGGCGCGGAAAGCGGTCGAGCAGCGCTTCAAGGCCGAGAATGCCGGCCGCCTTCTCCACTTTCGCTGAAATCTCCGAAGGGCTGGCTTTCCGCAGCTTCAATGCAAAACCCAGGTTTTCGGCAACCGTCATATGCGGGTAGAGGGCATAGTTCTGGAACACCATGGCGATGTCGCGATCGCGCGCCGGCAGGTTACTGACCTCGCGAGCGCCGATACGGATCTCGCCGTCGCTCACCTCCTCCAGCCCCGCGATCATGCGCAGCAATGTCGACTTGCCGCAGCCCGACGGGCCGACGAGAACGACGAATTCGCCATCGGCGATATCGACGCTGATATCATGGATGACCTTGACCTGGCCGAAGCGCTTCTGGATGTTTTGTATGTTCACGGGTGCCATGATTGGATCCTGTTCGAAAGGGAGTTCAGCCGCCCTTGACGGCGCCGGCGGTGAGGCCGGCAACGATCTGCTTCTGGGCAAATATTGTGAGAACCAGCACCGGTAGCGTGACGATCAGCGCGGCGGCCGCCAGCGGCCCCCAGCTTACCTGCTCGAAGGACAGCATGTTGTAGACGGCAACCGGCAGGGTGCGCGTCTCGCGGCTGGCAAGCACGATGCCGAAGACGAAATTGTTCCACGAAAAGATGACCGAGAGGATAAAAGCAACGACGATCCCCGGCTTGGCGATCGGGAGCGCCACCAGCCGGAAGACCTGCCACGGCGTCGCGCCATCGATGCTGGCCGCCTCCTCCAATTCCATCGGGGTCGTCTCGAAATAGCCGATCATGATCCAGACGACGATCGGGACCGTCACGACGAGATGAATGATGATCTGCGGCCAGAGCGTTCCCAAAAGGTTCAGCCATTGGAAGAGCAGGAACAGCGGAATGAGGAAGGAGAGGCCGGGCGTCATGCGGGCGATCATGATGACGACCGCCGACCTCTCCGCCTTCAGCCGCGCAATACCGTAGCCGGCGGGAACGCCGATCAGCAGAGCAAGCAAGGTCGCGGCCCCAGTCACCAGAATGGAGTTCCAGAAATAGAGGAAGAAGTTGTTCTCCTCGAAAACCTTGACGTAGTTCGACCAGGCGAAGCGCTCGGGAATGAAAATCGGCGGATAGGCGCCGTTATCGATCTCGTACTTCAGCGAAAGCGAGATCATCCACAGGAAGAACAGCACTACCGGCGAAATCATCACCAGCGCCACGAAGAGAAGACCGATCTTGTCGAGCGTCTTGCGTTTCATCATCGTGTCTCCGTGTCCGACCAGTTCGCGCGCTGTCTCGCCATCAGCAGGACGAAGGAGAGCGCGACGATGAGGATGAAGAAGACGACCGCCATGGCCGAGCCGTAGCCGATGTCGTAATAGGAAAAGGCGGTGTTGTAGAGATAGATGTTGATCGTCTCGGAGGCAGTTCCCGGCCCGCCCTGCGTCATCGCATAGATGATGTCGAAGCTTTTCACCGCATCGATGCTGCGGATGATGACGGCGATCATCAGGAAGGGCGCGATCATCGGCAGGGTGAGATAGCGGAACTTCTGCCACACATTGGCGCCGTCGATCTCCGCACTTTCATAAGGCTCGCGTGGCACAGCGGCGAGACCACCGAGCACGATCAGCATGACAAGCGGTGTCCATTGCCATGTTTCCACCAGCACCAGCGACGGGATGACGCTGACCTGATTGTAGATCCATTCCTGCGGGCCGATGCCGACGAAGGACAGGAGATAGTTGAGCACGCCGAGCTGGGGATGAAGCATCATCGTCCAGACGAGCGCGATAGCGACAGGCGTCGCCATCATCGGCATGACGAAAATGCCGCGCAGGAAACCGCGCAACGGGAATTGCGCATCGAATATCAGGGCGGCAAGGGTCCCTAAGAAAACCGGCGCGATGACGGAGAGGCCGGTATAAAGCACCGTATGCCACAGCGCCTCCCAGAACCGCATGTCCGTTGCCAGGCGGGCGTAGTTTGCAAGGCCCGCAAAGCTCTGGGATTGCCCGAGCGTCCAGCTATTCACGCTCATCCATAGGGTAAAGATCCACGGAAAAACGATCACCGCGGCGATGACTACCAGAGCGGGGATGA
This sequence comes from Rhizobium rhizogenes NBRC 13257, assembly GCF_000696095.1. Lineage (GTDB taxonomy): Bacteria > Pseudomonadota > Alphaproteobacteria > Rhizobiales > Rhizobiaceae > Rhizobium > Rhizobium rhizogenes. The sequence goes on along the minus strand of NZ_BAYX01000026.1, from coordinate 27,917 downwards.
CGAAGGGCCAATAGTTGGGAACAAGCCCTCCTCTGGGTTTGCTCCTCTTCTTCGCGGCGGTCGCCGTGGTATTCTCGATGCTCACGGACGCCATCACCCCTCGCTTCGCGCCAGCACTGGCTCGAACTGTGCGGTTGCATTCTTCAGTTCGGTTGCCGGATCCGCGCCGCCGATCATGTTGGTGAGCGCCACGCCGTAGATGTCGCGGAATTCGGTGACCGGGATGATGACGGGCAGGCCGAGTGCCGAGACCTTGCCGGAACCGACGACGGCATCCAGCCAGGCCCCAGGCATCTTGACGCCCTCGCGGACTTTCATGTCTTCAAGGACGGACTGGCGGAACGGCACGCCGGCGCCGGCCTGCAACAGCCGCGCACCCATCTCGTGCGAGATCACCCATTGGCAGAAGAGATAGGCGGCCTCCTTCTTCTGGCTTGCCGCAGTCACGCCGATGCCGTCGCCGAAGGTGGCGGCTGCTTGTCCGGCAGGTCCCTTGGGGATGACGCTATAGCCGACCTGGCCGACGACGCGAGACTTTTCCGGGTTTTCGATCGGCGGCGCAAAGCCGACGCCATCGAACCACATGCCGATCTTGCCCTGCAGGAACGCGGATTGGGACTCGGCCCAGTTGAACCCGGAAACTCCGGGAGGTGCCGCCTTGGTCATCAGGCGCTGATAGAGCTTGGCGGCCTCCACTGCTTCCGGCGATGTGGTGCGCAACTTGCCGTCCGCAGACAGCGGCGTTATGCCATAGCCGAGCATGAAGGCGGTCCAGACCGGCGTATTGGCATTCTTCAGTCCGCGGGCAACGAAGCCGTAGGTATTGGTCGATTTATCCGTCAGCGCTTCAGCGGCCTTGGCCATGTCCTCGAAGGTCTCAGGGTAGGCAAGCCCCTTCTTTTCGAAGAGCGTCTTGTTCCAGTAGACGATCCAGTAATCGACCGAGAAGGGCAGGGAGCGCAGAACGCCATCGGAATCCTTGGCGAATTTCATGCCGGCTTCTGCAAAGTCGCCTAATGTCAGCGAAGGATCCGTCAGGGACGGATCCTTCAGGAAACCGCTGATGTCGGCGAGCCAGCCGCCTTTTTCGAATTGGCGCTTCTGCACATGATAGCTCAGATGCACCACGTCGAAGCTCGGCTTTCCGGAGCTGAGCTCGATCGTCGTCTTCTGACGCTGCTGCTGTTCCGGCGTTGCTTCGGCATTGACCTTGATGCCGGTCAGCGCCTCGAATTCGCTGAGGTACTTGATGATGATTTCGCTGCGCGGGCTTTTGACCAGATTGACTTCCAGCGTCGTTCCGGAAAAGCGCTTCCAGTCCACGGCCGCCGATGCGGAGCGGACGCCGAGCAGGCTTGCTGCCCCTAAAGCTGCTGTGCCCGCCATGAAATGGCGGCGCGTGGGATTGATGAATGACGATGACATGTTGTTCCTCCTCCTTTGGCCGAAAATCTCCTCATTCGCGGCCTGTTTCATTCAAATCTTCAATGCGCGGTCTCTTGCCCCGTTGATGTGCGAAACGAGCGATGCGACGGCATCTTCCGCCGATCGTCTTTGGATCGCCTCAAGCACCTTGATATGTTCGACCATGACCGGTCCGACATGTCCGTTGATCCGGAACCGGTCCTGGCTGATCAGCCGCATCTTGATCGAATTGACGCGATAGGCATTCGAAATAATGGTGTTACCGAGTGCATCGATAAAGGCATCATGCATGCCCCAATCGACCGATTGCGCATGGAGTTCGAGCTCTTGTGACGTATCGCCGGCCTGGATGGCATCGGCAATATCGCGGTGCTGCTTCAGGAGCCCGGCAATGGTTTCGTCCGAAGCCGAACGGGTAAAGAGCGCGACGGCTTCCTTCTCCAGAAAAATGCGGAGCTGAAACGCTTCGCGGATAAGGTCGAGATCGATATGGGCGATCTGCAGGCCGCGCTGCGGCACGGTCTTAATCAGGCCTTCGGCCTCCAGCCGCGGGATCAGCTCGCGGATGGCGCCGAGCGGCAGGCCGGTCAGCTCCACGAGCCTGCGCTGCGAGACGAATTCACCGGGACGTACATCACGGGCAAGCAGATGCTGGGTAAAGCTCGCATAGGCTTTTTCCCGCAATGTCGGCTGCTCGTTCATGCCGTCCATTCGTCCCCCTCCCTGTCCGGTTTGCCTAAGCGGCTTTGGATCTGAAAAGCGCATTGAATGCGCCGGCCAGATGATTCCGTCCTTCGCCGGATATTGAAACCAGCGGCGGGCGAACTGCAAGCCAGATTTCGTCTCCGGAGAGTTGCGCCACCATGACCTTGACTGCCGCCGTCACCGGATATTTCAGCAATTCCAGGACAAAATCCTCGACGCGCGGGTCATCCTTTCCCTCTTCAGCCATGAGCCGGACTTCATGGGGTACGAAATTCGCCATCCCCGAAATCGCGCCCTGACCGCCCAGCCGAACGCCTTTGGCCAGATGGCGTTCATCACCGATCAGGATGATGAGGTCGCTATGCGCCTTCAGAAGCGCCTCCGTGTAAGGCCAATCGCCGGAGGAATCTTTGACGCCGGTGACAACGCCCGGAAAGGCGCTGCGCAAACGGCCGATCAGCGCCACGGAGAGCGGCACCATGGTGACGGAGGGAATGTTGTAGACGATAATGTCGCGCGCTTTGTTTCCGAGCCGCGCAAAGACTGCCGAAAACCAGCGGAACAGGCCCTCGTCGCTGACATTCTTGAAGTAGAAGGGCGGTGCCAGCAGGATATTGCGCACGCCCTTGGAAAGTGCCGATCCGGTTTGGGCGGCAGCGTCCTCGACGGAATCCGCCATGACGCCGACGATGATGTGGTTTGCTGCGATCCCCAAATCCAGGAAGCCGTCGAGCACCTCTTCACGCTCCTGCGTGCCGATCGAGGATCCCTCGCCGGTGGTGCCGAAAAGCGTGACACTGGAACATCCAGATGTAAGGCTCAGCTTGGCCTGCTTGATCATCGGGCCGATGGCGATATCGCCGTTGCTGTCGAAGGGTGTGGTGAGCGCGACTGATAGGCCAAATTTCTGCGACAAGTTCCATTCCTCCCGGATATGTTGTCAGTACATACAGACTAACATGTTAGTTGTATAGCCTGAATCTTATGTCCGCGTCGAAGCGTGAAAAAATCTCGCGGAGAAAGCTTGTTTAGGCAGGGTCTGGCGTGATCCTGCATCTTGATGACGGGCCGGTTGATGCTACGATGCCCCGAAGTCGTAGCCGGCGGCATCGTCTCCCAAACCCTGCAAATGCCGCTTTTCCCACAGCCAGGAATGCCCAAATGCCAAAGCCCACTAACGATCAGATCGAAGCCGTGCTGTCTCATGTCGATCAGACAATGGATCAGAGCCTGCAACGGCTGTTCGATCTCATCCGCATCCCCAGCGTCTCCACCGATCCTGCCTACCGCGATGATTGCCGTCGGGCAGCCGAATGGCTTTCAAGCGATCTGGCCACGATTGGCTTCGATGCATCGGTACGTGACACCAGCGGCCATCCGATGGTTGTCGGCCATGAAAAACGGGCTGGTGGGCCGCATGTTCTGTTTTATGGGCATTACGACGTCCAGCCGGTCGATCCGCTGCCGCTTTGGAAGACCGACCCTTTCGAACCGGTGCTGCAGCCCATGGAGAATGGAGACACGGCGATCGTCGCGCGCGGCGCCTCCGACGACAAAGGGCAGTTAATGACCTTCGTCGAGGCTTGCCGGGCGTGGAAATCCGTGACCGGAACGCTGCCGATCCAGGTCAGCATTCTCTTCGAAGGGGAGGAAGAGGCCGGCAGCCCTAGCCTTGCTCCCTTCCTCGACAGAACCGCATCCGAACTTGCCTCTGACACGGTTTTGGTCTGCGATACCGACATGTGGGACCACGACACGCCGGCCGTGACGACCATGCTGCGCGGTCTCGTCAGCCAGGAAATCGAAATCACCTGCGCCGATCGAGACCTTCACTCCGGCATGTTCGGCAATGCCGCCCGCAATGCGCTGCAGGTCCTGTCGGAGATCGTTGCCAGCCTACGGACGCCGGACGGCGGCGTGGCGATTGCCGGCTTTTATGACGGCGTCCGGGAATTGCCCGAGGCCGTTAAGGCGCAATGGAAGAGCCTGCCCTTCGATGAAGACGGCTTCCTGCATGATATCGGCCTTTCGATCCCGGCGGGCGAAAAAGACCGCTCGATCCTTGAGCAGGTCTGGGCGAGGCCGAGCTGCGAGATCAACGGCATGAGCGGCGGCTATACCGGCGATGGCTTCAAGACGGTCATTCCGGCAAAGGCGAGCGCCAAGATCTCCTTCCGCCTGGTCGAGGGGCAGGATCCCGTCGCTATCCGTGACGCATTCCAGGCGCATGTGTGGGCGCGCATTCCATCGGACTGTTCGGTCAGCTTCAAGGAGTATGGCTTGGCGCCTGCTACCACCATGCCGCTCGACAGCCCATTTCTGCGCAAGACGCTGGAAGCTCTGACCGTCGAATGGCAGCGCGAGGCGGCTCTTGCCGGTACCGGCGGCTCCATCCCGATCATCGGCGAATTTAAACGACGCCTCGGCTGCGACGCCCTTCTGGTCGGCTTTGCCCGTTTCGACAATCGTATTCACAGCCCGAATGAGAAATACGACCTTTCGAGCTTTCATAAGGGCATCCGCTCCTGGGTCCGCATCCTCGCTTCTTTTTGCGAGATCGAACAAGCGGCGTCTTGATCTTGAGGGCGTGGCTTACGCCTTCCTGAAAATTGACAGAGTGCGACCGACGGATTTTCGTCGGTCAGCCGTTAAAGCCGAAATACGTCCATTCGCTTTCGAAGGAAAAGACCGGCCTGTCGGAGACATCGCAACCACATAGCCTGAGGTCACCGGATCTGATCGATGGGCTCGAAGCCCTTGTCATCGGCGAGGAGCAGGCGTGCTATGGGGACGTCGCGCGAAATCCGGATGGTGGCGATTGGCAATGAATGGGGATCGCTCACCCAAAAATGGTGATCCGGACGAGGATTTGCTTGGCCGCGTCGCGGCCGGCGATGTCAAGGCAACCCGCGCCCTGATATCACGGCAGTTGCCGCGCATTCTGGCTGTGGCGACACGCATGCTCGGTGACGCCAATGAGGCCGAGGATGTGGCGCAGGAAACATTCCTGCGTGTCTGGCGCAACGCCGGCGGCTGGCGGCAGCGCAATGCGCGCTTCAGCACCTGGATCCATCGTGTGACGATCAATCTTTGCTATGACCGCCTGCGCCGCCGCAAGCATGTGATCGCCGAGGATCCGCCCGACGTCCCCTATGAGGGTCCCGCGCCGGATGCTGGCATGTTGAGCGAAGACGATCCGGGCAAGCGCGTGGAGTGGGCCATGCAGATGATCGCGCCGCGCCAGCGGGAGGCGATCATTTTGGTTTACTATCAGGCGATGTCGAACGCGGAGGCGGCGGCGATCATGGAGATCAGTGTGGATGCATTGGAAAGCCTGCTCGCGCGCGGAAGGCGCTCGCTGCAAACGCTGTTGTTGAAGGAGCGGATCGATGATTGAATATGTCGAGACGGCCATGAACGCCGATCGATTTGCCGCCCTGGCTGCGGCATATGGAGGCACGATCGATCGATGGCCCGAAGAGGAGCGGGCCTTGGCCGAGACGTTCGCAAAGACGCCTGCGGGATTGTCCGCACTCGCGGCTGCCGGCGGCCTGGATCAGCTGCTCGACGCCTATGCGCTGAAGGCGAGGAATGACGGTCTCGGAGATAGGATTCTCACGCAGCTTGTCCGGAGGTCCCGGATGCGCAGGTGGTTTCGCTTTTCCTCCGCCGGTATCGGCCTTGTCGGCGTGGGCATTGCCGGCGCGCTGGCAGGAAGTATTGCCATCGCGGTTCTGGCACCAAGTGTGACTTCCGACACGACGGTCGCCACGGACCAAACGACAACGGTTTTCGGTGATATCGGAACCGACGCGAATACGGCGCAGGACACCCAATGACCGAACGCGGCTTTCGGATATTCGCCCTATCTCTGCTGGTGCTGAACACCTTCCTGATCGGCGCTTTGGCAGGTGGTGGACTGACCTGGATCAGCAGCACGCAGACCCACGTCGAGACGCTGCCGCTTGCCGGCGAGCAACTTCCTTCCGGGCAGAAAAAAGCCTTCCGCCAGGCGCTCAATGATGCGCGCAAGGCGGAGCGGCCAAGTGTACTGGAATCTCAGCAGGCGAAAATAGATGCGGCCTCCCTTTTGGGGCAGCCGACCCTCGATGCCGAGGCGCTGTCTGCGGCACTGGCGAGAGCCCGCAACGCCGATATCGCCCTGCGCGCAAAGCTCGAGCAGCGCGCCGTCGATTTTGCCGCCACGCTGTCCTATGACGAGCGCCGTACGCTCGCGGAAAGCCTGATCCGCCGCAGCGTCCCGAAACCCCCTGCCGCAAAATGATCACATTTGCCGGCCGACGGATCGGCCGGTTGCCTGCGTTTAAACGGATAGTTGACGCAGGAGTTGGCAAGGACATGACGCAACCGTCAAATGAGGTTTATGCCGCAATAGCCCTTTCGCGCTTTGGGCTCGGCGCCGACAGCAATGGCGTCGCCGCCATAGCATCGGACCCACGTGGCGCGTTGCGGGAAGAGATCACCGAACGTTTCGTGCCGGTGCCTGTGGGTGTGGAGCTGAAACCCACGGCCGATCTTCTTGTGGCTCTCTATGATTTTCAGGAGCAGCGCAAACAAGCAAGGGCACAGCCGGTCGCAGTCGCCGCGCCTCCGGTGACGACCAGCCAGGGTCCGCAACCGGCAATGTCGGGTGGCGACATGAAGGCAGGCCAGCCGGGCCAATCGGCACCTATGCCGAAGGCCATGGCAAGTCCACCGCCACCTGCTGCAGCCTATCTTCCGCAGCAGGTTTTCCTGGCCGAAGCCGAGGCACGCTTCAACGGCACTATCCGTCAGCCGCTGATCGGTTTCGGCGAACGCCTGGCAATGTTCTGGGCGAACCATTTCGCGGTTTCGACATCGAGCGGCGAGGAGGTTCATATCCTGGCCGGCGCATTCGAGCGGGAAGCCATCCGGCCTCATGTCTTCAGGCGCTTCTCCGACATGCTGTTGGCCGTCGAGACCCATCCCGCCATGCTGACCTTCCTCGACAACCGACAGTCGATTGGCCCGGATTCAAAGGCGAATGCGAAGGGAAAGCGCGGGCTGAACGAGAATCTCGCCCGCGAGACGCTTGAACTCCACACGCTGGGCGTGGATGGCGGTTATACGCAGGCCGATGTCACGACGCTTGCAAGGATCATCACCGGCTGGACGGTCGTGCGCGGTCAGTCGCCCTTGGGTGCGTCCGGTACCTTCGCCTTCAATGCCAATGCCCACGAGCCGGGCGACCAGACACTCCTGGGTCTTACCTATGCCGATCATGGCTTCGGACAGGGCAGGGAGGCGTTGCATGATCTCTCGCGCCATCCGGCGACGGCAAGGCATATTGCCACGAAACTCGTTCGGCACTTCGTTTCGGACGTCCCGCCGCCGGCGCTCGTTGAAAAGCTTTCCGCGACATACAGCAAAACCGATGGTGATCTCTCAGCGGTCTATCTGGCGCTGCTGGGGTCCGACGAAGCCTGGGATCCGAAACTGGTCAAGATCCGGTCGCCACTCGAATTCGTCATCGCGCTTTTGCGCGCCAGCGGCGAGAAGCCGAAACCCAATGTCATCGTCGGTGCCCTGGCCGCCATGGGCCAGCCGTTCTGGGCGCCGTCCGGCCCGAATGGATTTCCCGACACGGTCGACGCCTGGGCGTCCGGCCAGGGGCTCAGCACCCGAATGGATGTCGCCAACACGATCGCCAACGCGGCGCCCCCGCAGGTCGATCCCCGTCGCTTCGTCTCCGATAGCCTCGGACCGCTTCTTTCCGACGAAACCTTGCGGGCTGTGTCGCGCGCGGAAACCCGCAGCCAGGGTCTCGCGATTGCCTATCTTTCCCCCGAATTTCAGAGGCGTTGATCATGACCTGTGAACTCGTAACACCCACCCGCCGTGCCGTACTTGGAGCTTCGGGCGCCTTGTTCGCCTGGGCTTTTATCCCGCGTTTTGCCCATGCCGCCGGCGGTCGCGATCCACGCTTCATCACCATCATCCTGCGCGGCGCCCTTGATGGTCTGACTGCAGTCCCGCCGATCGGCGATCCCGACTACGAATCCTTGCGCCAGTCGATCGCGATGACGATCAGCGGGCCTAATGCGGCCCTTCCGCTGGACGACTTCTTTGCCCTGCATCCCTCGATGCCCAATTTCAACCGGCTTTATCGGGCGGGACAGGCCGCCGTCGTCCATGCCAACGCCACGTCCTATCGCGACCGCTCGCATTTCGACGGTCAGGATGTGCTGGAATCCGGCTATGAAACGCCGGGCCGGGTGGATTCCGGCTGGCTGAACCGTATGCTCGAAGGTCTTCCGAAAGGCGACAAGGTCGCACCGGGCGCCACTCTCCGCGGGCTCGCAGTTGGCGCGAACGCGCCGCTGGTCATTCGCGGCAATGCGCCCGTTCTCGGCTGGTCGCCGTCGAGCCTGCAGCCCGTCAGTGCGGACCTTCCGCCCCGCCTGATGGATCTCTACACCCATACCGATCCTCTTTTTGCAAACATACTGGCCGAGGGCATTGCCACGGGCAAGATTGCGGCTGGCGTTGACGTTAAAGCCCGGGGTGGTCCGGGAGACCCCGCTGGGATGGAGCAGATGGCAAGAGGGGCCGCACGCCTGCTCGCGCAGGACGACGGACCGCGTGTCGCAGCGCTCGCCTTCGAAGGATGGGATACGCATGCAGGGGAAATTGGCCGCCTGACGCGGCTGCTAACCGGCCTCGACAACTCGCTGGCCGCCTTCGAGCAGGAGCTCGGGCCAAGCTGGAAGGATACCGCGATCGTCGTCGCGACGGAATTCGGGCGCACCGCGCGGATCAACGGCACGGAGGGCACCGATCATGGCACCGGCACGACAGCCTTCCTCGCCGGCGGCGCGATCAAGGGAGGACGCGTCATCGCTGATTGGCCGGGCCTGAAGGAAGCGCAACTGCGCGACGGCCGCGATCTTGCCGCCACGACGGATCTGCGTGCCGTGATAAAGGGCATTGCCGTCGACTTGCTCGGTGCTTCCCCCGCCACATTGGCCCGCGATGTCTTCCCGGGATCGGGCTTCGTGGCCCCGATGAAGGGGCTGATTGCTTGATTATCTAGTAAGCCGCCGCGCCATCATGATGTCGTCGATTTCCCGGCCGTTATGGCGGACCCCGCCGGGAATTCTGCCGATTTCAGAGAAGCCTTCCCGGCGATAGAAACTGATTGCCTTTGGATTTTCCGCGCTGACGACCAGTTCGAGCTGCACAATGCCCTCGTTCAGTGCGTAGGCGATCACGGTGCCGAGGAGATCCTTCGCAAGACCTACGCCCCGCAGATCTTTGTGCACATAGACCATGATCAGCGTGGCGCGATGCGCCATCTTGCTTGATCGCTGAAGTAATAGCCCCATCACGCCGACAGGCTGATCGCCCCGAAACGCCACGAAAACGGGATCGCTCAGCCGCCGGCGCCATTCCTCGTCGGCCAGCACCTCCCAGTCCTGCGCGCTACTCGCGAAAGAAGACGGCTCGGCATGAAGGGCCTCCAGGCGAATCCGTCGAAAAATGTCGAACTCGTCGGCGCTGATGTGCCTGATCGTTATCCCTTTTCCGCTCAATGCTGCCCCCTCACGATGCTGCCTCCATCACCATAAACGGCAGAAATGGGAGCAGGCAACGCCTCAATCGGAGAGATCGTCGCGGAAGCAGGACTTGAAATGACCGGGCGAGATTTCCCGCAGCTTCGGCACGGCGTTGGCGCAGGCCGGCAGCGCATTGGGACAGCGGGTGCGGAAGACGCAGCCGCTGGGCGGGTTGGCGGGGCTTGGAATATCGCCCTTGAGGATCTGCCGGTCACACCGCGCATCCGGATCGGGCGAGGGGATCGCCGAAAGCAGGGCTCGCGTATAGGGGTGCTGCGGCGAGACATAGAGCTCGCTGCTCGGCGCGATCTCCATGATGCGTCCGAGATAGAGCACGATGATCCGGTCGCAGATATATTCGACCACGGCGAGATCATGCGAGATGAAGAGCATGGTGAGGCCGAGGCGCTGCTGCAGATCGCGCAAGAGGTTGATGACCTGCGCCTGGATCGACACGTCGAGGGCTGATACCGGCTCGTCGGCCACCAGGAAATCCGGCGCGAGGGTGAGTGCCCTCGCAATGCCAATGCGCTGGCGCTGGCCGCCGGAAAATTCATGGACGTAGCGATGGATGGCATCGGCCGGCAGATCCACTTGCTCGAGCGCGCTTTGAGCACGATCTAGCTGCTCCTTCGAAGTGCCGATACCCTGGATCGTCAGGCCCTCGGTGAGGATTTCGCCGATCGTCATGCGGGGCGAGAGGCTCGCGAACGGGTCCTGGAAAATGTATTGCATGCGCGGCCGAATCCGCCGCATCGCCGATGCTGAGAGGGTGGTTAGGGCGATGCCGTCGAAACGGATGCTGCCTGCCGAGGGTTCGATGAGGCGCAGGACCGACCGGCCGATCGTCGTCTTGCCGCTGCCGGATTCGCCGACGAGGCCGACCACTTCGCCCCTGCCGATCTCGAAGGAGATATCCTGCAGGACGGAGGTCTTCGTGCCGCGGGTCGTATAGTGCTTCGCGAGATTGCGAACGGAGAGCAGGGGCTCGTTCATCTAGATCTCCTGCCAGCGGATACAACGGCTTTGATGATGCGGATTGACCTCGGCGAGAGGAGGCACGGTGGCGCGACAGGCGTCGATCGCGAACGTGCAGCGCGGCGCGAAGGAGCAGCCGGCCGGCATGTTCATGAGGGTAGGCACCATGCCCGGAATGGCAGCGAGCTTTTCGCCGGCCTGCTTCATGCGGCTGGCATCGCCGAGCCTTGGCATCGAGGCTAGCAACCCGACGGTATAAGGGTGCCTCGGATTGCGGAAAACTTCGCCCACCGGCCCGGTCTCGACAATCCGGCCGGCATACATGACCGCCACCCGATGGGCGATTTCGGCGACCACGCCGAGATTGTGCGTGACGAACAGCATGGCCATGCCGCGCTCGCGTTGCAGTGTTCGCAACAGGTCGAGGATCTGCGCCTGTATGGTGACATCGAGCGCCGTCGTCGGCTCGTCGGCGATCAGCAGTGTTGGGTCGCAGGCAAGCGCCATGGCGATGGTCGCGCGCTGGCGCATGCCGCCCGAAAGCTCATGCGGATATTGGCCGGCGCGGCGTCTGGCATCGGGAATGCCCACGCTATCGAGAAGTCCGATAGCCGCATCCATCGCTGTTCTGTTGCTTGCCCTGCGATGGATGCGGATCGGCTCGGAAATCTGGTCGCCGATGGTAAAGACTGGATTGAGGCTCGACATTGGCTCCTGGAAGATCATGCCGATATCGTCGCCGCGAATTGAGCGCATCTCCTTCTCATCCAGTGGCACGAGATCGCTCACCTGGCCGGACTTGCGCTTCAAGCGGATGCTGCCGGCCGCGATCGCGCCGATATCACGCGCCAGCAGGCGGATCACCGAGAGGCTGGTCACCGATTTGCCGGAGCCGGATTCCCCGACCAGCGCCAGCGTCTCGCCGGCCGCGACGGTAAGGTCGAGATTGTCGACCGCGGTCACCGCACCAGAGTGGATACGGAAGACCGTCCGCAGCCCTTTGATGTCCAGTATGGTCTCAGTGCTCTCGTGCATCATGATCATCAGGCAAGCAGGCCGGTGGCGCGCAGGATATCATTGATTTTGCCGGTCTCGGCGTCGTTGAGGGCGGCGCGCGGTCTCGGCATCAGCGCGGTATCGATGATCCCCAGGCTCTTCATCGCCGCCTTGAAGGCGCCGATGCCGGACGCGCCGCCGCTGACACGGCCCTGCGCCACCCAAACGATCTCGAAGAGCCGGCAGAGGCGCTCCTGCTCCTTGCGCGCCGCGACCCAGTCGCCGCGTTGAGCGGCGTTCCAAAGACGGACATAGCCGTGCGGATCGACATTGGCGATGCCGGGCACCACACCATGCGCGCCCATCAACAGCGCGTTGTCGACGACGATCTCCGACCCTGTCATCAGGAAGATATCCTTCCGGTCGGCAAGATCGAGCAGCAGATAGCGGAAATTGCCGTCATCCCCACTGGAATCCTTGACACCGATGATCGCGCCTTCGCGGGCGAGCGTGACGGTGGTCTGGCGTTGCAGCTTCACATGTACGCAGACCGGGATGTCATAGGCGATCAGCGGCACGTCGACCGCATCGCGGATATAGCGGAAATGATCGAGGATCTCCGATTGGCTGGTGACGGTGTAGAAGGGGGCGGTGACGACGACCGCATCGGCGCCTGCCGCCTTGGCGATCTCTGCATGGTTGATGACGCGGTCGGTGGTCGGATCGATCACACCGACGATCAGCGGCACGCGGCCGTTGATCACCTTGGCCGAGTGTTCGATGATCTCCTGCCGAGTTTTCTCGTCGTGGAAGACCACCTCGCTCGTTGAGCCGAGCACGAAGAGGCCGTGGCAGCCGGCCTCGATCAGATGTTCCAGCACCCGCGTATAGGAGGCGTAGTCGACGGTGAGATCCGCCTTCAGCGGTGTGACGACGGGGGGAACAACACCCTTGAATTTACTCATATTCGTTTTCTCTCAGTGGTTAGTTTCGCTCGGTATGAGGGTCGAAGGCATCGCGAAGACCATCGCCAATGAAGTTGATGGCAAGGACGGCAAGGACGAGCGCCCCGCCTGGGAAGAGCCATTGCCAGGGATATTGCTCGAACACGGCCGTCGAGCGGGCGGCATTCAGCATGTTGCCCCAGCTCGCGGCGGGCGGGGCGATGCCTAGCCCTAAGAAGGAAAGGCCGGCTTCAAGCAGAATGGAATTGGCGATCTGCAGCGTTGCGAAGACGACGAGAATATCGATGGAGTTCGGCAGGCCGTGACGCAGAAGCAGATGCGGGAGACCGGCGCCCATGCCGCGCGCCGCGATCACGAAGTCGCGTTCGCGCAGCTCAAGGAGGCGCGAGCGGATCATGCGCGCCAGCAGCGGCCAGGAGAGCAGCGAGATGACGAGGACCGTCGGCCAGATGCCGGTGCCGGCGATCGAGGCGAGCACCAGAAGGAAGATCACCGGCGGCAGCGTCATGACGAGATCGACGAAACGCATGGTGACCGCATCCGCGAAACGGCCGGCAAGCGCGGAGATGGCGCCGACCAGGAAGCCGATGACGGCGGAAATCGCGGTCGATCCGATGGCGACGAGCAGCGAAATGCGCCCGCCGGCAAGCACGCGGGCAAAAACGTCGCGCCCGACGCCGTCCGTGCCGAACCAGTGTTTGGTGGTTGGCCCGCTGTTCATGGCGAGCAGGTCGATGTCGTTCGGCTTGAAGCTCCACCATAGCGGATAGGAGAGGATCAGCACGAGCATGGGCACGATCAAACAGACGCCGAAGAGGGCGAGCCGATTGAACAGGAAGCGCTCGAAGGCGCGGGCGAGCGGGCCGGGGCTGCGGGTGGGGGATCGGGCCAGCATCGCTCAACCCACCTTGATGCGCGGATCGATCACCGCATAGGTGATGTCCGTCAGGAGATTGACGACGATGACGCAGGCGCCGATTACCAGTGTTGCGCCCATGATGACCGGATAGTCGCGCGCGCCGACGGCGTCCACCAATAGCAGCCCCATGCCCGGCCAGTTGAAGACGCTCTCGATGAAGATCGCGCCGCCGATCGCAAGGCCGATGGTCGAGCCGATAAGGGTGACGACGGGAAGAAGCGCATTGCGCAGTGCGTGCTTGGCGATGACCCAGAATTCATAGACGCCTTTGGCGCGCGCGGTGCGGACATAATCCTGATTGAGCACTTCAAGGAGCGAGGCACGCATGTAACGGGTGATGAGAGCCGCCTGGGCGATGGCGATAAGCGAAGCCGGCAGAATGAGGTGACGCAGCAGATCGCCGACGGAGAAATCCGCACCCGGTGTCAGCATGCCGCCAGACGGCATCCAGTGGAGCCTGACGGAGAAGATGTAGAGCCCGATCAGTGCGCTGAGGAAGGCCGGGCTTGAAATCCCGGCGAGTGCGAGGACGGAGAACGAGACGTCCAGCAGCGAGTTGCGGCGCACGGCGCTGACAACCCCGATTGCCACGCCGGCCACAACCGCGATCACGATCGCCGATCCCATCAGGAGCAGTGTCGGACCGATGCGCGAAAGCACGAGATCGAGCACCGGCTGGTCGAATCTCTTGATCGAATAGCCGAGATTGCCAGTGATGGCCTCCTTCAGCCATGCCAGATATTGCACCGGCAATGGGCGATCGAGGCCGAGCCGGGCCCGCAATTCCACAAGATCGGCCGGTGACATCGGCACGTTCGGATCGACATAGGCATCGACCGGATCGCCGGGGGTAAGCCGCAGGAGGATGAAGGTCAGCAGGCTCACGGCGAGCAGCATTCCCAAACCGATCAAAAGGCGCCGCGCACTATATTTGAGCATGAAAAACGTCCCCTGTTGGGGTGGCGCGGTTCAATGCGCCACCCTCACGCTGCGGGAGTGCCAGGCCTATTCGGCGAGCGACCATTTCTCCGGATGGGCCTGGTAAGGTCCGCCGCCTGGTGCCGGCGTCCAGACGAAGTCCTTCGCCTTGGAGGAGACGACGCCATAACGATTTGCCACCCAGAGCGTTGCCCAGGGAAGCTCGCCATTGATGACCTTGCAGACGTCCTGATAGCGGGTGTTGCGCTTGGTGAGGTCTGTTTCGCCAAGGGCAGCGTCGAGTGCAGTAGTCAGATCCGGCATGCGGGCGCGCACCACATTGGCACCGGCCGGCGGGATCTGCTTCTCGTTGAGGCCGGCATTGATGCTGCTGGGATCTGGGCCGTTCTGCAGGCCGGCGTAGATCATCTGGAACTGCGCGACATCCGGCTTCGGATTGAGCACGATGCTGTTGAAGGTCGGCGTGTCGACTGCGCGCGGCGTCACATTGATGCCGACCTGGGTGAGCATGGCCTGCAGGGCGGCCATGACATTGGCTGCGAGCGGCGTGGTGTAGTAGGTCAGCAAGGTGATCGGCTTGTCGCCATTGATCTTGTCCCAGCCGGCCTCTTTCAGCAATTGCCGGGCTTTTTCCGGATCATAGCCATAGGGCTCGACATCCTTCGGCACGAGATGGTCGGCGACATAGGTGCAGTTGGCCTGCTTGGCGGCGCCGCCATAGAGACTTTGGACGATGGCGGGGCGGTTGATGGCATACATGACCGCCTGCCGGACGCGCAGATCCTTCCAGATCGGTGAATCATGGTTGAAGCCGAGATAGTTCACCACGAAGGACTCACCCTCGATCACCCGGAAATCGGCGTTGCCCTTGAAGGTCGATACATCGTTGGAATCGACATAGGTGAACTGGATTTCGCCAGCCCTCAGCGCTGAGATCGCCGCCGCCGGGTCGGCGAAATACCGGTCGATCAGCTTCTCCAGCGCCGGCTTGCCGCCGCGATAGTCGGTATTGGCCGAAAGCTCGACATATTGGTCCGCCACATAGCGGGTGAACTTGAACGGGCCTGTGCCGATCGGCGCCGTGGACCACCAGCTATTCTTGGCAAGCTGGTCGGTGGGGATCTGTGATAGCGCATGCTCCGGCAGCATCATGATCTTGGTCATCGTGTCCATGAGGCTGGCCGATGGCGTGCTCAGCTTGACGACCAGCGTTTTGTCGTCCGGCGTCTCGATCGAGGAGACGGCCGTCAGCCGGGCGGCGAGAACGGAGCCGGTCTTGGGGTTCTTTGCGAGCTCTATGGTGAACTTCGCATCCTTTGCCGTGAACGCCTGTCCGTCATGCCATTTCGCGTCAGTGAGCGTGAAGGTGTAGCTGCGCTGATCGGCGCTGACCTCGTAGGACGAGGCGAGCACGCCGACGACTTTCTGCAGCTTCTCGTCATAGCTTACCAGCGGCTCGTAGTAGATGCTGAGCCAGGTGAAGCCGCCGGTGGCCGCCAGTGGATTGAAGTTACCCTGGAAACCGCCGGGTCCGACATCGAAGCCGCCGGACAATGTTGCCGCCGACGCCGAAGCGGAAATAGCCGGGATGGTCACCGTTGCCGTCATCGCGGCAAGCGCGATGGCCGATGACAGTCTGAACAGTCGATTCATTGTGTTCCTCCCACATTTGAATTCGTCTTGTTATTGGCGATCACCCTGGAAATGCCCTGGTAATGGCGGTCCAGCCGCAGCTTGGCTTCCGCAAGGTCCCGTGCCTCCACTGCGTCGACGATTGCCGCGTGATCCTTCCAGGTGCCGACCGGATCGAGATTGTCGAGGTTGACGAAATCGGAGGCCTTGTAGAAGGCCATCCAGAAGACATCGATGAGCCGGACGAGCGTCTCGTTGTCCTGGCAGCGGAAGAGCAGGCGATGGAAAAGCTGATCGTCCTCAGCGAAAGCCTCTCCCTTCTCGGCATGTACGCACATGCGGTTCACAGTCGCCCTGAGTTCGGCAATATCCTCCTCGCCGATGATCTCCAGGGTTTTGCCGATGAGGCCCACTTCCAGCGTGCGGCGGATCTCCAGGACCTCCTCGATCTGACGAAGCGCGCCGCCAAGCCCATAGGCGAGGTTGTCGAGCAGCGGCTCGAAGGAGAAGGCTTTGACGAAAATGCCGACACCACGCCGCGATTCCAGCACACCGAGCGATTCCAGCGCCTTGATGCCTTCCCGCAATGAGTTGCGGCTAACCCCGAGCTGATGGGCAAGCTCACCCTCGGCCGGCAGCATGGCGCCGGGCTGCAACGCGTTGTCGGCGACGTAGGCCCTCAGGCTCTCCTGCACGGATACATGCAACAGAGGCGCGCGGGTCAGGGGCTTCATCGTCTTGAGGGTCATGCGGGTTCTCACTTCATCATTGTGCGGAAACTAGATATTCACTTGTAGGATATCTGTCAAATGGATATGCCGGGCTTGGCGATTGCAGCCTCCGAACCGCCGCCTCATCTGCTTCCCGTGCGGACGGTCTTTGCGCTGTGGAGGATGGCCCGGATGACCCATCGAGCCAATCCGAAGTCTTGACTCCCAAAACGTTTTGGGGTTCATTTCCAAAACGTTTTGGGAGAAGCGATGTCAAACCTCAAACAACTTGCCAATTCTCTTGGCCTGTCGATCACGACCGTCTCGCGGGCGCTGGATGGCTATGCGGATGTGTCGCCGGCAACACGCCTGCGGGTGGAAGAGGCGGCGCGCCTGGCGGGATATCAGCCGAACGCTTCGGCGCGACGGTTGCGGCGCCAGCGTGCCGAACTGGTCGCCGTACCGCTGCCGAGCGCTCCGGGCCAGATCAGCCCGCCATACTTCATCGACATGCTGTCCGATTGTGCCGAGCATCTCGCCGTCGCGGGCCTCAATCTGGTGATTGCGCCGGTGCCGAGGGGCAAGAGTGAGCTGGACATGTGCCGTCGCTTCGTCGATGGCCACCGCGTCGACGCTATGGTTCTCGTCCGCACGAAGCGGCACGACGAGCGCGTCGAGTTTCTGCAATCGCGCGGCATTCCTTTCGTCACGCATGGCCGGACGGAGGCCCAGACGCCGCATGCCTTCATCGATGGGGACGGCCATGCGGGGTTTCGCGAGGCCACACTTCGTTTCGCGAAAGAGGGCCATGTCCACATTGGGCATCTCGCCGGGCCGGGTGACTACAATTTCGCGCATTTGCGGCGGACTGGCTGGGAAGCGGGGCTTTCCGAGGCCGGTCTGAATGCGGATCTTTTCGCGGTCGGCGATCCGACCGAGCGTGGCGGATATGGGGCCGCGAAGACGCTGATGTCGGGCGCTCACAAGCCCACGGCTATCCTATGCTGCACCGATGAAATGGCGATCGGGGCTCTCAGCGCTCTTCGGGAAATAGAAGGTGGGGATGCGGTCAGCCTTATCGGGCACGATGATGTGCCGATGGGTGCCTATAGCGACCCGCCGCTTTCGACCATGCACATGACCGGGGCGAACGTCGGCGAGCGGCTGGCATCGCTGCTGCTGCGTGCGATCGCCGGCGAAGACCCCGCGACACTTCAAGAAATCTATCCGGTGGAATTCGTTCCGAGAGAGAGCCACCGCCGCCGTCCCTGACAGCCGAATGCATGCCCGGCCGAAGCGGCCGACGTTTCAAAGAGGAGGAAACCAATGAAGCGCTCATATCTATACGGCCTGGTCGTTGCCGCGAGCTTTGCGACCACCTCGCTTGCCTATGCGGACACGATTTTCCTGTCCACGCAGTTGCGGCCGATCGAAGAGGCGACGGTGGTGCGCGAACAGCTCCTGAAGGATGTGAAGACGCCCGTCGAATACGTGGTCGAGGAGCCGCCGCAATTTGCCGTTCGCATGGAAGCCGAGCGGCAGGCCGGCAAGCACACGATCAGCCTGGTCGGCGCTTTGCACGGCGAGCTGTCGCCGATCGCCGCCAAGGGCGGGTTCGTGCCACTTGATGATATGGCGGCCAAGCTAGCGGCCGCCGGCATGCCGAAGACTGTGATCGATCTCGGCAAGCTGGGGACGGACAAGCAGCAATACATTCCCTGGATGCAGGCAACCTATGTGATGGCCGCAAACAAGGAGGCGCTGCAATATCTTCCCGAAGGCGCCGATATCAATGCGCTGACCTACGACCAGCTCATCGCCTGGGGCAAGAAGATGCAGGAGGCGACCGGCCAGCCGCGCATCGGTTTCCCCGCCGGTCCCAAGGGGCTGATGCCCCGGTTCTTCCAGGGCTATTTCTACCCATCCTTCACTGGCGGCGTCGTGCGGCCGTTCAAGTCCGCTGATGCGGTCAAGGCCTGGGAGAGCTTCAAGCAGCTCTGGACGGTCGTCAATCCGAACTCGACCAACTACAACTTCATGCAGGAGCCGCTGCTCTCCGAGGAAGTCTGGGTCGCCTGGGATCATCTGGCGCGTCTGAAAGAGGCCGTCAGCAGCAATCCCGATCAGTATGTCGTCTTCCCGGCACCGGCCGGCCCGAAGGGACGGGGCTATATGCCTGTTGTTGCCGGTCTCGCCATCCCGCAGGGCGCACCGAACGAAGCGGGTGCACGGACTGTGATCGAGCATCTCATTCAGCCCGACATCCAGCTCACGGCGGCCGAAAAGGTCGGCTTCTTCCCGACGGTGGATGCGAAACTCCCCGAGACTATCGATCCGGGCATCGCCCTTTTGGCGAGGGGTGTCGATGCGACGCAGAATGCCAAGGACGCCATCGTCTCGCTGCTTCCGGTCGGCCTCGGCGACAAGGGCGGCGAGTTCAACAAGGTCTACATGGATACGTTCCAGCGGATCGTCATCCGTAACGAGCCGATCGATCAGGTGCTGAACGAGCAGGCCGCCACTCTTTCCAAGATCATGACGGTCACCAAGGCGCCGTGCTGGGCGCCGGACAAAGCCAGCGATGGCGCTTGCCCGGTCGAATAAGCCGTCCGGTCACCGTGGGTTCCGGTTGTCGCCGGAGCCCACGATCCAACGTGAGTAATCCTTATGACTGCAAACCGCTCCGTGGTTCCCTATCTGCTGATCGCGCCGGCCGTCCTCTTCCTGGCGTTGCTGTTCATCGTTCCGCTTGTGCAGACGATCTGGCTTGCCGTTTCGCAGGACGGGAGCTTTTCGGTCGCCAACTTCCAGACGCTGACGGGCGATCTGAATTTCGCGTCGGCTATCCGCAATACGTTCCTTCTGACGATCGTCGTCGTCCCGATCCAGGTTGCCATGGCGCTCGTCATGGGCAGCATGGTTGCCAAGGTTGGAGGAGGGCGGGAGACGATCCTGTGGATCTGGACGATCCCGCTTGGCATTTCCGATCTGGCCGCCGGCCTGGTCTGGCTCTCGATCCTGCAAAACAGCGGCTATCTCAATAGCCTGCTTTTCGAGCTTGGCATCATCTCGCGGCAGGCGAACTGGCTGACCTACCAGACCCCGGTCGCCCTGTTCATCGGCATTGCCATCGCCGAGATATGGCGCGGCACCGCGATCGTCATGGTTATCATCGTCGCCGGTCTCAACCAGGTGCCCAAGGAGTTCCGCGAGGCGGCCGAGATCTTCGGCGCTAGCCGCTGGACACGGTTCTGCCGGATCACGCTGCCGCTGATCCGGCCGGCGCTGCAATCCGCACTGATCCTGCGCACGGTGCTCGCCTTCGAAGTGTTCGCCGTCGTCTATGCGCTCGGAGGGACCAACATGCCCGTTCTCGTCGGCGAAGCCTATACCTGGCAGAACCAGAACCAGAACTACGGCGTCGCCGCAGCCTATGCCGTGCTGATCATGGTCATCTCGCTTGCCGCCACCGTCGTCTATCTCAAGGCCGTCAAGGTCGATCCGGAGCGACTGCCATGAGCGCGTCACGAACAGCGAGCTTCACCGGCGCGCGTACCCTCCTGTTCTGGAGCGGTATCGTTGTGCTTTGCGCCTGGGTTCTGGTGCCGATCTATCTGGTGGCGCTCGGCGCGCTTGGAGGCAAGACGGGCGTCTACAAATGGCCGAAATCGATCCTGCCATCCAGTATCTCCATCGACCCGTTCCTGCTCTTCCTGAAGACGGAGGGGGTGGCAACTGCCTTTCTGAATTCGCTCGGAGCGGCGGCCATCACGGTCGTGCTCTCGATCCTGATCGGTGCGCCGGCAGGCTATGCGCTTGCGCGCTACCAGTTCCGGGGCAAGGATAGCTTCCGATTGCTGGTGCTGCTGACGCGGGCCTTTCCGCTGGCGATCCTGGCCTTGCCTCTTACCGTCTCCTTCATTCGCATGGGGCTCTATGACACCGTTGTCGGTGTTGGTCTGGTGCATACGGTGCTGGCGCTGCCCTTTGCCGCGCTCGTCACCCAGGGCATCTTCATGGGCGTCCCACGGGAGTTGGAAGAGGCGGCATGGGTATTCGGCTGCTCGCGCATCGAGGCCTTCTTTCGCATCGTTGCGCCGATTGCGCTTCCCGGGCTTGCGGCAACCGCCGTCTTTGCCTTCGTCATCTCCTGGAACGAGGTCTTCGCGGCATCCGTGCTGACCGTGCGCAACAGGACCTTGACGGCCTACCTCCTGACAGTGCTTGCGGAAAGTCCGCTGCACTATCGTTTCGCGGGAGGGCTGCTTCTCATCCTTCCGTCCGTCGTCTTCATCTTCGCGATCAGACGCTACCTGTTCGCGATCTGGGGCATCTCCAGCAAATGAGCGGGATCTGACCATGGCAAATATCAAAATCGACCGTATCAAGAAGAGCTTCGGCTCCTTCGATGCGCTGAAGGAAATCTCGCTCGAAATTGGCGATGGGGAATTCGTATCACTGCTCGGCCCGTCGGGCTGTGGCAAGACGACCTTGCTGCGCATCATCGCCGGGCTGGAAACAGAGACGTCGGGCGACATTTTGATCGGCGGCAAAGCCGTGAACGGCCTGGCACCTAAGGATCGTGGCCTTGCCATGGTGTTCCAGAACTATGCCGTATTCCCGCACATGACAGTCTTCGAGAATGTCGCCTTCGGCCTGCGCATGCAGAAGGCCGATGCTGCAAGGGTGAAGACGCAGGTCGAAAAAGCGGCGGCGCTGCTCCATATCGAGCCCTATCTCGACCGCTATCCGAATAAGCTGTCCGGCGGCCAGCGGCAGCGTGTGGCCGTGGCCCGTGCATTGGCGGTCGAGCCGCAGGTACTGCTGATGGATGAGCCGCTGTCGAATCTCGACGCGCTTCTGCGCCTGGAGATGCGGACCGAGCTTAAGGCCGTATTGCAGGCATCGGGGACGACCACCGTCTATGTCACGCATGATCAGACGGAGGCCATGGGTCTCTCAGACCGTATCGCGGTCCTGTACAACGGCCGTATCGAGCAGGTGGGGCCACCTGTCGAGATCTACAGCCATCCGGCGACCCGCTTCGTCGGCGGCTTCATCGGAAATCCGCCAATGAATTTCATCCGGCTGCCGGTCGAAGGCGGAGCGGTGAAGCTTGGGAGCCAGGCGCAGGCCGTGCCGCAGGCAAGCGGCGATATCGTGCTTGGCCTGCGTGGCGAGGACGTAGCGCTTGCGCCTCTCTCCGAAGGCCTGCCGCTCGATGTGCGCGTCTCCGAGCCGATGGGCTCGCACCTGCTGCTGACCGGAACGATCGCCGGCCAACCCGTCCGGGTGATCCTGCCGCCGGGCGAAAAGGTCAGAGCCGGCGACAGGATCGGGCTGAGGCCGGATCCAAGTCGTCTGACCTGGCTCTCGGCGGACACCGGCGTCGCGCTCAACGCCGCCGCCAACTGACCAGAATTCCATATAGGACGACGACATGACGGATTTTATCGCCCAGGCCCGCGCCATCCTGAAGACGAATGATCGCGGCGGCTACACGGTGCCGACCGACCGGCTCTATCCCTTCCAGTGGAACTGGGATTCCGCCTTCGTCGCGATGGGATTTGCAGCTTACGATGTGCCCCGCGCCTATCGCGAACTCGAACGGCTGGCGGAAGGGCAGTGGGCGGATGGCATGATACCCCATATCGTTTTCCACGCCCCGAGCGATAGCTATTTTCCTGGCCCGGACGTCTGGCGGACGTCGCACACTATCGCAACATCCGGCATCACTCAGCCACCCGTCTTCGGCATGGCGTTGAAACGCGTCCACGACGCTGCGGTTGATAGCGGCCTTGTGAACGCCACCGAACGGTCCGCACCGTTGTTCGAAGCGGCGCTGTGCTGGCATCGATGGTGGTATGCGGCGCGCGACCCCGAGCAAACAGGGCTTGTCGCGCTGCTGCACCCTTGGGAAAGCGGCAGCGACAACTCTCCGGCCTGGGATATCGCGCTGGCACGCGTGCCAACCACGACAGAGACCGCTGTCGTGCGCAAGGATACCGGCCATGTGGATCAGGCCATGCGCCCGCGCGACGAGGACTACCGGCGGTTCATCCACCTCGTCGACACCTATGCGGCCTGCGGTTGGGATCCCGAGCGCCAGTGGAAGGCGGCCCCCTTCAAGATCGCTGAGGTGCAGACGACCGCCATTCTCCTGAGATCCGGCGAGGAGCTGGAGCGGCTTGCCGTTATGCTTGGCCGAACTGAGGAGGCAGCCGAGCTGCGGCAGATGAATACACTGTCGAGAAAGGCATTGTTGGCACAGTGGCGCCCGCATCTGCGCCGCTTCGTCTCGCGCGATCTCATATCTGAAGAGGATGTGGAGGCTCCGACCCAGGCCGGGTTCATTCCGCTGCTGGCGCTTGATCTGGAGCCTGCCATTCTTGATGCTGCTTGCGCGGAGATGGAAAGCTGGGCGAGTGGTCTGGCGGTGGCTTTTCCGTCAACACCGCAAGCCTTTGCCGGGTTTGAAGCCAAGCGCTACTGGCGCGGCCCGGTATGGGGCGTGATAAACTGGCTGTTGATTGCCGGCCTTCGCCGCAATGGCCGTGTCGATCTGGCCGAAGGGCTGCGCGCCGCGACGGTTCAGGTGGTCGAGCGACAGGGGTTCGCGGAGTATTTCGATCCACTGACCGGCGAAGGCTGCGGCGGCCTCGATTTCTCATGGACGGCCGCAGCCTATATTGAGTTCACGCGAAAGGCGGCTTGAGGTTACTCGGTCGACCTCATGGTCGCGTGAGCTGATCTGTCGTTCGCTGGCAGATCGCGCCGACCCCTGCATACAGGGTCGGCTTGTTGTCGCGAGTCACGGTCATTTGCTGTGGCAGCAGCTCCCTTTTTCTTCCGAAGATGACGGCTGTCGGTTGTCGATGCTGTGATGGTTTGTCTCGGCCGGCAGGTTCATCGCGATATTTTCGCCAAAAAAGCCGTTCGGCTTCAGCGTGAAGCCCGCATATTCGACCGGCATGATGGGAAAGTCCTCGGGCTTGCAGACATGCGTGTGGCCGAAGGAGTGCCACAGGACGACATCCGCGTTTTCGATCGGCCGGTTCTGCTTCACATAGTTCGGCAGTCCGTCGCCGCCCGCATGGACGTTCGGATAGTCGCCGCTTGCATATTTCTCCTTGGGATCGAAGGCCGTGACCCAGATGTGCTTGGTCGCAAAGCCGCCTCGCTCGCGCACGGTCGAGCCTTCCTGTGCCAGCATCAGCGGGCTCGGCATGACGGCGACCTTGTAGCCGGGAGCACGGCCGACGCTGTTTTTCTCGTTCGGATTGCTGATCTTCCAGTATTTGCCGGTGATACCGTCGGCGACGGCAGGCGAATCCAGTTCGCGGGCCAGCACCTTCGTCGTCGTATCGAAGACGTTGCCGTAAGGGTTGTCCTTGCCCCAGGGACGCGGCACGAATTCGTGCTCGCTCACCGTGTTGCCGCCGCCGTCGACATCCATGTGCAGGCGTGCGTTGAAAAAATGCTGATGGGTTGGCCCGCCAAGGTTCTCGCTGACCATGCCGCCCCATGGATAGGTCTCCCCGGGCGCGATCGCGGCCGTCTGGATGATGCCGGTCAGCTTGGCCTCGAGCTGGATTGTGCCGTCCTGATAGAGATACCAGTAGAAGCCATAGTCGTAATTGCCGACCGTGGCGAAGAAGCTGATCACCAGGCGGCGCGAGCGGCGCACTTCGAAAATGTCGTTGCGGAACTCATAGTGCTTCCAGAGGATGCCGTAATCCTCCTCGTGCATGCAGACGGCATTCTTCATGACGAAGGGCTGGCCGAGGTCGTCGGCCGCCGGAATGTCGAAATAGTGGATCTGCCCCAGGCAATCGCAGCCGAGTTCCAGCGAGTTCGCCAGTCGGCCGAGACCGTATTCACCGGCGTCGAAAGCGCTCTTCCAATAATGGTTCGCCGTCGGATCGGCATAGGGGACCACCATTTCCGTGACACTGGCGCGGAAAATGACCGGCCGCAGCCGACCCTTGTCGTTGATCGCCAGTTCGTGCAGCACAAGCCCCTCGCGCGGCGTGAAACCAACGCGGAAGCTCCAGTTCTGCCATTCGACCTTCCAGCCGTCGACGCTGAAGCTTGGGCCGTCGGGCTGGACGATGTTGAGCGGCTTGACGTCCTTTCGCGTCTCTGGAAAGGCTTCGCGGCCATAGTTTCGCTTCTTCTTCGGAACCGGAGGCGCTTTTTCGTCATCGACGAGGTCGACCACCTTGTTGCTGATCAGATCGACCACCGCGACGACGCCCTCGATCGGGTGGGCGTAGCCGTTGTCGCGAATATCCTCGCGCCAATAGCTGACGGCACGGACGATGCGCTTGCCCTTCTCGAAGTCACGGCCGAAATAGCCCGAGGAAAAGGGATCGATTTGGACGAGGGGGATGTCTTCCTCGGTAATGCCGCGGCGCTTGACCGCCGCACGCCAGGCCGGATCGTTCTTAACGATCTCCTCGCAGCGCACGAACTCCTCGATCATGACAGGCGGCTGGCCGTAGGGCGCTTGATCGAGCGGTAGGCGCTCGAAGCTGTGCACCCGCTTGCGACTGAGATCGACAATCGCTTCAGTGACCTCGCCGGACAGGGTATCGAGTATCAGAATGAAAGCGAGACGCGGCAACGTCGCACCGGATTTCCAACCGGCGATATCCACCTTCGTCGGCTCTTCCAGCCGGACGATCGGGAAGCGGCATTGCGGTCCGAGCTTGCGCTCCCCCCTGACGATCAGCACCGCTTCCTCGATTTCGATGAGGCCCAAGGGATCGAGTGGATGGGTGACGGAAACCTGAGCGTCCATGAAACTGTCCTTTCTGAATAAAGCGGCGATGACGGCTTGGGTGTTGGGATGATGGCAGCCTACGGCTGCACTCAACGGCCAGCCGTGGCGACGTGGCAGATATCGGCAGGCATCAGCGCGTCTTCGCCATGAAGGCAGACGATGCCGCAGAGGAGGTGGAAATGAACGGACGCTGCAAAGAGCATCGCGATCACGGTGGTGGCGATGACCGCGGGAAACCCGCGATCATCGAAGGAGGGAAGAAGAGCCTGCATCATTCGAAGACCTTCCCGAGCGAAGCGTAGAGGGTAGGGCGGCTGGACTTCAGCCAGACTGCGAACGCAGCGCCCAACAGGCCGACAAGCGCAATGAGATAGGGGAAGGATGCGACGATCAGGCTTTCCGAGCCGGAGAGCAGCGACAGGTTGGCGCTGACGAGCCCGAGTGCACCGAGAAGGCCAAGCAGGCTGATCGCCGGAGCGATCAGGGTCTTCCAGAGGCTCAAGTCGCTCTTCGCCTTGCGGAAGAAGAGGATGATCGCCACGCAGACGAGTACCTGAACGGCGAGAATGCCGATCGTCGCCAGGGCCGCCATCCACGAGAAGACTACCGCATAGGGATCCTGCTCGCCGATGACGAAGCCCGCCAGGATGACTGCGGCTATGGCACTTTGAACCAGACCGGCAATATAGGGCGACCCATGCTTGGCGTGCACCGTGCCGAGGACTTGGAGCACGATCCCCTCGCGACCAAGTGCGAAGAAATAGCGGTTGATGGTGTTGTGGAACGACAGCACGCAGGCAAACAGGCTGGTGATCAGCAGGATGTTCATCACCTGCACCGACCAATTGCCCAGCACGGCCCCGGCGGCGTTGAAGAAGAAGGTGTCGAGGCCGGCTTGGGCCGCTCCCGAAACCTTCGATGGCCCGTAATATTGCACGATCGCCCAGGTGGAGAATGCGTAGAAGACGGTGATCAGCAGCACCGCGACATAGGTCGCGCGCGGAATGGTCTTCTCCGGCGTCTCGGCCTCTTCGGCGAAGATCGCCGTCGCTTCAAAGCCGATAAAGGAGCCTATGACGAAGACGAGCGCTACGCCGAGACCGGGTCCGAGAACGGTGGCGGGCGCAAAGGAGGTCAAACCCATGCCTTCCGGTCCGCCGCCGGAAAAGACGATGCCGATATCGAGCAGCAGCAGGATGGCGATCTCGGCGATCATGCAGACACCGAGAATATGACCACTGAAGGCGATGTTTCGCTGTCCACACAGGGTCACGATGACGATCGCCGCAAAGGAATAGACCCACCATGGCAGCGTCATGCCGAGCGGCGCGAGAGCCCCGCCGACAAACACGCCGAACAGCGCGTAGATCGCGATCTGGACGGCGCTATAGGTGACGATCGCCATCATCGCCCCGCCGACGCCGGCCGGTTTGCCGATGCCCTGTGCGATATAGGTGTAAAAGGCGCCTGCACCGCCGACATAGCGGCTCATGGCCGTAAAGCCGACGCTGAAGATCAGGTACAGCAATCCGGACAGCACAAAGGCGCCGGGGACGCCCGCGCCGTTGCCGAATGCGAAGGCGGCGGGTGATGCGCCGACCACCGCCGTCAGCGGCGCTGCCGCCGCGACGACGAAGAAGACGATGTGAAGAAGACCGATCGAATTCTTCTGAAGCCGGCCTGATGGTTGATTGGGCATGCTCGTTTCGACAGACATGAGAACCCCTCTTTTTAGCTTTTATCAGCTCAGGCTAGGGATTCTGGTCTGGTCCAAGAATTGCAGGATACGCCATAGTTTCGATAAACCGCGCCACGCGGCGCCATGAAGGTGAATTGAATGGCAGGTGCATCCGATTTCAGCAGGCGCCCTCCCGCGATTGCCGCAATTCGCGCCTCCGTGCTTGTCCCTCTGGTTCAGGAACTGGATGAAAAACACGGCAAAACCGACGTTCTTCTCGCCTGCCACGGGATTTTACGGTCGCAGCTCGACGATCCCTACGCTTTTGTGCCACTGGCGCGCTATGTCGCCATCTTCGAAGAGGCCGCCGAAATCCTGCGTGAGCCGACGCTTGGCGCCCGGCTCGGCATCTCGTTCAAGCCGGCCGATATCGGTCCGTTGGGCATCTTGTTTTCCGCTTCCTCGACCATCCGGTCCGCCTTTCAACGCCTGTCGAAACACGTCGTTGCGCTACAGGGCGTCACGCGTGCCGGCCTGATCGAGGAAGGCGATTATCTGCTCTGGAGTTACAAATTGGAGGATCCGTG
>NZ_BAYX01000027.1 GCF_000696095.1 Rhizobium rhizogenes NBRC 13257 | reverse complement strand
CCAAGCGGAACAAGAATGACGCTGCCGACGCCGAAGGGCTGTGCGAGGCGATGAGCCGCCCAACGATGCGGTTTGTTCCGGTCAAGACAGTGGATGAGCAAGCGGCACTCATGCTGATCAGCGTCCGTACCCGTCTGATAGCCAACAGAACCCAACTCGCCAACGCTATACGGGGCTACGCCAATGAATTCGGCATTTCCGCAGCCAAGGGGCTAGCACATATTCCGATGCTGCTCGAAAGGGTACAAGTTGAGAAAACTGTGCCAGAGCTCGCACAGGAATTGTTCATGAGCCAGGCCGAGGAATACGCTCAGCTGGAAAAGAAGATTGCGGCTGTGGAGGCCAAGGTAAAGGCATGGCAGCGTAACGACGAACGCAGCAGACGTCTCAACACCATTCCCGGCATTGGCCCAATCGGTTCGGCTCTTTTGATCATGAAGACACCCGCTCCGGAGCTGTTCCAATCTGGCCGCCAGTTCGCAGCCTGGATAGGGTTGACGCCAAAAGATCACTCGACCGGCGGCAAGCTGCGGCTCGGTGGTATCACGCGAGCCGGCGATGAAGCTCTGCGGGCCGTCTTGGTGGCAGGAGCAACCGCTGTCATTCATCACGCGCGGCGATCTGGTAAGGCTTCTCAATGGTTGGCGGAACTGCTCAGACGTAAGCCGCCTAAACTGGCAGCTGTCGCACTTGCCAACAAGATGGCACGCATAGCCTGGAAACTCATGATCTCTGGGCAAACATACAGCGCACAATCAGGAGCAGCTTTGACGGGATGCGCCACATGAAGATTGGCGAGCAAGAACCCTGGATATCCTGATCTTCACCACGTGTTTGTGATACAACAACTTGCAGGATAATAGCAGATGGTGTGATCGATCGATCCGGGACACAGGATACTCCGGAAATCCCTTTGGCTCCTCAAGGCCGCCTTGATGTTTGGGACCTGTGTTGCGGAAACCATCTTGGCCAGCGTTCATGTGCGGACGCAACAACAGGCCGGACATATGGACGCAAGCGATCTGGTCAAATTATCTCGAGATATCTTGCAAGTCGGGGCCGTCCACATATGGGGTTTGAACTCTCGGCGCCCTATTTATCTTGGCCACTTCGAATCAAATCAACTACTTGGCTTTCGAGTCGGAGGACAGCCTATTCCCCAAACGGAAGCTCAATGTCTTCGCGGTTTTTCTTTGCCCCCTCGATCAGGACCATCTTGAACCGCTCGGCATCTTCTGCCGGCAACATCCCCACCCCGGTTCGAACACCTTCCTGCCACGCAGGCCCGCGCTCCCACGCTTCGTTGTAGACAAGCGCCAAGTCGGCAGATCGCCTCGTCTGCTGTAGGGCTTCAAAGAGCAGCGCAGCTTGACGAACATCCTTCTCTCGCTTCGCCGGCCCCTGCCCGTCAGTGTGCCGACGGCTGGCGACTATAAGCTTGTGGATCGCATACCTGGACGGATCCGGGACGACGACTGGGACACCGCTTCGGTGGAGCAGCATTGTCCTGACAGGTTCCTTGATGAGGAAATCGAGAAAGCGTAATGGATCCGCACTGGCGCCGCCGAGGGCGGGCATCGTGGCCGGCTGGTCGATGTAGTCGTCCGAACCACGGTTTGACGTCAGGAATTCAACCCTGTAGCCGTCGGCATTCTGAAACGCCGACGAGGCCGCGGATCCCGATCGATGGAGAACTGGCCGGAAGCTGGCGTCGACGCTTTGCAGAAGCTCAACAATCGGAGGCAGGCTGTCTTCAACTTCCCAGCTGATGGCATAGTCCTGGGCGATGTCCGCATCGCCGGTCAGGATTGCAGCCATGGGAAGGCGGACGCCCAGCAGTCCTGAATAGCACTGAAAGGCCACTGTGCCTATGAGAACACCGCGGAGCCGAAAAAGACCGCCGTCGGCAAGAGCCTCGACGATGTCGCCCGACATCGCGTCAGGAGCGATCATCCCGCCTTCACGGGTCAGGGTGTTGACCATGCGCCTGCGGGCGCGTAGATCGTCCTTGTCCCGCTTATGATCAGCTACGCGCTGCGCGATATCCGGATCGTCAGCAGGACCGACGTAACGACGTTTCGTACCACCGTGTCCATCCGGGATGTCGAAGTACCAGTACTTGCGCCCCTTGATGTTCGCCGGGGTGAACCGACCCTCCGGAGGGAAATCGGCCGTCCAGGCGGCGTCTAGCGAACGCTGACCTAGCTCGGCGAGCATCGTCTGATACATGAGGTCGATTGACTTCATAAGCGCGACTCCGCGTTATACTGTTTCTCAAAAACAGTATAACGATCGAGAGGATGGGTAGCAAGATTAGATGCTAGCCCTATCGCCTTGATGGGAGCTGAACCAATGACCTTTAACCAAAGCTTGCGATCTCTTGCCTTTGCTGACATCACTTTGCCGGCAAAAATGGCCAGATTGGGGTCGAGAGCAGACTGTCCGCTGCCAGGACAGCCAACGCGAAAGCAGACATTTGGGTATTCGCCGCCAAGAGCTGGAATTGGCCCGAGCCATACCATCGCCGGATAAGCGCGGGCCGCCTAGGCGGCCCTCTCTTTCCGTATCAGGGTGAGACCGAAAATCCCCAGTCCGACCAACGTCAGAGCGAACCCGGCCCAGACAGCGGAGAGAAGGCCGTAACCTGCCGCGATCGTAAGACCGCCTGCCCAGGCACCGATGGCATTGGCGACATTGAGCGAGGCGAGATTCATGGCACCCATCAGGCTCGGGGCTTCCGGAGCGAACCGGGTCAGACGAACCTGGATGGTGGGGATGGCGGCCATCATTGCACCACCGACACCAAACATGGCCGGGAAGAAGATCCAGGGGTTCGCACCACCAACGGCCAAAATTGCCATGATCACCAGAGCGCTGCCGAATCCGAGCGCGATGCCGCGAGCGGGATAGCGGTCTGCGAGCTTGCCGCCATAGACATTGCCGGCGGTCATGCCGATGCCGAACAGTGTTAGCGCCACCGGGATCATTGCAGGGGCAAGGCGGACGGTGTCGGTGGCCATGGGAGCGATGAAGGTGTAGACCGCGAAAATGCTGGCGACACCGAGGGCAGCGACGAGCATTACGCCCCAGACCGGGCCCTTGCGCAGGGCCGAGAGTTCCTGGATGACCGGAACACCGTCAAGCGCTTTGGTGCGCGGCACCCATTGCCGGATGGCGCTTAAGGCCAGAAGCGAGAAGGCGGCGACAGCAAGATAGGTTTCGCGCCAGCCGATAGTCTGGCCGAGGAAGGTGGCGAGCGGCGAGCCGACGATCGTCGCGACCGTCAGGCCGGTCATGACGATAGCGAAGGCCTTGCCAGCCTGGCCGGGGCCGACGGTGTAGGACGCGACAACCGCGCCGGCGCCGAAATAAGCACCCTGCGGCAGGCCGCTGATGAAGCGTGCCAGCATCAGCAGGCCGAGATCCGAGGCAACGGCTGACAGGACATTGCCGGCAATGAACAGACCCATGAGGGCAAGCAGCAGCGTGCGGCGATTGAGCCGGGCCGCCGCCAGCGTTATCAGCGGCGCGCCGATCACGACGCCGAATGCATATGCCGTGATCGCACTGGTGGCCTCGGGAACGCTGATGCCGAGACTATTGGAGAACAGCTGAATGATGCCCATGCTGGCAAATTCCGACGTTCCGATCGAGAAGCTGCCGAGCGCGAGCGCCAGCAATGTCAGGTTCTTGGAGCGGGCTGCTCCATTGGTTTGCGCGGGAATGTAGGCTTGAACTTCGGAGGTGATGGACATTTCAATGATCCTTTCAGGAGCGGAATGGAGTGCGGTCGCTTGGCGGAACTCAAAACCGGCCTGGTGCTTGACCACATGGATCTCACGTCGGGCCGGGCAGCAGTAGCCAGGTCGCGTTCTCACGATTTGAGAAGAAAATTCACAGATGAGTGCACGCTGCGCTGACAGCGCGCACTCTGGCGGCTACGCCCGACCCCACTTGTAAACTGGCGCGGGGGTAGCGGCATGGACAACAGAGCCGGTGAGGCGATGGTTTTCGTTCAGGTCGCCGAGGCCGGCAGCTTTTCCGAGGCCGCCCGTTTGCTGATGATGACCCCATCGACGGTTTCACGGTACCTCGCATGCAGGGGTTCCTGGCGGGCGAGCCACGTGGGGATACCGTTGCCACCAGCACCTAAGCTATGCCTTAATTTGCAAGTCATGACCTTCACTCCAGAGCGGGAAGCGGTGCTTCCGGGTTGACGAGGCCGGTCTGGCGGATTTCATACCAGAAGTCGGTGGGGATCTGTTCGGCAAGTGCCGCGCTGTCCTCCACGATACGGCCCGGCTTGCTGGCGCCGGGGATGACGGCGGCGACGGCGGGATAGGCGAGCGCGAATTGCAGGCCGGCTGCCTTCATGCTCACGCCATGGCGGTCAGCGATCGCCTTGATGCGGGCGACCTTGTCGAGGATCGCGGGCGTGGCGGGCGCATATTCGAAGTTCGGGCCGCCGACCAGTGCGCCGGAGCTGTAGGGACCGCCAACGACGATGCCGAGACCACGTTCGGCAACCATCGGCATCACGCGCTGCAACGCCCGATCATGATCGAGCAGTGTGTACCGACCGGCCAGCAGAAAACCATCCGGCCGCGGTTCTTGCAGGGCCAGCAGCAGTTCGATCGGTTCCACACGATTGACACCAAGACCCCAGGCCTTGATGACCCCTTCGTCGCGCAGACGATCCAGTGCCTTGAAGGCGCCCTTGCGTGCGCTTTCGAAGATAGCCAGCCACTCGTCACCGTAAAAATCCTGCGCCACATCGTGGACCCAGGCGATTTCGATATGGTCGGTCTTCAGGCGTTTCAGGCTGTCCTCGATCGAGCGCAGGGTCGCATCTTCCGAGTAATCGTTGACGATCTTGTTGGGGCGGCCATACTTGAAGACATCGCCCTTCTCGCCTAGGTCGCGGACGCTGATATCCTCGATCTCGTCGAGAATGACGCGGCCAACCTTGGTGCTTATCACATAGTCTTCACGCGGCTTGTCCGCCAGCGCCTCACCCATGCGGATCTCCGCAAGGCCTGCGCCATAGAAGGGCGCGTTGTCGTAATAGCGGATACCGTCATTCCAGGCGGCTTCGACGGTGGCGAGCGCTTCGGCCTCCGGAATATCGCGGAACATGTTGCCGAGCGGGGCTGCGCCAAAACCGAGCTTGCTGGGGAGAATGTGCTTGAGAGTCATTGTCTTATCCTTTTGATGTTAGTGGTGCGAACCAGGACCCGTCCCTGTTGAACGAAAAGATGGGAGGGAGTGGTTTGAGCCGGTAGCCGGTCGAGGTTCGCAGGATATGCGAACGGAACTCACAGATCCTGCGCAGACCGGTCCGACCGTTCAGCGCGCCGCCTTCTCGATCACCCCGGCGACATCCTCTGCCTTCGAGATCAAACCGGCTTGGCTGGCGGCGATCTCCGTCACCTCGGCCTTCATTCGGCTGGCAAAGACGCGCTGGGCGTCGGCCGGCACAGTCCGGTCTTCGGTCGTCACGACATAGAAGTTCGGCTTGTCATGCCACGCCGCGACCTCGGTCACTGCTTCAAAATTGGCGGGGTTCGAGGGCAGTTGCTTCTGGGCCAGCGCTTCGGCTTCGGCCTGGGGCAAGTCGCCGGCGAAGACGGTGGGGAAGGCTGCGGGGTCGACGATCACAGCGCCCTTGTCATTGGGGCGGATGGCCTTGGCGCCCTCGCTCGGCTGGCCGCCGGCCAGCAGCTTGGCGAGCGATTCGCCTTTTTCCGGGCCAAAGGCCGAGACATAAACAAGCGCCTTGACCTTGGCGTCGTCGCCGGCCTCGCCGATCACCACGCCGCCCCAACTATGGGCGACCAGCACGGTCGGCCCGTCCTGTGCGGCGAGCGCCGCTTTGGTGGCGGCGACGTCGTCGGCCAGCGAGGTTAGCGGATTGGCGACCTGGGTGACGTGGTAACCCTTGGCGCCGAGGATGGCGGCAACCTTGTCCCAGCTCGATTCATCGGCGAAAGCGCCGTGGACGAGGACGATGTTCCTGGCCGGCTGGGCGAGGACGGGAGCGGCACCGAAAACAGCGGCGCCGAGCATGAGCGTTGACAGGATATTTTTCATTTCCATCTCCATATGTTGTGTTAAGCTCTGGACGATCGGCAATGTTCTTCCCACCGGTGCCGGTACGCGGCGCCATGGACTGGATCTCTCCGTATCGTCAGGTTTTGATTGCGTTTTCGCTTCAAGCGATGACTGGAATATAGAGCTTTCCGCATGACAAGCCATGATCGCGCCTCCCAACATCTTGCCCTGGCGTCCGAAACCCATTTCCCGATGATGGCTTCGCGTGAGGATTTCCTGTCGCAGATCCTCACGCTGATCCGTCTTAGGGGCGAGCTCATTTGTTCGGCCGAGCTCGGCGCGCCCTGGGGCCTGACTTTCGAGCCCGGTTCGGGTTATCTTCACGTCGTATCGGAGGGCGAGCTGCGACTGACAGCGAGCGACGGAAAGACCGTCTATGCCAGGGCCGGTGATCTGCTGGTCATGCCCCAGGGAACAGGACATGTGATCGGCACTCCGGGGGCGGAGCCGGTCGAGGCACGCGGGCTGCTCAAGGCGCAGCTGCGCGACGATAACCTCGCGGTCCGCATCCAAGGAGGCGGGCCTGTCACCCATCTGGTGACGGGCGCCTTCCGTTTCGAGGGTGACAACATGCCCTCCATGCTCGCGGTGCTGCCGTCGGTGATCCATATTCAAGGATCGATGGATGCGGATGAAAAGGGCTGGCTGGAGGTGCTCGCGCAGTCATTGCTTTCTGAGGCAAGGGCGGCGCATCCCGGGTCGGCCATCATGATCTCGCGGCTGATCGACGTGCTGGTCATCCGGGCGATGCGCATCTGGGTGCGTACGGCCCCACCCGAGGAAAAAGGCTGGCTCGCGGCGCTGGCGGATGCAAGGATCAGCCGGGCGCTCAAGGCCATTCATGACGAGCCGTTCCGGCGTCGCACTGTCGCCGAACTCGCCGCGATGGCCGGGATGTCGCGTTCCAATTTTGCCGAGCGTTTTTCCACCCTGGTGGGCGCCGGACCCCTGCACTACCAGACCCGGTGGCGCCTGCTGCTGGCGAGCGACATGCTGCGACGCTCCGATGCGAGGGTAAGCGACGTCGCCCGCCGTGTCGGCTACGACTCCGAGGCCGCCTTCAGCCGCGCCTTCAAGGCGCAGTTCGGCATTCCACCCGTCATGGCGCGGGCAAGCTAAGCGAAGGACTCTGCCAAAGCTCTCGATGTGCCGCTGTCGGCGTTAGCATCCCGCCTCGCCAGCCAAGACAGTGTCTGCTTTCGAGCCGCCGCTTGGCGAGGCTCTATGACTGAAATGAGTGCGCAAACGACGACTACAACGATGACTACTCAGAGAAGCGGCTAGGGGCCTAAGTGGAAGATAGTCTCGCTCACGCGTTTTTTAACGACGCTGATCGTCTTGCGAGGGCTGAGGCACGAAACCGAAGCATTCGAATATGGCCTCACGGCCGAAAGTAAATCCTCTCGCTCTTGAGTGGAATCGAACCACCGAGGCACATTAGATTCGCTAATGAGTTGAAAATTGCAATCACCTTATGCAAGCTTAACGTTGGCTACGGCGTAAGCTGCTATTATGACCCAATCCCGTTGGAACGACGCAGTCGTGTGTCGAAAGTAGCCTCAAATTTCTTGGCACTGCCGAGCGCTGTGGCTGAGAATATGAAGGTTCTTGAGCGAGAAACTCGGGAGCATGGCCGCCGCTTCAATCGGTGATTTCCTTCGTCGGCGAACAACCGTAGCGTCGGCATTGTTACCAGGCCAGTTTCAGTTCTGCCCTGAGATAATTGCTGTCGCGGCCACCCACAGCTTCGAGCGCCGAGCCGACCCGGTAATGAACAGCCTCCAGCGACCCCGTGAGATTGGGATTGAAGCGGTAGTCCGCCTTGACCTGCACATAAGCTCCGGTCCATGCCTGCCCCTTACCCGCCGTGCCAGCGACGCGAACGCTTGGCAGGGTGTAGACGGCGTCCCGTGTTGTCTGTCGCCAGAGCAGTCCGACCCCGGCCATCAGGGTCAGGTCTTCTGTCGGCTGAACGGTAATCGACGGCTTGAGGTGAATGAGGTTAGCATATCCGGTATGGCCGCCAAGCGAGAAATAGAAGCCGTTCGGAAACAGCGGGTTGAAGGTACCAAGCGTGCCATCACCTGCGTCCCGGTCGCCGGACGCCACGTCGAACTGCAGACCGATCCGCGGCGACCAGGGGACATCCTCGAAGGTATAACCAGTCCTCGCACCGACGGCCCAGGCCAGAATGTCGGCTGAGCCGACCTGGCCAACCTGTCCCATCGCTTCGGCATCCCAGTCGAAACCGGCATATTTGCCGGCCGACCGGATATCGAGCACATGCCTGTCCTCCTCACCCGACGCGGCCAGAAAAGTGGCGTGCTTGCGCTGATAGAGCGCATAATAGCCCGAGACCTCGATCGTCGGCGAGAGTTGCCACTCGACGCGGGCGCCGCTGAACAGCACATCGCCGCTTGATCGATCATCGAAGGGGTTGTCATCCCGATACTGAACCGGCTGGCTGACAAGACCATAGAAGCGCCATGCATCCGTCTCCCATCCGGCCCAGACGGCATCGAACGCCTGGCGGACATTCGGCCCGTCGCGCACCGATACGAACCGCTCCAAATCAAACGCGAAGTCTTGCCGACCGACCCTTGCCCTGAAGGTTCCTAGGTCAGTCTCCTGCGTATAACCGATGAATGCGAGCCGAAGGTCAAATCGGTTTGCGTCGTTGGGGCCGACTACCGTCTTGTCGAACGCACGCACATCCTCGAACTGCGTGAACAGCTGCCAGTTTTCATTCAGGTGAACGTCGATCTGGAACTGCGCACGCTGTAACCAATAAGAATCTCTGGGGTTCGCTGGCACGGTTCCGAAAGCCGGCGCATCACTGACTTCGAAGATTTCGCGTAGATTGAGCCCTAACGAGATGTAGCTGTCAGGATTGGAGGGAAACAACGGAATGTATTTGAGACGATCCAGCGGCTCACTCCGCAGTTTCGGATCCGCGAGAGGCGACCAGTCCTCCTGCGAGCGGTCGGCCTTTATCGAGGGCCTTTTCTGCTCCAAGGAAAAATCATCCGCCGCCAGGGCTGACCGGTAGCCCCCTTGAGCAAATGCGAGAGCGAAAAGCGAAAGCAGGAGTGACAGCGCCATGGATACGAACCGAAGGCTGAGCGCCATTGAAAATGGCAAGGTGAAACATCTCTTTTGGTCAATCATCTGTTCGCCTTTCAGCCTTCGGCACGCGGCCACATCTTGCATCAGCTTCTGGTGGGTGGTTGACGCCGTCCGCCATTGGCACGGCGAAGCATGGGGCGCACACGGCCACCCCAGTTGCGTATCGACTGACTGAAGGTGGAGTTCGTCACCGGGCGCGTTTATGGTGAAATCGTTTTTCGTCGCGGGGGGGCGTGCACGGCTGCGCTGCTAGATGACTTCGGCCAACTCAACCACGTTCCCGAAAGGATCGGCAAAGAAAGCGATCTTGCGGCTAATCTCGTTGACCTGAAACGGTTCGCTGAGGATCTTTACGTCGCGGCGGCGCAGCTCTTCCACAGTGGCTTCGATATCGGCGACGGTCAGGCAGAAATGGTGGTAACCGGCATGCTTCAAGCTGTCGCCCAGGTCCTTGTAAACCGGTACCTTATGCGGACCCAGGTCGCCACCGGCAAGCAGTTCGACCATGAAACGATCGTCATTTGGCGGCGCAAGATAGGCGAGTTGTTGGTCAGCATAGGGCCATGTGTGGATGACCCGCCAGTCGAGCTTATCCTGATACCATTGTATTGCGGTGTCCCGATCGGGAACACGGATCGCAACGTGATGTCCGCGCACATCCGCGAAAAATGATGATGGGCTCTTCGCAGGCAGGGTGAAGTCAGCCAATTTTATTCTCCTCGATATAACGACGCCCCCCTTGACGCGCTTTGTTTTCGACGGGGTATTGAACGGTCGCCGTCAATGTAGGCGATGGTACTTTCGCCGCGGTAGGGTACGGCCAGGCGGCGAAAACGCGGCCCAATGAGCTCCTGAAATGGAACTGTCGGTGGAATGGGAGAACCATTCCGCTCAGTTCATTTTTCCCCATGATAGCTGCCGAAGTATTTTACGGGTGACCAAGCAGGAAGGATGTCGGGCAGTTTTGGCGATAGAGCGCTGTAGTCCTGCGCACCAAACACCACCTTTCCGTCCATAATAGTCAGTACGGAAGAGATGGAGCTGATTTGATCTTCCGGCACGGCGAAGTAATCCCTGTCGAGAACGGCGAAGTCTGCCAGATTTCCGGGGGCGATTATGCCTAGTTCGGCTTCTGCATTCATGAACCAGGCGGCACCGCTGGTGAACAGTTTCAGCGCCTCGGTGCGGGATAGGCGATTATTCTCGGCAAGTATCTCGGATCCGGACACAGACTTGCCAGATACCATCCAACTTATAGCCACCCAAGGATTAAACGTGGCTGCCCGGAAGGCGTCGGTGGTCATGGCCAGCGGCATGCCGCTATCGACGAGCATACGTAGACGCGGCGTCTTCAACGCCTTCTCGCGACCATATGTCCTGATGAAGCCATCGCCGTGCAGCGCCATTTTGGCGTCGAGGGCAATCCCGCCACCCAGCTTTTTCACCCGAGCGATGTTCTCCGGACTGATGGTCTCAGCGTGCTCGAGACTCCATTTCAGGCCATCGAGCGGGATCGTTTCGTTCACCTTCTCCAGCGCGTCGAGAAAAGGGGAGATGTTCTCGTTGTAGCTGACGTGCATGCGGAACGGGATGCGCCGCTGGACCAGCTTCAGCACATCCTGCTCGACAAAGCGCCGCATCTTCTCAGGCTCAATGATGACAGCCGGACGGTCGAAGTTCTCATGATCGTGCACTTCCCCGCTCAGAACCTCCCCGGCACCTCGATATTCGTGGCCATGTGCCAGGGTGGGGTGGAGGTTCTGCCCTGGACTTATAGGCGCCGTTTTCGTGATTGCCTCAATTTCAAGATCCACCATGTTTACCGGCCCGCCGTCGCCGAGTTGCAAGTCCACAAAGGGCATGCGCACATTGAGGCGGTTGTCTCGTGCAAGCACGTCTACCCTCGCCTGGGCCTCCGGGTAGGGCCACCTGCCGCCGTTATCGATGATCGAGGTCACGCCGAACCGGTTCAGACCGTGAATGCTATAGATCAACGAACTCACTTGTTCGTCGAACGTCGGCTGCGGCACCATGCTCTCGAGAGCGAGAAACAACCAAGTATAACCGTGGACCACACCAGTGAGATTACCGCGGCTGTCCATTTCGAATTCGGTGTCCGGCACCTTTGGGAACCGATCGGTACCCACGCCAAGCGCCTCCATCGCCTGCTTGTTCAAGAAGGCTTGGTTATAAGCATATTGCACGATCATGGGGCGATCGGGCACGGCGCTGCGCAATTCATCCAGCGTGGGGAAGCGGTTCTCCTCGAATTGGTAGGGTGACCAGCCTCCGATCACTTTGACCCATTGGCCCTTCGGCGTGCGTGCGGCCTGCTCGCTCAGCATCGTCAATGCCCGGCGCAGCGTCGGCACGCCATCCCATCGAAGATTGTAATTATAGGCCAGATCGTTGAGGACATGGATATGGGCGTCAATGATGCCGGGAATGAGTGTGCGGCTGCGAGCATCAATAATCGGGGTGTTGGAGTTCTTTAGACCGAGAATGTCCGCATCAGAGCCGACGGAATAAATGCGGCCATCCTTGACCGCCAAAGCCGAAGCTTCGGGGTGAGCACGGCTGCCGGTGAAGATCTTTGCGTTGATAACGATCAGATCAGCGCCGGGCTGTTCCTGCGTCGTTTGTGCCTGAACTGCGGAGAAAGAAAACGCTATCACTAAGGCGATGAATATCTTTCTGATCATTTTACCCTCGTTCGACTGATTTTACGAAATGCGGTCACTCGGAGCCGGTGCCATGCGGATGCGCGCGAAGGGCGAGGAAGTGAGTCCAAGCCGTCTCAAAAGGTCACTACTTTTTTCGCACACCATCGTTGAAGGCCGACTTGTCGGAGGACAAAAGCCCTTGTGAACACGTCCAAGTGGACAGTGCCATTGCAATTTCGGCTACGGTAGGCCATCAAATTGACACACCGTGTCGCCGAAAAGGAAACACCAATGGATATTGAGGAACTGCGCA
Source organism: Rhizobium rhizogenes NBRC 13257 (assembly GCF_000696095.1). Taxonomy (GTDB): domain Bacteria; phylum Pseudomonadota; class Alphaproteobacteria; order Rhizobiales; family Rhizobiaceae; genus Rhizobium; species Rhizobium rhizogenes. The sequence goes on along the minus strand of NZ_BAYX01000027.1, from coordinate 45,457 downwards.
CTTTCGTGGAGATTGCTGACGCGACCGGCGTCACACAGGCAGCGCGTCGGCTTGGCGTTTCCAAATCGCTCGTCAGCCGAAGGCTTGCTCGACTTGAGCAATTCCTGGGCGTTCAATTGCTCGCGCGAACGACGCGCGGCGCCTTCCTGACCGAAGCTGGCGCGACGTTTCGCGAGCACGCGGCAAAGATCTGCAGCGAGTTTGAAGTTGCAAGGGAGGCCACTCTTCCCTCCGGAGATCTTCGCGGCCGGTTACGTGTCGCTGCGCCGCTTTCCTTTGGCCCAACACATTTTGCTCCTATCCTCTCACAAATGGCCCGCAGACATCCGCAACTACAAATCCTTTCTTCCTATACCGATCGTTTCGTAGATCTCGTCGGAGAGGGGTTTGACTGCGCTATTCGGCTTGGCCACCTTCAAGATTCCGCCCTAATCGCACGACGTGTCGGATCGATCTTCGGCATACTGGTTGCGAGTCCCGAATACATCGAAGCTCACGGTGCTCCCGTCACACCGGACGAGATCGTAAATCATCAAGTCGTCATGCGAGACGACGAGAGGTGGCAATTCATGGATGGCGATAAAATTGTTACGGTGCGTCCCCAGGGACGCTTCGTAGCGGATAGCGGAATATCGCTCGTATCTGCCACTCTAGATGGTATTGGGATCGGCTACCTGCCAGAACCGCTTGTCGCGGATCATGTTCGTTCGGGCGCATTGGTGCCAATCATGACGCGTCATCCGATTCCGCCAGCCGGCATGTTCGTCGTGAGGCCGCCCGGCCAGCATCCCTCGCGAAAGGTGAGGATCCTCACTGAAATGCTCATCGAACGTTTCGGAACCGCGGCCGTCAAGGACGGCGCGGCAGGCCTCGGCAGGCAAGACGAATGATCGGCATGTGGGTAATGGGTCGCCGCGATTCCCGATTATACAGGAATCTGACCTGGATCAGCGATCGCGGACGCGGCTAGTTCCTCCCCAACGTCACGAAATGGCTTCTCTTAGTGTCGAGTTGATCAACAACGAAAGGTGCCGCCGATGCAGTAATGGCGCGGTGCTGGATGCGAATGGATGACCCACCACTATTTCGCTGGGTAAGGCTCGATGTCTGCTGACCAATAATGCTTGGCGATATTCTGAGAGTTTCGGATGACGTGGTAGGCAGTTTCAGGGTTTCCTCCCTCAAATGTATCCGGGTCTGCGCCACACATGAGACAATACATTCGCTGGTGAACAACTGCCGCGAAATATTGCATCGCCGGCACAGCATCTTCCTGGCCGATCGCTCGCATATCCTCGGCAGCTTGTTTGGTCGCATCCTCCAAGGCACGCGAGACTGTGGCGGCAAGAGTCTTATCGGTACGACTTATGACCTTAGCAATCTCGCGCTCCACCAAGGTCGGGTCAGAAGTGTTTTCGGTCATTGTTCAGCTCTCCGGCAGTAGCTTGAAGGGACTGCTTCGCCTCTTGTACAGATAGCTGTTCTTCCGCATAATATTCCTTATCGTCGGCTCTGGTTCTTTGTTCAGCAGAATTCCTCACTTTCTCAAAACATCCTGCCATTCCGCATGGCGCTGGATCTGTGCTTTCGCGAACGGGCAAAGCGGTATGATCGTGATGCCTTCGCGCCTGGCATCCTCAACCGCTTGGCGGACCAATTGCTCGCCAATTTTTCGGCCACGCAACGCCGCAGGAACATCTGTGTGATCAATAACGATCAGCTTTTGACCCGCTCGGCTGTATGTCATCTCGGCTTCGATCCCATCAACCACGATCCGGTAGCGTCCCTTGGCGGCGCCATCTTCCCGTTCAACCTCGTCGCTCAATACATTTCCTCCATCATCAATCCAGTGCTCAACGTGTCGCTCCATCCTTAGACGGTCATCTGATCGAAACCGACCGGCAGAAATCAATCGGGCAAGGGAATGTGCTCGTCCCTGTCGTCAACCGGGAGATCGAAACGCCCCTTCCCCCAGTTCCCGGCACGCCATTCGGCCTTGGCTTCTTCGATCCGCTCTTGCGAAGAGGCGACAAAATTCCACCAAATGTAACGCGGACCAGGAAGCGTCGCGCCGCCGAGAATCATTAACCGGGCGCCTCTTTCGCCAGCGGTCACGGTGATCCTGTCACCGGGGCGAAACACCATCATCTGCATCGCTTCGAAGTCCTGGCCAGCGATCGAGATAGAACCGTCGACGATATAGATCCCGCGATCCTCGTGATCATCCGGCAGAGGCAGGCGGGCGTCTGCCTCCAGCGTGACATCGGCATAGAAAGTCTCGGAAAACATCTTCGCGGGAGCAACCTTGCCATAGGCGTTTCCCAGGATAAGCCGAATCGTGACGCCGCGATCCTCGACCGTGGGCAGCGCCTCTGTTCCATGGTGTTCAAACATCGGCGCCATGTCTTCATGGTTGTCGGGAAGCGCCACCCAGGTCTGGATTCCCAGCAAGCTTTGCGGCCCGCTGCGGCCTTCCGGCGTGGTGCGCTCGGAATGCGAGACGCCACGGCCCGCGATCATCCAGTTCAGGGCGCCGGGGCGAATGATCTGATCGGCACCTGTGCTGTCGCGGTGATGGAATTCGCCTCGATAAAGATAGGTCACGGTACCGAGCCCGATATGCGGATGCGGCCGCACATCAATGCCCTGTCCAGTCACAAGTTCTGCTGGTCCGACCTGATCGAAGAAAATGAACGGTCCCACCATTTGCCGTTTCGGAGCGGGCAAGGCGCGACGGACTTCGAAACCACCGAGGTCGCGCGAACGGGGGATGATCAAAGTGTCGATTGCATCCAGACCACCCTCTTCAGGACAGGCCGGGGCAATAGCGGGGTTCCAGCTCATGCATGTTCTCCTCTTCACTCTCCAGCGTTAACTCCACTGAGCTTCTCTTCCGTTTTGCTGCCCGCTAGGCGGAGCCGCTATCGACTCTAAAAAATGATGGCACCCGCGACTAGCCGCGGGAAACGGGACGCTGTGTCGCAGAAAGCAAAACATGCTCTTGCAGCATCAAACCTCGGCGCCCCAAAGACGCGTGTCTTTCTCAAAGGATTCGATCAGGAACTCCGAGAGGATCCGCACCTTTCGGGATGGATGCGGGCTGGGAGGTCGTACGACATAGACCCCGCCGATCGGTAGCGGAAAACGTGTCATGATCGGAACGAGAGCCCCTGAAGCGAGATAGTCGCGGGTGACGCAATCGGGGAGCCAGGCGATGCCGAGCCCTTCAGCGGCCGCACTCGCAAGCGCCATGCCGTTGTCGGTCCTGAAGCGGCCCTGCGGCTGCACTGTGACGATCTTTTCGCCATCCATGAATCGCCAGCTCTCCGCACCGACCAGAGCCTGGTGCGACGCGATGTCTTCCGGCGTCTGCGGCGAGCCGTGCAATCTTATATAGTCCGGGCTCGCCACCAGCTTGCCGTAGATCTGGCCGACGCGTTTTGCGATCAAATTCGAATCGCGAAGAGCGCCGACACGGATTGCACAATCGAACCCGTCGACGATCAAGTCAGCGAACCGATCGCTGTAGTCGGCTTGTATCTGAAGCTGCGGGTGGTGGCGCGCCATTTTGGCCAGGACCGGTGCAAAATGCACCGGACCCGATGTCAGCGGAACCGCGATCCGGAGGCGTCCGCGAAGGTCACCTTGCGGCAGGATCGCCTCGCGCGCGGTGTCGATCTCGGCGCAGACCCGTGCTGCGTGGTCGCGAAACAACGCCCCGGCTTCCGTCAGACCGGCTCCGCGTGTCGTTCGTGCAAGAAGCTGGGCGCCGAGCGCACCCTCGATCCTGGTGAGAGCGCGGCTGACCATGGACTTGGAGGCCCCCAGTCTACGCGCAGCCGAAGTGATGCCTCCCGCATCGGCAACCTCGACGAATACCCGCAGATCTTCGATGTCCATTTGGCATTCCTCCGTTCCGACACCGTGGATACCCGTCCTATCGCGCTGCCCTGATGATCGGAGCGACCTCGATGCCCAGAAGCTCGATCGACTGCTTCATCGCGGTCGTTTCAAGCGAAGCCGTACTCATCTGGAAGGTGATGCGCGAAAGGCCACCAAGCGTTTCGTTGGCCTGCAGCATCTTATCCGCAACAGTTTTAGGATCGCCGACCAGGAATGCACCGTCAGGACCCGCCATGATCTCGAACTGCTGTCGCGTCGGTGGCGACCAGCCGCGCTCACGACCGATCTTCGTCGTCAGATGCGCCCATCCGGGGAAGAAGGCATCCTTTGCGGCCATGTCGGTCTCGCCGACGAAACCCATTGCATGCATCCCGACCTTAAGCTTTTCCGGGCCGTGCCCGGCGCGCAGACCGCTTTCGCGATAGAGATCGACAAGCGGCCGGAAACGTTCAAAGTTGCCGCCGATGATCGCCACCATCAAGGGAAGGCCAAGTGCACCGGCGCGAGCGAAGGATTCGGGCGAACCGCCAACGCCGATCCAGACTGGAAGCCGCAATTGATGTGGACGCGGAAAGACGCCTTGCCCTTTGAGTGGCGGACGAAAGCGGCCTTCCCAGGTGATATCTCTCGTCTCGCCGAGCTTGAGAAACAGGTCGAGCTTTTCGGCGAAGAGCTCGTCATAGTGGCGCGTATCCAGGCCGAATAGCGGATAGGCCTCGATGAAGGAGCCTCGACCGACCACGAGCTCGGTGCGCCCCCCGGAAATCAAGTCGAGCGTCGCGAATTCCTGAAATACCCGCACCGGATCGGCTGCGCTTAGAACCGTGACCGCGCTCGCCAACCGGATCCGATCCGTGCGGGCCGCGGCCGCGGCCAGAATGACGGCCGGGGCGGAGTCGAGAAACTCACTGCGGTGATGCTCGCCGATACCGAAGACATCGAGCCCGACGCGATCTGCGGCCACGACCTCCTCGATAAGCTCAGCCATGCGATCCGACGGTGACGGGAGCTTACCCGTTTTCGGATCGGGAAGGATTGCTGCAAAACTGTCGATACCGATTTCCATGCTTGAGCCTTATAAGTTTCGCCCGGTTTGTTGCCACGCTACCGGGCGAGTTTCATTTCCACCCTCAAATAGTCGCCGTCGCGATGGTCGCAGGCGCATCTTTCGCGTCGGTGCACGGCCGGCCCAAGCTTGAACTCGCTTGAGTCGGGATGGCGAGGCTCGACTTTGGGGCCTTTACAGTGACATCAATTCGAGATTCCGCCATCCCAGTCAGCTTTTAAAGACCGGCCTGGCCGGTCGCCTGTACGGGCGTATTGAGGAGCTGCTGCTCCCACAGATAGGCGATGCCGCTACCACCGGCATGCTCGATGATGACGTCCGTCAGCGCAGCCGCAGTTTCCTCGCGAGCCCAATCGCGCTGCCATTCGGCGGCGATCGCGAGCCAGGTCATCATGTTGATGCCGGCCCCGATCATCCGCTGGATGGCGACCTGATGCGCCTCGACCGAGGTGCCACCCGACGCGTCGGTAATCACCGTAACGTCCCACCCCTCGCCGGCGGCCTGGATAGCCGGCATCGCAACGCAGACTTCGGTCCACAGACCAGCAATGATGAGCTGCTTGCGGCCGGTGGCCTTGACCACGTCCACGACTTTCGGGTCCTGCCAGGTGTTGATGAATGTACGGTCGATCACCTCTTGTCCCGGGAAAACATCGGTGAGGTGTTTGAAGAGCAGACCACCCCGGCCGGCGATCACACTCGTCAGGATCGTAGGAACGTTGAAAACCTTTGCCGCTTTCGCAAGCGCCGTGGTGTTGTTCACCACCGCCTGCGGATCGTGGCTGTTCACGTTCGCGAGCTGATAAGGCTGGTGGTCGATCATGACGAGGACGGAGTCTTCGGGACGAAGAAGTGAGTCAAGGCCGTTACGAAAGGTCATACTTACATCCTATGTTGGCGATTGATTGAGACACGCTCAGGAGAGGTGAACACCCTCCGAAGCGGCGGCTGCGAAAGGACCTTGTCATTCCCGTTTTCGATGCGGTAGTCATCGTTTGTGCCGAACAGTGTCGCGAAACGGGGAACGCAACATGGACATTGAAGATCTGCGGACGTTTGTGGAGGTTGCGGATGCGGGCGGAGTGACGTCTGCTGCGCTCCGGCTGGGCGTCTCCAAATCAATGGTCAGCCGACGGCTCTCAAGACTTGAGGCGGAGCTTGGCGCCCAGCTGCTCGCAAGATCCACGCGCGGGGCGTCCTTGACGGAAGCGGGCGCCACTTTCCGGGATTATGCCGCCAGGGTCAGCGCCGAGATCGATGTCGCCAGAGACACGATCCTGCCCGCCGGCGAACTGAGCGGCCGCCTGAGAATTGCGGCACCCCTGTCGTTCGGGCCTACCCACTTTGCGTCTGTCATTGCGGATATGGCATTGCGCCATCCGCAACTGCAGATCCAGACCAGCTATAGCGACCGTTTCGTGGACTTGATCGGGGAAGGGTTTGATTGCGCGATCCGGGTCGGTACGCTTCAAGATTCCAACCTGATGGCAAGACGCGTTGGTCCTCTCTACGGAAAATACGTCGCGAGCCCCGCCTATATAAAAGCCCATGGCTCGCCGGAAACACCGGAGGAACTCGTCACGCATCAGGCGCTTATGCAGGGGATGGAAACGTGGCAGGTGATGGACGGCGACAAGATCCTGACCATTCGCCCGCAGGGCCGTTTCAAGGCTGACAACGGGGCGGCTCTCGTCGTCGCTGCTGCGGCCGGGTTGGGTATCGCTGCCCTCCCCGATGGCCTCACCCGGGACTATCTCGATTCCGGCACGTTGGTGACGGTCATGAAAAATCATCCACCACCCCCGGCCGGAATCTATGTCGTTCGTCCGCCGGGACAGCACCCCTCTCGAAAGGTCCGCGTCCTGACCGAGATGCTGATCGAGTGTTTCGATGATAGCAGGCAAGGAAACCAACAGCCCATCTAGCGGATATAGAGCGACAGATCGAGACGGTCCCGGAGCTGACGCGCAGGCCGGCGACTATGGTCGGCAGATACTTTGAGTGGAACGCCGTTACCCGGTCAATTGCGACTGCGTTGAAGCGGCATTCCGTCAGCGCTGCGTTGATCGCATAGCCACCGCCGGCGCAAATTCCGAGAGGCTTAATGCGCTCTTCGTACAATAAGGAAGCGTCGTCAGGACATCGACCGCTTAACGAATGTCTTCGATCCGGGCGGCCGGATCTTCGAGGGCTCGCGGCTTGCCGCCGCTCTCGCCCTGGTAGGAAGAATCGAAGGTCAGCGCCAGAAAGCCTCGCTCAGCCAATCTCGCCGGATAGATCACACAGATCTGCTCCTTCACGTTGCTTCCGGGGTCGACAAAACAAGTGCCGGATATGACCAGCTCTTATCAAACCCCGGCCGCAGATGAACATTCCCGGCAACGTCGATATTTCTGTTCCTGAACGAAATACGTTTCATACCGACTGCCCTCCTCCTGCCAAACCATTTTTCGACACCTCAGCGTCAGGGTGTCATCACGACGCGGCCCAATGACCTTGCCGTTTCTGCATACTCGTGTGCTTTTGATGCCTCTCGCAGCGGGAAGACATTATCGATGACGACGTCGAGCCGTCTTTCCGCCACAGCCTCGAGAAGTTCGTCAACCGTCCCGTGCACGGCAGGCCGTTCGAACAGCGATCCCATGAAAACGCCATGAAGGGTCTGATTGTTCTGCATCGGGGACCAGAGATCGACGTCGAGATCGCCACCGCCGGCATTCCCCACAAAGACGAGACGCCCTTCGGCTGCCAGCGCGGAAAGGGAACCTTGCAAGGTCGACCCCACGGGGTCGATTACAAGATCAGCCCCCTTGCCATCGGTCAACCGACGGACTTCACCAACAACATCCTGCTCAAATCGATCAATGACATGGGTAGCGCCAAGCTTGCTCAGACGCGTTTGTCGTTCGCGACCGCCGGCAGCCGCAATAACCGTCGCCCCCGCTTGACGCGCGAGCTGAATGGCTGCCAGACCGACGCCGCCAGCGGCGGCCTGGATCAGAACTGTTTCGCCTTCATTTAGCCTGCCCTTGGTGATGACGCAGTGGCGGGCCGTCCCGAAGGAGATTGGTAGCGCTGCGGCTTGCACCATGTCGACGTCGTTCGGGATCAACCATGTGCGTGAGGCAGGCACGGCCCAGAGTTCGGCATGCGATCCCTGCATGTCGAAGGCTGTCACTTTTTGGCCAACCGTCCGATCCCTTACATTTTCACCGATCGCGACGATGGTCCCGGCAGCAGCATAACCGACGATCCACGAAGGGCGCTGCGGCGTCGAGCGCCGATTGACCAGGTCGCCGCCTTCAATCGAAATCGCCTCGACCGCGATTAGAACGTCCCCCGGTCTACAGACGGGATCCGGCACATCGGCATATCTTAAGACTGTCGGGGGGCCGGGGTTGTCATAGACTGCAGCCTTCATGTACCATTCCTTTCCTGTATAGGACGTTCTGCCTTTAATGGTCACAACGGTTGCAGGCCGCCTCTCAGCCCATCCGTGCCGCCAGGATATGTTCCAGATCCTTCAGCGCTGCAGCGGCCGTCGTCTGCCCCAAGCTCGCTTCAGCCATGCACTCACATCCCCGGTCTCTCGTTTTGAAGCGGCTAGCAACAGGCCTTGCCTGGCCGGTCTACTTCTCACTGAGTTTGGTAGAGTTGCCGAGCAGGCTCGAATAGTCATCGCATCGGCAAAACTCTGTCGCGGAACGGGGAACGCGAGTTCTCCGGCTGCTACACTATTCACAAAGCGAAGGTTGCCTGAATTCCGCCAGGCAACCAACAGCCATTACCAAACACTACGCAAGCGCGCCGCCGTCCACCGTCAGGATGGTGCCGGTGATTTGCCGAGCGGCAGGCGTTGCGAGGAAAGCGACTGCTGCCGCGACATCTTCCGGCTGGTTAAAGCGGCCAAGGGCGCTGAGACCACGCTGATAGTCGGCAAATTCGCCCGTCTCGGGATTCGAGTCCGTATTTGTCGATCCAGGCTGGACGAGATTGACCGTTATATCTCGGGCGCCCAATTCGCGCGCGAGGCCACGGTTGAATGCCTGGAGCGCGCCTTTGGTCATATAGTAGACCGTACCAGGCACGCCGGCGATGCGATCCGCGCCCGCCGATCCGATGGTAATGATGCGCCCGCCTTCCTTGAGGTGAGGGATGGCAGCCTTTGCAGTCAGAACAGGCCCACGCACGTTAACGGCAAGCAGCGCGTCGATGTCCTCGATCGTGAAATCTGCAATGTGGTTGTATCGCGCGATCGCCGCATTGTTGACGAGAATGTCGAGACCACCCAGTGCGCGGACAGTTTCGTCCACCGACCACTGGATGGCCGAAGGATCCGCGCTGTCGGCCTGTATCGCGATTGCCTTGCTCCCATTCCCTTCAACAATCCGGGAAAGTCGCTCCGCGCTGTCGGCGGATCGCTCGTACGTTATCGCAACGTTCGCACCTTTCTCCGACAGAGCTATCGCGATCGCAGCCCCGATGCCACGCGATCCACCGGTGACGAGCGCATTCTTTCCAGCTAGTTCCTGCATGGTCGAACCCTTTCCTATTCCTGTCGCCTTGACGCCGATTTGGAGGCTCATTCCTCGCTACGGGCTGCTCCGGCAGGCTTTTTGTTGCGCCTCAAAATAGGCGATCGCGACGCAGGCAACATTCCTGATCTTCCCAGACACTTGCCTGATCCTACCAAATCACTACATGCTGACGTGATGTTCGATCCCGTGAAGCCATCGACACTTCTGCTAAAGGCCGTTGCTCCGTTTGTTTCGGCGCGTGCGGGTACAGTGGGCGTTCCCACCCCCGTTCCGCGCGTGACGATTTGGACAAGCGCAAGGGCCACGTCGCCCACTTTGGCGGTGTTCGAACCCATGTTCTATGCGGTGTTGCGCGGAACCAAAGTCTTGATCATGGGCGCCAATCGGTTCGAACTGGTCACGGGCGATTGCGCGGTATCGTCCTTTGGACTGCCCTACAGCCACCAATTGACCGGCGCTAAGCCTAATTTCCCCTATGTTGGCGTCAGCCTTCATCTTGATGCCGATATTTTGACGCGCGTCATGTTCGATATCCCCAAGCGTGAGGACCGGTGGACATGCGCGGTCGCCGCCGGCGGCCTGGACGGACCCGTCGGCGACGCATTCGCGCGCCTCGTCGAGCTGGTCAACGCGCCCGACGATATCGGTGCGCTGGCACCACACTACGAGTTTGAGCTCTATTATCGCCTGCTTCAGAGCTCGATGGGTGACACGCTCCGACAGGTCAGTCAGAGAAACGGCCGCTTTCAGCAACTCAAGTCAGCGGCGGATTGGCTCGCTTCCAATCATAGCGAGCCTGTCAATATTCCTGCGCTGGCGGCGGCTTCTCACATGAGCGTAACAAGCTTTCACAGGCATTTCAAGGAAGTCACGGGGTTCAGCCCGCTTGCTTTTCAACGCCATATCCGCTTGCTTGAGGCGCGAAAGCTTCTTGCCAGCGGGAGCACCAATGTTTCGCGCGTGGCGTATGAGGTGGGTTATAAAAGCCCGTCGCAGTTCAGCCGCGAGTACAAGAGCATGTTCGGCAGCGCGCCGGTAGCTGATCTGGAGTGATGAACCCAGTCGTTACCGCTGACGGAAAAATCGATGCTTCCTCGCGCGCCTGGCAACACAGATTGCCGCTCTGCCGCCAGTTGATCACACCATAAAATCTGAACTGCCGGCCGCGGATATCGGAGAGAGTCGTGAACGCGATGGTCGATACGGCATATGCTGTCGGTACCACTGAATTGAAAGAGCCAGATTCGTTTGGCGTTCCGCTTTCGGCGACACAGCTTTGCACGAACGTGGCCTATCGCGCGACATCTTCGAGCTGCCATCAACGTGCCCGGCGACGGGTGTGGCGCAATCAGAACCCGTCTCGCGCTCGGTTCCAACCTTTAGGAGACAGTCAATGACCGTTTACAAATTCGCTATTGCCGACGCGGTGTTTGAACGCTCGCCGGGACAGGAAGGTGACATCTTCACCGGCAACCTGCTCGACCAGCGCCACGGCGGACCAGTCACCATTGGGTTCGGACGCTACGGTCCAGACCAGATTCTCGAGGAGACCATAGCCGTACACGACACGATGATTGTCCTGGAAGGAAACATAACTGTCAGCGACACGCACGGATCGCTGACAGCGGGGCCTGGCGAGATCATTGCAATGCAGAAAGGCGACACGGTGACCATCCGTTCGCATGAGAAGGGTGCCGTGACCGCTTATGTGACCTATCCTCATTGGCAGCAGCCAGAGCCCTGACCATCGGGCTCAACATGATGTGGCCGACCGATCCTGACCGTTGCGTCTGCCTGCGTGACCATCTGCGTTGGGTCGGGCAGCTGTACGCCAGACCACTTGTTAACAGAAGTGCCCGTATGAGGAACAAACAGAACGACTTCCCCGTGGGCGGTGTGCGTGTCGGCGAACGGATCATTCCTGTTCCAGCGTCCATCAGTCCTGAGGCGCAGGCTATGCTGCGCGCAGCCGTACAAGATGACGGCACACCACTCAACGCGCTTTATCCGATACCGGCCCCAAATGATCGGGCAGCTTGGCGTCAGTTGCAGGCAGCAGCCGAGGCCCATTATGTCGACGCTTTCAGTGCAGCCACGAACAAAATAAGCACCAAGATCGAAACGCGACGCCTGGGCATAGCAACTATCCATGTCGCCATACCAGAAAACCTGCGGCTCAAAGATTGTGTCTTCATCGACCTGCATGGCGGCGGGCTCGTATTCGGTGGTGGCGATGCCTGTCGTGAGAGCACACGGCTACAGGCAAACCGGCTCGGGATGATTTGTTACGGTATCGACTACCGGATGCCACCGGACCATCCCTATCCCGCAGCTCTCGACGACTGCATGACTGTGTATCGACACCTGGTCGATCAATATGGGGCCGATCGTATTCTGATCGGAGGCCGCTCGGCTGGTGGCAATCTCGCCCTCGCCAGCATCCTGCGCGCACGCGACGAAGGCCTGCCATTTCCGGCAGGCGCCGTATTGTTGTCTCCGGAATTGGATCTGACGGAATCGGGCGACAGCTTTCAAACCAACCGGACCGTCGATGTTGTGCTGCCCAATCCCCTGATGCCGAACAATCTGCTTTATGCGGACGGGGCGGACCTGTCGCATCCGTATCTATCCCCGCTTTTCGGAGAGATGTCGGCCGAGTTTCCTCCGATATTCCTGCAGAGCGGAACGCGCGACCTGTTCCTTTCCAATGCGGTGAGACTCCATCGCAAGCTGCGACGCGTGGGAGCTCCGGTCGAACTTCATGTGTTCGAGGCGATGCCGCATGGAGGATTTTCAGGATCGCCGGAAGATATGGAGCTCGCGGCGGAGGTAGCCCGTTTTGTTACGGAGTGCCTCCCGTCATCCGTTCGCTGACGATCGGCACCTTACGTCGGCGGATCGAAGCGGTGGTCTGCAGCGAACGAACCAACCAGCGACGCGATTTGGGAAACGTCCCTCAAAGGCGGCCTTGCTCCGGTCGTGACCAGATGATAGCACTGACGACATGAACAGAAGCCTCGCCAACGCCACGATGATGATGCCGCGCTCCTAGTGTGGCGGATTTTGTGCGCTTCTGATGCACCTTAGACCGCCCTTGAGGCGGTTTTTCATTGGTCGATCCGCCTTGAGGGACACTCAACCTTCACAAGGATACGCCAATGAATAATGCGACGACTTACATCACCACCTCGACCCCGTACGTCAACGCCGCACCGCATGTGGGTTTTGCGCTTGAGCTCGTGCAGGCCGATGCTTATGCCCGCCATTCTCGACTTCTCGGCAGAGACGTCAGGTTTCAGTGCGGTACGGATGACAACAGTTTGAAAAACGTTCGCGCCGCGGAAGCAGCGGGACGTCCCGTGGCCGACTTTGTCGGCGAGAATGCAGACCGCTTCGAAAAGCTGGGCAGGCGCCTTAACATCTCGAACGATGCATTCGTTCGCACATCCACGGATCCAAGACATATTACCTGCGTTCATTCACTGTGGAACGCATGCGCCAAGAATGGCGACCTCTATCGAAAGAGCTATGAAGGCTTTTATTGCGTCGGCTGTGAGCAGTTCTACGAGCTCCCGGATCTCGACGATGGCAGATGCCCGGAGCACGGCATCCCGCTTGAGATCGTGAAGGAGGAAAACTGGTTCTTCCGTCTCTCTCGATATGGTGACCGCCTCCGTCATCTGATCGAGACAGAAGAGCTCAAGGTCGTTCCGGTTCACCGGCGAAACGAGATACTCGCCTTGCTCCGGCGGGGACTCGAGGACATCAGTGTGTCGCGTAGTGCTGAACGAGCACGCGGCTGGGGCGTGCCCGTGCCCGGCACCGACGAAGTCATCTATGTCTGGTTCGATGCTCTGGCGAACTATCTCACAGGGCTCGGGTATGGTTCCGACGAAACCCTGTTCCGGCAGTACTGGGCACAGCAGGGCGAACGCACCCACTTTGTCGGCAAGGGAATTTCCAAGTTTCACGCGATTTACTGGCCAGCGGTACTCCTGTCTGCCGGAGTGCCGCTCCCGTCATCGATCTTCGTTCATGGCTACCTAACGGTAGACGGGCGAAAGATCGGAAAATCGGCGGGCAACGGCATCGATCCCGATGGCCTGGTGGAGTACTATCAGACCCCGGACGCACTGCGCTATTACCTGCTCCGCCATATCCGTTCCGCCGATGATGGGGACTTCTCTGAAGAACGGCTCGAGGCGGCATGGTCCGGAGAACTCGGCGGCCAGCTTGGAAATCTCGTCAACCGGGTTCTCACCTTGCTCGCGTCGTCCTTTTCCGGCGTGACACCGACTGTTCCCGACAGCGCTCTCGTGCGAGAAGCAACTGGACTTCCCGAAAAAATCTCGAAGGCTTTCGATGACTACGAACTTCATCTCGGCCTGACTGAGATCTTCTCCTATCTAGGGTCGGCGAACAGGGAGTTTACGCGAAAAGCACCCTGGTCCGATGCCAAGGCCTTGGCCGGCGAACTCGGCAGAGCGGAGCGACAAATAATCTCCGATCGCCTTGGAGCTACTCTGGCAGAACAGGTCTACGGCCTCGCCATCGTCGCTCGCTGTTTGCTCCCGTTTTTACCTGAATCTGCTTCCAGGCTGCACACGAAACTCGGAATATCGTGCCCGGAGCGGTATGATGTTCCAGTCGCCGTTAACGGAATGGAGACATCTTCTGGAGAGGTTCTCTTCCCGCGGCAGACAGTGGTGCGAACGAGGTCATGATTCAGCGCGCGCTTCCGATAACGCCTATGCGCCATCCAAAAACCGAAACCGCTATGCAATATTTTGCTGCAGCGGTTTCGCTGTTCTCTCGTCAGTCAGGACTCACACCGTCAATGCACGGAGCAAGCCTTCCAGATTTCTCTCGCCCTCCTTGGTCTGCGCTCCTGCTTTCAGTCCGCCCCGGATGAGCTTTTCGGCAGCGGGGCGTTCGAACAACCCTGCCCAGGCCTCGTGCTCGCGCTGAAAGCCCTCCCGCAGGTTTTTGGGGGGCAACGCTCTCTTGGCCGCGGCAACGACGTCTACGGGCAGTGCGGCGATGTTGCGTGCCAAACGCTCGACGAAGCTGTCGAGTTCAGAAGCCGGCAGTGCCCGGTTGATCCACCCGTATCGCTCAGCCGTCATAGCATCGACGAGATCGGCGGCAAGGATCACTTCAAGAGCTCGGCCACGCGTCATTCGGCTGGATAGATACTGGGTGGCTCCGCCGCCCGGCGTAATCCCCATCAACGCCTCGCATTGCGCAAGCCCTGCCAGCCCTTCTGCTGCAAACACCATGTCCGCCGCCGCGACAAACTCAGCGCCGCCGCCGCGGGCGAGCCCTGCGAGCTTGACGATGGTTACCTGCGGCTGCTCCCGCAGCAGTTCGCCAAATGCCTGGAATGGGTTGAGGCCTTCCGGAGCCTCACGGGCGATCTCGTCGAAGGCGTGCGGTTCATCGATCAATGTCATGTCGACATGGGCGATGAAGAACTCAGGGTCCGCACTCTGGAAAACCAGCACACGGGTGTCCGGATCATCGCGAACGGAAAGGAGAAAGCGGCGCATCTCGCTCATCAAAGGCACGTCGAGAACGTTTACCGGTGGATTGTCGATCGTGATCGTCGCAATGCCGTCGGCTTTGGAAATTCGAAGCCGGCTGAAATCTGTGTGTGTCATGGGTAAATCTCTATTCTTCGAGGAACACTGACGCTGGCTTATGCGCCATTGACCTCAAAGTATTCATCGAATACCTAGCGTCAATTGCGCACCTGAAGCATCCCAGGGATGCTGGAGGATACCGATGGATGAGCCGACAAGTGAAAATGACCCGGTCTACCGTGCCGACTGCCCGAGCCGCGTGATCCTCGACCAGATCGCCGACAAGTGGTCGATGATGGTGCTCGCGGTGCTCAGCAAGCCCCGTCGCTTCAATGCGATCAAGCGCCGCCTTGATGGCGTGACTCAACGCGTGCTGACACAGACGCTTCGAAAGCTGGAGCGCAACGGTATGCTGACGCGCAGGATCCTGGATGGGCGCGTGCTCGGGGTTGAATATGCATTGACACCCCTCGGCAGGTCGCTGCAAGGGCCGTTCTCAACCCTGTTCGACTGGACTGTCGAGAATATCGACGTCATCCAGGATTGTCAGCGCAGCTACGATGCGCGCGAGGGCTAGGGCCGACTTAAACGGGGGTTTGCGCGCACGTGCAAAAGCCGTCTATAGCACAATCGGCTTTCTCCAAGAAGGCACAATGCGCGGAGCGCTTCGCATGAGTAACGGCAGCCGACATGACTTGTTGCTAATATCGCTGCTTCGCGATCAATGGCAGGCCAACATTGGCTCACACAATCTTCGGTCTTGATGGGACTCGAACTGCCCACACCGCAGTTAAAACATGCTTGTTACAATTGGTTGCCCGAGCAGACTTCAACGGCTGGCATAAAGCAGCCGCCTGGTCGCGCTCATCCCTATATTTTGACGAAGTCGAGGATGCCGAACAACGCCCTGTGTCGCTCGTATGAAGTTCATCGCGCCTGCTCCCCGCAAAATCGACGTTCGCAAAGTCCCTGAACCCTAACGATTTGCGCGCGCGTAATCACCCAGTTCACCTTTGACGATCTCGATGAACTCCATCATGTAAACGGGTTGTACCCGGCCACGCGGCACCAGGAGCGAAATCCGCGCCGGCTCCATGATGCCGGAGGCAAGCGGTGTCCACGCAAGCTTGCCTTCCGAGACCTCCTTTTCCACGCCCAGCAGCGAGAGGAAAGCGATGCCCAAGCCGGAGCGAACGAGAGCCTTGAGAATACCGGGCCGTTCGGCGCGCGCGACGATGCGGCCGGGAGCCTGTTCTCCCTCAAAAATCTGCTTCAAACCACTATGCCGAAGCCAGTCGTCACCCGGCGCAATGAGCGCCCATTCAGCAATATCGGCCCGCGTCACAACATCCTTTCGGGACAACGGATGGTCTGGAGCGGTGATAATGCCGATCGGATCAGTGACCGAATGCGCTCTTTCGGCACGGACATGTTCGCTGACGTCGTAAGCAAGCACGAGATCCGCTTCCTTTGCCAGAAGCTCGTTTGTAATGCGTTGGTTGTCGCCTGAGATCAACGTGTAGTTCACATGCGGAAAAGTCGCCTGCAGCCGCATCATTGCGTTCGGCAACAGGTCCTCTGTGAAGGTTTCCGCGGCAGCAATGCGGATCGTTCCGCGCACGCCACCACTGAGGCTGCCAATCTCTTGCTTGACCAGCACCGCCTCCCTGCTCCAGCGACGAATATAGCTCAGAAGAACACCGCCGGCAGCCGTCGGCCGAATACCACGCGGCAGCCGTTCGAACAGCTCCGCACCGATTTCTTGTTCGAGCTGAAGAAGTTGGCGGTTCATGGCTGATGATGCGACGTTCAGGCTTTCAGCCGCTTTTCGAATGGAGCCGTGCCGGATTGCGGCATCGAAATGAATGAGCGAGGTCTTCAGAAGTGCCATGCCAACCTCCAAGTGAGCGAATTATTCGAGCAGCTAGCGCCAATAAATCTGCTGGTGCAAGACCAACTAGCGGTCATATCATCGATCCTGCTGAAGAGAAGGCCAACAAGGCGCATTCAGTGATGCCTGAGAAAGGGCGGTTGATCGCTCAAGGGCAATCGGATCATAGGGGATCGTCATGCTGATCAAACCGTTGGGGGAGGCGTTTTCCTCAATTGAACAAGCAATACCGGACGCGCGCCCGGCACACGCTGCGATTGAGATCAGAGACGTTTCCATGTCTTTTCCAGGGAAGCGGGCAGCCGTCGACGCACTGGTCGACGTCAATTTGTGCATCCCTGAAAATCGCTTCGTATCGATCATCGGCCGCAGTGGCTGCGGCAAGTCGACCTTGCTTCGGATCATCAGCAATCTCCTTCCGCCGACAAAAGGAGAGGTCCGTGTTCACGGCCTTTCCTCCGTGGAATACCAGCGCCGCAAGAAGTTCGGTTTCGTGTTCCAGGACGCCAGCCTCTTCGCCTGGAAAACGGTTTTCCAGAATGTGGAGCTTCCCCTGACGATCCTTGGTGCCGGCTCTCCGGCTGAGCGGAAAGAGAAGGTTCTCGATCTTCTCAATCTCGTCCATCTGGATGCCTTTGCCGATCACTATCCAGCCCAGCTTTCCGGGGGCATGCGACAGCGCGTCTCGATTGCACGCGCTTTATCCTATGAGCCGGACATTCTTTTGATGGACGAACCCTTTGGGGCACTCGATGATTTTACGCGCCACGAGATGCATGACGAATTGATCCGCATCTGGAACGCACGCGGCCTGACTGTGGTTTTTGTCACTCATTCTCTCAGCGAGGCGCTGTATCTCTCGGACCAAATTATCGTCATGGCACCCCGCCCCGGTCGAGTGAAATCGATCGTTACCGTTCTCAATGCACGCGTCAGCGATCCGGCGCTACGCGCCAGCCCCGACTATGTACGCCAGATGCAGGAACTGGAGGCATTGATCCATGAGCAATGATCTCGTCGTATCGCCAATACAGGTCACCATCGCCCGCTTCGTTTCGCGCCTCGTCGATCTGGCACCGGCTATCGGCCTCTTTGTCTCAATCGGGTTTGCCTGGGAAACCGCTGTGAAGGTCTTCTCCATTCCGGCCTATCTGCTTCCCGCCCCCAGCGCCATCGGCGTCAAAATCTGGGAAGCGCGTGACATGCTTGCGCAGAACCTCGCCTGGACGATGGCTGCCGCGGTTCTCGGCTTCATTATCGGCACGGCTTTCGCCGTCTCGCTGGCCATCCTCTTCCTTTATTCGAGAGCGGCCGAACGGGCGCTGTTTCCGTGGGCAATCACCTTGAAGGCGATCCCTATTCTTGCCATCGCTCCACTTTTGACCATCTGGCTCGGATTTGGTCTTTCGCCCAAGGTGGCAATCGCGGCGATCGCCTGCTTTTTCCCGACCCTGGTCAACACGGTGAAAGGACTGCGCACTGTCGATCGGCAGAGCCTGGAGTTTCTTTCCGTCATTGGCGCTACCAAGGCGCAAACATTTCGCCACGCTCGCTTCTACGCCGCCCTCCCCTATATTTTTGCGGCAGCCAAGGTCAGTTCCAGCACGGCCGTCATTGGCGCCATCGTGGCGGAATTTACCGGCGCCAATTTCGGGATCGGTACGGTCATCGTCACAGCTGGCTACCAGCAGGACGCCGCCATGCTCTTCTCCGCGATCGTCGCATCGTCCGTCGCAACCATCCTGATGTTTTATCTAGTCGTCGTCGTCGAAAAAATCAGTCTGTTCTGGCCCGAAGCCAGCATGGACACCTGAATCATTCACAACCTGTTCGGAGACTTTGCAATGAGATTAGGTGCGAAAACCCTTTCTGCTGCCCTTACGCTGACCGCCGTCATTGCTCTTTCGGCGCCGGCCCTTGCGGCCGACAAGGTCTCGCTTCGGTTGCCATGGCTTCTCAATGTGCAGTCTGCCGGTTACGTGATGGCCAAGGAGAAGGGCTTCTACGCCGATGCCGGTCTGGACGTGGACATCATGCCAGGCGGCCCCAACCTGAATTCGACAGCGCTGGTCGCCTCAGGCGCCAACACATTCGGAACGAATGATGTTGGTCAGATCCTGTTGGGCGATGCCAACGGTATGGATCTCGTCATGGTCGCCGCGTGTTTCCAGCGCCATCCGGCTGGTGTGGTCTCGCTGGAGAAAAATGGCATCAGGAAACCCACCGATCTGATCGGCAAGACGCTTGCCTATAATGAAGGCGGCCCCTGGACGCTGACCAAGGCGATGCTTGCCAAGGCCGGCGTGCCGCTCGAGAAGATCAAGCTGGTGGTGTCGCCGAGCGACCAACTCCTGGTCAACGGCTCCGTCGACGCCAAGACCGATTTCGTTATCAACGAAGCGGTGGCTCTTGATTTGCAGGGACACAAGACCTCAGCGCTTCTTCCCTCCGATTTCGGCGTCAGTACCTATGCAGAGGTGATCTTCGCGGCCCGCAGGACCGTCGAGGGCAGCCCCGACCTGGTCAAACGCTTCGTGGCGGCGACGCAGCGGGGCTATGACTACGCCTACACTCACAAGGACGAGACGGTGAAAGCCATCGTCAGCCTCAACAACCAGCTCGATCCGGTACAGCAGGCCAGACAGCTCGAGTTGCAGGAGAGCTATGTCTACACCGATTTCTCGCGTGCCAAAGGTGTTTGCGCCTTCGACGGCACGGTGATCGGGGAAACCGAGGAAACGCTTCGGGACTTCGGCGGTCTGAAGACCGGCGTCGACGTCTCGAAGACCTATTCGACCGAATTCGTACCCGCGAAATAATACTGCACCTGAGGAAGAAACCATGACGATCCAGCACACACCTATTCATCCTGGCGGCCTGCAGATGCACCTGAGGATCAAGCCGGGCGATGTTTCCCGCTACGTCCTTACGCCCGGCGATCCCGGCCGCGTGCCCGTCGTTGGAAGTTCGTGGGATTCCTACGAGGAAGTGGCCTATTTCCGTGAGTACCGAACGGCGCGCGGCAAGCTCGATGGGGTCGATATTACGGCCTGCTCCCATGGTGTCGGCGGCCCTTCGACGGACATCGCCGTTGTGGAGCTCTCGAATTGCGGCGCCGACACTTTTATCCGGGTCGGTTCCTGCGCAGCTCTTCAGCCGGAGATCGAACCAGGCGATCTGGTAATCTCCACCGGCGCTCTGCGGCTTTCGGGCACGGTCGACGCCTATGTCGACAGATCCTATCCGGCCGTCGCCGATCATGAAGTGTTGATGGCGTTGATCCAGGCGGCCGAAGATATGGGCGAACGCTACCATCTCGGTCTCGCCGCCAGCGTCGACAGCTTTTATGCCGGAGAGGTCAATCCCATGCCGGGCGGCTTTCGGCAGTCGAAGATGGACCATGTCATCGATGACCTGCAGAAGGCCAGGGTCGCGAACTTCGAGATGGAAGCAGCAACCATATTTACGCTGGCGCAACTGTTCGGGTTTCGCGGCGGGATGATTTGCTCCGTCGGCGCCAATCGCATCACGCGCAAACGCGAAGATTCCGCTGACTCGATCAAGCGGTGCTGTGCCGTTGCGAGCCGCGCGGTGGTCATTCTCGCCGGCTGGGATGCAAAGAAGGCCGAAGCGGGCAAGAAACACTTCTTTCCGACACTTCTGACGAAAGGATGACGAGGATGTGGAGCGCGGAAAACCCCATCCGAAACAGATCGCTCAATGTCATCTTCGACACTGATCCCGGCGTCGACGATGCGGCAGCGCTTCTGTTTCTCAATGCCTACCCGTCCGTGACGTTGCTTGGCATTACCACCGTTTTCGGCAATGCCGACATCGACACAGTGACGCGTAACGCCCTTTATCTGAAGAAACGCTTCGCCATTTCCGCGCCGGTTGCGCGCGGCGCCGGCGCTTCGCTCGCAGGCGAAATCAGCTTGCCTCCGACTCATATCCACGGCCAGAACGGGATTGGAGACATTGTTCTGGACCAGTCCGGTCTGCCGGATCTGGATCCGCGCGCAGCGCACAGATTCATCATCGACACCGTGCGGGCAAATCCCGGCGAAGTGACTCTCCTGGCTGTCGGACGGATGACGAACCTTGCACTTGCCTTGCGGGAGGCTCCTGACATCGCCTCCCTCATCAAGAACGTCGTCGTCATGGGCGGCGCATTTTCACTCTCCGGACACAACGGCAATGTCACGCCTGTGGCCGAAGCAAACATGATCGGAGACCCCCTGGCGGCCGACGAGGTGTTTGGTGCCAGCTGGCCCGTGACCGCAATTGGCCTTGATGTCACGCGGCAGGTTGTCATGGGACCGGCAGAACTAAGTCGTCTAGCGGCCTACGGTGGTGAGGCGGGACGATTTATCGTCGAAACGTCCAGAGGATATCGCGCATTTCACGCCCAGTTCGGAATCGACGGCTACTACGTTCATGATGCCACCGCAGCGGTCTATGTGGTCGATCCGGCGCTGTTCCAGGTGCGCTCGGGGCCGATCCGCGTCGCAACGGAAGGGGTCGCGATCGGGCAAACAATTCAACGCGACTGGGGCACCCTCTATCCACCCGGCGAATGGGATATGGCTCCCGATCAGAAGGTAGCAATCAGCGTGGACGCCAATCGCGTCCTTGGCATGTTGGTCGGAACGCATATTCCCTGCCTTCTGGCATCGTGACGGGGCCGCAAGCGATGAATGACCCAAGAGATGATAACCTGCTTTTGAACGCTCTTCTGGCCGTATTGGAGGCCCATATCCTGCCACTGACACGCAAAGGCGTATCGCGCGGCAACAAGATCTTCGGGGCCGCCTTGTTAAGAAAAGACGACTTCTCCGTCGTCCTGGCGGAAACGAACAATGAGACGGAAAATCCGCTCTGGCACGGCGAGATTCATGCCCTCAAGCGGTTTTTCGAACAGCAGCCACTGGGAAGACCCTCCACCAAGGATCTGATCTTCCTGTCCACGCATGAGCCTTGTCCCATGTGTCTTTCGGCGATCACCTGGGCGGGGTTCGATAACTTCTATTCGTTTTTCACGCACGAGGATTCTCGCGATGCTTTTGGCATTCCACATGACTTGAAGATCTTGAAAGAGGTTTTTGGATTAAATCCCGGAAAATACCGGCGCAAGAACGCCTTCTGGCAGAGCCGGTTTATTCGCGACATGATCGCCGTTTCGGACAAAACGGTTCGCTCGCATTTTGAAGCGCGTGCGACGGCAATAGCAGACGAATACGCTTCTCTGTCAACGCTTTACCAACAGGGCAAGCATCAGAACGCCATACCGCTGAACTGACGGACGCTCGACGTCTTTCTGCTTACGCGGAAAGTTTATGGCAGATCTCGGACTTGAACGGCCGCGCCTGTCGAAGGCTGTGTCACAACCAATATGATTTGAGGAAAATTCGTAGTCGCGGCCTGAATAGCCGTCCAATCGTCGAAATCAGCCAGGAGATAGCAAATGCCGAACCCGAATTCCACTTTGCAATTCTATCTTAATGGCGAGACGGTGGTGATCGAAAATCCATCGCCGTCTGCCCTGCTCGTCGACTATCTACGCTCGCCCGAGGTACGGCTCACCGGCACCAAGAAACCATGCGGACAAGGAGGATGCGGCGGCTGCACGGTCATTCTGTCGGATTGGCCGAACGGGCAGACGAGAAGCCGCGCCATCAATTCCTGTCTTCGCAGACTTTGCTCACTGAACGGAATGGCGATCACGACGATCGAAGGAACAGGCGGATTGCCCACCGACATCGCGGTCTATCCGGCGCATCATCCAACGGCCTCTCGCTTCGCACCGCCAGTCAATGCGCCTTTGCCTCTCAACCTCCTCGAAGAAGTGAAGACGGTAGGTGCCTACGTCTTGCCGGATGGATCGCATGTCAATCCAGTCGCTTATTCGCTCGCGACGAACAATGGCAGTCAATGCGGCTATTGCAGCGTCGGCTTCGTGATGAACATGTCCGAGTTCATCGCCAACCATCCGCAGGCGACAAAAAAGGAGATCGAGGGGATCTTCGATGGAAATCTGTGCAGATGCACCGGATACAGACCGATCCTCACCGCAATGGAAACATGGGCAAGCGATTGGAGCGCAGCGGACGATGAAAACCGCATGAAATGCCTCCAGGACCACCCACTGAGCAACGTGCCTAAGACCATGACCCTTCCGGATCCGGGGACACCCTTGTCCGGGCCGCCTCTATGGATGCAGGGAACTGGCATCGAATGGTTCGCACCTTCAAACATCGCCGACGCCGAGACCATCGACCTTACTTTGAGGAACCAGGGAAAGAATTTCCGCCTCGTCCATGGAGGCACATCGTATGGCATCTACAAAAGTGAGTTCGCTGAGGTGGACGCTTTCATAGATTTGGCTGGCGTTGCGGAACTGCACGGCGACATCGCCAACCGGAGCAACTATCTGTATATCCCTGCTGGGGCCACATACAGTCAGGCCATTGATGCCATCCAGACGATCTACGACGGGGCGGGCAGGTCGGACGACGCCCTCAGCGATCCTCTCATGTACATGTTGAAACGGACAGCGGGGCGCATCGTGCGCAACGCAGCGACCATTGGCGGGAATCTGATGCTTTATCTGCATCACATCGCAAACGGCACCGGAGATCCATTTCCCTCCGACCTGGCAACCGCCGTCTATTACAATTCCAGCATTGACATCAGCAACCTTAGCGGCAGCAACTGGGTATCGAGTCCGGGCACTGTTCTAAAGAACGTCTTTGATGATGTCGCAAACGGGCGGCTGTCTGCGGACGATCTTATTATTTCGGGCCTCACCGTTCCGCTAGCGCTTTCCTATGGTGATCGACACTTCTGTGTCGCTCAAAAAACCGCACTGCGAGAAGTCAATTCCCACTCCATTATAAATTCCAGCATTGCATTCGACTGGGACGTCTTTTCTTTGAATATAAATACCTATGCCTATTTTGGCGGGGTCACCGGCGCCATCTGGACGCCCGATTCAAGCGTTTTCAGTCCGTTTTCGGGCCAGACAGGTCTTAACCTGCAAACCCTTTCGACTGCATGCACGAATTTATATGGCGCAGCCGTAAGCGCTCTCCAGCTGGCATCCCAGGGCAGAATGCAAGCCACGACGGACGAAGGTTTTACAATAGAATATAAAGCGCAGCTCATTGCGGGCATGTTATTCAAGGCGGGCATTGCGCTGTTGTCCAAATTAGGAACCTCAGTTCCCCCTGAGCTCGCATCGGCCGGAGAGATCACGTGGGGGACTTGGCCTGTCAGTAGCGGGCATCAGGACTATGCGGCCCAGGACTATAAAGCCCCTGTGGGTCAGCCTTACATCAAAGCTACGGCGCTCGAACAATGTTCCGGGCGAACCCACTATACGCATGAGCTGGCATATCCTCAGGGCACCCTGCACGCTGCTTTTGTTCAAAGCCGGAATGCCTTGGCAGAATTCAACTTTCGGTGGGCCACCGCGGCGGTTGCCGCCGACGAGCTGAGCGATCAATTGGCGACAACGTTCCCGGCTTTCCGACGACTGATAACCTACGCGGACGTCCCAGTGCAATCAGCCAACTTCCAAGGCATGGGCGCCGATCAGCCATTGTTTGCGGTGGACAAGGTGCTCTACGCAGGTCAGGCCATCGCACTTATCCTTGCCGATACCGAACAGGATGCGAACCTGATCGCTGAATATGTCTCGGCGAAGTGTCTGGCCTACAAGCCGATCGACTGGGGTGGAGCGTGGGACTCAAGCTGGCAAGATCCCATCCTGACTCTCGAGGACGCAATTCAGAAGGGAAGCATCTTCCCTGATACGCCGATGGCGGTCCCCTATCTCTGCCATATCTGGCAAATCAGGCGTCTTCGGAGCCGCATGGACTGGGCGGGGCCTCCGGCTGCCCCCGCCGATTTCGATGCCGTCCCTACGACCGACACCAAAACCATTGATGGGTCGAACTGTATCCATCTCGTCAACAACCAGAAAACCGGCGGCCAGGCACATTTTTATATGGAAACGCAGGCCTGCCTCGCCGTTCCTGCGGATGAAGGTCGCATCGTCGTCAACTCTTCCACTCAGAGCCCGATGGAGATGCATCAGACTGTCTCGTCAACTCTCGGGAAGCAATACAATAAGGTCAAGATTCAGACCCGATTGCTGGGCGGCGCGTTCGGAGGCAAGACCGAGCAGGCTCGCTTTACTACAGGACCGACTGCCGTTGCCGCAGTGGTAGTGGACGCTCCGGTGCGCCTTGCGATGCCTCGCGATGAAGACACGGCCATGATCGGCAAGCGGCATGCACTCTATGGAGTCGGAGAAATTGCAGTAGACGACGGATCGGTGCGATCAGAAGACAAGGGCGTCATCAAAGGCATGCAGTTGGCGATGTGGGCCGATGGCGGTGCCTATTACGATTGTTCCTTTATTGTCACCAATTGCATTCAGACCCGTATCGATAACGCATATATGATCGACAATTTCCTCAGTCAGATCGATGTCTGCAGGACTAACACTTCTCCCAACACTGCGATGCGAGCCTTTGGCGACATCCAGGCTACAAACATCGTCGAAAATCTGATCGATGATGCCGCGGCCGCCCTGAATATGCGCGCCGAGGATCTGCGCGAGAAAAACTTCTATCAACGCGGTGATGTGACGCCCTACGGCCAGACACTGACGGCCTGCTATATGAGCGAGGTTTGGCGCTACCTGAAGCAGAAAGCCAACTTCGACGACCAGCTTGCGAAGGTCCAAGCGTTTAACGGGCAGCACAAATGGCGCAAACGGGGTATCGCGCTGATCCCGGTCAAGTATGGATCCGGATATAACTTCGAGCAGCTGAAGCAATCTTCAGCCATTGTTGTCGTCAACCAGGCGGACGGTTCGGTCGTCGTTCACCAGGGCGGCGTCGATATGGGACAGGGGCTACTCACACAGATAAGGCAGGTTGCAGCCTACGTGCTCAATATTCCTCAAACGCTCGTCCATGTAGAGTCTCCCCAAACAGATACGACCCCCAATACGAGCAGCAGTGGTGCGTCTACCGGCACTCCCTATAGCGCTGAAGCCGTAAAACGTACCTGCGAGCAACTAAGGCAGCAGCTCCACGAATTCGGATATCAACTGCTCAAGGACAACGGAAACGACTGGTGTAAGGATAACGGCGTCGATTTCTGGAACTACGGACAGGACGGTTGGAATACGCTGGTGAAGACAGCGCAAGGGTACAAATTGATCTGGCAGAACCTTATCAATTTGGCATATGCGAACCGACTGCCGCTGACCGCCACGTTCAACGCCAATATCGAGCACGGCGAGTTCGACATGCCAGTCTTGCGGTTCAAGCAACCGGATGAGCAGAACGATATACCCGGCATCACGAGAGCCCACGTTTCCACTGTAACCGACGTGCAGAACCAATTTGTCGGCTTCACCTATTCTGCTGCCTGTTCGGTGGTCGAGGTGGACATCCTGACGGGCGAGACAACCATCCTGCGTTCCGACCTAGTCTACGACGTGGGCTGGAGCCTTAATCCCGCCCTTGATGTTGGACAGGTCGAAGGGGCCTTCGTCCAGGGGATCGGCTTCCTTCTAACCGAAAATCTCGTGACCCAGATGGACGACACCGGCCCAAATGAAAAAGGTCATCTAAACACCACCAACACCTGGCGCTATAAAATCCCTGCGCATGTCACGATTCCTCTTGAGTTCAATGTGTCGCTTTTTCCGCGAAACGATCCCTCCGTGGTCAACATCCCTCCGGACGACCAAGGTGTCTTTTCCGCCAAGGAAGTGGGGGAGCCGCCTCTGGTGCTGGCAAACTCGGTGTTTTTCGCGATCAAGGATGCAATCAGGGCATCGCGATTGGAACGCAAACACAGCGCGCTGTTCAATCTGCGCGCGCCGGCCACAGTGCAGGAGGTACGAAACGCCTGCGATGTCATGTGGAGCGAACTGGCAAGCTAACAACGCCCTGGCCGGCGGAACATTTTGTGCCATTGGCCAGTCGCCACATAGACAACACAGTGCTGACCTTCGTCGGCTGGATCAACCAGCGCTGTCGAGGGACCATCGTGCTGACCACCCCTGCATTCTAGATGTATCCTCCCGTATCATATCGCGCCTTCAGGACGGACGGCGCCGAGGCTAAGGGGCGACAATTAAATCAGTTCCCTCAGCGAAACCGTTAGCCAACTGGATTGCTGCCTAACTGTGCCAAACTTCAGGCCATGGCCTCTCTGGATGTATATGGACCTCGCCCGATTGCAACGGGTTTGGCGAGATCAGGATGTTAGGTCACAACTGCTGACGTATATTCGGCTTCTTGATGCCGCGCGAATACCGTCGCTGCGAGCCTCGATGGGTTTTCGCACGCTTCCCCCTAAATGGCGCCGAGACATTGGCCGAAGCCATGCCGATCCAGACATGACACCCTTAGAAGTTCAACTAAAGATTATATAAGTAAAGTATAATTTATAGTTAAATAATAATTAAAGTATTAGATGGAGTATTGATGATTATTTGCACTGCAGGAAACCGGAACAATCTTCGAGGGATCAGGCATGAGTATTATAGGTCGCGGCAACAATGCTATTGCAGTACTCGCAGCGCTTTCAAAATCCCAAGCCATGATCGAGTTCGACTTGTCTGGCAGGATCTTGGCTGCAAACGAAATTTTCTGTAGGGCATTAGGCTATGATCTGCCAGAAATCATCGGAAAACATCACAGCATTTTCGTTGAACCGGAATACGCCTCGTCACAAGACTACAAAGCCTTCTGGGCAAAGCTGTCGGCTGGAAACTTCGATCAACGTCAGTACAAACGGATCGGCAAGGGTGGCAAGGAAGTCTGGATCGAAGCTTCTTACAATCCGGTATTCCGGCGTGGAAAGCCGGTGAAGGTCATCAAGATAGCAACCGATATTACAGCACAGAGGCTCAAAGCGGCTGAAGATGCGGGCAAGATCGAAGCGCTCGGGCGTGCCCAGGCCATCATCGAATTTACGCCTGCCGGTGAAGTGCTGACAGCGAATGACAACTTTCTCACCGCCCTTGGTTACACTCTTGCAGAGATCCGGGGCAAACATCACTCGATGTTCTGTGAGACCAACTATGTCGGGTCGGACGCCTATCGGCAATTCTGGAAAAAGCTTTCGGGCGGTGAACTCGTTGCAGATGAATTCATGCGGCTCGGCAAGGGTGGCCGCAAAGTCTTCATCCAGGCCTCTTACAACCCAATCTTTGATCTGAACGGTAAGGTGTTCAAGGTCGTGAAATTCGCAACCGACGTCACGGCGCGAGTGGAAAACGTCGATCAGCTTGCGCGTTGCCTGACGAACCTCGCAGACGGCGATCTGTCACAACGGATTGAAAAGCCTTTCATTCCATCGCTGGAACGACTTCGCACTGATTTTAACAGCGCCTCAGATAAGCTTATGAGCGCTATGGCAACCGTTGCCGAGAATGCCCGGGCTATTTCGGCGGGATCGAACGAGATCCGTACTGCAGCCGACGACCTGGCAAAAAGGACTGAACGGCAGGCTGCTTCCGTCGAAGAGACAGCGGCTGCCTTGGAGCAAATCACCACCACCGTCAAGGATTCGAGCCGCCGGGCCGAGGAGGCCGGAAAACTCGTCGCCCGAACAAAAGGTGACGCGGAGCATTCCGGCAATGTCGTGCGGGATGCGATTGGCGCCATGGGCCAGATCGAAAGCTCATCGCGAGAAATCTCAAGCATTATCGGCGTCATCGACGAGATCGCGTTTCAGACCAACCTTCTGGCTCTTAATGCTGGGGTCGAGGCTGCACGCGCGGGCGACGCGGGCAAGGGATTTGCCGTGGTCGCTCAGGAAGTGCGTGAACTGGCGCAGCGGTCGGCGAAAGCGGCGAAAGAAATCAAAACCCTGATTACTGCGTCAGGCACTCATGTCGCAAGCGGAGTGGCGCTCGTGACAAATGCTGGCTCCGCTTTGCAGGAAATTGCCAGCCAGGTGCACGAAATCAATACGAACGTATCAGCAATTGTTGATTCCGCCCGTGAACAATCGACCGCGCTCAGTGAAATCAACCAGGCCATCAATACGGTGGATCAGGGGACCCAGCAAAATGCGGCCATGGTCGAGGAACAGACTGCCGCCAGCCATGGTCTGGCACGCGAGGCGGCCGCTCTGTTTGAATTGCTTGGCCAATTCCGGTTTGATGAGGCGTCGAGACCTGCGACATCATCGAAGCAGAATAGACAGCAGATTGTCGAACCGGTAGCAGCAAGGCCCAACCGACAACGGCCCTTGCTCTCTGTATCGCGCGGCTCATCTGCGCTTGCGACCCAGTCAGATTGGGAAGACTTCTGAACCAGATTCGAGGTTTATGTCGGGCAAGATCGATCATCGAATACTTCCTCGACAGTACAAGTGCTGATGGTCATTGCCAGAGGGGAGAAAGCTGCCGGTAAAGGTCGCGATAGCGGCGATAGGCCGTTCTGTACCGGCGACTGTTTTCGACGTCTGGCTCCAACTTTTCGGCAAAGGTGACGAAGCGGGTAATGCCGCGCCAATCATCCGTCAGCCCCGCGCCGATTGCAGCGGTCCAGGCAGCGCCAATACAGGATCCCGGATGGCCGGACAGGCGCTGCACCGGCGCCTCCAGAACGTCAGCCACGATCTGCATCCAGATCCGGCTCTGCGCGCCGCCATCCGAGACGAAATAGCGTAGCGGCTTGTGACCCATGTCGATCAGGACCTCGATATGGTGTCGGATGGCATAGGCGTAGGATTCGAGTAGCGCCCGCCACATGTGACCGAGATCGTGGGACAAGGTGAGGCCTTCAACGACGCCGCGAGCGGCTGGATCGTGAATAGGTGTCTTTTCACCGAGAAGATAGGGAAGGATCGTCAGCCCGTCCGCGCCGGCATTTTTTTGCTCTGCCATCCTGTCGAGATACTGGTAGACCGTCAGCCCGGCCGCTTTTGCGGCTTCCTTCTCCCCTCTGGCAAAGGTTTCAATAAACCAGTTCAGCGCCGAGCCGCCGGTCGACATGCATCCATTGGGCATAAAAAGTCCCGGCACCAGATGGTAATCGAGGAAGAGGCGAGCGTCCGGACGCACGACATCCGTTGCAGTCAGGATATCGACCGCGCCGCCGAACTTGAGAAGCACGTCGCCCGCATCGACGACGCCCGCGCCGAGCGCCGAGGCGATCATGTCTGCTGCTCCGGCAACGACAGGCGTTCCCATGGCAAGGCCGGTCTCGCGCGCGCCTCTTTCATCGATATGACCCGTGAGAGCATGCGACGCCTTTTTCGGCGGGACGACTGAGCGCGCTACATGCGCAAGCGCAACGAGGCCGTCGTCGATTTCATGTCGTGTGATATCTACGAAGCCTGCTTCAAGTGCCCAATTCTGCTCCACGGCAAGCGCACCCGTCAGCCGGTAGTTGATATAGTCGTAAGAGCCGAGAACCGTCGAAATGCGCTTGAAATTCTCAGGTTCATGGCGTTCGATCCATCGCAGCTTAGCTGTGACAAGCTGCTGGTTGATGCCGTTTCCCGCTTTTGCCAAGAATGCCGCCTCATCGCATTCGACCTTCAGTTCGTCGACCTCAACACCGCAACGTCCGTCGCTCTGCTGGATGCTGGGCCGGATCACCGTCCCGGCAGAATCGAGCAGAACCACGGCCGGAAGCATGCCTGTCGTGCCGATCGCTCCGATGTCGCTTGCCTTCGCACCGCTCATTTCCAGAAGCTCTGGAATGATCGAGCGCACGTTTTTCCACCATTCGGCCGGATCCTCCTCTGCCCAGCCGATCTGGGGCGAACGAAGGGTAACGGGCCGAGACGCGGTAGCAAGGATTTCGTCGGGCAGCCTCAACAGGATACCGATGGTCGAGGTCGTTCCGATATCGAGGCCTAGGACCATGGTCATCCGCCAATCTCCAATCTAGCGCAGCGTTTCGACCAAATCCATGAACTGCTTGACACGACTGCCGTCAACGGCGTTCCACGTATTGCCGTCGATCTTGAAATGCGTACCGATCACTACGCCTTGCGCGACGGACAGGACATCGCGGACATTGTCGAGATTGACGCCGGTGTTTGCGAAGACCGGCACGTCGGTCACAGCCTCGCAGACCGCGCGCAAGTCGGATTGTTCGGCGGGTTGACCTGTAATCGGACCGGACACCAGGATCGCGTCAGCCAGCGACGAGAACACCGCGCTCCTGGCCCGCAGTGCGATGGGCCGCTGGTCGAGCGAATAGGCAAATTCGGCATTGATGTTGAAAAGCAGTTTCATGTCGTCGCGACGAAGCGAACTGCGAAGCCGCGATGCGCTGGCGCAGTCCGGCTGCCATAACCCCATATCAGAGGCGAACAGACCGGTGAAGATTTCCCGCACGAAACTCGCCCCGGTCACTGCACCGATGGCGACGCTTGCCGACGGATCCCAAAGATAGTTTACGCCGAAGGGGACCTTGATGGCGGGCTTGATCGCCTGGACGATGGCAGTCATCGCGGCGATGCTTTCGGGGGAACCCTTGAAAACATAGGGCCGATCGTTTTCGTTGCCGAACATGATGGCATCGACGCCGCCGTCCTGCAGTTTCTCGACATCCGTCATGACGTCGTCGATCAGCTTCTGAACGCCGCCGTCCGCATTATAGAGCGGCGAGCCAGGAAGCGCACCAATATGCGCCATGGAGATCACGACCTTCTTGCGGTCGCCAAAGCAATCAAAAATCATTGTTTTTTCCTTCCTTGCAGGAATGCCGATGTCCGGATTGAGATAAGCCGGCCTCAGGCATATGCGTGTTTTTCAGCGTTCGAGTTATCAGGCAGTCTGTTCGAGTTTCGCTTCTTACTCCTAGGCCGCCACGCTCTGGCGGTAGGCACGCCAGCCGCCATGAGCGGTGATGTCGGGCTGGCCGGCGACGGCCGTGCTTTCACACAGAAAACCGGTGACTTCCGTGCCATCTTCGAGTGAGAGCTTTCCGACGCCGAGCGGAGCCGGAATACGGGCGATGAAATCGCCAAAGCCGGCGGCCGGCAAGGCCCAGACTTCGACCGCGATTCCGGCGCCGCCATCGGCTGCGCGGATAAGGCCGGGCTTGGGCGGGACGGTGCCGTTCAGTGCGTAGAGCCGGTAGGTGTCGGTTGTCTTTGCCGCCCGCCGGAAGATCCCGCCGCGTGTCGTCAGTTCGTGATTGAGCGGCATGCCGGAAAGATGCGCACCGACCACGGCGATCTCGCGGTAATCTTCATCAAGCGGCAGCGGGTTCTCCTCGGGATAGGGATTGTCGAACATGGCGAGCGAAAGGCCGGTCGCACGGTGGAATGCGGCGGCAATTCCCGCCGTCTTGGCTTCCTGAAAGCCAGACGCCAGAAACGTCACGCCCAACGGCAGTCCGTCGTCGCGAAAACCGTTGGGGACGGCGATGCCGCAAAGCCCCATCAGGTTGACGAAGTTCGTGTAGATGCCGAGCCTGGCGTTCAACGCGATCGGGTCGGCGGCGATCTCATCCTTCGCGTAGATGGTTGGCGTCGTCGGCACCATCAGGACGGCAATATCCTCCCAGATGGGCCGCGTGTCGCGTTTAAGTTCCGCGATGCGATGGATGGCGGCAAACGTGTCGAGCGCCGTGAACTTTCCTGAATTGGATAGAATCTGCCGTGTCACGGGATGAATGGCATCACGGTGTTTTTCCAGCACGGCATCGAGACTGAGGGCGCGCTCGGAAATCCAGGGCCCCTCGTAGAGGATGCGCTGCGTTTCTTCAAAGGGAGTGAAGTCGACCTCTACCACCTCTCCTCCCAGGGTCTGCATCCGCGTGACGGCTTCGCGAAACAGGCGCTCAGCCTCGGTGTCGCCGAAGAAGCGAAGGGCAGTCCCCTTCGGAATGCCGAAGCGGAATCGTGGCGGCGATGCGGAGGGCGTCAGTCTCACGGCGTCCGCTTCAGGCTTGGAAAACGGATAGGTAGGGTCATAGCCGGCGATCAGCTCTGTCACCTTCATGCCGTCTTCGACGGTGAGCGCGAAAACCGCAAGCGTTTCGATGGTTTTCACGCAGCCGCCGCCCGAGACGCAGGCGTTGCTGACGAGACCCGGCGTCGGCTTGATGCCGACGATATTATTGAAGCCAGCAGGCACCCTGCCAGACCCGGCGGCGTCATTGGCGATCGAGAAGGTTGAAAGGCCGGCAGCGACCGAGACGGCCGAGCCAGAGCTTGAGCCGCCGGAAATGTAGCGCTCGTCGAAGACCGAGGAGCAGGCGCCGTAGGGCGTGCGCATGCCGACGAGGCCGATACCGAACTGGTCCATATTGGTCTTGCCGATGAGGATGGCACCGGCATCGAACAGCCGCGTGATCGCCTGACCGCTGGAGATGGCGATATAGGCGCTTTCTTTCAGCGCATTGGTGGTGGGCAAGCCGATAACGTCGTTGCAATCCTTGACCGAGAACGGAATGCCCCAAAGGGGTCGCTCATCATAACCCTCAGCCTCAAGAACCGCCGCCGCCTTCAGCGCGTCTTGTCGCGATACGAGATGGATCCAGACGTGATCGTCGCCGCGCGAAGCGATACGGTCGTAGATCGCGGAAATGACCATGGTCGGCGTCAAGGCGCCGGTGGAATAGGCCTTGGTCAGTGTGTCGAGATCGAGACTGCCAGTTGCGGCAGACCAGTCTTGCTTGGTCATCGCAGGTTCCTCAGACTTTCGTAAGGGCCGCCTTTACGGCGGCGGCGGAAGCAATGGTGCCGAACAGGCCATTGCCGAATGTTGTGATGCGCAATTGCGCGGCATGGCGCGTCTCGCTCGTGCCTTGGCAGGCGTCGGCAACGGCAAGGCACTCGAAACCCATATCGTTGGCGGTGCGTTGCGTGGCGTGAATCAGCCCTTCCGTCGGCAATCCGGCGATCAGAAGATTACGGATGCCACGGACCTTCAGCTCCATTTCGAGGGGTGTCTTGTAGAAGGCATTATCGCCGGGATGATCGATCACCAAAGCGGTGTGCGGCAGAACGAGTTGTGGCGGAAAATCCCAAGCGTCGGAGCCTTCGGCAGGTACGACATCGCCCATGGTATGACGGCGTCGGGCGACCGGCTCGCCATCGGGCAAGGCGACACGGCGCGACGCCGCGACAAATAGGCCGCAGTCTTGCGCGGCCGCCAGCAGGTCCAGCGCCACTGTAAAGGTCGGCACGGCGGAGAGTGCCGAAATCGTGCCTTGCTGAAAGCCCAGCAGCAAGAGGGCGGTATCGGCCGATGACCAATATCCGTCGAAAGGAAAGGAATACGGATCGGCCTTAATCTGGCCGAAGGGTCTGGTGCCGCGATCAGACATCGGCCTGCTCCAGCATGGCTTGGAAGGCGGCAAGGCAAGAGACACCTCCCCAGCGGCCGCCAAAGGCCTTTAGAATTTCCAGCGTCGCCAGATGGTTCGTCGTCTCGACTGCCGCCGTACAGTCCTCGAGCAAGACGCATTCGAAGCCCCGCTCGAAACCATCCCGCATGGTCGATTGCACGCAGCAGTCCGAGGTGACGCCGATGATGACCAGACGGGAGATGCCGCGCTTGCGCAGCTCCGCCTCCAGATCGGTCTGATGGAAGGCGGATTTGCCGGGTTTGTCGATGACCAATTCCTCAGCTTCGGGAGCGAGTTCCGGAATAATCTGCCACCCTGGTTCGCCACGGACGAGGATCCGGCCCGTGGCGCCCATGTCGCCGATCCCCAGTCCATGGACGCGGGTGCGCCATTGCTTGTTGGCATGCAGGTCGGACAAGTCGGGCGAATGTCCCTCACGTGTATGGATGACGGCGATGCCGGCGATCCTTGCAGCATCGAGCGCCTGCCGGATCGGCGGAATGACGGCGCGGGTGTTGGAAACGTCCTCTCCGAGCTGGTCGATCCAGCCGCCGGGCGCGCAGAAATCGATCTGCATATCGATGAGAATAATCGCCATCGCACTTTTGACTGACGTGCCGCCAAGTGGCCAGAAGCCCGATGCGGGGTGTTCGCTCATAGCGCCATGCCTTTTTCCGCGTCGAAGATGTGGATGGCCGACGGATCGACCGAGAAGGTCAGCGTCTCGCCCGCCGTGACCGAACGGCTACTGTCGATCATCGATCGCAGACGCGGACGAATTGAAAGGAGGTCCTTCTCCTCCTCGATCACGTTGGAATGGATCATGGTGGCATCCTGAACATCGAGATGAACCAGAAGCGTTGCACCCAGATCCTCGACAAAGGCGGCGCGCGCCGAAATTGTGCCCGCCGCGCCGATATAGCCTGTGAGCTTGAGGGCCTCGGGCCGGATGCCGACGATCACCTTGCGGCCTGACGTGATTTCGCAACGCTCACCGGAGACGCCGAGCGGCAGGGTGAAGGCTCCGGCTTGAACCACCGGCTTTCCACCTTCTGCCGCGATGGTGCCTTCGATGAAATTGATCGGCGGCGAGCCGATGAAGCTGGCAACGAACAGATTGACGGGCTTGTCATAGAGACGACGAGGGGTATCAAGCTGCTGGAGGGCGCCCTTGTTCATCACCGCCACTCGATGCCCCATGGTCATCGCCTCGACCTGATCGTGCGTCACATAGACGGTCGTGACCGCGCTCATGCGCTGCAGTTTGGCGATCTCCGCGCGCATCTGGCCGCGAAGGCGGGCGTCGAGATTGGAGAGTGGCTCATCCATGAGAAAGGCATGGGGGGAGCGCACCAGCGCACGGCCCATGGCGACGCGCTGCCTTTGGCCACCGGACAGCCGGGCAGGCTTGCGATCCAGATACTCGGTGAGTTCGAGCAGTGCCGCTGTCTCGCGCACCTTCTTCTCGATGATCTCGCGCCGGACGTTGCGGACCTTGAGGCCGAAGGCGATGTTGTCGGCAACCGTCAGATGCGGATAGAGCGCATAAGACTGGAACACCATGGCGATATCGCGGTCTCGCGGCGCGAGATCGTTTGCCACCTGACCATTGATCCTGAGGGTGCCGCCGGTGATGTCTTCAAGGCCTGCGATCATCCGCAGCGCCGTGGACTTGCCGCAGCCGGACGGTCCCACAAGAACCATGAATTCGCCATCGATGATGTCGAGATTAAGCCCATGCAGCGCGGAATGACCGCCCTCATAGGTTTTGGAGATATTCTCAAAGGAAATCTGGGCCATCGATCGGCTCCTATTGTACGCCGTTGGTCGCGCCCTGCACGAAGTAGCGGTTCAGGAAAAGCGCCATCAGGACAATCGGAATGGTGGAGAAATGCGCCAGCGCGCCAAGCGACCCCCAGGTCACATCCTTGGTGCCGTAGGCGGTCAGGAGGGCCACCGAGATAGGCTTGGAATCGAGCGTCGTCAGGAACATGGGGTAGAGGAAGTCGTTCCACGAAAACATCACGCAGAACAGGACGCAAGCGATGATGCCGGAGCGGGCGGCGGGGACCGCGACCTTCAAAAATGCGCCGATCTGCGTGCAGCCATCCGTCATTGCAGCTTCTTCCATATCTTTCGGAAGGGCGCGAAAGTAAGAAAACATCATCCAGGTGACGAAGGCGCAGTTGAGCATGGTATTGATGATGATCACCGCCCACCAACTTCCAAGCAGCCCTATATCGCGCATCATGAGATAGAAGGGGATGAGGGCCGCAATGGCTGGAACCATACGGATGGCGAGGAAGAAATAGGCAAAGAAACTGGCGTAGCGGGAACGCGACCGGGCCAGTGCGTAACCGGCAGGCACCCCAAGGAGAAGCGAAAGAACGGTGGTACCAAGGCTGATCACGATGGAGGAGCGCAGCAGCGACACGACATCGAAATAGGTAAATACCCCTCTAAACTGGTCTAGCGTCGGTTGGAAACCAAGCTTTGGTGGAATCGAGAAAATCTGGTTGGACGGCTTGTAGGCCGTGGTGATCAGCCAGAGCACCGGCAATAGGAACAGCATCGTGATGATCAGAACGGCAGTCCGCTCGAACAGGATCTGACGGGTTGAAGCATTGGACATCGGCGTTACTTCCCATTGATCCGGACATCGGCACGGCGCACGACGAGCAGAAGCACGGCGGCCATGGTGGCGATGAACAGCAGGGTGATATTGCCGATCGCTGAAGCGTAACCGACGTTGAAGAACTGCAGACCCTCCTTGACCGCCAGCACCATCAGCGTGTTGGTCGCGTCATTCGGTCCGCCGCCAGTCGTGACGAAGACGGAATCGAACACCCGGAACGCGTCCATCATCCGCAACATGAGTGCGAGAAAGATGGAAGGAAGCATCAGCGGCAGGATGAGAAGGGTGAAGCGCTGCAAGGCCGTGGCTCCATCGGTGCGGCCTGCCTCGAGAACATCGTTGGGTAGGGATTTAAGCCCTGCAAGCAGGATCAACGCCATCAGCGGCGTCCATTCCCAGCAATCGACGAGGATCAGCACCCAGAGTGCGGTCCCCGCATCGGTGAGAAAGCCGGTTCGCGGGCCGATGCCGGCGTTTGCGAGAAAATAGCCGACAAGGCCGTAGTCAGCCCCCAGAAGCGCTTTGAAAATGAGGCCGACGACCAGTGGCGTGATGGTGGCGGGAATGAGCAGGAAAGCCAGCGCCACACGGTTGAAGCGGCTGTCGCGCCACAAAAGCAGCGCCAGGCCAAATCCCAGGATCAGTTGGAGGCTCACGCTGGCGATGGTGAACTCAAACGTATTGACGATCGCCTGGCGCGCGGAGCGGTCCGAGAAGATTTCGATGTAGTTTCCAAGACCGATGAATTTGGTGCGGGCCGGACGCAGCAGATTGTAGTTGAAGAAACTGTACCAGACGCCCTGCGCCAAAGGCCAGACACCCACGGCCAGGACATAGAGCATGGCCGGAGCCGCCATGAAGAAGAGGAAGAAACGGCGACGATCTGAAAAACTGCGGCGGATCGTAAAGAGACCCACACCGTCTTGCCGCGGTTGGCGGGCATCGTCGCCCATGGCGAGGAATGGCTGGTTCATTTCGGTTTCAGTCCTGAGTTTTTTCAACGCAATGCACGTTTGAACTCCCTCTCCCCGCCTGCCGGCGGCGGGAAGCACTACCATTGCTGAACGGGCACTTGAAACCTAGAACAGTTTCTTGGCTTCCACTTGGGCCTCATCAAGGGCTGCCTGTGGTTCAGCAGCGCCCGCTAGAACAGAATTCACGGCAGAACCGAGAATGTCCTGGATTTCCGGGTATTCCGGGATACGCGGTCGGTATTCGCCGTTGCCGTTTTCGTAGGTCTTGGCAACGACAGGCAGGAAGTCGAACTTGGCCGTCAGATCCGGATCGGTCATCTGGCTTTTGCGCATGAAGGAACCGGCGCCGTCCATGTTGAACTCCTTGTGGATCTTCTTGCTGACGAGCCATTTTATGAAGGTCCAGGCGGCTTCTTTCTGTTTTGGATCGATATCGGCATTGATCGCCATGCCCCAGCCGCCGACGCCATATAGCGGCGGAACGCCTTTGCCGACGGGTGCGGTGGTAATGCCGACCTTGCCGACGACGTTGGACGAGGCAGGGTCCGAATAGCCCGGCGCACCAACCGACCATGTCTGCATCATGGCCGCGGCGCCCTGACGGAAACTTTCCTCGCGACCGCCCCAATCATATTCGATGGCGCCGGGAGGAGCGGTCTCGACGAACAACTGCTTGTAGACGGTGAGACTCTTGACGTTCTCAGGAGAGTTGAGCGCCGGCTTGCCGTCGTTGTCGAGAATGGAGCCGCCCATCTGGTTGTTGTACTGCATCCAGTCCTGTGCGACGGCCGGGCCTTTCTGGCCGTTGGCCACGAAGCCGTATTGCTTTTTGGAAGGGTCGGTCAGCTTCTTGGCGTCGGACACCAGCTCTTCGACGGTCGTCGGCACCGGGAGCCCGGCCGCCTGGAACAGATCCTTGCGATAGGCAAGCACATTGGCGTAAGCCGCGAAGGGGAAGGCCACATAGTGGCCCTTGTACTGACCCAGCGATTGAAGAATAACTGGGTAGATATCGTCCAGGTCCAGTTCCGCGGCATCACGTTTGACCCAGTCGGTCAGATCGACGGAATAGCCGTTTGCCTGATAGGCGCCGGCCCAAACGATGTCCATGGTGACGAGATCATAGCCTTTGGTCTTGCCGACGAAATCGGCGGTCGTCTTGGTGAGCAAAGTCCCATAGTCCATGACTTCGACCTTAAGGTCAGCGCCGGTGTCTTGCTTGAATTCGGCGGCGAGTTTGGTCAGTACGGCACCAAACGGATCGTTCTGCGATGCAAGGGTAAGGGTCACCCCGTCGAGCGGTTTGGCGTGTGCAAAAGCCGCCGATGTCATCAGCGTCACCAATCCGATGCTCAACAGGCGGGTCGCCTTGGGCATCGGGAATGCGGAGATCATGGTCATATGGTCGAGCCCTTCCTTGGAGATTGAAGATCTGCCGCGACGCTATCTCAGCCTCAGCCGCTGTCAAACAAAATCTCACATTAAATGTGAAAATATAACTAAACTGAACATCAGTGATTATTAGTTCCGCGCAGTGATGAAAAAATCATCACTCTTTGCTTTCTCCTGCAGCATCTTCTGAATACGAATGACAATATCCCACAAAACCAGGGGATGAAATCGATGCCTAAGAAATGATCTCGTCGTTCGATCGGAGGGGATTGATCTCCGATTGGAGTGAGCACAGATCATTTCCTGTGTGAATTGGAGACAGGAGCGCGATCAAGGAGAAAAAAATAACATAATCGCACACTTTACAACTTTCCTGCACCATCTATTCTCGATACAGCCTCGAGGGAGATCAGGGACATGCAGACGAAGGCCGGCGAAACGTCAAAAGCCGCACGTGACGTAGCGCTCCTGCGGCTTGAACGGCGCGTCCGCCTGGATCTGGCCGCCATCGAGGCGCCTTTGCGGGAATGGGTTCCCGAGCGTCGGGACGAAAACGGCCGGGTTATCGATGACGTCGTGATCGTAGGCGCCGGCCTGTCGGGACTGTCGTTGGCATTCGGTCTGATGCGACAGGGCCTCACGCGTGTGAAGGTTATCGACACAGCGCCCGCAGGCAGAGAGGGTCCATGGCTCAATACGGCGCGCATGCGCACGCTGCGGTCCCCCAAGACGCTGACAGGCCCCGACCTCGGCGTCCCCTCGCTGACCTATCGCGCATGGCACGAAACAGCGTACGGCTCGCAAAGTTGGGAGAAACTCGACAAGATCGAACGCGGCGACTGGATGGCCTATCTCGTTTGGTTTCGCGGTGCCGTCGGCATGGATGTTGAAAACGAGACACACCTTGTCGGCATCGAGGTCCGCAATGGTCACCTGGCCGCGCGCGTGGAAAAGGCCGGCATCGAGTGCATAATGACCTGCCGCAAGGTCGTTCTGGCGACCGGCATGGACGGTGCAGGCGGGCACAATGTACCGGCTACGATCTCCGATGCTCTGCCGCGCGACCGCTGGACGCATAGCGGGGAGACCATCGACATGGGCTTTCTATCGGGCAGGACCGTCGGCGTCATCGGCGCGGCGGCATCTAGTTTCGATTGGGCGGTCGCAGCGCTTGAGGCAGGCGCCAAATCCGTGACCATCCTGGCGCGATCACGGAGCCTGCCTCGCACAGAAGTTCTCGACTGGTCGAATTTTTCAGGTTTCCTCAATCATTACGCCGACCTCGATGACATCAGCCGCTATCGGTTCGCACGCCGAATGTTCGCCTTTAAGACCCCGCCGACTACGGAAATGTTCGAGCGGGCCATGCGCTTTCCTGCATGCGAACTCGTGATGGGTGCTCGGCTCAAAACGTTGCGGATGCAGGATGGAGATATTGCCGTTTCAACCGCCGCCGGCGATTTCGTCTTCGATCACCTTCTGCTTGGAACAGGCTACACCGTCGATCTCCGACGCCGGCCGGAACTCGGTGGCATCATCCACGCAGTGGCAACGTGGGGCGACCGTTTCACCCCGCCAGCCGGCGAAGCCGATGACAGTCTCCTCGCCTACCCCTATCTTGGTCCCGCCTTCGAATTTCTGGAGAAGGAACCCGGTCAGTCGCCGTTGCTGCGGGACATCCATATCTTCAACAGCGCTGCCGTCCCGAGCCTCGGACCGGTGTGCAACGGCATTACCGGGCTTAAATCCGGCGTACCCAGGCTCGTCGCCGGTATCTGCCGTGGACTTTTCCTGCAGGATGCAGATCTGTTTTACCAAACGCTGGACGCTTACGACAAAGTACATTTCGAACCGCCGATGGTGACGGGCTTTGATCCCGAGCCATGACTCCGCCGCCGGCAATATCAGTCGATGAGCCCGACCCGGCGTGCGGCGACGACGCGATAGAGCGGATCGCCGGTGTGGCGATATTCCTCGAGCGCGGAAAAGACGAGGGAATGATCGTGTTCATCGTCAGACGCGACAGCAGCGGAAGCTATGGCTTCGTCGGGTGGCACGGGCAATGCACGCCATGCGTCCAGCATCTCCGCACTGGGCAAATCTGGCATGCCGATCTTGGTGTATAGCGACAGCACCACCTCCCAAAAATGCGTTGCCAGGGCTTGTGGCTTATCGAGATGTGGGCTGACCAGGCGCAGCCAATGACTGCCGGTCAGCGCGTGAAGTGCCTCGAAACTCATCGTGCCCGCATAAAGTGCCAGGGAGGCCTGTCGTATCCGGACGAGAACATCGTCGGCCGGCACGAGTTGCCCGAGGTGCTCCTGAAACGCCGGAATCCGGCCAGCGGCCTCGATCCATTTCCAAAGAAGCGTCGAGGAAACAGCAATGTTCCTGAGGCTCGGCTCGGATTGCATCGAGAGCAGCTGCTCAACCGGATCCGTTACTGTCGGGGCGCCGGCGGCCGGCGGAAAGGCAAGATAGGTCGCGGCCCAATAACCCAGCGCGATGCCGATCTCCGTCTCGTCACGGCGTAGCACGGCATAGGCGAGACGCATCAAGCCGTGGGTGGCTGACGCCGCGACACCAGGCAAGAGTGTGGGTAGATGGTGACGGATCGCCTCGCTGCCGCCGATATTTGAAACCACGTCGGCGAAATAGTCGCGCAAATCAGTTTCCCGCTCGCGCTGGCCAAGTGCCGATCGCCATGTCTGATCGGTGAGCGATGCAATAGCTGGCGGCGGAAACGGCACGGCATGGGCAAGCGTATAGTGGCGGGCGTAGGCCTCCAGCCGCTCCGGCGTCGCACCAAGCCTGCCCATGGCTTCGAGCACCATAGGTAGGTGATTGGCAAGAAAATCTGGAAATTCGCCACTACGCTGGCCAACCTCCGCAATCAGTGGCCGCAGCCGCGCACTGGCCGTCGGATGACGGCAGATACCGCTCGATGCATCCGTCTGCGTGTTGGCGGCGATCTGAATGCTCGGTCCCATTGTCTTCGTCCTTTTATTCGCACCCTATGTCATCGTCCGAACAACGCAACGACATCAGTCCATGCGAACGCCACCGGTGACATTGATACCCTGCCCAGTCATAAAACGAGCACCATCGGAGGCCAGAAAACGGACGACCACCGCCACATCCTCCGGCTCCTCGATCCGTCCCATCGGTGTCAGGGTTACATATTCCTGGCGCACTTCGTCCGGCGTCATGTTGCGAAGCTTGCCTTCCCAAATGATCTCGCGTTCCTGCATGCCCGTGCGTACGAAGCCGGGGCATACGGCATTAACACGGATGCCCGTGGGCGCAAGTTCGCGCGCAAGCGCCTGCGTCCATCCGAGAACGGCGAACTTGCTTGCGGAATAATGCGCCAGAAGCGGCGCGCCGACCTTGCCCGCCAGCGAAGCGGTATTGACGATGACACCCTTATTGCCCGTCGCCAGAAAATGGCGAACAACGATCTGGTTGCACAGGAAAACACCCTTGGCGTTGACGTCCATGTTGAAGTCCCAGTCCTCGTCCGTCAGATCGACGGAGGCCTGCATCGTCGATACCCCAGCATTGGCACACAGGATATCGATACCGCCCTGCCCGGAGATCACGGCATCCATTGCTGCCTGCACAAAGCCTCGATCGCGCACGTCAATGCCACCGGAAAAGGCATTGTCGCCCAGTTCGTCGGCAAGAGCAGCGGCACGGCCCGCATCGAGATCCAGGATCGTGACCCGAGCGCCCTCTGCGTGAAACGTTCTGGTAATTGCCGCGCCAATACCGGACGCACCTCCGGTGACGACGACTGATTTTCCTGCGAATTCCGACAATGAAGCCTCCATGACTTAGTACATTCCGAAAGTGTGCCGTTTGACGATTTGTTACACTTTTGAACATTATATAACAGAAAACAACCTTTATTCACGCGTGCGCTTGTGTTAGGCACAAACATCAGCTGAACCGCGGGCGGTGGAAAGACGGCCCAGGGACAGCGGGAGAACCGCCCGCGCTCATTTGTCGGCGTATTCACGGAAGCAAACATGGAAAACGGCCGACCCGCAGACATCAAGCCAGGCACCGACCTCGAGGCCAATCCCGGGCATGACGGCGAGGGCCGCACCGAAAGGGTTCCAGCGGCGTTAAGGCACGCGCGCATCATCGCCTCTTTCGGAAACAACGATTTCGTGTCGATCACAAGTCTAGCTGATGAGCTCGGCGTTTCCGGTATGACTGTGCGCCGCGATCTCGATCTCCTTGGAAAGCGCGGGTTGCTCGAGCGCACGCATGGCGGCGCGGTCGCCGCGGGTCCGCTGGCGGCGGCCACCTTCGATGAGGACGAGCCGCCGTTCGAACAGCGCATGCGCCTGCAGGCGGTGGAAAAATCTTCGATCGCCGCAGCGGCGGCGAAACTGGTCGAGCCGGGCGAATCCGTTGGCCTTGATGTCGGGACCTCCATTCTGGCACTTGCAAGCGCCCTGGCGCCGCGCCGGGATCTGCGTGTGTTCACCAACAATCTGCGCGTCAGCATGTTGATGGCGGAGGGAAAGAGCACTGTCTACATTCTGGGGGGCCAGGTACGCGTGCCGGAATATTCCGTGATCGGACCACAAGCAATCGAAGGCCTGAAGAGCCATTTTCTCGATAAGGTGTTCATCGGCGTTTCCGGCGTAGATGCCAATGGCTTCTACGATTATTCTCCCGAGGATACTGAGGTGAAGCGCGCCTTCATCGCCAGCGCCGGCAGCGTCATCGTTCTCTGTGATTCATCAAAATTCGGACGCCGGGCCTTGTCGCGGATCGTCCCGCTTGAAAAGGTGAACATCCTTGTCACCGATGCCTCGCCCCCCGCCGAT
This sequence comes from Rhizobium rhizogenes NBRC 13257, assembly GCF_000696095.1. Lineage (GTDB taxonomy): Bacteria > Pseudomonadota > Alphaproteobacteria > Rhizobiales > Rhizobiaceae > Rhizobium > Rhizobium rhizogenes. The sequence continues at coordinate 1,281 of NZ_BAYX01000027.1, read as the reverse complement.
CTCGCCGCCGCATTGAGCGAGCGCGGTGTCCGGATCATCGTGGCCGCATGACGCGCTGACGCCGAGAGATGAGGATGCATCCGTGGCAACACTTTTCTCCAATGGAAGGCTTCCCGAGGCCGGTCTGGTCGATATCACGGTGCGCGACGGCCGGATAGAGGCGATATCGTCGGCCGGCACGGAACCGGGCCGGCGAAACTATGGTCGATCTCGGTGGCCGGCTGGTCCTGCCGGGTTTGGTCGAGGGACATATCCATCTAGATACCAGCTTCTACGGCGGCAAATGGATTTCCCACAGGCCCTGCACCAACGGTTTCGACGTGCGCGAACGCGTCGCCTTCCAGCACGAGAACATGGCGCTCGCCGAGCCGATGGACGTGCGCGCCCGCAAGCAGTTGGAGCTTTGTATCGTCAACGGGACGACCGCCATGCGCAGTCACGTCATGGTCGATGCCTCCGTGGGTCTCCGTTCGCTCGAAACCATCCTGGCGGTCCGCGAGGAATATCGCAGCCTCATCGATCTTCAGCTTGTCGCCTTTCCGCAGAGCGGCATTCTAACAAGCCCCGGAACATCCGATCTTCTCGACAAGGCGATCGAGCTTGGCGCCGATCTGGTCGGAGGTCTCGATCCTGGAAGCCTCGACCGTGATATCGAAGGCCATCTTGCCGTTGTATTCGGCGTGGCGGCGCGGCGCGGCGGAGATGTCGATATCCATCTGCATGATGCCGGTATGCTCGGCGTCTTCACGATCAAGCAGATCTGTGTCCGAACCCGTGCGCTCGGTCTGGAGGGTCGCGTGGCCGTCAGCCATGCCTACGCTCTCGGCGACGTTGCTGCCGACATAGCGAAACGAGCAGCAGATGAACTGGCGCGCAGCGGCGTGTCGATCATGACCAATGCGCCCGGCGCACAGGCGTTTCCGCCAGTTGCCTTGCTGCGCGCGGCGGGTGTCACGGTTTTCTCGGGAAGCGACAACATTCGCGATTCCTGGTGGCCCTATGGCGATGGCGACATGCTCGGCCGGGCGATGATGATCGGCTACCGGTCGGGCTTCTATACCGATGAAGAACTGAATGCGGCATTCGATGTGGTCACCACCGCCGGTGCGAGGGCCTTGCGACTGGAGGGATACGGTCTGAAAATTGGTGCAAAGGCCGATTTCATCGTTCTCGAAGCCGAGCATGTGGCCGAGGCAGTTGTCTCGGTTCCCAGATCGCGCTCCGTCTATAAAAGCGGCCGGCTTGTCTCCCAGGATGGCAAACTCATTTAAGTACAGATAC
>NZ_BAYX01000028.1 GCF_000696095.1 Rhizobium rhizogenes NBRC 13257 | reverse complement strand
TAGCCTGTGACCGTTTACGCCAGAGGTAGTCATTCTCGCAGGTGGTTCTGAGTCAACGATTTCGATAGGTCCCAGCGTCTCCCGAAGAAGGCGACGAAGCCGCGATGAATTACGGCTACCCCACACCGCCAGATACTCGGGATTGGAAGGTGGGCCGAATTTCGCTCCTCCGCCAAAGAAGGTTTCAAATTGATCGATGCTGCCGAAGGTAGCTATTATTGCCTCACTCGGGGCTGCACAAAAACAAGAATTATAAGCTTTATAGCGGTAGACTTGGATCATGACTGAACCTCTCCGTTACGCTGCTAAAGTTGCGCTCGACATAATATGGCAAGTTATCATCCCGTTCCGTAAACGACCAATGTCCGCTCCTGGCGTATTGGTGCCCCATTGGCACGGCGGTATTATTCGAAGCGGCAATGCGTGCATGGTAAAGGTGCGAGGAAAACAGCGCTTACGGTTGAAGGTCACATTCTTGAGGTAAAGGTGAACTCGCTCGGACGAGCATTTCTTGAAGTCGAAGACTACATGGAGAACGGCAGCGCGGCACTAGAAGTGGAGCGCTGGTATGAGAGTTCATCTGATAGCTACACGGAGGATGACCGAGACTGAGGCGGTTGAGGTCGGGGGACGACTTTCAGCAGGAGAACTGAGAGTCTTCGGGAAGTCGCGCGCCGCCTACAACCATCTAGCGTGCCGGGAGCGACGCCCGCCCAATAGGGACTCTCGGGTCGTGAACCGACGATTCGTCTTTCATGCGAGGTGCAAACCTTCCGCCTGAATATTCCGCGAGCGTGAGATGCGCCACTTCGGCGCCATGATCAGCCAGCAAATCGAAATTTGGGAGTTCGATTTTCAGCAGATCGGTCGGGTAGTTCAGACAGGCCGAGCACTGCTCGTCCGTCAAGCCGGTTAGCCTGCCCGCAATCGGCGTAAACTGCCGGGCCGAGGTCCCGATTCTGAAGAGGAAACCGTCAACCTGCTTGTCGCGAATGGACTTCAAAAGCATTCGCGACCGGAGCGATCGGATCTGGTCGCTGGCGATATCAAAGAGACGGGGCGCCGCCAAGCTGCCTTCCCGGAGGGCGCGGCAAAGGCTCTTCGGCTTTCCCAAGGGGCCCGACGCATCGCTACAAATGAGCACGTCACATCCGTCGAGACCGCTCGCGGGCTTGTACAACTGCTCGAGCGCCATGTTTTCGTATGCGCCGCCGTCCCATAGGCGGACCATCGAAAGTGGAGGGCTTTTCTTTCGCAGCGGTTGCTTGGTTTCGGGGTCGGTCTCCCACCAACCGTCCGTCGGAAGTTTGAGTCGAAGTGCTCCGATCGCGTAGGGTACCGCCGCCGAAGCCGCAATCGCGTCAGCGACGTCGACGTCAGGACTATAATGCCGGCCGAATTGCCAGTCGCCCATGGACTCGTGTGTAAAACGCCAATTCTTTCCTGTGTCGTAGCACGTCGTATTTATGTGCCAGACCGGCGAGGAGGGGAGATCCGCAAGCTTCAGGTTGATTCGCCATCTCGTTCGAAGAAGCTCGGAAAGAATGTGTGCGCGTCGATTGAATATCCGCACGTTCTTTTTCAGGGCGCCCGCGAAGCCGAGCGCCTTGAAGCTGAAGAGGTCGCCTTGGCTGAGGAGCGTTCGCAGACGCGGATAGATTTCCACAAGGAACCGTTCCGAGGAAGGCCACTGTCCGTCAGCTTCAGAAAAGATCGCGCCGGTGACGAGACTGCCGCCGGAGACTGTCGAGATCTGGGCGACCTGTTCAAGCACTCTGGCCTCGGCCAGGCGGCGGAGGACCCCCAGATGAAATACCGCCGCGCGGATACCTCCCCCCGACAGCGCAAGGCCAATGCGAAGTTTGTGCTCGCTCGTGTCCCTCATTGAACGCTTCCCACCAATATCCCGATCTCTATTTCAGAAACGATCAGCGAGATCGCCGGAAGCCCGTCGATATCAGAAATCAGTGAGAGGTCGTAGATTTGACTTACGTCGACCACGCTCGGTGCGGACGATGCGCCGCGTGGATGGGAATGCCATTCGCCGAGATAGCGAACTTGCCCCCCGGAGCGCTTTTCCGCGGTTTCGATGATCTTGCGCAGGCCGATTGTTCCTCGCACGAAGCTGGTGGGCTTGCCGACGCTGTCCGAAGGCGGCGTCGGAGCGTGAACGGCCGTGATGATCTTCGCTTCAAAGTCGACAAGGCCGAGGAGGGGGCCTCCGGTCTCGTTCGGCAATGCTGCCGCCCGTCGGCCTGCAAGCTCAGCCCTGAGCCCTTCTGGAATGAGCACTTTCCACTCGCCTATGCTGCGCGCCGTTACCGCCGGCAGCAAGCGAATGGCCTCAACTGCGTCCTCGCCGTCTACAGACCAGATCCTCAATGACGGTTGGGGCAAGCTGATTTCCTTCGAGATTCCTGAAGCGATGAGGGCGGTAAGAACGCCGACACGCGATGTTGGAATCTTGCTCGTCAATGCCCGGCAAGCACCGGTGTAGCGCATCTGTTGGCCGGCTTCGAAATGGGTTTCCAGTGACGGGTTGATCAGGACCTCTCGCAGATAGACCGCTTCGACATCTCGGAGGGTTGTTGTCCGGTCGGCTGCTTCGATCATGAGAACGGCCGATCCTCCGTCGGGCGCGAAGAATGCGCATACGCGCCGCGCGCGGCAATCCCGGTCAGACAAGAACCTCGAAACCGGGACGGACGCAGACGCGTCGAGGATCAGCTCGGCGCCATCGATGGCGCTTGCCAGTCCTTCGGAGATCGGCTCGTCGAGTAAGTTCTCCACGACAGCCTTCGGTGCGACATCCGACCGGATCGAGAGCAGGCGTTCGGCAAGAGAAGGGGCCTTGAGCCGCCCGAAATGGCTTCGATTAAGAGTATGCCTCGACAGATTGTGTGGAAGTAGCGCATCGTCGTCGACAATCGTCCACTCGAAAAATCCTTCGCGCGTCAGTAGCTCCGCCATCGTGGAGCCGAGAGATCCTGCCCCAACAAGCACGGCACGCCGTCTGTCAGCGGCTTCGTGACCGGTGATCCGAGCCGCTGCATCCGCGTCCATTTCCATGTGAACCTGGGCGACCTGAACCTCAAACTTAGAAAGACTACCGATGTCGGTTCTGGGAAATAGTCTCCGGACATATTTGAGGTCAGTACCGTGAGAGCTGTCGTTGTGGTCGAGCACTCCAAGCGCGACACCGATCTGGCCGGGACTGGCCTCCGCAAGGAATGCCATCGGTTTGGTCGCGCCAACCACCCCGGTGCGGGGGTGTATTTGAGGAAAGCGTGCAAGCACGCAGAAAATCCATTTTGCGTCGTCGTCCCGTTTTCCACCCTCGAACCAGTCTTCCACCGATTTCTTCAATCTGTCGACAAACGTCTGGTCGCGATCCATGAGCATGTTGACGAGGCCCGGCAAATTGCGTGGTGCACGTCGGATGCGCTTCATCTGCTGGGGTTCGACATCGACCTGCACGACGTGGATATTTGTCACCTGTCTAGGGAACCCGTCGGCCTCGAACGACGTCACCAACAAAAACCGGCGGTTCTCGTCAGTCGTCCAAACGTTGAGCTTCTGGCCGGCGTCCATCGCCGCCATACCATCCGAAGTCAGTATGACCTGGTGTGGGCTGCTGTAACCGAAGAACGGATCGAATGGCTGGTCGTCTCCGTGAAGCTCTCCCTGCCCAGCCTTTGCGAACCAATGCGAAATGCGGGTAACCAGTTCCGAAGCGGTGTAGCCGCTCCGGACGTCCTGCCAAGGGCGGTCGTCGATGCAAAGCATAGACGGGAACCCTTCTGGGACAATGTTCTGGTGCGGAGTGTCTGGAAAGTCTTCGCGCGTGACGACAATGCCCGGCGCGCTTTCGCGTCCTGCCACGAAGCAGACGGAAACCGTTTCCCTAGAACGGACGTCGTAGACTGGACGCTGCGGGACTTCGACCCTCAGTTCGAAAGTGACGATCTCCATCCTACCGCTCGGCAAACGGCGACACTCCAGAACTTCGGCGAAGTCCTCACACGATTCTCTCAAGTATCGAACGGTCGCTGCCGCCAGCGGAATGGCGACAGCCGGCTGGTCGATGACCTCGCTTCCGTCCGGCTGCCACATGGATCAGCCGGCCCGCGTCGTGGTCGAAGATGCAGCCGCGGCAACCGTCGGCATCGCTGCTGCCATCATGACCGCAACGCCGGTCCAGGAAATCTTGAGCTTGATCGGCTTCGGGGCCGACTGGCGCGGCGTCTCCATCGTGACCAGAAACTCGCCGTCGGAGTCTTTGATGATTTCCTTATAGTAGTTCGCTGCCTGACGATGAGGAGGTTGAGGATCCTTGTCCTCGTCAGATCCCTTCAGCGGGATCGGCCAGCTAGGCGAGATGATCTTTTCCTTCTTGTGGGCCAGTTCCTCGAAGAGCCACTTCACCTCATCGACGGGCTCGGTTTTATCTTGTCCCTTCTCAGGGGACAGGCTTTTGTAGGAGCAGTGATGGAAGAGCTTCAGGATGTCCCACTCCAGACGGTGGGTGTTGTTATGCTTCTTCGTGGTCTTGATCATCAACGACAAAGTTTCATAGTTGATGTCAGAGCCGAGGAGGGCGTAGCTCTCGCTGCCTGATTCAATGAAGGTCGCTTGCACCACAATCGAGCCTTCGTTGCGGTCCTCAAGCCCATCGTCGGTTCGCCACGCGAATGGCGAATGGACGAAGAACTCGACCCCATCGACGGCCTTGTCGAAGCTTGGAACAAGTTCGCCTGCGTCAACGATGCAATCCCGACGATCGTCGACCGTCAGGTCCCATTCGGCAAGATATTCCGCCAGCTTTCCTGGACGCGAGAAAACCTTGATGCCGTAACCTTCTTTTAGTCGATGGCGCGCCTCAGCACGGATCGTCCACGCGTCGCCCTCGACATTAGATTCGGTAATCGCGTCGGCAGGTACCCACATCTCATCGATCTTCGGGCGACCGTCACCCTGAAGTAGGGCCGCATGATCCCACCAGAAGAAGTCACGGGCACCACAAATGTGGTCGTCGTCGAGATGGGTGAAGGCGACCGCGCGGAACGAATCGCGCTCGGCATCGGCCATGTCATCCTTCACCGCCTTGGGAAGATCGATCCGTTTGTCATAAGGATCGTTCGCGTTTCGCATATTGGCGAAATCGAAAAGAACCAGATCGTTGTTAGAGAGACGGATGAGCGTCGTGTCGGCATTGCCGATAGGGTAGAATGTCATGAAGGCAGGCATCGAATAATCCTTTTCAAAAGCAAACCGCATAGCGGGTTTTGGACTTGGTTTGTTCCCCTCAGTACATTTCGAGCATAAAATGCCCGCACGAAGTAAACCCCTGATTCCATAGTCGCCGGATCCCTATGATCTCGGCGACGGCTGCGCTTGCCCTCCTCAAGTTATCCTTTGCTGTCCTTCACCTTCCTTTCAGTCCCTTTAGCCATTTTCGAGTTTAGAAGTTTAATTCGCCTGTAATTATAAGTGTAAATCCACTATGTTTACGTGGGCATTTGTTGATCTATGCCCAGGCATAATGCAGATCGGCCTCGACCTGATCGTTACGACACCGTAACATGCGGTTACATTTTTAATTTCAAGTTCAATGTCTCTCTTGTTCTGAGCTTCTCCAATAAAGGCGGCGATATATACTTTCTGTGTCTTTCATCCCGCTCTGACGCTACGCGTAGAGCGGGATTTTACTGCGTCATTTTAGTGGCTGCCCGTCAAAATCATTGGCTGTCTATAGCAAGCCCGCCCACCTTTGATCAGCTGCACCCACTCGTGCTGCCGCATGTGTCGCACTTCTCGCAGGTGCCATTCCGGACCATGGTGAAGTTCTGGCATTCGGTGCACATGTTGCCGGTATAGCCCTGCATAATGGAGCGGGCGCGGCGTTCGGATTCCAACTTCTTGGCGTCGGCCTTGGCCGCTGCCGCGTCGTCTGCCGCCTTGTCGGTGAAGAGGCCGGTTTCTTCCACCACTTCCTCGGCAATCTCTTCGGCCAATTCCTTGGCGCGTTCCTCATAATCGCGCTTGAAGGCGACGACTTCCGAGGTGGAGATGGCGCTCGTCGGTTCCAGCTTGCGCACGGCATTGCCGGAGAAAGCGGAGATCGTCGAAACCGAGGAGGCGCGGGCAGGGGCGGCAGTGGCCGAACCCTTGACCTCGGCTGCCGCGCGCTCGCCCGAAGTCGGCACCAGCGTCGGCTTGTAGCCGCGGGTCAGGCCCTTGGAGAACACATCGGCCTTGCCTTCCGAAATGCCGCGGCCGAGCGCCGTGGCGTTGAAGTCCGAAGTGTCGACATGCGCGAGATCATGGCGGCCGAGATAGGAGATGGCCAATTCACGGAACACGTAGTCGAGGATCGACGTGGCGTTCTTGATCGCGTCGTTGCCGGTGACGATGCCGGCCGGCTCGAACTTGGTGAAGGTGAAGGCGTCGACATATTCCTCGAGCGGCACGCCATATTGCAGGCCGAGCGAGACGGAGATGGCGAAGTTGTTGATGAAGGCGCGCAGCGCCGAGCCTTCCTTGTTCATATCAAGGAAGATTTCGCCGAGGCGGCCGTCGTCATATTCGCCGGTGCGCAGGAAGATGGTGTGTCCGCCGATCTTGGCCTTCTGGGTATAGCCCTTGCGGCGGCCGGGGAGTTTCTCCTGGCTGCGGACGACCTTTTCGATGACGCGTTCGACGATCTTCTCGGTGATGGTGACGGCCTGGGCGGCAGCCGGAGCCTGCAGGAATTCCTCCAGCGCATCCTCATCATCCTCGTCTTCGATCAGTGAGGAGTTGAGCGGCTGGCTGAGCTTGGAGCCGTCGCGATAGAGCGCGTTCGCCTTCAGGCCGAGCTTCCAGGAGAGCATGTAGGCGTTCTTGCAATCCTCGACGGTTGCTTCGTTGGCCATGTTGATCGTCTTGGAAATCGCACCCGAGATGAAGGGCTGGGCAGCCGCCATCATGCGGATGTGGCTTTCGACCGAAAGGTAACGCTTGCCGATCTTGCCGCAGGGATTGGCGCAATCGAAGACGGCGAGGTGCTCGTTCTTCAGGAATGGCGCGCCTTCCAGCGTCATCGCACCGCAAACATGGATGTTGGCGGCCTCGATGTCCTTCTTGGAGAAGCCGAGATGGTCGAGCAGGTTGAAGCTGATGTCTGCCATCTGCTCGTCGGAAACTTTCAGCGTGCCCTTCAGGAAGTCGGCGCCGAGGGTCCATTGGTTGAAGACGAACTTGATGTCGAAGGCGCTCTTCAGCGCGGCGTTGACGGCTTCCACCTTCTCGTCGGTGAAGCCCTTGGCCTTCAGCGTCGAGGGGTTGATGGCCGGCGCCTGGTTCAGATTGCCATGGCCGACGGCGTAGGCTTCGATCTCTGCAAGCTGGCTTTCGCTATAGCCGAGCGCCCGCAGTGCTTCCGGAACGGCGCGGTTGATGATCTTGAAGTAGCCGCCGCCGGCGAGCTTCTTGAACTTCACGAGGGCGAAGTCAGGCTCGATGCCGGTCGTGTCGCAATCCATGACGAGGCCGATCGTGCCGGTCGGCGCGATGACGGTTGCCTGGGCATTGCGGTAGCCATGCTTTTCGCCGAGTGCCAGCGCCTTGTCCCAGGCAGCCTTGGCATGGGCAACGAGATCCTGGTCCGGATTTTCGGAATGGATCAGCGCCACCGGATTAACCGCCAGGCCTTCATAGCCGGAAGTCTCGCCATAGGCGGCACGGCGGTGATTGCGAATGACGCGCAGCATGTTCTCGCGGTTCGGCTTGAACATCGGGAACGTCCCGAGCTCCGAGGCCATTTCCGCCGAGGTCGCATAGGAGATGCCGGTCATGATCGCGGTCAGCGAGCCGGCGATGGCGCGGGCTTCGTCGGAGTCATAGGGAATGCCGGAGGACATCAGCAGGCCGCCGATATTGGCGTAGCCGAGGCCAAGCGTGCGGTATTCATAGGAGAGTTCGGCAATGCGGCGCGACGGGAACTGCGCCATCATCACCGAGACTTCGAGAACGACGGTCCAGAGGCGGACGGCATGCTCGTAATCGGCGATGTTGATGCGCTTCGTCGCTGCATCCTTGAACGTCATCAGGTTCAGCGAGGCAAGGTTGCAGGCGGTGTCGTCGAGGAACATATATTCCGAGCACGGATTGGATGCGCGGATCGGGCCGGCAGCCGGGCTGGTGTGCCAGTCGTTCATCGTCGTGTTGAAGTGCAGGCCCGGATCGGCCGATGCCCAGGCGGCGTAGGAGATCGATTCCCAGAGATCACGCGCCTTCAGGGTCTTCATGATCTTGCCGTCCTTGCGGGCGGTCAGGTGCCAGTCGGCATCGTTCTCGACGGCGCGCAGGAACTCGTCCTTGATCGAGACGGAGTTGTTCGAGTTCTGGCCGGAAACGGTCAGATAGGCTTCCGAGTCCCAGTCGGTGTCGTAGGTCTTGAACTCAAGATCCTTGTAGCCCTGGCGGGCGAACTGGATGACGCGCTGAACGTAGTTCTCCGGAACCTGGTCCTTCTTGGCAGCGCGGATTTCGCGCTTCAGGGCAGGGTTCTTGGCCGGGTCGAAGCAATCGTCATTGTCGCCTTCGCAATTGACGGTCGCCTTCATGATCGCCTTCAGGTGCTTGGCGACGATCTTCGAACCGGTGACGAGGGCAGCAACCTTCTGCTCTTCCTTGACCTTCCAGTTGATGTATTCCTCGATATCCGGATGATCGATGTCGACGACGACCATCTTGGCGGCGCGGCGCGTCGTGCCGCCCGACTTGATGGCGCCGGCAGCCCGGTCGCCGATCTTCAGGAAGCTCATCAGGCCGGAAGAACGGCCGCCGCCGGACAGCTTTTCGCCTTCGCCGCGCAGCAGCGAGAAGTTCGAGCCGGTGCCGGAACCATATTTGAAGAGACGGGCTTCGCGGACCCAGAGGTCCATGATGCCGCCTTCGTTGACGAGATCGTCCTCGACCGACTGAATGAAGCAGGCATGCGGCTGCGGATGCTCATAGGCCGACTTGGACTTGGTGAGCTTGCCGGTGAAGGGATCGACATAATAATGGCCCTGGCCGGGGCCATCGATGCCGTAGGCCCAGTGCATGCCGGTGTTGAACCACTGCGGCGAATTCGGCGCGACGCGCTGGGTGGCGAGCATATAGGCAAGCTCGTCCTGGAAAGCGGAGGCGTCTTCCTCGGACGAGAAATAGCCGCCCTTCCAGCCCCAGTAGGTCCAGGTGCCGGCCAGACGGTCGAAGACCTGACGCGCATCGATTTCGGAACCGGTCTGGCTTTCCTTCGGCAGATCCTTCAGGGCAGCTTCATCGGGAACGGAGCGCCACAGGAAGGAAGGGACGTCGTTTTCCTCGACCTTCTTCAGCTTGGTCGGAACGCCGGCCTTGCGGAAGTACTTCTGCGCCAGAATATCGGCGGCGACCTGCGAGAACTGCGCCGGCACGTCGATGTTTTCGAGGCGGAAAACGATCGAGCCATCGGGATTCTTGATCTCGCTGGTAGCCTTGCGGAATTCGATCTCCGCATAGGGTGACTGGCCTGCCTTCGTAAAGCGACGCTCGATGCGCATGGTCCCATAACCTCATTCGTTGGAGCACACCTGCCTCGTAAACAGGGCGCAAAAGTTCTCGTCTGGCCTCGCGACTTCAACGCGCAGCCATTGCTCATTCCGCTATCTGACAGGGGATGTCATTCGGAGATGACTTTCCTGTATCTTGTGGCGATGGTGGCTGCAAACACTAAATATAGTATTAACAGCTTATTGCCGCCAGTCCCCGCATGTGTTTTTTTGGCAGCTTCGACATCGGCACAAAAAGCCTCACGGCGCGACCATCATTGGTGCATCGCCCTGAATTCAAATCCGATTTCGAGTTGAGGACCAGCCCCTCATTATTCCGCCTGGCCCAGTCGCCGCCGCAACGGTTCTTATTAAGTTTGAAAGACCCGATTCCGTCAAGGGGTGGTTTGCGACAGATTTTTAACCACAATATCTTGTGGGCTTACCTGTGGAAACTGGGGAAACGCTGGGATGTCAGAAGATTCAAGTGCTTGGCGGAAAATGCTCGCCCTTCGCACGACCGCTTTCGGGGTAAATACCATCAACAAAGGAGGCCAGCGCGACAATATTGTGAACGTGGCCCCGAAACCATTGGTTTTGGCGCAAAACCATGCTGTGGCGTCTTATGATTCGCGTGGAAGGCCTTGAATCCCGCATGTTCTTGCGGGCGAAGGCTACTAAATATAGTGGGCGCCGAAGCGCCCACCTCTACTGCTGATATATTAGATGGATCGCATGCGTCACAGAGAATCACCGCTGATTCGGGCGAGCTCCGAGTCCATTTCAGCCCTTGTGGCCCTTGGCGATCGGCTCCTGATAGGTGAAGCCCATGTCCCAGGGGAAGTAGATCCAGGTGTCCTGGCTGACCTCGGTGACGAAGGTGTCGATGGTCGGTACGCCGGTCGGCTTGGCATAGACGCAGGCGAAATGCGCTTTCGGCAGCATGGCGCGCACTTCGAGGGCGGTTTTGCCGGTATCGGTCAGGTCGTCGACAACCAGCACGCCTTCGCCGCCGTCGGTGAGGAGTTCCGCGGTGATTCCCTTGAGCAGGTTCATTTCGCCCTGGCTCGAATAATCATGGTAGGAGGCGACGCAGACGGTCTCGATCATGCGGATGTTGAGTTCGCGCGAAATGATGGCCGCGGGAACGAGGCCGCCACGGGTGATACAGACCATCGCCCTGAAGTTCTTGTTGAGGCCGGCAAGCCGCCAGGCAAGGGCGCGGGCATCGCGATGGAACTGATCCCAGGATACGGGAAAGGCTTTATCGGGCAGGGACATGGCTCAGGAGCTCCGGGAGCAAAAATAACGACACACCGGCGCTACCGGCGACCCTGAGCAGACCCCGCGACGGGCGCGGACCATGGACCAAATCCTGAAACGCAATTCGCTCGCCGTCTGCCGGAACATGATCTCACCCAGAAGCGTCTGGGCAGTTTGGGGCATGTTCCCTGGACCGCGCGAATGGTTCCCTGGCGGGAATTCTGTCATCGGTCGCTGTTTTCTGCTGGATTTACGGCCAAAAGGCAAGAGCCGCGGCTATGCAGCCCATCCGGCAGGGTGTGCAAAAGCTGAGGCAGCGGCTTTGATGCCGGGCAATCATGTGCCCTTCAGTCCATCATAGGCGCGCTTACCTCGCCAGCAGCGTCATCGCTGTCATCGACTTCAACAGCGTCCGGGTCGTACCGCCGAAGATCAGCTGCCAGAGCCAGGAATGCGTATAGGCGCCCATGACAAGCAGGTCGATCGAGTTGTCGGCAAGACGGTTCTCGATGACCTGCGACGGCGTCTTGCCGCCGCAGCTTTCCGTCGTCAGCGTGGCGCGAACACCGTGACGCGCAAGCGTCGCTCCGATCTCGCGGCTAGTCTCCGTTGGTGAATGCTTGGAGCTCTCGGATGTGTCGACCGAGAAAATCTCCACGGTGTCGGCAGCCTTCAGGAGCGGCATGGCGTCGAACGTCGCGCGGGCTGCTTCCTTCGAGCCGTTCCAGGCGATCAGGACGCGGCGGATCGGTTTGGGCTGGGTCAGTATATACGGGATCATCAGCACGGGCCGCCCGCTTTCGAACAGGAAGCTTTCGACGTCGACATTCGAGTCGGACGATCTGGACGGGTCTGGCTGTACGGCAACCAGCAGATCGGCGCTACGGGCGCTTTCGATCAGGGGTTCGGAGCCATAGCCGACGGTGCTGGTGAAGCTGCGCCACTCATAGTCGAGACCCTCACGCTCCATTTTCGCACGGAACAGCTGCTCGACTTCGACAGCCTGGCTGTGAGCCATGTCCTGCAGGGCTTGCACGGCGACCGGATCAGGGATCTCCATCGGCGCGACCAGCGGTACGGTCGAGACGATTTCAGCATGCAGGCCGACAATGTGAGCGCCGTGCTCCTTGGCGAAAGCGGCGCCAAAATCGACCGCGACCTTTGCGTTGTCGGGCGTGTCGAGAATAACCAAAATGGTTTTGTAGGACATGACGAGATCTCCCGTGCGGAAGGGATCGGATCGGTTCATTATACCATCATTCCGCATGATATTAATGCGCCGATATCATTCCGGTTCCCTTCCGGACGAAAAAGACCTCGTTGAGCGTCATGCCTCAGCTGACTGATTTTCCTTGGCTTTCGACTGTCTGATGGTTTCGATCATCGCCCGCACCTCGGCTGCGACACTTTCAACCAGCTCGGCGGAACGGGCGCGCACGACGATCTCGGTCGAGAAGGATTGGCCGACATAGCGCGGATAGGAGCCGATGCTGGTATCCGGGTGTGCTTTCTGGATGGCGCCGAGCGGCGTGCCGATCTCTCCTTCGCCGTAAGGGCAGGAAATCGCCGTCGACAACATGCGGGTGCCGGAGCGCAGCGTCGGCACGACATTGTCGAGCATCGCCTGGAAAACTTGCGGCACGCCGGCCATGACATACACGTTGCCGATGTTGAACCCCGGGGCGGTCGAGACCGGATTGGCGATGTGCTTCGATCCGACCGGCATGCGCGCCATGCGCTGGCGCGCCTCGGTGAACTCCATCTCGCGCTTGGCATACATCTCTGCCATGATCCGCATCGCCTCCGCATCATGCTCGCAGGCCACGCCGAATGCCTTGGCGATCGCGTCAGCCGTGATGTCGTCATGCGTCGGGCCGATGCCGCCGGAGGTGAAGATATAGTCATATTGGCCACGCAGCGCGTTCAGCGCCGCAACGATGGCGTCTTCGTCGTCGGCAACGATACGGACTTCCTTCAGGTCGATGCCGGACAGCAGCATGACATCGGCGAGATGGCCGATATTCTTGTCTTTCGTCCGGCCGGAGAGCAGTTCGTCTCCGATGGCCAGCATGGCGGCTGTGACAATGGTTTCATTGGTCATGGAAGTATCCGTGGAATTGCGCAGGCGCGCGTTCGAAAAAGCGTTTGAGATAGGTAGCGCCGTTTGCAGCGAATGAAAACTGCCGTTTTCATGTCCACGGCAGTGAACGAAAGCGACCGCAAATGAATTTTCGTCTTCGTCAGGTGAACAGTCCGTTCCCGTTGCGGGGGCTGCGTCCTTGTCCCGTCGCTGATACAACTTGGGCCGACAATCAACGCGTCCAACGAACGGGAGATATTCATGGCTAAGGTTCTGGTACTTTACTATTCCGCCTATGGTCACATCGAGAAGATGGCCTATGCCGTTTCCGAAGGTGCCAAGTCGGCTGGCGCCGAGGTAACCGTCAAGCGTGTTCCAGAGCTCGTGCCGGAAGAGGTCGCCAAGGCTTCCTACTTCAAGCTCGACCAGGAAGCGCCGATCGCAACGCCGGATGAGCTGGCCGAATACGATGCCATCATCGTCGGCGCCGGCACCCGTTTCGGCACGGTCGCGTCGCAGATGCGCAATTTCTGGGATCAGACCGGCGGCCTCTGGTTCTCAGGCAAGCTGGTCGGCAAGGTCGGCTCGGTCTTTACGTCGTCCGCGACCCAGCATGGCGGCCAGGAGTCGACCATTCTCGGCTTCATCCCGACCCTCCTTCACCACGGCATGGCCGTCGTCGGCCTTCCCTATGCCTTCGCCGGCCAGATGGGCACGGAAGAAGTCAAGGGCGGCTCGCCCTATGGCGCTTCCACGATCACCAATGGCGATGGCTCGCGCCAGCCTTCGGAGATCGAACTGGAAGCCGCCAAATATCAGGGCGCCCACGTCGCCAAGATCGCGGCCAAGCTCGTCGCCTGATTCGCACTTTGCCAATCCATTAAAAGGCGCAGCGAAAGCTGCGCTTTTTTGCGCCTGGGAGCCGGCAGGAGTCAGTGCGAACAACCGGTCTCGTCAGCAAAAAAACCACTGCAGAGTGCGATGGAGGTCATGCCTTTGATGTGATCGCTATTTCTGGTGGCATTCATGAAGCGTTCATCAATTAGGGTTCAATGATGGGCTGTAAACTTTGAATGGAGACGTCATGAGCAAAATTTTCAATATCGTCGGCGCAGGCGCGTTGACGCTGATCATGGGACTCGCATCCTTTACGCCTTCGGTCGCCGCGCCGCTCAATACGGCCAAGCCGGCAGCGAGCACTGCCGTCGAACAGGTGCAATACCGTGAAGGCGACCGCCGGCGTTGGGACGACAGAAGGCATCGCCCGAACCGTCGTCAGCCGCACTATCGTCCCGGTTCGTGGAATGGCTATCACGGCTACCAGCGTCCCCGCCCGGGCTACCGCCGCCACAGCGATGGCTGGTGGTATCCGGGTGCTGCTTTCAGAATCCAGATTCGCTAAGCGTCCAACGCTAGAGCAGACGAAAAAAAGGCGGCCCAGCGGGTCGCCTTTCTTGTTGGGTGGAGGCCGATCAGGCGAGTTGTGCCCGGAACTGGGCAACCCGCTCGGCATAATCGTCAGCGGAAAAGAAGTCGCTGCCAACGACGAACGTGTCGGCGCCCGCATCCGCAATTGTCCTGATATTCGACAGTTTCACGCCACCATCGACCTGGATGTGAGTTGATAACCGATCCGCCTCGAACAGGCTTCGAGCCATTTCAATCTTCGGCAAGGCTGCGGGGATGAGCGCTTGGCCACCGAAGCCGGGGTTGATTGTCATGACCAGCAACATATCCAGCCGATCCTTCAGATAGGGAAGGAAATCAAGCGGAGTGGATATGTTCACGGCGAGGCCGACATCGCATCCAAGCTCTCGGATACGGTTCAATGAGCGATGTACATGTGGTGTCGCTTCATAATGAATGGTGATGCTGTTGGCACCAGCCTCGACGAAGCTCTCTATCAAACCATCGGCTTCATACGTCATCAAATGCACATCGACATAGCCGTCAAAGCCGTCTTCACGCAGCGATTTCAGAAGTGGCGCCCCGAAGGATAGGTTCGGGACAAAGCGATTGTCCATGACATCGAAATGAATCAAATCGCCGCCGGCGCGAATAGCTGCACTGCATTCTTCCGCAAGGCGTGCCAGATTGCAGGCTAAGATCGACGGCGCAATCCGATTGTCAGGTTTCAAAGCCGGCTTTCCGCATTTGTTCGTGCAAGTGGTGCGGACGACGGGGGTCGAACCCGTACGGATCACTCCGAGGGATTTTAAGTCCCTTGCGTCTACCAGTTTCGCCACGTCCGCGTGCCTTTCCCTTCAAGCACTTGAGCGATTCAGTCAAGCGGTTGTTCGCTTATATGTGCTTGCTCGTGGATTTAGAGAGGGTGGGTTTGGCGACAGCTCCTTCGGTGGGGAAATACCTCAGGCGATTGTTAAGATACGTTTGCAGGCAATAGTTCTTGAGAGGGTTCTTGTCGCTGCCCAGATATGAACAGGTCTTTTCGGCGTCCACCAATAATGCTCTCGCCTGTTTCGGTGTCACGATGACCGTTCTTGTTGATCTTTGACCTTGTGTTTCGCATGCTGCCAGCAAAGGGGCCAAGATGACCACCATTGAAATAAGACGTATGCTTAAACTGCCGGAGAACCCAAGTGTCATTTTTCCAGTGCTCTCCCGACAGGATAAGCGAAATTGCTCCGACATTGTGATAGCCAAACTCAGCGGCCCTGCAACACACGAATGAGCGCTGGCGTCGGTAGGCGGGTGCGGAACGAGGTCTGAAAATCGTTGTAGGTCACTCGTCCCGAGGCGATGCCGTTTGCAAGTCTCTGGCATGTGACTTTCTTGGCTTGCGAGGTCGGGACATTGGCGATCAACGACATGCCGAGTATTTCCTGCTGCGAGCCCTTATTCGCAGCGCAGAATTCGATCATCTTGGCCTTCAGCGCCGGACTGCCTTGCAGCAGTGTCTTCATGACGTCATATTTTTCTTGAGAAGGCAGCGCTGGCGAGCAGGAGGCGAGCATCGCGAGCACTATGGTCGCGCCGATATAGCGAATGAATTTCATTTTGGGGGCTCCTGAGAAAACAGGATAGAGATATCCGCAGCAGGCGAGCTTCTCAATGAGTTCGTGCAATTTAAGGTTAAGAATGATGTGTGGGCCTGAACGCGCCGCAAAGCGAAGCCCGCCGGCACCGGATAAGCCGGATTGAAGCGGGCCTCTAACCATCATCATGATGGCTGGCCGTATTGGAGACGGACGGTTTCGTCCTGTCAATTCGCAGATTTTGGGGTTGCGACCTGAGGGAACCGCTGGCGAAAATCATGGCAGTTGCGCGTTTGATGGTCGCAGCCTTGCTCCGGCAAGCGTGGCAATCTCACTCGGACAGGTCGGAAACTGCCATAAACAGGCTTTCGTTACTCATCTTTCCTGTGTCATAGCGAAGGCGAATTGAACAAGGATGGACGAAGCCCGTGGACAAGCAGGATGTTCTCGACGCCACCGAGGCCATGCGTGGCCTCTTTTCCGCAACGCCGCTGCAGCTGAACGAGCATCTTTCGGCTCGTTATGGCGCCGATATCTGGCTGAAGCGCGAGGATTTGACGCCGGTGCGCTCCTACAAGATCCGCGGCGCCTTCAATTTCTTCCGCAAGGTGATCGCCGCGGGCGGCACAGGCAAGACATTCGTCTGCGCGTCTGCCGGCAATCACGCTCAGGGCTTTGCCTTCGTCTGCCGCCATTTCGGCGTGCCGGGCGTGGTCTTCATGCCGGTAACGACGCCGCAGCAGAAGATCGACAAGACCCGCATGTTCGGTGGTGAATTCATCACCATCAAGCTCTTCGGCGACTTCTTCGACCAGTGCTATCAGGCGGCGCGTGAACATGTGCAGCATATCGACGGCGTCATGGTGCCGCCTTTCGATCACGCCGATATCATCGAGGGGCAGGCGACAGTCGCCGACGAAATCGCCGCGCAATTGCCGGACGGCGTTTTGCCGGACCACATCATCCTGCCGGTCGGCGGCGGCGGATTGGCGGCCGGCATCACCGGCTATTTTGCCGATCGCCTTGCCAAGGAGACATTCGTCTTCGCAGAGCCGGCGGGAGCGCCGAGCCTCAGGCGCAGCATCGAGGCGGGGCAGGTGGTGACGCTGACGAAGGTCGACAATTTCGTCGACGGTGCTGCGGTCGGCCGTATCGGTGACCTTAATTTCGCTGCGCTAAAGGGCTTTGCCGCCGAGCAGGTCAGGCTGATCGAGGAAAACGCCATCTGCGTGACGATCGCGGATATGCTGAATGTCGAAGGCGTCGTGCTGGAGCCCGCCGGCGCGCTGGCGATCACCGCACTGGAGACCATGGATCCCGATGCCATCCGCGGCAAGACGATCGTCACAGTCGTCTCCGGCGGCAATTTCGATTTCGAGCGCCTGCCTGATGTCAAGGAGCGCGCCATGCGCTACGCGGGGCTGAAGAAATACTTCATCCTGCGCCTTGCCCAGCGTCCAGGTGCGCTGCGCGACTTCCTCAATCTGCTTGGGCCGGACGACGACATCGCCCGCTTCGAATATCTGAAGAAGAGCGCGCGCAATTTCGGCTCCATCCTGATCGGCATCGAGACCAAGGATTCCGATAATTTCAAGCAGCTGGTCGAAAAGTTCGAGCGCGCCGGCATGGGCTATGAGGATATCACCGAGAATGAGATCCTTGCGAACCTGATCATTTAACTTTGCGACCTCACGTCCTTCATGCTAAAGGCGATTCATGGCTTCGATCTTGTCCAATATTCTCTCGATCTTCACCGGCGGCGGCGCTTCGACGACGAGCGCCGAGAAGACCGGTGGTTCCACCCTCAGCGCCGAGCCGCAGGCCCATGGGGATTGCACGATCCATGCAACGCCGCAGCGCGAGGGCAATCAGTTCCGCCTGATGGGCCGGATCGAGAAGGATGTGAACGGCGAAACGCTGGTGCGCAACTTCATCCGCGCCGATGTCTTCACCTCGGCCGACGATGCGCTCGAATCGACTTTCCGCAAGGCGCGGCAGATCATCGACCAGAACGGTCCGTCGCTGTTCGGCGATGGCGAAAAGGTTCGCCAGGTCTGATTTCCAAAGCTGGTTGGTGATGAGCCGTGAACGGCGATCACCATTGAAGGAACTGAATGTTCTTTCAATGGCTTGCTATCGCTATGCCGACGTCGAGATCTGTGGCTCGTTGGTAACAGGAAAATTCACCGAGCGCGCGATGAAGCACATCTCATGCGCCTTGTGATGCAGCTCAAGCGCCGTCCTTGCGTCCGATGTGGCATCGATGACAATCCTGGGGCGCAGCACGACCGAGGTGAATTGCCCGGCGCCGCCACTCTCTTCCAGCATGGTTCCCTCCGCTGCGTCCTCATAGGACAGGACGATAACGCCGGCTTGGGCGCAAAGGCCGAGATACCAAAGCTTGTGGCAGGCCGACAGCGATGCGACCAGCAGGTCCTCGGGGTTCCAGCGAGTGGGGTCGCCGCGAAAGCTCGGATCGGAAGAGCCGGGGATCGTCGGTTTACCCTCGGCACGTATCTCATGATCCCGTCTGTAGCTGCGATAGCTCGACGTTCCCGTACCGTCATTGCCGGTCCAGACGACGTTGACGTGATAGCTGTGCTTCTTGTCGCTCACTGGAATCCTCCGATTGCATTTGGAATGTCTCTGCCCGGGGGATGCATATATCGCAAGGGATCATCCGAAGGCTAAAACCACTTTCGTGATAAATGACAGTCCGGTCTTGTTCGACCGTCAAGGTCCGGCAGCCCCGGCCGGTGATATCCCCGATATGGAAAAGGCCGCCATCAGCATCGTGCATCAAGCGACCTTTGTCATCATGTGGGAAGCGGCGTTCAGGCCCCCCGGAACAGCTTGGCGCCCGACGGAGCACTGGTGGCGCCGCCGTCGACGGTGATTTCGATGGCGGTGACGTTGCTCGAGTCGTCAGATGCGAAATAGAGGGCCGCCTTGGCGATCTCTTCCGCTTCGCTCATGCGGCCGAGCGGGCTAAGGCTGCCGAAGCGTGCTTCCAGAGCATCTTTGGCGTCTTCGGTCATCGCCCGGGTATTCCAGATCGGCGTCTTGGTGGCGCCTGGCGTCACCTGGTTGACGCGGATGCCGCGCGGCGCGAGTTCGGAGGCCAGGTTGCGGGTCATGGCGCGGACGGCGCCCTTGGTGCCGGCATAGGCAGAGTAGCCCGGGATGCCGAGAACAGCGTGCACGGAACCGTTCAGGATCACCGACGCACCGTCATTGAGATGCGGCAGCGCCGCCTGCACGGTGAAGAAGACGGCGGTGAAATTCGTGCGTACCACCGTCTCGAACTGTTCGAGCATGGTCTTTCCAACTGCGGTTTCGCCGGCAATCCCGGCATTGGCAAAGAGAATATCGATATTGCCAAGCTTTTCAGCCACTTCCGCAAAGGCTTTCTCAGTCGCTGCAACGTCGGTGACATCAACCTGCAACGCCAGGACATCACCGCCGAGCTCTTCGACGGCGGCGGCAAGGGTCTGTGGGTTGCGGCCGGTGATGGCGACCTTGGCGCCCTCGGCGAGGAAGACCCGGGCGGTGGCAAGGCCGATGCCGCTGTTGCCGCCGGTGATGATGGCAACCTTGTTCTTGAGGCGCATGTTGGTAACTCCTATTGGCTTCAATCGCGATCTGGATTATGATTGTTCTCCATAAGGATTATGATGATAATCCACATTCGTCAAGGCGGCTTAAGAGGATTCTTCGATGGGCCATTCGCAGCTGGAAAAACAGAAGACGCACGAGCGGATCGTCACGCTAGCGGCCAAGCGCCTACGCGAGGAGGGGCTGGAGGGCATCGGCGTTGCCGATCTTATGAAGGAAGCGGGGCTGACGGTCGGTGGCTTCTACAAGCATTTCGCCTCAAGGGACGAGCTGGTGGCCGAGGCCGTCCAGGCGGCAGTGGAGGGGCAACGACGGCAGATGCAGGAGAGGGGGATCGATCCGGCCGATGTCTCGTTGACGGATTATGCCGAGAACTATCTCGGCGCTTTTCATCGCGATCATTGCGGCGACGGCTGCGCCTATGCGGCTCTAACCGCCGATATTGCACGCAGCGGCGAAACAGTCCGGACGATCGCCACGGAAGGAATGCGGAAGAATATCGAGACGATGACGGCGCGGATGCCGCAAGCGGATGCCGCCGAGGCGCGGCGCAATGCCCTTATCGCCACCTGCCTGATGGCCGGTGCGGTTGGCCTTGCGCGCGCTGCGAATGACGAGGCGCTTTCCGACGAGCTTCTGGAAGCAGCTCGGAGCTTCATGAAAGAGCTGGCGAACGGCAACGGGACATAAAAAGACGGCCGGTGAAAACCGGCCGCCATGACTTTTAGTCGTACTTGCAAATTAGGCGGCAAGCGCCAGTTCGGCGGCGCGGGCCTGGGCGGCGCCGATTGCCTTTTCAGCGGCTTCCGGACCGAAGGCGATGCCTTCGATATAGACCGTTTCCACATCAGTGATGCCGATGAAGCCGAGAACCGACTTCAGGTAGGGAACGGCGTGGTTCAGCGGAGCGGCCGGGCCTTCGGAATAGACGCCGCCGGATGCGAGCACGATATAGGCCTTCTTGCCGGTGGCCAGGCCCTTCGGGCCGGTCTCGGTGTAGGTGAAGGTGCGGCCGGCGCGGGCGATATTGTCGATCCAGGTCTTCAGCGACGAATAGATGTTGAAGTTGATGAGACCGGTGCCGATGACCAGCGTGTCGGCGGCCAGCAGCTCGTCGACCAGCGCATCGGAAACCTTGACGGCTTCGGCCTGTTCAGCCGTGCGGGCGTCGGCCGGCGTGCGGATGGCGCCGGTGAAAAGCTCATCGATATGCGGCAGGGGAGCGGACGACAGATCGCGGTGAACGATCGTCTTGCCCGGGTTCTGTGCCTTGATCTTGTCGGCGAGTTCGGTCGCGATCTTGGTGGAGAGGGAATCGGCACGCGGGCTGGATGTCAGAAGTAGAATGGAGGACATGCTATGTTCCTTATCAATGGGTTGCGATAGCCGGATGGGAGTTCGGCCACGTTTCGCATCCATAGATAAGTCTTCAGTGCTATCGAGAAAAACTGTGATAATATGGATTGGAATGATCGATAAAATGGATAGCCCATGCTTCCCAACCCCACGCTTGACCAATTGCAGGTTTTTCTGACCGTTGCCGAATCCGGCAGTTTCTCTGCGGCTTCGCGCGTGCTCAACCGCGCGCAGTCGGTGATCAGCTATACGATCGCCAATCTCGAGGCACAGCTTGAAATGCCGCTGTTCGAGCGTTCGGGTTCGCGCCAGCCGAAGCTCACGGATGCGGGCAGGGTAATGCTGGAGGATGCGCGCCGCATTCTCTCCGATCTCCAGGTGATGCGCGCCAGGGTCAAGGGCTTGAAGACCGGGCTCGAGGCGGAGGTCGCCGTCGCCATCAGCGTCATGGTGCCGACCAATGCCACGGTCGACGTCCTGAGAGAGTTCCGTGACCGCTTCCCGTCCGTCTCGCTGCGGCTTGATGCCGGCGAGCTCGGCACGATGATGGAGCTGGTGGCCAGCGGCAAATCGACGATCGGAATAGGCGGCGCAGTCATAAAGCAGGACGATTCCATGGTGATCGAGCGCCTCGGACATTCGTTCATGATGCCGGTCGCCTCACCACTCCATCCGCTTGCCCAGATCAAGCGGCCGCTGACCCTCGCCGACGTGCGCGAAGAGGTGCAACTGGTCGTCACCGACGCTTCAAACCTCACCAAGGGCCGGGATTTCAATGTCCTGTCCTACAAGATTTGGCACCTCAGCGATATCGCAACCAAGCATCAGCTGATCCGCGGCGGCCTCGGCTGGGGTGGGCTGCCGGCTTCGCTGATCTATGAAGACCTGCAAAAGGGCCGGCTCGTGCATCTTGATCTCGATGCCTATGAGCAGGGCGAATATCCGATCTATGCCGTGCGCAAGCTCTCCAATCCCCCGGGGCCGGCGGCGGCCTGGATGATCGAGGCCTTCCGTGATCGTCTGTCGCAATGCCCGGACCGGGTTGATTTCAAGGCGGCCATGGAAGTGTACCATCCCGCCGAGAACCCGCTGGCGGCGGAATGAAGATGGGCGCCCCGAAGGGCGCCCATTTCATGTCTGGAGTTGTGTAGCCGACTACAGAACGAGCCGGAAGTTATTGAAGCCATCAGTACCTTCGCCGGCGTCCTCGATCTTCACGCTCTTTACCTCGGCAAGGAAGTCCTTGGCCTTGGGCGAGCTTGGGAACAGGACGGTGGTGCCCGGAAGCGGCTTGAAGGTCCAGTTGCCGTCGGCTGTCGGGTTGATCGTGCCCTGTTCGTGAACATAGCGGACGATGACGTCGCGATTGGTGTCCGGGGCCTTGTAGATGACCTTGTCTGCTGCGATTTCCGGGAAGTTGCCGCCGCCGCCGGCGCGGTAGTTGTTGCTCACCACGACGAATTTCTGGGTGGGATCGATCGACTTGCCATCGAATTGCAGGTTCTGGATGCGGTTTGCATCGGCATTCAGGAGCTTGCCGTCATCGCTGAAGCGGCGCGGCTGCGACACGTCGATCTGATAGGTGACGCCGTCGATAACGTCGAAATTGTAGGACGGGAAGCTGTCGTTGAGCAGAGCGACATCCTTGGCGCCCGGCTGCACCTGATTGAACATCGCCGCCGACATTTCCAGCCAGTTCTTCACCTGCGCGCCGTTGATGACGACGGCCTGCACAGTGTTCGGATAGAGATAGAGATCGGCGACGTTCTTGATGGCGATATTGCCGGCGGGGACGTCGGTATAGTAGTCGACGCCGTTACGTCCACCGCATTTGAAGGGCGCGGCTGCCGAAAGCACCGACAGATCTTTGTACTGCGTCTCCTTCAGCATGTCCTTGATGTACCAGATCTGCGCCTGGCTGACGATCTGCACTGAGGGATCGTCGGCGACGAGCGCGAAATAGGAGTAGAGCGGTGCC
Organism: Rhizobium rhizogenes NBRC 13257; assembly: GCF_000696095.1. GTDB lineage: Bacteria > Pseudomonadota > Alphaproteobacteria > Rhizobiales > Rhizobiaceae > Rhizobium > Rhizobium rhizogenes. The sequence goes on along the minus strand of NZ_BAYX01000028.1, from coordinate 28,795 downwards.
GAGGTCTTGCCCACGGGCGTGCGGACATAGGCGAGCGTCGCTTCGTGCTCAGCCTTGGCGACTTCGACCACTTCCTTCTTGTCGGCGACATCGGCGATGACCTTCTTCTTGTCGTCGCGGTGATAGATCGGCCGTGCTTCCGAGGTGAAGTCGACGATCTTCCAGCTATTGCCGTCCTTTTCCAAGAGCAGGTCAATCAGGCCGAGATGCGAGCCCCAGAAGCCGGCCATGACCGTCGGCTTGCCATGCAGCGTGCCCTTGACCGGATCGGCGTCCTTAATGCCGTCCCAGGTCTTCGGGCCGGGGAAAACAAGATGCTGGTGGCCGGTGAAGACGGCATCGATGCCGGGAACGGCGGCGACGTAGAGCGAGGCATTTTCCATCTTGTCGGAGGGGGCGCTACCGTCGATGCCGGAGTGCGAAAGGGCGATGATGATATCGGCGCCTTCTTCCTTCATGACCGGCACCCAGGCCTTGGCGGCCTCGACGATATCACGCGTCTGCGCCTTGCCTTCGAGGTTCTTGATGTCCCAGAGCATGATCTGCGGCGGCACGAAGCCGATGAAGCCGATCTTGATCGGGCTCTCATTGCCGGCGCCGTCCTTGATCTTCTTTTCGAGGATCAGATAGGGCTTGAAGAACAGGTCGTCCTTCTTCGGGTCGGAAGCGAGCTGGCCCTTGGTCAGGTTGGCGCAGACGAAGGGGAAGTTCGCGCCGCCCAAGACCTTGAACATGAAGTCGAGGCCGTAGTTGAACTCATGGTTCCCGAGCGTGCCGACCTCATAGCCGAGCGTGTTCATCGCCTTGATCACTGGATGGACGTCGCCCTCCTTCATGCCATGCTGATAGGCCATGTAATCGCCCATCGGATTGCCCTGCAGCACGTCGCCATTGTCGATCAGCAGCGAGTTGGTCGCTTCGGCGCGAATGGTGTCGATGATCGTCGCGGTGCGCGACAGGCCCATCGTGTCGTTCGGCTTGTCGGCATAGTAGTCGTAGGGGAAGACGTTGACGTGGATGTCCGTCGTTTCCATGAGGCGCAGATGCGCCTGGTTGCCAGCCGCGCGGGCAGCGAAGGGATGCAGCACGATCAGCGCGGCGGTGGCGCTCAGGCCCTGCAGCAGGGAACGGCGCGACATGCTGGGCAATTCCAGAATGGAAGACATGAAACACTCCTTCAACGATTATTATGGTTCTCGATCACCTCTGGGGGTGAGGGAGATTAGGACGATTTTTGAAGGTGTGCACCTGTAATATGACAGGCTTATTGTGGTTCCCGCACCGAGCGGACAAACAGGCCGTCAGCGCCGAAGAACCGGCTGTATGTCCTTGTGGAAAAAGCGGAAATAGGATGCGACCAGAGCCGAGGCATTGGAGGATGGATCGAATTCGATACCGATTCGGCCGCTATGAACCCAGCGCACGATACCATCAAGCATGCCGATGTCGGTGCACTCGACGCGAACCTTGCTGCCGGCGGCTGCATGGATAGGGGCTTGCAAGTCGAGCGCGATGCCGCTGGCGGAGAGGTCGACCACGCGGCCGGTCACCGCCTTTGCGAGATACCATACCTGACCCATCAACCGGACACGGCGGCGCGGTGAGCGCCTCGCCTTGATCTTCAGATTATATTGGGCCGGCGGTTTTGAAGATGACTGCATGATCTCACCTCGACGCGTGCGTCTCACTCCTTTCACGGATAGCGGGTATCCATTGAAAGGTGTTTAGCGAGATCGGTAAAATTGCAGTCATCCGTATCGATTCGGAGCGGTTTGTCTCAACGCTTCGGCGCAAGGCTTGTGGCATTGCGATAGAAGCGGGCTATTCAGTTGCAGATCGGGCGAATTGCAAAACTCGTCGCCCTTGAATGAGCATTTGGCGAGAAGAGGAAATGGCATTGCGCATCGTTTCTTTGAATGTATGGGGTGGCCGGCTACATGAACCGCTGATGCGGTATCTGGTCGATATCGATGCGGATGTTCTCTGCCTGCAGGAAGTCGTGCGGACGCCGGACGCTGAAGCTGACTGGCTGGTCTATCGCGATCATGGCGTCGAACTCCCACAGCGGGCCAATCTTTTCGAGGAGATCAAGGCGGCTCTCCCGTCGCATGACGCCTTCTTCTGCCCTGTGGCGCGGGGCGAGCTTTTCGATGGCGATCGTCGGCTCTTCTCCGAATTCGGCCTGGCGACCTTCGTCCGCAAATCCTATCCGGTCATCGGCCAGGCCCTGGGCTTCGTGCATGGGGCGTTCTCTTCAGATGGCTGGGGTCCACATCCCCGGTCGCGCAACGCCCATTGCATTCGTCTGTTCGACTATGAAGCCGGCTATCCGATTACCATCGCCCAGATGCACGGCCTGCGCGATCCCGAGGGCAAGGGGGATACGCCGGCGCGTCAGCACCAGGCGAGGGCGCTGGTCGATCTGATCCGTCAGGTGTGGCCTGGAGAGGAGCGGCTGGTCGTTTGCGGCGATTTCAACGTTCTGCCGGGAAGCGTGACCTTCGAGGCTCTGGCAGCTCTGGGACTTTCCGATCTCATCACCTCGCGGGGACATCGCGACACGCGCACCTCCCATTACCGCAAGGAGCCGCGCTTCGCCGACTACATGCTGGTGACGCCCATGGTCGAGGTGGTCGCATTCGACGCCGTCGCCGAGCCGGAAGTCTCCGATCATCGCGCCTTGCTTCTGGATCTGCGGTAGTCCAGCTCAAAGACCGACATTCGGCCGGTCGATGACCTCGCGCAGGGCAAAGCTGGAATTGATCTTCACCACATGCGGCAGGGCGGAGAGCCAGTCGCGGTGGATGCGCTCGTAGTCCTCGAGATCGCGTGCCGCAATGCGCAGGATATAGTCGTATTCGCCGGACATCAGGTAGCAGCCGAGCACGTTCGGGCAAAGTTTCACCGCCGCCTCGAATTCCGAAAGTGTCTTGGCGAACTGGCCGGACAGCGAGATATGCACCATGGCGATCATCTTGTAGTCCAGCGCTTTGTGCGACAGCCGCGCATGATAGCCACCGATGACGCCGTCCTTCTCCAGAATATCGAGCCGGCGCGAACAGGCGGACGGCGACAGGCCGACCTTTTCGGCAAGCTCGGCATTGGTGATCCTGGCGTTCTGCTGCAGCACCCGCAGGATCGAACGATCCATGGCGTCTAGGTCTGACATTCGAAGATCCTTCGAAGAATTTTCCTTCTGCGCAATAATCCACGAAAAATGACTGCCGGGCAAATTCTCTTTGCAAGGACATTTCAAAGCGGAGGTGGTCTCATTCGGAGCAAGCATTCAGGGAGGAATGATATGCGTGTCGGTTGCCCGAAAGAGATCAAGAACCACGAATACCGCGTCGGCCTGACGCCCGCGTCGGTCCGCGAATATGTGGCCCACGGCCACGAGGTCTGGGTGGAGACCAAGGCCGGTGCCGGCATCGGCGCCGATGACCACGCCTATATTGCCGCCGGTGCGAAGATCGCCGCCAGCGCTAAGGACATCTTCGAAAAGTGCGACATGATCGTGAAAGTCAAGGAGCCGCAGCCTTCCGAATGGGCGCAATTGCGCGACGGCCAGCTTCTCTACACCTACCTGCATCTGGCACCCGATCCGGAGCAGACCAAGGGCCTCATTGCCTCCGGCGTCACCGCCATCGCCTATGAAACCGTCACCGACGAGCGCGGTGGCTTGCCGCTGCTGGCGCCGATGTCGGAGGTCGCCGGCCGCCTGTCGATCCAGGCGGGTGCTACAGCTTTGCAAAAGGCGAATGGTGGCCTCGGCATCCTCCTGGGCGGCGTGCCTGGCGTGCTGCCGGCCAAGGTGGCGATCATCGGCGGCGGTGTCGTCGGCCTGCATGCCGCCAAGATGGCGGCCGGCCTCGGCGCCGATGTCAGCATCCTCGATCGCTCGCTGCCGCGCCTGCGCCAGTTGGACGACATTTTCAACGGCCGTGTCCATACACGCTATTCCAGCATCCAGGCGCTGGAAGAAGAGGTCTTTTCCGCCGATCTCGTCATCGGCGCCGTGCTGATCCCCGGCGCCGCCGCGCCGAAGTTGGTCACGCGGGAAATGCTATCGGGTATGAAGAAGGGCTCGGTCATCGTCGACGTCGCCATCGACCAGGGCGGCTGCTTCGAAACCTCGCATGCCACCACCCATTCCGAGCCGACTTACGAGGTCGACGGCGTCGTACATTACTGCGTCGCCAACATGCCGGGCGCCGTTCCCGTCACCTCGGCGCATGCGCTGAACAACGCCACCATCTATCACGGCCTGGCGCTGGCCGATCGCGGCCTGCGGGCGATCGCCGAGGACAAGCATCTGCGCAATGGCCTCAACGTCCACAAGGGCCGCGTCACCAACAAGCCGGTGGCGGAGGCGCTGGGCTACGAAGCCTTCGCGCCGGAAAGCGTCTTGAACGTAGCGTAAAGCCCATCGCGCGACGTCAGATGGAGGCGCCGGCATTCTCATATGCCGGAGCTTCTTTTTTATCGATCCGGCATTGATAGCAATTGTTGCGTGCCGAGCGGACATGCACATAGGCGATGCCATCGCGGTTCAGCAGTTCTGCTGCATAGCTGGGGATATCTCCGATCGGCGTCACGGCGCCGGTGCCGTAGACAATGCGGTTATTCTCGCCATAGCCGCGTACGATGAAATCGGGGCTGGTTGTCAGCATCGGCGGCAGCACTTCCTCGGCTGCATAGCGCTCGCAAGGCACCTTATGCAGGAAGACCGGCCCGGTTTCGGCATAGGGCTGCAATTCAGGAAACGGCCGATAGGCGAAGACAAGAAATTCTTGGCCAGCATCGATATTGCGCAGGCAATGACGGCAGGGATGGCCGGGGCCGCCGGAGATCATTGTCTCCGGTCGGTGACCGTAAGCATCAGCGCCGCCGTTCCAGAGGTTTTCTGCATCGGACGTGGGCATGGCGGCAAAAGCGATGGTGGACATGACAAATCTCCTTGTTGAGGTTCGTCATGTGATGCGCTGCAAGGAAGGCGGAAGCCACCCGATTCCTGCCGTCAGGCCTTTTTCGCCAGCTCCAGCAATTCCTTGTCGCTCAGTGGCCGCACGATTCCTTCGCCTGTCGAGACCGGCGAGAAGCCGAACATCTGGTAGAGCTGCAGTGCGCGCGGATGATCGAGATTGTTGGTGGTCGTGGTGACGCGCTGCGGGTTCAGCGTCCATATGGCGTAGAGCGACTGCAGCAGGAACCATTTGCCGATGCCGAGGCCGAGCGCGTGCTCGATCAGGCCGAAATGGCTGAGCTCGATCGTCTCGTCATCCTGGCGGAAATATTCGAAGAATCCTGCCGGGGCGCCGTTGACGTAGAGGACGCTGATATCGTTGCGTTCATTGTGCAGGACAGCCGTCAGCTCTTCGTCGGACATGCGAAGCCGGTCGACCCAGTGCCAGCGCGCGCCTACCTGGCGATAGAGATAGCGGTAGAAGGGCAGCGGAATGCCAGGCGAACGCATGATCGCTGTCTGGATGTTGACGGGCACCGCCAAGCTCGCCTTGGGTGGCGCGGTCATTTCCAGACGGGTGATATGAACCTTGAGCGACGAGGGCGTCTTCACGGGCCGCAACGCTCAATCCTTTCCGGTGACGATGGGCGTATCCGGACGGCTGCCCCATTCCGACCAGGAGCCGTCATAGAGCCGGTTGGCGTCGTGGCCGAGCGATTCCAGCGCCAGCGTAATGATGGCGGCGGTGATCCCGGAGCCGCAGGTGGTAACGACGGGTTTTTCCAGATCGATGCCAGCCTTCTCGATCGTCTCACGCAGTTCGGGCAACGACTTGAACTTGCCGTTCACGGCAAAGACGCCGGATGGCAGGTTCTTGGCGCCCGGCATATGGCCGGAACGCATACCTTCGCGCGGTTCCGGCTCGGCAGCGGCGAAACGGCCGGCGCTGCGGGCATCGGCGATCTGCAGGGAGCCGCTGTCGACAATGCCGCGCATCTCGTCGAAGGAGACGACGCGGGCGGCATTGAAGTTCGGCTGGAAGGTGACGGGCGCGAATGCGGGCAGGGCGGTTTCCAGCGGCCGTCCTTCGGCCTTCCAGCCATCCAGGCCGCCGTCCAGCACGAAGACGTTCTTTGCGCCCATCACGGCGCGGAACAGCCACCAGACGCGGGGTGAGGCAAAGAGGCCGGGGCCGTCATAGACGACGATGCGATCGTTTTCGCTGATGCCGAGCTTGCCGACCTCGGCCGCGAAGAACTCCGGCGAGGGAACTGTATGCGGCAGACCAGTGGAGTGATCGGCTATCTTGTCCTGATTGAAGCGGATGGCGCCGGGAATATGGCCGCTGGCATATTCGGCATCGGCGTCACGCTTCTGCGCCGGCAGATAGAAGGACGCGTCGAGGATGCGCAGATCCTTGGCGCCCAATTCGTTCTGCAGCCAATCCGCGGATACGACGAAACGGCTTTTCTCCGCTGTCATGATGATCTCTCCCTGCCTATTTTTGATTCTGGGGGGTGTGTCAGGATGTGGGACTTGGCCGGCTTTACGCGTCGTCCGTGGGCGTGCCGAAACGAATGCGGAAGCGACGGTTCTCCTTGCCCTTCTTCTCGATCTTGGCGATATGGATTGCCCCGACTTCCTGTGTCTCCGACACATGTGTGCCGCCGCAGGGCTGGCTGTCAACGGCGGAATTCTCGCCGATGCAGACAAGGCTGACGCGGCCGAGGCCGACGGGCGGGCGCACATTCTTGGATTTGACGATGCCCGGATTGGCCGCCAGCTCCTCATCCGTGATCCATTGGACGAAGACGGGATGGTTTTCGTTGACGAGCGCCATCATCTTCGCCGTCACCTCGTCCTTGTCGATCGTCTCGCTCATGTCAAAATCGACACGGCTTTCATCCTCGCCGACGGCTGCACCAGTAATTGGAAACTGGCAGACGACCGAGAGCAGGTGACAGGCCGTGTGCATACGCATCAATTTGTAGCGACGCGGCCAGTCGACATGCAGCACCAGCTTCTCGCCGAGGATAGGCTGCGCCTCGCTCTCGAGCGGCACATGGATGATTATGTCCTTAATCGGCCCATGCCTCGTCTGTCCCAGCATGATCTTCGAACCGTCGGCGCGCTCGAGGAAACCTGTGTCGCCCGGCTGTCCGCCCGAGGTGGCGTAGAAGCAGGTCTGGTCGAGCTCAATGCCCCCATCCTCGTGAATCGCAGTGACGACGGCTTCGGCGGTCGAAAGATAAAAGTCGTCACGATAAAGGGCATTCACGGGCATGACGTCACGCTTGGTTTTCGTAAGGGATCGGAATATCGGAGCTCTTCGCAAGGTATGACGGCAACGGCAGACCCTTCGATTTCAAAAAGTCCGGGTTGAAAAGCTTGGACTGATAGCGGTTGCCGTAGTCGCAGAGGATCGTCACGATCGTGTGGCCGGGGCCGAGATCCCTAGCGAGGCGCACCGCGCCGGCAATGTTGATGGCCGTCGAACCGCCGAGGCAAAGACCTTCATATTCGACGAGATCGAAGACATAGGGCAGGGCTTCGGCATCGGTGACCTGATAGACGTAATCGGGCGTGAACCCCTCCAGGTTTGCCGTCACGCGGCCCTGACCGATACCCTCGGTGATCGAGGAGCCGGAGGATTTCAGCTCGCCATTCTTGTAGAATTCATAGAGCGCGGCGCCTTCCGGATCGGCGATGCCGATCTTGATGTCCTTGTTGAAGGCGTGCAGGCCCATGGCGACGCCTGCCAGCGTGCCGCCGGAGCCGACCGAGCAGATGAAGCCGTCGATCTTGCCGTCGGTGTCGGCCCAGATTTCCTTGGCGGTCGTCTCGATATGCGCCTGCCGGTTGGCGACGTTGTCGAACTGGTTGGCCCAGATCGCACCGTTCGGCTCGGTCTTTGCCAATTGCGCGGCAAGCCGGCCGGAGAGTTTCACGTAATTGTTGGGGTTCTTGTAGGGAACCGCCGGCACTTCGACGAGTTCGGCACCGAGCAGCTTCAGCGCGTCCTTCTTTTCCTGGCTCTGCGTTTCCGGAATGACGATGACGGTGCGGTAGCCGAGCGCCTTGGCGACGAGGGTCAGGCCGATACCGGTATTGCCGGCTGTACCCTCGACGATGACGCCGCCGGGCTTCAGCAAGCCCTTCTTCTCCGCATCGCGGATGATGTAGAGCGCAGCGCGATCCTTGACCGACTGGCCGGGGTTCAAAAACTCCGCCTTGCCGAGAATGGTCGAGCCCGTCGCCTCGGAGGCTCCCTTGAGCTTGATCAATGGCGTGTTGCCGATTGCTTCTAGGACGGAGGGATGGACGGTCATGGAATCTCTGCCTTCTGTTCAGCACTACTGTAAGAACGGTCTTTTCCCTTCACAAGGCAGTCTAGGCAAGAAATTCTGTTCCACGCTCCCCGTCCGGGCCGCAAAATTCCACTTGGACGACAAAAGACTTGGCGGGTTGCCATCGGAAAGTCCGCTCCTCCGTCAGGCCGGCACGGATTTCTCCCATGCGTACCCTATGTTGGCCGAAAGAGGCCACAATGATGCGCTAGTCCTAAAATGCTGAGGAAGACCGCCTGAATGCGGCATCCGGGCAGGTCACCAGCCGAGGAGAAAAGCCATGAGCCCATTCATCGCCCGTCCCGAACATGGAGTGGCCTGGATCACCGGCGCGAGCTCCGGGATCGGCCGTGCGCTGGCGCTGAGGCTTGCCGGCGAGGGCTACAAGGTTGCCGTCACCGCACGTCGTCACGACAAGCTGCTTGAGCTGCAGGCGGAAGCGAGCAAGCTGTCCGGCAGCATCGTCGTGCTCGATGGCGACGTCACCAGTGCCGAGGACATGGAGCACACCGTTGCGGCGATCGAATATCAACATGGCCCGCTGGCCCTGGTCGTTCTGAATGCCGGGATCTATCTGCCGGCGCGCGCCGAGGATTTGAACCATGATGTGTTCGACCACAGCTTCGCCGTCAATCTACACGGCGTCGTCAACTGTCTGGTGCCGGCGGTGCGTCATATGCGGGCGAGAGGGCACGGCCAGATCGCGATCGTCTCCTCGGCGGCAGGCTATGGCGGCCTGCCGGGAGGCGCTGCTTACGGCGCCACCAAGGCGGCACTCATCAACATGGCCGAAAGCCTGAATTTCGACCTGGATCGCGTCGGCATCCGCATTCAGCTGGTTACGCCGGGTTTCGTCGAAACGCCGCTGACGGCGAAGAACAAATTTCCAATGCCGGGGCTGATGTCGATGAACGACGCGGCCACGGCGATAGCCGCCGGGCTCAAATCACCGTCATTCGAAATCACTTTCCCGAAGAGCTTCACCTACAAGATGAAACTCATGAGATTCCTGCCCTACAGCCTGTATTTCCGTGTCGTCAGACGCATTACGGGCGACCGTCGTCCACGACAGGCCTCGGGCCATCATCCGACTCCACACCCCGCGGAGTAGCCTTGATGCGCCGGATACGCTGAAAAGCCTGCGCTCAAGCCAATTCGCCTGATCCTGTCACCGTTCTGTAATGCAAGTTCGCTAGCAGTCCAGCCGACTGGCATGCCCAGAATTGACAGGCAGGGAAAATAAGATGGCAGAAATCCGGATCGAGCAGGTTCGCAAGGCTTATGGACGCAATCCGGTCGTGCATGGCGTCGACCTGAATTTCCGTTCCGGTGAATTCGTGGTTATTCTCGGCCCTTCCGGCTGCGGCAAGTCCACCCTGTTGCGCATGATCGCTGGACTTGAGGATATCACTTCGGGCGAGATCGTCATCGACGACAAGGTCGTCAACCAGCTCGAGCCGCGTGAACGCGGCTGCGCCATGGTCTTCCAGAACTACGCGCTCTACCCGCACATGAATGTCGCCGCCAATATGGGCTATGCCCTGAAGGTGGCGGGCGTGCCGCGCGAGGAGCGTGACCGCCGCATCAAGGAAACCGCTCGCATCGTCGGCCTGGAGGATTTCCTCGACCGCAAGCCGGCCGAGCTTTCCGGCGGCCAGCGCCAACGCGTCGCCATGGGCCGCGCCATCATTCGCGAACCGAAGGTCTTCCTCTTCGACGAGCCACTCTCCAACCTCGACGCCAAGCTGCGCGTGCAGATGCGCGTCGAGATCCGTCGCCTGCATAAGCGCCTGTCGGCCACGTCCGTCTTCGTCACCCACGATCAGGTCGAGGCCATGACGCTCGCCGACAAGCTGGTGGTCATGTACAAGGGCAATGTCGAGCAGGTCGGCACGCCGCTGGAAGTCTACAACACGCCGCGCACCCGTTTCGTCGGCTCCTTCATCGGCTCGCCGGCCATGAATTTCCTCGAAGGCTCTTTCTCGGCGAATGGCGAGCAGTTCATTTTCGACGGATTGCCGTTCTCCATCGACGCCAATATCGGCAAGCGCCATGCCGGCCAGCCCGTCGCCCTCGGCATCCGCCCTGAACATGCGCGTCTGGTGCCGGTGGGTACGCCCGGCGCTGTTCCGGCAACAGTCGATTTCGTCGAGGAGCTTGGCGCCGGCCGTGTCATCCATTGCGATATCAACGGCTCCAGCTTCGCCGTTGCTGTCGCCAACCATACATCCGGTGAAACGGGTCAGGCCGTGGCGCTGGAGCTGCCGCGAGACAACATCCATCTCTTCGCCCAGGACACTGGTCTGAGACTTGACGCCATCGCCACCGTCACGCCTCTCAAGGTGATGGCGCACTGATTTCAGATATCAATTTTCAGCAAGTGCGCCCGGAAATCCTCACCGATTTCCGGGCTTTTTCTATAATGCTGAGCTGTCATCGACTGCGGCCGCGATCCGGACTCTAAACCTGCCCGCAGATCATTTCGTGCATTCGAAATTCTCCGCCTTGTTCATATCCGTCGCTCCCGGCTTGTATCTCGGATAGGACGGATATTCGCACATTGGCCGCGTGCGGCCGGCACCATCCTTGCCGGCATCGCTGACGGTCAGATTCTCCGGCGCTTTTCCCTTTTCGACCCAGTTCTCCAAAGCCGTCAGGGGATCCCAGGCGGCGATGAACTTGCCGCTGCCATGACCGAAACCCGGTATGAGGTAGAAGCGCATGAAGCCATGGACATTCTCCATCCCCATCGTTTTGACCACGCGCTCATAATAGGAAACCGTATTGTAGGGCGAGATTGCGAAATCGGTGGTGCCGTGCATCTGCAGCATTTTGCCACCGTGTTTCTCGAAGGCGGATAAGTCGGCATTGTTTGCATCGGTCAGCCTGGAAACCTGTGCAATCCGCTTGGCATATTTTGCCGGGTCGAACGTTATCGTGTTGAATTTCGGATCGCGCACGATGGCGTAGCGGATCAATGGATCGGCAAGGACGGCAAGGCCGAAATTGGCAACAGGGGTCGGCGGGTCTGTCAGGTCTGGCGATGAGCCGAAACCCCACAGGCCATAGAGATCCCCACCTTGAAAAATCGGCCAGCGCGCGAAGCCATCGACACCGTCCTCCAGCCTGACCGGAGACTTGTAGGGCGTATTGATTGTCTTCAGAACCTCGATTTGGGTGTCTGAAAGGCATGTATCGCCTTCATCCTTTCCGTTTCCGCAGCGAAGGTCTTCGACCTTGAAGGTCGCGTCGCACGCTTCCGTATTCGAAATGAGACCGTCTTCGACACCGTCGAGCTTGTCGCAAGCTCTCGCAACGGCCGCGTTGAGCAGCTCGACTTTCGCGGGGTTCAGATAGGCCCCCTTGCGGTAGAAAGCCTTTGCGAGATAGTTGCCGGAAAGCTGTAATGCCGAAAAGGGGTTGGCTGGATGGGTAACGATGGCGCCATCGTAATCGGCTGGCCAGCGCTGGATCGCAATCAGGGATTCGTGTCCGCCTTGCGAATTGCCTTGGATATAGGTCTTTTGCGGCTTCCTGCCGTAATAGTCGGCAACCACTACCGTTGTGACATCGTGGGTCTTCTTGATTTGCAGGCCGCCGAAGTTGGCCAGGGCCTCATCGTTCAAGAGGAATTTGCCGTCGAGCACTGATGGCGACTGGTGGCCGCTGTCGCTGCCGAAGGTAACATAGCCGCGCTGTAGGGGTGTTTGAACCGCGTCAGATCCGAAGGAAACATTCTTGACCGCTTCGATCAGGGTTCCGTCATAGCCTCCGCCGCCGTACTGGATAATCCTGTCGTTCCAGGTCAGCGGCAGATTGATTTGGAAATTGATGTTCGGCGCCTTGGGATCAACGGGTTCGATCCCGCCGAGCACCTTGCAGAAGCCGCCGCCGGCAGCTTGGTCGCCTTTGACAAGGTCGGCGGAATAGACGACGGCGCGACGAGCCGGCGCGCCGATCTTGTCGCGAGAGATCAACATTCCCCGCAGAGCCATGCAATGCGCTTCTTCAGGTGTCGGCATTTGCTGGGCAGCAGCGACACCTACGCTCAAGAAAAGCACTGCATTCGCCGTGATCAATTGCCAAAGTCTCATTGCATCCTCCTCCTTGCAATTTCGATGGGCTCGCACTGTTGGATTTGTCGCCCCGGCGAATTCCGGTATTCGCTCCGGAAATTTCGCGCATGCCGCATCGTTTCATCGCGTAAACTCGCTGCACCCATGGGGTATGGCGAGATCACGGCGAAAAACATGCAGCAGGCGGACGCTTGACGACTCCCGTAATCAGTCCCTCCAACCGATTAAGCTAGGGAAAAATGCAGGCAACGGAGGAACGTCACAATGCATTTTTCAAGCAAATAATTGTATTAATCGAACATCGGCAGGGGAACTCGCCACCAGCTTCCCGGCGAAATGAAATCGCCCTGAAGCCGGTGCCTCCATTTGAGGCGCTTCACAAACGATGGATAGGGCCGGGACATGCAGCGAGCTGGCGACGAAAGCGCTGATGTCGATCATGCGGTGGATTTGATTCTGTCAACACCGCCTGCGTCGGCAGCTGCCGCGCCTACCAATGAGGCGCGACAGGCTTCGATCACTTCTCGGTGGAGATGAGGCCGCGAACGAACCAGCGCTGCATCAGCGCCACGACGAGGAGCGGCGGCAGCATGACGATCAGCGTGCCGGCCATGGCGATATGCCACTCGGGCAGGCCGCCGACGTTCGGGATGAGCTGCTTGAGTTCGGTTACCGCGGTTGCGTGCGACGGATCGGTGGTGATCAGCAGCGGCCACAGATACTGGTTCCAGGCCCAGAGGAACATGATGGTGCCGAGCGCTGCCATATTGGTGCGTGACAGCGGCATCAGGATATCGATGAAGAAGCGCAGCGATCCGGCGCCGTCCATGCGCGCTGCCTCGGTCAGCTCGTCCGGTATTGTCAGGAAGAACTGACGGTAGAGGAACGTACCGGTCGCCGTGGCGACGAGCGGCAGGATCAGGCCGGGATAGGAATTAAGCAGTCCCAGGTTCAGCTCGACGTGAATGCCCGAAACCTTTTCGATGAGCCAGCTGATGCCGGTGACATCGAGGATCGCCTGGTAGGGCGACAGCACATTGGCGACAACCGCATAGGTCGGCACGACACGCACTTCGAGCGGTAGCATCAGTGTTATGAAGATCAGCCAGAAGATAAAGTGGCGGCCCGGATAGCGGAAATACACCAGCGAAAAGGCGGTGAGGGCCGAAAGGATCACCTTGCCGGCTGCCACACCGCCGGCGAAGATCAGGCTGTTCAGCAGCTTCGGACCAAGATCGGCGGTCGTCCAGGCCGTCTTTATGTTGACCCAGAAATCGGTGCCGGGGATCAACGACATCGGTACCTGATTGACATCAGTCATATTGTGGGATGCGGCGATGGCAACGATGGCCAGCGGCGCCATCGCCGCGACGAAGCCGAGGAACAGGATTACATGCGTGAAGAAATTCAGAATTGGGGTGCGCTCGACCATGTCAGCCTCAACGGTAATGCACGCGCCGCTCGATGAAGCGGAACTGGAAGATGGTGAGCACGATGATCAGTAGCATAAGGATGATGCTCTGCGCCGCCGCGCCGGAATAATCGAGACCTCTGAAGCCGTCGAAAACGATCTTGTAGACCATGAGGTTGGTCGCGTTGTGCGGTCCTCCTGATGTCATGATGTCGACGATGCCGTAGGAATCCTGAAAGCTCTCGGTGATGTTGATCACCAGCAGGAAGAAGATCGTCGGCGTGATCAGCGGGAACTGGATATCCCAGAGGCGCCGGAGCACGCTGGAGCCGTCCATCGCGGCAGCTTCGATCAGCGAGCGCGGAATGGCCTGGAAGGCGGCAAGGAAGAAGATGAAGCTGTAGCCGATATACTTCCACGAGTAGGCGGCAATGATGGAAGCCATCGCGGCATTGCCGTTGAGGCCCGGGTCCCAAAACCCCGGCCAATAGTGATTGACGACCGACATGAAACCGGCTTCCGGCGCCAGGATGAAACGAAAGGCCATCGCCGATGCGGGGGCTGCGACGCCGTAGGGCCAGATCAGCACGACGCTGTAGAATTTCGAACCGCGAAGCTGCCGGTCGGTCAGGGCTGCGAGGATCAGCGCAACGCCCATGGAGATGGCAGTGCTGATGGCAGCGAAGATGATGCTGATCGTCACCGAATTCCAGTAATCGGCACTGGCGAGAATGGCTTTGAAGTTGTCGAGCCCGACCCAGATATTGCCGCCGCCCCAGGGCTGCTGCAGCGTCAGCGACCAGTAGATCGCCTGGCCGGCCGGCCAATAGAAGAAGGTGAATATGAGGAGGAGCTGCGGCACTGCGAACAGGATGCCGACACTCCACTTGCTGAAAGTCGTACGCTTTTCCATTGCTTCTTCCGGCTTTGGTCTGATGCCATTCTCGGTCATGACAAACGTCCGCCGGGAAAATCCCGGCGGACGCTGTCTGGCTTAGCTTGCAGCTTACGGGAGCTGCTTGCCCTTGTAGGTGGCTTCGAAGCGCTCGAGAACGGCATTGCTGTTCTTGGCGAGATTGTCGATGCCTTCCTGGACGCTGACCTTGTTGGCGAAGATCGCCTGCATCTGGTTGCCGAATTCAGCGCGGATCTGCGTGAAGTTGCCGAGACGGATGCCGCGGGTGATCGGGGTCGGCTCGGAGGCGGTCAGGCTGGCGATGGCGACTTCGCGGCCCTTGTAGGGAGCCTTGTCGTAGAAGCCGGAGGACTTCATGAATTCAAAGCCGGAATTCGTGACGGGGATGTAGCCGGTGTTGGTCGACCAGAAGAGAGCGGTCTTGGGGTCGTGGATGAAGTTCAGGAACGCGGCGGCGCCCTTGTATTCATCGGCGGACTTGCCGGAGAGAACCCAGAGCGAAGCGCCGCCGACCAGAGAGTTCTTGCGCTCGGTACCGGCGTATACCGGAAGCTCGGCAACATCCCAGTTCATGCCGGCTTTCTGCGTCTTGCCGACCGTGCCGTGGTCGCCGACGGAGGTCATGATCATCTGGCAATCGCCCGATGCGAAGGCCTGAACCATATCCTGGCCGAGTTCCTTCGACTTGATCTTGATGAGGCCCTGATCGTACCAGCTCTTGAGGTCGGTCACGTACTTGACGAACTTGGTCTTGTTGACCTCGAGACGGGCGTCGAGACCGTCATAACCATTGTTCTTGGTGGCGATCGGCTGGTTGTGGAGCGCGGAGAACTGCTCCATCAGCTGCCAGCTTTCGTTGCCGGAGATGTTGATGGCCATTGGGCAATCATAGCCGGCACCCTTGAGCGCCTTCATGTCGTCGGCGGCTTCTTCCCAGGTCTTCGGAGCGGCGGTTTTGCCGATCTTCGCGAAGGCGTCCTTGTTCCAGTAGAGCAGGGCGGTCGAGGAGTTGAACGGGAAGGAGAGCAGCTCGCCCTTCGACGTTGCGTAATAGCGCGCAATGCCGGGGAAATAGTCGTTCCAGTCGATCTTGTAGCCATTTTCGGACATCAGCTTGCCGGCCGGATAATAGGCGCCGGAGAGCATCATGGTCGCGGTTCCGGCGTCGTAGACTTGGACGACTGCCGGCTGCTTGCCGGCGCGGAAGGCGGCAATGGTGTTCTGCAGGGTCGCGTCGTAATTGCCCTGGCTGGTGCAGACGACTTCATAGTCCTTCTGCGACTCGTTGAAATTCTTGCACATCGTCTGAACGACGCGCTCCAGATCGCCCGACAGGCCGAACCAGAAATCGAACTTGGTCGGAGCGGCAGCAGCAGGCAGGGCCAGCGCTAAGCTCATGACGCCGGCGGCGGCGGCCGAAATGCAGTTTTTAAGTGTCGACATAATCCCTATTTCCCTCTTGAAAGCTCGGAACCGGTGGTCTTGGGCAAGCCCGCGGTAGCGGCGTTATAGAGATGCTGTGTGACAGTTTGTTGTGGGTACGAATCTCGCGTTCAAGGGTGGTTTTTCGTCTCTACAGGCGCTTTCAAAGACCTGTTGCGGATGAACCGGAAGGACAGGGCAGTTGCCACGGCAAGCGTAACTTGATGCTTGTCTAATATTGGTAATTTCAGGAAGGATGCACATGCGTCGTCGATCCCGTGTCTTGTCGGGATGGTGCGCTATATGATGAAGGAGCTGTCACTGATCATCATTATACTTGCCCTGATCAGGCGCGGTCCGCTGATGTTTATGGCTGGGGGAATGTCGATGGCGCCGACGGGCTTTCCTTGCCGTGGGCCTGCGCCTTGATGCATGATCACGCAGATATAACGACGGAAGCATTGAGGAGCGAATCCATGGCGCAGAGCGAACGGCAGAAGATGGCGGCGGGCGAATGGTATTGCTGCCTCGATCCCGAGTTGGATGCCCTGCGTGTGGCGGCCCGCAATGCCGTGCATCAGCACAACATTATGCCGCCCCTCCAGCGCGGCAATTTCGGCCCGGCGCTGTCGACGCTTTTTGCCGGCGCCGGCGAGGGTGTGTTCATCGAGGCACCATTTCACTGCTCCTACGGCATCAATATCTGGCTTGGTCCCAAGGTCTATTTGAATGCCGGCTGCACCATTCTCGATAGCGCCCCTGTGCGGATCGGCGAAGGCAGCATGCTAGGACCGGGCGTCCAGATCTATTGCCCGGAACATCACAGAGATCCGGTACTACGTTGCGCTGGGCAGGAAATCGCGCGGCCGGTCGAGATCGGCAAGGCTGTCTGGATCGGCGGCGGTGCCATCATCCTCGGCGGTGTGACGATCGGCGACGGCGCGATCGTCGGAGCCGGGGCAGTGGTCACGAAAAGCGTGCAAGCGGGCGTGGCCGTGGTTGGAAACCCGGCCAGGGCTCTGCCTTCAAAGTAAAGAAGCGAGGAATCAGTTCGCCGGGCGACGCCGTTTTGTCCACCACACGGCAAAACGACGGCGCCAGCGCCGCACCAGCGGCAGGTCATGCGACAGCACGACGAAGCCGAGCGGCAGCATCCAGAAGCCGAGGATGGGCAGGAAGCCGAGCAGGCCGCCGAAAATCAACGCGACGCCGAGGCCGACGCGAGCGAGCCGCGATCTCGGGAGTGGAATGCGGATGGAGCCTATGACAAGCTCGCGCGTGCTGGGGTCTATGCCGAAACGACGGGCCTTTTCGCCCGCTTTGCGACCGCTATTTTCTGTGGTTCTGCCTGGATTGGTCATCCACAGGAGATGGTAAAGCGACAAAATAATACAAGGGAAATGAACTTTTTTGAAAAAATCGCTTGGCAAATCGGGAAAGCATTTGTATTAGCCCACTCACACCGCGCCAAGCGGTATTCCCTGGTAGCTCAGCGGTAGAGCATTCGACTGTTAATCGACAGGTCGCCGGTTCGAATCCGGCCCGGGGAGCCATTTTCAGACTTAGGTGCCTGTTATCTTGATATTTTCGGTAGCAGGCACTTATTTCTCCTCTTTTTCTCCCCGCTTTTATACTTCCTTTTAGCCTGTGCATAACTGACGCTCGGCTAGATCGGTGGCGGCCCATCGCCCTACCATAACAAGAGGAAGCCAGCGGTTTTGTCCACGGTAGCCAACGAACTGCCAACAGTGTAAAGCTCGCGGCATGGCCCTAGACCCACTCAAAGCCCTTTCAGACTATGGTGAAGCGACATGCACCGTACAGTTCTGGATTGCTGACGCTCCTGCAGTTGAATTCAATTCCCTCAAAGCTGCCGTCCGCTATGCAAAAGATAACGGCGGGCGATGGCAGGAGATCGAAATCACCGTGCATCTGCCCAGGGAAGATATTGTTTACGCGACCGAGAAGGTGCACCGATTGATCGATGCATTACGGGATCGCCGCCGGAAGTAGATTTCCATATTTCAGAGATCTCCAGATGGAGGTCAGATGGGCGCAAAGAAAGCTGCCGGCATTTCCGCCGCCGGCCGCGGTCTTCATCATTCCAACAGATTCGATCGCACGGCATCACCGCTCTCGAAAACGTGAGGATGCATTCATGTAACGTTAAGGTGAATCAGCGCATCAACAGCGGGCGCAATCGCGCAGCATAATCCCCCAATGCTTTAGAGGTTCGACATGAAAAACCTGATTCTCGCTTCCGCCGTTGCCCTGGTATCCGTCGTCGCCGTTAGCGCGCCGTCGCAGGCTGCTCCGTTCCATCGCCATCATCATGATTGCTTCGTGAAGACCGTGAAGCACAAGGTTCATGGCCACTGGGTCATTCGCAAGGAACGCGTCTGCCGTTAATTCGGCGTCAGTGTTTACGCCGGTGGCGCTTGCCGGCGGCAAACTAGACCGGCCGCTGTCGAGTTCTTTCGACAGCGGCCGGAATGTTTTGTGGGGTATGCAAGCAGGCCGGATCGATGATCGTTGTTTGATCGATCAATCGCTAGCGAAATTCATCGCGCCTACCATCCTGGATCACGGACGGATTTCAAAGATGATGCCGCCGCGGCGCGGACGGTAGTCGCGCCGGTCATAATAGCGCCGGTCGTCACCCCAATAGCGGCGACGGTCCGAACGGCGATCCCAGCGACGGTCGCGGCTCTCGCGCCAATGGCGGCGATCATGGTGACGCTCGCGCCAATCCCGCCGTCCACGATCGAAATCCTGGTTACGGCGAGATCCGCGTTCCTGAACCAGAACGATGTCGGAAACGCTGGTCGAGGGTGAATTGGTCACCGGCACCGCCCTTGCCGGAACTGCGGCGGCCAGCATTGTTCCCATGGTCAGCGAAGCTGCCAGGGCAATCGCAGCAAATTTTCTCAAAGCACCGACTCCTTTATTTGAACCATATCCCTTTTCGGTGAGTAAACGCCGCGAGCGCGGTAATGTTCCACTTTAAGGTTGATATGGTTTCGCCGGCAACACGCAATACGATTGCGATGCGCTGATTTGCGGAGGCGGAGGGTGATGCAATCGGCCGCAGCGGCTTGCGGGGGCCGGATCAGCATAAAAAGGGGCCTGGCAGGGAAAGCCAGGCCCCTCTCTTCTCTGATCGGAGGTCAAGTCAGATCAGGTCAGAAGTTGCGTTCGAAGCGGAGGATACCGGAAACGGTGTCGTCCTTGGCATAGTCGTAGTGAACGTAGGTCAGTTCCGGCTCGATGAGCAGGTCCTTGACCGGGTTGAACTTCAGGTTCGACGTAGCTTCGAAGATCTTCGAGTCGGTGTAGGCGAGCTGCAGGTTCCACTTCAGCTTTTCGTTGACCGGAACGCCAACGCCACCCCAAACGGCCCAGTCACCCCAGCCGCACTTGGATTCGTTGACGGTGCCGTTCGGCGCCGTGCAAGCGGAAATATCCTGGTTGGTGCCAGCATACTTGTTGAGCTTGTCGCCATCCGTATTGTAGCCGCCCATCAAGAAGGCCGTGAAGCCGCCGAAGTCGGCATCGACGCGAGCCTTGATAGCGCCTTCTTCGACGATGGAGTCATAACCGCCGACAACCTTGAAGGACCATGCGCCAGCCTTGTAGCCTGCACCGGCAACAACGTCAGGAGCGTAGTGGTCCGTGCTCTGATCAACCCACCAGCTTGCGCCATAGGAGTTGCTCGAGCCGCCGGAGTTGCTGTCTTCGAGCGAGATCACAGCCGTGAAGCCGTTGCCGGCGTCGTAGTTGTAGGTCAACTGGTTGAGTTCGTACGGGCCGTCATAGATCACGTCGTCGTTGATGACGTCGCCGGCGTAACCGATATAAAGGTTATAGGCCGAGTCTTTCTTACCAACGGTGAAGCCGCCGAGGCTGATATACGACCACAGCAGGTTCGTGCTGGTCGAGCCGCCGTCGTTCCAGTCCCAGCGAACGATGGTTTCGGTCTTCAGCGGGCCGTATTCGGTGTCGGTCGCGGTGTCGACGTTCAACTCGGCGCGGGTATGCCAGAGAGTGCCTTGGCTGCTGGCGCGATTATATGCGTTGTACCATTCACCTTCGGTACGAAGCTTGCCGCCGACTTTGAGGCAGGTTTCCGTGCCCGGGATGAAGAAATACCCAGGACCGTAGGCGTCGCAGATGCGAACGTATTCGAGCGGCTCCGGCTCGGCGGCGACGATAGCGTCAGCCGCGTGAGCACCGGTTGCTGCTGCGAGCGCGGCAGCGGAGCCAAGAAGAAGGCTCTTGATGTTCATAATAACTCCAATCTGTTCCCGATTGGGCATGAGATATCGCGCCAAATAATGACGTGCCCAACCCATCCCGTTCATGTTCCCTATCAGTAGGTGCGAAGTAGTAAGCTTCACGAACTATTTGGTGAACCCGCTTCGCTGATTTGGCAAGTTACTAAGATTGGCGAACTATATGTACGCTACTCGAAAAAAATCTTTGTTGCAAAAATGACGCAAATCGCTGGTTCGCCTTATATTGCAGGCTTTCCAGGGGTTGCGAACAGGGTGCGTCTGTAACCTGAGGGAGGGTAAGGGAAGGGGAATGCCATGGAATCGCGCAATCGTAACCCGCCGTATCGGCGAAACTAGCTGCGATCGAGAAACGATTGGGAAGATTTTGGAGACCTCGGCCGGATGGGCGAACGCAGGACTTTGACTGTCCATGGCTTTCGTTGTGAGCGACATCCATCGCAAAAGTGAGGCCTGCCAGCGCGGGTAAAGCTTAAGATGGACGCCGCATGAGGTTGATGGCGGTAGAAGGTTACTGCTCTTTATCCCAGTCAGGAGCACCGGACCAATTTTCTCCATCACTGAGAGCTCCGGCGGGCGACAAGTCGCCGACGATGACCGTCGTGCACAGCTGGTCTGGATAGACCCGTGTTCCGATCTGGTAAATCTGAAGCCAGTTAGCGGAGGGTTCGATTTTCACGGCCTGGCCAATGGTGAACTGCGGTGCCTGACTGTCAGTCTCAACGAGGTGGAACGGTTGTTCCGTGACCTTTTTCGTAAAACCAATAACGTGACGCATAAGAAATACTCCTCTTCATATGGGCAGTATCCCAACGTCGTCGTCAGCTTGATTGTTCCGAATTTGGTTGCCACACCACATCCGCTAGATAAGGTTGACGCTACAATCCGCCGACAGTCAGAAAGCTCGGCAGCGCCGGGAGCGGTCTGCGGAGAATGAGGATCTCACCCCTCCTTCATCGGTATCTTGGCCTCTTTCACTGCGGCGATGAACGCCTGCCGTGCATCCTCGGGAGTGCGCTTGCCGCTGATCACATCGGCACAGATGGACAACGCCCGGTCCAACGCGGGGGCTTCCTCGATAGGCCAATCCTCGATCAGCGCCCAGGAGGCTGCTTGGGTCGTATCGATGATTACCCACTCTTCGGGTTTCTCAAGAGCGATCGTGACCGCCTTGCTCCATTTTCTCTCCGTCATCGGAAACTCTCAAATTTGTGGATGCTTATAGCCTGTCTCATAGGCCGATTCATTTCTCCTGGCGAGGCAGTTTCGTCTGGGATCGACGCTCGCTGGAATGTTTCGGGGCCGGTGGGATGACAAGACAAAACGGAATCAATGTCCATCATCCAGACTGACGCGCCGACACGCTTCGATGACATCACAGCCCGGTCGGTATGGTGCTTTGCCGTGCCCTGTTGGAAACGCCTGGAAACCAAGGGGAACAACGCACAACATGAAGCCAGAAATTTCCAGCCTGATTATCGCGTATCTAACTGATTTCATTAAGAAAATAAATGGAGGCCTCGCCCGGAATCGAACCGGGATGCAAGGATTTGCAGTCCTCTGCGTAACCACTCCGCCACGAGGCCATCCGATTTAGTAAAGGCGAGTGATGGCGGGCGTTTAGAACGAATCTCAGGAGAGTGCAAGACCTATCGCGGTCGATGATCAAATAACTTGTCGATTGGCGCCGGTCGGGTGTGTTTCAGGGGTCGAACGCCGCGACAACGCATTTGCGGAAATGTTGCTGCATTGCAAAAATAGATTGCTCCTCTATTTCCGACCGAACATTCGGATAAGCTGGTGGAGCAGTTTATGAAATATGTCAGGGAATTCGAGGCCCTTAGGGGCATGCTTGCGATCTGGGTTCTTGTCGGCCATGTCGCTTCCGCCGTCGCCATTCATGGACGATTGTTTCAGGAGCGGTTCTATAACGAACATGCGGTGGATGTTTTCATCATCCTCAGCGGTTTCGCCATAACCGCGTTGATCGACAAACGGCCGGAACCTTATCATCTGTATATCGCCCGGCGCGCGCTGAGGATTTTCCCGGCCTATCTGTTTTATCTGGCGATCTCCGTCGCGGTCGCAGGCGTTGCGGTTCAGATATGGGCGGCTTCACCCGACGGCTCGATGAAAGCGGCACGGGTCGGCATTGCCAATGATACGCTCGCCTATTGGCCCTGGCACCTTTTGGTGCATGTCACGGGCCTGCATGGGCTGGTGCCCCCGCGCTTTCTGCCGTTCACCGATTATGCCTTTCTCGGCCAGGCCTGGAGCATCTCGCTCGAATGGCAGTTTTATCTGATGGCGCCGCTCTTGATCGGATTGCTCGCGAGACCGGTGTCGTGGTCGCGAATCGCCGTTCTCATTGTTTTGGCCTTCGCGGTTGCCGTGGTCTCACCGGCGCTGCCCGAAAGCTTTCTGAGCAAATGGCTGGTCGATTTCGGTGTCGGCATCGCCAGCTTCTATTTCATGAAACGCCGCGCCCTCGACGACCCCTTCGTGAAATCCTTGCCGTTGCCCCAGCTTTGGCTGATCGGAGTCGGCCTGTGCATATTCCAGCGTTCCGTCGACTATCTGCCGCTCGCCATCTGGCTGACGGCGATCCTGGTTATCATTTCGGCGCGTGAGGGCAGGGGTGCCGTCTTTGAACGGATGTCTGCCATTGCCTGCAGCCGACCGCTGCAATGGCTGGGCAGTATGGCCTATTCGCTCTATCTCTCGCACATGCTGGTTTTGCTTCTGGCACTTGCCACGCTGCCAAGGCTCGGGATTTCGTCGCCCTGGGCGCAGGCCGGTTACCTGCTGGTGGTGACGCTTGTCGGATCGCTGATCGTCTCGAGGATCTCCTATCTCTATATAGAGAAGCCGTTTCACGAGTTCGGCCGTAGCCTCGGTAGACGCGAGCCCGTTGCGTCGGAACCTGCTGCGATCAATAAAAAGAGAGCGGTCTGATCCGTGCATCACCAAGGCCGCTGTTGTTACGGCGCGACGCATCATCATGAATCTCTGCGTCTGCCGCAGCAACGCCTTGAAAGCGTAGCCGCACGCGATTAAGACACGCTAAGCATAGAAGCAAAACCGGCTTAGCCTTCGGGCGCGAGAGGATATGATGGATTTCGAAGCAGCACGCGTGAAGATGGTCGAGAACCAGATCCGCACGACGGATGTTACCTCCCATTCCGTGTTGAATGCGTTTCTGACGGTGCCGCGCGAAAATTTCGTGCCGGAGAAGTCGAAGCTCCTGGCCTATGTCGACAATGATATCGAGGTCTGTCCGGCGGCTGCAGGCACGCCGGCGCGCTTCCTGATGGAAGCGTCGCCGCTGGCAAAGCTCTTGCAGCTCGGCGCGATCACCAAGGAAGACAAGGTTCTCGATGTCGGTTGCGGCACGGGTTACGTCTCGGCGCTCCTGTCGATCCTGGCCGGCAAGGTCGTCGCGCTCGAATCCGACGAGGCGCTGGCCGCTACGGCCAAGACCAATCTCGCAGCGCTCGGCCATGACAACGTCACGGTCGTTACCGGCGAGCTGGAAAAGGGCTATGCCGCCAGCGGCGCCTACGATGTCATTTTTGTCGATGGTTCGGTTCAGGAAGTGCCGCAGGCACTGCTCGATCAGCTCGGCGAAGGCGGTCGTTTGATCGTGGTGCTGGGCTATGGCCATGCCGCCCGCGCCACCGTCTTCATGCGCGAGCGCGGAGCTCTTTCGGAAAACGTCTTCTTCAATGCGTCGATCAAGCCACTGCCGGGCTTTGCCAAGGCCAAGGAATTCGTGTTCTGATCGGCAGTATGGCCGAATGATCCTTTTGAGACGGGCGCTTCAGGCGCCCGTTTTTCGTTGGGCTCTCCAGTAATGAAATCGGCAATCGCACGCGATTCGCGCCGACCGTAACAAAACTGTGCATCAGCGGGCTTAGTGCTTTCGCGGTGATTTTTTTCCCAAGGGTAGTATTCTAGGGTGGCGCTGATTCGGGCGCTCCTTTGACGGGATTCCGGTCGTTGTATCTGGGAAAACGGGGATGAATATGGCTCAGCCAAGTGTCGTGCGTGAACCGTCCATGGAGGAGATCCTGGCGTCCATCCGCCGGATCATCGAGAGCAACGAGCCCGGCGCCGCCCATTCCATTTCGCCGTCCCTGCCAGCTGTCTACACCACCGCCGACGATGAGCGCGATGACGATATCCACCTGACGGTCGATGAGGAATTCGCCGCCGCGGACCTGGCGAATGCATCGTCGGTTACAGCCGCCGACTCCGAACCGCGTTTCGTCGCCGCCAATTCGCAGATGCCGATGCGTGAGCCGGAAGCGCCCGCTCGCACCCTGTCGCTTGCCGATGTCGCCGCGCGCGTTCGTGCCGCTTCCGAGCGCAATGCCGCGCAACTGAACCCGGCCCGCGAAGCACCGCAGCTGCGCGAGTTGCCGCCAGCCATGGTCGCGCGCCTTGCCGAGGCCCGCGTCGAGCCGCTCGCTGGTGTGCCGCTGCGCAATACCGTTACTGAAGCACCCGCATCGGCCGCAACCGCGCCGACGGCCGCACTTCTCGCCGAGGCTGCGCTGCATGCGGCCAAGGTCGAGGCGCAGGCCGACGCCGAACCGAAACAGGTGGAAGAGCGTCCGGCCGCAGCCGCACCGGCCGAAGCCCCCGTTTTCAATCCGCCGCCACAACAGCCGGCAGTGGCCACCGCCGATCGTTTCCTGCCGCAGGTACAGGCCGAACTCTCGTCTTCGTTGATGTCGGAAGCGGCCGGCGCGCAGGTTGCACGGTCCTTCGGAGAACTCGCCGCTGCGATCGATGGCAGCGAGCGCCGGTCGCTGGATCAGATCGCAGAGGAGATGCTGCGGCCGATGCTGCAGGATTGGCTCGACGACAACCTGCCGACGCTGGTCGAGCGTCTCGTGCGTGAAGAAATCGAACGAGTGGCACGCGGCCCGCGCCGCTGACAGCCTGAGCTTCGGGTAGACGATCCGCCGCTCCGGCTTCCGGGGCGGCTTTTTTATTGACTTGCCTGCGACCATCCTATTTACAACCCGCATCACCGAACCCTCTAGATCCGGTCCCAAAATGCTCGACAAAACCTATGATTCCGCCGCCGTCGAACCGAAGATCGCCCAGAAATGGGAAGAGGCCGACGCCTTTCGCGCCGGTGTGAACGCCAAGCCTGGCGCCGAAACCTTCACGATCGTCATCCCGCCGCCGAACGTCACCGGTTCGTTGCACATGGGCCATGCGCTGAACAATACGCTGCAGGACATCATGGTGCGCTTCGAGCGCATGCGCGGCAAGGATGTACTCTGGCAGCCGGGCATGGACCATGCCGGCATCGCCACGCAGATGGTCGTTGAGCGGCGTCTTGCCGAAAGACAGCAGCCTAGTCGTCATGTCATGGGTCGCGAAGCCTTTATCGACAAGGTCTGGGAATGGAAAGAAGAGTCCGGCGGGCTGATCTTCAATCAGCTTAAGCGCCTCGGCGCATCCTGCGATTGGTCGCGCGAACGCTTCACCATGGACGAGGGTCTGTCGAAGGCCGTTCTCGAAGTCTTCGTCACGCTCTACAAGGAAGGCCTGATCTATCGCGACAAGCGGCTGGTCAACTGGGATCCGAAAATGCTGACGGCGATTTCGGATATCGAAGTCGAGCAGCATGAGATCAACGGCCATCTCTGGCACCTGCGCTACCCGCTGGAAGAAGGCGTCACCTATCAGCATCCGATTGCCTTCGACGAGGAAGGCAAGGCGACGGAATGGGAAACGCGCGACTATCTCGTCGTCGCCACCACCCGTCCGGAAACCATGCTCGGCGACACCGGCATTGCCGTCAATCCGGAGGACGAACGCTACAAAGCAATCGTCGGCAAGCATGTCGTCCTGCCGATCGTCGGCCGCCGCATCCCGATCGTCGCCGACGAATATCCGGATCCGACCGCGGGCACCGGTGCCGTCAAGATGACGCCCGCGCATGATTTCAACGACTTCGATGTCGGCAAGCGCCGTGGTCTGCGCGTCGTCAACATTCTGACGCCGGAAGCTTCCATCACCATCAAAGACAACGAGGACTTCCTCGAAGGTCTGGATCATCCAGCCGCTTTGCATGGCGCCTGGGATGAGCTGGAAGGCACGGACCGTTTCGAAGCGCGCAAGATCATCGTCCGCATCTTCGAAGAGGCTGGCCTGCTCGACAAGATCGAGCCGCATAAGCATATGGTCCCGCATGGCGACCGTGGCGGCGTTCCGATCGAGCCGCGCCTGACCGAGCAGTGGTATGTAGACGCCAAGACGCTCGCCGAACCGGCGATCGCCTCCGTCCGCGAAGGCCGCACTAAGCTCGTTCCGAAGAGCTGGGACAAGACCTATTACGACTGGATGGAAAACATCCAACCCTGGTGCGTTTCCCGTCAGCTCTGGTGGGGTCATCAGATCCCCGCCTGGTATGGCCCGGACGGTCAGGTCTTCGTCGAAAAGACCGAGGAAGAAGCGCTGCAGGCGGCGATCCAGCACTATCTCTCGCATGAAGGGCCGATGAAGGCCTATGTCGAGGACTTGCTGGAAAACTTCAAGCCGGGCGAAATCCTGACGCGCGACGAAGACGTGCTCGACACCTGGTTCTCGTCCGCTCTCTGGCCGTTCTCGACACTTGGCTGGCCGGATGAGACGCCGGAACTGGCGCGCTACTATCCGACCAACGTGCTCGTCACCGGCTTCGACATCATCTTCTTCTGGGTTGCCCGCATGATGATGATGGGCCTGCATTTCATGAAGGATAAGAACGGCGATCCGGTCGAGCCCTTCAACACGGTCTATGTTCACGCTCTAGTGCGCGACAAGAACGGGCAGAAGATGTCGAAGTCCAAGGGCAACGTCATCGATCCGCTCGAGCTGATCGACCAGTACGGCGCCGATTCCCTGCGTTTCACGCTGGCGATCATGGCCGCACAGGGCCGCGACGTGAAGCTCGATCCGTCCCGCATCGCCGGCTACCGCAATTTCGGTACCAAGCTGTGGAACGCCACGCGCTTCGCCGAGATGAACGGCGCCAAGAGCGACCCGCATTTCGTGCCGGAAGCAGCCGAGCTCACCATCAATCGCTGGATCCTGACCGAGCTTGCCCGCACCGAGCGCGACGTCACCGAGGCGATCGAAGCCTATCGCTTTAACGATGCCGCCGGCACGCTTTATCGCTTCATCTGGAACCAGTTCTGCGACTGGTATCTCGAACTCCTGAAGCCCGTCTTCAGCGGCGATGATGAGAACGCCAAGGCGGAGGCGCAATCCTGCGCGGCCTATGTTCTTGAAGAGACCTACAAGCTGCTGCACCCCTTCATGCCCTTCATGACCGAAGAGCTCTGGGCGCATACGGCGGGCGAGGGCAAGGAGCGTGACGGCCTGATCTGCCACGCCGAGTGGCCGGTTCCCTCCTATGCCGACGATGTCGCGGCCGACGAGATCAACTGGCTGATCGATCTTGTCTCCGGTCTGCGCTCCGTACGCTCGGAAATGAACGTACCGCCGGCTGCCACCGCCCCGCTGGTAATCGTTGGTGCCAACAGCCTGACCCGCGAACGTCTCTTCCGCCACGATGCGGCGATCAAGCGGCTGGCGCGTGTCGAGGCGATTTCACTTTCGGATACCGCTCCAAAGGGCGCGGCGCAGATCGTCGTCGGTGAAGCGACCGCCTGCCTGCCGCTCGGCAGCCTCATCGACCTTTCCGTCGAGAAAGCACGTCTGGAGAAGGGGATCGCCAAGAACGAGCAGGAAATGGCCCGCATCGTCGGCAAGCTGTCGAACGAGAAGTTCGTCGCCAATGCCAATCCGGATGTGGTTGCCGCCGAGCGCGAGCGTCTGGACGAACTCCAGGGGCAGCTCGCCAGCCTGAAGGTCGCTCTTGCCAGGGTCAGCGAAGCCGGCTGAGGTCGCAGATAATCCAAATAAAAAGGGCATGCGGACAAAGGTCGCGTGCCCTTTTTTATTGCGCCATCGATTCGATGGAATCATCAAAACAGCTGATCTCGCCCATCGCCAGCTTCGCGCAGGCGAAAACAATTACCCCTAAATTGATAGCTTTCTCGAAAAGCGAAACTGTTGTCGGATTGTAACAGAATTGTTTCAGTAGAGAATATTAATCTATGTGGGGCATAAAATGTTTTTGAAGAAGAAAAAAATAACTAACGCGAACCGTAATGGAGCATGTAGCTCACTTTCTTACGTAAATCAGTCACTATATCGCGAGCTCCCAGGGCGTCAGCGGTGCATTGCCAATTGGGATGATCGTCGCAACAATCAGACACATAGATGCACAAGTGGGGGAGACACAATGGCATTTCGTATTGCGTTGAAGGGTGCGTTCGCGCTCGTTATTACCTCGTCGTTT
>NZ_BAYX01000029.1 GCF_000696095.1 Rhizobium rhizogenes NBRC 13257 | reverse complement strand
TGGACGCGCGTTCGGGCGAAAGGAGATAAAGACAACAGGGAACTGATGGCGGCGAAACACCGTGACCAACTTCGAGGCGTTCTCGATCACACCGCCGATTGGATGAATGAAGGGATTCTTTGCCGTGCCCTGCTGTAGGTCGATGATAATAAGGGCTGTGTCGATCCCGATCGCGCGGAGGGTCATTTCAAACTCCCAATTGGGATAGCTTCGAGAATTATGAATTCAGGGCAAGCCGCGACTTGGCTACCATTGGAGGCTAACCGGTTTACCCAATTTGAGCGAGGGGTTTCTGTGGAAAACGGAGTTGGTACGCCGATCGTTATACGGGCGTAATTCAGTCTTTGATGACGTTTGTCATTTTGTCTCCTGCAGCGGACGAATTTCTGGCGTGCAAGGACTTTCCGAGGAAAATGCCGGATATTCGAGTGCCCTGTTGTTCTATAATACGGCGTTATCCAAGCGCCGCTTAACGCATGTCGACGGTTCTAATTCCGTCAAGGCGATGGGTTGATTTGGCCCATTCCAAGAATAAATCAGGCAAGATTCGCGACAGATCTCCTAGATCATGCGATTAGAGCACGCTGACGTTCTCTGCCTTCGAGTTTCCGGTTTTCCGATCTTGGCTCAACTCGAAGCTGACCTTCTCACCACAGATCACGCACTCTGACTGATACACTGTCAATGTCACGGTGCCCATATGAGCAATGCACGGATGGCAGAATTTACCCAATGTGCCTGAACGCGCCGACGCTGAGATTGATACGATCGGATCGAAAGAGGACGTTCCTGATCGCGGACAAGCCGGCGGGGCGGGCAGAGGAGAGCACCCGTAGCTGCACAGCCCAAATGACCATTGAAAACAACCAGGGGCGTCTTGGGGACGCAGCCCCGATTAAAGAGGAGGATTGAAATATGATGTCAGACGCTACTATTGGGATCGACCCGAAGATCAAGTTTACTCTGTACCGGCTTTCCGTATGGTCCGGTTTGCTTGTGGTTATCGGGAGTGTTCTCGCTTACACCGTTGTTTCGCCCTTGACGCCGCCGCCGCCGCCGAGCTGGGGCGCGAAACAAGTCTCAGAATTCCTCTTCGCGCACCGTACGAATATTCTCTGGAGCGTCGTGATCATGGGGTTCTTTGCCCCATTTTTCTACTTCTTTGCCGTAATTACAAGCCAGCAGATGGCCCGCATTGAAGGCGGCTGGGGGGTTTTATCGTTTCTTCAGCTCACCACGGCAGTCGTCGCGCCTACGGGCTGGATCTACCCCTTGGCAATGATTGCCACAGCAGTGTACCGACCGGATCGCGATCCCAATCTCGTGCTGATGTTTAACGATCTATACTGGCTGACTTATGTCGGCGTGGCCTTTATCTTCTCGATTAATATCGCGTCGATCGGCTTGGCCGCACTCTGGGATCGTCGGCAGAATCCGGTATTCACGAGGTGGTTCGGCTGGGCGAACATTGCCTTTGCCATCATCTTTGCACCCGGCATCTTCGTCTATCCATTCATGGACGGGCCATTTGCGTGGGATGGACTGTTTGCCAATATCATTCCATCGATCGCGTTCCTTTTTTGGAAGGCTATGATGATTACGATGTTGCTACGCGCGGTTAAGTCCGAGGAAAAGGAGGAGGCTGCTGCTCTAAAAGCAGCCACCCTGAAAGCAACCGCCTGAAAGGCACTGTAGCGTTAACCGGGCGCCGATGAAAATGTCGGATCTGGGGGCGATGACTAGATTGGCCAGTCATCGCCTTTATCGTCGCTGTTGATTTGCATTGAGAGCTGACCCGGCACTACATCACTTTAAAAACGGAACGTAAAATGGCACAAAAAAAGCCGGGCTAGGCCCGACTTTCGGTCACATCTCGGCTGGTGGATTGGGAATTAAAACTCGCTCCGAAACGAAGGAAATTCGCTCACCGCAAGCTCTTCCAGCATGTGGATCAGGTCAAGGTAACCGGGACAGGAAGTGCGAGCTAAGAACTCGACGGCGAGGCGTCCGAAGAGGATCGGCAACGTGCACTTTTGGGCCACCAATTCTTTTCTAGCAATTGTCCGAAGCACCTGTTTGACCGCTTGTTGACCTTTGGTAACGACCGCAAATCCTTCTTCCGCTGCAACAGCCCAATCATTTTCCTGGAATGTCTCCAGGCCGGGTTCGCAACCGTGTTTGATGGAGGCACCGAGCAATTCGGTAAAATGGATTGCCGCTTGAAGCGGCATCGTATCCAACCATGACTGCTCTTCCATTCGACCATGAAGGCGACGGATCAAATAGCGTTGCAAATTTGAGTTCGGGATGGATCGCACGTTGGCGGCCATGCCTTCGATCTCATTGGCTCGTAATCGCAACTGAGCTGAAAAGTCTACAGCCATCTGCCACCGTGCAGGGATACGATGCAAGGAAACCTCATGCACGGGGCAGCAACGAACCTGGTTATGGCCCTGGGCCGTGGCAACGCAGATGCAGGCAACAAGGTCCAAAGTGGGAAAATACGGTCATCGTCGGGACCTCAGCGATTGAATTGTGAGGCGATGAGCGACGTACCAGTATCCACCTTCGCGGCTGGCGTTTCAGCGGCTGCCTGGTGATCGGCCTTTTTCGGGGAGAGACCTGAATCCATTTCCTGGAGCAGGGCGATGAGGTTGACCTCGTGATTAAAGGAAGATGCGGCCCCTTCCGCGTCATCGACGAGATCGACGCGGTGAGGCAGCTTTCGTTCAAAGCGCTGGAAGTCTTCGTGCGTCACAATTGCACTCCCAAGCTCTGCCTCAGCACGGGCGAGGTCCGCTTGCTTAAAGACACATCGAAATTCAAGCCGCAGATCGTCGCGATGATAAACAAGATAAGCCGCGAACGAACAGGTTGTTCAAAACTCGATCCGGGTTCCGTAACACTATCTCCGTCGAAGAGTAAGCTGCGTGATCCAGTGTTCTTCGTAACCTGCGACCCTGTGGGGACTGCATTCAATGTCTGGCTCCGGCCAACAGATATCGGGAAGACTGTTGCTAATGTTGCACCGATAGGTAAGGGCGACACCACGCTGGCATGTGAAACTGAAGCAAAGGCTCAAGCCACCCATCCATCCACCGTCGATTTTTCTCATTTCCTGGACGTCGCCTATTCCGCACGGCCAGACGGCAGGGTGGCGCTGGACTCCTCATTCACCGCTAAAAATAGCTTTAACCTCGAACTGAAATATCGCATTCGGTGCCTTTTCGACGGAATGAAATTGATTGAAGCTACAGTGATCGAAGACAGAGGTTGAAAAAAGAAGACCGATATATCGAGGTTCGGGATATCAGAAATTAGAGGGGCGCAAGCCGGGCGGCATAGCAGCGACTGACAACGTGCAGCCCATTTTTTGTTGATCACGAATGACGGGATTAATCCGCCGTTCGCAGAGAACACAGGTGTCAGGAAGTAAACACTGTGATTGTCAATGTGAGCCATGCTCTACTGCGGTCGATGGGGATGCTTCTGCAGCAAATTAGCGGCAAGCGCGATGCTGTTGTATAAATTGGCCACGGATGGAAACAGGAGCCCCCAATGCGGCAAGCACCGGATGCCCAACTTGCCGCCGCAATCGCATCAATGACCATTGGCTGCGCCCCGGTCGCCGTTCGACGGTTCACGACCGGCTCAAGGC
Organism: Rhizobium rhizogenes NBRC 13257; assembly: GCF_000696095.1. Lineage (GTDB taxonomy): Bacteria > Pseudomonadota > Alphaproteobacteria > Rhizobiales > Rhizobiaceae > Rhizobium > Rhizobium rhizogenes. Next base: position 45,758 of record NZ_BAYX01000029.1, on the reverse strand, counting down.
ACTACGTTTTCGATCTTCAGTTTACTGACCGGCCCTCAGCCGTGGTCCGCATCGGCGATCCGTCCGCCCGAGCGGAGATGGCCGGAGCGGTTTATCTTTCGGAACTGTTGCGCCCTCGGGGTATGCCTCTTCCAGCAATTCTAGCCCAAGATCTAGACGGGGAGTTTCCTTGGCTTCTGCTGGAGCGCTTTCCCGGCACCGATCTGGGTACAGTCATCTCAATTCTCACGGACGCGCAGCTGGAAAAAATTGCTTCAAGAGTGGCTCATGCTCAGGCCATCGCAGGAGGGACCGCTTCCGTAGGACGATATGGTGTTGATTTCCACCGAGATCTGACCCTGGATTGATGGATATTTCCATCGAGAATTGACCCATGTTTGAATCTTGCCCTGCGTGTTTTCAGCGAGGGCTATGGAGTGATCGACATGGCGTTATTGAGCGTGATCCGACGCTGGTATTTTCGCGAACATTTATCGATTCGGGAGATTTGCCGCAGAACCGGCCTCTCCCGGAACACCATCCGCAAATATCTTCGATCCAACGGCGCGGAGCCGAAGTTCAAGATTCCGGCGAGGTCGAGCAAACTTGATCCGTTCGCTGACCGGTTGTCAGCCTGGCTGAAGACGGAAGCCAGCAAGTCCCGCAAGCAGAAGCGGACCTTGAAGCAGTTGCACGCCGACCTGTTGAGCCTCGGCTACGAAGGTTCTTATAATCGTGTGGCGGCATTTGCTCGGGAATGGCGGGCCGACCGGCAACGGGAACTGCAGACGTCGGGTCGCGGGACATTCGTACCGCTGACGTTCGAGCCCGGCGAGGCGTTCCAGTTCGACTGGTCGGAAGACTGGGCCATCATTGGCAACGAGCGCACCAAGCTGCAGGTGGCTCATACGAAGCTCAGCTATTCCAGAGCGTTCGTCGTCCGGGCCTATCTCCTGCAGACACACGAGATGCTGTTCGATGCGCATAACCACGCGTTCCGTGTCTTTGGCGGGGTGCCGCAGCGCGGCATCTACGACAACATGCGTACGGCGATTGATAAGGTCGGCCGTGGCAAGGAGCGTGATGTCAATGTCCGCTTCATGGCCATGGCCATGGCCAGCCACTACCTCTATGAACCCGAGTTCTGCAATCCGGCGTCGGGTTGGGAGAAGGGCCAGGTCGAGAAGAATGTTCAGGATGCGCGTCATCGGTTCTTTCAACCCATCCCACGCTTTCCGTCACTGGAAGCCCTGAACGAATGGCTGGAGCTTCGATGCAAGGAGTTTTGGCAGCAGACCTCGCATGGAAAGATGCGTGGCACCATCGCCGACCTATGGGCCGAGGAAACACAGGCTCTGATGCCAACATCCCGTCTCTTCGACGGCTTTGTCGAACATAGCAAGCGGGTTTCCCCGACCTGCCTGGTGCACTTGGATCGTAATCGCTACAGCGTTCCTGCATCTTTCGCCAATCGGCCTGTCAGCCTTCGGGTCTATCCGGATCGCATCGTTGTCGCTGTAGAAGGCCTGATCATCTGCGAACACCACCGCATTATCAGCCGCTCACATGACGGCCCGGGGCAAACGGTCTATGACTGGCGGCACTATCTGGCGGTCGTGCAGCGCAAGCCCGGTGCTCTTCGCAATGGCGCACCATTCGTCGAGCTTCCCGAAGCCTTCAGGACTCTGCAACAGCACCTGCTCAAGAAGCCGGGCGGGGATCGCGAGATGGTCGACATCCTTGCCCTTGTCCTTCAGCATGAAGAACAGGCCGTGCTCTCGGCCGTCGACATGGCTTTGAAGGCCGGGGTTCCGACGAAGACGCATGTGCTGAACCTGCTCCATCGCCTCGTCGACGGCAAATCCTTCACGCCGCCAACCGTCGATACGCCTCAGGCTTTGACGCTCACCAGCGAGCCGAAGGCCAATGTCGAACGTTACGACGCCTTGAGGAAGAGTACGGAGGTCCGCCATGCGTCATAACCCTGCCAACGGCGCCATCGTCATCATGCTTCGAAGCCTGAAGATGCACGGTATGGCACAGGCTGTCGGCGAACTCACCGAACAGGGATCGCCGGCATTCGAGGCCGCCATTCCGATCCTATCGCAACTCCTCAAGGCAGAGACGGCGGAGCGAGAGGTCAGATCAATGACCAATCAGCTTAAAGCTGCTCGCTTTCCGGCCTATCGTGATCTGAACGGCTTCGACTTCTCAAGCAGCGAGATCAACGAGGCACTCGTGCGCCAGCTCCATCGTTGCAACTTCCTCGATGAGGCGAACAACATCGTGCTCGTCGGCGGCCCCGGTACAGGCAAGACGCACATTGCCAGTGCCTTGGGTATCCAGGCCATCGAGCATCATCACAAGCGGGTCCGCTTCTTCTCGACGGTCGAGCTGGTCAATGCACTTGAGCAGGAGAAAACCCAAGGCCGCTCCGGTCAGATTGCCAACCGTCTCACGCGCGCTGATTTGGTGATCCTCGATGAGCTCGGATACTTGCCGTTCAGTGCATCAGGAGGAGCGCTCCTCTTCCATCTGCTGAGCAAACTCTATGAGCGCACCAGTGTCGTCATCACCACCAACCTCAGCTTCAGCGAATGGGCCAGCGTCTTCGGGGACGCCAAAATGACAACCGCGCTACTCGACCGCCTGACCCATCACTGTCACATCCTGGAAACCGGAAACGACAGCTTCCGCTTTAAGAACAGCTCGGCGCACGACGCCAAAACAACCAAGGGGAAAAATAGGAACTTGACCACAACACCAGACCCGAAACATACATAAGAGGCGGGTCAATTCTCCGCGGAAATCCAGGGTCAGATCTCGGTGGAAATCAACAGATATGGCTATGCCGCACGACCGGAGCAAGCGGCATATAGCGCGTGGTCGCAGGTGTTATTTGCCAATCTTGCCCGTTCGCGAGAGCGGATCGCATCTGCCGGACTGTTTGACGTTGGATTGGTTGATGCCGTGCAACACGAGGTCACCGCCCGACGCGGCGAAATTGACAGCATTGACGCCACACCCTTCCTGCATGATACGACGACAAAGAACGTGATTGTGACGGGCGAGGGCGCGTTCAGCGGTATTGTAGACGTGGATGATCTTTGCTTTGGCGACCCACGTTATCCAGCGGCTTTAACCCTGGCCGCGTTAATGGCATATGGTGGCCCTGCGAGCTACGTCTCTGCATGGCTTCGACACGCTGGACATGCCGACGACTGGCTTTTCCGGCTTTACACAAGTGTCCTCTTGTTGGACCTTATGGCGGAGCACGGCAACATTTTCAACGGCAACGAGACGCCATCGGACCCGGCTGTTCGGGCAACCATGCAGCTCGCGCTTGAATACAATCTCGATTTGGCTTGCAGAGTTCAGTCGTGAGCGATCCTCGCAATCTCACTGACGTCGGGTCAAACCTCGACGTTTTTACTGATGGCTCGTTCGATCCCATGTCTAAAACTGGTGGCTGGGCGTTTGCGGTTTTTCGCGGATCCGCTCAGGTCTTTGCGGCTTTTGGAGCTGAGACGCAAACGGCAAACAATGCAATGGAGCTTCTGGCGATCTTGAATGCATGCGAATGGCTCGCCGATAATTCGGCCGGGGAGGAGGCAGTCGTCCACACCGACTCCGCATATGCCGTTAACGGCTGCACCCGATGGCGGCACATCTGGCGCTCAAACAAATGGCGAAAGCGCATGCCGAACGGGCAGGGTCGCAGTCGATCTGTCCCGGATGCCGCGTATTGGCAAGCGCTTGACCTGCTGCTCAATCAGAACCCGAATATCAACATTGAGTGGTGCAAGGCGCATGTCGGTGTTGAGGGCAACGAAGTGGCGGATGGATTGGCACAGCGCGGGCGGTTGATCGGCGGTGGCTGATGCATTGCGGCTCCGTTATGCGGATAACGCCGACAGGAGGCTTGGCGGAACGCACGATGCAATGCCAATACTTTCACGGAGGTAGTTCATCGACCAGTCTCTGCTGATGACTGTGCACGATGGCGGTGAGGGTGCTCGTCAGGAATCTTCTTCCAATGGGGTGAGAAATGAATATTCCAAGCTATAGCAGGCGATATTTTGGTCAGCTGGGGATTTGGCGTTTTGGGGATTGGGCTATCAAGGCGTACGGAATTTCAGTTCCTGCTCCGGAAACAGACGGCCCCTTTCTCGACGGGTCTTTGATAGAGGAGGCGCGGGCCTATATCTCGCAAAACCTTGGAAGAATGGATGAAACGCCGCATTACTCTCTTGGTTTCGCCATTCTTCATCACGGTAGCGGTGCGAAGTCTCTTTTGACACAGTGGTGGGCCAACGAATGCGTTTGTCTGCAACACGTTGCTCAGTCCGAATATACCGGGCCGGTAAAGTTTAAGCCTGCGAATCGAGACCTCATGGCTTGTGCCTATGAACTTGTCGCCATTGATTTTGAGCGCCGCGCCTGGGTTTCGACGGTGATGTCCGGAAGATCCAAGGAAGATTACCTTGGTGACATGCTTCCAGATGGCCTTTACTAGCTGCTGAACTATTTGTTTTTCTGATTGTTGATGGACTGCTGCATATCCGCAGTGCCTGCTAAGGCCAGTCATGTTTGTTTGAATCGAAAATGGTGTCCTTGTAGCTGTGGGATTGACTGCACTTTCTGTCGAGACTGAGGTGGGACGGGCAGGTTCCCTACTGCGTTGGTGTCGACGCGATATCGAACTCCGACCGTCGCGCACGCCCGCCAGCGGCGGCCCCCGGGGCAATAGAGCGTTATGGATACAGTGATTATTTGGGCGGAGGCCTGGCTCAGGGCTCATAATTATCGTGTGTTTAACGGGCCGGAACTTGTAGGTGCCGTACCATGGTCAAAGATATACCGTTTCGCCACCAGTCGGGGAAACATCTACCTGAAATGGAGTGCGCCCGCTTACGCTCGCGAGGCGGCGTTGATGGCGCATCTAGCCGAACGCTTCCCAACCGCCATTCTCCCGGTCCTTGCCTGGAACGAGGCCATCGACGCATTCCTTATGCCCGATGGGGGTGTGCCACTGCGTGGCAAGCTCAAAGAATCCTATGATCAGCAGCTTGTCGGCATAATCCTCGGCCAATATGCCCGCATTCAGAGCGTCATATCTTCTGATGTAGATGTGCTTCTCGCCTTGGGCATTGACGACTGGCGCGTTGCGGTCTTTCCCAATCTTTATGATGAGCTGGTTTATGACGAAGGGCTGCTGGGGCGCGAAGGTCTGGAAGCAGCTGAGATCAAGCAGTTACAACGGAGCGGAGGCGACGTTCGCCGCCTATGCCGCGCCTTGGCAGAATTCAAAGTTCCGGAAACGCTTGAGCATTGCGATTTTCACGACAACAACGTTCTAGTGGCTGCAGAGGGCTTCCTTATCAACGACTGGGGCGATGCGGTCATCACCCATCCGTTCTTCTCGTTGGTCGGCTTTTTGGACAGTGCCGTTCGAAACCATGGAATGGATGTTGGTTCGCCGGTCTATACTGCTCTCAAGAACGCCTATTTCGAGGCCTGGCTTGACCTTGAAAGCGTGGAGCGACAAGAGCACGTTTTGGAAATCACGCGGGTTCTCCGTCCCATAGAATTTGCCTTCAATTTCAGGCGCGTCGCTAGAATGACAACCGCGCAGGAGTTCGAGCCTTACCGTGGTTATATTGGCGAAGCTCTGCGCCGGTTCCTTCTAAAAGATCGGTAGACCTGGCCACTGCCCAACGTGCCATTGGCTATCGCTAGCAGGATCTCTGAATGCTTTCATGAATACGTGTGATGGAATTGGGGGTAGTAGGCTACGCATCCTTGGCAGATCACATTGGTACTATCTACGATCTTCCAATGGATCGGCATCAGGGGCGGCTTCTGATCGAGACAACAGCTTTTGGACAAGCAGGAACATAGCTGCGGCCGCCAAGCTCGATAAAAATGCCCAGATTGGGAGAAGAAGATAATACTTCAACCCAAGCGCTGGCAAAGGCATTGAGTTAAAAGTAGCATGCCAGATTGTGCAGTAAATTAAGGCAACAAACGAATTTCTCGCCTTAAAATACACGTAGCTCGAAGCTACATGGAGAAACTTAACGAGAACTAGAAAATATGTTGCTAAAATATATGACCAGAATACGGACCCAATACCTAGATCGCCAAGATGCTGTCTGACCGCAGTAAAATATAAGCCAAATTCTAGTAGCGCGACCGGAAACAGCCCTAAAACAGGATAAGGTGAGCGCTTGAAAAACCAAACGATTAGAAACTTTATTATTTCTTCAAAGAAGGCGAGCAGCGTTGTCTGAAAGATGATTGCAAAGCCCAAAGACAAAGCTGCCCCTCCCGCTTCAACAAGCTTTGTTCGAGGGACTATCTGCCCCCGGAACTATCTCGACCGGTGTTGCCACTCGAACTGCCGCCACCGCCATAGTCACCCATAGCGTTATATTCGCTGTAGTCTGGAGCCCCACCGCCACCGACGGTTTTCCCAAGAAAGGAACCGCTCCATCCCGGATTGTTGCTGGGGTCTTTCGATGCGGCAATTTGGCCATCGAAACTGTATCCGTCCTTTACACCCACGCCCACACCTTGTGAGTACGAGTTCGATCCGGATGAACTTGAGGAACCACCCATAAAACTTCTCCTACTGTTGCGCATTAGGTTGAAATTTCATTATGTGATGCATCACTTATAATAATATCTGCGAAGGATGTTGTTTTAATCAACCCCAAAAGTGGCTTCCAATAGGAAAAACAATCATTGGATGAAACCCCAGCATCATTTTCATGGTTTACAAAAACCACCGGGAAATACACTGGACATATAATTGAGCTTTCAATCATCTCCATTGTGCTGCGCCTTCTAGGGCTTGTTCAACCTTTTGTATTTCAGGCGCTTATCGACAGAATTCTTCCGTTCCAACGGGAGGACAGCCTTTATATTGTTGTTGCTCTGCTCGTTGGCGTCGCGCTTTTTCAGAGTGCATTTAAATCCGTGTCGACATATCTCGGCGGTGATCTGGTTAATCAACTGACACGCGAGTTCAGCAGGCGCATTTACGAGCACGTGCTCCACCTGCCGCTGCGCACGTTGCAGAGATGGCAAGTGGGCGAGCTATTCGCACGCATGGGGGAAATCGAGACCATTCGCCGGTTTCTCACTGGAACCATTTCCGGTGTCGTCATCGATATCGTGTTTTCGTTTATCTATCTGGGCGCTCTTTTTTCGATCAGCCCATCCCTTACGCTGATCATAATTGTGATCCTGCCGACACAGATGGCAGCAATTGCCATGGTCGGTCCATTCTTGCGCTTCGTCTTGCCTGCCATTGGGATGTCCGTGTTCATATTCGCGCCAATAGAATACGTCGCCGCCCGGTTCGGCATCAGATGGGTAACCTGGATCGTTACCCCCTTGGTCGGCGCGGGCGTTCCCTGGCTATTCCAATTCATTGCTCCGAACCGGACTAATTTCCTCGCTGGCATCTCGCAACTGTGCTTTCTGTCCGGCGTGATGGGCGTTCTCTGGACAATATCATCTCTGACAGCTGCGTTCTTGCAACAGCCGCCTTTGCCAGACAAACGGCTATTCGATTAAATCCGAGCTAGTTATTTTGCGAAACTGGAATCGGCGCGGAGACGGGGGGTGACCCCGACCTTGACCAGATACGCCAAAAACAGACAGACTACCTTTCGTATCGATAGGCTCAGGATATGTCCCAGGCTCCCCTTTTGACCACAGAACGACTTAAGCTCCGCGCCCTTGTGCAGGACGACAAGCACTTTATCGTGGCACTGATATCAGATGAAAAGGTTCGCCAATTTTTGGGTGGGGTATCGCCGTTTGAACAACGGAAGGCCGCCGCTTCACATTACTTTGCCCATGACGTCGAGAAAACTGTCTGGATGGTGGAGACGGTCGTTGCTTCTCTGCAGGTCGGATTGATCTCGATCTCACGACATCAAGACGGCGAAGGAACCGAGCTTTCATATCAGTTTCATCCCGATACCTGGGGAAGTGGCTACGCCATTGAGGCTACAGCGGCAGTTAGGAATTACGTCATCAACTACCTTGGCCGTCGAGAATTGGTTGCTGAAACGCAGGAAGCCAATCATGCGTCGCGGCGACTGCTGGAAAAGCTGGGGATGAGGGAGCTACGAAGGTTAGAGCGCTTCGGAGCTGAACAAGTGATTTACATCCTATAATATCCTGTTCATGCTGGCCCGATGGATCGCTAAGACCTGGCTAGAAGACCAACTGCTGTCGTCCAAACGGCGGCGGTATGAAAAGGCAGTTGTTTATCCAAACCTCGCAAACGGGGCAGGCGGCCATCGCCTCTTTTGGAAAGCGCTAACGAGAGACATCGGTCCGCTCTTCATTGCGCTCGCCATGTTTGTACGGTAATTTTGTTCACTATGAAGACTATTGTTCTCAACATCGCCACGGCCTTCTTCGACGCCTAAAGGCCTTCCCTTTGCCTGAGGGAACCGAAGCAGGTGCATTGCACCTGGGTACGTTTTGCCAGCCCCGCCTTTGCGGGTTTTCTGCTGGCTGCGATTGAGGGAAAATTCCATGCCACTCGTAATTCTCACTGGCGCATCCGGAGCCGGGAAAACAACCATCGCCCACGCAATTGAACGCGTGCACAGCCAAGAGATTGACGTTTTTTATAAGGACCGCATTGGCGTTCCCTCTGTTCAGGAGATGGCTGACAAATTTGGCTCCGTCGAAGAATGGCAGAGAGCTGCCACTTTCGAATGGATGGCTCGATTATCGCCGCTCCTGACGGAAGGGCGACGCGTGCTCTTTGAGGGCCCAGTCTCGGCTTTCGTTTCTGGCAGAGGCTACCGAACGTGCGGGGATTATGTCCTACACCTGCATCCTCATCGATTGTGACGACGAGACACGGACCAAACGGCTTTCGATTGATCGCGGCCAACCTGAATTGGCAAGCGCGGATATGATGAATTGGGCCAGCTTCCTCAGGAATGAGGCATCGGCATATGGCTATGAAATTCTCGATACATCAAATCTGACGCTGGAACAGGGAGTTGAACGGATCGTTCGCGAATTGAGGCGGCAGCATGTTTGATCTCGAATCCTGCACCCAAAGCGCTCAAAACGGAAACCTTCAAGAATGGGTGCTTGACTATCTTGCTGCCGGTTATTGGGCGAACCTTGGCCTTCGCGACGGTTTATTGCTGCAAAAGAGATACTGGATAGGGCCTGTCTCGATAGAGCTTTCAAGGCTGGAGCGGTGTTGCGGACCTGAAGACGGGATGATCTACCACGTCCCCAATGAAGTCTGGAAAGAGCGGATCGATAGCATCGCTCTGGGTCTCGTTGATGCGAAAAGCTTGCCGCCCTTAATTGTCGAATGGCGAGATGGGCATTGGTGGGTTCTATTTCCAAAGACGCCGATCAACGAAACTGGCTTTGTCGCCGAAATTTATGATTGCGAGGGAAATCGCATCGCAGTTCAATCTACCTGAGCAAGATCGAGTCGCCGTGTTTTCAGATAGTCTGCAAGAGTTGAATTAACACGCTTTCATTTCGGCTCGGTTTCGGACCACAGCCGAGAGCCATCTGGGTGGTTCCCATGTCGGAAATAGAGCGAAAAAGGATAGCAAATCACGGCTGAGCGCCACGACCATTTTGCGGCGCGCGCTTCTTTGATGCTAAGATCTACGTTGTTTTCATCTCATAAGGCTGGCGCCTCCCGGGGGAACAACCATGACTCGCTGAGATGTCGGTCAATAGACAAATGAGTGCGCTCGCCAAAGGCACGATGGATATCGGCATGGTTTGCCCTCCACTCAGATGAGCGGCGGAAGGGTTCAGCGTCCGGTACAGAAATACTTGCGGCCGTCATATCCGACGAAAGTGCCTGTTCGAGAGTTAAACGAGCGGTAGCGGTTCTCGCAGTAATTGTACCAACGACCCGACCAGGGTTCGGGCGCGTTATAGGTCTGCATGGCGACCGGCCGTGGGCGGCGATATACGGGGTGCGGCGCATAATATTCGGGTGCCGGAGCGACGTATACTCGCTCCCTGTAGTATGACTGCGAAGCAACGGCCCCACCTACAATCATCCCGGTTGCAAGACCGATAGCGCCTAGAGCAACGGCGTCGCCGCGGTCGTAACCGTAGTCGTGACTGCCGCGATAATAGCGGTGTTGGCGCCAGTCATCGGCCTGGGCGGCTGTGGGCAGCATGGGGATGATTGTAGCAATGGTCACAAGGCTGAAGACGGTTACTTTGATGAGGTTTTTCATCGCTTTGATCCTGTGATGATCCGAAAAGGTGGCAGTTGCAAAATCATAACCTGCAGACTGAAGGAGTTGTGTTCCAATATATTCAGTATTGTTGCAGGATGAGGACGTGCCACAAAGATGGGGTCATCAGTCCGCCGGATGAGAAGCAATCTTTGCACGCCCCGCTCGTCGTGATGCCTCATTTGTGGAACCGGCAGCTGTTTCCAGCTGCCGGGATGATGTTGTTAAGGTGGGCCGAGCGGCGCACGTCACACCGGCGGCCCCGCACCCAATCCTCGTCGTTCCACGTCAGAAGCGGTCCGTCGTCATTCGCCGCGTCTCAAGGATTTCGCCCCGACGAGACACGATGACGAGGAGCCTTTCACCACGGCGGGAGGCTCTTACAAAGTATTGGCCGCGTTCCAATCTGACTTCCCGGACGCGATATCCGTGACGCTCAAGCATGCGGGTCACATCCCGCGTGCCAAACTGCTCTTGGCGTTCCTGGCGCCTCTCGAGCCGATCGCGAGCGTGTCGGTCCCGCTCTTGAAGTCGATGACCGCCCCCCTCATTATCTTCCAGATAGCGCGTGGGAGAGTTATCTCCGCGAGGGCGGTCTTGAGCCAGAGCGGGATAGATGGCACCAATCATCACCAGTGCCATGGATGCCAGCACAATCAAGTTTCTCTTCATTCTTGCCTCCTATCGAGCGGAACTTCCGCGAACCCGGATAGTCTCAAGCAACCACAACCCAAAGATGTCGTGCTGTGTTGAAACCCGAGAGTACTTTTCATCGAGACCAATGCCGCTGCTTGCCCTGCCTTGCGTACCGCCAGCTAGTTTGGCGATCGATTGCGTGAAAAACAGTGAACCGGTCAGGCAAAACTAGCCGCGCTGACATTGCTGTGTATTTCGTTTTATTACAAAAGTTTCAGAACCTTGGTCGCTTAGAGGCAAGCTATCTTGTGGCTCGTTGTCGATCAGGACGGTTATGTTCGCAGCGAGATCGTCCAGGTTCATTACGGCGCCAAGGCTGCCAAACGGTTGTTGATCAATCGGCTGAAGAAGCAAGGTTACGGCTGAAGCACATCATTCCCGACGAGCCGCGCTCACCCGCTAGGGCAAAGCGCGAAGCCGTAACCGGCGGAAGGTTCCGATTTCACAGATGCACATCTCACTCGATCGTTGATGAAACAAAGCGACATCGCCCAGGTGGGCAATGTGCCGACCCGGGCAATACTTCACAATTGCCTCTGCGACTGCCGGTACGGGCAGCGGATATTGGGCCGCCGCACGACCAAAGCAGGGCGAAAAGAACCAGAGCAATGTAGGAGGAACTTGATGCGACACGAGGGAGGGAAGTTAATGGCGCAGAATGTTGCCGATCGAATTTCGGAAGTCGGCCCTGAATTGGCGGAATTGGCCTGGGAGAACGAGCGTCTGGGAAAATTAAGCGACAGATCGGTAAAGATCATTCATTCGGCAGGTGTGATGCGAATTTTGCAACCATCCGAGCATGGCGGATTGGGCGGAACCCCCGCCGACTTCGTGGAGGCCGTGATGGCCATGGCCCGCTACGACGGTTCTGCGGGTTGGGTCTGCGGTGTGGTCGGTGTTCACCCGTGGGAAGTTGCGCTGTTCGACGCGACGCTGGGCCAAGACATCTGGGGAGAAAACCAGGACACCTGGATCGCCTCACCCTACACTCCGACCGGAATTGCCGAGCCTGTCGAGGGCGGCTACAAGTTGACGGGACGGTGGCAATTCTCTTCAGGTACGGACCATTCCGACTGGGTTTTCCTCGGTGCGCTGCTTGGCAATGGTAAAGGCGGGCCAGCCATGCCACCCCGGGCGATGCACCTCATTTTGCCGAGGGCGGATTATGACATCGTTGACGATTCCTGGGACGTAATCGGCCTTTTGGGAACGGGGAGCAAAGATGTCATCGTGAACGGCGCCTTCGTACCCACCTATCGCAGCATCTTCCATGAGGACGTCGCCTCCGGCGCGGCCGCCGAAAAGTCCGCGCTGAGCAATCCAATCTACAAACTTCCTTTTTCGGTCATTTTCCCCGTCGGCATCACTGGGGCGATCATCGGTATGGCGGAGGGTGCACTGGCCGCTCACGGCGCTTATCAACGGGATCGTGTCTCGGCAGCAGGCGTGAAGCTCCGCGACGATCCCTATTCGGCCTATTTCACCGGTGAGGCCGCTTCTGAAATTCACGCCTCCCGGGTGCAGCTTCTGAGCGGCATCAACTGGGCCTATGATCAGGTCATGGCCGGCAAGGAGATAACATTCGAAGATCGGTCCCGGATCCGGCGCAACCAAATCCGATGCGCGTGGCGGGCAGTCGCGGCAATCGACGCGATCTATGCACGCTCCGGCGGAAACGCCAGCCGGCGGACAAATCCGATCCAGCGCTTCTGGCGCGATGCCCATGTCGGACTGAACCACTTCATCCATGTGCCGGGACCGACCTATCACGCCAATGCGCTGACCCAGTATGGGCTGGAGCCACCCGAACCGTTACGTATGGGCATCTGAGATGGGGTCGTTCTCGTTGACGCAGCAGAGCGACGGAAAGAACGAAGTGGTCGCTCCCGATGAGCCTCCGGCCATCGACGGGCGACATTTCCGAACCGTTCTGGGCAGCTTCCCGACCGGGGTGGTGGCCGTCACCTCCCTGGAAGCGGAAGTCGAGCCGGTGGGAATGATCGTGGGGTCATTCACGTCCGTTTCGTTGGACCCACCGCTCGTCTCCTTTCTGGCGGACCGCTCTTCGGCGACGCAGGCGAGGATCCGAGCGACCGGACGGTTTTGCGCCAACGTGCTGGCCGCCGACCAGGAGCGGCTTTGCAGGAAGCTCGCGACCAAGGGGCCGGATAAATTCGACGGCATCGCCTGGGAAGCGTCGCCCCTGGGCAATCCCATTCTTACCGGCATCGTGTCGTGGATAGATTGCATGATAGGTGACGTGCTGGAGCTTGGCGACCACTATCTCATAGTCGGCCGGGTACACGAGTTACATACCGTGACGGACAAGACACCGCTTCTATTCCTGCGCGGCGCTTACGGCGATTATTTCTCAAACGCCGCACTTGTCCTTGAGCGGCTCATGGATTGGCCGTGAGCCCATTGCTCGCGGAATGACAAAAGCCGACCCGAGCTTGTCGGGTCGGTATTTTTCACCCAATGAACAAAGACCGACCTGCCCTACGTATTCTCTTTCTCGATTTGAAGCAGCTTGAGAAGTTCGACCTGCGAATGCGTCCCGGTCTTGGCATAGATAGCCTTGAGATGAGCCCGCACCGAGTTGATCTGAACGCCGAGTTGCGTGGCTATGTGGCGGGAGGTCTTTCCGTCCAGCAGCTTACCGGCGACGCCGGTCTCCGCCTGAGTCAAGCCATAGGCTTTGCGCAACCTTTCCGTCAGCAAACCTTTCGGCCGTGAGCTATCGGTTACCAGCAGCACGACTTTGTTTTCATGCGGACCTTCCCAGTCGAAGGCCATCGGGACGGGGTATGCTATGATGCTGCCGCACCGGTCGCTTGATTTATCACCATAGAATAACCGCCCGCCAACGCCGCTTTTCTTTGTGCGATTGACCATGCCCGGCAGCTCGGGCAGCCGGATCGCAGAGCCAGGAGCGAGCCTACCCTGTTCCATACGAAGTACGCCTCCGGCGTGCAGCATCTCATTCATGCTGCCATTGACATGTTCAACACGTCCGTCTTCTGTCAGAAGCGCGACACCGATCCCCTTCTGGTCAAAGCTGCGAATGATGTTTTCCGCTACGTTGGTGGCAAGCATCAAAGTGCCGGCAATTTCGAAACACAGAAGGAGATCATCACGAAGACAGGCCAGCAGTTCATGCTCGATCGGCCCAAGCTCGGGCTTCCTCGGCTGACTTGCGTGCACCAGAACTTTAGCCGTGCGGATGCTCAGCAGCATGCAGATACCCCCGCCCAAATCTAGATTCTGGCAGTAGCGCGAATAGAACTCTGAGCTACGAAACTTGTCATCAATCAAATTGCTGTCAATCCGGAACACCTCTCCCGATGGTGCCGACTGCCAAAATGGCCGCAGAGGATTGATATGCTGATACTTCTCCAGATATTCCCTTCCTGCCTCGAGGTCGGATCCGACACTACCCATTTGAACGGCCAAGCCGGACGGCGCTAAGACCGTAAGGCCGGCGATCTCGGTATCGAGCAAATTGGAGATCGATCGCGACCAGCTTTCCAATGGTTCCGGCTGCAGGGCCGCGCGATACAGTTCAAGTGTAATATCCCGCAGACGCGGTCTAGGCTCCAGATACCCCACTGATTCCTCCTCCTATCAGTAAACTCCCCCAAAAGCAGTATGGTTGACCACAAGACCGTCAAGTTGCAATAGTGTCAACACATGCTGACGGTATGATTCATTGTTTAAATTCGACTGATGAAAACGGCCGCTCCAAGATGAGCGGCCAGATGGTCATACCAATACTTTCATATGGGATCGTGAACGCCGCTCAGGCGGCACTTCGCAGTGCCGCCGCCTCTTTCCCTTCGAGACTTGACAACACACTGCAGGAAACAAAAGTTCCCTTTGCCATTTTCATTCTCCTCAGTGGTGGCCGCTCCTTCATTTTCAGAACGCGCCTGTTTTTGTTGTGCAATGCTTTCAAACCGCGACCATCGCACCCTTTTAGCCACCTGCATCGAGGCCCCGACACCTTGCGCCACGGTCTATAATTTTACGCTTAGTCGGATGAACACACCCGTGGACTTGGCCACGTTGCGGCCATAGACGCTCTGGATGCCCTTGATGGTGAGGTTGGCAGGATGATCGTTCATCATGAAATCGCGAGAAATGATCGGTCCAAATCCGATGACTTCCGAACGATTGCCGTTGTTGGGATGGACCACTCCGCCGATCGTGTCGTCCTCAAGCTGGGTATACGCCATCCCCGCCAGACCGTATTTCCATTGACCTTTCATCATGACCACCGCCCAGTCGAGGCTCAGCACGGAACCGGTTTGGTACTGCGTGTCCTTGTTCTCGGTATACATGTGATAGAAAAGCCGGCCGTTGAGCTGCACGGCGTCCCCGAATATATCCGGCAGAGGGCTTGGAGCCGTGTAGGTGAGCGCGATGTTCGGAGAGAAACCCCAGAAGTTGGCGCTGTTGTTGATAGGACTTACCTTGTCGTAGTTTCCGGTCGGAATCGTCAAACCCAAGCCGACGAGGACGGCTGTACCGAATGGCCTCTGAACATCATCCTGGGACTGTCTGAGGGCGGCATCGCTTGGAAAATACCGGCTCCACATCAGCACGTCAGAATAGATGTCCTTGACGCCGCTGGAGCAATTCTTAGCGTATTGGGCCACGCCGAAGCAGAGCCGTTCGTAGCCCGTGAAAAGCGTGGATGCTAGCTGGCCACCGTAGAATTTGCCTGGATAGGAGTAGAGTATTCCGACACCACCAAGGGTATCATTTCCTCTCGATCTTAATTGAGTGCCACCGTCATCATAGTAGTCGGAGAAGCCGACCGTGGCCCCGATGCCGGACACCCATAGCCCTTCGGGGGGGAGAAATGCCGCATTGATATCGGTACCCCCGATAGGTCCTGCTGCCGCGATCGATTCCGCGGCAATTGCCGCTGCGGATTGCAGCCCCATTGCAATGACGAACGCGCCGCACAGCGCTCCAGGCGAAAGTTTTGCCCCAGACATTCTGTATTTCCTCCCCTTTTCAACGAGTAGGGCGCCCCCTCTGGCGACCCCGTCATGGCATTTGTCAGCTACGTTCCGGCAAGCGTCTCCTCCCGCATGCCGGAACGGAAATGGTGTCAGCGTGTGTGGAATTCGGTCGATACGCGCTCAAACTCCGTTTTGCGCTCGATCTGCACCCAGTGGCCGCAATGCGAGAAGCTATGCAACTCGACCTCGGGCAGCAGCCGGTTCGCCAGATGGGCGTGATCGTAAGGCAGCATTCGGTCGTCACGCCCCCACAGCAGCAATGTCGGCGTTTTGATGGTCCCCGACCGGGTCCAAAGCGGCGGAACGCCCTGGCGCAGCGCGGGGTTGAACATCGCTCCGAATATTGCCTTCATCCGGGGGATGACACCCTCGGACAGCGCGTTTTTCATCCGCTCGTCGATCAGTTCGTCAGTAATCAGGCGATGGTCATAAACCATGGTCTTGACCCAGCCGATCATGCGCTCGCGCGTCGGATCGTCGAGGAACTCGAACAACCGCAGGAATCCCTCGCTCGGATCCGTGCCAAAGATCCCGACCGACAGCCCGCCGGAGCCGATCAGCGCCATCCGCCGCACCCGTTGGGGATGCAGCGCCGCCAGTTCGGCCACGACCGCTCCGCCCATCGAATTCCCGGTGAACAAAGCGGACTCTATCCCCAGATGGTCCATTAGATGGGCGATGCGGCGCGCGGCCAGCGTTGCGTAGAATTCATCGAGTTTCGGGAGTTCAGTTGCTCCAAAGCCCGGCATATCCGGCATAATGGTGCGGAAGCGTCTGGCAAAAACCGGCAGGTTGTACCGAAAGTTCGACCAGGCACTCACTCCCGGCCCCGAACCGTGCAGCAGGACGAGCGGCTCGCCCTCACCCGCCTCATGCCATGAAAAGGTAATTCCCCCGATCTCGGCCGTCCTGCGTGTTTCGTCATAGGTGTATTCGGTCGTCATTTGTATCCCTCCTTCCCGCAGTCCGGATCGCGGCGACCGCGATCCGGAAAGGCACTCCATTCCCGAAACAGATGACGGTATCAGGCGGCCGCGGCGCGGCGCCGCGGCAAGTCAAGTCCGGCCGATGACGTTGTTGTGACATAGGCGCTGGTCTGGGGATCCACATTGGGCAGATCGCCATACCAGGTCATGCCGTAAGGGCTATCGATCTTCCATTCCAGCGCTTGCCAGTCAGGCTCAAAGAACTCGCGACCACCCGAGTAGAGCTCGATCCGGTGGTTCGAGCCCGGGTCTCGGACGTAGAGATACATTGCCTGACCGATGCCGTGTTTGCCTGGACCTGCATCGATCTGGATGTCGAGGTCTCGCAACTGGTCCGCCGCCGTCAAGATGTCGTGGAAATTTTCGATCGAGAAGGCGACGTGATGGAATTGCGCGTCCTGTCCGTTGGGTGAGGCACCGATCGCGATATCATGCAGTTTCGAGTTCACCGACATCCATGAGGCGACGATGAAATCCGGGTTCTGCGGCAAGGTCAGGAATTCGCGCCGCCTGAAGCCCAGCCTTTCGCGCAGCCAGCCCTCGGCCTGAACGATGGTCGCAGGACCAGTCATAATGTTAAGATGGTCGAGACGCCGTACGCCGAACCCGCGACGACGCGAGCTGTTGCCCAAAAGATGAGAGCTTAGCCCCTCGACCGCCCTCGGCTTGTCGATGTCGTAATAAAGTTCGATCGGGTGGCCGCCGCCGGGCAGCAAAAAGCGGATCGCCTCGCCACGTCCGGTCTCGGTGCCGGCGGGGACCACCTTCACCTCGACGCCTTCGGCGGTGAACTGTTCATGGAACAGCTCCACATCCTGCGGCCGGGCGACGCGGAAGCTGTAAGTGTTGATTACCGCCTGATCCTGCTGGGTCAGCACCAGCGAGTGGTGGTCGAATTCCTGATAGCCGCGCAGATAGGCGACACCATCACTTTCGGCGGTTACTTCCATGCCAAACAGGTCGCGGAAGAACCACAGCGAGCGTTCGAGGTTCGGTGTCCCTATATTGATGCCGCCGGCATGGGCGATGCGGGGACCGGGGTCGTAGGTGTGAGTCATATTTGTCTCCTCCTGGTATGGTTCGATGTGGATGCGGCGCGGCGCACCCATGAAAAGGGCTCGGAGCTCAGTTGGATTGACCAATGAGGTTCAAGGCGATGTCCGTCAGCATGTCTTCCTGCCCTCCGACCAGCTTGCGCTTGCCGGCTTCGATCAGGATATCGCGGGCATCCACGCCATAGGTAGCCGCGGCGTTTTCCGCATGACGCAGGAAACTGCCGTACACACCGGCATAGCCAATAGTCAGGGTCTGGCGATCCACACGGACAGGGCGGTCCTGCAGTGGCCGGACCAGATCGTCCGCTGCGTCCTCCAGCGCGAAAAGATCGCAGCCGGTTTCCCAGCCCAGCAGATTAGCCACCGCAACAAACGGCTCGATAGGAGTGTTGCCGGCCGCGGCGCCATGACCGGCGAGCGATGCGTCGATCCTCCAAGCGCCTTCCTCAATGGCCGCAACCGAATTCGCGACCGCCAGCGAGAGGTTCTCGTGGCAATGGATGCCGATCTGGGTTTCGGGCTTCAGCACGTCCTTGTAGGCACGCACGCGGTCGCGCACCCCCTCGGTCGTCAGCCGTCCTGCAGAATCGGTGATATAGACGCAATGCGCACCGTAGGATTCCATGAGCCGCGCTTGGCTGGCCAGTTGAGCAGGCTCGCTCATGTGTGCCATCATCAGGAAGCCCGATACGTCCATGCCGAGGTTGCGGGCCTCTGCGATGTGCTGAGCGGCGACATCAGCCTCGGTGCAATGGGTGGCGACGCGGACTGAACGAACCCCCAGCTCATAGGCGCGGCGCAACTCGACAATGGTGCCGACGCCGGGCAGCAGCAGCGTGGTGATAACCGCCCGTTCCGCAGCCTCGACGGCGGCCTCGATCCACTCCCAATCCGTGTTCGAACCGGCACCATAGTTCAGGCTATTGCCGGCCAGGCCATCGCCATGACTGACCTCGATCGCGGCGACACCGGCCTTGTCGAGCGCCCGGACGATCTCCCCCAGTTTTTTCGGATCCAGACGATGGCGCAGCGCATGCATGCCATCGCGCAGGGTAACGTCCTGGACATAAAGTTTCTTGGTCATCACGCCACCTCTTTCGCGCGCACGGCTATCTGTTCAGCCACGCGCATTGCAGCCGAGGTCATGATGTCGAGATTGCCGGCATAGGCGGGCAGGTAATGCGCCGCACCTTCGACCTCCAGGAAAATAGTCACCTTGGTATCGACCGACCCCGAGCCCTCGGGCAGCAGGGTGGCGATCTCAGCCGGATCGACCGGAGTGAACTGCACTTCCTGCACAAGCCGGTAGCCCGGCACATAGATCGCAACCTCGGCCACCATGTCTTTGATGGACTTGCGGATCTTGTCCTGATCCGCGCCACCGACCAGGCAGTAGACTGTATCGCGCATGATGAGCGGAGGCTCCGCCGGGTTTAGGATGATGATCGCCTTTCCCCGTTTCGCTCCGCCGACTTGTTCGATGGCATGGGCGGTGGTTTCGGTGAACTCATCGATATTGGCCCGCGTTCCCGGTCCGGCCGATTTCGAGGACACGGAGGCCACGATCTCGGCATAGGGCACATCGGTCACGCGCGACACGGCCGCCACCATCGGAATAGTTGCCTGACCGCCGCAAGTAACCATATTGATGTTGGGTGCGCCGAGATGCTCGCCGAGATTCACCGGCGGAATGACGAACGGGCCGATGGCCGCAGGCGTCAGGTCTATCAGCCGCAGCCCGTAGGGCTCCAGACGTTTGGCATTGACGACGTGAGCCGAGGCGCTGGTCGCGTCCATCACAATGCCCACCTGCTTGAATTCGGGCATGGCGATAAGTCCTTCGACACCACCAGCGGTCGTCGCGACCCCCAACCGCGCCGCCCGCGCCAATCCGTCCGAGGCAGGATCGATCCCCACCATCGCCACCATGCCTAGATTCTCGGAGTGACGCAGGATCTTGATCATCAGATCCGTGCCGATGTTCCCCGAACCCACAATCGCGACACCAATGCGATCTGTCATTGTTCTCCCCCTTCTTCTTTTGAAAACCGCGCGATGATCGTTCCCAGGGGCTCAATCTTCGCTTCAAAGACATCACCGGGACGGACCGGCACCATCGGTCCGAGCGCGCCCGACAGCACGATATCGCCCGCGCGCAGCGGTGCACCGATCTCGATCGCGGTGCGGGCAAGCCAGGCAAGTGCATTCAGCGGATCATCCAGACAATCTCGCCCGGTCCCTTGTGAAACCACCTCACCATTTCGCAGCATGGTCATCACCACGTCTGCAGGCTGCACCGCGTCGAGCGCGACGCCTTGTGCTCCGATTACGAAGACACCCGACGAGGCATTGTCGGCCACTGTGTCAGTGATGCCGATGCGCCAGTCAGCAATCCGGCTATCGACGACTTCCAGGGAGGGAAACGCCTGCGCGACGGCGTCGCGCACGACAACCAGATCCGAAGCGTCCAAAATGTCCTTGGCGAGCAGAAAGGCGATCTCCGCTTCTGCCTTGGGCTGCAGCAAACGCGAAAACGGAATCTCCGCACCGTCCGCGAACTGCATGTCGTCAAAGAGCACGCCGAAGTCGGGACGATTCACCCCAATCTGCGCCTGGACTGCGCGCGAGGTCAGACCAATCTTGCGGCCGACAAGTCGTGCGCCCCCGGAGATCCGTCGTTCCGTGATGCGCCTCTGCACCTCATAGGCAGCATCGATGTCATCGGGACCAAGCAAATCGGCGACAGGTTCACACGGGGCGCTACGGGCGCTTGCCCGCTCCAGTCGCTCGACGGCCGCCGTCAGATTTTCAGGGGCGACCGTCAATTGCCGGCTCCCTTTGCGCCCGCTGGCGGTGCGGAGCGGGCGTTCAGCAACGCGTGTTCGACTGAATTCAAATCGCACATCATCAGTTTTCCTCCCTGCAAATGCCGGACCTTCCGATCCGGTTACAAAAAACTTCAACGGGCCTTCCTGGCACTGCAAAATTTCCGGGACGCGATTTCCTCTCATCGTGTCACGCGCAGCTGCCGGCCTAAATCGCGAACGGCATCTTGCGATCCGGACACTCATCAGTCCTCAGCGTCGGACCGTTTTTGCACCTTGGGTGATCACAGCAATGTGTGCATTACCCACCTGGATAATATCGGCGGCTCGTTTTGGGCCTCTGCGTGCTGCGAGGGCCAAGTTGGGCACGCCAAGTGCCAATCGCTGGAGTCCAATCGACGGAAAAATCATAGAAATGCGTAAAGCCCGGTGAGCGTACCCAGGAGCACGACGCAATAGGCCTCGAATGCTGCGCGCATCGCCAAGGGTGCGTGGCACAATTCCATGAAGTCCAGTCCGACAAACCGGACCTTGATCACCGCAAAAGCCAGAACGATGACGGCGATCAGCGTACTGTCTTCGCCCTCGATGCCCAGGATCGAACCAAGGATCGACAGTGCGACCAGGATTGCCCAGGTGAGTGCGACGCGGAAGGGAACAAGTTCTTTCAGCGCCATGGCTTACCCCAACAGATAGAGAAGCGGAAAAATGACGATCCAGAGAAGGTCGACGAGATGCCAGTAACAAACACAAGACTGGATTGTGGACAGGTTCTGGCCTGTTAATTCCCGCGGTTGCCTCGCCTTGGCGATCATGATTCCAAGGGTGACGAAGCCGATCAGCACATGGATCAGGTGCACGCCGGTGAGAATGAAGAAATAGGTGAAGTAAAGGTTCGAACCAGGACCGTTTCCTGCGGAAACCAAATGCGTGTACTCGACACATTTGAGTATCACGAAGGTTCCGCCGCAGAATAATGCTCCCCAAAGTGCCCGCACAGCGATCGGATTTGCGCGCCCGCGAACCGCACTCACCGCTATCACCACCAGAAGGGAGCTGATCAGAAGGATGATCGTGTTGATGACGCCGATCGTCACACCAAAAGATTGTCGCGAGGCCTGGAACAGCAAACGGTGATCGGCGCGTTCGACCAGATAAGAGGCGAAGAAGACAACGAAGATCGCCATATCACCAAACAGGAAAACCCAGAGGCCGGGCTCGCCGGGAATTTCTCTCTGCTGGAGCATATCTGACGATGGGCCTGCAACCGTATCAGACATCGGAATCACCCCTTTCAGGATAATCCTGCAAGGATGCCGCCATGTGCTGCGCGATCATTCCTTTACCCCCCCTCAGGTTCGCCCGCTGTCGTTTACCGGAGAACGACAAGCGGAACTCCCTCCGCTCCCAAAGTCGCGCCATTGTCGGCAATCGCTAGCCTGCGTTATGGAACGCCGGCTACGCATTGCCCATATGGTCAACGCTTCGATATTTTTTGAGGATGGTAAGACGCCGCATTTCCACCCACCACGCCACTAAAAGCGCGGTGCTGGCACAAAGTTATATGCGTTGAACAACGAAAGCGATGATCGAGGCGTGAGTTCAGCCCCGGCTTTAAAGCCGGCTTGTGCGGCCATGCACGCCCATCGCGCGCTCGGCATTTATCCTGATCTTATCCAGACCAGACAATAAGGCGCGTTCTTCTTGCTCGGAAATCCCGTCGAGAAGCGTTTCGAACAATGTCGGACCGCCGGAAACGATTGCATCGAAGACCGGACTTACGCCCTCAAGCAGGAAGACGCATAGGACCCTCTGATCGTCTTTGTCAGGCCTGCGTTCGATCCACCCCTTTGCCTCGAGGCGGTCGAACAACTTTCCAGCGGCCGATCTGCCCATCTGCATGACGCGCGCAAGATCAGACTGGCTTTGACCTTCGTTCAGCATGATGTGCATGATCGCCCACCATTGCGCCCGAGTGAGATTATGAGGCTCCATTACCTTGTCGAAATGCGTGCTGATCAGTCTCGAAAGCTCATGGATCGTGTAAAGCAGATCACCGTGCCGGAGCTGCGTTGCGTCGGGATTGAGACGGGTGACTAAATTCGAGTTGATGATTCTGCGTTCTGTCATGTCTTTGGCATTTATCAATCTTCGCTCTGTGGTCTGCCCTCTAATCTCCCATAAACACCTCGCCCTGACCACCCCTCGTGTCGGGCGACCACACGTTGCCGTGCACCGACACGGCTAGACCGGGAGCAATGCGCATCAACTCCGTGGCTGTGACGCCATCGTCTTCGGATAACAGCACGGTCAGCCCATTTACGTCGCCGATTTGCATGGGCATTCGGGAAAAATTGCGAGGGAATGAGGCGTTCATGGCCACTACGTGGCCGATCATGTCAGGACGCAGCAAGGCCAGCAACAAAGCGACCGTGCCGCCCTCGCCTTGCCCGAGAAGGTTCAGGCGCGAATGCCCATCAATGTCCCTCATATCATTGAGCAACCGGTCGAGTTGATAGAGTGCGTCGCCAAGCGTGGACAATTCCGGCTGGTGCAGAGGGCCGATGAACCAGAAGTTGCCCTTGGGCGGAGCAAGGCTGCCGCGCGTCTGGGTCCGGGCGCTTCGCACGGCAATGCGACGCGTGTCCGGTGCAAGCTGGGTTTCACCCAACATACGCGCGGCGGCAAGACTGCCATGGCGATCGTGAAGGATCAGCCACGGCTCTCCGGTCTCGGGTCCGTCGAAGGCTAGGTGGAGAAGACTATGGCGTTTCGCTGTCATGACCTCAGATCCCAGATGTCACAGAACGGTCCCGATATCTCTCCGACGGATCAACTGCGCCGCGCAGCATGCTCTCCCGCAATAAAGCCGAAGGTGATGGCAAGACCCAGCGTTCCTCCCGCCCCCCAGTAGGACTGCCCCGAGGGCGAGGCGCCCGCGTTGCCGGCGACATAAAGTCCGTCGATCGGCTGATCGTGGGTATCGAGCACCCGGGAATGCTCGTCATAGACCGCACCACCTTTGGTATCGAGCGTGCCGGCGGCAAGCGCGATGGCATAATACGGACCTTTGTCGGAAATCGGATGAAGCCAAGGGTTCGGCCCCTTCACCTCGAAGCCCTTCGGCGGCGCGAAGTACTGGTCAATCGGCGCTTCCCCGCGCAGGTAATCCGTGTCCTTGCCGGTCTCGGCAAAGCCTTTGAAACGGACGAGCGTTTCTTTCAGGCCGTCGAGGAAGTTGCCGTCCAGTCGAAAATGCCCGATCTGGTGTTCGTAGGAAGCGAGCTTTTCATCGATCTTTTTAGCCAGGTCTTCCAGTGTGTCCGCTGTAATGATGTAGGGCGGAACGAACTCGCCGGGTGGCGGTATCATTACGCCGCCGAAGCTGCGTGCATGATCGTCGAAGATCATAAATTGGAGGCGATTGACGTACTCGCCGCGCGCGGGATCCCAGACCAAGTGGGAGCGGGTGCGCTCATTGTAAGTGGTCTTCTCGTTGCAGGTGCGGCGGCCGAATTTGTTGACCATCACCATGCTGTCTCCGCCCAGGAAGAACACGCCGAAGGGAACGCTGTTGAACTCGAGCACTTCATCCAGCACTTCCTGCTGCAGCCAGGCTTCGTTCATATTGCCAAGCTGCGCGCCGAGATCGATGGCGATCTTGACGAAATCGCCCTGATTGGTCGGCACCGCGCAGCCGCCGAGAACCGGGATGCGCAGGTAAGTCTCGCGCATATCCGGATTCTGCGTAAAACCGCCGGAGCCGAAGATCACGCCCTTGCGCGCGCGTATGTTCAATTCGGTGCCGTCGAAGGTTCTCGCCACCACGCCGAGCACCTTGCGATTTTCGTCCACCACGGCCCTGACGACCGCGGTTTCCAGTGCGATCTGGGCGCCGCGGCCTTCGATGAAGGCCTGCAACTGGCCCACGAGGTCCGATCCAGCACCGGGCTCGCCCTTGCCATCAGCCGGATGCACCGAACGGCCGCGCGGCGCTTTGTTCTCGGGAAGGTTCGCGTAATAGTCGGGGATCGGCATATAGCCATAAGTGGGATAACGCACGGACTTCAGCGCCCCAATGTCCGAAAATTCCTGAAGCACCTTGCCGCCACGGTCGTACAGCACTTCCATCAGGCGGTAATTGTGGTCTGTCATGCCGAAGGTTGGGCTGTCAGGACGGTAGAGGTGCGGAAAGGCGCAGCGCGACATGTAACGGAGGGCATCCTCCTTGCGGTCTGCTATTCCGTCTGCAACCATGAAAGGGTTGTTGGGAATCCAATAGACGCCGCCGGATTTTATCGTGGTGCCCCCGACCAGTTCGGCCTTCTCAAGCACCTTGACACGGGCGCCATTGTGAACCGCCGCTGCCGCCGCTGCCAGCGCCGCTCCTCCAGAACCGACAACGACCACGTCGTATTCCTCGTTCCACGCCTGTGCGTTCGCGTCCGTGACCACAGTCGTGCCGATCGCGGCGCCTGCCGTCGCAATCGTCGCCGCCTTCATGAAATTGCGCCGCGATACCTGAGCCTTCAGCTCCGGCTGCTCGGATAAATCTGATTTCATAGAACGATCCTCCCTGAATCCTCTCCCCCCATCAACGCCGGGGATGCGTCGAACGGTAGGGGCATCTCCTCCGCCTGTCAATATTGTATCCTAAGATACATACTTGTTTCATAGGATACGTTCTGCTACTCACCGAGCATCGATGTCGAACATCGACAGGAGGATCAGGAAGGGGGAGTGCATGAGAGTTTTTCAAACGTTGACTTTCGCGGCGACATTGCTTGCCAGCGTAAGCACCGCGTGGGCCGAGACGCATGAGGTTCGCATGCTGAACCGGGGTGAGACCGGTGCCATGGTCTTCGAACCGGCGTTTCTACAGATCGCGCCGGGCGACAGCGTTCGTTTCGTCGCGGCCGAGCCAGGGCACAATGCGGAAAGCATCAAGGATCTGATCCCCGAGGGCGCGAAGCCTTTCAAGGGACGCGTCAACGAGGAGATCGAGGTCACTTTCGAGATCGAGGGTGCCTACGCTTACAAATGCGCTCCTCACTATTCGATGGGAATGGTCGGGCTGATCGTCGTGGGGAGGAATCCGGCTAACCTTGATGCATTCGCCAAGGCCAGGCTGCCTCCACTTGCGCTGGCACGGTACACCGACTGGCTTGCAAAGTTGCGACAATAGGTGCCGTCAAATCGGCAGGGGCGTCTCAAGCCATGTGTGTTCATGATCGGTATAAACTGTAGTCGGCAATGCTCTACAGGTTCGCTTGCGCGATCGATACCAAATCCCAAGGAGGAGGCATCGATCCGATTTCCGACCCTCTGAGGTGCTGTTCGTTTTCGGGCACTCGGACGAGACCTTTTAGTCCGCCTGCTCAATCTCAATCAAGGTTCCGAACAGATCTTTGGGGTGGGCAAAGAGCACAGGCGTACCGTGAGCACCGATTGATGGTTCGCCGCTTCCAAGGATGCGAATACCACCGGCCGTCATTGTTTTGCGCGCCTCCAATATATCCGGCACATCAAAAGAAAGATGATGGATTCCACCGGCCGGATTCTTCGCAAGAAACGGGGCGATCGGCGAATTTTCTCCGAGGGGGTAGAGCAGCTCGAGCTTGGTGTTCGGAAGTTGGATGAAAACGACCGTAACACCATGCTCCGGCAGATCCTGCGGCGGGGAAATGTCCGCGCCGAGCTTCTCGTAAACAGAAACTGCGGCTTTCAGATTCGGCACTGCGATGGCAACGTGATTTAGTGGTCCGAGCATTTTTTCAGCCTCACTGATTTCGCAATTTGCCTTGCATGAGATCGATCACGGCGCGCGCCGCTTCGAGGACGTTCGTACCCGGGCCGAAGACTGCAGACACGCCGTGTTGCAGCAGAAATTCGTAGTCTTGGCGGGGTATGACGCCGCCAACGATCACGACGACATTGTCAGCGCCGCGGGCCTTCAGGGCCTGGACCAACTGGGGCGCCAAGGTTTTATGGCCAGCGGCCAGAGAAGACATGCCGACAACGTGAACCTTGTTTTTCACGGCGATGTCGGCCGCTTCATCCGGCGTCTGAAACAATGGCCCGGCAAGGACCTCGAAGCCGATATCGCCGAAGGCGGATGCAATTATTTTTGCACCGCGATCGTGACCGTCTTGCCCGAGCTTGGCGACCATGATTTTCGGCGTCGCCGACAAAGCTTTCGCATACTCACCGAGGCGACCGACCAATGTCGTGTATTCCGGATCGTTCTCATAGGCGGCTCCGTAGACATCGGAAACCACTTCGGGGGTGGCGGAATGGTCGCCGAAGATGACGCGCAAGGCGTCCGAGATTTCACCAACGGTCGCGCGCGCGCGCGCGGCTTCGACCGCTGCCGCCAATAGATTTCCGTTACCGGTGCGGGCAACGTCGCTCAGCTCCGCCAGCGCCGCCTCAACCATCAATGGATTGCGGTGACGCCTCGTCTGCTCAATCCTATTGATCTGGGCGCGGCGAACGGCAGCATTGTCAATATCCAGAATATCCAGCTGATCTTCGCTATCGAGACGGTATTTGTTGACGCCGACGATGACCTCTTGACCGCGATCTATCGCTGCTTGCCGCCGCGTTGCCGCTTCCTCGATCATGCGCTTGGGCATGCCCGCGGCAACCGCTTTTGTCATGCCGCCAAGCGCCTCGACCTCTTCAATCAAGGCCCACGCCTTTTCGGCGAGATCGGCGGTGAGGCTCTCGACATAATAAGAGCCGGCAAGGGGATCGACCACATTGGTCACGCCGGTTTCATGTTGAAGGATGAGCTGCGTGTTGCGCGCGATCCGCGCGGAGAACTCGGTGGGAAGCGCGATGGCCTCATCGAGAGCGTTCGTATGCAGCGACTGCGTGCCGCCGAGCGCGGCGGACATTGCCTCGTAGGCCGTGCGAACGATGTTGTTATATGGGTCCTGTTCCTGCAGCGAAACGCCTGACGTCTGGCAATGCGTGCGCAACATCAAAGAGGACTGCTTTTTCGGATCGAATTCCGCCATGATCTTCGACCAGAGCAGGCGTGCTGCGCGCAGCTTGGCCGCTTCCATGAAAAAATTCATGCCGATGGCAAAGAAGAAGGACAGGCGGCCGGCAAAGTCGTCAACGTTCAGACCTTTGGCAAGCGCTGCCCGGACGTATTCGCGGCCATCCGCCAGCGTGAAGGCAAGCTCCTGAACAAGCGTTGAGCCGGCTTCCTGCATGTGGTAGCCGGAAATCGAGATCGAATTGAAACGTGGCATTTCCTTTGCCGTATATTCAATAATGTCGGCAATAATCCTCATCGATGGCTCTGGCGGATAGATATAGGTATTGCGGACCATGAACTCCTTCAGAATGTCGTTCTGAATGGTCCCGGAAAGCATAGCCCTCTCGACGCCCTGCTCCTCGCCCGCAACAATGAAATTTGCGAGGATGGGAACGACGGCGCCGTTCATCGTCATCGATACCGACATCTCGGCAAGCGGAATGCCGTCAAACAGGATCTTCATGTCCTCGACACTGTCGATCGCCACGCCTGCTTTACCGACATCGCCCTCAACCCGTGGGTGGTCGCTGTCGTAGCCACGGTGCGTTGCAAGATCGAAAGCGACGGACAGACCTTTCTGCCCGGCGGCGAGGTTACGCTTGTAAAAGGCATTCGATGCCTCAGCTGTCGAGAAGCCGGCATATTGCCGGATCGTCCAAGGGCGACCTGCGTACATCGTGGCGCGTGGGCCGCGCGTAAACGGCGCGAAGCCCGGCAGGGAATCCAGATGGCCGACGCTACGCAAATCCGCTTGCGTATAGAGCGGCTTGACGTCAATGCCCTCCGGCGTATGCCAGACAAGCCTGTCTGGAGATGCCTTCAATTCTCGTTCGGCCAGTGCTTCCCAATCCGCAAGGGTCTTATTAGTGGCCATCACTCGAACTCCATAATGATGTCGTCAACCGCGAGACTCTGTCCCGCGACAGCACTGACGCGCTTTACCGTCGCGCGCTTTTCGGCGCGCAAGGTGTTCTCCATCTTCATAGCCTCGACAGTCGCCAATGCTTGCCCGGCTTCCACCTGGTCACCCTCCTGGACCGCGACCGACGTGATGATGCCCGGCATCGGGCAAAGCAGCATCCTCGACGCGTCCACAGGCAATTTCACAGGCATTAAAGCCGCAAGCTTCGCAACCCTCGGCTCCCGAACGTGGGCAACCTCGTCGATTCCGCGCCAACGCAGGCGAATACCATTGCCTGATTTGGAGACTTTCACTCCCATTTCCTCACCATCCACGATGAAATGTGCGTGGCTCTGTCCCGGCTGCCAATTTCCATTGATCTCAAATACGGTGCCGTCGGAAAACCTCACAATGGATCCCGATGCCACGAGGTCAAATGTCACATCGAATGTATGGCTAGCCAGTACCGCCACCCAATCTCGGCCAATGATCCTTCGATGATTGCCGATCGTGCCCGAAATCCGGATGGCGCGACTTTGTGTGGCGTGATTGACCCAGGTTGCAACAACTGCAAGTTTTCGGGCGGCCACCAAGTCCGGTTCGACCCCGATGAAGCCTTCCGGGAATTCCTCTGTGATAAAAGCCGTGGTGATTTTGCCGGATCTGAATCGAGGATGTTGCATCACGGCCGAAAGGAAGGGGAGATTATGACCTATTCCTTCAACCTCGAAATCATCCAATGCGGCGCTCATGGCGTCGATCGCCGTCAGGCGGTCCTTTGCCCATGAGCAAAGCTTTGCGACCATTGGGTCGTAATATATCGAAATCTCGCCGCCCTCGAGGACACCGGTGTCATTGCGAACGACGACACCATCTGCCTTCGCGCCTTCCGCCGGTGGACGATAGCGTGACAGGCGACCAATGGAGGGCAGGAAATTCCGATAGGGATCTTCGGCATAAAGCCGGCTTTCAATCGCCCAGCCGGTCAGTTTGACGTCGGCCTGTCCAAAAGAAAGCTTCTCATCGTCAGCAACACGGATCATTTGCTCCACGAGATCAATGCCGGTGATCAGCTCTGTCACGGGATGTTCGACCTGCAGGCGGGTGTTCATCTCAAGAAAATAGAAATTGCGGTCGCCATCGACGATGAATTCGACAGTTCCGGCCGAGTGATATCCAACGGCCTTCGACAGCGCTACGGCTTGCTCGCCCATGGCCCGACGTGTCTCCTCGTCGAGAAATGGTGACGGGGCCTCCTCAATGACCTTCTGGTTCCGGCGCTGAATAGAGCATTCACGTTCGCCGAGATAAAGCACCGTTCCGTGCTTGTCGCCGAGCACCTGGATCTCGATGTGGCGCGGCTGCAGGACGAACTTCTCGATGAAAATCCGATCATCGCCGAAAGAGGAGCGCGCTTCGTTTTTCGACGCCTGAAAACCTTCGCGTGCTTCATCCTCGTTCCAGGCAATACGCATGCCCTTGCCGCCGCCTCCGGCGGACGCCTTGATCATCACGGGGTAGCCAATGGAGGAGGATATTCTCACGGCCTCGTCGGCGTCGGCAATCAGACCCATGTGACCAGGTACCGTCGAAACACCGGTTTCGGCCGCCAGCTTCTTCGAGGTGATCTTGTCGCCCATCGCCTGGATGGCGCCAACCGGCGGGCCGATAAAGGTGATGCCCTCCTTTTCGAGAGCTTCCGCAAAGGAGGGATTTTCAGACAGAAAGCCATAGCCGGGATGCACAGCGTCGGCGCCAGTTTTGCGGATGGCATCGATGATGCGCTCAATGACGATATAGGACTGACTGGATGGGGCGGCACCGATGTGAACAGCCTCATCCGCCATTTTTACATGCAGGGCGTTCGCGTCCGCGTCCGAATAAACGGCAACGGTCTTAATGCCGAGCTTTTTCGCCGACTTGATGATGCGGCAAGCTATTTCACCACGGTTTGCGATCAGAATTTTTTTAAACATTGGCTG
Organism: Rhizobium rhizogenes NBRC 13257; assembly: GCF_000696095.1. Classification (GTDB taxonomy): domain Bacteria; phylum Pseudomonadota; class Alphaproteobacteria; order Rhizobiales; family Rhizobiaceae; genus Rhizobium; species Rhizobium rhizogenes. The sequence continues at coordinate 14,994 of NZ_BAYX01000029.1, read as the reverse complement.
TCCCGCGAGTGATGTGCTCTTGAATGGATGCGGACCATTCCATCGAAATGGCCTTTGGCGTCTCTGAAATCAGGTGAAAACCCAAGCTATGAAAGAACTTCGATGCGTCGGAACTCGGCAAGAACGTGGTCCGCAAACGCTGCTGTTGGATAGCGGCTTGCGACATGATGTTCGTCAGAACTCGACAACCGATCCCGCGATTCCGGAATTCCGGAACCAGGTAAAACTGGTCGATGTGGATGATGTTTTCCTTGGCCGACGTCGTAAGACAACCCACATCGGCATTATCAAACTGAATGATCTGGCAGTTGGATGGGAATTCGTCTCCCATTCCGGGTCTCGGCACGAAACGGCCCAAGGACGCCTCCGCAGACTTTCGGAGTGCTAGCTCCTCAAGCCACAAGATAAACCCTTCGTCGCCTGAAACGGCATCTCGCAATTGAACGGCGTTTTGCATGAAAACTCACAAGGGAATCGTATCGTGCTTGCGCCAACGCACTTCACTGCGTTTGTTGCGAAGCGAGGCGAAAGCGCGCGCGATGCGGCGACGTGACGAATGCGGCATGATCACTTCATCGATAAAGCCGCGCTCGGCAGCGACAAAGGGATTGGCGAAACGCTCTTCATATTCACGGGTCCGTTCAGCGATTTTTTCAGGATCGCCGAGTTCCGACCGATAAAGAATTTCGGTCGCGCCCTTCGCTCCCATGACAGCGATTTCGGCAGTTGGCCAGGCGTAGTTGACATCGGCGCCTATATGCTTAGAGGCCATCACATCATAGGCGCCGCCATAGGCCTTGCGAGTGATCAGGGTCACCATCGGAACGGTTGCCTGGCTATATGCGAAGAGCAGCTTGGCCCCATGCTTGATGACGCCGTCATACTCCTGCGATGTGCCAGGAAGAAAGCCCGGCACGTCCACCAGGGTCAAGATCGGGATGTTGAATGCGTCGCAGAAGCGAACGAAGCGGGCAGCCTTGCGCGCGGAATCAATATCGAGGCATCCAGCCAGCACCAACGGCTGGTTGGCGACGACACCGATGGTCTGGCCTTCGATCCGCGCAAAGCCGGTTATAATGTTCTTGGCAAACGCTTCCTGTATCTCGAAGAAATCACCCTCGTCAGCTATCGCCAGGATCAGTTCGCGCATGTCGTAAGGCTTGTTCGACGAGTCCGGGATGAGCGTATCGAGACGCTCCTCAATACGCGCGGGGTCGTCGAAAAATGGACGGAAAGGGGCCTGCTGCCCGTTGTTCAACGGCAGAAAGTCGAAAAGGAGCCGGATCTGCTCAAGTGCCTCGACGTCGTTCTCGAAAGCACCGTCAGCGACGGACGACTTTGTGGTGTGCGTTTTAGCCCCGCCGAGTTCTTCAGCCGTCACGACTTCATTTGTGACAGTCTTGACGACGTCCGGACCGGTCACGAACATGTAGGAGCTGTCGCGGACCATGAAAATGAAGTCGGTCATTGCTGGTGAATACACTGCTCCACCAGCGCACGGTCCCATGATGACAGATATCTGAGGGAGCACGCCTGAAGCTTCTACGTTGCGCTTGAAGACATCAGCATAGCCCGCAAGGGAGGCAACGCCTTCTTGAATGCGCGCACCGCCTGAATCATTCAGCCCTATGATCGGCGCACCGTTCCTAAGAGCCATATCCATGATCTTGCAGATCTTTTGAGCGTGGCTCTCCGATAAAGAGCCTCCAAGAACTGTGAAATCCTGGGAGAAGATATAGACTTGCCGTCCGTTGATCGTGCCCCAACCGGTGACAACACCATCTCCGGCGATCTTTTGACTTGCCATGCCGAAGTCGACCGCGCGGTGTGTGACATACATGTCGTATTCTTCGAACGAGCCCTCATCCAAGAGCACCTCAATACGTTCGCGTGCTGTCAACTTGCCCTTGCTGTGTTGGGCGTCTATGCGCTTTTGCCCGCCGCCGAGCCTTGCTTCTGCCCGGCGAGATTCAAGTTGTTCCAGCACGGTTCCCATAAAATTCTCCACGTCTCCACTAGCATTCGTTTCTAAAGGAGAGATGGGGTTCACAAAACACTTGAACGGGTGCATGTGTGTAAACTATAAATATGCAAATGTTATTTTGCAAAGTTGCGAACAAATGACAATTGGCAAGCTTTTCATCGGCCGAAAAGTTCGGGAATTGAGGGACGCGAACAAAGCAACCCAATCACAATTCGCCGAGCGCATTGGAATATCGACGAGCTATCTCAATCAGATCGAAAACAATCAGCGGCCTGTGTCCGCAACGGTCCTCGTCGCTCTCGCCGAAAAATTCCAGATCAACGTGAGCGAACTCTCTTCAGGCGAGGGAGATAGACTTCTGTCAGCGCTCACGGAGGCACTTACGGATCCTCTCTTTGAGAACCTTGCCGCGAGTGTCCAGGAACTCAAATTGATCACGCAGGGTGCGCCGAACCTGGCCCGCGCGTTAATCCGAGCTCATCAGGGGTTTAAACGCAACAGCGAGCAGTTGGTGAGCCTAAGCGACAGCCTGGGGCAATCGGCATCGCTGGCGGAAACCACGTCCTATGAAGAGGTCAGGGACTTCTTCCATTTCGTGGACAACTACATCCATTCCTTGGACATCGAAGCTGAGCGATTGGCCACTGAAATTGGACTAGGAGACACTGATGGCTATTCCGCCCTCACTCACTACCTGAAAACCAAATTCCGGATAGAGGTAAAGCGGTCGGAATTAGATAATGACGCCCTGCGATCGTTTGATCGTTCGGCTGGTATTCTCTACATCAACCGTTACGCACCAGCAGCCACGCGCGACTTCCAGATTGCCTTTCAGGTAGCCCAGCTCCATGCCAGCAACCTGATTGATCTTATCGCGCGAGACGCCAATTTCCGCACGGTCGAAGCGATGGAGATCTGCAAGATCGGTCTGCAGAATTATTTCGCCGGAGCTTTATTATTACCCTACGGCGATTTTCTGTCAGCTGCGAATACCCTGCGGCACGACCTTGATCTTCTCGCAGCCCGCTTCGGAGCGAGCTTAGAACAGGTTTGTCACAGATTGAGCACGCTGCAGCGTCCAGGAAACAAGGGCGTGCCAGTTTTTTTCGCGCGCATTGACCGGGCCGGCAATATCACGAAGAGACATAGCTCCACGAAGCTTCAGTTTGCGCGGTTTGGAGCCGCCTGTCCTTTGTGGAACGTACATGAAGCCTTCGAGGCGCAGGGACGGATTATTCGCCAGTTGGCAGAGACCCCGGATGGCGTTCGCTTTCTCTGCCTTGCCACACAGATTACGAAGGCCGGCGCGGGCTACCACAGTCCGCATCCCCGCTATGCGATCGCTTTCGGATGCGAGATTTCCTATGCACATGCCTTTGTCTATTCGGATGATCTCGATCTATCCGTAAAGGCCAATTTTGCGCCGATCGGAATATCATGCAGGATCTGCGAACGTTTGAAATGTCCGCAACGTGCGGTACCGCCATTGATGCGAAAACTTCACGTCGATCACGACAAGAGGACCGTGCTGCCATATACTATTGAGGAAGCCTGAATGCCTTCCGAAGTGCTATGCCCAGCCCAGTCTTATGGCCACCGCAATCGGATGCCAACTAGACGCCATTATCGACCAGCAATCCAGAGATTTCAGCCAAATTGTTGACCGTCCCTCAGTGAGCGGCTGACCCGCCGATAATCGAATACGGTATTACCATTCGGCTTGCCGGCCGATTTCCTGTGTCGGGCCTATTACGGAGGCGACCTGCCTTACAGCGTGCATCAGTAGCTGTATAATCGAGCGCTTTACGAATGCATTGGGATAGACATGGCGGCCAAATATCAACGGCTTGAGTCCCGCAAGCGATTCGCGGAAAACGGCTTATCGTCACGTCCGCATGCGTCAGCTTGGGTTCGCGCGCATGGGGAAATCGCAGCATCGTCTCGTTGACATAATATCATCGGTTTATGGCATATGGGACGCTAGCTGCCCCCATGACATCTGCATGGTTTGTCTACGGTTCAACGGTGAATGTACGGATGGCGCATGATGTCGTGCGCGATAGGAATGGGTCCGGCGCAATGTCGCGAGAAATTTGTGATCTGTTTGCGCGAGTTGGCCAATCGGCCGGTGTCCTCAACCGCGCGCAAGCCCGCGGGTTGTTGAGGTTTTGGTGCCACTGCAAACCAACTCACCAAGGCTTGCTGCTGACGCGAAAAGCGCACGATTGACGGATGAACGGAATAGGTTCTTTCAGAACAACCTGGTCACCCTTCGTCAGAAGATGTTGCAGCTGCTTGACAGATTTAGCGGTCTATAAGTCATTATGGTAATTAGGAAAACAAGCATGTCCTTGTGGCGAATGACGGTTATGTTCGCCATGATCATCGGCGCGACCCGCGGATTCGGTTTGGCTGTGGCGAAAACTTACGTTGCGGAATTGGCGATGGTTGCCAATTTCGGCCTTGATCCCGGGCAAGCAAAAAAGGCTACCGTCGAACTTGGAAACGACGCGATCGCCGTTAAGTTCGATGTCACCCAGAAGGACAACATCGAAGCAGCAGCGATGAGAGCGCTTCATCTTATTTCTGAAGCATAGGCAGTGTTTTCGAGATGCTTCGCACACTCGTTGGACGCGATGATCTGGATAATTGCAGCGATGTGTCGCCAAGTGTGTTCAGTGGTTTGCTTCAGTGCGATGCGCATCCAGTGTGCGATCTTTGGAAAGCCTGCTCGGGCGGATTGAAATCCAGTAGAGGGGACGGTACACAACACAGCCGCAGCTCGAAAAGCTTCGCTGTGTCTTGTGCTATCAAGCGTATGGCTTTGGAAGCCATACGCTTGCTCTAGGAAGCGAGTGCTTGGTTTGTGGGCTTTTCGGCACCTGTTTCAACTGGCAAGGACCTTCGCCGGATAGGTGAGCAACCCCTGGAATCCTACATCGTTGATCTTGGCGGCTCCTGCCAGCCCAAGGAGCGACCCAGGTCAGTCGTGTGGCATCCAGCAATGGACATCAACGCGACTAGTAGCAATGCAAAGCGGATCACAGCAATTCCCTTCATTTTATGGCTGCTGCGTCTGAAAAGAGTATCTGCGCGATGGGCGCGGCCTTTTCGTCAACGTGAAGATATCAATGTTCGAACCACGGGCAGACCTTGAACGAGGCAGTAACCGACGCAAATATTGAAGGGAAAGAAAAGTCCAGCAAGCAGCGCTGCTATCAGCGGGCTTTCATGTAGCGGAATATTGGCCTCATTCGCGGACACTGGGCTGCTAAGCCGCGATACTGGCGATCGCAGCTTCCGCGGACTTGATGCCGGCTGCGCGGCTCTCAGGGCCATACGCAGCGCCCTCGGCAACGATTACGTCAGGCTCGATGCCAATGAAACCGAAGATTGCCCTGAGGAAGGTTTCCGCGTGCTCATGCGGCGCCCAGGATGTGCCCGGCTGATAAACCGCGCCACGGGAGACAAGCAAGATCACACGTTTCTCGCCAACGAGACCGGCGGAACCCTCCGGGCCTAACTTAAACGTCGCATCGTTGATCACAATACGATCTATCCAAGCTTTAAGCTGGCTGGAAACTGTGAAGTTGTACAGGGGCGCGCCGATTACAATGGTGTCCGCAGCGAGGAACTCCGTCAGGATCGCAGCACTAAACGCTGCTCCCGCTGTGGAGTTTCCGGGTTTATCGGTTATCCGATAGTGATCAAGCGGTGCAGCCACCAAGTCACGATAGACGACGTGCGCGTCGGGGTGGACCTTCAAAATGTTGGAGATTGTCGACGCCGAAAGCTGGCGGCTGATCGAGTTTTCGCCTGTAATGCTGGAATCGATATGCAAAATATTCATGATCATTGATCCTTGGGGTGATCGGCCACGCCCGTTGGAGGTTCCCACCTCCGTCCGAAGGGCTGGCCTATTCGTTGCACTTCAGATTGAAATCCGAGCGGTCACTTTTTGGTCGCTTCCACGTCAATATCGACGCTGACGGTTGGTCCAAGCCCGTATTCAGCAGCTTTCTTCATCCCGAAGTCATCCACCAGGTCGAATGTGCCCGACGCGGAAAAGCCGGTTTTGATTGTGTTCTTGTCCCAGGGCAGCGGCATTTCACCGTTCCAGGTGACATCCAGTGTCACTGGCTTGGAGATGCCGCCGATTGTCAGGTTACCGATGAGCTTTCCAGTTTTCTCACCGGTTTTCTCAATCGTCGAGCTGGCGAAAGTAATGGTCGGAAACTCGCTGGCGTTTAAAAAATCGGGGCTTTGCAGATCAGCGTCCCGTTGTTCGAAGTTGGTTGATATGGCGGTCGCGGCCATTTCGACGTGAACGCTGCTCTTGCTCACATCCGTCTTGTCAAACACGATCGTGCCGGACACCGTCTTCAAAAGGCCGTGAGCGTTTGACCAGCCTGCATGACCGATCTTGAATGTGACCCAGGCGTGAGAAGGATCGATTTCGTAGGTATCTGCCGCCCTGGACGGCGTCACGAATGTCAACGCCATGGCTGCTGCAAGTCCAATTCCGATAATCTTCATTTTTTGGTCTCCGTTAAATCGGCTTGATTGCCGTGTTTTGCAGTCACTGTGAGTAGGAAAAGCTGGATACAGCCGCGGCACCGGCTGCAGGCACGAGTGCGAGGAGGCCGAGAGCAATGATCGCCAGCGCATGCGGTAGGCGCAGGACAGGCTTTGCGAAGTACGATGCAAGGACAGGGGTGACGAAACATGCCGCCGACAACAGCAAGCCGGCAACTGGAACCTTAGGTGCGAACAAAGCGGTCATTGCAAAATGCGGGATAAGGGCCAAGGCAAAGGCAAGGGTGCTCGCGTAGCCGAGATCATACAGTCCATCCTCGCGCCGCTTTCCGGCCAGGACAAAGACAATGTTTACGCCTCCGATGAGTGCCGCGACCGCGCCATTGGCCTGCGCCATACCCACGAAGGCGCTGAATGCTGCGACCAAGGCGGAGCTGATCATCGCCGCGAACGCCGCCGTCGGATAAGCGAGATGTGCCACCATCCCCGCCTGTGCAATTTTCCGGGCGGCCGCCGCGCTCGAGAGCAACACGATTACGCTAACCGCTATGGCTAGACCGACGCGCGACGGGTTGGTGAAGAGGACTCGCTGTCCCAGAAAAAGGATATCGAGCAGAGCGATCGTGCAGAGGCAGAGGAAAAGCCAAGTCCGGTGTCCGGAAAGGCGTGACGCTGCAATGGCGAATATTGCGCTGCCGGCGATGATCAGGAGGGGCAGTTTCTCCTTTGCCGCCACGGGCGGAAAGGATGGAAAACCTTCCAGAAAGCAATAGGTCGCAACAATCAGAGCCGGCAGAACCAGGCAGATTGACACGGTCTGTGCTTGCGGCTTTTTCAGCAGGAGCAAGCCAAGGGCGAGCCCTGTACCCAGAGGGAAGAAAACCGTTTTGAGTAAGATCAAACCTAACATCCGAATCCCGTCCAACGTTTAATCGGTACATCACCTGCGGTCGCCTGCCGCTGACGATGGCCCCCAGCTCGTTTCGGCGGTGAAAAGTGGCACGGCAAAACTATTGAAGATATCGAGATTGTTTTGAAGAACATGTTCAGATAATTTGATGGACATGGATTCGTTAACGATCGATCAATTGATGGTTTTCACAGCGGCCGTCGATCAGGGGAGCTTCTCCGGGGCCGCGCGGGCGCTCAATCGCGCCCAATCGGCGATCACATATTCGATACAGAAACTGGAGGATCAAATTGGAACGCCGCTGTTTGATCGAAATGACTATCGGCCGACGCTGACTACGCCTGGAAAGGCGCTTTTGCCACGCGCTCGGCGGATATTGGCGGACGTCAATGAGTTTCGGGGGCAAGCCAAAGCTATGGTGCGTGGCTTGGAAGCTGAGGTGCGGCTGGGACTTTCCGAACTGGTGCCCATCGCTCAATTGGCCCCACATTTGAAGGCATTCCGAGCCAGATTTCCGACGGTCGCACTCCGGATTGTGAGACAGTCCTTCGGAATGTCCGAGATGCTGATTGAGGGCACGTTGGACATCGGGCTGCTTGTCGATCTCGAATTGCCGAGCGTTCTTGATCGAACACATCATTCAGCAATCAATCTCATTGCCGTCGCAGCACCAGATCATGCCCTTGCTCGAGCTGTGGGGTCAATCACAAGCGATATGCTGCGCGAAGAATTGCAGATCGTATTGACCGACCCGCGCCAGGGCTCGACAAGTCCGGACTACGGGATTGCGGCGCTCGATAGTTGGCGGGTTACGGATTTAGCCACCAAGCACACTTTGCTGCGCGAGGGCCTGGGGTGGGGCAGCATGCCCGAACCGCTAGTGTCTGCGGATATCGCGGCGGGCCGGCTGGTCGTACTGCCGGTCGAGCGCTGGGACGGAAGCGACCATTTGCCCCGTTTTGACATCGTTGCTGCCCATTATCGTCAACGTCCGCCTGGGCCGGCTGGTACGGAACTCCTTGCGGCGTTGGGTCAGGGGGTTTTGCAACCAACTTAGGCGGCGATCCAAGTGATCAGACCAGCCACGTCGAGCGGCTCTTTGAGCTCCCGTATCATTTCAGTATTTCAAGGAGGAGCCCGGCGCTCGATATGAACGCCGCTGCTGCACGTGAAAGCGATGGCTCCTCGCCGATTTCGTGGTTCAAGTCGAAGCCTTACACAGACATCTGCAAACGCAGCATGAGTGTCTGGACCCTAAAGCTCACGGTAATCATGCCGCGTTCCCAGCGGTCAAGCGCAACCGGATGTTCCACGGGTCGAACGTGACCGGGCCTTGCTCATCGTCGTGAGGTGGTTTGCCCGCATCCGACAGACGTGACGCCATTGCAGTCAGGTTCTGCTGATCCCGCACCAGCAGCTCGACCTCCACCAGGCCAGTCGTACCTGGACGCCGGGCAGCAGCTCCCGAGCTTTGCCAGATATTGCCAGCAATCTGGTGATGGTAACCGCCTGTGCTGTAAAAGCGGGCAGTCGGCACTGCCGCGTTGATTTTGAACCCCAGAAGCTGTCCGTAGAACGAATCCGCGGAGCCAAGATCACCAACTTGAAGATGAACATGGCCAATCGTGCCGCCAGGCGGCATTCCATTCCAGCTAAGATTCGTCGACCGTGACAACTCGCCCAAAGCGAGTGGGCCGGAACCCATCTGAATAACTTCCTGGATCCGAGTCCACGACGAACTTGGTCGGTCAGCGTAGATTTCGACACCGTTGCCTTCCGGGTCCAACATATAGATGGCCTCGCTGACAAGATGATCTGATGCACCGTCCAGGCGCACTCCTAGGCGCAGAGCATGACGCAGCCAAGCGCTCAGGTCGCTGCGAGAGGGGAGCAGAAAAGCGACGTGATAGAGGCCAGCGCTCCGCGATGAATTGATCGCCGCTTCGGGGTCGTGCTGCAGGGAAATGAGGACGCGATTCTCTAGGCCAAAGTGGAGCGTGCGTCCGTCCTGGATGATCTGCTCCAGACCCACCACGTCGCGATAGAAGCGGGTGGCGCGATCCAGATCCCTGACTGCAAGGGTTATGCTACCAATTCTGATTGGGGCGTTTACAGCGGTGTTATCGCGTGTCGGATTGGCCAGATTTTCTACCGAGGTCACGGTAACTCTCCTTAGATTGGGTCGTCTTGTTCAGCGCCTAGGCGCGATGGGCGCCTTCGTCGAACGTCCCCAGAAGATGAAGGCAACGAGGCCTAACAGCAGCGCATTCAACGGCAGAACTGCAAATTCACCCCGGTAGCTATGAAAGCCGGATGCCAGAATTTGGAGCACGATGCAGCACAAGGCGGCGATAACGGTCAGACGCGGCAGGATTCGCGTCAATGACGGTAGGATGAGACCAAGGCCGCCGGCCAGATCGATGAGCCCGATCACGCGCACGAACCCCGATGATAGTTCGCCGGTCCAAGGCATGATTGCCGAGAGCTCCGATATTGGCGTCATTATCTTCATCACGCCGGACGTACAGAACAGACCAGCCGCAGCGATTTGGGACACCCAGATACCGAGGCGCACTGACTTCCCCGCTGGCATTTTGGGATGGAGGGGTTCTCTAGGTGGGCTGATCGACATCGCTGGCTCCATAAGGTGGACACGCATAAGTAATGGCAGGTAACACTACAAAAGAAATTGTGATTGTTTTGATAATCTCCATCGATCCAATTGATGGAGATTAATGCTTATGGTGCGGACGCGCGAGTGCACGTACTGGATCGGCGCTAAGGCCGTTGACCGGTTCCAAGCAAGATCAATTGGTTGATCGGCAATACGCCTCAATCGCCCGGTTTCGGATTGAATGCCTCCTTTGCGCCCTTGGGCGACGTTACTTTCACCGTCCTTCCCCCATTTTCGGTCGGGAAAAATCGCATGTATACCGATACTTTTAAGCGGAAATAGTTCTATGTATAATTATTGCAACATAAAAGTATCAAATGTATGGCGAAAACTTAATTTGCAATACTCGAAGTTTCATTTTTGAATTCCTCTAAATACTTCAATATATTTGAGAATTTTGTTCTAGATATAGGTGACGTCGTTAAAATATTCGGGTGAAATGTGTGATTATCCCCGAAAATACGCATTCTTAATTGTATATACGCTATGGTTCTCTCTGTTGTGGCTTGGGAAATTGGATTTCCCATTCGCGTTGAGAACGGGAGAGGACTTTCATGAAACTCAAAGGGCTGAAGAGGCCATCGATCAGAACATCGCTCATAGCCATATTTTCGGCCCTCGCGATCATTGTGGTGGCTTTCGCATATACGTCGGTCAACGGTCTCACAGATTTGCATGAAGGCTCAGTGGAGATAACGCGGAGCTCGCTGCCCAGCATCCTTGCTGCAAAGGACATCAAGTCCGATATGCAGGCGATCCAGGCGGCTTATTTTACCTATATCACTGCCTCGAAACCGAACATTATGCAGGCCGCAGAGGAGAGCGTGAAGAAGCTTCAGGGGATCGCCAAGGATGAAGTCGTGCGTGCCCAACAGCTTAGACCCAACGCTCGGGAAACGGAACTGCTTGCGATCATCGACAAGAGCCTGACCGAGTTCACCCAAAAAGGCGAAGGTGTCTTCACGCTTGCCAAGATGAGCCAATATGATGAGGCAACCGGCGTTCTGACCGGCATGATGGAAGCGAGTGAGCCGGCTTTTGCGGCCATGGATGAACTCGTGGCAATTGCTACGCAGAATGCCGAAGCGGCCGTTGCTTCGGCCGACAACACGTATGACAAGACACGCTTTACTGCCTTTGCCGTCATCGGACTGGTGCTTGCACTGGTGCTTGGGTCTTCGATCTATGCCTTGATCAGCATAGCCAAACCGATCAAGGCTATTACCGCATCGATGACCAAGCTCGCCGTCGGCGACATTGAGAGCGCAATTCCCTATGCGGATCGGACTGACGAAATAGGCCAGATGGCCGACGCCGTCGAAGTCTTTCGGCAGGCTGCGATCACCAACGGGCGGCTCGAATTGGAAGCCGAAAGAAATCGTGAGATTGCAGAGTTTGATCGCAAGCGATTGACGGAAGAGGCTGATGCGGCGGCGGATAGGCGTCTTCGAGACGCTACTTCGGCGTTGGCTGATGGATTGACTCGTCTAGCTGCTGGTGATCTCAGTTTCCAGCTTCTCGAACCTATGTCACCAGATTTCGAGGCGCTTCGGCGTGACCTCAATTCTGCGGTGCTTCAATTGAGAGACACGTTGACGTCTGTCTCGATTGCCGCCGGCGCAATGAATGACGGCTCACGCGAAATCAGCGTCAGCACAGACAATCTCTCACGCAGAACGGAACAGCAGGCGGCTTCGTTGGAAGAGACCGCCGCAGCCCTCGACGAAATCACAGCCAATGTCGCGAACTCCTCCAAGCGTGCAGAAGAAGCGCGCGCCATCGTTAGCGAGGCAACCGCCAGTGCAACACGCTCGGCCAAGATTGTCGCTGATGCCGTGGAAGCCATGCGGCGCATAGCGAACTCTTCGTCGCAGATCGGCAACATCATTGGGGTCATTGACGAAATCGCCTTCCAAACCAATCTTCTGGCGCTCAACGCCGGTGTCGAAGCGGCGCGCGCGGGCGAAGCCGGCAAAGGGTTTGCTGTTGTAGCCCAAGAGGTGCGAGAACTGGCTCAGCGATCCGCAAAGGCAGCCAAGGAGATCAAGGAACTCATTCGTAAGTCGGGCGAGGAAGTCGAGAGCGGTGTCTTGCTGGTTCACGCAACTGGCGACGCGCTGAATGCGATCGAAGGTCACGTGAGCGAAATCAATCACCGTGTTCTTTCCATCGCGACGTCAGCCAGCGAACAGGCCATGGGTCTCGGCGAGGTCAATGCCGCGGTCAACCAGATGGATCAAGTCACGCAGCAAAACGCCGGGATGGTCGAGGAAACCAGTGCAGCAAGCGCGATACTTGCGAGTGAGGCGACGCATCTGCATGAGTTGGTCTCGCAATTCAATTTGGGCCAGGCGGAAGCAGCGGACGGTCAGCAGTTTGGCAGACCGGCTGTCGTCCTGCAGGGAATGAAGCCTGGGGAGAGGCTCGTCGCATAGGATTCATACCTTTTAAAATCAGAAAAATGAGGATGAACGCTGAAACCAATCGTTCATCCTCAGGAATGATCGATGCCCTCCGGTTCGGGGTCATTTTTCTCACCATGAACAGCGTCGCTGCCGATCGGTTCTCCGATGGCACGCAAATCGGCAGTGTGACTGCAATCCTAAATTTTGGAGGTGCTCAGACGCGCGCGCATGTGACAGATCCGGCGGTGTCACGATGTGCATAGCATCAGCAGCTGATCGCCCTGCATGTAACGCACTTCTCTGCCGTGGTTTGCCTGGATGCAGTACATCTATACTCACTGGGTAACGACGGAAACGTGTTTTGCGTGAGCAGCCTTCCTGTAGGCGGAAGGGCTTTTTCCGACATGACGGAGAAAGGAGCGGTTAAAGTTGGACAAGTTGGTATAGCCGACTTCATAGCAAATATCGATGACAGCCTTGTCACTCTCCGACAACAGTCTGCAAGCTCGTCCTATGCGCAGGCTCACGACATAATCGGTAAAGCTACGGCCCGTGTTCTTAATGAAGAACCGGCTGAATCTATTCGTTGCCATATTGGCGACAGCAGCAACGTCGGGGAGCTGGATCTTTTCTGTAAAGTGAGTGTTAATGTGGAGAATGGCGCGCTGCATGGTGTTCAGTGTGAGGGCATCGACGTTCGGCGCGAATTCAGGTGAAGATAGAACTTCGCACTCCTTAGAATCTGCCAGCAATTCCAGGACACGCAGGAAGCGGATCAATCTTTCCAATCCGTCGAATTTGCCAATAGTCTCCAGCAGGTGAGCCGCGCGCTGCGCTGTTGCTCCCGAGAACCTCAATCCCCGCTGAGCTGTCGTCAGAAGGGAGTTAAGCCGTTTTATTTCGGGTAGATGCTGGCTTGCTTGCCGCAGTTTGTCCGGATCGAACTGGACGACAAGATCCCGTCCTGGAATCTTGTCGTCCTTACCGATATGCGAGACCCAATCATGCGGCAGGTTGCTGCCGATCACGGTGAGGTCACCAGGTCCGAAGTCGCCGATATAATCACCGACATAGGCTGTACCGGAGGACTTGCGGATGAGATGGATCTCGAACTCGGGATGAAAATTCCAGAGCGAACGCACCCAGGGGTAGTCGTCGATCCGCCAAACGAAGGTATCATGCTCAGTCGTCAGGATTTGCTCGAATTTCGGCGCCAGCTGAGGTGCGACCTTCCGCGGAGCGCGGTGCTGGACCGATCTGGTTGGGCTGCTCATCCTGTTGGTTCCAATTGTTCTGATCACAATGAACCTGACCTTTGCGATTGATAGCTGCTAGCTCATCCAATTGCCACCATCGACATTGTATGTCTGGGCGACAATGTAGTCGGCTTCCTTGGACGCAAGGAAAATTGCCATTCCGGTCAAATCTTCCGCAGTTCCCATTCGGCCGAACGGCACGGCCTTGCCGACCAGTCGTTTCTTTTCGCCAAGCGGGCGATTTTCGTAATTTGCAAATTTTAAATCCACACCGTCCCAATGTTCGCCGTCGACGACGCCAGGGGCGATGGCATTGACATTGATCCCATGCTTGATGAGATCAAGGCCGGCCGATTGGGTCAGCGAAATGACAGCGGCCTTCGTCGCGCAATAGACCGCAACCAGAGCCTCGCCGCGACGCCCCGCCTGGCTTGCCATGTTGATGATCTTGCCACCCTTGCCATGCGCAATCATGGATTTCGCCGCAGCCTGCAGCGTGAACAGCGTGCCGGAGACGTTGATGGCGAAAAGCGTATCGAAACTCTTCTGGGTAATCTGAACGATTGGCGCGAGATCAAAAAGCGCTGCATTGTTGATCAGAATGTCGATGCCGCCAGTCTTCTCATCGACAGTGGCGATCGCGGTATCGATGGAGGCTTGATCGGTGACGTCCATCTTCACGAAGTAGGCCTTGGGGCCGAGCTCCTCGGCGGTTTTCTTCGCACGCTCAAGATCAATGTCGGCGATTGCGACCGTCGCGCCTTCGCGAAGATAAGCCTCGGCGAAAGCGCGACCGATGCCGCGTGCCGAACCGGTGATCAAGGCTGATTTTCCTTCAAGTCGCGTCATTGGATTGCCGTTCCTTTCTCGTTGAATTTATGAATTCGGTTTTTGTCTGGCGTCATGTAGACGGTATCACCGGCGCGAGCCGGGAAATCGCCGGTTCCGCGCGCGGTGATGGCGCCGATGCCATCGGCCTCGATGTGCAGGAAGGTGTCGGAGCCGAGGTGTTCGGCATGGTTCACCCGGCCCTGCCAGTCTCCGCTTTCGGTCGACAGCAGCACATGTTCCGGACGAACGCCGATGGTGTCGGCGCCGAGGTTTTGCGCATAGGCGCCCGTGACGAAGTTCATCTTCGGCGAGCCGATGAAGCCGGCGACGAAGAGATTGCGTGGGCTCTTGTAGAGCTCCAGCGGCGAGCCGACCTGCTCGATATTGCCGCGGTTCAA
>NZ_BAYX01000030.1 GCF_000696095.1 Rhizobium rhizogenes NBRC 13257 | reverse complement strand
CCGTCGTTTGCAAGCGCCGCATTTGCGGGTGGGCTTGATCGCGGCGGTTACGATATCGATCTGCTCTTCGACAAGGGTCGTTACGCTTTCGAATCCGGTGTGACTTATGTCATGCCCGGTCGCAAGTTCAAGAATGCCAAGGATACCAATGCGGCTGACGGCAATCTCAACGGGCGCAGTAGTTCCACGGATGTCACCGAGAATTATGCCATCCCGTATATCGGCTTCAAGGTCGGCATCACCGATGACCTCGGTTGCATGGCCGACTATTCCGAACCGTTCGGCGGTCATAGCAATCCGGGCCTGAACTGGGCCGGCGCCAACAATGAAATCGAGACCAAGCTGCGCACGCATAATTATGCGGCGACCTGCTCCTACAAGTTCGATGCGGGTCCGGGCCAATTGCGTTTGATCGGCGGCGGTTTCTATCAGGAGGTCACCGGCTACAAGTCCCGCCTGGTCTCGGCCATTCCCGCTCCGCTTTCCGCCGTCTATGACGGTGTCGGTTCGCTGGACGTCGACGGTCACGGTTGGGGCTGGCGCGCTGGTCTTGCCTACGAGATCGAGGAATACGCTTTCCGCACCAGCCTCGTCTATAACAGCCGCGTTAAGTACGACAACCTCAAGGGCACGGTCGATCTGACGGAGCTGCCGCCGATCCGTGCATTCTTTGGCAAGACCACGTCCGTCTTTGGTTCGGCAGATGCGCCGGACTCGCTGGAATGGAAAGTGCAGACCGGCATCGCTCCGGACTGGCTGGCCTTCGGTTCGGTCAAGTGGACCAACTGGAGCCTCCTGCAGAGCATCGCGCTTTGCCCGACCTCCACGCGCGGCATATCCTGCCGTCCGGGTGGAGCAACCGAGCTCACCTCGCTGGATCTGCTCTATCGAGACGGCTGGACGATCTCTGGCGGTATCGGTCATAAGTTCAATGACAAATGGAGCGGCGCGCTCAGCTTGACCTGGGATCGCGGCACCAGCCAGGGTTATGGCATGAACTCGGATACTTGGACGCTCGGCGCCGGCGTCAACTACAAGGCAACCGAACATGTCGAATTCACCTTCGGCGGTGCGCTTGGCTTGCTGACCAGCGGCAAATCCGGCCAGGCCACTTATAACGGCCTTACGTTCGGCAACGACGCCAGCTACAGCTACGGCAATGATCTCGTAGCTGCCCTGTCGACCTCGATGAAGGTGAGATTCTGAACCTAACCCATTGAATTGAAGTAACTTCCGAAAATCATCGTCGTTACCTCAAGTGATTCCCGCGCCGCGAGCCCCATTCGGTCTCGCGGCGCTTTAGTATCAAGTTCAGGCCAAGATTATTTGCGGATGCAGCGTGCAAAACAGTCATGCATAGCCGCTTTATGGTTAACAAAACCTCAAGATTGGCAATCATCCTTGTGATGAATCGGCAACACTTTATTTCAACCGGTTACAGGTGCGTGTCCGCCGCCCAATTTGTCCATTTCCCGCCACAAATGAGGAGCAGCGATTATACGGGCACAGGGGCAGGCCTAATAGAGAGTGCGTAAACGGTTGATGGTTCAGTTTCCACTTTGGCAGAAAGAGCAATCCGGGATCGGAACGGCGACGTTTCCGATGGGGTCGGAAAGGCTTTATTTCTTGCGGGAATCCAGAAATCTCCCGATCTCAAGTCTCTCCTTTGGGGCAGTTGAATGGTGTGCTGTTTCGGCAGCGACGTGCGAACGCGGCGGCAGGAATGCTCGTTTGGACATAATTTCGAACTATGCTCGGAAATGTGGCAAACGGCCTCTGGCAGGTGCCATGCGAACCTTCTTGACGGGAGGTTTCGCTGGTTCGCGCGCGGGTAGGGAATACATTCGCAAACCTTGCGGCGCAGATGGGGTTGCCGTGACGAATGCGGATGGAGCGAGAGTAGTCGACTGTTATGTTTAAGTCCGAGTTCATATCAGCGAGAGTCATGATACTGAGCCTGTCGCTTGCCACCTTGGTGGTGCTTACAGGCCAGTGCCGGGCATTCGATATCAATGCCGGCGTCACCAAGGAATCCGGTCCTTTCGATCTCTTCAAATTCGGCTTTCGAGCCTATAAGAACGGCCAGAAGGAAGAGGCTGTCGAAGCCTATCGTTACGCAGCCGAAAAGGGCCATACCGGTTCACGCTGGGCGCTGGCCAATATGTATGCCGACGGCGATGGCGTGACGCAGGACGATTTCGAAGCATTCAAGATCTATAGCGAGATCGCCCAGCAGGGTGTGGAGCCCGGCTCGGAAGATACCGGCTTCTTCATCAATGCGCTGCTTGCGCTTGCGAATTATTACAAGAGCGGCATTCAAAACAGCCCGGTCAAGATCGACCTTAATCAGGCACGCCAGCTTTATTTCCAGGTCGCCTCGACCTTCGGCGTTCCCGAGGCCCAGTTCCAGCTCGCGCAGATGATGCTGACGGGCGAGGGCGGTGCACCCAACGTTCAGCAGGCAAAGAAGTGGCTGAACCAGGCCCGCAAGAGCGGCCATCCCGGTGCCATGGCTGTCTTCGGCAATATTCTATTCCAGGAAGGCCAGACCGTCCGTGGCCTCGCCTTCATGACGGCGGCGCTCGACAAGTGTAAGCCGAAGGATTGCGGCTGGATGGAGGACCTGCAGGAGCAGGCCTTCTCGGTCGCCAATGAGAACGACCGCCGCGTCGCGGTCTCCATGTCGCATCAACTGGATGTCGCCGGCGCCGAGTGACGGTCTTTCAACGAGACCGATTCTCTCTGAGTGTGCGATATTGACCGCGCGCTAATTCTGAAAATCGAGATGCGCGATGACTGGAACGTGGTCTGACGGCTTTTCCCAGGCGCGCATATGTTTCTCGATAGCCGTGGAAGTCAGGCGATCGGCCGCCTCCGGTGACAGCATCAAATGGTCGATGCGGATGCCGTTGTTCTTCGGCCAGGCGCCGGCCTGATAATCCCAGAACGAATATAATTTGACCGCGTCCGTCGTGGCGCGCACCGCATCGGTGAAGCCGAGATTTTCGAGCTGACGGAATGCCTGACGGGTCTGCGGCAGGAACAGCGCGTCATTTTCCCAGACCTTCGGATCGAAGCAGTCATGCGGCTCGGGGATGACATTATAGTCGCCGGCAAGAATGATCGGCTCTTCCAGAGCGAGCCTGTCGGCCGCGAATTTCCGCAGGCGCTCCATCCAGGCAAGCTTGTAGGGATATTTTTCAGTGTCGACGGGATTGCCGTTCGGCAGGTAAAGGCAGCAGACACGCAGTGCGCCATGGTCCGGCACGGAGAACACCGCTTCGATGAAGCGGGCCTGTTCGTCGCTGTCGTCGCCGGGAAGGCCGCGTGTCACTTCGTCGGGCTTCGCTTTGGAGAGGATCGCCACGCCGTTGAAACCCTTCTGCCCGTGCGTCTCGACGTGATAGCCGAGCGCCTCGATCTCCAGGCGCGGAAAGCCTTCATCGACCGTCTTGATTTCCTGCAGGCAGGCGATATCGGGATCGGAGTCCTTCAGCCACTGGCAGAGGTTTTCGATACGCGCTTTGACGCCGTTGATGTTCCAGGTGGCGATCTTCATGACGGGGCGGCTCCTCTGCTTCGCCTTCTTTTATCCGCAGCAATCGGCCTTGACCACGCCCAAATGAAAACCGGCCGGGAGCGAGGGCTTCCGGTCGGTGATCAATCTGTGGAAAAACGGGAGCGTCAGATCGAAAAACTTGTTCCGCATCCGCAGCTTGCGACTGCATTCGGATTCTTTATCTGAAAGGACTGGCCGAGCAGATTGTCGACGAAATCGATCTCGGAGCCGGCCATATAGACCAGCGACAATTGATCGATCAACACGGTGGCATTGCCTTTTTCGACAATGATATCATCGTCTTGCGGTCCTTCGGCCAGATCGAATTTATAGGAAAACCCGGAACATCCACCGCCTTCGACCGCAACGCGAAGCGCTCGCTTGCCGGCTTCGGCGCTGACGATCGCGGCGATTCGCTTTGCCGCTGCGTCCGATAGGGTTACACTCGTCTCTGTCATGCTTTCCTCCTGCCGGGGTCAAGATCCGGAGAGAACCAATGGGCCGTCCGACTTTCAAACGGCTGATATCAATAGCCTTTATCATGAAAGCACGGCGGGTGACAGCTATGGTTTCATGGTTGAGCCATGTGCCATTTTGCTGTTTGTATTCGGTATAGGTATGAAGGCCGCGAGGCGGCGTCAATGGGCTGGCGCCTGAATGGATGGATGATGACGATCGATAGGCATGCATTGGGTTTCGGTTATGGTGAGAAGGCCGTCTATGCGAGCGACCCATGGACATCGCGTGGACGGCTCTATGACGAGGGGTCGAGCCCGACGCGCTCCGATTTCCAGCGCGACCGTGACCGCATCGTGCATACGACCGCTTTCCGGCGTCTGAAGCATAAGACGCAGGTTTTCATCGCCCAGGACGGCGATCACTACCGCACACGCCTGACGCATACGATCGAAGTGGCGCAGGTCGCCCGTGCCCTGGCGCGCGCCTTGAAGCTGGACGAGGATCTGGCCGAAGGCGTAGCGCTCGTTCACGATTTCGGCCACACCCCATTCGGTCACACCGGCGAGGACGCGCTGCACGAGATGCTGCAGCCCTATGGCGGCTTCGACCACAATGCGCAGTCCCTGCGCATCGTCACAAAACTCGAGCGGCGCTATGCCGAATTCGATGGCTTGAACCTTACCTGGGAAACATTGGAGGGTCTGGTCAAGCACAATGGCCCGCTGCTGACGCCGGATGGCAAGGACACGCGCGGCCCGGTGCCGCAGCCGATCCTCGATTATTGCGAAATCCACGATCTCGAGATTGCCACCTATGCCAGCCTGGAGGCGCAGGTCGCGGCGATAGCTGACGATATCGCCTACAATACCCATGACATCGATGACGGCCTGCGTTCGGGCTATCTGACCTTCGACATGCTGGAGGAAATACCGTTTCTCTCGGAGTTGATGGCCGAGGTGAGGGCGCGCTATCCGCATCTGGAGGCAAGCCGCTTCACGCACGAGATCATGCGCCGGCAGATTACCCGCATGGTGGAGGACGTGATCTCCGTTGCGCAGCAGGCACTGAGCGAGGTCAAGCCGGGTAGCGTTGCCGACATTCGCGCTGCCGGCCGCGTCATCGCCGCCTTTTCTCCCGAGATGGCGGAAACGGATAAGCGGATCAAGCAGATGCTGTTCAAGCGCATCTACCGTCACCCTGATATCATGCGTATCCGCACCGGCGCGGCACAGATCGTCACCGATCTGTTCCGGGCCTATATGGACAATCCCAAAGAGATGCAGAGCCATTATTGGGTTGACCATATCGCCGGCCTTGCCGTCGCCGCCAAGGCGCGCCATGTGGGGGATTATCTGGCCGGCATGACCGATACCTATGCCATCAGCGCCCATAGGCGTCTGTTTGACCAGACTCCCGATTTGCGGTAGGCAGCGGCGGCGCGGGTCGACAGGGCCCGCACAAGCTATGCGTGGACAATATGATGAACCTTTTCACCGACTTCGAAGTAAGAATTAAGAACGCTCTCGAGCAAATTGATATTGTGCGGGAAAAGCGATCCGAACTCGACTTCGGCCGCATCGGCGTAGAGCCGCCGCGCGACGCCAGCCACGGCGATGTCGCCACCAATGCGGCTATGGTGCTGTCAAAGCCGCTGGGCATGAACCCGCGCGCTCTTGCCGAGATCATCATCGCGAAATTGCAGGAAGATGCCGACGTCGCCGATGTCTCGGCGGCCGGTCCGGGCTTCATCAATATTCGGCTGTCTGTCGGCTACTGGCAGCGCCTGCTGGCGACGATGATCTCCGAAGGCGAGAAATTCGGTCGCTCGACGGTCGGCGCCGGTCAGAAGGTCAATGTCGAATATGTCTCCGCCAATCCGACGGGGCCGATGCATGTCGGCCATTGCCGCGGCGCCGTCGTCGGCGACGCGCTGGCGAACCTGCTCGGCTTTGCCGGTTACGACGTCACCAAGGAATATTATATCAACGACGCCGGCTCGCAGATCGACGTGCTGGCGCGGTCAGTCTTCATTCGCTACCGCGAAGCGCTCGGCGAACAGGTCGGTGAAATCCCGGCCGGCCTCTATCCCGGCGACTATCTGGTTCCGGTCGGAGAGTCGCTGGCCAAGGAATTCGGCACCAAGCTTCGCGGCATGCCGGAAGAGCAGTGGCTGCCGATCATCAGGGAACGCGCCATCGACGCGATGATGGTGATGATCCGCGCCGATCTGGAGGCGCTGAACGTCCATCACGACGTCTTCTTCTCGGAGCGGACCCTGCACGCCAATGGCGCCGCCCTGATCCGCACCGCCATCAACGACCTGACCTTCAAGGGCTATGTCTACAAGGGCGCGTTGCCGCCGCCGAAGGGACAGTTGCCTGAGGACTGGGAGGATCGCGAGCAGACACTCTTCCGTTCAACGGAAGTCGGAGATGATATCGACCGTCCGCTGATCAAGTCGGACGGTTCCTATACCTACTTCGCCGCCGACGTCGCCTACTTCAAGAACAAGTTCGACCGTGGCTTCAACGAGATGATCTATATTCTCGGCGCCGACCATGGCGGCTACGTCAAGCGTCTGGAAGCCGTTGCGCGCGGCGTCTCGGAAGGCAAGGCGAAGCTCACGGTGCTGCTGTGCCAGCTGGTCAAGCTGTTCCGCAATGGCGAACCGGTGAAGATGTCGAAGCGTTCCGGCGACTTCGTCACGCTGCGCGAAGTGGTCGACGAGGTCGGCCGTGATTCCGTCCGGTTCATGATGCTCTATCGTAAGAGCTCCGAGCCGCTTGATTTCGATTTTGCCAAGGTGACGGAGCAGTCCAAGGACAATCCGGTTTTCTACGTGCAGTATGCACATGCGCGCTGCATGTCGATCTTCCGGCAGGCCCAGGAAGCCTTTCCGGATCTCGATATCGCCTCGCTCGATCTGGCGAAGGCGGTGGGCGGCGTGATCTCGGATCCGGCCGAGTTGCAGCTCGTCGCGAAGATTGCGGAATTCCCGCGAATCATTGAAGCTGCGGCGCAGGCTCAGGAGCCTCATCGCATCGCCTTTTATCTTTACGATCTGGCAAGTTCGTTCCACGGACATTGGAACAAAGGTAAAGATTTACCTGAATTACGATTTGTTAACGATAAGAACCGAGAATTGAGCATTGCCAGACTTGGGCTGGTGCACGCTGTCGCGTCGGTTTTGAAGTCGGGTCTTGGTATAACCGGGACCGCCGCACCGGATGAAATGCGATAAACGTCACCGTTTGCCCACATTGCACTGGCATTTAACTGTAGCGTTTGCGAGTGGATTGGGTGATGGCAGAAAAACAGTTGGCGTATCGCGCAAGCGGAAACGACGGGTTCTTTGCGGATGATGATCCGCTCGCCGAACTCGCCCGCATCGTCGGTTTCGAGCCGCGGCCTGCCGCCCAGGCGGCACCTGCGGCTCAACGGCAAGAGCCGGCCTTCGATCTCGAAGACGAGCTCCTGCGGGAATTCGAGCGCTATGATGCGCCTCGTTTGAGTCCTGCGAATGACATTCCGGTCTTGCCGGAAGATCAGCCCTTCGCTGGTGAGGCCGAACTGTCGCGTCCCGCCGAGCCGGCAATCGCTGAACCTCAGCCTGTCGAATTGCAGCAGCAACCTGCGCCGGCGATTAAGCCGACCGTCGGTGCGCGCGATCTGATCGACGAACTTGAGATGTCGATCGCGCCGGCATTGCAGGCCGCCCCGGCTCCACAGCCAACCCCAGTCCCGCAACCTGTTGCTCCGCCGGTCGTCAAGCCGACGCCGCAGCACGCTGCGGCCACTGTACGTTTGCCAATTGCCAATTTCACCGTGGCGCCTCCGTCCACACAGGCAACGCCCGTCGTCCCGGCTCCCGTGGCTGCGCCGGTCGCTCAAGCACAGCCAATCGTCGATGCGCTCGATTTTGAATTGCCGACGATGGGGGATGCTCGGAGCGTCGAGCCCGTCGCGGTTCAGCCGGTCGCCAAGGCGCCGGAACCAGTCAAGCCGGCAAGCTTTGATGCGGCGGCTCTTTCTGCCGAGATCGACGACCTGTTGGCCGATGTCGACCGCTATCCCGTTCCTGCCAGAGGCAATGAGCCGGCGGCAAGGGTCGAGCCGGATTTCGATATTTTTGCCTCGCAGCCCACAACACCGGCAGTTTCTACCGTAGAAGCTTTTGTCGCTCCGGTGGCCTCCGTCGCCCCGCAACGCGAAGAGCCGAAGCCGATCTTGCTGGAGGATGAAGACCCCTTCGCCGGAGAGGACTTCGAATTCGATCTCGCTGATATCGAGATGGAGCTTGCCGAACTTGATTTGGCGGAAGCGAATAAGTCAGTTCCCGTCACGCCGCCGACGCCCGCACCGGCCGTTGCGTCGCAGCCTGCGCCGATCGTTTCGAGAGCCACACCTGTAGTGCCGGCTCCGGTGGCTGCTGTTGCCGCGCCGTTCGTCGCGGAAACCCCGCGGCCGGAGCCGGTCCAGCCTCCCGTTGTTGCAGCCGCGCCAATTGTTGCAAAGGCAGCGCCGACGCTCGATATCGATCAGGCTTTGCCTTTCGACCCGTCGGAGATCTCCGATACGGAAGACCGTGTCGAGACCTTCGAAGGCTCGCATGTTCCGAACCTGCCGCCTGTCGAACCGGAAGCGCCGATCGCGGTTCCCTCGGAATATGATTTCGATATCGATGCCGAGATGGCGAGCCTGTTCGGCACGCCCGCCAAGGAAGCTGCTCCCGAGCCGATCAAGCAGGCTGCAGCCGCTCTCGGCGGTGCAATGGCTGCTGCCTCCTGGTCGAAGAATGCGGCGGCACAGCCTGTTGCCGCAGCCACCAAACAGCCTGTCGAAGAGTTCGACGAGTTCGAGCGGGCGTTGGAAGAAGATTTCCGCCGCAGCTACCGCGAGGCATCCAGTCCAGTCGAGAATGTCGCCCGCATGACGCTGAACCCGGCCGTGCAGGCCATCCGGCGTCCGGCGCGTTCGTTCCGCGGCATGGCAACTGCTGCCGCGCTCATTGCGGTTCTCGGCCTCGGCGCCTATGGCGTTTATGGCTGGGTTCGTCATGGCTCGCCGATTTCGAGCTTCTCCGGTGAGCCGCGTGTGATCACGGCCGATGCCGAACCGATCAAGGTCGCTCCGGAAAATCCGGGCGGAACCGTTGTGCCGAATCAGGACAAGGCCGTGTACGACCGCGTCGCCGGTGATGGTGCCGCCGCGCCGAAGCAGAAGCAGCTTGTGTCCTCCAACGAGCAGCCGGTGGACGTCGTCCAGAAGACGTTGATCCCTGAAGCTGTTTCGCCCGATGATGGCAGTGCCGATCAGGTCACGCCAACGCCGGTTGGTGACACTCAGGATCCGCGGCTGTTGCCGAGCCAGAGCGGCGATAATGCTGACATGGCCGCCAACGATGACGGACAGGTTCCGTCGGTCTCGCCGCGCAAGGTTCGCACGATGATCGTCAAGCCTGACGGCTCGCTGGTTGCTCGCGAAGAGCCGGCCGTCGACAAGACCACGACGGCAGCAGCTCCGGCTTTGGCGCCGAAGGCGGCAGCGGCCAAGCCGGCCACCGACAATCAGGTAGCCTCCGCCGATCTTCGTCCGGCCAGCACGGATACGCAGGTATCGCAACCGGCTGATGCCAATGATGCTGCCAGTGCCGAGAGCACGCCGATCCGCGTCGTCAAGACCACTCCGCTTCCGACCGCGCGCCCGGCACAGCAGCCGGCCAAGACGGCGGCTGTGGCTACCCAGAACGTCGCTCCCCATCCGACACAGGCCCAGCCGAAGCCGCAGCAGGTTGCTTCGGCAAGCCCGGCCGCAACGCAGGCAGCTCCGGTCGCCTCGGCAAGTGCCGGCGGCGCCTATGGCGTGCAGATTGCCTCGCTGCCTTCCGAGGCCGAAGCACAGCGGTCGCAGGCGAACCTGAAGACGAAGTTCGCCAGTGTCATCGGCGGCCACCCGCTTGAAATCCGCAAGGCCGACATTGCCGGCAAGGGCACCTACTATCGCGTCCGTGTCGTCGCCGGTTCCAAGGATGATGCTGCCGACCTCTGCGTACGCTTACGCGCCGCAGGCGGCACCTGCCTGATCTCGAAATAAAAGATCAGAGCACGGGATATCAGCTGAAAACGGCGGGCGAGAGCCCGCCGTTTTCCTTTGAACCGGCTTCTTTTTATGTATCTCGCCTTGACGTGCTTCGCATTTCACGAAGCGGCCGCTATGATTCGGACATGACCGAATCAAAATCCATGATCCTCGGCTGTAGCGGCCATTCCATCACACCCGAAGAGCGTTCCTTCTATCAGGCGGAACAGCCATGGGGCTTCATCCTTTTCGGACGCAATATTTCCGAGCCGGCGCAGATCGCCGATCTCGTCGCGTCCCTGCGCGATAGCGTCGGTCGCGATGCGCCTGTTTTCATCGACCAGGAAGGGGGCAGGGTGCAGCGTATCCGTCCGCCGATCCTGCCGCATTATCCCTCCGGCCAGGCGCTGGGCGATATCTATCGCCAGAACCGCGAGCAGGGCCTGCGCGCTGCCTGGCTGATGTCGCGGCTCCATGCCTTCGACCTTCTGAAATTCGGCATCAATGCCGATTGCCTGCCGGTGCTCGACGTGCCGGTTGAAGGGTCGAGCAATGTTATCGGCAACCGCGCCTATGGTGGTGATCCTGTCACAGTGACCGAGATGGGCCGCGCTGCTGCCGATGGTCTTAAGGCCGGCGGCGTCCTGCCGGTGATGAAGCATATGCCGGGCCACGGTCGCGGCTTTGCCGATTCGCACCATGAATTGCCGGTCGTCACGGTGTCCCGCGCCGAGCTGGAAGCCCATGATTTCCCGCCCTTCGTCGCGCTCAAGGACGAACTGATGGCGATGACCTGCCATGTCGTCTTTACCGACATCGATCCCGCCAATCCGGCGACGACCTCGCGCAAGGTCATCGAGGAGATCATCCGCGGCCATATCGGCTTCAAGGGCTTGCTTCTCTCCGATGATAGCTCGATGAATGCGCTGGCCGGTACGATCGGCGAGCGGGCGGCGAATATTGTTGCCGGCGGATGCGATATCGTGCTGCATTGCAATGGTATCATGGACGAGATGCAGCAGGTGGTGCGCAACGTGCCGGTCCTGAGCGGCGGCGCGCTTGAGCGGGCCAAAGCGGTGGAAGCAGCTTTCGGTTATGATGACGGTGCGGACGAAGCGTCGATTCGCGCTGAATTCGATGCGATGTTTGCGGTGGCTTAGACCGAACTCCGGGGATCTGACGGGTGAACAAGGTGAGCGGCACGGAAAAGAGCCAACAGGCGGCAGCGCCGATGGACAAGCTGTGGCAGGACGGCAATGGCGAGCGCGGCATGCATGAGCCAACCATGCTCGTCGATATCGCCGGCTTTGAAGGCCCGCTCGACCTGTTGCTGCATCTTGCCCGCACCCAGAAGGTCGATCTGTCGCGCATCTCCGTGCTGGCACTGGTCGAGCAATATTTGTTGTTCATCGATACCGCCCGGCGAATCCGCATCGAGCTTGCCGCCGATTATCTCGTCATGGCCGCTTGGCTTGCCTACCTCAAGTCGAAGCTGCTCATTCCGCAGCAGAGCAAGGAAGACGGCCCGAGCGGCGAGGAAATGGCCGCAACGCTCGCCTTCCGCCTGAAGCGCCTTGAAGCCATGCGCGATGCGGCGACGGGTCTCGTCAACCGCAACCGTCTCGGCCGGGACATCTTCGTGCGCGGTGCGCCGGAACACATTCCGGATCGGCGCCGGTCCGCCTATGACGCCAGCCTCTACGATCTTCTGACCGCCTATGCCGGCCTGCGCCAACGCCAGGCCGTCACACAGGTGACGATCGAGCGACGCCAGGTCTGGTCGTTGGGTGATGCCCGTACAATCCTCAACCGGATGATCGGCGAGATCACCGACTGGACGGCTCTGGAGCATTATCTGCTGCGCTATATGACCAGTCCCAGCGAGCGCGTCACCGCCATCGCCAGCGCTTTCGCCGCCTCGCTGGAGCTTGCGCGCGAAGGCAAGCTGGAAATTCGCCAGGAGGGCGCATTCCAACCGCTTTACATGCGGCGCGGGCCGAAGCATGACGTCGATGAACTCGAGGCTGCGGAATAGGTGCGGGTGTGAGCGGTCCTGATAACGATCAGCACATGGATGACGATGCGGTCGCGCCGGCGATCGATGAGCGCGCTCTGCGTGAAGCCGAACGTATCGCCGAGGCGCTGGTCTTTGCCTCCGCCCAGCCGGTTTCGGAAGGTTTTATAGCCGAGCGGGTGGCGCAGGGCGTCAATATCAGCTCCATCATGCAGCGTCTGAAGGCCGATTATGCGATGCGCGGCGTCAATCTGATCCAGGTCGACGGTGCCTGGGCCTTTCGCACGGCCGCCGATCTTTCCTTCGTCATCCGCCGCGATGATAACGAGGCGCGGAAACTGTCGCGCGCCGCGCTCGAAGTCCTGGCGATCATCGCCTATCACCAGCCAGTGACGCGCGCCGAGATCGAGGACATCAGAGGCGTGCAGACCTCCAAGGGTACGCTGGATGTGCTGATGGAGTCCGGCTGGGTTCGTTTTCGCGGTCGTCGGCGCACGCCCGGCCGGCCGGTGACGCTCGGTACAACAAGGGATTTCCTTGATCATTTCGGCCTGGAAGAGTTGCGCGACTTGCCCGGCCTTGAGGAGTTGAAGGGGGCAGGCCTGCTTTCCGGCCGGATCCCCGCCAATTTCAACGTGCCGTCGCCGCTGATGAGCGATGAATTGACCGAGGACGAAGATCCGATCACGCAGATGGATCTGGAGGAGCTCGGCCTCCTGGCGCCGGGCGGTGCTTCGGACGATTGAGCCCAAAATCGGCGCTCTCGAGACGTTTTGGCCCGCTTTCTGGCCCATAAAGCTTTTTTCCAAACAATACCCAGGCCTCTGTTTCGCCATTAGCTCATGCGAATATGGAGTTCATTCTCCGAGTTGGAGACGTTTGGCTATTGCATTGTCGCTCGCTATCCCCATAAGCGTCGATGCAGTACATTTTGGTGTTTGAAAAACATTCACAAACGTCTTACATCGGGAAGACACTGAAATCGGAGTTATCGCAATGGGTTCTCTAAGCATTTGGCACTGGCTGATCGTCCTGGCCATCGCGCTGTTGTTGTTCGGCCGTGGAAAGATCCCGGAGCTGATGGGTGACGTCGCCAAGGGCATCAAGAGCTTCAAAAAAGGCATGAACGACGACGAAGAGACGCCGCCGCCGGCGCAGTCGACAACGTCCCGTACCGTCGAACACAAGGCCGACGAGTCGAAGTAATCATGTCGGGCGCGTCAGGGGCTGAAATGCTCGCTGTCGGCCCAGGAGCCTTTTTATGTTCGATATAGGCTGGTCCGAGCTGCTGATTATCGCCGTGGTTGCGCTTGTGGTCATTGGCCCGAAGGAACTGCCGGCGACGTTACGAACGATTGGCAAGATGACAGCGCGGGCTCGAAAAATGGCGGGCGAATTTCGCTCGCAGTTCGACGAGGCCATGCGTGAGGCCGAGCTGGACGACGTACGCCAGACGATTTCTGATGCCCAGAAACTCAATCCGGTCAATTCATTGCGTGAAGCAATGAACCCGTTGCGGCAGATGGGCAACGATATCAAGGCGGATCTGCAGCGTTCGACGACGTCGGACAGCCCTGCCGCCACATCGACCCCCGCTGAACCGGTTTCCGAACCATCCATGGGACTGCCGGAAACGCCGCCGGCCGCCCCCGCGATAAGCGGAGCGCCTCCGGTGGTCGCGCCTACACCTGTTGCCGCCGCGCAGGAAACGCCTGCAAAGCCGAAGGCCGTGCGCAAGCCGCGGGCAAAGGCACCTGCCAAGACGGAAGAGGTCGCTGTCGCGGTGGTCGATACGCCGATCGTCGCGGAAAAGCCGAAGCGTGCACCGCGCAAGGTCGCCGTGGTTGCCCCTGAGGCTCCCGTTGTCGCGGCTCCAAAAAAGCGTGTAGCGGCCGCCAAGACCACGCCGGTCGCCAAAGCAACGCCTAAAAAGAAGGACAAGGCATGACGGGCGACATTGACGATAAGCCGCAGCCGCTTATCGAACACCTCATGGAGCTGCGCACGCGGCTGATCTGGTCGCTGGTGACGTTTTTCATCGCCTTCATCGCTTGCTTCGCCGTTGCCAAGCATCTCTTCAACTATCTGGTCTATCCCTATAAATGGGCCGTCGTCTGGGCGCATCTCGATGTTTCCAAGGCCGAGTTGATCTACACCGCGCCGCAGGAATTCTTCTTCACGCAGGTGAAGGTCGCCATGTTCGGCGCCTTGGTCATCGCCTTTCCGGTCATCGCCGCGCAGATCTACAAATTTGTGGCGCCGGGCCTCTACAAGAACGAGCGTGGCGCCTTCCTGCCGTTCCTGATAGCATCGCCGATCTTGTTTATCATGGGCGCGGCGCTGGTTTATTTCTTCTTTGCTCCCATGGTCATGTGGTTCTTCCTGAAGATGCAGCAGGTGCCGGCAGACGGTCAGATCGGCATCGCGCTGCTGCCGAAGGTCTCGGAATATCTGAGCCTGATCATGACGCTGGTCTTCTCCTTCGGCCTCGTTTTCCAGTTGCCGGTCATCACCACGCTGCTTGCGCGCGTGGGTCTGCTGACATCAACCTGGCTGGCGGAAAAACGCAAATTCGCGATCGTCTTCGCCTTCATCGTTGCCGCC
The DNA here is from genome assembly GCF_000696095.1 of Rhizobium rhizogenes NBRC 13257. Taxonomy (GTDB): domain Bacteria; phylum Pseudomonadota; class Alphaproteobacteria; order Rhizobiales; family Rhizobiaceae; genus Rhizobium; species Rhizobium rhizogenes. Next base: position 30,740 of record NZ_BAYX01000030.1, on the reverse strand, counting down.
GTGCTGACGCCGCCGGATCCGATGTCCCAGATCGGCCTTGCAGTGCCGACGATCATTCTCTACGAGATTTCCATCTACGCGGCGCGACTCGTGGAACGCCAGCGTGCCCGGCAGACGGCTGAGGAGAATGACGAGAATTCCGATGTCGCCAAGACGGATAGTGTCTGAGCGGCGGGTCGGAAACGTCCTTCCACAAGGGTTTGCCAATTCGATCTCCGACCGAACTCTAGGTCGGAGCTGTAGTCATGTCTAACGACCTGGAACGACGATGCTTGATATCAAATGGATCCGTGAGAATGCCGAGGTTTTGGATGCAGCGCTTGCCAAGCGCGGTGCCGAGCCTTTGTCGCAAGTCCTCATCGCGCTCGACGAGAAGCGCCGCTCCATTATCCAGTCCGTCCAAGATATGCAGTCTCGCCGCAATGCCGCCTCGAAGGAGATCGGCGCTGCCATGGCGCAGAAAAACACCGAGCTTGCCGAGAAATTGAAGGGCGAAGTCGCCGACATCAAGACGTCGCTTCCGGCTGCGGAAGAGGAAGAGCGCGTGCTGACCGCTGAGCTCAACGACGCCCTGTCGCGCATCCCCAATATTCCGCTCGATGACGTACCGGTCGGCAAGGACGAACACGACAATGTCGTCAAGCACTCCTGGGGCGCCAAGCCGGCCTGGAACCATAAGCCGAAAGAGCATTACGAAATCGGCGAAGAGCTCGGCTACATGGATTTCGAACGAGCTGCCAAGCTCTCCGGTTCGCGCTTCACCGTGTTGACCTCGCAGCTCGCCCGCCTGGAACGGGCACTCGGACAGTTCATGCTCGACCTGCATACCAGCGAGCATGGCTATACCGAAGTCAGCTCGCCGTTGATGGTGCGTGACGAGGCGATGTTCGGCACCGGCCAGTTGCCGAAATTTGCCGAGGATTCGTTCAGGACCACGGGTGGCCACTGGCTGATCCCGACCGCCGAAGTGACGCTCACCAACCTTGTTTCCGGCGATATCCTCGACCAGGAGAAGTTGCCGTTGCGCTTCACCGCGCTGACGCCGTCTTTCCGCTCGGAAGCGGGTTCCGCCGGTCGCGATACGCGCGGCATGCTGCGCCAGCACCAGTTCTGGAAATGCGAGCTCGTATCGATTACCGATGCCGAAAGCTCGATTGCCGAGCATGAACGCATGACCGCCTGCGCCGAGGAAGTATTGAAGCGTCTCGGCCTGCATTATCGCGTCATGACACTCTCGACCGGCGACATGGGTTTTGGCGCTCGCAAGACGTACGACCTCGAAGTCTGGCTGCCGGGGCAGGATACCTATCGCGAAATCTCCTCCTGCTCGGTCTGCGGCGATTTCCAGGCCCGGCGCATGAATGCGCGCTATCGCGGCAAGGACGACAAGGGCACGAAATTCGTGCACACGCTCAATGGTTCCGGCACCGCGGTCGGCCGCTGCCTGATCGCCGTTCTTGAGAATTATCTGAACGACGACGGCTCGGTGACTGTTCCGGACGCACTGCTGCCATATATGGGTGGTCTGAAAAGGATCGAGCGGGCAGCGTAAATAAGCGAGTGGGGCGATGCGGATACTTCTGACCAATGACGACGGCATTCATGCCGAAGGGCTGGCAGCGTTGGAGCGTATCGCCCGCACCATGTCGGACGATGTCTGGATTGTCGCGCCGGAAACGGATCAGAGTGGGCTTGCCCATTCGCTGAGCCTTTCCGAGCCGCTGCGTCTGCGTAAGGTCTCCGACAAGCACTATGCGCTGCGCGGCACGCCGACGGATTGTGTCATCATGGGTATCCGCCAGGTCATGGACATCAAGCCGGACCTGATCCTGTCGGGTGTTAATTCCGGTTCCAACGTTGCCGACGACGTCACCTATTCCGGAACGATCGCCGGCGCGATCGAGGGCACGCTGCAGGGCGTGCGCTCCTTTGCCCTGAGCCAGGCCTATGTGCACGAGAACGGCACACGCGTCGTTCCCTGGGAGGTGGTCCAGGCGCATGCGCCGGCGCTCCTCGGCAAGCTCATCGATATCGACCTGCCGGATGGCACCTTCCTAAATCTGAACTTCCCGAACTGCCGGCCGGACGAAGTCTCCGGCACCGAAGTTACGGCGCAGGGCAATCTCGCCTTCAATCTGCAGGTGGACGAGCGCGCCGATGGCCGTGGCTTTCCCTATTATTGGCTGCGCTTCGGCGAGCGCAGCGGCATCTTTCGCCCCGGCACCGATATCCACGCACTGAAACAAAATCGTATTTCGGTAACTCCTTTGAAACTCGATTTGACGGATTATTCGGTGCAAGACCGCGTGGCGCGGGCGCTTGGGCATGGAGTAGCGGATTGACACCTCGGTTGGTCGAGAAGGAAGGCTTCGCAGCCGTTGTGCTGCGTCTGCGGGCCGAAGGCATACTGGATATCGATCTGATGACGGCCGTCGAGCAGACGCCGCGCCTGCCGTTCGTGCCGCTGCAATTTACCGATGACGCCTATTCTAGCCGGACGATCCCGATCGAGTGCGGGGCCTTCATGGAAGGCATCGATCTCGTGGTTCGCATTCTGCACAGTCTGAAGATCAAGCCGGGCCACCGCGTTCTCGAAATCGGCACCGGCAGCGGCTTCACCGCCGCCGTCATGGCGCGCATTGTCGAGCGGGTGCTGACGGTCGATCGCTACAAGACCCTGACGACGGCCGCGCAGCAGCGCATGGATACGCTCGGCTTGCGCAACGTCATCATCCGTCAAGCGGACGGCAGCGTCGGTCTGCCGGGCGAGGGCACCTTCGATCGCATCGTGGTGACATCGGCCTTTACCGCTATGCCGCGTTTCTACGCCGATCAATTGGTGTCCGGCGGGTCGATGATCGCGCCGCTGATGCTTTCGGACGATGTTTGCCGCATGGTGCGTCTCACCAAGACCGGCAGCCGCTTCGAGCGCGAGGAACTCTTCGACGTTCCGTATCAGCCGATCGTCCCGATGCTCGCCTCTTATCTTTAAGACCAAATTTGGATCGAAATGCCCGGCGCATTCCGCATGCGCGGCGGATTCATTTTCTATGGTTAGCAATTCCTCAAAAAAACACATGTGGTGCCAGTGCTTTAACCGCATGGTAAGATTAACGCGCTTTAATCGACCCATAAACAGTTGCGTCTCAAGTGGGTCGAGTCATGGGTTTCAGTCTTTCGTCAAACTTCGGTAAATCGGCAGGGAAAGTCCTGGTGGCCATTCTCCTGGCGAGCACAGCGACAGCTTGCAGTTCAGACACGACGCGCTTCGGCGGGCTCTTCGCTGGCTCGCCGGATCGGACGACGACAGGTTCCATCAATCGCGGTGGGTCGAGCAACCTGGATGATAGCGCCGTACCGAGGGCAGATGTTGCCCAGGGCGGCGGTCAGCAACAGGATTATTCGCAGCAGAACACGCCAGCCGCGCGGACTTATCCGAATTCTCCGGCCGGCTACAATCCTTCCTACTCCAGCGCCCGCGTATCGACCGCTCCGGTCGCGATCCAGCGTTCCGATCTGGCGGCCCCGACGGCCTCCGCGGCACCGGCCCGTTCGCGCGGAGTGTCCAATTCCGAAGATCAGGCGCTCGCTCAGCCTCTGCCGGCATCCCGTGGCAGGCAGGTGGCGTCCCGTATGGAGCCGGCTTTGGCTTCGGACACGACGTCGGCTGGTACGCTGAAGGCGCCTTCCACTTCGACGACTTCTTCAGGCTGGACGACGGTCAACGCACCAAGTGTTACCCTGCAGCAGGGCGAAAACATCGATCTCCTGTCACGTCGGTACGGTGTGCCGGCAAAGGAAATCCTGCGCGCCAATGGCTTGAGAAACAGCGCCGGCGCCCAGCCCGGTCAGCAGATCATCATTCCGACCATGAACGGCGCAGGGGGGTCGAGCCCGGCGAAGGTTGCTTCGGAGGCGACCGATCTTTCCAGGGGCGGCAAGATGCCTGGTCCAGCCAAGGCTCCCGAACAAGACGCCGCCGTGCTGCCGTCCAACGGCCAGTTACGCGGCAAGTCGCAGGCCGGCCTCGCCGATCCGAACAAGCTCGCCGCCGGCAACGGCAAGGGTCCGCTGCCGAAGGGCGACGGCACCTATGTCGTCAAGCCGGGTGACTCGCTCGCCAGGATTGCCCGCAACACCGGCGTCAGTGTCGATGAGTTGAAGCAGGCAAACCGTATGAAGTCGGGTGAGGGCGTCCGCGTCGGACAGGCTCTGAAACTGCCGCATGCCGGTGCCGACCCGATCAGAACCGCCTCCATCGAGCCGCAGAAGTCTGCCGCCAAGTCGCTCGCTGAACAGAAGGAAGTTGCCGAAGCTTCGGTAACCAAGGCGAACGCCAAGGCCGCCGCCGCTGAAACGGCAGCAAAGGCAGCGCCCAAGGCTGCCGCTGACGCCGCACCGGATGCGGCCAAGCCGCAAGCTGTTGCAAGTGCTGCGCCGACGCAGTCCGTCAGCGACGCCGCGACCAAATCCGACGTCTCGGCTGACGCACCGGAAGCAACCGGTATCGGCAAATATCGCTGGCCGGTTCGTGGTGCGGTCATCGCCGGCTACGGCTCCAACGTCAACGGCAGCCGCAACGACGGTATCGACATCTCCGTTCCTGAGGGCACGCCGATCAAAGCTGCCGAAAACGGTGTCGTCATCTATGCAGGCAACGGCCTGAAAGAGCTTGGCAACACGGTTCTCGTCCGCCACGACGACGGCACGGTTACGGTCTACGGCCACGCCGATGCGCTCAGCGTTGCCCGCGGCCAGAAGGTTCAGCGCGGCCAGACGCTTGCCACCTCCGGCATGAGCGGCGACGTCAAGCAACCCCAGCTTCACTTCGAAGTCCGCAAGAATTCGGCCCCGGTCAACCCAATGACCTTCCTTGAATAGGTAGTGCGTCTCAAGGAGTCTGCAAAAAGCCCGGTCACCGCCGGGCTTTTTGTCGTTTTAGGCCTTTGGAAAACGCGATCAGTCCCGCTCGAGCACGATCCTCTGCCGTCCGGCGAGGTCCTGGATATATTGCCAGGCCACGCGTCCGGAGCGGGCGCCGCGGGTGGTTGCCCATTCCAGCGCTTCATGGTGCATCTGGGCGCGGTCGAGGCTGAGCTTGAAGTGATCGGCATAGGCATCGATCATCTGTAGGTAGTCTTCCTGGCTGCATTTGTGGAAGCCAAGCCAGAGGCCGAAGCGGTCGGAAAGGGAAACCTTTTCCTCGACGGCTTCCGACGGGTTGATGGCCGTGGACTGCTCGTTCTCCATCATGTTGCGCGGCAGCAGGTGGCGGCGGTTGGACGTTGCATAGAACAGCACATTGTCCGGCCGCCCTTCCACACCGCCATCGAGCGCCGCCTTGAGCGACTTGTAGGCGGTATCGTCATGGTCGAAGGAGAGGTCGTCGCAGAAGAGAATGATGCGGTGCGGTGCGGTTTTCAGAATATCGAGCAGCACGGGCAGCGAGGAGATATCCTCGCGGTGGACTTCGATCAGCTTCAGTGAAATCCCGGTGGCGCGGCGCACATCCTCATGCACGGCCTTGACGAGCGAGGACTTGCCCATGCCGCGCGCGCCCCAGAGCAGGACGTTGTTGGCGGCGAAGCCTTCGGCGAAGCGCAGCGTGTTCTCGTGGAGGATATCGCGCACATGATCGACGCCACGAATGAGGGTTAGTGCCACGCGGTTCGGCCGGGAAACCGGTTGTAAATGTAGCCGGGTAGGAGCCCAGACGAAGCAGTCGGCGGCGCTCCAGTCGTTGACGGCGGGCGGCGGGCCCGCCAGGCGTTCGAGCGCATCGGCAAGACGGCGGACTTCCGCAAGGATCAGGGCGTTTTGATTTTCGATCACCATTTTTCCTCCAGAACGTTAGTCAAGAAAGTTGTAAAATGCACCTCGTTCTGTCGGGTATCATGCTCCTCTTGGGGCTGAAAGGCTAAGAGGCCGGGAAAACGGTACGGTTCGCGGCTGTTTTTGTTGCAATCGCTATGATCGCAACTATATTCCGGCAACCTGACGCGGGCCCCGTTCCCGCAAGGAGTTCAAGGGAGTTTTTGATGTTTGTCACCAACGCATATGCGCAGAGCGCAACAGATTCAGCCGCGAGCGTCTTCGGCGGTTCCGGCTTTGAAATGATCATCCTGTTTGTGCCGCTGATGGTCGTTTGGTATTTCCTCCTCATCCGTCCGCAGCGCGCGCAGGCGAAGAAGCGTGACGAGATCCTGAAGAACATTCGCCGCGGCGATCAGGTCGTCACGGGCGGCGGCATCGTCGGCAAGGTCACCAAGGTTGTCGACGACAAGGAGCTGGAAGTGGAAATCGCTGAAGGCGTGAAAATCCGCGTCGTCCGCAGCGCCATTTCGGAAGTGCGCGTCAAGGGCGAGCCCGTCAAGGCAGACGCCGCATAAGAACTTGATGAGAGGGCCAGCCGGCAAGGCTCGCCCTCCTTGTGCATGGCTTCGAAAATCGGAATCGACTTTCGGACGGGATTGTGCGCAAATTCAAAGTGTTACTGCGTCCTTTGCATGCCGTGGCGCATGCGGGACGCAGTAAGAAAAGACCAAACTCGAGAGAGCGATGCTGCACGTCTCCTGGTGGAAGACCGTCCTGATCTGGTTCGCCGTTCTCTTGAGCGTTCTCTTTGCCGTGCCCAATCTGCTTAACGAGCAGCGGCTTGCTTCCTTCCCGAACTGGTTTGCGCAACGAAAGGTCGAGCTTGGTCTCGATCTCAAGGGCGGCTCGCATATCATGCTCAAGATCGAGCGTGACGATGTCGTCAGAAACCGCTTGGAGACTGTCGTCGGCGACATCAGCGCCAGACTGCGTACCGTCAATATTCCCTATTCCGGTTTGACGGGCACCGGTCAGAAGATCCAGTTGCGCATCAACGATCCCGCCCAGGTGCAGGCAGCCGTCAATGCCTTGAAGCCGATTACCGATGCGGCTTCCGGCAAGCCGGAAGCTACCCTATCGCAGGGCGACAATGGTGCGCTTAGCATTGATATCACCGACGCCGGTATCAAAGACGGCCTCTCCGCCGCCGTGACCCGGTCGCTCAAGGTCATCAGCAATCGCATCGTGCAACTCGATGTCGGCGAACCGCTTATCCGCCGGCAGGGCGCCGACCGTATCGTGATACAGGTGCCGGGTCTTGGCGATCCACAGCGCCTGAAGAACCTCCTGAACCAGCCCGCCGAGCTCAGCTTCCGCCTGGTCGATTCATCGATGCCGGTACAGGATGCCATGAATGGCCGTCCGCCGGCCGGTTCGGAAGTGCTGTTTTCCGAGGATGATCCGCCAGCCGGCTATCTTCTGCAAAAGCAGCCCCTTCTTTCGAATATCGACTTTGCCGATGCCGCGGCGGTGTCGAACACTCAGAACAACGACGGCAATGTCACAGTCAAGCTGACGCCGGAGGCGACCGGCCGCTTTGCGCAAGCAACGGCTGCCAATCTCGGCAAAGTCATCGCCGTCGTGCTTGACGGTCAGGTCCTTTCATCAGCGTCGTTAAAAAACGCGATCACCACCGGTGAGATCAATATTCCCGGCGACTTCACGGCCCAGGGCGCGCAGGATCTGTCCGTCATGCTGAAATCCGGGCCGCTGCCGGCGACGCTGACCACTGTCGAGGAACGGACCATCGAGCCCGGTCTCGGTAACGAGACGATGCGCTCCGGCGTCATGGCCTGCGTCATTGCAGCGATCTTCGTCGCGGCACTGATGATCGGCTTTTATGGACTGCTCGGCGTTGCCGCGACGATCGCGCTCATTATCAACATCGTCATGGTTCTGGCGCTGATGGGAGTATTCGGCATCACGCTGACGTTGCCAGGCATCGCTGCAATCGTGCTGATCATCGGTATGGCTCTTGACGCCAATGTGTTGATCTATGAGCGCGTCCGGGAGGAAGAAAAGAAGACCCATCTTCTCGTCGACGCTCTGCGCCACGGTTTCAACAGGGCGGTATCCACAGTTGCCGATGCCAATTTCACTGTGCTCATCATCGCGGCCATCCTGTTTTATGTCAGCAGCGGTGCAGTGCGCGGCTTCGCCGCGACGCTGATCGTCGGCGTCTTCACCACTTTCTTCACTGCTTGTTTCGTCACGCGATCGCTCGTCAGTGCCTGGATTTCGCATCGCAAACCGCGCGTGCTGCTGGCCGGGGTTCGCAGCGGCATCTTCGATGGCGCCAATATCCGCTTCATGGGCATCCGCCGTTACACATTCACGGTTTCGGCGGCATTATCAGTGGCGACCTTGCTTGCATTTGCAGCAGTCGGCATGCATCTCGGCATCGATTTCACTGGCGGATCGATCATCGAGGTTCGCGCCAAGCAGGGCGTTGCCGACACCGCCGATATTCAAGCGCGCTTGCAGGAGACTATTCCGGGTGACGTTCAGGTCGAACGGCTGGATGACCGGCTAGGGGCCGTGATCCGCGTGCATGCGCAGGAGGGCGGCGAGAATGCCGAACAATCCGCCCTGACCCTCGTTCGCGATGAACTGAGCAAGGACTATGATTTTTCCCGCGTTGAAGTGGTCGGCCCCTCCGTTTCCGGCGAAATCACCAAGACGGCTTCGCTCGCCGTTCTGGCGGCGCTGGCTGCGATCCTCATTTACATCTGGCTGCGGTTCGAATGGCAGTTTGCTGTCGGCGCCATCATCGCGACGCTGCATGACGTGATCCTGACGCTCGGCCTTTTCGTGCTGACCGGCATGGAATTCAACATGACCGGCATTGCGGCGCTCCTGACCATCGTCGGCTATTCGCTGAACGACACGGTCGTGGTCTATGACCGTATGCGGGAGAATCTGAGGCGTTATTCGCAGATGCCGTTGCCGATCCTGATCGACGCTTCGATCAATCAGACATTGTCGCGCACGGTTCTGACATCCGCGACGACGTTGTTGGCGCTGCTCGCGCTCTATATATTCGGCGGCGAGGTGATCCGCTCCTTCACCTTCGTTCTGCTCTTCGGCGTCGCGGTCGGCACTTTCTCGTCGATCTATATTGCGGCGCCGGTCCTGATCGTCTTCAAGCTGCGCCCGGATAAATTCCAGGCCGGTGGCGAAAGCAAGGGCCAGGCAGGGAGCGACATGCAATCAGAAAAACCAGCGGTGTGACAGAGTGGCAAAAGGTATAGAAATCCGAAGCGCGCATTTTCCCGGCCGCGCGCCGATCGACGCTTACGGCAATGGCGGTTTCCGCTTTGCTGACATGTCGCATCGCGGCTCGCTGCTTTGCCTGCCCTCCGGCATCTATGGTTGGGACATGACGATGGAGGATGCGCTGACTTCAGCGCATTTCCAGAGGGTGCTCGACGAAGCCGCCCAGATCGAAGTGCTTCTGGTCGGCACCGGCACGGAGCTGCGCCCACTGCCGGCGGAATTGAAGACGGCGCTGCGCGCCAGGCAGATTTCCTCCGATCCGATGAGCACGGGGGCTGCTGTGCGTACATTCAATATCATGCTGTCCGAGTCGCGTGCTGTGGCCGCGGCACTGATTGCCGTTTGACGAAAGATCGGGCCAAGCATGACGACAGACGCTGCGCCCCGTAGCAACCAGGATCTTTGCCTGGCGACGCTTCGCGACACCGACCGTGATCGCTATCTCGCCTGCCTTCTGGCACCGGAGGACAAACGCGGCGCTCTTGCGGCGCTCTATGCCTTCAACGCCGAGCTGGCGCGCATTCGCGATCTTGTGCACGAGCCGCTGCCGGGCGAGGTACGCATGCAATATTGGCGCGATCTGCTCGAAGGGCAGGCGCATGGATCGAGCGCGGCCAATCCGGTCGCCGCTGAACTGCTCACAACGATCGACCAATACCGCCTGCCAACGCAGACGCTGATCGACATGATCGATGCGCGCATTTTCGACCTCTACGACGATCCGATGGAGACGCGCGGCACGCTGGAAGGCTATGCCGGCGAGACCGCCTCGGCGCTGATCCAGCTTGCAAGTCTGGTGTTGTCGGCGGAAGACGCCCGTCGTTCCGCCGATGCCGCCGGCCATGCCGGCCTGGCGCAGGCGATTGCCGGGCTGTTGCTGCTTATGCCGCTGCACCGTCGTCGCGGCCAGCTTTATCTGCCGCTGGAAATCCTGACGGCGACCGGTCTCGATCGCGACACATTCCTCGCCGGTGAGGACAAGCTGCGGATATCGGCGGCCATCGAAGCTTTCGCCGGCCTTGGGCGCGAGCATCTGGCGAAGGCAAGGGCTACCGGCAGTATTTCGCCCGCGGTATTTCCAGCCTTCCTGCCGGTAGTCCTGGCCGAGCCTGTGCTGAAGCGCGCTCAAAAGCTGGGCGCCAGGGTGTTCGATCAAGCCTTCCAGCCGCCGCAGTGGCGCCGGCAGATGCGTATGGCGCTTGCTGCCATGACGAAGAAAATCTGAAATCGACCAAGTTCGCGCAAGTCTCGAGGTTTATGGAGATTGCCGAACTGCCGCCCGTATTCCTGGAGGAGCCGCCATGGGCATTATCGTCTGGTGTACACTCTTTGCGATCGTCGTCTTCTTTGCCTTCTTTATAGCGCGCATGACGTCGCAGAATAAGGAAGACGGTTTGCACGATACCGGTCTTGCCATTCTTGAATTCGGGCGCGCCTTTCCGACGGAAGCGATCCGGCAATTGCAGACGACGGCGAATGGCCAGGCGGTGTTCGTGCGCCTGCATGACGACAAGGCCGGCTTCATGCGCAGCCTGCGCAATCACTACAGCGTTCATCTGATAGAACCGGGCAGGGCGCGCGCGAAGGATTCGGGAAGCGGCCGTGGCTTGACGATCGATTTCCTCGACGCCCCGCATCACAATGGCACGTTCGAATTCGCGACCTCGGCGGAGGCCGCCGAAGTGTCGCTTTGGCTGCTTGGAAATTATGTTGCTGGCGAAGATCTCAACCCGTCGACACTGATGCCGACGGCAAAGGCTTGAGAAAACCTCACGCGCTCTCGGCGACCACAGGCGGCTGGAAGACTGGCGCCTGAACGCCCAGCCATGCGGCACAATCTGCGAGTGCCCGCTTGGCGATCAGTTGCCGCTTCATGATCGTCTTATCCTTGCCGCGGAAGCGCTTGACGCCTTCCGGCTTGACGATCGAACCCGGTTCCAGCTCCGGGAACAGCCCGAAATTGATGTTCATCGGCTGGAAGGAACGCTTGCCGGGCTCTTCGTCGGACACGATATGGCCGCCGGTGATATGACTGAGCAGCGATCCCAGCGCCGTGGTGGCTGGCGGCACGGACGGTGACTCGCCCTTGCGCTCGGCGGCAGCGAAACGGCCGGCGAGCAGGCCGATGCTGGCGCTCTCGACATAGCCCTCGCAGCCGGTGATCTGGCCAGCGAAGCGCAGGCCCGGCCGGGACTTCAGTGTTAGCGAGCGATCGAGCAGGGTTGGTGAATTGATATAGGTGTTGCGGTGCAGGCCGCCGAGGCGCGCGAATTCGGCATTCTCAAGGCCCGGGATCAGCCGGAAGATCTCGGCCTGTGCGCCATATTTCAGCTTCGTCTGGAAGCCGACCATGTTGTAGAGCGTGCCGAGCGCATTGTCCTGGCGCAGCTGCACCACCGCATAGGCCTTGACGGTCGGGTTATGGGCGTTGGTCAGGCCCATCGGCTTCATCGGCCCGTGGCGTAGCGTCTCGCGTCCGCGCTCGGCCATAACCTCGATCGGCAAGCAGCCGTCGAAATAGGGCGTGCCTTCCCACTCCTTGAAGCCGACGGCATCGCCGGCGATCAATGCATCGAGGAAGGCATTGTATTGAGCTTGGTCCATCGGGCAGTTGATATAGTCCTTGCCCGTGCCGCCCGGCCCGACCTTATCGTAGCGGGACTGATACCAGCAAATGTCCATGTTGATGCTGTCGCGATAGACGATCGGCGCAATGGCGTCAAAAAAGGCAAGTGCATCCGCGCCGGTTTCGGCCTGGATGGCGCTGGCGAGCCCAGGTGCCGTCAGCGGACCGGTTGCGATGATCGCCTGATCCCATTCTTGCGGCGGCAAGCCCTCTATCTCCTCGCGCACCACGGTGATCAGCGGATGGCTGTCGATCGCTTGCGTGACTGCTGCGGAAAATCCGTCGCGGTCCACCGCCAACGCGCCGCCGGCCGGAACCTGGTGCTTGTCGGCATAGGCCATGATCAATGAACCCGCCAGGCGCATTTCCGCATGGATGACTCCGACCGCATTGCTGGTCGCATCGTCGGAGCGGAAGGAGTTGGAGCAGACGAGTTCCGCGAGATCGTCGGTCTTGTGCGCTTCGGTGCCGCGCACGCCGCGCATTTCATGCAGGATGACCGGTACGCCGGCGCTGGCGATCTGCCAGGCGGCTTCGGAGCCGGCGAGGCCGCCGCCGATTACATGGATGGGAGAAAAGGAGCTGGTCTTTGTCATGGGCGCGTCATTATCACGGGCAGGCCGATGATCCAATTGGTTTACGCAAGGCCCGGAATCAAAAACGGCGCCGAAAGGCGCCGTCTTGAGGCAGTCCGTTCAGTCCGTTGCGATTAACGGAAAGAACGGGAAGCGATGTTGCGGATTTCGTAACGGCTAACGCCGATGTCCGACAGGGTCTGGCTGGAAAGGTTGCCGAGTTCGTTCAGAGTGCGGCGGTAGCTGATCCAGTTCTTAGCAATGCGAATCGGGTTCATGATCTTGTCCTCAAGTAGTCAGTTGCGAGCGGCGCGATTGCCGCCTCAGCGCTTGAGATACATATATACATAAGGGCGCCGATTTTGCAGTGCGAATAAAAAGCATCTGCTATGCATTTGTGCAATGTGACGCCTAAAAAGCCATCAGCGCCTAAATTTTATCCGACATGCGCGTGGCGAATGGCCTGAGGTCGATCTAGCCGTTGTGCGGCTGCGAACAACGCAAAAAAGAACGCCCGTCGCGGTTGTCCGCAACGGGCGTTGTGAGGCTGTCGCTTTTGGGCGAAGCCAGTCCGGCGATTAGCGGCCGGTGGCTTCGCGAGCTACGCGATGGATGTCAGAACGGTCGATGCCGAGGTCGTGCAGTTCGCGGGTGCTCATGCGGCCGAGTTCGGTAACGGTCTGACGATACTTGCGCCAGTTGTTGAAAGAGCGGGTCAGGTTCATCGTAATTCCCTTTCGAGGGTTTGGAGATCGGCGGTTCCGCGAATGGTTCCGGCCTCGATCTAATGGATTTAAATATATTGTTGCGGCGCGAAAACTAAAAGCGCGAATGCTTCATGCCACCTATGCATAAAGTGCAATCCTCAAGGGCGTTCTGCCTAAGATGATGGCTGCTTTATGTGCATATCACGGCGGCGTGACGGCGGCTCTCGGATCGTTTATTCGGCCAAATATAAGTACTTACGCCCAGTTGTCGGGCAATTGCCCGGATATTGTCCGCGTCCTGCCATGATCCTTGAACTCTTTCGAGCCATATTGTGTCGAAAAGATCGCTGAGGGCGGGTCGACGAAAATTTCGCGCCTTGCGGCTCTCGCGTCGGCTCGCCTTGCGTCGTCACGATGAAAAATGACTCACGGACGAGAATTGATGATCTTCAGGGAGCTAAACGATTTAATCGGGGTAAAAAATAACGCCCACCGCGGGAGGAGGATGCGGTGGGCGTCATTTGTGGTGATTGACGACTGGGAGGAGGAGTGTCGTCAATCTATCGGAGTGCACTGGGAGGAGGAGTGTGCGGCCCCGAATTCCATATGAGGAAATCATTCCTCAGGCTCTTTCCAGCTTGCGCCGAAGCGGCGCGCCACTGCCGTCCTTTGATGGGATATCAATAATATGACTTTTGAATTTTGTGCAACGCAATAATTTCATGGGAGGTATGTTGGTTGCGCATGTCTTTGTCGAGCTTTGCGCACCAGCGAACATAATGGCGAATGGAGTCTTAATGCTGCATTAATATGAGACGGTTCGCCGGCAATTTTCAGGGGGCGGGATGCGGGCATGTGGCCTCGATTGCATTCCATTATGGGATAGGACACGTTGAGGTAAGGGAATCGCAGTCGGGAGCGCGCGATGTATCGGGGTAGGCTTGAGTGTGATCTGAAGATCTGGGTCGACAAGGGGCTGGTCGATGCGCCGGCGGCCTCGGCTATCCTGGGCGAATATGACAGCCGGCCCGCAAGCTTCAGCGCCGGTCGCGTGCTGACTGTGATGGCGGCGCTCTTGGTCGGTGCAGCGATTCTGCTCTTCGTCGCCTCGAATTGGGAAGCGATTCCAAGGATCGTCCGCCTGCTCGGGCTCGTCGCGCTGATCTGGGCGTTTTATCTTGGCGCCGCCTATCTGTTTGCCCGTGGCCGCGCGACTATCGCCTCGGCATTGCTGATTCTGGGGACAATGACCTTCGGCGGCGCCATGTCGCTGGTCGGCCAGATGTACAATATATCCGGCGATGTGCTGACGATGATGATCGTCTGGTTCGCAACCGCCGGTATTGCCGCAGCGCTGTTTCGTTCGTCTGCGCAGGTGGCTCTTGCCGGTTTTCTCGCATGGGGCTTCTGCGGCTTCTATCTCTCGGATCACTCCGATGAGTGGTACGGTGTCATGCCCTGGGTTCCGCCGATCATGGCGGCGATCATCATCGTTCTCGTTCGATATGTCGATGTGCCCCGGGCGCGGCATCTCGCTTATCTCATGCTGGTCGGTTGGTTGACATGGCTTTTCGCGCAGTATGAGGGCCTGCACGCTGCCATCCTGCTGGCCGCTGCGGGCTTGATCGCCTTCCTGGCGGTTAGCCTTCCGGTTTCGCCCTTGGCGCGGATCGCCCGGACGGCAGGCGCGGCACCCGCCTTCTATGCTTTCCTTGTGGGTGCCATCGGACTCCTGGCGATCCACGGAGAGATTTCCGGCGGTTTTTTTGAGAATGACATCTGGGTTCAAAACAAGCTGCCGCTCGTCGTGCTCGCCTTTATAACGTTGGCAAGCGCGATCATCGCGATCATTCTCGGCGGTCGCGACAATGGTGCCCTGCGTTATCTCGCCTATTTCGTCTTTGCCTGCGAGATCCTCTATCTCGCGAATGAAACGGTCGGCTCGATCATCGGCACGTCGGGCTTTTTCCTGATCAGCGGCATGCTGGTTGCGATTGCCGCCTGGCTGGTCATCCGGCTGGAGCGGCGATTTTCCCATGGTGACGGGCAGGGGGACAAGGCATGACGTTGATCGCTGATACGAAAGCCGCCGGAGGCAATTTCGCGCGCCGCATGTGGATCGCCGCCATTATTGTTGCCGCCCTGCAGACCGCTGTGCTCGGCTATATGGTCGGTGAGAGGGCCTGGGGCTTGAGAGGCGGTGTCGAGGTCCTGCTGAAAACTGCACCGGTCGATCCGCGCGATCTTCTGCGTGGCGACTACGTCACCTTGAACTACGATATCTCCCGGGTTCCCATCTCGACGCTGGTGGACGGCCCGCCGAAGAAGGGCCTGAATGCTCCGATCCTGTCCGTTCGCCTGAAGAAGCAGGACGACGGTTACTGGGGCATTGTCGAATCATCATTTGGAGCGCTCGATCCGAAGCCTGACACGGTCGTCCTCAAAAGCTTGCCTTTCGTCGGTTATGTTTTCGATGGCGAGCCGACCGATCCGTCGCAGGCGATGATCGGGGTTACCTATGGCATTGAGCGCTATTACGTGCCCGAAGGCCAGGGGCGCGATATCGAGAGTGCGCGCAACGAACATCGCGTCGCGATTGCTGCCCGCGTCTCGTCCGATGGTGTTGCGCATATCCGAAGCCTGCTTCTCGACGGCAAACCGCTGTATGAAGAGCCGCTTTATTGACCGGCTTGCACTATAAAACCGAACAACCTTCCCGGACGGTCGTGGAACCGTCATTTTTCCTTTGCGTGGTTTAAAACGGGTGTTATAGAGACGCCGCGCTCCGGAAGGCCCCATGAGCAGGCATTGCCATGCGGTTTTGGGAACGCGGGTATGGTGAAATTGGTAGACACGCCAGATTTAGGTTCTGGTGCCGCAAGGCGTGGGAGTTCAAGTCTCTCTACCCGCACCAAGGCTGCCTTGTGGACGGGGGAGGCTTAACGGCCTGTCTCCTGGCCCGCTGTTGGAAGCGCCATTCTGCCTGGAGCATCCCGTTTTCAAATTGAAAGCGGACAAGATGTTCCGGATTCAAAGAGGTAGAGCGGCCTTTGCGCGTTCGTTCGAACGCGCGGCGCTCTAGCAGAATGATAAGGAATTGCATCCAAGCCACGCTCGGGATTTTCCGGCGTCGTGCTCATCGTAACGAACGGCTGTCTGGGCACGGCCGCCATGAATGAAGGTAGGACAATGCAGGTTATCGAAACGCTCGCTGAAGGGCTGAAGCGCGAAATCAAGGTGGTCATCTCCGCCAAGGACATGGAAGGCCGGATGAACGAGCGCCTGGCCGAGGTCAAGGACAAGGTCCGTATCAACGGCTTCCGTCCGGGCAAGGTGCCGGTTTCGCATCTGAAGAAGGTCTACGGCAAGTCGATCATGGCCGATCTCGTCAACGAGATCGTTCGTGACCAGCCGCCGGCAATCCTGACCGAGCGCGGCGAAAAGTCGGCAACGCAGCCGGAAGTCGCCATGACGGAAGACAAGGACGAAGCTGAAAAGATCCTGGCCGCTGAAGCCGATTTCGAATTCACGCTTTCCTATGAAGTCATCCCGGCGATCGAACTGAAGTCGGTCAAGGGCGTCAAGGTTACCCGCGAAGTCGCCGAGATCGGCGAAGACGAAGTGACCGAGCAGATCTTGAAGATCGCTGAAAGCGCTCGCAGCTACGAAGCCAAGAAGGGCAAGGCCGCCGACGGCGACCGCGTTACCATCGATTACCTCGGCAAGGTCGACGGCGTAGCCTTCGACGGCGGCAAGGACGAAGATTCCCAGCTGGTCATCGGCTCCAACCGCTTCATCCCGGGCTTCGAAGAGCAGCTCGTCGGCGTCAAGGCTGGCGACGAGAAGACCATCACCGTGACGTTCCCGGCTGAATACCCGGCCAAGAACCTCGCCGGCAAGGAAGCCACCTTCGACATTACCGTCAAGGAAGTCGCAGCTCCGGGCGAAGTCGAAATCAACGACGAACTCGCCTCCAAGCTCGGCCTCGAATCGGCTGACCGCCTGAAGGAAATCGTTCGCGGCCAGATCGAAAGCCAGTACGGCTCGGTTACCCGCCAGAAGGTCAAGCGTCAGATCCTCGACCAGCTCGACGAGATGTACCAGTTCGACACCCCGCAGAAGCTGGTCGACGCTGAATTCGCCAGCATCTGGCGCCAGATCCAGACCGATCTTGCCGAATCCGGCAAGACCTTCGAAGACGAAGACACGACGGAAGAAAAGGCTCGCGAAGAGTACCGCAAGCTGGCTGAACGCCGCGTCCGCCTCGGCCTCGTTCTCTCCGAAATCGGCGAAAAGGCCGGCGTCGAAGTCAGCGAAGACGAACTGCAGCGCGCTCTCTACGCTCAGCTCCAGCAGTTCCCGGGCCAGGAAAAGGAAATCCTGGACTTCTTCCGCAACACGCCGGGCGCTTCCGCCAACCTGCGCGCGCCGATCTTCGAAGAAAAGGTCATCGATCACCTGCTGACCGAAGTCGACGTTACCGACAAGACCGTTTCCAAGGAAGCGCTGCTGGCTGACGACGAATCCGAAGACAAGCCGGCTGCAGAGAAGGCTGCTCCGAAGAAGAAGGCTGCCAAGGCCGAAGCAACGGAAGCCGCAGCCGAAGGCGAAGAAGCTGCCGTTCCGAAGAAGAAGGCTGCTCCGAAGAAGAAGGCTGCTCCGAAGAAGAAGGCTGCTGAAGACAGCGCCGAGTAATCGGTTCTCTTTCAGGATGAAATCAGGCCCTGCCGTTCGCGGCGGGGCCTTTTTCGTTGGGTTGCAAGGGAAAAGAAAAGCTCCCTCTCCCCGTCAAAACGGGGAGAGGGTCGGGGTGAGGGGCTTCAGACTATCCGCGAACATTGAAGCATAAAATCTGGGCGCGGGCGCGAAGCGCAGATCAGATGTTTCAACCGCATCGACAAGACGGCCATCGCAAACGGCAAGAATTGTCGCCAAAATCGATGGAGTTACCCTCAGCACGTCGGCATTCCTAAACCGGACAACAGACCAGCCTTCGTTATTCATCAAGGCATCACGCCGACGATCCCGGAAATTGTTGATGTGCGATGCGCCATCCACTTCGACCACGAGGAGCCTTTCACGGCAGGCAAAATCGGCAAAGTAGGGTCCTACGGGGTGCTGCCGGACAAACTTCAAGCCATTCAAACGGTGATCGCGCAATTCGGACCATAACTTTGCTTCCGCATCATTATCCGATTGGCGCAGAATCCGGGCTCGTTGTGTTGTTTCTGATTTAGGACCACGCAATTGACTGTCCCCGTGAACGGCCCCTCACCCTAACCCTCTCCCCGTTTTACGGGGAGAGGGGACTATTCCGCAATTGCCGGGATCACCCGCACCCCTCACAGCTCCGACTTGATATCGCCCATACGGTTCCATGCATCCAGGCCGGCGATCTTGTAGGCTTCGGCGAGTGTCGGGTAGTTGAAGGTGTTCTCGACGAAATATTCGACCGTGCCTTTGAGGTTCAGGACCGCCTGGCCGATGTGGACGAGTTCGGTCGCCCCTTCGCCGACGATATGGACGCCGAGCAGGCGGCGGGTCTTCAGCGAGAAGATCATCTTCAGGAGGCCGGTATCGAGACCCATGATATGACCGCGCGATGTCTCACGGAAACGGGCGATACCGCATTCATAGGGGATGTGGCGTTCCTTGACCTCTTCCTCGGAGAGGCCGCAGGTAGAGATTTCCGGCACGGCGTAGATGCCGTAAGGGAAGTATTTCGGCGGTTCCTTGGCGATGGCGCCGACGGCGACGCGGGCGGCGATGCGGCCCTGTTCCATCGAGGTGGACGCAAGGCTCGGGAAGCCGACGACGTCGCCGGCGGCGAAGATATGGGGAACCTTGGTGGCAAAGGTTTCGGGGTTGACGCTGAGACGGCCACGATTGTCGGCCTCGAGCCCGGCAGCGGCAAGGTTCAGCGTGTCGGTGGCGCCCATGCGGCCGGCGGCAAACAGCACCATGTCGGTGACGATGCGGCGGCCATTGTCGAGTGTCAGCTCCACCTTGCCGTCCTGGCGGACGACCTTCTCGGCCTTCTGCCCTAGCAGCAGCTTCATGTTGCGGTCGCGAAGCTGGTAGATGAAATCCTCGACGATTTCCTTGTCGATAAAATCGAGCATGGTCGACTTTGGATCGATCAGCGTCACCTGCGTGTCGAGGGCGCTGAAGATGGTCGCATATTCGATGCCGATGACGCCGGCACCGATGACGACCATCGAGCGGGGCAGCGTCTCGATCTCCAGCAGCTCGTCGCTGTCGAGAACGGTCTTGTTGTCGAAGGGCATGTAGTCCGGCCGGAACGGCTTGGTGCCGACCGCAAGCAGGATGCTGGTGCCGGTGACATAAATGACTTCGCCATCGTCCTTGACCACCTGCATGGTCTGGGGATCGATGAAGCTCGCCTTGCCGCGAATGTGCTGCACGCGATTGCGGGCGAACTGATGCTCCAGCACTTCGACTTCATGATCCAGCGTGATCAGCAGGCGGCGGCGCAGGTCCTCGGCGCTGATCTCCTGCTTGACCCGATAGGCGCGGCCATAGAAGCCGCGCTCACGCCAGCCGGAGAGGTTGAGTGCGGTCTCGCGCAGCGTCTTTGAAGGAATGGTGCCGGTGTGAACGGAAACGCCGCCTACGCGCTTGCCCTGTTCGATCACAAGCACCTTTTTGCCAAGCTTGGCAGCCTGAATGGCGCCTCTGCGGCCAGCAGGGCCGCTACCCACGACGAGGAGATCGAATTGGTCCATCGGGAAGCCTCGGATGTTTGATTACGGAATCAATGTCGCAATGCAACATGCTGTCCGTCAACCGGTAGCTGCTCAATGTTACAGATTATCTAACGGGAAAGGTCCGATATTCAGGAGTTTGAAAGGCCGAGCCACGGCTCTAGCTTTTCAAACGTCCGATCCATCGCATAGGCACGGGTGAAGGAAAACGGCAGGTGCCCGTAAATGATCGACATCTGGCTCTCCGCGGTCGCTTCGCCGGTCTTGGCAATCGCGGCGAGATAGAGGGCCGAAGCCAGTCCGGTGCGGTCTGAACCCGCCTGGCAGTGGATCAATAACGGCTTGGGCGCATCGCGCATGATCTCGACCAGCTGGGCGGCCTGGGCCTGGGTCAGTTCGTGGGCGGAGGACATGCGGAAATCGATATGATCGATATTCAGTTCCTTGGCCTGGGCGACTTCGCTGTCGTACCAGGCGTGGCCGGTATTGTTGCCGCGCAGGTTGATGATGGTCTTGATGCCATATTGCTTCTGCAATTCCGCAATTGTCGATGCTGACGGCTGCGATGAGCGGTAGACCTCGCCCGCGATGACCGGATGAAAGTTCGTCGTCCAGAGCATATGCGCGTAGAAGCCGGTGGCGATCAGCGCGAAGGGGGAGAGTGCGAGAAGCACACCGCGGCCGATACGGCGCAAGCGACGAAAAAGCGGCGATGGGGTCTTCGGCATGTGATCTCCGTGAGCGTCGAGCTAGGAACGACAAGGCGCAATCAAAACAACGGCTTCCTTCGGCAGGCCCGCCGATGTGGAAGCTTCGTCCTTTTGCCAGATCATCCTGACGCCTACCTGAAAAATGCCGATGGAGATCGTGGAGTGGAGATGGAAGGTGCCGCCGGCAGCCGGCGGTGCTATCTACCTGGAAAAAGATCATTAGAAACAAAATGATATGAATATATTCTAATGTAACTTCTTATGCTGATGAAAGCGATTTAGAACAATCTGAGCGCCTTGAAGCTGACATGGCCGTTCTTGCCGATGATAATATGATCGTGAACGGCGATGCCCAAGGGGCGGGCGGTCTCGACAATCGTCTTCGTCATGTCGATGTCGGCGCGCGAGGGCGTGGGGTCTCCCGAGCGATGGTTATGGACGAGAATGACGGCGGTGGCCGAGAGTTCGAGCGCTCGCCAGACCACTTCGCGCGGTTAGACCGGTGTATGGTCGACCGTGCCCAGGCCCTGTATCTCATCGGCGATCAGGGCGTTGCGCTTGTCGAGAAACAGAATGCGGAATTGCTCGCGCGTCTCGTGCGCCATCGCGGTGTGACAATAATCGATCAGCGCCTTCCAGGAGGAGAGTACCGGTTTGCCCGTCAGCTCGCTCTTCAGCATGCGCTGCGCAACGCTTGCCACCAACTTCAGATCAAGCGCTACCGCTTCGCCGACGCCGTTCACCTCTTGCAGCAGATTGGTCGACGCACCGAAGACGCCACCGAGCGTGCCGAAGCGCGCAAGCAGCGCCTTGGCGATCGGCTTGGTATCGCGGCGCGGAATGAGCCTGAAGAGCAGCAGCTCGAGGATCTCGTAATCGGCGAGCGCCGTATCGCCGCTGTCGCGATAGCGATTGCGCAGGCGCTCGCGGTGGCCGTGATAATGGGCCTCGGGCGTTACCGGCGTGCTCGGCGGCTTCGCCGGTTTGTTGCGTTGGGTGGGCTTGGCGGCCTGAGGGGCAAAGAACAGCCGCTCGTCGAAAAGCGACGCATCCTCAAGCCCATCCGTCACCCCGCCGCCATCGAAGGGCATGTCACCATGTCCGGAGGAAGGAGCGAGGCGTTTCGCCATGAATTATGCCTGCAGCGGCGGCAGGCCGGGACGGTCGAGACCGCCGGGCGACAGGGTGAAGATCTCGCAGCCGGTGGCCGTGATGCCGATGGTGTGTTCGTATTGCGCTGAGAGCGAGCGGTCACGGGTGACGGCGGTCCAACCGTCGCCAAGCACCTTCACATGCGGCCGGCCGAGATTGATCATCGGCTCGATGGTGAAGATCATGCCTTCGCGCATTTCCGGGCCTTCGCTGGCGCGGCCGTAATGCAGAATGTTCGGAGAATCGTGGAAGAGGCTGCCGACGCCGTGGCCGCAGAAGTCGCGAACGACGGAGCAGCGCTCCGCTTCGGCAAAGGTCTGGATCGCCTCGCCGATGGCGCCAGTCCGGGCGCCGGGACGTACGGCCGCGATGCCGCGCATCAGCGATTCGTAGGTGACTTCCAGCAGCCGCTCCGCCGAACGCTTGATTTCGCCGACCGGATACATGCGGCTGGAATCGCCATGCCAACCATCGAGCACATAGGTCACGTCGATGTTGACGATATCGCCGTCGCGCAGCGGCTTGTCGTTGGGGATACCGTGGCAAACGACGTGGTTGATCGAGGTGCAGGATGATTTCGTATAACCGCGATAATTCAGCGTCGCCGGATAGGCGCCGTGATCCATGCCGAATTCAAAAACGAAGCGATCGATAACATCGGTCGGCACGCCGGGCGCGACGATCGCGGCGAGTTCGTCGAGGCAGCGGGCGGTGAGCTGGCACGCCTTGCGCATCCCCGCGAAGGCATCCGGGCCGTAGAGGCGGATTGCGCCCGTATTCTTCGCCGGCGCGGTCGCCGCCTCAATGTAGTTCACCATGATCAGCCTTCAGCAGAAATTTTATACTTGGTATTTAATGCAGCTATGCCGGGTTCGTCTATCGGGATCAACCCTGCGGGCGTTATTTCCGTGGGCGAAACCCTGCATTTCAGCGCGTAGACTTCGACACCGCGCTTCAAGGCCCGTTGGAACGCGGTGGCGTAGACCACATCGAGATCGCCACAGACCCGAAAGCGGTCGCAATCGTGCCGTTGGATCACGAACAGCATGACGGCGCGGTGCCCCGCATCCGCCATATCGCCCAGTTCTTCGAGGTGCTTGGCGCCACGCGCCGTGACCGTATCGGGAAACTCGGCAAAACCCGGCTCGCGCATGAAATGCACATTCTTGACTTCGACATAGGTGGTTGTCCTGAGCGGGTCGGTCAAGAGCAGGTCGATGCGGGAGTTGCGGCCGTAATTCTGTTCGCGCCGAACCGTCGTATAGTCGCCGAGATCGGAGATTTGGCCAAGCGCGATGGCTTCCGCCGCCGTTCGGTTCGGCATCGCGGTGTTGACCCCGACCGTGGTACCGTCGGCTTCGATCAATTCGAAGACATGGCGATATTTCCGCTTCGCACCCTCGTGCTCCGACAGCCAGATGCGGGACCCAGGCGTCGTCAGGCCCTGCATCGAGCCGGTATTCGGGCAGGAACCGGTGATGATCTCACCGCTCTCCAGCTCAGCGTCGAAGAGAAAGCGCTTGTAGCGGGCGATCAGCCGCGCGGGAACGAGGGGCGGGTTGAAGAGCATGAGTATTGCCGCTCAGGCGCGCTCCATCACGAAGCTGCCGGGTGCTTCCTCGAGAGCATTGAGGGCAGCACCACCTGGCTTACGGGCCTCGGCCATGCGGCTGTCCTGCTTGAGGATCCAGGCATGCCAGTGCGGCCACCAGGAACCGGGCGTTTCGCTGGCTTCGGTCAGCCATTGATCATATTCGCCCTTGATGGGGCCACCGGTCCAGAACTGATATTTGTGCTTGTCCGGAGGGTTGACGACGCCGGCAATATGGCCGGAGCCCGTCACGACGAATTCCACCGGCCCGCCGAAGAATCCGCTGCCGACGAAGACGGATTTGGCCGGCGCGATATGATCCTCGCGCGTCGCCAGATTATAGACGGGGATCTTGACGTCCTTCAGCGACAGCTTCTTGCCGTCGAGGACCATTTTGCCCTGGC
Organism: Rhizobium rhizogenes NBRC 13257; assembly: GCF_000696095.1. Taxonomy (GTDB): domain Bacteria; phylum Pseudomonadota; class Alphaproteobacteria; order Rhizobiales; family Rhizobiaceae; genus Rhizobium; species Rhizobium rhizogenes. Next base: position 7,100 of record NZ_BAYX01000030.1, on the reverse strand, counting down.
TGAGCGCATTGTCGAGATAGCAATTGCGTAAATAAAACGAATGGTTGGCGGCAGCCATTCGTGTGGAATCCGCGTTCCAGAACAGGAGATCGAAGGGCAGGGGATCCAGGCCCTTCAGATAGCTGTTGACGAAATAGGGCCAGATCAGCTCCGAGGCGCGCAACATGTTGAAGGCGGCGGCCATCTTTGAGCCTTCGAGGTAGCCGATCGCGTTCATCTGCTCTTCCAGCGCCTCGATCTGCTCCTCGTCGACGAAGATCTTAAGGTCGCCGGCAAAGGTGAAATCGACCTGAGTCGTCAGGAAGGTCACCGTGCGGATACGCTTGTTCTTTTCCTTGGCGTGCAAGGCGAGCGTGGCAGCGAGCAGCGTGCCGCCGACGCAATATCCCACAGCATTGACTTCGGTCTCCCCGGTCGCCTTCTCGATCGTCTCCAGCGCGAAATCGATGCCCTCGCGTGCATAGGACGTCCAGTCCTTGGCCGCGTGGCGGCGATCCGGGTTCACCCAGGAGATGACGAAGACGGTGTGCCCCTGTTCGACACACCATTTGATGAAGGATTTCTGCGGGTTGAGATCGAGAATATAGAATTTGTTGATCCAGGGCGGGCAGATCAACAGGGGCCGTTTCAGCACCTTATCCGTTGCCGCATCATATTGGATGACCTGGCAGACATCGCTTTGTGCGATCACCTTGCCCGGCGTCAGCGCCATGTCCCGTCCGACGACGAATTTCGTCATGTCGGTTTGGCGCACGCGCAGTTCGCCTTGCCCGGCGCTGATGTCCTCGGCAAACATCTTCATGCCGCGCACCAGGTTTTCCGCATTGGAGGCGACCGTTTCGCGGTAGAGCTGTGGATTGGTGGCAATGAAATTAGCCGGCGACAGCGCCGCAGTGATCTGCTTGGTGTAGAAAGCAGCCTTGTGACGCGTATGCTCGTCCAGCCCCTCGGCGTCGGTGACCAGCTTCTCCGCCCAGCCCGCAGTCAGCAGATAAGTCTGGCGCAGAAAATCGAAGAAGGGGTTCTTCTGCCAGTCCTCATCGGCAAAACGCTTGTCCTTGATCGGCTCGGCTTCAGCCACGGCGGGCGAATCGCTGCTGAGGCGCTGCATGGTTTTCGTCCACAGGCCGAAATAGCCAGACAGCAGATAGGTTTGCGCCTCCAGCGTCCGGCGCGGATCGGAAAGCCAGTATTCGCCGATCTTGGAGAGCGTCTTGACCATATCGGTGACCGGGTCGGCGACGGTGTCGACCTTTTCGCCGCGTTCTCGCGGCGCAAGCCAAGCGGAAGCGGCCTTGCCGAGGTTTTCAAGCGCGTGGGCAAAGTTCACGGCCATCGCCTCAGGATCCCTGACGATATAGGGTTCGACCGATTTCGGATCGAAACCGGGAAAGGCGCCGTTGCCTTCACTTTTGTCCCGCTTGCTGTCGGTCACGCATCATCCTCCCGGCGGCAAATCTCTTTTGTTTTCCATTTGTACATCTTGCTGGAAAAGGAATACAAGTCGAATGAAACGCAACCCTGCTCTTGCTTTGCCGCTGCGACAAATTTAACAGTCGCATCCCACAGCAAGGGAATAGGGCAGGACGACAATATGGGCGGCGGCATGGTGGCAAGACTAAACCGGTATTCAGTACTTAGCGGTGCTTTGTTCGGCATTCTCGCGCTGGCGCTCGCCGGTTGCTCGACCCCTGAGGAAAAGGCGGCCTTTGCCAAGCGCAAGCAGGCGCCGCAGGCCGTGGTGGTCAGGTCCGTCGATGGCAAGCCCGTCGACGAGGGCAGCACGCAGCAGCATTACAAGGACGGCTATCCCTCCTTCAACGCTCCGCCGACTGCGGCGAATGTCCAGATCAACGACCAGCAGGCATCCGATATCGGCAAGCAGCTGACGTCGCTCGGCGCACAGCGCAAGGCCGGTACGATTTCGGAAGCCGAATACCAGAAGCGCGTTGCCGACATGCGCAAGCTTGCCGCCGAGCACGGCCAGGATACGCTGTCGGAAATTCAGCAAGGGGGCGCACAGCCCGGTCAGACGCAGAATTAGCCTTGCGTTTCAGGCAATTTGGACGCAAAGCGTTCGGATAGGCCGAATTTCGATGTTTCTTCCTGGTTGAGAACGCTTTGCGTCCCCAGCCGCCCAAGATTCACCGTATCCTTCGTGTCAGCTTGAGTGCGGTGCCGCGATTCCGGAGTTCATATCGCGGGTCACCGGGAGATCAACGAACTTCATTGCGGTTGCAAGGGCCGCTGTCCCATGGGGAAATAAATGGAAGAGTTTCATAAAGTCCGGCGTTTGCCGCCTTACGTCTTCGAACAGGTCAACCGTTTGAAGGCCAGCGCGCGAGCGGGCGGGGCCGACATCATCGACCTCGGCATGGGCAATCCGGACCTTCCGACCCCCAAGGCTATCGTCGACAAGCTGTGCGAAGTGGTCCAGGACCCGCGCACGCATCGCTATTCCTCCTCCAAGGGCATTCCCGGTCTGCGCCGCGCGCAGGCCGCCTATTATGCCCGCCGTTTCGGCGTGAAGCTCAATCCGGATACGCAGGTGGTCGCCACCCTTGGCTCCAAGGAAGGCTTCGCCAATATGGCGCAGGCGATCACGGCGCCCGGCGACGTCATCCTCTGCCCGAACCCGACCTATCCGATCCACGCTTTCGGCTTCCTGATGGCAGGCGGCGTCATCCGCTCGATGCAGGTCGAGCCGGACGATAGCTTCTTTCCGCCGCTCGAGCGCGCCGTGCGCCACTCGATTCCGAAGCCGCTGGCGCTGATCATCAACTATCCGTCCAACCCGACGGCCTATGTCGCGACGCTCGATTTCTACAAGGAAGTCGTCGCCTTCGCCAAGAAGCACGACATCATCGTGCTGTCGGATCTCGCCTATTCGGAAATCTATTTCGACGACACCCCGCCGCCGTCGGTTCTTGAAGTGCCGGGCGCCATGGACGTCACCGTCGAGTTCACCTCAATGTCGAAGACTTTCTCTATGCCCGGCTGGCGCATGGGCTTCGCCGTTGGCAACGAGCGCCTGATCGCCGCCTTGACGCGCGTGAAGTCCTACCTCGATTACGGCGCCTTCACGCCGATCCAGGTGGCGGCAACCCATGCGCTGAACGGTGACGGTTCCGACATCGCGGAAGTGCGCAGCATCTACAAGCGTCGTCGCGACGTGCTGGTCGACAGCTTCGGCAAGGCTGGCTTCGAGGTGCCGCCGCCGGCCGCGACTATGTTCGCCTGGGCCAAGATCCCTGAGAAATTCCGCCATCTCGGCTCGCTGGAATTCTCCAAGCTGCTGGTCGAAAAGGCCGATATCGCAGTCGCACCGGGCATCGGCTTCGGCGAAATGGGCGACGATTACGTTCGTATCGCGCTCGTCGAGAACGAGCATCGCATCCGTCAGGCGGGGCGCAATCTGAAGCGCTTCCTCTCGACTGCGGACGAGACCATGCATAATGTGGTTTCGCTGAACGCTCATCGTTCTTAATTTTTTTTCGCGGCAGCCGTTCCCGCGGCTGCCGTGCCCCAAGATATTGATCAGGAACTATCCATGGCAGATGCCCTCAAAATCGGCGTTGCGGGCTTGGGCACCGTTGGTGCCTCGCTCGTTCGTATCATTCAGAGCCGCGCCAACGAGCTTGCCGTCACCTGCGGCCGCCCGATCAAGATCGTCGCCGTCACGGCGCGTGATCGCACCAAGGATCGCGGCATCGACCTCACAGGTATCGAATGGTTCGGCGGTCCTGTCGATCTGGCGCAGAAGGCCGATATCGATGTGTTCGTTGAGCTGATCGGCGGCTCCGAAGGTGCTGCCAACGCTGCCGTGCGCGCGGCACTTGCGCGTGGCCTGCATGTGGTCACCGCCAACAAGGCGCTGCTCGCCTATCATGGCGTCGAGTTGGCCGAAATTGCCGAAGAGAAGGGCGCGCTGCTCAACTTCGAAGCGGCGGTTGCCGGCGGCATTCCCGTCATCAAGGCGCTGCGGGAATCCTTGACCGGCAACACGATTTCGCGCGTCTACGGCATCATGAACGGCACCTGCAACTACATCCTGACCCGGATGGAGAAGGAGGGCCTGTCCTTCGCCGATTGCCTGAAGGAAGCCCAGCGTCTCGGCTACGCCGAAGCCGACCCGGCCTTCGACATCGAGGGCAATGACACCGCCCACAAGCTCGCCATCCTGACGACGCTGGCCTTTGGCAACCGCATCGCGGCCGACGACATCTATCTCGAGGGGATCACCAATATCTCCATCGAGGATATCCGCGCTGCTGCCGACCTCGGCTACCGCATCAAGCTGCTCGGCGTCGCCCAGCGCACCGAAACCGGCATTGAACAGCGCGTCCATCCGACGATGGTGCCGCTCGATTCGGTCATTGCCCAGGTCGATGGCGTCACCAATGCCGTGGCGATCGAATCCGACATCCTCGGCGAATTGCTGATGGTCGGCCCAGGCGCCGGCGGCAATGCGACAGCTTCCTCCGTGCTCGGTGATATCGCCGATATCGCCAAGAGCCAGCCGGGTGCGCAGCGCGTGCCGGTGCTCGGCCACCCGGCCAAGGCGCTGGAGCCCTATCGCAAGGCGCAGATGCAGAGCCATGAGGGCGGCTATTTCATCCGCCTGACTGTTCTCGACCGCACCGGCGTTTTCGCCAGCGTCGCGACCCGCATGGCGGAAAACAACATTTCGCTGGAATCGATCGTGCAGCGCTCGACGCAGCACCTGTCGCCGTCCCATCACCAGACGATCATCCTCGTCACCCATGCGACGATGGAGGATTCGGTGCGCAAGGCGGTCGCCGCGATCAAGAACGAGGGCTATCTCGTCGGCGAGCCGCAGGTCATCCGCATCGAGCGGCCAAAGGAATAATCAGACACGCGGCCAGTTCCGGTAAAGCGGAGCGGGACCGCTCAATTCTGGGAGACATGGTGGAACAACCGGCAGATCCTGTGCAGCGGGCATTTCTGGGCGTCGAACGCTCCGTGTCCGGCAATCGCTGGGTCTCCCGGCTCGACCAGGCCGGCCAGAACCGGGCGCTGGCCATGGCCCAGACCCACGGTCTACCGGATCTGATCGCCCGCGTCCTTGCCGGCCGCGGCGTCGGCGTCGACGAGGCCATGGCGTTTCTCGATCCGACCATCCGCAGCCTGATGCCGGATCCCTATTTGCTGACCGATTGCGAAAAAGCAGCCGGGCGCCTGCTGCGTGCCGTCAAGACTGGAGAGACCGTCGCGATCTTCGGCGACTACGACGTCGACGGTGCCGCGTCTTCCGCGTTGCTCTACCGCTTTCTCACCCATTTCGGCGTGCCGGCCAGCATCTATATTCCCGACCGCATCTTCGAAGGCTACGGCCCCAACCCTGCCGCCATCAATCAGCTCATCGACAACGGCGCGACGCTGATCGTCACCGTCGACTGCGGCTCCACCAGCTTCGAATCGCTGGAGGCGGCAAAGGCCCGAAATATCGACGTCGTCGTCATCGACCACCATCAGGTCGCGCACGAGCTGCCGCACTGCTATGCACTGGTCAATCCGAACCGCGAGGACGATCTGTCAGGGCAGGGGCATCTCTGCGCTGCAGGCGTCGTCTTCCTCGTTCTGGTCGCGGCCTTGCGGCAGCTGCGCGAGGCGGGCGATGTCCGCGTCCGTACCATCGATCTGCTTGCCTGGCTCGATATCGTCGCCTTGGCAACGGTCTGTGATGTCGTGCCGCTGAAGGGGCTCAACCGCGCCTACGTCGTCAAGGGCCTGATCGCCGCCCGCCATCAGGGCAACCCCGGCCTTGCGGCGCTGTTCCGCAAGGCGGGCCTCGGTGGCCCGGTATCGCCCTATCATTTCGGCTTCCTGATCGGCCCGCGCATCAATGCCGGCGGCCGAATCGGCGATGCAGCACTCGGCGCGCGCCTGCTGACACTCGAGGATACCAGCGAAGCCGAGATCATCGCCGAGAAGCTGGACGAGCTGAACCGCGAGCGCCAGGCCATGGAAGCCGCCATGCTGCAGGAGGCGGAAGCTGAGGCGCTGGCGGAATACGGCAATGGTGACGGCGCTTCCGTCATCGTCACCGCACGGGAAAATTGGCATCCGGGCATTGTCGGCCTGATCGCCTCGCGGCTGAAGGACAAGTTCCGCCGCCCGGCCTTCGCGATCGCCTTCGATCCCATGGGCAAGGGTACCGGTTCGGGCCGCTCGATCAACGGCTTCGACATGGGCCGCATGGTGCGCGCCGCCGTCGATGCTGGTCTGCTGGTCAAAGGTGGTGGCCACGCCATGGCGGCGGGCCTGACGGTGGAGCGCGGCAATCTCGGGAAACTGCGCGCCTTCTTCACCGAAAAGGCGGAGAGGCAAGTACCAGGCCTCGTCGCCAACGAAACGCTGAAGATCGACGGCGCGCTCGGCGCCAGCGGCGCGACCGTGGATCTGATCGACCAGCTCGAAACTGCCGGCCCCTATGGCTCCGGCCATCCGCAGCCGATCTTCGCCCTGCCGAGCCACCGCCTGCGCGATTCACGCCTGGTCGGCCAGTCCCACATCAAGATCACGCTGGAAGCCCAGGACGGCGGCCGCCTCGACGGCATCGCCTTCCGCGCCGCCGAGACGCCGCTCGGCGAACTTCTGATGTCGTCCCGCGGATCGCAGGTCCACGTCGCCGGCACGCTCGGCGCCGACCACTGGCAGGGCAACCGCCGCGTTCAGCTGCGTGTCACGGATGCGGCAAAGGCGCCTTGAGCGCAAAGCGGTATCGCCACGATAGCGATGCGAATTCAATGATTTCAGGGGAAAGACAGTGGCACGCCCTAGGGGAGTCGAACCCCTCTTTACAGAATGAAAATCTGTCGTCCTAACCGATAGACGAAGGGCGCGTGCTGTGGCGCCCTTATAGTCAGCACCTTTTGATCTCGCAAGCAGAAAATCGAGAAAAATCCACGGCTAGAGGCAGATTTTTCGATGCGATTGTGGAAAAGTTCGAGGCAATTCCGTTTGGTACGCCCTAAGGGAAGTCGAACCCCTCTTTACAGAATGAGAATCTGTTGTCCTAGCCGATAGACGAAGGGCGCGTGATGCGCTCATGGCTTGAGCGAAGAGGCGGAACAATG
>NZ_BAYX01000031.1 GCF_000696095.1 Rhizobium rhizogenes NBRC 13257 | reverse complement strand
CTTCCACCCTGACCGGTACCCTTTTTGCCAGCACGCTCGGCGGTTCCATCCTGACCGAAACGGTCTTCGGCCGATCCGGCATCGGCCAGATCACGCTGCAGGCAATCAAGACCCGTGACATGCCGCTGGTGCTGGGGCTGGTGATGCTGTCGGCCTGCGTCTTCGTCATCATCAACCTGCTGGTTGATGCTCTTTACCTGCTGATCGATCCTCGCTTACGGAGAGTGGCACAATGAGCAGTGCTGAACTATTCGATGCGGCGCTACGCCGGCGTCAAGATGGCAGCGCCGGCGCCAATCCCTGGCTGGCTCCCGGCCTGCTTGTTCCGTTTGCCATCGTGGTGGTTCTTGCCGTTGCCATCTGGGAGCCGCAATGGTTCACCGCTTTCGATCCGGAAGCGGTGGATACGGATGCGATACTGATGCCGCCGGATTTGCGGCATTGGTTTGGAACCGACGAGCTCGGGCGCGACCTCTTCTCCCGCGTCGTGCACGGAACATCGCTGTCCCTGGCGATCGGCATCGGCGCCACCTTGATCGCCACCTTCGGCGGCATTCTGCTTGGCACGGCAGCAGCACTTGCGCCGAGGGCCGTCAGCCGCATTCTGGTGCGCCTGATCGATATTCTGCTCGCCTTTCCCGAAATACTATTGGCGCTGCTGGTGATCGCCGTGCTTGGGCGCGGGCCTTTGAACACGCTGCTTGCCGTCGGTTTTTCCAGTGTCGCCTCCTATGCGCGACTGGTCCGCTCGCAGGTGATGCAAGTGAAGCTTTCGGGCTATGTCGAGCATGCCGTTACGCTCGGCGAACATCCCTGGACGATCGTCAGCCGGCATATCGTCCCGAATACCATCCGTCCGCTGCTGATCCTGGCGACGATCGGGGTCGGGAACTCCGTCCTCTCCGCATCGGCTTTGAGCTTTCTCGGCCTCGGTGTCGTACCGCCAGCACCGGAATGGGGCGCGCTGCTGGCAAACGGCCGCAACTTCCTCGACATCGCTCCCTGGACCAGCCTGCTGCCGGCGACGGTGGTAGCCATCTCCGTGATCTCGATCACCCTTCTCGGCCGCCGGTTGCAGAACCTTTTGTCCAAGGGGGAAGCCCGTTGAGCCTGGATAATACCATTCTGCGGAGCCATTTCGCGGCCGTTCCCTCAAGTCCCGCGCTGTTGGAAGTCAAAGGGCTCAGCGTAACCTTTCCGACGCCGAGTGGCCGGGTTCAGGCGGTGAGGGACGTTTCCTTTCAGATCGCGGCCGGAGAGATCCTCGCACTCGTCGGCGAGTCCGGCTCGGGGAAATCGGTGACGGCGCGTGCGCTCGTCGGTCTTGCCGGATCTAGGGCAGATGTCCGGGCGGAAGCGATGACGCTGGTCGGCCATGATGGACAGGTGCTGGATCTTCAGGGTCTTTCCGAGCGGTCCTGGCGCCAGCTTCGCGGGCGAGAGGTGGGCTTCGTCCTGCAGGATGCCTTGCTCTCCCTTGATCCCTTGCGTACGGTCGGTCGCGAGGTTGCCGAACCGATCCTGGCGCACCGTTTGCTGCCCCGGTCGCAAGTGGCGGAGCGCGTCGAGGAACTGCTCGGCCGCGCCGGCATCCCCGATCCCAAAATTCGCGCCGCCCAGTATCCGCACGAGCTGTCCGGTGGGTTGCGGCAAAGAGCGCTGATCGCTTCGGCGCTGGCCGCCCAGCCGCGTCTGCTGATCGCCGACGAGCCGACCACGGCGCTCGATGTGACGGTGCAGCGGCAGGTCCTTGCGGTTTTCAAGGAGCTGGCGCGGGCCGGTCATGCGGTTCTCATCATTACACATGATCTCGCGGTCGCAGCACAACTCGCAAACCGCGTGGTCGTGATGCAGAATGGTCAATTGGTCGAGGCCGGTCCGGTGCGCGAGGTGCTATCCAGGCCGCTACACGACTATACGCGTCGTCTGCTGGCCGCCGTGCCAACGGCCGCGACCCGTGGCCACTGGCTGAGCGCAACCGATGGTGCACCGATCCCACGGAAGGTTATGGAGGCTGAGGCGCCGCTCCTGGAGATCCGCGATGTCTCGGTGAGTTTCAGGCGGCCCGACGGCAGCCGGCTTGAAGCGGTCAAGCAGGTTTCGCTCAAGGTTGGCTGGGGTGAAACACTCGGCATCGTCGGTGAGTCCGGCTCCGGCAAGACGACGCTCGGCAAAGTCGCGTTGGGGCTGCGACATGCGGCCAACGGCGACGTGCTCTTCGAAGGCAAACCATGGAGCACGCTTGCCGAAGCCGAGCGGCGGCCCCTGCGCAACCGCATCCAGACCATCAGCCAGGATCCTCTCGGCTCGTTCGATCCCCGCTTCACCGTGGAGCGCATCATCGACCAGCCGCTGCGGCTGCGCGGGAAGCTCGACCAGGCGGCGCGCCGGCGGAGAATAGCCGAGCTGATCGAATTGGTCGGCCTGTCGCCGGAGCTTCTTTCGCGCCGGCCGAACACCTTGTCCGGCGGCCAGAGGCAGCGTGTGTCCATCGCCCAGGCGCTTGCCGCTGAACCGAAACTGTTGATCTGCGACGAGCCGGTGTCCGCGCTGGATGTCACGACGCAGGCGCAGGTGCTGGATCTGCTGGTCGATCTTCAGGGACGGCTGGGATTGTCGATGGTCTTCATTTCGCACGATCTCGGCGTGGTTCAACATATGAGCCATCGCATCGCCGTCATGAAGGACGGCGTGGTTGTCGAAACCGGGCCGGTGGAACAACTTTTCGATCAGCCGCAACATCCCTATACGCGCGATCTGATTGCCTCCGTGCCCATGCTTTCGCGGATTTCGGACAATACAGCGAAGCTGGTTTAAGGTTCGGTTAGCTGTGAAACGTCATTATCCGACGCCAGTTTGCTTCCAAGCAACACGCCACGGTGTAGCCTGGTGAATCTTCTAAGCTGTCTATGCCGCCGACCCAAATCGATCTAGCGGATAAAGCTCCGCAACCCGCCACCGGGGAATGCCTTGATCGGCGTTCGCGGCCTAACTCGCTTTCGTTGTGAACGGCTGAAAGACCTCAGGGCGTGCGCCAAGACCTTCAATAACCGTGTCCACAAATGCACGGACCTTCGGAAGAAGCTGTCGATTGGAGGGCCAAAGGAGGGAAAGGGAGCCGAACTGTGCCATGTACGAAGTGAGCACGGGAACGAGGCTGCCATCCTCTATCCGGGGTCTTGCCACATATACAGGCAGGTGAACCAAACCCATGTCATCAAGAGCTGCGCGCAGTGCGGCGTCCGAATTGTTGATCGTAAGGCTTCGCGGCAGCATGGAACGGTCACGAGCGTGCGCGAACGCCCACTGCGCGATCCTCCCACTGGATGGGTATTTGAAGTGGATGCAAGCATGGCGAGCCAGGTCACTCGGCGTTTCGGGTCGTCCGTGGCGGCTAAGGTATCGTGGGCTTGCGCAAATCACAAAGTGCTGTCCGCCTAGAGGTCGTGCAATGAGCCCAGAATCCGTCAGGTCGCCACTGCGGACAACAACATCGATTCCTTCTGTGACCAGATCAACAACGTGGTCCTCGAAATCGATATCCAGTTCGATTTCTGGAAATTTCTCAGCGAAGACAGGGAGTATGGGCATCAGGAGATGGTGACCCACGATGTGCGGAACACTTACACGCAGGCGTCCTCTCGGACGCTCCCGGCTTTGGATAATTGTTGCCTCGGCGTCGTTTAAGTCGTTGATGATGTGCTTGCAACGCTCGTAGAAGAGTGCCCCTTCTTCCGTCAAACTGACGCTGCGCGTCGTGCGATTGAATAGCCGTACGCCGAGATGACTTTCGAGGCGCACAATCGCCTTTGCGATCGCGGACGGCGAAATGCCGAGGATGCGGGCGACAGCCACGTAATTTTGCTGTTCGGCAGCATAAACAAAAGCGGCGATGCTCGTGAGACTTTTCATACTCACCTACATTGAGGAAATTTTGTCCAATGTGAAAAGAAATGCTCCCTAATTGATCAATATTCAAGAAAAAATATCATGCCCTCACAGCGCGGTGACCAACTGATGGTCTTGCTGGAACGCAACAGCAATATTGGAAACTCAAATGAGTGTGGCAACGATAGAAACCGGAAGAGGAGGGTCGTGGTCGTCCCTCTCAGTGCTTCTGACCGGATGTTTTCTGACCATTCTGGACCTCTTCATCGTCAACGTGGCGCTTCCAGACATTCAGCGGGAACTTCACGCTTCGAACGCCGAGTTACAGCTTATAATGGTGGCGTATGACGTACCATTTGGCGCCATGCTTCTCAACGGAGCACGCCTAGGCGACCTCTTCGGTCGTCGCCGCTTGTTTCTTATTGGCATGGCGACCTTCGCGCTTGCTTCCCTACTTTGTGCCCTTGCGCCATCGCCATCCCTGCTCATCGGTTCACGCGCGATCCAAGGCATCGGAGCGGCGCTCATGATGCCCCAGATCTATGCATCGGTAAGGCTCCTTTTCGATGGCGACGCTCGTCGCCGAGCGTTCGCGATAATGGGAGCGGTACAAGGTGTTGCAGGCGCGGCTTCTCAAGTTATCGGGGGCTATTTGATTGCGATCAATGTCGGCGACCTAGGCTGGCGCCTTGTTTTTCTTGTCAATCTCCCAGTGGCGCTCTATGCGTTGGTTGCAGGTCGCTGGATGATCGTCGAGACGAAAGAAGCCCTGCCAACGAAACTAGACATCAGAGGTGCGGTCCTGGGCGCTTCGGCCCTGACCCTGGTCCTATTCCCATTGATGGTAGGGCGTGAACATCATTGGCCCTGGTGGGCGATTGTCGGACCGTTGGTGTCGCTTCCTTTGTTCGGCTATTTTGCCTGGTATGAGATCCGGCTGGCCAGGAGAGGTGGTGTTCCGGTCATTGATATTTCCCTGTTCAAACGGAACGGATTTACGTTGGGAATTATCACCGCGTTTCTCTTTTTCTCTACGATTAGCTCCTTCTCGCTTTCCTTGACGGTGTTTCTCCAGGTTGGTCTTGGACGAACCGCACTTGAGGCCGGCACTATTTTCGTACCGTCGACGGTCGCCTTTTTTGTCGGTTCGCTCTTGTCGGAAGCAGTGGCGAAAAAGACGGGTCATTGGGCGGTGTTTCTCGGCATGCTCATCTATGCGATCGGGTTGATTGTCTCGGTTGCGGTCGGCTTCGACACCGGAAGCGACAATTTCATGTTGAGCCTTTCGCTTATCCTCAACGGACTGGGTCAAGGTATTGTAATCCCGCTTTTTCTCAATCTGATCCTTTCGACCGTATCAAATAGTGAGGCGGGTATGGCATCAGGAGCGTGCAGCACGATGCAAACGGCCGGAGCGGCCTTTGGAATAACGATCGTCGGGATCATCTTGTTCAGTGTCCTCGACAGTGTTGGCCTTCAACCTGGTTCGCCCTTGACTTCGGCAGAACACTACGGATACGCCTTCGCGGTCGCAACGATTTACAATCTAGTCGCCGTGATCCTCAGTCTTGTTCTCTTCGTGCGGCTTCAAAATACCCTGTCTCGGCAGTGACCCGCATTGCATGCCAACGGTTGATCGGTCGTTGGAACTCTTAGTCGTCGCCACCAGTACTGACGGCGACCTGGCAAGCAAGCATGCATGACGGCCTTCCAGGTTCTGGCGTTTGGCAAGGCCGTCACCCCTACGAATCCATGGTTGTAATTTATAAGTGTATATGCAAATTACATACAACCATTGGAGTAGTGTACCTCGGAATGCAAGGCGTTAACGGACGCTCTCACCTCTAACGCATCGATTTCAATTAAAGCAACGCACCTACGAAATCCTCGCCGCGAAGAAACGCGGACGATGACGCTTACCTATTGCCAATTTCAAATCGTCTTTCGGCAATGGAACAGAACAAATGTATTTCTTGGAGGACGGAATATGGAAGAACGAACCAACATATACTTCGCAGGATCGATACGGGGTGGAAGAAAAGATGTCGAACTGTACTCCCGAATAATTGGTCGTCTCAAGCGCTACGGTGATGTTCTTACGGAGCATGTCGGCGATTACAGCCTATCGGTAGAAGGCCAAAAACAACTTCCGGACCGGTATATTTGTCAGAGAGACCTGCAGTGGCTGAGAAGCTCTCAGCTCGTCGTGGCGGAGGTTACCGTGCCCAGCCTGGGCGTCGGCTATGAAATCGCTGCGGCCGTTGAGCGCAAGATCCCGGTCATCGCGCTCTTCCGAACGACCGAAGGCACTCAGCTATCGGCCATGGTTAGGGGATCCGATGGGATATTTGTTTTCGACTACTCGGATATCGACGTTGCTCTCTCAAATCTCGACTACATTATGGAGGAAGGCTCATGGAAAAGAATGTAACCTATTCCCTCATCAACGTATTGAGGAACATCCGTGACAACGGCTCTCCCGTAGTCACCCGGGGAAATGAACAGGTCGAGGTCCTTTCGCAGCTGTTGCGGATCAAAAGTCCACTTGAGCGAGTTATTGTCACGCCTCACCGAAACAATAACATCTTCGCCTTGATCGCCGAAACGTTCTGGGTTTTGGGTGGGAGAAATGACCTCGGCTACCTGACCCACTATCTTCCCCGCGCCAGTGATTTTTCGGACGATGGGAAAACCTGGAGAGCGGCGTACGGCCCACGTCTGCGCAATTGGTATGGCGTTGATCAGTTCCAGCAAGTTGCTTCGCTGTTGCGTGCTGACCCGAATACAAAGCGCGCGGTTATGACAATCTTCGATCCCAAGAGCGACTATGTCGAAACCAAGGACGTGCCGTGCAACAATTGGCTGCACTTCTTAATTCGTGACGGTCGTCTCCACCTGAATGTCACCGTTCGCGCCAACGATGCTGTCTGGGGCTTCGGCGGGATCAACAGTTTCGAATGGTCGATCCTTCAGGAAATGATGGCCGTTTGGACCGGAACCCAGGCGGGCACGCTGTCGTGGTTTGTCGGGACAATTCACGTCTACAAACGTCACTACAAGACGATCGACCAGATCCTGGATAATTTCGGCAACAAGACGCTCTATGAATTCGGCATAGGGCACCCAAAGTTCAATACGCCGTTGGCCGACTTCGATCGCGCCCTTCACGATTGGTTTTCGATTGAGGAGCGGATCAGAATTCATGGCGAAAGGATGGCCATCACCGACGTACTGTCGATCGAAGACGAATTGCTGCGGAATTCTCTGCAGTTGCTCTACATCTACAACAGATATACGCGGGGTGCTGCGGAGGAGGAGATCGCCTACTTCGTAAACAAGCTTCCCATGAACGACTTCAAGATCGCCGCAATCGAATTCTTTTCCCGGAAGTACGGCCGATGGGATCTGTCTCAGTTGCGCCAGGAGGAAAACGACTTCTTCGAATACTACTGGCGAACACAACGGGTGAGGACCCCGCAACGCGTATTGGCATAGCGCCACGTATTTCTCGATCACGCTGGTAGGAGAATCCCGTGCTAGAAGAGAATGTCGATACAAGCGCCGACGTCTACTCTTATAAGAGGCCCCTTCAGGGACACACGTCGGACAAAGCTGCAATGCTCCTGCTTCTGCTGGCCAGAACCAGGAGAAGCAATCTCAGTGATAAACCGTTGACGCGGAGCCGGCCGCGTCAACAAGGCAAAAACTGGTTTCCGCTTACGCTCAACCAGGAGGAATTTTGGTTCCTTAAGAAGCTCCAGCCTGACTGCGCGGCGCTAAACATATCGTCTGCCTACATGATCGAGGGGCCGCTCGACGTCAGAGCACTGGAGCGGGCCATCGAGGCGATCATCGACCGCCATGAAAACCTCCGGACGATCTTCGATGACGTGGATGGCACACCGATGCAATGTGTCCTGCCTCCGTCTTCGTTCGACTTGCCGATCGTCACCATCGAGGGGGCGCACGAGGATGATCGTACCGAGAGGGTCGCCGCTATCCTTCACGAACGATCGTTCGAGATATTTGAATTCGCCGTTAGCCCTCCGCTGCGCTTCCTTGTCGTTCGGCTCGATGACGACAAGCACGTGCTGTGGTGGTGTTTGCATCACATTTTGGTCGATGCGATCGGCTTGAGTGTGTTTGTTAGGGAACTTTGCGAATTCTATTCGTCCTTCGCACTCGGTCACCGACCGGATTTACCCGACCATGTGGCACAGTGCGGCGATTACGCAGAACTCCAGCGGGCCTCTTACGCGCCGATCAGAGACAGCAGGATTGCCTACTGGCGCAGCCAGCTGCTGAACTACAATCCAAAGTTAACGCTACCGGCTGATTTCCCCAGACCGGCAATCCAGACCTATACCGGATCGGAGATCTACCTTGATATTCCGAACTCGGTTGAAAATCGATTGGAGGCGTTGGGCAAGGAGATAGGTGCATCCCTTTTCATGGTGTACCTGTCGGCGTTCTACGTTCTGGCGCACCGATACACGGGTGAATATGACCTGGTCGTCGGATCGCCCATGTCACAGAGGAATGCCGAGGAGCTGGCAGACATGGTCGCCGATTTCTCGAACATGCTGCTCTACCGGGTTGCTCTGGACGCGGAGGACAGCCTTCTCGACGTGGCAAACAAAGTAAAATCCGTGGCGTTGGCTGCCTATCGTCATTCGGAAGTCCCTTCTCAGGACCTGTTTTTAACGCTGACGACCAATCGGAATCCCGCATATTCGCCGCTCTTCCAGATGATGTTCGTCTTCCAACAGCAGTTTCCTCAGAACGACCCGCAAATGCTGCGCGGTCTCACGGTGACGCCTTTCAATATAGAAAGGCGCTCCTCACAATTTGACCTTTCGTTGTTCGTATTTCACGACAAAAATAGCGGGTCACGCGCGAGGTTCGAATATAATGCGGACCTCTTCAAAGAAGAAACTGTCAGGGGCGTCGCTGCTGACCTTAGAAATATTCTTACCCTCATGGGGAATTGTAATGATCTAAGTCAGTACAGATTGCGCGATATCGAGATAACGCGTCGCTAGCTCTGGGATTTCCACACACATCGCTGAAGCACAGTATGGAGGTGTCCACCTATGGAAAGCACCATCGATCCCGTTCGCCTGCCGAACGGGCAGAATTTCTACAGCCAGATTTCCACCTGGGCTCAGACGTCACCGACGTCAGCCGCAATTTGCTACAAGCAGCAGGTACTGACCTATGCTGAGCTTGATGAGCGTTCGAACAAAATAGCCCGATGGCTCAAGACCATGAACATTGGTCGAGGTAGCCTGGTCGGCGTATTGATGGAGAGACGACCTGACACACTAGTGTGTCTTCTGGGAATACTTAAATCGGGGGCGGCCTACGTGCCGATAGACCCCACATTTCCCAGCGACCGTATAGCCTATGTGTTGAGGGATTCCCGGCTTGATCTGCTGCTGTCGGAGAATTCACTTCGTGAACGGATCATGCAGCGCGAAACGCCAACGCTGTTTTTAGAATCGCAGATGCCATCCATATTGATGCAGGACGGCAGTGGTGTTGCGAGCTGCTCGCAGCCCCTTGATCGGGCATACGTGCTCTATACGTCCGGCTCGACGGGAAATCCGAAGGGAGTTGAAATCCCGAGACGGGCGTTGGACAATTTTATCGACTCGATGCACCGTGTCCCGGGCATAAACGCATGGGATCGGCTCCTGTCGGTCACGACCCTCTTTTTCGATATCTCCGGCCTGGAGATGTTTCTTCCCCTCTATGGCGGAGCGACCGTCGTCATCGCTGACGAGAACGACGTTATGGATGGAAAACGCCTCGCCCAAATGCTTAGGGATTTTGACATCACCATAATGCAGGCGACGCCTGCAACGTGGTTGCTCATGATCGATGCAGGCTGGACGGGCAAGCCTGGATTGAAGGCGCTTTGCGGGGGCGAAGCCATGCCACGTGAACTTGCCAATAGTCTCCTGCGCCGATGCGACTCCGTTTGGAACATGTATGGCCCGACCGAGACGACAATTTGGTCGACAGTCGCGCGGGTCACTGCCGGTGAAGGCGTGGTGTCCATAGGCCGGGCGATCGATAACACAGATATTCAAATTCTCGACGAGCACTTAGCGCCGGTTAAAGCGGGCGAGGTTGGTGAGATTTACATCGGAGGACTTGGGCTGGCGATCGGATATCTCGGCAAGCCCGAACTGACGAAAGAGCGCTTCCTCAATCAAAAAACCGAAGATGGCTCGACCGTCCGGATCTACCGGACGGGTGATCTCGGGAGACTTTATCCTGACGGGAGGATCGAGTGCCTCGGCCGATCGGACTCCCAGGTAAAGTTAAGAGGCTACCGTATCGAGTTAGGCGAAATCGAAGCCGCACTTGAGGGATTGCCGAATGTGCAGCGTGCGGTCGTCGTACTAAAAGAAAATTCGTCAACGGACCGGTTTTTGATGGCGTTCTATATGTCTTCGCAAGATGCTGTATCCGCGACGGAACTTCGTAGCGGGCTTTCGAAAACTCTGCCGGAATATATGGTCCCAATTCGGTATGAGCTGGTGGCCTCATTCCCTCTCACCCTCAATGGTAAGGTGGACAGAAAAGCACTTGCTGAAAGACACGTCGATAGAGGATCGACGCGCAATATCGTACCTCCCTCAACTCCGCTGGAACGCGAGGTCGCAGCAATTTGGGAAGAGCTCCTGCGTCTGGAGGGCATCGGGATCCACGAAAGCTTTATCGAGCTTGGCGGTCATTCGCTTCTGATCAACGCCATGGTCCATCGTCTGAATCGCACATTCAACATCGATCTTTCTTTGATCGAAGTTCTGCGAAACGGGCAGACCATCGCTGAAATCGTATCCCTGGTTGAGGAGAGGGTGATGATGGAGGCTAGCGACGACGACATCAAGGCGGCCCTTGGCGTCCTCGAGACACTTAGCAGCGAGGAACTGGACGAGTTCCTCAAAGCAAAAGCTGTGTGAGGTAGGACGAATGGCAAACATTCTATTGGTCACACACTGGACAGGCGGCGATGTCATTCCGTTCGTACGAATGGGGATATTGTTACGCCGCAGAGGTCATCGCGTTCGCCTGTTTACCCATCAGGTTTACGAGCATGAGGCGTTGAACGCGGATTTGCAGTTTACGTCGTTGGACACCGCAGAGGCTTGGGCCAGCATGACCAACGACCTGGCATTGCTCAGCGATCCGATAATGCACATCGAAGATACAATTCGATTCTCGAAAAAATATCATGGACGCGCCAATATCATTTCGGAGTACGAGAAGATACGCGAATACGCAATCCCCGGAGATACAGTTGTGATTGGCCGCCATCGCTCCAGCGTTTCTGCCCTGATAGCGGCAGAGAAGCATCAGCTACCGGTCGCTTCGGTTATGCTGGCCCCGAATTATCTTTCGCACCTGTCGCTTCATGAGGAGTTGTTCGGCAGGATAATGGCGCATGAAGTTAATGGTGCCAGAGCTGAAATTGGCCTCGGCGATATCCAAAGCTGGACCGGATGGATGTGTTCACCCAAAAGGATACTGGGCATGTGGCCGGAGTGGTTTGCGCCTCGCCAACCGGATTGGCCGAATTCGCTGCTCACGTTGGACTTTCCAGTTCAATTTGAGGAACGCAATCAAACATTACCCGAGGACGTTCGCTTGCTTCTTGCAAAGGGAACGAAACCGGTTCTGATAACCGCCGGCACCAGCAAGATGGTCAAGCCGGAATTCTACCAGGTCGCGCAGGATGCGTGCCAGAGATTGGGGCGTGCGGCAATTTTGGTAGCGCAGCACGATGAGCTACTACCTGCACACCTGAATGAAAACGTGCACCTATTCAGATATTTGCCAATAGCGGAAATGATGCCTTATGTCAGCGCCGTCATTCATCATGGCGGAATAGGAACGTTGAGCGAGGCCGTTCGAGCAGGTGTTCCGCAACTGATCCTTCCGTACTATGCTGATCGTCCCGACAACGCCTTTCGGCTCTCCGAGCTTGGTGTGGCGGAATTTTTCCCGCCCGCTTTGTGGGACCCGTCCCAGATTTCCGCGTCGATATTGCGGCTGCTCACGCCCGAATTCAAAATGCGTTGTGAGGCTTTGTCTCACCGTGCATGCGACGGCGATGCAGCTGACAAGTTTTGTGAAGCCATCGAGGCAATGGTGGGCAACTCGGAGTATAACTTGCCTGCCGATTTCGGCCGGTACGTCGATGGAATTTCCTCGGTAGTTTCGGGTGAGGAAGTTCCTCGTTCTTCCGAGCGCAAAAGACAGCTTCTTGCGACAATTCTACGTCAGCGGAGTAGCGGGTAGTGGCCCCCGGCTGCGTGCTCATACCGGCGAACTGCAAAGACCGGAAGCTCGCCGCCACTGACATTCGTGAATCGATCACTCGGGACCGATTCACGTTAGTGCGGTCGGCTGCTTAGGTCTCTTGCTTGTCGAACAATCCGGCAAACTACGGATCGGCCGCCGCAAATGGAAAACGTGGTCAAACTTCGGCGAAAATCAGAGGACGCCATTTCGACATGCGGGTCTTTGATGCGCTGGGCTCAGTGCTATCCTCGTCATCAATCGGTATAGCGTCGAGAAGGTCTTAATTGTATCGTCCAAGCTAGCCTCGGCTTTCGTCCATGCAGCGGTGCTCGCCATACCCCTCATATCGACTATGCCGCATGCTTCGCCGGCTTTGTCGTCGATGGCTATTTCCAGCGTACCAAGGAGGATGCTACAGCAGCGAGGTAAATGCCGACTGAGTAGGATTGAACTTCAGATCGGTCCGCGACGATATCAGTTCCGGCTCCGCCTGATCCGGGGGCAGGCGTTTCTTCCATACCGCAGCGTTTCAGGTCACAGAGGCCTCGCGCGAACCCATGAGCGTCCCGTGACATTGAAACACTGCTTGTGTCGCCCTGTTCTCTGCGGCGAGAGATACAGCTATCGCTTGGCTCAATCCGCCATTCCTATTGTTTTAACTGGCCCAAGCACTTAGGCGTCCTGGGAAAGTTGCCCACGGTTCGTATTCCGTTCAAGGCGATAGGGCTAGCATCCAATCTTGCTACCCATCCTCTCGACCGTTATACTGTTTTTGAGAAACAGTATAACGCGGAGTAGCGCCTATGAAGTCGATCGACCTCATGTATCAGACGATGCTCGCCGAGCTAGGTCAGCGTTCGCTTGACGCCGCCTGGACGGCCGATTTCCCTCCGGAGGGTCGGTTCACCCCGGCGAACATCAAGGGGCGCAAGTACTGGTACTTCGACATCCCGGATGGACATGGTGGTACGAAACGTCGTTACGTCGGCCCTGCTGACGATCCGGATATCGCGCAGCGCGTAACTGACCATAAGCGGGACAAGGACGATCTACGCGCCCGCAGGCGCATGGTCAACACCCTGACCCGCGAAGGCGGGATGATCGCTCCTGACGCCATGTCGGGCGACATCGTCGAGGCTCTTGCCGACGGCGGTCTTTTTCGGCTCCGCGGTGTTCTCATCGGCACAGTGGCCTTTCAGTGCTATTCAGGACTGCTGGGCGTCCGCCTTCCCATGGCTGCAATCCTGACCGGCGATGCGGACATCGCCCAGGACTATGCCATCAGCCGGGAAGTTGAAGACAGCTTGCCGCCGATCGTTGAATTGCTGCAAAGCGTCGACGCCAGCTTCCGGCCAGTTCTCCATCGATCGGGATCCGCGGCCTCGTCGGCGTTTCAGAATGCCGACGGCTACAAGGTTGAATTCCTGACGTCAAACCGTGGTTCGGACGACTACATCGACCAGCCGGCCAAGATGCCCGCCCTCGGCGGCGCCAGCGCGGATCCACTACGCTTTCTCGATTTCCTCATCAAGGAACCTGTCAGGACAATGCTGCTCCACCGAAGCGGTATCCCAGTCGTCGTCCCGGATCCATCCAGGTATGCGATCCACAAGCTTATAGTCGCCAGCCGCCGGCACACTGACGGGCAGGGACCGGCGAAGCGAGAGAAGGATGTTCGTCAAGCCGCGCTGCTCTTTGAAGCCCTACAGCAGACGAGGCGATCTGCCGACTTGGCGCTTGTCTACAACGAAGCGTGGGAGCGCGGGCCTGCGTGGCAGGAAGGTGTTCGAACCGGGGTGGGAATGTTGCCGGCAGAAGATGCCGAGCGGTTCAAGATGGTCCTGATCGAGGGGGCAAAGAAAAACCGCGAAGACATTGAGCTTCCGTTTGGGGAATAGGCTGTCCTCCGACTCGAAAGCCAAATAGTTGATTTGATTCGAAGTGGCCAAGACAAATAGGACGCCGGAGTTCATACCCCTTCAAGAGCTACGAGCCGAAACACGAGCGTCTGCTCTGAATATCAATTGCTTATGGGCTTAGATCGGTGCGACGATAGCCAAAATCGTATCGATGTTGAAAGCGAGCCGCTCGTCCAAAGCTGTACGGTTCATCAACCGGCGCCCGTAGACGATAGAGCTCGTGGCATGGTTGGTGAAGTAGTAGTAGCAGACTGACGTAATTGTGAGGCCCAACTGAACCGGGTCAATCCGGGCACGAAATGTGCCGTCCGCCTCTCCGCGCCGCAGAATGTCATCGACAAGCGGCCGCGAATTAGCGGCGCCTTCCCTCAGAATGCGGGACTTTCGAAAGTGCACGGCCTTCAACTGGTTTTCGGAATTCAGAATGGTGATGAATTCCGGGTGTTCGAGATAATAGTTCCAGACGAATGTCACCAATGCGATCAGCGCCTCACGGGGAGGGAGCTGGTCAAGGTTGAGTGCCGCCTCGGCATCCCAGACATCGCGATAGACCTTCTCGATGACGGCCTGATAGAGCAGTTCCTTGTTGCCGAAGTACTGGTAGATCATCCGTTTGTTGATCTCGGCCCGCTCGGCGATGGCTTCAACGCGGGTTCCTGTCAGCCCGTTCGCCGCAAATTCCACAACAGCGGCATCAAGGATACGCGTTTGTGAAAGATCGGGCCTGCGCGGGTGTCTGCGCCGAGGCTGTTTGCGTGCTTGCGCACTCTTTTCTTCCGTCAAGACGCCTCTCGCTCCCATCAATGCGTATGCGTTTTGCTTGGGCCATCATCCAGGTCGCGCCTGCTTCGGCTTGTTTATCGCCACCATTCGATAGGGTGTTTTTGCGGCCTGCGTCAATAGCTTAAGGGGTGTTTTTAAGTAACTCATACGTTATTTATGTGGTCTATCATCATATAAAATAAGGATAAATAATTATCAATTATGGTGCGCATGTCATCTGAACGTCAAGAAAAACCCATAGAGGAGGGTGTGTTGACAACATGAACCGGCCAGGGTGTCGAGATGCCTCGACCGGCTGGACTTCGCCTGACACCGGTCAGCGTGCAAAGCGGAATTGGGCGATCACCTCCGGGCGGGATGGCCGCAGATAGAGCAGTAGCGGATATGGCAGGTCATTCCATCGATATCATGAACCTGGAAAAGCGGTTCGACCGTACCCAGGTACTCAAGCGCATTAACCTTCACATCCGTGAGGGCGAATTTCTAACGCTTCTTGGGCCTTCCGGCTGTGGGAAGTCGACGCTGCTGCGTCTGCTTGCTGGCTTCGAGCCCCCAACCAGCGGCCGCATCCTGATCGGTGATCGCGATGTTGCACCGTTGCCGCCGAAGGCCCGTGATATCGCCATGGTCTTCCAGTCCTACGCGCTTTACCCGCACATGACGGTCCGGGCCAATATGGCGGTGCCGCTGGAAATGTCTCGCCTCTCATTCCGGCAGCGCCTGCCGGGCGCCGCCATCCTTTCGTCGAAGGTGCGTGGCGTCCGCAGCGAAATCACCAAAGAGGTTGCAACGGTGGCGAAGCAGCTTGGTCTTGAGGCGCTCATGGACCGCAAGCCAGCACAACTGTCCGGCGGTCAGCGGCAGCGTGTTGCAGTTGGCCGGGCCATGGTCCGGCATCCTGCCGTCTTCCTGATGGATGAGCCGCTCTCCAATCTCGATGCCAAACTACGCCAACAGCTGCGCGAGGAGATCGTCGATCTGCACCGGCGCACCGGCATTACCTTCATCTATGTCACCCACGACCAGACCGAGGCCATGGCGATGTCGGACCGGATCGCCGTCATGGAGGGCGGAGAGATCAGGCAATGCGCCGCACCGGAAGAGATCTATGACCGGCCGGACTATCTTTCCGTGGCAAGGTTCGTCGGCACGACTGCGATCAACGAGATGCTGGCAACGATCAGAGGGGGCGCCATGTTCGTGAATGGTCGGCCGCTGGGGCTGATGCTTCAAGGCATCGCCGACGGGACCTATCAGCTGGCCGTCAGGCCGGAACGATTGCACCCGACCGATGCGGGCGCTGGCGACTTTTCTCTGCCGGTGGAACAGATCGAGTTCACCGGCAACGAGGTCGGCATCCGCTGTAATGGTGCGGAGATCGGCGCAGGCAGCGTGCGCGTGCAGCTGCGGCCGGAGAGTTTTGCCCGATTGAACCAGGGCCGGAATGTCGGTGAAAGGATCACGCTGAAGATCGCCGAGGGTGCGGCGCTCGTTTTCGATGCCGCCGGTCGGCGTGTCAGGGCCACGGGAATCCAGGCGGCTTTGGCACAGGAGGACCGTCGTGAACACACGGTCTGATGCCAAGCCGAACACTGGCGCGTTGCGGACCGCCCAATGGAGCCATGCGTCGCTTGCCCGTGCATTCTCAGCGCCGGCATTCATTCTCCTGGTCGCAACGGTGGTGGCGCCCGTCTTCATCGTATTGCTGATTAGCCTGACCGATTACCGCCTCGGGCGCATCACGCTGAACTTCGTGGGGCTGGGCAATTACACGCGCATGCTCGCGGATCCGTTCTTCTGGAGCGCTCTGCGCAACAGTGCGATCTATACGGCGATCGTCGTGCCGGTCTCAGTCTTCGGTGCGCTTTGTCTTGCCGTGCTGCTCGATGGTCGCCGCCGTTCGCGGCGCTTCTACGAGATCGTCTATTTTCTGCCGGTCACGTCCACGCTGACGGCGATGTCGATCGTCTGGAGCTATTTGCTGAATGGGCATATCGGACCCTTGGCAAGCCTGTTCACGGCGCTCGGCCTGCCGCCGCTCGATTTCTTCGCCGACGGAACGCTGGCACTGATCGGGCTTGCGATCATCGGCATATGGCATCTCATTGGCTTCAACCTCATCCTTTTCCTGGCGGGCCTCACTGTGATTTCCGGCGAGCTGAAAGAAGCATCCGCGCTGGATGGAATGGACGGTTTCTGGGATCGGCTGCGCTATCTCACCTGGCCACTTCTGGCGCCGACGACGATTGTCGTTTTCGTCCTGAGCTGCATCCAGGCATTCCAGGTCTTCGATACGGTGGCGGTGCTCACCAATGGCGGTCCCTATGGTGCGACGGAAATGCTCCTGCACAAGATCAATACCGATACGTTCACCGGGCTCAAGGCCGGTTATGGCAGTGCACTTACCGTCGTCTATCTGATGCTAATCGGCGCGTTTTCGCTCGTCCAGGTGGCGTTCGGCAATAGAAAGGCGCATTTCTGATGGCCCGTTTCTCCCTTCGCCAGATCCTGGCGCATGCCGTGCTGCTGGGCGGCGCCGTGCTGATGATCTATCCGTTCTTCTGGATGTGGCGGGCCTCTACCCAGGCCCCGGGACAGATTTTCGGCAGCCTGCATGACGCGCCGCCGATCCTCGCCTCGATCGCCGACAATTACGCCCGAGCGCTGTTCGACAGCCCATTGCCGCGCTTCATGCTGAACGGCGTGATCATGACCGGCGGCATCCTGCTGTTCCAGATCCTGACGACGGTCACCTGCGCCTATGCGCTGGCCAAATTCGACTTTCGCGGCCGGCGCCTGATTTTCGCGATCGTGCTGATCAGCCTGTCCGTTCCCGCTCAGGCAACCGCGCTACCGATCTTTATCGTGCTCGCCAAGTTCGGGCTTCTCGACACCTATACCGGCGTCATCGTGCCCTACCTGACCTCAGGCTTTGCGATTTTCCTATTCCACCAGTTCATCCGCTCCTTCCCCGACGAGATCCTTCTGGCAGCGCGCCTGGACGGCATGAGTGAAGTGGAGATCGTCATTCGCATCATCCTGCCGGCAATGACGCCCGCCATTGCCGCCTTCTCGATCTTCTCGATCACCTTCCATTGGAACGATCTCTATTGGCCGATGATCGTGATCAGATCCATCGATCTGGCGCCGCCGACACTGGGCCTACTGTTCTTCCGGGGCCAGGAAGGCGGCGACAGTTTCGGGCCGCTGATGGCCTGCGCAACCCTGATCACCGCACCACTGATCCTACTGTTCCTCGCTGCCCAGCGTAGGTTCGTTCAGGGGGTGACGATGACCGGCGTCAAATAATACACCTCTGCCCGGCGGCCACCGGGCAGAGGCGCAAGTCAAGACCAATCCACTCCGAAGGAATCACAATGAAAATGAAAGCCATCCTCGCGGCTGCGGCCCTGACCCTGGTTGGGACTGCACCGGCCTATGCGGCCGATTCAGTGACGCTGAACTTCTATCATACCCAGTTGCCCTTCATGCAGTCCATCCTCGAAGGGTTCAAGAAGGCTCATCCGGAAATCACCATCAATGACCAGGCCCCGGCGGCCAATTACAGTGCTGGTGATCAGAGCGTCATTCGCGGCATGATGACCGGTTCGGCGCCGGACGTGTATCTCGTCTCCTATTCCTCGCTGCCAACGATCGCCGGCGTGATGAAGGACCGCGGCGAAGCACAGTCGCTCGATCCCATGCTGGCCAAGGAAGGCAATGATTGGCAGACGGCGAATTATGCACCGGCCATTCTCGACCTCGCGAAGGTAAGGGGCGAGCAGTATGCCATGCCGTTCACCGCATCGCTGCCGCTTCTCTATGTCAACAAGGAACTGGTCGAAAAGGCCGGTGGAAACGTCGATCGGTTCCCGACCACCTGGGACGGCGTGATCGATCTGTCTGCTAAGATCAGCAAGCTCGGCAATGGCGTCCAAGGCCTCGGCTTCTCGGTCGGCGGGCTCAGCGACGACTGGTACTGGCAGATGATGGTCATGGGTGCCGGCGACCCGATGCTGGACGCCAAAAACAGTGGTATCGGCTATGACGACAAGGCCGGGCTGGAAGCGCTCCGCATCACCCAGGACATTGCGATCAAGACGGGCATGTCGGTTTACGCCGATCCGAAGCCGGCCCAGCAGCAGTTCTTCGCCGGCAAGATCGGCATGGTCGTCGAGTCGCCTTCCGATCTCGTCGCCTACGAGACCGCCATCGGCGACCGTTTCACCATGCGCACCGTCCGCTTACCGCTGATCGACGCCAAGAAGGGTGGTTTGCCTGCCGGCGGCAACGCCCTGATGGTGCTTGCAAAGGATGCAGCCAAGCGCGCTGCCGCCTGGGAGTTCGTCAAATATATGACCAGCGCCGCGGTTCAAGCGGACGTTTCCAAGGCCAGCGGCTACATGCCGGTCAACGTTCAGACCGCCAAGGCGCTGGAAGGCTTCTATGCCGAACATCCCAACTTCCAGACAGTCTTCAAGTCCATGAATGCCGCCATGCCGTGGTTCGCCTACCCGAACAATACCGCGGATGATGTCTGGAAGGGCGTCGCGCCGATCCTCGACCAGTTGCAGCGTGGCAAGATCACGCCTGAAGCTGCGATGCCGAAGATCCGCGAGCATGTCGCGGGCGTGATGGCTGCGCAGTAATTCGGCGCCTCCATCCTGGAACGCTCTCGAAAAAGGCCGGCGGGTTCGGGCCCGCCGGTCGCTTCGATCTCCTGTCCAGCCCATATCCGGACACTCTGAATATCTGACTGTGAAAGATCACTTCTCTTGAAAATAGCCATTCTCTCGGATCCCCATATCGGATCGACCAATCCCGTCTTCGTACCCAACTGGGAGAAGGTCGTTGCACATGTAAATGCCCGCACCGATATCGATCTCGCCATCATTCTGGGCGACCTGACCCTGCTGGGATCCGAACAGCCAGAGGACTTGCTGTTTGGAAGGGCTGCCCTGGAAGCATTGAACCCGCCTTGGCTTGTCATTCCGGGCAATCACGATGTCGGCGATATTTCCCGCGCCAGCCATCAGCCCTGCAACAGCGAACGGCTGGCCCTGTGGGAAGAGCAATACGGGCCTTCGTACTGGAATTCCGATCGGCTGCCGGGTTGGCGTCTGATCGGTCTGAACAGCCAGATTATTGGCACCGGCCTGGCAGAGGAACAGGCCCAGTGGCAGGCGCTCGAAGACGCCCTCGCGACGCGGGGATCGCGTAAACCGGTTCTCTTCACTCATATGCCGCTTTTCCTGAATGACTGGGAAGAGGCAGACCGGCCCGCCTGGGCGCTGATGACTGAGGGCAGAAACAGGTTGCGCCGATTGATCTGCGATTATAGCGTCTGCGCCGTCGTCACCGGTCACATGCACCGAACCGTCCAGATAGACATGTGGGAAACGCGGATGATCTGGTGCGCGGCGTCGAGTTTCCTCACCTATGATCACTCCATGCCGGAACAGCCGGGCTCGGCCCTTCTGGGACTGACGATCCTCACACTGGGGGATGAGGAGATCGGTGCCGGGTTCGTCGAGCTCGACGATCTGATGATCAGCCGGATCGAGGATTATAACGGCACGATCTATCGCTCCCCGGCGAAGGACTGAATGCACGCATATCGCTTGCGCGTGTCTTGCAGATGACAAATGACCGGAGGCTCCGGTGACTGCTATCGTTCACCACGATCGCGACCGCTCGTGTTTCTTCGGCCCCTAAGGAAAACTATCATGGTCTGGTTCAGCTATCACGGCGGCCATAGCGGCGAGTTCTGCGCGCATGCCACATCGACGCTCGAAGAGGTTGTCGATACCGCCATCGAACGCGGTTTCACGCATTACGGGCTCAGCGAACATTGCCCCCGCTACCGCGCGCAGGATCTTTATCCCGGCGAGGAAAAGCTTGGCATAGCCGGTCTTGCAGCTGCTTTCGAAGCCTATGTGGCGCGTGCCCTCGATCTGCGCGATGCCCGTGCCGGGGAGATCGAGCTGTTCGTCGGGTTCGAAACGGAAACGCTTCCGCCCGAGGGATGGCTTCAGGCCATGATGACGGTGCGGGATGCCTATCCGTTCGACTATATCGTTGGCAGCGTCCACGACATCTGTGGCCGCTGGGTCGATTTCTCTCCGGCCGACACAGCCGTGCTGACCGCAGATCTCGGCGGACCGGAAGCCTTGCAAGTCGCCTATTTCGATGCGGTGACGAACATGGTCGAATCGCTCCGGCCCGATATCGTTGCGCATCTCGATCTGGTGCGCAAATATGAGCCGGCCGGATTCAGTTTCTCTGCGCGCGCGCTGCGCGCGATCGAGACAACGCTCGAGGCAATCGGGACCTCTGGCGGTGTTCTCGACGTCAACTGCGCAGCATTCCGCAACGGATACGGGCCGGTTTATCCACTGCCGCAGATCCTGGAGCGGGCAAGGGCAATGGGCATTCGCGTGACCTTCGGGGATGATAGCCACGGGGCGCAGACGGTGGGTGTCGGGCTGGACCAGTCGCTGGCCGCGATCGCGGCGGCGGGCTATGAAACGGTCGCCTACCTCACGCGCGCGGATGGATGGCGCGAAGCGGCACTCGACACGCTCAGGCCCCGTCGGGGCTGATCATGATCGAGAAAGACATGCGCCAGAGCGCCACTGCACAGTCCCTGACGGTCGAGCCGGCCAGTGCCGCCGACATTCCCTTCATCATGTCGATCGAGCGCAGTCCTGGTTATCAAGCGCTGGTCGGAAGTTACGACGCCACAGAGCACCGCAGGCGGATGGAGGCGCCGACCTGCACCTATCTTCTCTGCCGCAACGCCGGCGAATTGGTGGGGTTTGCCGTCATTCGCCGCGACGATGATGGCATGGGAACAGCCCAGTTGCACCGGATCGCAGTATCGCCACCGGGAAACGGCTACGGCTCGGCATTTTTGCGAAAAATCTGCCGATGGGTTTTTTCCGAACATGGTCTCGACCGGTTATGGCTTGATGTGCTTCCGTCGAACGTGCACGCCACCCGCCTTTATGAGAAGCTGGGTTTTGTCAGGGAGGGCGTCATGCGGGCGTCGTTGCGTGTGCCTGGAGGGCGTCAAGATCTCGTCTTGATGTCGTTGCTGCGCAAGGATTGGGAGCGCCATTGACCCTCGCGGATTATTTGCAGGGTCTCCGGTTCGCTACCCTTCAACTAAGTCAATGGAAGAAAATGCCCCCATTGATATCCATTATCGATCCCGACATGTAGCTTCCGCTTGGGCCTAGTAGGAAGATGATTGCCGCAGCAATTTCCTCCGGCTCCGCGAAGCGTCGCAACGGCAAGCTCTCAGGATTGTAGCCCTTGCCTTGGATCATACCTGTGTCGGTCGCACCCGGTGCGACACCGTTGACCAGAACATTGTGGGGAGCGCCGCGCCTTGACAGCCAACGAACGAAGGCATGAATGCCGCCCTTGGTGAACGCATAATCCGGCCCGGACAATATCCCGCCCATCCAACCTGCGACGGAACCGCAAAGCACGATGCGGCCTTCCTCTCGCTCCACCATGCCGGGGAAAAAGGCTCGAGTGACATTGATCGGCCCCTTGATATTGACTGCGAGAGTGCGGTCCAACACATCGTCCCAGCCCGGCTCAAGCCAATCCCCCGCAGGACATAGAGCGGCGGTATCCACTACGCCGTAAACTGGTCCGGTCTCCTGCGCGATCCGTTCGACCTCCGAACGATCGGTGTTGTCCACCTGATGTATAACGGCATGAGAGGCCAACGCTCCAAGATGCGAAGCGACCATTTCCGGCGTCGCAACGTCCAAAAGTACCAGTCGTGCTCCCGCTTCATGACACAGTCTCGCCGTAGCGCGTCCTATTCCTCCGCCCGCGCCAGTTATCACGATCAGCTTATCGGCCAATTCTGACATCGCTGCCATCAATTCCTCCCATTGCTCCTAAAGATTGTATATATAAATTGTCGCAATTTATAACAGAAAGTGTGATATCATATTTGTGATTGACGTAAAGTAGATTTCGTTGGATGTTGCCCCGGCTTGCGGAGAAGGGAGTCTCCACGGTGCATCGCGGGAGGCGAATATTCATGAGACTGGACAACGTTCCAATGGCGACGCAAATGCGCGAGCTCGCCGTCGAGGAAACGGATTGGGAGTCGTTCAGTGCCGAGGATGCCAAGCGCCTTGTCATGTTGACGCTCGCCTGCCGCAGGTTCGAGGAAACCATTCTTCAGCTCGATAAACTCGGTTTGGTACATGGGCCGGCACATTCCAGCATCGGACAAGACGGAGCCGCGGCAGGTTGCCTGGCAGCCCTGCCGAATGGGACCAAGATCAACGGCACGCATCGCTCCCATCATAACTGCATGAGCAAACTGCTGAGCGCGCTCTACTATAAGGATTTCGATCCGGTCGCCGTCAACCGCATGCCGGAAGATATGCGCAGGGAAGTCTTCGCAATGATGAGCGAGGTTCTGGGCCTTCGGACAGGATGGAACGGCGGCCGCGGCGGTTCCATGCACATGCGCAAGGACGAACTCGGAATCATGGGAACCGATGCGATCGTCGCCGGCGGAATGCCACTCGCCGTGGGCGTCGCCTTCGCCGACAAAGTGCGCAAGGCCGACACGATCACGGTCACGTTTTTCGGCGACGGCGCGATCCATCAAGGTACCGCCCATGAGGCGATGAACCTTGCCGCGCTTTATTCCCTGCCTATGATCTTCTTTCTTGAGAACAATCACTACGCCGTTTCGATGAGTGTCGGGCAATCGACGCGGGAGACGACGTTGCTGACGCGTCCCGTCGCTCACGGCATAGCCGCTGTCCGGGTCGATGGAATGAACCCGTTCGCGGTTTGGTTGGCGACTCGGTGGGCGGAGGAGCACATCAGGGAAAACGGCGGCCCGGCATTCATCGAGGCCGACGTTTACCGATACTACCATCAGAGCCGACCGTTCCCGGGAAGCGCCTTCGGCTATCGTACCAAGGACGAAGAATCCGAATGGCGCGCCAGGGATCCGATCGATTTCCTGAGGCGCGAGCTTCCCGCACGCGGCATCCTGAGCGCGGCGGACATCGACGGCATCGACGCCATGGTCAAGGAAGCGATGGCGTGGGCCAACGCCGAGATCGTCGAAGGGCTGGGGTCCTCCACTCGAATTCGCGAGGAACTCTGGCCTGACGCCAGCGATCCCGATGCGGGGTTGGTCGGCGACCTCAGCGAGTTCGACGGCGTCAGTTTCACGGAAGTCGAGGACCATCGCGCTGAAGACATGGTCGAGATGTCGCTGATCGAGGCCATGCCCAGGGTCATGGGCGCAAACATGGCGAAGGATGACACCATCTACGTGTTTGGCGAAGACGTCGCCAACATGAATGGTGGCACTGTCGGCGCGACGCGTGGATTGGTTGCACAGTTTCCCGATCGCATCATCAACACGCCCATCACGGAAAACGGTTTCTGCGGTCTTGCGAACGGTGCGGCGACGTCTGGGCTGAAGCCCGTCATCGAACTCATGTACAGTGATTTCGCGCTTGTGGCCGCGGATCAGCTATTCAATCACTCGGCGAAAATTCGCCATCTGTTCAATGGAAAGCATTCCGTCCCGCTCGTTTTGCGATGCCGGATTCCCGGTACAGAGGGATACGGTTCCCAGCATTCCATGGACCCGTCAGGCATCTTCGCGCTCTATCCGGGCTGGCGTGTCGTGGCCGCATCCAATGCCTTCGACTATGTAGGGCTGATGAATACCGCGTTGCGCTGCACCGATCCGGTTCTCGTCATCGAACATCAGGGTCTCTACAATCGAAAAGGCCCCATACCAAAGAACTTCGACCACTTCATACCGATCGGAAAAGCAAAACGGGTCGCAGAGGGCAACCAGATCACGTTGCTCACCACGCTTGCCCTGGTCGATCCTTGCATTGAGGTGGCGCGGGAGATGGGGTGCTCCGCCGACATTATTGATTTGCGCACCCTTTCGCTCCGGGACATCGATTATGAGACGATCGGCGCGTCCATCCGCAAGACGGGCAATGTCGCTATTGTCGAGCAGACCACCCGCGGCACCAGCCTGGGCTCCCACATCGCCGATGAAATCCAGCGCCGTTTCTTCGACTACCTGGACCAGCCCGTGAAGCGGGTGACAGGGGGTTGGGCCGCCCCGACCGTCTCGAAAGTGCTGGAGCGGGCGGCGCTTGCCGGGCCCGAGGACATCCGTGATGTGATCGCGTCGTTGTTGCACGACAGCGGGCAGCCGCTTCTCGACAAGATCGCGTGAGGGGAGCGAAGATGTCCATCTCAATTCTCCTTCCCTCGCTTTCGCCCTCCATGGAAACGGGCAACATCGTCCGCTGGCTCAAGAAGGAAGGCGACGAGGTCAAGATCGGCGACGTGATCGCCGAGATCGAGACGGACAAGGCGACGATGGAAATCGAAGCTTTCGACGAAGGCACGCTGTCCAGGATCGTGTGGCCGGAGGGTTCTCTTGATGTACGCGTCAACGAGGTGATCGGAATCCTGGCGGCCCGCGGTGGAGCGGTTTCGGCTGCGGGCGGCGTGCCGGACGCAGCCCCTTCCATTGCCACTGCTGAAATCGAGCCCAAGACGGCCGGTGCGATACAAACGGGTGCAACGACCGATCGCGTCTTCGCGTCTCCGCTTGCAAGGCGCATTGCAAGCGAGGAGCACATCGATCTTAGTGAGCTGGTCGGTAGTGGTCCGCGCGGCCGGATCGTACGACGCGACGTCGAGGCGAGCGTGTCCGGCAGGCCGCCGGCACTCCAGACCCCCGTTGGCGAAGTGCTCCCGGGATCGGCGCGGAACATATGCTGGAACGCCGAACAGATTATCCGGCTGTACGAACCAGGTTCGTACGAAGAGATCAACCTGGATGGCATGCGCAGGACGATCGCCTCCAGGGTGATCGAGGCGAAACGCACCGTTCCGCATTTTTACCTGTCGATCGACTGTGACGCCGGCGCGCTGTTGAAGCTGAGGGGCGAATTGAACGCGACACAGATGCGGCCTGATACGCCGCCGATGAAGCTGACTGTCAACGACTTCATCGTCAAAGCGCTCGCGATCTCCATGCAGGAATTGCCAGAAGCCAATGTTGTTTGGGCCGAGGACCGCATTCTCCGGTTCCATCATTCCGACATCGCAGTCGCGGTCGACGGCGGCCTCCATACCCCTGTCCTGCGACGCGCTGAAACGAAAAGCCTTTCATCCATTTCATCCGAAATCAAGATGCTGGCGGAGCGCGCCAGGGCGGACAAACTCGCGCCTGGAGACTACAGTGGTGGCTCCGCCTCGATTTCGAACCTCGGAATGTATGGAGCCTCGAACTTCCAGCCGATCATCAACCTGCCGCACGCATTCATCCTTGGCATTGGAGCCGTCGAGGAACGCTTGGTGTCGAGGAATGGACAACCAACTTCAATTCGTGCTTTCACGGTGACTATGTCCTGTGACCACCGGGTTATGGACGGCGCATTGGCCGCCCGCTTGCTCGCGACGTTCAAGGCTGCAGTTCAGAACCCCATGAGGATATTGATTTGACCGAGAGCTATTCAGTCGCGGACAAGCTGCCGCGTGTCGAGCGAAACACGCTGGCCGATGTCGTCTATTCGGAGATCAAGGAATTGATCCTGTCCGGACTGATTGCGCCTGGAGAACGCCTGACGCTCAGGAGGCTCGCGGCAGCCGTCGGAACGAGCCCCATGCCCGTCCGAGACGCCGTCAGCCGCCTCGTGGCTGAGAAGGCGTTGGAGATGCTTCCCAACCGCTCGATCCAGGTATCGTGGCCGTCCCGGGAGAGGTTTGAAGAGATAATCGCGATCCGTTGCACGGTGGAGGGCCTCGCTGCGGAAGCGGCCTGCCGCAGGCGCACCGAGGCCGAACTCAATGAGATCAAGCGCGAAGCCGAAATGTTCGAGACTTTCGCTCACGGCGCGACGCCGGACCCGATGGAGGCGATGCGCGCCAATCGCAGGATGCATTTCGCCATCTATCGTGCGGCTGGAATGCCGACCTTGCTTCAAATCATCGAGGCGCTGTGGCTGCAGGTCGGACCGGTATTCTGGGCATCGGTCGGAGGTGAGATCAAGGCGCACGCAGCGGGGAAATCGGCCTCTGACACCAGCGAGATGCTCGATACCACATATCGGTCGCATGCGGCGCTCGTCAATGCGATCGAGGCGAGGGACGGGGAGAGAGCCCGGCAGGCGGTCGTTAACGACGTCGAAAAGGCTGCGGTCATGATCGTGCGCTCCGGCCGGCTGAATGATGCGGAAGGATGGGTGCCCAGATGAAGCTGTCATTCAACAAGCATTGGAGCGAAGCCATCGTGACCTTCGCTGTGATCACAAATATCATATCGTCCATGAAACTATGTGCGCGGTTTGCTGGGAATGGAGGAGTTCAGCATGACTTTGGCCGGTAAACTCGCTGTCGTAACGGGCGGTGCGAGCGGCATCGGAGCCGCCTGCTGCCGGGAACTCGTTCGCCACGGCGCGCGCATCGTCGTATTGGACCGCGCGGAGGAAGCGGCACGCGCAGTTGCCGCAGAGTTGAATGGTGTCGCCAAAGCTCTGGATGTCGGCAGTCCGGAACACATCGAAGCCGTTGCAAAGGAAATAGAGGCCGAGTTCGGCATACCCGATATCGTCGTTAATAGCGCGGGCATAATTCAGCTTCCTCTGCCACCGGAAGACCTGTCTCTCGAATTGTGGGACGACGTCATACGGATAAACCAGCGCGGCACCTATCTCACCTGCCTTGCATTCGGCAGACGCATGGCGACCGCCCGCAAGGGAAGCATCGTCAACATCGCGTCCATCGCGGGCATGCGTTCGATGCCGCTGCATGCCTATTCGCCCGCCAAGGCCGCCGTCATCGCGATGACCGAGAACCTCGCGGCGGAATGGGGTCGTTCGCAGGTGAGGGTCAACGCGGTTTCACCTGGATACACACTGACCCCTGCGATCAAGGGGGCGATTGATCGGGGGGAGCGTGATCCAAGCAAATTGTCGGAAAACTCGGCCCTTGGCCGGATGGTCAAGCCGGAAGAAATCGCTGCTGTCGTTGCCTTCCTGGCGGGGCCTGCAGCTTCAGCGGTGACGGGTGCGAACATACCCGTCGACTGCGGCGCGACCGTGGCGATGTCGTGGAACCCATATGGCGGGGTGGGTAGAAAGCCGCCGAACGATCGATAGGAGTTCGCTGTCGCTGACGTCCAATCCATTCGATTGTGTGAAGACGTCGGCGCGGTAGTCGTAAACACGGAGTGAGGGGACCGCGGGCTTCGGGAGAGCATCCGCGCGCCATGGGAGGTAGGAATGTCGAGCAGTGCCCGGACAAAACGCAAGCCTTTGGCGGTGACGCAAGAAGCGATTGTCTTCCTTATTTTCGTCGTCGCCTTTGCCTGCTTCTCAATCTTTCTTAGGGGCTTTTTTACCTTCGACAATATCGGATCGCTGCTGCAGAACGTTGCGATCCTGGGAATCTTGGGCCTGGCCATGGGCCTTGTGGTGATCGGCCGAGGCATCGATCTTGCCATCGTCGCGATCATGGCAATCACGATGGCCTGGTCGCTCAATCTCATGAACATGGGCTATCTGCCGATTGTTGCGCTTGCGGCCGGTTTGGCGCTCGCTTTGATTATCGGCGCGATCCAAGGGTTCCTTATTGCCTACGTCGAAATTCC
Source organism: Rhizobium rhizogenes NBRC 13257 (assembly GCF_000696095.1). Lineage (GTDB taxonomy): Bacteria > Pseudomonadota > Alphaproteobacteria > Rhizobiales > Rhizobiaceae > Rhizobium > Rhizobium rhizogenes. Next base: position 9,766 of record NZ_BAYX01000031.1, on the reverse strand, counting down.
CGCGATCTTCGCGACCCTTGCGATGGGAACCGTCGTCTATGGGTTCGGACGCGTCGCGCTCGTCGATCAGGACATCATCTACTTGTCCGGCGACGCAGGGCCGCTTCAAAAGATTGGAGGGGGAACGTTCCTCGATATCCCCGTGCCCGTGTGGTTGATGTGCACACTCGCGCTGTTGATCTTCGTCGTGCTCAAGTACACGAAGGTCGGTGTCTTCATCCGGAGCATGGGCGATAATCCTCTCAGGGCGCGTATTGCGGGGATGCCCGTCAGGCCGCTGATCCTTCTGCAGTATGTGATTTCCGCGACGATCGGCTTTCTTGCCGGACTCATCATGGCGATGGTGGTCGGAAGCATGAACACCCGCATTGTCGTATCGACCATGGTTTACGACGTCGTCCTCGTCGTTGTCCTCGGCGGTATCGGCTTGAGCGGTGGCAAAGGCGGCGTGCGCAACGTGATCGTCGGAACTTTGCTGATCGGGACGCTGCTGAACGGCATGACCATTCTGGACGTGCCCTACACCGTCCAGAACATCATCAAGGGATTGATCCTGCTCGTCGCCATCACGGCGGACAGCATCGTCAATCCACGTGACGAACAGACATCGCAACAAGGCGATATTTGAAGGCTGGCTTCAACTTAGGAGGAGGAGAAGGAAATGAAAGCATTCGCAAAACTCATTGCTGGGGTGGCGGTAGCCGCGTTCAGTTGGAGCATCGCACTCGCAGATGTTCTCGATGATGGACAGAACGTGCAATACTACCAGGACATGCAGGGCAAGAAGGTCGTCTTCGTGCCCCAGGCCGCCGGCATCGACAACGTCGAGGGATACATCACGGCGATGCGCAAGCAGGCGGAGGCGCTTGGATATTCGATCGACGTCCGCGACCCGAACTGGAACACGGACCTCGGCGCTCAGGCGATCAGTGCGGCCATCAATGAGAAGCCGGACGTTCTAGTCGTCATGAATCAGGACGTTCAATCCTACGCACGCCTACTGAAGCAGGCGATGGCGGCTGGCATTCCGGTTATCCAGGTTCAGGTGAAGTCGCAGACTACGACAGACGGTTATGCCGGACCTGAATGGTATGACGTCGGCTACCGTAACATCAAGGAGGCGATGGAGACCTGCAGCCCCAAGAAGGGCAAGAGCGGCAAGATCGCGATCATCCAGGGCACGCCTACCAACCCCGCCAACGCATATGGCATGGCGGCACTGGAAACCCTGACGGCCGAAAATCCGGACATCAAGGTTGTCTCCACTCAGGCGGGCGACTGGGATGCGACCAAGGCGCACGGCGTGGCGTCGACGGTGCTCAAGCAAAACCCTGACCTTTGCGCCTATATCGGGTTCTGGGATGGTCAGGATGTCGGCGTGGCGGCTGCTATCAAGGAGGCCGGCCTGACAGGCAAAGTGCTCTTGTTCAGCTCGGGCGGCGGCAACCAGTCTTCGTGCGAGCAGGTCAAGAACGGCAGCTTCGACTACTATGTCAGCTATGACGCTGCGGGACAGGCCCGCGATCTGAACGACGCGATCAAGGTCGTGCTCCAGCAGAAGAACGCGCCGGGAGAAAAGCCTTTCGTCTTCTATTCCAACGTCAAGATCGTCACCAAGGAAACCCTTACCCCGACATCTTGCTGGTCGAAGAAAGACTTCTAAATCGTCGCGGCGGTGGCGGCGGAAACGCCCGCCACCGAATCTTAAAATTTCAGAGCGGGTGAGTTCATGCAGAACGGTGATGTCCTGTCGCGTTTGCGATATCGATTGTTCCCCGACCATATCGTTGGGGAAATCCTTTCCAAGAGCTGGATCGACACTGCTATCCCGGCCATATTCCTCGTGCTCGTTCTTTCTGTGTATTCCGTCATCCTGCCGGGCTTCATGTCGATGGGCAACCTTCTCGACATCTCCCGCCAGCTTGGCGAGATCAGTTTCATCGTTCTCGGCCTGATGATCGTCATGATGGCCGGCGGCATCGACCTGAGCGTTGGCTCGACGATGGCGCTGACGAATTTCGTGGCGCTCGCGCTCATGAACATGTTCCATTGGCCGCTCTACGCCGTGATTCCCACGGTGATGCTCGTCGGTTGCCTGGTCGGGCTGATCAACGGTGTGCTGATCGGCTACCTGCGCCTGCGTGCGTTTCTGACGACTCTGGCCATGCTCATCATCATACGGGCGATCGTCGACACGCTCGGCCTTGCCTACGGGCGCAAGATCGGGTTGGCTTTCGCCGACTCCGCCGCCTGGGACTTCATGGGCATCGGTTTCGTACTGGGAATCCCGGTCAATTTCGCCGCGTCGCTCGTTTTCGCCCTCATCGTGCACATCGTGATGACACGCATGCGGTTTGGATGGCATGTCCTTTCGGTCGGCGGCTCCAGACGTTCAGCTCACAACGCAGGCATCTCGGTCCGGCGGACCGTCTGCATGACCTACGTCATCTCTGGCTTCATGACGAGCATCGCAGGCCTCTTCTATGCCTCCCGCCTCACCAGCGTCGGGTCTGACGTGGGCGTGGGTACCGAGATCACGGCGCTGACCGCCGCGGTGCTGGGCGGCATCAGCCTGGGTGGGGGCCGGGGTTCCGTTGCCAAGGCTTTGCTCGGCACCATTGTCGTCGTGCTTCTGACCAATGGCTTGCTCCGCCTTCAACTGCCGACGGGGTCGAATTCCTTGGTGCTAGGCGCTGTCATGCTGCTGGCAGTCGGCATCGACGTGAAGTGGGTCAAGAACCGCTACAAGCTCCTTTCCCGCGTTTACGTCTCGCCGACCTACGGCATCCTGCCGCCTATGGAATACAAGGTGCCGGGACCGGGCTCGCCCTACCAGGTCAACGACGCGCTCTATAGGTCGGAGCCTATTGGACTGGACGTCGTCGACGGCGCGGAGGACATCGCGTTCGACGAGGATGATAACCTCTACACCGGGTCGCGCCACGGGGACATTCTCAGGTTTTTCGCGCCCGATTACCAGCGCCACGAGGTCTATGTTCACATCGGTGGCCAGCCTCTCGCGGTCCACATGAGCGGCGATGGCGAGCTGCACAGCTGTGTCGGCGGAATGGGCCTCTACAAGGTCACCAAGAACAGGGAGGTCGTGAAGCTGTCCGACGAGACCAACCGCAGCTGGTTCTCCGTGATCGACGACAGCCGTATGCGCCTAGCAGACGACATGGACTTCGCTCCAGACGGCAAAATCTACTTCAGCGAGGCGACGATCCGTTACGACATGCATGATTGGACGGTCGACGCGCTCGAAATGCGCGGCAACGGGCGCCTGATCTGCTACGATCCCAAGGACGGCTCCTCGCGAACGGTGCTGCCCAAACGCGGGTTCCCGAACGGCGTCTGCATGACCGGGGACGGGGAGTCGCTGCTATTCGCCGAGTCGTGGCTTTGCCGCATCAACCGCTACTGGTTTGCCGGGCCGAAGAAAGGCACGGTGGAGATCGTGACGGACACGCTTCCGGGCTATCCGGACAATATCAGGCGTTCGTCGGATGGTTGTTTCTGGATCGCGCTCGTCGGAATGAGGACGCCCGCTCTCGATCTTGCCTGCCGCATGCCGGGATTCCGCAAGCGCATGGCGCAGCGTATTCCGTTTGACGAATGGCTCCACCCGAACATCAACACGGGATGCGTTGTCAAAATCGATCTCGATGGAACCGTGACGGGCGCCCTCTGGGACACGACGGGCGAAAAGCACCCGATGATCACCTCGATGCGCGAACACAAGGGGCATCTTTATCTCGGCGGCATCTACAACAACCGCCTGGGCCGGATACCGCTTCCGAACGCCAACTCGAACTTCGTCGACCGTGACTTCTACAAGGCGGGCCACCAATGATCTCCATTCGCAAATGGATCGACAACTTCCGCGGCTCCGGCGAAGCGGCGGTTACAGTGCCTTCGATGGACGGCGCGTTGAAGCCGAACAACCTGCTGAACGGCGCTCCAGTCATGTGGGATGGAGGCGATAAGCCAGTTGGTAATTTGGCCTCCGACGGCCGCCACGTCTTTTTCAGCCGGGGCGCAGAATTGTTCGTGCTCGATCCGAACTCCGAGCCCCAGCACATCCACGATTGTGGTGGCCCGATATCGGCGATCGCCGCTCACGAATCGGGAAAGTTGGCTGTCGGGGTGGCGGGCAAGGCAATTCTGCTCTGCACGGCAAACGGCGAATTCAAGGAGCTTCTCTCAAGCCAATTGCCGAGGAACTGCCCTGCGGCGATCGCTTTCGAGAGCGACGACACCCTGGTCGTGGCGAACGGCTCTGCTTCCAACGGCCCTGATAAGTGGTGTCGCGATCTGATGGAGAAGAACCGCTCCGGCAGTGTGTGGCGTGTCGACCTGCGGAACGGCGAAGCCAAGTGCATAGCGGGCGACCTCGGCTTTCCGGCGGGGGTGGTGGTCACCGAGACAGGCGATATTGTGATTTCAGAAAGCTGGCGGCACCGGCTTTTGCGGTTGACAGCTGGAGGGAACGCCACGGTGGTTCTCGACGACCTTCCCGGCTATCCCGGGGCGATCTTCCGAAGCGGCCAGGGTGGCTATTGGCTTTCGATTTTCGCACCCCGACGCCAGTTGATCGAGTTCGTGCTCCGCGAGGACGGCTACCGGAAGGCGATGCTTGAATCCCTCGACGAACAGTATTGGGTCGCGCCTTCCCTCAGGACGGGCGTGAACTACTTTGAGCCGGTCCAAAGCGGAGGCGTCCGTCACCTGGGTATCGTCAAACCCTGGGCGCCGACGAGGTCTTATGGCCTGCTGGTGCGGCTCGACGAGAACTTCAATCCGAACGCCAGTTATCATAGCCGCGCAGACGCCAACCGGCACGGCATAACGAGCGCCGTCGAACATGCCGGCAATGTGGTGGTCTCATGCGCGGCGACGAACCAGTTACTGGCTTTGGACCCGACAATCACGGAAGACTGAAGATGCAAAATCTTGTGGAACTGCACGGCGTCACGAAGGCCTACCGCGGCATCACCGCGATCAGCGACGTCGACTTTACCATCAGGGCGGGCGAGGTCCACGCGCTTCTCGGCGAGAACGGCGCGGGAAAGAGCACCATGACCAAAGTCATCGCCGGCGTGACCCCGTTGACGAGCGGCACCATGCTGCTCGATGGTCAGGCAGTCAGCTTCTCGACGCCAGCCGAGGCTCTCTCCAGGGGCATCGCCATGGTATTTCAGGAGACCAGCCTCGTTCCATCGATGACGGTCGCGCAGAACCTCTATCTCGGCGACGAGAAGCTCTTCAACAGACTTCGAGGTCTTTACATCTCCGCGCAGCAGTTTCTGCAGTCTCTCAATTTCAACGTCGATCCCTGGGCCATGGTATCCACGCTCGGGGCGGCGAAAAAGCAGATGGTCGAGATCGCGCGCGCCGTCCGTCAAAACGCCCGCATCATCATCTTCGACGAGCCGACCGCCACGCTCACACCTGAGGAGAAGCATCACTTCTTCGCCCTTATCGAACGTCTTAAGGGGCGGGGGGTGTCGGTGGTGTTCATCAGCCATGCGCTTGAAGAGGCGCTCGAGATTTCCGACCGGATTACGATCCTGCGCGACGGACGTCTCGTAGTCACTGACGAGACCAGAAATTTCGATCGTGACAAGATCATACGCGCAATGGTGGGCCGCGACCTCAGCAGCACGCTCTACGACCATGAAGTCCGTAGGGTACGTCCGCCGGGTCGCAAGGTCCTCAGCGTGCAGAACCTGTCGTGGGGCAGCTTTGTCCGCAACAATTCCTTCTCGGTTTATCAAGGCCAGGTCACAGGCATGTTCGGCCTTATCGGGTCCGGACGAACGGAGACGGCCAAGATCGTCGCGGGTGTTCAAAAGCGCAACTTCTTTCACGGCGGTGAAATCAAACTCGGCGGTAAGACGGTCCGCTATCGCATTCCCCGGCCTGCGGTGAAAGACGGGATAGTCTATGTGACGGAAGACCGGAAAATCGAGGGGTTCTTCGAGACGATGGGCATCGCGGATAACATTTACGCGAGCCTTCTCGGAGCGGATTTGAACAAGAGCTCGGTCGTGAGGATGAGCGAAGTGCGAACGGTCGCGCAGAACTGGATCAAGCGTCTGAACATCAAGGCGATCGACAGCAATGCAAGGGTCATCGAATTGTCAGGCGGCAATCAGCAGAAGGTCGTCATAGCCGAGGCTCTCGTCCAGGAGCCCAAGCTGATAATCTTCGACGAACCCACCCGCGGCGTCGACGTGGGAGCGATAGCCGAGATACACCAACTGATAAATGAACTTGCCGACAGCGGCTTGGCGGTTCTCGTCATATCGTCCTACCTGCCAGAGGTCATGAACCTCTCCGATCGCATCCTGGTATCGCGATCCGGACGCATCGTCGAGGAGTTTGCGCCGACGACGGCGACCGAGGAAAAGATCATGTACGCCGCTGTTCATTGACAATCAGGCAGCGAACGGCTGTCTACGTGCCGAACGTGGTGAACGATCTCCACCGCGGGGGCGTTGGTGCGGGGATCAGGAAATGTGCAGAATTTGGTCTTTGATGGGCCTGCTTATTTGGTTGCTCCCGCCGAGGCTCGGCAACGAAGGGATTTCGGACGTCCGCAGGCGAGCATTCGGTTAAGAGTGGCCACCCCGATCGCAGTCTCTGTCTGTTGAGCAAGGAATGACCGAGCCCGCAAACGCGGCCCAATAACGCCTTTGTATCGACCCATCGCGGTTTCAACCAAAGCCCGTTTGCCATAGCCGGTGCCGTCCTACCATTTCAACCGACCATCAACCAGGATGGATGCGATGTGATAGTCTCTCTGGCAGGACGCCTGGGCGTTGGGCTGTTTAGTCGCGTTCAAGCGCGGTGGAATGACGACCCTTGCGCCTGGGCTGTGACACAGGACAGCGTTATAGGTTGGAGTGCCATCATAAGCGCCATCGGCAGTGAACTGGTCGATCTCATCGTCGATCTGATCCAGCAAAGGTTCCAGCTGCGAGGCGTCGCCTGTTTCCTGATCTGTCAGACTATGTGCAATAATCTCGCCCCACTGTCGGCATCAACAGCTAGGTGCAGTTTTCGCCAGCCACGCCGGGACTTCGCTCCGTGCTTTTCTTCCAGCCATTGGCCCGCGCCATAGACCTTGAGCTCGGTACTGTCGACCAGAACGTGAATGGTTCCGTCCACCACATGCTGCCGGTCGTTGCTGCTGGCCGATAGCTTCCAAGTCCTGGCCCTCCGGCTCAGTGTGGTGTGATCGGGCACAGGCAAATCCAATACCATCATATCAAGCACCGAACTCAAAAGCCCTTCGCTCTGGCGTAACCGTAATCCGAATACCATGCCCAGCATCAGCGTGGTTTCGATCGCCAGATCAGAATAAAGAGGCTGGCCACCGCGCGTTTTGCGCCGTGGGGGTGCCTAGCCCGCCAGCGCGTCCGGAGTTATCCAAAGGGTCATGCTGCCACGGCGGCGAAGGCCCGCCTCGTACTCCGCCCAGTTCGTCACTTTGAACTTCATCTTACCGATGTGATGGCGGCGGGGGGCGTTATGTTTGTGCGGCATGCGGGTTCAATCAACCTATTTTCGATCCCGGCCGCATAGATGCAAAATGTTGAAATTTGATCCCTGCACCAATTCCCTTCTAATGTGTTCAACGTCCGCTTTGCGCCTTCATGCCGGTCGTTCGAGTTTTTGCCCATGTTTGCTGTAAACGGACCTTCGTCGCAACTTGATCAAAGATCTCAGTAGCAGCGGGAAGCAGTCGTTTGTTGCGGGGCGGATGAATGGCGGCTTTGGGGGCGAGGCTGTAGATTCAACTCACCGATTTGAGCGGAAAGCCGCTGAGGCCAAAGGCAAACGAAGGATCGTATTGCAAGAATTGCTGAAATTTATGTCCGCGCTGTCAGGCGTGAGTTTGATTTCTACTCCCTGTTTCGCAATTTGATCTCGACGTCTTTCAGCGCGATGGGAATTCCGGCATCGCTGATCAGCGCATGATGAACCGAGGTTTGGCTGCTTCTTTCAACAAAATAGACCGGCGCTGGCGTTCGCAGAATGTGCTCTTCTCCCCACTGGCTCAATGCAATCAAGGTAGGACCCAAAGACCTTCCTTTTCCAGTCAGCACATAGGCATGTCGGACGCGCTCGCCCGGCTCCTGATAGGGCTCTCTCTTCAACAGCCCAAAGTTGACGAGCTTGGACAATCGATCCGTAAGCATGGATCGCGGTGCGCCAATGTCCGCCAGCATATCATCGTAGCGCACGACCCCGTAAAAAGCCTCGCGGATAATCAAGAGAGACCACTTATCGCCGAGAATTTCAGCGGACAGGGCCAAGGGGCAAGTCTCTTTGGGGATTGGCGCGCGGCGCCGGACGTTGGGTGGCATGGCTGAGTTTGACATTCGGTATCAGATAAAGCAAAAACAGCTAAGTTCAAAATTCGGTATTAGGAAAGTTTGAGAGAACAATATGGCACATACAAACCTTTCCAGTGACGATCCACTCAATGATTTCATCGCGCGGGTATACAGCATCAATGACGTGGAAAAGCGGGTATTGATTGCCGGCCATGGTCCTGCAGTGATTGTGATGACGGAGATGCCTGGGATCAGCCCGCAGGTAGCCCGTTTTTCCCGTTGGGTGCGTGATGCGGGCTTCACGGTTTATCTGCCATCGCTTTTTGGCCGCGATGGCGCCGTTCTATCGGCTGAGGAGGGTGTCAAAGTTTTCCAACGCGCTTGCGTCAGCGCCGAATTCAGGGCCTTTGCCGGAAATGGGTCAAGTCCGATTACACGATGGCTCAAAGGTTTGGCGCGCAAAGCGCATGATGAATGTGGCGGACCTGGGGTGGGCGCAATCGGAATGTGTTTCACCGGAAACTTTGCACTCAGCATGATGCTGGAGCCTTCAGTGCTTGCTCCCGTCCTGTGTCAGCCGTCTTTACCTTTGGATCAACCTGACGCCGTTGAAAGTTCCCCTGAAGAATTGAAGCTTGTCCGCGACCGGCTTGAACGTGAAGACTTAACCGTTCTTGCCTATCGCTTTGAAGGCGATCAGATTTGCCGTGCAGCCCGGTTTGCTGCTTATGCCGATGCGCTTGGCAGCCAATTCCTGGCCACCACGCTGCCTGACGGCGCAGCAAACCGGGATGTCGCGCCCTTTTTCGCTAAACACGTTCTATATCCACACAGCACGGTGACACAGCACCTTATCGATGGGACGGGGGAACCAACGATAGCAGCAAGAGACGAAATCATTGAATTCTTCCAGATGCGTCTGGCAAAGGTCTGAGAAACCGAATGCGATAGCTTCAGTCGTGGATCACAGAGGACGTACAATGTAGAAGGGACGAACGGCAGCCATGGATCGTACGCTAAAGTGAGGTTACTCTAACAGCCGTCCGCTTCAACGACTTTGCGGATAAAACCCGACGGTCAGCAGCCGGCCCCAAAATCGGTCATTCCAACCAGGCAAAGCTGATGGCCGCTCTTGAGGAATTTCAGACCGATGGCTTTTGCAACAACTGGGTCGCGGGTTCGACCCCCATCAAGACCACTGATATTAGATCAAGCCTAGAAGGGTAGGGGCCTTTCCCGACCTCTTTGCGGGGTAAGACGGATTATGGGAGTGTCGAGCGCCGGTGTCGTCGACCGTCACATAGTGTGACTGGTCTGCCCCTGACAATGATCCTTTTTGAAGTATACCTTGAAAGCCGAGGGAGGATATTGAAACGACTGCTCAATATACAGGGGATCGCCCGCAAGCGCATGACCCCATC
>NZ_BAYX01000032.1 GCF_000696095.1 Rhizobium rhizogenes NBRC 13257 | reverse complement strand
CCCCATCCAAGCCGAAATGACAGCATCAAAACAGGGGCCCAGGAAGCGCCGGTTGATTTTCTCTCGCCGCTTCCTGCGCTGCATCCGGCCCCTGGAGACATCCTGATTGAGAAGACAACTTGGAGCGCTTTCGCAGGCACCGAACTCGACCCCATTCTGAAGGAACGCGGCATTACACGCTTGGTGCTTGCCGGGGTCGCGACAAGCATAGGCGTCGAGTCCTCCGCCCGGGCGGCTTACGACCTCGGTTACGGCCTGGTCGTCGTATCTGATGCGATAACCGATCTACGCCGAGAGACTCATGACAACAGCCTTGAACGTGTCTTTCCCATAATCGCTGAAATCGGCTTGACCGTAGACGTCATCGGCGCTTTTGAAGACTAGCCGCCTCGTAGGCCTGATGCTCGCTCGCGAGACATGCGCATTTTGAAAACATAACATTCTCAAGCATCCCTTCTCCCCGTGACGGACGCCAGGCTGGGGCTGCTTGAGCAGCGTCGCCATTCTTGCGCGTATTCCTATTGATCTCCACCTGGCGGATTGGCCACCCCATTCATGTGGTAGATGTTCTGCGCTCGCGTGTTGTCGTCGCCTTGTCGCGGATCGCCCGGCTGGAGCGAAGTTGTGAACCCCCATGGAATGCCGAGGCTGGTGTCCGGGTCCGTGATGATCATTTCATCGGACCGTGCCCGGATGCCCACACCCTCACCCGCGAGGTGACGCTCGACGCGGTCGAGATCCTTTACCTTCCACGTGATGGAATAGTAAGAATCGTTCGGCTCTGGCGTCGCCAGGTCTGCTTGCGTAAGCGTCCTGACATCGGGAACCGCGTATTCCAGCAGACCATCGGCAAGCGCGACAAACGTGCTCGTAGTACCCAGCACGTTGTTGCGCCCCTGGTGTACGACCACCCCACCAAGGGTGTCCACGACAAAGTTGAGCGCCCGCTCAGGGCGGCTTGTCAGGATCGTGTGGTGAGAGCAGTGCTCGATGCCGAGGGGGTCATTCTCGTCGACCGGCGGCAGAATCCAACCGGGCGTCGCCCGGGGATCGATCGGAAACGGCGTTCCCTCGCGAAAAAATTGGTACTGCAATCCGGCGTCTGCCGGCACCGTGAAGAACACCACCACGCCACCTCCCGGCGACAGTGGCGGGTCGTCGCCGTCTGCGATTTCGTCCGACAGGTTCATCGAACGAATGCCATGGCGGCGAAGATCCCCATACAACTCGCCCATCCCGTCGACGTACCAGCCGAGCCCCTTGAGGATCGGCACCTGCACCGCGGGGTAACGTTGAAAACCGGATACGAAGTGCAGTTTAGGGTCGATGGAGTCGAAGAGCACGTCCCGCACGACGGTGAAAGTCGAATAGTCGGTGGGATAGGCGGGGGTCGACGGCAACATCACTTCCAGGGACGTGCTCTTCCGTCCGAAAACGCGCTCGAACCATCGTTCGGCTTCCGGAATATCCGGCACGTGAATAGTGGGGTGGAATAGCCTCACGACTCGAAAATCACGCGCATCCGCATTGGCTCTTGCAGTCTTCACGACACCCATCCTCCTATCGATGTAGTTCTAACGGCCGAAGGTTACGCCGATACGGCAAGGGTCGTGGCGGCAGACATGATAAACGTATCGAATTTGCTCTCGCGGCTCTTTGCCATGACCTGAAAGAGCATTCCTCGCCCCGCAGGGTTAAGAAGGAACTTGCGTGGCTTGCCTGGAATATTGGAGCCGAAAAAGTAACTGTGCTCCGGCGAGAAAGGAGTGTAGGTGGCTAAACTGTTGATCATGTTACTCCACTCGTCCTCCGCATCCTGGGTGGGTTCCACCACGGTGTAGCCGTGTTCGCGCATGTGGCGGAGAAGCTCCATGATGAAGTCGATCTGATCGCCGTTGTAGCGAGGGTTGTTTGCGGCAGCACCGTGCGGACCGCCAGGAAAGAAGAGGTTCGGGAACCCGGCGGCCTGAATGCCGAGAAATGTGCTCGGGCCATCCTTCCAGGCCTCTTCCAGTGCCACTCCGTTGCGTCCGCGAATGCCCATGCTGTGTAGCGCGCGAGCGAAATCGAAGCCGGTAGCCCAGACGATGATGTCAAATTCCTCCAAACCTGCTGCCGTCTCGATGCCAGTCTGCGTCACACGCAACATCGGGGTCTCGTCGAGCGAGACAAGCGAAACATTGGATTTGTTGAACGCCTCATAAAATCCGGTCGCGTAGGGAGGGCGTTTCTGGGCGTATGTATGATCCTTCGGGATGAGCTTGTCTGCAGTTGCCGGGTTTGTGACGATGCTGCGAATCTTGCCGGCGAGGAAATCGGAGAACTCTTTCCTGAGATCGGGGTTCGTAAAGAAATCGGTGTAATTGGCGGTCATCTTCGAGAAACCAGGGCTAGCCCAAAGCTTTTCGAAGAAGGCAATGCGCTCCTGCCTGTTGTCATCGGTGGAGGCACGGTCGTGCGGTTCGTGCAGGAAGCCACTGATGCTGGTATCAAGCTTTTGCTTGATTGTCTGGTAGTTGGCCCGAAGCTCTTCCTGCTCTTCAATCGTGATTGGCCGGTTGTTAAGCGGCGTGCACCAGTTGGGCGAGCGCTGGTAGACCGTCAGTGATGCCACCTCGTCGGCGATTGCTGGGATGACCTGAATGCCACTCGAGCCGGTGCCAACGACTGCGACGCGCTTGCCCTTGAAATCCACCGCTTTAGCGGGCCAAAGCCCTGTGTGATAAGATTCGCCGGTAAAGTCCTCGCGTCCGGGGACGGAGGGAAAGAATGGAACCGAAAGCACGCCCGTGGCCGCGACGAGATACCGGGTGATGTACGTGTTGCCATCGCTTGTCTTCACGATGTAGGTGCCCGTCTTCTCGTCGAATACTGCGGAGGTGACCCTGGTGGCAAGGCGAACATGCTGACGCAACTCGAACCGGTCCGCAACATGGTTGAGATAGCGCTCGATCTCGGGTTGCCCGGCGAAATGCTCCGTCCATCGCCAGTCTTCGAAGAGCTCCTTGGAGAACAAATAGGCATATGTGTAGCTCTCCGAATCGAACCTGGCCTCGGGGTAGCGGTTCCAGAACCACGTGCCCCCGATGCCTTCGCCTGCCTCGACCACGATCGCCCTGAAGCCCGCCTGACGCGCGCAGTATAGCTGGTAGAGGCCCGTGATACCCGCTCCGACGATCAGCATGTCAACATCGATCGAGTGAGGTTTTTCCTGGACGGCGGATTTTTCCATGACGTTTTTCCTTTCGGCGATCAAAGCGAATACGCAAAACCGGCAATGTCACCGAGTGTCGCGTGATACACATCCGGGATTGCCTTCATGAAGTTGATCTCGGCGGCGTGGCATGTGCCGTTGACCGTTCTGGCCCTTGCCGGCACGCCCGCAGCGAGAAGTTTTCGGTAATAGCCAAGGCCCTCATCGCGGAATGGATCGAGTTCATTCACCGAGACGACATGGGGAGGCAGCCCTTCAAGATCGGACTTATTCGCGTGATAAGGCCACGCCAACGGATTGACAGCGTTCTCTCCGCTGGGGTCGTAGGCAATCGCAGTCGCTGCCACGACGGCAACGGGGGTGTATAACCCGTCATTTTCGTAGAGCGATTGCAGGTCGGGCGACTTCTCGACGTAAGCGTTGGAAATGTATGGGCAAAGGGCATACACGCCATCGATCTGAGGCGGCCATCCTTCCTGCTTGGCTTTGAGCGTGGCGGCCAGACCAAGGTTTGCTCCTCCCGAATCACCCGAAATGACAAGCTTGGAAATACCGAGCTTCCCTTTATTCTCGCTCACCCATCGAAGCGCGGATGTGACGTCGTTAAGTCCGGCGGGGAAGGGATGCGCCCCAAGTCTACCGGCAGCATTGCGGAACTCGACCCCTATGACCACCAGCTTTTTGGTGGCGAGATCGTTGCGCCACCGGGTGTAAAGCGGCCCTTCGGCGTCAAGAATGCACATTCCGCCGCCATGCAGGTGCAGCACGCCAGGGATCGGACCATCGGCATCATCCGGCCGATGGATGTAAAGCGTGATCTCGTTTCCATCCACACCAGTCGTTTTCGCGACGCTCGTCGTCACACCCTTCACCGGAGGCATGCCAGCGACCGAAGCTTCAAAGAATGCCACAGATCCTGCCTCGGCCGCGCTGAGGTACTGGAGGATACCCTCAAGTGGCGTATTTGCGTCGATATAGACCGGCGGCTCGCCGCCCATTTGAGCCGCGTCCAAAGCGGCGACGAGGCGCCGGTCGGCGCGCGGATCGTCCCTGATCACCAGATCAGGGTTTCCAAGTTTGCCGGGGAGATGCAGTTGAGTGTTTTCCACGTTATCATCCTCTCGATTGGTTCTTATTGCGTATTCAGGAGCAAGCAAATTGCTCCGATATGTCCGCAGCACGATGTCAGGCGGTAGCACCACCATCGACGGGGATAGCGACCCCCGTCATGAAGCTCGAGGCGTCCGACGCGAGAAATAGCGCCATGTGCGCCATATCCTGTGGCGTTCCCATTCGCTTCATCGGCACGCTGGCCGCGATCGCCTCAATCGTGGTGTTGAGCGTCCCGTCACTGAGGTCCCGCCGCAAAGCCGGAGTATCGGTCGCGCCCGGGCAGATGGCGTTTATTCGTATGCCCTCGGCCGCGAGCATTTGCGCAGCCGACTTCACGAACTGGATCAGCGCGGCCTTGCTCGCAGAATAGGTCGGCAGGAAAGACACGGCACGAAGCCCTGCGATCGATGCCGTGCAGATGATGGAAGCAGATTTGGAGCGACGCAATTGCGGCAACAGCCGCTTGGTCAGGATCATCGGAACCCACACGTTGATCGCCATGCAGGTATACCAACTCTCGGCATCGTATTGGAATGCGGGTGGGCCTGGGAGCCCAGCGTGATTGAACAAAATATCGAGGACTTGGTGATCACGCACGAATGTGTCGACGAATCCATCAAGAGCGTTTTGGTCAACCAAATCGACCTTGTGCGCCTCTGCAGACCCTCCCATCCGGCGGATCTCTTCCACCGTGTCGTCGGCGCCCTCCCCGTTTCGATCGACGATGATGACATGAGCGCCATGAGCGGCAAACAGCAGCGATGCCGCCCGCCCCATGCCAGATGCCCCTCCGGTTATGAGGGCGCTCCTGCCCGTGAGTGTAAGGATAGCGTCGAGCTGACCCATCGCGGTTTCATCCCCTCCCTGTTTCGTGTTTCGTGGCTTCACATGCAGTATTTGCCTCATCTTCTCCTCCTCATGGGGCAATGCGTATCGGGCTGTCGGTAGCGGAATCTTGAAGGCCACCGCCCGGCGCTCTTTTCATTGACGGGAAGCCCTTGTAGATGACTTGTCGGAAGTCACGAATGAGGCTCCCATACGATGCCGTATACCTACAGCATCGCATAGATACTAAACAGCAAGCTTAAAGAGCTTCCTTCACCTTTAAAGTATTGAAGGCTTGGCTTATCGGTATAGCCCGCGCCAAATGTGGCATACAATCCCGGCCTGATATTGAACATATACGAGGCCGTAATGCTATTTGACGAATCAATCGCGGAAAAATTCGTGAACTCAGAGAAGTTGTTTATGACGCTCTGAACATTCTTGCTCACTTTATTATGACTATAAATGATCGAGAACATATCTCGGGGCCGACTGTCGAACGGTGCAAACCAATAGGCGCGAGCCTCATAATACTGGGTAAAAGCCGTTGTTTCCGGCGGGCCGTACATGAATGTTCCGCCCAGATATATCCCGCGATATGCGGTGTTGGGCGAAGAAGGATCCTGTTGCCATATCTGGTAGTCGCCCAGAGCGTAGAACCCGAGAGCACCATCCTTCGTCGCGGTATGATCCGTGAGGAGCCGACTATAATCTTTAAATGTGGACGTGTTGTACAATAGACCCGTACGAAGCCATGTAAATGGATTCCCCGGCGCAGCTTGCGTCTTGTAGCCAAGCTCGTTGGTATACAATATTCGGGTTCCGGGGACCGAAGACGTGAAGTCAAAACCCGAAGGATTAGACTTCACTTCGTCATAAATTGGATTCCCCGTAGGCCCATTAACCGGTAGACTTCTCTGAATACCTGTCTGCGCATATAGTTCGCCGGTGATGTTCCACGTTGCGCGGAAGTTCGGAGTCCCCATACTATTTGGCGACTGGCCCAAGACGATTGGCACTGACGCAGACGGGCCGAACGGACTTGTAACAAGTCCGCCAACGAAAGTTCCGGCAAACTCTGGCATGGACGGAAAGTATCCAACTTGGAACTCAAACTTTTTATCCGCCAGTGTTTGGTACCATGACAGGCCCTGGAAACGGACAGTGGTTGGACTGAACTGCTGGTCCGTGGAGATCTGATAACTACCAGCGGCGGCAATCTGGCCATCCGGAACCCCCCACTGGCTCATGTCATATGTCAGAAACCCGAGGCCTGAAATATAGGCAAGAGGCTGCTGTCCAGCATACGAACGCCCTCCGGCGCAATTGTAGCGAATGTTTGCCGGCTGGCATGGCAGGAAGCCCGCCGACGGGACGCTCCGGGGTGTGTTGAGAATGTTACCTTGGAATATAGCCGAGTTCTGTGTTTGAAAGCCGAAGCCATATGAGGCCAGCCTGGTCCGCCAGTAACCATCATCTTGGGTCAGGCTGTCGGCGAAGGATGGAAATATGATATTCCATCCCTTGTATCCGTATACCTTATCCAAGGCCCGGGCTCGCGCGGCGGAATCCATCGGCTGCTTGCTTGAGATACTTTCGGAATGAGCGTCCTTTTTGTCCTTTGGCGCATCCTTCTTGTCCTTTAGGGATGGCCTAGCGGGTTTTTCGATATGTGGTAAAGGCTCCGAAGGGTCTGTTGCCCCGGCGGGGTATGCACCTGCCACAAATGTACCCAGCGCAATTGCGAAAGACACAAAAACCTGTCGTCGAAAGCGATGCTCTTTCCTCCCCTTGAAAAAGACGTTCGCAGGACGTTGTTCAGGTAAACTACACTGGTAACCCTCTATCGTTTCGCAGTCTTTCATTTCCTGTCCTCCCCTTTCAGAAACTTATCTTGCGTCTTGCTCTCTCAGTTTGATTTTCCTCGAACAGTGAAGATTGGAGCTGTTATTCGACCGAACGACACAGCGTCAGGGTTCTCGCGAGCGCCGGCCATGTCTTGGCGTTGACCGAAACACGAACGTAAAACTCCGCATGGACGGCATCCCCCAGGTCAGTAGGAACGAGGCAAGCCGAGATTGTTCATCGCGATGAAATTCAGAATCATCTCCTCCGAGACGGGAGCAAACCGGAACAGCCGCGCATCACGCCACAGGCGTTCGGCGTGAAACTCCTTGGCGTACCCCATTCCGCCCATCACCTGCATTGCCCGTTCGATGACAGCGGACGCCGCCTGGCTCGCGATCAACTTGGCGGCGTTGCTCTCCGAGCCGAAAGGCAATCCGTTGTCGAAGTTGGATGCAGCCTTTAGATTAAGCAGCCGAGCCGCCTCGATTTCCGCCCAGTGTTGGGCAAGAGGGAATTGGACCCCCTGGTAACTGCCGATCGGCTTGCCGTTGAAGACCTTGCGTTCCTTTGCGTAGTTTACGGCCAGCGAAATGCCGAGATATCCTGCGCCGACCAAACCTGCCGTCGTGACGACACGCTCCGTGTTCAGCACGTCAAGCAACTGCTCCCAGCCTCCATCAATTGTCCCTATCACCTCGTCCTCGTGAGCCTCGACATCGTCGAAAAAGACTGATGACGATGGCAGCGTATTGGTGCCCAGCTTCTCGATCGGCGTGTGCGAAAGACCGACACGCTTCGTGTCGATCATGAAAAGGGATATACCGAATGTCTTGCGAGGCGCGTCCGCCTCTGGCGTGGTACGTGCGACCACAAGCATCTTCTGAGACTGCGGCACACCGGTGATCCAGATCTTCTGGCCGTTGATGCGCCAGACCGAGCCGTTGCGGCGCGCCGTTGTCTTCAAACTGAGTGAGTTGGTCCCTGCGTCTGGCTCCGTCAACGCCATGCAGAATGTCATTTCGCCCGAGCAGAGTTTCGGAAGCCATTCTCGCTTCATAGAGGGGCTGCCATACTTACTGATGGCTACACCGCCGAAAACAGGATTGAGCATGAACATCTGGGCCAATGTTGCGCCGGCTCCGGCCTTGCACAACTCCTCGATGATGAGCGCCATATCGACCAGTCCGAGCCCCGCTCCGCCGTATTCCTCGGGTAACATGGCCCCCGTCAGGCCGGCGTCGCAGATTGCCTGCCAGCACTCGAATGGATATTCCTTTGCAGCATCCTTGATGCGCCAGTATTCGGTGCCAAATCGTTCGCCGATCTGCCGAGCGGTCGCGATCATCATCAATTGTTCGTCGGTAAGATCGAAGTTCATCGCAATCTCTTTCTTTCAGGCATTCGTGCTGATCGGCGCTCGCAAGAGCCGCAGCGGCTCCTCGAGATTGTGCGATACAAGTTGAAGGAAGCGGGCGGCGTCAGCGCCATCAATGATGCGATGATCCGCCGCGAGTGTCAGGCAGATCTCCTGGCGAAGGCTTGGCTGGCCCGTGCTATCCGGTCGGAACGCCTGCTGTTCGGCTCCCACGCCCAGGATCATCGCCTGCGGAGGGCTAATGATCGGCGTAAGGCTCGTCGCGCCGAACATGCCGACATTCGAGATCGACATCACGCCGCCGCCCACATCGGTAGGCGCGAGTTGGCCCGCACGTGCGCGAGCGGCTAGATCTGTCCCCGTTCGGGCAATGGCGTCCAGCGGCATGTGCCCCGCATCCCGGAACATCGGAATGCGCAGGCCCTGCGGAGTTTCGGTCACCATTCCGATATCGGCGGAAACGAAGGAGAGGATTCCATCCTCCGTCCAGATACGGTTTACGCCGGGCATTTCCGTAAGCGCAAGACCAAGCACCTTGACCAACATATGGGTCACCGAAATCCGCGCCCGTTCGCCAGTGTCGGCATTCAGCTTGTCGCGCAACTGACCAAGCGCCTGAACGTCGACCATGCGGGTCAGATAGAAATGCGGAATGTCGCGTTTTGCACTCTGCACCCGTCGTGCTGTTGCCAGACGAACGAAATCGGGCTTCTGCAGAACGGGGTCGAGAGCCGACTTTGTGATTGCGGTTTCCGGCAAAGTCTTATCGGGCGGGTAAGCCAGTACGCGCTCGACATCGACGACCTTGATGCGGCCGTTGGGACCGCTGCCTGCCAGTTCATGTAGGTCAACATCATTTTGCCGGGCAACACGGCGAGCAAGTGGCGTGGCAACAATGCGCAACACATCGCCTTTCATGATCCGTCCGTCCCGCCCGCTGCCGGTGATTTTGGAGGGGGATAGCCCATGTTCCCGCATCAGCTTGCGCGCCGCGGGCGCATCGAACGACGCTGCAGCGCTGGGTGACGTCGTCACCACCGCAAGTGCCTGCTCATTCGAAACACCATCATACGATACCAGCGCAATCGGCAGGCCGACGGTAATGATCTCGCCTTCTTCGGCCAGTAGTTCAAGCAATTGACCATCGGCTTCCGCCTCGACCTCATTGGCGACTTTCTCCGTCTCAACAACGAACAGCACCTCGCCTTTGGAGAACCGCTCGCCCGGTTTTCTTTGCCATTCGGTAATCTGGCCCTCCGTCATGGTCAGACCGAATTTCGGCATGAGCAGCTCAGCCATGGTCGCTTACTCCCCAGTGAAGCGTGCAGGACGCTTCTCAAGGAAAGCTGTGCATCCTTCATGGGCGTCACGGCTGTCCAGAACCAGGCCGATCATCGCCTGCTCGTGGCGCAACGCGGCCGAAAGCGGCATTTCCGCACCGTCGATCAGGGTCCGCTTCAAGAGTTTCAACACGAGAGGCGATTTATCCGCCAGGCGTCCGGCCAATATACGGGCCTCGTCCAAGAGGGCGTCATGCGGAACGACACGGTTGGCAAGGCCGATCCGCACCGCCTCCTCTGCCGAGATCATGTCGCCCAGATACATGAGCTCGCGCGCACAACAGGACGGAATCTGCCGGATGATCCTCTGCGTGCCCCCCGCGCCCGGAAATAGGCCCAGATTTATTTCCGGCAGACCAAGCATCGCCTGGCTGGAAAGAAGCCGGATGTCGAGCGTCAGCAAGAGCTCCGTCCCACCGCCAAGCGCGTAACCGTTGACGGCGCCGATTGTCGGTTTGTCGAGGACTTCGATGCGCCGGAACAGACGATGGATGTCCTCGGCAAATTGCCCATAGTGATCGAGGCCCTGCCGCGAGTTCAAGTCGGTGATATCACCACCCGCGATAAAAGCACGGCCCTCGCCTGTGAAGATCACAACCCGGATTTCCGGATCGGACTCAATCCGGTCAAGCGCGGTGTTGATCGCAGCGATTACCTCTGTGTTGAGCGCGTTCAGCGTCTTTGGCCGGTTGATGGTCAATGTCGCGACATTGTCGTCCACGGTGAGATTGATAGGTGAAGTCGTCATCACATGTTCCACTTCATGCACAGACACGGCGCAAAGCCGCGACAATGTCCTTAACTGCGGGGCGATAGTGTTTCTCCAGGGCCGGACTGAATGGCACCGGCGCGAAAGGCGCAGCGACACGAATGATCGGGGCATCCAGCTCGTCAAAACCGATATCCGCCATGCGAGCGGCGATCTCGGCGCCGACGCCGAAGGCCTCGACGGCTTCGTGCGTGATCACGAGACGGTGGGTGCGGCCAAGGCTGTCGAGTACAAGCGCCTCATCCCAGGGCTGGATCGAGCGCAGGTCGATCACCTCGACGTCCGGTCCGCCATTGGCCAGCTCCTCGGCCGCCTCCAGCGCCACGGCGACCATGGCGCCGTACGCAACGACCGTGGCATCGTTACCCGGCCTTACGATACGCCCCTTGCCGATTTCAACCCGCTCCGGCTCATCGGGCAGCTCGCCCTTTATCGCGTAGAGCGCCTTGTGCTCGACCACGATCACCGGATCGGGATCGTCGATCGCGGCCCTCAACAGGCTATAGGCATCGGCGGGCGTTGCCGGGACGACCACTTTCAGTCCGGGAATATGCGCAAACCATGCCTCAAGGCACTGAGAATGCTGCGGACCCGCCGACAGGCCACCGCCATGCTGCGTGCGGAGCACCATGGGCACTGAACCCTGCCCGCCGAACATAGACCGTGCCTTTGCGGCCTGGTTCACCAGCATGTCCATCGTCAGCGTTACGAAGTCCATGAACATGATCTCGGCGACGGGCTTTGCTCCGGTAAGCGCCGCGCCGACGGCAATGCCGGCGATCGCCGCCTCGGCAATCGGCGCGTCGAACACGCGTGACGAACCATAGGTGTCGAGGAGGCCCTTGGTTGCCTTGAACGATCCGCCAGCGGCAGCTATGTCCTCTCCAATCAAGATCACCGTCGGATCATCACGCATCGCGTCGTGCAATGCCTGGTTGACAGCCTTTAGAAAACGGACCTCAGCCATGCCGTCCTCCAGAAACTGTGTAGACATCGGCGAGAATGTCTTTGGGGTTCGGCTCAGGCGCTGCGAGCGCGGCGGCCAGCGCCGTATCGATCTCAGCCTCGGTCGTTTCGGCCAATCTGGTAAACCAGTCGTCGGCTACGCCTTCGCTCTTGAGCTGACGCCGTGTCACGAGTAGCGGATCCCGGGCAGCCATTTCGGCAGCCTCGTCGGCGTGACGATAGTCCTGCTTGTCGCCTTCGAAATGCCCTCTTACGCGCGTGGTGCGGCATTCGAGGATCGCCGGCCGTGCCTCGGATCGCATGACACTGATCGTCGCCTCAGCAGAAGCTCGCACATCACGCGCATCATTGCCGTCCACTTCGTCATAAGAAATGCCATAGGCGGTGGCCATCTGTCGGAGGCTCGTGGCCAGTTGCCGATCAGTTGGGCTGAATTCCGACCAGCCATTGTTTTCGCAGACGAACAGCACCGGCAGCGACCAGAGTTTCGCAATGTTGAAACATTCGTGGACCACCCCTTCTGCCAGCGCTCCGTCGCCGAAATACACGACGGCGATATGCCCCTCGCCCTGCAATTTGAGCGCAAGAGCGCTGCCGGTGGTAATCGGAATTCCTGCGCCAACGATTCCGTTCGCGCCCAGCATTCCAATTTTCAGGTCGGCTACATGCATGGAACCACCGCGTCCCTTGCAAAGACCAGTCGCTTTGCCAAGGATTTCTGCGAAAAAGCCTTCCAGGGCGACGCCCTTGGCAATCGTATGCCCGTGGCCGCGATGATTCGACGAAACCGTGTCCCTTGCCCCCAGGCAACTGGAAACCGCTGCGGCCACCGCCTCCTGGCCGATCGAGAGATGAAGAAATCCCGGAACCTTTCCGTCGAGAAAGAGCTTTTGCAGCGTCTCCTCCGCACGCCGGATCAGGAGCATCATCCGATAGATACCCTGGAGAATGTCGGTTTTGACGACTTGCCCGCTTGTGTCGGCGCTGTGTTTGCCCGCCCGCTTCTGGGCGGGCTTACTGAAATTAATGATATCTGATTCAGTATTCATTTTTTGACCTGTCGCTCACTTCGATAGCGCGGCTCATAACGCCGGAGCCATGCCTCAAACGCTGAGAAATTTATCTTGGGTTTCGTTATTGTGCCGAAGAGTTTCGATCGCATCCTGATCGACGACGTACCCCTTGTCTGCGATCACCACCCCTTTCGGGATTTCAAGGCGAAATGGAGAAATGAGGCCGCGGGACTTTCGAGCAACCAGGAGTACAATTCGGTTTGATCGCTCATCCAAGAGCATTATAGTCGGCTTTTTCACTGCGAAACGGCCCATAGAGGGCGGCGCGCACCCGCCGCCTGACAGGAGCGCGACCCTCCTAGTCCGTATTCCTGCGAAGACAAAAGAAGTCACATGGAGGCCCATATCGAGCAAGGGGCGCACGATAGCGCTATGTCGCTCGTGGTTGCTCAGAATGCACACGAGAGCCAGCAGCGAACTGGTGGCAACCATCCGGCACGGGTTGGTGGGCGGCATTCCAACGGAGTCAGTCACAGCCAGGCCTGACGCCGGATATCTTCCAGCCATGTTGTACCCTCCTCCCGGGCAAGCAAGCCGCGATTTCCGCAATCTGCTGCCGCAACAACAACAAATAATGAATGGCGAGTCAATAGTCGCTTTATTCACGTTTTCCGACAGATCGAATGCCTCCTACAGCTCGAGCGGACGCTATTGGATAACCGCCGGGCCAATCGTCGCCTTCGACCGTGGATTCCCCTGTGACAAGGGAATTTGAGCGCTACGTGAGGATGATCTGGACTAAAAATATAATATTATCAAGATATTAGCATGAAAATTATCCCCGCATTCATGATGTGCGGCCCTCCACCATCCACGAAAGCTGCCCTTTCGAGCACGCAATTGTGCGAACATAACTTAACAAAACGATTATTGACTCGCCATTCATTATTTGTTGTTCTGCTCTCTAAAGCATGTGTGCTGGTCATTACTCGCCAGCACGGGAGGCAAATGCTTTGGAGGATATTCATGAAGCACACCGTCTGTGAAGACGACGGCAACGCTGTCCGTCTGTTTGGAATTCGTCCATTCATCGCAACGGCATTTGCTGCGGCAACCGATGAGACAATGCGATGATAACTCAACATCATACGCTGATCGTAGGCGCATCGGCTGCTGGATTGTGCACTGCCGAAGCGCTGCGACGCGGCGGCTACAGGGGACGGCTCACCCTGATCGGCGATGAACCGCACCCGCCGTACGACCGACCACCGCTGTCGAAGCAAGTGCTCAGTGGCGTATGGGAGCAGAGCAGAGTGGCACTGCGGACCGGGGAGGCACTGTCCGCGCTTGATGCCGCCCTCATCCTGGGTGATGAGGCGGTTGGTCTTGAAGCAAAAACGCGCACTGTGCTCACTGCGTCGGGCCGTATCCTCGCAGCAGATGCGATCGTGATCGCGACAGGAGCGCGGGCGCGGTTGATGCCTGGACAGGAGGCACTCGCCGGTGTGCATGTGCTGCGAACGCTCGACGATGCGCTGATGCTTCGGCGTGAGTTGCTGAGAGCCTCGCGACTCATTGTGGTCGGCGAGGGTGTGCTAGGTTCCGAGATTGCGGCCACCTCGCGCACGTTGGGGCTGGAGGTAACTCTGGCAGGGCCGCTTGCCGCACCAATGGCCGCCCAGATCGGACCGCTTGCCTCAAGTCTGCTCGCAGACGTACATGCCGAGCGCGGCGTCCGACTGTGTCTTGGTACCGGTGTTGCCGATCTGGTCGGCGACGGCGGACGTGTTTCCAGCGTGCGACTGATCAACGGTAGCGAACTGCCGGCCGATTTGGCGGTGATCGCGATCGGCGCATCGCCCGCAACCGATTGGCTCAAGGGAAGCGGGTTAGCTATCGACAACGGCGTCGTATGTGACTCCCACTGCCGGGCGGCAGAAGGGATCTATGCAGTCGGCGACGTCGCACGTTTCTACCACGAGAAGCTGGGGCGCCTCGTACGGTTCGAGAACCGGACCAACGCCACCGAACAGGCCGAGGCCGTCGCCTCTACCATTCTCGGCAACGATGCACCATACGCGCCGGTGCCGTATTTCTGGACGGATCAGTTCGACGTCAAGATTCAGGTATTTGGCGTAATTGCGGCCAATGCTGACATTGAGATTGTCGAGGGCGATCCGTCGGCACGTCGGTTCGTGGCGCGATATACGAGCGGCGGTGTGGTCACCGGCGTCCTCGGCTGGAACATGCCAAAGCAGGTGCGGTTGCATCGCCAGGCAGTCGCCGACGCCATGGAGATTCGTGAACGGAGTTACTGAACATCTGGGGAGGAGTTCGAGATGCAACCAGGGAGGAGCTTGCAGTGAAAGTAATCATTGATCAGGAGAAGTGTGTCGCCGCGGGGCAATGTGTGTTCTATGCGCCCAACATTTTCGATCAACGGGAGGAGGACGGCATCGTTGTCCTCGTGAACGAAAATCCTCCGCCAGAGGAAGCGAAAAACGCGCGTCAGGCCGCCGCGGTCTGCCCGGCGCTCGCAATCCGCATTGAGGAATGACAGCGACGGAATTCCCCGTCACACGAATGAGGAGAGATAACAATGACCGATGCCGCCGAGAAAATCCTCGCATACCCTACTCCGCGAGACCCCGCGTCCCCTTTTTTACCATCGCCAGAGCTACGCGCCCTGAATGACGCCGGGGTCGCCTTAACTCGTGTACAGACATGGGATGGCCGGACCCCTTGGTTGATCCTGTCGCATGCCGCACAACGTCAGATCATGGCCGATCCACGGGTCAGCGCGAACGACCACCTGCCCAATTTCCCGCATCCGACCCAAGCGCAAGCGGAGACGATTCACGACAGACCGAAGACGATCTTCGACACCGATGGCGAAGAGCACACGCGAATTCGGCGCATGCTCACGAATTCGTTCACACGCCATCGGATGGAGAAGATCCGGCCACAGATTCAGAATGTGACCGACGGGCTCATCGACAAGATGCTCGCCGGCCCAAGGCCGACGGACCTCGTTGAGGCTTTGTCGGTACCCTTGCCATCACTGATGATCTGCGATCTGCTCGGTGTACCCTACGAAGATCATGAGTTCTTCGAGGCTCATGCCAAGGTCGCCAATGCGCGGGAGAAGACCGCCGAGGAAAACAACGCATCGACCCGTGCACTTGGCGTTTATATATCAGGCCTGATCCAGGCGAAAATGGATCATCCAGACGAAGATGTCGTCTCAGACCTTGGCGCTCGCGTCAAGGCCGGCGACCTGACGCTCGATCACGCGACGCTGTTGGGGGTGATCCTCCTTATCGCCGGTCATGAGACAAGCGCCAATATGATCACGCTGGCCACTGCCCTGCTGCTGCAAAATCCCGACCAGCTCGCGCTTCTGCGCGACACCGACGATCCACAGGTGGTCGCGAGTTCGGTTGAGGAACTGCTGCGCTATCTCACCATCCCGCACCTCCTGCAGAGGCGCATTGCACTAGAGGATATCGAGATCGCGGGCGTGACCATACGCGCGGGGGACGGCATCATCGCACCGTTACCGGCGGCCAATTTCGACCCCGTGGCCTTCCCCAATCCGGACAAGCTTGATCTCGTCCGCGAGGCGCGCCATCACCACGCGTTCGGATGGGGCCCTCATCAGTGTATTGGACAGCAACTCGCCCGCATCGAGCTCCAAGTTGTGTATCCGACGTTGCTTCGCCGCGTACCGACACTGAAACTGGCCGTTCCATTCGAAGAGCTGCGCTTCAAACATGACTCGCTGGCCTACGGCATCTATGAGCTGCCGGTCACCTGGTGACCAGCCGAGAGGCTGTTCGCAGAGAAGGAGCCAGGTAACCAAAACATGGTCGGACGTGTCCGTTCGCCATGGCTTGAACGGGGGATATTTTTTGACTTCATCGCCCAGTCTCTTCGCGGGAGAAATCCCGAGAAGATGAGAGACGGCTTCTGTCTCTATGTAAAAACAATGGAATAACGCGGTTTGATTGCTCTGTGAATACGGAACCACTTAAATTTGGGAGGAAAAGGCATGACTGCGGAAAACAAGACATCTTTAGGCACGAATGGATCGCCCGACTTGCGTAGTGCCGGCGTTGCGGCGCTGCGCGCGGCGCTGCCCGGAGTTTTCCCCGAAGGTGACATCGACTTGCGCGATGGCGGGCTCGGGGAGGATCTCGTCGAAATCGGCCTCATAAGCGTCTGGGGTGCGCTGTGGGCACGCGATGGGCTTAGCCGGCGCGACCGCAGCTTAGTCACACTGGGCATTCTGATTGCGCTCAACGCTGAGACTGAATTGCGGACCCACATGAAGATTGCGCTCACGAACGGCCTTACCAAGGACGAGATCGCCGAGGTGATTTACCACTCCTCCGGCTATGCCGGCTTTCCGGCAGCCGTGGCGGCCCGTACCGCGGCTCGCGAGGCATTGGGCGCCTGACATAAGAACCGAGCTTAGACATAGCTATTTAAGGAGGAGAAGATGGCTACATCGTTGGAAGGACAGAATGCGGTCGTCACGGGCAGTGGCCGCGGCATCGGTCGTGCGATTGCCTTGGTGCTTGCGGCACGAGGCGCTGCGGTCGCTGTATGGGACCTAAATGCCGAAGGCGCCGAGCAAACGGCCTCCGCGATCCGCGACGCCGGCGGCAAGGCGATCGCCGTGCCGGGCGATTCGGCTGATGCCGAGACCGTCGTCGCCTCCGCCAAGCGTACGCGCAAGGAGCTTGGTCCGGTCACGATCCTCGTCAACAATGCCGGGATCAGCAGCTATGTACCCTTCACGCAGATGACCGAAGAGATCTGGGATCGGATCATCGGTGTCAACCTCAAGGGGCCGTTTCTCGTCACCAAAGAGCTTGTCTCCGACATGCTCGAGGCGGGTTGGGGACGGATCATCAACATCTCCTCGTCTTCAGCGCAGTCCGGAGCTCCGGCCATGGCGCACTATGCGGCCTCGAAGGGAGGCGTCATCGGGTTCACCAAGGCTCTTGCTATTGAGTTCGCCGACAAGAGGATCACAGTCAACAACGTTCCTCCGGGCTTCATCGACACGCCGCTCGTGCGAGAAGGCCCTATTGATGTGGAGGCCGCCGCGAAAACGATGCCGATGAAGCGAGCCGGGCAGCCGGATGACATTGCTTATGCGGTGGCATATTTGGCCTCCAAAGAGGCGGGTTATGTGACCGGCCAAACAATCAGCGTCAATGGCGGGCGCTACCTCTTCTGACACGAAGGGTATGGGTGACCGGGCTATGAGAAGCTCGAGCACCATTCCGATGCGCACGGGGCCGACCTGGGCTCTCAAGACGGGTGTGATCGCCGCCAGCCTCATGAGCGGGCGAGACGGTGAAGCTTTGTCTCCCCGCAACTCTCTGAGCGGAGGCAAACAAGTTATGCGGGTTCACAAGCCAACAATAAGGCGGGGCCTCGGCTTGCAACTTATGAGCTCCGCGGCTCTTCGGCAAAAGCAAAGGGAATTGGGAGGAAATCGTATGAGTAGTTCCGAGCAACGAGAAATCTCGAACCTGGATACACGTCTTCTGAGTGCTTACTCAGTTGCCTTGGGCGCATTCGGCTTGGGAATGCTGTTCCGTGGCGGCTGGCTGGCTTCTATCGAAGGAATATTTTACTATGCGGTGGTCGGTGTAGTGTTTGTTGCTTCGGCAATTCTATTGTACCGACGCAGGAGGTTGGGCGCCTGGATCTTCGCCGCTGGTTTGGCCACGAGCTTGTTCTGGGCGTTCTGGAGAGCAGGGCTCGATATTCAGAATCTAATACCGCGCATCCTGAC
>NZ_BAYX01000033.1 GCF_000696095.1 Rhizobium rhizogenes NBRC 13257 | reverse complement strand
GGTGACGATGTCGATCAACGGTACGCCGTTCGGGGCAGTCCCTACGCCCGGCTGGTTGGCGGCGGGTGCGGTGGTGCTTGCCGAAACCGACTGCGCATTTGCCAGCATCGGCTGGAAAACAAGCAAGCCGCTCAGCAAGATCGCGGTGAACTCTCGGGCCAACGCCAGTACGGGGCGTGATGACGTCGGTACTTTGCTATTATACCTTTTGATGTCTGCCACTGTCGTTCTGCCTCTTCCTAGAGCACGCTACTTAAGCGGTGAGCCATATT
Source organism: Rhizobium rhizogenes NBRC 13257 (assembly GCF_000696095.1). GTDB lineage: Bacteria > Pseudomonadota > Alphaproteobacteria > Rhizobiales > Rhizobiaceae > Rhizobium > Rhizobium rhizogenes. The sequence continues at coordinate 8,018 of NZ_BAYX01000033.1, read as the reverse complement.
CATCGGACGCAAGGCCCGGCCAGAGAATTGATGTTGCAATCGGCGCAAATAGGTTGCGGCGGGTGCAGCCATGAAACTGGTGAATGTGCGGCTGGCGCCCATCGTCACCACCGCACCGAAGTGCTTACAAAAAACAGCCCGGCATCGCGCCGATCTGTCGTTCCGCCGAATATGTCCGAATAGCCGATATCGAAATTGACATGACCGCCGGCGAGCTTGGCGCCAGCCGTCCAGCCAAGCATGTCACCGCCATCAATGCGATAGCGCGCTTGGCGTGCGATCCGCCCGTAGTCGAGGCCGACATAGGGCCGGAATTCGCCGAGGATCTTCGCAAGCTCCGCGTTGTCGGCGAAAGGCTGTGTGCGCCAGACCAGATCGTTGCGGACGAAGAAGCCGTTATTGCCGTAAAGCATGGTCTCGCGCGTGCCGCGAACCGAGGAATAGCCGCCAAGCGAGATCTGCTCGGCCCCGAACAGATTGTCTGGCGAATATTGTCCGGTCACGATCGAATTGAGCTCGAAGCGCTGTTCGCTGACCTCGAAGGGCCGCGTCACCGTGATCGTGCCGCTGAACTTGGAGAAACGAGGATCGGCGTCACCTGCCCCGGCATCGCCAGGTGCGACGGCGTCGAAGAGATTAAGTCCCTGGCTGTAGGAGAGATCGAAGACCCAAAGGCCTCCCAGCATGCGGCGGGAATGGGAAATACCGAGATCACCGGCCGTATATTTGCGGCTGCCGACCTCTATTTTGCTGCCGAGCAGGAAATTGTTGGTTTCCTTGTAAGTCAGGCCAGTGTTGAGGGTGGTGATCGAATCCTTGTCGCGGAAAATCACCCGGTCGGCGCCGATACCGACCTGCTTGCTGTCGCCGGATGTTTGCAGTGTCCCGAAATTCCCCGGAACCGAACTGTCATAGCCATACCAGGAGCCATTCAGCGACAATGTCCAGTAGCCGTAGGGCACGCTGACATTGCCGGAATAGCTGTTGCTCTTGCCGACGCCATCGTCCCGCCAGGGGTAGTCCGGGCCGCTATGCTCGTAGGAAAAGTTCCATTGATCGTTGATGCCGAACAGATTGTCATAGCCGACCGAGGCCGAGGACTTGGAATATCCCGTCTGCTCCTGGCCGAGATTGCTGTTGCCGAAAGAGAGATGCCAGGGGTGATCCGGCTTGTTCTCGATATTGAGGATCGAGGTGCCGTCCGTCTTCCCCGGCAGCATCGCCGTCTTGGCGTTGTTGGACGAGAGACGGTTGATCTGATCGAGGCCCTGTTCGATATCACGCAGATTGGTGATGTGACCCTTCATACCGGGAAAGGCAGTCGCCAGCATGCCGGAGCCAGGGGCCGGCTTGCCGTTGATGTAGATGTCGGAGAGCGTGCCCTCGACCGCCACCAGGCGCAGCACCTTCGTTCCGGCGATATCCTGGGCCGGCACGTAGACACGCGAGGTGACAAAGCCCTTGTTGAGGTAGAGGTGCGTCAGGTCGCGCAATAGCGAGTTGATCTCACCGACGCCGACGCAGCGGTTCGCATAAGGTGCGGTCACCGTGTCGATAGCGGTGGCCGAAAACTGTTTGACGCCTTCCACCTCGACATGGGTGATGGCAAAGCACGGGCCAGCCTTCTGGCCACCAGATGCGGCCGGTTGCTGAGCCTCGGTCTGCGCCGGCTTCGGGGTCATCCGTCCCAAAGTCTCCAGACGCTGCTGCTCGGCCTCCTGCGCCTGCCGGCGGGCGAAGTCGTCATTTGGCGTCTGGGCAGCTGCAGGTGATATCGCAAAAATTACCGCCAACAGTGCGCTGGCGGTCAAAACGATATTGTGGCGAGGGGCAGCTGCGCGCCGGGCTGACGTCATAAGCCTGTCTGCCTTTACGTCAGTTGGAGGCAGACTTCTGCAGCGCATCCAATGCCGCCGACAGACCCTTCAGGGAGAACTTGATGTTAACCTTCTGGCCATTCATCATCTGCACATGACCAACCCCATCCGCCGCCTTGGCAAGCGCTGAGATCGTCTTTGTGTCCAGCTTCTGCTGTGACCAGCAGCCGGCCTGGTTGCAGTTGCGATAGGCCAGCTGCACAACAGGCTTATCAGCCGCGTCGATGCTCAAGCCTGCCGGCAGGTACATGTTGAGGGGCACGAGCGCGGTCAGCACCAGATCGCTTGCCGGCTGCTTTGCTGTCTTCTTGTCCGGTGCGGCCGGTGCATCGGCCTTGGCGATGGCGAGCGTCAGCACATTGACGTCCTGGTCACCCTGCTTCACCGTCGCGATCTGTGCCACTTCGCAATGCGTAGCTGCAGAACCGTCTGCGGCCTTGCCGTCGATGCAGCGATAGTACCAGTCGTCAAACTTCTGCACGCGGGCTTGTGGCGCCGGTTGTGTCTGTCCGGCGGCTGTCGCGGCAGGGCTTTGCTGAGTACCTGCATTGGCGGGTGCTGCCGGCTGTTCCTGAGCAAGGCCGAACGACGCGTATAGGGTTGATGAGATGAAGACCGCCGATGCGAGGGTCTTGACGGAAAATGCGTTAGCCAAAGTCGCAAACGTCATGCAAACCTTCCTGAAAGCAACGTCATTCAGCCGAGCGGAAAAGCCCGCCCGTCTATCGATCATCAAATTTCTGAAACAGCACTCAATACCATGTGCGGCTGATCATCAGCCTGGCTGTTGGATAGCAGAAATCCAATCTATGCATCAGAAAGTAGTGGGTGCACCGCACCAGTTATCACACGTTTTTAGGGAGGCGTGTTAATTCTACAACATTCACCTCCACTAATTGACATAATTAGTCGCAGCCGCCTCCTTCGATTGGCGATCGCTATTGAGCCTGCAGTTTCCGTCGTGACGACGGCGGGCGCTTCACCACGCGGTGCTCGATGGCGGAGATCGCCTCGCCCTCGCGCAGGGCCTCCGATAGGCGACAATATCGGCCGCAGTTGTCGCAACGGCATTTCCGCTCGCCGGTGTCCGAAGCAAAGCCGCGATAATGCATCGTGTCGGCCGAGCCGCACCTTTGCCTCCCAGTAACCGGAGGGATCGAGCTCCGGGATCCACTGGCGCATGCGCTTCACCCAGCGGATGACTGTCACCACCTTGACGTCAATCATCTCGGCCGCATCGGTGATAGGCCGCTGCTGCGACAGCAGCCGGACGAATAGCTCCAGCTTTCTGAACTTCAGGCCCGACGGCGGCGTGCCGGTGGTGCGGCGGAAGTGCACATCGCAGGCGAGGCAGCGGAAGACGGGGAGACCGGCTTCGGATGGGCCGCCCGCGCGGACAACACCGTCTCGTCGCCGCTGCATACGGTGGCACCTCAGGCACCTGTTGAATTCCGCGCAAAATTCGCCCAGTTTGCCATCTCGCCGTGACCGAGCGACCGTCATGAAGCGTAATGTCTTCATTGCCTTGTCTCAAGTCGATCCTGGTCAGCACCAAGCAGGAAGGCGGATCAAATCACGGCGGGGTTCAACACACAGATGTTCGGGGCAATTCTTGATGCTGAAACGCACATGGAGCAAGCGATGTGTCTCGCTCACGCGATTGCGCTAGCTGTCGTAAAATTCTAAAAATGCAAACATTCCAAGTCTCCACCGGCATTGACTCTCTCTAACCAGCCAGGGATTTGTTCCCGATCGGCAAGATTGCGCGCTGCAGGGAGCACGCCGTATTGGCAGGCCAGCCCCTGATCCAGTTCTCATCAATCATACGTTCAATCTCCAATCTAAGAATTTGATATCGAATCGAAAGGAACAGGGTAACCATGTCGTTGGAAGCGCACGTTGTTGGTAAAATTGCTCTTGTTTGCTTTTTGCTTTTTGGTCCTTCGGCAATTGCGGGCCAGTGGGAAACGATCGCTACAATGCCAGGCCTCGAGTATTTGCCTGAATCCGCCCACCGGATTGGAGACCGTGTCTATCTCATACATCGGAATACCCCTCGTGAAGGTGCGGCAAACTTTGTGATTGCCGATGACCTTGATTGCCAAAATCAGGCACTGCGCATTTCCTGGGCGAATGGTAGTCTCGGTAAGGTCACAGGCCGCTATTACAACAACGGCAAGTCACAGGACCGTTATGCGTCGGTCGATTTCAAAGCAGCTGATACCGACCAGGTCTTCTACGACTGGGCCTGCAAGCTGCCTCTTCAACCAGAACGTCTAGTCAATGTGAGGACCGAGCAAGAGGGAGCGCTCACCCAGGTCGATATCAGCAGTGTGAAACGAATAGGAGCGGTGGCAACCCTTTGGATGCGTCACGACTATCCAACGATCAATTTCGATCCTCCTTACAATGCTCCGTTTGACTCGAAGCGTGAGTTCGTGCGGCTGAATTGCGATACGAGCCGGTATAGCATCCTGGTGGGATACGACTTTATGCCCGATGGAACAGTGACCGACGGGATGATCGCTCCGGAGGAAGACACGGCGCTGACACCGTCAGACAGCTATGCAGCCGCCAAAGAAATTGCATGCAATACATCGATGGATCTGAAAAGCTTTGCCGGAATAGGTGGAATTACGAGCAGGCCAAAACCGCCGCTTCCACCTAAGCGCGGAATAGAAGATGTGGCGATCCCCACGGAAGTCGCCAAAGCAGTCGCAAGGCTGCTGTCCATTCTGCCTGACGAACCTGTTGTATCGGAAGCCAAGATCACTCAAACGAGCAAAAGCAGCTTAGTGCAGACCAGCAGACAGGTGATTGTCGTTATCAAACCTAAGAAGGATGGAACCACACGCGTTCAGGAAATCTACGATCGGGGGGTCTCCGTCGACCGTGAAGTGTTGGGGCCAGTCCAGTTGAAATCCAAAATGAACTCGAACATGGCTGAAGCCAGTGACGTTACACTTACCACATCGCTGACGGTGAATTCAGGAACCTGGGCTGCAGGTCAGGAGTTCTCCTTTGAGATTGAAATGCCCGCCACCGCTGGGCCGAAGAAATTCGAAATGTCGTGCAAGATCGGTGAACCAATCGAAGCAAACACCATTCACAGGTCCCTTGCAGGTCACGCGTGGCCTCTCGAATGCGATCGGAAAGGCGATAGCAAGATGAGAGGATACTATGTCGGCCAGCTTCGCTATTTCTTTGTAGCCCACAGCGAGTCTAGTTTGGGAAGGTCAGATTCTACGATCGACGGCATAGAAATCGGTCGTTAGCCCGTTTCTCCGCGCGCTGCACCCGTCCAACGCCGCCTAGATCATTACATTGATTGCGTTATGAAGAAACTGGTTTCGGGGGGCAGGCTTTGCCCCGTTCGTTGCTTCGGAGGGTCCAGTGGGCTGTCCGACCGAGCGTTGCTCGAGCGCGCCTCACCCTTCAGGTTCTGATCCTGCCGAGCTACCGGTCTTGGTGATGTTCTTTGGAAAGATTGGTTGCGGGGCTCGCAACCAACGATTCCTACGATTGGTTGAACGGCCCATCCCAAGGCTAGCGGCTTAGGCTGTCGACCTAAGCCCGGTTCGAATCCCCCCAGACAGTCATCCTCGCCGAAGCGCTCCATGGCACGATATATTCGATGGTAGACACCAAGCCGCTCATTTGCTCCGGCTCGCGGCTGCGGCATGAGGCATCAGGAATCCGGCGATATCCGTGATGACATCCATCAATTCACCCGGGTTATGGGCAACGTCTTCAACAAACGCTCGCCATTGCCGTTGCTTTTGCTGATCCTGGGCAAATGCTTCCGTTAAAGCATCCGGTAGCACCGTTGGGATCGGCGTCTCACGCCGTTCGAAAGTGCCGGTAATTGCCCGCACCAACCTGTCATTGCTGAAATCGAACGACCTGCTGAGAATCCAGATGTCGTAGAAATCTTTCATCCGAGTGTTGGCACGCCCCAGCGCCACCATCGCCTGGAATTTCTCGGCAATGACAGTCTCCCGGGCGTAGCCCCGCAGCCGGGGCATGGGAAAGTCCAGCATCGAAGGATAGTCCAGCTCCTCGGTGCCAGGCTCCAGCGCATCGCCAAAGCCGATGTCGATCGTCAGGCTGATCCGGGCGCCGCTGATCGAAGCTGTCGTCCTCAGCCTCAGCCCGCCATATTCCAGCTCTTCGCGAATGCGGTCGACGCGAAGTGCGTCAGCGTCGAACTCGACGCCATCGCTGGCGTCCTGCGCCAGGATCTCCCGAAACGTCGCCAGCATTAGCTCCGCACTCGGATCACCGAAACCCAGCAGATCAAGGTCGCGCGTGCCGCGGTGTGGGTCGTCGAACCAACTCATCATCAACATGGCGCCCTTCAGCACGAAACGGTCGGCATGGCTTGACCGGCTGAGTCGGAAGAGCAGCCGCTCGAGGGCGAAGCGGGTCAGAACCAGGTCGAAGCTCTGGCCACTTGCCTTGGCGAGTTGCAGCAGACGTGCGCGCACCGAGGCGCCGATGTTCTTGATCTCTTTAGCCATTGGCAGTCAGCGCCTCGATATACGGCCGGATGACCGTGGCGACACCGCCACGCTCGGCCTGCCTGGCAATTTCACCGGGGGTGGCCTTACGCTGACGGAGCACTTCTTGGAGGCCCTCGATCGCCACCGACAGACCGATCTTGTTGCGATATCGGAAACAGTCCGCGATTGTTTTGACGATCCCAAAGACCTTTACGGGCACACCTTCGACGACATGGGTCTCTACGCTTTCATTGAGCAGTCTGTCGGTGAAGCGCACGATCCGAATAGGCGTACTGTCGGGTTTGGGAGCCCAATCCTTCCGCCCTATCGCCAGCCACACCTGCTTCGGAAGCTGGTCGGTCAGGCCGTGGAACGCGAGGGCCGACACAAGGCAGACAACACCCTTGGGTAGGCGTTTAGCGGCCTCGGCCAGACTGTGGTTGGCGTCGAGCGGCGCGTCGGAGAGCTGATAAAGGCCCCGTGCAAGCCGGAGCACCTCCCCATCCCGCTCCATGCGGCTCATCGTGGCGGCCGTTACGCCAGCATCGCGCAGCTCTACAAGACGCGCGATCCCACGCGCCGTCAGGAGGGCGTGGGCGATTTGGCGCTGGGAGATAGATTCGGGCATTGATACGATAGCTCGGAACTAAGGACGTATAGTCCGAGGATTCGTATCAAATTCCAACGATCAAGGGAAGCTCTGGCAAGCAGCAACTTTTCAATCGAGCGCCTCTACCATACATCCCAACGCGGCGCCTAGACTCCAGTCGGTCATTCGAGGCAAGTAGCGCCGCGTCAGATATGCGACCCAAGCTCCGTGCGTCCCACATCTATGCCCCTAAGGCTCAAGTTTGGCTGTATTTCGACTTATATCGCTCCTCGGGTACCAGCCACTCTTCAAGATAGTCGAAGGGATCCAGCGTACCGAGCATGGCTCTCGCCAACGCGAGACGTTCCGTGAGCTGGGCACGTCGTTCAGTCTCCACGCCCTCCAAACGTCTCTCCGCCTCCTGAAAAGGCGTTCGACGGACATTGCTGCCTCCCACTTATTCATGAGGTCCGAGAGCTGCTTCTGGCTCTCTGCCAACGCTTGAGAACTGACCGGCTTCCTCGACGGTGCGGAAGAACCACCTCCCCTGCTCCATCCCAATCTGGCAAAGCATTATCATGAGGAGATTGCTGCCCTCCACGACCAGCTCGGTGATGAAGAAACTCGGGCACAAGCCGCCGATAAACTTCGCGCGCTGGGAAGCCGTATCGATCTCATACCCGATAGGACAGAACTGGTGATCGTACTGCGCGGCGGTCTTGCCGCGATCCTTACCTTCGCATCTGGCAAGAAGAAACTCGAGTTTCTCAACGAGAAGGCAATCCTGGAAGCACTGATGGGCCGCGCCAGGACGATTGAAGGACAAAAACGCAAAAAGCCCGCTTGATGCGGGCTTTCGGATACTGGCACTTTGGGAAGATTGGTTTCGGGGGCAGGCTTTGCCCCGTTCGTTGCTTCGGACAGTCCAGTGGGCTGTCCGACCGAGCTTTGCTCGAGCGCGCCTCACCCTTCAGGTTATGGTCCGTAGGACGACGAGCTACCATCGCCAGCGAAGATGAAGTCTTCGCGCCAGCGATAGTTGTTCTTGTG
>NZ_BAYX01000034.1 GCF_000696095.1 Rhizobium rhizogenes NBRC 13257 | reverse complement strand
CCAGATACGCGCCTGAGGCACGCTGGGACGCTCGTTCAAGGCCTTGCAGCAACTCGATCGCTTCTAGGCTCGTCTTTCGAAGAGTCGTACCAGAATACGCCCTGTGGCACGGATGGAGTATTGATTCCGCTCCGAGTTGTGAGATGAGCTCGCGCTAGACCTCCCAATCGGAAAGCTGAGCAGTCCATTGAGCGGGGACCCTGTCCCACTGATCCATTTCAATCCGCCGCTCTACTCACGGTCGGGGAAGGATCGTCATAAAACGCGGCGTCGAGGTGACTTCATTGGCTATCTTCGAGGCTTCCAATACTGGCGGTCTTGAACGGAAACGAACCGCGGGCCCGGCATCAGAACATTAGGCCTTTGTCCAAGCACCTGATAAACTGGTAAATATGGGCTGTCCGTTATCACCTACCCGGGCAGGAAATGCCGGCCCTTAAGAAGGAGAGCTCCTAGTGGGTTGGAAAACGCCGAAGATTGAATACGTGAACGGTTATAAGATTGTTGAAGTCGATGGCCCCATCTTCAAGGTCTACGAGGGCGACCGTCAACTCGGGGAAGACTTCCCCTATTCCGGTGAAGCGGCAGCCCACGCGAAATCTCTGCCGAGGCGGGAGGCGTCACAGGACTAGGCATGTTGAATATCAGTACGATTTGACCCTTTTTGCCACTTTCGCATGCCCCTACGCGAGCGAAGAAAAGCGAAATATCCCAACAAATTAGTGGTATCTACGTGGGTCACCGCAAAATGCGCATTGGATCACTCCCTGGCGGAAATCAACACTTCTGGTGCATTCCGCTCCGGATGCGGTCGGATTCTATCAGAAACTCGGCTTTTCACCTTTTGAATTCGAAGCTGGCGATTTCGAAAGTGTGCAACTTCGCAAAGTGATCCAATGATGCGCTTCGCGGCAACGCCCGAGAGCTTTGCAAGAGAGGAAGGGACCTTTGAAAACTGCAATAATATTTGACTGTGAATTCCTGTGCCTTGAAGGGTCACAACGCAGATTTTGGTGTGCCGCCCACGATCCCGATCCGGTCATCGTGCAGATCGGCGCGGTAAAGCTTGGGCTGGAAAGCGACTTTCCGATCCTTGGTACCTACAAGGCCTATGTCCAGCCGATCGATCGATTTGGCAACCGATACGCGCTCGATCCCTTTTTCACGAAGCTGACTGGTATCACCGAAGAGGCTATCGAAACGGAAGGCGTGACGTTGCAGGACGCACTATCCGGCATCGACAGTTTTTCAGGCGGGGCCGGGTTTTGGTCGTGGGGCAAGGACGAACTGAATATGGTGGCAATCAGCTGCTATATCGCCGGCGTTGATGCTCCGATCCCGGCCCGGCGTTTTGATAATGCCGTCAAGCTCCTGCTCGCGGCCGGGATGCCGATCGAGGATTTGGCAAAGACCCCAAGCAACAAGCTTGCCGATTACTACAACGTCGAGCATCCACCCTTACAGGGTCATGATGCACTCGATGATGCACTTTCGGTGTCGTATACTCTGCAGCACCTCATGAAGGCCGGGAAGCTGCGACCGGAAGTGTTCGAGGCCGCTTAGGCAGTCGCGGAAATCCGAACACCCGCTACGCCGCAGGTTTCGGGAATTTTTCGATTCATTGGAGTTTATCTGCTGATGACACCGGACGAATTGAAGATCGTGCGTCGAGCTTATGCGAAGCAGATCACAGCGGCTGTTCAAGTTGTAGATGAGCGCGTGGAAACAGCCTTTGCCGAAGTGCCGCGAGAAGATTTCCTTGGTCCCGGTCCTTGGCCGATCTTCCGAATGCGAAAAACATATGTTCCAACCCCGACCGCCGATCCGGTCTACCTTTATACGGATGACATCGTTGGCATCGTCCCCGAGCGGCACATCAACAACGGGCAACCGTCACTTCATGCATTCCTGCTTTCGCAGGCTGCGCCGCGGTCTGGCGAGCATATCGTGCATATTGGCGCTGGTGTTGGGTACTATTCTGCGATCATGGCGAACCTCGTTGCCACATCCGGCGTGGTGACGGCGATCGAGTTCGAGCCGGAGCTTGCTGCGCGAGCGAAAGCAAATCTCACCGCGCATCGGAACGTTTCCGTGGTTCAAGGAGATGGTAGTTCGGTGGCTTTCAATTCGGCCGATGTGATCTATGTGAACGCTGGAGCAACTCACCCGGCGGATATCTGGCTGGACCGGCTCAATGATGGCGGCAGGCTGGTCCTTCCGCTTTCAACCGATCTTGGTTTTACCAGCAGCAATTGGAGCAACATGCACCTTCGCGGGGCAGTGTTCCTCGTGACGCGTAGGGGTGAAGAATTTCACGCGCAATGGATTTCACCGGTGGCTATCTTCCCCTGTGAAGGAATGCGCGATACGGAATCGGAAAAAGCGCTTGCGGCGGCACTCGAGAGCGGGGAGCACAAGAGGGTGACGCGGCTGTATCGTACTGATGAGGTGCCGGCCGAGCAATGTTGGGTTCGCGGTCCCGGCTGGTGCCTCGCCTATGCTTAGGACGCAAGCCTTATTTCTGTGCTCGCAAAGGGACAAAAACTTGATCTAGACGCTCGGGTGATCGGAAGAGCGCCTGAACGCTTCCAGTAGCTCGTCAAGTCCGCTTTCAAAATCATCCAGCATTGCTCCCCTTGGGGGCAGCCCTGTGCTTTCATCCTGGGTAGCTACAGCGAGGGCGGCACCATGAGTGTAGTCAACAAGGATATGCGTCCAACGCGACGAGCGCTGTGAGGAGTGATTGCGTTCGCTCAAGAAGCTCATCAACTCACGAGTTATCCTCTTGGCGTGATCGGGGAAAACGGCTGGCCGGGCAAATATCGCCAAGGTCAGAGCGGGGTAGAGCACCACCTTGGCGTAGTAGGCTGTAAGGAGACTGCGGGCACGTGCAAGTGCATCGCCCGTTTCAGGTGCCGCGACGTCCGCATATATCCACTCCGCTAGCGACTTGATCAGCCCATCCCGATCCTTGAAGTGGTAATATATCGTCATGGGATTGATGCCCACGCGTGTTGCCAAAGTGCGCATACTCAAGCCGTCGAGGCCGTCGGCATTGAGGATGCTCAAAGCCTCAGAAAGAATGCTCTCCGGCAGAACGGTCTTTTCGCCGGCTGGTGGCCGACCTCGCCCCCTTGCTGTCATTTCATGACTTCATAATGAGATTGGACCAACCCGGAAGGAAAAGACCTTGTGCCCTTGTGCGCAAGCGCCACATCCCGCTGACCGCCGCCAAAAAGAGGGCGGCCAGTACCGAGCAAGATTGGCACCCTCGTGATCACCATGTCGTTGATCATGTCAAGCGCGAGGAAAGATTGAATGATGCGTCCTCCATCCACATAGGCACGTCGTGCGCCCTCGGATTGAAGCGTCGCCATCGCTTGTTCAGGTGACTCTGCCGAAAAGCGCACCTTTCCTTCGAGCTCGGAGGGCACTGCCTGTCGTGCAAACTGCGCCGACAAAACCAGGACCGGGCGGGTATAGAACCAGTCACCCATGCCTCGGACCGCCTCGTAAGTGCCTCGCCCCATTACGATAACGTCGATATCGCTTATGAAATCGTTATAGCCATGATCCTCGCCAGCTTGGTCGTGCTTTAGCAACCAATCGATGTCGCCACTTTCGCGGGCGATAAATCCATCAAGGCTGGTTGCGATAAATACGTGTCCGGTGACCATCTTCGTCTCCGTAATTATACAACGTATAAATAATGGACCTCTGACCAATGTCAACGCGCCAGGCGATCCACTCTTGCCCGTACCGCCCAGAAAGCTGACCAACGGCTAGCCACCCCGTTTCGGTTGTAGCACCGACCAAAGCAGAAGGGCTGCTTTCGGTATTCACCAAGGCCGCGCGACGGACAGAAACGAGGGCGCGGAGCGGTCGTTGAGCGCATTAACCGCAAGCGTCCGCGATAGCCCTATAGCGGATGGGCTTAAAGGGGTAGAAGCGATCTGAACCGGCAACCACTCCGTCGCCGCCTACCTGAAATCCCGCGTCTTCACCTTGATCGCATCCAAATGCAGATAGGGATCGACGATATCCCGCGCCCGCGGCCACTTCGGAAACCCGCGCGGATCCGCCACCGGCGACCCATGATGAAACTCATCCCCTCGCCCATGCGGCAGCGGAAACGCCGCATCGCGATCGCCAACGCTTGCCAGCTCCGCCGACAGATCCGTCAGCCGATGCGCCACAAGATGCACGACGTCCCCTTCCCGTTGGATACGGCCATAGACACCGATCATGCCGGCGCCGAGCACGACACGGCGGTATTTTTCGAAGGTTTTTAGCCAGACGACGAGGTTGGCAATGCCGGTTTCGTCCTCGATGGTGATGAACATCACCCCCTTGGCGGAACCCGGCCGCTGGCGAACGAGCACGAGGCCGGCAGCCTCAAGCCATGTGCCATCCCGGGCCTGCATCGCCTCGCGACAGGTGACAATACGGCGTTTCTCTAGATCGGCGCGCAGGAAGGAAAGGTGATGACTGCGCAAGGTCAGTCCGACATGGCCGTAATCCTCGACCACCTCGCCGCCTGAGGTCCTCGGTCTCAACGCCACCGTTAGTTCGTTCAGTTCCGCCACGGTCTGGTATTGCCGGCAAAGAAGCAGCCTGACCTTTGCAAAGGAGCCGGTGACACATGATCAACGGCGAGACCGCTTTCGCGGCGAGGGTGGGATTATCGGACAGCCCTGACAGCCAGTTTGGCAAGCATTTCAAGTCGCTCGCGACCGGCCCCGTCGTGGGCCTGCACCGCCATGCCTTGAATGACCGCGGATAGATAAACTGCTCCGTCAGCCGCAGCTTCCCTGTCCAGCCAGCGCTGCAGCTTCTGCGCAAGCAATGCTGTGAAGGCCGTTCGACGGTCCGAAAGCTCCGTTGCGATTTCGGCGTGGTCGGGATGACTTGTCAGCATGCCCATGTTGAGCATGCAGCCCGCTTCGGTGGACGGATCGCTCAGGCCGTGCGCCGTCGCGTTCAGGAGAGCGAGCACCGCCTCGTCGACAGTCTCGTACTGATCCATGAAGGAGAGATCCGTCGCGCCTCGCAGCCTTCCATATCTGTCGACAGCTTCAAGATAAAGCGCGCGTTTGTTTCCGAAGGCCGCATAAAGGCTAGGTGCCGCAAGTCCCATGGCGGCGGTGAGTTGTTGGAAGGAGACACCTTCATAGCCGTGCCGCCAAAACAGTCGCATCGCGGTTTCCAGTGCCGCATCACGATCGAACTCTCTCGGGCGGCCGCCACTGGGCGATTTCCTAGGTTTCATAATGATCATTAAATAAGGTTTGACAGCCGTCGTCAACTGATGATGTTTAATGGTCATTATAAAACATGGAGCGATAAGTATGACCAACTCTGAAAAGCCCGTGGCCCTCATCACCGGTGCGTCTTCCGGCATTGGCGCGGTCTATGCCGAACGCCTTGCAAAACGCGGATATGATCTCATTCTGGTGGCTCGGCGCATTGACCGGCTCAACAAACATGCGACTGACCTTTCGAGCCTCTATGGATCAAAGGTCGAGATCCGGGAAGCCGATCTCACTGCGGAATCCGATGTCGCCGATGTCGAAAATATCCTGCGTTCAGACAGCCGCATCACTCTACTCGTGAACAACGCGGGAAACGGAAAGCTCGGGAAAACGGCGGACATTTCGCACGACGATACGATGTCGACGATCGCGCTGAACGTGATCGCATTGACGCGGTTGACACGCGCGGCACTTCCTCACTTCGTCGCCCGCAACAGCGGCGCGATCATCAACATCGCTTCGGTGATGGCGTTGCATTCCCTGCCGATCACGTCGCTCTACAGTGCAACGAAGGCGTTTGTTCTAAGCTTTAGCCGTGGCCTCCAGGAAGAGCTGGCTGGCACCGGCGTGAAAGTGCAGACCGTTCTGCCGGCCGGAACCGCCACGGAGTTCTACGATCAAGCGGGCATTCCGCTTTCAGCTTTTGACCCCGAGCTCGTCATGACGACAACCGAACTGGTGGACGCTGCCCTGACAGGCTTCGACAAGGGTGAACTTGTTACCCTCCCTTCGGTAGAGAATCTTGAGCTGTGGTCTTCTTTCGATATCGCACGAAACGACCTTTTTGCAGCGACGCAAAGCGGGAAGCCGGCATCCCGCTATCAGGCCGCCCCGTACGGCGCTTCTAGATTGTAGCTGCCTTGTGCTGCGGAAAGGGCAGTTGCCATCCTTCGGGCGCCTCTTCTCTTGGGAAGGTCGAGACGTGTAGTATCGGGCAATCTTCCTGGAGGGTCTTTCTAACGCCGGTGCACCGATAAAGGGCAATCTCCTGTCATGGACAGCGTATGTGCTGACCGCTTCTTAAGCACTAAGGGGAGCACAAGGAATTGTGGGGCGGTCAGGCGGCACGCGCCATTTCGTCGTGCTTATGATTGTTCTTCGCGATGCCCGAGGTACCATTGCCGGAAGGTCGAATGCAGGCAGCCGCCGAGCGTCTGGGTCCGGGTTTGCAGCAGGAGATGTGCACCAGTCCTGCTCCATTGCATCTGCTGCTTCTTGACAAAACGCTTGGAGATAACGGCATTTACGGTCGCCTCGACGAAGGCCGAGGATATCCGCTCACCAGACCTGGAGCGTTCGCCGTAGGCAATGTGCTTCCACCTGTTGCCTCTACCCCGGTTCGTCTCGCCTTCTTCAATCCCGCTAGCCTTGTCGAAATCCAATGCTGCGGGATTACTCTTTTTTCCCCGCCCCACAATTCCTCATGCTCTCCATCGATGCCACGCTCGGCAAGCAAGTCTTCAACGTCACGCAGCTCAGCGGAAACCGGTAATAGAGCCACACCGCATGAGCAATCACGTCAGCTGGAGATCGGTGACGACGATAAAGAGGATTGCGAGCTGATCTGATCACTCCGCTAGAGCTCACATTTTGATCGCTGCTCGGTTAAGGTTACGGTGCCTTCATGATGACTTAAGCCATGAAAAGGGTTTTGTTCAATGCGCGTAGGACCGCGCCTGCGGCCTGGGACTGACTGTAATAATAGACTGTGCGCTTCTCCCTGCGGGTCGTCACCAAGCGTTGTATTCTCAGCCTTCCCAAGTGCTGCGAAGCCAGCGCACGGCTTATGCCTAGACGTGAAGCCACGGCGTTGACGGCTAGCTCCTCGCCGGTGAGGAGCATAAGAATCGCGAGCCGTATCGGATGGGCCATCGCCGATAGGAGTACAGCGGAAAGTTCAGCCGTCTCTTCGTTCAATTGAGTGGTCCCTATAGCCATTGATGAAAACCAATGCAATTAGGTTGTATATCATACTTTTGCTACAATCGTAGAATGATAAATGCGCCACGTGACGGCATATCGCAACGGGCGACATGATCGGCGCAGATTGTCATTTTAAACCTGCGGATGGGCGTTGGCGCATGGATCAGCAAATGTGCGGAATTTGA
>NZ_BAYX01000035.1:2500-5000 GCF_000696095.1 Rhizobium rhizogenes NBRC 13257 | reverse complement strand
GGGTCACGCTTCTTCCGAAGTTACGCGTGCAATTTGCCGAGTTCCTTCAACATAGTTCTCTCAAGCGCCTTGGTATACTCTACCTGACCACCTGTGTCGGTTTCGGGTACGGTCTATACGGTGGAGCTATTTCCTGGAACCGCGTCCCCGCCCACACAATCCAATAAGTGTGAACAAGTTAAGCAATCCGTCACTACCACCAGGCCCACGAATATTAACGTGGTTCCCATCGACTACGCGTGTCCGCCTCGTCTTAGGGGCCGGCTAACCCTGCTCAGATTAACTTTAAGCAGGAACCCTTGGTCTTTCGGCGAGAGGGTCTCTCACCCTCTTTATCGTTACTCATGTCAACATTCGCACTTCCGATACCTCCAGGGCCCCTCACAGGTACCCCTTCACAGGCTTACGGAACGCTCCGCTACCACTTGCGATTGCTCGCAAATCCTCAGCTTCGGTGCATGGCTTTAGCCCCGTTACATTTTCGGCGCAAAGACCCTTGACTAGACCAGTGAGCTGTTACGCTTTCTTTAAATGATGGCTGCTTCTAAGCCAACATCCTGGTTGTTTTGGGATCCTCACATCCTTTCCCACTTAGCCATGACTTGGGGACCTTAGCTGGAGGTTAGGGTTGTTGCCCTTTTCACGACGGACGTTAGCACCCGCCGTGTGTCTGCCGAGTAGTACTTCCCGGTATTCGGAGTTTGGTTAGGATCAGTAAGACGGTGAGTCCCCATAGCCCATCCAGTGCTCTACCCCCGGGAGTATTCGCTCGACGCTCTACCTAAATAGATTTCGCGGAGAACCAGCTATTTCCGAGTTTGATTGGCCTTTCACCCCTAGCCACAAGTCATCCCAATCTATTGCAACAGATGCGGGTTCGGTCCTCCAGTTGGTGTTACCCAACCTTCAACCTGCTCATGGCTAGATCACTCGGTTTCGGGTCTAATGCAACAAACTAAATCGCCCTATTCAGACTCGCTTTCGCTTCGCCTACACCTACCGGCTTAAGCTTGCTTGTTACACTAAGTCGTTGACCCATTATACAAAAGGTACGCCGTCACCCTTGCGGGCTCCGACTGTTTGTAGGCATCCAGTTTCAGGTTCTATTTCACTCCCCTTGTCGGGGTGCTTTTCACCTTTCCCTCACGGTACTGGTTCGCTATCGGTCATGCACGAGTACTTAGGCTTGGAGCGTGGTCGCCCCATGTTCAGACAGGATTTCACGTGTCCCGCCCTACTCTAGGACAATAAGTGTATCTACGCGTACGGGGCTATCACCCTCTACGGCAAACCTTTCCAGGTTCTTCCACTTTAACACTCATTGCCACTGGCCTGGTCCGCGTTCGCTCGCCACTACTTGCGGAGTCTCGGTTGATGTCCTTTCCTGCAGGTACTTAGATGTTTCAGTTCCCTGCGTTCGCTTCTTACACCCTATTTTATTCAGGTGTAGATACCTTATGATAATACCTAGAAACCTGAAGTGTTTCACCAGCCACCAAAACGTTGAACCTACACCGCATAAGCGGTGACGGCCCTTGGCCTTGCAAAGCCCAACGGGCTTCGATCCCTTTCCCTCGAGAGTTTCGAAGAAGAGAGATCTCAACTAGTCAACAGTTCAGATTTTCTAGGTATTTAAGGTGGGTTGCCCCATTCGGAGATCCATGGATCAAAGCTTATTCGCAGCTCCCCACGGCTTTTCGCAGCGTATCACGTCCTTCATCGCCTGTGCATGCCTAGGCATCCACTAAATGCCCTTATAACACTTAATCGTTCTCATTGCCGATGCTCATCATCTTTGCTTGGATTTGGAATTCCTATCCTTTTCGCTTGCGCTCCAAGGGGTTCCAAATCTGACCAGTCGGATACTTCTCAGTATGCCGAACCAGTCAAAGTCCGGAAGCCTCTCAGCTACCAGACCAACAATGCGTGATTACCTTTTACAATCACGCTTTCTAACAATGCCATCGACGTGTTCGACAGATCTGCTTTATTGGAGCTACGCCGAGCAGCTCGCTTGCAGTCTGTCTTAAGACCAGCTTCTCGAGATTGGATCCGATACCGCGCGGTCAGGCAACGGTAATCCGGCCGCCGTCGAGATGCATTCCATCAGGAATACAAACAACACGCGCAAACCGCTTTCGCAATTTACGCTGGCGACCCAGAGCGACAAGCTTCCTTCCTACCTCCGTCCCCTCCTTCGTTTCCAGCCGGCTAGGCCATCCACGTTCTCATAAGGTCCGGGCTCGGACGCTTTAAACAACCTTGCGGTCGCTCAAAACACCTGGAAGCCTCCAGATCAATCTTCTCTTCACAATGTATGCAGAACACGCATCAAGCTCGAAAGCCGATGCAAAACGTTTATTTCTTCAAAGGATATCTCTTAATCACCGCCTCGGCTCAAACACCAAGCGAATTGGTGGAGCTGAGCGGGATCGAACCGCTGACCCCCTGCTTGCAAAGCAGGTGCTCTCCCAGCTGAGCTACAGCCCCAACCATTCCA
>NZ_BAYX01000036.1 GCF_000696095.1 Rhizobium rhizogenes NBRC 13257 | reverse complement strand
CAACCGGCAATATCGTTCTCGGCCAAGCTGGCGACCTCACCCTGAAGGCCACCTCCGGCAACGTAACCTCCAACAGCTTGATGGCGGCCGGCAGCATCACGGCCAATGCGTCGAACAATGTCAGCGCCAATGCCGTCGCCCATCGCGATCTGACGATCACCGCCGGCAATGCGATCACGCTTACCGGCCAGTCGCTTGCCAGCCGCAATGCCAATCTGTCCGCCCGGTCGATGACGATCGATACGCTGGTTTCCGGCGTCGACTTTGCTGCCACCAATGCTGCGGCCGGCGGGAGCCTGATGCTGCAGCGCTCGGGCACGATGACGCTTGCCGCCTCGAATGGCAGCATCAACGCCAATTCTCTGCTCTCAGGTGACAATCTTGCCGCCAGTGCCACGCAGAACATCGGCTATTCCAGCCTGCAGAGCCTTGGCAACACCACGCTCACCGCCCCCGGCGCCATCGCCTATACCAGCACCACCCGCGTCGGCGGTAATCTGACGCTCAACACCGGTGCGCTGGATCTGTCCGGCACCAGGGGTAGCCGGATCGCCGGCGGCGGCTCGTTGATCGTCAACGCATCATCGGCCAACCTGTCGGGCAGCAATCTCGTCTTCGGCGGCCTGGCGCTCAATCTTTCCGGCGCCGCCGATCTCTCCAACGCGCAGGTCAGCACCGTCACCAATGCCGGCGGTTCCGGCGATATCGCCATCTCGGCTGCCGGTGGTCTCACCACCAACGCCAATACCGAGTTGCTCGCCGCACATGACCTGACGCTGACCCTGCCGTCGTTCACGAATGCCGGCCAGCTCGCCGCCGGTAACGATCTCGTTTTACGCACCACAGGCGACCTGAACAACACCTCTTCCGGGCTGGTCTTCGCTCGCAATAATGCAAATCTATTCGTGGGCGGTGTCCTTACCAATGACCAGGGCGCCATCCTCGCACAGAACGATCTCTCGATCCAAGGAACTGCGGCCGGACAGCGTAATGGCGGGGTCACCAACATCTCCGGTCTCATTCAGGCCGGCCGGGATATGTCGATCCTGACGTCCAATCTGACCAACAAGCGGTCAACGACGCCGACATGGACAACCGGCGTGCTTGTATCCTCCGGCGGTGTCGTCGGCACCTTCGTGCTCAATCCCGCCGTGGCAGGTCAACCGTTCGCCTATCTGGAAACGAGCGACCAGAACATGTTCCAGCTATATCCCGGCATCGATCCGCCGGCGTGGCAGGACTATCAGCCGCTACTCTGGTCTCAGGCGACCCTCGCCGACGGCACGAGCTATCATGCCTGGACCTGGACCTCCGCGAACGGGCCGACTGAAGTCCGGCCGATCTATAATTGGATCAAGGACAGAGTGCCGAAGGATGCAAACGGCAATCCCGTTCTCGACGCGAACGATCCGTCGAGGTATTTCATCGTCGACCAGGTCATCCGCGGCGGCTCCGACACCAGCACCACCTATACCTGGGATCCGACCAGCAATCTCAGCCAGTCGATCTATGACGACCAGTTCACCAGCGCGCTCACCCCGGAAGCTGTCATCCGTGCCGGTGGCACTCTCAATATCGATGCCACCAACCTCAACAATTCTTACAGTTCGATCGAAGCCGGCGGCAATGCCACGCTGAAGGGCGGAGTGTTGAACAATGAAGGGGTCGCGCTGCGCCGCACGACCATGCTGACCTGCAATGCGCAAAGCGCCTGCACGGCTTACAATGCCGACGGCTCGGCCGATCCCTCACGCGACATCGCCAACGGCACCTCGATCGTCTCGAGTTCGCAGGTGATCGGCGGTGCGGCAGGCAACATCAAGGCCGCCGGCGCACTCACTCTCGGGTTCGGTACGATCAACAATACGTCCGCCTCCGGGTCCGTGTCGGGAGGAACCGGCGTTGCATCCCCAAGCAATCCCGGGAATCCGCTCTCGGCACTTGGCAGTATGACAGCGGGCGGCGCCCTGTTCGATGTCAACGCCACACTCGCGGGTGTAGCTGCCAACGGTGGCGCAAACGTCGGCAGCGGTCCGTCAATTGGCGGTGGTAGCCCGACGCTTGGCAGTGGTCCGGCAATCGGCGGTAATGGCCTGACAGTGGCTGGCGGCACCGTGATCGGCGGCAACGGATTGACCGCAGATGGTGGGGCTTCGATCAACAGTGGCAGTCTGACAGCCGCCGGTGGCGCCTCGGTCAATCCGAACAGCCTTATCGGCAAATTGAGCATCGCCATCGGCAATAGCGGCAATCTTGCCCAGGTTCTGCAAGTGAACGGGGCTCAACTCGCCTCGCTTGCCAAACCGCAATCGGGTGGCGTCGGCGGCACGATCCCCGGCCAAGTCTTCCTGTTGGAGACGCGCGCTGCCTTCCTCGACGTATCAACTTTCTATGGCTCGGGGTATTTTATCAACCGGGTCGGCTATACGCCGGAGACCAAGGTTCCCTTCCTCGGCGACGCCTATTTCGACAATCAGCTCGTCGATACGCAATTGCGCGAGCTGGTCGGCAATGGCCTGGGCAACGGTTCGTTCATCCCCGGCAACAACGCCACCGATCAGATGAAGACGCTGCTCGATAACGGTGTTGCCTATGCTGAGGCGCATGGCCTTGCCCTTGGCCAGGCGCTCACGCCCGAGCAGGCGGCGTCCCTCACCGAGTCCATCGTGATCTATCAGACCCAGACCATCGATGGTGCGCAAGTGTTGGTGCCGGTCGTCTATCTCTCGGCCGCGGACCGGGCGAAGATCAACAGCGCCGGCGCCATGATTGCGGGTAACACGGTCAGCGTGGACGTCGGCAGCCTCAACAATTCCGGCGCGATCGCCGCGGCCGACGGCATGACCATCAACGCCACCGACATCAAGGCCAATGGCGGCACATTCCTTGCCGGCGGCAACATGAACCTGAATGCCTCGAACGGCATCACGCTTGCGGCGCAGACGATGAACATCGGCGGCCAGTCCGTCGTTGCCTCCAGCGGAGGGGTAAATGCTGGTGGAAGCCTGAAGGTGGATGCCGGCGCCGGCAGCCTGACGCTGACTGGCTCGAACATCACCGCGGGCGGCTCGGCACAGCTCTCGGGCAACAATGTCAACCTCGCTGCGGTCAAGGTTGATAATGGTGGTCAACAGAATGCCACGGGAACCCGCATCACCACCGGCGGCAATCTTGCCATCACCGGCAACACCGACGTCAATATTATCGGCTCTTCCGCCAAATCGGGCGGCGTCCTTAGTGTCACAGCCACGAGCGGCGCAGTCAACGTCGTCTCCACGGATGTCGCCCGTCGCACCAACGATGGCTACACCAAGACCACAGGCACCGACCAGCAAGCCTCACAGCTGACAGCCGGCGGCAATCTGTTGGTCAATGGCAATACGAGCGTCCTGATCTCCGGCTCCGATCTGACCGCCAAGGGCGATGTCGGCCTGACCTCGAACGGCGACATCAACGTTACCACCTCACAGAGCCAGAGCGACTCCGTTTTCGGCAAGGGCTCCTCGTCGTCGATCACACATGGTGGATCCACGATCACCGCCGGCGGCGATATCGTCACCAAGTCGGGCGCTGACATCAACGTTATCGGCAGCACCATGACAGCTGATGGTTCGGTTGGCCTGCAGGCGAAAGACGATGTCACGATCGCCCAGGCGACCGACGCCTATACGATCGACACCGAGAGCAGCACCAAGAAGAGCGGCTTCTTCGGCTCGACCAAGGAGAACGCCTCCGGCCATCTGGAGAACACCACCGCGGCCGGCTCGTCGATCTCCGGCAAGGATGGCGTAACGATCATTTCCGGAGGCGACACCACGGTCTCGGCATCCAAGGTCACCGCCGGCGATGCCA
>NZ_BAYX01000037.1 GCF_000696095.1 Rhizobium rhizogenes NBRC 13257 | reverse complement strand
CCGCCTTCGTCCAAAGATCATTCGTTCAGACGGCCAGCCAAGCGCTTCATGAGATCCATTCGCTCATGAAAGATCTCCACGATCAGGGCGGGCGCATCCTCGCGAGGCAGACAAAAGACGTAGTGATGTTCGCATCGCGCCATTCGTAACGCCGGGTGAAGTGCGCTCATATCCTTGAAGGAACCCTTACCTTCGGCAAGGTTTGCGATACCTCGCTCCAAAGCTGAGACGTAACGGCGCACCTGAGCGGTACCCCATTGCTCACGCGTGTAGCGGATTAAGGAACGTAGATCGGCTTCCGCCTCTGCCGTAAGGATGTAGACCGTCAAGCACGATCCTCGGCAATCTCCTCATCAAGGATATCGCCTACGGTTTTGGTCGACAGTTTTCCGGCGAGCCCATCATGAATGCGCGTGTTCATCAACGTCTTCAACTCTTGCCAGGCTCGATCTCCGTCTGTGTCGCCAGGAAATAGGCGCTCGAGTGCATACTGTTTGATTGTCTTGCCCTGCAAGGCGGCCAGCGCCTTTAGGCTTTGATGTTGCTGGTCTGTTATGTCGATCGTCAATCGGCTCATCCAACGTGCTCCCTGAATTGAGAAAGCGCACATTAGCACATATGTGGGTATGTGGCCACCGTTACGAATGTGTAATAAAGCCCCCGGTTCTGACTATTCAAGTCAGGTCCACTCCTCACGTTCGATGTTTTCGTTGTATGTCATGGCAGTGAACTCGGTGGCCCGATGACCTCAACTCCTGGAATTTTCCATGGTTGCGGAACAAAAATCTGATTAATGTTAGATCCACCCACGTATATACCACCTTGATTGCCGACGGGCCCAATATAAACTGCAGTTCCAGCGGGTATTTTTACAGCGTAAACGGCGTTCACAGGCGACGTTCCTGTCAGTTCCCAACATCGAAAGCCAGACCACCGAAACGCACATCGCCGCCAACGCGCTGAGCCGCATGTCCGACTTCGGACGGGCAAACTACGAGCGTGTCAGCTGATCATTTGCTCAAAGGCTAAATGCTGATTACGACCTGATCCGTGCAACACGGTCTCAATTGATGTTCATAGCAGGTTATTATAGTCATAGTTGTATTCCAAAACCTCCTGATAGCTCCAAATCCTGCCATCAATTCTATCAACATAGATATGCTTCGATCCCGCTCGCTCCTCGACGTCCGGATCTAAAACTCTCTTGCTGATCCGAAACGCCCAGAAAACAGGCGGGGACAACTCCATGGCTACATTCTGAGCGAGCTGTTCATCGCTATCTTTCAAGAAGCACTCAGCAATCACTCTTGCCTTTTCTTGCGGGATGTTTTCGTTATCTCGGTACTCAATGGGAACGCTGAAGGAAACGAGGTTGCTTTGACGTAAACACGAAACAGCTGTAACCGCCTGCAACCGTTGCAAGTCAAGTCGAAGGTATCCACGATAAAGCTTGTTCCTGTCTATGACAGCAGCTGCCAGAAAAAAATTCAAGCCCTGAAGGCAGGCATGATCTCCTCTTATAGAAGACGCGAGATATACATCACAAACTTGTTGCGATCGCAGGAAGGTCATAACTACTCTTTCCACGTTTTGCGTAGCTAACATCAATGCGCGGATTCAATAAAAACCGCCCTACCAGTCATGTTATCCTCCAATGCACTCTTGGGTATAGAATAGCTAGTGCCGGCACCAAGCGGCCAAGGATCACGTATATAGGCGGTGTTACCCGAGATGGAATCCACAATTATTGCATGTGCTTCTACACTCCCGGGCACTTTCACTGTAGCTATCACTCCGTGACCTTCAGCCAAAGCGCTCTCGATCACACCGGCCGTTGTCTCGCTGGCGAAAGTCGCCTTTCCCTGGAATCCGAGCTGTTCGAGCGCTTCGGGCACACTAGAAAGGAAAGCGCCATTGCCGGAATCACCGAGCGCCTGTCGAATGTATGCTTCCGGCATCTCGATACTCGCTCCCATTCTAACGCAGGCAGAAACACACGACGAAAGCTGATTTTGACCGAGAACAAGTTTCTCAGGCACATATTCTCCACGTGCAATTCCAGGAAAAATTCCTTCTCCCGATCCTGTTCGTTCCCCGTTTCCAAGGTTATTGAGAACCGTGTTAGTCTTAAACTTTGTAAAAAACGTCAGCACCTGCACTAGAGCCAGCGGATCACCGTCGTTGGCTTTCGCAATAAGAGAAGGGATGGTGCTGATGCCGAAAGGTTCGCCTATAAGAAGAGTAATTAGCTTTCCAGCTTCTTCCCGTTTTTCCGCGGACAGGTTCTGATAGCCCCCCGGAGCCATGATTGCCCAGATCTGGCTCAAGCTGCCATCGTCTCGAAGCTCCCTGAGGGTTGCATCATACTGATCTTGGGGTAGCAGGAAGGATGCTGTGCTGCCATAACTCGACAAGGCGGCGATAACCTTGGCAAATACCGCGCCGCATCCTTCGGCCTGATAGCCGCTCGGGCGGCAGGAGTTCAACTCATCCTGCTGCTGGCGATCTTTCTCTTCTAGCCGGGTCTGTTCTTTGCAGGCCTCTGCAGTACCCTTGCCGCCATCACACGCAGCTTTCGCAGCATTAAGAGCGTCATTATCTGCGTGATTGAGGTAATTATACTGATAATTTGCCGCGCCATAGGCAGCACCTTCTCCACCTCCGACGGCTCCACCCGCGACAGCCGACAGGCTTTCACCGATCAGGGCCGCGAGTTTTTTGCCATCCGCGGTTCCTTCCAGGCTGGTGCCCTTGAGCATGCCATTGACGAGGTCTGCGATTGCTGGAGCGAGCAGTGTGGATGTTGCAGCGCCGGCTGCACCCTTGAGTGCACCCTCCCAGCTATTGACGCCACCGAGGATGCCGCCGCCGACGGCGTGTAGAAGTGCACGGCCAGCGCCGCCTTCCTTCCAGTAATCCATCCCAGTCTGGTCTTTGTTCGCAGCGGCTTGCTTGTAAAGCTCGCTGGCGATATCGCCGACCAACCCCGCCATGGTGGCTTGGGCCGCCTGCAAATCAGCCTGCGTCTTGTATTGATCCCGCAGGATATTCTGCAAGTCCGGCAGGCCGGGAAGCGAGGTGTTGGTGTTCTCAGTATCGCGGCGGATCGTGCCGATGTCCTGAAGCTGGTGGTCAGGATCGGTGATGGTGATCGGAATGTTGCCGCCGATGGCTGACAGGGCCTGCCCGGTCTTGTTTTCGCCGGCCTTGACCGGCGGGGCGATGGAAAGGCCGCTGGTGCCGATCGAGCCGCCATAGGTGTCGGCCTTCCAGGTCGAATGCGTATCGATATCGGCGACCGTGAGTGTGCCGGTTTCAAAGTGGTTCTTGTCCGCCGTCGCCTCGCTGGTGATCAGGCCGCCGATCAGCGATGTCTGCTTGTCGACCGTGAGATCAAGGCCGCCGCTGCCGGCATGAATGCCGGATTGTTCCGAGACGACGACGGCATCGCCGGTCGCCTTCTGCGTTACGCCGGAGACGCTGAAGCCATTCGTGCCGACCGAACCCGAGACATTCAGCTGATTGGCCTTGGCGGTTGCCGTATCCACCAGGCTCTCGATCGTCAGATTCTTGACATCGGCGGTGACAGAGTTGCCGGTAACGGTCGCACCCTTCAGCGCCAAGTCGTTGGTGACGATCGTGACA
>NZ_BAYX01000038.1 GCF_000696095.1 Rhizobium rhizogenes NBRC 13257 | reverse complement strand
GGATTAAGCTGTCCTCGTCGACTGGGATATCGACAAGCTTCCGGCGATCTTGATCTTTGAGAAGCTTGCGCTTTGCCATCGCCCGACTCCATTCATGACCAATCTGCGTCGAGCGTTGTCGAGTCGGGCCGGACAGAGAAATCAAAACTGGCGCGTGTCGATAGCAATCCACAGAGATCGGATGTTGCACATCCGAACTACAACAACGTTCCTGTTCCGTTCGGCCTTAGCGTACGATTTCGGACTGCTCTTGTTCTGACCCCAATATTTTCAATGATTTATAAATTGCAAGAACGTCGCAATGAAACGCCAATGATCTGCCACCCAGGTTTCCTCCGGTGACGAATGGAGTCTCGGAGGATTTTGAACCCCATTTCCCGCTCCAGGAATTGGGGATCAGATTTACTTTTGAAAGATAAAGGTGTTTTGCTGAAGCTGGAATACCGCGATGCAGGCGGAAGCCTTTTGTCTTGACACATGCACCTTTGCGGCCACCAAGACGAGGCAAAAATATACCAAGGTCCATTGTCTGTGAACGAATTGCCAGAATTCATTTCCCAAGCATTGGCAAAGCCTGTCAATTACGCGGATGATTACGTCCGATCCGTTCTTGCACTGAAAGGACGGCTAGAGGCAGCATTGAAAGCGAGCTTGGTACTAGACGACGATATGAATTACAACGCGGCCCAATCGTTGACCTGCAAGGTGGCGGGCAAGGATGAGGCGTTGGCCAAGGTGTATGAATTTGATGTCAGGTTCTACATCTCGTCGAAATCGCCTTTGTTCGCCATTTATTGTTTCGACAGAGAGTCGGGGCATGACGGATAGGGGTAGAGCCAATCATCCGATTGAGCAGGAAAGGTTGCCGAAATCGGTTTTGGCATCGATGGACATCGCGAAAGATTTGTTGTCTGAATGCGACTTCAAGGAAGTGGAGCACCGGTATTTTTTCTTGCCCGCAACCGGGTGCGTTACGCAGATGGATGGTTTGCCAGCGACTGTATTTGAATGTCTTTTTGCGGAGATTGTTTGAAACGCAGGCGAACTTGCAGGGTCTGTTCTGGGAACACCCAACAGCCGCGTAGCGGCCAGAGAATATTCGGAGCGCAATCTCAAAAAGGTATCGGTTGTTGAAACAAACCATGGCCCGGCAGCTCGATCTGATACGCTACCTCGAACGAGGCGCCGTGCATCTCGCTGCCAGCATGGGCACTCCACAGGAGGCAGCCTGCGAGCCAGAGGCCGACGAACGGTGGTGTACGAGGTCAGGAATCGTCTACACCTTCGACTTCGACGGTTGGAGCGCCAATCTTCACTTCGACAGCGACAGGCGCTTTTCGCACGACACCATCGACTTTTTCGGCCATTGCGACCTGCCCGGCTTCGCGCGCATTGCCAGGCCCTCGGAGGTTGCTTGCACCGTCAAGGGCACAGTGAGCTTCGACCTCGGCGACGAGCAGGTGGCTCTGCTTCGATCCGGCGCCACAGTTCATTTTCGTAAAGAGGAGGGCGACGTGCGGGTGCTGACAAAGATTGCCGGTGCTCTGCTTCCGTACGATGCACTCGCGAACTACTACCGCTTGATGCTGCGGTGTTGAGCGTACCCCGGGGATGCACATGCTATCGATCGACCTGCTATACCAAGACATGCACACCGCACCCTCGCTGCTTTCCGTGAGTGACGAGTTGCGCTTCATGGTCGGTGTCATGGCGCTCGAGCCTAACGACATCGCGCGCAACAGCGAGGTTTTCTTCAAGATCCTGGATCATCTAGAAGAATCCCACACCGCAGGGTGGGGCCACGCCTCCGAGGATCCAGAGGCAATGAAGATCTTCGAACGGTTCGCCTCATTCCTGGAAGGCCTTGTGGAGCACATTCCTGCACAAAAGGAGTGGCTCAGCACCGCGGCTGAGAACTTCCGTCTCCGGTGGACGACGATCGGTAAAGCAACCCAGGAGCTACGTGCCGTGGAAAACCTCCGCACTGAAAGTGCGCGACCAGGCTCGCAGGATGGTGATCAAGCATCATGAAAATCATCAGGTTCAGTGAAACCAGCGATGGCTATTCCATCGACAGCTCAGCTTATCCGGCCTATGTGCGTGAGGTACGCAGTCTGGTGCCGACGGACGTTCTCGAATTCATGGACGCGACATGGCACTACGAGCATGGGGACGCGCGATGCCCGCACGATGCCAGGCTGGAGCAGTTGCTCATACGAGAGTTCGACGACGGTGACGTCCGGGCGAATGACATCGAGATGCATCTGGCCGGAGCGTATGGGAACCGCATCACGCTGTGCTACAGCGACGTACAGTCTTACGCGGCTGACAAAACCAAGAGCGAATGGCCCGCTGGCGACGGCTCCCACGGCGATTGGCTCATCGATGAGATGCTGGTGCTTGAAGATGGCTTTCTGAGCCACGAGATCGTCTTCACGAACTCCGTGATCAAGATCAAGCACAGGGACCTCAAGTACAAGGTGGTACGATGACTACAAGGCTCTCAGCAAACTGCTGACGGAATGGTCCGTGCGGCCGACCGTGATACGCATCTTAGATGCTATCTCCGCAAATCCAACTTCAGAGGACCTACCGCTGCTGAACCAGGCGCCCATGGAGGACAACATGAACTCGCCATCATTAATTTGTGGTACCAGCAACCTTGCCGGGCCCGTTACCAGGGCTTCCCTGAAAATCATCCCGGTATAAAGACCGACAGATGCTCAAACACATGGTACAGCGGCAGGTGATCCGTGAGTCGCTCGAAGTCGTCAAAACCATCAGGCAGCGGCAGGCCAATGCCTTCGATGCCGTCCACCACTACTGCACCTCCCCATGCTACCTGGGTTGTTGAGTTATTCAATACCTCCCTGACCGTCATGCCGGCCCAGAGCTTGCCCTCATAGCGACATTCGAACCCGGAGTTGCACGTCACCGAGTAGATCGATCGGCTTTCGTCGTAGCCGATAGTGATAAGTCCATCGTCAATGAACACGGTGCCCTCGGAGATTTTTATAGCATGGTGGTTCCGAAGGCTCTCGATCACCGCGTCGATGGAAGTCTGAAGTGCAATGCCGCCGAGCGAACGGCCCGGGACGATTTCGTTGATCAGTCTCATGGTTCATGGCTCGGACGGAAGCGATTTGAGCACGGCCGATGGTTCTCGTACTTCAAGGCGAAATAGTATTGCAACGCCGCGCACGAGTCTTCCGAGGTGTCCCGCGAGCATTTTCCGAGGATGTTCTCGATCGCTCGCCGGAGCAGTTCGTTTCTCAAAGATCAACCCTTCTGTTTGCGCCACTGCTCCAGACGGCGCATCATGCGCTGGAAGCGATCGAACGAAGCCAGTGCCAGATCGGGGTCGCTTGGCTCGATATCCCTGACTGTCTGATGGTTCTTGTCCTGATACATATAGCACAGAA
>NZ_BAYX01000039.1 GCF_000696095.1 Rhizobium rhizogenes NBRC 13257 | reverse complement strand
AAACTCCGTCAAGAGGCGAGGGTGATCCGTCACCAACGATGGCATTAAAAAACGGTATAGCGAATGAATATTGTTATTATTCAATTAGTTGCCGCGAATTAGATAATAGAAATTATGGAACTTTAGATCTCGCGCCGCGAGCGTCCCGGACTTATAGAAATCACAAACGATCTAGGCGTGATACTTCTACCGCCTCGTCGCAATTGGAAGGTCACGACCTTGTGTCGGGTGGACTTCGGAGAATGCTGACACAAATTGGGTTCTGTCGCAAACTTTTGGAAAGGCTGCGGAAACAGGTATCGCTGAACATAGTTATGCTGCGAGCGCGGCGAATTGCTGAAATGCGGATTGGCCACTTGTTGGAAATTGCCGCTTGCGGATCATATGCGCCACTTCGATGCCATCCAGCGTTGCTGACGCAGATTGAAAGGATTTGAAGCGTTTCATCGGTCGGGTCAGCTTCTTAATAAACCGGTGGTCTTGCTCGATCATGTTGTTGAGGTATTTCACCTGCAGGATCTCGATCAGCCAGAACCATCCCTGCAACAGCAGCAGCCAGTTAATGTTTTGCAATCCTGCCAGGTTCGCACCGCTCTTGTCGACGACGACTTTTTCAGGCCAGCCGTTGTTCTCGATTGTGCGGGCGAAGAATGCGCTGGCCGCAGCCTCATCGCGGTGTTCAGAAAGCATGAAATCAAGGGCTTTGCCGAATTTATCGACAGCGCGATAGAAATAGGTCCATTTGCCTTTGACCTGGATATAGGTCTCGTCCATTCGCCAGGAACTGCTGGTCGCGGATTTCCGGCGCGGGGCCCGGCCGGCAATCAAGGGCGAATATTTCACAACCCATCTGTTCAGCGTCGCGTGGTCAACGGAAACACCACGCTCAGCCACGATCTCTTCCAAATCACGATAGGAGACCGCATATCTGACGTAGAAAAACACCGCGTATAAGATCACGTCTTTCGGGTAGTGGCTGCCTTTGAAATCGATCATGATCGGGGAACCCAAAAATGCCTGCTCATCTTCAACCCAGATCTATGGCATGACCATACAGGTTGCAAATCCGGTGAAAAGTTTGCGACAGAACCCAACAACGCCACACTCACCAGAATTTAGGATAACCAGCAAAGCCACTGTGCAGTTTTTCGATGAGGCCGCTATCCAGTTCGACAGAGAGTTTCCCCCTAAGTTGCAGACCTCCACTGCGCACCACTGGCTCGTGTGCCGCAATATCAACCTCAAAACAGCGGTTCTGGCGCTCAATATTCAGCGTGAAGTAGTTACTTAAATCGTAGAGCCTTGCACTATGACGCGGGCCTGATGTCAAATCAGATACAAATGCATCCCACATTTCAGTCTCAAGCCAAATATCATCAGCGCAATATGAAAAATGCCCTGTTGCATGCGATAGTTCCAAGCTAATGCGCCAGCACATTGAGCTTGGATCACCTGGATCAACGTTAACAAACTCGAGTTGAATTGAGATTCCCTCTGCGACGATATTAATATCGCTCATGGAATGTACAACGCATGTTTGATAACTGGCAGGCTGTCACCGGCCCTTTGACTAAAAATTATTTCCCAACCATTCATGTTGTAAACCTTGCCGAATTGTATGCTCCCTGTTGAAGCAATTTGATCGACTGTAGCGGAAAAACTAGTTAGCAGCTGCTGATCATTGATGGGGTTGGAGGACTTTTCAAGATACTCACCCATATGCTTCGTCGCGTTAGAATTCACATAAAATTCTTGACTGCCTGATCGAATTTTAAATGTGGCCGGAATCTGCGTGTTGGGCAAATTTCCCGCTGTTGCGGTAACGTTGTCCCAGACTGTACCCGTTTTATTCGTTATGCCCGTCTGGATCCCGCCACGACCACCGCCGCCGTTGAGCCCTTCTATTGCTACGGTTGCGCGGGGCGAACTTAGAACAATCCCAACTATTGCGTCCAGTATCTGCTTTGTGCCAGTGGGATCTCGCTGAAGAGACTGCAGCTCAGCATAATACCCTTCAAGCAGCCTTCGTTCTGTGTCTGACAGACCCAATCCTTGCGTACCGATAGAATGAATAGCCGCTCCAAGGTCCTGTCTTGCTGCGATGCAGGCGTCGGAACCAATATCCGCACTGCAAGCGCTCACCAGTTGCTGGTTGGTGATTTGATCTAGTTTCTGTAAGTCTCTGACAATGTCGCAGGCTCCACCAACACCTACCTTACAAGCCATATCCATACTCTTGAGCTGGAAGTACTGCTTATCGTTAAGATAGTTGAACTGGTAATTTGCAGCCCCATATGCCGCGCCTTCGCCGCCGCCAGCTGCGCCCGCCACGGCGGCCAAGCCTTGGCCGAGCAGTGTGGCGAGTTGCTGGCCCTCCTGCGTGCCTTCAAACTTTGTGCCCTTCAGCAAACCAGCGACAAGTTTGTCAATCGCTGGGGCAAGCAATGTGGACGTAGCGCCACCGGCTGCTCCCTTAAGCGCGCCTTCCCATCCGTTAACACCACCAAGGATGCCAGCGCCAATCGCATGGAGCATAGCTCGGCCAGCACCGCCCTCACCCCAGAAGGCAAGTTCAGCCGGAGTATCAGCCTGATCGACAAACTGATTGGCGATCGTTGCCACCAACCCCGCCATCGTCTTCTGCGCCGCCTGCAGATCAGCCTGCGTCTTGTACTGCTCGCGCAGGATGTTCTGCAGGTCCGGCAGGCCAGGCAGCGAGGTATTGGTGTTGTCGGTATCCCGGCGGATCGTGCCGATTTCCTGCGTCTGGTGCGCTGGATCGGTGATGGTGATCGGGATATTGCCGCCGATCGCCGACAGGGCCTGC
This sequence comes from Rhizobium rhizogenes NBRC 13257, assembly GCF_000696095.1. Lineage (GTDB taxonomy): Bacteria > Pseudomonadota > Alphaproteobacteria > Rhizobiales > Rhizobiaceae > Rhizobium > Rhizobium rhizogenes. The sequence goes on along the minus strand of NZ_BAYX01000039.1, from coordinate 459 downwards.
CCGGTCTTGTTCTCTCCGGCCTTGACCGGCGGAGCAATGCTGAGCCCGCTGGTACCGATCGAGCCGCCAAAGGTGTCGGCCTTCCAGGTCGAATGCGTATCGATATCGGCGACCGTCAGCGTGCCGGTCTCAAAGCGGTTCTTGTCCGCAGTTGCGTCGCTGGTGATCAGGCCGCCGATCAGCGATGTCTGCTTGTCGACCGTGAGATCAAGGCCGCCGCTGCCGGCATGAATGCCGGATTGTTCCGAGACGACGACGGCATCGCCGGTCGCTTTCTGCGTCACGCCGGAGACGCTGAAGCCATTCGTGCCGACCGAACCCGAGACATTGAGCTGATTGGCCTTGGCGGTTGCCGTATCCACCAGGCTCTCGATCGTCAGATTCTTGACGTTAGCAGTGACAGAGTTGCCGGTAACGGTCGCACCCTTCAGTGCCAAGTCGTTGGTGACGATCGTGACG
>NZ_BAYX01000040.1 GCF_000696095.1 Rhizobium rhizogenes NBRC 13257 | reverse complement strand
TCACCGCTGCTGGCGAGTACGATGTTGCCATCGGCGGCAGCCGTTGCAGCGAAATCGACGCCGGAGACGATGGTGCCGGCCTTGATGCTGGAGCCGGAAACACTGATGTCGCCGCCACCAAGAACTTGACTATCGATGTCCACGCCACCGGTTACGCCGGAAAGGGTAATGCCCTTGTGGCCGGTGATCACGTCGGCGGCGACGGACGCGCCGCTGATATCAATGACGCCGGCTGCCTGCAGGGTCGGCGCCACAACGGTGCCGTTCACCGACACGCTCAGATCCCCGGCCTGGCCGAGAACGATATTACCCCCTGCCGCATTGGTGGCGTCGAAGTCGATGCCAGCAACGACCGTCTGGGCGGACAGGCTTTGACCGGTGATCAACACATTGCCGGCGCCGAGAATCTGGCCACTCACATCCACGCGACCGCTTGCGGTCGTCGTGCCGGTCGCACCATCAAGGGCGACATCGCCATGGGCCGTGACGCTATCAGCACTGATGGTCGAACCGGCGGCAGAGAGATCGCCGGCCGACAACAGCGTGCCGGCATCGAGGGATCCGCTTGAAGCAAGTGTCAGATCGCCGCTTGTCGTCTGGACGATGTTGCCATTGGCGGCCGCTGTTCTGGCAAAGTCGACACCGGAGACGATCGTGCCGGCTTTGATGCTCGCGCCGGAGATGTCGACACTACCGCCGCCAAGCACTTGACGAGTAACATCCACGCCCGCGGCAGCCGTGCTGGAAAGAGTGAGGTCCTTATGGCCGGTGATGGCATCGGCGGCAACCGAGGCGCCACTGATATCAATGACGCCGGCTGCTTGTATGGTCGGCGCCGTAACCGCGCCGTTCATTGACACGGTCAAATCGCCAGCCTGACCGAGAACGATATTGCCCCCGGCCCCATTCGTCGCATCGAAATCGAGGCCAGCAACGACCGTCTGGGCAGACAGGCTCTGGCCGCTGATCCAAACATTGCCGGCGCCAAGAATCTGGCCGCTTATGCTGGAGGCACCATCAAGCGTCAGATTGCCATGCGCCGAGATATTGTCGGCGGTAATGTTCGCGCCACTGGCATCAAGATTGGCTGCCGACAACAGCGTATCGGCGCTGAGCAAGCCCGCGGCGGCAAGCGTCAGATTGCCGGTTCCCGTTGTCGTCGGGCCAAGGGTAATGCGGCCGCCCGCCGCATCGGTGGCGGCGATGTCGACACCCGAGACGATGGCGTCGGCCGCGATAGTCGGGCCGGAGACGCTGACATTGCCCGCACCTAGGATCTGGCCGGTAACGGCAGTAGCGCCGGAAAGCGTGATGTTCTGATGACCGGTGATGGTATCGGCGGTGATCGTCTGACCGGTGGTATTGATAGCGCCGGCTGCCAAGATGGTGCCTGCCTGGATGGCGCCAAGACTATCGTTGACAGTGAGATCGCCGCTATTCGCCACCACGATATTGCCGCCAGCCGCCTTGGTCGCTGCAAAGTCGACACCGGACGCAAGAAGACCGGCACTGACACCATTGGCGTTGCCATTGATGGTTATGTCGCCGGCTCCAAGCAATTGGTTGGCGACACGAACGCCGCCATCGATGCCGACATTGCCGTGACCTGTCAGAGTGTTTGCCTGCAGCAGTGCTGACCGAGCATTCAGATCACCGGCCGACAGCAATGTGCCGACCACGATATTACCGGTCGTGGCGGTCAAATCGAGCGTGCCGGTCGGACCGACAGCGAGAGTACCGCCAGCCGCATTGGTGGCGGCGAAGTCGACGCCGGAGGCGATGGCACCGGCCTGGATAGCCGCGCCTGAGATCAGGACGTTGCTGTTCCCAAGAATCTGGCCACTCACATTTGTAGCGGCGTTAACGGTGAGCAGCCCATGTGAGGTGACACCGCTAGCCGTCAGCGAAGCCGCAGTCACCGTCAAATCACCGCCAGACTGGATGCCGCCCGCGGTCACGTTGCCGGTGGCACTGGTGCTGAGGCTTCCCGCCGACAGCAGATTGCTGGTGGCTATATTGCCACCCGTTGCTGTCAGGCTGAGGTTCCCGGCGGAGCCGAGCACGACATTGCCATTGGGATCGGCGCTGGTGGCAGCGATATTGATGCCTGAGACGGTCATGCCGGTCGAGATCGACCGGCCGGTGGCACTAACATTGCCTTGCGCCAGCACATTACCGGCAACCGCGATATCCAGTCCGGCGCTCAGCGCGATATTCTGGTTGCTCAGCAGTGAGCCCGCGGAGATCGAGCCGGCCGTGGCGGTCAGATTGAGATCACCGGTACTATTGGCAGCACCCGCAATCGCGATATTGCCGGAACTGGTAGAAAGCGTCGCCGCACCATTGCCTGCCGTGACACTGCCGGCGGCAATGCCGCCGCCCGAGCTCATCTGCACCGTCGTGCCACTGTTGACGTCACCTGAGACGCTCAAGAGACCTGTGCCGCTTGCAAGTACGATATCGCTGTCGGCTGCCACCGACTGCAGGGTTATGCCTTGATCGGCCTGGACCGCGACCTTCTGCTTCGAACTGACCTTGGCGGCGGTGACTTGTCTCTTCGAGGTGATGGTCACACCCTGGCTGCCCGAGGCATTGCCAATCGAGATCTTGCCATCGGCCGATAGCGACAGCTCACCGGCATTGGCGGCCATATCGCCGCTCATCTTGACGCCGGCGCCCTTCTCGGTGACGACGACCTTGATGCGGTCGGCCTGCATGGCGCCAAGGGCTGAGCCGTCGATCGCATATTCCGGCGTGCCGGAGGT
>NZ_BAYX01000041.1 GCF_000696095.1 Rhizobium rhizogenes NBRC 13257 | reverse complement strand
CGGCGAGTGCTGCATGGCGCAGACCGTGGCGAAACCGCAGGAGGGTTTCGCCGACACCGCGAGCACGCACCGTCAACGCGAAGGGCTGCGACAGAGCCTCTTCCAGACCGTCCCGCAAGACTTGGCTCAGGAGCGCAGTCAAGGGCAGGCTGAGCGCAATCGCCGGCAGCACGAGAGAGGCAAACCCGTCATTGCCGGTCACCGGGAACCATTGCAGTTGAAAACTGAACAGCGACAGAAGCACGATGCCGATCCAGTAGACCGGTGTGCTCAGCAGGATCAGCTCGAGACCGGAAAGCGTCACCGCCAGCCCTCGCCGGCGGCCTGCCGTCGCCAGGGCAACGGTTATCGCCAGGCTGAGCGCAATGATGATGGCGCTGCCCGCCAGTTGCAGCGTCGGTCCGGCGGCCTCCGATATGACGTCGATGACGGGCTGCCGGTACTGATAGCTCTCACCGAAATTGCCGAGCAGCGCATTGCCGATATAGCGCACATATTGCAGCACCAGCGGCTGATCCAGCCCATATTGATGGACCAGAGCCGCCCGCTCGGCCTCATCGACGATATTCTCGCCGCCGGAGAGGATCGAGACCGGGTCGCCCGGAATGAGCTTGACGGCGATGAAGGCGATCGTCGCCGCGCCCCACAACACGGCGACGATCACACCCAGCCGCCTTGCGACGGCATGGATCAGGTTACGGGTTGAGCCAGGCATCATAAAAATTCGGTTTGGCATTGGTGGCCCAGCTAACGCCGAGAAGCTTCTTGGAGGCGCCGAGCTGATAGGCGGCGACATAGCGCGGCACTGCATAGGCCTGGTCGATGATCTCCGTCTGGATCTCGGCATAGAGCCGCTTGCGCTCCGCATCGCTCGCACCGATCGCCTTGCTCAGCTTTTCGTCGAGACTGTTGATGCGAGCATAATTCGCACCATTGGGCGGCGCATAGGCCGAATGAAATACCGTGCGCAGAATGTCCGGTTCGGCACGCACGTAATAGAGCGAGACAAGGTCGTAATCATTGGCATTCGTGCGAGCGGTATAGCCACCGGCATCGACGGGATCGAGCTGAAGATCGAAACCGGCCTGGCGGACCTGATACTGCGCCGCCTGGGCAAGGGTGATATCGGAATCGCCGACCTGGGCGCTGTCGTAGACGTAATGAAGCGTCAGGCGCTGGCCGTCCTTCTTGCGAATTCCGTCCGCATCCTTTTCCTTCCAGCCGGCTTCATCGAGCAGGCGGTTCGCCTTGGCAAGATCAAAGCCCCATTTGCCGCCAAGGCGGGGTTCGTAATAGAGGGTCGATGGCCCGAGGATACTATCAGCAGGTTTCAACGTGCCGAAATAAGCTGCCTTCACGGCCGCAGCGACATTCACCGCGCTCTGGAACGCCTGGCGAACCTTGACGTCCTGGAAAGGACCCTTCGAGATATTCAGGAGAAAGGCGCTGGTAACGCCCGGGTTCTCCTTCGTTACGACCTGCAAATTGCCATTGCCCTGTACGGAGCGGAAATTGGCGGGCGGAACGGCGTCGATGGCGTCGACTTGCCCGCTCGCCAGAGCGCCGAGACGAACCGATGCCTCCGGCAAGTACTTGAAGTCGATCTCATTGAAATGAGCCGGCCCCTTGTGGGTGGCATAGTCGGGTCCCCAGTTGTAGTCGGCACGCCGGGTCAGCTTGCTGCCGCTGCCTTTCACGAAACTATCGAGGACAAAGGCTCCGGAGCCGACAATGGTATTGGTCGTGCTT
>NZ_BAYX01000042.1 GCF_000696095.1 Rhizobium rhizogenes NBRC 13257 | reverse complement strand
ATCGTGTCCACGGGAGTGGTGTAGCTGACGGCTGATGGCCGTGCTTTCCGACATGGGTCGGAGCGGATATCAGCGAGCCACAGCGGGCAGACTGATTTGGGGATCATCGCTCATTTGGGCCATGGTCTCAAGCGTCATATACCTGGCGCGTTGGACGGCCCACTCGTCGTTCTGTTCGAGCAGCAGTGCGCCAACGAGACGGACGATCGCTTCGTCGTTCGGAAAGATGCCGACGACCTCGGTGCGTCGCTTGATTTCGCCGTTGAGACGCTCAATTGGATTCGTCGAGTGCAGTTTTGCCCGGTGCTCTTTCGGGAAGGTCATGTAGGCGAGCACATCCTCTTCAGCATCGTCCATGATGGTGGCGAGCTTCGGCACTTTCGGTCTGATCTGATCGGCGACGCTGCGCCATTGAGCGCTTGCTGCCTCCGGCGTCTCCTGAGCAAATGCCGTTGCGATAAAGGCGGAGACGACCCGCCTGCCGCTCTTTCCAGCATGCGCGAGCACGTTCCTCATGAAGTGAACCCGGCACCTTTGCCAGGTGGCGTTGAGAACCTTGGTGACGGCCGCCTTGAGACCTTCATGGGCATCGGAGACGACGAGCTTGACGCCACGCAATCCTCGACGTGTCAGCCTGCGCAGAAACTCCGTCCAGATCGGTTCTGCCTCCGATGTACCGACCTCCATACCCAGGACCTCGCGCCGCCCGTCGTTGTTGACGCCGACAGCAATGATGACGGCGACGGAGACGATGCGACCGCCACGGCGGACTTTGAGATAGGTCGCATCCACCCAGACGTACGGCCACTCGCCCTCAATCGGCCTGTCGAGAAACGCCTTTACCTTGACGTCGATTTCTTCGCACAGCCGCGACACCTGGCTCTTGGAGATGCCCGACATGCCCATGGCTTTGACCAGATCGTCGACAGAACGGGTCGAGATTCCCTGGATATACGCTTCCTGGATAACCGCCGTCAGGGCCTTCTCTGCCATACGGCGCGGCTCGAGAAAGCTCGGAAAATAGCTTCCCTTGCGCAGCTTTGGAATGCGGAGTTCAACGGTTCCGGCCCGTGTCTCCCAATCGCGGTCACGGTAGCCGTTGCGTTGAGCAAGGCGCATCGGGTTCTTCTCGCCGAAGTCAGCACCGGTGGCTGAGCCGACCTCCAGCTCCATCAGCCGCTCGGCTGCAAAACCGATCATCTCGCGCAATAAATCTGCATCGGCGCTCTTCTCAACAAGCGAGCGCACGTTCATCATGTCATTGGTCATCGGTGGTCTTTCCGTCAGGTTGGTCTTCAACAACCCGACCCTAGCGGAAAACACTGATGGCCGCCCGCAAACCCAATCACCCGCTACAGCGCTATGAAAAGCGCGCGGCTGCTCGGCTTTGCTACCTCCCGCCACCTACACCACGTGCCGGGACACGATC
>NZ_BAYX01000043.1 GCF_000696095.1 Rhizobium rhizogenes NBRC 13257 | reverse complement strand
AATCTCCACAGGCGATATCACCGTCGGCACGCTGCTGTCGGCCGGCGATCTCACCACCGACGGCGCCAATCTCAAGGCAGGCAGTTTGACCGCCCATGGCGACGCCACCCTGAAGGCTAGCGGCACTGGCGCAAGTGGTCGCGTTGACATCAGCGGCCAGGTGCTGTCGGCCGGCGATCTCGCGATCAACGCAAACAGCCTCAATGCCGGCCTTCTCGTTTCCGGCGTCGATTTTGCGGCAACCGACGCCAGCGGTGGCAATATCAAGCTTGCCAGCTCCGGCGACACGGACCTCACCATATCCGGCAACGCCACTGCCGGCACGATCCTGTCGGCGGGCGATGTCACGGCGAAGGCGGCCAATCTCACGGCAGACAGCATCACCAGTCACGGCAATGTGGCGATTACCGCAACCGGTGTCGCCGGCAATGTCGAGGTGAACAATCAGATCCTGGCCGCAGGCAATCTGACGATAAACGGCGGTAGCATTACCGCACCCGTTCTGATCTCGGGCATTGATTTTGCTGCCACCAATGCGGCGGGCGGCAATATCGTGCTGGGTTCTTCCGCGACGAGTGCAGGAAATCGCGCTGGCAGCATGAACCTGACGGCCTCCGGCAATATCGCCGGAGGAACGATCCTTTCTGCCGGTGATCTCACGGCAAAGGCCGCAGATCTCACCGCCGACAGCATCACGAGCCATGGCAATGTCGGCATTACCGGAGACGTCGCTGTCTCCAATCAGATCCTCTCCGCAGGCAATCTGACGATCAATGGCGGCAGCATCAGTGCGCCCGTCCTGATCTCCGGCATCGACTTTGCCGCCACCAATGCCGCCGGTGGCAGCATCGTGCTCGGATCGTCCGGCGGCATGAACCTTACGGCCTCCGCAGGAATCGCTACGCAAACCATGCTGTCCGCCGGTGTGATCGAGGCCAGCGGCAGCACGATCACAGCCAACGCTGTTACTGGGCATGGCGACATCACCCTTGCCGGCAGCAGCAGCGTCAAAGTCACGGGCCAGCTTCTCGGCGGCAACGACGTCTCGCTCTCCGGCCAGACCGTCCAGGTCGGCCAGGCCATTACCGGTGTCGACTTCGCCACCACCGCGCAATCATCAAACGGCGCCATCGCTCTCGGATCTAGTGGCGATCTCTACATCAATGCAGGAAGCGCCACTGCCGGCACTCTGATCGTGGCCGGCAACCTCGATGTGCTGGCGAGCGCATTTACGGGCGGCAACATCACAAGTCACGGCGCTGTCTCGATCGGGTCGTCCGCAAATCCCGGTGCGATTGCGATCAACGGCCAGCTTCTGGGTGGAAGTAACGTCTCGATCACCGGATCGGGCATCAGTGGCAATGTCATTGTCGCCGGCGTCGATTTTGCCGCGACCAGCCAATCGG
>NZ_BAYX01000044.1 GCF_000696095.1 Rhizobium rhizogenes NBRC 13257 | reverse complement strand
CTGATTGGCTGGTCGCGGCAAAATCGACGCCGGCGACAATGACATTGCCGCTGATGCCCGATCCGGTGATCGAGACGTTACTTCCACCCAGAAGCTGGCCGTTGATCGCAATCGCACCGGAATTTGCGGACGACCCGATCGAGACAGCGCCGTGACTTGTGATGTTGCCGCCCGTAAATGCGCTCGCCAGCACATCGAGGTTGCCGGCGACGATCAGAGTGCCAGCGGTGGCACTTCCTGCATTGATGTCGAGATCGCCACTAGATCCGAGAGCAATGGCGCCGTTTGATGATTGCGCGGTGGTGGCGAAGTCGACACCACTGATGGCCTGGCCAAGCTGGACGGTCTGGCCGGAGAGCGAGACGTCGTTGCCGCCGAGGAGCTGGCCCGTGACTTTGACGCTGCTGCTGCCGGCAAGGGTGATGTCGCCATGCCCAGTAACAGCGTTGGCTGTGATCGTGCTGCCGCTGGCCTCGATCACACCGGCGGACAGCATGGTTTGCGCAGCGATTCCTGCGGTGGCGGCAAGGTTCATGCCGCCGGACGATCCGAGCACGATGCTACCACCGGCGGCATTGGTGGCGGCAAAGTCGATGCCGGAGATCAGGACGGGCGCACTGATGCTGCCGCCATTGATCGTCAGATTGCCTGCGGAGAGGATCTGATTGGAGACAGCGACGTCTCCGGTAATGCCGACATTGCCATGCCCAGTAAGGCTGTCGGCTTTCAGACTAGCCGCACGGATCGCAACATCGCCGCCCGAAAGCATCGTCTGAGAGACGATATTGCCTGTGGTCGTCAGGGTAGTGCTGCCAGCGCGATTGCCTGCAATCGTCGCGGAGGAACCCAGCACGATATTGCCGCCCGCCGCATTGGTGGCAGCAAAATCAATGCCCGAGATCAGAACGGGTGCGGTAATGCTACCGCCGTTTATCATCAGATTGCCTGCGGCCAGGATCTGATTGTTCACATCGACATTGCCGGCGACACCAGTTGCGGTGATCGCCACATTGCCGTGACTGGTGATGCTGTCTGCCGTGAGATTGGCCGCCTTCGCCGTGACATCGCCCGCCGACAGGATCGTGCCGGCAGTGGCGTTACCGGAGACGGTGAGGTCCGTGTCGCCGGAGCTGGCAAGCTTGATATTGCCGCCGCTGGCGTCGGTTGCCGCAAAATCGACGCCGGAAACGAGAAGGCCGGCATTGAGGCTGTTTGCGTTGATCGCGAGATCGCCGGCCGCCAGCACCTGGCCGCTGATGTCAACGCGACCGCTTGCGCCAGTGCCGCTGGCCTTCAGGGTGGCGTCGCCATGGGCGGTCAAACTGTCCGCCTTGAGATTGGCGCCGTCGGTGGTGAGACCACCGGCCGACAGCAGCGTGCCGACGGTGATATCGCCTGTGGAGATC
>NZ_BAYX01000045.1 GCF_000696095.1 Rhizobium rhizogenes NBRC 13257 | reverse complement strand
TAACGACCGGCTAAGGGACGTGGCAATGGCGGCCGCGTACAGTTGGGCCATGGCTCCGATCCCGGCGCATCGGCGGACCAATCACTCCGGCTTTAGTTCAGGCCGTACCAGGTCCCGCGACCCGCTCCATGAAGGGTGAGATGTCCTTGCTCGGTCAACGCCCGAAGATGATCCTTGACGGTGTTGCGGCTTGCGCCTGTGGCCTTGGCCGCATCCATCACCGTAACGCGCCCGCGCTCACGCGCCAGTTCGAGGATCGAAACCGACAACTCCGGCAGGTCGCCCAGCAGGATGCGTTCACGTTCGATCTTGCGCTCGAGCCGTTGCTTCTGGCGCTGCAGGCTCCGGAGGAAAAACTCGATCCACGGATTCCAGTCCTGTTGATCTGTCCGGATCGTGCCCTGCGTTCGACGAAGCGCGAGGTAATAGGCTTCCTTGTTCTGTTCGACAACGCTTTCGAGAGAGCTGTATGGCACGTAGGTATAGCCCGCCCGAAGGAGCAGCAAAGTGGTCAAGGCTCGCGACAGGCGGCCATTGCCGTCTTGAAAAGGATGGATTTCCAGAAAGACCACCACGAAGACAGCGACGATGAGCAGAGGGTGAAACGTCCCATCCTTCTCCTGGGCCTGTTTCCAGGACATCAGTTCCGACATCCGGCCGGGCGTATCAAAGGGAGATGCTGTCGCGAAGACGACGCCCAGGCTTCGTCCATCTTCGTCGAAGGCTTCGACGTTGTTGGCAAGGGTTTTCCAGTTTCCCCGGTGTCGCTCATCTTTGGTCGAGTGAGCGAGTAGATCGCGATGGAGTTGGCGGATGTGATTTTCTTTAAGCGGGATCGCGTCGAAGGAGGAGAAGATCGTTTCCATCACCTCGGCATAGCCTGCGACCTCCTGTTCGTCTCGGCTGGTGAACGAGCCGATTCGGAGGTTCGAGAGCAGCCTTTCGACTTCGCGGTCGCTCAGTTTTGCGCCTTCGATACGGGTCGACGATCCTATGCTTTCGATCGTCGCGACTCGCCGCAAGTTGGAGAGCCGGTCAGGCGCGATACGACCGAGCGCTCGCCACGCACCTTTGAATTCGTCGATCTCGGCGATCAACGACAGGATCTCAGGCGTGATACGCAATTTCGCGAGATCAAGGGCCGTCATCCATTATCCCATCCGTTTCCATCCGAATGGGTTATGACACATCGAACTCCATTTTTCCATCCAATTTCATCCAATAAGGAAGAACAGCGGAAAAGTCAGAGCGGGTAAGGCT
>NZ_BAYX01000046.1 GCF_000696095.1 Rhizobium rhizogenes NBRC 13257 | reverse complement strand
TTATGCTGCCGTTCTGAGCCTCCATGCTGATGGAACGGCCAGCGCGGATGTCGGTAACGACAGGCGAGGAGGAGGAGGAGGAGGATTGGCTTTCCTGATGGTTGACGCCCGCCGTCAGCGATAACGAGAAGCCGAGACCCGTCTTGTTGGAGGGATCCGTGCTGGTGAGTTGATTGTAAGCCTCCTTCAGGTCCTTGTAGCCTTGATAGAAGCCGAGGCCAGCAATGGCGGTGTTGGTGACCGCATTGACACCGCCGGCATCCGACAGCCGCTCGGCCGAGTTCATGATGCTTTCGCCGGCGGCCACCGCCTTGCTCGAGGCCGCGAAGGTCACGCCGGTAAAGGTCTTCTCGTGTACCTCCTGGTAGTTGGTGACGTCGTTGGCCGACAGCAGATTGATGTCATTCTTGGCGAAGAGATCGACGTCGCGCTCCGCCGAAGCGCTGGTCGCCTGCAGGTTGATATTGTTGCCTGCCGAGATGTTGAGATCACGTCCGGCGGACAGTGTCGACACAGCGTTGGTATCGGACTGCTGCGCCGTGCTGTCCTTGGTCGACTGCGCGCCGATGCCGACGGAGAAACCGCCATTGCCAACGGAGACGGCCAGGCCGAAGCCGGATTTCTTCTGCTGCTCGGATTGCGACGCGCTTTCCGCGCCCGGCGTGACGTTGACATCGCGTGCGGCCGACAGGTTGATGTCCCGGTCGGCATTGACTGTTGAGCCCATGATGTTGAGATCGGTCTTGCGGGCCGTCAGATTGACGTCCTCGCCCGCTGAAAGCGAAGAGCCGACATTGTCCGTCGAGAACTGCTGGCCCTGCTTTTCGTTCTTGCCGTAAAGCGAGATGAAACCACCGCCGGAGCCCACGAACAGGCCGGAATCCTTGCGCTTGCTGTCGGACTGGTGATCCTCCTGCGCTCCGATCACAGCGACGCTGTCGCCGGAGACGTTGATGGAGCCATCGGCATTGACCTTCGATCCGGCAATGACGGCGGCCTTGCCAGCATCGAGGTTGACGTCGCCGGAGGCGGAAAGCTGCGAGCTGACCGTCGTTTCGTTATAGCCGTCATAGCTGGAGCTGCCGCTGCGCAGGAACCCCTTGCGCTTGGCGCTATCGTGTTCGGTCTCGGTGTCCTTGCCGGCGGTGACGATCAGGTTGCCGCCGGTCTGGATGTTGAGATCGGAGCTATGGG
>NZ_BAYX01000047.1 GCF_000696095.1 Rhizobium rhizogenes NBRC 13257 | reverse complement strand
CGCATTCCTCCGATCTCAACATCCAGACCGGCGGCAACCTGATCGTCACCGCCGGCAAGGACACCGAGACCGAACACGATAGCGCCAAGCGCAAGGGGTTCCTGCGCAGTGGTAGCTCCAGCTATGACGGCTACAACGAAACGACAGTCGGCTCGCAGCTTTCCGCCTCGGGCGACGTCAATCTCGATGCTGGCAAGGCCGCCGTCATTGCCGGATCGAAGGTCAATGCCGATGGCTCCATCAACGTCTCCGGCGACAGCGTCGCTGTGATCGGAGCGCAGGAGGTTCACCAGTCCGACAGTCAACGCAAGGATTCCGGCCTGTTCGTCGGCTCCGGCGGTGGTTTCATCTCGCTTTACGGCAAGAACGAAAAGCAGGGCCAGCAAGCCTCGACGGACAATGTCGGCTCTTCGCTTTCAGCGGGCGAGGACGTTAATCTGACGGCCCGCAAGACCGATCTCAATATCATGGGCTCCAGCGTCACAGCCGACCGGGACATCAACCTGTCGGCCGCACGCGACGTCAACGTCACGCCGGGTGCGGAAAGCGCGTCGCAATCCGAGCAACAGAAGAAATCCGGCTTTGGTCTCGCCTTCTCCGCCGGCAATGGCGGTTTCTCCGTCGGTATCGGTGCGCAGTCGACGAAGGACAGCAAAGCGCAGCAGTCCGATACCAATGCTGTGTCGACACTTTCCGCCGGTCGCGATCTTAATGTCTCCGCCGGCAACAACATCAATCTGCAAGCAACCAGCGCCTCGGCGGAGCGCGACGTCAATCTCTTCGCCAAGAACGACATCAATCTCCTGTCGGCCAATGACGTCACCAATTACCAGGAGGTGCACGAAAAGACCTTTACCGGCGTGACCTTCGCGGCCTCGAGCAAGGCGGTGGCCGCCGGCGAAAGCATTATGAACTCAGCTGAGCGGCTGTCGGATGCCGGCGGCGTCAATGCCGTCACCAACACCGCCATTGCCGGCCTCGGCTTTTATCAGGGCTACAAGGACCTGAAGGAGGCTTACAATCAGCTCACCAGCACGGATCCCTCCAACAAAACGGGTCTTGGCTTCTCGCTATCGCTGACGGCCGGCGTCAACCATCAGGAAAGCCAATCCTCGTCATCGTCCTCGTCGCCTGTCGTTACCGACATCCGCGCTGGCCGCTCGATCAGCATCGAGGCTCAGAACGGCAGCATCA
>NZ_BAYX01000048.1 GCF_000696095.1 Rhizobium rhizogenes NBRC 13257 | reverse complement strand
CACGACGATCTTGTCGGCCATGGTCATCGCCTCGACCTGGTCATGCGTCACATAGACCATCGTCGTCTTCAGCTGATGGTGCAGATCGCTGATCTCGAGACGCATGTTGACGCGCAGCGCCGCGTCCAGGTTCGACAGGGGTTCGTCGAACAGGAAGGCCTTGGGCTGGCGCACGATGGCACGGCCGATGGCGACACGCTGGCGCTGGCCGCCGGAAAGCTGGCGCGGCTTGCGCTCCAGATAATCGGTGAGATTGAGGACACGCGCGGCGTCGGCGACCTTCTTGTCGATCTCGGCCTGCGGCATGTTCGCCATCTTCAGCGGAAAGGCGATGTTCTTGCGAACGCTCATATGCGGATAGAGCGCATAGGACTGGAACACCATGGCAAGACCGCGCTGGGCCGGCGCCAGATTGGTGCCGTCCTTGCCATCGATCAGGATCTGGCCGCCCGAGACATCTTCCAGGCCGGCGATCAGCCGCAGCAGCGTGGACTTGCCGCATCCGGACGGGCCGACGAAGACGACGAACTCGCCTTCGTTGATCTCGAGGTCGATGGAAGGAATGACCTTGGCTTCGCCAAAGACCTTGGAAACCTTCTTCAGGACAATGCTACCCATGTTTGTCTTCCTTACTTAACCGCGCCGAAGGTGAGGCCGCGGACGAGTTGTTTCTGGCTGAACCAGCCAAGGATCAGGATCGGGGCGATCGCCATCGTCGATGCCGCCGAAAGCTTGGCGTAGAACAGGCCTTCCGGGCTGGAATAGGAGGCGATGAAGGTGCTGAGCGGCGCCGCATCGACGGACGAGAGATTGAGTGTCCAGAAGGCCTCGTTCCAGGCGAGAATGATGTTGAGCAGCATCGTCGAGGCAAGGCCGGGGATCGCCATCGGCGTCAGCACGTAGATGATTTCCTTTGCCAGCGACGCCCCATCCATACGGGCCGCCTCCAGGATCTCGCCGGGGATTTCCTTGAAGTAGGTGTAGAGCATCCAGACGATGATCGGCAGGTTGATCAGCATCAGCACGACGACCATGCCGAGACGGCTGGCGAACTGATTGTTGAGCAGGCCAAAACCCTGGAATAGCAGGTAGATCGGGATGAAGGCGCCGACCGGCGGCATCATCTTGGTGGACAGCATCCACATCAGGATGTCCTTGGTGCGCTTGGTCGGCGAGAA
>NZ_BAYX01000049.1 GCF_000696095.1 Rhizobium rhizogenes NBRC 13257 | reverse complement strand
TCTTTGATGGGCCCGCTTGTTTGGTTGCTCCCGCCGAGGCTGGGCAGAGAACGGATTTCGGGCGTCCGCTGGCGAGCATTCGGTTAAGGAGGGCGACCCCAATCGCAGCTTCTGTCTGTTGAGCAAGGAATGAACGAGCACGCAAACGCGGTCCAATGACACCTTTGTATCGACCGATCGCGGTTTCAACCAAAGCTCGTTTGCTATAGCCGATGGGCGTCTGCCACTTCAGCCGGCCATTTATCTGCATGGAGGCGATGTGGTCGTCTCTCTGGCATGCGGCTTGGGCATTGGGCCGTTCAACCGCGTTCGAGCGCGGTGGAATGACGACCCTTGCGCCTGCGCTGTGACGGAGAACTGCGTCGTAGGTTGGAGTGCCATCATAGGCTCCATCGGCAGTGAACTGGTCGATCTCCTCATCGATCTGATCCAGCAACGGCCCCAGCTGCGAGGCATCGCCGGCTTCCTTATCTGTCGGGCTATGGGCAATAATCTCGCCACTGTCGGCATCAACAGCCAAGTGCAGTTTTCGCCAGCTACGCCGGGACTTTGTCCCATGCTTTTCTTCCAGCCATTGGCTAGCGCCATAGATCTTCAGCCCGGTGCTGTCGACCAGAACGTGAATGGGGCCATCCGTCACATGCTGCCGGTCGTTGCTTCTGGCCGGTGGCTTCCAGGTTCTGGCCCTGCGCCTGAGTGTCGTGTGATCTGGCACAGGCAGATCCAATCCCATCATGGCAAGCACCGAACTCAAAAGCCCTTCGCTTTGGCGCAAACGCAGCCCAAAGACCATGCCCAGCATCAGTGTGGTTTCGATCGCCAGATCGGAATAACGCGGCTGGCCTCCTCTCGTCTTGCGTCGTGGGGTAGCCCAACCGTCAAGTGCTTCCGGCGTTACCCAAAGGGTCAAACTGCCACGGCGGCGAGGGCCCGCCTCATACTCCGCCCAGTTCGTCACTTTGAACTTCATTTTACCGATGTGATGGCGGCGGGCGGCATTATGTTTGTGCAGCATGATGGATCGATCAACCTATTTTCGATCCCGGCCGCATAGATGCAAAATGTTGAAATTTGATCCCTGCACCAATTCC
>NZ_BAYX01000050.1 GCF_000696095.1 Rhizobium rhizogenes NBRC 13257 | reverse complement strand
GGGTCCGTTCTGGACACATGGGTTACGGTTTATTCCTGAGACATAGGTAACACTTTTGGACCGAAAGGGTTCGGCAAAGGTTCAAGCCTGCATGTCTCATCATCGAAGTATCCCAGATCGTAATCCATAAAGCTTGTAAGCCAGATATGGTCTTCGACCTGTTTGATGCCGACGGCCTGACCGGCGAAGACCAGACTGAGATTGATCTTCTTCCGCTTGTAGCAGATGCGTCCGCATGTTGTGACGGTGACTGTCTGGTCGTGGAACGGGTAGTCGAGATCGGGTAGGCCGCGATAGACGCGCGGTGAAGCGTCGTAGCATTCTGCCGGGCAGGCCATGTTGAGCGCCTGGTGGGGCCGCTCGGTATTGAACTCCTCGACGAAGTCGTCGAAGCGGGCTTGCTGCTGCAGGAAATTGTCTCCGGCCGGCTTGGTTGTCTCAAGTTTCAGTGTCAGATGCATGCGCTCGTGGCGGCCGTTCTGCTGCGGATGGCCGGGCTTGATGCGCTCGATGTCGATACCGAGCCTGAGCCACCAGACGGCGAGCCGAGACAGATTGAACAGTCCGTTGGGGCTGGCGAAAGGCACTCCGTTGTCGGTTCTGATCGCCTTGGGCAGGCCGAACTCCTTGAAGACGCGTTCGAAAACGGTGAAGGCGTAGACCTCCTTGGTCGTGTGCAACGCTTCGCAGGCCAAAAGATAGCGGCTGGCGAAGTCGGTGATCGTCAAGGGGTAGCAATAGCGCTTATCGGCAAGCATGAACTCGCCTTTGTAATCGGCGCACCACAGGTCGTTGGGCAGTCCTGGATTGGAGAGTGCTGTTCCTTCAGCCCTGTTGCGCCGTCGCCTACCGTGCTTGACCAGGCCGTTGCGGTCGAGGACGGCATGCACGGTTGAGATCGCCGGCGTGTGAACATCCGGATATAGCCGCGCCAGCCGCTCCCTGATCTTTGGTGCGCCCCAGTTGGGCTTGTCCTGCTTGGTCCGCACAATCAGCTTCTCGATTTGGAAAGGAAGCTGATTGGCGTGCCGGTAAGGCCGTCGCGATCGATCTGTCAGTCCTTGCAGACCA
>NZ_BAYX01000051.1 GCF_000696095.1 Rhizobium rhizogenes NBRC 13257 | reverse complement strand
CCGCCCGATGGGCGGAGCCTGTAAGGGGGCCTCAGTCGCGGTTGGGGCGCGACCAGATCAGTTGCAGGCCGTCTTCGCCTTCGACTTCCGCCAGCGTGGCGTAGATCGGAGCGGGGAAGCTCGGATCGTCCAGTTTGACCGAGAGGTAGTCGCGGCCCTGTTCGGAGGTCTTCTGCCAGGCGGCGCCGAGCTCGACGTTGCCGGCGTAGATGCGGAAGTGCGGACCCTTGTCGGAGGGGTTTTCGACGCGAGCGATGCGTGCCTTGACGTTGAGGGCGAGGGTGCGGATCGAGCCGGAGAAGCCGTTTTCGGTGGAGGTGAAGGTGCCGATGGTAGCCATTGTCCAAGTTCCTTTTGCTGTTTCGGGCCGCACCATTGCGGCCTCGATGGCTGTCGCAAGGACCGGGGACGATCGGACCGCACCCCCGGGCCGAAATGAAATGGAGGGCGGCCGGGAGGAACTTTCTTGCTTCGCGAGGAATGCCGGCGGAGCCGACAGGGGAAGAAAGTTGCGGACGGCCGTTGCGGGGGGACGATCGAGGCAAAGCCGCTCTCAGGTCAGACATGCCTCATCGAGCCCGCGGATGGAGCGCCGC
>NZ_BAYX01000052.1 GCF_000696095.1 Rhizobium rhizogenes NBRC 13257 | reverse complement strand
GACAGGCACTGTCACGTTGACGCGGCGACCGACGCTCAGGCACGATATCTGATATGAGCGCTGTTCGAAATTCCCTCTATCGAGGTCGCCGGTTTCCCGCCGAAGTCATAGGCCAAGCCGTCTGGCTGTATTTCCGATTTCCGCTCAGCCTGCGGATGGTCGAAGATCTGCTTGCCGCGAGGGGCATTGTCGTCAGCCATGAGACGGTTCGGCGTTGGGCCGAACGGTTCGGACGCGACTTCGCCGGAAAGATCCGCCATCGTGCTCCGCAGTTCGGCGACAAATGGTATCTTGATGAGGTCGCCATCACGATCAACGGCCGAAAACATTGGCTTTGGCGGGCTGTCGATCAAGATGGCTTCGTTCTCGATGCTCTGGTCCAAAGCTGCCGCGACAAACTGGCCGCCGAGCGGCTCTTGCGCAAACTCATTCGCAAGCATGCGCGCACCCCGCGGGTTCTGATCACAGACAAGCTCAGGTCTTACGGCGCGGCACGTCGGGGTCTCGGGCTAAAAATGGAACACCGCCAGCACAAGGGCTTGAATAATCGTGCGGAAAATTCGCATCAGCCCACGAGGCGACGAGAG
>NZ_BAYX01000053.1 GCF_000696095.1 Rhizobium rhizogenes NBRC 13257 | reverse complement strand
TCTGAACCTCGCTTCAACAGGCAATATCAACACCGCTACACTGTTGTCGGCTGGCGATCTCAAGGCTGCCGGTTCGACCGTGACCGCCAATGCTGTCACGGCGCACGGCGCTGTCACGCTCGATGGCGCCACCACCGTAAATGGTCAAATTCTCGGCGCGGGCAATGTCTTGATCACCGGTCAGAGCCTGTCTGCCCAGACGATCATCTCCGGTATCGATTTTAGTGCCACCAACGCCTCTGGCGGCGATATCGTTCTCGGCCAGGCTGGTGATTTGACGGTGTCAGTGAACGGCGTCGTTGCGGCACCAACCCTACAAGCAGCCGGCGCCATCGATGTCAGCGGCACGTCCATCACCGCCGATGCGGTCACAGGCCATAAGGACATCACTCTTTCCAGCACGGCTGCCGGCGGCGTAGATGTGAGCGGCCAGATTCTCGGCGGTAACGATGTTGCCATTTCGGGCCAGAGCATAACGGCCGGCACCATCGTCTCCGGTGTCGACTTTGCCAGAACAGCGGCCGCCAATGGCAACATCGTCCAGACAGTAAGCGGTGACGTTTCGCT